>NZ_GG770539.1:6766161-6808467 GCF_000154905.1 Streptomyces sp. SPB074 | reverse complement strand
GCGGCGGAGGTCCTGCTCGGCTTCACCGTGCACGGCATGGACGTGGGGAAGTGGCTGTCCCGACAGAGGCGGCCCGAGGTGTGGGCGGCCCTGGCCGACGGGCAGCGCGAGCGACTGGAGGCCGTCGGCGTCACCCCTCTCACCGCTCCGGCCCCGGTGGAGCAGGCCGCGCCGACGGAGCCGTCCACGGCGCCCGTGAGCGCCTTCCAGCGGGGCGTCGCGGCCCTGGCGCAGTACAAGGCCCGCACAGGCTCTGTGACGGTACCCAGGGCACACGTAGAGGCGCTGCCGGACGGTACGGAGGTCAAGCTCGGGGTGTTCCTGTCCAACCACAAGAGCCGCCGGGCCAAGCTGACCGCCGACAAGCTCGCCGCGCTCGCCGGCCTCGGGCTGGAGTGGGCGGCCACGGAAGGAGCGGCGTGATGAGCGCGGCGGGCAAGCACGGCCGCTGGGGTCGGATCTGTGCCCTGCCCGAGGGGCACAAGACCTCGGTGGAGCAGCCGCACTGCGGCCACAACGGCGAGGGGCGGCCGATCGCGGGGCGGGGGGGGCAGCGCGCCTGACGACTGGTAAGCCGCGGCCAGAGCGGTGCAGAGTCCCGGGGCGAGGGGTGGCCCCGGGACTCTGCACGGTCCGGAGCCAGTGGCGCGGTCCTCGGGCCCTGCACCATCCGGGGTGCGATGCCCGGGGTTGAGCTGCGGTATCGCACAGGTGTGCGTGTAGGGCCTGAGGTTCGTGCCCGGTCCTCGGTCGCGATCGGGGCGAGCGTGGAGGGCGCGGGCGGGCGAGCTGGTCGGAGGACGCAGTCGGCAGCTGCGGCCTCTATCCGCCGAAGACCGTGCTGTACGCCTGCTGGCCTTGCTGGATGGTCGTGGTCAGGGCGGCCGATGCGGCGCCGATCTGGGTCAGTCGGCCCATGACGGTGTCGTACGCGGACCGGAGGCGTCCGGGCTGGACGGTCTCGCTGTCGGATTCCTCACCGAGAATTTCGGCGTCGTGGATGAGGTCGGCCTGCTGTGCGGGTTCGAGTCCGTAGGTCGGGGCGAGCTGCTGAACCAGGGCCGCGAACTCGCGCATGGCGCTGGGGTCGAAGGCGTTGTTGTGGTTGTGCTGCTCGACCTTGGCCTGGGAACCGGCGACCACGTTGGTGCCGGTGATGCTGTAGTAGTCACCAGGGCGGGTGCGGTTGAGGTAGTCGCTCACTGTTGCTCCAGAAAGTACGCAGTCGATGCCGTCGAGGGTGATGGCCACGGTCTTGGGCTGGGTGTCGGCGTCAGTGACGAGTCCGGAGTTGGTCAGGCGTGCCAGCGCGTAGTCGAGTTCGGTTTCCGACAGGGTGCTGCCGGCGAAGCACGCCGCGGTGGTGTCCAGGAAGACGGCCGGGTCGGTGGGGCGCTGGTCGTGCGCGGTGGCGTAGAGCCAGCGCAGGAAGCCGTCGGTGGCATAGCGGTGCCGGGCGGCGGGTGCGCTGCGCAGTTGGGAGAGCCGGCGCAGTTCTACGCGTCCGTCGTCGGTGATCCGGTGGGAGTCGGGTGAGCCGAAGGCTCCCATGGCGTCGATGAGGCCGTCCCGCTCCAGTTCGGCGGCGAGGACCGCAACGTCGTTCAGAGGTGTGTCGGAGTGCTCGGCGTAGTCGGCTTGTCTTCCGAACCGGCGTTCAGGCAGCTGGCCGAGCCAGATCAGGTAGCGGACCAGCTGTGGGTCCTGTTCGATGCCCACACCCAGGCCGGTGGCTCCGGCGGAGGCGGTGAAACTCCTGCCGCCCAGGGGCACGGTGATCGGGTACTTCTTGAAGGCCCGCTCGTAGGCCTTGTTGATCTCCTTCACGTGCTTCTCGATCGCGCGCTGATCAATCTTGGTGCCAGCCATTTCGTCCCCTTCACGACGTACTGGCACAAGCGTAAGGAGGGGTACCGACACCGGGCGGCTCGATCTGAGCACTGGCCCGGCCGCGTGAGGCAGGGGAAGCCGCTGCCGAATCCCCGCACGAGGGCGTAATTGGGGCATCGGGGCGTTCGGTCCGGGGCGGCTTCGGGGTCAATAGGTCCCCCGGCGAACTACGGGACGGCCGTGACGGGGTCGGTGAGCCAGGTATCGAACCTTGACCGTTTGCCAATGAACCTTGACGGACGCGATTTTGTGCCACCGAAGCGCACTTACCCGCGGTGAGGCGGACGGCGAAGGCGCAGGAGGGCGCGGAGGGACGACGCGCCGCTGCCGCGGCCCGATGAGCCGGCACCAGTCAGCTGGGCGGCGTCGAGTGCGCCAGCGAGCTGGCTGGGATGAGTGCCACTCCACAGGCTCAAGGCCTTCGCGAGGTGGTCCCGGTCCTCATCGAGGACTCGTGCGGCCTGATCGCGCTTCCGCTTCCGCTCCTCGACCTTCTCGTAGCAGGCCTGCCGCTGGCTCTTGGGGATCAGGAGCAGCTCGACATACGCCCGGGGAAAGAGGTCGGGGAAGAGGTGCTCGATGTCCTCGAACTGGTTCTTGACCTTTTCAGGGCCGGGGTCTTCCCCCCTGTCCTGACAGGCGTAGTAGTCGGTCAGCGCGCGATGTGCTTCGCCAAACACCGTCTCCGAGTACCCCCAGTTCTCCCCGCGCTCCTCGGCCTTGCACTGCTCCCCCTCCTCATGGCGCACGTGACGGGCCAGGGCATCGAAAGCCTGGAAGTACGGCACGTTCCTGCTGACCTTGAGGGCGGTGGCGGCAGAGCGGAAGGCGTCGGCGCTGGTGATGACGGCATCGACCGGAGCCCCGATCGGGAAGCCGCGGGTGGCGAGGCGGGCGTTGGTGACGGCTTCGTCGAGGGCTTCTGAGTGCGAGCCGGGGCCGGTTGCTTCGTGGAGAGCGGCGAGAGCGGCGAACGTGCGGTTGGCGTGAGTGGCAAGCCAGGTCGTGCCCGAGGTGCGCAGGGCAGCCCAGGAGGCGACAGAGGCAGTGACCAAAGCGGTCACGAAGGCCGTACCGACCGAGGCGACGATGGAAATGTCCATATCCGCACCCTGGCCGCCCGCGCCGACCACGGCCACCGGTTCGCGAAAGCGTTGAGGAAAAGCTGAGCCTGCGTGCGCGCCTCGCTGCCATCGAGGCCTCCCGCGACGGCCGTCGCGGTCCATGGTCCTGTGCCGGAGCGCCCGGGGCGGCTCGGCACTTCCGGTCCGCGCCGATGCAAGAGGGCATGGAAGGTTCCGGGTCTCGCACGTCCAAGTTGGGCGCCCCCGTGCCGGTGGCTTCATGCTCCCGGGCGGGCTTGTTTGCGCCGCTGTTGGCGCGCCGCGCGTAGTGCAGCGCGCTGTTCGGGCTGAACGTAGACGACGAATACGGCTTCCTGGATCAGCGAAGCCACGTCGTCCACCTCCGCGTAGGAGAAGGCCAGCCCGTCATAGAGGCTCCAGTTCCCCAGGGTGCGGGCTTCATCGAGGTCACGGACGACGTCGGCCGGTACGCCCCTGTCGGTCAGGTCAGCGATCTTTTCCTTGAGGTTCCGGCCGGTGGCGCCGCGATCTTTGCAGAGCTCTTCCACAGCCGCCCGGTACATCCCTGCTGCGGCCCGCAGCGCACCAGCCTCCTGGCATTTGGTGCCTTCGCCGAAGAGGTCGCGAACCTCCTGCGGAGCAGCTTCGTCGAGGGTCTGTGCCGAGCGTCGAGGATGCACCAGGACCAGGAGCCGCGGTTTGGCTGCCTTGTTCTTGAGAGCTGTCGCGAGAGCCTCTTCATCGTCGCCTTGGGGCAGGTCCGGCCCCCAGTGCTGATGTACCACGGCGGTCTTCTTACAGCTCTGGCAGGACAGGATGTGCTCGACAACGCGGAAGACATCGTCCTTGGGCTGCTGGGCTGAGCTGGGGACGCCGCTGAAGTCGCCGCCCGAGCGGGGGGCAGCGAACGGCCTGTCCTTCAGGACCGGCCAGACATCACGGCGGCTGACGTGCGTAAATGCCACGTTCAGTTCGCAGTTGGGACATTCGCCAGTCGGCATCGGTGTGTCGATGGCTCCGATCGTGATGTGGCTGCGCGTACTCATGCGACCAGAGTTTCATCCGGCTGACCTCCCGCGCTGGTGATTTGAACGGTGTGCGGGGGGCGACCTGTTGGCGGTCCGGGCTACCAGCGGCGCAGGCCTTCGGTGAGTTCGCGGTGCCACTCGGTACGGCGTTGGACGTACGTGCCGGGCTTCGCCCCGAGCGCGACGACCTGATCGGTGATCTCGTAGGTGACCCGGTAGGCCAGGACCTGGGCGGCGAGTTCCATCCACTCCTGGGTCTTGCGCGCTGGCGGTACGGGGCCGAGCGCGGTCACGAACCACATGGGCAGCACGGCGCGGTCGCGGATCGCGTCGGCCAGGCGGCCGCGCAGCAGCCAGTTCAGCTTCCGCTCCGCCTTCTCGCCCTGCTCGATCAGTGAAGTCTTCGTCTTCCTCAGGGCGTCGTCCTGGTCGAGTGCGGCCTGGGCGCTCTCAGCGGTGTCGGCCAGCTTCCGTGCCCGCTGGTCGTGTTTCTCGGCGAGGGGGCGGGAGACGGCGAAGTCCGTGGCGGCCTGCTTGAACTCGCGGGAGGAGCGCGGCGTGCTGGCCAGGATCCCGGCGGCCTGCATCACCTTGTCGCGGTGCTCGTCGCGCTCGGCGAGCGCTGCTTCGTACTGGCGGGCCTTGAGGCGGTGGGCGTCGCGCTGGTACTCGGTGAGCAGGCCGGAGCGTGCGTTCCAGCCGCGGGCGGCGCTCTGGGCGAGCTGTTTCCACTGCGGGTCGACGGTGTCGAGGTCGGCGAGCGGGGCGCCGCCCGCGGCGAGCAGGTGTGCTTCGAGGGCCTGGACGCGGCCGGTCAGCCGCTTGAGGGCCTGCTCGGTGTCCCGGATGTCGCTGCGTACGTCGTCGTCCAGCTCGCTGAGTTCGCCACGGACGGTGCCGAGGTCGTCCTCGAAGGAGCGGAGGTCGTCTCGGACACGGTGCAGTTCGTGCTCGAGGTCTTCGGCCTCTTCCAGCTTCGAGCGCAGCGCGCGCAGTTCGCTCTCCATCCCGCCGGCCTGCGTCTCCAGGCGGCGGACCTGGTAGCCGTAGTCCTCGTTCACCGCCGCGCCCCCTTCGGATCGGCGCCCGTACTGTCCATTGAGAGTCCAGCGATGAGCAGCCAGCCCGCGGCGGCGGCGAGGATGCACCATCGGGTGATCACGCTGAGGCTGATGAGGGCTATCAGGAGCGCGACCATGTGCAGGGTGAGGGCTGCGAAGCGGCGGTCCCGGTGCTGTTCGGTGTCGACCTTCTGGTAGCAGCCGGCAGCCGTGAGAGCGAAGTGCGGGACCAGCAGAACGAGCCACCAGGCAGAGTGGTCGAGGACGAAGACCAGCGCGATCAGCACGGCGCCGACGACGGCCTCGCCCCGCCAGGACCACGTCACGATGCGCTCACTGCGCCGGCGCTCCGGCTCGGCAAGCCGCGCAGGGATCGTTTCCTCGAACTCCACCAGCTCGCTGGTGGCCTCCACCAGGCGGGCGTACTCCACCGTGAACTCATCGGCGTCGACGTCGTACTCCAAGGCCTCGGCCCGGCGCACGCCGATCTCCCGCTGAAGTTTCGCCAGATGCTCCGTGATCTGCTGCTCGGTGCTGTCCACCGAACCACCCCCACCCGCCATGCGACGACACGCCGACCGGACACTTCCCCGGCTGGCAAACACCGAACCGGCCGACCGTATCCACCGCCGTCCAGGCCTCGCCGCCGAATGGAACACGGTGGCCGAAACCTTGCCGATCAAGGCCGTACGTCGCGTTTCGGCGGTCGCGGTCACGCCAGTTGCTCGCCCGGTTCGCCGACCGCCTGAGCGCGAGCGGCGTCCAGGCGGTCGAGGTACTCGTGGAGCGCGCGGATCAGGCGCGCTCGGGCCTGGACGCATCGCGCTGTGTCCACGATCGGGGCGGCACCTCCGCCCAGCTGACCAAGGGCACCCCGGGCGCCGGGGCCGGCGGCTGGGGTCAGGGCGTGTCGCCGGAGTAGTAGAAGCGGCAGCTGACGCTGGGGCCGGAAGTGCGGGGCTCGCCAGGCTGCGGGTCGTACAGCGCCCGGCCGCCTGGCCACCGGGACAGCTCGGTCATCAGGGCGACGCCGTCCTCGATGTCTTCCGGCCGCCAGCCGGTGATGTCGAGCAGCAGACCGTCCAGGGGACCGCCGACCAGCGCGGCGTACGTCTGGTGCGGCAGCGGGCCCGGGTTGGGGTCGTCGTGGTCGTGGCCGTACACCCGGCCACGCAGCAGCTGCTCGTCACCATCGTTCATCCGACCAGCCTCCCAGCCGCCACCGACAGCGCGGGCCGTGATGGCCGACGGGTCCGGCCTGGGTGGAGGCCGGGCCCGCCGCTGGGTGCGGTGCGGCTATCGGGTCTGGAAGGCGCCGCGGTCGATGAGGCCCTGGATGTAGGGCGGCCAGTCCCGTTCCAGGCTGGTGGTGATGGCGGCGTGGACGTCGGCGCGTACCTGCGGGGTGACGTGTTCGACGTCGCCGCCCGGGTAGTACAGGCGCACCCCCTCGCGGCTGGCGTCGCACAGGATGGCGTGGGCCTTCTGCACGAGCGTCATGTAGAGCTGCGGGACCGGTGCTTTGACGAGTTCGTCGATGACGGCTTCGTAGTCGGCGCCGAAGTCCGCCCAGTCCTTGCCCTGCTTGTCGAGCCAGAGGGTGACGTCGGAGAAGAAGACGGCTTTGCCCGGCCCGTCATTCGGGTCGCGGGCCAGGCCGGTCGCGAGATCGAGCGCGATGCCGGCGCTCTTGCTGACGAGGTCGCGCGGGATCATCGTCGGGGCGATGGCCACCGCGCACTCGCCCCAGCCGTCGCGGGTCTGCTCCGGCCAGGGCAGTCCCAGCACGAGCCATCCGTCCGGCTCCAGCAGCTTGTTGCTCACCGTGTACTTCCCCCTCGGTCATGACGTCCGTGTCATGTCGATCCTTTCGCCCGGCGGTGACCGTGGGCAAGACGCTCTCCGGCCGCGTGGGCCTGCCTGCGGCTACCGGCGGCGACCGAACAGGCCGCGGTTCTTCTTCGCCTCCGCTTCGGTCGCCTCCCGCGCCGCGGCTTCCTCCGCCTCGCGCTGCGCGACGCGTTCGGCTTCGATCCGGCCGAAGTGCTCCGCCGCGCACGGGCCGCACAAGCCGTCCGTCTCGCTGTGCCAGGAGGACTGCCGGGTCGACTGCCAGCGCTCATCGGTGAACTTGGTGCCGCACTGCGTGCACACCGGGCGCTGCGCCTCCCGCTCGGCGGCTTTGCGTTCTGCCTGCCGCCGACGGTTCTGCTCTTCCTCCATCCGGTAGAGCCGCTCGCCGTCCGGGTTGTCCAGGGCCTCGCTCAGCGTCTGCCACTCCTCGCGCCCGAGCCGCCGCCACACCGGGCCCGCTGCCCCGGCCGGGTCGGCGGTGATCCGCTCCAGCTCGGTGACGACCACGGGCACCGCCTGGTGGTAGTCGACGGCCGTGAACCCGGCCCACGGGTACGGGGTGCCGGCGAAGTAGCGGCGGGCGGCCTGCTCCAGGCGCCGCATTCGGCTCTCGCGCTGCGCGGCGGTCTTGCCCGTGAACACGAACGCCACTGGCACGTAGCCCTCCCGGCCGGTCGCCGGGTAGATCCGCGACCACAGCCGGAAGTCGTGCACCGCCGCACCTTGTCGCCGGGCGGCCTTCTCCCTGTCCTTGTCGGCCTTCGGCGCCAGGAGTTCGAACCAGTCGTTGTAGCGGCGCAGCTTCGCCGTCAGGTCGTCGACGGGCTCGTTGACGCGGTCGACCTCCAGGAGCATCGCGGGCACCCCGGCGTCCGGGGCGCGCATCGTCAGGTCGGCGTACTGGGTGTACCCGTACGGCAGGCGGTGGGCGATCTCGGTCTGCCAGGACAGCGGGGTGCCGTACCCGGCCCCGGTGAGCACGGCAGCGGTCGAGGTGACGGCGGCGGCGTGTTCGTCGTAGCCGTCGCCGTCGACCGGCTCTCCGTCGTCGTCGTACTGGAGCTTGCGCAGCACGGACATCCGCACGTTCTTCGGGAGCAGCTGCTTGGCTTCCTTGTGTCCTCGCTCGGTGAGCACCCACAGCTGGTGGTTCGACTCCAGTCGTGTCTCCACCCGGACCTTCCCCTCTTCCTTGAGGGCGTTGAGGGTGTCCCTCGTGCACCGGTCGTGCCGGTCGCCGGGCCGGAGCATCCGCCACAGGTGGTCAGCGGTAGCCCTCTGGAAGATCCCCAGAGCCTTCAGCACTTCCTTCTTCCTGGTGTGGGTTGGCTTCCATGTCTGCTTCAAAGGCTTAGAAGGGTTGTCGAACGTGCCGAAGTCCCCCGGTTTCCTGGGCTGACCTGCACCGATGCGGCCGTCGGCCGAAGGCGTCATGGAGGGGGCGGTGGAGGGGCCCATGGAGGGGGCCGGCGGGACCTGGTCGACGCCGTCAGCAGGGCTGCGGTCGGCCGGCTCGTGCGGCTCGAAGGCGAGGTCGGGAGTGAGGTCGGCGGGCACAGTGTCCTCGGATTCTCCGGCCTGCGGGCCGGGTCGGTGAGCGTCCGGCCCGTACGCGGAGGTGCGCGCGGGCCGGAGCCACCGTCGGAAGGACCCCCTTGACCGTCGTCTGACGCTCCCCGCCGACTGGTGTCCGTTTCCTCCTTGACTAGGCCCCTGGCCGTGCGGATTTGTCCGTGACCAGCGCCACAGACAGCGGCACCATCAGCGGACCCGACGCGCATCAAGGAGGGTGGGGCAGAGCCGGACATCATCGTCATCGACGGGCCGCCGAGCCTAGGGCTGAACATGGACACCGACCGCCCTGTACTACGTGCGGCGTCGTGAGGGACAACCCTGAGAACGCGCAGCGGCCTCCGCGATCCGGATCGCGGAGGCCGCTGCGCGTTCTCAGGGTTGTCCTTGCCCGTAGTACGGGGTGTAGCTGTAGCGTGCCGCGCAGACCTGCTACGGCAGTTAGCCGACTGGCCGTCCGCAGGTGTCGAGATCTTCCATCACCGCGGTGGAGAACAGATCCGCGCCGAAAGCCGCGTCGTCGAGGGGTCCGTCCTCGGTGATGATGTGGTTGCGGCGCTTATAGATTTCGGCTCCCCATCGCCGCACTACTTCACCGCGCAGTGCGACAGTGGCTTCCGCCCATACGCCTTGCTCGTCCTCGCCGATCTCGAAGCCGCGCAGTGTTCCGTAGCCGTCCCGGCTCACCTGGTGGGCGATCTGGGTTTCGGCGCTCTCGCTGAACTGGGTGAGATAGTCGGCGTAGTGGTCTCTCAGGCTCATGCTTCCCGCCTTCTTCGCTTGCTACTTCAGACAGCCACAGTCATGAAGGTAGAACGCAGTGATGATGCCCTTCGGGCGCCCGTCCGGGGTACCGCTGTCGCTGTGGGTGTAGACGACCTTCATGTTGCCGAACTGGCTGACCCCGCTGGAAAGCTTCGAGACGCATTCCCACTTGGTGCCGTTCTTACTGCACTTGGTGCTGGGACTGTCCAGAACCTGGTCGATGTCGTCCTTGAAGTCGCTCCAGCTGATGACGCCGAGCCGGTGGTTCCTGTCGTCGATGTGGTAGGCGCCGAAACCTGTCGTATGGCCGGCAGTGTTGTCGTGGCGACCGTACCGCAGCGGAAGGTCGTAGCCCTTGGGGGAGAAGTGGGTCGAATACACCTTCCAGTTCTCCCCGGCAGCCTGCGCAGGCGAGGCCCCCACCGATATCAGTGCTAGGGCCTGTCTTCAATTGATCTTGAGTGGTGGATCATGGTCGGATGATACGTCGTCATGAATTGTCCGATGCGGAGTGGGAGTTCCTCCGTCCGCTGTTGCCCGGGGCTTCTCGTGGGCGGAAGCGCTTGGACGACCGGACCGTGCTCAACGGGATCGTGTGGAAGTTCCGGACGGGCACGGCCTGGCGAGATGTGCCCGAGCGGTACGGCTCCTGGCACACCTTGCACACCCGTTTCCGCCGGTGGGCCCTGGACGGCACCTTCGAACGGATGCTCCAGGCCGCACAGGCCCGCTCGGACGCGGCAGGAGAGGTCGGCTGGCTGGTGTCGGTCGACTCCACCGTCGTACGCGCCCACCAGCATGCGGCCGGGGCCCGAAAAGGGGGCACCGCGACCGGGCACTCGGACGCTCCCGAGGTGGGCTGACCAGCAAGATCCACCTGGTCTGCGACGCCTTCGGACGCCCGCTCGCCTTTGTCCTCACGAGTGGCAACACCAACGACTGCACCCAGTTCGCCGCCGTGATGGAAGCGATCAGGGTGCCGCGCGTCGGCCCGGGCCGCCCCCGGACGAGGCCCGCGCACGTGCTGGGCGACAAGGGCTACAGCTCCCGCGCGATACGCGCCTGGCTGCGACACCGAGGCATCAGCCACACCATCCCCGAGCGTGCCGACCAGATACGCAACCGGCTCCGGCGCGGCAGCCGGGGCGGCCGCCCGCCGATCTTCGACAAGCAGCTCTACAAGCAGCGCAACGTGGTCGAACGGTGCTTCAACCGCTTGAAGCAGTGGCGCGGCATCGCAACCCGCTACGACAAGACCGCCGAGTCCTATCACGCAGCCGTCACCCTCGCCTCGCTCCTGATGTGGGCGTGACATTTGAAGACACCGCCTAGTACTCCAGCAGCGGTTCGTGTCCTGAGCTGGTCTTTGTCGTTCTCCTGGTATGAGGGAGCTGGGTGAAGTAGCTGTATGGTCCGCGCGGAGTTGGAGGCTGCGTTCGCTCGGGTCGCGGGTCGGTTTGCTCGGGCGGATCTGCGGTGGCGGATGCGGGATTACGTTCGGGGTCTGCTGGCTCGTGTGGCGCGTAAGAACGGCTGGCAGCTCGCGGAGTGGGCGGGGCACCGTAGTCCTGACGGGTTCCAGCGGCTGCTGAACTCCAGCGTCTGGGATGCGGACGCGGTGCGGGACGATGTCCGCGAGTATGTGGCCGAGGTGCTCGGTGATGACGGGGTCCTGATCATCGATGACACCGGTTTCATCAAGAAGGGGATCACGTCGGCGGGTGTGGGCAGGCAGTACACCGGCACCTCGGGCAAGATCGACAATTGTCAGGTCGGGGTCTTCGCCGCCTACGCCACGTCTCGCGGACGTGCCCTGGTCGACCGGGAGCTGTATCTCCCGAAGGCGTGGACAGGGGATCGGGAACGCTGCCGGGCGGCGAAGGTTCCCGACGAGCGGGAGTTCGCGACCAAGGGTGAACTCGCGAGGGCGATGGTTACCCGGACGCTGGCCGCCGGTCTGCCGGCGCGGTGGGTGACGGCGGACGAGGCCTATGGGCAGGACTGGAAGTTCCGCCGCCTGCTGGAGGAACTCGATGTCGGTTACGTCGTCGCTGTTCCGAAGTCTCAGCAGGTCAAGAGCTTGACGGGGTTCTGGCGGATCGACGAGCTCATCGCCCAGGCGCCCCAGGATGCCTGGCAGCGGCTGTCCTGCGGCAACGGGGCCAAGGGCCCCAGGGTCTACGACTGGGCGAGCGCGAGACTGCCGTCGATCGCCCTCTTCGACGGCGACGAGTCAGCCCACCACCGATGGGTGCTGGCCCGGCGCAGCGTGGCACGGCCCGAGGAGACCGCCTACTACTTCGCCTACGCGCCCACGAGCACCACTGTCGCCGACCTGGTGCGGGCGGCCGGCACACGCTGGGCGATCGAGGAATGCTTCCAGGCGGCGAAGAACGAGTGCGGCCTGGACGAGTACGAGGTCCGCCGCTACGTCGGCTGGTACCGGCACATCACCCTGGCCATGCTCGCCCACGCCGTCCTGACCTCACTCGCAGCCCAAGCCGCCGACGAGCCCGAAAAAGGGGGCTTTGGAAACGAACCTCTCTCGCCCCGCTCACCGTGGCAGAAATCAGACGCCTCCTGGACACTCTCCTTCCCCGCCCCCGACCCCACCCCGACCCAGTCACCCACGCACTGAAGTGGTCAGCCTGGAGAAGACACCACCAAGCCACCGCCCGCCGCTGCCACTACCAAAAACGCAGCTCAGGACACGAACCGCTGCTGGAGTACTAAGCCACGGAAAAGCCCTCCACCATGCCCTCACCGGCAGTGACGCCGTCGTGCGCGCGAAGATAACGACCGCCCACCCCCGTAGCGACAGAATTCAGCAACACAGTCCCCAACGAAGCACCCACCGGCTGCACCGAACTCACCACCGCAGAAACCACCCCTACATCCTGTGGGTGTTGTCGAGAATCAGCATCAACTGGGCCAGCGCGATAGCGGTCAGCACCCACCAGCGCCTCACATACGCCACCGCGGCCACGGCCGCGACCTCACCTTCAAAGGGCGGCCGGGGCGTCAACCGCGTCCGGGCCAGGCACACCACCGTCCACGCGATGCCGAACACCGGTCACAGCCGCCGCTCCATCGGCTGCCTGCTCCACACGGCCCGTCGCACCGGCAAAGGCCTCGCTGGTGCCGCCAGGTGCGACGATTCCCAAACCGACCGTGAACGCGACGCCGCCATAGCCGCACCAGCTTCGCTTTCCTGCGGGAAAGGATTCTCCTGGGCAGCTGACCGCACCCAGCCGTAGGGTGACGGGGACGAGAGAAGATGCATCATGGATGCCCGCATATCCCGTCTGCGTCGCAAGCTGGCAGCGGTCCCGTTTCAACCACTGCGTAGCCACTCCTTCGGTGAGGAGCAGCACCAGTTCTGCCTTGGTCCGAAGCTGGCGGAAACACGCGTCGCCGCGTTTGAGGCCGAGCATGGAATCCTCCTGCCCGGCGCCTATCGGCAGTTCCTCACGCACGTCGGCGGCTCTGGCGCGGGGCCGTTCTACGGGCTCATGCCGCTGGAGCGATGTTCCCTGATGGTCATGCATTCGGGCGGAGGGCCAGGAACGCCCCGTGGCTTCGACGTCGCCGGAACCGGGGATCACCAACGCGGTCTCTTCCTCCATATTATTGAGATGGGCTGCACCGACGTATGCCTCATCGCAGTGACTGGTCCCCTCACCGGTCGCATTCTGATTGGCAACAGCGATGGTTTTTGGGGCCCCGACGTCTCCTCCGCTACCGACTTCCTCGACTGGTACGAACGCTGGCTCAACCACATGATCGCCGGACGCGACGACCGGGCCCTCGAACTCACTTCACCTCAGCTCCGTGCCCGTCAGGACCGTCATCGCATGGCCCCTGAATTGTGACCCTCCGTACCACTCCGCGAAAAATTGGGGTGGGGCGTGGTCAATCGGGTGTGGGGAGGTCCTTCGGTCGTGTGGTCCGGGATGGGGGTGGCGTGGGGGTGGTCGGGTAGGGCAGGGATCGGCTGTTCGTATTCGATCCACAGAACCGGGAACGTTCATGGGATTCGCGCGTCTGCGCGGGACCGCTGTCGCTCTGGCCTTCGGGGTGGCCGCCTCCGGGGTTTTCGCGGCGCTGCCCGCGGCCGCCGCTTCGGGGGCCGGGCCGCGGCCCTCCGCGTGCCGGCCCGCCAATCACCTCGCGAAGATCACCCCCGCGCCGCACAGCGCGGGGCATCACCACTACCGGGTGACGCTGACCGCGCCGCGCGGTTACGCCCCCTGCACGCTCGCCGGGTCACCCGTCGACGTGCGGTTCTCGCACGGCGGGAAGGACAGCGGGCTCCGGGCCGGACGGTACGGGTCGCAGGGCGCGAGGTGGTGCTCCGGTACGGGCACCCGGTCCACTTCGACATCCAGGTGCCGAGCCAGGGCCGGCAGGTCGCCGCCGACGAGGTCGCGTACACCCTGCGGGCGCCCGGGGGACAGATCCCGGGGACCTCCTTCGCCGACGGGAGCCTGAAAGTGGCGCGCGGGCCGGTCGTCGGGCCCCTGCGGGCGGGGTGAGGCGAAGGCCCCGGGGGTGCTCCCCCGGGGCCTTCGTGGGTGGTGGGTCAGGCGACGTCGAAGCGGTCCAGGTCCATCACCTTCGACCACGCGGCGGCGAAGTCCGCCGTGAACTTCGCGGTCGCGTCGTCGCTCGCGTAGACCTCCGCCAAGGCGCGCAGCTCGGAGTTGGAGCCGAAGACGAGGTCGGCGCGGGTGCCGGTCCAGGCGACCTCGCCGTCCGCGCCCACGGCCTCGTAGGTGCCGCTGTCGTCGGCCGCGGGGCGCCAGGAGGCGTCCAGGAGGTTGACGAAGAAGTCGTTCGTCAGGACGCCGGGGCGGTCGGTGAGGACGCCCGCCGCCGAGCCGCCCGTGCCTGGATGCGGCTGAGGCCCGATCTCGTTGAGATCATTTACCAACTCCGTCAGGAGCACATGGGCGCCATAGACGATGGCACCTTCCCTCATGTCCTGGCAGAGGTGCGTGCCACGGTCCCCGAGGCAGGCCTCCCCGCTGTTCTAGGGAGCGTATTCGGTTGTGATCAAGAGGCTGCTCGTGTGAGGTCCTTGATCCAGATCATCGAGGCGCGTAGGTAGAGTCCGGCGAGGTAGCTGTCGGGGGTCTTGTCGTAGCGCGTGGCGATGCCTCGCCATGCCTTGAGCTTGTTGATCAGACGCTCGACGGTGTTCCGCTCCTTGTAGAGGTCTGCGTTGTGGCTGACGGGCCGGCCGCCGTGGGAGCCCTTCTTGTTCCGGTTGGCGGCCTGGTCCTTCTTCTCCGGGATGACCGCTTTGATACGGCGTTTGCGCAGGTGGGCACGGTTGCCGCGGGACGAGTACGCCTTGTCTGCGGCGACCGCGTCCGGCCGGGTGCGGGGACGGCCGACGAGCCCGCGGACCCGTACCTTCCCCAGCACTGGGATGAACTGCGGACTGTCGGCGGCCTGCCCCTCGGTCAGGATGAACGCCAGCGGGCGGCACCTCCGGTCGCCGGCGACATGGATCTTGCTGGTCTGCCCGCCCCTGGAGCGTCCGAGCAGGGCGGCCTTCAGCCGGAGTTTGCGTCGGCGCCGGACGCGCCGTCGTTCTTCCCGCCCGGGATCGCTCCCGGCCTCCTGCCCGGTTTGTTCGTCGCAGCCGCCCCCTTTGACCTGGCCTTCTCCGCCTCGGCGGCAGCCTTCTCCAGAGCGGTGAGGACCTCCTCGTCCAGGTGCATGCCGGCCGCGTCGTGGTGGGCACGGGCGGTGGTGGAGTCGATGCTGACCAGGGACAGGTCCACCTCACCGCGCTTCGCGGCTTCCGCGATCAGGCCCTCCAGCAGGGCCTCGAAGACCCCGGCGTCACGCCACTGCCGGAAGCGGTTGTGGACGGTCGACCAGGCGCCGAACTCTGCCGGCATCTCCCGCCACTGCCCGCCCGTCTTGAACCGCCAGATCACGCCCTCGAACTGCTGCCGCAGCCGCTCGGGGTACGGGCCGTACTCGCCGATCGGCAGGTACGGCTCAATGAAATCCCACTCCGGGTCGGTCAGTTGCACTCGCGTCACGTACGACGGTCTACCGGACCAGACCGTGCCACGAAGGCACATCCCGCAGATTGATCACGACTCGATACGCTCCCTAGAGGCCACCTTCGGGCGGAATCCTGACGGCACCACCATGGACCATCCGCAAGCGCCCAGGCCGGCAGATAGTCAAGGAGACGGAGCCTAGGGCCGGGATGCTCTTGGCGGGCACGTCCAAAACCAGGCCACCGGTGCAGTACGCCAGCACCTGCTCGTCCTCGACATCGACTACCGCCAGCGGACAGCTATCGAACTGCGGAGCGGTGTCGCCCCCTCCAGGGTTCCGGCCGGAGCTGCCTTTCATGCGCCGGGACAGCGTGACGTTGGCGTGCTCTTGGTGGTGCTTGCCGGGCGCCGCGACGCCCCGGCGGGCCATACAGGGAACATCTGGTCAATGGCGTCCGGAAAGGCGGCAGTGTCCCTGCCGGAGCGAAAGTTGGCTTCGTAAGGCTTGCGCCCATTTCGTCGATCGCAGTGTCTGGGCACCGTCGGTATCTCACTGCCGGGCCTGGCGCGCTGGTGAACGTGGTGGGCACCGGCGCGGCGGGCTCTTGAGGCGTTGCGGGTGCGGCGCGATCCCACGCCTGCGGGCGCCCGACCCGAGGCCGGGGCCTCCGGCGCGGTCCCGGGGGGGCGCAGGCGCGGCCCCGGGGGTGAGGACCCGCAGGTGCGGTCTCCGGGTGGAACGCGACGGCGGCGGCGTGGTCGGGCAGCCGCGGCGAGATGGCGGCCGCGATGTCGGGCCAGAGGTCCATCACGGTGCCGTTGGCGGCCGGAAGGTCCCAGGTCCGCTCGGCCATCAGGCCCTGGAGCACGGCGGCGAACCCGCTCGACGCTCGTCCGCAGGCGCCGAAAGTCCATGTGGACGGTCTATGTACACACGACGGCGTCCTCGCTCGTTCCCTACCGGCCGCGTCCCGGCGACGGCTCCGTGAACTGATCTGAAGGAGGCGAACAGACTGAGCTGCTGATAGCCGCCTGTGACGCGGCGGCGAAGGGAAATCCCAGGCCAGGCGGCCTCGGCCTGGGTAATCGCGGCTGCACCGGGTAGGGGACCAGAGCGATGGCGCCGCCCTGGGGCCCCTCAGACCCTATGGACCGGCGAGGACGTCACCTCTGCGATGGCCTCGGCGATTCGCGAGGCGTCGCCGACCGCCACTGTCACCAGGCGGTCCGGTGCGAACGCCTCCCGCAGCGCCGCCGACGCCTCCTCGACGGTGACGGCCGCCGCCCGCCGGAACGCGCCCGGCAGCGTCGCGGGGGCGCGCCCGTCGAGCACCAGCACGGCGATCTCGTCCGCGACGGTGGCGGCCGTGAGGTAGCGCAGCGGCGCCGCGTCCACGATCTGCGCCACCGCCGCCGACCGCTCCCGCTCGTCGATCCCACGCTCGGCGACGTCTTGCAAGATGCGCCGGACGTCGCCGAGCGCGTCGCCCGTCACCGATGTTTCCACCGCGCCGGTCACCACTGCGAGCGAATGCTGCACCACCGCGAGCAGCCGGCTGTGGAAGCCGTAGGTGTAGCCCTTGGCCTCCCGCAGTTCCCGGTCGAGGCGGGCGTTGACGGAGCCGCCGAGACTGTGATTGCCGATGAGCAGCGCATCCCAGCCCGGCGCCGTGCGCGCGGTGGCGGCCCGGCCGAGGACCAGCCGCGTCTGCACGGCCCCGGGCCGGTCGACCACGATTACTGCCGGTTTGTCCCGCGCGGGTGGCGAGGGCGGCGCCTGCAGCGTGCCGCTTTCCCCTTCCCACGAAGACAGCACGCGGTGCAGCGCCGCCTCGACGCCGTTCCCCGACAGATCGCCCGCGACCACCACGGTGGTGACGGCGGGACGCAGGAAGCTCCGGTGGCAGGCGACGACCGCGTCCCGGTCGATGTTGCGGACTGTCTCCTGCGTGCCGCGCGCGGGACGACTGCGCCGGTCGGCGGAGTCGAACACAGCGGCGTGCAGTTCCAGCGCGGCCCGGCGCTCCGGCTCCGCCTCATGACGGACCAGGGCATGGATGCGCGCGCGGACCAGCCGGTCCACCGCAGTGGCCGACAGCAGTGGTTCACGCATGGCACGGACCAGCAGCGCCAGGGCGTGGACCAGATGGGTGCCCGGAACGTCCAAAGTGATGCGCAGCCCCGCGTGCTCTGCGCCCACTCCCAGGGTCGCACCGTAGTTCTCCAGCTCCCGGATGAAGTCGAGCGAACTCAGCCCCGGTACGCCTTCGACGAGGGCGCTGGTGGTGATGCCGAGGACACCCTCCACGTCACGGGGTTCCAGGACGAGCGGCGCGGCCACGACGATCTCGACGCTCAGCACCTCCTGACCGGGACGGTCGCAGGTCAGCAGGGTCACGCCGTTGGCCAGTACCTCTTCGCGCAGTGCGGGGAAGAGCCACGGCTTGACGGGAACCGGCACGGGCCGCTGCGGCCGCGGCCTGGCGGCCCGCCGGCCCACGGCGGCCGGGTGGAGAGAGGAAGCGGAGACGGGTGCAGTCATGCGGAAACCCTTCGCGAAAGACCGGCGGGCGGCACGATCGGTTACGACGTCGGGGAGAGGGCCGGGCGGGCCTGTGCCGGCGTGGCCTGCGCGAACGGGCTCCGCGCGGGCCCAGGCTCGTAGGTGAGGACCGCGCGGCGCGCCGGGGTGAGCAGTTCGTCGGCCGCCGCACTGACGTCCGACGCCTGGACGTCGAGGACGCTCGCCAGGTGCCGGTCGCAGCGGGTGGCGTCGCCGAAGTACGCCTCCTGCGCGCACAGTTCGTCGGCGCGGCTGGCCGGGTGGGCGAGCCGGTCATACCAGTCCCGGCGGATTTGCGCCCGGGCCCCCGCCAGGGCGGCCTCGGTGGCCCCGCCACCGGCGAGATACTCGATCTCCTCATCCACCGCACGCTCCACGTCGGCGAGCGCGACCCCGGCCGGGGCCCGCACATTGAGCTGGCCGAGAGACGGCGCCCGGCGCAGGGGCGTCAGCGACGCGCGAGCCGTGTGGGCGCGCCGGCCGCGGCGCACCAGCCGGTCGTGCAGCCCGCGGCTGCTCATGCCGCCAAGCAGCGTCACGGCCAGGTCGGCGGCCGCGCACCCGGGTTCGCCGTACGGGGGGAGCTGGTACGTGGCCATGAAAGCGGGACCCGGCACGGGTTCCACCACGTGCCGCCGCGACTCGTTCGGCCCCGTGGGCGTGAGCGGCGCGACGCAGCGCGCCGCTGGGCTGGCTGCCGCGCCGGACGGCGGGATGTGCCCGAAGTGCCGTTCGGCCACGTCGAAGACCGTTTCGGGCCGGACGTCGCCGACCACGGAGAGGATCGCTCCGTCCGGCGTGTAGTGGCGGCTGAAGAAGGAGCGGCAGTCGTCGAGAGTCACCGCCCGCAGGTCTTCGGGGCTGCCGGCTGGCATCGCGCGGAAGGGGTGTCCGGCCGGGAAGGACATGGCGACCAACTGTTCCCAGCCTGTGCCGTAGGGCACGTTGTCGTACCGTTCGCGGCGCTCGTTCAGCACCACATCCCGCTGGGTGGCCAGGCTCTCGGCGGTCAGCGCGTCCAGCAGGCCCCCCATGCGGTCGGCCTCCAGCCACAGGACGAGCTCGAGCTGACCGACCGGGACGATGCTGTGGAAGGTGGTGCGCTCGAAACCGGTGGCGGCGTTGGTGTACCCCCCGGCGTCCTCGATCGCCGCGGTGTGCCTGCCGGCGGGCACCTGCGTCGAGCCCTGGAACATTAGGTGTTCGACCAGGTGCGCAAGCCCGGTCCGGCTGTGCGGTTCGTCACAGGAACCCACCGTGTACCCGAGGCAGACCGCGGCCACCGGCACGGTGGGATCCTGGGAGACGACCACCCGCAGACCGTTGGAGAGGGTGTGACGGACGGGGCTGAGGACGGGCACGGTGCTCCTAGGGCTCGGTGGGCGGCTCGGTGGGCGGCGCGGACTGCGGCAGGGGTACGTCGCCGACGGGGAGCGCCGCGCCCGGCGAGACGTCCGTCTCGTTCCGGCTATCCACCTCGTCCTCGGGGCCCCGCAGGGCGCGGACCGGGCTGAGGAGCGGCCACAGCGCCGATGTGAGGAGACCGGCCGCCGACACGTACATGACCTCGGCCAACCCGAAGTGCCCGCCGAACCAGCCGCCGAGCAGCGCACCCACCGGCTGGCAGCCCCAGCTGACGAAGCGGGTGGTGGCGGTGACCCGGCCGAGCAGGTGGTTGGGGACCAGGCTCTGCTTCACGGTCTCGCTGATGACCAGGTTGACCACGACCGCGAACGTCCAAGTGAACGTGGACGCCGACACCAAGGCGATGGCCAGCGGGCGGTTGTCCCACTGCTGGGTGAGCGGGACCAGCACCGCCGAGAAGCCGGGGGCCGCGTAGGCCGCCACCAGGGCCCGGCCCTGGCCGAGCAGCCGGGTCAGGAAGGGGGTGCAGGACGCGCCGAGCAGACCGGCTACACCGCCCGCCATGCTGGTGGCGCCGAGCAGGCCCGGGCTGAAGCCGAGGACGCGGAGCACGAAGAGGGTGTGAACCGCGAAGAACATCGCGTGGAAGATGTTGAAGTGGGTGGCGGCGAGGATCATCGGACGCTGGATGCGGTCGTCGCGCAGCACCCGCAGACCCTTGAGCACGGCCTTGCGATGCGACTCTCGCTTCTTCCGCGCTCCGGCGCCTTCGTCTTCGGCTTTCCCCTCGCCGGGAGTGCCGCTGGTGTCCGCCCCGGATCCGCCGTCCGTCGTGGCCTCCTCGTTAGGGGGGCCGCCGGACGGCGCGGCCTTGGGCAGGCCGGCCAGTGTGAAGCAGCTGACCAGGTAGGAGAAGCAGTCCACGGCCAGGGCGACGGGTGCGCTCATGACCTGGATGAGCAGACCGGCCAGACCCGGCCCGGCGACGGTGCCGACGGAGGTGCTGGCCTCCATCCACGAGTTGGCGCGCTCCAGTTGCCCGCGCGGCAGCAGCCGGGGCAGGTAGGCCGACGTGGCGCTGTCGAAGAGCAGGGTGAAGGCGCCGACGAGGAACACGACCCCGTACAGGACCGGCATGGTGAGCGCGTCAAGCCAGAACAGCAGCGGGATCGTGAAGAGCAGCAGCCCCCGCGCCACGTTGGACACCAGCATGAGGGCACGCCGCTCGTACCGGTCCGCCCAGACACCCGCCGACAGCCCGAGCAGCAGGACTGCGGCGGATTCGGCGGCCTCCAGCACGCCCATCTGCCATGGAGTGGCCGCGAGAGTGGTCACGGCGGTGATGCCAATCGCCATGAAGGTGATCTCTGTGCCGGCGAGGGACAGGGTCTCGCCGGTCCACAACCGCAGGAAGCCGGTCCCGCGGAACGGGGCCTTCTTCGGCTTGCGCCCCGGGTCCTTCTCCTGGAGCTGCTTCCCCAACTCCGGTGGTGCGACCGTCTGCTGGTCTGATACCTGTTGTCGATCGCTCATGAGGTCGTCGGACACGTGCACGTGCTCTCTTCGCCGTGGGTGATCTGCTGTCGGGTGAAGTCCAAGGCCGCCCGCCGCCCCAGCGTCGGGCATGTTCCGCTGCACAGGTACTCGACGATGTCGTGCGCGAGCATGGCCGCGACCACTGTATTGGCGGGACCGAAGGAGAAGGGGGCGGGTTCGGCGGAGTGGTCCTCGATCTCCCGTTCGCGGTCGGTGAGCCGGGCGCGCCGGGCGCGTTCGAAACAGCTCCAGCAGCCGCCCCGGGCCGGGTCGACCACCGGGCCCCACAGGCCCACGCCAACGCCGACCGCGCCGAACGCTGTCGGGGTGCCGGTGAGGGCTGCCCAGTCCGCGACCACGGCGGGCAGCCCGGGCGGCGTGTCGGCCGCCGCCACCACCAGATCCAGGTCGTGGGGCAGGGACGCGGCGAGGTCGCCCACGGTCGTGACCCGCCTCCGCACGCCGACGCTCACTGCACCGGCCCGCACCGCCTGCAGGTAGCCGGCCAGCGCCTCGGTCTTGGGCCGCCCCAGGTCAGAACGGGTGTACGTGAACTGCCGGTTGAGGTTGTGCACGGCCACGCGGTCGTCGTCGACGAGCCAGAACAGACCCACGCCGGCCGCCGCGAGATGCTGGGCGACGATGCAACCGATGCCGCCGAGGCCGATCACCCCGATCCGGGCGGTGAGCAGCCGCTGCTGCGCCGTGCCGGTGTCCGGGGTGAACAGGCCGAGGTAGTCCACCTGCCGTTCGTACGACTCGCCGGTGAAGTCCTGTGCCGCTGCCGCCGGTTCGGCCGTGATCCAGCCCAGCTCGGTGAGTTCGGTGAGGAGCGCGGTCGCCGCGCCGGGGCGCCACAGTGTCCCGAGTGCCTCCCGCGTGGTGCCCTCCCGCAGCCGCGTCAGCGCCTCGCCGAGGCCCGGCCGGGCTCCGCCGATGCGCAGCAGCCGGTGGCCGAGGGTCAGCAGCGTCTCGTCCGCGCTCTCGTGGACGGCGACGGCGGGTAGCAGGCGGACGGTGTTCAGCTCCCCTCCAGGTGCTGGCCCATGGCGATGGTGTAGCGGCCGACGTCGTCCCGGGTGAACGGCTCGACCCAGTGCCAGCAGTCCTCCCGGATGGGCATCAGCGAGACGCTGTTGAAGAGGGGTTCGACGAAGAACTCCGTGTCCTCGCCGTTGCGGAAGGCGAGTCGTCCGCCGGCCTGCGGGGTGTACACCTCGTCGAGGTAGAAGTTGACCGCGAGGACCCGGCCAGGCACCAGGTCCTGGTGGGCTCCCAGAGCGTCGGAGCGGCGGTACGCGGCCAGCTCCATGGTGGTGTGCTTGCGCAGGACGAGGTCCGTGCCGGAGGAGATCCAGTCGCGCAGGGCGTCGGAGAGCACGGAGAAGACGAAGAACTCCTGAAGCGTGCGCTGATGCGCGGCGTCCATGGCGCCCTCGTCAAGCAGGGCGTGGATGTCCTTGACAACGAACTGGGCGATGGTGACCTCGTCCTGTTCGTCGACGGCATCGTCCCAGTACTCGGTCTTGCCCAGGCGCCCCTCGTACTTGGCGGCGTGCCGCGACCACGTGGGGATGGCGCGCATCGCGGCGGCCAGATCCGTGGCGAACTCGGGGCGCAGGAAATCCCGCAGCTGCAGCGGGCGGACCGGTCCCCCGTGGTACCAGTCGCGCAGCATCTCGACCGTGGACTCGGTCAGGTACTGCGGCGCGACGTAGGGAGCGGCGCCGGTCAGGGCCGGCGGAACTGGCGACGGCGGCGGTGTCGTGGTGCTGGACATGGTTCTCCTCACGAAGGGAGTGGACGGGGCGGGGGTCGGTGCGCGGCGCGGCGGCGAACGGCCGGCGGGGTGGGCCGGCGGGGTCAGGCCAGGGCCGGCTCCGGACGCCCGGCGGTGGCGGCGGTCAGCATCTGGGCCCCGACCAGCTGCCGCAGGACCGCAGCCCCGCCGGCCGGGCCGTAGACGTCCGTCAGCTCGCGGCGGGTCAGCGGCGTCCCGTCCAGCCAGGGGCCGAGGCCTCGGGCCACGACGGCGGGCAGGACCGTGCGCTCACGGCGCAGGATGTGTGTGACGACCAACTCGTCGCCGCGGGGGAGGACGTCCAGCGATGCAACGGCCAGCCGGAACGCCTCGTCTTCGCCGGGCAGCCGGTCGAGGAACTCGTCGCCGGTGCGGCGCATGTGCGCGGAGCCGTGACCGATCGCGAAGTCCTTGAAGGCGCGGTGGACACCGATGCGTTCCTCACGGGTCATCGCCGGGTCGATGTTGCCGAGGTGGTTGAGCGCGTACTGCGCCTGGTTGGCGAGCACGCTGCCGCCGTCCCGGACGACCAGGCCGAATCGCTCGGGGTGGCGGCCCACCTCGGAGGAGCGGGTCGCCTCGAACGGGAAGACTGTGAACGACTCGACGCAGTCGGCGAGTTCGGCCACGTCTCGAAGGGACTCCATGGCCTCCTCCAGCGTGGTGGAGGGCAGATCGGGGATCAGGTTGATCCGCAGCTTCATGCCGGCCCGGTGGGCCTCGCGGATGAATCGCAGGTTCTCCTGGCGGTCCGCGGACTTGTGCACCAGTTTCAGCACCCGGGAGTTCGTCGTCTCCATGCCGATGATCAGGTACTCGCAGCCGGCCCGGACCATTAGCTGAAGCAGCTCGGCGTCGAAACGTCGGTCCACCATGGCGAACGAGTTCCACGTGATGTCCATCCCGCGGTCGAGAACCGCCTGGGAGAACCGGCGGGCAAACGCGGGCGGGATCGACTCGGTGATCAGCTCGAAATGGCGCACATCGTGCGTCCTCACTTGGTGCTCCAGCTCGGCCATGAAGCTCTGCACGGAACGTCCCCTGTAGGGCGGGGACCCGTCGTACAGCTCGACGAAGTCGCAGTAGTCGCACTTGCCCCAGTAGCAGCCGCGCGCCTGCACGATGCCCATCTCGTGACCGACCAGCCGGGCCATCAGCGCGGGGTCGTACGCGGCAGGCGGCAGCGTATTGGGATGCAGCCCGGGTGCAGGCAAGGCGTGGACGGTCTCCCCGTCGGCCATGGCGGACACCCCCCTGACCTCGGTCGGCCGCCACTCGCCCGCGGCGGCCTGCTGGTACAGGGCGAGCAGGGGCGCCTCACCGTCGAAGCGCACGACCGCGTCGACCTGATGGTGGACCTCCAGCAGACGGGCCAGGTCGGACTCGTTCATCAGGGACAACGTCGGACCGCCGAGCACCGTCCGCACGTCAGGCCGGATGCGTTTGACGGCCTCGGCGAGCAGGAGCGCGGGCACGAGCTGCGGTCCCATAGGGACGGAGATCCCCAGCGGCCGGGCCTCCGCGGGAAGCCGAGAGGCCAGGTCGAGCGAGGCGTAGTACGCGCGATAGATCAGCGTCCGCTCCGAGCGCATCAGTGCCGCGTCGGTCAGCCACTCGGCCTCTGGGTCGATTAGGTACGGCTGCGCCAGCGCCGACAGCAGGAACGCCGGACCGGACTCGGCGGCGAAGGTATGCCGGCCGTCCTCGTCGAAGAGGGCGTCGCGACGGCGGGCGAGCCAACGGCCCGCCACGGCGCTCATCTCTTCGGGATGGCAGCCGTCCAGGCCGACGAGTCGGCCCGCGCCCGCCTCCGTCAGGTGGCCGGAGTCGAGCAGGTGCAGGGCGAACTCCTCGTTGAGGTCCCACTGGTGGGTGCGGACCCCCCGGCTGTGTAGAAAACCGGCGAGGACGGTCGTCGACGGGAAGTAGCGGCCAAAGCTGGACTCGACGAGCGGGGGGAAGGCGAGGACGACGCAGCCGTCGCCGCGGGCCGCCACGGGCTCTGCAGGGCCGCTCTCGTTGCTGCACGGCATGTCACTTCACCTCACCGGCGGACGCGGGAACGACGGCAATGCTGACCGTGTGGCGACCGGCGTGGTCGGCCCGCCAGGAGGTGACCCAGTGCACGCAGCCCGGCCGGATCGGCATCACGGAAACGCTGTTGAATCGGGGCGGCATCAGATGCTCACGGCCCTCCTCGTCCCGGAAGCCGAGGACACCACCGTCGCCCTCTCGGTAGCCCGGGTCCAGGTACAAGTTGAGGACGAACAAGGTGTCCGACTCGGCGTCGGAGTGCTCGCCGAGCGTGTCGCCGCGCCGGTAGCGCGCGAACTCGACGTTGGTGGTCAGCGGCCGCCCCGGGGCCGTCCACCTCTTCAGCAGATCGCGTAGGGCCGGGCCCATGCCGGCGAAGACGAAGAAGTCCGAGAGCCGGGCACGGTGCTTGGCCGGGTAGGCCGAGCCCTCGTCGAACAGTGCCGGGATGTCCCGCGCCACGTCACGGACGGCGGCCCGCTCCTGCGGGGCCGCGGCCTGCCACTCCTGCGGTGTCACCGGCCGGGTGGCGAGCCGGTCCGGGTTCCGACGCAAGCCTGGTACCACGAGAACGAACCGCGCCCCGGAGCCTCCGTCATCGGCGACCGGCTTCGCATCCGGCCGCGCTGAGCACACGGGGAGATTCTGATGGGCTCCGGCGCGAACAAAACCACGCCCGAGGTGCCCGCCCTGACCGGTCGCTCCCGTGACGTGCAGCGGGCCGTGCCCAAGGCTGTGTGACCGTCGTTTCGGACCCTCACACCGCCCACCTGGATCTCGCGGGCGCGCGGGACGCCGCGATGATCCGCTCCCTCGATGCTGAGGCGTTCCTACGACGGACGCGCGAGGAGGGATTATCATCAAGCGTAGACATCGCATGTAGACGTCGGGTGGTGATCCTTCGGGCCGCCAAGTGAGGAGCGAGATGGAGCCGGCACGGCTGCGGGCGCTGGTGCCCTGCTTGACATTCATCTGCCTGGTCACGGCGGTGATCGGCAGCCTCGGAGCCCCACTGATCCCCTCCATCGCGGCGATGGACCACGTGTCGGTGACCGACGCGCAGTGGTCACTGACGATCACACAACTGGTGGCGGCGGTGGCGACTCCGGTGATGGGGAGGTTCGGCGACGGACCGCACCGCAGGACCGTGATCGTCGGCGCACTCGCGCTGGTTGTCGTCGGCTGCGTCCTGGCCGCGCTACCGCTGGGCTTTGCGACGCTGCTGGTGGGCCGTGCGCTTCAGGGCGTCGGGCTGGGACTCACACCGCTGACCATCGCCGTGGCCCGGGACGTGCTGCCCATCGGGCGGGCCGTGCCGGTAATAGCGCTGCTTTCCATAACAGCGGTGACAGGTGTGGGCCTGGGCTATCCGCTCACCGGTCTGGTGGCCCAGTGGGGAGGCGTGCGGGCTGCCTACTGGCTCGGGGCGGTGGCCAGCGCACTGGGCCTGGCCGCCGCGGCGTGGGCCGTGCCGGCCCCACGGCACCGGGCCCCCGCTCCGCTGGACGTCCTCGGAGCGGTGCTGCTGACCGCTGGCACCGCGTCGCTGCTGGTGGCGATCAGCGAAGGCGAGAGCTGGGGCTGGATCTCCCCGCGTGTCGATGGCATGATCGTCGCGTCCCTGCTGCTGTTCACCGTGTGGGTGGTGTGGGAACTGCGAACCGCTCATCCGCTGGTCGCGCTGCGCTTGGTGCGTGACAGATCGGTGATGACCGCGAGCGCGGCGGCGGTCCTGGCAGGCGTGGGCATGTACCTGCTGCTGTCCACCGTGACCAGGCTGGTGCAGACGCCCTCCTCGACGGGCTACGGGCTGGGGCAGACGGTGGTCGTGGCCGGTTTGGCGCTGACCCCCTTCTCTGTGGGCAGCTTCCTGGCCAACCGGCTCACCCCGGTACTGGTGCGCCGGACCTCGCCGCGGACCGTGCTTCCGATGAGCTGCCTGATCCTGCTCGCCGCGATGGCGATGTTCACCTTGTGGCGGGAGAACATGACGCAGATCGTGGTGGTCATGTTCGTCGCCGGCCTGGGCGTCGGGATCATTTTCGCGGTGATTCCCGGTTTCCTCGTCCGCGCGGTTCCGTCCCACGAGACCGGCAGCGCGATGAGCTTCAACCAGGTGCTGCGGTACATCGGTTACGCGGTCGGCAGCGCGTTGAGCGCAGCCGTGCTGGAGGGGCACACCCACGCGGGGGCGGCGTACCCCACTTCCAGCGGCTACACCACCGTGGGACTGCTCAGCTGCGTCGTGTGGCTCGCCAGCGCTGTGGTGGCCGTGCTCGTGCCGCTGCGCCGCGGCGGCAAGCGGACAATAACGACCGTCCCGTCCCCGGAACACGTAGGGTCGGTGGCGGAGGCCACACCGCCGTCGTTGGAGCCGGGGCCGGTACTGAGCGGACTCGACGAAAGGCCTGCGGAATGAGCGCGACGAACCCGACTGAAGCGGGCCAGCCGAGACGGGACTCCGCAGGCAGCCGCGACAGGCTGCTGAAGGCCGCGAGCGAACTGTTCGCCGAGCACGGCTACGACCGCACCACCGCGCGGGCCATCGGCAGGCGCGCCGGTGTCGACCCGGCGATGATCGCCCGCTACTTCGGTGGCAAGGCGCAGCTCTACATCGCCACGCTACGTATGGGCGACGGCTCCCTCGAAATCGTCGATCTGCTCCACCCCGGCCGGATCGCGGTCATTCTCGACCTCACCCGGCGGCACGGTCCCAACCCCATCTACCAAGTCGCCGTCCGTCCCCACGAGGACCCGGCGGGCCAGCTGGCCACCCGCGCCGAGCTCCACCGCCGTGTGGTCGAACCGCTGCGCCGCCGCCTTTCGGCGGAAGGCGCGGACCAGCCGGAGCTGCGCGCCGAACTCATCTCCGCCGCCTTCATCGGCGTCGTCCTGGCCCGTGGTTCCGGTGCCTTCGACCACCTCCCCGACGTATCGGACGAGCGATTGAGCGCGCTGCTCCTGGAAATGCTGACTCCTGGACCCCCACAGCCGAAGCGGGCGGGCGGCCAGGAGCCCGATACCGCCGACTGAGTGGCCGCGGCGGTGGCCGTGCGTGTAGGGATCACGCCGGACCATGTCCGGTCCTGGACATTCCGTCAGCACAGGTGGCCATGTGTGCGCGCGGAGAGCCGGGCGGGGGCCGCCGTCGGCGAGCAGCCGAAGGGCGAGGCGGGCGCCGCTCGCACGGGGTGTTCCGAGGTCCGCACGCCGGCTTCCGCCGGCCGGGAGCGCAAGCCCCTTGCGTGGGTCGGCGCGGCTGCGGTCGGCTCGGCCCGGCGCGCGGTCAGGCGTTCAGGCCACCGGTCCGTAGAGCCAGTTGCCCGCCGCCTCGGACTCGGGGCTGACGTAGTACTGGCGGATGGCGACGAGAAGTTCGTCGGCGCTCAGCCGGCCGTCCCCGTCCCCGTCCAGTTTCCGGAACGCGGTGGCCCGGTCGGCGGGCGCGGTGCCGAACACCTCCTGCCATGCCTGGAACTCGCTTTCGTTGACCTCTCCGTCGCCGTCGGTGTCGAGCAGCGCGCAAATCGCCTTGGCCAGGGGGAGCAGTGAGGTGTCGAAGCCCCCGGCCGGGGTGACGAACGCGCCGGTCATACCGGCGCGGTACTCCTCGGGGGAGATCCGCTGGTTCCCGTCCACGTCGGCGGCGGCCACCAAGGCGTCCCAGAACCGGGCCAGCCCGTCCATCAGGGTGGTGCCCTTGGGGGAGGTGGCGGGCTCACCGAACTTCGCCAGGAGCTGCGAACCGAGGGTGAGCAGGTCCTCGCGGTCGATCGAGCCGCTGCCGTCCGTGTCGAAATGCCCGAAGCAGACGTCGATCTTGCGGTGCAGCAGTGGAGTGCCGGAGGTCGTGGTCATGAGGTGTGCCTGCTTTCCTTGTCGGGTTTCGTGGCGCCGGGCTTTCGTGTCCCGGGCAGGGGGGTGGCTTCTTCCGGGTGCGGGGAAGGCTGCTGGAGGCCGGCCGCTCCGAGGTGATCGAAGTGGTCCTCGGCGCCGGTGCCGATGCTGATGCCCTGGAGCCGGGTGGTGCGTAGCAGCGGGATGTTGGCCTCGCCGAACACTCCGCCGGACAGGCCGGTGCCGCCGATGATGGGAAGGACCGGCAGGGTGCCGATGTGGCTGTCGTTGACCTTCAGCACGCCTCCGTTGGTCACCTCACCGGTGAACCTGTGGATGACGGCCGGGTCCCGGGCCCACAAGGAGTTGCGCAGTCCGTACCGGTTGGCGTTGACGAACGCGAGGAAGGCGTCCAGTAGCGCGGCGTCCTCCCGATCCCCGGGGCCGGCAGGACCCCCGCCTGTTGTTCCGTGCCCGGGGTCTGCGGGCCGCGACGCGTCCAAAGCGCTCTCGGGCACGATGAGGCACATCAGCGGGTAAAACGTCTCCTCGGCCACCGCCCGCATCGTCGCGGCCTTCCGCAGCCCGCGTACCCGCAGCAGAATTGGTGTGATGAACGGTCCCCGAGAAGTCGGCCTGCCCTCCACATCGACGAGTTCGCCCCCGCAGAACAGTTCGGCGCCCTTGGACACGGCGTCGTCGAGCACGTCCTTGCACTCGGCGCGCTTGACCACGGGGGTGAGGACGACGTCGGGGTCCTCCGGCGGGCCCACACGCAACGCCGTCACCCGGCTCCGCAGCAGCGCGGTGAACTCGTCGGCCACCGCCGGGTGGACCAGGGCGAACTTTGGGGCGAGGCACAGCTGCCCGGATCCTTGGTACCGCTCCAGCGCGGCTTCGGCAGCCGACAGGAGATCGGCGTCCCGCCACACCACCAGGGCGTCGTTTCCGGCGAGCTCCATGATGGGCTTCTTGTCGTGCTCCAGACAGGACCTGGTCAGCTCGGCGCCCTGCCGGGAACCACCGAAGAAGAAGATGTCGTCACAGTCGGGCGAGTCGAGCCACGTGCGCAGCATGGGCCGGGCCGGCGCGCAGAGCACACTGAGCGTGCCGGGCGGCGCTCCGTACTCCGACAGCAGCGGATCGACCAGCTCGTGGAAGAGATAGGCGACGCTGAGCGGAACCGACGGCGGGGCGTTGACGATCAGCGCGTTGCCGCCCGCAAGGGTGGGAATCCCGGCGAGGGCAGTGGCCACCGGGGCGTTACGCGCCGGGTCGAGGCACACCACCCCGTCCGGCTTGCGCACCAGCCGTATCCGCCGGCCCGCCTGCGAGCCCTCCCACACCAGGGCGGACCGCGCATGGTCCAGCGAGTCCGGATGTGTCAGGTTCAGAACCGCCGACAGGGTCCAGTGGGCCACGCGCACAGGCTGCCCCTCGGACACCAGGACCCCGACGAACTCCTCAGCCCGCTCCCGGAGAAGCCGGTGAACCGCGTGGACGAATTCCAGCCGCCGACTCAGCGGGACCCGCGCCCAGACGGGCTGCGCCTGACGAGCCAGCGCCAGCGCCGCGAGCGCCTGCGCCCCGGTGGACCGCGCAACCCTCCCTGCGATCCGCGGGTCGGCCTGGTCCTCCGGGGTGGCGCGACCATGGTCGAGACGCGCCTTGAGCGCCAGCACGTCGTACGGCTCCCGCAGTATCGCGCTGCTCCTCGGCCAGTGCACCCAGCCCTCACCCAGCTCAGGCACACCACCGAGCAGGACCGGGTAAGTGGGCGGGAGCACACCGGCGGAACCGGAAGAACCGGCGGAACCTGAGGAAGGGGAAAGGGCCACGCCCCGAATTCTCGGCAGTCCTTCGCGGTGTCACCCCTGTACGCCCTGCGATTCATCTGATCGTGTGGCATTAACCCGTAGCAAGCTTAAATACCGTACCAAGGTGATTCAGACCCATCGGCATCCACATCTGATCACCATTCCCGCAGGTCACCCCCGTGATGTGTGAATGCGGTGCCGACGTCACCATCGCCCCAGCCGCATCCGCTCCGTCGCGCCGGCGGCGGCGGTCAGCATCGAAACAGCCCCCGAACCACGGCCCGTCCCGGAAGGTCCGCCCCCCCCACTCGCCACCCTGCGCCTGAGCCGATCCTGATACCGCCGAAAGACCTGTTGCGGGTACCGCCCACTGGGGCGCGGGCCGGCGTGCGTAGCCCGCAGGGCAGTCACGCGGGTCTGTCCAGTCAACGGCTGATGGGCCCTGACCCTGGAGTTTGGATGGTGGGGGTGAGGCGGCCTTCGAAGGCGATCTGGAAGGCGTTCAGCGGGGCCTTCCAGCGCATCGTCCAGCGGCGTCGGCCCGGTCGCGTTGTACCGGTCGCGTCCGGGAGCGACGATCAAGTCGGTCGCCGCCGATCTCGGAGTGAACACCGAGACGCTGCGGAACTGGATCCGGGCCGCCGACGGACGCCGCGCCGGTGCCCATTCCGCCCCCGCAACGGCACCGCAGCCTGCCGGTGACCCGGTTCAGGCGGAGCTGGCCGCCGCGCGCAAGAGGATCCGCGAGCTGGAGGAAGAACGCGACATCCTCCGCAAGGCGGCCCGGTATTTCGCGACGGAGACGCGCTGGTGAACCGCTGCCAGTTCGTTGAGGATCACCAGCGCCGATACGGCGTGAAGCGGCTCTGCGACATTCTCGGGATCGCCCGCTCGAGTTTCTATTACTGGCGTCGCACCGCCCCGGCTCGCATGGCCCGTCAGGCCGCTGACGACCGGCTCGCGGCCCGGATACGCAAGGCCCACAAGGAGTCCGACGGCACCTACGGAGTCCCGAGGATCACTGCCGAGCTCCGCGACGAGGGCGGCCAGGCGGTCAACCACAAGCGCGTTGCCAGGATCATGCGGACCATCGGCCTCGAAGGGGTCCGTCTGCGGCGCCGGCACCGCACCACCATCGCCGACCCGGCCACCGCGAAGGCCCCGGACCTGATCGGCCGCGACTTCACCGCGAAGGAGATCAACACCAAGTACGTCGGTGACATCACCTACTTGAGCGTCGGCGGCGGACGGTTCTGCTATCTCGCGACAGTGATCGACCTGTGCTCGCGCCGCCTGGCAGGCTGGGCGATCGCCGACCACATGCGCACCGAGCTCGTCATCGACGCCCTCGCCGCCGCGGAACGGACCCGCGGCAGTCTGAACGGGGCGATCATGCACACCGATCACGGAGCCCAGTACACCAGCGGGGCCTTCGCGGACGCCTGCCGCCGGGCCGGTGTCCTGCAGAGCATGAGCGCCGTCGGGTCCAGCGCGGACAACGCCGCCGCCGAATCGTTCAACGCCAGCTTTAAAAGGGAGACGTTGAAGGGCCGAAAGGGCTGGTCGAAACAGCCCCCGAACCACGGCCCGTCCCGGAAGGTCCGCCCCCCCCACTCGCCACCCTGCGCCTGAGCCGATCCTGATACCGCCGATCACCTACGAGATCACCGTCCACCCAACCTCAACTACCCTGGCCCGAGCCGCATAGACGTGTTCAAACTCCAGGGTCAAGGCCCGATCTTGGTTGTTGAGGTTCAGTGGGTGGTGGTGGGGGTGAGGCGGCCTTCGAAGGCGATCTGGAAGGCGTTCAGCGGGGCCTTCCAGCGCATCGTCCAGCGGCGTCGGCCCTTGCCTGTCGGGTCCAGGCTCATCAGCGCCATGTAGACGCACTTCAACGCGGCGGCCTCCGACGGGAAGTGACCGCGGGCCCGGACGGCCTCGCGGATGCGGGCGTTGACGCTCTCGATCGCATTCGTGCTGCAGATGACCTTGCGGATCTCGACGTCGAAGGACAAGAAGGGCACCATCTCGGCCCAGGCGTCCGACCACAGCTTGATCACAGCCGGATACTTGGAGCCCCACTTCTCGGAGAACTCCAGGAACCGCTCGGTCGCGGCGGCCTCGCTCGGCGCCGTGTAAACGGGCTTCAAGTCCTTGGCGACCCTGTCCCAGTCCTGCCGGGCGCGATAGCGGATGCTGTTGCGAATCAAGTGAACGATGCACGTCTGGACGACCGTGCGGGGCCAGACCGTCTCGACAGCGTCCGGCAGGCCTTTCAGTCCGTCGCAGACCAGCATGAGGACATCCTCAACTCCGCGATCCTTCAGCTCGGTGAAGACCTGGAGCCAGTGCTTGGCACCCTCGCCACCGTCACCGGCCCAGATGCCGAGAATGTCACGGGTACCCTCGACGGTGACGGCCATCGCCACGCAGATCGGCCGGTTAGCGACCTTGCCATCGCGAATCCTCACGTTGATGGCGTCTACGAAGACGACAGGGTAGACGCGATCGAGCGGACGCGACTGCCACTCGGCCATGCCCTCCATCACCGCGTCGGTGATCGTGGAGACAGTCTGCTTGGACACCTCCGCCCCGTACACCTCGGCCAGATGAGCCGATATCTCACCGTGGGTGAGGCCCTTCGCGGACAGCGACAGCACCATCTCATCCACACCGGTCAAACGGCGCTGCCGCTTCTTGACCAGCTGCGGCTCGAAGGTGCCGGCGGTGTCGCGGGGCACCTTCACCTCTACCGGCCCGACATCGGTCAACACGGTCTTGACCCGCGTGCCGTTACGGGAGTTGCCGCTGTTCCGGCCCGCCGCATCGTGCTTTTCACAGCCGACGTGGTCGGTGATCTCGCCCTCCAGGGCGGACTCCAGCACCCGCTCGGTCAGCCGCCGCAGCAGCCCGCCCTCCCCGGTCAGCTGAAGCCCATCGGAACGGGCACGGTCGACCAGCATGCCAATCAACTGCTCGTCCGACACCGCTTCCGCGGCCGACTCGACGACCGACTCCTCCACGGCCCCGTGCTCGGTGATGGTCTCACTCATCAGGCGACTCCTTGATCATCGGATCCGCCGTCTATTGGACACTCCCGCGACTACGAGCGGCTCATCCAGCACTCGGAAACGATCATCACCTGGGCCGCCATCACCCTTATGACCAGACGCCTGGCCATGAGCATGCGACGCCGTCACTCAGCAGGACCTGCGGCCGACGTCTGACGCGCCGGTGGGGCCGGCCACCGGCCGACCCCACCGGAACCAGCTGCCGGTCAGTCCTTCTCGTACTGCGCGAGTGCGAGTCCCAGGCCGAAGAACGTCGGCGCCCACTCACCCACGAAAATCCCCCACCGGTCAGCACGGTCCGTACCCGCTGCCTCTCCCTTGACCGACGCCGTCCACGACAGGAACGACAGCCCGATCGAGACCACAGCAGCCGTATAGGCGTGATCACTACGCAAACCCGCCTCGTGCAACTTCTTGATGATCATGACCAAACTCCTCTGACGGAGATCTGCAGACACTGCCACCGTCACCCCCGTCAGGCATATCCGCTCACTCCGCACCGCCAAACGGGTGACCCCAAAGACGGCGCTCACAGCCCTCGCCTTTGAAAACAGCTTCTCAGGCGGCAAGCACGCTGTGTGCGCGGTCGATGAAGTCGCGGGCGGCTGGCGTGGTGCGGTGCTGGCCGAGACGTTCCGCGAGGGAGGGACTGTAAAACGTTCGGTGTAACTCCCGATCATGGAAGATGCATCGATGACCAGCAACAACGTGACCAAGGCCGAGCCCGTCGAGCCGTCTGAGACGGTGCCGTCGAAGTCTGTGGACGACCGGCTGATCGACGAGTTGGTGGGCCGGGCTCAGGCGGAGGGCCTGCAGCTGACCGGCGAGGGCGGGCTGCTCCAGCAGCTGACCAAACGACTCCTGGAGTCGGCCCTCGAGGGCGAGATCACCGACCACCTCGGCTATGACAAGCACGACCCGGCGGGGAAGAACGGCGGCAACTCCCGCAACGGCACCCGCGCCAAGACCGTACTGACCGACGTGGGCCCGGTGGAGACAACCGTGCCCCGCGACCGCGAGGGCTCCTTCGAACCGAAGATCGTCAAGAAGCGCCAGAAGCGTTTGTCCGGCGTCGACGAGATGGTCATCTCACTCGCGGCGAAGGGCCTGACCACCGGCGAGGTCCAGGCCCACCTGGCCGAGGTCTATGGCGCCGACGTGTCGCGCCAGACGATCTCCACGATCACCGACAAGGTCCTCGAAGGCATGGCCGAATGGCAGAACCGGCCCCTGGACGCCGTCTACCCGGTCGTCTTCATCGACGCCATCCACGTAAAGATCCGCGACGGCGCGGTCGCCAACCGGCCCATCTACGTCGCCCTGGCCGTCACCGTCGAGGGCCGGCGGGACATTCTCGGGCTGTGGGCCGGCGACGGCGGCGAGGGCGCCAAGCACTGGATGCACATCCTCACCGAGATCAAGAACCGCGGCGTGAACGACGTCCTCATGCTCGTATGCGACGGGCTCAAGGGCCTGCCCGACGCGGTCGAGACCGTCTGGCCCCGCACCGTCGTGCAGACCTGCGTGGTCCATCTGCCGCGGAACTCCTTCCGCTATGCCGCCCGCCAGGACTGGGACAAGATCGCCAAGGTCCTCAAGCCCGTCTACACCGCGGCGACCGAGGACGCGGCCCTCGATCGGTTCGCGGAGTTCGCCGACGCATGGGGCAAGAAGTATCCGGCGACGTCAGGCTCTGGGAGAACGCGTGGGAAAAGTTCACCCCGTTCCTGCGCTTCGACATTGAGATCCGCCGCATCGTCTGCACCACCAACGCGATCGAGTCCGTCAACGCCAGGATCCGCCGGGCGGTGAAGCCCGGGGGCACTTCCCGAACGAACAGGCCGCCCTGAAGTGCGTCTACATGGCGATCATGTCGCTCGACCCGACCGGCAAGGGCCAGGCCCGCTGGACCATGCGCTGGAAAACCGCTCTCAACGCCTTCGACATCACCTTCGACGGCCGACTCTCCGCAGCCCGCCAGTAACCCTCAACAACCCTACTTACACCGCTCGTTTGACAGACCCCTGGTCACTCCTGCGACGTGGCTGGCTCTCCAACGTCGCCTTCAGCACCCCGCAACACCTCGTCCAGACCGTCCGGCGCGGCCTACGGCACATCCAGTACCGCAGCCACCTCATAGACGGCTGTCTCATCGAGACCGGCCTGACCATCCGACCCGCCTGACCAGCAACACGACATCCCGAGTTCAACCTCGGTAACGAACTGGTGCGTGATTGCGGTTGAGGCGTGTTTGCCTGATCAGGGGCGTGGTTACGCGTTGGCGGTTCGGTCGGAGACGAGGCCGGCGATGGCCCGGTAGGTGTCGGGCAGGGCCTCTCGCCGGTGCGTCCAGCGGGTCAGCTGTTTCCAGCGTTTGTGGTCGGCAAGCGCGTGCTCGACGGTGATGCGCTTCGATGAGTGTCGGTGCCGGGCCTCTTCTCTGGCGGCGTGCACGTGCGGCAAAGCGATCTTGTTTGGTTTTCTGGGCGGTGTGATCGCCTGGCCGGGGTGATCACGCCGGAGACCGAGGTAGCCGTCGTCCAGAAGCACTTCCACGTCCGGGAAGTGCTGGAAACAGGTTCCGATACCTTCGTTGCGTGTGGCGGTCGCATCGTGCATCCGGCCTGGCCGCAGGGCGTCGGTCCAGAGAGTGCGGCCCTGATGGTCGGCAACGACAGTGGCCTTCATCGTGTTCTGCTTCTTCTTGCCCGAGACGAACGCCCGGCGTCCGCCGCGGCCGGCTGCGGGCCGGCGGACCTGGATCTCGGTGGCATCCAGCCGCAGCTCGATGCCCTCGGCCTGGGCGTAGGCGAACACATCCGCCAGGGTCCGAAGCCGCAGGCCAGGACGGTCAGGGACCGCGCATCCGCGTTCGGCCAGGAGCCCGCGCATCTCTCCGACCGCGCGGGTAACGGTGGAACGGTCGACACCGGACAACAGGGCCAGGACGGAGTGCGGGAGATCGTGCCGCAGGTGAATCAGCGTGACGACCAGCCGGTCGACGAACACCAGCCGATGCCGGGCACCGGCCCCCGCCTCACGTTTCCTGGCCCCGCCGCGAGCCTCGTGACGACGCCCCTCAATCATGGCCTGCCACGGGCCAGCCAACTCCTCGACCAGGCAAGCCAGATGCTGCCGGGAGACACCGGTGAACAGCTGATGCGCGAGAACGTTCCGGTCGACCGTGATCACCACGGACTGGATCATCCCACCCTCGCGCGATCCCTCCCCAACCGCAATCACGCACCAGCTCGTAACGAACTGGTGGGGCCTTGACCCTGGAGTTTGAACACGTCTATGCGGCTCGGGCCAGGGTAGTTGAGGTTGGGTGGACGGTGATCTCGTAGGTGATCGGGGCTCGCTGGCCGAGCCGGGAATGACGGCGTCGGGTGTTGTAGCGGGACAGCCAGTGGAAGGCGTCGAGTCGTGCCTCGCGCTCGCTTGACCAGCCCTTTCGGCCCTTCAACGTCTCCCTTTTAAAGCTGGCGTTGAACGATTCGGCGGCGGCGTTGTCCGCGCTGGACCCGACGGCGCTCATGCTCTGCAGGACACCGGCCCGGCGGCAGGCGTCCGCGAAGGCCCCGCTGGTGTACTGGGCTCCGTGATCGGTGTGCATGATCGCCCCGTTCAGACTGCCGCGGGTCCGTTCCGCGGCGGCGAGGGCGTCGATGACGAGCTCGGTGCGCATGTGGTCGGCGATCGCCCAGCCTGCCAGGCGGCGCGAGCACAGGTCGATCACTGTCGCGAGATAGCAGAACCGTCCGCCGCCGACGCTCAAGTAGGTGATGTCACCGACGTACTTGGTGTTGATCTCCTTCGCGGTGAAGTCGCGGCCGATCAGGTCCGGGGCCTTCGCGGTGGCCGGGTCGGCGATGGTGGTGCGGTGCCGGCGCCGCAGACGGACCCCTTCGAGGCCGATGGTCCGCATGATCCTGGCAACGCGCTTGTGGTTGACCGCCTGGCCGCCCTCGTCGCGGAGCTCGGCAGTGATCCTCGGGACTCCGTAGGTGCCGTCGGACTCCTTGTGGGCCTTGCGTATCCGGGCCGCGAGCCGGTCGTCAGCGGCCTGACGGGCCATGCGAGCCGGGGCGGTGCGACGCCAGTAATAGAAACTCGAGCGGGCGATCCCGAGAATGTCGCAGAGCCGCTTCACGCCGTATCGGCGCTGGTGATCCTCAACGAACTGGCAGCGGTTCACCAGCGCGTCTCCGTCGCGAAATACCGGGCCGCCTTGCGGAGGATGTCGCGTTCTTCCTCCAGCTCGCGGATCCTCTTGCGCGCGGCGGCCAGCTCCGCCTGAACCGGGTCACCGGCAGGCTGCGGTGCCGTTGCGGGGGCGGAATGGGCACCGGCGCGGCGTCCGTCGGCGGCCCGGATCCAGTTCCGCAGCGTCTCGGTGTTCACTCCGAGATCGGCGGCGACCGACTTGATCGTCGCTCCCGGACGCGACCGGTACAACGCGACCGCGTCCGCCTTGAACTCGGCGGGGTAATGCTTCATCCCCACAGGGACTCCGTTCTCCTGGACCATCAAGATCCAAGTCTCTCCGGTGTCCAAACTCCAGGGTCAGGGCCCGTGCGTGATAGGGGGTGAGGTGTGTTTGCCTGATCAGGGCCGTTTTCAGATGCTGGTGTTGCGGTCGGAGACGAGGCCGGCGATGGCGCGGTAGGTGTCGGGCAGGCGGTCGCGGCGATGTGTCCAGCGGGTCAGTTGCTTCCAGCGTTTGTGATCAGCGAGGGCGTGTTCGACGGTGATGCGGTCGGACGAGTGGCCGTGGCGGTCGCGTCCCCGTTGTTCGACTCTGTCGGGCAGTGCTCCCGGCCGGGGTTTTCTCGGCGGCGTGATCGCCTGCCCGCGATGGTCGCGGCTCAGCCCCAGGTAGCCGTCGTCCAACAGGACCTCGACGTCGGGGAAGTGCTGGAAGCAGATGGCGATGCCTTCGTCGCGGGCGGCGGTGGCGTCGTGCATACGCCCAGGTCGTAGGGCATCGGTCCATAACGTGCGGCCCCGCCAGCCGGCGATCACGGTGGCCTTCATCGTGTTCTGCTTCTTCTTGCCCGAGACGAATGCGCGCCGGCCGCCGCGGCCGGCCGGTGGCCGGCGGACCTGGATCTCGGTGGCGTCCAGACGCAGCTCGACACCTTCGGCCTGGGCGTAGGCAAACACATCCGCCAGAGTCCGAAGCCGCAGGCCGGGACGGTCGGGAACCGCGCACCCCCGCTCCGCCAAGAGCGTGCGCACCTCTCCGATCGCCCGGGTGACCGTGGATCGGTCGACACCTGACAGCAGCCCCAGCACCGAGTGCGGCAGGTCGTGCCGCAGGTGGATGAGTGTGGCCACCAACCGGTCGACGAACACCAGCTGATGGCGGGCGCCGGCGCCTTCGGCCCGCTTGCGGGCCCCGCCTCGCACAGCATGGCGGCGACCCTCGACCCCGGCCTGCCACGGCTCGGCCAACTCTTCGACCAAGCACGCAAGATGACGCCGGGAGAGCCCCGTGAACAGTCGATGCGCCAGCACCGCCCGATTGACCATGATCGCCACAGCGGGATCATGCCATCCACGTGGCACGACACCTCACCCGCTATCACGCACCAACTCGTAAAGCACCACGCACCCCGACGAAACCCTCATCACCGACAGCGCCCACACACCGCGAAGGCACAGCCGCCCGGAAGTGAACGCCAGGGCAGCGCGGAGCCCGTGCCAGCCCGCGCCACTGCGAACCGCTCCGGCGCCCCCAATGAGCGGGCCATCGGCGGCAAGTCGTCGCTGCCCAGAGCTTGTTCGGGGATAGACGTCGCGGCACAGGCTTTTCCAGCCAACTCGCGGAGGGGGCTCGCGGCGCGAAACCCCCCGCTACGTCCCGGGGCAGACCCGTTGACTCCCGCCAGGAGGCGTGTCAAGAATGCGCCTTGACAACGTTGTCCAAACGGAAGGCCCCCGCCGTGTCGCCCGACCCCACCCACGTCCGCCGCCGACGCTTCCTCCAACTCCTCGCCGCCGGAGGCGCGCTGAGCGCTCTGCCCGTCGGCGCCGGAGCCGCGCAGGCGTCGGCCGCCGGGACCCGCGCCGGGACGGCCGCGACCCCCGACGACATCGCCGCCACCTACCTCCGTGTCCTCGCCCAGCACACCCGCTGGTCGGAGACGCAGTGGGACGCGGCCCGCGGCTATTACACGGACAAGGACTTCGGGTTCGCCGTCGTCCTGGGCAACGCCGTGCTCCTCACCCACGGCCGCTACGACAGCGGGCTGACCGGCGTGGACCGGGACACTCTGCGCAGCCGCACCCTCGCCACCCTGCGCCACTTCGCCGCGTCCAACCGTCTCAACGGCGGCGACCAGTGGGGCCGCACGCTCTTCTTCGACACCACCTTCCAGTCGTACTTCGTCATGGCGGCGAAGCTCCTGTGGTCCGAGCTGGACGAGACCACCCGCGGCCATGTCGACGGGCTCCTGCGCGGTCAGGCCGCCTACACGGAAGCTCTCGGCACCGGGGACGATCCGGCCTCGGGCTCCTGGACGCCGCACGGCCTCACCGGCGGCTTCGTGGGGGACACAAAGCTGGAGGAGATGGGCGTCTACACGCAGTCCCTCGCCCCTGCGCTGGCCTGGGCCGGTGACGACGCCCGCCACGCCGCGTGGAGTGAGCGCTTCGGCACCTGGTCGCGCAACGAGGCCGGGCTGCCGCCCGCCGACCTCGCCAACCCGGCGCTGGTGGACGGCGTGCCGGTCTCGGCCAACACCGCGCGCAACCTCTACGACACGTTCATCGTCGAGAACCACGGCTCCTTCGGCCCGCACTACCAGGAGGAGCTGTGGCGCACCTCGGGCCGCAACTCCTCGCACTTCCTCGCCGCGGGCAAGCCGCTGCCGGAGGTGCTGACGAAGCAGCCCAACGGCGACCCGCTGTGGCAGACCCTGCTCGGTGTCATGAGCGACGCGGGCGAGCCGCTGATGCCGATGGTCAACGACCGCGAGCATCTCTACGGGCGCGACGTCATCCCGCTCGCCTTCCTCGCGCGGGTCAAGGGAGACCGTGCCGCGGCCCGCGCTGAGGCCGAACTCGCGGCCCGTCTTGAGGCGTACCAGCAGTACGCGCCGCGCTACCGGCTCGCGAAGTTCTCCGGCGAGCCGAAGTACGAGCCCGAGGCGCGCGCCGAGATCGCCCTGAGCTACCTGCTGCACGTGTGGACGGCGCACACGACGGTGAGGCCGCTCTCCCGCGAGGAGTTCTTCGCGCGGGCGTCCGGGGTGCGGGACTTCGGCACCGGCCCCGGGCTCGTCTCGCACCAGTCCCCCGCGGCGTGGGCGGCGGCGGTGAGCAAGCCGGGGTTCGTGAAGTTCGCCTGGCAGCCGGCGCACGACGACTGGCTCTTCAAGCTGAGTGGCGGCACGCCGATGTTCCTGCCCTCGACGGCTGGCACGGTCTCGGGCCGGTCGGTGGAGACCTGGACGAAGGTGCGCGACGGTTTCGACGGCAGCGCGACGCTGTTCCGCCTCGACACCGGCTGGGCCGGGTTCACGACGCTGGGCTCGGGCGCGGTGGTCTACGCGAGCAGCGGCACGGCGGCGGCCGAGGGGCGTCTGGAGGTGTACAACCTGACCATGCCGGGGATGGCCGGGCTCGGCGGCTCCCGTACCTTCCGCTTCGCGGAGGGCTCGGTGAAGGTGGCGGCGCGGGACGGGGAGAGCGCGCCCGCGGCCGGCGGGCGTGTCGACACGCTCGACGTGCCGCGTACCGCGGTGCGGCACCTGCGGATGCAGGGGGTGCGGCCCGATCCGGCGTACGGCTACTCGCTGTTCGCCTTCGAGGCGCGCGCGGCGGCCGGTGGCGAGGACCTCGCGCGCGGGGGTACGGCGACGGCGTCGTCGTCGGCTCCGGGCATGGGGGCGGAGCGGGCGGTCGACGGTGACGGGGCGACGCGCTGGGCTGTGTCCGTCGCGGACCGCGAGCGGGCGGACAGCTGGCTCGCTGTCGACCTCGGTGCCGCGCGGGAGATCGCGGAGGTGACGCTGCGCTGGGAGGCGGCGGCCGGGCGCGGCTACCGCGTGCAGGGTTCGGCGGACGGGGAGCGGTGGGAGGACCTGGCCGTCTATCCCGAGGCGCGGGCCCGCAGTCATGGCGGCTGGCTCGACGTGGACGGCCGCGCCGGTCTCGTGGTGCGCGGCGCGGACCGCGAGCACCCCCTGTCCGTGTACGACGACGCGATCGTCCTGAGCGACGGTCCCGCCGCTCCCGTGGTGGTCGAGGGGTACCCGGCCGCCACGCCCGCCCGGCTGCGGGCGCTGGCGGCGCGGAAGGCGCCGTCGGCGGAGGACCCGCGGGTGCGGGCGGCGTACGTGGAGGAGCACCTGAGCCTCTTCAACTTCTCGGCCGAGGACGTGCGCACCCGGGTTTCGGTGCCGCAGGACGGTGCCGAGCGGTTGGTCTTCGCGGGAACGCAGACGGTGACGCGGGAGGGGGTCGTCCACGAGAGCGAGCTGCGCGGCGCGCGGGCGGTGCTGCTGGCGCCCCGGTTCACGCTGGCGCCGGTCTCGGGCCGGGCGCTGCCCGCCGGGCTGCGGGTGAGTGTCGAGGACGGGGCCACGGTGCGGCTCTCGGGGGCCTCCTGCCGGGTGCGGGTGCGCGCGCAGGGCAGGACCGCGGTGGTCTCGGTGCGTTCCGGCGGCCGGCCGGTCGTGGTGCGGCTGCGCGGGGCGGCCGCCCATCCGGCGGACGATCTGGCGCTGGGCCGGACGGTGTTCCCCACGAGTCCGCTGCCGGCGGGCATGTCGGACCCGGCCGCGGCCGTCGACGGGGACGCGGACAGCGCGTGGCGGCCGGGGAAGGACGGCCGTCTGGTCGTGGACCTCGGCGCGGCGCTCGCGGTGCGGGAGGTCGAGGCCGAGTGGACCGGTGGCGACATCCCGGGCCTGCGGGTGGAGGGCAGTGCCGACGGCATCACGTACCGGGACTGGGGGCGCCTCGCGGGGCGTGGCCGTACGCGGGCGTTGCGCGT
>NZ_GG770539.1:6756022-6766018 GCF_000154905.1 Streptomyces sp. SPB074 | reverse complement strand
CCGCGCGCGGGGCCCGGGGTGGCGTGGTGCGGCGTGCGTTCCCGCTCAGTGGGGGCCGGGCGTGGGTGCCGGTCCGCGCAGGGTGCGCACCGTGACGGCCTCGTGCGCGAGGAAGGTGCTCGGTGTCGCGCCCCGGCAGGTCAGCCGGTGGGGGCCGGTGCGGCGGGTGCGCACCCGGACCTCGCTCAGTGCCGGGTGCGGGGGCGCTCCCGCGACGCGGACGCGCCAGCCGTCGTCCGCGCGTTCCGTGGCGACGATGTCGTAGGCGTGGCGGGCGGCGGGGCCGTGGCGGGCGAGGAGGGCGGCGATGGCGACCTGGGCGGGGGGCGGCAGGTCGGTGTAGCCGCGCAGGTGGGGGGCGTGCACGTGTCCCGCGAGGTGTTCCGCCAGTGTCGTCAGGGCGGAGGGCGCGTCGAGGTTGCCGTAGTACACCCCGTCGGGGAGGACGGCGAGGTTGGCGGCGAAGCGGTCGCCTCCTACGTGGGTGCACTCCCAGACGAGGTCCGGGTGGCGGGTGGCGAGGGCGGCGGCCACCGGGCGGCCCCGTACGGCGCAGCACACGTCGTGCGTTCCGTGGGCGCAGACGAGGACGACGGGCGGGTGCCCGGTCGTGCCGGGGTGGCGCAGGGCGTCGGGGATGCCGTCGAGGTCCGCGTCCCTCGTCCATGTGCCCCAGGTCTGGCGGTGGGCCCCGCGCGCGTCGTGGTGGAGGACGGCCCAGTGGCGTGTCGCGGCGCGGCGGTCGCGGCCGGGGCGGCGGACGAGGAGGATGCGGGCCTTGCGGGCGCGCGCCGCTTCGAACACCCGGGTGGCGCAGGCGGGTTCGAGGCCGAGGCCCTCGAAGCCGTTGGGCGGCCAGGCTCCCGGGTGTTCGATCAGGACCCAGACGCGGCCGTGCGGCGCCGTCCCGGCGAGGCCGTCGCCGCGGGCTCGCGCGGCCTCGGCGCAGAAGAACCGCGCCGGGTCCCCGGCCATCAGGGCGCGGCGGGGACCAGGACGCCCGCGCGCAGCAGACGGCGTACGAGGGCGGTGCCCGGGTCCCGCGCGGGGTGCGGTCCGCCGTCGAGCAGCCGGCGGACGGCGGGCAGGTCGGCGGGTGTCAGGTCGAGCCAGCCCGCGCGGGTCCACAGCCGGGTGCCGTCCAGGCGTGCCTCCAGTGCGGGGCGCAGCCGTACGGGGGTGGTGTCGGTGAGGGCGTCGAGGGCGGCGAGCTGTGCGAGCGGCCCGAGGGGCGCGGGGCGGCCCTGGGCGCGGCGGGTGCGGGCGAGGAGCGGGGCCGGGTCCGCGGTGGTGAGGGCGGCGAGGAGTCGTGCGCGGATCTCGTCCAGTTCCTCGCCGGGTCCTTGTGCGCCGAGCGGGAGGGAGGTGCGCAGCTCGGGGTCCTCGCGGAGCGTGGCGAGCGCGGTCTCGGCGAGCTGGGCGGCCACGGCGTGCCGGGTCCAGGGGTGGACGCCGAGCGTGAGGTGGGTGGAGACGGTTCCCTGTGCGACGGCGGAGTGCAGCCAGCCGCGCGGCAGGTAGAGCACGTCGCCCGGTTCCAGGACGGTGTCCAGGACGGGCGGGCCGGCGGCGGCCTCGGCGACGGCGGCGCGGTGGGCGGTCCACGGCTGGGCGCGCGTGGGCGCGGTGACGACGGGTTCGTGGATGAGCCATCGTTTGGTGCCGGTGATCTGGAGGACGAAGACGTCGTGGACGTCGTAGTGGGCGTCGAAGCCCTGGTTCTGGGGCGGGGTGACGTAGGCGTTGGCCTGGACGGGGTGCCCCAGTTCGGTGGCGAGCCGGGAGGTGAAGGTGCCGACGGGCTCCCAGGTGCGGTGCAGGGCCTGGAGCACGAGGGTGGCGCCGTCCGCGAAGGCGCGCCACAGCGCGGTGTCGTCGAGCTGGTCGGCGATGGTGGCGCCGACGCCGCCGGGGGCGGTGAAGGACGACTCGGGGAGGGTGGCTCCGTCCTTGGCGACGCGCAGGAACGGGGTGCGCAGTCCGCGCCGGGAGACGAGTTCGTCCACGGCGGCCGAGGAGAAGAGGTCGGAGAAGTCGCTCGCGCGGCGGGTGAGCGAGGGCGTGCGTCCCCACACCTCGCGCGCGAACTCGTCCCGGCCCAGGCCGGTCAGACGCGATTCCAGGACGCCGGTGTCCGTGGGAACACCAACGTCCTGGATCACACCGTTCCCTTCGGGGCTCAAGAGCCCTCGGCGGCACCGTCGGCGCCACCGTCGTGGACGCCGGGCGTACCCGCCGCGCCACCGTCGGCCGGACCCTCGGCACCACCGTCGGCGCCACCGTCGTGGACGCCGGGCGTACCCGCCGCGCCACCGTCGGCCGGACCCTCGGCACCACCGTCCGCACCGCCGTCGTGCACGCCGGGCGTACCCGCCGCGCCGCCGTCCGCCGGACCCTCGGCACCACCGTCCGCGCCGCCGTCGTGGACGCCGGGCGTACCCGCCGCGCCGCCGTCGGCGGGGCCTTCCTCCTGGTACTCGGGCTTGCTCATGACGCCCTCCTGAATGTCGCGCGGGGTCGCACGGGCGCGGCTTCGTTTCCCGGGGCGGGCAAATCGGTTCCAGCTTTCCCAACCTCGCCACCGGGTGGGCCGATTTGTTTATCGGGAGGCTGGGGCGCCTGGGCGAGACGTGCCGGGGGTGGCCGCTCGCGCGGGGCTCGTGGCGCGTTACGCGCGCGTCGCCTCCGCCCAGTCCGCGCGGGCCGCGACGGCGGCCCGCCAGGGGCGGAGGGTCTTCGGTGGCAGGCCGAAGGACAGGGCGCCGACGAGGGCGGGGCCGCGGCGGTAGGCGACGAGGAAGCGGCCCTCGTCCGGGTCGCCCTCGACCACCCGGCTCTCCTCGTGGCCGCGGAGGTGGCCGTACGCCTGGACGCGGATGCCGTACTGGTCCGTCCAGAAGTACGGGACGGGCGCGAAGGGGCGGGCCTGTTCGGGGTGGAGCAGGTTCCGCGCGGCGGCGACGGCCTGTTCGGCGGCGTTGGTGCGGTGTTCGAGGCGCATCGTCGTGCCGAACAGCGGGTTGTGCCAGCGGGCCACGTCTCCGGCGGCGTAGACGCCGGGGGCGGCGCGGTTGCGCTCGTCGCACTCGACACCGTCGTCGAGGCGCAGCCCGCTGCCGGCGAGCCAGTCGGTGGCGGGCTCGGAGCCGATGGCGACGAGGACGTCGTCGGCGGGCACGTGCGTGCCGTCCGAGAGCCGGAGGCCGGTGAGGCGCCCGTGCGTGCTCTCGGCGGCGGCCACCGCGGTGCCGGTGCGCAGGTCCACGCCGTGCTCGCGGTGCAGCCGGGCGACGCGGGCGCCGACGTGCCGGCCGACGACGTGGGCGAGCGGGAGGGGGGCGGGTTCGACGAGGGTGACGTGCGCGCCGAGGGCCCGCGCGGACGAGGCCACCTCCGAGCCGAGGAAGCCCGCGCCGACGACGACGAGTCTGCGGCCGGGGGCGAGCCGTTCCCGCAGGGCGAGGGCGTCGTCCAGGTGGCGCAGCACGTGGGTGCCGGGCAGTCCGCTCCAGGGGAGCCTGCGGGGGCGTACGCCGGTGGCGATGAGGAGGGCGTCCCAGCCGATGTCCTCGCCGCGGGTGAGGGACACGGTCCGGGACGAGGGCGACAGGGCGGTCGCCGCAGTGCCGAGGCGCAGGTCCAGGGCGAGGGCCGTCACCGCCTCGGGCGGGCGCAGCCGGGTGCGTTCCGCCGTCCACTCACCGGCGAGGACCTGTTTGGACAGCGGGGGGCGGTCGTAGGGCAGGCGCGGTTCCTCGCCGATGAGGGTGAGGGCGCCGTCGTATCCCTGTGCGCGCAGGGTCTCGGCGGCAGTGAGGCCCGCCGCCGAGGCGCCGACCACGACGATGCGGCGCGGCGCCCGGGCGGTGGTCACCTCGGTGCCAGGCGGATGGCGGAGGCGGGGCAGACGGCGGCGGATTCCCGTACGTCGTCCTCGTGGTCCGGGGAGGGGTCGGCGTCGAGCAGTTCGACGATGCCGTCGTCGTCCTGGTCGAAGACGTCGGGTGCCAGCAGGACGCACTGCCCGGACGCGACGCACTTGGGCTGGTCGACTTCCACGTGCATGGGGAGCTCGCTTTCGTGGGGGCGGGAGGCCGTCACCAGGTGACGGGCAGTTCGTAGACGCCGAAGATGGCGCCGTCGTGCTTGAACTCCAGCCGCTCGATGCCGGTGGCCAGGGCGAGGGTGGGGATGCGGCGGTAGAGGGTGCTGTAGACGACCTGGAGTTCCATGCGGGCGAGCGGCTGTCCGAGGCACTGGTGGACGCCGAAGCCGAAGGCGACGTGGCGGCGGGCGTCGCGGCCCAGGTCGAGCCGGTCCGGGTCGGGGAAGGCCGCCGGATCGCGGTTGGCGGTCTCGCCGGAGAGGACGATGCCCTCGCCCGCCCGGATCGTCACTCCCCCGTACGTGATGTCCTCCAGTGCGACGCGGCGGCGGCCGCTGTGCACGATGGTCAGGTAGCGCAGGAGTTCCTCGACGGCGGCGGCGACGGCCTTCGGGTCCTCGGTGGCGCGGAGGGCGTCGAGCTGCTCGGGGTGGCGCAGCAGCGCGAGGGTGCCCAGGGCGATCATGTTCGCGGTGGTCTCGTGGCCGGCGGCGAGCAGCAGGACGCCCATGCGGGCGGCTTCCAGGCGGGTGAGGTGTCCCGGGGCGACCTGCTTCGTGGCGATGTCGGAGAGCAGGTCCTCCTCCGGGTGCGCCTGCTTCTCGGCGAGCAGGGCGTCGAGGTAGTCGGTGAGGGCGGTGGAGGCGGCGGACACGTCCTCGGGCCGGGAGGAACGCCGGACGAGGACCTTGGTGTGGCGCTGGAAGAAGCCGTGGTCCGCGTAGGGGACGCCCAGGAGGGCGCAGATCACGAGGCTGGGCACGGGCAGGGCGAACGCCTGCACCAGATCGACCGGCCTGGGCCCGGCGAGCAGGTCGTCGATGAGGTCGTCGGTGATGCGCTGGACGGCGGGGCGCAGGGCCCGCATCTTGCGGATGGCGAAGGGTGCCGTGACCATGCGGCGCATTCGGGAGTGTTCCGGGTCGTCCATGTTGATGAACGACCGGCGGGTCGCGCTGCCCGCCTTCGATCCGGGGCTGACGTGCGGGAAGCCGGAGCGGGTGACGTCGGAGCTGACGCGGGGGTCGGCGAGCAGGTCGCGCACGTGGTCGTGGCGGGTGACGAGCCAGGGGGTGCTGCCGTCCCAGATGCGGACGCGGGACAGGGCGGGGTCGCTCTGCCGGTCCCGCAGGGCCGGGGGCGGGTCGAAGGGACAGCGGGCCGCCCGGGGCATGGGGAACTCGCTGAGGTCCTGCGGTGAGTGGGACACGGTCTCGGTCATACCTGCCTCCGCGAAAGTGAGGGGTGGTGCCGTGGTGGGGATGCCGTGGTGGGTTCCGTGTCCCGAATCCTCACAACAATAGATGCCTGAGGCAACCAGTTGGCCGGAAGGAGCCCTTCCGGCGGAACGCGATCGAGTCAGCGTGCCCGAGGGCGGGCACCGGCCACGCGTCCCAGGGGCATCGGGGCGGTCGCTCTCCCCGGTCGATCGCGGACGGGGGGCGGGCCGGAAGCGGTGGGCGGGGCACGAACGCCCCCCGCCCCCGGGGGCCCGGCGCCGGGCGGGTCCGGGGCGCGGGCGCCGGATTGTGTCCGGAAGCGAACGCGTCGCGACGGCCGCTACCGAGTGCGAGGGAGGTGAAACCCGTTGTGAGGATCGAGAAAGCGCCATCCGTCGGCTGGGACGCGGGGGCGGTGGCCGGTACGGGGCCGGACGCGGGTCCGGTTCCGGTGTCGGGTGAGGCTTGGGTCCGGGCGCTCCTCCGGTCCGGCCACGGCCGGGGAGCGCCCGTGTCCCGCGGTCGGCCGCCGGGGTTCCGGAGGGCACCGGCCCGCCTCGCGCGAGGAGACCCCGCGCCTCAGCCTTCCTCGTGGACGCCGTGGACGCCGTGGACGCGGCGGATGCGCAGGGGGCCGCGCGCTCGGTCCGGGTCGACGCGGTGGCCGCCCTGGGTGATCTCCACCTCGCCCGCGGCCATCAGGCGGCGCGCCGCTCGCCGGGCCGGTTCCATGAGGGCGCGCCAGCCGTCGTCCCTCCCCTCGTGAACGGCTCGTGCGGCGTCGGAGGGGCAGATGGTCGCGCCGGGGGCCCGGCTGTCCAGCAGGGCGAGGATGGTCTGTTCCAGTTTCCGGTCCGTCTGCTGTCCGGGCGTGGTCATGTCTCCAGTCTCGCAGCGGTCAGCGGGCGGCGACGTGCCGGACGTAGAGCGCGCAGGCGAGGGCGAGGACGGCGGCCAGGACGAGGCACACGGCGGTCTCGGTGAGGTGGAGGGGGAGGAACTGGGAGGGGCGCAGGTCGCGGGTGTAGGGGCCGCGGATGCCGTGGGCGTGGAGGCAGGCCGACTGGGGCGCGCCGGGGTAGGGCTGGGGGCAGGGGACGTGGGAGGTCGCGCTGCCGTCGGTGCGGAGGTAGCCGCCGCCCAGGTGCCACGTGTTCGGCGGGAGCGGCGGGTAGTCGACCGTGGGGGCGGGGCACACCTCGGCGGGGAGGAGGCGGGGGCGCAGCCAGCGCAGTGCGGTCCGCAGGCCCCAGGCGGCGGCCGCGGCGGCGGCGATGGCGGGGACCAGGCGGCGCAGGAGCAGGCCCGCGGTGGCGCCGGTGAGCAGGGCGAGCAGGAGGTGGGCGATCCCCACCGTGCCGGTGTACTCGAAGAACGGCCAGTCGCTCCCGGCGGCGAGCTGTCGCCAGGCGACTCCCGGTGAGCCGGGTGCGGCCCGTCCGCGCCACAGGGTGTACCACCACCAGCTCACGGGGGCGGTGATCAGGGGGGCGGCGGCCGTGGTGACAGCCGAGGCGACGAGGAGCTTGGCGACGACCCATTCGGCGCGGCCGATGGACCGGGTCCAGGCGAGGCGGTGGGTGCCGCGCTCGATGTCCTGGGCGAACAGGGGCGCGCCGAGCAGGGCGGCGATCACGAGGGGGAGGGTGTCGAGCACGGGCGGCGCGCGGTGGAGGACGGTGTCCACGGCGTCGGGTACGGGCCTGCCGCAGTACGGGTCCGGGCCGCAGCGGGCCGCGTAGCTCTCGACGCCGGTCACGAGCAGGTGGTGCTGCCGCAGGGCCCAGGCTCCGGCGAGGGCGGCGAGCGCCAGGGTCGTGAGGGACAGGGCGCGGTGCTGGCGCCAGGCGAGCCACAGGGCGCCGACGGGGCGCGGCAGCGGGACGGGGACGTAGCGGGGGGAGGTCCACCTGATGTAGCTGCTCGCCGCCTTCACGCGCCGCTCCCGTCGGTGGTGGGGCGGGAATGGCTCGTCCCTCCCGGGCCCGCTTCGCGGGTGGGGGCGAGGAGCGGGGTGGCGTCCGGGCTGCGGAGGTAGGCGAGGAGGATCTCGTCGAGCGCGGGCGGGGTGGTGCGTACCGCCGGGGGCAGCGAGGAGGGCAGCCGCAGGAGGGTGGCGGCGGAGCGGCCCGAGCGGCGGGTCTCGATGACGGTGGCGCCGTCCGGGCCGAAGGGGTGGGGCGTGCCCGCGTCCGGTGCGTCACGCGCGTAGGTGACGAGGGTGTGGGCCGCCTGGACGAAGTCCGTGTCGTCGGCGATGAGCATCCTGCCGCGGGCCGTGAGGAGGACGTAGTCGCAGACGAGGTGCAGTTCGGCGAGGATGTGGGAGGACATCACGACGGTGGTGCCGTGTTCGGCGGCGGTGCGCATCAGGGCGGCCATCATCGTGTGGCGTCGCAGGGGGTCGAGGTCGGCCATCGGCTCGTCCAGGAGCAGCAGGTCGGGTCGTTTGCCGAGGGCCATGGCGAGGGCGAGGCAGGTGCGGCGGCCACCGGAGAGCCTGCCGACCCGTGCGCGCAAAGGGATGTCCGCCTCGCGGAGGAGGGACAGGGCCTCGGCGTCGTCCCAGGCGGGGTTGAGCTCGCGGCCCAGCCGCAGGGTCTCGGCGACGGTGAGGGCGCCGTGCAGGGGGCGGTCCTGGAGGAGGACGCCGACGCGGGGTAGGACGCCGGGCGAGCCGGGGCGCTGGCCGAGTACGCGCAGGGTGCCCTCGGTGGGCTTCGACAGGCCGGCGGCGAGGGCGAGCAGGGAGGTCTTGCCCTCGCCGTTGGGGCCGACGAGTGCGGCGATCCGTCCGCGGGGGACCTCGAAGTCGCCGTGGCGCTGGGTCCAGCCGTCCTTGGCGCGCAGGCCGAGGTTCTCGGCCCTGAGGGCCGGTGGGGTGTCCTCGTGGGGGGGTGGGGGTGGGGTCACTCATCGGTCCTCGCTCGGCTGTGCGCGGGCGGCGTTGCCTCGCGGGGGTAGTGCTCCTCCAGTTCCGCGGCGGTGAGCGCGGCCACGTCCTCGCGGTCGAGTCCCGCTTCGCGGGCCCGGGTCATCCAGGACCGCAGTTCTTCGCGCAGGGGTGAGCCGCCGGCGGTACCGGGCTGGGCGAGGGAGCGGCGTACGAAGGTCCCGACCCCCTGCCGGGAGTCGACGAGCCCCTCCCTCTCCAGTTCGCGGTACGCCTTGAACACGGTGTTGGGGTTGATGGCCGTGGTGGCCACCACCTGGGCGGCCGTGGGCAGTTTGTCGCCGGGTGCCAGGTGTCCGAGCCGCAGGGCCTGCCTGACCTGTTGCGCGATCTGCTGGTAGGCGGCGATGCCGCTGTGCCGTTCGATGCGGAACTCCATGTCTCCCCACATTCCATGAAGAAGCCGACGGGGTGCCGGTGCCGGGGCGGTTCCGCTCCGCGTGGTGCCGGGCGGGTGCCGTCGGGCACCGCAGCCGCCGCCGGGGCCTCGGTTCGTGCGTTGACAATACTCGGCATCCCTTCTCATACTCGGTTCACTACATAACTAGTGAACCAGATCGGAGGCGGGCGCGCGCCTCGTGCCCGCGAGCGCTGGTTCCCGGGGAGAGGAGCGCGAGCGTGGCACACGTCGTGGTCGGGACCGGACACCGCCCGGGGACCGCCGGGAGCGCCCCCGTGCCCGAAGCCCCTCGCGGGGGCGGCGGTGGGCGCGGTGTCCTCGTACGGCAGTGGGTCCTGCTGTCGCTCCTGGCGCTCCTGGTCCGGGCACCGTCCTTCGGCCGCCCGTTCTGGAGCCCGGACGAGGGCTACCTGGGCACGGAGGCGGTCCTGCTGCGCGCGGGCGGCACGATGTACGGGGACGTCGTGGACCGCAAGCCGCCGCTGGTGCCCTGGCTCTACGAGGCGAGCTTCGCCCTCGCGGGGCCGCACGGGCTCTGGCTGGTGCGCGTCCTGGCCGTCGCGGCGCTCGCGCTGACGGGGGTGCTGGCCGCGCGGCTGGCGACGCGGTGGTGGGGGAACTGGGCGGCGCTTCCCGCCGGGGTGCTGACGATCGCCGGTGCGGCGGCGCTGCCCGCGCCGGACGCGATGGCGGCGACCTTCGAGGTGTTCATGCTGCCCGCCACCGTGGCGGCGCTGTACTTCGGGGCGCGCCGCCGCTACCTGCTCGCCGGGCTCGCGGTGGCCGTCGCCACGCTGACCAAGCAGGTGGGCCTGGCGCCGCTGCTGCCGCTGGCGGTGCAGGTCCTCGCCGGGCGCCGCCGCGCGCGTGAGGGGGCGGCGCTTCTGGCGGGGACCGTGGCGCCGCTGGCGGTGTGCGCGCTGGCCCTCGGGGTGCGGCCCTTCATGTTCTGGGTCTTCTTCTCCTCCGGCTCCTACGCCTCCTCTCCCCCGGGCCTCGCGCAGGCGGCGGGGCGCGCGGGCAACGGGCTGCTGTGCCTGCTCACCGCTTTCGCCCTCGCGCTGCCGCTCGTGGCGCGGCTGCCGTGGCGCGTCCGGTTCCGGCGCCGGGGCCCCGGGTCCCCCGCCGGGGGCGGTGGGCGGGCCCGCGCGCTCTCCTCGCGGGAGGCGGCGCGGCGGGACGCCTCGCGGGCGCTCGCGGGCTGGCTGCCCGCGTCGCTGGCGGCGGTCGCCGTCGGCTGGCACTTCTACGGGCACTACTTCCTCCAGCTCACTCCCCCGCTGGCGCTGGCCTGCCTGTGGCTCGTGGACACCACGCG
>NZ_GG770539.1:6755397-6755765 GCF_000154905.1 Streptomyces sp. SPB074 | reverse complement strand
GACACCGGCGAGCCGGTACCTGACGGCGGGTCTCCTGACGAACTTCAGCGGCGGCGATCCGGCCCGCGTGCGCCGCCGGTACGCCGTACCGGGCGCCTGGGACCGCTTCGAGCGCGAACTCGACCGGTCCCCGCCCTGCCTCTTCGTGGACGACTCCGCGGGGACTCCCTACGCGCTGGCCGGCTACCCCCGGCTGCGGGCGCTGCTCGCGCACGACTACCGGCAGGTGGCCGTGGTGGACGGGGCGCGCCTCTACCGGCGGGAGAGGTGCTGACGCCGGAACGTGCCCCGGAGCCGGACGGTGGTGCGGGCGGACGCCCGGACCACAGGGAGGGTCGCGGGGCCCGCTCCCCCGCACGAAGGACGCG
>NZ_GG770539.1:6747191-6754460 GCF_000154905.1 Streptomyces sp. SPB074 | reverse complement strand
GAGTCGGAGGCGGGGCGGCGCCGGGCGGCGCGGGCCGCGACACGGGGGGCGGGCGCCGCGGAGGGGTGTGGCGGGTCAGGGGGTTCGGAGGGCGGCGCGCTGCGCCCGGCGGTCGCGCTGCCGGGCGACGTCGGCGACGGGGGCGGAGAGCAGGAGGGTACGGGTGTAGGGGTGTGCGGGGGTCGTGGTGACGGGCCCCGCGTCGCCGGTCTCGATGATCTCGCCGTGGTGGATGACGGCGACGCGGTGGCTCATGCGGCGGACGACGGAGAGGTCGTGGGAGATGAAGAGGTAGGCGACGCCGGTGCTCTCCTGGATGTCGAGGAGGAGGTCGAGGACGGTGGCCTGGGTGGTGAGGTCGAGGGCGGAGACGGGTTCGTCGCAGACGATGAGGCGGGGCCGGAGCGCGAGGGCGCGGGCGATGGCGACCCGTTGCCGCTGGCCGCCGGAGAATTCCCGGGGCAGGCGCCCGGCCGCGTCGGCGGGCAGGCGGACCTGGTCCAGCAGGCGGGTCACGCGGGCGCGGGCCTTCGTCGCGTCGCCGCCCTGCGCGAGGAGGGGTTCGGAGAGGGTGTCGCCGATGGTGCGGGAGGGGTTCAGGGAGGTGTAGGGGTCCCGGAAGATGACCTGGAGGTCGCGGCTCAGGGCGCGGCGCCGGGCGCGTCCCGCGTCGTGGACGGGCTCGCCGTCGAAGGTGATGGTCCCCGCGGCGACGGGGACGAGGCCGAGGATCGCCCGGCCGATGGTGGTCTTCCCGGAGCCGGACTCGCCGACGAGGCCGAGGGTCTCGGCGTGGCGGACGTGGAGGTCGACGCCTCGCAGTACGTCGGTGCGCGGGGCTCGGCGGCCCTTGCCGGGGAAGGAGACCCGGAGCTGGTGGACGGTCAGGAGAGCGTCGGGGTGTGCGGTCATGCGGGGACGCTCCTCGTGGGGCGGGGCTGCCAGGGCTCGCGGGCCGGTACCGCGTCGAGGACGGCACCGAGCAGGGTGCGGGTGTAGGGGTCTCGCGGGTGGTGGAGGACCTGCCCGGTGGTGCCGGTCTCCACGATGCGGCCGTCGTTCATCACGGCGACGCGGTCGCACAGGTCGGCGACGACGCCCAGGTTGTGGGTGACCAGGAGGACGCCGAGGTCGCGTTCCTCGCGCAGGCGGCGCAGCAGGTCGAGGATTTCCGCCTGGAAGCGGACGTCGAGCGCGGTGGTGGGTTCGTCGGCGATGAGCAGGGCCGGGTCGCAGGAGATGGCCCCGGCGATCAGGACGCGCTGGGCCATGCCGCCGGAGATCTCGTGCGGGTAGCGGCGCATCACCTCCTCGGGGGCGGGGATCTCGACCTGGCGGAGCAGTTCGGCGGCGCGGTGTGCGGCCTCCCGGCGGGTGAGGCCGAGGACGCGGCGTATGGGCTCGGTGAGCTGGCTGCCCACGGTGAAGGCGGGGTCGAGGTTGCTCATCGGTTCCTGCGGGATGTAGGCGACGGTGGTGCCGCGCAGGGTGCGGTGGGTGCGTTCGGGCAGGCCCGCCACCTCGTGACCGGCGAGCAGCGCGCTGCCCGCGCTGAGCCGCCCGCCCTCGGGGAGGAGGCCGAGGAGGGAGAAGGCGGTCTGGGTCTTGCCGGAGCCGGACTCGCCGACCGGGCCGAGGATCTCGCCGCGCCGCACGTCGAGGTCGACGCCGTGGACGACTTCCTTGTCGGTGCCGTCGGGGCGGCGGTAGGCGACTTTCAGCCCTCGGACGGACAGCAGTTCCGCGCGCTCCCCGCCGGTGGCGGACGGTTCGGGTGCGGGCAGTCCGGGTGCGGGCGGGGCGGGGGCTTCGGCGCGACGGCGCCGGGCGGGTGCGGGGGCGCGGTCCTCCAGGGTGTCGCGCAGGGCGGCGGCGAGGAGGACGAGGGCCGCGTTGGTGAGGCCGAGGGCGAGGCCGGGCCAGAGCAGCAGCGCGGGGGCCCGCTGGATGTTCTGGAACGCCTCGTTGAGCATGGCGCCCCAGGTCGCCGCCGAGCCGCTGCCGATGCCGAGGAATTCCAGCCCGGCCTGGAGACCGATGGCGACCCCGGCGACGAGCGCGGTCTGGATGATGATCGGGCCGCGTACGACGATCAGCACGTGGCGGGCGACGATGCGCCGGTCGGAGAGCCTGGAGACGCGGGCGGCGTCCACGTAGAGCTCGCCCCTGACGTCGGCGACGATGCCGCGCACCAGGCGGTAGAAGCTGGGGGCGGCGAGGACGCCGAGGACGATCATCAGGACGAGGACGTTCGGGCCGAGGATGGCGCGGGAGGCGAGCAGGACGACCATCGCGGGCAGTGCCATCACGAGGTTGACGGTCCATCCGGCGGCGGCGTCGAACCAGCCGCCCCGGTACCCGGCGTGGAGGCCGGCCGGGACGCCGAGGAGCAGGGCGATGCCGAGGGCGACGCGCGCGCCCCCGAGGGTGTTGCGGCCCCCGTACAGCAGGCGGGAGAGGATGTCGCGCCCGGCGGAGTCCGCGCCGAGCGGGTGGGCGCCGCCGGGGTGGGCGAAGGCGTCGGCGAGCGTCGCGTCGGCCGGGCCGTGGGGTGCGAGGAGGGGCGCGAGGAGGGGCGAGAGGAGCGCCGCGAGGACAAGGGCGCCGAGCACCAGCAGGGAGACGGCGGCCAGGGGATTGCGGACGAGGCGTCCCGCGGTGCCGTGTCCCTTCCCGGCCGTCGCGGGCGTGGTGACGGGCGGCACCCGCTGCCCGGGGTGGTCACTCATGCGATCCGCGCTTTCGGGTTGAGCCAGCCGATCATGATGTCGACCAGGAGGTTGATCAGGACGACGCCGATCACGGTGAGCATGACGAGCGCCATGATCACCGGGATGTCGCCGCGGGTGGTGTAGGCGACGGTCATGCTGCCGATGCCGGGCAGCCCGAAGACCTGCTCGACCAGGACGGCTCCGCCGAGGAGGCCGACGAACTGCATTCCGAGGACGGAGAGTCCGGGCGCGGAGGCGTTGCGCAGGACGTGCTTGAGGACGATCCGCCGGGGGGAGAGACCGCGGGCGCGCAGGGTGCGCACGTAGTCCTGGCGCATCACGTCCACGACGGCGCCGCGCACCTGCTGGGAGACGCCCGCGACGGAGGCGATGGACAGGGACGTGACGGGGAGGGTGATCGTGGCGAGCCAGCGGGTGGGCGATTCGGTGAACGGGGTGTAGCCGATGGCGGGGAACCAGTCCAGGCGCACGGCGAGGACGAGGACGAGGACGAGGACGAGGACGAGGACGAGGACGAGGACGAGGACGAGGACGAGGACGAGGACGAGGGTAACGAGGAAGCCGGGCAGTGCGTAGCCGACGACGCCCAGGATCTGGACGAAGCGGTCGGCGGCGCCCCGGCGTACCCCGGCCCACACGCCGAGGAGGAAGGCGAGGACGGCGGTCACGAGGGTGACGCCGGTCATCAGGCTGAGGGTGACGGGGAGCCGGTTGGCGACGGCGAGAGTGACGTCCTCGCTGGAGAACCAGGAGGTGCCGAGGTCGCCGCGGAGCGCGTGGCCGAGCCAGTGCAGGTACTGGCTCAGGACGGGCTGGTCGAGGCCGAGCGCGACGTTCTTCGCGTCCACGTCGGACTGGGGCGCTCCGGAGCCGAGGATCTGGCGGCCGATGTCCGCGTCGGGGATCGAGAGGAGCAGGTAGGTGAGCAGGGAGATGACGAGGAGGAGCACCGCTCCGCCCGCGATCCTGCGCGCGATGAAGTTCAGCATGGGGTCTCGGTGTCCGTGACCGGCGGGTGATGGGGCCTTGAGGCACCGCGCCGGAAGTCGTGCCGTCCGCTACGGGCGGCGGTGGAGGGGATCGCTGTCCGCGCCGTGGCGCGGGGCGGTCGCGGGAAGGGCGTGTTCACGGTGGTCCTGGGCTCGGTCGACGGTGGGCGGCCCGGGTCGGTGCACGGGAGGGGCGGAATTCCCGGGGCCCGGGCTTCGCGCGGTGGGCACCGCTCTTTGGGGGCGTTCAGTGCGTGAGGAGCCGCGTGAGGGTGTCCGCCGTGCTGCGGTGGTAGGCCGCGTTGGGGTGGAGCCCGGAGCCGGCGGCGGTGTCCGTGGGTTCGATCCAGCGGACGCCGGCGGGCTCGCAGGCGTCGTGACCGGTCGAGGGGGTGTAGGTGTCGACGTAGGTCGCGCCGTTCGCCGCCGCCTGCCGGGCGAGCATGGCGTTGAAGTTCTTGATCTTGACGCGGAACCAGGGGAAGTCGCCGACGGCGAGCGGCAGGATGTCGCGGCAGGCCGAGCCGTCGTCGGGCACGATCGCCGGGTAGCCGACCAGGAAGATCCTCGCGTGCGGGGCCTTGGCGCGTACGGCGCGCAGGACGCCCGCGATCCTGGGCGCGGTGGTGTTGACGCGGGCGTCGATTTCGTCCGTGCCGAAGAGGGTGTAGCTGGCCTTGCACGGTGAGCCCTGGGGGGCGAGGTGGGCGAGGAGCACACAGCGGGCGACGGCGCCGCCGATGCCCATGTCGTTGCCGCCGATGCCGACGGTGACGACGTCGGTGTCGGCGCGGACGGCGTCGATCTGCGGCGAGGCGGAGCCCTGGGGGCCCGCCACGCGCGTGGTCTCCGCGCCGCCGCAGGTGACGTCGGTGGTGGCCGTGAAGGGGAGGGAGGCGGCCAGCAGGCCGGGGTAGTTGTCGCCGGAGCGGGCGCAGAAGGTGTCGGTCTGCGGGGGGATGCCGGCGCCGGAGCTGTAGGAGTCGCCCAGTGCGGCGTAGTGGCCGAGGGTTGAGGGCCCGGTGTCGGCGGAGGTCTCCGGCGTGGCGGCGGAGGTCTGGGTGGCGGCGGCGAGAGCGGTGGCGGTGAAGCCGGCGATCAGTACGGCGCGGCGTGACCGGAAGGGGGCCGGGCCGGTGGAGCCGGTCCGGGCGTGGCGCAGCTTCATCGCGGTACCTCTTCTCGTGAGGGAGGGGCTCGCGGCATCGGCTCCCGTCGGGGGCCGGCCGAGCCCGGAACCCGTAAAGCGATCGGTTTCTCGCCGTCAATGGCCGGTGCGTGACGGAAAATCCATCGAGCGCCTTCGGCACGCGCACCTCTCGACGCCAAAAAGCGATCACTGTATGGTTTTGAATTGGCGACGGAGCCCTGGAGCCACCCAGCGGCCGTCCGGCGCGAGCGACCCGAGCGCGGACCATGTCCGCACACCGCACACGACCCGGGGCAGATTCCATGACCGCACACCCACCCGTCCCCTCCCCGCACTCCCCCGGCACCGGTCCAGGAGCGCTCACGACGGCGCAGATGGCCTCGCTGACGAGCGGCGCGGGGGACTTCGTCACCGAGGCCGCCGGGCACGTCCCGGCCGTGTCCCTGTCGGACGGGCCGCACGGTCTGCGGCTGCCGCGGGAGGCGGGGGACGGCGGCCAGCTCTCGCTGCGCAGCGCGGCGCCCGCCACGTGCTTCCCGCCGGCCGTCGCGCTCGGCAGCAGCTGGGACCCCGCGCTCGCCGAGCGGGTCGGGGCGGCGATCGCCGCGGAGGCGCGGGACCACGGCGTGCACGTCGTGCTGGGGCCGGGGGTCAACATCAAGCGGTCCCCGCTGTGCGGGCGGAACTTCGAGTACTTCTCGAAGGACCCCCTCGTCTCGGCGGAACTCGGCGGCGCGATGGTGCGCGGTCTCCAGAACGCCGGGGTCGGAGCGGCGCTCAAGCACTTCGCCGCCAACAACCAGGAGACCGACCGGATGCGGGTCAGCGCCGACGTGGACGAACGGCCCTTGCGGGAGATCTATCTGCGGGCCTTCGAGCGCATCGTGCGCCGGGACCGGCCCTGGTCGGTCATGGCGGCCTACAACGCCGTCAACGGGGTGCCGCTGAGCGAGAACCGCCGGCTGCTCACCGCCGTCCTGCGCGAGGAGTGGGGCTTCGACGGGATCGTCACGTCCGACTGGGGTGCCGTGCGGGACCGCCTCGCGGCCCTGCGCGCGGGGCTGGACCTCCAGATGCCGGGCACGCGCGGGCGTACCGACCGCGAAGTGGTGCGGGCCGTCGAGAACGGCGGGCTTCCTCGCGGGGAGCTGGAGGCCGCCGTCGAGCGGCTCGCCGTCTTCGCACGGCGGGCGACCGCCGCGGGCGGGGACGCCGGGCCGGTCTCCCACGAGGCGCACCACCGGCTGGCGCGCGAGGCCGCCGAGCGGTGCGTCGTCCTGCTCAAGAACGACGGCGCGCTCCTGCCGCTGGACCCGGGCGCGGGCAGTGTCGCCGTGATCGGCGAGCTCGCCCGTACCCCGCGCTACCAGGGCGGTGGCAGCTCGCAGGTCACCCCGACCCGGCTCGAACTGCTCGCCCGGGTCACCGCGGCCAACCCCCGTACCGCGGTGGTGCTCTCGCACGGCGGTGTCGTGCGCACCTCGCCCTGGCAGGACACCGTTCCCGCCCTCGTGGAGGGCTGGCTCCTGGGCCAGGGCGGGGGCCACGCGCTGGCCTCCGTCCTCTTCGGTCACGCGAACCCCTCCGGACGCCTCGCCGAGACGATCCCGCTGCGTCTGGAGGACAGCCCCTCGTATCTCTCCTTCCCCGGCGAGGAGGGCCATGTCCGCTACGCGGAGGGCGTGTTCGTGGGCTACCGGGGCCACGACCGCCGCGGCGACGAGGTCGCCTTCCCCTTCGGCCACGGCCTGTCCTACACGACGTTCTCCTACGACGGGCTCCGGGTGGAGCAGCTCCCTGACGGGACACTCGACGTGCGCGTCACGGTGACCAACACCGGCGCGCGCGAGGGGCGCGAGGTCGCGCAGGTCTACGTACGGGCGCCGCGCGGGTCCCGTGTCGCGCGCCCCGTCAGGGAGCTGCGCGGCTTCGCCCGCGTCGACCTGGAGCCCGGCGCCTCGCGCGAGGTCCGTGTCCTCGTGGACCGCGCGGACCTCGCGTACTACAGCGAGCGCGAGGCGGGCTGGTGCGTGGAGGGCGGTACGTACGTGGTGGAGGCGGGCGCCTCCTCGCGCGACATCCGCGGGCAGGTGGAGGTGGCCGTGGCGGGAGACGTGTCCGGGGCCGCGCTGTCGGGGCGCGACACCCTGGGCGAGTGGTTCGAGCACCCCGTGGGCGGTCCGCTCCTTCGTGAACTCCTCGCCCACGGCGGGGAGCGGAGCGGGGCGGGGGCTCTCGCCGATCCGGCCGTGCGGCGCTTCCTGGCCGGCATCCCGCTGGACGTCATCGCTGACTTCCCGGGCAGTCCGGTGCCCCTCTCCGAGGTTCCGGCGCTGTGCGAGCGGGTGGCGCGGGCGTCGGCGGCGGGCGGCGCGCGCCGCTGAGCGCACGGCGGAGG
>NZ_GG770539.1:6735621-6747091 GCF_000154905.1 Streptomyces sp. SPB074 | reverse complement strand
CCCTCCGCCGTGTCGTACGGACGCCGCGCGGTCACTTCTCCGGTGGTGCGAGGAGGGTCATCACGTCGTCGATGGGCTGCCGCATGTCGAAGGAACGGTCGGTGAGCCACTGGAACTGGGCGCCGTCGGCGAGTGCCAGGAGGACGGCCGCGAGCCGTTCGGGCGGCAGGTCCGTGCGGACCGTGCCCTCGGCCATGCGGCGGCGCAGGAAATCGGCGATCTGCGGCCGCAGGACGGCGTAGCGCTCGGTGAACAGCGCGTGCGCCGGGTGCCCGGGGTCGCTCGCCGCCGCGGCCATCGAGACGAACAGTTCCACGAGGCCGGGTGTGTCGGCGCCTTCCTGGAGGACCGCCCGGTACTGCTCGGAGCCCTCCAGCCCGGCGTAGCGCTCCCGCGCGGACTCGTCGCGGGCCCGCAGGACCTTGGTGAGAAGGTCCTCCTTGGAGTCGAAGTAGTGCATGAGCCCGGGCAGACTGAGGTTGCAGCGGGCGGCCACCTTGCGCAGCGACGTGCCGCGATACCCCTCCTGCGCGAAGATCTCCAGGGCCGCTTGAAGGATCTCCTTCCGCTTCGCCTCGCCCTTCTCGTACGGTCCACGTCTCGCCATGCCCGTCACACTAGCGTGCGGCTCGCGAGGCCCCCGCCGGCGCCGGGGCGGCGCACGGGAGGCTGCCCTCGCGGGCCAGGGAGCCGAGCCAGCGGGCGGAGGGTTTGGGGGTGCGCGCGAAGGTCTCCCGGTCGACGGCGATGAGCCCGAACGTCGGCCGGTAGCTGCCCCATTCGTAGTTGTCCAGAGCGGTCCAGTGCAGGTAGCCGCGGACGTCGGCGCCCTCGCGGATCGCGGTGACCAGGGAGGCGAGGGCCTGCTCGGTGTAGGCGATGCGCCGGGTGTCGTCGCTGGTGGCGATGCCGTTCTCGGTGACCAGGATCGCGACGCCGGGGCCGGCCACCCGCGCCGTCTCCCGCACCGCCTCGCCCAGGGCCTGCGGGTAGAACTCCCAGCCCATCAGCGTGGTCTCGGCGTCGTCGGGGAGGGGGAGCGGGCCGTCGGGGCCGACACGGTGGCGGGTGTAGACCTGCACGCCGATCCAGTCGTCCTCGCGCGCGGCTTCGATGAAGACGGTCTCGCGGGGCCGCGCGTAGGCCGCCGTCGCCTCCTCGGCGCCGGGTTCGGGCTGGTAGACCTGGTTGGCGACGGTCCAGCCGACGAGGTAGCCGCGGCCGGCGTCCCCCAGCACCCCGGACGCGGCCCGGTGGGCGCGGACGAGGGCCGCCGTCACGTCCGCCTCGGGTGCGGCGACGTCCCTGCCGAGGCCAGCGATCCCGGTGCTGCCGCCGCTGTGGGCGGAGTCGTCCGAGGCCGCGCGGCGGCGTGCGGAGACGAGGAGGGCGACCATGTTGGGTTCGTTGATGGTGGCCACGTAGCGCACCTCGTCGCCCAGGATCTCGACCGCGACGCGCGCGTAGGCGGCGAACTTGGCGGCGGCGTCCTCGGCGAGCCAGCCGCCCCTGGCGCTGAACCAGCGGGGCGAGGAGAAGTGGTGGAGCGTCACCACCGGTTCGAGGCCGCGGGCGCGGGCGCCGAGGACCATGGCCCGGTAGTGGGCGACGGCGGCGCGCGAGACATGACCCTCCTCGGGCTCGATCCGCGCCCATTCGACCGAGAAGCGGTAGGCGTTGAAGCCCAGTCGGCACAGGAGGTCCATGTCCTCGGGCCAGCGGTGGGAGCTGTCTAGGGCGTCGCCGCTGCGCTCCGGCAGCACGCTGTCCGGCATGTTCTCCACCGCCCACAGGTCGCTGGAGACGTTGTTGCCCTCGCCTGGTGCGCGGCGGTGGCGGCCCCCATGAGGAATCCGGCCGGGAGCGGGAAGCGGGGAGCGGGCGTGGCTGCCACGTGGGACTCCTTCTCGAACGCGCGGGGGCCGGGAACGCGCCACCACGAAAAGAGTTCACTGATCGGGTTTCGTGTTAGTGTACAGGCCTTCCCGGCCCCCTCGCGGGGGTGCGGTAAGCGGAGTCCGCCGCCCGGGAGTTGACGCCCAGGAGACCTGTCCGCCGAATCCGACACCGGTGAAACGGGCTTCTCCTGGGCGCCCGCCCACCGGCGGAGATCCCCCGATGCACGCACTCCTTCCTCCTCCCGCCTCGTACGAGCCGCACGACAGGGCGGACGGGCCGCCGGCCTCCGGACCCTGGCGCCTGGCGGTCGAGTCCGGGCCGCCCGAGCTGGCGGAGACTTTGCGGGCCCTGTTCGGCCCGCACCTGGGAGACCGGCTCCTGCCGCCGTCGAGCGCCCGTCAGGGTCCCGTGATACGCCTGCGGATCGACCCGGACGTCTCCGTGCCGCGCTCCTGCCTCGGCATCGCCCCTGACGGCGCCCCGGCCCCGGTGGACGAGGCCCACACCGTGCGCGTGGAGGCCGGGGGCATCACCTGCCGGGCCCGCACCGCCGTGGGACTCTTCCGCGCCGCCACCACCGCGCTCCAGCTGATCGCCCTCGCGGAGCCGGGCACGCTCCTGCCCGCCGCGGACATCGCCGACGCCCCGCGGTACGGGTGGCGCGGGCTGCTGATCGATCCGGCGCGCCGCTTCGTGCCCGTCGAGGAGGTGCGCGCGCTCATCGACCTGGCCGCCCTGTACAAGCTCAACGTGCTGCACCTGCACCTGACCGACAACGAGGGCTGGCGGATCGAGCTGCCCTCGCTCCCGGCACTCACCTCCGGGCCCGCCGCCGAGGGCGGCTTCTACACGGCGGCCCAGTTCACCGGACTCCAGGAGTACGCCGCCCGGCGCCACCTCACCCTCGTCCCCGAGATCGACCTGCCCGGGCACTGCGGCGCGCTGCGCGCCGCGATACCGGGGCTCCCCCCGGCCCCGGCGCCGCCCGGCCTCGCGGGGCGTTTCCCGTACACCCCGCCGCTCGACCTCGCCGACCCGGCGACCCGGCAGGTCGTGGGCGCCGCGCTCGCCGACCTGTGCGCCCTCACCGACGGCCCCTTCGTGCACATCGGGGGTGACAAGGCGGTCGGCATCACCGACGACGCCTTCGCCACGGCGGTGCGCGCGCTGCGCGCCCTCGTCCGCGCGCACGGCAAACGGCCGCTGGCCTGGCAGGAGGCGTCCCGGGCCGGTGTGGGCGAGGACGACATCGTCCAGTACTGGGTCGATCCGGAGCTGATGGACCTGCCGTACACCGAGGAGGGACTCGCCGCCCGGGCGGACCTCGTGGGCACCGGGATCTCCGTGCCGCTGCTGCGGGCGCTCCTACGTTCTTCGCGCCCACCGCAGACGACCTCGCGCGCGCCCTCGACGGCGGCGCCCGGGTTCTCCTCTCCCCCCAGTCCCACCTGTACCTCGACCGGCGCTACACCCCCGAGGTCACCCCCGAGGAGTGGGTGGGCTGGGTCGCACACCTGGGATTTCCCACGTACCGGCCGCGCGAGGTCGAGTACGTCGCCTCCTGGCGTCCCGAGGCCCATGGTGTGCCGGACGAGCGGGTCGCGGGAGTGGAGCTCACCTTGTTCGGCGAGAGCGTGCGCGACTTCGCCGACATGACGACACTGCTTCTCCCCCGGCTCGCCTCCCTCGCCTCGACCGCCTGGAGCGGTGCGCCCGGGCCCTGGGAGCCGCACCGCGCGGCACTGGCCCGGCACAGCGTGCTGTGGCGCGCCCGCGGGCTGTCCTTCTTCCCGTCGCGCGAGGTGGACTGGGCCTAGGGAACGGCTTCGGGCCGCGCACCTCAGACGGTGCGCGGCCCGGGGCCGTGTGGTCTTCGCGAGGCGGCTCAGGCGTGGGTGGGCGTGTAGTCGTAGAGCGAGGGCACGGCCATGCCGGACTGGGTGCGGGCCTTGACGTCGGGGCCGGTGACCAGTTCGTAGCGCATCCGGTAGAACGGCGCGAACCACGCCTGCTCGACCAGGTGCCTGTTGAGGGCGCGGGCGGCGCGGGCGGCCTGGGTCGCGGTGCCGGTCTGGATGCGCTGGAGGAGCTTGCGGACGGTCGCGTCGGTGCTGCCGAACAGGTTGAAGACGCCCGGTGCGACGAGGTCCTGGGTGGCGGTCCAGTCCACCGGGTTCTGCCCGTTGTTCATGACGGTGGCCGAGTAGGCGCGTTCGCGGTAGATCTTGCGCAGGGCGCTGTTGCCGTCGAGGAGGTCCCAGCGGACGGTGATGCCGACCGCCTTGAGGTCGGTGGCGATGGAGGAAGCGAGCGCGTCGCTGACGAGGGCGGCGGCGCGCGGGAGCCTGAGCGTGAAGCCCTTGGCGTAGCCGGCCTCGGCGAGGAGCTTTCTGGCCTTGGCGGGGTCGTGGTCGTAGTAGGTGTCCAGGGCCTTGTCGTACGCCTTGGTCCCGGGGCCGTAGATCTGCGAGGTCAGTTCGCCGCGGCCCCGGCGGAGTTTGTCGAGCATGGTCTCGCGGTCCAGGTCGTAGTTGATCGCCTGCCGGACCTGCGGCTTGGCGAGGGCGGGGGTGAGGGCGCCGGCGCGGTCGAACAGGAGCAGGCCCTGGAAGTCGAAGGTGTAGTCGGTCTTCTTGAGCCGGATGCCGGAGGCGATGGCGGCCTGCTGGTTGGTGTCCTGGAGGACCGCGGTGTCGATCTGGCCGGTCTTGAGGCCGTTGACGACGGCGGTCTCGTTGTCGAAGGCGCTGATGGCGAGGGTCTCGAACGGCAGCTTCGCGCCCCAGTAGCCGGTCTTGCGCGGGTAGACGTACTTGTTGCCGACGGCCGTCCTGGTCTTGTCGAGTTCGTACGGTCCGGTCCCGGCGGGCGTGGTGGTCAGCGAGCTGCCGGCGAACTCGGCCGGGTCGGCCATGAGGCCCGCGGCGTCACTGAGCTGGAAGAGCAGGGCGGGGTCGGGAGCGGAGAGGATGAGGGTCACGTGGGTGGGGTCCTCGACCGTGACGCGCCGGAGTGCGGCGAGGGTCTTGGCCGAGCCGCCACCGCCCTTCCGGAAGCGCTTCATGTTCGCCATGACGGCGGCCCCGTCGAAGGGAGCGCCGCCGCTGAACTTCACCCCGTCGCGGAGGGTGAGCGCGAGGCGGGTGCGGGTCTTGTCGTACTCCCACTTCGTGGCGACATCGGCTTGAGGCTGCCGTCCGGGGCCCTCTGGATCAGGGTGTCGTAGACGGCCTGGAAGTACGGCAGGGCGCTGCCGGTCGCGTCCTTGGGGTCCAGGCTCTGCACCATGGTGAGCGAGGCGATGTCGAGCGTGGCCGATCCGGCGTTCGCGCCGCTGCCTCCCGCGCACCCCGAAAGGGCGAGGGAAGCGGTGGCGGCGAGGGCGGTGGCACGGGCGGAAAACCTCATGTCGTCACTCCGTGGGGAGGGCCGGGAGCACGTCGCCGGCGTCAGGTGTCGCCCGAGGGCACGTCGAGCCCGGGCCCGACACCGGGTCCTCGACTCGCAAAAACCGTAATGCGCTCGGTTTTCGGAGTCAATGGAAAGGACCGGCCGGTAACTTCCGCTCCGCCCTGCCCCCCGCGCGGCGGCGGGCGTCGGTACGGCGGCGCGTCCGCACCCGGCGGGTTCGTACGGCGGCGCGTCTGTACATCCGTACGTCGGCGCGTCTGTACGTCCGTACATCCATGCGCCCCGTCCGTGCCGCCGGGTCCTCCCCCGCTCCCGGTGGGCGCCGGGGGCGGGGTGCGCGGGCGGAGGACGGGAGAACGGGAGAAGCGGTACCCCCGGGTGGGAATACCGCTTCTCGGGGCTCGGGAGACGACGGGCGCGCCGCCGCCTCGGGGCGGCTTCGCGACGGTCGCGCGAGGGGGCGCGGGTGTCGGCGTGCCCTCGCGGGCTCCTCGCCGGTCGGCGTCGCGCGCCCGGATCGGCGCGCGGGCGGCTCAGGCGGTGAAGTAGTGGGCCGCCATGTCGGCGAGCAGGCCGGGTCCGGTGGGGTTCCAGTCGAGGAGCGCCCTGGTGCGGGTGGCGGAGGACGGGGAGTCCAGCGCGGTGGTGTCCGCGAGCCAGCCGAAGTGGGCGGGCGCGTCCGCCGGGTCCAGGGAGGTGACCGGGAGGTTCAGGTGCTCGCCGATCACGGTGGCGATGTCGCGCTGCGGGACCCCCTCACTCCGCCGCCGCGTGCAGGACGGCACCGGCCGGGGCCTGCTCCAGGGCGAGGCGGAAGAGACGGGCGGCGTCGAGGCGGTGGACGGCGGGCCAGCGCTGGTCACCGTCGCCGATGTAAGCGGCGACGCCCTTCTCGCGGGCGACGCCGACGAGGGCGGTGACGAAGCCGTTGTCGCCCTCCCCGTGGACGGTGGGCGCCAGGCGGACGACCGAGGAACGGACCCCCTGGTCCGCGAGGGCCACCGTCGCGCGGGCGGTCACGGCGCGCCCGGAACATAAGCCCTCGTCACCGCCCCCGGGCCAGCTCGTCTCGGTGGCGACCTCGCCCGGGGTGATGCCGAGAAGGCCGGAGGCGATCGCGAAGGGCTTGCCGGAGCCGGCGAGGGCCTCGCCGAAGGCGTCCACCGCCTGGCGGTCGGACCGGGCGGCGCCCGGGAAGTCGCCGGTGAAGGCGATGTCGTGGCGGAAGGCGAGGTGGGCGACGGCGTCGCTGGCGCGGGCCGTCTCCGCGAGGAGGCCGAGGTCGGCGAGGGAGCCGTGGACGGGCTCGGCGCCGGCCTTCTCCAGGGCGCGGGCCGATTCGGGCGAGCGGGCGAGGCCGAGGACCTGGTGTCCGGCGGCCAGCAGTTCGGGGACGAGAGCGGAACCGATCCAGCCGGAGGCCCCGGTGACGAAAACGCGCATGGCGGTACTCCTTGGTGCGATGACACACGATGTCAGTGACTGTCATCATCCAGGCTAGCACCACGATGTCAGTGACTGACATGGCAACGCGGGGAGCGCATAGAATCGGGTCCATGGCGAGATGGGAGCCCCACACACGGGAACGGCTGGCACGCGCGGCGCTGGAGCTGTACAGCGAGCACGGGTACGAGGGGACCACCGTCGCGCAGATCGCCGCCCGCGCCGGGCTCACCGAGCGCACCTACTTCCGGCACTTCGGGGACAAGCGGGAGGTGCTCTTCGACGGCTCGCACGACCTGGAGACGGCGCTGACCGGGGCGGTGACCGGCGCCCCCGCGGACGCCTCGCCCCGCGCCGCGCTGGCGGCCGGGCTCGACGCGCTCGGGGCCGCCTTCCGGGGGATGCGCGCGCACGCTCGTACGCGCCAGGCGGTCATCGCCGCCCAGCGGGAACTGCGGGAGCGCGAGCTGATCAAGATCGCGACGCTCACTCGCGCGCTCGCCGAGGCGCTGCGCCTGCGCGGCGTGGCGGAGCCGGACGCGAGCCTGCTCGCCGAGGCGGGCCTCGGGATCTTCCGCACGGGCTTCGAGCGGTGGGTCGGCGAGGCGGGGGCGGGGGCGGGCGACGGGACGGCCGCGGGCGAGGTCCCGCTGCTCACCCTGCTCCGCGAGGGGCTGGACACACTGTCGGACACGCTCGCCGAGGACTGACCGGGGCTGGGGCGCGCGGCGTCTCGGGGGCACGCGCATCCGGGCCGGACGCGGTGGCCCTCTCCCCCACGCCGTGCCGATGGCCGCCTCGTCGGCGGCGGGCGGCGCGGGTGCCATGGGGAGGGCCCCACGCGGTCCCGTCGTGACATCCGGTCGGCAGGTGACCGGCCCCCGCGCCCGATGACCCCGGCGCGGGGCAGGTGGTGGCGGTCGTACGCGGGGGCCGCCGCCCGCCGGGGGAGCGTTTCCCCGGCGGGCGCGGCTGTCCCAAGTCACGGGCGGGCGCGGGTCACCAGACCGATTCGACCCACTCGGGGTGGTCGATGAAGGGGTTGCGGTTGTGCTGGTAGCTGTCGAAGATCACGTCGTTGCGGTGCTTCTCGAAGGAACTGGGCGGGTCGGATTCGTTCCACTGCTTGAGGACGGTGAGGCGGCCGATCGCGGGCGCTGAGCCGTTGCCCGCCGTGTCGTTGGGTTCGAGGTCGGGGAAGCCGTCGCCGCCGTCGTAGCGGACGGCCATGTAGAGGATCATGCGGGCGACGTCGCCCTTGACGGCGTCGCGCGGTTCGAAGCTGTCGCCGTCGGTGTAGTTGCCCGGGGCGCCGCCGACCGCCCCGCCGCCGTTGTCGAAGTCCTTGTTGCCGCGGGCGCCGTTGACGGCGACGTCCTCGGGGCGCAGATGGTGGAGATCGGTGCCGGGGCCCGTGGCGGTGCCGAAGTCGCCGTGGCTCTTGGCCCAGACGTGTTCGCGGTTCCAGTCGCCCTGGGCGCCGCCCTGGCGGGACTTGGCTATGGACTTGCCGGTGTACAGCTCCACGACGTTGTCCGGGTTCGCGGGGTCCTCGTCGGTTTTCTTGAGGGCATCCCACACCTGGCTGTAGGTGACGGTGTCCTGATCGCTGATCAGGGTGTGCAGGGCACTCTTGAGGGCGGCGCCCGTCTTGCCCTCGACGCCCGCATAGTAGTCGGCGGCGGCCGGGCGGGCGGCCGCGGTGGCGGGGCAGGGGGTGTCGGCGGCGGCGGGGAGGCTCTGGGTGGTGAGCAGGAGTCCTGCCGCCGCCGCGAGGGCGAGGGCGGTTCTGCGGACGCGGTGGTGGGGGGTGGTCATACGGGGCCCTCTCGCTGGGCGCCGCCTCGTGGGCGGCGCGGCGCTCCGTCAGGTCCCGGAGAATGTCGCACGCGGAGGACACCCGGCGGGCGGTCCTCACACAACCCTTACGTGTTGTTCTCTTACGACCACGGCGAGCGATGCTCGATATTGCTCATGGGGCGCACGTTTCGCGCATCTCTTGTCATGCGTTGCGCGAAGAGTGCAGGATGACGCACGTCGGCCGGTGCGTGGAACGGGCGTGGGACGGAGGTGCGGGGGCGTGGAGCGCAGGGATCGCGCGGGCTCAGACCGTGCGGATGTCGATCCCGCGTTCCCGCAGCGCGGCGAGCACGTCGGGGTCCGCGCCGGTGTCCGTGACCAGGACGTCGACGGCGTCGGCGGGGCAGATGCGGGCGAAGGCGCGGGCGCCGAGCTTGCTGGAATCTGCCGCGACGACGACGCGGCGCGCGCGGGCGCACAGCAGCCGGTTGACGCCGGCCTCGGCCTCGTCGGCCGTCGCCGCGCCTTCGACGGCGTCGAAGGCACCGACGCCGAGCACCGCCGTGTCGAGGGTGATCTGCCGCAGGACGCCGTCGGCGAGGGGACCGGTGAGCTCGTACGAGTGCGGGCGGGCCACTCCCCCGGTCAGCACCGTCTTGAACCGCGGGCGGGCGGTGAGCGCGTAGGCGATGTTCAGGGCGTTCGTGACGACGGTGAGGCCCTGCTCCTCGCCCTCGGCGGGGGCCGGGACGGCGGCGAGGGCTTCGGCGACGGCCGTCGTCGTGGTGCCTCCGGTCAGGCCGATCGCCTCGCCGGGGCGGACGAGGGCGGCGACGGCGTGCGCGATGCGCTGTTTCTCCTCGGCCCGGCGCGCGCTCTTGTGGCGCAGCGGGAGGTCGTAGCCGACGCCGTGCGGGAGGGCGCCGCCACGGGTGCGGACGAGCATCCGCCGCTCCGCGAGGGTGTCCAGGTCGCGGCGGATGGTGGCGGGCGAGACACCGAGGCGGTGCGCGGCGTCGTCCACGTCCAGCCCGCCCTCGGCGGCGAGGAGTTCGAGCAGGGCCTTCCATCGGGTGTCGCGCGGCATCGGGTGCTCTCCACGTCCGCCGGGCCGTGCGGTCCGGCGGGGATCAGGGCGGGGTACGGGCGCGCGGGCGCGCCCCCCCGCGTCGTACGGGGAACGACACCGGACGGCGGCGGAACGTGCCGGACGGGTCGGGAAGTCAAGGGGATCACATCATGAGTCATGTACGGGACGAACTGGCCTCGCAGCCGGGGTGCTGGGAGCGGGCGGCGGCGCTCGGCGCGGCCGGGGGCCTCGGGCTGCCCGGGGCGGGGGCCCGGGTCGCGGTGGTCGGCTGCGGGACCTCGTTGTTCATGGCGCAGGCTTACGCGGCGCTGCGCGAGGGGTCGGGTCAGGGCGAGACGGACGCGTTCGCCGCCTCGGAGTTCCCGGCCTCGCGCCGGTACGACCTGGTGCTCACGCTGACCCGCTCGGGGACGACGACGGAGGTGCTGGACGTGCTCGCCGCGCTGCGCGGGCGCACGCCGACGGTCGCCGTCACGGCCGATCCCGCGACCCCGGTGCGGGAACTCGCCGATCGTCTCGTGGTCCTCGACTGGGCCGACGAGAAGTCGGTCGTGCAGACGCGGTTCGCGACGAGCGCGCTGACGCTGCTGCGGGCGCACCTGGGCGCGCACCCGGCGGACGTCGTGGCGCGGGCGCGCGAGGCGCTGGAGGCGCCGTTGCCCGAAGGGCTGCTGGAGTGCGGGCAGTTCACGTTCCTGGGGCGGGGCTGGTCGGTGGGGCTCGCGCGGGAGGCGGCGCTGAAGATGCGGGAGGCGGCGCTCGCCTGGACGGAGGCGTATCCGGCGATGGAGTACCGGCACGGGCCCATCAGTGTGAGTACGCGCGGGACGGCGACGTGGATGTTCGGCACGGCGCCCGAGGGGCTCGCGGAGCAGGTCGCCGGGACAGGGGCGCTGTGGGTGGACGAGCCGGGGGACGAGCTGGTGGCGCTCCTGCGGGCGCAGCGCCTCGCGGTGGAGCTGGCCGAGCGGCGGGGGCTCGCTCCCGACGAGCCCCGGCACCTGACGCGTTCCGTCGTGCTGCGGGAGGTGTGAGCGGTGGCCCTGGTGCCGACGGGGGAGCTGGTCGCGGAGGCGGTCGCCGGCGGGCGGGGGCTGCCCGCGTTCAACGTGGTCACGCTGGAGCACGTGGAGGCGGTCGTCACCGGCGCCGAGCGGGCCGGGGCCGCCGTCGTGCTCCAGGTGAGCGAGAACGCGGTGCTCTACCGGCTCGGGCGGCTGGCGCCGCTCGCGGCGGCGGCGCGCTCGGTGGCGGCGGCGGCCGCCGTGCCCGTGGCGCTGCACCTGGACCACGTGACGGACGGCGAGCTGCTGCGGCAGGCGGCCGGGGCGGGGTTCGGGTCGGTGATGTACGACGGGGCGGCACTGCCGTACGAGGAGAACCTCGCCGCGACGCGCGAGGCCGTGACCTGGGCGCACGCGCACGGGCTGTGGGCGGAGGCCGAGCTGGGCGAGGTGGGCGGCAAGGACGGGGCCGTGCCGCTCGGGCCCCACGCGCCGGGCGCGCGGACCGATCCGGCCGAGGCTGCGGCCTTCGTGACCGCCTCCGGGGCCGACGGGCTGGCGGTGGCGGTGGGGAGCAGTCACGCGATGACGACGCCGACGGCGGCTCTGGACCACGCGCTGCTCGGGCGGTTGCGCGGGGCGACGGCGGTGCCGCTCGTGCTGCACGGGTCCTCGGGGGTGCCGGACGGCGAGCTGCGCGCGGCGGTGCGCGGCGGGATCACGAAGGTGAACGTGGGGACGGCGCTGAACGTGGCGCTGACGGCGGCGGTGCGCGAGCGGCTCGGCGCGGACCCGGGGCTCGTGGACGCGCGCGCCTACCTGC
>NZ_GG770539.1:6733420-6735512 GCF_000154905.1 Streptomyces sp. SPB074 | reverse complement strand
CGGGTCGGCCGTACGGGGGCGGGGAGGCTCCCGTACGGCCGGCGCGGTGGGGGGCGGCCGGGTCAGCCGGTGGCGCGGAAGGCGATGACCGCGATGTCGTCCTTGCCCGTGCGGACGTGGGCGACGACGTCCCGGACGAGGTCGTGCAGGGTCTGCCCGTCGCGGTGCAGCGACTCGACGCGGCGGCGCAGGTGGGCGATGCGGTCGGTGATCCTCGCCTCCGGCACCTCCACGAGCCCGTCCGTGTACAGGAGCAGCGCGTCGCCGCGGGCGAGGAAGAACTCCGTGCTGGCGCGGGCCTCGCCGAACGGCGCGCACAGCGGCGGGTCGGGTTCCTCGCCGAGGCAGTCGACGGGCCCGGCGGCGCGCAGCAGCAGGGGCGGCGGGTGGCCCGCGTTGGCGAGCGCGACGTGCCAGCCGCGTCCCGGAGCGGGGCGCAGGAGGGCGTGGACGGTGGTGACGAGCGAAGCGGTGCCGAGGCCCTGGACCATACCGTCGAGGCGGTCGAGGGTGCGGGCGGGGTCGGCGCGGGGCCCGGCGTCCCAGGCGAGGCCGCGCAACATGCTGTTGACGCTGGCCATGGCGGTCGCGGCGTCGAGGTCGTGCCCGGCGACGTCGCCGATCGAGAGGGCGACGGCGCCCTCGGGCAGCCGGGTGGCGTCGTACCAGTCGCCGCCGACCTCGGCGGCGGCGTTCGCGGGTACGTAGCGGGCGCGGATCTCGGCGCCCGCGAGGCGGGGGACGTCGGTGACGAAGGAGCGTTGCAGGACGAGGGCGGTGTCGCGGGCGCGTTGCAGTTCCAGGGTGCGGCGCAGGGGGCGGCTGAGCCCTTGCAGGACGTCCTGGAGCAGGCGCAGTTCGGGTTCGCCCGGCGGCGGGTTGCCGAAGCAGTTGGCGGCGCTCGCGAGGGCGACGACGCGGCCGTCCACGAGGACGGGGAGCAGTGCGAGGCTCGTCGCCCCGGCCTCGCGCAGCCAGGCCACGGAGACGGGCGAGATCTTGTCCTCGGGAGGGGCCCCGGCCGGGAAGGTGACGAGGCGCGGTTCGCGGTCGCGCAGCACGTCGTCGGCCATGGGCCCGAGGGAGAAGCCGTCGCCGAGCGGCGGCAGCGGGGGGAGGCCGGGCGCGAAGGCGACGCGGGCGGCGGGGACAGTGGAGCGCGCGGCGAGCGCCAAGGGGGCCGTGGCGCCCTGGACCTCGAAGACGGCGATGGAGTCGGCGAGGTCGGGCACGACGGCCGAGGCGGTCGTGCGGAACGCCTCGGACAGGTCGCGGGCAGTGGAGACCTCGGCCATCCGGGCGAGGAGGCGTTCGCGGGTTCCGGCGAACCACGCGTCCTCGGCGTCCGCGACGGTGCCGACCCACTCGCGCCGCCCGTCGGCCCGCGCCACGGGTACGGCCGTGAGCCGCAGGTGCCGGTAGAGCGGCGTGCCGCCTTCGACGCGTACGCGCACGACGCAGGTGACGTGCGTGTTCTCGGCGAGGGCCCCGTGCCAGGCGCGCGCGAAGCACGCGCGGTCCTTCGGGTGGACCGCGTCGAGCCACTCCTCCCCCTCGCCGGGCAGCGGAAGGGCGGGCCGGCCGGCGTCCCCGGTGCCCGAGAGGCGGGTGACGCGGCCGTCCGGCCCGCGCGTCCAGACGACCTGCGGGACGGCGGACAGCAGCGCCTGGTAGCGCAGGACGAGGGAGTCCTCGTCCAGGAGGTGTGCGCCGGGGCCCGTCACGTCCCCGGGCGGGCTGCCGGGCACCCCGTCGCCTGTCGTCGCACCGTCCGTCCCGGGACTCTCCGGGAGCGCTTCGGCGAGCAGGAGCAGCGGCCGGGGCCCGGTCGGGGCCCGCAGCGGGAGGCAGAGGACGACGGCGGGGCCGTACGGGTGGCCGGGTTCCCGCGTCCCGGCTGGCAGCCGCAGCCGTTCGGTGCGCCCTGTGCGCCGGGCGCGGGCCAGCGCGGTGCGCAGCGGCCCCGGGGGGACGCTCGCGCCGGGCCCGGAGGCCACGCGGGGGCCGGTCAGCCCGGTGAACGCGCCGTTCGCGTCCGTGAGGGTGTACGTGTCGCCCTCGACCAGCGCGATGCCGGTCAGGGAGTACCGGA
>NZ_GG770539.1:6731493-6733223 GCF_000154905.1 Streptomyces sp. SPB074 | reverse complement strand
CGCCCCGCCGGCCGCGGGGCCCCCCTCCCCCACCTGCCCCGCGGGCGTCGGGGAGGATGCGCGGTGAACATCGGACGGCGGCCCGCGCGGGTCCGCCGCGACGGCACCGGCGCCCCGTGCGGGGTGTGACCGGCAGGAGAGGGCAGGCAATGGCGGCAGGGTTGCGGGACGAGGACGTCGTCGAGGTCGCGGCGGGGGTGCACCTGGTCCACGGGAGCGACACGAACTGGGTCGTCGTCAAGGACGGGGACGCGGCGACCCTCATCGACGCGAGGTATCCCGGGGACCGGGACGCGGTGCTCGCCTAGCTCGCGCGGCTGGGCATCGCGCCGGAGGCCGTACGGGCGGTGCTGCTCACGCACGCGCACAGCGACCACATCGGCGCCGCCGAGCACCTGCGCACCGCGTACGGGACGGATGTCCTCACGCACGAGGAGGAAGTGCCGCACGCGCGCCGGGAGTTCCTGCATCAGGTGACCCTCGGGAAGGTCCTCGCGCGGGCCTGGCGGCCCGGGGTGCTGCCCTGGGCGCTGGGCGCGGTGCGCTCGGGCGGGATGAGCGCGGTGCCGGTCGCGGGGCCCCGGGCCTTCCCGGGCGCGGGGGCTCTCGATCTGCCGGGCGGCCCGGTGCCCGTGCACACGCCGGGGCACACGCGCGAGCACTGCGCCTTCCACCTGCCGGAGCACGGCGTGCTCGTCAGCGGCGACGCCCTCGTGACGGGGCATCCCACCTCGCGGCTGGCGGGCCCGCAGTTGCTGCCCGGGATGTTCCACGCCGACCGGGCCCGTGCCCTCGCCTGGCTCACCGCTCTCGAAGCCCTGCCCGCCGGGACGGTGCTCGCGGGGCACGGGCCCGCGCACAGGGGGCCCGTGCGCGAGGCCGTCGCACGGGCCAGGGAACACGCGTCGGCCTGAGCGGGCGGGGGCGCGGCGGGGCCCTCCGGTGTGCGGGCCCCCGGGTGTGCGGGGGCCTGACGCGCCCGGGCCCTCAGGTCCGCGAGGGCGTCGCGGCCCGGTTCTCAGGTGTGCGGGGGTGTCACGGGGAGTGCCGGGCTGCGGTCCTCGGCGCCCCAGTCGGCCCGTCCGCCGGGTCCGAGGACACCGGCCTCGCGGGCGAGGTCGGCGGGCGAGAGGCGCGCGAGGGCGCGGCGCGAGACGTAGGAGACGGCGTAGGGGAAGACGGGCCGCAGGGGCTGGAGGAAACGGAGCCACGGCGGCGCGTAGACGGTGGGGGCGCGGCGCGCGATGCTCCGGGTGAGCCAGGCGGCGACCTGGCCGGGCGGGTGGACCCGCCCGGCGAAGGCGGGCTGGTGGGCGCGGAGCGCGCGCAGGACGGGGTGTTCGTCCAGGTCCTCGATCATGCCGGTGCCCGTCCAGTGCAGATACGCGATGCCGACCGTCACTCCGGTGGGGGCGAGTTCGTTGCGCAGCGCCTGGGCGAAAAACTCGACGCCCGCCTTGGAGGCGCAGTAGGCGCTCATCATGGGCGCGGAGCCGAAGGACGCGGTGGAGGCGACCTGGAGGAAGTGGCCGCGCGTGGTGAGGAGGTGCGGGAGGAAGGCGCGGGCCGTGGCGGCGCTGCCGGTGAGGTTGACGGCGATGACGCGGTTCCAGAGCGCGGCGTCGGTGTGCGCGAAGGACCCGGCCGCGGCGATGCCCGCGTTGGCGACGACGACGGAGGCGGGACCGAGCCGGTCGCGTACGCAGTCGGCGGCGCCGCGCAGGGCGGGC
>NZ_GG770539.1:6710405-6731194 GCF_000154905.1 Streptomyces sp. SPB074 | reverse complement strand
CCGGGGTTCCGCGCCGCAGGGGGCCTCCAAACCGGTTCCGCCGTAGGTCCTTCGTGCGCGGACCGCACCTGCCGTCCACCCCGCCGGGCGGGTGCGTCCGCGCTCCAGCCCACCACGGGCGGCGCGGGGGCGCGACCGGGCGGGCCCGGGTGAGGGCGCCGGGGCGCGCGGCGGCCCGGCGTGCGGGAGGCTGGGCGGGACGGCGCGCACCGGCGTGCCGGGTACGGGAGGCGGTTCCCCATGGCGAAGAAGGACAAGAAGCTGCGGCGCGGCGACGACGTGGTGTGGAGCAGCCACGGCCAGGAGGTCCAGGGCGAGGTGACGAAGAAGGGTCGAGAAGCACACGGAGGCCGCCGGGCGCACCGTGGACGCCTCTCCGGCGGCGCCGCAGTACGAGGTCGAGAGCGACAGCAGCGGCAAGCGGGCGGTCCACAAGCCGGAGTCGCTGCGCAAGAAGCGGTGAGTCCGGCCCCGCTTCCCGTTCGAGCGGGCAGGCGGGGGGCACGGTGGCGTCATGAGCGAGTGCGAGGGCACGTACCGGACGACGGCGGAGTTCTACGACATCCTCCAGGCCGAGCGGGACAGCAGGCTCGTCGCGCGGCTGTACGGGGCACGTGTCGCCGCGGCGCGGGGCGCGGTGGTGGACGTGGGCGCGGGGAGCGGGGCGGTGAGCTTCCTGGCGCTCACGGCCTCGGGGGTGCCGGTGCACGCCGTGGAGCCCTCGGCGGTGATGCGCTCGCTGCTCCTGACGCGTCTCGCCCGGTGCGGGGCGGATCGGCGGGCGCGCGTGACCGTGCACCCGGGGACGCTGCCGGAGGCGGACATCACGGCGGGGGAAGCCGAGTTGGTGGTGTGCCACAACGTCGTGCCGACCCTGGACGGCGCGGCGCGCCGGGCGCTGTGGGAGGCGGCGGCGCGGGTCCTGGGCCCCGGCGGGCTGCTGCTGATGGACCGCCCCCGCGCGCGGGCGCCGCGCGAGGCGGAGGTCACCGCGTTCACGCCGGTCCGGGTGGGGGCCGACACGTACGAGGGCGAGGTGCGGGAGACGGCGTGCGCGGAGGGCGCCGAGCTGGCGTTCACGTACACCGTGCGGCGCGGGGAGCGCGTAGTGCGGCGGCGCGGGGAGCGGTTCCTGACCCGGATGCTGCCGCTGGAGGCGCTGGCGGAGGAGCTGGGCGAGTGCGGGTTGCGGTGGGAGGAGACCGGCGAGCGGGTGCTGGTGGCGCGAAGGGCCGGGGCGGGGTGAGGGGGCGCGGGGCGGCGGACGGTGTCCGGGGGCGCCGGGCGGGCCGCGTTCGGGCGGGTCCCGGACGCGGAGCGAGGGGCGCGCGCGGCGGGGGCGGCGGCGCGCGCGGCGGGGGCGGCGGCGCGCGCGGGGCGCGCGTCACCCGGGCCGGGGGGTTTGATTCCTTACCATCCCTTTCATGCGTGTTCTGGGTGCGGGAGCGAAGCGGGTCGCGGCGTGGAAGAGGGACCCGGTGCTCCTGGCGCCCGCCGTGCTGACGGTGGCCATCGGCCTCGTGGCGGTGCTGACGCCGCCTCAGCTTCCCTTCACCCGCCTGCTCGCGGTGGCGCCCGCGCTCGCGGCCTCGCTGTGGCGGGTGCGCGGGACGCTGCTGCTCGGCGCGGTGAGCGCGCTCGGGGTGCTGGTCTACGCCTTGCTGGAGGGGGACCACGACTCGATGTTCACGGCGGGCGCGATCGTGGCCGTGACGCTCGCCGCCGCGTACACGAGCCGGCTGCGCTCGCAGCGCGAGCGGACGCTGAGCGAGGTGGAGGCGGTCGCGAACACGACGCAGGAGGTGCTGTTGCGGCCGGTGGCGCGGCATGTCGCCGATCTGGAGATCGCCACGCTGTACCTCGCGGCGGCGCCGCATGCGAAGGTGGGCGGGGACTTCTACGCGGCGGCGGACACGCCGTTCGGCCTGCGGCTCCTGCTCGGGGACGTACGCGGCAAGGGGCTCCCCGCGGTGGGTGTGGCCGCCGCGTTGCTCGGCTCGTTCCACGAGGTGGCGTACGAGGCGCGGGATCTCGCCGGGGTGGCGGAGCGCCTGGACACGAGCATGGCCCGCTACTGCCGCTCGCGGGCGGGGGCGGGCGCGGAGGAGTTCGCGACGGCGATCCTGGTGGAGATCCCGCGCGGCGACACGCACCTGTCGTTCCTGAACTGCGGGCACCCGCCCGCGCTGCTCTTCCACGGGGACGCTCCGCGCAGTCTCGACCCGCGCACGGCCTCCCCGCCCATCAACCTCGCGGAGATCCTCGGCAGCACGTACACGGTGGAGCGGGTGCCGTTCGGGCCCGGCGACACCCTGCTGCTGTACACGGACGGGGTGACGGAGACGCGGGGCCCGGGGGGCGTGTTCTTCCCCCTGGAGCGGTGGGCGGGCCGGGTGCCCGCCGGGGTGATGCCGCGAGAGCTGCTGCGCCTGCTGCACAAGGCGCTGCTGCGGCAGAGCAGGGGCAAGCTGGACGACGACATCGCGTGTCTCGCGGTACGCCACGGCAGGGGCCCGGTGACCCCGGTCTGAGCCGTCCCCGCCGGGCCGGGCGGGAACGGGCGCCGCGCCTCAGGCGTGGTGCGGCGCGGGGACGGCGCGGGGGCTGCGCCGGGCGGCGGTGCCGGGGACGGGGGCGGAGGGATCGCTGCCGAGGGCGACGATCCTGTTGTCCGCGTCGACGTGGACGACGCGCGGTACGAGAGCGCGCGCCTCGGCGTCCTCGACCTGGGCGTACGACATGAGGATGACGAGGTCCCCGGGGTGGACGAGGTGGGCCGCCGCGCCGTTGATCCCGATGACGCCGGAGCCGCGTTCCCCGGCGATCGTGTAGGTCTCCAGGCGGGCGCCGTTGGTGATGTCCACGATGTGGACCAGCTCGCCGGGAAGCAGATCGGCGGCGTCGAGCAGATCCGCGTCCACGGTCACCGAACCGACGTAATGCAGGTCGGCCTCGGTCACAGTCGCACGGTGAATCTTCGACTTGAACATGGTTCGCAGCATCGGGCACTCTCCCACGAGTAGGCTCCCCGCCTGCGTTTTTACAGGTCGAGGGCTCCATCGACAGCCTACAACGCGTCGCGGGTCCGGTCGGCGGCCCCGGGTCCCCCAGGACCCGTGCCGACCACGTGCCGACCCATAGCGGCCGGGTGCCGGTTTCCCGCCTCGCACGAACCCAGAAAAGACCACGCTCAGGACGCACGGCTCGGTGGCTCGCACAGCGAAAGGAGCGCTGTGCGAGCCACCAGCCCGATCCCCGAGGTGATCAGCGCGTGGAATCCAAGCCGTTGATGACGACTTCGGCGTGAAATGCCTCGGGCGGCGAGACGAAGTACGGGGCCATGACACCCGCGAATTCGGCGAAGGTCTCAGTTTTCGTGAAGACCTCGGTGTGGTATTCCTTCGACTCCCACGCGACGCACAGCAGGAGGGCTCCCTCCGCGTCGGTGGCGCGCAGGAGCTTGAGATCCAGGCAGCCCTTTTCCTCCTGGAGGGCCGGCAGGTAGCGTCGGACCACCGTTTCGAAATCCTCTTGTTCGCCCTCCGGAACCGTTATCCGGACAATTTCCCAGACTGCCATGCGGCTGCCTCCTGGTTTCTCTTCGGGGTTCGCGTGCGGTGCGGTTCAGTTCTTCCGCGCGTGGGTTTTCAGCATGTCCCGGTCGGGGAGCGGAGTCGCGGTGAAGACGCGCTCGGGGTCGTAGAACTCCTTGGCCCTGACGAGGCGTTCCGGCTGGGCGCCGTAGGCGTTCGCGACCTGTTCCTCCTGGTCCGGCAGGAGGAAGTTGGGGTAGCCCCCCGGCAGGGCGAAGGGTGCGAGGGCGTCGCTGACCGCGTCCACCCAGTCCGCGTAGGGAGCGGGGTCCTCCTCGGGCCCGCGGCCCGCCGAGATCTCGATCGCCACGTGGAATTCCCGCAGGCCGAAGGCACTGTCCTGCGCTCCTCGGCGTGTGGCGGCGCCGTGAAACCGCCGCAGCCCGATCCCGGCTCCCGGTCCGGGGCGGGCCTCCGCCCAGCCGGTCAGGAGATCGATGACCTCGGGGGTGAGCGCGGCGACGCTGCGGGTGCGCAGATCCCAGTGCATGTCGTCGGCGGCGCTCTGGTCGAACATCCCCCACAGCTCTTTCTGCGTGGTCCGGCCCACAGTGCCGCCGGCCGGGGTGCCGAGGCGCAGGACCCGGCCGAGGTACGCGTCGGCACCCCGCGGATCACCGGACCAGACCGGCACGACCACGAGGGCGGGGCCGATCCCCGGGGCGATGGTCATCTCAAGCAGGAGCGTCAGTTCGTCCGGTACGTCGGTCAGCAGCCCGGCGAAACCGGAGAGCACGGTCCGCGCCTCCTGCCAGGGGAACATCACCATGCCGCCGACGAGCCCCCGGTCGGGATGGAGCCGGACACGCATCGAGGTCACCACACCGAAGTTCCCGCCCCCGCCGCGCAGCGCCCAGAGCAGTTCGGGCTCGTCCCGCGTCGGGACGAGTCGGCCGTCGGCGAGCGCGACCTCGGCTTCGAGCAGGTTGTCGGCCGCGAGCCCGGCCGTGCCGAGCAACGGGCCGTAGCCGCCCCCGAGCGAGAGACCGGCCATGCCGACGGCGCTGACGGTGCCCGCGGCGACGTTCATCCCGTGCGGTGCCGCCGCGGCTATCACGTCACCGGCCCGGCTTCCCCCGCCGATGACGGCCGAGTCCCCTTCGACCCGTACGTCACGCAACGCGCCGAGGTCGATCACCAGCTCGCCGCGCAGCGCCCGCCCCGCCCAGTCGTGGCCTCCGCCGCGCACGGACACCCCCGCGCCGGAGGCCCGTGCCGCGCCGATCGCGGCGGCGGTCTCCGCACCGGTGCGCGGCCTGACCACCAGGGCCGGCCGAGCGGCCACCGCGCCGTTCCACAACGCCGTCGACGCGGCGTACTCCGGGTCGCCCGGGCGGAAGAGCTGATCGGCCCGCAGGCACTCGTCCAGCCGACGGTCCAGTTCATCGATCATGTGCGCAGAACTCATGGGCTCCCTCAGGTCTGATGACGGCTCCGGCAGCCATGGAGGGGAGGCAGGCGCCCACAGCGGACCGGTCCTTCCCGGGAGGCCATGCCTGCCGCGCCGACCGCGGTCCAGGTGATGACGCGCGGGCGCCGACGTGCCGGTACGCCGTGCGGCGCGACGGCCTACCGACCGCCCGGCCCGGGCGGCATCGCCTCGCTTGTGCCCACCATTTCGCGGAAAACGCACCTCAGAGGTCGTGGCGGGATCATGGACGGGCTCTCTTGAGGCGGCATCGGCGGATCGGGCAGCGGGCCGAGGAGACGCAGACGTCGTGGAGTTCGAGGCGTCGTCCCCAGCGCACGCACTGGCGCGGCGGCGCGAGGGTCCTCTCAACGAAGGAGCGGAGCCGTCTGGGCCCTTGACCTGCCCTTGACGTTCGCGCGGGCCTTCGCGGGCGATCACGGGCATGATCCGGCGCTCGCGCAGTGCGCACCGGACTTTCTCGGAGCCGTGCGCCTTGTCGCCCAGCGCAGAGCGTCGGGTGCGCATCGTGGCGGGCCAGGGCATTCGGCAACGGGCGGCGGACCGCCGACCAGGGACGGTCGGCGACGCCGCCACCAATCTCGCCGCCGCCCCCTCAGGCGCCCGTTTCTCTCGTACGCGAAGGCCGGGCGCCGCGGGGAGGGACGCGTCGCGGCGGGGCTCAGGTCAGGTCCGCTGCGGCCGCGACGGCCGGGGACGCCTGCGGGGTCTCGTACTCGGGGAAGGCGACGCCGTCGGTGAGGAGCGCGGCGACGGCCTGGGCGGACGCGGTGGAGGCGCCGTGGGTGATGACGTGCGCCTCGCCGGGCAGCGGGCCGGGCAGGCCGGTCTCGACCACGAGGGCGTCCGGGCGGGCACGGACGATGTCCGTCAGCGCCCTGCGCATCCACGCGTGCCGTCCCGCGTCCCGTACGACGACGACCACGGGGCGTCCCTCGGCGGGAGCGAGCACCTCGGCGGGCAGGGGGGCGTCCGCAGGCAGGTCCTCCTCCCCCAGCCGGACCGAGGTGGTGGCGGCGGTGCGGGCGCGCAGCGGCGCGGCGAGCCCCCACGGGGTCTCCTTGCCGATGGCGAGGTTGGTGCGCGGGGCCAGTTCGACGACGTGCGCGGCGCCGGTCAGGGGCAGCCGGGTGCGGGCGGCGTCGGTCAGGCTGATCGCGCGGCGGGCCGCGTCGTGGCCGACGAACGGGTCGGGCGCGCCCGTGGCGTTGCGGCGCAGAGTGGCCGACCAGGTGGCGAACCCGGCCACGCGGCGGGCCGCGTCGGCGAGGCGCTCGGCGGGCAGATCGCCGGTGCGGACGGCTTCGACCAGGGCGTCGGCCAGGCGTCCGGGGATGTCCGGGCTCGCGTTCTCGCCGCCGACGCAGATCGCGTCGGCGCCCGCCGCGATGGCGCGCACGGTGGCGCCCTCGATGCCGTACTGGTCGGCGACCGCGCCCATTTCGATGGCGTCGGTGACGATGAGTCCCTCGTAGCCGAGTTCTTCGCGGAGCAGGTTGGTCAGGACGCGGTGGCTGAGCGTGGCCGGGACGTCCGGGTCGAGGGCCGGTACGAGGAGGTGCGCGCTCATCATCGCGCGGACGCCGGCCGCGATGGCCGCGCGGAAGGGCGGCAGCGCCTCGCGGGCGATGGTCTCCGCCGTGGCCTCGTAGACGGGCAGGCCGTGGTGGGAGTCGACCGCGACGTCCCCGTGGCCGGGGAAGTGCTTGGCGCAGGCGGCGACACCGGCGGACTGGAGACCGCGAATCCAGGCGGCGGTGTGGCGGGACACCGTGGCGGGGTCGGCGCCGAAGGAGCGGACGCCGATGATGGGGTTGTCCGGGTTGCTGTTGACGTCGGCGCTGGGCGCGTAGTCGAGGCTGACGCCCGCCGCGCGCAGCGTGTGGCCGAGGTCCTGGGCGACGGCGTGGGTCGTCGCGGTGTCGTCCAGGTACCCGAGGGCGTGGTTGCCCGGGCGGGTGGAACCGGTCCGGGACTCGATGCGGGTGACGTCTCCGGACTCCTCGTCGATGGCGATGACGAGTTCGGGGTTCTCGGCTCGCAGGCGCGCGGTGAGCGCGGCCACCTGCTCGGGCGTTTCGATGTTGCGGGAGAAGAGCACCACGGACGCGAGACCGTCGCGGATGGCGGCGAGGAGCCACTCGGGCGCCGTGGTGCCGACGAAGCCCGGCTGGAGAACGCCGAGCGCGAGACGGCGCAGCTCCTTCTCGTTGTGCATGTGGTGCCCTTCGCGTGGTGCGTGTTGAACAGCCGGTGGACGGGCCGGGGGTCCCCTGCGCCGCCTCCTGGTCTGGACCTTTGAGCCAACGCGGCGCGAGGCGGCCTGTCAAGTGGTCTGGACCAAAATCGTCCGACCGTTCACCGCCTCGTCACACAGGAAGACGGGACGATACGGAAAGTACTGGTCGGTAAGGAAAATGATGTGGCGTCAGTGACGGATGAGACGTTGACAGCCTTTGCTGGTCTAGTCCAACGTGGGGGGCGAGGCGCCGTCCCGAACCGAGCGCCCCCGTCTTCCACACCCTCCCGCGTCCGCCGTTCGCGTCCGCCGTGTGCCCTGGTCAGGGCAGCGCGCCCGGACGACGCCTCGCCCTCCCCACGCTCAAAGCCCTGGAGTTCCCTCATGCCCACGGCCGACCCGTATCTGCACCGTGCCGCCACCACCCGTCCCTACTTCAGCGCGGACGGCGAGACCTACCTCGCCGCCACCCCGCTGCGCGAGCTGCGCAAGACGCGCCCGCTGCGCGTGCTGAGCGAGGAGCAGTTCTCCTTCTGGCAGACCTACGGCTACGTCGTGGTCGAGCAGGCCGTCCCGCGCGAGGACGCCGAGCGTCTCCTCGACGTCGCCTGGGAGTTCCAGGGGCTCGACCCGGAACGCCCCGAGACCTGGTACGACGAGCGCGAGTACCGCTCCGAGCTGGACCAGGAGCTGCACATCTACGGCTTCGTGGAGGCGTACCACCACGAGCTGATGTGGCGGAACAGGCAGCGCCGGCGGGTGTACGAGGCCTTCGCCGACGTCTGGGACTGCGACGAGCTGTGGGTCACCCTGGACCGGCTGAACCTCAACCCGCCGAACGTCAAGACGCGTGACCGCTCGCTGATCGAGTTCCGCCCGACCGGTTTCGACATCGACCTGCACTGGGACGTGGACAGCACGCGCGGCATCCCGCCGCAGCGCGTCCAGGGCATCCTCGCGCTCAACGACACGGTGCCCGAGCAGGGCGGCTTCCAGTGCTGCCCCGAGCTCTTCCGGCAGTTCGACCGGTGGAAGGCCGAGCAGCCGGCCGACCGCGACCCGATCCGCCCGGCCATCGACCGCTCCGAGATGCCCGTCGTGCGCCCCGAACTGCGCGCGGGCGACCTGCTCATCTTCAACGGCCACCTCGCGCACGGCGTGGCGCCCAACCTCTCCACCGGCGGGGCCCGCGCGGTGCAGTACCTGTCGATGATGCCCGCGCTGGAGCAGCACGAGGACCTGCGCCGCTCGCGGGTGGACTCGTGGCGGGACCTGAGCACCCCCACCTGGAACGGCACCCTGCTGGGCGACGCCGTACGCCCGGAGGCCGAGCGCTACCCGCGCCCCGAGCTGGACGAACTGGGAGAACGCCTGCTCGGCCTGCGCTCCTGGCGGGAGGCGGACAGCAAGGAGGCCGGTTCGTGCGCAGCGTCTGCCTGACCCTCCCGACCGACCGGGAGTGCGTGGCCACGCTGGGCCTCCTCGCCGAGGAGGCGGCCTACGCGGTCGAGCACTTCGACGTCGAGGTCCACCTCCTCGTCCTCGACTCCAGCGCCCCCCGGACGCGCGCCGCGCACCGGGCGGCGCTGCGGGAGCTCAGCCTCCCCGCCCGCGTCTGCGTCCACCACTTCGGCGAGGACGAGCAGCGCGCCTTCCTGCGGCACGTGCTCGACGGCACGGGCGACCCCAAGGCCGAGCTGCTGCTCGACCTGATGCTTCCCTCCGCGCCCTCCTACGGGGCCTGCACGAACCGGGCGTTCCTCCTCAGCCTCGCGCTGGGCTGCGTGTCCGTGCACCGCAGGGACTCCGACAGCCGCTACCAGGAGTACGGCGGCGAGAAGGTCTTCCCGATCCACCACGAACTGCGGGCGCTGGGCGCGCGGGCCGCCGACCTGGCCGACGCCGTGGACGAGTGCGACCTCTCCCCCGTGGAGGCCGCCCGCGCGGTCTCCCTGGTCGGGGCGTCCTTCGTCGGCCCGCCGTCCGTCGACATCGCCGAGATCGCCGCCCTGGACCCCGAGGCGTACCACGACGTGGTGAGCCTGTGGGCCCCGGCGGACGCGAGCGAGGAGGAGAAGCGGGAGCTGGTCGCCGAGTCCTTCCTCGGCGCGGGCAACGACGCCTTCGAGGGCGATCACGCGCTGCTGACCCGGGTCGACCCGATGCGGGTCGACATGTGCAACATCGCCTTCCAGGACGTGCACGCGCGCGTCCCGCTGCCCCCGGCGACGAACACCATAGGAAGCGACTACTTTCTCCTCCACCTGGTCCACCACGCGGGGCTCCCCGGCGTCCTGCACAACCGGCACATCGTCAACTACTACACGGGCGAACGCCGTACGGACGCGGGCTTTCGCGCCTACCAGACGCGCTTCGTGAAGTTCCTCCTGTCGATGGCGCACCTCCACCCCGCCTACGCGGGCCTCGCCCGGGCGGGCTCGGCGCTCCTGCTCCCCGACGGCACGGTCGACGCGGAGCGGGTGGCCGCCATCGTGCGCCGGGCCGCCGTCGTGGACCCGGCGGAGAACGTCGAGCGCCTCGACCGGATCGACGACGCCTACCGCAGGCTCGGCGGGCGCTACGCCGATTTCGCCGGCCACCTGCGCCGCTCGCGGGAGCCGCTTCCGGCGGAGGCCCGGGCGGACATGGAGGACTTCGCCCTGCTCATCGACACTTGGCCCGCCCTCGTCGCCGGGGCGCGCCGGGCCGGTCCCGCCGGGCTGCGTGCCGCACAGGAGGAGATATGACGTCCACACCGCTGTCCGGGCCCGAGGGGCCCGGGGACCACGACCGGCTCGTCTACGACCTCGACGGCGTCCGCGCCCGCTATGCCGAGCTGCTGCGCGAACTCCCCTCAGCGGCCGTGCGGTTCGCCATGAAGGCGGCTCCCGAGGACGGGGTGCTGCGCGCGCTCGCCGCCGTGGGGGCCGGGGTGGACGCGGCCGGGCCGCAGGAACTGCGCCAGGCGCTCCGCGCCGGGTTCCCCGTCGAGAAGATCCACTACGGCAACACGATCAAGTCCGACGCGGACATCGCGGAGGCGTACGCCCTCGGGGTGCGCCTCTTCGTGACGGACAGCCGTGAGGACCTCGCCGCGCTCGCGCGCCACGCCCCCGGCGCGCGGGTGTTCTGCCGGATCGCCGTCGAGGGCGGGAGCGCCCTGTGGGGCCTCAAGCACAAGTTCGGCTGCGCGCCGGACGAGGGCGTGCGGCTGCTGCGGGAGGCCGCCGGCCTCGGTCTCGTGCCCTCCGGGCTCTCGGTGCACGTGGGCTCGCAGCAGATGGACCCCGACGCCTGGCGCGACGCGTGCGAACGGCTCGCGGCGGTGCTGGAGTCGCTGGGCGCGGCGGGGATCACCCTCGACCACGTGAACCTCGGCGGCGGCCTGCCCGCGCGGGGGTACCTGAATGCCGACGGCCAGCCGCTCGACCCGCCGCTGGACAAGATCTTCGCCACGCTCCGGGAAGGGGTCGAACGGCTGCGCTCCGTCCACGGCGGGCACCTCGGCGTCGTCATGGAGCCGGGCCGCTGGCTGGTCGCCGACCACGGCACCATCCAGGCCCGCGTCGTGCGCCTGACCCGGCGGCACATGCCCGACGGCCACGTCCAGCACTGGCTCTACCTGAGCTGCGGGAAGTTCAACGGCCTGTACGAGATGGACGCCCTCCAGTACCGCCTGCGCTTCCCCACCGCCTCCGCCGCCCCCCGGGTCCCGGCGGTCGTGGCGGGGCCGACGTGCGACAGCGACGACGCCTTCGCGCACGACCGCGGGCATGTGCGGGTCCCCGCCGATCTGCGCTCGGGCGACCCCGTCGAGATCCTCTCCTGCGGCGCGTACGCGCTGAGCTACACGACGCGGGGGTTCAACGGCTTCTCCCCCCTCCCCGTCGTCCTCACCGGCGCCTCGCCGGACGCGCGAGGGGACGGCCTGTGAGCGAGAGCGACGCGGCGGGGACTTCCCCGGCGGCGGGGCCCGCGGGCGCGACGGGCGGGCCCGTGATCCGCGGGCTCGTCGTGGCGGACTGGGAGGCGATCATCTCCCTGGAGGCCGAGGCGTACGCCCCGCTGGGGCTGTCCGAGACTCCCGCCGTTCTCCGCGCGAAGGCCGCGGCCTCACCCGGCACGTGCTTCGTGGTGCTCGCCGGGGCGGAGACGGTGGGCGGCTATCTGCTCGCCCTGCCCAGCCCGCCGCACCGGCCTCCGTCGTGGGGGCGCACGGAGGCGGCGACCGCACTGCGGGACAACCTGCACATCCACGACCTCGTCGTGAGCCCGCCGCTGCGCGGACAGGGCCTCGGGCGCCGCCTCGTGGCGCACGTGGAGGACACCGCGCGGGCCCTGGGCTGCGCCTCCGTCTCTCTCGTCGCGGTGGGCGGCGCCGACCGCTTCTGGGCCACGCTCGGCTACACCGCCCGCCCGCACGTGACCGTCACCGACTACGGCGCGTCAGCCGTGTACATGTCCCGTTCCCTCGGGGCACGGGACCCTTCCCCGGCTCACGCCGTGTCCCCTGCCCCTCAGTCTCCACACAGGCGGAGTTGACCTCATGCCCTCCCCCGTTCCCTCGTTCCGGCGTGGGCAGTTCGCCACCGCCGCGCTCTTCTGCGCCCTGGGCTTCCAGTACGCCACCTGGGCCGCCCGCATCCCCGCGCTGAAATCCGGGCTCGGCCTGAACGCAGCCGAGGTCGGCTTCCTGCTGATGGCCGCGGGGGTGGGCTCCTGCGTGTCCTTCCCGCTCATCGCGCTGCTGATGCGGCGACTGGGCTCGCGCCGGCTCGCCCTGCTCTCGACCACGGCCCTGGCCCTCGTCCTGCTCGCCCTGGCCGCCGCCCCCAACTACCCGGTGGCGCTGCTGGTGGTGTGCGTCGACGGCGTCTTCGTCGGCTGCCTCAACACGGCGATGAACGCGCAGGGCGCGGCGCTGGAGGCACGCTACGAGCGGCACACGATGGCGAAGCTGCATGCCGTCTTCAGCGGCGGCTCCTTCCTCGCGGGGGTGCTGGCCTCCGGGGTGCACCTCCTGACGTCCTCGCTCACCGCGCACTTCGCCGTGGCCGCCGGGCTTCTCGTCCTGCTCACCGCGGGCGCCTGGACGGGCCTGCTCACCGGGACGGAGGAGGCCGCGGCGTCCTCCGCTCCGGCGGAGGAGGAAGCGGAGGCGAAGCCGCGGCGCCGGACGCTGCCGGGTGCCGCCGTGTGGTGGATGTGTGCCGCCATGGTCTTCGGGACCGTCGTGGAGGGCGCCATGAACGACTGGTCCGCCCTGTACCTGCGCGACGTCGCCGACGCCTCCGAACAGCTCGCGCCGCTCGGGATCTCCGTCGTCTCCGGCGTCATGGTCCTCGCGCGCCTGTGCGCCGACGGCTGGCGCGAGCGCTGGGGCGACGGCCGGGTCGTCGTGCTGGGCAGCGCCCTGGCCGGGTCCGGGCTCGTCCTGGCACTCGCCGCCGGTGGCGTCTGGCCGGCCTTCGCCGGTTTCGCCTGCGTCGGGCTCGGCGTCGCGGCGGTCACCCCCTGCGTGTACGTGGCGGCCGCCCAGCAGGGCGGGAACGCCCTCACGCTCGTCGCGGCCATGGGGACGACGGGGCTGCTCGCCGGTCCTCCCCTGATCGGCTTCGTGGCCAGCGCGAGCAGCCTGGTCTGGGGGCTCGCCTGCGTCGCGGGGGCCGCCTACGTGGTCGCGCTGTGCGGCGTCCGCATCCCCTGGCCGGCCCGCCGTACCAGCACGGACCCCGCCCCGGAGAAGGCCGTCGCCGCCTGAACACCCCTGCGAAGGGCCCGCACCGGGACGCCCTGCTTCCCGGTGCGGGCTGCCGCCGCCCCCGTCACGCCGCTCGGCGCGACGGGGGCGGCGGTGGTCGTGGCGACGGGCTGACGCCCCGCCGGGCGCGAGCGCGTGCAGGGCCCCACGCCTCCTGAGCGGAGAGGCGGGCAGGGGGTCGGCTCCTGCCCGCACGACGGGGCCCGGGGTCCGTAGAGTCGTCCCCTCACGAGCCCCGAACGAGGAGTGTGCCGCATGGGAGTCCCCGCCGAACTGGCCGCCGCGAAGTACGTCAGTCTCGTCACGTACCGCCGGAGCGGGGTGGCCGTCGCGACGCCGGTGTGGCTGGCCGTCGAGGGCGAACGGCTCGTCGCGTGGAGCGAGGCGGACGCGGGCAAGGTCAAGCGGCTGCGGCACACGAGCCGCGTGACCGTACGCGCCTGCGACGTGCGCGGGCGGATCGCGGCAGGCGCGGGCACGTACGAGGGGACCGGCCGGGTCCTGGACGAGGCCGGGGGGCGGGTGGCGCGGCAGGCGCTCGCGCGCGAGTACGTGCTCGTGCGGCTCACCGACCTCATGCGGCGCGTGGTGCCGCGCGCGAACAGGCCAGGCGTGGCCCTCGCGGTGGAGTTCCCGCCGGAGGCGTAGAGCCGGGGCGCGGTGCAGAGCCGGGGCGCGGTGGCGGGACCGGTCCGGGCCTCCGGTCACGGCACCCCTCGATGGCGGAATGGTATGACAGTTAAACCTTGACGGAGTGTCAACCGGAGAGGACCCCGTGATGCCGTCCGACCACCAGCCCCCAGGGCCCGGCCCGTCCGCGGACCGCCCCGGTACCCCGCCGCGCCGCGAGGGGACCCTGATCGTGGGCGCGAGCCAGGCCGGGCTCCAGCTCGCCGTGGCCCTGCGCCAGGCGGGCGACACCTCGCCCGTCCTCCTCGTGGGCGAGGAGCCGTACGCGCCCTACCAGCGGCCCCCGCTCTCGAAGGAGTACCTCAGCGGCGCGCTGGAGCCGTCGGCACTCGCGTTCCGCTCCCCCGCCTTCTACGCCGAGCAGGGCATCGGCCTGCTCACGGGCGAGCGCGTCACCTCCGTGGACCTCTCCGCCGACGGCGGTACCGCGCGCACCGCGAGCGGGCGCGCGCTGGGCTTCGCGCGGCTCGCCCTGACGGTCGGCGCCGCGCCCCGGCGCCTGGACGTGCCCGGGGCCGGGCTGGACGGGGTGCTGACCCTGCGGGACAGGGACGACGCCGAGCGGCTGCGCGAACGGCTCGCGACGGCCCGTCGCGTCGTCATCGTCGGCGGCGGGTTCATCGGCCTGGAGACCGCGGCGGCGGCGCGGGCGCGGGACAAGGACGTCACGGTGGTGGAGGCGGGGCCCCGGCTGATGGGCCGGGCGGTCGCGCCCGCCGTCTCGGCCGCCTACCGGGCCGCGCACGAGCGGCGCGGCACCCGTGTCCTGCTGTCGGCCGCCGTCACGGGCTTACGAGCTGGTGCGTGATTGCGGTTGGGGAGGGATCGCGCGAGGGTGGGATGATCCAGTCCGTGGTGATCACGGTCGACCGGAACGTTCTCGCGCATCAGCTGTTCACCGGTGTCTCCCGGCAGCATCTGGCTTGCCTGGTCGAGGAGTTGGCTGGCCCGTGGCAGGCCATGATTGAGGGGCGTCGTCACGAGGCTCGCGGCGGGGCCAGGAAACGTGAGGCGGGGGCCGGTGCCCGGCATCGGCTGGTGTTCGTCGACCGGCTGGTCGTCACGCTGATTCACCTGCGGCACGATCTCCCGCACTCCGTCCTGGCCCTGTTGTCCGGTGTCGACCGTTCCACCGTTACCCGCGCGGTCGGAGAGATGCGCGGGCTCCTGGCCGAACGCGGATGCGCGGTCCCTGACCGTCCTGGCCTGCGGCTTCGGACCCTGGCGGATGTGTTCGCCTACGCCCAGGCCGAGGGCATCGAGCTGCGGCTGGATGCCACCGAGATCCAGGTCCGCCGGCCCGCAGCCGGCCGCGGCGGACGCCGGGCGTTCGTCTCGGGCAAGAAGAAGCAGAACACGATGAAGGCCACTGTCGTTGCCGACCATCAGGGCCGCACTCTCTGGACCGACGCCCTGCGGCCAGGCCGGATGCACGATGCGACCGCCACACGCAACGAAGGTATCGGAACCTGTTTCCAGCACTTCCCGGACGTGGAAGTGCTTCTGGACGACGGCTACCTCGGTCTCCGGCGTGATCACCCCGGCCAGGCGATCACACCGCCCAGAAAACCAAACAAGATCGCTTTGCCGCACGTGCACGCCGCCAGAGAAGAGGCCCGGCACCGACACTCATCGAAGCGCATCACCGTCGAGCACGCGCTTGCCGACCACAAACGCTGGAAACAGCTGACCCGCTGGACGCACCGGCGAGAGGCCCTGCCCGACACCTACCGGGCCATCGCCGGCCTCGTCTCCGACCGAACCGCCAACGCGTAACCACGCCCCTGATCAGGCAAACACGCCTCAACCGCAATCACGCACCAGTTCGTTAGCCGAGGGCGCCGGGGGGCGGCTCGCGGACGGGCGGGAACTCCCCGCCGACCTCGTGCTCGTCGGGGCCGGGGCCGTCGCCAGGACCTCTCTGGCCGGGCGGCTGGGGCTCGCGTGCGCGGGCGGCATCGTCGTGGACGCCGCCGGGCGCACGAGCCGCCCGGGGGTGTGGGCCGCCGGGGACTGCGCCGTCGCGCCGCACCCGCAGACCGGCGAGGGGCGGGTGCGGATCGAGTCGGTGCAGAACGCGGTGGCCCAGGCGAGCGCCGCCGCCTCGATGCGCGGGGCGCCCGCGCCGGGGCCGCAGGTGCCGTGGTTCTGGTCCTTCCAGGGCGATCTCAAGCTCCAGATCGCCGGGCTGAGCGCGGGTCACGACACGACTGTCGTGCGCGGGGACGCCGACAGCGAGCGGTTCAGCGTCCTCTACTACCGGGCGGGCGCGCTGCTCGCCGCCGATTGCGTCAACAGTCCGGCGGACTACATGGTGGTGCGCAAGGCGCTCGCCGGGGGCCACACGATCCCGCCCGGCGTCGCGGCCGACGCCGCCGTCCCGCTCAAGCGCGCGCTCCCGGCCCCCGGCACCCCGAAAACCCCGGCCGCGGCCTGACCCCCGGCGCACGGCGAAGGCCCCCGGTCCCGCGTGAGCGGGCGGGGGCCTTCGTCCTACGCCGGGTCAGCGCCCCTGCGCGCGCAGGAGGGCGTCGAGGCGGGGGTAGACGCGGCGGGCGTTGTGCTCCTGGACGCGCGCGAGGTCGTCGGGGGCGAGACCCGCGTGGGCGAGGTAGTGCCCGGTGTCGTCCCAGGCGACGCCCGTCGCGGGGTCCTCGCCGCGTACCGCGCCCAGCATCTCGGAGGCGAAGAGGATGTTGCCGGCGGGCAGCACCCGGGTGAGCAGGTCGATGCCGGGCTGGTGGTAGACGCAGGTGTCGAAGAAGACGTTGCCGAGCAGTGTCTCGGGGCCGGGTACGCCGAGCCGCGCGGCGAGCCCCCGGTAGCGGCCCCAGTGGTAGGGGACGGCGCCGCCGCCGTGCGGCAGGACGAGCCGCAGGCGGGGGAAGCGCGTGAAGAGGTCGCTCGTGAGGAGTTGCGTGAAGACGGCGGTGTCGGCGTTGAGGTAGTGCGCGCCGAGGGTGTGGAAGTGCGGGTTCAGGGAGGTGGAGACGTGGACCATCGCGGGCACGTCCAGCTCGCACAGCGCCTCGTAGAGCGGGTACCAGTACGGGTCGGTGAGCGGGGGTCCGTCCCAGCGGCCGCCGGCGGGGTCGGGGTTGAGGTTGGCGCCCACGAAGCCGAGCCCGGTGACGCAGCGGCGCAGTTCGGCGACGACGGGGGCGAGGAGGCCGCCCGGGGTCTGCGGGAGCTGGCAGACAGGCGCGAAGTGGGCGGGGAAGAGGGTCGCGACGCGGTGGACGAGGTCGTTGGAGACGCGGGCCCAGGCGTCCGCGGTGGCCTGGTCGGTGACGTGGTGCTCCATGCCGGACGCTATGGGCGAGAAGAGCATCATGTCGCCGCCCCGGGCGCGGAGCACGGCGAGCTGCCGCTCCTCGACGCTCACGCGCAACTCGTCGTCCGAGGGCTCGGCGAAGGCGGGGACGGGGGCCGCGGGGCCGCTGAGGCGGGCGAGCTGGGCCCGGCGGTAGGCGTCGAGCTGTCCCGGCGCGGTGGTGTAGTGGCCGTGGATGTCGATGATCACGTGCGCGGTCCCTCCGCCTCGGCGTGGTCGCGGTAGGTGAGGCCCTTCGCGGCCAGGCGCTCGCGCATGGCGCCGGTGTCGAGGCTCAGCTCGCCCGCCCGGTAGCGGGCGCGGGAGGTCTCCTCCTTCGCCTCCCGCGCCCGCGAGGCGTCGATGACCTCCGCGGCGCGCGTGCGCGGGACGACCACGACGCCGTCGTCGTCGGCGAGGACGAGGGCGCCCGGGGTGACGAGGCGGCCGGCGCAGACGAGGGGGACGTTGACGTCACCCAGGGTCTCCTTGACGGTCCCGTACGCGCTCACGTGCCGGGCCCAGACGGGGAAGCCCATCGCGCGCAGTTCGGCGATGTCGCGGCAGCCCGCGTCGATCACGACGCCGCGCACCCCGCGCGCGGCGAGCGCGGTCGCGAGGAGTTCGCCGATGTACCCGGCCGCCGAGGCCGAGGTGGGGGCGACGACGAGGAGGTCGCCGGGACGGCACTGCTCGACGGCGACGTGGATCATCCAGTTGTCGCCGGGCGGCACGCTGACGGTGACCGCGGTGCCGCAGACGCGGGCGCCGGGGTGGACGGGGCGCAGCGCGGGGTCCAGGAGGCCGGTGCGGTCCTGGGCCTCGTGGACGGTGGCCACGCCGAGGGCGGCGAGCGCGTCGGCTTGGGCGAGCGGGGCGCGGGGCGGATTGCGGACGACGAGGCTCACGCGGCCTCCGCCCAGGGCAGCAGGGAGACATGGACGGCTCCGGCGCCCTCGCCGTCGTCGAACTCGCCCGCGACGGTGCGCAGGGCGCGGTCGGTCTCGGCGAGCGGGAAGCTGTGCGTGGCGAGCCGTTCGAGCGGGAAGCGGCGCGAGGCGAGCTGTTCGAGGGCCAGTTCGCAGGCTCGGTAGCCGTGGCCCCGGGCGCTCTTGAGCGCGATGGACTTCTCGGTGAGCTTCTTGAGCGGGAAGCCGGGGAAGGCGGCGAGTTCGCCCTGGACGACCATCGTGCCCTCGCGGCGCTTGAGCGCGTCGATACCGAGGAGGACGGGGGCCGTGCCCGCTCCGGCGGTGCAGTCGAGCACGACGTCCGCACTGCGTCCGCCGGTGAGCGCGCGGACCTGTTCGAGGGGGTCGGCGGCGGTGACGTCGATGGTGTGGTCGGCGCCGAGGGCGCGGGCGAGGCCGAGGCGGGCGGCGTCGCGGGTCGTGCCGCTGACGATGATGAGCGAGGCGCCCGTCTGCTTGCAGGCGACGACCTGGGAGAGTCCCTGCTGCCCGGGGCCCTGGATGAGGACGGTCGAGGCGTAGCCGACCCCGGCGGTGTTGAGGGCCCACTCGATGCCGTTGGACAACGGCGTGACGAGTCCGGCGAGTTCGGGGGTGACCGAGTCGGGGACGCGGTGCGTGACGGCGCTCCACGGGAGGTAGAGGTACTGGGCGAAGCCGCCCCACAGGTGGTACGGGCGCTCGGCGGAGGTGTAGCCGTAACGGCGCGCGTCGGGGTTGGTGCGCCAGTCGGTGTACTCGCAGTGGCGGTACTCGCCGGCGTGGCACCAGGCGCAGCGGAAGCAGCCGACGTAGTGCTCGACGAAGACGCGGTCGCCCTCGCGCAGGCCCTTGCGGGCGGTGAACTCGCTCCCCGCGCGGGCGATCACGCCGACGTTCTCGTGGCCCATGATCACCGGGTCCGGGAAGGGCGGTTTCCCGTACATCTTGACGTCGGTGCCGCAGATCCCGGCCATCTCGACCTTGAGCAGCGCCCCGTCCGGCGGGATGTCGGGGAGGGGGAACTCCCGCAGTTCCGTGGTGCCGGGTGCCGTGCGCACCGCGGCGAGCACTTGCTCGCTCATGGTGTCTCTCCTCGTCCTCGGAAGCTCGCCGCCGGGGCGTGCCCGGGGGCGTTCGCGCGGCACACTACTCTATGGACTGATGGTCTGACCATGCTACCTTTCGGGTCATCACCGAGCGTCCCCGTCCGCGTCCCTCCGCGAGAGAGCCGAGTCGCCCCATGGCCGTACCGCCGCCGCACAGCCCCTCGTCCGCGCCCCGCTTGAGGACCGTCACGCGCACGCAGGGCGCGACCGAGGCCCTCAAGAGCGGTGAGGTGCGCCCGCACGGCCTCGCCCTCGACTTCGACGAGGTGCCGGTCCTCGTCCACGCCTTCCGCCGCATGGTCCGCGAACTCGCCTACGACGTGAGCGAGATGGCGGTGACCACGTATCTCGTCGCCAAGGCGCACGGGGTGCGCTTCACGGCTCTGCCCGTCTTCCTCGTCCGGGACTTCCACCACGGCGCGGTGCTGGTGGACCCCGCCTCGGGCGTCCGCGAGCCGAAGGACCTGGAGGGGCGGGCCGTCGGTGTCAACCGCGGGTACACCGTCACGACGGGGGTGTGGGCGCGCGCGGTGCTCGCCGAGGAGGACGGCGTCGATCTCGACAGGATCACCTGGGTGCTCTCGGGCGACGAGCACGTCACCGCCTTCGAGGCACCGCCCCACGTCCGGCCGATGCGCGGCACGCGGAGCCTCGGGGAACGGCTGCTGGACGGGGAGGTCGCGGCCACGATCGGGGCGCCGCCCGCGGCGCCCGGCGTGCGCACGCTGATCCCGGACGCGCGCGAGGCGGGCCTGCGGGCGCTGCGCGAGCGCGGGCACTGGCCCGTCAACCACCTGGTCGTGGTGCGCGACGATGTCCTGCGCGCCCACCCGGACGCGGGCGCCGAGCTCTTCCACGCCTTCGCCCGCGCCAAGCGCGGCTACGTCGAGCGGCCGCGCGGCCCGCTCGCGGAGCCCTCGGCGCAGGACCGCACCTTGCGCGAGGTGATGGCCGTGACGGGCGCGGACCCGCTGCCGTACGGGCTCGCGCCCAATCGCGACGTGCTCGACGCGCTCCTGCGGCACGCCGTGGACCAGCACATCCTGGAGCGCGCGCCCGCCCTGGAATCGCTCTTCGATCCCGGCACCCTCGACCTGGTGGGCTGAGGGCGTGGCAGCGGACCGGATCGCCGTGGCCGCCGACCACAACGGCCTCGCGCTCAAGGCCGCGCTGAGCGCGTGGCTGCGCGGCCGGGGGTACGCGGTGCACGACCTCGGGGCGTACGGGAGCGACGCGGACGCCGTGGTCGACTACCCGCCGCTGTGCTGGGCGCTGTGCCGGGAGGTGACGGCGGGGCGGGCCGCGCGCGGCATCGTCCTCGGCGGCAGCGGTCTCGGCGAGACCGTCGTGTGCAACAAGGTCCCCGGCATCCGCGCGGGTCTGTGCCACGACGTGTGGAACGCGGGCGTCTCGCGCGGCAACAACGACGCCAACGTCCTCGTCCTGGCGGCGAGGACCCTCCCGCCCGCACGGGCCCTGGAGGTCGCGGAGACGTGGCTGACGACCCCTTTCCGGGGCGGGGCGCACGCGCGCCGGCTCGCGCAGATCGCGGCGGTGGAGCGCGGGGAGGCGCCGACGGGGGAGCCACCGACCGGGGAGCCACCGGCGCTCGGCTGAGGCGGCGCAAGTGAAGGAACAGGGAAGTTTTTTTTTTTTTTATTTTTTTTTTTTTTTTTTTTTTTTTTTTTTTTTTTTTTTTTTTTTT
>NZ_GG770539.1:6703678-6710305 GCF_000154905.1 Streptomyces sp. SPB074 | reverse complement strand
CTTCACCCGCGGGCGGATCAGGCCCGCTCACCGGCCATCGGCACCGCCCGCGCCGGGTGCGCCGGGTTCGGCCGCGCGGTCGGTCTCGGCTCCGGCCTGGGCTCCGGCCTCGGCGAGGAAGCTCAGGATGCGGGCGGACGCACTCGCCTCCGTCTGCTCGGCGACGGGGACGTTCCAGTACGCGGCGAGCGGCAGACACTCCTGGAGGTAACGGGCGGCGGAGGGGGCGTGGGACGTGTCCTGCCCCGGGACGGCGAGCGCGGGCACATCGAGCGCGAGCAGGTCCTCGGGCTCGGGTCCCGGCGCGGTGTCGCGGTCGAAGAGGAGCCGGGCGCTGCCCTCGGCGAGGGCGAGGTAGCGCGCGAGCGGCGTTGCGGCGAAGCGCGCGGCGAAGTCCTCGTCGGCGCGCAGGAGGCGGACCCAGGGGCCGGGGCGGGGGTCCTCGGTGAAGCCCGCCGTCGTCGCCCGCGCGAGGCGCGCGACCTCGGCGAGCCCGTACGTCCCGGCGAAGGCGAGGTGGGTACGGAACCTCTCGTGCTGCTTGCGGCGGTAGTGCACTCCCCCGGCCGGTGAGTACAGGACCATGCCGCGGACGCGGCCGGGGTGCTCGGCGGCGAGCTGGAGTGCCGAGGAGCAGCCGACGCAGCCGCCCATGACGTGGGCGCGGTCGATGCCGAGGTGGTCGAGGAGGCCGAGGCCCTGGCGGGCGTAGGCGGACCAGGAGAGGCGTTCCAGCCGGCCGCCCGAGGCGCCGGACTCGCGGCGGTCGAAGGTGACGCAGGTGTAGTGGCGGCCGAGGTGTTCGAGCAGGCGCAGCCGCCGGTAGACGCCGACCGTGCGCCACGCCTCGCCCGAGGAGTCGAAGCCGCCGGGCGAGAACATGAGCAGCGGCGGGCCCGAACCGGTCACCTCGTACCGCGTGGGGATGCCGTCCGCTTCGGCGACGGGCATGGGGGGGCTCCTTTCGTGGGCGGACCGGGCGGCTCGCGACGGACCGGGCGGCTCGTGGCGGACCCGGCGGACCCGGCGGACCGGGCGGCTCGTGGTGGGCGGCTCGTGGTGGGCGGCTCGCGACGGACCGCGTGGCTCGTGGCCGACTCGGGCACTCGTGGTGGGCCGGTGCGTCAGTTCCCGGCGGTTTCCGTGACTTTGACGCCCCCCGCGATCTGGCGGCCCGCGCGGACGTCGCGGGCGCAGGCGCTGATCGCGTCGTAGGCGGTGCGGGCCGCGTGGGCGTAGGTGTCCGGGGGGTTGTCGAGGGTGTCGGCGGCGTAGCCGATCGCGGCGCCCGCCATCCGCATCCGGCCGTCGAGCCAGGGCCCGCCGCCGAAGCCGCCGAGGACGGGCACGCCGACGGCGCGGGCGACGGCCTCACCGATCACGGGGCCCGAGTTGGTGAAGTTGAGCAGGACCGCGCCCGCCTCCTCCAAGCGGCGCGCCTGGGCGAGGAGTTCGGCGCGCATCCGCTCGGGGACCTGCTCCTCGGCGCTCGGTGCGGCGCTGTACGCGACCCCGTACCGCAGCGCGGTCTGCGGGGTGATGCCGAACTGCGCGAAGACCGGTATCCCGGCGCGCGTGACGGCCTCGACCGCTTCGGGGAAGTCGGCGGCTCCGTCGAGCTTGACGAGGTCGACGCCGGTCTCCTTGACGAAGCGGATCGCGGCGCGGACGGCGGCGGCGCTGCCCTCCTGGAGCGGGCCGTAGGGAAAGTCGACGCTGACGAGGGCACGGCGCACGCCGCGGCGGACCGCGCGGGCCACGACGACCATCTCGTCCATGGTGACTTCGAAGGGGTTGCTGTGACCCCAGAGGTTGACGCCCACGGTGTCGCCGACGGAGACGAGGTCGACGTCCGCGCGGTCCACGATGCGGGCCATCTGGTGGTCCCAGGCGACGACGCCGACGATCTTCGCGCCGTTCCTCTTCTTCGCCCGCAGGGTGTCGAGGGTGATCCTGTCGCTCATGCGCCTTCCGGGTGGGTACGGGCCGCGGGCCGTCAGGCGCGCAGCGCGGTGAGCAGTTCGCGCGCGTCGTCCTCGTCGGCGGAGAGCAGCAGGACGCGGGCGCAGGGCCGCCACGGCCTCGTCGGCCTCGAGGCCGTCGCCGAGGACGACACCGGCGGTGGTGATGCCGCGCGCGAAGCAGATGCGGCCGATGTGGGCGGCGGCGCGGTGCCCGCTGTCCTCGCCGGCGAGGACGACGGTGACGTCCGTGCCGCTGAGGACGGAGTCGAGGGAGGCGGGAGCGCCGCCGAGTTCGCGCAGGGCGGGGGGCGCCGGGGCGGGTGCCGGGGTGGTGCCGGGGCCGGGTGCCGGGGCGGAGGGCCGACTTTCCTCGTCGCCCTCCGTGCTCCTCGGGATCGGCGCCGCGACCATCGTCATGCTGCTCACCACGGTCGTCTCCTGGGTCGTCCACCGCACCAAGGCACCGGGGCGCGGACTGCTCGACCTGCTCGCCTTCACACCGATCGTGATCCCCGGCCTCGTCCTCGGGCTCGCGCTCGCCTTCGTCTACCTGCGGGTCCCGCTGCCGGTCTACGGCACGCTGCTGATCCTGCTGCTCTCGTACTGCACCCGCTACCTGCCCTACGGGATGCGCTACTCCAGCTCGGCGATGGCGCAGATGGCGCCCGAGCTGGAGGAGTCGGCGCAGGTCTCGGGGGCCTCCTGGTTCCAGACCTTCCGGCGGGTCCTGCTGCCGCTCATGAGCAACGGTGCGACGGCGGGCTGGATCTACATCCTCGTGGTGTCCTTCCGCGAGCTGTCCAGCACGATCCTGCTCTACAGCCCCGGCAAGGAGGTCCTGGCCGTCCTCATCTGGGAGCAGTTCGGGAACGGGCAGTTCACGACGCTCGCGGCGCTCGGCGTCTGCATGATCCTCATCCTGGTGGTGCTCGTCACCGCCGCCTACCGCTTCGGGGCCCGCTTCGGCCTCCAGAACGACTGACCCCGTTCCCCTCCCCGGAACGGGCGCACCACGCACCACGCACCACGCACCACACCGAGCCGAACACCCGAAGGGACACCGGGATGCTGACTGTGGAATCCCTCGCCAAGAGTTACGAGCCCACCGCGGCCGCCTCGCGCCGGGCGCGGCGGAACGGGGACGGGGCGGCGGGTAAAAAAGGCGCGGCGCGGCGGCAGGAGACCACCGCCGCGGGGACCCGGCTGTTCGCCGTGGACGACATCGACTTCACCGTCGAGGACGGCGAGCTGTTCACGCTGCTCGGGCCCTCGGGCTGCGGCAAGACGACGACGCTGCGCTCGGTGGCGGGCCTGGAGCGGCCCACGCACGGCCGGGTCACGCTCGGCGAGCGGGTCATCTTCGACGCGGAGCACGGGGTCAACGTGCGGGCGAACAAGCGCGGTCTCGGCATGGTCTTCCAGTCGTACGCGATCTGGCCGCACATGAGCGTCTTCAAGAACGTCTCCTTCCCGCTCGACGTCATGCCGCGCGTCAGGCGGCCCGCGAAGGAGGAGATAGCGCGCCGGGTGCACGAGGTCCTGGACGTCATCGAGCTGGGCCCCTACGCGCGGCGCCCCGCCACCAACCTCTCCGGCGGGCAGCAGCGGCGCCTCGCGCTGGCGCGGGCGCTCGTGACGCAGCCGGACCTGATGCTCCTATCCGACCCGCCTGACCAGCAACACGACATCCCGAGTTCAACCTCGGTAACGAACTGGTGCGTGATTGCGGTTGAGGCGTGTTTGCCTGATCAGGGGCGTGGTTACGCGTTGGCGGTTCGGTCGGAGACGAGGCCGGCGATGGCCCGGTAGGTGTCGGGCAGGGCCTCTCGCCGGTGCGTCCAGCGGGTCAGCTGTTTCCAGCGTTTGTGGTCGGCAAGCGCGTGCTCGACGGTGATGCGCTTCGATGAGTGTCGGTGCCGGGCCTCTTCTCTGGCGGCGTGCACGTGCGGCAAAGCGATCTTGTTTGGTTTTCTGGGCGGTGTGATCGCCTGGCCGGGGTGATCACGCCGGAGACCGAGGTAGCCGTCGTCCAGAAGCACTTCCACGTCCGGGAAGTGCTGGAAACAGGTTCCGATACCTTCGTTGCGTGTGGCGGTCGCATCGTGCATCCGGCCTGGCCGCAGGGCGTCGGTCCAGAGAGTGCGGCCCTGATGGTCGGCAACGACAGTGGCCTTCATCGTGTTCTGCTTCTTCTTGCCCGAGACGAACGCCCGGCGTCCGCCGCGGCCGGCTGCGGGCCGGCGGACCTGGATCTCGGTGGCATCCAGCCGCAGCTCGATGCCCTCGGCCTGGGCGTAGGCGAACACATCCGCCAGGGTCCGAAGCCGCAGGCCAGGACGGTCAGGGACCGCGCATCCGCGTTCGGCCAGGAGCCCGCGCATCTCTCCGACCGCGCGGGTAACGGTGGAACGGTCGACACCGGACAACAGGGCCAGGACGGAGTGCGGGAGATCGTGCCGCAGGTGAATCAGCGTGACGACCAGCCGGTCGACGAACACCAGCCGATGCCGGGCACCGGCCCCCGCCTCACGTTTCCTGGCCCCGCCGCGAGCCTCGTGACGACGCCCCTCAATCATGGCCTGCCACGGGCCAGCCAACTCCTCGACCAGGCAAGCCAGATGCTGCCGGGAGACACCGGTGAACAGCTGATGCGCGAGAACGTTCCGGTCGACCGTGATCACCACGGACTGGATCATCCCACCCTCGCGCGATCCCTCCCCAACCGCAATCACGCACCAGCTCGTTAGAGCTCAAGCGCCTCCAGCGCGAACTGAGCCTCACCGCCGTCTACGTCACGCACGACCAGGCGGAGGCGCTGGTCATGTCGAACCGGATCGCGGTGATGAACAACGGCCGCATCGAGCAGGTCGGCAAGCCGCGCGACATCTACACCCGGCCCGCGACACGCTTCGTCGCCGAGTTCATCGGCAGCTCCAACTTCCTGGAGGGGAAGGTGACGGAGGTCCTGGGCGCGGAGGTGACGGTCGAGACGCCGCACGGGCCGCTCGTGGCGCGCGAGTGCCCGCGCCGCCCGGCCGTGGGGGACGCCGTGCTGCTCTCGATCCGGCCCGAGAGCCTCGGCATCTCCGAGGGGGCCCCGGCCTCCCCCGTCAACTCCTGGCGCGGCCTGGTCCACAACCGGGCCTTCCTCGGCGACTCCATCGACCACATCACCACCGTCGGCGAAACGCGGCTGCGCAGCCGCTCCAACCCGTCCGTGTCGATCCCCCCGGGCACCGAGGTGCACCTCGGCGTCGATCCGCGCAACGTCACGCTCGTGCCCGTCGACTGAGCCGTCCGGACGCCGTCCGGGGACGGCACCCGCCCGGGTCCCCGCGGCCTCCGCCGGGACCCGGGCGACGCGAAGGGGACCTTCTCGTATGACCCTGCACCGCATCCCGCTGCCCGACGTCCTGCGGCACCGCGATTTCACCCTCTACTGGTCCGGCGTGGTCCTCTCGCAGATCGGCACGCGGGGCGCCGTCGCCGCCAACCTGTACCAGGTCTACCAGCTCACCGGCTCCACCGCGCAGGTCGGTCTCGTGGGGCTCGCGCAGGCCGTGGCGCTGCTCGTCCTCTCGCCGCTCGGCGGGGTGCTCGCCGACCGGCTCGACCGGCGGCGGCTGCTCCAGTGGAGCCAGTCGCTCGCCCTCCTCGCCTCGCTCGCCCTCGCCCTCCTCACCCTCACCGGCGCCGCCACCGTCCCCGCGGTGCTCGTGGGTTCGCTGCTCGCGACGGCGGCGGCGACCTTCGACCAGCCGGCCCGGCAGGCGCTCATCCCCGCGATGGTGCCCCGCTCGCAGCTCGTCGCGGCCTTCGCGCTGCTCAATCCCTCACGGGAACTCGCGGTGCTGCTCGGTCCCGCGCTCGCCGGAGTGCTCATCGCGCTCGGCGGGCCGGGGGCGGTGTACGTGCTCGACACCGTCACCTACGCCGCGCTGATCGTCGTGCTCGGGGTGCTGCGGGTGCCGCCGCTCGCCGGTGAGGGCGCGCGCGCCGGGGTGTGGCGGAGTATGCGCGAGGGGCTCTCCTACGTGCGCGGGGAACCGGTGGTGTGGCGGCTCATGGCGCTCGACCTGAGCGCCACGCTCTTCGGCGCGTACCGCGTCCTGCTGCCCGAGCTTTCGGACAAGGTGCTGCACGCCGGGCCCACCGGCTACGGGCTGCTCACGGCGGCTCCCTCGGCGGGAGCGCTGCTCGGCTCGGTGTGGATCTTCCGCCTCGTGCGCACGGCCCGGGCCGGACACCTCGTGCTGTGGGGCACGGCCGGGTACGGACTCGCCGTGCTGGCGCTGGCGCAGGCCCGGGTGTTGTGGCTCGCGCTGCCCGCGGCGCTCGCGCTCGGCGTCGCGGACGCGATGGCCACGACGGTGCGGCACGCGGCGGTGCAGGTCGAGACGCCGGACGCGCTGCGGGGGCGGGTCTCGGCGATCTACCAGATGTGCTCGCGCGGCGGTCCGGCGCTCGGCGACTCGGTGCTCGGCGCGCTGGCGGGGGCGCTCGGCCCGGTCGTCACGCTCACCGCGGGCGGCCTCGTCCCGCTCGCCGCCTCGGCGCTGAGCGGCGCGCTCGACACGACGGTCCGGGCCTACCGGGTCCCCGGCGAGACGGCGAAGAACGCCGCGTGAGGCGCGCCCGCCGGGGGACACACGGGAGGGGCCCC
>NZ_GG770539.1:6699608-6702548 GCF_000154905.1 Streptomyces sp. SPB074 | reverse complement strand
CGGCTCCGGAAACCTTCTCCGGAACCGGGCCCCTGGCTCGGCGTCAGTACGGCGCGGGTGCGCGCGCGTCTCCCGCGCGGGCGTCAGGCCCCCTGGGAGCGGACGCGCGAGGCCGTCCGCTCCAGGTGGGTGCGCATGACGCCGCTCGCCCGCTCCACGTCGCGCGCGGCGACCGCCTCGACGAAGGAACGGTGCTCGCGGGAGCCGCGCTTGCCCATCCTCGGCTCCACCGTCTGCGCCTCGCGCAGGCTCATGAGGAGCGGGCCGTGGAAGGACTCCACGAGCATCCGGATGGCCGCGTTGTGGGTGCAGTCGGCCACCCGGGTGTGGAACTCGGCGGACATCTCCATCGTGTAGGCGCCCTCCTCCATCGCGGCGATGTGCGCGTCGCACAGTGCGAAGAGTTCGTCCAGGTCCTCGTCCGTGGCGCGTTCCACGATGAGCGGCACGATGCCGAGTTCGAAGACGAGGCGCGCCTCGGTCACCTCGCCGGCGGTGAGCGGGGACAGCGACAGCAGCGTCGCGAGCCCTTCGCCGACCTGCCGGGAGTCCGGCGTCGTCACGAAGGCACCGCCCCGGGCGCCGACCCGGATCTCCACCAGGCCACCGGCCTCCAGGATGCGCAGCGCCTCGCGCACGGTGACCCGGCTGACGCCGAAGTGCACGCACAGGTCGCGCTCGCTCGGCAGCCGGTCGCCCGGCTTGAGCTTCTCCTCCTTGAGGAGCATCCGGACCTGTTCCACGATGACCTGGGAGACGCGGTGGGAGGACACCGCCTTGAACAGCCCCTCGGGCGCCGGGGCCGCCGGGGCCTCCTTGGCGTGCGGCGCTGGCTTCGGCTGACTCCCGGGACGCGATGGCATACGAACAATCTCCCACGGACGGCGGCGGTTGACCGTGAACCACTGCTGGGCTTACGGTCTGACCAAATTACCAGCCCTTGACCCAATGCCGCGCCGGATACGATGAGGCGTGTGCCACCCCCGGGGATTTCGGCCGGTTCCGTGCACCGTACCGGCCGGTGAACGCCCCGGCGGGACGCGGCCCCCGGACGGTTCACGCGCCGGGCGGGCCCGGACGGGTCACGCTTCCCGGAGCGGCGGCGGACTGGTCGCGGGTACGCGGCTCACGACGCCCCGTCCGGCCCAGCGGGTCCCGGCTCCTGAACCGCCGTCCGGCGCAGGGACCTGTCCAGCGCGCTCATGAGCCCGGCGACGCGTCCGCGGCCTTCGGCGGCGGGCGGGTACCGGCGCAGTACGCCGATCAGCTCCGGCGTCGCCCGCTCCCGCGCTCTCCCCAGCAGGGCGTCCCCGACGGCCGGGTCGCCCCCGGCCTCCAGTTCGCCCACGCGCGCGGCGCTCGCGGACGCCCGCAGGATGTGACCGACCTGCGTCGCCCGGGCGAGGGGATGCCGGTACGCGGCCGCGGCGGCGTCCCCGGCGCAGCGGGCCGCCAGCCGTGCGGCCTCGGTGGGCGCGTCCGCCGCGGCGCGGTGGGCGTCCGTCGCGGTGAGGCGCTGCGCCACCGTCCTGCGCGCGCCGCCGGTGACTCCCGGGCCGCCTCGACCGCCGCGCGGGGCCGGGAGTCACCGGGCACGGCACGCTCGAAGACGGGCAGCACCTCCTCGGCGTCCCCCAGCACGTACCGCACCACGACGCGCAACTCCTCCATCGTCAGCCGGAAGTCCCCGCTCACCGCGTCCGCGCGCTGCCCCATGGGCCGGAATCCTAGTCCGGCGCGACGAGCGGAAAGGCGCGATCGCACCCCAGAGCCGGGGCGGTGCGCCGGAGTCAGAGCCTCTTGCGAAAGAATACTTGCGCAATTTTTCTTGCGGAACCATACTCGGCCCATGCCCGCTTCCCAGGACCCCGGTTCCGACGCCCCGTCACCCCGGCACCCCGCCGCCCCCGCCGCCCGTGCTCCCGAGGCGGCGGAGCCGTCGCATCCCGGCCCCCGGCCCGAGCGGATCACCGAGCTCGCGCGCCTGAAAGCGTTCACCAATCCCCTGCGGATGCGCCTGTACCGCCTGTTGTACGCGGAGGGGGCCGCGACCGCCTCGGCGCTCGCCGAGCAGGTGGACGAGGCTCCCTCGCTGGTCAGTTACCACGTGCGCAAGCTGGCCGAGCACGGCTTCGTGACGGAGGCCCCCGAACGCGCGAGAGACGGCCGTGAGCGCTGGTGGCGGGTGGCGCACGAGGGCGGATTCGGCTTCCGGGACTCCGAGTTCGCCGGGACGCCGGAGGGCGCGGCCACGTCGCGGGCCGTGGTGCGGGCACTGGTCAAGACCCGCTTCGAGCAGTACACGCACTACCTCTCGCAAGTGCCCGCGTGGGGCGCGCGGTGGTCCGACGCGGCCATGTCCTCGGAGTGGGTCGTCGATCTCACTGCGGAGGAACTGGCGGAGCTGGGGCGGGACTTCGAAGCGCTCGCGGCGCGGTGGCGCGAGCGGGCGAAGGAGGCGGCGCGGTCCGGCGACGGCCGGGAGCGCGAGCACGTCGCGCTGCACCTGTACAGCTTCCCCTTCCGCCCCTGAGCCCTTTCCCGAGGAGTCCGGCATGTTCCCGAGGGAGTCCGGCATGACTGTCCCCGCACCCGCCGCGCCCGTCCTCCCCGAGGCGCCGGTCCCCGGCGCTTCGCAGCGGCCCGCCCATCGTGACGCCAACGTGCTGCGCGGGCTGCTCGCGTACACCGCCTCGCTCGTCGGGGACGGTGTGTACTTCGTGGCGCTGGGCTGGGCGGCGCAGAAGGTCGCCTCTCCGGCCGGGGTGGGCTGTGTGATGGCGGCGGGGGCCGTGCCGCGCGCGCTGCTCATGCTGGGGGGCGGGGTGCTCGCCGACCGTTTCGATCCCCGGCGGATCGTCCTCGGGAGCGACGCGGTGCGGTGCCTCCTTGGTCTCTGGGGGTCGCCGGGGCCGTCGCGCTCACCGCGCCCGGGCTGTG
>NZ_GG770539.1:6697333-6699198 GCF_000154905.1 Streptomyces sp. SPB074 | reverse complement strand
TGAGCCAGATCGGCGCGCCACCGCTCGCGGGCCTCGCGCTGGGGCTCGGCGGGGTACCGCTCGCCTTCGCGGTGGCCGGGGCGCTCTTCGCGGGGTCGCTGCCGCTCCTGCACGCGCTGCGGATACGCCCCCTGACGGCCGGGAAGGGGAGCGGCGCGGAGCCGGTGCGCGCGGGCGGCCTGCGCGCCGAGCTGGCCGACGGTCTGCGCCACATCCGCCGGCACCCGCTCCTCAGGCCGCTCGTCCTCGCGCTCGCGCTGTGCGAACTCGGGCTCAGCTCGACGCTCGGTGTCGGCCTCCTGCTGCTCGACGCCGAACGCGGCTGGGGCGCCGCGGGGTACGGGTGGATCGTGGGGGCCTTCGGCGCGGGGGCGGCGGCGAGCGCGGCGCTCCTCACCGCGGTGGGGTGGGTGCCGCGGGCGGGTCTCGTGCTCGGCGGGACGCTCGGGCTCGCCTGCGCGGGCGCGGCGGCGCTCGGCTTCGTACCGGTCCTCGGCGCCGCCGCCGGGTGCGCGGCGCTCACCGGGCTCGCGGCCGGGGCGGCGGGGAGCCTCAACAACAGCCTCCTCCAGTACGCGGCGGACCCCGCCTACCTCGGCCGGGTCACCTCCGTGGTCATGCTCACGATGGTCGGCCTGGCGCCGCTGTCGTACCCGGTGGCGGGGGCCGCGATCGGGGCCTGGGGCGCGGGACCGGTCTTCGCGGGGAACGGCGGCGCTCTCGGCCTGCGGGGCGGCGTACCTGCTCCTGAGCCCGGGCCGCGCGCCACGCCGCCATCGCACGCCCGGGAGCGCCGGGCAGGCCGCGGGGAACGAGCACCAGCGGCCCTGAGCGGGGGCCACGCCGCAGGTGCATCACAGCGCGCCATGTCCGTACACGTTTCCTGAGGGAGCCCGCGGGCGTGTGCCTCTCGCTCATCGCGCAGATCGGCGAGCAGATCGACTACCTGCGCTTCATGCCGCCGCGCACCGAGGAGAACCGGCGCGTGATGGACGGCGGTCGTCATGGCCGGTCCCGGCTGGGTCGTGCTCGGCGCGCTCAAGCAGGCGATCGGCGTCTTCCTCGCCGTGTACATCCTCTCCGGGGTGGGACCGGCCGCCGCGACCGAGCCGATCCAGCAGTTCCGGGGCGCGTTCGAGGCGATGATGCCCTCCTGGCTCGTGGTGCCGCTCGCCGTGGTCCTCGTCGTGATCAGCCAGATCAAGATCAACGTGACGAACGCGTACTCCGGCTCGCTCGCCTGGACGAACTCCTTCACGCGGGTGACCCGCCGCTACCCGGGCCGCATGGTCTTCGTCCTCGTCAACCTGGGCTTCGCGCTCGCGCTGATGGAGGCGGACATGTTCAGCTTCCTCAACGACATCCTGAGCTTCTATTCGAACTGCGCGATCGCCTGGGTCGTGACCGTCGCGAGGACATCATGATCAACAAGTACGTGCTCAAGCTCTCGCCGCTTCAGCCGGAGTTCCGGCGCGGGATGCTCTACGCCGTCAACCCGGTCGGTGTCGTCTCCTTCGTCGCGGCCTCGGGCCTGTCGATCGCGATGTACTTCCACGCGCTCGGTGACACCCTCCAGCCCTACTCGCCGGTCGCCGCCGTCGTCATCGCCTTCGTCCTCACCCCGGTCATGGCGCTGGTGACGCGCGGCAAGTACTACCTGCGGCGCACGGACGACGGGGTCGCCGCGCCGCTCCTGGACGAGGACGGCAACCCGAGCGCGAGCCCGTACCCGTGCCACGTCTGCGGCCAGGAGTACGAGCGCCCGGACGTCACGGCCTGCGTCGCGCACGCGGCGCACGTGTGCTCGCTGTGCCTGAGCACGGACCGCACCGGGGCGCACGTGCTGCCGGTGTGACAGTGCACGG
>NZ_GG770539.1:6685269-6697233 GCF_000154905.1 Streptomyces sp. SPB074 | reverse complement strand
CCGTACCCCGCTCAGGCGCGCCGCAGCGCGACCACGTCGATCTCGACCAGGATGTCCATGAGGTCGGAGCCGACGGTCGTGCGCACCGGGAGCGGGCCGCCCGCGGGCGCGAAGGCCGCGCGGTAGGCGGCGTCGAAGCCCGCGAAGTCGCGGCGCAGGTGCTGGAGGTGGACGGTGGACTTGACGACGTCGGCGAGGGAGAGCCCGTCCGCCGCGAGGACGGCGGCGAGGTTGGCGAGCACCTGGGCGGTCTGCGCCCCGATCCCCTCGGGGACCTCGCCGCTCGCGGGGTCCTGCGGGCCGAGGCCGGAGGTGTACACGTACGGGCCCGCCGCGAGGCCCTGGCTGTAGGCGCCGGCGGGCGGGGGCGCCGCGTCGGTGCGCAGGGCGCGGCGGGTGGTGCCCGCGGGGGCCTCGGGGGTGGTGTCGGTGCTCATCGGGTCAGGTCGCCTTCCTTCGCGTTGACCTCGGCGTAGTGGTGGAGCTTGTCCTCGTCGACGGTGACGCCGAGCCCGGGCCCGGTGGGGACGGTGAGGCTGCCCGCGCGCAGGGTCAGGGGCTCGATGATGTCGTCCGCGTGCAGGTAGTACATGGAGTCGATGGCGCGCGAGAGGACCGGGGTGCTCGCGACGACGGCGAGGTGCGCGGCGGTCGCGATGCCGAGCTCGCCGCCGCTGTGCAGGTTCATGCCGAGGCCGAAGGTCTCGCAGTGCGCGGCGAGGGCCTTGGTCGCGGCGATGCCGCCCCACTTGTAGACGTCGCCGTGCACGACGTCCACGGCGCCGAGCCGGACGGCGGGCGCGAACTCCTCGAAGCGCACGAGGCACATGTTGGTGCACAGCGGGATGCGGACCTTCGCGCGCACCTGGCTCATGCCCTCGATGCCGACGCAGGGGTCCTCCAGGTACTCCAGGTCGAGTTCCTCCAGGGCTATGCCCGCGCGGACCGAGTCCGGGACGGACCAGGCGGCGTTGGGGTCCACGCGCAGGTCGGTCGCGGGGAGTTCGGCGCGCAGGGCGCGCAGGATGGCGACGTCCCCGGCGACGTCGGTCGTGCCCTTGAGCTTGACGGCGCTGAAGCCGCCCTCGGCGACGACCTTCGCGGTGTGCTCGGCGAGTGCGCCGGGCAGGTCGGCGCCCGTGACGCCGGGGGCGTCGGCGCGCGTGATGAGCGCGGTGAGCGGCACCTCGGTGCGCACGGGGCCGCCGAGCAGGTCGGTGACGGACTGGCCCGTCGCCTTGCCCATGGCGTCCCAGCAGGCGACGTCGAGCGCGGCGAGCGCCGCGTAGCCGAGGTAGCCGTGGAAGAAGGGCACCATGTGCTGCTTGCGGTGAAAGGCTTCGAGCGCGAAGGGGCTCGTGCCGATCAGGTCCTCGGCGAGGACGCGCACGAGCGCGGCCACGGGCTGCCCCCACATCGTCTCGCCCCAGCCCTCGATCCCGCTGTCGGTGCGGACGCGGACGACGGTGCGGGTCTCGCCCGTCTTCGTCTCGAAGGAGGAGGTGAAGGGGTTGAGGAGGGGGAGGTTGACGACGTGGACATCGACGCCGGTGATCTTCATGGGGTTCCTCGCTGGGTGGTGGTGCGGGTGGTGCGGGAGTACGGGGCGGCTCAGCCCGTGCCGTCGCCGGTCTCGGCGCCTGTCGCGCGGTCGAAGGCGAGGACGGCTTCCGCGAGGGCGCGGGCCCGCGCGTCCAGGAGCGCCGCGCCGCGCTCGGCGTCGGCGCCCGAGGCGTCGTCGGTGCTGCCGCCGACGCGTTCCCACTCGCCGTGCCGCTCGGTGGTGAGTCCCTGGTACGGGGGCCGGTCGAAGAGCGGCGGCGGGGTCACGGGGGCGCGGGCGGGCACGGGGGTGCGGACGAGCGCGGGGTGCGCGGCGAGCATGAGCGAGGTCTCGAACCAGCCCGCGTGGCCGGGCACGAGCGCGGCGTGCTCCGCGTCGGCGGCCGGTTCGCCGAGCGACCAGTAGGAGCAGGCGGCGGCGGTGACCTCGGCGCGCAGCGCGAAGCGCTTGACGGCGAGGCGCATGATCTCGTCGTTGCCGCCGTGCCCGTTGACGACGAGGACCCTGCGGTGGCCGGTCGCGGCGAGCGAGTCGAGTATCTCGTCGAGCACGAGGCCGAGGGTGTGCGCGGAGAGGGTGAGCGCGGCGGCGAAGAGGTGGTGGGGGCTGTGCCCGTACGGGAGCGTGGGCAGCCGTACGACGTGCGGGACCCGCTCGCCCTCCGCCGCGCGTCCGGCGAGATGGGCGAGGGCACGCTCGGTGACGGCCTCGGCGAGGAGGGTGTCGGTGCCGAGGGGGAGGTGGGCGGCGTGCTGTTCCTGCGAGCCGATGGGAAGCAGGGCGACGGCGTCGGGTGCGGCCTCGCGGGTCTCGCGCCAGGTGGTCTCGGTCAGGTTCCGGTGGCTCACGCGGCTGTCACCCCGGTGGCGCGGCGTGGCAGAGTCGGCGTATGGCGCATGAACGTACTCCTTTGCGGTTGGTGCCGTCCCCGGCCCGCGCGGCCGGCGACGACGGTGGGGCGGGCCCCGGCGCGCTGGGCGCCGTCGAGGTGCTGCCGGGGCGGGTGCGGGCGGCGCTGCTGAGCGGCGCGGGGGTGGTGCGGGAGCGGGCGGACGCGGTCTTCGACCCGGCGGCGGGCGCGGACGCGGTGGACGCGGCGCTCGCCGAGGTGGCCGGGCTGCTCGCGGCGGGCGCCCCGCTCGGTGTGGGGGTGGCCGCCGCGGGGGTGGTGGACCCGGGGGCCGGGCTCGTGGTGGAGGTGAACGAGGCTCCGGCGCTGCGCGGCTACCCGGTGGCGCGGCGCCTCCAGGCCCTCGTCGGGGCCCCGGTGCGGGTCGAGCACCGGGCGCGCGTGCAGGTGCTCGGCGACCGCTGGTTCGGTCCGGGGCGCGGGCGGCGCTCCTTCGCCTCGGTCTCGACGGGCGAGGTCCTGGGGGTCGGCATCCTGTACGCGGGCGAGGTGCTGGCCCCGCCGGGCGGGCGCAGCGGCGCGCACATGACGGTCTCGGCGAGCGGGCGCCGCTGCACGTGCGGGCGGCGGGGCTGCTGGAAGACGGTGGCGACGACGCGGTGGCTGCGCGAGCGGGCGCGGGCGCTGGGCCTGGGCGGCGAGGTGTCGCTCGGCGCGCTCGTCACCGCGCCCGGCGAGGCGGCGGGGCGGCTCGTCGCGGAGTACGCGGAGAACCTGGTGCTCGGCCTCGCGACGGTGCAGCAGCTCTTCGCGTGCGGCCTGTTCGTGCTGCACGGGGAGGCGCGCGAGGGTGGTGAGCGGTTCCGGGCGCTGGTCGAGGAGCGGCTGCGCGCCGACGTGCTCGGCGGCGGTGAGCCGGTGCGGGTCGCGGTGAGCGAGGCGGCGGTGGACGACGTCGCGCTGCTGGGCGCGGCGGGGCTGGTGCTCTCGGGCCGCTGAGCCGGGGCGCGGGGCCGGGGAGCGCGGGGCGGGGGGCGCCGGGTGGTCCCGTACGGCCGACGCGTCCCGCACGGCCGGCGCGTCCCGTGCCCCGGCCGCGGCGCGCGGCCTCACGCGGCGCTCCGGCGGCGTCGGCGGGGGTCGGGGACGGGGACCGCGTCGAGGAGGGTGCGGGTGTAGGGCTGGGCGGGGCGGGCGAAGACCTCGGCGGCCGTGCCGGTCTCGACCAGTCGGCCCGCGCGCATGACGGCGACGCGGTCGGAGATCTGCCGGACGACGGCGAGGTTGTGCGAGACGAAGAGGTACGTGAGGCCGAGACGCTGTTGCAGTTCGGCGAGGAGGTCGAGGACGCGGGCCTGCACGGAGACGTCGAGGGCGCTCGTGGGTTCGTCCAGGACGACGAGGCGGGGTTCGAGCGCGAGGGCGCGGGCGATCGAGACGCGCTGGCGCTGGCCGCCGGAGAACTCGTGCGGGTAGCGGTCCAGGACGGCCGGGTCGAGGCCGACGGCGTCGAGGAGTTCGGCGACGCGGGCGCGGCGGCGGGTCCTGCCGCCCCTGCCCCGGTAGGCGGAGTCGTGCGTGACGAGGGGTTCGGCGACGATGTCGGCGACCCGCAGGCGCGGGTTCATGCTGGAGTACGGGTCCTGGAGGACGACCTGGAGCTGGCGGCGGAAGCGGCGCAGCGCGGCGTGGTCGAGGCCGTGCAGGTCGGTGCCGTCGAAGTGGACGGTCCCGGCGGTGGGTTCGGTCAGGCGCAGGAGCAGGCGGGTCAGCGTCGTCTTGCCGCAGCCGGACTCGCCGACGAGGGCCAGGGTCTCGCCCTCGTACACCGTGAGGTCCACGCCGTCGACGGCGACGCTCGGCGGGCGTCCGGGGAACTCCTTGCGCAGGCCGCGCAGTTCGAGGAGCGGGGTGGCGGTCATGCGGCGGGCTCCAGTCGGGGTGTCGCGTCGAGGAGGGCGCGGGTGTAGGGGTGGGCGGGGCGGGCGAAGACCTGCTCGACACCGCCGCTCTCGGCCACCTCGCCGTGGCGCATGACGACGACGCGGTCCGCGGTCTCGGCGACGACGCCGAGGTCGTGCGTGATGAGGACGACGGCCATGCCGTGGCGCTCGCGCAGCTCCGTGAGGAGGTCGAGGATCTGGCGCTGCACGGTGACGTCGAGGGCGGTGGTGGGTTCGTCGGCGATGAGGACGCGGGGGCGGGCGACGAGGGCGGCGGCGATCATGACGCGCTGGCGCAGGCCGCCGGAGAGTTCGTGCGGGTACTGGCGGTAGCGGCGCTCGGGGTCGGGGATGCCGACGTCGGCGAGGGCTTCGAGTGCCGCCGTACGGGCCTCCCGCTTGGTGTGGCCGCCGCGCAGCCGCAGGACCTCGCTCACCTGGTGGCCGCAGCGCTGGAGCGGGTCGAGGCTCGTCATGGGGTCCTGGAAAACCATGGAGATGTCGCCGCCGCGCAGGCGGCGCAGGGCGCGCTCGGGGCGGTGCAGGATGTCGGCGCCGTCGAGGAGGACCTCGCCGCGCGGGTACAGGCACGGCGGTTCGGGGTTGAGGCGCAGGGCCGCGAGCGCGGTGGCGGACTTGCCGCTGCCGGACTCGCCGACGACGGCGAGGGTCTCCCCCGCGTGGACGGCGAGGTTCACGCCGCGGACGGCGTGGACGGTGTGGGACTCCAGGCGGAAGTCGACGTGCAGGTCCCGGATCTGGAGGACGGGGTCCTTCGCGCCGGGGGTCTTCGCCTCGGCGGTGCGCGGGGCGGGGCTGTGCGCGTCCGGGGTGTGCGGAGCGGGGGTGTCGGTCATCGGCGGTACGCCTTCGGGTCCGCGACGTCGCGCAGGGCGTCGCCGGTGATGTTGACGGCCAGCGAGGTGAGCATGAGGGCGATGCCGGGGAAGACCGCGACCCACCACGAGGTGCCGAGGTAGAGCTGTCCGTCGGCGAGCATCGCGCCCCAGGTCACGGTCTCCTTGGGGACGCCGAGGCCGAGGTAGCTCAGGGACGCCTCGGCGACGATGGCGGCGGCGACGTGCAGCGTGCCGATCGTGGCGAGGGGCGCCATGACGTTGGGCAGAAGGTGGCGGCGCATGATCGCCGGGTGCCGTACCCCGATCGCGTGCGCCTCGGTGACGAAGTCGCGGGTGCGCAGCGACAGCACCTCGGAGCGCACGACGCGGGCGTAGGAGACCCAGCCGGTGATGCCGAGGACGAGGATCACGTACCAGAGCCCGGAGCCGACGAAGCCGACGACGGCGAGCGCGAGGAGGATCGCGGGGAAGGCGAGCTGGACGTCGGCGAGGCGCATGAGGAAGCGGTCGGTCCAGCCGCCGAAGTACCCGGCGGCGAGGCCGGCGAGGGTGCCGATGACACCGGCGAGGAGGGCCGCGCCCGCGCCGACCATGAGCGAGACGCGAGTGCCGTAGACGACGCGGGAGAGCAGGTCGCGGCCGAGCTGGTCGGTGCCGAGGAGGTGAGCCGAGCTGCCGCCGTGCTGCCAGGCGGGGGGCTTGAGGCGCGCGAGGAGGTCCTGCGCGTTGGGGTCGGCGGGCGCGATGAGCGGGGCGAAGACGGCGCAGACGAGGACGAGAAGGAGGAAGGCGAGGGCCGCGACGGCGAGTCTGTTGCGCAGCAGGGAGCGCACGGCGGCGGCGCGGGTGCTCGCCGGGGCGGGCGGCGGGACGGCGGCCCCGGTGGCGGGCGGTGCGGTGGTGGTGGTCATGCGCGGGTCCTCACCCTCGGGTCGAGGAGGCTGTAGGAGAGGTCGACGAGGAGGTTGACGACGACGAAGGTCGCGGCGAAGAGCAGGATCGTGGCCTGGACGAGGGGGAAGTCCCGGTTGGAGATGGCCTCGACGGTCAGGCGGCCGACACCGGGCCAGGAGAAGACCTGTTCGGTGAGGATGGCGCCGCCGAGCAGGCTGCCGACCTCCAGGCCGACGACGGTGACGACGGGCAGCGAGGCGTTGCGCAGTCCGTGCGCGAGGACGGTGCGGACCGGGCCGGCGCCGCGCGCGCGGGCGGTGCGGATGTGGTCGGAGCCGAGGACGTCCACGAGGGAGGAGCGCAGCAGCCGCGCGACGACGGCGACGGAGTACACGGCGAGGGTCACCGAGGGCAGGACGAGGTGCGCGAAGCTGCCGTACCCGGAGGCCGGCAGGGCGTGCAGGCCGACGGCGAAGACGAGGACGAGGAGGATGCCGACCCAGAACGGCGGCGTGGACTGGCCGAGGAGGACGCCGGTCATGACGGTGCGGTCGGTGGCACGGCCCCGGCGCATCGCGGCGAGGATGCCGGCGGGCAGCGCGATGACGAGGGTGACGACGAGGGCGCCCGCCGCGAGGAGAAGGGTCGCGGGGATGCGGTCGGCGAGCACGGTGCGCACCGGCTGGTTGTAGAAGAGGGAGTCGCCGAAGTCGAGGCGCGGCAGGCCCCACAGGTAGTCGAGGTACTGGGTGAACAGCGGGCGGTCCAGGCCGAGGCTGTGCCGCAGGACGTGTTCCTGCTGGGCGGTCGCGTCGGGCGGCAGGAGGACCTTGACGGGGTCTCCGGAGAGCCTGACGAGGAAGAAGGCGACGGTCGCCGTGCACAGCAGGACGAGGAGCGCGGTGCCGACGCGGAGGGCGAGGCCGCGCAGGACGTGCCCGGAGCGGCCGGGGCGTTTGACGGCCGCGGGTGCCGGGGTGGGGGCGAGCGTGGCGCTCATCGGGTGACCTCCGCGCTCGCCATGTCGAGGACTCCGGCGGCGCCGGGGGTCCAGTGGGGGCGGTTGTTGCGGGCGTAGATGTTGTCGATCTGGTAGAGGGACACGAAGGGCGCCTCCGTCTTGAGGCGTTCCTGGAGGCTGCTGAACGCGCGGCGGCGGGTGGCCGGTTCGACGGACAGCTCCTCGGCGTCCACGAGGGCGTCGGCGCGCTTGTCGTGCCAGCGGCTCTGGCGCCGGTCGGAACGCACGTTGGACTGGATCATGCTCTCGCCGTCGAGGGTCCACACCGTCGAGGCGGCGAGGTAGAGCGGGCCGAGGGCGCCGTGGTTGTCGGAGGTGAGGCGCTGCGCGTAGGTGCCGGGGTCCAGGAGGTTGACCCGGGCGTGCACCCCGGCGCGGGCGAGGAGTCCGGAGAGCGCCTCGGCGACGTTGGCGTCCACGTTGGAGGCGGTGAGCGTGGTGTGGAAGCCGTGCGGGTGCCCGGCCTCGGCGAGGAGGTCCTTCGCGCGTCCCACGGAGCGGGTGTACGGCGTGACCGCCTTGTCGAAGCCGAAGGCGCCGCGCGGGATCATCGCGGGCACCTCCTGCGCCTTGCCGCTGAGCACGGCCTTGATGAGGAGGGGCACGTCGATGGCGTGGTTGAGGGCCTGGCGCACGCGGCGGTCGCGCAGGGGGCCGTCCGAGAGGGTGTCGAGCGAGAGGTAGGAGGTGCGGATACCGGAGTGGTGGTCGAGGTGGACGCCGGGGTAGCCGTCGAGCTGCTGGGCGGCGTCGGGGGTGAGGCCGCTGACGAGGTCCACCTCGCCGCTCTGGAGCGCGGCGAGCGCCGAGGAGGCGTTGGGCGCGGGGGTGAAGACGAGTTCGTCGGGTCCCGGGCGTCCCCGCCAGTGGCGGGGGAAGGCGCGCAGGCGCAGTTCGTGGTCGCGCTGCCAGTGGGCGAAGGTGAACGGGCCGGTGCCGACGGGGTGGTTGGCGAAGCCGTCGTCACCCACTTTCGCGAGGTAGCCGGGCGGGACGACGACGCCGCCGAAGAGGGACACCTTGTCGGGGAGGATCGGGTCGTGCAGGGAGGTGTGGACGTCGACGGTGTGCGCGTCCACGACGGTGACCCCCTCCACGTACCGCAGTTCCACGATGGGGGACTTGGTGGCGGGGTCGAGGAGCCGGTCGAGGCTGAACTTGACGGCTTTCGCGTCGCACGCCTCGCCGTTGTGGAAGCGGACGCCGGGGCGCAGCGTGAAGCGCCACACCTTCGGCGAGACGGCCTTCCAGGTGAGCGCGAGCCCGGGGCGCAGCTTGTTGTCGCGGCCCCGGACGGTGAGGGTGTCGAAGAGGTTGACGAGGACGTTCATCGAGACCATGTCGCCCTGCTTCTGCGGGTCCATGGTCTTCGGGTCGCCGGTCTGGGAGACGCGGAGGACGTTGCCCGCGTGCGTGGCGGGCTCGGTGCCGCAGCCGGTGAGGAGCCCCGTCGCGGCGAGCACGGGCACCGCCGCTCCGCCGTAGCGCAGCACGGTGCGGCGCGACGGGCGGGGCCCGTGTGGCGCACCCCGAGGTATTCGTTCCATTGAGCAACACACCCGTTCCGGCAGATGGAATGCAGTGCGGGTAAGCTAAACCCCATGGGGAAAACGGTCAACAGTCCTTCGCAGTCAGCGGCCCTCGCCGCTCCCGACGTTTCGCCAGGGGCGGGCCTCGCGGCCGGCCCCGGGGACCGGACCGCCCCGGGCCCCGTGGACAAGGCGATGGAGGTCCTCTCGGCGCTCGTCGCGACCGGCGCGCCGCACCGGCTCGCCGAACTGTCCCGGCGTACGGGCCTCACGAAGCCCACCGTGCACCGGCTGTTGCGCTCGCTGGCCGCCGCCGGTTTCGCCGAGCCCGCCGAGGGCGGCAGCTACCGGCCCGGTCCCCGTCTGCTCGGGCTCGCGGCGGCGGTGCTCGCCGAGGAGCCCGTGCTGCGGCACGTCCGCCCCGTCCTCGCCGAACTCGCCTCCCGGACGGGCCTGTTCGCCTCGTACGCGGTGGGCGACCGGGAATGGCTGGTGCACGTCGAGGTGAGCGCGCCCGGCACGGGGCTCGCGCTCGGGCCGCGGCCGGGTGAGCGGGAACGCCTCACGGCGGGGGCCGGGGGGCTGCTCGTGCGGGCCCTGGGCGGGGCGGCGGGGAACGAGGCCGAGGACGCGGAGGCACTGGCCGGGGCGGCCCGCGACGGCTGGGCGCTCGACCGGGTCGGCCCCGGAGCCGCGCGGCGCGCGCTGGCCGTCGCCGTGCGCGGCCCGGACGGCGTGCTCGCGGGCGTACTCGTCCTGAGCGGGCCGCTGTTCACCTTCGACGACACGGCCGCCGGGATGTACGCGCCGCTCGCGCTCTCGGCCGCGCGCGGCATCGAGGCCGGGCTCGCGGCGGAGGCCCCGCCCCGCCTGGGCGTCGTCGAGGCGCCGCGCCCGGGAGTCGTCGGGGCGGAGGGCGAGGGACGATGAGCGACCCGCGTACGGACACCGGCGCCGCGCGGCGCGCGCTGCTCGCCGGGGGGCGGGAGCGCGGCCTGTACTCGGGCGCCGCCTGGGCCGTCTCGACGCCGGACGGCGGCGTGGACCGGGGGTGGCTCGGGACCCGGGCCTGGGAGGGTCCCGCGCTGGACGGCACGGACCTGTGGGACCTCGCCTCCGTGACGAAACCTGTCGTCGGGCTCGTCGTGATGGCCCTCGCCGAGCGCGGCGCGCTCGCGCTCGACGCGCCGCTCTCCGCGTACCTGCCGCGCTACCGCGACACGCCGATCGCCCCGCTGACCGTCGCGGCGCTGCTCGACCACACCTCCGGGCTGCCCGGCCAGGTCCCGATGTACCGCACGCACCCGACCCGCGAGGCGCTGCTCGACGGGCTCGCGCGGCTGCCGCTGAGCGGGCCGCCCGGCGCGCGCGTCACGTACTCCTCGCAGGGCTTCATGCTCCTCGGGCTGCTCGCCGAGGCGGCGGGCGGCGCGGGACTCGACGCGCTCGTCGAGCGGTACGTGGCCGCGCCGCTCGCCCTGCGCGGGACGGGCTTCGGGCCCGTGCCGCCGGAGCGCGCGGTGGCGACCGAGGAGTGCCCGTGGCGGGGGCGCGTGGTGCGCGGCGAGGTGCACGACGAGAACGCCGTCGTGCTCGGCGGCGTCGCGGGGCACGCCGGGCTCTTCGCCCCGCTCGCCGACGTCGAAGGACTCGCCCGCTCTCTCGCCGGCGGCGCGCGGGAGGTGCTGCGCCCCGAGACGTACGCGCGCATGACGGCCCCGCGCACCGACGGGCTCGCTCTGCGCCGGACGCTCGCCTGGCAGGGGCAGGACCCCGGCGACGCCTCGCCCGTCGGCGGCTCCTTCGGCCCCCTCTCCTACGGGCACACGGGGTTCACGGGGACGAGCCTGTGGATCGACCCGGAGAGGGGCCGGTACGCGGTGCTGCTCACCAACCGCGTGCACCCCTCGCGCGAGGAGCGGGGCTTCGCGGCGCTGCGCAGGGAGTTCCACGGGCTGGGGTGGTGAGGCGGCACCCCGAACGGCGCACCCCCGCACGCCGTTGCCGGGCCGCTGCCCGCATCATGCAGGGGGCAGCCGCTGCCCGCGATCCCTCCCGCAGGACGGAGCCTGTCATGCAGCCCGAGCGCTACGAGCTGACCTTCGACGCCACCGAGACGACGGGCGAACCGGGCGGCGGCCCGGCGGCGGTGACGGTGATCCGCACCCAGCAGACGGGCCCGGGCGGCGCCCCGCTCTACCGCGACGAGACGGGCATCGTGCAGGCGGAGATCAATCCGCAGGGCGAGATCAGGATGCTCCCGACGAGCACGCACCAGTCGCCGAGCACGCCGCGCCGCGTGACCCCGCTGCCGGACTGAGCGCGGGGCGCAAGCGGCCGGCGGCTCACGAGGAGGCGGGGCACAGGGCCCGTACGTACCCCTTCCCGCCCTTCGGTACGAGGTCCAGGTCGCGCAGCACGACGGCGCGGCGCAGGTCCTTCACCGCGCAGGCGGCGCGCAGCCCCTCGCGCGTGTACTCGATGTCGATGACGTGCCCGCCGAAGGCGCGCAGGTACGTCTCGCACTCCTCGTAGGCGCCGCACTCCTCGGTCACCGCGAAGTCGAGGCCGACCCGTTCGCGCACCGCGGCGAGTTCGGCGGTGTTCTTCTGGGCGACGGCGAGACCGTGGCGGTGGGCGGCGCGGACGAGGAGGGTGAGGTAGGCGGTCGCGTCGCCGGGGGTCAGCAGGCCGTGCGAGCGGGAGTAGCTGTCGTAGTTGTCGGGCTCGACCGCCTGGAAGCCGCGCCGGGCGCACTCCGCGATCTCGCGGCCCACCCGCGCGGCGGCGCGCTTCCTGCGGTCCGGGGTGCGCAGGTCCAGGAGCCGTTCGTCCCAGTCGCGGTCGATGACGGCCCGGCCGCGCGCGTCGCTCAGGAGGAGGTCGGCCGGCCAGTCGGCGGTGCGCCCGGGCTGGGCCTGGAAGGCGTTGACGTAGCAGACGTTGTAGTGCCCGGCGGCGGGTTTCGCCGTGTGGTCGCGGACGACGATCCGCGCCCCTTCGGGCGGCGGGTAGGCGCCGCCGAGCTGGTAGTCGACGCCCTGGTGGCGGGGCGGGAGGCGCGGGGCGGGGGGTGCCTCGGTGGCGGGGTCCGTGCCGCAGGCGGCGAGGGCGAGCAGGACCAGGGCGAGCAGGAGGCCGGGCAGGCGGTGCGGGAACACCCCTTGAGCCTACGGGAAGGGGGCGGCGGGCCCGGATGCGGTGAGTTCCCGGCGGTGGGACGGTCGGAGGTGGTGAGGGTGTGCGGAGTGGCCGCGCCCCGGCCGAGGAGGACATCCCATGCCGCACGTCATCCCGAGTCTG
>NZ_GG770539.1:6681408-6685004 GCF_000154905.1 Streptomyces sp. SPB074 | reverse complement strand
AGGACCGCTGGGGCCTGTCCTGGCAGATCGCCCCCGTCCCCTTCCTCGACCTCCTGGCGGGCCCCGACCAGGAACGCGCGGGGCGGGCGATGGCGGCCATGATGACGATGGGCAAGCTCGACCTGGCGGCGCTCATGGCGGCGGCGGACGGCGGGGACCGGTAGGGGCGGGCGCGCGGGACGGGCGCCCCGAGCGCGTCGCGGGGCACCCGTCCCCGGCCGCGTCGTGGGGCCCCGCCCGGGGTGCCCCGCGCACGCGCGCGGCGTCCGCGTCAGTCCGTGGCCGGTTCCGTCCGTGTGCCCTTGCCCGTCTCGGTCTCCGTGCGGAAGACGAGGCGGGGCGCGCCCTCCTCGGCGTCCACGACCAGGGCCGTGTGCTCGGGGAGTTCGCCGCGCAGGAGTTTGCGCGAGAGCTCGTTGGTGACCTCGCGCTGGATGGTGCGGCGCAGGGGGCGCGCGCCGTACTCGGGCTGGTAGCCGTGGTGGGCGATCCAGGCGACGGCGGCGGGTGTGAAGGCGACCTCGACGCCCTGGGCGCGCAGTCCGCGGCGCGTCTCGTCCAGCAACAGGTCGGTGATGCGGCGCAGTTGGGTGTCGTCGAGCTGCCGGAAGATGACGATCTCGTCGATGCGGTTGAGGAACTCGGGCCGGAAGTTCTCGCGCAGCGGGCGCAGGACGCGTTCCCTGCGGTCCTCCTCGTCGCTCCCGGCGTCGTTGCCGCCGAACCCGAGGCGGCCCTTGCTCGTGATCACCTCGGAGCCGAGGTTGCTCGTCATGACGATGACGGTGTTGGTGAAGTTGACGGTGCGGCCCTGGGAGTCGGTGAGCCGGCCGTCGTCCAGTACCTGGAGGAGGATGTTGAAGACGTCCGGGTGGGCCTTCTCGATCTCGTCCAGGAGGAGGAGCGAGTACGGGTTGCGGCGCACGGCCTCGGTGAGCTGCCCGGCCTCCTCGTGTCCCACGTATCCGGGCGGGGCCCCGACGAGGCGCGAGACGGTGTGGCGTTCCTGGTACTCGCTCATGTCGAGGCGCACCATGCGGTCCTCGCTGCCGAAGAGGGCTTCGGCGAGGGTGCGGGCGAGTTCGGTCTTGCCGACGCCGGTCGGGCCGAGGAAGAGGAAGCTGCCGATGGGCCGGTCCCCGGTGGAGAGCCCGGCGCGCGAGCGGAGCACGGCGTCGGCGACGGCCGAGACGGCCTCGTCCTGGCCGATGACACGCGCGTGCAGGTGCTCCTCCAGGCCGAGCAGGCGCTCCTTCTCCTCCTGGGTCAGCGAGCTGACGGGGATACCGGTCCGGCGCGAGACGACGTCGGCGATGTCCTCGACGGTGACCTCGGCGATGGTGTCCTTGTTGGGGTGCGGTTCGCCGCTGGCCTCGACGCGCTTCTCCAGCTCGCCGAGCCGGTCGCGGAGTTCGGTGGCACGTTCGTACTGCTCGGCGGCGACGGCCTGGTCCTTGTCGCGGCGCACCTGCTCGGCCTCGCGCTGGAGGGCGCGCACGTCGGTGCCCCGGGTGGAGGAGCGCATCCGGACGCGGGCGCCGGCCTGGTCGATGAGGTCGATGGCCTTGTCGGGGAGGAAGCGGTCGGCGAGGTAGCGGTCGGAGAGCTCCACGGCGGCGACGAGTGCTTCGTCGGTGTAGCGGACCTGGTGGTGGGCCTCGTAGCGGTCGCGCAGTCCGCGCAGGATCTCGACGGCGTCGGCGGGCGCCGGCTCGGGGACGAGGATCGGCTGGAAGCGGCGGGCGAGTGCGGCGTCCTTCTCGATGTAGCGGCGGTACTCCTCCAGCGTGGTGGCGCCGATCACGTGGAGTTCGCCGCGCGCGAGCGCGGGCTTGAGCATGTTGCTCGCGTCCATCGAGCCGCCGCCCTCGCCGCCTCCCCCGCCGCCCGCGCCGACGACGGTGTGCAGTTCGTCGATGAAGACGATGACGTCGTCGGAGTGCTCGCGGACCTCGTCCACGAGCGCGGTGAGCCGTTCCTCGAAGTCGCCCCGGTAGCGGGTGCCGGCGACGAGCGCCGACAGGTTGAGCTGGACCACGCGGCGGTCGGCGAGGATGTCCGGCACGTCGCCGTCGGCCATCCGCTGCGCGAGTCCTTCCACGACGGCGGTCTTGCCGACCCCGGCCTCACCGATGAGGACCGGGTTGTTCTTGCCGCGCCGGGCGAGGACCTCGACGGTCTGCTCGATCTCCTTCTCGCGGCCGATGACGGGATCGACGCGGCCCTGGCGGGCGGCCTCGGTGAGGTCGGTGCCGTACTTGTCGAGGGTGGGCGTGCCGCTGTTGCGGCCGGTCCCCGCGCCGGGGACGGTGCCGCGCTCGCCGCCGCCCCACGCGCCGCCCGGGTGCTCGCCGGGGGCGGGCCCGGGACCGCCGGGCGAGAAGCGGGCGGCGTCCAGGATGCGCCCCGCGGTGGCGTCCTTGTTGGCCGCGAGGGCCGCGAGCAGGTGCTCGGGGCCGATGTAGGAGGAGCCGGAGGCGCGGGCGATGTCGTGCGAGTCCATGAGGGCGCGTTTGACGGCGGGACTGACGGCGATGGAGCTGCGCGCCGGGCCTCGCTCGGCGTGCTCGTCGATCTCGGCGCCCACCTGGTCGGGGTCCACCCCGGCCTGGGCGAGGAGTTCCCGCGTGGGCTCGGCGGCGACGGCGGCGCGCAGCAGGTGCTCGGTGCCGAGGTCGCTGCTGCCGTTCTGGGCGGCGTAGTTGGCGGCCTCCTGGACGAGCTGGCGGGTGGGCTCGCTCATGAGGCGCGCGAAGTCGTAGTACCGGGGCCGGCGGGGCCCCTGGGAGGGGCTGCCACCGCCGAAGAACCGGGCGAGGAATTCCCCGAGGGGGTCCTGTCCGTAGTCCTCTGGTCCCATGTACGAGCTCATCTTCGCCACCCGTCAGCGCCGGCGGCCGGGGCCGGTGCGGTCGTGCCGGTCAGGTACGCACCCACGGGTTCCCCGCGGCCCCCGGCGCCACACCTGCCGCGCGAGGGGGCCCGGCGGGGCGGTACGGGTGCCCGGCCGGGGGCGGGCGAGGGCGGCGCGGGGCCCGGGATCCACTCGGACGAAGGAGCAGCGTCCGGTCGTACGAGCAGACAACACGGATATGTCGACAGGTGGCCGGTGCGGGGATGGGCCGGGCGGGGACTGCCGTGCGCCTGCGCGGGCATCCCTCCCGGCTGCCCGCGCCCGCCGGACGGCACGACGGGCGCGGGCAGCCGGGAGGGCGCGGGCAGCGGGGAGGGCGCCGGTGGGCCGGGAGGTCACGGCAGCCGGATGGACGCGCGCGGCCGGGCGGGCGCGCGGTGGAGAGGCGGGCGCCGCGTGCGGGTCGGCCGCTACTCCCCCGCCGCCTTGAGCTGCGCCTCCGCCTCCGCGAGGATTTCCGTGAGCCGGGCGCCGTAGCGGGCGTCGCACGCGTGCGGGGTCCCGGTGCCGATCGCCGTGAGCAGCGCGTCGATCGCGGCGCCGAAAGAGGTGACGGAGGTGTCGCGGCCCTCGGGGAGGCTTTCGGTGCCCTCGGTGCCCCGGAACGTGACCGCGACGCCGGCCGCCGCCTTGGGGGCGCTCAGGGTCAGGGCCGCCGAACTGGTGGCGCCGGAGGTGTGGC
>NZ_GG770539.1:6678427-6681208 GCF_000154905.1 Streptomyces sp. SPB074 | reverse complement strand
TCCCGTGCGGCGAGGTCCCGCGAGCCAGGCCGCGGAGGACGGGGCGAAGCGCATGGTGGTGAAGACGACGGAGGCGGTTCCGGCGGCCGTCACCGCCTCGGCGAGGGCGCGGGCGCTCGCGACGTCCGTGGCGACCGGCTTGTCCAGGAGGAGGTGGCGGCCCGCCTCGGCGGCGCGCGTCGCGAGCGGGGCCTGTACGTCGGGCGGGAGGGCGAAGGCGAGCGCGTCGCTCGTTTCGAGGAGCCGCGCGAAGCCGTCCTCGCCGCTGTGGGCGGGGACGCCGTGCGCGGCGGCGAGTGCGGTCGCGGCCTCGGGCCTGCGGCCCCAGACCCCGCTGAAAGTGACCCCCGGGTGCGCGGCGAGCGCGGGGGCGTGGGTGCGCTCGGCCCAGGAACCGGAGCCGACGAGACCGATGCGTTGGGTGCTCATGGGAGCAGTCTGCCTGTGCGCCTCCCGCCCCGGCCAGGGTTCATCCGCGTTTAGGGGCGGCCGGCCCGCCCGGGAGGCGGCGGCGCGGTGTCCGGCGGGCGCCGCCGTGGCCGGGCTCTGCGCGTGCGGGGACGGGCGCGGGCCCTGACACTGGCGATGCGGACCGGCCGGGGCCGCGCCCGCTTCCCGGCCCCAGTCACGGGAGGCCGGACGATGGCGGCGCAGGAGCGGCACGGCGCGTACCCGCCGATCGCGGAGCACGGTCTCATCGGGGACCTGCGCACGGCGGCGCTCGTCGCCGTGGACGGAAGCGTCGACTGGTTCTGCGCCCCGCGCTTCGACGCCCCGAGCGTCTTCGGCGCGCTGCTGGACGCGCGCGAGGGCGGGCGCTGGCGGATCGCCCCCGCAGCCGACGCCGCGGCAACGTACCACCAGTTCTACTTCCCCGACACGAACATCCTCGTGACCCGGATGCTGACCGAGGACGGCATCGTCGAGGTGCAGGACTTCATGCCGCTGCTGCGGCCGAAGGACGAGGCGCACCGGCAGCGGCTCGTGCGGCGCGTGGTGTGCGTGCGGGGGCGGATGCCGATGCGCGTGGGCATCGCCCCGCGCATGGACTACGGGCGCGCCCCGCACGAGGCGCGCGCCACGGCGTACGGGGCCGCGTTCACCGGCCCGGCGGGGGCGTTCGCGCTGCGCACCCGGGTCCCGCTGCGCGTCGGGGAGCGGGACGCGGACGGGGAGTTCACGCTCTCGGCGGGCGAGTCGGCCTCGTTCGTCCTGGAGGACACGCGCGAGGACACGGGCGAGCTCTCGGACGCGGAGGTGGAGGAACTGTTCCTCGGCACCGTCGCGTACTGGCGCGGCTGGCTCGCGCGCTCCCGGTACACCGGCCGCTGGCGCGAGCGCGTGCACCGCTCGGTGCTGACGCTCAAGCTGCTCACGCACGAGCCGACCGGCGCCGTCATCGCGGCGCCGACGCTCGGCCTGCCCGAGCGCGTGGGCGGGGAGCGCAACTGGGACTACCGGTACGTGTGGATCAGGGACGCCGCGTTCTCGCTCTACGCGCTGCTGCGGCTCGGTTTCACGGAGGAGGCGGACGCCTTCACGGGGTGGCTGACGCGGCTGCTGCGCAGGGCGTGCGTGGACGGCGAGGGCGGCCCGCTGCGCGCGCTGTACACGATCGACGGCGAGAGCGTGCGCGAGGAGGAGGTGCTGGGCCACTGGGAGGGCTACCGGGGCTCCGCCCCGTGCCGGGTCGGCAACGGGGCCAAGGACCAGCTCCAGCTCGACATCTTCGGTGAACTCATCGACTCGGTGTACCTGTTCAACAAGTACGGCAAGGGCATCTCGTACGAGGCGTGGACGGATCTGTGCACGCTGCTGGACTGGCTGCTCGACCACTGGGACCAGCCGGACGAGAGCATCTGGGAGACGCGGGCGGGGCGGCAGCGGCACACGTACTCGCGGCTCATGTGCTGGGTCGCCGTGGAGCGGATGGTGCGGGTGGCGCGGCAGCGGGGGCTGCCGGGGGACCTGGGGCGGTGGATGAGGACCAGGGACGCGATGTACCGGCAGATCATCGAGGAGGGCTGGGACGAGGAGGCGGGGACGTTCACCCAGCGCCTGCGGCCCGGGGACTGCGCGGAGGCCCAGGAGGCGGTGGGCGGGGACGCGGTGGTGGACGCGGCGCTGCTCCTGATGCCGATGGTGAAGTTCCTCTCGCCCACCGATCCGCGCTTCCTCGGCACCGTGGAGGCGATCCGCCGCGATCTGGTCGCGGACAGCCTCGTCTTCCGCTACGACCCGAGGCTGTCGCCGGACGGGCTGGAGGGGGCGGAGGGGACGTTCTCGATCTGCTCGTTCTGGTGGGTGGAGGCGCTGACGCGGTCGGGGGACGTGGAGGGGGCGCGGCTCGCGCTGGAGAAGATGTTCACGTACGCCAACCATGTGGGCCTGTACGCGGAGCAGATCGGGCCCACGGGCGAGCAACTGGGCAACTTCCCGCAGGCGTTCACCCACCTGGCGCTGATCAGCGCGGCGGTGAACCTGGACCGGACGCTGGGGGGCTGAGTACGGGCGGGGGCGGCGCCCGTCCGCCGGGAACGTCAGCGGCGGGTGCGGGCCGAGAGGCGCAGGGCCCAGCCGACGAGCGGGGCCTGGAGCGGGACGCGGGCCCAGGCCGCCGCGCGGTACGGGGTGGGCCTGTCGTCCCAGTCGCGGGCCATGCGGATGTTGGCGGGGAGGACGGCGAGGAAGAGCCCGGCGGCGGCGAGCGCGCCCCGCGAGCGGGTGGCGGGGACGGCGACGGCGGCGCCGACGGCGCACTCGGCGACGCCGCTGAGCCGG
>NZ_GG770539.1:6677445-6678327 GCF_000154905.1 Streptomyces sp. SPB074 | reverse complement strand
GAGCAGGGCGGCGGAGGGGTCGGGGCGGGACATCGGGGCTCCTCGGGGGTGGGGTGGGGCGAGCGTACGCCGTGCGTTCGGCGTGCGTACGCAGCACGTTCTCTTCCCCGCGCACGGTGGGTGAACCCCGGGCCAACACGGGTACGCGGGCACCACATCACGTACCGGGGAGGGCGGCATGACGACGGACGCCGAGGTGGCCGAGGCGCGGCGGGGGCGGCAGGAGAGCGAGGAGGAGCGCGCGGACAGACAGTGGGGCGAGCTGATGCAGGAGGTGCGCGTCGCGCAGACCGGGGTGCAGATCCTCTTCGGTTTCCTCCTCACGGTCGTCTTCACGCCGATGTTCGACGAGTTGTCGCACACCGACACGAACATCTATCTGACGACGGTGGTGCTCGGCGCCCTCGCAACGGGCGCGCTCATCTCACCGGTCCCCTTCCACCGCTTGCTCTCCGGCCGCCGGATCAAGGCGCGGACGGTGGAGTGGGCGGCCCGGATGACGTTCCTCGGCCTGCTGCTCCTGCTGGCGACGCTCACCTCGGCGCTCTTCCTGATCCTGCGGGTGGCCACGCACGACGCCTTCGTGCCCTGGTTCGTGGCGGGGGTCGTCGGCTGGTACGTCCTGTGCTGGCGGTGCTGCCGCTGTGGGCGCGGGCGCGGTACTCGGTGCGGGAGGACTGACGGCGGCCCGGCACCCCGCGCGGGATGCCGGGCCGGTGCGGCGGTGCCGGGCGGGCCGGTTCAGCTCAGGTCGATGCCGGGGTAGAGCGGGTGCTTGGCGAGGAGGTCGGCGGCCCGCTCGGCGGTGCGCTCGGCGAGGCCGTCCGCCAGGACGTACTGGGCCTTGGAGGGCTTGCCCCGACTTCGTCGTGCCGGGCGTGG
>NZ_GG770539.1:6674777-6676358 GCF_000154905.1 Streptomyces sp. SPB074 | reverse complement strand
AGGGCGCGGGCGTGCTCGGCGGGAAGGCACGACGGTGTCGACGTTGCGGCAGCCCGCGTAGAAGAAGGGGCCCGGCGGTGCCCTCGGCGTACTTGTCGCTCATCCAGTTGCCCATCGCGAGGAGCGTCGCGGGGGACGCGTAGTTCTCGCTCGCGATGAGCTTGAGGGACTCGCGCTGGTCGGCCAGCTCCTGGCCGATGGCGGCGGCGATACGGGGCTCGACGGAGCGGACGACGTCGAGGGCGCCGCGGAAGGCGGCGGAGGCGAGGGCGGCGACGCCCTGCGGGTCCTCGCCGGGCGCGGGGAAGGGCGTGGGTGCGCTGGACATGGCTCTCTCCCAGGTCAGTGTCGAATGGCCCAGGCGCACGACCGCACACCGGGCGGTGGCACCGCCCGTGCGGGGGCCGCTTCCTCGTGGTCGATTCCACTGTTCGCGCCAGTCACGGCCCCGGGGGCAGGCTAGCAAGGAACCGGGTGCCGGGGGCCTGTCGCGCCCACGATGCGGGACACCGCGAGCGGGGCGGGCGCGAGGGAGGATCATGGACGGGTCCGGGGAGGACCCCGGGCGTCCGACCACCGACGGAGGCCACGCTGTGCAGTACGTGAAACTCGGCTCGACAGGGCTGGACGTCTCGCGCCTCACCCTCGGGTGCATGAGCTTCGGCGTTCCCGGCCGGGGCAATCACACGTGGACGCTCGACGAGGAGCGCTCGCGGCCCCTGATCCGGCAGGCGATCGAGGCGGGCGTCACCTTCTTCGACACCGCCAACGCCTACTCGGACGGCACGAGCGAGGAGATCGTGGGGCGCGCGCTGAGGGACTTCGCGCGCCGTGAGGACGTCGTGCTCGCCACGAAGGTGTACATGCCGATGCGTCAGGGGCCCAACGGGGGCGGCCTCTCGCGCAAGGTGATCCTGCACGAGATCGACGCGAGCCTGAAACGGCTCGGCACCGATCACGTGGACCTCTACCAGATCCACCGCTTCGATCCCGCGACGCCGGTCGAGGAGACGATGGAGGCGCTGCACGACGTCGTGAAGGCGGGCAAGGCCCGGTACATCGGGGCGAGTTCGATGTACGCCTGGCAGTTCTCGAAGCTCCAGTACACGGCGGCGGCGCACGGCTGGACGCGCTTCGTGTCGATGCAGGACCACTACAACCTGCTCTACCGCGAGGAGGAGCGCGAGATGCTGCCGCTCTGCGCGGACCAGGGCGTGGGCGTACTGCCGTGGAGCCCGCTCGCGCGCGGCCGTCTCACCCGTCCGTGGGACGTGGAGACGGAGCGGGGGCGCACGGACGAGTTCGGCAAGACGCTCTACGCGGAGGGGGACCGCGAGATCGTGGCGGCCGTCCAGCGGATCGCGGAGGGCCGCGGCGTCCCGGCGGCGCGCGTCGCGCTCGCGTGGCTGCTCCAGCGGCCCGGGGTCACCTCGCCCATCGTCGGCGTCACGAAGGAGTCGCACCTGACGGACGCGCTCGCCGCGCTGGACCTCGTCCTGGACGAGAAGGAGGTGGCCGAGCTGGAGGCGCCCTACGGACCGCACGAGGTCGCGGGGCACTGACGGCAGGGAGGGGGCGGGG
>NZ_GG770539.1:6656850-6674677 GCF_000154905.1 Streptomyces sp. SPB074 | reverse complement strand
CGCGCCACTCCCCCACCCCGGCGGTACGATCGTCGTACCGCCCAAGGGTGCGCGGCGCCCTGACGACCGCGACGACGAGACGAGCCATGGCTGCCCAGCTCAGCACCCTCCAGATCAGCGCGACCAACCCCGAGCACCCCGCCCTGCTCCTGGACCTCCCGTGGGAGCTGCCCCTGGAGGAGTGGCCCGAACGCTGTCTCGTGCCGCTGCCGCGCGGGATCTCGCGGCACGTCGTGCGCTACGCGCGGGCCGGGGACGAGGTGCTCGCGGTGAAGGAGCTGGCGGCGCGGCCCGCCGAGCGCGAGTTCACCCTGCTGCGGGACCTGGACCGGCTGGGGATTCCCGCGGTCGATCCGCTCGCGGTGGTGACCGGGCGGACGACGGCGGGCGGGGAGCCCCTGGAGACGGCGCTCATCACCCGGCACCTGGGCGGCTCGATGCCCTACCGCTCGATGTTCGAGACGACGATGCGCCCGTCCACGATGAACCGCCTCATGGACGCGCTCGCGGTGCTCCTCGTGCGGCTGCACCTCGTGGGCTTCGCGTGGGGTGACTGCTCGCTGTCGAACACGCTCTTCCGCCGCGACGCCGGCGCTTTCGCCGCGTACCTCGTGGACGCCGAGACCGGCGAGACGCACACGACGCTGAGCCGGGGCCAGCGCGAGTACGACATCGACCTCGCGCGCGTCAACATCGCCGGGGAACTGCTCGACCTGGAGGCATCGGGGGCGCTGCACCCCTCGGTGGACCCCGTCGAGTTCTCGGCGGCGCTCGCGGCCCGCTACGAGGAGCTGTGGACGGAGCTGACCCGGCAGTCGGTCTATCCGGCGGACAAGCGGCACTACATCGACCGGCGGGTGCGGCGCCTGAACGACCTCGGCTTCGACGTCGCGGAGATGCAGATCGGCTCGACGCGGGACGGCGAGCGCATCACCTTCCTGCCGAAGGTCGTGGACGCGGGGCACCATCAGCGGCAGTTGCTGCGCCTGACGGGGCTCGACGCGGAGGAGAACCAAGCGCGGCGACTGCTGGGCGACCTGGAGACCTGGATGGCGACACAGGAGGACTACGCGCCGGGCGACCCGGCGGGCGCCCGCACGGAGGTGCTCGCGCACCGCTGGGTGCGCGAGGTGTTCCGGCCGGCCGTGCGCGGCGTGCCGCTGGAGCTGCGGCGCAACCTCGACCCGGCCCAGGTGTACCACGAACTCCTGGAGAACCGCTGGTACTTGTCGGAGCGTTCGGGCACCGACGTGGGGCTCCCCGAGGCGACGCGGGACTACGTGGAGCGGGTGCTGCCCGGGCAGGGCCCCGCGGCGGGGTGACGGCTCCCGCCCGGGCAGCGGCGCTCAGTGGGCCTGTGCCGCCGTTTCCTGGCGTTCCTTCGCCGCCGCGCCGGTCGTCACGTGCACGTAGTCCACGACGAGTTGCTGCGGGAACTGCGTGGAGCCGTCCGGGTCGCCGGGCCAGTAGCCGCCGACGGCCAGGTTGAGGATGACGAAGAACGGCTTGTTGAAGACCCATTCCTTGCCGCCGAGGTCGGCGGGGGTGCGGGTCTGGTAGACGTTGCCGTCCACGGACCAGGTGATCGAGTCCGGGTTCCAGTCGACCGCGAAGGTGTGGAAGTCGTCGGCGAAGGCCGCGCCGCCCGGCAGCGAGTAGCCCGCGCCGATCCCGTCGGCGCCCGAGTAGCCGGGCCCGTGGATCGTGCCGTGCACGGTGTTCGGCTCGAAGCCGACGTTCTCCATGATGTCGATCTCGCCCGAGTTGGGCCAGCCGACCGAGCCGATGTCGTCGCCGAGCATCCAGAACGCCGGCCAGATGCCCTGGCCGCGCGGGATCTTCATGCGGGTCTCGACGTGCCCGTAGGTGCTGCTGAACTTGCCGGAGGTGTTGAGGCGCGCGGAGGTGTACTCGCAGTTGCCGTACCAGCACTGGTATCCGGCCGGGTTCTCCTTCTTGGCGGTGATGACGAGGTGCCCGTCGCCGTCGAGGGCGGCGTTGTCGGTGCCGGAGGTGTAGTACTGGCGCTCGTGGTTGTTGACGTTGTCGCCGGTCTCCAGTTGCCACTTGGAACCGTCCACGCCGGAGCCGGCCGCGCCCTCGAAGTCGTCGGTGAAGCTCGCGGCGGCGGCCCGTTCGGGCGTGGCGCTGGCGGAGGCGGGCAGGAGCGCGGTGGCGCCGAGGGCGGCGGCCACGACGAGTGCGGAGAGCGGGCGGTGCCGCCGGATGACGCGCAAGGGGGTTCGCACGGGGGTCACTTCGCTTTCGGTGGGGGAAGTGGTGGGGGGAACCTGTGCCGGCGCGGGGGGGGTGGGAGGGCGTACAGGGCGTGGGGGCCCGGTGGGTGGTGTGCCCGCGCGCCCGGCGCACACTCCGCCCTCCCCAGGAAGTGAAGCCACGGAGCCGTGGGGGGCGCCCGCCGCGTTCACTTGTCGGCGTCATCGATTCATGAACGGCGGGCGGTGCGCGTCAAGGTGTTCGTCTGGACCAATTGATGCGCGCGGGTGCTCAGTTGTCCGGCGTACGGAGGTGCGCCGCCTCCGGCGCGGGGGTGTGGCGCGCGCTGGACGCGCCCCGTCCGGCCGCCGCCGACAGGCGCTCGGCCATGGCCGCGCAGCGCTCGATCAGTTCGGGCGGTTCGACGACCTCGAAGGCGTGGCCGAGCATCGCGACGTAGGCCAGGATGCGGTCGGGGGCGTTGCCGCCGCTCACGAGTTCGCAGGCGTGCGCGCCGCGGGCGCGGACGAGCGCGGCGGAGGCGGGGACCTGGGCGCGGACCTCGGCGGCGGGGGCGTGCACGAGGAAGCGGACGCTGTGCGGGTAGGCGCCCGTGACCACCCCGCGCTGCACGTAGGCCGCCGCGTCCTCGGGGGCCGGGCGCGGGGTGAACCGCCAGGTGCGGGCGGCGACCTCGGTCATGCGGTCGACGCGGAACGTGCGCCAGTCGTCGCGGTCGAGGTCGTAGGCGAGGAGGTACCACCTGCGGTCGGAGGCGACGAGGCGGTACGGCTCGACGCGGCGCTCGGTCACCTCGCCGCGCGAGGGGTAGCGGAAGCGGGCCTCGACCTCGTCGCGGCAGGCCCCGGCGAGGGTGACGAGCGTCGCGGGCTCGACGCGCTCGGGGCCGCCCTCGAAGAACTCGACGGCCCCGGCGAGGGCGCTCACCTCGTGGCGCAGCCGGGCGGGCATGACGCGGTCGATCTTGGCGAGGGCGCGCAGCGCCGCCTCGCCCGCCCCCGGTCCGCCCCCGCCCGCCCCGGCGAGCAGCGAGGCCGCGGTGGCGGTCGCCTCCTCGTCGTCCAGGAGCAGCGGGGGCAGCTCGCTGCCCGCGCCGAGCCGGTAGCCGCCGCCGACGCCCTGAAGGGCGTGCACGGGGTAGCCGAGCGCGCGCAGCCGCTCGACGTCGCGGCGCACGGTACGGGCCGTGACGCCGAGCCGCGCGGCCAGCTCGGGGCCGCTCCAGTTGCGCCCGCGCTGGAGGAGGCCGAGCAGGACGAGCACCCGTTCGGTCGTACTCCGTTCGCCGTCACCCGCCGCCGTCGCCGTCACCGCTCCCCCTTCTCCGTGGTCCGTGCGCCCACTGTGGCAGAGGTGGCGGACAGAAACTGTCCTCTTTCGCTGTCAGGGTGCGCACACCGCACGACGCACGACGAACGGAGCCCGTCATGAGCCGCGTCTTCCAGGTCACCTTCGACGCCCACGACCCGGTGGCCCTCTCCCTCTTCTGGCGCGATGCCCTCGGGTACGTGCTGCCCGGCCCGCCCGGGACGGAACTCGCCGAGGGCGAGGACCCCCTCGCGGCGTGGGACGCCTTCCTCGCGCGGATCGGCGTGCCGGAGGAGGCGCGCCGCACGCGCTCGGCGATCGAAAACCCCGCGGGCACCGGTCCCCGCGTCTTCTTCCAGCGGGTGCCGGAGGGGAAGGCGGCGAAGAACAAGGTGCATCTCGATGTGCGGGCCGCGCCGGGGCTCAAGGGCGAGGAGCGGATGGCGGCCCTGGAGGCGGAGTGCGCGCGTCTCGTGGCGCTCGGGGCCAGGCGCCTCGCGCGGCACGCGCCGGAGCCGCCGCTGGGCGCGGGGCACCTCGTCCTCGCCGACCCCGACACGTCTGACTACCAGTTCTAAGGGCGTCCGCCGGTAGGTGCTGGTAGCAAGGCAGGCACGGTCCACCCGATCATGGAGTTCTCTACGCTTCACGATCATGGGGGATCCGTGCCTGCCGTTCCATCATGCATTCTCGACCCGATCCGTGACCAGTTCCTCGCGCTCCTGCCCGTGCACGAGGACAAGCACCCCCTGGGCTGTCACAACCCCCGGATCAGCGACGCCGTTGTCTTCGACCGGCTGGTGCAGGTCCTGGTCTTCGGTTGCGGATACGAACGTGCCGCCGACGAGCACTGCTCGGCCACCACCTTGCGCAGACGCCGCGACGAGTGGATCGCTCACGGCGTGATGGAGAGCCTGCGGCTGCTCGCGCTCGCCGCATACGACCGCATGATCGGCCTCGAACTCGACCACCTGAGCGCCGACGGCTGCCTCACCAAGGCACCCAGCGGTGGTGAATGCGCCGGCAAAAGCCCCGTCGACCGCGCCAAACTCGGGCTGAAACGCTCACAGTTGACCGACGGCTCCGGCATACCCCTGATCACCGAGCCGGCACCGGCCAACACCCCCGACCACACCCTGCTGCCCACCACCCTCGACCGCTTCACCGCGCTCGAACAGGCCCTCGGACCATTGCCTGAGCATCCACGTCTCGCCCTGGACGCCGGCTACGACTACCGGATCGTCCACGATGACCTGGCAAGCCGGAAGATCGACGCCCGTATCGCCCCGCGCGGCGCGAAGACCCCGATCCAGACCGGAGGCCGGTGGGTCGTCGAGCGCACGAACTCCTGGATGAACAACTTCGGCAAACTCCGGCGCTGCACCGAACGCCGGAAAGCAGCCGTCGAGTTCTACCTCGCCCTGGCAGCCACCCTCATCACCCTCCGCAGCCTGATCCGACACGCCTGGACCCTCTACCGCTGGAACACCCGCCCTCAAAGCCCACGGATCCGATGACCTACCGGCGGACGCCCTAAGCATACGGGCTGGTCCGCAGCAACAACAGAGCCCCGTCCGGCACTTGGCCGAACGGGGCTTCCGCGTCTCTGTGCGCCTTCCTAGCGCTCTCTCGTCTCCTCCGTGGGGCTCGGCTCCGGCGCGTGCTTCGGGCAGCCGTACAGGGTCACCCCGGGGCCGCTCTGCCTTTCGATGTACCGGAGCGGTCGCGGGGTGTCGGTCCACTTCTTGCAGACCGCACAGACGGCCCCCCCGGTGCTCGGCGGTCATGCGGTCACCCCCACGGCGGCGAACTGGTCGTTCTCGTAGCGGTAGACAGGGGAGTCCGGGGCGCCGATGGCAGCGCGGACCAACGCGCGTTGCCGCTCGCGGATCACCCGGAGCCGGACCGTGTGGGACGGGTCGTTCTCCCACGCTCGGTAGTACGGCCGGATGGGGTCCAAGTCGTCCGGTCGGGGGCGGATGGTGCGTGCGAGGACGTGCGCGGGAACGGTCACGTCCATGTGATGGACACAGAACCGGTGAGGCTCGGGGCGGGCGGCGGCGAGGAATTCGGCGGAGTGCCGTCCGGGGCGGCGGGGCGTCTTCTTCAGACGGGGGTTGATCAGGTACCACAGCGCCGCTGCGGCGGGGGCGAAGGAAAGCAGGGCGATAAACTCGCGCACGGTCGGTCAGCTCCCTAAAGCTGGTCGGCTGAGCCCCGGCGGACCGCTTAGTACTCCAGCAGCGGTTCGTGTCCTGAGCTGGTCTTTGTCGTTCTCCTGGTATGAGGGAGCTGGGTGAAGTAGCTGTATGGTCCGCGGAGTTGGAGGCTGTGTTCGCTCGGGTCGCGGGTCGGTTTGCTCGGGCGGATCTGCGGTGGCGGATGCGGGATTACGTTCGGGGTCTGCTGGCTCGTGTGGCGCGTAAGAACGGCTGGCAGCTCGCGGAGTGGGCGGGGCACCGTAGTCCTGACGGGTTCCAGCGGCTGCTGAACTCCAGCGTCTGGGATGCGGACGCGGTGCGGGACGATGTCCGCGAGTATGTGGCCGAGGTGCTCGGTGATGACGGGGTCCTGATCATCGATGACACCGGTTTCATCAAGAAGGGGATCACGTCGGCGGGTGTGGGCAGGCAGTACACCGGCACCTCGGGCAAGATCGACAATTGTCAGGTCGGGGTCTTCGCCGCCTACGCCACGTCTCGCGGACGTGCCCTGGTCGACCGGGAGCTGTATCTCCCGAAGGCGTGGACAGGGGATCGGGAACGCTGCCGGGCGGCGAAGGTTCCCGACGAGCGGGAGTTCGCGACCAAGGGTGAACTCGCGAGGGCGATGGTTACCCGGACGCTGGCCGCCGGTCTGCCGGCGCGGTGGGTGACGGCGGACGAGGCCTATGGGCAGGACTGGAAGTTCCGCCGCCTGCTGGAGGAACTCGATGTCGGTTACGTCGTCGCTGTTCCGAAGTCTCAGCAGGTCAAGAGCTTGACGGGGTTCTGGCGGATCGACGAGCTCATCGCCCAGGCGCCCCAGGATGCCTGGCAGCGGCTGTCCTGCGGCAACGGGGCCAAGGGCCCCAGGGTCTACGACTGGGCGAGCGCGAGACTGCCGTCGATCGCCCTCTTCGACGGCGACGAGTCAGCCCACCACCGATGGGTGCTGGCCCGGCGCAGCGTGGCACGGCCCGAGGAGACCGCCTACTACTTCGCCTACGCGCCCACGAGCACCACTGTCGCCGACCTGGTGCGGGCGGCCGGCACACGCTGGGCGATCGAGGAATGCTTCCAGGCGGCGAAGAACGAGTGCGGCCTGGACGAGTACGAGGTCCGCCGCTACGTCGGCTGGTACCGGCACATCACCCTGGCCATGCTCGCCCACGCCGTCCTGACCTCACTCGCAGCCCAAGCCGCCGACGAGCCCGAAAAAGGGGGCTTTGGAAACGAACCTCTCTCGCCCCGCTCACCGTGGCAGAAATCAGACGCCTCCTGGACACTCTCCTTCCCCGCCCCCGACCCCACCCCGACCCAGTCACCCACGCACTGAAGTGGTCAGCCTGGAGAAGACACCACCAAGCCACCGCCCGCCGCTGCCACTACCAAAAACGCAGCTCAGGACACGAACCGCTGCTGGAGTATTAGGACCGGTTCGCCGGGGCGTCTTTCTTTCCCGAGCATAAGCCTTAACGTCAACACACGTCAGCACTTGTAAAGGCACGTAAATGGACATGGCCTGATGTGCTCGCTTGTCCCGGGGCCGATAGCGTTTCCGTATGGACTACGGCCCGGATGACCTGGTGGAGCGCGACGCTCCCGAGCCCCCGTTTCAGCAGCTCGCTGGCATCCTTCGCGCACGGCTCGCGCGGGGCGACTGGAAGCCCCGTCGGCCTATCCCGTCTGAGTCGCGCTTGTGCGATGAGTACGGGCTGTCACGCCCCACGGTGCGCCGTGCCGTCGCAGAACTGGTCGCGGCGGAACTGGTCTTCACCGTGCCTCAGCGCGGTACCTACGTGGCCGAGCCGACACGCGGCGACGACGGCCAGGACGACGCTCCGGACGCGTGAGAGCCCCGCGCGGCAGTCTCGGGGGAGGGACCGCCAAGCGGGGCTCTCGCGGGTCACGAAGGTGCGGGCGGGAACCGCACCCCGGACGCCGTGACCCGTGCTGTCAGCCCCACGTCACGCGGGGGCCGACGACCACCCGCCCGGCGGAGAGAGAACACGCCGGATGGGTGGGGCTTGAGAGCGCTACAAGTGAGTGGTGCCGGAGGTCGCGGGCGGGGTGTCGCTCTCGAACGGGCACCGGCCCGGGTGTCCCTCGTACAGCGGGCACGCCTGCCCCTCCGGGTTGATCACCCGACAGTCGGGAATCTGCCGGACCCGGTACGGGGGGATGCGGTCCGTCCAGACGACCCAGACGGCCCCGGTGTGCGGGCCGTCCAACTCGCGGACGAGCGCCCAGTGTTCTTCGTCGTCGGGGTGGTCTTCGATGGCGCAGGAAACTACCTCCTCCACCTCCTTGCCGGGCCAGACGACGACGGACAGGGCGAGTTCGGCGACGCGGGGCGGGATCGGGGTTTCGGCCCCGCAGACACGGACCGGAGCGCTTACGGCGGGCATCGTGCAATCCCTTCGGAGTTGTCCCGCCCCGGCTCCCCGTGGGGGAACACGAAGCCGGGACGGGGGTCTAGGCGTAGGCCACGGGACGGGCCGGCGCGGTACGGCGGAAGGGCGGGGCGGCGGGGACAGGCACCAGGGACCGGGCGGTCAGTTCGAACCAGCACCCCGACCACCGGTCGGTCACCCGCAGCACCAGCGGGAAGCCGTTGACGAGCTGGTCCAACGCGTCGTCCTGGTGCACGGAGGAGACCACCCACGCCCGAAGTTCGGCGGGGGCGTCCGGCAGCGCTTCGGGGGCGTCAGGGAGGCGGACGAGCCCCCCGTTCCCCAGCCACCACGTCCCCGGGTCCGGGTCCAAGCCGTCAGCGATCCGGAGCGCCTGCCCGCGAAGGCGGACGAGCGCCACCCGAGCGCTTCGCGTCGTCGTCCCGCCGAGCTGGAAGCCCCGCGACGCGTCCCCGCCCCTCACCGCGACGACGTACCGGTGTTCGCCGCTCATGCCGCCCCCTCCGGCTCGGGGTGGCCCCCGAACAGTTCCGGGGTGGTGGCGACGTAGGGCAGCTCGGGCGCGTAGGCGTACGACCGGTGGTCGGGGTTCTCGGCGGCGTGGCGAAGCGCCCAGTCTTCGGCGGACGCCCCGTCTTCGGTGCGCGCGGACTCGGCTCCGCACACGTTCCCGGCTTCGTCCTCACTGGTGCACCGGTACAGGTGCGTGACGGGGGCGGCGTCGGGCTCGCGGTCGGGCTTGACGGTCCAGGAGACGAAGCGGAACAGACTGCGGGTGCTCATGCGGCACGCTCCGGACAGCCGGTCTCCGCGCGATGAATCGACGCGATGCCGTCGAACTTGCGCGCCGCTTCCGCGTCGCCCCGAGCGGCGGCGGCGTTCTCCTTCCCGGCGAGGTACACACACCGGGGGCAGTTGACGGGCGGGGGAACCGGGGGCGTCCAGCTCACGGGGACACCGCCGTTCGTCCGGCGCGCTGCCGCTCGGCGGTCTCCCGTTCCGCCGGGGTCGGCTCGCGCACAGTGTCGGGCTCGGCCTCCCACTCACACCCGCCACGCACGGGGCGGAGCATGTAGCGGGGGCCGCCCTTGCCCATGAACACGCCGAGCTTGCCGTTCGCGTCCACCAGCAGCGTGCCCGGCTCGGGCGGTTCGGTGTGGTGCTTGCTCACAAGCTGCCCCCTTTCGCGGTGCGATGGGGGACACGCTAGGAACGGCGATGTGCCGATAGACAGCCGATAGACAGCCGATAGACAGCCGATAGACAGCCGATAGACAGCCGATAGACAGCCGATAGACAGCCGATTCTATGTGATTGCACGCGGATCACCTGAGCGAATCCCGAGCACTGACGATCAAGGAGCGGGCCTGTGTTCCGTAGACGGAGAGACCGGAAAGTGCGGCGAAGGTGTCGGCGTAAGTCTTTATCTCACTTGGCTGCGTCAGCGTCAGGAACCCGGAAACCAACTCCACGTTCACTTGCCCACTATCGAAGATCCAGAACCCCTCGACGGGCATCCGAACCCGATTCAGGCGAGCGGGGATGATGCCGATGCTGATATTCGGGACAGAAACCAGCGTGAGCAAGTGATCCAATTGTTCGATCTGGTTCTCTGTACCCCCGAGCGCATTTCGCAGCACGCATTCCTCGACAATGAATGCGAAAGTGCGGTGTCCATCGCGGAGGACCTTCTGTCTTTCCATGCGCGAGGCCACAGCGTCGGCAACGTCGTCAACCTCGACACGGCGTCGCTGTACGGCACGCAAAACATCTTCGGTATATCCAAGAGTTTGCAGAAGTCCCGGAAAGAGTCCAGGGGAATATGACCGAAAACGATGCGTTCTCTCGTAGAGCGGAACGCGCGAGTCTTGCACCCTGCGCAGCCCTGTGCGTTCCATGCGGCTCCACGAAAGCCACATCCCTTCCACGGCGCGCAGGGAGGCAACCAAGTCACTTGTTTGGCCCTCAGCGTTGCAGGCTCGACACCAAGTGCGGATGTCTTCTTCGCTCGGTTGCGTCTTGCCGGTGCAGATTCGAGAAACCTTGGAAGGATGCCATCCGCAAAGGGCTGCCAATCCCTTTCCGTCAAGACCGGCGTCTCTAACAATTTCTCGGAGCCTGTCAGCGAGAACCTGCCGAGCCTGCTGAACGCTGGAGGAGGACGACTGTGCCATTATCAATCAGGTCAGCTTGTAGTCCTCGTGTGGCGTGGCCCGGCGCCATACTTCACGAAATGCCACAGCGGCCATCGCCACGACATCATGATCCCGACACCATTCCCTGTCCACTACTTCTCCGGTGCCGGAGAAGTAGGTGAAGAGCACCGACTCTTCATCGAACATCCAGAAGTCGGTACCGGGAAGTGGGATATCGGCAGCCAGACGTCTTGGAAGCCAGCGGATCAACTCCCCAGCCGCGATATTCGGGAAACTGACGTGGTGCTCGTAGCGGATGTACTCGGTTACGGGTTCCGAGACGATCCGCGCTCGCTGCATGACGACCCCTCGGGAGGTCACTTCCTGGACCACATCCAGAAAAGGACGCCACCATGTGGACCTTTCGGCGTTGGGGTCCAGACGCTTCCCGCGCTGCCAAGCGACGAACTCAGGGTCGCCAGGTAGATAGGAATCCCGCATCTCCAGATGGACTACCGAAGTCCGAGCGGTGGAGAGCCCTTCAAGTACTGGGTTCTTCATTTCCCTACTCGTTGTCGAGAGCTGGCAAGTACTGCCGCATGACCTTGGGCAGTCGAAGAATTACCTCGTGGTCCGGCACGTCCGTGCCGTGACCGGGGATCGACCCAACCTCCTTACATGCCTTTACCTCTTCCTCGCTCGCCCGGTACGACTGAATCAGCAGGTCCCCGCTGTCCTCGTCGAGCCAGATGGTGGGCGAATCCGTGTCGGGAGAGTTCGGAATGATCCCGAGGAAACGCAAGCGCATGACTACCCCCTGTGTCGATCTGATTGCAGATGATTGCTCGATCGTTGCCCAGTCAAGGGGGGTCGTCAAGACCGCCCGCAAGCCGCGTCGGGGCCACTGACGCAAAAGAGCCCCCCGTGCTGCCTGCCCCACGCGGGACGGGCGGCACGGGGGGCTTGTAGGTGCGTAGGGGTCAATCCCAAAGGTCGCTGTCGTCGTCGGCCGGCTCGGGGGCCGCGAGGCCGGTACGAGCACTGGGGGAGAGCCCAAATTCACGGATGTAGCGGGCGACTTGAACCCGGTACTGCCCTGCGATAGTGGCGGCGCCGTTCTTCTGCCACCCGCGCTCTCCTCGGAGCATCAACCCGTGCTCGGACAACTCCCGCTCGCACTGGTCGATGCGGGCCACGGCGACGCAGTAGTCCTTGACCAACGAGGCGTCGACGTCTCCGAGCCCGACCGTCAGGGCGAGTACCGGAACGACGCGCCGCCACTCGGCCGAAGCAACCGACCGACAGCGGGCGTTGACCGTTTCCTGTTCCGGGCTCTCAACCGTGCGGAACGTCTCCTGCCAGTCGGGTTCGATCATTTTGGCGGGCGGCACGGCCACGGTGTCCGGCGCTGCCCGCTTTCCCGGGTTTCCCTCTCGGACGATTTGAAGTGCTGGTTTCTTGCGCCACGGGTCGGCCAAGGTCACTCCCTTTCGCTATGCGGGCGGCGTTTGCGGGCCCGCGCAAATGGCTTTAGTTGCGGCGCGAGCTTCGGCCCTCCCTGCCGTGCAGGATCGGGGAGGGCGAGGGGCACCCCCCCTGGGTGCCCACGAAAAAATGGAGACGGGCGCTACTCAGCGGAAATGAAATCCCTTCGCGCGGTTCGCATCTCTTCGCCGAATTTGTCGGCAGACTCATACGCCTTCTTTTCCAGGTGTTCCAGAAGGTCATCTGCGAATCGGTTATCGGTCCATCGCTGATCAGGGACCGTGCACACCTGTCCCAAGCTTCGCTGCGCGGCGCGGGCTTCGGAAAGAATGTATTCGCGCTTGTGTCGGGCGGAACGGTATTCCACGTAGGCTGCGAACCAGGGTTCACCGGAAAGCGCTTCGAAGAAGCGTTCCCGTGCGGCATGTGCCGACTCGGTCATTTCCTGCAAGCGATCCTTGTAGGTGGCGGCAACCCGGGTGTCATAGTTTTCCGCCCGGTGGGCCCGGCGGTCCTCTTCGGCGCGCTCGGCCTTTTCGAGCTGTGCTAGCGCATCATCGAGCGGGGCGGACAGCTTGTCCGCCTGTGCTCGCAGCTTGGCAACGCGCTCGGCAGCCTTCTGGATGTCGTTGTTCATGCTCAGTTCCCCTCGTCAACATTGCGGCCATGAGCTGCCGCATTCTTCTTGTCGGCCTCGTAGTGACCGAGGGCAATGTGTGCGACCGCGCCGAGATGGCCGTACAGGTCGGGCTGTGTGTCGCGCAGATGGGCGAGCTTCTCCAACCGCTCATCACGGTTCCACGCTGCGGCGCGCAGCCTCTCTCGGTCGACTCGTCCGCTCACGCGATCCGCATTCCAAAGGTGCTTACTCGTCATCGTCATTCCTTCCCTTTCGGATGTGTGCCGGCCGTCCTCGCGGCAATGCGCTTCCGGTAGTCGGCTTGCCTGCACTTCGACGAACAGAATCGCCTAGGTCGCCCCCTGCCGCCCCATCCCGTGGGGCCCGCACAATGGGTGCACCGTGCTGCCGTGCGGGCTTCTCTGGCATCCTCTGCGGCTTCTGCGATGTCTTCCTGTGCGTTGATGCAGTCGTATCCCGCTTCGTCGTAGGCGCAATATTTCTGCCAGCGATTCAGGGGCTCGAAGAGTTGCCCACACAGCGGACACGACTTCTCGGCCGGGTGGGGGCGGGTTCTGGCGCGGTGTGCGGCTTGTCGGCATCTTCCGGAGCAGTAGCGTTCCTGGCGTCCGGAGAGAGGTCCGCCGCATTGGTCGCAGCGCGCGGAGTGCGCGGCGGGTGCGTAGTAGCCCATGTTCAGTGCTCACCGGGCAGGCGGGGTGATGAATTGCTGTGATGAGTCACGCTCTCTGTTTTTCCTTAGATTTTTTCTATGCATTCTATTTATTGTTACGCGTCACCCAAATAAGTAACTCTGTCTCTTGGGGGCGCGGTTTCGTCCGCTGTGCTCCTACGGGCGTGCGGCTCGTGAGACGGCAGCGCGAAGCCCCGGCCGTCCTCGTGGGCGTCCGGGGCTCCGGGGCGTCTGCATCTGCCGCGCAGCGCCGTTTGTTGGTGGGATCTTTCGTCTTCCTACTCGCTGTAGGGAGCGGAAAGATCCCGGCATCGTGACGGGCGCTACGCGGCGACCAGTTCGCGCACGGGCTCGGGCTCGGCGAGACGGGCGGCGGAACCGGGGGCGGGGTGGTCTCCGCGCTCAACGGACGCCACGTCTTCGGCTGCCGTGGTCACGGTCTCGGCGGCAGGGTCGAACGCGCCGTTCACCGTGAACGACACCCGCCGTACGTCGAGCTTGCGCCACCCCCCACGCGTGCCGCGCGAGACTTCCAGACGCACCCCGGCTTCGTGCAGCAGCTTGCGGCGTCCGGCGGTGTCGGCATTCGCCCACTCGTCCGCGATGGTGCGCCCAGTGGGGGTCACGATGCGCTGTTCGGGACGGGCTTCCCGGGTCTCCAAGTCGGCAATGCGCGCGTCGAGTGCGTCCGCCCGTCGCTGCCACTCTGCGGCGGCGTGCTTCGACTTCTGACGCCCCTTCTGTTCCTGGTGTTCGGCGTACTCGGCCACGGTGGCGCGCAACTCGGGCCCGGGGTCGTATCCGGGGACGGTCACGACGTGCGTTGTCTGGACGGAGCCGACCAGCCGCAGGAACTCGGCGCTCACGTAGTCGTCAACCCAGTCAGCGCGCACGTTCGCGGACTTCTCGCAGATGCCGCCCCGGCAATAGCTGTTGCACTTGTAGAACGGGCTCCGGCCCTCTTGCTGGCTCTGGTACATCCGCCACCCGCAGTGCGCGCAGTGGATGACCCGGAGCAACAGGGCTTCGGTGTCGTGGCGAACGCTGTTGTCTATGGAACGCTCGTCCAGCACGGCCCCGATGCGGTCGAACTCCTCGCGGGTCATGATCGGGGTTTCGGTGCTCATGATCGGGTTGCCCTCGTCGTCGCGGACGGGCTTGCCCTTGTGCATCTTCCAGCCGAGCAGCGTTTGATTACGCAGCATCCGCGTAATGACCGCCGGGTTCCACGCGAACCGTTCGCGGACGGTCCCCTTCTCACCCCTGGCCCCGCCGGTCTTGCCGCCCGTCTTCCGCTTCCGCTTCAACGCCCAGTGATCACGCGGGGTGGGGATTCCGTCCCGGTTGAGACCGGCGGAGATCATGGAGACGCTGACGCCCTCCAACAGTTCCTTGACGATGCGGGTAATGACCGCGACCGCTTCGGGGTCCGGGACGAGCGTCCAGCCCTTGCCGCCGTGCTCGGCGGGCATCTCGGCGGGCATGTAGCCGTAAGGCGGCTTGCCGCCACCCCGCCACCGCAAGGTCATCTTGCGCAGCGCTGCCATCGCACCGGTTACGCGGTCGCTGATGCTCTGCGACTCGACCTGAGCAGCGAACGCAAAGAACGTCATCATGAGTTCGCTGACGGGGTTCACCGGGTTGCGGAAGTCGAATTCAAGTCGCCCACTGCCACCGAGCCCTTCGGCAAACACGATGAGCTTGCGGTGTGTACGAGCCCACTTCGCAAGCTCGTGCATGTCCGCCATGTTTCGAATGGCGCGGTCAAAACGCCACCACACCAAAGCGTCAAAGTCTTGCGGTCGGGCGAGCCACGCGCCCAGCTCGGGGCGGTCGAAGGGGCTCGTCTTGGACGCGCTCACGTCCAGGTCTACGGCTTCACGAAGGTTGTCGCCCTCGCCGAAGCTGATACCGAGTTCTGCGGCTGCTCGGTCGTCGGCTTCGCGCTGCCGCTCGGGGCTGGTGGTCTCGTCGGTGAGCACGGAGAGACGGACACACCGCACACCCCGAAGGGTCTCGGTGTAGACCGTCCCCGCGAGGGGGTTCCGGGTGCTGGCAGTCGTCATGCCCGCTGTAGGGAGCGGGGGGATCTCGCTGTTCGACTCCGTACCGGGCTTGACCAGGACCGATGCAACCACGACGACACTCCAGAACTGCTAGTTCCGTGTGTCGGGAGACCCCGAGGGCAACGAGTTCTGCCTCGACTGACGGTGAGGTGCGGGGAGGACACGGGCCGGGGCCGCCCGGACGCGGGGGCGCCGATCGCGGAGGTGCCGGGCGTGGAGACGCCGAGCCTCCCCGGCCCACCCCGTCGGCTCGTTCGTATGATCGAAGGATGAGCATCCATCTTTCTCCCGCAGAGGCACGCGCGCGCCTGCGGGAGCTGACCGTCATCGACGTCCGCTCCCCCGGCGAATTCGCCGCCGGGCATCTGCCCGGGGCGTACAACGTGCCCCTCGACCAGCTCGACCGGGCGGTGCCCGTGCTGCGCGAGACCACGACGGGCGAGGACCTGCTCCTCGTGTGCGCGGCGGGCCCGCGCGCGGAGGCCGCGCACTCGCGGCTCGCGGAGCGGGGCGTCGCCGCCTCGGTCCTCGACGGCGGCACGAACGCCTGGACCGAGGAGCGCGGCGAGCTGGAGCTGTCGGCGGGCGGCGGGCGCACCCCGTGGGACATGAACCGGCAGGTGCGCTTCACCGCGGGCGCGCTGGTCCTGCTCGGCCTGCTCGCGGGGCGCCGGGCCCCCAAGGCCCGGCTCCTCGCCGTGGGCATCGCGGGCGGTCTCGTCTACTCGGGCGTCTCCGGTTCCTGCGGCATGGCCGCGGCCCTCGGCAAGCTGCCGTTCAACCGGCAGGACGACGGCGCGCTCGACGCCACGATCGAGGCCCTGCGCACCCGCTGAGCCGCCGTACACGCGAGGGCCGCCCCGGACGACCGGGGCGGCCCTCTCCGCGTCCCGTACGACAGGCCCCCGGCCGGTACTGGGGCGCCGCTCGCGCCCGCACCCCCGCCGCGCTCAGAGTTTGCGCGCCACCAGGAGGGCCGCGCGAGGGGTGCCGTCCGGGCGGGCGCCGAAGTCGTCCAGCGGGAGGAGGCGTTCGGTGAAACCCGCGCGCAGCAGATCGCCGCGGACCGCGCTGTAGGGCCACGAGCGGTAGTACATGACGAAGGGCGGCCTGCGCAGCACGTTGCGCAGGCGCATCGCCGCGTCGAAGCCGCTCGCCGCCCACCACGCGGGGGCGGTCGCGGGCAGCGGCGCGGCGAGCGGGAAGGCGAGCACGCCGCCGGGGCGCAGGGCCTGGCGGACGCGGGCGAAGAGCCGGGGGCGGTCGGCGGGCAGGAAGTGGCCGAAGGCGCCGAAGCTCACCGCGAGGTCGTAGCCCTCGCGGAAGGGCAGCGCCAGCGCGTCGGCGCGGACCCAGTCGACGGCGGGCGGCCCGCTCACGGGTCGGGTGCGCGTGGTGGCGGTACGGGCCACGTCGAGCATCCCCGCGCTGAAATCCACTCCCGTCACGCGGCGCCGGCACAGCGGGAGCAGGGTGTTCAGGCCCGCGCCGGTGCCGGTGCACAGGTCGAGGCCGTCGTCGAAGGGCCCCAGCGGGCGCAGCGCCCTCGTGACGGCGCGCAGCCACGGCTCGGGCGTACGGAAGGGGGTCGCGTCGAACTTGGGCGCGAGCAGGTCGTAGCCCTCCTCGACGGAGGTGAGCGCCTGGGTGGCCAGCTCGCGGAGGGTCGGTCCCTGAGGGGTGAACACCCGGCAGAGCGTAATGCGCCGGGGACGGAGTGCGCGGGAGGCGGGCTGGGGCGGCTCCCCCTGCGACACGGGGTCGCTGCCGCGCCCCGCCGGGGCTCTCGCGCCGGGTACGGGGCGTCTTTCGCGCGGGACGACCGTTCATCGGCGTGGCAGGGGGTACCCGGCGGACACGCGGGAACGCAATCGCTCCCCACCACGGAACATTTCGTCCGATTAGTCCCACATAGGCCCTTTCGGATGATACGCGGAACAGCTTAGGGGGTATCGGTTTCCTATGGAGACGACCCAGTGGAACCTGGCGGCCACCACGGCCGCGGTCATCATGCCGGTCATCGGCGTGTTCGTCGTCGCGGCGCTCATCGCGGCCTTCGCCTACGGGCGCAGGCTCCGGGCGCGCCAGCCGGCGCCGCCCTCGCCGGACGAGCAACCGCACCTGCCCGAGGGCGGCCCGGTGGGCGAGGAGCGCGAGCGGCGCGAGCCGGACGAGATGGAGCCGCGCGAGGCACGGCTGACGCCCCACGAGCTGAACGGCGGTGGTACGGGCCAGGACCGCCGCAGCGCCTCGCAGAAGGAGCGCAGGTGGGACGAGAACAGCAGCGGCGGCTTCGGCAGCGGCGGCTTCGGCTGAGCCACCGCGCACAACGGGGACACGGGGTGGTGACCGGGGACACGGGGCCATGACCGGGAGGGTCGTACGCCCGCGCTCGCGCGGGGTGCGGCCCTCCCGTTCGCCGTCGCGCCCGCCGGGCGCGCGTATGCCCGCACGCGGGCGACCGTTCAAGCCGGGGCGGGAGCGGGGGGGAGCCGCCTCGGCCGGTACGGGGGAACCACGGGGCGCCCGGGGCGCGGGGCGCGGCGGACGGGCCACGTACCGGACTCACAGCGCGAGCCACGCACCCGGGCCACGGCGCGGACCCCATACCGGGGCACATTTTTTTTTTTTTTTTTTTTTTTTTTTTTTTTTTTTTTTTTTTTTTTT
>NZ_GG770539.1:6652962-6656750 GCF_000154905.1 Streptomyces sp. SPB074 | reverse complement strand
CGGGGGTGTCCCCGGCCGAGGGCCCGGGGAGCGCACGGGTGTCGAAGGGCGGGTGGGGATCGTCGGGCAGGGCCTGGGCGGGTCAGCCGCGGCGGCCCGCCGTCCCGCCGCCGACCGGGGCGACGTGCGTGTCGACGCGGTTCATGCACGCGGGGCAGTAGCGCTCACCGGCGTCGGCGGCGGCGGGCGGGGGATCGGGCACACGGACGCCGCACAGCGCCTTGTCCCCTGCGTCCATCGCGTGCCACACGAGGGACGGGGCTTCCCCGGCATCCTGGGTCGCCTTCAATATGCGCACGGCTCCTCCTCTCGGCCCGGACACTCGTCCGGCGCTTCCAGAGAAACCCCGACCGCCCCTCGGCGCACCCGGAGCCGATGTTCCGTGACACCGCGCGACACCCCCGGCGCACGTCCTGACGTGGCACGGGGCACCGGCGGACGCGCCTGGAACGCCTTCACCCGATTGGGGGCGGGCCGTCCGCCGGGCAACGGAAACCCCTCGCCCCGGCGGTGGCCGGCCGACTACGGTGCGGCTCCGCGACGAGGGAGAGCGATGCGCCGGATTCACCCGCCGGGGCTGCACCCGACCCCCGGGTACAGCCACGTCACCGTCGTCCCCGCCGGGCCGACCGCGTACCTGTCGGGACAGTGCCCGCTCGACGCCGAGGGACGGCTCGTCGGCGGGGACGACGTGCTGGCCCAGACCGACCAGGTCGTCGCGAACGCGCTGCGGGCCCTCGCCAAGGCCGGGGCGGCCCCCTCCGATGTCGTGCGGGCCGTCGTCCATGTCCGCACGAGCGAGGAAACGACCCTCGGTGCGGTGTGGCGGCACCTGCGGGCCTCGCCGCTCGGCCCGGCGTTCACCGGCGCGGCGACCCTGCTCGGCACACCGGCGCTCGGCTACGCGGGACAACTGGTCGAGGTGGACCTGACGGCGGCTCTCCCGGCCGAAACCCCGTACGGCGACGGGTCCTGAGGGGGCGGCAGCCCGCACCGCGCACACCTCACCGCCGCACCACCTCTCCCTCCCCCACGCTCCGGCGGCCGTCCCCGCGCCCCCGACCTACGCGAGCCGCCTCCCTCCCTCCCCCGCCCGCCGCTCTCAGCGCCGCGTGGCCCCGCGCCCGTTCCCCTCGTTCCCCGGGCGCCCGCCCTCGCGGGCCAGGACGAGGCCGAGCAGGGCGAGGAGCGCCCCCGTGCCGCTGAGCACGTGCAGGGCGACTTCGAGCGGGCCGCGCTCGACGGCGACACCGAGGACGAGATTCGCCGCCGCGCACGCGAGCAGCACTCCCCACAACAGCCCCCTGCGCATGGCCGGCCCTCCCTCCCCGACGGCCCCTCGGCCGTCCCCGTTTCGACTCGCACGGGGCGTGAGGCAACCCGGCCCCCTTCCCGCACATCCAGAGAGACGCACGTACCCCCTCCGGGTTCCCCGTTCATGGCATCGCACCACTATAAATCGGGTGTATACATCGTGTGTATAGTCGTCCGAGCGGCCGCGTTTCGACCCGGGGCACCGCTCTGGCCTGCCCTTTTACCGCCGGGGCGCCGGGCGGCGCCCGCGCACGCCCCGCTCCCGTCCGGCCGAAGGAAGTACCGCCATGCCCGCTGTCCCCCGCCCCGCCCGCCGCCGCGTCACTGCCCGGCTCGCCGCGCTCGCGGCGGGCGCCGCGCTCGCGCTCGGCCTCAGCGGCTGCACGAGCCTGCACACGGTGACTCCGGCGAGCGAGCGCGGGCACGCCTCGGCGAAGGTCCTGATGGCCGATCAGCCGGTGGACTGCCGCGAGGCGAAGTGCGTCGCGCTCACCTTCGACGCGGGCCCCAGCAAGCACACCCCGCAGTTGCTGAAGATCCTGAAGGAGAAGAAGATCCACGCGACGTTCTTCCTGCTCGGCAAGAACCACATCGAGCGCTACCTGAAACTCGTCAAGCAGATCTCCGACGAGGGCCACGAGGTCGCCGAGCACACCTGGTCGCACCACAGGCTCACGGGTCTGTCGGAGAAGGACGTGCGCCGCGAGCTGTCGCGCACCCAGAACGCCGTCGAGGACCTCACCGGCAAGGCGCCCACGCTGATGCGCCCGCCGCAGGGCCGCACGAGCGACGAGGTCTCGAAGATATGCGAGGAGTTCGGGATAGCGCAGGTGCTGTGGAGCGCGACCGCGAAGGACTACTCGACGACGGACTCGAAGCTCATAGAGAAGCGCATACTCGACCAGTCCGAGCGGGACGGCGTGATTCTCCTGCACGACCTGTACGACGGGACCGTGCCCGCCGTGCCGCACATCATCGACGCGCTGCGGGCGAAGGGCTACACCTTCGTGACCGTCCCCGAGCTGATGGCCCCCGGGGCGCCGAAGCCGGGACAGGTCTACCGGCCCTGACGCCCCGCCGCACGGGCGCCCGGCTCAGAACTCCTCGTGCGTCTCGGGGTCGCCGCCGAGCCTGCGCTCCGGCCGCTCGCCGATGCGGCGCAGGTCCTCGTCGGACAGCTCGAAGCCGAAGACGTCGAGGTTGGCGCGCTGGCGGTCCGGGTCGGCGGACTTCGGCACGGGCAGGGCACCGAGCTGGAGGTGCCAGCGCAGGACCGCCTGCGCGGGGGTGACCCCGTGGCGCGCGGCGACCTCGCCGATCGCGGGATCGTCGAGCAGTTCGCTGCCGCGGCCCAGCGGGCTCCAGCTCTGCGTCACGATCGCCTTCTCCCGGTGGAAGGCGCGCAGTTCGTCCTGCGGGAGCAGCGGGTGCATCTCGATCTGGTTGACGGCGGGGAGGACGCCCGTCTCCGCCTCCAGGCGGCGCACGTGCTCCGGCGTGAAGTTGGAGACGCCCAGCGAGCGGATCAGCCCCTCGTCACGGAGCTGGATCATCGCGCGCCAGGAGTCCACGTACTTGTCGACGCGGGGCAGCGGCCAGTGGATGAGGTAGAGGTCGACGTACTCGACGCCGAGGCGCTGCCGCGACGCCTCGAAGGACCTCAGCGTCTCCTCGTAGCCCTGGTCGCGGCCCGGGAGCTTCGTCGTGACGTACAGCTCCTCGCGCGGCAGCCCGCAGGCGGCGATGCCGCGTCCCGTGCCGGTCTCGTTGCGGTAGTTCACGGCCGTGTCGAAGAGGCGGTAGCCGGAGGCGGCGGCGGTGCGGACCGCGCTCTCGGCACCGGCGTCGTCCAGCGGGTACGTGCCCAGGCCGAGAGCGGGCAGCCGGTGGCCGTCGCTCAGGCCGCGCAGCGGTGCGGGGTTCGTCATACGGGCGCACTCCTCGTGGCGGGGCCCGGCGGGCCCGTTCCCACCTCACCTACCACGCGTCCCGGACGCCACACGCGAACGGGGCCGTTCCCCCGCCGTGGACGGGTGAACGGCCCCCGGTCGCGCGTCAGCAGACGCTGTCGGCGGGTTTCGGGTTGCCGAGGCCGAAGAGCGGGCGCAGCTTGAGGCCCGCGTACGTGCCGAGCAGCGCCATGGCGCCCCAGATCCAGCCGTGCAGGCTGCCCGAGGCGATGCCCGCGAGGTAGGCGCCGATGTTGCAGCCGCCCGCCATGCGCGCGCCGATGCCCATGAGGAGCCCGCCGAGGACGCCCGCGAGGGCGGTGCGGGCCGGGATCGAGCGGTGCAGGGTCCACACGCCGCCCGCGGCGGCGGCGAGACCGGCGCCGATCATGATGCCGAAGTCCGTGAGGCTGTTCTTGTCGGCGAGGACCGGGCCGTGCAGCTGGGCCGCGTTGCCGGCCTGCTGCCAGTACGCCCAGCCCGAGGGGTCGCCGCCGAGCAGGTCCGCGACGCGGCTGCCCCACA
>NZ_GG770539.1:6642104-6652234 GCF_000154905.1 Streptomyces sp. SPB074 | reverse complement strand
CGGCGAGGGCGAGGGGGATCTTGTTGACGGGCGGCAGGGGCTCGGCGGCCGGGGGCGGGGCGCTCGTGGGTACGGGGGCGAGCGGTCCCCTCCGGGCTGCCGGGGTCTCCGCCGTGGGAGCGGGGGCGGTGGTCACGGGGGTGCCTTTCGGGCGGGTGGGTGCGGGGGACACGTGGCGGCGGGGGACGGGCTGCTCACGGTGCGGACGCCGTGGTCCGGAGCGTGGGAGGCACGGGGCGCCTCGGGGCTCCCGAGGCATGTCACCGGGGCACGCGGGCGGGCGGGGGCAGGTGTCAGCGACGACACAGAGCGTCGTCGACGCTCCAGGAGGTGGCGGCGAAGAGCGCCAGGCGGAGAGTGCGTGCCGGTCCGTGCATGGGCGACACGATAATCAGACACGTGGCCGAAGTCGCCCCCCTGTCTCACGATACGGAATACTGACCCCGAGGAGTGAGACACCCGGGGCGCGCAATCCGTTCGCCTCCGGGGTGGGGCGAACGGTGGAAAGCCCGGGTGACGGAGACCAGACAGCCCGCGTTCCGGACGCGCCCGGCGCGGGGGCGGGACACGCCCTTCCTGGAACTGATGCTCCTGGAGGCGTTCAACTGGGACGGCCCGCGCTTCACCCTGGCCGGCCTCCTGGCCGTGCCCGGCGCGGCCCACTACGTGACCGGCTGGCGGCGGCCCGGCGACTTCGGCGTCGTCGCGGAGGACACGCGGGGGCACGAGCTGGGCGCGGCCTGGGCGCGCCGCTTCCCTGCCGCCGATCCGGGGTACGGCCACGTCGCCCCGGACATCCCTGAGCTGACGCTCGCCGTCACCCCCGGCCGACGGGGCGCGGGGGTGGGCGGCACGGTGCTGGACGCCCTGGTCCTGGCGGCGGCGGAACGGGGGTGCCCGGGGCTGAGCCTGCGCGTCGAGGACGGGAACCGGGCGCGGGCGCTCTACGAGCGGCGCGGCTTCGTCCCCGTCGGCCGTGAAGGGAACGCGGACACCCTGCTGCTGCGGCTCGGGGGCTGCGTCACGGGGCGCGGCACGGGCGTGGACAGCCGCGCTCGGGTCCGCGCCCGCCCCGGGGCGGGCGCCGCCGCTCCCCCGCGGCCCGGCCTCAGATCCGCCACCCCCGCAGCCGTTCCGCCACCGCGTACAGGTCCGCCCGGTCCGTGCTGATCTCCTTGATCAGTTCGGAGAGCGCCCCGTAGGGCGGGTCTATGCCCTCGCCGCACTGCCCCATGTACTGGGCGGCGACCTGCGCCGCGTACAGGGAGTTGCGGTGCGGGAGGGGTTCGAGGCGGACGATCGTGTGGAGGAGGGCAGCCGCGCGCCAGGCCGCGTCGGGGTCGGAGGCGGCGAGGGTCGGCATGGTGGTGCGGTGCCGCGAGACGGCGGCGACGAGCGCCGAGTAGTCGGCCACGGAGACGTCCTCGGGCACGGCCTGCTCCTGGACGTCGAGGAGCCAGGCCACATCCACGAACAGGGCCATCAGGCGACGCTCTTCCCTCCGCCGTGACCGCCCCCGTGACCGCCACTGTGCCCGCCGCCGTGACCGCGCCCGTGCGCCTGCCCGCCGCCGTGTCCCGGTGCGCGCCGGCGCGGGGGTATCTCGGTGGGGAAGGCCGCGTCGAACTCCTCGCGCAGCCGGTCGCCCCAGTCCAGTGCCCCCGAGACGAACTGCTTGCGCTGGTGCTCCCTGACGCCGAGGTCGTGCAGGTACTGCTTGAGGCTCTTGCCCTCGGCGGCGGCGGCGGCCCTGACGCCTTCCAGCTCCTCTTCGGTGAAGGACACGTTGAGTGACGGCATGGGGGTCAGGGTACCTAGCCGGTACCAGCCCGTGAAGGGGAACGGATCGTCAAGTGACGCAAGGAGCCGACAAGTTCGGTCGTGACGTGGTGGTATTCCGCTCATGACGCGAGACGAGTCGGCGGACGGGGTCGCGGGCAGCCCGAGGGACGCGCGCGCGAGCGGCCGGGCGGACGCCTTGGGCGACGGGGGGCCGGGCGAGCTGATCGGTTCGGGGCGCAGTGCCGACGTGTACGCGCTCGGGGCGGAGTGGGTGGTGCGCAGGTACCGCTCGGCGCGGGACACCGCGGCGGAGACGGCCGTCATGCGCCGTCTCGCCTCGTACGGCTATCCGCTCCCGGCCCCGGGCCCCGGGCCCTTCGCCCCGCGCGAGATGGTCGTGCGGCGCGTCACGGGACCGACGCTCGCGCAGTCGCTGGCCGACGGGGGCACGAGCGCGGTCGAGGGGGCCGCCCTGCTCGCCGGGCTCCTGAACCGGCTGCACAGCCTGCCCGCGCCCGAGGGGGCGCCGGCCGGGCACCGGCTGCTCCACCTCGACCCGCACCCGGAGAACGTGCTCCTCTCCCCCACCGGGCCGGTCGTCATCGACTGGGAGTCGGCGGCCGTGGGCCCGCCCGGCCTCGACTGGGCGTCGAGCGCCCTGATCCTCGCCGAGGCGAGCCTGCGGCTCGATGTCGCCGCGCTCGTGGAGCTGTTCCTGCCGGAGTTCCTGGCGCTCGCCCCGCCCGGGCTGGACGCGCACCTGGTGGCGGCGCGGGAACGGCGCGAGGCGATCCCGGGGCTCACGGCGCAGGAACGCGCGCTCCCCGCGCGGGCCTTCGCGCTCCTCCCCCCGCTCCGGGCGCGGGCGCGCGCTCGCTACGATGCCGAGCGGCAGCCGTAGACCGACCGACGCCCCCCAAGACCGTAGGAGAGCCGGTTCGTGCGAGACATCGCCGTCTTCACTGGTAGTGCCCACCCCGAACTCGCGGCGGAGGTGTGCCGGCACCTGGAAGTGCCGCTCTCGCCCGCCCGGATCAACCGTTTCGCCAACGACTGCCTGGAGGTGCAGCTGGAGGCGAACTGCCGGGAACGGGACGTGTTCCTGATCCAGCCGCTGGTCGCCCCCGTGCAGGAGCACCTGGTCGAGCTGCTCATGATGTGCGACGCGGCGCGGGGCGCTTCGGCGGGGCGGATCACCGTCGTCATGCCGCACTACTCCTACGCCCGTTCCGACAAGAAGGACATGCCGCGCATCTCGCTCGGCGGGCGGCTCGTCGCCGATCTCCTCGTGACGGCGGGCGCGAGCCGGGTCCTCGCCCTGACCCTGCACTCGCCGCAGGTGCACGGCTTCTTCTCGGTCCCGGTGGACCACCTGCACGCGCTGCGCGAACTCGCCGCGCACTTCCGCGCGCTGGACCTGTCGAACACGACGGTGGTCTCCCCGGACCTCGGCAACGCGAAGGAGGCGGCGGCCTTCGCGCGGCTGCTCGGCACGCGCGTCGCCGCCGGCGCCAAGCAGCGCTTCGAGGACGACAAGGTGTCCATCAGCGCGGTCATCGGGGACGTCGCCGACCGGGACGTCATCGTCCTGGACGACGAGATCGCGAAGGGCAGCACGGTCCTGGAACTGCTGGACCGGCTCCGTGAGCTGGGCGCGCGCTCGGTGCGGGTCGCCTGCACGCACGGGCTCTTCGCCTCGGGCGCGCTCAAGCGGCTGAGCGAGCAGCCGGAGGTCCTGGAGATCGTGTGCACCAACTCGGTGCCCGTCCCCGAGGCCGAGCGCACGGAGAAGCTGACGGTCCTCTCGGTGGCGCCCGCGCTCGCCGAGGCGGTGCGGCGCATCCACAACGGCGAGTCGGTGAGCGCGCTCTTCGACGGGCTCTAGGGAGCGTATCGAGTCGTGATCAATCTGCGGGATGTGCCTTCGTGGCACGGTCTGGTCCGGTAGACCGTCGTACGTGACGCGAGTGCAACTGACCGACCCGGAGTGGGATTTCATTGAGCCGTACCTGCCGATCGGCGAGTACGGCCCGTACCCCGAGCGGCTGCGGCAGCAGTTCGAGGGCGTGATCTGGCGGTTCAAGACGGGCGGGCAGTGGCGGGAGATGCCGGCAGAGTTCGGCGCCTGGTCGACCGTCCACAACCGCTTCCGGCAGTGGCGTGACGCCGGGGTCTTCGAGGCCCTGCTGGAGGGCCTGATCGCGGAAGCCGCGAAGCGCGGTGAGGTGGACCTGTCCCTGGTCAGCATCGACTCCACCACCGCCCGTGCCCACCACGACGCGGCCGGGATGCACCTCGACGAGGACGTCGTCACCGCCCTGGAGAAAGCCGCCGCCGAGGAGGAGAAGGCCAGGTCAAAGGGGGCGGCTGCGACGAACAAACCGGGCAGGAGACCGAAAGCGATCCCGCGCGGGAAGAACGACGGCGCGTCCGGCGCCGACGCAAACTCCGGCTGAAGGCCGCCCTGCTCGGACGCTCCAGGGGCGGGCAGACCAGCAAGATCCATGTCGCCGGCGACCGCAAGTGCCGCCCGCTGGCGTTCATCCTGACCGAGGGGCAGGCCGCCGACAGTCCGCAGTTCATCCCAGTGCTGGGGAAGGTACGGGTCCGCGGGCTCGTCGGCCGTCCCCGCACCCGGCCGGACGCGGTCGCCGCAGACAAGGCGTACTCGTCCCGCGGCAACCGTGCCCACCTGCGCAAACGCCGTATCAAAGCGGTCATCCCGGAGAAGAAGGACCAGGCCGCCAACCGGAACAAGAAGGGCTCCCACGGCGGCCGGCCCGTCAGCCACAACGCAGACCTCTACAAGGAGCGGAACACCGTCGAGCGTCTGATCAACAAGCTCAAGGCATGGCGAGGCATCGCCACGCGCTACGACAAGACCCCCGACAGCTACCTCGCCGGACTCTACCTACGCGCCTCGATGATCTGGATCAAGGACCTCACACGAGCAGCCTCTTGATCACAACCGAATACGCTCCCTAGGACGGACGGGCCCGTGGCCGCGTGAGAACCGGGCGGGCCCGGGCGGGGCGCGTTCAACGTCACAGGTCGAGGCGGGTCACGGGTGGCGGCACCGGATGGTCCGTACGGGGGACGGGGCGAAACCAGGACGGCGTTGAGCGGTTGTGCAGCGTGCCCCGCTCAGCGGGGCACCGGCCGCCCGGCTCCCGGGTCCGCCGGGTGGTCACGCAATCCGACTCATCAGGAGCACGTTTCATGAAGAAGTACCTCGCCGCAGCCGCGCTTTCCGCGTCCGTCGCCGGTGTCGCGATGGCCGCGGCCCCCGCGATGGCGCTGGCCGACGACGCCGGCACCACCTCGGTGAGCGGCAACGGTGCCGCGGACGCCTTCGGCAACGCGACGACCGTCGGCGACCAGAGCCCGCAGGCCAGCCTCGTGAGCGACAGCCTCAACAAGCTGTGCCTGGGCGTGCCGGTCAAGGCCAACGCGGGTTCGCTCGTGGGTCTCCTCGTCCCGGTCGCCGTCCAGGACGTCAACGTCCTGTCCTCGCCGCAGAACCAGCAGTGCGCCGAGAACTCCACGCAGGCCAAGGGCGACGAGCCCCTCTCGCACCTCGTGGAGGACATCCCGGTCCTCTCGGCGAACGGCGTGCGCAACGGCTGACCGCCCGCGGGGCCCGGTGGCCGGCTCCCCTCCGTACGGCGGGGGGGGCCGGCCACCGGCATGTCCGGCCGTGCCCCGTTTCCCCCGGCGGGCTCAGGTGCCCGCCCGCTCCGCGAGGCGCGCCCGCTGGGGCTCCACGACGTGGCGGGGGTCCTCGGTCGAGGCGATCCCGGCGGCGAAGACGCCGAAGCGGGTACAGGCGGAGCCCGCCAGGAGCGCGAGGCCGGCGAGCGCGGTTCCCGGTGCGGCCCAGGCGCGGCCCGGCGAGCGCGCCGGCGGCGCCCGCGGCGGTGAGCGCGCGCCGCAGGGCCTCGGTCGCGGCCGAGCGCGCGGCGTGTCCCCGGCCGAGCGGGTCGCTCCCGGTGAACTGCCGGTGGACCGGCCGGTCGGTGATCCAGGTGCGCAGGCCCATCGCGTACTCCCGCTCCCGTGACGGCGGCTCCGGCCGCGGCCGGACGGTTCCCCTCCCGAGCCTCCCCGCGCGCGGGGGGCCTGCGAGCGGGCGGGCCCCGGGCGGGTGGCGGGAGCGGGGACGCAGAGCGGGACGGGACGGGATGTGCCGGACGTTTCACCAGGTGGGGAGGGCCGTGCCGGGGCCACCGGTCACAGGAGGGAAACGGCGACCCCATAGAGTGCCCGTCATGACGGAGGGGATACGCACCGCCTCGGGCGGTGTGCAGGCGCGGGGGCGGCACAAGAAGAAGAGCGGACTCGCTCGTTCCTCGCTGCTCATGGCCGCGGGCACGATGGCGTCCCGGGCGACAGGGCTGATCCGCCAGGTGCTCCAGGGGGTCGCGCTCGGCACGGGCCTGCTCGCGAGTACGTACAACACGGCGAACACGGTTCCCACGAGCCTGTACACGCTCCTCATCGGCGGGGCCCTCAACGCGGTCCTGGTGCCGCAGCTCGTACGGGCCAGGATGCGGGACGCCGACGGGGGGCTCGCCTACGAGCAGCGGCTCGTCACGCTCGTCCTGGTGGTGCTCGGCATCGGCTCGCTGGCCGCGGTGCTCGCCGCGCCGCAGATCGTCAGCGTCTACCTGCCCGACACGCCGGACCAGCACGAGGCGTACCAGCTCACGGTGACGTTCGCGCGCTACCTGCTGCCGCAGATCTTCTTCTACGGGCTGTACGCGATCTACGGGCAGGTCCTCAACGCGCGCGAACGCTTCGGCGCGATGATGTGGACGCCCGTCCTCAACAACTTCGTGCTGATCGCCATGTTCGGCGGCTATCTGACGCTGCTCACGGTGCCCTCGGAGGTCGCGGGGGTGACGGCCCTGCACGTGCGGTGGCTCGGGATCGGCACGACGGGCGCGCTCGCCCTCCAGGCGCTCGCCCTCATCCCCTTCGCGCGCGCCGCCGGTTTCCGGTTCCGGCCGCGCTTCGACTGGCGTGGCACGGGTCTGGGCCCCTCGCTCGCGGCGGCGCGGTGGACGCTGCTCTTCGTCCTCGCGAACCTGACGGCGATGACGGTCGTGACGCACTACGCGAACCTGGTCGACACGCAGGCCCCGGACGCGGGCGCCGGGTACTCGGCGTACTCGTACGCGCAGACGATCTGGATTCTGCCGCAGTCGCTCGTGACGGTGTCCGTGGTGACGGCGCTGCTGCCCCGGCTGAGCCGCGCGGCGGCGGCGGGCGAGCTTCGGCAGTTGCGCGGCGACCTCGCGCGGGCCTTGCGCATGACGAACGCGTTCATCGTGCCGGCCGCCTTCCTCTTCGCGGCCCTCGGCCCGGAGATCGCGGTGCTGCTCTTCCAGCACGGCGCGGTGAAGACGACGGTGCCGCTCGGCCAGATGCTCCAGGTGCTGGGGCCCGGGCTCATCCCGTTCTCGATGCAGTTCGTGCTCCTGCGCGGTTTCTACGCCTTCGAGGACACGCGGACGCCGTTCTTCATGGCCGCGCTCATCGCCGGGGTGAACATCGTGCTCGCCTACGCCTGCCACGTCCTGCTGCCGGTGAAGTCGGCGGTCGTCGGGATGGCGGCGGCGTACGGCGTGAGCTACCTCGTGGGGCTCGTGGTCACGATGAAGCTGCTGCGCAAGAAAACCCGCAGACGGCTGGGCGGCAAGCTCGTCTCGGCGCACCTGCGCCTCTTCCTCGCCTCCGGCGTCGCGGCGATCGCGGCGGCGGCGGTGGTACGGGTGGCCGAGCGGCCCGGGACGGTGGGCCTCGCGCTCACCCTGGTGGCGGCGCTGCTCGTGGCCGGGGTGGTGTACCTGCTCCTCGCGCGGGTCCTCGGCATTCGCGAGCTGGACCGCTTCACGCGCAGGAAAGCCGCGTGAGGGCGGTGGACGAGGGGAGCGGGGCGGCGCGGGGAAGGCGGCCTGGGCGGAAGGGCGTTCGGGCCGGTGGCTTAGGCTCGCGCGCATGACTGCTGCTCCCGGGTCCGTTCCCGCACTCCCCCGCTACCAGGACGTCGTGGCCGCCGCCGCGCGCATCGAAGGAGTCGCGCACCGCACGCCGGTCCTGCGTTCGCGCCTGCTGGACGAGCTGACGGGCGCGGAGGTGCACTTCAAGTGCGAGAACTTCCAGCGGATGGGCGCCTTCAAGTTCCGGGGCGCCTATCACGCGATCTCGCGGCTCGACGCGGACCGGCGGGCGGCGGGGGTCGTCGCGTACTCCTCGGGCAACCACGCGCAGGCGGTGGCGCTCGCGGCGCGGCTGCTCGGTGTCGAGGCGACGATCGTGATGCCCGAGGACGCCCCGGAGAGCAAGCTGGCCGCGACCTGCGGCTACGGCGGCAAGGTGGTGCTCTACGACCGGTACGCGGGCGATCCGTCGCCGATCGCGGCGGAGCTCGCGGAGCGGCACGGGCTGGCCTTCGTGCCGCCCTTCGACCACCCCGACATCGTCGCGGGCGCGGGCACGGCGGCGCTGGAGCTGTTCGAGGAGACGGGGCCGCTCGACGCGCTGTTCGTGCCGCTCGGCGGGGGCGGGCTGCTCGCGGGCACGGGGCTCGTCGCGCGCGAGGTGGCGCCGGAATGCGCGCTGTTCGGTGTGGAGCCCGAGGCGGGCGACGACGGCAGGCAGTCGCTCGCGCGCGGCGAGATCGTCCGGATCGGCCCGCCGCACACCCTGGCGGACGGGGCGCAGACCCTCGCGCTCGGCGAGCTGAACTTCCCGCTCATCAGGGACGCGGTGACCGACATCCTCGCGGTCCCCGACGACGCGCTCGCGCCGCGCATGAGGGACATGGCGACGTATCTCAAGCTCGTCGTGGAACCGACCGGCGTGCTCGGGCTCGCCGCGCTGCACGCGCAGGCGGAGCGGTGGCGCGGCAAGCGCGTCGGGGTGCTGGTGAGCGGCGGCAACGTGGACCTGGAGACGTATGCCGGGCTGCTCGCTTGGACGCGTACGCCGTAGCCTCGGACGCGCGGCCTGCCACCGGGTACGCCGCGCGTGCGACGAAGGGCTTGGGATGACGACACAGGTGCGGAGGCCGGGGGCCACCGGTGACGACGAGGGGGCGACGGGTCTGCCGGCCCTCGCGGATTTCGCGCTCGACCCGGAGGTGCGGCACCTCAACCACGGTTCCTTCGGCGCGGTGCCGCGCCCCGTGCTCGACCGGCTCGCCGCGCTGCGCGCCGAGATGGAGGGCAATCCGGACGCCTGGTGGCGGACGCTGACGGGACGGATCGCGGCGGCGCGCGCCGACATCGCCGCCTTCCTGCGCACCGCACCCGACTCGCTCGCACTCGTGGCGAACGCGAGCGCGGGCGCGAGCGCGGTGCTCGCCTCGCTCCGCCTGCCGCGCGGCGCGCGCGTGCTCACGACCGACCACACCTACGGCGCGGTCGCGATGGGCCTGCGCCGGATCGCCGCGCTGCACGGCGCGGTCGTGGACACGCTGCACGTGCCGCTCGACGCGTCGGCGCGGGACATCGAGGCGTTGTTCGCGCAGGAGCTGTCCGCCGGGGCTCCCGTCGCCCTCGTGGTGGTGGACCAGATCACCTCGCCGACCGCCCGGCTCCTGCCGCTCCCCGGGATCGTCGCGGCGGCGCACGCCGCCGGGGCGCGCGTCCTGGTCGACGGGGCCCACGCGCCGGGCCTGCTCGCCGACCCGCTGGGGCACGCCTCGGGGGCCGACTACTGGACGGGCAACCTGCACAAGTGGACGTGCGCGCCGCGCGGAACGGCCGCGCTCGTGGCCGCCGACGACGTGGCGCAGGACCTGGTGCCGCTCGTGAACTCCTGGGGTGCCCCGGAGCCGTACCCGCACCGCTTCGACCAGCAGGGCACGCAGGACGTCACGGGCTGGCTCGCGGCGCCCGCCTCGCTCGCGTTCCTCGCGGAGCGCGGGGGCTGGGAGGCGGCGCGCGCCCGGATGGACCGCACGGTCACGGCCGCGCAGGCGCTCCTCGCCGAGGCCCTGGACGCCGACCTGTCCGGTGTCCGCGTCAACGAGGCGCTGTCGATGCGCCTCATACCTCTGTCGCCGGTGCTCGCGACGGACCCCGAGCGGGCGGCGGCGCTCCAGCGGCGTATCGCGGCCGAACTGCGCTGCGAGGTCTCCGTCACCTCGTGGGACGGGCGCGGCTTCCTGCGCCTGTCGGCGCACGTCTACAACCGGCCCGAGGAGTACGAGTACCTCGCCGAGCGGCTGCCCGCGCTGCTCGCGACGGCGGAGCGCGAGGCCCGCTGACGGGAGGCGCGCTGACCGGAGGCGGGGCGGCACGGGGCCGCGCCGGTGCGGGCCGGGGCCCCGCTGTCGCGCC
>NZ_GG770539.1:6636463-6641876 GCF_000154905.1 Streptomyces sp. SPB074 | reverse complement strand
TAGACGGGGTCGGGGACGAGGTCGGTGGGGAGCACGAGGTAGAGCAGGGCGCCCCAGAAGACCCAGCGCTTGCCCGCGGGGAGCCCGGCGGCGCGCAGTGTCCTGCGGGCGCGCACGAGGCGGACGGCGAGGACGAGGGCCACGGCCAGCACGAGCGCGGCGAGTACGGCGAGCACGATCAGCAGGTCCCGCGTGTCGTCGCTCATCCCCGGCTCCCCGTGGGCCTCGCGAGGGACCCGCGCCCCCGCTCCTGGAGGTCGTGTACCCGCAGGACGGGAGTTGAGCGCGGGCCGTTCGGGTGACGGGCCCGCGGACGGCGGGTGACAACCCGTGCGGGGCGGGACCAGGGGGACGCCCGTTCAGGCCGTCGCCGTCACCGTCCACACCGGAAGACACACGTTGCCCTCCGGGCGCGCGCACGCCGCCAGGACGTCGGCCTCGCTCTCCGCCAGGTCGAGGGCGTGGGCCGGGAACCCGTCCTGCCCCCGGGCCTCTTCGAGCCAGTACCGGGCCGCGTCGATCTCCCAGTCCGCGTCCTGGAGTCCTGTCGCAGGGACGGAGGCGGCGGGGCCCGCGTGCCAGCCGGTCTCCGCGAGCAGGCGCAGGATCTGCGGGCGCGAGAAGGGGGTGCGGACGTTGCCGTCGCCGCGCGGCCCGGTCGCGACGAGGTGGGCCTGGAGACGGACGGCGAAGTGGTGGGCGAACTGGTCCGGCGAGGTCGGCGCGGGGTCCCACTCGGCGAAGTGCAGGACGGGCGCCCACTCCCTGGCACGCTCCAGGAGGCGGCGCAGGGCGCTCGCGTCGGCCATGTACCAGGAGCAGTGGGCGAGGACGACGGCGTCGAAGCCCGGCTCGGGGGCGGCCGCGGCGAGGTCGAAGCCGAGGCGGGTCTCGACGCGGTCGCCGAGCGGCCCGGCGGTGAGGTGCCGCAGCGAGTCGCCGAGGGTCACGGGCGTGCCGTGGCCGGCCGGGCCCGGATCGGTCGCGAGGACGTGCCCGGCGGGTCCGACGAGGTCGGCGAGGACGGCGGTGGTGTCGCCCTGCCCGCAGCCGATCTCCAGGAGCCGGGCACCGCGGGGCGGGGACCAGTGCGCGGCGAGGGCGAGGCGGTGGGCGGTCTGCGCGACCTGGGCGGCGGGCGAGTACGGGTGATCCGCCATCAGGGCGGCGAGCGCCTCGGGTGTCATAAAGCGGGGTCCTTCCGGCGGCGGGACGGTGTCGCCGGAGGATATCCGCACGCCCGGGCCGGGGCGGGGGGCCCGGCGGACGGGGCGGATGGGCCGAGGGGGCCGCCTCGCCGGCCGGGAGCCGGGACCGGTGCGGCGGGCCGGGTCAGTGGGGCAGGTCGATGACCGCGCCCACGGACTTGCCGCCGGGGGTGCGGGCGATGCGGATCTCGCGGCTGAGGGCGCGGACGATCTCCAGTCCGTGGCCGCCGACGCGGGTCGGGTCGGGCGCAAGGAAGCTCGGCGCGACCGGGTTCGTGTCGTGCACGGTGACGACGACGTGCTGGGCGTCACCGGTCAGGTCCAGCCGGTGGAAGCCGCCCGCGTGCCGCTCGGCGTTGGTGGCGAGTTCGCTGACGACGAGGTGCAGGTCCCCCGCCGTGCGCTCGGGGACGCGCGCGCACCACTCGGCCTCCAGGCGGTGCAGGAAGCGCGTGGTCACGCCGCGCGCGGCGCAGACACTGCCGGGCGTCCCGTCGAAGCGCGCGGAGTGGCGCAGCGGCTGGGCGGGCACGGCGGGTCCCGTGGTCGCGGCCCCGTCCGCCGTGACGGCGTACGCGGCGGTGGCGTGGCCCGTCACGGGAAGCCCCGTCGCGGAGGTATCCGCCGCGGGATGAAGCGCGGTCGTCGTGTGCTCGTTCATGGTCTCCAGCCCCCGTGCGCGTGTGCCCCCGGGACGCTTCGCTGTGCCCGGCTCTCGCCGGATACCCCGGTCCCCGTGCCGCACACATGGCGGCGCGTGTGAGGGGGGTCACAGGGCGGGGCGTGGATAGGCTCGGCGGCGGCCGGTGACGGATGTGGGCACGGAGCCGCCGCCGGGCCCCGGCCCGTGGCGCCGGTGGCCGTGCGGGGACGGAAGGTGGGCGGATGCGGACGCTGGCGATGTCGCTCTTCGATCCGGCGGCCGGGCAGGGGGCCCGGCAGTTCGCCGAGATCGGTCTCGCGCTGCTGCTGTCGACACTCATCGGCGCGGAGCGGGCCGTGCAGCAGAAGAGCGCGGGCCTGCGCACCCACACGTTGGTGGGGGTGGGCAGCGCGCTGTTCATGGAGGTCTCGCAGCACGGGTTCAACGCGGTGCTCGGCCTGGAGAACGTGTCCTTCGACCCGTCGAGGGTCGCGGCGCAGATCATCTCGGGGATCGGTTTCATCGGCGGTGGCCTGATCTTCGTGCGGCGTGACGCGGTACGGGGCCTGACGACGGCGGCGACGGTGTGGCTGACGTGTGCGATCGGGATGGCCTGCGGGGGCGGGCTGCCGCTCCTCGGGATCGCGGCGACGCTCGTGCACTTCCTCGTCGTCCGGGGCTATCCGTGGCTCACCCGGTGGCTGCCCGCGCTCTCCTCGGTCGAGCAGGCCGGGCTGACGCTGAGCTACCGCTCGGGGAGCGGGGTGCTGTCCCGGGTGCTCAAGGAGTGCACGGACATGGGCTTCCGGGTCGTGCAGGTGAACGTCGAGCGCCCGGCGCGGCCCTCCCTCAAGAAGGACCCGCTGGTAGAGGAGGAGGAGCTGGAGACGGGCGCGCGGGCGGTGTGGCTGGAGGTAGAGGGCCCGGGGAGCGTGTACGCGCTCGTCGCCTCGCTCTCGGAGTTCGACGGGGTGCTCGACGTGTCCTCGGACCGGGCCGACTCCGGCGAGTGAGCGCTCCTCGCGCTCACAGCCTCCGCAGCGCCGGGAGCAGCCGCTCGCGCGCCCAGCGCAGGAAGGGCTCCTGGTGCTCGCCGCCGACCTGGACGAGGGCGATCTCGTCGAAACCGGCGTCGGCGTAGGCGCGTACCGCCTCGGTGAAGGCGTCCACGTCGTCGCCGCAGGGGATCGCGGCGGCGACGTCCTCGCGGGTGACGGTGCTCGTGGCTCCGGCGAAGGAGACCGGGCCGGGGAGTTCGGCGTTGACCGGCCAGGGGCCGAGCGACCAGCGGAACTGCTCGTGGGCGCGGGTGAGGGCGGCCTCGCGGTCGGGGTCGTAGCAGACGGGGAGCTGGCCGACGCGGGGCTTCCCGGTGCCACCGAAGCGGTCGAAGTCGGCGAGGAGTCCCGCCTTGGGCTCGGTGGCGATGACGAGGTCGGCGAGGCGGCCGGCGAGAGCGCAGGAGCGGGGGCCCGAGACGGCGACGCCGATCAGCGGGGCGGTCTCCGGCAGGTCCCACAGCTTGGCGTCCTGGACGGTGAAGTGCTTGCCGTCGTGGTGGACGGTCTCGCCGCCGAGCAGGGCGCGGATGATGCCGACGGCCTCCTCCAGCATCTCGATGCGGACCGGGGCGGCCGGCCAGCCGCGTCCGGTGACGTGCTCGTTGAGGTTCTCGCCGGAGCCGAGGCCGAGGCGGAAGCGGCCCTGCGAGAGGAGCTGGACGGTCGCGGCCTTCTGCGCGACGACGGCGGGGTGGTAGCGCACGGTGGGGCACGTCACGTAGGTCATGAGCGGCAGCCGCTCGGTGGCCTGCGCGACGGCGCCCAGGACGCTCCACGCGTAGGGGGCGTGGCCCTGTTCGCGCAGCCAGGGGAAGTAGTGGTCGGAGATGACGGAGAAGTCGAACCCGGCCTCCTCCGCACCGACCGCGTGCGAGACGAGCGCGCGGGGGCCTGCCTGTTCGGTCATGAGGGTGTATCCGATGCGGGGCATGGCCTTCGATGTGACCGCCGGGGCGGCCCGTCAAACCCCAAACCTGCCGAGCGGGTGCCGGACACACGTCCGTGCGGGCGTCCGCGCGGATGCAGCGCGTGCTCCGGGCGAGGTTCCGGGCACGGGTACGGGCTTGTTAGTCTTGGCCCCGACGAAGGGGAGTAGTCCCGCGATACCGGTATGTCGACATACTGGCCGCGCGTGCGCCGGGAGGCGGACGCGGGCCCGGCGACCGGGCCGCCCGGTCACCGGGCGGTGGACGAGACCTTCGGCCAGGCAGGACCGTGCCCGCGACCCGCGGGCGCGTTCGTTCGCCGTGGCCGAGTGGTCCTTCCCGCCGGGCGGCGCACGGATCACGGCCGCGGCCCCGTCCAGGAAAGACCGGCACCGCTTCGATGTCTCTCGACCCGCTCGCCGTCGTCACGGCCTTCGGCCTCATCTTCCTCGCCGAGCTCCCCGACAAGACCATGTTCGCCTCGCTGGCGATGGGGACCAGGATGCGGCCCCTCTACGTGTGGCTCGGCACCTCCAGCGCCTTTCTCGTGCACGTCGTCATCGCGTGCGCGGCCGGCAGCCTCATCGGGCTGCTGCCCACCTGGATCGTCTCGCTCGTCTCCGCGCTCCTCTTCGGCTTCGGCGCCGTCCTCCTCCTGCGCGCCGACGCGGACGACGACGAGGACGGGGACGAGGCGGGCAGCCGCGCGGTCACCGGGTTCTGGCCCGTGTGGACGACCGCGTTCATGGCGGTCTTCATCAGTGAATGGGGCGACCTGACCCAGATCACGACCGCGAACCTCGCGGCCTCGCGCGGCACGCTGTCGGTCGCGATCGGCTCGTGGGCGGCGCTCATGAGCGTCTCCGCGCTCGCGCTGCTCGCCGGCCGGTTCATCGCGAAGCGCGTGCCGCTCAGGACCGTGCAGCGGGTCGGGGGGATCTGCATGGCCGGTCTGGCGATCTGGTCGCTCGTGGAAATCTTCACAGGATGACGCGGCGGCTCGCCCGGGGTGGCCCGGGCGAGCCGGCCGGGGCGCCCGTTTGCGGTGGAGGGCGCTCTCAGGCCGGGGTCAGCCGGAGCTGGATCTCCTTCTCCTGGTCACCGGAGGCCGAGCCGAGCACCTCGACGGCGTAGACCTCGCCGAGGGCTTCGCGCAGGTCGCTCACCGCGTGGTAGCCCCCCTGCGCGGTGAGGTCGAGCGCGGCGGCGATGCGCACCGGCGAGGTGTGCCCCCTGCGGTCGGAGGTGTCGAAGGTGGCGCTCCAGACCGTGGGCCGCTCCCCCGGTGTCTCGCTCGGGGTGTCGCTCGCCGCGCGGTCGGTGCCGAAGGCCCCGGCGAGGGCGGTGAGGACGGCGTCGGCGTCGCGCGCCGAGCAGCCCTGGAGTTCTACGACGACCTGTGCGGACTGGTCCTGATCCATGGTGGTGCTCCCGTCGTGAAGGCGTGACGGTGGCCGTTCCCCGCTCTCCCCCCAGCGTGCGCCGCCGGGCGCCGCCGCGCGACCGGGACCGTCAGCCACTGCTTTCCTGCGGGTCCGGCCCCGGGCCGTCGCCGCTGCGGGGACGGTCCGCGCG
>NZ_GG770539.1:6629960-6635733 GCF_000154905.1 Streptomyces sp. SPB074 | reverse complement strand
CCTCCGGCGGCCGGCCCCGCCGGGCCGGCCGGGCGCGCGGTCAGGCGCGCGCCGGGACCGTCCCGGAGCCCTTTCCGGCCTCCCGCGCATATCGGCCGGTCGTCTCGTGCGCCGCGCGCGGACCGGGGTCCGCGCCGCGCGTCAGCGCCGCAGCCACACCGCCGTGTCCGAGGGGAGCAGTCCGCCCTCGGCGAGCGCGCCGCTCGCGAGCAGGACGGCCTCGTGCGCGGGCAGGGCGACGGGCTCGGCGCCGAGGTTGACGAGGCACAGCAGCCCACCGGGGCGGGCGAAGGCGAGCACGCCGGGTGTCCCGGGCAGCCACTCCAGGGGCCCGTGACCGAAGCCCGGCTCGGTCGCGCGCACGCGGATCGCGGCGCGGTAGAGCGAGAGCATCGAGCCGGGGTCGGCCGCCTGGACGTCGGCGGCGTAGGCGGACCAGCCCTCGGGCTGCGGGAGCCAGGGCTCGGTGGTGGAACCGAAGCCGCTGTAGGGCGCGTCGGCGGTCCACGGGAGCGGGACGCGGCAGCCGTCCCGGCCCGGGTCGACGCCCTGGGAGCGGAAGTACATCGGGTCCTCGACGCGGTCGAGGGGGATGTCCGCCTCGGGCAGGCCCAGTTCCTCGCCCTGGTAGAGGTAGACCGAGCCGGGCAGCGCGAGCGAGAGCAGGGCGGCGGCGCGGGCCCTGCGGGTGCCGAGCGTGAGATCGCTCGGGACGCCGAAGCGCTTGCGCTCGAAGGCGAAGCCGGTGTCCTCGGCGCGGCCGTAGCGGGTCACGGTCCGGGTCACGTCGTGGTTGCAGAGCACCCAGGTCGCGGGGGCGCCGACCGGGGCGTGCTCGGCGAGCGTGCTGTCGATGGCCTCGCGGAGCTGGTCCCGGTCCCAGGGACAGCTCGTGAAGTTGAAGTTGAACGCGGTGTGCAGCTCGTCGGGGCGCAGGTAGCGGGCGAAGCGCTCGGCGTCCGGCATCCACACCTCGCCGACGAAGACGCCGCCGTACTCGTCGGCGACCCGGCGCCAGGAGCGGTAGATGTCGTGCAGCTCGTCGCGGTCGATGTACGGGTTGGGGTCGACGCCCTCGACGTAGTCGGGCAGCGCCGGGTCCTTCGCGACGAGGGCCGCCGAGTCGATCCGTACGCCCGCGACGCCGCGCTCGAACCAGAAGCGCAGGACGTCCTCGTGCTCCTTGCGGACGTCGGGGTGGTCCCAGTTGAGGTCGGGCTGCTGCGGCGTGAAGAGGTGCAGGTACCACTCGCCGTCCTCGACCCTGGTCCAGGTGTCGCCGGAGAACTGCGAGGGCCAGTCGTTGGGCGGCAGTTCGCCGTGCTCGCCGCGTCCCGCCCGGAAGTGGAAGCGCTCCCGCTCCGGGCTGCCCGGTCCCGCCTTGAGCGCGGCCCGGAACCAGGCGTGCTGGTCGGAGACGTGGTTGGGGACGATGTCCACGATGGTGCGGATGCCGAGCGCGCGGGCCTCGTCGATGAGTTTCTCGGCCTCGGCGAGGGTGCCGAAGGCCGGGTCGATGGTCCGGTAGTCGGCGACGTCGTACCCGCCGTCGGCGAGCGGCGAGAGGTACCAGGGGGTGAACCAGATCGCGTCGACGCCGAGTTCGGCGAGGTACGGCAGCTTGGCGCGGACACCCGCCAGGTCGCCGGTGCCGTCGCCGTTGCCGTCCGCGAAACTGCGCGGATAGACCTGGTAGATGACGGCGGAACGCCACCAGTCGGGCCCTGCGGGCTCCGGGGAGCTGCCTTCCATCGTTGCATGTCCTTTCGGGCGCCGGCGGGTCGTGCCCGCGGCGCCGTGACGTGAGGCGGGGTCATTCCCTCGTCGGTACGGCGCTGGGCCGCCGCGTCGTGGGCTGCGCGCCACCGCCCCCGCAGCGGGGTCGGATCAGGGGGAGGCGGCGCGCAGGGCGGGTGGGGGCTGCGGGCCCGGCCCCGCCGCTCGCGGGGGCCGGTCCCTCGGGGTCGTCAGCCCTTGGTGGAGCCGGCGGAGATGCCGGCGATGATGTGCCGCTGGAAGACCAGGAAGACCAGGAGCATCGGGATGGACGCGATGACCATGGCCCCGATCTGCGTGGACTGCGAGATGTTCTGGGAGAACTGGACGAGGGCCACGCTGATGGGCTGCTTGTCGGTGTCCGAGAAGACCATGAGCGGCCACAGGAAGTCCTGCCAGACCGCGACCAGGCCGAGGATGGAGACGACGGCGAGGACGGGGCGGGACATCGGCAGCAGGATCGACCAGAGCTGGCGGAGCTTGCCGGCCCCGTCGATCTCGGCGGCCTCCAGGACGTCCCTGGGTATCTGGTCGAAGAAGTTCTTCAGCAGATACAGGTTGAAGGCGTTGGCGACGGCGGGCAGCCAGATGCCCAGCGGGTCGTTGAGCAGGCTCACGTGGATGAGCGGCAGATCGGCGACGGTGAGGTACTTGGGGACCAGCATCGCCTGCGCGGGCACCATGAGCGTGGCCAGGATGCCGCCGAGCACGACCTTGCCGAAGGCGGGCTTGAGCTTGGAGAGGGAGTACGCGGCCGCGGTGCAGAAGACGATCTGGAGGGCCCAGGCGCCGACGGCCTGCACGACCGTGTTCCACAGGTGCGTGGGCAGGTCCATCTGGTCCCACGCGTCGCTGTAGTTGGAGAACTTCCAGTGCTCGGGGAAGAGCGTGGGCGGCGTCCGGGTGAGTTCGCCGGCCGGCTTCGCCGCCCCGGTGACCATCCAGTACACGGGGAAGAGGAAGGCGAGCGCGAAGGCGATCACGACGAGCGCGAAGAGCGTCCAGTACAGGACCTTGCCCTTGGTGCTGGCGAGGGCCAGCGGCGAGACAAGGGTGCGGACGGACGGTCCGCTCTCACGCCTCTCGCGACGCTTGTCGCGGCGGGCGGGGGGCACGGGGGCCGCTTCGGTGGGCGGCAGGACGGCGGTCATCTGCGCGGTCTCCTCTCAGTCCTTGGTCCGGGTGAGCCACAGGTACACCGCGGAGAACAGGCTGAGCAGTACGAGGAGCATCGCGCTCAGGGCGCAGGCCCCGCCGAAGTTCTGGTAGCTGAAGGCGTACTTGTAGATCAGGTAGAGCACGGTGGTGGTGGACGCCTCGGGGCCGCCGCCGGTGATGACGAAGGGCTCGGTGAACACCTGCATCGTGGCGATGATCTGGAGGAGCATCAGCATGAGCATCACGAAGCGCGTCTGCGGGATCGTGACGTGCCGCACCCGCTGGAAGATGTTCGCGCCGTCCAGCTCGGCCGCCTCGTACAGCTCACCGGGGATGCCCTGGAGTGCCGCGAGGTAGATGAGGACGGTGCCGCCCATGTTCGCCCAGGTGGAGACGAGGACGAGGGAGACGAGGGCCGTGTCGGCGCTGAAGATCCAGTCCGAGGTGGGCAGATGGAGAAAGCGCAGGACCTCGTTGATCAAGCCCGCGTCCGGGTCGTAGAACCACTTCCACAGCAGCGCGCTGACGACCGGGGGAATCATCACCGGGAGGTAGACGACGATCCGGAAGAAGCTCTTCGCGTGCCGCAGCTCGTTGAGCACCAGCGCCATGAGGAAGGGCACGGCGAAGCCGATGACCAGCGCGAACACGGTGAACATCGCCGTGTTCTTCCAGGCGGTGGCGAACTCCGGGTCGTGGAAGACCGCCGTGAAGTTGTCGAAGCCCACCCACTCCGGATCGGAGCCGGGAATGTACTTCTGGAACGAGATGATGATCGCGCGGATCGCGGGATACCACGAGAACACCGCGAAACAGACGATGCCCCCGATGAGGAAGGCGTAGGCGCGGAGGTTGTGGACGAGGGCGCGGCGCCAGCGGTCGGCGCGCCCGTGGCCCGCCGGGCGGGCCGCCCCCTCGAAGGAAGGGGGCGGCGCCGCGGCGGACCGCTGAGGTGCCTGAGCAGTCTTCATGGGTGTGGTCAGCCTCGGGCGAGAATGCCGTTGATCTTGGAGTCCGCGTCCTTGAGGAGCTTGTCGATGTCGGCGTCCTTCTTGGTGAGGACGGAGGAGACGACCGAGTCGAGGACGGTGTAGATCTGCTGGGCGCCGGCCGGCTCCAGCTTCGGCTTGACGGTGTCGGCGCCGTCGATGAACGCCTGGTAGTTCTCGACCGGCATGTTGGCGTACTGCTTCTTGAGCGCGAGGTCCTTCTGGTCGCGCTCACCGGTCCACAGGCGCGGCTCGGGGAGGCCGACCGGGGCCTTGTCGGCGGCGGCGCGCTTCCAGTTGTTCAGGCCCTCACCGGGGGTGTTGGTCTGGAACTCCAGGAACTTGAGGCCGGCCTTGATCTGCGCGGCGCTGGCCTTCTTGTTGAACATGTAGCCGTCGCCGCCCGCGAGGGTGCCCTTGCCGCCGGGCATCGGGGCGAGGCCGAGGTCCTCGTACTTCGCGCCCTTCTCCTTGACGAGGATCGGGATGTTGTCCGGGGCCGAGAGGTACATGCCGAGCTTGCCGGAGCCCATCATCTGCTGCACGTCGTTGATGATGAGCAGCTGCTTGCTGCCCATCGAGTTGTCGCGCCAGCGCATGTCCTTGAGGTTCTGGAGGACCGCCTTGCCCTCGGCGGTGTTCACCGCGGACTTCTTGCCGTCCTCGGTGACGAGGGAGCCGCCCTGCGAGTAGATCTCGGCGCCGAAGTGCCAGCCGCCCTGGTTCTGGGCGCTGTAGTCGGCGTAGCCGACGGTGCCGTCGCCGAGGGCGGCGATCTTCTTGGCGGCGGCCTGGACCTCTTCCCAGGTGGCCGGGGGCTTCTCGGGGTCGAGCCCGGCCTTCTTGAAGAGCGCCTTGTTGTAGATGAGGCCCATCGAGTAGTTGGTGCGCGGCACGCCGTAGACCTTGCCGTCGACGGTGTAGACGTCGCGCAGTTCCTGCCGTATGTCCTGGAACCACTTGAGGTCCTTGACGTACGGGGTGAGGTCCGCGGCCTGGTTGATGTCCACGACGTGCTTGGCGTCGGTGAAGTACGTGTAGAACACGTCCTCCATCTGGCCGCCGGCGAGCTTGGCGTCGAAGGTCTTGGGGTCCTGGCAGGGGAAGGCGTCGTGGGCGGTGACGTCGATGTCCTTGTTGGCCTTCTCGAACGCCGCGATGTCGTCCTCGAAGCTCTGCCGGTCGATCTTGGCGCTCTTCGGCGGCTCGCAGTTGACGGTGATCTTCGTCTTGCCGCCGGCGGAGCTGTCCTTGCTGTCGTCGTCCGAGCCGCAGGCGGCCAGGCTCGTCAGTGCCAGGGCGGAGACAACAGCAACGGTACAAGTACGGCGGAACCCGGAGCTTCTCATCGGTGGACCCCTCTAGGGATGGGAAACCCACAGCTGCTTCGCTGTGTGGCGGCGCTCACTCAATCACCGACCACGAATATCCGCAAGATATCGCCGCGATTTCGCAATTATTTGACAGCGGCATGGATGCGACCGAGGGCGGGTATCCGATCGGGCTCACCGGTCCCGGCCGGGCGCACGGCGCGCCACCGGTCGGGAAAAGGGCGTCACGAGGCGCCCCTGAGCAGCGGGTTCGGCCACCGTGACCCCGCCGTGACCTGGCACGGACGGAAGGACGGGCCCCCCGGGCCGCGCGGGCGGGCGACCCCCTCAGAGTGCCCCGGAACGTTCCGGCACGAGGCGTGGAATGCGTCACTCCGCCCCGTTGTACGCGGCCGGACGGCCTCGTACCGGAGTGCGCGCTCCGGGGCGAAGCCCTGACGGAGACCGGACGGTGCTCTGAAAGTTACGGACTCCGCACCGTCCGGGGACTTGACGGCGCGAGCAACTCACGGAAGGGGA
>NZ_GG770539.1:6626601-6629860 GCF_000154905.1 Streptomyces sp. SPB074 | reverse complement strand
GCCCCTCCCCGTACCACCCCTCCCCCGCCCCCGTTCAGCCGTGTCGCGGGGCCTGGCCCGTGGAGCCGCGTACGACGAGCTCGGGTTCGAAGAGGAGTTCGCCCGGGGGCACGGTGCGCCCGCCGATCTGGAGGCTCAGGAGTTCCACGGCGGCGCGGCCCATCGCCTCGATGGGCTGGCGGACGGTGGTGAGCGGCGGTTCGGCGCAGTTCATGAAGGCCGAGTCGTCGTAGCCGACGACCGAGACGCGTCCGGGAACGTCGAGTCCGCGCCTGCGGGCGGCACGGACGGCGCCGAGGGCGAGCGGGTCGCTCGCGCAGATGATCCCGGTGACGCCCTGGTCGAGCAGGCGCGAGGCGGCGGCCTGCCCGCCCTCCAGCGAGAACATCGCCCGCACCACGCGTTCCGGCGGCAGTTCGCCCCCGGCCGCGCGCGCCACCGCGCGGGCCATCACGAGTTTGCGCCGCGAGGGCATGTGCCCCTCCGGGCCGAGCACGAGGCCGATGCGTTCGTGACCGAGCGAGGCGAGGTGGCGCCACGCCTGCTCCAGCGCCACGCCGTCGTCGCAGGAGACGGTGCGGAAGCCCAGGGTCTCTATGGCCGCGTTGATGAGCACCACGGGGATCTGGCGGTCGGCGAGAACCCGGTAGTGCTCGTGCGAGGCGTCGGCCTGGGCGTAGGCGCCGCCCGCGAACACCACCCCGGACACCTGCTGTTGCAGGAGGAGTTCGATGTAGTCGGCCTCCGAGACCCCGCCCTTGGTCTGGGTGCACAGCACGGGCGTGAGTCCCTGCTGGGCGAGCGTGCCGCCGATCACCTCGGCGAAGGCGGGGAAGATCGGGTTCTGGAGCTCGGGCAGGACGAGCCCGACGAGGCGGGCGCGCTCCCCGCGCAACTGGGTGGGGCGCTCGTACCCGAGGACGTCGAGAGCCGTCAGCACGGACTGCCGGGTGGCCTCGGCGACGCCGGGCCGTCCGTTGAGCACCCGGCTCACCGTCGCTTCGCTGACCCCGACCTTCTTGGCCACGTGAGCAATTCGTCGCGTCATGACCGCAAGATTAACGCAGCTCCTGTTTGTTATCGGACGTCGTGCGGTGATGTGCTTCCAGCGAGATCCGGACCGGCGGCAAGCGCTTCACCGCCCGGACCGGCAGGTCCGGTGGTCCTGGAAGTCCGCCGGAAGAGCGGCACACGAGGGCGAGGGGGAAAGCCCGCAGGTCTGTGGGCACGCCGAGGGGCCGTGTCGTCCCCTCGAAAACTTCCACGGTGTCGGCAAGAATTCACGAAACCTTGTTGATCCCTTGCTGTGACCCGTGCGACACACCTAGGGTGAGGCCCGCCTAGGCCGCCCCGCCGTGCCCGCGGCGGGCGACCCTCCCCCCACAGGAAGGCGCACCACTCCATGCGTGCCAGCGAAAAGCGCTCCGCCGTCCCTGGTGACATGCCCATGATGATCAACCCCGCGGCCCCCTCCGTGCGCCGGCGGCTGCTCCCCCTCGCGGTCGCCGTCGCCGCCGCGGCCACCACCGCGGCCCTCCTCACGCCCGCCGCGAGCGCCGCACCCCGGCCGGTCGCGCCGGAGCCCGTCGCGGCGGCGGCCGGGGCCTCGCTCCCCTTCACCTCCGTGGAGGCCGAGGACGCCGAGAGCACGGGCGACGTCATCGGCCCCGACCACACGCAGGGCACCCTCGCCTCCGAGTCCTCCGGCCGCAGGGCAGTCCGGCTCGGCGCCGGGCAGAGCGTCACCTTCACCGCCCCGCGCGCGGCGAACGCCCTCACCGTCGCGTACAGCATCGCCGACGGGCGCACCGGAGACCTCGCGGTCGCCGTCAACGGGGAGGCGAGCGACGCGAAGCTCGCGCTCACCTCGAAGTACTCCTACGTGGACACCCCGTGGATCGTGGGCGCCAAGACCCACCACCTGCTGGACAACGCGCGCGTCCTGCTCGGCCGGGACGTCGCCGCGGGCGACACCGTGACGCTCACCGCATCGACGGAGGTGACCGTGGACGTCGCCGACTTCGAGCAGGTCGCGGCGGCGGCCACGCGGCCCGCCGGCTCCGTCTCGGTCATGGACCACGGGGCCGACCCGAGCGGCACGGGCGACTCGACGCAGGCGTTCCGCGAGGCGATCGCCGCCGCGAAGGGCGGCACCGTGTGGATACCGCCGGGCGACTACGCGGTGACCTCCTCCCTCAGCGGGGTCGAGGACGTGACCTTCCAGGGGGCGGGGAGCTGGTACTCCGTCGTGCACTCCTCCAGTTTCATCAATCAGCCGAACGCGGCCGGCGGCGCGCACCTCAAGGACTTCGCCGACATCGGCGAGGTCACCGAGCGCAACGACTCCAGTCCCGACAACTTCGTCAACGGCTCGCTCGGCCCCGGCTCCTCGGTCTCGGGGATGTGGCTCCAGCACCTCAAGGTCGGCCTGTGGCTGACCGGGAACAACGACGACCTCGTCGTGGAGAACAACCGCATCCTGGACACCACGGCGGACGGCCTCAACCTCAACGGCAGCGCGAAGAACGTCAAGGTGCGGCAGAACTTCCTGCGCAACAACGGGGACGACGCCCTCGCGATGTGGTCGCTCAACGCGCCCGACACCGGCTCCGTCTTCGACTCCAACACCATCTCGCAGCCCAACCTCGCCAACGGCATCGCGATCTACGGCGGCACCGACATCACGGTGAGCAACAACCTGATCTCCGACACGAACGCGCTCGGCAGCGGCATCGCGATCTCCAACCAGAAGTTCGCCGACCCGTTCTTCCCGCTCGCGGGGACCATCACCGTCTCCGGCAACACCCTGGTGCGCACCGGGGCACTCAACCCCAACTGGGGGCACCGCACCCGATGGGCGCCCTGCGGGTCGACGCCTACGACAGCGACATCGAGGCGCGGGTGAACATCACGGACACCACCTTCACCGACAGTCCCTACAGCGCCTTCGAGTTCGTCTCGGGCGGCGGCACGGGCAAGGCGGTGCGGAACGTGACCGTGGACGGGGCCACCGTGGACGGGGCGGGGACCGTCGTCGTCCAGGCGGAGACCCCGGGCGGGGCCGCGATCGGCGGGGTGCACGCGAGCGGGGTCGGCGCGGCCGGGACGTACAACTGCCCCTTCCCCGAGGGCAGCGGGACCTTCACGCTCGACGACACGGGCGACAACAGCGGCTGGGACACGACCTGGGACGACTGCGCCACCTGGCCGGAGCCGCGGTAGGCGCGGCGAGAGCCTGACGGCGGTCCCGCGCCCGGGG
>NZ_GG770539.1:6623738-6626501 GCF_000154905.1 Streptomyces sp. SPB074 | reverse complement strand
CCGTCAGGCGTAGACGCCGGGCCGCGGGGCGAGCCGTACCGGTACCCGCTCGCCCGAGTGGAGCGAGGCCACTCCGGCCTCGGCGACGACGCTCGCGACGTACCCGTCCCACACGCTCGGCCCCTGGACGGGCCCGCCCGCGCGGACCGCCTCCACCCAGTCCCGTACCTCCGTGTCGTACGCCTCGGCGAAGCGCGTGAGGTAGTCCCGCGCGATCTCCCGGCCCGCGCCCGCCGCGGAGTGCACGACCATCGTGTGGTCCTCCCCGATGCGCGCGCTGCCGCCCTCGCACACGGCCTCGCAGCGCACCTGGTAGCCGAAGCCGGAGTTGACGTAGATCTCGACGTCCACCAGGACGCCGCCGCTCGTCTCCATCACGACGAACTGCGGGTCCGTGAGCCCCCGGGGGGCGTGCGCGGTGGAGCGGGGGCGCAGCACCGTGACGGCGTCGATCTCCTCGCCGAGCAGCCAGCGGGCGGCGTCGATCTCGTGCGAGACCGAACTGCCGATGAGCATCTCGGAGGTGAAGTGCGCGGGGGAGGAGACATTGCGGTGGGTGCAGTGCAGCATGAGGGGACGGCCGAGCTTGCCGCCGTCGAGAAGGTCCTTGAGGGCCTGGTACTCGCGGTCGTAGCGGCGCATGAAGCCGACCCGCGCGAGCCGCCGGCCGCTCGCGGCCTCCGCCTCGGCGAGCCGCAGCGCGCCGCGCGCGTCGGGGGCCAGGGGCTTCTCGCACAGGACGGGCAGTCCGCGCGCGAAGCAGGCGAGGAGCGCCGCCTCGTGGGCCTCGGCGGGCGAGGCGATGAGCACCGCGTCCACCCCGGGGGCCTCGATCGCGGCCAGTGCCTCGGTGTGCAGGGTGCACCCCGGCAGCTCTCCCCCGGCGGCCCGCGCCCGGTCCGGGTCCGGGTCGGCGACGGCGGCGACGCGCGCGCCCGACACCACCCGGTCCAGGCGTCGTACGTGGTCGGCGCCCATGTGCCCGGCGCCGAGCACCGCGACTCCCAGTGCCTCGCCCATCTCCTGGCCTCCTGACTGAGCTGGTGTGCCCGTTGACCTGGCGTGTCCGTCCGGCGGCCAGCGTAGATCACCACTCCCCCGGCGCGCGGGGCGCGTACCGTCCGGATGCCGGGCGCCCTGTCGGCGGCGCGGGGAGCAGGAGGAGGATGGGGGACTGTTCGATCGAGCTTCTTCCTTGGAAGGACGTCAGAGCTCTTGAGGCAGAACCCTCCGCCCTCCGCGGTGCGGACGCCGCCGCTCGACCACGCCTACGTCGGCGAGCATCCCCTGCGCACGCTGGGCTACCTGCTGCGCCCCGACCGGGGCCGGCTGACGCTCGCGGTGTTCGTCTTCGCCGTCAAGCACATACCCGTCTGGCTGCTGCCGCTGGTGACAGCCCGCATCATCGATGTCGTCGTGGACCACAAGCCGGTCTCCGAGCTGTGGTGGAACACGGCGGCCGTCCTCTTCGTCGTCTTCCTGAACTTCCCCCTCAATATGTACTTCGCCCGGCTGCTGAGCACGTCGATCCGGCGCACGGGCACCGAACTGCGCGGCGCGCTGTGCCACCGGATGCAGCACCTGTCGATCGGGTACCACTCGCGCGTGAGCGCGGAGGTGCTCCAGACGAAGGTGGTGCGCGACGTGGAGGCGCTGGAGACGATGCTCCAGCAGACCGCCAACAACGGCCTCGGCGCCGTGATGACGCTTCTCGGCGGTTCCGCCGTCATCGCGTTCCAGGCGCCGGTCGCGCTGCCGCTCTTCCTGGTCGTGGTGCCGCTCGCCGCGCTGCTCGTGCGGCGGCTGCGCGGCCGTATCCGCGCCGACAACGAGACCTTCCGGGTGGAGGTGGAGCAACTCTCGGCCCGAGTCGGTGAGATGACCACGCTCATCCCGATCACCCGCGCCCACGCCCTGGAGCGCACCGCGCTGCGCCGCGTGGACACCTCGCTCCAGCGCGTCCTGACGGCCGGTTTCCGGCTCGACATGCTCGGCGGCCGGTTCGGGGCGCTGTCGTGGATCCTGCTCAACGTGATGGCGGTGGCCTTCCTGTCGGGCTCGGCGCTCGTCGCGTACTACGGGCTCTTCGGGATCTCCCCGGGCGACGTCGTCATGATCAGCACCTTCTTCACCGGGCTGACGGCCTCGCTGACCTCGCTGCTCAACCTCATGCCGATCGTCTCGCGCGGCCTGGAGTCGGTCCGTTCGGTCGGCGAGGTGCTCCAGGCGCCCGACCTGGAGGTGAACGAGGGCAAGACGGCCGCGGACGAGGTGACGGGGAGTTTCACCTTCGACAAGGTGGGCTTCCGCTACCCGGACGCGGCCGAGCACTCGGTGCGCGATTTCAGCCTCTCGGTGCGGGCCGGCGAGACGGTCGCCCTCGTCGGCGGTTCGGGCGCGGGCAAGTCGACCGTGCTCAACCTCGTCATCGGCTTCATCCGTCCCACGGCGGGCCGCATCCTCCTCGACGGCGAGGACATCGCGGGCCTCGACCTGCGCACGTACCGCAGGTTCCTCTCGGTCGTGCCGCAGGAGTCGATCCTCTTCGAGGGGTCGATCCGCGAGAACGTGTCGTACGGGATGGACGGCGAGGTGCCGGACGAGAAGATCCGCGAGGCGCTCGCGGCGGCGAACGCGCTGGAGTTCGTGGACCGGATGCCGCAGGGCGTGGAGACGGTCGTCGGGACCCGGGGCGCCCGGCTGTCGGGCGGCCAGAAGCAGCGGCTCGCGATCGCCCGCGCCCTCGTGCGCGACCCGAAGGTC
>NZ_GG770539.1:6619798-6622696 GCF_000154905.1 Streptomyces sp. SPB074 | reverse complement strand
CGGGAGGCGGAGGGCGGCGGGGGCCGCGAGGAGGACGAGGGTCAGGGCGGTCGCGAGGGACGCGGGTGCTCCGGCGAGGCTCGCGATCAGCCCGGCGAGGGCGGGGCCGAGGAGCGTCGCCGCGGTGAAGCCGAGGCCGTCGAGGGCGGCGGCGCGCGGCAGCGCGGCGGGCGGCACCAGGTCGGGCACGCGTGAGGTCCAGCCGCCCGAGAGGGCGGGGCCGGGCAGCCCGGTGAGGAGGGCGAGCGCGAGGAGGAGGGGGTAGGGGGCGCGGTTCAGGGCGAGCAGCAGGAGCGCGAGTCCGGCCGCGTACCCGGCGAGCGCCGCCGCGAGGACGCGTCCGGGGCGGCGCGCGCCGTCGAGCAGCGCGCCGAGCACGGGGCCGCCGAGCGCGGCGCTCACGAGGAGCGCGGCGACCAGTCCGCCCGCGCGGGCCGGGCTCCCGGTGGTGGCGCCGAGCGCGAGCAGGAGCAGCGCGGGGCCCGCCATCTCGTCGCCGGTCCGGGCGAGGGCGGCGGCGAGGAGATGACGGGCGAGCGGGGACGGGCGCGCGGACATGGCGGGGAGCGTAGGGACGTGACGAAGAAGCCCGCCAGTAGCGTTACCGCGGGGGCGGCGGACGGCGTCGCCCAGGCGCGGGAGGAGCGCGGGATGGAGCGCGGCACGGAACGGGCGGAGCGGCTGCGGCGGGCCAGGGCGGCGGGTCTGGAGCGGGCGGAGTGGCGGGGACGGCTCGCGGAGGAGCGGGTCGCGGCGCGCACGGTGGCGGTGGTCAACGTGCTGCACGGGGAGGGGGCCGGGCCCGCCGAGGTGGCCGCCGTGCTCGTGGAGTACGGGGAGCGGCCGCCCGTGCGGCTCACGGACGCCGACGTGGCCGCGCTGCGGGTGGCGGCCGGTGAGGTGCGGGACGTGCTGGCCGCGCCGGATGCCGGGGCGGCGGTGGCGCGGCTCAACGCGCTGCTCGCGCGGTGTGCGGGGCCGTTGCGGCTCACCTCGCACGGTGGCGGGTCGCCGTGGCACCCGCACATCGACTCCGGCGACGAGGCGCCGTGGGACGAGTGGTTCCGGGCGACCTCGGCGCTCGCGCTGCTGTCGGTGGTGCGGGAGCGGCAGGGGCCGCCGGGCGCCGTGTGCGCGGCGCGCGGCTGCGCGCGCGTCCTCATCCCGTACGGGGCGGGTCCGCCGCGCCGTTTCTGCTCGCGGCGGTGCGCGACGCGCGAGCGGGTGGCGGCGCACCGGGCGCGCGCCGCCGGGAACCCCTCACCCTCAGCTTGAGGGTTCGGGTTCCGCCGTCGGGAGCGCGGCGGGGTCCGCCACGAGACCCTGTGCCGCCGCGCGGTCCAGTGCGGCGGTGAGGTGGCCGAGGCGCGCGCGCAGGTCCTCGATCTCGTCCAGGCGGAGCCCGGTGGCGGCGGCGATGGCGCGCGGGACACGCAGAGCGCGGGTGCGCAGGGCGGCGCCCTCGCGCGTGAGGCGGACGGCGACGGAGCGCTCGTCGCTCGCGAGGCGTTCGCGCCGGACGAGCCCCGCCGCCTCCAGCCGCTTGAGCAGCGGCGAGAGCGTCCCGGAGTCCAGGCGGACCAGCGCGCCGATGCGCTTGACGGGCAGTTCGCCGTGCTCCCACAGCACGAGCATGACGAGGTACTGCGGGTAGGTGAGCCCGAGGTCCTTGAGCGCGAGCCGGTACACGCTGCCGAAGGCGCGCGAGGCCGCGTTGAGGGAGAAGCAGATCTGCCGGTCGAGCAGCAGGAACTCCTCCCCCGCCGCTCCGGCCTCCCCGGTCCGGCCGGGCACCTGGGCCACCTCTCCGGCCGCCCCGGCCGCTGTCGTGTCTGTCATGGGACCCAGCCTAACGCCACGGCACCGTTTTGGTTGTGCACAACTTAATTGTGTGCTCTACTTCTCTCACGGCAACAACCCCACGACAGCGAAGAGGGATGGACTCCATGGACGCGATCTACACGGCGGTGGCCACGGCGAACGGGCGCGACGGCCGCGCGGTCAGCGCGGACGGCCAGCTCGACCTCGCCCTCGCGATGCCGCCCGCGCTCGGCGGCGACGGCAAGGGCACCAACCCCGAGCAGCTCTTCGCCGCCGGGTACGCGGCCTGTTTCGCGAGCGCCCTCGGTCTCGTCTCGAAGCAGGCGAACGCCGACACGAGCGAGGCGTCCGTGACGGCGGAGGTCGGCATCGGCAAGGACGGCGTGAGCTTCGGCCTCAAGGTGACCCTGCGCGTCGAGCTGCCCGACACCATCGACGCGGAGACGGGCCACCGCCTCGTCGAGCAGGCCCACCAGGTGTGCCCGTACTCCAAGGCGACGCGCGGCAACATCGACGTGGACCTCGTCATCGAGTGAGCCTCCGTACGGGGCACCCCCCGCCCCGTACGGACCACCCCCGGGCCCGGAACGCACCCCCCGCGTTCCGGGCCCGGGGCGCGTGCGCACCCGGCCGGAAGCCGTCCGTCACCGCACCCGGCCGCCGAAGACCTCGCGACACACCTCATATCAAAAGCCGATAAACGGGATGAAATGATCGCGTGCGCTTAGTCTGCCGCCGTGAACAGGCAGCGCACGAGGACGTACAGGAGACGCACCCGGCTCGGCCTTCCGGCCGCCGCACTCGGGCTCGCGGTGGCGAGCATCGCGGCGGCCCGGCCCCCGGTGCAGCCACCGCGACCGCACACCACCGCGGTACAGGTGGCGGAACAAGGAGCACGCGCGGAACTCGCCGGGCTCACGCTCACGCCGGTCGCCGCGCTCGGCATCGGCCGCTTCCGCGGCACGTACGGGATCGCGGACTCGCCCCGCGCCGGTACGTCCCGGGCGGGCGACTTCGCCGATCCGGACGGGGTGCTGTCGTACCTGACCGTGACGGACGGGACGGTCACGCGCACCG
>NZ_GG770539.1:6616993-6618853 GCF_000154905.1 Streptomyces sp. SPB074 | reverse complement strand
CCACCTGGGAACCGGGGCGGTTCTTGAGGGCGCGGAGCGAGTTGCGTACCTTCACGGCGCCACCTTTCGCTGCGGGCGGGGCTACGGGGACACCCAGCCGACGATGTCCATGACAACCACGGCGGGACCGGTGCCATTCCCGCCCGTACCGCTCCTCAGCGTTCCGCCCGCTCCGCCTCCTCGGCGCCGCTCCGTCGCCGCCCCGCGATCACGTCCGCCACCGCGACGAGCAGCGCGGCGAGGACGAAGCCGACCGAGACGACGAGGCCGTGATCGTAGGCGTTCGACCACCCGTCCTCCGCGAGACGGCCGAAGAAGACGGAGCCCACGGCCGCGATGCCGATCGCCGAGCCGACGCGCTGGCCCGTCTGGAGCGCGCCGCCCGCGCTGCCCGCCCTGCGCACCGGTACCTCCGAAAGGGTGAGGGTCTGGTTCGGGGAGATGACGAGACCGCTGCCGAGCCCCGCGAAGAACAGCGGCGCGATGAGCGCCCAGCCGATGCCCTTGCCCGTCACCTGGTGGACCGCGAAGGCCGTGCCCGCGAGGCCGATCGCGACCATGAGGAGCCCCGCCACCACGAGCGGGCGCCCCAGCCGGTCCACCAGCCTGCCGCCGATGCCGGCCGAGAGGCCGGAGCCGAGCGCGAAGGGCGTGAGGGTGAGCCCGGCCTGGAGCGCCGTGTAGTGCAGGCCGCTCTGGAGGTAGAGCGTGCTGACGAAGAAGATCGACGTGAACCCGGCGAAGTAGAGCAGCCCGAGCAGGGACCCGAGCGAGAACGAACGCACCTTGTAGAGCGCGAGGTCGAGCAGCGGCTCGGCGCCCGCGCGGGTGGACCGGCTCTCCCACCACGCGAAGGCGGCGAGGAGCACCGCGGCGACGACGAGGAGCAGGTACTTCTCGTCGCCCGCCCACTGCCGGGACTGCACGAAGGGCAGCAGCAGCGCGACGACCCCGGAGCCGAGCAGCAGCACGCCCAGGGGGTCGAGTTCGCGCACCCGTACGCTGCGGGCGCCCGGCGTGTCGGGGAGCAGCCGGTGGGCGAGGACGAGGCACAGCGCGCCGATCGGCAGGTTCACGTAGAAGACCCAGCGCCAGCCCTCGTCGGGGCCCGCGGCCTGGATGAGGAGTCCGCCGAGCAGCGGGCCGACGGCCGTGGAGATGCCGACGACGGACCCGAAGGCGCCGAACGCCTTGCCGCGCTCCCTGCCCCGGAACATCTGCTGGATGAGCGCCGAGATCTGCGGCGAGACGAGCCCCCCGGCGATCCCCTGGACGAGCCGCGAGATGACGAGCCACAGACTCGACTGCGCGGCCCCGCAGGAGGCGGAGGCGAGCGTGAACAGGACGAGTCCCGCCATGAACACGCGCCGCCTGCCGCGCGCGTCGCCGAGCCGGCCCGAGGGGACGAGGAAGAGCCCGAAGGAGAGCGCGTACCCGGACAGGACCCACTGGAGATCCGATTCGGGGGTGTCGAGGCCGGTCTGGATCGAGGGGAGCGCGACGTTCACGATCGACACGTCGAGGAGCGTCATGAACCCGGCGACCAGACAGACCGCGAGCGCCTTCCAGCGGTCGGGGTCCGGGGTGTACTCCTCCCGCGGGGCCGGGGAGGCCGGTTCCTGCTGGGCCACGTGAACTCCTTCGCGGGTTGTGCGCGCCGGGCGGGGTGCCCGCACGCGCCGGACGGCTGCCGGGGCGCGGCGGCCTGGCTGCGCGTACCCCGATTCTGGGCCGATGCGCGCGCTCCCGCACCGCCGGTGGGCGCGCTGCGCGCCCGGATCGGGGCCGGCGCGTGGTCTGCTGGCGGAGCGCGGGGCGCGGGGGCGTCCCGCGAGGTGGGCGGCTGTCCGGCCGCCTCGG
>NZ_GG770539.1:6615156-6616850 GCF_000154905.1 Streptomyces sp. SPB074 | reverse complement strand
CTGAGCCTCGCCTCCGGCGCGGTGGACGCGCTCGCCGTCGTGGCGCTCGGCGGCGCCTTCGCGGGGGTCATGACGGGCAACCTCGTCTTCCTGGGCGCGGCGCTCGGCGGCGCGGGGCTGCCGGAGGGGGCCGTCGCCCCGGTGGCGGCCGTCGGCGGGTACGTCCTGGGGACGGCGTGCGCCGGGGGTGTGCTGCGGGCGCGGTGGGGCGGCCCGCTGGGGGTCCTCTCCGCCGAGACGGTGCTGCTGGCGGTGGTGGCCGGGGTGTGGGCGGTGACGGGGCCCTCGGGAAACACCTCGTGGGCGCTGCTCGCGGCGCTCGCGGCGGCGATGGGCGGGCAGGCCTCCGCCGTCCTCGCGCTCGGTCCCGCGGGTGCCCCGACGACGTTCTTCACGAGCACGCTCACGACCCTCGTCGTCGGTGTCGTGCGCGGGGACGGCATCCGGCGCGCGGGGGCGCCGGGGGCCCGGCTGTGCGCCCTCGTCCTCGGGGCGGTGCTCGGCGCGCTCCTGCACCGCGCCGCCCCCGGCTGGGCTCCGGTGCTCCCGGCGGCGGTCCTCGCCGCGACGGTGCTCGCGCTCGCCCGCCCGGCCGTGCGCGGACAGGAGCGGCGCGGGGACTGAGCGGGACCGCGCCCCGGCGCCCGTTTTGCGCGCGCGTACGGGTGGCCGCAGCCTGGAGGCATGACCCCACGCACCCCCGGCGACACCACGGACACGCACCCCGTACCCGCGCACACCTCGGGCCCGGGCGGCACGGTCGTCCGCTACGGCGACGACGGCGCGGGGCGGGTCCTGAGCGTGTACCTCGATCCGCGCTGCCCGTACTGCAAGCGCATGGAGAACGGGCTCGGCATGGTCATCCAGGAGGCGGCCGACGCGGGCCGCTTCCGCGTCGAGTACCACTTCGCGACCTTCATCGACGACGGCGCGGGCGGCAGCGGCTCGCTGCACGCGCTCGCCGCGCTCGGCGCGGCGCTCGACGAGGGGCCCGGCGCCTTCGTGCTCTTCCTGCGGCTGCTCTTCGCCGAGCAGCCGCCCGAGGAGGACGACCGTTTCGGCGACGACGACCTGCTCGTGCGGCTCGCGGCGGAGGTGCCGGGGCTGGGCGGGGACGGTTTCGCGGAGAAGGTGCGGGCGGGGACGTACCGGCCCTGGGCGCGGTCCGTGTCGCTGGCCTTCACGGGGAGTTCGGTGCACGCGACGCCGACCGTGCTGCTCGACGGCGATCCGGTCGCGGTGCTCGGGCCGGGCGGCTACCCCGTGACGCCGGAGTCCTTCCTCGCGCAGGTCTCCTGAGCGGCCCGGGACGCGGGCCGCGTGACGTGTTCCGGGCCGCCCGGAGGGTACGCGGCCGGGCACGGCCGCACGCCCGCCCGCCGAGTGGCCGGGCGGCGCGGGGCCGACGAAGATTGACGGACACGGACGCGCGGTCCGCGGGCCGCGCCGACACCGAGGAGGCCGCAGATGGCGGACGAGAAGAATCCTGAGGATCTGCCCCGCGTCGTCACTCCCGACGACGAACTGCACACGGGCGCGGACCAGGAGGTGACGCCCGAGGACCTCGTCCGGGCCTCCGGCCGCGACCTGACGCCCGAGAGCCTGGAGTGGGCGCGCAAGAAGCTCGCCGAGGAGGGCCGCGAGGCCATCGAGCGGCTGCTGCCCTGAGCGGGGCGGTACGGCTGAGGGGGGCG
>NZ_GG770539.1:6612928-6615056 GCF_000154905.1 Streptomyces sp. SPB074 | reverse complement strand
CCCCTCAGTGACGCTCAGGCACCCGGCGCCCGTCGCCGTCGGCCCCTCACCTCACCGGCGCGTCCTCACCTCTCCGGCGCTCAGGCGCTCTCCGGCGCTCAGGCGCCCGGCGTGGGCCAGGGCTGGGCCGCCGCCCAGTCGGCGTAGGAGGTCCAGGGGATCTCGGGGAACGCGGCGCGCAGCGCGGGGATGTCGACCTGGTAGCCGACCTCCGCGAGGAAGGTGTACATCGCGGCCCGGTCGGGGCTCACGCGCGCCACGGAGTCCAGCGGAAGCTGCCGGAAGTCGACCTGCCCGCCCGCCGCGCGGCCGATGTCCCGGGCCATCTCGGCCGGGGTCGGGTCGTCGCCCGCGACCTCCACGCGTCGCCCGCGCCAGCGCTCGGGGTCGGCGAGCACGGCGGCGACGAGCCGGCCGAGGTCGGTGCGGGAGACCTGCTGGAGGCGGACGTCGGGCGGCAGCGCCATCGAGATCTCGCCGTCGGCGACCTCCTGGAGTTCGCCGAAGACGTTGTCGTAGAAGTACGTGGGGGCGACGACCGCGGCGGGGAGTCCCGAGGCGGCGAGGATCTTCTCGGTGTGCGCCTTCGTCTCGAAGTGCGGGACACCGGTCTCGCGGTCGGCGCTCGCGACGGAGGCCATGACCAGGAAGGGCAGCGCGGAGCGGGCGGCGGCGTCCACGATCGCGACGCCCTGCTCCTTCTCCGCTTCGAGCCCCGCCTCGAAGGGGGTCGTGACGGCGAAGGCCGCGGCCGTGCCCGCGAAGGCGGCGGCGAGCGAGTCCGTGTCGCGCAGGTCCGCGGCGACCACCTCGACGCCGGAGGCCGCGAGGGCACGGGCCCCGGCCCCCGCCGGATCGCGCACGACGGCCCGCACCGGCCGTCCCGCCTCGCGCAGCGCCGCGACCACGGCCCCGCCCTGCCCGCCGGTCGCCCCCAGTACGGCGATCTTCATCGCACACCCTTCCTGCCGCTCCACACCACCGACACCACCCGGCCCGTGCCCCGTCCCGCCCGGGCCCGCACGCACACCCACCTTCGTCCCCCGGCACGAGACGGGCCAGGGGAGCGCGCCGAACGGGCGAGCGGGGCAGGCGGGCGGCGGGTGGTGCGCGGCGGGGACCCTGCGGGTGGCGCGTGCAGGGACCCGGCGCGTGGGGCGCGGGGCCCGGGAGGATGCCACGTACGCGCGCCGTGCGGGTACCGCGACGGCCCGTCACGCGCGCCGGGCGGGTGCCCCCGCGGCCCGTGGCCTCGCGCCGGGCCGCCCCGCCGGAGGCGCACCGCTCGCGCGGGGCCCCCGGGCGCGGCAAGCTGGCGGGGACACCGCCGCGGAGCGCGGCGGGGAAGAGGGGAGAGCGATGAGCGAGCGGACGGCTCCGGCCGAGGTGGGCGACCGCCCCGAGGCGGACCGGTACGAGGCGACGATCGACGGCGAACTCGCCGGGTTCGCCCAGTACATCCGCACGAAGGACCTCATCGCCTTCGTGCACACCGTGGTCGAGCCCGTCTTCGAGGGCCGGGGCGTGGGCAGCGCGCTCGTGCGGGCCTCGCTGGACGAGGCGCGGTCCGCCGGGGTCTCGGTGCTCGCGGTATGCCCCTTCTACTCGGGCTGGATCGCCCGGCATCCCGAGTACCAGGACCTGCTGTACGCGGAGCAGAGCGCGGTCACCGACTGAGCCCGCCGGAACCGGGGACCGAGGAACCGAGGAGCGAGCGATGGCGGACGCGGGACAGGCGGCGGACGACCCCACGGTGCGCGAGGGCGCGCGGCGCTACGAGGGCGCGGAGCTGGCGGTGAGCTACGAGGTGGCGCGCTGCGTGCACGCCGCCGAGTGCGTGCGGGGCCTGCCCACCGTCTTCGACGTGGGGCGCAGGCCGTGGATCACTCCTGACGGGGCCACGGCGGCCGAGGTGGCGGAGGTGGTCGAACGCTGCCCGAGCGGGGCGCTCCAGTACCACTGGCCCGGGCATCCGGAGCGGACCGGCGGGCCGGCCCGTCTCGTGCTGCACCAGGACGGGGTGCTGCACGCGCGCGGGGACTTCGCCGTCGCGACGCCGCACGGGGAGCGCCGGGAGACGCGGGCCATGCTGTGTGCCTGCGGGCACACCGCGCACAGCCCTTTCTGC
>NZ_GG770539.1:6610117-6612682 GCF_000154905.1 Streptomyces sp. SPB074 | reverse complement strand
CCCCGGGGAAAGGCCGGGTGGCCCCGCGTGCGGGGGCGGGCGGGGGGAAGGGGAGGGAGGGCCCGGCGGTGCGGTGTTCCGGCCGCCCGGGCCAGCGGCGGTCCCGGCCGGGGCCGCCGGCGAGAGGTGTCACCGACAGCCGTGCTGAAAGGCTTGCGATGCGGGAATTCACGTACGAGACACCGGCCCCCGTGGCGCCCGAGCTCGCGGACGCCGAGCTGGACGCGCTGCTGGCGCACTGGCGGGCCGCCAACTACCTGGCGGCCGGGCAGATCTACCTCATGGACAACCCGCTGCTGCGGGAGCCGCTGCGCCCGGAGCACATCAAACCGCGGCTGCTCGGCCACTGGGGCACGGTCCCCGGGCTCAACCTCGTGTACACGCACGTCAACCGGCTGATCCGGCTGCGCGGTCAGCGGGCGCTGTGCGTGTGGGGGCCCGGGCACGGCGGGCCCGGGGTGCTCGCCAACAGCTGGCTGGAGGGCTCGTACTCGGACGTCTACCCGGACGTCAGCCGCGACGAGGCGGGCATGAAACGCCTGTTCAAGCAGTTCTCGTTCCCCGGCGGGGTGCCGAGTCATGTCTCGCCCGAGCTGCCCGGGTCGATCCACGAGGGCGGCGAGCTGGGGTATTCGCTGCTGCACGCGTACGGGGCGGCCTTCGACAACCCCGATCTGCTCGTGCCCTGCGTCGTCGGGGACGGCGAGTCGGAGACCGGGCCGCTGGCCGGCTCGTGGCACTCCAACAAGTTCCTGGACCCGGCGCACGACGGCGCGGTGCTGCCGATCCTGCACCTCAACGGCTACAAGATCGCCAATCCGACGGTCCTCGCGCGGCTGCCCGAGACCGAGCTGCACGACCTGCTGCGCGGCTACGGGTACCGCCCGATCGAGGTCGTGGGCGACGACCCGGCGTTCGTGCACCGGCAGATGGCCGGGGCGCTCGCGCAGGCGGTCGGCAGGATCGACGAGATCCAGGCGCGGGCGCGCCGGGGCGGCTCCACGGACCGGGCGCACTGGCCGATGATCGTGCTGCGCACGCCGAAGGGCTGGACGGGCCCGAAGCTGGTCGACGGGCTGCCCGTCGAGGGTACGTGGCGCGCGCACCAGGTGCCGCTCGCCGAGGTGCGCACCGAGCCGGAGCACCTGCGCCAGCTGGAGGAGTGGATGCGCTCCTACCGGCCCGAGGAGCTGTTCGACGAGCGGGGGGCGCCGGTCGCGCGGGTCCTGGAGTGCGTGCCGGAGGGCGATCTGCGGCTCGGTTCCGGTCCGCACGCGAACGGGGGCCGGCTGACCCGCTCGCTGCCCGCTCCCCCGCTGGAGGACTTCGCCGTCCCGGTGGAGCGGCCCGGGACGAGTACGCACGAGCCGACGCGGGTCCTCGGCCAGTACTTCGCGCGGATCATGGAACTCACCGCGGACCGGCGCGACTTCCGCCTGATGGGCCCGGACGAGACGGCGTCGAACCGGCTGAACGCGGTGTACGACGTGACGGCGAAGACGTGGCAGGAGGAGATCCTGCCGGTGGACGAGCACCTGGCACGCGACGGGCGGGTCATGGAGGTGCTGTCGGAGCACATGTGCCAGGGCTGGCTGGAGGGGTACACCCTGACCGGCAGGCACGGCGTCTTCTCCACGTACGAGGCGTTCGCGCACATCATCGACTCGATGGCCAATCAGCACATCAAGTGGCTGGGCACCGCGCGGAAGCTGTCCTGGCGGGCGCCGGTCCCCTCGCTGAACTACCTGCTCTCCTCGCACGTGTGGCGCCAGGACCACAACGGCTTCTCGCACCAGGACCCGGGCTTCATCGACCACGTGCTCAACAAGAGCCCCGAGGTCGTCCGGGTCTACCTGCCGCCGGACGCCAACACCGCCCTGTCCACCGCCGAGCACGTCCTCCAGAGCCGTGAGTACGTCAACGTGGTGATGGCGGGCAAGCAGCCGTCCTTCGACTGGCTGACCCTGGAGGAGGCGCGCGGGCACTGCGCGCGCGGCGCGGGGATCTGGGAGTGGGCGGGCACGGAGGAGGGCCGGCTGCCGGACGTCGTGCTCGCCTGCGCGGGCGACACCCCGACGCTGGAGATCCTGGCCGCCGCGCAGATCCTGCGGCAGCGGCTGCCGGAGCTGGCGGTCCGGGTCGTGAACGTCGTGGACCTCGCGCGGCTCCTCCCGGCGAGCGAGCACCCGCACGGGATGCCGGACGCCGACTTCGACGGCCTCTTCACGAAGGACAAGCCCGTCATCTTCGCGTACCACGGCTATCCGTGGCTGATCCACCGGCTGGCCTACCGGCGGGCCGTGCACCCGCACCTGCACGTGCGCGGCTACAAGGAGCGCGGCACCACGACGACGCCCTTCGACATGGTCGTGCTCAACGACCTGGACCGCTTCCGGCTCGTCATGGACGTCATCGACCGGGTGCCGGGGCTCGCGCAGCGCCAGGCGGCGCTGCGGCAGGAGATGGCGGACACGCGCACGCGGCACCGCGCGTGGGTGCGGGAGCACGGCGAGGACCTGCCCGAGGTGGCGCAGTGGCACTGGGAGGGCTGAGCCGGGGGCCCGG
>NZ_GG770539.1:6608637-6610017 GCF_000154905.1 Streptomyces sp. SPB074 | reverse complement strand
CCCCGCGCCCGGCCCCGGTCTCGCGCTGTCCTCGGCGCGCGGGCGCCGGGTGCTGGCGTGCGCGGTGCTGGCGTCCGGGATGTCGATGCTCGACGGGACGGTCGTCAATGTCGCGCTGCCGCGCATCGGGAGCGACCTGGACGCCTCGCTCGCGACGCTCCAGTGGGTCGTCAACGCGTACATGCTGACGCTCTCCGCGCTGCTGCTGCTCGGCGGGGCGCTGGGCGACCGGCTCGGCAGGCGGCGCACGCTGGTCGCCGGGGTCGTGTGGTTCGCGCTCGCCTCGGCGCTGTGCGGCTTCGCGTGGGACGGTGGGCCGCTCATCGCGGCGCGGGCGCTCCAGGGGGTGGGCGGGGCGCTCCTGACACCGGGTTCGCTCGCGCTGGTGCGGGCCTCGTTCCGCGAGGAGGACCAGGCCAAGGCGGTGGGCGCCTGGTCGGGGCTCACCGGGGTCGCGGGGGCGGTGGGGCCGTTCCTCGGCGGGTGGCTCATCGACGGTCCGGGCTGGCGGTGGATCTTCTTCATCAACCTGCCGCTCGGCGCGGTCGTCCTCGCGCTCGCGCTGCGGTACGTGCCGGAGAGCCGCGACCCGGCGGCGACGGGCCGCTTCGACTGGGCGGGCGCGACGCTCGGCGCGCTCTTCCTCGCGGGGGTCAGCTTCGCGCTCATCACGGCGAAGGGGGCGTCCCCGGGACGGCTCCTCGTGCCGCTCGTGGTGGGGCTCGCGGCGGGGGTGGCGTTCCTCCTGGTGGAGCGGCGGGCGCGGGAGCCGATGCTGCCACCGGGTCTCTTCTCCTCACGGCTGTTCAGCGTCACGAACCTCATGACGCTGTGCCTGTACGCGGCGATCGGCGGGGTGCTGTTCCTGCTGCCCGTGCAGTTGCAGAACGGCCTCGGCTACGACGCGCTCGAAGCGGGCGTGGCGAGCCTGCCGATCACGCTGCTCATGCTGGTCCTCTCGGCTCCGGCCGGGGATCTCGCGCGGCGGATCGGGCCGCGCGTGCCGCTGACGGCGGGGCCGCTGGTGGCGGCGTGCGGGGCGCTGCTGATGCTGCGGATCACGCCGGGCGCCTCGTACTTCCCCGACGTCCTCCCGGCGGTCGCGGTGATGGGGCTCGGGATGAGTGTCTTCGTGGCGCCGCTCACGGCGACGGTGCTCGCCTCGGTGGACGCGGAGCGCGCCGGGCTCGCGAGCGGCGTGAACAACACGGCGGCGCGTATCGCGCAGCTCCTCGTGGTCGCCGCGCTGCCCCTCGCGGTGGGTCTCTCGGACGACGCCTACCGGCACGCCCCGCAGGTGGACGCGGCCTTCCACCGGGCGGCCTGGGGCATGGCGGGCCTGCTCGTCTTTTTCTGCGGTCCTCGCCCTCTGCTTCGTAC
>NZ_GG770539.1:6602910-6608257 GCF_000154905.1 Streptomyces sp. SPB074 | reverse complement strand
CCTCCGGCAGGCGGACCGCGCGCACGCCGGGAGGCGGGGTGAGGGAGCGTTCTCTTTTCCGTGAGCACGCCGGTCGGCTTCTGGGTGAGCTGGCGCGCGAGCGCGGGCCTCCCGGGCGGGCGCCCACCACGATGTGGGCTTGTCTCTCCGCGGAGGGGGAGGTCCCTTGGGCCCGTGCAGGTACGTGCGCGTCCCGTAGGCGGTGGCGGGGACGAGGGGGCCCTCGCGGAAGAGGAGGGCGACGGCCTCGGCGGTGGTGAGCTGCGGGGCCGAGGCGACGACGTCGAGCGAGCCGTCCGCGAGCGGTCCGGCGGCGAAGTCCGCGAGGGTCCCCGCGGCGTCCGCGAGCGTCTCCTCGACGGCCTCGGCGAGGTGGGCCCAGCCGGGGTGCGGATGCCCGCGCGTGAGGTGGTCGGTGAGCATTCCGAGGGCGGCGTAGGTGACGACGAAGCCGACCGTCGAGACGCGGCTGTCGGGGTGGTCCCCCACCGTGTGGGTGAGCGCGGCGGCATCGCGCAGCGGGCTCCCGGCCGCGTTGGTGAGCGCGGCCGTGGGGACCCCGGCGGCGCGGAAGCGGGCGACGAGGTCGGTGGTCTCGCGGCTCCGGCCGCTCTGCGAGAGGGCGAGGACCATGTCCGGGCCGCCCAGGACGCTCGGCTGGTCGGAGCAGTCGGTGCGCGCGGCGTCGACACCGGCCTCGCGCAGCGCGTACAGCGGTGAGGCGAGGGCGGCTCCGCTCGCGCCGATCCCGGCGAGCAGCACGCGCCGCCAGGCGGGCCCCCAGGCGGCGAGCGTGCCGGGGAACGACGCGACGAGCTGGCGCAGGGCGGGCAGCTGGGCGGCGCGGCCCTCGGCGAAGGTGTAGCCGTAGACGGGCTGGGTGCTCACGCGCGTGCCTCCTTCGGGGCGGGCGCGGTGCGCGGGTGCCACGCCTTGCGGGCGACGGCCGGTACGTAGTCGGAGAAGTCCGCGGGGAAGTGGACGACGGTGCCGGTCTCGGCCGCGTAGTAGGCGGCCATGAGGAGTTCGGTGACCGCGACGCCGCTGTCGAGCGATTCGGCGGGCTGGCCGCCGTCGGCGAAGACCCGGGTGATGTGGGTGTTCTCGGCGACGTATCCGTAGGCGGCGGGCTCGTCGGCGATCACGGGCATGAGGCCCTGCTCCGCGTTCTGCTTCTCCAGCAGGTCCTCGCCCTCCTGCTGCTCCAGGTCGCGGGAGAAGAAGACGGTGGCGTCGCCGGAGAGGGAGTTGGCGCTCATCGAGTACTCGGGGCCGAGGAGTTCGAAGGAGAGCCGCATCCCGGCGCCGACGTAGCCCCAGGAGGTCATCGCCTCCACGATGACGGGCTCGCCGTCGCCGTTGACGAAGGTGTAGGTGGCGTTGGCGTAGTCCTCGGAGGGGGTGGTGCGGTAGTCCTGCACCCCGGGGTGGGTCTCGGCCAGGCGGGCGGCGTACCGCTCGCGGCCCCAGCGCAGCGAGGCGATGGTGGCGGTCACCGAGACCGGGGTCAGCCACTCGGAGGGGTCGCGGCCGGGCGGGGTGAGCAGGAAACGGCCGGCTTCCAGGGAGTGGCACATGAGGTCGTTGAGGACGCCGCCGCCCTGCGCCTCGCTGTCCCAGAACCACGCGGAGTGCGGTCCGGAGTGCTCCTCGGTGCAGCGCGCGAGGTAGGGGGTGCCGGAACGGCTGGCGCCGCGCGCCCACATGAGTTCGCGGGTGCGGGTGAGGCGGGGCGCGTAGACCTGGTTCTCCAGGTAGGCGTGGCGCAGTCCGGCCGCCCGGACGAGCCCGGCGACCTCGCGCGCCTCGGCGAGGCTGCGGCCGAGGGGCTTCTCCACCGCGATACCGCGCAGTAGGGCCCGTCCGGCGCGCACCTCCTCGCACACGGCGCGGACCACCTCGACGCGGGTGTGGTTGGGGGTGAGGACCCACACCGCGTCCACGCGCTCGTCCCGTACGAGCGCGGCGATGTCGTCGTAGGCGGTGACGTCGTCGCCGACGCGCAGTTCACCGGCGTAGGAGGCGAGTTCGCGGGCGCGGTCCAGGGAGCGGGACTGGGTGGCGACGATGTCGGAGCCGCGGATGGACTGCCAGGAGCGGACGTGGAAGTGGGCGATGAAGCCGCTGCCGATGATGCCGATGCCGAGCGGCGCTCGGAGTGGTGCGTTCACGGGTGTGTCCTTGGATCGGTGGTGGTGCGCGTGCCGTCCGTGCGGGAGGGGCGGCGCGGGGTCAGCCCTTGACGCCGGTGAGGGTGATGCCCTCGACGAAGGTGCGCTGGGCGAAGAAGAAGACGAGGACCACGGGGAGGGTGGCGAGCGTCGTGACGGCCATGATCACGCCCCAGTCGGTGCTGTGGGCGCCGTGGAAGGAGGCGAGGCCGTAGGCGATGGTCCAGTGGTCGGGGTTCTCCGAGGTGTACAGGAGCGGGCCGTAGTAGTCGTTCCAGCACTGGAAGAACATGAAGATGGAGGCCGCGGCGATGCCCGGCTTGGCCATCGGCACCATGACCCGGGTCAGGACGCCCCACTCGCCGTTGCCGTCCATGCGGGCGGCGTCGAGGTACTCGTTCGGGATGGAGAGGAAGAACTGCCGCAGCAGGAAGATCGAGAAGGCGTTGCCGAAGAGGTGCGGCAGGATGAGCGGCCAGAAGCTGCCGACGGCGCGGAGCTGTGCCCACATGACGTAGACCGGTACCTGGGTGACCTGCGGCGGCAGGAGCATCGCGATGATGACGGCGAAGAAGAGGATGCTCGCGCCCTTGAAGCGGATCTTGGCCAGCACGTACGCCATGGGCACCGAGGAGACCAGCATGAGGATCGTCGAGACGCCCGCGTAGAGCAGGGAGTTGGCGAACCAGCGGCCGAGCGGCGCGGAGCGGAAGGCGGTCAGGTAGTTCGACCACCGGAAGGGGTGCGGCCACAGGGCTCCGGTGAGCGTCTGGTGGCTGCCCATGAAGGAGGTGAGGACGACGAAGACGACGGGGACGAGGAAGACGGCGGCGAGGGCCACGAGCAGGGCGTGCTCGGCGATCCAGCCGAGGGCGCGCTTGGTGCCGCCGGGCCGGGGGGCCGGTGCCGCGGGGCCGGGGGCGGCCGGGGCGGGCGGCGTGGTCGTGAGCGGGGTGGTGGTCATGGGTCTCAGGCCCCCTTCTGGCGGAAGAGGCCGACCCGCCGCAGCAGGATCGCCATGACGGCGGCGGCGACGACGAAGAGGACGACGGCCATGGCGGCGGCGTAACCGAGCTGGAAGCTGCTGAAGCCCTGGACGTACATCCACTGGGTGAAGGTCAGCAGGGAGTCGTTGGGGTAGCCGAGGAGCTGGTCGGCGCCCGCGTCGATGCCGGTCTTGCCGTTGGCGACGCTGGAGGCGACGGCGGCCTCGGTGAAGTACTGGAGGGCGGCGATGACGCCGGTCACGGCGGAGAAGAGGAGGACCGGCGAGATGTTGGGCAGGGTGACGTAGCGGAACTTGTTCGCGGAGCCCGCGCCGTCCAGCTCGGCGGCCTCGTACTGGTCCTTGGGGACGTCGAGGAGGGCGGCGAGGAAGATCACCATGATGTCGCCCATCATCCAGACGCCCAGCAGGAGCAGGGACGGCTTGGAGAGGGAGGGGTCGTTGAACCAGAGCGGCCCCTTGATGCCGAAGGTGCGCAGGAGGGCGTTGACGGGCCCGGCGCCGGGGTTGAAGAGGAAGACGAAGCCGACGACGGAGGCGACGGGCGGGACGAGGGCGGGGATGTAGAAGAGCGTGCGCCACAGTCCCGAGGCGTGCTTGCGGCGGGTGAGCAGGAGCGCGATCCCGAGCGAGCAGGCCATGCGCACGGGGACGAGGATCACCACGAACCACAGCGTGTTGAGGGCGGCCTTGCCGACGCGGGGGTCCTGGGTGAAGAGGTACTCGTAGTTGCGCAGCCCGATCCACTTCGGGGGGCTCGCGAGGTCGTAGTTGGTGAAGGAGTAGAAGACGTTGGCGCACAGCGGGTAGAGGAAGAACACCACGAGGCCGATGAGGGCCGGGCCGGTCATGGACCAGAAGGTGAGCCGGGCACGCAGGGTGCGGCGGCGCTGGGCGCGGCGGTGCGCGGCGTCGGGGGCGGGGCGCGCGGGGGCGGTGCCGGTTCCGCCGGTGCTCGTGGTGGCGGGGCTCTTGGTGCCGGTGCTCGTGGGTGCGGTGCGCGCTCTGCCGGGGCGGGAGGCCCGGCCGGGGGGCCGGTTCAGGGGTATCGGGGAATCACTCATGGGTCACTTCGCTCGTCGCAGGCCGAGTGCGTTGTCGATGTCCTTGTCGACCTTCCGGAGGCCGGGGGCGAGTCCCGCTCCCGAGCCCTGCTGGTAGCCGGTCCAGAAGTCGTCGACGGTCGCGGTGAGGGTGGAGCCGATCTCGGTGACGGGGCTCGTGTCGCTCGCGAGGTCCGCCGAGGCGTCGATGAAGGTGCGGTAGGGGGCGGGCGCGTCCAGGGAGGGGGAGGCGGCGGCGCTCTTGAGGGTCGGGATGTTCTTGATGCCGTTGGCGAGTTTCACGGCGGCGCCTGTGTCGGTGGTGAGGTACTTGACGAGGGTCCAGGCGGCCTCCTTGTGGGAGGAGCGCTTGTTGACGCCGATGTCGGCCGCCGAGACGAAGCCGCCGCCGTAGTGCTGGCCGCTCCCGGCGAGGACCGGGAAGGGGGCGGTGCCGTAGCGCAGCTTCTTCGCCTGTTCGGCGATGAAGGCGACGCGCCACTCGCCGTCGAGGGCCATGGCGATGCGGCCGGTCTGGAAGGCGTTGTCGGCGGACCACTCGTCGCCGAGCCCGGCGGTGAAGGTCTTGAGCTTGGCGTAGCCGATCTTGCGGACAAACTTCTGCTGCCAGGAGATGAGGTCGCGCCACTCGGGGGTGGAGCCCACCGAGGCGTCCCCGTCCTTCATCCACCGGACCCCGGCGGCGTGGCCGAGGGTCGCGGCGGTGTTCTGCTGGAAGCCGACCAGGGGGTTGAAGCCGAGGGTCTTGATCGAGCCGTCCGCCTTGTAGGTGGTGAGCTTGAGCGCCATCCGCTCCAGTTCCTGGAGGGTGCGCGGCGGGGTGGTGTACCCGGCCCGCGCGAGCAGGTCCTTGTTGAAGTAGAGGCCGTAGACGTCGGAGGTGGTGGGCAGGGAGCAGCGGCGTCCGCCGAAGGCGGTGGCCTCGGCGAAGGTGCCCTGGAAGTCGTCGGCGGAGACGCCGTCGCGGCGCATCCAGGGCGCGAGGTCCTCCATCGTCTTGCAGGCGGTGCCGAGGGTGGTGTTGACGTTGGTGATCATGGCGTCCACGTCGCCGCCGGAGGAGACGACCTGGGTGATCTTGGTGTCCTGCTGGCCGCTGTGGACGC
>NZ_GG770539.1:6599046-6602082 GCF_000154905.1 Streptomyces sp. SPB074 | reverse complement strand
CGGCAGGTTACCGATCTCGCCCGCGCCGCCCGAGGCGCCGCGCAGCACGGTGCCCGCGACGTCCACGGCGAGACCGATGCCGTAGCCGACCCACAGCAGGGCGAAGGTGCCCGCGGGTGAGTACGGGCCCGTGGCGCGTTCGGCGATCGCCGCGAGGTTGACGTCGTTGTCGACCTCGACCTCGCAGCCGAGCGCGCCTTCGAGCTGCCTGCGGATGCTCTTGCGGGACCAGCCGGGCAGGGCGGCCACCGAGCTGAGTTCGTCGTGGCGCGGGTCCACGCTGCTGGGGACGCCGACGCGGATGTGGCGGATCGCGGTGAGGTCCACGGCCGCCGCCTCGCAGGCGTCGAGCACGGCTCGCGCGACGTCGCGGGCGGCGCCGCGGTGGGCGGGCATCCCGGCCGCCGCCTTGTGGGCGACGGGGTGCCGGGTGCCGGCGAGGTCCACGACGGTGGAACTCACGCCCTCCTGGTCCACGCTGATGGCGACCCCGTAGGCGAGGTCGTTGCGTACTCCGTACAGGGCGGCGCGGGGCCCGCGGCCGATCGACTCCTCGCCGACCACCTCGATGAGCCCCTTGTCCTCCAGGCGCGCGATCATCTGCGTGGCCGTGGGCCGGGAGAGGCCGCTGCGTTCGCCGACGCCGTTGCGGCTGAGGGGGCCGTGGTCGAGGAGCAGCCGAAGAGCGGTGGCGGCGTTCTGGTCGCCCAGCCACGACGGTGTTCCTCTGACGGCCATTGCCACCGTGTCCTTTCCAGGGGGTTTCCGGTGCGAGGAACGTACCAGAAACTTTCTTAAGAGAAATCCCCCCGAGCAGCTGTGACTTTTTCGTTATGAATGCGTGCTCAAAGCCGTCTTTTTTGGACGTACTTCACCGCTCTCACGCCACCCCTGGCGCTCGCCGGACCGGTCGACCTAGCATCTCGCAAGGAAGTTTCGAGTTTATGGAGGTGGCCTTCATGGCCGATGTGCTGCGCGTGGGCGTCCTCGGCAGCGGCGGGATCGCTGTCGCGCCCTACGGCGTGCTGCCGAACGTGGGTGCGTACGGGGACCGGATCGAGGTGACCGCGGTCGCGGACGTGGACCACGTACGGGCCCGCGCGACCGCCGACCGCTTCGGCATACCCGGCGCCTTCGGCTCCCTGGAGGCGATGCTCGCCGAGGCGGAGCTGGACGCCGTCGTCAACCTCACGCCCATCCCCGCCCACGCGGCGACCTCGCGCACGATCCTCGAAGCCGGCAAGCACCTCGCCGTCGAGAAGCCGCTCGCCTCGACGGTCGCGGAGGCGGACGCCCTCATCGAGCTCGCCGCCGCGCGCGGGCTCTCCGTCGTCGTCGCCCCGCCCGACCTGCTCTACGAGCCCTACGAGCGGGCGGGCGATCTGCTGCGCGCCGGGGCGATCGGCAAGGTCGCCTTCGCCCGCGTGCGCAGCTCGCACGCCGGACCGGGCGGCGGCCCGGCGGGCTGGCCCTCGGACCCGAGCTGGTTCTACCGGCAGGGCTCCGGGCCGCTCCTGGACATGGGCGTCTACGGCATCCACGAGATTACCGGGCTCCTCGGCCCGGCGCGCCGCGTGGTCGCCTTCGCCGGGATCACGGACGCCGTCCGCACGGTGCGCGGCGGCCCCTTCGCGGGCCTGGAGATGCCGGTCACCGCGCCCGACAACTGCCTGTTCATGCTGGACTTCGGCGACTCCGCGTACGCGGTCGTGGACGGCACCTTCAACGTGCACGCCTCGCGGGCCCCGAAGGTCGAGGTCTTCGGGCGCGCGGGCGTCCTGAGCCTCTTCCGGCCCGACGGACCGGACCTGGAGCTGTACCGCACGGACATCGCGCCGGGCGTGGACGGCTGGGTCGAGCCGGCGCAGCCGCTCGCCACCAACACCCGCCGGGGCCGCTACGGGCGCGCCCTCCTCGTCGGGCACCTCGCCGACGTCGTCCTCGACGGCGCGAAGCCCGTCCTGAGCGCCGAGCACGCCCGCCACGCGCTGGAGATCATGATCGCCGTCGAGACCTCGGCGCGGGAGTCGCGCTTCGTGGACCTGAAGACGACCTTCTGACCCCGCGCGCCGCCCGTCCGCGCCGCCGCTCCCGCCACCCTCAGCCCCTCTCCCCTCCCCCACCGCTGTCCGCCTCCGCCCCGCCGCCGTCAGTCGTCCGCCCCGAACCGAGGAGCACTCCCGTGCCCGAAGAAGTCCCCGCCCCGCTGCGCATCGCCGTCATCGGCTTCGACCACTGGTACGCGGCGATCCCCTTCGCCCGCCGCGTCGCCGCCGAGCCCGGCGCGCGGCTCGTCGCCCTCGTGGACCGCGATCCCGCCCGTACCGCCCACGTCGCGCGCCTGACGGGGTGCGCGCGCACCTCCACCGATCCCGCGAGCGTCCTGGACGATCCGGAGATCGACGCCATCGCCTGCTTCACGAGCGTGGACCAGAACCCCGGGCTGTGCGTCGCGGCGGCGCGCGCGGGCAAGCACATCGTCTCCGTCAAGCCGCTCGCCCTGACGCTCGCCGACGCCGACCGCGTCGTCACCGAGGTCGAGCGGGCCGGGATCGTCTTCGTGCCGAGCGAGTCCCGGCACACCTCGCCGCTCGCGCTGAGGCTGCGCGAACTCCTCGACTCGGGGCGCCTCGGCACCCTGCGCGCGGGCACCTTCGCGATGGACAGCGGGCTGCCCACCGCCTGGCCCGGTACGGCCGAGGGGCCGGGCTGGTGGGCCGATCCGGCGCGCACCGCCGGTGGGGCCTGGATCGACCACGCGGTGTACCAGCTCGACCGCGTGCAGGCCCTCTTCCGCTCCCCCGTCGCCCACGTGACGGGCACGGTCGGCAACATCGCCCATCCTGACCTGCCCGTCGAGGACTACGGGCACGCCGTGTTCACGCTGGAGAGCGGCGCGGTCGTCACGGTCGAGGACACCTGGATCGCCCCGCCCGGCACCTCCTCCACGCGGGCGCTGGTCGTCGGCTCCGAGGGCGCCTTCCAGCACTCGACGGCGACGGGCACCCTCGGTTTCGCGCCGAAGGGCGGCGAGTG
>NZ_GG770539.1:6593271-6597895 GCF_000154905.1 Streptomyces sp. SPB074 | reverse complement strand
CGCGAGGCGCGGGCGGGCGGTGCGGACAGCGGCTACGGCCCCGGCGCGTCCCCCTCCCCCCGTGCCGGAAGGCCGTCGCCCGCGCCCGTCCTCGTCCTCGTTCCCGTTCTCGTCCCCCGGGCTCAGCTGCGGGTCGAGGTCGTCGCGGACGAGGTCGTGGACGACGAGCTGGCGGGTGCGGTAGGCCGAGCGGGCGACGAGGTGGGACGCGACGGGGGCCGTGAGGAACTGGAAGAAGACGACGAGCAGGAGGGTGCCGTTGTCGATGCCGTTGCGCAGCCGCAGCGCGACGCCGGCGACGACCAGGAGCAGGCCGAGCGTCTGGGGCTTGGTCGCGGAGTGGCTGCGCGCGAGGACGTCGGGCAGCAGCAGCATCCCGAGGACGCCCAGGAGGCACTGGAGGCAGCCGAGCAGGAGGAGCACCGCCCCGGCGAGGTCGGCGGAGCGGGACCAGGCGCTCATCGGCGGCCTGCCCGGGGCGGTGCGGGGCGCGCGCTCATCGTCGGTCTCCCTTGGGGGGCGCGGGGCGTGGGCGGTCGCGTACGGCGATGAAGCGGGCGATGCCGACGGAGCCCGTGAAGCCCAGGAAGGCGAGGACCAGCATCACGGGGAAGTAGAACGGGTCGCGGTCCCAGGCGGATTTGACGCCGATCCCGGCGGTGATGAGCGCCGCGACCACGTCGAGCGCGACGGCCCGGTCGAGCATCGAGGGGCCGCGCCAGATCCGGACGAGCAGCAGGGCGCCCGCGAGCGCGACCATCGCCCCGGCCGCGAGGATCAGGTCCTTCTCCAGCGTGTCCAGCGCGCTCACCTCTCCTCCCCCGGGGGCGGGGCCGCGACGCGGCGCACGTCGTCCGCGGTGCCGAAGGCCCGCGCGGTGAGCCGTTCGGTGTGCCACACCGAACGGCGGGCGCGCTCGGTCTGCCGCGGGTCGTCGGCGTCGAGCACGTGCAGGAAGAGCGTCGCCGTGGCCTGCCGCACCTCGATGACGGAACCCCCGGGGACCGCGGAGACGGCGACGGCCGTCGCGGTGAGCATGAGGTCGCTGCGGCAGCGCAGCGGCACCGCCACGACGGCGGCCGGGTACGGGCCCGGGGTGAGGATCATGCACGTGACCCGGATGCTGGAGACCGCCATGTCCCACAGCAGGTAGAGCACGAGATGGACGATGCCGAGCGGGCGCAGGCGCAGCCCGAGGTCCACGGCGGGCAGCGGGAAGAGGAGGCACAGGACGACGCCGACGACGAGCCCGGCCACGACGTTGCCCCACGACAGGGTGCCCCACAGCAGGACCCAGATGACGGTCAGCCAGGCGATGAGCGGCAGGTCGAGGACCCGTCTGCTCGTACCGCCGCCCAGGGTCCAGCTGTAGGGGGAGCGTCTTCTGCCCCGGAAGAGGATGCTCACTGGTGCAGCACCGCCTCGATGTAGGGGGTGCGGGCGAGGAGTTCGCCCACGGAGCGGTCGGTGAGGGAGGTGAGCGGGCCGCCGAGGACCGTGTACGAGAGGCCGAGCGCGACGGCGGCGGCCGTGGCGAGGGTCATGGTGAGCGGCAGTCTGCTCGTGGTCTTGGTGACGGCCCGGCCCGAGAGGGTCGCGGGCACGGCGCGCCCGGCGGGTTCGGGGCGGGTGGACTCGTCGTCGCCCTCCTCGTCCCGCTCGCTCTCCTCCAGGACAGCGCCCTCCGCGAGCTGCCCCGGCGGGGCCGCGCGCCAGAACGCGAGGTTCCACACCTTCGCCATGACGTAAAGCGTCAGCAGGCTCGTCGCGGCGGAGCCCGCCACCAGGGTCCACGCCCAGCCGCCGCCCGACTGGGCGCCCGCGCGCAGGAGTTCGAGCTTGCCGAGGAAGCCGGAGAGCGGCGGGATGCCCGCGAGGTTCATCGCGGGGACGAAGAAGAGGACGGCGAGGAGCGGGGCGCCGCGGGCGAGTCCGCCGAGGCGGGTCAGCTCGGTGGTGCCGCCGCGCCGCTCGATGAGCCCGGCGACGAGGAAGAGGGTCGTCTGCACGGTGATGTGGTGGACGACGTAGACGATCGCGCCGCCGAGCCCGGCCCGGCTCGCGAGGCCGATCCCGAAGACCATGTAGCCGATGTGGCTGATGAGGGTGAAGGACAGGACGCGTTTGAGGTCGGTCTGGGCGACGGCGCCGAGGATGCCGACGATCATCGAGGCGAGCGCGGCGAGGAGCAGCAGGTCGCCGAGGCGATGCCCGGGGAAGAGCAGCGTCTCGGTGCGCAGCATCGAGTAGACGCCGACCTTGGTGAGCAGCCCGGCGAAGACGGCGGTGACGGGCGCGGGGGTCGTCGGATAGGAGTCGGGGAGCCAGGCGGCGAGCGGGAAGACGGCGGCCTTGATCGAGAAGACGGTCAGGAGCATCGCTTCGAGGAGCGTGCGCGCGCCGAGCGGGATCTCCTGGAGGCGGACGGCGAGCTGGCCGAGGTTGACGGTCCCGCAGGCCGCGTAGGTCATGGCGATCGCGACGAGGAAGAGCATCGAGGAGAAGAGCGAGATGACCACGTAGGTGGCGCCCGCGCGCACGCGGGGCTCGGTGCCGCCGATCGTGAGCAGGACGTAGCTCGCGACGAGCATGATCTCGAAGCCGACGTAGAGATTGACGAGGTCCCCGGCGAGGAAGGTGCAGGAGACCCCGGCGACGAGGACGAGGTAGGCGGGGTGGAAGACGCCGAGCGGGCTCTCGTCGTCGCGGTCGGCCATGCCCTGCCCGAGCGAGTAGAGCAGGACGAGGAGGGTGACGGCGGAGGAGACGGTGAGCATGAGCCCGGCGAGGCGGTCCGCGACGAGCGTGACGCCGAGCGGCGGCGCGAAGTCCCCGAGGTGGACGACGAGCGGGCCGTCGCGGTCGGCCCGGATCAGGAGGAGGACGGAGAGCACGAGGACGGCGGTGAGCACGGCGACGCTGATGAGCCGCTGGAAGCGGTGCAGGCGGGCCCCGATGGCGAGCTTGAGCCCGGTGACGAGGAGCGGGAGGACGACGGGGAGCGGGACGAGGGAGTTCACCGGGGCTCTTCGCCTTCCTGTCCGGGGTCGTTGGCGGGACCGGGGTCCTCGGCGGCGGAGGGGCCATGGGCGGCGGAGGGGTCTTCGGTGGTACGGGGGTCCCGGGAGGTGCCGGTCTCCTCGGCCGCACGGGGACGGGTGCGGCCTTCCGCGTCGGGGCGCCCGGCACCCGTACCGCCGCCCCCGGCATCCGTACCGCCGCCGTCCTCCGGGTCCGGGTAGTCCCCGGGGTCCGCGCCGAGGATGTCGTTCCACAGGTCACCGGAGGCGTCGCGGGCGCGGGCCTGGTAGGCGCGGTCGGCGCGCAGGCGGGCGCGGAGTTCCCTGCGCTCGGCTCGGTAGCGGGCGCGGGCGCGCGGGGAGTGGCCGCGCGTGGCGCGGATCTCGCGGTAGCGGGCGCGCAGGGCGCTGCGCTCGTCGAGGACTTCGGCGCGCAGGGCGACGAGGCGGTCCTCGGTGTCGTCGCTCAGTTCGTCGGAGCCCGTGACCTGGTGGGTGCGGTAGGCGAGGGCGAGGAGGAAGGCGGTGGTGGCGAGGGCGATGACGATGGCGGTGAGGGCGACGGCCTGCGGGAGGGGGTCCGTGACGCGGTTGCGGATGATCCGCGGGTACAGGAGCGGGGGTTCGGCGGCCGAGCCGGTGGAGGCGAGGACGAGGAGGTTCACGCCGTTGCCGAGGACGACGGTGCCGAGCAGGATGCGGGTGAGGGAACGGGTCAGCACGAGGGCGCCGCCGACGGCGCAGAGCACGACGGCGGAGACGAGCACGGCGAGGCTCAGCGTCACCGGGCACCCCCTTCCCGCCGGGCGGCGCGCAGGGCCGCGAGGCGTTCGATCTGCCGGTCGATCTTGGCTCCGAGCGCGCGGACGAGGTCGAGGACGACGCCGAGGACGAGGAGGTAGACGCCGCAGTCGAAGAGGACGGCGGTGGAGAGGTGGACCTCGCCGAAGACGGGCCAGTGGCCGTGCCAGGTCCAGCCGTGCAGGACGGTGCCCCCGGCGAGGCCGCCGAGCGCGACGCCGGTGGAGACGAACAGGCCGAGCCCGGTGAGGAGCCCGGGCCCGAAGGGCGCGGCGGCGGCCAGCTCGAAGCGGCCGCCGGCGAGGTAGCGGATGATGAAGGCGACCCCGGCGACGAGTCCCGCGACGAAGCCGCCGCCCGGCATGTTCTCGGCGCAGAAGAGCAGGTAGACCGAGAGCACGAGGATCGGGTGGTAGACGAGCCGGGCGACGACCTCGAAGATGACGGAGCGGTGCTCGGGCGCGAGGGTCTTCCCGGCCGCGAGCCAGGTGCGCTCGGGCGCGGTCTCGTCGCCCTCGGGGAGCCCGGCGAGATCGTGGTGCGGGAGGGTCCAGGCGGTCCAGCGGGTCGCGCCGGAGGGCTCGCGCGTGCCGGGGCTCGCGCCCGTCGTGTGCACGGGCGTCGGCGCCCCGCCGCGCGGTCCGGCGGCCAGGAGGTCGTCGCTCTCGGTGCGGCGGTGCAGGTAGATGAGGCTCGTGACGCCGATCGCGGCGGCGGCGAGGACGGCGGACTCGCCCATCGTGTCCCAGGCGCGCAGGTCCACGAGGATGGTCGCGACGACGTCCTTGAGGCCGTGGTGCGCG
>NZ_GG770539.1:6585605-6593074 GCF_000154905.1 Streptomyces sp. SPB074 | reverse complement strand
TCGACGCAGAACTGGGTGAGCGCCAGGTCGGGGGCGCCCTGCACGACGAAGAGCAGCCCGGCCCCGTAGCCGCTCAGGCCGACGAGCACGACGGCCTTCATGCGCCGCCGCACCCCGAGGCACAGCAGCGCGACGACGCAGGTGAGGACGGCGACGGCGGCTTGCGCGGGGGTGTCCCACAGGCGGGGTGCGGGCACGCCGCTCCAGGGTTCGTCCACGGCGAGGACGGCGATCTGCCCGGCGAAAACCACGGCGAGGACGGTGGCGAGGTAGGCGGAGAGGGAGCCGCGCTGCACGAAGCCGGTGCACTGGAGCGCGAGGCGTTCCAGGGCGAGGAGGCAGCGCCCGAAGACGAGGTCGGCGGAGCGCCAGGCCAGCGCGCGCCCGAGCGCCTCGACGGGCCCGCGGAGCACGAAGAGGGCGGTGCCCGCGGCCCACGCGGCGGCGGAGAGGGCGAGTGCGGTGCCCACGCCGTGCCACAGGGCGAGGTGGTAGGGGTGGGCGGGCTTCGGGAAGGCCGCGGCGTAGGTGGCGAGGAGGTCCTCGGTCGCGGCGACGGCGGGACCCAGGAAGAGGCAGGCGGCGGCGAGGATCGCGGGCGGCAGCAGGAAGCCGGGGGCGACGGCGCGCGGCGCGGTGTCCGGCACTCCGGGCTTGCGGGCGAAGGCCCCCCACAGGTGGCGCAGGGTGTAGCCGGTCGTGAGGGCCGAGCCGACGACGCAGCCCGCGAGGGCCCAGCGGTCGGCGGCGTCGCCGTCCAGGAGGGACTGGAAGGCTGCCTCCTTCGCGGCGAAGCCGAGCAGGGGCGGGACGGCGGCCATGGAGAGGCCGGCGACGGCGCCGATGGCGGCGAGGACGGGCAGGCGGCGGCCGAGCCCGGACAGCGCGCGCAGATCGCGGGTGCCGCTCGCGTGGTCCACGACGCCGGTGACGAGGAAGAGCGGCGCCTTGAACAGGGAGTGCGCGAGGATCATCGCCCCGGCGGCGAGCCCGGTGCCGTACGTACCGGCCCCGGCGAGGACGGTGAGGAACCCGAGCTGGCTGACCGTGCCGTAGGCGAGGACGAGTTTCAGGTCGTGCAGGCGCAGGGCGCGCCAGCCGCCGAGGAGCATCGTCGCGGTGCCGAGGACGAGCAGGAGCGGGCGCCAGGGCTCGATGTGCGCGTAGCCGGGGGCGAGCCGGGCGATGAGGTAGACACCGCCCTTGACCATCGCGGCGGCGTGCAGGTAGGCGCTGACGGGGGTGGGCGCGGCCATCGCGTTGGGCAGCCAGAGACTGAAGGGCCAGATCGCCGATTTCGACAGCGCGCCGCACAGGATGAGGACGAGAGCCGTCGCGACGGTGCCGGAGGCGGGCGGCGGGTGGGCGACGAGCGCGGAGATCCGGTACGTACCGGTGACGGTGCCGAGGACGACGAAGCCGACGAGCATGGTGAGCCCGCCGAGGGCCGTGACGGTGAGCGCCTGGAGCGCGGAACGGCGGTTCTGCTTCACGGCGCTGCCGTGCCCGATGAGCAGGTAGGAGAAGACGGTGGTCAGTTCCCAGAAGATGTAGAGGAGGATCAGGTCGTCCGCGAGGACGAGGCCGAGCATCGCGCCGGCGAAGGCGAGCAGGGCGCCGCCGAAACGGCCGAGCCGCGGGGCGCCGTCCTCGAAGTACCACACGCAGTACAGCAGGACGAGGGCCCCGACCCCGCCCGCGAGCAGCACCATCAGCTCGCCGAGCGCGTCGAGCCGCAGCGCCAGATCGACCCCGTACGCGGGCAGCCACCGCCACACCGTGACGCTCTCGTGCCCCCGCGAGACGTCCGCCCAGGCGGCGAAGCCCCAGCAGGCGGTGGCGGCCGGGGGCAGCGCGAGGACGGCGAAGGCCCGTCGTCCGAGCCACCGCACGAGGGCCGGGGCGCAGGCGGCGAGCGCGAAGTGGGCGAGGAGCAGCGCCGTCATGCGGCCAGGCCGGAGTGCGGCGAGGGACAGAACACCCGACAGTGATATATCGGGCGTCCCTCCGTGGTCCGTCCGGCACGCCGCGCGAAAGAAGCGCCTGCGGCGATCGAGGATGCGGAATCGGGCAGACGCACCTCACGGGACCCCACTCCCCCTTCCTGATTGGAGCCACCCCATGCACGTCACCCTCGACGGCAGGACCGCCCTCGTCTCCGGATCGACCCAGGGCATCGGAGCGGCGATCGCCGCCGGACTCGCCGAGGCCGGTGCCCGCGTCGCCGTCAACGGACGCGACACGCGGCGCACGGAGGAGGCGGCGGCCTCCCTGCGCGAGCGCTTCCCCTCGGCGGAGATCGTGGCGGCCCCGGGCGACCTCGCGAGCGACGAGGGTCTCGCCCAGGTGCTCGACCGGCTGCCCCGTACCGACATCCTCGTGAACAACCTCGGCATCTTCGGTGCGCGGCCCGCGCTGGAGATCGACGACGCGGAGTGGCGGCGCTACTTCGAGGTCAACGTGCTGAGCGCGGTGCGCCTCATCCGCGCCTACCTGCCGGGCATGATCGAGCGCGGCTGGGGACGCGTGCAGAACCTCGCGAGCGACTCGGCCGTCGTGATCCCGGCCGAGATGATCCACTACGGCATGTCGAAGACGGCGCTGCTCGCGGTGACGCGCGGCTTCGCGAAGGAGGCGGCGGGCAGCGGCGTCACGGTCAACTCGGTGATCGCGGGCCCGACGCACACCGGCGGCGTCGAGGACTTCGTCTACGAACTCGTGGACCGCTCCCTGCCCTGAAACGAGGCCCAGCGCGCCTTCATGCGCGAGCACCGGCCGCAGTCGCTCCTCCAGCGCCTCATCGAGCCGGAGGAGATCGCGCACATGGTGGTCTACCTCAGCTCCTCGCTCGCCTCCGCGACGACCGGCGGCGCGCTGCGCGTGGACGGCGGCTACGTGGACTCGATCCTGCCGTAGGCGCCGGAGCGCCCGGACCGGGCCGGGGACGGGGGCCGCGCGTGCGCTCGGTAGCGGGCGGCGGCGCGTCCCGTACCCGATCCGGCGGGGCGGACTCCAGGCGCCACGCCGAGTGCGGGGGCGGCGGCGCATGGCACGTTCGGGGGGGGGGGCGGCCCCCGCCCACCGGGGGGTGGCGCGGGAGGCGTTGTCATCCGATCGGCGGAATGCGGGAGCCACTTTGCGTAACCGGGGCGCGGGCTGAGCACGGCTAGGTGCATGAGGCACCAGAGCTTTTCCGCCCGCCGCGCCCCGCGTGCGCCCGGATTACCCGGGATACCGCTGTTCGGGCGATATGCTCACCCGGTCGGCGCGGGGCCCGCCTCCCGAGAGGGGCGCGCTCCGCAGCCCGTTGACGGCCCGTCCGGCATGTCCACGGGTCCCGCCGGCGCCCCGGTCCCCCGGGGCACCCAGGTCCCCACCCCCTCCCGAACGTCCTCCGAAGGTGCTCGATGCCCCGTCCCCCCGCCTCCCCTCCCGGCCCCGTCCCGGCACCCGCGTCCTCCGGTCGCGCGGCCGGTGTGCTGTGGCCGGCGACGCTGCTCACGCTGCTGTGCGGCTACGGCGGCGCGGTCTCGCTGCTCGCCCGGCAGCGGCTCGCGACCGCTGTCCTGCTCGGCACTTTGATGGTGCTCGCGCTGTGCGGCCTGGAGGCGCTGCGCCGCCAGCACCGCACGGCGGTCGCCGACGGCGAGCTGCTCGCGCTGGAGCTGGCGCGGCGGGCGGCGGAGTCCGAGCGCAGGGACGCCGACTGGCAGTCGTATTTGACGGAGCAGTCGGAACTGATGCGCCTGGAGCTGGAGCACTTCGTCAAGGAGCGGCTGCCGGCGGCGGTGCGCGGGCGGCCGGTCCCGGCGTCGCGCCCGCAGAGCGCGGAGCTGACGCAGGCCGTCGGGGACCTCTTCGAGCGGGTGCTGCGCGAGGTGGCCGAGGAGTGCGAGTACCTGGAGGAGACGCGCAGGCTCGTCCTGGTGGAACTGGCGGGGCGGGTGCAGAGTTCGGCGCACCGCATCCAGTCGGCGGTCACGGGCCTCTCGGACCGGTACCCGGACGACGCCGAACTGCTGGAGACGACGATGCTCGCCGACCACGCGGCGACGCAGCAGGCGCGGCACGCGCAGAGCCTGAAGGTGCTGTGCGGGGAGTGGCCGGGGCAGGAGTGGCGGCAGCCGCTGAGCCTCGTGGACGTGGCCCGCGCCGCCTCCGGCCGCATCGTCGCCTACCGCAGGGTGGAGGTGACGGGAGACCCGGCACCGGCCGTGCGCTCCGCGCTGGCCGAGCCGCTGATCCACCTCGTCGCCGAACTCCTGGCCAACGCCACGGAGTACTCGCCGCCGCGCACGACGGTGCCCGTCACGGTGCGGGCGGTGCAGAAGGGCGCGGTCGTCGAGGTGCACGACGGCGGGCTCGGGCTCGCCACGGACCGGCTGAGCACCGCGCGCGAGATCGCCTCGGGGCGCAGGCCGCTCGGGCTGCGGGAGGTCGGCGAGGTCCCGCAGACGGGGCTCGCGGTCGTCGGGCAGTACGCGCGACGGCACGGCTTCCAGGTCGATCTGGGCCCCTCGCCGTACGGCGGTCTGCGTGCCGTGGTCCTCGTCCCCACCAGCGCGCTCACGGAGGGCGAAGGGGCCGACGAGCCGTTCGGCGAACCGTTCGACAGGCCCCTGGACAAGCCCCTGGACGGGCCCTTCGACGCCGAGGAGGCGCGCGGGCTGCCACCGCTCGCGCCGGCCGACCGCGGCCCGGGTCTCGTCCCGCACCCGACGGGCAGCGCGTGAGTGCCCCGGCGGCGCTGCGCCCGTACGTCATCACGCGCGGGCGCGCGCGGGCCGCGCACGGGATCGCCCTCGAAGCCCTCCTGACCACCCGCCAGGCCCCGCACCCGCTCCGCCTCAACCCGGAGGAACGCACGCTGCTCGACCTGTGCGCGCGGCCGCTGGCCCTCGCCGAGGCCGCCGCCCGTCTCGGCCTGCCCGTCGGCCTGACCCGCGTCCTCGCCTCGGACCTCGTGGTGCAGGGGCTGCTGACGGTGAGCGAGAGCGTGCCCCCGGAGGTGCGGCTCCTGCGGGACGTCCTGGCGGGACTGCGCCGGATGACGTGAGACGAGCGGGCCGGGAGCGGAGGGGGCGGGAGGCGGAGGGAGGCGCGAGGCGGGCGGCGGGGTCACGGCGTGCGGCGTGCGGTCCGGCTACGCGGTGCGGTCCGGCTGCGAGCCGCGACCCGGTTGCCGGGTGCGGCACGCCGCGTGCGCATCCGCCGCCGCGCCCTCTTCTCCCCCGCTCCGCCTCCCCCGTGCCGCGCCCCAGGTACGTCAGCTCGCCCGCCTCCGGTACGGGGATCTCGTGGAAGCCCAGGCGGTCGTAGAAGGCGCGGGCCGGGGTGTTGGCGGTGACCATGCCGAGGTGGACGCGGGACACGCCCCGCTCGGCGAGCGCCCCGAGGTGGGCACGCAGGAGGGTCCGCCCGTGGCCCCGGCGCTGATGGGCGGGGAGGAGGTCGATGTGGAGGTGCGCGGGGTAGTCCTTGAGGGCGGGTACGCGCAGGCGCTCGGGGTGGTGCAGGAGGACCGCCATCATCGCGTCGCCGTCGGACGGCGGCCCGGCGGGGAGCGGGTAGCGCTCCGCGTGCAGCGGCAGCCATTCCGTCCGGAACCGGTCGGCGAAGCGGTCCGTGTCGGCCGTGCCGAGCACGTACCCCACGGCGCGCCCCTCCCCGTCGTCGAGGACGAAACACAGTTCCGGCTCGAAGGCCGCGTAGGAGTGCGCGAAGAGGACGGGGAGGACGGAGGGGGCGCGGTAGTGCGGCCGGGCGTCGGCGCCGAGGTGCGCGGTGCGCACGCGGATCTCGGCGAGCGCGTCGTGGTCGGCGGATCGGCAGGGCCGTACGTGGGGCGGCATGGCCTCGCCTCCGCTCCGGGCGGCGCGCCTGCCGCCCGTCCCCGCGTGAACCTACGGCACGGGGGCGCCGGCCGACAGGGACGGGAGGAGAACGCTCCCACGCTCCGGCCCCGGCGCGCCCGCTCTGACATCGTTGTCCCCAGAGCCTTGTCGGGACCCCACGAGGTCGACTAGCTTGCGTGCGGCACCTGCTGACGGAGGGACGGACTGCCGCCGTTCTTACTCCCCCCACCCCAGCGGGCGCGACCGTTCCGTGCGCGGCAGCGCTCCCGTGGTGTGCCGCCGCGCCGATGAGGCAGATCGAGAGGCACACCCGCATGAGCATCTCCCGTCGTTCCTTCCTCCTGACCGGCGCAGCCGTCGCCGCGGCGGCCGGTACCGGTATCGCCGCGACCCAGGCGGGCGCGGCTCCCGCGCCGAAGGCGGGCCCCGCCGCCTCGCCCGCCGGCGACGTCGTCGGCAAGATCACGGTGGGCTACCAGGGCTGGTTCGCCGCGCCCGGCGACGGCGCCCCCATCAACGGGTGGTGGCACTGGAGCCCCGACATGAGCAAGGCCCCCGCGCCGGGCGCGAACAGCGCCAAGTCCTGGCCGGACGTCTCGGAGTACACGCGTACGTACCCGACGGCGATGCCGGACCTGAACGGCGGCGGTGACGCCGCGCTGTTCTCCTCCTGGGACCAGCAGACCGTGGACACGCACTTCCGGTGGATGCGCGAGTACGGCATCGACACCGCGGCCCTCCAGCGCTTCAACCCCTTCGGCGGGGAGGGGCCCACGCGCGACGGCATGGCGCAGAAGGTCCGGCAGGCCGCCGAGGCCAACAGCCGCAAGTTCTACGTCATGTACGACGTGACGAACTGGAACGGGATGCGCGAGCAGGTCAAGCAGGACTGGACCGAGAAGATGAGCGCGCACACCTCGTCGTCCGCGTACGCGCGCCAGAACGGCAAGCCGGTCGTGTGCGTGTGGGGCTTCGGCTTCAGCGACGACGCCCGCCCCTTCGGCGCGGAGGAGTGCCTGGACGTCGTGAACTGGCTCAAGGGACAGGGCTGTTACGTCATCGGCGGGGTCCCGACGCACTGGCGCACCGAGGACGAGGACTCCCGGCCCGGGTTCTCGGAGGTGTACCACGCCTTCGACATGATCTCGCCGTGGATGGTGGGCCGGATCGGTTCGGTCGCCGACGCCGACAACTTCTACGCCAACGTGAACACCCCCGACCAGGCGGAGTGCGACGCGCACGGCATCGACTACCAGCCCTGCGTGCTGCCCGGGGACCTCCAGGAGGGGCAGCGGGCGCACGGGGACTTCATGTGGCGGCAGTTCTACAACATGAAGCGCGTCGGGGTGCAGGGCATCTACATCTCGATGTTCGACGAGTACAACGAGGCCAACCAGATCGCGAAGACCGCCGCGAGCGCCGCCGAGGTACCGGCCGGCTCCGGGATCAAGGCGCTCGACGAGGACGGCACGGCCTGTTCCTCGGACTACTACCTGCGGCTGACGGGTGACGGCGGGAAGATGCTCAAGGGGCAGATCCCGCTCACCGAGCAGCGGCCCACCCAGCCGGTGGCCTGAGCGGGGGCCGCGCCGGCGGGCCGCAACGCACGGGGGC
>NZ_GG770539.1:6583509-6585505 GCF_000154905.1 Streptomyces sp. SPB074 | reverse complement strand
CCCGTGCCATGCCGCCCGTGCCATGCCGTCCCGTGCCATGCAGCGCCGCCCCGTGCCGTGCGGGGTGCCCCGCGGAGGGCGGAGGGCCGCCAGAGGTCTTGACAACTTGATTGGTCTGGACCACCCTCACCTCAGACGGTGGCCACCGTTCCACGAGCAGGCAAGGCAGTACCCCTGTTTTCCTCCTATCTCCCCCATTTCGGAGGCAGTTGTGGAACGTACTTCGTCCCCGTCGTCCGGCAGACCCGGTGTCCTCCGCCGGTCCCCCTCCCCCGCCCGATGGCGGCGCCTCTTCCGGGGCGGCGCTCTCGCCGGCACGGCCGCGCTCCTGCTGAGCGGCCTCGCCGTCGGCACCGCGCAGGCCGCCGACGTCAACAACGCGCAGAACGCGGGCTTCGAGTCCGGCCTCGCGGGCTGGACCTGTACCAACGGCACGACGGTCGGCTCGCCCACGCACGGCGGCGCCGCCGCCCTCAAGGGCAGTCCCACCGCCTCGGACACCGGCCAGTGCGCCCAGACGGTGAAGGTGAAGCCCGACTCGACGTACACGCTGAGCGCCTGGGTACAGGGCTCCTACGTCTACCTCGGCGCGAGCGGCACCGGCACCACGGACGTGTCCACCTGGACCCCGGGCTCCTCCGGCTGGTCGCAGCTGACGACCACCTTCAAGACCGGCGCGAGCACCAGCTCCGTCCAGGTCTACCTGCACGGCTGGTACGGGCAGGCCGCCTATCTCGCCGACGACGTCTCGGTGTTCGGCCCCGACGGGGGCGGCGGCGGGGGCACCACGCCGAGCGTGCCGGGCGCCCCGGGCGGGCTCGCGGCGGGCGCGGCGAGCGCCACGTCGATCCCGCTGAGCTGGAACCCGGTCTCCAACGCGACGAGTTATAACGTCTACCGGGACGGCACGAAGGTGCAGTCGGTCACCGGCGCCTCCGCGACCGTCACCGGGCTCACCGCGGCGACGACGTACAGCTTCCAGGTCACTGCCGTGAACGCGGCGGGCGAGTCCCCGAAGTCGGCGGCGGTCTCGGCCACCACCACCTCCGGCGGCGGCAACCCGCCCGGTGGCGGCGGGAACGTCCCCAAGCACGCCGTCACGGGCTACTGGCAGAACTTCGACAACGGCGCGGCCGTGCAGACGATCGCGCAGGTGCCGTCCCAGTACGACATCATCGCGGTCTCCTTCGCGGACGCGACCTCCACCCCCGGCGCGGTCTCCTTCACGCTCGACTCGGCCGGGCTCAAGGGCTACACCGTCGACCAGTTCAAGGCCGACATCCGCGCCAAGCAGGCGGCGGGCAAGAAGGTCATCATCTCGGTGGGCGGCCAGAACGGCACCGTATCGGTCACCAACAGCGCCTCGGCGACGAACTTCGCCAACTCGCTGTACTCGCTCATGCAGACCTACGGCTTCGACGGGGTCGACATCGACCTGGAGAACGGGGTCAACGCGACGTACATGTCGCAGGCCCTGCGCGCCCTCTCCGCGAAGGCGGGCAGCTCCCTCGTCATCACGATGGCTCCGCAGACCATCGACATGCAGTCCACCTCGGCCGAGTACTTCAAGACGGCGCTGAACATCAAGGACATCCTCACCGTCGTCAACATGCAGTACTACAACAGCGGTTCGATGCTCGGCTGTGACGGCAAGGTGTACAGCCAGGGCTCGGTGGACTTCCTCACCGCGCTCGCCTGCATCCAGCTCGAAGGCGGCCTGGCCCCCTCGCAGGTGGGCCTCGGCGTCCCCGCCTCGACGCGCGGCGCGGGCAGCGGCTACGTCTCCCCGGCGATCGTCAACAACGCCCTCGACTGCCTTTCCAAGGGCACCGGCTGCGGTTCCTTCAAGCCCTCCAGGACCTACCCGGACCTGCGCGGCGCGATGACCTGGTCCACGAACTGGGACGCGACGGCGGGCAACGCCTGGAGCAACGCGGTGGGCCCGCACGTCCACGCGATGCCCTGACGGGCACGGCACGCGGCACGGAGTACGGGG
>NZ_GG770539.1:6567320-6582854 GCF_000154905.1 Streptomyces sp. SPB074 | reverse complement strand
GTCATGAAGGCGGTCGCGGCGACGGGCGTGCCGACGCGACCGTCCTCGACGGCCTTGCGCGCGGTCTGCGTCCCCGTGCCGAGGACGGTGTCCGGGGCGCAGCCGACCCGCAGCCCGGCGGCGCCGGCGGCGGCGAGCACCGCGGCGGCCTCCTCGCGCGTCGCGGCGAGCGGCTTCTCGCCGTAGACGTGCTTGCCGGCCGCGAGGGCGGCGAGGGCCACCTCGGCGTGCACGGCGGGGATCGTCAGATTCAGCACGGCGTCGACGTCCTCGCGGGCGAGGAGCGCGTCGACCGAGCCGAGCGCGAGCGCGTCCCCGGCCCGCCCGGCGGCCTCCTTGGCCCGGCCCAGGTCCAGGTCGGCGACGGCGGTGACCTTCAGCGGCCGCGTGAGCCGGTCCAGCGAGTCGAGATAGGCGCCGCTGATCTTCCCGGCCCCGACGATGCCGATCCTCAACGGCTCGCCCACAGCAGCCCCCTCTCGGTCAGGACGCGCGCGCCGGGCACGTCGAAGTCGTCGGGCTTGTGGCCGATCGTGTTGACGAAGACGCGTCCCGCGCCGTAGCGGCGGCTCCACACGGCGGGCATGACGACCTCTTGGTGGTGCTCCTCGCCCGCCGGGAAGACCGTCGTGGCGTGCACCTCGACGGCGGGGTCGGTCGCGACCCAGTACTGCTCCGTGTGGACGTCGAAGTCCTCGATGCCCTCGACCAGTTCGTGACCGGGGACGATGTGGACGCGGTGGTCGTGGTAGCCCTCGGGGTGCATGAGGAACTGCCCCCCGGTGAGCCGCTGGTAGCCAAGATCTCCGCGGAAGGAGTCCACGATCCCGCCGTGCCAGCCGGCGAAGCCGGTGCCCGCGCGGACCGCCGCGATCAGGCCCGCGCTCTGACCGGGCGTCACCTGGCCCATCGTCCAGCACTGGACGATCAGGTCGGTGGCGGCGAGGCGTTCGGCGTCGGTGTAGACGTCGAGGGTGTCCGAGGTGTCGACCGAGAATCCCGCGTCCTGGAGAAAGGGCAGGAAGAGGTCGGTGATCTCGACGGGTGAGTGTCCCTCCCACCCGCCGCGAACGACGAGCGCCCTTCGGCTGGGGTTCGTCATGGTCTTGCACGCTCCCATCGGTGCTTCACGGCCCCGCACGGCCGGATCGAGGCGGGTGGGGGCCGGTCGGTCGCACCGCGCGGGCCCGGGGGAAGGGCTTCGCGGGCACGGGGTGGTTCACGGTGTCGTCGCGCCGGCGACGCCGCCACCGGCGCGGGTGCTCCGCTCGGCCACTCGAACGTACGGAGGGCCCGCCCGTTTTGTCAATCGGCTTGACTAATGCAATCACAGCGCCCGCACAGGCCCCCCGGGACCGCGCGAAGCGCCCCGGCGGGGGCCGGGGAAAGCAATTTAGAAACCGCTTTCTCCAGTCTCGTCAGGGCGGGCCCGGTGCGCAAGACTGGCGCGGGTCGCCGCTGGTCACCGCGGCGCGGGCCAGTCGTCTCACGAAGGAGTCACACGTCATGCCGCAGCCGAGCACGCCGGGCAGCGCCCGCCCCGCGGACCCCGCCGCCTGGACGGGCCGGGCCCGCTGGGGACGGCTCGCCGACGACATGCTGCGCGCGGTGCGCCCGTACGCGAGCCAGGAGCACGCCCAAATCCGGCTGCCCGGGCCCGCGAGCGCGAGCGGCGAGTGGAGCGACGGTCTCGAAGGCTTCGCGCGCACCTTCCTGCTCGCCGCCTTCCGGCTGCGCGGCGAGGAGGGCCGGGACCCGCACGGTTTCGCGGAGTGGTACGCACGCGGCCTCGCGGCGGGCGTCGATCCGGAGAGCCCCGAGCGGTGGCCCACCTTCGCCGAGGCCAACCAGGCGAAGGTCGAGGCAGCTTCGGTCGCGCTCGCGCTCCACGAGACGCGGCCGTGGATCTGGGACCGGCTGAGCGAGCGGACCCGGGCCCAGCTCCTGGACTGGCTCGGCCTCATGGTCGGCACCGACATGCCGCAGAACAACTGGATCTGGTTCCAGGGCGTCACCGAGGCGTTCGCGCGCTCGGTGGGCGGGCAGTGGCGCCAGGAGGACCTGGACCGGACGCTCGCGACGACGGAAAAGTGGTACCAGGGCGGCGGCTGGTACTCGGACGGGCTGACCGGGGGCGCGCACCGCAACCACGACCACTACAACGGCTGGGCGATGCACCTCTATCCCCTGTGGTTCACGCGCGTCCTCGGCGAGGAGGCGCCCGCGGGGCTCGCCGACCGCTACCGGGAGCGGCTGCGGCTCTTCCTCGCCGACTGGCGCCACCTCGTGGGCGGCAACGGCGCCCCGCTCTTCCAGGGCCGCTCGCTCACCTACCGCTGGGCGGCGCTCGCCCCGCTGTGGACGGGCACGCTCTTCGACGCGAACCCGCTGACCCCGGGCGAGACGCGGGGCCTCGCGGCGCGCACGCTCTCCTACTTCACGGAGAACGGGGCGCTCACCGGTGAGGGGCTGCTGAGCCTGGGGTGGCACCGCCCCTTCGGCGGTCTGCTCCAGGTGTACTCGGGCCCGGCGTCGCCGTACTGGGCGAGCAAGGGCTTCGCGGGACTGCTGCTCCCGGCCTCGCACCCGGTGTGGACGGCGGAGCCGGAACCGCTCGCGGTGGAGCGCGGCGATTTCACGCGGACGCTGGACGGGCCGGGCTGGCTCGTGACGGGCACGGCGGCGGACGGGGTCGTACGGGTCGTCAACCACGGCGGGGACCACAGCGATCCGGCGCGGCTGTGGCCCGACGACCCGCACTACGCGCGGCTCGGGTACTCCACGCACGCGACCCCCGAGTACCCGGCGGACGCGGGCGCCGGGGCCTGGGAGGCGAGCGCGACACTCGTCGACGCGGCGGGCCGGGCGGCGCACCGCAGGCCGGTGGAACGGCTCTCGCTCGCGGACGGCACGGGCGTCTCGCGCTCGCGCGCGCACTGGCCGGTGGACACGGCGGGCGCGGCCTGGGACCCCTTCGGCGGCCCGCCCGCGGACTTCCGCACGGGGCCGTGGCTCACGGTGGGCTCGGCCGTGCGGGGTTCCGTCGAGGTGCGCGTCGCGCGGGTGGACCCGGCGGCGGGCGAGGTGCCGCAGGCGCGGGTGCGCTTCGGCGGCTGGGCACTGCCGACGGGCACGGAGCCGGTGCGCGAGACGGAGGCGGCCCGCGCGGCGCGGGTCGAGGCGGGCTCGGGCACCTTCGCCGACGCCCCCTCGGACACTCCGGGCCACGCCGAGGTGGCCTCCCCCGGCGGGCTCGTCTCCGCCGTGACCGACCTGGGCGGCCTCCCGCTCGCCTCGGTGCGCTCCGGTACGGGGTGCAGCCCGCTGGCGCACCACTCGGCCACGCCGCTCCTGACGTCGTCGGCCGCGGCCTCGCCCGGCACGGTCTACGCGGCGGCCGTCCACCTCGGCGCGGGCACCCCGGCGGCGCTGCCCGGCGTCCGCACCGCGTGGGAGCCGGACGGGACCGCGCGGGCGGAGATCCGCTGGCCGGACGGCGAGACGCACACCGTACGGCTGCCCGCACCCCCGGCGGCCTGAGCGGCGTCCGCCGCGTGACGGTGGGGTCCCCGCGCCCGTGAAGCCCGCGAGCGCCGGGTGGTGAGCGATGGTCACCACCCGGCGCCGGGCTCAGACGAGGATGACCCGGCGCCCCCGGGCGTGCCCGGCCCGGCTGTCGCGGTGCGCCTGGGCGGCCTCGGCGAGCGTGTACGTCTTCTCGACGGGGAGGTGGAGCCTGCCCCGCGCGATCAGCCCGACGGCCTCCGCGAGCGCGTCGGGGACGCTCCCTGCCGTGCCCGAGAACCGGACGCCGGACCGCGGGGCGTCGAGGTCGGCGATGGAGACCACTTTCCGGGGGTCCCCGGTCAGTTCCACGAGTTCCTCGATCACCCCGGCGCCCGCGAGGTCGAGCGCGGCGTCCACCCGCCCGAGCCGCCGCACGCGCGCCGGCCAGCCCTCGCCGTAAGTGGTGGCGAGGGCACCCAGGGCGCGCAGGTAGTCCTGGTTCGCGGCACCGGCCGTGCCGATCACCGTGATGCCGCGCTCGCGGGCGAACTGGAGCACGGCGGAGCCCACACCGCCGGCCGCCCCGCTCACCAGGAGCGTCTGGCCCGGCCGCACGCCGACCTCGCGCAGGACGCGCAGCGCGGTCTCGACCACCGAGGGGTAGCCGGCGGCCTCGGCGAAGGACAGCCGCTCGGGCATCGGGGCCCAGGCCGTCAGGACGGCGAACTCGGCGTAGGTGGCGATGCCCTCCCCGAACACGCGGTCGCCGGGCGCCACGTCCCGCACCCCCGCGCCGACCTCGTCCACCACTCCGGCGGCGTCCAGGCCGACCCCCGCGGGCAGTTCGACCGGGTGGGCGCCCAGCACCTGTCCCTCGCGCAGCCGCCAGTCGACCGGGTTCACCCCGGCCGCCCGGACCGCGATACGTATCCGCCCCGGGCCCGCGTGCGGCTCCTCGGCCTCCGTCAGGCGCAGCACCTCGGGGCCGCCGAACTCGGCGTAGCTCACTTTTCTCATGCCGGGAACGTAGCACTAACGGTTAGTGTTTTGGAACTGTTGCGTTTTCGGACCTGCTAGTGTGCGCCCATGACCGCGCCCACCGGACGCCGCGAGCGGAAGAAGGCCGCGACCCGGCAGAAGATCGCCGGCACCGCCCTGCGGCTCTTCCTGGAGCGCGGGTACGAGGCGGTGGGCATCCGCGAGGTGGCCGCCGAGGCCGACGTCGCCGTGACGACCCTCTTCTCGCACTTCGCCTCGAAGGAGGCCCTGGTCTTCGAGCGGGACGAGGACTTCGAGCGGCGCCTCGCCGGGGCGGTCACCGGGCGGGCGCCCGGGGCGCCGCTCCTGCCGCCGCTGCGCCGCGAGATCCACGCCCTGGTGCGGCACTGTGCGGCGGACGGCGCGGACCCCGTGTGGCGCATGATCGACGCCTCGCCCGCCCTGCGGAGGTACGAGGAGTCGATGCGGCTGCGGCACGCGGAGACGCTGGCGGCGGCGATCGCCGCCGATCCGGCGCTCTCCCGGTCGCGGACCGAGAGCCGGGCTCTCGCGCGGTTCGTGCTCGACGCCTACGCGCTGGCCCGCGCGGCGGAGGACCCCGCCGGGGCGGTGGACGAGGTTTTCCGGATGATCGAGGCGGCCTGGGCGGCCACGGACCCCGCCGACCCCGCCGCCTGAGCGCCCGTCAGGCGGTGCCGGGGACGGGGCCGCCGGGTGCCGTCAGCGTCACCTCGTGGTCCGTGAACCCGTGGCGGCGGTAGAAGCGCAGCGCCGCCGTGTTGCTCGCGTAGGCGGAGACCTCGGTGCGGAAGGCACCGTGTTCGCGAGCCCAGCCGAGGCAGTCGGCGAGGAGGCGGGAGCCCGTGCCCGCGCCGCGCATCGCGGGGCGGACGTAGAGGCTCGCGAGGGTCACCGTGCCGACGGGGAGCAGGGGTTCGGGCGGGCGCAGCATCGCGGTCAGGTGGCCGGTTACCTTGCCCGCGCACTCCGCGACGAGCAGGAGCCGGGCGGGGTCGGTGAGCCCGGCGGCGAGTGCCTGGCGGCCGTGCTCCGCGAACCAGCGGGGATCGGCGGCCGGGTCGCGCGGCCCGGCGTCCTCGGCGAAGAGCGCGGCCATCGAGGCGAGCAGACCGTCCAGGTCCAGATCGGTCGCGGGCCGCACCTGGATGACGGGCTCGGCCGCCGCCGGACCTCGCGGCACATCGATTCGTTCGGTCATGCCTTCGACGCTAACGGCCGCCACTGACAACGGGACCGGAGCGGCCGAGGCGCCCTCGGCGCCGCGCCGGCGCCACCGGCGGGCGAGGCTCCCGTCGCGGCGAGTCGCCGTCAGTCCCCGAGCCCCTCCAGCGCGGAGCGCAGCGCGGCGCGCAGGGCTTCCTCGTGGGTGCGGCGGTCGTCGCCGCCGCGCGCCCAGTGCTCGGCGCCGACCCGCATCGCGCCGTTCATGATGACCGCCTGGACGCGCACCGCGAGTTCGTCCACCGCGCGTCCCGTCCGCGCCGCGACGAACTCGGCGAAGACCTCCTCCGCCTCGTGGTGCGTCTCCAGCCACACCGCGTGCAGCGCCGGCTCCTCGATCGCCATCGTGATGAGCTGCTTCGTGAGCCCGGCCTCCTCGGCCCCGCCGTCGGGGTCCTGCCCGGCGATCGCCTCGGCGAGCGGCCGGTCGGCGGGCCAGTTCCCGAGCTGGGCGATGGCGCGTTCGAGGCCGAGCGCGAGGAGCGGCTTCACGCAGTGCTCCTTGGACGGGAAGTAGCGCCACAGGGTGCGGGTCGAGATCCCGGCGGCGCGGGCGATGTCGTCCCCCGAGGTCGCCGCGACGCCCTGGGCGCCGAAGAGCCGTACGGCCTCGACCGCGATCTCGCGCCGCGTCGCGGCCTTGCGCCGTTCGGTCAGCGGCGGCCGCCCCGTGCGCGCGGCGCGATGGCCCGTGCCCGCCGCTCGCGCGCGCGGGCCCGCCTCGGCGCCCGCGCGGGTCGCCGCGCCGCCTTCCCTGTCCGTCATCGCGCTCCTCGTCACCGGCCCGCCTCTCGCCGCCATTGTCCCTCGCGGGCCACTTTCTGTCACCTGACGCCTTTGTGTCACCTGGCGCCACAAAGGAGTACGCTCGGCGGCGTCGAAGCGGAACCATCCCTTCCGGTCCGGCGGTACACCTCGGAACAAGGAGTCACCATGAGCACCACAGGTCTTGCGGGCCGCAGCGTCGTCGTCACCGGCGCCGGGTCCGGTATCGGGCGCGCCGCCGCGCTGGGGTTCGCCGGCGAGGGCGCGCGGGTCGTCGTCGCCGATCTCGACGCCGCGCGCGCGGACTCCGTCGTGGCGGAGATCGAGCGGGAGGGCGGCAGCGCCGTCGCCGTCGTCGGGGACCTGAGCGAGCCGGCGGTGGTGGAGGAGGTCGTGGCGCGGAGCGTCGAGCGGTTCGGCGGGATCGACGTGCTCGTGAACAACGCCGGGATCATGGACCGGATGTCGGCGGCCGGGGACACCGACGACGCGGAGTGGGAACGCGTCCTGCGCGTCAACCTGACGGCGCCGTTCCTGCTGACCCGCGCGGCACTCCCCCACCTGCTGGCGTCCGGGCACGGCGCCGTCGTCTTCACCGCCTCGGAGGCGGCGCTGCGCGGCAGCGCGGCGGGCGCGGCCTACACGACCGCGAAGCACGGTGTCGTGGGGCTCATGAAGTCCCTCGCGGTCATGTACCGGGAGGAGGGGCTGCGCACCAACGCGATCGCCCCCGGCGGCACGGCCACGAACATCACGGTGGACAGGGCGGACGGGGCCCGGGGCCCGGCGACGATCGGCACGTACGCGGCGAACGTGGGCAAGGCGGCGCGGGCCGAGGAGCAGGCGGCGGCGATCCTCTTCCTCGCCTCGGACGCGGCGAGCAACATCAACGGCGCGCTGCTGCCGGTCGACCATCGGGCTGGGCGTGCGGTGTGCCCCATCGCTGTCCCCGAGTGGGGACGGGACCGGAGGGTCCCGCCCCCCACGCGCTCAGGCACCGCTCACTCCCCCGCGCACCCCACGTGGCCCCAGCCCTTGCCGACCTTCGTGATGTCCTCGCCCGCCGTGTAGGGCTGCCCGCAGGCGCCGCAGCGGCCGGGGTACTTGGCCTTGAGCGTCGGCGCCTTGCCGCCGGACCTGGCGGCGGTCCTGCCGCCGCTCCTGGCGCGGCTCGCGCCGCTGGTGCGCGCCGGTTCGGTGCGCGACGCGCTCGGCACGGGGGGCGCGGGGGCGCCGTACGCGGTCCCCGCCGGTTCCTGGCTGATCGCGCACTCGCTCGCGGCCTGGTCGGCGATCGCGTTGAGCGGGTCGCCGCCGACCTGGTGGGCGGGCACGTACCGGAACGCGACCTCGCGGCCCTGGAGCAGCGCGTCGATGGCCTCCACGAGTTCCTGGTTGGCGACCGGCTTGCCCGCCGCCGTCTTCCAGCCGCGGCGCTTCCAGCCGGGCAGCCACTCCGTGACGGCCTTCATGGCGTACTGGGAGTCCATCCGGACCTCCAGCGGGCGCCGCGCGTCCGTGGTCTCCAGCAGGCGGAGCAGGGCGGTGAGTTCGGCGACGTTGTTGGTGGCGGTGCCCAGCGGGCCCGCCTCCCAGCGCTCCGGGGTCCCCTCGGCGTCGGCGGCGACCCAGGCCCAGGCGGCGCGGCCCGGGTTGCCCTTGGACGCGCCGTCGCAGGCGGCGATGATGCGATCTGACATTCCTCGATCATGCCAGTCGCCGCCGGGGCCCCGGACCACCCCTCACTCCTCGTCCGGTTCCGGCACCCCGTCCTGAGGGTGGAGGCCGCGCCCGTGCCTGCTGCCCGCGAGCGGGGTCGGCGACAGGCTCGCGCTCTCCTCGCCGGGCTCCAGGAGGGTGTCGGCGGGGCCGACGACGAGCGGGTCGGGGATGCCGACGACGGCCGGGTCCTTCGCCGGGTAGTCGAGCCGGGCGAGGAGGCTGCGCATCGCCTCCAGGCGTCCGCGCCGCTTGTCGTTGTTCTTCACGACCGTCCACGGGGCGGCGTCGGTGTCCGTGGCGCGGAACATGTCGATCTTCGCCTCGGTGTAGGCGTCCCACAGGTCGAGCGAGGCGAGGTCGATGGGCGAGAGCTTCCACTGCCGCACGGGGTCGATCTGGCGGATCGCGAAGCGGGTGCGCTGCTCGGCGCGCGAGACGGAGAACCAGAACTTGACGAGGAGCACGCCGTCGTCGGTGAGCATCCGCTCGAAGGCGGGGGTCTGGCGCAGGAAGTGGTAGTACTCGGTGGGCGTGCAGAAGTCCATGACGCGCTCGACACCGGCGCGGTTGTACCAGGAGCGGTCGAAGAAGACGATCTCCCCGGCGGAGGGGAGCTGGCTGACGTAGCGCTGGAAGTACCACTGCCCCGCCTCGCGGCCGGTCGGTTTCTCCAGCGCGACGACGCGGGCGCCGCGCGGGTTGAGCCGTTCCGTGAAGCGCTGGATCGTGCCGCCCTTGCCCGCCGCGTCGCGGCCCTCGCACAGGACGACGAGGCGCTGCCCGGTGTCCTTGACCCAGCGCTGCATCTTGAGCATCTCGATCTGGAGGACGCGTTTGCGTTTCTCGTACTCGCGGCGGCCCACCTTGTGGGAGTACGGGTAGTTCTCGCGCCAGGTGTCGACGGGGGCGCCCGAGGCGTCGCGGAGCAGGGGGCGCTCCGGGCGGCTGCGGTCGATCGTCAGCCCGTCGAGGAGGGCGGCCTTCGGGTCGTCCCCGGCACCGGACGCGGAGGGTGTCGGGGCGGGCGAAGGGCTCGGCATGGGGCGGTGTCCTCACGGGCGGGGGCGAAAGGGCGGCCGGTCAGGGCCGCTCCCTCGTCCCTACCCCCGCTCGGGGCGGTGCGCACGCCCGGATGTGCGACCGGCGTACGCACGGGGGCGCGGCGCCGGCCCCCGCGCTCCCCGGAGGGCGGCTCAGCCGCGTACGCGCACGAGCTTCTTGTTGGCGAACTCCTCCATGCCGTACTTGCCCAGCTCGCGCCCGATGCCGGAGCGCTTCACGCCGCCGAAGGGCAGTTCGGCCGCGGAACCGCTCGCCTCGTTGACGTAGACCATGCCGGTGTCGAGTCGCGCGGCGACGCGCAGGGCCCGCTCGGGGTCGTCGGTGGCGATGGCCGCGCCGAGGCCGTAGGGCGTGTTGTTGGCGAGCGCGACGGCCTCGTCCTCGGTCTCGACCTTGTAGATGACGGCCGCCGGGCCGAACAGTTCCTCCTGGAAGGCGCGCATCCCGGGGCCGACGTCCGTGAGGACGGTCGGCTCGAACCAGGCGCCCTCGCGGTCGAGCGGCTTGCCGCCCGCGAGGAGGGTCGCGCCGTGGGCGACGGCGTCCTCGATCTGCGCGGCGAGGTTCTCGACGGCCTGGCGCGAGGAGAGCGGGCCCATGAAGGTGCTCTCCTCGGCCGGGTCGCCGGGGGTCACGCCCTTGACGGTCTCGGTGAACTTGCGCGTGAACTCCTCGTACTGGTCGGCGAGGACGATGATGCGCTTGGCCGCGTTGCACGCCTGGCCCGCGTTGCCGTAGCGGCCGAAGAAGGCGTTCTTGACGGTCCGGTCGAGGTCGGCGGGCCGCAGGACGAGGAAGGGGTCGGAGCCGCCGAGTTCGAGGACGACCTTCTTGAGGTGGCGGCCCGCCTGCTCGGCGACGGCCGCCCCGGCGCGCTCGGAGCCGGTGAGGGAGATGCCCTGCACGCGGGGGTCGGCGATGATCGTCGAGACCTGTTCGTTGCTCGCGAACAGGTTGACGTAGGCGCCGTCGGGGAGGCCCGCGTCCTGGAAGATCTTCTCCATGGCGAGCGCGGACTCGGGGCACTGGGGGGCGTGCTTGAGCAGGATGGTGTTGCCGAGCATGAGGTTCGGCGCGGCGAAGCGGGCGACCTGGTAGTAGGGGAAGTTCCACGGCATGATCCCGAGGAGCGGGCCCATGCCCTCCTTGCGGACCACGGCGCTGCCGCCCGCGACGACGTCGAGTTCCTCGTCGGCGAGGAAGCCGGGGCCGTTCTCGGCGTAGTAGCGGTAGATCGAGATGGTGATGTCGATCTCGCCGCGCGCCTGGGTGACGGGCTTGCCCATCTCGCGCGTGATGAGCGCGGCGAGCGCGTCCTTGCGTTCGGCGTAGAGCGCGGCGACGCGCTCCAGGACGGCGGCCCGGTCCGCGGCGGCACTCGCGCGCCAGCCGCGGTACGCCTCGGCGGAGCGGTCCAGGGCGTCCTGGATCTCCGCGTCGGTGGCCTCGGGGAAGGTGCTCTCGGTCCGGCCGGTGGCGGGGTTGACGACCTTGTACGCGGTCATGGTGTCCCTTCGTGCGGTACGGGGTGGGGGCGGTACTGCCTTCCTCCACCGTCTCACCGACCGCCGCGGAACTATCCCCGGGGGCGTGCTCCTTTTCTCCGGGCGCCGGCCGTGACCAGGCAGGACGGGTCCGGGGCGGGCTCAGTCGGCGGGGAGCCTGGCGGGCCGGTCGCCGGTGTCCCGCATGAGGAGCGAGAGATCGCCGCGCACGTTCACGAAGGGCCGCACCCGCGCCGTGCCGCCCGCCGGGTGCTCCAGCTCCGTGTACGGCAGCACGGCGGCCTTCTTGCGGTCCACCAGGTCGCCGAGGACGCGGCCCAGCGGTACGGGGGCGACGCCCGGCTCCGGGAGCAGCGCGAAGTCCCACACGTCCTGGGCGCGGGCGTGCCCGGCGAGCGGCATGACGTACGGCAGCCGGAAGCCGAAGCGTCCCCGGCCCTGGTCGCGCGCCGCGAGCAGGAAGCTTTCGCTGCCCTCCTCGCGGGCCTTGACCCGGACCATCGCGCCGCGCGGCAGGGTGCGGACGATGCCGTGGAGCTGGGCGGTGACGAGGAGACCGGAGTCGCCGGTCTCCAGGGCGACGATCTCGGCGTGCGCCGGTCGCCGCCAGGCCCGTATCGCCAGGTAGCCGTCCTTCGTGCGGTACGGAATCCAGTGGGCGAAGCCCGTGCCGTCCTCCAGGGGCGGCAGCCCGGGCAGCGCGCCCTGTTCGACCAGCGCGGCGCGCAGTCTTCGCCGGGTGGTGCCCGCGAGGAGGTGGACGTCCCAGCGGCCCTCGTCCAGGCGGTGCGTGGCGCGGCCGAGGACGGCGGGGCCCGGCTCGGGGACCGGGAGGCGCACCGCGCGGGCCGCCGGGTCGTCGCGGAGCGTGAGGAGGAGTTCGTAGGGGCCGGGGAAGGGCGCGGTGGGGCGTATCTCGATCGCGCCGGTGCGGGTGACGAGGGCGCGGGCCTCGGTGCGCGGGCGCGGGGGCTTGCGCGGGGGGCGGGCGCGGCGCGGGACGCGGAAGGGCGGGGTGAGGCGCGCGGCGGCGCGGGCTGCCTTGCGGGGGCGGGGGCCGAGTGCGTCGAGTTCGGCGCGGTCGCGGGTCCTGCGAGCCCCGATGTCGTCCAGGATGCGTTCGTAGGCCCGGGCGGCGGCCTCGGTGGAGTGGGCGGCGGCGTGGACGCGGGCGGTGCGGCCGAAGCGGTCCCGCGTCTCCTGGTCGTCCATGAGGCGGCCGAGCGCGGCGGCGAGGGCGTCGGTGCCGCCGGTGAGGGGGGCGAGCAGTCCGGTGACCCCGTGCGCGACGAGGCGGCCCGGGCCGTGCGGGGCGTCGGTGGCGACGACGGGCACGCCGGCGCGCATGGCTTCGAGGATGCCGTGGCCGTAGGGCTCGATGTCGGAGCTGACGGCGGCGATCGCGGCCTTGGCCCACTCGGGTTCCATGGGCGTGACGGCGCCCATGAGGAGGACGTGGTCGTAGAGGCCGAGCCGGTCGACGCGGCGGCGCAGCGCGGCGTGCTCGGGGCCGCGTCCGTAGATGCGCAGGGTCCAGCCGGGGTGCTCGGGGAGCAGCTTGGCGAAGGCGTCCACGAGCCGGTCGTAGCGCTTGCCGGGGACGAGGCGTCCGGCGGCGATGATCGTGCGGGAGGTGCGCAGCGAGGGGGTGAGGCCGAGGTCGGGGCTGCCGGGCGGGACGGCGTGGACGCGGTCGGCGGCCTCGGGGACGGCGGCGCGGTAGGCGGCGGCGTCGTCCTCGGTGAGGGTGACGAAGGCGTCGAGGTGGGGCAGGCAGCTGTTCTGGTCGGCGCGCAGCCGCGGTTCGTGCGAGTGGAGGGTGAGGTGTTCCTGCCCGATACGCAGGTAGCGGTCGCTGCCGTGGCGGGCGAGGTAGCCGTTGAGCAGGGGGCGGGTCGCGATGACGGCGTCCGCGTCGGTCCAGGCGAGCCATTCGGTCAGCCGCAGGTCGTGCAGGGTGCGGTAGCGCAGGCGGCCGGTCTCGACGGCGGGGTCGGGGAACATGCGGTGGGTGCCGGTGTTGAGGACGTGGTCGCCCTCGTAGCCGGGGGTGTCCTCGCGCATGTCGATGAGGGAGCTGAGCCGGACGCGCGGGTCGAAGGGGAGGGCGGGGGTGTCGGCTACGCGGTGGACGCTCATGACCTGGACGTCGTGGCGTTCGGCGAGGGCCGCCGAGAGGTGGGCGGTGCCGCGGATGGTCGCCCCGATCCCGTAGGCGTTGTGGATCAGGAACGCGATGCGCATACGCGGGCCTCCCCCTTGGTCGTGCACAAGTGTCCGGGAGTCAGACGATTGCGCGGGCGGGGGGTTGTACGAGTGAGGCGCACGTCACATCGCGGGGACGGCGCGGGCCCGGGGCTCGCGCGGGCCCGGGGCTCGCCCTTTCGGGGCTCCGCCCCGGACCCGCGACGTTCCCGGCCGCCGGAGCGGTCAGGAGCGGCGCTCGTCCATGATGCGTTTGATCTTGCCGACCGAGCGTTCCAGGGTGTCGGGGTCGAGGACCTCGATGCCGACGCTGACGCCGATCGTGTCCTTGATCTTCTTGAGGACGACGGCCGCCGCGGCCTCGCGGGCCTCGGGGCCGGAGTCCTGGCGGGCCTCGACGCGGACCGTGAGGTGGTCCATGCGGCCCCGGCGGCCGAGGTGGATCTGGAAGTGCGGGGCGAGCGCGGGGACGCGGAGCAGGATCTCCTCGATCTGGCTCGGGAAGAGGTTCACCCCGCGCAGGATGATCATGTCGTCGCAGCGGCCGGTGACCTTCTCCATGCGGCGCATCCCGGGCCGGGCGGTGCCGGGCAGGAGGCGGGTGAGGTCGCGGGTGCGGTAGCGGATGACCGGGAGGGCCTCCTTGGTGAGCGAGGTGAAGACCAGCTCGCCGGAGGTGCCGTCGGGCAGCACCTCGTCGGTGATCGGGTCCACCACCTCGGGCAGGAAGTGGTCCTCCCAGATGTGCAGGCCGTCCTTGGTCTCGACGCACTCGCTCGCGACGCCGGGGCCCATGACCTCGGAGAGCCCGTAGATGTCGACCGCGTGGATGCCCATGCGGTCCTCGATCTCGCGGCGCATCTCCTCGGTCCACGGCTCGGCGCCGAAGACGCCCGCGCGCAGCTTCGTGGAGCGCGGGTCGACGCCCTGGCGCTCGAACTCGTCCAGCAGCGTGAGCATGTACGAGGGCGTGACCATGATGAGGTCGGGCTCGAAGTCCTGGATGAGCTGGACCTGCCGGGCGGTCTGGCCGCCGGAGGCGGGGATGACGGTGCAGCCGGCCGCCTCGACGCCGTAGTGGGCGCCGAGCCCGCCGGTGAAGAGGCCGTAGCCGTAGCTGACGTGCACGCGGTCGCCGGGGCGGGCTCCCGCCGCGCGCAGCGAGCGGGCGACGAGGGCGGCCCAGTCGCGGAGGTCCTTGTCGGTGTAGCCGACGACGGTGGGGCGCCCGGTGGTGCCGCTGGAGGCGTGCAGCCTGCGGACCTCCTCGCGCGGGACGGCGAACATCCCGAAGGGGTAGGTCTCGCGCAGGTCCGCCTTCGTCGTGTACGGGAAGCGGGCGATGTCCTCCAGGGTGCGCAGGTCCTCGGGGCGCACCCCCGCCTCGTCGAACTTGCGGCGGTACAGCGGCACGTTCGTGTAGGCGTGGTCGAGGGTCGCGCGCAGCCGCTCCAGCTGCAGGGCGCGGATCTCCTCGCGGCCCAGTCTCTCGGCCGGGTCGCGCAGTGCGTCGGGCAGCGCCTCGCCGAAACGCGCCGGGCGGGTGCCCGGGGCCGTCGGCGGCTGCTCCTCGGGCCAGGACTCCGTCGTTCCGGCCTCTGTGGTTGTCATGTTCGTTCCTCCACGCCTCGGATCACACGGCTGCGACCGCGGAATTCCACGACGACGGTGTGCTGGGGGTCGTCGCGCTCGATACGCACGTCGTACAGACCGCTGCGGCCGAACCTGGTGCGTTCTCGCGCCTCGGCGACGAGAACGTCGCCCTCGAAAGCGGGCGCCACGAAGTCGATGTCGGCACCGGCCCCGACGGTCACGGGCCCCCGGGAGTTGCAGGCGACGGCGAAGGCCGTGTCGGCGAGGGTGAAGAGGAAACCGCCGTGGGCGACACCGTGCCCGTTGACCATGGCGCCGGTGATCTCCATCCGGACCCTGGCGGTGCCGTCGCCCGAGGAGAGCAGTTCCATGCCCAGCCCCCGCGAGGCCCGGTCCTTCGCCCACATGGCGCGTTCGGGACCCGTCCCGCGTCCGGCGGGACCGGCCGGTCCGGCCGCCTCCGCATTGTGCGCCTCGACCGGCTTCGTGTCACTGCCACGTCCCATGTGGCGCTCACCACCCTTGCTGCCCGACCGAACATTCGGTTAGCTTTCGACCGGGTCAGTAATTCAGCATCCGATTCGCCTGTCAAGGGGTCCCATGTCTTCTCCCGCCACTGCCAGGACCGATTTCTTCGCACGTCACGAGGGTCTGCTCCGCGCTGCCGCCGAGGCGATCGCCACGCGCGGTTTCCACTCGGCCTACCCCGAGTCGCCGAGCAAGTCCGTCTACGGCGAGGAGGCCCCCGAGGCCGGCGAGCGCGCCTTCCGCGACCTGCTCGACCGGCCCTTCGCGCTGCCGGGCCACCCGGGCGAGGCGGGGGCCGTGGGCGGCGAGGTCTCCCCGTACGGGCCGCGGCTCGGCATCACCTACCCGCGGCTCGGCCCGCGCGAGGCGGTGGCCACCGCGAAGGCGGCGGGCCGCGCCTGGCGCC
>NZ_GG770539.1:6555282-6567048 GCF_000154905.1 Streptomyces sp. SPB074 | reverse complement strand
GTCGCGCTGCTCATCGCGTGCAACACCTTCCCGACCTGGAACGGCTACCCGGGGCTCTTCGCGAGCCTCGTCACGGGCAACCCGGTCCTCGTCAAGCCGCACCCGGCCGCCGTGCTGCCGCTCGCGCTGAGCGTGCGCGTCGCCCGCGAGGTGCTGGCCGAGGCCGGTTTCGACCCGGACACGGTGCTCCTCGTCGCCGAGGACCCCGAGGACCGCGTCGCCGCGACGCTCGCGACCGACCCCGAGGTGCGGATCATCGACTTCACCGGCTCCACCGGCTTCGGGGACTGGCTGGAGCAGAACGCCCGGCAGGCCGCCGTGCACACCGAGAAGGCCGGGCTCAACACGGTCGTCCTCGACTCGACCGCCGACTACAAGGGCCTGCTGCGCAACCTGGCGTTCTCGCTGTCGCTCTACAGCGGCCAGATGTGCACGACGCCGCAGAACCTGTACGTGCCGCGCGAGGGCTTCGCGAGCGACCAGGGCGTCAAGACGCCCGAGGTCTTCGCCGCCGACCTCGCCGACGCCCTCGGCAAGCTGCTCGGCGACCCGCAGCGCGCCGCCGGGACGCTCGGCGCGCTCACCGGCGAGGCCGTGCGCGAGCGGGTCGAGAAGGCCCGCGCGCTGGGCGGCACCCGGTTCGGCGGCGAGCCGCTGACCCACCCGGAGTACCCGGAGGCCGTGCTGCGCACGCCGCTCGTGACGGTGCTCGACGCCGGGCGGGACGCGGAGACGTACCGCAGCGAGTGGTTCGGGCCGGTCTCCTTCGTCATCGCGACCGACTCGACCGAGCAGTCGGTCGGCCTGCTGCGCGAGACGGTCGCGGCGCACGGCGCCCTCACCGCGAGCGTGCACTCCACCGACGAGGAGGTCCTGGAGGCGACCCGCGAGGCCGCGCTCGACGCGGGGGTCCACCTCGCCGAGAACTTCACCGGGCAGGTCTTCGTCAACCAGACCGCCGCGTTCAGCGACTACCACGGCTCGCAGGCCAACCCCGCCGCCTCGGCGACGCTCAGCGACTGGGCCTTCGTCACGGGCCGGTTCGCGGTGCTCCAGTCCCGCCGTCCGGCGGTCGCGACCGGGGAGGCCACGGGTGTCTGAGGACGTCTACCTCATCGACGGGGCCCGCACCCCGCAGGGCCGCTACGGCGGCGCGCTCGCCTCCGTGCGTCCCGACGACCTCGCGGCGCTCGTCGTCGGCGAGGCCGTGCGCCGGGCGGGAGTGCCCGCCGAGGCGATCGACGAGGTGATCCTCGGCGCCGCCAACCAGGCCGGTGAGGACAACCGCGACGTGGCGCGCATGGCGGTGCTCCTCGCGGGCCTGCCGCACACCGTGCCCGGCTACACCGTCAACCGGCTGTGTGCCTCGGGGCTCACCGCCGTCGCCTCGGCCGCGCAGGCGATCCGCGCCGGGGAGGCGGAGATCGCCGTCGCGGGCGGCGTCGAGTCGATGACCCGCGCCCCGTGGGTCATGGCGAAGCCGGGCACGCCGTGGGCGAAGCCCGGCGAGGTCTTCGACACCTCGCTCGGCTGGCGCTTCACCAACCCGCGCTTCGCCGCCGCCGACCGCGCGGCGGGTCCCGGCGAGGCCCGTACGACGCTCAGCATGGGCGAGACGGCCGAGGAGGTCGCAGCGCTCGACGGGACGACCCGCGAGCAGTCCGACGCCTTCGCGCTGCGCAGCCACGAGCGGGCCCTCGCGGCCCAGGCGGCCGGGCGCTTCGACCGCGAGATCGTCGCCGTGCCCGTCAAGGACGGCGAGGTCACGCGCGACGAGGGGCCGCGCCCGGGTTCCTCGATGGAGAAGCTCGGCAAGCTCCGTACCGTCTTCCGCGCCGACGGCGTCGTGACCGCCGGTTCCGCCTCGCCGCTCTCGGACGGCGCCTCGGCGCTCGTCGTGACGAGCGCCGCCGCCGTGGAGCGGTACGGGCTCACGCCGCGCGCCCGTATCGTCGGCTCGGCCTCGGCCGGGGTCGAGCCGCACCTCATGGGTCTCGGCCCGGTGCCCGCGACGCGCAAGGCGCTGGACCGGGCCGGCTGGTCGGTGGGCGACCTCGGGGCCGTCGAGCTGAACGAGGCGTTCGCCGCGCAGGCGATCGGCGTCATCGGCCGGCTCGGCCTGGACGACGGGCTCGTCAACGCGGACGGCGGCGCGATCGCGCTCGGCCACCCGCTCGGCTGCTCCGGCTCCCGCGTCCTGCTCACCCTCCTGGGACGTATGGAGCGCGAGGGCGCGGCGAAGGGGCTCGCGACGCTGTGCGTGGGCGTCGGCCAGGGCGTCGCGATGCTCGTGGAGCGGGTGTGAGCGCCGTGGACGACCTCGCGTACGAGGACCTCGCGGCGCGCTCCTTCGCGACGCTCGCCGTCGAGGTGCGCGTGGACCGCCTCGTCGTGACGCTCGACCGCCCCGAGGCACGCAACGCGATCAGCGGGCTCATGATCCGTGAACTGCACGCGGTGTGCGCGTGGCTGGAGGAGCATCCCCGGATGCTCCTGCTGACCGGGGCCGGGGGCTCCTTCGCGGGTGGCGCGGACATCGCGGAACTCCTCGAACGGGGCCGGGACCAGGCGCTCCAGGGCGTCAACAGCCGGCTCTTCGAGCGGGTGCGCAGGCTCCCGATGCCGACGCTGGCCGCCGTGGACGGCTGGGCGCTGGGCGGGGGCGCCGAGCTGAGCTACGCGTGCGACCTGCGCCTCGCGGGGCCGGACGCCGCCTTCGGGAACCCGGAGCCCGGCCTCGGCATCCTCGCGGCGGCGGGGGCCGCCTGGCGGCTGCCCGAGCTGGTCGGCGAGTCGGTCGCCAAGCAGGTGCTGCTCGCGGGGCGCACCCTGGACGCGCGGGCCGCGCTCGCGTGCGGGCTCGTCATGGACGTCGTGCCGGCCGGGGAGCTCCTCGGCGCGGCGCACGCGGTGCTCGACCGGATGGCGAAGTCGTCCGCGACGGCGCTGCGCCTGACGAAGCTCGTCGTGGACGCGCCGGGGGCGCACCCCGTCGCCGACGACCTCGCGCAGGCCGTGCTCTTCGAGGGGCAGGACAAGAGGGACCGCATGACGAGATTCCTGGACCGCAAGCGGGACCGGGGAGCGGTCGGCGGGAACACCGGGAACAAGGGCTCCGGCACGCCCGGGGCCGACAGCGAACGGACGGAGGGCCGGGCATGAGCGCGGCAGTGCCCCGGCGGGCCGGGGTCATCGGCGGCGGGCGGATGGGCGCGGGCATCGCGCAGTCCTTCGCCACGGCGGGGGCGGCCGTGACCGTCGTGGAGCAGGACGAGGCGGCGGCGGCGAAGGTGCGCGAGCGCATCGCCGGTTCGCTGGAGCGGGCCGCCGGGCGGGGGCTGCTCCCGGCCGCGCCCGAGGAGATCCTGGGGCGGCTCGCCTTCGTGGGCGACGTGGCGGGCCTGCCCGCCGACGCGGACCTCGTGGTCGAGGCCGTGCCGGAGAACGCGGGCCTCAAGGCGAAGCTGCTCGCGGCGGCCGAGCGGGTCGTCGGCGCGGACACCGTGCTCGCGACCAACACCAGCTCGCTGTCCATCACGGAGCTGTCGGCCTCGCTCGCCCGCCCGGACCGCTTCCTCGGGATGCACTTCTTCAACCCGGTGCCCGCGTCCGCGCTCGTGGAACTGGTCGTCCCCGAGGCGACCGGGCGGGCCGTCGTGGACCGCGCGCTCGCGTGGACCGCCGGGCTCGGCAAGAAGGACGTCGTCGTCAAGGACTCGCCCGGCTTCGCGAGCAGCCGCCTCGGCGTCGCCCTCGGTCTGGAGGCGATCCGCATGGTCGAGGAGGGGGTCGCCGCGCCGGAGGCCATCGACGACGCCATGACCCTCGGCTACAAGCACCCGATGGGCCCGTTGCGCCTGACCGACCTCGTCGGGCTCGACGTGCGGCTCGCGATCGCCGAGTACCTGCACCGCACGCTCGGCGAGCGGTTCGCGCCGCCCGCGCTGCTGCGCGAGAAGGTCGCGCGCGGCGAACTGGGCCGCTCGTCCGGGCGGGGGTTCTACACGTGGGACGACTGAACGCGGCAACGCGACCGGCGAGGACCCGTACGACAGCTACCGGAAGGAGGGGCGGGCGATGACCGAGACCACCGCGACCCCGCTCGCGCACGAGGAAGAGCTGAGCGCCCACTTCGACGCGACGATCGCGCGGGACCAGCGTGTCGAACCGCGCGACTGGATGCCGGAGGCGTACCGCAGGACGCTCGTGCGCCAGATCGCCCAGCACGCGCACTCCGAGATCATCGGGATGCAGCCCGAGGGCGACTGGATCACGAAGGCGCCCTCGCTGCGCCGCAAGTCGATCCTCTTCGCCAAGGTGCAGGACGAGGCGGGCCACGGCCTCTACCTCTACAGCGCCGCGGAGACGCTGGGCGCCGACCGCGCCGAGCTGACCGAGATGCTGATCGAGGGCCGCCAGAAGTACTCCTCGATCTTCAACTACCCGACGCCGACCTTCGCCGATGTCGGCGTCATCGGCTGGTTCGTGGACGGGGCGGCGATCTGCAACCAGGTGCCGCTGTGCCGGTGCAGCTACGGCCCCTACGCCCGCGCCATGATCCGCGTGTGCAAGGAGGAGTCCTTCCACCAGCGGCAGGGCTACGAACTCCTCATGACGATGACGCGCGGCACCGAGGAGCAGCGCCGCATGGTGCAGGAGGCCGTGGACCGCTGGTGGTGGCCCTCGCTCATGATGTTCGGCCCGCCCGACGGCGACTCGCCGCACTCGGCGAAGTCGATGGCCTGGCGCATCAAGCGGCACTCCAACGACGAACTGCGCCAGCGCTTCGTGGACATGACGGTGCCGCAGGCGCGGCACCTCGGCGTCACGCTCCCCGACCCGGAGCTGCGCTGGAACGAGGAGCGGGGCAGGCACGACTTCGGCACCCCGGACTTCGAGGAGCTCAAGCAGGTCATCTCGGGCAACGGCCCGTGCAACGAGGAGCGGGTCGCGCGGCGCAGGGCCGCGCACGAGGACGGCGCCTGGGTGCGCGAGGCCGCCGCGGCACACGCGGCGCGGCACGCGGGCGACCGCGGGAAGACGACGGAGGTCGCGGCATGAGCGGGACGGAGAAGAAGGACCAGGCGGGCCCGAAGGACTCCTGGCCGCTGTACGAGATCTTCGTACGGGGCAAGCGGGGCCTGAACCACGTGCATGTCGGCTCGCTGCACGCGGCGGACGACCGGATGGCGCTGACCAACGCGCGCGACCTGTACACGCGGCGCAACGAGGGCGTCTCGATCTGGGCGGTGCGCAGCGAGGACATCGCGGCCTCGGCGCCGGACGAGAAGGACCCGTTCTTCGCGCCGAGCGGCGACAAGGTGTACCGCCACCCGACGTTCTACGACATCCCCGCGGACGTCCCGCACATCTGAGCCGCCGCGCGGCCCCTTCGCGGGGCGCGTCTTCCAGAGGACTTCAAGGAGTAGTGAGCGCTATGAGCGACGATCACCTGTCGCTGGCGGCCGACGCGGCCGAGGGCGACGGTCACTGGGCCTTCGGCACCGGGTTCGAGGACCCGCTGCACGGCGTGGACACGACCGTCCCCGACGGGGTGGACGCGGCGGCGCTCGCCGCGCTGTGCCTCGCCCTCGGCGACGACGCGCTGGTGAGCGCCCAGCGGCTGGGCGAGTGGGTCACGGCGGCGCCCGAGCTGGAGATCGAGCTGGCTCTCGCCAACATCGGCCTGGACCTGCTGGGCCAGACCCGGCTGCTGTACGCGCGGGCCGGGCTGCTCGACGGCACGGGCCGCGACGAGGACGCCTACGCGTACTTCCGCGACGCCGGGGAGTTCCGCAACCTGCGGATCACGGAGCTGCCCAACGGCGACTTCGCCTTCACCGTGCTGCGGCTCCTCGCGCACGCGGCGTGGCGGCTCGCGCTGCTGCGCCGGCTCACCTCGGCGCCGGACCCGGTCCTCGCGGCGATCGCGGCGAAGGGCGTCAAGGAGCTCGCGTACCACCGCCAGTTCGCCGCCGACTGGGCGATCCGGCTCGGTGACGGCACCGGGGAGTCGCACCGCAGGATGACGGAGGCGGCGCGCGCGCTCGCCCCGCTGCTGGCCGAGTTCGGCCGCGACGGGAGCGCCGCGTTCCTCGGCGTCGACGCGACCGAGGTCGCGGCGGAGGCGCGCGAGGTCTGGGAGCAGGTGCTCGGCGCCGCGACGCTGGAGGTCCCCGAGGCCGTCGCGGAGCCCGGCGACGGGCGCGCGGGCGCGCACACCGAGCACCTGGCACCGCTCCTGGCGGAGCTCCAGGTGGTGGCCCGCGCGCACCCGGGAGCGACGTGGTGAGCGCGCCGGCCGCGGTCTCCGACCCGCGTCTGCGGGCCGCGTGGGAAGCCGCCGGGCGGGTGCCCGATCCCGAGCTGCCGATGCTGAGCCTGCACGACCTCGGGGTGCTGCGGGAGCTGGACTACGAGGAGGACGGCACGCTCGTCGTCTCGCTCACGCCGACCTACTCGGGCTGCCCGGCGATGGCGGAGATGCGCGCGGCGACGGTGCGGGCCCTGAACGAGGCCGGTTTCGGCTCGGTCCGGGTCCGTACGGTGCTCGACCCGCCGTGGACGACGGACTGGATGACGGAGGAGGGGCGCGCGGCCCTCGCCGCGCACCACATCGTCCCGCCGGGTCCCGCCCGGGGCTCCCGGCGCGGCGGCCCGGTGCCGCTCTCGCTCTCCCCCACCCGCCTCGCGGACGACGCGGAGGCGGTGCGCTGCCCGCAGTGCGGCGCGGGCGACGCCGAGGAGCTGTCCCGCTTCTCGGCGACCTCCTGCCGCTCCCTGCACCGCTGCCGCGCGTGCGGGGAGCCCTTCGAGCGGTTCAAGGAGATCTGAGCGGGCGCGGACCCGGGCCGTTCCCGGGCCACCACGAGCCGCCGCCCGCCACCAGGAGCCAAGGCACGTCCGTCGCCACAGGCTGCCGCACGCCCACGGTGCCGGGGGTGCCGCACCCCCACGGCGCCGGGGTGCCGCACGGTCCGCCGCTCCCCGCGCGTCTCACGCCCGTCGCCGGTTCAGCAGCCACCACGCGGTGACCAGGTCCTCGGTGCGCCGCAGGTCGAGGTCCGTGAGCTCCTGGAAGCGGCCGACGCGGTAACGCACGGTGTTGGGGTGCACGGCGAGCCGCCGGGCGACCTCCCGTACGTCCTGGTCGCATTCGAGGTGGAAGCGGGTGGTCCGCTCGATCTCCTCGCTGGAGCGCCCCGGGCCGTCGAGCGCGGCCAGGTGCCTGGCGGCGAGCCCGCCGGCGGTGAGCGGGTCCGCGAGGACGAGGGGCCGGGGGCCGAGGGAGGAGAGCCGTACGAGGCCGGTCATGGCGAAGCGCCGGGCGGTCTCCAGGGCCAGCACCGCCTCGCCGAAGCCCGTGCCGAGCCGGTCGAGCGGGAGCGCGGGGCCCGCCGCCACCAGGTGGCCGGTGACCGCGTCCGGCGCCCTCGGCGCGATGAAGCCGAGGACCGCGCCGACCCGGGCGAGCAGCAGGCGGTCCGCAGGGAGCCGCAGGGCGCCCGCGACGGCGAGGCGCAGGCTCTCCGTCTCCGCCTCGCTCGTGGTCCGCGCGGCGAGCGCGACGTGACGGGCCTGGGGGGCGAGGCCGAAGAGGCGGGCGTCGTGGCCGATGTGCTCGGCCGGGAGGGTGCCGCCGAGCACGCCCGCCGCGAAGGCCGCGCGGCGTTCCGCGTCGAACCGGACGCGTTCCAGGGCCTGTTCGCGCTGGACGCGGGCGAAGATCCCGGCCGCCTCGTGGGTGAACTCCCAGGTGCTGTCGTGTGCGGCGAGCAGGAGCACGGGCGGGAGCCCGGCCGCCGCCCCGGCCTCGTCCATCAGCGCGAGCATCGCCCGCGAGCCCCACCGGTAGGCGAGGGCGAGCACCTCGGCCGGTATTCCGCGTGCGACCCGTTCGCCCGCGAAGTCCGCGAGCGTCTCGCGGAGCGCGGCGCCGGGCGCGCGCGGGACGGCGAGTTCGGCGAGGACGACGTCGAGGAACCGGCGCGCGCAGGAGCGGATGTCCTCGGAGCCGAGTGCGGCGTGGCCGGGGACCCGGCGGCGGACCAGCGCGAGGACGCGGTCGGCGAACTCCTCGCCGCGCCCGCGCAGCTGGTCCACGGCGGCGGCGAGCGCGGCCCGGGCGGCGGGGTCGAGGGCGGCGGGGTCCGGCAGGGCCCGGGGCCACTCGGCGGCTGTCTCGGCTTCGATGGCGGCGGCCTCCTCAACAAGGTTGTCGCCGGGCGGGGTTGGGGTACGCGGCCACAGCCGGACACGCCCCCGCGCCGAGCGGTCCGGCGGACTGTACCACCGTCCAAGGTTGTTTGTGTCCCGAAACATAGACGCGCGTACGAGGTCGCGGTTAGAACTACGCAGACGATCGATTGCGTTGTTAATTGGTGGCTTGTGTTGGAAATTCGGCCGCGCGGGTTCTCCTCGTGACGCTTTCAACTCGCCGCCCTGCACAATCACTTACGCGATGGAGGCAGCATGTCGCCTGTCGGCCCGGCCAACGGTGTCACGGGTTTCGCCCACTCCCGCAGGGGACTGCTCAAGGGGATGGGCGCCACAGGGCTGACGGTGGCCGCGGGAGGGCTCCTGTCCGCCTGTGGGGACGACGACGATTCGGGCGGGGGTGCGAAGTCCTCGGGGCCGGTGGCGGGCAGTACGGTCACCTTCGGCTCGAACTACTCCGACCCGGCGACGAAGAAGGCCTTCGCCGCGCTCACCGCCTCCGCGACGGCGTCCACCAAGGCGAAGGTGAAGATCAACACCGTTGACCACAACACCTTCCAGCAGAACATCACGAGTTATCTGCAAGGCACCCCCGACGACCTCTTCACGTGGTTCGCCGGGTACCGGATGCAGTACTTCGCCGCCCAGGGCCTCGCCGCGAAGCTGGACGACGTCTGGGAGAAGATCGGCGGCAACTTCGGCCCCGTCGCCAAGCAGCTCTCGACGGGGCTCGACGGCCACCAGTACCTCGTGCCGCTCTACCAGTACCCCTGGGTCGTCTTCTACCGGAAGAGCCTGTTCAAGAAGAACGGCTACTCCGTGCCGACCACGTGGGACGACTACCTGGCGCTGTGCAAGAAGATGAAGCAGGACGGGCTCGTCCCCGTCGCTTTCGGCGACAAGGACGGCTGGCCGGCCCTCGGCACCTTCGACATCCTCAACATGCGCATCAACGGGCACGACTACCACAGCAAGCTGATGAAGCACGAGATCCCGTGGACGGACCAGGGCGTGCACACGGTCTTCCAGCACTGGGCCGAGATGATGCCGTACGTGCAGAGCGGCGCCAACGGCCGGATCTGGCAGGACGCGGCCAAGGCCCTGGAGGGCCGCGAGGCCGGGATGATGTTCCAGGGCACCAACCAGGTCGCCGCCCAGTGGGTCAGCGACAAGGAGGACCTGGCCGACCTGGACTTCTTCCCCTTCCCCGCGATCAACGCGAAGTGGGGCCAGAAGTTCATGGACGCCCCGGCGGACGGCTTCATGCTCAGCGCGAAGGCGAAGACCCCGTCGGCGGCGAAGGCCGTCCTGGAGTACATCGGGACGGGCGAGGCGGAGGCCGAGTACCTCAAGAGCGACCAGTGGGACGTGGGCCTCGCGAAGGGGCTCCAGGTGCCCTCGTACAACGCCATCCAGAAGAAGTCGGTCGAGGTGATCGGCCAGTGCGAGGCGGTCGGGCAGTTCATGGACCGCGACGCCGACCCGGCGATGGCGACCGCGATGATCTCCGTCATCCAGAAGTTCCTCGACGACCCGGGCAGCGGCAACATCGCGGCCCTGCAGAAGAGCGCCGAGTCGCAGGCGAAGGCGATCTACACGGGATGAGGACGCTCACACGTACGCGCCGGGCGCCCGCCGCGCCCGGCGCCCCGGCCGCCGGGCCCAAGCGGCGGCGGCTGCGGCACCTCAGCACCCGCGACCGTGTCGTGGCCGCGCTGCTGCTCGGCGTCCCGCTCCTGCTCAGCCTCGCCTTCGTGTGGTTCCCCGCCCTCGGCACCATCGCGCTGTCCTTCTTCCGGTGGAACGGCGTCGGCGACCTGCACACCAAGGCGTGCGACCCGGCGCTGCCCACGGTCCTCAACAACGGCTGTGTCACCGGGTTCCAGAACTACCACCAGGCCGCGACGAACTCCCCCGAGTTCTGGCCCGCCGTGCAGCACAACCTGATCTGGCTCGCGGTCTTCGTGGTCCTCGCGACCCCGCTCGGGATGCTCTTCGCCGTCGTGATCGACCGGGGCATCGCGGGCAGCCACATGTACCAGAGCATCCTGTTCCTGCCGGTCATGCTCTCGCTCGCCCTCATCGGCATCATCTGGGAGTTCGTGTTCTCGCAGAACTACGGCGCGATCAACACGGTCATCGGGCGGTCCGGGGACGCCAACGCCATCGACTGGCTCGGCAACCCGCACCTGAATCTGTGGGCCGTGCTCCTGGAGGCCACCTGGCGCCAGGCCGGTTACGTCATGGTCCTGTACCTCGCGGGCCTCAAGGCGGTCGACCCGAGCCTGCGCGAGGCCGCCCGCATCGACGGGGCCAACGCCTGGCAGACGTTCTGGCGGGTCGTGTTCCCCGCGATGCGGCCGATCAACATCGTCGTCATGGTGATCACGGTCATCGAGTCGCTGCGCGCCTTCGACCTCGTCTACATCACGAACAAGGGCATCAACGGCCTGGAGCTGCTCTCGGTCCTCGTGACGTCGAACATCGTCGGCGAGACGCAGCGGGTCGGCTTCGGTTCCGCGCTCGGCGTCGTCCTCCTGCTGATCTCGCTCGTCCCGATCTGCCTCTTCCTCCGCCAGTCCTTCCGCAAGGAGGAAACACCGTGAGTACGCAGACGGCGCCCGCGCCCGCCGTACGGGAGGGCGCCGGACCCGCCGTCCCGGGCGCCCGCACACCGCGCCCGCGCGGGCAGGTCCTCTCGCAGGTCTTCCTCGTGTGCGCCTCGGTCCTGTGGCTGCTGCCGATCCTCTTCGCGCTCTACGTCGCGGTCCGCCCGTACTCGGACACGCGCAAGCACGGCTACGTGTCCCTGCCGCACAGCCTGACGCTGAGCAACTTCGGTGACGCCTGGACGCAGGCGAACATGGGCCGGTTCTTCTGGAACTCGGTGCTGATCACGGTCCCCGCCGTCGTCGTCGTGCTCGTCCTCGCCTCGGGGGCCGCCTTCGTCCTCACGCGCGTCAACGTCAAGGTCAACGTCGCGCTGCTCATCGTGTTCACGGCCGGGAACCTGCTGCCGCAGCAGGTGATCATCACGCCGCTGTTCCGGATGTACCTCAAGATCCCGCTGCCGCACTTCCTCGCGGACAGCGGCCTGATGTACAACTCGGCCTTCGGCCTGATCGTCATCAACGTGGCCTTCCAGCTCGGCTTCTGCGTCTTCGTGCTGAGCAACTACATGAAGTCCGTACCCGGCGAGATGTACGAGGCCGCGCTCGTGGACGGGGCGGGGCTGTGGACCCGCTTCTGGCGGCTCACCCTGCCGCTGTGCCGGCCGGCGCTCGCCGCGCTCGCCACGCTGCTGACGACCTGGATCTACAACGACTTCTTCTGGGCCATCACGCTGATGTCCTCGGGCGACAAACGCCCGGTCACCTCGGCGCTCGCCAATCTCCAGGGGCAGTTCGTGACGAACCAGAACCTCATCGCGGCGGGCGCGATGATCGCCGCGGTCCCGACCCTGATCGTCTACATCCTGCTCCAGAAGCAGTTCATCTCGGGCCTCTCCCTCGGAGCGAGCAAGGGCTGAGCGGCACGCGGGGCGGGCGG
>NZ_GG770539.1:6551896-6555182 GCF_000154905.1 Streptomyces sp. SPB074 | reverse complement strand
CCCCGCCCCGTGCGGTCTCAGTGGGGTGTCACTGCCAGACCTTCACGTAGTCGATGCTCATCTTCTGCGGGAAGCGGGTGCCGGCGTCGGGGGCGCCGGGCCAGTCGCCGCCGACCGCGTTGTTGAGGATCAGGAAGAAGTCGTGGTCGAAGACCCAGGGGCCCCGCGTGGCTTCGAGGGTGGCCTTGTCGACCGTGTGCATGACCTGCCCGTCGACGCGGAAGGTCATGCCCTTGCTGTTCCAGTCCACGGTGAAGGTGTGGAACCCCGCGGCGAAGTCCGCCCCACCGGGGAGCGTGTAGGGCGAGCCGAAGCCGTTGGCCCCGTTGTAGGCGGGCGCGTGCAGGGTGGAGTACGTGGTGCCCGGCTCCTTGCCGACGTGCTCCATGATGTCGATCTCACCGGTGTACGGCCACGGCCTGCCCTGGTCGAAGTAGTCCGCGCCCAGCATCCAGAAGGCGGGCCACAGGCCCTGCGTCCCGGAGACCTTGATGCGGGCCTCGACCCGGCCGTAGGTGAACTTGAACTTCCCGTACGTGTTGAGCCGGGCGGAGGTGTACTGGCAGGTGCCGCTGCCCGTCAGCGGGTCGCGCGGGCACGTCGAGCCGGGGGTCTCCTGCTTGCGCGCTTCGAGGACCAGGTTGCCCGCGCCGTCGAGCGCGGCGTTCTTGTTGTCGGTGTAGTACTCCAGCTCGTTGTTGGGCCCGGAACCCGTCTCGGGGACCCACTTGCCCGCGTCCGGCGCGGTGCCGGCCGGGCCGTTGAAGTCGTCGTTGAAGACGAGCTTCGAGTAGCTGGGGTCGGGCGGGAGCGGCGGCGGGGTCGTCGGGGCGCCGCCGGTGCCCCAGACCTGGAACTCCCACAGCGAGTAGCCGTACTCGCCCGAGCGCTGGGTGGCGTACATCCGCACGTGGCGGCCCGTGGTGTTGAGGTCGATGGTCTCCTTGAAGCCCTTGCCGCTGGTGGTCTGGTAGACGCTGCGCCAGTCGTTGCCGTTGTCGGAGACCTCGATGCGGTACGACTTCGCGTAGGCGGGGTCCCACTGGAGGACGACGCGGTGGATGGTGGCGTTCGCGCCGAGGTCGACGGCGATCCAGCCGGGATCGGTCCAGCCGCCCTCGGGGCTCGTCGCCCAGCGGCTCGCCGGGTCGCGGTCGAACGCCTTGTCGGCCGAGCAGAGCCAGCAGGTGCCGTCGTTCTGCGCGGTCGAGGCGCTGCCCTGCTTGCCGTAGGAGAGCAGGACGTCGTTGCCGGGCTGCGGGCCGCTCCCGCCGCCGGTCGAGTAGACCTGGAACTCCCAGAGCGAGTAGCCGTACTGGGTGGCACGCTGGGTGCCGAGCAGCCGGACGTAGCGGCCGGTGCCGGAGACGTTCAGCGTCTCGTTGCCGCCGGTGCCGTTGGTCGTGGTGTGGACCGTCGTCCACTGCTGCCCGTTGGCCGAGACCTGGATCTGGTAGCCCTTGGCGTACGCGGCTTCCCAGCGCAGCACCACCTGGCCGATCTCCGTGCTGCTGCCGAGGTCGACCTGGAGCCACTGGTTGTCGCTGAACTCGCTGGACCAGCGGGTGCCGTTGTCCCCGTCGACGGCGGACGCGGCGGTGAAGGGGCCCTCCTGGCTGGAGGCGGTGGCGGGCCTGCCCTGCGAGACGAGCACGGGCGCGGCGGCGACCGCGCGCGAGGGCGCGGTCACGATCGCGAGCGACAGCAGGAGCGCCACGGCGGCGCAGACGGCGAGGACTCCTCGGGGAAGGGTTCTTCGGCGGCCGAGAATACGGGTGGTCATGCGAACTCCTCAGCGGGAGGCGGGGGTTGGGCCGAGAGAGCACTCCCTCCGCAGGGGGAGACTCGCGGCGGCGGTTCCGCGCGTCAAGAGAGCTGACCAGTTGATTCAAAAAGCAACGCCGGATTGGCCGAATCCTGAAAGGAACGGCCGGTTCATGCGGGGCACGGTTCGGGAGATGAAGGCTTCGGGCATCGCCTTCCCCCGTCGTGCACACCTCTTGACGCCAGTCGCGCGGGCGCCCCATCATCCTGCTCACAGAGAGAGCACTCCCCCACGTCCGCGCGGCCGCCCCGCGGCCCTCCCCGCGCCTGCCCCGCCCCGTCAGCGCGTCCCCCGTCAGCGCGTCCCCCCGTCGCCGCGTCACCCGAGGCCCGTGACCCGACTCTCGCGGGCCGCGCGCTCGCGCGCGCCCGCACGCGCAGGTGAACTCTAGCCACCAACGGACGGACATCGGTGACCCGGACGCCGAGGAATTCCCGGCGGCCGCGTTGTGGTCATTAAGTTCTGAGCTTTTCCTGAGCCAAATCCGACCACATTTGCCGGTTTTCAACCCTAAAGAGCCGTTACCGAAAGTGGTACAGCCCACCTATTCTCCTCTCCGGAAGCGCTCCTCACCGCCCCCGCCTCATCCTTTTGAGTGAGTCTTTGGAGCTGACCCATGGGCCACGTCCCCCCGGACGCACATACCGCTTCACCCCCCGCCGAGCGCCACCGCGCCCGCCTCCTGCGCTACGCCCGCCTGCACGCCCGCGGCGATTTCCATCGCGCCGAGGACATCGTGCAGGAGACGATGCTGCGTGCCTGGCTGACGCTCGACGAACCCGATTTCGAGGGCGATCAGCGCCTCCAGGCATGGCTGTACCGCGTCGCGCGCAACCTCGCGATCGACGCGCACCGCCGCGACCGGTCGGTCCCCGTCGGCCTCCTCCCCGAGGAGGAGGCGCACCGCGGCGGCGAGAACGAACTCGCCGACACCGTGGCGACCCGTCAGATGCTCTGCGAGGCGCTCTCGCGCCTGTCCCACGAGCACCGCGAGGTGCTCGTCCACATCCACCTGCGGGACCGCACCCGCGCGGAGACCGCGCGCGTGACCGGCGTGCCGCAAGGCACCGTCAAGTCCCGTAACCACTACGCGCTCGAAGCCTTGCGCCGATCCCTCCCTGCCGCGTGAGGGGCGGCGATCTGTGAACAGGAACACCGATCCCTTCGACTGGTTCCGCGACCACGCGGACGCCATCTTCCACTGGCTCGGCATCATCGGGCTGCTGGTCCTCGTCTTCGTCCTGCTGCGCTGGTGGGCGATGCGCTGGGGCGGCTGGCGGCGCTGGGCGGCCCGGCTGCGGCGCGAGGGCGCGCTCACCGTCGCGGCCTTCACCGAACCGGTCCGCTCCCTGGTCCGCCACCGTCGCACGCTGCGCGCGCTCGTCACGAGCCTCGGCGACCCCGGCACGTGGCGGGACGCCGAACTGGCACTGGCCGCCGCCGCCCGCGACCCCGGGGCGG
>NZ_GG770539.1:6546421-6549571 GCF_000154905.1 Streptomyces sp. SPB074 | reverse complement strand
GTGGAACTGGGTGCGCTGGCTGCCGCACCTGGCCACGGGCCGCCCGGGCGAGCCGGTCGCGATCGGCAACGACCCGGAGAGCACCGCGCACCGGGTCAACGAGCTGATCTCGGACATCCAGAACCGGGTGGCCGCCCGGGCCTCCTCGGCCCTCGCGCACACCCTGCTGCGCGAGCCGGACATCCTCGTGGTCCTCGACGGGGCACGGCGGCTGCGCGATGTGCCGGGCATGGTGCAGGTGCTCACGCAGGGGCCGGGCGTACGGGTCTTCGGGCTGTGCGTGGACGAGCGGGAGCGGCTGCTGCCCGAGGAGTGCACGGCGGTCGTCGTCGCGGAGGGCAACCGGCTCTCGGTGCGCAGTTCGGGGGTGCCGGAGGTCGAGGACGTCCGTGCCGACCTCGTCGCCCCCACGTGGTGCGAGGAGGTGGCGCGCGCGGTGGCCCCGGTGCGGGACGTGACCGTGGACAGCGACTCGGGGCTGCCCTCGCAGGTGCGGCTGCTGCCGCTGCTCGGCCAGGAGCCGCCGGACCCGGCGGCCCTCGTCGCCGCCTGGGAACGGCGTCCCGCCTCCACGGCGTTCGTGCTGGGCGCCGGGTACGAGGGTCCGCTCCGCGTGGACCTGGTGCGGGACGGGCCGCACATGCTGATCGGCGGGACGACGGGCGCGGGCAAGTCGGAACTGCTCCAGACGATGATCGCTTCGCTCGCCGCCGTGAACCGGCCGGACGAGCTGACCTTCGTGCTGGTCGACTACAAGGGCGGCAGCGCCTTCCGCGAGTGCGCGGAACTGCCGCACACGCTCGGCATGATCACCGACCTCGACGGGCACCTCGTGCAGCGCGCGCTGGCCTCGCTCGACGCGGAGCTCAAGCGCCGCGAGCGGCTGCTCGCCGAGGTCGCGGCGAAGGACCACACGGAGTACCGGGCGAAGCGGGCGCGGGAGCCGGAGCTGGCTCCGCTGCCGCGCCTGATCCTGGTCATCGACGAGTTCGCGACGCTCGTGCGGGAGCTGCCGGACTTCGTGCCGGGGCTCATCAGCCTGGCGCAGCGCGGGCGTTCGCTCGGGCTGCACCTGGTGCTCGCGACGCAGCGTCCGGGCGGCGCGGTGAGCAACGAGATCCGCGCCAACACCAACCTGCGGGTCGCGCTGCGCGTGACGGACCGGGCCGAGAGCCAGGACATCATCAACGCGACGGACGCGGTGAGCATCTCGTCCGCGAGCCCCGGGCGCGCGCTCGTGCGGCGCGGCGCGGACGCGCCGACGCCGTTCCAGACGGCGTGGGCGGGTGCCGAGCGCGACGCGGGCTCGGCGGCGACGGCGGGTCCCGCGCGTCCGGTGCGCGGTGTCGAGCTGGCGTGGCAGCGGCTCGGGCGTCCCGCGGAGTGGGGCGAGGAGGAGGAGGAGCGCGAGTGGGCGGCGGCGCCCGAGGAGGAGCCGGTCACCGATCTGCGGGTGCTCGTGGAGGCGATCGGGCGGGCGACGGAGCTGCTGGAGGACTTCACGCCGCAGCCGAGCCCGTGGCTGGAGCCGCTGGCCGAGCGGGTGCGGGCCGAGGACCTGCCGCCCGTGCCGAAGCCGTCGCCGGGGGCGCTGCCGCCGGTCCCGTACGCGCTTCTCGACCTCCCGCGGTCGCAGGAGCGCCGGCTCGGCGTCATCGACTTCGCGACCTTCGGGCACCTCTACGTCATCGGTTCGCCGCGCTCGGGGCGCACGCAGGTGCTGCGCACGGTCGCCGGCTCGGCGGCGCTCGCGATCGGCGCGGCCGACCTGCACATCTACGGCATCGACGCCTCCGGCGGGGGTCTGTCGGTCCTGGAGTCCCTGCCGCACTGCGGCGCGGTCGTCTCGCGGCACGACGTGGAGCGCCTGGAGCGGCTCATCACGCGCCTGGGCCGGGAGCTGACGCAGCGGCAGCGGCTCATCGCGCAGCACAACGCGGCCGATCTCGCCGACGTGCGTACGAAGGTCGGCAAGGACCGGCGGCCGGCGCGGCTGCTGCTCCTGATCGACGGCTGGGACGCGCTCGGCTCGATGCTCGACGACTACGACGGCGGCCGGGTCTACGCGGACGTCGTCCGGCTGCTGCGCGAGGGCGCGGCGGCGGGCATCCACGTGATCGCGACCTCGGAGCGGGTCCTGCTCGGCGGGCGCCTCGCGGCGCACAACGACCGCAGGCTGCTGCTGCGGCAGGCGGACCCGGGCGACTACAACGTGGCGGGGATGCCGCGCAACAAGGTGCCCGCGCACATCCCGCCGGGCCGGGGCTGGCTCGCCCCCGAGGGCATCGAGGCGCAGATCGCGCTGCTGCCGTCCGAGGGCGGCGGGGACCAGGCGGAGGCGGTACGGGAGATCGGCAAGCGCACCACGGCGCGCGACGCCGCGCTGCCGGCCTCGCGGCGCCCCTTCCCGGTCCGGGAGCTGCCCTCGGTGGTGGGCTTCCAGGAGGCGATGGACCAGGTCCCGGCCGAGGAGCGGGCCCCCTTGCGGGCGCTGCTCGGGATCGGCGGGGACTCCGGGGAGCCGCTGAGCTTCGACTTCGCGACGGGGGGCGGGGCGTTCATGGTCGCGGGCCCGCCGCGCACGGGCCGCAGCACGACGCTCGCCTCGATGGCCGTCTCGCTGCTCCTGGGCGGCACCCAGCTCGTCGTCCTCACCCCGCGCGACTCGCAGTTGCGGCAGCTCGCCGCGCACGATCTCGCGAAGGTGTTCGCGGACCCCGACCCCTCGGCGGACGCGGTCGCGCGGGCGCTGGCGGAGGTCGAGGGCCGTCCGGTCGTCGTGGTCGTGGACGACGCGGACCTCATGCTCAACTGCAAGGCGGACAAGGTGCTGCGGCAGGTTGCCTCCTCGGGCCGCGACCGGGGGCAGGGGCTGCTCCTGTCGGGCCTTCCGGAGTCGATGAGCTCGCTCGGCTGGGTGGGCATCGCGCGCCGCGCCCGGCGCGGCATCCTGCTCGGCCCGAAGAGCATCGGCGAGGGCGACCTCATCGGCGCGCGCATCTCGGCGGAGCAGGTGCGCACCCCGCTCGTGACGGGGCGGGGCTGGACGGCCGGCGAGGCGGGGGCGGCGATCACGGTGCAGGTGCCGCTGACGGTGCTCGGCACGTAGCGGGCGGCGGGCACGGGGGCGGGACCGGCCGGGGGCGGACG
>NZ_GG770539.1:6542731-6546247 GCF_000154905.1 Streptomyces sp. SPB074 | reverse complement strand
CCGTACGACGGACGAAGGCCCCGCCTCCCTCTCCGGGGGGGCGGGGCCTTCGTGGGCCCGGCGGCGGGCTGCGGGGGGTCAGCCCTCGGAGCCGCTCTGGGCGTTCTTGACGCTGGTGGCGATGTCACCGTCGGAGTCGGCGATCGCCTTCGCGATGTCGTTGAAGGTGTTCGCGTACTCCTGGATGTTCTTGGCGGACGTCTTCATCTGGTTGCTGAAGTCGTTGTACGCCTCCTGGAGGGCGGGGCTCGCCTTCTCGAAGACGAGCCCGTCCTGGAGCAGACCGCTCACCGTGGTCTCCAGGTCACCGAGTTCGGTGGAGATGTCACTGAGCTTGGTGCCCATCGTGGTGGCGACGCGGGCGATCTCGTCGTAGTCGAAAAGGACATCGGGCTGCGCCATGGTGCTGTTCTCCTCGCGGGTGGGTGAGTCGGTGAGTCCGTGCGGGGGGGCGGGGACACGTGCCCCGAGGGGCCTACTGGCCGCTGCTGTTGACCTTCTCGGCGATGTCGTGGTCCATGTCCTTCACCGAGTTCATGATCTGGCGGAACTGCTCGGCGTAGCCCTTGATGCTGTCCGTGGCCTCCTTGAGGGAGGTCGTGAACTTCTCGTACTGCGTCTGGAGCGCGGGGCTCGACTGGGTGAGCACGAGGGAGGTGTCGAGGAGGTTGTCGACCTCGGTCTTCGCCTCGTCCATGCGCGGCACGAGGGTCTGCTCGACGCTCGTGTCGAGGAGGTTGGAGACGCGCTCGATCTCGGCGTAGGAGAGGCTGATGTTGGCGGGCACGGGGCTGCCTTTCTGTCGGGGTCGGAGCGGCGGGAACTAGGGAGCCGCGGGGTCACGGGGTCACAGGCGCGCGCGGGCGCGGGGTCCGGGCCTTTCGGCCGGGGGCCGGGCGGTGGACGGGCTCAGTCTTCCTCCTCGGGCTCGGTCCAGTCCTCGTCCGGGCCGCCGCGGGTCACGGTAGTGACCTCGCCGTCCTGATCGGTCGTGGTCATGGTCCCGGAGCCGTCCTCGTTGATGACGACCTTCGTGGAGGTCTTCGAGCCGTCCGCGTACGTCGTCTCCATCGTGTAGTCGCGGGCGTCGTAGCGGTCGCCGTCGGAGGTCTCGTGGTACTCGGGCGCGGAGTCGTACGTCGTGACCGAGGTGTAGGACTGGCCGTCGGGCGTCGTGATGGTGGAGGTCTCCTTCATCACGTTGTAGTCGCCGTCCACCTCGACATCGACCGAGACCTTGCCGTGCTCGTCCTCGTAGGAGTACGACAGCGGCGGGTCGTCGGACGGCTTGGGCGGCGCGTCCCCGGGGTCGTCGGGGGCGTCGTTGTCCTCGATCCACGTCTCGCAGAAGGACGGGGCGTCGTCCGCGCGGCACAGCTCGCCCATGTTCGCGTCGGGGTGCTCGGCGAAGTAGTCGGAGGCGCCGATCTTCTCCAGGTAGTCGTCCCAGGCCGTCTTCTCGTCCTGCCAGTGCTCGTACGCTTCCTTGTCGTTCTTCCAGTCGTCCAGGCCGAGGCTCTGGCTCATGAGACCGGCGGCGGAGGAGAGCTGCGCGTCGGCGTTGAAGAAGGTGTCCGAGACGCCGGAGAAGGTGTCCGCGAGCTGGCCGAGGCCGTCCTTGGCGTCCTTGGTGCGGGAGGCCGAGTACGAGTAGAAGAGGTTGAAGGCGTAGGAGAGGCCGGAGTCCCCGAGGATCGCCTTGCGTTCGGAGCTGGAGGCTTCGCCGACCTCCTTGAAGGCCCCGGTCGCGCCGCCGCTGCCGGCCGCGTCCGCGAGTTCGTGCATCTTGGCCTGCACGACGTGCAGGTTCGAGTAGTCGATGGAGAAGTCGGGCACCCCGTACCTCCCTGGTCCCTCGGTGGCCCGGTGGTCCGGACCGGCTGTCCGCACCTTCCACGCACGGGCCCCCTCGAAAGGTTCATCGCCTCCCGGGAAACCCGGCTGAACCTTCTGCCCCGCTCGTGCGTGGACAGGGCAGCGGCCCTCGCGGCCGGTGCCCGACGGACCGGCAGGCGGCCCGGACCGGGCCGTCGAGGAAGGAGCGCGCCCCATGCCCCGCCCCTCCGACTGGAGTGCGCTCGGACTCGGTGGCGACCCGACCCCGGGCGACGCGGACCGTATCGACGAGGTCATCTCCTCGCAGGAGAACCTGGTCGACCTCGCCGACACGATCGACGACGGCCTGACCTCGGTCCTCAACACGACGGACGGCATCTTCGTCGGTGAGACGGCCGACGCGCTGCGCAAGAAGATCGACGGGGACCTCCGCAAGTACGTCTCCTCGTTCCGGCAGGCGCACAAGGACGTGCAGGGCGCGCTGCGCACGTACGTGGACGTCATGCGGACGCAGCAGAAGCGCGCCGACGACGCCCTGAGCGCGGCGGCGGCCCTGGACGAGGACGACGACGCGGGCCGCGAGGAGCAGAAGGCGATCGCGGAGGACGCGAAGAGCCGGCTCGAATCGGCGGCGGACACCGCCTCGGGCACGATCACCGACGCCGCGTACAGCATCGCCTCGCCGATCGACGAGTGCGAGGAGTTCTGGAAGGCGCTGGGCTGGCTCGCGCTCATCCTCATCATCCCGGCGATGATCGTGGGCGGTCCGCTCGCGCTCTTCGCGATCGGCCTCAACGTCGCGCTGCTCATCAAGACGGCGATCGACTTCTCGCAGGGCAAGGCGAGCATCACCGATCTCGTGCTCTCGATCATCGGGGTGATCGCGCCGACGACGAAGGGCATCCGCCTCGGTGACCTGTGGAAGGGCCTCAAGGGGCTCGGCGCGGGCGCCTTCAAGGGCGCGGGCAACCTCCTCTCCGGCGGGAACTCGCTGGGCTCGCTGGCACGGCTGACGCTCGGCTTCGACGACGTGTTCAGCGCCTCGGGCAACTGGCTGCGCGGCATGAAGGGGCTCAACGGGCTGAAGATCAGCGGCGCGGGGCTGCACTTCATGCCCGGCGCCAAGGGCTTCACCATGGGCGTCAACGGCATCAAAGAGATCAGGATGGTGCCCGCGGTGGCGGGACTGACGGTCATCAACCTGGCGGGCGCGAAGACGTTCTTCGCGCTCAAGACGGTGATCGGCGGCCTCAACGGCATCCGCGGGATCGGCACGACGCTCGTCAACACGACGCTCAACGGGCTGCGCGGGGCGAACTCCCTGCGGCTGCTCCTGCCGGTCGCCGCCGACGAGCTGGGCCACGGCGTGCTCTTCGCGCTGAAGATCGGTGTCATCGACCGCGGTGTCTTCGGCCTCTACCGCTACGGGGCCTTCGCGGGCGGGCAGTTCATCGGCGCCACGAGCAAGATCAGCGGGGGTGTCGCGCACGGCCTCCAGCTCGCGCCCCCGACGGGCGGCATCGGCTCCTTCGGGCACGTGAACCTCACCGGGTTCACGCCGACCCCGCCCACCGGTATCGGGGGCGGCCTCGCCTCGGTCCACGGGCTCACCGGCGGCTCGGCGATCGGCGGCATCAACACGAGCGCGTTCCACGGCCTCGGCTCCACCATCAACGCCTC
>NZ_GG770539.1:6538945-6542063 GCF_000154905.1 Streptomyces sp. SPB074 | reverse complement strand
CGGCGCCTCCGCCCAGATCACGGCACCGCCCGTCGGGCACGTGGACGTGCCTGCGGCCGCGAAGACCGCAAACACCGCGCCGCCGGTCGCCCACGTGGACGCCCCCGTCGTCCGGGCGGGCGACACCGCGGTGCCCCCGGCGACGCAGGTGCACGCGCCGGCCGTCCACCAGCCCGGGCAGGCGCAGGTCCCGGCCCCGGGCGCGTCCGCGCAGGTCACGACGGGGACCGGCCAGGTCTCGGTGCCCCCGCTGTCCTCGGGGGCCGGTGCGGGCGACGGGGTGAACGGGCTCGGGCACCTCAACGGGTCCGTCACCGGCATCGACCCCAAGCCCACGGCGATGCCCGCGACGACGGGCGGGCTCGCGCTGCCCGGGAGCGGCTCGCTCATCGCCGACCTCGGCAAGGGCGGCCTGATCGACCTCTCCGCGCTCGCCCAGCGCACCGTCCGCGTCAACATGGTGCACACCGTCCAGTACGACCTTCAGCACACCTTCCGCAACATGGACGAACTGCTGCCGGGCGTCGTCGTGGACGTGCGCCCGGGCACGGGGGCCACGCGGGCCGACGTCACCGTGACGCAGACCGGCGGCCTCAGCGGCGTGACGGCCCACCACCTCCAGCAGGGCGGCCGGGACATCCTGCGGATCGAGCGGACGCTCGGCGACGGTACCGTGCAGCGCTGGGACTACCACCTGGACGCGGCCAGCGACTACGCCCCGGCCGGTCCGATGGAGATCGTCCCGCCCGGCGCGCACGGGGGTGGCGGCGAGGTCGAGCTGACGTCGCTGCCCAGCGGTTCGCACGTGCCGCCCACCGGTTCCACCTCGGCCGCCGTGCCCGTCCCCGCCCCGGCGACGCTCATAAGGACGCTCGACGTCCCGGGCCTGAACGGGGTCCAGCTGCACGTGACCCCCAGCGGCACGGGCGGCATCGCGGACGCCACCGTCACCGTCCCGCCGGGCGGCGGCGCGTGGACGCCGACGGTGCGTGCCGGACACGGGCCGGGGGCGACGGACACCGTGCACCTGGAACAGCGGGTGAACGCGGTCGAGGCCCGGCACATCGATCTCGCGCCGCAGGACGGCGGGGGGCTGCGGGTGCTGTCCGACGAACGGTTCGTGACGCTGTCGGGCGGGCAGTTCCACGGCGCCGTCGTGGCGCTGGACACGCTGCACCCGAACACCGTGCGCCACGTCACGCCGATGCCGGGCGGCAGCGGCCCGGGGATGGTCGGGCACGAGATACGGATGCCCTCGGGCAGCGGCTTCCAGCTCTACGACCCGGCGACGGGCCTGCCGACGCGCTCCGGGCTGCGGCTCGGCGACGGGGCGGGCGGCGAGATCCACGTGCTGCCGAGCAGGAACGGGCAGCAGCTCGGCCTCACCGGCCCGGACGGGGCCCCGGCGCCCGCGCCGCAGGCGCAGGTCACCGCGCAGGCGGGCGGCGGCTTCCGCGTCCAGTACGGCGAGAGCCACGTCGTCGTGGACGCGACCGGCGCCCGTACCCACACGGTCGTACCGCTCGGCGGCACCAACGACTTCGTCCTCACCCCCGCCGGAGGTGGCGGCCACACGCTGGTGGACGCGGCGGGAGCGGCCCAGGCGCGGCCCGTCACCGCGCACGGCACGGACTTCCACGTGCCGGACGGCACCAACCCGCGGCTCACGCACGTGTACGACGCGCACGGCGCCCCGACGCACGACCTGCTCTCCCTCCAGCACCCGGGCTTCGCCGGCCGCGACGTCCACCTCCCCACCGACGGGACACCGCCGACCCTCCACGGCGCCACCGTCACCCCCCAGACCGGCGGCGGCTTCCGCATCGACGACCCGACCAACGGCCACCACATCGTCGTCGGCCCCCAGGGAGCACACACCCACAACGCGATCCCCCTCGGAGCCACGGGCGAGCTGGCTCTGCGCCCCACAGGCCCCGGCCCCGTCACCCGCGTCGACCTCAACGGCGGCGCACGCGGCCCGATCACCCTGCACGGCACCGACTTCCACGTCCCCGCCGCCGCCCCGGGCCGCCACCACGTGTACAACGCCACCGGCACCCACACCCACGACCTGCTCTCCGTCCAGCACCCCGCCTTCAACGGCCGCGACCTCCACCTCCCCACCGACGGGACACCGCCGACCCTCCACGGCGCCACCGTCACCCCCCAGACCGGCGGCGGCTTCCGCATCGACGACCCGACCAACGGCCACCACATCGTCGTCGGCCCCCAGGGAGCACACACCCACAACGCGATCCCCCTCGGAGCCACGGGCGAGCTGGCTCTGCGCCCCACAGGCCCCGGCCCCGTCACCCGCGTCGACCTCAACGGCGGCGCACGCGGCCCGATCACCCTGCACGGCACCGACTTCCACGTCCCCGCCGCCGCCCCGGGCCGCCACCACGTGTACAACGCCACCGGCACCCACACCCACGACCTGCTCTCCGTCCAGCACCCCGCCTTCAACGGCCGCGACCTCCACCTCCCCACCGACGGCACACCCCCCACGCTCCACGGCGCCACCGTCACCCCCCAGACCGGCGGCGGCTTCCGCATCGACGACCCGACCAACGGCCACCACATCGTCGTCGGCCCCCAGGGAGCACACACCCACAACGCGATCCCCCTCGGAGCCACGGGCGAGCTGGCTCTGCGCCCCACAGGCCCCGGCCCCGTCACCCGCGTCGACCTCAACGGCGGCGCACGCGGCCCCGTCACCGTCCACGGCACGAACTTCCACGTGCCGGACGGCACCAACCCGCACCTCACCCACGTCTACGACGGCGCGGGCACGCACACCCACGACCTGCTCGCGCTCCACGGTCATCCACACCTCAACGGCCCGCTGCGCACCGACCCGGCGGGCGGGAATCCGACCCTCGGGGCCGGCGACACCGTCGTGCGGCAGGGCGACGGGAGCTTCCGGGTCCAAGCGGGCGGCAACCACGCGGTCTTCGACGGGCAGGGCGCCCACACGCACGACGTGGTGCGGCTCGGCACCGGCAACGAGTACGCGCACATGCCGGTGGGCGGCGGGGGCGTCGCGCGTCGTGCACGCGGGCGGCACACCCGTGCCGCACGCGACCGTCGTCACCCGGCCCGGACGGGCACATCGTCG
>NZ_GG770539.1:6521444-6538845 GCF_000154905.1 Streptomyces sp. SPB074 | reverse complement strand
TGTACCGGCCGGACGGCACCGTGCAGGCCCAGGTCGGCCACGTGCTCGCGAACGGGGAAGGCATCCGCGTACACCCGGGCGGACACCTGGCGCTGTACAGCCGGGACATGAACCCCGTGGACGACGTGACCGTCACCGCGAGGCCGGGCGGCGGCCACCGGATCACGGGCGCGGACGGCCAGGTACGGCTCTTCGGGCCCGCGGGCGCCCACGACTACACGATCGCGCCCCCCGGCGCGGGCGCGCACACCTTCCGCGTCACCGACCACGCGGGCGGCGGCCACTTCGACGTCGTGCAGCTCACGGACGGTGTCGGCACCCGTTTCGTCCGGACGGACACCCACGTCCTGCTCGACGGCGACATGGCCCCCGTACCGGCGGGCACGCACACCTTCGCCCACCAGGCGGACGGCAACTACCGCCTGACGTTCAACGGCGGCGGACGCGCGAACGAGTACCACCTCTACAACGGCAACGGCCAGCTCTTCGAGCAGCGGATCAACGTCTTCGACAAGGGCACGCTCAAGAACGACCAGTTCCTCAAGGTGACCCTCCCCACGGACGGCGTGACGAAGCCGAGCTGGGAGCGGGTGCGGCCGGGACAGCCGGTCGCCGCTCCGGCGATCAAGAAGTGGTACGACGCGGGCACCGTGGACACGAAGGGGCTCGGCAACGGCCGTGTCAAGCTGACGACCCACTCGGGCGTCGAGCTGATGGAGCGCAGGCCGCTGCCGAACGGGCACGTCCTGGACGGCTACCACTCGGCGGCGGGCGTCGGCTCCTTCGGCCGCTTCAACCAGCGCGGCGTGTGGACCGAGTTCGACGGCGCGGGCACCGTCGTCGGTTCGGGCACCCGGCACTGGGGCGAGAGCGGGCGCAGCTGGTTCGACGTCACGGGGCACACCGGCACACGTGTGCGGCACTACCAGGAGCTGCCGGACGGCGGACACGTCCTCGCCGACGTCGGCCACCGGCCGTTCTCGCAGAGCTTCTCCGGTGACACCCGCTGGACCCGCTTCGACAGCGAGTTCAAGAAGATCGCCGAGGGCGACCGCACGTGGGGCCCGGGGCGCGGCTTCACGGACCACCTGCCCCACCCGGAGACCGGCGTGCGGGTCGTGGCGCAGGAGAAGTTCGGCCGTTTCAACTGGTCCGTGGACGACGTACGGCGCCTGCACCAGACGGAGTTCGGCGCGGACGGGGTGCCGAAGAAGGACTACACGTCGTGGTCCGCGCACGGCAAGGAGAACGGCCGGGGCGTGACGCTGAAGGACGGCGGCTTCCTGGACAGCACGCGGTTCGCCGAACAGCGTCCGCCGCGCGTCTTCCGCTGGATGATGAGCCCCGAGTACCGCGCGGCGAACCTGGACCACGTGCCCTGGCTCGCCAAGGACGGCCGGCTCCAGATGCACACCTGGACCGAGACCGGCGCGGGCGGCGTCACGCACGGCGTGCGGTTCGTCAGCAACAACGGGACGATCACCGACATCAGCAGGGCGGGCGACCTCGTCCGCGAGACACGCAAGCCGCTCGACGGCAAGGCCGTGACGACCGGCGACGTCGCGATGCCGGACGGGGTCGCGAAGCAGAACGGCTACCTGCCGTGGAAGCAGGGCGACGACGGCCTCAAGGGCCACCGCACCTACCAGGCCACCGACTTCGACACGACGAACCTGCCGACGGGGGTCAACGCGGGCGACATCCGCTGGCAGGAGCGCTTCACCAACGACCTGGGCGACGGGAACTGGTACACCCCGAACGCGGGCAAGCAGTGGCACGTGGCCCGCATGGGTCTCGCGGACGGCTCCGTCGTGGACTTCCGTCCCCCGCCCGGCGCGGCCGGGCGCGAGGGCCGGATGGGCGCGGGCAGCGACTGGACGCGGTACGACCACCACGGCCTCGTCATCTCCCGCCAGGACACCTTCCCCGACCCGGCGGGCGGCGCGAACGGCATCCGGATCACCTCGCAGGGGATGCTCGACGGCACGGTGCGCTGGAGCGACGGGGCGGGCGGTACCGGCGTCCGCAGGCTCAACCACCACCGGGGCGAGGTCACCCCGTGGGGCTGGGACCGCGAGAGCTTCCAGGACTTCGACGCGGCGGGCGGCCTCGTGCGGGACCACCGGCTCCTCGCGGACGGCACCGTGGTCGACGCCTGGAAGACCCCGCAGGGCGGCTGGAGCTGGAACAAGACCGGCGCGGACGGGGCGGTCAAGGGCTTCGGCGGCGGCGCGGGCGAACGGGTGCGGCTGTGGTTCGGCGCGACGGCGCCCGCTCGGGGAATTTCCGCCCCGGCGCCTTCTTCAGGACTTCGACCTGAGCAGCGGCACGTCGTGCAGGAGATCCCGGTCCGCCCGGCGGACACCCCGCACTTCCAGGACTCCCCCTACCGGGTCCGCGAGTACCTCCAGTCGCCGGGCGACACCTTCGACGCGCACGTGTGGAAGGAGTACGACAACGGCATCGAGCTGGGCCGCAAGGTGCGGCTGCCGGACGGCAGCTTCCTGGAGAGCGAGGACTGGCACAAGCAGTGGCGCCGCTTCGGCGCGGACGGCGCGAGCGTCATCGACGAGCGGACCATCCCCGGCTACGTGTGGCACCGCGACACCTTCGGCCGCACCACGCTGACGGGCCGCGAGACCAACTTCACGGGCATCCTCTCCGAGTACCGCGGCTTCAACCGCATGTGGCGCGAGCCCAACCGCTGGGAGTGGGGCCACACGGCGAGCGGGGTGAGCACCTACACGTCGTTCCCGTACAAGGCCGGGCAGGCGCTCGCCGTCGACCTGATCCAGGAGTTCCTGCTCGACTTCGGCATGAACCTGGCGGTCTACGGGATCGTCGCGGCGGCGACGGGCACGCAGTTCGGCTGGAACGAGGTCGGCAAGGCCGCGTTCGGGGCGGCGGTCGGGGCGGGCGTCAAGGGCGCCTTCTCGGCCGGTCACTTCGCGACGTTCCGGGGCGGCCCGTGGAAGACGGGCCTCAGCCAGGTGGACCAGGGCAACCCGTACGCGCGGCGCCCCAACGACGACTCGTGGACGGCGGAGTTCGCGGGCAACGAGAAGGTCACGCGCTGGCGTTCGGGCACCTACGACTGGGGCGTGGGCCTCGTGAGCGGGGCGCTCTCCGGTTTCATCACGGGTGCGGCGAGCTCCGCGATCTTCGGGATCAAGGACGCGGACGGCAACACCGTGCACCTGCACGGCAGCGACGCGCTGCTCGCGGGCGCGGTCGGCATGGCGGGCGGCGTCGCGGGCGCCGTGAGCCTCGGCGTGGCGCGTACCGCGATGATCCAGAACTTCGGCGGGCGCTTCTACCACCGCGGCGGCCTCTTCGACACCTTCGCGATCGCGGGGCTCGGCAAGCTCGTCGACAAGACGTTCGCCAACCTGTACCTCTCCTCGACCTTGCAGAAGCAGGTCTTCCCGGACCACGACTTCTACGACGGCGAGCAGCAGCACGAACAGAACGGGGGGCCGCAGTGACGGCCGTCAGAGTCGGCCCGCGGGGCCGCGGAGTCCACCGTACGATCGCCGCCGCGCTCGCCGCCGCGCCCGCGGGGGCGACGGTCCTCGTGGCTCCCGGTACGTACGTGGAGAGTCTCGTGCTCTCCCGGCGGGTCACCGTCGAGGCGGAGGCGGGCGGGGGCGTGGTGCGGCTCCAGGCGCCGCAGGGGGTCCCGGTGACGGTGACGGCCCCGGGGTGCGTGCTGCGCGAACTGCGCCTCGCGGGCTCGGATTTGGACCAGCCGGTGGTGCGGTTCGAAGACCGGCGTGCCTTTTCGCCGGAGCGCTGCGAGCTGACGGGCGGCCGGACGAGGTGCTCGGCTCCGCGACGGGGGCCTCGGCGGCGGCCAACGCGCGGCTGGGCGCGGGGGACACGCTGGCGCGCGAGGTGGCGGACCCGGTGGACGGAGGCGGGGTCCTCGTTCTGGAGCGGAGCCGGCTCATCGGGGCGCGTGGCGCGGCGCTGCACCTCGTGGGGGACGCGCGGGCGCGGGCGGTGGACACGGAGATCGGCGAGGTGGACGGGATCGGCGCGGTCGTCTCGGGGCAGGCGGTGCTGATCGCCGAGCGGCTGCGGGTGCGGGACACGTCGGGCTCGGGCGCGCGGGCGAAGGGCGCGGGCCGCTTCCTGGCGCGCGGCGGCGTTTTCGCGGGCACGGGGCGGCACGGGGTGCTGGTCGAGGAGGACGGCACGGCCGAGCTGACGGACTGCCGGGTGGAGGAGAGCGGGCGGTGCGGGGTGCGGCTCGCGCAGCGGGGCCGCGCGGTGCTGCGCGAGACGCGGATCAGTGACCCGCGCGAGCACGGGGTGCGGGCCGACGACCAGGGCGGCGTCTCGCTGCGGGACTGCCAGGTGGTGCGTCCCGGCGGGCACGGGCTGAGCGCGGCGGGCGCGAGCGTGGTGGAGCTCGCGGACGCGCTGGTGGCCGAGGCGCACGGGAGCGGGCTCGCGCTCGCCGGGCAGGCGCGCGCCGTGCTCGAAGGGCTGCGGGTCCGCGGGGCGGGCGAGCACGGGCTGCGGGTCTCGGGCGCGGCGGGCGCCGAGGTGGTGGACTCCTCGGTGGAGGGGGCGCGGCTGTGCGCCGTGCACGGCGACGAGAAGGCGCGCCTCGACCTCACGGGGCTGCGGGCGGTCGGCGCCGAGACGGGGCTGCGGCTGCGCTCCGCGGCCGAGGAGGAGTCGCGGCTGCGGGCGTGCGTGTTCACCGGTCAGGGGCGCAGTGGGGTCGAGATCGGCCCGGGCACGGCGGTGGCGCTCACCGAGGTGCGGGTGAGCGGGGCCGGGGGCGCCGGGGTGACCGTGGACGCGGGCGGGCGGCTGACCATGACGGGCGGTCTGGTCGCGGGCGCGGCCGGCAGCGGGCTCGTCCTGGAGCGCGAGGCGAGCGCCGAGGTACGCGGTGTGCGCTTCGAGGACTGCGGCAAGAACGGCGTCCTCATCGGCGAGCAGGCCGGCGGCACCTTCGCGCACTGCGACGTGTCGGGGGCGACGTTCCCGGCCCTGCACATCGGCAAGGGGGCGCGCGTGCGGTTCCTCGGCTGCCGGGTCTTCGACAGCGCGCAGGACGTCGGGCTGGCCGACGGCGCGGAGCCGGAGTTCGAGGACTGCGCGGCGGTACGGGTCCGTACGGCGGTGCTGCCGAGCCTGTCGGACCGGGGCCGGCCGCCCGCCGCCCCGGCCTCCGTCGCGGGGGCGGGCGAGGGCCCGCTCGCGCCGGACCAGGGCGCGGTGGAGGGGGACGGCGCGCTGTGGGACCAGGGCGAGCCGGCGCCGGAGCCGGAGAGCCTGGAGGACCTGCTCGCCGAGCTGGACGAGCTGGTGGGCCTCGACGGCGTCAAGCGCGACGTCAACGGCATGGTCAAGCTCATGCAGACGGTGCGGATGCGCGAGGAGGCGGGGCTGCCCGCTCCCCCGCTGAGCCGGCACCTGGTCTTCGCGGGCAATCCCGGCACCGGCAAGACGACCGTGGCCCGCCTCTACGGGAGGCTCCTGCACGGGCTGGGGCTGCTGTCGCGCGGTCACCTCGTGGAGGTGGACCGCAGTTCCCTGGTCGGCGAGTACGTGGGGCACACGGGCCCGAAGACGACCGAGGCGTTCCTGCGGGCGCGCGGCGGGGTGCTCTTCATCGACGAGGCGTACGCGCTCGCCCCGGCGGGCGCGAGCAACGACTTCGGGACGGAGGCGATCGCGACGCTCGTCAAGCTCATGGAGGACCACCGGGACGAGGTCGTGGTCATCGCCGCCGGGTACCCCGGGGACATGGACCGCTTCGTCTCCTCCAACCCCGGTCTGTCCTCCCGGTTCAGCCGGACCCTGCTCTTCGCCGACTACAGCTCCGAGGAACTGGTCAGCATCGTGGAGCACCACGCGCAGCGCCACCGGTACGAGCTGACGGACGCGGCGCGCCAGGCGCTGACCGCGCACGTTTCGACGATCCCGCGCGACGCGGGCTTCGGCAACGGCCGTACGGCCCGTCAGCTCTTCCAGGCGATGACGGAACGGCAGGCGATGCGCGTCGCCGAACTGACCTCCCCGGACTCCGCCCAGCTCATGCAGCTCGACGAGCACGACCTGCTCTGACCGACCTTCAGGAGTACTCACGCCATGCGCCCCCTGCGCCCCTCGCACCGCACGCCGGACCCCGCGGACCCGGCCGAGCAGACCTTCACGGCCGCCTTCCGCCGCAGCCCCGCACGGGCCCCGCACGGCCTCGTGCCGAGCCGCAGGGTCTGGGTGACCCTCGGCTGGGCGGCCGCCGTCTCCGCCACGGTCACCCTCTCGGCCGTGGCCGCGCGCGGCACCGTCCTGGACGACGAGGGCAAGGAGAGCCCCGCGCTCGCGGCGAGCGACCGGGCGGCCCGCGTCCCGGCCGGCGCGGCGCCCTCGCCCTCCGCCCCGCCCACCGCGTCCCCCTCGCCCTCCCCCGCGAAGGAGGCGGCCGCGCCGCGCGAGGAGAGCCGCGCGCAGGCTCCGGCGCAGGCGCCCGCGCCGGGCCCGGTCGTCGGTGCCCCGGCGGCGGGGACGAGCGGGGCGGGCGCCACGGGGGATGGCGCGCCCAAGACCGTCCCGGAGGACACGAAGCCCGTCGAGAAGGCTGTCCCGGCCGGGGACACGAAGGACAAGAAGCCGGCCGGTCCGGCGGCGAACACGCCGAAGAAGGCGCAGCCCCCGGCGCAGGACTTCTCCCGGCCGCTCGGCGCGATCGTCGGACGGTACGAGGGCTTCCAGGGGCACTGCGTGCAACTCGCGGGGGGCGCGCTCAAGTTGTACCCGTGCGACGGCGGCGCGGACCAGAAGTGGCAGTTCGCCAAGGACGGCACGCTCCGCAAGAACGGCCGCTGCCTCTCCCTCGTGGGCCGCTCGACCAACGACGGGACGCACGTGGTCATGGCCGCGTGCGACACGACGAACGTGACGCAGTGGCGCTACTCCCCGGGCAACGACATCGTCAACGTCGCCGCCGACAAGTGCCTGGACGTGGCGAACGCGAGCCTGACCCCCGGCACCCCGCTCCAGATCGCCATCTGCTCGGGCAACGCGGCCCAGAAGTGGAACGTGCCCTGAGCGGGGCCCCGGCCCGGGGGAGACGACCGGCGCGGTACGGGCACCGGAGCGTCACCGTGATCGGTGGGCGGGCGCGTCTCGCCCCGGGCAGGAGCGGGGAACCGCGCGAGCGGTCTTGACAGGCGCATTGGTCTGGACCATCTTGAGGCAGCACTTCCCGCACCTCGACGGTCCGTTCACCATCCCTTCGCGTCCTCCGCCCCGGCACAGCCGTGCCGGGGCTCTCCCGCTCCGGAGGCAGTCGTGCACCGTAGAAGCTCCCTGTCCCGCGGCAGATCCCTTGCCGCATCCCTCGCCGCGGCCCTCAGCGTCGGCGGCCTCCTCGCCCTCTCCCCCACGGCCTCCGCGGCCGGCAGCGAACTCGTCGCCAACGGTGGCTTCGAGTCCGGTACGAGCGGCTGGAGTTGCTCGGCCGGCAGCGGTTCGGCCGTCGCCACGCCCGCCCACGGCGGGAGCGCGGCGCTCAAGGCCGTGCCCGCCGGCAGCGACAACGCCAGGTGCGCGCAGACCGTCCGGGTCAAGCCCGACTCCGCGTACACCCTGAGCGGCTGGGTGCGGGGCGGCTACGTCTACCTCGGCGCCGCCGGGACCGGCACGACGGACGTGTCCACCTGGACGGCCTCGGCGGGCGACTGGCAGAAGCTCACCACGTCCTTCCGTACCGGCCCCTCCACCACCTCGGTCGAGATCTACACGCACGGCTGGTACGGGACCCCCGCCTACTACGCCGACGACCTCTCCCTGAGCGGCCCGGGCGCCGACCCGGTCGCCGTGCCCACGACCCCCGGCGGCCTGAGCGCGGGCACACCCACCGCGACCTCGGCGACCCTCACGTGGAACGCGGTGCCGGGGGCGAGCGAGTACCGCGTCTACCAGGGCGGCGCCAAGGTCGCGACGGCCACGGGGACGACGGCGACCGTTTCGGGGCTCTCGCCCGCGACGGCGTACAGCTTCCAGGTGAGCGCGGCGAACGCCTCGGGCGAGTCCGCCAAGTCGGCCGCGCTCAAGGTCACCACGGCCGCCGGTGGCGGCAACGGCGGCGGCACGAGCGGGCAGTTGCCCGCGCACGCCCTCGTCGGCTACCTGCACGCGAGCTTCGCCAACGGCTCCGGGTACACGCGGATGGCCGACGTGCCCGACTCCTGGGACGTCATCGACCTCGCCTTCGGCGAGCCCACCTCGGTCACCTCCGGCGACATCCGCTTCGGCCTGTGCCCCGCGAGCGAGTGCCCGGGCGTCGAGACGCCCGCCGAGTTCAAGGCGGCGATCAAGGCGAAGCAGGCGGCGGGCAAGAAGGTCCTCATCTCGATCGGCGGGCAGAACGGGCAGGTCCAGCTCACGACGACCGCCGCGCGCGACACCTTCGTCTCCTCGGTCTCGAAGATCATCGACGAGTACGGGCTCGACGGCCTCGACATCGACTTCGAGGGCCACTCGCTCTCGCTCAACACGGGGGACACCGACTTCCGCAACCCGGCGACGCCCGCGATCGTCAACCTCATCTCGGCGGTCAAGTCCCTCAAGGCGAAGTACGGCAAGGACTTCGTCCTGACGATGGCGCCCGAGACCTTCTTCGTCCAGCTCGGCTACCAGTACTACGGCTCCGGCCCCTGGGGCGGCCAGGACCCGCGCGCCGGGGCGTACCTGCCGGTGATCCACGCCCTGCGCGACGACCTGACCCTCCTGCACGTGCAGGACTACAACTCCGGCTCGATCATGGGCCTCGACAACCAGTACCACTCGATGGGCGGCGCCGACTTCCACATCGCGATGACGGACATGCTCCTGACGGGCTTCCCCGTCGCGGGCGACACGAGCCGCGTCTTCCCCGCGCTGCGGCCCGACCAGGTCGCGATCGGGATGCCCGCCTCGACCCAGGCCGGCAACGGCTGGACCTCGCCCGCCGAGGTCACCAAGACGCTCGACTGCCTGACGAAGAAGACCGCTTGCGGCAGCTACCAGACGCACGGCACGTGGCCCGCGCTGCGCGGGCTCATGACGTGGTCGGTCAACTGGGACCGCTTCAACGGGGGCGAGTTCTCGAAGACGTTCGACAGCTACTTCGGCTGAGCGACCGTCCCCGGCGACGTCCGGCGGCTACTTCGGCTGAGCGGCCGCCACCGGCGACGTCATCGGCGCCGGTGGCTGGAAGCAGGCGGTGACGTCCTTGCCGTGGCGGCAGGGGTGGATGTGCACGGTGTCGGCGAGCAGGCCGACGAGGAACATGCCCCTGCCGCCGGTCGCCTCCGGCCCCGCCTCGCGGGCCTGCGGGAGACCGGGCGCGGAGTCGTGGACGGTCACGTGCAGGCACTCGTTGTCCCACGTGAGCAGCAGGTGCGCCGTGCTGTGCGCGTGCACGTGGGCGTTGGTGACGAGCTCGGAGACGGTCAGCAGGACGTCGTCCACGGTCGCCGGGGCGGTACGGGTCCAGCCGAGGGTGCCGAGGTGGCCGCGCGTCCACTCCCGGGCCGCGCGCACCTCGGTCTCCAGCGGCAGCGAGCGGGCCCAGCCGACCGCCTTGAGCGAGCTTTCGTCCATGTCCTGCCCCTTCACCGTGGCCCGCTCAGAGCGGGCACCCCGTCCTGCCGACCGGATGCCCGCTCTGAGCGGGAGCAGACACGGATCGGGGACATTCCGTACCTGAGGGGTGAAGTCGCGGTGGAGGCGGGCCCGCGCCGTGCTCAGCCGGCCTTCTTCACGAACTTCGTGGTGTACGTCTTGGTGAGATCGACCTTCGCGTTCTTGAGGTTCGGGTTGAACGCCTTGAGTACGCGCTCGACGGTCTCGGGCCCGTTCTCGGGCATGACGCCGTCGCTCGTGAACATGGGCAGGGTGGCGCCGATCGACTTGGCGTAGAGGTCCTTGCCGCCCTGCGCGTAGTCGGCCGGCATCTTCGCCGCGATCTCCGCGGGCGTGTGCGCGTCCATCCACTGGAGCGTCTTCACGAAGGCGTTGGCGAGTTTCTGCACGGTCTTCTCGTGACCGTCCACCCAGTCCGCGTTCATGTAGAGGCTCGACGAGGGGTACGGGCCGCCGAGCGCCTTCTCGGAGCCCTCGGGGGTCCGCATGTCGACCAGGACCTTGCCGATCTTCTTGTCGAGGATCGCCGTGACGGTCGGGTCGGTGGTCATCCCGGCCTGGATGGAGTTCTGCTGGAGCGCCGAGATGAAGGTCTGGCCCGCGCCGACCGCGACGGGCGTGATCTTCTCGACGGGCACGCCGCTCCTGACGGCGAGGTACTTGGTGAGGAAGTCCGTCGAGGAGCCGAGCCCGGTCACGCCGAGTTTCTTGCCCGCGAAGTCCTTCGGCGAGGTGATGTCCCCGGCCGCCTTCGCCGACTCCACCTCGACCTCGCCGGAGGTGTGGGAGAGCTGGACGACCGATTCGACCTGCTTGCCCTTGACCTGGAGGTCGAGGGTGTGGTCGTAGAAACCGACGACGCCCTGCACGTCGCCCGAGACGAGCGAGGTCGTGGCCTGCACCCCGGCGGGTTCGGTGAGCAGCTGGACGTCGAGGCCCTCGTCCTGGAAGTAGCCCAGCTTCTGGGTGAGCATCGCGGGCAAGTAGATGACCTTGTCGAGCCCGCCGACCATGATCTTCACCTTGCCCCCGCCGTCCTTGCCGCCGCCCGGGCCGGAGGAGCCGCCGCAGGCGGTGAGGGAGCAGAGGGCGAGCACGGCGGTCGCCGCCGCCGTGGTCCTGAGGGAAGCGTGCATGAGGGTCACGTCCTTGGGAGAGGGAGGGGTGGGGTGGTGGCGCGGTGGGAGACGGCTCAGCGCCCGTCGCCGCCGTCGGCCGGCTTCCAGCGGAACAGGCCGCGTTCCAGGGCCGAGAGGAGGGCTTCGGCGAGCAGCGCGACGACCGCGAGGATGACCATCGCCGCGTACACGCCGGCCGCGTTGAAGGTGCCCTGCGAGGCCGAGACGAGCAGGCCGAGGCCCTTCGTGGCCCCGATGTACTCGCCGACGATCGCCCCGATGAGCGCGAAGCCGAAGCTCACGTGCAGGCTCGTGAAGATCCACGAGGTGGCCGAGGGGATGACGACCTGGAAGGTGACGCGGCGGTTGCTCGCGCCGAGGACGCGCGCGTGGGCGACGAGGTTCCGGTCGACCTCGCGGGCGCCCTGGAAGGCGTTGAAGAAGACCGGGAAGAAGACGAGGACCACGGCGGAAGCGATCTTCGAGGCGGGCCCGAGACCGAACCAGATGAGGAAGATCGGCGCGAGCACGATGCGCGGCAGCGCGTTGAGGACCTTGATGTACGGGCCGAGCACGTCCGAGAGGAAGCGGACGCGGCCGAGCGCGATCCCGAGGACCACACCGGCGACGACGCCGATGACCCAGCCCAGCAGTGCCTCGTAGAGCGTGTACCAGACCTGTTCCCACAGGCTGCCCTGCGGCGTGCCGTCGGTGGCCCAGCGGCTGATCTGGTCCCAGATCTTCGAGGGCATCGAGAAGTTGAAGGGGTCGATGACCTCGGCGCGCGCGCACCACTCCCACAGGCCGAGGAGGAGGACGAGGAGGAGGACACGCGCCCCGTACACGGTGAGGCGGCGCCTGCGGGCGGCGCGGGCGCGGGTCTCGGCGCGCGTCGGCTCCGCCTTGCGCGCGGGCGCGGCGGGGCGGGCGGGGCTCTCGGTCTCAGGCGGCATCGGCGGCGCCCCTTTCCCTGGTGATGCGGACCTCTTCGCCGAGCGAGGTCCAGATCTCGCGGTAGATGTCGAGGAAGCGCGGTTCGAGCCGGATCGACTCGACCTTGCGCGGGCGCGGGAGGTCGATCGTGAAGACCTCCTTGACGGTCGCGGGGCCGGCCGTCATGACGACGACCTTGTCGGCGAGCGCGATGGACTCCTCCAGGTCGTGGGTCACGAAGACGACGGAGGCGCCGGTGCCCGCCCACAGGTCGAGGAGTTCGTCGGACATGAGGGCGCGGGTCTGCACGTCGAGCGCGGAGAAGGGCTCGTCCATGAGGAGGAGCGTGGGGTCGTTGACGAAGGTCGCGGCGAGCGCGACGCGCTTGCGCTGGCCGCCGGAGAGCTGGTGCGGGTAGCGGTCCTCGAAGGCGCCGAGGCCGACGCGGGCGAGCCAGGCGCGGGCGCGCTCGCGCGCCTCGGCCTTGGGCACGCCCCGGAAGCGGGGGCCCGCCATGACGTTGGAGAGCACGGAGCGCCAGGGGAAGACGGCGTCCTGCTGGAAGACGAAGCCGGTCGTGGAGCCGATCCCCGTGACGGGCGCGCCGCCGACGAGGACCTCGCCCGTCGTGGCCTCCTCCAGGCCGCTCACGAGGGTCAGGGTCGTGGACTTGCCGCAGCCCGTGGGGCCGACGACGGCGACGAACTCGCCCTGTTCGACGGTGAGGTCGAGATCACGTACCGCGGTGTGCGTGCCGCCCGACGGGGTGCGGAAGGTCTTGCCCGCGCCCCGCAGCTCGATGGCGGGTGTCTGGTCGTTGCTCATGCCCGGGGACGCTAGGGGCCGTGCGGGTCCCGGGCGGCCTTGTGCCGACAAGCCTCCGTTGTGCCCGTACTCCTCGTTCCGCTCGTTGTGCTCACTCGCGCGGGTCCGCCCCGTGCACGGGCCTGGGCAGCGTCCCGCCGCCCGTTTACCTTGCCGCTACACGGGTGTTAAAAGGGCATGTCCGCGCGGAAGCGGTGGCCCGCACCCGTGGCCCCTCCCGTCCGTACGCGGCCCGCGCCCGTACCCGAACGAAGACAGAGGACACCATGCGACCGCACTGGCCCCGGCGGCTCTCCGGCCAGATCCTGGTGGCGCATCTGACCCTCACGACCGGCGTCATGGTCCTGGCCGTCAGCCTCTTCGTCGCGCCGCTCGCGCGTGAGCTGGACGAGGAGGCGACGCACCGCGCGCTCGCCATCGCGCAGACCACGGCGGCCGACCCGGCGATCACCGAGGGACTCCTGACGACCCGCCCGCGCGCGAGCGGCCCGGTGCAGCGCGAGGCGGAGCGCATCCGGCGGGCGACCGGAGCGCTCTACGTCGTCGTGCTGGACCGCGAGGGCACGCGCTGGTCGCACACGACGGTGGCCGAGATCGGGCGGCACGTCTCGACCGACCCGGGCGCCGCGCTCACCGGCCACGAGGTACGGCAGATCGACGACGGGACGCTCGGCCGCTCGGCCCGCGCGAAGGTGCCGCTGTACGGGGCGGGGCACGAGGTGGTCGGCGCGGTGTCCGTGGGGATCGCGTACGACAGTGTGCGGCAGCGGCTCGTGGACGCGCTGCCCGCACTGCTCCTGTGCGCGGCGGCGGCACTCGCGGTGGGCACCGGGGCGGCGGTGGTGGTCGCCCGGCGGGTGCGGCGCAAGACGCAGGGGATCGGCTTCGCGGACATCTCGGCGCTGCTGGACGAGCGCGAGGCGATGCTGCACGGCATCCGCGAGGGCGTCATCGCCTTCGGCCCGCGGGGCCGGATACGGCTGGTCAACGACGAGGCGGCGCGGCTGCTCGGCCTCGACGCGGACATGACCGACTACGGGCTCGACACGGTGCTGCCGCCGGGCCGCACGGCGGACGTCCTCGCGGGGCGCGTCGCGGGCGCCGACCTGCTCGCGGTGTGCGCGGGCCGGGTGCTGCTCGTCAACCGGATGCCCATGGCGGACGGGGGCGCGGTCGTGACCTTGCGGGACCGGACGGAGCTGGAGCTGCTGGGGCGGGAGCTGGACAGCACGCAGGGGCTGCTGGACGCGCTGCGCGCGCAGGGCCACGAGCACGCCAACCGCCTGCACACGGTGCTCGGTCTCCTGGAGCTGGGCCGCCCGGAACAGGCCGCCGACTTCGTGGCGCAGGTCGCGGGCGGGAGCGCGGCCTCGGCCGAGGAGATCGCGGAGCGGTTCGGCGATCCGCTGCTCTCGGCGCTGCTCGTGGGCAAGAGCGCGGTCGCGGCGGAACGGGCGGTGACGCTCAGGATCGGCGCGCGCACCCGGCTGCCGGGGCGGCTGGTCGCGCCGCGCGACCTCGTGACGGTGCTGGGCAACCTCATCGACAACGCGCTCGACGCGGCGTGCGAGCGCCGGGCCGCCGAGCCCTTCGTGGAGGTGCGGGTGTGGGCCGAGGGGACGACGGTGCTGCTCCAGGTCTCGGACACCGGTCCCGGGGTGCCGCCGGAACTGCGGGACACCGTCTTCGCGGAGGGCTTCAGCACGAAGGCGGGCGCGGCCCCGGGGCCGCGCAGGCCGCACGGGCGGGGCATCGGGCTGAGCCTCGTCCGCCGGCTCGCGGAACGGTACGGGGGCACGGCGCGGGTCGGGGCGCGGCCCGGGGGCGGCGCGGTGTTCACGGTGACGCTGCCGGAGACGCTGGTCCCCCGCGAGGCGGAGACGCCGGTCTCCCGCGAGGCGGGGGCGCTCGTCCCCGCGGCGGGAGGCGCGCGGTGATCCGGGTGCTCGTCGTGGACGACGACTTCCACGTGGCCGAGATCAACACCGCGTACGTGGCCCGGGTGCCCGGCTTCACGGTGGTGGGCACCGCGCACACGGCGGCCCAGGCGCTCGGGTGCCTGGAGCGCACGGAGGTCGATCTCGTCCTGCTGGACCACTACCTCCCGGACGAGACGGGCGTGCGGCTCGTGCGCAGGCTGCGGCTCGGCGGCCACGACGCGGACGTCATCATGGTGACGGCCGCGCGCGATCTCGCGACGGTACGCGGCGCGCAGCGCTTCGGCGCGCTCCAGTACCTCGTCAAGCCCTTCACCTTCGCGGGGCTGCGGGAACGCCTGGAGGGGTACGCGGCCCTGCGCCGCGCCGTCGAGGAGGGCGCCGCGCGCCCGGAGCCCGGCCAGGAGCAGATCGACCGGATCTTCACCGGGCTGCGCGGCGCGGAACGCCCGCGCCCGTCCCTGCCGAAGGGCCATTCGACGGCGACGGCGGCCCTCATCCGCACCGCCCTCACGCGCGGCCCCGCGCCGCTGTCCGCCCACGAGGTCGCCGCCAGAACGGGGATCGGCCGCTCGACGGCACAGCGCTACCTCAAGCACCTGGAGCACTCGGGCCATGTGTCGCTGACCCTGCGCTACGGGGACACGGGACGGCCGGAGCACCTGTACACCTGGGGGGCCGGGGAGGCGGGGCGCCGCTGAGAGGAGCGCGAGCGCGCACGGGGCCCCGGGGGCCGTCGGTCCCCGGGGCCCGAGCGCGTGCCCGCCGCCGTCGCTTACGCGCCAACGCGTGCGACTTCCTGCCGCCCGTATTGACATGCTCGCCGCAAGCCCCGACGGTGGGAGCGCTCCCGCACAGCGGCCGCCCCTCCCGGGCGGCGCTCGCGGGCGCTCGGCACCCGCATGTCCGTACCGGCCTCCCACACCGAGGAGCACCCGTTGAACGTACGAGGACCCGCCCGACCCCCCGCCCCCGGACGGCGCAGACGCGCCCTCGGGACACTCGCCGCCCTCGCGCTCGCCGCGGGGACCGCGCTCGTCGCCGTCCAGCCCGCGACAGCGGCCGCCGGCGCCCGTGTCGACAATCCCTACGCCGGTGCCACCGCCTACGTGAACCCGGACTGGTCGGCGCTCGCGGCCGCCGAGCCCGGCGGGGACGCGGTGGCCGACCAGCCGACCTTCGTGTGGCTCGACCAGATCGCCGCGATCGAGGGTGACAGCGGGAAGCGCGGCCTGCGCGAGCACCTCGACACCGCCCTCGACCAGGGCGCGAACCTCGTCCAGCTCGTCATCTACGACCTCCCCGGCCGCGACTGCGCGGCGCTCGCCTCGAACGGCGAACTCGGCCCCACCGAGATCGGCCGCTACGAGAGCGACTACATCGATCCGATCGCCGGCATCCTCGACGACCCGGCCTACGCGAACCTGCGGATCGTCACGCTCATCGAGCCCGACTCGCTCCCCAACCTCGTCACCAACGCGGGCGGCACGGCGGGCTCGACGGACGCCTGCGCCACGATGAAGGCCAACGGCAACTACGAGAAGGGCGTCGGGTACGCGCTGCACACCCTCGGCGCGATCCCCAACGTCTACAACTACGTGGACGCGGCCCACCACGGCTGGCTCGGCTGGGACAGCAACCTCGTGCCCGCCGCGCAGGAGTTCAAGAAGGCGGCCACGACGAGCGGCGCGACCGTGGACGACGTCGCCGGCTTCATCGTGAACACCGCGAACTACTCGGCCACGACGGAGCCGTACCTCAAGATCACCGACTCCGTGAACGGGCAGACGGTGCGCCAGTCCAAGTGGCTCGACTGGAACCAGTACGCCGACGAGCAGACGTTCGCGCAGGGACTGCGGACCGCGCTGGTCGCGCAGGGCTTCGGCTCCGGCACCGGAATGCTCATCGACACCTCGCGCAACGGCTGGGGCGGTTCCGCGCGGCCCACGGCGCCCTCGACGGCCACGACGGTCGACGCCTACGTGGAGGGCTCGCGCACCGACCGCCGCATCCACGCGGGCAACTGGTGCAACCAGTCGGGTGCCGGGCTCGGCGAACGCCCCGCAGCCTCGCCCGCCGCCGGGATCGACGCGTACGTGTGGGCGAAGCCGCCGGGCGAGTCCGACGGGTCGAGCAAGGCGATCGACAACGACGAGGGCAAGGGCTTCGACCGGATGTGCGACCCCACGTACACCGGCAACGGCCGCAACGGGAACAGCATGTCGGGCGCGCTCGCGGACTCCCCCGTGGCCGGGCACTGGTTCTCCGCCCAGTTCCGTCAGCTCCTCGCCAACGCCTATCCCCCGGTGGGGAGTCCGGGCGGCGGCGGTGACGAGGACACCCGGGCGCCGAGCGTCCCCACCGGGCTCAAGGTCACCGGCACGACGTCCTCCTCGGTCTCGCTGAGCTGGTCCGCCTCCGCCGACGACACGGCCGTCACCGGCTACGACGTCTACCGCGACGGCACGAAGGTGACGACGACGAGCGCCACGTCGTACACCGACCCGGGCCTCAAGGCGTCCACCGCGTACGCCTACACGGTCCGCGCCAAGGACGCGGCGGGCAACGTCTCGGCCGCCTCGGCCGCCGTCACGGGTACGACGGCGGCGAGCGGCGGCGGGGGCGGTACGGGCGCCTGCGCGGCCACCTGGAAGGCGAACACCTGGGGCGGCGGCTTCCAGGCGGACGTCACGCTGAAGAACACCGGCGACAAGCCGCTCACCGCGTGGAAGGCGGCCTTCACGGTCCCGGCCGGGACGGTCGTGACGAACGCCTGGAGCGCGACGGTGACCGTATCGGGCACGACGGCGAGCGCCACGCACGTGGACTACAACGCCGACATCCCGGCCGGGGGCGGCGTCTCCTTCGGCTACCAGGGCACGGGCACGTACGCGGCCCCGGCCGCGGTGACGGTGAACGGGCAGAACTGCGCGCTGA
>NZ_GG770539.1:6507461-6521249 GCF_000154905.1 Streptomyces sp. SPB074 | reverse complement strand
TGGGGTGGTGAGGGGGCGGGTCATGCCGGTGCGGCGGGGGGTCGCGCGCGCCGTCGTGAGGAGCGCGGGCAGGTGGGGCGCGAGGGTGCCGGGGAGGTGGGCGCGGGCGTGGCGGTGGCCGGTCCGGCGGGCCTCGTGGGCGGCGGCGGTGAGGAGGCGGGTCAGGGTGGGGGTGTCGGCGGGGTCGGCGAGGGCCAGTTCCTCGACGGTCGCGGTGCCCGGGGTCGTGTGCGCGCGGAAGGTCAGGTAGCCGGTGGCGTCGGTGGTCAGGAGGGTCGTGGTGGTCGCCTCCGGGTACCAGGCGGGAACGCGGTGGTGCCAGTCGTCGGGGGTGCGGACGGTGGTGAGAGGGCGCGTCATGTCGTAGGCGGTGCGCAGCCGGGCGAGGGCGGGGAGGTCGGCGGCCGTCGCCGTGCGGACGCCGCCGGGTGAGCGAGGTGGCGCGGTGAGGGGGCCTTCCCAGGCGGGGGCCTCGTACGTGGTCCAGCCCGCGCCCTCGTAGACCCGGGGCGTGCCGGTGAAGAGGAGGGACCAGGCGCAGCCGTCCTCGGTCATCCGGGTCGCGGCGAGGCCGAGCATCCGGCGTACGTGTCCTCTGCCGCGTGCCTCGGGGAGTGTCGCGACGCCGCCGAGGCAGGCGGCGCGCGCCGCCGCGCCGCCGGGCGCGGTGCGCAGGGGCCGCGGCTGGTAGTGGAGCGCGGCGACGAGGCGTCCGGCCTCGGTCGTGACGAGGGTGCGGGCGTGCCGCTCCTCGCCGAGCGCCCACAGGGTCGCGACCGGGGCGGGGCCGAAGACCCGTGCCCACAGGGCGCGGAGCGCGGGTTCGTCGGCCTCGGTGGCGGTGCGGTGGAGGGTGGTCATGGGCTGCTCACAGGGCTACAGGAGGAGGTTGGCGGTCCAGCGGACGCGGGGGCCCTCCTCGGGGACGGCCTCGCGCGTGACGCCGTTCTCGGTGCAGTGGGCGTGGACGAGGGTGGAGTCGCCCCGGAAGGCCGCCGGTTCGAGGCGGAGGCGGCCGCCGTTCAGTTCGGCGCCCGGTGCCCTCCAGTGGTGGACGCCGGTGGTGAGGGCGGCGTGGGCCGTCGTGGCGGGGGCGGTGGAGCGCAGCGCGCCGAGGTGCCAGTGGGTGGCGGCGTCGGCGGGGCGGTGCGGGCCGGTCGTGAGGTAGGCGTGCCCGGCGTTGTCGCCGCCGAGGCGTGTGCCGCCGTCCAGGCTCAGCCGCTGGGTGCCCTCGGGGGCGTCGAGCACGAGGCCGGTGTCGTGCAACGCGCTGTCGCGCAGGCGCAGTTCCGGGCAGGTGACGGTGAGGGGCGCGGCGTCGGGGCCGCTGCCGCGCAGGGTGCAGGCGGTGAGGGCGAGGGTGCTCGTCCCGGCGAGGGTGTTGCCGTCGAGTCCGTCGATGACGCAGCGCGTGAAGTGCACGGGGGTGTCGACGGCGGAGTGGACGAGGACGCTCTTCGCGGGCGGGGCGAAGTGGCAGTCGGTGAGGGTCGTGGGGCGGGTGGAGCGCTTCGAGCGGCGGGTGAGCGAGAAGGTGACGGCGGTGCAGCCGCACAGTTGGGCGCCGTCGGCGTTGACGCTGAGGGTGCCGGCCTTGTCGAAGGTGGGGCGGGCCACGACGGTGACGTTGTCGAGCGTGAGGTCGGTGATTTTCGTGTCGGCGACGAACCAGGAGCACACGTGGTCGCGCACCGTGATCCGCTTGGCGGAGGTCCCCCAGGGTGCGCCGGAGTTGGCGATGTCCATGAGCCCGGAGTTGCCCTGGTAGAGCAGGTCGTGCTCGTACTGGCCGTGGGTCGTGAAGGGGTTGCCGCCGCTGTCGTCCCCGTCGCCGTGGCAGTTGACCACCTGGCAGTGGGCGGAGGCGGTGAGGTCGCTGAGGTGGCGGACGTTGCTGCTCGCGCAGTCGCTGACGCGGCCGTCGAGGCAGTAGATCTGCTGGGTGAGGTAGCCCGCGCCGCCGTACTCGACGGTGGGCGGGTTCTTGAGGGAGCAGCGTTCGGTGGTGAAGCGGGTGTTCCAGCGGCGCATCACGACGGGCCAGAAGGTGCCGGTGGCGTGGATGTCGCGGGCGTGGCAGTCCACCGCGTACTCGAAGGAGACGGGGTGCGAGCCGGTGTACTCGTCGTCCTTCGTACCGGTGTCCTCGCCCGCGCCGAGGAAGACGAGGTCGCGGACGGTGACGGAGTGGACGGGGCGGACGGGGACCCAGGTCAGCGCGCGTCCGGCGGGCAGTTCCCAGCCGGAGAGGTAGCCGACGCGGACGTGTCCGCTGTCGGGGATCTCGGTGATCTCCACGAGTTTCTGGAGTTCGCGTTCGTACGGGCCGCCGCCCGGTACGGGCGCGCAGGTGACGCTCCACCACTCGCCGACCGTGAAGACGCCGCTGTCGGGGACGGGGTAGAGGTCGGTGAGTTCCGGGACGCGGGCGGTGAGGGCGTGGGTGAAGGAGCGCCGGGGCTCGGTCGTGCCGGTGAAGGCGAACACGGCGCCGAAGGGGTTGTCGTGGGTGTTGCGCGCGATGCCGCCGGTGTGGACGGTGCGGCCGCCGAAGTCGAGTGTGAGGCGGGAGCGGGTGAAGGTGTGGCGGCGGCGGAAGAGGAGGTCGGTGTGGGCCTGGACGCGGGTGACCGAGGGATCGGCCGCCATCGCGTCGAGGGCGTCGTCGGCGGGGGTGCGGGGGCCGAGGACGCCGAAGGTGCGGAAGTCGACGGTGCCGTCGTGGACCTGGCGCCAGCGGCCCCGGCGGGGGCGCGCGGTGGGCGTGTGGACGAGGCCGCCGTCGGGTGTGTCGCTCGCTCCGGCCTCCCAGCGCAGGAGGGTGCCGCCGCCGTCGCCGGGGAAGCGGTAGCCGCTGGTCAGGGCGTGTTCGCCGTCGGTGAGCCCGTGCGGGGAGCGGTCGAGGAGGGCGGCGAGGGTGGGCCAGGCGCGGGCGGCGGGGGCCGCTTCGGGGGTACGGGCCTGGGCGGGCGCGGTCGTGGCGAGGAGGACCCCGGCGGCGAGCCCGGTCCCGGCGCCGGCGCGCAGGAGGTGGCGGCGGCTCGGGGAGGTGTGGCCGGGGTCTTCCGGGGCGAGGGGGCCGGACGCGGGTCTCTCCGGTTCCCCGTGGTCGTGCGAGGCGGTGGTTCCGGTGCTCATGGGGTCTCCGGGGGTGCGCTCTCGGTGGGGAGGCCGCTGCGGTAGGGCGGCATGAAGCGGGTGCGGGGCATCTGGTCGGCGAGGACGCCGCCGTCGACGAGGAGGTGGGTGCCGGTGACGTACGCGCCCGCGTCGGAGGCGAGGAGGAGCAGGGGGCCGGCGCACTCCTCGGGGCTCGCGTAGCGGCCGAGCGGGATGCGGGCGCGGTAGGCAGCCTCGAACTCCTCGTGGGCGAGCGGGAACGCGTCGTCGATGGGGGTGTCGACCATGCCGGGGGCGAGGGTGTTGACGGTGATGCCGTGCGGGGCGAGTTCGATCGCGAGGGTCTTGCTGAGGAGGTCCACGGCGGCCTTGGAGGCGTTGTAGTGGGCGAGGCCCGCCTCGGCGACGTGGGCGTTCTTCGACGTGATGTTGATGATGCGGCCGGGGACGCCGTCGGCGATCATGTGCTCGGCGAAGCGCTGGGAGAGGAAGAAGACGGCGTCCGTGTTGACCCGCATGACGTGCCGCCAGCTCGCGGGGGTGATGGTGTTGAAGCGTTCGAGGGCGGCGACCCCGGCGTTGTTGACGAGGATGTGCACGGGCCCGGCCGCCGCGCGCACGCGGTCGGCGAAGGCGGGCAGTTCCTCGGTGCGTGCGAGGTCCTGGGGGTGGAGCGCCGCGGTGCGGCCGGTGGCCCGTACGGCGTCCGCCGTCTCCTCCAGGCCCTCGGCGCCCGGCAGGTCCACGAGGAGGAGGTCGGCGCCCGCGTCGGCGAGGGCGAGCGCGAAGGCGCGGCCGAGGGCGCCGGCGGCTCCGGTGACGAGCGCGGTGCGCCCGGTGAGGTCGAATCGGTCCATGGGGGCTCCAGGGGTACGGGACCGGGCGCGCCCCCGGGTGAGGGGGCCAGGGGCGCGCCGGGGCTCAGGCGAGGCCGAGCAGGTCGAGTGCCGGGCGGTGGATGAGGGCTTCGACGGCGTCCTGGTCGAGCGGGTCGAGCCCCGGGATGCCCGGGACGCGGGCGATGCGGCGCAGGCCCTCGATGGAGTCGTTCACCGTCGTGAAGGGGTAGTCGCTGCCGAAGAGGAGCTTGTCCCAGACCCCGTAGTCCTGGACGAGCCGCAGGCTGTGCCAGAGCTGGAAGGGGCGGTAGTGCAGGGCGCTGATGTCCGCGTACACGTGCGGGTGCTTGCGGATGACGGCAATGCACTCGCCCTCGAAGGGGTGGCTGAGGTGTGCGAGGACCATGCGCAGCCCGGGGTGGCGGATCGCGACCCGGTCGAGGTGGCGGGGCATCGCGTATTCGAGGGGGGCCTGCGAGACGAAGGTGGTGCCGGTGTGGACGAGGAGCGGGAGGCCGTGCTCCTCGGCGTAGCCGAAGAGGTCGTCGTACTCGGGGTCGGCCGGGTCGAAGCCCGCGTACATCGGCATGATCTTGATGCCGCGCAGGCCCAGCTCCTGGTGCCCGTACCGCAGTTCCTCGCGCCAGCCGGGCTGTGTCGGATCGATCGCGAGGTACCCGATGAGCTGCTCGGGGTGCCGGGCGACGTACGCGGCGACGGCGGCGTCGTCCACCCACAGCCCGCTCCTGCGGGCCTTGCCGCCGACGACGACGGTACGGGTGCCGGGCGGGGCGCTCGCCGCGTACTCCTCGTACCGCACGGTCAGGTCGACCTCGCCCGCGTGGGCGCGCGCGGACTCGGCGCGGAAGGTGGCGTCGAAGTCGTGGCTGTGGCGGAACAGGTGGGAGTGGACGTCCACGACGGGCCCGGAGACGGCGGGGCCGGGGGGCGCCGCGGCGGGGCCCGCGGGCCGGGTGGTGCTCACGTACGGTTCCTCTTCTCCCAGCCCTCGGCGAACATGTTCCAGAAGCGGTGGCTGGGCGGGTGCTCCTCGAAGACCTCGTCCACGAGCTCGATGCCGAGCCCGGGCGCGGTGGGCAGCTCGATGTGGCCGTCCACGACGGGCAGGGCCCCCTTGACCGCGTCGAAGACGTACGGCTCCAGGAGGCCGTCGAAGGTCTCCAGGATCTGGAAGTTGGTGAGGCCGAGCACGGCGTGCACCGAGGCGGTCGTGCACAGCGGGGAGTTGGAGTTGTGCGGGGCGACGGTCATGCCGTGCGCGTCGGCCTGCGCGGCGATCTTGCGCAGCTCGGTGAAGCCGCCCGCCATGCTCAGGTCGGGCTGGACGATGTCGACGGCGCGGGTCGCGAAGAGCTGCTTGTACTCGTGCCGGTTGTGGAAGTGCTCGCCGCCGGAGATCGGGAAGGGGGCGCGCTCGCGCAGTTCGGCGTAGCGCTCGATGAGGGTCCAGGGCAGGGGTTCCTCGAACCAGCCGGGCTCGTAGGGGGCGAGCGCGTCCACGAGCTGTCGCGCGGTCCCGGTGCCGAAGCGGGCGTGGCCCTCGACGAAGAGGTCCACGTCGGGTCCCACGGCCTCGCGCACGGCGGCGACGAGCTCGACGCTGCGGCGCAGTTCGGCCTTCTCCAGGTGGTGGAGCCCGGCGCCGAAGGGGTCGAACTTGAGCGCCGTGTAGCCGCGCGCGACGGTCTCCCGGGCCTTCGCCGCGAAGATCTCCGGCTCGCGTTCGCCGGTGTACCAGCCGTTGGCGTAGACGCGGACGCGGTCGCGGGTCGCGCCGCCGGTGAGGCGGTAGACGGGGACGCCGAGGGCCTTGCCCATGAGGTCGTGCAGGGCCTGGTCCACGCCGGAGACGACGATGCCGCCGACGTCGCCGCCGCGCAGGAAGTCGCCCTGGTACATGCGCAGCCAGATCTCCTCGGTGTCGAAGGGATCGGCGCCGACGAGGTGGCGGTGGCCCATCGCCTCGGTGAGGGCGCAGGTCTCGCGGGGGCGGTAGGGGTGGGTGATCTCGCCGACGCCGGTGAGGCCCTCGTCGGTGTGGAGGCGGACATAGGCGAAATCGCGCCAGGCGGTGCCGAGCATGAGGGTCTCGACGCGGGTGATGCGCCCGGCGGGCCCGGCGGGACGGGTGGTGTTGACGGTGAGCATCAGCGCTGGGCTCCGCCCATGGTCGAGGTGTGGGCGAGGTCGGTGGGGGTGCCTTCGGCGAGCACGGTGCGCACGGCCTTCTCCGTCGCTTCGAGCAGCCGGTCGATGTCGTCGTCGGTGTGCGCGTACGAGACGTGGCTGCGCTTGAGGTTGAGCGGCAGCTCGAAGATCCCGTGGCCGGTGAGCGCGCGGCGTACACCGATGAAGCGCGCGGCGTCGTTGGCGAGGAGGTCGTCGTAAGTGAGCGGGGCGGGACCGTCCATGAAGTAGGTAACGAAGACGGAGCCGAAGCCGGTGACGACGGCGGGGACGTCCAGCGCGCGGTAGAGGGCGGCGAGTTCGTCGCGGGCGCGGGCGCCGAGGCGGTGGATGTGCTCGTGGACGGGTTCCTCGCGCAGTTTGCGCAGGGTGGCGCGCGCGGCGGCGACGACCTGGGGGTGCCCGTTGTACGTACCGGCGAAGAAGGCGGGGCCCCCGGGGCGGGTGCTGAAGAGGTCCATGAGGTCGGCCCGGCCGCCGAGGGCGCCGATGGGGGCGCCGTTGGCGATGGCCTTGCCGAGGGCGGTGAGGTCGGGGGTGATCCCGCAGATCTCCTGGTATCCGCCGAGGCCGTGGCGGAAGCCGGTGATGACCTCGTCGAAGACGAGGACGGTGCCGGCCTTCGTGCACTCCTCGCGCAGGGTGCGCAGGAAGGTGTCGGTGGGCAGGAGGGCGCCGACGTTGTGCGGGATGGGTTCGAGGATGACGGCGGCGATGTCGTCGCCGTGCTCGGCGAAGACGCGGCGCACCGCCTCGGGGTCGTTGAAGGGCAGGACGAGTGTCGCGTCGAGGACGGGGGCGAGGATGCCGGTCGACGTGGGGTCCTTCGTGCCGACCCGCTCGGGGGCGGAGATGACGTTGAGGCTCACGGCGTCGTGCCAGCCGTGGTAGCAGCCCTGGAACTTGACGACGAGGTCGCGCCCGGTGGCGGCGCGGGCCACGCGCAGGGCGTGGAAGGTGGCCTCGCTGCCGGTGCTGGTGAGGAGGACCTTCTCCAGCGAGGGGACGAGCGCGGTGAGTTCCTCGGCGAGGGCGACCTCGGCCTCGGTGACGCCGACGCCCGCGAGGGCGAGGGTGGTGCCGGCCTCGGCGGTCGCCGCCGCGACGTCGGGGTCGTTGTGGCCGAGCACGGCGGGCCCGAAGGCCGCGTGGTAGTCGGTGAACTCCCGGCCGTGCTGGTCCCAGAAGCGCGAGCCCCGGGTCCTGGTGATCACGAGGTCCGTGAAGCCGGGGATGCTGCGCTGGCCGCTGTTGACGCCCCCGGGTATGACCCGGCGGGCGCGTTCGGCGAGCGTCATGTGTGGTGCTCCTTGCGTCGATTGCTGTCGGCCGGAGGCCCGCTCTGCTCAGCGGGATTCCGGTGCCATCCGCCGCATTCGTCGCGATCGCTGTGCCGCCTGAGGCCCGGCGGTGACGCGCGAGCCGCATTATTAAGAACAGTGTTCTGCTATTCGGAACAGCGCGCTCAGCCTAGAACGGCCTGAATCCGACGTCAAGAGGTGTTCTCCGGACAGCACCTCAGGTACGGACTATCGTGTTCGGCTATGCAGAACAGTCAGCGAAAAGCTCCGGAGGCGTCGGCGGCGGCCGAGGCGGCGAAGTACTGGGTGAAGACAGTGGGGCGCGGCGCGGAGATCCTGGAGGCCCTCGCGGCCGGGGACCCCGGGCGGGGGCTGAGCGTCACGGAGGTGGGCAAGGCGTGCGGGATCTCCAAGAGCGCGGCCTTCGGCATCCTCCAGACGCTGCGGCACTACGGGATGGTCGCCGACGAGGGCGAGGGCATGAACCGCCGGTACCGGCTCGGGATGACGCTCGCCCGGCTCGGGGACCGGGCGAGGGCGCAGGTCTCGCTGCGGGACGTGGCCCGGCCGGTGCTCTCGCGGCTCTCGGAGGCGACGGGGATGGTGGCGCGGGTCGCGGTCCCCGAGGCGGGTCAGGCCGTCGTGATCGACCAGGTGGACCGGGCGGTGGGGCCGGGGCTCGACCTGCGCATGGGGACCCGGGAGCTGCCGCACTGCTCGGGGCTCGGCAAGGCGCTGCTCGCCGCGCTCCCCGAGGAGGAGGCGCGGGCGCTGCTCGCGGCGAGCGGGCTGCCGCGCAGGACCTCGCGCACCATCACCGACGAACCGACGCTCCTCGCCCACCTGCGCGACGTCCGGGCCTCGGGGTACGCCCTGGACGACGAGGAGGACGCGGACGGGATCTTCTGCATCGGGAGCGTGCTCAGGGACCACCGGGGCGAGCCCGCCGGGGCGATCAGTGTCACGGGGCTCAAACTGGACCTGCCGAGCTGGCGGTTCCAGGAGCTGGGGCGCCAGGTGCGGGACGCGGCGGGGGAGATCAGCGCGGCTCTCGGGTACGCGGCGGGAGGGACGGGGCGGTAGGCGTGGGGCGCCCGAGGGGTTGACCTCGCCCGCCGGGGGTGCTTAGGTACCGGCAATCCGGCGGGCCAGTGCCCGATCCGGGCCGTGACCGCTTTCTCGCCGGGCTGCTCTCCCGGAGTCACGGCGCGGGACCGAGGGTCCCGCTTCCCTCTTCGCCATCCGCCCCCGCTCGTACGGGCCCTGACGGCCTCCGTGCGCGCGGCAGTCGTTCGCCGCGGGAATGCACCACCTCACCAGCCGGTCCACCACCCGAGGTTGAGTCCCCCGTGAGCACTGCGTCCCGTCCTCCCTTCCCCGAACCACTCCCCGAACCCGGGGCCGAAGCCGAAACCCCCGGGCCCGGCACGGCCCGCCGCAGGCAGCTCCTGCGCGCGGGCGGCCTCGGCGGCCTCCTGCTCGCCGCGACCGCGGCCGGCACCGCCACCGCGTCGGCCGCGCCCGCCAAGGGCGCCCCCGCGCCCCGTACCGTCCCCGACGTAAAGGCCCTGCGGGCCCTCCCCTCGCACGTCCTCGCCCCCGGCGAGACCGTCCTCGTCACCGGCTACCGCACGCCGGGCGACGGCGGCGGGATGCTCCTGCGCTGGGACGCGAAGTCCGGCGCCGAGGACAACGGCGGCACCGTCCTCGCCCCCGGGAGCGCGCGGAAGAAGGGCCGCTGGCTGCGCCTGCACGACGGCGTCGTGGACCTCCGCTCCTTCGGCCTCTTCGGCCCGGACACACCGGCCGACGCCGCGCTCGACGCGCTCGTGAACGACCCGGCGGTGCACCGCGTCGAGGCGCACACCGACCTCAACTTCACGAAGCGGCACACCTTCGGCCGCTCGGGCATCGAACTCGACTTCGGCGGCCATCGCGTCACCACCACCGGCATCGAGCCGAACACGGACGACAACCCCTTCGGCGCCGTCCTCTACTTCAAGGGCAGGCGCACCGGGTCCGCCATCACGGCGAAGCTCTCGGCGCCCATGCCCGACCTCGCCGACGTCTTCGAGGTGCCCGACGCCGGAGCGTTCGGGGTCGGCGAGTGGTGGGCCGTCGAGATCGGCGCGAAGCCCGGGGGCGGACAGTACGAGAAGGAGGTGCAGCGCCTCGTCCAGGTGACGCAACGGGTAGACGGCACGCACATCCGCGTCAACTACAAGATCGGCTGGGACCTCGCGGCGGGCCGCACCTTCCAGTGGACGAAGATCGAGCCCGTGACCCGCAGCCACGTGCGGAACATGGTCTTCGAAGGGGTCCCGGACGCCGACCAGCTCTCCGGCTCCCACCCCGTCGCCTACGAGTACGCGGTCTCCTGCGACGTCTCCGGCATCGACGCGACCGGCACCTTCTGGCCCGTCGTGATGCGCCGCTGGTGCACGTACTTCCACACCTACCAGTGCCGGCTGAAGAACCCGTCCTCCGTGACGTGGGGCGGCGCGGGCTACCTCACCCAGCAGATCTACTGCCTGTACGGGCACGTCGAGGACTGCCACACGGCCAACGCCCGGCACCTCAACGACTGGACCGCGTCCGCCTACGGCTACGTGACCAACTGCCACGGCGACGGCGACGACCAGGGCCCCTTCGTCACGCACGGGCAGTTCGAGCACGATCTCGTCTACACCGGCAACTCCGGGCTCATGACGTTCGCCAACTCGGGGACGGCGTGGGGAGGCTCGGCGAAGCGGGTCAGTGTCCGGCGGCACGTGTGCTCGTGGTTCGTGGCGCGCGTCGCGGTCACCGACCTCACCCTGGAGGACATGCGGGTCATCGGGAACGCCCAGGAGGGCTCCGGGATGATCTGGGTCAACGCGGACGGCGCCCAGGTGCGCGGCTGCACCGCGTCGGGGCCGCTCGTGATCACGCAGGCGTCGAAGCGCTCGACGCGTCCCACCGTCGTCGCGGACTCCGCCTTCACCCTCGGCAAGGGCGCCGAGGTGACGGCGGCGAACGTGAGCGCGCCCGTGCACCTGGAGCGCGTCGCGCTCGACGGGCTCGACGGCGCCTCCTTCAAGGGCACCGGCCCGCTCGTCCTCGACACGTGCGCCTTCACCGGGAAGGCCGACGCGGCGCCGAGCACCTTCGCGCACTCCGCCGTGACGGTGCGCGGCGGCCGTCACCAGGACACCGGCCTCGTGCTGAACGGCGCGAAGGACCAGGAACTCGCGATCGGGGACGGCGCGGTGCTCGCCGGCACCAACGCGGCGGGGGCGCTGCTCTCCCGCGCCGGTGCCGAGGACCGCACCGTACGGTGGCGGCTCGGCGTCTGCACGAGCGAGCCGGCGGGCGACACCGCCCACATACGGCTCACCGCGGGCGTCAACGAGTACCTCGCCCAGGGCGCGGTCCTGCGCGGCGGCGGCATCGACCTCGCCGACGCGGCCTTCGCCAAGGGCTGGCTCCTGCACAGCGGCTGCGTCGAGGACGGCACCACCCGCACCCGGCTGCCCGCCGAGGGCGACCGCGTCCGCCACGAGGCCGGGAACCTCCTGCTCGGCTGAGCGGCCCCGGGCTCCGGCCCGGCGGGCGGCACCCCTCACCGGTGCCCCGCCGGGCCCGTGCCCCGCACCCCCTCCGCACCACCCCGTACCGCGAGGACACCTCACCATGACTGCTCCACTCCCCCGGCCCGAAGGGCCCGTGCGCGTCGCGCTCGCCGGCGCGGGCAACCGGGGCCTGACGTACACCGACTGGATCAACGCGCACCCCGGACAGGCGGTGCTCACCGCCGTCGCCGACCCGCTGCCCGCCGCGCGGGACCGCGCGGCGGCGGGCGCGACGGGACCCGTCGCGCGGTTCGGGGACTGGCGGGAGTTGCTGCCCGGGCCCGGCGGCGAGCGGATCGCGGACGCGGTGCTCGTGTGCACGCAGGACCGGGACCACGTCGAACCCGTCCTCGCGCTCGCCCGCGCCGGGTACGCGCTGCTCACCGAGAAGCCCCTCGCGCCGGGCGAGGCGGAGACCCGCCGCCTCGTCGAGGGAGTCCTCGCCGCCGGGGTGCCCTTCGCCGTGTGCCACGTGCTGCGGTACACGCCCTACACCGACCTCGTGAAGGGCGTCGTGGACAGCGGGGTGCTCGGCACGGTCACCGGCGTCGAGCACCTGGAGCCGGTGGGCTGGTGGCACTACGCGCACAGCTACGTGCGCGGGCCCTGGCGCAGCGAGGCGGCCTCCTCCCCGATGATCCTCGCCAAGTCGAGCCACGACCTGGACTGGATCTCCTACGTGACCGGCCGCCGCATCGAGACCGTCGCGAGCTTCGGCTCCCTCGCCCACTTCCGCCCCGAGAACGCGCCCGAGCACGCGGCCACGACGTGCCTGGCCTGCCCCTCCGCCGTCGAGTCCGCGTGCCCGTACTCGGCGCGCAAGCTCTACTACCCGGCGCTGCGCGCGACCGGCGGCGCCTGGCCCGTCAGCCACGTCACCGACCGGGCGCACGGGCCCGAGGACGAGGCGGTGCTGACCGAGGCACTGCGCTCGGGACCGTACGGGCGGTGCGTCTACCACGCGGACAACGACGTGGTGGACAACCAAGTCGTCGCGATGCGGCTGTCCGGCGGGATCACCGGGACGTTCACGATGAGCGCCTTCACCGAGCAGACGCACCGCCAGACCCGGATCTTCGGGAGTCACGGCTGGCTGCGCGGCGACGGCGAGCGGGTGACCGTGCACGACTTCCGCGACGACTCCGTCACCGTCCACGAGACGGAGGCGACCGGTTCCAACGCCGCCGAGGGCCACGGCGGCGGGGACACCGTCCTCATCGCCTCCTTCGTGGACGCGCTCGCCACCGGCGACCTCTCCCGCATCCGCTCGGGCCCCCTCGACTCCCTCGGCTCGCACCTCGCGGCCTTCGCCGCCGAACGCTCCCGCCACCGCGGGACCGTCGAGCAGGTCCCCGCCCACTGAACACCCCCGCGCCCCGTACCGCCGCCCCTCCCCCCGTACCGCCAGGAGAACACCGCCATGAGAATCCGCCGCAGCCTCGCCTGTACCGCCCTCGCCCTCACGACCCTCGCCGCGACCGCCGCCTGCGGCTCGGGCAGCGGTGGTTCGGGCAAGGGCACCGTCAACGCCTGGGTCTACCCCGTCATCACCGACGAGAAGGCCAACAAGGCGTACTGGGACGGCCTGGTGAAGGAGTTCGAGAAGAAGAACCCCGGCATCGACGTCAAGGTCTCCACCTACCCCTGGGCCAACCGCGACACCGCCCTCGCCACCGCGCTCTCCGCGAACAAGGGCCCCGACGTCGCCTACCTCATCCCCGACCAGCTCGCCGCCTACCAGCGCAACCTGGTGCCCGCCGACGAGTACCTGTCCGCCGCCGACACCAAGGCGCTCCGGCCCGCCGCGCGCGAGGCCGTCACCGTGGACGGCAAGGCCCTCGCGACGCCCGTCCTCATGTCGGCGTACCCGCTCCTGTGCGACAAGAAGGTCTTCGAGGCCGCCGGGCTCGCGGACCAGTACCCCAGCACGTGGGAGGACCTCGACGCCCTCGCCCCGAAGCTCAAGGCGAAGGGCTTCTACGCGACGAGCTACAGCGGCGACACGACCGCGACGCTCAACATGACCTTCTACCCGCTGCTGTGGCAGGCGGGCGGGGACGTCTTCGCCAAGGACAACAAGAGCGTCGCCTTCGACAGCCCGGCCGGCGTCAAGGCGCTGAGCTGGCTGCGGACGTACGTCCGGAAGGGGTGGGCGCCCAAGGACCTCGTCACCTCGACGCCGAAGATGGAGCAGACCGACCTCGCGAAGAACAAGGTCGCCTGCACGTGGCAGAACACCGCCGCCGAGGTCGCGCCCTTCTGGGGCGAGGACAACATCGTCGTGCGGCAGCCGCTCACCGCCGGCACGAGCGCCGCCTACGGCACCGTGGGCACCCTCGCCGTCTTCAAGGGCGGGGACACGAAGGCCGCCGGGAAGTGGGTGAGCTTCGTGAGCCGGGCGAAGAACAGCGCGGGACTCCAGAAGCCCGGTGGCTACTTCCCCACCCGCGAGGACGCGAGCGACCTCTACCCCGGTGACGCGCGCCAGCAGGAGACCGCGAAGGCGCTCGACGCCACGAAGGTCGGCCCGCTCGCGACCGCCGCGCGCGACGTCATGGGCTCGCTCGCCCCGGAGATCCAGGCCGCGCTGCTCGGCAAGAAGAGCCCGAAGGACGCGCTCGGCGCGGCGGCGAAGGCCGCGGACCAGGTCATCGCGCGCAAGCGCTGAGCGGAGCGGGGGCGGGCGGGCCACGCGCCCGTCCCCCGCCC
>NZ_GG770539.1:6497820-6507361 GCF_000154905.1 Streptomyces sp. SPB074 | reverse complement strand
CCGCTCCGTGCCCCCGCCCCGCACCCCGCGCTCCCCCGCCCCTCGCGCCGCCCCGCGCGGCGTCCGCCCCGCCCGAAGGAGGCCCCGTGTCCGCTCTCGCGGAACGCCCTCACCCCACCGGCAGGCCCCGGCGCGGGCCGCACGCCCGGCGCGAGGCCAGGATCGGTCTGCTCTTCGTCCTGCCCGCCCTGCTCCTCTTCCTCGCCTTCCGCTTCGGCCCCGGCATCGCGGGCCTGCTGCTCGGCTTCACCGACTACACCCTCGGCCAGGACACGCACTTCACCGGGCTCGACAACTTCGACCGCCTCGTGCACGACCCGCTGTTCTGGTCGGCGCTCAAGGTCACCGTCGTCTACACGGTCATGGCCGTGCCCGTCACGATCGCCGCCTCGCTCGGCCTCGCGCTCCTGACCCGCCGCGCCTTCCGCGGCTCGAAGCTCTTCCGCTCGGTGTTCTTCCTGCCGGTCGTCACGAGCCTCATCCTCGCCTCGACGGTCTTCCTGTGGATCTTCTCCTCGGACGGACCGTGGTCGAAGGTCATGGGCCTGCTCGGCCTGCCCGGCCAGTCCTGGCTCGCGGACTCGGCGCTCGTCCTGCCCGCGCTCGCGATCGTCGGCGTCTGGTCGCGCTGCGGCTACGGGATGCTCATCCTCCTCGCGCGGCTCCAGGAGGTGCCGCGCGAGCTGGAGGAGGCGGCGCTCGTGGACGGGGCCGGGCCGTGGAAGCGGTTCCGGTACATCGTCGCGCCCCAGCTCAAGGGCTCGTTCTTCTTCCTGGCCGTCATCGAGACGACCGCGAGCTTCCAGGTCTTCGACGCGGTCTACATGATGACCGGCGGCGGCCCCGCGAACGCGAGCTACAGCCTCGTCTTCCAGCTCTACGACGCCGGATTCAAGTACTTCGACCTCGGCTACGCCAGCGCGATCGGCTGCGTCCTGTTCGTCCTGACCCTCGTGGTCGCGGCCGTCCAGCGGCTGGTCATCGGAAAGGAGAGCTGACGATGAGCGACACCGCCGAACTGCCCCGTACCGCCGAGGAGCCGGCCGGACACCCCGCCGGGACGCCCGCGGGCAAGTCCCTGCCGCGTCCGCGCGAACCGAAACCGCACGAGACGCTGCCCGCCGCACTGCGGATGCGCCGCGGGGGCAAGATCCTGCGCGGAACGCTGCTCGTCGTCGCCGCGCTCGTCACACTCTTCCCCTTCTACGCGATGGTCGTGCTCTCGCTGAAACCCGAGGGAGCCGTCGACCTGCCGGGCAGCCTCGCGCCCTGGCCGCTGCACGGCGGCGCGTACGGGGACGTGCTCGGCTCGCAGGACGTACCGCGCTGGCTGCTCAACACCCTCGTGTACTCCGTCGTCTCCGTCGTCGGGGTGCTCGTCCTCTCGGCGCTCGCCGGGTACGCCTTCGCGAAGAAGCGCTTCCCCGGGCGCGAGACGATGTTCTGGTCGTTCCTGTCGATGGTGATGGTCCCGTACCACGTCACGATGATCCCGACCTTCATCCTCATCGCGAAGCTCGGCGGCGTGGACACCTACTGGGGTCTCATCCTGCCGACCCTCGCCAACGCCCAGGCCGTCTTCCTCATGCGGCAGTTCATCATGGGGTTGCCCGACGAGCTGTTCGAGGCCGCCCGGCTCGACGGCTGCTCGGAGCTCCAGATCTTCTTCCGGATCGTGCTGCCGCTCCTCAAACCCATCCTCGCGACGCTCGGCACCTTCGTCTTCCTGTGGCACTGGAACGACTTCCTGTGGCCGCTCATCATCGGCCAGTCCACGGACATGCGCACGCTCACCGTGGGCATCGCCTCGCTCCAGCAGCAACAGGTGCCGCTCAATCAGGTGCTCGCCGGTTCCGTCGTCGCTTTCGTTCCGATCTTCAGCGCCTACCTGGTGGGCCAGCGGTACTTCACCGAGGGCGTCACCGGTTCGGCCGTGAAGGGATGACCCGTACCCGTATGTCCACCACCCTCTCCTTCCCCGGCGACGAGAAGGGTCTCGAAGACCTCCTCGCCACCCCGTCACCCGGCCTCGTCACCGACCTCGCGGGCCTGGAGGGCGATCTCGTCCTCCTCGGCGCGGGCGGCAAGATGGGCCCGAGCCTCGCCCGGCTCGCCCGCCGCGCGCTCGACGCCGCCGGACGCGCGGACGTCACCGTGCACGCCGTCTCGCGCTGGAGCGACCGCGCGGCGGCCGAAGCGCTCGCCGCCGGGAACATCCGGCCGGTCGCGTTCGACCTCATGGCGGGCGATCCCGCCGACCTCCCGGCCGCCGGGAACGTCGTCTTCATGGTCGGCGCGAAGTTCGGCTCCGCCGGGCGCCCCGAGCACGCCTGGGCCGTCAACGCCGCGCTCCCCGACCGGATCGCCCGCCGCTACGCCGGCGCCCGCGTCGCCGCCTTCTCGACCGGGAACGTCTACCCGCTCGTCCCCACCGCCTCGGCGGGCAGCACCGAGATCGACGCGGTCGGCCCGGTCGGCGAGTACGCGATGTCGTGCCTGGGCCGCGAGCGCGTCTTCGCGCACCACGCCCGCGAGCACGGGCTGCGGCTCGCGCTGATCCGCCTCAACTACGCCGTGGACCTGCGGTACGGGGTCCTCGCCGACCTCGCGCGGACGGTGCGCGCGGGCACTCCCGTGGACGTCACGACCGGGCACGTCAACGTCGTGTGGCAGGGCTACGCGAACGAGGTCGCGCTCCGCTCGCTCACGCACGCCGCGAGCGAGCCCTTCACGCTCAACCTCACGGGGCCCGAGACGGCCTCGGTGCGCCGCCTCGCCGCGCTCCTCGCCGCCGAGTTCGGCACCGAGGCCGCGTACACCGGTACGGAGTCGGGCACCGCGCTGCTCTCGGACGCCTCCCGGTGCCACGCGCTCTTCGGCTACCCGGGGGTCGCCCTGCGCACGCTCGTCGGCTGGCAGGCCGAGTGGCTGCGGCGCGGGCTGCCTCTCTCGGACAAGCCCACCAAGTTCCAGGTCCGCGACGGAAGGTTCTGATCACCGGTGCCCGCAACACCCTCCCCCACGCCGTCCTCGCCCACCGGGCCCGCCACGACGCCGCCCCCGTCCGCACCGCCTCCCGGCACGCCACTGGGCACGCTCGCCGCCGGCACGGTCGTGCCCGCCCACCCGCTCGCGCTCGACGCGGACCGCCGCCTGGACGAGCGCAGGCAGCGCGCCCTCACCCGCTACTACCTCGCCGCCGGGGCGGTCGGCGTCGCCGTCGGGGTGCACACGACGCAGTTCGCGATCCGCGAGCCCTCGGCCGGGCTGCTGCGCCCCGTGCTCGAACTCGCCTCCGAGGTCGTCCGCGAGGAGGCCGCGCGCCTGCGCCCGCCCGAGGAGGCCGCCGCGCCCTTCGTACGGATCGCGGGCGCCTGCGGCTACACGCGGCAGGCCGTGGCCGAGGCGGAGCTCGCGCGCGAACTGGGCTACGACGCCGTGCTGCTGAGCCCGCTCGTGCCCGGCGCCGACGAGGCGGGCCTGCTGGAACGCACGCGGGCGGTCGGCGAGGTCCTGCCCGTCATCGGCTTCTACCTCCAGGAGGCGGTGGGCGGCAGGCGGCTCTCGCCCGCCTACTGGAGCGCCCTCGCCGGGATCGAGTCCGTCGTGGCGATCAAGACGGCGCCCTTCGACCGCTACCGCACCGCCGACGTCATCGCCGCCGTCGCGGCCTCGGGGCGCGCGGGCGAGGTCGCGCTGTACACCGGCAACGACGACGCGATCGTCCAGGATCTCCTGACGCCGTACCGCACGGCGGAGGGCGAGCGGTGGTTCGCGGGCGGGCTGCTCGGGCACTGGGCGGTGTGGACCCGCGCGGCCGTCCGGCTCTTCCACGAGGTGCGGCGGGCCCGGGCGGGCGATCACGGGCTGCTCACCGCGCTCCTGGCGCGCGGCCCGCAGGTGACGGAGTCCAACGCGGCCGTCTTCGACGTGCGCTACGACTTCCGGGGCTGCATCGCCGGGGTGCACGAGGTGCTGCGTCGCCAGGGGCTGCTCGCCGGGACGTGGTGCCTGGACGTGGACGAAGGACTCTCGCCGGGGCAGGCGGAGGAGATCGCGCGGGTCGTGAAGGCGTACCCGTGGCTGACGGACGACGCCTTCGTGGCGGAGCACCTCGATGACTGGCTCCGCTGAGTCCTCGGCGGGGGCCCGTCCCCGCGCCGTCGTCGCCGTACCCCCGGCCCTGCGGCGGCAGTTCTTCACGGCGGCGGCGTGGGACCGGCTCCGCGCACTCGTCGAGCCGGCCGTCCTGGACGCCCACAGCGACCGTACGGAGCTGGCCCGCGCGCTGCGCACGGCCGGCCCGCACGTCCTCGTCACCTCCTGGGGCACCCCGGCGCTCGACGCCGAACTCCTCTCTTACGCGCCCGAGTTGGGGCTTCTCGCCCACACGGGCGGTGCGGTGAGCCCGTACGTGGGGCCCGAGGTGTTCGCGCGTGGGGTGAAGGTGACGCAGGCGGGCGGCGCGATGGCGCGGCCCGTCGCGGAGGTCGCGCTCACCTTCACGCTGAGCCTCCTGCACCGCGTGCACCGCTTCGACCACGCGCTGCGCTCCGGGGTGCCGTGGGAGGAGGCTTCGCGGGCGCCGGAGCGGCACGAGATCCTCGGCTGCCCGCTCGGCGTCGTCGGGGCCTCGCGCACGGGCCGGGCCTACATCGCCCTCGTCCGGGCGCTCGGCGCGAAGGTCACGGTCCACGACCCCTACCTCGACGCGGCGGAGGCGGAGCGGCTGGGCGTGCGCCGGGCCCCGCTGGAGGAGGTGCTGCGCACGAGCCGCGTCCTCGCGCTGCACGCCCCGGCGGTGCCGGAGACGCGCCACCTGCTCGGCGCGCGGGAGCTGGCGCTGCTGCCGGACGGCGCGGGGCTCGTCAACACCGCCCGTTCCTGGCTCGTGGACGAGGCGGCGCTGCTCGCCGAGACGCGTACGGGGCGGCTCGACGCGGCGTTCGACGTGTACGACGCGGAACCGCTGCCGGTGGACCACCCGTTGCGCGCCCTGCCCAACGTGCTGCTGACCCCGCACCAGGCGGCGGCGACCGTCGAGGGCAGGCAGGCGCTCGGCACGAGCACCGTCGCCGAGATCGCCCGCCACCTCGCGGGCGAGCCGCTGCGGCACGCGGTCGGCCCCGAGGCGCTGGTACGGGTCGAGTGACCGGCCCCCGTACCCCGCCCGGCCCCCGCCCCGCTCTTCCGTCGCGCTCGCCGAGACGGCAGACTCGTGGCGCCGCCGTTCCCGGTCCGTACCACCCATCCCTTCCCGCGGAGGTTCTTCTTCCATGCGTCTCCAGCGCGTCGGCGCCGTCGGTGCCGAACGACCCGTCCTGCTCGGCACGGACGGTCACCACTACGACCTGAGCGGACTGACCGACGACCTGACCCCCGAGTTCTTCCGCGACGGCGGCCCCGGGCGCGTGGCGCGCGCGCACGAGGCAGGGGAACTGCCCCGCACCGACACCGCGGGGCTGCGGGTCGGGGCGCCGCTCGCGCGGCCGGGCGCGGTCCTGTGCATCGGGCAGAACTACGCGGCGCACGCCGCCGAGTCGGGCGCGAAGCCGCCGGGCGAGCCGATCCTCTTCTACAAGGGCCCGAACTCGCTCGCCGGTCCCGAGGACGACGTGCTGATACCGCGCGGCAGCGAGCGCACCGACTGGGAGGTGGAACTCGGGGTCGTCATCGGCAGGCGGGCGCGCTACCTCGGGCCGGACGAGGACCCGCTGGACTACGTGGCCGGGTACGTGCTCTCCAACGACGTCTCGGAGCGGACCGTCCAGCTCGAAGCGCCGGGCGGGCAGTGGTCGAAGGGCAAGAGCTCGGAGACCTTCAACCCGCTGGGGCCCTGGGTCCTGACGGCCGAGGAGCTGCCCGCGCCGCAGGCGGTGCGGCTGCGCTCGTGGGTCAACGGGGACTCCCGGCAGGACTCGTCCACGGCCGACATGATCTTCTCGGTCGCGGAGATCGTGCGGCACCTGTCGCAGTACCTCGTCCTGGAGCCGGGCGACCTCGTCAACACCGGGACGCCGGAGGGGGTGGCGCTCTCGGGGCGCTTCCCCTACCTGCGGGCGGGGGACGTGATGGAGCTGGAGGCGGAGGGGCTGGGGCGGCAGCGGAACGTGCTCGTGCAGGCGTAGACGGCGGGCGCGGTGCGGGGGCCCGGTGCGGCGGGCACGGGCGCGCGGCGGGCGCGACGCCCGCTCCCGCGTCGTTCAGCCCGCGTACGGCAGTGGGGGCAGTCCGCGCACCCCGGGCTCGGCGCGGAAGACCGCGCCCGCCCCGGGGTCCTCGTGCGGGGCGAGGTCCTGGCGCGAGGTGGTGATGTACAGCTCACGGTAGCCGGGGCCGCCGAAGGCGCAGGCACTGACCTGGCTGGCGCCGACCTCGACGACGGCGGCGAGCGTCCCGTCGGGGGCGTAGCGGCGGACCGCGCTCCCGCCCCACAGGGCGACCCAGATGCCGCCCTCGGCGTCGCGCGTGATCCCGTCGGGGCCGCCGTCGGCGGGATTGACGCGCACCCACGGCTCCAGGGTGCCGAAGTCGCCCGTCTCCGGGTCGGGGTGGAGGCGGAAGACGGTGCCCGTGCCGGTGTCGGCGTAGTGGGCCTCGCTGCCGTCCGGGGCCCAGACGAGGCCGTTGGAGATCGTGGCGCCGCGGTGGACGACGCGCGTGGTGCCGTCCGGGGCGAGGCGGTGGACGCTGCCCGCGCCGGGCCGGGCGTCGTAGGCCATCGAGCCGCAGTAGAAGGCGCCCGCCGGGTCGCAGCCCCCGTCGTTCATGCGCACCGCCGGGTCGCTCCACAGCTCGGGCCCCGGGCGCACCGTGCCGTCGGGGTCCACGCACGTGAACCCGCGCACGACTACGGCCGACGATGCCGCCGCCGGCGCGCGGGCGCCACGCGGCGAGCACGTCGCCCAGCCGCAGCCGCTCGGGGCGCGCCCGCTCGTCGAAGGTCAGCAGTTCGCCGCGCGTCAGGTCGACGATGCGCAGCCTGCCCCGCCGCCGGGTCCCAGCCCGGGCCCTCCCCGTGGTGGGTCACCACCTCGCTCCACCGCCGCGCGCGCACCCGTGCCCCCTCGCGTTCGTGCGGCCCGTGCCGGGCCGTCCCGGGGGACGATACCCAAGATCACCCAGGCCCTCGCGGCGCGGGTACCCAGGCCGGATCTGAGTACGTTCACGGAGGCGCGCGGCGGGCGGGCGCGCGAACCTTGAGGAGTCAACGCGTCCCCGGAAGGGGCGCTCCGGCCACCGAAAGGCCCCAGGCAATGACCACGTCCGCGCGTCCCCTCGCCGCGACGGCCCGCCGTCTGCTCCTGCGCCCGCTGCCGCTGGCATACCTGGCGCTCGTCGCGGCCGTCGTCTGCTGGGTGCTCGCCGATCACTACCTGGTCGCGCACGCCGACGCGAGCATGGCGGGCGTGTGGATCTTCTTCTCCACCGCGCCGGTCTCGATGATCTTCGCGGGGCTGCCTGCGGCGCGGTTCTGGGCCGGGCCCGTGGTGGGCGCGCTCGTCAACGCGCTGGTGCTCGGGATACTCGCCGAGCGCTTCGGGCAGGCGGGGCGGCGCTCGCACTCGCACCCGGCCTGAGTGTCCGGCCCGCCCGGCGGCGGGACGGACGGGGCTTCCGGCCTACGCGATCAGTACCGCGTAGGCCAGGAAGAACCCGGCCACGAACAGCACGAGCACGGCGACCGCGACGAGCGGTGCGACGGTCCAGCCGCGAGCCGGGTCCTTCCAGGGGCCCGGCTCCGACGTGCTGCTCTCGACCGGTGGCGTATCGCCGAGGGGGACGCCGCCGCCCGGGTCCAGGCCCGTCGTGAAGCCCGGATCGGCGTCGGTGTTGGGAACGGGACTCGCGTGAACAGTCATGCGTGCGGGATGCCCGCCTCGCACCGCTCTAAGCACAATTCGGCACCCGTTTCAGGGCTTTTTATAGCCTTTGCCGTATCGGTACCGTCCGTGACCGAGTGGCGCGTTCCGCACGGGCCGGGGCTTGCACCCCGCCGGATTCTTTGGAAATCTACTACCGAACGAACGGTCGGTAGATGTTGAGGAGCACGGCATGACCGCTACCCCCGTGGAGGGCGAGCGCCAGGGCGCCCGGCGCCGTCCCAGCTTCCACACGCTCCGCGTGGCCCAGGTGGAGCGGCTGTGCGAGGACGCCGTCACGGTCGGCTTCGACATCCCCGAGGAGCTCGCCGAGCGGTACGCGCACCGCCCCGGCCAGTCGCTGACCCTGCGCAGGGAGGTGGCGGGCGGCGACGAGCGGCGCTCGTACTCGATCTGCTCCCCCGCGGGCACCGCGCCCAGGATCGGCGTGCGCGAGGTCCCCGGCGGCCTGTTCTCCTCCTGGCTGGTCCACGAGGTGCGCGAGGGCGACGAGGTCGAGGTCATGTCCCCGACCGGGGTCTTCACGCCCGACCTCGCGACGCCGGGCCACCACGTGCTCATCGCCGCGGGTTCCGGGATCACCCCCATGCTGTCCATCGCCGCCTCCGTGCTCGGCGCCGACGAGGACTCGCGCGTCACGCTCTTCTACGGGAACCGGCGTGCCGGGACCGTGATGTTCGCCGACGAACTGGCCGACCTGAAGGACCGCTACCCGGCGCGCTTCGAGCTGGCGCACGTGCTCTCGCGCGAGCCGCGCGAGGCGGAACTGCTCAGCGGACGGCTCGACGCGGAGCGGCTGGCCGCTCTCGTCGCTGCGCTGGTGGACGTCCGGGCGGCGGACCACTGGTGGCTGTGCGGCCCGCACGGCATGGTCACCGACGCCCGCGAGGTGCTCGACGGGCTCGGCGTCCCGGCCGCGCGCGTGCATCAGGAGCTGTTCTTCGCCGACGGCGAGCCCGTCACCCCGACCGTCCGCCCCGACCGCGCGGGCGCGCCGGACGGGCCCGTGAGCGAGGTCACCGTCGTCCTCGACGGCCGCTCCACGACCGACGCGCTGCCGCGCGACCGGACCCTCCTCGACGGGGCGCAGGCCACCCGCTCGGACCTGCCCTTCGCCTGCAAGGGCGGCGTGTGCGGGACGTGCCGCGCGCTCGTCACCGAGGGCGAGGCGGACATGCGCCGCAACTTCGCCCTGGAGGAGAACGAGGTCTCCGCCGGATACGTGCTGACCTGCCAGACCTTCCCCGTCTCCGAGAAGCTGACCGTCGACTACGACAGCTGAGCCCGGCCGGTCGTCCCGGTCCCCCGAAACCCCCGCGCGCGGCATTCCCGAGCAGTCCACCGGACCTTTGGCCACGGATCATCCCGGTAGGGTCCGGGCGGACGGAAAGGGGACGAAAGTGACGGACGGCGGAGCGGTGCGGGACGGATCAGCACGCGGCGAGGCACCACGGCGGGGGGACGCGGCGCGGGGGGACGCGGCCGCGCGACGCGGGGACGTACGGCACGCGGACGCGGCACGCGGCGGCGAAGCGGTACGGCAGGCGGACGCGGCGCCGGACGACGGGAGCGCGCGGCCCGCGGACGCGGCCGGGACCGGCCGGTACACCGTCGTGGTGCTGCACGGGGGGAAGGCCGAGGGCCGGGAACCCGCGCGG
>NZ_GG770539.1:6494730-6497239 GCF_000154905.1 Streptomyces sp. SPB074 | reverse complement strand
GACAGACGTGCCGGGCTCCGGGGGCGGACCCCCGGAGCCCTCGCGGCGTCCCACCGGACTTTTCGCCCGGCCGGGGCCCTCTTGACACAACACGACCGGGGCGCGGTTTGGAATCGGGAACAAAAAATCAGCGCACGGTTTCTGACGCGGCGTCGCCACGTGGACCTCGCCCGGGTGTCGAAACAGGGGGGGGTTCGACACGCCCACGGGTCGCGGGGCGCGCGCTCCAAAACACGAATGAGCGGCCCCCCCGCCCGTACCGCGCCCCCGCAGCGCCCCCCTTCCTTTCCGCACGGCGTCCCGCCGAGGCCGCGCGCCGTGCCGGTCCCCCGCGCGTCCCCGCGGGTCACCCCGTGCCGAACGGAGCTCTCCCGTGCCTCTGGCCTTCCACTGGTTCCTGCCCACCAACGGCGACAGCCGCGAGGTCGTCGGCGGCGGGCACGGCACCCCCGTGACCGCGAGCGGCGGCGACCGCCCACCGTCCGTCGACTACCTGGCGCTCATCGCCCGTGCCGCCGAACAGCTCGGCTTCGAGGGCGCGTTGACCCCGACCGGCACGTGGTGCGAAGACGCCTGGCTGACGACGGCGATGATCAGCCGGCACACCGAACGTTTCAAGTTCCTCGTCGCCTTCCGTCCCGGCGCGCTCTCGCCGACGCTCGCCGCGCAGATGGCCGCCACCTACCAGTGGCAGTCCGGCGGGCGGCTGCTGCTCAACGTCGTGACCGGCGGGGAGAGCGCGGAACAGCGCGCGTTCGGCGACTTCCTCGACAAGGACGGGCGCTACGCCCGGACCGGCGAATTCCTGGACATCGTCAAGCGGTTGTGGCGCGGCGAGACCGTGGACCACGAGGGGGAGCACCTGACGGTCCAGGGTGCCCGCCTCGGGCGGCTCCCCGACCCGGTGCCGCCCGTCTACTTCGGCGGCTCCTCGCCCGCCGCGCTGCGCGTCGCCGCGCGGCACGCGGACGTGTACCTCACCTGGGGCGAGCCGCCCGCCGCCGTCGCGGAGAAGATCGGCGCGGTACGGGAGCTGGCGGCCCGCGAGGGGCGCGAACCGCGCTTCGGCGTGCGCCTGCACACGATCACGCGGGAGCGGTCCGAGGACGCGTGGGCGGAGGCGGGGCGGCTGCTCGACGGGATCGACGAGGCGGTCGTCGCGGACGTCCAGCGGGGCCTGGCGCGCAGCGAGTCGGAGGGGCAGCGGCGGATGCTCGCGCTGCACGGCGGGCGCCGGGACGCGCTGGAGATCCACCCGAACCTGTGGGCGGGGGTGGGACTCGTGCGGGGCGGGGCGGGCACGGCGATGGTCGGCTCGCACGAGGAGGTGGCACGGCTCGTGACGGAGTACCACGCGGCGGGCGTGGACGAGTTCGTCCTCTCCGGCTACCCGCACCTGGAGGAGGCGTACTGGTTCGGCGAGGGGGTGCTGCCGCTCCTGGAACGCCGGGGACTGTGGCACGCCCCGGCCGGGCGGCCGGCCCTCGCGGGCTCCTGACCGGGCGGAGGTGCCCCCGCCCGCGCGCCCCGGCCCCGCGTGCGTCACGGCGCCCCGGGCACCCGTCGTGTAGTAGTGCTTGTGCACACGCGGAACGGGGCCGCCGTCGCACCGGCACCGTACGCACCGACAGGAAGGACCGGCATGGACATCGGCCGTATCGGCATCTGGAACGGCTTGCTGAGCAAGGGCGACCCGATCGCCCAGGAGGCGACCGGGGAGCTGGAGGAGCTGGGGTACGGGGCCGTGTGGCTCGGCGGGAACAGCGGCGTGACGGGCGCCGCCGCGCTCGTCGCCGCGACCTCGCGGATCACCGTCGCGAACGGCATCCTCAACATCTGGGAGCACACGGCCGAGGACGTCGCCGCCGAGGCCGCGGCCGTCGAGGAGGCGCACCCCGGCCGCTACCTCCTCGGGCTCGGCGCGAGCCACGCGCCGACCGTGAAGAACTACCACAAGCCCTACTCGACGATGGTCGCCTATCTCGACACGCTCGACGCGGCCCCGCGCCCCGTCCCCGCGGCCCGGCGGGTGCTCGCCGCGCTCGGCCCGAAGATGCTGAAACTCGCCGGGACCCGCGCCGCCGGCGCCCACCCGTACCTCGTCACCCCGCAGCACACCGCCGAGGCCCGCGACATCCTCGGCCCGGACGCGCTGCTCGCGCCCGAGGTCAAGGTCGTGCTGAGCGAGGACGCCGGGCGCGCCCGCGCGATCGGGCGGCAGGCCCTCGCGATGTACCTCCGGCTGCCGAACTACACGAACAACTGGCTGCGGCTCGGTTTCACAGAGGAGGACTTCCGCGCGGGCGGCAGCGACCGCCTCGTGGACGCGACGGTCGTCTGGGGCTCCCCCGGGACGGTACGGAGCCGGATCGCCGAGTACCACGAGGCGGGCGCCGACCACGTCGCCGTCCAGCTCCTCGACGGGAACCCGGACTCGCTGCCGCGCGCCGGGTGGCGGGAACTGGCGGGGGAGAAAGGAGCTGAAGAGCTGAGGCGGAGGGGCGGGGGC
>NZ_GG770539.1:6488999-6494630 GCF_000154905.1 Streptomyces sp. SPB074 | reverse complement strand
GTACCCCCGCCCCGTGCCGCCCGCCCCGTACCCCCGCCCCGTACCGCCCGCCCCGGCATCCCGGCGCCCGGGTCCCTCAGCCGCGGCCGAAGGTGTCGATGCCCGTGCGCTCGGCGGACAGGGCCCACAGGCGGGCCGCCTGCTCGGGGTCGATCGCCCAGTCCTTGACGCCGCCGCTGCCCTCCGGGGCCTCGTCGGCGGGGACGGCGACCTCGCAGTCCTCCAGGTAGAGGCCGCCGAGGCCGTCGAGGAGCGGCGAGGTCGCGGCGAAGACGGTCGTGGCCGCGCCCTGCTCGGGGGTCTTGAAGACGTCGGGGTCGATCAGCTCGCCCTGCTCGTCGATCCAGCCCCTGTCCACCATCTCCTGCCGCTCCAGGTGGCGCTGGAGCGGCGTGAGGATGCCGCCGGGGTGCAGGGCGAAGGCCCGTACGCCGTCCTCGGCCGCGAGGGCGTCGAGGTGGACGGCGAAGAGCACGTTGGCCGTCTTGGCCTGCCCGTACGCCTTCCACTTGTCGTAGCCCTCGCGGAAGTCGACGTCGTCCCAGCGGATGCCGGAGCGCAGGTGCCCCGTCGAGGACAGCTCGACGACGCGGGCGCCGCCGTCCGCGACGAGCGCCGGGCGCAGGAGGTTGGTGAGGGCGTAGTGGCCGAGGTGGTTCGTGCCGAACTGGGCCTCCCAGCCGGGCCCGACACGGGTCTCGGGGCAGGCCATGATCCCCGCGTTGTTGATGAGGAGGTCGATCGAACGGCCCGAGGCGCGGAACTCCTCGGCGAAGGCGCGGACGCTGTCGAGGTCGCCCAGGTCGAGCGTGGCGACCTCGGTGCCCTCGATGCCGGCGAGCGCCTCGCGCGCGGCCTCGGGCCGGCGCGCGGGCACGACGACGTGGGCGCCCGCCCCGGCGAGGGCACGGGTGGTCTCCAGGCCGATGCCGGAATAACCTCCCGTGACGACGGCGAGCTCGCCGCCGAGGTCGATGCCGGAGAGCACTTCGCTCGCGGTGGAGTCGTGGCCGAAGGGGGAACCGATGGGGTGCTGCTGGCTGCGGGTCATGACGACGACGCTACGAACTGGAGCGCAGTCGAAGTCAAACGCGGCTCGCACCCCGGCCCGCACGCCCCTCCCCCGGCCGAACGCGGGACGGCTGCCCCGGGGCCCGGCGCGGCGCGAACGGCCCCCGGAGCGACCCCGGGGGCTGGCTACGCGCGGTGGAGCCGCTTACGGCACGTAGTTGAACTCGTCCGGGTTCGGTCCCGTGCGCTCACCGCGGTCGAGGGCCGAGATCTCGGACATGTCGCCCTCGGTCAGCTCGAAGTCGAAGAGCGCGAAGTTCTCCTCGACGCGGGAGCGGGTGACCGACTTCGGGAAGATCACGTCTCCGCGCTGGAGGTGCCAGCGCAGGGTGACCTGGGCGGGCGACTTGCCGAGGCGGTTCGCGATGTTCCCGATCACCGGGTCCTTGAGGACCAGGCCCTGGGCGATGGGGGACCACGCCTCGGTCACGATGCCGTGCTCGGCGCCGAAGGCGCGCACGTCCTCCTGGGTGAGGTACGGGTGCACCTCGATCTGGTTGACGGCGGGGACGATGTCCGTCTCCTCCAGGATGCGCCGCAGGTGGTGCGGCTGGAAGTTCGAGACGCCGATCGCCTTGGCGCGTCCGGAGCGGTAGATCTCCTCCAGCGCCTTCCAGGTCTCGGCGAAGTCACCGACCTCCGGCAGCGGCCAGTGGATCAGGAACAGGTCCAGGTAGCCGAAGCCGAGATCGGCGAGGCGCCGGTCGAAGGCGGCGAGCGCGTCGTCGTGGGCGTGGAAGCCGTTGTTCAGCTTGCTCGTGACGAACAGCTCGGAGCGGTCGAGCCCGGATTCCCGGACCGCCTGCCCGACCTCCTTCTCGTTGCCGTACATCTCGGCGGTGTCGATGTGCCGGTAGCCGACGTCGAGGGCGCTGAGCGTGGCCTCCTTCGTCTTCTCCGGGGGGATCTGGAAGACCCCGAAGCCGAGCTGCGGGATCTCCACGCCGTTGTTGAGGGTGATGTTCGGTACTGCGGGCACGTGCCTCTCCTCGGTAGGTCGGCGGAGGCGGGAGCCGTACGGTTCGCGCCGGGGCGCGGCTCCTCGGCCACGTGGGTTCGCGTCCCCGCTTCCCGGGGGCGGAAAACACCATTCCGCCCCGTTTCGACGCGATGCGCGCGAGGTGTCACTCGCGGTACGGGCTCGCCGCACGGGGGCGGAGGGGGTGCCTCCGCCACGGCTCCGCGTGCCCCGTACACCCTTCGCACACCACCGGGCGCGCAGCGCGCACCACCGCGCGCGGCTCAGCCCTTCTCGCGTGCCCTGCGGAAGCGGTCGCGGCCCTCGGCGAGGTCCACCAGCGGCCGCGGGTAGCCCTCGCGCTCCCCGGCCGGACGCTTCCACGGCTCGTGCACCGCGCGCCCCTCGATGCCGCGCAGCTCCGGGACCCAGCGACGTACGTAGTCCCCCTCGGGGTCGTACTTCCGGGCCTGGGTGAGCGGATTGAGTACCCGGCCTGGGCGGGTGTCGGTGCCCGTGCCGGCGACCCACTGCCAGTTCATCTGGTTGTTGGCGAGGTCTCCGTCGGCCAGGAGGTCCAGGAAGTGCGCGGCGCCGAGCCGCCAGTCGAGGTAGAGGGTCTTGGTGAGGAAGCTCGCGGCGAGGAGCCTGCCCCGGTTGTGCATCCAGCCCTCGTGCGCGAGCTGCCGCATGGCCGCGTCCACGACGGGATAGCCGGTGCGGCCCTCGCGCCAGGCCGCCGCCTCCCGCTCGGCGCTCCGCCCGGTGCGCCAGTGGTCGCCGCGCGGGCGGTAGTCCTTGTGGGCGGCGGCGGGACGCGCGGCGAGCACCTGGTGGTGGAAGTCGCGCCAGCAGAGCTGGCGCACGAAGGCGTCGGCGCCCGCGCCACCCGCCGCGCGCACCCGGTGCACGCACTCGGCGGCGGAGAGCGCGCCGAAGTGGAGGTAGGGGGAGAGCCGCGAGGTGCCGTCCCCGGCGAGGTCGTCGTGCATCTCCTCGTACCGGCTGACGCCGTCGCGCCGCCAGGCGGCGAGAAGCGCGCGGCCCGCCGCCTCGCCCCCCTCGGCGAGCCCCGGCGAGACGCCTTCGACGTCGGCACGGCGCGGGACGGCGTCGGAGCGGACCCCGGAGGGCACGGTCAGCGCGCGGGGGGCGGCGAGGGGTTCGCGGAGCGGCTGGGCGGACCACTGGCGGTGGTACGGGGTGAAGACGGCGAAGTGGTCCTTGCCGCCGGGGACCAGTTCGCCCGGTTGCAGAGCCGTGACGACCGCCTCGTGCTCGACCAGCTCAGCGCCCGTCCCTTCGAGGGCCGTGCGCAGGCGGTCCGCGCGTCCGCGCGCGTAGGCGCTGAGCCCGGCCGCCACGTGCACGCGCTCCGCGCCGGTGGACCCGACGAGTTCGCGCACGATCCGTACCGGGTCGCCCGCGCGGACCACGAGCCGGCCGCCGCGCTCGCGCAGTCCGGCGTCGAGCCCCGCGAGGCAGTCGGCGAGGAAGGCGGCGCGGTTGGGCGCGGTGAAGCCGGCCTTCTCGATCCCCGGGTCGCGGACGAAGAGCGGCACCACCTCCTCGGCCTCGCGCGTGGCGGCGCGCAGCGGGGGGTGGTCGTGCAGGCGCAGGTCGGAGGTGTAGAGGACGATCGATGCCTTCACGGCGGGCTCCGCTGGGGACGTACGGGAGGGACTACCGCGATGATCGGCCCACGGGGACCGCGGGGCGCGCCTCCCACGCGGAGGAACGGCTTCCGAACACGCTCGCGAGGGGCGCGCGGCCGGCCGCTCCGGGGGCCGCGGCGGTCAACTCCGTTGCGGGGCGCGGAGGGTACCGCGCCACGGGTGGTACGGGGGCGCACTTTGGTCAAGCGGTTCCGCTCCCTTGACGTGAACACGTGACTCGGTATGGTCTAGTCCAAGTGGCCCAGACCTTTGGGAACTCCGGTACCTCCGTGCCGTGTTCACCGGTCGCGGCCAGAAACCTTCGCGCCTCACGCACCCCCACCCTGAGAGGCCCACCCGAACGGCACGGCGCCCCAATCGCCGCACCGGTCCCCGGGGGACCGATCGCAGTGAAGGAGAACTCATGCAGGCCAAAAGGAAGTTCGCCATCGGAGCGGGCGCCGTCCTGGCCCCCGCCCTCGCGCTGACCCTCGGCGCGAGCACCGCGAGCGCTCACGGCTACATCAGCAACCCGCCGAGCAGGCAGGCCCAGTGCGCGGCCGGCACCGTCTCCTGTGGCGAGATCAAGTACGAGCCGCAGAGCGTCGAGGGGCCCAAGGGCCTGACGAGTTGCAGCGGCGGCAACTCGCGCTTCGCGGAACTCGACGACGACTCCAAGGGCTGGGTCGCGACCCCGGTCAACGCCTCGACGCAGTTCAGCTGGAAGCTCACGGCGCAGCACTCCACGAGCACCTGGCAGTACTTCGTCGGCGGCCAGAAGATAGCCGAGTTCAACGACGGCGGCGCCAAGCCCGGCGCCACCGTGACCCACACCGTCAACTTCGGGAACCTGAAGGGCAAGCAGAAGGTGCTCGCGGTGTGGAACATCGCCGACACCACCAACGCCTTCTACAACTGCATCGACGTCACGGTGCGCTAGTACCGCCGCGCGTCGTCCGCCGCTCACCGGCCTCTGTCGCAGCGGCGGGCCGGCAGGCGCCGGCCCGAACCGGCCGGTGAGCGGCGGACGACTCCGGCGGGCACCCCGTGAGGCGCGAGCCGCGGAGTCCGGTCCCCACCCCGGCCTCGTGGCGCTTCCCCAATCCTTCTCCCTCCCCCCACACCGGCGGGCCGCCGCCACCTCCTCGCGGCGGCCCGCCCGCACGAATGGAGTCCCCCGTGCGCGCACGTATCCTCGCTCTCCTCTCGGCGACCGCCTCGGCCGCCGCCCTCACGACCCTCGCCCTCGGCGGCACCACGGCCGCCGCGAGCCCGCACTCCGCGAAGGCCGACTCGGCCGCCGCCTTCGTGGTGAGCCAGTCCCAGTTCGACCAGATGTTCCCTGGCCGCAACTCCTTCTACACGTACGAGGGCCTGACGGCCGCGCTCGACGCCTACCCCGGCTTCACCGGGACCGGCAGCGACACGACCCGCAAGCAGGAGGCCGCCGCCTTCCTCGCCAACGTGAGCCACGAGACCGGCGGCCTCGTCTACGTGGTCGAGCAGAACACCGCCAACTACCCGCACTACTGCGACACTTCGCAGCCCTACGGCTGCCCGGCCGGCAACGACCAGTACTACGGGCGCGGGCCCATCCAGCTGAGCTGGAACTTCAACTACAAGGCGGCGGGCGACGCCCTCGGCATCGACCTGCTCGGCAATCCCTCGCTCGTGGAGAAGGACGCGGCCGTCGCCTGGAAGACCGGGCTGTGGTACTGGAACACCCAGAACGGCCCCGGAACGATGACGCCGCACGACGCGATCGTCAACGGACGCGGCTTCGGCGAGACGATCCGCAGCATCAACGGCAGCCTGGAGTGCGACGGGAAGAACCCGGCGCAGGTCCAGAGCCGCATCGACAGCTACACGCGCTTCGCACAGGTCCTGGGCGTCGACCCGGGCGCGAACCTGAGCTGCTGAGCGGGTCACCGGGACACGGGTGAGGGG
>NZ_GG770539.1:6484603-6487507 GCF_000154905.1 Streptomyces sp. SPB074 | reverse complement strand
ACCGTGGTGCGGGCGGGCGCCTTCTCCGCCACCGTCCCGGGGGCGGCGGCGGGCGCGGGGGTCCGCGCGGGGGCCGCCGCACGTGCGCGCGGCACCTTCGCCGGCTCGGCGGCGGGCGCGTCGCCGCCGGTCGTGGCGGGGGCGGTGCCGAGTGCCTGCTGCACCTCCGTCAGCATCCCCTGCTCGTGGGCGAGGACGCCGAGCCGTTCGCGCAGCGCGTCGATCTGCTGCGAGATCCTCGCCTGCTCCTCGGTGTTGGCGTGCAGGTCGGCGGCGACTTTCGCCTCGTACTGGGCCTTGAGGTTCTGCACCTCGGTGGGGTCCTGGGTCACGGACGACTCACTTCCTGGACGTGGTGGTGGTCCCCGGCACCTGCCGGGGTGGTGCCTGCCGCGTCCGGTGGCACTCCCGCCGGATGCCGCCCGCACCGGGACGCCCCCCAGGGCATCCACCCGCGGGGCCGGGCCGGTTCGGGAACGGGGTGGAGACGCGGTGGGCCCGAGAGTACCGCCGTCGGGGCCCGCGCGGGGCCGGACCAGGGGAAGTGCCCTCTCCCGGGGCAGGACGTACGAACGGGGTGTCGCGCGCCCGGGAACGCGCGGCGCCGCCGGAGACGGCCCGGCGCCGCCACGAAGGTGGTGCGGTCCGCTCAGCGCGGGGACCAGCTGTACTGGTCGCCGCCGACCCACAGCACCTTGTCGGGGTCGTCCAGGTCCTCGGCGGTGAGGCCGAGGGCGAGCGCGACCGCCACCACCTCCTTCACGTCCGTCGCCTCGCCGACCACCTGGCCGTCCGCCTCGACCACCCGGAACGGCGGGTTGGCGGGCTGCGGCGCGAGGATCACGAGGCGGGGCATCATCGAGCGGGGGCTGTCTTTCTCTGTCATGCCTCACGCGTTCCACCGCCCCGCGCCCGCCACACGTGCCGCCCGGGCGTCTCCGTCCCTGTGGGCGGCAGCCGGAGCAGAACGGCCGTCAACTGTCCCCCGAACGGCTTATTTTGGCTTCGCGTGCGATTATCCGTACGATCCCACGATGATCTTGATGAAATACCGGGTGACGGCCGCCGGAGGCGTGCTCGCCGTCGCACTGGCCCTGCTGCCGGGGGGAACCGCCCGGGCGGCGGACGAACCCGATACGGGCAAGGCGCCGCCCCAGGTCGAACTGGTCCTCGACGTCAGCGGCTCGATGCGGGCGAAGGACATCGACGGCGCCTCGCGCATGTCCGCGGCGAAGCAGTCCTTCAACGAGGTGCTCGACGCGGTCCCCGAGGACGTGGAACTCGGTATCCGCACGCTCGGCGCCGACTACCCGGGCGAGGACCGCGAGACCGGCTGCAAGGACACGCGGCAGCTCTACCCGGTCGGCCACCCCGACCGCACCGAGGCGAAGGCGGCCGTGGCGACGCTCTCCCCCACGGGGTGGACGCCGATCGGTCCCGCGCTGCTCGGCGCGGCCGAGGACCTGCGCGGCGGTGAGGCGGCCAAACGCATCGTCCTGATCACCGACGGCGAGGACACCTGCCGCCGCGACCCCTGCGAGGTGGCCCGCGAGATCGCCGCGAAGGGCGTGCACCTCGTCGTGGACACCCTGGGCCTCGTGCCCGACGCGAAGACGCGCGACCAGCTCAGCTGCATCGCCGAGGCGACGGGCGGGACGTACACGACGGTCCGGCACACGAAGGACCTCTCCGGCCGCGTCAAGCAGCTGGTGCACCGGGCGGCCGACCCGGTCGTGACGCCCTCGGCGGTGTCCGGCGCGGCGGAGTGCGCGAAGGCGCCCGAGCTGAAGACCGGTCTGTACAGCGACCGCGCGAGGATCGGCGAGCACCGCTGGTACCGCGTCGAACTGGCGCCGGGCAAGGAGTTGCGGGCGGCGGTGACGGTCGCGGCGGACCGCGCGGTGGCGCCGGACAGCGGCGTGCTGCTGCGCGCGGTGACGCTGCGCGGACGCGAGATCGTACGGGGCGAGGCGGCCGGGACCGGGCGCACCGACCAGCTCTCGACGGGGCTGCGCTACCCGAAGCCGGAGGCCGATGACGACGACGGCGACGAGCCGCCGGCCGAGACGGTGTGCCTCCAGGTGACGCACTCCTTCACCGACCGGGGCGCGAGCACCGCGAAGGCACCCGGTCTGCCGCTGGAACTGACGGTCGACGTGGTGGGCGGTCCTTCGAACGGCTCGGACGTGGCCTCCTTCGGGCTCGGGCACGGCTGGTGGCTGCTCGGTCTGCTCGCGGTGGTGGGTCTGCTGACCGGACTGGTGTGGGGCTTCGTCTCACGCTGGCGCGTCACGGTGTGGAGGAGCAACTGATGAGGACGCGGAACAGGCCCGGAGCCCTCGCCCGGCGCGCGGGGGCGGCACTCGCCGCGCTGTGCCTCGCGCTCGGCCCCGCGGCCGCGGCACGGGCCGACGACGGGGACGACAAGGGGGCGGCGCCCACGGAGGCGGGCACCTCCTTCCGCACCGCGACCGCGCTCGACGTGGGCCGGCGCGGTACGGCGCACGCCGCGACGGGTGACTACCTGTACTGGGTGTACCCCGGGGACGCGGGGCGCTCGGCGACGGTGCGCGCGGAGGTGCGGCTCCCGGCGGCGGGGGCGCGGCACGGGGCGCAGACCTGGCAGGTCGACGTCTACGACGGGCTGCGGCGCCGGCAGGCGTGCCGGTACGGCGCGCAGACCCGTACGGTCGCCGCCGGGACCACGACGGTGCGGCTCTCGTGCACGCTGCGCACGGTCCGCGCCTGGGCGGAGCCGTGGGCGAACGACCCGCTGCCCGGCGCCTACTACGTGCGCCTGACGGTGCTTGACGCGCCCGCGCAGGACATGGGGCTGCCGGTGGACGCGAGCGTGAAGGTGGACACGGTCGACAAGGGCGGGGCCGAGGCCGTGGGCGGCAAGCT
>NZ_GG770539.1:6478476-6483894 GCF_000154905.1 Streptomyces sp. SPB074 | reverse complement strand
CCACCGGTCCCTCACTCGCCCCGGTGGTCGCGGTCGCCGGGTGCGATGGTCACCGACTCGTGCGGGGCGTTGATGGTCTGGTCCATGGCGTTGATCGCCGGGTGGTGCAGTTCGAAGGCGGGGGACTCGCTGCGGATGCGGGGCAGCGCGTCGAAGTTGTGGCGCGGGGGCGGGCAGGAGGTCGCCCACTCCAGGGAGCGGCCGAAGCCCCAGGGGTCGTCCACCTCGATCTTCTTGCCGTACTTGGCGGTCTTCCAGATGTTGTAGAAGAACGGCAGGATCGACAGGCCGAGCAGGAAGGAGCTGATGGTCGAGACCGTGTTCAGGGCGGTGAAGCCGTCGGCCGCCAGGTAGTCGGCGTAGCGGCGCGGCATCCCCTCGGCGCCCAGCCAGTGCTGGACGAGGAAGGTGCCGTGGAAGCCGGTGAAGAGGGTCCAGAAGGTGATCTTGCCGAGGCGTTCGTCGAGCATCTTGCCGGTGAACTTCGGCCACCAGAAGTGGAATCCGGCGAACATCGCGAAGACGACGGTGCCGAAGACGACGTAGTGGAAGTGGGCGACGACGAAGTACGAGTCCGAGACGTGGAAGTCGAGCGGCGGGGCGGCGAGGATGACGCCTGTGAGACCGCCGAAGAGGAACGTCACGAGGAAGCCCACGGCCCACAGCATGGGCGTCTCGAAGGACAGGGCGCCCTTCCACATGGTCCCGACCCAGTTGAAGAACTTCACGCCCGTGGGCACGGCGATGAGAAAGGTCATGAACGAGAAGAAGGGCAGCAGCACGCCGCCCGTCACGTACATGTGGTGCGCCCAGACGGTGATGGAGAGACCGGCGATGGCGATGGTCGCGCCGATGAGGCCGACGTAGCCGAAGACGGGCTTGCGGGAGAAGACGGGGAGGATCTCGGTGACGATGCCGAAGAACGGCAGCGCGATGATGTAGACCTCCGGGTGCCCGAAGAACCAGAACAGGTGCTGCCACAGCAGCGGTCCGCCGTTGGCCGGGTCGAAGACGTGCGCGCCGAACTTGCGGTCGGCCTCCAGGCAGAAGAGCGCGGCGGCCAGGCAGGGGAAGGCGAAGAGCACGAGCACCGAGGTGAGCAGCACGTTCCACACGAAGATCGGCATCCGGAACGCCGTCATGCCGGGGGCGCGCATACAGATGATCGTGGTGATGAAGTTGACCGAGCCGAGGATGGTGCCGAAGCCCTGGAGGGCGAGGCCCATGATCCACAGGTCGGGTCCGAGGCCGGTCGAGTGGACGGAGTCGGTGAGCGGCGAGTAGGCGAACCACCCGAAGTCGGCGGCCCCTTGAGGGGTGAGGAAGCCGCTGACCACGATGAGGGAGCCGAAGAGGAACAGCCAGTACGAGAACATGTTCAGCCGCGGGAACGCGACATCGGGCGAGCCGATCTGGAGGGGCATGATCCAGTTGGCGAAGCCGATGAAGAGCGGGGTCGCGAACATCAGCAGCATGATCGTGCCGTGCATCGTGAACGCCTGGTTGAACTGCTCGGGCGAGACGATCTGGAGTCCCGGCCGGGCGAGTTCGGCGCGCATGACGAGGGCGAGGATGCCGCCGAGGCAGAAGAACGTGAACGAGGTCACCAGGTAGGAGGTGCCGATCACCTTGTGGTCGGTGCTGGTGATCCAGCGGATCACCCAGCCCCCCGGATACCTCCGCCGTACGGGTTCGGGGGGCGTCGGGGGACGGGAGTCCACCAGGGTGTCTGCCGAGCTCACTCGGTCTCCATTCGTCATTCGTCGGGCGGCGGGCGGGAGTTCCCGCCTGCGCCCGTATGGCGACGGAAGAGTACGAACATGACGCGGGGTGCGGCGGACGGGCCGGGCGGGCGACGCCCGATCGGCCCCGGGGATGCACCCCGTTGGCGGAGCGCGCGGTCAGACGGTGACGGGGCGCCCGGCGAGGTGGAAGTCGTGGCGGGCGGGGTGCCCGTCCCGTATGGCGACGCGGGCGACGGCGGAGAGCCGGGTGGGCGCGGAGGCGATGACGACGACGGTCTGCTCGGCGAGCCCGGCGGCCGCGTAGGCGCCGTCGTCGCCGGTGGTGGCCCGCAGGAGTTCCCGCCCGTGGGTGCCCGTGACGGTGATGACGACGTCGCGCAGCGGTTCCCCGTCGGTGCCGGTGACGCGGCCGGTGAGCTGGGGCAGCGGGAGGCGGCCGGCCGCGCGGTGCGGGGGCAGCGCCTCGGGGCGCTCCGTCTCCAGGACCGGGTCCTCGACGGGGGGTTCGGGCACGGCGGACCCCCCGGCCTCGCCGGCGGCGCGGCGGGCGCGGAGTGCGCCGAGGCCGTGCAGGACGAAGGCCGCGGCGACCCAGGCGAGCAGGACGAGGACGTGCGGCAGGACGTCCTTGCCGCCGAAGTAGAAGAGTCCGCGCAGGGCTTCGATGAGGTTGCCCATCGGCATGACGGGGTGGAGCGCGCGGAAGAAGCCGGGGACCATCTGGATCGGGATGGCGCCGCCGCTGGACGGCATACTGAGCAGCACGAACAGGCCCATCGCGACGCCCGGCAGGTACTGCTTGACGAAGGGCACGAGGCCGAGCGCGGTCTGCGAGACGGCCTGGGACATGAGGAAGAGGAAGAGGATCGCGAGCGGGTCGTTGGGGATGACGTCCATCCAGCGGGCGACGCCGTAGGCGACGAGGGCGAGCACGGCGCCCGCCGCGGCCAGGACGAGGATCTTGTCGCGCCGCCCGAGGTTCGTGGCCCGCAGCATCATCATGACCATGACGTAGGCGGGGATGGTGCAGGCGAGCACGACGTAGAAGAGCCCGGTGCCCAGGCCGTCGCCGGGGGCGATGGGGGCGACTTCGGTGATCTTGAGCGCGTTCCCCGCGGCGGCGCCGGTGTGCGGGCCCCCGGAGTCCTGGGCGATGGCCGTGAACGTCTTCTGGAGGACCGATTCGAGCGAGTAGCCGTCGGCCTTGGCGGTGAAGAGTTCGGGCGTGCCGGGACCCGGTACGTATCCGGCGACGGCGTCGCGGCCGGTGACGGCGGCGCGCGCGGCGTCCGCGTCGTGCACCGGTACGAGGTCGAAGCCGCCGGGGGCGGCCTGGTCCAGCGCGCGCTGGAGGGGCGCGGCGGTGGCGGCGGGGACGGCGACCTTGACGTGGTGCGGGACGGGGTTGTGGAAGGGGAGCAGGTAGCAGACGAGGAACCCGGCGAACATGAACGCGGGGAACCACAGGGTGCGCACGAGGGTCAGGGCCGTCTCGCGGGAGGAGCCCTTCTCCTCCGCCGTGGTGTCCGGAGCCGTACCGGGTGCCGCTCGCACCATGGGGTGCTCTCGCCTCCTCGCAGATATATGTGCGTAAGCCAATATTTAGCAAGGCTAACAGTGAGGGGCGAGGCGCACAGACCCGGGCGTGCAAGTTCTGGCACAGAGTTGGCAAAAACACCGGAAATGCCACCGGGGGGACGGCGATGACGGCAGGACCCGGCCGTCACGTCGTGTCACGTCACCTCAGGACACCTCACGTGCGGATGACGCGGCCGGTCAGCCGCTCGGGGCGCAGCGTGAACCACGCCGTGCGGTCGCCGCCCGCCCAGGGGCCCGACCAGGCGGCGCGGGCCAGGGCCCGCGCGCGGGCGGGGTCGGTGACCCGGCGCAGGGTGCCGGTGGCGAGCACCGACCACCCGGCGCCGAGCGCCTCGTCCACGCGGTCCACCTCGAAGGCGGCGGGCCCGTCCGCCGCCGTCGCCAGCGGGCCCCGCTCCGTCGAGCGCAACGTCAGCTCTCCGTCCACGAGCGTGTAGTTGAGCGGCAGGATGACGGGGCCCGTCTCCCGCGTCGTGAACCCGATCCGGCCCACGCCGTGCGCGCCGATCCGGCGCCGGCACTCCGCCGTGTCCATCTCCTCCAGGACCGGTTCGGCGGCGGCCCGCCCGCGCCCCTGCGGGTACCCGGCGGCGGTCCCGCGCAGTTCCGCGAGGCTCACGCCGAGCGCGTTGGCGATCCGCAGCAGCACGGCCGTACCGGGCGCCGCGTTCTCCTCCTCGATGTACCGCAGGTACGAGGGGTCGGCGCCGACCGCGTGCGCGAGCTCGGCGCGGCTGAGCCCGGCCTGAGTCCTGCTGTGCGCGATACGGCGGCCCACGTCGCTGCCCGGGCCGCCGCCGGGGGCGGTGAACTGCGATACGGGAGTCATGAGTCCTGCCTTCCTGGGCCGGGGCGGGACCCGTGGGCGTGCCCCCGACGCGGTGACCGGCGGGCGGATTCAGCCGCCGGCGCGCTCCGCGAGCGTGAAGAGCGCCCCCGCCGGGTCGCGCAGCACGGCGCGGCGGAACTCGGGCCCCTCCCGCCGCTCGACCAGCGCGGCGGAGCGGCGCGTCGCCTCGGCGACGGTCGCGTCCAGGTCGGCGACCGGGAAGTGGACGCGCCACATGGGGCGCACGAGCGGATCGGGGGCGGCCTCGACCGCGCCCGAGCTGATCCGGGCGAGCTGGTTGTCCCCGTCCCGCACCACGACCGCCTCCTCCTCGTAGCGCACCTGGGGCGCGCCCGGGGCCTCCGCGCCCCAGCCGAGCACCTCGCCGTAGAAGATCGCCGCCTCGAAGGAGTCGCGGGTGCGCAGCTCGACCCAGGCGAGGCGGCTGCGCCTGCCGATGCGGCCCGGGGTGCCGTCGTCCTGCCAGACGCCGAAGACGGCGCCGTCGCGGTCCGCGGCGAGCGCGGCGCGCCCGCGCGGCAGCCGCAGCGGCCCGATCGCGACCGTGCCGGAGCGCTCCCGGACACGGGCGACGGTGTCGTCCAAGGCGGAGACGGCGAAGAAGGGAATCCAGGCGACGGCTACCTGGTAGGTGGAGGCGACCGCGCCGAGGACGGCGACCGTCACGCCCTCGGCGTCCTGCGCCACGCAGTACTCGTCGCCGAGCGCGTTGCCCCGGAAGGTCCAGCCCATGACGGCGCCGTAGAAGCGCTGTGCCTCGCCGAGGTCGTGGGTCATGAGGTTCACCGCGCCCCGGGAGCCGAGTGCGCGCTCTTCGTGGCGCTGCTGCGCGGGGCTGTCCGCCGTCACCTGGGGCCGCCTTCCTGCGGTGTGCCTGGGGCTGTGGTGCCTGAACGCGTGCCTGCCCGCGCGGGGGCGGGCTCGTTCATCTTGGGCCGGGGCGGGGCCCGCCGCATCCGGGGACATGCCGGGGGTTCACCCCCACGCGCGGTGAGCCGTAACCCTGATCGACGGACGCACGTTCACGACGTTGACCCATGACCGCTACAGAACGGAGCGCACAATGGCCAAGCGTCGCCAGCAGAAGGGCCGCAAGCACCGCCGGGTGAACCGGACGCCTCGTCCGGTCACCCGCACGGGTGCCGCCCGGCTCGTGGCATCGGCCGCAGGCCCCGAGCGCCCGCGTCCGGCCACCGCCCCCGCGACGGCCCCCGCCACCGCCGC
>NZ_GG770539.1:6464677-6478376 GCF_000154905.1 Streptomyces sp. SPB074 | reverse complement strand
CCGCCGCCACGACGGCCGCGCCCGCCGCCACGTCGGCAGCGCCCGCCGCCCAGGAGGCGGCACCGGTCGCGGGGGACGCCCCCGCCGCCCCCCGCGAGACCCCCGTACCCACCGGGCGGCCCGCGCCCGTGGTGGAGGCGGGCGACCTCTTCGCGCCCGCCGCCTCCGGCGGCCTCGGCCGCAGTGCCGCCCGCACGTTCGCCCAGCTCAAGGAGGGTGGCGCGGCGGGACTCGCGCTCGATGAGCTGGCCGCGCGCGCCGGCTTCCAGCCGAACACGGTCGGCAAGCACCTGAGCGGCCTCGCGGAGCGGGGTGTCGCGGAGCGGCGCGGGGACCGCTGGTACGCGACGGAGCGGGCCGCGGCCCTCGCCTGAGCGGGTCCGGCCGAAGCCCCGGGCGCGGGGGCACGGCCGCCGCGCGCGGGGCGCCGCTTCGCTCGTGTACCGCGAGGCGGCGCCCTCCCGGCGGCGCGTACGTCCCCGGGGCCGTGCGCCTCAGCCGGCCAGCGGCATCTGGAGCTCGGTCACCCACGTCGCGGGCTCGCCCGCGCACTCCAGGTAGACCTCGCGGGTGAGTCCCGCCGCCCTGGCGCCCTCCGTCTCCGGCCAGCGGCTCATGAGCTGTTCCGAGGCGAGGACGGTGTCCATGGAGCCGTGGTGGACGAGGGTCGCCGCGCGGGCGGCGGCGGGCAGTGTGACGGCGCGCAGCCCGCTCCCGGCCGCGGGCTCGGCGCCGACCGGGAAGAGCGCGTGGACCTCGACGGGGCCGTCCTCGCCCTGCCGCTGGACGTAGTGGCCGATGCCGGGGCCCTGCGGCCGGATTCCGGCGGCTTCCAGCAGGCGGCACACCTCGTCGAAGAGGGGGCCGATGACGGGGGTGATCGCGTCGGGGTCGTAGGCCGGCGCGACCGCGGTCAGCCCGGCGGCGCGGACGGCGGGCAGGTTCTTGACGACGATGTCCTGCGTGGACATGTGTCCCTCGCTCTCGATGACGTGGAGCCGCGCCCCGATCCGGGCGAGCCGCGTCCGGGCCGCCGCCTCCTCCCGCGCGAGCTGCGTCTGGCGCAGGCGCAGCATCCCGCGCAGCTCGGCCGGGGCGACGTCCTCGGCGAGGAGGCGCCCCACCTCCTGGAGGCTGAAGCCGAGTTCCTTGAGCGCGATGACGCGGTTGAGCCTGCCGAGCTGCTCGGCCGTGTAGAAGCGGTACCCCGTGCGGGGAGCAGGAGCCCCAGGGCGTCGTAGTGCCGCAGCATCCGTACCGACACCTGCCCGTGCCTGGCGAAGTCTCCGATGGTGAACATGACGTCCTCACTTCACGGTCTGACACGGGGGGAGGGTCAAGCGGCGCGGGCGCCGAGGACGCCGGAGCCGGGGCGGGCCGGCGCTTCGTGACGCAATTGTTGAACGGATTCACCACGAGTGAGGGGAGAATGGGAGCCCCGCCGCGGCCCCACCGCTCCGGACGGGACCTCCATCCCCTCCGGGCACGCCGGAACGCGCGAGAAAGCAGGACCGCACATGTCCCACTCCCCCGAGGACAGCGAGCGCCCGGGCGGCGCCGGGGAGCGCCTCGACCTCTCCAAGCCGCCCGTGCCCGAGCAGCCGCCCGGGGAGCCCGGCGCCGCCTCGCGGCCCGGACCGCCGCCGCAGAGCCCTCCTCACCCGTACGGGACCCCTGGCGCCCCGTACGGCCAGGCCCCCGGCGCCCCGTACGGCCACGACTTCGGCGGCCCGTACGACCGGGCCCCGGTCGGCGGGTACGACCAGGTCCCGGGCGGCGGGTACGGGCCCGGCCCCTACGGGCAGGCGCCGGGTCCGGTGCCGGGGCAGGAGCCGTGGGGGCCCGGGTACGGCGCCTCGTGGCAGGGCCAGACCCCGCCGGGCGGGGGCCTGGCCGTGGCGGCGCTGGTCTGCGGGATCGCGGCCGTGGTCCTGTGCTGGACCATCGCGGGCGGGATCATCCTCGGGGTGCTCGGGCTCGTCTTCGGGATCATCGCGATGCGCCGCTCGCAGCGGACGGGGGCACCGAACAGGGGCCTCGGGATCGCGGGGCTCGTCCTGGGCGGCGTCGGCGTCATCGGCGGCGCGGTGACCCTCGGCCTGGTCGTCACGGTCGCCTCGTCCGACGAGGTCCACGACTCCTTCCGCTCGTTCCGCGACTACTCGGACTGCCTCCAGCACGCCCAGTCGCCCGAGGACCAGCGCGAGTGCAAGGAGAGGTTCGACCGCCAGGTCGGGAACTGACACCCCGCCGGGCCGCGGGCGCGGGGCCGGCCGCCGCGCGTGCTAGCCCTCCCCCGGCTCCGCGCTGCCGCGCCCGCGTCCCCTTCGGGGGCGGCCCGCCCGCCGGAGGCCCTTCCTGAGGCGGGTGCGGAGAGCGGCGAGGCGGGGGTAGCGCTCGCGTTCGCGGGCCGCGCCGCGGTCGAGTTCCTCGATGAGGCGGGCCGAGCGCTTCTCGACGTCCAGTTCGTCGAGGACGCGGTCCGCCTCGGCGAGCAGGGCACCGTAGAGCTGCCACTGCGCCGCCTCGGCGCGGATGAGGTCGAGGAGGAGCCCGGCGAGGTGGTCGCGCTCGGTGTGACTCGCCTCCAGGGCGCGGATGAGCGCTTCCTCGGCGTCCTCGGCGCCGGTGGAGAGCGGCGCGGTGATGAGCGCGGCGAAGCTCTCGACGGCGCTGCCCATGTGGAGCAGGAGCCGCGCGTAGCTGTCGGCGGCCTCCTCGGGGAGCGGGCGGCGGCCGGGGCGCTTGGCGGCGAGGTCGGTGAGGGTGCGGAACTGGACCCGCTGGACGACGGCGCAGATCTCCAGGGTGTCGAGCCCGGTGCGCAGCACGACGCGGTTGAGGAGACCTTCGCGGACGCGCGGGTTGAGGCGGGTGCTCTCCTCGGCCTGGCGCAGTTCCTCGTCCACCGCGGCGATGTCGTTGTCGAGGCGGCGCGCGGCGTGCAGCCAGTCGGCGGCGCGCGGCGCGTTGTAGTTTTCGCCGACCTGGAGGGCGACGTCGTTGTAGAGGCGGCTGCTGCGGCGGGCCATCGCCGTGATGGCCTCGCCCGCCGTGCGGACGTACACGGGAGGCGCGAGGAAGAGGTTGAAGGCGAGGCCGACCCCGGCGCCGATGAGGGTCTCGTAGACGCGGTCGAGCGCGGTGTTGGCGACCTGTGAGACGCCGAGGACGAGCATCGCGGAGATGGCGACCTCGGGGACGAACTCGCCGACCCGGACGAGGCGCCCGATCATGAGCGCGGTGAGGATCGTGAGCCCGAGGGTCCACCAGCTGAGGCCGACGAGCGAGGAGAAGCCGCTCGCGATGAGCACCCCGGCGATGACGGCGTTGACGCGGCGGATACCGGTCCTGATCGTCGCGAAGAGGGTGACCTGCACGACGAGGAGCGCGGTGAGCGGCGCGGTCAGCGGGGCCGGCTGGGGCAGCAGGTTGACGGCGAGGACGTAGGAGATGACGGCGGCCGACGTGGAGCGCAGGGTCTGGGTGACGACGGGCTCGGCGGTCCTGCGCGCCAGGCCCTTCACGGGATCGGGCGCCTTGCGCGCCAGGGCGGTCACGGGTGCGGGCACTTCGGGCATTGGCTCATCTTGGCCACGCGGGCGTGCGGCACCGGCCCGGCACGCGGGTCCCGGCAGGTGATTCGCGCGGGCGGAAGGGAGCGGACGGGCGCGCGGCGGGTAGGGGTGCCAGGACGGACTGGGCCCTCGCCGTGCCGGGCGGGGGCGGTGACGACGGGAGCCGGGACGATGGCGGACGCGAAGGACACGGCGGACGGGGCGGAGCGGGCCTCGGCGGGGAGTCCCGGCGAGGACGGCGGGAACTCCTCGTACGGCAGGAAGCCGTTCAAGCGCTCGCGGAGCCACTTCGCGGACCGCGTCACGGCCGACGGGCGGGACGGCTGGCCGGTGGAGGCGGGCAGGTACCGGCTCGTGGTGAGCAGGGCGTGCCCGTGGGCGAGCCGGGCGCTCGTCTCGCGGCGGCTGCTCGGCCTGGAGGACGCCCTTTCGCTCGCGGTCGCCGATCCGGTCCAGGACGACCGGAGCTGGCGGTTCACGCTCGATCCGGACGGGCGGGACCCGGTACTCGGCATCCGGTACCTGGCGGAGGCGTACGACGCGCGGGAGCGTGACTACCCGGGCGGGGTGAGCGTGCCCGCGCTCGTGGACGTGCCGAGCGGGCGTCTCGTGACCAACGACTACCAGCGGCTCACACTCGACCTCGCCACCGAGTGGAAGGAACTGCACCGCCCCGGCGCGCCCGACCTCTACCCCGAGGCGCGGCGCGAGGAGATCGACCAGGTCATGGACGGCGTGTACCGCGACCTCAACAACGGCGTCTACCGGGCGGGATTCGCCGATACCCAGGAGGTGTACGAGGAGGCGTACGCGGATGTCTTCCGGCGTCTGGCGTGGATGTCGCGGCGGCTGGAGCGGCAGCGCTACCTCGTCGGCGACTCGCTGACGGAGGCGGACATCCGGGCGTTCACGACCCTCGTGCGCTTCGACGCGGTGTACCACGGCCACTTCAAGTGCAACGCCCACAAGCTGGCCGAGGACCCGGTGCTGTGGGCGTACGCGCGGGACCTGTTCCAGACGCCGGGCTTCGGGGACACGGTCGACTTCGGCCACATCAAGCGGCACTACTACGAGGTGCACCGGGGCATCAACCCGGCCGGTATCGTGCCGCGCGGTCCCGAGCCGCTGTCGGCGTGGCTGAGCCCGCACCACCGCGGGGAACTGGGCGGCTCCCCCTTCGGCGAGGGCACGCCGCCGGGGCCGGTCCCTGCGGGCGAGGCGGTGCCGTCACTGGGCCGCGGCTGACACAGCGGGCGGGCGGCCACCGGGTGTTACCCCCGCCGTCTGCCGGACGGCGCGCCGGGGGCCGCCTCACTCCTCCCGTTCGAAGTCGGCCTGCGCCTCCTCGACGTCCAGGTCGTGCCGTGCCGCGTCGTACAGCTCGCGCACGAAGCCGCGCGCCGCCTCCTCCTCGGTCCCGGGCGCGGTCTCGCGCAGGCGGACGGTCCACTGCTCGATCGCTTCGTCTCTCATGACTCCAGGGGACTACGCGGGCCCGGGTGCCGCCACTCGGGTGGCACCGGACGCCCCCGTTCAGCCCGGGAGCAGCGCGCGCACGCGGGGCCGCAGGACGTAGACCCCGACCCCGGCGGCGAGCGCGAGGACGCAGCAGGAGAAGACGAGTCCCGCGGTGCGCAGTCCCACGCCCTCGGCGAGCGCGCCGACGGCGATGACAGGCACGGAGATGCCGATGTAGGCGAGGACGAAGTACGCGGAGAGCGTGGCGCCGCGGCGCTCGCTGGGTGCCCGCACGCCGACCGCCGTGGTCCCGGCGCGGAAGGCGAGGCCCTGCCCGAAGCCGCCGAGCACCGCCCCGGCGACCAGGAGCCACAGCACCTCGCCCGCGAGCCCCCCGGCGACCAGGAGGAGCCCGGCGACGAGCACGAAGCAGCCGGTGGGGAGCGCGCGCCGTACCCCGAAGCGGCCGAAGGCGCTCTGCCCGGCGATGGACCCGGCGAAGGCGAGGAAGACGACGAAGCCCGTCGCGGCGAGGTTGTGCACACCGAGGGTCTGGCTCAGGAAGCTCGGCGAGACGGCGGTGAAGAGGCCGAAGAGCGCGAAGCCGGCGAAGGCCGCGCAGGCGGCGGGGACGAAGACGCCGCGCACCTCGGGCGGCACGGCGAGGCCCCCGGGGCGCGGCAGGGTGCGCGGGCGGGCGCCCGGCACGGGTTCGGGGAGCGCGAGCAGCGCGAGCGCGGCGAGGACGACGAGGCCGAGGTGGACGAGGTAGGGCAGCCGCAGCGGCCAGCGGGCGTACTCGGCGAGGATTCCGGCGAGGAGGGGACCGCAGCCGAGGCCGCCCATGTTCGCGGCCGTCGCGGCGAGCGAGGCGCGGGCGGCGTGGTGGCCGGGGGCCAGGTCGAGCACGTAGGCCGTCGCCGCGCCGGAGAAGAGCCCGGCGGCGAAGCCGGAGAGGAGGCGCCCGAGGAAGAGGGCGGGCAGTCCGCCCTCGAAGACGAAGCAGAGCGCGCTGGCGGCGGAGAGGCCGAGGCCCCACCACACGGCCGCGCGCCGCCCCGCGAGGTCGGACCAGTTCCCGGCGAGAAGCAGTACCGCGATGACCCCGAGCGCGTACACGGCGAAGACGATCGTCACCATGAGCTGGCCGAAGCCGAGTTGCTCGCGGTAGAGGCCGTAGAGCGGGGTCGGGAGGGTGGTCCCCGCCATGCCGACGGCGAAGACGGCGGCGACGAGCGGGTAACCGTGCGGGAAGCGGGGACGGGGCGCGGTCATGGTGCCACGGTAGGCGGGACCCGGCGGGAGCGCCCGGCCGGGGCGTGCGTGCGCGGGTGCCCGGCCGGGGCGCGGGCGGGGGTCCGGCCGGGGCGTGGCGGGGGGTCAGGGGGGTGTGCCGCCGGTGCCGGTGCGCCCGCCCCTCGGGGCCCGCTCCCGGAAGCGGTGGGGCGGGGCCGAGGGGGCGGGCGGTCCGGAGGAGTGGGCCTCCGGCGGTTCTCAGGCCGTCAGGTCGGGGCTCGTGTGGGCCTTCGTGGCCTCCGGGGCCTCCGTGACGTCCAGGAAGACCTGGTCGGCCTCGGGCCAGCGCGCGGTGAGTCCCGCCTTGACGCGCTCCATGACCAGTTCGAGCTTCTCGCTCTCGTGGCCCGGCGCGAGGTCCACGCGGGCCGCGACGAGGAGCGAGTCCTGGCCCAGGCGCATCGTGAGCAGGGTGGCCACGCCGTCGATCTCCGCCTGTGCGTCGAGGTAGGCGGTGATCGCCTCGCGGGTCTCGGGATCGGCGCCCTCGCCGATGAGCTGGTCGCGCGCGTCGGCGCCGAGCTTGAAGGCGACGAAGAGGAGCAGGACGCCGATGGCGAGCGAGGCCGCGGCCTCGCAGACGACCTGGCCCGTCGTCATGTGCAGGGCCATGCCCGCGATGGCGAGGAGGACGCCGAGCACCGCCGTGCCGTCCTCGGCGACGACTGTGCGCAGCGCGGGGTCGGAGCCGATGCCGCCCTCCTGCCCGCGCACCTGGATGAGCGCCCGCGCCAGCGAGGTGCCTTCGGCGAGGAAGGCGACGCCGAGGACGACGAGGCCGACTACGTACCCGCTCGTGGACTCCTCGCCCGAGGAGCGCAGCGCCTCGACGCCCTGGAAGACCGAGAAGCAGCCGCCCATCACGAAGATGCCGACGGCGGCCAGCAGGGACCAGAAGTAGCGTTCCTTGCCGTAGCCGAAGGGGTGGCCCGGGTCGGCGGGGCGCTTGCTGCGGCGCAGCGCGGCGAGCAGGAAGACCTCGTTGAAGCTGTCCGCCACCGAGTGGGCCGCCTCCGAGAGCAGGGCGGGCGAACCGGCGAAGAGCCCGCCGACGAGCTTCGCGACGGCGATCACCAGGTTCGCGGCGAGCGCGATCCACACGGTCAGTTTCGTGTGCGCGTCGCTGCTCGCCCCTCCGCTCGCGGGCTTCGGGCGCTCCGCCTCCGCGCCCGGCTCCCGCTCCTCCCGTGTCCCGCCGTCCGGCGTCCCGTCGTCGCGCACCCGTGTCCCGCCGTCGTGCCGCCCGCCGTCGTCGGCCTCGCTCATGGGTCCTCACTCTCTCCCGTCGTACGTGCAGCAGGCACGCACAGCGTGCGGATACCCCGCTCCGCGCGGCTCAGGCGGGCGCTCGTGGTGGACCGTACGGGCTGTGTCCTCACCTCTTCGGCCGTGCCACGCGGCGCGGAGGGCGTGCGGCACGGAGGGTACGGAGGGCGGGCCGCCTCCGTCGCGGGGACGGAGCGGGGAAACCCGTACGCGACCGCACGAGACGGGGAGAGGGAGCGGGATGCCGGAACCGACACGTCGGCCCAGCACGGACCGGGCCAGGAGAGGTGACCGGCAGGCCACCCACCAAATGCTGCGGACCCTGCTGCGACGCCGCAAGAAGATGTACGCGGCACAGGACGTGACGGTCACCGATCCGCCGCGCATCCGGCGCGCGGTGACCGCCGCCGCGCTCGGCAACACGATCGAGTGGTTCGACTTCGGGGTCTACGCCTATCTCGCGGGCACCCTCGGGAAGGTCTTCTTCCCCTCCAGCTCACCGGGCGCGCAGGTCGTGCAGACCTTCGCGACCTTCGCCGCGGCGTTCCTCGTCCGGCCGCTGGGCGGGCTGGTCTTCGGGCCGCTCGGGGACCGGATCGGGCGGCAGAAGGTCCTCGCGGTCACGATCATCATGATGGCGGCGAGCACCTTCGTCGTCGGCCTGCTGCCCACGTACGCCTCGGTGGGCTTCGCGGCGCCGATCCTGCTGCTCGTGTGCCGGCTCGTGCAGGGCTTCTCGACCGGCGGCGAGTACGCGGGCGCGACGACGTACATCGCCGAGTACGCGCCCGACAAGCGGCGCGGCTTCTTCGGGAGCTGGCTCGACTTCGGGACCTTCGTCGGCTACTCGCTCGGCTCGGGTCTCGTGACGGTCCTGACGACGGTGCTCGGCGAGGACGGGCTCACCGACTGGGGCTGGCGCATCCCGTTCTTCGTCGCGGGACCGCTCGGGATCATCGGGCTGTACCTGCGGCTCAAGCTGGAGGAGACCCCCGCCTTCCAGCGCGAGGAGGAGGGCCGCGAGGAGGCCCTGGCCGAGGGCGACCCGGTGGAGGAGGCACGGCAGTCGGGCAAGGGCAGGCTCCGGGACATCTTCGCCCACCACTGGGAGGCGATCCTCATCTGCATGGGGCTCGTCCTGCTCTACAACGTGACCAACTACATGGTCACGAGCTATCTGCCGACCTACATGTCCGAGACGCTCGGCGAGTCCGAGACCACCGCGCAGCTCCTCGTGCTCGGCACCATGGTGCTCGTCGTCCTCACCATCACGACGGTGGGCCGCAGCTCGGACCGCTGGGGGCGGCGCCCGGTCTTCTTCTTCGGCAGCGTCGCGCTGATCCTGCTCTCGGCCCCCGCGTTCCTGCTCATCCGTCAGGGCGGGATCGTGCTCCCGGCGATCGGCTGCGGCATCCTCGGGCTGCTGCTGGTGACGTTCGCGGGCACGTCCGCCTCGACGCTCCCCGCGCTCTTCCCGACGCGGATCAGGTACGGGGCCCTCTCGATCGCGTTCAACATCTCGGTCTCGCTCTTCGGCGGGACGACGCCGCTCTTCGCCTCGGGCCTCGTGGAGGTGACGGGTGACGAGATGGTGCCCGCGTACTACCTGATGATCGCCGGGGTGATCGGGCTCGTCTCGACGCTCTTCCTGCGCGAGACGGCCGGCCGGCCGCTCAGCGGTTCCGGGCCCATGGTGGAGACGGCGGAGCAGGCCCGCCGGCTCGTCGCCCGCAGCCGCGTCCACGCCGGCCGCCAGGCGCGGGACGTCTGGGTGCGCCTACGGCATCCGTGGCACGGGCCGGGGTCGGGACAGGGCAAGGACGGGAAGCGGGAGTGAGGGGGGGCGGGCGTGAGCGGCGCGGCGGGCGATCGGGAGCGGGGCGAGGGGCTGCGCTGCCGTCGGCGGGGCGGGGCCCGCGGACGGTCGCCGGGCCCGCCCCGGCCACGTACCGCTCGTACCGCTACAGCGACCGGTGCAGGCTGTGCAGTCCCACGTATCCGTGCTCGGGGTGGCGGAAGCCCTCCGGGAGGGTGCCGAGGATCTCGAAGCCGAGGGCGCGGTAGAGGGCGAGGGCCGGGGTATTGGTCGCGACGACGGCGTTGTACTGGATGCGCCGGAAGCCCGCCGCGCGCGCCCAGTCGCGGCTGTACGTGACGAGGGCGCGGCCCGTGCCGCGGCCCTGGCGCGCGGGATCGACCATGTAGCTGGCGCTCGCCACGTGCGCCCCGTTGCCGGCGCGGTTGGCGTACATGTTCGCGGTGCCGAGGATCGTCCCGGCCTCCTCCGCGACGACGACGTGGGCGGGGGCGGGCACCATCCACAGGGCGCGTGCCTCCTCCTCCGCCGGGTGGAGCGGGTAGGTGAACGTCTCGCCCGCCGCGCAGATCTCCCGGAAGAAGGGCCAGATGCCCGGCCAGTCGGCCGCCGTGGCCTCGCGTATCAGCATGGGCGTGATCATGCGCGGTCCGCACGGCCGCGTCAAAAGGTTTCGGGCGCGGTCACAGGGGCTTCCGGGCACGGTCACCAGGCGAGCGGCGCGGTCACTCCCCGGTGTCCCGGGCGGCGGCCTCCGAGGCGGTCATCGCGTCGACGCCACCCTTGAGGAAGGACATCGCGAGGGTGATGGCGTCGTTGCGGTCGGCGCCCTCGGGGTGTTCGACGATCTCGGTGACGACGGCGGCGGCGGCGACGGCGGCGAGGCGCGGGCCGAGGGAGCCCGGGCGCTGTCCGGTGTCCTCGGCGAGGATGAGGGCGCCCTCCTCGATGACGGCCGCCATGCGGGCCGTCTTCACGGCCCGCAGTTCCGGGTTCGCCTCGAACATCCGCACCCCCAGCTCCTCCAGGTCGTCGTGGCAGGAGAGTTCCTGGCGCAACCAGCGTTCGAGGGCGTGTACGGCGGGGAGTCCCGGGGCACGCGAGCGCAGGGCCTCGGTGAGGGCCTCGACGGAGCTGTCGAAGGCGGCGAAGGCGATGTCCTGCTTGGAGCGGAAGTAGAGCGTCACCGTGCGCGGCGAGACCTCGGCGGCGGCGGCGATCTCCGCGACCGTCGTGGCGTCGAAGCCCTGTTCGGCGAAGAGCTCGAAGGCCGCCCGTGTGATGGCGGCCCGCCGTTTGGCCTTGCCCCGCTCCCGCAGCCCCGCCCCGTCAGTGACCCTGTTCATGACATCGAGCATAGCGAGGGACGGGGCGCCGGGACCCCTCGGCGGACCACAAATTTACCGCTGACTGCAAAAATACAGTACCGTGCAGAAATCTCGCGGAGCCGGTCCGCGCGAAGCACAGCCCTGAACGGGAGAGACCTGCCGTGGCACAACGTTTGTACGCGCTGGGACGTTGGGCGGCACGCCGCCGCGGGCGAGTGCTCGGGGTGTGGCTCCTGTTGCTCGTGGTGGCGGTCGGGCTCGGGACGACCCTCAGCGGGAAGCTGTCCACCGAGTTCTCGGTCCCCGGGATCGAGTCGCAGGAGGCGCAGGACCTGCTCAAGGAGAAGTTCCCCGAGGCGGCGGGCGGCACCGCGCGCGTCGTCTTCGAGGCGCCCAAGGGCGACACGCTGACGGACAAGAAGGAACAGCGGGCCATCGCGGCCACCCTCAAGAAGGTCGCGGCGGTCCCCGGCGTCCTCCAGGTCTCCGACCCGGCGAAGACGGGCACCGTCTCGAAGGACCGCACGATCGCCTACGCCGACGCCGTCTTCGGCAAGCCGGCCCAGGACGTGCCCCAGTCGGCGAAGGACAAGCTCGACGACGCGCTCGACGCGGCCCGTGACGCGGGCCTCAAGGCGGAGCTGGGCGGCACGGTCTCCACGCCGCCCGTCGAGGTGGGCGGTCCGGCCGAGGTCATCGGCATCGTCATCGCCTTCGTCGTGCTCGCGGTCACCCTCGGCTCGCTCCTCGCCGCCGGGCTGCCGCTGCTCACCGCCGTCATCGGCGTCGGGGTGGGCGTGATGACGGTGCAGTTCCTGTCCCGGTTCATCGAGATGACGAACACGGCGACGATCCTGGCCCTCATGATCGGCCTCGCCGTCGGCATCGACTACGCCCTCTTCCTCGTCTCGCGCCACCGCGAACAGCTCGCCGACCCCGACGAGGACGTGCACGACTCGATCGGGCGGGCCACGGCGACGGCGGGCAGCGCCGTCACCTTCGCCGGGGTCACCGTGATCGTCGCGCTCGCCGCCCTGTCGGCGGCCGGCATCCCCTTCCTGACGGTCATGGGGCTCGCCGCCGCGGGGACCGTGCTCATCGCGGTCCTGGTCGCGCTCACGCTCGTCCCCGCGCTCCTCGGCTTCCTCGGCGAGCGGATGCGCCCCAAGGCGAAGGCCCGGGACACCGCCGCCGACGAGGGTGCCGGGAACGGCGAGGGGCCCGGGAATGCCGGGGGCAAGGCGGGCAGGCGGCGGGTGCCCGGCGCCTGGGGGCTGGCCTGGGGCCGCCTGATGACGCGCTTCCCGGTGCCGGTGCTCGTGGTGTGCGTCGTCGGGATGCTCGCCCTCGCCGCCCCGGCGAAGAGCCTGCGCCTGGGCCTGCCGAGCAACGAGACGCAGCCCACCGCCAGCACCCAGCACAAGAGCTACGAGCTCCTCCAGAAGGGCTTCGGCCCCGGCTTCAACGCGACGCTCCTCATCGCCGTGGACGGGACGAAGGTGCCCGCCAAGGAGCGCGAGGGCATCGTGAAGCAGGTCGCCGCGACGGTCCAGAAGGACCCCGACGTCGCGACGCTCGCCCCGCCCAACACCAACAAGGACGGCACCCTCACGGTCCTCGGCGTCGTCCCCAGGTCGGGCCCCGACGACCAGCGCACGACGGACCTCGTGCACCGGCTGCGCGACGAGGCGACCAAGCCCGTGGGCCAGGCGGGCGGCACAGCCTACGTGGCGGGACAGACCGCGGCGGGCATCGACATCTCGGCGAAGCTCTCCGGCGCGCTGCCGCTCTTCCTCGCCATCATCATCGTGCTGGCGCTCCTCCTGCTCATGATCGCCTTCCGCTCTGTCCTCGTCCCGCTCAAGGCGGTGCTCGGCTTCCTGCTGTCGATCGCGGCGAGCCTCGGCGCGGTGGTCTGGGTCTTCCAGTACGGGCACCTCGACGGCGTCTTCCAGGTGGCCGCCGCCGCACCGGTCATCAGCTTCCTGCCGGTGCTGCTCATCGGGGTGCTCTTCGGGCTCGCGATGGACTACGAGGTCTTCCTCGTGAGCCGGATGCGCGAGCACTACCACCACCACCGCGACGCCCGCGCCGCCGTCGAGCACGGCGTGGAGCGCAGCGGACGGGTCGTCACGGCGGCCGCGCTCATCATGGCCTCGGTCTTCGGCGGCTTCATCTTCAACCACGACCCGATCATCAAGTCGATCGGCTTCGCCCTGACGATCGGTGTCCTGCTCGACGCCTTCGTGGTCCGTCTCACGGTCGTCCCCGCCGTCCTCGCCCTCCTCGGCCGCCACGCGTGGGCGCTCCCCCGCTGGCTCGACAAGGCGGTCCCGAACGTGGACATCGAGGGCGACAGCCTGCCGCCGCGGCCGGGGGCGGGCAGCGCCAAGGAGTGACCCAGGAGGCCGGGGCCGGGGACCTCGGACGTGGGCCGTGAGGAACGCGTCGAGGAACCCGGCCACGGCGTCCGGCCGTTCGAGGTGCACGTCGTGCCCGGCGCCCGGCACCCCGAGGGACCAGGCGTCGGGCCGCGCGGCGAGCATGGCCCGCACCGCCGCCGGGGCGAGGATGCCGTGCTCGGCGACGAGCAGCAGGACGGCCAGTCCCGGCGCGGTCCAGGCGGGCCAGGAGGGCGCGCGGAGAAGGGCGTCGAAGAGGCGGGCGAGCACGTCCACGTCGAAGCGCGGCCGGAGGCCGCCGTCGCGCTCTTCGAGCCCGCCCGCCTTGCTTCCCCCACCGCTCCCCCGTTCGAGCCACGCCGCGGTTCTCGCTCTGTCTGGGTTTGGCCTGCGGCCTCGAGCGCTGCCTACGGATTTTGGTTTCATCGGTGCGTCCCGGACGCCGGCCTATCTTTCTCCTCGATCAGTGCTTGATTCCCGTATTATGTAGGTGTGTTCTATCTTTTTTTTTTTTTTTTTTTTTTCTTTTTTTTTTTTTTTTTTTTTTTTTTTTTT
>NZ_GG770539.1:6462115-6464231 GCF_000154905.1 Streptomyces sp. SPB074 | reverse complement strand
CCTGGGATGCCCGGCAGCCGTTCATGCGGGGAACGGCGGGGAACGACGCACCTTGTCGCTTGCGGGACCCGGGGCGCGGTCCGCAACGCGCGGACAGCGGGGACGCGACCGGGTCGGCCCGGGGTGAGGGGCCGCCCCGGTCGCACACGCCCGCCACGTCCTCCCGCGGCATCCCGCGCCGCAGGAAGCGCGGCTTCGGGCGGTGGGTGCCTCAGCTCGCCGCGCCCACCGGACTGCCACGGCATCAGGGCATCAGGGCCGCGAGTTCCGCGTTGGCGCGCGCGGTGACCTGCGCGAGGACGCGCCCCGCGGCGGCCAGGTCGTCGGCGGGAATTCCGGCCCAGACACGGGCCGTGAAGGGGGCGACCTCCGCCGCTGTGGTGGCGAGGAGGTCGCGGCCCGCGCCGGTGGGGCGGAGGTGGGCTCCGTCCGTCGCGAGCAGTCCCGCGGCGAGGAGCGCGTCGAGGTCGGCGCGGACGGCCGCCGGATCGGTCTTGAGGAAGCCCCGCACCTCGGCGACGAGGCCGTCAGGGGTGTGCGGCGCTTCGGCCGTCGCGGCGGCGCGCAGGGCGATCTGCCGGGCGAAGGTGACGCCGTGCCGGGCGAGGATCTGCTCCAGGACGGCGCGGGCGGCGTAGTGGGCGAGAGCGAGGTCACGAGGGCTGACGGCGGGCGTCGCGGTGGTCATGGGGTGCTCCTCTGGTTGCCTGGTCGTCCGGTACGGGTGGAGCGAGGGGTGTGCGGAGCAGGGTGGTCAGCTCGTTTGTGAGGGCGAGCGTCCGCGCGGAGCCGGGGCCGCCGAGCGGGGCCAAAAGTTGCTCGTGCAGGTCCCGGACGAGGTCGATGGCGCGGCGTGCGACCTCCCCGCCCTCCTCGGTGAGGGCCAGTTGGACGGCGCGCGGGTCGTGCGGGTCGCGGGTGCGCGCGAGGAGACCGGCCGACTCCAGGGCGCGCGCCAGCTTCGAGACGTAGAGCGCCTCCAGTCCGATGTGGTCGGCGAGCCGGCGCTGACTGGGCCGCTCCCCGGACCGCCCCATGCCGTGCAGGGAGGCGAGCACGACGTACTGGGCGTGGGTCAGCCCCAGCGGGGCCACCGCCCGGTCGACCGCCACCCGCCACTTGTTGGCGAGCCGCCACACGAGATAGCCGGGCGTGGGCTCCGGCGCGGACTTGCTCATACCGATAGCGTACATAGACATGATGTCCATGGCTACTAAATAGCGGCGCCGAGGAGCCGGGCTGCGCACCGCGTCGGTTCGGGTGCGGGGGCGAGGGGCAGGCGGCATGGTGGAGGAGGCGGTCCGGGGGCGTCCGGGACCGGTGCCGACGAGAGGTGGTGTGCGCGATGCGTGGTGCGGAACTGCTCGCCGAGGGGTTCGGGCGGATCTCGGAGGAGGTGCACGCGGCGGCCGAGGGCCTACGCGGCGAGCGGCTCGGGGAACGGCTCGACCCGGAGGCGAACTCGATCGCCTGGCTCGTGTGGCACCTGAGCCGGGTGCAGGACGACCACGTCGCGGACGCGGCGGGCGAGGAGCAGGTGTGGACGGGGGCCGGGTGGGCGGAGCGCCTCGGCCTCCCCTTCCCCGACGAGGCGACCGGGTACGGGATGAGCGCGGCGGAGGTGGGCCGGGTGCGGGTGAGCGGTCCGGGGGATCTGCTGGGCTACTTCGACGCGGTGCACGCCCGCACCCTCGCGTACGTCTCCGGGCTCTCCGACGGGGACTTCGACCGCGTGGTCGACGAGAACTGGTCGCCCCCGGTCACGCTCGGCGTCCGGCTCGTGAGCGTCCTCTCGGACTGCCTCCAGCACGCGGGCCAGGCCGCGTACGTCCGGGGCGCGCTGGAACGGCGCTGAGGCCGGGGCCTCGCCCGGCCGTCTCCGTCCCGTCACCGCGTTGTCAGACCCCGGTGCGACGATGCCCGGCACGTGGACACCGCGCCCACGGGACTGGGGTGACCGGGATGAGCGGAACGGCGACGACGGTGGTGGAGCGAGGCGGGGCGGGGGAGGTGACGGCCGGGGCGGCGGGCGAGCCCGTGGTGCTGGGCGACGTGCTGCCGGAGGTGCTGCGCGCGCTCGCCGTCGCCGACGGCGTCCCGCTCCCCCGGCGCGGAC
>NZ_GG770539.1:6458054-6460952 GCF_000154905.1 Streptomyces sp. SPB074 | reverse complement strand
CGAGAGGTGTCGTGGGGTGATCACACCTGCTCAGGAGCGTTCAGGGAGTGCGGGGCGCGGCGGCCGGCACCTCCACCGGCGCGCCGGGCCGCCGCCCGCCCCGGGCGGCGGCGCCGGTGTCCCCGCCCGCGTTCCGCGCGCGGCCGAGGCTGAGCGCGCTGAGCAGGCCCACGAGGACGAGGGCGCCGGTGTAGAGGGTGAGGGCGCCCCAGCGGCCGTGTCCGTAGACGGTGCCGCCCGCCGAGCCGCCGAGCGCGCTGCCGACGTAGTAGAAGAACAGGTACACGGCCGCGCCCTGGACCCCGACGGCCTTCGAGCGGGCACCGACCCAGCCGCTCGCGACGGCGTGCGCGGCGAAGAAACCCATGGTGAAGACGACGAGCCCGGGGATCACGCCGCCGAGGCTCGGTATCAGCATGAGCGCGAGCCCGCCGAGCGTGACGAGGAGCGCGGGCACGAGGACGAGGCGGCGGCTGAGGCGGTCGACGAGGCGGCCCGCGAGCGCGGAGGAGAAGGAGCCGGAGACGTACGTGACGAAGAGCAGCCCTGCGGTCCCCTCGGAGAGCGAGAAGGGCGGCGCGATGAGGCGGAAGCCGAGGTAGTTGTAGACGGTGACGAAGGCGGCCATCGCGACGAAGCCGATGAGGTAGAGGCGCAGCAGCGCGCTGTCGGGCAGGGCCCGGACGACGCCGCGCGCGAGGGCGCGGGGCGAGGCACCCTTGGGCACGAAGCGGACCGATGCCGGGATGGTGAGGCGGAAGACGAGCGCGCACACGGCGGCGATGACACCGACCGCGCCGATCGACCAGCGCCAGGAGTGGGTGAGCTGGAGGACGCCGTCGGCGGCGAGGCGGCCGAGCATCCCGCCGATCCCGTTGCCCGCCACGTACAGTCCCATCGCGCCGCCGAGCGAGCCGGGGTGCACCTCCTCGGAGAGGTAGGACATGGCGGTGGCCTGGAGCCCGGCGAGGGCGAGGCCCTGGAGCAGGCGCAGGACGAGGAGGACGGGGAAGCCGGGGGCGAAGGCCGAGGCGATGCCGAAGACGGCGGCGGCGCCGAGCGCGAGGGACATCATCGTGGTGCGGTTCCACGCGTCGGAGAGCGCGGTGAGCGGGATGACGCCGACGGCCATCGCGAGGGTCGCGACCGAGACGCTGAGCGAGGCGCCCGCCGGGGAGAGATCGAGGTCGTGCGCGAGGGAGGGCAGGAGCGCCTGGACGCAGTAGAGCGTCATGAAGGTGCCGAGCCCGGCAGCGAAGAGCGCGCCCGACGCCCGCCGGAAGGCGGGGGTCCCCGCGCGGTGGGGCGGCGGGAGCACGAGCGGGGCGGTAACGGGGTCTTCGGCGGGGGACGGGTTCACCGCAAAAATGTATGCATGACCCATCCAATGCGTCCAATGCATGAGCGGGTCGCTCCTCATCCGCTGCGGGATCAATCCCGCGTGCCCGGCAAGAAACCCGTCGTCCCAGGGCTGCGCGCGCCGGAACAGGGGAAGGAAACCGGCGTGCTTGATCAACAGAGGGCGAAGCTCAGGGGTGGGCCGGGGGCGTCGTGGCGGCGCCTGCGCGGCGAGGGCAGCGTGCCGGAGCGGGTGGCGCACCTGTGGGGACGGCTGCGGCGCGAGGCGACGGTGGTGCGCTCCGTACGGGCCGCCGGGGCGGCCACGCTCGCGTACGTCGTCGCGCTGCGTCTCAGCGACACCCCGGCGCCGCTCACCGCCCCGCTCACGGCGCTCCTCACCGTGCAGGTGACGCTCTACGCGACGCTCACCACCGGCATCCGCCGCGTCAACGCCGTGATCGCCGGGGTGCTCGTCGCGATCGGCTTCAGCGCGCTCGTCGGGCTCACGTGGTGGAGCCTCGGGCTGCTCATCCTGGCGGCGCTCGTCGTGGGGCACCTCGTGCGGGTGAGCGAGTTCGTGCCCGAGGTGGCGATCAGCGCGATGCTCGTGCTGGGGGTCAGCCGGGTCACGGACACGGCCTGGGACCGGGTGCTGGAGACGGCGATCGGCGCGGCCGTGGGGCTGCTCGTCAACGTCGTGCTCGCGCCCCCGGTGTGGACCGGGACGGCCGGGGACGCGCTGGAGGACCTGGCGCGACGGATGCGGCGCCTGCTCCTGCGCATCGGCGAGGAGCTAAGCAGCAGCGACCCAATGCGCGAGGCGCGGGCCACGCTCCAGGAGGCCAGGGACCTGGACAAGGACATCTCCGAGGTGGACGCGGCGCTGCGGCAGGCGGAGGAGAGCCTGCGGTTCAACCCGCGCGTGCGCGAAGGGCTGCTCAACCGCGTCGTGCTCCGCACGGGGCTCGACACGCTGGAGATCTGCACGGTCGTCCTGCGGGTCCTCGCGCGCACCTTCACGGACCTGGCCCGGGTACGGGAGTCCAGCGAGGCCGCCGCGCTCTTCGAGCCGAAGGCCGCGCGGGCCGTGGAGAACCTGCTCGCGCAGGTCGCCGACGCGATCGTGAGCTTCTCCGTACTCGTCACGCACCCGGTGAGCGAGAGCGCGGAGGCCGCCGAGGAACGGCTCGCGTCCGAACTCCAGGCCGCCCGCCGCGAACGCGCCCGCGTCGGCGCGCTGCTGCGCGAGAGCGCCCGCACGGAGGACGGCCACTGGTACCTGTACGGAGCGCTCCTGACCGAGGTGGACCGCATCCTCGCCGAACTCGACCTGGAGCAGCGCTCCCAGCGGCTCCTGGACGAACTCGACCGCAACGCCCGCGAGCAACGCGAGCGCCACCCGCTCCTGACGCGCGCCAGGACCCGCCTCACCCCGCGCCGCCTGCCCGCGCCCCGGCTGCCGGGCCGGTCACGCGACGGTGCGGCCCGCGACGGCGGCGGGCGCGGGACGGCGCGGGCGGGCGCGGCGGGGAAGGACGCGGCCTGAGGCGACGGCCA
>NZ_GG770539.1:6448547-6457808 GCF_000154905.1 Streptomyces sp. SPB074 | reverse complement strand
GCTGACCCGGACCGTGACGTCCTGGCCCCCCCCCCTTGGGGGGAGGGGGGGGAAGGGGACAAATCGGGAAGGCCCCGTGGGGGGCCGTGGGTGACGACGGCGCCGAGATGCGGGACGCCGTCGCTCGTCTCGCCCCCGGCCTTGAGCCAGGTCCCGGGGGCGACCCGGACGAGGACCCCCGCCTGGTCGTAGAGCTCGGGCAGGTCGGCGCGGAAGGTCACTTCGACGGCGCTGTCCGGGGCGAAGGGCACGAGCAGGGCGTGCCCGGTGTCCCGGACGAAGCCGTAGGAGGTCGTGCGCCAGAAGTCGCTGCCCCCGGCCGCCGTGACGAGCAGCGACCCGTCCGCCTCGTCCGTACGGTGCGCGGGCGGCCGGTTGAGCCACTCCCCCGCCGTCCACGCCACGCGCTGTGTGCTGTCCGTCGTCATGACGCGTGCTTCGCACGTCCCCGGCTGCTCCGGTTGCCCCGGGGGCGCCCGGGGTGCGCCATGGAAGGAGGACACCGCACGGCGAGGGGTGATCACGGTGACGAGGAGCGAACGGCTGGGCGCGCCGGGTGAGCTGGACGGCCTCGACGTCTACGACGACGGCGGCGAGAAGATCGGCGGTGTGGACGAGGTCTATCTGGACGACCGGACGGGGCGCCCCGAGTGGGTCACGGTCCGCACGGGGCTCCTGGGCCTGCGCGAGCACTTCGTACCGCTGGCCGGAGCGGTCCGCGAGGGCCGCCGCCTCACCGTCCCGTGGCCGAAGGACTTCGTCCGCGAGGCCCCGCGCCCCGGCGACACGGAGGAGTACATCGACGCGGCCAGGGAGGGCGCGCTGTACGCCTACTACGGGCTCCCGGAGGACACCGTGCCGGAGGACCCCGAGGGCGAGGAGGACTGAGGCCGGGGACCCGCCTCGGCCACGCGCTCCCCGCCGCCGCGCACCGCCTCACGTCCCCGCGCCCCCGCCGTACCACCACGCGCCCCCACCGTCTCCCCGCACGCCCCCGTCGCCGCGCGTCTCGCGGAGGTGGCGCGGGGCTCGCGTGAAGGGTCTGCGGCGGGGGGCGTGAAGGCGGTGCGGCGGGGTTTGCGGGCGGAGCGGCCCGGTCACCCGCACCGCATCGTTCCCGATCCGAGGAGGGACCTCCCATGGAGTGGATGCGGCGCGCCGCGTGCGCGGACACCGACCCCGAACTCTTCTTCCCCGTGAGCAACGAGGGCCCGGGCGCCACGCAGCGCGCGGAGGCGAAGCGGGTGTACACCGGGTGCCCGGTGCGCGCCGAGTGCCTGGAGTACGCGCTGGAGAGCAAGCAGCGGTCGGGGGTCTGGGGCGGCCTGGACGAACGCGAACGGGCCACGCTGCACCGGGGCCGCCGGTCCCGGTCCCACTCCTCCGGCGCGGGACGGCACTGACCGCGTACCGCCGGGCCGGCGCCGGAGGAGCCGCGCGAGCGCCCCGTACCCGCGCCCCCGTCCCGTGCCGGGGGCGGGCTCAGGCGCGTACCGGGCTCTCCTCGCTCGTGTGCGGGGGCCCCGAGGGGTCGTCGTCGGTGTCGGCAAGCCGCGCGAGGACGCTCTCCGTCTCCTCGGAGGGCTCGGGGAGCAGGAAACCGAGGCCCGTGTAGAGGGCGAGCGAGACGAGGACCGGGGTCGCGACGAGCCACGTCTGCGAGGTGTCGAAGACGTAGTGGACGAGCGCGTACGCGAGGAGCCCGCTCGCCCAGGAGACGAGCGCCGCGCGGGGCCCGCAGGTGCGGAAGCGCGGCAGCATCCCGAGCAGGAGCGGGACGGATATCGGCCCCATCAGCGCGGCGACCCAGTTGACGACGATCTGGAGCACGCCGCCCAGGTTCTCGGCCTGCGTCGCGACCGCCATCGTCAGCAGGACGAAGACGACCGTCGTGACGCGTGCCGCCTTGAGGCCCTGCCGCTGCGTCCAGTGCCGGGCCCGCGCCGAGAGCACGGGGATCATGTCGCGCGTGATGACGGCCGAGATCGCGTTGGCGTCGGAGGAGACCATCGCCATCGTGTGCGAGAAGATCCCGGCGAGGACGAGGCCGATGAGCCCGTGCGGCAGGAATGTCGTGGCCATGACAGCGTAGGAGTCGTTGGGGTTGTCGAGGCCGGGGACGAGCAGGGGCGCGGCGAACATCGGGAACATGAGCACGATCGGCCAGAACAGGTAGAGCGCCGCCGAGAGCCGCGCGCCGCGACGGGCCTCGCTCGCGCTGGGTGCCGCCATGTAGCGCTGGGCGAGGTTCCACATGCCGCCGTTGTACTCCAGCGTCTTGACGAGTACGTAGACGAGCAGGAAGACGGTCGTGTACTGCGAGGTCGCCGGGTGCAGGTGGCCGTCGGGCAGGTCGCCCCACATCGTCCAGACCGCCGAGAACCCGCCGAGCTTGTGGAGCACGACGACGATCATGACGAGCGCGGCGGCCCCCTGGATGACGAACTGCCCGAGTTCGGTGAGGGCGTCGGCCCACAGACCCCCGATCGTGCAGTAGACGAGCGTGATGGCGCCGGTGATGAGGATGCCGAGGTTGTAGTCGATCCCGGCGAAGACGTTGAGCAGCGTGGCGACGGCGAACCACTTGGCCGCGATGTCGGCGATCTTGAGGAGGCTGCCGCTCCAGGCGAGGGCCTGCTGCGTGGCGACGTTGTAGCGGCGGGCGAGGTATTCGAGGGGTGAGGCGGCGCCGAGCCGGGAGCGCAGCCGGTTCCAGCGGGCGGCGAAGAGCCAGCTGCCGATCCCGACACCGACGCCGATGGAGGCGAAGCCCCAGAAGTAGACCGTGACCCCCGTCGTGTAGGCGACCCCCGCGTAGGCGACGAAGAGCACGGCGCTGTAGCCGGACATGTGGTGCGAGATCCCGGCGAGCCACCACGGCATCCGGCCCCCGGCCGTGAAGAAGTCCTTCACGTCGCCGACCCTGCGGTGCGACCACCAGCCGATCAGGACCATGAGGCCGAAGTACGCGCACATGACCGTCCAGTCGAACGGATGCATCGATGACTTCCTTTCAGCGTCCGTCATTCCGGGAGGCGTTCACAAACATGAACGCGTATGCTGTACTGGAACTTGTCCATCTCCATGAACGCGACGGAAGCTAATATGGCCTCCGTCACAAGTCAACGGAGCGGACAGGGACGGCTGGAACGCGGGGGCGCCGACCGTTCCGGGACGAGGAACTCCGTGCAGGTAGAGGGGACTTGAATCGCGTGGCGACACCGAGCACACAGGAGGCCGCGGAGGCGGCCGGAAAGCGGGCGGCCAGGGCGCCGGTCGCGGAAGCAGCGGCGGCGGGCGGGCGCGCCGGGGAGGAGGACGAACGGGCCGGTGGCGGCACGGGCGTCAAGTCCGCCCGGCGCGCGCTGGACCTCATGGAGACCTTCGCCGCGCACGACACCTGGCTCACCCTCGCCGAGCTCCACACGCTCACCGGCTTCCCGCGCTCCAGCCTGCACGGGCTGCTCCGCACGCTCCTCGACGTGGGCTGGCTGGAGCAGGACGCGGGCGCGGCCCGCTACCGGCTCGGCATCCGCGCCCTGGTGTGCGGGACCGCGTACCTGGACCGCGACGCCGCGATGCCCTTCGCGACCGAGGCCCTGGAACTGATCAGGGAACGCACCGGGTTCACCGCGCACTACGCGCGGCGCAGCGGCGCGCAGGTGGTCTACCTGGAGACCCGCGAGGCGAAGCGCTCGACGCACCTCATCTCGCGCGTAGGCCGTTCGCTCCCGGTGCACGCGACGGCGCTCGGCAAGGCGCTGCTCGCGGAGCTGACGCCGGCCGAGGTGGACGCGCTCCTGCCCGGCACGCTCACCGCGCTCACCGCGCGCACCGTCGTCAGCCGCGAGGGGCTGCGCGCCGCGTGCGAGCGGGCCAGGGAGCTGGGGTACGCGACCGAACGCGAGGAGGGCACGCCGGGCATCCGCTGCGTCGCCGCCGTCGTCCCGTACCGCATCCCGGCCAGCGACGCGATCAGCTGCTCGCTGCCCGTGGACCAGATCGACGACGCGGGGGTGCGGGAGATCGGCGAACTGCTCGTCGAGGTCACCACGCGGCTCGGGCGCGAGCTGCGGCGGGCGGGCATTCGCTGAACGGCCCGGACCCCGGCGGGCGAGCACGCGCCGGACGGGCGGAGCCCCGCCCGGTGCCCGGGGACGCGCCGGGCGGTCCCCCGCCGGGTCCGTGAAGACACCATCGCCCCCGCCCGGGGGCCGTCACGAAGGAGCACCACCGTGGGAGCACAGCGGCTGTTGATCACTGGGGCCGCGGGCGGGGTCGGGCAGTTGATGCGGGGACGGCTGCGCCGCCCGGGGCGGGTGCTGCGCCTGCTGGACCTCGCACCGCAGGAGCCGGGCGCCGCGGGCGAGGACGTCGAGACACTGACCGGCTCGGTGACCGATCCCGAGGTGATGGCGCGGGCGTGCGAGGGCGTGGACGCGCTCATCCACCTCGGCGGACTGAGCCGGGAGAACTCCTGGGAGTCGATGCTCGCGACGAACATCCACGGCACCCAGGTCGTCCTGGACGCCGCCCGGCGGGCGGGCGTCACCCGGGTGCTGCTCGCGTCGAGCAACCACGCGGTGGGCTTCCGGCGCGTGGACGAGGCGGGCCCCGAGGGGCTGCCGGCCGACTCCACGCCCCGCCCGGACTCGTACTACGGCGTGAGCAAGGCCGCGATCGAGGCGCTCGGCAGTCTCTACCACGCGCGCTTCGGCATGGACGTGCTCGCGCTGCGCATCGGCTCCTGCTTCGAGACCCCGCTGCCGCTCGGCCGCCGCGGTCTCGTCACCTGGCTCTCGCCGGACGACTGCGCCCGCCTCTTCGAAGCCTGCCTGAGCGCGCCCTCGCCGGGCTACCGGCTCGTGTGGGGCGTCTCGGACAACACGCGTCGCGTCTACTCGCTCGCGGAGGCGCGGGCGCTGGGCTACGAGCCGCAGGACGACGCGGAGGCGTACGCGCACCTGCTGCGGGACGCCCCGGAGCCCCCGCCGCTGGAGACCGCGCACGTCGGGGGCGGCTTCTGCACGAACCCGCTGGGGGCGCCGAACCCGCTGTGACCCGACACCCCGGACGCGTCGGCCCGCACCCGTCGGCCCCCGGAGGCCCCGGACACGGACACCCCGGACCCCGTCGGCTCAGGGCCCGGCGGCCCTGCGGGCCCGTGTCAGGAGGAGGCCGCGCGCGGCAGGCGCACCACGGTCACGAAGAAGTCGTCGATCTGGCGGACCGCCGCGATGAACTGGTCGAGGTCCACCGGTTTGGTGACGTAGGCGTTGGCGTGCAGGCGGTAGCTGCGCAGGATGTCCTCCTCGGCGGAGGAGGTGGTGAGCACCACGACCGGGATGTGGGCGAGGTTGTCGTCGCTCTTGATGCGCTCCAGGACCTGCCGGCCGTCGTACTTGGGCAGGTTGAGGTCGAGGAGGATCAGGTCGGGGCGGGGGGCGCCCGCGTGCTCGCCCTGGCGGTAAAGGAAGTCGAGCGCCTCCTGCCCGTCGCGCACGACGTGCAGGGTGTTGCGGATCTTGTTGTCCTCGAACGCCTCGCGCGTCATCAGCTCGTCGCCCGGGTCGTCCTCGACGAGAAGGACCTCGATGGGCTGGGGTGGGGTGTTCACTTCGCGGCTCCAAGCGTGGCGGAGGACGGGGACTGCGGGGACGGGGACTGCGGGGAGGAGGACCGCGCGGGGTCCGGGGCGTCGGCCCGGCTCTGCGGGGACTGGGCGGGGACGAGGGCGAAGCTTCCGTCCTCCGGGGGCGTGCCGGGCAGGGCGGGGAGGGTGAAGCGTACGCGGGCGCCCTCGGTGACGGCGTGGTCGAGGCCGATCTGCCCGCCGTGGTGCTCGACGATCTTGCGGCACAGCGCGAGGCCGATCCCCGTCCCGCCGTACTCCTCGCGGCCGTGGAGGCGCTGGAAGATGACGAAGACCTTCTCGCCGAACTCCTCGGGAACGCCGATGCCGTTGTCGGTGACCGCGAAGTGCCACACGTCGCCCTCGCGGACGCTCGTGACGCGCACACGCGGGGTGCGCTCGGGGTGGCGGAACTTGACGGCGTTGCCGAGCAGGTTCTGCCACAGCATCGTGAGCGTCGTGCGGTCGCCGAGCACGCGGGGCAGCTCGCCCCCGGTCTCCACGACGGCCCCCGCCTCCTCGATCGGCACCTCCAGGTCGCTCAGCGCGCGGTCCAGCGTGTCGCCGAGCGGGATCTCCACGAGGTCGCCGCCCATGCGGCCCACGCGCGAGAAGGCGAGCAGGTCGTTGATGAGGACCTGCATCCGCTTGGCGCCGTCCACGGCGAAGTCGATGTACTGCTTGCCGCGTCCGTCGAGCTGTTCTCCGTACCGCTTCTCCAGGAGCTGGCAGAAGGAGGCGACCTTGCGCAGCGGTTCCTGGAGGTCGTGCGAGGCGACGTAGGCGAACTGTTCCAGCTCGGCGTTGGAGCGCTGGAGCTCGGCGGTCTGGGCGTCGAGCTCCGCGGTGCGCTCGGCGAGCAGCGCCGCGCGGGAGCGGGACTCGGACAGCTCGGCGACGATCTTGCGGCGCATGTCCTCGACGGCGAGCCCGAGGGCGCGGACGTCGGAGGGGCCGTCGATGGCGATGGGCCGGTCGAAGTCGCCCGCGCGCACGAGCTGCGCGCCGCGTTCGAGGCTCGTGAGCGGGCGGCCGACGATGCGGCGCAGGAGCACGGCGAGAACGCCGCCACCCACGACGAGGACGACGAGGATGCCGAGGAAGGTGCCGTCGCGCAACCGCTTCGCCGCGTCCAGCTCCTTGTTCGCCTTGTCGCGCACCTCGTCCAGGTGCGTGATCTGCACGTCGAAGAGCCTGCGGATGTGGTCGAATTCGGTCTTGCTGGAGTCCAGCCTGCCCGGGGCCACCGGGGCGCCGTCGCGGACGCGGTCGATGACCGGCTGGGCGGTGCCCGCGCGCCACCGTGCGGCGGCCGCGCGCAAATCCTTGAGGTCGGCGACCGGGGCGGAGTAGCCCGCGAGGAGCTGGGCGGCGCCGTCGCCGTAGCGCTTCTCGTCCTTCTGGCCCTGGGCGTACGGCGCGAGGAAGGACTCGTCGCCCGTGAGGGCGTAGCCGCGCACGGCGGTCTCCTGGTCGAGCAGCGCCTTCTGGAGCCGGAAGGAGGCCGAGCGGGCCGGCTGGATGCGCTCCACGAGGTCGGAGGTGCGCTGGTTGGTGCGGGATACCTGCGCCGCCACCAGGACGGCGGCGAGCACGAGCAGGGCGCCGAGGACGGCGAGGACGAGGTTCATCCAGCCCTGGACCGAGAGGCGCCCGGTGCGGCCCGCGCGCGGGGACGCGCTGTGGCCCTGTGTCATGACTTCTTCTCCCAGGCGAGGTGCAGGACGGCGAGATCGTCGGAGAGGCCGCCCGCCGGTGCGGCGAGAGCCGTGACCTCCTGGACGAGGGTGTGGACGAATTCCGGGCCCGCCAGCTCGTTGTGGCGGTGCGCGAGGTCGAGGAGCCCGGTCTCGCCCAGTCGTGTTCCCGGCCCCGTACGGCCCTCGAAGAGCCCGTCGGTGAAGGAGACGACGGCCGTGTCGGGCTCGACGGCGCGCACCGCCTCGGGCCAGGCCGAGGCGGGCAGGTAGGGGCCGAGCAGCCCGAGGGCCATGCCGCCGTCCGGCTCGTACCAGTCGATGCCGCCGGGCGTGCGGATGAGGCTGCCGTGGTGCCCGGCGCGGACGGTGTGCAGGGTGCGGCGGTCGGGGTCGAAGCGGAGGCTCACGTACGTGGCGAAGACGTGCTCGCCGGCGCGTTCGGCACACAGGATCTCGTTCAGCAGCCGCGCCTGGTCGGAGCCGACGCAGCCGGTGAGCACCGCCGCGCGCCAGGCGACGCGCAGGCACACGCCGAGCGCGGCCTCGGCGGCGCCGTGCCCGGAGACGTCGCCGACGACCGCGTGCACGGTCCCGTCGGCCGTCTGCACGACGTCGTAGAAGTCCCCGCCGAGCAGGGCGTGGTCGCGGCCCGGCTCGTAGCGCGAGACGACGGAGAAGTCGGCGGGCACGGTACGCAGCAGCGGGGTGGGCAGCAGGCCCAGTTCGAGACGGGCGTTCTCCTCGGCGCGCAGCCTGCTCACCTGGAGCGCCGCGGAGGCCCGCTCGACCACCTTGCGCTGGACCGCGTAGCGCACGGCGCGGCCCAGGGTCTCGGGGTCCACCCGGTTCTTGACCAGGTAGTCCTGCGCGCCGAGCGCGACCGCGTCGAGCCCGATCTCGCTCTCGGCGAGACCGGTGAGGACGATGATCGCGGCGTCCGGGGCGGAGTTCAGGACCCGGCGGACGGCGTCGAGGCCGTGCACGTCCGGGAGGTGCAGGTCGAGCAGGACGCACAGGGGGCCCGCCGTGCGGGCGAGCACCGCCTGTGCTTCGGCGAGGGTCTTGCACCAGGTGAGGCCCAGATTGAGCGCGCTGTCGGCGAGGTACTCCTCGACCAGCAGCGCGTCCCCCGCGTCGTCCTCGACGAGCACCAGGGTGACGTCGAGTTCCCACCCCGGATCGGCGTGCCCGGCACGCGGTCGCGGCAGCGAGGATTCGAGCCCCGTGGGCCCTTCGGCCACTTCACACCCCCACTGGAAAGCAGGCGTCCATGTGGCGGACCTCTGCGAGACAAGCAGAAGCATACTGGCCCGGCATCGGGGGCGGAGGCGGCGCGGGGGCCGCCCGGGCGCTCAGCGGGCGAGGACCGCCGTCACCGTCTTGCCGCCGTCCGGCTCGGCGCGGACGGAAAGCGTCTCGGCGATCTCCCTGACCATCGGCCAGCCGAAGCCGCCCGTCGTGCCGTCCAGGCTCGGGGTGCGCGGGGCCGGGGGCTCGGAACTCGGGTCGCGCACCTCGACGGTGAGCGTGCCCGGGGTCGCGCGCAGCGACAGCCCGGTGACCGCGCCCGCGTGCCGCAGCGCGTTGCTGACGAGTTCGGAGACGAGCAGCAGGAGGTGTTGCGCGGTACGGGCCGCGACGACGGGGCGCAGCCCGTCGAGGAAGACGCGTACGGCCTCACGGGCCTCGCCCGCGTGCTCGGGCCGCGAGTGGTGCTCGGGCCGCGAGTGGTGCGCGGTCTCGGCCGCGGGGCCGCGGGGCGCGAGGGCCTGCCCGGCCTGGTCCAGGTGATGCATGGTCTCACCCCGTCACTGGGAGCCCTTGGGGACTCCGTATCGGTACGTGAAGTGGTGTACCCCGCGCAGGGGAGCTGAAAAGGGGTGGGGCGAAAGGAAGCCGCGGAGAGGGAGGGACGGGGGAACGCCGACG
>NZ_GG770539.1:6443848-6448271 GCF_000154905.1 Streptomyces sp. SPB074 | reverse complement strand
CGGGCTGTCCGGGGCCCGGCCCGGCGCGGTGGCACCGGGGGCGGGCCGCGGGGACGCGGGCGGGGCGGCGGGAGCCGGGGCGGCGGCGGGTCCCGGCTGCGGCGCGGGGGCCGCGACACTCGGGCGGCCGAGGGTCTGCTCCGCCTTCCTGCGAAGCGCGTCGGCGGTCTGCCGGGTGTCGTTCAGAACGTCACCCTGCTCCTCGACGAGCTGCTGATAGATCGGGGTGGGGGAAGACACAATGAAGGACTCTCTGCCATCTCAGGGGCTGTGCATCGGCCCGCCACCGGCTGCGACGGGCTCACGCCGTGAGGATCGCAGACGCGTCAGACGGCGGGGACGAGGGGGTCGGGCCCGCGTCGCTGATCCGGCGCGACGCCACTCCCTTGGCACTGCGTGCCATAGGCGCCGTGCGCTCCTCGGCGGCGGCACGGGCCAGCCGCTCCTGGGCGACGCCGAGCGCCGCGTCGATCGTGCGCGTACCGGTGGAGACGCAGAGGGTGTACGTGACGTCGTCCAGATCGCGAAGGGTCTCGGTGTCCGGCTCCTGAACGGCGCTCAGGGCCTCGTAACGGGCCAGCAGCTTACGCAGCACGACAGGGTGAGCGATCAGCACGGTGATTCCTTCCACTTCTTCACGGAGACCCCGCCCCCCCTGGAACGGGCTCAGCCGACATTGGCCGCAGGCGGTCTTCTGACCGCCTACCCGGCACTCGGTGCCTCATGCGCCCGAAGTAAAAGGTTTTCAGTCGTTGCGGGCGATGAATCCGGCCAGAAGGCGGTGCGTCCGGTTCAGGGACGCCAGTACCCCTGCGCGCGGACCTGCCGGCGCGGGGCGGGCAGCAGGGTGCGCAGGTGGCCGGCGAGGGCGCGGGTCGTCGTGGTGTCGCAGGCGATCCAGGCCCAGGCCCCGGCGGGGTCGGCCAGGTGCGCGGGCAGCGTGGCCCGCACCTCCTCCACGAGGCGCGCGCCCGCGCGTTCGCGCGGGACGGGGAGCAGCGTGTGCCGCCCGGGGCGGACCCGCACCGGGAGTTCCGCGTCGCCGGGGCCGCGGGTCTCCAGCCACACCGTGGCGGGGGTGCCGGGGTAGGCGTCGAGCAGCGAGTTGAGCGCCGGGAGCGCGGCCGTGTCGCCGATCAGGAGGAGGTGCGCGGGCTCCTGTTCCGGCGGGGTGAGCGGGGTGCCGTGCACGGTGGCCTCGATGGTGTCGCCCGGTCGCGCCGCGCGCGCCCAGTCGGCGGCCGTCCCGGCGTGCAGCGCGAAGTCGAGCGAGAAGGTGCCGCTCGCCGGGTCCGGATCGACGAGGGTGTAGGCGCGCTGGTGGGGGCGGCCGTTGCGGCGGAACCAGAGCCTGACCCACGTCGTGGGGAGGATGCCGCTCGCGTCGAGCAGTCCGCCGTCGGTGACGCGCAGGCGTACGTAGTCGGGGCCGACGCGCTCGGCCCGCGTCACCGTGAGCGTGAAGTCCCTGGCGCGCAGCAGCCGCAGCACCGCGCCCTCCCAGCCGTGTCCCACGCCGCACCCCTCTCGCCGCCGGGGCCGTCCCGGCCCCGTTCCGCACGCGCGCCCGGTCGCGGACTCCGCGACCAGGCGAATGACTTAGGTAAGCCTAAGCTAATAAAGCGTGGGGGAACAGTCCGGGTCCGGCGCCGTCCCGGGCGCCGGGCCGGGCCGTGCGGGCCCCCGGGCTCAGCGCCGCCCCAGGCGCCGGGCTCCCGAGGGCCCGATCCGGTAGCTGAGGTCGTAGTAGGCGAAGAGCTTCGGCTCCTCCTCGGCGAGGAGTTCGCCATCGGTGTCGATCGAGGGCGCGTCCTTCACGCGCTTCTTGTCGTAGCGCACCTTGAGCGCCCCCGGCTTCACCGTCGCGCCGTCGAGCGGCACGAAATTCAGCCTCCGCTTGGTCGGCAGCCCGGTCACGACCGTGGCGAAGGCGGGCAGATCGGTGGTCGTGTCGACGTACACGGCCTCCAGGCTGCCGATCTTGTGTCCCTCGGCGTCCACCACGTCGTGGCCTCGCCAGTCCCGGATGTCCTCGGCTTCGAACAACGCCCTGCCTCCTCGTACGATCCGTCAGGCCCCTCCCCGGCCGCCTGCCCCCGCCCGGCCCGGCCACACGCGAGGCTACCGGGCGGCCCGGGCCCGCACCCGCAACGGCGCGGGCGGGCGGGCCGTCACCGGGCCCCGGCGCGGGCGCGGTTGCCCCGCCGGGGGGCGAATGCGCGAGACTGGGCGAATGCCTGGGCTGACTCCGTACGCGCAAAGCACCTTCGTGGGCCGGGAGCGGGAGCGTGCCGCGCTCCTCGACGCACTGCGCACCCGCCGTCTCCTGAGCCTCACGGGCCCCGGCGGCATCGGCAAGACGCGCCTGGCGCGCGAGGTGAGCGCCGAGGCCGGGGAGAAGTTCGCACACGGCACGCACTGGGCCGACCTCGGCACGGTGCGCGACGCGGGGCAGCTCCTGACGGAGGTGGCGCGCGCGGTCGGGCTCGCCGACAACTCCTCGCGCCCCCGCGCCGAGGCGCTGTGCGCCTACCTGGCCCGGCAGCGCAGCCTGCTGGTGCTCGACTCGGGCGAACAGGTGTGGGAGGCGGTGCGGGACCTGACGGGGGACCTCCTGACGGCCTGCCCCGGGCTCACGGTGCTCGTCAGCTCGCGCCGCCCGCTCGACCTGGTCGAGGAGTACATGTGCACGCTCGGGCCGTTGCCCGAGGACGGGCCCGAGGCGTTCGCCCTCTTCGCCGAGGGCGTCGCCGCCGTGCGGCCCGGCGGGCTCGCCCCCGGCGAGCGGGCGGTGGCCGCGCGGATCTGCGCCCGGCTCGAAGGCATCCCGCTGGCCCTGGAGCTGGCGGCGGCACGCGCCGCGCGGCTGCCGCTGGACGAACTGGCCCGGCGGCTCGAATCGCGACTCGACACGCTCGTCGCGGAGCCGGAACCGGAGCGAGAGCCGGAGCCGGAGGTGGGCGCGGGTGCGGAACCGGGTGCGAGCACGGGCGCGGCGTGGGGGACGGCCGGCGAGGTCCCGGGCTTCGGGCGGCGCTCCGGGGCGGCGGCCCGCCACCGCACCTTACGGACCACGATCGGCTGGAGCCACGAGCTGTGCGCTCCGGCGGACCGGCTGCTCTGGGCGCGCCTGACCGTCTTCCGCGGGCCCTTCGATCTCCAGGCGGCGCGCGAGGTGTGCGCCGGGGGGCCGCTCACGCGGGCCGATGTCACGGCGGGCCTGGACCGGCTCCTGGCCTGCTCGGTGCTGCGCAGGCACGGGCGGGGCTGGTCGATGCTCGGCACGCTCGCCGAGTACGGCGGGCAGTGGCTGGAGCGGCTCGGCACGGAGGAGCACGAGGCATTGGCCGCGCGGCACGCGGCGTACTTCGCCCGCCTCGTGCGCCTCGCGGACGAGGAGTGGCTGGGACCCCGGCAGATCACGTGGTTCCGCTGGGCGCGCGAGGCGTACGGCGAAGTGAGCGCGGCGCTCGCGCACTTGGCGGAGTACCGCCCCGACGAGGCGCTGGACACCGCCGGGCGGCTCGTCTTCTTCTGGGCGTGCTGCGGGCGGCTGCACGAGATGCGGGCCGGTCTGGAGGGGGCGCTCAAGAATCCCTCGGCCACCGGTCCGCACCGTACGCGGGCGCTGTGGGCGCTCGGCGTCGCCTACGCCCTGCACGGCGAGTACGCGGCGGCCGAGGAGGTGAGCGCGCGGGGCGCGGAGACGGCCGCACGCGAGCGGGACCGCGAGGGGATGCTCGGCGCGGCGTACGCGAGCGGGCTCACGGCGCTGCTCACGGGCGATCCGGCGCGGGCCCTCGCGCTCGCCGAAGCGGGGCTCTCCGCGGCGCCCGGTCCCGACGCCGGGTCCCCGGGGAGGCTGCGCTGTCTCCTCGTGCGCGTCTTCGCCCACACGGCGCTCGGGGAGCGGGAGCGGGCGCGGGCGGAGGCGGAGCGGGCGCGGGCGCGCTGCCTGGCGCTCGGGGAGCGCTGGGCGCTGTCGTACTTCGACTACCAGCTCGCCCTCGTCCACCTCGGCGAGGGCCGGGCGCAGCCGGCGCTGCGGTACGCGCGGGCCGCGCTGGAGAGCAAGCGGGCCATCGAGGACTCCTTCGGCACCGCGCTCTGCCTCGATCTGTTCGCGGCGACGCTGAGCGCGGCGGGACAGGCGGAGCGGGCGGCCCGGATGACGGGGATCGCCGAGAGCTTCTGGGCGACGACGGGGCATCCGCAGCGCGGCACCCCCGAACTGGCGCCCGTACGCGCGCGGTACGAGGCGATGGCCCGGCGCGAGCTGGGCGACGAGCGCTGGGAGCTCGCGCACCGCGCGGGCCGGCGGACGGACGCGCGCGAGGCGCTGTACTCCTGGCTGGACGGACCCGACTGAGCGGGGCGGGCACCTGCGGGGCCGCCGTTTCGGGCGCGGAAACGGGGCGGCGGC
>NZ_GG770539.1:6437678-6443748 GCF_000154905.1 Streptomyces sp. SPB074 | reverse complement strand
CCCTCGGACTCTGCACCGGCTCATCGCTTCACCCCCGCGTTGACGGGTTCCTGGTGCTTCGTGACACTCGCGTGCCCCCACTTCGCCGGGGAAAACCGGCTATCGCCCGGATGGCCCAGCGAGAAAGAATGCGCCCCATGCGCGCCGCCCCCTCACGCCCCTCCTCCGCTCCCCCGCCCTTCAGCCTCGTCCCGCTCGACGTCCGGCACGCCCCCGCGATGGCCGCCGTGCTCGCCGACCCGGCCCTGTACCGCTTCACGGGTGGTGAGCCGCCCGGCGCCGAGGCGCTGGCCGCGCGATACGCACGGCAGCTCGCAGGGCCCGGCGAGCCCGGAGTCGCGTGGGTCAACCTCCTCGTGCGCACGGAGGAGGGCGGCGCCTTCGCCGGGTACGTGCAGGCGACGGGGCGGCGCGGGGAGGAGGCGGAGCTGGCGTGGGTCGTGGGGACCGCGTGGCAGGGGCGGGGGCTCGCGAAGGCGGCGGCGCGGGCGCTCGCCGATCGGCTCGCGGCGGCGGCGGGGGTACGGCGGCTGACGGCGTACGTCCACCCGGAGCACGCCGCCTCGGAGGCGGTCGCGCACGCGCTCGGGCTGCGGCCGGACGGCTCGGCGCGGGACGGCGAACGGCGCTGGGCGGGCCCGGCGCCGGTCAGTCCCGTACGTACCGCAGCTCCCTGAGGACGGGCCCGCCCCAGGCGCGGTAGTCGTCGGGGCGGTGACGGCCGTCGGCGCGGTAGCCGGCGCGCTCGTAGAAGCGGCGGGCACGGTGGTTGCCTTCGAGCACCCACAGCGCGACGGGCCCGGCGACGCGGGTGTGCACCTCCGTGACGAGAGCCCGCCCGACGCCCGTGCCGATCCGCTCGGGAGCGGCGTAGAGCGCGAACAGTTCCCCGGCGGGCCCCTCGCCGGGCCGGGGCAGCCCGAAGGAGGCCCAGCCGAGCAGTTCCCCGCGGGCATCGCGCGCGAGCAGGTCCGTGACGCGCCCGCGGCTCTCCCGGAACCACGCGGCGCGATCACGGGCGTCCGCCTCGGGGTCCATGGCGCCGAGGTATGCGGCGGGCACGAGACCGTCGTAGGCGGCGGCCCAGGCGCGGGCCCGCAGCCGCATGACGCGCGGGAGTTCGGCTTCGGTCATCTCGGTCACCTCTTCGCGCGCGTCCCGGCCAGCGGCCGGAGGACCGGCGGCGGAGTGGCCGGAGTCGGGGTGGCCGGAGTCGGAGTGGCCGGAGTCGGAGTGGCCGGAGTCGGAGTGGCGAGCGGGCATGGTGTGCTCCGGTGGTCGGTCGTCACGGGTGGTCCCGCCTGAACGTATGTCCGGGCGTGCGGCGGCGGGCGGTCTCCGGCGCGGGGCGTCCTCCCGCGGGGCGGACACCGGTGGGGCGGTGCGCGGGAGCATGGCGGCCGGTTCCCGGCCCCTGGCCAAAGGTGGCTGATCACGTACGGGTGCCGGTCTAGCCGCCGGGCATATGCTGGCACGCCACGAGGAGGGACGAGAGATGCCCGCGGAGACCGCGATCCTCCTGGTCGACGACCACCCGGACACGTTGTTCGCCCTGGAGAGCGTGCTCGCGCCGCTCGGGCGGCCCGTGCTGCGGGCACACAGCGGCGAGGAGGCGCTGAAGTGCGTCCTGCGCGGCGGGGTCGGCCTCGTCCTGCTCGACGTGGTGATGCCGGGGACGGGCGGCCTGGAGGTGGCCCGCTACATGCGGGGCGTCGACCGGGCGCAGGACATCCCCGTCGTCCTGGTCACAGGGCTCGGCAGGGAACGCGCCCTCGCGGAGCGGGCGCGCGAGCTGGGCGCCGCGGACCTGCTGACGAAGCCGGTCGACCCGTGGACGCTCTGCACGAAGGCGGAGTACCTGCTGGAACGGTACGAGCGGGTGACGGAACTGCGCGAGCAGGTGCGGGAGTTGCGGGCCGAGCTGGAGGGGGCGGCGGCACGGGAGCGGTGAGCGGCGGCCCGGCGCGTGGCGGGCCCGAAGGGCGGGGCCGCCACGCGCGGCGGTTCAGGCGGGGGTGAGGGTCTTCTCGATCGCCGCGACGACCTCGGGCGCCTCGGGCTCGGTGGGCGGGGCGAAGCGGGCGACGACGGCTCCGTCGGGGCCGACGAGGAACTTCTCGAAGTTCCAGCGGATGTCACCGCTGTGGCCCTCCGCGTCGGCCACGTCGACGAGTTCGCGGTACAGCGGGTGCCGGTTCTCGCCGTTCACGTCGGTCTTCTCGGTCATCGGGAAGCTGACGCCGTACGTGGCCGAGCAGAACTCGGCGATCTCCTCGGCGCTGCCCGGCTCCTGGCCCATGAACTGGTTGCAGGGCACGCCGAGCACCGTGAAGCCGCGGTCGCGGTAGGTCTCCTGGAGCCGTTCCAGGCCCTCGTACTGGGGGGTGAGCCCGCAGCGCGAGGCGACGTTGACGACCAGGACGGTCGTGCCCCGGTACTGGTCGAGCCGGGCGGGTCCGCCCTGGAGGGAGCTGATTTCCACATCGTGCACAGTCATGACCGCATCGTACGACCGGCCGCGCCGCCCCCGGCGGGCCGTACCCGGCGCCTTGACGCACCCCGCCCGCGCCGGGAGCACCGCGCGCCCGTCCCCGCGCCCGGCAGCCGCCGCGCCGCGCCGCTCCGTGTGTTCGCCCGGCCACCCGTGCGGGTGGTTCCGCGCCCCGAAGCCGCAGGGAACCGGCCGTCAACACTGCCGGAACACGGCAGTGCGGGGACGCCGGGCGCGGTGGGAGGCTCGGGACCCGCCCGGGGCCGTGCGGCCCCGGCGGAACGCGTGACGGGGAAAGGGGGGCGCCATGACCTGGTTCCTGGTGGCCGGGGTCGCGGGACTCGCGGTGCTCGCGCTGTCGCTCGTCCTGGATGGGCTGCTGGAAGGGCTCTTCGACGGGGTGTCCTTCCTGGACGGGCTGCTCGACGGGCTGTTCTCGCTGCCCGTCGTCGCCGCGACGGTGTCGATGCTCGGCTTCGCCGGTGCCCTCACGCTCGCCACGACGGACCTGGGCACGGGCGCGGCGGCGGGGACCGGCCTCGCCGCCGGGCTCGCGGCCGGGTGGCTGACCTGGCGCCTCACGCGCGCCCTGATGGGCGGCTCGACGGCGGTGACGCCGTGCGGCGCGGACCTCGTCGGCACCGCGGGCGCGGTGGTCACCGCGATCCCGGCGGAGGGCTTCGGCGAGGTACTGCTCTCGCTCGGCGGACAGCCGGTGAAGTACGCGGCGCGCAGCGCCGCGGCGGTGCCGCGCGGCGCCGAGGTGTGGGTCGAGGAAGCGCTCTCGGCCACGGCCGTGCGCGTACGCCCCGTCGAACGCTGAGCCGGGCGCCCGCCGCCCGCCGGTCCCGCACGACTCGTACAAGGCACAGAAGCGATCCCCGCGCGGCGGGGGCGAAGAGGGGGTGGAGCGGATGAGCCCAGTGGTGCTCTCCGTCAGCGGCATCGTGGTCCTGGCCGTCCTGGTGGCCCTGGTGGTCGTCACGCGGTACAAGGTCGCGGGGCCGAGCGAGGCGTTCATCGTGACGGGACGGCGCGGCACATCGCGCACGGACCCGGAGACCGGACGGATCTTCACGGACAACAGCGGCCAGAAAGTGGTGGTGGGCGGCGGGGTCTTCGTCGTCCCGTTCGTCCAGCAGCGGTTCACGCTGGAGCTGTCCTCGCGGCACATCCCGGTCGCGGTGCGCGGCGCGGTCACGCTGCGCGGTGTCAAGGCGAACCTGGACGGCGTCGCGATCGTCAAGGTCGGCGGCACCGAGGACTCGATCCGCGCCGCCGCGCAGCGCTTCCTGATGCAGCAGGGCGGCATCGTCGGCTTCACGCAGGAGGTGCTCTCGGGGGCGCTGCGCTCCATCGTGGGCCGCATGTCGGTCGAGGACATCATCCGGGACCGCGCGGCCTTCGCCGGGCAGGTCGCCGAGGAGGCGGAGGCGAGCCTGTCGGGGCAGGGGCTCGTGCTCGACGCCTTCCAGATCCAGGACATCACGACCGAGGGCTCCTACCTGGAGGACCTCGGGCGGCCCGAGGCGGCCCGCGCCCGGCAGGAGGCGGACATCGCGGAGGCCGTGGCGCGGCGCGCCTCGGAGCAGGCCAGGCTCAAGGCGGCCGAGGAGATCGCGATCGCGGAGCGGACCTTCGCGCTCAAGCAGGCCGAGATCAAGGCCGAGACGGACGAGGCGGCGGCGCGCGCGGCGGCGGCCGGTCCGCTCGCGCAGGCGGCGCGCAACCAGGAGGTGCTGACCGAGCAGGAGAAGGTCGCCGAGCGGCAGGCCGCACTCACCGACCGCGAACTGGACACGCAGGTCCGCAAGCCCGCCGACGCGGCCCGCTACCGCGCGGAGCAGGAGGCCGAGGCCCAGCGCATCACGCTCGTCAAGCAGGCCGAGGCCGACGCGCAGCGCGCCCGCCTCACCGGTACGGGCGAGAAGGAGCACCGCGCGGCCCTCGCGGACGCGGTGCGCCTGGAGGGCGAGGCGGACGCGGCGGCGATCCTGGCGCGCGGGGCCGCCGAGGCCGACGCGATGCACAAGAAGGCGGACGCCTTCGCGCGGTACGGGGACGCGGCGGTGCTCCAGATGCTGGTGGAGGTGCTTCCGCAGGTCGTCGCCAAGGCGTCGGAGCCGCTGGGCGCGGTCGACAAGCTCACGGTCATCTCCACCGACGGCGCGGGCCAGCTCCCGCGCGCGGTCGCGAACAACGTCGTGCAGGGCCTCGAACTGCTCACCTCCACGACGGGGGTGGACCTGACGGCGCTGCTGCGCCGGGCGACGGGCGGCGCGGGGACGGACGCGGCAGCCGCGGACGGCGCGGAGCGCGCGGACGCGGAGGGTGCCGGGGCCCGTACGGGTGACGGCGTGCCTTCTTCGCGGCGCACGGGGCACACGGAGATCACCGACTGAGCCCGGCGGCCGGTCACGGGGCGCCCCGCGCGCCCCGTGACCGGGTGCGGTCCGCGAGCGCGCGTTCCCCGGCCGCCGGTGCGATGGTGGGAAGAACGTCGTTCCGAGGGAGGCCGTGGTGCGTTGTCTGGTGACCGGGGCGAGCGGGTACATCGGCGGCCGGCTGGTGCCGGAGCTGCTCGAAGCGGGGCACAGCGTGCGCGCGCTCGCCCGTACACCCGAGAAACTGCGTGACTACCCGTGGACGGACCGGGTCGAGATCGTCAAGGGCGATGTCACGGACCCGGAGTCCTCGCGGGCCGCGATGGACGGCATGGACGTCGGCTACTACCTCGTGCACGCGCTGGCCTCGGGTCCGGGCTTCGAGGAGACGGACCGCGAGGCGGCGCGCAACTTCTCCGCCGCCGCGGGCGAGGCGGGGCTGCGACGCCTCGTCTACCTCGGCGGACTGACCCCGGCCGGGGTCCCCGAGCGGGAGCTGTCGCCGCACCTGCGCTCGCGGGCCGAGGTGGGCCGCGTCCTGCGGGCGGGGCCGACGCCCACGGCGGTGCTGCGCGCCGCCGTCGTGATCGGCTCCGGTTCGGCCTCCTTCGAGATGCTGCGCTACCTGACCGAGCGGCTGCCGGTCATGGTGACACCGAGCTGGGTGAGCACACGGGTGCAGCCGATCGGGGTGCGGGACGTGCTGCGCTACCTCGTGGGCGCGGCCGAACTGCCCGAGAACGTCGACAGGGACTTCGACATCGGCGGGCCGGACGTCATGACGTACCGCGACATGATGGACCGGTACGCGGAGGTCGCCGGGCTGCGCAAGCGCGTCATCGTGCCGGTCCCCGTGCTCACGCCGCACCTGTCCTCGCGCTGGATCGGCCTCGTCACGCCGGTGCCGCGCGGGCTCGCCCGGCCGCTGGCCGAGTCGCTGCGGCACGAGGTCGTCTGCGCGGAGCACGACATCGCCCGGTACGTGCCCGACGGGCCCGGCCGCCCGGTGCCCTTCGACACGACGCTGCGCCTCGCGCTCCAGCGGGTGCGGGAGGCGGACGTGGCCACCCGCTGGTCCTCCGCTTCGGTGCCCGGCGCCCCGAGCGACCCGCTGCCGACCGACCCGGAGTGGTCGGGCGGCTCGCTCTACACGGATGAGCGGGAACGCGCGACGGGCGCGTCCGAGGACGCGTTG
>NZ_GG770539.1:6429204-6437083 GCF_000154905.1 Streptomyces sp. SPB074 | reverse complement strand
CCAGGCGTGTGGCGGGTTCCCGCGGTGCCGGACGCGCCCGGCACGGCCGGGGTCGCCGCTCCGGCCCCGGGCCACCGCTCCCCTGAGCAGCTTGTCCGCCGCTCCCGCGAGTCCCGAGCCCGCCGCGTCCCGGTCGGCTGCACGGGCGCGTCGCCGGTCACCGTGGGGACGTTCCCCGGGGGACCGGCCGGGAAGCGGTGAAGAGGTCGTGACCGCGGATCACAGTCGGCCGCCGAGCGGGAACACCACGGAGCGCACCCCGCACTCCCGGTCCCTTCCGGGCTGCGGGCCGAGGCGGGCGGTGCCACCTGGGCCATCAAGGACCGACCACGTGGGAGCCCCTTGCGCGAGACACCTTCGAGCTGAACCCGGACATCCTGGCCGCGCTGCGCGCCCCGCGCCCGTACCCGGCGGTGTCGCTGCTGCTGCCCACGCATCCGGCGTCGCCGGACGGCGCCGAGGACGCGATCCGGCTGCGCAACCTGGTGAGCGAGGCGAAGAAGCGGCTCGCGGACGACCCGGGGGTGGACAAGGCGACCCTCCAGGCCGTCGAGGCGCGGATCGACGAGGCGGCGGCCTCGGTGGACTCCTCGGAGATCACCGACGGGACGCTGCTGCTCGTCTCGGCGCGGGACTGGGAGGTGTGGAAGCTGCCCGTCGCGCCGCCCGAGCAGGTCGTCGTCGCGGACACGTACCTGACCCGCAACCTCGTCTCCTCGTGGCTGCACGAACGGCCTACTGGGTGCTCGTCCTCTCGGAGGAGGGCAGCAGGCTGTGGCACGGGGCCGGCGAGTCGCTCACCGAGGTGACCGCCTTCGGCTTCCCCGCGAAGCCCGAACTGCCCGACCACCAGGACGCCGAGCCGGGCGCGAACTTCGGCAATCAGCCCTCGCCCTACCGCGAGGAGCGGCTGCGCCAGTACCTGCGGGACGTGGACGACAAGCTCGCCGACGTCCTGCGCACGGGCAGGGGCCCGGTGCACGTCGTGGGCACGACCAACCAGATCAACACGCTCGTCGAGCGCAGCCGCAGCAAGGGGCGCGTCGGGGAACGCGTCGAACGGGCCGGGGCGGACAAGCTGACGGGGCACGCCCTGCTCGACGTCCTGCGTCCCGCGCGCGAGACGTACACGGCCGAGCGGCAGCGCGAGGCGCTCGACCGGCTCGGCGAGGGGATCGGGCAGAGGCGGTTCGCGGCCGGCACGGACGAGATCTGCCAGAACGTGCAGGAAGGCCGCGTCCACCTCCTCCTGGTCGAGGACGGCTTCCAGGTCTCGGCGGTCCCGGAGGCGACCCACCTGCGCCCGGCCGCCTCGGCACAGGACCCCGACGTCGAGGACGACATCGTGGACACGCTCGTGGAGACGGCGCTCGAAACGGGCGCCGACGTCGTCTTCGTCCCCGACGACGCGCTCGCGGAGCACGGGAGGGTCGCGGCGGTACTGCGGTACTGAGGCGGCGTACGGGCAAGGGGCGCGCGGTCCTCGTGACCGCGCGCCCCTGCGCGTACGCAACACCCGCCCGCCCCTCCCCCGGCCCCGCCGGTTTCCCGCCGGGGCTCGGCCAGGCGGGCTCAGCGGTGGCGACGGCCGCCGATGCGCGCGGAGGCGCCGCCGAGGTGGGCGGCGAGGAGGGCGAGCCCGACGAAGCCGAGGGCGGTGGGCGAGTACCAGGACTCGGTGCTCGTACCGGTGGCGAGCAGCAGGTAGGCGATCACGAAGAGGGCCGAGGCGACGTAGGCGAGCACGGTGTCTCCCGGGGGGAGTGCGGCGGGCCGCGCGGATTCGTGGTCCCGGCGGGACCGGTGTCCGCGTGCCCCGGCACGGACGGAACACGCCCGGCAGCGCGCCGTGTTCGCTGTGAGCGCGTCCCCCGTTTCCGCGCGGCGGGCGGGGGCAACCGGGCCGCATGACGAGCGAAACGACACGGCGCGCGCACCACACCGCCAGGCGCGCGGCGAACAGTTCAGCGGTGGACCGTGCCGCCCGCGCCGGATTCGTGGCCCGGGGGATCATCTATCCGCTCATCGGCGTGATCGCGATCCGGGTCGCCTTCCATCCCTCCGACGGGAAGCAGGCGGACCGCTCGGGGCGCTCGCCGAGATAGCCGAGAAGCCCTTCGGGCTCTTCCTGCTGTGGGCGCTCGGGATCGCGACGGCGGGCATGGCGCTGTGGCGCCTGTCGGAGGCGGCCTTCGGCGCCTCGGGCCCCGACGGGGACAAGGCGCACAAGCGGCTGCTCTCGGGGGGCCGCGCGGTGTTCTACGGCTTCGTCGCCTACTCGGTGCTCTCCTTCGCCGCGGGCGCGGGCGGCACGGGTTCCTCCGACAACAAGTCCAAGGACGTGACCGCGACGGCGCTCGGCTGGCCCGGTGGCCGGTGGATCGTCGCCGTGGCCGGCGCCGTCGTGGTGGGCGCGGGGGTGTGGATACTCGTGCGCGCGGTGCTGCGGAAGTTCCGCAAGCACCTCAAGACGGGCGAGATGGGGCGGCGCACGGAGCGCGTCGTGGACGTGACGGGTGTCGCGGGCGGCGTGGCGCGCGGGGTGCTCTTCGGGACGGCCGGGGTCTTCGCGGTTGTCGCCGCCGTGCGGTTCGAGCCGAAGAAGGCGAAGGGCATGGACGACACGCTGCGCTCCTTCACCGAGACTCCGGCCGGTCCCTGGCTGCTCGTCGTGATCGCGGTCGGTCTGCTCTGCTTCGGCTGCTTCTCCGTCGCGAGCGCCCGCTACCGGGAGACATGAGGCGGTCCGGGGCGGTGCCCCGGGGAGCGGTCCCCGCTCCTCGGTCCGCCCGGCGCACCGCCCGGTGTTCCGTCCGGGGCGAAGGCGCGCGGGAAGGTGAACGCGTGCGGCGTGGGACCGCGTCGGCCCAGGTGCTCCAGGCGGGACACCCCGTCCCGCCACGTGGGTATCGCGCCGTCGGGGATCCACCAGAGCGCGTGTCCCGGGCGGGCGGTGCGCTCGAACCAGTCGGAGCGGCGGTTCAGCGCCTCGCGGTGCGGGCCGCCGTACACGGCGTCGAACGCGGGAGCGAGCGCGGTCCAGAGCGAGAGGGTCGCGGCGAGGGCGAGGGTCCGCTCCGTACGGCCCTTGTCGTACCAGGCGGGTACGGCGAACTCCCCCCACGCCCCTCAGTCCAGGTCGAAGTACGTGCCCTCGGAGCCTGCAGCCGGTTCGGCGTGGGCCAGGTAGCCGGGATGGGCGCTGACGCTCCGGTAGACGGGGTCGCCGCTCTCCCGGAAGTCACGTGCGAGGGGCGCGGGATCGGCGACGGGGGCCTTGAGGACACCGAAGGTGTAGAGCGCGAGGGACACGTGCGCCTTCCTGCCGAAGGGGCCGGCTGTCGCCGGGGACGGGGCCCGGTGCATCCCGGGGGACGTGACCGTAGCCGCCTCGGCGCGCGTTGTCGACGTTGCGGTTCCCCTACGGTGTGGCCTCGCAAGGCGGCCGTCGGGTGCCTCGCGGGGCGGGCCGGCCGCCAGGGCGCGGGCCTCGCGGATGCGGCACGCGAAGCGCCCCCGTCCGCCCGGCCGGTGAGGGGGCCGTACGAACGGGGGCGCGGCGCACGCGTACCACGGGCGGCGGCCGGAGGAGGCTCGGCCGCCGGGAGGGCTCAGCGCTCCGACATCAGGCCCGCGCGCAGGGTGCCGAGGGTGCGGTTGAGCAGACGCGAGACGTGCATCTGGGAGACGCCCAGACGCTCGCCGATCTGGGCCTGCGTCAGCTCCTGGCCGAAGCGCAGCTCCAGGATCTGGCGGTCGCGCGGCTCCAGCCCGGCCAGGAGCGGGGCCAGCGCGTGCAGGTCCTCGACGAGCTCCATGCCGGGGTCGTCGGCGCCGATGAAGTCGGAGAGGACGGCCTCGCCCTCGCCGCTGTCCTCGCCGCCGATGGTCGCGTCCAGCGAGGAGGAGGAGTAGCCGTTGGCCGCGATCTGGGCCTCGACCACCTGCTGCTCGCTGAGGTTCATGAGCGCGGCCAGCTCCGAGACCCTGGGGGCCCGGCCGAGGCGCGTGGAAAGTTCCTCATTGGCCTTGGCCAGCTCGACGCGGGCTTCCTGGAGGCGGCGCGGCACGTGCACGGCCCAGGTGGTATCACGGAAGAAGCGCTTGATCTCCCCGACGATGTAGGGCACGGCGAAGGTGGTGAACTCCACCTCGCGGCTCAGCTCGAAGCGGTCGATCGCCTTGATGAGGCCGATCGTGCCCACCTGCACGACGTCTTCCATGTCGTCGCCGCGGCTACGGAAGCGGCGGGCGGCGAAGCGCACGAGCGACATGTTCATCTCGATGAGCGTGTTGCGCGCGTCCTGGAACTCCCGCGTCCCCTCTTCCAGCGTGTCCAGCCGGTCGAAGAAGAGCCGGGTCAGCTCCCGTGCGTCCCGGGGAGCCACCTTGTGCGGCTCCGCGATCTCGGGCAGGGCGGGGGCAGCTGCGGTCCGTTCTCCCACGCTCGTGACGGTACCTACCGCACCCATGACAACCTCCTCGGTCCTGCGCCGCACCGCGCGGCGCGCTGCGGCCCGTGTACCCCGGCTTCCGGCGGTCATACTCAGCCGTTCGCGTAAATTTTTCCGACGGCTCGCGCCGCCCCGCGAACGGAGCACCGCTCCGGGTGTCCACGACCCCTGTCTACCCGTACGGACCGGGCCGCGTACAGCCGGGGGCGCTTTCCAGCCGCCGGGACGGCGGAAGACACCGCGAGGGACGCCTGAAATACCGGCGCAAGGACGGATATGCCCGGACACCGCGCGGGAGAGCACGGTGTCCGGGTCCGGCTTTCCGGGTTCCGGGCCGGTCGGTCCGGCGCCGGGGGGGTCCGGGGGGCCGGGTCCGGGAGGGCCGGGTCCGGGGGCCGGGTCCGCTCAGGTGGAGGAGCCCAGGTCCTCGGCCTCGGCCTGGCGGACCAGTTCCTCCTTCTCGTTCTCCACCGCGTTGTGCCGCTCCGCGTCGGCGGCCTGGGCGCGCTCGGCGTCGGCGAGGAGGCGGTGGCCGGTGGAGAGGATCGCGATGCCGAGGACGACGACACCGGCGCCGACGTAGAAGGGCACGTGCAGGTTCCAGTGGTCGGCGAGCTTGCCGGCGAAGTACGGCGCGAGGCCGCCGCCGATGAAGCGGACGAAGCCGTACGAGGCGGAGGCGGTGGGCCGGTCGACCGGCGCGACGGTCATGACGGCCTGAGTGGTGACGGTGTTGTTGATGCCGATGAAGCAGCCGGTGATGATGACCGCCACGATGAGGGTCGCGCGGTGCTCGGTGTTGAGACCGATCACGAGGACGTCGGCGGCGAAGAGCGCCAGGTTGAGGTAGAGCGCCTTAGCGACGCCCAGCCTGGCCTGGAGCCAGGGGGCGCCGAAGACCGAGAAGAAGGCGACGAGCAGGCCCCAGCCCGTGAAGACGTACCCGAGCTGGTGGGTGTCCAGCTCCATCGGGTAGGGCGCGTAGCCGAGGACGGTGAAGAAGCCCCAGTTGTAGCAGAGCGCCATGAGGCCCATGGTGAGCAGGCCGCGGTGGCGCAGGGCCTTCAGCGGGTCCAGGACGGACGCCTTGCGCGCGGGCTTGGGCGTCGGCTGGACGAGGACGACGGTCGCGATCAAAGCGATGGCCATGAGGACGGCGACACCGAAGAAGGGGCCGCGCCAGCTGATCGAGCCGAGTTCGCCGCCGAGGAGGGGGCCTATCGCGATACCGATGCCGAGGGCGGTCTCGTAGAGGATGATCGCGCCGGCGAATCCGCCGCTCGCGGAGCCGACGATGACGGCGAGCGAGGTCGCGATGAAGAGCGCGTTGCCGAGGCCCCAGCCGGCCCGGAAGCCGACGATGCCGTTGATGCTGCCGCTCGCGCCGGCCAGGGCGCTGAAGACGACGATGATCACGAGGCCGGTGACGAGGGTGCGCTTGGCGCCGATCCGGCTGGAGACGAAGCCGGAGAAGAGCATCGCGACGGCCGTCACCACGAGGTAGCTCGTGAAGAGCAGCGAGACCTGGCTCGGCGTCGCCTTGAGGCTGGTGGAGAGGGCGGGGAGGATCGGGTCGACGAGGCCGATGCCCATGAAGGAGATGACACAGGCGAACGCGACGGCCCAGACGGCCTTCGGCTGCTTGAACGGGCTGGCCGGTTTCTGTCCTGATGCGGACACGGAGTGCTCCAGGGAGGGACGTTCGGCCGCTCCGGCACGGTCGGGTCCCGGCGGAACGGCGGGGCGGGACGTACGGCCGCGGGCAGGGCGTGGCCGTACGGGGGACGACCGCCGCGGCCCGGGGGCCGGGCGGGGTTCGGGGGTGGGCGCGGGACGCGGGGGTGTCAGCCGGTACGGGGGGCGGGACGTCCGGCGCGTCCCGGTGGGGTGGGCCACTGGGTGCGGACCGCCGTGTCGAGCAGGGCCTCCAGGGCGGGCCTCGCGTCCCTGGCCGCGCGCAGGAGCGTGAGGCGCTCCCGCGCGGGCAGGGTGGCGAGGAGCTGGTGGAGGCGCTCGGCGCGGGCCTCGCGCCGTTCCCGTACGACGTCGCGGCCCGCGTCGGTGATGGAGACGAGGACGGCACGGCCGTCGTCCGGGCAGCGGACGCGGCGGACGAGCCCCTGCTTCTCCAGGCGCTGGACGAGCTGGGTCATGGAGGGCTGGGAGACTCCCCCGTCGCTCGCGAGCACGGTGAGCCGCGTCGGCCCCGTACGGGAGAGCCGGCCCAGCGTCATCGCGGCGGTGAAGCTGATGTCGTGCACCGTCAGATGCCGTACGGACAGCGCCGTGAGCCCTTCCAGGAGGGCGGTGACATCGTCCTGACCGAGGGGGATCTCATCCACGGAGCCATATGTATCACGCACCTATATAGGGGGTCCATGGGTAATGCAACCATCGGGGCGGGAGTGAGCCACTTCACAGGCGTCCGGGGAATGCGGGCGCTACGCGCCGCTCACGCGCGTACCGTCCTCGCGGCGACGGGTCAGCAGGGAGCCGAGGCCGTGGCGGGTGGCGGCGAGGACGACGCGGTCCTCGGCGCGCAGGACGTAGCCGGGGTGCAGGTCCCAGACGAGGCCGCCGCCGGCCTGCCCGCCCGGCGCGGCCAGGTCGGGGGCGCGCTCGGCGGGGCCGCTCGTGTCGAGCGCGATGACGCGCCAGGAACCGGGGCGGAACGCCTCCGCGACCGTGCGGCCCTCCAGTTCCTCCCGCCCGGCCACGTCGAGCGCGGCGAAGAGCAGCACCCGGCGTTCGACGGGAATCGCGCCGAGCACCTGGCGGCCCATCATCGCCCCGGCGAAGGCGGGCGCGGCGAGCGAGGAGACGCTGCGGCTGCGGGTGAGGGCGCCCGGGTGCGCGGCCCGCAGCGTGCGGTAGACGGCCGTCGCGAAGTCGTCGTCGAACAGGCGCAGCGAGACCCGCAGGAGCGGGTGGAGCGAGCGCGCGTAGAGCGCCGCCTCCAGGTTGGTGGCGTCCACGCTCGTCACGGCGAGCAGCGCGGAGGCGCGGCCGATCTTCGCGGCTTCGAGCACGCCCTCGTCGGTGACGTCACCGATGACGCACGGCACCCTGAGCCTGCGCGCGAGCGCGATACCGCGCGCCTCGGGGTCCTCCTCGACGCACACGACGGGCACGTTCATCTCGTGCAGCCGGGCGAGCACCCGGGTGCCGATCTTGCCGAGCCCGAGGAGCACGACGTGTCCGGCGAGCCCGCGCGGCGGACGGCGCAGCGTGGAGGCGGAGCGGAAGGTGCCGAAGGCTTCCAGGGTCGCGGCGACGAGCACCGGCAGGATGAGCAGGCCGACGAGCCCGTTGAGGAGTTGCAGGATCTGGCGGGCCTTGCCCTGTTCGATGGGGTCGTTGATCGCGAAGAGGTCGAGGAGGGTCACGTACGCGGCGTGCAGCGGGTGTTCGCCCGTGACCACCAT
>NZ_GG770539.1:6422093-6428071 GCF_000154905.1 Streptomyces sp. SPB074 | reverse complement strand
CGAGGGGGATCACCCCGGCGAGCGGGACGGTGGTGGTGATGGTGTCGAGGTGGGCCGGGTCGAGCTCGGCGGCGAGGGCGGTCCAGGCGCGGCGGCGGGCGGCCATCGGGGCGTGCACCGAGTCGATGCCCTGGAGGCGGACGCCGCGCAGGATGAACGGGGCCACGGAGCCGGGCAGGTCGAGCCCCTGGGCGAGGCCGCAGGCGGTGACCGTGCCGCCGTAGCGGGTCGCGGCGAGCACGTTGGCCAGGGTGTGGCTGCCGACGCTGTCGACGGCCGCCGCCCAGCGCGCGGAGGCCAGGGGCTTGCCGGGGGCGGCGAGCGTGGCGCGGTCGACGAGTGCGGCGGCGCCGAGCCCGCGCAGGTAGTCGCCGTGCTCGGGGCGGCCGGTCGAGGCGAGGACGCGGTGGCCGCGCGCGGCGAGGAGGCTGATGGCGACGGAGCCGACGCCGCCGGCCGCGCCCGTGACGAGCACGTCGCCGTCGCCGGGCACGACCCCGGCGTCCTCCAGGGCGAGGACGCTGAGCATCGCGGTGTACCCGGCCGTCCCGATCGCCGCGGCCTGCCGGGTGCTCAGTGCCTCGGGCAGAGGCACGAGTTCGTCGGCCGTGACACGGGCGCGCTCGGCGAAACCGCCGTCCTTGTCCTCGCCCCGGCCGAAGCCGTTGAGGACGACCCGGTCACCCGGCGCGAAGCGCGGGTCGGCGGATTCCTCGACCGTTCCCGCGAGGTCGATGCCGGGGGTGAGGGGGAAGGAGCGCACGATGCCCTTGCCCGCGAGGGCGAGGGCGTCCTTGTAGTTGAGCGTCGAGTACTCGACGCCGACGGTCACCTCGCCCGGCGGCAGCCGCCGAGCCTCCAGGGTCTCCACGGCGGCGTGGCGGCCCTGCTCGTCCTCGGTGACACGGATGGCGCGGAAGGACATGTGCGCTGCTCCCTGCTGGTGGGGGTGGTGCGGCTACGGGGCCAGTGTGCTCCGCCGCCCGGCGCGCGGCGTGCCCGGGCCCGGGCCCAGGGTTCCTCAGGGCTCCACGAGTCCCGCGCGTATCGCGTACCGCGTCAGTTCGAGCCGGTCCTTGAGGCCGAGTTTGTGGAGCGTGTTGGCGCGGTGGCGCTCGACGGTCTTGACGCTGATGACGAGGAGGGCCGCGATGTCCTTCGAGGAGTGGCCCTCGGCGACGAGTTTGAGGATCTCCTCCTCGCGCGGGGTGAGCGGGCTGCCGCCGGAGAGGTCTTCGCCCCGGCGGGCCCGGTCGAGGTAGTTGCGGATGAGCGCACCGGTCGCGCCGGGGTAGAGGAAGGGCTCGTCGCGCATCGCGGCCCGGCAGGCTTCGATGAGGTCGCGGTCGGCGAGGGACTTGAGCACGTACCCTCCGGCGCCCGACCCGAGCGCCTCGAAGAAGAACTGCTCGTTGTCGTACATCGTGAGCACGATCATGCGCAGTCCTGGCAGGGCGCGGGACAGCTCCCGGGCCGCCTGGAGCCCGGTCATCCGCGGCATGGCGATGTCGAGCACGGCGAGATCGGGCCGGTGCAGGCGCGCCTGTTCCAGCGCCTGGGCGCCGTCCCCGGCCTCCGCCACGACGCTGAGGTCGGGCTCGGCGTCGAGGATGAGCCGCAGCCCGCGCCGCACGAGGGCGTGGTCGTCGGCGAGCAGTACCCGGATGGGGGCCGCCTCCGGGGCCCTCACCTCACGCCCGTCTCGTCGGGAAGGCACGGTGGCGGGGCGGGGGCGGCCGGGCGGGGCGTGAGCGGGGCGGTCAGCCGGACCTCCGTACCGCCGAGGGGGGCGGGTCCGAGGGAGAGGCGGGCGCCGATCAGGAGGGCGCGTTCGCGCATCCCCGCGCAGCCCCGCGCCCTCGGCGGCCCCGCGCGGGCCGTCGCCGTCGTCCGTCACGGTCAGCTCGACGCCGCGCGACAGCGCGCGCAGGCTCAGCCGCACCTCGCGGGCCCGCGCGTGCCGGACGACGTTGGTCAGCGCCTCCTGCGCGACCCGGTAGAGCACGAGCTCCACCTCCTTGTCCAGCTCCGGCAGTTCCCGGTCCGCGAGGCGCCGCACCCGCAGCCCGCTGTCGGCGGGCAGTTCGGTGACGAGGGAGGCGAGCGCGGCGCGCAGCCCCAGCTCGTCGAGGACACCGGGCCGCAGCCTGCGCGCGATTTGGCGGATCTCGTCCAGCCCGCCGCGCGTCGTCTCCTGCACCTGGTGGAGCCGCTCGGCGAGCGGGGGCGGCGCGTCTCTCGCCGCGCTCTGGAGTTCGAGGAGGACGGCGGTGAGGGTCTGGCCGACCTCGTCGTGGAGTTCCTGCGCGATCCTGCGGCGCTCGGCCTCCTGCGCGGAGAGCGCGCGGGCGGTGCTCGTGGCGCGTTCGGCCTCCAGCCGGTCGAGCATCGTGTTGAAAGCGGTGATGAGCCCGGCGATCTCGCCCTGTCCCGCGGCCTCGGGGCGGCGGGCCGGGCGCAGCAGGTCCGTGGTGCTCATCGCGCGGTGCAGCCGCTGGAGCGGGGCGAGGCCGACGCGCAGGAGCGCCGCGTTGGCGGTGAGCATCGCGGCCAGCCCGGCCGAGAGGATCAGCGCCTCGGTGAGCACGACGGGGGCCGAGACGGTCACCGGTCCGAGCAGCAGCAGGCCCGTCGCCGCGAGCAGCACGGCGGCATTGAGCAGGAAGACGCGCTGGAACAACGACACCGGGTCCCCTCCCGTCGACCGGACACGCCCCGCCGTGCCGTACGACGGGCCCGCCTCCACCCTCCCGATCGCCCCCGGGCCGGTCCATCCGTGACAACCCCCATTTCCGCCCCGCCACCCCCTAGGGGCCGCCCCCTGTTTCTCGGGGTTTTCCCCCAGGGGCGGGGGGGTGATTCCGGATGGCGCGGGAGGCCGGCCGCGCGAGAGGCTTCGTGGCGAGGCCCGGCGGCGGCCTGGCGCGGCGGAACCGCTCCGTCAGGTGTGGGCGGGGCCCGGGGACGGAATCCCTTGGGTACGTGCGTGCGTGCCGCCGAGGGGCGTGGGCCGCGGGGGCCCGCCGAAGCGGGGCCCGGGGCGGCACGTAGGGCGAGACGGGCGATGGATCGTCAGGACGAGACACTGCGGACACTGGAGCGCGGGCTGCGCCGCGGAGAACCCCGCGCCTGGAACGGGACCTGAGCACCGGACGCCTGCCCCGGGCCCTCGCGCCCGTGGGTGATACTGCTGCTCGTCCTCGCCCTCGGGACCCTGTGCGGCGGCCTGGTCGCCGGGCACGGTGTGGTGCTCGCCTCGGGGCTCGTCGCGGCGGGGGTGGCCGCGCAGCTGCTCGACCCGCACCCGGGAGCGCGAGGCCGCCGGACCGGCGGCGCCTTCGCCCGCCCCGCACCGGGCCACGCCCCGCGCTCCCCGCGCTGAGCGCGCCGCACGGCCCGGCGGCCCGGGGCGTACGGACCCCGCTCCCGCCTCGCGCGGGTCCGCCCGGAGCGGGAAAATTCCCGCCGGGCGATACGCGCGTTTCTTCACATAATTCACCGTTCACCCCCTTTGCCATACGTTAAAGTACTGGTCAAGTCAGTAAGCCGGTCCCGCCCTCCCGGGCGTGCCGGCGCGTCGAGCGGCCCGGTCACGGTGGCGCCTGCGCAGGTCTGGGAGGGGGTGGTCCCGTGGAGCACGACCGGCACACCCGCCCTCGCGCACTGCCGCTTCAACCCGGCCCGGGCGCGGCGCTCCGCCCTCCCTCGCGCGACCGGACCACCGGGGTGCGCCCGCGCGACGCCGTTCCGCATAGCGCCTGATCCCGGCCCCCGCGCCCGCGCGCCTTCGGCCCCGTCCCGCGCCCGGCCCCACCCCGTACCACCGTCCCTCGCCTTCTCGCGCCGCGTACCGCCGCGAGAGGCACCGGTACGCGGTGTGACCGCGCGAGACCTCCGGGCCAGGAAGACGCGGGCGCCGACCGCACGTGCCCCGGCACCCCTTCCGCACGCCGCCACGACACCCGTCACCGCAGCACGCACCACCACGCGCGCCCGTCCGGCCCCGCGAAGCCCCCGGCGAACCGCCGTCCGGTCCGCCCCCCGGGGTTCCGCACCACCGGTCGCCGCGCGCTCGTCCCGCCACCGACCGGGGGAGACCACTCCCCCGTATCCCCACCGTCCTCTCCGGGCCCTCACGCGGCCGGTCGCCCCGGCGCACCTCCGCACCCCGACGGGCCCGTTTCCGTCCCCCATCCACGCACGGGTGTTCTGTGCGCGCGGCAGGGATGACACGGTATGGGCTGTCACGGTCCCCCGTGGCACCCGTCCCCCCGCACACCCGCGCACGCAGCCGCGCGCACGCGACACGCCGTACGGAGTTCTCGATGGAGCCCACCGCTCACTTCACCAAGACCGCTCTCCCCGGGATCGGGGCGCGCTACGACCTGGACACGCAGTCCGGCCGCCACCTGTCGGTCGTCGTGCACCAGGACGGCCGCCGGGTCCTCGGCCTCCACGACCCGGAGGACGAGGACAGCTGCCGCGACGCCGCGCAGCTCGACCCCGGCGAATCGCTCGCGCTCGCCGGGCTGCTCAAGCCCGACCCGGTGCGCTACCTGCGCCAGCACGTGGAGATCGACCTCGTCACCGAGCACATCCCCGTGACGAAGCGCTCGCCCTTCGCCGGGCGGGTGCTCGGCGCGACGCAGGCACGTACGAAGACCGGGGCCTCGATCGTCGCCGTCCTGCGGCGCACCGACGCGGTCCCTTCCCCGACCCCGGATTTCCGCTTCGCGATCGGCGACGTACTGGTCGTCGTCGGGACCCGTGAGGGCGTGGACGCCGTGGCCGAACTGATCGCTGGAGGATGACCCCTCGTGCACGACACGACGACTGAACTGCTGATAGAGCTGGGCGCGATCATTCTCGGCCTCGGCATCCTCGGCCGCCTGGCCGGGCGGATCGGCTTCTCCCCCATCCCGCTCTACCTGCTGGCCGGGCTCGCCTTCGGCAAGGGAGGTTTCCTGCCGCTCGACGCGAGTGAGGAGTTCGTCGCCACCGGTGCCGAGATCGGGGTGATCCTGCTGCTCCTCCTGCTCGGCCTGGAGTACAGCGCCTCCGAACTCGTCACCAACCTCAAGAAGCAGTACCCCTCGGGCATCGTGGACTTCGTCCTGAACGCCCTGCCGGGGTTCGTGTGCGCGCTGATCCTCGGCTGGGGCCTCGTGGCCGCCGTGGCCCTGGCCGGGGTCACCTGGATCTCCTCCTCGGGGGTCATCGCGAAGGTCCTCGGCGACCTCGGGCGGCTCGGCAACCGCGAGACGCCGGTGATCCTCGGGGTGCTCGTGATCGAGGACCTCGCGATGGCCGTCTACCTGCCGATCCTCACCGCGCTCCTCGCCGGGCTCAGCATCGGCGGCGCGAGCCTGACGCTCGTCATCTCGCTCGGCACCGTGGGACTGGTGCTCTACCTCGCGCTGCGCCACGGCCGTCTCATCAGCCGGGCCGTCTCCTCGGACAACCCCGAGATGCTGCTCCTCGTCGTGCTCGGGCTGACCGTCCTCGTCGCCGGCGTCGCGGCCGAACTCCAGGTCTCCGCCGCCGTCGGCGCCTTCCTCGTCGGCATCGCGCTCTCGGGCGAGGTCGCGGAGGGCGCCCACAACCTGCTCGCCCCGCTGCGCGACCTCTTCGCGGCCGTCTTCTTCGTCTTCTTCGGCCTCTCCACCAACCCGGCGGACATCCCGCCGGTCTTCCTCACCGCGCTGCTCCTCGCGCTCGTCACCGTCCTCACCAAGATCGCCACCGGCTGGTACGCGGCCCGGCGGGCCGGGGTCAAGCGGGCCGGGCGCTGGCGGGCGGGCGGCACCCTCGTGGCGCGCGGCGAGTTCTCCATCGTCATCGCGGGCCTCGCGGTCGCCACCGCGCCCGAGATCGGGCCGCTCGCGACCGCGTACGTCCTGATCCTCGTCATCCTCGGACCGCTCACCGCGCGCTGGACCGAACCGCTCGCGCGGCGCGTCCTGTACCGCCGGGCACGC
>NZ_GG770539.1:6412052-6420801 GCF_000154905.1 Streptomyces sp. SPB074 | reverse complement strand
CTATACGGGACCGCAGCGGCGCCGCCCGGAGCGCGCGCCGTGTCCCGGATGGTGCTGGAGGATGTGCGCGATGGTGTTCAAGCGGCTGCTCGGTGCGCTCGGCGCGGGCGGGCCCTCGGTCGACACGGTGCTCGCCGGCGGGCCCGTGCTCCCGGGCGGCACGCTCACGGGAGAGGTGCGGCTCGGCGGCGGCGAGACGCGGGCGCTGGTCGAGGACATCACCCTGGAACTCCTCGCGCGCGTCGAGGCCGAGGGCGAGGACGGCGAGCACGAGGGCGGGGTCGTCTTCGACCGCCACCGCGTGTGCGGTGGATTCACGCTCGAAGCGGGCGAGGAACGGGTCCTGCCCTTCGCGCTCGCGCTGCCGTGGGAGACCCCGACGACCGAGCTGTACGGGCAGCCGCTCGGCATCGTCCTCGGCGTGCGCACCGGGGTCGCCCTCGGCGGGGCGCGCGACAAGGGCGACCTGGACCCGCTCGTGGTGACCGCGCTGCCCGTGCAGGAGGCGGTGCTGGATGCCTTCGGGCGGCTCGGCTGGGGCTTCCGCTCGGCGGACCTGGAGCTGGGCAGGATCGGCGGTACGGGGCAGCGGCTGCCCTTCTACCAGGAGATCGAGCTGACCCCGCCGCCCGTGCTCGCGCACGCCGTGAACGAGGTCGAGGTGACCTTCCTCGCCTCGGAGTCCGGCGCCGAGGTGGTCCTGGAGGCGGACAAGCGGGGCGGCCTGACGGGCGGCGGCCACGACGCGCTGACGCGCTTCACCGTCGCGCACGCGGACGTGCCGGGGCTCGACTGGACGAGCGAGGTGGACGGCTGGGTGACCCACCTCCTGGAGCACAGCTCGGCCTACGGCGACCACGGCTCGTACTACAACCACACCGACCCGTACGGCGGGCACGCGGGACACCACGAGTGCCACGGCGGGCACGGGGCCGGGGCCGCGGTGCTCGCGGGCGCCGGCGGGCTCGCGGCCGGCGTGGCGGGCGGCCTCGTCGCCGCCGAGGTCGTGGACGAGGTGGGCGACTGGATGGAGGGGGACGACGAGGGCGGGGACGACGGCGGGGAGGAGTGAGCGGCCGTTGTCGGAGGAGTGGGCGCGCGCTGTCCGGGGAGCGGGCGCCCCGCGTCCGGGGAGCGGGCGCCCCGCGTCCGGGGAGCGGGCCCGCGTGGACATCGGGCCGCTTTCCCGGGAACGGGACCCGTCCGGTGAGGAGCGGGGCCCGTCCGGTGAAAGGCCCTCTTCCGCTGCTTCCACACTGCTGTAGATTCTGGCCAGGACGCCGCTCCCCGGCGTACCGCGCGAAGCCCTCGTCCCCCAGGAGCGCACCCCGTGTTCGGACTCAGTGAGCTGGCGATCCTGCTCCTCGTCGTGATCGTGGTACTCGGCGTGAAGCGGCTGCCGGGCCTCGTGCGCTCGGCCGGGCGGGCGAGCCGCATCCTCAAGAGCGAGGCGCGTACGCCCGGGCCCGCGCCGGTCACGGACCCCGCCGACCCCAAGCTGATCAAGGCCCGCCCCGGCGACTGGACCCGCGAGCCGGAGGGGCCCGCCGCCTGAGCGGCCCGCCCGGCGCTGCCTACACTTGACCGGCCGGGCGGACCCGGCGCGGGGCGCCCTGGCGGGTCCGGCGGAACGGAGAGCGGTGTGAGCGGGCACGGGAGCGGCTTCGCGGGCGAGCCGCCGGCGGAGGCACTCGACGCGGCGGCGACGGTCTTCGGGCTGCTCGCCTCACCGGCCCGCCTGCACCTCGTCTGGGCCCTCGCGGGCGGCGAGAGCGACGTGACACGGCTCGCGGAGCGGCTCGGCGGGGCCCTGCCGGCCATCAGCCAGCACCTGACGAAGCTCAAGCTCGGCGGCCTCGTCGGCTTCGCAACGCGAGGGCCGCCGCCAGGTGTACTACCTGCGCGATCCCCGCGTCGTGGAGCTGGTCGGCGCGCTGCTCGCCCCGGGGAGCGAGGCCCCCGCCGCACCCGGGCGGTCCCTCGGTGCCTGAGACGGCCGCGCCGCTGCACGTCCTGCGCCGCCTGGAGTCCTCACCGCGCGGTCTCACCGAGGAGGAGGCGGCGCTCCGCGCGGCACGGTACGGACCCAACCTGCCGCCCGCGCCCGCGCTCACCCCGTGGTGGCGGCTCGCCCGCCGAGGTCTCGCCGATCCCTTCACCGCGGTGCTCCTCGCGCTCTCGCCCGTCTCCGCGCTCGTCGGCGCCTGGGGCACAGCGGCCGTCACCGCGCTCCTCGTCGGCCTCAGTCTCCTGCTGCGCGCCCTCGGCCTGCGCCGGGCCGAGCGCGCCTCGGCGGCGCTCGGCGCGCTGCTCGGGGACACGGCGGCGGTACGGCGCAGGGCGCGCCCGGAGGCGGCGCCCCGGGTGCGGGACGTGCCGGTGGCCGAACTGGTGCCGGGGGACGTCGTGCTGCTGGGCCCGGGCGACCGCGTACCCGCCGACCTGTGGTTGCTGCGGACGCGCGGGCTGCGGCTGCGGGAGGCGACGCTCAGCGGCGAGTCCGACGCGGTGCCGCGACGGACCGGGGACCCGGGGGGCGCGTCGCTCGGCTCGACGGTGGCGAGCGGCACCGCGACCGGGCTCGTGACCGCGACCGGGAGCCGGACGCGGCTGCTGGGCGCCTGGGATGGGCCGCCCCGGCCCGTGAGCGCGTTCGCCGCCTCGGTGCGCGGGGTCGCGTGGACCCTCGTCCGGTTCATGCTCCTCGTGCCGCCGCTCGTGCTCTGCGCGGACGCGGTGGCGCAGGGGCAGGGGGCGCAGACGCTGCCGTTCGCCGTCGCGGTCGCGGTGGGCCTCACACCGGAGATGCTGCCGGTGGTGGCGACGCTGGCGCCCGCGCGGGCGGCGCTGCGGCTGGCGGCGGAGCACGGCGTGATCGTCAACCGGCCCTCGGCGCTGCACGACCTGGGCGCGGTGGAGGTGCTGTGCGTCGACAAGACCGGAACGCTGACGGCGGACGAGCCGTGCGTGCACGCGAGTCTTGACGCGTACGGAGCGCCCGACCCCGAGCCCTTGCGGCTCGCGGCGGTCGCGGCCGGGTGGACGCTGGAGCTGGGCGAGGTGCCGCGCCCGGCGCCGCTCGACGAGGCGCTGCTCGCGGCGGCGGAGGCGGCGGGTGCCGATCCGCTGGCGCCCGAGGGGCTCGCCGCGCTGCCCTTCGACGCGGAGCGGCGGCGGGCGGGGGTGCTTCTCGCGGAGCCGGGGGTGCCCGGCGCGTGCCTGCTGGTGGTGAAGGGGGCGGTGGACGCGGTCCTGGAGCGGTGCGCGTTCGGGCCCGGGGAGCGGGCGCGGGCCGAGGCGCTCGCGGGGCGGCTCGCCGGGGAAGGGCTGCGGGTGCTCGCGGTGGCGACGGCGCGCCGTGCCGCTCGGCCGGGGCGGGGGTACCCGCTCGCCGGGGAGCGGGGGCTCGCCCTCACGGGGTTCGTGACGTTCCGGGACCCGCCGGTGGCCGGGGTCGCCGGGGCGTTGCGCGAGCTGACCGCGCTCGGTGTGGAGGTGCGGGTGCTCACGGGTGACCAGCCGGGCACGGCGGCGCGTGCCTGCCGGGACCTGGGGCTCGATCCGGGCGAGGTCGTGGACATGCGGGCGCTCGCCGGGCTGCCGGAGGCGGAGCGGGCCGCGCGGGCGGCGGGCGGGCGGGTCTTCGCGCGGTGCGCGCCCGAGGACAAGGCGTGGCTCGTGGCGCGGGCGCGCGCGGCGGGCCGCGTCACGGGTTTCCTCGGTGACGGCTGGAACGACGTGCCCGCGCTGCGCGGGGCGGATGTGGGCCTGTGCCCGCCGGGCGCGGTGGCGCTCGCGCCCGAGCACGCCGATCTCGTCCTCGGCGGCAAGGACCTGGGCGCGGTGGGGCACGCGGTGCGGGCCGGGCGCGGCGGGACGGCGACGGTCCTCGCGTATCTGCGGGCGGCGCTCTCCTCGAACCTGGGCAACGTCGTGGCGATGCTCGTCGCGGGGCTGCTGCTGCCGTTCCTGCCGATGCTGCCCGCGCAGGTGCTGGCGCAGAACCTGTGCTTCGACCTGGCGCAGACCGCGTACGTGCGGCGCGGGGTCGCCGCGCGGCCCTCCGCCCGGCCGGTGCCGCTGCGGACACGGGCGCTGGTGCGGCAGATCCTCGGGCTCGGGCTGCTCAACGCGGCGGTGGACGTGCTGCCCTTCGCGGCTCTCGCCCGGGGCGGGCGGGGGGTGACGGGCGCGGCGTGGGAGTCGCTGTTCCACTCGGGGTGGTTCACCGAGAACCTGCTCACGCAGGCCCTCGTGCTGCTCGTGCTGCGCCCGGGGGCGGGGCGGGTGCCGAAGGCGTTGTGGGCGGCGGTGGCGGGCCTGGTCGTGGTGGGGGTGGCGCTGCCGCCGGGCCCGGTGGGCGCCGCGCTGGGGATGGGGGCGCTGCCGTGGCGCGTGTGGGGCCCGGTGGGGGTGCTGATGGTGGTGTACGGACTCGCGCTGCGGTGGATGCGGGACCGGCTCGGACGGGAGCCGGGCCGGGAGGGGCGGGCGGGCGGCGCGCGCGGGGCTCAGCCGTAGGAGAGGTCGTCGCAGGGGTTCTCGTCGGCCGAGCGGGCATCGGAGCCGACCGGTTTCGCGGGGGCCGCGGAGCCGGGGGCCATGGGGGCGGCGGCCGGGTCGTCGGCGTAGCCGCGGCCGAGGGTGACGGTGATGCCGGGGGTGCCGCTCTCGGTGAGGCGCGCGCCGGGGAACCAGCGGGCCGTGGTCGTGGCGGACTTCTTCTCGCCGGGGCCGTAGGCGATGGTCGTGGTGGCCGCGGTGAGGTCGGCGGCGTTCCCCGTCGAGGCGATGGTGAATCCGCTCCCGCCGAGGATGCCGGCGGCCTTCGCGGCGAGTCCGGGGACGGTGGTGCCGTTGCGGACGGCGACGGTGATCCCGGCGCCGGTGACGGGCGCGGCGCTCTCCTCAGCGTCCTTCCCGCCGTTCTTGGCGTCGGCGGTCCCCTTCTTCCTCTGCTCCGGGTCGGCGAGCGGCTTGTCAGCCTTGAGCGCGGCCCAGAGGCGGTCGGCGTCGGGCTGGACGATGGCGACGCGTTCGCCCTCGTACCGCCAGGGGACGGTGACGAACTTCGTGTTGTGGAGGTCGACGTTCTTGAGGGAGAGCGCGAAGGAGAGCATCTTGTCGGCCGAGCCGAGGCCGGGGTCGACGGTCATGGAGCCGGTCGCGGCCTCGGCGAGGGGCAGCAGGCGGGTGGGGGTGAGGCCCCTCTCCTTGACCTTTTTCAGGAGGGCGGAGACGAAGGCCTGCTGCCGCTTGATGCGGCCGATGTCGGAGCCGTCGCCGACCCCGTGGCGCAGCCGCACGTAGTCGAGGGCCCGCTGCCCCGAGACCTTCTGGAGCCCTTCGTGGAAGACGAGGTCGCCGCGCGTGGGGCGCTTGGGGCTCAGGTCGCGCTGGTAGATGTCGTTGGGCAGGCAGACGGGGACGCCGCCGACGACGGAGGTCAGCTCCGAGAAGCCGTTGAAGTCCACGACGACGGTGTGGTCGACGCGGAGCCCGGTGAGCTTCTCGACGGTGTTCTGGGTGCAGGCCGGGTTGCCCGTCTCGGTCTGGCCCACGGTGAACGCCGCGTTGAACATCGTGTTCGGCTGCGGCTCGCTCCAGCTCCCGTCGGGCAGGCGGCAGCGGGGGATCTCCACGAGGGTGTCCCGGGGGACGGAGACGGCGACGGCGTGCCGGTGGTCGGCGTAGACGTGGAGCAGGAAGGCGGTGTCGGAGCGGCCGATGTCGCCCTCGCCGCCGCCGAGTTCCTTGTTCTTCCCGGCACGCGTGTCCGAGCCGATGACGAGGATGTTCTCGCCGGGCCCGGTGTCCTCGGGCCGTTCCTTCGCCACTCCACTCTGGTCGAAGGTGCCGATGTCACCGCTGAGCTTGAGCCACACCCAGCCGAAACCGCCGCAGGCCAGGACGGCGAAGGCGGCGAGGACGCCGAGGCCTTTGAGGAGCCGGGAGCGGCCCTTCGCCTGCGAGCGCCGGGTTCCGGACCCCCGCCGCCCCGGCCGGGGAGCCGCCCCGCCCCGCGCGGTCGCTTCCTTGTGCGTCATGCGCGTACCTCTCAGTGGCTCGTTCCCCGCGCGGACGGCCGGCTCCTGACCGGCTCCCCCCACAGCTGTACAGTTGCGCAATGTAGCAAGCTTCCCGGGGTGCGCGCGCCGTCCCGCCCCCCGCTCCCGACCCGGAACGAGGCGAACATGATCCGCAACGGACTCGAACCCTGGCACCTCCTCATTCTTCTTGTCGTGGTCGTCCTGCTCTTCGGTTCCCGGAAACTGCCCGATACCGCGGGAGCGCTCGGCAAGTCCCTGCGCATCCTGCGGAGCGAGACGAAGGCGCTGCGCGCGGAGCCCGGGTCCCCCGAGGCGGGAGGGGACCCGGACCCCGCGCGCGGGACCGGTCGAGGCGCTTCGGCCGGGGCGGCGGCCCGCCCCGGCGCCCCTACGGCCGGCTTCCCGTCAGTGCCCGCGGGCGACCCACTCGTCCAGGTGCGGGGCCTCGGCGCCGATCGTCGTGCTGTCGCCGTGCCCGGTGCGCACCTCGGTCCCGGCGGGCAGTCCGAGGAGCTTCCAGCGGATCGACTCGATGATGGTCGGGAAGTCGCTGAAGGAACGCCCCGTGGCCCCGGGTCCGCCCGCGAAGAGCGTGTCCCCGGTGAAGACCGTGCCGAGCGCGGGGGCGTACAGGCACACCGCGCCGGGCGAGTGGCCCGGCGTGTGCAGCACCGTCAGCTCCGTACCGGCGACACCGAGGACCTGGCCGTCCGCCAGTTCGCCGTCCGGCAGTATCCCCGGGTGCGTGAGCTTCCAGAGCGGGACGTCCTCCGGGTGGAGCAGCACGGAGGCGTCGGTGACCTCGGCGAGCGCCGGGGCCGCGTCGATGTGGTCGTCGTGCGCGTGGGTGCACACGATCGCGACGACGTGCCGGTCCCCGACCGCGCGGGCGATCGCCTCGGCGTCGTGCGCCGCGTCGATGACGAGGACCTCCTGGTCGTCGCCGACGAGCCACACGTTGTTGTCGACGTCCCAGGTGCCGCCGTCGAGCGAGAAGGTGCCCGAGGTGACGACGCGTTCGATGCGTACGGCCATCAGAGGATCACCACCGAGCGGAGCACGTCGCCGTCGTGCATCTTCGTGAACGCCTGCTCGACCTGGTCGAGCGCGATCGTCTCGGTCACGAAGGCGTCGAGATCCAGGCGGCCCTGCCGGTAGAGGTCGATGAGCATCGGGAAGTCGCGCGAGGGCAGGCAGTCCCCGTACCACGAGGACTTGAGCGCGCCGCCGCGCCCGAAGACGTCGATGAGCGGCAGGTCGAGGCGCATCTCGGGGGTCGGGACGCCGACGAGGACGACGGTCCCCGCCAGGTCGCGGGCGTAGAACGCCTGCTCGTACGTCTCGGGGCGGCCGACCGCCTCGATGACGACGTCGGCGCCGAAGCCGCCGGTCAGCTCGCGGATCGCCTCGACCGGGTCGGTCGTGCGCGAGTTGACGGTGTGCGTCGCGCCGAGCCGCCGGGCCGTCTCCAGCTTGCGGTCCTCGACATCGACCGCGATGATCTTCGACGCGCCCGCGAGCCGCGCGCCCATGACGGCCGCGTCGCCGACCCCGCCGCAGCCGATCACGGCGACCGAGTCGCCGCGCGTGACACCGCCCGTGTTGATGGCCGCGCCGATGCCCGCCATGACCCCGCAGCCGAGGAGCCCGGCGGCGGCCGGGGACGCCCCGGGATCGACCTTGGTGCACTGGCCCGCGGCGACGAGGGTCTTCTCCGCGAACGCGCCGATGCCGAGCGCCGGGGTCAGCTCGGTGCCGTCCTCCAGCGTCATCCGCTGCTTCGCGTTGTGCGTGTTGAAGCAGTACTGCGGCCTGCCGCGCTCGCAGGCGCGGCACTCGCCGCACACCGCGCGCCAGTTGAGGATCACGAAGTCACCGGGCGCGACCTCCGTGACGCCCTCGCCCACGGATTCGACGATCCCGGACGCCTCGTGGCCGAGCAGGAAGGGGAACTCGTCGTTGACCCCGCCCTCCCGGTAGTGGAGGTCGGTGTGGCAGACCCCGCACGCCTGGACGCGTACGACCGCCTCGCCGGGCCCGGGATCGGGGACGGTGATGGTGGCGATCTCGACCGCGACCCCCTTCGCCCGCGCGATGACGCCCTGAACCTGCTGTGGCATGAGTGCCGCCTCTCTCATCTCGGCCTGTCCGGCCTGCCCGGGTCCCGCACGGAATGCGCGGGGCCCGCGACAGCAGGAATTCTCCCTCAACACCCTCTGCCCACCGCCGAGGGGGAGTCTCCCGGCGGGTCCGCGCCGCTCCCGCTACCCTGGGGGCTTTCGGCGGGCGGGGGCGGCGTGCGGGTCGGTACGGCGAGGGAGGCGGCCCGGGACTGGGTGGCGCGGCACGGGCGGGCGCTGCCGGGCTTCGCGGGCGCCTACCTCAGCGGTTCGACGGTGGGGCTCGACGCGGCGGCGACGCTCTCGCCGTACGCGGACGTCGATCTCGTCGTCGTCCTCGACACGCCGCAACCCCCGCCTAGGCCGGGCAAGTTCCGCTACGCCGGGGCGCTCCTGGAAGTCACGTGCGAGCCGTGGGCCGCGCTCGCCTCGGCGCACGACGTGCTCGGCGACTACCACCTGGCGCCGCCCCTGGCCCGCGCGGACACCCTGATCGCGGACCCGGACGGACGGCTCGCGGCGCTCGGCGCCGAGGTCGCGCGCGGTTTCGCGCGTCGCGGGCACGTCCTGCGCCGCTGC
>NZ_GG770539.1:6410864-6411952 GCF_000154905.1 Streptomyces sp. SPB074 | reverse complement strand
CGGGGCGGGTACGGAACGGGCTCGCGGCGATCCCGGCCGACGCGCCCTGGCACCGGCAGGTCACGGCGTGGCTCTTCCCGAGCGGCGTCACCGCGCACGTCCTGCTCGTCGCCGCGCTGCGCAACCCGACGATCCGGCTGCGGTACCCGGCCGTGCGCGAGGTCCTCGTCCCCGGCCCCGACGAGGAGCTGTACGAGGACCTGCTCGGCGCGCTGGGCTGCGCCCGCCCGGACCGGGCCCGTGTCGCCGCGCACCTGGACGTGCTCGCCGAGACCTTCGACGCGACGTCCGCCGTCCCGGCGCGCACCCCGTTCCCGTACGCGGCCGACCTGCGGCCCGGGGCCCGGCCCGTCGCCGTGGACGGGAGCGCGGACCTCGTGGCGCGGGGGCTGCACCGCGAGGCGGTGTTCTGGATCGTCGCGACGCTCGCGCGCTGCCACACCGTCCTCGCCGCCGACGCCCCGGGCCTGCACCGCCGTCTCCTGCCCGGCTTCCGGGACGTCCTCGCCGACCTGGGGCTGCACGGGTACGCGGACCTGCGGACCTGCGGGCACGCGGCGAGCGGACGGCGGCCGGGCTGCTGGCGCGCGTGGAGGCGGTGGCGGCGCGGCGCGTGCGCGAGAGGGGCTCCGGGGCCCGTACCGCCGACTGAGGTGTGACTGTCACACGCATCACTCGTTTGACGGAGTGCACACGTCCCACAGTCCGTCACTCGAAAGGCGTCCCCATGCCGACGCGTTCGCGGCCCTCCCCCACCGCCGGGGAGCGGATCGACCTCGACCTCGCCGAAGCCGCCCTGGTCGAGCGGTACGCACGCCTCGTACGGCTCACCTACCTCGTGCTGCCGACCTCGCTCACCCGGCACCGCCGGGTCCTCACCGCGCACGGCATCGTGCAGCGGGCCCTGCCCGGCACCGGCTCCCGGCTGCTGCGCCCGGCCCCGCGCCGCGCGGCGCCCACGAGCGGCCCGGATACGCCTGGGTCCGCGAGCAGATCCTGCGCGAGGCGCTGCGCCACGAGCGGCGCCCCGCCTGGTGGCCGCACCGGCTGCAAGCCGCCCCGCGCCCTGCGCCCCGGGCTGCCCACGG
>NZ_GG770539.1:6403618-6409034 GCF_000154905.1 Streptomyces sp. SPB074 | reverse complement strand
GCGCTCGCGGCGGAACGCCGCAGGGCGCGGGAAGCCCTCGCAGCACGGGCCAGGGACGCCGACGACCTGGCCCGCCTGCTCGACGCGCTCGGCCTGCGGCCCGGCGAGGGGCGCCGCGAGCGGGAGCAGCGGGAGTGAGGGGCCCGCGCGGTGGGGGGACACGGTCCTCCTCCCACCGCGCGGGGCGGCGGGGACGCGCCGCCCGCGCCGCCACACGCTCGGTGCCGTCAGGAATCGGTTCCGGGCCTCCCGGCGAAGTACGTCGCGATCATGTCCTCGCCGCCGTGGCCGGCGTCGCGCGCGCGGGCGAAGCGGGCGGCCGTGGCGTGGAGGAGGTCGAGACGGGCCCCGCTCCCGGCGGTGGCGTCGAGGATGAGGCGGGTGTCCTTGAGCGCCGTGGAGAGCGCGAAGCTGGGGTCGAGAGCGCCCCTGAGGAGCGCGTCCGCCTTCATCTGGAGGTACGCGCTGTCCAGCGCCCCGCCCGTGACGGTGTCGAGGAAGAGGCGCGGGTCCACGTCCAGTGCCTCGGCCACGTTGAGGGATTCGGCGACGGAGCTGACGAGATTGACGAGCCAGGCGTTCACGACGAGTTTGAGGCGCGTCGCCTCGCCCGGCTCGTTCCCCGCCCACACGGTGCGCTGCCCGATCGCGTCGAGCACGGGCGTGACGGTGGGCCGGGCTGCCTCGTCCCCCGAGACGAGGACGATCAGCTTGCCCTGCTCGGCGGGCTCCTTCGTGCCCGAGACGGGGCTGTCGAGGTAGACGACCCCGTGCTCCGCCGCCTTCCCGGCGAGCGTCGCCGTGGCAGCGAGTCCCACCGTGGACGCCTGGAGCCAGGGCTGTCCCGGGCGCAGTCCGGGCGCCGCCTGCTCCATGACGGAGGCGACCGCCGTGCCGTCGTTGAGGACGGTGAGGACCACGTCGGCGTCGCGCACGGCCGCCGCCGGGTCGGCGGCGAGTTCCGCGCCGTCCGCGACGAGCGGGCGCGCTTTGTCCGCGCTGCGGTTCCACACGCGCACGGAAAGTCCCTCGCGGAGCAGGCTGCGGGCCATCCCCGCGCCCATGATCCCGGTACCGAGGACGGCGACGAGGGGCGAATCGGACATGAGGGTTCCTCCTGGACTCGTGGGGCGGGCCCGCGGCGCGGGCCCGGCGGCTTCGTGGCGCGGGACCGGCCTGCCCCGTGGCGCGCGAGCCACTGCCTCCACCCTGGCACCACACTGGGGATTCCGCCCCGCCGGCCCGGTGCGGGGTCCCGTGTTTGCCCTGGAGCGCGCTCCAGGGCGGAGGGTGGTGTGCATGGCAGGGCGAGCTCCCCGGCTGCGGCCGGACGTGGAGGTGCCGGCGGGCGGTCTCACCATCGGCGAGGCGGCGGCGGCACTCGGGCTCGGCATCGACACGCTGCGGTACTGGGAGCGCGAGGGCCTGACGGCCGAACCGGCCGGGCGCACGGGCACCGGGCAGCGCCGCTACACCGAGCGGGACCTGGAATGGCTCGCGGGCGTGGTGACGCTGCGCCGTACCGGGATGCCGATCCGCGACATCCGCGCCTTCGCCGCGCTGACCCGCCGGCCGGGCACCGAGCGCGAGCGCCTGGAGGTCTTCGAGGCGCACCGGGAACGGGTCCTGGAGCGGCTGCGCGAGACACGCGGGCACCTCGCGGCGATCGACCGCAAGATCGCGTACTACCGCGACGCGGCCGGGGACACGGCGGGCCGGCACGGCGCCGCCGGTTCCGCCACCACGGAGGACGCCGGACCGGCGCACACGACGACAGAGGACGACACACCATGAGGACGATCCCACTGGGTTCGCAGGGCCTCCGGGTCTCCGAGCAGGGCCTCGGGGCGATGGGCATGAGCGTCTGGTACGGGCCCAGGGACGAGAGCGAGGCGATCGCGACGCTGCGGCGCGCGGTGGACCTCGGCGTCACGCACATCGACACGGCGGAGGCATACGGCCCGTACGAGAACGAGAAGCTGATCGCGCGGGCGCTCGGCGCGAGGCGCGGGGAGATCACGCTCGCCACGAAGTTCGCCAGGGACTTCGAGGACGGCGGCGCGCAGGCCCACGACGGTTCCCCGGGGCACGTGCGGCGCGCCGTGGAGCGCTCGCTGCGCCACCTGGACACGGACGTCATCGACCTCTACTACCTGCACCGGATCGACCCGGCGGTGCCGGTCGAGGAGACGGTCGGGGCGATGGGCGAGCTGGTGACGGCGGGAAAGGTGCGCTTCATCGGGCTGAGCGAGGCGGGCCCGGACGAGCTGCGACGGGCGCACGCGACGTTCCCCCTGACGGCGCTCCAGTCGGAGTACTCGCTCTTCAGCCGGGACGTGGAGCGCAACGGGGTGCTGGAGACGGCGCGAGAACTGGGCATCGGCTTCGTGGCGTTCTCGCCGCTCGGCCGGGGCTTCCTGAGCGGCACGATCACGCGCGCGGCCGACCTCGCCGAGGACGACGCGCGGCGCGGGCTGCCGCGCTTCTCGGAGGAGAACATCGTCGCGAACCTGCGCGTCGTGGAGCGGCTGCGCGCCCTCGCGGAGGCGCGCGGGGTGACGGCGGCCCAGCTCGCGCTGGCCTGGCTCGCGGACCGCGGCGTGGTGCCGATCCCGGGGACGAAGCGGCGGAAGTGGCTGGAGGAGAACGCGGGCGCGGCGGGACTGTCACTGAGCGCCGAGGAGGTGGCGCGCGTCGACGAGGTGTCGCCGTACGGGGTCGCGGAGGGCGCCCGCGAGGCGGGCTGAGGCCGCGGCGGGGGCCGTCGCCGGGCGGCCCGCGCTCCTCGCACGCCTCGTCACCGGGCCGTTGTCAGTGGTGTGGTGCACGCTGGGGGCGGGCGCGCGGCACGGGGCCGGCGCCGTGGAGACCGGGAGCGTGCGGTGACGGTACGGGACGGGACGGACGGGGACCGGGCGCGGGCGGCGCGGGCCTGCCTGCGGCTGCGGCAGACGACGCGGGCGGTCCTCGCCGATCCGGGCGCGGCGCCCGCGGCGGCGGTGCGGCGCTGCGCCTGGGCGGAGGGCACCTCGGCGCTGATGACGGAGTACCACGACCGCGAGTGGGGCCGCCCCGCCCACGACGACGGCTATCTCTTCGAGATGCTGGTCCTGGAGGGCGCGCAGGCCGGGCTCGCCTGGTCGACGGTGCTGAACAAGCGGGAGAACTACCGGCGGCTGCTCGACGGTTTCGACGCCGGGGCGGTCGCGGAGTACGGGCCGGAGAAGCTGGCGGCGCTGCTCGGGGACGCGGGGATCGTGCGGCACCGGCTGAAAGTGGCCTCGCTGCCGCGCAACGCGCGCGCCTTCCGCGCCGTGGCGGCCGAGTTCGGTTCCTTCGACGCGTACCTGTGGTCGTGGGTGGACGGCCGCCCCGTGGTGCGGCACCGGGCGCGCGGCGCGCTGCCGCCGGCCCGTACGGAGCTGTCGGACCGGCTCGCGAAGGACCTCAAGAAGCGCGGTTTCTCCTTCGTGGGGACGACGATCACGTACGCCTTCCTCCAGGCGACCGGGGTCGTGGACGACCATGCCGGGGACTGCTTCGTGGTGGCGGACGCGGTCGCGGACTGAGCGCGTAACGGCGCCGGACCGGGGGTACGCGCCGGGCGCGGCCCGGGCCCGCTGCGAGGGGCCCGGACCGCGGGGGCCTCAGCCCTTTTGCTCGACGCGCACCCAGTCGATGTCGGCCTGGACGCCGCCCTGGGCGACCTTGTCGACGCTGGACTGGGGCAGGCCCCAGTAGGGCGAGGTGACCTTGTTCCAGCCCGCCGGGTAGGCGCCGCCCAGGGCCAGGTTGAGGATCACGTACTGGTTGTGGTCGAAGACCCACTGGCCGCGCGTGGACTCCATCTTGTTGCGGCTCGTCTCCTGGACGACGCGGTCGTCCACGGAGAAGGTCATGCCGGTCGGCTTCCACTCGACGGCGTAGGTGTGCCACTGGTCGGCGCCGCCGTCCGGGTACGTCTGCTGGGCGCCGATGTTGCCGTCGGCCGAGTAGCCGGGGCCGTGCAGCGCGGTGGAGGTCCAGTCGTCGTAGCCGATGTTCTCCATGATGTCGGTCTCGCCCGAGCCCGGCCAGGAGACCTTCGGGTCGTCCACGTCGCTGCCGAGCAGCCAGAAGGCGGGCCAGAAGCCTTCGCCGACGGGGAGCTTCATGCGGGCGCTGACCTTGCCGTAGGTGAAGTCGAACTTGGTGTTGGTGTCGATGCGGGCGGAGGTGAAGTCGTAGGTGGTGCCGCCGGCCTCGGTGCAGCCCTTGCAGTACTTCGCCTTGAGCTGGAGGACGCCGTCCTGGGTGCTGAGGGCGTCGGGCGTGTCGACGTACGCCTGGGACTCGCCGTTGACCGGGCCCATCTCGGTGCCGGTGCGCACGACGCGCCACTTGGAGCGGTCGAGGTCCGCGCCGTCGAAGTCGTCGAAGAAGGTGGTGCGGTAGTCGCCGCCCTGTTCGGCCGGGAGGGCCGGGTAGGCGGCCTCGGCGCTGCCGCCGGTACCCCAGACCTGGAACTCGTAGAGGGAGTAGCCGAACTGGGCCGTGGCGGGGGCGGGGTTGTAGAAGGAGCGGCGCTCCTTGCCGAGCATCCGTACGTAGCGCCCGGTGGCGGGCTCGGGGAGCTGGACGGTGTCGTGCTTGCCCGCGGACTGGCCCGGGGTGCCGACGTCGGCGCGGCGGGCGGCCACCTCGTCGGCGGAGGGCTGGTAGACGGTGCGCCAGTTCTCCTTGTCGTCGGAGACCTGGATCTCGTAGTCGACGGCGAAGGCGGATTCCCAGTAGAGGTCGACGCTGTCGATGGTGGAGGGGGCGCCGAGGTTTACGGCGACCCAGCGGTCGGCGTTCCAGTCGCTGGCCCAGCGGGTCGCGTCGCCCTTGAGGTCGGCGGGGAAGCCGCCGTCGGTGACGAAGGAGGGGTTGGCGCCCGAGCCCTGGTAGAGGTCGCTGTAGGCGGGGTGGTGCAGGGCCAGGTTGGCGCGCGAGGTGGCGGCCGGGGCGGGGGTGCCCCCGTAGACCTTGAAGGAGCCGAGCACGTAGCCGCCCGCGGCGGAGCGCTCGACGCCGCGTACCCGGACGTAGCGGCCGCGTACCTCCTGCGGGTAGGTCTGGGCGGTCACGGTGTCGCCGGTGCCCTGGTCCTCGGTGTAGAAGGGCCGCCAGTCGCCGCCGTCGTCGGAGACCTCGACGACGTACTTCTTGCCGTAGGTGGCGCCCCAGTCGAGGACGACGCGCTCGATGCGCAGTCTGCTGCCGAGATCGACGCTCAGCCAGGCGGTGGCGGAGTCGTCGCTGGTCCAGGAGGTGGCGTCGTTGTTGTCGAAGGCGTCGGCGGCGGTGCCGCCGGAGGCGGTCGCGGCCTGCGGGTCCGCGGCGACCGCCTCGGCGGCGAGGTCGGTGTCCCAGGCGGCCGCCGCGGCGCGCGGGG
>NZ_GG770539.1:6401611-6403475 GCF_000154905.1 Streptomyces sp. SPB074 | reverse complement strand
GCGGGGCGGGGTGGGGGGTGACGGGGGGGGGGGCCGTGGGGGGTGCGCGAAAGCCGGGGAGAGGGCTGGTCCGTCTCCTGCCGCGTAAGCAAACCGAGCACCAAGGGTGCCGTCAAGACTTCTAACCAAAGTCGGCACACACGCAACTCATCCCCGAGAAAAGGCAGTTGTCGCTTCAATTCCTGAAGGAAAAGTGTTGTCGGCGCCCCTGCCCGGCCGTCCCCTCCCCGTACGGCCCTGCCCCGGTCGCCCGCGCCGAATGCCGCACTTAACGTGACATTTCGGAGCGTCGAAGGGCTGAAGACCATGAAACACCGATCCGAGGGCCCGGCCGACCAGGGCGGCGGGGGCACGAGTGGCGGGCAGGGCGGGGGCGAGGGAAGGCACGCGGGACGGCAGGTGCGGCGGGAGGCCGTCAGGAACCGGGCCCAGGCGCACCGCTGGTGGGTGCTGGCGGTCATCGGGACCGCTCAGCTCATGGTGGTCCTGGACGCGACGATCGTGAACATCGCGCTGCCGTCCGCGCAGAAGGCCCTCGGGTTCAGCAACGGCAACCGGCAGTGGGTCATCACCGCCTACGCGCTCGCCTTCGGCTCCTTGCTGCTCCTGGGCGGCCGGGTGGCCGACATGGTCGGCCGCAAGGTCGTCTTCATGACGGGGCTCATCGGCTTCGCCGCCGCCTCGGCGGTCGGGGGCGCGGCGCAGAGCTTCGAGATGCTGGTCGTCGCCCGCGCGGCGCAGGGCGTCTTCGGCGCGATGCTCGCGCCCGCCGCGCTCTCGCTGCTGACCACGACGTTCACGGACGCCAGGGAACGGGCCAAGGCGTTCGGGATCTACGGGGCGATCGCGGGGGCGGGCGGCGCGGTGGGGCTGCTGCTCGGCGGGGTGCTGACCGAGTACCTGGACTGGCGCTGGTGCCTGTACGTGAATCTGCTCTTCGCGGTGCTCGCCCTCGTGGGCGGGGCGCGGCTCCTGGAGAGCGGGCGTCCGGCGGAGCGTCCCGGGCTCGATCTGCCGGGCGCGTTCCTCGCGACCGCGGGGCTCTTCTGCATCGTGTACGGCTTCTCGAACGCGGAGCGCCACCACTGGGGCTCGGCGCAGACGTGGGGCTTCCTCGCCGGCGGGGCGGTGCTCCTGGCCCTCTTCGTCCTGCGGGAGCGGCGCGCGGCGCACCCGCTGCTGCCGCTGCGCGTCGTGCTCAACCGGCAGCGCGGCGCCTCGTACCTGGCAATCTTCCTGGCAGGCGCGGGCCTCTTCGGGGTGTTCCTCTTCCTGACGTACTACCTCCAGCAGATCCTCGGTTACTCGCCGATCAAGACGGGCCTCGCCTTCCTCCCGATGGTCGGCGTGATGATCATGATGTCGGTCGTGGTGACGAACGCGGTGCTGCCGCGCACGGGGCCGAAGCCGCTCGTGCCGCCGGGGATGCTCTTCGCGGCCGGGGGCATGGTCTGGCTCACCGGCCTGGACCTGCACAGCACGTACGCGGCGCACATCCTGGCCCCGCTGCTGCTCACCGGTTTCGGCGTGGGCCTGATCTTCGCCCCCGCGTTCAACATGGCGACCGCCGGGGTGCGTCCGCAGGACGCGGGGGTCGCCTCCGCGATGGTCAACACGTGCCAGCAGGTGGGCGGTTCGGTGGGGACCTCGCTGCTCAACACGCTCGCGACGACGGCGGCGACGAACTACCTGGTGGGCAAGCGGCCGTCGAAGCTCGTGCTCGCGCAGGCCCAGTTGCACAGCTTCACGGTGGCCTTCTGGTGGTCGGCGGCGATCTTCGCCATCGGCGTGGTCCTGACGGGCCTGATCTACCGCTGGAGCCGCCCCGCCACGGGCGACCAGACGATCGCCACCTGAGGCACGG
>NZ_GG770539.1:6397574-6399031 GCF_000154905.1 Streptomyces sp. SPB074 | reverse complement strand
CGGCCCAGGACGAGGTCGGCGGCGCCGGAGGAGACGCGCGCGGCGAAGGCGGGCAGGAGGCCGGGGTCGAGCGAGGCGTCGCAGTCGCAGAAGGCGACGAACTCGGCTGTCGCCGCTTCGAGCCCGGCGTGGCAGGCCGCGCCGAAGCCGCGCCGCGTCTCGGTGACGACGTGCGCGCCGTGCGCCGCGGCGATCTCGGCCGAGCCGTCGTCGGAGCCGTTGTCCACGACGACGGCGCGCCAGCCCGCCGGCACCCGGGCGAGCACCCAGGGCAGCGCGGCGGCCTCGTTGAGGCAGGGCAGGACGACGTCGACGGGCGCGGGCGGGGCCGCCGCGGTGGGGGCGGGCGGAGCGGGTGTGGGTGTGGGGGTGGGGTGGTTCATGGGCACACCGTACGAAGACGAAAGCCGCGAATCGGTCAGCGCGGCCTCGTGATTTCCGGCGCGTCAGCCGCCGGTCGCCGCGGGCGCGGGGGCGCGCATCGGTTCCCTGGCGAACTCGGCGATGCCCTCGGCGAAGGGGACTTCGGCGTGCCAGCCCAGCTCGCGCCGCAGGCGCGCGGAGTCGGCGGTGATGTGCTGTACGTCGCCGAGCCGGTACTCGCCGGTGACGCGCGGCGCGGGCCCGCCGCAGGCCGCGGCGAGGGTGCGGGCCATGGTGAGCAGGGTGCGCGGGGTGCCGCTGCCGGTGTTGTACGCGGGAGGGTGCCGGGGGGCACGGCGGAACCGGCGAGCGCTTCGAGGGCGCGGACGTTGGCCGCCGCGATGTCCCGCACGTGGACGAAGTCGCGTCGCTGCGCGCCGTCCTCGAAGACGCGGGGTGCCTCGCCGCGCGCGAGCGCGGAGCGGAAGAAGGAGGCGACGCCCGCGTAGGGGGTGTCGCGGGGCATCCCGGGGCCGTAGACGTTGTGGTAGCGCAGCGAGAGGGCGCTGCCGCCGGTGGCGCGGGCCCAGGCGGCGGCGAGGTGTTCCTGGGCGAGCTTGGTCGCCGCGTAGACGTTGCGCGGGTCGGCGGGGGCGTCCTCGGGGACGAGGCCGGGCGCGAGGGCGGCGCCGCAGGCGGGGCAGCGGGGCTCGAAGCGGCCGGCGCGCAGGTCGGCCTCGGCGCGTGGTCCGGGGCGTACGGTGCCGTGCTCCGCGCAGGTGTAGCGGCCCTCGCCGTAGACGACCATCGACCCGGCGAGCACGAGCGCGCGGACACCGCCGCGGGCCGCGGCGGCGAGGAGGACGGCGGTGCCGAGGTCGTTGCAGCCCACGTAGTCGGCGGCGTCGGCGACGCCGTCGCCGAGCCCGACCATCGCGGCCTGGTGGCTGATCGCGTCGATGCCGCGCAGAGCCTCCTCCACGGCGGCGGGGTCGCGCACGTCGGCGTGGACGAGCCCGGCGGCGCGCGGCGGGGGGACGGTCGAGCCGTGGGGGTGGACGGCGGGGAGCAGGGCGTCGAGGACGAGGGCCTCG
>NZ_GG770539.1:6396273-6396763 GCF_000154905.1 Streptomyces sp. SPB074 | reverse complement strand
CCGCCGGCCTTGACCGGGTCGGCCCGCTCGCCGTCGTGGCCCGAGCCGAAGATCCCGGCCGGGGTGATGCCGTACTCGTGGAGCGCCGCTCCGGCCCGTACGTAGGCGACGACCCGTTCGGGGCGCCGCGCCGCGCGCACCACGCTCCCCCGGTCGTCGGTGAACTCCCAAGTGGTCGATGACATCCGCTCCACCCCCTCCGCGGACCCGCCCGGGTCCCGGGGCCGTCCTTCGGCCCCGGAATCCAGCCTGAGCCCCCGACGGGGTGCCGGACAAGGGCACACCGGCCCCGGAGGAAGTAAACCGGGGCCGGGTGATTGTCCGGAACCCGCCTGTCGAAAAGGGGAGTTGACCGACTTCGGAGCGCCCCGGGGGATCGCGCCTCAGCGCAGGTCGAAGACGAGCCGCGCCGTGGCCCGGCCCGAGAGCACCTCGTCGATCGCGAGGTTGATGTCCTCCAGGCGGCGGGTCTCGCGGATGACGCGGGTGC
>NZ_GG770539.1:6395368-6395966 GCF_000154905.1 Streptomyces sp. SPB074 | reverse complement strand
CCGTAGGCGGCGCGGAAGGAGCCGTTGTCGACGGCGGTGGAGATCGCGACGTCGGCGCCGCCGAGCCGCGCGACCTCCTCGGCGACGTCGTGGTCCCGGGCGTCGATGACGTGGTCGGCGCCGAGTTCGCGGGCGAGGGCGAGCTTCTCGTCGGTGATGTCGACGGCGATGGTCTCGCCGCCGAAGATCCGCGCGTACTGGAGCGCGAGGTGGCCGAGGCCGCCGATCCCGGAGACGAGGACGCGCTGCCCCGGCCGGGTCCCGCCGGCCTTGACGGCCTTGTACGTGGTGACTCCGGCGCAGGTCAGCGGGGCGGCGTCGAGCGGGTCGATGCCCTCGGGGACCGCCACCACGTAGTCGGCGTCGGCGAGGGCGTACTCGCTGTGGGTGCCGTCCACCGAGTAGCCGGTGTTCCGCTGCTGGAGGCACAGCGTCTCCCAGCCCGAGACGCAGTGGTCGCAGTGCCCGCATGCGGTGCCGAGCCACGGCAGGGCGACGCGGTCGCCGACCGCGAGGTGCCCGGCCTGCGGTCCGGCGGCCTCGAGGAGGCCGATGCCCTCGTGCCCCGGGACGAAGGGCGGCGCGGGCTTGACGGGCC
>NZ_GG770539.1:6388880-6395235 GCF_000154905.1 Streptomyces sp. SPB074 | reverse complement strand
CGGGCGCCGCGCTCGCGCGGGCCGGGCGCCCGGCGGGCACGCGCGGGTGGTGCGGCGCGCGCCGCGGGGCGAGCCTGGCGAGCGCGAGGGTGCGCAGGGCGAGGGCGAGCGCGCGGGCGCCGCGCGGGACGAACCGGCGGCACGCGCCGGTGCCCTCGCGCGGCGCCGCCGGGCGGCCCGTGCTCAGCGGGTGCCGCCGCCCTCGCCGCCGTAGCGCTTCTGGAACTTGGCGACCTGGCCCTCGCTGTCGACCACCCGCGCCTTCCCCGTGTAGAAGGGGTGGCTCTCGGAGGAGATCTCGACGTCGATGACGGGGTAGGTCTCGCCGTCGTCCCAGTCGACCGTCTCGGTGCTGGTCGCGGTGGAGCGGGTCAGGAAGGCGTACCCGGCGGCCCGGTCGCGGAAGACGACGGGGTGGTAGTCGGGCTGCTTGTCCTTCTGCATCGTTGCGGCTCCTCACGGGAAGGCCCTGCGCGGGCCGTGCGCGGTACGGCACTACGGGATACGGGACGCGGTGCGGATCGGAGGTGCGTCCCGCGAGGCGGTCAGGGCAGTTCGTCGGGGTCCTCGTCCACGGGGAGGTCGTTCTCGTCGTCCTCCACGACGTGCACGGCGGCCTCCTCGGCGGAGGCGGCCGCGCCGTCGATGCCGACGTCGGAGGCGACGAGGTCCTTCTCGGTGTCGGGACCGAGGCCCTCGTCGGGTGCGACGAGCCGCCCGGAGCGATCCTCGCCCACCTCGTCGTCGCGCAGTTCGCCGTCCGTGTCGAGGGCGTCCCCGAGGCCGTCGCCCTGGGGGTCCCCGATGTCGGGCACCTCCTCGGACAGGCGCTGGTCGAGGGTCTCGCCCTCCTCGCTCTCGGCGAGCGTGGTGCCCTCCCGCTCGACGGCGAGCGGGCGTTCGGGGGGCGAGTAGCCCTCGTCCAGCGGGTCGCTCACGTCGGGGTCGAGAAGGGTGTCCTCGTAGTCGAGCTGGACGGCCTCGTCCTCGCCCGGCTCCTCGGTGGCCTCCGGCTGGTAGACGTCGTCGCCGCGGCCCGTGTCATCGCTGTCCACGAGTGGTACCTCCCGGTCATCGGTGCACGCCGAGCGGCGCCTCCCGGCCAGCGTGGGGGGCCGCAGGGACGCGGGCCACCGCGCGTGGGCCGAACGGGTGAGGCCGCGCGGCTCGTACGGGAGGCCCCGTACCCCGCGCGGGGCCGCGCACGCACCCCGTTCGCGGGGTCCGTGCGCGGCTACGGAGCGTCACGTGCGAGGGAGGCTACTTGTGGTGCCCCTTCTTGGTGTCGGGGACGTAGAGGCGCACGTCGGTCAGGCTCGCGTCGCCCTCGTAGACGTTGGTGTAGAGGTCGCCGATGACGAAGGAGTCGGGGTAGGCGGAGCCCTTGGGCCACTGGTCGGGCCAGGCGGAGGTGCCGTGCTGGTCCTGGTCCTGGTCCTGGCCCTGGCCCTGGCCCTGGGTGAGGGTGTTGTTGAAGCGGCCGTCGTACTCGCCGGGGGTGACGTTGTAGTGCCAGACGGGGTCGTCGCCGACGACGAAGTCCCGGTGGAAGCGAAGGGTCTGCCGCCCGGCGCGGGCGAAGTTCCCGCTCGCCTCCAGGGTGTAGCCGGTGGCGTCGCGCTCGATGGCGAAGGTGTAGTCCTCGTCCGGCATCAGCTCCGGTCGCAGCTCGGCGGCCGAGGAGAGCTGCTGCTCGGCGACGCCGCCGGAGCAGCTCGTCATGAACCACTGCGAGTTCCCCGCGACCCCGCCCCGGCCCGGGTTCCAGTCGGGGAGCCCGGAGATCCACATGTTGACGGTGTTGTAGCTGCTGTCGCGGTAGTCGTAGTAGGTGCCGTCCGCCGCGTTGCACACGCGTCCCCCGCTGCCCGTGCCCACCCGGTCGGGGTGCTGGGCGAAGGAGTCCATGAGGACCTTGCGGCGGTAGTGCCAGAAGTGGTTGTTGCGGGGCGCGGGATCGGCGCAGTCCACGATGGAGAGGTAGTGGAAGCCGTTGTACGCGTACGGGCCCTCGCGGACGTCCTGCCACGCGCAGTACGGGGCCGAGGCGTCGCCGTCCCAGCCGGGGCTGCGGGAGCCCTCGCCCCAGGGGTGCTGCGTCTTGCAGCCGTCCTTGGAGTAGCCGTTGATCTTGTTGTCGTACTCGATGGTGCCGTTGCGTTTGCCGCCGAAGTCGAGGGTCTTGAGCGTGTACTCGACGCGGTAGCGGCTCGGCAGGGACTTGGTGGGCCGCAGGATGGCGCCGCCGGTGTGGTCGGGCACGTCGAGCACGGCGACGGGGGAGCCGCCCGCGGTGCCGTTCCTGATGGACGGCGGCTTCTCGATGGTGCCGTCCTTGTCCCAGTCGCGGGCGGAGAGGGAGGCGGTGAGCCAGCCGTCCTCGCCGACCTCGAACTCCTTGCGGTAGGTGGCGAAGGAGTTGAGCTGCGCGTCCCAGGCGTCGCCGTAGTCGTTGTGGTACCACTTCCCGCTGTCGTCCATGACGGTGTCGAAGGGGTTGTCGTAGGCGTCGCGCACCCAAGGGGCCCGGCCCGGGTCCAGGGCCTCGCTGAAGTTCTCGGAGTGGAGCAGGCGCCAGCCGTCGAGGCGGGGCCCGCCGTGCCCGTCGCCGCCGCCGCCCGCCGCGCTGCCGGGCGCGCCCAGGAACGGGGTGAGGGCCAGGACCCCGGCGAGGACGAGGCCGAGGGTGCGGCGGCGGCGCGGGCGTCCGGGCGGTGCGGTGGCGCGGGGGGCGGTGCGGCTCGATCTGTCCATCAGAACTCCCCTTCCATGTCCTGGTACTTGGCTGCGTTCTCCTTGGTCACCTGGGGCGAGTCCACGACGGTGTCCTTCTCGGGCTTCTTGCCGTCGAGGATGTCCACCGCGCGGTCGAGCCCGAGGCTGCCGATCTGGTCGGCGTCGTTGAGGCCGGTGACGAGGTAGTTGCCCCCGGCGGCGATGGCCTGGAGCGCCTCGGCCTGGCCGTCCACCCCGGCGAGCACGATCTCCTTCTCGCGGCCCGCGTCCTTGACGGCGCGCTGCGCGCCGAGGCACATGGCGTCGTTCTCGCAGAAGACGGCGTCGAGGTCCTTGTGGGAGGCGAGCAGGCTCTCCATGACGGTGAGCCCGCCGTCGGAGGCCCAGTTGCCGTAGTCGGGCCCCTCGACCATGCGGATGCCGGCGGCGTCGAGAGCCTTCTTGACGCCCGTGGTGCGGGCGAGGCCGATGCTGTTGTCCGCCGGGCCGCCCTTGATGAGCGCGACGGTGGCGTCCTTGCCGAGCTTCGCGGCGAGGAATTCGCCGTCCTGCCGCCCGATGGCCTCGTTGTCGGGGCCGATCCAGCTCGCGTAGGTCCCGCTGCGGAACTTGCGGTCGACCAGGATCGCCGGTTTGCCGGCCGACTTGAGGGCGTTGAGGACGGCGGGCGCCGATTCGAGGGGGCCGCCGGAGATGATCACGGCGTCCACGTTCTTGCTCAGCAGGTCCTCGACGTTGGAGGCGAGCTTCGCCGCGTCGCCGCCCGCGTCGGTCGAGACGACCTCGACGCCCTTCTTCTTCGCGCGCGCCTTGACGGCCTTGTCCATCCCGACGAAGTAGGGCCCGGAGAGCGTGAAGTTGGCCATTCCGACGGTGTAGTCGCCGTCCCCCTTGCCGCCGCTCGCGGCACCGTCCTCGGAGCAGGCGGCGAGCGGGAGGAGGAGGGCGCCCGCGGCGAGCGCGGAGCACAGACCCCTGTGCGTGTTCTTCATGATCATGACAACCCTTTCGTGACGGCCTCGGACGGCCCGTTCAGGACCGTGCCTTCGCGGGGGCCGCCGCCCCGCCGCGGAGCCGGCCGGTGCGCTGGACGAGGATGACGGCGATGATGACGAGCCCCTTGAGCACCTGCTGCCAGAAGCTCTGCACGTCGTAGAGGTTGAGGAGGTTGTTGACGAGGGCCAGGACGAGGACGCCCCCGAAGGTGGCCCGTACCGAGCCCCTGCCGCCCGCGAGCGAGGCGCCGCCGATGACGCAGGCGGCGATCGCGTCGAGTTCGAAGGCCGTGCCGACGCTGGGCTGCGCGATGCCGACACGGCTCGCCAGCACGACGCCGGCGAGCCCGGCGCAGGCCCCGCTGATCGCGTAGGCGAGGACGAGGTGGCGGCGGACGCCGATCCCGGCGAGGCGCACGGTCTCGACGTTGCCGCCGATCGCGGTGAGGGTGCGTCCCGGCGGGGTGCGGCTGAGGAAGACGCCGCCCGCGAGGAAGACGAGCAGCATGATCAGTGTAGAGACGGGGAGCGGACCGACGGAGGTGGAGCCGAGCTTGAAGAAGGACTCCTTCTCCGGGCCCACCGGGGTCTCGGAGTAGACGTAGGTCAGTCCGCGCACGGTGGTGAGCGCGGCGAGGGCGACGACGAAGGGCGCGAGCTGGAAGCGGGCCACGAGCACCCCGTTGACCAGCCCGACCCCGAGTCCGGCGAGCAGCCCGACAAGCATCGCGAGCGGCACGGGGAGCCCGCTGGAGAGCCCGGCCGCCAGGATGCCCGCGAAGGCCACGACGGAACCCACCGAGAGGTCGATGCCGCCGGTGAGGATGACGGTCAGCATCCCGAAGGCCAGCAGGCCCGTGGTGACCATCTGCTTGAGCAGATTGGTGAGGTTGGCCTCGGTGAGGAAGGCGTCGGTCGTAATTCCCGCGACGACGACGAAGGCGACGAGGAGGAGGACCAGGCCCGTCTCCAGGGTCAGGTCCCGCCCGGCCACCACGATCCGCGCCCGGCGCCGCGCGGGCGGCCTGGCTTCGGCGGTGGTGTCCCCGGGCGAGGGGGCGAGGTGTGATCCGGTCATGCGGCTGTCCGTTCGCGAGCGGGCTTTCGGGTACGGGTGGAGCGGGCGCGTACGCGGGAGGCGGGGGCGCCAGCCGCTCTTCCCCAAGAGCCGCTGGGAGGGAGCGGGCGCGTACGCGGGAGGCGGGGTGTACGGGCGGGCGGGCGCGGGCGGTGCGTACGGGCCGGGCGGGACCGCGGGCGCGGCTCCGGGTGTGCGGGTGCCGCGCCGGGGGCGCGCGACAGGGGGCGAGCGGTCAGAGGGCGAGCGGGCGGGGCGAGGGTGGCGCGGGCGGGCCGGTCACGCGGCGTGGCCGATCGCGTGGCCGAGCACCGTGTCGTGCGCGGTGCCCTCGGCGGGGAGTTCGGCGGCGAGGCGCCCCTCGTGGAGGACGAGGACGCGGTCGCAGGCGCCGAGGACCTCGCCGAGGTCGGAGGAGATGAGGAGCACGGCGAGCCCTTCGTGGGCGAGGTCGTCGAGCATCCGGTAGATCTCGGCGCGGGTCGCCGCGTCCACGCCCCGGGTGGGTTCGTCCAGGAGGAGGACGCGGGGCCCGGTGAGGAGCCACTTCGCGAGCACGGCCTTCTGCTGGTTGCCGCCGCTGAGCGCCTGGACAGGCAGGCGGGCGGCATGGGCGGGGCGCACGTCCAGTCGGGCGGAGAGCCGTTCGGCGTCGGCGCCGCGGCGGGCGGTGTCCACGAAGGGGCCGCAGGTCGCGGTGGGCAGGGTGGTGAGGCCGATGTTCTCGGCGGTGCTGAGGCCGAGGACGAGCCCGGTGCGCTTGCGGTCCTCGGTGACGAGGGCGAGCCCGGCGCGGATCGCCCGCGCGGGCCGGGTGAAGTGCCCGCCGCGCGGCGCGGTGCCCGCGACCCGTACCGTCCCGGAGGCCGGGGTGGTGGCGCCGAAGACGCAGTGCGCGAGTTCGCTGCGCCCGGCGCCGAGAGCCCGAAGAGCCCGGTGATCTCCCCGGCCCGCAGCGTGAAGGAGACCGGCCCGAACTCCCCCGGCCTGCTCAGGTCCCGCACGTCGAGCAGCACCTCGCCGGGGGTGGTGCGGCGCCCGGGGTAGAGCGCTCCGGGGCTGCGCCCGGCCATGAGGCGGACGAGTTCGCGCTCGTCGGTGCGCGCGGGGGTGGTCTCGGCGACGACGACGCCGTCCTTGATGACGACGACGCGGTCGGCGAGTTCGCTGATCTCGGCGAGGCGGTGGGACACGTACACGACGAGGACGCCCTGCACGGTGAGGCGGCGGACGAGCGCGTGGAGCGCGTCGAGGTCGCTGCCCGCGAGGACGGCCGAGGGCTCGTCCAGGACGAGGACGCGGGGCGGCCCGCCGGGCGCGGCGAGCGCCTTGGCGATCTCGGTCATCTGCTGGCGCGCGATGCTGAGGTCCCCGGCGCGGGTACGGGGGTCGATCGCCCCGAAGCCGACGGACTCCAGGACCTCGCGGGCCCGCGCGTGGGCGCGGCGGCGGTCGATGAACGTGCCGAGCCGCAGCGGGTAGTGGCCGAGGAGGAGGTTCTCGGTGACGCTGAGCCCGGGCACGAGGCTCAGTTCCTGGTGGACGG
>NZ_GG770539.1:6375928-6388780 GCF_000154905.1 Streptomyces sp. SPB074 | reverse complement strand
ATGCCGGTGCGCGTCGTGCGGGGAGCGCAGGGTCACGGCACCCTTCACCGTCCACCAGGAGTTCGCCGGAGCTGAGCGCCTCGGCACCGGCGAGGATCTTGATGAGCGTGGACTTGCCGGCGCCGTTGGCGCCGACGACGGCGAGGACCTCGCCGCGCCCGCCGCGCAGGTCGATGCCGTGCAGCACCTCGGTGGGGCCGTACCTCTTGCGCACGGCGCGGAATTCGAGGGCGGCCGGTGCCCCTGCCGCGTCGGCGCCGGTCCCGGCCGGGCCCTTGCCCGCGGGGCTCATCCGAGGGCTCCCGTCAGGATCACCGTTTTCTCCCTGCTGAACTCCCGTGCCGTGTCATGCAGTCCCTCGGCCGAGCCGCCGGTGTCGCGCGGGCCGCCGAAGGGCAGGTTCTCGGCGCGCAGGGCCGTGGAGCCGTTGACGACGACTCCGCCGACGTCGAGCGCGTCGGCGAGCCGGAGCGCCCGTTCCACGTCGCGCGTGAGGACGGCGGCCTGGAGGCCGTAGGGGGACTCGTTGGCGAGGCGCACGGCCGCGAAGGGGTCGTCGAAGACGGCGACGGGGGCGACGGGCCCGAAGATCTCCTCGCGCAGCGTGGGCGAGTTCTCGGGCACGTCGAGGAGGACGGCCGGGCCGTGGAAGGCGCCCTCGCGCTTGCCGCCGAGCGCGAGCCGGGCCCCGTCCGCCACGAGCGCGTCGACGGCCTCGCCGACGCGGGCCGCCGCTTCGGCGGTGATGAGCGGGCCGATGTCGGTGCCGTCGGCGAGCTGGTCGCCCACGGTGAGCCCGCCCGCCTTCGCGAGCAGGGCCTCGGTGAAGTCGGCGTGCACGGCGCGGTCCACGTAGACGCGTTTGACGGCGCAGCAGATCTGGCCGTTTCCGCGCGCGAGCCGGCCGAGCACGACGGCTTCGGCCGCGGCCTCCACGTCGGCGTCGGCGCAGACGAACAGGGCGTCGTTGCCGCCGAGTTCGAGGTGCACGCGCTTGAGGGTGTCCGCCGCGCGGCGCGCGATCTCGCGCCCGGCGGCCGTCGAGCCCGTGAGGCTCACGGCGTCGACGCCCGGCAGGCTGGCGAGCGCCTGCGAGACGTGCACGCCGCCGGTCACGGTCTGGTGCGCGTGCGGCGGGAAGCCCGCGGCCTCCACGAGCGCGGTGACGCGCAGGAGGGCCAGCGGGCAGCGCACGGGCGGGTGGACGAGGACGGCGTTCCCGGCGGCGAGCGCGGCGGCGGCCTTGTGCGCGTAGAGCTCGACCGGGTAGTTGAACGGCACGAGCGCGGCGACGACGCCGAGCGGGACGCGGCGGGTGACCGCGAGGTGGTGTTCGAGCCCGGGCACGGTGTCGAGCGGGATCTGCCGGCCGAGCAGCCGGGTGGCCTCGCCCGCGTACCCCCCGGAAGATCCGCGCCGCCGCGCGGACTTCCTCCACCGTCTGGGCGAGGGGCTTGCCGTTCTCGGCGGCGAGCAGCCGGGCGAGCGGGGCCAGTTCGGCCTCGATCGCGGCCGCCACCGCGTGCAGCAGGCGGGCCCGCTCGTGGGCGGGCAGCGCGGCCATGGCGCAGGCACCCTCGCGGGCACGGCGCACAGCCTCTTCGATCTGGTCGGGGGTGGTGTCCTCGATCTCACCGAGGTGTTCCCCGGTACCTGGATTGCGCACGGGCAGGACAGTGCTGCGGGACGTCACACGTCGGCTCTCCTGTGCGGCCTCGACCCTGGACGATACGGCTGGGACGACTCTCCGGAAGTGACGTGATGCTGGCTCCGTCGACCCCAATTACGAGCTGGTGCGTGATTGCGGTTGGGGAGGGATCGCGCGAGGGTGGGATGATCCAGTCCGTGGTGATCACGGTCGACCGGAACGTTCTCGCGCATCAGCTGTTCACCGGTGTCTCCCGGCAGCATCTGGCTTGCCTGGTCGAGGAGTTGGCTGGCCCGTGGCAGGCCATGATTGAGGGGCGTCGTCACGAGGCTCGCGGCGGGGCCAGGAAACGTGAGGCGGGGGCCGGTGCCCGGCATCGGCTGGTGTTCGTCGACCGGCTGGTCGTCACGCTGATTCACCTGCGGCACGATCTCCCGCACTCCGTCCTGGCCCTGTTGTCCGGTGTCGACCGTTCCACCGTTACCCGCGCGGTCGGAGAGATGCGCGGGCTCCTGGCCGAACGCGGATGCGCGGTCCCTGACCGTCCTGGCCTGCGGCTTCGGACCCTGGCGGATGTGTTCGCCTACGCCCAGGCCGAGGGCATCGAGCTGCGGCTGGATGCCACCGAGATCCAGGTCCGCCGGCCCGCGGCCGGCCGCGGCGGACGCCGGGCGTTCGTCTCGGGCAAGAAGAAGCAGAACACGATGAAGGGCCTTGACCCTGGAGTTTGAACACGTCTATGCGGCTCGGGCCAGGGTAGTTGAGGTTGGGTGGACGGTGATCTCGTAGGTGATCGGGGCTCGCTGGCCGAGCCGGGAATGACGGCGTCGGGTGTTGTAGCGGGACAGCCAGTGGAAGGCGTCGAGTCGTGCCTCGCGCTCGCTTGACCAGCCCTTTCGGCCCTTCAACGTCTCCCTTTTAAAGCTGGCGTTGAACGATTCGGCGGCGGCGTTGTCCGCGCTGGACCCGACGGCGCTCATGCTCTGCAGGACACCGGCCCGGCGGCAGGCGTCCGCGAAGGCCCCGCTGGTGTACTGGGCTCCGTGATCGGTGTGCATGATCGCCCCGTTCAGACTGCCGCGGGTCCGTTCCGCGGCGGCGAGGGCGTCGATGACGAGCTCGGTGCGCATGTGGTCGGCGATCGCCCAGCCTGCCAGGCGGCGCGAGCACAGGTCGATCACTGTCGCGAGATAGCAGAACCGTCCGCCGCCGACGCTCAAGTAGGTGATGTCACCGACGTACTTGGTGTTGATCTCCTTCGCGGTGAAGTCGCGGCCGATCAGGTCCGGGGCCTTCGCGGTGGCCGGGTCGGCGATGGTGGTGCGGTGCCGGCGCCGCAGACGGACCCCTTCGAGGCCGATGGTCCGCATGATCCTGGCAACGCGCTTGTGGTTGACCGCCTGGCCGCCCTCGTCGCGGAGCTCGGCAGTGATCCTCGGGACTCCGTAGGTGCCGTCGGACTCCTTGTGGGCCTTGCGTATCCGGGCCGCGAGCCGGTCGTCAGCGGCCTGACGGGCCATGCGAGCCGGGGCGGTGCGACGCCAGTAATAGAAACTCGAGCGGGCGATCCCGAGAATGTCGCAGAGCCGCTTCACGCCGTATCGGCGCTGGTGATCCTCAACGAACTGGCAGCGGTTCACCAGCGCGTCTCCGTCGCGAAATACCGGGCCGCCTTGCGGAGGATGTCGCGTTCTTCCTCCAGCTCGCGGATCCTCTTGCGCGCGGCGGCCAGCTCCGCCTGAACCGGGTCACCGGCAGGCTGCGGTGCCGTTGCGGGGGCGGAATGGGCACCGGCGCGGCGTCCGTCGGCGGCCCGGATCCAGTTCCGCAGCGTCTCGGTGTTCACTCCGAGATCGGCGGCGACCGACTTGATCGTCGCTCCCGGACGCGACCGGTACAACGCGACCGCGTCCGCCTTGAACTCGGCGGGGTAATGCTTCATCCCCACAGGGACTCCGTTCTCCTGGACCATCAAGATCCAAGTCTCTCCGGTGTCCAAACTCCAGGGTCAGGGCCCGAAGGCCACTGTCGTTGCCGACCATCAGGGCCGCACTCTCTGGACCGACGCCCTGCGGCCAGGCCGGATGCACGATGCGACCGCCACACGCAACGAAGGTATCGGAACCTGTTTCCAGCACTTCCCGGACGTGGAAGTGCTTCTGGACGACGGCTACCTCGGTCTCCGGCGTGATCACCCCGGCCAGGCGATCACACCGCCCAGAAAACCAAACAAGATCGCTTTGCCGCACGTGCACGCCGCCAGAGAAGAGGCCCGGCACCGACACTCATCGAAGCGCATCACCGTCGAGCACGCGCTTGCCGACCACAAACGCTGGAAACAGCTGACCCGCTGGACGCACCGGCGAGAGGCCCTGCCCGACACCTACCGGGCCATCGCCGGCCTCGTCTCCGACCGAACCGCCAACGCGTAACCACGCCCCTGATCAGGCAAACACGCCTCAACCGCAATCACGCACCAGTTCGTTACTGATCGTTTCAGAATGCCGCCCTGCGGAGACGCTGGCGGCCCATGGAACAATCCCCTTCGACCACGGGCTCAGGGGGGATGACGCCGTATGGAACGGGTTGGGGATGCACGAGGGCTCGTGCTTGGTTACGTCGACGCTCTGAACACAGTGCACGCGGCCATCAGGGCGGCGATCCCTTCGATTGAGCGACTCGCAGATGTCCTCGGCCTGGTCCGTTCGCACCGGATCATCAACCGGAGTGGGCGGGTCGGCACCTACTCCTACTCGGTTCATGGGGCCGGGTGCCGCTTCGTCAGTGACGACGGCATCGAGGTCGATGTCGACTTCGCACCCGACGGGAGCGAGATCTTCGACCTCTGGCGGCTGCGCTGGTACGGGCTGAGCCTGCCTGAGCCTCTTGACGTCACGGATCAGCACCCGCGGACCGCCGTGCGGTCCCTTCAACCGCTTTCTCTGACCGAGGTGCGACCGGGATGGTTCAGTGTCGCTGGCTGATCGCTTCAGGATGAGGTGCGCAGGCGGCGCAGACATATGAGGCTGCAGGCAAGTTCGAGCAGGCCCTGGTGGAGATCGGCGCGTCGTTCGTAGCGGGTGCGGAGCCGTTTGAACTGGTGCAGCCAGGCGAAGGCACGCTCGACGACCCAGCGCACCTTGCCCAGTCCGGAGCCGTGAGCGACGCCGCGTCGGGCGATCATCGGCTTGATGCCGCGTTTCCACAGCAGGCGGCGGTACTTGTCGAAGTCGTAGCCCCGGTCGGCGTACAGGCGCCGGGGCCCGCGGCGGGGACGCCCCCGCAGACCCCGAAGGGACGGAACGGCGTCGAGCAGGGGCAGGAGCTGGGTGACATCGTGCCGGTTGCCACCGGTGAGCGTGACGGCGAGCGGGGTTCCGTGACGGTCGACGATCAGGTGGTGCTTCGAGCCAGAGCGGGCCCGGTCGACGGGCGAGGGCCCGACGTGGTCCCCCCTTTCAGCGCCCGGACGTGCGATCCGTCCACGGAGCAGTCATCCGGGTCCAGCGGGCCCGCGCGACGAAGCTCGGTCAACAAGGAGGCGTGCAGGCGCGGCCAGACACCAGCCTCGGTCCAGTCCCGCAGTCGGCGCCAGGCCGTCACCCCAGAACAGCCCACTGCCTCCGCGGGGACGTCCCGCCACGCGACACCGGTCCGCAGCACATACAGGACGCCGGCGAGCGCCACCCGATCGGGAACACGCAGCCGCCCCGGGTGGCGATGGCGCCGTTCGGGGGCGGGCGGCAGCAGCGGGGCCACCCGCTCCCACAGGCCATCAGAAACAAGATCAGCACGCACGCCGGACACCCTGCCGACCAAGATCCTCGAACGCAAGACCCACGGCTCAACTCATTCTGAAACGATCAGTTACGAACTGGTGCGTGATTGCGGTTGAGGCGTGTTTGCCTGATCAGGGGCGTGGTTACGCGTTGGCGGTTCGGTCGGAGACGAGGCCGGCGATGGCCCGGTAGGTGTCGGGCAGGGCCTCTCGCCGGTGCGTCCAGCGGGTCAGCTGTTTCCAGCGTTTGTGGTCGGCAAGCGCGTGCTCGACGGTGATGCGCTTCGATGAGTGTCGGTGCCGGGCCTCTTCTCTGGCGGCGTGCACGTGCGGCAAAGCGATCTTGTTTGGTTTTCTGGGCGGTGTGATCGCCTGGCCGGGGTGATCACGCCGGAGACCGAGGTAGCCGTCGTCCAGAAGCACTTCCACGTCCGGGAAGTGCTGGAAACAGGTTCCGATACCTTCGTTGCGTGTGGCGGTCGCATCGTGCATCCGGCCTGGCCGCAGGGCGTCGGTCCAGAGAGTGCGGCCCTGATGGTCGGCAACGACAGTGGCCTTCATCGTGTTCTGCTTCTTCTTGCCCGAGACGAACGCCCGGCGTCCGCCGCGGCCGGCTGCGGGCCGGCGGACCTGGATCTCGGTGGCATCCAGCCGCAGCTCGATGCCCTCGGCCTGGGCGTAGGCGAACACATCCGCCAGGGTCCGAAGCCGCAGGCCAGGACGGTCAGGGACCGCGCATCCGCGTTCGGCCAGGAGCCCGCGCATCTCTCCGACCGCGCGGGTAACGGTGGAACGGTCGACACCGGACAACAGGGCCAGGACGGAGTGCGGGAGATCGTGCCGCAGGTGAATCAGCGTGACGACCAGCCGGTCGACGAACACCAGCCGATGCCGGGCACCGGCCCCCGCCTCACGTTTCCTGGCCCCGCCGCGAGCCTCGTGACGACGCCCCTCAATCATGGCCTGCCACGGGCCAGCCAACTCCTCGACCAGGCAAGCCAGATGCTGCCGGGAGACACCGGTGAACAGCTGATGCGCGAGAACGTTCCGGTCGACCGTGATCACCACGGACTGGATCATCCCACCCTCGCGCGATCCCTCCCCAACCGCAATCACGCACCAGCTCGTTAGTCAACAGTTTTGACAAATTCACGGCAAAGACCGGCCACAGGCGGGCCGGTCCCCCGCCCGGGCTCCGGCGGCCCCGCACGCCGCTGATCCTCCCGCTCGTGAGCGGGAGCGCTCCCGCGAGAAAACCCGGCGGCGCGCGGCGTTCGGGGCCGGAAAGAGCGCGGGAACACGGGCCGATGCTCTAGCGTTCACCTCTGTGGGAGGCGAGGCGCGAATCCCCCCCCCTCGCTGCCCCTCCCACCGCGACCCCTGCCGGTCCCCCCGTCCGGCAGGGGTCGCCCTTTGCCCGCTCTCGTCGCACGAGCGCCGCTTTGGCCGCGCCCGCCGTCCCGCGCCCGAGCGAGGGCCGGTCCACACGGTCCGAGCGCGCGACCCGGGTCAGGCCCCGAAGTCCCGCGCCTTGAGCTTCGCCTTCCGGCCGTCCGGGTGGTGCCACACGACGCCCTCGTAGGAACGGGCCGTGACCCAGGCGCGCAGAGCGGCGAAGTCGCGGGGCGCCGTCGCGAAGTCCGCCGCGACCTCCGGGGCCATCCAGCCGTGCCGCAGCAGCGTGTGGCGCGCGACACGCTCGGGGTTCCCGTTGGCCTTGGGCCCGACCAGCTCGTACGTGCCGGGGGCGAGGTCCGCGCCGGCCCCCGCGAGGGCCTCCGTGTGGAAGCGCAGGAACGTCGATCCGCTCATGGGCTCCCAGCCCATCGCCTTGCCCGTGACGGCGTCCGTGCTGATCGCCAGGTAGCCGGGAGGCGCGAGCCGCCCGGGGCGCACCTCCCGGCGCGCCCACCACTCCCCCGCCCCGTCGCGCAGGACGCAGGTGCCGTCGTACTTGCGGGTCGCCACGCCCTCGCCCGCCACGACCCACGCGCACTCCGACGCGACCTCGGGCAGCAGCCGCTTGCGGTTCTCCGGGTCGCGGGCGAAGAGGGTCGGGATCTTGTGCACGAGGGGCTCCGGCGGCGGGACGAGCGGGGCACGACCGCGCCCCGGCACGGACCGTCCGCGCCGGGGCGATGATGTCAGCCGGGCCGCGAGCCCCGCCACGGATTTCCGTGGGCAAGCCGCGGGGACCGCCACGGATTCCGCCGTCGGCCGCACGCCCCGCCACGGGTTTTTGCCGTCGGCCGCCCGCCCCGCCACGCGTTCCCGTCACCGGGGAGCGGGCGCCTCAGCGGATCGGGACCCCCGCGAGGGTGCGCGCGATGACAAGGCGCTGGATCTCGCTCGTCCCCTCGAAGATGGTGTAGATCGCGCTGTCCCTGTGCATCCGCTCCACCGGGTACTCGCGCGTGTAGCCGTTGCCGCCGAGGATCTGGATCGCCTGCGCGCTGACCTGCTTCGCCGTCTCGCTCGCGAAGAGCTTGGACATCGAGCCCTCGGCCGAGGTGAAGGGCTTGCCGGTCGCGGCCATCCAGGAGGCGCGCCACACCAGGAGGCGGGCGGCGTCGATGCGGGTGCGCATGTCGGCGAGCTGGAAGGCGATGCCCTGGTTGTCGATGATGGGGCGGCCGAACTGGGTGCGGGTGCGCGCGTACTCCAGCGCCACCTCGTACGCGGCCCGGGCGGTGCCGACCGCCATCGCGCCGACCGCCGGGCGGGACGCCTCGAAGGTCGCCATCGCCGCGTTCTTGATCCGTTCGCCGCCCTCCGCCCTCGCCCGCTCGCGGGCCCGCGCGAGGCGCTGGTCGAGCTTCTCCTTGCCGCCGAGCAGGCAGTGCCCGGGCACGCGCGCGTCGTCGAGGACGACCTCGGCGGTGTGCGAGGCGCGGATGCCGTGCTTCTTGAACTTCTGCCCCTGGGAGAGGCCCTTGGTGCCGGGCGGGACGATGAAGGAGGCGTGCCCCTTGGAGCCGAGATCGGGGTCCACCACGGCGACCACGACGTGGACGTCGGCTATGCCGCCGTTGGTCGCCCAGGTCTTGGTGCCGTTCAGCACCCATTCGTCCTTCGCCTCGTCGTAGACCGCGCGGGTCCGCATCCCCGCCACGTCCGAGCCCGCGTCGGGCTCCGAGGAGCAGAAGGCCGCGACCTTGACGTCGTCGGGCGTCCCGTACATCTGCGGCACCCATGTGCCGATCTGCTCCTCGGTGCCGTTGGCGAGGACGCCGACGGCCGCGAGGCCCGTGCCGACGATCGACAGGCCGATGCCCGCGTCGCCCCAGAACAGCTCCTCCATCGTCAGCGGGATGCCGAGGCCGGTGGGGTCGAAGAACTGCTGGGCGTAGAAGTCCAGCGAGTAGATGCCCAGTTTCGCCGCCTCCTGGATCACCGGCCAGGGCGTCTCCTCGCGCTCGTCCCACTCGGCGGCGGCGGGCCTGATGACGTCGGCGGCGAAGCCGTGCAGCCAGTCGCGGATCTCCCGCTGCTCCTCGTTGAGATCCATCGTGAACTCGGCCATGACCGGCCCCTCCCGCGTGACGAATGCTGTTACCTCAAGTAACCCGAGTCTGTTACCGGCCGGTAGGGCGTGTCAACCGGGTCGCTCGTCCCCGACGGGCCTCGCGCGCGGGTGTTACGTTGCGCGGTGCGCGGGGCCGTCACGCCTGGTCCGGCGCGCGGAAGACGGCACGGAGACGGCACGGGCGGGGAGATTCGTTGTGGAGAGCACGGGCACGAAGGGCCGTGCCGCGCGGCAGCGTACGGCACAGCAGCGGACGGCGGCGCTGCGCAGGCGCGAACTCCTGGAGGCGGCCGACCGCGTGGTGCTCCGCGAGGGCCCCGGCGCCTCGATGAACGCGATCGCCGCCGAGGCCGGGATCACCAAGCCCATCCTCTACCGGCACTTCGGCGACAAGGGCGGCCTCTACCGGGCCCTCGCGACCCGGCACACGGACGCGCTGCTCGCCGCGCTGCGCCAGGCGCTCGACGCCCCCGCCGAGACCCGCAGGGAGCGCGTGCGCCGCACGCTCGACACCTACCTCGCGGCGATCGAGGCCCGGCCCCAGGTCTACCGCTTCCTCATGCACCCCGCCGAGGACGCCCCGACGCCCGAGGGCGCGGGCTTCGACGTCGGCCGCCACTCCGCGCCGCTGCTGCGCCGCCTGGGCGAGGAGCTGGCCGGAGTCATCGCCGAGCGGGTCGACCCGGGGCCGGGCGGCACCCGCAGGGCCCGGGTCTGGGGCCACGGCATCGTCGGCATGATGCATGCGGCGGGCGACTGGTGGCTGGCCGAACGCCCCTGCGCGCGCGAGGAGCTGGTGGAGGATCTGACCGAGCTGCTGTGGGGGATGCTCGGCGAGGTCCCCGACCGGGGCGAGGACGGACCGCGCTTCTGAGCGGCGGCGCGCCTCGCGGGACGCGCTGAGCGGCGGCGCACCTCGCGGGACGTGCTGAGCGGCGGCGCGCCTCGCGGGACGCGCCGTCCTCCCCCGCGCTCCGCCTCCGCCGCCTTCCCGCCGCGACGTCCCGCTTCTCCGGGCCCACCGCCTCGTCTACAGGCCCGCCGCCCTCCCCCACGTCGTGCGGCCCGCCTCGCGCAGGACCTTGCGCCTGCGGCGCGGGTCGAGGCGGTCCACGTAGAGACCGCCCTCCAGGTGGTCGTACTCGTGCTGGAGGCAGCGGGCGAAGAAGCCGGTGCCCTCGACGCGGCGGCGTGTCCCGTCCGCCGTGCGCCCCTCGACCACCGCGCGGTCGAAGCGCGGCGTCGCCGCTTCGAGGCCCGGCAGGGACAGGCAGCCCTCGGGGCCGCGCACGAGGGGTCCGTCCACCTCCACGAGGCGCGGGTTGACGAGGTGTCCGAGGTGGCGCTCGTCCTCGTCGTCGGGGCAGTCGTACACGAAGAGCCGTACGCCCTCGCCGATCTGGGGCGCCGCCAGCCCGACCCCCCGGGCGGCGTACATCGTCGCGAAAAGATCCTCGACGAGCTTTTCCAGCCGCGGGCCGAAGTCACCGCTCTCGCGCGCGGGAGTCGTGAGCACGGGGGCGCCGTGGAGGCTGAGGGGCCGGACCTGTCCGGAACTGCCCGGGATGGGACGTCGTCGCATGAGCGGACAGCCTACGGTCCCGCGCCTCTTCCCAGGCAAGGCGCGGTGTGCGGTTCAGGCCGCGCGGGGGATCTCGGTAGGCTGCACCCGACGAATCCCTCCCCGCCACAGTGCGGCGCGCGGGAGGAGCACCGCACCACGGCGCGGGCCGGAGTGGCCCGGGGCGGTCGCGGGCGCCGGACGCGGCGGAAGCGAAGGAGGAGCGAGGACGATGACAGCCAACTCGGAGCCGCTGTCGGCACGGGCCAAACTGGCCGTGACGGCGGGCAAGGCCGCCGCGGCGGTGTCCCGAGCGGCGGGGCGCGGCAGCGGATCGGTGATCGGCGGCAAGGTGGCTCTCCGGCTCGAACCGGACCTGCTCGCCCGGCTCGCGACGCACCTCGACGTCGTACTGGTCTCCGCGACCAACGGCAAGACCACCACGACCCGGCTCATCGCCGAGGCCCTGCGCGCCGCGGGCCCCGTGGTCTCCAACGCGCTCGGCGCCAACATGCCCGCCGGGATCACCTCGGCGCTCGCCGGGGGCTCCGACGCGCGCTACGGCGTGATCGAGGTGGACGAGAAGTACCTCGCGGGTGTCGCGCGGGACGTCGAGCCGAAGGCGATCGCGCTGCTCAACCTCTCGCGCGACCAGCTCGACCGCGCCGCGGAGACCCGGATGCTCGCCGAGCGCTGGCGCGAGGGGCTCGCGGGCAGCAAGGCCGTCGTCGTCGCCAACGCGGACGACCCGCTCGTGGTGTGGGCGGCCTCCTCGTCGCCGCACGTCATCTGGGTGGCGGCCGGTCAGGAGTGGAAGGACGACGCCTGGTCGTGCCCCTCCTGCGGCGGTGTCATGCAGCGCCCGGGCGACGACTGGTTCTGCGGCGAGTGCGGATTCCGCCGTCCCGCCGCGAGCTGGGCCCTGTCCGGGGAGCACGTCCTCGACCCGCACGGCTCGGCCTGGCCCATCCACCTCCAGCTCCCCGGCCGCGCCAACCGCGCCAACGCGGCGACCTCCGCCGCCGTCGCCGCCGTCTTCGGGGTGCCGCCGCAGGTGGCCCTGGAGCGCATGTGGCAGGTGCAGGCGGTCGCCGGACGCTATGACACGGTCCAGTTCCAGGGCCGTGACCTGCGGCTCCTGCTCGCGAAGAACCCGGCCGGCTGGCTGGAGACGTTCTCGCTCATCGATCCGCCGCCGACTCCCGTGCTCCTGTCGGTCAACGCGCGCGGCGCGGACGGCACCGACACCTCCTGGCTCTGGGACGTGGACTACACGCGGCTCGCCGGGCATCCCCTCTTCGTCATCGGCGACCGCAAGCTCGATCTCGCGGTCCGTCTCGAAGTGGCCAATCTCGACTTCCGGGTCTGCGAGACCGTGGACGAGGCGGTGCGCATGGCCCCGCCGGGGCGTATCGAGGCGATCGCCAACTACACGGCGTTCCAGGACTTGCGCCGACGCGTGGGGAACTGACCGGACCAGTGAGAAGGGACAGGGATATGAGCGACAACAGTCTTCGCCTGGTCTGGATCTACCCGGACCTGCTGAGCACGTACGGCGACCAGGGCAACGCCCTCGTGGTCGAGCGCAGGGCGCGGCAGCGCGGCCTCGGCGTCACGCGCGTGGACGTGCGGAGCGACCAGCCGGTGCCGACCTCGGGCGACATCTACCTCATCGGCGGCGGCGAGGACCGCCCGCAGCGGCTCGCGGCCGAACGGCTGCGCCGCGACGGCGGGCTCCAGCGCGCGGTGGGCAACGGGGCGATCGTCTTCTCGGTGTGCGCCGGGTACCAGATCCTCGGGCACGAGTTCGTCAACGACCTCGGGCAGCGGGAGCCGGGCCTCGGGCTGCTCGACGTGGTCTCGGTGCGGGGCGAGGGCGAGCGGTGCGTGGGCGACGTGCTCGCCGACATCGACCCCCGGCTCGGCCTGCCGCCGCTGACCGGCTTCGAGAACCACCAGGGCGTGACCCACCTCGGCCCCACCGCGCGGCCCTTCGCGCGGACCCGGCTCGGCAAGGGCAACGGGACCGGGGACGGCACCGAGGGCGCGTTCAACGACACGGTCTTCGGAACGTACATGCACGGGCCCGTCATGGCGCGGAACCCGCAGATCGCGGACCTGCTGCTCAAGCTGGCGCTGGACGTCAACGCGCTGCCGCCGGTCAACGACCAGTGGTACGAAGCCCTCCGGGACGAGCGGATCGCTGCCGCGACCCGGCCCGAATAGTCCGACGTGCGTGCGGGGTTCCGGTTCAGGTCATAATTCTCAACCTCCTTCATCTCTTTCATCCGTTGTTAGAACGCGCTCTTTTTATTTCTTTTTTTTTTTTTTTTTTTTTT
>NZ_GG770539.1:6373236-6375828 GCF_000154905.1 Streptomyces sp. SPB074 | reverse complement strand
CGGGGCTCCGCCCCGGAACCCCGCACCTCAATCGCCGGAGGGGCTTGATGCGGTGTGCCCGGAGGGCTGGAAAGCGGCCCACCGGGGGTCTGTCCACCACACGGACCGGAATAGGCGGCGTGCTGGACCGGGATTAGGGTGCTGCCACCGACCGGACGTCGTGGTCCGGTGTCGTTACCAGCTTGCAAAGGTGTTTCAGGCCCATGCGCATTGGCGTGCTGACGTCCGGTGGGGACTGCCCGGGACTCAACGCGGTCATCCGCTCCGTCGTCCACCGGGCGGGCGCCCTCGGTGACGAGGTGATCGGTTTCCACGACGGCTGGCGCGGGCTCCTGGAGTGCGACTGGCGGCCGCTCGACCACGACGGCGTCGCCGGCATCCTCGCGCAGGGCGGGACCGTCCTGGGTTCCTCGCGGGTGCGGCCCGAGCATCTGCGCGACGGGGTGGAGCGGGCCCGGGCGCACCTGGCCGAGCTGGGGATCGACGCGGTCGTGCCGATCGGCGGCGAGGGCACCCTCAAGGCGGCGAAGCTGCTCTCGGACGCCGGGCTGCCCCTCGTCGGGGTGCCCAAGACGATCGACAACGACATCTCGGCGACCGACGTCACCTTCGGTTTCGACACGGCGGTCGGCGTCGCGACCGAGGCACTGGACCGGCTCAAGACGACCGCCGAGTCGCACCAGCGGGTCCTCATCGTGGAGGTGATGGGCCGGCACACCGGCTGGATAGCGCTCCACTCCGGGATGGCGGCGGGCGCGCACGCGGTGCTCGTGCCCGAGCGGCCCTTCGACGTGGCCGAGGTGGCCGAGCGGGTCGGGGCGCGTTTCGACGCGGGCAAGCGCTTCGCGATCGTCGTCGTGGCCGAGGGCGCGAAGCCGCTGCCGGGCACGATGAAGTACGAGGACGGCGAGCGCGACATCTACGGCCACGAGCGCTTCTCCGGGGTGGCCCGGCAGCTCTCCCTGGAGCTGGAGGACCGGCTCGGCAAGGAGGCCCGCCCGGTGATCCTCGGGCACGTGCAGCGCGGCGGCACCCCGACCGCGTACGACAGGGTCCTCGCCACGCGCTTCGGGCGCGAGGCGGTCGAGGCCGTGCACCGGGGCGAGTTCGGGCGGATGACGGCACTGCGCGGCACGGAGATCGTCATGGTGCCGCTCGCCGACGCGGTCGCCTCGCTCAAGACGGTGCCCGCAGCGCGGTACGAGGAGTGCGAGACGGTGGTCTGAGCCGTACCGGCGAGCCGTCGGCCGGGGCGGGCGACCCGCGCGCGGGAGCACGGGGCGCCCGTCCTAGTCTGGTGCGGACAACCGGTACGAAATCAGGAGTCTGCGGATGGATCACAGCGGACACGGCATGATGTCCGATCTGCCGCCGTTCACGCTGGGGCGGGGCCTCGAACCCTCTCCGGACGTGTTCTTCCTCGTCGCCTGCCTGCTGGGGCTCGGGCTCTACGGCTGGGGCGTGGCGCGGCTGCGGCGGCGCGGGGACTCCTGGTCCTGGGGGCGGACGATTCCGTTCGTGCTCGGGGTGCTGAGCGTCATGCTCGTGATGTGCACGAAGCTGAACGACTACGGCATGGTCATGTTTAGCGTGCACATGGTGCAGCACATGGTGATCAGTATGCTGTCGCCGATCCTGATCCTGCTGGGGGCTCCCACGACGCTCGCGCTGCGCGCGCTGCCCGTCGCGGGACACGGGCGCAAGGGACCGCGCGAGTGGCTGCTGTGGCTCCTCCAGAGCCGGTACATGCGGGTCGTCACGCACCCGCTCTTCACCATCCCGCTCTTCATCGCGAGCCTGTACGCGCTCTACTTCACGCCGCTCTTCGACTTCCTGATGGAGTCGAGCGCGGGACACATCGCGATGATGGTGCACTTCCTCGCGGTCGGCGTCGTCTTCTTCTGGCCGATCATGGGCGTGGACCCGGGCCCGCACCGGCCGGGGTACCTGATGCGGATGCTGGAGCTGTTCGCGGGGATGCCCTTCCACGCCTTCTTCGGGATCGCGCTCATGATGGCGTCCACGACGATGGTCAGCACCTTCGAGGACCCGCCGGCCTCGCTCGGCGTGGACGCGCTCGCCGACCAGACCGCCGCGGGCGGCATCGCCTGGGCGTTCAGCGAGGTCCCCTCGGTCGTCGTCCTCCTCGTCCTGCTCATGCAGTGGTACCGCTCGGAGCAGCGCCAGGCCCGCCGCAAGGACCGCGCGGCCGACCGGGACGGCGACGCGGAGCTGAACGCCTACAACGACTACCTGGCGTCCTTGCAGGGCCGCGGCTGAAAGCGCGGGCCGCGTTCTTTCCGGACGCGGCGCGTCCCTCGCTGGCGTGCGGGCGGCCGTTCGGGTGAGGATGGTGGTACGGGTCTCGCCCCCGGGGCCCGGTGGCCGGAGAGGCGGACTCGACATGCCTGGCACCACGAAGACCATGGGTGTGTTCACCATCGGCGGGCTGGTGGTGGTCACCGCGTACACCGTGGCCCTCGGCAGCAACGGCTGGCTGTGGTTCGGCTGGGTCGTCCTCGGTCTTCTCACGCTCGCGATGACGATGACCAGGGACTGAGGATCGGCGCGCGCACGAGGCTCGGTGAGGGG
>NZ_GG770539.1:6372271-6373119 GCF_000154905.1 Streptomyces sp. SPB074 | reverse complement strand
CCTCGCGCGTACGCCCCGGGGACGCCGCTCAGAAGCGGAAGACGTCCCCGGTCTCCGCGCGCAGCACGCACGGGTTCGGGTAGGTGTGCCGCCAGGAGGTGGCGCGGCCGAGGTGGTCGCCGGTCAGGGTGACGGTGACGGGCTGGTAGCGCCTGACGCAGTCGCGGGGTGTGGCGCGCAGCCGGCCGGGGCGGCCGTCGGCGGCGGCGAGCGCGGCGCAGGCCGCGGCGGCGTGCGGGTGGGTGCCGCGCGCGGGGCGCGGGGCGCAGTCGAGCGTGACGCGGCCCGGCCGGGTGGCGTCCTCGGGCGCCGCGGTCAGGAGCAGGCCGTGTCCCGGGGCGGGCCCGGTGGGCGACAGGCCGGGGTCGCCGGGCGCCGGGGTGTCGCGGGGCGCGTCCTGCTCGGCGGACTCCGGGCTGCCGGGCGCGGGACGTTGCGGGGCGGGGCGGTCGGCGGGAAGCGGCGGGGGCGCCGCCCGGGCGGTCGGCAGCAGTGCCGTACCGGCCAGGAGCGCGACCGCGAAGCTGGTGACGAGACGCATGGAGGACTCCTCGTGCGGGGACTGTGGTGCGGCGCCGCGCGGGCGGGCGCCGCGCTCAGTCCTCCCCTGTCGCCGGGCGCGCGGGACGGGCCGCCGGGAAGCCGGACGCCCACGGGTGAGGGCGCGCGGCTGTACGGCGGAGCGTGCGCGGGCACGCCGCGCGACCCCGGCGCGCTCCGTCCGCCGGGCAACCCGGGGGCCCGAACACCCCTCTGTACGGGTGGAAGTGCGGAGTGCGGGCGGCGAGGAAGGCAAGGCATGGACGACGGCGGGTTCTGGCCGCTGCGCGCGGTGACGGGGGTGCTGC
>NZ_GG770539.1:6369112-6371939 GCF_000154905.1 Streptomyces sp. SPB074 | reverse complement strand
TACGGAACCCGGCTTCCCCGGTGGGCGCCCCGCCCGGGCCCTCAGCCGCCCGTCACGCGGGCCTCTCCCCCGCCGCCCTCCGGGTCCCAGCCGAGGGCGAGGAGGCCGCGGTGGATGGCCTCCCTGCGGGCCGGGTCGACGGCGTCCATCTTGAGGTCGGCGCGGGCGCGCTGGTCGACGGCGAGGGCGAGGTCGTCGTCGAGGTGGCCCGTCTCGCGCCAGGCGCGCAGGCGGGTCTCCTCGGCGTTGCGGTAGCCGAGCGTCTCCTCGTACTCGTGGGTGCCCTCGGTGGCGGCGCTCAGCTGGCCCTCCCACTCGGAGAGCCGGCGCGAGAGATGGACATCGACGGCCTCGCGGGCGAGGTCGGCATCGGAGGAACCGCGCCCCCCCTTGTGGCGTTTCGCTCACTCTCGTACCGTATTACGCCTCCACCGGGGCGCAAACGGTCAGCCGTCCACCCCTCCCGCTCCGAGTCCCTTCGCCGTGTAGGCGCACTCGGTGTACGTGTACCCGCCCCGTACCTTCACGGTGTCGGTGGCCGGGGAGCCGCCGAGGCCGTCGGTGCCCTGGGGTTTGTGCAGGAAGTACGTCGTGCCCGCGGGCAGGCGCAGTGTCCTGCTCGGGTAGGTCCTCCCGGCCGGGCAGGGCTTGAAGGAGGGGTTCAGGATGTCGGCCCACTCGTAGCGCTCGCACCCCCCGCAGGCGCCGAGGCGGAAGCTGCCGGTCACGGGCCCCGTGTAGAGCACTTCGACGGCCTCGGGGCTGTCGTTGCGGACGGTCACGGTGATCGAGCCGCCGGTCGAGGTCGTCGGCCTGACCTTGCCAGCGGCGGGCAGTTCGGCGGCGACCTGGGCGGCGATGACGTAGTTGCGCGCGAGTGGCGCGCGGTCGTCCCGGCCGTACCGGGCCGTGAAGTCGCGCATCCGCGTCTGCGTGGCCTGGTAGTCCTTCTCCCGGTAGGCGTCGAGCGCGCAGTTCCACGTCTTCGTGGGCAGGCCGCCCCGTGCCAGGGCCGCCTGGCGGCCGAGGGCGGCCGCCGTCGTCGCGGGGGCGCCCTCGGCCCCGGCGACGTCGCCGGCCTGGGCGGCGAGGGCCTTGAGGGAGGCGCTCGCCTCGCACGGCGGCTCGCCGCCCTTGTCGCGCAGCGAGGCGGTCACGCGCTTCTCCACCTCGGGGACGATCCTGCCCGCCTCCGGGCTGTCCGGGTACTCCTCCAGGAGGGCCGTGAGGTGGGACGCGGCGGTGGAGGAGTCCGCCTCGCCGAGCCCGCCGACGCCGCAGCCGAAGAGCGAGGTGGCGAGGCGCGGCGCGGGCCAGGCGCGCAGGTCCTCGGGGACGCGGCCGGCACCCATCGTGCCCGGCACGGTGAGCAGGTGACGCAGGGGGGGGCGAGGGCTGCGCAGTGGTCGCCCGCCTCGAAGGGCGCGCCGACGGTGCGGTAGTAGGCGCGCAGGCGGGCCGGGACCTTGTGCGCCGCCGCCGAGCCGGGGTGTTCGGCGCTCAGGGCGCGGTAGGTGGCGAGGGCCGAGGAGAAGGCAGCTTCGTGGCCCGTGTACCCGGAGGTGCGGTAGCGGGCCACGGTGCGGTCGGCCGTGCCGAGCCGGTCCAGCAGTTGCTTCTCCAGGCGCGCGTGCTGGGCGCGTTCGCGGGCCACGTCGTACTGGAGACCGGCGAGGACGGGCGCGGCGAGCAGGACGAGGGCGAGGCCGAGCACGGGCACCGTCGGCACGGACCGCGTGGTGCGCAGTCCGCGCGCGGCGGCGTGCGCGGCGAGCAGGACGAGGAGCACGAGCCAGCCCACGACGAGCGGGAGCGGCACCCCGTCCGGGTCGGCGGGCAGGGCCACGAGGGCGAGGGCGCCGGTGCTCACGAGGGCCACGGCGAAGCCGCCCCAGGAGCGCAGCAGGGCGTGACCGAGACCGAGTCCGCCGAGGTCGAGCAGCGCGAGGGCGAGGGCGCGCGGGAGGTCGCGGGGACCGCGCGGGAGGTCGCGGGGACCGCGCGGGGCGGCGGGCGGCCCGGGCGGCGGGTCCGGCACGGTGGCCGGGCCCGCCGGGTGAGCGGGCGGCGGAGGGACTGGCGCGGGGGCGTCGGGCGGGGCGGGCCACCCCGGCAGGGTGGGGGCGTACGCGGCCCCGAAGCCGCCCACCGGCGGCGCGCCGGGCGGCTCGTCCCGTGGCGGGCCCGGCGGCGGCCCGAACCCCGGGGGCGGCCCAAAACCACCTCCGGGCGCGGGCCCGGTGCCCCCGCCTCGCGCGTCCTCGGGTCCTTTGGGCGCCCTGCCGAGGATCAGTCATCCACTCCCCCTGCCGTGCGTACGCGGCACCCGTGCCCCGACCCCCCGGGGCGATGCCGGACGCCTACGCATGGTCTACCACCGCGCACCCGTCCGTGAACATCCGCGTTCGTCCCGATTCCGCGCCCGTGCGGCGGCCCGGCGCGAACCGGCAGGCATGACACGGGCGTTCGGGGCAACCAGTGCGTTGACGGCGACCCGCACAGGGCGGCGCCTCGCAGGAGAAGGAGCACCCATGAGCGGCTACGGAGCGGGACGGACGCGGGGAACGACGAGCGGGATGGCGATAGCCGCGCTCGTCCTCGGCATCGTGGGACTCTTCTTCTTCTCCATCCTCCCGGGCCTGCTGGCCCTCGTCTTCGGTCTCGTCGCGCTGCGCGGCACGGGCCGGCCCGGGATGGCCAAGGCGGGTCTTGTCCTCGGGGTGATCGACCTGATCCTCGGCATCGTCCTCATGGCGACCAACGGTTTCGGGCTCTACGTGGGGGCCTGACCCCGGGGCGCCTGCCCGCCCGCCCCACCCAGCGCCTG
>NZ_GG770539.1:6363091-6367964 GCF_000154905.1 Streptomyces sp. SPB074 | reverse complement strand
GTTCCTCGACCGCCTCCAGGTTCTGCCGAGATGTCGTCCCTGATCGCGGTGTGCGGGCAGGCGCCGGTCTCGACGGCCGTGATCCGCTCGGGCGGCAGGACACCTTCTTTCAGGAGGAATGCGGCGTCCTCGCGGGTGTAGACGTCGTTGGTGACGACGGCGAGCGAGAGTTCGGCGCGCAGGGTGCGGCACAGCGCGGCGACGGTCGCCGTCTTGCCCGAGCCGACGGGCCCGCCGAGGCCGAGGCGCAGCGCGCGGCGGCGGCCGTCGGGCAGGTGCGCGTCGGCGCTGAGCGCGGGCGGGGCGTCGTGGGAGTGGTCGAGGTGCACGGGTGGACTCCAGGGGCTCACGTGGTGAACAGCTTGTGCGGGCGCCGGGCGTGGGCCTCGGCGGCGAGGTCGAGCAGCGGGGCGGCGCGGGCGGGAAGCGCGTCCGTGCCCTCGGCGCGGGCCCGGTGCGCGTGCGCGAGGGCTTCGGCGGCGAGTGTGTCGAGCACGGGGGCGAGGCGCGCGAGGACGCGGGTGGCGTCGAGCGGGTCGAGGCTGAGGAGGCGGACGGTGGCGCTCGCGGGCCCGCCGACGCTCTCGTAGAGGCTCGCCGCCGCGGCGTCGGCGGGGCCGAGCCCGGCGGCGCGTGCGGCGAGGCCGAGGACGATTTTTCTGGTGGAGGCCGCGCGGGTGCCGGGCGGCCACGGCGTCGAGCGCGGGGCCGGGCCAGGCCGCGCGGGCTGCGCGCAGGAGCTGGCGGCCGAGTCTGCGGGCCGCCGCGCGCAGGGCGGGGGACGGGGTGCGGGCGTCGGCGGCGCGGTCGAGGGCGAGCGGGTCGAGGCCGAGCGCGGCGGCGGCCGCGAGCGACGCGGCGACGAGCCCCGTGGTGTGCGCGCGGCCGAGGCAGTACGCGTGGAGGTCGGCGGGGCCGGTGACGCGCCCCGCGGCCACGGCCTCCTCCGCCCCGCCGGAGTGCGCGTGGCCCCCGGCGGGGAGCCTCCCGTCGGCGAGGACGAGCAGGGCGGCGGGCACGGGCACGGGGCGGGCTCCTCTTTCTCGGGGCGGTTCAGAACAGGAAGTACCGCTGCGCCATGGGCAGTTCGGTGACGGGTTCGGGCTCGACCAGTTCCCCGTCGATCGTCACGGCGAAGCTGTCGGGGGCGACTTCGACGCGGGGCAGCGCGTCGTTGAGCCGCATGTCGGCCTTGCCGAGGCCGCGTGTCGAGCGGATCGCGGTGAACGCGCGGCGCAGGCCGAGGCGTTCGGGGAGGCCGTCGTCGAGCGCGTCCTGCGTGACGAAGTTGAGCGAGAGCCCGGCGGGCGCCGCGCCCATCGCGCCGAACATGGGCCGGGGCAGGACCGGCTGGGGGGTGGGGATGGAGGCGTTGGCGTCGCCCATCTGCGCCCAGGCGATCTGTCCGCCCTTGAGGACGAGCTGGGGTTTCACGCCGAAGAACGCCGGGTCCCACAGCACGAGATCGGCGAGCTTCCCGGGCTCCACGGAGCCCACCTCGGCGTCGATGCCCTGGGCGAGCGCCGCGTTGATCGTGTACTTGGCCACGTACCGCTTCGCGCGGAGGTTGTCGGCGCGTCCGTCGCCGGGCAGGCTGCCGCGCCGCCGTTTCATGACGTGCGCGGTCTGCCAGGTGCGCAGGATCACCTCGCCGACGCGGCCCATCGCCTGGGAGTCGGAGGACATGATCGAGATGGCGCCGAGGTCGTGGAGGATGTCCTCGGCGGCGATCGTGGAGGGCCTGATGCGCGACTCGGCGAAGGCGAGGTCCTCGGGGACCGCCGGGTTGAGGTGGTGGCAGACCATCAGCATGTCGAGGTGTTCCTCGACGGTGTTGACGGTGTGCGGGCGGGTCGGGTTGGTGGAGCTGGGCAGGATGTGCGGGAGCGAGACGGCGGTGATCATGTCGGGGGCGTGACCGCCGCCCGCGCCCTCGACGTGGAAGGCGTGCAGGGTGCGGCCCCGTACGGCGGCGAAGGTGTCGCCGACGAATCCCGCCTCGTTCAGGGTGTCGGTGTGGATGGCGAGCTGGGCCCCGGACTCCTCGCACACGTCGAGGCAGGCGTCGATGACGGCGGGGGTCGCGCCCCAGTCCTCGTGGATCTTGAAGCCGACGACCCCGGCGCGGAGCTGGTCGCGCATCGAGGCGCGGGAGGTGGTGTTGCCCTTGCCGAGGAGGCCGACGTTGACGGGGCTGTTCTCCAGGGCCTCGAACATGCGGGCCAGGTGCCAGGAGCCCGGGGTGATGGTGGTCGCCTTGGTGCCCTCGGCCGGTCCCGTGCCGCCGCCGACCATCGTCGTGACGCCCGAGCCGATCGCCTCGTCCACGAGGCCCGGCGAGATGAAGTGCACGTGCGTGTCGATGGCGCCGGCGGTGAGGATCTTCCCGTTCCCGGCGATGATCTCCGTCTCGGGGCCGATGACGAGGCCCGGGTGCACGCCGTCCATCGTGTCGGGGTTCCCGGCCTTGCCGAGCGCGACGATCCGCCCGTCCCTGATCCCGATGTCGGCCTTGACGATGCCCCAGTGGTCGAGGACGACGGCGCCGGTGACGACGGTGTCGGGGGTGCCGTCGGCGCGGCTCGCGCGGGACTGGCCCATCGACTCGCGGATGACCTTGCCGCCGCCGAAGACCGCTTCCTCGCCCGCGCGCCCGGGGCCGCCGCAGCGGTCCTCCTCGATCTCCACGAGGAGGTCGGTGTCGGCGAGCCGGACGCGGTCGCCGGTCGTGGGCCCGTAGAGGTCGGCGTAGGCGGGCCGGTCGAGGGTGTGGTGGCGCGGGGCTCGCTCAGGTGTCGTCACGGGAGGCTCCCTCGTCCGGGGCGGCGGTGGTGGAACCGGCCCGCGGGGCGGCGGTGCGCGGCTCCGGGGCGGCGGCCGTACGGGGCTCCGGGGCGCCGGTGGCCGTACGGGTGTCCGCGCGGGTGGCGTCGGTGTCGAGGGGCCCCGCCGTCTCGCCGCGCAGCCCGGCGACGACGCGGGCGCCGGCGAGCGGGACGAGGGCGACCTCGGCGGGAATGCCGGGCTCGAAGCGGACGGCCGTGCCCGCCGGGATGTGGAGCCGCTTGCCGTACGCGGCCGCGCGGTCGAAGTCGAGGCCCGGGTTGGCCTCGGCGAAGTGGTAGTGCGAGCCGACCTGGACCGGCCGGTCGGCGGTGTTGAGGACGGTCACCGTGGTCGGCTCGCGGCCCTCGTTGTAGGCGACGGGCTCCTCGGCGTACAGGATCTCCCCGGGAATCACGCGGGCCTCCCCCGGCTCAGACGATGGGCTCGTGGACGGTGACGAGCTTCGTGCCGTCGGGGAAGGTCGCCTCGACCTGCACCTCGTGGATCAGCTCGGCGATGCCGTCCATGACGTCGGCGCGGGTGAGCACTTCCCGCCCGGAGGCCATGAGTTCGGCCACGGTGCGGCCGTCGCGCGCGCCTTCGAGCAGGTGCGAGGTGATGAGGGCGACCGCCTCGGGGTGGTTGAGCCTGAGCCCCCGCTCCCGCCTCCCGCGCGCCACGTCGGCGGCCACATGGATCAGGAGCCGTTCCTGCTCGTGCGGGGTGAGTTGCACGCGTCCGCCACCTCTTCCACTCGTCCCACTCCCCGGCGCTCCGGGGGTTTCCCGGCGGGGCGAGGCCGAGGCTAACGGCGAACGGTTTCAGGCGCGTTACGGCGCGTTACGCGGCCGGGCGGGCCCAGGGTGCGGGAAGTGCGCGGTCGCCGCGCGGGCGGAGCGGGTCCGTATACGTCACGGGCCGGGCGCGCGGGGGACGGCCGTCCCGCGCGCGCTCAGGTCCGCCGGGGCTGGTGGTGTTCGGCGGCGATGCCGAAGCCGGGCCGGAACGGGTCGGCGGGCGCGGGGGGCCCGGGCAGCGCGGTGACGCTGCCGAGCGAGGAAGCGGGCTCCGCGGCCTCGGCCGCCTCCTCCGCGTCGAGAGCCGCGAGGCGCTCCAGGTCGGCCGCCGACACGAGCGCGGCGAGGGGTTTGCCGTGCCGGGTGACGACGACCCGCTCCTCGCCGTACACGACCCGGTTGATCAGGTCGGCCAGCTCGGCGCGGGCTCGGGTCACCGGGATCTCGTAAGCCATGCCCTCCACCTTAAGTCGCGCGGCCGCTCTCGCTGTCGGCGTAATCCGGGCGTCCTTGTTGCGCGCGCCCCGACACCTGATCCACACTCACGTACGTTCTGTACAGAATTTACAGGACGTACGAAACGTACGGTCCATTCGGCCCGTGCGTCCTCCGCGCCCTCGCGCGTCCCGCGCCCCAGGAGGCTTCGCCTTGCGGCCCACCGACCGGACCCCCCTCAACCGTCACGTGCTCCCCGAGTTCACCGAGCGCACCAGCTACGGCACCCGCGCTCTTGACCCGTACTCCCGGCTGCTGGAAGGTCGGATCGTGTTTCTCGGCACCCCGCTCGACGACACGGCGGCGGCGGACCTCGCGGCGCAGTTCCTGCACCTGGAGTACGCGGCCCCGGACCAGGACATCTCCCTCTACCTCAACTGCCCGGGCGGCGACTTCACCGCGCTGACCGCCGTCCACTACACGCTGCGGCACCTGTCGTGCGACGTCGCGACCTACTGCCTCGGGCAGGCCGTCGCGGTCGGCGCGGTCCTGCTCGCCGCCGGGACCCCGGGCAAGCGCGCGGCGCTGCCCGGGGCTCGGATCGTGCTGCGGCAGCCGGAGTTGGCCGAGGTGACACGGGGACGGCCGAGCGATCTGGCCGTCCTGGCCGGGGAAATGGCGCGCGAGCGGCGCACGACGGAACGACTGCTCGCCGCGGCCACGGGGCGGACGGAGGACGAGGTGCACGGCGACATGGAACGCGAGCGCGTCCTGACGGCGGCGGAAGCGGTGGCGTACGGGATCATCGACGCCCT
>NZ_GG770539.1:6350650-6362565 GCF_000154905.1 Streptomyces sp. SPB074 | reverse complement strand
GCGCGGGGGCCCCGCACACACGCGGGACTCCGCGCAGGCGCGCGGACCCGCACACGTACTCGTTCCCGCACGCCGCTTCGCGCCCCCGTTCGCCGTCGGCCGCGCGGGGCGCGAACTCCGCGCCGGGCGGCGCATATCGCTTCGAAACCTGTCATATCCATGCGCCACGCGCCCACGGATGTCCGGGGCGCGACGCGCGGCGGCCGAACGGAGGACCCCCCCAATGACGTACGGCCGCGTCGGCGTCGCACGGCCGCGGCTTGCGTCCGGGGTCCGCGAAGCGCCGCCCGTGGACGGCGTTCGCGCTGGTCGGGGGCTCCTCATGGCTGAGCGGCACCCCGGCTGACGGTCTTTCGCCACCCGATCGGCATACGGGTGACTAAGCTCACATAAGCCGGTTTTCATTCGGAATCAGGCGGTGTCGTGCGCCAAGATCGCTCCCGACGACAAGCCCCCGCCGCAGCGGCGGGGCGGTCCGGGCGGACGCCGAGTCCCGCCGCCGCCCGGACGCCAGGTCGACACGGAGTGGATCGGCGGGAGTGGAGGACCCGAGCACGGCGGGTCGGGCCCGGCAACGGGCGCCGGTCCTTGGGGTGAAGCCGCGTGAGCGGCCGGGCGTCTTCGCCAGTCCGAACCCGACAGGTCATCCTTCTCAGGCGGTTGACGAAGGGTTACGCATGGCAGTGCGCAATCGAGTTCCCGTCCTGTTCTCGCGGACCGGCGCCGTATCGGTCCTCACCCTCGCCGCCGTGGGCGGCACCGTCCTCGTCCCCGGCGCCTCCGGAGAGGCGTCGGCCGCCGCCCGCACCTCCGCGAAGGCCCTCAAGGTGGCGGCGTCCAAGAAGGGCGCCCCCTACCGCTGGGGCGCGACGGGCCCGCGCCGCTTCGACTGCTCGGGCCTGACGGTCTATTCGTTCAAGAAGGCGGGCAAGTCCCTGCCCCGCACCGCCCAGGCGCAGTACAACCGGACCCGGCACGTGTCGGCCGGCAAGCGCACCAAGGGCGATCTCGTCTTCTTCCGGTCCGGCGGGAGCGTCTACCACGTGGGCGTCTACGCCGGTAGGAACAAGATCTGGCACGCCCCCAAGACGGGGGACGTCGTGAAGCTCGAAAAGATCTGGTCGAAGCGCGTCGCGTACGGACGGGTGCGGTAGCGCGGAGCGGTGCGCGCGGGGCCGTGACGGGAACTCAGTTCTCGGGCACGGCCGCCGCGCGTGCCGGGCTCCAGGGCAGGGCGACCAGCACCGTCTTGCCGCCCTGCGGCGTCGGGACCACCGAGAGCCTGCCGCCGTTCTCGGCCGTGAGGAAGCGGATGATCGCGAGGCCGCGCCCGTTGTCCTGCTGCACGGCGGCCGGGAGGCGGCGCGGAGGGCGCGGGTGGGAGTCGGTGACACCGACGCGCAGGAGTTCCTCGCGGTCGAGCGAGACGGTGACGGTGAAGAACGGGGAGCGCTCACCGGTGTGCAGGACGGCGTTGGTGACGAGTTCGGAGACGATCAACCGCACCGACGCGGTCAGGTCCTCCCCCTCCGGCAGCCCCCACTCGCGCAGGAGGGCGGCGACGAACGCGCGCGCCTCGGGGACCGAGGCGGCCTCGCTCGGCAGCGTGACGGAGGCTTCCTGCTGATCGGCCATGACGACCTGCCCCTTTCCCACCGGGCGCCCGTACGGCGCACCGGGTCGGTGGTTCGCGACAGCCTGCCACCCGTGCGCGGCGCGCCCCGGCGACTGTGCGCCACTGTCGCCCGAAGCGGTGAAGCCTGCTACGGCCGAGCGGATCGCGCGGGAGGGCGGGGCACGGGCGGACGGGATGCCGGCGCGGGCCGGCGGGGCACGGGCGGACGGAGTGCCGGCGCGGGAGGGTGAGCGGGTGGCGGCCGGAGTGGGCGTCCGGCCGCGCCGCGTACGCACCGCCGGGGAAAGCCGCTCGGTACCGGCCCCCGAAAACAGCGTGCCGCGCCCCCGCGCCGCCTGCTTGGCTGCTCCCATGACTTCCGTGAGCGCCCTCGGCCCCTCCGGCACCCCGCCGCACGTCCGTCACGCCGTGCGCGCCGACATCGACGCGGTCCTCGCCTTCTGGCGCGAGGCCGCCGAGGGGACGAGCATCAGCGACGATCGCGCCGGTGCCGGCCGCCTCCTCGACCGTGATCCCGAGGCGCTGCTCCTCGCCGAACGGGGCGGCCTGCTCGTCGGCACGGTCATCGCCGGTTTCGACGGCTGGCGCTGCTCGGCCTACCGCCTCGCCGTCCACCCCGCCCACCGCCGCCAGGGCGTGGCCAGGGCACTCCTCGCCGCGATGGAGGACCGCTTCGCCTCGCTCGGCGGTCGCCGCGCGGACGCGATGGTCCCGGAGGAGAACACGCGCGCGCACGGCACGTGGGGCGCGGCCGGATACGTGCGCGAGGAGCGGTGGCGGCGCTGGGTGAAGCCGGTGTGAACCCCCGGGTCCCAGACCCTCACCGCCCCCCGCCACCTCCGCCCCCACCCCCGTCAGGCGTGGCCCGCGCGCCCCGGCGGCCCGTCCCTTCCCCCTTGCTTTGCTCATCCTTTACTCTTGCGTGACCGGCCCTTTTCGATTCGCGCATCGTGGCCCCTCCGCGCTCGCGCGGGGTTCTCCAGTGAAAGGTGTGAGCGTCCGCCCATGGGCGAGCCTCCCGGTCCGCGCTCCGGCGCGATTTCCTTCTCCTTCTCCGGAGGGGTCCGATGCCGGAACTCCTCCTGCTCGGCCTCGCCGTGCTCCTCGCTCTCGCCTGCGGCGTCTTCGTCGCGGCCGAGTTCTCCCTGACGACCGTCGAGCGCGGGGCCCTGGAAGCCGCCGCGACCCGGGGTGAGCGCGGCGCCCGGCACGCGCTCGCCGCCGTGCGGCGGCTCACCTTCCAGCTCTCCGGGGCTCAGCTCGGCATCCCCGTGACCAGCCTGGTCATCGGGATGCTCGCCGAGCCCTTTGCCGCGAAGCTGCTCTCGGGGCCGCTCGGCGCGCTCGGGCTGCCCACCGGGGCCGTCACGGTGCTCGCGCTCGTGCTCGGGACCGCGCTCTCGACGGCCTTCCTGATGGTCGTCGGCGAACTCGTGCCGCAGAACTGGGCGATCGCCGCCCCGGAGCGCGTCGCGCGCGCCGTCGCCGGGCCGCTGCGGCTCTTCTCCTTCGTCCTGCGCCCGCTGATCCGGCACCTGGACACGACCGCGAACCGCGCCGTGCGCCGCCTCGGCCTCGAACCGGCCGGGGAACTCGCCTCGGCGCGCGGCCCGCGTGAACTCGACGCGCTCGCCCGGCACTCGGCGCGCGCGGGCACGCTTCCCGCGAGGACCGCCGAGCTGTTCGTGCGCACGCTCGACCTCGGCAACCTGACGGCGGGCGCCGTCATGACCCCGCGCGTGGACGTCGTCTCCGTCGCGGCCGGGGAACCCGCCGAGCGGGTCCTCACCGCCGCCCGCCGCAGCGGCCTCTCGCGCTTCCCCGTGCACCGGGGCGAAGGGCTGGACGAGGTGTGCGGCACGGTGCACGTCAAGGACGTCCTGGCGCTCCCGGCGGCCGCACGCGCGGCGACACCGGTCCGCGCCCTGCTCGCCCCGCCCGTCCTCGTCCCGGCGAGCCTGCCCGTGGACCGGCTGCTCGACCGGCTCAGCGGGACGCGGGCGATGGCCGTCGTGATCGACGAGTACGGCGGCACGGCAGGGGTCGTGACGCTGGAGGACGTGATCGAGGAGGTCGTCGGCGAGGTGCGCGACGAGCACGACCCGCACGGACCGCCGGAGCTGGTACGGGCCGGGAGCGAGGACGGGCGACGGGTGTGGGCCGCCGAGGGCTCGCTGCGCGTCGACCGGCTCGCGGAGCTGGGCCCCGGGCTTCCCGAGGGCCCGTACGAGACCTTGGGCGGGCTGCTCGCCGCCCGGCTGGGGCGCGTTCCGCGCGCGGGCGACGTCGTGCGCGTGGCCGGCTGGGACCTGCGGGTGGACAGCGCCGGCGGACGCCGCGCGGGCCGCGTACGGCTGCTCGCCCCCACCCCCGGGACGGAACCGGGGACCTCGCCCGCGCGGACCCCGGACGCGACCGCGGCCGACGCGAGCGGCACGGGTGGGACGACCGGCGGCGCGGGGGCCGCGCTCGCCACCACGAAGGAGCCGGGCCTGTGATCGCGCTGCAACTGCTCGTCGCGCTGGCCACACTCGTGGCGAACGCCTTCATTCGTCGGCGCCGAGTTCGCCCTCATCTCCGTGCGCCGCGCGCAGGTCGAGCCGCGCGCGGAGGCCGGGGACCGGCGGGCGCGCCGGGTGCTGTGGGGGCCGGAGCGCGTCTCCGGGCTCATGGCGGCGGCCCAGCTCGGGATCACCCTGTGCACGCTGGTCCTCGGCATCGTCGCCGAACCGGCCATCGCGCACCTCCTGGAGCCGGGCTTCGACGCCGTGGGCCTGCCGCACGGGCTCGTGCACCCGGCCGCGTTCGTCGTCGCGTTCGTGCTCGCCACGTACCTGCACATGCTGCTCGGCGAGATGATCCCGAAGAACGTCGCGCTCGCGGACCCCGTGCGCGCCGCGCTGTGGCTCGGTCCGCCGCTCGTCGCGCTCACGCGGGCGCTCGGACCGGCGATCGCCGGGGTGAACGCGCTGGCGGACGGTGTGCTGCGGCTGCTGCGGGTCGAGCCGAGGGCCGAGGTGGCCGCCGCGTTCTCGGACGACGAGCTGGCGCGCCTCGTCGGTGACGCGCACGCGGCGGGGCTGCTCGACGCGCGCTCCGGGCGGCGGCTGCGGGACGCGCTGGCCCTCGGCCGCCGGTCCGTGCGGGACGTCGCGATCGCCCCGGGGCGTCTCGTGACGGCGCCGCTCGGGACGAGCCCGGACGGGCTCGTGGCGCTCGCCGCCGCCTCCGGCTACTCGCGTTTCCCCGTGACGGACGCCGACGGCAGGCCGCTCGGCTACCTGCACGTCAAGGACGCCCTCGGCGCCCGCCCCGCCGATCTCCCCTTCGCCCCGCGCGAACTGCGGCCCCTCCCGCGCCTCGCGGCCGGGACGCCGCTCGACACCGCCCTGACCGCGCTCCGCGCCCAGGGCGCCCAGCTGGCCGTGGTCACGGCCCCGGGCGAGGGGCTCGTGGGACTCGTCACGCTGGAGGACGTCCTGCGGGAACTGATCGGCAGGGGCACGGAGCCGGTGGCGGCCTGAGCGGTGCGCGGAGGCGGGGCGGGCAGGGGGCGGCCCGGGTGCGGGCCGGTGCCCCGGGCCCGGCTGCGTGCCGGGGCGTGAGGCGGGCCCGGCCGCGGGCTCGCCCGCGCCGCGTACCGGCCGGTACGATCGCACTCGCCATGTCGATCAATGCCACCTACACCAGCCTGGTCGCCGTCGGGGACAGCTTCACCGAGGGCATGTCGGACCAGTTGCCCGACGGGTCCTACCGGGGGTGGGCGGACCTGCTCGCCGCCCGCCTCGCGACCCGTACCGCCGGATTCCGGTACGCGAACCTCGCCGTGCGCGGGAAGCTCATCGAGCAGATCGTGCGCGAACAGGTCCGCCCCGCCGCGAAGATGGGCGCCGATGTCGTGACGCTCGTCGGCGGGCTCAACGACACCCTGCGCCCCGCCTGCGACATGGGCCGGGTGCGGGGGCTGCTCGAAGAGGCGGTCGAGACGCTGGCGCCGAGCTGCCGGCAGCTCGTGCTCATGCGCAGCCCGGGCCGCCAGGGCCCCGTCTTCGACCGGTTCCGGCCCCGGATGGAGGCCCTGTTCGCCTGCATCGACGAACTGGCGGCCCGGCACGGCGCGCTGGTCATCGACCTCTACGGCGCGGCGGCGCTCGGCGACCAGCGGCTGTGGGGCGTCGACCGCCTGCACCTGACCGGCGAGGGGCACCGCAGGGTGGCCGAGGCCGTGTGGCAGGGGCTCGGCCTGGCGGGCGAGGACGACTGGAACAGCCCGCTGCCCGCCCCCGTACCCCCCTCGTGGACGGCCCGCAGGGTCGCCGACGCGCGCTTCACGCGCGCCCACCTGCTGCCCTGGATCGGCCGCCGTCTCACCGGCCGGTCCTCGGGCGACGGCCGCTCGGGCGCGCAGTTCAGCCGGGAGGACGGCGAGGGCTTCTGGATCACCCCGGCCGACCCCGCGAACCCGGGCCCCGTGACGGGCTGGCGGCGCGCGGAGCCGTGAGCGGCGGGAGCCCTCCTTGGAGCTTCCTCCGAAGGCGACCGGCGCGTCTGCCTGCGGGAACCGCCAAGTAGACTGCGACCTCGTGACTGCGAAGCCCCGTATCCCGAACGTCCTGGCAGGCCGCTACGCCTCCCCCGAGCTGGCCGAGCTCTGGTCGCCCGAGCAGAAGGTGAGGCTGGAGCGCCGGCTGTGGATCGCCGTGCTGCGCGCCCAGCGCGACCTCGGCATCGAGGTGCCCGAAGGGGTGGTCGAGGACTACGAGCGCGTCCTCGACACCGTGGACCTCGCCTCCATCGCGGAGCGCGAGAAGGTCACCCGGCACGACGTGAAGGCCCGCATCGAGGAGTTCAACGCCCTCGCCGGGCACGAGCACGTGCACAAGGGCATGACCTCGCGCGACCTCACCGAGAACGTCGAGCAGCTCCAGACCCGGCTCTCGCTCGAACTCGTCAGGGACCGCGCCGTCGCCGTCCTCGCGCGGCTCGGCAAGCTCGCCGGGGAGTACGGCGAACTGGTCATGGCCGGGCGCTCGCACAACGTCGCCGCGCAGGCCACGACGCTCGGCAAGCGCTTCGCCACCGGCGCCGACGAGCTGTTCGTCGCCTACGGGCGGATCGAGGAGTTGCTGCGCCGCTACCCGCTGCGCGGCATCAAGGGCCCGGTCGGCACCGCGCAGGACATGCTCGACCTGCTCGGCGGCGACGGCGGGAAGCTCGCCGAGCTGGAGCGCCGCGTCGCCGCGCACCTCGGTTTCGGCGAGGTCTTCACCTCGGTCGGGCAGGTCTACCCGCGCTCGCTGGACTACGAGGTCGTCACGGGCCTCGTGCAGCTCGCCGCCGCGCCCTCCTCGCTCGCCAAGACGATCCGTCTCATGGCGGGCAACGAGCTGGTCACCGAGGGCTTCAAGCCCGGCCAGGTCGGCTCCTCCGCGATGCCGCACAAGATGAACACCCGCTCCTGCGAGCGCGTCAACGGCCTCATGGTCATCCTGCGCGGCTACGCCTCGATGACCGGGGAGCTGGCGGGCGACCAGTGGAACGAGGGCGACGTCTCCTGCTCCGTCGTGCGGCGCGTCGCGCTGCCGGACGCGTTCTTCGCGCTCGACGGCCTCCTGGAGACCTTCCTGACCGTGCTGGACGAGTTCGGCGCCTTCCCCGCCGTCGTCGCGCGCGAGCTGGACCGCTACCTGCCCTTCCTCGCCACGACCAAGGTCCTCATGGGCGCGGTGCGCGGCGGCGTCGGTCGCGAGGTGGCGCACGAGGCGATCAAGGAGAACGCGGTCGCGACGGCCCTGGAGATGCGCGAGAAGGGCGCCGAGCGCAACGACCTGCTCGACAAGCTCGCCGCCGACGAGCGGCTGCCGCTCGACCGCGCGCGGCTCGCCGCCCTGATGGGCGACCCGCTCTCCTTCACGGGCGCGGCCCGCGACCAGGTGGCCGCCGTCGTCGCGCGCGTCGAGGCCGTCGTCGCCGAGCGGCCCGAGGCCGCCGGTTACACCCCGGGCGCGATCCTCTGAACCGCCGCGCCGCACGCTCACCGTCCGTCCTCCGGGCCGGGCGGTGAGCGCCGTGCGTTTCACGCCCGAGGAGCTGGAGGCGGCACGGGACAAGCTGCTGCCCGACGTCGTGGGCCCCGGCCTGCGGGTGCTCTTCTGCGGGATCAACCCCGGCCTCCTGTCTGCCGCGAGCGGCCACCACTTCGCCCGCCCCGGCAACCGCTTCTGGCCCGCGCTGCACCGCTCCGGCTTCACCCCGCGCCTGCTGCGCCCCGAGGAGCAGGGCGAGTTGCTGTCGTACGGGCTCGGGATCAGCAATGTCGTGGAGCGGGCCACGGCGCGGGCGGGCGAGCTGAGCGCGGCGGAGTTCCGCGCGGGCGGGGCCGCGCTCGCCGCGAAGGTGGAGCGGCTGCGGCCCGCGTGGCTCGCCGTCGTCGGGATCACCGCCTACCGCGCCGCCTTCGACGCGCCGAAGGCCGTGATCGGGCCGCAGGAGCAGCGGGTGGGCGGCGCGCGGGTGTGGGCGCTGCCCAATCCGAGCGGGCTCAACGCGCACTGGTCGCTCGCGGCGATGGCCGAGGAGTTCGGACGCTTGCGCGCGGCGGCGGAGCGGGAGTGACGGGAGCGCTCAGGGCGGGTCCTGCGTCGTCGTGAAGGCGACGAGGGCGAGCGGGAGGCCGGGGCCGTGGTGGGCGGTGCCGAGGCCCGTCCAGCGGTCCGCGCGGCGCCAGAGGTGGACGTCGGGGACGGTGAGCGCGAGGTGGTCCCAGGGGGCGGGCAGCGGCGTGTCCCCGGCACGCGGTGCGGCGCCGGTGAGGGCGAAGCGGTCGGGCGGGCCCCAGCCCCGTACCGTCAGGAGCAGCGCCAGCGCCTCCCGTTCGGATGCGAACTGGTCTTCGATTTCCTCGTCCCCGGAGTCCGCCGGGTCCCCCTCGGGTGCGTGGAGCAGGGTGACGAGGTGATGGCACGGACCCGAACTCCCGTACCCGGCCGACGAGTCGGCGTCCGGGAAGGGCAGGGTGCACAGGGACTCGATGGTCCCCAGGTGCTGGGCCGTGCCGCTCATGCCGTCCAGTAAACCGGGCGGCCGCACTCCCGCGCACGGCGGCCCCCGGCGACGGCCTCAGACGTCGTGCCGGCGCAGTCGCCACCACCCCGCGCCGAGCGCGAGCGCCGTCCACAGGGCGAGCACCCCGAGTCCCGTCCAGGGCCCGAGCGGCCCGTCGCCCGGCGCGGCGCGCAGGACGAGCTGTCCCGCCGTCGCGGGCAGGTAGCGGGCCACGCCGCCCGCCGTCACGCCGAGGACGAACGGCAGGAGGAAGAGCAGCGCGAGGGTGAGCGAGAGCGTCGCGACGCCGTGGCGCAGTCAGGTCGCCACCCCGGTCGCGAGCAGCCCGGCGAGCGTGAGGTAGAGCGCGCAGCCGATGACGGCGCGCCAGGCCGTGGCGTCCGAAGGCCCGACCGCCGGGTCCCCCGTGGCGAGCCGCGCGCAGACACTCGTGAGGAAGCCCGCGAGCAGACCGGCGAGGAGCAGGTGCGCCCCGGTGACGAGAATCCGCGCGGCGTAGGCGCGGCCGCGGCGGGGCACGGCGAGGAGGACGTGCGCCCCGCCGTCGCCCGCGAGTTGCCCCGTCACCGCGAGAGTGGCGAAGACGAGCGCGGTGAGCTGGCCGAACATCACGCCGAAGAAGGCGTCGTACAGGGCGTCGCCGTCGCCGGTGCCGCTCGCGGAGGCGAAGGCGGTCGCGGCGGTCAGGAGGGGGACGAGGGCGAGGGTGAGGAGGAGGGAGCGCAGGGTGCGCACGCGCAGTCCCTCGGCGCGCAGGGCGGCGGTGAGCGGCGCGAAGGCGGGTGGCGCGGTGGTGAGCGGGGTCGTCATGCGGGGCTCCTGGGTGGTGGGTGTGCGGGGGGGCGCGCGGCCTTTCGGCGGCGCGGGCGACGGGACTCGGCGTCCGGCGGGACCTCGGTGTCCGGCTCGCGCGGTCAGCCGCCGGCGGGAGCGGCCGGGCGGCCCCGGTGCGCGCCCCTGCCCTCGGTGAGCGCGAGGTAGGCGTCCTCCAGCCCGGCCTCCTCGGCACGCAGTTCGAGGACGCCGACTCCTTCGGCCGCCGCGATCGCGCCGACCTCGTCGGGCAGGACGCCCGGCACGCTCCACACGCCCTCCTCCCCGGGCAGCACCTGGTGGCCCCGCCCGCGCAGTGCCGCGGCGAGGCGGTCGCCGTCGGTGCTGCGGAAGCGGACGAGGCGCGCCGTGCGGTCGGCGAGGAAGGTGGCGAGGGGCTGGTCGGCGAGGAGCGCGCCGCCCGCGATGACGAGGAGGTGGTCGGCGTACCGCGCGGTCTCGTGCATGAGGTGGCTGGAGACGAGCGCGGTGCCGCCCGCCGCCGCGTGGGCGCGCAGGAGGCCGCGCAGCCACGTCATGCCCTCGGCGTCGAGCCCCGTTGGCGGGCTCGTCGAGGACGAGGACGTCGGGGTCGCCGAGGAGCGCGGCGGCGATGCCGAGGCGCTGGCGCATCCCGAGCGAGTACGTGCCCGCGCGGCGCGCGGCGACGTCGGTGAGGCCGACGCGGCCGAGCACCACGTCCACGCGGGAGGCCGGAATGCCGTTGCTCGCGGCCAGGACCCGCAGGTGGTCGCGGGCCGGGCGGCGGGGGTGGGCCGCGTGCGCGTCGAGCAGGGCGCCGACGCGGCGCAGCGGTGCGGTGAGTTCGGCGTAGGGGCGGCCGTCGATCAGCGCCGTGCCGCGGGTGGGGCGCGCGAGGCCGAGCAGCAGGCGCAGGGTGGTGGACTTGCCGGAACCGTTGGGGCCGAGGAAGCCGGTGACCCGGCCGGGGGCGAGGGTGCAGGTGAGCCCGTCCAGGACGCGGGTCCCCACGTACTCCTTGACGAGCGCGCTCAGTTCGATCGTGGTCACGCGGCCAGCCTCGCGGCGCCGCCCCCGTCCGCGCCTCCCCCGCCGGTGGGGGCCTTCTCCCCCGTGCGGGGGAGCCGGGCGGCGGGCGCGCGGGCGATGATGGCGGGGTGAACGCCACCTCCGTGCCGGCACCGCCACGGCGCCTCGCGCGTCCGGCCCGCGCGCCGCTCGCCCTCGCGCGGCCGCTGGCGCGCTCCGTCACGTGGACGCGGCTGCTGCACCTGCTGATCGTGAACGCGCTCCCGGCGGTGCTCATCATCGTCATGGGCGGTTTCGGTCCCGCGCTGCTGCTGACGGCGGCGTGCCTGCTCCTCGCGGGGGCGGTGCCGGGGATGCGGACCGTGGAGGGCGTGCAGGCGCGGTTGCTCTTCGCGCGCGGCGAGGGCGCCGGGCACGTGGGCGAGCGGGTCTCGGCGGGGTGGGGCGACCGGCTGCGGCTCATGGTGTGGCTGGAGGCGCGGCTCGCGGTCGGCTGCTGCGTGACGCTGCTGTGCGTGTGGCTGCCGACGCTGGCGGAGGTCTCCTGGGGCGCCGAGGTGCCACGGGCGCTCCGCTTCCTGCCGCCCGCGCGCGACTGGTGGGCCGTGCTGTCGCCGCTGCCGTTGCTCGCGCTGTACGGCACGGTGGTGGGGGCGGGGGCGCTCATGGCGCGACTCGCGGTGCCGTTGCTCGGGCCGTCCCGGGCCGAGCGGGTCGCCGCGCTGGAGGCCCGTACCGAGGAGCTGCTCGAACGGACGCGCCTCGCGCGCGAGTTGCACGACTCGATCGGTCACGCGCTGACCGTCGCCGTGCTCCAGGCGGGCGCGGCGCGGGCGGCGGGGGACGTGGCGTTCACCGCGCGGGCGCTGGAGGCGATCGAGGAGACGGGGCGGGCGGCCCTGGAGGACCTGGAACGGGTGCTGGGGGTGCTGCGGGAGCCGGAGAGCGCGGCGCGGCGGCGCCCCGGGCTCGGCCAGGCGGAGCGGCTGTTCTCGTCGGCGCGGGGCGCGGGTGCCGAGGTGACGGTGCGGGTGGACGGCGATCTCGGCGCTCTGCCGGGACCGGTCTCGCGGGAGGCGTACCGCATGACGCAGGAGGCGCTGACGAACGTACTGCGGCACGCGGGACCGGTGCCGGTCCGCGTCGCCTTCGCGGTGCGGGCGGACGCGCTGACGCTGGAGGTCGTCAATTCCCTGCCCGCGGACGCCCCGCCCTTCCCCGGTGGCGGCAGGGGGCTGCGCGGACTGCGCGAACGCGCGGCGGTGTTCGGCGGTACGGCGACGGCGGGCGCGCGGGACGGCTCCTGGCACCTGGCCGTCCGGCTGCCGCTGGGAGGAGCGGCCGCATGACGCTGCGGGTGCTGCTCGTGGACGACGAACCGCTCGTGCGC
>NZ_GG770539.1:6348783-6349851 GCF_000154905.1 Streptomyces sp. SPB074 | reverse complement strand
GGGGGACGGACCGGGCGGGGGCGGTTCCGCGCCAGCCGGGCAGGTGGTTTCGGACAAGGGACGCCGCAATGGTCCGTACCTTGCCTCGCCTGGTACGGACCTTCTCCTCTCCCAGGTCACAAGCCCCGTACGGTCCCCGCCTCCCCCGTCCCGGAGCGGCGCGCGGCCTTGTACGATCCGGCCACACAGGGTGCGAGCTGGAAGGACGTGACGTGGGGCGGCTGACCGGTGGTGATCCCTCTTTGCTGCGGCGGATCAACTCCGCCGTGGTCCTCGACACGCTGCGCGGCGGGCAGCCCCGTACGCTCACCGAGGTCGCGCGCCTGACCGGGCTCTCGCGCCCCACCGTCGAGGGCGCGGTGGACGATCTCGCCGCCGCCGGGCTCGTCGTGGAGACGGCCGCCGACGCCGGGACGCGCAAGCAGGGCCGTCCGGCCCGCCTCTACCGCTTCCGCGCCGAAGCGGGGCACCTGCTGGGCCTGGAGATCGGCCCGCACCGCGTCGCCGCGACCGTCTCGGACCTGGAGGGCCGCGAACTCGGCTCGGCGGCACGCGAGGTGGAGGAGTCGGCGGGCGCCGACGACCGGATCGAGCGCCTGCGCCTGACCGTCGGCGAACTGCTGCGGCACACGGGCGTGGGGCGCGACTCGCTGCGCGCGGTGGGGGTGGGGAGTCCGGGCATCGTCGAGGCGGACGGCACGATCCGGCTGGGGACCGCGTTGCCGGAGTGGACGGGTCTCCGGCTCGGGGAGCGGCTGCGCCGGTCCTTCCGCTGCCCCGTGCTGGTCGAGAACGACGCGAACGCCGCCGCGCTCGCGGAGCACTGGCAGGGCGCCGCGCGCGGCAGCGACGACGTCGTCGTGGTGCTCGCGGGGCTGAGCCCGGGCGCGGGCTCGCTCATCGGCGGCCGGCTGCACCGGGGGTTCGGCGGGGCCGCCGGGGAGATCGGCGCGCTGCACCTGCTGGGGCAGGAGGAGACGCCGGAGACGCTGCTCTCCACGACAGGCCGCCCGTTGCACCCCCTCGACGAGCGGGCCGTGACGGAGGTCTTCGCGCTCGCCCGGGACG
>NZ_GG770539.1:6345677-6348338 GCF_000154905.1 Streptomyces sp. SPB074 | reverse complement strand
CCTCGTGCGGCCGGTGGTGGTTCCCGCCGGGTCCGCTCAGGACGCCTGGCAGGCCGGGGCGATCTCGACGCCCGCGCCGTCGGCGCCGAAGGTGAGCCGGCAGGTGTCCGCGCGGTAGGTGGCGACGGAGACGGCGGCGGTGGCGCCCTCGGCGAAGAACCGGGTCGTGACGAGGAGGACGGGGGAGCCGGGCAGCCGGTCGAGACGGCGGGCGTCCTCGGCCCCGGCCGAGCCGAGTTCCACGGCGCGGTCCTCGCCCTCCGGGCCCAGGTGCCCCAGCTCGCGCAGCACGGCGCGGGCGCGCGCGGCGCCTCCGGCGGCGTCGATGGCGCTGAGCCCGGGCACGGAGGCGGCGGGGACGTAGAGGAGTTCCGTCGCGACGGGCAGGGCCTCGTCCAGGCGGACGCGGGTGAGGACGTGCACGGGCTCGTCGCCGGTGCCGAGCAGTTCGGCGACGGCGGTGGGCGGCAGGGCGCGGTGGGCGTCGCGCGCCTGCCAGGGATCGCACGGGGCGCCCGGCCAGTTCTCGCTGCCGACCTCGACGCCGACGCGCGGCGGGGCGACGGTGGTGCCGACGCCGCGGCGCCGCTGGAGGCGGCCCTCCAGCTCCAGCTGTTCGAGCGCTTGGCGCAGCGTCGCGCGGGCCACGCCGAAACGGGCGGCGAGTTCACGCTCGTTGGGCAGCACCTCGCCGACCCTGAACTCGTGGTCGAGCGCTTCGCCGATGACCGTCTTGAGATGCCGGTACTTGGGCTCCGGCACCGTTTGCAGCCTGATCCCCACCCTGTCCTCCGCCTTCGTCGTGTGCCTCGTGCCGCGTGCCGTGCCTGGTGCCGCCTCCCGCCGGGCCGGTGCCGGGGGAGCTTTACGCGGGCTTCTTTATTAAAGGTTGTTGCACTATCCGACTCTGGCGAGAGTAGGCCCGCTCCCACCCTTGGTCAAGACCAATCATCGGGGGCACGGCCACGGAGTGGTCAGCTCCGGGCAAAGGGTTCATCAGGTGTTCGCGAATCACTCGTTCCGGGGGTTTCCGCACCACAGGAGAGCGGGAGTTCGCCCGTCCGAGAGACCGCCCGGCACGCGTCCGCGCACGGCCTGCACGTCGCGGTGGAGGGCGGCATGGCGAGCGCCCGCTACGGCGCGATGGTGAGCGCCCCGCCCGCGGACCTCCCGGCCCGACGGTGGGTTACCGCCCGGACGCGCCCTTCGAGGAGGCGCCGGGCAAGGCCGTCGCGGACGTCAATCGCCGCCCCACCCCCGGCTACGGCCCGCTGCTCCCGCGCGACCTGCGGTACAGCCAGGCCGTGCGGGTCGGGAACCGCGTCGAGATCTCCGGCCAGGGCGGCTGGGACGACGCCCTCGCCTTCCCCGAGACGCTGGAGGAGGAGATCGTCCGCGCCTTCGAGAACGTCACCCGCACCCTCGCCGAGGCGGGCGCCGCCTGGAGCGACGTCATCGCCGTGGACTCGTACCACGTCCCCACCGCCCCGGACTCGATCGGCGCCGGGCACAACCGCGTCATGGTCGAGCAGTTCCGCGCCCGCATGGGCGAGCGGGCCCCCATCTGGACCCAGCTCGGCGTCGCGGCCCTGGGGGCGCCGGGGATGCGCGTCGAGATTCGCGTGACGGCGCTCGTCGGCCGGGAGGAGTGACGCGGCGGCGACGGGTGGCGGGCGGTTCCGGCACGTCCGTCCGCTGGCTTTTCCCGGCGGAGTGGTGGATTTTCCTTCTCCCGGGATTTTTCCGTTGTCCCGGTGGCCGGCGCTCCGTCTCCCAGTCAGGGCGGCACGGTCGGAGCGCCGCACAGGCTTGGGTACAGCGCGTGAAGGAGCAGCCAGATGCGGGAGACCGGTCACAACGGGCCCGGGGCCGGGACGGTGCGTGCCGCGCGGGCCGGGGACCCGGCGGCACTCGACCAGTTGCTCGCCGAGAGCCTGCCCCTCGTCTACAACGTCGTGGGCCGCGCGCTCAACGGGCACAGCGACGTGGACGACGTCGTGCAGGAGACGCTTCTGCGCGTCGTCCGCGCGCTGCCCCAGCTCAGGGACGAGAACGCCTACCGCTCCTGGCTCATGGCGATCGCCGTGCGGCGCATCCGTGACCGTGAGCGGGCCCTGCGCGCGGCCGGGCAGCACCGCGCCGACTGGGAGAGCGCCGCCGAAGTGCCCGACCCCGCCGCCGATTTCGTCGGCCTGACGGTGCTGCGTCTCGGTCTCACCGACCAGCGCAGGGAGATCGCCGAGGCGACCCGCTGGCTCGACGGCGACGACCGCGCGCTGCTCGCGCTGTGGTGGCTGGAGGAGACCGGCGAGCTGGAGCGCGCCGAACTCGCCGAGGCGCTCGGCGTCTCGCGCCGCCACGCGGCGGTGCGGGTGCAGCGGATGAAGGAGCAGATGGAGACGGCCCGCACCGTCGTGCACGCTCTCGCGCTGCGCGGCGCGTGCGGGGAACTCGACGGGCTCCTCGGCGGCTGGGACGGGACGCCCTCGCCTCTGTGGCGCAAGCGCGTCGCGCGGCACGTGCGCGGCTGCGCGCGGTGCGGCGACGGGGGGCGGCTGCTGCCCATGGACCGGCTCCTGGCCGGCCTGCCGCTGCTGGTACCGCCCGCCGCGCACGCGCCGCACCTGCTCGGGTACGGGGCGGAGGGCGCCGCCCGCCTCG
>NZ_GG770539.1:6342964-6343769 GCF_000154905.1 Streptomyces sp. SPB074 | reverse complement strand
ACGAGTAGCCGGAGCGGCGGACGAGGTCGGCCGTGCGCAGCGGTGGCGCCTCGCTCATGGATGAACCCCACAGAAGCACTTGAAGGTCATGCTCGAAGCATGAGTATCGAGCACATTCTCGCGGCCGTGCGCCGCCTCGACGGCGCCCTCGTCCTCGTCCCCGGCCCGGACAGCGGCTTCCCGCCCCTCGCCCACGGCGACGCCTTCGTCTACTACGCGCCGGACGGCTGGGTCCCCGCGCGGATCCAGCCCTACGGCACCGTCCTCACGAAGGACCTCCCGGGCGACACCGCCTCGCGCCTCGACGCCCCCGGCCGCCATCGCGTCAACGTCCACACGGGCCCCGCCACCGTGCGGCGCCTCGCCCCCGGCGACACCCACGATCCGGCGGCCACAGACGTCTTCTTCCCCACCCGCTCCACGGCGCGCAGGGCTGGCTCGCCGTCGTCAACCCCGGACCCCGCACCACGGACACGCTCCTGACGCTGCTCCGCGAGGCCCACGACGCCGCACGCGCCCGGCACACCCGCCGCCACGCCTAGCACCCGCCCCCGCCGCCCCGCGCCCACGCCCGCCGGGAGAGCGGGGCGGGAGCCCCGGGGCGCGCCGGTGTGCCGCGTCGGGAGGGGCGCGCGGCGTGGCGGGGGTCAGGCCGTCAGGTGCCGTACGTGCAGGTGCCCGTCGCGGGGGAAGGCGGGCGGGAACGCGGGCAGGAGGCGGCGGAAGGCGTAGCCGCTCTTCTCGGCGACGCGGCACGAGGCGGTGTTGTCCTCCTGGTGCAGGAGGTGGATCTCGGCCTCGCCGG
>NZ_GG770539.1:6341463-6342570 GCF_000154905.1 Streptomyces sp. SPB074 | reverse complement strand
CGCTCAGCGCGGGGTGGGCGGGCGGCCCCTTCGGGTGGAAGGCATCGACGGCGGGCTCCCCAGGGGGCGCACGCGGCGCGCGTTTCGGGCGCTCGCGCGCCGCCCCCGCCTCGTTCCGTTCCGGCCAATGCGTGCCTATCGCGCATGCGGGGGCACTCGCTCCGGTGAACTGATCCGTGCCGGGCGAGCCGCCCCGGTCACACGAAGCATGGGGGAGTCCGGGTGCCGCTTCGCACGAGGATATTGCTGGTGCACGAGATCCCGCTCTGGCGGGTCGCGCTCCGGGCCCTGCTCACGGCCGGTACGGATCTGCACGTGGACACGGCCGGGCCGGGGGACGTGGGACGGGCGGCCGGGACCTGTCCCCCCGACGTCTACGTTCTCGACCTCGACTGTCCGGGTTCCCTGGGCCTGCTCACCGAGATAGAGACCTTCCGTGCCTCCCGCGACACGGCGGACACGGGCGCGCTCGTCATCCTGACGAAGGGCGAGCGGCCCGGCGACCTGCGCCGGGCCTTCCACGCGGGCGCGGGCGGCTACGTGGACAAGTACGGCGAGACGGGGGACCTCGCCGCCGTGGTGCGCAAGGTGGCCGCCGGAGGGCGGCACCTGGACGAGACGCTGGCGTTCGGCTTGCTGAAGGTGTCCGAATCGCCGCTGTCGGACCGCGAGCTACGTGTCCTCGGGCTCGCCGCCGAGGGCGAGTCGGTGGCCGCGATCGCGGGGCACCTGCACCTCGCCGCCGGGACGGTCCGCAACTACCTCGCGGCGGCCATCCGCAAGACCGGGGCGCGCAACCGGCTGGACGCCATCCGGCTCGCCAAGGAGGCGGGCTGGCTGTGAGGCGGCCGGTGCGAGGACGCCGGTCAGTTCGCGGAAGAGGGCCGAGCGGGCGGCGAGTTCCCCCGGCGTGCCGCAGTCGGTGCGGGCCCCGTCGAGGAGCAGCACCCGGGTGGCGCGCGCCGCCGTCGCGGGACGGTGCGCGATGAGGACGAGTGTCGTGCCGGGCCGGGCGGACAGCGCGCGTTCCACGCCCCGTTCGGCCCGCGCGTCCAGGTGGCTGCGTGGCCTCGTCGAGGACCAGGAGCGGGGCGGGCGAGAGCCAGG
>NZ_GG770539.1:6338386-6339171 GCF_000154905.1 Streptomyces sp. SPB074 | reverse complement strand
CGAGGAGCGGCGCGAGGCGACCGGCGGCGGCGCGCCCGCGCGCGAGGGCGCCCAGGGAGCCGGTGATCGTGCCGATGCCCACGGCGAGGGCCGCGTAGCGCGTGACCGCGACGAGCCCGCCGACCTCGATGGCCCCGGCCGCGAAGCCGCAGTCCGGACACCGCGAGGACGAGGACGGTCAGCAGCGGGAGCAGGACTCCGGCGCGTCCCGCGGCCCGCCCGTACAGGAGCCAGGTGGCGCGTCCGTGCGCGGCGAGTTCCGCGAGCGGGGCGGTGACGCGGCCGAACTCGCGGCGCGCGGTGCCCGCGGCGTGGACCGTCTCGGCGCCTTCGAGGACTTCGGTGAGGCGGGAGGCGATGACGGCCTGCGTGTGCTGGTAGCGGGCGCCCGCCCCGGCGGTGCCGGTCGTGAAGGCGCGCAGCAGCAGGGCGACGGCCGGGAATCCGGCGAGGAGGGCGAGGCCGGTCCACAGGTCGGTCAGCAGGACGCCCGCGAGACCGCCGAGCGGCAGCAGGACCGCGGGGACGGCGGCGGCGACGGTGACGGGGACGGTCGCCGCCTCGGCGGTGTTCGCGGTGAGACGGGTCGCGAGGTCGCCGGGGCGCGGCAGCTCCCTGTCGTCGGGGGCGGCGGCGAGGACCCGGCCCAGGAGCAGTTCGCGTAGGCGTTTCGGTGCGTGTGGCGATCGCGCTGCGGCTCAGTGTGGCGGCGACTGCGTATATCGTGACCTCGTAGTCTGTTAGCTTTTTTGTTTTCTTCTTGTTTTTTTTTTTTTTTTTTTTTT
>NZ_GG770539.1:6329076-6336710 GCF_000154905.1 Streptomyces sp. SPB074 | reverse complement strand
GGGGCGGTGACGGCCGACGACGCGGGCGGCTCGGCGCGCGGAGCCGTGACGGCGGACGAGGCGGGGGGGGGGGCTCGGCGCGCGCGGCGGGCGGCGCCTGCGGGCCCGTGATCTCGCGTACGGCCGCGTCGAGCGAGGCTCTCGGCACGGGGAAGGTCTCGGCGATGGCGTCGGCGAGGCGGGCCGCGTATCCGCGGTCGAGGCCGAGGAGTGTCGTCAGGGGCAGGTACAGGGCGAGGCGCAGGCAGGCGAGCGCGTAGGTGTCGACGGCCTGCCCCACGCGGTCCCCCGGGGCGGCGAAGGCGGGGTTGGCGACGGAGGGCCGTCTCGCCTCGCTCAGCGCGGAGGCCGCCTCGAAGTCGAGCAGGACGACGCGTTGACCGTCCTCGCTCACCATGACATTGCTCATGTGCAGATCGCCCATGACCACTCCGCGCGCGTGGACGGCGGCGACGGCGTCGGCGACGAGCCGGTGCGTGCGTTCGGCCCAGGCGGCGTGCTCGGCGAGCTCCGCCTCGCCGGGCGCGGAGCGCGAGAGCGGGAAGCGGCGGGCGAAGAGCGTGTTGAGGGTGGTGCCGGGCACGAAGTCCATGACGAGGAAGCGGTGTTCGCCCCCGGTCAGGTCCTCGTGCACGGCGGGCACGCAGTCCAGCCCGGCGAGCCGGCGCAGCACGTCCGCCTCGCGGGCCAGGCGGGCCACGGCGTCGGCGCCGTCCGCGGCGAGTCCCGCGTGGGGCCGGGCCTCCTTGAGGACGAGACGCCGTCCCGTCCGCGGGTCCTTGGCGCGGTAGACCCCGCCGCCGTTGGAGAAGTGCAGCGCGCCCTCGATGGCGTACGGGATGCCGTCCGCGCCGGCCGCGGCACGCGCCGCGAGGTGCGGGGCGAGGAAGGGCGGCGGGGTGACCCAGTCGGGTACGGCGAAGACGGGACCGCGCGGGTCGGGGACGAGCGTCCCCGCCGGGTCGGCGACGGCGGGGACGGGGACGCCGCCGGGGCCGGGGCAGAAGCGCGGCGCGAAGGCCCCGTACCGCACGTGCACGGGCCCGGCGCCCAGGCGCAGGTCGCTCAGGATGTACGGTCCGGGCTCGCCGTCCAGCGCGGCGGCGAGGTCCCGGCACAGCGGCTCGAAGTCCGCGGGGCGCGGCGGGTAGAGCGTGAGGAACTTGCCGCTGCCCGCGCGGTCCGCGTACTTGCCGTTGCGCAGCAGGAGCAGCGTCGGCGTGGGCACGAACTTGAAGGGCACGCGGCGGTCGAAGCAGAGGCGGGCCGTTGTGGCGAGGAGGCGGGGGGCCGCTTCCAGGCTCGCCGAGACGTGGATCTTCCAGCCCTGCGGCGGTATGTGGGCGCCGGCCGGGGCCAGCGAGCGCCAGTCACCGCGCCGGGCCTCCTCCCAGCCGGGCGGGACGGTGCCGAGCGCGTCGGCGTAGTCCCCGGCGTCCCCCAGGGCGGGGAGGACGGTCCGTGCGTGGTGCGGGGCGTCGTAGAAGAGGGGGTGCGCGGCGGCGTACGCGGCGTACTCGGGGTTCACGCGTCCTCCCTCGATGCGGTGCGGAGCCACCGGAACCGGCGGCGCGATCGAGATTCGCACGCCAGGACCCCTGCGGGGCAGTGCCCGTTGTCACCACTGCGGGGCGCTTCCCGCACGGCCGCGACGTGCTTCCCGCACCTGCTCCCGCGCGCGTGGCGGCGCGGGGCGGGCGGGCGGAACGCACGTGCCGTGCGGGCCGCGCGCTCACCGCGCGTCCTCCACCAGCAGCCGGTCCACCGCCTTGCCGAAGACGAGGGCGGCGAGGCGGCGGGTGAGGGGGTCCGCCGCGCGGGGCAGGCCTCGCAGGCTGATGTCCTCCCTCCAGCGGACCCGGCAGCCCGCGGCGAGGGGCAGGACCTCGACCAGGGCCCAGCCGGTGAAGACCCGTCCGCGCTTGTCGAGACGGCACACGCCCGGGGTGTCCCCCCGCGGCGGTTGCCACTCGGTGACCTCCATGGGGTCGTCGAAGCCCAGGCGGCCGACGCGCGTGCGGGCGACGAAGACGGTGCCGAGGCCGCCGCCGGGGGGACCGCCGCGGACCCGTACCGCCGTGAGCGGGGCGACGCGTCCGTGGCGGCGCCAGTCGGTGAGCAGTCCCCAGGCGCGGGCCGCGGGGAGGGGACTGCCGCGCTCGATCACGAAGAGAGCCAAGGGGTTCCTTTCCAGGAGGTATCCGAACAGATCCATGCGTTCCGTATCGGAACGATACTTAACCGATCAGTCACAAAGCGTTCGCTGCCGCGCAACACCCGTGCCCGAGGCTGAACCCATGAATCCTGAGACCCCTGTGCACAAGGCGGCCCCGCGTCCGCGCCACTGGCGCCGCGAACTGGTCGAGCTCGCCGCGCTCTTCACCGCCGTCGCCGTGGCCGACGCGGTCGCCAACACCGTCGCGCACGGTCCCGGGGGCCCCGAGCTGCTGGTCACCTCGGCGGTACTGCTCGCCGCGACCGCCGGTTTCCACGTGTGGTGGTCGCGCCGCCACGGCCACGCCCCTCCCCCGCTCGATACCGGGGCCGGTACGGAACCGGCGACCGGGGAGGGGGGCGGCGCCACGGCGCTGTGGCGGATGCGGACCACCGTGCGCGACGAGCCGGGCTCGCTCGCCGCGCTGTGCGGGGCGCTCGCGCGGCACCGCGTGGACATCCTCAGTCTCCAGACCCACCCGCTCGCCGAGGGCACCGTGGACGAGTTCTCGCTGCGCGCGCCCGCGGGCCTGGAAGCCGCCGCGCTGACCCGGGCGGTCGCCGCCGCGGGCGGCAGCGGTACGTGGATCGAGCGGGCCGACGCGCACGACCTCGTGGACCCGCCCGCGCGCATCCTGCACCTCGCCACCCGTACCGCGCTCGACCCGGCCGAACTGCCCCGCGCGCTGCGCGAACTCCTCGGCCGCTGCGCGATCCGCTCGCTGCCCGCGCGCAGGGCCGGCGAGGGCGCGGAGGCGGCGGAGGGCGCGGAGGGCGTCCACGACGGCGAGGGCGGACCCGGCACCGTCCTACGCCTGCACACCCCCGAGGGGGACGTGGTCACCGCCGAGCGCCCCCACCTCCCCTTCACGCCCACCGAGTTCGCCCGGGCCCGCGCGCTCCTCGCGCTCGACGCGCGGCTCGGGCCCCGCCTCCCCGGCGGCGCCGAGGTGTACACGCTGCCGCGCGGCGAGGCCGTCAGCGTCGAGCGGGCCGGGCAGGGGGAGCTGGAAGAGGCGAAGGAGCTGCACGCCCGCTGCTCCCCCGCGACGCTCGCCCGCCGCTACCACGGCCCGGTGCGCGACGCGGACCGCTACCTCGCGCACCTGCTCGGCCCCCGGCACGGCCGTACCCTCGCGGCGCGCACGGCCTCCGGGCGGCTCGTCGCCCTCGGGCACCTGCTGTGGGACGGCGAGGAGACCGAGGTCGCCCTCCTCGTGGAGGACGCGTGGCAGCGCAAGGGCGTCGGCTCGCGGCTCCTGGAACGGCTCGTCGCGATGGCCGCCGAGGCGGGGGCGGACAGCGTGTACGCCGTGACGCAGGCCGCCAACACCGGGATGGTCGCCGCGATGCGCGGGCTCGGGCTGCCGCTGGACTACCGGATCGAGGAGGGCACCCTCGTGATCACGGCGCGTCTCGCCGGCCACGAGCCGGACACCACCGGGCACGCGCGGGCCGGGGGCACGGTGGGCGAGCGGCCCGCACGGGGCTGACCGCGACGGCTCCCGGGGCGCGGGCCCATGAGACCCGCTCCCGGCCGAAAACAGGCCCCGGACCCGCCGTCCGGGGCCTGTTCCAGTACGGGAACGACCGTTTTCACCCCGCGTCTTTCGGCACACCGTCCGGAAAACGGACACCGAGGACCCGCCATCCGGATGACACCGCCCGCCGTCAGGTACCAAGATGAACCCATGCCAGAGACCAAGACCCCGCTGCCCCGCGAGGTCGCCGACGCGTACGTCGACGACCTCGTCGCCCTCGACCCGATCACCGGTACGTACCTCGGTGTCGCCGAGAGCGCCACGCGGCTGCCCGACTTCTCCCCCACCGGGGCCGAGGCGTTCGCCGCGCTCGCCCGCACCACCCTGGACCGGCTCGCCGAGGCCGAGCGCGCCCCGGGCGCCGACAGCGACATCGAGCGGCGCTGCGCGCGCCTGCTCCGCGAGCGCCTGACCGCCGAACTCGCCGTGCACGAGGCGGGCGAGCACCTGCGTACCGTCGGCAACATGAACACCCCCGCCCACCCGGTGCGGGACATCTTCACGCTCATGCCGACCGCGACCGAGGAGGACTGGCGGGCGATCGCCGCGCGCCTGCGCGCCGTCCCGGCGGCCCTGGAGGGCTACCAGGAGTCGCTGGCGCTCGGCCTGGAGCGCGACCTGCCCGCGCAGCCCGAGCCGACCGCGACCTTCATCGAGCAGCTCACCGAGTGGGCGGGCGAGGGGCGCGGCTGGTTCGAAGACTTCGCCGCCGCCGGCCCCGAGGCGCTGCGCGCCGAACTGGATGAGGCGGCGCGCGGCGCCACGGCGGCCGTCGTCGCGCTGCGGGACTGGCTGCGCGAGGAGTACGCGCCGGAGATCGCCGACGCCCCGGCCGTCGTGGGCCGCGAGCGCTACGCCCGCTGGGCGAGGAACTTCAACGGCAGCGACCTGGACCTGGACGAGGCGTACGCGTACGGCTGGTCCGAGTTCCACCGGCTGCTCGCCGAGATGCGCGCCGAGGCCGAGAAGGTGCTGCCCGGGGCGGCGACGCCGTGGGCCGCGCTCGCGCACCTGGACGAGCACGGCACCCGTATCGAGGGCGTCGAAGAGGCCCGCCAGTGGCTCCAGAGCCTCATGGACGAGGCGATCGACAAGCTCGACGGCACGCACTTCGAGCTGGCCGAGCGGGTCCGCAAGGTCGAGGCGTGCATCGCCCCGGCGGGCAGCGCGGCGGCCCCGTACTACACGGAGCCCTCGGAGGACTTCTCCCGCCCGGGCCGCACCTGGCTGCCCACGATGGGCGAGACGAGCTTCCCCGTCTACGACCTCACCTCGACCTGGTACCACGAGGGCGTGCCCGGGCACCACCTCCAGCTCGCGCAGTGGACGCACGTCGCCGACAGCCTCTCGCGCTACCAGGCCGGCATCGGCATGGTCTCGGCGAACGTGGAGGGCTGGGCGCTGTACGCGGAGCGCCTCATGGACGAACTCGGCTTCCTGGACACGCCGGAGAAGCGTCTCGGCTACCTCGACGCGCAGATGATGCGCGCCGTGCGCGTCATCATCGACATCGGGATGCACCTGGAGCTGGAGATCCCGGCCGACTCGCCGTTCCACCCGGGCGAGCGCTGGACCCCGGCTCTCGCGCACGAGTTCTTCGCCGCGCACAGCAGCCGTCCGGCCGCGTTCGTCGCGAGCGAGATGATCCGCTACCTGTCGATGCCGGGGCAGGCCATCGGCTACAAGCTCGGCGAGCGCGCCTGGCTCACGGGCCGGGCCAACGCGCGGAAGGCGCACGGCGATTCCTTCGACGCGAAGAAGTGGCACATGGCCGCGCTCTCGCAGGGCTCGCTGGGTCTGGACGACCTGGTGGAGGAACTGTCGCGGCTCTGAGCGGCTGACGCGGCGTACTTGGAGAGGCGCGGCCCGGCCAGATCCAGCCCTCCCCGCCTTCAGCAGCCGCAGTCGTCCGCCCCGAGCGGGGCCGTGAGGCGGTCCGCCGGGTCGCGGCGCGTCACGGCGGGCGCGGTCCCGGTCTCGTACGGGAGGCCCTCGCGCACCCAGTACTCGAAGCCGCCCATCAACTCCTTGACCCGGAAGCCCTGTTCGGACAGGACGAGGGCCGCACGCCGCGCCCCGTCGCAGCCCGGGCCCCAGCAGTGGACGACGACGGGCACCCCGGGGTCGAGGCCGTGCGCGCCCGTCGCGAGGACGGCGGTGGGCAGGTGCCGGGCACCCGGGATGCGGCCCTGGACCCAGGCGCCTTCGGAGCGGGTGTCGGCGAGGACGAAGCCGGGGTCGCCGTCGCGGGCGAGCGCGGCGGCCACGTCGGAGACGTCGGCGGCGTGCGCGAGAAGGGCGCGGAAGTGGGCGGCGGCCGTGGCGGGTTCGGCGAAGGCGTCGAGCGCCGGGGTGGTGTGCATGGCGCCAACGGTACGGAGCGGAGGCGGTCCCGCACAGGCGGAAATCCCGGCCTCGGCTCGCCTTCGCCGGGGAAACCCTGGTATATCCGCACCATGACCACGCATCCCTCCGCCCCCTTCTCCCCCGACGCCACCGACTGGCGGCTGCTCGGCGCGCTCCAGCGGGACGGGCGGGCTTCGTTCGCCGAGCTGGCGCGCGAGGTCGCGATGTCGCCGAGCGCGGTGACGGAGCGGGTGCGGCGCCTGGAGGAGGCGGGGTTCGTGCGCGGGTACACGGCGGTGCTCGACCCGGAACGGCTCGGGCTCGGCGTGCTCGCCTTCGTACGGCTGCGTTACCCGACGACGAACTACAAGCCGTTCCACGACCTCATGGCCGTCATGCCGCAGGTGCTCGAAGCGCACCACGTGACGGGCGAGGACTGCTTCCTGCTGAAGGTCGCCGCCCGCTCGATGCGGGACCTGGAGACGCAGGTGGGGCGGATCGGGACGCTCGGTGCCGTGACGACGAACGTCGTCTACTCCTCGCCCCTGCCGGGCCGGGCGCTGCGGGCCCCGGAGGGGTGAGCACTCCGGTGCGGCTCCTCAGAATCCGCGCTCCCGCACCGTCGAGCCGACCCGGCCCTTGACGACCTCCAGTCGCGCGGGCACGCGGCGCCGCAGTTCGCCGACGTGGCTCACGATGCCGACGCAGCGTTCGCGTTCGCGCAGTCCGTCGAGCACGTCCATGACCTCGTCCAGGGTCTGCTCGTCCAGGCTCCCGAAGCCCTCGTCGATGAAGAGCGTGTCGAGCCGCACGCCGCCCGCCTCGCCGGTGACGACGTCCGCGAGGCCCAGCGCGAGGGCGAGCGAGACGTAGAAGGTCTCGCCGCCGGACAGGCTCGCGGTGTCGCGCTCGCGCCCGGTCCAGGCGTCCACGACGTGCAGGCCGAGCCCGGAGAGCTTCCCGCGCGCCGCGCGGTCGTCGGAGTGGACGAGGGTGTAGCGGCCCTGGGACATACGGGCCAGGCGCGCCGTCGCGGCGGCGGCGATCTGCTCCAGGCGCGCGGCGAGCACGTACGACTCCAGGCGCATCCTGCGGTCGTTGCGCTTCGCGCTCCCGGCGGCGAGGTCGGCGAGGCCGCCCACGAGCGAGTGCCGCGCGCGCAACGGGCCCAGGTCGCGGGCCCGGGCGGTCAGTTCGGCGGAGAGGCCGTCGAGCGCGGTGGCGCGCGAGCGGGCCGCGTCGCGCGCGGAGGCGGCGGCCCGGGCGCGGTCCTCGGCCGCGCGGGCGGCGCGCGAGGCCGCCTCCGGGTCGGCGGGCGGCTGCGCGGCGGCCTCGGCGACGGCGTGCTCGGCGAGGGCGAGGGTGGCCGTGTGGACCTCGCGGGCGTGGGACTCGGCGCGTTCGCGCAGCTCGCGCGCCTCGGGCCCGGGGAGTCTCGCCGCCGCCGCGAGGGCGGGGGTGTCGAAGCGGGCGGCGAAGGCGGCGTCGGCGAGGCGCGCGTCGGCCTCCTTGAGCTGGTCGGCCGTGGTGGCG
>NZ_GG770539.1:6325782-6328114 GCF_000154905.1 Streptomyces sp. SPB074 | reverse complement strand
CGCGGCGCCGTCCCCGGCGTGCTCCGGCGGGAGGGTGGCGCGCAGGCGGCGTTCGGCGGCGAGCGCCTCGGTGTGGGCGGTGCTCGCGGCGGCGCGCTGGTCGAGGGCGGGGGCGACGGTCTCGGCGCGGCGGGCCGCGTCCAGGCGGGCGAGGTCGGCGCGGTGCGCGGGTGCGCGGGCGGCGAGCGCGTCGGCGCGGGCGCGGGCCTCGGCGTGGCGGCGCTGGAGCGCGGCGCGTTCGCGGGCGCGGTCGTACGCGGCGGCGGCGGCCTGGTGGGCGGCCTCGGCGCGCTGGTGGCGCAGGTGCGCGATGCCGAGCTGTTCCCTGGCGTGGACGCGGGCGAGCGCGGCGTGCGCGAGGACGAATCCGGGGAGCGCGGGGTCACCGGCGGCCGGGGGGCCGTCCGGGGTCTCCTCGCGGGGCAGCGCGGCGGCCTGGCCGATGCGGTGGTGGAGGGCGAGGAGGTCGCTGTCGGCGGCCCGTACCGCCTCGTCGGTCTCGGCCTTGCGCTCGCGCAGGTGGGTCTCGATCTCGAAGAAGCGGCGGGTGTCGAAGAGCTGGCGCAGGAGGAGCGCGCGATCGGCGGTGTCCGCGCCGAGGAAGCGGGCGAACTGGCCCTGCGGCAGCAGGACGACCTGGCAGAACTGCTCGCTGCTGAGGCCGAGGAGCTGCCTGATCTCCTCGCCGGCCTCCTGGTGGGTGCGGCTCAGCCCCGTCCAGCCGTGGACCGGGTCGTGGCCGCGCAGCGTGGTGAGGGCCTTCTCCGTCGTCGTGCCGGTGCCGCGCTTCTTGGCCCGTACGTAGGGCGGCTGCCGGGTGATCTCCAGGCGGCGGCCGGAGACGGTGAAGTCGAGTGTGACGGAGGTGCGGGTGCCGGGTGCCGCGTGGTCGCTGCGCAGCTTCTCGCCCTGCGCGGAGACGCCCTGGCGGTTGCCGGGGACGACGCCGTACAGCGCGTAGCAGACGGCGTCGAGCAGCGAGGTCTTGCCCGCGCCGGTCGCGCCGTGCAGGAGGAAGAGCCCGGCCTCGGCGAGGCGGTCGAAGTCGACGGTCTGGGTGGCGGCGAAGGGCCCGAAGGCGGTGACGGTGAGGCGGTGGAGTCTCATCGGCGGACCTCCGCGGCCTGGGTCTCCAGGCGTACGGCGTCCACGGCGGCGCGCAGCACGGCGCGCTCGTCCTCGCTGGGGGCCTCGCCCCGTACGTGGGCCACGAAGTCCTCGGCGATCTCCTGGTCGCCGCGGCCCTGGAGCCGCCGCGCGTAGCTGCGCCCGTCGGGCGCGGGCGGGCGCTCGGGCGCGAAGACGAGGCTGAGCAGGTGCGGGAAGCGCGCGGCGAGGCGCGCCATGGGCTCCTCGGGCCGTACGGCGTCGGTGAGCGTCGCCTCGATCCACGCGTCCTCGTGCGGTGTGTGCGCGGGGTCGGCGAGAAGGGCTTCGAGGGTGCCGCGCAGGCGGGCGAGGGGGCGGGGCACGGGACAGTCGACGCGCTCGGCGGTGAGGGCGCCCGTCCCGTCGAGGTCGATCAGCCACATGCTCTTGCGGTGGCCGGCCTCGGAGAAGGAGTACGCGAGCGGGGAGCCCGAGTAGCGCAGCCGCTCGCCGAGCACCTGGCTGCCGTGCAGGTGGCCGAGCGCGGCGTAGTCGATGCCGTCGAAGAGCGCGGCGGGCACGGCGCTGACGCCGCCCACGGTGATGTCGCGCTCGCTGTCGCTGGGGGCGCCGCCGGTGACGAAGGCGTGCGCGAGGACGACGGAGCGGGTGCCGGCCGGGCGGGTCGCGAGGTCGGCGCGGACCCGGTCGAGCGCGGCACCGAGGACGCCCTCGTGGTCGGCCGGGGCGGCGAACTCGTCCTTGACGAGTCCCGGTTCGAGGTAGGGGAGGCCGTAGAAGGCGACCTCTCCGTGCGCGTCGGGGAGCACGACGGGTTCGCCGCACTCGGCGGGCCTGGTCCGCAGGTGGATTCCGGCCCTGCCGAGGAGTCCGGCGCCGACGCCGAGGCGGCGGGCGGAGTCGTGGTTGCCGGAGATGAGCACGGTCGGCACGCCGAGCGCGGCGAGCCGGTGCAGCGCCCGGTCGAACAGTTCGACGGCGGGCAGCGAGGGCACGGCCCGGTCGTACACGTCCCCGGCCACGACGACGGCCTCGACGTCCCGCTCGCGCACGGTCGTCACGAGGTGATCGAGGAAGGCGGACTGCGCGTCGAGCAGCGGCACCCGGTGCAGCGAACGCCCGAGGTGCCAGTCGGAGGTGTGCAGAATCCTCACCGCGCCCCCTCCGTCCGTCCGTTCACCCGCGGACCACCCGCCGCTCCGTTCCCGCCGCACCCGGCGGC
>NZ_GG770539.1:6302663-6325494 GCF_000154905.1 Streptomyces sp. SPB074 | reverse complement strand
CGGTGGCGCCGGGGAGGGGCGGCCGGGCGCCCCCCGTTCCCCGCGCCCGGCCGCCTGCCGTGCCGCACCCGCGCCCCCGGCGCCGCCCTCAGGCGTCCGGGTGGGCCAGGCCCAGGTGCTCGCGCAGTGTCGTGCCCTCGTACTCCTCGCGGAAGACGCCGCGCTCCTGGAGGAGCGGGACGACCTGGGCGGCGAAGGCGTCGAGGCCGCCGGGGCTCACGTGCGGGGCGAGGATGAAGCCGTCGGCGGCGTCCCGCTGCACGAGGTCGTTGAGCGTGGCGGCGATGGTCGCGGCCGAGCCGATGAAGGTCTGGCGGGCGGTGATGTCGATGACGAGTTCGCGGATGGACAGGTTCTTCGCCTCGGCGCGCTCGCGCAGTTCGCGGGCGATCTCGCGCGGGTCGCGGTGGTGGCGTGTGGTCGAGCGGCCCCGGGCGAGGGTGTGCTCGCCGGGGACGGGGTCGATGTCGGGGAGCGGGCCGTCCGGGTCGTAGCCGGAGAGGTCGGTGTTCCACACGTGTTCGAGGTGGCGCAGCGCGGTCTGTCCGCTCACCTGCTGGAGGCGTGTCTCGTGGGCGAGTTCGCGGGCCTCGGCGTCGGTGTCGGCGAGGGCGAAGGTCGCCGCGGGCAGGATGAGGAGCTGGTCGGGGGTGCGGCCGTGGCGGGCGAGGCGGCCCTTGACGTCGCGGTGGAACGCCTGGCCGGCCTCCAGGGTGTCGTGGCGGCTGAAGATCGCGTCGGCCTCGGCGGCGGCGAACTCGCGGCCCTCCTCGGAGTCGCCCGCCTGGAAGACGACGGGGCGGCCCTGGGGGCTGCGCGGGACGTTGAACCGCCCCTGGATGTCGAACTGTTCGCCGCGGTGCGCGAAGGCTCCGGCGCGGGCGGTGCGCAGGAAGGTGCCGGAGTCCGGGTCGGCGGCGATCTCGTCACCGTGCCAGGAGTCGAAGAGTTCGTGCGCGGTCGCCAGGAACTCCTTCGCCCGCGCGTAGCGTTGCTCGCGGGGCAGGTAGCCGCCGCGCCGGAAGTTCTCGCCGGTGAAGGCGTCCCAGGAGGTGACGACGTTCCACGCGGCCCGCCCGGCGGAGAGGTGGTCGAGGCTCGCGAACTGGCGGGCCACCTCGTAGGGCTCGTTGAAGGTGGAGTTGATGGTGCCGGTGAGCCCGACGTGCGTCGTGACCCCGGCGAGGGCGGCGAGGACCGTGAAGGTGTCGGGGCGGCCCACGACATCCAGGTCGTATATCCGCCCGCCCTGTTCACGCAGCCGCAGCCCCTCGGCGAGGAAGAGGAAGTCAAACTTGGCGCGCTCGGCGGTCTCGGCGAAGTGGACGAAGGAGTCGAAGTCGATGTGGCTGCCGGAGTCCGGGTCGCTCCACACGGTGGTGTTGTTGACGCCCGGGAAGTGGGCCGCCAGGTGGATCTGCTTGAGCGGGGTGCTCATGGGAAGGGTTCCTCTCCGGGGCCGGGGCCTCAGGCGGTCGCGTAGCGGTTGGCCGGGTGGGTGTCGAGACCGAGGTGACCGCGCAGGGTGGTGGCCGTGTAGGCGGTGCGGAAGGCGCCGCGGCGCTGGAGCTCGGGGACGAGACCGCGCGTGATGCCGCGCAGGTCGTGGCCGAGCACAGCGGGCCGCAGGCGGTAGCCCCCGAGTCCGGCGGACTGCCAGTCGGTGAGGAGGTCGGCGAGTGCGGCGGGGGTCCCCGCGAAGATCTCGGCGTCGCTCGTGAACGGCTCCCCCGCTTGTTCGTCCAGGGCGGCGAGCCGTTCGGCGGCGCGGCCCGGTTCCTCGTCCAGGAGGACGACGAGGTCGCCGAAGACGTGCGGGGGCTCGCCCGCGCGCCCGGCCGCCGCGTGCTCCGCGCGGATCTCGGCGACGATCGCGCGCGCGTCCTCGGCGCTGTGCGGAGTGACGTAGCCGAGGTCGGCGGAGCGGGCGACGAGACGGTAGGGGACGGTCTGGTGGGCGAGGGAGGTGACGAGCGGCTGGCCCTGCGGGGGGCGCGGGGTGATGGAGGGGCCCTTGACGGCGAAGTGCGGGCCCTCGAAGTCGATGTAGTGGAGCTTGTCCCGGTCGATGAAGCGGCCGGTGGCGGCGTCGCGGATCTCGGCGTCGTCCTCCCAGCTGTCCCACAGGCGGCGCAGCACCTCGACGTAGTCGGCGGCCTCGTCGAAGAGCGTGGCGACGGCGGACTGCCCGGCGGGCGAGCGCAGTTCGCCGAGCGTGAGCGGCGCGAAGGCGCGGCGCCCGAAGTGCGCGTACTCCTGCGGGCGGGCGGAGATCTGGACCCGTACCCCGGCGCGCCCCTTGGTCACGTGGTCGAGCGTGGCGACGGCCTTGGAGAGGTGGAAGGGCTCGGTATGGGTGACCACGGCGGTGGGCACGAGGCCGATATGCCGCGTGAGCGGGGCGACGCGGGCGGCGGTGAGGACGGCGTCGAGCCGGCCGCGGACCTGGTCGGTGCGGTCGTCGGGGCCCTCGAGACGGCTGGACTGGAGCGAGAGCGCGTCCTCGAAGGTCACGAAGTCGAGCAGGCCGGCCTCGGCCTCGCGCACGAGGTCCGCCCAGTAGGCGGCGGTGAACAGCTCTCCCGGGCGGGCGCCCCGCGCGCGCCAGGCGGCGGGGTGCCAGCCGGCTCCGTCGAGGGCGACGGCCAGGTGGAGCGGAGGTGTGTCGGACATGCGGGGGCCCTTCCGGTCGGACGGCAGTGGGACGGCGGCAGGAACGGGACGGAGGGGGCAGGAACGGGACGGAGGGGAGCGGCGGGAACGGGACGGACGGCGGCGGGATCGTGCGGTACGGCATGAGGGCGGGGTCTGACGAGGCGGTACGCGGGCGGGCCCGCCTGCGAGCGGGCCGCGTCGCGAAGGGCGCCCGGAGCGGGCCGGGGGGCGCCTCCCTCGGCGCGGTCCAGGACGTGCCCGGACCGGGAGGGGCGCCCCTCGCCCCCCCGTCATCCCTCCGCCGGTGTCCCCGGTGTCCGTACGGCGAGGAACGTCGTGCGCCTGCGGAGCGTGAAGCCGATCGACTCGTAGAGCCGGATCGCGGGCGTGTTGCGCCCCGCCGCGTGCAGGAACGGGGTGTCGCCCCGCTCGCGGATGCCGTGCGCGACGGCCCGTACGAGGCGGGTCGCGAGGCCCCGGCCGCGGAAGTCCGGGTCGGTGCACACGGCGCTGATCTCGGTCCACCCCGGCGGGTGGAGCCGTTCGCCCGCGAGGGCGACGAGGCGGCCCTCCTCGCGGATGCCGAGGTAGGTGCCGAGCGTCACGGTGCGCTCCTTGAAGGGGCCCGGTCTGGTGCGGGCGACGAGGTCGAGGATCTCCCCGGTGTCGTCCGGGCCGAGCCGGACGGCCTCGGGCGCGGGCCCGGAGCGCAGGGTGGTGGCGACGAGTTGGACGCCCGCGCCGTGCTCCAGGACCTCCCAGTCGCCGGGCGCCTGCGGCGCGCCGTTGACGAGCGTGACCGTGCCGGGGCCGAGGAGCCGCGCGAGGTCCGCCCAGGCGGCGGGGTCGCCGGGGTCGGCGAGCGCCGAGAAGGCGGCGACGTCGGCCGGGTAGCGCGCGGCGGCGCCGAGCCGTTCGGCGAAGCCGGCGTGGGGCCCGGTGAGCGAGGCCCAGGCGGGGTTGTCGAGGAGGTGAGGGCTCGCCGGGACGGGGGAAGGGGCCGGCTGGACGCTGGTGGCCATGGTGCGGTCTGCTCCTGTGAGGTGTGCGGTGTTCCGTACGGGTCCAGGACATCAGGAGTCGCTGAGGGGAAGCCCCGGCGGGTTGATCTCGCTGCGCTTCACGGCCTCGTCGGAGAGGTTCCAGGCGGCGAGCCACTTCGCGTACTGGCCGTTGTCGATGAGGTGGTTGATCGCTCCGGCGAGCGGCTTCGCGAGGCCGCTGTCCTTCTTGGCGGCCGCGGCGATGAGGCCCTGGAGCGCGGAACCCGCGCCGGAGTAGGTGCCGGCGCTGCGGGTCGCGCGCGGCGTGCCCTCGGTGGTGCGGGTGTGGTAGGCGATGGCCGGGTTGGGCCCCAGGTAGGCGTCGATCTTCTTGCCGCTGAGGGCGAGATAGGTGCTGTTGAGGTCCGGGTAGTGCTTGACGGTGAGCTCCTTGCCCTCCTTGCGCAGCTCGCGCTGCCAGGCGAGGAGGATGCGTTCCTGGTTCGTGCCCGAGCTGACGGCGACGGTCTTGCCGGCGAGCACCCGGTGGTCGCCGGTGAAGGTCCAGCTCGCGGACTTGTTCGTCTCGAAGGCGAGGTTGTCCTGCCGGTAGGAGGCGAACTCGTACTTGCGCTTGCGCTCCTCGGTGTCGGTCACGTTCGAGAAGGCGACGTCGACCTTGCCGCTGTCAACGCCGAGGAACATGTTCTCCCAGGTGGACTTGCGGATCACCGGCTTGAGGCCGAGGGTCGAGGCGACGAGGCGGCCGAGGTCGGACTCGGAACCGGTGACGGTCTTCTGGTCGCTGCCGATGAAGTTGAGCGGCGGCGAGCCTGCGGGCAGCACGCCGACACCGATGACGAGTTCCCCCTTGTCCTTGATCTCCTTGGGGAGCTGGGCGCGCAGCGCGTCGGCCACGGGCGCCTTGAGCGTCGTGGGCTTCGCCGCGCCGTTGGAGAGCCCGCCGATGGCGACCTCGCCCGGCGCGGCCCCGGCCACGGCGGCGGCCGGCTCGGCGTCGTCCCCGCAGGCGGTGAGCGCGGCGGCGAGCGGTACGAGGGCGAGAGCGGCCAGCAGGACGGTGCGGCGGGGACGGCTGCGGGGCGTGGGCATGGCGGAGGGGTCCTTGTCGGTGAGGTTGGTGGGTGGGTACGGCAGGGGACGGGAGCGCCCCCGCTCACAGCACCTTGCGGAGGAAGTCCCGGGTGCGGGGGTGGGAGGGGTGGTCCAGGACCTCGGCGGGCGGGCCCTGTTCCACGACACGGCCCTCGTCCAGGAAGACGACGTGGTCGGCGACCTCGCGGGCGAAGCCGATCTCGTGGGTGACGACGACGAGGGTGGTGCCGCTGGTGGCCAGGTCGCGGATGACGGCGAGGACTTCGCCGACGAGTTCGGGGTCGAGCGCGGAGGTGGGCTCGTCGAAGAGCACCACCTCGGGGCGGAGCGCGAGGGCGCGGGCGATGGCGACGCGCTGCTGCTGGCCGCCGGAGAGCTGCCGGGGGTAGGCCCCCGCGCGCTCGGCGAGCCCCACGCGGGCGAGGAGTTCGCGGGCGACGTCCTTCGCCTCGTCCTTGCCGAGCCGCCCGGTGGCGACGGGCGCGGCGGCGACGTTGTCGAGGACGGTGAGGTGCGGGAAGAGGTTGAAGTTCTGGAAGACGAAGCCGATCCGGCCGCGCTGGGCGAGGATCGCGCGCTCGGTCAGCTCCTTGAGGCGCCCCTTGTGCCGGCGGACGCCGATGAGTTCACCGGCGAGCCGGACGTGTCCCGCCTCGGGCTTCTCCAGGTGGTTGACGACGCGCAGGAGCGTCGACTTGCCCGAGCCGGAGGGGCCGAGGATCACGGTGACCTCGCCCCGTCGCACGGTCAGGCTCACGCCCCTGAGCACCTGCTGCGCCCCGTACCACTTCTGTACCTCGTGGATCTCGACGGCGGGCGGGGCCTGGGGGGCGGGGGCCGTGGTGGTCCCGGCGGGTGTCGTCGTGGTGCCGCTCACAGCGCGGCCTCCTTGCGGGCCCGGGCGCGCACGTCGCGGAGAAAGGCGCGCAGTTTCTGGAGCGGGGTCGGCGGCAGGGTGCGCAGGGCGCCGCGCGAGGAGCGGCGTTCCACGTAGAACTGGGCGATCGAGACGAGGCTCGTCAGGAGCACGTACCAGACGGTCGCGACGAGGAGCAGCGGCACGATGTCGCCCGGGTAGGTGGAGCCGAGGCTCTGCACCGAGCCGAAGAGGTCGAGCAGGGAGACGTAGAAGACCAGAGAGGTGCTCTTGACCAGGCCGATGAGCTGGTTGACGTAGCCCGGCACGATGGCGCGCAGGGCCTGCGGGAGGACGATGCGCAGGAACTGGAAGCGGCGCGGCAGGCCGAGCGCGGCGGCGGCCTCGTGCTGGCCCTGGTCGACGGAGAGGAGACCGGCGCGCACGACTTCGGCGGCGTAGGCGGCCTCGTTGAGGCTCAGTCCGAGGACGGCGAGGGCCATGTCGGTGGCGAGGCGGCTCTCGTCGAAGGTGAAGAAGGCGGGGCCGAAGGGGACTCCGAGGCTGAGGGTCTGGTAGAGCGCGCTGAAGTTGTAGAGGAAGAGCAGCAGCACGATGAGCGGGGTGGAGCGCAGCAGCCAGATGTAGGTCCAGCTCACCGCGCGCAGGACGGGACTGCGCGAGAGCCTGCCGAGCGCGAGCACGACGCCGCCGAGCAGCCCGAGCACGGCCGAGAGCGCGGTCACCTCCAGGGTGATGAGGAGCCCGTCGAGGATCGTGGGCCGCAGGAACCAGTAGGTGAAGCGGTCCCACTGGTAGAAGGGGTTCGTGACGAGCCCGTGCACGATCTGCGCGGCGAGGACGAGGACGACGGCGGTCGCGAGCCAGCGCCAGGGGTGGCGCAGCGGCAGGACGCGCGCGGCGGCGGGCGGCCCGGCGGGGTCCGCCCGGTCGCCCGGCAGGGGCGGGCGGTCCCGCGCCTCGGGTACGGGCTCGGGTGGGCGGACCGGGGTGACGGCGGACCCGGGCGGCTCGCTCATAGGGGGCTCCTGCGGAAGGGCGGCGGCACACGCCGGAGGCGGGCGCGTGCACAGGGAGCGCCACCGGTCCGTGACCGGTGCGCGGGGAAGGGCCCGGTGCCGGGCGCGCGCACGGGCGCGGCCCGCCGGGGCGGGGTGCTGCGGGGGTGCCGAGCCGGTACGGGGCTGCCGCGGGCCTGCGGGAAGCGGTGGCGTGTCGGCCGGCCGGTCCCGCGCACGCGGCCTCGCGTGGGGAGTGCCGCCGGAACGGCGCCGGTCCGGGCGGGACGCGGCGGGGTTCAGGCGGGGCGGCGCCGGGCGCGCCGGGCGGTGGCCTGACGGCCGCCGGGGCCGGTCAGCCGCGCGGGCGCGGGCTCAGCGGGAGACGCGCGCGGGGCGCGGGAGACACGGACACAGGGCGCTGTTGACGCGCAGCAGGTCCACGGGACGGTTGAGGAAGGGCGCGAGGCGGCCGCGGTGCCGGGAGACGGCGGACTGAGCCCGCATCACCGACCACCTTCTTCCCTCGTCCGTCGTTCGTGTCTGCGGCGTAAGGTAGGCAGCCCGGCGCCGCACTGTCAACGGCGCCCGCATCGTGGACAACTCGGCGCCGCGCACGGCCGGTTCACGCCCGGCGGGAAGCGCGGGGCAGCCGCTGACGCGGAGGCGCGGGCACGGGAGCGCCGGCGCGGAGGCGCGGCGCCCGTCCGGGCACCGGGGTTCAGGCGTCGCCCGTCTCCAGCAGCCGCGCCACCAGGTCCCGCCAGCCCGCCTCGATGCGTTCCCGGCTCACGCCGCGCTCGGTCAGCAGGTGGTGCACGAGGACCGCGTCGACCGAGGCGAGCAGCGTGTGGGCCTGGAGGAGCGTGTCGCCCGTGCTGCCGGCCTCGCGCAGCAGCATGGCGAGGTGGGTCCCGCGCAGCCGGGTGGCCGGGATCGCGTAGGCGCGCTCGGGGTCGTCGCGGGTGGCCCGTACGACGTCGTAGAAGGAGCGGTCGTGCGCGATGAGGGCGGGCCCGAAGGCGAGCAGCCGCTCGCGCGGCGGGGCGTCGGGGCCGAGCGGCGGCGGGCCGCTGAGGAACGCGGCCTGGAGCCGGGACTCGCGGTGGTCGAGGAGGGCGGCGAAGAGCCCGGCGCGGCTGCCGAAACGGCGGAAGACGGTGCCCTTGCCGACCCCGGCGGCCGCCGCGACCGCCTCCATCGTGAGGCGCTCGGCGCCGCAGGAGTCCATGAGGGCGGAGGCCGCGTCGAGGAGCAGGCCCTTGTTGCGTACGGCGTCGGCGCGCAGCCCGGGGGCGGAACCGAGGACCGGCAGGCCGGTCCCGTTCCCGCGGCTCCCGGGAGGCCGAATGTTGCGCGTCATGAACTCACCGTAACGCTTCCGGCCAGAAGTGGACCCCGGTCCGGATAAGTGTTACAACTTTCAACGGACCACGGTCCGCTTAACTGCGGCCCCTCCCGAAGGGGCAGTGTCACACATCCGTGGTCATGCCACGTACCACCTCCCCTTTCAGGAGTTCCCATGTCCGTCCGCATCCTCGCCCTCGTCGGCAGCCTCCGTGCCGGTTCGCACAACCGTCAGCTCGCCGAGGCGGCCGTGAAGCACGCCCCCGAGGGCGTCGAGGTCGTCGTCTTCGAGGGTCTCGCCGACGTGCCGTTCTACAACGAGGACATCGACGTGGAGGGCCAGGTGCCCGCCGCCGCCACGAAGCTGCGCGAGGCCGCCGCCGCCGCTGACGCCTTCCTGCTCTTCTCGCCGGAGTACAACGGCACGATGCCGGCCGTCCTCAAGAACACCATCGACTGGCTGTCCCGCCCGTACGGCGCCGGCGCCCTCAGCGGCAAGCCCGTCGCCGTCATCGGCACCGCGTTCGGCCAGTACGGCGGCGTGTGGGCGCAGGACGACGCGCGCAAGGCCGCGGGCATCGCCGGCGGTGTGGTCCTGGAGGACGTCAAGCTCTCCATCCCCGGCTCCGTGACCCGTTTCGCCGAGCTGCACCCGGCCGACGACACCGAGGTGGTCGACGGCCTGGTGAAGACGCTCGCCTCCGTCGCCGAGAAGAGCGCCCCCGCCGCCGCCTGACCCCGTTCCCGCGCGCCCGTCCCCCGTACGCGACGAGGGGCCGGGCGCGCGGCTACGCTCACCCCCATGCGCCTCCCCACCCCGGACCAGATCGACACCCTGCACCAGCGGTACGCCGCCACCACCGAGGCGTACGCGCTCGTGCACCGGCACTGCGGCATCGTGTGGCGCGTCGCCGAGAGCCTCATCGCCGCCTCGGGCGCCGAGGTGGACGCGGACGTCGTACGGGCCGGGTGCCTCCTCCACGACATCGGCGTCTACCGGCTGGACGAGGACGCCGAGCAGGGCGAGCTGGGCCAGGGCCACTACATCCGGCACGGAATCCTCGGCCACCGGCTGCTCGCCGCCGAGGGCTGGCCCGAGGGCCTGTGCCGCTTCTGCTCCTGCCACACCGGCGTCGGCCTCACGCGCGCCGACATCGAGACCCAGCACCTCCCGCTGCCTCCGGGCGACTACGTGGCGCGCACCGACGAGGAACGCCTCGTGATGTACGCGGACAAGTTCCACTCGAAATCGCGCGGGGGCCGCTTCCACACCGCCGACGGCTACGCGCGGATCGTGACCCGCTTCGGCCCGGGCAAGGACGAGGAATTCGCCTCGCTGCGCGCCCAGTTCGGGGGAGCCGGACGTCACGGCGCTGGCGGCGGAGTTCGGCGACCCGGTACGGGACTGAGCGCGGCGGGAACGACGCGGCGCGGCGGGTGGACGGGAACGCCCCGGCGCGGCGGGTGAGCGCCGGGAGCCCGCGCCTCCCCGTCCCCGCTCACCCGTCCCCGTACGCCTCCCCGCCCAGGGTGAGTTCCGCCGTGCCCGCCGTCGCGTCCGCGAGCCAGGCGCGGAAGGCGTCGACCTCGCCGCCGGGGATGCCGAGGTCGATGCTGACCCGCTCCCCGTACCGCACCCCGCGCACCGAACGGCCCGTCGCGCGCAGGTCGTTCTCGATCCTCCCGGCGCGCCGGTGGTCCACGGTGACGGTCGCGAGGCGGTAGCGGCGCCGGGTGACGGTGCCCAGCCGGTCGAGCGTCTCGCCGACGACCCCGCCGTAGGCGCGGATGAGGCCGCCGGCGCCGAGTTTGACCCCGCCGTAGTAGCGCGTGACGACGGCCGCCACGTACCGCAGCTCGCGGCGCGTGAGCATCTGGAGCATGGGGACGCCCGCCGTACCGCCCGGCTCGCCGTCGTCGCTCGCCTTCTGCGTCGCGGCGTCGGCGCCGAGGACGTACGCCCAGCAGTTGTGGCTCGCGTCGGCGTGCGCGCCGCGCACCCGCGCGAGGAACGCCCGCGCCTCGGCCTCGTCGGCGACGGGCGCGAGGGTGCACAGGAACCGGGACCGGTTGATCTCCGCCTCGTGGCTGCCCTCGCGGGCCAGGGTGAGGTACGCGTCCTGGGGCATCCCCCCAGCGTATGCGGCCCGCGGGAATCGCTCGCGGCGGGTGCGTGTTGCCGCTCACGGAAGCAGCGGCGATCAGGAGGCACCGGATGCACGGCGACGACGAGACGGTACGGGACATCCTCACCGGCACGGGCGACACGTGGGCCGTGGTCGGGCTCTCGAACAACACCGCGCGCGCCGCGTACGGCGTGGCCCGGGTCCTCCAGGAGTTCGGCAAGCGGATCGTGCCGGTCCATCCCAAGGCGGAGACGGTCCACGGCGAGCGGGGGTACGCGAGCCTGGAGGACATCCCCTTCCCGGTGGACGTGGTCGACGTCTTCGTCAACAGCGCGCAGGCGGGCGCGGTCGCGGACGCGGCGGTGGCGAAGGGCGCGAAGGCGGTGTGGTTCCAGCTCGGTGTGACGGACGAGGCCGCCCGCGCGCGCACGACGGCGGCGGGCCTCGCGATGGTGATGGACCGCTGCCCCGCCATCGAGATCCCCCGCCTGGGTTCCTGAAGCGGGCGGCGCGCGGCGCGCGGGCCTCAGCCGCGTTCCCGCTCCCGTTCCGCGAGCCGTTCGAGGCCCGCGAGCTGCTCGGCGTCGAGCGCGGCGAGGGCGGCGATCCGCGCCGCGTCCGCCCGCGGCGGCAGCGGGACGGGGGCGGGCGTGCGCAGCGGCGGCTGCCAGCCGGTGGCCTCGTCCCAGCGGCGTACGACGCGCGCGGGCGCCCCGGCGACGACCGCGTGGTCGGGGACCGTGCCGCGTACCACCGAGCCGGCGGCGACCACGGCATTGCGGCCGAGGCGCGCGCCGGGGAGTATCACCGCCCCGGTGCCGATCCAGGAGCCCGCGCCGATCGTGACCGGGGCGCGGCGCGGCCACTGTTTGCCGACCGGGCGGCGCGGGTCGTCGTAGCTGTGGTTGGTCGAGGTGACGTAGACGTACGGGCCGAGGAAGGCCTCGTCCCCGATGGTGACGGGCGCGTCGGCGACGACGTGGCTGCCCCGGCCGAGGACGACGCCGTCGCCGAGGCGCAGGACGGGGTCCGGGCCGAGTGTCTCGCCGGGGCCGAGCGGGAGCATCCCCGCGGTGAGGGTCACCTGTTCGGCGATGACGCAGTGCGCGCCGAGCCGTATCCAGCGCTCGTTGAAGATGGTGCCCTGCGGGAAGGCGAGCCGGGTGCCCTCGCCGATCGCGCCGAAGCGCAGCCGCCCGTGCGCGTGCGCGGTGACGGCGCCCGCCTCGCGCAGCAGGCGCCAGCCGGTCTGCGCGACGCGGTGCGCGAGGGCGCGCGGCCAGCGGGCGGGCGGGAGCGGGGGCTTGCGGTTGCGCGGCACACCCTTACCGTACTCATGAGTAGCCCCGGGGCGGTGGCCGGGTTCTGTGATCTTCGTCCCGGCGCGCGGGCCCGGCTCAGCGCACCTCGGCGGCGTGGGTCTTCGCGAGCCGGCGGTAGACGGCGGCGTTGCGGGCGATGTCCTCGCGCTCCTCGGCGGTCAGCGCGCGGCGCACCCTGGCCGGGACGCCCGCGACGAGCGAACCGGGCGGCACCTCCATGCCCTGCGGGACGAGGGCCTGCGCGGCGACGAGGGAACCGGCGCCGACGCGCGCGCCGTTGAGGATGGTCGCGCCCATGCCGACGAGGACGCCGTCCTCCACGACGCAGCCGTGCAGGACGGCGTTGTGGCCCACCGAGACGCCGCCGCCGACCCGCACCGGGAAGCCGGGGTCGGCGTGGACCGTGCAGTTGTCCTGCACGTTGCTGCCGGGGCCGATCGTGATGCTGTCCGCGTCGCCGCGCAGTACCGCGTGGTACCAGACGCTCGCCTCCGCCTCCAGGCGGACGGCGCCGAGCACGACGGAGGTCGGTGCGGTGTAGGCTGCGGGATCGATCTCGGGGGTGTGGCCCCCGACCGGGGAGACGAGTGCGTCGCTCACGCGGGGCTCTCCTGGGTCGTGCCCGGCTCGGCGGCGGGGCCGGGGGCCTGGGCGGCGGCGGTCGCGGACCCGGCGGCGGGGCCGGGCTCCCCGGCGCCCGGGGCCTCCGCGACGCTCGCGGCGGCGGTCTCCGTACGGGCTTTTGCGGGGGCGCCCGCGCCGCCCGCGCCGCCGAGGATCTTCTCCGCCGCCTCGCCCCGCGCGCGCTGCTTGGCCGCGCGGCGCTTCATGAGCAGGAGCGAGAGCGCGCCGACGAGGACGGCGGCGAGCAGCGCGAGCCAGGAGAAGCGGCTGAGCCACTCCTCGGCGACCTTGCCCAGCGTGTAGACGACGGCGGTGGTGCCGCCCGCCCAGACGATGCCGCCGAGCAGGTTGGCGATGAGGAACTTCCAGTAGGGCATGTGCAGGACACCGGCGAGGGGGCCCGCGAAGATGCGCAGGAGGGCGATGAAGCGGCCGAAGAAGACGGCCCACATGCCCCAGCGGTGGAAGGAGCTCTCGGCCGACTCGACGTTCTGCGCGCTGAAGTGCTTCGGGAACTTCTGTTCCAGTTTCGCGATGAGGGGACGCCCGCCCTTGCGGCCGATCGCGTACCCGATGGAGTCGCCGATCACGGCCCCGGCGACGGCGCACGCCCCGAGGACGTAGGGGTCGATGTGGCCGTGCTGGGAGGCCAGTACGGCGGCGGAGACGAGCACGACCTCACCGGGCAGCGGGATACCGAGGCTCTCGACGCCGATCACCCCCGCGACGACGATGTACACGGCGATGGCGGGGACGGTTTCCAGCCACTCCTGGACGTGCACCCTGCTGCCTCCCAGACACTTCGCGCGAGTCGCGCGGATCACGCGGACACTTCGCGCCGCTCGCGCCGTGCCCGGCGCGCGGACGCACGGCGGGCAGCCTACTGGATGAGAGAAACGTGAGAGGACGCCCGGATGTTCCCGCCGCGACGGCCGCCGGGGACCTCGCCCGCATGTCACGGCCCGGTCCCGTCGCGTGTCACGACCCGGTCTCGCCACCCCCTCCCCCGTGGCGCGCATCACGCGCCGCGGCCTAGGGTCTCGCTCATGTGGCCAGAAGAAAAGCCGCCAGGGGGCGAGCACGATCCGCGGATACCGCAGGACGGTCCGTGGCAGCGAGACGCGGGACAGCCGGGACAGAACGGACAGGGCGGGCCGGGAGGCGGCGGCTACGGTCAGCCGCAGGCCGGCTCCGGCGGGGGCTACGGGCAGCCCGCCCCGGGCCCGTACGCCCAGCAGGGCCCTTACGGGCAGCAGCCCGGCACGCCGCCGGGGCCGTACGGGCAGCCGGGGGGCTACGGCGCTCCCGGCCCGTACCAGCAGCAGCCCGCCTACGGGTACCCGCAGCAGCCGCCCTTCGGCACGGGCGGCGCGGGTGGTCCCGGCGGTCCCGGCGGTCCCGGCGGTCCCGGTGACGGCGGCGGGAAGAACAGCAAGCGGACGACCGTGATCGTCGCGGTGGTCTGCGCCGTCGCGGTCATCGCGGCGGCCGGGGGCACGGCCGCGTACGTCGTGGACAAGCGGGACGGCAGGAAGACCGTGGCCGACGACGGCAAGAAGTCGCCGCCGCCGACCGCCTCCACGCGCGAGCCGAGCCCCACGCCGAGCCCGTCCTCGCGCAACACGGACCGCGAGGAGCCGACGATCCCCGGCTGGCAGGTGGTCGCGAACCCGAAGTTCGGCGCGGTCTTCGAGGTGCCCGCCGACTGGGAGGTGGACCTCTCCGACACCAGCCGCGGCTACGAGTGGGAGGACAAGGAGCGGCCCTCGGGCAGCGACGCCGTCTCCGTCAACCGGCCCGCGTACTTCAAGTCGAAGTGGTGCACCTACGTCGACAAGAAGGACGGCAACCAGGAGCGGTCGCTGGCGCTCGTCGGCACCCGGGGCGAGCAGGGCGCGAAGAGCACCGACGAGGCCGCCGGGACGCGGGTGCCGTGGTGGATCTACGGCGGGTTCACGTACCCGGACAAGAAGCCGGTCAAGCAGGAGAAGCCGAAGCCGTACACGACGAAGTCCGGGCTGACCGGGAGCGTGGCGCGGGCCTGGTCGGAGCACAACCCGAAGACGAACAAGTGCTCCAGCGACGGGAAGGCGATCGTCTTCGCCTTCAAGAACGGCGCGGGCGACTACGTGAGCTGGGACCTCAGCGGCGTCAAGGGGATCGACGGGGAGGTGCCCGAGGAGACGATCCAGCGCGTCCTGAGTACGGTCAGGCTGACGAAGACGCCGCCGAAGAAGGCGGACTGAGGGAGCAGCCGGGACGAGCCGGGCGGCGGGGAATTGCCACGGGCTCCCGCCTGCGGGGATAGTCTCCGCGTGAGCACCACGACCCCCGTCCCCCCGGCGCCTCCCGCGCCGCGCCGCCGTCCCGAGTGGGCCGGCCGCAACTACACGCTCCTGACGGCCGCGGCCGTCGTGAGCAACATCGGGAGCCAGGGCGCGCTCATCGCGAGCGCGTTCGCCGTGCTCGGCGCGGGCGGGGACGGCGGGGACGTCGGGCTCGTCGCCGCGGCGCGCACCCTGCCGCTCGTCGTGTTCCTCCTCGTCGGCGGCGCGCTCGCCGACCGGCTTCCGAGGCACCACGTGATGGTCGCGGCGAACGGCCTCAACTGCGTCTCGCAGGGGCTGTTCGCCGTTCTCGTGCTCACCGGGCGCGCCGAGCTGTGGTCGATGATGCTGCTCGCCGCGCTCGGCGGCACGGGGACCGCCTTCTTCTCGCCCGCCTCGGAGGGGATGCTGCTCGCCTCCGTGCACGGGCCGCAGGCCAGTCGCGCCTTCGCCTTCTACCGCGTCGCGATGCACGGCGCGGGGATCGGCGGCGCCGCGCTCGGCGGGGCGCTCGTCGCCGTCATCGGGCCCGGGTGGGTCCTCGCGGTGGACGCGGCGGCCTTCACGGCGGCGGGGGCGCTGCGCGCGCTGCTCGATGTCGGGAAGATCCCCCGGCGCGAGGGCGACAAGGTCTCGCTGTTGCGGGATCTGCGCGAGGGCTGGCGGGAGGTGACCGGGCGTTCCTGGCTGTGGTCGATCGTGCTCCAGTTCGCCGTCGTCAACGCGGTCGTGGGCGCGGCCGAGGCGGTCTACGGGCCGCTCGTCGCCGAGGAACACCTCGGCGGGCCCGGGCCCTGGGGCACGGCGCTCGCGGGCTTCGGCGCGGGCACGCTGCTCGGGGCGCTCGCCATGACGCGGTGGCGGCCCGCGCGGCCCCTGCTCGCGGGGACGCTGTGCGTGCTGCCGCTCGCGCTGCCCTCGGCGGCGCTCGCCGTGCCGCTGCCGGTCGCGGGGCTCTTCGCGGTGATGTTCGTCAGCGGGGCGTGCGTCGAGGTCTTCGGGGTCTCGTGGATGACGGTGCTCCACCAGGAGATCCCGGAGGACAAGTTCTCGCGCGTGTCGTCCTACGACTGGCTCGGCTCGCTCGCGATGCTGCCGCTCGCGACCGCGATCGCCGGACCCGTGGAGTCGGCAATGGGCCGCCCGGCCGCGCTGTGGGGCTGCTCGGCGCTCATCCTGCTCCTGACGCTCGCGGTGCTGTGCGTGCCCGAGGTGCGCAACCTGCGCCGCGCGCCCGCGGCGCCGGCCGTGCCGGTGCTCCCGACGCCGGAGGAAGGACTGCCGGAGACGGTGACGACGCCCGGAACCGAGCGTCCGGGCGCCTGATCAGCCCACGCGGAAGGTGCCGCCCGGCGGAAGCGGGGAGGGGATGCTCCCGCCGTCGCGCACGGGGCGCGCCGTGCCGCGCAGCGCCTCGATGTCCGCGTGCTCCGTGACGAGGCGGGCGGGGAAGGCGTCGCGCGCGCAGCGGCGGGCGAGCCCTTCGGTGCGGAGCGGGGCGGTGGAGGCGAGCACGACGACGTTGCCGAAGCGGCGCCCGCGCAGGACGGCCGGTTCGGCGAGGAGCGCGAGGTGGGCGAAGGCGGTACCGAGCGTCGCGAGCTGGGTGCCGAGGAAGGCGAAGGGCGCGGAGTCGGCCAGGTTGGCGAGGTAGAGGCCGCCCGGGCGCAGGACCCGGGCGGCCTCGCGCGCGTACTCCGTGGTGGTGAGGTGCCCGGGCACCGAGGAACCGCCGAAGACGTCGGCGACGAGGACGTCGGCGCTGTCGTCCGGCGCCCCCTCCAGCCAGGCCCGCGCGTCCTCGACGTGCACGGCGGCCCCGGGGACCGGGGGCAGCACCTCGTCCACGAGCGCGGCGAGGCCCCGGTCCGCTTCCACGACGTGCTGCCGTGAGCCGGGCCGGGTGGCGGCGAGGTAGCGGGGCAGCGTGAGCGCGCCCCCGCCGAGGTGCGCGGCGTCGAGCGGGGCGCTTTCACCGGCGAGGAGATCGAGCGCGTGGCCCATGCGCCGCGTGTACTCGAACTCCAGGTGCGCGGGCGCGTCGAGATCGACGTACGACTGCGGGGCCTCGTCCACCGTGAGCAGCCAGGCCCGCGCCCGGTCCACGTCGGGCAGCAGTCGCGCGACACCGTGATCGACGGACCGGCGGACGGGGAGGGGTTCGGGGGAGGTCACGGGGCCATTGTGCCGGGTGGCGGGGCGGCGGGGGCGCGGGGCCCGGGGCGCCGGGAGGGCGGGAGCCGGGGCGGCGGGGGCGCGGGCCCCGGGGCGGCGGCCCGTGACGGGGGGCACGGCGCACGGCGACCACCTGCGTGGTCAATTCGGTTACGCTCCCCGAATGTTCGACGACGTCGAAATCCACCCCGCCCGCGGGGTACGGCTGCTGTTCTCGCCGTGGGCCCGTCTCGCGCTGCTCCTCGCCCTGCTCGGCACCGGCGCCGCGCTCCTCCTGAGTCACGACCCCCGCGACCTCCTCACCGGAACGCTCTCGCACCAGTTCACCGGCGGTGCCGCCGTCGGCGCCTTCGCGCTGGCCTACGGCGTCTGCACGGCCGCCTTCGTACCGCGTCCCGTGCTCAACCTCCTCGCGGGCGCGCTCTTCGGCGGCGCGTTCGGCCTCGGCGCCGCCGTCGCCGGTTCGGTGCTCGGCGCGGGGCTCGCCTTCGGGCTCGGCCGCGTCCTCGGCCAGGGCGCCCTGCGTCCGCTGCTGCGCACGCGATGGCTGCGCGCGGCCGACGGCCAGCTGAGCAGGCACGGCTTCCGGACGACGCTGGCGCTGCGCCTCTTCCCCGGGCTGCCCTACTGGGGCGTCAACTACTGCGCCGCCGTGGCCCGCACCCGCTGGCTGCCGTTCCTGCTGGCGACGGCGATCGGCGTCGTGCCGAACACGGCGGCGTACGTCGTCGCGGGGAGCCGGGCGGCCACCCCGGGGTCCCCGGTCTTCCTCCTGGCGGTGGGTTTCGTCGTGGTGACGGCGCTCGCGGGGGCCTGGGTCGGCTGGCGGCGCAGGCACCGGATGCGGGGCGCGAGCGGCGCGGAGGAGGAGACGCGCGAGCCGGCCGGGGCGAGCGGGAGGCGTTGACACCCCATTGGCCCACGCTTCGGCTCGCGTTCACCTGTCCGTACCCTCTCGTGCCCTACGCTCACCGCGACCGGCGCATGATCGTCTCTCCCTCCCCGGGCCCCACGGCGGCGGCGGTTGACCACCACCGGCCGGAGCCTGCCGCTCCCGGTCCCGTACGTGACGACTGTGGGACGGCTGCGCGTTCATGTCTTGGTTCGAATCCTTCATCCTCGGCCTGGTCCAGGGCCTGACCGAGTTCCTGCCCATCTCGTCGAGCGCGCACCTGCGCCTCGCCGCCGCCTTCGCCGGCTGGCACGACCCGGGCGCGGCGTTCACCGCGGTCACCCAGATCGGCACGGAGTGCGCGGTGATCCTGTACTTCCGCAAGGACATCGGGCGGATCATCGGCGCGTGGTTCCGGTCCCTGACCAGCCGTGCGGCGCGCGCCGACCACGACGCGAAGATGGGCTGGCTCGTGATCGTCGGCTCGATCCCGATCGGCGTGCTCGGGCTCACCCTCCAGGACCAGATCGAGGGCCCGTTCCGTGACCTGCGGCTCATCGCGACGACCCTCGTCGTCATGGGCCTCGTCCTCGGCTTCGCGGACTGGCTCGCGGCGCGCGAGGAGCGCGGCGGCAGGCACCGCGCGGGCGTGCGGCGCAAGACACTCGACGACCTCGGGGTGCGGGACGGGCTGATCTACGGTGTCTGCCAGGCGCTCGCGCTGGTCCCCGGCGTCTCGCGCTCGGGCGCGACGATCAGCGGCGGTCTGCTGATGGGCTACACGCGGCAGGCGGCGGCGCGGTACTCCTTCCTGCTCGCGATCCCGGCGGTGCTCGCCTCGGGGGTCTTCGAGCTCAAGGACGCGGGCGAGGGGCATGTGTCCTGGGGTCCGACGCTCTTCGCGACGGTCATCGCGTTCGTCGTCGGGTACGCGGTCATCGCGTGGTTCATGTCGTACATCTCGCACCGGACCTTCCTCCCCTTCGTGATCTACCGCGTCGCGCTCGGTCTCGTGCTCCTCGGGCTCGTCCAGAGCGGGGCTCTGAGCCCGCACGCGGGCGAGTCGGCGGGCTGAGGTCCGCCGCGCCGGTGCGAGACGCGTACGCGCAGGTCAGCGGGGGTGTGCGGGGGCGGGGCCCGGGACACCGGCGGCGAAATGAGGCTGAGATCACAAAAGCCGCCCACAAAGGGGCGTTTGAGGGGTGATCAAGCAGGTCAGACGGGTCGGGCACGCCGCGCTCCGAGGCCACGAACGGTACCGGGGAGGGAGCGGTCCGTCATCCTCACCCCCTAGGCTGGGAGACATGTCCGCCAATCCACTCACTCCCGCTCAGCCCGCCCGTTCCGCCGCCGACGTCAACGAGGAGATCCGCAGCCTGTGGCTGCGCGCGGGCGGCCACCTCACGGCGGAGCAGCGTGTCGAGTACGAGCGACTGATCACCGAATGGGCGGCGGCGGTGCGGCGCGAGGTCGTCCCGGCGGCCTGAGGCGGGGCCCGGTCCGCCGTCCGCCCCACTCCCCCGGTCCTGCACCCGGCCGCGCCCGTTCCCGCCCGGCGCGGCCCACGTCTTCCCCCGCGCCGTTCACGCCTTCCCGCGCACCGCTCCCGCCCGCCGCGCCGCGCGGGCCAGCGCGCCCAGCCCGTCCAGGTGCGCCTGGAGGGCCCGCCGTCCCCCGGCGGTGAGCGCGAGCCACGTGCGCGGCCTGCGACCCGCGTAGCCCTTGCGCACCCGGACGTACCCGGCCGCGGCGAGCGCCGTCGCGATCCTGCTGACGCTCGCGTCCGAGAGCCCGGCGTAGTCGCGTACCGCGCCGAACTCCGCCTCGGCGCACCCGGAGAGGAAGGCCGCGACGGTCAGCCGGGTCGGGTGCTGGAGGTGCGGGTCGAGCCCGTCCGGCGTCGTCATCGCCCGGCGTCCGCCGCGCGCCGCGCCGCCCGGGCGCGCGCGTCGTGCCGTGCCGTCTGCGTCCACAGCGTCGCCCCGAGCAGCACGCCGGAGGCCAGGGCCCCCGCGGTCCTGCCGAAGGGCGGCGCGAGGAGCCAGCCCGCCCCGTACCAGGCCGCCTGCACGAGCGTGGGGATCATCCGCCGCCACGCCGTGCCGTCCTCGCCCGGCCGGGCGAGGACGCGGGAGCGCCGTACCGCGACGTAGTGGACGACCACGAAGGCGGCGGCGAGCACGCACAGGAGCGTTCCCGCGAGATCGGCGACGCGCGCGGGCCAGGGCGCCCCGCCGAGGGTGAAGACCGCCGCGCCGAGCACTCCGCGCGCGGTGGCGAACCAGCGGGGCCAGAGCCGCGGCGCCCGCGCGTCGTCCTCCGGCGGCGGGGCCGCGCGGAACGTCCGCTCCGCGTACTTCGTCGTCCCCGGCTCCGGCCCGTTCGGCACCGCGTCTCCCCCCTGATTCCTGGCCTGCTGTCCGCCCGGCCAGGTTGGCACATACTTTTGCGCACCAAAAGCATGAAGGGGTAAGGGAGTTGTTCCGCTGCGGCGGGTGTGAGGTGCGGGAATCGTGACGGGGGCCGTCCCGGTCAGGCGCGCAGGGCCGTCTCCAGGCGGGTCAGCGAGTCCACGCTCCAGTCGGCCGCGGCCCGTACCGTGGCGTCGTCCGCCCACCAGTGCCCCCAGGGGCCGCGGCGCAGGTGGGCGACGCGCAGCCCGGCCGCCTTGGCGGGGAACACGTCGTGCGCGGGGTGGTCGCCCACGTAGACCGTCGCGGCGGGTTCCGTACCGGCCTCCTTGAGCACCCGCGCGAAGAAGTCGGGCGAGGGCTTGGCGAGGCCCCACTCCTCGGAGGTGGCGAGGAGGTCGGCGGGGAGATCGAGGTCGCGCAGGAGCTGGCCGGCGCGGGCGCTCCCGTTGCCGACGACGAGGACGCGGTGGCCGCGCTCGCGCAGCGCGGCGAGCGCGGGGCGCACGTCGGGGTAGAGGTCGCTCTCGTCCAGGTACTCGCCCCTGCCCACGACGTCGCGCGCCTGCTCCGCCCCGGCGACGTCGATACCGGGGCGCAGCAGGCGCAGCGCGTCCTCGCGGTCCCCTCCGGCCGCCACGGCGGCGCCGACGAGCGCGGAGACCGTGTGCCGGGGCACCCCGAGCCAGTCGGCCCAGCCGGCCCAGTACCGGTCGTCCTTGACCAGGGTCTCGCCGATGTCGAACACGATCGTCTCGTTCATCCGCGCAGCGTACGAGCATCGGCGCGGCGCGCGGCCCAAGCGCGCCGCCCGCCCGGGACACGCCGTACGGCCGGGTGCGCGGCCCGCGGGGGACACGCCGGGGGAAGTGACCGCTCCCCCAAGAGAAGGTAAAAAAACGAAACCGTTTCGTTCACCGCGTCGACACCCCGACAGACCCCCCGTGCCCGTTGAGCTGCGTGATCCCGATATTCCACGTCATCGCGGGTGACGCGCGTCTCAGCGGGCACCGGGCAATCTGTTGGAAGCGGCGCGAGGAAGCCCGTACGGTTGCGTACGAAACGGTTTCGTTTCCCAGGTGGCCCGCTCGCGGGTCCCCGCAGTACTACGTACCGCGCCGCACGTCCCACGGTGCGGTCCCCCGTCCCGTCAGCGTTTCCCGACGCGCCCTGGAGCACCAGTCCATGAGTGAATCCACGCAGACCATCGGTCAGCCGGTGGACCGGTCGCCGGCTCCCGCCGGCACATCGGCGGCCACCCCCGAGAAGTCCCCGAACCACCGCTGGTGGGTACTCGGCGTCATCGCCCTGGCCCAGCTGATGGTGGTCCTGGACGCGACCATCGTGAACATCGCCCTGCCCTCGGCGCAGAAGGCACTGGAGTTCAGCGACGGCAACAGGCAGTGGGTCGTGACGGCCTACGCCCTCTCCTTCGGCAGCCTCCTGCTGCTCGGCGGCAGGCTCGCCGACCTCCTCGGCCGCAAGACCGTCTTCCTCACCGGCGTGGTCGGCTTCGCCGCCGCCTCCGCGCTCGCCGGCGCGGCGCAGAACTTCGAGGTCCTCGTCACGGGCCGTGTCCTCCAGGGTGTCTTCGGGGCGCTCCTGGCCCCGGCCGCGCTCGCGCTGCTCAACACGACCTTCACCGACGCCAAGGAGCGCGCCCGCGCCTTCGGCATCTACGGCGCCATCGCGGGCGCGGGCGGCGGCATCGGCCTGCTCCTCGGCGGCGTGCTCACCGAGCACCTCAGCTGGCGCTGGACCCTCTTCGTCAACCTGATCATCGCGGTGTTCGCGCTCATCGGCGGCGTCATCTTCCTCGGCCGCAGCACCGTCAAGGAGCGCCCGAAGCTCGACGTGCCCGGGACCGTACTCGCCTCGGCCGGTCTCTTCGGCCTCGTCTACGGCTTCTCGAACGCCGAGACGCACGACTGGTCCTCGCCCATGACCTGGGGCTTCCTCGCCGGGGCGGCCGTCGTGCTCGCCGCCTTCGCGTGGTGGCAGACCCGCACCTCGCACCCGCTGCTCCCGCTGCGCGTGCTCGCCGACCGCGACCGGGGCGCCTCGTTCATCCTCGTGGCGATCTCCAGCATGGGGATGTTCGGTGTCTTCCTCTTCCTGACCTACTACCTCCAGGCGTCCCTCGGCTTCACCCCGGTCAAGACCGGTCTGGCCTTCCTGCCGATGATCGGCGCCCTGATGGTGACGGCGCAGCTCTCCACCAACACGCTGCTGCCGCGCGTCGGCCCCCGGCCGATCGTCCCGCTCGGCATGTTGATGGCCTCCGGCGGCCTCGTCTGGATGACCGGTCTCGACCTCGGCAGCACCTACGCGGCCAACGTCCTGCCCCCGCTGATCCTCATGGGTCTCGGCCTCGGCCTCGTCATGCCGCCCGCCATGAGCCTCGCCACGAGCCGCATCGCGGTCAAGGACGCGGGCGCCGGCTCGGCCGCCGTCAACACGATGCAGCAGGTCGGCGGCGCCATCGGCACCGCGCTCCTCAACACGCTGGCCGCGAGCGCCGCGACCAGCTACCTCGTGGGCAAGAAGCCGAGCCCGGGCGTCCTCGCCCAGGCCCAGCTGGAGAGCTACTCGACCGCCTACTGGTGGTCGGCGGGCTTCTTCGCGGCGGGCGCGGTCATCGCGGCCCTCATGTACCGCAGCGGACGTCCCGACCTCAGCACGGGCGACGGCGAGGCCGCGCCGACGGTCCACATGTGACACCCCCGGTGCCGGTCCGCCGGCACCGCCCCGAACCCCCCGGGCGCGCATGAGCGAGCCTGCCCGGGGACACGCCGGAAGCCACGTGGGGACGGAGGCACAACCCGAGGGCCCCGGCCCGGCGAACACAGCGGGCTGCTCTCCGCTGGGAGTGGATGGTCGATTGATCTTATATAAAGATGAGGATGAAATATTTTTTGTTTTTTTTATTTTTTTCTATTTTTTGTCTTCTTTTTACCTTTTTTTTTTTTTTTTTTTTT
>NZ_GG770539.1:6300835-6301701 GCF_000154905.1 Streptomyces sp. SPB074 | reverse complement strand
CTCCGGACGCGCTCGCAGCTTACGGGCGCGCGAGGCGGGGGCGCGCGTCCGGGCGCCGCGCGCCCCCGCCGGTGGCTGTCCCGGCGCCGAGGGCGCGTGGGTCCCCGGTACGGATTCCGGCGCCCGCCCCGCCCGGTCAGGGAGCCAGGCCCGCCGCCGCGCGGGCGGCGGCGTCGAACTCCACGTACTCGATGACGGCGCCGCCCGGGTGCCCAACGACGAGGTCGCGGCCGGTGGGGACGGCGCGGGGCGGGGCGAGGATCTCGGCGCCCTCGCGCGCCGCGCGGTCGAGCACCGGCGCGAGGGCGTCCACGACGACGGTGGCCTGGGTGGCGCGGACGGGGGCGAGCGCTTCTGGCGCGCCCGCGAGGAGCAGGAAGCCGCCGACGACGGCGAGCGCGATGCCCCGGTGGGAGAAGCGCAGGCGCGGCTCCTCACCGGTCAGCGCGCGGAAGGACGGGAGTGCCGCGTCGAGGTCGTCCACGTACATGCGGGCGAAGGTGGCGAGTACGGTCATGTGCCCACTGTGCCCGGGCGTCAGCGTCCGCGCGTCCACCACCCCACTCGTCCGGTGGACTTCGCCGCTCCCGGCTTGGTGCGGCGGGACGCGGCTCAGCACAGTGGCGGGGTGCGAATGAAGAGAACCGCCGCCGGGGTGCTGCTCGCCCTCGCGGGCGCGGCGTTGTCCGGGTGTGTGAGTGTGCGCGAGGCGGCCGGGGAGCCGGCCGAACAGGCGGCGCGGGCGAGCCTCGCGGTACCGGGGGCGCTCACCGCCTCCGAGACACCGTTGCCGAGCACCCCCCCCCGCGAGAAGCACGGGGCGGAGCATCGCGTGGACCCGCCGCCGTCCCTCCCGCCCCTCCCCC
>NZ_GG770539.1:6300011-6300397 GCF_000154905.1 Streptomyces sp. SPB074 | reverse complement strand
GGCGCCGATGGAGCGGCCGGAGGCGAGCGTCTCCAGGTGGCCGCGCCCGCCGCACGTGCAGGGCAGGTCGCCGAAGCCGTGGATGTGCCCGATCTCGCCGGCCGCGCCGTGCGGTCCGGGGAAGAGGGCGCCGCCGACGCCCGTACCGAGGGTCATCCCGAGCACGTCGCGCTCGCCGCGCACGGCGCCCGCCGAGATCTCCCCGAGGAGGAAGGCGTTGACGTCGTTGTCGAGGAAGGCCGGGACGCCGAGGGCGGATTCGACCGCCTCCGTGACGGCGAAGCCCGCCCAGCCGCGGGTGGAGTCGCTCGCGACGAGGATGCGTCCGCAACACGGGGTCCACGACCCCGGCGGCGCCGACCCCGGCGCCGGTGAGGCGGCCCGGG
>NZ_GG770539.1:6295706-6298715 GCF_000154905.1 Streptomyces sp. SPB074 | reverse complement strand
CTCGCCCACCGTCATGCTGGTTGACCAGCGGGGCGGCGGGGTCCTGGAGGACGACGCCGATCCCGGAGCGCAGGGCGCGGCGGGCGCGGCCCCTGGTGCGGGCGAGGTCGGAGCCGAAGAGGGTGACGGTGCCGGAGGTGGGCGGGATGAGGCCGAGCGCGACGCGGGCGGCGGTGGACTTGCCCGAGCCCGACTCGCCGACGAGGCCCAGGGTCTCGCCGGGGCCGACGTGGAGCGAGACGCCGTCGAGGGCGCGCACGGCGCCCTTGCCTCGGCCGAAGACGACGCTGATGTCGGTGAGTTCGGCGACGGGGGCCTGGGCGCCGGAAGCGGCGGCGGACCCGCTCGGGGCGGGCCCGCCGGTCTGCCCGGTCACCGCGGCGGTCTTCCCGGCCTTCTCGGCGGCCTCCTCCGCGGCCTCGTCGGCGACCGCCTCGGCGACGGAGAGCCGGGGCACGGCGGCGAGGAGCCGCCTGGTGTAGTCGTGCGCCGGTCGCAGCAGGACGTCCTCGACCGGGCCGGTCTCGACGATCTCGCCCTGGTACATGACCGCGACGCGGTCGGCGAAGTCCGCGACGACGCCCATGTTGTGGGTCACGAGCAGGACGCCGGTGCCGGTGTCGACCGCGAGGCGGCGCAGCAGGTCCAGGATCTCGGCCTGCACGGTGACGTCGAGCGCGGTGGTCGGCTCGTCGGCGATGAGCAGGCCCGGCTCGTTGGCGATGGCCATGGCGATGACGACGCGCTGGCGCTGTCCGCCGGAGAGCTGGAAGGGGTAGGCGCGGGCGCGGTTGTCCGGGTCGGGGATGCCGACGCGGCGCAGGAGCTCCACGGCCTCGGCGGCGGCCTCCTTCGCGGGGATCTCGCGGTGGTTGCGGATGACCTCGCTGATCTGGCGGCCGATCCGGGTGAGGGGGTCGAGCGCCGTGGCGGGTTCCTGGAAGACCATCGAGACGCTCTTGCCGCGCAGGGCCGCGAGGGCGCTGTCGGGGGCGCCGACGATCTGGGTGTCCGCGACGACGGCGCTGCCGGTGGCGCGCGCGTTGGCGTCGAGGAGGCCCATCGCGGCGAGCGCGATGGTGGACTTGCCCGAGCCGGACTCGCCGACGAGGGCGAGGGTCTCGCCGGGCGCGACCCGCAGGGAGACGCCCTTGACGGCCGGGACCTCGCCGGTCTCGGTGGTGAAGACGACGCCGAGGTCGTCCAGGGCGAGTACGGGTCCCGGCGCCGGGCGTCCGGGAGCCTTGGTGATGGCGCTCATCCGCGTCCCCTCACATCGAAAGCGTCGCGGAGCCCGTCCCCGATCGCGTTGAACGCCCACACCACCACGATGATGGCCAGGCCGGGCGGCAGGATCAGCCACCAGTAGCCGGAATAGGCGGCGGTGAGCCCGGCCGAGAGCATCCCGCCCCAGTCGGTCTGCGGGGGCTGGACGCCGAGTCCGAGGTAGGAGACGTAGGCGACCAGGAGGATCGCGTCGGCGATCTGGAAGGTCGCGGCGACGATGACGGTCGAGACCGAGTTGGGCAGGATGTGCCGCAGGATCGCGCGGCCGTGTGTGCCGCCGACGGCGCGCAGGGTCAGGACGTAGTCCCGGTTCTTGAGCGTCAGCGTCTCGGCGCGGACGAGGCGCGAGGGCACGAGCCAGGAGACCAGGCCGAGGACGAGGACGAGGCCGCTCAGTCCCGGCGTGGTGATGGCGGAGACGACGAGGAGGATGAAGAGCGCGGGGATCGCGATGCCCGCGTCCACGACGCGCATCATGAACGCGTCGATCCAGCCGCCCGCGTATCCGGCGGTCGCGCCCCACAGCGTGCCGATGACGGTGGCGAGGACCCCGGCGGCGAGGCCGACGATGAGGGAGACCTTGCCGCCGTACATGAGCCGGCCGAGTTCGTCGTGGCCGACGGCGTCGGTGCCGAGCCAGTGGGCGCCGCTCGGGGACTGGTTGACCTGGTCGAGCAGCGTGTGGGTCTGGTCGGTGGAGTACACGAGCGGACCGGCGAAGCAGAACAGGAAGAAGAGGACGACGAAGGCGAGGCCCACGACGGCGAGGCGGTTGCGCAAGAAGCGGCGGACCGCGAGTCTCGCGCCGGACGCCTCGCGCGGCGCGGTGGCGGTGCCGGGGGCCTTGCCCGGCTGGATGACGGCACTCATGCCCGGCCTGCCTTCACTCGGGGGTCGATGACCCGCTGGACGATGTCGGCGAGCAGGGTGCCGACGACGGTCGCGACCGCGATCACGAGGACGCAGCCGAGCAGGACCGGGTAGTCGGACGCCTGCGCGGCGGTCCAGAACAGCAGGCCCATGCCCGGGTAGTTGAAGAGCTGCTCGACGACGAGGGCGCCGCCGAAGAGGACGGGCACGTAGTAGCCGAGCATCGCGACGACGGGCGTCAGGGAGTTGCGGAAGACGTGCCGCCACAGGATGGCGCGCGAGCGGGAGCCGCCCGCCCTGGCGGTGCGCACGTAGTCCTCGGGGAGGTTCTCCAGGGTCGCCGCGCGCATGTAGCGGCTGAAGACGGCGATCATCGACGCGGCGCCCGCCACGACGGGGAGCACGAGGGCCTGCGGGTCGGAGAAGACCTGGCCGAGCGTCTCGCCCTGCGGCGCCTGCGAGGGGAACCAGCCGAGGCCCTGGCTGAAGACCAGGACGAGGACGAGCCCGAGGAAGTAGACGGGTGTCGAGTAGGCGATGAAGCTCACGGTGGTGATGACGTAGTCCTCCGGCTTGTTGCGGCGCACCGCCTGCCACATGCCGAGCGGGACGGCGAGGACGAGGCCGAGGAGCGCGGAGAGCACGGTGAGGACGAGGGTCTTCGGCAGCCGCTCGGTGATGAGCTGGGACACGGGCTCGTTGAGGGTGTACGAGGTGCCGAGGTCGCCGTGGAGGAGCTGGCCGAGGTAGTAGAAGTACTGGACGGGCAGCGGCTTGTCGAGGCCCTGCTCGTGGTTGAAGTGCGCGATCTGCTGTGCGGTGGCCTGGGGCCCGAGGATGCCGCGCGCGGGT
>NZ_GG770539.1:6290035-6295515 GCF_000154905.1 Streptomyces sp. SPB074 | reverse complement strand
AAAAAAAAAAAAAAAAAAAAGGAAATAAAAAAGCGCGGGCGCGAGGGTGCGTGCGGGCCCGGGGCGGCCTGGCGGCCGGGCGGACCCGCACGCACCGACCGGGTCTACTTGGTCCACTTCCACATGGCCGGGTGGAAGTTGGCGAGGGAGTCCTGCGCGAAGCCGCCCGGGCCCGACTTGACCACGGAGATCTGGTAGTCGGGCTCGGGGAGCCAGATCACCGGGAGGTCCTTGGCGAGTGCGGCGCTGTACTTCTGCACAGCCTCGTCGGAGGAGGAGGTGGTGGTCGCGGTCACGAGCTTGTCGACCGCGGGGTTGGAGTAGCTGCCGAAGTTGGAGCCGCCGCCGGTGGCGAAGAGGGAGTCGCCACTCGGGTAGGCGGGGAAGTACCAGCTGCCGGCGCTGCCGAAGAAGGACAGCTGCCACTTGCAGGAGGAGTCACCGGGCTTGCACTGGCCGGCCAGCGAGAGGACGGAGTTGACGGGCGCGGTCTTGATGTCGAACTTGATGCCGGTCTTCGCGAAGGAGGACTGGAGCGCGCTCGTCATGTTGTCGGTGACGGTGGAGCCGGCTGCGAGAGGACCTGCATCCGGAACTTGGTGCCCTTGTCGACGCCCTTGCCGCACTGGTCCTGGCCCGTGCCGGGGTCCGTGCAGACGAGGGTGCCGCCCTGCTCGGTCCAGCCGTGGGCGGTGAGGAGCTTCTTCGCCTTGGCGGTGTCGAAGGGGTACGAGTTGTTCTTCTGCTCCGGGGAGACGAACGTCGAGGTCTGGCCCTGCGGGACGGGCCCGTAGGTCTGGACGGCGGTGCCGTTGTAGACGACCTTGGACAGGCTCGCCTGGTCCACGGACATCTGGATCGCCTGGCGGGCGTACAGCTGCTTGAACACCGGTCCCAGGGACGGGTTGTTGAAGTTGTATGGCATGTACGTGATCGCCCGTGCCGGAGCGGAGCGCGTTCACCTCGGCGTCGGTCGTGGTGAAGGGCAGCAGGTTGACGTTCTTGATGTTGGCCTTGCCGCCACCGTCGTACTTGGGGTTGGCGGCGAGCTGGACCTTGCCCGCGGTCGTGAACGTCTTGATGGTGTTGGGGCCGCTGACGGTCTTCCAGAGCGGGTCGCTCGCGTAGCCCGAGATCTTCTTGGCCGCGCCGTTGAGGTACGACCAGACCTTCTTGGCGCCCGCGGTGTCCCGGTCCTGGTCGGAGACGGTGCCCGCGTCGCTGGTCTTGTCCCACACGTGCTGCGGCATGGGGCGGATCATGCTCAACTCGTTGGCGAGCATCCACTGCTGGTTGTACGCCTTGTCGAAGGTGAGGGTGAAGTGCGTGTCGTCGACGGTCTTGAAGGAGGTCCAGTTGTCGGGGGCCTTGCCCGGGCTGTAGCTCGCCCAGTCCTCCTTGTCGGCCTTGACGAGGTTGTACCAGAACTCCACGTCGCGGGAGGTGACGGCTTCCCGTCGCTCCAGTGCCGGTCGCCGAGGGTGATCGTCACGCTCTTGCTGTCGGCGGCGAACTTCGCGTCGGTGGCGAGCGAGTTGTCCTTGTGCCAGCCGACCTTGCCCGTGGAGCCGTCGTACGCGACGAGCGGTTCCCACAGGGACTGGGATATGGACGAGTTGTTCGTGTTGAGGTGCGAGGCGGTGCCGACCAAGAGAATCCAGTTCGGCGTGAAGTTCGCGGGCAGCGCGTAGTTGATGGTGTCCGAGGACGACGAGCCGGACGAAGAGGTTCCGCCGCCGGAACACCCGGTGAGCAGTGCGCCGGTGGTGACGGCGGCTCCCGCGACCAGGGCCCAGCGGCGACCGGCCGCCATGCGAGCAAGGGACATGACTCTCCTCAGGTGAAAGGACCCGCATTCGTCCCGGGCGGACCAGGCCCGCGCCGCGGGGTCGGCGCTGTAGGCGACAGTCAACGACGGACCCGCCGAACAAACAAACAAGAATTAGCAAAAAGTAAGTAACTGCGATTTCGAAAAAAGTCCCACGCAGGCGGACGCGGTTGCCCTTCGTGGGCTTATGGGCGGATTCGTTCCGCCTTCGTCTCACCCAACAACGCGTCAACTTTCTCCACGGAGTTGTTCCCCGCGCCCGGCGCGGGCGTACTGTCTCCGTCACACCCACCATTGCGAAAGTTACTTCGTACATGACTGAAATAAGTGCACGGGACCGCAAGGCCGCGAAGGGCGCGGCGGCCAAGGGCGCGCCCGCCCTCGCGGCGCGGGTCCTCGAACTCGTCGCCTCGGGTCAGGCGACGTCCCGCGCCGAGCTCGCCGCCCTCCTCGGCGCGGCCCCCTCCACCATCTCCCTCACCGTGGCCCAGCTCGTGGAGCGCGGACTGGTCGCGGAGGAGGGCACCCAGTCCTCCACCGGGGGCCGTCCGCGCAAGGTCCTGCGCGTGGGCGGCAACGACGAGTACGCGGTCGCCGCCGACGTCGGCGGCAGGCACGCCAGGATCGGCGTCGTGCTCCCCGGCGGCGGCCTGCGCGAGGTCGCGAACGTCCCGTTCGAGATCGACGACGGCCCGGAGACGGCCCTGCCGAGACTCGCCGAGCACCTGGAGGCGCTGGCGGCGGCGCGCGGCCACGCGCGGCTGCGCGGGGTCGGCCTCTCGCTGCCCGGTCCGGTGGACGCGGCGGCCGGAGCCGTCGTGCTGCCCTCGCGGATGCCGGGCTGGAACCGCTTCCCGGTGGCCGACTGGCTGGAGGAGCGCTTCGGGGTCACGGCCGTGGTCGACAACGACGCCAACTGCATGGCCGTCGGCGAGCAGAGCGTCCGGCCCGCCGGGCACCGGCAGTCGATCATGGTGAAGATCGGCTCCGCGATCGGCGCCGGCGTCATCGCCGACGGCCGCCTCTACCGGGGCGCGACCGGCGCGGCCGGGGACATCACGCACATCCGCGTGGACGCGGGCGGCGCGGACGTCCCCTGCTCCTGCGGCAACACCGGCTGCCTGGAGACGGTCGCCTCGGGCGCCGCCCTGGTCCGCATCCTGCGCGAGCGCGGTCTCGACGTCACGAGCACCGAGGACGTCGTACGGCTCGCGGGCGACGCCGACCCGGAGGCGACCCGCGCGGTCCGCCGGGCGGGCGACCACCTCGGCCAGGTACTCGCCGCGAACGTCAACTTCTTCAACCCCGACGCCGTCTACCTCGGCGGCATCCTCTCCACCCTCGAACCCTTCGTCGCCGCCGTGCGCGGACAGCTCTACGAGAGCTGCCACCCGCTCGTCACCGAACACCTCACCATCGAGCGGGCCTCGCTCGGCGCGGACGCCGGGCTCGTCGGCGCTGGGCTCTTCGCCCTCCAGCGCGCCCTGGCCCGCGCGCTCGGCGAGGCGGGGGGCCCCGCCTCCCTGCCGACCGTGCCGTCACCGGTCAGGAGCTGAGCGCGGCCCGTCCATCCCCCCTTTACCGACCCGCCCCACGAGGAGCCATGTCCCAGCACAGCACCGCCCGCACCGCCCTCGACCGCCCGGTCATCGCCGTCGCCGGGCTCGGCATCGAATCCTCCACCTTCTCCGCCGCGCGGACCGAGGCGCCCGCCTTCCACCCCGCGCGCGCACCGCGATATTCGACCGGTACCCCTTCCTCGCCCCCGGCGCCCCGCTGCGCGAGGCCGCCGAGTGGCACGGTGCCCTGGTCGGCAAGTCCCTGCCCGGCGGGACCGTCACGGCCGCCGCCTGGCAGGCCCTCACCGACGAGCTCATCGAGCGCCTCGCCGCGCTGCCCGCGCTCGACGGCCTCTGGTACGACATCCACGGCGCGATGACCGTCGAGGGCGTGGACGACGCCGAGGCGGTCCTCCTGGAGCGCATCCGGGCGACCGTGGGTCCCGACGTGATCGTCTCGACCTCGATGGACCTGCACGGCAACGTCTCGCGCGCCCTCGTCCACCGCAGCGACCTGATCACCTGCTACCGCATGGCCCCGCACGAGGACCACATGGAGACCAAGGAGCGCGCGGTGCGCAACCTGGTGGAGCTCCTGCGGACCGGGGCGCCTCGCCCCGTCAAGGCGCGGGTCCCCGTCCCCGTGCTGCTGGCGGGCGAGCAGACCTCGACCCGTATCGAGCCCGCGAAGAGCGTGTACGCGGCGGTGGACGAGGTCGAGGCCGTCGCGGGTGTGACGGACGCGGCGATCTGGGTCGGTTACGCCTGGGCCGACGAGCCCCGCAACCGGGCCGTCGTGGTCGTCACCGGTGAGGACACCGAGGCGGTCTCGCGCGGCGCCGAGCGCCTGGCCCGGGGCTTCTGGGACGCGCGCGCCGACTTCGACTTCGTCGCGCCGACCGGCACGTACGACGCGCTCCTGGACGAGGCGCTGGCCTCCGAGCGGAAGCCGTACTTCATCAGCGACACGGGCGACAACCCGACGGCGGGCGGCGCGGGCGACGTGACCTGGGGCCTCACCCGGCTCCTGGAGCGGCCCGAGTTCCGGAAGGAGGACGGGCCGACGGTGATCTACGCCTCCGTCCCCGGCCCCGAGGCGGTCGCGACCGCCGTCGCCGCCGGGGTCGGCGCGACCGTCACCGTCACGGCGGGCGCCGCCGTGGACGACCGGCACGCGGGCCCCGTCACGCTGACCGGTGTCGTCCACGCCGTCCGGCACGGCGACCGCGACGCCGAGACCGAGGTCGTCGTCCAGGTCGGCAGCGTGTACGCGATCCTCACGAAGCTCCGCAAGCCGTACCACCACGAGCAGGACTTCACCGGCCTGTCCCTGGACCCGCGCTCCGCCGACATCGTGATCGTCAAGCTCGGGTACCTGGAGCCGGAACTCTTCGACATGTCGAACGCCTGGAAGATGGCCCTCACGCCCGGCGGCGTCGACCAGGACCTCGTCCGGCTCGGTCACCACCGCATCAACCGCCCGATGTTCCCCTTCGACCGCGACATGGCCGACCCGGATCTCTCGGCCCGCGTCATCGCCGCCTCGGACCAGCCCCTCACCGGGACCGAGGAGTGAGGGACCACGCCCGGGGTCCCGCGCTGGAGATCGCCGTCACCTCGGCGGCGGGCGCCCGCGTCGCCCGCGCGCACGGCGCGGACCGCGTCGAGCTGTGCACGGGGCTGGAGCTGGGCGGCCTGCCCCCCCGGCCGCCCTGGTCGAGGCCGTCGCCGGGGCCGGGCCTCCCGCGCAGGTCCTGGTGCGTTGCCGGCCCGGCGACTTCGTGTACGACGCCGAGGGGATCGCGCTCATGGCCGCCGAGGTGCGCTCCGTGATCGCCTCGGGGGCGCGGGGCGTGGTGATCGGCGGGCTCACGCCGCACGGCACGCTCGACACCGGGGCGGTCGCCCGGCTCCGGGACGCCGCGCACGAGGCGGACCCGGCGGCGGAGGTGACGCTGCACCGCGCGATCGACGCGACGGCGGACCCGGTCGCGGCGGCCGGGCTGCTGCCCGCACTCGGTCTCACCCGTGTCCTCACCTCGGGCGGGACCCCCGCCGCCGGTCAGGGAGCGGGCAGGCTCGCCGCGATGGTC
>NZ_GG770539.1:6288644-6289477 GCF_000154905.1 Streptomyces sp. SPB074 | reverse complement strand
CCGGGCGATGGACCGCCCGGCCCCGGCGTGGTACCAACGGGTCCGTGGGCCGGGCGGGCTCACCGCGCGGGCGCCGCCGGCGGCAGTGCGCCGCGCCACTGCTCGGCCCCGTGCGCGTGGAACCGCCGCACCTCGGTGAAACCGAGCCGCTGCGCCAGGCGCATCGAGCGCGCGTTGGCGGTCTGGGTGGTGAGCACGACGGGGGCGCCGGGGCGGGTGCGCGCGCACCAGTCGAGGGCCGCCGCGCACGCCTCGGTCGCGTAGCCGTGTCCCCAGAACCGGGGCAGGAGGAGGTAGCCCAGCTCGGTCTCCCCCGCGTCGTTCCGGTCGAGCGTCACGGCGCCGGCCATCTCCCCGGCCACGGCGATCACGAAGAACCCGGGGCGTTGTCCCGGCACGTCGGGCACGGCGGTCTCCAGTTCCGCGCGCGGCCGGGCCCCGCCCTGGTAGGTGCCCACTTCCTCCGAGGCGAACAGCTCGATGAAGGCGGCCCGGTCCCGCGCCGTTGAGGCGCGGAGCACGAGACGGGCGGTGGCTATCGGGGCGGGAGGCCAGTCCTGGGGCGTCTGAGCGGTCATGGCGGGCATGCTAGCCGCCCCGGCCCGTGACGGGCGGGCCGCCGGGCCCCGGCCCCACGGCGAAGGGCGTGGCGGTGCCCGGTCCCGTGACGCCGCGCACCGCGCTCATTCGCCCGGCGCCCCCAAGCGCTGCCCGAGCCGGATGATCGCCGCGCGCACCCCGTCCGCGTACGGGCCGGCCGTCAGGGCGCCGGCGGCTTCGCGGGCCCGGTCGAGATGGGCGCGAGATTAGCCCGTACGACCCAGGCGGGCGTA
>NZ_GG770539.1:6285731-6288492 GCF_000154905.1 Streptomyces sp. SPB074 | reverse complement strand
GCCGGGTGGCAGCTCCTCCCAGAGGGCGAGGAGCCGTCCGCGGGCCTCGGCCCTGTCCCCCGCGTGCAGGAGCAGCGCCGCCTGCCCGATCCGCGTCGCCAGTCCCCGGTCCTTCGTGTCCTCGTGCCGTCCCCGCACCCGTGGCCTCCGCTCGCCGCCCGTACCGTCGCCGGGCGGACGGCGGTACGGGCACGCTAACGGCCGGGCGGGCCCGGGCGACTCAGGCGGGGCTCAGCCCAGGTCGGGGATACGCCAGTCGATCGCCTTGTGGCCCTGCGCGGCGAGCGCCGCGTCGATCTGCGTGAAGGGGCGGGAGCCGAAGAACTTCTTCGCCGAGAGCGGCGAGGGATGGGCGCCCTTGACGACGACGTGCCGTTCGGTGTCGATGAGGGGCAGCTTCTTCTGCGCGTAGGCGCCCCACAGGACGAAGACGGCGGGATCGCGGCGTGCCGAGACGGCGCGGATGACGGCGTCCGTGAAGCGTTCCCAGCCCTTGTTCTTGTGCGAGTTCGCCTCGCCCTCGCGGACGGTGAGCACCGCGTTGAGCAGCAGCACGCCCTGCTCGGCCCACGGCATGAGGTAGCCGTTGTCGGGGACGGGGGTGCCCAGCTCGGCGTGCATCTCCTTGTAGATGTTGCGCAGGGAGGGCGGCGTCCGCACGCCGGGCCGCACCGAGAAGCACAGGCCGTGGCCCTGGCCCGCGCCGTGGTACGGGTCCTGGCCGAGGACGAGGACCTTGACGTCCTCGAAGGGGGTCGCGTCGAGCGCGGCGAACACCTGCTCCCGCGGCGGGTAGACCGGCCCCGCCTCGCGTTCGGCGGCGACGAAGGCCATCAGCTCGGCGAAGTAGGGCTGCTCCAGCTCCTCGCCGAGTACGCCGCTCCAGGACGCGGGCAGCGGGGCGGCAGGGGTCACGGTCACGTCAACAACCTCCGGGTGTGCGCTCGGTACGTGACCGAACCTACCCGGAGGCACTGACAAGGCCCGCCGCTCCCGGGGGGCCGGGCCTCCCGGGAGCCTCCGGTGGGGCTCAGCCCACTCCCGCGTTGAGGAAGATGCCCCCGTCCAGGACGAGTGTCTGCCCCGTGATCCAGCCGGAGCGCTCCGAGGTGAGGAACTCGGCGGCGCCGCCGACGTCCTCGGGGACGCCGAGGCGGCCCAACGGGTAGGAGGCGGCGACCTCGGCCTCGCGGCCCTCGTACAGCGCCTCTGCGAACTTCGTCTTGACGACGGCCGGGGCGAGCGCGTTGACGCGGACGACGGGCGCGAACTCGTGCGCGAGCTGGAGGGTGAGGTTGACCATGGCGGCCTTGCTCATCCCGTACGCGCCGATGAAGGGGGAGGCGGAGATCCCGGCGAGCGAGGCGATGTTGACGATGGTGCCGCCGTGCTCGCGCTGCCACGCCCGCCACGTGCGCTGCGCGAAGCCGAGCGCGGAGAGCACGTTGGTGTCGTACACCTTGCGGGCCACGTTGAGGTCGAGTTCGGCGAGCGGGCCGAAGACCGGGTTGGTGCCCGCGTTGTTGACGAGGTGGTCGACGCGGCCGAACGCCTCCATCGTCGCCTCGACGGCGGCGGCCTGGTGGGCCTCGTCGTGCGCCTTGCCCGCCACGCCGATGACGCGGTCGGGGCCGAGGCGCTCGACGGCCTCCTTGAGCGCTTCTTCGCCTCGCCCGGTGATGCACACGCGGTCGCCGCGGGCCACGAGGGCTTGCGCGATGCCGTAGCCGATGCCCCGGCTGGCCCCGGTGACGAGGGCGACCTCTCCGGAGTCCGGCCGCTGCTGCTCAGTCATCTGGTGCTGTCCTTCCGGGGGTTCAGTTGAGCGGGCCGCCGGCCACGTACAGGACCTGGCCGGAGACGAAACCGGCCGCCTCGGCGGTGAAGAAGGCGACGGCGTTGGCGATGTCCTCGGGGTACCCGACGCGCCGCACCGGGATCTGCGAGGCCGCGGCCTTCTGGAAGTCCTCGAAGCCCATGCCGACGCGCTCGGCGGTCGCGGCCGTCATGTCGGTGGCGATGAAGCCGGGCGCTACGGCGTTCGCGGTGACGCCGAACTTGCCCAGCTCGATGGCGAGGGTCTTCGTGAAGCCCTGCATCCCGGCCTTGGCGGCGGAGTAGTTGACCTGGCCCCGGTTGCCGAGCGCGGAGGAGCTGGAGAGGTTGACGATGCGGCCGAACTCCGCGTCCACCATGTGCTTCTGCACGGCGCGGGACATGAGGAAGGCGCCGCGCAGGTGGACGCCGAGGACGGTGTCCCAGTCGCTCGCGCTCATCTTGAAGAGCAGGTTGTCGCGGAGCACACCCGCGTTGTTGACGAGGATCGTCGGGGCGCCCAGCTCGGCGGCGATCCGCGTGACGGCGGCCTCGACCTGCGCCTCGTCGGAGACGTCCGCGCCCACGGCGAGTGCCCTGCCACCGGCGGCGGTGATCTTCCCGACGGTGTCCGCGCAGGCCGCCTCGTCGAGGTCGATGACGGCGACGGCGCGGCCCTCCTCGGCGAGGCGGATCGCGGTGGCCGCGCCGATTCCGCGCGCCGCCCCGGTGACGACGGCTACGCGCTGCTCGGTGGTGAACATGTGGTGTTCTCCTCGTCCCTGGGGGAAACCTCGACGCCCGGTACGCGGGGCCGCGAGGGCTCGCGCGCGGCGGGCTCCTCACACTACCGCGCGCGAATGAGCGACCGCTTAGTACCTTGGGTGGGAGTGACGCTAGAAGGCGTGGCACCGGGTGTCAACGGGCCGGACCGGCGGGCACCGTG
>NZ_GG770539.1:6281505-6285301 GCF_000154905.1 Streptomyces sp. SPB074 | reverse complement strand
CGGTACGGGGGCGGGGCCGCCCTCGCCGGGCGCCCGCCAGCCCGAGGCGGCGACCGGCGGCGCGGGGGGCTCGTCCGGCAGGTCGACGCGGGCGGAGAGGCCGTCCGCGCGCCGCAGGAGGGCGTCCACGTAGGCGCGGCGCACCTCGTCGGCCGAGGTGAAGCCGCGCTCGCCCTCCAGCCACACCGCGGGAACCTCGGCGAGGACGCCGGTCAGCAGCTCCTCGGTGACGAGCGGCGCCAGCTCGGCCTCGGCGGAGGCCAGATCCGGGGCGAAGGGGGCGAGGACGTGGTCGCGCGCGTCGTAGCGGCGCAGCGCGGAGGCGGCGGCGGTGGGCCAGTTGTGCTGCCAGATCATCGTGGCCCCGTGGTCGATGAGCCACAACGCGCCCGCGTGGACGAGGAGGTTGGGGTTGCGCCAGGAGCGGTCCACGTTGCCGACGAGCGCGTCGAACCACAGCACCCGCCCGGCCTCGCGCGGCTCCACGGCGTACGCGAGCGGGTCGAAGCCGAGCGCGCCGGCGAGGTAGCCCATGCCGAGGTTGAGCCCGCCGCTGCCCTTGAGCAGCCCCTGCACCTGTTCGTCGGGCTCGCCGAGGCCGATGACCGGGTCGAGGTCGAGCGCCCGGAGCGCGGGCACGCGCAACCCGAGACGGGCGGCGAGCAGTCCGCACACGGTCTCGGCCACGAGCGTCTTGCGCCCCTGCCCCGCCCCGCTGAACTTGAGCACGTACAGCTCCCCGTCCCCGGCCTCGACGAGTCCGGGCAGGGAGCCGCCTTCGCGCAGCGGGGCCAGATAGCGGGTCACGGCGGCTTCGGTGAGCATGGGACGCAGATTATCGACCACCGGCGCCGCCCCGGTACGCGGGCGCGGGCCGCCCCGGTATTCACCTGACGGCCGCACGTCGGCGTGCCTAGAGTGCCCCATGCACCCCACCCCGCCCACCAGGGCACAGCTGCGCGCTTTTCCTGATCAGTTCGCCCGTTCCGCCCGCTTTTCGCGGGGCCGCCCGCACTCCTTCACCGTCTCGGACGACGGCCGCCGCGTCCTCTTCCTCCGCTCCGTCTCCGGCACCCGGGCGCCGCTGCGGCTGTGGCTGTACGAGAGCGGCGCCGGGACCGAACGACCCCTCACCGGCCCCGGCGTCAGCGCGTACACCGCCGACGCGCCGGCGCGGCACGTCGTCGTCGCGCTCCCCGGCGGCGGCCTCGCGACGCTCGACACGGACACGCCCGCGCCCCCGCGCCCGCTGACGGGCACGCGGGGCGTCGAGGCCCCGCGCCTCGCCCCCGGCGGCGCGCGGTTCGCCTTCGTCAGGCACGGCGCGCTGCACGTCGCGCCGTGGCCGGGCGGCGACGACAGGGTGCGGTGCCTGCTCGCGCCGGAGGGCCCGGAGGTGGCGTACGGGCTGCCCGACCCCGTCGCGCGCGGGGAGATCAGGCGCGAGGAGGCGTACTGGTGGGCGCCCGGCGGTGACGCCTTGCTCGTCGCCCGTACCGACGAGAGCGGGGTCGCGCGCCGCTGGCTCGGCGATCCGGCGCACCCCGAGCGGCCTCCGCGCGTGCTCCGCGACCCGGCGGCGGGGACGGCGAACGCCGTCACGAGCCTGCACCTGGTCGCGGTGGACGGCGGCGGCGCGCGGCGCGTGGCGCTGCCCGCGCGGGCGGGGGCCGGGCACCCAGAAGGCGCCTGGTGCGCACCGGAGTTCGAGTACCTGGTCGCGGCGGGCTGGGACGCCCACGGGCCCTGGGCGAGCGTGCAGAGCCGCGACCAGCGCACGGTGCGCACCCTCGCGCTCGACCCCGCCGACGGCTCCGCGCGCACGCTCGCCGAGGAGCACGACCCGTACTGGGTCGCCCTGTTGCCGGGCGCTCCCCTGCGCACGGCCGCGGGCACGCTCGTCACGGCCCGCGTCCTCGCCGACGGCACCCGCGGCCTCGCGGCCGGGACGGCGACGACGCCGGAGGGCTTTGAGGTGCGCGAGGTACTGGGGGCACGGGGCGAGGAGATCCTGCTGCGCGCCGGTACGGACCCGGCCGAGGTCCACGTGTGGGCGTGGACGCCGGGCACCGCGCCCGAGCGGCTGAGCGGCCCCGGGCCGGGGGTGTACGAGGGCGCGACGGGCGGGCCGACGCTGGTCATCGACGGGCTGGGACCGCGGGGCCGCACCGTGCGGGTGACCACGGGCGGCGCGAGCGGTACGGGCGCCGTCACCGCGCCCCGTACCGGCGTCCTCCGTTCCCTCGAAGAGACCCCCCTCGTGCTCCCCCGCCCCCGGTACCTGCGCCTCGGCAGCCGGGCTCTTCGCGGCGCGCTGTTCCTGCCCTCCCGGCACACGCCGGGGACCCGGCTTCCCGTGCTCCTGAGCCCGTACGGGGGCTACGGCCTGGGGCTCGTGGTGCGGGCGCGGACGTGGTGGGCGGCGGTCGCGCAGTGGTTCGCCGAGCACGGGTTCGCGGTGCTCGTCACGGACGGGCGCGGGACGCCGGGACGGGGCGCGCCGTGGGAGTACGCGATCCACGGCGACCGGCTCACGGCCCCGCTCGCCGACCAGGCGGACGCCCTGCGCGCGGCGGCCGAGGCGTACCCGGACCTGGACCCGGGCCGGGTCGGCATCCGGGGATGGTCCTACGGCGGCTATCTGGCCGCGGCGGCGGTACTGCGGCACCCGGAGACCTTCCACGCGGCGGTCGCGGGCGCCGCGCCGGCCGACCGGTCCCTCTACCGCACCCACTGGGAGGAACGCTTCCTCGGCGATCCCGCGGTGCTGCCCGAGGGCTACCGCGCCTCCTCGCTCCTGGACGACGCGCCGCGCCTGCGCCGCCCGCTGCTGCTCGTGCACGGCCTCGCCGACGAGAACGTGAGCCCGGCCCACATGCTGCGGCTCTCGGCCGCGCTGCTCGCGGCGGGCCGTCCGCACGAGGTGCTGCCGCTGTCCGGGGCGGGGCACGGCGTGGCGGGCACGCCGCTCGCCGCCGCCCTGCTGCGGCACGAGGTGCGCTGGCTCGGGGCGGCGCTGGGGGTCGCGGTGGACGCGCCGGGCGGGAGCCGGCCGGCCCCGGAGGCGTGACGGGGCGCGGCGGGGCGGACAATAGGGGTGGCGCTTCCCGCGCGCCCGCTCCGCAGCCGTGTCACGCCCCGCGCGTCCTCGTGTCCCGGAAGGGAAACCGCATGACCCTCCTCCACCCCTCCGGCTCCGGCGCCTCGCGCCGCGCCTTCGTCGCCGCGGCGGGCGCCAGCGGCCTCGCGGCCCTCCTCGCGGCCTGCGGCGGTTCCTCCGGCGGCTCCAAGGCCAAGGACTCGTCCGGTACCAGCGGCGGCGGGCACGGCACGACGCTCGGCAGCACCGCCGACGTGCCCGAGGGCGGCGGGAAGATCTTCTCCGACGCGAAGGTCGTCGTGACGCAGCCCTCGAAGGGCGAGTTCAAGGCGTTCACGAGCGTGTGCACGCACGCCGGCTGCCAGGTGGCCGGCGTCTCGGGCGGCACGATCAACTGCGCCTGCCACGGCAGCAAGTTCTCCATCGAGGACGGCTCGGTCAAGCACCCCCCGGCCACCTCGCCGCTGGAGGAACTGGAGCTGAAGGTCACGGGCGACACGATCAAGCTGGCCTGAGGAAGGACGGCGGGGGTACGGGGCGGGCCGTCACACGTACGTCCGCGCCTCCCCGCTCCCCCGCCCCGCCGCCCGCGCGAGGGCGTCCGCGAGGGCTTCGAGGGCGGGTGCGTCGAGCCCCGAGACCGTGACGCGGACACCCGGGCCCGAGGCGAGGCGGAAGCGGGCCCCGGGCGCCGCC
>NZ_GG770539.1:6279527-6280885 GCF_000154905.1 Streptomyces sp. SPB074 | reverse complement strand
CCCGAGCGCGGGCACGAGGTCGAGGAGGCTGCCCCAGCCGGGGTCCTCGACCGCGACCGCGTCGCCGGGGCGCAGGTGCGCGGCGAGGACGCGCTCGATCGCGTCGAGGGACCCCGAGGTGACGGCGAGCGGCCCGTCCGGCACTCCGTCCGCCGTGAAGGAGGCGCGGGCGAGGGCGGCGAGGGCGGGATCGAGGGGCGCGTGCCCGTAGAGGACCGGGTCCGCGTCGCTCGCGGCGGCCGCCTCGGCGAAGGCCGGGGCGAGCGCGGGCAGGAGGGCGGGGTCGGGGTTGCCCGAGGCGACGTCCCGCGCGCCGGGCGGGACGACGATCCTGGCAGCGTCCCGCGCGGTCGTCACCGGGCGCGCCCGCACCCGGCTCCCGCGCCGTCCCGCCGTCTCGATGACGCCGCGCTCGCGCAGCGTCCGGTACGCGGCGGCGACCGTGTTCGCGTTGACGCCGAGCCCGGCCGCCAGCTCCCGCATCGGCGGCAGCACATCCCCCGGCCCCAACTCGCCGCGCCCCACGGCCTGTTCCACGTCAGCGGCGATATCGGCGGCACGCCGCCCGGAAATCCGATACTCTCCTAGCACAAACAGCAGTTTGCACTAGTGCAATCGGGGGCGCAAGTCGTACCGCCCCACCGCACCCCGTGCGTTTCGCAGCGAGGAGAGACCCGCATGACCACCGAGCCCTCCCAGCCCTACGCCCGCACCCCTCGCACGACGCCCACGCGCTCCGCCGAGCGGGCCCGCTACGACAGGCCGACCGTGCACGCGATACTCGACAGCGCCTGGCTCTGCCACCTCGGCTACGTCCGCGAGGGCGAGCCGGTGGTGCTCCCGACCCTGTTCGCGCGGCGCGGCGAGACGCTGTACGTGCACGGCTCGACGGGTTCGCGCCCGCTGCGCTCGGCACGCCAGGACCCCGGGCTCCCCGTGTGTCTCACGGTGACCCACGTGGACGGCCTGGTCCTCGCCCGCTCCGCCTTCCACCACTCGCTCAACTACCGCTCGGTCGTGGTGCGGGGCCTGGCCCGCCAGGTGCGGGACGAGGCGGAGAAGCGTATGGCGCTCGACACGATCGTGGACCAGGTCGTCGCGGGGCGGGCCGCCGACTCGCGTCCCGCGAACGCCAGGGAACTCGCCGCGACGGCCGTCCTCCGCCTCGATCTCGCGGAGGTCTCCGCGAAGCTCCGCACCGGCGGCCCGAACGACGACCCCGAGGACGTGGACCTCCCGTACTGGTCCGGGGTCCTTCCCGTCCAGCAGACGTACGGCGCCCCGGAACCGGCCGCCGACCTGTCCCCGTCCGTCCGGCTCCCGGAGTACCTGAGCCGCTGAGACGGGTACGGGGGCGG
>NZ_GG770539.1:6258697-6278973 GCF_000154905.1 Streptomyces sp. SPB074 | reverse complement strand
CGGCGGGCTTCCGGGAAGCCACCGGCTCCGTGCCGTGGTCCGACAGGACGAAGTAGCCGACCTGGCAGCAGGCGGCGCCGAGCGCGAGGAGCAGACCGAGCGCGTCGAAGCGCAGTCCCGCCCACACCTCCACGACGCACGCGAGCCCGCCGACCGCGAGCACGACCCCCACCGCCGCCGCACGGCTCACCGGCCTGCGCTGCACGAAGCGCACCCAGCCGAGCACGAGCGCGGGCGCCAGGTACTCGACCAGCAGCGCCACGCCCACCGGGATACGGGAGATCGCGGCGAAGTAGCACGCCTGGACCCCGGCGACGGCGAAGAGCCCGTAGCCGAGGAGCAGCCCCGGACGTGCCCGGGGCAGCGCGCGGTGCCGCCACGCCACGGGGAGCAGGACGAGCGCGGCACCCGCGACCCGCAGCCACACCACGTGCAGGGGATCGAGCCCGGACTCGATGAGCGGCTTGGCCGCGACACCCGAGCCGCCGAAGGCGAGCGCCGACACGAGCGCGAGCCCGAGCCCGGCGCTCTTGCGTCCCCGTGCACCCGTCGCGCTCATCGCTCCCCCTCCCGCCCACGCCCCCTCGGGCGGCGGCGAACGGGCACATCATGACAGGAGCCGTCAGGCGCGTCACGCGCTTCGGTGCTGACGTGACCGGGGCCGGGCCGGCGCTCCTACGGTTCGCGGTGCCGGGCGCGCAGGCCGGACACGTCGAGGGGGCGCGCGAAGTCCTCCTCCGCGAGGCCGCCGGGCTCCGTCTCGCGCTCGGCGTCCTCCAGGGCCGCGAGCAGCGGGCCGGGCTCGCCGCCCGCGTCCCTCAGCAGCGCGACGGCCCGGCAGCCGGGGTCGGCGGCGAGGGCGGCGAGGAGGTCGGCCGGGCGCGGCTCGCCACTCCCGGCACGGGCCGCCGCGCGCTCGCGGGCCCGGTCCATGGCGAGCCCGGCGGCCGGGGACCAGCCCGCGTGGCCGAGCACGGGCAGGCCGCCCGAGTCCTCGACAGTGCCCTGCCAGCGCAGTCCGTAGCCGATGCTGCGCTGGACGAGCAGTCCCAGGAGGCGGGCCAGGTGGGGGCGGAGGACCTCGCGGCAGCGCGGGTCCTCCTGGAGGAGGGAGTGGAGCAGGTGCGCGGTGTCGATCTGCTCGTCACCGTCGCGCACGGCACGGCGGCGGGCGCCCGAGACGACCCCGGCGAGGGCTCCGCTCAGGCCCGCCCCGGGGTCCGGGGCGGTGTCACGGGGGCCGGGTACCGACGAGCTGCAACGCTGCACGTCCTCCACTCCACCACAGGGCCGCCACCGGGTCATCGGCGGCCGGGATGGTTCCCGCCTCCCGCGTGGGGTGGGACTTTCGGCCCGCGCCCTCCTCCTTGCGGAGGAGATCGTTCCCCCGCGCGGCGGAGGGGGAACGGCGAAGGGCCCCGCACGCTCTTTCCCGTACGGGGCCCTTCGCCGGACGCGGGCCCGGTGCTCCCGGCCCGGTGCTCAGTCACCGGAGGGGCGCTCGCCCGAGGCGTCGCCGCCGCGGCCCGCCGTGTCCTTCCCGCCGCCGTCCGCGTCGGCGGCCTTCGCCGCGTCCCCCGCGTCCCCCGCGTCCTCGGCGAGGATGAGGTAGAGCCGCTTGCGGGTCTCGTTGAGGACGGCGACGGCGCGCTCGCGCTGCTCCTTGCTGCCGGTCTTCCAGACCTGCCCGAAGGCTTCCATCAGCCCGAAACCGGCCTGGCGGATCTCGCCGACGGCCTCCCAGTCGACGCCCTTGCTCGCTTCCTCCCACGGGGCCTCGGGCCCGGCGTCGGCGGCGGCGCGGCCCTCCTCGGTGAGCGCGAAGAGCTTCTTGCCGCTCTCGCTGCGGCTGAGGATGAGCCCCTCGTCCTCCAGGAGCTGGAGGGTCGGGTAGACCGAACCCGGGCTCGGCTTCCAGGCGCCGCCACTGCGCTCGGCGATCTCCTGGATCATCTCGTAGCCGTGCATCGGCCGGTCCTTGAGGAGGGCGAGGATGGAGGCGCGCACGTCTCCGCGCCGCGCCCTGCCCCGCCGTCCTCCGGGGCCACCGGGCCCGAAGCCGCCGGGACCGCCGAAGAAACCCCCGAAGCCGCCGGGACCGCCGCGGCCCCCGTGCCCGGGCCCGAACGGCCCGAAGGCGGCCCGCCGCCCCTCGTACTCACCGCGCCCGGGGCCACCGCCGTGGTGATGACCGCCGTGCCCCCGGCCCTCTCCCATGCCGCGCAGCGCGCGCATGGCCTGTACACCGTTCTCGAAGTCGTGTCCGTAACCACGCATGACACTCACTCCTTCTCTCTGCTTCACGGCGCCTCCCACCATCGGAGACGCATCACGATCTGTTCGCGATAACTCAACGATATATCGCAACCATGTCGCACGCAAGCGGCCGCCGCACCTCGCGAATCCCATGTCCCCGCGCTCGCCCGCCGCCTAGGCTCTCCGCATGACGCCTGAACTCCCCCTCAGCGAAGAGCTGCTGCCCGCCGTGGGCACCGCCGCGACGGCCGAACTCCTGGACAGCAGCCCGCGCTCGCACGTGTGGCGGGTGCGCACGGCGGACGGGCGCCTCGTGGTCGTCTAGCAGATCGCCGAGGGCGGGGACAGCGGCGCCGACGCGGACACCCGCTTCGCCCGCGAGGTCACCGGCCTGCGGCTGGCGGGCCGGGCGACGCGGCCCGCCGTGGCCCCCGCCGTGCTCGCCACCGACCCCGCCACGCGGGTCCTGGTCCTCGACCACGTGGACGACCTCGGCCGGACGGAGGACTGGATGTCCGGTTACGCCGAGGCGCTCGCCCGGCTGCACGCGCTGACGGGACCGGCCGACGCGGGCGCGCTCCCGGTCGCCTCCGGCCCCACCGCCGCCGACGCGGAGTCCTTCCTCGCGCTGGCCAGGGCCCTCGACGTCCCCGTACCGGCCGCCGTGCCCGGCGAGCTCGCCGGCCTCCTGGAGCGGCTGGACCCCGCCCCGCACCACGCGCTGCTGCACGGCGACCCCTGCCCCGGCAATGATCTGCGCACCGCGGACGGCGTCCGCTTCGTCGACTTCGAGCGGGCCTCGCTCGGCAACGGCCTGACCGAACTCGCCTACTTCCGCATCGGCTTCCCCACCTGCTGGTGCGCCCTGTCGGTCACCGGCACCCCGCTCACCGAGGTGGAGAGCGTCTACCGGTCCACCTGGCGCGGCCTCACCGGCAGGGACGTGCCCGGCGACCTCGCCGACGCCTGCGCCGGCTGGCTCCTCCAGGGTGACGCGCTGGTCGAGCGGGCGCACCGGGGGACGGCCGACCAGCTCGCCCGGGTGCCCGTCGAGGACTTCACCTGGGGGTACGTCTCCGCCCGGGAACGGCTCGTCCACCGCCTCCAGGTGGTCGCCGGGATGACGCGCGACCACGACCACCTGCACGCCCTCGGCGGCCTCGGCTCGGCCCTCGCGGGCCGCCTGCTGACCCGCTGGCCGGAGCTGCGCCCCCTGCCGGCCTCGCAGGACAGCACCTGGTACTGAGCCCGCCGCCGGTCCGCCCGGGAGGCGCCCCCGCCGGAACCGTCCCGCCCGCGCGGTCGTCCCCAGCACCATGACCTCGCCGGACACCACCACCGCCCCCGCCGCCGCCGTGCCCGGGGACGCGGGCGCTCCCCCGCCCGACATCACCGAGGACCTCCTCCGCGACCTCGTGCGCGCGCGTTTCCCGCACCTCGCCGGGCTCCCGATCCGGCTCGGCGCGCGCGGCTGGGACTACCAGGTGTGGCGCCTGGGCGAGGAGCTGGCACTGCGGGTGCCGTGGGCGACACGGCGCGCCGACGCGCTGCTGCGCGCCGAGCTGACGTGGGTGCCGGAGCTCGCCGGACGGCTGCCACTGCCCGTACCGCTCCCGCGGGCGATCGCGGAACCCTCCGCCCGCTTCCCGCGCGCGTGGCTGCTCACCACGTGGGTGCCGGGCGCGCCGGCCGACCACGCCCCCGCGACGGACGGGCCGGCCTCCGCCGCCGCGCTCGCCGCCTTCCTCCTCGCCCTGCACCGTCCCGCCCCCGCCGAGGCGCCGACCGGGTATTTCGGCCGCGGCGCCCCGCTCGCGGGCGCCACCGACGGACTGCCGCCCGGCTTCGCCGAGGCCGCCGAAAAGGGCCTGCTCGCGGAGCCGGACGCCGTCCGCGCCGTCTGGGAGGACGCGCTCGCCGCCCCCGGGTGGGACGGGCCCGATCTGTGGCTCCACGCCGACCTGCACCCCGCCAACGTCGTGACGAGCGACGGGGTCCTCAGCGGTGTGATCGACTTCGGCGACCTCTGCAAGGGCGATCCCGCCTGCGACCTCGCGGGCGCCTGGAGCATCCTGCCGGACGGCGCGCTCGACGCCTTCCTCGACGCCTACGCGCCCGGCCCCGCCCTGCTGCGCCGCGCGCGCGGGTGGGTCGTGGCCCGTTCCGTCGGCGCCCTGCACGTCGCGGACGCCGGGGAGCACGGCCGCCCCGGCGGCAAGACCTCCTGGGGCCCGCCGGCCCGCGCCGCGCTGCGCCGCGTGATCGCGCCGCTCTGAGCCCGCGCCGTACGGGGCGCGCGGCGCCGCGTCCGCCCCCGGCGCGCGGCCGCGACGGGGCGTTGTCGGTGGCCGCCCGTAGGGTCGGCACGACCGGCGCCGCGCCACCCCGCCCCCGTACGGACGGAGTTCCCGCATGACGCAGTCCCGCCCTTCCGCACCCCAGGTGCCCGCCGACAGCCACGCGCTGATCCGCGTGGTGGGCGCGCGCGAGAACAACCTCAAGGACGTGAGCGTCGAACTGCCCAAGCGCCGCCTGACGGTCTTCACGGGTGTCTCGGGCTCGGGCAAGAGCTCCCTGGTGTTCCACACCGTGGCCGCCGAGTCGCAGCGGCTCATCAACGAGACGTACAGCGCTTTCGTCCAGGGGTTCATGCCGAACCGGGCCCGCCCCGACGTGGACGTGCTCGACGGGCTGACCACCGCGATCGTCGTCGACCAGCAGCGCCTGGGCGGCGATCCGCGTTCCACGGTCGGCACCGCGACCGACGCCTACGCGATGCTCCGCGTCCTCTACAGCCGGCTCGGCACCCCGCACCTCGGCGGTCCCGGCGCCTTCTCCTTCAACACGGCGACGGTCGAGGCGAGCGGCGCGCTCACGGTCGGCAAGGAGCACGCCCGCGCCGAGAAGGTCAGCTTCCACCGCACCGGGGGGGGATGTGCCCACGCCGCGAGGGGCGCGGCTCGGTCACGGACATGGACCTCACGCGGCTCTACGACGCCTCGAAGTCCCTCGCCGACGGCGCCCTCCTGGCCCCCGGCTACAAGGCGGGCGGCTGGAACGCGCGGCTGTACACGGAGTCGGGGCTGTAAGACGCGGGCAAGCCGGTCGGGGAGTTCACCGAGCGCGAGCTGCACGACCTCCTGTACCGCGAGCCGGTCCGTATGAAGATCGCGGGCATCAACATGACGTACGAGGGCCTGGTGCTGCGGATCAGGAAGTCGATGCTCGCGAAGGACCGCGAGTCGATGCAGCCGCACATCCGCGCCTTCGTCGACCGGGCCGTCACCTTCGCGACGTGCCCGGAGTGCGAGGGGACGCGGCTGAGCGCGGAGGCCAGGGCGGTGCGGGTGGCGGGCAAGGGCATCGCCGAGCTGTCCGCGCTCCAGATCGGCGATCTGGCCGCCTGGCTCGCGCGGCTGGACGAGCCCTCGGTCGCACCGCTGCTCACCGCGCTGCGGCAGGTGCTCGACTCCTTCGTGGAGATCGGTCTGGGCTACCTCAGCCTGGACCGCCCGGCGGGGACGCTGTCGGGCGGCGAGGCCCAGCGCGTCAAGATGGTGCGCCACCTCGGCTCCTCGCTCACCGACGTCACCTACGTCTTCGACGAGCCCACGGCCGGGCTGCACCCGCACGACGTCCAGCGCGTGAACGACCTCCTGCTGCGGCTGCGGGACAAGGGGAACACCGTCCTCGTCGTGGAGCACAAGCCGGAGACGATCGCGATCGCGGACCACGTCGTGGACCTCGGTCCCGGCGCGGGAGCGGCGGGCGGCGAGATCGGCTTCGCGGGCCCGGTCGAGGGGCTGCGCGCCTCGGACACGACGACGGGCCGTCACCTCACCGACCGCACCCCGGTCAAGGAGAAGGTGCGGGTGCCGAGCGGCTTCCTGGAGGTCCGGGGAGCCCGCGCGCACAACCTGCGGAACGTGGACGTGGACATCCCGCTCGGTGTGCTCACCGTCGTGACGGGCGTCGCCGGCTCGGGCAAGAGCTCCCTCGTGCACGACTCGCTGCCGCCGGACGCGGAGGCCGTCACCGTCGACCAGAGCCCCGTCAAGGGCTCGCGGCGCAGCAACCCGGCCACCTACACGGGCCTGCTCGACCCGGTGCGCAAGGCGTTCGCGAAGGCCAACGGCGTCTCGCCCGCGCTCTTCTCGGCCAATTCCGAAAGGGCCTGCCCGGCGTGCAAGGGGGCGCGTCGTCTACAGCGATCTGGGGATCATGGCCGGGGTCGCGGTCACCTGCGAGGTGTGCGAGGGCAAGCGGTACGAGGAGGGGGTGCTCGCCCACCGGCTCGGCGGCCGCGACATCAGCGAGGTCCTCGGCATGACCGTGGACGAGGCCGCGGCCTTCTTCGCCGGGGGCGAGGCCCGGACCCCGGCGGCGCATCGCGTCCTGGTCCGCCTCGCCGACGTCGGCCTCGGCTACCTCCGCCTCGGCCAGCCCCTCACGACCCTCTCGGGCGGCGAACGCCAGCGCCTCAAACTCGCCACGCACCTCGGCGCGAAGAAGTCCCCGGCCCTGTACGTCCTGGACGAACCCACGACCGGCCTGCACCTGGCTGACGTGGCCCAACTCCTGGCCCTCCTCGACCGGCTGGTCGACAACGGCACGTCCCTGATCGTCGTGGAACACCACCAGGCGGTCATGGCCCACGCCGACTGGCTCATCGACCTGGGCCCGGAAGCGGGCCACGACGGAGGCCGGATCGTCTTCGAGGGCACCCCGGCCGACCTGGTGGCAAACGGAAAAACCCTGACGGCACACCACTTGAGGAGCTACACGGCCCCCTCCGGCACGGCAGGGGGCGAAATCAGCCCCTCCAGCGTTTGAGGAGCGGGGCCGCTAAATCAGCCCCTCCGGCGTTTGAGGAGCGGGGTCCGGGGCGGAGCCCCGCTCTTTCCCCGGCGGGGCACGGGGCAGAGCCCCGGAATCCAGCCCCCGGGACCGGATTTGCATAATCATGCGCCCAAGCGCATACTCTCCCTATGTCCAAGGTCCTCACGTCCCTGCCCGCCGGCGAGCGCGTCGGCATCGCCTTCTCCGGCGGTCTCGACACCTCCGTCGCCGTCGCCTGGATGCGCGACAAGGGCGCCGTCCCCTGCACGTACACCGCCGACATCGGCCAGTACGACGAGCCGGACATCGCCTCGGTCCCCGGTCGCGCCAAGACGTACGGCGCCGAGGTGGCCCGCCTCGTCGACTGCCGCGCCGCCCTCGTCGAGGAGGGGCTCGCGGCCCTGTCCTGCGGCGCCTTCCACATCCGCTCCGGCGGTCGCGCCTACTTCAACACGACCCCCCTGGGCCGCGCCGTCACCGGCACGCTGCTCGTGCGGGCGATGCTGGAGGACGACGTCCAGATCTGGGGCGACGGCTCGACCTTCAAGGGCAACGACATCGAGCGCTTCTACCGCTACGGGCTGCTCGCCAACCCGCACCTGCGGATCTACAAGCCCTGGCTCGACGCCGACTTCGTGACCGAGCTGGGCGGCCGCAAGGAGATGTCGGAGTGGCTCGTCGCCCACGACCTCCCCTACCGGGACAGCACCGAGAAGGCGTACTCGACTGACGCGAACATCTGGGGCGCGACCCACGAGGCGAAGACGCTGGAGCACCTGGACACCGGCGTCGAGACGGTCGACCCGATCATGGGCGTGCGGTTCTGGGACCCCGAGGTGGAGATCCTCCCCGAGGACGTCACGATCCGCTTCGACCAGGGCCGCCCGGTGGCGATCAACGGCAAGGAGTTCGCCACCGCCGTGGATCTCGTCATGGAGGCGAACGCGGTCGGTGGCCGGCACGGCCTCGGCATGTCCGACCAGATCGAGAACCGCATCATCGAGGCGAAGAGCCGGGGCATCTACGAGGCGCCCGGCATGGCCCTCCTGCACGCTGCCTACGAACGCCTCGTCAACGCGATCCACAACGAGGACACCCTCGCCCAGTACCACAACGAGGGCCGCCGCCTCGGCCGGCTCATGTACGAGGGCCGCTGGCTGGACCCGCAGGCGCTCATGGTCCGCGAATCGCTCCAGCGCTGGGTCGGCGCCGCCGTCACCGGCGAGGTGACGCTGCGGCTGCGGCGCGGCGAGGACTACTCGCTCCTCGACACCACGGGCCCCGCTTTCAGCTACCACCCGGACAAGCTCTCCATGGAGCGCACCGAGGACGCGGCCTTCGGCCCGGTCGACCGCATCGGCCAGCTCACCATGCGCAACCTGGACATCGCCGACTCGCGCGCCAAGCTGGAGCAGTACGCGGGCCTCGGCCTCATCGGCTCCGCCGAGGGCGCCCCCTCGATCGGCGCGGCCCAGGCCGCCGCCACCGGCCTCATCGGGCAGCTCCCCGAGGGCGGCGCCGAGGCGATCGCCGCGCGCGGCGAGACCACCGGCATCGACGGCGACGAGGAGATGCTGGACCGCGCGGCGATGGAGTTCGGCACCGACTGACCCCCGCGCGGCGGCCGAACGGCCGTCACGGCAAAGGGAATACGGACGAGGAGGGGCCCGGCGCACCACGCGCCGGGCCCCTCCCGCGTACCCCGTCCCGGGGCGGCCCCGTACCGCCGGGTCCCCGTCCTCAGCCCGTCGGCAGCCAGTCCACGCGGCCCGCGAGCAGCGCGAAGCCGACGAAGGCGCCGATGTCGAGGAAGGAGTGGGCGACCACGAGCGGCCCGACCCGCCCCCACCTGCGGTACAGCAGCACGAAGAGCACACCCATCGCGAGGTTCCCGAAGAAGCCGCCGATGCCCTGGTAGAGGTGGTACGAGCCGCGCAGCACCGAGGCGGCCACCAGCGCGGCCATCGGGCTCCAGCCCAACTGGCCCAGCCGCCGCAGCAGATAGCCCACGACGACGACCTCTTCGAGCACCGCGTTCTGCACGGCCGAAAGCACCAGGACCGGGTACTTCCACCACACGTCGGGCAGCGCCTCGGGCACCACCGTGAGGTTGAAGCCGAGACCGCGCGCCCCCAGGTAGAAGGCGATGCCGACACTGCCGACCACGGCGGCGACCACCGCGCCCCGCCCCAGGTCCGTCCCCGGCCTGCGCAGGTCGAAGCCGATGTCCCCGGCACGCGCCCGCTCGCGCGTCAGCAGGTGCAGCACGAGCGCCACCGGGACCAGGGCGCTCGCGATCCCGAAGAGCTGCCACGCCAGATCCAGCCACGGGCGCCCGGGCGCGGCCGAGGCGTTGAGCGTGGCGGCCTGGTCCTTGAGCCCGCCGGGGCGGGTCACCGAACCGATGAAGCTGATCAGCGCGGAGACACCGCTCGCGCCGAGCGAGAGCGCGAGGACGAGCAGCGTCTCGTTACGGAAAATTCGTCTCGTGGGCCCCTCGGTGGGAAAAGTTCCGGCCACCAGGCCCTCCTCAACGGGCACAGCTGCCTCCAGTTGACCGATCCTGCCTCATCACCATCATCGCCCGGCTAGGGTGCCGACCGAGCCCCAGGGCTCGCACGTACATCCGAGGTTCGCGCCGGCGCTCCACCCTCCCCGCCGCGCGCGCCTGTCCGGCGCCTCGCCGGGCCGCCTCCAGGGGATCACGAGTCCCTGTGGGATCACGGGGTCCCGCGCGGCCGGGCGACCGCTCCGTTCCACCGCACGAGTCAGCACGCGCACGACCTGAGACAGCACGTGTGGCGTCGCGGGCCCCACGGCCCCGGCGCCTGAGAGCGAGAAGGAGGGCACCACCGGTATGGGACGTCACAAGGTGGCCGAGGAGGACCGCGGTGGCCGCGGCGGCCCGCGGGGCCGCACCCGGGGACGGACGGTCGCGCTGGCGACCGTCCTCGTCGTGGCGGTCGTCGCGGGCGGGGGCATCGCCGTGCGCAGCGGCCTGATACCCCTCGGCGGGAGCTGCGCGGACGACGCGGTACGCCTGGAGGTCAGCGCCTCGCCCGACATCGCGCCCACGCTGCGCGAGGCGGCCGGCTACGCCAAGGAGCACGAGGTCACCTCGGACGGGAACTGCCTGGACGTACGGGTGAGCGCCGAGGACTCCTCGAAGGTCGCCGAACGCCTCAAGGCGGGCAAGGACCCCGGCTTCCACGCCTGGGTGCCCGACGCGAGCATGTGGGTCGACCAGGCGAACTCGGGGGGCAACTCGGCGCAGGTCTCGCCGACCGGTGCCATCGCCTCGACCCCCGTCGCCGTCGGGATGACGGAGAAGGCGGCGAAGAAGCTGGGCTGGCCGGAGAAGACGTACTCCTGGGCGGAACTGGCCGCCGCCGGTTCGCAGGGGGACTCGCTGCGGCTGGGCAGCGCCGACCCGGCCCGCAGCGCCACCGGCCTCCTCGCCCTCACCGAGGTCGCCGGGCAGGCCGGGGCCTCGAAGGGCGGCAGCGCGCAGGTGGCCGCGGCGGCGAAGATCCTCGCCGAGCGCACCGTGGACAGCGACACCCAGTTGCTCGACACGCTGGCCCGCGACGACTCGGGGGCCGAGTCGGGCGACCCGAAGCGCAACGACGCCCTGATCCTCACCGAACAGCGCGCGTTCACCCGCAACAAGGAGAGCGGCCACGCCCTCGACCTGTTCTACCCCAAGGGCGGTTCGCCCGCCCTGGACTACCCCTACGTCATTCCGGACAACACCGAGCTGAGCACGGCGCAGAGCCGTGCCGCCGTCCGCTTCATGACCTTCCTCAACGAGAGCCACGGGCAGCGGCTGCTGCGCGCGGACGGCTTCCGCGCGGAGGGCGGCACGGCGGACGCGGAGCTGGCGCGGGCGGCCGGGGCGCGCGCGCCGCAGCCGTACGGCGCGCCGACGGCCGATCCGCCCTCGGCGAAGGCCCTCCAGGAGACGCGCGGCATGTGGACCATCACCGTGCAGAGCGCGCGGCTCCTCGTCGTCGTGGACGCCTCGCCGTCGATGGCGGAACCGGTGCCGGGGCGGGGGCAGAGCCGGATGGACGTCACCAAGGCGTCCCTGCTCCAGGCTCTCGCCCAGTTCACGCCCGCCGACGACATCGGCCTGTGGGAGTTCGCGACGCGGCTCGACGGCGACCGCGACTACCGCGAGCTGGTCCCGACCGCGCGGCTCGGCGCCCGCAAAGGCTCCAGCGGCACCCAGCGCGAAGCGCTCACGGCGGCCTTCGGCGCGCTCCAGCCGCAGCCGGGCGGCGCGACGGGCCTGTACGACACGACGCTCGCCGCGTACCGCGAGGCGAGCGAGGACTACGCGGCGGACAAATTCAACGCCGTCGTGCTGCTCACGGACGGCACGAACGAGGAACCCGGCTCCATGACCCGCGGTGAACTGCTCACCCGGCTGCGGGACCTGGCCGACCCCGCCCACCCGCTCCCTCTCGTGGCCATCGCCGTCGGCCCCGAGGCGGCGGAGGACGACATGGAGGCGATCGGCGGGGCGACGGGGGGCTCCGGCTTCAAGGTGGACGACCCCGCCCAGATCCACGAGGTCATCAACAACGCGATCGTGGAGGCCGGCAGCCGACAGCAGCACTGACCCCGCGTCACGCGCCCGCGCCCCGGTCCGGGACACGCTCCCGCGCCGGACGACAGCCCGGCGGGCCCGGGGCCGCCGGGGCGGGAAGAGCGCGGGCCCGGACCGGGCGTCCCCCGGTCCGGGCCCGCCCTCGCGCGGTTCCCGTCATTCCCGTACGCGCCACAGGTGCACGGGCTCGTCCGCGCGGCTCAGCTCCGCGTACCGGCGCGTCATCGCGGCCAGCGCCTCGTCGCGGGCCCGGCCCCGCTCCCGTTCCGCGCGGTACGCCGCCACCTGCCAGGAGGCTCCGTTGACGCGCCGTCGGCACCGCTCCTCGATGACGCCGAGGTAGAGGTCCCTGTCCGCCGGGTCGAGGCCCCAGGCGTCCAGTCCCTGGGCCGCGAGCGGCAGCAGTTCCTCGCGCACCAGGGTCACCGCGTCCACCTCCGCGAGACCGCCGCGACCGCGCCGGGGCCAGCGCAGCCGCGCGTCGATCCCGTGCCGGCACGCCTCCTCGAAGTTGCGTTCCGCCTCCGCGAAGGGCAACCGCGTCCAGACCGGACGGCTCTGCACGGCGAGCGCGCGGACGAGCCCGTAGTAGAAGGCGGCATTGGCCACGACGTCGGTGACGGTGGGGCCGGCGGGCAGTACCCGGTTCTCGACGCGCAGGTGCGGGACGCCGCCCGTGACACCGTAGACGGGCCGGTTCCAGCGGTACACCGTGCCGTTGTGCAGGCACAGTTCACCGAGCCCGGGCACCCCGCCCCCGTCGATGACCTTGCCCGGGTCCTCGTCGTCGAAGACCGGGAGCAGCGCGGGGAAGTAGCGCAGGTTCTCCTCGAAGAGTTCGAGCGGCCCCTCGATCCATCGTTCCCCGAACCAGGTGCGCGGTCGCACGCCCTGGGCGACGAGCTCGGGCGGGCGGGTGTCCGTGGCCTGCGCGAAGAGCGGCACGCGCGACTCGCTCCACACCTCGCGCCCGAAGACGAAGGGCGCGTTCGCCCCGACGACGATCTGTGCCGCCGTCACCGCCTGCGCCGCGTTCCACACCGCCGCGAACCGCTCCGGGGTCACTTGCAGGTGCAACTGCACCGAGGTGCAGGCCGCCTCCGGCATGATCGAACCGGTGGTGCAGGAGAGGTGCTCGGTGCCTTCGATGTCGAGGCTGAAGTCCTCGCCGCGCGCGGCCACGATCTGCTCGTTGAGCAGGGTGTAGCGATCGACGGCGGAGAAATTCTGCTCCACCAGGTGTTCCTGGCCGAGCGTCGGCAGAATTCCGATCATCAATACGCCCGCCTCGCGCTCGGCAGCCTGTCTGTGGGCGTAGGCGAGCCCCGTGCGGAGTTCCTCGGCGAGCTGGTCGAGCACGCGGCCCCCGAGCCGGTGCGGGGCGATATTGACCTCCAGGTTGAACATTCCCAGCTCGGTCTGGAAATCCCGGCTCGCGATGCGTTCGAGTACTTCCCCGTTGACCATTCGGGGAAGGCCGTCGGGACCCGCGAGATTGAGTTCGATCTCCAGGCCCATGAGGTTCTTCGGGCGGTCGAAGCGTCCTTCCCGCAGAAGTCGCTCCAGACCGTCCAGACACTGCCGCACCTTCGCCCGGTAGCGTCGGCGATCGGACAGGTCGAATTCGCCCGCCACCACCTTCTCCCCCATCGAAGCGTCCCCTCTGGATGGGCGGCCGGGGCTCCGGCCACGAGGTCCACGGTGGATGATGCCCCGGGCGACTGATCCGTAACGCCCCGCGGAAATCTCCTTGCGGATAGGCTGTCGGCCACGCTCGTGAGGCACATTCCAAGGGCATGGCCGGGCCGGGCGGGGTGCGCGACGGGATTCACGGGTCTTTTCCGCCCGCCGCTCTCCCCGAGGCTCTGGTGAATATCACCGACGACTACCGGACGACCGCCCGCGCGGCACATGCCGAGGTCACTGGCGCACTGCCCGGGAACCCAAAGGTGAAACCTTCACGGAAAAGACCTGATAGTGACTTGCCCGCAATAAGAACGACAGCTAGCGGAAACCCCCGCCGAACACGCATCGTATAAACTCTCCGCACGAGGTGGAGAGTTGCGGTTTGCGCGCCGGGAGTCGAGAGCATCCTCCGTGGCACGCGAGCGGACAGCGCCGTCGCATCGCCCGCTCCACCAGCCTGTCGCACGAGAGAGGCTCCCGCCCATGCCCTTGCACCTTCCGCCTGCCCCCGCGGCCGGCCTGCGCAGCGTCCGCACCGCCCTGGCCTCGCCGACCGCCGTCCACGAGGCCCCCACCCGCGCGCTGCGCACCGCGCGCGGCCCGCTCATCGCCGAGCCGGGCCTGCCGGTGCACGTCCTGGACCCCGGCGCCCCGCTCCCGGCGGGGCGTACGCGCCTCAACTCCTGGCGCTTCACCGTGCGCAACGGTGACCGTCCGCTCGCGGTCGGCGAGGCGCGGCTCACGGCGGACGGGTGGGCCTTCTCGCACTTCTTCGAGGGCCCGTACGTCAACGCCGCCGACCGGGCCATGCACGAGGCGGACGCCCTGGGCACGCCTTACCAGGCGCGGCTGCTCTCCGTGCCCGCCCTGTACATGCTGATGCTGTGGCTGCACACCGATGTCGCCGACATGTCGGTGGAGAGCGCCCTCGGCGAGCAGGACCTGCTCGTGCCGCTCGCCCCGGCCCCGCCCGGTTTCACCGCGTACCTGCCGCTGCGCGCCCCCCGGTTCCTGCCCGTGCTCGAACGGAGACTGGCCCCTCCGGCGTCCCCCGCCGGGCTGCTCGACAGCCTCGCCTGAGCCTGGTCCGCGCGGCGTAGTCCCAGCGGACTACGCCGAACCACCCGAACGGGCAAGGCCGTTCAGCGAACCGCCCGCACGGGTGAAGCGTCCCCGTCCAGGGAGGCCCGCTCCCGCGAAATCCCTGCGGGAGCGGGCTCCCGGGGGAAGACTTGCGGATCAGCAACCGATACGGGGGATGCGGTCATGACCATCGAGGAACCCACCGGCCCCACGAGCCGGCCGAGCCCCACGAGCCAGCGAGAGACCCGAACCATGTGCCAGCACCAGCCGTCCTGCCCCAGCGCCCTCTCCGCCGACCGGGACGCCGCCCTGCCGGTCGCCCACCACCCGGAGCAGGGCTGGAGCCTGCTGTGCAACGGGGTCCTGCTCTTCGAGGACACCGGCGAACTCCTCCCCGACGGCAGCGTCATCGCGCCGCACCGCCCCGCGGCCGGGACGGTGACGACGGCGGCCTGAGCCGCCCGGGCGCACCGGTCGGACGGCGCGGGGCCGGTACGGAGGCCTGGTCTCCGTACCGGCCCCGCGTTTCCCATGGGGGGAGCCGAGTGCCCTGGGGGCGGTTTCGCTCAGTCCTCGTACGCGTCCAGCGGCGGGCAGGAGCACACGAGGTTCCGGTCGCCGAAGGCCTGGTCGATCCGGCGCACCGGCGGCCAGTACTTCGTCGTCGGGTCGACGTGCCCGGGGAAGACCGCCTCGGCCCGCTCGTAGGCGTGCTCCCACTCCCCCGCGAGCGCCCGCGCGGTGTGCGGGGCGTTGCGCAGCGGGTTGTCCTCGGCGGGCCACGTACCGGCCGCGACCTTGTCGATCTCCGCGCGGATGGCGATCATCGCCTCGCAGAAACGGTCCAGCTCCGCGAGGTCCTCGCTCTCGGTCGGCTCGATCATGAGCGTCCCGGCAACCGGGAAGGACATGGTCGGGGCGTGGAAGCCGTAGTCGATGAGGCGCTTGGCGATGTCGTCCACGGTGACGCCCGTGGTCTTCGTCAGCTCGCGCAGGTCCACGATGCACTCGTGGGCGACGAGCCCGGCGGGGCCGGTGTAGAGCACCGGGAAGTGCGGCTCCAGGCGCTTGGCGATGTAGTTCGCCGAGAGCACGGCCACCTGCGTGGCCTCCTTGAGCCCTTCGGCGCCCATGAGCCGCACGTACGCCCAGGAGATCGGCAGGATGCCGGCCGAGCCCCAGGGGGCGGCGGAGACGGGGCCGACCCCGGTCTCGGGCCCCGCGGCGGGCTGGAGCGGGTGGTTGGGCAGGTACGGGGCGAGGTGCTCGCGGACACCGATCGGGCCCACGCCGGGGCCGCCGCCGCCGTGCGGGATGCAGAAGGTCTTGTGCAGGTTGAGGTGCGAGACGTCGCCGCCGAAGTGGCCGGGCCGGGCGAGGCCGACGAGGGCGTTGAGGTTGGCGCCGTCGATGTAGACCTGGCCGCCGGCCTCGTGCACGGCCGCGCAGACGTCGGCGACGTGCTCCTCGAAGACGCCGTGCGTCGAGGGGTAGGTGATCATGAGCACGGCCAGTTCCGCACGGTGCTTGTCGATCTTGGCGTGCAGGTCGTCGAGGTCCACCTCACCGTTCTCGGCGGTCTTGACGACGACGACCTTCATCCCGGCCATGACGGCGGAGGCGGCGTTGGTGCCGTGCGCGGAGGAGGGGATGAGGCAGACGGTACGGGCCGTGTCGCCGTTCGCGCGGTGGTACCCGCGCACCGCGAGCAGCCCGGCCAGCTCGCCCTGCGAACCGGCGTTCGGCTGGAGCGAGACCTTGTCGTACCCGGTGACCTCGGCGAGCCGTTCCTCCAGCTCACGGATCAGCTCCAGGTACCCCTGCGCCTGCGAGACGGGCACGAAGGGGTGCAGGGAACCGAACTCGGGCCAGGTGACGGGCTCCATCTCGGTCGTGGCGTTGAGCTTCATCGTGCAGGAGCCGAGCGGGATCATGCCCCGGTCCAGGGCGTAGTCCTTGTCCGAGAGCGAGCGCAGGTAGCGCAGCATCGACGTCTCGGAGCGGTGCGCGTGGAAGACCGGGTGCTCCAGGTACGCGCTGCCGCGGCGCAGCGCCTCCGGGAGCGCGTCCGGCGCCGAGCCGTCGAGCGTCTCGACGTCGGCGGTGACGCCGAAGGCGGCCCACACGGCGCACAGACGGGCGCGGTCGGTGGTCTCGTCGCAGGCGAGCGAGAGCGTGTCCGCGTCCACGCGGTGAAGGTTGACGCCCTGCTCCCGGGCGGCGGCGAGGATCGCGTCGGCGCGGCCGGGGACGGTGACCGTCAGGGTGTCAAAGTACGCGCCGTGGACGACCTCGACCCCTCCGGCGCGCAGTCCGGCGGCGAGCAGGCTCGCGTAGCGGTGGGTGCGCTCGGCGATCGCGCGCAGCCCCTCGGGCCCGTGGTAGACCGCGTACATCCCGGCCATGACCGCGAGCAGGACCTGCGCGGTGCAGATGTTGCTGGTCGCCTTCTCGCGGCGGATGTGCTGCTCACGGGTCTGGAGCGCGAGGCGGTACGCCTTGTGGCCGTCGGCGTCCACCGAGACGCCGACGAGCCTGCCAGGCAGGCTGCGCGCGAACGCCTCGCGGACGGCCATGTAGCCGGCGTGCGGGCCGCCGAAGCCCATCGGGACGCCGAAGCGCTGCGTCGTGCCGACGGCGATGTCCGCGCCCAGCTCGCCGGGCGGGGTGAGCACGGTGAGGGCGAGCAGGTCGGCGGCGACGGTGACGACGGCGTTCACGGCGTGCGCCTCCTCGATGACGGGGCGCAGGTCCCGTACCGCACCGGAGGCACCCGGGTACTGGAGGAGGACGCCGGTGACGCCGCCCTCGGCGTACTCGGCGGGCAGGCCCCGCGACAGGTCGGCGACGACGACGTCCAAGCCCGTCGGCTCCGCGCGGGTGCGCAGCACCGCGACGGTCTGCGGGAAGGTGTCGGCGTCGACCAGGTAGACGCCCTTCTTGACCTTGCCGACCCGCCGCGAGAGCGCCATCGCCTCGGCGGCGGCGGTGCCCTCGTCCAGCAGCGAGGCGCCCGAGGTGGGCAGCCCGGTGAGGTCGGCGACCATCGTCTGGAAGTTGAGCAGCGCCTCCAGCCGACCCTGCGAGATCTCCGGCTGGTACGGGGTGTACGCGGTGTACCAGGCCGGGTTCTCCATGACGTTGCGCAGGATGACCGGCGGCGTGAAGGTGCCGTAGTAGCCGAGCCCGATCATGGGCTCCACGACCTCGTTGCGCCGGGCCAGGGCACGCAGTTCGGCGAGGACCTCGGCCTCGGTGCGCGCGGCGGGGAGCTGGAGCGCCTCGGCGGAGCGGATCACCTCGGGCACGGCGGCGGCGGTGAGTTCGTCGAGCGAGCCGAAGCCGACCTGGGCGAGCATCTTCGCCCGCGCCTCGGCGTCGGGCCCGATGTGGCGCCGGGCGAAGGGCGTGCCCTCTTCCAGCCGGGTCAGCGGGGTGCGGTGGACGGTCATCTGCGGGGGCCTCCTGGTCGGCGCGACCTGCACCGGGCACCACCTGCGGGTACCCGGACGGCCTCCCCCTCTGTCATCCGGACCTGAGAGCTTCACCTTCCCGGGCGCACGCGCCCGCGCAGGCTTTCACCGTCGGTGAGGACCGACGCCCCGCGTACCCGCCGGACGCGTCCTGCTTTCCAGAGTGACCTCACCCGCGCGGTACAGGGGCCTGAGAGATTCCGGGGAGGATTTGCTCCTTCGGCGTCCCCGGGATCGAGCTCCGGGGCACTCTCCCGCACAGGGTCGACAGCCGTTTGCCAGCGTACCAGCGGCGCGCCGGGCGGGTCAGGGGCGGCAGGACGCCGAGTGGACGCCGGGGCGGAAGTGCATTTACGTAGGGGTACGAGTCCTACGGCCCCGCAGCGCGGGCGCCGACACCTGGAGGTGCCGTGGAGACCGATATCGACCCGCACGCGCTGATCGGTCGCAAGGCGGTGGACCACGAGGGAGCCCGGATCGGCACCGTGGATGAGGTCTACCTCGACGACGCCACCGGGGTCCCGGAGTGGGCTGCGATACGCACCGGCCTCTTCGGCAGGGACGCCTTCGTCCCGCTGGAGCCGAGCCGTCTCGTCTCCGGCGTCCTGCGCGTGCCGTTCGCGCGCGCCCTCATCAAGGACGCGCCCGATTTCGGCGTGGGCCGTCACCTCTCCCCACAGCAGGAACTCCAGCTCTACCGGCACTACGGTCTCGACGCGAACCCGCCGGAACCGCACGAGGACGTCGAGTTCGGGCGCATCGCGGGCCGCGAGGACGCCTGAGCACCACGCCCCGGCCCCTCCGGCCGGCGTCCCGGGCGCCGTCCCGCACCGCGCCCCCTATCCCGCGCGTGCCGCCGCCCCTGGCAGCGCCCCGCCGTCCTCCGTCTAGCGCACCAGCGGCAGCGGTTCCGCCGCGCTCAGGTCAGCATCGTCCACGGCGAAGGTCCGCACGCGTCCGGGCCGCTCGTCGTACGGCGTCTCGAAGCGCACCGTGACCCGCCCGAGCCCGCTGCCCTGCACCCACCCGGGCCCGTACGCGGCGTGCAGGACGTCCTGGCCGGGACGCCACCGGGGCGGGGGCGGCAGGGACGGGGCCAGCTCGGGGGCCGCCACCGGGACAGGAGCGGGCGCGAGGGGCGGTGGCGCGTGCTCCTCACCGGCCGTCGTCCGCGCGAAGAGCACTTCCTGCGTGAAGTCGGCGAGCCCGGAGACCCCGACTCCGAGCAGCCGCACCCCGCCCGTCGTGTCCACGAGCTCCAGGAGCCGCGCCGCCGCCTCGCGCACGACGGCCGGGTCGTCGGTCGGCGCGCGCAGCGTCTCGGAGCGGGTGAGCGTCGAGAAGTCGTACCGGCGCACCTTGAGGACCACGGTCCGCCCCGAACGGCCGCTCGCCCGCAGCCGCCCCACGCAGCGGTCGGCGAGCGCGGCGACCTCGGCGCGCACCCGTACCCGGTCGTGGATGTCGAGGTCGTAGGTGTCCTCGACCGAGACCGACTTCCCCTCCCGCTCGGCGACCACCCGCCGCTCGTCCCGGGCGAGCGACATCGCGTACACCCCCGCGCCGTGCGTCTTGCCGAGCAGCCGGACGAGTTCGTCCTCGCCCGCCTCGGCCAGCTCCCCGATGGTGCTGATCCCGGCCCGGCGCAGGTGGTCGCCGGTGGCGGGACCGATTCCCGGCAGGACCCGCACGGACAGCGGCGCGAGCAGTTCACGCTCGGTGCCGGGCTCGATCAGGACGAGCCCGTCCGGCTTGGCCCGCTCGGAGCCGATCTTCGCGAGCATCTTCGAGGCGGCGAGCCCCACGGAGCCGGTCAGTCCCGTCCGCGCCTTGATGTCCGCCCGCAGCCGCTCCCCCACCGCGCGTGCTGAGGCCGCGTCGAAGGCCACGCCGCCGGCCTCCAGGTCGACGAACGCCTCGTCGAGGCTGAGCGGCTCCACGAGCGGCGACAGCGCGCCCAGCAGCTCCATCACCTGCTCGCTCACACTCCGGTAGAGCGTGAAGCGCGGGAAGAGGTACGCGGCGTTCGGCGCGAGGCGACGGGCCTGCGCCGTCGGCATCGCCGAGTGCACCCCGAAGGCGCGCGCCTCGTAGGAGGCGGTGGAGACGACCCCGCGCGGCCCGAGCCCCCCGACGACGACCGCTTTCCCGCGCAGGCTGGGCTTCGCCGCCTGCTCGGCGGCGGCGAAGAAGGCATCCATGTCGAGATGCAGCACGGTCGGGGCACGTCTCACCCCTCTATGCTCGCGCACCCCACCGACAACGCCCGGAACGAACGGGCGGGGACACGAGGACGGCGGAGACGCGGCAGGCCCGGAGACGCGGCG
>NZ_GG770539.1:6248937-6258597 GCF_000154905.1 Streptomyces sp. SPB074 | reverse complement strand
GCCTCCGTGCCGCGTGCTTCCGCGCTCTCTCAGACCGCCCGGTTACGGCGCCGGGCCGCGAGTTCGTCCCCGGCGGCCTCGCTCCCGCGCACCAGCGTCTCCCCCTCGTCGACCCGCTCGCCGTGCAGTTGCGCGAGCGAGGCCTCCACGTCGCGCTGCACGACGCCGACGGCGATGCCGAAGATGCCCTGGCCGCCCTGGAGGAGTTCCACGACCTCCTCGGAGGAGGTGCACTCGTAGACCGTCGCGCCGTCGCTCATGAGCGTCATCCCCTCCAGGTCCCCGGGGTCGCGGTGGCGCAGGTGCCCCACGGTGCCGCGGATGTTCTGGAGGGCGACCCCGGTGTCGAGGAAGCGCCGCACGATCTTGAGGACCACGATGTCGTGGAGGCTGTAGAGCCGCTGGGTCCCCGAGCCCTGCGCGGCGCGCACGCTCGGCTCCACGAGCCCGGTGCGCGCCCAGTAGTCGAGCTGGCGGTAGGTGATGCCCGCCGCCACGCACGCCGTCGGCCCCCGGTATCCCACCGCCGGCGCGGGAACGACCGGGTGCGGCCCCGGAGCACCCCCGCGCAGCGGCAGGGGAGCCTCGCCGTTCGGGCGTCGCCCGGGAACGCCCCCCACCCTGCTGTCGCCGCTGCTTCTCACGCCGACCTCCGTCCTCGACCTGGCACATGACGGTAGGCAGTGACCCGGGGTGCGTCAACGATCGCCACGCTGGGTACGCCGGGTGATATTCCCCCTGAGAGTGGTTTGCCACGCACTGATCGAGGGTAGGGCTTGCCGGTTGTCCGTTCGCTCCCCGGTTCCCGGGCGGGAACCGGGGAGCGAACGGGCCTCACTGGCTGTTGGTCCCGAAGTCCTCGGGAGAGATCTGGTCGAGGAACTCGCGGAACTTCTCCACCTCGTCCTCCTGCTCGTCGGGGATGGCGATCCCCGCGCTGTCGAGCAGTTCCTCCGCGCCGTAGATCGGCGAGCCGGTGCGCAGCGCGAGCGCTATGGCGTCGGAGGGACGAGCGCTGACCTCGATACCGCTGGCGAAGACGAGGTCCGCGTGGAAGATGCCGTCCTTGAGGGCGGTGATGCGGACCTCGGTGAGTTCCTGGCCGACGGCTTCGAGCACGTTCTTGAAGAGGTCGTGCGTCAGCGGCCTGGCAGGGGTCATCCCCTGCTGGGCGAAGGCGATGGCCGTCGCCTCGCCGGCACCGATCCAGATGGGAAGGTACCGGTCGCCTCCCACTTCTCGCAGGAGCACGATCGGCTGGTTGGAGGGCATTTCGACCCGGACACCTACGACGTCGAGCTCGTTCACACACCAACCCTAGGTCGTCCCCGGCCGGTTTGGGTAGTCGGGGGCGTACGAGCAGGGGCGCACAGGGCCGAAGGGCCCAGCCGCAGGGTCGGCCGGGCAGGCGCGCGGAACGGCACGGACCAGGCCCGCGCCCACCGGAGCCGGCCCGGCGGCACCCGGGGCCGGCGTCAGGACCGCACGTCGAGTGCCAGCTCGACCAGCGCGCCGTGCAGCGCGGTCGCCAGATCGGCCAGTTCGCGGGTGCGTTCCTCGGCCTGCGCCCGCGTCTGCGGGTTGCGGTGGCGGACGAGCGGGGCGACGACCTGCTCCACGAGGCCCGCCTCGCGGTCGGCGGCGGCCTTCGTCGCCCGCAGGTGCCTCGGCTCGATGCCGTGCCGTCCCAGTTCGGAGACGAGCCGGGCAACTCGCACGAGCCGGGCGTCGTAGTGCCCGTCGGGGAGCGGGGTGACGAGCCCGTACGACTCCCAGGCGGTCAGTTCGGTCTCCTCGACGCCCGCCGCGGCGAGCAGCTCGGCCCGCCCGAGACGGCTGAGGGTCACCTCGTCACGCGGCGGCGGGCCGCTCTGCCGCCCGACGAGCGGCCCGGCCGGGCGCTCCCCGCGCTCGACGGCGTCCAGGTACTCGCGGATCGCCTTGAGCGGCAGGTAGTGATCGCGTTGCATCCGCAGGACGTGGCCCAGACGCTCCACGTCCCGCGGGGTGAACTTCCGGTACCCGGAGGGGGTCCGCTGGGGCTCGATGAGCCCCTCGGACTCCAGGAAGCGGATCTTGGAGATGGTGACCTCGGGGAACTCCTCGCGCAGGATGTTCAGCACGGCGCCGATACTCACCGGGCGTGTCCGCTCGGCCGCGCCGTTGACCGGCCGCGTCCGCTCGGCGGCGGTGCCGTCAAGGCCGGCACCGCCCCTCGCTCTGTCCACCATGGCCCCTGCTCTCGCGGGTCAGAGTGCCTGCTGGCTCGCGTAGAACACCAGCCGGTACTTGCCGATCTGCACCTCGTCACCGTTGGCGAGCACGACCGAGTCGATGCGCTCACGGTTGACGTAGGTGCCGTTGAGACTGCCGACGTCGGCGACGGTGAAGGTGCCGTCGGCCTGCCGCCGGAACTCCACGTGCCGCCGGGAGACGGTCACGTCGTCCAGGAAGATGTCGCTCTGCGGGTGACGGCCGGCCGTGGTCAGCTCCCCGTCGAGCAGGAAGCGGCTGCCCGAGTTGGGGCCGCGCCGCACGATCAGGAGCGCCGAGCCGAGCGGCAGAGCGTCCACGGCCGCCTGCGCCTCCGGGGAGAGCGCGGGCAGCGCCGTCTGTCCGGTGGCCTCGGGGTCGTACGCCTCAAGACCCGAGATGGAGATGGTGGACGTGGTCTCCGAGGCACGCTCGGGCACCGCGCCCGCACGGAGCGGAGCCCCGCAGTTGGAGCAGAAACGGCCGGTCTGTGGGTTCTGATGACCGCACCTGCCACACACCAGAAAGCCCATGGACGAGTCCTCCTGACCCTGCTGTCCCGCGGAAGCGTTCGGCGCGTACGAGTCGCGGGCGAACCCTCCACCCGTACTTGAGGTTGACGGTTCCCCGAAACCTATGCGGGCCGCGGTGGCCGGGTCAACAGCCGACGCGCCCTGTCCACCCTGCGTACCACTGGCCGGACCAGCGACTTCGTCGCGGAACAGCGGGCGCTCCCCCTCCTCGCCGGGACGGGCGCGGTGCCGCGCGGCGGCACCGTCCTCGCGCTTGTTCCTGCCGAACAACTTCGAAAAAAAACTCACGGGCGATTCCCCTTGACCGAAACAGACCCGCCCGTGGGGCAGGACGAACCCTCATTGCTCTCACTGACTGTCCGGGACATCTCCACGAGGCCCACGACCACCGGACAGTTTCCCCTACGCGCGGGTCTGACGAGGCGTCGACCCCCCGCTTCCTCCTGCCCTCGTGCGGCAGCCGTCATGCGCGCCGCCTCACCGCGAGGACGACTGAGCGTAATCGGGCGTCTTCGCGGGCCGCAAGGCGTCCACGACGATCTTCTTCTCCTCCTGCACCACGACGGCGGCCTGCTCCTTCTCCAGAGTCTGCACGACTCCGCCCGGGATGCTGAGCGCGGGCGTGAGGTCCTGCGACGTGCCGATGACCTTGAACCGGAACGGCGCCGAGACCTTCTGCCCGTCGATGCGCACGCTCTTGCCGTCATCGGTCAGATACGTGCCCGCGACGACACGGACGTCACCGATCTGAATGGCTTCGGCCCCGGCCGCGCGCAGCTCCTGGATGGTGTCGAGGAGCATGTCCGCCTTGACGCGGTGCTGCGGGTCCTCGACGGTCACGGTGATCCCGGGACCCTGCGCCGCCACCGTGCCGGCCAGGATGCCGAGCTGGCGTTCCTTCTCCACGGTCTGTTTCCGTGCCTCCTCCGCCTGGTTTGAGCTGTTCTCCAGCTCGGTGCGCTGGCTCTCCAGACTCTGCTTCTCGTCTTCCAGACGCTGAGTCCGGTCGTCCAGTTCATCGAGGATACGGACAAGATCTTCCTGTCGTGCCCCGCGCAGCGCGCTGCTGTCGTTGTGCGAGCGCACCTGGATGGCGAGACCGAGGCCCAGGACGAAGAGGAGCAGCGCGACGATCAGCTGGGCGCGGGTCACGCGCGGCGGCCACAGGCCCTTGGCGAGCCGCTGACGGCCCGTCAGCCCGGAGCCGGTGGCCCCGGGCGTCCGCGGCGGCTCCGGCTGTGCCGGGGCCCGCCTCTCCTCTTCTTTCCCGGGCCGGGCCGGGGGCTGTTCCTCGGGAAGCTCTCCGGGTCGTTCCCCGGGGGTGCGGGGGGTGCGTCCCGCGCGTTCCTCGGGCAGTGCGCCTGGCCGCTCGTCGGGCGTTTCGCTCATGGTGCGCTCACGCCCTGAACACGTGACGGCGGATCGCCGCCGCGTTGGAGAAGATGCGGATGCCGAGGACGACGACGACTCCCGTGGACAGCTGCGCGCCGACGCCGAGCTTGTCGCCGAGGAAGACGATGAGCGCGGCGACGACGACGTTGGAGAGGAAGGAGACGACGAAGACCTTGTCGTCGAAGATGCCGTCGAGCATCGCGCGGAGTCCGCCGAAGACGGCGTCGAGCGCCGCGACGACGGCGATGGGCAGATAAGGCTCTACGACGGCGGGCACCTCGGGGCGGACGAAGAGTCCCACCACCACCCCCACGACGAGGCCCAGTACGGCGATCACGATGTGCCCTTCCCTGCTGGATTCGCTGTCTTCGACTGCGTCTTCGGCTGTTCTCCGGGCCCCTGCTCCGCCGGTGACCCCGCGCCCGTCTCCGGTCGCGCGGACCGCACGCGCACGGCGGTAGCGGCGGGGACCCGCAGGGAGTCCTCGGCGGAGAGCTTCACCCGGATGTCGTAGTCCTCGTGCAGGCGGTTCAGGTACGCGCCGTCCACGCTGCGCTGGAACCGCTGTTTGAGCCGGGCCCCGTCGCCGAGGGCGAGGACGGTGTACGGCGGCGCGAGCGGCTTGTTGTCCACGAGGACGGCCTCCCCCGCCGCCCGGATCGCGGAGAGCGCGGTGAGGCGCTGCCCGTTGACCGCGACGGCCTCGGCGCCCGACTCCCACAGGCCGTTGACGACCCGTTGCAGGTCGCGGTCCCTGACCCGGCCGATGTCGGAGAAGTCGGTGGTCTGCCGGGGGCCGTCGCCGGTACTGCTCTGCGCGGAGGCGGCGTCATCCACGACGAGGCGGACGCCGGGCCCCTGGGCCGCGCTCGCCCCGGAGAGGAGGCCGAGCAAGCGGACGCGGTCCGTGCCGTTGTCCTTGAGCGCCGCGTCCTGGCGTCTGCCGACCTCGTCGCGCAGGGACTCGACGTGTTTCTCCAGGCGGTCGGCGGAGTCGCTCTCGTCATTGATGCGGTCGATGAGCTCCTCGCGTTCCTTGGCGAGGACCGGCGCGCTCTCCCGCGCCTGCGAGGCGCCGACCGTCACGACGAGGGCGGCGAGGACGAGACCGAGGCCGAGGAGCAGCCTGCCGCGCAGCGTGCGCGGCAGCCCTGCGGCACCTCCAGCGGCCCGTTTCCGGGCGGCGGCCTCGGCGTACCCGTCGTCCAGGCTGTGGTCCATGACGTTCGTCAGCAGCGACATGGAGGCGTCCGGGCGCCGGGAGGGGGCGCCGCCTCGGTTGGGGGGCTGCTGCGACATGCCGCACATCGTCGCATGTCGGGGGCCGTTCCTCCGAATGGCCCCACCGGCGATGCGCCCGGGTGTCCTCTTTCACCCGCACGAGTGAGTCCGTGCCCGTCCAGCGGGGTTCTTCACGAGGTGTCAGGACGTGCGCGCGGGTTCCCGGCGCGGAAGGCGGCGGAGGCCGTCCGGGTCCCGGTGCGTGGTGCGTCCGGGCCGGAACGGCCTCCGCCGGGGCTCAGTGCCCCGCGCTGTCCATGACGTCAGTGCCCCGCGCTGTCCACGACGCTCGCCCACTCGTCGAGCAGGGCCTGCGCGGACTCGTCGTCGGGGCCCTCGGCCCACAGGTGGGTGACCGCCTCGGCCGGGTCGGGCAGGACCATGACCCAGCGTCCGTCCGATTCCACGACCCGGACGCCGTCGGTCACGTCGACGGACCGGCCCGCCGCGGCCTCCACCACGGTCCGCATGACGAGGCCCTTGACTGCCCACGGCGTGGCCAGATCGCGCTTGATGACGTGGGCGCGCGGGATGCGCGCGTCGATCTGGCTGAGCGTGAGCTGGGTGCGGGCGACGAGCCCGATGAGCCGGACGAAGGCGGCGGTGCCGTCGAAGACGCTGCTGAACTCCGGGATGACGAAGCCGCCGCGGCCGTCCCCGCCGAAGATGGTGCCGTCCTCGCGCCCGACGCGGGTGAGGTCGTCGGGCGAGGTCATCGTCCACTCGACCTGCGTGCCGTGGTAGGCGGCGACCTGCTCGGCGATACGGGTCGTTGTCACCGGCAGCGCGACGCGTCCGCTGCGCCGCTCGGCGGCGACGAGGTCGAGCATGACGAGCAGGGCCCGGTCGTCCTCGACGATGCGCCCCTTCTCGTCCACGAGCGACAGCCGCTCCCCCACGGGGTCGAAGCGCACCCCGAAGGCCGCTCCGGCGGAGGCGACGATCTCGCCGAGCCGGACCAAGCCGGAGCGCCGGGTGTCGGCGGTCTCGGTGGGCCGGGACTCGTCCAGGCCGGGGTTGATGGTGAGCGAGTCGACGCCGAGCTTGCCGAGCAGGCTGGGCAGCACGAGGCCGGCGCTCCCGTTGGAGGCGTCCACGACGACCTTGAGCCCGGATTCGCTGATGCCGCTGGTGTCGATGTTGCGCAGCAGCGAGCCGGTGTAGGAGTCGAAGACGCTGGACGGGAAGTGCAGGTCGCCGATCTCCCCGGGGAAGGCCCTGCGGTACTCCTGGCGGGCGTAGACGCGGTCGAGCTTGCGCTGGCTGGCCTGGGAGAGGTCGGCCCCGTTCCCGTCGAAGAACATGATGTCGACGGAGTCGGGCACCCCGGGCGTGGTGCGGATCATGAGGCCGCCCGCGCTGCCGCGCGCGGTCTGCTGGCGGGCGACGGGCAGCGGTACGTTCTCCAGGTCGCGTACGTCGATGGCGCTGGCCTGGAGCGCGGAGATGACGGCCCGCTTGAGGGCGCGGGCGCCGCGGGAGTGGTCGCGCGCGGTGGTGACCGTGGAGCCCTTCTTGAGGGTCGTGGCGTAGGCACCGGCGAGGCGGACGGCGAGTTCGGGGGTGATCTCGACGTTGAGGATGCCGGAGACACCGCGGGCTCCGAAGAGGTGCGCCTGGCCGCGCGACTCCCAGATGACGGAGTTGTTGACGAAGGCGCCGGCCTCGATGGTCTTGAACGGGTAGACCCGCACGTTGCCCTGGATGATCGATTCCTCGCCGACGAGGCACTCGTCGCCGATGACGGCGCCGTCCTCGATGCGGGCCGCGCGCATGATGTCGGTGTTCTTGCCGATGACGCAGCCGCGCAGGTTGCTGTGCTCGCCGATGTAGACGTTGTCGTGGAGGACGGCCTTGTGGAGGAAGGCGCCGCTCTTGACGACGACGTTGGAGCCCACGACGGTGTGCTCGCGCAGCTCGGCGCCGGCCTCGACCTTGGCGTAGTCGCCGATGTAGAGGGGTCCGCGCAGCACGGCGTCGGGGTGGACGTCGGCTCCTTCGGCCACCCAGACGCCGGGGGAGATCTCGAAGCCGTCGAGTTCGACGTCGACCTTGCCGTCGAGCACGTCGGCCTGGGCCTTGACGTAGCTCTCGTGCGTGCCGACGTCCTCCCAGTAGCCCTCGGCGATGTAACCGTAGACGGGCTTGCCTTCCTTCATGAGCTGGGGGAAGACGTCACCGGACCAGTCGACGGAGGTGTCGGCCTCGACGTAGTCGAAGACCTCGGGCTCCATGACGTAGATACCGGTGTTCACCGTGTCCGAGAAGACCTGGCCCCAGGTCGGCTTCTCCAGGAAGCGCTCGACCTTTCCTTCGTCATCGACAATGGTGATGCCGAATTCCAGCGGATTGGGGACCCTGGTGAGGCAGACCGTGACGAGAGCACCTTTTTCCTTGTGGAAATTGATGAGGTCGGTCAGGTCGAAGTCGGTGAGCGCGTCGCCGGAGATGACGAGAAACGCGTCGTCCTTGAGGGCTTCCTCGGCGTTCTTCACACTCCCCGCCGTGCCGAGGGGCTTCTCCTCGTTGGCGTAACTCAGCTCCATACCGAGTTCTTCGCCGTCGCCGAAGTAGTTCTTGACCAGGGAGGCCAGGAACTGCACGGTGACGACTGTCTCGGTGAGGCCATGCCGCTTGAGCAGCCGCAGCACGTGCTCCATGATCGGCCGGTTGGCGACCGGGAGCAGTGGTTTGGGCATACTTGAGGTCATGGGGCGAAGCCGGGTACCTTCACCACCGGCCATCACAACGGCCTTCATAGCGGGAGTGTCCTCCTCGAAGAGACAGATCGAATACCGAACGGGCCGCCCCTCACGGAGAACGGCTTAGCCGGCCGTGGCCGCCGCCTTGATGACCCGGCGGACCTGCACCACGTACAAGATTCCTGCCCACCAATACAGAGTTGTACCCCACCCTGCGAACGCCCATCCGAAAATCGACGCCAGCGTGGCGAGCCAGCCGCTTCCGTCACTGAGCAGGAGCAGCGGGAAGGCGTACATCAGGTTGAACGTAGCCGCCTTGCCGAGAAAGTTCACCTGGGGCGGCGGGAATCCGTGCCTGCGCAGGATGAGCACCATCACGCCGAGAAGCAGCTCGCGTGCGAGGAGTACACAGGTGACCCAGAGCGGCAGAATCTCACGCCACGTGAGACCGACCAGGGTGGACAGGATGTAGAGCCGGTCGGCCGCGGGATCGAGTACCCGGCCGAGGCTGCTGATCTGATTCCACCGCCGGGCGAGTTTCCCGTCGAGGTAGTCACTGATCCCGCTGAGCGCGAGTACGAGGAGTGCCCAGCCGTCGCTCTGCGGCCCCCCGAACTCGGGGCGAAGAATCAGCCACAGAAACAGCGGGACGCCGACAAGCCTCGCCGCGCTGAGGATGTTGGGAATGGTGAGTACCCGATCCGTCTGGACCGCGGTCTCCTGGACCTCCACCCGGGGGCCTCCTGAGGGGAACCGTCTACAGTGCAGCCCGACTTTACCGGGTGGTCCGAGAACCACCACGTCAGGGGTCCGGCTCAGGGGGGCTGACTCAGGGAGTCGGCCGGAGTGGTCGGCCCAGTGGTCGGCCCGGGGATGGGCTCACGAGTTGGGGCGACCCGGGGCAGAGTGACGGGTACCCCTGTGAACGCGGGGGAGCCCCGCACCAGTACTGGTGCGGGGCTCCCCCGTATAAGAATTGTTCGGCGGCGTCCTACTCTCCCACAAGGTCCCCCTTGCAGTACCATCGGCGCTACGCAGCTTAGCTTCCGGGTTCGGAATGTAACCGGGCGTTTCCCACGCGCTATGACCACCGAAACACTATAAAACCCGACCACCCCGCCACACCGTAATAACGGGGGCAGTGTGTGATCATTCGTGGTTTCAGAACCAACACAGTGGACGCGAGCAACTGAGGACAAGCCCTCGGCCTATTAGTACCGGTCAACTCCACCCCTCACAGGGCTTCCATATCCGGCCTATCAACCCAGTCGTCTACTGGGAGCCTTACCCTCTCAAAGGAGGTGGGAACACTCATCTCGAAGCAGGCTTCCCGCTTAGATGCTTTCAGCGGTTATCCCTCCCGAACGTAGCCAACCAGCCATGCCCTTGGCAGAACAACTGGCACACCAGAGGTTCGTCCGTCCCGGTCCTCTCGTACTAGGGACAGCCCTTCTCAATATTCCTACGCGCACAGCGGATAGGGACCGAACTGTCTCACG
>NZ_GG770539.1:6245476-6248367 GCF_000154905.1 Streptomyces sp. SPB074 | reverse complement strand
CAAGGAATTTCGCTACCTTAGGATGGTTATAGTTACCACCGCCGTTTACTGGCGCTTAAGTTCTCAGCTTCGCCAACCCGAAAGTCAGCTAACCGGTCCCCTTAACGTTCCAGCACCGGGCAGGCGTCAGTCCGTATACATCGCCTTACGGCTTCGCACGGACCTGTGTTTTTAGTAAACAGTCGCTTCTCGCTGGTCTCTGCGGCCACCCCCAGCTCACACTGTAAAAGTGATCACCAGGTGTGGCCCCCCTTCTCCCGAAGTTACGGGGGCATTTTGCCGAGTTCCTTAACCATAGTTCACCCGAACGCCTCGGTATTCTCTACCAGACCACCTGAGTCGGTTTAGGGTACGGGCCGCCATGAAACTCGCTAGAGGCTTTTCTCGACAGCATAGGATCATCCACTTCACCACAATCGGCTCGGCATCAGGTCTCAGGCACAAGTTGCACGGATTTACCTGCACAACGCCCTACACCCTTACCCCGGGACAACCACCGCCCGGGATGGACTACCTTCCTGCGTCACCCCATCACTCACCTACTACCAGCCTGGGTCACCGGCTCCACCACTCCCCTCAACTCCGAAGAGATCAGGGCGGCTTCACGGGCTTAGCATCACTGGATTCAATGTTTGACGCTTCACAGCGGGTACCGGAATATCAACCGGTTATCCATCGACTACGCCTGTCGGCCTCGCCTTAGGTCCCGACTTACCCTGGGCAGATCAGCTTGACCCAGGAACCCTTAGTCAATCGGCGCACACGTTTCTCACGTGTGAATCGCTACTCATGCCTGCATTCTCACTCGTGAACCGTCCACCACTCGCTTCCGCGGCAGCTTCACCCGGCACACGACGCTCCCCTACCCATCACAACACCCGTTAAGGCTTCACGCTGCAATGACACGACTTCGGCGGTACGCTTGAGCCCCGCTACATTGTCGGCGCGGAATCACTAGACCAGTGAGCTATTACGCACTCTTTCAAGGGTGGCTGCTTCTAAGCCAACCTCCTGGTTGTCTCTGCGACTCCACATCCTTTCCCACTTAGCGTACGCTTAGGGGCCTTAGTCGATGCTCTGGGCTGTTTCCCTCTCGACCATGGAGCTTATCCCCCACAGTCTCACTGCCGTGCTCTCACTTACCGGCATTCGGAGTTTGGCTAAGGTCAGTAACCCGGTAAGGCCCATCGCCTATCCAGTGCTCTACCTCCGGCAAGAAACACACGACGCTGCACCTAAATGCATTTCGGGGAGAACCAGCTATCACGGAGTTTGATTGGCCTTTCACCCCTAACCACAGGTCATCCCCCAGGTTTTCAACCCTGGTGGGTTCGGTCCTCCACGACCTCTTACAGCCGCTTCAACCTGCCCATGGCTTCACTCCGCTTCGGGTCTTGAGCGTGCTACTCCACCGCCCTGTTCGGACTCGCTTTCGCTACGGCTTCCCCACACGGGTTAACCTCGCAACACACCGCAAACTCGCAGGCTCATTCTTCAAAAGGCACGCAGTCACGACGCAAGGACAAGTCCTCGCGCGACGCTCCCACGGCTTGTAGGCACACGGTTTCAGGTACTATTTCACTCCGCTCCCGCGGTACTTTTCACCATTCCCTCACGGTACTATCCGCTATCGGTCACCAGGGAATATTTAGGCTTAGCGGGTGGTCCCGCCAGATTCACACAGGATTTCTCGGGCCCCGTGCTACTTGGGAAAAATTCAAGTGAGCCGCCAGTGTTTCAGCTACGGGGGTCTTACCCTCTACGCCGGACCTTTCGCATGTCCTTCGCCTACACAGGCGGTTTCTGACTCACCTCACGGCCGGCAGACCGTGAAAGAAAAATCCCACAACCCCGTACACGCAACCCCTGCCGGGTATCACACACATACGGTTTGGCCTCATCCGGTTTCGCTCGCCACTACTCCCGGAATCACGGTTGTTTTCTCTTCCTGCGGGTACTGAGATGTTTCACTTCCCCGCGTTCCCTCCACACTGCCTATACATTCAGCAGCGGGTGACAGCCCATGACGACTGCCGGGTTTCCCCATTCGGACACCCCCGGATCAAAGCTCGGTTGACAGCTCCCCGGGGCCTATCGCGGCCTCCCACGTCCTTCATCGGTTCCTGGTACCAAGGCATCCACCGTGCGCCCTTAAAAACTTGGCCACAGATGCTCGCGTCCACTGTGCAGTTCTCAAACAACGACCAACCACCCATCACCCCAAGACCAAAGTCTCAAGTTCACTGGGGCCGGCAAGAAGGCAAGCCAAAACGGCCGTACCCTCAGACACCCAACAACGTGCCCGACACCCACAGTCCTTCTGGTCCCGCGTTCCACGCCGAAGCAGTACTAGCGACCCAAGAAGACCTGAGAGTGCCGAATAGTCAACGTTCCACCCATGAGCTAACCACCGTCGAACATTCGCCGACGTCATGGCTCTGGACCCCACCGGCCGAAACCGAAAGGGTCAGATGCTCCTTAGAAAGGAGGTGATCCAGCCGCACCTTCCGGTACGGCTACCTTGTTACGACTTCGTCCCAATCGCTGGTCCCACCTTCGACAGCTCCCTCCCACAAGGGGTTGGGCCACCGGCTTCGGGTGTTACCGACTTTCGTGACGTGACGGGCGGTGTGTACAAGGCCCGGGAACGTATTCACCGCAGCAATGCTGATCTGCGATTACTAGCAACTCCGACTTCATGGGGTCGAGTTGCAGACCCCAATCCGAACTGAGACCGGCTTTTTGAGATTCGCTCCACCTCACGGTATCGCAGCTCATTGTACCGGCCATTGTAGCACGTGTGCAGCCCAAGACATAAGGGGCATGATGACTTGACGTCGTCCCCACCTTCCTCCGAGTTGACCCCGGCGGTCTCCCGTGAGTCCCCAACA
>NZ_GG770539.1:6238007-6244747 GCF_000154905.1 Streptomyces sp. SPB074 | reverse complement strand
AAAGCCTCCCGTAGGAGTCTGGGCCGTGTCTCAGTCCCAGTGTGGCCGGTCGCCCTCTCAGGCCGGCTACCCGTCGTCGCCTTGGTGAGCCATTACCTCACCAACTAGCTGATAGGCCGCGGGCTCATCCTGCACCGCCGGAGCTTTCCACCACCCTGGATGCCCAAGATGGTAAGTATCCGGTATTAGACCCCGTTTCCAGGGCTTGTCCCAGAGTGCAGGGCAGATTGCCCACGTGTTACTCACCCGTTCGCCACTAATCCCCGCCCGAAAGCGGTTCATCGTTCGACTTGCATGTGTTAAGCACGCCGCCAGCGTTCGTCCTGAGCCAGGATCAAACTCTCCGTGAATGTTTTCCCGTAATCGGGAGACACCACGAGAGCGGAACCAGGAGAAGGAATAATCCCCCCGGTCCACAGCGTCCTCGCTGTGTTGTGTTTCAAAGGAACCTCAACCTCAAGCCACAAGGGACTCTCGGTCGGGGTATCAACATATCTGGCGTTGACTTTTGGCACGCTGTTGAGTTCTCAAGGAACGGACGCTTCCTTCGTACTCACCCTCTCGGGCTTTCCTCCGGGCGTTTTCCCTTCGGCATTTCGTGTTCCCGCACTCTATCAGACCCTCTCGGGCCCGATTTCCTCGGCGCCTTTCCAGTTCCCGGCCCGGCCTTTCGGCCTTTCCGTTTCCCTTCCGGCGTTTCCGACTCTATCAGGTCCTTTTCTCTGCTCTGGCCGGGTCCTCGCACATGAGGGTTCCCCGCCGGAAAGAAAGGGATTGGACTTCGCCGGAATACCTGGAACTGCGGCCTCGTAAGGCGTAACCGGTCCCAGGCAGGAGGTCGACTGTACAGCTCTGCTCCCTACGGGTGCAAATCGCTTTCGTGGCGCCCTCGCACGGACATCTCGGCATGGCCACCCAAAACCGTACAGAACGTGACTTACTCTGGCGATCTCCGTGCCGATCCCTCCTCGTGGGCGGCCCAGGAACTCACCGCCCAGGGAGGCAAGTCATGACCGTCGTGACCTCACCGCTTGCTGGTACCGCCATCGGACTCGCGAACGTCCCCGACCCGGTCTTCTCCGGCGCCATGGTCGGTCCCGGGACCGCCATCGACCCCGAGCGCGAGCCGGCCGAGGCAGTCTCCCCCATCGACGGGGTGCTCGTCTCGCTCCACCCCCACGCCTATGTGGTGGTGGACGAGCAGGGCCACGGCGTCCTGACCCACCTCGGCATCGACACCGTGCAGCTCAACGGAGAGGGCTTCGAGCTGCTGGTCAGCAAGGGCGACACCGTCCGGCGCGGACAGGCCCTCGTGCGCTGGGACCCTTCGGCGGTCGAGGCGAAGGGGAAGTCCCCGGTATGTCCCGTCATCGCCCTGGAGGCGACGATGGACGCGCTCTCCGATGTGCGTGAGAGCGATGCCGTTCGCACGGGGGACACACTCTTCGGCTGGGAGTGACGGCGGCGGGCGCAGGTGACGGGCAGACAACCGGAGCGAGCGGAGAGGGCGGGTATGGAGACGAGGCTGCGGGGCGTCGGGGTGAGCCATGGGGTGGCGGTCGGCGCGGTCCGGCACATGGGCACGGCGGTGCTCGAACCGCCAGCGAAACAGATTCCCGAGGAGGAGGCCGGGCGCGAGCAGGCCCGGGCGCGGCAGGCCATGGAGGCCGTCGCCGCCGACCTGACCGCACGCGGTCAGCTCGCGGGGGGTGAGGCGCAGGACGTCCTGGACGCCCAGTCGCTCATGGCGCAGGACCCCGAACTCCTCGCAGACGCCGAGCGCAGGATCGCGGTCGGATCGACGGCCGAGCGCGCGGTCTACGACGCCTTCGCCTCCTACCGGGCCCTGCTCGCCGGAGCGGGCGAGTACCTCGCGGGGCGCGTCGCCGACCTGGACGACGTGCGCAATCGCATCGTGGCGCGGCTCCTCGGTGTGCCGATGCCCGGTGTGCCGGACAGCGACGAGCCCTACGTGCTCGTGGCCCGGGATCTCGCGCCCGCCGACACCGCGCTGCTCGACACGGCCCTCGTCCTCGGCTTCGTCACCGAGGAGGGCGGCCCCACCAGCCACAGCGCCATCCTCGCCCGCGCCCTCGGCGTACCGGCCGTCGTGGCCCTGGCCGGAGCGACGGAGCTGGCGGAGGGCACCACGGTGGCCGTCGACGGGAGCACCGGGGACGTGTTCGTGTCCCCCGGCGCGGCCAGGCGCGAGGAACTGGAGTCGCAGGCGGCCGAGCGGAAGGCGGCGCTGGCCGCGAGCACGGGCCCCGGCCTCACCTCGGACGGCCACCGGGTGCCGCTGCTCGCCAATATCGGAGGGCCCTCGGACGTCGCCGCCGCCGTCGAGGCCGGTGCGGAGGGGGTCGGGCTGTTCCGTACCGAGTTCCTTTATCTGGACGACAGCGAGCGGGCGCCTTCGGTGGAGCAGCAGACAGCGGTCTACCGCTCCGTCCTGGAGGCGTTCCCCGGCCGGCGCGTCGTGGTGCGGGTCCTGGACGCGGGAGCGGACAAGCCGCTCGCCTTCCTGCACCCCGCCGAGGAACCGAACCCCGCCCTGGGCGTGCGAGGGCTCCGGGCGCTCCTCGACCGTCCCGAGGTGCTGCGGGACCAGTTGACCGCGCTGGCGCGCGCGGCCGACGGCCTTCCCGTGCATCTGGAGGTCATGGCCCCGATGGTGGCGGACCGGGCCGACGCGCGGGCCTTCGCCGAGGCGTGCCGGGCGGCGGGGCTGCACGCCAAGGCGGGCGCCATGGTGGAGATTCCCGCCGCCGCGCTGCGGACCGGGGCGCTCCTGCGGGAGGTGGAGTTCGTGTCGCTCGGGACCAATGACCTCGCCCAGTACACCTTCGCCGCCGACCGGCAGGTGGGTGCCGTGGCCCGCTGGCAGGACCCGTGGCAGCCCGCGCTGCTCGATCTGGTCGCCGCCTCCGCCCGGGCCGCCGCCGAGGCGGGGAAGACGTGCGGGGTGTGCGGCGAGGCGGCCGCCGACCCGCTCCTCGCGTGTGTGCTGACCGGACTCGGTGTCACCTCCTTGTCGATGAGTCCCAGCGCGCTCCCCTACGTCCGCGCCACGCTGGCGAAGTACACGCGCGCCCAGTGCGAGCGGGCGGCGGGCGCCGCGCGCGCCGAGGACGGGGCCGAGGGAGCGCGGCGGGCGGCCGGGGCGGTGCTCTCCGGCGAGTAGGCGGAGCGGGCGGGCGGTCACCGGAGAGCCGTGGCCCCGGCGGGGGCGGGGCGCAGGTCACTCCTGGGCTTCCTCCCCTTCCTGGCCGTGGTCGTGGTGAGGGGTGCGGGGCGGCGTGAGCGCGGGCGCGGCGCGGTAGTCGACGCCAGGCTCGGGCGGGATGGGGTCGCCGGTCTCGGTGTCGGTGCAGTAGGCGTCGAAGACCTCGGCGGCGGTGAGGGGGCGCAGGACGTGCTCGCGCAGTCGCCAGCCCCGTACCGCGTCAGGGGTGTCCGGTCCGGTGGTGCGGGCGACGAGCCCGCAGGGCAGTCCCGCGGCGAGTGCCGCGGCGAGGACGGTGACGAGGTCGAGGGACGCGCTCTCCCCCGGGCGCGGCCAGCTTCCCGGGCTCGTGCGGATGTCGAACTCGGCGAGCAGCGGACCGGCTTGCGTGTGCGTGCTGCACACGAGGTGGTGGCGGCCTGCGCCCAGGGCGTGGCAGGCCGCCGTGAGCAGTTCCGAGGCGCGGTCGAAGGCGGCTCGCGCGAGGCTTTCGCCGCATTCCGGGCAGCGTCCCGCGCCGTCGAGGAGTTCTCCCGCGTAGGCGAAGGTGGCGCGGCGCAGGGCCAGCTGGGCGAGGTCGGGGAGGAGGTCCGCGAGGGGGCCGCCCTCGTACGGGAGGGTCGCGCCGGTGTCGGCGAGGTGCTCGGTGAAGCGGTGGCGGCTGTCCGGGCGGCCGGGGTCGAGACCGGAGCCGGCGCAGTAGGCCGCGTACTCCTCGGGGTCGAGGAGACCGACGCGTGTCCGTCTGCCCCCGGCCCTGCGGGTTCTGAGGGCGGTGCCGGCGGAGTGGAGGTACTGCGTGTGGTCGCGGTGGCGCGGGGCGCCGTAGCCGGTCATGCGCTCGTAGTCGTCCTCCTCGGCGAGGAGCGCGAGGACCCCGGTGATCTCCCGGTCCACGCGGGCGGTCCCCGGGTGGCGGCGGTCGGAGCGGGATGCGGTGTGCGGGCGGGCCATGGGGGCCTCCTGGTGCGTTGCCGGAGCACTCCCTCACGGAGTGCCCTCACTTGATCGCAGACCGTAGGCGACGGCACTGACAACGCCTTCCGCCGCTCCTCGCCGGGCCGCCGCCCCGGGGCTGTTCCGGGGCGGCGGGGAGCGGTTCAGGAGTGTGCGCGCCCCAAACGTTCGTAGTCGCGCAGGAGTTCCACATCGTCAACCGAGCCGGGGTTGACTGCCTTCTCCAGAGGGGTTCCCTGGAGCAGTCGCTTGACGGGGACCTCCAGGCGCTTTCCGGTCAGGGTGTGCGGGATCGCCCGTACCTCGATCACCTCGTCCGGAACGTGGCGGGGGGACAGTTCGGTGCGCAGGGCGGTGGCGAGACGCGTACGGAGGGCGTCGTCCAGGACGGCGCCTTCGGTGAGGTGGACGAAGAGGGGCATCCAGTAGCCGCCGTCGGGCTGTTCGACGCCGATGACGAGCGATTCGCGGATCTCGGGGAGGCGTTCCACGACTTCGTAGATGTCGGCTGAGCCCATGCGGACGCCGCCGCGGTTGAGGGTCGAGTCGGAACGGCCGTGGATGATCACGGAACCGTGGCCGGTCAGCGTGATCCAGTCTCCGTGGCGCCAGACGCCGGGGTACGTGTCGAAGTAGCTGTCGTGGTAGCGGCTGCCGTCCGGGTCGTTCCAGAAGCGGGTGGGCATGGAGGGCATGGGTTTGGTGACGACGAGTTCGCCGACCTCGTCCACGAGCGGTGTGCCGTCGGGGTCCCATGCCTGGAGGTCGACGCCGAGCGCGGGAGCCTGGAGTTCCCCGATGTGGACGGGGAGGGTGGGGACGGCTCCGGCGAAGCAGCTGCACACGTCGGTGCCGCCGCTGACGGAGGCGATCCACACGTCCTCGCCCGCCTCCTCGTGCAGCCAGCGGAAGCCGTCCGGGGGCAACGGGGAGCCGGTGGTGGCGACGCAGCGTACGCGGCTGAGGTCGAAGTCGCGGGCGGGGTGGAGGTCGGCCTTGCGCGAGGCCATGACGTAGGCGGCGGAGGTCCCGAACAGCGTCGCGCCCGTGGTCTCGGCGACGCGCCACTGGGCGGCCGTGTCGGGGAAGGCGGGGCTGCCGTCGTAGAGGACGAGGGTCGATCCGGTGAGCAGGCCGGAGACGAGGAAGTTCCACATCATCCAGCCGGTGGACGTGTACCAGAAGAAGCGGTCGCCGGTGCCGAGGTCGCAGTGAAGGCCGAGCTGTTTGAGGTGTTCGACGAGGATGCCGCCCTGGGACTGGACGATGGCCTTGGGCAGTCCGGTGGTGCCGGAGGAGTAGAGGACCCACAGGGGGTGGTCGAAGGGGACCTGCGCGAAGACGGGGGTCTCGTCGCCTGCGACGAGGTCCGCCCACGTATCGGCGCCCTCGGGGGCGGGGGTGCCGAGGAGGGGCACGTGGACGAAGGTGCGGACGGTGGGGAGTTCGGCGCGCAGTTCGGCGACCACGTCTGTGCGGTCGTGCTCCTTGCCCCCGTAGCGGTAGCCGTCGACGGCGATGAGGACGACGGGTTCGATCTGGCGGAAGCGGTCCAGGACGCTGCGGGCGCCGAAGTCGGGGGCGCAGGAGGTCCAGACGGCGCCGACGGCGGCGGTGGCGAGGAGCGCGACGACGGCCTGCGGGACGTTCGGCAGGTAGCCGCTGACCCGGTCGCCCGGGCGGACTCCGCGGGCGCGCAGGGCGGCGGCGAGGGAGCCGACCTGGCGGCGCAGTTCGGCCCAGGTCATCGGCTCGGGGCCGTGGGTCTCGTCCACGTGCAGCAGGGCGGCCTCGCCCGCGAGGAGCGGGTCCTCGGCGGTGCGCAGGGCGTGTTCCGCGTAGTTGAGGCAGGAGCCGGTGAACCAGCGGGCGCCGGGCATCGCGGGCTCGGTGAGGACGTCCTCGTACGGGGTCGAGAAGCGGACGTCGAACCACTCGGCGACGGCTTTCCAGAAGGTGCCGAGGTGCTCGACCGACCAGCGGTGCAGGGCGGGGTAGCCCCCTTCGGCGGGGGCTCCGTGGTGCTCGGCCGCCCAGGCCGCGAAGCGGGTGACGGCGGCGGTCGCCACCCGGTCCCGTCCTGGTTCCCACAGGGGCTGGGGCGGCTGGGCTGCGGTGCTCACGGGGCGGCTCCAAGGGGCGTACGCGGCGGCGGTGCCGCGCCGGGGTCGGTGAGGGTCCGGGGTGCCGGTCCCGGCGGAGTGCCGCCGGGCCGGCGGACCGGGCGCTGCGAAGGACGATGCCACGGACGCGGGCGCGGCACCAGGGGTGGGTGTGCTGGTGGGGAGGGGTGCGGGAGGGCCGGGCGCGGACGGCGCGCCGTCACCGGAGGTGGGGCGCGGCGTGTGGGGTTTCCGGGTGGCGGGCGAGTGGTGGGTGGCGTCGGGAGGACGTCTGGGTGAACGCCCGTCGAACGAGGTCACCTGTCGGCCGGGTGGATGACACTCTTGCGTCATGATCGCTCGTGACCTGGTGCGTTGGCTGACGGCGGCGCGGGGAGAGGGTACTGGTGGCGGGCGCCCCGCCCGGTGCGGCGGGGGGCCGTGCGAGGGCGGGG
>NZ_GG770539.1:6236536-6236951 GCF_000154905.1 Streptomyces sp. SPB074 | reverse complement strand
CGGGGACGGAGTGGGAGCGGCGCCGGGGGCGGCAGCAGTGGGGGCGCGACCGGCTCGGGGGGCCGGGGACGGGGCCCCGCCGGTGCGGAAGTTGGGGGCTGGTGCGGAGCGGGGCGCGGTCTCCGGGGTGCCGGAGTGGACGGACGCGGACGTGCGGGTGCGGGAGGGCGAGCGGTACGTGCGTCTCGCTGGTCAGGGGCGGTACGGCTTCGTTCACTCGTTCGAAGGAATGAGCGGCGTTCTGGAACTGTGCAGGGCCCGGGCCGTGTTCAACTCATTGCGCGGAGCCTTCCCCGGCGAGCGGCCCTTGCAGCTGGCGGCGGGGCTGTGGGCGGGGCAGCAGCGGTACGGCGGGGTCTGCCTACCGGGCCCCGTGGCAGGTGACTGGGCGGAGTTGCCGCGCACGGTGGGGCGG
>NZ_GG770539.1:6149772-6233913 GCF_000154905.1 Streptomyces sp. SPB074 | reverse complement strand
TGCCGAAGAGGAGGAGGTGGCCGTCGGAGGAGCTGAGGGCGTCGGCGAGGCGCACGTCGCGCGGTTCCGTCTCGATCCCGGTCTCCTCGCGGAGTTCGCGTACGACGGCGTGGCGCCAGTCCTCGTCGTGGTCCACGAAGCCGCCCGGGAGGGCGACGGTGCCCTTGGCGGGTTCGATGGCGCGGGTGATGACGACCAGTCCGGTGCCGGCGCGGTCGTACACCGGCTGGAGGGCGACCGCGACCGGCAGCGGGTTGCCGTAGGCCGTGGCTCCGCAGACGGCGCAGGTGCGCGGCCAGGAGCGGGCCTCGGCGTAGGGGGCTCCGCAGCTCGAACAGTGCGAGAAGGGCTGCGGACCGGCGCAGGCCGGGGCACCTCCGGAGCCGTCGGGGGTGGAGTGGGTCCGGGACACGCGCGGACTGTATCCGATCCCTGGGGTGAGGGTGACGGCGGGATGTCCTTGTGGAGGAAGGGGGGTGAGGGCGGGTCAGGGGCGGGAGGTCAGCAAACGCCGGGTGACCGGGAAGTCGAAGAAGGTGTCGGGGTACTGCTCGGGCTGGTGGGTGAAGTGCCACCACTCCTCGGGGAGGTTGGTGAAGCCCTCGCGCTCCAGGGTGGATGTGAGGAGTTCGCGGTGGGCGCGCTGAACGGCGCTGATCCGCGGGTCGTCGGTGTGGGCGAGGGTGTCGAAGCAGTCGAAGCCGGTGCCCGTGTCGACCGCGGCGTCGGGGAAGCGGGCGGACTTGGGCCCGTAGCAGGAGGTGAGGGGCTCGCCGGGGACGTAGGGGCGGGTGGGGTGTGCGGGGAGGCGGACGAAGCTGAGGTCGAGGGTGGAGCCACGGCTGTGGCCGGACTTCTCCGCGATGTATCCGTCGGCGACGAGGCGGGTCTTGTCGACGCGGGGGTAGAACTCCGCCTTCATGCGCTGGTCGGAGAGGTCTTCGGCCCAGCGGACGAAGTGGTCGACCGATCACTCACCATAGGGCGGGAACGCCGCGCTAGCCTCACATCATGCCAATTCCTGCTTCATACCTGCACCTTGAGACAAAAGGACAGGTGATTGCATATCTCTACGCCCGTCAGTCGCGTGACCCGCTCGGCCGATCTCGCAGCACCGAGGACCAGGTCTCCGATGGGCGCGACACGTGCGCGAAGCTCTGTTGGACGGTTGACCGCGTATTCAAGGACGCCGGCGCCTCGGCCACTCGTTTCCGACGCAAAGAGCGTGACGACTTCGAAGCTTTGCTGGAGGCTCTCCCCACTGCGCAGGCCACCGTCTTGGTGGCGCCGGACGCCTCGCGGATGTACCGGGACCTGGCGGAGTACGTGCGTCTCCGCGATGCCCTCGAAGCATCCGGTGTGCTTCTCTGCTACGGCGGCATGGTGTTCGACATGGCCAACAAGGACGACCGCCGCATCACAGCGCAGGACGCTGTCGCAGCCGAAGATGAAGGCGAGTCCATTCGGGCCCGAAACCTCCGGACGGCCCGCCGGTCTCTGGAACAGGGCGCCCCTCGGGGCGCAGTGCCGTTCGGCCACCGTCGACGGTACGACCCTGACACCGGCGAGCTGATCGGGCAGGAGCCAGACCCTACTCAAGGACCTCTGCTCATTCGGATGTTCGAGATGGTGGACAGCGGCGTCTCTCTGTACCGGGTGGCGATTTGGCTTGAAGACCAGGGTGAGTCGGCTCGTCACCGGTCTGGCATCGCGTGGGACGCTTCGCGAGTGCGGGTGGTCATGATCAATCCGTCCCACATCGGTATCCGGCACTCCAAGGGGCAGCTGATCGGCAAGGCCGCGTGGGAGGCCGTGGTGCCCGAGGAGCTTTACCACCGCGTGGTCGCCAAGCTCCGCGACCCATCCCGTCGAATGCAGCGCGATTCGAGGGTGAAGCATCTCCTCTCCCGCATCGGGCGCTGCGGCGAGTGCGGAGCGCTGCTGAAGGCCAAGAAGGCCCCGCAGCGCGATCGGTCAGTGCCGTACTACGAGTGCGCAGGGCTGCGCGACACCGCCCTGCCCGAGGCATGGCTCGACGCCTACGTCGAGGAGGCGCTGTTCAGTTGGCTGCGCAAGCCAACTGCCGCGAAGGCGCTAGCTCCTGACAGGACAGCTGTTGCGGAAGGCTGCGCTGCCGCACAGAAACGGCTGGCGGCCTACGAGCTGCAACTCACGCAGGCACGGGAGCTGTCCCAGCAGTTCAACAAGGAAGGGGAGCCACTGCTGTCGGCCGTCTCACTGTCAGGCGTCGAGCAGACCCTCCTCCCGCTGATCGCCGCTGAGCGAGACGTGATCGCTGGAAGTCAGGAGGAGGCCCCCACCGCCATCAAGGAGCTCTTGGAGGCCCCCGACCCAGAGACGGTCTGGGAGTGGCTGAAGCTGGACCAGAAGCGCGAAGTCATCCGGACCGTGGTGAACGTCCACCTCCACAAGGCGTCACGTCGTGGGGTCCGCGGCATCGAGCCCGGTCGAATCCAGCTGACGTTCATCGGCGAGCCCGGCTTCACGCCCCGCCCCAGCACTCGCCGCGATCCGGGACGGCGAGGCGTCGACGGGCCGAGCAGGGTCCGCCGCTCCGCTCCAAGCCTGCACCCAGTTCCCAAGCGATAGCAGGCCCTGTAGCTGTGCTGTCATCTCCTCCACCGCTTGGGCGGTGATGTGCCCCTCGGCAACGAGCCAGGTGAAGTGGCCGTCTTGCTCGACGGCCACGGCCGCTCGGCCTCCTGGCAGGCTCGGGACGATCTGCATGTGCACGGTGGGCGGCACAGGCTCTGGCATGTCGGTGGGTTCCCCCTCTTTCGGCGCTCGCACCCGGGCGCCGTGCCCCCGCGTGCGCCGTTTAGGTGGTTGATCCCGACAATGCCACAGCGAGTCATGAATGCAGAATGATCAGCTCAAGATGAGGAATAGTGTGATGATTACGCTTCAGTCCTGATGTCGAGCTCGCCGCCGCGCGAACATCTCGGCGATCTCTGCAAGCTCCTGCCTGTCCTGCCGCGTCAGCCCTAGCTCTCCGATTTTCGCGGCGAGCACCCGCGCCGAGGAGTCCGTACTCCACTCCACGCGATACCCGAAGTACTGGGCCGAGGCGGCCTCTTGCAGATCGCGGAGGGGTACGCCGAGGACGGACTGAAGCGCTTTCAGTACCTCCTTGCTGGGTGCCCGCGTTGGCTCGCCGCGCTCCAGCTTGCCGATCCAGCCGACCGACACGGTGGTGCCAGACGCGGGATCGAGCGCCCGCTCGGCCACGTCCTCCATGGACAGCTTCAGCGCCTTGCGCTGCTTTCGGACGAGATCTGCTAGCTCCTGGGCCATGTGGTTCCTCTGTGACGTGTGGGTCTCGTGGTGTCTACGAGACATACGAGGCTTGCTCCCGTCTGGGCTGGTCAGCCGCCGAGTCTGCCTGCACTGCCGCCCCAGTGTCTACGAAGGTCGATATCGGCCGTGTCTGCCCGATTCGACAGCCAGCGTGAGCACGCAGCGAACGTACAGCGACACAGAGCGCACTAAATCTCTATGTACGTAGACGTCACGTCTACGTGCGTGTATTTTTCTCTCGTGATCCTGGCCTCACGAGCAGAAAGAGGTGACCTGTGCCCTCTCTCACACCCCCCACCCGAATGCGCCTGGTAGACCCGGAGTTGCTGCGGCGCCTGATGTCCCGTACCGGCACCGGACGCGAGATCAGCGTCCGCGAGCTGGCGCGCGAAGCGGGCGTCCACCCGGCCGCGATCGGTTTCCTGCGGACCGGCGAGCGCTCCACCGCATCGCGCACCGTCGCGGTCGCGATCGCACGGCGACTCGGCGTCGACGAATTGGTCCTCTGGGAGCCGCTGGGCCGGTCCGTGTCCGAGGAATCCGTGTCCACCTCGGTCGCGCGGATCGCCGCGTGACCCCGGCCGAGCGTCGCCGCGCGCTTCTCGGGGATGCCGTGGTGGAGGAGATCGCCGCGCGCGTCGACGCCGCCCCGGCCCCGCCCGAGGAAGTGATCATCGCGCTCCGCCGCATCCTCGCGCCGACACCGCTCCAGGCCCCGGCCCGCCCGATCCGCCGCAAGCGGCCCGCGCCCGTCGCCCTTACGGACGCCGCCTGACACAAAGCGGGGCTGCCTGGACCCTGGCCGGTCCGTGACAGCCCCTGTGACGCCACCCACCCAACTGCACCGAAGAGAGGAAGCGTCGTGACACAGACTAGCCACGACTTCGCCGGCCGGTACGCCGCCCGGCGGCAGAACGAACAAGCCTTCGAGTACGCGGTGGAGACCTTCGGTCTCACCGCAGCCGAAGCCACGGTGACGCCCGACGGCGTGTACGTGAGCGTCGCCCGCGCCGATGACCTGCTCCCCTGGCTCCACGAGCGGGGCGGCCTCATCACCACGACCGCGACGGACGCGGGCGTCGAGCTGTGGACGCTGGCCACCATCATCATGCGCGGCGACGGCGCCGCGATCCCCGTACGGGTGTCCGTGCCGGTCTGCTCGCAGGCCGTGCACGACATCGCCGCAGAGGTACAGATCGCGACCTCGAAGTCCCCCGCCGCGCGGGTCGACGCATTGCTGCGCGGGGCGTGGCAGGCGCGCGGACTCGTGTCGACCGAGGTCGTCAGCCCGACCGAGCTGGCCGTCGTCGCCCACCCCTTGAGTGACGAAGCGTGGGACTGGTGGTACCGGGTCCTGTCGCTGTCGGAGGACGCCGAAGACGGGCCGCTTCTCACCGCCAGCGGCCGGGTCGGGCCCGTCACCGTCCGCTTCACCGGCCAGAGCAACGACCTGCGGAGGGCCGCGTAATGAAGCCGACGTCTCCCGCCGTCACCGGCCCGTTCCGCATCTACGTGCATGAGACGCCGACCGGTGCCCGGCTCGACGTCACCCACTACCTCGGCGCCGTGCTGCGCGGCCTCGCGCAAACCGCCGCCGAGGACCCCGAGGGCTTCGCCGAAGAGTTGGCCGACCTGGCCGCGCTCGAATCGCAGGCCGCCCGCGAGGGCCGGGACTCGCACGCTCGTCATGAGCTGGACGACCGGCTCGACAAGCTGATTGCGGAGATCGCTGACGACGGCTCCCTGCCTCTCCACGGCGTCGCCGTCCACCGCCTGATCGACCGCCTGGCCGAGATCGAGATCGCGACGCCCCGGCCGATCCCGGGCACGCAGACGGAGAGCGAGGTGGCGGCGTGAGCGACACCGCCCAGCACGACCCTCGTACTTGCCCGCACTGCGCGCGGCTGCGGCACCCGGCCGGTGCCCGCATCCGCCGGGTCCTCGTCACCGCACTGCCTGCCGCTCGGAAGGGGGATGACCGATGAGCATGAGCTTCGCCAAGGACGCGGCTGCCGCCGTGATTCATGAAGCACTGAAGACCGGGCGCACCCCCTTCGGGATTGCGGTCGCGCTCGACCGCGCCGGGATGCTCTGCACCCCGCCCGGTCTCGGTGAGGAGCCGTCCACGGCCGAGCGCCGCGCGCTGCTCCTCGCCACGATCCGCAGCAAGGGCGGCGAGTGGACGCCGCGCCGCGCCGCCCGCGAGTACAGCCGTCTTGGGCTCCCCGGCCTCCAGCGCGCCACCATCCGCGCCGACTTCGCCGCCCTTTCCCGGGCCGGGCATCTCACGCTCCACGAGGCCCCCAGCCGCAGGCACTACACCCGTACGGAGAGTTCACGATGACCGGACCCGAGCACCCCGAGGCCGAGCGGCTCCTTGCCGAGCTGCGCGGGCGGCACACGCGGTATCCGGACTCGCCGCACTGCAAGCACGACGGCGAGCGCTGGCCCTGCCTCACGCTCCGCGCCCTCGACGCGCCCACCGAGGCCGCGTACACCCCGGAGGCCGACGCCTGATGACCACCACCACCCAGCGTGCCGGGGCCACCACGGCCCCGGCCGCCGGGCGGCGCCGCAAGGCCGCCGCCCCCACGCCCACCGGCGCGGACCGTATCCCGAAGCCGTCCCGGGGCTGGTACCGCGACCCGGTGACCGGCGAGAAGTACCGGCGCGTCACCACGATCCTGGAGAAGGGCTGCGCCAAGGGCGACGCCCTGACCTACTGGGCCGCCAACCTGACCGCCGAGACCGCGATGGACCGGCTCCCGTACCTCGTCTCCAGCTCCCTGCGCGAGGAGACCCGCTCGGAGGCGTACGACTGGCTGCGCCGCACCCACGTCCGGAAGAAGGACGAGCGCGGGGACGTCGGGTCGGCCGTGCACAAGCTCGTAGAGGCGCACGTGCTCGGCGCCCCCGTACCCGAAGAGCTGCTGGAGGACGACGACTTGTCGCCGTTCCTGACGCACTTCCTGCGGTTCGTCGACGAGTGGGACGTGACGTTCGAGGCGTCCGAGATGGTCGTCGGCAACCCGGAGGACGGGTGGGCGGGCACGCTCGACTACCTCCTGCGCTCCCCGAAGATCGCCGCCGCGCTCTCCGCCCGGTACGGCGTGGAGATCGCGCCCGATGCGGTGCTCGCCGGGGACACGAAAACGGGCGGCGAGCTGGACGTCAAGGGCGTCTACCCGGAGGCGTCGCTCCAGATGGGCGCGTACCGCCGCGCCACGATCGCGTGGCTGCGCGACGGGTCGACCGTCCCGATGCCGCGCGTCGCCCCGTACGGGGTCGCACTTCACCTGCGCCCCGAGGGCTACCGGCTGATCCCCGTGGACGTCGGTGACGAGGTGTACGCGGCTTTCCGCGTGATGCAGCAGGCCGCCGACTGGGCGTCCGGCCTGTCCAAGCACGTCATCGGCGACGCCCTCACTCTGTCCGCACCCGTAAGCGACACCGTCCCCACTCACGAAGAGGTGGCAGTCTGATGCCGATCCTTGACCTCCAGCAGCGCGTCCGGCAGCTCGGCGAGATCCGTATCGGTCACGTCGTCCAGACGGGCCGCACTCGCCGCGACGGGAAGCCGCTCACGCGCCCCGCGAAGCTGAACCGCTTCCGCTTCACTTCCCCCTCGCGGGAGATCCTGGCCGATGTCGCCGACCTGTACGGCGGTGAAGTCCAGCCGTGGACGCCCGCGAACGGCGGGCCGAGCGAGTACGAGGTGTACTCGACCACCGACCGGCTGCCCGTGCTCATCCCGCCGCGCGACGCCGTGTCGCAGTGGTACGAGATGTGGTCCGGGTCGAAGTGCCAGCGAAGGTGCGACGGCGTGACGGAGCACAAGCGCGACCGCAAGTGCCTGTGCGACCCCGAAGACCGCGAGTGCAAGATCACGACCCGCGTGAACGTCATGTTGCGCGACGTACCCGCCTTGGGGCAGTGGCTCCTCGTCTCGAAGGGCTACTACGCCGGGATCACCCTCCCCCCCGCCGCCGAGCTGCTGTCCAAGACCGGCGGGTACGTGGACGGCTGGCTCGGCATGGAAGAGAAGCTGGTCATGCGCGAGGAGGGGCCCGCGCGGTTCATGGTCCCCACGCTGGACGTCACCGTGACCCCGATCGCACTGATGACCGGGCAGGTCACGCTCGGCGCCGGAGCGGTCCCGGCCGGGCCGGAGCGCGTTGCGATCACCAGCGGGCGCCCGGACTACGCCGCGCTCGCCTCCGTCGCCACCACCAGCGCCGAGGTGGGCGAGCTGTGGCGCCAGGCGGTCCGCGCCGGGCACATGGACCCCGACCTGGAAAAGCTGCTCAGCGCGCGGGGCTCCACGCTCGCCGCGACCGAGGCACAGGACACCGCCGGGGAGGAGCCCCCACAGCCAGGTGAAGAGCCCGCCCCCGAGTTCGAGGACGAGGCGCCCGCCGAGGAGATCGCCGAGGCGGAGATCGTCGAGGACGACGACGAGCGCGACGGCGTGTGGTTCCAGATCATCGCCGCCGCCGGGCCGCTGGGCTGGACCACCACCGAGGTGGAGCAGCGGTTCGTCTCGGAGCACGGCCGCGCCCCGGGCGCGGCCACGGTCGCCGAGCTGCGGGCCTTCCTCACCCACGTCCGGAAGCAGGGCCGGTGAGCCCCGCGCCCCGGCTCCTCCGGGCCGGTGAACGGCACGGTCGTCTCATGGTGCTCGGTGACCGTATGCCGGGCGACCCTCAGGTGCGTTGCCTCTGTGATTGCGGGCGCATCTGCACCGTGCGGTTCAAGCAGTGGGGCAAGACCAAGTCATGTGGGTGTCTGCGCACCGAAATGTTGGTCACACGCAGCACCAAGCATGGGTACAGCGGCACCTCTCTCTACATGACGTGGGGAGACATGCTCAACCGTTGCACCAATCCCAACCACAGCAGGTGGAGTTCTTACGGCGGCCGAGGAATCACCGTCTGCCAGCGGTGGAGGAGGTTCGAGAACTTCCTCGCTGACATGGGAGACAGGCCCGCTGGTATGAGCCTGGACCGGATCGACAACGACGGGCCCTACTCGCCGGAGAACTGCCGGTGGACAGACCTGTCAACCCAATCGAAGAACCGCCGTCCATCCGCCTACTCGGGTACCAGCCGCAACCGAGCCACTGGGCGATTCCAGGCCAAGGGGCGATCATGACCTGGCACAAACAGCGTTACTGCGCCTTCGATATCGAGAGCACGGGCGTCGATGTCGAGACTGCTCGCATCGTCACCGCGTGCGTCGCCCAGGTCAGGGGCGGCGCCCTCCCCGAGACCCGATCGTGGCTCGCGGACCCCAGCATCGAGATCCCCGACGAGGCCACGGCCGTGCACGGCATCACCACCGACCGCGCCCGCGCCGAGGGCAGGCCGGCCGGGGAGGTCGTGGAGGAGATCACGACTCTGCTCCACTCCTGTCTCCTCGCGGGGGCGCCGGTCGTCGCGATGAATGCGCGCTACGACCTCACCCTCCTCGACCGGGAGTGCCGCCGCCACGAGCGGCCCACTCTCGCCGACCGCCTCGGCGGCGACGTGCGGCCGGTCCTAGACCCGCTGGTCCTGGACCGGCAGGTTGACCGCTACCGGCGCGGGAAGCGGACGCTGACCGCGCTCGCCGAGCACTACCGCGTGCCGCTCGACGGCGCGCACGACGCGACGGCCGATGCCGTGGCCGCCGCGCGGATCGTGTGGCGGCTCGGGCACTCCGTGCCGCGCCTCGCCGCGATGTCCCTGGACGAGCTGCACGACGCGCAGATCGAGTGGGCCGGGTCGCAGGCGGCCTCCCTCGCGGCCCACTTCCGTGAGCGCGGGGAGACTGTCAAGGCGGCTGGTGTCCGCCCGGAGTGGCCGCTGATCCCCGCCCCCCGCGACGGCGGGAGCGCGTGATGGCGGGAAGGGCGCCGGAGCGTTCGTGGTGGCGCTGGATCACCGGCGTCACCCCGAGCGAAGACCTCGTCCCCGGCCCGTCGCTCGCGGACCTCTACCGGTGGACGGTCGCGGAGCGCGACCGGCTCATCAAGGAGAACACCGCGCTGCGCGCGCGGCTCGCAGAGCGCGACGGCGACGTCGCCGCGCTGGAAGTAGAGGCCCGTACACGGCACGAGCAGATGAAGGACCTCGTGGCGGAGCTACACGCGTCCTCGCCTCCCCGGACCCACAACAACCCCCGCACCTGGAAGGACAGTTGATATGGGGTACATCACCCTCGTGACGGGCGAGCTGCGCATCACGCCGCCGCTGACGTGGCCGGAGATCCGCGCGAGCGAGTACGCGCCCGGAGAGCCGCACCGCCACGACCTCGTGCTCCTTGTCCGCGAGGAGACCGTGCAGACCGAGGAGGGGCCCCTTCTGCGCCGCACCGCCCACGCCCTGGCCCTCCGCCCCATCGAGGAGTACCGCGCCTACACGCTCGTCAAGGACGTCCAGGCGGCCATCGACGCACACCCCGGTCATACCTTCACCGGCTACCTGAGCTGCGAGGGCGAAGAGACAGGCGACCTGTGGCGGGTGGTCATCAAGGACGGCCGCGCCGTCGAGGTCCGGCCCCGGATCGTGTGGCCCGACGAGGAAGAGAGCCTTGCGTGAGCACTCCCGCCCTCTTCGACGCCGCCCCCGCTGCCCCGGGCTCCGCGCCCGGGGCGGCGGCCTCCGCCGGGCCGCCCACCGCTGACGAGATCGCGGCAGCGCTCGACCGCGCCGTGCACCCGACCCGGTACGTGATCACCCTCCCCGCCGGGCTTCCACTCCTCAACTCCAACCAGCGCACGCACCACCACGACAAGCGCCGGCTGACGAAGCGCCTGCGCGAGGCGGCGACGGAGGCCGTGCAGGAGTGCCCGTCGCTCCTCGATGCCCTCGCCGCCGCCAGGCCCGGACCGCTCTTCGAGCGCGCTCACGTCCTCGGCATCCTGCGACCCGCGACCCGCCGCCGCGCCGACCCCGCGAACTGGTACCCCAGCTTCAAGGCAGTCATCGACGGCCTGGTGGACGCCGGGCTCCTGGACGACGACGACCACACCCGCCTCGTCGGCCCCGACATGCGCCTCGGCACGCCCGTGAAGGGCGCACAGCTCGTCCTCATCATCCGCGGCCTCGCTCCCGGCGAGCAGTGGCCCGACCTCGACGTGAAGGGAATCGCAGCATGACCACTACCGCCCCCAGGCCGCTGATCGTCGGGGTCTGCCCGCGCCTGTCCGCCACTGGCTACGCCGGCGAGGGGTGGACGGCGTACGCCCAGGCGAAGAAGATCGCGGGCCAGCACCGTCTCTCCTACCTCCTCGCGCAGACGATGACCTACGTGCGCCGCGCGGATCTCGTCGCGCTGGAGGGTCCGGACACTCGTACGGGCCACTGGGACGAGGAGATCGCTGGGCTGCGCATCATGATCCAGCAGGAGCTGTGGAGGCGGGGCGTGCCCTGCGCGGTGGTGCCCGCCGCCGCCGTCGCCCGGTACGCGGCCGGGCGCTCGCACGCCGCGCGCGGCGAGATCCGGTCCGCCGTGCGCGAGCGGTACCGCCTGGAGCCCGAGGGCCCGGCCCGGTACGTGATGTCGTCGGCCGTCGCGCTGTGGGCGATGGCCGAGCACCACTACGTGACGCCGCCCGCCCCGGTCGACGGCTGGCACGCGCGCGCCCTGTCGCTGGTGCGCTGGCCCACCCTGCCGCCCCGGGACGCCAGCGGGATCGTCCCCGCTCGGGTCGCATGAGCACCCCCGCCCCCGCCCCGCGCCCCCGCGAAGGGCGCCGGGGCCCGCTCTCCGTCTACACGTACGCGCGCGACACCCCGGAGACCGTGCGGCGCGCCGCCGCGCTCCACGTCGCCGACCGCGCCGACGGCCCGCAGGACGCCCGGCAGCTCCTCGCGATGCTCGGCCTCACCCCCACGACCTGACAGGAAACTCCCGTCGTGCCTCTCTGCTCTCTCCTCTCCCGCCTCTTCGGTAAGCCTCCGCAGCGGCCGGCTGCCGACCCGACGCCCTCGGGGACGGTCACCCTCACCAAGGGCGGCTCCACGGGCATCAGCCTGCGCAAGACCGCCGGGCGCACCGTCGACGTGCACCTCGACTGGGACGGCGGCGACGAAGACCGCCGCGCGCGCGGCGCAGACCTGGAGCTGTACGTCCTCGCCGTCCCCCGCGACGCCGTCGTCCCCGTCGGCACCCCGCCGAGCGAGGCGACCGCGATCTACTACCGGCAGCGCGGCACCCTCGACGCCCCGCCCTACATCCGCCACCACGGCGACAGCCGCACCCCGGGCCGCGAGACCGTCACCATCGGCCACCTCGACCAGCAGGGCTACGCTCTGGTCTGCGCCTACAGCGCCGTCAGCAACGGCATCGGGTCGTTCCGTTCGTACGGGGCGCGCGTCACGGTCACCGACCACGCGGACCAGACCGTCCACGTCCCCCTGTACAAGCGCAGCGCGTTCTCGTACTGGGCCGCGATCGCCCTGCTCGACTTCACCGGACCGGAAGTCGTGATCCGGCAGGTCGAGAAGTACGGCGCCGTGCAGTCCGAGGCGCGCCCGGTCCTGCTCAGCGACGGCCGTATCCGCATGAACGACGGACCCATCGAATTCAAGTAGCCGTTTTGGGGCCGCAGTTGCGAGCTACGGCCCTCCCTCAGGAAGGACACCTCTCATGCCTACCCTGACCGCTGCCGACTCCCCCGAGGTCAAGCTCGACGCCTCCGCCGGGCTCATCGAGGCGAGCCTGACCCGCGCCCAGCGCCGCCAGCTCTTCGAGTCGCCCGGCTCCACCGTCGTCGCGATCGTCGAGCTCACCTCCGTCACCTACACCGGACACGCCGACACCGAGGACAAGGCTCCGCAGGTGAAAGTGCGCGTGACCGGCTGCGAGGTCGCGCCCGACGCCGCCGACGAAGCCGCGCTCCAGGAGGCGCGCCGCGCGATGTACCGGCGCCGCCGCATGGACGGCACGCTTGACGAGGTCGGCAGCGGCCCGCAGGGCGCCGCTTCCGTCGTCCACGACGCCTTCGCCGCCCACCCGGACGAGAACGAGTTCCGCGCCCACCAGCGCGCCGTCGAAGACCGCCGCCGCGGCGAGTTCGTCCGCTGATGGCCCGCAGCATCGCCATGAGCGCCAACGCGAAGGTCTACCGAGCGGTCGTCACCATCACCGACCGCGACGGCACCACGAGCCAGCGCTGCGAGGGCCCGTACGACAGTCCGGGCGCCGCGCGCGCCCGCGTCACCTTCTGGACCAACTACCACGCCGACTACGACGACGAAGGCATTCCCACCGGCACCAGCCGCGCCACCGGCCACGTCGAAGAGGGCACCGTCACCTGGAGGCCCCTGTGAACGTCCGCTTCACCGGCGCCGAGCGCGCCGCCGCCCACAAGCGCGCCACCGACCTCTACGTACGCGACGGCCTCGGGCTCCGCGCCGTCGCCCAGCAGCTCGGCGTGAGCTTCGGGCTCGCCCGCAACCTCCTCCTGGAGGCCGGCGTGGAACTCCGCCCGCGCGGCCGCCACCGTCCCAGCTGATCGCACCGTCCCCTCCCGTCCCGGGCGCGGCCCGTTCAGGCCGCGCCCTCCTCCCCCACCCGGAGCCCCACATGGCGCGCGGCCACGGACGCATCCTCACCACCATCTGGGAAGACCCCGACTTCCTCGCGCTCAGCGAGGCGGCACAACGCTTGTACTTCTTCCTCATCTCGCAGCCCAACCTCAGCCACGCCGGGCTGTTGCCGCTCACCGCGCGGCGCTGGGCATCGACGGCACGTGCGCTCACCGAAGACCTCGTACGCGAACGCCTCGCCGTCCTCGACGCTGCCGGGTTCGTCGCCGTCGACCCCGACGACGAAGAGGTCTTCATCGTCGACCACTTCACGCACCACGGCACCGGCCTCAACCCGCGGCTCGCCGCAGCCGCGTACGACGCCATCACGGTGTCCGCGTCACCGCGCCTGCGGTCGCTTGCCTCGATGCAGTTGGGCCTCGCTGTGGCGAAGTCTCCTGACACCGCGCCGCGTGGCGTGCGGGCTCTCGTCCTGGATCGGGACGGCTGGCAGTGCCGCCACTGCGGCTGGCAGCCCGGCGACCCCGTACCCGCCGCACCCACCGGCCGCCCGCTCGCCCGCTGCCTGGAGCTCGATCACGTGCACCCCCGCTCCCGGGGCGGCAGCGACGACGTGTCGAACCTTCAGGTGCTCTGCACCTCGTGCAACACCTCAAAGGGGGCTCGGATCTGATGTGGGTCCGGCTAGATGACCGCTTCCCCTCCCACCGCAAGGTGGCGCTGCTGACGGACGGCGCGTTCCGTCTTCACGTCTCGGCGCTGTGCTGGTCGGCCGAGCACCTGACGGACGGCCGGATCGGCGACCGCGAGCTGCCGCTCGTCGCCCGGGTCCGCAGCTTGAAGGCCACCGCGCGTCGCCTGGAAGCGGCCGGGCTGTGGCTGCGGCAGGAGGACGGGTGGCTGATCCACGACTACCTCGACTTCAACCCTTCGCGCGAGGAGATCATCGAGCAGCGGCGGAAGAACGCGGCCCGTCAGGAGGCGTACCGGCGCCGCCACCAGACCGCGCCCCCGGAACCGGCCGAGCCCCACGAGCCGGGCGAGCGCCCGGAGCCCCCTGAGCCGGGTGACATCGCGCCCCGTGACGGGGGGACTGACGCCGTCAGTAACGGCGTTACGGGCGAGCCCTCCGAGGCCGGGGAATGCACGACGGCGACACGACGGCGACACGACGGCGACACGAGCGCGCAGCGAAATTGCACCAAAGAAACGCAAAACGCGCAGGTCAGCGAGTTGCGTGACGGCGTTACTGACAGCGCCCCGTCCCCCACCCCTACCCCTACCTATGTGGCTGACGTAGTAGAGCTCTCTACAGGTAGGGAACATCCCGAGCCGCTGCCGCTCACTCCGATCGAGATCGACGGCTTCCGGCTCACCGACGCCATGCGCCGCTGGGCTACCCAGACCTACCCCGACGTTCCCCTCGACCACGAGACCCAGAAGTTCGTCTGGCACTGGCAGGGCAGGGGCACCCGCCACCCGAACTGGTACACCGCCTGGCAGAAATGGATCGCCAACGCCAACCAGTACCTCCACCGTGCTCCCGCCCGTACGTGCGAGCACGGCCCGCATCTCCCTTCCGGCGACGCCCGGCAGATGGAGCACCAGGCCCTCATCGCGCAGATGCGCGCTCTGGAGCAGGAGGCCGGGCGATGACGCTGTCCGAGGCGACGGAACTCCTCGCCTACCTGAGCCGCTTCGACAACCGGCGCCCCTCCGCCGCCGCCGCCGAGGCGTGGTCGCGGGCCCTCGCCGACGTGCCCCTCGACGCCGACACGAAAGCTGCGGTCGACGCCTTCTACGGCTCCGTCCCCCTCGGTGGCGAGGGCTACCAGGCTGACCGCAGCCGCTGGATGCAGCCGCACCACCTGCGGTACCACCGCCAGCAGATCCGTAGGGCCCGCGCGGACCTCGCCCCGCCGTACACCGGCGTCGGAGGCGATGTCCGCCAGGAGCTGGTCGCCGCGCGGCAGCACGCCGCCGCAGCCGCCTCCGGACGCCTCCCGCCCGCGCCGGCGCTTCCCCTGCCCGGAGACCGCCCCCGCTTCGAGACGACCACCCGCGGCGCCGCCCTCGTACGGGCCGCCGCCCGCGTCCCCTCCCGCCGCCCCGAACTCAAGGCGCCGTGCCCCTACTGCCGGGCGAAGGCAGGCGCCCCGTGCCGCAACCGGCGGGGCCCCCTCGGCACCATCCACGACGTCCGTCTGCGCGCCGCCCAAGATCTCGCCGACGGCCGCACCCCGCCCTCCGCCGACCAGCTCGCCGCCGAGCAAGAGCAGCGCCGCGCCGCCTCCGCCGCCGCCCTCACCACACGCAAGGAGCCCGCATGACCACGAAGCCCCGCAGCCGGCCCCACCCGCAGCACGACGAGATCCTGCGGCTGCTCACCGAAGGGCTCAGCGCCGCCGAAGTCGCACGGCGCCTGCGCGCCGACCGCGCCTCGGTCCGCGCCATCCGCCGCGCGGCCGGGCTGCCCGCCTTCGAGAAGCCCCCGCCGCCGACCCTGGAGGAGAAGTGGCAGGCCCGCGTCCACCCCCTCGACGGAGGCCACCTGGAGTGGCTCGGCGAGCGCGCACGCGGCGCCACCCCGGTCATGCGTTTCCAGGGGAAGTCCGTCAGTCCGCTCGCGATCGCTTTCAGGATGCGCACCGGCCGGGAACCGGTCGGTCAGGTCCGCGCCGAGTGCGACGTGCCGTACTGCGTCGCCCCGGGCTGTGTCGAGGACGAGCCCGGCCGCCTGCGCATCCGCGAGCAGCTGCGCTACCTCAAGGGCACCGCCGAGCGATCGCCGTTCTGCGCGCGCGGTCACGACCAGGCCGTCCACGGCCGGTACGAGCCGGACGGCACGGCTTACTGCCACGAGTGCAAGGTCACCCAGCGAGGCGCGGCAAGCGCCACCGTCGCCGAGCGTTCCTCGTGAGGGGCGATCAGGGGGCGGCCGACCGCCTCACCGCCCCGGCAGACCCGCTGCGCGCGCCCCTACGGCCCGCGGAGCCCCCAGCAGCCCACGGGCGCCCGGATACCTGCGCCCGCCCTTCCACGGGCCCCGTACGGGACACGCCCGCTCCCGGTCGCGACGAGCGGTGCGACAACCGCCCCCAGGAGGAAGCAGTGCTCGGCACCCCCGCCCAGACACTGCGGACACAACCTCCGGACACCCTGCCCGGACACACCCCGGACGCCCCCGCCGAACCCCGGACACCCCTCCATGACGACGCGCTGACCAGCTCGGACACCGCCCGGACACGCACCGGGCACGCGCCCGGCGGACACCGGGCGCCCCGTCAGCTCGCCGCCCGGCGTGCCATCGACCGCGCCTTCGACCTCCCCAGCGACGACGACCCCACCGCCCTCACCGCGCTCGCCGACCGAATCGAAGACGCCCTGCGCACCGTCCCCCTACACCTCGGCCCGAACGCCCTCACCCTCCTCCACCACGGTCACACCGTCCCGCTCTCCGGCGGCGAGTACGCAGCCCTCGCCCTCGCCGCCGCGCAAGCACTCCTCGCAGACCCCCAACAGCCCCCGCACCTGAAAGCCCGCCAATGATCACCGCCGAAGCCACCGTCGTCCTCGACGGCATCCGCTACACCAGCCGCGCCCTCCTCGACGACACCCTCACCAACCACCCCGAAGCCCGCGCCCACCTGCGCCACGACGCCGAGCGCCAGCTCATCGCGCTGATCACCCGGGCGCTTCCCGTCACCGTCACCCTCACCGACGGCTCGACCGAGGAAACCCCACGCCCGCCCCGCCACGGGCACACCCACAGCCTCCCCGACCCCACCAGCGGCCTCACAACCTGCTGCGGCCAAGACCCCCTCAGCCTGCCGCTCGGCGACCGCATCAACACCGAAACCCCGCCCACCTGCCCGGCCGGCACCCTCCAGCACGCCGCCGACCAGCTCATGCACCCCGGCCCCATCCCCGACGGCACCCGCTGCGAGCTGTACGACACCTTCACCGAAGCCGCCCGCCTCGCCCGCGCCACCAAGACCACCGACCACCGCCTCCTCCAGCTCGCCCGCACCCTCATCCCCTCCAAGGAGAACTGACATGGGATGGTCCAGCGCCACCACCGTCTTCACACCCATCGCCCAAGCCCTCATCGACGCCGGCACCGACGACGCCACCAAGCGCCGCGTCCTCGTCGACCTCATCCGCGGCCTCCAGCAAGGCGACTGAGACACCGAAAACGAAGCACTCGAAGACCTCCTCCACGACCCCGCCACGGTCCTCGCCTTCGCCGACTGCGGCGTCCACCTCCCCGACCGCCGGTGCTGCCGCGCCGTCCTCGCCTCCGACCCCCGCCAGCACATCAAGGCCATGCGCAGCGGCGACGTGCCCGAAGCCGAGATCGACCAGGCCCTCGACGACTACGCCCACCAGCTCGCCGACCGCCAGCGCGACCACCTGCACAGCGACGGATACGACACCGGATGTGTCTGCGGCGGATGCACCGCGTGCCTCGTCACCGAGGTCACCACGCTCATCGACCCGACCCTGTCGGACGAGGACTGACCACCGATGCGCACCGGGAGCGGTACGCGGCGGGGGACTGGGAGCTCGTCGCTGTGTGGGCGGCGCTGCGGAGCGGGGAGGTGGCGGGAGGCCCGGGGCGGGTGTGTGCCGGATGTGTCGTGAGGCCGGGCGAACGGCAGTCCGCAGGAACAGGAACCGGAGGCCGACCGGCCACCCTCGTATGCCTAACATGTTTGCATAGCACAGCATGTAGGCATAGTCTTCCTACTAGGCAATGCATCGCGCCTAGTCAATCCCGAGAGAGGTACGTCATGGACTTCAAAGACGCCTACGCCCGGCTCGCCGCGAGCATGACCTCCCCGCCCTGGACCTACACCAGCGCCGACGGCACCGCCCTCACCGTCCAGGCATCCGACTTCCCGGCGGACCTCGACGAGGGGCAGATCGACCTCACCCTCACCACCAGCCGGCAGCGAGTACAGATCGCGATCCCCACCCCGGACGCGGTACGACCCGGAGCACGAGGAGATCAACGCCGCGCTCCAGGACGTGATCGCGCTGCTCGGGCCGTGGCAGCGGACCGGCCGCCCGCTGGGCACGGAGCGGGAGCGGCAGGCCGCGCTCAAGGGTGTGCCCTGCGCTTGCGGGAGGCTCTGGGCCGGACGCGTCGGCCTCGGGCACACGGAGCACAGCGCGCGGTGCGCCGACAGCAAGTAACTTAGGCCACATTCAGCGCATTTCAGCACATTCTCGTGCGGCGATCTGACATGCTGTCACCAGCCGCACACCGCGCGACACCCCCCACCGGCGCGTGAGTCCTACCGCGCCCGGCGAGCGCGAGGCCGTGAAGCCCCACCGGCCCGCTCGCCCCTCCCGGCCGTTGAATCCGCGCGGCCGGTCTTCCCGCGAGCACGTCTTGGGAGACACCCATGCCCGAACCCCTCTCGCACGAGCGCGAAGCCCTGCGCCTCGTCCAGCTCGCCCACGACTCCTTCACCCGTGGCGGCGTTGCCGACCTCGCCGCCAGCCAGGCCCTTCCGAGCGCGACCCAGGTCTACGCGATGCTCGTGGCTCGCACCCCTGCGCCGCATCGCGTCTTCCGCGCGCAGTCCGGCTCCGTCCCGCTCGGCACGTACAGCAGCGGGTCGGCGGCGCAGAGGCACTGCGAGGCCGACCTCGCGGCCCGCCACCCGGGCTCCGAGATCCAAGCCGACTGGTACGTCGACATCAGCGAGCCCGAACGGCCATGGGTGCTGCTGGCGCGCATCAACGGCGGGCCCGAGCGGCCGGTTGGCTACGAGGTCGTCCCGATCGACGTCGCGGTCGCGTACGACCCCACCACCAGCGCCTGACCGGCCAACACGACGTGGCCCGTCCGCCCGCATCAGGACGGGCCCACCGCCGAAGGAGACCACGCTCGTGTCCCACACCCGCTACCCCCTCCTCGCCCAGCTTCGCGGCGGGCGAGTCCAGCACTCGGCGCGCACCGTCGGTAACGGGCCCCGAGTCACGACCCTCTGCCGCAAGACCGGCCTCGTCGCCGGGGAAGGGGACGACTTCCCGTACTGCCGAGCCTGTCGCGCGCGGCCCAACCCGATCTCGCAGCAGGCCGGCCGGACTTCCGCGCCCGCCCCGGGCCTGCGCTCGCGAGAGGAGTGCTGACATGCATTTCTGTCACTGGTGGGAAGACGACCACGGCGGCCGGTACCTGATTCCGGGGTGCAACTCCCGTGCCATCGACCCGGATTCGACGGACTGCACGTGCCCTTCCCTCGCCCGGCAGCTCGACGCGGCGCGCCGCTCCATCGAGCGGCTTCAGCGCGCCGCGCAGAGCCGCACGGCGTGGCACGACGCCGTGGTCCGCGCCGTCCACGAACACCCCGACGGCATCCAGATCATGAAGGCCGCAGCGGACGCGGCAGCTTGATCGGCCACCCCCGACCCCACCACGAGCAGGAGACATGGCCGCCGACATCGAAGCCCACATCCGGCGCCTTCAGGCGCTGCGCTGGACGCAGGAGCAGATCGCTCGCGCCGCCGGGATGCCGCGGCCTACCGTGTCGAACATCCTCAACCGCCGGGTGTCCGTGAGCAGCGCCCGCGCCGATGCCATTCGCGGCATCCGCATCCGCCGCGCCCCGGTCACCACTGAGGGGTGGACCGACCCCACCGGCAGTCAGCGCCGTCTTCGCGCGCTGGCGGTGCTCGGCCACACCCCCGTCGTCCTTGCCGGGCTTCTCGACCTCCACGTGAGCTGGCTTTACCGCGTCGCCTCCGGTGAGGCCCGGCACATCTCCGGAGCGGACGCCCTCCGGATCGCGGCGCTCTACCAGCGGCTGGTGCAGAGCCCGGAGCGGACGGGCGACGGTGCGGACCGGGTACGCACTCGGGCCGCCCGCCTCGGCTGGTACGGCCCCAGCGCCTGGGCCACTGTCGACATCGACGACCCCGCCTGCGAGCCCGACGGCCACCCGTTCACCTTGGGCCCGCGGCTGCGGCCCGGCGATGAGCAGATCACGCAGCTTGCCGCCGAAGGCTTTTCCACGAGGCAGATCGCCAGATCTCTTGGCCGGTCCCCCACAGCCATCGCCAAGGCGCGCGCTCGCCTTGGCCGGGATGCCGGGGCCGATGCCGAGGAGGACACCGTCTCGCGCTCGCGGAGGGCGCCGGCGGGCGCGGGCGGGCACTCGGGGCGAGCAACACGCAATGCCTAGCAGTTTGACAATACCTACTCGGTAGCCATTGAATAAGCGCAAGGCAATGCCTAGCCGCTACGCCTCTCAGCCCCGATCCCGGCCGCACCTGGAAGGAGCACCACATGCCGACCACCACCGTCTGGCTACTGATGGGCGGGGAGGACTACCGGGGCGGTCACGTCCTCGGCCACTTCGCCACCCGCGAACTCGCGATGCCCGCCCTCCAGGCGGAAGCCGAAACCCTCCCGACGGACATCGTCAGGACCACGCACGGCGAGGACGGATCGACCCACCTCCACAGCGACGGTGACTGGATCTCCCTCACAGCGCATCCCGTCGCCTCGGCGGAGACCACCTGACCCCCAGCAGAAGCCGGGGCCCGTCCCGCCCGAATCAGGACGGGCCCCACTCCAGAAAGGAAGCACATGACCGACGACACCGATGTCGACCGCGCCCGCGCGCTCCCGCAGATCCAGGCCGCCTGCCCGGCCTGTGGCGCCCGCCCGGGTGAGTTGTGCACCAGCCACAACGGCACCCGCGTCCGCCGCCACAACACCCACCGAGCGCGCCCTCAACCGCCGTGACGGCCTCGCACTGGCCCGGCTCCGCGAGCTACACCACCACATCGACCGCGGACTACCCCTCGCAGAACTGGAGATCGCCCTGTGAGGAAAAGCCCCGATCGCGACCCCGGCTCTGCAACACCCCGGAGCCCGCTTTCTGCGAGCACAGCGCGCCGCCCTCCCCTCCCCCACCCCGCCGTTCGCGAGGAGCCGCCCCGATGACCAGCACCCCCACCACCATGCGATGCGGTGACCAGCTCACCACTTGGACCTGTTCCCTCCCTCCCGGACCGCACCCCCGTCAGCGCCACGTGGACGAGTCGACCGGCACCTGGTGGACACAGAGCCTCCAACCCGCTGACGACGCCCTCGGCGAAGGCACCCGGCGCGACGGTGCGGAAGCTGACGGCGTCCCCTGCCAGGAAGACGAGGCGGACGAACCTCAGCATGCGTACCACCGAGCTGCCGCGCTCCGCGAGGCGGCTGACTTCTTCGACGCACGGGCGGTATCGCGGATGTTCGGCCACCAAGTAGCCGCCGAGCTGAGCCGCATGGCCAACGAACCGCAGCGGAGCGTTCGATGAGCGATAGCTCCGATGTCCTGGTCGCCGCCCGCTCGGACCCACGCGGCGCGGTACACGCCTCACCGCTGATCCGGCCGGTTATGCGGCCCGACCTGGGCCTCACCCCCTGGAACCCGCTGTGCTCCACGGGATGGACCACGACCCGTACCGACGAACCCGTCACCTGCCGTACCTGCCTCGCCGTCATGCGACGCCGGGCCCTGACCCTCGGAGATCGCCTGTGAAAATCACCCTCAACCTGCCCGAGGTCACGATCGACCCGACCGACGACGGCGGGCGCGACGAACGCGGCGCCCCGGTCGGGCTGCCCGACTGCCCTCACTGCCACGCCGAGCACGACGGCCGCATGGCCAAGACGGTCGACGGTCTCGTTCACGAGCGCTGCGTCGACGCCTGGCTCTCCCGCCGTGACGAGCGCGACGCGTGGAAGGTCGTCGCCGCGCACGTCGGCCGGTACCCGTCTCGCCAGTCAGCCTCAGCGATCCGCGCCACCATCAACGCGCTCCTCGCCATGCAGCCCCGCCCCACCGAGGAGACCTCGTGAGGAAGATCCCGACCCTGTTCGTCCGCGACCCCGAGGACCGCCGCAGCGTGCTGCCGGAGGTGACCCCGGGATGCGAGTGGGCCCTCGCCGTCGAGGGCACTGCCACCCGGAAGTGGGACGGCACCTGCACGATGCTCGACACCGACGGCACCTGGTGGGCGCGCCGCGAGGTCAAGCCCGGCAAGACACCGCCCGAGCACTTCGTCGCCGTCGAGCGGGACGAGGTCACCGGGAAGGCCGTCGGCTGGGAGCCCGTCGAGCAGAGCCCCTTCGCGCGCTTCCACGCCGAGGCGCTGGCGAACGGTCCGGTCTCGACGCCCGGCACCTACGAACTGCTCGGCCCCAAGATCAACGCGAACCCCGAGCGGCTCGGCGCCCACATCCTCATTGCTCACGGCTGGGCCCCCCTCTCCGAGCGTCGCGAACTCGCCGCCACCCCGCGCGGCTTCGACGGCCTCCGCGCCTGGCTCCTCGCCCACCCCACGTGGGAGGGCATCGTCTGGCACCACCCCGACGGGCGCCGCGCGAAGTTGAAGCGCCGCGACTTCCCAGCAGGGGGCCGCTCGTGACTGCCCACCCGCTCGACGCCCTCGACCAGTTGGAGGCCGACTGGCAGGCCACCCAGGCGTGCGCGCCCGACCGTGACCGGCGTCTGGACGACATGTACGACGACGCGCTGATCCACCACTGCGTCCGCGCCGGGATGACCCTGGCCGACGCCCTCCGTGCCGTCGCCATGGCGCGGCGGGCCATGGAAGCCCACCGCCGCTCCTGACCACCCCGGAAGGCGCACAGACGCCTCCACCCTCGACTGGCGCCCGCACTGCGCCCATCGAGACCCACCTCGCGGCCACCCGGCTGCCCCCGAGAAGGGCCACCGCATGACCATCACCCGCGTCGAGGACCTGCCACCCGACGAGCGCGAACGCCCCCACGGCATCAACCTCCTGCCCGACGAGCCGCCCCGAGAACTCTCTGTCCGCCTCACTGAAGTGAGCACGGCGATCCAGGACGTCACGCGCGCGTACGCCTCCGCCCTACGCCCGGCCCTGGAGGAGATCGCCCGGACGATCCGCGCCCTTCGCGACGCCGGACTCATCGACCAGGACGGCAAGCCGACCCAGCCCAGGAACCGCCCCGCGTGGCAATCCCCGTACGGGCCGCCGCCGCGCCGCCGCTGAACCACCGAAGGAGAGCCCCGCGATGACCCGCAGCATCCCCGCCTACGCCGTCACCGACACCCTCACCGACCACGGCCACCCCAGCTCCACCCACCGCCACACGTGGGCGCCCGGCCACCGGGTCCACCAGGCGAGCCCCCGCACGATCCGGCTGTGGCACGACGGCCCCGACGAGGAGCAGCACCTCGACGAGTACGCCGTCCTGCTCCGCGCTGCGGGATACATCGTCATCGCCGAACGCCCGGCCGGGCAACGCCCGCGCCTCCGCGTCACCCACCGCTGACCGCGCCGGAGCTTGCGCTTCTCGTGGTCTACACCGTCAACGGAGTCCTGATGTCCCGCCACCGCCTCGCTGTTCTACTGACACTCGCCTCGATCACACTGTCTGCCTGTGCCCCCCAGGCTGAGCGCCGCCTACCCGCCTGCGCCCATGTCTCCTCCACGGCCCACGGTGACGTCGTCGCGACGGGCCCGCGCCCATGCCGCCTCGACGCCAAGGCGTCCCCGACGGCATCGAACCGCAGCTCGCGTCCCCGGCAGAGCGCCGACGAACCGCTGCGGCACAGCGCGCCTCTCCGGAAGGCCCTGCCTGCCCCGAAGCTCCAAAAGCCGGCGGTGCCGCTGCGTAAGCCCGCACCCCGGGTCCACCGGCGATGACCCGACTGTCCCGCCTGCTCTTCGGCGCGTACGTCGGCGGCGTCGTGTGGCTCGGCGTCCTGGTCGTCGGCCTCGTCCTGTACGACGCGTACGAAGCCGCTGTCGGTACCGGGCTTGCCGCGCTCCTCCTGGCCGCCGCCGGGCTGCGCGAAGCGGTCGCCGACGAGGACCGTGCCGTGCACGCCGACACCGCGCGCAGGCTCGCCGAGCTGGAGAACGCCTTAGCGATCCGGCACCGCCAGGACCGCCAGCGCGCCGAACGCCTCATCACGGCCGCCTGTTGTCTGCCGGCCGCTGTCAGCGGCGGCCTGGAGCACGACCGCCCGCGCTGCCCCGGACCATGACCGGACGCTGTCCGGGCGCCCGCGCGCGAGGACGGGCACCTCCACTGCGATAGCGCCTCTGACCTGGGCGGACATGCGGTCCGGACAGTCCGGACCGCATGTCCGCCGCTCCTTCCCCCCTGAACGAGACGACACCGATGCTCCCCACCCCCTCGCTCCCTCCGTACTCCGGCTGGGAGAAGAAGTGCCCGAAGTGCTGGACCGACAACGCCCGCACCCAGTACCGACTACCCCTACGCGCCGGCGCGCTCCTCGCGCTGGACAGCGGCCAGCAGCGGCGCGGACCGCTGCCCGAGCGCCTGGAGCGCGAGTGCGCGATGTGCTCCTACACCTGGGACGAGGCAGTCGTCGAGGAACCGCCCTGTTGACGCCCGGTCACCTCGCCTTCCCGGCGTGATGGGCGTCACGTCCCGTCTGGGCCATCGGCGCTGAGTCACGTCCGGGCGGCAGCAATCCTGAAGATCGCAGACAGAGCAGAGAGAACGGAGTGACATGGTTCAGCAGAGCCACCAGCCTGCCGCAGTCCAGGCCGCCGTCGCGTACGCGGCCCTCACCGCGGCCCACGAAGTCGGCGACTACCTCATCCAAAGGGACGCTGACGCGAAGGCGAAGGGCCAGCACGGCCCAGCCGGCGCCGCCGCCTGCGCACGGCACGTCGCCTCGTACACCGCGACACAGGCGCTCGCGCTCTACGCGGCCGACCGGTATCTCCGCCTCGGCCTGACCTGGCGCCGCGCCGCCGCCGGGCTCACGCTCTCCGCCATCACGCACTACGCGGCGGACCGCTGCAACGGGCACTGGACCAACGGCGAAGGAGACGGCGCGCCGCTCTTGGTCCGCGCCGCCTACGCGGCCGGGAAGGGCGGCTGGCTCGCTCACGACCCGGCGGCCGGTCCGCTGCTCGATCAGGCGTGGCACAAGGGCTGGATCGGGCTAGCAGCCCTGATCGCGGCTGGCCCTCGGCCGCCGAGCGGACGCTGATCGGGGCGAAGTGGTTCCCGGAGTTGATGGTGCGCGCGGGGGCCGGTCCACGCCCTGCCCCTGCGCGGATCTGCCCCCCGTACTGCGCAAACAGCGATGGTCCGGAGGAACGGGGCCCGGCTCCGGGGCACAGGGATCGTCTCGACGAGCTTGTGGACGTGCTCGCAAACTCCATCCATCTGCCTAGTCACTTTGCATTGCCTAACGGTTAGGCATAGTCTTCTGTCTAGGCAAACAGTTTGCGGCAGCCGCACCACGGAGGAGCCCCCATGTCCCAGGTCTACAGGCGCACCGAGAACGGCAGGACCACCGCCTTCGTCGACCAGGCCGAGGGCCTCGCGGAGATCAACGAGGCGATGATGGGTGGCCGGCGCCAGGTCCGGACCATGTCCTCCATCACCCGCACCGACTACGCCATCGAGCACAAGGACGGCCGGAACGTCCTCCTGACCCTGGTCGACGCGCCCGCGCCGGAGGGGTTCACGCAGGGCCAGGCCGTGGTGGTCAAGCGCCCCGGCCGGGACCCGCAGACGGGCACCGTGGCCCACATCCACACAGCGCCTGGGTACGTGGCCGTGCGCGACGACCGGTTCGGCTCCGTCTCCAGCTACCCGACCCGTTTCGTGTCCGCCGTGGAGACCGAGAAGCAGCCCGCCGAGGAGTTGGAGAGCCCCGCGCGGCCCAACCTCCAGACGCACACGGGCGTCGTCCACGCCTCCGGGGCGCGCACCAAGGCGCTGCCCGTCGGACGGGCCCCGAAGTGCTGCGCCTCGCGCTCGGCCCTCGCCCGGTACCACTTCCTCATCCCGACCGAGCAGGCCGTCACCTGCCGCAGGTGCCTGGCCGCCCTGGCGAAGGAATCCTCCCGCAACTAACCCTGAGCGGCGGCCCCGCGACGGGCTGACTACGTGGGGGCGGCCCACTCGTCCGGGCCGCCCCCACGCCAGTCGATCACCAACGACCGCGCTACGTCCGTCTCGTCGATCCCCTCCAGCCCCGCCCGGCGCAGGAACTCCGCCACGTCAGCGAGACCGTGCGCGAGGCCGAGGATCTCCCCGTCGACCCGTACGCGCCGGCCGCCGGTCGAGGACGGCGGGTAGACGACGATCGGCGGGTGCGTGGCCATGCCCTCAGCTTCGCCCGGTAAGCCCGCGAACGCCCTCCCAAAGCCGCCACCCGAGGGACCTGCCGTGCGGCCTGGGCAGGCCCTGCCACGCCCGCGTACGGGAGACCGGGGGGCGGGCGCCCTCGTGCGCGGTAGTGCGGGCGTGCCATGATCCATCTTCACCGCAATGAACCGTGGGGGGATCATGTCGCGTGACATCCAGGCCGTCCTGGAGAAGCTAGCCGGTAACGACGGCCTGGCGGCCGTCGAGATGAAGTGGCTCCGGGAGCAGTACGAGGCCGAGTGGCAGAAGTTGAGCCTGGGCCGCAGCGCGCAGATCGCGGACTGGCTCGACGCGAACGGCATCGCTCACCAGCCTGCTCCGCTCCCGCGCCGCGAGACCGATTACGTGATGCTCTACGAGCGGCAGTCGCCGATCGGTATCTACATTGCCGCCGCCCGCCTCGAAGGCCCCTTTGCTCGCTCGCCTGTCGGGGCCGCGATGATGCTGGGCCATCTCGCGCGGACGGTGTCGCCCAACGCCGCCCCCGACGAGTCTCAGGACGAGACGGAGGCGTGAGACGCGCTGCGGAGCGCCCCCGCACCGGGTCTCGTGCGGGGGCGCTGGGCTGCTCTGCCTGCTACCTCCGGCGAGGTGTGGCGTGGACAACGACCCGCGCAGGGAAGCTCATTCGGCCGGGCGTTGCCCCGGGCCCCCGCCCAGGGCGGCTTCTTGTGTGCGAGCAGCGCACAGTCCGCCCGAGGAGGAGCCAGACGACGAACGGCCAGGCCCCTGCGGTTGATCCGCAGGGGCCTGACCGTTCGTCGAGTGCGTCAGGTCGAGGAGAGCAGCCGGCGAAGGTCTCGCGCCGCGTTCCCTTGCGCGCGCCGCTGAAGGGACGCGGCTGCGGCCGCAACGGGATCGCTCGGGGGGCAACCGTGAGCGATCCCCCGCTCCCTCCGCACTAGCCACGCCGTCACATCGGCGTGCACCTGGGTGGGTCGTGCCCCGTCGGCTACCGCCTGGGCGTGGCGCCAGAAGGCGGCTGCGGCCTGCGCGGTGACGAGACGGCTGAAGAGGTTCACCGCCCGACTCTCGCAAGGCGGGGCGGCGAGGAGTCGCTCCTTCGTCCAGATGTTCCGGGCGGTCGCGGTCGCCGCGCGGGTGCGCGCTGCGAGCGCCGAGCGGACGAGGTCGTCCGCCTTCGGAGATGTTGTCGAGGTAGGCACGGTCGGTTCCTTTCAGCCGCTCACGCGGCGATGTCGAAGAGCGGTGAGAGCGTCGATGCGGTGGGTGCCGCGACGGGGGCAGGGACGTAGGGGTCGCGGGAGGGGCGAGCCTCGCCCAGCAACGCGCCACGGCGCACCCGCTGACGGCCGTACAGCTCGTACGTCTCGGCGGTCCAAACCTCGAAGCGGTAGGGCTGCTCGCCGCGCGCGACCGCTTCGTCTCGCGCTCGGCGCGCACCCCAGGAACGGCACGGCTGCCGGTGCAGGAGTACGGGGTCGAGACGGTCGCCGTCGAGGGATGTCACCCACCACGTCAGCTCGCCGGGGGACTGCGTGACGACCTGGCCGTGACGCTGCCGCCCCTCGGGGCCGGTCCAGGTGATCCAGGCGCCTCGGGTGAACGGCGCGGGTGCGAACGGGCGGCGGCGTGGCATGGTGGCGTCCTCACTAGGCGGGGCGGTTACGGATCAGGGGTCGTTGCGGCGGCGCCAGGCGGAGAGCGTCCGCACAGGGTCGGTGATCAGGAGCAGAGTGAAGAGGGCGAGCAGGCGGGGGCGGGTCGTCCACCGGTCGAGGCGGAAGCGGACCTGCCAGTCCGCCCAGTCAGCAAGGCGGTTGTACGGGCGCGTGCGGCCACCGACGTAGCCCACGATCAGCGCGGCGAGAAGCGCGAGCAGGTACAAGGCCATCTCCTTCGGGACGGGGGTCTGGGCGTCTTCGGTGGGTGGGTCAGTCGAGGAGGTCGAAGAGACCGGTCAGGTGCGCGTGTACCTGCTCGGGGCTCAGGGGCAGCGTTTCGCCGACGCTGTCGGTGCCGCCGGTGAGGAGAACCCGCCCCCGGTAGGGCTGCCAGCAGCGCCCGAAGCGCTGGGCGAGGGTGGTAGCCAGCGGGTTGACCGGGTGGCTGTACAGACCGTCGAGGTCCATCCACATGTCGAGGCGACTGGTGCGGGCGAGGACGCCGTACGTCTCGCAACGCAACAGGGTGCGGTAGACGGTGGCGCGCTCCTGCGAGGTGCGGGGAAGCAGGACTTCCGCGATGCGGCCTTCGGGGGTGATCAGTACGGCGGTGTTCACGGTGGCGCCTTTCGTCGGTGGGGCGTGGGGGGACGTGCGGTCAGGGGCGGTCGAGGAAGGCATCTGCGATGGCGGCGCGGGTCTCGGTGCGGGTGAGGCGGCGTGCGCGGTGGTGGAGGTAGCGCTTCCCGCCATCGGCGCTGATCTCGTCGTCCCAGAAGCCGATCCCCGCGCCCCGCGCACGGAGGGAGGCACCGGAGCTGCGGGGGCGGCGGCGGTTGGGGTGGCGCGAGGCCGCGTTCGCCGTGGCGGCGAGAGAGGGCCGCTTCTCCGCTCCCGCCGTGAGGGTGACATCGACGACGAGCACGGAGACTGGGGACGTAGCGGCGGACTTCAGGTCGGCTCCTTCCGAAGGGGTGAGCGGGCACGGCGGGCCGCCCGGGGGTCAGGTGGTGCGGGAGTGGACGGGGACGGCGTCGGACGGACGCATCAGGAAGGGGTCGTCGCTCGGCTCGCCCTGCACGAAGACGTGGACCGTGCGCCCGGGGAGGAGGGGCGCGGTGGTGGTCTCCACGTGGGCGACGACCTCGCGGCGGCCTCAGATGGTGACGACGTCACCGGCGCGAAGGAGCTGCGGGGAGAGGGTGGTGGGGAACTGCAAGGCGTCTCCTTCGGCGAGGTGGTGGGGCGGGCGCTGACGGGGCGCCCGCCCCTGGGGGTGGGTCAGGCGGCGAGGGTGAGCATCTGGGCGGCGGCGACGTGGTAGCAGCGGCGGCCCTGGTGCCCGGCGGGGCAGGTGCAGTGCCCGGCGGCGGTGGCGAGGTGGACGGCGGTGCCGTCGGTGCTGACGACGCGGTAGACGAGGCCGACGCGGGTCTCGCGGGTGGCGACGATGCCGCCGTCCTCGATCAGCTCGCGGGCGGCATCGAGCTGGGCGGGCTTGAAGCCGGGCAGCTCCGTGCGGGTGGCGCGGCGGATTTGGCGGATGCACTTGGAGCCGTAGCCGGTGCGGCGGGCCTGCTCGCTGCGGACGGGGCGGCCACAGCCGATGCAGTGGGTGTAGGTGGTGCTCATGGTGGCCTCCCGTGCCGTCGTGGTCTGGGCGGCGCCCTGACCTGCTGACACGAGAAACTTTATGCCCAGAGACTAGGCAATGTCAAAACACTAGGCATTGCCTGGTGTGTCGACACTCACCACGCGCCCGGCAGTGACGACACGCAAGGCATAGCAAGTAGACGATCCGCCGTGCGAACATGACGACATGAGCACCGACGACAACGCCGGCTACGGCCGACCCGAAGACCTGCCCGATCTCCCGCTAGAGGAGCACTACGCCGAGATCAAGAAGGCCCAGAAGCGCGTGGCCGAGCTGGAACGCAAGACAGAGGAAGCCCGCGCCGCGCTGCGCCGCGCGATCCACGCAACCTTCCCCGAGAACCACAACAGGCGCATCCAGCGGGGCGTCCTCACGAAGGTCATCGAGCTGAGCAAGTACTCACGGCAGACCGTCATGGACATCCGCGACGGCAAGATCCCCGCCGAGAAGTCACCGAGGAAGTAGCTCGCAACCGTTCGATCAGAGGGTGAATCGCCTAGCTCTACCTGCGGGCTGGAAATCTTTGAGCGCTCTCAATCGGGGCCACAACAGAGGGTAGATACATGCCGAAAAAGTCGGTCGATATCGATCCGGACCTCCTGGCAGCAGCCATGAAGAAGCTCGGGACAACTACGATCAAGGAAACCGTTAACGCAGCACTTCGGGCTGTCGCGGACCAAGGAAAGCGCGAGAACGCAATCACTGATCTCTCCAACATGATCAGCAGCGGCAGACTCGACTGGGACCAGCTCGACGAGAAGAGTAACTACCGACCTTCACCTGGCGAGCCATCGGAACAAGCGAGCGAAGCCAACATCGGGCATTTGCGCGAATCTTTGCGGCGCGCGACTGATCAAACAAGGCGCGATCTCCAAGCTGCACTCCTTGCCGTACAGTTCCAGCCCCGAGCACGGGAGGCAGCAAAGCGCAATCTGGCTGCGCTCCTCGCTGAAAGGCCCGCCTTCCGGATGGAGAAGGCGCTAATTGCAGGCTCACTGGATTACGCTGACCCATCTTCGCTCCTCCCCTCGACTCTGGAATTCAAGAGTTCGAGCGAGGCAAGCAGTGGCCACGGCGAGGTTGGATACACGGTCACACTACCCGCAATGGATCTACTACTGAGAGTGGCCAAGGAAGTCGCAGAAGCTCACCAAATCATTTCGGATACCGGCGAATCTGGCGTGGAGCCCACCGACTCACCCGCGACCAGGGGATCGGAATCGAGCGAGTGATCAACTATCTCATCGACACCTCAGCCGTGGTCAGATTCTTCAAGTCTCCCGACCTTTTCCCAGCCTGGAAGGACTGCATCGTCAGAGGCGAGGTGGGGATCATTCCACCTATCGAGTTCGAAATCTGCTATTCAGCGCAGAAGGCGCGAGATCGCGACGAACTTCTACAGAAACTAGGTTTGCTATTTTCTGCCGTCACGCCGACACCCGCCGCCTACGATGCCGGACGTGACATGCAAGAGGCACTTACGAAGCACGGAGCGCATCGTTCTTGCGGCCCCGTCGATCTGCTACTCGCCGGGACTGCACATGTCGAGTCGCTCACCGTGCTGCATGTCGACAAGGACTACGTGACACTGGCCAGGCTCTGGCCCTCTTTCCGTCAGGTACGCCTCGATACCGAGCTTCCCCTGTAGGCCGCCTCTCGGCCCGCGCAGGACCAGCCTGCCGAAGGCGCGAGAGACTCACCGAACGACGGAGGTCCCTCGCGTCCCACTCAGCCTTCCCAGGGCCAGGCGGCGTCCCGCCCGCGCTCCAGGAGCGGGATCATCCGGAAGGCCGCGTCCGTGAGCCCGCCGAAGGCGTGCCGGGCCGGGCTGCCCAAGGGCGCGTGCCCGCGCTCGTACCCGGCGAGGTTCCACGTGTACATCGGCACCGTCGCCGGGACCGACCGGTCCACCTCAGTCGGGTCGGCGCCGGACTGCTCGTCCGTGACGATCACGACGCGGTCATGCCCCCGGTACTGCTCACGCAGGGCGGCGGCCGTGTCCGTGCCACCGCCGAGGAAGTATCCGTCCCGGTCCCATCGCTCGACGGCCCGGAGCAGCGCCTCGCCGCCGCGCATCGGGAAGCCGCGCGTCTTCGCTCCCGGCGCGTCGCGCAGGTAGTAGCGCGCCGAGGAGTACGACACCACGTCAGCGCTCGCGCAGCGCTGCCCGAGGGCGATCCCGAAGAGCGCGGCAGCGTCCCAGCGTGCCACCGTCCCGTCCTTCGAGAAGTTCTCCTGCATCGAGGTAGAGGTGTCGACGAGGACGAGGGTCCGTCCCGGTAGCTCCGGCACGGAGGAGAGCGCCGCGGCGAGTGCCTTCTCCAGGGCGTGCCCCCACCGCAGCGACGGCGCGGCCTTGTAGGCCGAGTAGAACCGCATGGGGAGCTGGCGGGAGCGCGCCACCTCCTCCGGGTCGCCCAGGCGCGCGGCGACGCGCTCGGTGACCTCGTCGCGGACGCCCGCCTGGTCGAAGTTCCGGAGGTTGCGCAGGAGCGCCATGTATCCCATCGCCGGGATCACGGCCTCCCACGCCGCCGCGTCCATCGGGCCCTGGAGCCACCCCGCGAGCGCTTCCCAGGTCATCCCGGCACGCGACAGCCGCTCCGGGTCGCGAAGCACCTCGCGACGCTTGGCGACGGGCAGCGCGGCCAGGCGCTCCCGCTCGACGAGGAGAGGGAGCGCGGCGGGGGCACCCTCGCGGCCGTGACGCCGGTCGATGGCGTGCTTGAAGAGGTCGCCCTGCGCGGGCCGGTCGACAGCCGGGCGCGCGTGCACCAGCTCCAGGACATCCCCGAAGCGGAAGCCGTGCGAGGCCGTGTCGTACTTGAGCAGGGACCGCTCGGTGTAGAGCCGCTGGACGGCGTCCGCGACACCGCGCTTCACGGGCTGGGGCAGGCGGGCGCCGAACCGGCTCCGCCAGTAGGCGAGCAGCTCCCCCGGCTCGTCCGCGCGCTGGAGCACGGAGGCGATGAGGCGGCGGTTCGAGTACGGGACGGCGCCGGTGACGGCGGTCGGCCCCGGGCGGAGGGAGGCGGCACGTTCTGCCTCCAAGCGGGCGTGGACGGCCTCGGCGGCGCCGACGAGCGCGGCGGTGCGCAGGTTGCCTTCGCCGCGCAGCCAGCCGAGGAGGCCGGCCGTCCAGACCGGGTCGTCGACGGCCAGGTGGCGCACGAGCTGGGTGAAGCGGTCGTCGCGCGTCTCGGCCGCCTCGTAGAAGGTGCGCTGCCCGACGAGGTTGGTGACGGCGAGGAGGAAGAGTTCCCCGCGCGGGTCCCGGGCGTAGCCGACGCCGCCCTCGTGCGTGCGTGCGGGGCCGGGGATGGTGGCGACCGGCGATGTCGCGGCCGTGCGGACGGCGGGACGGTTGAAGCGGGACACGAGAACCCCTCCTTCATGGGAGGGGAGGCGCGCAGCAGGGGGCGCCCTAGATCGGAAGTGACGGCGGAGACGAGGATGCTGGGCCGCTGCACCACGACCCGACGCGTGGTCGAGCCGCCGGGATTCGAACCCGGGTCCCCTGTGTGAGAGACAGAAGTATCCGCATGTCGGCGCACCGGGCGCCCCGGTGCTGGTGCCTCCCGAGATCAAGGTGACGTGCGGCGGTTCACCAGAAGAAGTAGCCGCAGTGTCGGCGCACCGGGAGGTGCAAGCGTGGTGTCCAGAGATCGAGTTGGAGCGGGTAATAAGCGCTCTGCCGTTGAGCTACACCACCCGAGGTGGTGACGGGATTCGAACCCGCAACCTCTCCATTACCAGTGGAAGTAACCCGCGCCTTCGCACCTGGACGAGGAGAACGTACCGCCCCAGCTCGACTGTGCGCACGCGCTTTTATCGGCCGCTCACCCGGTTGAGTGAGGAGAGCGAGGGAGATCACGCAGTCCCTGCAACTCACTCGCTACGCCAACACGCCCAACATTGCCTAGTGTTTTGACATTGCCTAACGCTTAGGCATATCGTGTTCTCTGCACGGCCCCAACGGCCAGAGGAGACACCCATGGCTCGCACCCACATCACCAGCACCGAAGACGCCGTCGCCGTCACCGCCACCACGCGCTGACCGGCCCGCCCGCCGCTCACATCTCACAGATCGGACCTTCACGATGCGCACCTACGCCACCGCCCAGCACATCGGCCTTCGCGGCAACCAGTGCGACGCCACAGCCTTCCGTACCGACCCCGTCAGCGGCGCCCGCGCCTACGTCGTGCTCGACGGCATCGGGGACCGCCCCCACATCCGCGACTGGGTCCGCATCGCAGCCGCGCGCCTCGCCCGTGCCGCCGCCCGCCGACTCAATGCCGAAGCAGGGCTGCGCGCCGTCTACAAGGCATACGCCGCCGACCCGCTGCGCCAGGACTCCCACACCCGCCGCTACGAGCCCAGCGCCGCCGCGATCGTGGCCGTCCACCTCCCGGGTAAGCCCCTCACGATCGCGTGGGCCGGAGACTGCCGCGCTTACGCAATCCAGCAGGGCACTGCCCGCAGGCTGACGCAGGACCACAACCTCCGCCGCGTCTACCCGCCGTGCAGCGCGCACAACGGCGGCAACCGCAACATCATCACCAGCTACCTCGGCGACTCCTCCGACGACGATTCCGTCCGGAGCGCGTACGGACACCCCGCCATCGAGACTGCGACGGTCCCGGGCCCGTCCGGTCTGCGCCTCCTGCTGGCGAGCGACGGCGCGTACGAGCCTCACGAGGACTCCGGACACGCCCTTCCCGACTTCCTCACCGGTACGCCGGGCGAGGCCGCGCGCCGCTTCGTGAACACCGCCGTCGAAACATCCCTGAAGACGTCCGAGGACGACGGCCGCCAGTACGCCGACAACGCGACAGTCCTCGTCGCCGACCTCTAGCCCCTCGCCGGGCGCGCCCCGACGCGCGCCCGGCCTCGCCCAAGGAGAACCACGTGCGTACCACCGGTCCCCTCGTCCTCATCCCCTGCTCCGCGAGCAAGCTCCCCACACCGAAGCCCGTCCCCGCCCGGGACCTCTACACCGGCGGCTACCACCGCGCCGCCCGCCGTACCGCCGAAGCCCTCACCGCCGACGGAGGAACCGTCCAGGTACTGTCCGGTCGCCACGGCCTCGTCAGTCTCGACACCCCGCTCCTCCCGTACGAGACCCGCATCACCGACCCCGACGCCGTCACACCCGCCGAACTCCGCGCCCAGGCCGCCGCCCTCGGCCACGCGGATGCTCGGGTGGTCATCGTCCTGGCCGGGGCTGACTACGTGGCCGCCGCCCGAGAGGTGTGGCCGCACGCCTCCGCGCCGCTCCTCAACCTCGGGATCGGCCAGCAGCTCCAGCGCCTCGCCGAGATCCGCGACACCGCGAACGCCCCCCGCAGGGCAATCCAGGACGTCGCACACGACGCCCTGGTCTCCCACCGCGTTCCCTTCGCCCACATCGAGTACCTGGGCGACGACGACTTCCTCTTCCACACCTCGGGCGTGCACCTGTACGACGCGGACGCCGACGGCGTGTGGCTGGTCGCACACGGGAGCGACGAGGTGGACCCCTTCGATTTGAACTCGGTGGAGGCCCTACTTCGTGCGCAGGCACGTACGGCGCTCGCCTGCGCCGGGCTGACCGCGAACGGTCACGACGACGACCACTTCTTCCGCATCACCCGCTGACGGCCCCTCAAGCACGGCATGGCGCTAGGCTTGGAATCGTCCGCCCGGAAGGCCCCGACATCCCCCCCCTTGTCGGGGCCTCCTTCGTTTCCGGCCGGTCAGCTGGCCGTGCGGTCCACCTCGGACACGCGCACGGAGCGGATATCCGTCATCTTCCCGTTCCGGATCTCGACGTCGAGCGGCGCCGTGTCGCCCGTGCTTGTCTTCCCGGCGCCTAGTTTGTCGGCCGTGATCCCCGTCGTCCCGAGCACGTCCTTGTCCGCGTCCAGGAATTCGATCTGGGCGAAGTAGCCCGCCGCAACGGTGCTGTGGTTCGTGATTTCGTAGTGGACGACGTACGCGCCGGGCCCCCACGTCGGGTGGTCCTCCACGCCGCTCTTCACGATCCGCACATCGGCGCTCGCGGCCGGCGCCTCCTTCGTCGCAGCAGGAGCGCCGCTTGCCTTGCGGGGTGCGGCGTCGCTGGTGGTCGCCGGGGCGGAACCGGAGCAGGAGGTGAGCGCGAGCGCAGCGATGAGCCCGCAGGCGGCAGCCGCGGCCCTCTTGAAGTGGGTGTGCACTGGTCCTCCGGTAGGCAGGTTCGAACGGCGGGACCGTACCGGCAGCGAGGGGGGCAAAGGCGGTTGCTCGAGGGCAAGTTACCCGAAGGAGCGATTACCCGCAGTCACCCGCATCGAGAGCGCTCACGCCCTTTCTCGGGCAGTACGGCGCCGGTCTGCCTTGACGGTTAACCGGTCCAATCAAGCGGAGGTTGCCGTGGCAGTGCTGAAGTACGAGCAGATCGTGGACGCGCTGCGGGCGCGCATCACCGAGGGCGAGTTCGGGCCCGGCGACCTCCTGCCCTCGGGGCGAGACCTCGCCGAGGAATGGGGGGTGTCGCGCGCGACCGTCGTGAAGGCGATGGACGTGCTCCGCACCGACGGCGCGGTCGTCGCCCGGCAAGGCGCGGGCTTCGTGGTCGCCGAGCAGCCCCTCGCCCGCCCGGCGGGCAGGCGAGGGCCGGGAGCGCGCACCACCGGGGCCACCGCGTACCGCATCCTGGGCGCACCCGCCGAGGAGGTCCCGCCCGCCGATGTCGCAGCCGCTCTCGGCCTCCCGGACGACGGCCCCGCCCTGCGTCGTACGCGACTGCTGCTCCTGGAGGACGGCACCCCCCCTCTCCCTCGTCGACGCCTACTTCCCGCCCGCCGTCTCGACACGGTGTCCGCGCCTCGCCGAGCCCGCCCCGCTGGCCGAGGGCACCACGCACTACATCCAGCAGTGCACCGGTCGCGCGCCCGCACAGGGCACGGACGTGACGATGGCCCGGCTGGCCATCGCGGCGGAGACAGAGGCACTCGGACTTCCCGCGGCAGCAGCCGTCGTGACAACGTTTCATTACGCCCGGGACCACGCGGGCACGCCGCTCTTCTGCGAAGTCGGCGTGACGCCAGCGGAGCTGTGGGAGGACACGCAGACTTACCGCATGGGGTAGGCGCCGCGCGACGACCGGGACGGTGCCGGTCGGCGCACACTCGTACACTCCGTGTCATGGCCAGTGATGCAGAGACCCCCGAGGGCGCCGGCCCACGCGGCGCCAACGGCCGGTTCATCAGGACACCCGAAGGTGCCGCGCGCGACGCGCGCGCCGCGCGCCTGCGCGCCCAGGGCCGCAGCTTTCAGCAGATCGCCGACGAGCTGGGCCTCAAGTCGAAATCCTGCGCACACGAGGCCGTGGGCCGCGCCCTCCACTCGATCGTCGCCGACGACGCCGAAGCGCTCCGCCAGCGCGAAGCCGCCCGCCTCGACGCCCTCACCGAAGAAGCACTCGCCGTACTGGAGCGCACCCACTACGCGCACTCCCACGGCCGCCTCGTCCTCGGTGAAGATGGCAAGCCCCTCCTCGACGACGGCCCGAAACTCGCCGCGCTCCGGGAGCTGCGCGCGATCCGCGAGAGCTACCGGCGCCTCCACGGCCTCGACAGCCCCGCGAAGGTCGAGATGGGCGGGGAACTGCGGTACGAAGTCGTCGGCATCGACCCCGCCGACCTTGTGTGAGTAACCATCAAAAGGCGCCGTGACAAGGGCACTTACAGGGCAGCGCGGTAGAATTGCGCACGAAGAACCCCGGCGGGTGCGGGAACACCCCCGGGGCGCGACCGACTGGTTGGAGTCGATGTGCTCAAGCGTACCTGCGCTGTACCCGGGTGCCCCCGCTTGCACCTGGCGAAGGGCTACTGTTCCGCGCACTACCAGCGTTGGACCAAGACCGGCGATCCGGGAACGGCCTTCGTGAAGCAGCAGCACAGCCGCTGCTCTGTCAAGGGGTGCGCCCTGCCCCACTACGGAAATGGCTTCTGCTCGGGCCACTGGCGCCGCTGGCGGCGCACCGGCACCCCAGGACCACTAGGGAGCGTATTCGGTTGTGATCAAGAGGCTGCTCGTGTGAGGTCCTTGATCCAGATCATCGAGGCGCGTAGGTAGAGTCCGGCGAGGTAGCTGTCGGGGGTCTTGTCGTAGCGCGTGGCGATGCCTCGCCATGCCTTGAGCTTGTTGATCAGACGCTCGACGGTGTTCCGCTCCTTGTAGAGGTCTGCGTTGTGGCTGACGGGCCGGCCGCCGTGGGAGCCCTTCTTGTTCCGGTTGGCGGCCTGGTCCTTCTTCTCCGGGATGACCGCTTTGATACGGCGTTTGCGCGGGTGGGCACGGTTGCCGCGGGACGAGTACGCCTTGTCTGCGGCGACCGCGTCCGGCCGGGTGCGGGGACGGCCGACGAGCCCGCGGACCCGTACCTTCCCCAGCACTGGGATGAACTGCGGACTGTCGGCGGCCTGCCCCTCGGTCAGGATGAACGCCAGCGGGCGGCACCTCCGGTCGCCGGCGACATGGATCTTGCTGGTCTGCCCGCCCCTGGAGCGTCCGAGCAGGGCGGCCTTCAGCCGGAGTTTGCGTCGGCGCCGGACGCGCCGTCGTTCTTCCCGCCCGGGATCGCTCCCGGCCTCCTGCCCGGTTTGTTCGTCGCAGCCGCCCCCTTTGACCTGGCCTTCTCCGCCTCGGCGGCAGCCTTCTCCAGAGCGGTGAGGACCTCCTCGTCCAGGTGCATGCCGGCCGCGTCGTGATGGGCCCGCGCGGTGGTGGAGTCGATGCTGACCAGGGACAGGTCCACCTCACCGCGCTTCGCGGCTTCCGCGATCAGGCCCTCCAGCAGGGCCTCGAAGACCCCGGCGTCACGCCACTGCCGGAAGCGGTTGTGGACGGTCGACCAGGCGCCGAACTCTGCCGGTATCTCCCGCCACTGGCCGCCCGTCTTGAACCGCCAGATCACGCCCTCGAACTGCTGCCGCAGCCGCTCGGGGTACGGGCCGTACTCGCCGATCGGCAGGTACGGCTCAATGAAATCCCACTCCGGGTCGGTCAGTTGCACTCGCGTCACGTACGACGGTCTACCGGACCAGACCGTGCCACGAAGGCACATCCCGCAGATTGATCACGACTCGATACGCTCCCTAGCGCTCCCAGGCCCCCGAGAGTGAGGTGCCTGCTCAGTTGAGGGGTGCGAGGACCCGCACTCCGCCCGAGGCTTGTGCGCCAGCCACTACGCCCGGTGGCGGAGGTCTGGCACTGCTGGGGATGCCTTCACCGTCCGCCGTAGGAACCCTGGTCAGCGAGACTCGGAGGGGCGCAAGCAGTGCCGAGACTGCGACCGCTGGCTCGACGTGACGCGCTTCAACCGAAAGCGCGGCGCCTCAGACGGACTGGCTGCCGAGTGCGGCGACTGCGTGCACGCCCGTGTGATCAGCCGAAGGTACGGCGTTGATCTGACGTGGTATCTCGCGACTCTGGAGAGCCAGGAGGGCGGCTGCGCAATCTGCGGCTCGCGATCGAACGGCAGGCGTCTACACATCGACCACGACCACACCCACTGCGGTCCGCGTCGGGGCTGCGCAGGCTGTGTCCGGGGACTGCTGTGCTCCTCCTGCAACACCGGGGTCGGGAACTTCCGGGACAATGTGGATCTCCTGAAGGCTGCGATCAGCTACCTCGAACGGGAGTGACATGAACGGCACCGTCGTCAGGTACGAGCCTCGCGGCGGTGCTGTGCAGCTGCTGACCTGCCGGGACGCGGAGGTACTGATCTGCGGCCCGGCAGGCACCGGCAAGTCCCTCGCCATGCTCCAGAAGCTCCACTTCACCTGTCTCGCCGTCCCCGGCCTGCGCGCGCTTCTCGTCCGGCAGACGCACGCCTCCCTCACCGGCACGACCCTCGTGACCTTCGAACGGACCGTCGTCGGCGAGGCCATGGCTGCTGGACTCGTGCGGTGGTTCGGGGGCAGCGCCCGGCAGCCTCCCGCCTACCGGTATGCCAACGGCTCCGAGATCCTGGTCGGCGGCCTCGACCGGCCCGAAAAGTTCCTCAGCAGCGAGTTCGACCGCATCGCCGTGGACGAGGCCACCCAGATCAGCAAGACCGCACACGAGACGCTGATCACCCGGCTCAGGGGCGGCGCGCCCACGTACAAGCAGATCGTCTGCGCCGCGAACCCGGCCCAGCCCTCCCACTGGCTCAAACAGCGGGCCGACACCGGCACCATGCGGCTGATCAACTCCCGTCACCGGGACAACCCCGCGTACGTCAACGCCGACGGCTCCCTGACGGAAATCGGTGCCGCCTACCTGTCAAAACTCGACGCCCTGTCCGGGGTCCGCCGCCTACGCCTGCGCGACGGCCAATGGGCGGCAGCCGAAGGAATGGTCTACGACGGCTGGGACGACGCCGTCCACCTCATCGACCCGGCGCCGATCCCGAAGGAGTGGCCGCGCTGGTGGGTGGTCGACTTCGGCTTCACCAACCCCTTCGTTCTCCAGTGCTGGGCGGAGGACCCGGACGGCCGCTTGATCATGTACCGGGAGATCTACCGCACGCAGCGCCTCGTCGAGGACCACGCCCGAGACATCCTGCGCCTCGTCCGCACGTGCGCGCAGTGCTGCGGGTCGAAGCGCGAGGCACACGACTGCCAGGCGTGCGAGGCGTGCCGGCTGGAGTGGACGGAGCCGCGCCCCCAGGCGGTGATCTGCGACCACGACGCCGAAGACCGCGCGACGCTGGAGCGGCACCTCGGGCTCGCGACGAGGCCGGCGAAGAAGGGGAAGTCGACGGGCATCCAGGCCGCCCAGGCGCGCATGAAGGTGGCGGGCGACGGACGGCCCCGGCTGCTTCTGATGCGCGGCGCGCTGGTCGAGCGGGACCAGGCGCTCGACGAGGCGAAGAAGCCGTGCTCGACCGAGGAGGAAGTGCCCTCGTACGTCTGGGCGGTGAAGCCCGGCGGCGAGGAAGCGGAGGAGCCGGTCAAGCGGGACGACCACGGCATGGACGCCATGCGGTACATGGTGGCGCAACGGGACCTGGTGGGAGACGCGCGGGTGTCGTCCCCGGCGGCCGCGCGGCAGGCGGCCCGTACGGGAACGGGAGTTGCTGGGCGGTACGGTCGGCATATCAGCGGAGGGAGCGGGCCCCGCACGCCCTGACCCGTGTGCGTTACCCGCCCGCAGTCCCCTGTGCGCCTGCTCTACCGGCGATGATCGCCAGGGCGGCGGCGACGGTGCCGGGCAGCGTTTCGCGGACGGGTACACCGAAGCACCCCGCGACATACACGAGGTACCGGTTCCTCTCCGGGGCGGGGCAGTCGGGCGGGCATCCGAGGACAGCGCGGCCCGAGGGCGCGTCCAGACCGAACTCAACGTTCGTCGTGTAGCCGGGGAGCAGTTTGAGGTCGCGCGGAATCCAGAACATGACGACGCTCGCCCTCGCGCGGGCGCTGGTTTCCCAGTCGACCTGGGTCTCGTAGTGGTCGGCCCGCTTGCCGTCGCGGGACTCGGGGCTCAGGACGGTCAGAGGCTCCTCCCCGTTCCACTGCTCGCCGAGGAGCCGGGCAGCCTCGGGCCGCCAGGACGGGACAGGAGCGGCCCTGTCCGGGGTGGGACCTGCGAGGAAGACGGACGGGCCGACCGGGAGCGGTTCGCGGGCCATGACCACGAGGGCGTTCACGAGGTGGCTCCGGTCCGTGCGGCGGTGCGAGCGGAGTGCTGCGGAGTCCAAGGGAGTTGCAGGCCATCGGCCTTGGCGCGCGGCACAATGTGCCAATGGAGGTGGGCCACGGTCTGTGTGGCGTCCGGTCCGACGCTGGTGATGAGGTTCAGGTTGGCGCCGATCTCGGCCGCGTACTGGGCGGCGCGGCGCACGGTGTCAGCGGTGACGTCCGGGTCCTCGATGGCGTTCGCCACGTGTCGGCGTGAGATGACGAGGGTGTGTCCGGGGTTGACGCCGCCGCGCGGCTTGATAGCGAGGGCGTCGGGCCATTCCCGTAGGACCGTCGCGGGCGACCGCCCGGCCATGATGTCGCAGAAGACGCACGCCGGGGGTGGGGGTGAGGTGGTAGCGCTCATGGAACCAGCATGAAGGGGCCAACGGGGCGGCAGATGCCGCTTCCGGGCGTTGCGTGTTGCCTCTTCGTCCTCGTCGAACATCCCCGGCCCTCGGCGCCGCTCTCGGGCATTAGATGGCGCGTTCGAGCGGCGGGAGCTGGTCGAGCGCGAGGGGTTCGGGAGATTTTGTGGCCAGAGCGCCATTCAACAAAAGAATCTTTCGCATGACGCTACGATCGGGCCTCGCAAACGGAAGATCCACTGCGGAGGCCGTCACGTGATCGCGCTCACCACCCTCGTCCTCCTGGCCCTCGCCGGGTACCGCGCGACCCGCCTCGTCGTCGCCGACTCGATCCTCGACCCGCTGCGGGACCGGCTCTTCGCCTGGCACGAAGCCCGACTCGACTCGACGACCCGGGACTTCGTGATCACCCTGCTCTCGTGCACCTACTGCATCGGCTGGTGGCTGTCGGGCGCGATCCTCGCGACGTACCTCTTCGCATCGGGGCAGTGGCACGACGCCCCGGTGCTCGTGCACGGCGTGGAGTGGCTCGCCGTCGCGGGCGGGCAGGCGCTCCTCTCCCGCATCGACGACACCCTGCCGACGCGGGACGCCTGATGGGGAGCAACACGACGCTCGTACTGTGCCTCGGGCTCGCCACCGCGTACTGGGCGTGGACAGCCTGGCTCGACAAGCGCCCGCCCCGCCCCCGCCGCCCGCGCCGCAGGGAGCGGCGATGACCCGCGACCTGGTCAGCGCGGCCGCCCGCTACACCACCCGCACGGCGAAGACGACCATGCAGAACCCGGCCCGCGCGCAACAGGCTCGCGCCTGGGGCTTCTACCGCACTCCCGAGGTGCGGTCCTTCGCGAACTGGATCGGCAACGCGATGAGCAGCGCGCTGCTGTACGCAGGCCGAGTCCGGGCCGACGGCAGCATTGAACGCGCCCCTGCCGATCACCCCGCCGCCCTGCACGTCACCAGCATCGCCGGGGGCGCAGACGGGCAGTCGCAGCTCCTTCGGGAGTACGGCCGTCACCTCGCCGTCGCCGGGGAGGGCTGGACGGTCATCCGCCCACGCAAGGACGGCCGCGCCGACTGGCACGTGGTGTCCGTCCTGGAGATGTCCTCGAAGGGCTCCAGCGGCCTCGAAGCGGAGATTGACGGCCGGCCCGTGGCCATCCCGGCGCACGACCCGGACGTCATCGTCCCGCCTCTCGCGCCGGTCGCGGTTCGCGTGTGGGACCCCAGCCCCGAGCGGCACCTTGAGGCCGACAGCCCCGTGCTCGCCGCGCTTGACGAGTTGGAAGAGCTGCGCCTCCTGGGCGCCGTCGTCCGCGCCGTGGCTCAGTCACGTCTCACTGGGCGCGGCGTCCTCCTCATCCCGCAGGGCACCCGCTTCCCCACCTCGCCGGGGCAGTCGGCCGCCGAGGATGACCTCCTCGATGTCTTCATGCAGGTCGCGGAGACCGCGATCCGCGAGCCGGACTCGGCTGCCGCGACGGTCCCGATCATCCTCGAAGTCCCGCCGGAGTCCATCGGCCAGATCCAGCACCTGGTCCTGCGGACGGACTTCGACGAGCTAGCGATCAAGCTCCGTGAGGAGAACATCCGCCGCTTCGCAACCGCCGCAGACATCCCCGGCGAATTCCTCCTCGGCCTTGGGGACGTCAACCACTGGGGCGCCTGGGAACTCACCAGCGAGGCGATCCGTCTCGGGATCGAGCCGCGCCTCCGTGTCGTCGCCCATGCCTACACCGAGCAGTGGCTTCGCCCGCTCCTGGAGGACGAGCGCGTACCCGACGCCGCGGACTGGATGGTCCTGGCCGACTCCTCCCCGCTCCGCGTCCGCACCAACCGGAGCAGCACGGCGATCGAGGTCCACAAGCTCGGCGCCATCAGCGACGCGGCCCTGCGCCGCGAGACCGGTTTCGACGAAGCCGACGCACCGACCACCGCCCCCGCTGAGCAGACGGAGGACACCGTGCCCACCACTCCCACCGCGCCGCTGCCCGCCGACGAGGCCACCGACGTCCCCGACACCCTCCCGGCCTCCGCCCACGCACCCGCCCCAGCGCCGGACGACCCGCTCGTCGCCGCCGTTGACGGCCTCCTGTGGCACGCCCTCCACCAGGCGGGGGAGAAGCTTCGCCGCTCCGGAGCCTGCCCGCGCGACCGCCGAGCGGAGGCGCGCCGCATCACCGCTTCCCGCCGCCACACCGTCTACCCCGTCACCCGCGAGGAGGTCGACGCCCTCAACCTCCTCGACGGCGTCCTCGACCGCGCGCCGGAGATCGCCGCCCGCTACGGCGCCGACCCGACCTGCCTCCAGCGGACCCTCACCGCTTACCTCCGCGAGCTGATGGCGGCCGGGGTGGAGTACGACCACACGCACGTGCGCCCGGTCGTCGCCGGGTGCCTCACGGAGGCCGCGTGACCACCCCCACGTACGACGCGCCGATCGGGCACAGCCGCGCCGCGCACCGCGTCCACGGCTGGTGCTCGCACTGCTCTGGCCGAACGGCGGCGGAGGAGGTCATCGCGTGGCGGTCCGAGGCCGCCGACCGCCATGCCGCTGAGGACTGGAGCGGTGACGGGGACGGGCCCTTCGACGCGTCCACTGCCTGGCTGAAGTGCCCCGAGTGCGGCTTCGCCGCCGCCCTCTCCGTCGTCACGGTGACGGTCCGCACTACCAGCGGACCGAGGCGGGCGGGCGGCTGGGCGTACTGCCTCAACTGCGAGGCCGTGCCGCAGGAGCGGATGGCAGCCCGTGCCGGATGACCCTCAGCGCGCTGTCGTCCTGCACAGCCGTCCCGCGCACCACGCGCTCGGTTGGTGCGGGCGGTGTCCGGGCCGCGACCTGGGTGACGAGGTCAGGGCGTGGCGGGATCGTGAGGTCTCCCGCCTGCTTGCCGTGAGCACCTCCGTACCGGAGGAGGCCGGCCGTGCCGGATCGTGACGCCCTGCTGGCCCAGGCCGAGGACGACATCGCCGCCGAGGTACAGGCCGTCCTCGACGAGGTCGCCGCCGACTTCGCCACCGAACTCGACGCGGCTACCGAGCTGGTCGCCGCCCGGTTCTCCGTGGCGGCCATCGGCCGCATGTGGAGCCGCCACGTTCCGCGCCTCGTGCGTCGCCTCCTCGGCGTCACCGAGGCAGCAGCGCAGCACGCCGCCGGGACGGTCGACGCCGAGCTGCCCGAAGAGTGGGACGACCTGCCCGGCCGCTACGACAGCGGTCGGCTCCCGGCCGGACTCGGCGCCTACGTCAAGACGACCGAGCACCTGCTGCGCGCCGTCGGTGACCGTCTCTCCAGCGCGGCAGTCACGGAGCTGGCGGCCGGGCTGGGCGCGGGCGAGGACATCGAGGCGCTGCGGGCCCGCCTGCGGGCGCGGTTCGATCGGGAAGGCGCGCAGCTCGGCGACGCCCGCGAGGAGCGGATCGCGCGGACCGAAGCGGCGCGGTCCTGGAACTCAGCGACGCTCGCCGCAGGCGTGGCGCTCGCGGGCCCGGATCGGCCGCTCGTGAAGCAGTGGCGCACCCGCAGCGACAAGCGCGTACGGGATGCGCACGACGACGCGGACGGCCAACTCCGTTTGCTGGACGAGCCGTTCACGGTGGGCGGGGTGGAGATGTCCGGCCCTGGTGACCCGGGCGCCCCACCCGCTCTCACTGTGAACTGCCGGTGCGTTCTGGCATTGGCGCACGCAGACCGTTCCGCAGCCATGGAATCCAAAACGATCTCCCGTGCCGCGTCTTCGAATCGAAAGGAACTCGCGATCATGGAGTCACTGACCGCCGCGAGCGGCGAGCACACAGGCGCGATGATCGCGCTCCTGCCCGCCCCAGCCGACGCCGCCCGCCTCGCCCTCGAAGGCGGCGAAGACGTCAGCGAGCTGCACCTCACCCTCTACTACCTCGGCGACGGCGCCGACTGGTCCGACGGCGAGCGCGCCGAGCTGGCCAACGCCGTTCGCGCGCGCCTCGCCGACATCCCCGGCCCGCTGCCCGGCTACGCCTTCGGCGCGAACCACTGGAACAGCAACGGCGACGACCCGTGCTGGGTCTGGGCAGTCGGCGACGACCGCGACACGAACGAGGAAGGTCCCACCCTCACCACCGTCCGCGCCGCCGCGACCGACGCGCTGCAAGAGGCTAACCACCCTGAGATTCCTCGGCAGCACAGCCCGTGGGTGCCGCACGTCGCCGCCGCCTACTCCCCCGACCCCGCGCTCCTCGCCGAGCTGGAAAGCCGCCTCGGCCCCCTCGTCTTCGACCGGGTCCGGCTCGCCTTCGCAGGCGAGCACATCGACATCCCCCTCGGCCCCGCTGATGTCCCCGCCGAGCAGACCGCCGCCGCGCCGGTCGCCCTCCTCCCCCGCCCCTGGTCCACCCCGGAGGACGCGGCCCTCGCATACGAGAACACCGAGACCGGCGACGGTCGCATCTTCGCGCCCGGCTCCCTCACCTGGGGCACCGGCCCCTGGCCCCTCCAGTACGCCGACGAGATGCTGTCCGGCCACGAGGGCGCCGAGCTGGCGGGCGCCATCCAGGACGTCGACCGCGACGGCGACCGCATCGCCGGTGCCGGAGTCCTCTACCCCGGACGCCCCGCAGGCGCCGACGCCATCCTGCTCCTGGAGGACGAGGCGCCCCTCGGCGTCAGCGTCGACCTCGACGACGTCGACATCGAGTTCATCGACCGGCGCCCGCCCGAGGAGCAGCCGCAGGACGACGAAGTCCTCCTCGTCGCCTCCCTCGCCTCCGCGTCCGTACTACGCCTCGCCGACGGAGGATGGATGGTCCGGGCCACCGCCGCCGCGCAGTGGACCGCGAGCGGGCAGGCCATGCTCCGCACCAGCCACGCCGCCGAGTGGACGACCGCGGCAGACGGCACCGTCCCCTTCGGAGCCGTACGCGCCGCGCTCACGGACGCGCGGATCACCGCTGCCGCCGGTGACCCCGACGACCCCGAGCGCGGGGAGCTGGTCCACCAGGAGTCCGCGGGCGATGTCCTCATGCGGATCACCCGCGCCCGGCTGCGCGGCGCGACTCTCGTCGCCATGCCCGCCTACGACCGAGCCCGCATCGTGCTCGGCCCGGAGCCGGACCCCGAGCAGACGGCAGCCTGCACTCCCACGGTGCAGGCCGCCGGGGACGCGATGACCCGCGTCGTCCGCTACGTCTCCGGTGCCCCCGTCGCCGTCACCCCCCGCGAGGTCGCCGAGGCCCTGAGCATCCCCCTCGCGCAGGCCCGATCGCTGCTTGCCCGCGCGGTCACCGCCGGGCACCTCGTACGGCTCGCGCGCGGCCTGTACGTCGGTAGCCCCGATCTCCCCGAGGGGGAGGTGTCGGCTGCGATGTCGGGCGACCTCTCTCTTCCCGTCCGTCCCGACCGGGACGCCCCCTGGGACGGCGACGCCGCCGCCGCCCGCGTCCTCGCCTGGGCCACCGCCGAGGACGGCACCGTGAACGGCCAGCGCCTCGGCGCGGCGTTCCTCTACCGCGACGAAACCGCCGATCCGGCCACGCTCGCCGCGTACAAGCTCGGCACCGCCGACGTCTTCGACGGCGAACTCCACATCGTGCCGGGCGCGGTCTTCGCGATCGCCTCCGTCCTCCAGGGCGGCCGAGGCGGAGCCGACATCCCCGAGACCGAGCAGGACGGCCTCCGCGACCGCGTCGAAGACCTCTACGCCCTGCTCGCCGACGCCTTGGACGACCCGACGCTGCGCGCCCCCTGGGACGACGACGAAGAGGAGACCGGCATGCGCGAGCTCGAAGCATCTGCCTGGAACGCGATGAGCCAGGCGCCCCCGATGCCCGCCGCGTGGTTCCGCGAGCCGACCGCCGAGGAGTTGCCGCCCGGCTCCGGCGGCGTTCACTACAAGGACGGCAGGGTGTACGGCTGGGTCGCCCAGGCCGGAGAGCCGCACGCCGGATACCCGGGCAAGAACCTGACGATCGAGAGCCTGGGGCGCATCGACACCACGCACTTCCTCCGCGCGCGGTTCCGCCTCGACGACGGCAGCACCGTCAAGGTCGGCACCTTCACCATGAACGTGGGGCACCACCGCGACGGCGCGGAGTGCGAGACCGCCGCCTGCCAGTTCGACGACACGCGCACCGTCGCCGGAATCGTCACCGTCGGCATGAACAAGCGCGGCATGTGGTTCAGCGGCGCGGCATCCCCGTGGCTCGCCGAGTGGGACCGTGCTGTTTTCCAGGCGTGCCAGCCGAGCTACCACATGCGGCAGGGCCGGGGCGGGGCCTGGCAGCTCCGCGCTGTCCTGTCCGTGCCTGTGCCCGGGCACAGCTCTCCGCTCCTCGCGTCCGCCGTCGCTGAGCGCTCGAACCTCGCCCTCGTCGCCTCCATGTCCGCGCTCGTGACCAGCGCGGACACCCCGACCGGACAGCCGGACAACACCCCGGGCGGACAAGCTCCGGACCTGCCCGGACTGGCTCCGGACGAGTCGGCCGCCGGCGCCCTGGCTGCCGCCCTCGTCTCCCCTCCCGTCCTGGACCGGCTCCTGGACGCCCTGGACCAGCGCGCGGCGGATCGGCAGGCGGCGCGCGCCGAGATCGAGCGGCTCACGCAGCGGCTCGCGCCTGCCCGGATGGACCTGGCCGCGAGCTTCGCGGCGAAGGTCAAGGAAGGAATCTGATGCCCTGCTCCTGTGCGAAGAACCGCAAGACCTTCGAGGTCGTCGCGTCCGACAAGGTCGTCTACTCCTCGACGTCCGAGCCGACGGCAAAGGCCGTCTCGAAGCGGTACCCGGGCTCCGTGGTGCGCGAGCAGGCGAAATCCGGAGCGAAGGCGTCCTGAGCCGAGGCGCTCCCGGCCAGCCGATGGGCTCCGGCCTGGCCGGGGGCACCCCACCCCTTTCGCACCCCACCCTCTAGTATCGAACGCGTGAGCGAATCGGATGGCGTGCCGCGCATCGAGCTGCTGCGCTTCGCCGAACGCGTCGCCGAGCAACACCTCAACCGCGTCCGAGGCTGCTGGACTGACGCGCTGGGAAGTGCGGCGGCGCCCAGGCAGCGCGCCCACGCGCACCGCGCCCCGTGCGCGGCCGAACCTGCCCGCCGCTCCCCGCGTCCTCGCCCCTGGGATCGCTATGATCAGTTTGACCGGGGCCCTCAGTGATCCAAGCGCCCCAGCCCCCACTCCCTGGAGACGCACCAGATGGCAGCCGGCCTTCCCCCCGCCCTCGACCGACCGCACTTCATCGGCATCGGTGGGGCCGGGATGTCGGGCATCGCCCGGATTCTCGCCCAGCGCGGGGCGAGCGTCGCGGGCAGTGACGCGAAGGACTCGGCCACCGCCGCCTCGCTGCGCGCCCTCGGCGCCACCGTCCACATCGGCCACGACGCGGCCCACCTCGCCGAGGACACCTCCGCCGTCGTCGTCTCCTCCGCGATCCGCGCCGACAACCCCGAGCTGGTGCGCGCCCGGGAACGCGGCATCCCCGTCGTGCACCGCTCCGACGCCCTCGCCGCCCTCATGGCCGGCACGCGCCCCCTCGCGATCGCGGGCACGCACGGCAAGACGACGACGACCTCGATGCTCGCGGTGTCCCTCACGACGCTCGGCCTCGACCCCTCGTACGCGATCGGCGGCGACCTCGACGCACCCGGCTCCAACGCCCACCACGGCACGGGCGAGATCTTCGTCGCCGAGGCCGACGAGAGCGACCGCAGCTTCCACACGTACGCGCCCGAGGTCGCCGTCGTCCTCAACGTCGAACTCGACCACCACGCCAACTACGCGTCGATCGAGGAGATCTACGAGTCCTTCGAGACCTTCGTCGGCAAGATCGTCCCCGGCGGCACGCTGGTGATCTCCGCCGACCACGAGGGCGCCCGCGAGCTGACCCGCCGCGTGCGGGACCGGGCGGACCTGCGCGTGCTCACCTACGGCTCCGCCGAGGACGCGGACGTACGGGTGCACAAGGTCACCCCGCGCGGGCTGACGAGCGAGGTCACGGTCTCGCTGAACGGCAAGCTGCTCACGTTCACGGTGTCCGTGCCGGGCAGTCACTACGCGCACAACGCGGTCGCGGCGCTCGTCGCGGGCGTCTCGCTCGGCGTCCCGCTGCACAACCTCGCCTCCGCGCTCCGCAGCTACACGGGCGTGAAGCGGCGCCTCCAGCTCAAGGGCGAGGCTGCGGGCGTGCAGGTCGTGGACTCGTACGCGCACCACCCGACCGAGATGGCCGCCGACCTGGAGGCGATGCGCGGCGCCGTCGAGGGGCGCATCCTCGTCGTCTTCCAGCCGCACCTGTTCTCGCGCACGCAGGAGCTGGGCAAGGAGATGGGCCAGGCCCTCGCGCTCGCCGACTCCTCGCTCGTCCTGGACATCTACCCGGCCCGCGAGGACCCCATCGAGGGCGTCACGAGCGAGCTGATCATCGCCGCCGGGCGCGCGGCGGGCGCCGACGTGAGCCCGCTGCACGCGAAGGACGAGGTCGCGGAGGCCGTCGCGGGAATGGCGAAGCCCGGTGATCTCGTTCTCACCATGGGAGCGGGCGACGTCACGGACCTCGGCCCCGCCGTCCTGGACCGGCTCACCACCGGACCGCACCACGACAGCTGAGACGCTTCCTCCTCACCGCGCCAGCATCACCCAGCCGCTAACATCGGCGGCAGCACACACGACGACTGATCTGGTTTCGGGCCGAGTCTCCTTGAATTCTCAGGAGACTCGGCATGGCCGACTTCGAACTGCCCGAGGACATCACCCAGCTCAGCGCCGACGAACTCGACGCCACCCTCGACGGCGCAGTCCAGGCATTCGACACCCTCAGCAAGGGCGACACCCTCGCCCCCGAAGACCTCGCCCAGCTCCGCGCCCTCGCGACCGCCGTCGACAGCATCCGCCAGGAGAAGGCCGCCCGCGTCGAAGCGGCACAGAAGGCCGCCGACGAGATCGACGCCCTCGCCGCCCAGGTCCGAGGCGACAAGCCCGAAGCCGACACGGAGCCGGAGCCGGAGCCCACCCCTGATCCGGAACCCGAGCCCGAGCCGGTCACCGCCTCGGCCACCCCACGCCGCACCATCGACCTCTCCGGCATCCGCCGCCGCCAGCCCTCCGTCCTCCCCGCCGACCCCAACCCCCGGCCGGAGATCACCGCCTCCGTCGACGTCCCCGGCTACTCCCCCGGCCAGGCCCTCGACATGGAAGGCGTCACCGAAGGACTCATCCGCCGCGCCAACGCCCTGAAGACCGCAGGTGGCGGCGTGGGCCTGACCGCCAGCTACCGACTTCCGTTCCAGAAGGAGCTGATCGTGAACGACAGCTCCTCCGGCACCGAAGGCACCCGCGCCGTCCTCCTCGCCGCCGACCAGGCCCGCCTCCAGGGCGGCAACATCGTCGCCTCCGGCGGCTGGTGCGCCCCGTCCGAAACCGTCTACGAGCTGACCAGCATGGCGTGCCCCGAGATGCTCTGGGACGTCCCCGAGATCCAGCTCGCCCGAGGCGGCCTCCGCTTCTTCCCCATGCCGAGCCTCGACGTCGGCAGCATGACCTGGGTCCACACCGAGGCCGACGACATCAGCGGCGCGCAGAAGCCCTGCTTCCGCATCCCCTGCCCCGAGCCGATCGAGGTCCGATGCGACGCCATCGGGATCTGCCTGGAGTCCGGCATCCTGACGCAGCGCCACTTCCCCGAACTCGTCGAGCACTACCAGAAGCTCGGCATGATCGCCCACGAGATCCGCATCAAGCAGGAACTCTTCACCCAGGCCCTCGCCCGGTCCACCCCCGTCACCATCGCCCCGACCTTCGGCGCCTTCTCCGCCCTCTTCGCCGCCGTCGCCCTCCAGGCCGCCGACATGACCGAGAAGCTCAGCCTCTGCGAGAGCATCAACATCGAAGTCGTCTTCCCCTGGTGGTCGAAGAACCTCTTCCTCGCCGACATCGCCCGCCGCAACGGCGTCAGCGTCGAAGACATCGACATCAACCGCATCATCGCCGCCTTCGCCCAGATCGGCGTCAGCGTCCAGTGGGCCCGCGGCCTCAACCCCGCCGTCCCCGACAACATCGGCGGCGCCGACCCCGCCGCCACCTGGCCCGAGACCGTCCCCTTCCTCATCTACCCCGCCGGCACCTTCGAAGCCGGGCGCGGCGGGGAGATCAGCCTGGGTGTAATTCACGATTCAAGCAAGTTCTCTGTGAACGATTACACTGCGCTTTTCACCGAGGAGTGCAGTGCGCTTGTAGCGCGCAACCAGGAAGCTCGCATCGTGACCGTCCCCGTCTGCGCGGACGGACGCACCGCCGAGCAGATCGGCGTCACCTGCCCCGTTGCCTGACCCCACGCAAAAGCGGTCCCGCCCCGGTTGGGGCGGGACCGCACGGACAGAAATGGGGGCCGGGGTGCTCCGTCTACCCTTCGCCGTTTGCTGCGGCGGCAGCCTTCCGCCTGGCGGCGGCGAGCCGCTTGCAGTGCCGACAGATCCGGTGGCCTCGCCCGTCGACGCGCACATCGGCGTCTGGCCCAGCCAGGGGATGCCCGTTGCTGCACGTCGTCATCGGCTGCTTCGACATTCGGCGCGCCGCCTGCCAGTGCTTCGAGCACAGGCCGCGGGCGACGTAGGGGTTGCCGCACCCCTCCACGGAGCAGACGTCGTTCGAGGGGCGCCCTCCTCGGGACCGCTGACTGCTGACGTTCTCAGCGTGCGTGACCGGCTTGAGATGCGCGGGGTTCACGCAACGTCGGTGAGGGCATGGGGCGCCTCGCGGGCAGTCCTTCGGGTCATGGCAAACGTGGTCAAGGACCAACCCCTTGGGGACCTCGCCGACTTCGTACCTGTAGGAGATGCGGTGCGCCGGGGCGTGAAGCCAGGAGCCGTAGCCCTGGACGGTCAGCGTGCCCAGCCACAGCCAGCATCCGTCCGCGCCAGCCGACTTGTCGACCAGGCGCCAGAAGTCCGCCTCCGTATCGTCCGTGTAGGTGAACTGTCGACGGGTGAGGTCGAGTGTGCCTCGCGTGTACATGCGCATGTAGTGGCGGCGGCAGAGACCTCGGCCGATCGCCCGGTCTGCGCAGTCATCAACGCTGCACGGCCGGTCGGCGGCCTTTCGGGCGCGAACGATCAAGGGATCACCAGTGCGCTGCCAGCGGACGTAGTGCTTGTTGCACCAGCCGCGCGCGATGGCGGGTCGGGGACAGGGCGTTCCGTTCTCGATGACGGAACAGGTAGCGTCGGCCACGGCCGGACTCCTTCTGCTGCAAGGGTCGGTCGGGGTCGGCGGCGTGTGGAGCGCCGTCGGCCCACTCTCCCTGTACAACGCGCCACCTCTGCATGCCGGTTCCGCCCTGCGGGGGTGAATTGACATGCCTTCGGCTGGTATGCGGCGGCGGGTGGAGTCCATCCCGGGAAGGCCGCTCCCGTACGGAATCCTCAGCGACTGCGCTTCGGTGATCGAGGTGTCCGAGGCGGATATCCACGAGTTGATGGGCGTGGAGTGGCTCGCCCTCGGGTGCTGTCCCGTGCAGGTGTGGCCGGACTCGTGCCCTGATGAGGACGAGTCCCCGGGCGCTGGGCCGGTGGAGAAGGAGTTCTGCCGCCCCACGGTGGAGCACGCGTCTCCGATCACGATCTACTCGGGCGCGGAGTGCAGCACGATCGGGTGGTCGTACGCGGAGGCGCGGGAGCAGGTCCTCGCGACGCTGGAGCTGGGGCAGCAGCGGGCGATCGAGGAAGGCTTCTGGCGGGAGACGCTCGCGCCGCGCGCGGTGGACCTGACGTCGCCCGCAGGGCCGGTCAGCGTCGCGCAGGGCGTGGCTGCGCTGGAGGGTGCGCTCGCGGAGACGTACGGCGGGCAGGGTCTCCTTCACGTGCCGACCGGGGTAGCGGCGCTGCTTGGCTGCTGCCAGGTGCTGCGGCAGGACACCGCGACGGACTGCCCTCGCACGCTGGCGGGGAACCGTGCGGTGATCGGCGCGGGGTATTCAGCGGCGAACTCCGGCCCGGACGGTGCTCCGGCGGCTCCGGGGACGGCGTGGCTGTACATCTCGGGGCCCGTCGAGGTGCGTCTCGGCCCGGTCGATGTGGTGCCGGACCGGGCGGGGCCAGCGGTGAACTACCGCGTCAACGATCTGAAGGTTCTCGCGGAGCGGACGGCGGTCGTCGGGACGACCTGTCAGGTCTTCGCCATCAACGTGGAGGCGTGTCCGGCATGACCATGCTGATCGTTCGTCCCGCGCCGAAGCTGCGGCGGGACTTCGCGCGGTGGGCGGTCGCTCAGCGGCCGAAGGTGCGTACGGCGTCGCCGACTTCGTTCGCGGTGCCGACCGCGTTGTTCACCGAGGCGCCCGAGGAGATCCTGATCGGCTCCGTCGTCGACGGTCAGCGCTACGTTTCGCCCGACGAGTGCACCGTGAGCAGGCCCGAACTGGTCGGCGTCGCCAGCCCGGACGGCTTCCGCGAGGCCGTGCCCTGCGAGCTGCTGCCCGAGGTGCCCGCCGAAGCGTACGGCCCGGACTCGACCCCGCTGCCCGACGCCTCCGAGGACAGCGACCCAAGCGACTCGGCCGCCGAGACCCCAGAAGGGGTGTTCCCCTGCGACGGCTGCGACCGCGAGTTCACGACCGCTCGCGGCCGGGACACCCACCACCGCCAGGTCCACGGCCCGCAGGGGAGGTGAGGGGTCATGCCGGTTCAGTACCTCCCGTGCTCCTCGGGCGGCGGCAATCCGCCGGGCGGGGAGTCGTGCTGCTCGCCGTCCGTCACGTCGACGTCGCTGTGCCAGGCCGACGGCAGCCCGGTTCTGCTGATGGTGCGCTCGCCGTGCGTGTGCGGCAGCACCCCGCCCGGGGACCCCGAGGTCATCGGGTGGATCGACCCGACCATCGGCGCGTTCACGCCGGGCCCGGCGCCCGCCGGGTCGGGGCCGTGCGCGCAGGCCGGCGGGTGCGGCAGCGTCGCCGTCGTCGAGCTGTGCGACGTCCAGCCTGACGGGACGCAGGTCCGGTTCCTGCGGCACCTGGTGCACGACTGCGACGGCGCGGTCACCTCGACCACCGACACGGCCACCGACGGGACGACCTCGTACACGCCCACGGGCGAGGTCGGCGAGTGCCCGGAGTGTGTTCCGGTCCCGATGTGCCCCCACCTCCTGGGGATCACGGGTCCCGAGACGTGGACCGCGCCGGAGGGCACCGAGTCCGTCCATCTCACGGTGGTGTGCGCGCCGGTCACCATCACCGACTGCGCAGGCAGCCGGACGGTGGTCAACGAGTGCGGGGCGTTCTCCTGGTCCGCCCCGGGCTCCTCCTGCGTGCCGGGCGAGCTGTGCGGACTCACCGTCGATGTCCCGGACAGCGCGGCCGTCTACATCCAGTGGCTCACCCCCTGCACGGCCGACGAATCGTGACCGCCCCCTTCAGCAGCCCCCGCGCGATGCGCCGGAGCAGCGCGCGCCCACGCCCGCTGCCCGCCTACGTCCCCGGTCGGCATACGCCGCCCGACTCCCGCATGACCCGATCGGAGAAATGATGCCTGTAGGTGGAGGGTTCGGCGGCTGCTCGTGCGGCGGCTCGGACTGCCCGTCCCTGACCACGCCCATCGCCACCACAGGGCTGTGCCTGCCTGACGGCACGCCGCTGGCGGTCATCATCGAGCGGGACTGCTCCGGCAACACCCAGCAGACCGGGTGGATGAACCTCACGACCGGGGCGTACACCACCGGCGTGCCCCCGGCTGGTGCGGCGGCGTGCGGGGATTCCCGCAGCATCCAGGTCTCCGGTGTGCTGTGCGACCTCGCGGCGGACGGGACGACCCTCCTGGGCCTGGTCCTGGTCGAGTACCACTACGCAGACGACGGCAGTATCGACTCCGTCCGCCTGGTCTCCGCGGCCACCGGCGAGACCTACACCCTCCAGGGCACCCTGGCCATCTGCCCCGGAGACGAAGGCGAGCCCGGCGGCCCATGCGGGTCGTCGGCGCCGCTCGTCCTGTGCGATGTCGCCGGCGAGGCCGCTCCCGCAGCGGTCCCGCTGGACACCCTGCCGCCCGCCCCCCAGACAGGCACGCTCCCCAACGGGGTGACGTGGAGCGTGGACGCCGGGGCGTGGCTGGCGGGCAATGGATACCTGGCCTCGGCGAACCCGGGGCAGCCGTACCCCCAGGGACCGCAGACCTGGACCTTCGACCAGCCCGTCAACCTCCGCATCGCATTCGCGTCGTTCAACAACAACGAGTGCGCGCAACTACCGCCCGGCCTCCAACTGGACTCCCTGGCGCCCCACCACGTGTGGGACCCGGACCAGAATCGGCTGTGCGGCCAGGGTGCGACCGCCGCTGAGGCCACCTGGTTCACCACCACCTCACCGGTCACGTCCTTCACCTGGTACACCGCTATCGACGGTGCCGTGCCCAATGCGGCAGTCGGCGTGATCGGCCTTGATGTCACCCCCGCACCCACCGCGACCCGGTTCCTACGGCACGTCCGTTCGGCCTGCGACGGCACTATCACCACCACCGACACCACCCTGGACGGACAGCCGTACACGCCGGTCGGCACCGTGCAGACGTGCACGGGCGGCACGACGGGCGATGGCGGGAGCACGGCGGCCTCCGCCAGCGGGGACGTCCTCGTGCTGTGCGACATCGCCGACGACGGCACCACCACCTCCTTCCTGCGGCGACTGCACGTCACGGCGGTCGGCACCGTGACCACGACCGACACGGCGCTCGACGGCACCACCCCGTACACCCCGCTCGGCACCGTCGGGACGTGCACCGCCCCGTGCCAGGACAGCACCACGCTGCTGCTGTGCGACACCGCACCCGCCCCGGTGGCGATGCCGGTGAGCCCTCCGGCCGGCACGCAGGGGACACTCAGCAACGGGGTGTCCTGGGTGCGTTCGGGCCTGGCGCCGGGGTTCGGCGTGCCGACGTGGCTGACCGGCCTGCCCGGCACTCAGGGCGGCTGGACGTTCGACCAGGAGGTGACGGCCGCTTTCGGGATCACTTTCGGCGGGCCCGGCGTCTGCGTCGTCCTCCCGGCCGGGAGTGTCCCGCAGACCGTTCACGCCAACCACGTGTGGGACGAGGCCAGTGGCATCCTGTGCGCGTCCGACCAGGCATCTCCGACAGATCTGTCGACAGTCACTCACCCTGGCGCCACAGCGCTGGTCTTCCGCCCGTCGGACAGCGGGGCCTCCGGGCGGGTTACCGTCCACGACCTGACGGTCGGTCAGGCCGCACATACCTTTCTGCGGTCGGTGTGCCGGGACGCGGCCGGGCAGGTCACCACGGTCACGGACACCGAACTCGACGGGCAGACCCCCTACGTGCCGACCGGCAGCGTCGTCGTCTGCCGAACGGAGCCGGTCTGCGACCAGTGGGCAGACGCCTCCGGCGGCATGAGCGTCCTGCCGCTGTGCGACATCGCCCCGGACGGCACGGTGACTGCATTCCTGCGGCACATCACCTCCACAGCGGACGGCGTCACGGTCACCGATACCACCCTGGACGGGACCACCCCGTACACGGTGACCGGGACAGTCGGCGTCTGCGCCAGCGCAGATGATGAGGAGTCTCCGGGTGAGCCCGTGCCGTGCCATGACAGCGCCACGGTGCTGCTGTGCGACGACCCGGCCCCTGACGGCGTCCCGCCGCTCCCGGTCACGTCCACTACGACCGACACGGACCCGACGCCGTACTTCTTCACCTTCCACAACGCGGCCCTGGCCGGCGGCGCCCAAGCCCTGTGGGACGGCGGCACGACCGTCTTCCCGGCCGAGACGAGCAACGCGGCGACCGGTGCGAAGCAAGTCCACCGCTGCGCCGCCGGCATCATCACCAGCACCCGGCCCGCGTGCGACGACGGCACCGCTACCGTCACCGCCGCCGTCGAGGTCCGCAACGCGGGCCCCAACCCCGGCATCCTGACGAACGGCCGGATGCGCCTGCTCACCCCAGACGGGGCCACGCTGGCGACATCGCCGATCATCAGCTCTGTCGGAGTCGGCTCCACCCGGCACATGACCGTGTCCGCCCCAGTCGATGCCGCCACCGCCAGCAGCGGCGTCATCGTCTGGATCGACCTGGAGACCTGGGACGAAGCGGGGAGCGGCGGGGTGCCTGCCGCCCCGAAGTCCTGGGAGGCCAGCGCCTACACCGCGACGGTGGAGTACGGGCAGGGCGGCTGCGTCCAGGCCGTGCAGTTCTTGCGGACGATCGTCACCGACTGCGAAACCGGCCAGACCCTGACCACGACAGACACCACCCTTGACGGCCAGCCCTACACCGTCACAGGCCAGGTGGGGCAGTGCCGGCCCGCACAGGACTGCTGCCCGGTCCCGCCGCCAGAGACCCGCGTGGACGTCGAGTCCGACCTGATGTGCGCGGTGGACCCCGCCACCGGCACCGTGACCGCGCAAGTCCTGGTCGAGCGCGTCTACGACAACCAGACCGGCGACCGCACCCTCCAGCGCCTCACCGACCCGACCACCGGCGAGCCGGTCGAGCTGCCGGACGGCGCCGAGCTGGTCCTGTGCCAGGACCCGCCCTGCCCCTCCGCGTTCTCCACCGAGTGCGTCGGAGCGGTCACCCGCACCGAGGCCGGATACGACAACACGAGCCTGATCGAGGGTGTGCCGGGGCAGTGCGGCAGCGTCCAGGGCCCAGGCGGGCAGTTTCCGTGCCAGCCGGCCAGGGGCGGCTACACGATCACGAGCTGGATCGTGAACGGGCAGGAGGTGATCGGTGACGGCGGCGGCCGGGCCTTCAACGGCGGCCCCTGCGGCGAAGGCACCGCCGCCGCGCCCGGCATGCACCTGAACTGGGCGCAGGCCCTCACCAATCTGGACCCGTCCGGTGCGACCTGGGCGGCGCAGACCGCGCCTGGCTGTGCCTGGTATGTCGGCTCCACCGGCGGCACCCGGACCGTGTACGGGCCGATGACCGTCGTGGACGCGGCCGGACAGCAGTGGATTCTCGGCCCGGCCCAGGAATGCGAAGAGATCCAGTACACGAAGGTGTACTCCCAGGAGTGCGACGGCACGGTCACTGTGTCGTGGCTGGACGCCCAGGGCATCGCCACGGACCCGCCCGAGGGCGACCTCGTGCCGTGCGGCACGGGCTGCGGTGCGGGCGCAGGCAGCGGCCTGGACGTCGAGGTCCTGACTCTGTGCGACATCGCCCCGGACGGCAGCAGCAGCCCGTTCCTGCGGCACATCACCTACGGCAGCGGCGGGCAGCCCGCCGCCGTCACCGACACCGCCCTCGACGGATTCGCGCCGTACACACCGTCCGGCACGGTCGGGATCTGCGGCCCGGGGTCCGAGCCGTGCCGCGACACCGCCTCGGTGCTGCTGTGCGACGCCCCGGCCGACTCCACCGTCACCGTGTCCCCGGACATCACGGATGCCACGGGCGCCGACGTCGGCCTGGCCCCGGCGCAGTTCCCGGACCTGTCCGGCCCGTACACCCCGCTGTGGACCGGCGGCACCCTCACCTGGCCGGCCGGCACCGGCCCCGGCCAGGTGAACCCCGTAGCCACCGGTCGCATCACCGCCGCCCCGGCCGGCTGCGACAGCGCCTCCGGCACACTCACCGTCTCCGTACGCGTCACCCAGAACGGGCCCGGCGCCGGACAGCTATGGGACGGCGCGCTGCGCCTGTACCAGGGCACGACGCTGTTGGCCGCGCAGGACGTGACCACGTACGCGCCGGTCGGGCACGTGCAGACTCTCACCGTCACGGTGCCGGTCACCGCAGCCGACCTCGCCGCCGGCACCCTGTACGCCGCGGTGATCCTGGAGACATTCCACGGCACCGCGAAGGGCTGGACCGCCGACCAGTTCACCGCGTCCGTGGCCCTGGAAGGCTGTGAAGCCAGCACGCCAGTGCAGTTCCTCCGGTCGGTGGTCACCGACTGCGAGACCGGGCGGGTAGTGGCGACCTCCGACAGCACCCTGAGCGGCCAGCCCTACATCGTCACCGGCACCGTCGGCCAGTGCGTCCCGGCCGATAACAGCGGTGGGGACTGCTGCCCGACCACCGAGACACTCGCCTTGTGCGATACCGCCCCGGACGGGACGGTCACCGGCTTCCTGCGGCACCTGGTCTACACACCCGGGATCGCCACGGCGGTATCGGCCATCGACACCGCCCTCGACGGCTCCACCCCGTACACCGCGTCCGGCACGGTCGGGGTCTGCGGGCCCGCCCCGGACGAGGAGTCCCCCGGCGAGGACTGCACGGAATTCCTGCACGAGGAGTGCCGGTGGGACGACACGGATGGCGACGGCGTCGGTGACGTGCCGTATGTCGAGCTGATCGCGGTGGACGCGTGCACGGGTGCTCTCAGCACGGTGGGGACGTACGCGCCGGGGTTGACGGGCCCGTACGAGCCGGTGGCGCCGGTCGAGGAAGGGCCTGCCGCTGCGGGCCCGCCGGCGCGTGGTGTGCAGGCTCACAGGCTCGTCCTCCCGCCTGGCGCGAGTTGGGACGCCCAGACGGTGCCGCTGCTCCAGTCCGTATCGGTCGTGGCGCGCGGCACGGCGATGGTGACTACAGCGGACGGGGTGAGCGGCATGGTCGCGGGCGAGAGCATCGGCTGGTCGGTGGCGCGGGAGACCGATGCCGCGCTGACAGGTCCGCTCACGGTAACTGCGGGCGACGGGCCGGTGGCCGTGGCGTGGACTGCGGGGGTGGTCCTGTGAGCGGGACGAGCGCCGGGCTCGCCCTTCCCGGGCCGCCGGGCCCGCCCGGGGTGCCGGGGGGTCCCGGTGTGCGGGTAGCCCGCGCGACCGCCGTCACCACCAGCAGCGGCCAGGCGGTCGTCGCCTGGGAGCCGCCCTTCGAGGCCGCGCCAGTCGTCTCGGTCGCGGTCCAGGGCGACGGCGGCGGCTTCCGGTCGGTCCGCGTCACCGCGAACTCGGCCTCATCCACGACGGTGCAGGCCGAGGGCGCCGCCGTCGTGGAGCTGCTGGGGATCTCCCTGCTCGCCGCCGCTCTCCCGGCGGCGGGCGTCACCGTCCATCTGATCGCTGTCGAACCCCAGGAGGGGGAATCATGAGCTGCTGCGAGGAGCGGTACTGCGGGTGCAGCGTGATCGCGGGCCCGGGTATCACCGTCGATGGTGACGGCTCGACCACCGCGCCGTACGTCATCGGGGCGTCGGGGCAGCCGGTCGCGCCGGATCTGGTGTCCGGGTGCGGCCTCGCCGGGGCGGGCACGGATACTGCCCCGCTCATGGCGGCCACGGGAATGTGGCCGTACGAGTGCAGCGTCGACGACATCGGCGGCGTCGTGGCGTGCGACAGCACGGGTGTGCTGCGCTCGGAGCCCAGAGGCTTCGCGGCGGCCTTCAGCTACACCGAGACCCGCGACTACCCGAATCTAGTGGTGCCCGCCGGCTTCGATCAGCCGGGCGACACCTTCACGACGACCGTGACCAATCCGGGCTGCCGCCCCGCGTTGGTCTGGCTGGAACGGGAGGTGGACATCGACTTCGACCTCCCGGCGGGAGCGGGCGCCGCGTACGGGCACGGCGGCGACGAAATGATCTTCCACCGCAACACCGGCACGACGGTGGAGCAGGACTTCCACGTCCAGACGACGAAGTGCTTCGGCCTCGCGGACGCCCTAGAGGTCGGCGAGACCCGCGCCCTGCCCTTCGATATCACCCTCGGTCGAGGCATCGGCGGCGCCACCTACAACAGGATTCAGGTCTACATCCGCGTTCTCCTGATCGGAGTCTGATCATGGCCACCGCTCCCACTCCCGTCGATGTCGATGCCGAGTCGCGCACGTTCTGGGTGCTCTACGAGGACGGCTCGGCGGGCCGCATCCAGGCTGTCACCGGCGGGGACGCGCCGCCCGTGCTCGCGAAGCCGGGCCGTGTCGTCACCGAGGAGGAGCACACCGCTTACGTGGCCAAGCTAGCCACCCGTCGGGACACGCACCTGGCCGAGGAGCGCTCCCGCGCGCAGGCCCGCTGCCAGGAGGACTACGAGGCGCTTCGCACCGCTGGTGTGCCCGAGGCAACGGCCCGGCGCATGTCCGGGCACGAGAGCGACATCTCTTCTTGACCCTTCCGTGTAGGCGCGCCGCAGGGCCGCGCGCCTACACTCGTACTCGCGAGCCGTCTGGTTTCGGGCCGGGCCTCCCACTCACCGTGGAGGCTCGCCATGCCGGCTCCCCTTATCAGCAACATCGACGTGGTGCGGGTCACGCGCATCGACGGTTGCGGTCGCCCCGTCTGCGGCCCCGAAGCCTCGTACGTGACGGACTGCCACGCCTCCCTCCAGATGGAAGCGAACATCGACGAAGGCGACGACATCACCTTCAAGGCCGGGAACGGCCGCCAGTGCGGGTACAAGAAGGCGTGCCCGACCTTCAACAACTTCGACGTCACCTACACCTTCTTCCAGGCGTCGCCCGAGCTGATCGAGCTGATGACCGGGAGCCCCGTCTTCTACGACTACGCGGGCCGGCCGATCGGTTTCGACTCCTGCTCAATCCCTTGCCGCTCGGGTTTTGCGCTCGAATTCTGGGCGGACGTGCTCGGTGAGGACGTCTGCGAAGACGACGCTGCGGACGGTGCGTGGCTGTACGGCATCATGCCGTGGATCACCAACGGGATCATCGGTGACCTCGAACTCGCAGGCGAGGCAGTCAACTTCACCCTTACGGGAGCCACGCGTGCGGGCGGGAAATGGGGCATGGGGCCGTACGACGTGATGGCGCAGGACGCAGCCGGAACCCCTGGGCCGATGCTCGCGCCGCTCGGCTCGACCTGCCACCGCCGGATCTTCACCACAACCGTCGAGCCGCCCGAGACGAGCACCACGTACGTGCCGGTCGCGGGCGAACTGTGCGAGGTGTCCTGACGATGCCCGCCGCGCCCGACATCGTGTACGTGGTCAAGCCCGGGGACCGCAACGAGGAGCTGCGGTACTCGCTGCGCTCTCTCGCGCACCTGCCGCACGCGCGGGTGTGGATTGCGGGGCACTGCCCGTCCTGGGTACGAGGTGTCGGGCGCATCCCGGTCCCGCCGAGGGCCACGAAGTACCAGAGCTCGACGGCCAACCTGCGCGCGGCGGCCGAGCACCCCGAGGTCGCCGAGGGCTTCCTCTACTTCAACGACGACTTCTTCATCATGCGCCCGCTGGACCGCATGCCGGTGCTGCACCGGGGACCTCTCGCTCGCGTCGAGGCGTACTACGCGACTCGCGGCCGAGGCCGGTATCTGCGGGGCTTGCGCGAGACCCGGGTCCTGCTCGCGCAGCTCGGCCACCACCGGCCGCTCTCCTACGAGCTGCACGTCCCGATGCCGATGCGGAAGGCGCAGGTGCTGGAGACGCTGGACACCGGGGCGCACCTGGAGGTCCTGCACAAGCGGACCTTGTACGGGATGATGCACCAGCTCGGCGGCCGGGAGATCAGCGACCCGAAGATCCTCACGAGGGGGCCCGCCTTCCCTCGCAGCGTCCCGTTCCTGAGCACCCTGCCCGACAGCTTCGCGCACGGCCAGGTCGGAGCGCACATCCGGGCCCGCTTCCCCGAGCCGGGCCCGTACGAGACTGGGCCCCGCTGATGCCCCGCCACGAGGTATGCGAGCCCTGGCCGGTCGAGCTGTGCTGCGACCTGCCCGAAGACCTGGACCAGGCCGTCATCGACCGGTGGCGGATGGTCGCCTCGCAGATCTTGTGGCGCATGTCCGGGCGCCGGTGGGGGCCGTCGTGCCCGATCACGGTGAGACCGTGCGCCCGGTCCTGCGCCGAGACGCTCATGCCCGCGCGCTACGCCGGGCCGAGCACCGGCGGGTGGGTGCCCTACCTCGGCGCGGACGGCGCCTGGCGCAACGCGCGCGCGTGCGGGTGTCGCTCGTCGTGCTCGTGCACGGAGCTGTGCGAGGTACGCCTCGACGGTCCGGTGCACGACATCGTCGAGGTCCTCGTCGACGGCGAGGCCCTTGTGCCCGAGGCGTACCGCGTCGACTCCGCGAACATGCTGGTCCGCGTGGACGGGGAGTGCTGGCCGGTCTGCCAGGACATGGCCGCGCCGCCGACCGAGCCGGGCACCGCCGCCATCACCTACCGCACCGGGCTGCCTCTGGACGAGTCCGCGACGGCCGCCGTGTCCGAGCTGACCTGCGAGCTGATCAAGGCGTGCCCCGAGGCCGCCGGGTCCTGCGGGCCGTGCCGGCTCCCCGGCAACGTCACCCGGGCCGTGCGTCAGGGCGTCACGGTGGAACTGGCCGATCCCACCATGATCTTCACCGACGGCAGGACTGGACTCCCCTTCAGTGACCTGTGGCTCAGCACGGTGAACCCCTACCGGCTCGCTTCCCCCGCGCGCGTCTACTCCCCCGACTTCCGGCGCCCGAGGCAGACCACATGGCCCTGACTCCGTACACCGTGCACGACATGGCGGAGACCATCCTGGCGTGCGTGTGCAGCGCCTTGGACGCGACCGAGGCCGAGGTCGACGGGCAGCCCGGCTGTCCGTGTCGCGCGTGCGTGGTGCCGGGCGCCCCGGCCTGGGACGGTTGCGACGACCCGTGCGGCAGCTCCGGGGCCGGCGGCCAACTCACCGTGCACGTCGCTCGTCTCTTCCCTTCGTCCTCGTTCCCGGAGCAGGACCGGTCCGTCCTGGGCACGCGCGGGTGCACCCCACCTTCGACGCTCGCCGCCGAGCTGGTCGTCACCCTGCTGCGGTGCGCGCCGGTGATCGACGAGCGCGGGTGCCCACCCACCTGCAAGGAGCAGGCCGCCGCCGCGCGGATCACGCACACCGACGCGTCCACGATCTACACCGCGCTGCTGTGCTGCCTGCCGCAGACGGGCGGTCGGCGGGGGCGACGGTTCCTCATGGGCGAGTCGCGGATTGTCGGCCCGCAGGGCGGCTGCGTCGGTGTCGAGCAGCGCGTCACCGTCGCCTTGTCAGGATGCGCTCCGTGCCCCGCTGAGGAGGTGTCGTGAAGGTCGAGGTGTCGATCGGGCCGCGCTTCGCGGAGAGGCTGCTCGGCGGCGTCGGCGAGCAGACGTTGCGGCGTCGCGCCGAGCGCGTCGCGGACTTGGCGCGCGCGTACGCGCCGGGCAGCATGGCGCGGGGCATCACGATGCGGGTCGAGGGGCGTGGTCGAGGCATGGAAGCGATCATCACGAGCACACACCCGGCCAGCCGGTACGTCCTTCATGGCACGGCGCCGCACATCATCCGTCCCCGCAGGGCGCGCGCGCTGCGGTTCCAGGCCGGAGGGCGCACGGTCTTCGCAGCGGTCGTCCATCATCCGGGGACGCGGGCGAATGATTTCCTTTCGCGAGCATTGCGAGAAGGTCTCTGAATCGAGCGCTTGTCAGGTTGGTCGAAACAGATCGAGCAGGTGAGTCATGCGCTGCCAGTTGCGGCCGAACGCCAGAAGCGACGCTACGGCAAAGACGCACGTGATAACGAGTTCGGCAATGGGCGCCTCAAGACCAAGAAGTGTTACTCCCAGGGCCGTAGCGATGACTGCCGCTGCTACACAGACGGTTCGCAGCGGCGCCCAATCGGAAACGCGCATACCCTCGTAGGCGACGGTAGCGCTCTCAGGGAGGAGTTCGCCGATCCGACCGGCAGCGGCACTGGAGGCGATCTGGAGTAGCAGGCCCGCCAGCTCCCCTAGACAGGCGTCTTTGCGTCGGCCATCGAGCCCCTCCTCGCTCGCTCGCAGAGCGAGAACCACGGCGTTGGCGTGCTGCCTGAGCACGTCACGTCGCGAACGGCGCGTAGGCCCAACCAGTCCCAACGCGCGCGGCGCACGGAAAATGGCCTGCTCAACTGCGCTCACGCGCGTCGAGACCATGTTCAACCCCGCATGTTGCAGATTCCCCCTCCCGTGAGCCGCAGCGCAAGCCTCAATGGCCCTTACGCAGGCTTCTACTAGCCGATAGCGCCGCGCCTGCGCAGGGGCAAAAAGAGTCAGGATGTACGCATAGAGTGCGGCGAAAAACAGAACGGTTTGGGCAGCCCCCAGACGAGGCATAGAACCCTCCATTAACCTTTCCGCCGCAATCGATCCCACCGTCCAGAGAAACCAAAAACCACCCATCCAGTGAATAAGCGCCCGACCCGTCCACTTGCTGGATTCGCGCAATGCCACGCATATATGCAAGGGAAGGGAAGTAATCCACGAGTATCCAAGAATGCCCAAATCGCCTCGGATGGATTCAATCCTGGCATCCAAAGAAGCATTCCTATGCCGCCTCATGGGCGAAAAGACGATCCGTCTCATCGCTGCTTCCACATCCTCTCCCATGGCGCTGACGCGAGTGTTCCATCCACGCCGACCTCTGGCAGGAGTAACCGCTGTGCAGGGGGCCTGGTTCAGCGGGAAGCGGAACAGGTTGTGGAGTTACCCTGACGGGGCCGTCTGGTTTCGGGCCGGGCACAATCCGCAAGAAGGGTGCCCGCCGTGGCGAGCAAGAACTTCGCGTTGCGTACCGAGCCGCACATCGCTGAGATCGGCGATGACGAGCTGGCCTTCGTACCCGAGGTCGACGGGGACGACTACCTCGATGCCTACCAGGAGATCCTGGACGCGCGTCGCGCGGCCGGCGATGACGACATGGACGCGGCGCAGGCCCGTGACGTCACCGCTGCGACGCGTGCCTTTCTCGCGAAGTTGATGTTGCCGGAGTCCGCTGAGCGGTTCGCCAGCATGAGGCTGCCCATGCGGGTCCTGCTCGAACTGGTGGAGTGGGTCGGTGACCTGTACGGGGGCGGGCGCCCTCCTACGTCGTCGACCGACTCGTCGCGAGCATCGCGGAGGGGTGGGACGAGTGGGACGGCGCCCTCGCGCTCCAAGGGATCGACCCCCGCTCGTGGACGCTCGCGCGCCTCCTGAGCGCTGCGGAGGCGTCGATGTACGCGGCGGCCGAGGACGACGCGGAGCGGGCCCGTATCCGTACCGTGTTGTACGCGCCGCCTCGTGGAGAGCGCGGGGGGCGGCGCCGGGCCGCCGCCGCGCCTGCCGGGGCCGCCGGAGCTTCGACGGCTGCGTTGCTGGCGCAGCTCGCCGCCGAGGACGAGCAGGTCTCTGGGATGCGGCAGGGCTCCCGCTAGTCTGAAATCCCCTGGCCGAAAGCTGGGGCGCCGTCTGGTTTCGGGCCGGGCACCACCTCTCCTGGTGAGGCCGGTGCCCCGTGGCCGACGACGACGCCTCTGCACGTATCCGGATCGAGCTGGATGACTCGGGCGTGCCCGAGGAGGCACGCGCGCTCGGCGTCCGGATCAGAGCGGCGCTGCGCCGAGGGCTGCGCGGCTTCGAGCGGGACCTGCGCGCGGCACTGTCCGACATCCGGGTCCAGGTCCAGGTCGAGCCGGACCTGCGCGGGTTCAACCCGGCCTTGGTGCGCGGGCTGCGGGGGCGCTTCGCCGCGATCGAGGTGCCCGTCGAGCCCGACCTGCGGGGCTTCGACGCGGCCCTGCTCCGGGGGCTGCGCGGGCTGGAAGTCTCCGTCCGCGTCGTCCCGGACTTCTCGGGCTTCGATGCTCGGGTCCGCGCGCACCGTCCGCCCGCGCTTGATGTTCGTGTCGAGCCGGATCTGGACCGGTCGGTCCTCTCTCGGTTTTCGTCCGTTCTCGGCCAGGGGCTCGGGCGGGCGATGGGCGCCGTCACGGGGATGGCGGGGAAGCTCGCGGGGGCGCTCAAGGGGCTGCTGATCTTCGGGGCGGTCGGGATCTCGGCGGCCTCTGCGGCCTCCGGGATCGGGGCCTTCCTCGCCGCTCTCGCACCAGCCGCAGGGATCGTCGCGGCGCTCCCGGCCGCTGTCCTCGGCCTACAGGCCACGCTCCAGACACTTCGTCTCGCGACGCTCGGGGTCGGCGAGGCGCTGTCGGCCGCGTTCGGGGACGATGCCGGGAAGTACGCGGAGGCGCTGGAGAAGCTGGCGCCGGCCGCGCGGTCGGCCGTCGAGTCGGTTCGCGCGCTGCGGCCGGAGCTGTCGGCCGTCCAGCAGGCGGTCCAGCAGAGCTTCTTCAAGCAGTTCGCGGGCGACATCTCCGGGGCGCTCAAGAACCTTCTCCCGCTTCGGGTTCAACTCTCTGGCCTGGCAGGCGAGTTCGGGCGGGCGGCCAGTGAGGGGCTGAAGTTCGCGGGGTCGCAGCAGGCTCTCGCGCCGCTGCGGACGATCCTGGAGGGCACCCGCGCCGCCGCCTCCGGACTGTCCACCGCCATCGCCCCGCTGACGAAGGGCTTCCTCGACATCGCGGGGGCGGTCCTCCAGGCGTTTGGGCCTGCGGCGGGCGCGCGCATCGCGCAGACCGGTGCCGACTTCGGCACCTGGCTCTCAACGCTCGCGGCCTCGGGGCGGGCCGTGGACGGGGTGCGCGATGCGCTCGGCGTCTTCCAGCAGCTCGGCGCGATCGCCTCGAACATCGGGAGCATCATCGCCGGCGCCTTCCGCTCTGCGGAGGGTGCCGGGGCGGGCCTCCTCGCCCGGTTCGCTGATCTGACGGCCGGCGCGCGCGAGTTCGTCAACAGCGCCGCCGGGCAGGAAGCGCTCGGCAGCGTCTTCCGCACGGTCGCCACGATCGGCGCGCAACTCGGCCCGATCATCGGTGCGCTGGTCACGCAGCTCGGGGCCATCGCCCCAGCCCTCGCCCCGGTCTTCACCGCATTGGGCCCCGCCTTGGTCGGGCTGGTCCAGGCGCTGGGCCCCGCGCTCGCTGCGATCGCGCCCGCACTGACGGGCGTCGCGGAAGGGCTGGCCTCGGCCTTCGAGGGGTTGGGGCCGGCGCTCGGTGGTGCGGGGCAGGCGGTGGCCACCCTGCTGTCGTCACTGGGGCCGCTGCTGCCGCTCGTCGCCGAGATCGTGGCAAGCCTCGCCGGAGGGCTCATGCCCGTCGCGCGGGCGCTCGCCGACGGGCTGGGCGCGCTGGGGCCCGCGCTCGCACCTCTGGGTAGCGCGGTCGCTGCCGCGCTCGGAGCGCTCGCGCCGTTACTGCCTCTCGCCGGGCAACTGGTCGGCGTCCTGGGCGAGGCTCTCGCTCCCGTCCTCGGGAGTCTCGCTCAGCTCTTCGAGCCGATCATTTCGGCACTATCCGGCGCATTGTTGCCCATTTTGCCGCAGATCTCTGGCGCGTTCGAGACGCTATGGCAAGCGGTCGCTCCGTTGCTCGCGGGCGGCGGCACGCTCGGGGGCCTGTTCAACTGGCTTGCCCCCGTCCTCGGGTCTGTGGCGGGGTCACTAGCGCAGCTCGCCGGTGCCCTCGCTCCCGTCGTCGCGTCGATCTCCGGCGCGCTCGTACCGATGGTTCCGCAGCTCGTCGAGGCGTTCGCGGCGATGCAGCAGGCCATCGTGCCGCTGCTCCCCGCAATGGCCGAACTGGTCGTCGCGCTGTCGCCGATCGCGGTCTTACTGGTGAAGGTCGCAGGGCTCGTGCTACAAGTCGCGGTCGCCTTCGCGTCCTGGCTGGCGATCAGCGCGGTCGTACCGATCATCAGCGGAATCGTCACCGCTGCATCCGGCCTGATCACCGGGCTTTCGGCGGTCGTCGGCTTCATCGTGGGCCTGCCCGGCATGATCCTCGCCGGCCTGACTGCGTTCGGCTCGATGATCGCCGAGCTCTTCGTGGGCGCCTGGCAGGCTGGCGTCGCCGCGATCCAGGCCGGGGCGAGCGGGCTGGTCACCTTCTTCACTGCTCTGCCGGGCCAGATCCTCGCCGGGCTCGCCGCGCTCCCGGGCCTGCTGGTCGACCTGTTCGTGAACGCGGTGGCGGGACTGGGCATCGTCGTGCTCACCGCCCTCGCCGGGATCGTCGGGCTTTTCTTCCAGTTGCCCGGCATGATCGCAAACGCGCTGGTGAGCCTCGGGGCCCTCCTCGTCTCCGCCTTCGTCTCGGGGTTCAGCACGACCACGGCAGCGATCAGTTCGTTCACCTCGGGCGCCGTCTCCTTCTTCGCCACCCTGCCCGGACGGATCGCGGGCGCCTTGTCCAGCCTGGGAAGTGCCGTGCTCGGGGCCTTCCGGTCGGCTGGCACCTCCGCGCTCTCCACGGCCCGCTCGTTCGGGTCGAGTGCCGTTTCGTTCTTCGCGTCGCTGCCTGGCCGGATCGGCAGCGCGCTCGCCTCGTTGCCCGGTCGCATCGCGGGCGTGTTCCGCTCGGCCGCCGGTTCTGCACGGTCCGCGGTGAGCAGCCTGATCAGCGGTGTCGTTTCGATGTTCTCGGGGCTGGGAGGGCGGATCGTGGCGAGTATCGGGGACATCGGCGGCCGGATCATCGGCAAGATCAAGAACGGCTTGCCCGGCCCGGTACGGAAGCTGCTGCCCTTCGCGAACGGCGGCATCGTGGACGGCCCGACACCGGCGCTCGTAGGCGAGGCAGGGCGTGAGGTCATCATCCCCTTGACCCGCCCGCAGCGCGCGCGGCAGCTCGTCGAGCACTCCGGGCTGCTCCAGGTGATCGGCGCGGACGCCGGGCCCGCTCCGGCGCCTGTCGGGCCTCGCTCGGTGCATCACCACACGTGGAACCTGCACGAGGTCGGGTCCGCCGAGACGACGGCTCACCGAGTGATCGACCGTCTCGCCTTGTCGGCCGGGATCTGACCGGCGGCCGGGGCCCGCCCTGCGGGCGGGGCCACCGCGTGGGGTCAGCGTCGGTCGGGCCCGGGGCCGCCCCTGCTGGTGATGGCCGCGCCAGCCGCGACGGCTGTGGCCAGGGCAGTCGTCCTCTCGGCGCTCACGGCCCCGGAGAAGAGACCGACGCCGAGGGCGAGGGTGGCCGTCGCGCCGCAGGCGGTGGCGAGGTAGCGGCGCGGCCTGAGCATGATGCGGATGGCCAGGATGGTCGCGGCGCGGGACGCGATGCGTATGAGGCGGCACACGGCGGTCGCGGCACTGGACGCGGCGCGCGTGAGGCGGTGCAGGGCCCGCGTGAGGTGGGTCTCCCCTGTGCCGGTCTTGCGGTCTGGCTGTCTGCCGGTACCGTGAGGCATGGCGGTATTACCTTTCCGTTCGAAGAGTCATACCCAGCGGCCCCTTGTTCGTGGCAGGGGGCCGCAGCTTTATGCAGCTGCTGCGTGGACGCTGGGGTGCCCTGACTGGGCGTCACCTAATTCGCCCACCGCGGGACCCCCTAGCGCAACTACTTCGAGCGCGGTGTGAAGGTGGACACTGCGTGGTCCACGCCTCTCCCAATCGTGTTCGGCGTGACGTAACCGACGGGCCGTCAGGTTCGCGACGGCCTTATAGCTGGGCAAATGCCTGAATGCACAGTTGCCCGCCGAGCGCAAGCAAACTTGCTAAACAACCATCGAGGGTTGTGATCTGGGTCACCGCGCATGCCGGATGCGTGCGGCTGGTCGCGCACCCTTCGGCCTACCCTTGACCACGCCGCTGGTTCCGGGCCGGGCTCTTCGCATGAGAAGGGCGCGCGTCCGTGCTGGAGTGGTACCTGACCCTGAGCGGGACCGAAATCGCCAACCACGCGCGGCTCTCCCGCTACTTGGAGACAGTGGGAAGTCCGCTCACCGAGGCATCTCCGTGCGGCTGCGAGACCTTCGACGCGGCCCTGGTGGGCGATGAGCCGTACACCACGCCCGAGGAGGACGCGGCGCCGTGGTGGGACCCGGACGTCCCGGAGTCCGCCGACTTCGCCGGGCTCCTGGTCCTGGACGTGAAGGGCATCGACGACTCCCCCGTCAGCCGCTCCGTTTCGGCAGCGGTGACCGGGGGCGCCGCGCTCGGCCCGGCCAACGTCGGGGCCCGCACCCTCACGGTCAGCGGCGTCCTCCTGGGCTCCTCGTGCTGCGGGGTGGAGTACGGGCTGCGCTGGCTCGGGCGCGCCCTGGAGGGGTGTACGGGCCCGGGGTGCGGCGGGGACTGCCTCAGCCTGTTCAACTGCTGCCCGAGCGGGGAGGCTGCCGATCCGGAGGAGTTCGCGGCCCGGCATCGGCGGACGCTGCGGCGCGTCGCGCTCGTCTCGGGGCCCACCGTGACGGCGCGGCACGGTGGCGGGGGCTGCTCCGGCTCCGGCGGCTGCTCCGTCGGAGCGGACATGCTCCAGGTCGAGTTCGTCCTCACTGCCGGTACGCCGTGGGCGTGGACCGATCCAGTGCGGGTGCTGGACGTGGAGGTGCCGACCGACGACGGGTCGGAGTGCGTCGTGTGGTGCGTGCATCCGAAGGACGAGCCGCTGGCGCCCGAGCCGGTCTGTCTGGAGCTCACGGACGCGGCGTGCGCGCCGGGGACGGTGAGGGTCGAGGCCGCCGAGGGCGACGGCTCCGAGGTTGACTGCTCGGTCGTCTGGCTGGACGACAGCCTGACCGAGCGCCCCTGCGCGACGTGTCGGCTCGCGGAGTGCCCGGACGAGCGGGACGTCTGCGGCGACCCCTCGTGCACCACGCCCGCCCCGCCGGTTCCGCCCCCGCCGGAGACCTGCTTCCGGCGCGCACTCGCGGTGAACTCTCAGGCGTACGAGCTGGACTTGAGCGACTGGCCGCGCTGGTTCGGGTCGGTGCCGATGATCGAGGTGCACGCGGGGAGCCGGGAGCTGCGCCGGGTCACCGTCTCCTTCTTCGAGCGGAGCTCCACGCATGAGGGCATGACGTGCGCTCAGGTCGCGGAGGAGGAGCGGTGCCGCCCGCACAGTGTCTTCGAGATCGGGTACGTACCAGCGGGCGGCGTGCTCACTCTCGACGGGCAGGTGGGCCGGGCGACCGTGGAGTGCGCGGGGGCGTACGGGACGAGCACGGACGCGTACGGTCGCGATGGGCTGCCGCTCGCTTTCCCGCTGCTGGACTGCGCGCGGTACTGCGTCCTCGTCGAGGCCGACGCGATCGTTACCCCCGCCGCGGACGCCTCGTTGTCCATCTCGCTCTCCGGCCGGGAGTACTGACCTACCTTCACCTGTCCGATCGCCAACCGATGTTGGTGTACAGCCGACGGATCTGCCCGATACGCTCGGCTTGAGGGGGCCACGGTTCGTCTCGCAGGTAGGCGCCCAACACGACATGGATGTCGCGGTTCACGATGGCGTAGTCAGCTAGGCGCTGCGCTGTTGATCGGGGATCGTCGGAAGGCCGTCCGGCGAGCAAAAACGCATCCTCCTCGATACGTATTCGCACCTCCGTTTGCGAGATGTGTTGGACAAGACGATGCACTCGGGAGAGAGCTTGTCTCGTCGGAGTTCGGTCTTCGCCTCCAGCGAAGGTGAAGAGCGCAGTTTGTTCCAGGATCTCTTCAGCCGCGCTCCTTGCCCGGTCCCGCTTCTTCTCGTCCTGTAGCGAGGCGGCAGTGCGCTTCTGGGTGACGAGCGCTGACCAGGTTGATATCGCCCCGCCGAGGACCGTGCCGGTCAGTCCGGCGCCTGCGGCGACCCATGTTGCTGCATCCATGTCGGCATCATGCCGAAGGTGACGGCACGGTGGAACGTATTCCCCGTATCGTCGTGGTGCCGCTGGTTTCGGGCCGGGCTCTTCGCGCGTGGGAGGGGTCTGATGTGCCCGTTGGCTGTGGTCGGCATACCGCCCAGCTCGTGGACCGGGGTGGCGCGGTCCTCACCGAGGCGACCGTGCTCACCGATGTGGAATGGACCCGTGCCCTCGACGACGCCTCCTCGGCGAAGGTCACGATCCTCCCCGACGGCGACTGCTGCGCGCGTCTCGCGCAGGTGCGGGCGTGGCGGCACCGGCTGGTGATCTACCGCGATGGGCACCTCGTCTGGGAGGGGCCAGTCCTGACGCCGACGTGGACGCGGTCCGGGGTGACGATCGAGGCGGCGGACGTCCTGACGTGGCTGGACTGGCGCGTGCCGCACGAAGATCGCCTGTGGTCCGGCGCGGACCTCACGACGATCGCGCAGTGGCTGATCCGGGACGCCTTCGCGCCGGATGACCCGGGGCACGAGGTGCAGATCGTGGCGCCGACCCGTATCCGCGGTGACCGGGAGTACCAGCGGGATGTGGGGCAGAGCGGCGAGCATCTTCGCGACCTCGCCCGCACCGGTTTGGACTTCACGGCGGTCGGCCGGCGGATTCTGCTGATGCCGGAGGATCACTGCCAGCGCGTCGGGTCGCTGACGGACGAGGACTTCCCCAGCGGCCTGTCGGTCGCGGAGGACGGGGCGTCGGCGGCTACGCGGTGGGTCGTGCACGGGCGCGAGGGCCAGGACGAGGAGCCTGATGTTGTCGGGGCGGCGGGCGGGCTTGACCCGTACTACGGGCTCTTGGAGCGGGTGGTCGAGGAGACGTCGATCCTCGACGATCAGTCAGCGGAGGCGGCGGCGCGGTCGCGGCTTCGCGGCTCGAACCCGGCGCCGACGTTCATCGACACTTCGCAGCAGACGACGCTCGCCCCGGACGCGGGGGTGGATGTGCCCAGTCTCGTTCCGGGGTGGTGCGTGGATGTGGCCACGACGACGACGTGCCGGACGATCCGGCAGTCACTGAAGATCCAGGGAGTGACCGTGAAGGAAACGGGCGGGGCTGGAGAGTCGGTCAGCGTGCAGTTCGTGCCGGCGGGGGCTTGAGGTGGGCGCGCGCGGGACGGCCGCGCGGCGGGCGGTGGGGAGCCCGCTGGGTGGTGTGCTGCGGGACCTGGACCGGCGGACGCGGCGGATGGAGAACCGGCGGCGGCGGTCGCCGGGGAGCGGCGAGGCGGGGCCGGGCTCGGAACCGGCGCGAGAGGAGTTGGTGCGGCCGGGGCCCCCGGGCCCGCCTGGTCCTCCGGGCCCGCGCGGGCGGTCGGGGACGGTGGTGCTGGCGGCCGTGTTGAAGACGGACGCGGACGGCCGGGCGGTGTGGAGGTGGGACGGCGTGCGCCAGGCGATGGTGGTCGGGGCGGTCGTGGAGGCTCCGGCCGGGTCGGGACCGCACCTCGCGGTCGTCGAGAAGGTGGCGGCCGAAGGCGCCGTGGTAGCGGTGTGGCGGCTCGGCTCACGACCGGTCCTGGCCGGAGCGGGAGTTGCCGTCCACGTGAGCGCCTCGTGCATCCTGACGACGAGCGATAGCGCCGCGACGCCGGGACCCAAGCCCCTAAGGGACAACGGGATTGACCGATAGAATGCCGGATATTTCCCCCGCGACGGCGGCAACCGCGCGGGGGCCTTTGACGAACCTGATGCGAGGTCCGACGTGGACGAGAATACGTGCTCCTTCGGCGGGTGCGATGAGCTTTCCGCCGTACGCTGCCGATGTCACCGGAGCTTCGCCCGACGGCAACGCAACGGCGACACCGCCATGACGCAGGCCAACGCCGCAACCCCGACACCGCGAAGTTGCGCCGTATGCGGCACTGACATGTCAGGTCGCCGCAAGGACGCCAAGCTCTGCTCTCTGAAGTGCCGTAACCGCGCTCGCTATTCGGTGCCGCGCCAGCGTGAACCCCTGGTCTGCACGGTGGTCGAAGACAGCAAGCGGTGCACCAATCCTGCCACGCACCGGCTCACCAGCGACGTGTGGTGCAAGAAGCACCACGCCAGGTGGGAGCGGCACGGCTCTCCCCTTGCAGTGCGCGTGAAGCAGCGTCCGAAGGGGGAAGTGCAGGCCCAGCTTCGGGCGGCTGCTCTCGCGGAAGCAACCGACTGCATCCTGCTGCCGAACTCCGAGGGTGGGCGACTCACCGTCACCCACGAGGGCGACGCCATGACGGCCTCCCGGGCCGTGTGGGTGATCGCCAACGGCAACCCTGGCGAACGGCACGTGCTCCACACCTGCCACAGGGGTGACGAAGGGTGCGTCAACGTACGGCATCTATATCTCGGCGACCACCGTCAGAACATGACAGACATGGTGGAGTCAGACCGCAGCACACGTGGAGAAAGGCACGGTGCCGCGAAGTTGACGCTCACCCAGGTCATGGAGATCCACGAGCGCTACCGGGATGAAGAGCGCCAGAGCGCATTGGCGACCGCGTACGGGGTGGACACCTCAACGATCAGCAACGTGGTCACGGGCAAGAACTGGGGGTGGGCTAGGACGAGCGGCTAGGCTCTTCTCGCCGCTGGTTTCGGGCCGGGCTCATTGCTCACGTCGAGGTGATCCTCATATCCGCAGTGTGCGCCTGTGGCGACTATTTCACGGTGTCCCGGGACGGCGAGCTGTGCCTGATCCCGGGCATGCAGGGGCTCCGCGCGACCCTCCACTACAAGACGCCCGGAAACCACCAGTTCCGGCCCGGGGATTACCCGTGGCTGGCCCGCGTGCGTGTCCGGGTGCAGGCCGGCGGCGGGGGTTCGGCGGGCGCGGACGCGGACGCCTCGCAGACGATCGCGCGCCCCGGTGGCGCTGGCGGTGGGTATTCGGAGGCGCTGATCGCGCTGGCCGACCTCGGCACTACCGAGTCGGTGGTGGTCGGCGCGGGCGGCACGGCGGGGGGCGCGAACGCGGCGGGCGGGCCGGGCGGCACGAGCAGCTTCGGCGGCTTCGTGGTAGCGAACGGAGGGGACGGCGGCACAGCGAACATGGATTCGGGCGTGGCGATCACCACCAGCTCGGGTGTGGCCGGGCCTCTCGCGGGGACGGGTGAAGTGAACATGGGCGGGGGCGCGTCGGGGACGGCGCTGCGCTTGTCGGGCACCAACGGCTACGCGGGTTTCGGCGGTGACTCGTTCATGGGGACGGGCGGGCTGGGGCGCTCGACTGCGGGACCGGGCACGTCCACGCGTGGCTACGGTGCGGGCGCCGGAGGTGCCCTCTCGCTGAACGGGTCGGCGGAGGCTGGGGGGACCGGGGGGAACGGCATCGTGATTGTGGAGCTGTACGGCTGACCGGACACGGTCCGGACACCCCTTCGCCCATGTCCGGCCGTGGGTACGCACCTGCCCGGGACTGCGCCCGTGCGGGTGCTGTCCCGCTGTCCGGGCCTGTCCGGGCAGGCGTGTGTGTCAAAGTAGGACAAGCCGTTCTGGTTCCGGGCCGGGCTCCAACCCCCGCATGTGGTGGAGGAGCCGATGGCCCGTGGCGGCTGCGGCGGTGACCGGTGCTCCTGTGTGATCGCGCCGGGCCCCGGCATGAATGTGACCGGCTCGGGGTCGACCACCGCCCCCTACGTGCTCAGCGTCGATCCGTCGACGATCCCGCCGCCGGAACCGCCCCCGCCGATCCAGGTGCAGGTGTGCAGCCTGATCGTCGCGGAGCCGCAGACCATCCCCAACGATGGCGCGTACCACGTCGTGCGCTTCCCCTTCACGTCCGAGTCGTACGACCGGTACGAGATGCACGAGGCCGTGCAGCCGGACGGCTACCAGGTCGTGGACTGGCGCGGCGACGACAGGTCCGGCCTGATCTGGCCGAGCGTCGACGGGTGGGGCGAGCTGCACGCCGTCATCCAGTGGGAGAGCGGCGACTACACCGAACTCCGGGATCAGTACTGCCGTGACCCTCTGGGGCTCTCCACGGGCGTGGACACCACGGCGACCGACCACCGACCGCCGTCTCCCGGAATGCAGTGCTTCACCAAGGGTCACGGCATGTTCGTGCACCCGCCTACCCCCGTGTCGCTCCGGGTGAGCCACAACGCGTCGACACCCCGTCAGCTCGTCTTCGCCGAGTTCAAGCTCGCGATCTACAAGTAAGAGCAAGGAGCACCTCATGCCCCTTCCTGTTGAAGGTCCTTCCGTGGGCCGCACCGTTCACTACGTCTCGCACGGCACGCCAGTGCGCGAGGACGGTACGCAGACCTTCCCGTCGGTGTGCAGGACCGCGATCGTGACCGAGGTCGACCCGGAGGACGCCGGCCGCGTCGGTCTTGTCGTGCTCAACCCTTCCGGGCAGTTCTTCCACCCGCTCGCGGCGGGCGGCTCCTCGTACGCGGAGGCCGCCGGGATGGTGGGCGGCTCGTGGCACTGGCCGGAGCGGGTCTGATGTCGGCGCCGCTGAGCGCGGCCCGGATGCTCGCCGCGCTGCGCGCCGAGGGCCTGGACGTCGTCGAGCATCCGGGGTGGCGCACGCACAGCCGTACGGCGCCGGGCCGTCCGTGGGGGCCGGTGCACGGGGTGCTGATCCATCACACGGCCGGCCGCTCCAGCGCGGCGACGGTGTGGGGTGGCCGGTCGAATCTGCCGGGGCCGCTCGCGCACGGGCTCCTGGCGAAGAGCGGCGTCGTCACGGTGACGAGCGCGGGGCGCGCGAACCACGCGGGGCCCGTCGCGAAGAACGCCTTCGCTGCCGTGCTCGCCGAGAGCGCCAAGCACCCGCGGCCGTCCGTCGCGTCCGGGACCGTGGACGGCAACACCTGCTTCTACGGCCTGGAGATCGAGAACCTCGGGGACGGCGCGGACCCGTACCCCGACGCGCAGTACGACGCGGCTGTCCGGTGGGCCGCGGCTCTGTGCCGCGCGCACGGCTGGAGCGCGCACTCCGCGGTCGGGCACAAGGAGACCTCCGTCGAAGGCAAGCCGGACCCGTCCTTCGACATGCACGACTTCCGGCGGGCGGTCGCCGAACGACTGGCTCACGGACCGGACTGGAACCCTCTTGAGGAGAGCGACATGCCGAGCACGCTCGGGCTGTACGACGACACGCCCCGCACGCTGCGCCCGGGGGCGTGGACGACGCTTCCCGTCGAGCACACGGATCTGCTGTCCGGCGCGGTGGCGTACGACGCGCTCGCGCTGGTCACGGTGAAGGCGCCGGTGGGCAGCACGGTGCAGGGCCGGTTCTTCCACGTGCGGGAGGACGGGACGCGGTGGCAGAGCGGCATCGTGGAGCGGGCCGGGACGACCGGCGACACCTTCGCCGACTTCGGGCACAAGGGGTCGATCGGGAAGAAGGAGAAGCTGCGCCTGGAGGTCGTCTACTACCCGGCGACGCCGGATGACGAGGAGCCGGTGACGGTGTCGGCGGCGCGCGTGCGCGGCCTGTACTGGAAGGCGAGCTGATCATGACGCTGTTCGATGCTGGGTTCTGGCGGGCGACCACGGAGCGGACCGTGCGGACGGTCGCGCAGTCGGCGCTCGCGGTGCTGGGCGCGGGCGCGACGGGCGTGCTGGATGCGCCGTGGGTGGCTGTGCTGAGCACGGCGGGGATGGCTGGGGTGCTGGCGCTGCTGACGGCGCTCGCGGTGGGCGGGCCGGGGCAGGGGCCTGGTGTCACCGAGCACGTGCGGCCGCCGGTGTCGGGCCCGAAGCTGTCGACGGTGGAAGGAGGGAAGGGGACGTGAGCACGCCGCCGCCGGGGCCGGATGTCGCGGTGGAGTTGGCCCAGTTGCGGGGGGAGCTGTCCACCGGGCTTGCGCGGATTGAGGGCGCGCTCGCGCTGGTGGTGGAGCGGTCGCAGCGCACGGAGCGGGATCTCGCCGCGTTGGAGAGCGAGGTGGAGGCGCTGAAGGCGGGGCGGTGGCCGCTCCCGGCGGTGGGCGCGCTGACGGGGCTGGCGGCGCTGGTGGTCGCGGTGTGGGACGTGCTGGCGCGCTGACGGTACGAAAGAGGGGCCCGCGTGACGGCGGGCCCCTCTTTCGTGCGCAAGGTCAGGAGGCGGGCTGCACTTCGACGGCGGCGTCGGGGCAGTCCTTCGCGTGCTGGGCGAGGGCGTCGCGCTCCTTCGTGTCCGCGGTCAGGCCCCAGCGCAGCTTTGTCGCGGTCCAGTCCTCCAGGTAGGTGCACAGGGCGCTGTCGGCCGGGGGCAGCCACTCGGCCGGGTCCCTCCGGCCTTTCGACCGGTTGGTCTTCGCGGTCACGGCGACGAGGGAGCGCTCGGCGGTGAGGTCGTTCGCGTACGCCTCGCGGCGCTCCGCCGTCCACGTGTGGGCGCCGGAGGACCACGCCTCTTCGAGCGGCACCATGTGGTCGACGTCGAGGCCGCCCGCGTCGGTGACGGTGACCTCGTCGTAGTAGGACAGCCACTCCCCTCCCGTGAGCTTGCAGCCGTCGCCCTTGGTGGGTTCCTTGACGGCCTCGGCCAGGAGCAGCTCCTCGCGGGTGTCGCATCCGTCGCCCGGGTTGAGGCCCTTGTTCCAGTGCTTGAAGGCGTCGCGGTCGTAGGCGCCGGTGTACTCCGGGGCCGTCTTCAGGTCTCGGATCGCGTCGTTGAGCGGTCGCGCTCCGGACGTGCTACTGGGGCTGGGGGAGGCGGTGCGGGGGGCGGCGGGCTTCGGGTCGGTGGTCGTGTCGGTCTCGGTGGCGCTCGTGCAGCCGGTGACGGCGAGGAGGAGCGCGGCGAGGGCGGGGAGCAGGGCGGGGCGAGGCACGGTGTCTCCTGATCTGCGAGATCTGATGGTTCGTCATGTTGCCGTACGGCGGTCCCGCGCGCGGGGGCCTGCGAGGCCGCCGTTCGCGCCGGGGCGCAGGCGCGCCCGCCCCCGCGCCCGGCGGGCTTGGGGGCGGGCGCGAGGGCGGATCAGATGTGTTCGGCGAGGTCAGTGAGCAGCTGGGGGTTGACGATCCAGAGGATGGTCTCGATGTCGGCCGGGGCGACGGCGGCCCACAGGGCTCGGCGGGCGGCGGCGTACTTCCGGGCGAGGCGCTCGCGCTTCTCGGCGGGAAGCAGCTCGGCGCGGTCGCGGCGGGAGTTGTGGGCGTTGTCGGCGATCTTGACGAGGGTGGCGTCGCGGGAGGCGGTGATGCGGCGGACCTTGTCCTGGTAGTCCTCGCCGGGCTGGTTGGTGACGGCGACGACGGCGGCCACAGTGCGAGGTGGGACCCCGGCGATGAGGAGCCGCTCCGGGGTCCAGTCGGTGTCCTCGACGATGTCGTGGAGGAGTCCGGCCATCTCCAGCTCGGTGCCGAAGGGGGCGAGGGCGCCGGCGACGGCACGGACATGGTGGACGTACGGGGCGCCGATCTTGTCGGTCTGCCCGGCGTGGGCGTGGGTGGCGAGGTCGTGGACCTCGGCGAGGGTGAGGCTCATGGTCAGTTTCGCTTCTTCTTGTCGTCGGTCTTGGGCTGGCCGGGGACGGGCTTGTCCTCGGCAGGGAAGTAGCCGCCGCGCGAGGCGCGGTACTCGGTGGCGAAGACCTCGTTGCCCTCGGGGCGCTTGAGGTCTGAGAGGGGCATCGTCTTGCGGAGTGCCATGCTGGGGGTTCCTGTCCGTGGTTGGGATGGGGCCTCGGGGCGGTCGGTCGCCTGGCAGTGAGTCGGCCGCCCCGGGGATAAGTGGTGGGCATTACTCGTTTCCGCTTGCGGAGGCTTTGCGGATTGCGCGAGCCATTCCCTCGAAGGCGTCGATCGCGCGGCCGTGGAAACTTCCGTAGCGGGCCTGAATGTCTTTTCCGAGGCTGGCGTACATCTGGATTGCCTCGTCGTATTGCCCGCCCTCCTCCGCACGCTCCGCATCGGCCATGCGGCGCTCGGTATCGGGATCGGTGGCGTTCTGCATCTTCATCTTTTCCTTCTGTGCTTGGCTTCCGGTTTCCACGTTTCCTTCAGCGGCCGATGTGTCGGCCGATCCACGCGAGGGCGGCGAGGACGAGGAGGCCGATCACGATGTGCCAGCCGGTGATCACGGGGGGCCCGGTCTCGGGGGGCGGGGCGTGGTGGTCGCGGATGTGTTTCCGCAGGGCCTCGGAGGGGCCTTCGGTGCCGTGGGGGTAGGCGCAGTCGCAGTGCTTGCACCAGTACATCGGGGTCAGGGCGGGGGGCCTTTCTGTGCGGGGCCGCCGTGGGCCGGCGGCCCCGTGGGGCGGTAGTCGGGGCGGTAGGGCGCCGGTAGGGCGGGGTAGTTGTTGCAGGTCAGAGCGCTGGTAGGGCTGAGGTAGGGGGCTCGGGGCCGGGTGGGGGCTCGTGGGCGGGGACGGGGTCTGGAGGGAGGTCGTCGCGGTGCACTCCGACGCGGACCCTGATGGCCCCGTCGTGGTCTGATGCGGGGGCCTTGACGGAGGGCCGGATCGGGATGCCGTGGGCCTCCAGTCCGGCCCGCAGGTCGGCCATCTCCAGGGCCTCTCCGCCGTGGTGCTGCTGGAGGTCGAGAAGAAGTTCCCGGAGGTGCACCGCACGGCCGTCCCCGATGGCGCTTTTGACCCATTCCAGGACCGCGGGGGGAGTCTCTTCCCGGGTGGTTTCGGGGGCCACTTCCGAGGTGGTTTCGGGGGCCTCTTCGGAGGCGGAGTCGGGGGTGCTTTGCTCGGCTGCGTGACGCTGCTGCGCGTAGGTGCCGACGACCCACGCGGCGGGGAGGAAAACGATCGTGACGAAACCAGCGGCACGGAGCACACTCAGGGGGTTGTCCGTCAGGAATCCGGTCAGGGCGGGCAGCGCCGTGCGAACAACGAACGCGACGGCCATTCCCACGACGAGCGTGCCACCGATAACCGCATCAAGGGAGATGGACTTGGTGCCGTTTTTCCCGGGCCATTTCCTGGCGGTCTTCCCGGGCTTCTCCGTGTTCTCCGCCGCTTTCCCTGCGGTCCTTCCCGTGAGGGCGGAGGCGGATGTCATGACGCGGCGGGCCAGGGTCCACGCGCACCGGACGATGATCAGGGCGCCGGGCCGGATGACGGCCAGACTGGCTCGGCTGGGCACGTACCGGCGCAGGGGTGGGGCGGCCAGGGCGCGGCGGCCCGCCCCGGCCCCGGCCGGGGCCGCTTCCTCGGCGAGCCGCGCCCAGGCGGCGCGCCACCGGCTGTCGGCGGTCTCGGCCGGGGCGTCCTGACCGTCGGTGGGCAGGTCAAGGACGACGGCCAGGCGCTCCTCCTGGTCCTCGTTGTCGGGGCGGTCGGGCTGCGGGGCGGCGAGGCTCGGGGACATCAGCCGGACGCCGTACGGGTGAGGTTGCTGAGGACGGTGGTGATGATCGCGAAGATCCCGCCGGCTGCGGTGAAGAGGCTGGGGAGCATCAGGGCGATCATCGCGTTGCGGAATTTTTTCGGCTCGCACCCGTAGAGGACCAGGCAGAACAGGAGGGCCACGGCTCCGGCGCCGAAGCCTCCGGCCGCTCCGAAGGACTGGCGGATGGCCTCGGACAGGCCCCCGCTTACGTCCGCGACGAAGGAAAAAGTCTGGCCAGCCTGCGCGTAACACTGACCGGTGATGAACGCGCAGATGATCACGCCCTCGTCGCTGAGCTTGATCTTCCACTTGCGGCGGGCGCCGACGATGAGGAGCACGGTCATGACGACGGCGGCGCCGGTGAAGCCGATGGCTCCGAAGATCTGGTTCATGGGAGGGGCTCGCTTCAGTTCGTGCCGTGGAGGAGGGTGGTGACGGCGGTCGTGGCGGTGGGGATGAAGGCGGCCCAGGCGACGCCCGTCCAGGGCCAGGTGGCGGCGTACTGTCCGAGCCAACCGCGCACGACCCGGTAGGCGAGGAGGCTGGCGAGGGTCAGGGCGCCGCCGATGAAGTAGGCGGGCGGGACCATGGTCATGACGGTGATCAGGCCGAGGGAGGAGAGGAAGACGACACCTCCGCCCCTCGTGTGGGTGGCGAGGCCGACGATCCCGGCGGCGAGCACGCCTCCGGACACGGGGATGGCGTAGTCGGCGGAGACTTCCAGGAGGGAGGTGATCGCTGTGGGGAGGTGCAGGGTCCAGCCCATGCCGTAGGCGGTGACGGCGTAGACGGTCCGTCGGGCGCGGGCGCGGGCTTTCTGGCTTTTGGGAGGGGTGGTGACGGCCCTTGCTTCGTGGTCGGCCTTGAGGAGGGCCCAGAGCTTTCGTGTGCGGGGGGTGGTCTGCTCGTCGTCCTGGTCGTCGTCGGTGTCGGGCTCGGTGGCTTCGGGGGTGGGTTCGGGTTCGGGCTTGGCGGGGAGGGTGAGGTCGGTGGTCTGGCCGGTGCGCCAGTCGGGAAGGCGGCCGGAGCGGCCGGTGACGGTGCGCGTGCGGGGGCGGGGGCTGGGTGCGGTGGGCGCGGTCGGGGTGGGCGGGGTGAGGTCCGGTACGGACTCCGGGTCCGGCTCGGCGGGCTCGGCGGGCTCGGCGGGCTCGGCGGGCTCGGCGGGCTCGGCGGGCTCGGCGGGCTCGGCGGGAAGATCCTGAGGGTCGGCAGTCGTCGTGGCAGGAGATTCGTCGACGGCCAGCTGGGCAAGTCCCGGCTCAGGAGCCGTGGGCTCCGTGGGCGTGGGCACCGTGGGGATGCCCTGCTCGGTCGGAGCGGGAGCCTCGCTGGTGGGCGTGGCGGCGAGCACAGCGTCGAGGTCGGCGAGGAAGGCGTCGACATCACGGGGCCCAGCGTCCTGACGAGCGGTCATCAGGCCGCTCCCGGGTAGGACGGGAAGAGGCGGGCGGCGCGGGCCGCGAGCTGTGGCGAGGACTTCGTCGTGGCGTTGCGGCCCAGATCCCGGATGACCGTGCAGGCGCGGTCGGCGGGGACGATGCGGATGCCGTGGAAGGTGAGCTCGCCGCCCTCGATAGGGGCGCCGTCCATGACGATGAGCGGGACCACCGGAGTCCCGAGGGCGGCGGAGACGGTGCGCGCCTCGTGGAGGAGGCCCTTGAGCCGGGTGGTGACGTCGAGGCCGCCGTGGAGGAGGCGGCCGTTGACGACGCGGACGCGGTAGCGGGCGGACCAGCGCTTCGTGTCGGGGAGGATCACGACGCCCGTGGGGGAGATCGCGAGGTGGTCCAGGTTCGCGCGGCCGCGCGGGAGGGCGCGGTCGTGGAGGATCGTCCAGCCCTCCTGGCGCAGCGGGTCGATGCGCGCGGCCGTGCGGCGCTCGCCTTCGGCTCCGGCGTCGGAGCGGTCGGCGAGGGCGCCGCGCTGGGTCGGGATGCCGAGGCTGGTGGCGAGCCGTACGCCGGGGGTGCGGAGTTCGCGGGCGCGGGCGGCTGCCGAGGCGCCGGCCTCGCCGTTGCCACGCACGGGCCGGGTGGGCGGGCGGCGGCGCTGCTGGTGGCGGTGGTAGAGCCAGGCGGCGAGCGCGGCGAGGATCAGGAGGCTGGTCACGAGGCGT
>NZ_GG770539.1:6148361-6149672 GCF_000154905.1 Streptomyces sp. SPB074 | reverse complement strand
AAAAAAAAAAAAAAAAAAAAAAAAAAAAAACTAAAAAAAAAATCAAAATAAAAAAATTTAAAACCCACAAAAATACAAAAAAAAAAAAAAAAAAAAAAAAAAAAAAAAAAAACAAAAAAAAAAAAAACATAAACAAAGAAAAAAAAAAAAAACCACGACCTCCCATCAAATCTAACGGAGAACTAAGTCACACGTAAAATAAATCGTCAAAGGAACTAGGCGTAGCGAGCATTATAGCAACAAATATTAGCGCCTTTGGGGCGAGGGGTTTTGGGCCGCAGGCTCCCTTGCCGGCCGGCGTGTGCGCGGGCGCGGGGGCGTGCTGCTCCGGGGTCACCGCCTCCGGCGCGGGGGTCGGGGTGGGCGCGGCGGCCCGCACGGGCGTGAGCACGGGCGCAGCGACCGGCGCAGCGACGGGCACCGTGCTGGCGGTCTTCGTGTCCACGGGGGGCGGGGCGGCTGCGTCGGTGCCGTAGACCTGCCGGAGGTATGCCTCTTCGGCGCGGATGCGGCGTGTCTCGGCGGCGAGCGCCTTCTGCACGGCGAGGTCCTGGCGGCGGGCGAGGAGCCAGCCCTGCGCGCGCTGGGAGAGCGGGACGCGGTACTGCTCCAGGAGCACGAGCCACAGGAGCTTGGCCCCGAGGGAGACGCCGGCGCCGACGATGCCGGCGGCGACTTCGTGGGTGCGGCAGCCGTGGGTGATGACGGCTGAGACGGCCAGGGCGAGGCCGATCCAGGTTCCGGCGAAGGCGAGGCCGCGGCGGGGGTTGTAGCGGTTGAGCCACTCGAAGCCCTGGCAGCACAGCCACAGGAGGTCGAAACCGGCGGCGGCGGCTCCGTAGGCGATGACCGGGTGTACCTGGGTGGTGAGGAGTCCGCCGATGCTGGCGGTGGTCCAGGCGATGGAGGCGACGGTGGTCAGGATGGTCGCGGTGGTGACGGCGCGGAGGATGGTGCGGTCCCAGTCGCGGGGTGCGACGGGGACGAGAACGTCGTAGTCCTCGGGGACGAGGCGGGTTTCCCCGGCGATGGTCTCCTCGACCCACCGCGAGCGGGTCTCGGTGCGGTACCGGACGCCGGGCAGGCGTCCGGACGTGGTGTCCGGAGGTCCGGGCGTGGTCATGACGGTGCCCTTTCGGCAGGTCAGCGGAGGATGAGGATGGCGATGAGGATCAGCGGCCAGAGCATGGCCAGGAGGTAGACGGCGCGCATGGGGGCCTTGGTGTCGGGGGCCTGGGGTCCGGTCCTTTGCCGTCTCCAGCGGTGGGCTGGAGGCGACGGGGGTCCTCGCCGGGAGCTGGGGAGTCGTCA
>NZ_GG770539.1:6127806-6147841 GCF_000154905.1 Streptomyces sp. SPB074 | reverse complement strand
TGGCCGGTGGCGCCGTTCTCGGTCACGAGGACGGTGACCGTACGGCCGTGCGTCGTACGGAGGATCTGCCCGTACGCGATCGTGCGCCGGCCGGACCCGGGGGTCGGCGGGGCGGTAACGGGGATGGCAGGATTCGCCATGGTCGGTCTCCTGTGTACGCAGGCGAGTGACCGGTCCCGGCCGGGGTGCAAGCCCGGCCGGGACCGCTTTATGCAAGAACGACGCTACCGCGATGTGTGGACATTGTCCACACATCATTGAGAGGATGTCGCCATGCCCGACCCCGCGAAGGGGCCAAAGAAGGAAGGACAACCGAAGACGATGACGATTCCGCAGCTCGCCGCGCGAGTGGGGCGCGCCCGGACCCTGATCCATCGCCTGGCCACGAATCCAGACGAAGACTGGCCCGCCCCCACCTTCAAGCCCGGGAGCACCAGGCCGATGTACGACGTCACCTGGTTCGACCAGTACTGGGCGGAGCGCGAGGCCGGCATCACGCAGGGCCGTCGCAACGACCTGCATCCCCCGACAGGGTCGGGCGACGACCAGCAGGAGAAGTAGCGCCCGGAAGCCCTCGCCTCGGACTCAGCGAGGCGAGGGCTTCCCTCGAAGGGATGAACGCGATCTCAACACGGACTTGAAGTGTGGACAATGTCCACTCCTGCGCTAGTGTCAATCACGTCGTCCGCGCCAGCGCGAGGACGAATAAGGCCGGGCGGAAACCGCCCGGCCAGACTCACGGATTGCCGCCGCGAGTAAGTGATCTGTCCACTACGCAGAAGAGAGATCAGGTGCAGCACACTACGCCACCGTCGCCCACAGTGCCCAGCAGGTCACCCTTCGACGCAACGCGGAACACGCGTGCGGACGGTGCCGACTTCTGGTCCGCCCGCGACCTTCAGGAGCTCCTCGGCTACGAGCGCTGGGAGCGCTTCGAGACCGCCGTCGAGCGCGCCATCGCCGCGTGCGAGAACAGCGGCCACGAGCCCAAGGACCATTTTCGCGGCGCCGCGAAGAAGGTCTCGCTCGGCAGCGGAGCCACCCGCGCGGTCATCGACTGGCACCTCTCCCGCTACGCCGCCTACCTCGTGGCCATGAACGGCGACCCCCGCAAGGACCAGATCGCCGCCGCGCAGACGTACTTCGCGGTGAAGACCCGCGAGGCCGAAATCGCCGCCACGAGGGCGCCGGCCCCCGTGATGCCGACGTTCGCGCAAGCGCTGCGCGGCTGGGCCGATGAGGTCGAGGCCCGCGAGGCGGCCGAGGCGCGCGTCGCCGAGCTGGCCCCGCGCGCGGAGATCGCGGACCGGTACGAGGAGAACCCGGGCCCAACGCTCACCCAGTTCCACAAGGCGTACTTCCCGACGGTCCGGGCGCGGGACTTCTTCGAGCACCTCTACCGGCACGGCTACCTGATCGACCAGCGCGGTACCCGGTGGAGCGAGACCCGGCAGGAGTGGCGCGACGGGCACGAGCACGGCCACCCCACGGCCAAGGGCAAGCGGTTCTTCTACCTCGCGTCCCGCCTCGACCCGAACGGCGTGCGCCGCTACCAGGCCCGCGTGATCCCCGGCGACGCCGAGCACCAGCTCGTCGCCGCGCTGCACCGCGACGGCCTCACCCCCCGCGTGCCGTCCGGGCCCGCCGAGCTGACCTGACTCTCGCCCCGTAGCGGGCCCGCCGTGCCGTCTCCCGGCCGGGCCCGCGCACCCCACCATCTCCCCCTCTCGTCAGGGACTTCCTCTTGCGCCCCACGTCAGGCGCGGCCCGCCGCCGCGCCATTCCGCCATGCCCCGAAACGGCATGGGCCCCGGTCCCGCTTCACCTCCACGAGGTGACCGCGACCGACTCCCGGCACGCCCAGCCCCGCGCGTGGAAGCGCGCCGTACGCTGGCTCGTCGCCGTCGGCCTCCACCCCCGCGCGAACACCACAACCCTGCGCGTCGCCGAAGACCTCGCCGCCCGGATGGACTTCGTCGAGGGCCTGGTCCTCTACGACCTCGACGGCACCGCCGCCCGCCTCGACCTTGACCGCTCCACCGTAAAGCGGCACGTCGCCGTGCTCCGCCAGCTCGGCGCGCTCGCGTGGGTCCGCCACGGTACGAAGCGCAACCTCCATCTGCCCGGACGTCCGTACGCGGGAACGGCCACGATCTACGCCGCCACCATCCCCTCGGTCTACGACACCGCGATGGGCCACCAACTCGACGGCGAAGGCTTCCGCGCGCGCGTCACCGGCTACACGCCCGAGGGCCGTACGGACGCCATCGAGGAGGCCCGCCGCGACGCCTCCGCCCGCGCGCCTCGCTCCGGCCGCGCCCGCCGCTTCACCACCCGGCCTGTGGACAACTCCCCTGTGGATAACTCGGCTTCGCAGGCGCGTGCGCCCCATTCTCTTAGCCGTTCCCCCCACGGACCTGTGCAGGTAGACGGTGAGAAGAAAGACACTCCGCACGCGGAGCGACCGCAGATTCCCTCCCGCACGAAGAACACCACCAGCAGCACCAAGGGCCGCCCGGCAGGCGCCCGCCGCTCCCCCCTCCAGGTAGCCCGCGACATCCAGACCGCCCGCCAGGTACGCCCCCTCGTCAACTGGATCCAGGGCACGCCCCTTCGGAAGCTCGCCTTCGCGCTCCGCCCCCTCATCGACCAGGGCCTCGACGTCCAGCGCATCGTCCTGCGCCTCGACGACTGGGCGTACGGCTGGAAGCCCGGGTGGCGCCCCACGAACGTTCCCGCGCTCATCGCCGCCCGCATCCGCCGCGACGCCGAGGAAGCCGCCCGGAACGCTGCCGCGGCCGAAGAAGCCCGCCGCGAAGAGGCCGCCCGCGCCGCCGCCCCGCACCCGATGGACAACCCGGAATGGCGCGCTTGGGTCGAAGCGAGCCGTCCCGCTGCCCCCGCGCCCCAAGATGACGGCCTTGAAGCCGATGTCGAGCCCACCGACCTCGACCTCGCCATGATCCGCCAGGACGCGATCCGCGACCTCGACCTCGTACGCGCCCGCATCGACCTCGCCGGCGTCGACGACGCCCGCGCCTTCTACGGCGACGGCCTCGTCGAACGGGCTCTCTTCCCTCGATTCTGATTTGGACTGACACCGCCCCGGCTGACATCCTCCATGCCACTAAGAGGGAGCAGAATGCAGAACCAGCAGATACAGCAATGGACTTGGCGGATTAGCGGGATCGTCCTCGCTTTGGCATCGGGGACGCTCTACGCGTTAGTGGACGCATACCTGGGCGGCTCCCCCTATGAGATCCTCGCACTCCCAGGGCTCGCGTTCTGCCTCGTCTGGATAGCCGTCAAAGTGCGCGGGGCGTACGACAGGCGAATCCTGGCCTCACGGGAGCGACTGCAACAAGCCGAAGCCGCCCTCGTGGCAGTCCTCCGCGCTCCCCGGCGCAGGACTGCCCCGAACGAGCTCGGCGCGCAGTGGGGCGAGAGCGTCGCCGGGCGGGAGAACGGCACCGCTGCCGACTCCCAGGAAGTGAGCCAGTCCACACTGGCGCTGGCCTCCCTCTGGAACGTGACACACGAGCGCCTCGCCCTTTACCACGGGATCGCCCAGGGCCAGGCCCGCCGAAGCTTCATCTCCGCCCAGGTCTCCATGGCCGTCGGTGCCGTCCTCTTGGTCGTGTTTGTCGTCATCGGCCTCCGCACGGACACCACCGCTGCGGCAGTCGTCGCAGGCACCCTCGGCGTCGCCTCGGCCGCGCTCGCCGGGTACGTGTCCCGGACCTTCGTCCGCTCGCAGGAGGTGTCCGCCGGTCACCTCCGCTCGTACTTCGACCAGCCGCTGGAGTTCTCCCGGTACCTCGCCGCAGAGCGCCTCATCGCGGACTCCGGCCTCCCCGCAGACAAGCGTGCGGAGATCATCACCACGCTTGTACAAGCCATGATCACCGGCCCCGCCACGCCCCCGACGGCGGGAGCGGAGACCCCGAGCGGGAACCCGCCGGGGTGATCGGCAGCCTGCTGAGCTTCCCAGCCCCCTCGCCGACTCCCGAGGCCGCCCCGCCCCCCCCTGTCAGACCTTTCCGGTATCGTCGTTTTCAGCAAGCAGTGCCCCGCGCACATCGTTGCGCAGACCCTGTGGCCGCCCCGAGGGGGGCGGCCACAGACGTTTCTCCCCGGAGCCCCCCGTCTGCCTGCCTCCGCTGGCGCCGTGGCTTTCGACACGCCAGCCTCACCCTGTGGACTACCCCGCCGCCGTCGCCCTCGCCCGCGCCACACCCACCCTCCCCACAGGCGCGGGCTGGGCGTACGAGCCGAAATTCGACGGCGACCGGTGCATCCTGTGGCGGCTCGACACCGTCCGTCTCCAGTCCCGTACGGGCAGGAACATCACCGCCGCGTGGCCTGACATCACCACCCCCGCCATGGACTTGCCGCGAGGGACCGTCCTGGATGGTGAGCTGGTCATCTATCTCGGCGGCGTACTCGACTTCGGCGCCGTACGGGCCCGAGCCTCCTCGCGCGGCCGGCGCCTTCAAGACCTCGTCCACCGGCACCCGGCCTCCTACGCGGCCTGGGACATCCTGATGCACGACGGCCAGGACGTCCGCGCCCTCCCGTACACCGAGCGCCGCGCCCTCCTCCTGGCCGTCCTCGGCCCGCTCGGCCCGCCGCTCCAGCCCGTGCCCTCGACGACCGACCCGGGCTTCGCCGAGAGCTGGATGAGCGCGCTCGCCGCGCAGGGCATCGAAGGGATCGTCGCCAAGCGCCTCTCCAGCACCTACCGGCCCGGCCGGATCTGGCAGAAACTCCGCCTCGCGGACACCGTCGACGGACAGGTGACCGGACACACCGGACCAGCAGCCCGACCACATCACCTGATCGTCCGGCTCCCCGACGGGCGGACAGTCCGGACGCAGCGACTCCCGTCCGCACTGTCCGCCCAGCTCGGTCAGGTGCTGTCCGGACATGACGGCGAGAGCGACCGGACGCCAGACGGTGAGCCCTACCGGGCCACGACCGCAGAGCTCACCGTCGAGCTGCTCGCGGGCACGACCCGGCACGGGGTTTACACCGTTACCCGTCCACGGTGAGTAGGGACGGCCGAGCGCTACTGCTCGACTGGGAGGCGGGTTGCTACCTGGTTGAGCGGACGGACCATCACGGTGAGCAGGGGAGACGCCGGGGAGGGCTGGCTCGTACCGATGTCCTCGTAGCCCCATCCGCGGTAGACCGCGTGCACCTTCCCCTCGCCGGCGATCTTGTTGACCATCAGCGTGGCGTACGTCTCCGGTCGGCCGTGCAGAAGTTCGTCGTGAATCTTCCGCGCGGTGCCCGTGCCGCGCCAGCTCGCGCGGACACCGATCTCCTTCAGAGCGAGCGCTGGCCGCGCGGTGTACAGGCGTTCAGGTGCGGGTGTGGTGCGCTGCCAGTACCGGTCACCGTCTGCAATCGAGTTCGCGTACGCGTAGCCCACCGGAACGCCGTCGGCGTAGGCGAGGACGACGGCGAATCCGGGCTCGGAGGCGTGCCTGTCGACGCGCTCGCCGAAGGTCGTCACCGTGTAGTTCGGCAGGTGTAGGAGCGGCGCGCGGACATCGGCGTACACCTCGATCAGGTCGTTGCGTGCGGCGTCGAGATCCGTGAACGTCCGCAGCTCGGGCGTGGTCATGCGGTCCTCCAGGTGGCCGTGTAGTCGGTCCATGTGCGAGCGGCGGAGCTTCTGGGCGCTGTCGCGCGCAGGGCGGCGCCGAACTCCATGATCATGCGGCTGACGCGGGGGTGTTCGGTAGCGGCGGACAGGGAAACTTTCATGGCCGTGGCGACGGCGGCGTCCGGTTCGCCTTGCCCGAGCTGGGAATGCGCGAGCCTGGTCGTCGTGATGGCTCGTGACCGTGCCATGGAAGGGCGCAGTTGTGCGAGGCAGCGATGCCCGTGCTTTTCGGCGGAGGGGAAGTCTCCGAGCGAGAGATAGGCGTTGAGCGCGAGCGAGTCGAGCTCGGCCTGGTCGAAGAAGGCTGTCAGCCAGACCGGGCGGTCGGCGCCCGTGTCTGCTCGGAGCAGTGCCTCGCGGGCCTGGTCCAAGGCGCGGCGGACGTTCGTCCGCTCCTGGGCGAGGCCGTGGATCGCCGCTTGACGGGCCAGGCCGAGGGAGGCGAAGAGCGGATCGCGGCGCACGATGTGGAGGCTGCGGGCGACCTGGTTGGCCGCGAGGGCGTCGCCGTGCCGGCCGAGGTGTCGGTACATGGCGCCGCCGTGCGACCAGATCCGGAATTTGATCGCCTGGTCGCCGGACATCTCGGCGAGCGCCTGGGCCTCGCGCATGTGCGCCTGCGCCTCGGAGTACCGCCGGCCGTCGATGGCCGCCCACATGGCGCTGGAGCGAAAAGCCGCTGCGGCGGCATAGAGGTTCGACCGCACCCGTTGAGTGGCGCTCCCGGCATTCTGCAAGGCCAGGGCCTCGTCTGCGAGTTCGGCCGCTCGCTGCTGGATGAAGAGCTTGCCGCCGTACTGGTGATCACTCGCGATGATCTCGGAAAACTTGCCCTGGATGCGGCGCACGTCGCTCATACCGATGCGGCGGGAAGCGGACGAAGGAGCGGCTGCGGCTACAGCCGCCGCAACTCCACCAAGTGCGATGGTGCGGCGCTTCATGTCTACGTCCTCCTGCGGACCTCCCGGGAGCGGGGTTCTGCTCCTCGGCACGAACCCTAAGGCGAGGGAGCTGCGCCCGCTGAGGGCTTCGAGAGCCTTTCGCGTCACCGCGTTCGGCCACCTGATGCGGCCCGCCTTCAGCGCGCGGACGCTCGCGTCGTCGTACCCGCCGTGACGGCCCGTCAGCCGCCCGACCTCGGCGTTGATGGCTTCGGCCAGGCTCCGGGAGCTGTGACCGTGTTCCGCCATCCACGCCTCCAACACGACGTTGCGCCGGGGCTCCATGCGCGCACCGTAGTGCTGCGGACGCGTGTTGTCAGGTAAAGAGGGCGTCAAGTCCTCCTAGGTGGCGCCTCCGGAAACGTCACGAGCTGCCCTAGGCGAACCCCGTCCCTCCGCAGTTGCCTAGACATGACCGCCGGAGCACGCCCCCGCGCTTCGTGAGGGTCCTCCCGATCCACGGACCTCACTGGACTGGATGCCCATGACTGACTGCCACGAGAGCACGCTGAGTTGGTTGACGGAGCCCGCGCGCTCTCCTCGCGCTGCACGGCTCGAAATGGGCTACTGGGGAAGCGCGCGGCTTCCGGTCGGCGAGGCGTACGCCGTCATCAGCTTGCCCGCTGCCGTGGTACGCGCGGCCGTAGGCAGCCCGAGCCGGGCCGTCGAGCGGCGGCGCCTCCACGAGGTCCTCGCCGGAGGCGCGATCTACCGGGACGAGGAAGCGGCCTCCTACAACGCCCTGGTGGCCACGTCGGCCCGCCAGACCTGGGACGACGAGGACGCCACATGCGCTCCCGCGCACGAGCTGGTGCGCATCCCGCACCCCGCACGGACACTGGCGTCCCCGACCTGGTGCCAGAGCCCCCCGGGGCCTCCCGTGCACTGGATCGTCCTCAACGGTCCCGAGCGCGTCTGCGCCCCCGGGCGCATCAGTTCGTTGCTGGCTCTCGGGCGGCGCCGGGGAGCGACGGAGGTGTGCGATGGCGAGCACTAGTCGAGGGGGCCGAACGTACCTCTCCACGCCGACATCGACGGGCCCGCCCGGGTACATCGAGACGCTGGAGCGCTCGGACGAGTCCGTCGACCGCGCCGAGGCGTTCGCCCGGCACGCCGTGCGCGTCTGGAGCCTGGACCCCGTCGCCGACCGCGTCGCGCTGGTCATGCGGGAACTCGCCAGCAACGCGGTCGCGTTCGGGACTCGCGGGTCGATCTGCGCGGCGGTACGGCGGGTCGAGAGACGGGCCGTCCGGGTCGAGGTCACCGACCACGCCCGAACGCTGCCGGTCCTCGCGCCCGCCGCCTCCTCCGGGCTGCGCCGCGTCGACGAGATCGCGGCGGACTGGGGCACGGAGCCTCGGTCCTGGGGCGGCAAGACGGTCTGGGCGACCGTCCGTGAGTGACCGCGCCCGCCAGATCGTCTACCTCGCCGCCCTGGCCCTCGTGGCCCTCGCGCTCGGCGGCGCCATCGTGCACGGCAGGTGAAGGAGGACCCATGAGCGAGGAGTGCCACCGCTGCGCGGAGCTGCGCGAAAGGGAGCGACGCGCCGAGGCGGTAGGGGACCCCTCGGCCGCTGTGGACGCCCGAGTGCTGATGCAGCGCTGCCGCCGGACCCACAAGCCGCGGGCCTGAGACTCCCGGGCTCGCGGCTGTCCCCCGTCAGCCGCGAGCCCGGGCACCGTACGACAGCGTCGTACGGACTTCGTAGACCGCCCCGCTCGGCGAAGGGGAAATGCGGAAGGGCGCCGAGCGGGGCCTCAAGGCAACTGCACGCCCAGCGAGAGGAAGCGCACCATGACGAACTACGTCGTGCCCCCGTGGGGAACCACGCGCCTGCGCCCGTTCCCGAGCGTGGCGGTCGTCCCGGCCGTCTCCACCGAGATCGACCCGGACACCCAACTCGGCATCCGGTGCGACCGCTTCGGCCGCATCGTGGAGATGGGCAAGCACGGGACCGGCACGGCGGTGGAGACCTCGACGATCACGAGCCCCGACGGACAGAACGGCAACGACCAGGGCCACGACCAGAACACCGACCAGGACGAGGGCGGTTCGTGAGCGAGGAGAGCGCGGTCCTGGTCGCCACCGAGGTCGAGGACGCCACCGCGGACATGGTGATCGCCCAGCTGAACCGGCGGAACGTGCCCGTCGTCCGGTTCGATCCCGCCGACTTCGAGAACGGCACGCTCGGGCTCTCCGCGCGGTTCGGTACCTGCTCGGCCCCTGTGGCCGGGCGGGTCCGTACCCCGTCGCGAGTCCTGGACCTGGCGCGCGTACGGGCGGTGTACTGGCGGCGTCCGAGGTGGCCCACGTACAAGGGGCTCGGGCAGGGCGACGCGCGGTACGCCGCCGCGCACGTCCGGTACGGGCTCGGCGGTGTGCTGTATGCGCTGGACGGGCCGTTGTGGGTCAACCACCCGTTGCGGGAGGGCACCGCCGACTACAAGCCGGCGCAGCTCGCGCTGGCCCGGCGCCTCGGCCTGGAAGTGCCGCCCACGCTCGTCACCAACGACCCGGACGAGGCCCGCGCGTTCATCGCCGAGCACGAGCAGGTGATCCACAAGACGCTCCGGTCGACGCCGTACGAACGCGACGGCGTCCAACTCGCCGGGTGGGCCGACCCGGTCACCGCCGAGGAGATCGACGACAGCCTCCGCAGCGCCCCACACCTCTTCCAGGCGCGGGTGCGGAAGGTGGCGGACGTACGGGTCCTCGCCGTCGGCCGCCGCCTCTTCGCGGTACGCATCGACTCCGGCCTGCTCGACTGGCGCCGCGACTACTCCGCCCTCACCTACACCACGATCGATCTCCCGCCCGCCCTGGCCGCGGCGCTCCGGGTGTTCCTGGAGTGCTGCGGGCTGGAGTCCGGCAGCTTCGACCTCACGCTCGACGCCGAGGACCGCTACCAGTTCCTTGAGCTAAATCCGAACGGGCAATGGGGCTGGCTGGAGGCCGCCACGGGGCTGCCTCTGTCCGCCGCCCTCGCCGACTTCCTGACACGAGGAGAACCCTCATGAGCGATATGACCTCCGAGCGCCTGGCGCTCGCCGCCCGCATGGACGAGGCCGGCGTCTTCGCCCACCCCGAGTGGCGGCGCGCCGTCGAGGCCGTTCCCCGTGAACTGTTCCTCCGGCCCGGCGTGTTCGTCCCGGACGAGGTCGGCCGCTGGAGCCCGGTCCCCGCCGACCGTATCGACCCGGCGCTCGCGTACAGCGACCAGTCCCTCGTCACCCAGCTCGACGACGCACTCACGACCGAGGACGTCTCGGAGGCGGTGTGGGGGACACCGACGTCGTCGTCGACCGTCCCGTCCCTGGTCGTCGACATGCTCGGGAAGGCCGGCATCGAGCGCGGGCACAAGGTGCTGGAGATCGGCACCGGGACGGGCTACTCCACGGCCCTGATGTGCCACTGGCTCGGGGCGGACGCGGTCACCACGGTGGAAGTCGACCCGGGGGTGGCCTGGCGCGCTCACGACGCGCTCCGGCAGGCCGGGTACGAGCCCGAGACCGAGACCGGGGACGGGCTCCTCGGCCACCCGGCAGGGGCGCCGTACGACCGGCTCATCTCGACGTGCGCCGTGCGGCGCGTGCCGTACGCGTGGGTCCGGCAGGTCAAGGCCGGCGGGGACATCCTCACCACGCTCGGCTCCTGGCCCAACGGCTCCGGGCTGCTCCGGCTCACGGTCCACGAGAACGGCAGCGCCACCGGGAACCTCCTCGGGCACACCTCGTTCATGCAAGCGCGCGCGCAGGTCCCGCCGCCCGTAGCGGCCGACTTGACCGCCCGCACCGCCTACGCGGACACCGACCGCATGACGGATCTGCACCCCTCCCTTCTCCTGGGCGGCGGCATGCCCGCCTTCCTCGCCCAGCTCACCGCTCCCGGCTCCCAGGTCATCCAGGCCACCGGCGAGGAGCCGGGCGTCTTCGAGACCGTTCTCGTCGACGCGGAGCGCGAGAGCTACGCCCAGTTCCGCCCCGACGGCGAGGGATGGCGGGTGCGCCAGGGCGGGCCGGTGCCCTTGTGGGACGAGATCGAGAGGCTGATCCGGATGTGGCAGTCGGCGGGGAGCCCCGGGATCGAGACCGTCCGCGTCCGCGTCACCGAGGAATCGCACACCTACCGCGTCGCCGACGACCGGAATCTCTACTGGCTGCACCGTCTCGTGTGACCCTCCCCGCAGGCAGGCGCCCCCGCACCCGTTCGGTGCGGGGGCGCCCGCGTTGGCTCGCTGCCGAGGCCCGCGCGGGCGGTATCTCACCCTCGCCGGAGGACTTCCGCTCGACCACGAGCAGGACTTGGACGCCACGCGGTGGCTGATCCGAGCTGGGCTGGCGGCCCAGGTGATCGCCGAGCGCGGGTAACCGGTGCTCGACCCTTGTCGGTCTTCGCCCCCCTCTGGCTGTCGCCCCCCTCCGCCACCGTAGACATCGCGCACCGCACCTCGTTTTCGTAACCCACACGGGTGATTTCAGCGTCGTGCCAGTTCACCGCGACAAGCAGAAGTCCGGCTCTGTCACCTGCACCATCACCGTCCCCGCCCTCCCTCGACCTCCCCCCTTATCGCAAGTGATCGACAGCACGCTGGGGGCGATAGCAGTCGTAGACCTTGAGCGAGTATCCGCGGCGCAGGAGCCGGCGCTGGGCGCGGTGGAGGGCCTGTGCCGTGGAGCGGGTGAGGAGGCACAGGGGGCGGGTGTAGCCGGTGACGGGGACGCCGGTGAAGTTGTGCGGGGTGGCGTAGCGGATGTCTTCGATGATCGTGGGATCGATGTCGCGGAGTTCCACGAAGGAGGAGGAGGCCCGGGGGTCCCGGTGGGGGGCGTGGGGGGTCTGGGATGCCTGGGCGGTGGCGGTCGTGAAGGTGAGGGAGAGGAGGACGGCGAGAAGGAGGGAGCGGAGCGCGGTGAGGGTGCGTCGTCTCATGGGGTACGGGTTTAGCAGCGCGGGGCGGGGATTCCCAGAGGGCGCTCGCGGGACGCGTGCGGGCGTTCCCCCGGGCCCGGGGAGCCGTTACCGTGCCCGGTATGAGCGACGAGGCGCGGGAGTTCGCACGGTACGAGGAGTTCTGGCCGTACTACGTGGCCATGCATTCCAAGGCGGCGACCCGGTGGGTGCACCTGGCGGGCACGCTGACCGGGCTCGCGGTGAGCGGGTACGGGCTGGCGCGGGGGCGGGTGAAGTACCTCGCCGCGCTGCCCGTGATCGGCTACGGCACGGCGTGGCCCGCGCACTTTCTCATCGAGCGGAACAACCCGGCGACGTTCGGGCACCCCGCGTGGTCGCTGCGGGGCGACGCCGCGATGATCCGGATGATGCTCGCCGGGCGGGACGCCGAACTCGGCGAGATCGCACGGAAGTGGCTCGCCGAGCACGGCACGCCAGGGTCCTGATACGCCGGGCCTGGTATGCCCGGGTCCTGAGCCAGCGCGGTGTCGGGAGGGACCCGACCAGCGCTGAAGTTGTCGCGGGAAGAGGCTGCGCGTGGCCCGTTCGGTGCGCGCGTGTCGCCGGTGAGCGTTACATCGCCGGTGTCGTGCCGTCAGCAGGGCCGGTTCGGCGGCACGTGGCGGCGACGGGGTGATGGTGGCAGGAGGGTTCAGTGGGCGGTGCTGCTTTCGCGTCTGGCCAGGGCGTGGCGGCGGGCGTGTTCGACCACCTCGATGAGGACCGCCTTGACGGAGTCGCGGGCGCGGGCGTCGCAGGGGACGAGGGGGACGTGTGGGTCGAGGTCGAGGGCCGCGCGGATGTCCGGGAGCGGGTGGTCGTCGGCGCCGTCGAAGCGGTTGACGGCGACGACGAAGGGGATGCCGCGCCGCTCGAAGTAGTCCACGGCGGCGAAGGAGTCCGCGAGCCTGCGGGTGTCCACGAGGACGACGGCGCCGAGGGCGCCCTGGGCGAGTTCGTCCCACAGGAACCAGAAACGGTCCTGGCCGGGGGTGCCGAAGAGGTAGAGGACGAGTTCCTCGCGCAGCGTGATGCGGCCGAAGTCCATCGCGACCGTGGTGGTGCGCTTGTGCTCGACCCCGCGCATGTCGTCCACCGGGCGGGATGCCTCGGTGAGGACTTCCTCCGTGCGCAGCGGCCTGATCTCGCTGACCGCACCGACGAGAGTCGTCTTGCCGACCCCGAAGCCCCCGGCCACCAGGAGTTTGAGGGTGAGCGGCCGCTCGGGCCGGCCACTGAGGGCGTTCATTCGGTCTCTTCTCCTGCGGCCCCGCCGGGTGGCGGGCGTGGGGGTGTGGGCGGGGGGTGCGCGAGGCGGCGGCGGAGTGCCGCTCCCTCACAGGGCGCGCAGTCCTTCGATGACGTCGCGCAACACGCTCTCGTCGGGGAGTTCGGCGGGCGGCACGGGGCGGGTGACCGTGACCAGCTCGGCCTCGGCGAGGTCGCTGACGAGGACGCGGACGACGCCGATGGCGAGGTCCAGTCCGGCGGCGAGCTCGGCGACGGACTGCGGAGCGCCGCACAGGGCCAGGATCTCGACGTGTTGGGGAGACATACGTCCTCTCGGGTGGAGGGCCAGGGACGGGGTGGCCGGCGCGGGGGGCTCGACGCCCGCCGGGGCGGGCTCACTGCCCCCCGCCGACCCGCTCGCCCCGGCCGAGCCGCTGGCCTCGACCGGGCCACTGGCCCCGGCTGACCCCGGCGGCTCGCTCGCCCCGGCGGCGGACCGGCCCCGGTCCGGGCCGCCCGGTGCCTCCCCCTCCCCCGTATCGGCCGCCGCTCCCCGGCCCCCGAGCGTGTCAGCCGCCCCATCCCGGCCACCGGCGGCCGGGGGCGCCGCGTCCGTCGTGGCGCCCTGGCCGGGGTGCCTGCCCGTGCGCGGTGCCGTTCCGTGTGTTCCGGCCGGGCCGGCCGGTCCGCCCGGGCCCTGGGTCGCGGGGGGCGGAACGGCGGAGACGAGGGCGATGAGGTCGAGCCGGTGGCCGCCGCTGGCGCTCGTGCGCCCCCGGGTCATGGCGTAGGGGCGTACGACGGGGCCCGCCTCGTCGTCGTACCAGCGGGCTGTCTCGTGACCGGCGTCGCTCATCATGGCCTGCCTCTATCCCCCGGCGGGAATGTCGGTGCGCGGGGCCTGGCCCAGGTGGACGCCGACCCGCTTGACGAGGAGCGTCATCTCGTAGGCGATCTGGCCGATGTCGGCGTCGGGACCGGCGAGTACGGCGAGGCAGCTGCCGTCACCCGCCGCCGAGACGAAGAGGAAGGCGTCATCGAGTTCGACGAGTGTCTGGCGGACGCTGCCGGCGTCGAAGTGGCGTCCGACGCCCTTGGCGAGGCTGTGGAAGCCGGAGGCGACGGCCGCCAGGTGTTCGCTGTCCTCGCGGCTGATGTCCTCGGACATCCCGGTGGCCAGGCCGTCGCTGGAGAGGATGATCGCCTTGCGGATGCTGGCGACGCGGGCGACGAGGTCGTCGAGCAGCCAGTTGAGTCCGTGGGTGCCGTCGGGGGCTCCCGGAGTTGACGCGGCGGTCCTTGGCGCAGTCATCGACCGTCCCTTTCCGGAGTGTTTCCTTGCGCTGTGCTGTGCGGGTCGGGGCCGGTGGCTTCCGGTCCGTCGTCGTCCTCGGTGGCGCGGGCCCGGGCGGGCCTCGCGTCCGCCGCGACTTCCTCCTCGCGGCCCCGGAGCCAGCCCCGCTGGAGGGAGGCCATCCGGGTCCGTACGGCGTCGGCGTCCCGCTCCGGCTCGGGCCGGGCGGGCGTGCTCTGGCCGGACCGCTCGCGGAGCTGACGGGCGAGGCTCGCCTGTCGTACGCGGCGCGGCAGGCCGGTGGGGGCCCCGGCCGGGGCGGCGTGCGTACCCGGACCGGCGGCGTCGTCCCGCTCCGTGGACGCGCGCGGCGCGCTCCCGGCTCCCGGCCCGCTCCCCGTTCCCGGCGCACTTCCAGTACCCGGCTCGCCGGGGGTCCCGGTGGCCGGTTTCTCGCCGGTGCGGGGGCGGCGGTGCGGGAGCGGGCCGGGGGCCGGGGCGGGGTGGCCGCGCTCGGCGCCGGCCTCGGCGGGAGGTTCGGCGCCGGGTTCGGTGGGGGGTTCGGGCGTGCTGTCCGGGCGGGTGTGGTCGCCGACCGGGCGGCCGTGCGAGGTGACGAGCTTGGGGACCGGGCGGCGCGGCAGCGCGCCGATCTGGGTGAGCGGGCCGCGCGGGCCCTCCTCGACGCCCGCGGGCACCGGTTCCCGTACCGCCGTACGCCCCTGCGCCCCCGCGGGGGCCTCCAGCGCGACGAGGCCGTCCGGCGATGCGGCGGGGAAGCCCGCGCCGTCGGTGCCCGGCACGTCGGTGAGGAGTTTCTCGGGGAGGACGACGACGGCGGTCGTACCGCCGTAGGGGGAGGGCTGGAGCGAGACCTTGACGCCTTGGCGGCGGGCGATGCGGCTCACGACGAAGAGGCCGAGCCTGTCGGTGTCGGAGAGCTCGAACTCGGGCGTCTCGGCGAGGCGCTGGTTCGCGGCGAGGAGCGCTTCCTTGGTCATGCCGAGGCCGCGGTCGTGGATCTCCAGGAGGAAGCCCTGGCCGACGCGTTCGCCGAGTACCTGCACGGCGGTGTGCGGCGGTGAGAACACGGCGGCGTTCTCCATGAGTTCGGCGAGCAGGTGGGTGAGGTCGCCGACGGCGGTGCCGGTGACGGCGACGCGGGGCAGGCGGCGCACCTCGACGCGTTCGTAGTCCTCGACCTCGGAGACGGCGGCGCGCACGACGTCCATGAGCGGCACGGGGCGGCGCCACTGGCGGGCCGGGGCGGCGCCGGAGAGGATCACGAGGCCCTCGGCGTGGCGGCGCATCCGGGTCGTGAGGTGGTCGAGGCGGAAGAGGTCGGCGAGTTCGTCGGTGTCCTCGGTGCGGCGTTCCATCGTGTCGAGCAGGGTGAGCTGCTTGTGCAGGAGGACCTGGCTGCGGCGGGCGAGGTTGACGAAGACCTCGGAGACGCCCTTGCGCATGTCGGCCTGGCGCACGGCGGCCTCGACGGCGGCGCGCTGGAGGGTTTCCAGGGCCTGGGCGACCTGTCCCATCTCGTCGCGTTCGTGGGCGAGGCGCGGCGCCACGGTCTCGATGTCGATCTCCTCGCCCGCGGCGAGCCTGCGCATGACCTCGGGCAGGCGGACCCCGGCGGTCTCGTTGGCGCGGCGGCGCAGCGCGGAGAGGTCGCGGACGAGGGAGCGGCCGATGCGCACCGAGAGGTAGAGCGAGAGGAGCAGGGCGACGAGGCCGAGGAAGCCGGCGACGCCGGTGCGGAGCAGGACGCCGTTCGCGTAAGGCGTGACGGCGTCGCGGTAGGCGCTCTCGGTCGCGTCGTCGCGCACGGCGAGGTCGGCGAGGACCTTCGTGGCGGCCTTGGTCCAGGTCGCGGCGTCCACCACGGCGACGGCGCTCGGCGCGGACTGGCTCACGCCGTACTCGGCGTCGGTGAGGACGGAGGTGCCGGGCTTCTTCCAGTACGCCTCGAAGTCCTTGCGCTCCTCGTCGGGCAGGAGGGCGAGGTTCGTGTCGTAGAGCAGTTCGCGCTGGGCGATGAGGTCGGAGACCTTCTGGATCTCGTCGCGGCCGAGGCGGTGCCCGGTGAGGGCGGCGCTGACGACGGCGTCCTCCTGGGTGAGGAGTTCGCGGGCGCGGTCGATGCCGACGACGCCCCGGCCGCGTTTGTCGAGCGCGACGTCCTTGACGGAGCGCAGGTCGGTCAGGAAGCCGAAGCAGGGCTCGACCAGGTCGGAGTAGAGCCGGAGTGCCGAGGTGCGCGAGAGGCGGTTGTCCTCGGCGCTGCGGCGCAGCGCGGTGAGGTCGGTGAAGGAGTCGACGAGGGCGTCGAGTTCGCGGCGCGAGGTGCCGTTCATGCGGTTGCGCAGCCCCTTGTCGCGGGCGGCGTCGCGGACCTTGCCGACAGCCTCGTCGGTGGCGGAGTAGCTGCGGCGCATCGCGGCGAAGACGTCGGAGCCGCGCGGGTCGGCGAGGTAGACGAGGGTGCGGGTGCGTTCCTGCTGGAGGGCGCGGGTGGCTTCCTTGACGGGCTGGCCCGCCCGGTCGATGAGCCGGCTCACGCCGAGGACCTGGTACGCCTCCTGGCCGCTGATGACGGTCGCGTAGGCCCAGACCACGCCGAGCGAGAGGAGGGGCACGAGCAGCAGGGCCACGATCTTCCGGCGGATGGATTTCCCGCGAAAGCGCATGGTGTCGTCCCCCTGTGGTGTCCCCGTCGGCCCGGTCCCGAGACCTCGCCCACCTCCGGTGGGCGCTCCGCGCGTTCTTCCCGGGCCGTGCGCGCCGGTGGGCGCGAGCGCCCCCGGGCGGCCCCCGCGGGGACGTGCGCGTGCCTCGTGAATCGGCGTGACTCTACTACTGCCTCAGCTACAACTCGAAGACATGTCCGGATAGTTTTCTTGTTGAGCGGGTACGGGGAGGCTTTTACCCCTCACGCCGGCGCCGCGCGGGGGTGCGGGCGGGGCCATCGCGGGACGGGCCGGTGGATTCCGGCGAATCAGGGGCCAATCGGAGGCCGGCGGAGGAAACCCGCGGGCGTTCCCGTTCGTCTGTAGGGGTGGGCGACGGGTCGGTGTCCGCGCGCGTGTGCGGCGGTGCGGGGCCGACTAAAGCAGCGCGGGGCGGGCAGCGACAGAGGAAAGCCGCTCGTGTCCCCCGGGCGGTGGTCCGTTCGGCGAGTGGTGGGGAGTTGGCTGGGTGATGAGCACCATGGAGCGCGGTACCGAGGACGGGACGCGGGCGGCGGAGCGCGCCGCGGCCGGGGAACCTGCCGCCTGGGAGACCCCGCTGCCGCAGTGGAGCATCGGGGAGTACGGCGAGGAGGCGGCCGAAGACGCCGACTTCGCGCGGCGGCGGCACGAGGCGGCCCGGCGCGACTCCCTGTGGCACGAGGAACCGGCGGTGCGGCGCAGGCTGCCCGACGCGGTGCGCACCTCGGCGGTCCGGGCCGTGGTCATCGTCGCGCTGACGCTGTGCCAGGCGGTGACCGCTTTCCTGTGCACGCTCGCCGGTTCCTGGCTCGCCTTCCCGATGGTGCTCAGCAGTGTGGCGAGCACGGTGGTGGCGACGTGGGGCGTCCTCGACGTGTGGGTCACCCGGCAGGTGTGGGTGCAGCGCAACGGGGTCCTGTCGCAGCCGGGCAGCACCGCGCGGCAGTTGCGCGGGGAGCGCCGGCAGGCGCTGCGGGCAGCGAAGCTCGCGGCGCGGGCCGAGCGGCGCTCCGCCGGGCGCGCCTCCTCGCCCCGCACCCCGGCCGCCACCGGCGCGGCGGCCGGTCCCGGTGTCAGCGCTGCCTCTCCCGGTGCCTCCGCCGCCGCTCCCGGTGCGCCCGCCGCCGGTCCCGGTGCGCCCGCCGCCGGTCCCGGTCTCCCCGCTCAGGACACCGGACGCTCCCCCCGCTCGGCCTCCGGCGCGGCGGGCCGGGGAACGGACGCGGCCGCGGCCTGAGACGCCGGGCGCGCTCCGCTCGCGGCTCGCCGCGGTGCGGGGGGTTCCCCGCCTCCCGGCCCGGTCTCCCCCGGTCCCGCTCCCCGCTCCCCCGGACCCGCCGCCCCCTCCTGCGGACCCGCTTCCCGCTCCTGCCGCCCCGCTCCGGGTTCCGCCCGGTCCTGCCCGGCTTCCTGCGGGCGTTCGAAGAAGCGCGTGGCCTGGATCTGGGCGTGCACCCCCTCCGCGTCCGGCTCCTCGGGCAGGCCGGGGCGCAGGTGCTCCTCGACGCTGATGTACTTGAGCCCGGCCCGCAGGTCCGCGTCGTTGCGCAGCCGGATGACGAGCGGGAACTCGGAGAGCGCCGTCGTGTCGAAGAGCCCGGTCGTGTAGAGGAGCTGGACGCCGAGGGCGTCGGCCACCGCACGCTGGAGTTCGAGGAGGTACGTGGCGTTGGCGCGGCCGATCGGGTTGTCCAGGAAGAGCGTGCCCGCGTGGCGGCGCCTGTCGTGGCCGCGGTCGTTGGAGCGCAGCGCCGCCATCGTGCAGTACAGCGCGATCGCGGCGGTCAGGAGCTGGCCGCCAGAGAAGACGTCACCCATCTGCCCGACCGGTACCCGTTCGGCGCGCAGCACGGCGTCCGGCTTGAGGATCTCGACGGCGATGCCGCGCGGCCGCAGTGCCGCCTCGACGCCGCGCAGGAGCAGGCTCATCCCGTCCCGGCGCAGGTCGGCGTTCTTGCGGACGGCGGCGCGGGTGGCCTCGTCGATGACCTCGCCGAGCCGTTCGGTGAGGCTCGCGTGATCGGGTTCCTCGAAGCGGATGCGCAGGAACTCCTGTCCGGACCACTCCCCCAGCCCTTCCGGGAGGCGGGAGAGGCGCTGGGCGGCGCGGAGCGTGGCGAGCGAGGACTCCACGAGGCCGCGCAGACGGTCCACGATCGAGTCGCGGTTGCGTTCGAGCTGTTCCAGTTCGTCGGTGAGGACGCGCAGGCGGGGCGCGAACGCCTCGGCCCAGCGGGCCGCGTGCTCGGGCAGCGCGGCGGCGGGCAGTTCCCTGATCTGCTGGCGCGCGGGGGTGCGTACCTGCTCGTAGCGCGTGGAGTTGGCGTGCCGGACGAGGATGTCGCTCGCTTCGCGGACGGCGGCCTCGGCGGCGGCGAGGTCGGCGGCGCAGCCGCGCAGTGAGCGGCGGGCCTCCGCCGCGGCGGTACGGGCTTCGGTGAGCGTGCCCGCGAAGGGCTCGGGCTCCTCGGGGGCCGGGGTGCCGGGCTCGGGCTCGGTGTTCTCGCGGGCGGGGTTGTCGCGGAGCAGGTCGCGCAGGAGCGCGGTGGTCTCCTCGAAGGCGGCCGCCGCCTCCTCCGCCGTGCGGTGGTCGTGGCCGAGGGCGGTGTGGGCGGCGCGGGCGGCGTCCAGGGCCTCGGTGCGGGCGGCGAGTTCGGTGCTCGCGGTGCGCAGCAGGGTCTGGGCCTGCTCCGCGTCGGCGGGGACGAGTTTGTCGGGGAGCGGGGTGTGGGCCTCGCCCTCCTCGGGGGCGAGGCGTTCGGCCTCGCCGCGCAGCCGGCCGAGCTGTTCGCTCGCGGAGTCGGCGCGGGTCTCCAGCATCCGCACGAGTTCCTCGGCGCGCCCCGCGGCGGCCTGCCGGGAGGGCCCGTCGGCGCCGTCGGGGCCTTCGAGGAGTCCGGCCGCCCGGGTGCGGACCTTGTTGCTGAGGCGTTCGAGCTCGGCGAGGGCGGAGGTCTCCTCGCTCTCGGCGCGGGCTTGTTCGGCGCGCAGGTCGGCTCCGACGCCGACCTTCTCGTAGAGCCGGGAGGCGGCGCGGTACGCCTCGCGCAGTGTGGGGAGGGCCGCCTTGCGGGCGTCCTCGGAGGGCGCGGGGAGTTCTTCGGGGGCGCCCGCGATCTCGGCGCGTTCGGCGCGCAGCGTGCGGGCGGTGCGGCGGGCGTCGTCGGCGGCGCGCTGGGCGGCGCGGCGGTCCTCGTCGGCGGCGCGGGCGCGTTCGAGGCAGGTCTGGGCGCGGGC
>NZ_GG770539.1:6120136-6126828 GCF_000154905.1 Streptomyces sp. SPB074 | reverse complement strand
AAAAAAAAAAAAAAAAAAAAAAAAAAAAAAAAAAAAAAAAAAAAATAGATTATAAAAAATAGAATTGACTAGAATTAAGAAAGAAAACCAACAAATATACTAGAAACACGAAAAAAAAAAAAAATAAAGAAAAAAAAAAAAAAAAAAAAAAAAAAAAAAAAAAAAAAAAAAAAAAAAAGAAACAAAAAGAGAAAGGAGAGATAAGAAAAAAAAAAAAAAAAAAAAAAAAAAAAAAAAAAATAAAGAAAAATAAAAAACGAAACGAAAAACAAAAAAGCAAGAAAAAAGAAGACAATTCCTAATACTAGGCGTCGCTCGCAACGAAACGAGGCAGCGGGCCGGGTACGCGTCGGGCGCGGAGCCGTCGAAACCAAGCCGGCCCGTACGGCCTCCTCGGTCTCCTGCTCGACCTCGGCGAGGCGCTGGCGCAGGTGTCCGGCGTCGCTGCGGGCGCGCTGGGCGTCGGTGGCGGCGGCCGTGGCGTCGCGGTGGGCGCTCTCTCCGGCGGACTGGAGGTGCGCGGAGCGCTCCTCCTCCTCGCTCGCGTGGTCCTCGGCGCGCTCGGCGGCGTCCTGGAGCGCGCGGACGAGGTCGGCGGCGGCGGCCGAGCGGGCGGCGAGGGCGGGCGCGGCATCGCGTTCGGCCTCGCGGATGGCCGCGGCGACCCGGGCGGAGCGGTCGGCGGCGGCGCGGGCGCGCAGCACGGTCTCGGCGGCCTGCCAGGCGGAGTGCAGGGTGCGGGCCTCGGTGAGTTCGCGGCGCTGGGCCGTGGCGGTCTTCTCGCCGGCCGCGAGGGCGAGCGAGGCGTGCCGGTAGGCGAGTTCGGCGGCGACGAGGGCGGCGCGCTCACGGGCGGTCCCGGCCTCGGTGACGGTTTCGGCGGCGGCGCCGAGCCGTGCGGACAGCTCGGCGGAGCGGGTGCGTTCGGCGGCGGCGCGGGCCGCGAGGCGGCGGCCGAGCGCGCGGGCGCGGCGGGCGGCGGCGCCGTGGATGTCGCGGGCGCGCTCGCGGTGGGCGGTGGCGTCGATGATGCGGCCGAGGAGATCGACCGAGCCGGCGGTGAAGTCGCGTTCGGCGAGGAGTTCGGAGCGGCGGCCGAGCTTGCCGCCGAAATTGTGGACGAGATCGGCGAGCCCGTCCGTGTCGCGGGTGTCGGTGACGGCGCGCAGCAGGAGGTCGGTGAAGTCGGAGTCCTTCTTGACGGCGAAGAGTCCCGCGGCCTCGCCCTCGTCGGCGTTCATCTCGCGCTGGTAGCGGAACAGCTCGGGGTCGAGGCCGAGTTCGCCGAGGTGCTCGGTCCAGCGCTCGTGCGTCTCCTCCCAGTGCACGTCGAGGTGGGTGTAGAACTTCCCGGCGTCGGCGAGGGCGTCCCGGAAGCCCTTCATGGTGCGGCGGCGGCCCCGTGCGGCGGAGATGCCCTCGGCGATCGGGCGGACGGCGCTGGACTCGGCCACGGGGAGCGAATCGAGGCTGAGTCCCGGTCCGGGCCGGAAGGAGTACCACGCCTCGGCGAATTTGCGCGGGTCGTGGGACACCTGCCGACCGCGCCACTCGCTGACCTTGCCGACGACGACGCACTCGCCGGTCCGCGTGTGCTGCCACTCCAGGGCGACGTGGCCGCAGTCCTCGGCGAGCAGGAACTTGCGCAGCACGCCCGAGCTGGCACCGCCGAGCGTGTTGCGGTGGCCGGGGAGCATGACCGAGAAGATCAGCTTGAGCAGGACGGACTTGCCGCCGCCGTTCTCCAGGAAGAGGACCCCGGCGGGAGCGGGCCTGCGGGGCGGGCCGCTCGGTTCGTCCGCGAAGAACTCCGTCTGGGTGGGCGCGGGTTCGGGGACGGGGGCGCCGACCGCGCGCAGATCGAGCACGGTGTCGGCGTACCGGGCCCCGGCGGGGCCGATCGAGTAGAGGCGGACCCGGGACAGCTCGTACATGGTGCGGACTTTCGGCAGCGGTGGAGTGGCGGCAAGGGAAGTATCGGGCGGGACGGGGCGGTCGTGGACCGCTCGGCCGGGCGGGCGGTGGCGGCGCGGGCCGGGGGCCGCCCGGCCGGGCGCGTCAGCCGTGGAAGGGGAGTCCCGCCTCCGCCACGAGGTCGAGGTCGTCGGTGTCCTCGGCGGGGACGAGGCTCGGGCTGCCGTCGCCGACGGTAACGACGCCGAGTTCGAGGAGTTCGGCCATCGCTGCGCCGCCCGCGAGGTCGCGGACCTGGAGCTGGTAGCGCGGGGTGGTGCGGTAGGTGCCGCCGCCGTCGTCCCCGGTGCGCTGGAGGAAGCCGGAGTCGGTGAGGAAGCCGACGGCCTTGGCGACGATGCCGGTCGTGGATCCGGCGAGGCGCCGGGCGTCCTTGGTGGCGCCCGTGGCGCTGCGCCGCGCCCAGACCCGCCAGGCGGCTTCGAGCCCCGGGGCCTCGGTCGCGGGGTCGGTGTTCTCGCCCGCGCTCTCGGCGCGTTCCTCGATGCGGCGGCACGCCTGGCGGACGAAGGCGGCCACGCCGTTGACGCTGATCCGCCCGATGTACCCGTCGTCGGCGAGGTCCTCGGGCCGGGGGAAGGCGAGCGCGGCGACGCTGAGGTGGGCGAGGCCGTGCAGGAAGCGGTCGGCGGTGTCGGTGGAGGCGCGGCGCGCGTACTCGCCCATGCGGACGGCGAAGACGGAGTCCTCGGCCGCGGCGGTGGCCATCCCGGCGCGTTCGGAGACTTCGAGGACGACGAGGCCGAGCCCGGTGGCGACGGCGTCGGCGAGGCGGGCGAAGGCCGGGTCCTCGCGGTAGCGCCGCAGCAGGCCGGTGTACTCGCCGTCGCGGGCGGGCTGGAGCTTGGGCTGGAGGCCGAAGGCGACGAGCCGGGCGGCGTCCGCGGCGTCGGCGGGGGTGACGGGGGCCGCCGCGGGGCGCGGCTCGGGGGCCTGCTCCTCGCCGTAGGGGGGTTCTGCGGCGTACTCGCTCACGGTCGTGCTTCCTTCGCGGACGGGACTGCGGGGCGCCGGGCGGCGCGGGGTGCGGGAGAGGGGGTCACGACGCGGCCTCCGTCGCCGCGTGCGCCGCCTCCAGGAGCGCCGTGCCGACGATGAGGTCGGCGCCGCCGAAGTCGGGGTCGTCGAGCGCGGTGCCGTCGTCCACGGCGAAGAGGACGCCGGGTTCGCCCTGGCGGTGCGCGGTGCCGACCGGGGGGCTCGCCGCGTGGAAGGCGAGGAGGGTGACGAGGCGGGCCAGCTCGTGTGCCTCGCGCGGGCCGCCGCCGTGCTCGCGGGCTGTCGCGCGGGCCTCGGCGAGCAGCCCGGAGAGGCGGCGCGGGGCCTCGGGTTCCAGGCGGAGCAGCCCGGTGGCCAGGGCGAGTTGCTCCTCGGTGAAGCGGCTGTCGTCGGGGGTCGCCACGAGATCGGGTTCGGGCAGCTCGGCGCCCAGGTGCTCGCGTTCGGCGGGCGGGGTGAGGAGCAGGTCCACGAGGTCGCCGACCCGTACCGCGCCCGGGGTGCGCAGGCCCGTGCCGCGGGCGAACCACGCGTCCGTGACGCGGAGGGCGTCCTCGACGGGGAGGGCGATGACCGGCGAGAGGATCTGGCCGTACAGGTCGAGCCCGGGGCGTCCGGAGTGGTCGGCGAAGGCTTGTCTGTCCTGTTCGGCGCGGAAGAGCGGCCCGGCTTCGAGGAGGCGGGACTGGAGCTGGGTGTGCCGGCGGATGCAGTCCTTGACGATGTCCACGAGTTCGGCGGCGCGGCGCTTGTTCTCGGGTTCCCCGGACTCGTCGCGGGCCTTGCGGATGTTGGTGAGGATCGCGTTCTCGTGCCGGTAGCGGTCGGCGACGTGGCCGAGTGCTTCGTCGATGAGGTCGGGCACGGTGTGCAGCCAGTCGACGGCGCGGACGTCGCGGCGGGTGGACTCCAGGGCACGGCGCAGCGATTCGGCGTACTGGACGGTGCGGTAGCGGGCCTGTTCGGCGGCGAGTTGCGCGTCGGCGAGGCGGCCCCGGCTGATGAGGACCTCCAGTTTGACCTCGGCGGCGATCTGCGCGCTCGTGACGTCGGTGTCGAGCGCGCCGACGAGGACGTTGACCGCTTCGTCGGTGGCGCGCAGGAAGACGGTGCCGCCGGCGGCGGGGACCTCCTCGATGAGCTTGAAGTCGTAGTCGCGGCGCACGTAGCTGCCGTCGGGCGCGAAGGTGCCGTAGACGGCGCGGAAGCCCCGGTCGGCGCTGCCGACGTTGATGAGGTTCTCCAGGACCCAGCGGGCGACGCGTTCGTGCTCGGCGACGGGCCGTCCGGGGGCCTGCGCGCCGACGCGCGGCAGGAGTCTGGCCACTATCTGTTCGTGGTCCGCGCCCGTGTCGAAGTCCATGTGGAGGGTGACGAGGTCGATCGCGGCGAGGGCGACCTCGGCCATCGCGTACCGCGTGTACTCGCCCGCGAGGTTGGCCTTGCGGGTGTCGAGGTCGTGCAGGGGCGCGGTGCAGGCGAGGGCGCGCAGGCGCCGGGCGAGCCCTTCGTCGGCGGCGGGGCCGGGGGCGGGGCGCGGGCCCGCGCTGAGCTGCGCGTAAGAGGTGTCGGGGAGGGCGGGCGGGGTCACGGGGAACAGCGTAGAGGGTGGGACGGACAACGGCGTATCGCGGGGTGTGGGGCGGAAGGTGCCGTTTCGCCCGGTGAGCCCGTTCCGGGGCCCCGGCCCGGCCTCTTTTTCGCCGGAGGGGTTCCGGCGGGCGCGTGGCCTCAGAACTGGATCTCCGGTTTCAGCCGCCCCATGCTCCAGCGCCGCTTCCGGGCCAGGAGCAGCCCCGTCGCGAGCAGCGCCGCCGCCCCGTACGCCGCCAGGACCCCGAAGGAGAGGCCGAGTGCCGAGCCCTGGCCGCCGGAGATGGTGACGCGGAGGCCGTCGACCAGGTAGGTCATGGGCAGGACGGGGTGCAGGGCGCGGAAGAAGGCGGGCGTGGTCTCGACGGGGTAGAGACCGCCGCAGGAGGTGAGCTGGAGCATGAGCAGGACGAGGAGGACCAGGTCGCCCGTGGAGCCGAGGAGGGCGCGGAAGAACTGGGCGAGGGCGACGAAGGAGAGCGCGCCGAGGCTCACGAGGGCGGCCAGGAGCCAGGGGTGGGCGGCGTCGAGGTCCAGGCCGAGCTGGACGACCGCGTACAGGACGAGGCCCCCGAGGACGCCGAGGAGGGCGGTGGGCAGCCAGCCGGCGAGGGTCGCGGTGGCGGGTCTGCCCTCGTCCACCGCGCGCGGGTTGTAGGGGCGCAGCACGAGGTAGCCGACGAGGCCGAAGACCCACAGCGCGATCGAGAAGAAGAACGGTGTCATGCCGCGCCCGTAGAGGTGTGCGGGGTGGAGGTTGGCGGTCGTGACCGCGACGGGCGAGGCGAGCAGTTGCGCCTGTTCCTTCGCGGCCTGGCCCTCGGGCGGGCGCGGGACGGCGGAGGAGAGCCGGGCGAGCTGCTGGGAGAGCCGCTGGAGGCCGGGGCCGGTCGCGGCCGGGTCCCCGGCCCGCCCGGCGAGTTCCTTCGCGGCGGCGGCCGACCGGCCGAGTCCGTCCTTGAGTTCCTTGCCCTGGCCGAAGACCTGCCGCAGTTCGACCTCCTGGGCGGTGGCGGAGAGCTGGTTCTGGAGTTCGAGGCGTGCCTGGTCGGCGGCTTTGCCGATGATGAAGCCGTTGGCGTCGTTGAGTTCGAGGTGGACGGTGGCGCGGCGCGGTTCCCGGCTCAGGCTGCCGGCGAGGTCGGCGCTGAAGCCGCGCGGGACGGTGACGGTGAAGAAGTAGTCACCGCTTTCGAGCTTGTCGCGGGCGGTGGCGGCGTCGCTCGTGTGCCAGTCGAAGGTGCCGCTCTCCCGCACGGCGCGCACGAGGCGCGCGCCTCCGTCGACGGTGCGGCCCTGGACCTCGACGGGCTTGTCCTCGTTGACGATCGCGACGGGGACGCGGTGCAGGAGGCCGTACGGGTCCCAGTTCGACCAGAGGTAGAGCGATCCGTAGAGGAGCGGGACGAGCGCGAGCACCCACGGCACGAGGCGCGAGAGGGGGCCGCGGAAGCGGCGGAATTCGAGCTGGGCGAGGCGCAGGACGCGCATCACGGCCTCCTCGTGGCGTCGGCGGCCGGGGTCCGCGGGGACAGGGTGGTGTACGCGGCGAGGGGGACCGCCCAGTCGGGGGGCGGGGGTGCGGCGGCGGTCGCGAGCACGGTGATCCCGGCCTCGGCGAGCCGGGCCAGGCGCAGCCAGACCTCGCGGAGGTCGGCGCCGCCGAGCCCGGCGTCGACGTCGTCCACGAGGACGGCGGGGCGGCGTTCGGCGGCGGCGAGTGCCACGGCGAAGAGGAGTTGGTCGCGGGCGGTGAGCCGTCCGGCGACGGTAGGGGCCGGGGGCGCGCAGTCGAGGAGCGCGCCGGCCGCCGCGAATCTCTCCTCGCTGAACGTGCGCGTGGTCGCGGCGCGTTCGGCCCGGTGCTCGCGGACGGTCCACTGCGGTACGAGGTCGAGGCCGGGCCTGGCGCGGGCGAGCGCCGAGTGCCGCAGCGGGTCGACGGGCGTGTCGCCGAGCCGGGCCGTGACGGTGCCGCCGCCGGTCCGGAAGCGACCGCCGAGCGCGAGCAGCAGGCTTCGTGCGCCCCGTACCGCCCTGACCGGCGACGACGGTTGAGCGCCGCCGGCCGCACGAGGAAGGTCCACGTCTGGTGAAGACCGGTTCCCGAGCGGGCCCGTGTGGCC
>NZ_GG770539.1:6111948-6119442 GCF_000154905.1 Streptomyces sp. SPB074 | reverse complement strand
GTGCGGGGTGTCCCGCCGTCAGGCGCCCCCGCGCCACGCGCCTGCCGCGTCCGGACGCGGCGGCCGCGGCGGGGCGCCCGCCCCGCCGCGTGCCTCACGCCGCCGTCCTGTCCCTCACGCCGCCGCCGTGTCCGGGCCGATCCGGCCGCGTACGGCTGTCTGGACCTCGTCCTCCTCGGCCGGGTCGGCGGCGAGGCGGCGGAGCTGGGTGACGACGCGGCTGTCGGCCGTCTCGGCGTGGCGGGCGCCGAGTTCGCGGGTGGACTCCTCGCAGTCCCACAGGCATTCGACGGCGAATCCGGCCGCGAAGCGGGGGTCGATGGCGGCGAGCGCGCGGGCGGCGCGGCCTCGCAGGTGCGAGGAGGAGGTCTCGCGGTAGACGTGGCGGACGACGGGGGCGGCGCAGACGATGCCGAGCCTGCCGGTGCCGTCGAGGAGCGGGGCGAGCGCGGGATCGGCGGTGCCCAGGTCGCGTACGGCGGTGCGCAGGGCGGTGAGGACGAGGTGGGTGTCGCGGGTCGCGCCGCGCAGGGCGAGGAGCCGGCCCGCCGCCGCGCCGAGCCGGCCCGGGGTCCTGGCGAGGTCGCGGGCGCGTTCGACGGCGGCGACGGACGGGGTCCCCTCGAAGAGCGCCGCGGCGGTGTCGGCGACGAGGGAGGACGTACTCGCGGTGGCTTCGGCGAGCAGGTCGAGGGCGAGCGGTTCGCCGCTGTCGCGCAGGTGGCGCAGGGCGGCGAGGCGGGGGGCGTCGGCGCCGTCCCGGGCCGTGGCGAGGAGCAGTTCGCGGTCCTCGGGGCCGGCGACGGCGGCGAGGCAGCGGGCGGCGGGGGCGTGCAGGTCGGTGTCGTTCTCCTCCAGGGCGCGCCGGGCCCAGTCGAGGATCTCGGGGACGCTCCAGCCGGGCCGGGGGCCGGTGGGGGTCAGTTGCCGTTGCCAGCGGTCGAAGGAGCCGCGTTCGAGAGCGGCGCGCACGCGCGGGGCGTGCGGGGAGCCGGGGTCCTCGGCCCACAGGTGCCAGGGCCGCGGCTCGTAGGCGCCGCGCGCGGCGGCGGTGAGTTCGGCCTCGCCCTCGGGGGTGTCCGGGAAGCGGGCGAGCACGGGGGCGGCGAGGGCGCGCAGGGCGCGGTCGTCCTCCCGGACAGCGAGTTCGTCCAGCGCCCAGGCCCAGTTGGCGCCGCTGGCCACGTAGCGGCGCAGCAGGGCGAGCGCCTCGGGGCGCCCGTAGGAGCCGAGGTGGCCGAGGACGGCGAGGGCGAGCCCGGTGCGCGACTCCTCGGGGTCGAGGAGGTCGTCGGCGCCGAAGAGGTGGGCCTCGATGCCGTCGAGCGGGCCGTCGAGTTCGCGGTAGAGGCGCGCGTAGTAGAGGGAGCGGTTCTCCAAGTGCCAGTCGCCGCGCGGGTCCTGGCGGACGCACGTGTCGAGCGCTTCGAGGGCTTCCGCGCGGTGGGCGGTGAGGGCGTGCAGGGTGCCGTCGCCGCGGCCGCGCTGGAGCAGGCCCAGCAGGGTGCCGCTGGGCGCTATGACCGGATCGAACATGACAGGGGCCTCACATCAAGCTGTGGGTACGAACGGGGGGCGGACGGTCACCTGTGGCGCCGGCACGGCCGTGGACCCGTCGTCTGCCGCTTGCGCTCAGCCATCTTCCTCTGCCTCTCGGTCGGTGGCCCGGGGCGGGCCATTGCGCGGCCCGGGCGGTGGGCCACTTCTTCCCGTGGCGTCCGGACCCGAACCATGTGGCCATGATGGCGCAGGCGTCGATGCTCAGGCGAGCGCATTTACGGCGGGGGGACAAAACGCGTGGAAACACCCGCTGATTCCGGGCGTTCCCGCAGGTGGGAGCGGCGGGGCGGGCGTTGACAAGGGGGCGCCCGCCGCGGGGCGCGGGGTGGCGGGCCGGGTGGCCGGGCGCCTCATGTGTCGCACCGGCCCCACCCGTACCGGCCTCGCGGGGCGGCGGGCGGGTGGTACGCGCGGGAGCGGCCTGTGCCGTGGCGGAGGGTGACCGCCTTCCGCCGCGGAGGGTGACCGTACCCGTGCCGGAGGGCGGCCGTCCGCCGCGCCGGAGGGTGACGGCCCTCGCGCCGCACGGTGACCGGCCTTCGCGCCGGAGCGGCGGCGGCGCGGCGTCTCAGGCCGCCCCGAAGCGGGCGAGCAGTTCGGGCTTCCCGAAGATCCGCGCCGTGTCGACGGCCGAGGGGCTGCCGGCGTGCGGGTCGGCGCCCGCCGCGAGCAGCGCCTCCATCACCTCGTCCTCGCCCTTGAAGACCGCGCCCGCGAGCGGCGTCTGGTGGCGGTCGTTGGGGCGGTCGGGCTCGGCCCCGCGCTCCAGGAGCGCGCGGACCGCCCCGGCGTGGCCGTGGTACGCGGCGAGCATGAGCAGCGTGTCGCCCTTGTCGTTGGCGAGGTTCACCGGGACGCCCGCGTCGACGTAGGCGGCGAGGGCGTCCGTCTCGCCGGAGCGGGCGAGGCCGAAGAGGCGCGTGGCGAGCGCCACGACCTCCGGGTCCACGGCGTCCGGGGCGGGAGCGTCCGGGGTGGGAGCGTCCGGGCCGGGGGCCCCGGAGGTGTCCGCGGGGTGGGGTTCCGGGTGCTCGCCCCGGGTCGTTCCGTACGTGGGGTTCACGGGAGGGCCGCCTTGCGGGAGGGGGAGGGGACAGGGCAGCTCACCCGGCCCGGCGGAGCCTGCCGCCGTCCGGGTGAATCGCCAGCGTACTGCGCTCAGGCGTACACGAGCCGGAGGGCGGCGGGCAAAGATCGACGCGCACCGGCGAGGCGCGGAATCAGGGGGCGGGAAGGCGTTTCGCGGCCTCCGGAGCACGGGGAAGTTCGCCTCACATAAAGACGAAATGAGCGCTTGATCACTCATTTGCACCTTTTGTCGTATAGATACATGCTGTGAGCCTGGAAGAACTCATGGTGACTGTCCCCCTCAACCAGGAGAACCTCATGATCCTGTCCATCTCCGGCGTCATCCTGCTCGGCATCATCGTCTTCCTCTTCTGCCGGAAGGACGGCCTCAAGCCGCTGCACATGGTCGTGTGCGCGCTCTTCGGCTTCTACCTCGCCGGAACCGCGATCGCGCCGAGCATCAAGGCCGGGGGCGCCAGCCTCGCCTCGCTCCTCGGCGGCCTCAAGTTCTGAGGCCCGGCGCCCGTTCCCGCACGCCGGGGCCCAGGTCCCGGCGTGTTCCCCGTGCGCGGCGGCGCGCGCGGCCCGGGTCCCGCGCGGGGGCCCGGCAGTCACTCGTACGACTCCGTACGACTTCTCGTACGACTCCCCAGGAGACCGACGTGGCACGGCGACCACTCCCCCGCATCCTCCGCGACGGCGGCGCGTCCCTCGCGCGCGGCCGGGACCTGGCACGTTCGGCGGCGGACGGCGCCTCCGACGTGCTGCGCCCGCTGATCATCCTCGGCCGGGGGCTCGGCAGGCTCCTCGCGGCCGGGCGCCGCCGCTGGGCCGCGACGCCGAAGGAACGGCGCGGGCCGCTGCTCCTCCTCGTCGCCGCCGCCGTCCTCGCCGCGGGCCTCGCGCCGCACGGGCCGCTCGCCGCCCTGCTGGCCGTACTCGTCGCCGCCGGGTGGCTCGGGCGCGACCGCGCGCCGGAGCCCGGGGCGAGCGGGCCGGACGAGGAGCAGGCGGCGCGGCTCGCCTCGCTGTACGAGGCACTCGTCCCGTACTTCGCCGTGCCGGAGGCGCCCGAGCCGCTCTACGCGCACGGCGGCGACTGGCAGCGGGCGTTCGGTGACTTCGCCTTCGACGAGCGGGGGCGGCTGGACGCGCTCACCGCCGCCTATCCGGCGTCCTTCGCGGACGGGGACCCCGAGGCGCGGGCGGGGGTCGAGCGGCTGCTGCACGCGAAGTGCGGGCGGGGCCGCGAGTACCACTTCGGGTGGGAGGAGGAGGCGAACCGGCTCACTCTCACCGCGCTGCCGCCGCTGCCCACCGACATCCCCGCGCAGCCCTTCGTGACGAGTCCGGGCGAGGTGGTACTCGGGCTCACCGACGCGCTCGTGGTGCGGCGCACGGTGCCGCTCGTGGACGCGGGGGGCGCGGCGCTCGACGTCCCGCCCGTGGTGTGGCGCACGGGTGCCCGCTCGCCCGAGCCGCACCTGCTCGTCGCCGGGCGGCCCGGGAGCGGTACGAGCACGCTGCTGCGCGCCCTCGCCCTCCAGGCGCTGCGCGAGGGGGACGTGCTCGTCGTGGACGGCGGCGGCACGGGGGACTACACGTGCTTCGTGGGACGCGACGGGGTCCTCGGCGTCGAGTGCGGGCTCACCGGGGCGCTGGGGGCCCTGGAGTGGGCGGCGCGCGAGACGGAGCGCAGGCTCGTCGCGGCGAACCGGGCGCGGCAGGCGGGCGAGGCGCCGCCCGAGGACGTCCGCCGCCCGCTGTGGGTGCTCGTGGACCGGCCCGCCGTGCTCGGGCACCTGGCCCGCGCGCAGGGGCTCGCCGACCCGCAGAGCCACCTGCACGTGCCGCTGCGGCACGGCAGGGCGGCGCTCGTGACGGTCGTCGTGGCCGAGCAGTACGACTGCGTGGACGGGCTGGACCCGGTCGTCGCGCAGTACGCGCGGGCCCGGGTCGCGCTCGCGCCCGCGAGCGCGCGGCAGGCCGCGGAGATCCTGGGCGCGGCCCCGCAGTCCACCCCGGCGGGCGAGCTGCCCCCGGGGCGCGGGTACGCGCGCCTGGGCGCGGGCCCCGTGCTGCGGCTCCAGGTCCCGGCGACGCCCGACCCGTACGACGACTCGGCGGCCGACGCGCACCGCGAGGCCGTCCTCGCGCTCCTCCCCCGGCGCGGCGGCTCGAACCTGGCGAAGCAGGCGGGACCGGCCGAGGAGGAGTGCCCGAGCGAGGCGGCGGGCGCGGAGCCTGCGGAGGAGCCGGCGATCCGGCCGGTACGGGTGTCGGTGGCGGAGGGCTGAGCCGACGGGCCCCGGCGCGGCGGGCCCCGTACGGCGTCGGCGCGTCGGGCGAGGAGGCGGCGCCGCGCGGTGTCCCCTCAGGCGATGAGTCCGCGCTGCGCCGCCGTGTGCGCCCCCGCTCCCGCGCGGACCAGGTCCGTCGCGCGGGCCAGGCGGTCGGCGGCTTCCACGGCCAGGGGGCCGCCGACCGTGAAGGGGAGCCGGAGGTAGCCCTCGAAGGCGCCGTCCACGCCGAAGCGGGGGCCCGAGGGGACGCGTACGCCCGCCTCCTCGCCCGCGGCGGCGATGCGCGAGCCGGAGAGGCCGCCCGCGCGCACCCACAGCGTCAGCCCGCCGCGCGGGACCGTGAACTCCCAGTCGGGCAGCCGCTCGCGGATCGCGGCGACGAGAGCGGCGCGGTTGCTCGCCGCCTGGGTGCGGCGCAGCGCGACCGCCTCCTCCCAGCCGCCGGTCGTCAGGAGCCAGTTGAGGGCGAGCTGTTCGAGCACGGGGGTGCCCAGGTCGGCGTACGCGCGCGCCGCGACGAGCCGGCGGATCGTCTCCGGCGCCGCCCGGACCCAGCCGACGCGCAGCCCCGCCCAGAACGCCTTGCTCGCCGAGCCCACCGTGATGACCGTCGAGCCCGCCGGGTCGAAGGCGCACACCGGCCGGGGCATCGCGCCCGGGGCGCCGAGATCCGCGTCGAGCCGCAGTTCGGCCATCGTCTCGTCCACGAGCAGCACCGTGCCGGCCGCGCGCGCGGCCGTGGTGAGGGCGCGGCGGGTCTCCTCGTCGGCGAGGGCGCCGGTCGGGTTGTGGAAGTCGGCGACGACGTACGCGAGCCGGGGCACCGACTCGCGCAGCACCTGCCGCCAGCGCGCCACGTCCCAGCCGCCGGTGCCCTCGGCCATCGCGACGGGCACGAGGCGGGCCCCCGCGTCGCGCAGGAGCTGGAGGATGTTGGCGTAGCTCGGGGACTCGACGGCGACGCGTTCGCCACGCGGCGCGAAGAGGCTGATGATCGCGTCGGTGGCGCCCATCGCCCCGGTCGTGACCATGATCTGCTCGGGCATCGTGGGGACGCCGCGCGCCGTGTAGCGCTCGGCGAGGGTCTGGCGGAGCGCGGGCAGCCCGGCCGGGTAGTCGCCGTGGGTCAGGGCATAGGGCGCGAGGGCGTCCGTGGCGCCCCGCACGGCACGGGTGAGCCAGGGCTCGGGGGCCGGGAGGGAGGCGTACCCGAGGTCGATGAGCTGCCCGGCGCGCTCGGGGGGCAGCGGGCCGAGGCCGCGGGCGGGGAGCGGGGCCCCGGCGGGGAAGGCGATCCAGCTCCCGGCGCCGCGCCGGGACTCCAGGAAGCCGGCCTCGCGCAGCGCCTCGAACGCGGTCGCGACGGTGGTACGGCTGACGGCAAGTGCCGCGGCCAGTTCCCGCTCGGCCGGGAGCCGGGCGCCCACCGGGACCCTGCCCTCCAGGACGAGGACCCGGATGCCGTCGGCGAGGGCCTGGTACGCGGGGGTGTGCCGGGCGGGCCGCTCCCGGACCGTCCCGCTCCCCGCCTCCGCCGCCGGGTGCCCCTGCCCTTCGGTGGCCGGTTCCGGGGCCCGCTGGGACGCGAGCAGCCGGGCGAGCTGCGCCGGACGGATGACCGCGATACCCCGCTCCGCCATGGAAATCAGTCCACTTCTCCTCAATTGGCCCTGTCGAGGGCCTTCCTGCGGCTTCCAGGGTGGCACGTACCAGTCCACTCCGACCTCCGGGGGCTCCATGACCACCGCTTCCCCGCCGCGCGCCGCCGCCTCGCTCCCCCGCCGCCTCGTCCATCTCTACGCCGGGCTGCTCCTCTTCGGCTTCAGCGACGGTCTGCTGGTGCTCGGGGGCCTCGGCGTCGAGCCGTGGAACCTCTTCCACCAGGGGGTGGCCCGGCGCACGGGGCTGAGCATCGGGACGGTCGCGATCATCGCGGGGGCGCTCGTGCTGCTGCTGTGGTGGCCGCTGCGCCAGCGGCCCGGGCTCGGGACCGTCTCGAACGTCTTCCTCGTCGGCCTCTCGATGGACTGGACGCTCGCCCTGCTCCCCTCCGCGCATTCCTGGCCGGTACGGACCGGGCTGCTGCTGGCGGGCATCGTGCTCAACGGCGCGGCGACCGGCCTCTACATCTCGGCGCGCTTCGGGCCGGGCCCGCGCGACGGCCTGATGACGGGGCTGCACCGGCGCACGGGCCGTTCCCTGCGGCTGTGCCGGACCTTCGTGGAGATCACGGTGGGCCTCGTCGGCATCGCGCTCGGCGGGACGCTGGGGATCGGCACGATCCTGTACGCGCTGACGATCGGCCCCCTCGCGCAGTTCTTCCTCGGCGTCTTCGCCCTCCCCGGGCCGGACCCCGCGCCCGGCTCCCCGCCCGGCTCCCCGCGGGGCCCCGCGCCCGGTCCCGTCGCGCCCCCCGGCCCCGGGCGGGCCTGAGCGCGCGCGGTGCCATACTGCGCGCGTGAACACCCCGGCCCCCGCCCCGCACCCGTTCCTCGACCACCCGCTCCCCCTCGCCTTCGCCCACCGGGGCGGCGCGGCGGACGGCCTGGAGAACACGGAGACA
>NZ_GG770539.1:6109164-6111544 GCF_000154905.1 Streptomyces sp. SPB074 | reverse complement strand
GCTCCTGGGGACTGCCCTGCGTGCCGCCGCGCGGGGCGCTCGCGGCGCAGGTGCCGGCGCGGCACGGGCGGCTCACGGTGGTCGACCGCGCCTTCGTGCGGAGCGCGCACGCGCGCGGGCTCCAGGTGCACGTGTGGACGGTGAACGAGGAGGCGGAGATGGAACGCCTCCTGGACCTCGGGGTTGATGGCATCATGACCGACCACATCGAGGCGCTGCGCACGGTGCTGCGGGCCCGGGGGCGATGGCCGGGAGCCTGAGTCCGCGTGCGGGACGAGGCGAGGGAGCGGGATGGGCGCGGACGCGGGGGCGGCGGTCGCCGCCGGGGCGGCGGACGAGGCGGGGGCGCGGCGGCGGGAGCAGCGCGGCTGGTACTTCTACGACTGGGCCTGCTCGGTGTACTCGACCAGCGTGCTCACGGTCTTCCTCGGCCCGTACCTCACCGAGGTGGCGAAGAGCGCGGCGGACGCGGACGGATACGTGCACCCGCTGGGCCTGCCGGTGCGGGCCGGGTCGTTCTTCGCGTACAGCGTCTCGCTCTCGGTGATCGTCTCGGTCCTGGTGATGCCGCTCGCGGGGGCGCTCGCCGACCGTACGGGCCGCAAGAAGCCCTTGCTGGGGGCCGCCGCCTACCTCGGCGCGGCGGCGGCGGCCGGGATGTTCTTCCTGGACGGGGACCGCTATCTGCTCGGCGGGGTGCTGCTCGTCGTCGCCAACGCCTCGATCGCGGTCTCGACGGTCGTCTACAACGCGTTCCTGCCGCAGATCGCCGCGCCGCAGGAGCGCGACGCGGTCTCCTCGCGCGGCTGGGCCTTCGGGTACGCGGCGGGGGCGCTCGTCCTCGTCTTCGACCTGGTCCTCTACCTCGGGCACGACTCCTTCGGCGTGAGCGAGTCGACGGCGGTGCGGATCTGCCTGTCCTCGGCCGGGCTGTGGTGGGGCGTGTTCACGCTCGTCCCGCTGCGGCGGCTGCGCGAGCGCCCGGCGGCGGGGGCGGGCGCCAACGCCGTGGGCGGGAGCTGGCGGCAGCTCGGCGCGACGCTCAAGGACATGCGCGCCCGGCCGGTGACGCTGTGGTTCCTGCTCGCGTACCTCCTCTACAACGACGGCATCCAGACGGTCATCTCGCAGGCCTCCGTCTTCGGCTCCGAGGAACTGGGCCTGAGCCAGTCCACGCTCATCGTCGCGATCCTGCTCGTGCAGGTGGTCGCCGTGGCCGGGGCGCTCGGGATGGGGCGGCTCGCGCTGCGGTACGGGACGAAGCGGACGGTGCTCGCCTCGCTCGGCGCGTGGACGCTCATCGTGGCCTGCGGCTACTTCCTGCCCGCCGGGGCGCCCGCGTGGTTCTTCGTCCTCGCCGCCGGGATCGGGCTGATCATGGGCGGCAGCCAGGCGCTCTCGCGCTCGCTCTTCTCGCACCTGGTCCCGGCGGGCAAGGAGGCCGAGTACTTCTCCGCGTACGAGATGAGCGACCGGGGCATGAGCTGGCTCGGCCCGCTGCTCTTCGGGCTCACGTACCAGGTCACGGGGAGCTACCGGGACGCGATCATCTCGCTGGTCGTCTTCTTCGTGCTCGGTTTCGGCGTACTGCTGCGGGTGCCGCTCGCGCGGGGGATGCGCGAGGCGGGGAACACCGTCCCCGCGGGCGTGGAGGGCGGGGCCCGGTCCCTGGCCTGACCTGCCGCGCCGCCGCCCGCGCGGATTTCGCACGGGGGCACGAAGGGCGGTAGTGTACGCGTTTGACCATTCGGACGTACCGTTCCCGCCGCCCGCGCACCGCGAGGGCGGACCGGGGAATCGCGGTGCGTACCTCGCCAGATGTGACAAAGCGGGCACTGGTGGGTAGAAATGGGGCGGCTACGACGGCGACGCTCTGACCCCGCACGGGAATCTTCACCGCCGACCGGACGTTGACCGGATGACGACGACAGCGACGACTGTTCTGTGGGCGAGCAAGCCCGGGAGGCACGATTCATGAGTGAGCGAGCGCTTCGCGGCACACGCCTTGTGGTGACCAGCTACGAGACGGACCGCGGCATCGACCTGGCCCCGCGCCAGGCCGTCGAGTACGCATGTCAGAACGGACACCGCTTCGAGATGCCGTTCTCGGTCGAGGCGGAGATCCCCGCGGAGTGGGAGTGCAAGGTGTGCGGCGCACAGGCACTCCTCGTGGACGGGGACGGGCCGGAGGAGAAGAAGACCAAGCCCGCGCGCACGCACTGGGACATGCTCATGGAGCGGCGTACGCGGGAGGAGCTGGAGGAGGTCCTGGCCGAGCGCCTGGCCGTCCTGCGCTCCGGTGCGATGAACATCGCGGTGCACCCGCGCGACAGCCGCAAGTCCGCCTGAGCCGTCGGCGGGCGGCTCCTCGCGAGCACGG
>NZ_GG770539.1:6108639-6109004 GCF_000154905.1 Streptomyces sp. SPB074 | reverse complement strand
GGCGCCGGCCCGGGTGTAGGCGGCGTCGAAGGCGCCGCCCGTCGCCGCGTCCAGCCTGCGCCGCATCGCCCGCTCGACGCGGCGCGAGAGCGCGCCGCGGATGCCGGGGACGAGGAGGACGAGACCGGCGGCGTCCGAGAGCAGCCCGGGGATCATGAGGAGCAGCCCCGCGAGCATGAGGAAGCCGTTGCCCTCGGCGCGCTCCGTCTCGGGGGCCCCGGCGGTGGGCGGCTGCTGGAGGGTGCGGGTGAGGGCGCCGAAGGCGCGGCGCCCCGCGCGCTTGACGACCGCGCCGCCGCCGATGATCCCGGCGGCGAGCAGGACGACGACCACGAGGCCGCCGGCCGCCTCCCCGAGGAGGATCA
>NZ_GG770539.1:6105894-6108395 GCF_000154905.1 Streptomyces sp. SPB074 | reverse complement strand
TGATATGGGTCAGGCGCGGGAAGGGCCGGTGGGGGGTCAGGCGCTCGTGGGGTCGGGGTTTGGTGGGGGTGGGGTTTTCTGGTCGCGGGGGCGGCGGGCGGGTGGCTGCGGTCTTCCCAGGAGTTTGTCGACGCGGGCGGTGACTCCCCAGGCGGTGACGCGCCACAGGGCCTCGGCGACGATGGCGCGGCTCATCTTGCTGTCGCCGAGCGCGCGCTCCACGAAGGTGATGGGGACCTCCACCACGCGGTAGCCGGAGCGGACCGCGCGGCGGGCCAGGTCGACCTGGAAGCAGTAGCCCTGGGATTCGACGTCCGCGAGGCCGAGGCCGCGCAGGGTCGCGGCGCGGAAGGCGCGGAAGCCGCCGGTGACGTCGCGCAGCGGGACGTCGAGGAGGAGGCGGGAGTACGTGGAGCCGCCGCGCGAGAGGAACTCGCGGGACTTGGGCCAGTTGACCACCCGGCCGCCCGTGATCCAGCGGGAGCCGAGGACGAGGTCGGCCTCGCGCAGGGCCGTCAGGAGGCGGGGCAGTTCTTCGGGCTGGTGCGAACCGTCCGCGTCCATCTCCACGAGGACGTCGAAGCCGTGGTCGAGCCCCCAGGAGAAACCGGCGAGATAGGCGGCGCCGAGCCCTTCCTTGCCCCCGCGGTGCAGCACCCGGACGTGCTCGTCCCCGGCGGCGAGCTCGTCGGCGAGGGCGCCCGTGCCGTCCGGGCTGTTGTCGTCCGCGACGAGGACGTGCGCCCCGGGCACCGCCTCGCGGACGCGGCCGACGATCGAGCGGAGGTTCTCCGCCTCGTTGTACGTCGGGATGATCACCAGCGCCTCGCCCAGCGGCGGGCGCCGACCGTCCCGGCCGCCCGCCGGACCCTCGCCTGCGTTCACTGCTGCCCCTTACGTGCCGATCCGTGCGCGTGACCACCTTAGTTGCCCATACGGGCGGCCCGGGCCGGCACGGCGACACGGGGCGAGGGGGCCGGGATACGACGACCACACGTCCGGGGGATGCGCGGCGGGAGGCTGACGCGAGCGCGCGGAAACTGCGGATGAGGGCCCGGCGCCCTTCGGGCCGGCCAGGGACCCGCTGGCTGCGGATCGACCGTGAACCGTTGTCTACTGAGCGGCCGGGCCCCACCCGGGTCGCACCGTCCCCCACGCCGCTGGCGGGGAGGGACCCCTTGCTCGTACGAAACGTGCCCGTGTCCGGTGGGCGCGGACGCTGGACCTGGCTCGCGTGGGGAGGAACTCCGGCGCGTTCCCCCCGCGGCCCAGTCGCGCCCAGCGGATGCGCGGGACGTCGCCGATCGGTTGTCCGGTGGTGGACCCGGCCGAACCTACCCGCAGAGCGCCGGACCCTGTCAACACCCGTGGCCCCGGGCCCCGTGCGGAGTGTCGCGTGATCGCGCAGGTCAGCGGCGAGCCGCGGGGCCGCCGGGCGCCGCTCGGCCCCGAGGACTCGGGGCCGGACGGCGACGGGGGCACATCACCCCAGCGGGCGTACGCGGGGCGCCGGGTCCACCCGGACGGCCCCGCCGCGCCCTCAGGCCCCGGCCCGGTACACCTCGCGGCCCCCGACGACCGTCACGAGGCACTCGGGCAGCGGTGTGCCCGGGCTCAGGTCGGGCAGGCCCGGGGTGCCGGAGCGGGGGTCGGTCGACCAGCGGGCGACGCGGTCGTCCGGGGCCTGCACGACGAGGGCGCCCGTGCGCCAGATCGCGTAGTCGGCGGGCGCGCCGGGGACCAGGGTGCCCGCGTCGTCGCGCCCGGCGGCCCGCCAGCCAACCCCGGGTGTGGGCGGTGAAGGCCGCCCGCACCGAGACGCGGTGCTCCGGCGTGCGGTGGAAGGCGGCGGCCCGCACGGTGCCCCAGGGGTCGAGCGGGGTGACCGGGGCGTCCGAGCCGAGGGCGAGCGGGACCCCGGCGCGCAGCAGGGCCGCGAAGGGGTTGAGGGTCCGGGCCCGCGCGGCGCCGAGCCGCGCCGCGTACATGCCGTCCTCGCCGCCCCACAGCGCGTCGAAGGCGGGCTGCACGGAGGCGGTGAGGCCGAGTGCGGCGAAGGCAGCGATGCCCTCGGCATCGAGCATCTCCGCGTGCTCGACGCGGTGGCGCAGCGCGCGCACCCGGTCCAGGCCGGTCTTCTCGGCCGCCGCGCGGAAACCCGCGACGACGGCGCCGAGCGCCGCGTCCCCGATCGCGTGGAACCCGGCCTGGAGCCCGGCCTCGGTGCACGCCGTGACGTGCTCGGCGACGGCCTCGGCGTCGAGGTAGGGGGTGCCCCGGTGGCCGCTCGCCGCGTCCTCGTACGGCGCGTGCAGGCACGCGGTGTGCGAGCCGAGCGCGCCGTCGGCGAAGAGGTCGCCCGCCGCGCCGCGCGCGCCGAGGGCGCGGACCCGCTCCGCGTCCCGCTCGCCCGCGACCGCCTCGGCCCAGTAGCCGACGACGCGCGGGCCGGGCTCCTCGGCGCCAGGCGCAGCAGCCCCGTGAAGTCCTCCTCGTCGGAG
>NZ_GG770539.1:6103808-6105461 GCF_000154905.1 Streptomyces sp. SPB074 | reverse complement strand
CGCGGGCGCGGGCGTGGGCGCGACGCGGTCGAGCGCGTCCTCCAGGCTCGTCGCCCCGCTGAGGTCGAGGCCGGTGAGGGCGAGTCCGGTACCGGTCGCGTGGACGTGCGCGTCCACGAACGCCGGGGTGACGAGGGCGCCTTCGAGGTGGACGACCTCGTCCACGCCGTCCGCGAAGGCGTCCGCCGCGCCTTCGGAGCCGACCCAGGCGACGTGGCCGCGCTCGACCACCATGGCGGTCGCGAAGGGGTCGGCGGGGCTGTGCACCTCGCCACCGCGGAGCAGGACGGTGGGGGGAGGCGGGGGTGTCGTGCGGTTCATGGGGACAGTGTGGCGCGTGGCGGGCGGGCGCGGCGGGGCGGCCCTCCAGGACGGGGCCTTCCAGGGACGCGGCTCACCGGGGTCCCAGGGCCCATCCGTTCCGCCCACCCGCGACGGAGGCCCCGCGGCGGAAGACGTCAGATGTGCGGGGGCCTGGACTCGTACGGGGTGGAGAGGACGACCGTCGTGCGGGTGGAGACCCCGGCCAGGGAGCGGACCCGCGCGAGGAGGTTCTCCAGGTCGTGGGGGCTTTCGACGCGGACCTTGAGGATGTAGTTCTCGTCGCCCGCGACGCTGTGGCACGCCTCGATCTCCTCGACGGGCGCGAGGCGTTCGGCGATGTCGTCGGGGGCCGAGGGGTCGAAGGGCTTGACGGAGATGAAGGCGGTCATGGCGAGGCCGACGGCCTCGGGGTCCACGACGGCCGCGTATCCCCGGATGACGCCGCGCTGTTCGAGCCGCCGCACCCGCTGGTGCACCGCCGAGGTGGACAGGCCCGTGGCCTTGCCCAAGTCGGTGTAGCTCATCCGCCCGTCCGCGACGAGCAAGCGCACGATCTGCCGGTCAAGGTCCTCCATGCCGCTGAACCTACCGTCCGGGGCAGGACCTGGACAGGCGTGGGCGGCGCGTCTCGCACCGTGGACAGCGCGGGCGCGCGTGCCCCCGTACGCCCCCCCGAACGCCTCCTCACCCCCGCTTTCACACCCTCGTGTGACGAATACCACACTCGGGGAGCCGTGTCCGCACAGGTGTCGCGATTACCGGGCGGGGCCGGGGGGAAGTGCTTGCTGTGGTCGAGGCCGCAGTGCCTTGTCGGCCCACCCGAGGGGGAGAAACCCGAATGCAGAATCCCAAGCGGTCCAGCCGCGCCCGTGCCGCCCGCCGCCGGCTCGCCGAGCCGCCGGCTCCGGAGGGCGTCGAACCCGTCGAGGACGAGGAGTTCGACGCGTACGACACCTTCGAGATCTACCGGGTCGTGTGCCCGGACTGCGCCCAGCCCATCGCGCTGCTCGTGGACGAGGACGTCCTGCCGGAGCACGCGCTGTGCGCCTCGCCGTGGAACCCCTTCGGGCTCACCGTCTGCGCCGGTACGGGCCGTGCCGCCGCGAGCGCCCGCCCGGCCGGCGAGGACGGCGCCGAGGAGCAGGAGATCGGCGTGCTCCTGACGCTCCCGCAGGGCCTGGACTGGCGTACCCAGCCCTTCTCGCACGTCGGCGGCCCCGGCTCGCGGCCCCTCAAGGCGCCGCGCCGCCCGCTGAGCACCCTCCACCCGGCCGCCTGAGCCGTCCGCACGGGCCGTTGGTGCCGGTTTCCGCCCCGCGCGGGCCGCTC
>NZ_GG770539.1:6100075-6102847 GCF_000154905.1 Streptomyces sp. SPB074 | reverse complement strand
CGGTGGCCATGTCGGCGAGAAGGAAGCGCAGGCCCTGGAAGTCGCCGATCGCGCGGCCGAACTGGCGCCACTCGGCGGCCCGGTCCAGTGCCGCGTCGAGCGCCGCCTGGGCGAGGCCGACCGCGCAGGCGGCGATGCCGAGGCGGCCCGCGTCGAGGGCGTCGAGCGCGAGCGAGAAGCCCTCGCCCTCGGCGCCGATACGGCGCGCGTCGGCCACCCGCACCCCGTCGAAGTGGAGTTGCGCGGTCGGGGAGCCCTTGAGGCCCATCTTCCGCTCGGGCGGGGCCGCGTGAAGCCCCTCCGCGTCCGTCGGGACGAGGTAGGCGGTGACGCCCTTGGCGCCGGGCCCTCCGCTGCGCGCGAGGACGGTGCAGAAGTCGGAGATCCCGCCGTGCGTGATCCACGCCTTCGTACCGGTCAGGACCCAGTCCTCGCCGTCGCGGACGGCCTTCGTGCTGAGCGCGGCGGCGTCCGAGCCCGCGGTGGGCTCGGAGAGGCAGTACGAGCCGAGCAGTCCGCCGCCGAGCATCCCGGGGAGCCAGGCGGCCCGCTGCTCCTTCGTGCCGTGGAGGGCGAGGGCGTGGCAGGACAGGACGTGCACGCTGACCCCGACGCCCACGGTGAGGCGGGCTGCGGCGAGTTCTTCGAGGGCCTGGAGGTAGACGGCGTAGGGCTGCTCGCCGCCGCCGTACTCGGCGGCGTAGGGCAGTCCGAGGAGCCCGGCGTCGGACAGGAGGCGGAATGCGGCGCGCGGGAAGGTGCCTTCCTCTTCCTCTGCCGCCGCGTGCGGGGCGATCTCCTTGCGCGCGATGTCGCGCACGAGGGCGATCAGTTCCCCGGCCTCCTCGGTGGGCAGGTCCCGTTCCACGGGCCGCCGGATCTCTGCGGGCATACGTGCCATCCCTCCCTGTGGGGCGCGGGCAGCGCTCACCGGGGGTGGAGGCGGCGCTGCCTCGTGGGTGCCCGGGCCGCGCGCGCCGCCGCGGGTCTCGCGGGAGTGCGCGCCCGCCGCTGGAGGCGGGTGGGGGGCCGGGCGGTGGCAGTATGCCGGAAGGATCGCCGCACGTCACGGGCCCCGGGCGGGGGGCGGAAGCGCCGTACGGGCGGGGCCGGCCCGCTGCCCGTACGGCGCTCGCGCGCCCCGGTTCAGCGCACTCCCACCGCCGCGAGAGCCGCGCGCTGGCGGGGGCTCGGCTCGGCGGGGAAGTAGAGGTAGCAGACGCCGCCGGTGCCGCTCGCGTCGGCGCCGGTCGCGGTCTTGCGCTTGGTCCTGAGCCAGATCGTCTCCCATTCGGACCGCCGGTAGACGCGGCGCACCGCGGGGTCGTCCGGGGACGCGGGGTCGTTGACGACGACGTCGCCCGAGGCGGTGAAGCCGATGACCGTCATGAGGTGCCCGGCGGTGCCGTACCCGGCGCCCGTCAGCTCGGTCTTGAGGAACGACTGGGAGGTGATGACGGGGATGCCGGCGGCGATGAGCGTCTCGATGTCGGCGAGCGAGCCGAGGCGCGTCACGACGCCCTGGAGGCCCGGGTACGTCGCGGCGTAGGCGGCGTTGAAGGGCCAGTTGCCGCAGCCGTCGTACTGGTAGTCGAAGGTCTGCCGGGCCGCGTGGCACACCTGCGGGTCGGCGTAGGAGGGATCGACCCAGGCGAGGTCCCGGGCGCTGGGCTCGTGGCCCCAGTACTCGATGGTCATCTGCGAGGAGGTGGGGCTGCACCACGCCTCGCCGCCGTTGTCGTACTGCGGGTACTGCCCGGAGTGGATCTCCTGGGAGTAGCGGGGCACGGTCAGCTCGGCCGCCGGGCCGGGCGTGGAGGCGGGCACGGTGTAGCGGTCGGGGACGTCCGAGCCCATCGCGCCGAGGCGCCACACGGTGGGCGCGGGACGGGTGCCGGGGCGGCGGTAGAGGCTCAGGCGCAGGCGGTAGGAGGCCAGGCGCAGCCCGGAGGCGGCGTCGTCGATGGCGAGGGTGTCGGTCCACACGCTGCTGCGGCCGTCGCCCTGGTCGTCCACGGAGGTGCGGCGGATGTCCTTCTCGGGGTCGTCCCCGGCCGTCCAGCGGCCCATGACGTACCAGGGGGTCTCGGCGCCGTCCGAGTACGTTCCCGAGACCTCCACCTCGATCCAGGTGCCGGTGGGGGTGTCGGCGTTCCAGGAGGCGATGACCTCGGTCGCGGGCACGGCGAGGCGGTGGCGCGGGGAGGTCCAGCGCGCGTACTCGTAGCGGGTCGTGGTCTTGAGGTGCGGGTCGGCGTAGTCGCGCTCCCCGGCCGCGTGGGCGAGGGTGAGGCCGGGGCGGCGGCCGGTGAGGACGCGGACGCCCTCGGCGCGGCCGGAGCGCCAGTCCGCGGCGCGCGTGAAGCCGTGGTACTCGGCGGTCCTGGCGGGGGGGCGGTGGCGGCCTTCGCCGGAGCGGTCCGCCGCGAGGGCGGGCCCGGAGGCGGCGGCGCCGGCGGCGACGGCGACGGCCGCGGTGAGGACGGTACGACGCGATGTGGAGCCGGTCATGGGTGGGGGTCCCCCATCTGTGTGGGTCCATCTCTGTGGTCGGTGCGGCCCGCCGCACGGGCGCGGTGCCGGGGCGGACAGGCGCGCGTCAGGGGCCACTATCACCCCCGCGGACCCCGGGGACCAGCTTTTCCCTGGCGGGTGGGCGCACCAATATTGGCCTGGACCTCTGAGGGGTACGGGGCTGCTCCGAGCGGCGGTACGGGCCGGGCGGGGCGCGGGGGCCCGGACGGTGGCGCGCGGGGTCCGGGGAGCGGGGGG
>NZ_GG770539.1:6096911-6099228 GCF_000154905.1 Streptomyces sp. SPB074 | reverse complement strand
GACACGAAGCCCCCGGTTGTTCCCCCGTGACCGGGGGCTACAATTCTGCCCCCCGCTCCCCCGCTTTCGCCGCACTTGACGCATTCGTCCACTCACAGCGAGTGACCACACCTGGATGCCTCCCCGTGCGCCCCCTGCGCCCGGCGCTGCCTCCGCGACGCCCGCGACACCCTTCGGCAGGGCACGTCTGCGCAGGTACGATGCCGCAGTGCGGCCCGTCCCCTGGCGGGCGGCACCCGCACGGGGGAGCAAGAGCCGCTCGCGGCGCGGCGGTTCGGCCGCGCGGCCGACGACGGGTCCGGCGGCAAGGCCACGGGGGCACGGTTTGTGGGGGACGTGATGGACTTCGGCACGCACGGCGCACCGGGCCCGGCCGATCTCGCCTGGTTGCGCGGCGTCGACGCCTACACGATGGGCGCCTATCCGCAGGCGGAGGAGGAGTTCCGCACGGCGGTGCGCCTCGATCCGGGCATGGCGGACGGCTGGCTGGGCCTGCACGCCCTGCGCATCGACACCCCGGCCGCGCTGTTGCGCATGTTCCAGCACCGCGACCGTTTCGGCGAGCAGCGGGCCAGGCACCGGCGCCCGCTCAATTCCTGGTACTGGCTGGGCTGGTGGGTGCAGCCGGTGCTGGAGACCACGCGGGATCTGCTGCTCGCGCACGCCTCGCACTGGCTCGACGGGCGCCACGTGCCTGATCTCGACCGGGCGCTCGGCGCGCTGCCGCCGCCCGAGAGCGACCGGCAGGTGCGGTTCCTGCACGCCTGCCGGTCCTATCTCGTCAAGGACTGGGAGCAACTGGCCCGGCACACCGATCCCTTGCTGGACGACGTGCTCCTCGGTATCGAGGCGGGGCTCTTCGGCGGGATGGCGCGGGTCCGGCTGGAGATGTACGGGCAGGCGGAGCCGCTGCTCTCGGCGGCGCTCATGCGCTGCCGCAGCGAGCAGCCGCAGCGCAAGGAACTGCGGTACTGGCTGGCGCGGGCCCGGGAGGGCAGCGGGCGCAGCGCGGCGGCGCTGCCGCTGTACCGCGCGGTGCACCGGGTGGACGCGGGTTTCATGGACACGGCGGCGCGGCTCGCGGCGATCTCCGAGGGCGACGGCTACCAGGATCTCGCCTCGCCGCTGGACTACGCGGCGGTGAGCCTCGGCGGCGCGGGGCAGGACACGGCGGTGGCGCGCGAGGGCGGCGAACCGCTCTTCGGCGCGGACACGGCGGCGGCCGAGCCCCCGCACCTGGGCGGGGAACCGCCGGTGAACGGCCCGGCCGAGGACGTACGCGAGAAGGCGGTGCTGCCCGCGCAGCCCGGGCCGCGGCGGATACCGGCCGGTCCGGCCGATCCCGCGCTCCTGGAGGCCGCGCTCGCCGAGCTGGAGCAGATGGTCGGGCTGGAGCCGGTGAAGCGTCAGGTGCGGGCGCTGTCGGCGCAGCTGAACATGGCGCGGCTGCGCGCGGAGCAGGGACTGCCGGTGCAGCCGCCGAAGCGGCACTTCATCTTCTCGGGCCCCTCGGGCACGGGGAAGACCACGGTGGCGCGCATCCTGGGGCGGGTCTTCTACGCGCTGGGCCTGCTGGGCGGGGACCACCTCGTGGAGGCGCAGCGCTCGGACCTGGTGGGCGAGTACCTGGGCCAGACGGCGGTCAAGGCGAACGAGCTGATCGACTCGGCGCTCGGCGGGGTCCTCTTCGTGGACGAGGCGTACAGCCTCTCCAACTCCGGGTACGGGCGCGGGGACGCCTACGGGGACGAGGCGCTGCAAGTGCTCCTCAAGCGGGCGGAGGACAACCGGGGCCATCTCGTGGTGATACTCGCGGGCTACCCCGAGGGCATGGACCGGCTGCTGGCCGCCAATCCCGGGCTCGGCTCGCGCTTCACGAGCCGCGTGGACTTCCCCTCGTACCGGCCCGCGGAGCTGACCCGGATCGGCGAGGTGCTCGCCGGGGCGAACGGGGACCACTGGGACGAGGAGGCGCGCGAGGAACTGGCCTCGATCGCGGGGCACGTGGTCGAGGAGGGCTGGATCGACGAGCTGGGCAACGGCCGCTTCCTGCGCACGCTGTACGAGAAGTCCTGCGCCTACCGCGATCTGCGGCTGATGAGCTACCCGGACCCGCCCAGCCGCGACGACCTCGCGACGCTGCGCCTGCCGGACCTCATGCAGGCGTACGGGGAGGTCCTGTCGGGGCGCAACCCGGGACCGCACGAGCCGACGGCGGAGGACGACTTCTGAGCCCGGCCCCCGCGACGGCGCCCCGGGAGAGCCCCCAAAGGGCACCGGGCGGCGCCGGGGGCGGGACACCGGGCGACCCCGCCGG
>NZ_GG770539.1:6086854-6096651 GCF_000154905.1 Streptomyces sp. SPB074 | reverse complement strand
GGTGACGAGGCCGAGGACCCCGGCCGCTCGGGTTGGGCGACTGCGCGAGGTTGGGTCGCGGCGCGGCGCATCACGGTCAGGGCGTCGTCCAGCGGCAGCTCCGCGCGCAGCGTGATCATGCGGTGCCACAGGCGCTGGGGCACCGCGCGGTCGGGCTCGTCCAGGTCGAGGACGTCCTTGACGTGCAGGTATCCCATGAAGACCCCGCCGGTGCCGAGGACGGGGAAGCGGCTGTAGCCGGTGGCGACGGTCAGCTCCTCGATGCGGCGCGGGGTGACGGCGGGATCGACGGTGACGAGCTGGGCACGGTCGAGGAGGACGTCGGTGACCGGGCGGGTGCCGAGTTCCAGGGCGTCCTCCAGGCGTTCCTGGGCCTCCGCGTCGAGCAGCCCGGCCTGTCCCGCGTCCTCCACGAGGTGGCTGAGCTGGTCGCTCGTGAAGACGGCCTCGACCTCGTCCTTCGGCTCGACGCGGAAGGCGCGCAGGACGAGCCGGGCGCAGGCGGCGAGGAAGAGGGTCACGGGGCCGCAGACGCGGGCGAAGGCGATGAGCCCGGGCCCGAACCACAGCGCCGCCTTCTCGGGCGCGGCCATCGCGAGGTTCTTCGGGACCATCTCGCCGATGACGAGGTGGAGGAAGACGACGAGGAGCAGCGCGATGACGTAGCCGAGCGGGTGCACGAGCCCTTCGGGCAGGTGCGCGGCGGTGAAGACCGGCTCCAGGAGGTGGGCGACGGTCGGCTCGGCGACCGCGCCGAGCGTCAGGGAGCACAGCGTGATCCCGAACTGGGCCGCCGCCATCATCTTCGGCAGGTGTTCGAGGCCGTGCAGGACGCGGCGGGCGCGCGCGGAGCCGGCCGCGAGGGGTTCGATCTGGCTGCGCCGTACGGAGACGAGGGCGAACTCGGCGCCGACGAAGAAGCCGTTGGCGAGGATCAGGACGGCGGCGAGGAGGAGTTGCAGGACGCTCATCGGGCCGCCTCCAGCGCGGGCGCGCCGCTCAGCGCGGCGGTGGGCCGGGTCCGTACGAGGCGGACGCGCTCGGCGCGGTAGTGGCCGACCTGGCGCACGTCGAGCCGCCAGCCGGGCAGCTCGGCGCGGTCGCCGGGGGCTGGGATGCGGCCGAGCAGATCGGCGACGAGGCCCGCGACGGTCTCGTACGGTCCCTCGGGGACGTCGAGGCCGATGGCGCGGAGCTGGTCGACGCGGATGCCGCCGTCGGCCTCCCAGGCGGGGCGGCCCTCGTCGGCGGGGAGGGCGGCCAGCTCGGGCAGGTCCTGTCCGTCGTGCTCGTCGCGGACCTCGCCGACGACCTCCTCGATGATGTCCTCCAGGGTGACGACCCCGGCGGTGCCGCCGTACTCGTCGATGACGACGGCCATCGGCTCCTCGGTGCGCAGCAGCGCGAGCAGGGTGCGCACCGGCATCGTCTCGGGGACGCGGAGCGGGGTGCGGGTGACGCGGCTGACAGGGGTGCGCAGCCGCTCGTGCGGCGGGACGGCGAGCGCGTCCTTGAGGTGGACGGTGCCGGTGATCTCGTCGATGCGCTCGCGGTAGACCGGGAAGCGCGAGAGACCGGTGGCCCGGGTCAGGTTGACGACGTCCTCGGCGGTGGCGGAGGACTGGAGGGTGCTCAGCCGCACGCGCGGGGTCATGACCTGCTGGGCGGTGAGGTCCTCCAGCGAGAGGGTGCGCACGAACAGGTCGGCGGTGTCCTTCTCCAGCGCCCCGGCGAGCGCCGAGTGCCGGGCGAGGGAGACGAGTTCGCCGGGGGTGCGGGCGGAGGCCATCTCGTCGGCCGGCTCGACCCCGAAGCGCCGTACGAGGGCGTTCGCGGCGGTGTTCAGGAGCGCGATCACCGGGCGGAGCAGCCGCGCGAAGGCGTACTGCGGCCCGGCGACGAAGCGCGCGACCTGGAGCGGCTTGGCGACGGCCCAGTTCTTGGGAACGAGTTCCCCGATGACCATCTGCACGGCCGCGGCGAGGAACATGCCGAGCACGACGCAGACCCCGGGCGCGGCGGCCTCGGGCAGGCCGAGGGCTGTGAGGGGCCCTTCGAGGAGGTCGGCGAGCGCCGGTTCGGCGAGCATCCCGACGACGAGCGAGGTGACGGTGATGCCGAGCTGGGTGCCGGAGAGCTGGAAGGAGAGTTCCTTGAGGGAGCGGGCGACGGCGCCGGCCCGGCGGTCCCCGGCCTCGGCGGCGCGCTCGGCCTCGGCGCGTTCCACGGTGACAAGCCCGAACTCGGCGGCGACGAAGAAGCCGTTGGCGAGGATGAGCAGGAAAGCCGCCCCGAGGAGCAGCAGCGATGTGGTCATACCGCCGCCTCCGTGCCGTGAGGGAAGGGGGCGGCGCACGTACTACCGGACGATCCGTCCATTGCCGGAGAGGTTCACTCCTCTATTCGATGGGTCACCCGGGCCGGAGAGGGCGCGGGCGGCGGCGGCACTCGGCGTGTGCCGCTCCACCAGATTAATCACGATTCGGCCGTGACGGGCAGGCCCCGGGCGCCCGGATCGCACCGGGCGCGCGGGGCGGGCGGCCTCCCGGTGCGGCCGGGGGCGGTCAGTCGCGCACGGGGGCGTGCGCCTCGACCAGCGCGCTGAGGGCCCGGGCGTCGGCGACGGCTTTTTCCCGGGCCAGTCCGGGCTGGATGCCGAGCACGGGCAGGCTGGTGCCGTCGCTGAGGTCGAGGAAGGCCCAGGGGTCGCCGCCGCGCAGTGTCACCCGGACGATCTGCGGCCAGGTGAGGCTGCGGCGTGTGGTGAGGTTCACGACGGTGACGCCCTCGGCGTCGGCGACGACCTTGGGCCGCGCGAGCAGGAAGCACACCCCGGCGAGGAGCACGGCGGTGAGCACGAAGCTCGCCGCCTCCCCGCCGCCGATCCCGAGCAGGAAGGCGATCGCCGTGATGACGACGAAGATCCCGATCCCGCAGCCGATGAGGATCACCCGGGTCAGCGAAGGACGGAAGGTCGCCGGGAGCGGGGGGAGGTCGGCGGGGGCGCTCATGCGGGGCACTCGTCTTTCACGGAGGAACTGGCGCTGCGAGCATACGGCACCCCGTGCCGCGGGCCGTCAGAGCCGGCAGGCGTGGATCGCCGTCGTCAGGATGGCGCGCGCGCCGAGCCCGTACAGGTCGTCCATCACCTGCTGCGCGCCCTTCGTCGGCACCATGGCCCGTACCGCGACCCATCCCTCGTGGTGCAGCGGGGAGACGGTGGGCGATTCGAGGCCCGGCGTGAGCGCGACCGCCTGCTCCAGGTGCTCGACGCGGCAGTCGTAGTCCATCATCACGTAGCTGCGGGCGACGAGGACGCCCTGGAGGCGGCGCAGGAAGCGGTCCACGCGCGCGTCGCCGGTCTCCGCGCCGGTGCGGCGGATGACGACGGCCTCGGAGGTGAGGATCGGTTCGCCGATGACTTCGAGGCCCGCGTTGCGCAGCGAGGTGCCCGTCTCCACGACGTCCGCGATGACCTGGGCGACGCCGAGTTCGATGGCGGTCTCGACGGCGCCGTCGAGGTGGACGACGGAGGCGTCGATCCCGGCCTCTTCGAGGTGCCGGGCGACGATGCCCTCGTACGAGGTCGCGATGGTGAGCCCGGGGAAGTCCTCGGGGCCCTTCGCGGTGCCGGGGCGGGTCGCGAAGCGGAAGGTGGAGCGGGCGAAGCCGAGCGGCAGGATCTCCTCGGCGTCGGCGCCCGAGTCGAGGAGGAGGTCCCGTCCCGTGATCCCGATGTCGAGACGGCCGGAACTCACGTAGAGGGCGATGTCGCGGGGGCGCAGGTAGAAGAACTCGACCTCGTTGGCCGGGTCGACCAGGACGAGTTCCTTCTGCTCGGTGCGCTGGCGGTAGCCGGCCTCATGGAGCATCGCCGACGCAGGTCCGGCGAGGGAACCCTTGTTGGGCAGGGCGATGCGCAGCATGACGGTGACGTCCTTCTGTGGGTGACGTGAGAGGGGGCCGCCGCGCGGTGCGCGGGGCCGGGGTGCCGCGGGGGCGGCGGGGTGCCGCGGGCGGCTCAGAGGTGCGCGTAGACCTCGTCCAGGGAGATGCCGCGCGCGACCATCATGACCTGCACGTGGTAGAGCAGCTGGGAGATCTCCTCGGCGGCGGCGTCCTTGCTCTCGTGCTCGGCGGCCATCCAGACCTCGGCGGCCTCCTCGACCACCTTCTTGCCGATGGCATGGACCCCCTTCTCCACCAGTTCGGCGGTGCGGGAGGTGGCCGGGTCGGCGTGCGCGGCCTTGTGCTGGAGCTCGGAGAACAGCTCTTCGAAGGTCTTCTGGGACATGGTTTCCTCACCATACGCGCCGGGGCGGCCCCGGAGCGAAGCCGGGGCCGCCGCCTCTCATCATGCGGACGCGCAGGTCTCGTGCCGGTGGCGCGGGGCTCAGCGCCAGGGTTCCACGACGCCGCGCAGCACGGTCGCGGTGGCGACGGCGGCGGTCACGGCCTCGTGGCCCTTGTCCTCCGCGGAGCCGGGCAGGCCGGCGCGGTCGAGGGCCTGTTCCTCGGTGTCGACGGTGAGGACGCCGAAGCCGACGGGCACCCCGGTCTCGACGGCGACCTGGGTGAGGCCCTGGGTGACGCCCTGGCACACGTACTCGAAGTGCGGGGTGCCGCCGCGCAGCACGACGCCGAGTGCCACGACGGCGTCGTAGCCGCGCGAGGCCATCGCCTTGGCGGCCACGGGGAGTTCGAAGCTGCCGGGCACGCGGAGCAGGGTGGGCTCGCTGATGCCCAGCTCGCCGAGGGCGCGCAGCGCGCCGTCGGTGAGGCCCTTCATGATCTGCTCGTGCCACTGCGAGGCGATGACGGCGACGCGGAGGTCGCCGCAGTTCTTGACGTTCAGCTCGGGTGCGCCTTTACCGCTCACGCGCTGCTCCTCGGTTGATGGGTTCCATGGGTGGACGGTCGGTGGTCACTGCTGGGCGCAGGTGCCCCGCGCCCGGTCGAGCCAGGGCAGGTCGTGGCCCATGCGGTCGCGCTTGGTGCGCAGGTAGCGGGCGTTGTGCTCGCCGGCCTGGACGGGCATGGGTTCGCGGGCCAGGACGGAGAGGCCGTGGCGGGTCAGGGCCTCGCTCTTGTCCGGGTTGTTGGTGAGCAGCCGCAGGGAGCGGACGCCGAGGTCGTCGAGGATGCGGGCCCCGGCGCCGTAGTCGCGGGCGTCGGCGGGCAGGCCCAGTTCGAGGTTGGCGTCGAGGGTGTCGCGGCCGCGCTCCTGGAGCTCGTAGGCGCGCAGTTTGGAGAGCAGCCCGATGCCGCGCCCCTCGTGGCCGCGCAGGTACACCACGACGCCACGGCCCTCCTCGGTGACGCGCCGCATGGAGGCTTCGAGCTGGGGGCCGCAGTCGCAGCGCAGGGAGCCGAAGACGTCCCCGGTGAGGCACTCGGAGTGGACGCGGACGAGGACGTTCTCGCCGTCGCCGATGTCCCCGTGGACGAGCGCCACGTGCTCGACGCCGTCGGCGGTGGAGCGGTAGCCGTAGGCGGTGAAGTCCCCGTGCGCCGTGGGCAGGCGCACCTCGGCCTCGCGGCGCACGGCCGGCCCGGCCTCCAGGGGCGCGGCCTCGGTGGCGCGGCGGTGGGCGATGAGGTCGGCGATCGAGATGATGCTCAGCCCGTGCTTGCGGGCGAAGGGGACCAGCTCGGGCAGGCGCAGCATGACGCCGTCCTCGCCCGCGATCTCCACGATGGCGCCGGCCGGGCGCAGTCCGGCGAGGCGGGCGAGGTCGACGGCCGCCTCGGTGTGCCCGGCCCGGGTGAGGACGCCGCCGGGGCGGGCGCGGAGCGGGAAGACGTGTCCGGGGCGGACGAAGTCGTCGGGCTCGCTGCTCGCGGTGGCGAGGAGGCGCAGGGTCGTGGCGCGGTCGGCGGCGGAGATGCCGGTGGTGACGCCGTGCTCGCGGCTCGCGTCGACGGAGACGGTGAAGGCGGTGCCCAGGGACTCGGTGTTGCGGCGGACCATCTGGGGCAGGTCGAGGCGGTCGAGTTCGGGGCCTTCGAGGGGAGCGCAGACGAGGCCGCGGCACTCGCTCATCATGAAGGCGACGATCTCGGGGGTGGCCGTCTCGGCGGCGATCACGAGGTCGCCCTCGTTCTCGCGGTCCTCGTCGTCCACGACGACGACGGGGCGGCCCGCCGCGATGTCGGCGACGGCCCGGGCGACGGGGTCGAGGGCGAGGGAGAGTTCCTCGTCGTGGGGCCAGGGTCCCTCGCCCGGGGTCCAGGGGGTGCTGCCGGGGACGGGTTCGTGGGTGCCGCTCATGCGGGGGCTCCTTCCGGGGCGACTTCCGGTGCCGCGTTCGCGCGCGAACGCAGCCACCAGTCGCGCAGGCCCCACAGGACGAGCGCGAGGTAGATCACGTAGACGAGGCCGGAGAAGGCCAGTCCGCTGGTGAAGGCGAGCGGCACGCCGACGACGTCGACCAGCAGCCAGGCGGCCCAGAACTCCACGAGTCCCTTCGCCTGGGCGAGCATCGCGGCGAGGGTGCCGACGAAGATGTAGGCGTCCGGCCAGGGGTTCCAGGAGAGCGCGGGCACGGCGGCGAAGAGGCCGCCGACGGCGAGGGTGCCGAGCACGGTCCCGCCGAGGAGCAGTCCGCGTTCGCGCCAGGTGGCGAAGCGCACGGCGAGGGTGCCGTCCTGGGCCTCCTGACGGCCCTTCGTCCACTGCCGCCAGCCCCACAGGGCGACGACGATGACGAGAAGCTGTTTGCCGACGCCGCCGCTGAGGTGGGCGGAGAGGTAGGCGGCGACGAGGACGACGCCGGAGAGGAACTGGGCGGGCCAGGTCCACACCGAGCGGCGCCAGCCGAGGGCGAGGGCGAGCAGGCCGACGGTGTTGCCGATCGCGTCGGACCAGATGACGTGCTGTCCGAAGAGGGTGAACGCCTGGGCGTTGAGCTGGTCGAACATCACTGCTCCTCGGTGGGGTTCACGCCGTGCCGGAGCATCCGCTCGACGTACTTCGCGAGGACGTCGACCTCCAGGTTGACGGGGGCGCCGGGCTGCTTGTGGCCGAGCGTGGTGAGGGCGAGCGTGGTCGGGATGAGGCTCACGCTGAAGCTGTCCTCGCCGGCCTCCACGACGGTGAGGCTGATGCCGTCCACGGTGATGGAGCCCTTCTCCACGACGTAGCGGGCGAGGTCGCCGGGCAGGGAGACGGTGACGAGTTCCCAGTGCGCGGAGGGCTCGCGGCGCAGGATCGTCCCGGTGCCGTCGACGTGGCCCTGCACGAGGTGCCCGCCGAGGCGGCCGCCGACCGGGGTGGGGCGTTCGAGGTTGACGCGGGAGCCGGGGGCGAGGGCGCCGAGGCTGGAGCGCTGGAGGGTCTCGGCCATGACGTCGGCGGTGAACTCGGTGCCCTCGTGCGCCACGACGGTGAGACAGACGCCGTTGACGGCGATGGAGTCGCCGTGCCGGGCGCCCTCGGTGACGACGGGGCCGCGCAGCCGGAAGCGGGAGGCGTCGGCGAGTTCCTCGACGGCGACGACCTCACCCAGTTCTTCGACGATTCCGGTGAACACTTCAGCGCTCCTTGGGGGCGGTGGTGGGAACGGCGGTGATCCGCAGGTCGGGCCCGAGCCGCGTGCTGTCGCGCACGTCGAGCCGCAACGCGGCGGTGAGGGTGGTGATTCCCGCGCCGGTGAGGGCGGCGGGCCCGGCGCCGAGCAGGACGGGGGCGAGGTAGCCGACGACGCGGTCGGCGCACCCGGCGGCGACAAAGGACCCGGCGAGCCGGGCGCCGCCCTCCAGGAGGACGCCGCGCACGTCGCGCGCGTACAGCGCGGCGAGGAGCGCGGTGAGGTCGAGCCCGCCGTGCGCGGCGCGCGGGAGGCGGAGCAGTTCGGCGCCGTGCGCGGGGGCGGGGGCGTCGTCGGCGAGGGCGATCAGGGTGGGCGCCGCGTCGTCGAGGACGCGCGCTCCGGCGCGTACCGCGGTGCCCTCGGTGTCGAGGACGACGCGCAGCGGCTGGGGTGCCCCGGGGACGCCGCGCACGGCGAGGTGGGGGTCGTCGGCGCGGGCGGTGCCGGAGCCGACGAGAACGGCGTCGCAGGTGGCGCGCAGCCGGTGGACGTCGGCGCGGGCCTCGGGCGAGGTGATCCAGCGGCTCGTGCCGTCGGCGGCGGCGGTGCGGCCGTCGAGGCTCGCGGCGTACTTCCAGGTGACGTGCGGGCGGCCGAGGCGGGCGGAGGTGAGCCAGGCGGCGTTGACGTCGGCGGCCTCGGCCTCCAGGAGGCCGTGCTCCACGTCGAGACCGGCGGCGCGGAGGGTGCCGGCGCCGCCGGTGGCCTGGTCGGTGGGGTCGGCGACGGCGTAGACGACGCGGCGGACGCCGGCCTCGATCAGGGCGCGCGAGCAGGGGCCCGTACGGCCGGTGTGGTCGCAGGGTTCGAGGGTGACGAGGGCGGTGTCCACCCCGGACAGCTCCTCCGCGCGGGCAAGCGCGTGGATCTCGGCGTGGGGGACTGCCGCGCCGCTGTGCCACCCGCTGCCCGCGACCTCGCCGGAGGCGTCGAGCACGACGCAGCCGACGACGGGGTTATGGCGGGTGCGGCCGAGGCCGCGGGCGGCGAGGGCGATCGCCTCGCGCATGGCGGCGGTTTCGGCTGCGGTGGCCACCGGGTCCTCCTGCCTCTCGGGCACGGACTCCGGGGCGCTGTCGCGAGGACAGGCTTGGTACGGGCGCACATGGGCAGTGGGAGCGCCGGACGCGGACCGGGGTACGCCGACGCACGGCGTCCCGGCCTACGGCGGCGCACTGCTGCGTGCGACCCGCCGCGCACTGCCTCCCATCCGGACTTTCACCGTCGGTCCAGGAATTCCACCTGGTCAACCGCTCACTGGAAGCGAGCGGGTCGCGGACTGTAACCGCCGGTTCGGAATTACACCGACCCCGGAGTGCGCTGTTGCTGGTACGCGCACCAGTGTGCCACGCCGGGGAGAGCGGCGCGGGGTGGGATGACTCACAGCGAGATCGGGATTACGGGACGCGCGGGCCGCGCGGTGGCACGCTGTGCGCTGTGATCGCTGATTCGGTACGGGAGTTCGAGTCGGAGCGGCCCCGGTTGTTCGGGCTCGCCTACCGGATGCTGGGCTCGGCGCAGGAGGCCGAGGACGTGGTACAGGACGCCTATCTGCGCTGGGCGGGCACGGACCGCGCGACGGTGCGGACGCCCGGGGCGTGGCTCACCACGACGGTGACCCGGCTGTGCCTGACGGTCCTGGACTCGGCGCGGGTGCGGCGGGAGCGGTACGTGGAGCCGTGGCTGCCCGAACCGGTCCTCACCTCGGGCGGGGCGCTCGGCCCGATGGAGAGCGCGGAGCAGCGCGAGGAGGTGTCCTCGGCGCTGCTGCTCCTGCTGGAGCGCCTGAGCCCGCCGGAGCGCGCGGTGTACGTGCTCCACCACGCCTTCGGGTACGGGCACCGCGAGATCGCCGGGATACTCGGCCTCTCCGAGCCGGGCGCCCGCCAGCACCTGCGGCGCGCGCGGGCCCGGCTGGCGGAGGAGCGCGCCAGGTACGCGGTGGCGGGCGAGCGGCAGCGGGCCCTCGTGGAGACGTTCCTCGCCGCTTCGCGCGCGGGCGACGTGAGCGAGCTGGTGTCGCTGCTCGCGGAGGACGTGAGCTGGTGGTCGGACGGCGGCGGCAGGGTGCCGGCGGCCCGGAAGATCGTGGTGGGCCGCGAGCCGGTGGCGGGGCTGATCCGGATGGCGCTGGAGAAGTGGCTGGTGGGCGCGGAGTTCCGCCCGGCGGAGATCAACGGGGCGCCCGCGCTGCTCTTCTTCGCG
>NZ_GG770539.1:6070917-6086165 GCF_000154905.1 Streptomyces sp. SPB074 | reverse complement strand
GTGCGCGGCGGCGAGTTCCTCGATCGCCGGCGACGAGGCGAGGGAGTGGTAGCCGCCCTCGCAGCTGTCCCGCCCCGGGAGCACGCGCGTGCCGGGGACGGGAAGGAAGCCGATCTCGCCCGTGCCGCCGGAGGCGCCCCGGCGCAGGGCGCCGTCGAGGACGACCGCCGCGCCGACGCCGTGGCCGAGCCAGAGGAGCACGAAGGTGTCGCGGTCGCGGGCCGCGCCCGCGCGCAGTTCGGCGACGGCGGCGAGGTTGGTCTCGTTCTCGACCAGGACGGTGCCCGCGAAGCGCTCGCGCAGGGCGGGCACGAGCGCGCGGTGCCAGGGCGGCAGCCCCGAGCTGTCGCGCAGCTCGCCCGTGCCCGGCGTGACGAGTCCGGGCGCGCCGACGCCCACCGCGTGCAGCCCGGGCACTCCCGCGCGGGCCGCCGTGTCCGCGAGGAGGTCCACCGCGCGGGCGACGGCCGCCCCGGTGCTCGCGGCGGGGTCCACGGGAGCGGAGGACTCGGCGAGGGTCGCGCCGAGCAGATCGGTGACGAGCACGGAGACGCTGTGGGTGCGCACGTCGAGCCCCGCGAGGTGGGCGCGGTCCGCGACGATCCCGTAGATCCGGGCGTTGGGGCCGCGCCTGCGCTGCTCCGAGGCGCCGACGACCTCGATGAGCCCGGCGGCCCCGAGCCGTTCCACGAGGTCGGCGACGCTCGGGCGGGAGAGCCCGGTGAGTTCTTTGAGGCGTGCGGCGGTGAGCGGGCCGTGCTCCTGGAGGAGGCGCAGCGCGAGCGCGTCGTTCAGGGCCCGGGCGGTGCTGGGTGAGGCGGGCGCGGGGCGCTTCGCCCCTCCGGGCAGGTCCGATACGGGTGCCGAGGCGGTCACGGGCTGGTCCCCTTCCCTCGCGGGTCGGTCCGCATCATAATCACTCACTATCAGGAAGGCTTCCTGATAGTTTCGCGTCTGGCACACGGGAAGTGTTTGGAGGGCCGTCCGCACCCGCGGTACGGCGCGGTGCGGGAGGGGCCACATGAGCGAGACGGCGGGAGAGCGGGCCGCGGGTGCCGCGATGGCGGCGTCCGGGGCCGCGCACGCGGTCCCGGGCGGCGGCTTCGACCGGGGAGCGGTACGGCGGGCGCGCTGGGCGATCGCGGCGGTCTTCTGCGTGCACGGGAGCGTGACGGGCTCCTTCGCGACCCGCGTGCCCTGGATCAAGGACCACGCGGACATCGGCGCCGGTCAGCTCGGTCTCGCGCTCGCCTTCCCCGCGCTCGGCGCGGCCCTCGCGATGCCGCTGGCCGGCCGGGTGAGCCACCGCCTGGGCTCGCGGACCGCGCTGCGGCTGCTGCTCGCCGCGTGGACGCTGGCGCTCGTGCTGCCCTCGCTCGCCCCGAACCTCGCCGTGCTGTGCCTCGCGCTCTTCGTGTACGGGGCCTGTTCGGGGATGTCGGACGTGGCGATGAACGCGCTCGGGGTCGAGACGGAGAACCGCTGGGGCAAGTCGATCATGTCGGGGCTGCACGGGATGTGGAGCACGGGCGCGCTGCTCGGTTCGGCGGCCGGGACGCTCGCCGCGCACCTGGGCGCGGACGCCCGGCTGCACCACCTCGTGACGTCGCTCGCGCTGACGGCGGCGGGGCTCGTGCTGTGCCGCTGGGTCCTCGATCTGCGCAGCGAGGAGGACGAGCCGGCGCCGCCGCGCTTCGCGCTGCCGCCGCGTTCCGCGCTGCTCATCGGCGCGGTGGGCTTCTGCGCGGTCTTGGCCGAGGGGGCCAGCCTGGACTGGTCGGCGGTCTTCCTGCACGGCGAACTCGACACCTCGGCCGGTATCGCCGCGGCGTCCACGACGGCGTTCACGGCGACGATGGCGCTCGCGCGCTTCGCCGGGGACGGCCTCGTGGACCGCTTCGGCGCGCGGCGTGTGGTCCGGGCCGGCGGGGTGATGGCCACGGCGGGGGGTCTGCTCGTGGTCCTCGCGGGGAACCCGGTGACGGCGATGGGGGGCTTCGCGCTCATGGGTCTCGGCATCGCGGTCGTGGTGCCGCTCTGCTTCGCCGCCGCCGGGCGCAGCGGCCCGAACCCGAGCCAGGCCATCGCGGGCGTCGCCACGATCACCTACACCGCGGGGCTCATCGCCCCCTCGGCGATCGGCGTCGTCGCCGACGCGACGAGCCTGGTCGGCTCCTTCGTCCTGGTCACGGTCCTGGCCTTCGGCCTCGTGGCGGGCGCGAACGTCCTGCGGGCGGCGGGCCGCGAGGGCTGAGGGGGACGGGGGACGGGGTCACGCTCCGGGCCCGTACCCACAGCGCGCCCCGTCGCTCACGCCGTCCGCAGCAGGCCCCGCGCCTTCGCGCGGAAGTCCTCGCTCCAGGGGCGGGGGCGCAGGGTGGCGGGGTCGAGGCGGACGAGGACGCGGTGGCCGCGCGCGTGCGTGACCGTGCCGTCCGCCGAGCAGTAGCGGAAGCCGTAGGTGAGCCCGGTCGTGCCGAGCCGGTCGAGCCAGAGGTGCACCGCGTACTCGCCGGTGCGGGTGACGGGGTGCTCGTAGCCGATGGTGAACTCGCGGACGGCGTTGCAGGCGTCCGCCGCCTCGTGCCAGTCGCCCCGGTACTCCAGCCCGTGCTCGCGCCAGTACACCGTCCAGGCCCGTTCCACGAGCAGCGGGTAGCGGCCGTTGTGGAGCAGGCCGAGCGCGTCGAGGTCGTCGAAGTGCACGTACGAGGGGACGAGCACCCCGTGCGGGAGGGGGCCGGTTCCGGCCGGGGCGGGGGCTGCGAGCGACATGCGGGGGCGCCTGTTCTGCCAGGGAATCGAACACCGCATCGTAATCAGCGGCGCGGAGCCCGCCACCAGCGGGTTTGCCCGGCGGAACGCGCGCGTCCACCCCTCCGCCGCCCCCGCGCCCGCCACTCCCCCGGCCCGTGCGGCTCCTCGGGACGGCGGCGGCGCGTGGCGCGAAGCCACCCTTACCTGCCATTAACATGTGCCCGAATCCGCTACGGGAACATCCGTGCGGTCCGTCGCGTGTCCGGCTCGTGCACCGGCGGGGGCCCAGGCGACGAGGAGCGGGACACATGGACTTCGGGGTGCGCTGGAAACTGCACGGGGACGGGCGGACCCCGGCCCCGGGGGCGGTGGTCCGGCCGGACGAACGGCTGAGCTGGCCGCGCACGATCGGGCTCGGCGCGCAGCACGTCGTCGCGATGTTCGGCGCGTCCTTCGTCGCTCCCGTGCTCATGGGGCTCGACCCGAACCTCGCGATCATGATGTCCGGTGTCTCGACAGCGATCTTCCTGCTGGCGACGCGCGGGAAGGTGCCGAGCTACCTGGGCTGCTCGCTCTCCTTCGTCGGCGTCGCGGCGGTCATCCGCGCGCAGGGCGGTTCCAGCGCCGTCGTGACGGGCGCGGTCTTCGCGGTCGGTGTGCTGCTCTTCCTCGTCGGCCTCGCGGTGCGGCACTTCGGGGCGCGGATCATCCACGCGGCGATGCCGCCGGTGGTGACCGGCGCGGTCGTGATGCTCATCGGCTTCAACCTGGCCCCGGTCACGGCCTCCACGTACTGGCCGCAGGACCAGTGGGTCGCGCTGCTCACGATGCTGTTCACGGGGCTCGCGGTGGTGTGTCTGCGCGGCTTCTGGTCGCGCATCGCGATCTTCCTCGGGCTCGTCTTCGGGTACGTCGTCTCGTGGGGCTTCGACCGGATCTTCGGCCGTATCCACTCGGCGGACGGCAGCGGCAGGACGGTCGACCACTGGCGGCTGAACCTGGACGCGGTGGGCAAGGCGGACTGGATCGGGCTGCCGAGCTTCCACGGCCCGCACTTCCAGTGGTCGGCGATCCTCGTCGCGCTGCCCGTCGTGATCGCGCTCATCGCGGAGAACGCGGGACACGTCAAGGCGGTCGGCGAGATGACGGGCGAGAACCTGGACGGCAAGCTCGGCACGGCGATCTCGGCGGACGGCTTCGGCTCGATGCTCTCGACGGCCGTGGGCGGCCCGCCGAACACGACGTACTCGGAGAACATCGGCGTCATGGCGGCGACGCGCGTCTACTCGACGGCGGCGTACTGGGCGGCGGCCGGATTCGCGCTCCTCTTCGGCCTGTGCCCCAAGTTCGGCGCGGTCGTCGCGGCGGTCCCCGGCGGGGTGCTCGGCGGGATCACCGTCATCCTGTACGGCATGATCGGGCTGCTCGGCGCGCAGATCTGGCTCGGCGCCAAGGTGGACCTGCGCAATCCGCTCAACCTCGTGCCGACGGCGGCCGGCATCATCATCGGCGTCGGCGGCGTCTCGCTCAAGATCACCGACAACTTCGAGCTGAGCGGGATCGCGCTGGGCACGCTCGTGGTCATCACGGGCTACCACGCGCTGCGGGCCCTCGCCCCGGCCCACCTCAAGACGCAGGAGCCGCTGCTCGACTCGGGGACGTCGTCGTACGACACGTCCGGGACGGACGAGGAGCGGTCCGCCGAGGCCCGCAAGGGCGAGTAGAGCGGGCGGGGGGAAGGCGGCCTCGTACGGGATTCCGTACGAGGCCCCGCGAGACCCGCGAGCCCTCCGCCAGGGTTCCCGCGTACCGCGCGATGTCCGCCCGCGTGTCGCTCCTCCCCCGCGGCGCCCCTGTCGCCCCTGTCCGCCGATGCGGGGACGTGCACGGCACGGCGGCGCGCGCCGCGGGCCGGGGCTGGGAGCCTGCTCCCATGGGCCACTCGCAGCAGCCGACCGAAGCGCTCAGCGGCGCCGCGCGCCGCCTCGACACGGGAGTGGACGGCGTCCTGGCCCGGATGCGCGAGCTCGGTGCGGACTGGCCCGAGGGGGACGGGGTCGCCGTCTTCCACCGGGTCTACACGCGGGTGACCGAGGAGGTGGGACGCCTCGTGGACCGGGGCGGCTTCCCCGACCGGCGAGCCGCCGTGACGCTCGACGTGCTCTTCGCCGAGCGGTACCTGGACGCCGTCGGGGCCTTCGAGCGGGGCGGGCGCGCCCCCGCCTGCTGGCGGCCCCTCCTGCACGCCCGCGCCCGGCGCGGGGTACGTCCCGTGCAGTTCGCGCTGTGCGGCGTCAACGCGCACATCGGGCACGACCTCGCGCTCGCCGTCGTGGACACCTGCCGCACTCTCCACTGCGCCCCCGAGGACCTGCGCGACGAGTTCGATCAGGTCGGGGAACTGCTCACGGCGCTGGAGGAGCGCGTGCGCGAGGACCTCATGCCGGGCCCCGATCTCCTCGAACGCGCCGATCCGCTCACGCACCTGGCGGGGGCGTGGAGCCTGGAGCGGGCCAGGGACGCGGCGTGGGTGACGGCGCGGACGCTGTGGGCGGTCCGGGAGCTGCCGGGGGTGGCGGAGGAGCTGCGGAACAGGCTCGACGAGGGCGTCGGCCTGGTGGGGCGGCTGCTGGTGACGCCCCTCGTCCCCGCCCAGTACCGCTGACGGGGGCGAGGGGGCGCCGTCCTCAGTCCTCGGGCAGTTCGACCGGGGCCAGTTCCTCGAAGCGGTCCCCCGGGCCCGGGTTCGTCGGGTCGGTCGTGCCGCCGAGGTGGTGCATGACGCCCCACACCGCGTTGAGCGCCGTCTGCACCGCCCCCTCCGCCCAGCCCGCCGTCCAGGAGATGTCGTCGCCCGCGAGGAAGAGGCCCCGGCGGTCGGCGGGCAGGTGCTCCTGCGCGAAGTGGGTGAACAGGCGGCGCTGGTAGCGGTAGTGGCCCGGCAGGTTCGCCTTGAACGCGCCCATGAAGTAGGGCTCGTCCTCCCAGGAGACGGTGACCGGGTCGCCGGTGATGTGCCCCCGGATGTCGACGTTGGGGTAGATCTCGCCGAGCGACTTCAGCATGACCTCCATGCGCGCGTGAGCGCTCAGCGGCAGCCACTTGAGGCTGTCGTCGCACCAGGTGTACGAGAGGCAGATCGCGGCCGGGCGGTCGGGGCCGTGGTCGAGGAGGTAGGTGCCGCGCGTCATGCGGTCGGTGAGCGTCATCGACATGACGTCCCGTCCCGTCACGGGGTCCTTGTCCTTCCAGAAGGGGCGGTCGACGGGGACGAAGAGCTTGCTGGACTCCATGTAGTGGGTGCGCTCGATCGCCGTCCAGTGGTCGATCGGGAAGAGGTCGTCGTCGCAGGCGATCTGCGAGAGCAGCATCCAGGACTGGGCGGTGAAGACGGCGGCCTTGTAGGTGCGGATGCGGCCGTCCGCGTCGGTCACGGTGATCCGGTTGCCCGCCGTGCGGTGCAGCCGCGTGACGGCGGGGCGCGGCGCGCCCTCGTGCAGCGAGGCGAGCGAGGTGCCGCGCGGCCAGTGGACGAGCTTGTCCGGCTCGCGCTCCCACAGGCGCAGCGGGAGCTGCTGGCTGCCGCCCTTGATGCCCCGGTGGTGGTCGTCGGCCTCGGTGTAGACGACGCGGAGTATTTCCAGGATCGAGTTGGGGAAGTCGGTGTCCCAGCCGCCCGTACCGAAGCCGACCTGCCCGAAGATCTCGCGGTGCCGGAAGGAGGCGAAGGCCGGGGACCGGCACAGGAAGCCGTAGAAGGTCTGGTCGTCCAGCTCGCGCACGAGCCGCCCCCACAGCTCGCGGACGCGCGGGATGTCGCGGGCGCGCAGCGCCTCGTTCATGGCGGTGTGGTCGGCGCCCTCCTCCAGGCAGCGGCGCCACGCCTCGGCGACGTCGCGGTAGACCTGCGGCAGGTCGTCGATGGTGCGCGCGTAGTGCGACTCGCCCTTGAGGTCCACGACGGTGGACGGCGTGGCGGGCGCGAGGGGGTTCGGGAAGTCCTCCGTCTCCAGGCCGACGAGGTCGATGTAGTGCTGGAGCGCGGTGGAGGAGGGCGGGAAGCGCATCGCGCCGAGTTCGGCGGTGAGTTCCGGGTCGCAGCCCTCGAAGCCCACCGTGCGCAGCCGGCCGCCCAGCTGGTCGGCCTCGTACACGACGGGCTTGAGGCCCATCTTCATCAGCTCGTAGGCGGTGACGAGGCCGGAGAGGCCGCCGCCGATGACGGCGACCTCGGTGCCGTGCTCGGTGGCGGGGACCTGGCCGAGCCCGGCGGGGTGCGCGAGGTGCTCGTCGTAGGGGAAGGGGAAGTCCGGGCCGCACATCGTGATGGGCGGGCGCGCGTCGCCGCCGGGCACGGCGGTGGGCACGGTGGAGGTCATGCGGGGGCTCCCAGAGGGTGGTGCGGGGCGGGGTCAGCGGTACAGGTCGGTGCGCCGGTCGGCGAGGTACGGATTGGCCGCGCGCGAGGCGGCCAGCAGGGCCGGATCGGCCTCGGCGAGCAGCAGTCCGGGGCCGGCCCCGGCGCGGGCGGGCGTGGTCCCGTCGGGCGCGGCGAGGCAGCTGAGCCCGACGAAGTCGAAGCCGCCCTCGGGCCCGGTGCGGTTCACGTAGGCGACGTAGAGCTGGCTCTCGAAGGCGCGTACCGGTACGAGGGAGCGGGCGACGAAGTCGTACGGGGCGAGCAGCGCGGTCGGCACGAGCAGCACCTCGGTGCCGGCCTCGGCGTGCGCCCGCACGTTCTCCGGGAACTCGACGTCGTAGCAGATCAGCACCCCGAGCCGGACCCCGCGCAGCTCCGCCTGCACGACGGCCCGGTCGCCGGCCGTGAAGACGCCGCGCTCGTAGGGGCCGTAGAGATGGGTCTTGCGGTACGCGGCGAGCGGGGCGCCGTCGGCGCCGAGGAGGAGCGCGGAGTTGTACGTGTCCGCGCCGTCGCGCTCGGGGTAGCCGGCGAGGAGCGCGAGGCCGTGGCGGCGGGCGAGGGCGCCGAGCGCGGCCGCCGCTTCGTCCCGCTCCTGGGCGAGGGCGGCGAGCGGGGGCTCGTCGGACTCGCACCGGCTGCTCGCGATACCCGCTTTAGGAGAGCGGTGCTCTGGGGCGTATCCGCTCAGGAACAGCTCGGGCGTGATGAGGAGGTGCGCGCCGGAGGCGGCGGCGCGGGCCACGAGCGCGTCGAGCGCGTCGAGGTTGGCGCGGACGTCGCCGGGCGTGCCCGAGGACTGGGCGAGCGCGAGGCGCAGGGGCGGTGCGGAGGGGGACATGCGGGGCCTTGCGGGGGAAAGTACCGGGACGCCTCGACGCTACGGGGAGAGGGCCGGGCGCAACAAGACACCATCGTGGCCGTCATCACGGCAGGATCTTGCGTCTGCGAGCCCCTGAACGGCGATTCGTTGCGCCGGGTTCCCTGGCGGGTTCCATCGGGGGCCCGGGGACGCCGCCGCGGCCCCGGTCGGCGCTCTCCGGGCTCCGCGAGGCGCCTTGCGCGGCGAGGAGTCTCGCCCTGCCCTGGAGCTTGAGCGCGGCCCGCCGGAACTCGGGGAGCAGGTCCATGAGCGCCTGCCCGGGGCAGTCCGTCTCGTACGCCTCGATGTGGCCGAGGACGGTGGGGAGGTTGACGGAGGTGTCCTTCGGGAAGCGGGAGTCGCTGTTGGTGGAGACGAGCTGGGTGCGGGCCGAGGGGCTGATCTCGGTGAGGCCGAGCTTCCAGGCGATGATCCGCTCGATGGAGCGCCGCATGGGCGCCGGCACCGGGACCCCGGCGGTGTAGGTGCCGATCGCGGCGATGCCGGTCGTGCCCTTGTTGAGGCCGACGGTGTGGGCGCCGATGACGGGCCGGTCGACGCCGCCGAGGCGGCCCTCGAAGATCGTGCCGCAGCGGTCGACCAGGAAGTTGTAGCCGATGTCGCCCCAGCCCCGCGCGCTCGCGTGGGCCTGGTAGATGTCGCGGACGTAGGAGGCGCTGTCGGCGCAGGAGTAGCCGTTGGGCGTGTCCGTGTGGTGGATGACGACGGCGTGCACGGAGTCCGCGTAGTGCGGCCTCTGGTCGAGCAGGCGGGGATCGGCGCCCCATTTCGCGCGGCTCACGAAGCGGGGGCGCAGCGCGGCGGCCGCCGGGGGCGGGGTGCTCGCGGCGTGCTCGTCCCCGGCCTCTCGGCCTCCCCCGCCCCCGCCGCTGTCGAAGGCCCCGGAGAGGGCGTGACCCAGCACGACGGCCGCCACGACGAGGACCGTGGCGGCGGCGACAAGAGCGGAACGAGGCTTCGTGATCATCTCCCGACCACCTTGCGCGCCCCAAGGGACCCGAGCGCGCATTAATGGTCCGAGAGTGAACAAAACCCCCCGAAAAGAGCCCCCAAGGGGGCCGGGAAGCGCCGGGGGGCAGGGGGCGCCGGGGGAGGCGGGGGCGCCGGGGGCTCAGCCCGCGCGGCGCAGCAGCGGCGAGAGCACGAGCACGGACTTGGTCCGCTCCACGAAGGGCTCCCCCGCGATCCGCTCCAGCACGCGCTCGAAGTGCGCCATGTCGGCGGCGAAGACCTGCACGACGGCGTCCGCCTCGCCGGTCACGGTCGAGGCCGAGACGACCTCCGCGTACCCTTCGAGGCCCTTGCGGATCATGTCCGGCGTCGTCTGCCGCCGGCAGTACAGCTCGATGAGCCCTTCGGTGCGCCGCCCCCGCACGGCGGGATCGACGCGCACGGTGAAGCCCTGGATCGCGCCGCTCGCCCGCAGCCGGTCGACGCGGCGTTTGACGGCGGGGGCCGAGAGCCCCACGCGCTGCCCGATGTCGGCGTAGCTGCGCCGCGCGTCCGAGGTCAGCTCCCGCACGATCCGTTCGTCGAGTTCGTCCAGCACCGTGGTTCGTTCACTTCTTCTCTGGGGGCGTTCCGGCGGCGAGCCGGGAGTGCCGGACGCCGTATCCGAAGTAGACCACGAGCCCCAGGATCATCCAGCAGCCGAAGACGAGCCAGGTCACGGCCGACAGGCTCGTCATGAGCCACAGGCACAGCCCGAGCCCGGCGGCGGGCAGGAGGGGCGAGAGCGGGACCCGGAAGGTGCGCCGCATCCCGGGCCTGATCCGGCGCAGCACGACGACGGCGACGTTGACGAGCCCGAAGGCGAAGAGCGTCCCGATGCTCGTGGCGTCGGCGAGCCTGCCGAGCGGGACGACGGCGGCGAGCAGCCCGCAGAACGCGCCGACGAGCAGGGTGCACGCGCGGGGGGTGCCGCTCGCGGCGTGGACGCGCGAGAACACGCCGGGGATCAGGCCGTCGCGGGACATCGCGAAGAGGACACGCGTCTGTCCGTAGAGCACCGTGAGGACGACGGAGGCGATGGCGACGACGGCGCCCAGCGAGAGCAGCACGGGCCACACGTCCTGCCCCGTCAGATCGCGCGTGATCCCCGCGAGGCTCGCCTCCGAGCCCGCGAACTCCCGCCAGGGCCGCGCCCCGACGGCGACGAGCGCGACGAGCACGTAGAGCGCCGTGACGAGCGCGAGCGAGAGCATGATCGCGCGCGGCAGGTCGCGCCGCGCGTCGCGCGCCTCCTCGCCCGCCGTGGAGGCGGCGTCGAAGCCGATGTACGAGAAGAAGAGCGTGCCGGCCGCCGCGCTGACCCCGCTGACGCCGTAAGGGGCGAACCCGGTGAAGTGCGCCGAGCGGAACCCGGTGACGCCGATGCCGCAGAAGAGCAGGAGCGCCGCGATCTTGACGCACACCATGACCGTGTTCACGCGCGCCGACTCGCGCGCGCCGCCCAGGAGGAGGGCGAGCGCGAGCAGGACGACGGCGAGCGCGGCGACGTTCACCACCCCGCCCTCGCCCGGGGGCGCCGAGAGCGCGGCGGGGAGCGTGACGCCGAGGGCGCCGTCCAGGAACTCGTTGACGTACTGGCCCCAGCCGACCGCGACGGCCGCGACCGAGACCCCGTACTCCAGGATCAGGCACCAGCCGCACACCCAGGCGACGAGTTCCCCGAGCGTCGCGTAGGCGTACGTGTACGAGGACCCGGCGACGGGGAGGGCGCCCGCGAGTTCCGCGTAGCTCAGCGCGGAGAAGAGCGCAGTGAACCCGGCGAGGACGAAGGAGACGACGACGGCGGGCCCGGCCTCGGGCACCGCCTCGCCGAGCACGACGAAGATGCCGGTGCCGAGCGTCGCGCCGACGCTGATCATGGTGAGCTGCCACAGGCCCAGCGAGCGGCGCAGCACGCCCTCCCCCGCGCCCGGCACCTCGGCGGGCGTGCGGCGGGCCAGCACGGCGGGATCGGGCAGCGGCACGGGGCTCTCCTCGGGCGGGACGCGGCGCACTCGGGCAGGGGGACGGTACGGGGCCGGGGGCGGCCCCTCGCCGCAGGCGCTCCGCCGGGCGCGAAGTCCGTACCGTGACGCGGCACCCGCGCCCCGCACGGGGCCCCGCCTGCCCGGGAGGCACCCGCGCGCCCGGGAAGGTGGGAACATGGACGCGACGGCGCGGGGTATCCGGTCACCCGGGCCCCGTCACCCCGAGGGACCCCGACGAACGAGAAGGTGAGCGTGACGAGCAGCGGCGAGCAGCACACGGCGGGCACCCGCGCCCGGGTCCCCGCCTCACGGCGTGCCGTCTCCCGCCCGCGTTCCACGCACCGCTCCCTGCCGGACCTGGAGGACGCCCTGCGGCTCCTCGCCCAGGAGTGGCGGCTGCCGGTGGAACTGCGCGGCAGGCTCACGCAGTCGGTCGCGGCACTCGCCGGGCCGCAACTGCGGGAGGGCCGCAGCGTGACGCTCGCGGCCAGCGGCGGGGAACGCGAGCTGACGGTCGAGCTGCGGCCCGCCGCGCTCAGCCCCGAGGAGCCCCCGGCCCTGCCCCCCGAGTCGGCCGGACGCGCGGCCCGCTGGCGCCTGAGCCGCCCGCACGAGGCCGTTCCCGGCGACGGGGCGCGGGACGAGGACGCGACCGGCACCGGCCCCTCGGACGGCGCCCGGGACGCCGAGGAGGCCCGCGAAAGCGGCGAGAGCCCGCGCGAGCCGCTCGGCGAGGAACTCCGCGCGGCCCGGGCCCGGATCGCCGAGCTGACCGAGGAACGCCAGCGGCTCAACCAGGAGCTGGCCGAGACGAACAGCGGGGTCCTCGCCCTCTACGTGCAGCTGGAGGAGCGCGACGAGCAGTTGCGCCGGGCGCACGGGCAGACGCTCCGCGAGCTGGAGGACGCGCTGCGCCCGCCGCCCGTCGCGGTGCCCGGCCTGGAAATGGCGATCCACTACGCGCCCGCCGACACGGACGCGCCGACCGGCGGCGACCTCTACGACTGGTTCCGCCTCCCGGACGGCACGGTCCACATCACGGTCGTGGACGCCCTCGGGCACGGCGTGACGAGTACCCGCAGCGCGCTCAACGTGACGCACGCCGTGCGCACGCTCGCCCTGGAGGGCCACCCGCTGGGCCAGATCGTGGCGCGCACCGACGAGATCCTGCTGCCCTTCGACCGGGAGCTGATGGCGACGGTGCAGCTCGTGCGGATCGACCCGGTGACGGGCCTCGTGCGGATCGCGAACGGCAGCCACCCGCCGGCGCTCGTGGCCCGGGCGAGCGGCACGACGGAGTACCTGGAGGTGCGGGGCCGGGGCATCGGCTACCCGCTGCCGGGCAGCGAGCGGGTGCGCGAGGACGCGCTCGGCCCCGGCGACCTGCTCGTGCTCTACACGGACGGCCTCACCGAGTCGCGCCGCGACCCGCGCGACGGGGAGCGCAGGCTCGCCCTCGCCGCCGCGCGGCACCGGGGGCTGCCCACCGAGGAGGTCCCGGGGGCGCTCGCCGCCGAGATGCACACGGTGATCCTGCACCCCGACGACACCCTCGCCCTGACCGTCCGGAGGACCGGCGCATGAGAGACCCGTACGCCGCCGCGGAGCCCCTGCGGGATTCCGCCGCCCCCTTCGGCCCGGCCGCGTCCCGCCCCGGGAGCGCGGAAGGCGCGCAGGACACGGAGGGCACCCAGGACTCCGCGCGCCTGCGCGTCGTGCTGCGCGAGCACCCCGAGCGGGTGCTCGTCGAGGTTGACGGGGTGCTCGACTACGAGTCGGAGGGCCGCCTGCGCCTCGCCCTCGACGCGATCGCCTCGCGCCCGGGCCAGCGCGTGGGGGTCGATCTCTCGCGCGTCGGCTTCCTCGACTCGGACGGCATCGGGGCGCTGCTCGCGATACGCGGGGAAGTGCTCGCGCGCGGCGGCGAACTCGCCGTCACGGAGGTCTCCCCCATGGTCGCCCGGCTGCTGCGGATGACCGGGCTGGACGAAGTGCTGCTCCCAGGGACCGGCGGCTGATGCCCGCCACGCCGCGCCGGCTCGTACTGGAGGGCCCGCACGTGAGCAGTGCGGCGGCCAGGGAGGCCGCGAGCGGATTCGTCGCCGGGGTGTGCCCGTGGGTGGACACCGAGGCCGTCGTCCTCGTCGTCGCCGAACTCGTCGCGAACGCCTCCCGCCACACCCAGGGCCCCTGGCGGCTGTCGCTGTGGGCGTACCACGGCGAGCTACGGGTCGGGGTGGAGGACACGAGCAGCACCCCGCCCGCGCCGCGCGCCCCGGATCTCGCGGGTGGCGGCGGCTTCGGCTGGCACCTGGTGCAGAAACTGGCGGGCGGGGTCAGCGTCCTGCCGCTCCCCGAGGGCAAGCGCGTCGAGGCCCACTGGCGGCGCGCGGGCTCCGAGAGGGCGTAACGGCCCGGCGGGGACGCGAGGCTCCTGTACGGCGGCGGGGCGGCCCCGTGGTGAGAGCCGCCCCGCCGTCCGCTTCCGCGCTTCCCCGCCTCAGCTCCAGCTGGAGTGGAGGGGCTGGCCCTCCGCGTAGCCGGCGGCGCTCTGGACGCCGACGACGGCGCGCTCGGCGAACTCGGCGAGGGTCGCGGCGCCCGCGTAGGTGAAGGCGGAGCGGACCCCGGCGATGATCGAGTCGATGAGGTCCTCGACGCCCGGGCGGGCCGGGTCGAGGAACATCCGCGAGGTCGAGATGCCCTCCTCGAAGAGCGCCTTGCGGGCGCGGTCGTAGGCGGACTCCTCGGAGGTGCGGTTGCGCACGGCGCGGGCCGAGGCCATGCCGAAGGACTCCTTGTACAGGCGGCCGTCGGCGGCCTGCTGGAGGTCGCCCGGCGACTCGTACGTACCGGCGAACCAGGAGCCGATCATGACGTTGGAGGCACCGGCCGCGAGGGCCATCGCGACGTCGCGCGGGTGCCGGACACCGCCGTCGGCCCATACGTGGCGGCCGTACTTGGCGGCCTCGGCGGCGCATTCGAGGACGGCGGAGAACTGCGGGCGGCCGACGCCGGTGGCCATCCGGGTCGTGCACATGGCGCCCGGACCCACGCCGACCTTGATGATGTCGGCACCGGCCTCGATCAGGTCGCGCACCCCCTCGGCGGCGACGATGTTGCCCGCGACGACCGGGACCTGCGGGTCCAGGGCGCGCACGGCGCGCAGGGCGGAGATCATCGACTCCTGGTGGCCGTGCGCGGTGTCGACCACGAGGGTGTCGACGCCCGCGTCGAGGAGCTGCTTCGCCTTGCCCGCGACGTCGCCGTTGATGCCGACGGCGGCGGCGACGCGCAGCCGCCCCGCGTCGTCGGTGCTCGGCGTGTAGAGCGTGGCGCGCAGGGCGCCCGTGCGGGTGAGGATGCCGGTCAGGCGGCCGTCCGCGTCCACGGCGGGGGCGTAGCGCCGGTTCGCGGTGTCCAGCTTGTGGAAGGCGTCGCGCGGGGCGATCGCGTCGTCCAGGAGGAGCAGGTCCCGGGACATGACCTCGGAGAGCTGCGTGAAGCGGTCCACGCCGCTGAGGTCCTGGTCGGTGACGACGCCGACGGGGCGGCGCTCCGCGTCCACGACCACCCCGGCGTTGTGCGCGCGCTTGGGGAGCAGCGACAGGGCGTCGCCCACGGTCTGGTGCGGTTCCAGGACGATCGGCGTGTCCAGCACCAGGTGGCGGCGCTTGACCCAGGAGGTGACATCGGCGACGACCTCGATCGGGATGTCCTGCGGGATGACGGTGAGGCCGCCGCGCCGGGCGACGGTCTCGGCCATGCGGCGGCCCGCGATCGCGGTCATGTTGGCGACGACGAGGGGAATGGTCGTGCCGGTCCCGTCGGGGGACGTGAGGTCCACGGCCATCCGGGAGCCGACCGCCGAGCGGCGCGGGACCATGAAGACGTCGTCGTACGTGAGGTCGTGGCTCGGCCCGAGGTCGTTGAGGAATCGCATTCTGGCTCTCTCACCTGCTGTTCGTCCGCTGCCGACAGTGGTCGGCGGGGTGGGGAGTATGCGCAGTGCGTGGTGGCCGGGCAATGGCTCCTCTGTCCATCCTCGCTGATCAGAGGGCGCACTGACCAATGACGGCCACCGAATGTGGAGCTTTCCCCGAAGCCGGGGGCGCCATGCGGGCGGGCGGGTGGTGGCTTCGTACGAGAGCGCGGCGGATCGCGAGTCCCGCCGCGCCCGGGAAGCCGCGCCCGGGTGCGCGGAAGCCGG
>NZ_GG770539.1:6068589-6070817 GCF_000154905.1 Streptomyces sp. SPB074 | reverse complement strand
TTCCGGGGCGGCGCGGGCCGGGCCGCTCAGTCGTCCGGGTCCGCGCGGTCGAGCGCGGGGCGGGGCTGCTCCCCGGCCGTGAGGAGGTAGTCGGCTGCGGCGGTGTCCGTGACGAGGCTCGTGACGAGGCCGGAGCGCAGGACGGCGTCGATCGCCGCCGCCTTGCGGTGCCCGCCCGCGATCGCGACGACCTCGGGGACGCGGCGCAGCCGCTCGGACTCGACGGTGATGCAGCGCTCGCCGAGGTCGCGGCCCACGCGGCGCCCCTGCGCGTCGAAGAGGTGCGCGGACATCTCGGCGGCGACACCGAGCGAGGCGTAGTGGCGGCGCTCCTCGTCGCCGAGCATGTCGTGCACGGTCGAGACGCCCGGCTCCCAGGAGCCGATCGAGACGGCGGCGACCGTGACCTTGTCGAAGTAGTCGAAGGCCCGCGAGATGCCGGTCTGGCTGCGCAGGGCGGCGGCGGTCGCCGGGTCGGGGAGGAGCATCGGCGCGTAGATGGGGTGCGCCTCGCCGCCGGAGACCTGCGCGGCGCGCCGTACCGCCTCGACGGAGCCGCGCTCGGCGGTGCCCGCGTCGTAGACGCCGGTGAGCTGGACGACGGTGCACGGGGGCAGCGTGTGCAGCGCGGTCGCCATGTGGATCGTGGAGCGGCCCCAGGCGAGCCCCAGGACATCGCCCTCGTGGACGAGTTCGCCGAGGAGGTCGGCGGCGACCTCGCCGAGGTTCTCCGGGTCGGGCGAGTCGTCGGCCTCGGCCGGTGACTCCACGACGACGGCGTGCCGCAGCCCGTAGCGGGCCCGCAGCGCGTCCGAGCGCTCGGCGTCGAGCTCGGCGGGGACACGGATCTCGATGCGTACGAGATCCCGGTCGAGGGCGGTCTCCAGGACCCGGGCCACCTTGAAGCGGCTCACGCCGAACTCCTCGGCGATCTGGATCTTGGACTTGCCCTCCAGGTAGAAGCGGCGTGCCATGGCCGCCGCCTGGACCAGCTCCGCGGGTCCCATCCGCATGGCTGCCCGACCCGCCGACATCGCCGACACGGCGCTCTCCTCACTGCTGTGCATACTCCGGACTCGCCGTTCATCCTCGCAGACGCCGCGGTGCCTGCTCAGCCCCGCGGCCTCCGGTTCACGCGGCCGATGCCCAGTCGTATCCCGGTGTCCGCCCGGGGTCGTTCCCGGACGGCTCCCTGCCTCCTGCGGTGCCCGGTACACGGTCCCGGACACGGTGCCCGGGGGTGCGGTCCCGGACGGTTCTCCTCTCACGGCCCGGTCACCGACCGGCCCTCTCGCGGCCGGTGCCCGCGCGGGGCCCGGCCTCTCGCGCGGTTCAGGCCCCGGCGGCCCACCCGGCCTTCGCGTGCGCCGCCTCGGCCTGGGCACGCAGGCCCCGGACCGCCGCCGCCGGTTCCTTCGCCCCGTAGACGGCCGACCCGGCGACGAAGACGTCGGCGCCCGCCTCGGCGCAGCGTTCGACGGTCTCGGCGGAGACCCCGCCGTCCACCTGCACCCACAGGTCGAGGCCGTGTCTGGCGACGAGCTGCCGGGTGCGGCGGATCTTGGGGAGCATGATGTCGAGGAACGCCTGCCCGCCGAAGCCCGGCTCGACCGTCATGATCAGCAGCATGTCCAGCTCGGGGAGCAGGTCCTCGTACTGTTCCACCGGCGTCGCGGGCTTGAGCGCCATGGAGGCGCGGGCGCCCTTGGCGCGGATCTCGCGGGCGAGGCGGACCGGCGCCGCGGCGGCCTCGGCGTGGAAGGTGACCGAGCCCGCGCCCGCCTCGACGTAGGCGGGGGCCCAGCGGTCGGGCTCCTCGATCATCAGGTGGCAGTCCAGCGGGGTGTCCGTGGCCTTCGCGAGCGCCTCGACGATCGGGGTGCCCAGCGTCAGGTTGGGGACGAAGTGGTTGTCCATGACGTCCACGTGGAGCCAGTCGGCGCCCTCGACGGCCTTCGCCTCCTCGGCGAGTCGCGCGAAGTCGGCGGACAGGATGCTGGGGTTGATCTGCACGGCCATGGCTCAAGCCTGCCATGGTTTCGTGCCGTGGCTCACACCCGGGCCCGTCTCGCCCCGCTTCGCCCGGCCGTGCGCCGCCGTCTCGCGCGCGCCCGCGCGGGGCGGCCTCACGCCGTGCGCCGCAGCAGGGCGAGGTACATCGCGTCCGTGCCGTGCACGTGCGCCCCGGGCTGGAGGTCGGGGCCCTCGCCGGTGAGCGGGACCTCCGG
>NZ_GG770539.1:6065335-6068060 GCF_000154905.1 Streptomyces sp. SPB074 | reverse complement strand
CAGGCGTCGAGCCACAGTGCGTCGCGGCCCTCGACGGGGGCCTTGGCGAGGGCGAGGGCGACGAGCTGACTGCCCTCGTCCTGGACCCCGGCCTCGCCGTCTCGCACGGCGGGCACGGCTCCCGGCTCGCCGCCCTCGGTGAGCCGGACGGCGTACGGGGACCAGCGGCCCGGGAGGGCGCGCTCCTCGCCGAGCGCGTCGAGCAGCGCCGCGGCGTCGGTGCGGCCGGGCCGGGCGACCAGGGTGACCTCGGGGCGCTCGTTGTCGGCGGTGAGCAGGTCCTCGATGCCGCCGCGCGGGCCGCCGAGCGAGTCCCAGAGCGCGGCGACGACCCAGCGCGGGTGCGAGTGGACGACGGAGAGGTGTTCCTCGGGGTCGTCCTCGAAGGGCGGGGCGACCTCGGCGAGCCAGGCGTCCAGGTCGTTGCGCGCGATGCGGCGCAGGACGGCGTTGACGAAGCGCGAGCGGCCGTCGCCGAGGACGACGCGGGCCAGTTCGACGGTGGCCGAGACGGCGGCGTGGGTGGGGATGCGGGTGCCGAGGAGCTGGTGGGCGCCGAGGCTGAGCACGTCGAGCACGGGCGGGTCCACCTCGCGCAGCGGGCGGTCCACGCAGGCGGCGATGACCGCGTCGTAGGTGCCGCGCCCGCGCAGCGTCCCGTAGACGAGTTCGGTGGCGAGCGCGGCGTCGCGGGCGTCGAAGCCGCCCTTCTCGCGGGCCTCGCGCAGGAGCGCGGGCAGGACGAGGTTGGCGTAGGCGTCGCGCTCGTCCACGGCGCGCAGGGCGTCGAAGGCGAGGACGCGGACGGGGTCCTTGCGCGGTGCCCGGTGCGGGCGGCCCCCGCCCCGGCGCGGACGGCTGGCGGCGGGGGCCACAGGCTGGTCGTTCAAAGGTGCGTGCTCCACTGCGTGCTGCGGGTCGGCTGACTCTCCAGGATACGGCCGTGCGGCCGGCCCACCGCGTCCCGCTCTCTCCGGCCCTCGCGGAGCGGGGGGGCGGGGCGGGGCCCCGTGCGGCGGGCGGCGCCGCTCAGCCTCCGAGCGTCTCCCCCGGCGCGAGGCGCGTCCCGCGCGCCCAGTCCGCGGCGCGCATCGGCTTCTTCCCCTGCGGCTGCACCCAGCCCAGCTCCACCGGGTGGGAGCCGGTGCCGACGTGCACGCTGTTCTTCCCCGCCCGGATCTCACCCGGCGCGAGGTGCGGGGCCTCGGGAGCGGGCGTGAGCGAGACGAGCTTGAGCCGCTCCCCCCGGAAGAGCGTCCAGGGACCGGGCGCCGGGGTGCAGCCGCGCACGACGCGGTCGACGCGCAGGGCGGGCGCCGCCCAGTCCACGCGGGCGTCCTCGACGGTGAGCTTGGGGGCGAGCGAGACGCCCTCGGCGGGCTGCGGCACCGGCTTGAGGCTGCCGTCGGCGATGCCGTCCATCGTGGCGGCGAGCAGCCCGGAGCCCGCGAAGGCGAGGCGGGTGAGGAGGTCGCCGCTCGTGTCGGTGGGGCGGACGGTCTCGGTCACGGTGCCGTAGACGGGCCCCGAGTCGAGCCCTTCCTCGATGAGGAAGGTCGAGGCCCCGGTGATCTCGTCGCCCGCGAGCACCGCGTGCTGCACGGGAGCGGCGCCGCGCCAGGCGGGCAGCAGCGAGAAGTGCAGGTTGACCCAGCCGTGCGCGGGCACGTCGAGCGCGACGCGGGGCAGCAGCGCCCCGTAGGCGACGACGGGGCAGCAGTCGGGGGCGATCTCGCGCAGCCGGTCGAGGAAGGACTCCTCGCGCGGCTTCGCGGGCCGCAGGATCTCGATCCCTGCCTCCTCGGCGCGCTGCGCGACGGGGCTCGCGACGAGCCGCCGCCCGCGCCCGGCCGGCGCGTCGGGACGGGTCACGACGGCCACCACCTCGTGGTGCTCCGAAGCGATCAGCGCGTCGAGCGCGGGTACGGCGACCTCGGGCGTCCCTGCGAACACAAGCCTCATGAATCCTGAACTTCCCTCACACCCCGGCCCGACAAGAGCCCCCATCCTAGGCACCGGGGCGGCCGCCGCTCACGGGCGCTCGCCCCGCACGAGCCGTAAAACCGGCACATCCTGACGAAACATCCCCAATTCCCCGCGCACACGTGGCTACCGGGGAGCGCGCGCGGCGATGCCCCACGCCCTCCCCCGTGACCCCTTCCGGCGCGGCGCGTTGTCAAAGCAGCGTTGACCGTGGGCGGGAGCGACGACCCGCCCACGACGGCGTCCCCGCAGTCTCAGCTCAGTCTCAGCAGTCCTTCCCTCACAGTCCGATGCGGGCCAACGGGCCCGTCAACGCCGGTTCGAGAGGCTTGCACATGGCCGACCACGCCACCCACGACGCCCAGGCACGGGCCAGCCTGCACCTGTTGGTACGGGACATCGAGCGGGTCCGCAGGCAGGTGGACGCGCTCCGCACGCTCACCGCCCAGCTCGGCAACGTCTACCGTCCGCGCCGCACGGGACCCTCCACCGGTTTCGTGGTCTACGGGCGCGCCCCCGCCCCCACCGTGCGCCTCGCGCAGGAGCTGCGGGACAGCGTCGAGAGCCTCGTGACCGCCGCCGTCGACTTCGACCGCTCGCTCGGCTTCTCCTGGGACGCCGTGGGCTCGGCGCTCGGCGTCACGAAGCAGGCGGTGCACCGCAGGTACGGGACCCGCCGGGCCGCCCCGGCGCCCGCCCCCGCCGAGGAGCGCCCCGAGCGCGCGCAGGGCGCCGTACCCGA
>NZ_GG770539.1:6063029-6063553 GCF_000154905.1 Streptomyces sp. SPB074 | reverse complement strand
CGGGACGGCGAGCTGGAGGACATCGGCGAGGCTGCCCGCGTAGCGCTCGGCGACCTGGCGGGCGAGCGTGAGGAGCGCGGGCGACAGGACGGGCTCGGGCGAGACGACCTGGGCGAGCGCGGCGAGCGGCCCCTGGTAGTCGGAGGTCGCGACGCGCTCCACGAGGAACCCGTCGACGAGCCCGCCGCCCTCCCTGCGCCCGCCGCGCACCTGCCCCTTGCCCGCCCCGAAGCGCACGCGCACCCGTACCCCGGGGCGGGCCTCGGCGTCGAGTTCGGCGGGCACGGCGTAGTCGAAGGTGCGGTCGAGGTGGACGACGCCCTTGTTGACGAGCACGCGGGCGACCGGCAGGTGCTCCGCCGTGGCGGCGCCCCGCCAGGTGCGCGGCTTGGCCCGGGGCGGGCGCGCCTTGCGCACGCTCTCCCGGATCAGGGCCAGCTGCTCCGCCCCGTTCGGCGGCTCGTCACTGCTCACGCTCTCAGATGTACCAGAAGCCTCGGACAGCGCGGCGCGCTGTCCGGACG
>NZ_GG770539.1:6047091-6062929 GCF_000154905.1 Streptomyces sp. SPB074 | reverse complement strand
CCCGGGGCCGGGGAGGCTGCCGGCTAGAGGCCCGCGGCCTTGCGCAGCGCGTCGACGCGGTCCGTCCGCTCCCAGGTGAACTCCGGCTCCGAACGGCCGAAGTGCCCGTAGGCGGCCGTCTTGGAGTAGATCGGGCGGAGCAGGTCGAGGTCCCGGATGATCGCGGCCGGGCGGAGGTCGAAGACCTCGGCGATGGCGTGCTCGATCTTGTCGACCTCGGTCTTGGCGGTGCCGAAGGTCTCCACGAAGAGACCGACCGGCTCGGCCTTGCCGATCGCGTAGGCGACCTGGACCTCGCAGCGGGCGGCGAGACCGGCGGCGACGACGTTCTTCGCGACCCAGCGCATCGCGTAGGCGGCCGAACGGTCGACCTTGGACGGGTCCTTGCCGGAGAAGGCGCCGCCGCCGTGGCGGGCCATGCCGCCGTACGTGTCGATGATGATCTTGCGCCCGGTGAGTCCGGCGTCGCCCATCGGGCCGCCGATCTCGAAGCGACCGGTCGGGTTGACGAGGAGCCGGTAGCCCTCGGTCTCCAGCTTGATGCCGTCGTCCAGGAGGGCCTTGAGCTCCGGTTCCACGACGAACTCGCGGATGTCCGGGGTGAGGAGCTGGTCGAGGTCGATGTCGGAGGCGTGCTGCGAGGAGAGGACCACGGTGTCGAGGCGGACGGCCTTGTCCCCGTCGTACTCGATGGTGACCTGGGTCTTGCCGTCGGGGCGCAGGTAGGGGATGGTCCCGTTCTTGCGCACCTCGGACAGGCGCCGCGAGAGGCGGTGCGCGAGGTGGATGGGGAGCGGCATGAGGCCGGGGGTCTCGTCGCAGGCGTAGCCGAACATGAGGCCCTGGTCCCCGGCGCCCTGCCGGTCCAGCTCGTCCACGGCGTCACCGGCGGCGGAGGTCTCGATCCGGCTCTCGTAGGCCGTGTCGACGCCCTGGGCGATGTCGGGCGACTGCGAGCCGATGGAGACCGAGACCCCGCAGGAGGCGCCGTCGAAGCCCTTCTTCGAGGAGTCGTAGCCGATCTCCAGGATCTTCTCGCGCACGAGCTGGGCGATCGGGGCGTACGCCTTGGTGGTCACCTCCCCGGCGACGTGCACGAGACCGGTGGTGATGAGGGTCTCGACGGCGACGCGCGAGGTGGGGTCCTCGCGCAGCAGGGCGTCCAGAATGGTGTCGCTGATCTGGTCAGCGATCTTGTCGGGGTGTCCCTCGGTGACGGACTCCGAGGTGAACAGGCGACGGGACACAACGCTCCCTGGGGTTGCAGCGGCTGCTGGCTGATCATGGGTGAACCGTCCGGGAGCTGCACCCGAAACGGTTCCCCGCCAGTTTATCGGTCACGCGGTGCCGCCGGTCGGGGTGTCTCGCCTTTCGGGAGCCCTGTGATCTGCGGCACCGCGTTGTCGGGGCATTGTCGGCTGCGGGCCACGCGCGGCGCCAGAGGCCGCGCCGGATTGCGCGGCCGCCTGTCGCACGACCGCAACACGGCGGCGGGGGCGGGCCCCGGTCAGCCCAGCCGGGCGGCGACGAGGTCCCACACGGTGTGCGCGAGGCCCTCCTTCGGCCCGTACGGCACCGGGGTCTCGCTGCCGTCGGCGCCGAGGACGACGGCCTCGCTGGACTCGGCGCCGAAGGTCTTCGTCTCGCCGACCTCGTTGACGACGAGCAGGTCGCAGCCCTTGCGGGCGAGCTTGGCGCGCCCGTGGGCGAGGACGTCCTCGGTCTCGGCGGCGAAGCCGACGACGAGCTGCCCGGGGCGGGCGCGGTGGGCGGAGAGCTCGGCGAGGATGTCGGGGTTGCGGACGAGGGCGAGCGGTTCGGGCTCGGCGTCGTCCTTCTTCTTGATCTTCCCCGGCGCGTACGCGGCGGGCCGGAAGTCGGCGACGGCGGCGGCCATGACCACCGCGTCCGCGTCGGGCGCGGCGGCGAGCAGCGCCTCGCGCAGTTCGGCGGTGCTCGACACCGGCACGACGTCGGCACCGGCGGGGGCCGCGAGGTCGGTGTGCGCGGCGACGAGGGTGACGCGGGCGCCGCGGGCCGCGGCGGTGCGCGCGAGGGCGTACCCCTGCTTGCCCGAGGAGCGGTTGCCGAGGAAGCGGACCGGGTCGAGGGCCTCGCGGGTGCCGCCGGCGCTGATGAGGACGTGCCGCCCGGTGAGGTCGTGGGGCGCGTCGGGGCGCGCGAGGACCTGGCGGCAGTACGCGAAGATCTCGGCCGGGTCGGGGAAGCGGCCCTTGCCGGTGTCGGCGCCGGTGAGGCGGCCCGAGGCGGGCTCGATGACGTGGACGCCGCGGCGGCGCAGGGTCGCGACGTTCTCCCGCGTCGCGGGGTGCTCCCACATCTCGGTGTGCATCGCGGGGGCGAGGACGACGGGGCAGCGGGCGGTGAGGAGGGTGTTGGTGAGGAGGTCGTCGGCGAGGCCGTGGGCGGCCTTGGCGAGGAGGTCGGTCGTGGCGGGGGCGACGATCACCAGGTCGGCCTGCTGGCCGAGGCGGACGTGCGGGACCTCGTGGACGCTCTCCCACACCTCGGTGCTCACCGGTTGCCCGGACAGGGCCGCCCAGGTCGCGGCGCCGACGAAGTGCAGGGCGGCCTCGGTGGGCACGACCCGTACCTCGTGGCCGGTCTCGGTGAGCCGCCGCAGCAGCTCGCAGGCCTTGTAGGCGGCGATCCCACCGCTCACGCCCAGCACAACCCTCGGCTTCGTCACCGTTCGCTCCCGGCTCGTCGGGCACGCGCCGCGCGGGCACGCCGCCTGGTCGCGGTGGCCCGGTGCGCGCACCGCGTGATCACTCTCCCCCATTCACAAAACACAGGCCCGGCAGCGGTGCTGCCGGGCCCGTGGTGGAGGCCGTCCGGTCGGGCCGGACGGCCCGGGGCTCACTGGACCGGGTTCTCCGTGGCCTCGGAGGTGAGCAGGCCCGCGTTGATCTCGCGGAGAGCGATCGAGAGCGGCTTCTCGTGGACGTGCGTGTCCACGAGAGGGCCGACGTACTCCAGCAGGCCCTCGCCGAGCTGGGAGTAGTACGCGTTGATCTGGCGAGCACGCTTGGCCGCGTAGATCACGAGGCTGTACTTCGAGTCCGTGGCTTCGAGCAGCTCGTCGATCGGCGGGTTGATGATGCCCTCGGGCGTGGTGATGGAAGAGGACACGCTCTGCCTTCCGACGGGGGAAAAAGAAATCATGAGACGGATGTCAAGGCTAGCAGCTCGCGGGAGACGTCCTCGACCGCGGTGTTGACGAGGGTGACGTCGAACTCGGATTCCGCCGCGAGCTCGACCCGGGCGGCGGCCAGGCGGCGCTCGATGACCTCGGGTTCCTCGGTGCCGCGCCCGGTGAGACGGCGGACCAGTTCCTCCCAGCTCGGCGGGGCCAGGAAGACGAGGCGGGCCTCGGGCATGGAGGCGCGCACGAGGCGGGCGCCCTGGAGGTCGATCTCCAGGAGGACCGGTTCACCGCGTTCCAGGCGCTCGGTGACGGCGGCCCGCGGGGTGCCGTAGCGGTTGCCCGCGAACTCGGCCCATTCGAGCAGCTCGCCGTTGGCGACGAGCTTGTCGAACTCCTCGTCCGAGACGAAGAAGTACTGCACCCCGTGCCGCTCCCCGGGGCGGGGCTTGCGGGTCGTGGCCGAGACGGAGAGCCAGATCTCGGGGTGTTCCTTGCGCAGGTGCGCGACGACGGTGCTCTTGCCGACCCCGGAGGGCCCTGAGAGCACGGTCAGCCGTGGACGAGCGTCCGGGGGCGTTGCGGGGGACGTCCCCGGGGTTGAAGCAGCCATGAAGCGATTATTCCAGCCCCGGCGGCTCACCGGGGACGGAGGTGCCGGAGCACCGGGGGCGCGTGGCCCCCGGCACTCCGCCGCGATCAGGCCGCGGTGCTGCCGAACTCCCGCTCCAGGGAAGCGATCTGGTTGGAGCCGAGACCCCGCACGCGCCGGCTCTTGGAGATGCCGAGACGCTCCATGATCTGGTTGGCGCGGACCTTGCCGACGCCGGGAAGCGACTCAAGGAGGGCGGAGACCTTCATCTTGCCGATGACGTCGTTCTCCTGGCCCTGCTTGATGACCTCGTGGAGCGAGGCACCGGAGTGCTTGAGCCGGTTCTTGACCTCGGCCCGCTCCCGGCGAGCCGCGGCGGCCTTTTCGAGCGCGGCTGCGCGCTGTTCAGGGGTAAGGGGCGGAAGAGCCACGCCTACGTCACCTCGGATGTCGAACTTGTCGGATACGGACCGGTGCGACCGTTGGGTCTCACCACCGGGTGAGCAGGCGAACCGGAATCGGCGCTCGTCCGCTCTCGACGGAGACTAGCGGCACAGAGGGCCCGAGTCAGCGAGAACAGCGGAAAAGTCCAGGTCAGCTGAGGTTGGCGGGGATATTTAGGGCAAAACATCCCAGTTTTCGGGGCGCGGCGCCGAGCTTTCCCCGCGCGGGCACCGGAGTTCGGCGTCCCGGCGGCGCGATCCGGGGCCCGCCGGGTCGACGTCGCGGCGCGCGCGGGGCCCGGCGCGCGGACCGCGTGGCGCGCTCAGCCGAGAGCGGCCCGGATCTCCCCGGTCAGCCGTTCCGCCGCCTCGCGCAGGCCCGCCACCGAGGGTCCCGCGCGCAGGATGCCCCGGCTGACGCTCGGCAGGACGTGGCGCGCCTGCTCCCCGAAGAGCGCGGGGAGGTCGGCGGGGGTCGCGCCCTGCGCGCCGATGCCGGGGGCGAGGAGCGGTCCGTTGATCGCGAGGTCCGCCTCCGTGCGGCCCAGGGTCGCGCCGACGACCGCGCCGAAGGAGCCGAGCGGGCTCGCCCCCGCGTTCTCGGCGGCGAGGTGGCCGAGCATCACCTGCGCGAGGCTGCGGCCGTCCGCCGCCCGCGCGCCCTGCACCTCGGCGCCCTCGGGGTTGGAGGTGAGCGCGAGCACGAAGACCCCGGCGCCCGATGCGGCGGCGGCGTCCAGCGCGGGGCGCAGCGAGCCGAAGCCGAGGTAGGGCGAGACGGTGACGGCGTCCGAGAAGAGCGGCGAGGCCGGGTCGAGGTAGGTCGCGGCGTAGGCGGCCATCGTGGAGCCGATGTCGCCGCGCTTGGCGTCGAGCAGGACGAGGGCCCCGGCGGCGCGCGCGTCGGCGACGGCGCGCTCCAGGACCGCGAGGCCGCGCGAGCCGAAGCGCTCGAAGAAGGCGGACTGCGGCTTGAGGACGGCGACCCGGTCCGCGAGGGCTTCGACGACGGTGTGCGTGAAGCGTTCCAGGCCCGCGATGTCGTCGTTCAGGCCCCACTCGCGCAGCAGCGCGGCGTGCGGGTCGATGCCCGCGCACAGGGCGCCGCGGGTGTCCATGGCGTGGCGCAGGCGGGCGCCGAAGGGCTCGGGGGTGCTCATGCGCGGGCCTTCCCGGTGTCGGCGCCCACCGCTTCGGCGAGCGTGGCGTAGGGGCTCGCGGCGAGGCGCGCGGCGAGGCCCTTCTTGATGCCCCGGGCCCAGAAGGGGCCCCGGTAGAGGAACGCGGTGTAGCCCTGCACGAGGGTCGCCCCGGCGAGGACGCGTTCCCAGGCGTCGTCGGCGGTGTCGACGCCGCCCACGCCGACCAGGACGAGGCGGTCCCCCACGCGCGCGTACAGGCGGCGCAGGACGGCGAGCGAGCGGGCCTTGACCGGCGCGCCCGAGAGACCGCCGCCCTCCTGGACGAGGGCGGGCGCGGAGCGCAGCCCCAGGCCCTCGCGGGCGATCGTGGTGTTGGTCGCGATGATGCCGTCCAGGCCGAGTTCGACGGCGAGGTCCGCGACGGCGTCGATGTCCTCGTCCGCGAGGTCGGGGGCGATCTTGACGAGGAGCGGTACGCGGCGGTCCGGGACCGCGCGGTCCGCCTCGGCCCGTACCGCGCCGAGCAGGGGGCGCAGGGCCTCTGTGGCCTGGAGGTTCCGCAGGCCGGGGGTGTTGGGCGAGGAGACGTTCACGACGAGGTAGTCGGCGTGCGCGGCGAGGCGGCGGGTGGAGGCGACGTAGTCGGCGACGGCCTCCGCCTCGGGGACGAGCTTCGTCTTGCCGATGTTGACGCCGACCGTCGTGCGGAAGGCGGGGCTGCGGGCGGCGAGCCGGGCGGCGACGGCGGCGGAGCCCTCGTTGTTGAAGCCCATGCGGTTGATGACGGCGCGGTCGGCGACAAGGCGGAAGAGGCGCTTGCGCTCGTTGCCGGGCTGGGGTTCGGCGGTGACGGTACCGATCTCGACGTGGTCGAAGCCGAGCATCGTCATGCCGTCGATGCCGACGGCGTTCTTGTCGAAACCGGCGGCGAGGCCGAAGGGGCTGTGCAGCCGCAGGCCGAGGGTTTCCGTGCGCAGTGCGCGGGGGTGCGGGTCGAGCACGGCGGCGGCGAGGACGCGCAGGACCGGGACCCGGGCGGCCAGGCGAATCCAGCGGAAGGCCAGGTGGTGGGCGCGTTCGGGGTCCATGCGCCGGAAGAAGAGGCGGAAGAAGAGTGCGTACACGGAAAGGTCCGTCCGGGTCGGGTCGGCGGGTCTGCGGGGCGAGGTTGTTTTTGTTTCGGCGGGTCCGCGGGGCGGCGGGTCTGGGGCGGCGGCGGGTCCGCGGGCGAGGGGGTGGCGGGCATGGCGAGGGGGACACCGCTCGGAAACGGTGCCCCCCTCGTACCGCCTCAGGGGCCTAGGACTCCGTGCGGGCCGCCCTCAGGCGTTCCGCGTGCTCCTGGAGCGAGGCGACGCCGGTCGCGCCCCCGCCGAGCGCCTCGATGCCCTGCACGGCGGCGGCGAGCGCCTGGACCGTGGTGAGGCAGGGCACGGCGCGCGCGATGGCGGCGGTGCGGATCTCGTAGCCGTCGAGGCGCCCGCTGGTGCCGTAGGGCGTGTTGACGATGAGGTCGACGCCGCCCTCGTGGATGAGCTGGACGATCGTCTTCTCGCCGGCGGGGCCCGCGCCCTCGTACTGCTTGCGCACGACGGTCGCGGGGATGCCGTGGCGCTGGAGGACCTCGGCGGTGCCGGAGGTCGCGAGCAGTTCGAAGCCGTGCCGGACCAGCTCGCGGGCCGGGAAGATCATCGCGCGCTTGTCGCGGTTGGCGACCGAGATGAAGGCGCGGCCCTTGGTGGGCAGCGGCCCGTACGCCCCGGCCTGCGACTTCGCGTAGGCGGTGCCGAAGACGGCGTCGATGCCCATGACCTCGCCGGTGGAGCGCATCTCCGGGCCGAGGACGGTGTCCACACCGCGCCCCGAGGTGTCCCGGAAGCGCGACCAGGGCATGACGGCCTCCTTGACGGAGATCGGCGCGTCCAGCGGCAGGGTGCCGCCGTCCCCGGTGGCGGGCAGGAGTCCTTCGGCGCGCAGTTCGGCGACGGTGGCGCCGAGCGAGATGCGCGCGGCGGCCTTGGCGAGCGGGACCGCGGTGGCCTTCGAGGTGAAGGGCACGGTCCGCGAGGCGCGCGGGTTGGCCTCCAGGACGTAGAGGATGTCGCCGGAGAGCGCGAACTGGATGTTGATCAGCCCGCGCACGCCGACGCCCTTGGCGATCGCCTCGGTGGAGGTGCGCAGCCGCTTGATGTCGAAGCCGCCGAGCGTGATGGGCGGCAGGGCGCAGGCCGAGTCGCCGGAGTGGATGCCGGCCTCCTCGATGTGCTCCATGACGCCGCCGAGGTACAGCTCCTCGCCGTCGTAGAGCGCGTCCACGTCGATCTCGATGGTGTCGTCGAGGAAGCGGTCCACGAGGACCGGGCGGGAGGGGCTGATCTCGGTGGACTCCTCGATGTACGAGGCGAGCCGGGTCTCGTCGTAGACGATCTCCATGCCGCGTCCGCCGAGCACGTACGAGGGCCGTACGAGGACGGGGTAGCCGATCTCGTCGGCGATGGCCTTGGCCCCGGCGAAGGTCGTGGCCGTGCCGTGCTTGGGGGCGGGCAGTCCGGCCTCGGCGAGGACGCGGCCGAAGGCGCCGCGGTCCTCGGCGGCGTCGATCGCCTCGGGCGAGGTGCCGACGATGGGCACGCCGTTGTCCTTGAGCGCCTGCGCGAGGCCGAGCGGGGTCTGCCCGCCGAGCTGGACGAGGACACCGGCGACGGGCCCGGCCTGCCGCTCGGCGTGGACGATCTCCAGGACGTCCTCCAGGGTGAGCGGCTCGAAGTAGAGCCGGTCGGAGGTGTCGTAGTCGGTGGAGACGGTCTCGGGGTTGCAGTTGACCATGACGGTCTCGTAGCCGGCCTCGCTGAGCGCGAAGGAGGCGTGCACGCAGGAGTAGTCGAACTCGATGCCCTGGCCGATGCGGTTGGGCCCCGAGCCGAGGATGATCACGGCGGGCTTCTCGCGCGGGGCGACCTCGTTCTCCTCGTCGTAGGAGGAGTAGAAGTACGGGGTCCGCGCGGCGAACTCGGCGGCGCAGGTGTCGACGGTCTTGTAGACGGGGCGCAGCGCGAGGGCGTGGCGCACCTCCCGCACGACGTCCTCGCGCAGGCCGCGCACGGCGGCGATCTGCTGGTCCGAGAAGCCGTGGCGCTTGGCCTCGGCGAGGAGTTCGCGGGTCAGCTCGGGGGCCCCGGCGAGTTCGTCGGCGACCTCCTTGAGGAGGAAGAGCTGGTCGACGAACCAGGGGTCGATCCGGGTGTGGTCGAAGACCTCCTCGGGGGTGGCCCCGGCGCGGATCGCGGCCATGACGGTGTTGACGCGGCCGTCGGTGGGGCGCGCGGCGGTGCGGAGCAGTTCGTCCTTGTCGCCGGTGGGGCCGGCGAAGTCGAACTGGCTGCCCTTCTTCTCCAGGGAGCGCAGCGCTTTCTGGAACGCCTCGGTGAAGTTGCGGCCGATCGCCATGGCCTCGCCGACCGACTTCATGGTCGTGGTGAGGGTGGAGTCGGCGGAGGGGAACTTCTCGAAGGCGAAGCGGGGGGCCTTGACGACGACGTAGTCGAGCGTCGGCTCGAAGGAGGCCGGGGTCTGCTCGGTGATGTCGTTGGGGATCTCGTCCAGGGTGTAGCCGACGGCGAGCTTCGCGGCGATCTTGGCGATCGGGAAGCCGGTGGCCTTGGAGGCGAGGGCGGAGGAGCGGGAGACGCGCGGGTTCATCTCGATGACGATGATCCGGCCGTCCTCGGGGTTGACCGCGAACTGGATGTTGCAGCCGCCGGTGTCGACGCCGACCTCGCGGATGATCGCGATGCCGATGTCGCGCAGCCGCTGGTACTCGCGGTCGGTGAGGGTCATGGCCGGGGCGACGGTGATCGAGTCCCCGGTGTGCACGCCCATGGGGTCGAAGTTCTCGATGGAGCAGACGACCACGACGTTGTCGTTACGGTCGCGCATCAGCTCCAGCTCGTACTCCTTCCAGCCGAGGATGGACTCCTCCAGGAGGACCTCGGTGGTGGGCGAGAGGGTGAGGCCCTGCCCGGCGATGCGGCGCAGTTCCTCCTCGTCGTGCGCGAAGCCGGAGCCCGCGCCGCCCATCGTGAAGGAGGGGCGGACGACGACGGGGTAGCCGCCGAGGGTGTCCACGCCGGCGAGGACGTCGTCCATGGAGTGGCAGATGACCGAGCGGGCGGACTCGCCGTGGCCGATCTTCTTGCGCACCTCCTCCACGACGCCCTTGAACAGGTCGCGGTCCTCGCCCTTGTTGATGGCCTCGACGTTGGCGCCGATCAGCTCGACGCCGTACTTCTCCAGCGTCCCCGCGTCGTGCAGGGAGATCGCCGTGTTGAGCGCCGTCTGCCCGCCGAGGGTCGGCAGCAGGACGTCGGGGCGCTCCTTGGCGATGATCTTCTCGACGTACTCGGGGGTGATCGGCTCGACGTAGGTGGCGTCGGCGATCTCCGGGTCGGTCATGATCGTCGCCGGGTTGGAGTTGACGAGGATCACGCGCAGGCCCTCGGCGCGCAGGACGCGGCACGCCTGGGTGCCGGAGTAGTCGAACTCGGCGGCCTGGCCGATGACGATCGGGCCGGAGCCGATGACCAGGACGGACTGGATACCGGTGCGCTTAGGCACGCTGGCCCTCCATCAAAGACGTGAAGCGGTCGAAGAGGTACGCGGCGTCGTGCGGACCGGCCGCGGCTTCGGGGTGGTACTGGACACTGAACGCGGGGCGGTCGAGGAGCTGGAGCCCTTCGACGACGTTGTCGTTGAGGCACACGTGGGAGACCTCGACGCGCCCGTAGGGGGTCTCCGAGACCTTGTCGAGGGGCGCGTCCACGGCGAAGCCGTGGTTGTGCGCGGTGACCTCGACCTTGCCGGTGGCGCGGTCCTGGACGGGCTGGTTGATGCCCCGGTGGCCGTACTTGAGCTTGTACGTGCCGAAGCCGAGCGCGCGGCCGAGGATCTGGTTGCCGAAGCAGATCCCGAAGAGCGGGGTGCCGCGTTCCAGGACCTCGCGCATGAGGGCGACGGGGTGCCCGGCGGTCCCGGGGTCGCCGGGGCCGTTGGAGAAGAAGACCCCGTCGGGGCGGACCGCGTAGACGTCCTCGGCGGTCGCCGTGGCGGGCAGGACGTGCACCTCGATGCCGCGTTCGGCCATGCGGTGCGGGGTCATGCCCTTGATGCCGAGGTCGATGGCGGCGACGGTGAACTTCTTCTCGCCGATCGCGGGGACGACGTACGCCTGCTCGGTGGCGACCTCGGCGGAGAGGTCGGCGCCCTTCATCTCGGGGGCCTGCCGGACCCGCTCCAGGGCCTCGGCGTCGCCCGGGAGGGACGGGCCGCTGAAGATGCCGACGCGCATCGCGCCGCGCTCGCGCAGGTGGCGGGTGAGGGCGCGGGTGTCGACGCCGGAGATCCCGACGACGCCCTGGCCGGCCAGTTCCTCGTCGAGGGTGCGCCGCGAGCGCCAGTTGGAGGGGCGCCGGGCGGGGTCGCGGACGACGTAGCCGGCGACCCAGACGCGGCGGGACTCGGGGTCCTCGTCGTTGACGCCGGTGTTGCCGATGTGCGGGGCCGTCATGACGACGACCTGGCGGTGGTAGGAGGGGTCGGTCAGGGTCTCCTGGTAGCCGGTCATGCCGGTGGAGAAGACGGCTTCGCCGAAGGTCTCCCCCACGGCCCCGTAGGCGCGGCCGCGAAAGACGCGGCCGTCCTCCAGGACGAGTACGGCAGCGGGTGCCTGCGGGCGCCCCTGAGTGGAGGTCGTCATCGTGCGGCGCCTTCCGTCGTGGTGGTCGGGTGGTTCTGCGCGTGGGTGCCGCTCGCGGCGTTGAGCGCGGCGACCCACGCGGGGTGCTCGGCGGCCCGCTCGGAGCGGAAGCCGGAGTCGATGAGGGTGTCCCCGTGGGCCCAGGTGACGACGAGGAGGCCGTTCTCGGTGAGGACCTTCCCGGCGATGCCCTTGTCGAGGCGGGCGCCGCGCAGGGCGGCGGCCGGGACGAAGAAGTCGCGGGCGCCGGGGCGCTCGACGGTGAGCCCGGCGGGGCGCAGGCTCAGTTCGGCGCGGCTGCGGGTGCCGAGGCCGTGCGCGACGATCCGGTCGAGCCACTGCCCGGCGGTCGTGGAGCCGTGGTAGCGCCCGCTGAGCGTGTGGCTCGGCTCGGCGGGATCCTCGGGCGCCTCGGGGAGCGGGGGCAGCCCGGACTGGAGGGTGCCGCGCCACTTCCAGCCCTCGCGCATGAGCCAGTACACGAGGGTGATGAAGAGCAGCAGCCCGGCGATCCAGCCGATGCGGCCGCTCCAGTCGGTCACGTCGGCGGACTTCTGCCCCGCGGCGAGCAGGGTGTCCGCCGTGGCGGTGAGGTAGGTCACGCGAGGGTCCCGTCGACGAGGGTCGCGCGGCCCCGCAGGAAGGTGTGGGTCACGCGTCCGGGCAGGTCCAGGCCCCGGTAGGGGGTGTTGCTGCTGCGGGACGCGAACCCGGCGGGGTCCACCGCTCCACGGTAGCCGGGGTCGAGCAGGGTGAGGTTCGCGGGCTCACCGGCGGCGATCGGGCGGCCGTGTCCTTCGAGGCGGCCGATGCGGGCCGGGCGGAAGGACATGCGCTCGGCGACGCCGGCCCAGTCGAGGAGCCCGGTGTCGACCATGGCGTGCTGGACGACGGAGAGCGCGGTCTCCAGGCCGACCATGCCCATCGCGGCGGCGGCCCACTCGCAGTCCTTGTCCTCCTGCGGGTGCGGGGCGTGGTCGGTGGCGACGCAGTCGATGGTGCCGTCGGCGAGCCCGGCGCGCAGGGCCAGGACGTCGGCCTCGGTGCGCAGCGGCGGGTTGACCTTGTAGACGGGGTCGTAGCCGCGGACCAGCTCGTCGGTGAGGAGGAGGTGGTGCGGGGTGACCTCGGCGGTGACGTCCCAGCCCTTGGACTTGGCCCAGCGGACGATCTCGACGGACCCGGCGGTGGAGACGTGGCAGACGTGGAGGCGGGAGCCGACGTGCGCGGCGAGGAGGACGTCGCGGGCGATGACCGATTCCTCGGCGACGGCGGGCCAGCCGCCGAGGCCGAGTTCGGCGGAGACGGCGCCCTCGTTCATCTGCGCGCCCTCGGTGAGGCGCGGTTCCTGCGCGTGCTGCGCGACGACGCCGCCGAACGCCTTCACGTACTCCAGGGCGCGCCGCATGATCACGGCGTCGTCCACGCACTTGCCGTCGTCCGAGAAGACCTTCACGGCGGCGGCGGAGTCGTGCATCGCGCCGAGTTCGGCGAGCTTCTTGCCCTCCAGGCCCACGGTGACGGCGCCGACCGGCTGGACGTCGCAGTAGCCGGACTCGCGGCCCAGGCGCCACACCTGCTCGACCACGCCCGCGGTGTCGGCGACCGGGAAGGTGTTCGCCATGGCGTGGACGGCGGTGTAGCCGCCCCGGGCGGCGGCGCGGGTGCCGGTCAGGACGGTCTCGGAGTCCTCGCGGCCGGGTTCGCGCAGGTGCGTGTGGAGGTCCACGAGGCCGGGGAGCAGGACGTGCCCGGCGGCCTCGACCACGGTCGCGTCGCCCGCCTCGACGCCGGTGCCGACCCGGGCGATCGTCCCGCCGTCGATCAGGACGTCGGCGCTCTCGCCGCCGAGGACGCGGGCGCCGCGGATCAGGGTCTTGTTCACGGAGGTCATGTGCTTACTTCTCCTCGGCCTGGACGGCGGCGGGTCGGCTGTGGGTGGGGGCGGGTTCCTGGCCGCCGAGCAGCAGGTAGAGCACGGCCATGCGGACGGAGACGCCGTTGGCGACCTGCTCGATGACGGTGCAGCGCGGCGAGTCGGCGACCTCGGCGGTGATCTCCATGCCGCGCACCATCGGCCCGGGGTGCATGACGACGGCGTGCTCCGGCATCCGCGCCATGCGCGCGGCGTCGAGTCCGTAGCGCCGCGCGTACTCGCGCTCGGTCGGGAAGTACGCGGCGTTCATCCGCTCGCGCTGGACGCGGAGCATCATGACGGCGTCCGCCTCGCCGAGGGCCGCGTCGAGGTCGTAGGAGATCTCGCAGGGCCAGTTCCCGGCGCCGACCGGGAGCAGGGTCGGCGGGGCGACGAGGGTGACGTGGGCGCCGAGGGTGTGGAGCAGGTCGACGTTGGAGCGGGCGACGCGGCTGTGCAGGATGTCGCCGACGAGGGTGACGCGGCGGCCCTTGAGGTCGGCGCCGACCGGCTCGGGGCCGAGGAGCCTGCGGCGCAGGGTGAAGGCGTCGAGGAGCGCCTGGGTGGGGTGCTGGTGGGTGCCGTCGCCGGCGTTGACGACGGCGGCGTCGATCCAGCCGGTCGTGGCGAGGCGCTGCGGGGCGCCGGAGGCGCCGTGCCGGATGACGACGGCGTCGACGCCCATCGCCTCCAGGGTCTGCGCGGTGTCCTTGAGCGATTCGCCCTTGGAGACGCTGGAGCCCTTGGCGGCGAAGTTGATGACGTCGGCGGACAGGCGCTTCTCGGCGACCTCGAAGGAGGTGCGGGTACGGGTGGAGTCCTCGAAGAAGAGGTTCACCACGGTGCGGCCGCGCAGGGTCGGCAGCTTCTTGATGGGCCGGTCGGCCACCCGCGCCATTTCCTCGGCGGTGTCGAGGATCTGGACGGCTTCGTCGCGGGAGAGGTCGGCGGCCGAGATGAGGTGTCGCATCATCCGGGGCTCCTGGGGGCGTGCTCGGGAGGGTCTGGGGGTACGGCGGCGGGGCGGCACTCGGCCGCGCGCGGGCGTGCGGGCACGCCTGCTCACCCGTCCGGGCGAGCGGGGGCCTGCGGGTGTGCGCTAGCGGGGCGCGGTGCCGCCGAGCAGCACGGCGTCGCGGCCGTCCTCCTCGGTGAGCTGCACCTTGACGGTCTCGCGCAGCGAGGTGGGGAGGTTCTTTCCGACGTAGTCGGCGCGGATCGGCAGCTCGCGGTGGCCGCGGTCGACCAGGACGGCGAGCTGCACGGCGCGGGGGCGGCCGATGTCGCCGAGGGCGTCGAGCGCGGCGCGGATGGTGCGGCCGGAGAAGAGCACGTCGTCGACGAGGACGACGAGGCGTCCGTCGAGCCCTTCGGCGGGGATCTCGGTGCGGCCGAGGGCGCGGGCGGGCTTGAGGCGCAGGTCGTCGCGGTACATCGTGATGTCGAGCGAGCCGGTGGGCACCGGGCGCCCAGTGATCGCGGCGAGCTTGGCGGCGAGCCGCTCCGCGAGGTGCACCCCGCGGGTGGGGATGCCGAGCAGCACCACGTCGTCGGCGCCCTTGGCGCGTTCGACGATCTCGTGGGCGATGCGGGTGAGCACCCTGGCGATGTCGGGGCCTTCGAGCACGGGCCGGGGCCCGCCGGGCACCTCGCCGGGGGTGTGGCCCGGGGTGTGGCTGTCCATGGAGGGACCTCCTTCTCCGCCTCACGGGACGGCTCTTAAAGGACGTCTGAATTGCGCCCCCCACGCTACCAGGGGCGAGAATGAGCTCGGGAACCCCCCTGCTCCCGGGGCCGGTGACGCCTGTCACCTCGCGCGGGGACGGGGTCCGGGGCTCCCCCCGGCCGGTCGCCGGGGAGGGAGGTCCACCGGTTCCGCTTGACGCAGGCAAATCACGCTGCGTAACCTCACCGTGAGTCACCAGCCTTCGCGGCTGGGCCGCACATTGTCACAGTGTCCGGGGAGCTATATGTCCAGCGAATACGCCAAACAGCTCGGGGCCAAGCTCCGGGCCATCCGCACCCAGCAGGGCCTCTCCCTCCACGGTGTCGAGGAGAAGTCCCAGGGGCGCTGGAAGGCGGTCGTGGTCGGTTCGTACGAGCGGGGTGACCGCGCGGTCACCGTGCAGCGTCTCGCCGAGCTGGCCGACTTCTACGGGGTTCCCGTCCAGGAGCTGCTGCCGGGCACGACGCCCGGCGGTGCGGCCGAGCCGCCGCCCAAGCTCGTGCTCGACCTGGAGCGGCTCGCCACCGTTCCCGCGGAGAAGGCGGGGCCGCTCCAGCGGTACGCGGCGACCATCCAGTCCCAGCGCGGGGACTACAACGGCAAGGTCCTCTCCATCCGCCAGGACGACCTGCGCACCCTCGCCGTGATCTACGACCAGTCCCCCTCGGTTTTGACCGAGCAGCTCATCAGCTGGGGAGTGCTGGACGCGGACGCGCGCCGGGCCGTGGCGCACGAGGAGGGCTGAGGCCCGCTTCGCCGCACGCGTGGAAAGGGTGAGCCGGTTCGACCGGCTCACCCTTTCGGCGTAATCGCGGCCCCGCGTCCGGGGACCGCGCGGGGGCGGGGCCCTCTGGGCGCCTCCACCCCCGGGTACAGCCGTCCGATCACCTCCGGCAGGAGGCGCGCCGCCAGGCGCGGGGGCAGCGCCTGGAGGACGGCGAGGACCGGGGCCATGCGGACGGGGAGCACGCCGTCGCCGATGCCCGCGAGGCCGAGGGCGAGAGCGACCTCCTCGGGGCCGATCCGGTCGGGGTCGAGCGCCGCCGCGGCCTCGGCGATCGCCGGGTCCACCGTCACCGGGCCGTGCGCGTCGGCGCGCTCC
>NZ_GG770539.1:6042718-6045942 GCF_000154905.1 Streptomyces sp. SPB074 | reverse complement strand
GTCGCCCGCGCGCAGGGCCGCGAGGCGCGCGGGTATCGCGGCCTCGGGCGCGGGCAGCGCGGCGGGGCGGGGCAGTCCGAACGGGCTCATGCGGCTCCTTCCGGTCCGGGGCCGCGCGGGGCGCGGTCCCGTGACGAGGTGATCGGCGCTCACATGGTGGCCCCGGGCCCGGGGTACGGAAAGGGCCCGCCCCCGGCTCCGGGGAGACGGGGGCGGGCCCTTCGCGTACGGCGGCCGGTCAGTCGTCCTGACCGCGCAGTCCGGGCTTGAGGTTCTTGAAGCGGCCGAGCAGACCGTTGACGAAGGCCGGGGAGTCGTCGGTGGAGAACTCCTTGGCGAGTTCCACCGCCTCGTCCATCACGACCGCGTCCGGCGTCCCGTCGACCCACACGAGTTCGTGGGCGCCGAGCCGCACGATGTTGCGGTCGACCACGGGCATCCGGTCCAGCGGCCAGTCCACCGAGTACTTCGCGATGACCTCGTCGATGCGGCGCGCGTGCGCCGCGTACCCCTCGACGAGCTCCATCGTGTACTCGCTGACCGGCGGCTGCTGGGTGTCACTCCGGGAGTGACGCACCCAGTCCGCCAGCACCGTGAGGACGTCGGTGCCGCGCTGGTCGGCCTCGAAGAGGATCTGGAAGGCGCGCTTGCGTGCCGTGTTGCGAGCAGCCACGATCAGCCGTTCACTCGGCCGAGGTAGTCGCCGGTGCGGGTGTCGACCTTGATCTTCTCGCCGGTGGTGATGAAGAGCGGGACCTGGATGGTGTGCCCGGTCTCCAGCTCGGCGGGCTTGGTGCCGCCGGTGGAGCGGTCGCCCTGGACGCCCGGCTCGGTGTTCGCGACGACGAGCTCGACGGCGGCCGGCAGCTCGATGTAGAGCGGGTTGCCCTCGTACATCGCGACGACGGCCTCGAAGCCCTCCAGGAGGTAGTTGGCGGCGTCGCCGACGACCTTGGGGTCCACGTGGATCTGGTCGAACGTGTCCATGTCCATGAACACGAAGTACTCGCCGTCCTTGTACGAGAACTGCATCCCGCGCTTGTCGACGTTGGCCGTCTCGACCTTGACGCCGGCGTTGAAGGTCTTGTCTACGACCTTGCCGGAGAGCACGTTCTTCAGCTTGGTGCGCACGAAGGCGGGGCCCTTGCCGGGCTTGACGTGCTGGAACTCGACGACGGACCAGAGCTGGTCGTTGTCGAGCTTGAGCACCAGGCCGTTCTTGAGGTCGTTCGTGGAAGCCACGGTTGCGGAATCTCCTGGACGATGGGGGCCTCTCCCCCAGGTCCTTCGGACCTCGGGAAGAGCTGGTGGACGACCGCGGCGCCGTCCCGGCCCGAGGGCCGCTGCCCTAGAGCGCGAGCAGCTCCTTGGTCGTGATGGTGAGTAGCTCGGGCCCGCCGTCCGCCTCCGGGCGCACGACGAGTGTGTCATCGATCCGGACCCCGCCCCGGCCCGGGAGGTGGACCCCCGGTTCGACGGTGACCGGCACACAAGCGTCCAGTTTACCCATGGCGGACGGGGCGAGCTGCGGGTCCTCGTCGTTTTCCAGCCCGACCCCGTGTCCGCTGAGCGCGGGCAGGTCCGCGCCGTGCCCCGCCGACTCCAGCGCCTGGCGCACCGCGCGGTCCACGTCGCGGCAGGCCGCGCCGGGCAACAGAGCCTCGCGACCGGCCCGCTGGGCGGCGAAGACCGCGTCGTACAGCTCGATCTGCCAGTCCTCGGGAGCCGTCCCGATGACGAACGTCCGCCCGATTTCGCTGCGGTACCCCCGGTAGGTGGCGCCGAGGCACACCGAGAGGAAGTCGCCCTCCTCGACGCGGCGGTCCGTGGGCCGGTGCCCGGCCAGCCCGGCGTGCGGCCCGGTGGCGACGGAGGTCGCGAAGGCGGCGCCGTCCGCGCCGTGATCGACCAGGCGGCGCTCCAGTTCGAGGGCGAGGTGGCGCTCGGTGCGCCCGACGAGGATCGACTCCAGGAGTTCGCCGAGTGCCTGGTCGGCGATCTCGGCGGCGATCCGCAGCGCGCCGATCTCCTCCTCGTCCTTGACGAGCCGCAGCTGCTCGACGCCGCGGCCGAGGTCGCCCAGGCGCAGGCGGGGGGCCGTGCCGGCGAGGGCGCGGTGGCGGGCGACGGTGAGGTGGTGCTCCTCGACGGCGAGGATCTCGGCGCCGTCGGCCGCGGCGGTCTCGGCCGCCGCGACGGCGGGGTCCGAGGCCGGGCAGGCCAGGACGTGGACGCGCAGCACGTCGTCCGCGAGGCCGCCGGGCGGGCTCGGGGCGAAGAGGATGTCGGGCCCGCCGCGCTCCGCGCCGAGCAGCAGGACGGACCCTTCGGGCGCCGCGCCGCCCAGATAGCGGACGTTGGCGGGGCGGGAGACGAGCGCGGCCGTCTGGCCCGTCCCCGCGCACCACTGCCTCAGCCGGTCCCTGCGTGCCGCGTGCGCCTCAGCCATGGCCCGAGCCTAAGGGGGCGCGGCGCGGGACGCCGGAGTTGTGCGTCCGACCGGGTAGCGGGGCGGCGGAGGCGGTACGGCGGGGACGCTCCCGGGCGCCGTCACCCCGGCGGCGGGGACGCCCCCGCCGAGGTCACCACGGCGGCGGGCTCGCCATCGCGCGGGCCAGGACCTCGTCGAGGCGCTGCGCCGTGGCCGGTACGTCGAGGTGCGAGTTGTCGATGATGGGCAGCCCCGAGCCGTACCACCCCGCCATGCGGCCGTGGATGTTCGCGACCTCCTCGTCGCTGAGCCTGCGGTTCCCGGTGCGCTCGGCGTTGCGCTCCAGGACGACGTCGAGCCCCGGCAGCAGGACGACGGGCAGCAGCCCGGGGCCCACGTGCCGCTTCCAGCCGCCGAGCCCGACGACCGGCCGGTCCGGGAAGACGGCGTCGTCGATGACGCAGGAGATGCCGTTGGCGAGGAAGTTGCGGGCGGCGAATCCGCAGGTGCGGCGGGCGAGGCGGTACTGCACCTCGGAGTTGTCGTTCCACCCGGCCTGCGGGTCGGCGAAGCCCGCGTGCACCCACTCGCGGACGTCGTCCAGGCTGATGTGCGCGGTCGGCACGGGCCGCCGTGCCGCCCAGTGGCGCGCGACGGTCGTCTTGCCCGCCCCGGCCGGGCCGATGAGCAGCACGGCGAGGATGGTCGAGCCCGTCCCGGCCTGCGGCCCCGGCGCGACGCTCGGCGCGGCCACGGGCGCGTCGGGCGGCATCGCGACGTGCCCGGTGGTGTC
>NZ_GG770539.1:6039065-6041389 GCF_000154905.1 Streptomyces sp. SPB074 | reverse complement strand
CGGCGAGGTCGGTCGTGGGCGCCGCCGCCGACGCCGAGGACGACGTCGGTGCGCGTGAAGCCGGACTGGCCGAGCGCGGTCCAGCAGTAGGCGGCGACCTCGGCGGTCTTCGCCTCCTCCGCGTTCGGCACCTGGATCGCGATCGCCTCGTAGCCCTGCCCGGCGAGGTCGGCGCGCAGCGCCTCCCCCGTCTCGGCGAGCGCCTCGGGGTGGATCACCGCGACGCGCTGGGCATTCTCCCCGATGAGCGCGGGGAGTTCGCCGAGCAGGTGGTGGCCGACGAGGACGTCGTAGGGGGCACTGCCCTCGGTGCCGCCGATCGTGATGCGGGTCGGCCCGGGCGTGCTGTTCTCGCTCACGCTTCCTTCAGCTCCAGTGCGTCGAGGACCGCCGATGCGACCTCTTCGGGGGTGCGGTCGTCGGTGGCCACGGTGGCGCGGGCGACCTCGGTGTACAGGGGGCGGCGGGCCTCCATCAACTCGCGCCACGTGCGACGCGGGTTGACGGCGAGCAGCGGGCGCGCGGTGGCGAGCCCGGTGCGGCGCACGGCCTCGTCGATGTCCATCGTGAGGAAGACGACGGGGTGCCCGCGCAGCAGGGCGCGGGTGCCGGCGTCGAGGACCGCTCCGCCGCCGAGCGCGAGGACGCCCTCGTGCTCGGTGAGCGCGGTGCGCACCGCCTCGCGTTCGAGGGCGCGGAAGTGCTCCTCGCCCTCGTCCACGAAGATGTCGGAGATCTCGCGGCCCTCGGCGCTCACGATGTCGTCGTCCGTGTCGCGGTACGCGAGCCCGAGCCGCCCGGCCAGGAGGTGGCCGATCGTGGACTTGCCGACGCCCATCGGGCCGACGAGGACGAGCCGGGGGCCGGTCACCGGATCGGGAGGTTGTCGAGGTACGCGCGGACGTTGCGGCGCGTCTCGGGGACGCTGTCGCCGCCGAACTTCTCGGCGACGGCGTCGGCGAGGACGAGCGCGACCATGGCCTCGGCGACGATCCCGGCGGCCGGGACGGCGCACACGTCGGAGCGCTGGTGGTGGGCCCTGGTGGCCTCGCCGGTCGCGACGTCCACGGTGGCGAGCGCGCGGGGCACGGTCGCGATCGGCTTCATCGCGGCCCGTACACGCAGGAGTTCACCGGTCGTGAGGCCGCCCTCGGTGCCGCCCGAGCGCCCGGTGGCGCGCCGGATGCCCTCGTCCGTGCTGACGATCTCGTCGTGGGCCAGCGAGCCGGGGACCCGGGCGAGCCCGAAGCCGTCCCCGACCTCGACGCCCTTGATCGCCTGGATGCCCATGAGCGCCCCGGCGAGCCGCGCGTCGAGCCTGCGGTCCCAGTGCACGTGCGAGCCGAGCCCCACGGGCACGTCGTAGGCGAGGACCTCGACCACGCCGCCGAGCGTGTCGCCGTCCTTGTGGGCCTGGTCGATCTCGGCGACCATCGCCTCGCTCGCGTCGGCGTCGAGGCAGCGGACCGGGTCGGCGTCGAGCTTCGCGACGTCGGCGGGGGTCGGGACGAGGCCGTAGGGGGCCTTCGCGGCGGCGATCTCCACGACGTGGCTGACGATCTCGATGCCCGCCGTCTCCTTGAGGTAGGAGCGGGCGACGGCGCCGAGCGCGACGCGCGCGGCGGTCTCGCGGGCGGAGGCGCGCTCCAGGACGGGGCGGGCCTCGTCGAAGCCGTACTTCTGCATCCCGGCGAGGTCGGCGTGGCCTGGGCGGGGGCGGGTCAGCGGGGCGTTGCGGGCCGAGTCCGCGAGGATCTGCGGATCGACCGGGTCGGCGGCCATGACCTGTTCCCACTTGGGCCACTCGGTGTTGCCGACCATGACGGCGACGGGCGAGCCGAGGGTCAGCCCGTGCCGGACGCCGCCGAGGAAGGTCACCTCGTCGCGCTCGAACTTCATCCGGGCCCCGCGGCCGTAGCCGAGGCGCCGCCTGGCGAGGTGGTCGGCGACCAGATCGGTGGTAACGGGGACACCGGCGGGAAGCCCCTCCAGCGTCGCCACGAGTGCGGGACCGTGCGACTCTCCCGCGGTCAGCCAACGCAGCCTGCTCAACGGTGCTCCTCCTGCTCGCGCGTGGAACTGCGGCGCGACCGGGTGCGCGGCCCTGGCCGGCCGCCTCCGATCTTCCCACGAAGCGGGACGCGGACCGGAGCGGGTCCACGGAGCGGACCCGGGCGTGGCGCGCACGGGCCGCGCCTCAGGGGGCCGGCCTCACGGGGGCGGGTCCCCACCGGCACGCACCTCACCGGGGCGCGCCTCACCGGGTCCGGCCTTCACCGGGCCGCGAGCGCGGCCTCTCCCGCCGCCCGCATCACCGCGAGCGG
>NZ_GG770539.1:6036792-6038850 GCF_000154905.1 Streptomyces sp. SPB074 | reverse complement strand
CGTCATCCCGCTCGACCTGGAAGGACGGCCTGGTGGACGAGGAGGTCGAGCCCGCCGAGCACCTGGCCGCCGCGCGCGGCCCAGCGCCCGGCGAGCGGTGTCGGCCACGGCTCGTAGAGGACGTCGAAGAGGGTCCCCGGCGCCTCGGGCACCGCGTCGGCGAGCCCGTCCGTGCTGCCCGCCGGGGTCGTCGCGACGACGAGCGGCGCGTGCAGGCCCTTGACCGCGTCGTCCCAGGGCTCCGTGCGCACGTCGACGCCGAGCCGCTCCCCCCAGCCGCGCATCTCGGCCGCGCGCGCCGGGCCGCGCACGTAGGCGACGACCTCGCCGTCGCAGACCGGCGCGAGCGCGGCGAGCGCGGAGGAGGCGGTGGCGCCGGCGCCGAGGACCGCCGCCGCGGGAACGCGGGTGAGGCCGCGTTCGGCGAGCGCGGCGCGCAGCCCGGGGATGTCGGTGTTGTCGCCGCTGCGGCTGCCGTCGGCCTCGAAGACGACGGTGTTGACGGCGTCGACGGCGGCCGCGGTCTCGCTGATCCGGTCGAGCAGCGGCACCACCGCCCGCTTGAGCGGCATGGTCAGCGAGAGCCCGGCCCACTCGGGGCCGAGCCCGTCGAGGAAGCCGGGCAGCGCGGCCTCGTCGGTCTCGATCCGCTCGTAGGTCCAGCCGCTCAGGCCGAGCGCGCGGTAGGCGGCGAGGTGGAGGTGCGGGGAGAGCGAGTGCGCGACGGGGGAGCCGAGCACGGCGGCGCGGCGCGGCCCCTTCGGCAGGTCACCGTCCGGCGTCGGACGCATTGAACTGGGCCTCCAGCTTCTTGAATTCCGTCAGCGTCTTCGCGAACTGCGTGTCTTCCTTGCCGTCCACGGCGACGAAGTACATCCAGCCGTCCTTCGTCGGGTTGAGGGCGGCGGCGAACGCCTCCGCGCCGGGATTCCCGATCGGCCCGGGGGGCAGTCCCTTGTGGTAATAGGTGTTGTACGGGTCGGGATCGCTGTTGATCTCCTTGGTGGAGATCTTGATCTCGCTGCGCCCGGTGAGGTAGTTGTACGTCGAATCGAACTGGATCTTGCCGTTCGTCTCGGTGTTGCCCGGTTTGAGCCGGTTGTAGATCACCTCCGCCATCTTGCGGAAGTCGTCGTGGGTCTTGCCCTCGGCGTTGACCATGCTCGCGACCGTGACGAGGGCGAGCGGGCTGTCGAGTTTCAGCTTCTCGGCCTGCCCGACGACGTCGATCTTCTCGTACTGCTTATTCGCCTGGGCGACCATTCTCCTGAGCACGTCGGCGGGTTTCTGGCCCTTGCTGACGGAATACGACGAGGGATAGAGGAAGCCTTCGAGCGGGTCCTTTATGTCCTTGTCGTCATCGGCCCATTCGGGCAGCCCGAGCTTTTTCCAGTCGCTCTTGGCGACGTCCGCCGTGGTGCCCTTCTTGAGGCCGAGGCGGCCGTCGATCTGGGCGTAGACCCAGCCGTTGCGGTATCCCTCGGGGACGATGAGGGTCTTGCGGCTCTTGGGGTCGAGCATGAGCTCGACGGCGCTCTCGCCCGACATGCCCTTGTGCAGGGTGTAGAAGCCGGACTGGAGCGTCGTGCCCTTGTCGTTGGCCTTCTGCGCGGCCGTGAACGCCTCGACGCTCTTCACGACACCCTTGTCCTTGAGCAGGTTGCCCATCGCGATACCGGTGGACCCGTCGGGGATCTCGACCACGACGGTGCCGCTGCCCTCGCCCGCGTAGTCCGGCGGCGGCCCGAAGCGGTCCTGGTAGAGCCCGTAGCCGTAGTAGGCGGCCCCGCCACCCCCGCCGATCAGGACGACGGCGACCACGAGGCAGGCGCAGCCGCCCCGGCGTTTCTTCGGTTTCTCGCCGCCGCGCCGCCCCGCGCGGGCGCCGCCCTCCCCGTCTTCGGCGTCGTCCTCGTCCCCGGCGAGGTCGTCGCGGTCGTCGTCGCGGGCTCTGCCGCGCTGCCCGCCGGAGCGGCCCGCGTCGCCGTCGCTCGCGAAGAAGGGGTGCTCGGGTTCGTCCGGATCGGGGTCCCAGTCCCCGCGCGGCGGCGCGGCGGC
>NZ_GG770539.1:6032716-6035476 GCF_000154905.1 Streptomyces sp. SPB074 | reverse complement strand
CGCCCTGCGCCACGTCCGGCTTGCCGCCGCCCCCGCCGCCGAGCGCCTTGGCGGCGGTACGGACCAGGTCACCGGCCTTGAAGCCGCGCTCGCGCGCCGCCTCGTTGGTCGCGACGACCGTGACCGGGCGCCCGCCCGTGACGGCGAAGAGCGCGACGACCGCCGGGCGGTCGCCCGGGATGCGGCCGCGCACGTCGAGCACGAGCCTGCGCAGGTCGTCGGCACCCGTGCCGTCGGGGACCTGGCCGGTCACGAGCGCGGTGCCGTGCACGTCCTTGGCGCCCGCGGCGAGCCCGGCGGCCGCCTGGAGGACCTTCTCGGCGCGGAACCTCTCGATCTCCTTCTCGGCGTCCTTGAGCTTGCCGAGCATTCCGGAGATCTTCTCCGGCAGTTCCTCGGGACGGCCCTTGACCAGTTCCTGGAGCTGCGAGACGACCGTGTGCTCCCGGGCTAGGAAGTGGTACGCGTCGACACCGACGAGCGCCTCGATACGGCGCACGCCCGAGCCGATCGAGGACTCGCCGAGGAGCTTCACGAGGCCGAGCTGGGCGGTGTTGTGCACGTGCGTGCCGCCGCACAGCTCCTTGGAGAAGTCCCCGATCGTCACGACGCGGACCCGCTCGCCGTACTTCTCGCCGAACTCGGCGATGGCGCCCTGCTTCTTCGCCTCGTCGATCGACATGACCTCGGCCTGGACGTCCATCTCGCGCGAGAGGACCTCGTTGATGCGCTGCTCGACATCGGTCATGACGGCGGTCGGGACGGCCGCCGGGGAGCCGAAGTCGAAACGGAAGCGGCCGGGCTGGTTCTCCGAACCGGCCTGCGCGGCCGTGGGGCCGAGCGCGTCGCGCAGCGCCTGGTGCGTGAGGTGGGTCGCGGAGTGGGCGCGCGCGATGGCGCGGCGGCGCGTCTGGTCGATCGCGGCCCACACGGGGGCGTCCACGGTGATCTCGCCGACCTGGACGCGGCCCTTGTGGACGTGCACGCCGGGGACGGGCTTCTGCACGTCGCGGATCTCGACCACGGCGCCGTTGTCGAGGCGGATGCGGCCGGTGTCGCCGATCTGGCCGCCGCCCTCCGCGTAGAAGGGGGTGCGGTCGAGGACGACCTCGACCTCGTCGCCCTCGCTCGCGGCGGGCGCGGGCACGCCGTCCACGAGGAGGCCGACGATGCGGGCCTCGCCTTCGAGCTGGACGTAGCCGGTGAAGTCGGTGGCGCCGGCGGCGTCCGCGATCTCGCGGTAGGCGTGCAGGTCGGCGTGGCCGGTCTTCTTCGCCTGCGAGTCGGCCTTGGCGCGCTCGCGCTGCTCCTTCATGAGGCGCCGGAAGCCGTCCTCGTCCACCGAGAGGCCCTGTTCGGCGGCCATCTCCAGGGTGAGGTCGATCGGGAAGCCCCACGTGTCGTGAAGGAGGAACGCCTTCTCGCCGGGGAGGACCGTCGAGCCGGTCGCGCGGGTCTCGGTGACGGCGGTGTCGAGGATGTTCGTGCCGGCCTTGAGGGTCTTGAGGAAGGCGGCCTCCTCGGCGAGCGCGACGGTCTCGACGCGCTTGCGGTCGGTGACCAGCTCCGGGTACTGCTGCCCCATCGTGTCGATGACGACGTCCACGAGGTCCTGGACGACCGGGCCGGTGGCGCCGAGGAGGCGCATGTTGCGGATGGCGCGGCGCATGATGCGGCGCAGCACGTAGCCGCGGCCCTCGTTGCCGGGGGTCACGCCGTCGCCGATGAGCATGACGGAGGTGCGCATGTGGTCGGAGACGACGCGCAGCGAGACGTCGCTCGCCACGGCCGCGCCGTAGGCCACGCCGGTCAGCTCGGTGGCCTTGTCGATGACGACGCGCAGGGTGTCCGTCTCGTACATGTTGCGGACGCCCTGGAGGATCATCGCGAGGCGTTCGAGGCCGAGGCCGGTGTCGATGTTCTGGCTCGGGAGGTCGCCGAGGATCTCGAAGTCGTCCTTGCCGCGCCCCGCCCCGCGCTCGTACTGCATGAAGACGAGGTTCCAGATCTCCACGTACCGCTCGTCGTTGACGGCCGGGCCGCCCTCGACGCCGAACTCGGGACCGCGGTCGTAGTTGATCTCGGAGCAGGGGCCGCAGGGGCCGGGGACGCCCATGGACCAGAAGTTGTCGGCCTTGCCGAGGCGCTGGATGCGCTCGGCGGGGACGCCGACGACGTCGCGCCAGATCTGCTCGGCCTCGTCGTCGTCCTGGTAGACGGTGATCCACAGCCGCTCGGCCTCCAGGCCGAAGCCGCCGTCGGCGACGGAGGAGGTCAGCAGTTCCCAGGCGTACTTGATGGCCCCTTCCTTGAAGTAGTCGCCAAAGGAGAAGTTCCCGCACATCTGGAAGAAGGTGCCGTGGCGGGTGGTCTTGCCGACCTCTTCGATGTCGGGGGTGCGCACGCACTTCTGCACGCTCGTGGCGCGCGGCGCGGGCGGCTTGACCTCGCCGAGGAAGTACGGCTTGAAGGGGACCATGCCCGCGGGCACGAGCAGCAGCGTCGGGTCGTCCGCGATCAGCGACGCCGACGGCACGACCTTGTGCCCGCGCTCCTCGAAGAAGCGCAGCCAGCGGCGGCGGATTTCAGCCGACTCCATCAGTGGTCCTCATTCCGGTTGTGACGGGTGGTGGGGCGGGCGGGGCGCCCGGGACTCTTCGGGTCCTCGTCCGCGGGCTCGACGCGGCCCTCGATGACGCGCGGCGAGCCGGCACCGTTTGATTTGTGTTTCTTATTTTTGGTTTTTCTTTTTTTTTTTTT
>NZ_GG770539.1:6020525-6032611 GCF_000154905.1 Streptomyces sp. SPB074 | reverse complement strand
CGGTCCGCGGCCTGGGCCACGAGGGACTCGGGGGCCAGTTTGCGGAGCTTGGCGTGCGCCTTGGAGGTGGCCCAGACCCCCGCGGCCGCTCCGGCGGTGAACCAGAACGTACGGCGGAACATCGCGGCAGCGGTCCTTCCGGTGGTGGTACGGGACGGGCGGGCGTCAGGCGCCCTTGCGGCGGGAGCGGCGCCTGCCCTTGACGGTGCGGCCGACGACGGTGCGCGGCGGCGGTTCGGCCTGGCGGCCGAGGGCGCGGCGCACCCCGTAGCCGAAGGCGGCGACCTTCACGAGGGGGCCGCCGAAGGTGGTCGCGACGGTGGTGGAGAGCGCGGAGGCGTTCGAGGTGACCTCCTGGACGTCCGTGGCGATCGCGTCGACGCGGTCGAGCTGGGTCTGCGCGGAGCGCACGGTCGCGGAGGCGTCCGTGAGCAGGGGGACGGCCTGTTCGGTGACGTCGGCGACCATCTTCGTCGTGGCCCTGAGGGTCTGCGCGAGCCGCGCGAGCGCGACCGCGAGGAAGGAGACGAGAATCGCCCAGAACACGGCCACCAGCAGCCCTGCCACCTCTCCTCCGGACACTGCGCACCGCTCCTTCTGCTTGTGGGTCGCGCGCCGTTCGCCCCGTGGTGTGCGGGCGGCGCGGTCGTGGTGCCGAGCCTATCGCGGCGCGGGCCCGCTCCCGTCCGCGCGCATCCCGTTCCCGGGAGCGCGAACGCGAGCGGCCCGCTCCCCCCGCCGTGCGGACACGGCGGGGAGGCGGGCCGGAGTGCTGCGCGGCGCGCGGCGACCTCGGGGGGGTCGTCAGCGGGCGTAGTACTCGACGACGAGCTGCTCGTCGCAGATGACCGGGATTTCCTTGCGGTTCGGGTCGCGGTCCAGGCGGAAGGCGAGGGCCTTCAGGTTGACCTGGAGGTAGCGCGGGGTCTCGCCGTCCGTGTCGTAGCCACCCTCGCGGGCGACCTGGAACGGGTGCTTCGAGCGGCTGCGCTCGCGGACCATCACGACGTCGTCGGGACGGACGCGGAAGGAGGGCTTGTCGACCTTCGTGCCGTTGACCTCGATGTGGCCGTGGACGACCATCTGGCGGGCCTGGTAGATGGTGCGGGCGATGCCCGAACGCAGGACCAGGGCGTCGAGGCGGCGCTCCAGCTCGATGACCAGGGCCTCGCCGGTCTTGCCCTCGGCCTTGCGGGCGCGGTCGTAGGCGCGGGCCATCTGGCGCTCGGAGATGTCGTACTGCGCGCGCAGACGCTGCTTCTCCAGCAGACGGACCTTGTAGTCACTGTTCTGCTTGCGGCCGCGGCCGTGCTCGCCCGGCGGGTAGGGACGGGCCTCGAAGTACTTGACGGCCTTCGGCGTCAGCGCGATGCCGAGCGCACGGGACTTCTTGACCTTGGGACGCGACTGGTTAGGCACGTTCTCCAGACCTCCGAAATAGGTTAGGTTAGGCTCACCTTACTCAAGGAGATCGCATGTCTCGCCCTGGGAACACCACGCGCATCACGAACGCCCGTCGCGCTCGAAAAGGCGACGCATCGACGGAGGTCCGATCAGATCGTGGTCAGCCGCGTCCCCGTCCTGACAGCCTCGGCGGCCAGGACGCCCACGACGGGAGTCTTGAGGGGGACTCCCAAGGGGAAAGGGGGCTTGAATCCACCCGGATGCCGTCAGCAGCCGAGCGCACACGAACTCTCGTACAGGGTACATGCTCCGCGGTGCTGCTCCTGCCGGGCCCCGAGACGACCGGCTCGCTCCCGCTCGTACCCGAAGCGCGCACCGTGACGCCCGAGGGCGACCTCCACCTCGTCTACTCCGCCACGGCGCCCGTCGTACGCGCCGCCTCGCGCGCGCGGGGGGACGAACTGCCCGTCGTCCTGGAGCTGACCGACGTCGCCCCCGTCTCGGTCCCGCACCGGGTACGGGGCCGGGCCTGGGTCTCCGGCTGGCTCACCCGCCTCCCCGACGACACGCCCGAGGCGCACTCGGTGGCGGGGCCCACCGGACTGGGCGGCCCGGCCTGGGCGACGCTGCGGCTGGAGCCGTACGAGATCCGCGTGGACGACCTGTGGGGCGTGGCCCGCGTGGACATCGAGGAGTTCGCCGCCGCGGCGCCCGACCCGCTGCGCGCGTACGAGGCGGAACTCCTCCAGCACCTGCACGCGGCGCACGCCCCGGAGGTGCGGCGCCTGCGCGCTCTCCTGGGCGAGCGGGCCGCGGCCGACTGCCCGGCGGTGGTGCCGGTCGCCCTCGACCGCCTCGGGCTGCGGGTCCGCTTCACCGGGGTGCGCTGCTTCGACGCGCGCTTCGACTTCCCCGAGCCGGTCGGCGACGTGCACGGGCTGCGCCGGGCGATGGCCGCGCTCTTCGACGCGGCGGAGGACTTCGACGGCGCGGACGACTCCGACCAGCCCCGCGACTGAGCGACGCCCGGGGAGCCCGTGCGGACGGGACCACGGCCTCGGGGGAGGGGCCGCCGTCCGAGGGGGGACGGGCCGCGGGCCGGACGCACGCGCCACGGGTCAGGCCCGGCCGCGCTCCGCCGCCTCGCGCACGTACGCGTTGCGCACCCGGATCAGCCGGGGCATGTACCGCCCGAGCGCGACCCGTTCGGCGATTTGGCCGAGCGGTCCGAGGGGCGCGGCGAACTCGACGACGTCCCGCATGAGCATGCCGCCCGCGCCGTCCGGGGCGAAGTGGTGCGCGTGGTGCCAGCGCGCGAAGGGGCCGCGCACCTGCTCGTCCACGAAGTACCCGGGCCGCTCGTACGCGCTGATCCGCGAGGTCATCCGCCAGCGCACGCCGTAGTGCCGGGCCCGCCACGTCACCGTGTCCCCCGGGCCCATGCGGCCCGACGTCACCCCCGCGACGGCGCTTTCACCCGATCGAGCCATGGACGCCTGGTGCAGATCGACGTCGAGCGACACGTCGAAGACCCTCTCGGGCGGCGCCGCGATCCGGGTCGTCAGCTCGAAGCGGACCACCGCCGCTACTCCCGCGTCCCGCGCAGGCGCTCCCGGACCATCTCCACGACGTCCGCGTACCGTGCCTCCGCCCCGTACCGCGTCGGCGTGTAGTACTGCCGGTCCTTGAGCGCGTCCGGCGCGTACTGCTGCGCGGCGATCGCGCCGGGGACGTCGTGCGGGTACACGTAGCCCTGGGCGTGGCCGAGCTTCTTGGCGCCCTTGTAGTGGCCGTCGCGCAGGTGCGGCGGGACGGCGCCGGCGAGGCCCTTGCGGACGTCTTCGAGCGCGGCGCCGATCGCGAGCGTGGCCGCGTTCGACTTCGGCGCGAGCGCGAGGGCGATGGTCGCGTGGCTCAGGGTCAGCGCGGCCTCGGGGAAGCCGATCATCGCGACGGCCTGCGCGGCGGCGACGGCGGTGGGCAGGGCGCTCGGGTCGGCGAGGCCGATGTCCTCGCTCGCGGAGATCATGAGGCGGCGCGCGATGAAGCGCGGGTCCTCGCCCGCCTCGATCATGCGTGCCAGGTAGTGCAGGGCCGCGTCCACGTCCGAGCCGCGGATCGACTTGATGAGGGCACTCGCGACGTCGTAGTGCTGGTCGCCGTCGCGGTCGTACGTGAGCGCCGCCTTGTTGACCGTCTCCTCCAGGGTCCGGAGAGTGATCGCGGGCTCCTTCTTGGCGAGCGCGGCCCCGGCGCCCGCCTCCAGGGCGGTCAGCGCGCGGCGCGCGTCCCCTCCGGCAACCCGCAGCAGGTGCTCCTCGGCGTCCTCGGCGAGCGTGACCGCGCCCTTGAGGCCGCGCTCGTCGGTGAGGGAGCGGTGCAGCAGGGCGCGGATGTCCTCGTCCGTGAGCGGTTCGAGGGTCAGGAGCAGGGAGCGGGACAGGAGCGGGGAGATCACGGAGAAGTACGGGTTCTCCGTCGTCGCCGCGATGAGGGTGACCCAGCGGTTCTCGACGGCGGGCAGCAGGGAGTCCTGCTGGGCCTTGCTGAACCGGTGGATCTCGTCCAGGAAGAGGACGGTGTCCTTGCCGTAGCCGCCGCTGGCCCTGCGGGCCCCGTCGATGACCGTGCGGACCTCCTTGACCCCGGCGGTGATCGCGGACAGCTCCACGAAGCGGGCGTCGGTCGCCTTGCTCACGACGTAGGCGAGCGTCGTCTTGCCCGTCCCCGGCGGGCCCCACAGGATCACCGAGGAGGCCCCGGCGGGACCGCCGTTCCCCTCCCCCACGAGCCGGCGCAGCGGGGAGCCCGCCCCGAGCAGGTGCTGCTGGCCCACCACCTCGTCCAGGGTGCGCGGGCGCATCCGGACGGCGAGGGGGCTGTTGCCCGGGTCCTTCTCCTGGCGCTCTTCGGCGGCGGCGGTGAACAAGTCGGGTTCCACGCGGAAAGCCTAAAGGACGGCACCGACAACGCCTCGGGCGCGCTCGGTGCCGTCCTCATCAGGCCGTACGGTCCGCCCTCAGCGGGGCCGGCCGGTCCTCGCTCAGCTCGTCCAGAAGTCCCACCAGCGCAGCAGGATCAGGAGGCCGATGATCCCGAGGTGCAGGACGGGCAGCACCCAGGGGAACTCGCCGAAGAAGCCGCGCGCCCAGGCGGGGGCCGGCAGGTAGCCGTTGCGGACGTTGTGCGCGGTCACGTACCAGAACATGACGACCGTCGCGACCCAGGCGAGGCAGCACCACAGGCACAGGGCGTTGATGCTGTACAGGGACTGGTACTGGAGCCAGGTGACGAAGCCGATGCCGAAGAGGGTGCCGAAGTTGAAGGTCAGCCAGTACCAGCGCGGCATCCGGGCCCCGGCGAGCAGGGTCATGCCGACGCAGATCACGACCGCGTACGTGGCGAGACCGAGCATCGGGTTGGGGAAGCCGAAGGCCGCCGCCTGGTCGCTCTTCATCACGCTGCCGCAGGAGACGACCGGGTTGAGGCTGCACCCGGGGGTGAAGCTCGGGTCCTCCAGGAGCTTGAACTTGTCGAGCGTGATGACCCAGGCCGCGAGCAGGCCCGCCGCTCCGGTGAGCACCAGCATGACGGCGAAGGCACGCGAGGCGCCGAGCCGGGAGACCGGGCCCTCGGGGTGCCGGGGGTCGTGCTCGTGGCCGACCTCGTCGCTGACTTCCATCGTGTCGCTCATCACGCCGTTTCCGTCGCTCGGTTTGCTGGGGCTCCTGCATTGTGCCCCAGCAACCTGAGAACGGGAGGGCCCAACGGGGCACGGGAAAGACCCACTCCCCCGGTACACGGCCCGAGTTGGCGCCACCGCACGTGAGGCAATCCACTCCGGCGAGTGGTTTCGGGGGCGCCGGGTTGACGAAAACGGGGGGCGGGCCCTCCCAGCGGGAGGAGCGCCCCACGACACCCGCGCCCGCCCGGCCACACGCCACCCGCGGGCCCGGCCGGGCTTCCGCCCGCCCGGCCGGGCCCGCGCGCTCAGCCCAGCAGCCGCTGGATCTCCGCGACCGCCTGCGCGAGCGGCACCGCGTGCTGCTCGCCGGACTCCAGGTCCTTGATCTGGACGCTGCCGTCCACGAGGTCGCGCTCGCCCGCGATGAGGGCGAGGCGGGCGCCCGAGCGGTTCGCGCTCTTCATCGCGCCCTTGAGGCCGCGACCTCCGAAGGAGAGGTCGGTCGCGATCCCGGCCCTGCGCAGCTCGGTCACCTTCTCGAAGAGGGCGCGCCGCGCGGCCTCGCCGAGCGGGACCGCGTACACGCTCGTGACGGGCGGGAGGTCGAGGACGACGCCCTCCGCCTCCAGGGCGAGGACCGTGCGGTCCACGCCGAGCGCCCAGCCCACCGAGGGCAGCGCGGGCCCGCCGAGCATCTCGGAGAGCCCGTCGTAGCGCCCGCCGCCGCCGACCGCCGACTGCGAGCCGAGGCCGTCGTGGACGAACTCGAAGGTCGTGCGGGTGTAGTAGTCCAGGCCGCGCACGAGCTTCGGGTCGTCCTCGTAGGCGACGCCCGCGCCGTCCAGGAGCGTGCGGACCTCCTCGTGGTACGCCTTGCAGTCCTCGCACAGGTGGTCGGCGAGGAGCGGGGCCCCGGTGAGCCGCTCCTGGACCTCGGGGCGCTTGTCGTCGAGGACGCGCAGCGGGTTGATCTCGACGCGGCGGCGGGTCTCCTCGTCCAGGTCCAGGGCGCGCAGGAAGTCCTGGAGCGCCGCGCGGTAGGCGGGGCGGCACGTGGCGTCGCCGAGCGAGTTGAGCAGGATGCGGTGCCCGGTGAGCCCCAGCGAGCGGTACGCCTGGTCGGCGAGGATGATCAGCTCGGCGTCGAGCAGCGGGTCCTCGGCGCCGATCGCCTCGGCGCCGACCTGGGAGAAGTGCCGGTAGCGGCCCTTCTGCGGGCGCTCGTAGCGGTACTGGGAGCCCGAGTACCAGACCTTGACGGGCAGGTTCCCCGTCTTGTGCAGGTTCGACTCCAGGACGGCGCGCAGCACGGCCGCCGTGCCCTCGGGGCGCAGCGCCAGCTCGTCGCCGCCCTTGGTCGTGAAGACGTACATCTCCTTGCTGACGATGTCGGTGGACTCACCGACCCCGCGCGCGAAGAGCCGTACGTCCTCGAATCCCGGGGTCTCGATGTAGCCGTACCCGGCGTCCCGCAGCGGCGCGGCGATGGCCTCGCGGACGGCGAGGAAGCGGCCCGAGTCGGGGGGCAGCAGGTCGTAGGTGCCCTTGGGTGCCTTGAAGGTGCTCACGGTTGTTCGCTGTCACATTCCTCGTCGGGGGAACGCCGTCGCGGCGCTTCCCTGGCCGGCCGCCACCTGCCGCAGGTACGGGTTGGTGGCGCGTTCGCGGCCGATGGTCGTCTGGGGACCGTGTCCGGACAGGACCACGGTCGAGTCGTCGAGCGGCAGGCACACCCGCGCCAGCGAGCCGAGGATCTCGTCCGCGTCACCGCCGGGCAGGTCGGTGCGTCCGATGGAGCCGGCGAAGAGCAGGTCCCCGGAGAAGAGCACGGACGGCAGGTCCGCGCCCTCGGGGGTCCGGAAGGTCACCGACCCCTTGGTATGGCCGGGCGCGTGCGCGACGGAGAAGTCGAGCCCGGCGAGGCTCAGGCGGGCCCCGTCGCTCAGCTCCTCGACGTCGGAGGGCTCGCCGACCGTCAGCTCGCCCAGGAGCGGCATCCCGATCGAGCGGCCGATACCGGCCTCGGGGTCGCTCATCATGTGGCGGTCGGCGGGGTGGATCCACGCGGGGACGTCGTGCGCCCCGCACACGGGGACGACCGAGGCGACGTGGTCGATGTGGCCGTGGGTGAGGACGACGGCGACGGGCTTGAGCCGGTGCTTCGCGAGCGTCTCCTCGACCCCCGCGGTGGCCTGGTGGCCCGGGTCGATGATGACGCATTCCTCTCCGGCGGCGGGAGCGACCACGTAGCAGTTGGTCCCCCAGGCCCCGGCGGCGAAACCGGCAATGAGCACGTTCGTCCTTTGTGTCCGCGGGTGGGCGCGGCCGCGTCGGGCACGCGGCCGGGATCGAGACTACCGGCGGTGCCGATTCCACAGCGAACCCGTATACGGTACGGGGCACACACGACCCCCTGTCCGAACGGGTTTGCGGACAGGTAGACGACGAGGAGACACCCGGTGGTCAGCAACGATCAGCGGCGGCGCCAGCTCGCCCGGGACAAGTTCCTGCGCCAGCAGGAGCGGCGCCAGACGGCACGGCGGCGGGCGCGCAGGCGCAACGTCATCATCGCCTCGACCGTCGCGGTGGTGATCGTCGCCGGCGGGGGTGCCTGGGCGGGCGGCGCCTTCGACAGCGACAAGGCGAAGGACGACAAGAACAGCGAGGCCGCCGCCCAGCCGAGCCCGAGCGCGAGCCCGAGCAAGGCGCCGGACCCCTGCGACAAGCCGGCGGCCGGAGCGGTCAAGAAGCTGTCGTACAAGAAGGAACCGGCGCTCGCCATCGACAAGTCCGCCGACTACACGATGAAGCTCGCGACGACGTGCGGGGACATCGGCATCGCGCTGGACGCGAAGAACGCCCCGCACACGGTGAACTCCTTCGACTACCTCACGGGCAAGGGCTACTTCGACCACACGAAGTGCCACCGCCTGACGACGGCGGGGATCTACGTCCTCCAGTGCGGCGACCCCTCGGGCAACGGCACCGGCGGGCCCGGCTACACGCTCCCGGACGAGAACCTCAAGGACAAGAAGCTCAAGGGCAACGTGTACCCGGCGGGCACGGTCGCGATGGCGAACCAGTACAACGCCCAGACGAAGAAGGGGCGGCACACCGGCGGCAGCCAGTTCTTCCTCGTCTACCAGGACAGCCAGCTGCCGCCCGACTACACGCCCTTCGGCACCATCTCGGCGGACGGCATGAAGGTGCTCAAGAAGATCGCCGGCGCGGGCGAGAGCACCGGGCAGGGCGACGGGGCGCCGAACGCGACCGTGGTGATCGACAAGGCGAGCGTCGCGAAGTCCTGACCCCTAGGGGGCGGCTTTCACCGTGCGTACGGGCAAGTCCGGCGCCCGAGAATGCGGACAGCCGCCCCACAGGTCGCCTATGTTGGCCGTGACGAAAACGTGGACGATGCCGAGGGCCCCCACCAGGGGCCCGGCATCATGTGGATGGAGGCGCTGTGAGCAGCGACCCGTGGGGCCGAGTCGACGAGACCGGGACCGTGTACGTGCGGACCGCCGAGGGTGAGCGGGAGGTCGGTTCCTGGCAGGCCGGTTCGCCCGCCGAGGCCCTCGCGTACTTCGAGCGCAAGTACGAGGGACTCGCCGTCGAGATCGGGCTGTTGGAGCGCCGCGTGCGGACGACGGACCTCTCGGCGAAGGACGCCCAGACGGCCGTGGGGCACCTGCGCGAGCAGGTGCGCGGCGCGAACGCCGTGGGTGATCTCGAAGCCCTGGACAAGCGTCTGGACGCGCTCCTGTCGACGGTCCAGGAGCGCCAGGAGGTGCGCAAGGCCGAGCGCGCCAAGCAGAGCGAGGAGAGCCGCAAGGCCAAGGAGGAGCTGGTCGCCGAGGCCGAGCAGCTCGCCGGGAGCGAGCAGTGGCGGGTGGCCGGGGAGCGTCTGCGCGCCCTCGTGGACATCTGGAAGGGGCTGCCCCGGCTGGACCGCAAGTCCGACGACGAGCTGTGGCACCGCTTCTCGCACGCCCGCTCCGCGTTCTCCAAGCGGCGCAAGGCGCACTTCGCGGCGCTCGACGCGCAGCGCGAGGAGGCCCGCAAGGTCAAGGAGGGGCTGGTCACCGAGGCCGAGTCGCTCTCGGGCTCGACCGAGTGGGGTCCCACGGCGGCGCGCTACCGCGACCTGATGACGCGCTGGAAGGCGGCGGGGCGCGCGCAGCGCGAGGCGGAGGACGAGCTGTGGACCCGGTTCCGGGCCGCGCAGGACGTCTTCTTCTCGGCGCGCAACGAGCTGTTCGCCGAGCGTGACGTGGAGCAGGGCGAGAACCTCAAGCTCAAGGAGGCGCTCGCCGACGAGGCGGAGAAGCTGCTCCCGGTCAAGGACCTCAAGGCGGTCCGGGCCGCGTTCCGGGGCATCAACGAGCGCTGGGAGGCCATCGGGCACGTGCCGCGCGACGCGCGGCCGAAGGTCGAGGGCCGGCTGCACGCCGTGGAGCGGGCGATCCAGGAGGCCGAGGAGGCCGAGTGGCGTCGCACCAACCCCGAGGCGCGCGCCCGTGCCGCCGGGCTGACCGGTCAGCTCCAGGGCGCCGTCGACAAGCTGCGCGCGCAGATCGCGCAGGCGGAGTCGGCGGGCAACACGGCGAAGGCCGCGAAGCTGCGCGCCGAGCTGGAGGGCCGCCAGGCCCTGCTCGACCAGGCGCTCAAGGGCCTGGAGGAGTTCGGGGGCTGAGCGGCTCCGTACGGCAGAAGGAGGGGCCCACCGGATCGTTCCGGTGGGCCCCTCCTCGTTGTTCCGGCCAGGGCGCGCTCCCGCCAGGGCGTGTTCCGGCCGGGGCGCTCCCGCTAGGGCCTGCGCGCCGAGGTCACGCGGTACACGTCGTACACGCCCTCCACGCCGCGCACCGCCTTGAGCACGTGCCCAAGGTGCTTCGGGTCGCCCATCTCGAAGGTGAACCGCGAGGTCGCGACCCGGTCCCGCGAGGTCTGGACCGCCGCCGACAGGATGTTGACGTGCTGGTCGGACAGGACCCGCGTGACGTCCGAGAGGAGCCGCGAGCGGTCCAGGGCCTCGACCTGGATGGCGACGAGGAAGACCGAGGACTGGGTCGGCGCCCACTCGACGTCGAGCATCCGCTCCGGCTGCTTCGAGAGCGAGTCCACGTTGACGCAGTCCTTGCGGTGCACCGAGACGCCGTTGCCGCGCGTCACGAAGCCCACGATGGGGTCGCCGGGGACGGGCGTGCAGCAGCGCGCGAGCTTGACCCACACGTCCTCGACGCCCTTGACGATGACGCCGGGGTCGGACTTGGCGCGCCGCTTGCGCCGGGCGCGCGAGGGCGGCTGGGACTCGGCGAGGTCGTCCTTGGTCTCCTCCTCGCCGCCGTAGGACTGGACGAGCTTCTGGAGCACGGTCTGCGCGGGCACGTGGCCCTCGCCGATCGCCGCGTACAGCGAGGAGATGTCCGCGTAGCGCATCTCGTGCGCGAGCGTCACGAGGCTGTCGCTGGTGAGGATGCGGTGGATCGGCAGGTTCTGCTTGCGCATCGCGCGGACGATGGCGTCCTTGCCCTGCTCGATCGCCTCCTCGCGGCGCTCCTTGGAGAAGTGCCCGCGGATCTTGTTGCGCGCGCGAGGCGACTTGACGAAGCCGAGCCAGTCGCGCGAGGGGCCCGCCCCGGCCGCCTTGGAGGTGAAGACCTCCACGACGTCGCCGTTGTCGAGCGTCGACTCCAGCGGCACGAGACGGCCGTTGACGCGGGCGCCGATCGTGCGGTTGCCGACCTCGGTGTGCACGGCGTAGGCGAAGTCGACGGGCGTCGCCCCGGCGGGCAGCGCGATGACGTCACCCTTGGGGGTGAAGACGAAGACCTCGTTGCGGGAGAGGTCGAAGCGGAGCGATTCCAGGAACTCGCCGGGGTCCTCGGTCTCCTTCTGCCAGTCGAGGAGCTGGCGCAGCCAGGCCATGTCGTTGATCGCGCCGTCGTCCTTGCCGGACTTCTTCGGCGCGTCGGTGCGGACCTTGGAGGCGCCCGCGACGGCCTCCTGCTTGTACTTCCAGTGCGCGGCGATGCCGTACTCGGCGCGGCGGTGCATGTCGAAGGTGCGGATCTGGAGCTCGACGGGCTTGCCGCCGGGCCCGATGACCGTCGTGTGCAGCGACTGGTACATGTTGAACTTGGGCATCGCGATGTAGTCCTTGAACCGGCCGGGGACCGGGTTCCATCGCGCGTGCACGGTGCCGAGCGCCGCGTAGCAGTCGCGGACGGTGTCCACGAGGACGCGGATGCCGACGAGGTCGTAGATCTCCGCGAAGTCACGGCCTCGTACGATCATCTTCTGGTAGACGCTGTAGTAGTGCTTCGGGCGGCCCGTGACGGTCGCCTTGATGCGGGCGGCGCGCAGGTCGGACTGCACCTCGTCGGTGACGACCGCGAGGTACTCGTCGCGCTTGGGGGCGCGCTCGGCGACGAGGCGGACGATCTCGTCGTACATCTTCGGGTAGAGGATCGCGAAGGCGAGGTCCTCCAGCTCCCACTTGATGGTGTTCATGCCCAGGCGGTGGGCGAGCGGGGCGTAGATCTCCAGGGTCTCGCGGGCCTTCTTCTCCTGCTTCTCGCGCTTGAGGTAGCGCATCGTGCGCATGTTGTGCAGGCGGTCGGCGAGCTTGATGACGAGGACGCGCGGGTCCTTGGCCATCGCGACGACCATCTTGCGGACCGTCTCGGCCTGCGCGGCCTCGCCGAACTTGACCTTGTCGAGCTTGGTGACGCCGTCCACGAGGAGCGCGACGGTGTCGCCGAAGTCCTCACGGAGCGTGTCGAGCCCGTACTCGGTGTCCTCGACGGTGTCGTGGAGCAGCCCGGCCATGAGCGTCGCGGGGTCCATGCCGAGTTCGGCGAGGATCGTGGTGACCGCGAGCGGGTGCGTGATGTACGGGTCGCCGCTCTTGCGCTTCTGCCCCCGGTGCCAGCGTTCGGCGACCTGGTAGGCGTGCTCGATCTGGCGCAGGGTGGCCGTCTCGATCTTCGGGTCG
>NZ_GG770539.1:6004695-6019731 GCF_000154905.1 Streptomyces sp. SPB074 | reverse complement strand
TGCCCCCGGTGGCGAGCACGTCATCGATGATCATGACGCGGTCCCCGGGGCCGAGGTCCTCGGCGTGCACCTCGATCTCGGCACTGCCGTACTCCAGCTCGTAGTGCTGCGAGAGCGTGGCCCCCGGGAGCTTGCCGGCCTTGCGGACCGGGACGAAGCCGAGTCCGGCGCGGACGGCGGCGGGGGCGCCGAGGATGAAGCCCCGGGCCTCCAGCCCCACGACCTTCGTCGCCCCGTGCTTCACACAGAGCCCGGCGAGGGTCTCGGTGAGGGCCGTGAAGGCGGCCGGATCGGCCAGGAGCGGGGTGATGTCCTTGAACACCACTCCCGGCTCCGGGTAGTCCGGGACGTCCCTGATACGGCTGAGCAGCAGCTCGCTGATCCCGGTCATCGGCGCTTACCGGTCGTCCGTCCGCCCCGGCCGTCACGGCCCCGGGAGGGGGCGACGACGGGACCCGCCGCGGCGGTGGCCCCGGCCGGTCCCTCCCCGGCCCGCGGGCCCTCGCCCGCGCTCTCGCCGCGCGCGGCCTCGGCCCGCTTGGCCAGCACCCGCTTGGTGAGGGCCTTCATCTGCGGCTCACGGCTCTTGAGGTCCGAGACGAGCGGCGTCGCGATGAAGATCGAGGAGTACGCGCCGGCCGCGAGACCCACGAACAGCGACAGCGAGATGTCGTTGAGCATCCCGGCGCCGAGGAAACCGCCACCGATGAAGAGCAGCCCCGCGACGGGCAGGAGCGCGACGACCGTGGTGTTGATCGAGCGCACCAGGGTGCCGTTGATGCTCTGGTTGGCGATCTCCGCGTAGGTGCTCCGGGTCTGTTTCGTGATGCCCTTCGACTGTTCCTTGAGGCTGTCGAAGACGACCACCGTGTCGTAGAGCGAGTACCCGAGGATCGTGAGCAGGCCGATCACGGTGCCCGGGGTGACCTCGAAGCCGACGAGGGCGTAGACGCCGACGGTGATGGTGATGTCGTGGATCAGCGCGACGAGGGCCGCGACCGCCATGCGCCACTCGAAGGCGATCGCCAGGTAGACGACCACGAGCACCATGAAGATGCCGAGGCCCGTCCACGCCTTGTTGGCGATCTGCTCGCCCCAGGAGGGCCCGACGAGGTCGGCGTTGATGTCGTCGGCCTTGACGTCGAGGTCCTGGGCGAGCTTGTCCCTGATCTCGTCGGACTTGCCGGTGTCGATGCCGCTGATCTGGACGCGCATCCCGCCGTTGCCCAGTTCCTGGACGATCGCGTCGTGGCCCGAGGCGTCCTCCGCGGACTGTTCTGCCGCGGCGGCCGAGACGCTGGTCTTCGGCGTCGTGAAGACGGCGCCGCCCTCGAACTCGATCCCCATGTGCAGGCCGCGCACCGCGAGCCCGACGATCGCCGTGATGGTGATCAGGATGGAGACGCCGTACCAGATCTTGCGCTTGCCGATGAAGTCGTACCCGATTTCACCGCGGACGAGCCGGGCGCCGAGAGTACCGAGTCGCGACATGTCACGCCTCCTTGGGGTGATCGGCGTGGACGCGAGGGGTGCGCGTACGGCGCAGCGGCGGCTTGGCGCCGAGCCGCTTGGGGTCGAACCCGGACCAGGGATGGCCCTGGCTGAAGAACTTCCTGCGGGCCAGGAGCGTCAGGAGCGGCTTGGTGAAGAGGAAGACCGTCACGACGTCCAGGAGCGTGGTGAGCCCCAGCGTGAAGGCGAAGCCCTGCACCTTGCCGACCGTGACGACGAAGAGCACCGCGGCGGCGAGGAAGGAGACGAAGTCGGAGACGAGGATCGTGCGGCGGGCGCGCGGCCAGCCCCGTTCGACGGCGGGCCGCAGCGTGCGGCCCTCGCGCACCTCGTCCCTGACGCGTTCGAAGAACACGATGAACGAGTCCGCCGTGATACCGATCGCGACGATCGCGCCGCAGACGGCCGGGAGGTTGAGCGCGAAGCCGATGCCCGGGCCGAGGAGCGTCATGATCGTGTACGTGAGGATGCCGGAGACCACGAGCGAGGCGATCGCGATGAGCGCGAGGCCCCGGTAGTAGACCACCAGGTAGAGCACCACGAGCGCGAGGCCGACGGCACCGGCGATGAGCCCGGCGTGCAGCTGCTCCCCGCCGAGGGCGGCGGTCACCGTGGTGACGGTCTCCTCGTGGAAGGTGAGCGGCAGGGCCCCGTAGGAGAGGACGTTGGCGAGGTCCTTCGCCGATTCCTGGCTGAAACTGCCGGAGATCTCGGCGCTGCCGCCGAGGCGCTCGCTGACGCTGGGCGCGGAGACGACGTCGCCGTCGAGGACGATGGCGAACTGGTTCATCGGGGACTGCTGCTGCGCGAGCTTGCCCGTGATCGAGGAGAACTTCTTCTTGCCCTCCCCGTTGAACTTCATCTGCACGATCCACTGGTTGCGCTGCGTGTCGAGCACCGCGTCGGCCTTGGACACGTTCTTGCCCTCGACCTCGGCGGGACCGAGGAGGTACTTGGCCCACTGGCCGCCCTCGTTGCCGCAGGCGACCATCGAGGCGCCGGGCTTGACGCCCGTGGTGGCCTTCACGCGCTGGGCCTTGTTGGAGCAGTCCAGGGAGGCGAAGAGCGCCGTCGTCTTGTCGTCGGGCGCGGTGGGGGCGTCGGGGGACGGGCTCGCCTTGGCGTCCGGGCCCTTGGCGGCGCCGTCGTCCTTGGCGCCCGCGGACGGCGTGGCGTCGGCCTTGAGGGCCTGCGGGACGGCGCGGCCCTGCGGCGAGGAGTCGCCCGCGCCGGCCGACGCGCTCGAACCCGCGTTGGGCGAGGCACCGGAGCCGCCCGAGCCCGCGCTGGACTTCGGCGAGGGGCTGTTCTTCCCGGAGGGGCTTGACGTCGCGGACGGGCTCGGGCTGCCCGAGGGGTCGGCGGCGGGAGTGCCCGCGGTCACCTGGAGGACCGGGCGGAAGTAGAGCTGGGCGGTCGTGCCGACCTGCTCCCTCGCCTGCTTCTCGTTGGTACCGCGCGGGATGTTGACCACGATGTGGTCGTTGCCCTGGGTCTGGACCTCGGCCTCGGAGACTCCGAGCCCGTTGACACGGCGGTTGATGATGTCGACCGCCGTGTCCATGTTGGTCTTGTTGACCGCGTTCTTCTGCCCCGGCTCGTTCTGGGCCTTGAGCGTGATGCTCGTACCGCCCGCGAGGTCGATGCCGAGGCGGGGCGTCGTGTGCCCGGAGAGGAACATCCCGCCCGTGAGCGCCACGAGGGCGACCAGGATCAGAGCGAGTGCGCGGCCAGGCTTGGACTGGCTGCTGCTGCGCCCTCTGCTCTTGTTAGGTGCTGCCACCTTCTCGTTTCTCCCTGTCCAACCGCCCCGCACGGTGTGAACGACCGGCTGAGGCGACCCTGAAGTGATGTGGGGAATCGGCGTCCGTCCGCGCCCGACCGGGCAAGGCTTTCATGGTCGGGGGCGTCCGTGTGCCACCGTCCGCGCAGGCAGGTGCGGCACGGCATACCCCGGGGCCCGGCAGACCGTTCGCCGGCGCGGGCCTCGGTCCGTGCCTACTTGCCCTCGGCCTCGCTGTCGGCCTTCTTGGCCGCGGTGTCCTCGGCCTTCTCGGTGCCGGTCTCGGCCGGGGCGCTGTCCTTGGACAGGTCGATGCGCGCGTCCTCGTCCTCGGCCGTCTCGGTCCCGGTGAGGGAGGAGGCGTCGTCGGGGATGACGGCGTCGAGGTCCTCGCCGTCGTTGACGATCCGCTCCCACTCCTCGTCGCCGACGACCGAGCCGATGGCGTTCTTGGCGTAACGGGCGTGGACGCCGGGCGCGACCTCCAGGAGCACGGTGTCCTCACCGACCTCCTTGACCAGCGCGTACATGCCGCCGATCGTGCGCACGCCGGAGCCGGGCTGCATCTCGCTGCGCATGTTGACAGCGGCCTGCTGCTTCTTCTTGGCGGAGCGGGTCATCAGGAACATCGCCCCGATGATCAGGACGAAGGGGAGGAGGGAGACGAGAGACACGGTGGGGATTCCTTAGCACGACCGCGCGATGCTGCGGCCTGTCGGGATCGGGGGGCACGCCGGCCACAAGGGACGGCACCGGCGGAGTCTAGGCGAGTCTCCGTCGAGGGAACAACGTTCAGCATCGCACCGCAGTTCCTCGTGTGGCCACACCCGTGCGGCTCGGGCCCGCATCTCGCGCGGACCGGAGCCGCGACGCGCGCGGCTCACGCCGGGAAGAGCCCGGCTTGTCCTGGTGCGCCCTGGGGCGGGGCGAGCCCGAGGTGGGCCCACGCCGCGGGGGTGGCGACCCGGCCGCGGGGGGTGCGGGCGAGCAGGCCCTCGCGCACCAGGAAGGGCTCCGCCACCTCCTCCACCGTCTCACGTTCCTCACCCACGGCGACAGAGAGAGTGGAAAGCCCCACAGGGCCGCCGCCGAAGAGCTTGAGCAGCGCTTCGAGCACGGCGCGGTCGAGGCGGTCGAGCCCGCGCGCGTCCACCTCGTAGACGCCGAGGGCGGCCGAGGCGATGTCCTCGGTGATGTGCCCGTCCGCCTTGACCTGCGCGTAGTCGCGTACGCGGCGCAGCAGCCGGTTGGCGATACGGGGCGTGCCGCGCGAACGCCCGGCGATCTCGGCGGCGCCCGCCGGGTCGATCGCGACGTCGAGGAGTTGCGCCGAGCGGTGGATCACCCGTTCCAGCTCGGCGGGCGCGTAGAACTCCATGTGCGCGGTGAAGCCGAAGCGGTCGCGCAGCGGCGGGGGCAGGAGCCCGGCCCTGGTCGTGGCGCCGACGAGGGTGAAGGGCGGGAGTTCGAGCGGGATGGCGGTGGCGCCGGGGCCCTTGCCGACGATGACGTCGACGCGGAAGTCCTCCATCGCCATGTACAGCATCTCCTCGGCGGGCCGGGACATGCGGTGGATCTCGTCCAGGAAGAGGACCTCGCCCTCCTGGAGCGAGGAGAGGATCGCGGCGAGGTCGCCCGCGTGCTGGATCGCGGGGCCGGAGGTGATGCGGATGGGGGCGGCCATCTCGGCGGCGATGATCATGGAGAGGGTCGTCTTGCCGAGCCCGGGGGCGCCGCTGAGCAGCACGTGGTCGGCGGTGGCGCCGCGCGCGCGGGCCGCCTTGAGGACGAGGTCGAGCTGTTCGCGCACCTTCTCCTGGCCGATGAACTCGTCCAGGTCCTTGGGCCGCAGGGCCGCCTCGACGGCGGTGTCCTCGGTGTCGGCCCCGGCGTCGACGAGCCGGGGGTCGGCGCCGGGGGCGCTGTCCGGTGTCTCGTCGTCCCAGTTCACGATGGCCTCTGTTTCTCTCGTCGGTACGCGGGTGCGGGAGGTCACTTGGTGCGGTTGAGGGTCTGGAGGGCCGCGCGCAGCAGCGGGCCGATCTCCGGGACGCCTTCCTGCGCCTCGGCCTGCGGGGTGACCGCCTCGACGGCCTCCTCGGCCTCGCGCGGCTGGTAGCCGAGGCCGACGAGGGCGTTGTGCAGTTGCTCGGTCCAGGGGGCGGGGCCGGCGGCGGCGCGGCGCTGGGCGCCGAGGGTGCCGGTGCCCAGGGGCTGCCCGAGGCGGTCCTTGAGTTCGAGGATGAGTTTCTGCGCGCCCTTCTTGCCGATGCCGGGCACGGCGGTGAGGGCCTTCTCGTCGGCGGTGGAGACGGCGAGGCGCAGCGCGTCGGGCGAGAGGGTGGCGAGCATCGCCTGGGCGAGCCGGGGGCCGACGCCGCTGGCGGTCTGGAGGAGTTCGAAGGTCTGCCGCTCGTCGTCGTCGGCGAAGCCGTAGAGCGTGAGGGAGTCCTCGCGCACGACGAGCGAGGTGGCGATCCGGGCCTGCTCGCCGATCCGCAGCGTGGAGAGCGTGTGCGGGGTGCACTGCACGGCCATCCCGATCCCGCCGACCTCGACGACGGCACTCGTGGGGCCGAGGGCGGCGACGGGCCCGCTGACGAAGGCGATCACCGGGCGGCCTCGTACCGCGCGGCGAGCCGCGCACCGCTGGGACGGGGGGTGTTCATCGCACGACCTTTCGTACGGGGGGCACGGGCCGGGCCGCGGAGCGGGCCCGCGCGTGCGCCTCCTGGAGCCTGTTGGTGGCGGGGGCCCGCCAGATGTGGCAGATGGCGAGGGCGAGGGCGTCGGCGGCGTCGGCGGGCTTGGGCGGCGCGGCGAGCCGCAGGAGGCGGGTCACCATCGCGCCGACCTGGGCCTTGTCGGCGCGCCCGCTGCCGGTGACGGCCGCCTTGACCTCGCTGGGCGTGTGCAGGGCGACGGGCAGTCCGCGCCGCGCGGCGCACAGCATCGCGACGGCGCTGGCCTGGGCGGTGCCCATCACGGTGCGTACGTTGTGCTGGCTGAAGACGCGCTCGATCGCGACGTACTCGGGCCGGTGCGTGTCGAGCCACTCCTCGATCCCGGCCTCGACGGCGAGCAGCCGCCGCGACAACTCCGCGTCGGCCGGGGTGCGGACGACACCGACGCCGACCATCGTCAGGGGCCGTCCCGGCACCCCCTCGACCACGCCGACCCCGCAGCGGGTCAGTCCCGGGTCCACTCCGAGCACGCGCACCGCACCACCCCCTCGCTGTCCGGACCGTACGGGTCCTGTGACGTGCGGTGCACGTTACTGGCCGCCACCGACACTAGCGGCCCGCAACGGCACGGCGCGGGCCCGGGGCGTGTCGCCCCCGGCCCGCGCCGTGCGCCGTGCGTGCGCCGCTCAGGCGTCGACCTTCTCCATGACCTCGTCGGAGACGTCGAAGTTGGCGAAGACGTTCTGCACGTCGTCGCTGTCCTCCAGCGCGTCGATGAGCTTGAAGATCTTGCGCGCGCCCTCCTCGTCCAGCTCGACCTGCATGGTCGGGACGAAGTTGGCGTCGGCGGAGTCGTAGTCGATGCCGGCCTCCTGGAGCGCGGTGCGCACCGCGACCAGGTCGGTGGCCTCGCTCAGCACCTCGAAGCTCTCGCCGAGGTCGTTGACCTCCTCGGCGCCCGCGTCGAGCACCGCGCCGAGCACGTCGTCCTCGCCCAGTTCACCCTTGGGGACGACGACGACGCCCTTGCGGTTGAAGAGGTAGGAGACGGAGCCCGGGTCGGCCATCGAGCCGCCGTTGCGGGTCATCGCGACGCGGACGTCGGAGGCGGCGCGGTTGCGGTTGTCGGTGAGGCACTCGATGAGCACCGCGACACCGTTGGGGCCGTAGCCCTCGTACATGATCGTCTCGTAGTCGGCGCCACCGGCTTCGAGACCGGCGCCGCGCTTCATGGCGGAGTCGATGTTCTTGTTGGGCACCGACTGCTTCTTCGCCTTCTGCACGGCGTCGAAGAGCGTCGGGTTGCCCTCCAGGTCCGCGCCGCCCATGCGCGCCGCGACCTCGATGTTCTTGATGAGCTTCGCGAAGAGCTTGCCGCGCTTGGCGTCGATCACGGCCTTCTTGTGCTTCGTCGTCGCCCATTTAGAGTGGCCGGACATCTGCCTGTCTCCTTCGCGTTACCCATTCACCTACGAACCCCAGAGATCCTACCGGGACCCGCCGCCGCTCCTCGCCCGCACCATCGCGGTGAAGAGGGCGTGCACCCGGTGGTCGCCGGTCAGCTCGGGGTGGAAGGCGGTGGCGAGCGCCGCGCCCTGGCGCACCGCGACGGGCCGTCCCTCGTACGCGGCGAGCACCTCGACCCCCGCGCCCGCGGACTCGGCCCACGGCGCGCGGATGAAGACGCCGTCCACGGGCGGGCCCGCGACGCCCGTGACGGGCACGGGCGCCTCGAAGGACTCGTTCTGCCTGCCGAAGGCGTTGCGGCGCACGATCATGTCGATGCCGCCGATCGTCTCCTGGCCCGCGCGCGGGTCGAGGATCTTGTCGGCGAGCAGGATCATCCCGGCGCAGGTCCCGTAGACGGGGAGCCCGGCGGCGACGGCCGCGCGCAGCGGCTCCAGGAGGCCGAAGAGGCGCGCGAGCTTGGAGATCGTGGTGGACTCCCCGCCGGGCAGGACGAGTCCGTCGACGGCGGCCAGCTCCTGCGGGGTGCGCACGGGCACGGGGCGCGCGCCCGCAGCGGTGAGCGCGGCCGTGTGCTCGCGCACGTCGCCCTGGAGCGCAGAGCACCCCGATCAGCGGGGCGCCGGCCGGTGCCTGACCGGCCGGGGCCCCGGCGTCGCGCGGTTCACCAGCCACGGTTGGCGTACCGCTCGTTCTCGGGGAGGGTGTCGCAGTTGATGCCGACCATGGCCTCGCCGAGGTTGCGCGAGGCGTCCGCGACGACCTTGGGGTCGTCGTAGAACGTCGTGGCGCGGACGATCGCGGCGGCCCGCTTGGCGGGGTCGCCGGACTTGAAGATGCCGGAGCCGACGAAGACGCCCTCGGCGCCGAGCTGGCGCATGAGCGCGGCGTCGGCGGGGGTCGCGACGCCACCGGCGGAGAAGAGGACGACGGGCAGCTTGCCGAGTTCCGCGACCTCCTTGACGAGTTCGTAGGGGGCGCGCAGTTCCTTCGCCGCCGCGTACAGCTCGTTGTGGTCGCAACCGCGCAGCTTCGCGATCTCGCCCTTGATCTGCCGCAGGTGGCGCACGGCCTCCACGACGTTGCCGGTGCCGGCCTCGCCCTTGGAGCGGATCATCGCGGCGCCCTCGGCGATGCGGCGCAGGGCCTCGCCGAGGTTGGTGGCCCCGCACACGAACGGGGTCGTGAACGCGAACTTGTCGCTGTGGTTGACCTCGTCGGCCGGGGTGAGCACCTCGGACTCGTCGATGTAGTCCACGCCGAGGGCCTGGAGGACCTGCGCCTCCACGAAGTGGCCGATGCGGGACTTGGCCATGACGGGGATCGAGACGGCCTCGATGATGCCGTCGATCATGTCCGGGTCGGACATCCGGGCCACGCCGCCGTCCTTGCGGATGTCGGCGGGCACCCGCTCCAGGGCCATGACGGCGACGGCGCCCGCGTCCTCGGCGATCCTCGCCTGCTCGGGCGTGACGACGTCCATGATGACGCCGCCCTTGAGCTGCTCGGCCATTCCGCGCTTGACGCGCGCGGTACCGGTCGCAGGGCTGGTCTCAGAAGTTTCGGGCACGACGAACCTCGCAGGATGAACCGCTGGTGGGAGACACCGCACAGCAAACTCCCGGCGGGCCCCGGCGGGCAAGGGCCAATCCCGGGCCCGTGGCCCCCGCCGTCGTGGCGCGCGCCCGTGGCCCCGCGCCCGTCCCGGCGCGCCGTCGGCCGCTACGCCGCCGCCCGCTCGGCCACCGGTCCCGGCGGTTCGTCGTCCATCTCGAAGGCCATCGGGAACGGCGCGTGCCCGGCGAGCCGGAACCACCGCACGGTGCGGTGCCGCCGCAGCGAGCGCGCGGCCCGTACGGCGTCGTTGTGGAAGCGGCGTGCCATCGGCACCCGCCGTACCGCCTCGGCGAGTTCGTCCAGCGCGGCCTCTCCGCCGGGCGCCTCGCGCACGGCGGCCACGTCCTCGGCGTCCCCGAGCACCGCGCGCAGCGCCTGGCTCAACTCGCTCTCGGCGACCTCGCGGTGGTCCTCCTCGGCCTGGCGGGCCGCGAAGGCGGCCTCGTAGAGCACGAGGGAGGCGGCGGGGTCGAGCAGCCCGGAGGTGGCGAGTTCCTGGGCCACCGAGACGCGCCGCAGCAACTGCGCGTCGAGCCCGGCCCGCGTCGCGTCGATGCGCGCGTGGAGCCGGTCGAGCCGCCCGGCGGTCCAGCTCAGGTAGACGGCGATGAGCAGCAGCGCGATGCCGGCCCACACGAAACTTGTGATCACCGCACCAGCCTAAGGGGCGCCCGCCGCGCCCGGACCGGCTTCCCCGCCAGGACGGGACCGGCCTCCCCGCCAGGACTGGACCGGCTTCCGCGCCGCGCCCGGACCGGCCTCAGGGGCGCGGCAGTTCCTCGGCGAGCGCGTCGAAGGTGCGGCGCAGCACCGCCCGGCGCTCCGCCTTGTGGGCGGGAGTGGGTTCCAGGCCGTCGATCGTCGCCTCCCACACCTCCAGGTAGCGGTGCTTCCGGGCGGCGACGGTCGCCGGGTCGAGCGCGCGCCCGGTGAACAGGCCCGCGCGGGCGAGGACGGTGAGCAGCTCGACGTCGCAGGGCACCGTGACACCCGCGTACTCGTCCGGCTCCAGCTCGGCCGGGTCCCCGTCCATCGCGGCGGCGATCCGGTCCACGATCGCCGCCACCTGCGGGCCGAGGTGGTCGAGCGCCGTGTCGCTCTCGAAGTTGCCGCTTCCCCACGTCCCCACCGCGCCGCTCCCCTACTCCCGTGCCAGCCCGAACCGCCGTCGCAGCCCGCGCTGTTCCTCGGCGGCGACCGAGGCCGCGCCGTCCGTGACCGTCTCGTAGACCGCGAGGATGTCCGCGCCGACCGTGGACCAGTCGAAGCGGCGCACGTGCGCGGTCGCCGCCGCGCGCAGTTCCGCGCGCCGCTCCGGGTCGCCCAGCAGGCGGATCGCGGCGTCCGCGAGCGCGTCGGCGTCCTCGTTCGCGAAGAGTTCCCCCGCCGCGCCCTGGTCGAGGACCTGCGCGAAGGCGTCGATGTCGCTCGCGAGGACGGGGGCGCCCGCCGACATCGCCTCGACCAGGATGATCCCGAAGCTCTCGCCGCCGGTGTTGGGCGCCACGTACAGATCGACGCTGCTGAGGAAGTGCGCCTTGTCCTCGTCGCTCACCATGCCGAGGAACTCGACGCGGTCGCGGTACGCGCGGGGCAGCGGTGCGAGCGCTTCCTCGGCGTCCCCGCGCCCGGCGACGAGCAGCCGGGTGCCGGGGCGCGCTTCGAGGATGCGGGGCAGCGCGCGCATGAGGACCGGGAGTCCCTTGCGGGGTTCGTCGATGCGCCCTATGAAGCCGATCGTGCCGCCCTGCCACTCGGGCTTCGGCCCGGCGTCGGCGAAGAAGGCGACATCGACGCCGTTGGGGATGACGACCGCGTCGCCGCCGAGGTGTTCCACGAGGGTGCGGCGCGCGTACTCGCTCACGGCGATGCGCGCGCTGATCTTCTCCAGCGCGGCCTGGAGGATGCCGTACGCGGCCGTCATGGCGCGCGAGCGCGGGTTGGAGGTGTGGAAGGTCGCGACCATGGGGCCGCGCGCGGCCCAGCAGGCGAGCAGGCCGAGCGAGGGCGAGGAGGGCTCGTGGATGTGGATGACGTCGAAGCGGCCGTTCTGGATCCAGCGGCGGACCCGCGCGGCGGAGAGGATGCCGAAGTTGAGCCGGGCGACCGAGCCGTTGTACGGGACGGGCACGGCGCGGCCGGCCGAGACGACGTAGGGCGGCAGCGGGGTCTCGTCGTCGGCGGGCGCGAGCACGGAGACCTCGTGGCCGAGCCGGATGAGGTGCTCGGCGAGGTCCCTGATGTGGAACTGGACGCCGCCGGGCACGTCCCAGGAGTACGGGCAGACGATGCCGATCCTCACGGGCCCACCTCGGCGGGGCCTTCCCCGTCGCCGTCCGCCGTCCGCGCGCCCGCCGTCTCCGCGCGGGCCGGGTCCCCCGCCGGGTCCTTCGCCGGGTCGAGGTCCGCGAGCCAGAACTTCTGGAGCATGTGCCAGTCCTGCGGGTGCGCGGCGACGCCGCTCGCGAAGACGTCGGCGAGGGCCTGCGTCATGAGCGCCGTCTTCTCGGCCCGCGAACCGGCCCCGGGCGGCGTGATCTCGGGGTGCACGCGTCCGCGCATGACCGGCGAGTCGTCGTACCACAGGGTCACGGGCAGCAGCGCCGCGCCGGTGTGCTGCGCGAGCATCGCGGGTCCGGCGGGCATCCGGGTCGGCTCGCCGAGGAAGTCGACGGGGACGCCGGAGGCGGAGAGGTCGCGGTCGGCGACGAGGCACACCATGCCGCCCGAGCGCAGCCGCCGGGCGAGCGTCCCGAAGGCCGCGCCGCCCGTGTGCGGCAGGACCTCCATGCCGAGGCCCTCGCGGTAGGCGACGAAGCGGTCGTAGAGCGATTCGGGCTTGAGGCGCTCGGCGACCGTGGTGAAGGGGATGCCGAGCTCGGTGGTGACCCAGGCCCCGGCGAGGTCCCAGTTGGCGAGGTGCGGCAGAGCCAGTATCACGCCGCGTCCCTCGGCGAGGGGGCGGTCGAGGTGGTCGAGGCCGTCGGGCGCGAAGCCGAGCCTGATCCGCCGCTCGCTCCAGGCGGGGAGCCGGAAGGACTCCATCCAGTAGCGCAGGTACGAGCGCATCCCGGCGCGCGAGAGCCGGGCGAGCTCCTCGGGGCCCGCGCCGGGCACGACCCGGCGCAGGTTCGCCTCCAGCTGGCGGACGCCCTTGCCGCGCTTCTTCCAGGTCTGGTCGGCCAGCGAGCGGCCGAGCGCGACGGCGGCGGGCTCGGGGAGGGTGCGTACCGTGGCCCAGCCCAGGCCGTAGAGCCGGTCGGCGACGTCGTCCTTGTCCGGCAGGCGGCGGGCGAGCCCGCCCGGCAGTCGGCTCACGAGGTGGCCTCACTCTCCTGGAGGTGCCGGGCGGCTTCGTCGGCCTCGGCCGCCTCGCGGCGCACGGTGACGACCCGCTGGACGATGGTGACGAGCGACCCGGCGGCGACGACCCACAGCGCGATGGGCAGCAGGACGTCGATGTGCGGAACGCCGAAGGTGACGCGGAAGCCCGCGAGACCGGCGAGGACGAGGGTGATCACGAGGCGTTCGGCGCGCTCCACGAGCCCGTTGACGGCGACGGGGAGGCCGATGGCCTCGCCGCGCGCCTTCGTGTACGAGACGACCTGGCCGCTCGCGAGGCAGAAGATCGCGACGGCGGCGAGCATGTCGTTGTCGCCCTTGCCCGCGTACCACAGCGCGAAGCCGCCGAAGATCGCGGCGTCGGCGACGCGGTCGAGGGTCGAGTCGAGGAACGCGCCCCAGCGGCTGGAGATCTTCGCCTGACGGGCCATGTTGCCGTCCACGAGGTCCGAGAAGACGAACAGCGTGATGACGATGGTGCCCCAGAAGAACTCACCGCGCGGGAAGAACACGAGGGCCCCCGCGACGACGCCCGCCGTACCGATGAGGGTCACGGTGTCCGGGCTCACCCCCCGCCGGAGCAGGAACGCGGCGAACGGCGTGAGGACACGCGTGAAGAACGCACGCGCGTACTTGTTCAGCATGGCCTTTCCAGAGGGTTCGGGTGCCCTGCGGCCCCCACGGCCACCGGCTGCCCCATCGTAGTCACGCCCGGCCCGTGCCGTGGGCGCGGACCCGGCCCCCGGCAGGCGGGCTCCCCCGACCGTACGAAGAACCGACGGTCCTACCGGCGCGACCGGCCGAGCCCCCGTGCGCCCCCGGGCGCCGCCTTCCGCTGCGCGGAATCGGTGACTTCCCCCGTACGGCCGGATACGCTGATGAACTGATCAACAGGTGTGCGGACGGCGGGAGTCGGGAAGGCCCGACGAGAGGGTCCGGCACGGCGCCGCGGTGATGGGGGCAGGATGAGCAGCTTCGACTTCAGTCCGGGGGCGCAGGTACCGCTCGCGGGCGGTGCCGGCCAGACGGCCCCGACCGGCGCGCTCGCCTCCGCCGCGTACCGGGACGGGCCCGTGGACGCGATACTCGGCGCCAACACCGAGTGGCACCAGTGCGCGGTCTCGCCGCCGCGGATCAAGCTGCTGCGGCCCGATCTCGGCGAGGCGTTCGCGCACGCGGTGCAGACCCGGCTGCTCGGCGGCGGGCGCAGTCCGCTCATCCAGTCCTTCGGGATGGAGCCGCAGGTCGTCGTCGAGCACTGCCTCGCCGCGAACAGCATCCGGCGGGCCAGGGACACCAGGCTCACCGTGATCATGGTCCTGTTCGGCGTGCTCTTCCTGCCCGGCCTCCTCGTCTACCTGGGCGTCTTCGCGCTGCGCCGCAGCGTGGCCGACTCGGCGAACGGCCGCGCCGGGCTCCTCGTGACCCCGCTGCTCCTCGCGCTCGGCGTGCTCGGCGTCCTCTTCCTGCTCAAGCTCCCCTTCGGCGGCTTCTGGGCCTGGTACCTGCGCGCCTGCGTCGTGGCGCCGCCGGTCGGCTGGTGGTTCGCCAAGCGGGCCTGCGAGAACACCGCGCGCGATCTGCGCGAGCGCTGGGAGGGGCTGCTCTCGGGCGGCGGCATCGGCGCGAAGATCCCCGAGGCCGTGCCGCGCGACCCGAACCAGAAGGCCGCCGAGGTGCTGCGCCAGTCGCTCGCCCGGCTCTCCGCCGAGCAGCGCTCGAACTCGGTCTTCTACGCGGGTCCCAAGGGCATCCTCGGACTGGGCACCCGCTGGGGGAGCTGGCAGCTCGCCGAGGAGCTGGTCCCGCGCGAGCCCGGCAGCGAGATCCACCCCTTCCGCAGCTACGACGTGGTCCGCGCGATCCACGACCAGCTCAAGCTGCTCGCCCGCGGCCCGCTGCACACCGGCGGCTTCCCCGAGCCGGACGTGCGCCACTGGATCGTCACCCCGATCGGCGAGCACGCGGGCGCCGTCTCGCGCCCCGAGGGCACCCACGTGGACGACTTCCAGATCCGCGACCACGAGGTCCAGCGGATCTGCAACGAGCAGCAGTTCGACTCCGGGGACCGGCACTACCTGGGCACGCAGTTCACGCTCTGGGACGGTCAGCTCGTCATCACGATGATGACCACGGTGACCGTGCTCCACGAGACGCTCCGGATCGAGGTCACCGGGCACGCGCTCGGCCCCGTCCACTCCCTCTTCATGGGCAAGCCCTCGCCGAAGAAGATCACCAAGCCGAAAGCGGTGCGGTTCTGGGAGACGAAGGACCACCTGCTCCCCCTCGTGGACGCGAGCGAGGTCGTCCGGCTCGCGGCCCGTGCCCCGCTCACGTGGTACCCGCCGGTGCTCGAACACCTCGGCGGCAAGCTGTCCCTGCCCGAGCCCTTCGGCCTGCGGCACGCCTGGGCCTCGCAGCCCTGGCGGCACCGCTTCATGGCGGACGACGCGCTGCGCACGGCGACGCCGGTCCTGCGCGTCGTGCACCAGGCGGCGCTGCGGGTGCTCGACGAGCACGGTGTGGACACCTCGAAGTTCGGCGCCCGCTCCGGTGCCCTGAGCGGCGGCGTCCAGGACGCGGCCCCGCGCAAGGCGGACGTGTACGACGCCTGAGACGGCACGAGGCCGG
>NZ_GG770539.1:6003289-6004595 GCF_000154905.1 Streptomyces sp. SPB074 | reverse complement strand
TCTCCCCGCGCCCGTGCCGCCCGGCCTCCGCCGTACCGCCGCCGCGCCGCGCCGTACCGCTGCCGCCGTTCAGGGCCGCCGCGCGGGCGGCCACGCCCGCGCGAGCAGCCGCCGGGTCTCGCCCAGGAGTTGCGGCAGCACCTTCGTCTGTCCCACGACGGGCATGAAGTTCGTGTCCCCGCCCCAGCGCGGCACGATGTGCTGGTGCAGGTGGGCCGCGATGCCGGCGCCCGCGACGGTGCCCTGGTTCATCCCGATGTTGAAGCCGTGCGCCCCGGAGGCGGTCCGCAGCGCCTCCATCGCCTGCTTCGTGTGCGCCGCGAGTTCGGCCGTCTCCCCCTCCGTCAGCGCGGTGTAGTCGGCGACGTGCCGGTACGGAACGGCCATGACGTGGCCGCCGTTGTACGGGTAGAGGTTGAGCACCGTGTAGACGTGCGTGCCGCGCGCGACGATCAGGCCGTCCTCGTCCGACCTGCCGGGGAGCTCGCAGAAGGGGCAGCCGTCGCTGGCCGCCGGGCCGCTCGGTTTCCCCTCGCCCTGGATGTACGCCATCCGGTGCGGGGTCCACAGCCGCTGGAACGCGTCGGGCGTCCCCACTCCGCTCTGCTGCTCCGGCTCACTCGTCATACAAGGCAGCATATGGCGTCACCCGTGCGGGGCGTGTCGTCCCTCCGCCCCGTCGCCGGACCCGCGCCAAGCTGGCCCCGTGCCCCTCTCGCCCGCCTCCGCGCCCGCCCCGCACCGCGAGGGCCCGCTCACCTTCGCGGCCCTGCTCCTGCTCGCCGCGTACGCGGTCCGCGTGCTCGACAGGGACCTCCCCGGCTGGGCGAAGGACCTCCTCCACGCGGCGATGGCCCTCGCCTGGGCCGTGGCGCTCCTCCCGGCTCGGCTCCGCCTACCCGCGCCACCACCCGCTCGCGCTCCTCGTGGCGGTGCTCCCCCTGCTGCGCCCGCTCCAGTTAGTACCGGTCTACGAGGCGGTACGGCGCAGGCGGCGGCGCCCCGCGCTGTCGGTCCCGGCCCGCGTGATCACGTACACCGGTATCGCCGTCGTCCTGACCGGCTTCACGGCGGCGCTCACCGTGTACTGGCTGGAGCGGGACGCGCCGGGCGCCTCGATCCGCACCTTCGGCACGGCGGTGTGGTGGACGTGCGCGACGCTCGCGACGGTCGGCTACGGGGACGCGGTGCCGGTCACGCCGTGGGGCCGCGTCGTCGCGGTCGCGCTCATGGTCTGCGGGGTCGCGCTGCTGGGCGCGGTGACGGGCGCCTTCTCCACGTACCTGCTGGGGGTCTTCGGCGCCGG
>NZ_GG770539.1:5990610-6003189 GCF_000154905.1 Streptomyces sp. SPB074 | reverse complement strand
GACCCCGCGCGAGGAACCGCGGGCCGGGAGGGGCAAGGCGAGGACGGGCGAGGGCCCGCGCGGGAGTGAGATCCCGCGCGGGCCCTCGCCCGGTGCGCGCGTCCGCTCAGACCTGGACGCGGCGCTCGACCACGTCGCGGAGCTTGGCGAGCGCCTCGCCCTTCGGGATGCCGTTCTCCTGCGAGCCGTCGCGGTGGCGGAAGGAGACGGTGCCCGCGTTCATGTCGTCGTCACCGACGATGATCATGAACGGCGTCTTCTGCTTCTGGTGGTTGCGGATCTTCTTCTGCATCCGGTCCGAGGAGGCGTCCACGTCCACGCGCAGGCCCTGCTTGCGCGCCTCGGCGGCGAACTCCTTGAGGTAGGGGACGTGCGCGTCGCCGACCGGGATGCCGACCGCCTGCACGGGGGCCAGCCACGGCGGCATGGCGCCCGCGTAGTGCTCCAGGAGCACGGCGAAGAAGCGCTCGATGGAGCCGAAGAGCGCGCGGTGGATCATGACGGGCCGCTGCCGCGAGCCGTCGGCGGCGGTGTAGGAGAGGTCGAAGCGCTCGGGCAGGTTGAAGTCCAGCTGGATCGTGGACATCTGCCAGGTACGGCCGATGGCGTCGCGCGCCTGCACGGAGATCTTCGGGCCGTAGAAGGCGGCCCCGCCCGGGTCGGGCACGAGCGGCAGGCCCTGCTTCTCCGCGACCTCGGCGAGCGTGGAGGTGGCCTCCTCCCACACCTCGTCGGAGCCGACGAACTTCTTCTCGTCCTTGGTGGACAGCTCCAGGTAGAAGTCGTCCAGGCCGTAGTCGCGGAGCAGGTTGAGGACGAAGGTGAGCGTCTTGTCGAGCTCCTCCGCCATCTGCTCCTTGGTGCAGTAGATGTGCGCGTCGTCCTGCGTGAAGCCGCGCGAGCGGGTCAGCCCGTGCACGACGCCGGACTTCTCGTACCGGTACACGGTCCCGAACTCGAAGAGGCGCAGCGGCAGCTCGCGGTAGGAGCGTCCTCGCGCGTCGAAGATCAGGTTGTGCATCGGGCAGTTCATCGGCTTGAGGTAGTAGTCCACGCCCTCGTCGAGCTGCATGGGCGGGTACATGCCGTCCGCGTACCAGTCGAGGTGGCCGCTCTTCTGGAAGAGGGCGCCCTTGGTGGTGTGCGGGCTGTAGACGAACTCGTAGCCCTCCTCCTCGTGCCGGCGGCGCGAGTAGTCCTCCATCGCCCGGCGGATGATGCCGCCCTTGGGGTGGAAGACGGCGAGACCGGGGCCGACCTCCTCGGGGAAGGAGAAGAGGTCCAGCTCGTTGCCGAGCTTGCGGTGGTCGCGCTTCTCGGCCTCGGCGAGGAAGTCGAGGTGCGCCTTGAGCTCGTCCTTGGAGGGCCAGGCGGTCCCGTAGATGCGCTGGAGCATCGGGTTCTTCTCGCTGCCGCGCCAGTAGGCGGCGGCGTTGCGCATGAGCTTGAACGCGGGGATGAGACGCGTCGTGGGCAGGTGCGGGCCCCGGCAGAGGTCCTTCCAGCACAGCTCGCCGGTCTTCGCGTCGAGGTTGTCGTAGATCGTCAGCTCGTTGCCGCCGACCTCGACGTCGGAGCCGTCGTCGCTCGCCGAGCCGCCCTTGAGGCCGATCAGCTCCAGCTTGTACGGCTCGGCCGCCAGTTCCTCGCGGGCCTCGTCCTCGCTCACCACCCGGCGCGCGAAGCGCTGGCCGCGCTTCTGGATCTCCTGCATCTTCTTCTCGACGGCCTTGAGGTCCTCCGGGGTGAAGGGCTTCTCGACGTCGAAGTCGTAGTAGAAACCGTCCTTGACCGGCGGGCCGATGCCGAGCTTGGCCTCGGGGAAGATCTCCTGCACGGCCTGCGCCATGACGTGCGCGGTGGAGTGCCGCAGGATGTTGAGGCCGTCCTCGGAGGAGATCTGGACGGGCTCGACGCGCTCGCCGTCACCCAGGACGTACGCGAGGTCGCGCAGCTCACCGTCCACGCGGGCGGCGACGACGGTGCGCTCACCGGGGAAGAGGTCGGCGGCCGTCGTCCCCGTCGTCACCACACGCTCGTCCCGCTCGGAATCGCGCTGGATGATCACACGGACGTCTGACACCGGTCTCTCCTGACTGGAAATGGACACGCGCCGCGGCACGCGGCACGCGTGGCCCTCATGCTACCGGGTCCCCTGTTCCAGCCACTCCGGCGCTTTCCCTCGCCCAGCCTCCCGGCGCTCCCTCGCGCGGCCTCCCCGGCGAGCGGGGAGCGGGGCGCGGGACGGGGCGCGGGACGGGGCTCCGCGAGGGGGGCGCACACGCCGGGGGGCCGCCACTCCCGCGCATCGGTCCGCCCCCGACTGACCTCCCGGGGGAAAGGGTATTCATCCGTCGGCGACAGGGGCGCCAATCACCCATCCGCCAGGAGAGGTTGACAAGAATGAGCTGGTACGAGGAACCACTCGCCGCCTACACCGCGACCGCCACCGGCCCCCGCACCGAGAAGGACCGCGTCCTCTCGGCGGCGGTCGTGGTGCAGGACCACGCGGACGCCCCGCCGCGCTTCGAGCGCTGGCTCGTCTGCCCCGGCGTCCCGGTGCCGCGCCCCGCCCGGACGGCGCTCGGGCTGAGCGAGGACCACATCCGCCGCAACGGCCGCTGGCCGGCCCCCGTGATGGAGGAGGTGGCGGGGGCTCTGCACGAGCACGCGGTCACAGGCCGGCCCCTCGTCGTCCTCGACGCCCCCGCGACGCTCGCGCTGCTCGACCGCGAGCTGCGCCGTCACCGGGCCACCTCGCTCACGGACCGGCTCGGCCCGAAGCCGCTGCGGGTCGTGGACCCGGGGCTGCTCGACGCGCGGCTGGACCGCTTCCGCAAGGGGGAGCGCGCGCTGGAGAACCTGTGCTCGGTCTACCGGGTGCCGGGCGGCGATCCGCGTGACCCGGCGGCGCGGGCGCTGGCCGCGCTGCGGGTCGTGCGGGCGCTGGGCCGTCGCTTCGCGGCCCGTCTCGGGCGCCTCAACGCGGCCGAACTCCACGCGCTCCAGGCCACCTGGAGCACCCGCGGCCCGGCCGCGCCGTGGTTCGGGCTCCCGGCCGCGCGGACGACGGCCGCGGAGGGGGCCTGGCCGCTGGGCCCCGCGCTGACGGGCGCCGCGTAGGCCGGGGCGGGCGGCGCGGGGCCGGGAGCGGGAGGCGCCCGGCCGGGAGGCGCGCCGGTTCCGGGCTCGTGGGCCCCGGGGCAAAAAAACGGCCGGTCCGTCAACTCGACGGACCGACCTACCCGGTGGGCAATACTGGGTTCGAACCAGTGACCTCTTCGGTGTGAACGAAGCGCTCTTCCACTGAGCTAATCGCCCGGGACGCAACGAACCATACCGTGCCCGGCGCCCTTCGTTCAAACCGTTTCGCGATGTTCGCGCGGGCCGTCGTCCGCTTCGCCGAGCAGGTTCCGCAGCGCGCGTTCCCCGGCGCGCATCATGAGCCAGTGGTTGAGCCGCAGCACGGGCCGGGCGGGCAGCGACAGGAGCCGCAGCAGGGGGTGTCACGACCTCGACCCGCTGCTCGAACTCCGCGAGCGTCCCGGCACCCCACGGCCTCAGCCGCCACCCCAGCTCGCCGCGGATGTCCCCGTCGACGGCCACCCACAGCACCCCCACGCCGCCGGGGCTCGGTTCCCGCGAGGGGCCGGGCAGCTCGCGGATGGAGACGCGCAGGTCGTACGGGAGCACGGAGCGCACGCGCGCCGAGCCGCTGCGGCCGTCCGGGGCGGCGCGCGCGGCGCGGACCTGCGGCCACCAGCGCGGGTACTCCTGCGGCCGCGCGAGGACCGCGTAGACGCGGCGCGGCTCGGCGGGGAGCAGCCAGCGGCTGTGGAAGCGGTAGCGGTACGGGCGCATGGCACCAGTCTGCCCCGCGCGAGCGGCGCGGGCGGAGCGGCGGTGGTTGCGGAATCGCGGACACGACAGCGGCCCGGAGGCTCTGGAGCCTCCGGGCCGGTCCCGGGGTGGGCGATACTGGGTTCGAACCAGTGACCTCTTCGGTGTGAACGAAGCGCTCTTCCACTGAGCTAATCGCCCGGGCGCAGAGAGAACATTACCCCATGTCAGGGGGTGCCCGGGGCCGGGTCCGTCACCCGGGGGCGCGGGGTGCTCACTCCTCGATGTTCCAGGGCAGTTCCAGGCCGAAGCGGATCACGTACACGAGCACGAGTGCCGCGACGACCAGCAGGCCGACGCTGGTGAGGATGATGTTGCGGCGGCGGACCTCGGGGTCGAGGGCCTTGTGCGCGGCCTCGGCGACCTTCCGCTTCGTCCAGCGCAGCACGAGCTGGGCCCAGACGAACTCGGTGGCCCAGATCGCCATGCCGCCGAAGATCACCACCCAGCCGGGCCCCGGCAGGACGAGCATCAGGACACCGGCGGCGACGACCGCGAGCCCGACGACGAAGACGCCGACCTGCCAGCTCAAGTGCAGCGTGCGCCGCTCGCGGACGAAGCGCGGAGCCCGGGAGCCGAGGCCCTTCGCGGGTTCCCCGGCGCCCTCGCCGCGCGACTGTCCCGGCTCCGGGCCGCCGGAGGTCCCCGCCGCCGGGTCCTCCGGTCCGGGCGTCTGATCCCGCACGTCAGGCACGTTCCTCGTCTCGCTCATGAACCCGTCTCCCCCACCGCCGGGCCGCCCCCGCGGTGGGTCCGGACTCTACCCGAGTGGCGCGACCACCGGAACGGAGGTAACGCGACAAAAAGTACTCACCCGTACGAGTGACGCAAAGCACAAGAAACCGCCCAGAGGGGTTTACAACGGCACCGTAGGAGGCAAGTCGATTTCGCCGACGTGCGAATCCCCGAGCGCACACTGAGCGAAAGGCCCTGGCGCTTATGAACACCACGGTGAGCTGCGAGCTGCACCTGCGCCTCGTTGTGTCGAGCGAGTCGTCCCTGCCGGTCCCGGCAGGGCTGCGGTATGACACGGCCGATCCCTACGCCGTGCACGCCACCTTCCACACCGGAGCGGAGGAGACCGTCGAGTGGGTCTTCGCCCGCGATCTCCTCGCCGAGGGCCTGCACCGGCCCACGGGTACCGGCGATGTCCGCGTCTGGCCCTCCCGCAGCCACGGCCAGGGCGTCGTCTGCATCGCGCTCAGCTCGCCGGAGGGCGAGGCGCTGCTGGAGGCCCCCGCGCGGGCCCTGGAATCCTTCCTCAAGCGGACCGACGCCGCCGTGCCGCCCGGCACGGAGCACCGCCACTTCGACCTGGACACGGAGCTCTCGCACATCCTGGCCGAGAGCTGAACCCACCGGGAGCGGCTGCCGCCGGAAGCCGAACGTCAGGAGCACCCCCGACGACCCGCACCGCCCGACTCGGGGCGGCGGTACGGGTCCCGCCCCGCCCACGGCCCACCGTGGGAGGAGTACGGCACGGCCGCCGTTCCGGTACGACCGGGACGGCGGCCCTGTCGTGTCCGGGCCGCCCCCGGGCTAGCATCGGCCGTCACCGGCGGGCAGGGGGCCCGCCCCGGGGCAGGGGGCCCACCGTGCAGATCACCCACGACACGCGGTGCGCGCTGGAGGCGGTGGTCGACCTGGTCAACAGCGCCCCGGCCGAGGGACGGGCGGAGACCCTCGCCTCGGTGGCCGAGCTGGAGGAGTTCGTCCGCGCCCACCGCCTCAGCGACACCGGGGTGCTCGACACCTCGGACCTCCAGGCGCTCCACCACGTACGGGCCCGCTTCGCGGAGGTCTTCGCCGCGCCGGACGGCGCCACGGCGGTGCGCATCATCAACGACCTGGTGGCGACGGCGGGGACCACGCCCCGGCTCACCGACCACGACGGCTACGACTGGCACGTGCACTACTTCGCGCCCGGTGCCTCGCTCGCCGACCACCTCGCCGCCGACTGCGGCATGGCCCTCGCCTTCTTCGTCGTCGCGGACGAGCGCGAGCGCCTGCGCCGCTGCGGGGCCCCGGACTGCGGCCGCGCCTTCGTGGACCTCTCCCGCAACCGCTCCCGCCGCTACTGCGACAGCCGCACCTGCGGAAACCGCCTCCACGTCGCCGCCTACCGCGCCCGCCGCAAGGAAGCGACCACGGGCTGAACGCGGGCCCCGAAGCCTCACGGAGCCGCGCGGCGGCCGTTCCCGCCGGGCGCCCTCTCAGCCCAGGTAGAGGTCGTGGACCGCGCCCATGAGGAGAAGCAGGCCCACCACCGTCAGGAAGATCATCAAAGGGGGCTGGGAGAGGGCGAAGAGACAGCCGGTCTCTTTGCCGGTGAGGGTGTGCGGCGGCTCCGGCGCGGCGGTCTCGGGGCCCCTGTCCGGGGCCGGCGGGGGCGGCGCGCTCGCCGGCCCGGCGGGGGCGGGCGTCTCGGTCATGGAGCGGGGAAGGGGGACGGCGAGGCCGGGGCACTCTGCGCGGTGCGACGGGACGGGCAGGGGCGGAACGGGGACCGCTGCCGCCTGCCCCTCGTCCAGGGAGGTCTCGGGCATGACGCTGCGATCATGGCCCATCCGCGTTCGCCCCGGGCCCGAAATACCCCTTCACGCGAGGGAATTCACCGTTTCACGCGTACGAGTTCTATTGACGCAGCGTGACGGGATGCTCCGAGCTGGCGCGTTCCCCGAACGATTCGAACGGGCGCTTCCGGGTCCTGGAGCGCGCCGGAGGGGGCGAACGCGAGCGCGTCCGCTCAGATGCCGTGCTTCTTGAGGATCGCCTCGATGTCGCTGAAATCTTCGTCGGGCTTGGCACCGCGCGAGGAGCCCGTGTTCCGGCCCGCACCGTCCGGGGCCGGGCGGGCGGGGGCGCCGGGAAGGGCGGGCCCCGAGGCCGCCGGGGCGGTCGCCTCGTTCTCGCGGGCGGCGCGGGCGGCGGCGCGGCGCTCCTTGCGGCTGCCGTACTTGCGCCGCTCGACCGAGCGCGTCGCGAGGAAGAGCAGCCACGCCGCGCCGAGCACGACGAAACCGGCCCAGGCGGTGGGGCTGAACGCGGTGTGCGCGAGCCACTTCACGATGCCGGTCATGACCAGCCCGATGGGCACGAGCGCGTACGCGGCGACGCGCGCCGCGCTCAGGAAGCGTTTGCGGTAGGCGGTGACGGCGGCGATCCCCAGGCCGGCCACCGATACGGCGGAACAGATCGTCTCGGCGAGCATCCGGGCCCCTCCAGGCATCTCCGTACGGCATTGCCCGGCGCCGCGCCCGCGCGCCCGCCGGTTCCCTCTCCCCTCCATCGTGCACCGTCGCGGCGGCCGACGACATGGGGACAGCCCCCCTCCGGGCCGGAATGGGGGACTTCTCGGGGTTCTCCGCCGGAAAGGATCAGGGTTTCCTCAGGGTCGCGCCCGGGAACCCCGCCCGGAGCGGGGCGGCAGCCGCCAATGGGAAACTGGCCGGATGAACGAACCCACGCCGCCCCCGCCCGTCCCCTCCCCCGTCCTTCTCGACGTCTGGTGCGAGCTCCAGTGCCCCGACTGCCGCTCCGCCCTGGACGACCTGGACGCCCTGCGCGCGCGGTACGGCGACCGCCTGGAGATCCGGCTCCGCCACTTCCCGCTGGAGAAGCACCGGCACGCCTTCGCGGCGGCCCAGGCCGCCGAGGAGGCGTTCGCCCAGGGCCAGGGGTGGCCCTTCGTCGCCGCCGTGCTGCGCCGGGTCGAGGACCTCGCCGCTTCGGGCGAACCGTTGCTCGTCCGGACCGCCGCTGAACTCGGTCTGGACTCCGAGGAGTTCGACACGGCACTGATCGACGGGCGGCACATCCTCACCGTGGACGCCGATCAGGCCGAGGGCAAGGCCCTCGGTGTCAAGGGCACGCCCACGTACGAGATCGGCGGGACGCTCCTCGACGGCAGCACGTCGCAGGAGGGGCTGCGGGCGCGGATCGAGGAGATCGCGGACGGCCTGCTCGCGCGCTGACCGCCTCCGCCCGGACCCTGCGCCCCCTCAGGTGAGCGTCTTGACGAAGTGGTGCTGGAACGGCCGGTAGCCGAGCGACTCGTAGAGCCGCAGCGCCGGGGTGTTCCGCGTGTGGACGTTGAGTTCGGCCGCGCGGTGGCCCTCCGCGAGCCCGTCGGACTCGGTCCAGAGCAGCAGGGAGCGTCCGTGGCCCCGCCCGCGGTGCTCCTCGGAGACCTCGACGTTCATGACGTAGACGTCCGTCTCGCGGTCGGTGACCCACAGGGTGCCGACCGCGACGCCCTCGTGCTCCAGGACCCACAACCGCTGGCCGCGGCCGGGCGAGCCCTCGGGGAAGCAGGTGGCGAGGTCCCGGGCCGCCAGGTCCCCGGCCTGCTCCGCGCTCAGGCCCCGGTACTCGCGCAGCACCCCGGCGTACGAGAGGTGTTCGCGCTCCCGCCAGGCGGCGAACTCCGTCCCGGTCATCGGCCGCGCGCGGGAGCCGGCGGGCAGGCCCGGCGCCCGCCCCCGGAGCGCCTTGCGCAGCAGCCGGGCGTCCTCCGTGTACCCGAGTGAGGCGGCGAGCCGCAGTCCGGCCTCGGAACCGGAGGGCACGACGCCCTCGGAACGGCGGCAGCCCCAGCCGCGCAGGACCTCCTCGGCGGCCAGGACCGCGACGGCCGCGCGTCCCCTGCCCCGGTCGGGTTCGGCGACGCGCAGGCCGACTATGGAGCCCAGCCCGTACTCGGTGTGCGCGCTGAGGACGAGCCCGCCCACGGGACGGCTGTTGACACGGATCTCGTACGCGCGGTGACAGGCCCCGTCGGGATCGTGCTGAAGCGGCTCGGTCGGCCGCAGGGTCGTGGTCATCACGGCCTTTGTACCCCGGGGCCCCGCCGCCCGGCCAGGGTGCTCAGGCGGGGTCGGTGTCACCGGCCGCGCGCTCGGCGAAGACGCGCATCGCCTTGGCCGTGACGGGCCCGGGGGCCTGTCCGAGGACGCGGTCGTCCACGCGGCCCACGGCCTGGACGTCACGCGTCGTGGAGGTCAGGAAGATCTCGTCGGCCCGCTCCAGAACGTCGAGGGGCAGGTCCCGCTCCTCCGCCCCCGTCCACTCGGCGACGAGGGCTCGGGTGATGCCCGCGAGGCAGCCGGAGGCGAGCGGCGGGGTGCACAGCGTCCCGTCGAGCACGACGAAGACGTTGGAGCCCGTGCCCTCGCAGAGCTGTCCGAGGGTGTTGGCGAACAGTGCCTCGGACGCGTCGCTCGCGTGCGCGCGGGCGAGGGCGAGGACGTTCTCGCCGTACGAGGTGGTCTTGAGACCGCTCAGCGCGCCGCGCTCGTTGCGCACCCACGGCACCGTGACGGCGGCGGTGACGTCGGGCCTGGGCGCGATGGCGCCGACGGCGACGATGAGGGTCGGCGGCTCGGTGCCGCGGTCCGAGCCGAGCGGCGAGACACCGCCGGTGTACGTGATGCGCAGCCGCCCGAGCGCGACGGGCTCGGCGGCGAGCACGGCGGCGCACGCGCGCCGCACCTCGTCCAGGTCGGGCGCGGGAAGACCGAGCCCGGCGGCGGAACGGGCGAGCCGGTCGAGGTGACGCCCGAGCGCGAAGGGGGCTCCGTCGACGGCCTTGACGGTCTCGAACACGCCGTCCCCCACGGTGATCCCGTGGTCGAAGGCGGAGACCCGCGCGTCCTCGGGGTTCCGCAGTCCGCCGTTGATCCAGACGGTGCGCACTGTCATCGGGGGCTTCCTTCGCTCTCGGCGGGTTCCGCGGGGCCCGCTCTGCCGGGTACGGAGCGTGCCGCGCCCGCCGCGGGCGCGTCGTCCGGGGCCGACGCTATCGCGAGCAGGCGGCCCGCCTTGAGCTCGGTCTCGCGCCACTCGCGCTCCGGATCGGAGCCCCAGGTGATCCCGGCCCCGGTGCCGAAGCGCACGGCGGGCCCCGCGGGCTCCGCGCGGTCGATCCAGAAGGTGCGGATACCCACGGCGAGCCGCCCCGTGCCGCGATCGGCGTCGACCCAGCCGATGCCGCCGCAGTACGGGCCGCGCGGCGCCGTCTCCAGCGCGGCGATCAGGCGCAGGGCGCTCGCCTTGGGCGCCCCGGTGACCGAGCCGGGCGGGAAGCTCGCCGCGAGCAGCCCGGGCCAGCCCGTGCCGGGCGCGAGCTCGCCCCGTACGGTCGAGACGAGGTGGACGAGCCCCGGGTGCCGCTCCACGGCGCACAGTCGGGGGACGGTGACGGTCCCCGTCGCGCAGGCGCGGCCGAGGTCGTTGCGGACGAGGTCCACGATCATGACGTTCTCGGGTGGGGTCCTTCTTCCAGAAGGTCGTCCGGGGTGCGCCCGGTGCCCTTGATGGGGCCGGACTCGACGGTGCGGCCCGTGCGGCGCAGGAAGAGCTCCGGTGACGCGCTCGCGACCTCGACGCCGTGCCCGGGCAGCCGGATCACGGCGGCGTACGGGGCGGGGTTGCCGCGGGCGAGGAGCACGCCGAGCGCGTCGGGGTCGGCGGCCTCCGGATCGGGCAGCGGGGCGCTCAGGACGCGGCAGAGGTTGGCCTGGTAGACCTCGCCGCGCGCGATGCGGGCGCGTATCTCCCGTACGCCCGCGGTGTAGGCGGCGTGGTCGAGCGAGGAGGTCCAGGCGCCGGGGCGCGGGCCGCGCCAGGCGCCCGGGCGGACGGCGGGGGCGGGGGCGCGGCGTACGTGGTCGAAGCGGGCGCAGACGAGGGAGCCCTCGAAACCGGCGGTGACGGCCCAGAAACCCGAGCTGTCGAGCGCGGCCGGGTCGCTCGTCACGTCCCGCAGACCGGTGGCGAGGAGGTCACCGAAGCGGGCGAGAGGAGGCGGGGGATGCACGCGGGGAGTGTAGGCGGGCGGCGGGGAGCGGGCTCCGCGCGGGGCGTGCGCCGTGGCCGTCCGCTCGCTCCGCGTGGCCGCGCACGTGCACGCTGCGCAAACGCGTTTTTGTGCTGGCCCGGGAATCCGCTAGAGTTCCACTCGTCGCCGGGACGCGCCAAACGTCCCGGACACCGACAAGCGGACGTAGCTCAGTTGGTAGAGCGCAACCTTGCCAAGGTTGAGGTCGCCAGTTCGAACCTGGTCGTCCGCTCGATGATGGAGGACTTCCCGAGTCCTTCATTACGGGGTGGAGTGGCCGAGAGGCGAGGCAACGGCCTGCAAAGCCGTCTACACGGGTTCAAATCCCGTCTCCACCTCCAAGGACGATTAGCTCAGCGGGAGAGCGCTTCCCTGACACGGAAGAGGTCACTGGTTCAATCCCAGTATCGTCCACCGAGACAGGACCCCCGGGTCCTGGTTCTCATCCCGCGCGATTAGCTCAGCGGGAGAGCGCTTCCCTGACACGGAAGAGGTCACTGGTTCAATCCCAGTATCGCGCACGTGAGTTCACCTCTCGCGGCCTCCGGGTCGCGCGGTGGTCCCGAGGACGATTAGCTCAGCGGGAGAGCGCTTCCCTGACACGGAAGAGGTCACTGGTTCAATCCCAGTATCGTCCACACCCTCGAAGCCCCCGGCCCTTGCGGCCGGGGGCTTCTTCGTGCCCGGGGCTCTGAGCCCAGAACTCGGGGCCCAGAGCTCAGGGCTCGGGGCTCAGGGCTCAGGGCTCAGGACGAGAAGAGCATCCGTCCGAAGCCACGGCGGCCGCCGTGATGACCGTGGTGGCCGCCGTGCTGCGGGGCGCCCCAGGGCGCGGCGGGGGCCTGGGGGTACGGCTGGGGCGGCAGGGCCGGCTGCGACCACTGCGACTCCATGCGGGTCAGCGACTCCAGCTCGCCGTAGTCCAGGAATATCCCGCGGCAGCCGCTGCACTGCTCGATCTGGACTCCGCTGCGGTTGTACGTGTGCATGGGGGCACCGCACTTGGGACAATGCATCCTGGCTCCAACTCCTCGCCCGGGGCGACGGCTTCCGGGGACCGGGCCGTCCTCGTTCCTCCTGTCAGGACGCGCGGGCGGGGTCAGGAGTTCCCCGCGCCCCCGGCGGGCGGCAGCGTGGCGATCCGGGCGCAGGCGTCGAGGACCGCGCCCTCCGCCTCGTCCAGCGCACGTCCCGCCTCGGCCGCCTTGGCGAGCGCGAGCGCGGCGGTCTGCACGGTGAGCGCGCGGGCCGGGACGTCGAGCCGGGTCCACGGGTCGCCCCCGGCGGGCACGGCGGTGCCGCCGGCCGCCCGGTAGGCGCCGAGGAAGGTGGACCAGTCGGCGGCCGAGAGCAGCCCGCAGCCGTGCCAGGCGGCGGGCCGCGCGAGGTCCCAGGCGGGGTCGCCGAGTCCGAGGTCGTCGATGTCGATGAGCCGCCAGGGGCCGTGCGGGGCGGGATGGCGTACGAGCTGGCCGAGGTGAAGGTCGCCGTGGCACAGGGCGCGGGCCGGGCCCGGCTCCTCGCCCCGGGCCCAGGCGGGCAGCGTCGCCCAGGCGCGCAGCACGAGGTCGCCGCCCCGCGCGGGTGCCGCCCGGCGCATCCGCGCGACGGCACGGGCCGCCTTCACCGGGCCGCGCATCGGGGGCAGCGGGCCGGGCAGCGCGCCCGGGTCGACGGTGTGCAGACGGGCCAGGAGGACGGCCGCCTCCTCCCAGGGGGCCAGTTGGGGGGCGTGCGGGTCCACGGGCACGCCGTGCGGCCAGCAGCTGACCAGGCGCGTGCCGTCGGCGAGGGGGCCGAGCGGGGGCAGCAGGGTTCCGGCGAGCGCCGGGTGCGCGGCG
>NZ_GG770539.1:5987927-5989773 GCF_000154905.1 Streptomyces sp. SPB074 | reverse complement strand
CGGGGCCGGGCAAGAATGATGCCCGCGCGGCTCCCCAGCCGCGCGGGCATCTGTTGCCGTCCGCCGCACCCCCGTCCCCACGGGGTTTCACGGGCATGGATGTCCCCGCCCGGACCGCTCTTCCGGGCCCACGACGCTAACCGCGCGTCACGGCATCATGCCCACGGACGACGCCTGGAGGACCACTGCTTCCCAGCCGCCGAAGGCGACCACGAGCAGGGCTGCGAGGGGAAGGACGATGGCGGCGGCCACCAGGGGGTGGCGGCGCGCGGGGCGCGTGCGGGCACGGGGTGCTTCGGGCACGGTCGTGGCCATCGGGGTCCTTCTCCTGCCGGAGGTGTCGGTCGAGGGAGCGACGGGGGCGTGACCTCGGGGGGATGGCGCTCCCGTCGCTGTGCCTCCATCCTCGCCCGCCGGGACAGAGGGGGGCGTCATGCCCTCGTACCGAATGCCTGGCCTCCCCCAGGAGGACGACCGGGCGGTCCCCTACTCCCCTGGGTGGAGATCCCCTGGGGGACTCCCCTGAGGTCCGTGATGTGGGTCACGGACGGAGGGCGTGGTTCCGGTGCGGCCGCGCGGGGCGGCGGCGGTGCGGGGGGACGTGCGCGGGCGCGCCTCGCGGGGTGCGCGCGAAGGGGCCCGCCGTGGCCGAAAAGGCCCGCCGCTCGCGGGAATTGGGCGAAAAGGGGAGGAGCGCGGACCCGGTGAGGAGGCGTCATGGTGATGCTTCCTCACCACCGCGTCCCGCGAAGACAATCGTTCGGTCACGGAGGGCGCGGCCTCAGCGCGCACCGGCGCGCGGAAACGTAAGCTGTGGCGCGTCAGCAGTAACGGGCAGCGGGGATGGACATGACGATGATGCGGCTCCGGCGCGAGGACCCGCGTGTCGTCGGCTCGTTCAGGCTTCACCGGCGACTCGGCGCGGGCGGGATGGGCGTCGTCTACCTGGGCTCCGATCGCAAGGGACAGCGCGTCGCGCTGAAGGTCATCCGCCCGGATCTGGCGGAGGACCAGGAGTTCCGCTCACGTTTCGCCCGTGAGGTCTCGGCGGCCCGGCGCATTCGCGGAGGCTGTACGGCACGGCTCGTGGCGGCGGACCTGGAGGCCGAACGGCCCTGGTTCGCCACGCAGTACGTCCCGGGCCCCTCCCTGCACGACAAAGTGGCCGAGGAGGGCCCGCTGACGGCGGCCGAGGTGGCCTCCGTGGGCGCGGCGCTCTCGGAGGGGCTCGTCGCGGTGCACGAGGCGGGGGTGGTGCACCGGGACCTCAAGCCGTCGAATATCCTGCTCTCCCCCAAGGGCCCCCGCATCATCGACTTCGGCATCGCCTGGGCGACCGGGGCGAGCACCCTCACGCACGTCGGCACGGCGGTCGGCTCGCCCGGCTTCCTCGCGCCCGAGCAGGTGCGGGGCGCGGCGGTCACGCCCGCGACGGACGTCTTCGCGCTCGGCGCGACGCTCTCCTACGCGGCGACGGGGGACTCCCCCTTCGGCCACGGCAGCTCCGAGGTCATGCTCTACCGCGTCGTCCACGAGGAGGCGCACCTGCGCGGCGTCCCGGACGCCCTCGCGCCGCTCGTGCGGGCGTGTCTCGCGAAGGACCCCGAAGAGCGGCCCAGCACGCTCCAGCTCTCGCTGCGGCTCAAGGAGATCGCCGCGCGCGAGACGCAGCACCCGGGCAGCGCGCGGGGCGCGGGGCAGCGCGAGGTGATCGAGCGGCCCACGGGGCGGCTCGCGGAGCAGTACGCCGAGCAGGCGACGCAGCAGCGCCCGGTGACCCCCGCGCCGCGCGGGCGCCGCAAGCCGGAGACGGCGGCGCCCGCCCAGGCCGGCCAGCGCGGCGAGC
>NZ_GG770539.1:5983519-5985271 GCF_000154905.1 Streptomyces sp. SPB074 | reverse complement strand
CGCCCTGGGGGCGGTGCCGTCCCCGCACCGCCCCCCGGGCGGCTACTTCTCCGTGACGCCCGCCGAGTCGAACGTGGCGACCTCGTGCATCGCGCGGGCGGCGCTCTGGACGAGGGGCAGGGCGAGGAGGGCGCCCGTGCCCTCGCCGAGGCGCAGGTCGAGGTCCACGAGGGGGCGCAGGCCGAGGCTGTTGAGGGCCGCGACGTGGCCCGGTTCGGCGCTGCGGTGGCCCGCGATGCACGCGGCCAGGACCTCGGGGGCGATGGCGCGGGCGACGAGGGCCGCCGCTCCGGCGCTCACGCCGTCGAGGACGACGGGCGTGCGCAGCGAGGCGCCGCCGAGGAGGAGCCCCGCCATCGCCGCGTGTTCGAGCCCGCCGACCGCCGCGAGCACGCCGACCGGGTCGGCGGGGTCGGGGCGGTGCAGGTCGAGGACGCGGCGGATGACCTCGACCTTGTGGGCGTGCATCTCGTCGTTGATGCCGGTGCCGCGCCCGGTGACCTCGGCCGGGTCGGTGCCGGTGAAGACGGAGATGAGCGCGGCCGACGCCGTCGTGTTGGCGATGCCCATCTCGCCGGTGAGGAGTGCCTTGTTGCCCGCCGCGACGAGGTCGCGGGCGGTCTCGATGCCGACCTCGATCGCGGCGGTGACGTCCTCGCGGCTGAGCGCGGGGCCCACCGTCATGTCCGCGGTGCCCGCCCGTACCTTGCGCGGCAGCAGACCGGGCGTGGGCGGCAGCTCGGCGGCGACGCCGACGTCCACGACGCACACCTCGGCGCCGACCTGCTTGGCGAAGGCGTTGCACACCGCGCCGCCGCCGAGGAAGTTGGCGACCATCTGCGCGGTCACCTCCTGGGGCCAGGCGGTGACGCCCTGGGCGTGCACGCCGTGGTCGCCGGCGAAGATCGCGACGGCGGCCGGTTCGGGGATCGGCGGCGGCGAGGTGCGCGAGAGGCCGCTGAGCTGCGCGGAGATGATCTCCAGCATCCCGAGCGCCCCCGGCGGCTTCGTCATCCGCTTCTGCCGTTCCCACGCCTCGCCGAGGGCCTTCGCGTCGAGAGGGCGGATGCGCCGCACGGTCTCGGTGAGCAGGTCGGCCGGTTCGGCGCCGGGCAGCACGCGGCGGCCGTACGTCTCCTCGTGCACGACCCAGGAGAGCGGGCGCCGCTTGGACCACCCGGCCTGCGCCAGCTCGGGCTCCTCGGGGAACTCGTCCACGTAGCCGACGCACAGGTACGCGACGACCTCCAGGTGCTCGGGCAGGCCGAGCGCGCGGACCATCTCGCGCTCGTCGAAGAAGCTGACCCAGCCGACGCCGAGTCCTTCGGCCCGGGCGGCGAGCCACAGGTTCTCGACGGCGAGCGCGGAGGAGTAGGGCGCCATCTGCGGCTGTGTGTGGCGGCCGAGGGTGTGCCTGCCGCCGCGTGTCGGGTCGGCGGTGACGACGATGTTGACGGGGGTGTCGAGGATCGCCTCGATCTTCAGCTCGCGGAACTGCTTGGCCCGCGCCTTGGGGAGCGAGGCGGCGTAGGCGTCGCGCTGCTTCTCGGCCAGCACGTGCATCGCGCGCCGGGTCTCCTCGGAGCGGATGACGACGAAGTCCCAGGGCTGCGAGTGGCCGACGCTCGGCGCGGTGTGCGCGGCCTCCAGGACGCGGAGCAGCACCTCGTGCGGGATCGGGTCGGGGCGGAAGCCGTTGCGGATGTCTCGTCGTTCGCGCATGACGCGCAGCACGGCCTCGCGCTCGGCCTC
>NZ_GG770539.1:5980034-5981257 GCF_000154905.1 Streptomyces sp. SPB074 | reverse complement strand
GCGGGACGGTCGCGTGGACCGCCGGCGCGCCCTGTTCCGTGCCGTGGTCCTGGTGGGGGACCTGCGCGGGCTGGGCGAGGACGGGCTGTGCCTCGGTCCAGGCACCCTGCGCGCCCGGCATGAAGAGGAGGTCGTCGTCCTCCACCGGAGCCGCGGCGTACCCCTGGTACGGGTACGGGCCCGGCTGTGCCGCAGCCTGCGGCTGCCCCTCGGCCGGGCCCTTGCCGGTGTCCGTCATGCGTACCCCTCGCCCACGTGTCAGCTGTTTCGCTTGTCTCCGGTCGTACCGGCTTCCCGTGCCTTCCGGGACCTGCCGACGGCGGCCGGGCCCTTCCGTCGCCCACCGGGAGGCCGTCCGGCCTCCCACGGGGAGCAACGAGCGCACGCGCCCTGCGGCACGATGCGGGCAGAACCCTGCCGTCCCGGGGCATTCTCCCGGTCCCGGCGTGCTGATGACGGCCACTTTCCGCCACAGTCGGCTGTGGACTGCGCCACGTCGGCGCGCGCCCGCCCCTCGGGGCCCCGGATCACGGGGCCGACCTGGGGTTTACGGGCCGGTTCGGGGTGCCGGGGACAGCTCGGAAAGCTGTACGACGATCGGCCAGCCTACCCCGCTGGCTGTGGCCACTGGTTCACGGGGCGCGATCAGGGCGGTGGGCGGAAAGGAGAAACACGACGGTACGTTCGGTTTCGGCCCACTCCCCCACATCGAGGGCGACGGACTGGAGCAGCACGCACTCGACGGCGTAGCCGTGCTCGGCCAGGGTGCGGCCGAGGAGTTCGGCCTCGTCGCGGGTCCCGGCGTGGGTGACGATCGCGGCGGGACGGCGGTCGGCGACCGCCGAGAGGACGGGTTCGCCGCCGCCCCCGACCCGTACGACATCGGGTTCGGGGAGGTCTTCGAGTATGTGCGGGGCGCTGCCGTGGACGACCTGCACCCGTACGCCGAAGCGGCGGGCGGAGGCGGTGGTCCGCGCGCACGCGTCCGGGTCCGCGTCTATTGCGAGCACGGCGGCGCCGAAGCGGGCGGCCTCGGCTGTTGATATGCTCCGGTGCCGGATTTTTTTGTCGCACACGAGGTCGCCGGTGCGGGGCCCGAGGCGGGCCAGCTGGGCGGCGCGCAGTTCGCGGGACTCGCCCTCCAGGGGCGCTCTCGTCCCCGTACTCGTGTGCCGGAAGCGCCCAGCCGCGTACCGGGCCGGCCGGATCGCGCCCGGCGATCC
>NZ_GG770539.1:5974571-5979390 GCF_000154905.1 Streptomyces sp. SPB074 | reverse complement strand
CGGGCAGGGGTGAGCGTACCGGTCGGGCGCGGGTCCCGGCAGGGGCGGCTCCGGGCGCCCGCCGCGGGGGCGGTGCTCCGGGTTCGTGGCCGCGTGGCGCGAGGGCCCGCGCGGGGGTGCGGGGCGCCGTCAGTTCCAGTCGGCGTAGGCGCGGAGCGGGCCGCGCCCGGTGCGGGTCTCCAGGTGGACGGCGGGGACGTCGATGTCCTCGTCCAGGTCCTCGGGGAGCAGGCTCCAGACGATGAGGTCGGTACGGGTGCGGCGCAGGACGCCTGCGGGGTCGCGGTGCCTGGCTATCCAGGCGCCGCGCAGCACGCCCTCGCTGACGCAGCCGATGCGCTGGGCGACCTGCTGGGCGGCGGTGTTGTCGGCGGCGGTGCGCAGTTCGACGCGGGCGAAGCGCTGGTCCGTGAAGAGCCACTGCGCGAGCGCGAGCGAGGCCTCGGCGGCGTAGCCCTCGCCGCGCGCCCAGGAGGCGGTGACGCAGGAGAGTTCGGTGGCGCGCAGGTCCCAGTCGGTGCGGCTGAGCCGGACGACGCCGACGAGGCGCTGGGTGAGGAACTCGGTGACGGCGAGGACGAGTCCGTCGCCGCCGAGCCGGGCGCGGGGTGCCCGGTGGGCGATCCAGTCGCGGGCGTGGGCGCGGGTGAAGGGGTACGGGAGGGTGGTCCAGGCGGCGACGGGCTCGTCGTTCATCATGTCGGCACAGGCGGCGGCGTCATCGGCTTCGAAGGGGCGCAGGACCAGCCGCTCGGTGCTGAGGGAGACATCGGGGAAGAGGGAAGTCATGCGCCGCTCCGTGATGGTCGGGCCTGGTCGGTACCTGCGGCGGCCCGCGGGGCCGCTGTGCCGGGTGGTCCAGGATGCAGCATGGGCACCGGGGGGCGCACCACCGGGGCACGCGAAGGTCCCGGCGCACCCGGGACGTGCTCGGGCGGCCGGGACCGCGGTGCGCGGGCGCGGGGCGGGGCGGCTCAGAAGGCCGGGACGACCGAGCCCTTGTACGTGTCCTCGATGAACTTCTTGACCTCGGGCGAGTGGAGGAGCTTGGCGAGCTTCTTCACGCGCGGGTCGTTCTGCTCGCCGTCCTTGACGACGAGGAGGTTGGCGTAGGGGTTGCCGGTGGCCTTCTCCAGGACGAGGGCGTCCTTCGCGGGCTTGAGGCCGGTCTCGACGGCGTAGTTGCCGTTGACGACGGCGGCGTCCACGTCGTCCAGGGAGCGCGGGACCTGCGCGGCCTCCAGCTCCTTGATGGAGAGGTGCTTCGGGTTCTTCGCGATGTCCGAGGGGGTCGCGTCGTCGCCGGCGCCGGGCTTGAGCGTGATGAGCCCGTTGTTCTCCAGGAGCTTGAGGGCGCGGGCCTCGTTGGTCGCGTCGCTGGGGACGGCGACGGTGGCGCCCTTCTTGAGCGCGTCGAGGCTCTTGACCTTGTGCGAGTAGGCGCCGAGCGGCTCCAGGTGCACGGCCGTCACGGGGACGAGGTCGGTGCCGTTCTTCTTGTTGAAGTCGTCCAGGTAGGGCTTGTGCTGGAAGAAGTTGGCGTCGACGGAGCCGTCCTGCGTCGCGGTGTTGGGGGTCACGTAGTCCGTGACCTCCTTGACCTTGAGCGTGAGCCCTTCCTTCGCCGCCAGGTGGTCCTTGACGTACGTGAGGATGTCCGCGTGCGGGGTGGGGCTCGCGGCGACGACGAGGGCCTTGTCCCCGTCGTCCGCGCCGCTCTTGGCGGAGCCGTCGTCGGAGCCGCAGGCGGCGAGCCCGAGGCCGAGCGCCCCCGCGAGGGCGGTGGCGGTGGCGACGCGGGTGGTACGGCGAGTGGTGTTGCGAGTGTGATGACGCACGAAAAGTGCCTTTCTCGGTGGTGCCGCTCCCGGCAGGTGCGGGGAGGTGGTGCCGTGGTGGTAAGGGTGCTCAGGCGTCGGCGCCGTCCCGTACCGCCGCTTTCGCGGGGGTGCGGGGGCGCAGGAGGCGGAGCACGGGGGCGGGACCGCTCCGGCCGCCCCGGTCGTGGAGCGCGCGGGCGGCGAAGTCGCCGAGGAACTGGATGGCGGAGATGACGACGGCGAGGATCGCGACGGTCACCCACATCAGCCCGGTCTCGAAGCGCTGGAAGCCCTCGCGGATCGCGATGTCGCCGAGGCCGCCCGCGCCGACGGTGCCCGCCATCGCGGAGTAGCCGATGAGCGTGACGACCGTGGTGGTGGCGCCGGAGACGAGCGAGGGCAGCGACTCGGGGACGAGGACCTTGCGGACGACGGCCCAGGTCGTGCCGCCCATCGACTGCACGGCCTCGACGAGCCCGTGGTCGACCTCGCGCACGGAGGTCTCGACGAGGCGCGCGTAGAAGGGGATGGCGCCGATGGCGAGCGGCACGATCGCGGCCTCGCGGCCGATCGTGGTGCCGGTGAGCCAGCGCGTGAAGCCCATGAGGGCGACCATGAGGATGATGAACGGCATCGAGCGGGCGATGTTGACGAGCTGTCCGAGGACCTTGGAGAGCACCGCGTTCTGGAGCAGTCCGCCGCGCGCGGTGAGCACGAGGAGGACGCCGATGGGCAGGCCGAGCGCGACGGCGACGAGCGTGGACCAGCCCACCATGTAGAGGGTGTCCCAGCTCGCCCGGCCGAGCAGCGGACGCATCTCGGACCAGCTCATCGGCCCGCCTCCCGCTTCTCGCTGTTCCCGGCCGCCCGGAAGGCGGCCGCGCCGGGGCGCACGGTCTCGACCTGGAGTCCCTGCTCGCGCAGGAAGCCGATGGGCACGACGTTCTCCTCGTACGGGCCGGGCAGTTCGATGCGCATCCGGCCGACCTGGCGGCCCGCGACGGTGTCCATGGCGGCGCCGAGGATCGAGATGTCGATGTTGTACGTGCGCGAGAGCCGCGAGATGACCGGGCGGCTCGCCGTGTCGCCGTGGAAGGTGACGTCGATGACGGTGGGCGCGGGGCCGCTGCCCTCGCCGCTCACCGGGAAGAGCGCGGCGGCGAGCGCGGAGCCCGGGGTCGCGAGGAGTTCGTCCAGCGTCCCCGCCTCGGTGACGCGCCCGCGCTCCATGAGCGCGGCCGAGTCGCACACGGTCTTGACGACGTCCATCTCGTGGGTGATGAGGAGGACGGTCAGGCCGAGTTCGCGGTTGAGGGAGCGCAGGAGCTCCAGGACCGAGCGGGTCGTCGCGGGGTCGAGGGCGCTGGTCGCCTCGTCGGAGAGGAGGACCTTCGGGTCGCCGGCGAGGGCGCGGGCGATGCCGACGCGTTGTTTCTGGCCGCCGGAGAGCTGGGCGGGGTAGGCGTCCGCCTTGTCGCCGAGGCCGACGCGTTCGAGGAGTTCGCCCGCCTTGGCGGCCCGCGCGCGGCGGCTGTGCCCGAGGATTTCGAGCGGCAGCTCGACGTTGTCCCGCACCGTGCGCGAGGAGAGCAGGTGGAAGTGCTGGAAGATCATGCCGATCCGGCCCCGGGCGGCGCGCAGTTCGCGGCTCGCACGGCTGCCGCGCCCCTGGAGCGCGGTGAGGTCTTGGCCGTCCACGAGGACGGTGCCGGAGGTGGGGCGCTCCAGCATGTTGACGCAGCGGATGAGGGAGGACTTCCCGGCGCCGCTCCGGCCGATGACGCCGAAGACCTCGCCTTCGCGTACGTGCAGATCGACGCCGTCGAGCGCGGTGAGGTCACGGCCGCCCGAACGGTAGACCTTCGTGAGGTCCTGGGTGGTGATCACGGGGTTTTCCTGGGGTGTCGAGTGCGCGGCGGGTTTCACCGGCACGGGAGTGCCGTGCACGGGGCACGGTGCCGAGGGAAGGCGGAACCACGCGCCACCGCCGGGTCCGGGCAGGCCGGGGCCGGGGGCGGCGGGGGGTTCGGGGCCGGGGCGGGGAGGGCGGGCACCCGCTCAGGGGGTGCGGCTTCGCCGTCCTGCCGGTCTCGCTTCGGGGCGCGAGGCGGGGACCCTCAGAAGGCACACATTCGGCACATACGGCGAGCACCGGGCGTCAGGTTCGCCTCGGTCGCTGGGATGCGTGCGCTCGTCGTGGTCATGGCGCCAGTTAACCAGACGTGCGGAGGCACCCCTTCCGCTTGTCCGTCCTCCGGACGCCCGCCGTCCGGAGGACGGACGGCCCCGCCGGGCTCAGTCCTCGGTCACGATCTCCAGGAAATCGCCGCTGACCTGCACGGACACCGCCGAGAGGTCGGGGACGACGGCGTCGGCGGTCAGCTCGGCGCGAGGGTACGTTGTGGTCAACGCCACGGTCCGCATCCCGGCCGCCTGGGCGGAGCGCAGGCCGACCGGGGCGTCCTCGAAGACGAGGCAGTCGCCGGGCGCGAAGCCGAGCTTCGCGGCGCCGAGCAGGTAGGGCTCGGGGTCCGGCTTGCCGCGCGTGATGTCGTCGGCGGCGACGAGGGCGCGGGGGTGCAGTCCGAGGCCCGCGAGGCGGGCGCGGGCGAGCCTGCGGGTCGCCGAGGTGACGACGGCCCAGCGCTCGGGCGGGAGCCCGGCGAGCAGGTCCGCGGTGCCGGGCAGGGCCTCGGTGCCCTCGGCGTCGGCGACCTCCAGGTCCTCGATGCGCCGCGTCGCCTCCGCCACCTTCTCCGGCGGCAGCAGGTCGGCGACGATCTCGCCCGCCGGGCGCCCGTGCAGCTCGATCCGCGCGAAGTCGGCGTCCGTCACCCCGTACTCGGCGGCCCACCGGGTCCAGCAGCGGCGCACGGAGCGGAGCGAGGACATGAGGGTGCCGTCGTTGTCGAAGAGGAGGGCACGGGCCTGGAGCTTCATGACGGCGAGCCTAATCGCGGGGGCGGGGGACGGCGCGGGGTGGGGGCGGGGGACAGGCT
>NZ_GG770539.1:5938907-5974471 GCF_000154905.1 Streptomyces sp. SPB074 | reverse complement strand
GCCCGGGGGCTACCCGCGCGGGGGCGGTGCGGCGCGGCGGGCCGCGGGGGTGCGGTCGGCGGGCCGCGGGGGTGCGGTCGGCGGGCCGCGCGGGATCTTTTCCGGCCCTCTCTGGGCCTCCGTTCGGGGCGGGCCGCTTTTCGGGCGGAATGGGGGCCGTACTAGGGTCTGGCGCATGTTCGATGCCCTGACGATCGCGACCGCCGTCGCCGCGCTCGCGCTCGCCGCCTGGTGCGGGCTCGCCTTCGCCAAGGACCAGTCCACGAAGGACTGGCACTTCATCGGGATGGCGGTCGTCTCGCTGCTCGCCCTCGCGCAGCTCGTCATCGGCATCGTCCGGCTCGCGGGCGGCGATGACCCCGACCAGGGCACGGTGATCTTCGTGGCCTACCTCGTGGGCGCCGCGCTGTGCGTCCCGCTGGCCGGGTTCATGTCGCTCACCGAGCGCAGCAAGTGGGGCTCGATGACGGTGCTGGCCGGCGGCGTCGTCCTCGCGGTTCTCGAAGTCCGGCTCTACGACATCTGGGGTGGCTGAGCGATGGCGCGCGACACGACACGGGAGCCGGGCAGGGCGGGACGGACCAGGCTCATCAGCGGCCCGGGCATCCTCCTCCTGTGGGTCTACGGGGTCATGGTGGTCGGCGCGCTCTCGCGCTCCGTGTACCAGCTCAGCACCGAGTTCGGCCGTGCCCCGCTCGCCTACCTGCTCTCCGCCGTCGCGGGCCTCGTGTACTGCTTCATCACGTGGAGCCTCGTGCGCGGCGGCGAGGGCGCGCGCACGGCGGCGCGCGTCTGCTGCGCCATCGAGCTGGCCGGTGTGCTCGTCGTGGGCACCTGGACGCTCGTGGACGGCGACTCGTTCCCGGACGCGACGGTGTGGTCCGACTACGGCATGGGCTACCTCTTCATCCCGGTGATCCTGCCCGTCAGCGCCCTGCTGTGGCTGCGGCGCTCGCGCGTGGCGGCGCTGGACGCGAAGACGGCGGCGGGAACGGCCGCCTGAGCCCTCGGGCACGGGACGCCTTCGCGGCGGCCGGGAGCGGCGCCGGGTAATTCGGTGGTGGCCCCGGGCCCGCGCGGCCTAGGCTCGGCGGGTCCCAGCACTTCGGCCAGGTACAAGGGTGAGTTGATGACGCCGCGGGAGAGCGTGGCCGCACGGCCGCGCACCGACGAGCGGGCGCGCGAGGCGCTCCGCAGCCCCGTCACCACCACCCTGAGGACCTTCACCCGTGGATTCCCTGGATCTTCCCCGTAGTTTCACCATCCGCGAGAGCGGACACCGCGTCCACAACCCGTCACCGAGGACCAGCTCGCGCTGCTCGGCCGGGCGATCGGGCTGCGGCCCGGGACGCGGGTGCTCGATCTCGCCTGCGGTTCGGGCGAGTTGCTCTGCACCTGGTCCCGCGCGCACGGGATCACCGGCACCGGCGTGGACATCTCCACCGTCTTCCTCGCCGCCGCGCACGCCCGCGCGGCCGAACTCGGTGTCCGCGACGACGTGCGCTTCGTCCGCGCGGATGCCTCCGGCTTCGTCGCCGAGGAACCGGTCGACGTCGCGGCCTGCCTCGGCGCCACCTGGATCGGCGGCGGCGTGCCCGGTACGCTCGCCCTGCTCCGGCGTTCGCTGCGGCCCGGCGGCCTCCTCCTCGTCGGGGAGCCCTACTGGGCGGAACTGCCGCCCGACGAGGAGGCCGCGCGGGCCTGCGACGTGCCCGCGCGGGACACGTATCCGCCGCTCGACGGACTCCTGGAGTCCTTCGGGACGCTCGGCTACGACGTGGTCGAGATGGTCCTCGCCGAGCGCGCGGGCTGGGACCGCTACGTCGCGGCCCAGTGGCTCACGACGCGGCGCTGGCTCGACGCGCACCCGCGGGACCCGATGGCGCCGCAGATGCGCGCCGAGCTGGACACGGCGCCGGTGCGGCACGCGAGGTACCGGCGCAGGTATCTGGGCTGGGGCGTGTTCGCGCTGATGGCGCGCTGACGCCCGCGGCGTGCCGAGCAGGCGGGGCGGGTCGCGGCGAGCGGCCCGCCCCGTCCCTCAGACGGCCGCCGGGCGCATCCCCGCGACGGTCTCCTTGGTGAGCGTCACCATGCTCAGGCGCTCGCTGACCTGCTCGGTGCCGATGGGCGCGTAGCCGTACTTGCGGTACAGGCGCACGTTGCTGCGGTGCCCCGTGAAGAGCTGGAAGCGGCGCGCGCGGCCCTCGGCGCGCAGGGCGTTCTCGACCGCGAGCAGGAGGCGCCCGCCGAGGCCGTGCCGCTGCATCCGGGGGTGCACGACGAGCTTGCCGATGTGGGCGATCCCGCCCTCGTCCACCGCGCCCCGCACCGAGCCCACGACCTCCTCGCCGAGGCGCGCGACGAGCACGTGCCCGGAGCGCAGCTCGGCCCGCAGGCTCTCCAGGCTCTGGGTCAGGGGCTCGATGCCCCAGTCCCCGTACCGCTCCGCCTCGCTCTGGAAGCAGAGGTACTGGAGCTTCAGGATCTGTTCGGCGTCCTCTTCGGCCGCCGCAGAGATGGTCACGCTCGCGCCCATGTGTGCACGCCTCCCGCTCACCTGTTCACCGGTGTGTCTCCCGCAGGATTCCCCATCCCCCACCCCGCGCGAAACCTGGTGGGCGGTGCCGGGTACCGGAACGGGTGTGCGCGCCGCCCGGTCCGAGCAGTCTTCCCAGGCAGTTCAGGCAGTGTGAGCGCCTGGGTCCGAGGCTTCCCTGTGAGATTCCCAACTCCGCCGCGATCTCCCGGTAGGTGAGATCGCGCGGCGAGAGCAGGGCCCGGAAGAGGACCCGGCAGCGGCCCGGGAGGCGGCCCACCGCCTCGCGCACGGCGTGCAGCAGCTCTGCGTCGAGGTGCTGCTGCTCGGGCCCGGGGCGCGGGTCGGCGGGCTCGGGGGCGCCCGGGTGCTCGCGCGCCGGCCCGGCCGGCTCCTCCCCCAGCGCCCGCGCCTCGGCCCGGGCCGCCGCGCGGAGCCAGGCTGCGGGGTCGGCGGGCGGCGGCGTACCGCGCAACCGCTCCAGGAGCCGGACCCACAGGGACTGTTCGAGGTCGGCCGCGTCGAGGCCCTGCGCGAGCGCTTCGGCACGGGCGGCGGCACGGACGAGCGGGTGCCAGTGGTCGTACGGGGGCGGGGTGGTCCTCATGCCTGGCGGGACCGCGTGGGCGCCCGGAAGGTTCCGTGCGCGGCGGCGGCTCACCCGGAGGGATGCCGCCACCGCGCGTGCTGACGCTCTTGCGGGTCAGCGGTGCTTCTTCGCGAGGTAGCTCTCGCGCGCGAGGAGCGCCGTGTCCCCGTTGTCCGAGAAGAGCCCGTCGATGCCGGTCGCGTAGTACGTCTCGAAGAGCCGGAGCGCGTCCCCGTAGGCGTTCGGGTCGTTGCCGACGCGGTAGTCCACCGGCAGGAAGGTGTTCTCGTTGCGCACGGTGTACGGGTGCAGGCGCAGGCCCTGGGCGTGGGCGTCGCGCACGAGGCGGGTGGGCGTGCCGAGAGTGCCGTCCGCCTCGCGGGGGATGACGAGGCTGAGGTCGGGGCCGATGCCGTCGGCGAAGGACGCGATCCACCGCAGGCCCTTCGGGGTGACGAGGTCGTCGGTCGTGCGCGGGTCGCCCGCGGCCTCGAAGTCGTACGGCTTCGTGCCCGCCGTCGAGAGGAGCACGATGCCCGGGGTGCGCACGAGCTTCTTGAGGCGCTGGACGCTGGTCGGCTCGAAGGACTGGAGGATGAGCGCGGAGGAGTCACGGGTGTCGCGCCCGTACCTGCGCAGCAGGCGCGCGAGGCGCTCTTCGAGGCCGAGGCCGAGGCCGCGGAAGTAGGTGGGGTGCTTCGTTTCGACGTAGAGCCAGATCTTCCGGCCGCGGGCCCTGCCCTCGCGCTCGGCCCACTCCAGGACCTCCTCGAAGGTCGGGACGTCCCAGCGGCCGTCGTAGAGGGTGTTGTGCTGGCGGTTGGCGGGGATGCGCTCGATCGCGCGCAGCGTCTTGAGCTCGGCGAGCGTGAAGTCCTCGGTGAACCAGCCGGTGAGGCGTACGCCGTCCACGGTCTTGGTCGTGCGGCGCGCGGCGAACTCGGGGTGCCGGGCGACGTCGGTGGTCTGCGTGATGTCGTTCTCGTGACGGCACACGAGGTGCCCGTCCTTCGTGGGCACGAGGTCCTGCTCGATGATGTGGACACCCATGTCGAGCGCGAGCCGGTAGGAGCCGAAGGTGTGCTCGGGGCGGTAGCCGGAGGTGCCGCGGTGCCCGATGACCGTCACCTCGGGCAGGTCCCGCAGCGCGCCGCCGCCGTGCCCCCGGCCCCCGGCCGCGCTCGCGGCGCCCGGCAGGCCCACGACGGCCGCGCCCGCGCCGAGGGTGGCGGCGCCGAGCAGGGTGCGGCGCGCGGTGCCCGCGCGGGGAGCGGGCTGCTGGGGTGCCTGGTCCGTCATGGGGGTCCTCCTGCGCTCGTGGACGTGCGGGTACGGGCGCGGGGCCCGCCGTCACGAGGGGTCCGTCCCGTGACGGGCGGGGCGCCCGGTGAAGCGGTGCCGATGCTAGGCGCGGGGTCGCGCGCGGAGGGAGAACCCGTGCCGAACAACGGGTGAAAACCGGCCCCGCGGACCAGGGTCGCGGGCGTCCGCGGATCAACTCCTCGTGTGGTCACGGTGAACCCCGGTGTGCGCGGCCCGGCGACGCGCGAGTATCGTCCTCACCTGCGGGCCCCGCAGGTCCGCTTGTCGTCCTGACTGCTCCGGAGGGTCAGTTGTCCCGCTTCGCGTTCCTCAAGGCCGTCCTGGGTCCTGTCATGCGGCTGTGGTTCCGGCCGCAGGTCGAGGGCATGGAGCGCATCCCGGGCGAGGGCCCGGTGATCCTGGCCGGGAACCACCTGACGTTCATCGACTCGCTGATCCTCCCCGTCGTCTGCGACCGGCAGGTGATGTTCATCGGCAAGGACGAGTACGTCACGGGCAAGGGCGTCAAGGGCCGGGCCATGGCCTGGTTCTTCACGGGTGTCGGGATGATCCCGGTGGACCGCGACGGCGCCAACGGCGGGGTGGCCGCGCTCATGACGGGGCGCCGCATCCTGGAGGAGGGCCGGATCTTCGGCATCTACCCGGAGGGCACCCGCTCCCCCGACGGCCGCCTGTACCGGGGCCGTACCGGGATCGCGCGCCTGACCCTGATGACGGGCGCGCCCGTCGTCCCGTTCGCGATGATCGGCACCGACAAGCTCCAGCCCGGCGGCAAGGGCCTTCCCCGCCCGGGCAAGGTCACGGTCCGTTTCGGCGAGCCGATGGAGTTCTCGCGCTACGAGGGCATGGACCGCGACCGCTACGTGCTGCGCGCGGTGACCGACTCGGTCATGACCGAGGTCATGCGGCTCTCGGGCCAGGAGTACGTGGACATGTACGCGACCAAGGCGAAGGCGGCCTGACACCGCCCGTACACGGCGAGTCCGAAAAGTACTACCGCAACGGGAATGAGCCCCCAGGTCGGCGGTGCGGGCCCCAAGGCCCCCGTCGCGTGTACGGCGGGCAGGATCAGCGCGGCTGGCTCCTTTCGAAGGGCCGGACACCGACCCGGTACCCGCGCGCACGCCGTGCCACCCACGGAACGCCGCGCCCGGGCCGTCCCGGTCCCGCTATCGCGCCGCCCCCGCCGACGTCGCGCTCTCGCGTATCTCCGTCTCGTCCTCGTCGCTCACGTCGAGCCGCTGGCCCTTGAGCAGGAACCAGGCCGCGACGGCCGTGCCGAGGAGGACGACGGCGCCGCCGACGGCCGCGTAGTGCAGGCCCGTCACGAAGGCGTCGCTCGCCGCGTCGAACATGCGCGCGGCCAGGGGTGCGGGGAGGCGGTGGGCCGCCTCGCTGGCCCCGCCCAGCGATTCGTGGGCCGCCGAGGCGACCTGGCCCGGGACTCCGGGCGGGGTGGCGAAGTCCCGGTAGACACCGTTGACCACCGAGCCGAGCAGCGCGATACCGAGGGCCGTGCCGAGTTCGTAGGCGGTCTCGGAGACGGCCGAGGCCGATCCGGCCTTCTCCTTCGGCACGGCCGAGAGGATGACGTCCGCCGTGACGGTGAAGGAGAAGCCCGCGCCGAGACCCACGACGAGGAGCACGCCGCCGAGCAGCGGGTAGCCCGTGTGCTCGCCGATGAAGACGACGGCTCCCAGTGCCACGGCGATCGCCGCGAGCCCTCCGGAGACCACGGCGCGCACGGAGAACCGGCGCGCGACGACGCCCGCGACGAGCCCGGCCCCCACCGCGCCGATCGCGGAGGGCAGTTCGGCGAGCCCGGCGGCCAGCGGGGTGCGCCCCTGGACGAGTTGCAGGAACTGCGAGAGGAAGAAGACGAGCCCGGAGAGGCCGAGCACGGTGAGCAGGTCGGCGACGACGGCGGCGCTGAAGCCCCGGTTGCGGAACAGCCGCATGTTCAGCAGCGGTGTGGGCAGTGTGAGCTGACGGCGTACGAACCACAGCAGGAGCAGCAGCCCGCCGGTGCCGGTGCCGAGCGTGAGCCCGATGACCTCGCCCGCGGCCAGTTCCTTCACCGCGTAGACGAGACCGAACATCCCGGCGAGCGAGAGCGCGACGCTCGGCAGGTCCCAGGGGCCCGGGGCGGGGTCCTTCGACTCGGGCAGGAGCTTGGCGCCGACGAGCACGAGGAGCGCCATGACGGGCAGGTTGATGAGGAAGACCGAGCCCCACCAGAAGTGTTCGAGGAGGAAGCCGCCGACGATCGGGCCGAGCGCCATCCCGGCCGAGGAGGCCGCGCCCCAGGCGCCGATCGCGAAGCTCCGCTCGCGCGGGTCGGGGAAGATGTTGCGGATCAGCGCGAGCGTGGAAGGCATGAGCGTCGCGCCCGCGACGCCGAGCAGGGCGCGCGCGAGGATGAGGATCTCGGGTGTGCCGGCGTAGGCGTTGAGGACAGAGATCCCGCCGAAGGCGATCGCGCCGAGGAGCAGCAGGCGCTTGCGGCCGATGCGGTCGCCGAGCCCGCCCATCGAGACGAGCAGCCCGGCGATCACGAAGGAGTAGACATCGCCGATCCACAGGAGCTGGGTGCCCGAGGGGCGCAGGTCCTCGCTGATGTACGGGGTGGCGAGGCCGAGCACGGTCGCGTCGACCGCGATGAGCAGCACCGCGAGGACGAGGACGCCGAGGGCGAGCCAGCGGGCGAGGGGGCCGCGTGCGGGGGCGGGGGGCGTGGTCATGGTCACGGGGTCCTCCTCAGTACCCCGCCGAGCAGCAGCTCGGACACGTTGCGCGGGAAGTCCTGTGCGGCGACGCGGCCGTCCACGACGCACCAGCCGCAGGACCCTATGAGGGCGTAGAGCGCCTCGGTGAGCCAGGTGGGGCTCAGATCGATGCGGAACTCGCCGGTGCGCTGGCCGCGGGTGAACAGCGCCGTGAAACGGCTGTCGAGCCGGGCCCAGCCCGCGTCGATCTCCTCGCCCTCGAAGAGCTGCGCCTCGGTGATGAGGAAGGAGAGCAGGGGGGCGGGCCCCTGGAGGCCGGCGACGAGCCGGCGCAGCGCCTCGACGGCGGGCCCCTCGTCGGTCCGCGCGGCGGCCACGGCGGCCTCGCACTCGCGGATGCCCAGCTCCTCCAGGGCCCGCACGAGCGCTTCGCGCCCGGCGAAGAGCCGGTGCAGCGTGGCACGGCTGACCCCGGCGGCCCGCGCCACCTCGTCCATCGTGGCGCCGGAACGGCGCACGAGGAGCGTGGCGGCGGAGCGCAGCACCTGGTCACGGTCGACAGTCATGCCCCCGACCCTAGCAAAATGAGACATGAACGTCTCATAGGGATCAGGGACGTCTCGCCCGATCCGGTGACGTCTCGATGCGGACACGTGCCCGTCACGTGGAAGCGCGAGAGCGGGGGCCGCGCTCACGCACGGAGGCCCGGGGCCACGCCCAGCGGCAGGGACCCGCGCGCCCGACCCGACCGGCCTCGCTCACGGACGGCTCCCTCGGCCCACACACGGACGGCCCCCCTCGTTCACAATGGACGCACCGCCCCCCGGAGCGCGCCATGAAACCGTTCCTCTTCCTCGACGTCGACGGCCCGCTCAATCCCTTCGCGGCACCGCGCCGCCGCCTGCCCGGCTACCGCTCCCGCATGGTCCGCCCGGCGGACTGGGGCTGGGCCGAGCCCCTGGAGCTACGCCTCAACCCGGCGCACGGGGAGCGGCTGCGCGCGCTCGCGCGACGGTACGAGCTGGTGTGGGCCCCGACGTGGGAGGCGGAGGCGAACACGTACGTGGCCCCGGAACTGGGGCTGCCCCCGCTCCCGTACGTGCGCTGGCCCGCGCGCACGCCGGGCCCGGACGGCACCTTCTGGAAGCTGCGCGAGGTGCTGGCCCGGGCGGCGGGGCGCCCCTTCGCCTGGGTGGACGACGAGTTCGGGCCCCGCGACCGGGCGTGGGTGGACGCCCATTACCCCGCGCCGGCCGCGCTTCTGCGGGTCGACCCGGCGCGGGGGCTCACGGAGGAGGACTTCCTGGCCCCGGAGGAGTGGGCGGAGAGCGTGTGACCGGGCGACCGCGGGTGGTCGTCCCACCGCGTCGCCCCTCCTCGCCCTGCCCCCGCTCCCCCGTCGCGCCGCCGCGCTCACGCCACAGCCGCGCCCGGCCCACACCGCCACAGCCGTGCCCACCCTCACCATCCGGGTACAGCCGCCCTCCCCACCTCAGCCGCTCCCGTCCTCACTGCCACGGCAGCGCCGCCCGCTTTCGCCAGTACTCGCCCGCTTCCTCCGCCGCCGCGTCGAGGCGTTCGAGGCGTTCCTCGTCGAGCGGGAGTGAGAGCGCGCGCAGGTTGGTGTCGAGCTGGGCGACCGTCGCCGCGCCAGAGAGGGCGACCTCGACCCAGGGGGCGCGCAGGACGAAGGCGAGGGCGACGGCGTCCGGGGTCGTGCCGAGTTCACCGGCGACGGCGCGCACGGCGGTCGGGGCCGCCTCACCGGCGAGGCGGCCGTTGGCGAGACCTTCCTTGATCAGTACGGCACGCCCCGCGCCGTGCGCGGCCTCCAGGGCGGGCCCGGCGCTGCGTTCGTACACGTTGTAGGTGGCCTGGAACGTGCGGAAGAGGGGCTGTCCCGCGACCTCGACGGCGAGTGCCTCGTGGATCGCCGCGGCCTGGCCTGGGCCGCTCACCGAGCAGCCGATCGTGACGCCCTCGGCGGCGAGCGCGGCGAGGCGCTCGTGCAGGGCGCGGTCGGTGAGGGCGGGGCTCTCGGGCGTGAGGGAGTGGATCTGGTAGAGGTCGAGGCGGTCGCCGAGCAGGTCCCTGGACTCGGCGACCTGACGCTCGTACGTGGCGAGCGTGTGGTCCTTGACCTCGTGCGAGGCGGCGTCCGCGCGCCAGCCGGCCGTGTACGTGTAGCCCCACTTGCTGCCGACGACGAGATCGGTGGCCTGCGGGTGCGCGGCGAGCCAGCCGGAGAGGAACTCCTCGGCGCGCCCGTAGGACCGGGCGGTGTCCACGTACCGCACGCCCTGCTCGTAGGCGGCGTCGAGCAGGTCGTGCGCGCGGGCGCGCATGTCCTCGACGCCGCGCCCCGGCGGCAGGTCGCGCTCCCGGCCGAGGTTGAGGTACCCGGGCCGTCCCACGGCGGCCAGGCCGAGGCCGACGCGGGAGACGGGGGTGGGTGCGGCGGCGAGGCGGGCGAACGGCATGGGGGGCTCCTTCGCGGGGGTACGGCGACGGGGGCACCGCGCCGGGCGGTGTGCCCGGCGGACGGCGGCCCCGTCAACGTAACGCCGCGCGAGGACACCCCGCGCACCGACCCGGCCGGCCGGTACGGCAAGGCGGCCGGGCGGGGCGGCCTCAGACGAGTGGCTGCTTGGCCTGCGCCCAGGCGTGCTGCACGGCCAGGTCCTCCTTGACCTCGGCGAGCTGGACGGCGACGGCCGAGGGGGCCGTGCCGCCGCGCCCGTCGCGGGCCGCGAGGGCGCCGGGGACGTTGAGGACCTCGCGGACCTCGGGCCTCAGGTGCGGGGAGATCTTCGCGAACTGCTCGTCGCTGAGCTGGTCCAGCTCGATGCCGTGCGCCTCGCACTCCTTGACGCACGCGCCCGCGACCTCGTGCGCGACGCGGAAGGGCACCCCGCGCTTGACAAGCCACTCGGCGATGTCGGTCGCGAGCGAGAACCCGGCCGGGGCCAGCTCCTCCAGGCGCTCGCGGTGCACGGTGAGCGTCGCGATCATGCCGGTGAAGGCGGGCAGGAGGACTTCGAGCTGGTCGCAGGAGTCGAAGACGGGCTCCTTGTCCTCCTGGAGGTCGCGGTTGTACGCGAGCGGGAGTGCCTTGAGCGTGGCGAGGAGGCCGGTGAGGTTGCCGATGAGGCGCCCCGACTTGCCGCGCGCCAGCTCGGCGATGTCCGGGTTCTTCTTCTGCGGCATGATCGAGGAGCCGGTCGAGAAGGCGTCGTGGAGGGTCACGAAGGAGAACTCCTTCGTGTTCCACAGGATGATCTCCTCGGCGATCCGCGAGAGGTTGACGCCGATCATCGCGGTCACGAACGCGAACTCGGCGACGAAGTCGCGGGAGGCCGTGCCGTCGATCGAGTTGGCGACGGAGCCGTGCTCGAAGCCCAGGTCGGCCGCGACGGCCTCGGGATCGAGGCCGAGCGAGGAGCCCGCGAGCGCCCCGGAGCCGTACGGGGACACAGCCGTCCGCTCGTCCCACTGCCGCAGCCGCTCGGCGTCCCTGGAGAGGGGCTGGACGTGGGCGAGGAGGTGGTGCGCGAAGAGGACGGGCTGCGCGTGCTGGAGGTGGGTGCGGCCCGGCATGGCGAGGTCCGGGTGGGCCTCGGCGAGGCCGACGAGGGCGTCCTGGAGCTCCGCGATCAGGCCGCCGATGATCCGCGCGTGGTCGCGCAGGTACATGCGGAAGAGCGTGGCGATCTGGTCGTTGCGCGAGCGCCCGGCGCGCAGTTTCCCGCCGAGGTCGGGGCCGACGCGCTCCAGCAGGCCGCGCTCCAGCGCGGTGTGCACGTCCTCGTCGGCGACGGTGCCGGTGAAGCCGCCGGAGGCGACGTCGGCGGCGAGCCGGTCGAGGCCCTCGTGCATCCGGGTCAGCTCGTCCTCGGTGAGCAGCCCGGCGGCGCGCAGCACCCGGGCGTGGGCGCGGGAGCCCGCGATGTCGTACGGGGCGAGGCGCCAGTCGAAGTGCACCGAGGCGGAGAGTTTCGCGAGGGCCTCGGCGGGGCCGTCGGCGAAGCGGCCGCCCCAGAGCCGGACGTCACCGTTGCTGCTGCTCACTGCTGTGCTCCTCGCGCGGCATGATCGGACTTCATATGCATGAGTATGCAGACTCATGCATGGTTCGTCAATCGGCCGTTCGCCGCCGTGCGAGGCGTGCGGCGGGCGGGCCGCTCGCGCGTGAGCGGCCCGTCCCCGGCACGCTCACCCCTTCAACTCCTCCGCGAGCACATGGGTGTGGGCGTGTTCCAGGTCTTTCGTCGCGGTGAGCAGTGTCAGCGGGCCGCCGACCGCGAGAGCGCGCAGCCGGCCGAGGGCCTCGGCGTGCTCGGCCTCGGCGAGTTCGGCGCGGTAGCGCGCGGCGAACTCACCGAACCTGGCGGGGTCGTGCCCGTACCACCGGCGCAGTTCCGCGCTCGGCGCGACGGTCCTTAGCCACTCGTCGAAGTGCGCGTGCTCCTTGGAGAGCCCGCGCGGCCACAGCCGGTCCACGAGGACGCGGTGTCCGTCCGCCGCTTCCGGGGGGTCGTAGGCGCGTCGCACCCGCACCCCGGATGCCGTCTCGTCCGCCATGGCGCGCTCCCTTCGTACCCCGGTCCATGCTGAGGCACCCCGCGCCCTTCCGCGCGGCGAAAACCTCTGCCCCCGCCGGGGCGCCGGGCGGAGAATCGGACCATGGGAAAGACCTACGAACGCATCGACGGCCGTCTGCGCGCCTTCATCGAGGAACAGCCCGTGTTCTTCACGGCGACGGCACCGCTCTCCGGACAGGGCACGGTCAACCTCTCCCCCAAGGGGGTGCGCGGCTCCTTCGCCGTGCTCGACGCGCACACCGTGGCGTACCTCGACTTCGCGGGCAGCAACGCGGAGACGATCGCCCACCTGCGCGAGAACGGGCGCATCACGCTGATGTGGTGCGCCTTCCAGGGCCCGCCGAACATCGTGCGCGTCCACGGGCACGGCGAGGCGGTCTTCCGGGACGACCCCCGCTACCCGGACCTCGTGGCGCGCTTCGGGTCCGTGGACCCGGGCCCGCACGGGCTGCGCGCCGTAATCCTCGTGCACGCCGAGCTGATCAGGGACACGTGCGGCTACGCGGTGCCCTTCATGGCGTACGAGAAGGAGCGCGACCTGCACGCGCGGCGCTTCGCCCGCGAGGACGACGCCTCGCTCGACGCGTACTTCGGGAAGAAGGACCACATCGCGAAGAGCATCGACGGACTGCCGGGACTGCCGCTCCCGCTGCCGCCGACGCCCGCGCCCTGACACGGCGACGGGCCCGGCCCCCTCGGAGGGACCGGGCCCGAGTGCGCGTGCGCGCGGCTCAGTACTGGGGCACGCCCGCGGGGGCCTTCGGGTCGGGGCCGTACATGTTGCCCTGCCGGTCGCCTTCGAGGACGGTGAGGACGAACAGCCAGATGCCGCCGATGAAGGGCACGAAGCTGATGAAGAAGAAGCCGCCGGAACGGCCGGTGTCGTGCAGCCGACGCCACGTGAGGGCGAGCGACGGGACGATGAGGGCGAGCGTGTACAGGCCGTACAGGACGAAGAAGACCTTCGTGACGGCGATTCCGAGGATGAACAGGATCGCCATCGCGAGGAGGTTGAACAGCTGGAACATCCAGTACTCGGCCCTGCGCGCACGCCCGCTGAACTGGGCGTACTTCTTGAAGACGTCGAGGTAGTAGTGCATGTGCGGAACCCCCCGGGGCGCGCTGCCCCTGGCGTGAGCGCGTGGCGGACACGCGCTTCGTGAACGGTGAGCGGGACGTGATAGCGACCGCCGGGCCACCGGCCGGGGACAGGCCGGACGACGGGCGGTTGCGGGGGTGCGTTCCGACGCGGCGGAGCGGCCCGGGGCCCACGGGGGTGGGCACGGGTGGAATGCCTGCGGCAAGGAAGACGAACTCCCGGCACGTGCGCGAATGTGGCGCTCACGTGCTGATCACGTGGGGGGAGAGTAAAGGCGCGAGCGTGGTCACGTCAAACAAACATTCGGCTTATCCCGAGTATCGGTATTGCCCCCCTTTCGCCGGCCGGTAACCCTCCTCCACCCGCACGGACCGCGCCGCGCTGCCGCACCGCCGCGCCCCGCCTACGTTCGGCCGCATGAGACCCGCCCTCCGCCTCCGCGCGACCACCGCCCTCTCCCTCGCGCTGCTCCTCGGCCCGCTCACCACTCCCGTCCTCACCTCCCCGCGAGCCCCCGCCGCGCCGCGCGCCGGGACGTCGGCCCCGCCCCCGCTCCCCGCCCGCCTCGCCGGCACGGGCGGCGCGCGGCGACTCCTCGTCGCCACCGCCCCCGGCACCCGCGCCACACGCGGCACGCTCACGTGGTGGGAACGGGACGCGGACGGCGGCTGGCGGGCGCGCGGGCGGGCCGCCGCCCGGTTCGGCGCGGGCGGCCTCGTCGAGGGGACGCGGCGCGAGCAGGGGACGAACACCACCCCGACCGGCCTCTTCGGCCTCCCCTTCGCCTTCGGCACCGAGCCCGCCCCGGCGGGAACCCGGCTGCCCTACCGGCCCGTGACGCCGCGCTCCTGGTGGTGCGAGGACAACGCCTCGCGCGTGTACAACCGCTGGAGCGAGCCGCGCGCGGCCGACTGCCGCGCCGAGGAGTCCGAACGCCTGGCCGACTACCCGGTCCAGTACGCGCACGCCCTCGTCACGGACTTCAACTACGCGCGCCCCGTGCGCGGCCGGGGCGCGGGCATTTTCCTGCACGTCAACGGCAAGGGTGACACGGCGGGTTGCGTCTCCGTCCCGGCCCCGGCGATGCGCGCCCTGCTCCGCTGGGCGCGCCCGGGTGCCCGCCTCGCGATCGGCACCGAGACCGGCAGGACAGCGGTGACGCGGTACTGAGAAGCGAGGCGATCGCGCCGCCACATCCTCCCCCGCCCGCATCGTGAGACGCGCTTGCGGCGACGTGAGACGCGGCAGTTGCATTGGCAAATGCGATCACGCGTCCCCACCGCACCGGCACCGCCCGAAGCCTCCCCCGCCGCCGACCGGGCGGCCAGGCTCGCCGTCACCGTCTTCCCCGTGCTCGTCCTGCTCGCGGGCGCGGCCGGGCTGCTCGCCCCGGGCACCTTCGACGGGTGGTCGGCGAACGTCCCGTACCTGCTCGGCGTCGTGATGTTCTGCATGGGCCTGACCATGACGCCGCTCGACTTCAAGGGCGTCGCGCGGCGCCCGTGGGCGGTGCTGATCGGGCTCGTCGCGCATTACGTGATCATGCCGGGCCTCGGCTGGCTCGTGGCCCATCTCCTCGGCCTGTCGCCGCAGTTGGCGGCCGGGGTGATTCTCGTCGGCTGCGCGCCGAGCGGGACGGCCTCGAACGTGGTGACCTTCCTCGCGCGCGGGGACGTGGCGCTCTCCGTCTCGGTCGCGACCGTGTCCACCGTCCTCGCGCCGCTCGTCACCCCGCCGCTGACGCTGCTCCTGGCAGGTGCCTACCTGCCGGTGGACGCGGGTGCCATGGTCGGCGACATCCTCAAGACGGTGCTGCTCCCGGTGCTCGGCGGCCTGCTCGTCCGGCTCGTCGCGGGACGGATCGTGACGCGGGTGCTCGGCGTCATGCCGTGGCTCTCCTCGGTCGCGATCGCGGCGATCGTCGCCGCCGTCGTCGCGGCGAGCGCCGACAGCATCAAGTCGGCCGCGGCGACGGTGCTGCTGGCCGTCGTCCTGCACAACGGCCTCGGTCTCGCGCTCGGTTACGGAGCGGGCAGGCTGACGCGCCTCGGGCCGCCCGCGAGCCGCGCCATGGCCTTCGAGGTCGGGATGCAGAACTCCGGACTCGCGGCCTCGCTCGCGACCACCCACTTCAGCCCGCTCGCCGCCCTGCCGGCCGCCGTCTTCTCGGTGTGGCACAACATCTCGGGCGCCCTCGTCGCCGCCGTCATGGCCCACCGCTCGCGCCGCGCGCAACCGCTGGACACCACCACCCCCGCACCGGAGCCCGCCCGCTGAGCCCCCTCAACGCACCAGCAGCAACGCGCAACCGTACGCCCGCCCATGGCCGATCCCCCTGCTGAGCGCGGCGACGAAGGCGGCCGCCGTGGCGGCGCGGGGGCCGTGGAGTGCGCCGGGGGGCGTGGTCGTGCTCCGTGTGGCGCGTGCACTGGCCTGTGCGGGTCTCGGTGAGGCGGCGGAGGGGGCCGCGCGGGTTGCCGGGAAGCGGTTGACCGAGCGGGGGCCGGAGGGGGCCGGGCGGGTGCTCGGTCTGGTGCGGGGGCTCGGCGGGGTGGCCGATCCGGGGGGCGCGGTATCGCTGCTGCGGCTGCTGCTGGAGGACGGCCCGGCGGACACGGCGCTCGGTCTGCTCCCGGACGTGCTGCCCGGGATCGCGCCCGGGATCGCGGAACTCCACTTCGCGCTCCTCCCGCCCGCGCGGTGAGGGCGCTCCCCGATCACCCCACCCGCGCCGGTCCCCACGGCGCCGCCGACGCGCCCGTGGTCCAGGCGTCCAGGGCCGCTCCGTCGATCAGGCGGATGCCGCAGGCTTCGGCGTACTCCGCGGCCGGGTCGGTGAAGGTGCTGGTGGTGACCACGAGGGCGAGCTGGGCGGCGTGGACCGTCCAGCAGGTGCCGCCGAAGCGCTGGAGGTCCTGGGAACCGGCCTTGTGGGTGGGGGCGTAGCGCTTGCACTGGATGACGACGCGGCGGCCGTCGGGAGCGGTGGCCAGGGCGTCGGCGCCCAGGTCGCCCGCGCCGCCCACGACCTCGACGTCCCGGCAGCCGTCGCGGCGGCACAGGTCGGCGACCGCCTCCTCGAAGGCGTCCGGGGCGAGGGCCGTGAGATCGGTCGTGCGCGCGGAGAGGCCGGGCGAGGGCTCGGTGAGCGGGAGGGTGCGGCCGTCCTGCGGGCCGGTGGGTGCCAGGACGACGGTGGGCTCCGCCGCCAGGAACTCGGCGTCCGCCTCCGCCATGCCCGCCCGGGCCGCGCGGCGCAGTTCGCGGGCGCGCGGCATCCCCCGTACCAGGGCGTAGAGGAGGGGCAGGGCGAGCAGGGTCGCCGCGATCGCCTGCCCGGGGTGGGCGCCCGCCCAGTGGGCGAGGCGCAGGAAGAGGAGCGCCACCGCCGCGACGAGGGCGGTGGCCAGGGCGAGGGCCAGGAGGGTCGCGCGCGTGCGTACCCCGGTCGGCTGCCGCCTGCCGAATGCCATGAAACCCGCCCCTCGCCGTGCGTCCGTCGTGACGGTCGTGTGCCCGGGCGGGCGGGTTTCATGATCAAACCGGTGGGGTTTCAGCTCACGCGCTGGGCCAGGCGCAGCAGGTGGTCGGCGAGTTGCTGGCCGCCGGCCGGGTCGCGGCTGATCAGGAGCAGCGTGTCGTCGCCCGCGATCGTGCCGAGGATGTCGTGCAGTTCGGCCTGGTCGATGGCGGAGGCGAGGAACTGGGCGGCGCCGGGCGGGGTGCGCAGGACGACGAGGTTGGCGCTCGCCTCGGCGGAGATGAGGAGTTCCGCCGAGAGCCTGCGCATCCGCTCCTCCTTGGCGGACTCGCCGAGGGGGGCGCGCGGGGTGCGGAATCCGCCCTCGCTCGGTACCGCGTAGATGAGGTCGCCGTCGTTGTTGCGGATCTTCACCGCGTTGAGCTCGTCCAGGTCCCTGGAGAGGGTGGCCTGGGTGACGGTGAGCCCGTCGTCGGCGAGCAGCTTCGCCAACATGCTCTGGGAGCGGACCGGCTGCCGGTTGAGGATGTCCACGATCCTGCGATGCCGCGCGGTGCGCGTCTGCGGCACCGCGGGCCCGGCCTGCTCGTTGTCCTGCGTCTGATCCGCGTGACTCGCCTGGCTCATCGTCGTCCCATTCTCATCGGCCCGCGTGCGTCCCTTCTCCCGCCGCCGCGTCCAGCACCCCGGGGAGCGCGGCCAGGAAGGCGTCCGCCTCGGCCTCGCCGAAATTCAGCGGCGGCATGAGCCGTACGACGTCGGGGACCGCCGCGTTGACAAGGAGCCCGGCGTCCTGGGCGGCCCGCTGCACCTGGGGGGCGCGCGGCTCGGTGAGCACGATACCCAGCAGGAGCCCGGCGCCGCGGACCCGGCCGACGAGGGGGTGCCCGAGTTGCTCGATTCCCTCGCGCAGCCGCTCCCCGGTGCGCTTGGCGCGGTCGAGGAGGTGTTCGTCCTCGATGGTGTCGAGCACGGCGAGCCCGGCGGCGCAGGCGACGGGGTTGCCCGCGAAGGTGGAGCCGTGGCGGCCGGGGGTGAGGAGGCCGGCGGTCTCGCCGAAGGCGAGGACCGCGCCGAGCGGGAGGCCGCCGCCGAGCGCCTTGGCGAGGGTGACGACGTCGGGGTCGATGCCCTCCTCGGCCTGGTGGGCGTACCAGTGGCCGGTGCGCCCGACGCCGGTCTGCACCTCGTCCAGGACGAGGAGGGTGCCGGTGGCGCGGGTGATCTCGCGGGCGGCGCGCAGGTAGCCGGGGGGCGGGACGACGACGCCGTTCTCGCCCTGGACCGGCTCGACGATGACGAGGGCGGTCTCCTCGGTGACGGCGGCGCGCAGCGCCTCGCTGTCGCCGTAGGGGACGAAGGTGACGTCGCCGGGGAGCGGGGCGAAGCCGTCCTGTTTGCCGGGCTGTCCGGTCAGGGACAGGGCGCCCATGGTGCGGCCGTGGAAGCCGCCGGTGGTGGCGACCATGTGGCGGCGCCCGGTGAGGCGGCCGATCTTGAAGGCGGCCTCGTTGGCCTCAGCGCCGGAGTTGCAGAACAGGACGCGCGCGGGGCGGCCCGCGTGCCGCACGAGGCGTTCGGCGAGGGCGACGGTCGGCTCGGCCATGAAGAAGTTGGAGATGTGGCCGAGCGAGGCGATCTGCTCGCTGACGGCGGTCACGACGGCCGGGTGGGCGTGGCCGAGGGCGTTGACGGCGATACCGCCGACGAGGTCGAGGTAGGGGCGGCCCTCGGTGTCGTAGACGGTCGCGCCCTCGCCGCGGGTGAGCGCGAGGCGGGGGGTGCCGTAGTTGTTCATCAGCGTGTGCTGCCAGCGCTCGGTCAGGGGCTGCGGCTGCTCGGCGCCGGGCGGGGACTGCGGCTGCTCGGTGGCGGTCACGGTTTCTGCCTTTCCGTGGCGGGCTCGGCGGTGGCCGGCTCGGTGGCGGCCCGCGGGTCGTCGTCCACGACCATCGTGCCGATGCCCTCGTCGGTGAAGATCTCCAGGAGGATGGAGTGCTGGACGCGTCCGTCGATGACGCGGGCGGTGCGGACGCCGTTGCGGACGGCGTACAGGCAGCCCTCCATCTTCGGGACCATGCCGCTCGCCAGCTCGGGCAGCAGCTTCTCCAGCTCGTTCGCGGTGAGGCGGCTGATGACCTCGTCGCTGTGCGGCCAGTCCTCGTAGAGGCCCTCGACGTCGGTGAGGACCATCAGCGTCTCGGCGCCGAGGGCGGCGGCGAGCGCGGCGGCGGCGGTGTCGGCGTTGACGTTGTAGACGTGGTCGTCGTCGGCGCTGCGGGCGATCGAGGAGACGACCGGGATGCGGCCGTCGTCCAGCAGCGTCTCGATGGCGCCGGTGTCGATCGCGGTGATCTCGCCGACGCGCCCGATGTCCACCAGCTCACCCGCTATGCGCGGGAAGTGCTTGGTCGCGGTGATGGTGTGGGCGTCCTCGCCGGTGAGCCCGATGGCGAGCGGGCCGTGCTGGTTGAGCAGGCCGACCAGCTCGCGCTGGACCTGCCCGGCGAGCACCATGCGCACGACGTCCATCGCCTCGGGTGTCGTGACGCGCAGGCCCGCGCGGAACTCGCTGACCAGGCCCTCCTTGTCGAGCTGGGCGTTGATCTGCGGGCCGCCGCCGTGCACGACGACGGGGCGCAGCCCGGCGTGCCGCAGGAAGACGATGTCCTGGGCGAAGGCGGCTTTCAGCTCCGCGTCCACCATGGCGTTGCCGCCGAATTTGATGACGACGGTCTTGCCCTGGTGACGGGTGATCCAGGGCAGGGCTTCGATCAAGGTCTGCGCCTTGGGGAGGGCGGTGTGCTTGCGGGTCGCACCGGCGGCGGGCTGGGTCACAACACTCGTCTCGCTCTCGTCGCCCGGCTCGCTCGCCGGGCCGGGGGCGCTGGGCTCGCTCATGAGGAGTACGCGCTGTTCTCGTGGACGTAGTCGGCGGTGAGGTCGTTGGTCCAGATCTCGGCGGAGGCGTCCCCGGCGGCGAGGTCGGCGGTGATGACGACCTCGCGGTAGCGCATGTCCACGAGGGTGCGGTCCTCGCCGACGGAGCCGTTCTTGCAGACCCAGACGCCGTTGATGGCGACGTTGAGGCGGTCGGGCTCGAAGGCGGCGTCGGTGGTGCCGATCGCGGACAGGACGCGGCCCCAGTTGGGGTCCTCGCCGTGGACCGCGCACTTGAAGAGGTTGTTGCGGGCGATGACGCGGCCCACCGTGACGGCCTCGTCCTCGCTCGCCGCGTTCACGACCTCGATACGGATGTCCTTGCTCGCGCCCTCGGCGTCGCGGACGAGCTGGAGGGCGAGGTCGGCGCAGACCTCCCGTACCGCCGCGGTGAACTCGTCCTGGGCGGGGGTCGTGCCGCTCGCGCCCGAGGCGAGCAGGAGCACGGTGTCGTTGGTGGACATGCAGCCGTCGGAGTCGACGCGGTCGAAGGTGACGCGGGTCGCGGCGCGCAGCGCGGTGTCGAGCGCGCCGCTGTCGAGGTCGGCGTCGGTGGTGAGGACGACGAGCATCGTGGCGAGGCCGGGGGCGAGCATCCCGGCGCCCTTGGCCATGCCGCCGACGCTCCAGCCGTCCCGTCGCGCGAGGGCCGTCTTGTGAACGGTGTCGGTGGTCTTGATCGCCAGGGCGGCCTTCTCGCCGCCGTGCTCGCTGAGCGCGGCGACGGCGGTGTCGATGCCGGGGAGCAGCTTGTCCATGGGCAGGAGTTCACCGATGAGACCGGTGGAGGCGACGGCGACCTCGCCCGCCTGGTGGCCGAGGGCTTCGGCTGCGCGCTCGGCGGTGGCGTGGGTGTCCTGGAAGCCCTGGGGGCCCGTACAGGCGTTGGCGCCGCCGGAGTTGAGGACCACGGCGGAGACCTGGCCGCCCTTGAGGACCTGCTCGGACCACAGGACGGGCGCGGCCTTGACGCGGTTGGACGTGAAGACCCCGGCGGCGGCCAGGCGCGGCCCCTGGTTGACGACGAGGGCGAGGTCGGGCTGTCCCGACGACTTGATCCCGGCGGCGATGCCCGCCGCCGTGAATCCCTGGGGTGCGGTGACGCTCACGGTGTCTCAGGTCTCCTTGGGCTTGTTCCGCGCGGCGGTGCGGAGGGTGGCGCGCAGCCGGTTCGTCAGCAGGGTGATCAGGGGCGCCCCGGCTCCGCGCGGGGTCCGGCGCGGGGGGCGGGTGCGGGTCATGGCGCGATCCCGGCGGCAGGCAGGCCCGTGGTCTCGGGGAGGCCGAGGGCGAGGTTCATGCTCTGGATCGCGCCGCCCGCCGTGCCCTTGGCGAGGTTGTCGATCGCGGCGAGCACGAGCACGCGCCCGGCGGCGGGGTCGTGGGCGACCTGGAGCTGTACGTGGTTGGAGCCTAGGACGGCACCGGTGTTCGGCCACTGGCCCTCGGGCAGCAGGTGCACGTACGGCTCGTCGGCGTACGCCTTCTCGTACGTCTCGCGCAGCCGTGCCGCGTCCACGCCCGGCTTCGCCTTCGCGCTGCACGTGGCGAGGATGCCGCGCGGCATGGGGGCGAGGGTGGGGGTGAAGGAGACGGTGACGCGGTGGCCCGCGGCGGCGCTGAGGTTCTGGATCATCTCGGGGGTGTGCCGGTGGACGCCGCCGACGCCGTACGGGGACATCGCGCCCATGACCTCGCTGCCGAGCAGGTGCGGCTTGGCCGCCTTGCCCGCGCCCGAGGTCCCGGAGGCGGCGACGATCACGGCGTCGTCCTCGACGATCCCGGCCGCGTAGGCGGGGACGAGGGCGAGCGAGACGGCGGTGGGGTAGCAGCCCGGCACGGCGATGCGGCGGGTACCGGCGAGCGCGGCGCGGGCGCCGGGCAGTTCGGGGAGGCCGTAGGGCCAGGTGCCGGCGTGCGGGGTGCCGTAGAAGGTCTCCCAGTCGGCGGCGTCCTTGAGCCGGAAGTCGGCGCCCATGTCGATGACGAGGACGTCGTCCCCGAGTTGCGCGGCGACGGCGCCGGACTGGCCGTGCGGGAGGCCGAGGAAGACGACGTCGTGCCCGGCGAGGCTCTCGGCGCTCGTCGCTTCGAGGACGCGGCCGGCCAGCGGCGCCAGGTGCGGCTGGAGCGCGCCGAGGCGCTGACCGGCGTTGGAGTTCGCCGTGACCGCGCCGATCTCGACCCCGGGGTGGGCGAGAAGCAGGCGCAGCACCTCTCCGCCCGCGTATCCGCTCGCTCCGGCGACTGCCGCTCGTACCGTCATGGGTGACCTCCTCCTGAGAGCATGACTATACATTCACCCGTAGATCTATGCAATAAAGTATGCGGAGGGCGGGCACGCGGGAGCGCGCCCCCGGCCGGACCCTCCCGGCCGGACAAGCTTAGGTGAGCCTAACCTTCGTGGCGAGGGTGCCGGGACCGGCCGGGGGACACAGGCCCCTCGGGCTCGTCCTGCCGCCGTCCCGCCCGGCCCTGTCGGTGCGCCCCGCTAGCCTCCGGCCATGACTCCTCCCGCAGCGCCCGCGACACCGCTTACCGACTTCGCCACCTGGGAACCCCTGTCCCGGCTCCTGTGGGAGCGGTGCGCCGGGACGGGCGGCGAAGGGCCCTTCGAGCGGTCGGGGCAGCTGAGCCGGGGCGCGTGGAGCCTGGGACCCGGCGGCAGTGACTTCTCCCGGGAGCTGCGGGCGGTCGAGCCCGTCCTCGCGGCGCTCGCGGCGAGCGCGACCGCCGAGGTGGCCTTCGTCGCACGGCTCACGGCCTCCGGGGCCGTCACGCTGCGCCTGTTCCTCCCCTCCCCCGCCGTCGAACCGGGCATCGCCTCCGCCCACCCCGGCGCGCTGCTCCTGGTGGAGGGGGCGGTCCCTGAGCCGTGGCGGCGCCTGCCGGAGCCGGTGCCGGGAGCGGTCGCCTCGCCCTCGGCGGACGCCGCGCGCCTCACCCGTACGCTCCGCGCCCGGCTGCCCGGCGCGACCGGCGCCGACGCGGGCGCCCTCGCCGCCGCCGAGGCCCGGCTCGGCAGGCCCCTGCCGCCCGAACTCCGCGCGCTCTACACGGTCGTACGCGGCGAGTGGCGGGACGTCGCGGACGACCCGGAGGCCGCCGAGCGCGTCCACGAGGCGGTGTCCTGCGAGCTGCTGCCGCTCTCCGAGGTGTACGTGGCGGACGCCGCCTCGCGCCCGTGCCCCTGGGTCTTCGGCGCGATGGAGGCGGTACTGACCCCGCCGGACGCGGCCGTGCAGGGTCTCCCGGGCTCGCCGGGCTGGCTCGTCTTCGGGGACAACGGCGGCGGCGACCGCCTGGCCGTGGACCTGACCCCGGGGCCCGGCGGGCACGTCGGGCAGGTCGTCCTCATCGGCCACGAGGAGAGTGTGGGCGCGGAACTCCTCGCCGGCTCGCTCACCTCGCTCGTGCTGCGCGCGGGGGAGGAGGAAGAGGAGGACGCGGGGCCGCGTGCCGGGCAGGTGGAGTGCCCGGAGGTCGCGTACGTCAACGCGAGGGGCGTGCCGAGTGTCGCCGCCGCCGCGCACCCGGCGCTGGAGGTGCTCTCGCTCGGCCGCTGGGAGAGCCCGCCGACGAGCCTCGCCCCCGTCCTCAATCTCCCCCGGCTGCGGTCGCTGTCGGCGGGGCCCGGCACGCTCGCGGACCCGCTGGAGATCGGGCGGCTCGACGGCCTGGAGTTCCTGCGGCTGCCGCCCGCCGAGTGGCGGGCGCTCCTGGCCGCGGACGCCGTACCGCGTGGCCTGCTCGCGGCGGCGATCGAACCCGGCCGCGCGGACAGCCCCCTCGCGACCGTCGCCCTCGCCAACGAGATCCTGGGCAGCAGGGGACGGCCGCCGATCGTGGAACAGGTGGTGTCGGGGACGCTCGCCTGAGGCGCGGGGGCCGGCGCCGGACGGGGTTCGGCGGGCCGGGGAAAACGCGTTCGCCGCTCCGCCCGCCGCCGCGTTACGCTCGTTTCCATGAACGTCACCGGCCCACGCACCACCGCGACCGCGCGAGCGCCCCGCTCCCCGGTCGCCGCCGCCTGACGTACCCCCTCATTTCCACCGGCGACCGGAACACGGTCCCCGGTGGTTCCTCGCGTCCCCGCGAGGCGCGCGTCTCCCGCGGTCCGTGCTCCGGCACCCGCACCGCGAAGGAGACCGCCGTGCGCACCCAGCTCAACACCGAAGAGATCAGCCGCCGTTTCACCGGGTTCTACGAGGAGCGCGGCCACGCCCGGATCACCGGCTCGACGCTGCTTCCGCCGCCCGGTGACGACTCCGTGCTCTTCACCACCTCAGGGATGCACCCGCTCACCCCCTACCTCGAAGGCCGTCCGCACCCGCTCGGGCGACGGCTCGTGAACGTGCAGCGGTGCCTGCGCACGACCGACCTGGAGGAGGTCGGCGACCCGACGCACCTCACCGTCTTCGAGATGCTCGGCACGTGGTCGCTCGGCGACTACGAGGGACCGCGCAGCCTGGAGTGGGGGTACGAACTCCTCACGGACGGCCTCGGGATCGACCCCGGCCTCCTGCACACGACCGTCTTCGGCGGCGACGACCGGGTGGGCCCCGATCTCGCCTCGCTGGAGGTGTGGGAGCGGCTGGGGGTGCCAGTCGAGCGGTCCGTCGAGGACAACTGGTGGTCGAACGGGCCGACCGGCCCCTGCGGGCCCGACTCGGAGATCTTCCTGTGGACCGGGGACGGGCCTCCCGAGTCCACGCCGACCGGGGACGAGCGCTGGGTCGAGGTGTGGAACCACGTCATGATGCGGCACCGCCGCCTCCCCGACGGCTCCCTCGTCCCGCTCCCGCAGCGCAACGTGGACACCGGGCTGGGGCTCGAACGGCTCGCCTCGCTGCTCCAGGGAGAACGTTCTGTCTTCGACGGTGACGTCTTCGCCCCGTGGCGGCGGCTGCTGCCGCCGCTGTGGGGGCTCGGCGAGACCTCGCTGCGGCTCGTGAGCGACCACGTCCGCTCGGCCGTCGTCGTCATCGGGGACGGCGTACGGCCCGCCGCCACCGGCCGCGGCTACGTACTGCGGCGCCTGGTGCGACGGGCCCTGACGACCCTGTGGCGGACCGATCCCTCGTACGGCTTCGGGGAGTTGCCCCGCGAACTGGTCACGGGGACGCTCGCCCACTTCGGGCAGGGCGAGGAGGACCCGGAGACGGTGCGCCGGGTGCTGCGCACCCTCGGCGACGAGGAGGCCCGCTTCCGCTCCCTGCTCGACCGGGGCCGCCGCGTCCTCGCCGCCCCCCGCTACCGCGGCCCCCTCACCGAGGACGACCTGCACTACCTCCACGACACCCACGGCCTCCCCCGCGACCTGGTCCAGAGCCTGCGGGAGGAGACCGCCTGAGCGGAGCGGACGGGCGGCGGTGGACGGGCGGCGGTGGACGGGCGGCGGTGGACGGGCGAGCCCGGCCGCGTGGCCCGGCCGTCAGGCGGCCGGGGCGGGGTGGCCTCCGTCGCCCTCCAGGACGTGGCGGTGCTCCGGGGCGCCGTCCTCCTCCTCGGTCACGGTGACGTCCATCGTGCCGTCGCCCGTGGTGTCGAACTGGTAGAGGTCGGCCTTGCCGTCGCCCGTCGTGTCGGTCACCCACACGTCGGGCTTGCCGTCGCCGTTGGTGTCCGCGCTCAGCAGCACGTGGTCCTCGGTCGTGTTCTCCGTGTCCATGGGGCCCGGTTACCCCGTCGCGCGGGCGGGACGCACGGTGAGTGGTCACGGGCCGTGCTCCTGGAGTAGGAAGGGGACATGCCCGACGCCCGGCCCGCGCCGCCCGCCCCCGCGCTCCCGACCGTTCCCGTGCCCGATCTGCTGGCCTACCTCGCGGGGAGCTGGCGCGTCGCGCGCACGGCCGAGGACCGGCACACCAATACGCGCGGGCACTTCACGGGCACGGCGGACTTCACCGCGCTGCCCGGCGGCGGACTGCGCCACCACGAGGAGGGCGCCTTCACCTGGGACGGCGTCACGCGCCCCGCCCACCGCACCCTGCGCTGGCTGCCCGGCACCAGGGGGCCGGCCTCGGCGCGCGTCACCTTCGAGGACGGGCGTTTCTTCCACGACATCGATCTGCGCACGGGGCACGCCTTCGCCGACCACCCCTGCGCGCTCGACCTCTACCGGGGCGAGTTCACCGCGAGCGGCCCGGACCTGTGGAGCGTGGTGTGGCGCGTCGCGGGGCCCGCGAAGGACCTGGTACTGCGCGCGGAGCACACCAGGGGGGCCGCGTCCACACCGTGAAACCCGCTGGTCGGCGTCGAGCGGGCCTTGCCAGACTGCCCGCATGACGACGTACACGGACCTGCCCGCCGCTCCCCTCCCGCCCGGTCATTTCGTCTCGGACGCGCCGGATTTCCTCGATCTCGCCCGCGTGCACCACTGGCTCTCCACCGATGCCTACTGGGCGCTCGGCCGCAGTCTGGAGAAGCAGCGCGCGGCCGTCGCGGGATCGCTCAACTTCGGTGTGTACGAGGACGTGCCGGAGTCCGGGGGCACGGTGCGGCGCGAGCAGCGGGCCTACGCGCGGGTCGTGACCGACCGCGCCACCTTCGGCTGGCTCTGCGACGTCTACGTGCCGCCCGAGGCCCGGGGCCGGGGGCTCGCGAAGGCCCTGCTCGCGGCCGTCCGGGCCCGGATGGCGGAGTTCGGGGTGCGGCGCGTACTGCTCGTCACGCAGACCGCGCAGGAGCTGTTCCGCGCGGTGGGGTACGAGGAGGTGGAGCCGGGGAAGTGGATGATCCTTTCACTGGAGTGAGCGGGGACGGGGCGGCGCCCGCCGCGACGGCGGCCCGGCCGCTCAGCCCCGCACCGCCGCGTACGCCTCCGCCAGTCTCCTGACGCCCTCCTCCAGTTCGTCCCCGTCCGCCACTCCCCCGTAGCTGATCCTGAGGTGCGGGCGGTCCGGTTTCGGCCGGGTGGTAGGCGCGGCCGGGGGCGACCGCGACGCCCCGGCGCAGCGCCTCGGCGGCGAGCGCGTACTCGTCGGTGCCCTCGGGGAGCGGGAGCCAGAGGTGATAGCCCCCGGTGGGCGCGCGGGCGGGCAGCGCCTGTGGCAGCCGGCGGGCGAGGGCCGTCGTGAGCGCGGCCCGCCGTGCGCCCAACTCGGCGGCCACGCTGCGGAGATGACGCGGCCAGGACGGGGAGCCGACGAGTTCCAGCGCGGCTTCCTGGAGCGGGCGCGGCACGAAGAAGTGGTCCACGACCTGCACCGCGCGCAGCCGTTCCAGGACCGGGCCGCGCGAGAGCACGGCGGCGACCCGCAGGCTCGGCGCGGTGACCTTGGTGAGCGAGCGGATGTGCACGACGACGCCGTCCGGGTCGTCGGCGGCGAGCGGCGGGGGCGGGGGGCCCGCGTCGGCGTGGCCGAGACGGCGGGCGAAGTCGTCCTCCACGACGAAGGCCCCGGCGGCGCGGGCGGCGGCGAGGAGGACGGGGCGGCGCGCGGGCGCGAGGACGGCGCCGGTCGGGTTCTGGTGGAGCGGCTGGCAGACGAGGACGCGCGCGCCGCTCGCGCGGAACGCCTCGGCGAGCAGGTCGGTACGGAGCCCGTCGGCGTCCACGGGCACGGGGACGGGCCGTTGCCCGGCGGCGCGCAGCACGGCGAGCAGGCCCGGGTACGTGGGGGACTCCACCAGGACGGGCGCGCCGGGCGGGGCGAGCGCGCGCAGGACGCCGCTGAGCGCGGACTGGCCGCCGGGGCTCACGAGCGTTCCGCCCGGTCCGGGGCCGCCCGCGCCGTCGGCCGCGAGGTCGCGCGCGAACCAGGCGCGCAGTTCCGGCAGTCCCTCGGCGGGCGGGCGGCCCCAGGCGCCGGGGCGGCGGCCCGCGCGGGCGAGCGCGGCGGCGAGGGCGCGTTCGGGGCGCAGCGCGGGGTGGAGGTAGCCGCCGTTGAACTCGACGACTCCGGCTGGCGGTTCGGCGAGGGTGGCGAGGACGCCGCTCGCGTCCACGGCGCGGGGCAGGCCCTCGAGCGAGTCGGCGCTGAGCGCGAGGTGCTGCCAGGAGGTGTCGCCCTCGGCGGCGGGCGCGGCCTTCACCGCACGGTAGGCGCCGGCGCCGGGGCGGGTCACGAGCAGTCCTTCGGCGGCCAGCCGGGCGAGGGCGCGCGAGACGGTGACGGGGCCGACGCGGTGCCGCGCGACCAGTTCCCGGCTCGACGGCAGCTTTCCACCGGACGGGTAGCGGTCGAACTCGGTACGGAGGAGATCCGCCAACTCCCCCACGCTGCTACGCTCGTGCATGAGACGTGACAATAGCGCTACCCGTTCGTCCACGGTAGCGGTCAGCCGGCAGGCCGACCGCCCCGCCGCCCGGCAGGCCCGCTCCGGCCTTCTCCTCGCCGCGCTCGGCGTGCTGTGCTTCTCGCTCACCTTCCCCTCGACGGTGTGGGGCCTGGAGAGCTTCGGCCCGTGGTCGCTCGTGTGCCTGCGCTGCGTGCTCGCGGCGGCCGTCGCGGGGGCCTTCCTGTGGGCGGCGCGCGCCCGGGTCCCGGCCCGCGCGCACCGGGCGGGGATCGCGGTCGTGGCGGGGGGCGGCGTGCTCGGCTTCCCGCTCTTGACGACGCTCGCGCTCCAGACCTCCACGTCGGCCCACTCTGCGGTCGTGGTGGGCCTGTTGCCGCTCACGACGGCGCTCGTGGCCGCCGCGCGTTCGGGCGTGTGGCCGCCGCGCTCCTTCTGGCCGGCGGCGGGGGCGGGCGCGGCGATCGTGCTGGCGTTCACGCTGGCGCAGGACGGGGGCGGGCTCACGCGCGCGGACGTGCTGCTCTTCGCCGCGCTCCTGGTGTGCGCGGCGAGTTACGCGGAGGGCGGGCGGCTCGCGGCGGTCCTGCCGGGCTGGCAGGTGAGCGCGTGGGCGCTCGTGGCGTGTCTGCCGCTGACGGCGGCGGGCGCGGTGGTGGCGCTGTGCCTGGAGCACCCGGTGCGGTGGAGCGGGCACGGGGTCGCGGGGCTCGTGTGGGTCTCGGTGGGCTCCACCTTCGTGGGGCTCTTCGTGTGGTACCGGGGCATCGCGGGGACGGGCGTGGCCCGCGCGAGCCAGCTCCAGCTCGCGCAGCCGCTGCTGACCCTGCTGTGGTCGGTGACGCTGCTGGGCGAGTCTCTTCCCGCCGCCGCGCCGCTCGCGGCGGTGGGGGTGGTGCTGTGCATCGCGGGGACGCAGTGGGCGACCCGGACTCCCCGCCCGGCACCCGCCGCCCCGCGCGGGGAGTCCCCGGACACGGCCGCCTGACCCCGGCGACCCCCGCCCCACCTCGGCAACCGCCGCCGCTGAACCCGGCGACCCCGCCCCCTACCCCCGGCGCGGCGCGCGTTCCCCGTAGTGGTCGCGCACGACGCGGCTCATCGCGCCGAGCGGGTCGGCCGCGACCTCCTTGGCGGCGAAGTAGGCGTGGCCGCGCACCTCGGGGATGCGGGCCGTGAGGTCGAGGTGGCGGGAGAGTTCGGCCGGGTCCTGCCAGGCGGCGGGCTGCGCGGGGTCGCCCGCCTTGTACAGCGCCTCGCCGAGGTAGAGGTCCACTCCCGTGCCGCGTACCGCCCCCGCCCACCAGCGGGCCAGGGTCGCGTAGTCGGCGGCGCGGAAGCCGATGTTCCAGTAGAGCTGGGGCACGATGTGGTCGATCCAGCCCTCGCGCACCCAGCGCAGGGTGTCGGCGTACAGGTCGTCGTAACTCTGCACCCCGGCGGTGGTCGCGGAGCCGCGCGGGTCGGTGCTCGCGTTGCGCCACACGCCGAAGGGGCTGATGCCGAAGCGGACACGCGGCTCGAGGCGGCGCAGGCGGGCCCTCGTCTCGCGCACGAGCTGATCGGTGTTGTGACGGCGCCAGGCGGCCCGGTCGGGGAAGCCGCCGCCGTACAGGGCGAAGGCGCGGTCGTCGTCGAAGGGCGCTCCGGCCACCGGGTACGGGTAGAAGTAGTCGTCCCAGTGCACGGCGTCGATGTCGTAGCGCGCGACCGCGTCGAGCATCGCGTCCTCGACGTACCGCCGCACCTCGGGCAGCCCGGGGTTGTAGTACAGCTGCCCCTGGTAGGTGACGACCCAGTCCGGATTGATCCTGGCCGGGTGGGTGGGCACGAGACGGGCCGGGTCGTCGTGGACGGCGACGCGGTACGGGTTGAACCAGGCGTGCAGTTCCAGGCCGCGCTTGTGGGCCTCGCGCACCGCGAAGCCGAGCGGGTCGTAGCCGGGGTCCTTGCCCTGTTCGCCTGTGAGGAAGGCCGACCACGGCTCGTAGGGGGAGGGCCACAGGGCGTCCGCCGAGGGGCGCACCTGGAGGATGACGGTGTCGAGGCGGCGCTCGACGGCGGTGTCGAGGTGACCGAGCAGTTCGTTCTTCTGGACCTCGGCGGGGAGTCCCGGGGCCGAGGGCCAGTCGCGGTTCGTGATGCTCGCCACCCACACCCCGCGCATCCCCCGCCCGCGCGGCGGACGGCCCCCGCCGTGCCCCGGGCCGCCCGGGAGGGCGGCGCCCGTCGTGCCGAGAGCCGCCACCACCCCAGCGGCGAGGGCGGTGAAGCCTCTGCGGCCGAGCGTTCCCCTGTCGTCCATCCGGTACCTCCGCGCTCTCGGTTGTCGCGTACGTCACAGGCGTACGCCCCACTCCTGCCCTCCCCTGGGGAACCGCCACACCTTGACCGCGCGGTAACGTGCACGCCTGGGCGGCGGCGCCCGGTGCGCCGCGCGCGAGGCCGTGAGGCTCGTGGGCGGTGGCGGAGTGCGCCGTGACGGCGGCGCCAGGCGTGCGGCCGTGCCGCGGCGCGGGACGGCGTCGCGGACGCGAGGCGGCGACGTGTCGCGGGCCGCCCCAGAACTTCATCCCCGGACGGCGAGAGGCACCAGGTGACGGACTTCAAGGCCGATGTGGCACGCGTCGGAGTGGTCGGCTGCGGCCAGATGGGCGCGGGTATCGCGGAGGTCTGCGCGCGCGCCGGTCTCGACGTGAGGGTGGCCGAGACCACCGGTGACGCCCTGGAGTACGGCCGTACCCGGCTCAGCAACTCGCTCGCCAAGGCCGCCGAGCGCGGCAAGCTGACGGCCGAGGAGCTGGCCGCGACGCAGTCCAGGCTCAGCTTCACCACCGACCTCGGCGAGTTCGCCGACCGCGACCTCGTGATCGAGGCCGTCGTGGAGAACGAGCAGGTCAAGACGGAGATCTTCCAGGTCCTGGACCAGGTCGTGACCCGCAAGGACGCGATCCTCGCCTCCAACACCTCCTCGATCCCGATCGTGAAGCTCGCGGTGGCCACCTCGCGCCCCGACCACGTCATCGGCATCCACTTCTTCAACCCGGCCCCGGTGCAGAAGCTCGTCGAGCTGATCCCGGCGCTCACCACCTCCGAGGGCACCATCAGCCGCGCCCACGTGTGGGCCGAGAAGGTGCTCGGCAAGCACGCGATCCGCGCCCAGGACCGCTCGGGCTTCGTCGTGAACGCGCTGCTCGTCCCGTACCTGCTCTCGGCGGTCCGCATGTTCGAGCAGGGCATCGCGAGCCGCGAGGACATCGACAGCGGCATGGAGCTGGGCTGCGCCCACCCGATGGGCCCGCTCAAGCTCGCCGACCTCATCGGCCTCGACACGATCGTCTCGATCTCCGAGGGCATGTACGCGGAGTACGCGGAGCCCCTGTACGCGGCCCCGCCGCTGCTGCGCCGCATGGTCGAGGCGGGCCGCCTCGGGCGGAAGTCGGGCTCCGGGTTCTACGCGTACCAGTAGACCGGGGCAGGACCGGACGGGACGGAGGGCCCGGACGGGAGTCGGCAGGGCGGGACGGGGCGCGGGCCCGAGGCTCCGCGCCCCCCCGCTTTTTATCCTCCGCACGCGGCCCCCTCCCCTTGCTAGCCTCCCCGCCACCAGGGGAGACGCCCACTGGTGACGAGGTGGGGAGCGTGGCATGGGTACGTGGACGGAAGACGTCTTCGCCGAGACGGAGCTGGTCTCCGGGAATCTGCGGCTGCGCGCCTTCGACGCGGGGGACGTCGAGGACGTCCGGCTGGGGTGTTCCGACGAGGAGACCCAGCGCTGGCTGCCGCTGCCCCGTCCGTACGACGCGGAGGTGGCCCGGAGCTGGTGCACGGACCTCAGCCACCACCTGCGGACCTCGGGCGAGGGCATCCAGTGGGCGATCACCGATCGCGAGAGCGGCCGTCTGCTCGGCGCGACCGGGCTCAACCGCACCGACTGGCGCGGCCTCGTCGGCGAGGTCGGGTACTGGGTCGCGCCCTGGGCCCGGCGGCGGGGCGTCGCGGTCGGGGCGACACGGGCGGTGGCCGGGTGGCTGCTCGGCGAGCGCGGTTTCGAGCGCCTGGAGCTGCGGGCCGCGACGGGGAACCACGCCTCGCGAGCCGTCGCGGAGCGGGCCGGTTTCGTGCGGGAGGGCGTGCTGCGCAACGCGGGGCACGTGCACGAGGGCCGCGTCGACACCGTGCTGTACTCCCTGATCCCCTCGGACGGGGTCGTCCTCCCGAAGGTGGAGGCGCGGACGATCACGGACTGAGCGCCCGAAAGGAAGGCCCCCGGCGCCCTTGAAAGGGACATCCGGGGGCCTTCCGCGCTACCGGGGCCTCGCCCTCTTACGGGGCTTCGACCGTGGCGCGCGGGTCAGCTCTCCTCGGGCGGCGCGCCCCGGCCGGGGCCCGCCGAGCCGTCGTCGTAGTCGACGCGCTCCTTGCGCACGGAGTCGCTGATCTCCTGTTCCTCGGTGACCCGCTCCGCCTCCAGGCGGACGCGCTCGACGGCGACCGCCTCCTTGCGGATGACCGGGCGTTCCGCGTGCAGCGTGACCTCGGCGTTCTCCTCGCCGATGGACGCGTCCACCGCGTCGCCCTCACGGATCGGTTCCCGCACGAGCCTGGCCTCTTCGTGACTGACCGGGATCGTCGTCGTGACGTTCTCGGTCACCACGACCTTGTGCAGCCGGGCCCGGCCGGACTCCTCCTCCTGCGTACCGACCCGCAGGCGCTCCTCGGAGCGGATCATCTCCTCGCCGGGTTCCCCCTCCCAGGAGCTGCGCGCGCCGGCGCCCGCGAGTTCGCGCCCGGTGCTCTCGCCCGTCGCCTCGTTCGGATTGGCCGGGCCGAGCCCGGAGCCCGCGCCGCTCATCCCCGCCTGGCCGGCGGAGGTCGTGCGCGCCGGGGAGGTGCCGGCGGCGGGCTCGTCCTCCAGGTCCATCCCGCCGGGCGCCGCGGCGCCCTCCCCGCTCTCGCCCCCGCCGGACATGCCGCCGGTCGCCGTCATCCCGTAATGGGCGTACAGCTCCTCCTCACCGGCCGCGTCCAGGTGCTGCCCGGCGTCGAGACGGGGGGCGTCCTTGATCGCGTTCTTGTCGTGGTCCAGGTGCAGCCCCTCGGCGTCCGAGTGCGCACCTTCCAGCGGGACGAAGCTCTCCTTCATCCCGAACAGACCCGTCTTCACCGTCACCCACTCCGGGCGGCCGGTGCGGTCGTCGCGGTAGACCTGCTCGACGCTGCCGACCTTGGCCCCGTCCCGGTCGTACGCGGTCAGGCCCACGAGCTGGTCCACGCTGAGGAAGCCCTCGTCTGAAGTCATGAGTGCCCTCTTCCTGCGAGAGCGCGCGGCGGAGGGGCCGGGGTCCCCTCCACGAGAGACACGCGCCACTCCTTCCATGCGGCGCGCTCCGGCCCGATCCGGCAACCGAGGAAGGCGTTATCGGAGCGAAATACTCCATTGGACCGATACGCCGCAAAAGGGGTTTATCGCGCGGAAGGCTTGCGGCGGCCGGGCGACGGGGACCTGCTCCGGCGCGCGGCAGCGGGGTGTCACCGCCGGTCCCGCAGGGTCACGGCGGCGCGGGGCGCCGTTACGGCGCCACGGCCCGGGCGACCGCGTCGCGCAGGAACTCCTTGCGGCGCGCGTGCTCGGCCTCCGGCTCCTCCGCCGTCGCCGCCCAGACGTTGCTCACCGGGGACCAGGCGCAGGCCATCGCGATGACGAGGGCGAGGACGTCGTAGGGCTCCCCCGCCCGCAGCCGCCCGGCCTCCTGGGCGCGCCTGAGCGCGGCGAGCTTGGTGCCGTGCTCCGGGTCGTCCAGCAGCAGCCCGGCGGAGCGGCGCTCCAGGCGCGTCCAGGCGATGAGCCGCACGAGGTCGGGGCGGAGCAGGTTCCGCTCGTAGATGCCGACCGCCCAGCCCGGCAGGTCCTCGGCGTCGAACGGGATGCTCGCGGTGATGTCGCTCGTGCGGTCGGCGATCACGGCGGCGAAGAGCCCGTCCTTGTTGCCGAAGTACCCGTAGAGCTGCGCCTTGTTGGTGCGCGCGGCGGAGATGATCCGCTCGATCCTGGCCCCGGCGATGCCGCGCAGGGCGAATTCCTCGGTCGCCGCGTCGAGGATGCGGCGCCTGGTCGCGGCGCCGCGCGGCGTACTGGGCAGCTCGGGCATGGGGTCACGGTAGCAAACAGAACAGTTGGTTTGCTTTTCCCCGCGGAGCGCCTACGCCGAAACAGACCGAACAGTCTGTCTTTGGAGTTGTCCATGCGTTCCACCCCTGCCTGGCAGCACCCCCTCGGCGCCCCCGCCCTGGAGCGCGTCACGATCGAGCGGCGCGAGCTGCGCGCGGACGACCTCGCCGTGCGCGTCGAGTACTGCGGGGTCTGCCACAGCGACCTGCACCAGGTCAACGACATCGCCGGGCGGCGCACCGGCCCGCTCGTGCCCGGGCACGAGTTCGTCGGCACCGTCACGGAGACCGGCGCGGACGTGACCGGCTTCGCGCCCGGCGACAAGGTCGCGATCGGCACGATCGTCGATTCCTGCGGGACCTGCCCGATGTGCCGGGCCGGGCGCGAGAACTACTGCGCCGAGTTCCCGACCGTCACCTACGGCGCGGCCGACCGCGTGGACGGACTGCCGACCCACGGCGGGTACAGCCGCGAGTACGTGCTGCGCGAGAAGTTCGCCCACCCCCTGCCCGCCGGGCTCGACCCGGCCGCCGCCGCTCCGCTGATGTGCGCGGGCATCACGGTGTGGGAGCCGCTGCGGGCGGCCGGCGTCGGCCCGGGGAGCAAGGTCGCGGTCGCGGGGCTGGGCGGGCTCGGCCACCTGGGCGTGAAGCTCGCGGTCGCGCTCGGCGCCGAGGTCACCGTGCTGAGCCGGACGCCGGACAAGGCCGCCGACGCCGCGAAGCTCGGCGCCCTCGCCCTGCTCGTCACGGATGACGAGGCGGCGATGACGGCCGCGCGGGGGCGCTTCGGCCTCGTGCTCGACACGATCTCCGCCCCGCACGACGTGAACCGGATGCTCTCGACGGTCGCCGTGGACGGCACCCTCAGCGTCCTCGGCTTCTTCGGTGAGGCCCCGGTCCAGCTCATGGGCCTCCTGCTCGGCGCCAGGAAACTCAGCTCCTCGGCCACCGGCGGTCTCGCCGAGACCGCGAGGATGCTGGAGTTCTGCGGCGCGCACGGCATCACGGCGGATGTCGAGGTACTGCCCTCGGCCCGCGTGAACGAGGTGCTGGAGCGCCTGGAGCGCGGCGACGTGCGCTACCGCTTCGTCCTGGACTCTCGGACCTGGACGAGGAGCACGCGCGGGTCGTCTGAGGCAACCCCGGGGGGTGCACGGCCGGTACGGGCGAGAGCCGCCCCCACGCCCCTACCGGCCCGCGCCCCGCCTCCACCCCGGCTCCCGCCGCTCACTCCTCGCGCAGCCGGTGCAGCAACAGCAGGGCCGCCGCCATCGTGGCCGCGGGGACCTGGCCCTGGCTCACGAGGTCGGGGACGAGTTTGAGCGGGACCCACTCGCGGCGCGAGGACTCGAAGCCGTCGACGGGCTCGCCCGTCCACTCGGCGCTCTCGCCCCAGTAGACGTGGTGGACCGCGTCGCTCAGCCCGTTCGACGGTTCGGCGCTCAGCAGGTGCTGGAGGGGGCCGGGGCGCCACCCCGACTCCTCCTCCAGTTCCCGCGCGGCGGCCCGCTCGGGGTCCTCCCCGACCTCGACCACACCGGCGGGCAGCTCCCAGCCCCAGGTGTCGGTGATGAAGCGGTGCCGCCACAGGAGAAGCACCTCCTCGGCCGCGTTCACGACGGTCGCCGCGGCGACCGGGCGCTGGCGGATCAGGAAATGGTCGAGGTGGCGTCCGTCCGGCAGCTCCACCTCGGCGAGGTGCACGCGGAACCAGCGGTTTCCGTACACGAATTGTTCGCTCTGCTTCGTCCAGCGCACGTTTCTGCCACCTTTCATGAGGAGGTGGCACTATCGCAGTCCTCGCCGCGTGCGAGGCGGGCGCCCGGGCCGCTCACCGGAGCACGGCGGGCG
>NZ_GG770539.1:5928188-5938529 GCF_000154905.1 Streptomyces sp. SPB074 | reverse complement strand
GACCTGGACGTTGACGAGCCCGGGCTGCACGTACCCGGTCTCCTCGGGTTCGTGGCCGCGCCGGACGCGCTCGGCGGCGGTCTCCGCGCGGCGGATGCAGTCGAGCGTGCCGCCCGCGTCGCCGAGGTGCGCGTACGCCTTCGCCTGCATCGCGTGCAGGTCCGAGGCGAGGGCCGGGGAGACCGCGCGCCCGGCCGCGCGCAGCGCCGCCTCGGCGAAGGCGACGGCCTGCCGGTGGGCCGCGAGGTGCAGCGACTGGTTGACGAGGAGGGCGATGACGTACGCCCCGAAGGCCCGGTCCCCGCTGGCCTTGGCGAGCCGCAGGGCCTGGTGGAAGTAGCGCTGGGCGAGGCCGTGCGCGTCCGCGTCGTAGGCGCAGATCCCGGCGACGGCGACGAGCGCGCCCGTCGCGCGGTGCAGCGCGCGCCCCGTGTCGTCGCCGTAGCTGCCGCGCAGGAGCGGCGCGGCCTCGGCGTTGAGGAAGGAGACGACGCGGGGGCGGATGACGACGCCGCCCGCCTTGCGGTACAGCTGCTCGTAGTGGGCGCGGGCCGCGCGCAGCATCTCGATGTCGGCGCCCGAGACGCGGCGCGGGCCGCCGCGCGAGACGTCCGTGTCCTCCGGCGGGTTCTCCCACTCCCACACCGGGACGATCGCGGGCGTGCCCGTCACGGCGGGGGCACCGAGGACGTGCGGGCGCTGCTGCTGGTCGGAGCGCCACAGCGCGGTGGCGCGCTCGACGAAGCCCGGGAGGGAGCCGGGGCAGGCGGGGGCGGGCCCGCCCGGGACGCCGAGGCCGATGTCGTCCAGCGTGACGGGGCGGGCGAGACGGCGGGAGAGGACCTCGCAGATGAGGTCGGGTACCTGTCCGCGCGGGCGCTGGCCGCGCAGCCAGCGGGAGACGGCCGTGTGCTCGTAGCGCAGCGTCAGCCCGCGGGCGGCGCCCGCCCGGTTGACGTGGGCGGCGAGTCCGGCGTGCGAGATCGCGGCCTCGTCGAGGATCGCGTCGAGGAGGGAGTTGGGCTCCATGGTGTCTCCGGAGGGGCTGGGGCGCTGTCATCGCTGCGGGTGAGCGAAGGGACACCCGTTGTGGCCCAGCGTAAGGGAGCGGGATTCACACGGGGTGTGAAAGGAGCGCACGCACCGGAGCACCGCGCGCGCTTTCGCGGGGCGCGCGGGGGCGGTTGACTGTGTCTCGCGGACGCCGGGCTCCCCCCTCGACAAGTACGGCGTCCCGACCGGCGCCGTCCCGCCTGCCGCAGCCGCTTCGCCTCCGGCCCGGCGGACGGCGCCCCAGCCGCCCGGCCCCTCCGGCCTCTCCCCCCCTGGCCGGAGGGGTTTCGGGTTTCCGCGCGCGGCGCCCCGCGCGGGCGCTTCCCCGACCCGCGCGCCCGCCACCGACTCCCGCCCGCCCCGGGGGAATCCGGCCGTCCCGGTCCCCGCGCCGACGGGTCCACGTGTGCGTGGCGTCACCGGAAAGCGTGTGCGAGGTTCACCGGAACGAGTGGCACGCCCGGTACGGCGCCCGCTCACCCGGCACCGCGCACACCCACTCCGCACCGCGCCCGTCCACCCGCCACCGCGCCCGCCCGCCTTGTCGTACCGCTCCCCGTACGCACGTCGGCCGGGCCCCGTCTCACGACAGGACCCGGCCGATCACGCCGGTGCGGGGGCCTCACGGTCCCCGAGGGGGGATCAGGCCCCGCGCAGCACCGCCCCCGTGTGCTCCGCCGCGCGCGCCACGGCGGCGTCGCGCGCGGCCGTGGCCTCCTCGACGGTCAGGGTGCGGTCGGCGGCGCGGAAGCGCAGCGCGTAGGCGAGGGACTTGTGGCCCTCCGCGAGCTGGTCGCCCGTGTAGACGTCGAACAGGCGCAGCGACTCCAGGAGTTCGCCCGCGCCCTCGCTCAGCGCCGACTCGACCTCGGCGGCCGGGACATCGGCGGGGACGACGAGCGCGACGTCCTGCGTGGCGACGGGGTAGTTCGAGATGCGCGGGGCCTGCGCGGCTCCGGCTCCCGCCCGCTCCAGGGCGTCCAGGTCGAGTTCGCTCGCGCAGGTGCGGGCCGGGAGGCCCAGCGCCTTGATGACGCGCGGGTGGAGTTCGCCCGCGTGCCCGATGACGCGCTCGGCGCCGTCCACGAAGGCGACCAGCTCGGCGCAGCGGCCCGGGTGCCAGGGCCCGTAGGCGCCCTTGCGCACCACGAGGTCCGCGCCGGCCTCGGCGGCGGCCGTGCGGGCCGCCTCGATGGCGTCGGCCCAGTCCGAGGGGCGGCCCTTGCCCCACCAGCCGGACTGCTCGCGGGCCCCGGCGAGGACCACGGCGAGGTGCCGGGGCTGCTCGGGCAGGGCCGCGTCCAGCGCGTCGAGCTGCGTGTCCTCGGGCCGGTGAGCCACCGGCAGCCGCTCGGGCACGGCGGCTTCGGCGCGCGGGTGGAAGACGAGCCCGGACTCGAAGAGCGCGAGATCGTGCGCGCCCCGGCCCTCGTTGCGGCGCAGGGCCGCGAGCAGCCCGGGCAGCAGCGTGGTGCGCAGCGCGGGCTCCTCGTCGGAGAGCGGGTTGACGAGGCGCACGACGCGGCGGGCCGGGTCGTCCTCGGCGAGGCCGAGCGCGTCGAAGGCGTCGGTCCCGAGGAACGGGTAGCTGAGCGCCTCGACGTATCCGCGCCCGGCGAGCGCGCGGCCCACGCGGCGGTGGAAGCGCTGCCGCTCGGTGAGGCCGCGCCCGGCGGGGGGCCTGGGCAGCGTGGCCGGCAGGTTCTCGTAGCCCTCCAGGCGGATGACCTCTTCGGCGAGGTCGTTGGGCGCGGTGAGGTCGGGCCGCCACGAGGGGACCGTGACGATCAGCTCGTCCTGGCCGTACACGTCGCAGCCCACCTGCTGGAGCCGCCGCACGACGGTCTCGCGGCCGTAGGCGACGCCCGCGACGCGGTCGGGGTGCCCGGCCGGCATCGTGACCGTGCGCGGCGCGGAGGGCGCGCTGACCTCGGTGACGCCCGCGTCGGCGGTGCCGCCCGCGAGGAGCACGAGGAGGTCGACGGTCCGCTGCGCGGCGGCCGAGGCGGCCTGCGGGTCGACACCGCGCTCGAAGCGCCGGGACGCCTCGGAGGCGAGCTTGTGGCGGCGCGAGGCGCGGGCGATGGTGATCTGGTCGAAGTGCGCGGCCTCCACGACGACCTCGTTCGTGCCGAGTTCCGCGCCGTGATCGGCGATCTCGGTCTCGGCGCCGCCCATGACCCCGGCGAGCCCGATGGGCCCGCGCTCGTCGGTGATGACGAGGTCCTCGGGGTCGAGCGTGCGGGTCTGGCCGTCGAGCGTCTTGAGCTTCTCCCCGGCCTCGGCGCGGCGCACACCGATCGGGCCGCGCACCCGGGCGCGGTCGTAGGCGTGCAGCGGCTGGCCCAGCTCCAGCATCACGTAGTTCGTGATGTCCACGGTGAGCGAGACGGGCCGCATCCCGGCCTTCTGGATACGGCGGGCCATCCAGATCGGGGTACGGGCCTCGGGGTCGAGCCCCGCGACCGTGCGGGCCGTGAAGCGGTCGCAGCCGAAGGGGTCGGCGATCTCGACGGGGTGCCCGTGGGCGTTGGGCCCGGGCACGTCGATGAGTGCCGGGTCGCGCAGCGGGAGCCCGTACGCGATGGCGGTCTCGCGGGCGATGCCGCGCATCGAGAGGCAGTAGCCGCGGTCGGGCGTGACGGCGATGTCGAGGACCTCGTCGACGAGTTCGAGCAGCTCGATCGCGTCGGTGCCGACCTCGTACTGGGGCGGCAGCACGATGATCCCGTGCGTCCCGTCATCCCCCATCCCCAGCTCGTCGGCGGAGCAGATCATGCCGTGGGAGGTCTTGCCGTACGTCTTGCGCGCGGCGATCGCGAAGTCGCCGGGCAGGACGGCGCCCGGCAGGACCACGACGACCTTGTCGCCGACGGCGAAGTTGCGGGCGCCGCAGACGATCTCCTGCGACTCGCCCGTCCCGTTGGCGTCGCCCACGTCCACGTGGCAGAAGCGGATGGGCTTCTTGAAGCCCTCCAGCTCCTCGATGGCGCGGACCTGGCCGACGACCAGGGGGCCCTTGAGCCCGGCGCCGAGCTGCTCGACGGTCTCGACCTCAAGCCCTGCGGAGACCAGCTTGGCCTGCACGTCACGGCCGGTCTCGGTGGCGGGGAGATCGACGTACTCCCGCAGCCAGGAAAGCGGGACCCGCATCAGATCTCCATCCCGAACGGCCGGGTGAAACGGACGTCACCCTCGACCATGTCTCGCATGTCCTCGACGTTGTGGCGGAACATCAGCATCCGCTCGATACCGAAACCGAACGCGAATCCGCTGTACTTCTCCGGGTCGACACCGCAGGCCGTGAGGACCTTCGGGTTGACCATGCCGCAGCCGCCCAGCTCGATCCAGCCCTCGCTGGAGCAGGTGCGGCAGGGGCGGTCCGGGTTCCCGACCGACTCGCCCTTGCACACGTAGCAGAGCATGTCCATCTCGGCGGACGGCTCGGTGAAGGGGAAGTAGTTGGGGCGCAGCCGCGTCGTCATGTCGGGGCCGAAGAGCGAGCGGACCATGTGGTCGAGCGTGCCCTTGAGGTCGGCCATCGTCAGGCCCTCGTCCACGGCGAGCAGCTCGATCTGGTGGAAGACCGGGGTGTGCGTGGCGTCCAGTTCATCGGTGCGGTACACGCGGCCGGGACAGACGACGTAGACGGGCGCGCCGCGCTCCAGGAGCGAACGGGCCTGGACCGGCGAGGTGTGGGTGCGCAGCACGACCCCGGACTCGTCACCCTCGGTGCCCTTCGGGCCCTGGACGAAGAAGGTGTCCTGCATCTGCCGGGCGGGGTGGTCCGGGGTGAAGTTTGAGCGCGTCGAAGTTGAACCACTCAGCCTCCGCCTCGGGGCCCTCGGCGACCTCGTAGCCCATCGCGACGAAGACGTCCGCGACGCGCTCCATCATCGTGGTCAGCGGGTGGCGCGCTCCGGCGGGGACGCGGTCGTACGGGAGCGTGACGTCGACGGTCTCCTCGACGAGGACCCGCGCGTCCCGCTCGGCCTCCAACTCGGCCTGCCGCGCCGCGAGCGCCTTGTTCACGGCGCCGCGCGCCTGGCCGACCCGCTTGCCCGCCTCGGCCTTCGCCTGCGGGGGCAGGGCGCCGATCTCGCGGTTGGCGAGGGCGAGCGGGGAGGTGCCGCCGGTGTGGGCGGTCTTGGCCTGGGCGAGCTGGTCGAGGTCGGCGGCGGCGGCGAAGGCGGCGAACGCCTCGTCCCGCATCCGCGCGATCTCGTCCGGCTTCAGCGCCTCGACCTCTACTGGGTCGTACGACTTGTTGGGTGCCGACATTTCTTCCCGTGCTTCCGACGTGGGTGGCTGAGGGTCCCGTCTCGGTCTGTGGACGATTCGTCCACGAAAGGGGACGCGGACGTGCCGAGGACCGAGTCTACCGGGGGGAGGGTGGGGGGCGGCGCGGATGGGCGGCCCCGGAGCCGTACCTCACAGGGGGTACGGGGGCGGGACGGCCGCGCGCGGGAAAACGCCCGTCGCGACCGGAGGCCCGTCGCGCTACTGGAGGTGAGCCGGCAGCGCCACGGGCAGCATGAATCGGAAGCGGGCGCCGCCGCAGGGGGCCCGGCCGACCGTGATCCAGCCGCCGTGCACCTCGACGATGCCCTTCACGATGTACAGGCCGAGACCGGTGCCGCCGCGCTTGGAACCGCGCCAGAAGCGGGTGAAGACACGGTTCATCGACTCCTCGGGGATGCCCTGCCCCTCGTCGCTCACCGTGATCACGGTCCCTTCCGGTCCCTCGCCGCCCGCCGTGGGCGCGATGTCGATCGTGACAGTTCCGCCGCCGTGGCGCACCGCGTTTTCCAGGAGGTTGCTCAGGACCTGGTCCACCTTGTCGGGATCGGCCCACAGCGCGGGCAGCGGGCGGCGCACGGTGACGAGGAAGCGGTCGCAGGAGCGGCCGTCCGCGATGTGCGCCTGCACGTGCCGTGCCGCCGCGCCCGCGATGTCCACGGGCTGGCGCCGCAGCTCCATGCGGCCCGCGTCGATGCGGGAGATGTCGAGCAGTTCCGTGATGAGCCGGGTGACGCGGTGGGCGTCCGCGTCGACGGTCTCCAGCATGAGCCGCTTCTGGTCGTCGTTGAACCTCTCCCACTTGGCGAGGAGCGTCGCGGTGAAGCCCTTGACGGAGGTGAGCGGGGAGCGCAGTTCGTGCGCGACGGTCGCGATCAGCTCCGCGTGACTGCGCTCGGTACGGCGCCTGGCGCCGGTGTCGCGCAGCGAGACGACGAGCCGGTCCAGGGGTCCGCGCGGGCCCCGGCGCACGTACCGCGCCGAGACGAGGACCTCGCGGCCCCCGGGGAGCAGCAGGTTCCGTTCCGGCTGCCGGGTCCTGATCGAGAGCCCCCCGTAGGGGTCCGTGAGCCGCCACCAGCGCCGCCCGTCGAGGTCTTCGAGCGGCAGCGCGTCCTCCAGGGAGCTGCCCAGCGCGGCCTCGGAGAGGACTCCGGTGATGCGGGCGGCGGCGGCGTTGAAGCACGTCACGATCCCGCGCCGGTCGGCGACGACGAGGCCGTCCGGGAGGTCGTCCGGGCTGACGGGGTCCGGCGTACGGGGCGCGGGGACGCCGCCCGGCGCTGCCCCGTCCCGGGCCGCGAGGCCCCCCGCCCGTCCACGCCGCTCCCCCGGCGGGACCTCGCGCGTCCCGTCGTGCGTACCGCCGTCCGTCATCCCCGTACCCCACCCTTCCCGACCGGTTCGCGGGTCCCCGCAGGGCCGGAAGGCGCCAGCCTATCGGGGCGGGCACGGGGGCGGGGGCGTAAGCGGGGGCGGGCGCGGGGCGTGCGCCCGGCGGGATCGGCTCCGGTGCTACGCGGTCCGGCTCCGCTGGGCGCGCGCGGAGGCGTAGAGGCAGACGGCGGCGGCGGTCGCGAGGTTGAGGGACTCGGCCTTGCCGTGCAGCGGAACGCGGACGACGGCGTCGGCGAGGGCCCGGGTCTCCTCGGGCAGGCCCCACGCCTCGTTGCCGAAGACCCAGGCCGTCGGGCCGCCCATGGTGCCCCGGTCGAGTTCGTCGTCCAGGTCGTCGGCCCCGGCGCCGTCCGCGGCCAGGACGCGGACCCCGATCCCGCGCAGCCCCGCGACGGCCTCCTCGATGGGCACACCGGTGGCGACGGGCAGGTGGAAGAGCGAACCGACCGAGGCGCGCACGCACTTGGGGTTGTAGACGTCCACGGAGGCGTCGGTGAGGACCACGGCGTCCGCGCCGGCCGCGTCCGCGCAGCGCAGCACCGTACCGGCGTTGCCCGGATCGCGGACGTGGGCGAGGACGGCGACGAGGCGGGGGCGCGCGGCGAGCACGTCGGCGAAGCCGGTGTCAAGGAAGCGGCACAGCCCGATGACGCCCTGCGGGGTCACGGTGTCGGCCATCGCGGCGAGCACCTCCTCGCTCGCGCCGAGCACCGGGACGCCCCGGGCGCGCGCGTCGTCGAGGAGTCCGGGGTGGCGCCGCGCGGCCTCCTCGGTCGCGTACACCTCGACGAGGTGTTCCGCGGCCTCGCGCACGGCCTGCGGGCCCTCGGCGAGGAAACGGCGCTCCTTGCCGCGGAAGCTCCGCTTCGCGAGCCGTCGCGCGGCGACGACGCGCGGGGAGCGCAGGGAGGTCAGCTCGGGGGCCGGCATGTGCTCACTCTCGGGGAAGGGCGGAGGGGACGGGCGGAGGGGGACTCGCGGACGGCTGCGGGGCAGGGCGCGGCGGGGGCGAACGGGGCGGGCGCGCGTGTGACGCGGACGGGCCGCCGGGTGCCGGGTGCCGCCGGAACGCACCTGACCCGCAGGCCGTCGCGGGCCTGCGGGTCAGGTGAAGCGGCGCGCCGACGCGCGGCGCGCGGTGCCTGTCCGGGCGTGGGCCCTGATCAGGCGGCGGCCTTCGGCGCGTTGACGTCCTCGGGCAGCGCCTTCTGGGCGGCCTCGACGAGGGCCGCGAAGGCACCGGCGTCGTGCACGGCCAGCTCGGCGAGGATCTTGCGGTCCACCTCGATGTTGGCGGCCTTGAGACCCTGGATGAAGCGGTTGTAGGTGATGCCGTTGGCGCGGGCAGCGGCGTTGATGCGCTGGATCCACAGCTGACGGAAGTCGCCCTTGCGCTTCTTGCGGTCGTTGTAGTTGTAGACGAGGGAGTGGGTGACCTGCTCCTTCGCCTTGCGGTACAGGCGCGAGCGCTGCCCGCGGTAACCGCTGGCCTGCTCCAGGATCGCCCGGCGCTTCTTGTGGGCGTTGACGGACCGCTTGACGCGTGCCACTTGATTACTCCTTGTAGCGGGGCCGTGGGGTGTTCACACGGCCCGGTTCGATTGGGTCCCGGTACGGGGCTGCGGGCCCCCGGCGAGGGGGCCGCGGCCTCACTTGCCGAGAAGCTTCTTGATCTTCTTGGCGTCGCCCGGGGCCATCTCGGCGTTGCCGGTGAGGCGGCGCGTCAGGCGGGACGACTTGTGCTCCAGCAGGTGGCGCTTGCCGGCCCGCTCGCGCAGCACCTTGCCGGAGCCCGTGACCTTGAAGCGCTTGCTGGCACCGCTGTGCGACTTGTTCTTCGGCATGGCGCCGTCCATCTCCTCGTCGGTGACGCCCCCAGCCGGGCCCCGGAGGGACCGGACGCGCGGGGGCGTCAGTTGTATCCGTGTCACCGGGACGGCTGTCCCGGATCAGACCTCGGCGTGTTCCTCGACGCTCTCGTCCGCGCCGGAAACGGCCTCGTCCTGGTCGTCGGCGGAGGCGCCACGCCCCTGCCGCTCGGCCTTGCGGGCGGCCTGGGCCTCGCGGGCCTCGGCCATCGCCTCGGTCTTCTTCTTGTGCGGGCCGAGGACCATGATCATGTTGCGGCCGTCCTGCTTCGGGCTCGACTCGATGAAGCCGAGGTCCTGGACGTCGTCCGCGAGGCGCTGGAGCAGCCGGCGGCCGAGCTCCGGCCTGGACTGCTCGCGACCACGGAACATGATCGTGATCTTGACCTTGTCACCCTGCTTGAGGAACCGGACGACGTGACCCTTCTTGGTGTCGTAGTCGTGCGGGTCGATCTTCGGCCGGAGCTTCATCTCCTTGATGACCGTGTGCGCCTGGTTCTTGCGCGCCTCACGGGCCTTCATGGCCGACTCGTACTTGAACTTCCCGTAGTCCATGAGCTTGCACACGGGCGGACGGGCGTTCGCCGCGACCTCGACCAGGTCCAGGTCGTACTCCTGCGCCAGCTCCAGGGCCTTCGCGAGCGGGACGATGCCCACCTGCTCACCACTGGGGCCGACGAGTCGTACCTCGGGAACACGAATCCGGTCGTTGATACGGGGCTCGGCGATGCGGGGCTCGGCGCTGATGGATCCTCCTCGGTAGCACCGCACGGCCGCCTGGCGGGCAGCCGCACACTCTTGCTTCTTCCTTGAGACCAACCGCGCCGGAACATGAAAAATGCCCCGGACGATCACGAGCGGGGCTCCTGTACTGACCGGAGCACCGCCGCGTGGAACGCGGGGCGCGACTTCGGACGCTCACCGCCTCGGGTGCGGTGCCGTCTGACCGGTTGACCCGCCGCCCGTGCGGGCGGTCAGGTGGGAGCGCGGAGCCTCCACTTGTGGCCGGAGTCTCGGGCTCCCTCGCGGGCACCACTGACACACTCCGGCCGGTCGTCCTGCCAGCATACCAGGGCGCGGCGGACCGGAGCCCCCGCGCGCGGCGGGTGTACGGGCCCGGGCGGCCATTAGGCTGACGGGGCTCGCGGGCACCCGCCCGCGAGGGGAACGCGGGCGCTGTGCGGCCCTTCCCACCCTACGCAACCGAAGGAAGCGCCCCGCGATGAGCGAAGCGACGCCCGCAGCCGACTACGACGACGTCACCCGGGACATCGCGGAGGTGCCCGCCGTCCAGGTGATCACCACCTTCGGGGTGCACCTGATGAGCGCGGCGGCGGTGAAGCTGGGCCTCGCGGAGGACGGCGAGGCGCACAAGGACCTGGACGAGGCCCGCAAGCTGATCCACGCGCTCGCCGGGCTCCTCGACGCGGGCGGCACCGAGATCAGCTCCTTCCACGCGGCCCCGCTCCGCGACGGCCTCAAGTCCCTCCAGCTCGCCTTCCGCGAGGCGAGCATCGTCCCGGACGAGCCGGGCCAGGGGCCGGGCGAGAAGTACACGGGGCCGGTCTTCGGCTGAGGCTCGCGAGGCCGCGCCTGCCGGGAAAGCCGATTTACAGAGCGCACCCTGTGGACAACGTGAGCTGTCGTGCGACGGCCCTCACCCGGAAGGGTGGGCCGCGTGACGACTTCTCCGGAGTTGTCCACAGATTCGGCGGGTGGGCGG
>NZ_GG770539.1:5925387-5926905 GCF_000154905.1 Streptomyces sp. SPB074 | reverse complement strand
CCGCCCTCGGGGCGCGCGCTCGCGGTCTCTTCGAGCAGGGCGCGGACGCGGTCGGGGGGCAGGCCGGGATGGGCCGCGCGCAGCAGGGCGACCGTGCCGGAGACGAAGGCGGCGGCGGCGCTGGTGCCCCAGCCCTCGTAGTAGCGCAGGTCGGGGTTGAGGGTCACGATGTCGTCGCCCGGGGCGGCGACGGTCGCGTACCAGCGGCGGGTCGAGAAGGGGGCGTGCTCGCCGTAGCGGTCGATGGCCGTGACCGCGAGGACCCCCGGGTAGGCCGCGGGGTAGGAGACGTGGTCGCCCTTCTCGCCGTCGTTGCCCGCCGAGGCGACCACGACGACGTTCTTGGCGAGCGCGTACCGCACGGCCGCGTCCTGGGCGGGCTGGGGGCGGGCCTCGGTGCTGTCGTCGCCGAGCGAGAGGTTGATGACGTCGGCGCCGTGGTCGGCGGCCCAGCGGATGCCCTCGGCGAGCGCCTCGCCCCGGGTGCGGCCCGCGCGGGGCCGCTGCGGGTCCTCGTCCTCCAGGATGACCCGCACGGGCAGGATTTTCGCCTCGGGCGCGATGCCCATGACGCCGTCGGCCGCGCCGGGCCCGTGGCCGTGCGCGGCGATGATCCCGGCCATCGCGCTGCCGTGCTCGGCCCAGTGCTCCTCGCCCGCGTGCGCGCCGAAACCGACGAGGTCCTTGCCAGGCAGGACGTTGCCCGCGAGGTCGGGGTGGTCGCCGTCGACGCCCGTGTCGAGAACGGCGACGGTGGCGCCCGCTCCCTTCGTCGTGGCCCAGGCTCCCTCCGCGCGGACGGCGCCGAGCCCCCACTGCTGGGCGCGGATGCCGTCCGCCGCCGCGTGCTGCGCGGGCAGCAGCACGAGGGCGAGGCTCGTGACCCCGGTGAGGAGGACGCGGCGCGTGCTCATCCGGTGGGCTCCCCGGCGGGACCCGCCGCCTTCGTCAGGGCCTGATCCGTACGGGTCGCGAGCGCGGCGGTGTCGTGGCCGAGGCCCGAGAGGGCGGCCGTGCCCTCCTCGCCCTCGCGTGTCGCGCGCGCTGCCGGGACCGGGGTGGCGAAGGACCGTCCGTCGGCGAAGCCGGAGACGGCCCAGACCACGACGGGCAGGTCCGTGCGCACCGTGAGGCTCCAGCTCACGCGCTGCCGCGCGCCGAAGCCCTCCGCGAGGGAGCCCTTCGGCCCGTAGGGAAGGGGGAGCAGGTCGGTGCGGGTGTCGAGGTGCTCGGCGCGGAAGCGGTCGCGCAGCGCGGTCATCCCGGCGGGGCCGGTCCTCGTGAAGAGGAGGCCCACGGTGGTGAGGTGGCTGCGGGTCGCGTCGGTGTACGTGGCGCGCAGCAGCCGCAGGCAGCCGGCGGGGGCGAGGGCCCGCCGCAGGAGCGGGTCGAAGGCGTGCGCGCAGTCCCCGTCGGGGGCGACGGCGACCCGGGTCCAGTTCCGGTCGGCGCCGCCGGGCCCCGCGCCCTCGCCGCGGACGCGCGTCGGGTTCAGGGTGTCGACGGGGACGCCGTGCC
>NZ_GG770539.1:5923840-5924788 GCF_000154905.1 Streptomyces sp. SPB074 | reverse complement strand
GAGGGGCCGGGCGTCCGTGCTCATGCGCTGCCCGTGTCCTTCCGCTCGCCGACGGGCCCGGGCCCGCGCGGCGGGCGGGCGCGGCGGCTCGGGTGCCGGTCACTTTACGGGGTCCCGGCATCCCCCGGGGCGGGTGTGCGCGGGCCGTCTCTTTGGCCCGGAACATCCCCCGGGAGGGGGTCGGTTCGCTTTCTCCCTCTACCCATCGGTAGGGGTGTCTGGCAGGCTGCGTCCATGACCGCGCGCGCAGCCGACCGGGCCCGCTACGACCGGGCCACCGCACACCTCGAAGCGCCGTTCGCGCTCGTCGACCTGGACGCCTTCGACGCGAACGCCGACGACCTCGTGCGCCGCGCCCAGGGGAAGCCGATCAGGGTCGCGAGCAAGTCGGTGCGCTGCCGTGCCCTGCTCGAACGGGTCCTGGCCCGGCCCGGGTTCGCGGGGATCATGTCGTTCACGCTCGCGGAGTCGCTGTGGCTGGCCCGCGAGGGCTTCGAGGACGTGCTGCTGGCCTACCCGTCGACGGACCGGGCCGCGTACGCCGAACTCGCCGCCGACCCCAAGCTCGCCGCCGCCGTGACGGTCATGGTGGACGATCCCGCGCAGTTGCGGCTCATCGACGCGGCCCGCGAGGGCGGTACCGAGGAGATCCGGGTCTGCCTCGAACTGGACACCTCGCTGCGGCTGCTGGGCGGCCGGGTGCGGGTGGGCGCGCGGCGTTCGCCGCTGCACGCGCCCGCGCAGCTCGCCGAGATGGCGCGCGCGGTGGCGCGGACACCCGGTTTCCGGCTGGTCGGGATCATGGCGTACGAGGGCCATGTGGCCGGGGTGGGCGACAAGCTGGCGGGCCGTCCGCTGCGCTCGCGCACCGTGCGGCTCATGCAGGCCGCCGCGCGCCGTGAGCTGGCCGCGCGCCGGGCCGAGGTGGTGCGCGCGGTGCGCGCGGTC
>NZ_GG770539.1:5918775-5922527 GCF_000154905.1 Streptomyces sp. SPB074 | reverse complement strand
CCATGGGGGTCGGGGTAACAGCCCGGCCGGGCGGGGGGCGTCTCCATGGCGGCAACTTTAGGGCGTTTCGCCCGTTCGGCCGGGTGAACTCACCCGGTCGGCACGCCGGTTCCCGCGGACGGGAGCGCGCGGCCCCGCCACGCGCCCCTGTGCCGCGTCCGCGAGCGGCGGCCCGGGGCGGCCGGGCCGGCTCCGGCTCAGGCGCCGCCGAAAGCGCTGTCCGCCTGGTCGGGGATGACCGAGCCGTCGTCGCGCCGCGCGGGCCCCTGGCTCCCGTCCTCCTCGGTGCGCGCCGTCGTCGCGCAGGGGTAGGCGTCCTTCTTGCGGGGCAGCGGCTCGATGAACATCGGGTTGACGAGCCAGCGGCCGTCCTCGTTGTCGTAGGCGCGGCACATGATCTCGTTCTTGTTGCGGTTGAGCACGAGGTGCGCGCCCGTGGCGTCGCCGACAAAGGTGACGTCGGTGTCGGCGTCGCCGCCGCCGATCGCGACGCGGTGCGCGAAGTCCTGCCGCTGCCAGGCGCGCGGGCCCTTGACGCCGAAGATCTCCTGGTTGATCCAGCAGCGCTTGCCGTCGGTGTAGGGGATGTCGGCGCCCTTGGAGGCGGGTTCGCCGCCGCAGCCCTCGTTGACGGTGGTGATCCGGCCGCGCCGGTCGAGGAGGCTGCGGATGGCGATGGTGTGCTTCTTGTCGATGCCGATGCCCGCCGACCACACCTCGGTGACGGGCTCGGAGCCGGCGGAGACGATGTAGACGTCGAAGCCGGCCCGCTGGAGGGTGCGCACGAGGTCGCGCTGCTGCTCGTAGTAGCGCACGTAGCCCGGGATGGTGTGGGTGCCGACGCGCTGGGTCGCGCCGACGGGCGCGGCGAGGGCCTCCTCGCGGGCGGCGCGCGTATAGGCGGTGAGCTGGGCGGCGGTGTGCCCGGCGAAGAGCTGGGGGACCCAGGCGTACTCGGGGACGGTGCGGCGGTGGTTCCATTCGCCCTCGAACGCCTCGGCGCCGCCCATGGTGTGCGCGGTGCTGCGGATCTCGAAGATTTCGTCGGCGCAGTCGGTGCGTTCGGAGGTGGGCAGCGGGGCGCCGACGGGGACGTCGGTGCCACACGCCTCGGTGAGGGCGTGGGCCGCCTCGCCGGTGAGCCAGGCGCTCGTGCGGCGCCAGTCGGCCGGGCGCAGGATCTTGTCGTGGCGCAGGGACCAGGCGATGGTCGCGTCGGTGATGTCGTTCTTGGAGATCGTGTTGTCCCAGTCGAAGGCGGCGACGGGGCGCTGTCCGCCGTGGCGGCCGTCGGCGAGGCCCGGGTGCGAGCAGGTGCCGCGTTCGTCGATGACGCGCTGGAGGGCGGCGCGGTTGTGGCCGTACCAGGGGAGTTTCGTGCTGAGCCGGGGGCAGTCCGTACCGTGGGCGGGGGGTTGGGCCCCGGCGGGTGCGGAGGTGGCGAGCAGCGCGGCGGCGGCGAGGCCGAGCGAGGCGAGCAGGGGGGTGGTGCGGCGCATGGGGGGTCCGATCTGTCCGACGGCAGGGCGGAGCGCGGGGCCGCCGCCGTCCCGGGACCCGGGACGCGGGGCACGGAAGGGGGCGGCCCCGGATGTCATGCACCGTACATCCCGGGTTCAGAGGGGGGTCACGTACGCGCCGGAGATCCCGCCGTCCACGAGGAAGTCGGCGGCGTTGACGAAGGAGGAGTCGTCGCTCGCGAGGAAGGCGACGGCGGCGGCGATCTCGGTGGCCTCGGCGAAGCGGCCGAGGGGGATGTGGACGAGGCGGCGCGCGGCGCGCTCGGGGTCCTTGGCGAAGAGTTCGCGCAGCAGCGGGGTGTTCACGGGGCCGGGGCACAGGGCGTTGACGCGGATGCCCTCGCGGGCGAACTGCACGCCGAGTTCGCGCGAGAGGGCGAGGACGCCGCCCTTGGACGCGGTGTAGGAGATCTGGCTGGTGGCGGCGCCCATGCGGGCGACGAAGGAGGCGGTGTTGATGATGGAGCCGCGCCGCTGCTGGCGCATGTAGGGCAGGACGGCCTGGCAGCACAGGTAGACGGAGGTGAGGTTGACCTCCTGGACGCGGCGCCAGGCGTCGAGGCCCGTGGTGAGGATCGAGTCGTCCTCGGGGGGCGAGATCCCCGCGTTGTGGAAGGAGACGTCGACGCTGCCGTAGGTGTCGAAGGCCGTGCGGAAGAGCGCGGCGACGTCCTCGGGCACCGTGACGTCGGTGCGGCGGAAGAGCCCGTCCACCTCCTCGGCCGCCGCCCGGCCGGTCTCCTCGTCCAGGTCGGCGCAGACGACGTGGGCGCCCTCGGAGGCGAGCCGCCGGGCGGTCGCGAGGCCGATGCCGCTGCCGGCGCCCGTGACGACGGCGGTGCGGCCGACGAGGCGGCGGCAGACGGGGGTCTCCGCGGCCGGGTCCGGGGCGGGGGGCGTGTCCTGCGGTGCGCTCATGGGGGTCTCAGCCTTCCGTGCCGGGGTCGGTGCTGATGAAGACGTTCTTGGTCTCGGTGAAGGCGGCGAGCGCGTCGGGGCCCAGTTCCCGCCCGAGCCCGGATTCGCCGTAGCCGCCGAAGGGGGTGTGGTAGCGGACGCTGCTGTGCGAGTTGACGGAGAGGTTGCCGGCCGCGATGCCGCGCGCGACGCGCAGCGCGCGGGCCCCGTCGCGGGTCCACACGGAGCCCGAGAGGCCGTACGGGGTCGCGTTCGCGAGGCGTACGCCCTCCTCCTCGCCGTCGAAGGGCAGCACGACGGCGACGGGCCCGAAGATCTCCTCGACCGCCACGGGGTCCTCGGGGCGCGCGCCGAGCACGAGGGTCGGCGGGTACCAGAAGCCGGGACCCTCGGGGGCGCTCCCCCGGATGACGTCCAGGCCGGGGCCGACGTAGGAGGCGACGCGCTCGCGCTGCCGGGCCGAGATGAGCGGGCCCATCTGCGTCCCGGGGTCGGCCGGGTCGCCGACGACGACGGCGCGCAGGGCCGGTTCGAGGAGGGCGAGGAAGGCGTCGTAGGCGGGGCGTTCGACGAGGACGCGGGTGCGGGCGCAGCAGTCCTGGCCCGCGTTGTCGAGGAAGGACATGGGGGCGGAGGAGGCGGCGGCTTCGAGGTCGGCGTCGGCGAAGACGAGGTTGGGGCTCTTGCCGCCGAGTTCGAGTGTCACCGCCTTGACCTGCTCGGCACAGAGGGCCATGACGCGTTTGCCGGTGCGGACCGAGCCGGTGAAGACGACCTTGCGCACGCCCGGGTGGCGCACCAGGTCCTCGCCCGCGCCCGGGCCTGTGCCGGGCAGGACCTGGAAGAGGCCGTCGGGCAGTCCGGCCTCCAGGGCGAGGTCCGCGAGGCGCAGGGCGGTGAGGGGGGTGGTCTCGGCGGGCTTGAGGATCACCGCGTTCCCGGCGGCGAGCGCGGGGGCGCTGCCCCAGCCCGCGACGGGCAGCGGGAAGTTCCACGGGGCGATGACGGCGACGACGCCGAGGGGTTCGAGGAACGTCACGTCGATGCCGCCCGCGACGGGGATCTGCCGTCCCGTCAGGCGTTCCACTCCCCCGGCGGCGTACTCCAGGAGGTCGCGCACGTTGCCCGCCTCCCAGCGGGCGTTGCCGAGGGTGTGCCCGGCCTCGGCGACCTCCAGGCGGGCCAGTTCCTCGACGTGCGTGTCCACGACGGCGGCGAAGCGGCGCAGGAGGCGGGCGCGGTCGGCGGGGGCGAGGGCCGCCCAGCCGTGCTGCGCGGCGCTCGCGCGCCGGACGGCGCGGTCCACCTCCTCGG
>NZ_GG770539.1:5916455-5918483 GCF_000154905.1 Streptomyces sp. SPB074 | reverse complement strand
CGGGGGTGGGCGGACGGTACGGGGGGCGGGGGCGGTCCCGGCCCGTACCGGCGTGTCGCTCAGAGCCGTTCGAAGGAGCGGCGCAGTTCCCAGTCGGTGACGGCGGCGTCGAAGGCGTCGAGTTCGACGCGGGCCATGTTGGCGTAGTGCGCGACGACGTCCCCGCCGAAGACCTCGCGGGCGAGGGCGCTCTCGCGCCACAGCGCGGCGGCCTCGTGGAGGGTCGCGGGGACGTGCGGGTAGCCGGCCTCGTAGGCGTTGCCCGTGCAGGGCTCGGGGAGTTCCAGCTCCCGCTCGACGCCGCGCAGTCCCGCGCCGATCATCGCGGCGACGGCGAGGTAGGGGTTGACATCGCCGCCGGGGAGCCGGTTCTCGAAGCGCAGCCCCTGCCCGTGGCCGACGACGCGGAGGGCGCAGGTGCGGTTGTCGGGGCCCCAGGCGACGGCGGTGGGGGCGAAGGAGCCGGGCCGGAACCGCTTGTAGGCGTTGACGGTGGGCGCGTACAGGAGCGTGAACTCACGCAGGGCCGCGAGCTGTCCGGCAAGGAAGTGCCGCATGAGCGGCGCCATGCCGTGCGGTCCTTCGCCCGCCATCACGGAGGCGCCGTCGGGGCCGGCGAGTGAGAGGTGGATGTGGCACGAGTTGCCCTCGCGCTCGTTGAACTTGGCCATGAACGTGAGGGCGCGGCCCTCCTGGGCCGCGATCTCCTTCGCCCCGGTCTTGTAGAGCACGTGCTGGTCGCAGGTCGTGAGCGCGTCGTCGTAGCGGAAGACGATCTCGTGCTGGCCCGGATTGCACTCGCCCTTCGCCGATTCGACGGTGAGCCCGGCGCCGGCCATCTCGTTGCGGATACGGCGCAGCAGCGGCTCGACCCGGCCGGTGCCGAGCACCGAGTAGTCGATGTTGTACTGGTTCGCCGGGGTCAGCCCCTGGTAGTTCCGCTCCCACGCCTGCTCGTAGGTGTCGTTGAAGACGAGGAATTCCAGCTCGGTCCCGGCACGTGCGGTGAGCCCGCGTTCCGCGAGGCGGTCGAGCTGGCGGCGCAGGATCTGGCGCGGGGCGACGGTCACGGGCGCGCCGTCGGTCGTGGCGAGGTCGCCGAGGAGGAGCGCGGTGCCGGGGTGCCAGGGCAGGCGGCGCAGGGTCGCCGGGTCGGGGGCGAGCGCGAAGTCGCCGTACCCCTGCTCCCAGGACGAACTCGCGTAGCCGTCCACGGTGTTCATCTCGACATCGACGGCGAGGAGGTAGTCGCAGCCCTCGGTGCCGTGCGGCAGCACCTCGTCGAGGAAGAAGGGGGCGGCGAAGCGCTTGCCCTGGAGGCGGCCCTGCATGTCGGGGAAGGCGAGCACGACCGTGTCCACCTCGCCCGCCCTCACCTGCGCGGTCAGCGTCTCGACGCTGAGGGGAGCGGTACGGGGGGAGGTGGTGCGGTCCGCCACGGAGATCTCCTTGGATGAGCCGGGAACCTTAAGGTAGGGCCCGGGACCATTGGACGGAAGAGGGCGGGGCCGTGTCCGGCTGGACGGAAGACGAGGGCGGGGGCGCGGGCGGGGCCGGGAGCGGGGGTCCGTGCGCCGGGGCCGGTGGCGGGCTCGGCCGGGTCCTGCGGCCCGTCCGGGGCGGCAACGGCTTCGAGGAGGCCCTCGAACAGATCCTCCAGGTGCTCCGCCTCGGCCTCGTCGCGCCCGGCGAGCGCCTGCCGCCGGAGCGCGAGCTGGCGGAGCGGCTGCGGGTGAGCCGGGCGACGCTGCGGGAGGTCCTCGCGGTGCTGCACGCGGAGGGCCTCGCGGAGTCCCGGCGGGGACGGTACGGGGGCACCTTCGTCCGGGCGCGCCCGCGCCCTCCCCGGCGCGCGGGCGTGGACCTGGAGGACGTGCTCGCGCACCGCGAGGTCCTGGAGACGGGGGCGGCGGAGCTGTGCGCGCGGCGGGCCGCGGACCCGGAGCACGGGCCCGCGCTGCGGGCCTGGCTCTCGGCGGGCCTGGGCGCGCTCGACAGCGCCCCGCTGGAGCCCGTCGCGGCCTACCG
>NZ_GG770539.1:5876080-5914561 GCF_000154905.1 Streptomyces sp. SPB074 | reverse complement strand
CCGGCGTCGAAGGCCGCGGCCGCCTCGACGACGCGGCGCGCCCAGCCCGCCACGAGCGTCCCGGTCGGCGTGAGCCGCGAGCCGCGCGGGGAGCGCGTGACGAGCCCGACGCCGAGCTGCCGCTCCAGGCTCCGTACCCGGCCGGAGGCGGCCGGCTGGGTGATGCCGAGCTCCTTCGCGGCCCGGCCGAGGCTCCCGAGGCGGTCCACGGCCAGGAGCACTTCGAGCAGCCCGAGGTCCGGGACCCGGCGGGCCAGCGAGCCCTCACCGGGACGCGCGGGCGTCGGCGCTCCCTCACCGGAGCGCGCGGGCGTCGGCGCTCCCTCACCGGAGCGCGCGGGCGACGGCGCACCCTCGCCGGGGCCCGCCGGAGTGGGCGGGGTCCCCGTGATTCCGCTCACGCTCCGCGCGGGCTCCTCGCTCGCCGCCCCGTCCGAACCGCCGTCCCGCACCCGCTCGTTCCTCCCGCTCATAAACCCAGCTTATGCCCTCATAGCCGCATCGTCCCTGGTGAGGGCGCTGAGCCCCCGGACAAGATGGATGCATGAGCTCCCCATCCGTCGCCGTGGCCCCCTCCCCCGCAGCCCAGACCTCCGCGCCCGCTCCCGTCTCGCGCCTGCGTGGGTTCGGGCCGAACCACTACGCGGCGGTGATGGGCACGGCGATGCTCGCGACGGCGGGCAGCGGCCTGCCGCAGCACGTCGCGGGGCTGCGCGCGCTGTGCGCGGCCCTGTGGGGCGTGGCGGCGCTCGCGCTGCTCGCGGTGCTCGCCGCGCGCGGCGCCCACTGGGCGCGCCACCGGGACCAGGCGCGGGCGCACCTGCGCTCCCCCGCCGAGGCCCCGTTCTACGGCTGTCTCGCGATGGCGTTCCTCGCGCTCTCGGCGGCGACGCAGCGGGTCGGCGCCGACGTCCTCGGGCACGGCGCTGCGACCGGGCTCGCCGAGGTGCTGCTCGCGGTCGGGGCGGTGCTCGCCGTGGCCGTGGCGGCCGGGATTCCGGTGCTGATGATCGTGCACGCGCGGGCGCGCTTCGCGGACGTCTCGCCGGTGTGGCTGCTGCCGCTCGTCGCGCCGATGGTGGCGGCCTCCGTGGGTCCCGGGCTGGCCGGGGAGCTGCCCGCCGGGCAGGCGCGCGAGACCTTCGTCTACGGGTGCCTGGCGCTCTTCGGCACCTCGCTGCTCGCGGTCCTCGTCGTCCTGCCGCTCGTCGGGGCGCGACTGCTCACGGGCGGGGGCTGGCCCACGCGCCTCGCGCCCTCGCTCTTCCTCGTCCTCGGGCCGCTGGGCCAGTCCACGACGGCCACCGGCGCGATCGCGGATGCGGCGCGCGGGGTGCTTCCCGACGGGACGGCGCGGGGTCTGCGGGTCTTCTCGGTCGTGTACGGGGTGCCCGTGATGGGCTTCGCGCTGCTGTGGCTGCTCATCGCCGCCGCGCTCGTGGCCCGCGCGCTCGCGCGGGGCCTGCGGCCCTCGTCCACGTGGTGGGCGTTCACCTTCCCCGTCGGCACGTGCGTCACGGGCCCGACCCAGCTCGCCGCCCACACCGGCCTCGCCGCGTACCGCTGGCTCGCCGCCGGGATCTACGTGCTGCTGCTGCTCGCGTGGTGCGCGGCGGCCTTCGGCGCGGTACGGGAACTGGGCGCCCGCCCCGCACCGGCGGTCTGATCCCGCGCCCGCGGTCCGGGCCCGCGCCCGCCCCCGCGGTCCAACCCGGCTGGGTGAGCCCCGCCCCGTCAGCGGGGCGGGGCCTCGCCCGCCGCGATGTGGTCGCCGACCGCGACGACGAGGAGCCGCGTGTCGGGCTCGGTGGCCCGCCAGCGGTGCCGCACCCCGGCGCTGAGGTAGAGCGTGTCCCCGGCGCAGAGCTGGTGGACGCGGCCCTCGGCCTCGGCGGTGACCGCGCCGTCGGCGACGTAGAGCAGCGAGTCGTTGCGGTACTGGAACTCGCGTCCCGAGTCGTGGTCGCCGCAGTACTCCATGGCCTGGAGCTGGTGCTGGCCCCGCACGAGGGAGCGCACGCCCGGTGCCGGGGCCATCAGCGCGGTGTCCTCGTCGTCGCTGCGGACCACGTCCACGGTGTGCGCGGGGTCGGCGGCGGCGAACAGCTCGTCGACCGTGGTCTCCAGAGCGTGCGCGACGGCGCACAGGGAGCGGGTGGAGGGGCGGGCGCGTTCGTTCTCGATCTGGCTGAGGAAGGGCACCGAGAGGCCCGAGCGGCGGGCCACGGTGGCGAGCGTGAGTTCGAGGGCGCGGCGGCGGCGGCGTACGGCGTTGCCGACCCTCGGGGCTTCCTTCTCGTCCATCGCTGCCGCTCCCTCCCGCGGGGCCCCGTCCACTGGGGCATGTGAGCAGCCTACGCAGTCGGGGCGCGCGAGGGGAGCGGAGTGGAGGAGACGGCCCGGGGAACCGCGCACGTGGGACGGCCCGTGCCCGGACGCCCGTGAGGGCGGGACCCCAGGGTGGGTACCGCCCTCACGGTGTGGAGCGCCGGCCGTGGGCGCCTGAGCGGCGGCCGGTTGGCGGAGCGGTGGCGGCGGACCCCGTACGCCGGGTGTCCGTGCGCGCACACGGCGGAGATCCGCCGTACCGCTCCACTCCTGCGGCGTCGGCCCCGCCTCCGGGAGCGCCGGCGCCGGATCGTCCGGCGCGCTCCCTTCGGCTGGGCCGGCGCAATTACATGGGAGCCATCTTGTCGACGATGTCCGGGTTCTTCTTGACCCAGTTGTCGACGGCCTCGTCCTCGTGGCCGGTCCCCTGCTTGTGCAGCTCGTTCTCCAGCTCGGAGAGCTGGCTGTCGCTCAGCTTGAAGTCCTTGAGCCACTTCGTGAGCTGCGGGTACTGCTTCGGGAACTCCTTGGAGGCCACGGTGGTGATGCGGTCGCCCTTGCCGAAGGAGCCCTTGGGGTCCTTGAGCTTGGTCAGGTCGTACTGGTTGTACGCCCAGTGCGGCGACCACAGCATGACCGCGATCGGTTCCTTCTTGGCGTAGGCCCGCTTGAGCTCGGAGAGCATCCCGGGCGTCGAGCCGTCGACGACCTTGTACTCCTTGTCGAGGCCGTACGAGGGCAGCACCTTGTTCTTGAGGATGTCCATCGTCGCGGTGCCCGGCTCGATGCCGATGACGCGACCGCCGAACTCGTCGCCCTTGCCCTTGAGGTCGGCGAGGGACTTGACGTCCTTCACGTAGCTCGGCACGGCGATCTCCAGCGAGGTCGGCGAGTACCACTCGCCGACCTTCGTCAGCTTGCTCCCGTACTTGTCCCAGTAGTTCTTCTGGGTGTACGGCAGCCAGCCGTCGAACTGGACGTCGAGCTGGTTGCGGGCCATGGCGGCGTACATCGGGCCGACCTCGAACTGCTTGAGGTTCATCTTGTAGCCGCGCTCGTCGAGGACGTGCTTCCACAGGTACGTGGCGGCGATGTCCTCCTCCCACGGGAACCACGCGACGTTGATCGCGCGCGAGCGCTCGTCCTTGCCGTCGCCGTTCTTGAAGTCGACGGCGGAGGCGGAGGAGCCGCCCTTGACCGGGGCGAGCTTGTCCACGATGCCGGGGTTGTCCTTGATCCAGCCCTGGACGGCCTGCTGCTGCTTGCCCTTGCCGGCGTCCTGGATGGCGCCTTCGAGGCTCGCGAGCTGCTTCTCGCTCAGCTTGAAGTCCTTGAGCCACTGCGCGGCCTCGGGGAAGTCGTCCGAGAAGCCCTTGCGGGCGAGGGTGTGGACCTCGTCGCCCTTGCCCCAGCTCTCCTTCGGGTCACTGAGCTTGGTCAGGTCGTACTTGTCGTACGCCCAGTGCGGCGACCACAGCGTGACCGCGATCGGCTCCTTCTTCTTGTACGCCCGGTCCAGCTCCGCGAGCATCCCCGGCGTCGAACCGTCGATCACCTTGTACTTGGACAAGCCGTAGTCCTTCACGACCTTGTCCTTGAGCAGACCCATCTCACCGGCACTCGGCTCGATACCGACGATCCGGTTCTTGAACTCCGACTCCTTGCCCTTCAAGTCCGCCGTGGACTTCACGCCCTTGACGTACGAGGGCACGGCGACCTCCAGCGAGGTCGGGCCGTACCAGGCGCCCATGTCCTCCAGCTTGTCGCCGTACTTCTTCCAGTACTGCGCGTGGGTCGTGGGCAGCCAGGAGTCGGTCTGGAAGTCGACCTGGCCGTTGGCCATACCGGTGTAGAGCGCTCCGGCCTCGTACTGCTTGGCCGAGACCTTGAAGCCGCGGCGCTCCAGGATCTCCTTCCAGAGGTACGAGGAGGCGATGCCCTCGTCCCAGGGGATGAAGCCCATCTGGACGGTCTTGCCCTTGCCGACGTTGACGTCGGTCTTCTGCACGGGGGCGAGCTTGTCCACGATGCCCGGGTTCTTCTTGATCCAGGACTTGACGGCTTCCTGCTGCTTGCCCTTGCCGGCGTCCTGGATCTCGGCCTCCAGGCTGCCGAGCTGCTTCTCGTCCAGCTTGAAGTCCTTGAGCCACTGCGCGGCCTCGGGGAAGTCCTTCGAGAAGCCCTTGCGGGCGAGGGTGTGGACCTCGTCGCCCTTGCCCCAGCTGCCCTTCGGGTCACTGAGCTTGGTCAGGTCGTACTTGTCGTACGCCCAGTGCGGCGACCACAGCGTGACCGCGATCGGCTCCTTCTTCTTGTACGCCCGGTCCAGCTCCGCGAGCATCCCCGGCGTCGAACCGTCGATCACCTTGTACTTGGACAAGCCGTAGTCCTTCACGACCTTGTCCTTGAGCAGACCCATCTCACCGGCACTCGGCTCGATACCGACGATCCGGTTCTTGAACTCCGACTCCTTGCCCTTCAAGTCCGCCGTGGACTTCACGCCCTTGACGTACGAGGGCACGGCGACCTCCAGCGAGGTCGGGCCGTACCAGGCGCCCATGTCCTCCAGCTTGTCGCCGTACTTCTTCCAGTACTGCGCGTGGGTCGTGGGCAGCCAGGAGTCGGTCTGGAAGTCGACCTGGCCGTTGGCCATACCGGTGTAGAGCGAGCCCGCCTCGTACTGCTTGGCCGAGACCTTGAAGCCGCGCTGTTCGAGGATGTCCTTCCACAGGAAGGTGGAGGCGACGCCCTCGTCCCACGGGATGTAGCCGACGCTGACGGTCTCGCCCTTGCCGACGTCGGTGGCGTCGACGGTCTTCGCCTCGTCCGAGCCGCCGAAGACGCCCATGCCGCCGGCGACGAGACCGAGGATCACGACACCGACGACCGCGACGGTCGGCCGGGGACGGTACGACCAGATCTTGAGGCCCTGCGTGGCCCGGACGCGCGCGACGGCGCGGCGGCCGAGCGGGGAGATCTGCTGGCCGAGGACCGCGACCACGCGGTCGAGGTAGATCGCGAGGATGACGATGGAGATACCGGCCTCGGAGCCGAGCCCGATGTCGACGTTGCCGATGGCCTGGTAGACGGAGCCACCGAGGCCGCCCCCGCCGATCATGCCCGCGATGACGACCATCGACAGGTTGAGCATGATGACCTGGTTGATCCCGGCCATGATCGTCGGCAGGGCCAGCGGAAGCTGCACACCGAAGAGCGTCTTGCGCGGCGTGGTGCCGAAGGCGTCGGCGGCCTCGACGAGTTCCTCGTCGACCTGCCGGATGCCGAGTTCGGTCATGCGCACGGCGGGCGCGAAGCCGAAGATGATCGTGGCGACGATCCCGGCCGGGACGCCGACCCCGAAGAAGAAGATCGCCGGGATCAAGTAGACCATGGCGGGCATCGTCTGCGTGAAGTCGAGCACCGGTCGTACGATCGCGCTCGCCCGTTGCGATCTGGCCGCCCAGATGCCGAGCGGCACCCCGACGATCAGCGCGATCACGGTGGCGACGACGACCAGCGAGAAGCTGTTCATCGCCGGTTCCCACAGTTCGAGCGAGTCGATCAGCGCGAAACCGGCGAAGGAGAGCACTCCCGCGGTGAGCCCGAGCAGCCAGAAGGCGAGGACCGCGAGTATCCCGGCGAGCAGCAGCGGCTCGGGACCGTTGAGCACGGCGTTGATGCCGTCGTACATGCCCTTCGCGCACGTGGCGATGAAGTCGAAGAGCCAGGAGAGATTGTTCTGGAGCCAGTCGACGATCGAGTCGACCCAGTCCCCGAGATGAAGCCTAGGCACGTGCACTCACCTTTCCGGTGGCGCCCTCGTGGCGCTGTTCCGGAGTCTTGGCGAGCGTGGCGCCCTGCTCCTCGGGTTTCATGGGCTCCCCGAGGACGGCGAGCAGGCGCGCGCGGGGGACGACGCCGATGAGCGCGCCCTTCGCGTCGGTCACCGCGACGGGCGCGGTGCTCCTGGCGCTGGGGCCGAAGAGCTGGAAGATCGGGGTGTCCTCGGTGACGGTGGCCGGGGCGGCGGCGAGCACGTCCGCGTGGTCGCGCAGCTCCTTGCCGTCGGCGACGGTCCCGTGGACGCTCTCCGGCTCGGCCATGATGGCGCCGGCAGTGAGCACGCGGGAGCGGTCGACGTCCTGGGTGAAGGCGGCAACGTAGTCATTGGCCGGGGTGACGAGGATGTCCTCCGCCGTCCCGGTCTGCACGATGCGGCCGTCACGCATGACGGCGATGCTGTCGCCGAGGCGCATGGCCTCGTTGAGGTCGTGGGTGATGAAGACGATGGTCTTCTTCAGCCGCTTCTGGAGCTCGACCAGCTGGTCCTGCATGTCACGGCGGATCAGCGGGTCCAGCGCGCTGAAGGACTCGTCCATGAGGAGCAGGTCGGCGTCGGTCGCGAGCGCGCGGGCGAGGCCCACGCGCTGCTGCATCCCGCCGGACAGCTCGTCGGGCCAGGACTTCTCCCAGCCCTTGAGCCCGGCGAGTTCCAGGGCCTCGGTGGCGCGGCGCTCGCGCTCCTCGCGCGGCACGCCCTGCACCTGGAGGCCGTAGGCGGCGTTCTCCAGGACGCTGCGGTGCGGGAAGAGGGCGAAGTGCTGGAAGACCATGCTGATCTTCTTGGCGCGCACCTCGCGCAGCCCGGCGGCGCTGAGCCCGGTGAGGTCCTGCCCGTCGAAACGGACGTGACCGGCGGTGGGTTCGAGGAGGCCGTTGAGCATCCGGAGCAGCGTGGACTTGCCGGAGCCGGAGAGGCCCATGACCACGAAGATCTGGCCTTCCTCCACGGAGAAGGAGGCGTCGATCACGGCGGCCGTGATGCCCTCGGCACGCAGGTCCTCGCGCGTGACGCCGTCCTGGAGGCGGCTGACGGCGGACTCGGCTTGTCTGCCGAAGACCTTGAACAAATTCTCGGCTTGTAGCTTTGCCACAAACACCTCTCGGATCGCACGGAAAGCGGCTCGCCACCCCTGTCGCGGCGAGCCGTGAAGCTTGCGGAATCCGTCCGCTGACCCGGTCGTTCCGTTCGGTACGTCGGGTCCGCTCCGGGGGCGCTGCTTCCCGGGCTTATACCCATCAAACGATTATGTGATTCAGATCACTTCCGGATCGCCCCAAAGTGCTTGCGTTACCTCGCCGTTATGGTGTGAGGTGTGCCCCCACACCCGGGCGGGCGCACAGGGCGAAAAGGTTCGGCCACGGCGTGCCGGGCCGGGCCCCGCGCAAGGCGGTGAGTGCGGCAGGATGCCTGGCGTGACGCAGACTCCCCGGCTCATGCTCCTCGACACCGCCTCCCTCTACTTCCGCGCCTACTTCGGCGTCCCCGACTCGGTGCGCGCCCCGGACGGGACCCCGGTCAACGCGGTGCGCGGACTGCTCGACTTCATCGCGCACCTCGTCCAGGACCACCGGCCCGACTCCCTCGTGGCCTGCATGGACGCCGACTGGCGGCCGGAGTGGCGGGTCGCCCTCATCCCGGGCTACAAGGCGCACAGGGTCGCCGGGGAGACGGAGGCGGGCCCCGACGAGGAGGAGGTGCCCGACACCCTCTCGCCCCAGGTCCCGGTCATCGAGGCCGTCCTCGACGCGCTCGGCATCGCGCGGCTCGGCGTCCCCGGCTACGAGGCGGACGACGTGATCGGCACCCTCACCACCCGCGCGCGCGGCCCGGTCGACATCGTCACGGGGGACCGCGACCTCTTCCAGCTCGTGGACGACGCGCGCGGCGTCCGCGTGCTCTACCCGCTCAAGGGCGTCGGCAGCCTCCAGGCCACCGACGAGGCCGTGCTGCGCGAGAAGTACGGGGTGGACGGACCCGGATACGCGGACCTCGCGACCCTGCGCGGCGACCCCAGCGACGGCCTGCCCGGCGTGCCGGGGATCGGCGAGAAGACCGCCGCGAAGCTCCTCGCGGCGTACGGCGACCTCGACGGCATCCGCGCCGCCGCCGCCGACCCCGCCTCGAAGATCACCCCCGCCCAGCGCCGCCGCCTGACCGAATCGGGCCCGTACCTGGACGTGGCCCCCACCGTGGTCCGCGTCGCGCGCGACCTCGCCGTCCCGGCGGACCTCGACGACCGGCTGCCGGACGAGCCCCGCGACGGGGAGGCGCTGGCGGCCCTCGGGGAGCGCTGGGGGCTCGGCGGCTCGCTCGACCGCGTGCTGCGCACACTCACCCGGTGAAGTGCTAACTTAGGCTTACCTAAGCAGATCGATCGGGGGGACTCCCATGGCTGACGCCGAACGGCCCGCGCGCAAGGGCGGGCGCACCCACTCCGGGCGGGTGCTGCGTACCGAACAGCTCACCCCGCACATGGTCAGGGTGGTCTTCGGCGGCGACGGGCTCGCCGAGTTCGCCGCCGACGAGTACACGGACCACTACATCAAGCTGATCTTCCCGCGCGAGGGCGTCACGTACCCCGAGCCCTTCGACATGGGGCAGGTGCGGGCGGACCTCCCGCGCGAGCAGTGGCCCGTGACCCGCACGTACACCGTGCGGCGCTGGGACGGGGCGGCCCGCGAGCTGACCGTCGACTTCGTCGTGCACGGCGACGAGGGCCTGGCCGGCCCCTGGGCCGCGGCGGCGAAGCCGGGCGACGTGCTGCGCTTCGCCGGTCCCGGCGGCGCCTACCGCCCGGAGCCGGCCGCGAGCAGCCACCTGCTCGCGGGGGACGAGAGCGCGCTGCCCGCGATCGCGGCGGCCGTCGAGAACATGCCCGCCGACGCGAAGGGCGACGTCTTCATCGAGGTCGCGGACGCGAGCGAGGAGCAGAAGCTCGACATCCCCGCCGGGGTGCGCCTGACGTGGCTGCACCGGGGCGAACGCCCGGCGGGCGAGGCGCTCGTCGCCGCCGTGCGCACGGTGGAGTGCGACCCGGCGACGGTCCAGGTCTTCGTCCACGGCGAGGCCGGCTTCGTCAAGGACCTCCGCCGCCACCTCCGCCTCGACCGCGGCATCACCCGCGACCGCCTCTCCATCTCCGGCTACTGGCGCCTCGGCCACAACGAGGACGGCTGGCAGGCGAGCAAGAGGGACTGGAACGCCCGCGTGGAGGCCGAACAAGAGGGCGCCGAAGCCGCCTGAAAGGCGCGGGCCCACCCGCCGAGGCCCGCAGGGCCGAGCAGCGCCGACGGAGCCGAAGGGAGCGCGACGGTGCCGAGACGCCCGTCGCGCGCAGGTCGTGAGGAACGAGCGACCGAGCACGTCGGGCGTCTCGGCACCGGCTCGGGCGCTCCCGGAGGCGAAGCCGACGCCATAGGAGAAGCCGGCTGGCAGGCGAGCAAGAGGGACTGGAACGCCCGCGTGGAGGCCGAACAAGAGGGCGCCGAAGCCGCCTGAAAAGCGCGGGGTTACGGGGCGGGCGGGCCGCCGCCTTCCCGCCGGAAGTACGGGAGAGCAAGCCGCCGCCTTTGCTCCGGAGGTACGGGGCGGCCCCCGCCCTCCCCGTACCCTGTGTCTCGTGCCGCGCCGTTCCCGTTCTTTCTCGCCGCTCCCCCAGCGGGACGGCATCGACGCCGTCCGGCTCCGTGTCCCCGACAGCCACGAGGGCACCCTGCGTGCCCACCTGCGCGCGCGGCTGCCCGTGCCGTCCGGCGTCCTCGACGCGATGCTCGCCGCCGGCGAGTTCGTGGACGCGGGCGGGCGCCCCGCGCACGGCGGGGAGCGCCTCCCCGGTGCCACGTACTGGTTCCACCGCACCCGCGCCCCCGAGCCGGAAGTCCCCTTCGCGCTGCGCGTCGTGCACCGCGACGAGCGCCTCCTCGTCTGCGACAAGCCGCACTTCCTCGCCACCACCCCGCGCGGCAGCCACATCACCGAGACCGCCCTCGCCCGGCTGCGCCGCGACCTCGGCATCCCGGCGCTGAGCCCCGCGCACCGCCTGGACCGGCTCACCGCCGGTCTCGTCCTCTTCGTCGTACGGCCCGAGGACCGGGGGGCCTACCAGTCGCTCTTCGCGCGCAAGGAGGTGCGCAAGGAGTACGAGGCGGTCGCCGCCTACGCGCCCTCGCTGCCGCTACCCCGTACGGTCCGCAGCCATCTCGTCAAGGAGCGCGGCGACCTCGCGGCGCGCGAGGTCGCGGGCGCCGCGCCGAACAGCGAGACCCGCGTCGCCCTGCTCGGCGTGCGCACGGCCCCCGCCCACGCCGGGCTTCCTCCGCTCCTGGCCCGCTACCGGCTGCTCCCCCGCACCGGGCGCACGCATCAGCTGCGCGCCCACATGAACGGCCTCGGGCTGCCGCTCCTCGGCGACCCGCTCTATCCCCGGGTCACCGACCCGGACCCCACCGACTACCGCCGCCCGCTCCAGCTCCTGGCCCGCACGCTCGCGTTCACCGATCCGCTGAGCGGTGAGCCGCGCCGCTTCACGAGCGGGCGCGCGCTCACCGCCTGGCACGATCCCGCGCGCTGGGCCCGTACCGCCCGGGACTGAGCCGCCGTCAGCGCCGCGAGCGGCCCCACACGAGGCGGCGCGGGCGCGGGAGCCCCGCCCCGGTGCCCTCGTCCGCCGGTGGCGCCTCGGCCCGCTCGGCGGCCTCGCGCCGCTCCTTCGCGGCCCGCCACTCACCGGCCTCCCGCTCCGCCTCCAGGAGCCCTCCCGGGACCTCGACGGGCGGGACGTCGTACTCCTCGTCGGGCGCCGGGAAGAGGTTCACGCCCGCCGGGAGCGGCAGCCCGAAGGTGCCGATGCTCTCCTCGTCGCGCTGGGAGCGCGGTTCGAAGCGGACGGGGAGTTCCACGAGGTGGCGGCTGAGCAGCGAGCCCGACCAGCGCAGCTGCGAGGAGGGCACCGCGAGGCGCATGTCGGGGAACCAGGCGAGCAGGTCGTCCAGCGCGAGCTGGCAGAGCTGACGGCCCAGGTACTGACCGGGGCAGGCGTGCGGGCCCCGGCCGAAGGCGAGGTGGGACCGGTTGTCCCTGACCGGCGCCCGGAGATCGGGACGTACGCGTGTGTCCACGTTCCCGGCGGCGTAGCCGAGCATGACGGCGTCGCCCTTCCTGATGAGCCGTCCGCCCACCTCCACGTCCTGGAGCGCGTAGCGGCCCATCATGGCGCTGAACGGGGGCTCGTCCCACAGCGCCTGCTCGATCGCCTCGTAGATGTTGAGCCGCCCGGCGCCGACCCGGCCGCGCACCTCCATCTGCGCGAGCAGGATGCGCATCGCGTTGGCCAGGAGGTTCGCCGTCGTCTCGTACGCGGCGATGAGGACGATCCGCAGGTGCTCGGCGACCTCGCGCGGGCTCATCCCGGCGCGGTGGGCGAGGAGTTGCGAGGCGAAGTCGCGGCCCGGCTCGGCGCGCGCCCGCTCGACCTCGGCGCGGAAGAGCCGCATCAGGTGCTCGTTGCTCGCGTTGGCGGTCTCGGTGCCCTTGATGAGGTCGCGGGCCGCTTCGAGGAAGCGGTCGTCGTACAGGTGCGACATGCCGAAGAGGCCGAGGAGCACGAGCATCGGGAGGCGCTCGCAGTAGTCCTCGGTGAGGTCGCAGAAGCCTTCCTCGCACAGGTCGTTGAGGAGGGTGTAGGTGCCGGTCTGCACCAGTCGGCGCAGTTCGCGCAGGTCGGTGACGCGGAGGTTCTCCTCCAGCGGCTCGCGCAGCCGCTCGTGCTCCTCGCCCTCGACGAAGGCGCAGACGGGCTGCCACATGAAGATGGGCGCCATGGGGTGGTCGGGGCCGACCGTGCCGTCCTGGAGCAGGCGCCACTCGCGGCCGTCCGTGGTGAACAGCTCGGGGTGCGCGCACACGAAGCGGTTCTCCTCGTGGCCGAGCACGAGCCAGGCGGGTACGTCCCGGGGCAGCAGCACGGGGGCGACCTCGCCGTACTCCAGGCGCAGCGTGTCGTAGAGCCCCTGCTGGTCGCGCTCGGCGTCCGGTCCGTGGAGCCTGCGGGCCCGGCCGGGGCCGATGTTGGGGTTGTCCGCCTCGCCCGCCGGGTCGCGGCCCTCGGGGGCGGGCAGCCCGGAGTAGTCGGGGCGCGGACGGGACGGGGCGGCGGAGGTGTGGGCGGGGCAGCCGGGCGGCGGGACGGCGCCCTCGGGCGGAACGGATGCGGTCACGGGAACTCCGGGGGAAGAGGGAGGGGCGCGGGGACGCGGGGCCCGCGGACACGGGGGTCCGCCGGGCCTCAGGCGCGGGCACGGTCAGGCCCGCGGGCTCCGGCGCTCCGCGATCACGCCGAGGTAGTGGACGAGGGCGAGGAGGACGTCCCGGCTGGAGGCGCGCTCGCGGGCGTCGCACTCGACGATGGGCACCTCGGCGGGCAGGTCGAGCGCGGCCCGCAGCGTCTCCGCCGGGTAACGGGGCGACTTCGGGAAGCGGTTGACGGCGACGACGTAGGGCACGCCCTGTTCCTCCAGCCGCCCCATCACCTCGAAACTCGTCTCCAGGCGGCGGGTGTCCACGAGCACCACTCCGCCGAGCGCCCCTTCGAAGAGCCCGTTCCACAGGAACCAGAAGCGTTCCTGGCCCGGGGTGCCGAAGAGGTAGAGGACGAGTTCGTCGTTGACGCGGATGCGGCCGAAGTCCATCGCGACCGTCGTCGCGGTCTTCGCGCGGGTGCGGAAGAGGCTGTCGACGCCGATGCTCGCCTTGGACATCGTCTCCTCGGTGGTGAGCGGCCTGATCTCGCTCACCGAGCCGACCATCGTCGTCTTGCCGACGCCGAAGCCGCCGACGACGACGAGCTTCACCCCGGCCGTGACGGTGTCCGGCAGCAGGTCCTCGGTGCGCGGGCCGGGGAGGAGGTCAGAGTCGTTGAAGTCCATGCATCACCGCTTCGAGGAGGGAACGGTCGGCTGTGTCGTGCGACGGCCGCACCGGGCGCAGGATGCGGACGAGCCCTTCGGCGTGCAGCCCGGCCAGGAGCGCGGCCACGACGCTGAACGGCAGGCGCAGGTACGCCGAGAGCTCCGCGGCCGAGAGCGAGGTGCGGCACAGGCGCAGGACGGCGGCGGTCTCGGGCTGGAGCCCGGCCCCGGGGGCGACGACGGTCTGGACGAGCGAGACGAGGTCGATGGCCTCGCCGCTGCCCCGGCCGCCGGTGAGCGCGTAGAAGCGCTCCGGCCTGCCCGGGCCGCTCTCCTCCCCCGTCACCGCCTGCCCCGGTGCGCTCGCCCCCGCGCCGTCCCGCTCCCGCGCCGTGCCGTCCTGGTACGGGGCGCCCTGGTACCGGCCGTCCTGGTGCGGGCCGCCCCGCGTGGTCCCGTCCGGTGCCGGGCCGTCCTGCGTGCCGCGGCGCCTGCGGCGGGAGGGGATGGTCATCGGAGGACGGTGCCCGTCCGGCGCGGCGGGCTCGTCAGGTGCGGGCCGAGGCGCCGGGCCAGCTCCCGCATGTGGAGGCCGACCGTTCCGGCCTCGGTGCGGGCCTCGGCGAGCACCGCGAGGTAGGCCCCCGTCCCGGCCGCCATGAGATAGAAGTAGCCCTCGTCCACCTCGATGACCACCATCTGCATCCGGCCCTGGGAGCCGGGGAGTTCCTGGCCCACGGCGGCGGCGAGGCTCTGGAGCCCGGCGCAGGCGGCGGCCACGCGGTCGGCCGCGTCCTGCTCGCCGCCGTGGCGGGCGATCTGGAGCCCGTCGGCGGACAGGACCACGATCTGGTGGACGCCCTCGACGGTCTCGTCCAGTTCCTTGAGCAAGTGATCGATCTGCGGCATCAGTACTCGTCCCCCTCTTCGATGTCGTCGTACTCGCTGTCGGCGGGCTTCTTCCCGTGCTCGCCGTCCGCGTCGGGCAGGGTCCCGCCCTTGGCCGCCGCGAAGAAGGCACCCATCGCGACCCCCGGTTCGGGCTGCTGCCAGCCGTCCTCGCGTGCCTCGTCCCGTTCCCTCCCGTAGGACGCCTCTCCCCGCGGGTGGCCGGGGCCCACCGGGCCGTTGTGCGATTCGGCGGCGGCGGCGCGCAGGTTGATCTCCGTCTGCTCGGCGATGCTCGCCTGCTCCGCGAGGTACTCCTCCTCGGTGGCGTACTGGGCGAAGCCGACGCCCGGGTGGTAGGGCATCGTGCGGCGCCGCTGGGGCAGGCCCTCGGGGGTGCGCTCGGTGTAGGTCGGCGCGTCGGGCGGCGCGGTGGGCCGGATGGCCTCGCCGTCCTCGTTGCGCTCGGGCGGACCGGCGTACTTGCTGTACGGGATGTGCTCGCGGCGCGGCAGCGGGACGATCGGCTCGCCGTCCTCGTCGAAGCGGGGCACCGCCTCGGCGCCGATGCCGTGGGCGAGCAGGCGCTTGCGCTTGAGGGCGGGGTAGTCGATGTTGATGCCCTCGATGAGGTGCTCGGGCACGAAGAGGATGGCGCGCAGGCCGCCGTACGCCGAGGGCCGGACCTCCAGGTGCATCTCGTAGCTCAGGCACAGCCGCCCGAGCACGAAGTAGCCGATGCCCGTCTCGTACTTGTACTGGCCGATGTCCCGGTTGGTCTTGGCGAAGCGGTAGATGTTCTTGTAGCGGGACATGAGCTTGTCGATCATGTCGGTGCTGCCGCCCTGGTCCTCGACCGAGATCGAGATGCCCTTCTCCACGCGCATGGCGCTGACGAAGACCTTGGAGCTGGGCGCGGAGTACTTGCAGCCGTTGTCCATCAGCTCGGCGACGGCCTGGAGGACGCCCTCGCACTCGTTGCCCTTGAGGTCGATGTCCGGGATGTCCATGATGTGGATGCGCGGGAACTCCAGGATGCGACCCTGGGCGCCGCGCAGCGTGCTGAGCAGCGAGACGGGTCCGGGCCAGCGGCGGCTGGGGCGGCCGCCGCCGAGGGTGGCGAGGTCGTCGGCCCAGCGGATCATCATCGAGCAGGCGTGGTCGACGCGGAGCAGGTCGTCGAAGTACTCGGGGGCGCGCCCGTGGCGCTCCTCCATCTCGCGCAGTTCCTCGGACATGGAGTGTGCGACGGCCTGGAGCCTGCGGGTGATGTTGATGTAGTGCCACACGGTGGAGTGCCGGATGTTCTCCATCTCGTGCAGCGAGCCGATGATGCTGCTGACGAGGTGGAGTTCCGGGTCCGTGAAGTCGTCGCGCCAGCGCGGGTACTCGCGGATCAGCTCTTCCATGCGCATGTTCATGACGCCGCCGCAGGCCATCTCGTGGATGCGGGGCAGGACGACGTCGGTGAGGTGGTACAGGCGCTCGTCGTTGGTGTCCACGAGGTTCTGGACCTCGGCGAGCCGGCGGCGCGCGGCACGGTGCTCGGCGGCGCGGGCCTGCCGGCCGCGGATCACCTCGGCGGTGAGGGCGAGCCCGAGCGCGAGCGCGAGCACTCCCCCGACGAGCGCCGTGATCCGTGCGGCCCCGGTGAGCAGCGTGGCGGCCACCGCGGTGGCCGCCAGGACCGGGAGGCCGGTCAGCAGCATCCTCGGCCAGGGCGCCACCCGTGCGGCGGGAGGCGGAGCGGGGGGTGAAGCGACACTCACCATGTATGCCCTCAAGCGCGATCGACGGAAAGGACGGCGCGATCCGGTCCGGCGCGCGGACCTGCGCGAAGGACATGACCGGGGGACCGGGGCGCCGCGTCGGTGAGCCTAGTGCGCTTCGGCGCGCCGGGTGTCATATTCCGCGAGCAAGCCCACTGCGCACCGCGCGCGGCCTGGAATCGAGCCCCTTTATACGCCAACGGGGGCGCGCGAGGCGGCTCGTTCCACCGCAGCCGCGCGGCATCACCGCAGGTCAGGGACTACACATTCACCCTTTCGGCCCCCTCGACGCACATATGCGCTAATATTTTTTCGCACAAAGAAGGCGGACCCATTCCCTCCCAGGGAAAAAGGTCCGCCCTTTTGTTTTTGCTATTCCTTACGACCGTTCACGACCGAATATGATCGCGGCTTTTCCTCAGCTCACCGAGGTGTACGCGACCACGCCGCGCAGCAGTCCGTCCACCGCCCGCCGGGCGGCCTTCGGCACCGTGCTCCCCTGACCGGGGGCCGCCGCGGCGATCTGGCCGAGGACGTCGATGATCTGCTTCGTCCAGCGCACGAAGTCCCCGGCGGGCATCTCCGCCTCCCGCAGCACCTCGTCCAGCCCCTTGCCCGAGGCCCACTCGTACGCGGCCCAGGCGAAGCCGAGATCCGGCTCGCGCTGGCCGACGCCCTCGGTGCGGCTGATGCCGAAGTCCTCCTCGACCGCGTCGAGCCTGCCCCAGATCCGCACCATCTCGGTGAGCGCCGACGTGACCTTGCCCGAGGGCACCTTGGGCGCCCCCGCGTCGTCGCCCGAACGCGATTCGTAGACGAGGGCTGAGGCGCAGGCGGCCAGCTCGGCCGGGCCGAGCCCCTCCCAGACGCCCGCGCGCAGGCACTCCGAGGCGAGCAGGTCGAGTTCCCCGTAGAGCCGCGCGAGCCGCCTGCCGTGCTCGGTGACCTGTTCGCCGCGCAGGTAGTCGAGTTCGGTCAGGAGCGCCACGATCCGGTCGAAGGTGCGCGCGATGGTGTTGGTGCGGCCCTCGATCCGGCGTTCGAGCTGCTTCGTGTCCCGCAGCAGCCGGTGGTAGCGCTCGGCCCAGCGCGCGTGGTCCTCGCGCTCGGCGCAGCCATGGCAGGGATGCGCGCGCAACTCGGCGCGCAGCCGGGTGATCTCGCGGTCGTCCGCGGCCTCGGCGCGGCCCTTGCGGTGCCGCTCGGGGACGAGGTGCCCGGCCTTGGTGCGCAGCGCCGAGGCGAGGTCGCGGCGGGACTGGGGGCTGCGCGCGTTGAAGGACTTCGGCACGCGCATCCGGTCCAGCGCCTCGACGGGGACGGGGAAGTCCACGCCGTTGAGCCGCTTGACCTGCCGCTCGGCGGTGAGCACGAGCGGGCGCGGCCCGTCGAAGGCGTCGAAGTCGCGTCCGCGCCTGCCGCCGGCCGCCCGCCCCGCGGGGACGCCGGGGTCCAGGACGAGGGCGAGCCCGGCGAACTTGCCGGTGGGCACGTGGATGATGTCGCCGGGGCGCAGCTTCTCCAGCGCGGCGGCCGCGGCGGCGCGCCGCTGGTGGACGCCCTCGCGGGCGAGCTCGTTCTCCCGGTCCTTGAGCTGCCTGCGCAGGCGCGAGTACTCCTCGAAGTCCCCGAGGTGGCAGGTCATCGACTCCTTGTAGCCCGCGAGCCCGGTCTCGTTGCGCTGCACGTCGCGGGAGATGCCGACGACGGAGCGGTCCGCCTGGAACTGCGCGAAGGAGGTCTCCAGGAGTTCCCGCGAGCGGTGCCGCCCGAACTGCTGGACGAGGTTGACGGCCATGTTGTACGAGGGCCGGAAGCTGGAGCGCAGCGGGTACGTACGGGTGCCCGCGAGGCCCGCGAGGTGCTCGGGGCTCATGGCGCGCTGCCACAGCACGACCGCGTGGCCCTCCACGTCGATGCCGCGCCGCCCGGCGCGCCCGGTGAGCTGGGTGTACTCGCCGGGCGTGATGTCGGCGTGCTGCTCGCCGTTCCACTTGACGAGTTTCTCCAGCACGACGGAACGGGCCGGCATGTTGATGCCGAGCGCGAGGGTCTCGGTCGCGAAGACGGCCTTGACCAGGCCCCGCACGAAGAGTTCCTCGACGACCTCCTTGAAGGTCGGCAGCATCCCGGCGTGGTGCGCGGCGATGCCTCGTTCCAGGCCCTCCAGGAACTCGAAGTAGCCGAGGACGTGCAGGTCCTCGGGCGGGATCGAGGCCGTCCGCTCCTCCACGAGCTCGCGCACGGCGAGGCGTTCGGACTCGTCGTTGAGGCGCAGCCCCGCGAAGAGGCACTGCTGCACGGCCGCCTCGCAGGCCGCGCGGCTGAAGATGAAGGTGATCGCGGGGAGCAGTCCCTCGGAGTCGAGCCGGTCGATCACCTCGGGGCGGCCCGGGGTCCACGCGCGGGCCCGCTGGCGGCGCTCGCGCTCCCTGTCGGCCTCGCGCCCGCGCCGCCTGCCGCCGTAGCCGGTGCGGCCGGCCTCCATGCGGGCCATGCGGAGCAGGTCCGGGTTGACGGCGCGCTTGCGGCCGCGGCCCTCCTCGAAGAGGTCGTACATCCGGCGCCCGGCCAGGACGTGCTGGAAGAGCGGCACCGGCCGGTGCTCGGAGACGACCACCTCGGTGTCGCCGCGCACGGTGTCGAGCCAGTCTCCGAACTCCTCGGCGTTGGAGACGGTCGCCGAGAGCGAGACGAGCGTGACCGACTCGGGCAGGTGGATGATCACCTCCTCCCAGACGGCGCCGCGGATGCGGTCGGAGAGGTAGTGCACCTCGTCCATGACGACGTAGCCGAGGCCGGTGAGCGCCGGGCTGCCCGCGTAGAGCATGTTCCGCAGCACCTCGGTCGTCATGACGACGACGGGGGCGTCCGCGTTGACGCTGTTGTCCCCGGTGAGCAGGCCGACCTTGTCCGCGCCGTAGCGCTTGCTGAGGTCGCCGAACTTCTGGTTGGAGAGCGCCTTGATGGGCGTGGTGTAGAAGCACTTCTTGCCCTCGCGCAGGGCGAGGTGCACGGCGAACTCGCCGACGATCGTCTTGCCGGAGCCGGTGGGCGCCGCGACGAGTACGCCCTTGCCGGCCTCCAGGGCCTGGCAGGACTCGATCTGGAAGGGGTCGAGCCCGAACTCGTACATCTCGCGGAAGGCACCGAGCGCGGTGGCGGCTTCGGCGGAGCGACGGCGGCTGGCCGCGTACCGCTCGGCCGGGGAGAGGTCCTCTGTCATCGTGCGATCGAGCCTACCGGCCCGTGCCGACAGAACACGATCATAAAAACCGACGTACTCCGTCGCCGCAGCTCGTGGGCGCGGCCGGGCGGTGCCCGGGCCCCGCCCGCGCTCAGTCCCGGCCCGGCCTGAGGGGTGGCGCGAGGAGGCGCAGGGCGGCGGGGTGGGCGGTCGCGGTGAGCGGGAGGGGGCCGAGCGGTTCGCCGTCGGCGTATCCGGTGATACCCGGCGCGTCGAGTTCCACGCGGCCCGCGCGGAAGCTCGTGACGACGGGGTGCGCGAGGTGGGTGCCCCGGTAGACGCGCGGGAAGACCTTGAGGAGCGTCGTGCGGCTGCACGGCCCGACGACGGTGACGTCGAGGAGCCCGTCGTCGAGCCGCGCGTCGGGGCAGATCCGCATCCCGCCGCCGTACGCACACTCGTTCCTCACGGCGACGAGCGTCGCCTCGATCTCGCGCACCGGCCCGTCGTCCAGGCGCACCCGGTAGGGCGTGGGCCGGAAGGCGGCGAGTTCGGCGAGGATCGCGAGGCCGTAGCGGAAGCGGCCGAGCGGGAGGCGCGTCCGGTTGCCGCGGTCGTTGACGCGCGAGTCGAAGCCGGTGGCGAGGACGGTGCCGTACCAGCGGCCGGCGACCCGCCCGAGGTCGACGGCGCGGTGGGTGTCCTCGCGCAGCGCCCGGGCGATCACGCGGGCGGCCTCGGCCGGGGCGCGGACCGGCAGGCCCAGCGCGCGGCCGAAGTCGTTGCCGCTGCCCGCCGCGATCACCCCGAGGGGCGTACGGGTCCCCGCGACGGCCCGCAGGGCGAGCGAGAAGCAGCCCGTCGCCGCCGACCGCGACGAGCGCGTCCGTCCCCGAGGCGACCGCCCGCTTCGCGCGCGCGGCGGCGTCCTCGGCGTCCGTGCCGAGGACAGTGCGCACGCGAAAGCCCGCCTCCCGCAGGACGCGGGCGGCGGGCCCGGCGGCGGCCGCACCCCGGCCGCGACCGGCCGCGGGGTTGACGAAGAGGGTGATCTCGCTGGTCACGGCGTGACCCTACCGGCCGGTGGGCGCCGCGGGACAGGGCCCGGCTCAGGTCACGTCGTCGTAGCCGTTGACGCGGTCGCGGTCGGTCTGCCCGGGGAGCGCGCGGGGGCTGCCGACCCGTTCGACGCCGCCGATGTCCTCGGGGGTGAGGTCGAGCGGGGAGGCTTCGTCGTCGTCCAGTTCCGCGCCGGGGTCGTTCCGGGCCCGGCGGCGGTCGTTGACGAGGGCGAAGCCGACCGCGATGAAGTAGAGGAGCACGATCGGCCCGGAGAGGGCGATCATGCCGACGGGGTCGGTGGTGGGCGTGGCCACGGCGCCGAAGACGAAGACGGCCATGACGACGATGCGCCACCAGCCGAGCATCCGCTTCCCGCTCACCATGCCCACGAGGTTGATCATGACCAGCAGGAGCGGCAGTTCGAAGGAGAGCCCGAAGACGAGGACCATCCGGACGGAGAAGTCCAGGATCTTGTCCATCGGGAGGATGTTCGCCGAGCCGTCGGGGGTGATGCCGAGCAGCACCTTCATGCTGACGGGCATGATCGTGTAGGCGAGCCAGGCGCCACCGAGGAAGAGCGGCACCGCGGCGGCCACGAAGCGGTAGGTGTACTTGCGCTCGTGCTTGTGCAGGCCGGGGGCGATGAAGGCCCACAGCTGGTAGAGCCAGATGGGGCTGGAGACGATCACGCCGGTCAGGAGGCTGACCTTCACCGTCGTGGTGAAGGGCGAGAGGAGGTCCGTGTAGGCGATGACCGCGCAGGCACCACCGGTCTTCTCCCCGAGCCCGCCCGTGCAGCGCGGCACCGGGTCCGAGAGGAACTTCATGATCTGTTCGCTGTAGAAGGCCGCCACGACCGCCACGACGACGATCGCGGCGATCGCCTTGGCGAGCCTGTTGCGCAGCTCACGAAGGTGGTCCATGAGGGGCATCCGGCCCTCAGGGTCCTTCTCTCTTTTCGTGCGGGCAGACTTCGGCAACCCACGTCCTCATCTCGTGCGTACGGTGGCGTCGGCCTGCTCCGGCGCCACGTGGGCGCTCAGCGCTTGGTGGTGTCCGAGGGCTCGGCGACCGGGCGGGAGCTGGTCACGTCGCCGGGGGCGGCCTGGATGGTGCGCGGCACCGCCTGGTCGGCGGGCGGGTCGGCCGGGGCGGCCTCCTCCTGCTTGCCCTCGGACTTCATCGCCTTGGCCTCGCTCTTGAGGATGCGCGCGGACTTGCCGAGCGAACGGGCCATGTCGGGAAGCTTCTTCGCGCCGAACAGGAGCACCACGACGACGAGGATGAGGATGATCTCGGGGGCGCCGATCTTTCCGAACATAGGCGTACTACCTTCTCACCGAGGCGGCGGGGATGGGGAGCTGCGAGCGGGAGCCGGGCACTCGTCCGGTTTCCGTACGCTCCGCGATCGTAGCGCTCACAGGTGAACGCGGAACGATCCGTGTGCGCATTCCCGGTCGCGGCCCGCGCCTCGCTCCGGGCCGCGCCAGCAGCGTACCTGCCGGGTCGCGGATTATGACAGGTCGCTGCACCGCCGGCTCACCGTCGCTGGGCGGGCAGACTTCCCGAGGTCCGGGCCAGTTCGGTCGCCGCGCGCTCCAGTTCGCCCGTCGCCTCGCCGATCCGCCGCGAGGTGCGGGCCACCTGGGCGCCCAGGCGGCGGACCTCGATCCAGACCCGTACCCCGAGAACCCCGAGGACAGCGAGCCCGGCGAAGCCGAGCGCGACGGCGAGCATGGACCAGGAGAGCACGGAGGGCGAGGGCATGGGGGCGAGCCTAGTCTCTTGGGTACGGGGAGCCGGGGGTCAGAGGGCGGAGTGCAGCCGCAGGGTGCTGACGCCGCCCGCTGTGAGCAGTTCCACAATGCGCTCCCCCGCCGGTTTGCGGACCGACGCGCCGCACTCGGGGCACGTGAAGGAGTAGAAGGTGGTCTTGCGGCTGCCGCCGATGGCGAGCCGAAGCGCCTCGGCGGACAGCTCGAAGCGGGCCCGGCACTCGGGGCACGCGGCGCGGTAGAGGCGCCCCTCGGTGCCGGTCGCGGCTTCGAGGATTCCTTCGGCGGACGTCACGGGGCTGTCTCCCTCTCGCTGTCTCGGGCGGGCGTGCCCTCGGGGGCGGCCGGCGTGGCGTCCCGGGCGGGCCCGCCGCCGGGGGCGGGGGCGGCGGGTCTGCGGGGCCTCACCGCTCCGCGCCGTATGCCGCGAGGGCCTGCCGTGCCGCCTCGCGGGCGCTCGTGGCGAGCTCGTCCGGCGCGACGATGCGGCCGTCGGCGCCGAGCCGGAGCGCGAGTCGGCGCAGGGACGCCGGATCGGGGGTGCGCAGCGTGATGCGCAGTCCGCCGTCGGGGAGTTCCTCGGCCTTGTCGTGCGGGTAGTACTCGGCGACCCAGCGCCCGGCGGGCGCGACCTCCACCGTGACCTCGGGGTCGTCGGCCGCGGGCTGCACGAGCCCGGCCGACAGGTCGCGCAGTTCCATCTCGGGGGGCGCGGAGGGCTCGTCGAGGATGCGGATCGCGGCGACGCGGTCGAGGCGGAAGGTGCGCCGGTCCTCGGAGAGGCGGCACCACGCCTCCATGTAGGTGTGGCCCACGGCGAAGAGCCGGATGGGGTCCACCTCGCGCTCGGTCAGCTCGTCGCGCGCGGGCGAGTAGTAGCGCAGCCACAGGCGGCGCCGCTCCGCGATGGCCCGGTCCACCTCGGCGAAGACGCCGCCCTCGGACTCGAAGGTGACCGAGAGCCTGCTGCTCGCCCCGGCCGTGTCCCCCGCAGCGGTCTCCAGCTTGGCGGTCGCGCGCAGCAGGGCCTGCCGGTCGCTCTCGCGCAGCCCGGGCAGGGTCGTGACGGCGCGGGCCGCGACGAGGAGCGCGGTGGCCTCGTCGGCGGCGAGCCGGAGCGGGGCCGCGACGTCGTCGGGGTTGTGCCACCAGATCCGCTCGCCGTCGGTGTCGATGTCGAGCAGGTCGCCGCCGCGGAAGCTGGTGCCGCACAGCGGCAGCACGTCGAGGTCGGAGATGAGTTCGTCCTCGGTGATGCCGAAGGCGCGGGCCACGTCGGCGACATAGGCGCCCGGGCGCTCGCGCAGGTAGGTGACGAGCGAGAGCATCCGCCGGGTCTGGTCGATGGCGTTGGCCACCATGTGCCTCCTCCTTCTCGTGGTCGCGGGCGTGGCCGGCCGCGGGGGTCGCGGTGGCGGGCGGGTCCGTTCAGCTCCCGGCCACGGCCCGCAGCCGGTCGAGCACGTCCGCGCGCAGCTCGGCCGGTTCGAGGACGAGCACGTCGGGGCCGAACTCGACGAGCCAGGCGTCGAGCCCGTGCCCGTAGGGGATCTCCAGCTCGTCCCACTCGCCGTCCACGGAGCGCACGTGGATGGCCTTGGCGCGCAGCGGGTAGCCGGAGCCGGCGCGCAGCCGGATGAAGGCGCTGCGGTCGGCGTTCTCCCCGGCCCAGGCGGCGACGGTCTCGCGGACGGTGACGACCGGGGGGACCTCGCTGGTGAAGGCACCGCGCGTGGCGCGGACCCGGCCGGTGATCCGGGAGAGGCGGAAGACGCGCTCGGCGCCGCGCTCGCGGTCGTACCCGGCGAGGTACCAGTGGCCGCGCCAGCACTCCAGGGCCCAGGGCTCGACGTGCCGGGACTCGGGGCGCGGCGCGGTGGACTTGCGGTAGTCGAAGACGACGGGGCGGCGGTCGCGGCAGGCGAGCATGAGGGGTTCGAAGGCGGCCTCGTGCACGGGGATGCGGGGTTCGAGCGCGGAGTGGGCGCCGTAGGGGTCGACGTCCTCGGGGAGCCCGGCCGCGCGGAGCTTCTGGAGGGCCCCGCTGGCGGCTCCGGCGAGCCGGGCCTGCTGCCAGACCTTCGCCGCGAGCCCGAGGGCCGCGGCCTCCTCGGCGTCGAGCGTGACGGGCGGCAGGCGGTTGCTGTCGCGGCCCGCGCGGTAGCCGATGTCGCCGTCGAGTCCTTCGACCGTCTCGATGACGAGGCCGAGTTCGCGCAGATCGTCCTTGTCGCGCTCGAACATGCGGTTGAACGCCTCGTCCGAGGCGGCTTCGAGGTACGCCTCGATGGACTCGCGCAGTTCGCGCTTGCTCAGCGGCCTGCGGGTCCCGAGCAGGCACAGCGCGAGGTTCATGAGCCGCTCGGCCTTGGCAATCGCCATCGACGCCCTTTCTGCCGGGGACGCCCCCGCGGGTGCGGGGACCGTTTCCGCTGTGCGTCCGGGACGACCGAAGATGAGCGTCTCGTTGGGCTTGATCTGCGGGCTCGGCGACTGGCTGCCGTAGGCGAGGTGCGGCGGGATGATGAGCTGGCGGCGGCCGCCGACCTTCATGCCCTGCACGCCCTGGTCCCAGCCCGCGATGACGCGGCCGGCGCCGAGCGGGAAGGCGAGCGGCACGCCGCGGTTCCAGCTCGCGTCGAACTCCTCGCCGGTGGAGAAAGCGACACCCACGTAGTGGACGCGGACGTTGTCCCCGGCCTTCGCCTCGGGACCGTCGCCCTCCCAGATGTCCTTGATCTCCAGGTCCGCCGGGGGCTCGCCACCGGGGAAGTCGACCTCGGGCTTCTCGATGCTCACGTCTGTGCTCCAGTGTTGGCAGGAGGACCGCCCCGCCGAGGGCGGCGGGGCGGTCCGTTGTTCGTGGCCCAGTCTGTCACCGGCTCGCGCGGCGGGACGCGCACGGGGGCCGTACGCCGCCGCGCGGGCTCACTTCGCGGCGCCGACGATGTCGACGGCGAAGACGAGCGTGGACTTGGCCGGCAGGGTGTCGCCCTGGGCCTGGTCGCCGTAGCCGTCGGCCGGCGGGATGACGAGGAGGACGCGGTCGCCGACGTGCTTGCCGACGAGGCCCTTGTCCCAGCCGGGGATGACGGCGCCGGTGCCGATCGGCGTCACGAAGGGCTCGCCCCGGTTGGCGGAGGCGTCGAAGAGGGTCGCGGGCTTCTTGCCCTCGTTGAGCTTCCAGGCGGCGCCGCTGTAGTCCATGATCACGTTGTCGCCGTCGGCGATCTCCTCGCCCTTGCCCTGGATGAGCACCTTGGTGGTGAGCTTCGTGGGCGGGTCGTTCTTCGGGATCGTGATGTCGGCCTTGTGGGTCTTGTCGTCCACCTTGACCTGCGGCAGGTCGGAGGGGATCGACGCCTGCGAGCCCTTGACCTCGGAGAGGGGGACGATCTTGTTGATGTCCACGACGAAGACGAGGGTGTCGTCGGGGGCGACCCCGGCCTGCTGGTTGCCCTGGGCGCCGAAGCCGGCGGCGGGCGGGGCGACGACGAGGACGCGCTCGCCCTCCTTGTGCCCGGCGAGGGACTGCGCGAAGGCGGGGATGATGCCCGTCGAGCCGGCCTTGATGACCTGGGGCTTGCCGCCCTTCTCGTAGGTCGAGCCGAACTTCTTGTCGCCCTTCCAGATCTTGCCGGTGAAGTCGAAGGAGACGAAGTCGCCCTTCTTCACGGTCTTGCCGTCGCCCGCGCTCTCGGAGTGGACGACGAACTTCTTGGTGGGCTCGCCCTTGGGGATCGTGATCGTGGGCTGCTTGTCCTTGGCGCCGGAGACCGTGGGCATCGGCGAGGCCGAGGAGACCGGCTCGGGTGCCTTCGACCCGGCGGGAGCGGACGCCGAGGGCGAGCTGGACGAATCGGCCTTGTCCTTGCTGTCGTCGTCACCACCGCAGGCGGTGGCGACGAGTGCCAGGGCGGGCACGATGATGAGGGCTGCGAGTCGGCGATGCACAAGATCCCCAGAGAGTTGCGGATACGGTTCCGTCACTCTAGGCCCTTCCCCCACGGCGGCAGGGAACGCGGCGGCGCTTTTCAGCGAGCTGCGCGCACGGGCCGCGCGGGGGCCGCTCCCGGCGCGCGCTCCGGCGGGGAAACGGGCAGCTCAGGGGCGGTGAAGCCGGCGGCGGAGACACCGGAAAAGCCGGGCACAGCGCGCGCCCGGCTTTTCCACAGGTTTCGGCCGCTCGGCACAGGGAAAAGAAAGCCGCCCTGTTTCACAAACAGCCGGTCACATTCCGGCGATGAGCTTCTCCACCCGGTCGTCGACCGACCGGAAGGGGTCTTTGCACAGCACCGTGCGCTGCGCCTGGTCATTGAGCTTGAGGTGCACCCAGTCCACCGTGAAATCGCGTCGCTGCTCCTGCGCGCGGCGGATGAAATCGCCGCGCAGCCGCGCCCGCGTGGTCTGCGGGGGAACGGATTTGCCCTCGAAGATGCGCAGGTCGTTGCAGATCCGCGCGGCCTGTCCCTTCTTCTCCAGGAGGTAGTAGAGCCCCCGGCGGCGGTGGATGTCGTGATAGGCGAGGTCTATCTGCGCGACCCGCGGATTCGACATCGTCATGTTGTGCTTGGCGCGGTACCGCTCGATCAGCTTGTACTTCATGACCCAGTCGATCTCGGTACCGATCCGGTCGAGGTCCTCCGACTCGATCGCGTCGAGGGTGCGGCCCCACAGTTCGAGGACCTGGGCGACGGTTCCCGTGTTGATGCCGCGGCGCTCGCAGAAGTCGAGCGCCTTCTCGTAGTACTCGCGCTGGACCTCCAGCGCGGAGGCCTCCCTGCCGCTCGCGAGGCGCACCTTGCGGCGGCCGGTGATGTCGTGGCTGACCTCGCGGATCGCCCGGATCGGGTTCTCCAGGGTGAGGTCGCGCATGACCGTGCCGGCCTCGATCATGCGCAGCACCAGGTCGGTGGCCCCGACCTTGAGGAGCATGGTGGTCTCGGACATGTTCGAGTCACCGACGATGACGTGCAGCCTGCGGTAGCGCTCGGCGTCGGCGTGCGGCTCGTCCCGGGTGTTGATGATCGGCCGGGAACGGGTGGTCGCCGAGCTGACGCCCTCCCAGATGTGCTCCGCGCGCTGGCTGACGCAGAAGACGGCGCCCCGGGGCGTCTGGAGCACCTTTCCGGCCCCGCAGAGCAACTGCCGGGTGACGAGGAAGGGAATGAGGATGTCGGCGAGCCGGGAGAACTCCCCGTGCCGGGCCACGAGGTAGTTCTCGTGGCAGCCGTAGGAGTTGCCCGCTGAGTCGGTGTTGTTCTTGAAGAGATAGACGTCGCCCGCGATTCCCTCCTCGTGCAGGCGGCGTTCCGCGTCGGTGAGCAGTCCTTCGAGGATGCGCTCACCGGCCTTGTCGTGGGTCACCAGTTCGGTGATGTTGTCGCATTCGGGGGTGGCGTATTCCGGATGCGAGCCCACGTCCAGGTAGAGCCGGGCGCCGTTGCGCAGGAAGACATTGCTGCTGCGGCCCCATGACACGACACGGCGGAAGAGGTACCGCGCCACTTCGTCCGGAGACAGACGGCGCTGTCCCCGGAACGTGCACGTGACGCCGTACTCGTTCTCCAGCCCGAAAATGCGGCGGTCCATGCTTGAACATTACGCCTCGGGCCACTTCCTGAAACCGGCTCGGGCGTGAGGGTTCGGATCATTTTTCCCGGGCGGTGCCCGCGCGACCTGCCCGGTCCTTCCCCGCTCAGGCCGTTCCGGGCGCGGCGCCCGGGTCCGTGCGGCCCGCCATGACCGGCGCGGTGACGGCGAGGACGAGCGCGGCGAGCGCGCCGCCGCAGGCCGCCACGGCGAAGCCGGCGCGCGGGCCGCCCGCGTCGAGCGCCGGTCCGGCGAGCGCGGCGCCGAGCGCGTTGCCCACGCCGAAGGTGGTGACGAGCCAGGAGAACGCCTCGGTGACGGTGCCGCGCGGGGCGTGCCGGTCGACCGCGACGAAGGCGCAGGCGAGCGCGGGGGCGAGGAAGACCCCGGCGAGCAGCGCGAGCCCGGTCATCGCCCATCGGCCCGGGATCAGCAGCAGCGGCAGGTAGCCGAGCCCGAGCAGGGCGACGAGGAGGCGCAGCCGGGGCTCGGGGCGCCCCGTCCACGTGCGCGCGCCGTAGGCGATGCCGCCGACGAGCGCGCCGCCGCCGAGCGCGGCCATGATCCACCCGTACGCCGTCTCGCCGCCCGCCCCGTCGGCGTAGGCGAGCGCGGAGACGGTGATGGAGCCGAGGGCGACGCCGACGAAGAGGAAGGCGCCCAGCAGGGCGAGGAGTCCGGGTGAGCGGAGCGCGCCGAGCCAGTGTGCCTCGCGCGCGGTGCCGCGCCAGGCGCGCGAGGGCGCGGAGAGGACGACGGAGAGGGCGCCCAGCACGCCGAGCGCGTTGACGACGAGGAGCGCGGCGGTGGCCGAGCGGAGCGCGACCAGGAGGGTGACGAGGAGCGGGCCGACGGTGAACATGACCTCCTGGGCCACCGCTTCGAGCGCGTACGCGGTGTGCACGCGGTCCTCGCGGCGCAGGACGCTCGGCCACAGGGCGCGCAGCGCGCCCTCCAGGGGCGGCGTGGTGAGCCCGGCGAGGGCGGCGAGGAGGTAGGCGAGGGGGCGGGCCGTGATGCCGGTGAGCGCGAAGGCCGCCATGGCGAGCGCGGAGAGGAGCGCGGCGGGCAGCAGCACGGCGCGCTGGCCGCGCAGGTCCACGGCGCGGCCCAGGAGCGGCTGCCCGGCGGCGGTCGCGAGCCCGTAGACGGCGGCGAGGGCTCCGGCGAGGGCGTAGCCGCCGCCCTGCTCGCGCACGTACACGACGATCGCGAGGTGCCCGACGGCGTTGGGCAGCCGCCCCAGGAGTGTCGAGGAGAGCAGCCGGCTCGCGTGCGGAGCCCGCAGCACCTCCGCGTATCCGTTCGCCATCGCCGTCCCACCCCTCGGTTGTACGTATAACTTCGCGGCCCATACGTACCATGACGTGGCCCACCGGTCCAGCCGCCGAGGAGTACCGTGCCCGTCCCAGGCAGCCCTTCGCCCCACTCCGGGTCCCGTCCCACCAGCCGCGACGTGGCCCGTGCGGCCGGGGTCTCGCAGGCGGCCGTGTCGCTCGTGCTGAGCGGGAAGTGGCGGGGGCGGGTCGGGGCCGCGACCGCCGCGCGGGTGCGGGAGGCGGCGGACGGGCTCGGGTACCGGCCGAACCTGGCGGCCCGGAATCTGCGGCTCGGCCGGGCGCGAACGGCGCTGCTCGTCGTCCCCGCGCTGACCAGCGAGTTCTTCGCCGGGGTGTACACGGGGGCCGCGCGGGTCGCCGCCGCGCACGGGACGGGGCTCGTGCTCTATCCCTCGCCGGAGGGCATCGGGCCCGCGCGCGATCCTTTCGGCTCGGCCCGCGCGGCGCTCGACGGCGTGCTCGCCTCCTCGATGGCGGCGGACGCGCTCGCCGCGATCCGCGGGGACACGCTGCCGCTCGTGATGCTCGACGCCGAACCGCTCCCCCGCCCCCGTACCGCCACGGTCAACCTCGCCCTCGCCGAGGGGATGCGCCAGGTCGCCGCGCACCTGCGGGCGCTGGGCCACCGGCGTTTCGCGCACCTCGGCGCCGACGTGGACTCCTGGACGTTCACGAGCCGGGCCGGGGCGCTCGCCGGGGCGCTCGCCGGGGCGGAGCTGAGCCGGGTGCGGGCCCCCCTGTCGGTCGCGGGCGCGCGCGAGGCGGCGCTGCGCCTGCTCGACGCGCCCGGGCGGCCGACGGCGGTGGTGTGCGACGACGACCTGATGGCGGCGGGGGTGCTGAAGGCGGCGCGCGGGCTCGGTCTCCGCGTCCCGGGTGATCTCTCGGTCACGGGGGTGGACGATCTCACGCTCGCCCGGGCCCTCGACCCGGAGCTGACCACGGTGCGGCTGCACGCCGAGGAGTTCGGCGCGCGGGGCATGGCCGCCCTGCTCGCCCTCCTGGACGGCGCGGAGCCCGCGACGGCGCCGCTCCCCGTGGAGCTCGTCGTCCGCGAGTCGACGGGCCCGGCCCCGGCCTGAGCCGCCCGGGCCCGGCGCGCTGCGGCCCCGCCTCCCCGGCCGGGGGTGCGGGGCCTCGCTGGCGCGGGGTCAGCTCTCCTCGGCGTCCCCGCCCCGGGCCGGGGGCTTCGTGTCCCCGGCGTCCTCCGTGTCCTCCGGTTCCGCCGGTTCGGCCTCGCCCGCGAGGAGGCGGGCCAGGTGGGTGGCGGTGATACGGCGGAACTTGCGCTGCTGCTGCCGCGTACGGTCGAGGACGGCGACCTCCAGGCGCTCTGCCGGGATCTCGCGCTCGCTGCCGTTGGCGTCCCGGGCGAGGGCCTGGACGGCGAGCTTGAGGGCCTCGGCGAGGGTCATCCCGTCACGGTGGCGCTGGTCGAGCCAGCCGCTGATCTGCTCCGCGTTGCCGCCGACCGCGACGGAGCCGTGCTCGTCGACGATCGAGCCGTCGTGCGGCAGCCGGTAGATCTGGTCGCCCTCGGGGGTGTCCCCGACCTCGGCGACGACGAGTTCCACCTCGTAGGGCTTCTCGGCGGCGCTGGAGAAGATGGTGCCGAGCGTCTGCGCGTAGACGTTGGCGAGTCCGCGCGCCGTGACGTCGGTGCGGTCGTAGGTGTAGCCGCGCAGGTCGGCGTAGCGGACGCCGCCGATGCGCAGGTTCTCGTACTCGTTGTACTTGCCGGCCGCCGCGAAGGCGATCCGGTCGTAGATCTCGCTGAACTTGTGGAGGGCCCTGGAGGGGTTCTCGCCGACGAAGACAATGCCGTCGGCGTACTGGAGCACGACGAGGCTGCGGCCTCGGGCGATGCCCTTGCGGGCGTACTCCGCCCGGTCGGCCATCGCCTGCTGGGGTGAGACGTAGAACGGCGTGGACACCGGCTGACCGTCGCTTTCTGTCGGGGTCGGGGAAGGTCTTCGAAAGGGCGGGGGCCCGGGTCAGAGCAGCTCGGCGCGGGGTCCGTCCGGCTGCGCGAGCCGGCGGCGCTGCACGTCCTCGGCGATCCGGGCGGTCTCCTCCTCGGAGACGCGGCGGTAGCCCTCGTCCGTGATGACGCTGATGATCGGGAAGATCCGGCGGCCGAGGTCGGGGCCGCCGGTCGCCGAGTCGTCGTCGGCGGCGTCGTACAGCGCCTGGATGGCGAGGACGCTCGCGTCGTCCGCGCTGAGCCCGGGCCGGTAGAGCTTCTTGAGCGCGCCCCTGGCGAAGACCGAGCCCGAGCCCGTGGAGGCGTAGCCGTACTCCTCGGAGCGACCGCCCGCGACGTCGTAGGAGAAGATGCGGCCGGTGCCGCGGTCCACGTCGTAGCCGGCGAAGAGCGGGACGACGGCGAGGCCCTGCATGGCCATGCCGAGGTTGCCGCGGATCATCGTGGCGAGGCGGTTCGCCTTGCCCTCCAGCGAGAGCGTGGCGCCCTCGACCTTCTCGAAGTGCTCCAGCTCCAGCTGGAAGAGCTTGACCATCTCGACGGCGAGCCCGGCGGTGCCCGCGATGCCGACCGCCGAGTACTCGTCGGCGGGGAAGACCTTCTCGACGTCCCGCTGGGCGATGACGTTCCCCATCGTGGCCCTGCGGTCACCGGCGAGGATGACACCGCCGTCGAAGGCGAGGGCCAGGATCGTGGTGCCGTGCGGCAGCTCGATCGCTCCCTTGACCGGGAGCTCCCGGTTGTGGGGCAGGAGTTCGGGCTGGTGCTCGGACAGGAAGTCCAGGAACGAGGAGGAACCAGGTGTCAGGAAGGCGGCGGGCAGCCGCCCGGTGTGACGCGTGTGTGCTCCCATGTTTCCCTCCGGTCGGGCGGTGGTCCGGTCGCGGCGCCACGCGGGCGCTCGGCCGCGCCGAGGGGCCCGGTAGCGGTTGATGACGGTGTGTACGTCTCGGACCCTACCCGCCGCGGCGGGCGGAACCACCCACAGTGGCAAACCCGTGCCCCACGGATGCGCGGGCCGCTGACCTGCGTCTTGGGCCGGCCTCCTGACGGGGCGGCAGGGAAGGGGCCGGGCGCGAAGCACGGCGCGGGACGCCCCGGGGTCTCCCGGGACGTCCCGCGTCCGTACGCGCCTGTGCGGGGCCGGCCGCCCACGCTCGCGTGGGGCCGGGGTCCCGCGCCGGTGGACTACTCGCCGCCCTTCTGGACGAAGCTGCGCACGAAGTCCTCGGCGTTCTCCTCCAGGACGTCGTCGATCTCGTCCAGTACGGAGTCCACGTCGTCGCTCAGCTTCTCCTGGCGCTCCTTGAGCTCCGAGGAGTCCTGTGCGTCCTGGGTCTGTTCCTCGGTCTCCTCGGTGGACCGCGTCGCCTTCTGCTGTCCGCCGCCGGTGTCCTTGGTCGCCATCTACCTCACCCCGCTCGGTGTGCCCCGCTGGATGTGCCGTGGTGGTGTGCCGGGGACCGGATCCCTCCCCGGCCCCAAGATCGGTTCTCTCCGACCCTACAAGCAGGGCCGCGATCCGGCCCCGTGATTGCTCAACGCGCTGCCTGCCCTGATGTTTCCCTCGCGGGGACCTTTTCAGGCCCCCGCGAGGTCACGGATTGGCGCCGCTCAGGGACCAGTCAGGGCCCTGACCAGCTCTTCGGCCGTGCGGCAGCGGTCGAGCAGGTCCTTGACGTGGGTACGTGTACCGCGCAGGGGCTCCAGGGTCGCGACGCGCTGCAAGGAGTCCCGGTCGGGCAGGTCGAAGATCACCGAGTCCCAGGAGGCGGCGGCGACCTCGTCCGCGTACTGTGCCAGGCAGCGGCCCCGGAAGTAGGCCCTGGTGTCCTCCGGCGGGTCGAAGACCGCCCGCGACACCTCCTCCTCGCTCAGCAGCCGTTTCATGCTGCCGCGGGCGACGAGCCGGTTGTAGAGGCCCTTGTCGGGCCGCACGTCGGCGTACTGGAGGTCCACGAGGTGGAGCCTCGCGGCGTCCCAGCCGAGGCCGTCGCGGCGCCGGTAGCCCTCCATCAGCTCACGCTTGGCAACCCAGTCCAGCTCCTTGGCGAGACTCGCGGGATCGCGCTCCAGGCGGTCGAGGGTGTCCTCCCAGCGGTCCAGGACGTCGGTGGTCTCCTCGTCCGCCTCGGAGCCGTACCGCTCCTCGACGTACTTACGGGCGAGGGCGCAGTACTCCATCTGGAGCTGGACGGCGGTGAGGCTGCGGCCGTCGCGCAGCTTCACGAGCTGCTGGAGCGAGGGGTCGTGCGAGACCTCGTGCAGGGTGCGCACGGGCTGGTCCACGGCGAGGTCCACGTTGATGAAGCCGTCCTCGATCATCGCGAGGACGAGCGAGGTGGTGCCGAGCTTGAGGTAGGTGGAGATCTCCGAGAGGTTCGCGTCACCGATGATGACGTGGAGTCTGCGGTACTTCTCGGCGTCCGAGTGCGGCTCGTCGCGGGTGTTGATGATCGGCCGCTTGAGCGTCGTCTCCAGGCCCACCTCGACCTCGAAGTAGTCGGCGCGCTGGCTGAGCTGGAAGCCGTGCTCGCGGCCGTCCTGTTCGATGCCGACCCGGCCGGCGCCGGTGACGACCTGCCGCGAGACGAAGAAGGGGGTCAGGTGCCGGACGATGTCGCCGAAGGGGGTCTCCCGGGACATCAGGTAGTTCTCGTGGGTGCCGTAGGAGGCGCCCTTGTTGTCGGTGTTGTTCTTGTACAGGTGGATGGGGTGGGTGCCGGGCACGGCGGCGGCCCGCTCGGCGGCCTCGGCCATGATCCGCTCCCCCGCCTTGTCCCACAGCACCGCGTCCCGGGGGCCGGTGATCTCCGGGGAGCTGTACTCGGGGTGGGCGTGGTCCACGTAGAGCCGGGCGCCGTTGGTGAGGATGACGTTGGCGAGGCCGATGTCCTCGTCGGTGAGCTGGGTGGAGTCGGCGGACTCGCGGGCGAGGTCGAAGCCGCGCGCGTCGCGCAGCGGGTTCTCCTCCTCGAAGTCCCAGCGTGCCCTCCTGGCCCGGTGCATCGCCGCCGCGTAGGCGTTGACGATCTGGGACGAGGTGAGCATGGCATTGGCGTTCGGGTGACCGGGCACGGAGATCCCGTACTCCGTCTCGATGCCCATTACTCGCCGTACGGTCATGCGGCCCTCCTTGCCCGGCGCCGCTCCCCCGCGGGAGCCGCGCTCCAGTACCGTGCGCACTCGGGCGCGCACGGTCCCCGTCCCCGCGCCGCGCCGCCCGGTGATGTGGCTGAGCCTAGAACGCTTGTGCGTCGCCGGTGGGGGATATTGCCTTGCCGTCCCCAACGCGGGAGGCCGCGGGGCTCCGGGGAGCGACCGCGGCCTCCTGCGCCTGAATGCCTACAGGTACTGACCGGTGTTCGCCACCGTGTCGATGGAGCGACCGGTGTCGGCGCCCTGCTTCCCCGTGACGAGGGTACGGATGTAGACGATCCGCTCCCCCTTCTTGCCGGAGATGCGGGCCCAGTCGTCCGGGTTGGTGGTGTTGGGCAGGTCCTCGTTCTCCTTGAACTCGTCCACGCACGCCTGGAGGAGGTGCGAGACGCGAAGACCCTTCTGGTTCTGTTCGAGGAAGGCCTTGATGGCCATCTTCTTGGCGCGGCCGACGATGTTCTCGATCATGGCGCCGGAGTTGAAGTCCTTGAAGTAGAGGACTTCCTTGTCGCCGTTGGCATAGGTCACTTCGAGGAAGCGGTTCTCGTCCGATTCGGCGTACATCTGCTCGACCACGGACTGGATCATGCCGTGGACGGTCTCCGCGCGGTCGCCCGTGTGCTCGGCGAGGTCGTCGGTGTGCAGCGGGAGCCGGTCGGTGAGGTACTTCGCGAAGATGTCCTTCGCGGCCTCGGCGTCGGGACGCTCGATCTTGATCTTCACGTCCAGCCGGCCGGGGCGCAGGATCGCGGGGTCGATCATGTCCTCGCGGTTCGACGCCCCGATGACGATGACGTTCTCCAGGCCCTCCACCCCGTCGATCTCGGCGAGCAGCTGAGGGACGATGGTGTTCTCCACGTCCGAGCTGACACCGGAACCGCGGGTGCGGAAGAGGGATTCCATCTCGTCGAAGAAGACGATGACGGGGGTGCCCTCGCTCGCCTTCTCCCGGGCCCGCTGGAAGACCAGGCGAATGTGCCGCTCGGTCTCGCCGACGTACTTGTTGAGCAGCTCGGGGCCCTTGATGTTCAGGAAGTAGCTCTTGCCCGCCGCCTGTCCGGTGACCTCGGCCACCTTCTTGGCGAGCGAGTTGGCGACGGCCTTGGCGATGAGCGTCTTGCCGCAGCCGGGCGGGCCGTAGAGCAGCACACCCTTCGGCGGCCGCAGCTCGTGCTCCTTGAACAGGTCCGGGTAGAGGTACGGGAGCTCGACGGCGTCGCGGATCAGCTCGATCTGGTTGCCCAGACCGCCGATCTGCTCGTAGCCGATGTCCGGGACCTCTTCCAGGACCAGTTCCTCGACCTCGCTCTTGGGCACGATCTCGAAGACGTACCCGGAGCGGGAGTCGAGGAGCAGGGCGTCGCCCGCCCTGATGGTCACTCCCATGAGGGGCTCGGCGAGGCGCACCACGCGCTCCTCGTCGGTGTGCCCCACCACGAGGGCGCGTTCGCCGTCCTCAAGGATCTCCTTGAGGGTGACGATGTCGCCCGCGCGCTCGAACTCCATGGCCTCGACCACGTTGAGCGCTTCGTTGAGCATGACCTCCTGGCCACGCTGCAAGGTGTCGGTCTCGATCTCGGGGCTGACGTTCACCCGGAGCTTGCGCCCGCCGGTGAAGATGTCGACGGTGCCGTCCTCGTTCGCCGCGAGGAAGACACCGAAGCCCGCTGGGGGCTGGGCGAGGCGATCCACTTCCTCCTTGAGGGCCACGATCTGGTCGCGGGCCTCGCGGAGCGTGTTCGCCAGTCTTTCGTTCTGCGCGGACACCCCGGCCAGGTTGGTCTGAAGCTCGACGATCCGGTCCTCAAGAATCCTTGTGTGACGCGGTGAGTCGGCGAGCTTGCGCCGCAGGACGGCGATCTCCTGCTCAAGCTGGGCGACCTGGGCGAGCGGGTCCTCGGACCCCCGGCCCGGGCGGATGCCGCGGTTCATGTCGTCGTCGTGGGCTGCCACGGTCCTCACCTCCTCCAAAGGGAGCTGGACGCTTCCAGACCCTACCTGGGCGGGTGCCGGTTGAAACCCCTAGATCAAAAAGACCGTGGGCCGTGTCCGATGTTCACCCTTGCGCTCTCCCTCTCCCGAGGGGAATACCCACCCAGCTCCGGGTGAAGCCGCCCGGTTGTATCGTCGGGGTGTTCAACGCCCCCTGACGGTGGCGCGCTTCACGCACGGGAAACGGCAGGAAACATGACCGCACAGCAGGAGTCCGGGCTCGCCGCGGGCGAGGACGAACCGCTGGAGGTCTGGATCGACCAGGACCTGTGCACGGGTGACGGCATCTGCGCCCAGTACGCGCCCGAGGTCTTCGAGCTGGACATCGACGGCCTCGCCTACGTCAAGAGCGGCGAGGACGAACTGCTCCAGTCCCCCGGCGCCACCACCCGCGTCCCGCTGCCGCTGCTGCGGGACGTCGCGGACTCGGCCAAGGAGTGCCCCGGCGAGTGCATCCACGTGCGCCGGGTCGCCGACCGCGTCGAGGTGTACGGGCCCGAGGCCGACACGGACTGATTCCGTGCGCCCCCGGCGCGCCCCCTCCGGCTCCCGCCCGCCCGGCCCGGGTCCGCTCAGTCCGGCTCCGCCCGGCCCAGGTCCTCGTCGGCGGGCGCGCTCCCCCCGGGCCGCTCCTTCTCCCCCGGGCCGCTCCCTCCTCCCGTACGGCTCCGTGTGCTCGAACCGTGGCAGGGTCGCGGGGCGGCCGCGCTGGAAGCCGGTGCTGACGAAGTCGTCGCCGGTGACCGCGTCGAGCGTCCAGTTGACGAGGACGCGGGCGCGGGCGGTCAGGGTCGGGAGCGCCGCGAGGTGGTAGCCGCGGGCCACCGCCTGGGCGGGCAGCCCGGTGAGACCGATGCCGAGGGGCCGCGAGACGGCGTACTTGTCTCCGAGGTCCACGACGAGGCCGAGGTCCCGGTGGTAGTACGGGCGCGGCGCGGTGTCGCGCAGCCGGGCCGCGATGTTGTGGGCGACCGCCTTGCCCTGACGCTGCGAGTGCTGGGCCGTGGGCGGGGTGACCGCGTCGCCGCCCTTGGCGAGGTCGGGCACGGCGGCGGCCTCCCCGACGGCGAAGACGCCGGGGGCGCCGGGCACCTCCATCGCGGCCGTCGTCACGAGCCGCCCGCGCGCCAGTTCCGTCTCGACCGTCGTCATGAGCGGGCTCGCGGCCACCCCGGCCGTCCACACGAGCGTGCGCGTGGGCAGCACCCGGCCATCCGTCAGCTCGACGGAGCGGGCGGTGAGCCGGGGGACGCTCGTGCCGAGCGAGATCTCGATGCCGCGGGCGCGCAGGGCGCCGAGGGCGTCGTCGCCGAGGCGCTCGCCGATCTCGGGGAGCAGGCGCGGGGCGATGTCCACGAGGTGCCGGCTCAGGTCGGCGGGGTCCAGGCGCGGGAAGCGGCGCACGGCCGCGCGGGTGAGGAGCTGGAGGGCGGCGGCGGTCTCGGTGCCCGCGTAGCCGCCGCCGACCACGAGGAAGCGCAGCCGCTCGGCGCGCTCGGCCGGGTCGGTGGCGACGGCGGCGGCGTCCAGCTGGCCGATGACGTGGTCGCGCAGGTACGCGGCCTGGGCGAGGGTCTTCATGCCCAGCGCGTGTTCGCTGACGCCCGGGATGCCGAGCAGGCGGGTGGTGCTGCCCGCCGCGAGGAGCAGGAGCTCGTAGCGCAGCGCGCGTTCTGGCCCTCGGGGGTGCGCACGGTGACGTGGCGGCGCGCGTGGTCGACGCCGACGGCGATGCCGGGCGCGTAGCGGGTGCGGCGCAGGCGGCGGCGCGGGGAGACGGCGACGGACCGCGGCGTGAGCAGTCCGGCGGCGACGTGCGGGAGCAGCGGGAGGTAGAGCTGGTAGTCCTCGGGCGAGACGAGGACGAGTTCGGCCTCCTCCGGCCGCAGCGTGCGCTCCAGCCGGTGCAGGCACTCGACCCCGGCGAAACCCGCGCCGATCACGAGGACACGCGGTGGGGACAGGGCGGGGCTCCTGACCGGGGCGACGACGGACCGGGCTCGTCGTGGCCCGGAGCGCGGCGGGCCCGGTCCGGGCCGGGCCGCTCCCGCTCAGGCCGCGCCGTCGCCCGCCGGGGCTCCCGGGCTCGTCCGGGTGAAGCGGTGGCCGTGCCAGGCCCAGGCGGTGGCCTGGTGGACGTCGGGGCAGCAGCGGGGGACGTCGAGGCTGGAGTAGCCGAGGAGGCTCGCGCGCACCTCGCCGCCGCCGATCCGCAGGGCGTCGACGGTGCGCTGCTCGGTGGGGTCGAGGAGCGTGGCGACGACGCGGGGCGTCGCGCGCGCGGCCGTACGGGTGAGGACGTACAGGCCCTCGGGCGGATTGCCGGAGCCGGCCGCGCAGTGGACGAGGGCGACGGTCTCGGGGTTGCCGTCCCCGTCGAGGTCGCCCGTGACGTGCTCGGCGAGGACCGGGGCGTCCGCCTTCTCGCCGGGCGGGGCGGGGCAGGTGAGCGGGTAGGTGGCGCGCGCGGCATCGGGGGCGGGCACGGGACGCGAGGCGGCGTGGGCCGAGGGGGTGGGCGCGGGGTGCGGGCTGGCACCGGCCTCGTCGGGCTGGAACGCCGCGGAGAGGGAGATCACGGCGCAGGGCGCCGCGGCGATAGCGAGCCAGTGCAGGGGGGTGGTGCGGGTGTGGGCGAGTTCCGGTTCGACGGAGT
>NZ_GG770539.1:5871924-5875979 GCF_000154905.1 Streptomyces sp. SPB074 | reverse complement strand
CCGGGGTGGGGGCGTCCCGCCGGGGGTCAGCGGCTGCCGCTGCCCGGGCCCTCGTAGTCGTCGCCGTAGGCGCCCTTGGCGGGGCGGCGGCGGCGCATGGGCGGCTCGACGCCATCGGCGAGGCGGCGGGCGGTGACGAGGAAGCCGGTGTGGCCGATCATGCGGTGGTCGGGGCGGACCGCGAGGCCCTCCACGTGCCAGTTGCGGATCATCGACTCCCAGGGCTGCGGCTCGGCGAAGCAGCCGTGCTCGCGGATCGTCTCGACGGTGCGCGAGAGCTGCGTCGTCGTCGCGACGTAGCAGCACAGGATGCCGCCGGGCACGAGCGCCTTGGAGACGGCCTCCAGGCACTCCCAGGGCGCGAGCATGTCGAGGACGACGCGGTCCACCTCGGTGTCGCTCAGGTGGTCCTGGAGGTCGCCGACGGTCAGTTCCCAGGCGGGGTGCGGGCCGCCGAAGTAGCGCTCGACGTTGCCCTGCGCGATCTCCGCGAAGTCGGCCCTGCGCTCGTAGCTGTGCAGCATCCCGTGGTCGCCGATGGCGCGCAGCAGGAAGGCGCTCAGCGAGCCGGAGCCGACGCCGGCCTCGACGACGCGCGCGCCGGGGAAGATGTCGGCGAAGGCGATGATCTGCCCGGCGTCCTTGGGATAGACGACGGCGGCCCCGCGGGGCATGGACAGGACGAAATCGGGGAGCAGGGGGCGCAGCGCGAGATAGGCGACGTTCCCCGTGGTGCGGACCACGCTGCCTTCGGGGGAGCCGATCAGCTCGTCGTGCGGGAAGGAACCCTTGTGGGTGTGGAAGTTCTTCCCGGCTTCGAGCGTGAAGGTGTAGTGGCGGCCCTTGGGGTCGGTGAGCTGTACCTGGTCCCCGACCTTGAAGGGCCCGCGTCGGCGGGCGGCACCGGTCGGTTCGGACATGGGCGCAAGCCTACCGGGCCGTCCGGGTGCCCCCGCACGGAGCCGTCAGGGCCTGGCCATGGCCCGGACGAAGGCGCGGTCCACGTCGGCGGCGGAGAGGACCCCGTAGATCTCGCCGCTCTCCTCGATCACGAGGTACTCGCTCGCCGGGTGCGCGCGCAGCCGCTCCAGGAGTTCCTCGCCGCCGAGTTCGGCGGAGACGCGGAGGTCGTCGCTGAGGTCCTGGGCGAGGGTCGAGACGGGGACCCAGGGGCGGCGGTGCTCGGGCACCGCGACGATGCCGCTCTCGCGGACGAGGGCCTGCGGTGTGCCGTGGCCGTCCACGACGACGAGGGCGCGGGCGCCCGCCTCGTTGGCGCGGCGCAGCGCCTCGGAGAGCGGCGTCGCGCCCTCGACGGGGATGGCGCGGCGGGTGAGGGTGCGCACGCGCAGCTCCGGCAGGTGCTCGCGGAGGCGGGCCATGCGCAGTCCGTTGCCCGCGCCGGTCCAGATGATCGCGGCGAGGATCGCGGCGAGCAGCGCGTCGAAGACGGTGTCGGTGGCGCTCACCGTCTCGGGGGCGTCGCCGAGCAGGTCCGACTGGGTGAGCAGCGGGAGCCCGATCAGGACGGCGACGGCGAGGCCCCGCCCGGCCCAGGCGGCGGCGACGCTGCCCTTCATCGCGCTGCCGGTGCACTTCCACACGACGGCGCGCAGCATCCGGCCGCCGTCCAGCGGCAGCCCGGGGAGCAGGTTGAAGACGGCGACGATGAGGTTGGAGATCATCAGCCCGGCGACGAGGACGCCGGGCACGGTGCCCGGCTCGACCGTGTAGAGCAGGCCGTAGAAGACGGCGGCGAGGACGAGGGAGAGGAGCGGGCCGACGAAGGCGAGGACGAACTCGCGTCCCGGGCGTTCGCTCTCCTTCTCGATCTCCGAGACGCCGCCGAAGAACTGGAGCTGGATGCGCCGCACGGGCAGGCCGAAGCGGAGGGCCGCGACGGTGTGGGCGAGTTCGTGGACGAGGACGGAGGCGTAGAAGGCGAGGGCGAAGAAGAGCGAGACGAGGTAGCGGACGCCGCCGAGTTCGGGGAGCACGCGGTCGAGCTGCCCGCCGAAGACCCAGGTGATGAGGGCGGCGACGAGGAACCAGCTCGGTGCGACGTACACCGGTACGCCGAAGGGACGCCCGACGAGGAACCCGTTGCCCGGCTCCCCCGGCTCGCGCGCGGGACGTCTGCCGTGCGGGGCGGGCGGGCGACCGCCGGGACCCCCGGTGGGCGCGTGCCCGTTCTCGCCGCGTTCGTCCACGGTGAAACGTTCCCCTCGTCGGTGCCTTGGCTGGAGTCGATGGTATGCGCCGGGATGCCGGTACGGGGCCGTAGGGTCGGGGGTCATGGAGAGCAGCGCGATTCAGGCGTCGGTGCCGGAGGCCCGTGGGACGGGCGGCGGGGAGGCCGGTGGCAGGGGGGCGGCCCCGGCGGACGGGGGCATCTCCGGTGCGGCCGGGGCGGAGGCGCCCGGCGGGGTGACGGGCGGCGTCGGCGTACCGGCCGCCGGGGCGGAGGGGGCTCCCGTCCCGGCGCCGAGGCCGCCGGCTCCCCCGTCCTCGCTGTCGCCCTCGCGTGCGGGCGACTTCATGCGGTGTCCGCTGCTCTACCGCTTCCGTGTCATCGACCGGCTGCCGGAGAAGCCGAGCGAGGCGGCGACGCGCGGCACCCTCGTGCACGCGGTCCTGGAGCGGCTCTTCGACGCCCCGGCCGGGGAGCGCACGGCGGAGCGGGCGCGGGCGCTGCTGCCGGGGCAGTGGGAGAAGCTGCGCGCGGCGCGCCCCGAACTGGACGAGTTGTTCGCCGGGACGGCGGGCGGGGACGCGGCGGCGGCCGGGGAGCGGCTGGCGGAGTGGCTGGCCTCGGCCGAACGGCTGATCGAACGGTGGTTCACGCTGGAGGACCCGACGCGCCTCGAACCGGCCGAGCGCGAGCTGTTCGTGGAGACGGCGCTCGACTCGGGGCTGCGCCTGCGCGGCATCATCGATCGGATCGATGTCGCGCCCGCGACCGGCGACGTCCGCATCGTGGACTACAAGACGGGCAAGGCGCCGCGTCCGCAGTACGCGGAGGAGGCGCTGTTCCAGATGAAGTTCTACGCGCTCGTGGTGTGGCGCCTCAAGGGCGTCCTGCCGCGCCGGCTCCAGCTCGTCTACCTCGGCAGCGGGGACGTGCTCACCTACGACCCGGTCCAGGGGGACCTGGAGCGCGTGGAGCGGAAGCTGCACGCGCTGTGGCGGGCGATCGAGGAGGCGACGGCGAGCGGGGAGTGGCGGCCGCGCCCCTCGAAGCTGTGCGGCTGGTGCGATCACCGGGCGGTGTGCCCGGAGTTCGGCGGCACTCCCCCGCCGTACCCGCTCCCGGTGCGCCCGGCCGGGTCGGCCGCCGAGGGGCCAGCGGCGGGCGCGGGGGCCTGAAACCGGACCGGCCCCGTGCCGCCGCCGGGCGCAGGGCACAATGGCCCGGGACTAACGAAGGAGACTTCCCGTGGCGATCCGTGTCCTCCTGGTGGACGACCAACCGCTGCTGCGCACCGGCTTCCGGATGATCCTGGAGGCCGAGCCCGATGTGGCGGTGGTGGGCGAGGCCGGGGACGGGGCGCAGGCGCTCGACCAGGTGCGGGCGCTCCAGCCGGACGTGGTCCTCATGGACATCCGGATGCCCCGGATGGACGGGGTCGAGGCGACCCGGCAGATCACGGGGCCCGAGCGGGACGGCCCGGTCAAGGTGCTGGTCCTGACGACCTTCGACCTGGACGAGTACGTCGTGGAGGCGCTGCGCGCCGGGGCGAGCGGCTTCCTCCTCAAGGACGCGCCGGCGCACGAACTGGTGCAGGCGATCCGGGTGGTGGCGAGCGGCGAGGCGATGCTCGCGCCGAGTGTGACGCGGCGGCTGCTCGACAAGTACGCGGGGCACCTGCCCTCCGGCGAGGAGCAGCAGCCGAGTTCCCTCCAGACGCTCACGGAGCGCGAGGTGGAGGTGCTCAAGCTGGTGGCGCGGGGCCTGTCGAACGCGGAGATCGCGGCGGACCTGTTCGTGAGCGAGACGACGGTGAAGACGCATGTGGGGCACGTGCTCACGAAGCTGGGGCTGCGCGACCGGGTGC
>NZ_GG770539.1:5854746-5871796 GCF_000154905.1 Streptomyces sp. SPB074 | reverse complement strand
CCGCCGCGTGTGCGCGGGGCCGCCGCGCGCCGGGGCGGCTCAGCTGCCGACGCCCCGGTCCAGTTCCCAGAGCTGGAGGATCGAGGAGGAGCTGAGCGCCCATTCGACGCCGGTGATGTCGTCGCGGGCCGCGATGTACTGCTTGCCCTGCCACAGCGGGAGGAAGGGGACCTCCTCGGCGACGATGTCCTGGATCTTCTGGAGGCTGCCGTTGGCGGTCGAGAGGCGGTCGGCGGCGCGGCGCGACTCGGGGAGCAGTTCGGTGCGTATCCGCTTGTTGTCGTAGGGCGAGTTGAGGAAGTTCGGCTTGCCGAGGAAGGGCGCGATGAAGCTGTCCGGGTCGGGGAAGTCGGGGAACCAGCCCATCCCGTAGACCTTGTACTTGCCCTCGATGCCGTCGGGCCGGTGGACGTCCCAGGGAGCGCCCTTGATCTCGGCGCGGAAGAGCCCGGAGGCGTTGAGCTGCTTCTTGAGGACCTCGAACTCGCCCTTGGTGCGCGTCCCGTAGTGGTCGGTGGTGTAGTGCAGCGTGAGCGGGACGGGGGTGGTGATCCCGGCCTCCTCCAGGACTTCGCGCGCCTTGGCGACGCTCGGCTCGCCGTAGAGGTTGAAGAAGGAGTTGCTGTGGCTCGCGACGCCCTGCGGGACGAGTGAGTAGAGGGGTTCGGCGGCGGTGCCGTAGACCTCGGAGGCGATCTGTCCGCGGTCGACGAGGTGGGCGATCGCCTGCCGGATCGGCTTGCTGACGCCCTTGGTGTCGAAGGCGAGGTAGCGGATTTCGAGCGCGGGCATCTCGGTGAGGCCGACGTGCGCGGGCGGCCGGGCGGTCCACTTCGAGGTCTGGCCGGTCGTCAGGCCCTTGGCGATGACGTCGATCTCGCCCTTTTCGAGCGCGGCCGCGAGGCGGTCCGGGTCCTTGAAGGGCCGCAGCTCGACCTTGTCGTTCTGGATCCTCAGCCCGCCCTTGTACGTGGGGTTTCGGGAGAGGACGGCGCGGGCGAGGAGGCCGCCCTTCGTCTCGGGCTTGAGCGAGTAGGGGCCCGAGCCGTCGAGGACGAAGCCGTCGCGGAGCCGCTTCCGCGGGTAGAGCGCGGGATCGACGGCGCCCGCCGTGGGCGTGGAGAGCTTGTAGGGGAAGGTCGCGTCGGGGCTCTTGAGCAGGAAGACGATGTCGCGCGGCGTCGGCGTCTGGATGGTGTCGATGTTGTTGAGCAGGCCCGAGACCCCGGAGTCGGCGTTGATGGCGACGACGCGCTCGATGGAGTACTTGAAGGTCTTCGACGTGATGGCGTGCCCGTTGGCGAACCGGAGGCCGGGGCGCAGGGTGCAGGTGAACCGCTGCTGGCCGGAGTCGGTGAAGGAGCATTCCTGAGCGGCTTCGGGGGCCGGCTCGCCGCCGCCGCGCGGGATGCGCATGAGGGACTGGATCGTCTGGCGCAGCAGGTTCCAGGAGGAGATGTCGTAGGCGTAGGCCGGGTCGAAGGGGGCGGGCATCTTCTTGCCGGCGGTGAAGATGTCGGAGGTGCCCACCACGATGGGCTTGTCCTTGTCGTCCGAACCCGTCAGTCCGCCGCACCCGGCGAGCACGGGGACGAGCAGGCCGATGACGGACGACAGCACCCAAGTCTTGCGGTTCATGCTGGTCGTTCTCCAGAGCTGTCTGCCCCTGGTCTCCGGTGGACGTGCGGACGTACGGGCATGGGGGAACACCGGACATGCCGGGCGTGCGGAGAGATGGCGCCAGGAGCTGCGGAAGGGGTAACGCCGTGGTGCTCGCGACGACATTAGTGCGCACCCCCGGCGGGGGGCTCCGTGCCGGGTTTCGGACGGGCGCCCGCACAGTGCGGCTCGGGGTCGCCGGGGGTGACGGGCGGCCCGGGGAAGATTTTCGCGCACGTGCCGATGAACCGGGACGTAAGGGCGCCCCCGGGCACGCCGAACGGCGGCGCCTGCACAGGCGCCGCCCGTTGTCGACCGCGGGGAGCGGTGAAAAGGATCACAGCGGAACCGGGTGTGAAGTCCGGCCGGTGGACGGGAGTTGGTCCACCGGCGGGTTCATCCGGTGTGTGGTGCACGAAGGTTGGCCGTGCGGCGGCTCCCGGGGGGCCGCTCGGCGGGGTGCCGGGTCAGTCGCCCACGCCGCGGGCCAGCTCCCAGAGCTGGAGGTCGGTGGAGGTGCTGAGGGACCACTCGACACCGGTGATGTCGTCGCGTGCGCCGATGTACTGCTTGCCCTGCCACATCGGGACGACGGGGACGTCCTCGGCGACGATGTCCTGGATCTTCTCCAGGTCCGGGGTCGCCTCGCCGCGGTCCGAGCCGCGCCGTTCGGCGGGGATCAGGTCCTTGCGGATGTCCTTGTTGTTGTAGGGCGAGTTGAGGAAGTTGTCCGCGTCGAGGAACGGGGCGATGTAGTTGTCCGCGTCGGGGAAGTCGGGCGCCCACGCCATCGTGTAGGCGGGGTACTTGCCGTCCATCCCGTCCTTGCGGTACTTCGTCCAGTCGGCGACGTCCTTGAGCGTCACGTCGAAGAGCCCGCTGCCGTTGAGCTGCTTCTGGATGAGCTTGTACTCCTTCTCCTTGGCGGGACCGTAGTGCTCCTTGGAGTAGTACATGTCGAACTTGACCGGGGTGGTGACCCCGGCCTTCTCCAGGATGGTCTTCGCCTTGGCGACGTTCGCGTCGCCGTAACGGTTGAAGAAGGAGTTGGTGTGCCCCGCGATGGTGGCGGGCACGAGCGAGTAGAGCGGCTCGGCGACCGGCGAGTAGACCTTGCTGGCTATCTCGCCGCGGTCGACGAGCTGCGCCACGGCCTGGCGGACCGGCTTGGTGATGACGGGGTTGCCCGTGTCGAAGATGATGTAGTGCGTCTCCAGGCCCGCCTCCTCCATGAACTGGACGTGCTCGGGCGGGTTGTCGAGCAGGGACTCGACCTGCGAGGGGTCGAACTTCCCGGTCATGACGTCGATCTTCCCGCCCTCCAGGGCGTCGCCGAGCGCGGGTGCGCCGGCGAAGGAGACGAGGTCGACGCGGCTGTTCTTCACCGTCAGCGAACCCTTGTACTTCGGGTTCTTGGTGAACTTCACCTTCGTCATGGCCTTGCTGTCGGTCTCGGCCTCCAGCATGTAGGGCCCCGAGCCGTCGAGCACGAAGCCCTTGCGGAGCGACTTCGGCGGGTAGAACTTCTTCTCCACGATGCCCGCGACGGGCGTCGCGAGCTTGTACGGCAGCGTCGCGTCCGGGCTGCTGAGGTGGAAGGTGATGTGCTTCTCGTCCGGGGTGTCGATCATCTTGATGCCGGAGAGCAGACCCACGGCGCCGTTGGGGGCCTTGATGTCGAGCACGCGCTGGATCGAGTACTTCACGTCCTTGGACGTGATCCGGGTCCCGTCGGGGAACTGGAGCCCGTCGCGCATCTCGCACGTGTAGACGGTCCCGCCGCTGCCGACCCATTTGCAGGACTTGGCCGCGTCGGGCTGCGGCTGGCCGCCGCCCCTGGGGACGCGGACGAGAGACTGGAGCGTCTGGCGGAGCACGTTCCACAGGGCGCTGTCGTAGGCGTAGGCCGGGTCGAGCGACGAGGGGGCGTCGGCGCTCTTGGCGTACACGTCGGTGGTGCCGACCACGATGGGTTTGCCACCGCCGTCGCCACCGCCCGAGTCGCCGCAGCCGGCGAGCACGGGGGCGAGCACGCCGATGGCGACGGGCAGCACCCAAGTCTTGCGGTTCATGCGCGTATTTCTCCAGAGCTGTCGGCCCCCGGGCCGGGCGCAGGGATGTGCGCGGCCCCGCCGGGTTTGTGCGAGAAGTAACACCGTCGTGTCCCGCGTCGAGATTAATGCTCCCCGCACCGGCCCTTGACGGTCGGTCGGACGCCGGCGGCGGGCGGGGGGAACACGCAGGGGAACGGGGTGTGAGCGGTCCGGAGCTCCGGCCGAGTGAGGTTTCGCCGAAGGATCACCAAATGGGGACACAAGGACGCGCGCCGGCGCTCCGGATAGCGGACACATGCACAGAGCGTGTGCACTGTCGATGGGACGACGAAGTGAGAAAGCTCACCGCATGACGCGCGAATGGGGCAAGCGGCCCTCTCGGGACGCCCGCGCTTTCCGGGGTCCGGCAGTCACGTGCCGTGCCCGCCGTCGCCGTCCGCTCACCGGTCCGGCCGTCCGCTCCCTGAGACCGGTGCTCAGCCCGCGCAGAGGCCGCGCAGGAAGCCCAGGTCCACGGAGTCGAGCGAGGAGACCACGGTGCGCCGCGTCGCGGCCGGGATGGGGGTCACGGAGGGCACCGCGAGGACCCGGCAGCCTGCCGCCTCGGCGGAGGCGACCCCGGTCGCGGTGTCCTCGATCACGAGGCACCTGGCGGGGTCCACGCCGAGCCTGCGGGCGGCGTGCAGGTAGGGCTCGGGATGGGGCTTCGTACGGGTCACCTCGTCGCCCGCGACGGTGTGCGCGAAGTGGTGGGTGCCGAGCGCGGGCAGGGCGCGGTCGATGATGCGGCGGTGCGAGGCGGAGACGAGGGCGGTGGGGACGCGGGCGGAGTGGAGCTCGCCGAGCAGGCGGGCCGCGCCGGGCATGAGCGGCAGATCGCGGGCGATGCGCTCCTCGAAGGCGTCGTTGAGCAGGCCGCTCAGCTCCTCCAGGGCGATGGCGGCGCCCGTGGCCTCGATGAGGTATCCGGCGCTGCGGGTCATGGGGCCGCCCACCACGACGCCGCGCCAGGAGTCGTCGAGCCGGTGGCCCAGGCGCGCGAAGACCGCGACCTCGGCCTCCCACCACAGGCCCTCGGTGTCGAGCAGCGTGCCGTCCATGTCGAGCAGGACGGCCGCGAGCGGCTCGGCGCGGCCGGTGAGGAGGGCGGTGGTGGGGATCGTGCTCGTCATCCGGCGAACCTCCGTGGGGTGCCAGCAGGGCCGGTCAGTCTACGTCGGCACGGGGGGCGGGGCCATCGGGCGGGAGCGGGGGCTCCGCCCGGACGCGCCCGCCCGGACGTGCCCGCCCCCTGCCCCGCCCCCGTTTCCGGGACTCCGCCCCGACGCCCCGGCCCCGCTCCTCGACCGCCGCGGGGGCCCTCCCCCACGTCCCCCTCAGCGGGCGTTGAAGTACTTCGCCTCGGGGTGGTGGATGACGAGGGCGTCGGTGGACTGTTCGGGGTGGAGCTGGAACTCCTCGCTGAGCTGGACACCGATGCGCTCGGGCTCCAGGAGGGCCGCGATCTTCGCGCGGTCCTCCAGGTTCGGGCAGGCGCCGTAGCCGAGCGAGAAGCGGGCGCCCCGGTACTTGAGCGCGAACATGTCCTCGACGTCCGCCGGGTCCTCGCCGGCGAAGCCCAGCTCGGCGCGCACGCGGGCGTGCCAGTACTCGGCCAGGGCCTCGGCGAGCTGCACGGAGAGGCCGTGCAGTTCGAGGTAGTCGCGGTAGGCGTCGGCGGCGAAGAGCTTTCCCGTGGCCTCGCCGACGCGGGAGCCGACGGTGACGACCTGGAGACCGATGACGTCGGTCTCGCCGGACTCCTCGGGGCGGAAGAAGTCCGCGAGGCACAGGCGCCGTCCGCGCCGCTGGCGGGGGAAGGTGAAGCGGGTGCGCTCGGAGCCGTCCTCCCCCAGCAGGATGAGGTCGTCGCCCTTGGAGACACAGGGGAAGTAGCCGTAAACCACGGCGGCTTCCAGGAGGTTCTCGGTCTGGAGGTGGTCCAGCCAGCCGCGCAGGCGCGGGCGGCCCTCGGTCTCGGCCAGTTCCTCGTAGCCGGGGCCCTCTCCCTTGCGGTTCTGCTTGAGGCCCCACTGGCCCTTGAAGAGCGCGCCCTCGTCGAGCCAGGAGGCGTAGTCCTTGAGCGGGATGCCCTTGACGACGCGGCTGCCCCAGAAGGGCGGGGCCGGGACGGGGTTGTCGGTCGCGACGTCGGAGCGGACCTGCCCCTCCTCCTCGGCGAGTTCCGTGACGACGGCGCTCGCGGTGGGCCGTACGCGCCGCTGCTTGAGCTCGGGCAGCGTCACCCCCGGCACCCCGCGCTTGACGCCGATCAGGGCGTCCATGAGGCGCAGCCCCTCGAAGGCGTCGCGGGCGTAGCGCACCTCTCCCTCGTAGATCTCGTGCAGGTCCTGCTCGACGTAGGCGCGGGTGAGGGCGGCACCGCCGAGGATGACGGGGTAGTCGGTCGCCATGCCGCGCTGGTTCAGCTCCTGGAGGTTCTCCTTCATGATCACCGTGGACTTGACGAGGAGACCCGACATGCCGATGACGTCGGCGCGGTGCTCCTCGGCAGCCTCCAGGATCGCGGAGACGGGCTGCTTGATGCCGAGGTTGACGACGTTGTAGCCGTTGTTGGACAGGATGATGTCCACGAGGTTCTTGCCGATGTCGTGGACGTCGCCGCGCACCGTGGCCAGCACGATGGTGCCCTTGCCCTCGGCGTCGGACTTCTCCATGTGCGGTTCCAGGTGGGCGACCGCGGTCTTCATGACCTCGGCGGACTGGAGCACGAAGGGAAGCTGCATCTGCCCGGAGCCGAACAGCTCGCCGACGACCTTCATGCCGTCGAGGAGCGTCGCGTTGACGATGTCGAGCGCGGGCCGGGTCTGGAGGGCCTCGTCGAGGTCGGCTTCGAGGCCGTTGCGCTCGCCGTCGATGATGCGGCGCTTGAGGCGCTCGTCGAGCGGCAGCGCGGCGAGTTCCTCGGCCTTGCCCGCCTTGAGGGACTTGGCCGTCGCGCCCTCGAAGAGCCGCATGAGCTTCTGGAGCGGGTCGTAGCCCTCGGCACGGCGGTCGTACACGAGGTCGAGGGCGGTGGCGACCTCCTCCTCGCTGAACCGGGCGATCGGCAGGATCTTGCTCGCGTGCACGATCGCCGAGTCGAGTCCCGCCTTGACGCACTCGTCCAGGAAGACGGAGTTCAGGAGGATGCGCGCGGCCGGGTTGAGGCCGAAGGAGATGTTGGAGAGGCCGAGCGTGGTCTGCACGTCGGGGTGGCGCCGCTTGAGCTCGCGGATCGCCTCGATCGTCGCGATGCCGTCCTTGCGGGACTCCTCCTGCCCGGTGCAGATGGTGAAGGTGAGGCAGTCGACCAGGATGTCCGACTCGTGGATGCCCCAGTTGCCGGTGAGGTCCGCGATGAGACGCTCGGCGACGGCGACCTTGTTCTCGACGGTGCGGGCCTGGCCCTCCTCGTCGATGGTGAGGGCGATGAGGGCGGCGCCGTGCTCGCGGGCGAGCGCGGTGACCTTCGCGAAGCGGGACTCGGGGCCGTCCCCGTCCTCGTAGTTGACGGAGTTGATGACGGCCCGGCCGCCGAGCATTTCGAGCCCGGCCTCCAGGACGTCCACCTCGGTGGAGTCGAGGACGAGCGGGAGCGTGGACGCGGTCGCGAAGCGCCCGGCCAGCTCGCGCATGTCGGCGACTCCGTCGCGGCCGACGTAGTCGACGCAGAGGTCGAGCATGTGCGCGCCCTCGCGGATCTGCTCGCGCGCCATCTCCACGCAGTCGTCCCAGCGGCCCTCCAGCATGGCCTCGCGGAACTTCTTCGAGCCGTTGGCGTTCGTGCGCTCGCCGATCGCGAGGTAGGAGGTTTCCTGGCGGAAGGGGACCGTCTGGTAGAGCGAGGCGGCGCCCGGCTCCGGCCGGGGCTCGCGGGTGCCCGGTGCCATGCCCCGTACCCGCTCCACGACCTGCCGCAGGTGCTCGGGCGTGGAGCCGCAGCAGCCGCCGACGAGCGAGAGGTGGTAGTCGTTGACGAAGCTCTCCTGCCAGTCCGCCATCTCGGGGGCGGTGAGCGGGAAGTGCGCCCCGTCCTTGGTGAGGACGGGCAGGCCCGCGTTGGGCATACACGTGAGCGGGATGCGGGAGTGCTTGGCGAGGTAGCGCAGGTGCTCGCTCATCTCGGCGGGCCCGGTCGAGCAGTTGAGGCCGATGAGGTCGATGCCGAGGGGTTCCAGCGCGGTGAGCGCGGCGCCGATCTCGGAGCCCAGGAGCATCGTGCCGGTCGTCTCGAAGGCGAGCGAGACGATGAGCGGGACGTCGGCGCCGAGCGCGTCGAGCGCGCGGCGGGCGCCGAGGACCGATGCCTTGGTCTGGAGGAGGTCCTGCGTCGTCTCCACGATGAGCGCGTCGGCGCCGCCGGCGAGCAGGCCCTCGGCGTTCTGCTGGAAACCGTCGCGCAGGACGCCGTACGGGAGGTGGCCGAGCGTCGGCAGCTTGGTGCCGGGGCCGATCGAGCCGAGGACCCAGCGGGTGCGGCCGTCACGGGCCGTGTAGCTGTCGGCGGTCTCGCGGGCGAGACGGGCGCCGGCCTCGGACAGCTCGTGGATGCGGTCGGCGATCTCGTACTCGCCGAAGGCGGAGTGGTTGGCGCCGAAGGTGTTGGTCTCGACGCAGTCGACGCCGACGTCGAAGTACGCCTCGTGCACGGAGCGGACGATGTCGGGCCGCGTGGCGTTGAGGACTTCGTTGCAGCCCTCCAGGTCCTGGAAGTCCTCCAGCGTCGGGTTCTGCGCCTGGAGCATCGTTCCCATCGCTCCGTCGGCGACGACCACGCGGGAGACGAGGGCTTCGCGAAGGGCGGTGACGCGGGCTGTCGCGTCGGCGGCTGCGGGGGACGGGTGGGCCATGGGTGTGCTCCCTGAGGTGCGACGGCTGTCGGCTTTGCGGTGCCCCTGCGGGGCGGCGCGCATGGGGGCAGCCTAACGGGCCGGGCCTTTCGCGCGTCGGAGCGTTCCACCGGGTGGACGTCACGGGGCCCCGCCCGGGAGAGGTCGCGCGGAGCGCTCCGGGTACGCCGAGGAGCCCGGTTCCCGGGTGCCGGCGAGGGCGGACACGGCGGCGGGCTCCGTGACGATCCTTCGGCATAGGCGCATGATGTTCAGCATGGCCGACCGATGAGGGCGCGCGATGTGCGGGATCATGGGTGCGCACTGGGAGAGCTGAGGAGAGACCGGGCGATGGCGAAGAACATCCAGTCGCTGGAGCGGGCCGCGGCGATGCTGCGCCTGCTCGCGGGCGGCGAGCGGCGGCTGGGCCTGTCGGACATCTCCGCGACCCTCGGGCTCGCCAAGGGCACCGCGCACGGCATCCTGCGCACGCTCCAGGCGGAGGGTTTCGTGGAGCAGGACGCGGCCTCGGGCCGGTACCAGCTCGGCGCCGAGCTGCTGCGGCTCGGGAACAGCTACCTGGACGTGCACGAACTGCGCGCCAGGGCTCTCGTGTGGGCCGACGACCTCGCGCGTTCCAGCGGCGAGAGCGTGCACCTGGGGGTGCTGCACCTGGGCGGGGTCCTCGTGGTGCACCACGTCTTCCGGCCCGACGACAGCCGGCAGGTCCTGGAGGTGGGCGCGATGCAGCCGCTGCACTCCACCGGGCTCGGCAAGGTCCTGTGCGCCTTCGACCCGGTGGCCCGCAGCGAGGCGCTGGAGAACGCGCGCAAGCCCTTCACCGCGCGCACGGTGACGGGCGCGGAGGAGTTCACCGCGGCCCTGGAGGAGACCCGCAAGCGGGGCTGGGCCGCCGACCTGGAGGAGACGTGGGAGGGCGTGACCTCGGTGGCCGCCCCGATCCACGACCGCCGCGCCCTGCCCGTCGGCGCGGTCGCCGTCACGGGCGCGGTCGAGCGACTGTGCCCGGACGGCAGCCTGCGCCCCGAGCTGATCGCCGCGGTGCGCGAATGCGCCCGCTCCGTCTCCCGCGACCTGGGCGCGGCCCGCTTCTAGGCGGCTTCCGGGCGGCCAAGCGGCTCCCGGGCGGCCCCAAGCGGCTTCCGGACGACCCCAGGCGGCTTCCGAGCGGGGGCGCGCCGCCCTCGCCGTCACCCGTTCGCCACACGCGCGGTTCCGCCGCGGGGCGGGGCGCTTCCTTCGCGTACACGGGCAATCAACGTGTATCGGCGCGGGCGGGTCGCCCGCCCACTCGCCGGACGCTGTGTCGCACACCACACTGAGGTGGCGAGTGGCCCGCGATCCAGCGCGCAGGAGGGTTGACGAGGTGCGGACTGCGGAGAAAACTGCCGGTCATTGGTCGGCATTGTCGAACAGTTGACGAGAATCAGCGTTAGGGTGGCCAGACGCCACGGGCAGGCAGCGCCCCTCCTTGCGGGAGGTGGCCCACCCCCCGGGGAGAAGGGGTTCGCCACCCCTGGACGAAGGACAAAGGAGTCGCTGGTGTCCAACCTCGACATTTTCTACGGCGAGACCATCGGTACCGCCGTACTGATCCTCCTCGGCGGTGGCGTGGTCGCCGCCATCACCTTCAAGAAGTCGAAGGCGTTCGACGCGGGCTGGGTCGCCATCGCCTTCGGCTGGGGGTTCGCGGTGCTCACGGGCGCCTACATCGCGAGCGGGCCCTCCGGGGCCCACCTCAACCCGGCGGTCACGCTGGGGCTCGCGATCCAGGGCGGCACCAAGTGGAGCGACGTACCCCTGTACATGGGCTCCCAGCTGCTCGGCGCCATGATCGGCGCGGTGCTCGTCTGGTGCGCCTACTACGGGCAGTTCAAGGCCCACCTCTCCGACCCCGAGTTCGTGGGCCCCGGCCCGAAGGGCGACGAAGGGCTCGTGGACATCGAGAAGCACGCCTCCCCCAAGGCGGGCCCGGTCCTCGGTGTCTTCTCCACCGGCCCGGAGATCCGCAACGTCGTGCAGAACGTCGCGACCGAGATCATCGCGACCTTCGTGCTGGTCTTCGCCATCCTCACGCAGGGCCTCAACGACAACGGCAACGGACTCGGCGCCCTCGGCGTGCTCATCACCGCCTTCGTCGTGACGGCCATCGGCCTCTCGCTCGGTGGTCCCACGGGGTACGCCATCAACCCGGTACGAGACCTCGGGCCGCGCATCATCCACTCGCTGCTGCCGCTGCGGAACAAGGGCGGCTCGGACTGGGGGTACGCGTGGATTCCGGTGGTCGCGCCGCTGATCGGCGCCGCCGCCGCCGGCGGGCTCTACAAGATCACCTTCGCCTGAGAGGCCGCGGCCGGACCGGGGACGCACACCGTGCGCGGCACCTCCCCCGCCCGGGCCACGACGTACACCGACGTATGACGTAACAGGAGCGCCACTCATGAGCACCCCCACCACAGGACACGGCACCGGCCCCTTCATCGCCGCGATCGACCAGGGCACCACGTCGAGCCGCTGCATCGTCTTCGACCGCGACGGCCGGATCGTCGCCGTCGACCAGAAGGAGCACGAGCAGATCCTCCCGAAGCCGGGCTGGGTCGAGCACGACGCCTCCGAGATCTGGGACAACGTGCAGGAGGTCGTCGCCGGGGCGATCCGCAAGGCCGGGATCACCAAGGCCGACGTCAAGGCGATCGGCATCACCAACCAGCGCGAGACCACGATGCTGTGGGACCGGCACACCGGCGAGCCGGTGCACCACGCGATCGTCTGGCAGGACACCCGCACCGACGCGCTCTGCAAGGAGCTGGGGCGCAACGTCGGCGCGGACCGTTTCCGCCGCGAGACGGGCCTGCCGCTCTCCTCGTACTTCGCGGGCCCGAAGATCCGCTGGCTGCTCGACAACGTGGACGGGCTCCAGGAGCGCGCCGACCGGGGCGACCTGCTCTTCGGCACGATGGACTCCTGGGTCATCTGGAACCTGACCGGCGGCGTCAACGGCGGCGTGCACGTCACCGACGTCACCAACGCCTCGCGCACCCTCCTGATGAACCTGCGCACGCTGGAGTGGGACGACAAGATCTGCGCCTCGATCGGTGTGCCGAAGTCGGTGCTCCCCGAGATCCGCTCCTCCGCCGAGGTCTACGGCGAGGTCAAGGGCGGGCTGCTCGGGGACGTGCTCGGCGGCATCCCGGTCGCCTCGGCGCTCGGCGACCAGCAGGCCGCGCTCTTCGGCCAGACCTGCTTCGCCGAGGGCGAGGCGAAGTCCACGTACGGCACCGGCACCTTCATGCTGATCAACACCGGCACGACGGCGATCAACTCCTACAGCGGGCTGCTCACCACGGTCGGCTACCGCATCGGCGGGCAGAAGCCGGTGTACGCCCTGGAGGGCTCGATCGCGGTCACCGGTTCGCTCGTGCAGTGGATGCGGGACCAGATGGGCCTCATCAACTCGGCGGCCGAGATCGAGACGCTCGCCTCCTCCGTCGAGGACAACGGCGGCGCCTACTTCGTGCCCGCCTTCTCCGGGCTCTTCGCCCCGTACTGGCGCCCGGACGCGCGCGGCGTGATCGCGGGGCTCACCCGGTACGTGACGAAGGCGCACATCGCCCGCGCCGTCCTGGAGGCCACCGCGTGGCAGACCAGGGAGATCGCGGACGCGATGAACAAGGACTCCGGGGTCGAGCTGACCGCCCTCAAGGTGGACGGCGGCATGACCTCGAACAACCTGCTGATGCAGACCCTCTCGGACGTGCTCGACGCGCCCGTGGTGCGGCCGATGGTCGCCGAGACCACGTGTCTGGGCGCGGCGTACGCGGCCGGTCTCGCGGTCGGTTTCTGGAACGACGTCGAGGAACTGCGGGCCAACTGGCGGCGGGCGGCGGAGTGGACGCCCAAGATGCCCGAGGAGACCCGCGAGGCCGAGTACAAGAAGTGGCGCAAGGCCGTCCAGCGCACCATGGGCTGGCTGGACGACGAAGAGAGCTGACCCCCACCGGGCCGGGGACCGGGGCGGGCGCGGAGGAAGAAGCCGCGCCCTCCCGGTCCCCTCCCCGGCCCCCTCCGGGACCGACCCGGATCTCCGGAGGGCGCCGCCGGTCCCCCGCCCAGAAGGCGCGCCCGGCGACCACCTCCGGAACGCATGACGAGGAGCACGACATGACCACCGTCCAGCACCTGCCGAGCCTCGGGACCCACCCGGCCACGGGGACCGGGCCGAGCCGCGCCGAGACCCGCGAACAGCTCGCCCGCGCGAGCTACGACCTCCTGGTGATCGGCGGCGGCATCCTGGGCATCTCCACCGCCTGGCACGCCGCGCAGTCCGGGCTGCGGGTCGCCCTCGTCGACAGCGGCGACTTCGCGGGCGCCACCTCCTCGGCCTCGTCCAAGCTGCTCCACGGCGGGCTGCGCTACCTCCAGACGGGGGCCGTCAAGCTCGTCGCCGAGAACCACTTCGAGCGGCGCGCGGTCTCGCGGCAGGTCGCCCCGCACCTCGCCAACCCGCTCACCTTCTACCTGCCCGTCTACAAGGGCGGCCCGCACGGCGCCGCGAAGCTCGGCGCCGGCGTCTTCGCCTACTCGGCGCTCTCCGCCTTCGGCGACGGGGTCGGGCACCTCCTCTCCCCCGCCCGCGCCCAGCGCGACGTGCCCGAGCTGCGCACCGAGAACCTCAAGGCCGTCGCGGTCTACGGCGACGACCAGATGAACGACGCGCGCATGGCGGTCATGACCGTCCGCGCCGCCGTCGAGGCCGGGGCCGTGGTCCTCAACCACGCGGCCGTCACCGGGCTGCGCTTCACCAACGGGCGCGTCACGGGCGCCGAGCTCAAGGACGGCACCGACGGCACCGAGTTCGGCGTGAACGCGCGTCTCGTCCTGAACGCGACCGGCCCGTGGGTGGACCACCTGCGCCGGATGGAGGACCCGCACGCGGCCCCCTCGGTGCGCCTCTCCAAGGGCGCGCACCTCGTCCTCAAGCGCACCTCGCCGTGGAACGCGGCGCTCGCGACCCCGATCGACAAGTACCGCATCACCTTCGCCCTCCCCTGGGAGGACATGCTGCTGCTCGGCACGACCGACGAGGAGTACGAGGGCGACCCGGCCGATGTCGCCGTCAACGACAAGGACATCACGCAGATCCTCGACGAGGCCGCCTTCTCGGTGCGCGACCAGCAGCTCGACCGCTCGCTCATCACGTACTCCTTCGCCGGCCTGCGCGTGCTCCCCGGCGGTCCGGGCGACACCTCGAAGGCGAAGCGCGAGACGGTCGTGACCGAGGGCAAGGGCGGGATGCTCTCCGTGGCGGGCGGCAAGTGGACGACGTTCCGGCACATCGGGCGCACGGTCATGAACAAGCTCGCCTCGCTGCCCGGGCACCCGCTGGGCGACGACATGGAGCCCATCTCGGAGCTGCCGTCGAAGATGCCGCTGCCGGGTGTCGCCAACCCGCTCGCCGTCAAGCACCGGCTCCTGGTCGACCACCAGGGCGCGGGCACCGAGATGGCCGCCGACACCGCGCACCACCTCGCCACGCACTACGGCTCCCTCGCCTTCGACATCGCGCGCCTCGCCAACGAGCACCCGGAGCTGGGCGAGCGCGTCCACCCGGAGGCCCCCGAGATCTGGGCGCAGGTGGTGTGGGCCCGCGACCACGAGTGGGCCGAGACCCCGGACGACGTGCTGCGCCGCCGTACGACGCTGACGATCCGCGGCCTCACGGACGACGCGCTGCGCGAGCGGGTCGCGAAGGTCCTCGCGGAACGCGAGAGCTGAGCCGCGACGGCCCGCGCGGGCGGGTGAGGGGCGGTACGTGAAGGGGCGGGGCGGTACGCGCGGAGGCGGCCGCCCCGCCCCCGCGCGTGCGGCCCCGCCGCCTTCGTACCGCCGCCACAGTGCCGCAACACTCGCCGCGCACAGTGGTCGTCATGAAGTTTCAGGTACTCAGCCTCATCCAGCACGCGCCCCACCCGCTCACCTCCGCGGTGCCTTCCGCGGCCGAGCGGTTCGGGGACGTCCTCGCGCTCGCCGAGGCGGCCGAGACGCTCGGCTTCGACGCGTTCGCGGTCGGCGAGCGGCACGCCGGCGCCTTCCTGTCCTCGTCGCCCACCGTCGTGCTGGGCGCGATAGCCGCCCGGACGCGGCGGATCAAGCTGCTCACCGGCGTCACCGTCCTCGCGATCCTCGACCCGGTGCGGGTCGCCGAGGACTACGCGACGCTCGACCAGCTCGCCGCCGGCCGCCTCGAACTCGTCGTCGGCAAGGGCGCGGAGGCCGGGCACTTCTCGCTCTACGGCCTGGACGGGGAGCGCCAGTGGGACCTCCAGGCGGAGAAGTACGCGCTGTTGCGGCGCCTGTGGCGCGAGGAGGGCGTCGACTGGGAGGGCGAGTCCAGGCCGCCGCTCAAGAACGTCACGACCGTGCCGCGCCCCTTCGCCGGGCCGCCCCCCGTCTGGCACGGCTCGGCCACCAGCCCCCGTTCGACGGAGCTGGCGGCGCGCTACGGCGACCCGCTCTTCACCGCCAACGCGATCCAGCCGCGCGAGGCGTACGTACGTCTCGTGGATCACTACCGCGAGCGGTTCGCCTCCTACGGGCACGACCCGGCGAGGGCCCGCGTGGCGGCCGGTTCCGGCGGTCTGCTCCTCGCGAACACGGCCGAGGAGGCGATCAGCCGCTACCGCGAGCTGTACGAGGCGTCCGTGCGGCGCAACTTCCGGCCGCACCTCGCGGGGAAGGCCGGCTACAACACGCCGTTCGCGACGATCGAGGAGGCCATCGCGGAAGGACCGCAGCTCATCGGCTCGCCGCAGCAGGTCATCGACAAGCTGCTCGGCTTCCACGCCTCCTACCGGCACGACCTCCAGTCGATCAGCGTGGACAATTTCGGGCTCGCGCGCGGGGAGCAGCTGGAGCTGTTGCAGCGCTTCGCCGAGGAGGTGCTGCCCGTCGTGCGCCGCGAGGCGCCGACCACGCTGTGGGAGGAGAGCGGGACGGGCGGGGAGGAGTAAGCCGGGGTGTGCGGGGCAGTGATCGGGCGTTCTCCGCGCAGGGGACTGCGAGGTGAGGGGACCGCGGTGGTCCCCCGCTCACGCCGTAAGGTGGGGCGTATGTCTGGGAACACGTCCGAAGGAGGCGGTGGGTGATCGAGCTCGAAGGGGTCCCCGAGCTGATCGACCCCATCATGGTGGCCGCGTTCGAGGGCTGGAACGACGCCGGCGACGCCGCCTCCAGCGCGGTCGCGCACTTGGAGCAGGAGTGGAAGGGCGAGGTCTTCGCGGCGCTGGACGCGGAGGACTACTACGACTTCCAGGTCAACCGGCCGACCGTCTTCGTGGAGGACGGCGCCCGGAAGATCACCTGGCCCACCACCAGGCTCTCCGTCGTCCGGATCACGGGGGAACGCCCGCGCGACCTGGTGCTCGTGCGGGGCATCGAGCCCTCGATGCGCTGGCGTTCGTTCTGCAACGAGCTGCTGGGCTTCGCGCACGAGCTGGGCGTCGAGATGGTCGTGGTGCTGGGCGCCCTCCTGGGCGACACGCCGCACACGCGTCCGGTGCCGGTGAGCGGGGTCACCTCCGATCCCGATCTGGCGCGCACGATGGACCTGGAGGAGTCGAAGTACGAGGGCCCCACGGGCATCGTCGGCATCCTCCAGGAGGCGTGCACCCACGCCGGGGTCCCGGCGGTGAGCCTGTGGGCCGCCGTACCGCACTACGTCTCGCAGCCGCCGAACCCGAAGGCGGCGCTCGCCCTCCTCAACCGCCTGGAGGACCTGCTCGACCTGCGGGTGCCGCTCGGCGAGCTGGTGGAGGACGCGCGGGCCTGGCAGCTCGGCGTCGACCAGCTCGCGGCCGAGGACAGCGAGGTCGCGGAGTACGTGCAGTCGCTGGAGGAGGCGCGGGACACGGCGGAGCTGCCCGAGGCGAGCGGCGAGGCGATCGCGCGCGAGTTCGAGCGGTACCTGCGGCGCAGGGAGCCGGGTACGGGTCCGGGCGGCGGCCCGGGCACCGCGGGCGGTCCCGGCGGGCCCGGCGGCTTCGGGCGCGAGACGGGCCTCGGCAGCGACCGGGCGCGCTCCGCGCGGCCGGGGCGGGCGGAGGAGCCGAAGCCGCGGGAGGGGAACGGGAAGGACGAGAAGGACGGGAAGCCGGGGGAGGAAACCCCCGGACCCGAGGCCGGGGGCCCTGGTTCCAGCGGGGCGGAGGGCACGCGTCCGGATTCCGCCGAGCCTGAATCCGCAGGTTCCGAATCCGGCGGGCCCGAGTCCGCAGGTTCCGAGTCTGCCGGGCCCGGGTCGGACGGGCCGGAAACCGCCGGGCCCGAGTCCGGCACGGCCGGTTCGGACGCGGCCGAGTCCTCCGGGGAGGGCGCTAAGCGGCGACCGGACGAGGACGGGCCGGGCGGGGACTGAGCCCGGACGCTCGCGGGGCCCCGCCCCTCGCG
>NZ_GG770539.1:5845684-5854646 GCF_000154905.1 Streptomyces sp. SPB074 | reverse complement strand
CCCTCCTGCCGTTCGCGCGGCTAGGCCGCGGGGGTCACAGTGCGACGCCGAGCAGCGCGTCGGCCGTGCGCGAGACGAGGCCCGGCGCGCCGGTGTCCTCGCCGCCCGTCTCCTGCTGGCGGGCGGCCCAGCGGTCGATGGCACGCAGGGCGCGGGGCGAGTCGAGGTCGTCCGCGAGCGCGTCGCGCACCTCCTCGACGAGCGTCTCCGCCGGGGTGCCGTCGGGCCGCGAGACGGCGGCGCGCCAGCGGGCGAGCCGGTCCACGGCCTCCTGGAGACCCTCGGCGGTCCACTCCCAGTCCGCGCGGTAGTGGTGCGCGAGCAGGGCGAGGCGGATCGCCGCCGGGTCCACGCCGTCCTTGCGGAGCTGCGAGACGAAGACCAGGTTGCCCCTGGACTTCGACATCTTCTCGCCGTCGAGCCCGACCATCCCCGCGTGTACGTACGAGCGTGCGAAGGGGTGCTCGCCGGTGAGGACCTGGGCGTGCGAGGCGCCCATCTCGTGGTGCGGGAAGGCGAGGTCGGAGCCGCCGCCCTGCACGTCGAAGGCCATGCCGAGGTGGTCGAGGGCGATGGCGACGCACTCGATGTGCCAGCCGGGGCGGCCGTCGCCGAGGCTGCCGCCGTCCCAGCTCGGCTCGCCCTCGCGGGCGGCCATCCACAGCATCGGGTCGAGCGGGTTCTTCTTGCCGGGACGCTCCGGGTCGCCGCCGCGCTCGGCGGAGAGCAGCCGCATCGCCTCGGCGTCGAGGTTCGAGACCTCCCCGAAGTGCCGGTCGGAGGCGACCGAGAAGTAGATGTCGCCCTCCAGTTCGTAGGCGGCGCCCCTCTCCCGCAGCCGTTCGACCAGCGGGACGATCCCGGGGATCGCCTCCACGGCGCCGATGTAGTGGCGCGGCGGCAGCATCCGCAGCGCGGTCATGTCCTCCCGGAAGAGGGCGGTCTCGCGCTCGGCGAGCCCGGTCCAGTCCTCGCCGTCGCGCACGGCCCGCTCCAGGAGCGGGTCGTCGACGTCGGTGACGTTCTGCACGTAGTGCACCTGGCGGCCGGAGTCGAGCCAGACCCGCTGGACGAGGTCGAAGGCGTTGTAGGTCGCCGCGTGTCCCATGTGCGTCGCGTCGTACGGGGTGATCCCGCAGACGTAGATACGGGCCACCTCGCCGGGGGTGAGCGTCACGGGACCGTCGGTCGCGGTGTCGTGTATTCGGAGGTCGCGGCCCTTGCCGGGCAGAGCGGGGACCTCGGAAGCGGGCCAGGAATGCATATGTCGAGGTTAACCGGCCCGGGGCGGGCCCGGCGGCCGGGTTCACCCCCTCCGGGGGTTTCCCGGCTCCGGCGCCGGACGGGCCGCAGGTCCCTACACCGGCGGCCAGGGGATGGCCGGCCACTCCTCGCCCGGCTCCGGGTGGACGCCGCTCTCGCGCAGCGCCGTCACCCGGGCCCGCAGGGCCGTGATCTCCGCCTCCGTGAGGAGAGGGGCCAGGGTGGCGGCCAGGGGGCCGTCCAGGGCATGTGCCACCCGCGCCAGGGCCTCGACGGCCTCCTCGGGCAACGGGTCGCCCGCCCAGCCCCACAGCAGGGTCCTGAGCTTGTCGTCCGTGTGGAAGCTGACGCCGTGGTCGATCGCGTGGAGGCCGCCCTGCGGGGTCGGCAGGAGGTGGCCGCCCTTGCGGTCGGCGTTGTTGATGACCGCGTCCAGGACGGACAGGAGCCGCAGCCGCGGGTCGTCGCGGTGCACGAGCAGCGCCGTACGGCCCTCCTCGACCTCCGCGAGGCCGATCGCCTTCCAGCCCTCCTCGGGCTCCTCGCCGTCCTGGAGGGCGAGGAGGCCGCCGCCGTCCTCGGCCGTCTCGATCCACAGCTGCGTCATCGCCTCGCCCCAGGGCCCCTCCCGGAGCACCGTGGGCGGGACAAAGTCCCAGCCCATCGCCTCGCACACGGCGAAGGCGGCGACCTCGCGGCGGGCGAGGTTGCCGTCGGGGAAGTCCCACAGCGGACGCTCGCCCGCGACGGGCTTGTGCACGCAGGCGAGGCTGTCCCCGTCGAGCACGGCGTCGCAGAGCAGGACGGCGTTGGAGGCCCGGGTGACGCGGCCGCGCGCGGTCAGCTCGCCCCGGGTGAGGATCTCGCGGACGCGCGCGGCGTCCCGTGCTTCGCTTCCGGTGGGCTCGCTCACTCCGACCTGCGGTATCCGTTCTGTCGCGGGCACACGTGTCCTTCGAGGTCGAGCGGGAGGTTGCAGAGCGGGCACAGCGGCCGGCCCGCGTTGACGACGTCGAGCGCGCGCTTGGCGAAGGCCCGGGCCTGCGAGCCGCTGAGCCGCACCCGCAGCATGGGCGGGCCGTTCTCGTCGTCCTGGAGCAGTTGCTCCTCGGCGGCGGCGAGTTCGTCGTCGGACTCGGCGTCGAGCTCCACGAGGGCCTGGGCCTCGACGATCATGCGCTCCCCGTCGCCGTCCCAGGCGAGCGCCATCGTGCCGACCCTGAACTCCTCCTCGACGGGGGTGTCGAGCGGGGCGGAATCGACGACCTCGGTGGGCGCGACGGCCGGGACGGCGGCGTTGCCGCCGCTGCGCCGTACGACCTCGTCCAGCAGCTCGTCCATGCGCTCGGCGAGCGCGGCGACCTGGGTCTTCTCCAGGGCGACGCTGGTGACCCGGCCACCGGCCGAAGCCTGGAGGAAGAAGGTACGGCGCCCGGGGAGCCCGACCGTACCGGCCACGAAGCGCTCCGGCGGGTCGTAGAGGAACACCTGACGGGACACGTCCTTGACTCTCCTTGGGGATCAGACGTCGGGGGGAGTGGGGCCCATGAGGCCACGGGTACCGGACAGCCTACTGCCGGTGACGATCAGGCCGCTCCCGCGCCGCCGCCGACCGTGGCCTGCCCCTGCGCGCCGCCCTCGGCACGGGGCCGCAGGCCCGCGAGGTCGCCGGTGTCGCCGAGGCGGACGAGGAAGGGGCGCAACCGCGTGTAGTGGATGACGGTCACGGAGCAGGGATCGACGTGGATGCGCTGGAACTGGTCGAGGTGCAGGCCGAGGGCGTCGGCGACGAGGGACTTGATGATGTCGCCGTGCGAGCACATGACGTACATGGCCTGTTCGCCGTGCTCCTCGGTGAGGCGCGCGTTCCACTCCCGTACCGCCTCGGCGGAGCGGGCCGCCATCGCGCGCAGGGACTCGCCGCCGGGGAAGGCCGCCGCCGAGGGGTGGTTCTGGACCACGTCCATGAGCGGTTCGCCGCTCAGCTCCTTGAGCTTGCGGCCCGTCCAGTCCCCGTAGTGGCACTCCCCGATCCGCTCCTCGCTGTGCAGCGGCAGCCCGGGGCGCGCGGCGAGCAGCGGGGCGAGCGTCTCCTCGCAGCGCTGGAGCGGGCTCGCGACCGCGGCCACGAGCGGCAGCCCCTCCAGCCGCCCCGGCAGCGCCGCGGCCTGCTCCCGCCCGCGTTCGTCCAGGGCGACCCCGGGCATCCACCCGGCGAGCACCCCTTCGGTGTTGGCGGTGGACCGTCCGTGGCGCACGAGGATGAGGGTGGTCATGCGCTCCACCCTACGCGGAGCGAAATTCCGGCCGGCACCACGTTCCGGCCCCCGCGGGGCAGGGCACTATGGGGTAGTGATCGTGGACTGCGGCATCTACCGGAACGGCCACCGCACGGACGGCCCCAGCGACTTCTCGGACGCGCTCGACGCCGCCCGTGCCGCCGGCGACGCCTTCGTGTGGATCGGCCTGCACGAGCCGAGCGAGGAGGAGTTCACGCATGTCACGGACGAGTTCAAGCTGCACCCGCTCGCGGTCGAGGACGCGCTCAAGGCGCACCAGCGCCCGAAGCTGGAGGTCTACGACGACTCGCTCTTCGTGGTCCTCAAGCCCGTGCACTACGCGACGGACAGCGACACGGTCTCCTCGGGCGAGCTGATGCTCTTCCTCGGCGACTCCTTCGTGGTCACCGTGCGGCACGGCGACGGGACGCCGATAGCGGAGCTGCGCAAGCACCTGGAGGAGAAGCCGGAGATGCTGCGGCACGGGCCGACCTCGGTGCTCTACTCCATCGCGGACGAGGTGGTGGACCACTACCTGGTGGTCGCCGACGAGTTGCAGAACGACCTGGAGGAGCTGGAGACGGTGGTCTTCTCGCCCGACGGCTCCGGCTCCGGGGCGGGCACGGCCTCGCGGATCTACAACTTCAAGCGGCAGATCCTGGAGTTCCGGCGCGCCACGGGGCCGCTCGCGATGCCGATGCTGCGCCTCGCGGGCAACGGCCCCTTCGCCGCCGCGGTGCCCTTCGTGGACGACGCGGTACGGCCCTTCTTCCGCGACGTGAGCGACCACCTCACGCGCGTCAACGAGTCGGTCGAGGGCCTGGACCGCCTCGTGTCCGACATCCTCTCGGCGCACCTCGCGCAGATGGGCGTCCGGCAGAACGACGACATGCGCAAGATCTCGGCCTGGGCGGCGATGGCGGCCGTGCCGACGATGATCGCGGGCATCTACGGGATGAACTTCGACCACATGCCCGAGCTGCACTGGGTGTGGTCGTACCCGGCGGTCATCGCGGTGATGATCGTCCTGGAGGTCCTGCTCTACCAGCAGTTCAAGCGGCGCGGCTGGCTCTGAGCCGCGCACGCGCCGCCGCGCACGCCCGACGAGCGGGCGGCGGGCGGCGGGTGTCTCAGGCGAACTCGGGCTCCGGGGTCGCGGGCCCGCCGAGCGCGTCGCGGCGCTGCGGCATCGAGAGCGTCACCATGCGGCGCCAGCCGACCGTGCGCTCCCACGCGTACGCGGCGCGGATCGCGGTGGCGAGGACGGCCGCCATGGGCCGGGACCAGCCGAGGATGCGCCCGATGTGGTCCATGACGGCGAGGCTCACGTCGCGGTAGATGAGGTTCTCGGCACGCGCGCACTCGTGCAGGACGCGCTGGATGACGCGGCCGTGGCCCTCGCCCGCGAGGCGCAGCAGCTCCTCGTGGCAGTACGCGAGGTGGTTGTCCTCGTCGGCCGAGATGATCCGGACCGCGTTGCCCACCTCGGGGTGCGCGGCGAAGTAGCGGCGCAGCATGTCCATCTGGTCCGAGGCGCGCTGCTCGGTGACGCGGCTGTGCGCGAGGTAGGTGATGACGTCCTCCTCGCTCAGCGGCTCGTCGGCGTCGAGCTTGGCGTGCGGGAGGCCGATACCCGCGCGTTCGAGGAGCATCGTGTAGTCGGTCTCGGGCGGGACCTCCACGGGCTCGACCCCGCGGCGGCGCATGAGGCCGTGGAAGATGCGCCCGTGCTTGTCCTCGTCGGCGCCGTGCCGGGCGACCTTCGGGGCCAGATGCACCATGCTCGCGGGGAGGAGGGCGGCGATCCGCCCGTTCTCCCAGCCGCCCTGGGCCTCGCCGCTGGCGGCCACCGAGCAGAAGAGCCGGTAGGTCTCGTCGTTGTCGATGATCTCCTGGAAGAGACTCCTGGCCGAAAGCATCTCCGTACCTCCACATCGGGGCGCGCACGTGCCCGCCCGACGAGTCAAGGCGCGGCCCCCGGGTCCGGCAAGCGGGCGGTGGAGGACGTGAGCCGTTCGGGTAAGCGGGCGGAGACGGGGGGCGGTACACGGGCGGGGACGGGAACGAGGGCGGGGCGCGTCCGGCCCGAAGCGCGCCCCGCTCCCGTACCGGGTGCCGCTCAGGCCGTCCCGGAGCGCTCCAGCGCCTCGGCCCCGACGCGCAGCGCGTTGATCCGCTCCTCGCGCGTGAACCCGGCGGGGGCGAGGGTGAGCGTGGTGACCCCGGCCGCCGCGTAGGCGCGCATCCCGTCGGCGACGCGGTCCACGGAGCCGAGCAGGGTCGTGGAGTCGATGAGGCTGTGCGGGACGGCGGCGGCGGCGCCGTCCTTGTCGCCCGCGAGGTACTTGTCCTGGATCTCGGCCGCCTCCTTCTCGTACCCCATGCGCTGGGCGAGGCGGTTGTAGAAGTTCTGCTTGCGGCTGCCCATGCCGCCAACGTAGAGGGCGGTGTACGGGCGGAAGGTGTCGGCCAGCGCCTCGACGTCGTCGCCGGTCGCGAGCGGCACGGTGGGGACGACGTCGAAGCCCTCCATCGTCTTGCCCGCCTTCTCGCGGCCCGCGCGGATCGGGGCAAGCGCCGTCTCCTCCAGGTGCGCGGCGGAGGGGAAGATGAGGAGCGCGCCGTCCGCGATCTCGCCGGTCTGCTCCAGGTTCTTCGGGCCGATCGCGGCGATGTAGAGCGGGATGTGCGGGCGCTCGGGGTGGACGGTGAGCTTGAGCGGCTTGCCGGGGCCGCCGGGCAACGGCAGCGTCCAGTGCGCGCCCTCGTAGGACAGGCGCTCGCGGCTCATCGCGCGGCGCACGATCTCCACGTACTCCCGCGTGCGCGCGAGCGGCTTGTCGAACTTGACGCCGTACCAGCCCTCGGAGACCTGCGGGCCCGAGACGCCGAGGCCGAGCCGGAACCGGCCGCCGGAGAGCGAGTCGAGGGTCGCCGCGGTCATCGCGGTCATCGCGGGCTGCCGGGCCGGGATCTGGAGGATCGCCGAGCCGATGTCGATGCGCTCGGTCTTCGCCGCCACGTAGGCGAGGACGGTGGGGGCGTCCGAACCGTACGCCTCGGCGGCCCAGCAGACCGCGTACCCGAGGCGGTCCGCCTCCTGCGCGACGGCGAGATTGTCCGCGTCCATGCCCGCGCCCCAGTAGCCGAGATTGATCCCGAGCCGCATGAGCCACACCCCTTACTGGTCAGTAACGTTACGCGGGGACTCTACTGCCCGCAGGTACGGGGCGACAGGGCGGCGACGCGCGCGGGCCCGTGAGCTTCGTCCCCGCGCGCCCCGGGACGCGCCCCGCGCACCACCCCACGAACGGACGTCCGACGCGTAATCTCAGCGTCCATGGAGCAGAGGCATCTCGGCCGCACCGGCCTGCGCGTGTCCCGGATCGGACTCGGCACCCTCGGCTGGGGCCGGGACACCGACGAGCACGAGGCCGCCGCCTCGCTCAAGGTCTTCTGGGAGGCGGGCGGCACGCTGGTCGACACCGCCGACGTCTACGCGGACGGCGAGGCCGAATACCTGCTCGGGCAGCTCGTCGAGTCGCTCGTCCCGCGCCGCGACCTCGTGATCGCGACGAAGGCGGGCAGCGTGCCCGACCCCGACCGCCGCTTCAACGCCTCGCGCGGCCACCTGCTCGCCGCGCTCGACGCCTCGCTCCGGCGGCTCGGCACCGACTACGTGGACCTGTGGCAGGTGCACGCCTTCGACCCGGTGACTCCGCTGGAGGAGACCCTTCAAGCGCTCGACCTGGCGGTGAGCACGGGCCGGGCGCGGTACGCGGGCGTCTCCAACTTCAGCGGCTGGCAGCTCGCCAAGGCCGCCACCTGGCAGCTCGCGGGCGGCGGCACGCGCACCCGGCTCGCCAGCACGCAGATGGAGTACTCGCTGCTCCAGCGCGGGGTGGAGCGCGAGGTGCTGCCCGCCGCGCGCGACCTCGGCGTGGGGCTGCTGCCCTCCTCACCGCTGGGGCGCGGGGTGCTCACCGGCAAGTACCGCGAGGGCGCGCGCCCGGCGGGTTCGCGCGGGTCGGGCGAGGCGATGGCCGGTTTCGTCGCCCCCTACCTCGACGGCACGGCCTCGGCGGTCGTGGAGGCGGTCGCCACGGCCGCCGACGGCCTCGCGGCGACACCGCTGCACGTCGCGCTCGCCTGGGTGCGCGACCGGCCCGGCGTCGTCGCCCCGATCGTCGGCGCGCGCGACGCCCGGCAGCTGAGCGAGGCGCTGTCGGTGGAGGGCCTTAGTCTTCCTGACGAGATCTGCCGGGCCCTGGACGACGTGTCCGCGCCCGTGCACCGCTATCCCGACCAGGACTGGAGCACGCTGTGAGCACGGAGCCGGCAGCCGGGGAACCCGGTACGGAGCCCGAGGAGACCGGCCCGGAGACCACGCGCACCGGTCCGGGGACCACCGGCACCGGTCCGGAACCCGAGGCCGCCGGTCCGGAACCCGATGGCACCGGTGCCGCCGAGGACACGGGTGCGGGTGGGGCGGACGCGGCCCCCGCCGGGGACGGGAGCGACGCCGCCGCCGGGGACGCCGACGGGAAGACCGCCGCGCAGCTCTCCGAGGCGGAGGCGGAGCTCGCCGCCCAGCGGGTCGAGCGGGCGCGGATCGCGGCGCGCAAGGCCGCGCGCGAGGAACCCGTCGCGGCGGGGACGAAGCTCACGGGCAAGGCCGCCGAACTGCTCGCCGCCGTCCGCGCGGTCGAGCAGGGCGAGCGGCCCGACGCGACCTTCGACGCGCCCGCGCCAGCCGTCGCCCGCGCCGTGCCACTCCCCCGCCGCCCCGCCCCGCCGAGCCCGTCGCCGCGCCCCCCGCCGCCTCGGCGCCCGACCCGGCGACGCTCTCCGCCGTCACCGCGCTGCTCAGGCGCGGCGGCGCGCCCGAGGCCCTCGCCCCGGCGGCCGTGCGCGCGCTGGGCGAGGGCGCGGCGGCCGGGCTGGAGTCCGATCCCTGGCAGTTGCTGCGCCTCGCGGGCGTCACGCCCGAGCACGCCGACGCCTTCGCCCGCGCCCTGCTCGGCGCCGGGGCGGAGCCCGGGGACGTGCGCCGGGGGCGGGCGCTGACCGTACGGCTCCTGGAGGACGCGGCCCTGCGCGGGCACACCGTCCGCGAACTGGCCGAACTCGCCGCCGCGCTCAACAAGCACGGCGTCCCCGACGCCGAGGAGGCCGTCCAGGAGGCCGTCGCGGAGGGCGACGCGCTGCTCTTCCAGGACGGTGTCCCGCCCGCCGGGGACGAGGAGGAGGAAGCACCGCCGGTGCCCGTGCTCGTCGGTCTGGAGCGGTACGCGCTCGCCGAGGAGAGCCTCGCGGACGCGCTCGGCCGGATCGCCGCCGCCGAGGCGGGGACCGAGGACGGCTGGGGTCCGGCCGCCGAGGCGGCGGGGCGCGGCAGCGCGGCCGAACTCGTCCGGGCC
>NZ_GG770539.1:5823169-5844748 GCF_000154905.1 Streptomyces sp. SPB074 | reverse complement strand
CCGGACACCGCTGGCCGGCCGTCGTGGTCGTGGTTCCGGGGGAACGCCGGGGCCCCATGCTGAGACGCGACTGGTTCTACACGGCGGCGGGCCGTGCCGCCCGCCACCTCTCCGTCGTCCAGGACAGCGGGGACGCCCTCGCGCGGGCGGTGGCCACCCGCCCCGCCGCCCCCCGCCGCACCCGCCTCACGACGCTCCTGAGCCGACCCGAGGAGGGCTGAGCCAGGGGACGGGCCGGGCCCCGGGACCGGGCCGGGCCCCGGGGGCGGGGAGGAGGGCGGCGGGAGCGGCCCGGGACGGCAGGGACCCGGGGGCCCGGGTCCCTCAGAGTTCGTCCTCGTCCACCTCGTCCTCCGCCTCGCCGCCGTGGCCGCGCAGGCCGGGGCGGTGCCCGGGCCTCACGTCGTCCTCGGGGTCGTCGTCGAAGACGGCGCTGACGTCGAAGCGGCAGACGACGGACTGCGGGTCGGCGCCCTCGAAGGGCGCGTCGAGCCATTCGCCCGGCTCGGGCGGGTCGTCGGTGGCGGCGACCCACAGCGTGGAATCGCCCTCCTCCAGACCGAATTCCCGGTGCCGCGAGGCGATCTCGTCCGGCTCGTACTCGCCGAAGAGGACGCCGAGCGCGGCGTGCAGCCCGGCGCCGGGGGACTCGGGGTGCAGGTCGGCCACACGCTCGGCCTGGCCGAGCAGGAGGTCGGGGCGGGCGACGGTGTAGTCCCTGCGGATGAGCACGCTCAGCGCGCTGGGGTCCTCGGGCCCGGTGTAGGGCGGCAGGGAGTCCTCGGCCCCGGGGATCTCGAAGGGAGTGACCTCGTCGTAGCGCTCGTAGAGCAGTTCGTCGTAGGTCTCCGCGGCGGTGGCCAGCTCGTTGAACGCCTGGTAGACGGCGGGATCGTCCTCGCCCGAGCGGTTCTCGACCGCGGCCAGGTGACGATCGAGCGCGGCCTTCACCGCCTCGGCGGCGGCACGTACCTCGGCAACCGGGGGCTGCTCAGCATCAGACATAGTGCAGACGCTATCCGTACCGGGCCGGTGGCCGCACAATAGATACGATGCCGGAATACGAATTTGTCGACGTGTACGTGCCCAGGGACGTCAGCCGCAAGGACACGACCCGCCTGCTCACGGACCACGCGGAGTACGGGCACTGGGAGTTGGACCGCCTCAGGCTGCATCCCGACGGCAGCCGCCGGGTCCGGCTGCGGCGCAGGATCATCCGCCAGCCGCGGGCCACGTGGTGAGCGGGGGCGGCGGCGAGCGGGCTCCGGGCCGCCCTTCCTCACCCGGACGGGCGACCGGCTCTCCTCGTGTTGTCGGCCCCGCTCTCCCTGAGCGGGGCCCTTCGGGGTGGAGGGCCCGGGCGCCGCTGCGCCCGCGCGCCCACGGCGGCGGCTCAGGCGTTCGCGCGAGCCTTGCGGTAGACCACGGCACCCGCGAGGAGCATCCCGGCCGCGGCGGCGCCGAGCGCGCCCGCGGGGACCTCGCTGCCCGTCTCGGCGAGCTGCTGGGTGGGCGCCGGGGTCTTCACCGAGACCTGGGCGGCCGGGGGCGTGGTGCGCTCGACCGGGGGCTTCGGCGCCTCCGGCGTCTTGGGGGGCTCGGGCGTCTTCGGGGGCTCCGGGGTCTTCGGCGGCTCCGGGGTCTTCGGCGGCTCCGGCTTCTCGGGCGTGCCCGGGTGCTCCGGGTGCTGCGGCGTCGACTCGTTGGCGCAGTCGTTGCCGAAGACCGGGTTGAGCAGGCCGATGACCGAGATGCCGTTGCCGCAGGCGTTGACCGGCACGTCCACCGGAACCTGCACCTGGTTGCCGGAGCCGACGCCCGGCGAGCCGGTCGCCCCGCCGCCCGCGTGGGCGCCGCCACCGCTGTGGTGACCGCCGCCGTTCTGGTGGCCGCCCTGGTGGCCGCCGCCGTCCTCGTCGCCGTAGCCGCCGGGGCGGGACTGGCCCGAGTCGTTCTGGCAGTGGTTGCCGAAGGCGGGGTTGAGCAGGCCGACGACGTCCACCGTGTTGCCGCACACGTTGACCGGCACGTCGACCGGCGCCTGCACGAGGTTGCCCGCGAGGACGCCGGGCGACCCCACGGCCGCGCCCTGGGCGCCGGAGTCGGCGACCGCGTAGCCACCGGTGACGGCGAGCACGCCGGAGGCGGCTGCCACGGTCATCAGGCCCTTGCGCGTGACCTGTCGCATAGCAATTCCCTGTCGTAGTCACAGCTTCGAAGCGCACGGCACCTCGCGCGTGCGCGGTGTGGTGAGAGCCGCGGCCCCGGAGCGCGTGGCGCGCTCCGGGGCCGCAGGGACACCCCCTGCCAGGGGTGGCGTCATGCCTGGATCAGGCGTTGACGCAGGTGTTGCCGAAGGCCGGGTTGAGCAGACCGATCACGGAGATCGTGTTGCCGCAGAGGTTCACCGGGACGTGCACGGGAACCTGGACGACGTTGCCCGAGAGCACGCCGGGGGAACCGACGGCCGCACCCTGGGCGCCCGCGTCGGCCGAGGCCAGGCCCGCACCGGCGAGCACGAGGCCACCGGTCGCGGCGACCGTGGCGACGATCTTCTTGATCATTTTTCCTCCTAGGTGGACAGCGCGGTCCAGCCACGGACCGCAACACCTGTAACGAGGAGGGAGTAATCGAGCTACGACCCGATGAGTGCATTCACCCGTACCAGTGGGTGTGGCACAGGTACTCGATTTCCGGAGGGTCGCGAAGGTCACGAGGGTGTACCGGAAACGGTGACCCCGCGACTCCCGGAGAACCCTCCCGACCAGCGAAAACGCGCGCCGCGCCGGTACGCGACAGGGGGCGTACGGGCACGGCGCGCGCGCCGCTCGTGAGAGGGAGGGGTGCCCCGTGGCACCCCCGCCCCCGCGCGGGTCAGGAGGCGTCGATGAAGCGGTCCAGGACGCGGACGCCGAATTGGAGCGCGTCCACCGGGACGCGCTCGTCCACGCCGTGGAACATCCCGGCGAAGTCCAGGTCGGCGGGCAGCCGCAGCGGGGCGAAGCCGAAGCAGCGGATGCCGAGGTCGTCGAAGGACTTCGCGTCCGTACCGGCCGAGAGCATGTACGGGACGGCCTTCGCGATCGGGTCCTCGGCGCCGAGCGCGGTCTGCATGGCGTCCACGAGGGCGCCGTCGAAACCGGTCTCCAGGGCCTTGTCCGCGTGCACGTCCTCGCGCCGCACGCGCGGGCCGAGGACGCGGTCGAGGTCGGCGAGGAACTCCTCCTCGTACCCGGGCAGGAAGCGGCCGTCCACGTGCGCCGTGGCCTCGCCGGGGATGACGTTGACCTTGTAGCCGGCGCCGAGCTGGGTCGGGTTGGCGGTGTTCTTGAGCGAGGCGCCGATGAGCTTGGCCATGCCGCCGAGCTTGGCGAGGGTCTCGTCCATGTTCTCGGGGTCGAGCTCGGTGCCGAGCGCGTCACCGAGCTCGTCGAGGAAGTGGCGGAGCGTCTTGGTGACGCGGATCGGGAACTCGTACCTGCCGAGGCGCCCGACGGCCTCGGACAGCTCCGTGATCGCGTTGTCGCGGTGGATCATCGAACCGTGCCCGGCGGTCCCGGCCACGGTGAGCTTCATCCAGTGCATCCCCTTCTGGGCCGTCTCCACGAGGTAGAGCCGCAGCTTCTCGTTGACGGTGAAGGAGAAACCGCCGACCTCCCCGATCGCCTCGGTGACGCCCTCGAAGAGGTCCGCGTGGTGGTCCACGAGGTGGCGGGCGCCCCACGTGCCGCCCGCCTCCTCGTCGGCGAGGAAGGCGAGGACGACGTCGCGCGGGGGCTTGCGGCCCGTACGGAGCCGGTCGCGGACGACCGCGAGGGTCATCGCGTCCATGTCCTTCATGTCCACCGCGCCGCGCCCCCACACGCAGCCGTCGGCGACCTCGCCCGAGAAGGGGTCGTGGGTCCAGTCGGCGGCGTTGGCGGGGACGACGTCGGTGTGGCCGTGGATGAGGAGCCCCGGGCGGGAGCGGTCCTCGCCCTCCACGCGGGCCACGACCGAGGCGCGGCCGGGGTGGGACTCGAAGATCCGCGGTTCGAGCCCGACCTCGGCCAGCTTCTCGGCGACGTACTCGGCCGCGGCGCGCTCGCCGGGGCCCGAGTGGTCCCCGTAGTTGCTGGTGTCGATACGGATCAGGTCACGGGTGAGGTCCACGACCTCGTCCTGGCCCGAAGCCGCCCTTCCGGTGCTGGGCTCGCTCACGCTGCTCTCCTTGGCGGTCGGTCGGCCGGCACCCTGCTCGGCGCCGCGCTCCCCCCATCCTCGCGCGCCCCCCGCCGCGCCCCCAAGACCGCCCTCCCCCGGGACACACGCCGTTCACACGGGCCCCGGACCAGGGGTGATCGGAGGCCCCCGGATGTTTGGTATTGTTTTCCACGTCGCCAGGGCCGAACAGCCCGGAGCGAACACCCTGTCCGGGTGGCGGAATGGCAGACGCGCTAGCTTGAGGTGCTAGTGCCCTTTATCGGGCGTGGGGGTTCAAGTCCCCCCTCGGACACCCTGCGAAAGGCCCTGGTCGTGAGACCGGGGCCTTTTTCGTCGTGCCCTCCCGCGCGCTCCCCTCCTACGCCTCCGCCCCCGAGGAGCGCTCCGGCGGCCCGGCGGAACGGGAAGCGAGGGGGCGGGCTGTCTAGATGCATCGGGCATTGATATAAAGATTGTGTGACTGAGCAACGCGTTGTCTCGCGTGGGCCGGTCATCCGGACGCTTATGTGTACGCGGCCCCTGCCCGGCCGCGCGAGCGCACCTCGGCTCCTGCCACGACTTACGGGCCACACCCACGCCCCGTGCCATGACAGCCGTCCGATCTGTTCCTCCAGGCGTTGCCGGATGTCGCCGTCCGCGCGTGTCCAAGAGCCCCTGCCGCCGTCGACGAAGACGGCACCCGTCCCCCGAACGGGCCATGCGCCGCTGTCTACGGCGACGTCGCACGCCTGTAGGGCCTCGCTTCCATAACGTAACCACTGCCGTCCCCGAGACGGCTCCATCACCGAGCCACGGATGCCCCGCGGCCCTGTTCGTGCCGCCCGGCCACCGGCCGCGGAGGCGGCCGGCGGGGGCCGCGCGCGTGCGTGCGCGGTTCGGTGTGCCCGCCCATGGCCAGGGAGAAGCACGACCCCATGCACCTTCTTGTCAAGGGGATTCAGCACCAGCTCACCGGTGAAGTCCTCGTCCCCAACTCCAAGTACCACGCGCACCGCGCGCTGATCCTCGCCTCGCTCGCCGAGGGCGTCAGCCGCGTGCACGGGCTCTCCGACGCCCGGCACGTCCAGTACACCGTGCAACTCCTGCGCGGCCTGGGAGTGAAGATCACCACCGAGGGCGACACCTTCGTGGTGCACGGTCTCGGTGGGCGCTACCGGCCGCGCCGCGCCGCTGTCTCCGCCGGTTCCTCCGGCACCACGCTCTACTTCATGATCGGCCTGGCCTCGCTCTCGGACCGCGACGTCACGGTGACCGGGCAGAAGTACTTCCGCCGCCGTCCCGTCGGCCCGCTGCTCACCGCGCTGCGGCAGATGGGCGTCGGGGCCGATTCGGCCGACGACTGCCCGCCCGTGCGGGTCGCCGCGCGGCGCCCGAGCGGCGGCCACGTCCGTATCGCCGGGACGCTCTCGCAGTGGATCTCCGGGCTCATCCTGCTCGCGCCCTTCGCCACGGGGCGCACGACGATCGAGGTCGAGGGCGAGCTGAACGAGCGCTCCTACCTCGAACTGACCGTCGCGATGATGCGGCAGTTCGGCCTCGCGGTCACGGTCTCCGAGGACTGGCGGCGCTTCGACGTCGAGCCGGGGCAGTCGGCCGTCGCGACCGAGCTGACGCTGCCGCCCGACATCGGCTCGGCCGCTTTCGGGATCGCCGCCGCCGCGCTGCACCCCTCCGACGTCCTGCTCAAGGGCATGACCCGCCTGGAGGGCGGTCCCGCCGACCACCCCGAGTTCCATTTCCTCGACATCGCGCGGGCGATGGGGGTCCCGATGGAGCTGGACGAGGCGGCCGGCGGGGTGCGCATCCGGCAGGAGGCGCCGATGCTCAAGGGCGTCGAGGTGGACTGCCGGGACGTGCCCGACATGCTGCCGATCCTCTCCACGCTCGGCAGCTTCGCCTACGGCGAGTCCGTCTTCCACAACATCGCGCACACCCGGCTCAAGGAGTCCGACCGTGCCGCCGCGATGCTCCAGCTCAACGCGATGGGCGGGGACCTGGAGCTGGACGGGGACGCGCTGCGGGTGCGCGGGGTCGAGGGGCTGGTGGGCGCGAAGCTCTCCTCCTTCAACGACCACCGGGTGCTGATGTCGCTCGCCGTGGCGTCCTCGCGGGCGCGCGGCCACTCGACGCTGACGTACCCGAACGCGTACCGGATCTCCTACCCGGCCTACCTCGACGCGATGAACACGCTCGGCGTGCCGATGAGCGTCGAGGACGGGCCCGCGCCCTCGGGGCGGCCCCGGCGGAGCCTGGAGAAGGAGGTCGCGAAGCCGGACCTCGCGGCGCGCGTGACGCTCCCGGAGTGGCTGCGCCGACGGGCCGCGAGCCGCCCGCACGACGTGGCCGTCGTGGACGTACGGGGCGACAGGGACGAGACCGTGACGTGGCGGGAGCTGCACGAGCGGGTCGAGCGGGCGGCCTCGCTGCTGCTCGGTCTCGGGGTGCGGCCCGGGGACAACGTGGCCTACCAGCTGCCGAACCGGACCGAGTTCGTCGTGCTCTCGCTCGCCGCGTTGCGGATCGGCGCGGTGTGCTGCCCCGTCATCCCGTTCTTCCGGGAGCGGGAGCTCGGCTTCGTGCTGCGCCGCTCGAAGGCGAAGGTGCTCGTCGTCGCCGACCGGTACCGCAACCGCAGGCCCGCCGAGGAGGTGCTCGGGCTCGCCGCGGAGGAGCGCGGTGAGCTGGCGCAGCTCCTCGTGCTCGCCGAGGACGGCGGGAGCGCCGCGCTGCCGGGGGCCGACGGCTCGGGCGTGAGGGTGCGGGACTGGGAGAAGGCGCTGGCGGGCACCGAGGTGGACCGGGCCGCGCTCGACGCGTACGTGCCCTCGCCCGAGGCGACCGCGCAGCTCCTGTTCACCTCCGGCACCACCGGGGAGCCGAAGGGCGTCACGCAGCCCTCGCACCACCTCGTGCGCGCGGTCTCGATGGAGATCCGGCACCTGGGGCTGCACGCGGGGGACGCGATCTGGGTGCCCTCGCCGCTCGCGCACCAGACGGGCTTCCTGTACGGGATGACGCTGGCGCTCGTCCTCGGGGTCCCGCAGATCACGCAGGCCGAGTGGGACGCCAAGCGCGCGCTCGCCTCGCTCAACACGCACGGGGCGAGCTTCGTGCAGGCCGCGACGCCGTTCCTGACCGACCTGGTGAAGGCGGTCGAGGACGGCGGGGACATGCCGCGCAAGCTGCGGATCTTCGTCGCGACCGGGGCGCAGGTGCCGCGCGGGCTCGCCGAGCGGGCCGGGCGGGTGCTGGGCGCGGACGTGTGCGGGGCGTTCGGGACGACGGAGACGTGCCTCGCGGCGCTCTCGGCGCCCGGGGACGAGCCGGCGCAGCGCTGGGGCTCGGACGGGCGCGCGCTCGACGGGATCGAGCTGCGGATCACGGACGACCAGGGGCACGTGCTCCCGGCCGGGGTGGAGGGCAACTTCGAGCTGCGCTCCCCCACCGTGTTCGAGGGCTACCTCGACCGGCCGGACCTGACCGCCGAGGTGTTCACCGAGGACGGCTGGTACCGCACGGGCGACCTCGCGACCCTCGACGCCGCCGGTTGCCTGCGGATCACCGGGCGCGTCAAGGACGTCGTCAACCGCGGCGGCGAGAAGATCCCCGTCGCCGAGATCGAGCAGTTGCTCTTCGCGCACCCGGCCGTCGAGGACGTCGCCGTCGTCGCGATGCCGGACGCGCGGCTCGGCGAACGCGCCTGCGCCTTCGTGGTGTTCGCGGAGGGCGAGCGGCTGGGCTTCGGCGAGATGCGCGCGTACCTGGACGAGCACCAGGTGGCGAAGCAGTACTGGCCGGAACGGCTCGAACCGCTCGACGTGCTGCCGCGCAACCCGATCGGCAAGGTGCAGAAGTTCGCACTGCGCGAGAGAGCCAGGGACCTGAGGCCGCAGGAGGACTGAGTCCCCGGGGCCGGAGGGCGGCGCGCCGCCCTCCGGCCCTTCCGGGCGTGAGGGCCCGGTCGGCGGGAGGGCGGTGCCCGACCGCTGTCGCAGAGCTGGACCGTACGAGAAGAAGAAGAGGCAGCAGATGAGTGACGAGCAGTCCTTCGAGCGGCTCCGCGCCCAGGTCGGGGAGTGGGTGGAGGGTCCCGGCGAGCGCTGGGCGGAGCGCATCGAGGAGACCGGTGAGGTCCCGGAGGAGCTGTGGGCCGAGCTGAACGGGCTCGGGTTCCTGCGGATGGCGGCGCCGGCGGAGTACGGGGGGCACGGGCTGCCGTTCTCGCGCTGGATGGAGCTGATGGAGATCTTCTCCCGCTCGCACGGCTCGATCCGGATGATCGTGCACGTCGTGAACGGCATCTGGCGGGCGATGGACGGGCACGCCACCGAGGAGCAGCGCAAGCGCTTCGTCATCCCCTCGGTCACCGGCGAGATCAAGATCGCGTTCACGCTCACCGAGCCGGGCAACGGGACGGGCGCGGACATCACGACGTCCGTGGTGCGCGAGGGCGACACGTACTACCTGTCGGGGAGCAAGCACCTCATCACCTTCGGGGTGCGCTGCGACTACTACCTGCTCGCGGCGCGCGTCGAGGGCAGTACGGGCCACGAGGGCACCGTGGCGCTGCTCGTGCCGCGCAACGCGCCGGGCGTGACGGTGGAGGACACCTCGCACACGATGGGCGTCACGGGGACGGACCACGCCTCGCTCACCTTCGACCGCACCCCCGTGCCCGTGGACCACCGGCTCGGCGCGGAGGGCGAGGGCCTCGACGTCTTCCTCGGGGGCTTCCTGACGCCCTCGCGCGTCTCGGTCGCGATGAGCTGCGTCGGGCTCGCCGAGCGCGCGCAGCAGCTCGCCGTCGCGTACGCGCGCGACCGGGTCACCTTCGGGAAGGCGCTGACCCAGCGCCAGGCGATCCAGTTCATGCTCGCCGAGAACGCCGCCGACATCGAGGCGGCCAAGCAGCTCGTGCTGCACGCGGCGCGCCGCTTCGAGCAGGGCGCCGAGGACGCGTCCATGCAGTCGTCGATGGCGAAGATGCACGCCGTGACGATGCTGACGAACGTCACCGACAAGGCCCTCCAGATCCACGGCGGGCTCGGTTACTGGAAGAGCCAGAAGATCGAGCGCGTTTACCGGGACGCGCGCGCGCAGCGTTTCGAGGAGGGCACCAACGAGGTGCAGAAGGCCGTCGTCTTCCGCGAGGTGCTGCGCCGCACGCCCGCCCCGGAGCCCGGGCGCTGAGCCGCCCCGCTCGTCCCGTACCCGTCCGAACCACGAAGGAACACAGCTCCCATGAGCACTGAGCAGGACCGCACCGCACAGGGCCGCGTCTCGCTGATCACCGGCGCCTCGCGCGGGATCGGGCGCGCGCTCGCGCTGACCCTGGCCCGCGAGGGCGGCACCGTCGTCGTCAACTACAAGAAGAACCAGGACCTCGCCGAGAAGACCGTCGCCGACATCGAGGAGGCGGGCGGCCAGGGCTTCGCCGTCCGGGCGGACGTCGAGACGGCCGAGGGCGTCAAAGCGCTCTTCGACGAGGTCGCGCGGCGCTGCGGGCGGCTCGACCACTTCGTGTCGAACGCGGCGGCGAGCGCGTTCAAGAACATCGTGGACCTCGGTCCGCACCACCTCGACCGCAGTTACGCGATGAACCTGCGGCCCTTCGTCCTCGGGGCGCAGGAGGCGGTGAAGCTCATGGACAAGGGCGGCCGGATCGTCGCGCTGTCCTCGTACGGGTCGATCCGCGCGTACCCGACCTACGCCACGCTGGGCGCGATGAAGGCCGCGATCGAGGCTTGGGTGCGGTTCATGGCGGTCGAGTTCGCGCCGTACGGGATCAACGTGAACGCCGTGAACGGCGGGCTCATCGACTCCGACTCGCTGGAGTACTTCTACAACGTCAAGGGGATGCCGGACATGCAGGGCGTCCTGGACCGCATCCCCGCCCACCGGCCGGGGACGGTGCGGGAGATGGCGGACGCGATCCACTTCCTGCTCGGCGAGGGCTCGGGCTACATCACCGGGCAGACGCTCGTCGTGGACGGCGGGCTGAGCGTCGTGGCGCCGCCGTTCTTCGCCGACGCGGGGCCCGAGTTGCAGCTGCCGCCGCGCCCGACGCGCGAGAGCTGACGTGCCGCGTCCGGCGGGCGGTGCGGGCCGGGCCCCCGGCGCCCGCGGGCGCCGGCAGGGGCGGGTCGGGCCGTCCCGCCCGCCGGGCGGTGACCACCCTGACCCCGGGGTTCGGGCCCCGGGGCCGGCAGCGAGGAGAGGGAACTTGTTCGACCACGTCTTCCGGCCCGGCGCGCTCGGCCGGCTGCGCCTGCCGCACCGGGTCGTCATGGGCGCGATGCACCTGAACCTGGAGGCGCTGGGCGACGGCGGAGCCGCGCTCGCCGCGTTCTACGCGGAACGCGCGCGCGGCGGCGCGGGGCTGATCGTCACCGGCGGCACGGCCGTGAACCCCGAGGGCGCGGGCGGTGCCGGCTACGGGATCGCCGGGGAGCCGGAGCACGAGGAGGCGCTGCGCCGTACCGCCGAGGCGGTGCACGAGGCGGGCGGGCTGCTCGCGCTCCAGCTCTTCCACGCCGGGCGGTACGCGCTGCCCGGCGCCCCGGGCACGGACGGCGGGCCCGGCTGGGCGCCCTCGCCGGTCGCGAGCCGTTTCACGCGGACGACGCCGCGCGAGCTGAGCGACGCGCAGGTCCGGGCGACGGTCGAGGACTTCGCCCGCGCCGCGCGGCGGGCCGTCGCGCTCGGCTTCGACGCGGTCGAGGTGATGGGCTCCGAGGGTTATCTGATCAACCAGTTCACGGCGCCGCTCACCAACACGCGTGACGACGCCTGGGGCGGGGACGCCGCGCGCAGGCGCCGCTTCCCGGTCGCGGTCGCGGCGGCGGTGCGCGAGGCGGTCGGCGCGGACTTCCCCGTCCTCTTCCGCATGTCGGGCGCCGATCTGGTGGACGGCGGCACGCCGCGCGAGGAGGTGGGCGCGCTCGCCGTGGCGCTCGCGGAAGCGGGGGTGGACGGGCTCGCGGTCGGGATCGGCTGGCACGAGTCGCCGGTGCCGACGGTGCAGGCGCAGGTCCCGGCGGGGACGTGGGCGACGTACGCGAAGGACGTGAAACGGGCGCTGCGCGCGGGCGGGCACGGCGCGCTGCCGGTCATCGCCTCGAACCGCTACTCGCGGCTCGCGCAGGTGGACGAGGTGCTGGCGGCGGGGGACGTGGACTTCGTCGCGCTCGCGCGGCCCTTCCTCGCCGATCCCGGGATCGTCGCGAAGTCGCGCGCGGGGCGCCCGGACACGGTGGACGTGTGCCTCGCCTGCAACGAGGCGTGCATCGACAGGTCCTTCGGGACCGAGCGGGTCTCCTGCCTGGTCAACCCGCGCTCCGGGTACGAGGCGCGGTTCCCGCTGACGGTGCGGGAGCGGCGCGGCCGGTACGCGGTGATCGGCGCGGGCCCGGCCGGGCTGGAGGCGGCGCGGACGCTCGCGCGGCTGGGGCAGGAGGTCGAGGTCCTGGAGGCGGAGGGCGAGCCGGGCGGGCAGTTCCGCTGGGCGGCGCGCGTGCCCGGCAAGGAGGACTTCGGCGAGACCGTCCGTCACCACGTGCGGGAGCTGGCGGAGCTGGGGGCCCGGCTGCGGCTCGGACACCGGGTGGGGCATCGCGATCTCGGGTACCTGCGCGGCCTCGACGGGGTGGTCCTCGCGACCGGGGTCCTCGCGCACCGGCCCGACCTGCCGGGGCTGGCGCTGCCGCACGTCCTGGACTACCAGCGGGCGTTCGCCGACCCGGAAGCCCTCGGCCCCCGCGTGGTGATCATCGGCGGGGGCGGGGTGGGCGTGGACCTCGCGCACCTGCTGACGGCGGACCCGCAACTCAAGCGGACACCGGAGGCGTTCCTGGCCCGGCACGCGCTCACGGCGGGCGGAGCGGTGGCGCGGCGCGCCCCGCGCACCACCTCCGCGGTCCCCCGGCAGGTCACCGTCGTGCGGCGCGGGCGGCGGATGGGGGCGGGCATCGGTGCCTCGACGCGCTGGGTCGTGCTCGACGAACTGCGCGCGGCCGGAGTGCGGCTCCTGACGGAGACGGGGGTCGAGGAGATCACCCGGGAGGGCGTCGTGGTGCGGGGCGCGGGGGGCGGTGCGGAGCTGATCGGCGCCGACCACGTCGTCCTCGCCACGGGGCAGGAGCCCGAGCGGGACGTGGCGGTGACCCTGCGGCGCGCGGGGGTGCCCTTCGAGGCGGCGGGGGGCGCGGCCGGTACGGGCGCGCTCAACGCGGTGCGCGCGACGGCCGAGGGGCTGCGCGCGGCGCACCGGCTGCTCGACGGGCGGTAGGGAGAGCCCCGGACCGGGGCTCAGGTTTTTGGCTGGTCTGTTTTCTAGGAGGAGTACGTGCACAGCAATCGGCAAGTCGTGGTGACGGGCTTCGGGGCCCTCACCCCGGTCGGCAACGACCGGGAGAGCACGTGGCAGGCGCTCCTCGCGGGTACGTCGGGCATCGCGCCCATCACCGCCTTCGACGCGAGCGGGCTGCCGACGACGATCGCGGGCGAGGTGAAGGGCTTCGACCCCTCCGCGCTGCTGGACCGCAAGCGCGAGCGCCGCTCGGCGCGCTTCTCGCAGCTCGCGGTCGCCGCCGCGCGCGAGGCCGTCGCGGACGCCTCGCTCACGGTCGGCGGGGACGGGGTGGACGCGGGCCGCGTCGGCGTCGTCCTGAACAACGCGGTCGCCGGGATGGACGGCGTCGAGCGCGCCGTGGACCAGATGCACGCCGATCCGCGCACGATCTCCCCGTACTTCGTCTCGTCCGTGATCCCGAACATGCCGGCCTGCGAGGTCGCGATCGATCTCGGGGTGCGCGGCCCGGTCACGGCGAGCGCGCTCGCCTGCGCGAGCGGCGTGTACGCGCTCCTGGAGGCGCGGCGGCTGATCCTGTCGGGCGAGGCGGACGTGGTGCTCGCGGGCGGCACGGACTCGGCGATCACCCGGGTCATGTTCCAGGGCCTGTCGAACATGGGGGCGCTCTCCAAGCGCAACGACGAGCCCGAGCGGGCCTCGCGGCCCTTCGACGCGGACCGGGACGGTTTCGTCTTCGGCGAGGGCGCCGTCGTGTGCGTCCTGGAGTCGGCCGAGCACGCCGCCGCGCGCGGCGCGCGCCCGTACGCGGAGGTCGCGGGGGGCGCGCTGACCTCGGACGCCTTCCACGTGAGCGCCCCGGACCCGAGCGGGGCCGGAGCGGTCGCCGCGATGCGGCAGGCGCTGGAGCGCACGGGGACGGAGGCGAGCGACGTGGACTACATCTGCGCGCACGGCACGAGCACCCGCATCAACGACCTGACCGAGTCGAAGGCGGTCCGCGAGGTGTACGGCAAGAGCGCCTACGACCTCCTCGTCAGCTCCCCGAAGTCGATGGTGGGTCACCTCATCGGCGCGGCGGGGGCGCTCTCGGCGATGGTCGCCGCGCTCGCGATCAGGGACGGCGTCGTGCCGCCCACCATCAATCTCGACCAGCCGGGCGAGGAGTGCGACCTGGACTACGTCCCGCACACCGCCCGCAAGGCGGACGTCCGCGCCGCGGCCGTCAACGCCTTCGGCTTCGGCGGTCAGAACTGCGTTGCCGTGCTGAGAGCAGTCTGAGCACCGCCGTGCCCGCGGTCCCGACGCCGCACACGGCCCTTTCCGCGCTACGCGAGATACGCGAGACAGAGATATGAACACCACCCCCGCCTACGACCCGGCAGGTTTCCGGGACGTCTTCGAGCAGCGCTTCACCTACTGGGCAGGTTTCGCGCGCAACACGCACCGCTACGCCCGTTCCACCGCCATGTCGGACCCCGCGACGGGCCGCTCCTGGACGTACGCGGAACTGGGCGCCGAGGTCGAGCGGCTCGCCGCCGGGCTCGCCGCCCACGGGGTCGGCCCCGGAGACCTCGTGGCCTACCAGCTCTTCAACGGGCCCGAGTTCGCCCTGCTGTGGCTCGCCACCCAGCGGCTGGGCGCGGTCGGCTCGCCGGTCAACTTCCGGCTGGCGCCGGGCGAGACGGCGCACATCCTGGACACCGGGCGCCCGGCCGCCTTCGTCTACGACACGTCCGTCGCCGAGTCCGCCGGGCAGGCCCTGGAGCGGGCCGGGCACGCGCCGAGGCTCGTCGTGCACGTGCCCTCGGGGCAGGACGGGGAGCACCCGCTGCCCGGTTCGGTGCCGTTCGTGCAGCTCGCCGAGCGGGGCGCGGGACAGGTCCTGCCGCCCGCGCCGGAGGCGGGGATCTACGCGGAGACGACGCGCCTGTACACCTCGGGCACGACGGGCCTGCCGAAGGGCGTGCCGCTCAACAACGCGGTCGAGGTGCTCTCCGCGCACGACGTGATCATGCACTTCCCGCTCACGCCGGAGGACCGCACCCTCAACATGTCCCCCTGGTTCCACCGGGGCGGGCTGTACTCGGGCGGCCCCAACCCGGTCTTCTACGTGGGCGGCGAGGTCGTGCCGCTGCGGCACTTCGACGCGGACGTCGTCCTCGGCCTCGTCGAGCGGCACGGCATCACCTTCCTCATCGGCGCGCCGACGAACCTGGAGCGGCTCGCGGACGCGCAGGAGCGCCGCCCGCGCGACCTGTCCACGCTGCGCGGCATCGTGACGATGGGCGCGCCGCTGGACCGCGCCGCCTGCCTGCGCTACCAGGAGGTCCTGACGCCGCGGATCTTCAACGGGTACGGGACCACGGAAGCCTTCTGGAACACCTTCCTGCGCCCCGCCGACCTGCCGGACCACGCGGGCAGCGCGGGCCGGGCCTGCACGGACGACGACGTCGCCGTCGTGAAGGTCTACGAGGACCGGCGTGCCCGGCCGGACGACCTCGCGGCGAAGGACGGCAGCGAGATCGGCGAGGTCATCGTGCGCTCGCCGAAGTCCGGCTACGGCTACATCGGGCGGCCCGAGGAGCAGGCCGAGAACTTCCGCGACGGCTGGCTGTACATCGGGGACCTCGCGACGTGGGACGAGGACGAGTACGTGACGATCGTGGGGCGCCGCGACGACATGATCCTCTCGGGCGGCGAGAACGTGCATCCGGTGCAGGTCGAGGAGGTGCTCAACGAGCACCCGGGCGTCGCGGACGCGGCGGTGGTCGGGGCGCCGGACCCGGAGTGGGGGCAGCTCGTGACCGCGTACGTCGTGCGCAAGGACCCGGCGGTGACGGTCGCGGACCTGGAGAAGCACTGCCGGGCGCACCCGATGCTGGCGGCGTACAAGAGGCCGCGGGCGTACCGGTTCGTGGAGGCGCTGCCGGTGACGTCGACGGGGAAGAAGATCCACTACCAGCTGCGGGAGCGGGTTGCCGCGGATGCGGAGGCGGGGGTGCTGGAGCGGGTGGGACGGTAACCGGAGGGGTGCCGTTCCGCGGGGGGTCTGGGGCGCTGCCCCAGGCCCCGCTCCTCAAGCGCCGGAGGGGCTGGAAAGGCGGGGCGGGTGGCTTGCCGACGGAGGGGCCGGAGGGTGCGGCGGGTCAGCCGCGGGTGACTGTTCCTTGTGCCAGTGGTGAGCGGGCCAGTTCGGCCACTCCCGCCGCGATGACCGCCGCGCCGGCCAGTTCGGGGACGAGCCACCAGCCGGTGCGCAGGTGCTCGCCGAAGAGGACGACGCCGTAGACGATGCTGATCAGCGCGTCCCCCAGGGTCAGCATCGGCTGGGAGGCGGCCAGGGAGCCGGCCTGGAGGGCGTTCTGGAGGAGGAAGAGGGCGCCGACGCCCGCGACGGCGGTTCCGTACAGCTGCCAGGAGGAGAAGAGCGCGGCGAGTCCGCCGCCGTTCTCCAGGCGGGCCAGGGCGTCCTTCATGAGGGCCGCCGTGAGCGCGTAGCCGCAGGCGGCGGCGAGGCCGAGGAGGGCGGCGCGGGGATTGCCCCTGGTGCCGAGCGCGAGGCCGAGGACCAACACCTCGAAGAGGCCCGTCACGACGAGGACGGGCAGCCAGGCCAGGCCGTGGGCCCGCTCCGTGCCGCCGCCCGGGGCCGCGCTCGCCATGCCGAGGGCCAGGCCGAGCGTCACCGCGACGACCCCGGTCCAGACGCGGGCGCCGAGCCTGACCTGGAAGAGGTGCCCGGCCAGGAGCAGCGTCGCGGGCAGCTCGATCACGAAGATCGGCTGCACGACCGCGATCGGTCCCGTCGCGAGCGCCACCGCCTGGCACGCCGCCGCGACGAGGACCATGGCGATCCCCGCGAGCCACACGCGCTGCCGCAGCAGCTTCCCGATGAGCGAGGCGCGCAGCACGTCGCTGTCGGGCACGGTCGCGGCGGCCCGCCGCTGGAGCACGGACGCGGTGCCGTTGCTGACAGCCGTCAGCACGGCGAAGAGAACGCTGATCACACGGACCATCATGGCCTGTCCCGGCGAGGGGTGCCGGACGGAATGGCGCGGGCGGTGGCAGGGTTGGACGGGGTACGAGCAAGGAGTGACCCCATGGGTGAAGTGGTCCTGGTCCGGCACGGCGAGACCGCCTGGAGCCTGACCGGCAAGCACACGAGTTACACGGAACTGCCGCTCACGGAGCGCGGCGAGGAGCAGGCGCGGTCCCTCGCACCGCTGCTCGCCCGGCGCAGGATCGCGCTGACCGTCACGAGCCCCATGGAGCGGGCCGTGCGGACGGCGCGGCTCGCGGGGCTCGGCGAGACGTTCACGGACCCGGAGCTGCACGAGTGGGACTACGGGGCGTACGAGGGCGTGACGACCGCGCACATCCACCAGGAGCGGCCCGACTGGGACCTGTGGCGGGACGGGGTGGACGAGGGTCCCGCCGAGCACCCCGGCGAGACGCCGAAGGAGGTCGGCGAGCGCGCCGACCGCGTGCTCGCGCGGGTGGACAAGGCGCTGCGGGACGCGGACCTGGACGGGGAGGGCGGCGACGTGGTGCTCGTCGCGCACGCCCACTTCCTGCGCGCGCTCACCGCGCGCAGGCTCGGCCTGGACGTGTCGGCCGGGGCGCTCTTCCGGCTGGACACGGGGTCGGTGAGCCGGCTCGGCACGGAGCACGGCAGGCCCGTGGTCTCGGCGTGGAACGTGACCCCCCAGGACCGGGGTGAGTGATCCCGGCGGCGCGGGGCGCCGGTCCCGGGAGGCGGGCCCGTCGCGCGGGCTCTAGCGTGGAAAGACACGTCATCCCCCGGAGGGAGCCGTTATGAAGGTCGGTGTCATCGGCGGCACGGGCCGCGTCGGCGCGCGGCTCATCGCGCATCTGCGGGCGGAGGGGCACCAGGGCGTCGCCCTCGTGCGGTCCGCCGGGGTCGATGTCACGACCGGGGAGGGGCTGCGCGAGGGGCTGGCCGGGTGCGAGGTGTGTGTGAACGTGTCCACGCCCCCCGCCTTCGACGGGAGCGCTCTTGATTTCCAGGAGCGGGCCATGGCCCACATGCTCGACGCCGGGCGCGCGGCGGGCACCGGGCACTTCGTGGTGCTGTCGATCGTCGGCTGCGAGGAGGTGCCCCAGGTCCCGTACTACGCGGCGAAGGCGTGGCAGGAGCGGGCGCTCGCGGACTCCGGGGTCCCGTGGTCGGTGCTGCGGGCGACGCAGTTCCACGAGTTCGTGCCCGAGGTCATGGACTGGACGACGGAACGCGGTGTGGTGCGGCTGCCGTCCACCCCGCTCCAGCCCGTCGCCGTGGCGGATGTCGTGAACCTGCTCGTGGAGGTCGTGCTCGGGCCGCCGACGCGGGCCCGCGCGAATCTCGCCGGGCCCGAGTCCTTCGCCCTGGACGATCTCGCGCGGCATGTGCTCGCCCGGCACCCCGACGGACGGGCCGTCGTGACCGACGAGGAAGCGGGGCTCTTCGCCGCCGTCCCCGGACGGGAGCTGACCGCGCCGCGCGACGCGACGATCGGGCCGACCACCTTCGACGCGTGGCTGCGGGACTCCTGGCCCGCCTGAGGCGCGGCACCGTAACCGGCGCGCCCGAGGCGGCGCGACATACCCGGCGCACCCGAGACGCGGCGCCGTACCCGTGCCGCCCGGGGCGGTTCCGGCACCCGGCACAATGGACGGCATGGCCCGTCGCAGAGCATCCCGCCCCGCCCCGGGGACGTCCCGCACCGCCGCCCGGCCGTCCCGCACCACTCCCGCCGCCTGTCCCTGCGGGAGCCCCGCCCCGTACGCGGAGCACTGCGGGACGCTGCACGCGGGCGGCGTCGCGGCGCGGGCGGAGGACCTGATGCGGGCCAGGTACAGCGCCTTCGTCGTCGGTGACGAGGCGTATCTGCGGCGCAGCTGGCACCCGGACACGTGCCCGCCCGTGCTCGGGCTCGGCGGCGGCACCCGCTGGGAGGGCCTGGAGATCGAGGCGAGCGAGGGGGGCACCGCCTTCCACCAGGACGGCACCGTGACCTTCCGCGCCCGCTACCGCGAGGGCGGCGCCCCGGGCGCGCTCCACGAGCGGAGCCGCTTCACGCGGGTGGCCGGGGAATGGGTGTACGCGGACGGGGACTTCCTGGGCTGAGCGCGCCCCAGGCGCGGGGACCGTCCGCGAGCCCCCCGGGCCCGGTCCCGTCAGGGTGCCAGCACGTCCAGTTCGTGGAGGGCGCCCGTCGTGATCTCCCGGGTCAGCGCCTCGGCCAGGGCCGCGTCACGTGCCCGTACCGCCTCGGCGACCCGCACGTGCAGGGTCACGGCGGCCGGATCGGGGTCCTCGAACATGACCTGGTGGCGGGTGCGTCCGGTGAGGATCGCGGCGACGACGTCACCGAGGCGCGCGAACATCTCGTTGCGCGAGGCGGTCAGCACGATGCGGTGGAACTCGACGTCGTGCACGAGGTACGCCTCCAGGCGGCGCCCGTGCGAGGTGGCGACCATGCCGAGGGCGGCCTCGGTGAGCGCGGCGCACTCCTCGGGCGTGCAGTGGCGGGCGGCGAGCCCGGCGGCGACGGGTTCGACGGCGGAGCGCAGGACGGTCAGCGAGCGGAGCTGGCGGGGGCGGTCGGCGCCCGCGAGGCGCCAGCCGATGACGCTCGGGTCGTAGACGTTCCACTCCTCGATGGGCCGGACCGTCACCCCGACCCGGCGGCGTGAGCTGACGAGCCGCATCGCCTCCAGGACCCTGATCGCCTCCCGGATCACCGAGCGCGAGACCTCGAAGCGCTCGGCGAGGGCATCGGTGCGCAGCACGCTGCCCGGCGGGTACTCGCCCCCTGTGATGGCTTTGCCCAGGTGGTCGAGTACGCGGCCGTGGAGGCCCCCGTCCTGCGAAGTCATGGGCTCAGGGTACGGTGCGTTGCGCACCCCGCAATACGTAAGACTTTTACGTCACAAGCTCTTGAATAAGTATGACGTATAGGCTTCAGTGGCGTGCACGGACGAGGTCGAAGAAGACAGCGAAGGACAACGAGGCAGCGATGAGCACCCCCCCTGTCGTCGTGGTGATGGGCGTCGCCGGTACCGGCAAGACGACCATCGGGCCACTCGTGGCCGCACAGCTCGGCGTCACGTACGCCGAGGGCGACGACTTCCACCCCCCGGCCAACATCGCCAAGATGAGCGCCGGGACCCCGCTCGACGACGCGGACCGCGCCCCGTGGCTGGACGCCATCGGACGCTGGGCGCACGCGCGGGCGGACCGGGGCGGAGTGGTCAGCTGCTCCGCGCTCAAGCGCTCCTACCGGGACCGGCTCCGCGCCGAGGCGCCGGGACTCGTCTTCCTCCACCTCACGGGCGACCGCGCCCTCATCGAGGACCGCATGGGGCACCGTCAGGGCCACTTCATGCCGGCCAAGCTCCTGGACTCGCAGTTCGCGACGCTCCAGCCGCTCGGTCCCGACGAGAGCGGGGCCGAGGTCGACGTGAGCGGCACCCCCGAGGAGATCGCGGCGCGCGCCGTCGCGGCCCTTCGGCCCTCGGCCTCCGCGCCCGCCCCCGAACCCGCGCCCTGACCGAGCGCACCGTGCCCGGGGACGACTTCCCCCCACGGGTTGACCCGCCCCTCCTCCACACCTCCCCATCCCGACTCTCCTCAAGGAAATGACCGTGACCAGTCTCAGCGTCGAGATGCTGGCAGCGGACGCCGAGCCGATCACCTCGGCGGGCAACGCCCAGCTCGGGATAGCCGTCGTCCTCGGCATCGCCGTCATCGTCGTCCTCATCGCGAAGTTCAAGCTCCACGCCTTCCTGGCGCTGACGATCGGCGCGCTCGTGCTCGGTGCCGTGGCCGGCGCCCCGCTGGACAAGGCGATCACCAGTTTCACCACGGGCCTCGGCTCGACCGTGGCCAGCACCGGCGTGCTCATCGCGCTCGGCTCGATCCTCGGCAAGCTCCTCGCCGACTCCGGGGGCGCCGACCGGATCGTGGACACGATCGTCGCCAAGGCGAGCCCCAAGAAGATGCCGTGGGCCATGGTGCTCATCGCGGCCGTGATCGGGCTGCCGATCTTCTTCGAGGTCGGCATCGTCCTGCTGATCCCCGTCGTGCTGATGGTGGCGAAGCGCGGCAACTACTCCCTCATGCGCATCGGCATCCCGGCACTCGCCGGTCTGTCGGTCATGCACGGTCTCGTCCCGCCGCACCCCGGCCCGCTCGTCGCGGTCGACGCGCTCCACGCCAACCTCGGCATCACGCTCGCGCTCGGCATCGTCGTCGCGATCCCCTCGGTGATCGTCGCGGGCCCGCTCTTCGCGCGCTACGCGGCCCGCTGGGTCGACGTGAAGGCGCCCGAGGAGATGACGCCGAAGCGCGCGAGCGACGACCTGGAGAAGACCCCCGGCTTCTTCGCGACCGTCGCGACGCTGCTGCTGCCGGTCGTCCTCATGCTGCTCAAGGCCGTCGTGGACATCGTCATCGACGACCCCGCCGACACCACGCAGCGCGTCTTCGACGTCATCGGCAACCCGATGTTCGCCCTGCTCGTGGCGTGCCTGCTCGGCCTCTTCACCCTCGGCCGCGCGGCCGGGTTCACGCGGGACCGGCTCTCCGAGACCGTCGAGAAGTCGCTCATGCCGATCGCCGGCGTGCTCCTCATCGTGGCCGCCGGCGGCGGCTTCAAGCAGGTGCTCGTGGACGCGGGCGTGGGCCAGATGATCCTGGACATCTCCAAGGACTGGTCGATCCCCGCGCTCCTGCTCGCCTGGCTCATCGCGGTCATCATCCGCCTGGCCACCGGCTCCGCGACCGTCGCGACGGTCTCCGCCGCCGGTCTCGCCTCGGGCCTCGCCGACGGCATGTCCACCTCGCACGTGGCGCTCATGGTCCTCGCCATCGGCGCGGGCTCCCTCTTCTTCAGCCACGTCAACGACGCGGGCTTCTGGCTCGTGAAGGGCTACTTCGGCCTCGACGTGGGCCAGACCGTCAAGACGTGGTCGTTCATGGAGACGATCCTGTCGGTGATGGGCCTGGTGATGGTGCTGCTGCTCTCGCTGGTGCTGTAGCGGCGAGACGCGTACGTGTGAGG
>NZ_GG770539.1:5803816-5823069 GCF_000154905.1 Streptomyces sp. SPB074 | reverse complement strand
CCTCACACGTACGGCACGCCGGGGTCCGCACCGACCGCTGGTGCCACCGCGGCGCCGTGCCTCCTCAGGCCACACCTGCTCAGGCCACCGCCTCCGCCGCCGCCCGGCCCGCCGTGCGGCCCGAGAAGAGGCAGCCGCCGAGGAAGGTGCCCTCCAGGGAGCGGTAGCCGTGCACGCCGCCGCCCCCGAAGCCCGCGGCCTCGCCCGCCGCGTAGACGCCGGGCAGCGGGTCGCCCGCCTCGGTGAGCACGCGCGAGGAGAGGTCGGTCTCCAGGCCGCCGAGGGACTTGCGGGTCAGGATGTGCAGCTTCACCGCGATGAGCGGGCCCGCCGCCGGGTCGAGGACGCGGTGGGGGGCGGCGGCGCGGACGAGGCGGTCGCCGAGGAACTTGCGGGCACCGCGGATCGCCGTGACCTGGAGGTCCTTCGTGAAGGGGTTGGCGATCTCGCGGTCGCGCTCCACCAGGACCCGGCGCAGGGCCTCCTCCTCGATGAGCGGCTCGTCCGTGAGCGCGTTCATGCCCCGCACCAGCGCGCCGAGGTCCTTCTCGACCACGAAGTCCGCGCCGTGGTCCATGAACGCCTTGACCGGGGCGGGGACCGCCGCGCGGGCGCGCTCGACGACGCCGCGCACGGACTTGCCCGTGAGGTCCGGGTTCTGCTCGGAGCCCGAGAGCGTGAACTCCTTGCCGATGATCCGCTGGTTGAGGACGAACCACGTGTGGCCGTGGCCCGTGCCCATGATGTGCTCCAGGGTGCCGAGCGTGTCGAAGCCGGGGAAGAGCGGGACGGGCAGGCGCCTGCCCGCGGCGTCGAGCCACAGCGAGGAGGGCCCGGGCAGGATGCGGATGCCGTGCCTGGCCCAGATCGGCTTCCAGTTCTGGATGCCCTCGGTGTAGTGCCACATGCGGTCGCCGTTGATGAGGTGCCCGCCCGCGTCGCCCGCGATCTTGAGCATGAGCCCGTCGACGTGCGCGGGCACTCCCGAGAGGAGCTTCTCGGGCGGGGTGCCGAGCCGCTCGGGCCAGGCGGCGCGGACGAGGTCGTGGTTGCCGCCGATGCCGCCCGTCGTGACGATCACCGCCTGCGCGCGCAGCTCGAAGGAGCCCGTGACGGTCCGGCTGCTCGCGGTGCCGCGCGCGGCACCGGAGGGCTCCAGGATCTCGCCGCTCACCGTGTCCACGCTCCCGCCCCCGTTCCCGCGCCCGAGGCCGGTGACGCGGTGCCGGAAGCGGAACTCGACCAGCCCGCGCGCCGCCGCCTCGTGCACCCGCCGCAGGAACGGGGCGAGCAGCCCGGGGCCGGTGCCCCACGTGATGTGGAAGCGCGGTACGGAGTTGCCGTGGCCGCCCGCGTCGTAGCCGCCCCGCTCGGCCCAGCCGACGACGGGGAAGAGCCGCACGCCCATCGCGTGCAGCCAGGCGCGCTTCTCCCCGGCCGCGAAGTCCACGTACGCCTCCGCCCAGCGTCGCGGCCACAGGTCCTCGTCCCGGTCGAAGCCCGCCGTGCCCATCCAGTCCTGGAGCGCCAGCTCCCGGCTGTCGCGGATGCGCAGCCTGCGCTGCTCCGGGGAGCCGACCAGGAAGAGCCCGCCGAAGGACCAGTGCGCCTGGCCGCCCAGTGACTGCTCGGGCTCCTGGTCCAGGACGATCACCTTGCGTCCCGCGTCCGCGAGTTCGGCGGTCGCGGCGAGCCCGGCGAGCCCCCCGCCGATCACGATGACGTCCGCGTCGTAGGCCATGCGGCTCTTCCTGTCCTGTGCGGCCCGCGGGCGCGGGGCTTCCTGGAGGGGGCGGGTCCCGCCTGCCCGGCGGGGGTTACCGGTGGGTCAGTTCCCGTCGCATCCTGGCCGGGCCGCCCGGGCGCGTCAACCGTCCGGAGGCCGCCGCACCGCGCGGGGAGCCGTGCCGCGCCCGCCGCCCGCGCGCCCGGGCGTCAGCCCTCCGGCAGCGGGTACCCGCCGGGCGAAACGGGCGCGGGGGCGATATCGTCGGCTCGGCAGCCACCCCCCACCCGGTGTTGAGGTGCGCGACGTGTCGGTACTGGTCCTGGTCCTGGCGGTGGCCGCCGCGTTCTGCCTGGGCACGGGCTTCGTCTTCCAGCAGAACGCCGCGCAGCACGCCCCGCCGGGCGACTTCCTCTCGCCGCGCATCCTGCTCGTCCTCGTCCGCAAACCGCGCTGGCTCGCGGGCATCGGCCTCATGGTCGCGGGCATGGTCCTGAGCGCTCTCGCGCTCGGCGACGGCGAGATCTCCCTGGTCGAGCCCTTCCTCGCCACCAACCTGCTCTTCGCGATGGGCCTTTCGCGCTGGCAGACGGGGCAGCCCCTGGGACGGCAGGGGTGGAGCGGTCTCGTCCTGCTCACCGGCGGGGTCGCCGCCTTCGTCCTCGCGGGCCGCCCGCGCGGGGGCGACGCGATCACCGATCCGCTGCGCCGCTGGCTGATCATCGGCCTCATGCTCGGGATCGCGTTCCTCCTCGCCGCCTACGCCCGCCGCTCCCGCCTCACCGCCGCGCCCGCGCTCCTCGCCACCGGGGCGGGGCTCCTGTACGGAGTGCAGGACGCCCTGACCCGGGTGAGCGGCGAGGTCTTCGGCGAGGGCGGCATCCGCGCGCTCGTCCTGACGTGGGAGCCGTACGTCGTCGTCGCGCTCGGCGTGAGCGGGCTCGTCCTCGTGCAGAGCGCCTTCGAGGCGGGCCCGCTGCGCACCTCGCTGCCCGCGCTCTCGGCGACCCAGCCGCTCGCGGGCATCGTGTGCGGGGTCGGCTTCCTGGGCGACCGGCTCCGCATGGACGCGGGGGCCCTCGCGGGCGAGGCGGCGGGGCTCGCGGCGATCGTGGCGGGCATCGTGCTCCTCGGGCGGCACCCGGCGATGCCCTCGGGCAAGGCGGAGCCGCCGAGGCCGGAGAAGGACCTGCAACCGGGCTGAGGGCGCGCGGCCAGGGGCGCGCGGCGGTGGCCGGGGCGCGGTGGTTGGATGGCTTCATGGCTTTCGCGCACCAGCCCCCCGCCGATCCGCACCGGCCTCCCGCCGATCCGGCGGACGAGATCCTCGACGTCGTGGACCGGGAGGACCGGGTGACCGGCCAAGCCCGGCGCGGGGACGTGTACGCGCGGGGCCTGCGGCACCGGTGCGTGTTCATCCGGGTCAGGGACGCGCGCGGGCGGGTCTTCGTCCACCGCAGGACACCGGGCAAGCTCGTCTTCCCCTCGCACTACGACATGTTCGTGGGCGGGGTCGTGGGGGCCGGCGAGTCCTACGACGAGGCGGCGCTGCGCGAGGCGGAGGAGGAGCTGGGGGTGAGCGGGCTGGACCGGCCCGTACCGGCCTTCCGCTTCCTGTACGAGGACGCCTCCGCCGGTTCCTGGTGGTCCGCCGTCTACGACGTGCGCTGCGCGCTGCCCGTCGCGCCGCAGGCCGAGGAGGTCGCCTGGCACGCCTTCCTCACCGAGGAGGAGCTGGCCGCCAGGATCGGGGAGTGGCCCTGGGTGCCCGACGGCCTCGCCGCGTACCACCGGCTGCGGGCGCACGATGGCCGCTGAGCCGCGCGCGGGGGCGCTGCGGCGCCTCCTCTCCCCCGCCCGGGTCACCCGCGAGGGCACCACGCCCGACTACCGCTTCTCGCTCGCCAACGAGCGCACGTTCCTCGCCTGGCTGCGCACCTCGCTCGCCCTGGTGGGCGGCGGTTTCGCCGTCGACCAGTTCCTTCCCGACCTGCGCTGGGGCTGGCGCGTGGGGCTCGCGCTGGCCCTGCTCGGCTGCGGGGTGCTGTGCGCGGTGCGCGCGGTGGCGCACTGGCTGCGCTGCGAGCGCGCGATGCGGCGCGGCGAGGACCTGCCGGTGACCCGCTTCCCCGTCGTGCTCGGCGGCGTCATCGCGGCGGTCGCCATCGTCATGGTCGTCGTCGTGGTCTTCGGGCTCGCGGGGTGAGCGGGGCGGGCGCGCCTGGCGGGGCAGGCAGTACGGGCGGCGGGCGCGGTACAAGCGGTACAGGCGGCAATGGCGTTGGGGTCCCGGTGCGCGATCCCGGGCTCCAGCCGGAGCGGACCCGCCTCGCCTGGCGCCGTACCTCGCTCTCCGCGACCGTCGCCGGGGTCCTCGCGCTCAAGGCCGCCCTCGCGCACGGGGTGCCCCTCGCCTGGGCGGCCGGCGTCGTGCCCGTCCTGCTGCTCCTCGCCCTCGCGGCGCGGCGCGCGCGGGACCTCGCGGCCCCCCGGCCGGGCCCGCTGCCGCCCCGGTACGCGCTTCTCGCCGCCTGCTGCGCCGGAACCCTGGCGCTCGCGGCCGTTCCTGTGATCCTCTGACGGTGTGACGGTACGGGTACGGCGCACGACGCCCCGGTGGCACACACATGAACTCCGCCTCGGCTCCGACGAGGTGACCAAGCGGTACCGCGACACGCACGCCGAACCGGCCGAGCGCGAGTGGCGGGCCCTCTCCCTGCTCCAGCGGCACGCGCCCGGCCTCGCCCCGCGCCCCCTGCGCCGCACCCGGGGCAGGCACCCGGACCTCGTGATGTCCCGGCTGCCCGTCGAGCCCCTGCGCGGCACGCCCGTGGCGGGCCCGCCGCTCCTCGCGCTCGCGGACTCCGTCTCCCGGCTGCTCGACGCCGTGCCGCCCGCCGCCGCGGCCGCGCTGCCCGAACGGCGCGCCGGACGCGCCGAGGCCACGGCGCGCGTCCGGCAGTGGTACGCGCGCCGCACCCCGGCCGCGCGCGAGCCCGGGGTGGCCGCCGTACTCGCCGAGGGGATGCGGTGGCTGGAGCGGCCCTGGCCCGCGGTGGCCGAGGAGGCCGGGCTCGAACCCGTACTGGGGCAGGGGGACGGGAACCTCGCCAGCTTCCTGTGGGACGGGGAGCGGGTGCGCGTCGTGGACTTCGAGGAGTCGGGCCGCAGCGACCGGGCCTTCGAACTCGCCGAGATCACCGAGCACGTCGGCGCCTGGGTCGATCCGGGGACGGTCTTCGACACCGAGGAGTTCCTCGGCCTCGTGCCGATGGACGCGGGCGAGCGGGTCAGGCTCCTGGAATGCAGGCGGCTCTTCGCGCTCGTCTGGCTGCTCATGCTCACGCGCGACGACCCGGCCCGCCCGCGCAACCCGCGCGGCACGGTGCGCGCCCAGGCCGCGCGGCTCGACGCGCCGCTCGGACGGGAGGGCTGAGGCACGCCGCGTGCCACCGGCCCGTGGGGTGGATCACGTGGCCGGCCGTCCCCGCCCCTGGACGACATACCGACTAGTCGGCATGATGATCCCGACGCCGTGCGATGCCAGTGAGCGAAGGAGTCGGGGATGAGTGAGGAGCCACCGCCGGGGCTGGACCCCGGGCGGCTGCGCGCGTACCTGGACCGGGAGCGGCCCGGCCTCGTGACGGGCCCGTTGCGGGCCCGGCTCATCGAGGGCGGCCGGTCCAACCTGACGTACGCGGTGACGGACGGGGCGCGCCGCTGGGTGGTGCGGCGCCCGCCGCTCGGCCACGTCCTCGCGACGGCGCACGACATGCGCCGCGAGCACCGCGTCATGACGGCGCTCGCCGGCACCCCGGTACCCGTGCCCCCGACCGTCCTGCTGTGCGAGGGCGAGACGGCCGAGGCGGTGCTCGGGGCGCCGTTCTACGTCATGGACTTCGTACCGGGCACCCCCTACCGCACCGCCGGGCAGCTCGCCGCGCTCGGCCCGGAGCGGACCCGCGCCACCGTGCTCTCGCTCGTGGACACGCTCGTGGACCTGCACGCGGTGGACCCCGGGGCGGTGGGCCTCGGGGACTTCGGGCACCCGGACGGCTTCCTGGAGCGGCAGCTCCGCCGCTGGGTCAAGCAGCTCGACGCCTCGCACAGCCGCGCGCTGCCGGGCATCGACCAGCTCCAGGAGACGCTGGCGGCCCGGCTGCCCCGCTCCCCCGCCCCGGCGGTCGTGCACGGCGACTACCGGCTCGACAACGTGCTCGTGGACGAGGACGACCGCATCACCGCCGTACTGGACTGGGAGATGTCCACGCTGGGCGACCCGCTCACCGACCTCGGCCTCCTCGCGATGTACAGCACGCCGCTGGAGCTGCCGGATTCGCCGGTCTCGACGAGCGCGTCCGCGCCGGGGCACCCGCTGCCCGCCGAGCTGATCGAGCGGTACGCGGCCCGCTCGGGCCGCGACGTCTCCGCGCTGTCCTGGTACACGGCCTTCGCCTGGTTCAAGCTCGCCGTGATCCTGGAGGGCATCCACTACCGCTTCACGCGCGGGCAGACGGTCGGCGCGGGCTTCGACCGCATCGGCGGACTCGTCCCCGTCTTCCTGCGCCACGGCCTCACCACCCTCAAGGAGGGCTGATCGATGGACTTCGCTTTCGACGCGCGCACCGAGGAACTGCGGGCGGAACTGCTCGCCTTCATGGACGCGCACGTCTACCCGGCCGAGAGGACGGACGCCGGGCAACGTGCCGCGCTCGACTCGCCGTGGCGCACCACGGACGTCGTCCGGGAGCTGAAGGCCGAGGCGCGGCGGCGGGGCCTGTGGAACCTGTTCCTGCCCGACAGCGCGTACGGGGCCGGGCTGACGAACCTCCAGTACGCGCCCCTCGCGGAGATCACCGGGCGCAGCCCGCACCTCGCGCCGCTCGCGACGAACTGCGCCGCGCCCGACACCGGGAACATGGAGGTGCTGCACCAGTTCGGCACCGAGGAGCAGCGGAAGCGCTGGCTGGAACCGCTGCTCGCGGGCGAGATCCGCTCGGCGTTCGCGATGACGGAGCCGGAGGTCGCCTCCTCGGACGCGACGAACATCGAGACGCGTATCGAGCGGGACGGCGGCGACTACGTCGTCACGGGCCGCAAGTGGTACATCTCCGGGGCGATGAACCCGGACTGCGCCGTCTTCATCGTGATGGGCAAGACGGACCCGGAGGGGCCCGACCTCCGCCGCCAGCAGTCGATGATCCTCGTGCCGCGCGACACGCCGGGCGTCGAGGTGCGGCGCGCGATGTCGGTGTACGGCTTCGAGGACCACGCGCACGGCGGCCACGCGGAGCTCGTCTTCGACCACGTGCGGGTCCCGGCGGAGAACCTGGTCGGCGAGGAGGGCGGCGGCTTCGGGATCGCGCAGGCGCGGCTCGGGCCCGGCCGCATCCACCACTGTATGCGGCTCATCGGGATGGCCGAGCGGGCGATCGACCTCATGTGCGAGCGGGCGCTGTCGCGCACCGCCTTCGGGAAGCCCCTCGCGGCGCAGGGGGTGGTGCGCGAGTGGATCGCGGACGCCCGTGTCGCCGTGGAGCAGGTGCGGCTGCTCGTGCTCAAGACGGCGTGGCTCATGGACACGGTGGGGAACAAGGGGGCGCACACCGAGATCCAGGCGATCAAGATCGCGACGCCGAGGACCGTGGTGGACATCATCGACAAGGCGGTGCAGCTGCACGGGGCGGGCGGGGTGAGCCAGGACTACCCGCTGGCCGAGCTGTGGGCGGCGGCCCGGACGCTGCGGCTCGCGGACGGGCCGGACGAGGTGCACCAGCGGTCGCTGGCGCGAAGGGAGCTGAAGCGGTTCGGGTGAACCCGGGCCGTGGGGTCCGCCCCTCGCGGGGCGGGCCCCCTTTCGCGCTGCGCGCGGTGTCCTCAAACGCCGGACGGGCTTGAATGCGGTGAACTTGCTGGATTTTCGCTACGGCCGCAGTGCTCTCAGGAGCAGGTCCGCCAGGTGGTCGGCGACCTCCTGGGGGCCCATCGGGCCTCCCGGCCGGTACCAGGTGGCGAGGTGGTGGACGGAGCCGAAGTGGTAGTCCACGACGAGGTCGGCGGGGGTCGCCGAGGAGAAGACGCCCTCCTGCTGGCCGCGTTCGATCAGGGCGCGGAAGCGCTCGTGGTAGCGGCGGCGCTCGGCGCGCACCTCCTTGTTCTTCTCCGGGCTCAGGTGGTGCGTCGAGCGGAAGAAGATCGCGGCGTCGTCCAGGTTGTCGATCGTGGTGACGACGACGTCGGCCGCCGCCGCGCGCAGGCGGTCGGCGACCGGCCCGTCCCCGTTCACGTACGCGTCCAGGCGCTGCTGCTGGAGGCGCAGGACGCGGGCGTAGACCTCCTGGAGGAGGTCCTCCTTGGACCCGAAGTAGTGGTAGAGGGCGCCCTTGGTGACGCCCGCCGCCTCCACGATCTCCTGCACCGAGGTGCGGTCGTAGCCCTGCTCGGCGAAGAGCCGCGTCGCGGCGGCGAGCAGCCGCTGGGGCACGGGGGTGCCGTCCCCCTCCGTCGTCCTGGCCACCGCTGCCGCCGCCTCTCGCTCTCGTACCGCTCGTTCTAACGGGAACGCAGTTCCCGCCGCAGAATCTTCCCACTCGTCGTCTTCGGCAGCTCCGGCAGGATCTCGACCTCGCGCGGGTACTTGTACGCGGCGAGGCGTTCGCGGCAGTGCGCGACGAGCGCGGCGGCGTCCGCCGGGCTGCCGGGGCGCAGGCTCACGTACGCCTTGACGGACTCGCCCCGGTAGGGGTCGGGGACGCCGACGACGGCGGCCTCGCGGACGGCGGGGTGGGTGTAGAGGACGTCCTCGACCTCGCGCGGCCAGACCTTGAAGCCCGAGGCGTTGATCATGTCCTTCTTGCGGTCCACGACGTAGAGCCAGCCGTCCGCGTCCATGATCCCGATGTCGCCCGTGCGCAGTTCGCCGCCGGGGAAGGTCTCACTGGTGGCCTCGGGGCGCTGCCAGTAGCCGGGGACGACCTGCGGGCCGCTCACGACGATCTCGCCGCTCGCGCCGAGCGGGACTTCGCGCCCCTCCTCGTCCAGGATGCGCACGACGGTCTCGGGTCCCGGCACGCCGACCGCGAGGGTGCCCGACTCCTCGTGCACGGGCGCGCGGCGGCCCGGGGGCACGGAGGCGCAGGGGGCGGTGCACTCGGTGAGGCCGTAGCCGTTGTGGACGTAGGGGCCGAAGCGCTCGGCGAAGTCGTCCACGAGGGCGGGCGGGAGCGGGGCGCCGCCGGAGGCGAGGTAGGTGAAGGAGGCGAAGTGGTCCCGGCTCGCCTCGGGGCGGGCGGCGAGGGCCATGAAGGCGGTCGCGGGGCCGACGGTGCAGGCCGGGCGGTGCTCGGCGAAGGCGTCGAGCACGGCGCCGGGCTCGAAACGGTAGGTGAGGATCAGGGTCCCGGCGTTGAAGAGGCAGGCCGCGAGTTCGCAGACCATGCCGGTGATGTGGAAGAGCGGGGCGAGCGCGAAGTAGCCGGCGCCCTCGGGGATGCCGGAACCGGTGCGCTGGCGCTCCGCGCTGTAGGCGATGTTCGCGTGCGTGTTGGTGGCGCCCTTGGCCGTGCCGCTCGTGCCCGAGGTGTAGCTGATGAGGGCGGTGTCGGCGCCGCCGGGGAGGACGAGGTCGGGGGCGGCGTGCCCGGCGCGGGCGAGGGCTTCCAGGTCCTCGGTGTCGGCGGGGGGCGGGAGCGGGTCCCAGGTGAGGACGCGGGGGTCCTCGCGGGTCTGGAAGCCGTGCTCGTCGGCGGTGACGGCGAAGCGCACGGGGGTGCCCGTGACGGCCTCGCGCAGGTACGCCTCCCAGGCGCGGTCGGCGCAGACGAGCGCGCTCACGCCCGCGTCCCCGAGGACGCGCCGCACCTCGCCCGTCGTGTACATCGGGTTGACGGGCACGACGACGGCGCCCGCGCGCCACGCGCCGAGGAGCGCCAGGACGAAGTGCGGGGTGTTCTGGAGCATGAGCGCGACCCGGTCGCCGGGGCGGATGCCGCGCGCGGCGAGGTGCCCGGCGACGGAGGCCGACAGGACCTCGGTCTCGGCGTAGGTGAGGCGGTCGTCGAAGTAGGCGAGCGCGGTGCGCTCGGGGTGCGCGGCGGCCACGGCGAGGAAGGCGTGGACGGTCGAGCGCGGCGGGCTGACGGGCTGCCGCTGGACCTCGGTGAGGACGCCGAGCCAGGGCTTCGCCGCGTAGGGGGAACTGGTCACCGCCGGGCCTCCCACTTCTGTTGCAGGTGGTTCATGGAGGTGAGCCAGGCGTCCGGTCCGGTGGCGCGGGCGCGGTAGAGATCGGCGGTGCCGGGGTGCGGGAGGACGAGGAAGCGGTCCTCGGCCATCGCGGCGAGGAGCGCGTCGGCGACGTCGGACGGCTCGACGGCGGTGGGGCGCAGGACGAGGTCGCCCGCGCTCCCGGCCGCGTCGAGCATCTCGGTGCGGACGCCCTCGGGGCACACGGCGTGGACACGCAGGCCGCGGTGGCGGTACGTGACGGAGAGCCACTCGGCGAAGGCGAGGGCGCCGTGCTTCGTGACGCTGTAGGGGGCGGAGCCGATCATGGTGAGGAGCCCGGCGGCGGAGACGGTGGAGACGAAGCGGCCGGTGCCGCGCTCCAGCCAGTCGGGGAGCAGGGTCTCGGCCGCGTGCACGTGGGCCATGACGTTGAGCTCCCAGGCGCGGGACCACGCCTCGGCCGGGGCGGCCTCGGTGCCGGGGTCACCGACGCCCGCGTTGGCGCAGTAGACGTCCACGCGGCCGCCGAGGGCCTCGCGGGCGGCCGCGGCGACGGTGGCGGCGTCGCCGGGGACCGCGATACCGCCGTCTCCCCGGCGACGGCCGCCGCGCGCGCCGGGTCGCGGTCGTTGACGGCGACCCGCGCGCCCTCGGCGGCGAACCGGCGGGCGAGCGCCGCGCCGATCCCGGCTCCCGCGCCGGTCACGACGACGGCGGCGTCCTTGAGGGGTTCCACGAACGGTCTCCTTCGGCTCGGCGCTGCGGAGCGGACCGGGGAGGCCCTGCCTGTCGTCCCGGCCCTTCCCGGGCAGACTAACCAGTCGGTATGTCGTGGGGGAAGGGGTGCGACGGGGGTGCGGCAGGCATGGTCGCGCGCGGCGCCAGGGGTTAGCGTGCGGGGCACACGCGTACCCGGCGATCTTGGAAGGCATGGCATGAACCTGTCCAGAAGAGGGCTGTTGGCGGCGGGCGGGCTCGCGGGCGCGGGCGCGCTCGCCGCGGCGCCCGGCCCCTCCGCCGTCGCCTCGTCGCGCGGCACCACCCGTACCGGTTTCGAGGTCCTCGCGGCGGACGGCTACCGGCTGCTCGCGGACAGAACGGTCGGTCTCGTCACCAATCCGACGGGGGTGACGCGGGACCTGCGCCACCTCGTGGACGTCCTGCACGCCGAGCCGCGCGTGCGGCTCACGGCGGTCTTCGGACCCGAGCACGGCTTCCGGGGCACGGCGCAGGCGGGCGGCTCGGAGGGGAGGAGCACGGACCCGGCGACCGGGCTGCCCGTCTACGACACGTACCTGAAGAGCGGTCAGGCGCTCGCGGACATCTTCACGGCCTCGGGCGTGGACACGGTGGTGTTCGACATCCAGGACGCGGGCGCGCGCTTCTACACGTATATCTGGACGCTGTACGACTGCATGGAGGCTGCGGCCCTCGCCGGAAAGCGGTTCGTGGTGCTCGACCGCCCGAACCCGCTGGGCGGCCGGGACGCGTACGGGCCGGTGCTGCACGAGGAGTTCGCGAGCTTCGTGGGCCGCAAGCCGATCGCGCAGCAGCACGGGATGACGGTCGCGGAGCTCGCGGGGCTCTTCAACGGCGAGTTCCTGGCGAAGCCGGTCCGGCTGGAGACGGTGCGGATGCGGGGCTGGCGGCGTAGCGACTTCTACGAGGCGAGCGGGCTGCCGTGGGTGCCGCCGAGCCCGAACATGCCGACCCCGGACACGGCGCTCGTCTACCCGGGGACGTGCCTGTTCGAGGGCACGACGCTCTCCGAGGGGCGCGGCACCGCGCGGCCCTTCGAACTCCTCGGCGCGAAGGGCATGGACGCGCGCTGGGCGGCGGCGGCGAACGCCCTCGGACTGCCCGGGGTGCGCTTCCGCGAGGCGTACTTCGCGCCCTCGTTCTCGAAGTTCGCGGGCGAGACGATCGGCGGGGTGCAGGCGCACGTCACCGACCGCGAGGTCTTCGAGCCGGTACGGACGGGGATCGCTCTGCTCGTGACGGCGAGGAAGGTGTGGCCGGACTTCGCCTGGCGCGAGAACCTGGCGATCGACCGGCTGAGCGGATCCGCCACCGTGCGGAAGATGATCGACGCGGGAGCGGACACGGACACGATCACGGCGGCGTGGGCGGCGGAGCTCGCCCGCTTCCGGCGCACGCGGCGCAGGTACCTCCTGTACAGGTGAGGCGGCGGGTACGGGGCGGGGAGGCGGGTACGGGGAGGGGCGGCGCCCGGGTGGTCGCCGCCCCGCCCCTGTACCGGCCGTGCCGAAGCCGTACCGGCCGTGCCTCCATCGTGTCTCAGCGGTGCCGGGGGAATTCCACGACCTGCTGGTAGGTGGGCCGGTTCTGCCACTGGAAGGGCGCGTGCGTGATGCCGCCCAGGGCGCGGTGGATGATCGCGTCCGAGCACCACTGGTCGCCCGCCTTGCAGGAGTCGTCCCCGGGGTTAACCTGCTCGGCGGGTACGGCGGCCGCTTGCGCGAGCGTCGTGAGGAGCGTCGTACGGCAGGCGCTCAGGTCGCCCGCGCCGCAGTACTCGGCCCCGAGCGGGCCCTCGACCTTGTCACCGAGCACGGCGCGCAGGTCCTTGGAGACGTAGCCCCACCAGCCGTACTGGAAGGAGGAGCCGGCGTGCGCCCCGGTCGGGCCGTGCGCGGCCGAGGGGGACTCGTCCACGGTGAGGAGCGTGGTGAGCGCGTCGTAGAGCCCGTCGCCGAGGCCCGGCCTGAACTCGGCCTCGACGAGTCGCGGCCACCACGCGTCCATGATCCGCACGGCGTCGGCGTGCCCGTACGCCTTGGAGCCCTTCGAGGTCTCCTTGCGCCGTGCCCCGTCGTCCAGCCAGGACTCCAGTTGCTGGACCGCCGCCGCCTGTGCCGGGTCGGTGACGGGCCGGCTGCGGATCACCTTCAGGAGCGTCGGCAGGACGTCCTCGCCGCGCAGGTCGGTGACGGCCGCGTCGGCCATCGCGCGGGTGAGCGCGGCACGTGTGACGCCGCCCTTGTCCGCGAGGGCCTTGACGCGGTCGTCCAGCAGGTCGGCGCGGTGCACGGAGCCGAGGCTCGGGTTGGCGGCCGTGTAGCCCTTGGCCTGCTTGTTGTTCCAGGAGACGTAGTAGTCCTGGTTGACCGATTGCGGGTGCTGGGCGGGCGGGGTGAGGGCCGAGGTGTTGTCGGTGGGGTCGAAGTCCCGCCATTCGTAGGCGGGTTCGGCCCGTACCGGGAAGGCGCCGTCGACGTTCGCGGCGCGCACGGGGTTGGAGCCCGAGTTGTAGTAGGCGATATCGCGCGAGTCGGCGTAGAACCAGTTGAAGGCGTACGCGATGTGGCTCGCGGCGTCCTGGAAGCTCCGGGCGTCCTTGACGTAGCCGGGGTCGTTGAGCATCTGGAAGCCGACGATGGAGTCGGCCTCGTGGCGGTAGGTGGAGCGCAGCGAGGTGTAGGCGACGGGCTTGCCGCCGACCGTGGCGCGGTGGGTCACGATGCCGTACTTGGTGCGGAAGACCCGCATCCGGTAGGAGCCCTTGGCCGTCGAGTCGGCGAGGGTCGGCTTCCAGGAGTTGACGCGCTCCAGCTTCTCCATCGGCGTGCAGGCGCCGTGATAGCGGTAGCCGGTGGAGTCCTTGGTGGCCGCCGAGCCGTCCGCGTTGCACAGCTCGACCGCGTACGTGTCGGTGATGTCCTGCCCGGCGCTCGTCGCGGACCACGAGTAGTCCTGCCCGCGCCCGAGTTGCACGTACATGCCTACCCCCGCGAAGGAGACGCCGCGCGCGCTGATGCCGGGGCCCCGGAGTTCCTGCTGCATGAGCAGTTGCGGGGCGAAGTAGCCGGTCTGGGGCCCGAAGACGGCGACCGGGTGGCCGCTCGCCGTCCTCTTGCCGGAGACGAGCAAGGCGTTGGACATGCCCTTCCCGCTCGCGTCGCCGGAGAACAGACCGGCCGGCAGGACGCCGTCGTCGAAGACGCCTTGCAGGGGCTTGAGGCTCCGGGGCGCCCGGACCGGGTCCTTGGCGGGCTTCGCCTGGGCGGCGCTGCCGGTGCGGTCGAAGAGCAGGGGTTCCTTCGTCACGGAGCCGGTGTCGGGCAGCGCGAGCCCGGCGGCGTGCTCCGGTTTCCCGGCGTACGGGAAGGCCGTTCCGTCGTGGATCGTGGAGACCGTCTCGGGGTCGTCGCGCTGCCGGAAGGACTCCCAGACCTGGGTGCCCTTCTCGACGCCGTACTTCTGCTGGGCCGCGAGCAGCGAGAGCGCCTGATCGACCTCGCCGCCCCCGCCGTTGCCGAAGAGCCCGCCGACGACGGAGGCGAGCGCGATCATGTCGGTGACCTTGAACGGCTCGATGTCGCCGGAGTTGGTGATCGGGTCGATCTTGCCCGTGAGGTCGTACTCGCCGGGGAAGTAGCGGCCCTTCTTGGACTTCTCGCGGTAGGCGTTGAGGCCGTCGATGTACGCCTGCGCGTCGTCCATGGCCTGCTCGCCGCGCGCGCCGTTGTGGCCGCGGATGTAGTCGACCTGCTTCTGGAGGTCGTCCTCGGTGTACGGGGCCTGCGGCCAGAACTCCTGCTCCAGCCCCTGGTTGGCGAGGGCGCCGCCCGCGAAGGAGGTCAGCTCGCCGCGGCCGATGTGCCGGAAGAGGTCGATGAGCCACATGCGGTCCTGGCCGGCCGCGTACCCGGCGCCGAACTCCGTGCCGTAGCGCGTCGTGCCCTTGATGTGCGGGATGCCGTACTTCTTGTCGCGCGTGATCGTGACGTCCGCGCGCGGCGAGGTCACGGACTCGGTGTCCGCCTTGCTCACCCCGAAGGAGGCGTCGTCGAAGAAATTTCCGAGCTGTGCGTCCGTGAGGGAGGGGTACCCGGACGACAGGGAGTCATAGGTGGCGAGCTGGTCCTCGGCGTGCTGGGGCTGGGTGCCGAAGACCTTGTGGGCGAGGATCTCCGCGAGCGTCGCGTTGCCGTTGGTTCCCGGCGGCAGGATGTCCGCGCACTGCTGGTCGCAGTAGTCGTCCGGGTCACCGGCGGCGACGGCGGTCCCGGCCGCGAGCGGGCTCGACAGACCCGCGGTGAGCGCGAGCACGGCGGCGGCGACGAAGGTGGTGGTTCTTCGCGTGGTGCGGGTCAGGCGGGACGCAACGGCGGTACGGGCTGAGGCGGTACGGGCGTGGCGCGCAGAGCTGCGGCCGGTGGAACGGCCGTGGCGGGGGGTGCTCGGCATCCTTGCTCCAATCGCTCCCGACAGGGGTGGAGCCCGCGACGGAAGCGGGGCTCCCGACGCGGGTGACCGGGAGGTTACCGCCGGTATGGCAGGTGGGGGGATGGGTCGGTGGGCCTGTTCGCAGGATCGTCGCAAAGCCGTCCCTTCTTCGAGGGAGCCGAATACGGGGCTGCCTCGTCCGATCGACGGCACCCCGCGAGCGGTGCCGGTACGGATGACGGAGGTGCAGGGCTGATGGCCGGATTCCGGAGTCTCGCAAGACAGGCCCGCGACCCGCGGGCGGATCTGGCGCTGCGGCGCTGGAGCCTGCGCAAGTGCCTGGAGATCTTCGCCCCTTACGGGCACCGGGCCACGTGGGACCACTTGTGCGCGCGCTGGGGCTTCGGCCCCGAGGACCGCGCCCCCGATCCCGCCCGGCTGCGGGGCGCGGTGGACGAGCTGGAGCGGGCGCGCGAGGTGTGGCTCGCCTACGAGCGGGCCTTCGCGGCCCGGCGCCGGGCGGAGAAGCGGGCGGGGCTGCGCCGCCCGGGGGCGGTGGACGACTGGCACCGGCGTACGTGGGGCGGCTTCGGCATCGCCTGGTGCGCGGACCCGCGGGCGCACCCGGAGGCGCCGCTGCCGGAGGTGCTCGGGCGGCTCATCGCCGCCCTGGAGCGCGAGCCGGGCGAGCGCTGCCCGGTGTGCGGGAGCGGGGCGCTGGGCTGGCGCGAGGAGCTGGCGCCGCTCTGCACGGGCTGCGGCATCACGGTTCCCCTGCCCGCGCTGAGCGCGGCGGCGGTACGGCGGGCGCGCGCGGAGGGGCGGGCGCTGGTGGGGGTGTGAGGCGGGGCTACAGGAAGACGCAGAACGGGTGGCCTGCCGGGTCGATGAGCACCCGTACGTCGTCCTCCGGCTGGTACGCGGCGACGCGGGCGCCGCAGGACACCGCGTGCGCCTCGGCCTCCGCCAGGTCCTCCACCTGGAAGTCGAGGTGGGTCTGCATCTGCTGGGCCCCGGGCTCGGCGGGCCACACGGGCGGGGTGTACGAGGGCTCGGCCTGGAAGGAGATCCCCGTCCCGCCGCCCTCCGGCACGAGTTTGGCCCAGCCCTCCTCCTGCTGCGCGAGCGGCCAGCCCAGCAAGCGCTGGTAGAAGCCGGCGAGTTCCGCCGGATCGGGGGCGTCGAGCACGACACCGCTCAGGGACAGCGCGGGACGCGGGGGACGGGCGGGCGGAACGCCGGGGGTCATGGGGGCCCCTGCGACGACGGGCGGACGGGGCGCGGGGCGGGGTGCCGGGCGGATGCGCGGCGGGCTGCCGGGCGGATGCGGGGCTGGTTGCCGGGCGGGATGAGGGAGGACGGGCGGGCGTACGGCGAGCGGACGCGTTCCGCGCCCTCATCAGCATGGTGCGCCCGCCGCGCGAGGACGGCGAGGGGGCGCGCGGGCGGACGGGGGCGCGGGCGGACGGGGGCGCGAGGGTGGCGGGAGCGGCGCGGACAACGACGGCCACCGGGGCGGAAGCGACCGCGACGGGAGCGCGCGGCGGCGAGGGCGTGCAGTCGCTCCGCTCCCCCGGCGGGCCCGCCTCCTCGTCCTACTTGCCCTCCCGCCGCCGCGCCTGGAGGAGCTGGGACCCCGTGATGCGTTCGCCGTACACGTCGCCCGGGTTGGAGAGGACGCACGTCTCCAGGGAGAGGCAGCCGCAGCCGATGCAGCCGCTGAGGTGGTCGCGCAGGAGTTGCAGGCGACGGATGCGGTCGTCCAGTTCGGTGCGCCAGCGCTCCGAGAGCCGGGCCCAGTCCTCCTCGGTCGGCGTGCGCTCCTCGGGGAGCCCCGCGAGCGCCTCGCGGATCGTGGCGAGCGGGATGCCCACGCGCTGCGCGGCCCGGACGAAGGCGACCCTGCGGAGGATGTCGCGCGTGTAGCGGCGCTGGTTGCCCGAGGTGCGGCGGCTCGTGATGAGCCCCTTGGCCTCGTAGAAGTGGAGCGCCGAGACGGCGGCCCCGCTGCGCGCGGAGAGCTGTCCGACGGTGAGTTCCTGCACGGATTCCGGGATCTGCGGCACCCGGCCCAGCCTACGGGAGCGGGCGGGCGCCGCCGTTGACAGCGGAGCCCGCACGGACAATGCTGAGCAAGCGCTTAGACATTGTTCGCGGAAGGCCGGAGGGTGGCAGTCATGGCGGAGCCGAGGGTTTTCTCCTCGCCGGAGGAGCTGAAAGGCGCGGTCGGGGAACGGCTCGGGTACACCGACTGGGTCGAGATCGACCAGCGGCGCGTCGACCTGTTCGCGGAGGCGACCGGGGACCACCAGTGGATTCACACGGACCCGGAGCGCGCGGCGGAGGAGTCCCCCTTCGGCTCGACGATCGCGCACGGCTATCTCACGCTCTCGCTGCTCCCGCTCTTCGCCCCCCAGCTCATGGACCTGGCCGGGGTGCGGATGGGCGTGAACTACGGGACGAACAAGGTCCGTTTCCCCGCCCCGGTCCCGGTCGGCTCCCGGCTGCGGGCGACGGGCACCGTGACGGACGTGAGCGATGTGCCCGGCGGCGTCCAGGTCGCGGTCGCCTTCACGGTGGAGCGCGAGGGCGGCGAGAAGCCGGTGTGCGTCGCGGAGTCGCTGAGCCGCTTCTACCTCTGAGGGCCGCCGCTCACCGGTGGGGTCAGGCCCTTCGGGGCCCGTACCGGCGGGTCCTCAGCCCTCCTCCGGCGCCGCCCCCACCATCCGCAGCACGAGGTCCGCGTACAGGTCCCCGATCTGCTCCGGGGTGCGGCGCCCGGCCGCGTTGAACCAGCGGGCGACGTCGATGCAGAGCGAGAGCACGGCGAGGGTGGTGCCGGGGACGTCGGGCACGTCGAAGGCCCCGCTGCGCACGCCGTCCTCGATGATCCCCCGGACGACCGCCTCGGTGCGGCGGCGCAGGGCGACGATCTCGGTGCGGTGGGCGGGGTCGAGCGCGTCGAGTTCGTACTGCACGATGCGGGCCGTGGTGTGGTGCGCGGCGTGCCAGCGGACGAAGGCGCGGACGGCCTCGGCGAGCCGCCGGGCCGCGCCGCCCGGCCCCTCGGCGGCCTCGCCGAGCACGGCGAGCGACTTGTCGTGGCCCACCCGGCTGATCCGGTGGAGCAGTTCTTCCTTGGTGCGGTAGTGGATGTAGAGCGCGGCGGGGCTCATGCCCGCGCGCCCGGCGATGTCGCGCGTCGTGGTGGCGTGGAAACCGCGCTCGGCGAAGGCCTCCACGGCGGCGACGAGCAGCCGCCGCGCCGCGTCGGGAGTGACGTCCGACCAGGGCGCGTCCTCCGCATCGCCGACCGGGGACTCGTCCTCGGGCCGCCCCGACGCGCTCATCGCCCACCTCTTCCCGTACGGAACCGCTTCACGGAGTCACACCCTAACCCCAAAACTGAGCGGGCGCTTAGCGAGCGGGGTCCGCAGGCGGGGCTCAGTGGAAGGGGTCGTTCGCGGCGAGGAGCTTGTCGACGCGGGCCTGGTCGACGCGGTTGATGAGCTGGTCCGCCTCCTGCCGGTCGCGGATGACCTTGGCGAGCGTGAACGCGGAGGTGACGAGGAAGAGGACGGCGACGGCGAGGAAACCCCGTACCCACGCGTCCGCTTCGAGACGGAGGATACCGAGCGCCGTGGCGACGAGGGCGATGGCGAAGGAGGCGATGGCCTGGCCGAAATAGGCCCCGGTGGGCCCGGCCTTGGCGGGTGTGTCGGTCATGGCACGAGGATGCCGCGCACGGCCCGCGCGGACATCCGCGCGGCTACTCATACGGAAGTGAGCACGCGCGACCGTGAGCTGAGCACGGGCACGCCCCGCTCCGTACGGGCGCCTTCGCGCGGACGCCTCCCGGACCGGGGCCTCGCCCCACGCGCCCGAGTCCCGCGCGCCCAAGTCCCGCGCGCCCGAGTCCCCGTGCCCCCCCATCCGCTGCCGCGCTCCCCCGCGTGTGCTGCGACCCCCGGGCGCGGCCGGGCGCCAGACTGCCGCGCATGACCGCTCCCGGCCTCTCCGCATCCGGCCCCTCCGCATTCGGCCTCCGCGTCCGTCTCCTCCCGCCGCCTCCGCTTCGACGGCTGGATCGCCGGGCTCGGTACCGCCTCGG
>NZ_GG770539.1:5800748-5802652 GCF_000154905.1 Streptomyces sp. SPB074 | reverse complement strand
TGCACACGACGGTCGCGCAACTGCCGGGCCAGTCCACCGGGACGGGGCGCCTCGCGCCCGAGGCGGGCCCGGCGCCCGAGCCCCTGCGGGTCGCCCTCGGCCCCTGGGAGGAGCGCTTCCTCCTCCCCGACCACCGCCTTCTCGACGCCCCGCGCCCCGAGTTGTGGCGCGTCGCCGACGCCGCCCAGCTCTTCCTCGTGGACGACCCTCGGGCCGGCGCGCTCACCGTCACCCCGCTCCTCCCCTTCGGCGCCGGACCGGGCAGCCGCGTCCACCCGCTCTTCCGCCGCCCGGGCGGCCGCGAGCCGAACCTGGCCCCCGGTCTCCTCGCCCATCTCGCCTCCCGCTACGGGCGGCCCGTGACCCCGCTCGACGTCCTCGACTGGCTGCTCGCCGCGGCACGCCCGGCACGGCGGGGCCACGAGGTGCGGCTGCCGGGCACGTACGAGGAGTGGGCGGCCGGAACGGGCCTCGGGCGCGCGCTGCGCGAGGTGGCCTCGCGGGGGCGCGGGGCGCACGCGGGCCCACGCCTCCGGCTGCCGGGAGGCCGCCGCCCGTGGGTGCGCGAGGCGCTGGACCTCACGCCGCGCGGCCCACTGCCCGGCCTCGCGTACGAGCCCGGGGAGGAGGCCCTGCGCGTCGGCACGGCGGGCGTGCTCGCCCCCGTCGCGCCCGCCGCCTGGGAGGCGCGCCAGGAGGGGGAACGCGTCCTGGAACGGTGGTTGCGCGCACGCGTGGCCGCGCCCGGCGCGAAGGGCCTCGCCGCCGTCCTGCCGCGCGCGTGGCCCCGCGAGTGGACCTCGGACCTGCTCGCGCTGCTCACGGACCTCACGCTGGGCGCCGAACGGGCGGCGCGGTGCGCGGAGTTCGCGACGGCCCGGGAGGACGCGGGCGACGGGATCGGGGGCGCGGAACTGCGGGCCGCCGGGGTGCTCCCCGTGCCGGCCGCCGCGCGGCGGCCGGCGACCGTCCTGGAGACCCGCGAGGAGGGCCCGGAGGGGCAGTTCGCGCTGCTGTGAGAGATCCCCGGGCGGGGCTCAGCGGGCCGGGGAGATCCGGATCTCGGCCACCGTGCCCGCGCCGCGCAGCGAGAGGCGCGGGGTCGCGCGGGCGCAGTCGAGGCGGCCGAGCGGGAACGCCGTGTCCCCTTCCCCGACGGTGACGCCCTCGGTGACGGCCAGGGCGAGCACGATCTCCCCCGCGCCCCCGCTCAGTTCCGTACCGCCGTCGCCGACCCGCAGCAGCCGGACCCGCGCCGAGGCCCGGCCCCTGCGGGTCATGACGTTCATGTCGCGCACGGGCCCCGCCTCCAGACTGCAGCCGGTGCGCGCGTCGCCGGGGAAGGCGAAGGGGGTGAGGGGCTCGACCGTGCGGGGCGGGGCGTCGTCCACGGTCAGCACCATGCCGGAACCCTCGACGAGGGTGATCACGCGGTCGATGCCGGGGAACGCCGAAAAGGGTCCGCCCTCCGCCACGTCCGCGACGCTGATCCGCCAGTCGAACGCGTCCGCGCCGGAGGCCGGGGAGCCGGACGACCGCGCGGCGGACTCTCGGGTGGCGGGTTCCCCGGTGGCGGGTTCCCGGGTGGCCGACGCGAAGTCAGGGGCGGGCGCGGAGCCGGGGGCGGGAGCGGGGTCCGGGATCGTTCCGGAGGCCACCTCGCGCGTCGTGCCGCCCCCGTTGCGCCACGGCATGGCGCGGTAGTCGCTCCAGCGCAGGATCGTGCCGTCGCTCATCCGCCTCGCCCTTCCTCGTACCGACCGGGCGGCCCTGCTGCCTGCCGGAAGCGCCCCGCCTCACCCTATCGGGGCAGGTCACGACGGTACGAGGGGCGTCACACCCGGGGGGCGGGCCGGGTCCTGCGGCCGGGTGCGGGCCGCGTCTTCACGGACCGCGCGCCGGGA
>NZ_GG770539.1:5799468-5800600 GCF_000154905.1 Streptomyces sp. SPB074 | reverse complement strand
CGCGATTCCGGGGCGGGGCGTGGGTGTGCGGGGGTGCGGGCCGGCCGGCGCCCGGGTGGGCGGCGGCCGGTCCTGGTGGTGGGCGGCTCGGGTGGTGGGCCGGGGCGCGAGCCCCGGTCAGCGCCCGCCGAAGAGGGTGCGGCGCAGCTTCCTGAGCGGGGCGAGGAGTGAGACCTTGCTCAACCGCGTCCTGCTGCTGTCGGGCTGTGCCGCGCGTCCGGTCGCCGCCCTGCGCGAGGTGATCTCGCGCATCAGGGAAGTGGCCTCCGCCGCCTCGCGCTGCGGGACGGCGGGACCGCCGAGCACCGCGAGGTGCCGGTCGAGCCGTGAACTGCTCGCCCCGCTCCCGTACGTGATGGCAGGCACACGCGGCCTGCTGCGGACCGTTATCTGTTCCATGTCACTCCCCACCCGTCGTCAGGCACCCGGCCACGGGCAGGGTAACCCTATCGTCCCCGGGTGACACCTTGTATCCCGGTCATGTGATTCACCTACCCCGTAAGGGGGTTGACGCATCCTCACAAGGCCCGGAGCATTCCGGGGCGAGTCGTGCCAGAGGTACGGAATACGGACAGGCCTCCCCGAATCCCGCGTATCGCCGAGTAGTTCGGCTCCGGCGGGGGAACGGTGGTCACAGGTCGTCACAGTGGACGGCGCGACGAGAGGCGGGGCGATGGACGGAAGCGGTGCGAGAGGTCCCGAGGCGGAGGGCGCGGCGGACCGGCCGCTCGCGGGCCGGTACCGGCTCGGCGCCGTGCTCGGCGCGGGCGGTACGGGGACGGTGTGGCAGGCGCGCGACGAGGAACTGGGACGGGACGTCGCGGTCAAGGAGGTACGGGTCCCCGCGGGCCTGGAGGCGGCGGAGCGCGAGCGGCTGTACGCGCGGGTGGAGCGCGAGGCGCTCGCCGCGGCGCGCTCGGGGCACCGGGGTGTCGTCACGGTGTACGACGTGGTCGTGGCGGACGGGCGGCCGTGGATCGTGATGGAACTCGTCCGCGGCCTGAGCCTGGCCGACGCCCTCATGGGCGACGGGCCGCTGCCGCCCGCGCGGGCGGCGCGCGTCGGGCTCGCGGTGCTCGAAGCGCTGGGCGCGGCGCACGCGGTCGGCGTCGTGCACCGCGACGTGACCCCG
>NZ_GG770539.1:5787801-5799070 GCF_000154905.1 Streptomyces sp. SPB074 | reverse complement strand
GAACCGGCGGAGGAACGGGACGCGGCCCCCGCCGGAGCGCGCGACGCCGGGGGGACGGCCCCGGGGGCGGTTCCGGCCGGACGTACGCCCCCGCAGGTCACGCCCAAGGAGTCCCCGCGCGCTGCGGGCCGCTCCCCCGCGCGCCTCGCCCCGCTCGGCGCGGTGCTCGGGGTGCTCCTCGTCGCGGCGGTGCTGGTGTGGGCGCTGCTGCGGGACTGAGGCCACGCTCCGGTGGGCGGGGCCGCCCCGGGTCCGGGTCCCCCGCCCGCGTACGCGGGGACGCGGGCGGAGGAGCCGGGCCGGCGGACGGGCACCGTGTCCGTCAGGGGGCGTACTTCGTCAGGGCCGGGAGGTAACCGCCGGACTGGCCGGCGGGCTTGGGGTGGTAGGACTCTCCGATGTTGAGCCAGTCGACGCTGTGCAGCCAGGAGTCGCCGGAGCAGATCTCGTGGCCCGTGAAGGTGGCGCGGACATCGCCGAAGGAGAAGCCGTGGCTCGCCGCGCGGGCCGCGATGGTGGTGTCGAGGAAGTCGGCCGCGCCGTTGATGGCGGAGCGCTCGGCCTCGGCGAGGCCCGCGACGCAGGAGCCGTTGAGCTGGTAGAAGCGCGGGTAGCCGAGGACGACGACCTTGGCCGCCGGGGCCTTGGCGCGGATCTGGTCGTAGACGTTGTCGAGCGCGCCCGGGAGCGTGTTCTGCACGTACGCGCGGGCGGTGTTCACCTTGGCGACGCACGTGTCGGTGGACTGGAGGACACACGTCGTCATGACGTCGGCGAAACCGGCGTCGTTGCCGCCGATGGAGATCGTCACGAGGCCGGTGGAGGCGCTGAGGTGACCGAGCTGCTGGGCGAGAACATCACCCGTACGAGCGCCCGAGCAGGCGTCGAAGTTGAAGCTGGAGGGTGAGTGGGCGTTCTTCCACAGGACGGGATACGCCTTGGAGCTGCGCTTGCAGTCGCCGCTCGCGCTGTCGTAGGAGCCGGAGCCGACCCCGGAGGAGTAGGAGTCGCCGAGGGCCACGTAGCCCGTGGGGGCGGCGGCGTGGGAGGTGGCGGCCGAGGCGAGGGTGACGCCGGTGGCCAGGAGGAGCGAGGACACGATCGCGGTGACGCGGGGGAATCTCATGGAACCTCCGTGTAGCAGGATTTCCGCCTTTCTGTTGGTACCACTCACGACCGCCTCGCGGGAGTGCGCATGACAAGAAGTTACCGGGCGGAAAGTTTCACCTGGACGAGGTTTCAGCTCCCCTTCACCGAAAAGCGCCTGACGGGCCGTCGGCAGGTGCGGCGTTCGGTCCCCTGCGGACCGCTGGGGCTCGTGGAGCAGAGGGTCTTTCAGCCGGCGGACGACGCGCGCGCCCAGGGCGCCGGGGACGCGCCCGTCAGGTGGCCACCCGCGGAGAAGAAGAGGGGTGAGCACCGGCGGCGCGTCGCTCGTCCCCGTGCCGGACGGCTCCGGCCGCCGCCGGAGTCCGGGTGGGGCGGGCCGGGGTGGGGCAGAATCGGGGCGTGAGCCTCAAGATCGCGGTCGACGCCGCCTCCGCCCTCGCCCCGTACGAGCAACTGCGCGCGCAGATCGCCGGGCAGGCGCGCTCGGGCGCGCTCCCGGCGGGCTACCGGCTGCCGACCGTGCGCGGCCTCGCCCAGGAGCTGGGCCTGGCGGCCAACACGGTCGCCAAGGCGTACCGGGCGCTGGAGGCGGACGGCGTCGTGGAGACGCGCGGGCGGCACGGCACGGTGGTGGCCGCCGCCGGTGACTCCGCGCACCGCGAGGTGGCGGCGGCGGCGCTCGCCTGCGCCGAACGGGCCCAGCGCCTCGGGCTCACGACGGACGAGGCGCGGGCCCTCTTCGAGGACGCGCTGCGGACGGCGTACGGGGACTGAGGCGCGGCCCGTCAGCCGAACCGGGACCGACGGGGCCGGGCACGTCCGGCCGGGACGCCCCGGGCGTGGGCGCGCCCGTGGTGGCGGTCACCCGCGCGTGCCCGCGCCACTGGCGGCGGTCGTGCCACTCGCGCCCGTCGCCCCGGTCACCAGGGCACGGGGCCCTCGGCCGAGACGAAGGTGCCGCTCGGGCCCTCGTTGCCCGCGAGCGCCTCGCGCACCGAGGCCGCCGCGCCCTCCGCGACGGTCTGCGTGCCCGCGTGGTGGTTGAGGTCCGTCTTCGTGAAACCCGGGTCGACGGCGGTGACGCGGATGCCGGGGAGCGCCTGGGCGAGCTTGACGGTGAGCATGTTGAGGGCGGTCTTGGAGACCGGGTACTCGACGCTCGGGTAATACGGGTTCCCGCCGCCGCCCGCGAGCGAGCCGAGGCCGCTGCTCAGGTTGACGACGGCGGCGGAGTCCGAGCGGCGCAGCAGCGGCAGGAACGCCTGCGTGACGCGCAGAGGGCCGAGGACGTTCGTCTCGAAGACGCCACGCAGCCGGTCGGCGCTCGCGTCGAGCGCGGCGAGCGGCCCGCCGTCCTCGGCGCGCGGCTCGATGCCCGCGTTGTTGACGAGCACGTCGAGCCCGGTCCCGGCCTCCTCGACGGTACGGACGGCGGCGGCGACCGAGGCGTCGTCGCTCACGTCGATGACGAGCGCCCTGGCACCCAGCTCCTCGGCCGCCACGCGGCCCCGCTCCGGGTCGCGGCTGCCGAGCCACACGGTGTGTCCCGCGGCGATCAGCTGCCGGGCCGTCTCGAAGCCGATGCCCTTGTTCGCTCCGGTGATCAGTGAAGTGGTCATGCCTCCACGGTGCGGCCGGGCGGGCGCCCGGGCCAGTGGTCCCGTTTTCCTGGGAACAGCGGTACCAGGCACGATGCCCCGGCGCGCGTGCACACTGCCCCTATGACGACGGGTGAATTCGGGCAGGCGGTGCGGCGCTGGCGCGACCGCGTGCCCCCGCGGGCGGCCGGGCTCCCGGCGGGCGGCAGGAGGCGCGCCCCCGGGCTGCGCCGCGAGGAGCTGGGGCAGCTCGCCGGGATCTCCGCCGACTACATCACCCGCCTGGAGCAGGGCCGGGCCACGCACCCCTCGGCACAGGTGGTCGAGGCGCTCGCCCGCTCGCTGCGGCTCGCCCCCGAGGAGCGCGCGCACCTGTACCGCTGCGCCGGGCTCGTCCCCCCGGGTCCCGGCACCGTGCCCGGCTGGATTCCGCCCAGCGTGCAGCGCCTGCTCGACCGCCTCGCGGGGGTCCCGGTCGCGGTCTTCGACGCGCTGTGGACGCTGCTGCTGGCGAACGGCCCGTACGAAGCCCTCATGGGCGACTCCTCGGCGCTCGGCAGCCGGGAGCGCAACGCGGTGTGGCGCAACTACCTCGGCGCGGGCTCGCGCGCGGTCATGACCCCGGCGGAGCGGGCCGCCTTCGAGGCGGGCATGGCGGCCGACCTGCGCGCGGTCGCCCAGCGCTACCCGGACGACCCGCGTCCGGCCGCGCTCGTCGCCGCGCTGCGTTCCGGCAGCCCGCGCTTCGCCGAGCTGTGGGACGCGGGCACGGTGGGCGCGCACATCAGCGCGCGCAAGACCATCGCGCACCCGCAGGTCGGCGAGATCCGCCTGGACTGCGACGTCCTCACGGTCCACGACAGCGACCTGCGGATCATGGTCTACACGGCGGAACCGGGCACGACGGACGCGGAGCGGCTGGCGCTCGCGGGGGTGCTGGGGAACCAGGAGCTGGGGGTGGGCTGAGGGGGGCGGGGCGGGAGCGGCGAGGCGGTGCGCGGCGCGACCACGCGGGCTGACCGCACGGGCCGGGGCGCGCCCTCCGGGGCGACCGCGCGGGGACCGCCGGCCGTCGCGGCTAATTCGGGCGCGCCGTCCCGTCCCCCGCGCCTACCGTTCGCGCCGATGACGATTCGTGTGCGTGACCTCGATCCCGAAGACCCCGCCGACCTCGACGGCGTCACCGCCGTGCTGCGGGCCGCGATCCCGCCGATGCTGGTGACCCCGGAGCTGCTGCGGTGGCAGTCGACCCGTGCCCCCGCCGCGCAGCGCCACCGGCTGCTGCTCGCCGAGGACGAGGAGGGCCGGGTGATCGGCCGGGGCAGCCTCGGGCTCGCGCACGAGAGCCCCGAACCGGGCCTCGCCTTCTGCAACGTGTACGTCCACCCCGGGCACGAGGGCCGGGGTGCCGGGACGGCGCTCGTCTCGGCCGCCGAGGAGTACCTCGCCTCGATCGGCGCGCGCACGGCGTTCAGCTGGGTGCTCGACGGGGAGCGCGACCTGGACTTCGCGCGCCGCTCCGGCTGGTCCCCCTCCCGCTCCGCGCGTTTCCAGCGCCTGGACCTGACGGCCGCGCTGCCGTCGCTCGCGCCGCCTCCGGCGGGCGTCGAGCTGCGGCCCGCCTCGGCCTTCGCCGACGATCCGCGCCCGCTCTTCCGCCTGGACGCGGAGGCGACGGCCGACGAGCCGGGCGACGTCGGTACGCGGCTGGACGACTACGAGGACTGGCTCGACACGACCTGGGGCCACCCGCTGCTCGACCGGGAGCTGACGACGGTGGCGCTCGTGGACGGGGCCGCCGCCGCGTTCACCGTCGCGCACACGGACGGCGCGCGCCGGTACTTCACGGGGATGACGGGGACCGCGCGCGCCCACCGGGGCAGGGGCCTCGCGAAGCGCGTCAAGCTCGACTCGCTGAGCCGCGCCCGCGCCGCCGGGCTGACGGAGGGGTACACGAGCAACGACGCGGAGAACACGCCGATGCTCGCGGTCAACAAGTGGTGCGGCTACGTACCGGCCGTGACCGAGGTCCGCCATGCCAAGCCCCTCGGCTGACACCCTGACCGTCGTCCTCACCAAGGCGGGCCGCGTCAAGAAGCGCTACCCGGCCCGGCGCCTGGCCGACGACGGCACGCACCTCGTCGTACGGGCCCCCTGGGCCTCCCCCGGGGTGCGCGACTTCGGTTTCGTGCGCTTCGCGCCCGGCGACGTCCTCACCGAGCACTACTGGACGACGACGTGGTACGCGATCAAGGAGGTGCGGGCGGCGGACGGCGGGCTCAAGGGCTGGTACTGCGACATGACCCGCCCCGCGGTGCGCGAGGAGGGGGCGGTACGGGTCGACGACCTCGAACTCGACCTGTGGGTGCCCGCACCGGGCGGGGGCCCGGCGCTCCGCCTCGACGAGGACGAGTTCCTGGCGAGCGGCCTGCCCACGACGGACCCGCGGGCGGCGGAACGAGCCCTGGCGGCCCTGGCCGGCCTTGAGGCGCTGGCACACCGGGACGAGGAGCGCGCGGCCTTCCGCGCCCTCCTCGCGTACTGACCCCTGACCGCGCCCGGAGCGCGCCGGGCGCGGGCGCACCCGGCGTCCTCCCGGCCGGTCACCCTCCCCCGCTCTCCGGCAGTACCACCGCCCGCTCCGGTACGCCCGCGACCCGTGCCACCGGGTCGTCCGGGGCGTGGCGGTGGAGGACGAAGCGGTCGCCCGCGCGGTAGGCGTCGAGACCGGCGGCGCAGTAGGCGACGAGTCCGTCCGGGAGGGCGTCGAGCGGGAACCACTCCAGGGCGTCGCACTTGTGCGGCTCCGCGTTGCGCGGCTCGCCGCCCGCAGGGTGCGCGGCCTCGAAGAACCAGCCGATACGGCTCGCCCCCGAGGGGGCGGCGTGCTGCATGACGAGGGCGACGCGCACGTCCTCGGGGCTCAGCCGCAGGCCCGTCTCCTCCCGCGCCTCGCGCAGCACCGCCGTCCGCACGTCCTCGCCCTCCTCGACGTGCCCGGAGGGCGCGTGCCACAGGCCGTCCGCGTAGCCGGTGTTGGCGCGGCGGGCGAGGAGGACCTCGTCGCCCCGGCGCAGCAGGAGGTGGACGTCGACGATCTCGCGGTGTCTGCGGGCCGGCGCGGGGCTCGCGACGACCGCGTAGCGCTCGTCCTCGACGGGGCCGCCCCACAGGCGCGGGTCCCCGCTCAGCGACTCGGTGTGGAGGCGTTCGGTGAGCGGGGCGAGGAGCGCGGTGACCTCGGCGAGCGGGAGGCCCGCGTCCTTCCAGCGGCCCTCGACCAGTACGAGCCGTCCGCCGGGGCGCAGGAGCGCGCACCAGCGGCGCAGCACCGCCGCCGGGTCGGCGAAGAGCCACAGCAGGTGGCGGACGAGGACGACGTCGAAGGAGCGGGGCGCGAAGGGCGGGTGCGCGGCGTCGGCGCGCAGGAGGCGGGTGCCGGTCCCGGCGAGTTTCGCGGCGGCCTCGGCGAGCATCGCGGTGGAGCGGTCGGCGGCGGTGACGCGGTGTCCGGCGCGGGCGGCGAGCAGGGCGAGGCTGCCGGTGCCGCAGCCGAGGTCGAGCACGTCGGCGGGGCCGGCGGGCAGCCAGGCGCCGAGGCGGCGCGCCCAGGCGTCCCGCACCACGGGGTCGCGCAGCCCGTGATCGGCCTCCGTGTCGAAGCCGGGCGCGACCGCGTCCCAGTCCGTCCCCGCGTCCCAGTCCGTCCCCGCGCCCCGGTTCCTCACGCGCCCCGCCTTCCGCCCGTACTCGCGCCGGTCCAGCGCCGCGCGGGACCGTGTGCCGCCGATCCTGCCACCGCCCACCGACAATGCCCTCTGACCAGCGCTGATACTCCGGCCGGGGCACGGCCCTCACCCGAGCGGCCCCGGCGGCGAGGTGACGGGACGCCAGGCACACAAGGCTGGGGAGCGGGTACCCGACCCCGGTCCCGGGCCCCCGCCCGACCCCGTACGAGAGGCGCTTCCCGCATGGCTTCCGACTCCCCGGCCGACGGCCGTCCGCTGCTCCTGGTCCTCTTCGGCTCCACCGGCGACCTCGCCAAGCGCAAGCTGTATCCGGCGCTCTTCCAGCTCCACGCGCGCGGCCTCACCTCGAAGGACTTCGCCGTGATCGGCTCCGGCCGGCACGCGCCAGGATCGGACGAGGACTTCCGCGGGATCGTCGCCGACGCGGTCAGGGACGCGCACGGCGGCGAGGCCCCCGAAGGGCTGGACGAGTTCACCGCGCGCTTCTGCTTCCGGGCCTCCTCCGCCGAGGACGGCGAGAACCTGGCGCGGGCCGCGCGCGAGACGCGGGAATCGCTCGGCGCGGACACCCGTACCCTCCTGTACCTCTCGGTGCCGCCCGCGAGCATGTCCGGGATGCTCGGCATGATCGGCTCGACCGGGCTCGGCGACGACGCGGTACTCGTGATGGAGAAGCCGTTCGGCGAGGACGTCGCGAGCGCGTGCGCGCTCAACGAGCGGCTGCACGAGATCGTCCCCGAGGAACGCGTCTTCCGTGTCGACCACTTCCTCGGCAAGGAGGCGGTGCGCAACCTGCTCGCGCTGCGGCTCGCGAACGGCTGGCTGGAGTCGGTGTGGAACCGCGAGCACCTCGCGTACGTGCAGATCGACGTGCCCGAGGAGATCGACATCGAGGGCCGGGCCTCCTTCATGGAGTCCACGGGGACCTTCCGCGACATGATCCCCACCCACCTCGGGCAGGTCCTCGGCATCCTCGCGCTTGACCTGCCCGGGCGGTACGGGGCGGACGAGCTGCGCGAGGCGCGGACCGCGCTCTTCCGCAAGCTGCGGCCCTTCGCGCCCGACGAGACGGTGTTCGGGCAGTACGAGGGCTACCGCGAGGAGGAGGGCGTCGCGGCCGACTCCACGGCCGAGACCTTCGTGGCGCTGCGCGCGTGGATCGACGACCCGCGCTGGGAGGGCGTCCCGTTCCTGCTGCGCACGGGCAAGGCGATGGGCGTCTCGCGGCAGCAGGTGACGATCGGGCTGCGCGAGACGGCGCGGGTCCCGGGGGCGGACTGGGCGGCCTGCGACCGGCCCTCGGAGTGGGTCTTCGACCTCACCGACCCGCCGCGCTTCGGCGTCGAGGCGTACGGGAAGCGGCCCGGGACCGGCTTCCGGCTCGTCCGGGCGCCGCTCATGCTCGACGCGGGTACGGCCTTCCCCGAGGACCCGCCGCTCACCGCCTACGCGCGGGTCTTCCTCGACGCGCTCGCGGGCGACCCGACGTGGTTCACGGGCGCCGAGGAGATCGAGCGCCTGTGGGAGGTGTGCGCGGACGTGCAGGAGGCGGGGGGCGTCCCCTTGCCGTACGCGCGCGGGTCGTTCGGGCCCACGGCGGCGCTGGAGCTGGCCGGGAAGCGGGGGTGGCGGATCGGGGAGGAGTGAGCGGGTAAGGCCCCGCCCGGCGGTTCGCCCCTGACGGGGGTTTGTTAGCCTGCTCGGGCCTCTCGTGGGGGAAGCCGGTGCGAATCCGGCGCTGACCCGCAACGGTGTGCGTGGCCCGCGGGTGTCCCGGGGGCCGCGCGAGCCCGATCGCCCGCGGCAGGAGTACCGACCCCGTCGACCGCTCGCCGTGGACTGCGAGCAGGGACCCCGCACCTCGCCCCTCCGGGCCCCGCGGGCGCCCTGCGCGTACCGCCGGTGGCCGCCCACCCGGAGGATGCGCGCCCCTCATGTCCCTCACCACCGCCCCCCGCGCCGGGCACGGGCGCCGGATACCCGTGCCCCCGCTGCTTCTCGGGCTCGCGCTCCTCCTGCTCGTCTCGCTCGTGTGCGGGGTCGCGCTGGGCGCGACGGGGATCGGCTGGGGGCGGGTGCTGCGGCTGCTGTGGGCCGGGCTGAGCGGCGGGAGCGTCGGCGGGGACGAGGCGGGGGCCTACACGATCGTCTGGGAGATCCGCTTCCCGCGCGTCGTGCTCGCGGCCGTGGTCGGCGCGGGGCTCGCCGCCGTCGGGGTCGCGGTGCAGGCGCTCGTACGGAACGCGCTCGCCGACCCCTTCGTGCTCGGCATCTCCTCGGGCGCCGCCGTGGGCGCCAACGCGGTCATCCTCTTCGGCGCGCTCGCGAGCCTCGGCGTGTGGGCGCTCTCCTTCTCGGCCTTCGTCTCCGCGCTCGCGGCGACCGCCCTGGTCTACGCGGTGGCCCGCTCCCCGCTCGGGCTCGGCCCGCTGCGGCTCGTCCTGACCGGGACCGCGCTCGCGTACGGCTTCCAGGCGGTCACGACGGTCATGGTCTTCGGCGCGGAGCGGGGCGAGGCGGCGCGCTCCGCGATGATGTGGCTGCTCGGCAGCCTCGGCGGGGCGACCTGGCCGAAAGTGCCGCTCGTCGCCGCGACGGTGCTCGCGGGCCTGCTGTGGCTCGGGGTGCGGGCCGGGGCGCTCGACGCGCTCGCGATGGGCGACGAGACGGCCGCCGCGCTCGGTGTGCCGCCGGACCGGCTGCGGCGTGAACTCTTCGTCGTGACGGCGGCCGTGACGGGCACGGTCGTCGCGGTGAGCGGGGCGATCGGCTTCGTCGGGCTCATGGTGCCGCACCTCGTACGGATGCTCGTCGGGGCCTCGCACGCGCGGGTCCTGGCCGTCGCGCCGCTCGCGGGGGCCGTGCTCCTCGTCTGGGCCGACCTGCTCTCGCGCCTGCTGCTCGCGCCCACCGAACTGCCCGTCGGGGTCGTCACCGCGGCGCTCGGGGTGCCCGCCTTCCTGCTGCTCATGCGGCGCGGCGGGCACGCCCTCGCGGGCCGCTGAGCGCGGCCGCCCCCTACCCGTACCCCTTTCCGGAGGAACTGGCATAAAAACACGACGTCGAAGGCGTCTCGGTGGACGTGGCGGGCGCGCGGCTCGTGGACGGCGTCGTGCTCGACGCGCCCGCCGGGGCCTTCGTGGGGCTCGTCGGGCCGAACGGGAGCGGCAAGTCGACGCTGCTGCGGTGCGTGTACCGGGCGCGGCGGCCCGACGCGGGGGTCGTACGGGTCGGGGGCGAGGACGTGCACCGCCTCGCGCCCCGGGCCGCCGCGCGGCTGCTCGCCGCGCTGCCGCAGGAGACGGCCGCCGACTTCGACTTCACCGTCGGCGAGGTCGTCGCGATGGGCCGTCTCCCGCACCGGGATCGCTCCGCCGCGCGCGACCGGGAGATCTGCGCGCGGGCGCTCGCGGACGCGGGCGTCGCGCACCTCGCCGCGCGCGGCTTCCTGTCGCTGTCGGGCGGCGAGAAGCAGCGCGTGCTGATCGCCCGCGCGCTCGCCCAGGAGCCGCGCGTCCTGGTCCTGGACGAACCCACGAACCACCTCGACATCGCCCACCAGCTCGATGTCCTGCGCCGGGTGCGCGCGAGCGGCCCGACCGTGCTCGCCGCCCTGCACGACCTCAACCTCGCCGCCGCGCACTGCGACCTCCTGCACGTCCTGCACGGCGGGCGCGTCGTCGCCTCGGGCCCGCCGGACGAGGTGCTGTCCGCCGCGCTGCTCGCGGAGGTCTTCGGCGTACGGGCGCACCGCGTGCGCCACCCGGAGACCGGCGCGACCCAGTTCCTGTTCGACCCCCTGACTCCCTGAAGACCCCGGAGGGTTCTCCCGTGCGCAAACTCCTCACCACCGCCTCGCTCGGTCTCGCCGCCGCCGTCACGCTGACCGGCTGCGGCGCGAAGGTCGAGCACGACGACGGCAAGGCCGCGAAGACGGAGGCGGTCACCGTCACCAACTGCGGCGAGAAGGTCACGTACGACAAGCGGCCCGCACGCGTCGTGACCAACGACATCGGCATCACCGAGCTGATGTTCGCGCTCGGCCTGGAGGACCGCATGGCCGGGTACGCCATGCCGGACGACAAGGGCTCGCTGAAGGGCCTGCCGTACAAGGACGCGTACGACGAGGTGAAGTGGATATCGAAGGACCGCGTCACCAAGGAGAACGCGCTCGCCGCGCGCGCCGATCTCGTCTTCGCGGGCTGGAACTACGGCTTCAACGAGAACGAGCTGACCCCGGACGAGCTGCACAAGGCCGGTATCGGCACGTACCTGCTCACCGAGTCCTGCCGCAACGCCCGTACCGGGACCTCGCGCGGCATCATGCCGCCGCTCGACGCGCTCTACACCGACCTGGGGAACCTCGGGAAGATCTTCGGCGTCGAGACGCGGGCCACGAAGCTGATCGAGCGGTACAAGGCGAGGGTCGCGGCCGTGCGCGCGAAGGCCCCGGCGAAGCGGCCGTCCGTCTTCCTCTACGACAGCGGCCAGGACCAGCCCTTCACCTCCGGCAGGTACGCGGCGCCCGAGCAGATCATCACCGAGGCCGGGGGCACCAACATCCTGCACGACCTCAAGGACTCGTGGACGACGGTCGGCTGGGAGACGGTCGTGGAGCGGAACCCCGACGTCATCGTCATCAACGACTACGGGACGACGAGCGCGCGGAAGAAGCGGGACTTCCTGCTGTCGTACCCGCCCCTGCGCGACGTGCCGGCGATCAAGAACAAGCGCGTGTACGTACTGGACTACGCGGACCTGGTGGAGAGCCCCCGCAACCCCTCGGCGATCGAACGGCTCGGCGCGTACCTG
>NZ_GG770539.1:5785814-5787535 GCF_000154905.1 Streptomyces sp. SPB074 | reverse complement strand
CGGTGTGAGGACGATCTTGCCGCTCACCGTGCCCGACTCGGCGAGCCGCAGCGCCTCGGCGGTCCGCGCGAGCGGGAAGGTGGCGGCGACGCGGGCGCCGATCTCGCCCCGCGCGAGCGCGGTGAGCACCGCCGTGAGGTCGCCGCGCAGGTGGGCGCGGAAGCGGGACGTGTTCCGGGAACCGGCCCAGATGTTGTAGAAGCCCGCGCGGCGGCCGTTGGGCAGGATGTTCCACAGGCCGAGGCGCGCGAAGAGCTTGATGACCGGCCACTGCCGCGAGCCCGTGTCGTCGCGGGTCGAGGCGGTCCCGTACGCGACGAGCGTGCCGCCGCGCGCGAGCAGCCGCCAGGAGTCGGCGATCCCGGGGCCCCCGACGTGGTCGAAGACGGCCGCGACGCCGCCGGGCGCCAGTGCGCGCACCCGCGCTGCCACGTCACCGTCGTGGTAGTCGACCGGCGTGACGCCGAGCGCGCGCAGCGCCTCGTGGTGGCGGGCCGAGGCGGTGCCGATGACCTCGACACCGGCGGCCCGCGCGAGCTGGACGAGGACGGAGCCGACACCGCCGCTCGCACCGTGCACGAGGACGGTCTGCCCGGCGCGCACCCGGGCTCTTTTTGTGGAGCATCTGCCAGGCCGTGATCCCGTTGACGACGACGGTCTCGGCCTCCTCGGCACTCACGCCGTCCGGCACCGGTACGAGATCGGCGGCGGCGACCCGGCCGCGGCTCGCCCAGCCGCCCACCTTGAGGAGCGCGGCCACGCGCCGCCCCATGAGCGCCGGGTCGACGCCCGGACCCGCCGCGTGGACGCGGCCCACGACGTCGTACCCCGGCACGAAGGGGAACGGCGGCTGGTCGAAGTACCGGCCGCGCCGCATCTGCTGCTCGGCGAAGGAGACCCCGCTCGCCTCCATCGCGAGCACCACCTCGCCCTCGCCGGGCACGGGCGCCGCCGCCTCCCGCGCCTCAAGGCCTTCGGGCTCCACGACCCCCGGCAGGACGACCTCGACAAGACGTGCGCTCTCACTCATGACGTTCCCCACTCCGTAGAAGCTCTCGCTTTCGTGAGAAGTTGTAACTCACTTCCTTCGTGAGAGTCAATAGCGACAGTGATAGCCTCTAACGAAACGAGGAGGGGAAGCGCGCGTGAGCGAACCGAGGACGTCCCGCGAGCGGTACCGCGCCCAGGTGCGCGAGGACATCAAGCGCCATGCCTGGGAGCAGATAGCGACGGCCGGGGCGAGCGCCCTGTCGCTCAACGCGATCGCGAAGCGGATCGGCATGAGCGGTCCCGCCCTCTACCGGTACTTCGCCAGCCGTGACGACCTGATCACCGATCTCGTCAGGGACGCCTATCGCAGCCTCGCCGACGCCTTCCTCGCCCGCGCGGCGGAGGGCGCCGGCCTCCGGGACCTCGCGGAGGGCCTGCGCGCCTGGGCGCTCGCCGACCCGCAGCGGTACTTCCTCGTCTACGGCACCCCGCTGCCCGGCTACCACGCACCCGAGGACACGAGGCGCACGGCGGCGGAGATCATGGCGGTGCTCCTCGACGTCTGCGCCGCCGAGGACCGGCCCGGCGAGCGGCCCCCTGGCGTCGTGCCCCCGGCGGAGGGGTACTTCGCGGAGCACGGCGACTGGGCCGGGGACCATCCCGCGAGCCCGGCGGCGCGCCTGCGCGCGCTCACCGTCTGGACCCGCCTGCACGGCGTCCTCTCGCTCGAA
>NZ_GG770539.1:5784959-5785238 GCF_000154905.1 Streptomyces sp. SPB074 | reverse complement strand
CGATGCCGTGCGCGCGGGCGCGCAGTTCGCGACCGGCGCGGGCGCCGAGGATGCGCTGGAGGGTGCCGAGCGGGGCGGCGGCGACGCGTCCGGCCGAGTCGAGTCCGTAGGAGCACAGGGTCCTGGCGGTCGCGGGGCCCACGCCGGGCAGCGCGACGACGGGCTTGTGGTCGAGGTAGCCGGCGAGCTCGTCCCCGGTCACGGTGACGGTCGTGCCGAAGCGGGCCTCGCGGGCGGCCATGCGGGCGACGAGCGGGGTCGGGCCCACCCCGATCGCGC
>NZ_GG770539.1:5783844-5784165 GCF_000154905.1 Streptomyces sp. SPB074 | reverse complement strand
AGGCCCGTGCCGTCGACCAGGGTCGTGAAGACGACGCGTTTGCCGGAGCGGATGGGCGGGGTCTGGGTCGCGGCCTTGGCGCCCGCGACGAGGACGGTGGCGCCGTGCGGGGCCTCGCGCAGCCGTCGCGCGGTGACGGCGCCGAGTTCGCGCAGGAACTCCTGGTGGTCGCCCATGAGGTGGCGGGAGGCGTCCATGCCGAGGACGCCGAGTTCGGCGCTGAGGCGTTCGGTCTCGTCCAGGTCGGGGAGCCCGGCCGGGGCGGTGCGGCGGCCGCCGGAGAGCGGGAGCTGCGTACCGCCGTGCGAGGCCGCGCCCCGG
>NZ_GG770539.1:5773107-5783744 GCF_000154905.1 Streptomyces sp. SPB074 | reverse complement strand
TTCGGCGACGGGCCGCGAGGGGCGGGCGCGCTGCCAGAAGTCGAGGAGCGAGGTGTAGGGCTGGGCGGTGGCGATCCGTTCGCCCTCGGCCTCGCTCATGCCGTGCACGTCGGCGAGCCCGAGGCGGACGCCCCAGCGGGCCGCCGGAGGCCCCTCTTCGGACACCAGTTCGATGCGGTGGGCGGGGGCGGAGTGGTTCACGTCCACGGGCAGGATCGGCACGTCCCTGCGCCGCGCGTCCGCGAGGAGCAGCCGCTTGGGGTACATGCCGGGATCGTGGGTGAGCAGTCCGGCGTAGAAGGCGGCCGGGTGGTGGGCCTTGAGCCAGGCGGACTGGTAGGTGGGCACGGCGAAGGCGACGGCGTGCGCCTTGCAGAAGCCGTACGAGCCGAATGCCTCGACGATCTCCCACGTGCGCGTGACGGTCTCGGCGTCGTAGCCGCGCTCGGCGGCGCGCTGCGCGAACCAGAAGCGGATGCGGCCCTGCGAGTCGGGGTCGGAGAGCCCGCGCCGCACCCGGTCGGCCTCGTCGCGCCCGCAGCCGGTCATGGTGTGCACGAGGTCGATGACCTGCTCGTGGAAGACGACGACGCCGTAGGTGTCTTCGAGGGCGGGGGCGAGGTCGGGGTGCGGGTAGCGGACGGGCGCGCGGCCGTGCCGGGCCTCGATGAAGGGGCGCACCATGTCGGCGGCGACGGGGCCGGGGCGGAAGAGCGAGATGTCCACGACGAGGTCGTGGAAGGTGGACGGCTGGAGCCGGCCGACGAGGTCGCGCTGGCCCGGCGACTCGATCTGGAAGCAGCCGAGGGTCTCGGTGGAGCGGATGAGCTGGTACGTCTTCTCGTCGCCGGGCGGGATCGCGTCGATGTCGGGGGCCTCGCCGGTGGCCCGGTCCAGCTCGGAGAGCGCGTGCGCCATCGCGGACTGCATCCGTACCCCGAGCACGTCGAGCTTGAGCAGCCCGAGGTCCTCGACGTCCTCCTTGTCGAACTGCGCCATCGGCAGTGCCTCGCCGCTCGTGGGCACGACGGGGGTGCGCGAGAGCAGCGAGGCGTCCGAGAGGAGCACGCCGCACGGGTGCATCGCGACGCCGCGCGGGAGCGCGTCGAGCCCTTCCACCAGTTCCCAGAAGGTGCCGTACTTCTCGCGTTCGGCGGCGACGGAGGCGAGTTCGGGCAGTTCGTCCATGGCGGTGCGGGCGTCGCGGGCGCGGATGTGCGGGAAGGCGGTGGCGATGCGGTCGATGTCGGCGGGGTCGAGGGAGAGCGCGGCGCCGACGTCGCGGATCGCGTGCCGCACCCGGTACGTCTCGGGCATCGCGACGGTCGCGACGCGCTCGGGCCCGAAGCGGCCGAGGATCGCGCGGTAGACCTCGATGCGGCGCGCGGACTCGACGTCGATGTCGATGTCGGGCAGTACGGAGCGGCGTTTGGACAGGAAGCGCTCCATGAGCAGCCCGTGCTCCACCGGGTCGGCGTGCGCGATGCCGATGAGGTGGTTGACGAGGGAGCCCGCGCCGGAGCCGCGCGCGGCGACGCGGATGCCGAGGTCGCGCACGTCGTCCACGACGCGGGCGACGGTGAGGAAGTACGAGGCGAAGTCGTGGTGGGCGATGATGTCCAGCTCGTGGTGCATCCGCTCCCAGTACGCGCGCGCCCCGGGCCCCCGGTCGTGGCCGAGCCGGACCATCCCGGCCGCCGCGCGCGAGGCGAGGGCGCGCTGCGCGGTGCGCGCGCCCGCGCCGACGAGGCGCGGTTCGGGGAAGCGGACGGAACCGAGGCCGAGGTCGTCCTCGGGGTCGACGAGGCACTCGGCGGCGGTACGGGCGGTGTGCGCGAGGAGCGCGCCGGCCGCTCCCGGGCCGAACCCGGCGGCGGTCGTGATCCGCTCCGCCTCCCGCGCCATGCGCCCGGCGTCCTTGAGCCAGCGTTCGCCGCTGTCGAGGCCCTTGGCGGGGTCGATGGGGACGAGGCGGCGGGCGGCGTCGAGCACGTCGGCGATCCGGCCCTGGCCCGGGTCGGCGTAGCGCACGGCGTTGGTGAGCACGGGGCGTATCCCCTGCTCGGCGGCGAAGCCGACGGTACGGGCGGCGAGACGGAGGGAGCCGGGGCCCGTGCCGTCCCGGCCGTGGTGGACGGCTTCGAGGCGGAGCGCGTCGCCGTAGCGCTCGCGCCAGGGGGCGAGGAGGCGGGCGGCGCGGTCGGGGCGCCCGGCGGCGAGGGCGCGGCCGATGTCGGACTCGGGGCCGAGCAGGACGGTGAGCCCTTCGCCCTGGTTGGCGTCCCAGGGGAGCAGCGGCGGGCGTTCCCCACCGGCGTGCGCGGCGGTCACGAGGGCGCACAGGGAGGCCCAGCCGCGCGCCCCGTCGCGGGCGAGGAAGGTCGCACGCGGCGCGGACTCGTCCACGAAGGCCCCGCCGCGTACGGGGGCGCGCCGTCGTCCGCCGCCGCCCCGGGCGTCCCGCGCGGCGGGCGCGTCCACGGCGAGATCGGCCCCGAACAGGGGCCGCACGCCGTGCTCGGCGCACGCCTTGGCGAAGCGCACGGTCCCGGCGACGGTGTCGCGGTCGGTGAGCGCGACGGCGTCCATGCCGCGCTCGGCGGCCCGCGCGGCGAGCGCCTCGGGGTGCGAGGCGCCGTAGCGCGCCGAGTTGCCCGAGACGGCGCGCAGGTGCGCGAACCCGGGGCCCGAAAGGCCCGGAGACCTGGTCATCCGCACCTCCTCGGCCGGTCGTGCTCACCCCCTGGTTCATCTCCCGGGCACCACGATAAACCACTGCTCGAACGTTCGTACGATTAGCGCGGGGGCCGTACGAACGAACGGGCGAACGGGCACGGGGAGTGACGAACGAGGAGGCGCGAGCGGCGGGCCGCAGGGGCGGGAGCGAGGCCCCGGGGGGCTCCGGGGCCCGGATCACCGCGCCCGGCTCACGCGCCGGCCCCCCCTCACGCCCCGACCCCCGGCCTCGCGCGGGGCGGGGCCGGGGGTCCGGGGTGGGGGGAAGTGCGGTGGGGCTCAGCCGATGTCGGCGCCGAAGGCGCTCAGGGCCTCCGTGACCGGCTGGAAGAAGGTCTCGCCGCCGGAGGTGCAGTCGCCGCTGCCGCCCGAGGTGAGGCCGACGGCGTCGCTGCCCGCGAAGAGCGAGCCGCCCGAGTCGCCGGGCTCGGCGCAGACCGTGGTCTGGATGAGCCCGTCGACGATGCCGTCCGCGCCGTAGTTGACGCTCACGTCGAGGCCGGTCACCTCGCCGCTGTGGACGCCCGTGGTGGAGCCGGAGCGGGTGACGGTCTGGCCGACCGTCGCGTCGGCGGCGCCGGTGATGGACTGGCTGCTGCCGTTGTAGAGGTCCACCTCGCTCGGGTGGTCGACGTCGGAGCTGTACTTGACGAGCCCGTAGTCGTTGCCGGGGAACTCCGAGCCCGCGTTGCTGCCGAGCGCGTTGCCGTCCGCGTCGGTCCAGTTGTCGATCGCCTCGGTGCAGTGCCCGGCGGTGAGGAAGGCGGGCTCGCCGCCGACCGTCACGTTGAAGCCGAGCGAGCAGCGCCCGCCCGAGCCGGTGATCGCGTCGCCGCCCGCGATGAAGGGCTTGAAGGTGCCCTTGGACTGCTTGAGCGTCGCCATGCTGCCGAGCTTCCCGACGGCGGTGGTCAGCTTCTTGAGCTGGGCGCCCTTGACGGTGCGGTCGGCGGTCACGACGACCTTGTTGGAGACCGGGTCCACGCCCCAGGAGGTGCCGGGTATCGCGGTGGTCTCCTTGGCGACGGCGGAGCGCGCCGACCTCAGCTCGGCGAGCGTGTGCGCGACGACTCTCGCCTTCGCGCCCGCCGCCTCGGCCGTCTTCGCGGCCGACTGGTTCGTCACGTTGACGACGAGGTGCTTGGCCTGGGCGTCGTAGTAGGTGCCCGCCGCGTGCGTGCCCAGGTCCTGGGTGAGTCGCGAGGCGAGCTTTTCGGCCTTCGGGGCGGAGAGGGTGTGCGGGGCGGTGGGAGTCGCCTCCGCGGCGTTCGCGGTCTGGAAGGTGAATCCGGCCGCGAGGAGCGCGGCCACTCCGGTGCCCGCGATCGCGGCACGCCGCACGGTGGTCCGTCGTTCGGTCACTTCACGTCCTCCTGTGGGGGGTTGGTCCCGGCGGTGTGGGGGTGCCGGGACCGGAAGGCGTTCGCGCACGGTGCCGCCGGACGGGAAAGAACCGCGTCCGGATCACCGTGCGCCGTCCACTATTCCGACGGCCCGCAGTCGCACACAAGGTCGATATCCGGCCGCGCGTCCGGAGCGGCCGGGCGCCTCCGCATCACCCCCGCACTACTGTCAAGTACGCGCCCACACGCCTGAGTTCATAAGGCGAAAGCCCCGGTGGGAGCGGTGCGGCGCCGGAAGCGCCCGCCGCCGGGGGCACGTGGCCGAATCTCGCCCCTACCCCCTCAGAGGCCCCCGCGGCCACGCGAAGGCCCCGTGAAGGAGTCGCGGACGGGTCCGGGACCTCGCGTGACGGGCCGGTCACACCCGTACACCGCCCCCCCGGAAAAGCGGTGGTCCCTCTCCCCCGCGCCCCGCTACCGTGCGGGCCATGCAGCCCGCCGCGCACCACCCGTGGACGACGACGCCGGAGTACGTCCCGGCGCGCTGAGAGCTGTACCGAAGCGAAGCCCCGGGGCGGGTGCCCCGGGGCTTTTCCGCGCCGTCACCCGCTCCCCGTCCCGCAGGAGCGACCATGAACGACCCCGTCCCCGCCCCGGAACACGACCACCACCGCCTCGGCCGCGCGCTGGGCCTCTACGGCACCGACCCGCTGCTCGGCGCGGGCCTCCCGTACCTCCTCCCGGACGGCGCGAGCGTGCGGCACGCGCTGGAGGAGTACGTACGCGCCCTGGAGGTGGCCGGCGGCTACCAGCACGTGCACTCGCCGGTCCTCGGGAAACAGGAGCTGTACGTCCGCTCGGGGCACTGGGCGCACTACCGCGCGGACACGCTCCCGCCGATGGAGGTCGGCGGCGAGCACTTCGTGCTGCGCCCGGGCCTGTGCCCGCACCACGCGCTGATCTACCGGGCCCGGGCCCGCAGTTACCGGGACCTGCCGCTCCGCGTCGCGGAGCTGGGCGGCATGTTCCGCGCGGAGCCCTCCGGGACCCTCGGCGGCCTGACCCGGGTGCGGGCGATCCATCTCAACGACGCGCACCTGTTCTGCGCCCCGGAGTCGCTCGCCGCTGAGGTCGCGGGCGCGCTCGCCCTGATCCGTACCGCCTACCGGGCCCTCGGCCTCGCCCCGAGCCGTTACCGGCTCTCGCTGCCGGGCGAGGGCGCCAAGTACGCGCTCGCCGAGGGTGGGTGGGAGCGCGCGGCGGCGGCGCTCGCCGAGGCGCTCGCGGCTTCGGGGCTCGACTGGGAGGAGGAGCGCGGCGAGGCGGCGTTCTACGGGCCGAAGATCGACGTGCAGGCGCGGGACGCGGCGGGCCGCGAGTTCACCCTCTCGACCGTGCAGGCCGATTTCCACCAGCCGGCCGCCTTCGGCCTCGACTACCGCGCCGCCGACGGCTCCCGGCCGCGGCCCGTGATGGTGCACCGCAGCGTGCTCGGCAGTCTGGAGCGTGTCCTCGCGCGGCTGATCGAGGTGCACGGCGGCGCCTTCCCCGCCTGGCTCGCTCCCGTCCAGGTGGGCGTGGTGCCGGTGGGCGAGGAGCAGGAGGAGGCCGCGGAGTCCTTCGTACGGCGCTGCCGCGCGGCGGGGCTGCGGGCGCGGCGGTACCCGGCGCACGCGGGGACCCTCGCGGCGCGCGTCCGGCGGGCGCGCCTCGTCCCGCACCTCGCCGTGCTCGGCGCCCGCGAGGCGGCGGCGGGCGAGGTGGCGCTGCGCCGCAGGGACGGGGAACGCCTCCCGGCCCGGCCCGAGGCGGAGGCGGTGGCGCTGCTCGTGGCGGGGAGCGCGATCCCGGAGTAACGGAGCGGTACGGAGGGGATGCGCGCGGGAGCGGTACGGAGGGGATGCGCGCGGGAGCGGTACGGAGGGGGTGCGCCCGCGCCCCGGGCCCGCCCGTCTCCGTACCGCCTGCCGTGCCCGTACCGCCGTACGGCCCTATCGCGCCGTGCGGTCGCGGGTCAGTAGACGCTGACCCCGTAGGCGCTGAGCGCCTCGGTCACCGGCTGGAAGAAGGTCGTGCCGCCCGAGGAGCAGTTGCCGCTGCCGCCGGAGGTGAGACCGATCGCCTGGTTGCCGGAGTAGAGCGGGCCGCCGGAGTCGCCCGGTTCGGCGCACACGTTGGTGCGGATGAGGCCGCTGACGATGCCGTCCGCGCCGTAGTTGACGGTGGCGTTGAGGGCGGAGACCGTGCCGCTGTGGATGCCGGTGGTCGAGCCGCGCCGGGTCACGCTCATGCCGACGGTGGCGTTGGCGGCGCTCGTGATGTCCACGCTGCCCACGGTGCCGTCCTTGGGCACCGAGGAGTTGGTGTACTTCACGAGGCCGTAGTCGTCGCCGGGGAAGCTGGACCCGGCGGTGGTGCCGAGGGTGGTGGTGTGCGAGGAGTTCGACCACCACGTGCCCGCCCCGTCGGTGCAGTGCCCGGCGGTGAGGAAGTAGTAGGTGCTGCCGCTGCGGACGTTGAAGCCGAGGGAGCAGCGCCAGGACGAGGCGTAGATGGCGTCGCCGCCGGAGACGAGCTTGCTGAACGTGCCGGGGGTGCGCTCGATCTCCAGGGCGCCCGCGTTCTTCCCGGCCGCGTCCTTGAGCTTCTGGATCTCGGCCTGCGAGACGGTGCTGTCCACGGTGAGCTGGACCTTGCCGTTGCTCGGGTCGACGTTCCACGCCGTACCGGCGACATCGGCCTTGAGCACGGCGTCGCCGACGGCGGTGAGCTGGTTGGTGGAGTACGTCTTCGCCTCGCCGGCCTGGGCGGCGGGGACGGCGAAGGCGGCGGTGGCGAGGAGGCCGGAGGCCACGGCGATCAGCCGGGTCCGTCTCGTGGTGCCGGTGCGGGGGGTGGTGCGCTTGGTCCTCACGTGGTTCCTCCAGTGGGGAATCGGGGGGCCCGCCGTGGGGGGTCGGGCCCGTGAGGCGCGGTGCGGGGCCGCGTGGCCCGGGTTGCGGGACACGGGCACCGAACCGGCGCTGCTGGGGAGTTTCTGTGACCGTGCCGTGACCGCACAAGGGCGACTTCCGGCCTCGCCCATTACCTCTCGGGCTCCCCCAACTCCCTTTCCTCACAGCGCACTTGAGAATACCTTCACTACCACGGCGACCATCCGCCCGCCACGCCATCGCCGTCCCTCACCCGGGCTGCCCGGCGCCCGCGTCCACGAGCCGTCGTTCGCCCGCGGTGACGGCGAGGCCGAGGGTGTTGCCGGGCGGCGGGAACGGGCACAGGAAGTGCGGGCCGAGCGCGCAGGGCGGCAGCACGGCCCGGTTGAAGTCCACCGGGACCGTGCCGTCGGGGGCGGGCGCGGGGGTGAACAGGAAGCGGAAGCGGTGGCTGCCGGCGCCGCTCGTGGTGTCGGCGAAGATGACGCCCAGGCCGCCGTCCGGCTGCACGCCCACACGCAGCACGTACGCCGAGCCCTCGGCGGAGAAGCGCAGTTCACCGCCGAGGGCGAGCCCGCGCTCGTGGCCGTCCGCGTTCGGCACCCGCACGGTCTGCTTCGACTCGTACGGTACGAAGCGGCCGCGGAGCGCCCAGCGCGCTTCCCAGGGGCTCACTTCGAGCCCGGGAAAGGCGCGGCGCGCGGGCGCGTCGGGGTCGTGCACGCGTACCGCCCAGGCCCCCTCGCTCTCCAGGACGGTGAGCCTGCGGCGGCGGTGGGCGACCTGGGCGCGCTCGGCGGGGCCCGTATCGGCGTCGAGCAGCGCTTCGCCCGCGTACGGCCGCCCCCGTACGAGCAGCCCCGCGCCGCGTGTCAGCGAGACATGCTCCCCGGCGGCGCGCCAGCGACCGGGAATGTCCGGAAGCAGTCCGTCCGGGTAGTCCGCGAGCCAGTGCGTGCCGATGACGGAGAGCGGGCCCCAGGGGGCGGTGACGGCCTGGGCACGGGCGGCGCGCCACCGCCGCCAGTCGGCGAGCGCGGCGTTCGCGTCCGCCGGGTCGGTGCCGGTGGGGGCGGCCGGGGCGGGGGCCGTGCCGGGCGGTACGGGGCTCATGCGGCGGTGTCCTTCGGGGTGTCGCGGCGGGTGGCGGGGTGGCTCAGGCCGAGGTGGTCGCGCAGGGTCCGACCCGTGTACGCCGTACGGAAGGCGCCGCGTTCCTGGAGGAGGGGCACGACGCGGTCGACGAACTCGTCGAGGCCGCCGGGGGTGAGGTGCGGGACGAGGATGAAGCCGTCGGCGGCACGGGAGTCGACGAAGTGACTCATCGCCTCGGCGACGGTGGCCGCCGAGCCGATGAAGGACTGGCGCCCGGTCGCCTCGATCGCCGTCTCGCGCAGCGAGAGGTTCTTGGTACGGGCGAGGGCGCGCCACTTCTCCGCGAGCGCGCGCGGATCACCGTGCCGTACCCGGCCCTGGACGACGTCCGAGTCGGTCACGGGGTCGAAGGCGGGCAGCGGGCCGTCCGGGTCGAAGCCGGAGAGGTCGGTGCCCCAGACCTGTTCGGCGGCGAGCAGCGCGTTCTGCGGGGAGACCTGGAGGCGGCGGATCTCCGCGGCCTTCTCCTGCGCCTCGGCGTCGGTGTCACCGACGACGACCGTGACGCCCGGCATGATCTTGAGGTCGTCGGCCGTGCGCCCGTACCCCGGCAGGCGGCCCTTCACGTCGGCGTAGAACTCCTGCCCGGCGGCGAGGGTGCCGTGTCGCGTGAAGATGACGTCGGCGGCGCTCGCGGCGAAGTCGCGGCCCTCGGCGGAGTCACCGGCCTGAATGACGACGGGGTGCCCCTGCGGGGAGCGCGGCAGGGTGAACTCGCCCTCGACGGAGAAGTGCCTGCCGTGGTGGGCGAAGGGACGCGGGGCACCGTCGGGACTCCAGCTGTCCCACAACTCCCTCGCCGTGGCGACGAACTCGGCGGCGCGTGTGTAGCGATCGGCGCGGTCGAGATAGCCGCCGCGCCGGAAGTTCTCGCCGGTGAAGGCGTCGGAGGAGGTGACGACGTTCCAGGCGGCGCGGCCGGCGCTGAGGTGGTCGAGGCTCGCGAGACGGCGGGCGAGTTCGTAGGGCTCGTTGAAAGTGCTGTTGACGGTCGCGGCGAGACCGAGGTGCTCCGTGACGGCGGCGACGGCGTTGAGGACGGTGAGCGATTCGGGGCGGCCCACGACGTCGAGGTCGTGGATGCGGCCCTTGTGCTCGCGCAGCCGCAGTCCCTCGGCGAGGAAGAAGAAGTCGAAGAGGCCGCGTTCGGCGGTGCGGGCGAGGTGGACGAAGGAGTCGAAGGCGATCTGCGAGCCGGAGCGCGGATCGGACCAGACGGTGGTGCTGTTGACGCCGGGGAAGTGGGCGGCGAGGTGCAGGGGACGGTGGGCGCCGGGTGGCTGGCGGCGGCGGGAGGGGGCGGGACGGGGCTGCTGGGACGGACGCTGGTGGCTCATGCGGGGGCTCCGGGAGTTGAGGAGTCGGGGAGTTGGGATTCTTTGGGGGCGCGGGGCGGGGCGGGCCGACGGGATCGGGGCGCGGGCGGCGGGCGGGTCAGGTGGTGAGGTGGAGGTTGGCGGGGCGGGCGAGGCCGAGGTGTTCGCGCAGGGTGCTGCCGGGGTGGAAGGCGCGGAAGACGCCCCGGTGCTGGAGCAGCGCGACGGTCCCGTTGACGAGGCGTTCGAGGTCGCGGCCCGGTGCGGCGGGGCGGAAGTGGAAGCCGTCGACGGCCCCTGCTGCGTACCAGTCACCGATCAGCTCGGCGAGATCGACGGGCCCGCCCCGGTAGTGCGGTCCGTGCGCGGTGGGCCGGGGGCCGCCCCCGCCGTGTCCTGGTTCGGCGGCCTGTTCGCCGCCGCTCAGTTCGACGGTGAGCGAGGCGAGTACGCGTACGTCGGCCGGCTCCCGCCCGGCGCGCGCCGCCTCGGCGCGTACCTCGGCGGAGAAGGCGGCGGCCTGCTCACGACTGCTCGCCTCGAAGAGGAGTACGTCGGCGTGGCGGACCGCGAAGGCGCGCCGCACCGGGTCGTCCGCCTCGGCGACGATCACGGGGTGGCCCTGCGGGGGCCGCGGCACGATGGAGGGGCCGCGCACGGAGAAGGTGGTGCCGGAGTAGTCGGCGTAGTGGAGCTTGTCGCGGTCGATGAAGCGGCCGCTCGGGATGTCCCGTATCTCCGCGTCGTCCTCCCAGCTGTCCCACAACAGCCGTGCCGCTTCGACGACTTCGCCAGCCTCCCGCCACGCCTCGCGCGCGGTGACGGCTTCCCGCCGCCCGAAGAGCCGGGCCTCGGCCCCGCTCGTGGAGACGCCGGGCCGCCAGCCGGCCCGCCCCCGGCTGACCCAGTCGAGCGTGGCGACGGCGGCCTGGACGTGGAAGGGCTCGGTGTGCGTCGTGGTCACGGTCGGCACGAGCCCCACGCGCCGGGTCGCCGGAGCGAGCCGTGCGAGGACGGAGAGCGCGTCGAGCCCCGGCGCGGCGAAGGTGTCGCCGAGCGTGAGGAAGTCGAGCAAGCCCTCATCGGCGAAGCGGGCGAGGGGGAGGAAGTCGTCGGCACGGGTGGCGCCGGGGAGATCGATGGCGGCGGAGAGG
>NZ_GG770539.1:5762057-5768729 GCF_000154905.1 Streptomyces sp. SPB074 | reverse complement strand
GCCACCCCCACCGCTCCCCCCACCGCTCCCCCCGCCACCAGCCCCAGCACCGCCCGCGCCGTCGCGTCGTTCTGCCGGAACGCCGGGCTGTTCGTGCGCGGCCGGGTGAAGGCCCCGGCCCCGCGCGCGTCCGTGTGCGGGCCGAGCGCGAACAGGCGCGGGTGCGTGCTGCCGTCGTTCCACCGCACCCGCCCGTCCTGCGGTGTCACCGCGAGCAGCCCGTCCTCGGTCGCGAGCGCTCCGGCCGCGAAGAGCCCGCGCAGCAGCGGGTCGCGCACGCGGCCCGCCTCGGGCTGCGGCAGCCGCGCCTCCACGAGCGCCCTCGCCCGCACCGTGTGCTCCGGCAGGCTCGCCGAGCGCGCCTCGAAGGCCCCGTCCACGGCCCGAACGGTCATGCCCGCGCCCAGGAAGCGCACGAGTCCCGCCTCCGCGAGCCCGCGCAGCGCGCGCAGGCGCGGTCCGGGCGGTCCGGAGGCGAGGAAGCTGAAGAAGCCGTGCCACCAGGTGCCGGTGTCGCCGAGGCGCATGAGCTGCCCGTAGACGGAGAGCAGCGCCATGAAGACGGACAGGTCCTCGCTGTGCGCGGGGTCGTGGCGGCGGTCGAGGTCCGCGTCGATGTGCGCGAGAAGCCGCTCCTGCACCTCGTCCTGCGTGCGCGCGGTCCACCCGGCGAGCGGCCGGTCGAGCGCGTCGAGGTCGAGCCGGTCCGCCGCCTCGGGCACCGCCGTGCGGACGAAGGCGTCGAGGCTCCCGTCGTACGGGTCGGCCGCCGCGTAGCCGGACTCGAAGGCGGTCCTGCCGACGGCGAAGGCGTCCGGGCGGGTGGTCAGGAGGCGGTGGTAGTGCGCCCAGCCGAGCTCCTTCGCGACGAGCGGCCACACGTCGGTACGGAAGTCCCTGGGGCCCGGCCGTGCGAGCAGGCGGGCGGTCTGCTCGGGGCCGAAGAAGCTTGGCAGCCGGGGCAGTTCGCCCTCCAGGCGGTAGCCGAGCTTGACGTGGTACGGGACACCGCGCCGCGAACCCACGTACAGGACCGGCTCCTTGCCCGAGGGGACGTAGCGGCCCTCCGGTGTCCAGCACCCGCCGCGCCCCTCGGTGAGCAGCACCATGAGGTCCACGAAGGCGAGGCCGAGGCCGCGCACGAGGACGGGTTCCCCGGCGCGCAGCCCGCGCAGGTCCGTGTCGGCGGTGTAGTCCGGCGGCAGGTAGGTCAGGCCCTCGCGCGCCGCGTGGGTGGTGAACTCTCTTTCCTCCGTGGCGAGTTCTGCTTCCTGATGGCCCAGGGCGAGGATCACGAGGTCGGCGGTGAGCGGGGTCTCGCGGTCCGCGAGCCATACCGACTGCCGTCCCTCGCGCGGGCCTTCGAGGCGTACGGCGCGGGTGCGGTGCTCGCGCACGACGATGCCGGGCGGCAGCGCGGCGCGGGCGCGCTCGTACGCCCAGCGCAGGTAGGCGCCCTGGGTGCGGCGGCCGGGGAAGGTGCGGCCCTCGATCCCGGCCCACTCGTGGAGGGCGGGCCCGGGGACGACGGGTCCTTCCATCTCGACGGTCTCGTCCGTGAAGAGCGTCGTGTCCTCGGCCATGGAGTTCATCCACAGCAGCGGCGACTGCTCCTGCCGCCAGATGCGCCCCGGACCCGGCGGGTAGGGGTCCACGAGGTGCAGGGCGAAGGCGGGTTCCGGACCGCCGTGGCCGGCGGCCGTGTTGGCGGCGATGCGTTCCAGGAGCCCGGTCGCGCGGGGCCCGGCCCCGACCACCACGACGACGGGCGGGTCAGCGGATGCGGGACTCATGAGCGCTCGGCCCCCCGCGCGTAGTGCTTCTCGACGTAGTGCTGGCCGACGCTGAGCACGCTCGTCACGAGCGCGTACCAGATCGTGGCGACGAGGAGCAGCGGGATGACCTGGTAGGTGCGGTGGTAGACGAGCTGGACGGAGTAGAGCAGGTCCTGCACGGCGATGACGCTGACGATCGAGGTGCCCTTGAGCGCGCCGATGAGCATGTTCCCGGCCGGGGGCACGATGGCGCGCATCGCCTGCGGCAGCACGATGCGGCGCAGGCGGCGCCAGGGGCTCAGGCCGAGCGACTGCGCGGCCTCGATCTGCCCCCGGTCCACGGAGAGCAGCCCACCGCGCACCACTTCGGCGGCGTAGGCGGCCTCGTGGAGGGTCAGGCCGAGCACGGCGACGGTGACGGGGCCGAGCAGGTTGACGGTCTTGACCGTGACGAACTCGGGGCCGAAGGGGATGCCGAGCCCGAGCCGCGGGTAGAGGGCGCCGATGTTGAACCAGAAGAGGAGCTGGACGAGGATCGGCGTCGAGCGGAAGAACCAGATGTATCCCGAGGAGACCCAGCTCAGCACCGGGTTCGCGGACATCCGGCCGAGTGCGAGCAGCGTGCCGAGCACGAAGCCGAGCACCATGACGAGCGCGGTGAGCCAGAGCGTCAGGCCGAGGCCGCGCAGCACGGCGGAGGTCGTGAAGTAGTCGGCGACGACGTCCCACTGGAACGCCTTGTTGCGCGCGAGCGAGTTGACCGCCATCGCGAGGAGCAGCAGCACGAGCAGGGCGGCGATCCACTGGCCCGTACGGCGCACGGGCACGATACGGAGCGCGGGCCGCTCGCCCGGCCCGGACGGTGTCCCCTGCCAGGGCTGCTTCCCGGACTCGGGCGGCTCCCCCGGCTTCCCCCGCTCGGGCGGCTCCCCCGGTTCGGGTGGCTGATCCTGCGGGTGCCCGGCCGGGGCGGGGGCGTCGGACGTCGTGGGCGCACCGGAGGCGCGGGCGTCGAAGGCGAGTGCGTCGAAGGACATGCGGAACTCCGTGGCGAAGTCGCCACGCGGTGTCCCGTCTTCACGCGGCCCGCACCCCTCAGTACGGACCTGTCACCGAGGGTACGGGAGGCGCTCGCGCGTTTGTCAACCCCCGGCACCCGTCCCGTGTCCCACATCCTGAGCATCCCGTCTCGTTTCGTTGACGGCGGCCCGGACGCCTGTTCCACTGGTCGGCATGAATCTGTCGCAGCGGCGTCTGGTGACGCGGTCTCACATCGACTTCGGTCGGGTGTGGTCGGCGTCCTGTCGTACGTGCTGCGGTGGCGCGCCTCGTAGCTGACGACCCTCCGGCCGGGCTCGCGCCCCTTTCCTCCTTCGCTGTTCCCTCCCGCCGTCGCCGGTGTCCTGCCGCCGTGCCGTCTCCCGTGTCCGTGAGGCGGTACGTGCCGTGACGCCGTGACGCGTCCGTGCGGCCACGCCGTCGTGCCCGCTGCTCGCTTCGCCCCGCGGTCCCGCCTTCACGCGCAGCACACCCCTCCCTCGCGCCGTTCCGCCCCGCCCCGCCCCCCGGCGTCACGCCCGGCTGCCGTCGTACGGCCGTCTTCGCACGCCCGCGGCCGTCGCCGCCCGCCTTCGCCACCACCCGTTTTCGCTAGAGCCCGCCCGTCTCCTGTCACGTCTGCCGTTCTGGAGTCCCGCCATGAGTGCCCCGCCCCCTCGTTCCGCGCGCCGTTACGCCGTGCTCGCCCTGCTCACCGCCTCCGCGCTCCTCCCTCTCACCGCCTGCGGTTCCGGCGATTCCCCGGGCGCGGGTTCCGCCGGGGGTGCGGGCGGGGCGGCGGCCGCCGCCGGTTCGCCCGCCGGGAAGGCCGGGAAGCTCCCCACGGGGGACGTCGTCTCGGGCGAGCGGAAGAACGCCGCGGCGGCGAAGCTCCTGCCGGAGCGCGTCCGCACGGCGGGCAGGCTCACGCTCGGCGGCGCGATCGGCGCCCCGCCCACCGCGACGTACCTGGAGGACGGCAAGACCGCCGCCGGCGTGGACGTGGAGATCACCGCGGCCGTCGCGAAGGTGCTCGGGATCAGGATCGACCGGCAGGAGGCGAGCTTCGAGGCGATCCTGCCCGCACTCGGCAGTGGCAAGTACGACCTCGGCACCGGCAATTTCGGCGTCACCGACGAGCGCCGCAAGACGATCGACTTCGTCACGTACATCAACGACGGCCAGGGTTTCGCGACCCGCGCCGACGAGAAGATCCCGAAGATCACCGACCTCACCCAGTTGTGCGGCAAGAACATCGGCACCGGCGCGGGCACCACTTTCGAGGTGACGCTGGAACAGAACAAGTCGCTGTGCGAGAAGGCGGGCAAGAAGCCGTACAGCGTCAAGACCTACTCCGAGCAGGGCGCCATCTGGGGCTCGCTCCAGCAGGGCCGTACCGATGTCGTCATGTCGACCATCAACGGGCTGCGGTACGCGGTCGACCAGCAGCAGGGCCTGAGGTTCCTCAACGAGTACCACCGGCTCGACGTCGGTTTCGCCTTCAAGAAGGGCAGTGATCTGACCCCCGCCTTCCAGAAGGCCGTCAACGTGATCATCGCCGACGGTACCTACGCCAAGATCCTCAAGAAGTGGGGTGTCTCGGCCTCCGCCCTCCCCACCTCCCGCATCTCCCCGCCCGAGATCCGCTGAACCGTCCCGCCCCCGCGCCCCTCCGCCCCCGCTCTCAGCAGTCGCAGCAGCACCCGTCGCAGCCGCAGCCGTCGCACCCGCAGCAATCGCAGTCGCAGGCGTCGCAGCAGTCCGCGTAGTGGCAGCAGCCGTGCCGGACCTTGCCCGACCACGGGCCCTCGTAGTCCTCGGCGCAGCACATGCGGCACGTGCACGCGAGCGCGAGGAACACCCCGCAGCCCGCCCAGAAGCCGCGCCCCGAGGGCGGGGGCGGGGGCTCGGGGGTCTGCCCGCCGGGCGGGTCCTGCGTGTACGGGTTCCCCGGGACCGGGGTGCCCGGGTGCTGGTGCGCGCAGGAGGGCGCCGTGCCGAAGGCGCGGTCGACGGCGCGCGGCAGCTCGTGGACGAGGAGGCGGTGGGCGAGCGCCGGGTCGGTGAGGTCGGTGTCCGCGAGGGCGAGGCGGATGCCGCGCAGGGCGTCGTCGGCGAGGCGGCGGGCCTCGGCGCGCGGGGTCGCGGTCGCGGTGAGCGGGTTCCAGGCGCCGCGTGCCGCGTCCTCGGCCTGGTCCTCGACCGCGTCGAGGAGGTGCGCGAGGCGGCCGAAGAGACGGCCCGCCTCGGCGAGCGGCACCGCGTTGTGCGGCCGGCCCGCGAGGAGCGCGGTGTGCGCGAAGGCGGCGGCGGTCGCGGTCTCGGTCGGCTCCGTGACGGTCAGGAGCGAGGTGCCGGGGCCCGCGAGCGCCTCGATGCCGGGCTGGCGTTCGGCGGCGGCGAGCAGGACCGCCGTGTCGAAGCCGAGCCCGGCCGCCGAGCGGTGCGCGGCCTCGGCCCAGCCGCTCGCCACGCGCCCCGCGGCGGCGGCGACCGGACGGCGGGCCAGCATCCCGTCCCGGTCGGCGACATGGTCCCGTACCTTCACCGCGGCGAGGGCGAGCGAGACGGCGCCCGCGAGACGCGCCCCCTCCCCCTCGCTGACGCGCGCCGTGCGCATCCCGCGCAGCGCGCACGGCCCGGCGAGGCGGCGGCGCTGCCGCTCACGCGGGGTCTGAGCCTCCGTCAGTACGGATATGACGATGCCGTCGTAATTCGTGGCTATGCGGGCGAACTGCCCGTGACTGCCCCTCAGCGCGAGGCAGAGCCCGCACATGTGGGACATCCAGCGGTTCCTGAGCGTCTCGCCGAGGCTGTGGGCGCACGGCCGCACCATCCCGAACATCGTGAAATGACCCCCCATTGTCCTGCGCGTACCGCTACGATCGCCGCATCGTACCGGCGGTTACCGCCGGGCCCCGCGTCACCCGTACGCCCCCCGGCATCACCCAGAGGTACGTAAAGGGTGTGAAGAATCGTTTTTCACTCCTCGTCAGCCCTCTCGCCCCAGTGTTCTCCGTGCGGGACACGGGGCACTGTGCACCAGTACCGTCACGAAAACACCGAGAAGCCCCCCTCCCCTTGGCGGAGTGTTCGCCTGATGGACGACGATGGGGGCAGGAAACACAGGGAACCCAGGGAACAAGGACCGCTGTGATGTGAGAGGAGGCGTCCATGGGATCGGTGCGCAAGGCAAGTGCCTGGCTCGGGCTCGTCGACGACGACGCCGGGGCCGAGCGCTACTACGACGGTTACGCGGACGAGCCCGAGACGGGCCCCGAGCCCGGCGAGAGCTGGGTCACCGACCCTCGGGTGCGGGTCGCCGCGCAGGCCGCCGAGGAACGGGACCGCAGAATCGGCACGGTCACCCCGAGCAGCTTCCGGGACGCCCGGCACATCGGTGAGATGTTCCGCGACGGCGTCCCCGTCATCATGAACCTGACCGCGATGGAGCCCGCCGACGCCAAGCGGGTCGTGGACTTCGCCGCCGGGCTCATCTTCGGGCTGCGCGGGTCGATCGAGAAGGTCGCCACCCGCGTCTTCCTCCTCACTCCCTCCGGCACGGAGATCGTCGCGGGCGAGGCGGCCGGCGCCCGCCCCCGGGACGGTTTCTTCAACCAGAGCTAGCCGCCCGGGGCGACCGAGGGCGGTACGGCATCCCCCCGTACGCCGTACCCCGCCCTCAGTCCCCGGACGGCCGGCACCCCTCTCCTGACGGCCCGCGCCGTCCCCCGGACGACGCGCCTTCCGCGGTCCCGTCCGCCGCGCCCTCATCCCGCCCCCCCGGAGACGCGGGCACCGGGTTCCGCCGCGTGGGCACCGGTCTTCGCCTCGCCGGCACCGGCCTCCTTCGCGTGCC
>NZ_GG770539.1:5759888-5761734 GCF_000154905.1 Streptomyces sp. SPB074 | reverse complement strand
GGCGCCTCGTGCGGCATCAAAAAGTACGCCGCGAACAGCGTCGCCTCCAGGCCGAGCCCGGGGGGGACGAAACCGGTCGTGAGCAGCGCCGCTTCGTCGCGCTGCCCCATCCCCGTCAGGAGCAGCGCCGCCGCCGCCGTGAGGGAGAAGCCGCCCGCGACCATGAGCCGGGGGCCCATTTCGCCGCAGGAGCGCTCGCCCGCGAGCCCGGCGGCTACGGCGGCTACGGCGGCTACGGCGGCTACGGCGGCGAGGGTAGGCGGCAGCAGCCGCAGGCCGGTCGCGAGCGGGCCCAGGCCGAGGACGAGCTGGAGGTAGTGCGCGGCGACCAGTTCGAGCCCGACGAGGGCGAGCATCGCGAGCACGACACAGCCCACCGGGACCCGGTGGCGGCGAGGAGGGCGCCGGCCGGGTCCCAGGGGCCCGCGCCGCTCCCCCTGGACGCGGGCAGGAGGGCGCGCGGGACGGGGCCTCCGGGATGGCACCGCAGTGCGCGGGACGGGGGGTCCGGGGGCGTGGGCGGGTCCGTGGGGTGAACGGAAAACGGACGGCGGGAAAAGGCGGGGATTCGTCGTGGGAATGCGGCCGCCGCTCGCGTGGGCGCCCTCTTCCGGGCCTTGCGGCGACTTTAGGGAAAGCGGTCGGATAAACCCCTTCGCGCTGGTCGCGGCACATCACATGCCCATCACGAAACGGTTGTTTCGTTCGGCTTTGACACTCACCCGCTGTAACGTCGATCGGGTGCGTACCCAACCGACCCCCGGCCGCCTCGCGCGGCTCTTCGCCCGGCTCGACCGCGAGCCGGAGCGGCTGGCCAACCCGCACGTCCCCGTGATGAGCCGGCACCGGCTCGTCCTGCTGCTCGCGACGCTCGCCTTCTACCTCGCGATCGTCGTCGCCGTCGCCGCCACGACCTGGCTCGTGCGCTTCGACTGGCAGCTCATGTTCTTCCGGCCCTACCAGCAGTGGCCCGAGGTGCACGCCTTCCTCGACTACCTGGTGGTGCTCGGGCAGCGCGGCCCCACGGCGGTCATGGTGCTCGCCTGGCTGGGCTGGCGCTCCTGGCGGCAGCACACGCCGCGCCCGCTGCTCGTGCTCGGGGCCTCGCTGCTCCTGCTCAACATCACGGTGGGCGCGGCGAAGATCGGCATGGGACGGCTCGGCCCGCACTACGCGACCGTGATCGGCTCGAACGAGATGGGACTCGGCGGGGACATATTTCCCTCGGGGCACACCGCGAACGCGGTCGTGACCTGGGGGATTCTCGCGTACCTGGCCTCGACCCCCCGGGCCAGGCGGTATCTGTCGGCGGGCTCGGCGATCGTCTCGCTGAGCGTCGGCCTGACCACGGTCTACCTGGGCACGCACTGGCTCAGCGACGTCGTCCTGGGCTGGGCGGCCGGGCTGCTCGTGCTCCTCGCCCTGCCGTGGTGCGAGCCGCTGGTGGCCCGCGCGGAAGTGCTCCTCCTGCGGGTGCGGAACGGCTACCTCCGCCGCCGCGCGGCGCGCCGCCCGGCGGTGCCGGGAGTGACACCCCGGCCGCTCACACCGCTGAGCCCGCGGGTGGCGCCGGTCGGCACCGCGGCCCGCAAGGAGCCCGTCCACGGCTCGCGCGCCACGCTGCGTCCCGAGCACAGCCGCCCCTCGGCCCCCGCGGGAGGCACGCGGCGTCCGCAGGCCCACGACCGCAACCAGCAGCGCGGCGGCTCGGCCCGCCCCCTGACGGGCGGCTGAGCGGCGGAGCCGGCGGAGGCGACCGCCGAGGGGGCTCAGCCCTTCCAGCAGCGGCGGACCCGGCCCTCCTCGACCTCGAAGTTGAGCCTGCCGGCCTGGTACTCCATCGTGA
>NZ_GG770539.1:5755907-5758543 GCF_000154905.1 Streptomyces sp. SPB074 | reverse complement strand
CGCCGGGCGGGGATACCGGGCGTGGTCCTCATGCGGGGCGGGCCTTCCGTACGGCGGTGGCGCGGGAGACGAGGGCCTGGCGGAGGGGCCGGGCGCGCCCGCGGTGGACGGCGCCGCGCAGCAGCCCCGCAGGGCGGGGCCCCCGGGCGGCGCGGAGCGAGGTGAACAGGGACTCGTACCGCTCGGCGACGGCCGCCGGGTCGTGGCGGGCCGAGGAGCGCAGCGCGGCGGCGGCCATCCCGGCCCGCAGCGCGCCGTCGTTGATGAGCTGGAGGAGCGCGGCGGCGAAGGTGTCGGGGTCGGCGCCGACCGGGACGAGGCGGCCGGTGACACCGTCCTCGATGAGTTCGGCGGGGCCGTGCGGTGCCCGGGTGGAGACGACCGGCAGTCCGCAGCGCATCGCCTCGGCGATCGTGGTGCCGGAGGATTCACGCGCGGAGGTGACGGCGGCGACGGAGCCCTTGACCCACTCCGCCTCCATGGGGTGAGCGGGGCCCATGAGGAAGACGTGGTTGTAGAGGTCCAGTTCGTGGATGAGGCGGCGCAGCGCGTCCTCCTGTTCGCCGGAGCCGTGGATGCGCATCCTCTAGTCTGGGCGCTCGGCGTTTATTTTTGGCGAAGGCGCGGACGAGCAGGTCGTAGCGCTTGGCCCCGGTGAGGCGTCCGGCGGCGACGACCCATGGCGCGGTGCCGGTGGCGGGGGGCAGGTCGGGGGCGGGCACCGGGCCGGCCATGCTCCGGACGGGCACGCCGGGCAGGTGCATCCCGGCGCGGTAGGCGCGGGCGGCGGCCTCGGTCGTCGTGGTGATGCCGTCCAGGAGCGGGTAGGCGGCCTCCAGTTCCGCGCGCAGGGCCGGGGAGTGGGCGCCGGGGGCGCGGTGTTCCTGGCCGATGCGGACGGGGCCCGGGCGGGTGCGGCGGGCGAGGTGCGTGTTGAGCCCGGGGCGGGTGCCGAGGACGATGTCGGAGGTGAGTCCGGCGAGGTAGGCGTTGACGCGCGCGTCCGTGAGGGCGCTGTAGGCGGCGTGGCGGGGTTCGGCGCGCGGGAAATCGGTGGCGGGGCGCTGGAGCAGGGGGTGGCCGAGGTCGGAGCCCTGGCTGTGGGGGCGCAGGTCCACGAGGTGCCTGAGCCGGATGCGGGGGTCCGGGCCGAGGGCGGGGGTGTCGCGGTGGCGCAGGACCGAGACGACTTCGACGTCGTGGTGCTCGGCGAGCCGGGCCGCGAGCGTGTAGGTCGTACGGACGGTGCCGCTGAGGGCGTACCCGTCGTGGAGGAGGAAGGAGATCTGCATGTCTGTGTGTGTCCCGCCGTCGCGCACGGCCCGCCGGGGCCGGCCTGTCACCGCGGGGGCCGCCGGAGCGGTCCCCGCGGTGGGGTCGTCTTCGCGTCCTTTGTTCCGGTGCAGGGCGGGCGCGCCCTGCCGCTGTCGGCAACCCGGTGGTCGCCGCGCAGGTCACGGGGGCGGGGCGGGCGCTGGGCCAGCAGGGGGAGAAGTCCAGCCGGATGGCGGCGTTTCCGAGGCTCGTTCGACTGTTTTCAGCCACACCTGAGGAGTCGTTTACTCCGCATTTACACCTTTTGCCCTAGCGGGGTCCGGCGGTCCGCGTGCCGCCGTCGCGGGGCGCGTCCGTACGAAGCCCAGCTGACGCGGGGCGTGGCCGGGGCGCGGGTCCGCGCGGCGGGCACGGAGCGGACGCGGCCATTCCGCGCCGGGTGCGGCGTGACCCGGGCTGCGGTCGCCCGTTGACCGGGCGTGTGCCGGGAACCGCCCGGTGCGTGCGTGCGCCGGAGGCTCCGGGCACGCGGGTATACGAGACCGAGGAGCCCCCGTGCCGCGCATTCTCGACGTCGCCGACGACGTACGCGCCGAGATCGGTGACGAAGAAGCCGATCGGCTGCTCGCCGGGGAGAGTGCTCCCGGCGCCTACGACTGCACCTCCTGCCGCACACCGGGGGACTCGCTGCACGAGCACACCAGCACCGTGCTCTTCGTCGGCGAGGAGACCGCCGTGCTGGCCTTCGCGCACGCGGGCTGCCTGCCCTCGCAGGTCGTGCGGGTCACCGAGGAGCAGTTGCAGGGCGCGGTCGCCTCGATCACCGCGAGCGAGGCGAGCGAGGCGGGGGTGCCGCAGCAGGCGGTGCTCGGGGTCACGAGCGGCCTCGTGCTCCTCGACGGGGAGCTGCACCCCGCGCTCGTGGTCGAGCCGACCGGCCCGATCGCCCGTCCCGGCACCACGGGCCCGGACGACGCCTTCCTGCCGCTGCTCCAGGAGCAGGGCTTCGCCCCGGTCCACGAGGTGGGCGTGGTGCCGCAGGTGCTGCACGGCTGGTCGGTGCTCCTCGCGGTGGGACAGCTGCACGCCGTGCTCCAGCCGGGACCCGACGGCGGCTCCCCCGTCGCCTGGTGGCAGGCGCACCAGCCGCTCCAGGTCACCGAGGGCTGGCGCACCGCCGCGAACAAGCGGCAGTCCGTCCTCGTCTACGCGGCCCCGGCCGGGGGCATCGGCCGCCAGCCGCGCGAGGACCTGCTCCGCGAGGCGCTCGACAAGGCGGCGGCGCAGGGCCTGCTCGTCGCCGCCGCGATGCCACTCGCCGGTACACATGAGCGAGCGGGACCCCGCTACCGGCCGCCCGC
>NZ_GG770539.1:5753568-5755146 GCF_000154905.1 Streptomyces sp. SPB074 | reverse complement strand
CCCGCCCCGCGCGGCAGCGCTTTCCCCACCGGGGGGGCACCTCACTTCTTGCGCCCGCGCTTCTCGCGCACCCGCACCGAGATCTGCACCGGCGTGCCCTCGAAGCCGAACTCCTCGCGCAGCCGCCGCTCGATGAAGCGCCGGTAGCCCGCCTCGATGAAGCCGGAGGCGAAGAGCACGAAGCGCGGCGGCTTCGTCCCCGCCTGCGTGCCGAAGAGGATGCGCGGCTGCTTGCCGCCCCGCACGGGGTGCGGATGCGCGGCGACCAGCTCGCCGAGGAAGGCGTTCAGGCGCCCCGTCGGCACGCGCGCCTCCCAGCCCGCGAGCGCCGTCTCCAGCGCCGGGACGAGCTTCTCCATGTGCCGCCCGGTGCGCGCCGAGATGTTGACGCGCGGCGCCCAGGCGACCTGCCCCAGCTCGCGCTCGATCTCGCGCTCCAGGTAGTAGCGGCGCTCCTCGTCCAGCGTGTCCCACTTGTTGTACGCGAGGACGAGCGCGCGGCCCGCGTCCACCGCCATCGTGAGGATGCGCTGGTCCTGCACCGAGATGGAGTCGGCCCCGTCGATGAGGACGACGGCGACCTCCGCCTTCTCGACGGCGGCGGCCGTGCGCAGCGAGGCGTAGTAGTCGGCGCCCTGCTGGAGGTGGACCCGCTTGCGGATGCCCGCCGTGTCCACGAACTTCCAGGTCACGCCGCCCAGCTCGATCAGCTCGTCCACCGGGTCGCGCGTCGTGCCGGCCTGCTCGTTGACGACGACGCGGTCCTCGCCCGCGAGCTTGTTGAGCAGCGAGGACTTGCCGACGTTCGGGCGCCCGATGAGGGCGACGCGGCGCGGCCCGCCGGTCCCGGTGCCGCCGAAGGTCTCCTTCGGCGCCTCGGGCAGCGCTTCGAGGACGGCGTCGAGCATGTCGCCCGTACCGCGCCCGTGCAGGGCCGAGACGGGGTGCGGCTCGCCGAGGCCCAGGGACCACAGCATCGCCGCGTCGGCCTCGCCAGAGGGACCGTCGACCTTGTTGGCGCACAGCACGACCGGCTTGCCCGCCTTGCGGAGCAGGCGCACGACGGCCTCGTCCGTGTCGGTCGCGCCGACGGTGGCGTCCACGACGAAGACGACCGCGTCGGACGCCTCGATCGCGTACTCCGCCTGGGCCGCCACGGAGGCGTCGATGCCGAGGACGTCCTGCTCCCAGCCGCCGGTGTCGACCAGCTTGAAGCGGCGTCCCGCCCACTCGGCCTCGTAGGTCACGCGGTCGCGCGTGACACCGGGACGGTCCTCCACGACGGCCTCGCGGCGGCCGATGATGCGGTTCACGAGAGTCGACTTGCCGACATTGGGACGGCCGACGACGGCGAGCCGGGGCAACGGTCCGTGCCCGGCCTCGCCGATGGCGTCCTCGACGTCCTCGACGTCGAAGCCCTCCTCGGCCGCAAGCTCCATGAACCGCTCGTACTCGGCGTCCCCGAGCGCGCCGTGCTCTTCGCCCTCGATGGGGTGGTGGTCGTTCATGAAGTGCGTACCTCTGTCGTCTGTCGTCGGGGACCGTTCTCGGTCCCCGGTCAAGTGTCGCTCAGCGCGG
>NZ_GG770539.1:5751964-5753454 GCF_000154905.1 Streptomyces sp. SPB074 | reverse complement strand
CGGTCGTCGCCGCGTCGAGCGCTTGCCGTGGGTGCGGCGTCCGCTGCCGTCCCCGGCCGTGAACGGCTCGCCGAAGACGAGGTCCACGCGGCTGCGCAGCGCGGGCAGCTTCCGCACGAGCCTGCCCGCCCGGTCCGTCGAGCCGAGCACGGCGACCGGCACGACCGGGGCGCCGCTGCGGACCGCGAAGTAGGCGAGTCCCGCGCGCAGCGCCGCGAAGTCGCCCTCGCCGCGCGTGCCCTCGGGGAAGATCCCGAGGACGCCCCCGGCCGCGAGGACGCCGAGTGCGCCGGTGACCGCCGCGCGGTCGGTGCCGGAGCGGTCCACGGCGAGCTGGCCGATACCCCGCAGGAAGGGGTCGAGCGGCCCGGTGAACGCTTCCTTCTTGATGAGGAAGTGCACCGGCCGGGGCGCGGTGCCCATGAGCATCGGGCCGTCGATCATGTGCGTGTGGTTGACGGCGAGTATCACCGGGCCGCTCGCCGGTACGCGCCACGCGCCGAGCACCCGGGGCCGCCACAGCGCGTTCATGAGCCCGATGCCGATGCCCCGGCCCACGGCGGCCCCGCGCTCGGAGCCCGTCCCGCTCCCGGAGCCCGTCCCGGGCCGCCCGGCCGCCGCGGCCTTCGCCGCCGCGGTGGTCACCGACCGGCCCGCTTCTCCTCGACGAGGGTCACGACGCACTCCACGACCTGCTCCAGGCTCAGCTCCGTGGTGTCCACCTCGACGGCGTCGTCCGCCTTGGCGAGCGGCGAGGTCTTGCGGCCCGAGTCGGCGGCGTCGCGCGCGACGAGCGCCTGCCGGGTCGCGGCGAGGTCGCTCGCCTCCTTGCCCTTGAGCTCGCCGCTGCGGCGAGCGGCACGGGCCTCGGGCGAGGCGGTCAGGAAGATCTTGAGGTCGGCGTCGGGCAGCACCGTCGTGCCGATGTCGCGCCCCTCGACCACGATGCCCTCGCCCGCCGCGCGGGCGATCGAGCGCTGGAGCTCGGTGATCACGTGCCGTACCTCGGGCACCGCGCTGACCGCGCTGACCTTCGAGGTGACCTCGCGGGTACGGATGGGGGCCGCGACATCGGTGCCGTCCACGGTGATGGTGGGCGCGGCCGGGTCGGTGCCCGAGACGATGCCGGGCTTGCCCGCGGCGGCGGCGATCGCGGCCGGGTCCGCGACGTCCACGCCGTTGCGCAGCATCCACCAGGTGATCGCCCGGTACTGGGCGCCGGTGTCGAGATAGCTCAGCCCCAGCTTGGCGGCGACCGCCTTCGACGTGCTGGACTTCCCCGTCCCGGAGGGGCCGTCAATGGCAACGATCACGGATTCCACGGTGGACCTTTCGCGGGGGCGGCGGTTGGGCTGAATGGCGGACCCCTAGATTACCGGGGCGCTGCGGGTCGTCGGGTACGCGGCCCGCGCCGCCCCGCGCCACCGCCCCCGCACCGGCCCGCGCCGCGCCCTCGTACCGGCCCGCGCTGCCGCTCCCGTACCGCCCAG
>NZ_GG770539.1:5745716-5751380 GCF_000154905.1 Streptomyces sp. SPB074 | reverse complement strand
CCGCACAGCCGGACGGCCGTGTCGTCGGCGTGCTCCAGGCGCGCGGCGACGAGCGTGGACATGAGCTGCGGCATGTGCGAGACGAGCGCCACGGCGCTGTCGTGCGCGTCGCCGTCCATGACGACGGGCACGGCCCGGCAGTGCGCGACGAGTTCGAGGGCCTGGTTGAGGACCTCGGTGTCGGTGTCGCGGGCGGGGGTGAGGACCCAGGGGCTGCCCTCGAAGAGCTCGGCGGTCGCGGCGAGCGGCCCGGAGCGCTCGCGGCCGGCCATGGGGTGGGTGCCGAGGTAGCGGCGCAGCCGCCCCGGGTCGGCGCCCAGCGCCTCCAGCTCGCGGCGCGGGCCGCTCTTGACGCTCGCGACGTCGAGGTAGCCGTGCGCGGCGTCGGCGCGCAGCAGCCCGGCGAGCGTCCCGGCGACGTGGGCGGGCGGCACGGCGACGATCGCGAGGTCCGCGGTCCCGGCGGGCGGCTCCGTCGTGCCCGCGCCGAGCGAGGCGGCGGTGCGGGCCGCGTCGGCGTCCCGGTCGGCGAGGTGCACGTGCACGCCGCGCCGGGTCAGGGCGAGGCCGAGCGAGGTACCGATGAGTCCGGTGCCGACGACGAGTGCGGTTCTCACAGGGGGTTCCTTGCGCGGGTGCGGGCCGGGGGCGGGGTACGGGCCGGAGCGCGGCCCGTGACCAGGGTAGTCATCCCCGGGCGGGCCCGCGCCGGAAATTGCCGCGCCCCCGGGCTCGGGGCGGGCCTACTCTCCCGGGATGAGTCCCGCCGAACCGGTCCGCGCCCCCACCCTCCCCGTCCCCGCCGACTACGTCCGCGACCACACCGTGTACGCCTGTGTCACCGGCTCGCGCGCCCAGGGCCTCGCGACCCCGGCGAGCGACACCGATCTGCGCGGGATCTTCCTCGTGCCCACGCCGGACTTCTGGCGCCTCGGGAAACCGCCCACGCACGTCCGGGGGCCGGCGCCCGAGCAGCTGAGCTGGGAGCTGGAGCGGGCCTGCGCGCTCGCGCTGCGCGGTGACCCGAACGTGCTCGAAGCGCTGAACTCCCCGCTCGTCCTCAACACCGGGCCGGTCGGCGCCGAACTGCTCGCGCTGCGCGACGCCTTCCTCTCCCGCACGGTGCTCGACGCGCTGACCCGCTACGCGCACAGCCAGGGCCGCAAGCTCGCCGCCGACCTGCGCGGCCACGGCGCCCCGCGCTGGAAGCACGCGATGCACCTGCTGCGCCTGCTCCTCACGGCCCGCGAGCTGCTGCGCACGGGCGCGTACGTGGTCGACATGGGCCCGTACCGCGAGGAACTGCTCGCCGTGCGGCGCGGCGAGACGACGTGGGAGTCCTGGTCGCGCCGTACCGAGCGGCTGCTCGTGGGGACGGAGGCGAAGGCGGCCCACGCCCGGCTCCCTGCCGGGCCCGACGTCGCCCGCGTGGAGGACTTCCTCCTGCGGGTCCGGCGGGCCTCGGCGCTCGGCTGAGCCGTCAGCGCCCGGCGCCGCCGTCCCAGCGCCGTCCCAGGGCGCGTAACTCCTCGCGGTGCTCGACCCGCTCGGCCCACTCCCCCGGCCACGCCGCCTCGCCCGCGTACGCGCCCGCGAAGGCCCCCGCGACGCAGGCGAGGGAGTCCGAGTCGCCGCGCGTGCACGCGGCCCGTCGCAGGACGAGCGGCGGCTCGTCGGGGAAGAGCAGGAAGCACAGGAGCGCGGTCGCGAAAGCCTCCTCGGCGATCCACCCGTCCCCGGTCAGTTCGCAGGGGTCGCGCTCGGGGTCGCGGGGCGCGGCCTCGACGCGGTCGAGGACCGCGAGGCACTCGTCCCAGCCGCGCGCCGCGTAGTCGCCCGGCGAGGCGTCGCCCGCGCGGCGCCACAGGTCGCCGAGCCACGCCGCGTGGTACGTCGAGCGGTGCTCCTCGGCGTAGGCGCGCAGCTCCGGCAGCAGCGCCCGCGGCCGCGTGCCGTCCGCGAGGAGGCGGATCGTGTGCGCGGTGAGGTCGCTCGCGGCGAGCGCGGTGGGGTGGCCGTGGGTGAGGGCGGCCTGCCACTGGGCGAGCGCGGAGCGGGTCTCCCGGCCGAGCCCGGGGAGCAGCGCGACGGGGGCGACGCGCATGTTGGCGCCGCAGCCCTTGGAGTGGGTCTGGCTCGCGTCCTGCCAGGGCACTGCGGGGTCCTTGAGGACGAGGCAGGCGCGCAGGCAGGTGTTGCCGGGGGCGCGGTTGTTGTCCGGGGAGTCGTACCAGGCCACGAACTCCTCGCGCACCGGCCGCTCGCAGCGCGAGGGGCGGAGCGTGCCGCGCGCGGCGGCGGTCTCCAGGCCGCGCGCGAGGGCGAGGGTCATCTGCGTGTCGTCGGAGATCCAGGCGGTGGGGCGGGGCAGGTCCATCCCGCGCCAGGGCCCGCACTTCGCGAGAATGCCCGGCACGTCGTTGAACTCGGTCGGGAAGCCGAGCGCGTCGCCCAGCGCCAGGCCCAGGAGGGCACCGCCGGCGGGGCGGTCGTCACGGGCGGGGGCGGTCGTCGTCGCGTATGTCGTCTCATCACTCATCGTCAGACTGACGATAAGGGGGGTGCGGGGTCTCGCACAAGCCCTCCGCGCCAAGCCGCCGCGTCCACGTCGTACCGCCGGGCCGCCCCACCCCCCGGCGTACCGCGCGCCGCCGCGTCCCGGGAACGCCGGAGGGGCGGCGGGCCGCGCCGGCCCCCCGCCCCTCCGTGCCGGGCGTCCTACAGATCGACCTCGCGCATGAGCATCCCGACCTCGGTGTTGCTCAGCCGCCGCAGCCAGCCCGACTTCTGGTCCCCGAGCGTGATCGGCCCGAAGGCGGTCCGCACGAGCTTGTCGACGGGGAAACCGGCCTCGGCGAGCATCCGCCGCACGATGTGCTTGCGGCCTTCGTGGAGGGTCACCTCGACGAGGTAGTTCTTGCCGGTCTGCTCTACGACCCGGAAGTGGTCGGCGCGCGCCCAGCCGTCCTCCAGCTCGATCCCGTCCTTGAGCCGCTTGCCCAGGTCGCGCGGGATCGGCCCGACGATGTGCGCGAGGTACGTCTTGCGCACGCCGTAGCGGGGGTGGGTCAGGCGGTGGGCCAGCTCCCCGTGGTTGGTGAGGAGGATGACGCCCTCGGTCTCGGTGTCGAGACGGCCGACGTGGAAGAGCCGGGTCTCGCGGTTGTTGACGTAGTCGCCAAGGTTCTGGCGGCCCTCGGGGTCCTCCATCGTCGCGACGACACCGGCGGGCTTGTTGAGCGAGAAGAACTGGTACGACTGCGTGGCGACCGTGAGCCCGTCGACCTTGATCTCGTCGCTCGGCTTCACGCGCAGACCCTGCTCCAGGACAATCTCGCCGTTGACCTCGACGCGCGCCTGCTCGATCAGCTCCTCGCAGGCCCGCCGCGAACCGTAACCGGCGCGCGCGAGGACCTTCTGGAGCCGCTCGCCCTCCTGCTCCGCCCCGGGGAACGTCTTCGGGGGCTTCGGCCGGGAGTCCTTCTCGGCGTACCGCTCGCGGTTGCGCTCCTCCAGCTTCGCGTCCAGCTCACGGGGCCGGGCCGCCGCGGTGCGGGGGCGGCGCGAGACCGGACCGTCCTTCGTGCCGCGCTTCGGCCCGCCCTTGGTGCCGCCGCGCGCGGCGTCCCCTCACGAGCCGGGCCGCGAACCGGAGCCCGGTCTGTAGCCGTCGCCGCGCGAACCGGAGCCGTACGAACCGGAGCCGCTGCCGCGCGAGCCCGAACCGTACGAGCCGGAACCGCTGCCGCCGTCGCTGCCGCGTGAGCCCGAGCCGCTGACGCGTGAGCCGGAGCCGCCGCCGCGTGAGCCGGAGCCCGCGCCGCCGCCGCTCTTGCCGGAGCCGCCGGGCCTGCCGGCACCGCCCGAGCCGCCGCCGGGCCTGCCGCCCGCGCGCTTGTCCTCGCTGCCGCCGTGCGCTCCCGGCACGTCGTAGCGGCGTTCCTCGGGACGGGGGCGTCCCGCCCTCTTCTGCTTGTCGTCGCGCTGGTTACCGGCTCCCCGGTGATTCCCGCGCCCGCTGTCCCTGCCGCTGCTTCGCATCAGTGTTCCGTCGGATCGAGGTGGTCGAGATGGTCGTCTTCGACGGCCCCGGTGTAGCCGTGACCGTGCGCGGCGCCGTCGTCTTCGGCGTCCGGATCGAACGACGGCACACCTTCCAGTGTCTCAGCCTCGATGGCCTCCGCTTCCGGCAGGAAGGGGGCCAGCTCCGGAAGCTCGTCCAGGCCGCGCAGGCCCATCCGCTCCAGGAAGTAGTGCGTCGTCCGGTACAGGATCGCACCACTCTCGCGTTCCGTGCCCGCCTCCTCGACCAGTCCGCGCTGGAGGAGGGTCCGCATGACGCCGTCGCAGTTGACCCCGCGCACCGCCGAGACCCGCGCGCGGCTGACCGGCTGCCGGTACGCGACGACGGCGAGGGTCTCCAGCGCGGCCTGCGTGAGGCGGGCCTGCTGGCCGTCGAGGACGAAGCTCTCGACGGCCGCCGCGTACGTCGCCCGCGAGTAGAACCGCCAGCCGCCCGCGACGAGCCGCAGTTCGAAACCGCGCCCCTGCGCGGTGTACTCGTCGGCGAGCGCCCGCAGGGCCGCCGCGACCTGCCGCACCGGCCGTTGCAGCACCTTGGCGAGGTGCTCCTCGGTCGCGGGCTCGTCCACGACCATGAGCACGGCTTCGAGCGCGCCCCGCAGGTCGAGTCCGGCCGGCGCGGGGGCGGAGTCCTCGTCCCCGGCGAACCGTGTGTCGGTCCCCTGCCCGAGGGTGTCCTGGCTCATGCGGTGTGCTCCTGGTCGAACTCGTCGGTGACGGCGGAGGCCGCAGCGTCCTCCTCGCCGCCGGTCCAGCGGACGGTGAGCGTACCCAGCGCCTCCTGCTGCTCCAGCGCCACCGCCTTCTCGCGGTACAGCTCCAGGAGCGCGAGGAAGCGGGCGACGACGGTGAGGGTGTCGTCGGTGTCCGCGACGAGCGCCCCGAAATCGGCCTCCCCCACCTCGCGCAGGCGCGCCACGAGCAGCCCGGCCTGTTCCCGTACGGAGACGAGCGGGGCGTGGATGTGGTCCACGTAGACGGCGGGTTCCGGCTTCGGCCGCATCGCCTTGACGGCGAGCCGGGCGAAGCCGTCGGGCCCGGTACGGATCACGACGTCGGGCAGCAGCTCGGCGAAGCGGGGCTCCATCGCGACGGTACGGGGGAAGCGGCGCGCCTCACGCGCGAGGCGGCCCGCGAAGATGTCGGCGACCTGCTTGTACGCCCGGTACTGCAACAGCCGCGCGAAGAGCAGGTCCCGCGCCTCCAGCAGCGCGAGATCCGCCTCGTCCTCGACCTCCGCGACCGGCAGCAGCCGGGCGGCCTTCAGGTCCAGCAGCGTCGCCGCGACGACGAGGAACTCGGTCGTCTGGTCGAGATCCCACTCGCTCCCCATGCCCCGGATGTGCGCCATGAACTCGTCAGTCACCCGCGAGAGCGCGACCTCCGTGATGTCGAGCTTGTGCCGGGAGATGAGCTGGAGCAGGAGGTCGAAGGGCCCCTCGAAGTTGTCGAGCCGCAACGTGAACCCGCCCTTGGCGGGGGCGGGGCCCTCGGCGGGGGCGGCAGCATCGGCGGCGGCCGGGTGGCTGGGTGTCGCGGGGGGCCGAGCGGGAGCGCCGGGGGGCTCGGAGGGGTCGGGGG
>NZ_GG770539.1:5741096-5745167 GCF_000154905.1 Streptomyces sp. SPB074 | reverse complement strand
GGGCGGCATGGGCGGGCGGGTCCTGGAGGGTTCGGGGGGCCTGGGCGTTCGCCTCGCACGCTACCCCCGGCCGCCGTCACCCCGAGCCGGGGCGCACCGGCCGCGCGCGCCCGCACCCGAGGAAGCCCGTGACGCGGGGAAGCCCGTGCGGCCCGGCTCGCGCCCCGTGCGGCCTCGTACGGTCACGGACCGCCTCGCACGGCCCCGCGCCCCGCGGCACCCGGCTTCCGCTCGGCGCCGCCGCCGGCGCGGCGCGGGGTCGCCCGCCCCGTGCCACCGGCGGCTCAGCGCCCCCGCAGCCGCCGGACGAGGATGCTCGCGTCGCCGCGCGACTCCAGGTCGGCGAGGACGACGGCGACCGCTTCGCGGACGATGCGGCCCCGGTCCACGGCGAGCCCGTGTTCGCCGCGCAGGACGAGACGGGCGTGTTCGAGGTCCATGAGTTCCTCGGCCGAGACGTACACGGTGATCTTCTCGTCGTGCCGCTCGCGTCCGCTCGGCCGGCGGCTCGCGCCCCGGCCGCGCCGCCGGGGCTGGCCCTGCGGCTGCTGGGGGGCGGGCGCTCCCGCGCCGCCGGGCTGCCTGGCCTGCGGCACCGAGGCGGTGGGTCCCCCCTCGGCACCCGCGCGCCGCGCGGGCCGCGGCGCGGGCACCGGCGCCGGAGTTGCCGGGCCGCCGTCCGCGGGGGCGGCCTCGCGCCCCTGGTGCTCGCCCGCGTTCTCCTCGGTCGCGGTCTCCCCGGGCGCGCCGCGCCCGCCGGAGGGCTGGGGGCGCGGCCCCGAGGAGGGCTGGAGGGCCATGCCCCCGGTCGTACGGAAGAGTTCTTCGGCTCCGGGCAGACTCACTCGGCGTGACACCGGGCGAGCACCTCCCTGGCGAGCTGACGATAGGCGGCGGCGCCGACGGAGTTGGAGGCGTAGGTGGTGATGGGCTCCCCCGCGACGGTGGTCTCCGGGAAGCGCACGGTGCGGCCGATGACGGTGTGGTAGACGTGCTCGTCGAACGCCTCGACCACGCGCGCGAGCACCTCGCGGCTGTGGACGGTCCGCGAGTCGTACATCGTGGCGAGGATGCCGTCCAGCTCCAGCTCCGGGTTGAGCCGCTCCTGCACCTTCTCGATCGTCTCGGTGAGCAGCGCGACCCCGCGCAGCGCGAAGAACTCGCACTCCAGCGGGACGATCACCTTGTGCGCGGCCGTCAGGGCGTTGACGGTGAGCAGGCCGAGCGAGGGCTGGCAGTCGATCACGATGTAGTCGTAGTCGGCCATGAGCGGCTTGAGCGCGCGCTGGAGCGTGGACTCGCGGGCCACCTCGGAGACGAGCTGGACCTCGGCGGCCGAGAGGTCGATGTTGCTCGGCAGCAGGTCCATGTTGGGCACGGCCGTCTTGAGCAGCACCTCGTCGGGCGACATCCCGCGTTCGAGGAGGAGGTTGTAGACCGTCAGGTCCAGTTCCATCGGGTTGACCCCGAGGCCGACCGAGAGGGCGCCCTGCGGGTCGAAGTCGACCAGGAGGACGCGGCGGCCGTACTCGGCGAGCGCGGCGCCGAGGTTGATGGTCGAGGTCGTCTTGCCGACCCCGCCCTTCTGGTTGCACATCGCGATGATCTTCGCCGGGCCGTGGTCCGTGAGGGGCCCGGGGATCGGGAAGTAGGGAAGCGGGCGCCCGGTGGGGCCGATCCGCTCGCGGCGCTGCCGCGCCGCGTCGGGGGCCAGCGTGGCCGCGTACTCGGGGTCCGGCTCGTACTCGGCGTCCGGGTCGTAGAAGTGCCCCTCGGGCAGCTCCTCGTAGTCGGCGAACGTGTCGCCGCTCGGGTCGCCGGCCATGGCGTTCACGATATGGCCATCCATGCTGTGGTGTGCGGTCTGCGTCGTCGGGAGACCCTGGCGGGCCGCGAAGGTGCGGACGGCGACGGAACCGACGGGACCGATCGTCGACGGGCTCGCGGAACCACCGCTTCGCGCGGCCAGCTCCGGTCGGCCACCCCCGGGAGAAAATGTCGACTCATTCACAAGTCGTCTTACCTCCTTGGCGACCAGGAAATTTCTGGACAGGTCAGCGTGGCACCATGCCGACGATTGGCGACTCTATGGCGTGTCACCACTCCGCAGCAACACAATCCGCCGGACCCGGCCCGATGTGTCGGTGTCCACGCGGACCGGTGTCAAGGGTGCACGACCGCGCATCACCCCCTCGGCACGGGCGAGTTCGCCCTGCCGAACCGCCATGAAGGGTGTGCGGGCGGCCCACTTGGGAGAGTCCCGCGCAAAAGCAGACGAACCACCGCACGCCAACGGCCGGACCTACCCGGACAGGTCCGGCCGTTGGCGTGAGAAACGCGACATCGGTTGACGCGCCCCCCCCTGCTCCCCGGGTGTCCGGAAAGGGGGCGCGCGCGTCAGTCCAGAAGCGTGTGGGTCTCGGCGTACGCCAGGCCGTGCGCCTCGGCGACCTCGCGGTAATACACCGTGCCGTCATGGACGTTGAGCCCCTTGGCGAGGGCCGCGTCACGACGCAGCGCCTCGATCCAGCCGTGCCCGGCGAGTTCGAGGACGTACGGAAGCGTGGCGTTGGTGAGCGCGTGGGTGGAGGTGTGCGGCACCGCGCCCGGCATGTTGGCGACGCAGTAGAAGACGGAGTCGTGCACGCGGAAGGTGGGCTCGGCATGCGTCGTGGGGCGCGAGTCCTCGAAGCAGCCGCCCTGGTCGATCGCGATGTCGACAAGGACACTTCCCGGCTTCATGCGCGAGACGAGTGCGTTGGAGACGAGCTTGGGCGCTTTCGCCCCGGGCACGAGGACGGCGCCGACGACGAGGTCGGATTCCAGGCAGGCGATCTCCAGTTCGTACGCGGTGGAGACGACGGTCTGGACGCGGGTGCCGAAGATCTTGTCGGCCTCCTTGAGCTTGGTGACGTCCTTGTCGAGGAGCTTGACCTGGAAGCCCATGCCGATCGCGATCTGCGCCGCGTTCCATCCCGAGACCCCGCCGCCGATGACGACGGCCTTGCCGGCGACGACCCCGGGGACGCCGCCGGGGAGCACGCCGCGCCCGCCGCCGGGCCGCATGAGGTGGTAGGCGCCGACCTGCGGGGCGAGCCGTCCGGCGACCTCCGACATGGGGGCGAGCAGCGGGAGCCTGTGGTCGGCGGTCTCGACGGTCTCCAGGGCGATGGCCGTGGTCCCGGAGGCGATGAGCGCCTCGGTGCACTCCCGGGAGGCGGCGAGGTGCAGATACGTGAAGAGCACCTGGTCCTTGCGCATCCGGTGGTACTCCTCCGCGATCGGCTCCTTGACCTTGAGGAGGAGGTCCGCGCGGGCCCACACCTCGTCGGCCGTCGGGAGGATGACCGCGCCCGCCGCGGCGAACTCCTCGTCGGTGATCGAGGAGCCCTCGCCCGCCGTGGCCTCGACAAGGACCTCGTGGCCCTGGCGGCGCAGCTCGTGGACCCCGGCCGGGGTGATGGCCACCCGGAACTCGTTGTTCTTGACCTCGCGGGGGATGCCGACCTTCATCGTCGATCACGATCCTTGACTAGAGAGGGCCTGGGACAAATAGGGCATCTGACTACATACCCGCATCCGCGACGGCACAACGGGAGAGCGCCGCTGATCTGCGGCGCAGCCAGTCTAATGAAGGGATTCCCGCTGTCCAGCCTTCCAAAGCATCATTCTTCGCGGGAAGCGCCACGGGTTTCCCAGGCGAACCCGGGTCGCGACCCCGCGTGAGCCCCGCCCGCACCATGACGGCCTCCCGCGCGCGACCCGCACCCGCACATCGCCCGCACCCGCACCCGCACCTGGCCCGTGCCCGCGCGCGGACCGGCTACGCCCCCGCCCGCAGTACCGCCGCCTCGCCGGGGCCGAGGAGGCGGGCGGCGAGTGCCCGGTGGTGCCGGGCCGAGGCTCGGGTCCCCGAGCCGGTCGAGGGTGTCGGCCAGCCGTACGTGCAGCGCGGCCCGCAGCCGTTCGTCCTCCGCGCGCTCGGCGAGGGCGACCGCCTCGCGGCACGTGTGTTTTTTCCTCCTCGGGCCGCCTCCGCGTACTCCTGGACCCGCGCCAGCTCGGCGACGG
>NZ_GG770539.1:5738186-5740950 GCF_000154905.1 Streptomyces sp. SPB074 | reverse complement strand
CTCGCCGTCCTCGGCGCGCACGAGACGGTGGGCGAGGGTATGCGACCTTCGGCGGCCCGCGCCCAGTCGTTCAGCTCCTGGTGGGCGCCGGCGAGGGACTCCATGGCGCGCCCCGCGGCGTGCGGGTCGTGCCCGGCGCGGGCCGCGTCGAGCGCGGCGCGGTAGCGGGCGAGGGCTTCGCGCGTGCGGCCCGTACGGGCGTCGAGGTCGGCGAGGTTGAGGAGCGCGGCGGCCTCCTCGCGGTGCAGTCCGCGCCGCTTCGCGACGTCGAGGACGAGGCGGTGCAGTCCGTAGAGCTCGGGGGCCGCCGCCTCGGGGCCCCGGTGCGCGACGAGGGCGCGGACGAGGGCGGCGACGTAGCGGCGCGCGAGGGTGTCGAAGGCGCCCTCGGCGACGGCGAGGCGGGCGGCGGCGAGGAGTGCGGGCAGCCGTTCGGCGAGCCAGGCCGCGGCGGCTTCCCGGTCGGGGAAGCGCAGTCCGGCGGGGAGTCCGGCGAGGCGGCGGCGGGCCGGGGAGCCGGGCGGTTCGCTCGTGGCGCGGCAGGAGTGCAGGAGGCGCACGGTGCGCTCCAGCATCCGGGCGCGGGCGAGCTGGAGTTCGGCGGGGCGGTCGGTCTCGCGTGCGAGGGCGCGGAGGCCGGGGACGAGGCAGCCGGGCACCTCGTAGGCGGGGCGGGGCCCCGGGAGCGGGCGCAGCAGCCCGTGCCGGACGAAGTGTTCCAGGCGCTCGGCGGCGTGCCGGACGGAGCAGCCCGCGAGCGCCGAGGCGGTGTGCGCGTCGGCGAGTCCTTCGGGGGCGAGGTGGAGCAGGCGCAGCAGACGCTGGTCGGCGGCGGGGAGCTGGTCGTGGCTGAACCGCAGGAGCCGGTCCACGGGGAGGTCGGCGGCCGGGCGCTCGCGGGACGGGGCCGTGCCGCCGCCCGCCCCCTCCGCCGCGTCGCCCGCCTGCGCCGTGTCCTTCGCGCGGGCCGTGTCCGCGTCCTCCGCGTCCGCCGCAGGCTGGGGCCGGGGCACGACGGCGCGGTGGGCCTCCAGCCGGGCGAGGAGATCCGCGACGGAGGTGCCGGGGCGGGTGGCGAGCCAGCCGGCGGCGAGTACGAGCGCGGCGGGCCGGCCCCGGCACTCCTCGACCAGCCGTTCGGCGGCGTGCGGGTCGGCGGCGGCCCGCCCCTGCCCCGCGTACCGCTCGACCAGGCGCAGCGCGGCCTGCCGTTCCAGTCCGCCGAGGGCGCAGGGGCGGACGTCGCTGAGCCCGGTGAGCGGTCCGGTGGCGACGGCGAGGAGGAGGCAGGCGGGATTGTCCGGCAGCAGGTCGCCGACCTGCGCGGCATCGTGCGCGTCGTCGAGGAGGAGCAGGACGCGGCGGGTGGCGAGCGCGGTGCGCAGCCGCTCGGTGAGGTCGTCCTCGTCGGCCCCGGCCGGGGCCTGTTCGCCGAGCCCCGCGAGGAGCGAGCGCGCGGCTTCCCCGGCGGGGACCGGGGCTCCCGCCGGGTCGGTGAGCCGGGCGCGCAGGAGCCCGTCGGGATAACGCTCGGTGAGCGAGGCCGCGAAGGTCTCCGCGAGTGCGGTACGGCCCGAACCGGGACGTCCCGCGACAAGCAGGACGCGCGCGCGGGGCGGGGTCTGCCCGGCGAGGGTGTCGAGGCCGGTGCGGCCGATGTCCTCGTGGAGCGCGGCGAGTTCGCGTTCCCGCCCGAGGAGGGCGTCGCCGCCGGTCACGCCCGCGTGTGCGTCGCGTGCCGGGGCGACGCCGGTCACCCCGGCGCCGCTCGCCCCGCCGGTGTCCACCACCTGGTCCGTCACGGGCCACACTCCCGTCCAGCCGCACGCTCACCGAGCCGCGCGCTCCGCCCAGGACGGGCCGGACGCGCGATCCCGAGCGTACGTGACGGTGTGTGGCGAAGTGACGACGACCTGGCGCGACCATCCCTCAATCGGATGAGTATTTCTTCGGATGACCAGCTTGTGCGGAGAGTGCATCGGGCCAGGAAGGTGCCCGGGCGGGAACGGGGCGGGGAGGCCGGGCCCGGAGCGGGCTCAGAAGGGCCGGGCGGGCCAGGGCGCGTCGGCGGGGCGCAGTCCGCTGAGCGCGGCCTCGGTGTCCTCGGAGCCGTCGAGGAGGGCACCGAGCGCGAGGGAGCCGATGACGAGGGAGCTGTTGTGCAGCTCCCCGCCGAGGCAGCCCCGCACGAGGTCCTGGTACGGGACGCGGGCCGTGCGCATGTCGGCCTCCTCGCCGTCCGGCGTGTACCGCTCCTCGCCCGCCTCGCGCAGCCCGGTCGCGAGGAAGACCCGTACCGCCTCGTCGGAGCCGCCGGGCGAGGAGTAGTGGTCCACGAGGACGTGCCACTCGGCGGCCTCCAGGTGGGCCTCCTCGAAGAGCTCGCGCGCGGCGGCGTGCAGGGGGTTCTCGCCCGGCACGTCGAGCAGGCCGGCGGGCAGTTCCCACAGGCGTTCGCGGACCGGGTGCCGGTACTGGTTGACGACGACGACGCGCCGCTCCTCGTCCAGCGCGAGGATCACCACGGAGCCGGGGTGCACCTGGTAGTCGCGGGTCGCGACCTCGCCGTCGGGCATCACGACCTTCTCGCTGCGCACGCTCGTCTTGGCGCCCTGCCACGGCGTCTCGCTCGCCGTGGTCCGCCACTGCTCGGGGTTGTCCTTGATCGTCATGTCCTCATCCTCCCGCAGCCCGCCTGCCCCCGCGAAGAAACCGGCACACCCGAGGGGGCACGCGCGCACAGGCGTACGGGCCGGGGTACGGC
>NZ_GG770539.1:5733079-5738086 GCF_000154905.1 Streptomyces sp. SPB074 | reverse complement strand
CCCCTCCCCCAGCACTCCACGCCGCCGCACAGGCCACCCGCAGCCCATCCAGCATCACGCCCCCCGCCCCGTCACCCGCACCCGCACCGTCCATCTCCAGCACCAGCTCCCCATCACGGACCCGCGCCCGCGCCGCGCCGCACACCCACGCGCCGTCGTCCTCCGCGCGCGGCGCCTCGTGAGGCACCAGCAGCTCCCGCAGGTCGCGCCCCACATACGTCGGCCGGTGCTCCGGGACCGCGCGGAGCAGGGCCGCGACGTCCGTCACGCCCGTGAGCACGAGCAGCGAGTCGACGCCGCCCGCGTGCGCGCCCTCGATGTCCGTGTCCAGCCGGTCCCCGACGACGAGCGGGCGCTTCGCCCCTGTCCGCAGAATCGTTTCCCGGTGCATCGGCGGGAGCGGCTTGCCGGCGACCTTCGGCTCACCGCCGGAGGCCATCCGCACCACCTCGACGGCCGCCCCGTTCCCCGGCGCGATGCCGCGTCCGCTCGGGATCGTGAGGTCCGTGTTCGAGGCGTACCACGGCACCCCGGCCCGTACCGCGTAGCCCGCCTCCGCGAAGCGCGACCACGGGAAGTCGGGGCCGCCGTAGCCCTGGGCGACAGCGGCGGGCGCGTCGTCGGCCGAGGCGACGGGTACGAGGCCGCGTTCCACGAGGGCCTGCCGCAGCCCCTCGCCGCCGATGAGCAGCACGCGCGCGCCCTCGGCCTGCTCGTCCGCGATGAGCCGCGCGACGGCCTGCGCGGACGTGATGACGTCCGAGGCGTCCGCCGGCACACCCAGCTCGCAGAGGTGCGCGGCCACCGCCGACGGCGGGCGCAGCGCGTTGTTGGTGACGTACGCGAGGTGCATCCCGCCCTCGCGCGCGGTGGCGAGCGAGTCCACGGCGTGCGCCACGGCCTCGCCGCCCGCGTACACGACCCCGTCCAGGTCGAGCAGCGCCGTGTCGTACACCGCGTCGAGCCGTTCCTCACTCGCTCCGGTCGCGGTCCGGGCATCCTCGGTCATGGTGCGGCACTCCTCGCTCGGCGTTCGTCCACAGGGTCGCGCGATCGCACGATCATCCGTCTTACCGATCATCCCCGATGCCCTGGCCGCGCACCGCTCGACGCCTGACTCGGCCGCGCGCATACGATGCACGGATGACTTCTCCGGGCACCGAGCAGAACGGACTGCGCCTGTCGCCCTTCCGCGGCGTGCGCTACGTCGCGGAGCGGGTGCGCTCGCTCGCCGCCGTCACCTCACCGCCGTACGACGTCGTCGTACGCCCCGACGGCCTGCTGCACCTGGAGAACGCCGACCCGTTCAACATCGTCCGGCTCATCCTCCCGCAGGGGGAGAGCACTGCCGTGCGCGACGAACGCGCCGCACGCACGCTGCGCGCCTGGCTCGCGGACGGCATCCTCGCCGTCGACCCGCGTCCGGCGCTGTACGTGTACGAGCAACGCGGCGACGGCATCCTCCAGCGCGGCATCATCGGCGCCCTGCGCCTCTCCGAGCCGTCCGAGGGCATCGTCCTCCCGCACGAGGACGTCATTCCCGAGGTGGTGGCCGAACGGGCCGATCTCCTCCGCGCGACCGCCGCGAACCTGGAGCCGCTCCTTCTCACGTACCAGGGTCCCGAGGAGGAGGGGCCCGGTGCGGCACGGGTCATCGAGAACGCCGTACGGACCACGCCGCTCCTCGCCACGACCACGGAGGACGGCTTCGCACACCGGCTGTGGGCCGTGACCGACCCGGCCGCGATCGCGGAGGTCGGCGCCGATCTCCTGGAGCGCCAGGCGCTCATCGCGGACGGCCACCACCGCTGGGCCACGTACCTGCGGCTGAGGCGGCAGCCCCCCTCCCCCGGTCCCTGGGACGAGGGCCTCGTCCTCCTGGTGGACACGGCGCGCTTCCCGCTGCGGGTACGCGCGATCCATCGCCTGGTGCCCGAACTCCCTCTCAAGCAGGCCCTCGCGGCCCTCGACGGTACTTTTTGCGTACGCCAGGTGGACGGTCCGCTGCCGCACGCGCGCCAGGCACTCGCGGACGCCGCCGAGGACGGCAACGCCTTCCTCCTCACAGACGGGGACACGTTCCACCTCGCCGACCGGCCCGATCCCGCGCTCCTGGCGCGCACCGTCCCCGGCAACCAGCCGCCCGCGTGGCGCTCCCTGGACGCGACCATCCTGCACACGACCCTCCTCGGCCACCTGTGGCGCGTGCCCGACGCCCCCGGCTCGATCAGCTACCTGCACGACGCCGCCGCTGTCGCCGAACAGGCCGCGCGCACGGGCGGCACGGCGGTCCTCCTCCACCCCGTCCCCGAGTCGGTCGTACGAGAGCTGGCCGGTCAGGGCGTACGAATGCCCCGCAAGTCCACCTCTTTCGGCCCGAAACCGGCGACGGGTCTGGTCCTCCGCGATCTGACCATCTGACCGTCCGGGCGGCCACGGACATACGAAAGCGAGCGGTGCCCCCCTTTCGAGAGGCACCGCCCGCTCCGTCACAGCGACACGAAAAGTCGCGTCGTCAGTCGTCCTGCCGCACCTCACGCGGCGCGGCGTCCGCGCCAGGCGTGTCCTCGGACCGTACGTCCTCCGGCTCGGCGTCCTGGGCGGCGCCGGCCTCCTCGTCGCCCTCCGTGTCGCCCTCGTAGGCGTCCGTGAACTCGACGCCGTCCAGCTCGGCGAGCCGGTCGGAGGCGTCGGTCGTTCCGTCCTTGTCGGACTCGACGGCCTTCGCGAACCACTCGCGGGCCTCTTCGGTGCGGTCCGCCGCGAGCAGCGCGTCGGCGTAGGCGTAACGCAGCCGCGCGGTCCACGCGTGGACGCCGTTCGAGGCGAGCTCGGGGCTCTGGAGCGTCACGATCGCGGCGTCGAGCTGTCCGAGATCGCGACGGGCGCCTGCGGCGACGAGCCGCATCTCGACCTGACCGGCCTTGTCCAGCTTGTGCACCTCGGGGGCCCCGGCCATCTCCAGCGCCTTCTCGGGCCGGCCGAGCCCGCGCTCGCAGTCCGCGATGACGGGCCACAGCTCCACGCTGCCCGACATGCGGCGCGCGGTACGGAACTCCTTCAGCGCCTCGTCGTAGCGCTGCGTCGCGTACGAGGCGAAGCCGGCGGCCTCGCGCACGGCGCCGACGCGCGAGGCAAGCCGCAGCGCGACCTTCGCGTACCCGTACGCCTTCTCGGGGTCCTCGTCGATGAGCTGCGCGACCATGACGAGGTTGCGCGCGACGTCGTCGGCGAGGGTCTTGGGCAGGCTCATGAGCTCCTGGCGCACCGCGCCGTCGATCTCGAAGCCGGTGACCTCGTCGGGAATCGGCAGCCGCTTGACGGGCTCCCGGTCCCGGTCCCCCTGGTAGCCGCCACGGTCGTCACGGCGGTCCCGGCCCCCGCGGTCGTCCCGGCCCCGGAAGCCGCCGCCCCGCCGGTCATCACGCCTGTCGTCCCGGCGCGGCCCCCCCGAGGGCCGCCCGTCGCGGCCTCCGCGGAAGCCACCCCGGTCATCACGCCGGGGCCGGTCGTCGCGACGGAACCCGCCGCGATCGTCGCGTCGGTCGTCGCGGCGCGGGGCGTCGCGGTCGTCACGACGGTACGAGGGACGATCGTCACGACGCGGCGCGTCACGGTCGTCACGGCGGAACGGCGGACGCCCACCCTGATCATCACGCCGGAACGAGGGCCGCTCGCCACGGTCGTCACGGCGGAACCCACCGCGGTCATCGCGACGGTCGTCACGGCGCGGGGCCGGACGGTCGTCGCGCCGGAACGAGGGGCGCTCGCCACGGTCGTCACGACGGAACCCACCGCGGTCATCGCGACGGTCGTCACGGCGCGGGGCCGGACGGTCGTCGCGCCGGAAGGACGGCCGCTCGCCACGGTCGTCACGACGGAACCCACCACGATCGTCACGCCGGTCGTCACGGCGCGGGGCGTCGCGGTCGTCACGACGGTACGAGGGACGGTCATCGCGACGCGGGGCGTCACGGTCGTCACGGCGGAACGGCGGACGCCCACCCTGATCATCACGGCGGAACGAGGGCCGGTCGCTGCGGTCGTTGCGACGGAACGGGGGACGGTCATCGCGCCGGTCACCACGGTCGTCGCGGTCGTCACGGCGGAAGCCGCCACGATCGTCACGCCGGTCGTCACGGCGGAATCCGCCGCGGTCATCGCGGCGGTCGTCGCGACGGGGGGCGTCACGGTCGTCACGGCGAAACGGCGGACGCCCACCCTGATCATCACGCCGGAACGAGGGACGGTCGCCGCGGTCGTCACGGCGGAAGCCACCGCCACGCTGGCCGTCGCGCTGGCCGTCACGGCGGAAGCCACCGCGCTGTCCGCCCCGCTCACCGCCGTCCCGGTCGCGGCCTCGGCGCTCGGGACGCTCGTCGGAAGGGTTGGGGGACATGCGGAACTCCTCGGGACTGACTGCCACCGCAAACCTGATGAGCGATGGTCCTACAGAAAAAGTGTACGAAAACAGAGAGGACCCCTTGGTCCCAGCGTGTACGCCGGGACCAAAGGGTCCTCCAAAGATTGTTCGGCGGCGTCCTACTCTCCCACAAGGTCCCCCTTGCAGTACCATCGGCGCTTTGAGGCTTAGCTTCCGGGTTCGAAATGGGACCGGGCGTTTCCCTCACGCTATGACCACCGAAACCCTTTCAGACTCTCCGCACGGGGTGCGGAGCTGAACAGGGTCAGCGAACAAGCACACTTTTCAATTAAGTGGTGTTCAAACCGACAACGCTGTTCGTTGTCTGGGAACAACACAGTGGACGCGAGCAACTGAGGACAAGCCCTCGGCCTATTAGTACCGGTCAACTCCACCCCTCACAGGGCTTCCATATCCGGCCTATCAACCCAGTCGTCTACTGGGAGCCTTACCCTCTCAAAGGAGGTGGGAACACTCATCTCGAAGCAGGCTTCCCGCTTAGATGCTTTCAGCGGTTATCCCTCCCGAACGTAGCCAACCAGCCATGCCCTTGGCAGAACAACTGGCACACCAGAGGTTCGTCC
>NZ_GG770539.1:5728304-5732979 GCF_000154905.1 Streptomyces sp. SPB074 | reverse complement strand
TCCGTCGCCGGTGGCGGGTACGGCTCAGGCGCCCTGCCGCTGCCGCTCGACGGCCGCCTTCACCAGGCCCGCGAAGAGCGGGTGGGGGCGGGTCGGCCGGGACCGCAGCTCGGGGTGGGCCTGGGTCGCGATGAGGTAGGGGTGCGTCTCGCGCGGGTACTCGACGTACTCGACGAGCTTGCCGTCCGGCGAGGTGCCGGAGAAGACGAGGCCGGCCTTCTTCTCCAGCTCCGTGCGGTAGGCGTTGTTGACCTCGTAGCGGTGGCGGTGGCGCTCCTCGACGTACTCGCGGCCGTCGTGGACCTCGCGCGCGATCGAGCCCTCGGCGAGCTTCGCCGGGTACATCCCGAGCCGCATCGTGCCGCCCATGTCGCCCTCGCCGGCGACGATGTCGAGCTGCTCGGCCATCGTGGAGATGACCGGGTGCGAGGTCGCCGCGTCGAACTCGGTGGAGTTGGCGTCCTCGATGCCGGCGAGGTTGCGGGCCGCCTCGATGACGACGCACTGGAGGCCGAGGCAGAGCCCGAGCAGCGGGATCTTGTGCTCGCGGGCGTAGGTGATCGCGCCGACCTTGCCGACGACACCCCGGTCCCCGAAGCCGCCCGGGACGCAGATCGCGTCGCAGTCGCCGAGCTGGGCGGCGGCGCCGGCCGGGGTCTTGCAGTCGTCCGAGGTGACCCACTTGACCTTGACCCGGGCACGGTTGGCGAAGCCGCCGGCGCGCAGCGCCTCGGTGACCGAGAGGTAGGCGTCGGGCAGGTCGATGTACTTGCCGACGAGCGCGACCGTGACCTCGTGGTCGGGGTGGTGGACGCGGTCGAGCAGGTCCTCCCAGACGGTCCAGTCCACGTCCCGGAAGGGCAGGTCGAGCTTGCGCACGACGTAGGCGTCCAGGCCCTCGCCGTGCAGGACCTTCGGGATGTCGTAGATCGACTTGGCGTCGGGACAGGCGACGACGGCGGTCTCGTCCACGTCGCACATGAGCGAGACCTTGCGCTTGATCGACACCGGCACCTCGCGGTCGGCGCGCAGGACGATCGCGTCGGGCTGGACGCCGATGTTGCGCAGCGCGGCGACGGAGTGCTGGGTCGGCTTGGTCTTGAGCTCGCCGGAGGGGCCGATGTAGGGCAGCAGCGAGATGTGCACGACGAAGACGTTGTCGCGGCCGACCTCGTGCCGGACCTGGCGGACGGTCTCCAGGAAGGGCAGCGACTCGATGTCGCCGACGGTGCCGCCGACCTCGGTGATGACGACGTCGACGTCGTCGCTCGCCAGGCGCCGGATGCGGCCCTTGATCTCGTTGGTGATGTGCGGGATGACCTGCACGGTGTCGCCGAGGTACTCGCCCCGCCGCTCCTTGGCGATGACCTGCGAGTAGACCTGGCCGGTGGTGACGTTCGCGGAGCCGTCGAGGTCGACGTCGAGGAAACGCTCGTAGTGGCCGATGTCGAGGTCCGTCTCGGCGCCGTCGTTGGTGACGAAGACCTCACCGTGCTGGAAGGGGTTCATCGTCCCCGGGTCCACGTTGAGGTAGGGGTCGAGCTTCTGCATCGTCACCCGCAGACCGCGCGCCTTGAGGAGCGCCCCCAGGCTGGAGGCGGTGAGGCCCTTGCCGAGTGAGGAGGCGACACCCCCGGTGACGAAGATGTGCTTGGTCGTCGTGGACGAGGTGCGGTTCGGCATGGCCAAGAGGGGGCTCCCGTGGTCGCGGTCTGGAGTGCGGACCGGAATTCCGTGCGGCACGGGGTGCCGGTGGGAAGGTCCGTCGCTGCGGGCGGGGGTCTCACGGTCTGTAAAGGGCCCACCGGTCCACGGGCTACCAGGGTATCAGCGTCGGCGGAGCTTCCCGGCGGCGCGGGTTTCGCCGGGCCCGTGCGGGGGCAGGGACCGCACGCTGCGTGTACGCGCGGCCACACGCACACTGAACGCGCCCGGCTTTTACCGCGCCTCAACACAAGCCTCACCCGTTCGGCCCTACCCCCGTGTCCCGACGGTCGCACGGATCACCACGAGCCGTCGTATCCTGCTCGGACATCCGCCGCCGGGCTCGAAGGAACTGGACCGCGAAAGCGCTTCCTCACAAGGGGTGGAGGTGGGCGACGGGGGGAGGCCAGAAGAATCCCCCCGCCCACCCTGGGAACAGCGGCCCGGCGGCTCACCCTATGACCGCAGCGCATGGTGCCCCGCGCAGGGGCGTGCCGTGGCCGTTCGACTGGAGATGCACGTGGCCGGGCGCATCGAGGATTACGCACTCATCGGAGACCTTCAGACCGCCGCACTGGTCTGCCGGGACGGCACGGTCGACTGGCTGTGCCTCCCCCGCTTCGATTCGCAGGCGATCTTCGCGGGGCTCCTCGGGACCGAGGAGCACGGATTCTGGCGGCTGGGGCCGGCGTTCGCCCCCGGGACCGAGCCGCCCAACGCCGACCGCAGAACGTACCGGGGGGACTCCCTGATCCTGGAGTCCGAGTGGGACACCCCGCGCGGCAGTGTGCGCGTGACCGATTTCATGGGTCCGCGCGAGGAGGCACCGCAGCTCATCCGCATCGTGGAGGGGCTCAGCGGCCGGGTGCCGATGCGCTCCAGCCTGCGGATGCGGTTCAGCTACGGGCGGATCACGCCGTGGGTGCACCGTGTGGACGAGCGCACGGTCGCCGTCTCGGGGCCGGACTCGGTGTGGCTCGACACGGACGCGGAGACGTACGGCAAGAACCTCACGACGTACTCCGACTTCACGGTCGGCCCGGGCGACAAGGTCTGTTTCGTCATCTCCTGGCAGGCGAGCCACCTCGGCCCGCCCGCCCTGCCGACCCCCTTCGAGTCGCTCGCCGCGACGGAGGAGTTCTGGCAGGAGTGGGTCGAGGAGTGCACGTACCACGGCCCCTACCGCGAGGCCGTGATCCGCTCGCTCATCACGCTCAAGGCGCTCACCTACGCGCCGACCGGCGGGATCGTCGCCGCGCCGACGACCTCGCTGCCGGAGGAGATCGGCGGCGTCCGCAACTGGGACTACCGCTTCACGTGGCTGCGTGACGCGGCGATCACCCTCTCCTCGCTGCTGCGCACCGGCTACCGCGACGAGGCCCGCGCCTGGCGCGAGTGGCTGCTGCGCGCGGTCGGCGGCGACCCGGAGAACCTCCAGATCATGTACGGGATCGCGGGCGAGCGGGAGCTGGGCGAGAGCGAGCTGGACTGGCTGCCCGGTTACGAGGGCTCGACGCCCGTCCGGGTCGGCAACGGCGCGGCCGGGCAGCTCCAGCTCGACGTGTACGGCGAGGTCACCGAGGCCCTGCACCTCGCGCACATGACGGGCCTGGCCCGCAACGACTACGCCTCGCTGCTCCAGCTCAAGCTGATCCAGTACCTGGAGCACCACTGGTCGGAGCCGGACGAGGGCATCTGGGAGGTGCGCGGGCCGCGCCGCCACTTCGTGCACTCCAAGGTCATGGCGTGGGTCGCGGTGGACCGCACGATCAAGCTCATCGAGTCGGGCGACGCGGACGGCCCGCTGGAGCGGTGGAGGGAGCTGCGGGACGACATCCACCGGGACGTGTGCGAGAAGGGCTACGACCCGGAGCGGAACACGTTCACGCAGTCGTACGGCTCGCGCGAGCTGGACGCCTCGCTGCTCCTGATCCCGCAGATGGGCTTCCTGCCGCCCGACGACAAGCGCGTCATCGGCACGATCGAGGCGATCCAGCGGGAGCTGTCCACGAAGGACGGCTTCATCATGCGCTACCCGACCTCGGGCGACGACGAGGGCGTGGACGGCCTCGCGGGCGACGAGGGCGCCTTCCTCGCCTGCTCGTTCTGGATGGCGGACGACCTCGCGATGATCGGCCGCGTGGACGAGGCCCGCAAGCTCTTCGAGCGCCTGCTCTCGCTGCGCAACGACCTCGGGCTGCTCGCCGAGGAGTGGGACCCGGTGCGCGGCCGCCAGGTCGGCAACTTCCCGCAGGCGTTCAGCCACGTGCCGCTCATCGACACGGCCCTGCGCCTGACGGCGAGCGGGGCGTACGGGGGCTGAGCCCGGGCGGCCCTCCGGTCACCCGTCTCGCCTCACGCGGGGCGGCGGGTGACCGGGGGGCGTGCGCGGGGTGCCACCGGGGGCGGATGCGTCCGCGGCGCGGGTGCCCCGGGGGCAGGTGACCCGGGGGCAGGTGACCCGGGGGCAGGTGACCCGGGGGCGGGTGACCCGGGGGCGGGTCTGCTCAGAACAGTGGCTCGGGGTGGGTCAGTTCGTCGTACACGCTGAGGACCTGCGCGACCGTCGCGTCCTCGGTGGGCCAGCTCGCGGCCTGCCGCAGGCCCGCGCGGCCCAGCTCGGCGCGCCGGGCGGGATCGGCGAGGAGCCCGGCGACGCGCGCGGCGAGGGCGGGGGCGTCGCCGTAGGGGACCAGTTCGGCCGCCCCGCCGACGAGTTCGGGAATGCCGCCGACCGCCGAGGCGACGAGCGGCACACCGAGCCCCAGCGCCTCCTGCGCGAACAACGCGCGCGCCTCCCAGCGGCTCGGCAGCACGGCGACATCGCTCGCCGCGAGCAGCGCGGGCAGGTCCTCACGGCTGCCGAGCAGCCGTACGGGCAGATCCTCCGCCTCGATCCTGGCCTGGAGTTCCCCGCGCAGCGGCCCCTCCCCCGCGACGGCGAGCAGCGGTACGGGATCGAGCGCGCGCC
>NZ_GG770539.1:5725564-5727472 GCF_000154905.1 Streptomyces sp. SPB074 | reverse complement strand
TGCGGCGAGCAGTTCCTCCGCGTGCGCCCTGGCCGTCTCGGAGTCCTCCTGCCCGGCGAGCATCCGCGACAGTTCCCGCACCCGGGCCTCGCCCTCCAGGACCTTGACGCCCGAGCTGGTGACGCTCCCGTCGTGCGTCTTCTCCACGAGGAGCTGCCGGTCGGCGAAGGCGGCGACCTGCGGCAGGTGGGTGACGACGACGACCTGCGCCCCGCGCGCGAGCTTCGCGAGCCGCCGCCCGATCTCGACGGCCGCCTTGCCGCCGACCCCGGCGTCCACCTCGTCGAAGAGGTACGTGGGCACGGGGTCGGTCCCGGCGAAGACGACCTCGACGGCGAGCATGACGCGGGACAGCTCACCGCCCGAGGCGCCCTTGGCGATGGGCCGGGGGGCCGCGCCGGGGTGCGGGGCGAAGAGCAGTTCGACCTCGTCCACGCCGTAGGGGCCGTAGGCGAGGCGCCGTCCGTCGATGACGACGCCTTCGCTCTCCTCGGCGGCCTCGGTCGCCGAGACGGCGAAGCTGACGCGCGCGTGGGGCATGGCGAGCGAGGCGAGTTCCGCGGTGACGGCCTCGGCGAAGCGCTCGGCGGCCCCGGTACGGGCCGCGGTCAGCTCGGCGGCGAGCGCGGCGAGTTCGGCGGCGAGCCCTTCGCGTTTGGCGGCGAGCGCGGTGATGCGTTCGTCGTCGCCTTCGAGCTCGGTCAGGCGCTCGGCGGAGGTACGGGCCCACTCCAGGACGGCGTCGCTGTTCTCGCCGTACTTGCGGGTGAGCTGCGCGAGCGCGGCGCGGCGTTCCTCGACGGCGGCGAGCCGGAGCGGGTCGGCGTCGAGGTCGTCGGCGTACCCGGCGAGTTCCCCGGCGACGTCGGTGAGGAGGATGCCGATCTCGCCGAGGCGCCCGGCGAGCTTGGCGAGGGCGGGGTCGTGGGCGCCCGCGCCGTCGAGGCCACGCTGGGCCCCGGCGACGAGGGAGGTGGCCTCGATGGACTCGGGGTCCTCGGGGTTGCCGACGAGCGCGGTGTGCGCCCCGGCGGCGGCGGCGCGCAGGGCTTCGGCGTTGCCGAGGCGTTCGGCCTCGGCGGCGAGTTCGGCGTCCTCGCCGGGCAGCGGCTCGACGGCGGCGATCTCGTCCAGGCCGAAGCGGAGCAGGTCGGCCTCCTGGGCGCGTTCCCTGGCGCGCGTGGTCAGCTCGTCCAGCTCGCTCGCGACGGCCCGCAGGCCCCGGTACGCGGTGCGGTAGGCGGCGAGCGGAACGGCGACGCCCGCGTACCGGTCGAGCGCGGCGCGCTGCCGGGCGGGCTTGAGCAGACCCTGCTGGTCGGTCTGGCCGTGCACGGCGACGAGTTCGTCGGCGAGCTCGGCGAGGACCCCGTTGGGCACGGAGCGGCCCCCGAGGTGGGCGCGCGAGCGGCCCTCGGCGGAAACGGTACGGCTGATGAGCAGCGCGTCCTCGTCGAGTTCGGCGCCGGCCTCCTCGACCCGCCGCGCCACGGCGGAGCCGGGGGGCAGCGTGAGTCTGCCCTCGACCACGGCCGACTTCGCGCCGATCCGCACGAGTGCCGCGTCGGCACGTCCGCCGAGCAGCAGCCCGAGGCTCGTGACCACCATCGTCTTGCCCGCGCCGGTCTCACCCGTCACGGCCGTGAAGCCGGGTGACAGCTCCACCACCGCGTCGTCGATGACGCCGAGCGACCGTATCCGCATCTCCTCCAACACGCACATGACCATACGAGGTTTTCTTCCTCCCGGGCGACGTCACCCCGCCCGGTTGCCCCGAGCCGGTGGGTGCGCCCGGGTCCGGCGGGGGCCGCGTGTCGCTCGTACGGGGGCGCCGTAGCGCGTGTCCGGGGGCGCGTGTCCCCCGTACGAGCGCACGCGATACGCGGGCCCCGCGCCGCGGCGGGCCGG
>NZ_GG770539.1:5723402-5725429 GCF_000154905.1 Streptomyces sp. SPB074 | reverse complement strand
CGCGTCCTGCCGGGTCAGGCGGGCCTGCCGCGCCAGCCGGCGACGGGGAGGGCGAACTTGGCGACGAGACGGTCGGTGAAGGAGGCGTGGTGGAGCCGGGCGAGGCGGACGGGGACCGCTCCGCGCCGTACCTCGACGCGCGCGCCGGGCGGCAGCGGGACGGTGCGCCGGCCGTCGCACCACAGGACGCCGCTCGGCGAGCCGCCCTCCTGGACCTCGACGGCCAGTATCGAGGTGGGTGAGGTGACGAGGGGCTTGGCGAAGAGGGCGTGGGCGCTGATGGGCACCATGAGCAGCGCCTCGACCTCGGGCCAGACGACGGGGCCGCCGGCGGAGAAGGCGTAGGCCGTGGAGCCGGTAGGGGTGGCGCAGACGATGCCGTCGCAGCCGAAGCCGGTGACGGGGCGGCCGTCGATCTCCAGGACGACTTCGAGCATCCGTTCGGGGGAGATCTTCTGCACGGCGGCCTCGTTGAGCGCCCAGTCGGTGTGCACGAGCGCGCCGCCGCTGTGCACGAGGACGTCGAGGGTCATGCGCTCCTCGACGTCGTAGGCGCGGGTGACGACACGGTCGACCACGCGGTCGAGGTCGTCGCGCTCGGCCTCGGCGAGGAAGCCGACGCGCCCGAGGTTGACGCCGAGCATGGGGACGCCGGAGGCACGGGCGAGTTCGGCGCCGCGCAGCAGGGTGCCGTCGCCGCCGAGCACGATGAGGAGTTCGCAGCCGTCGAGTGCCTCGGGCGTGGCCTCCTGGATCAGCTCGACCTTGGGCGTGTCGGGCAGCGGCAGGTCGGACGCCTCCTCCTCCAGGACCCGGACTCCGAGTCCGCAGCGCAGGAGGCCCTGCACGACGAGTTCGGCACTGCGGATCGCGGCGGGGCGCCCGGTGTGGGCGAGCAGGAAGACGCTGCGGGGGCCCTCGCCGGGCTGGACGGTGTGCGCGGGCGCGATGCCGTGGGCGGTCACGGCCCCGTCCGCGCGCCGGGCGGGGCCGGCGCCGTGAGCCGGGTCTGTGCCGTGGGCGGGGTCTGTGCCGTGGGCGGGGTTGGTCGCGTGGGCGGGTTTGGCGGTCTCGGTCATCGGGGTCCTTCCGCAACCGCTCGGTCGACGTCGGCCGGGTCGAGCGGGGGAGCCCCGGCACGCAGCCAAAGAAAGTACTCGACGTTCCCGGAGGGTCCGGGCAGGGGGCTGGCGGTGACGCCGAGGACGCCGAGCCCCAGGTCCGCCGCCTGCGCGGCGACCTGCTTGACGGCCCCGGCCCGCAGCTCCGCACTGCGCACGACGCCCCCGCTGCCGAGCCGCTCCCTGCCGACCTCGAACTGCGGCTTGACCATGAGGACGAGGTCGGCGTCGGGGGCGCAGCAGTGGACGAGGGCGGGCAGGACGAGACCGAGCGGGATGAACGAGAGATCCCCGACGACGAGGCCGACGGGCTCCCCGTCGATGAGGCCGAGGTCCAGCTCGCGCACGTTGGTGCGGTCCTTGACGACGACGCGGGGATCGCTCTGGAGCGACCAGGCGAGTTGCCCGTACCCGACATCGACGGCGACGACCTGGGCGGCACCGGCGCGCAGCAGCACATCGGTGAAGCCTCCGGTGGACGCGCCCGCGTCGAGCGCGCGCCGTCCGGCGACCCGCAGCCCGCGCGGCTCGAACGCCTCCAGGGCCCCGGCGAGCTTGTGCCCGCCGCGCGAGACGTAGTCGGGATCGTCCTCGTCGGGGGTGACGACGACGGGGGCGCTCGTCTCGACCTGCGTCGCCGGTTTCAGCGCGAGCGCGCCGCCGACGCTGACCCGCCCGGCGGCGATGAGCTGGCTGGCGTGCTCCCGCGAGCGGGCGAGTTTACGGCGGACGAGTTCGGCGTCGAGGCGGCGGCGGGCCACTCCTGCCACGTTCGGTTCAGCTCCTTGCTGTTCGTCATCGTCACGGGACTGCCGGGGCACGCCCGACGATGCAGGTCACGCGCCCTGAGGGAATGCTACGGCGCGACACCGACAGGGGCCCCTCCCGCGGTCACCGACGGGTGGG
>NZ_GG770539.1:5711568-5714095 GCF_000154905.1 Streptomyces sp. SPB074 | reverse complement strand
TACCCGTCGTCGCCTTGGTGAGCCATTACCTCACCAACTAGCTGATAGGCCGCAGGCTCATCCTGCACCGCCGGAGCTTTCCACCACCCTGGATGCCCAAGATGGTAAGTATCCGGTATTAGACCCCGTTTCCAGGGCTTGTCCCAGAGTGCAGGGCAGATTGCCCACGTGTTACTCACCCGTTCGCCACTAATCCCCGCCCGAAAGCGGTTCATCGTTCGACTTGCATGTGTTAAGCACGCCGCCAGCGTTCGTCCTGAGCCAGGATCAAACTCTCCGTGAATGTTTTCCCGTAATCGGGAGACACCACGAGAGCGGAACCAGGGGAAGGAATAATCCCCCCGGTCCACAGCGTCCTCGCTGTGTTGTGTTTCAAAGGAACCTCAACCTCAAGCCACAAGGGACTCTCGGTCGGGGTATCAACATATCTGGCGTTGACTTTTGGCACGCTGTTGAGTTCTCAAGGAACGGACGCTTCCTTCGTACTCACCCTCTCGGGCTTTCCTCCGGGCGTTTTCCCTTCGGCATTTCGTGTTCCCGACTCTATCAGACCCTCTCGGGCCCGATTTCCTCGGCGCCTTTCCAGTTCCCGGCCCGGCCTTTCGGCCTTCCCGTTTCCCTTCCGGCGTTTCCACTACGTTAACCGACTTTCCGTGGAGCTCCTAATCGGGCTCCCACTCCTTTTCGGCTCCCTCGATAAGGGCGCACCGAAAAACAGACCCTTACGGGACCGAGTCGTTGAGTAGTAGAGGTGCCACTGTCCGTCATCGCCTTGGGCGTTACCGGCACAAGCAGCTCGTCTTAGGTTAGGGCTTCGGACGAGGAAAGTCAAGAGCCCTTGCGGTTCGCCCCTCGCGCGGTGCCCGGACGGCGGCGTGGGGTGTGGGCGCGGTAGGGGCTGACGCTCTGTTCGCCGTCGATCCAGTAGCGCCAGGGGTGCACCGCGCCCTCGCCCGAGACACCGGTGCGCGGGCCGGCGCGCAGGAGGGACGCCGGAGCCGGGGTGCCCGTGAGGAGGCGGAGCGGTGCGCCTTCGGCGCCGCACAGGTCCGTACCGTCCAGTGTCCGGTCCACGTCGAGGGCCGTCGCCAACCGGGCCGGGCCCTTGGCGAGTTCGTGGTCACGGCGGGCCGTGGGGCGGCGTGGCCTAACGAGTTCCGCGCCTTCGACGATCTCTCCGGCGCGCAGCAGGATTCCGGAGGCGAAGCCCTCGGGGCCGCACACGACGTTCAGGCAGTGCCACATGCCGTAGGTGAAGTAGACGTAGGCGTGGCCCGGCGGCCCGTACATGACGGCGTTGCGCGCGGTGCGGCCCCGGTAGGCGTGCGAGCCGGGGTCCGCCTCGCCCGCGTACGCCTCGACCTCGGTGAGGCGCAGGACGACGCGGCCCTTGGGAGAAAATACGCGGACCAGGAGGCGGCCGAGGAGGGCGGGGGCGGCCTCCAGGACCGGGCGGTCGAAGAAGGAGCGGGGCAGCGGCGTACGGTCGGGGGCCGCGATCATGTCCTCCGGGGGGACGGATTCAGAAGGCATGGCCCCCGAGGGTACGGGAGGACCGGTTCGCGGGCACCGGAACCGGGAGGGCCGAAGGCGCGTTCGTATGAGCGGGTCCGGCGACGCGCCGCCCGTAGCGGATACAGGGCGCCCGTACGGACGCACGGGCGTGTCTCCAGGGAAAGTCAACGAGGGAAGAGGCGGACACATGGGGTTCAGGAAGCTGCTGGCGAGTCTCGGTTCCGGTGGCGCCGAGGTCGAGACGGTGCTGTTCGAGGAGAACGTGGTCCCCGGCGGCGTGGTGCAGGGCGAGGTGCGTATCCAGGGCGGGGCCGTGGACCAGCAGATCGAGGGGCTCTCGGTCGGGCTCCAGGCGCGGGTCGAGGTGGAGAGCGGCGACCAGGAGTACAAGCAGAACATCGAGTTCCACCGGGTGAGCCTCGGCGGGGCCTTCCTGCTGCACGAGGGGGCGTCGCACGTCGTGCCCTTCGGCCTGGAGATCCCGTGGGAGACCCCGGTCACGACCTTCGCGGGGCAGCACCTGCGCGGGATGAGCGTCGGGGTGACCACCGAGCTCCAGATCGCGCGTGCGGTGGACTCCAGCGATCTCGACCCGGTCACCGTGCACCCGCTGCCCGCGCAGGAGGCGATCCTCGACGCGTTCGGGCGGCTCGGTTTCCGGTTCAAGAGCGCGGACCTGGAGCGCGGCTCGATCCGCGGGACGCGGCAGCGGCTCCCCTTCTACCAGGAGATCGAGTTCTACCCGCCGCAGCAGTACCGCGGCCTGAACCAGGTCGAGCTGAGCTTCGTCGCGGACGACCGGGAGATGGACGTCGTGCTGGAGATGGACAAGAAGGACGGGCTCTTCACCGAGGGCAGCGACTCCTTCCGCGCCTTCCGGGTCGGGCTGCACCACTTCGGCGACACCGACTGGGACGCGTACCTGCACCAGTGGATCTCCGAGGTCGGCAGCCGTCGCAGCTGGTTCTGAGGGCGGCCGGTTCCGGAGCGGCCGGGGCGGGGTACGCGGCGG
>NZ_GG770539.1:5700209-5711468 GCF_000154905.1 Streptomyces sp. SPB074 | reverse complement strand
CAGGACCGGGCCCCGGCCAAAAAACGTACTGAAAGGATCGCGACGTGAGTGAGAAGAGGCCACCGCTCCCCTACGAGCTGTTGCCGCAGGTGCCCGGCTTCCGGGTGGTCAGCGACGACGTGTCGGAGGGCGCGCCGCTGGGTGCCGCCCAGGCGCAGGACGGCGGGAACACCTCGCCGCACCTGCGCTGGGAGGGGGCGCCGGAGGGGACGGAGAGCTACGCGGTGACGTGTTACGACCCGGACGCGCCGACCGGGAGCGGCTTCTGGCACTGGGTCGTCTTCGACATCCCGGCGACGGTCACCGAGCTGCCCGCAGGGGCGGGGACGGGGTCCTTCGCGGGGCTGCCCGCCGGTGCGGTGCAGGCGCGCAACGACTACGGCAGCGAGGGCTTCGGCGGGGCGGCGCCGCCTCCCGGGGACCGGGCGCACCGTTACGTCTTCACGGTGCACGCGGTGGATCAGGAGAAGCTCGGTCCCGATGCCTCGGCGACGCCCGCCGTGGTCGGCTTCAACCTCCACTTCCACACCGTGGGCCGCGCGCAGCTCATCGGTACGTACGAGATCCCGGCGAGCTGAGGCGTCGCCGGGCGCACCGGGGTCCGCCCCGGGTGTTTGCCCTCCCCCGGTCATGGAATTGATCAGGGGAGGGCACTTTTTATTGCGTTGTCCATCTCGTTGTGCCCGGCCAGAGTTGATCCCGACCGCCAGGGGGCGGCCGGTGAGCGGGGAGGTGGGCGAGATGCGGGACACGCTGGTGCTCAACGCGAGCTTCGAGCCGCTGTCGACGGTGACCCTGCACCGCGCGGTGTTTTCTGGTCCTCACCGACAAGGCGGTCGTCGAGCGGGCGCACCCGGGGCTGCGGATGCGGGCGGCGACGCTGTTTCTGCCGGTGCTCCAGGTGATCAGGCTGTGCCGTTTTCTTGCGGGTGCCGTTCCGAAGACAAGCGCCGTGGTCGCGGCGGGGTGTCCTGGTGCGCGACCGGCACCGGTGCGCGTACTGCGGGCGGCGGGCGACGACGGTGGACCATGTGGTGCCCAAGTCCCGTGGTGGGGCGGATTCCTGGCTGAACACGGTGGCCTCGTGCGCGGAGGACAATCACCGCAAGGCGGACCGGACGCCGGAGCAGGCGGGGATGCCGCTGCTGCGGCAGCCGTTCGAGCCGACCCCGGCGGACGCGATGCTCCTCGCGCTGGGGCAGGACGATCTGCTGCGGCTGCCGGAGTGGCTGGGGCAGGACGATCTGCTGCGGCTGCCGGAGTGGCTGGGGCACGGGGTGGTGGCCTGAGCGGGCCGCCGGGTACGGGTGCGGGGCGGTCCCCCGCCGGACGCGGGTCCGGGGGGCCGCCCCGTCGTCGTGCGGGCGCGGGCCTCAGTCGATGGGCGGGCGCTGTTCGCGTGGGAAGGGCTTGCCGCCGGTGCCGGGCGGGGTGGGGGCGGCCTTGGCGTCGCTGCCGCCTCCGCCGCCGAGGTTGCCGAGCCCGCCGCCGAAGTTGCCGACCGCTCCGCTGAGGCCCTTGAGGGCGTCGCCGATCTCGCTGGGCACGATCCAGAGCTTGTTGGCGTCGCCCTCGGCGATCTTGGGGAGCATCTGGAGGTACTGGTACGAGAGGAGCTTCTGGTCGGGGTCGCCGGCGTGGATCGACTCGAAGACCGTGCGGATCGCCTGGGCCTCGCCCTCGGCGCGGAGCGCGGCGGCCTTGGCCTCGCCCTCGGCGCGGAGGATCGCGGACTGCTTCTCGCCCTCGGCGCGCAGGATCTCCGACTGCCGGACGCCTTCGGCCTGGAGGATCGCGGCGCGCTTGTCGCGGTCGGCGCGCATCTGCTTCTCCATCGAGTCCTGGATGGAGGTGGGCGGCTCGATCGCCTTGAGCTCGACGCGGTTGACGCGGATGCCCCATTTGCCGGTCGCCTCGTCGAGCACGCCGCGCAGGGCGGCGTTGATCTCCTCGCGCGAGGTGAGGGTCCGTTCGAGGTCCATGCCGCCGATGATGTTGCGGAGCGTCGTGACGGTGAGCTGTTCGATCGCCTGGATGTAGCTGGCGACCTCGTACGTCGCGGCGCGGGCGTCGGTGACCTGGTAGTAGATGACCGTGTCGATGTTGACGACGAGGTTGTCCTGGGTGATCACCGGCTGGGGCGGGAAGGGGACGACCTGTTCGCGCAGGTCGATGCGGTTGCGGATGGTGTCGATGAAGGGGACGACGATGTTGAGGCCCGCGTTGAGGGTGCGGGTGTAGCGGCCGAAGCGCTCCACGATGGCGGCGCTCGCCTGGGGGATCACCTGGATCGTCTTGATCAGGGCGATGAAGACGAGCACCACCAGGATGATGAGGACGATGATGATCGGTGCCATCGTGCAGCCCGTGCCCTTCGTGCCGTGGTGCCTAACAAGGCTTCGTGCGGTGGATCTTGACGTCGAGTCTGTCAGAACGTCCGGGTGATCGGGGCCGTTTGGCGCGGGCCGCGTCCCGCTGGGCGGTAAAGCGCCCAGATTCGGCCTGATCGTGGCGGGCGGCGGGCGGCGGGGTGCGGCCCGGTGCGGGTGGGTGGCGCGGTGGGCGGGGGTGGGCCGGGCTCACATGACCACCGCCGTGGCGCCGTCGATGTCCACGACGTCGACGGACTGGCCCGGTTCGAAGGTCTGCTCGGCGTCCAGCGCGCGGGCGGACCAGATCTCGCCGGCGAGTTTGACGCGGCCCGCGCCGCTCGCGTCGACGCGGGCGACGACGACGGCCTGGCGGCCCTTGAGGGCGTCGATGCCGCTGGCGAGGTGGGGGCGCTGGGCGCGCTGGCGGGCGGCGAGGGGGCGTACGGCGGCGACCCCGGCGACGGAGACGAGGACGAAGACGAGGACCTGGGCGACGATGCCGCCGCCGAGGGCGGCGGTGATCGCGCCGGCGACGGCGCCCGCCGCGAACATGCCGAACTCCGGCATGGCGGTCACCACGAGGGGAATCCCCAGTGCCACCGCGCCGATCAGCCACCACACCCACGCGTCGATGTCCACGTGTGCATGGTAGGCGTGCAACGCCCCCTGCGGACAGGGGGCGTTGAGGGCGTACGGGGGTGGCTTGCGCCGGGTCGCGGGGTGGGGGCCCTGCCGGGGCCTCAGCCGAGGGGCAGGCCGCGGGCGGTCCAGCGTTCGCCCTGCTGCTCGACCACGAGGGGGAGGCCGAAGCAGCGGGAGAGGTTGCGCGAGGTGAGTTCGAGTTCGAGCGGGCCCGCGGCGAGCACCTTGCCCTGGCGGATCATGAGGACGTGGGTGAAGCCGGGGGCGATCTCCTCGACGTGGTGGGTCACCATGATCATCGAGGGGGCGATGGGGTCGCGGGCGAGGCGGCCGAGGCGGCGGACCAGGTCCTCGCGGCCTCCGAGGTCGAGACCGGCGGCGGGCTCGTCGAGGAGGAGGAGTTCGGGGTCGGTCATGAGGGCGCGAGCGATGAGGGTGCGCTTGCGTTCGCCCTCGGAGAGAGTGCCGAAGCGGCGGTCGAGGTATTCGGTCATGCCGAGGCGGTCGAGGAAGGCGCGGGCGCGCTGCTCGTCGATGTCCTCGTAGGACTCCTGCCAGCTCGCGGTCATGCCGTAGGCGGCGGTGAGGACGGTCTGGAGGACGGTCTGGCGCTTGGGGAGCTTCTCGGCCATGCCGATGCCGGCGACGCCGATGCGGGGGCGCAGTTCGAAGACGTCGACGCGGCCGAGGCGGTCGCCGAGGACGCTGACGGTGCCGGTGGTGGGGAAGAGGTAGCTGGAGGCCACGTTGAGGAGGGTGGTCTTGCCGGCGCCGTTGGGGCCGAGGATGACCCAGCGCTCGCCTTCCTTGACGGACCAGGAGACCTGCTCGATCAGAGCCCGGCCCTCGCGGACCACCGATACGTCCACCAGTTCCAGTACATCGCTCATGAGCGCCGTGTCTCCCATTGTCTCTCGCGGCTTGTCGCGTGCGTCGATCGGACGCCGCCCCCCAGGGGTGTCCCCCTGGAGAAAACCTACGCCACCGGCCGGGGGAAGCCGTGGCCCGTCCTGTCCTTAGGCTGGGGGGATGCGCGTTGAACCACGTTCCGGGCGGCTGACCGCCTGGGGAAATGCACTGTTCGCCGGTCTTGTGCCGCCTGATGACGCCGCGAGCGCGATCGTCGGTGAGGACGCCGTGCACCGGGTCACGGGGCTGCCGGGTGAGCGGGGCCCGGTCGGGCTGACGCTGGCGCTGGGGCGTCTGCGGGCGCTGGGGGCGCGCGGGCTGCGGCTCGCGCTGCCCGCTCCCGGGCATCCGCTGGGGCTCTCGGGTCCGCCGGAGTTCAACGCGGCGGCGTTGGAGGCGGAGGAGGCCGTGGTGGCGGTGGGGGTTCCGTATGGGCTCGTGCCGGAGGTCTTCGAGGCGGGGCCCGAGGGGGATGTGCACGTGGAGGTGGAGTGGCGCTGCATGACCGTGCGGGAGGCGCCGCCGGCGGACGTGCCCTCGCTGGGAGAGGCGGAGCGGGAACTGGCGGAGGCGATGCGGGAGGCGACGGTGGTGCTCTCGCGGCTGGACGTGGCGGCCTCGGGTCCGGTCGCGGAGGCGGCGGTCGAGGCGTACCGGGCGCGGGTGCACGGGGCGGGGGCGACGGAGGTCCTGGCGCCGGGGTATCCGGCGCGGGCGGTGCGGGTCGTGGAGCTGGGGCGGCGGATCGGGATGCTGGTGTCGCTCGCGTACGAGAGCGGTCACGGGGCGGCGGTGAGCGCGGGCGAGATGGCGGCGCGCGCGGAGGCGCTGCGGCCGGTGGAGCGGACGGCGCGGCGGGCGCTGGTCGCGGCGTACAACGGGATGGTGGAGGAGCGGGAGCGGTGAACCCCGGCGGGGGGCGGCGCGCCTGGGTGGCGCGCCGGGCCCCGTCGGGGTGTCGCTGGGGTCAGCCGTTGACCGCGGCGTTGCCGAAGGCCGGGTTCAGCAAGCCGATCACGTTGATGCTGTTGCCGGAGACGTTGACCGGCACGTGCACGGGGACCTGGACCAGGTTGCCGGAGGCGACGCCGGGGGAACCGATGGCGGCACCCTCGGCACCGGAGTCGGCGAAGGCGGCGCCCGCCGGGACGGCGGCGGCGAGGCCGGCGGCGGCGATGGTCAGGACGGCCTTCTTGGCGATGCTCATGGGTGTTACTCCTCCACAGATGCGTTTCACGGCCCCTGGCTCGGGGCCGCACGCTGGGAAACGCGCCGGGGGCGCGTGGGGTCACGGGGTAGCGCCCGGATGGGCACTTTCACCACCGTTCGGGTGAAGAACGGCGGCTGAGAGGTCAGCGGTTGACGGCGGTGTTGCCGAAGGCGGGGTTAAGGAGCCCGATCACGTTGATCGTGTTCCCGCTCACGTTGACCGGGATGTTCACCGGGACCTGCACGAGGTTGCTGGAGAGGATGCCCGGGGAGCCAATCGCGGCACCGTTCGCGTGGGCACCGCCGCCGGCGTGCGAGCCGCCGCCGTTCCCGCCGTGGTGGCCGCCGTGGCCCGGGGCGTGGTGGCCACCGTGGCCGCCGCCGTGGGCGGGCGGGCAGTCGGTGGCGGAGGCCATACCGGTACCCGCGGCGAGCAGCCCCCCGGCCACCAGGGTCACGGTCGCGGCCTTCTTGAAGTTGATCACTTTCTCGTCCTCCTGAGTACCCCGGAGCCCATCGCCCCGGGGTGCACTGGAGAACGCGCGTCCGGCCGGCACGTTCCGCCGTCCGGGTGAGGTGCACCCGTCGGTATGAATCTCATTCTTTCGTGCAACCATCCGAGCACACCGCGTGCGAGCAGGCGCTTCAGTCGCTGTAGCCGTGCCGTACGGCCCACAGGGCGGCCTGGGTGCGGTCGGCGAGGTCGAGTTTCATCAGGATGTTCGATACGTGCGTCTTCACCGTCTTCTCGGAGAGGACGAGCGCGCGGGCGATCTCGCGGTTGGAGCGGCCGTCCGCGATGAGCCCGAGCACCTCGCGTTCGCGCTCGGTGAGCGAGCCGCCGCGCGAGGGTTGCGGGGCCTGCTCCTCCTGGGCGAGGAGTGTCCGCGCGACCTCGGGCTGGAGGAGGACGTGCCCGGCGTGCACGGAGCGGATCGCCCCGGCCAGGGCCTCGGGGTCGATGTCCTTGTAGACGTAGCCGGCCGCTCCGGCGCGCAGCGCGGGCACCACGGTGCGCTGCTCGGTGAAGCTCGTCACGATCAGGACCCGCGCCTCGTTGCCGAGGGAACGCAGGGTGCGCAGCGCCTCGACACCGTCGGTGCCCGGCATCTTGACGTCCATGAGGATCACGTCGGGGCCCAGCTCGGCCGCGCGCGCGATGCCCTCCTCGCCGTCGGCGGCCTCTCCGACCACCTCGATGTCGTCCTGGATCTCCAGGAAGGTGCGCAGCCCCCGGCGGACGACCTGGTGGTCGTCGACGAGGAGCACGCGGATGGGGCGGGGGGCGCCGGACGCCGCGCCCGCTCCCTCCCCTTCCCTGCCGGCCGCTCCCGTAGGGGCCGTCCGCTCGCCTGCATCAGCCACCGGGTACCTCCATCTCGATCGTGGTGCCCTTGCCGGGCTCCGATTCCACCGTGAGCGAGCCCCCGACGCCCGCCGCGCGGTCGCGCATGGAGACGAGGCCGAGGTGGCGCCCCGCGCGGCGCACCCCGCGTACGTCGAAGCCGGAGCCGTCGTCCGTGACGCGGAGCGCCGCGCCGCGCCCCGCGCGGCGCAGGACGACGCCGACGTGGGCGGCGCCGGAGTGCCGCAGCGCGTTGTGGAGTGCTTCCTGCGCCACGCGCAGCAGCGCCTCCTCCTGCGCGGCGGGCAGGGCGCGCACTCCCTCCCCCCGGAAGGTGACGTGCGCCGCGTGGGCGCGGTCGAGTACGCGGATCTGCGTGCGCAGGGTCGCGACGAGGCCGTCCTCGTCCAGCGCGGCGGGGCGCAGCTCCACGACGGCGGCGCGCAGCTCGTCGGCCGCCTCGGCCGCGAGCGCGGCGACCTGGTGCAGCTCCTCCTTGGCGCGCGCGGGGTCGCGGTCGACGAAGGCGGTGGCGGCCTGGGCGGTGAGGCGGAGCGAGAAGAGCTTCTGGCTCACGGCGTCGTGGAGCTCGTGGGCGAGCCGGGAGCGCTCCTCGGCGATGGTCAGCTCGCGGCTGCGCTCGTAGAGGCGGGCGTTGGTGAGGGCGATGGCGGCGTGCTGGGCGAGCATTCCGAGGAGTTCCTCGTCCTCCTCGGTGAAGCCGCAGGTGTTCTCGGGGTGGGGGCAGCGCTTGTTGGCCAGGAAGAGGGCCGCGATCGTCTCCTCGCCGTGGCGGACCGGGAGGCCGATGAAGTCGCTCATGTCGGGGTGGGCGGCGGGCCAGCGCTTGAAGCGGGGGTCGCGGCGGACGTCGGCGAGGCGTTCGGTGCGGCCCTCCTCCAGGAGGGCGGCGAGGATGCCGTGGCGGCGCGGGAGGGGGCCGATGGCCTTCCACTGCTCCTCGCTCACCCCGTCCACGACGAACTGGGCGAAGCCGCCGTGGTCGTCGGGGACGCCGAGGGCCGCGTACTCGGCGTCGAGGAGTTCGCGGGCCGAGGCGACGATCGTGTGCAGGACGTCCTGGACCTCCAGCGGTCTGCTCATCGCGAGCAGGGCGGAGCTGACCGCGCGGAGGCCGGTGGGGGTGGCGGGGGGCATGGGCTCACCGTAGCCGGGGGCCGTGCGGGCGGCATCGGTCCCGGGGACGCAGGGGGGAGCGCCGCCGGACGTAGCTCCAGGGGTGGAGAGGGCCGCGACCGGGTGGAGAGGTGCGTGAACCGCACACCCTCCGCTTTGCGGAAGCAACGGCGGGTGAGATGCGGGCGGGCGGCTTGTGAGGACGGGCATAGGGTGCACGTCACGTACGAACTTGCGTAGTACATGCCGTATGTCCGATACGAGCGGGGGCTTTGCGGCCCCATAGGCCCCAAAACGGACCCTTTATAACTAAGCCGCATCGTACGTCACATCTTTGCCACGCATTTTTGCGGCCGCTAACAATGGCACCCGTCGCTCGGCGTCGGTCTCTACCCGGCGCCAGGCCGGGGAAACATTTCGTCCCCTCCGCGCCGAGAGCGACCTCCCCCGCTTACACGAAGAGGTCACATCTGCCATGTCTGACATCTCCACGCTCATGCGAAACGCCCAGAAGCGAATCAACGACGGTCGTCGTCAGGTCACCAGCCAGCTCGGCTCGATCCAGCAGCGCGTTTCCTCCAGCAAGTTCGGCGAGCAGGTCGGCACCGCCCAGGCCAAGGTCGCGGGTGCCGTTCCGGCCGCGCTGCGCGGCGGCAACCTGAGCCGTACGCAGAAGCTCCAGCTCGCCGGTATAGGCAGCGTCTCGGCCGCCGTCCTCGTCTGCGGCATCGCGATTCCCGCGACGAGCGGTTCCGGCTCCGCCGCGCAGAGCGTCGCCGCCTCCGAGCCGGCCGCGTACAGCAGCGTCGTCGGCGGCAACGCGCAGGCCAAGGAGCTGCACGCCAGCATCACCAACCAGCAGGCCGGTGCCTCCGAGCAGGCGAAGGCCGCCGAGGCGAAGATCAAGGCCGCGCAGAAGGCCAAGGCCGCCGAGACGAAGAAGAAGGCGCAGGCCACGAAGAGCCACGCGAGCAAGCAGGCCGCGAGCCGCAACGCCGAGCGCAAGGCCGTCAAGACCTACCCGAACAACCTCGACGGCTGGATTCGCGAGTCGCTCGCCATCATGAAGGCGAAGGGCATCCCCGGCTCGTACGAGGGTCTGCACCGCAACATCATGCGCGAGTCCTCCGGCAACACCCGCGCGATCAACCTGTGGGACATCAACGCCCAGAACGGCATTCCCTCCAAGGGTCTGCTCCAGGTGATCCAGCCGACCTTCGAGCACTGGCACGTCGCGGGCACCTCGAACGACATCTACGACCCGGTCGCGAACATCACCGCCGCCGCCAACTACGCCGCCGAGCGGTACGGCACGATGGACAACGTGAACTCGGCCTACTGAGCATTCCCCCGAGACCGCGCGGGCTGAGCCCGGCGGAGCCCCGGCAGAGACTCCACCACGCGCCGACCCGGCGTACGGGGAGTGCTGAGCGGGAGAGACGGGGTCGTGCCCACGGCCCCCTATTGACCAGTCGCGAGGGCGGCACCCGGATGCGGGTGCCGCCCTCGCGGCGTGCGCGGGTACGGGCCGGGCGGGCGGTACGGGCCCGGGTGACGTTCCCCGGCGGGGCCCCGGCCGCTCGCCCCGCGTCTCATTTGCGCATGACCTCGGGTTCGTGGCGGCGCAGGAGCCGCGAGACGACGAGGAGCAGGACGACGGCGATCCCGAGCAGGACCGCGATGTTCACGCCCCACTGGGCCGCGGTGTGCTCCCACAGCGGATCGAGGTCCCCGGGGCGCTTCTCGTCCCACGGGGGCATGAGGTGCGCGAGGTCGGTCGTCGCCCCGGCCGCCGCGACCGCCCAGCGCGAGGGCATGAGCCAGGCGAGCTGTTCGAGCCCGGGGCTGTCGAAGATCTGGAAGAGCGTCCCGGTGAAGACGAGCTGGACGATCGCGAACATCACGAGGAGCGGCATCGTCATCTCGCTCGTGCGCACGAGCGCGGAGATCACCAGGCCGATGACCATCGAGGTGAGGCCCATCGTGATGACGGCGATGCCGATCTCGGCGGCGGGCGGCAGGAGGAGGCCCTCTTCGGGCAGGGCGCGGGTGCTCGTGCCGATGAGGGTCATGATGACGCCCTGGAGCGCGGTGACCACGCCGAGGACGAGGACCTTCGACATGAGGTACGCGGAGCGGGAGAGCCCGGTGGCCCGTTCCCGTTCGTAGATGACGCGTTCCTTGATCAGTTCGCGTACGGAGTTGGCCGCTCCCGCGAGGCAGATGCCCACGACGAGGATCATGAGGATCATCCCGGCCGCGCTGTTGAACCGGGAGGGCGGGGTCGGCGGGGCGAGGCCGAACTTGGCCGGGATGATCACCGAGACGACGCCGAGCACGACCGGCAGGACGACCATGAGCGCGATGAAGAAGCGGTCCGAGGCGAGGACGGCGAGGTAGCGCGCGGTGAGCGTCCTGAGCTGGGCGAACCAGCCCTGCGGTTTCGTCGGGCGCAGCGTCGCGGGGCTCTGGCCGAGCACGGGGACGGGCTGCGAGGCGGCGACGTCCGCCTCGGCCGCGTACAGCTGATAGTGCTGCGAGCCCTTCCAGCGGCCCGCCCAGTCGTAGTCGCGGTACTCCTCGAAGGCCGAGAAGACGTCCGCCCAGCTCGTGTAGCCGAAGAAGTTGAGTGCCTCGGCGGGCGGGCCGAAGTAGGCGACGGCGCCGCCGGGCGCCATGACGAGCAGCTTGTCGCACAGCGACAGCTCGGCGACCGAGTGCGTCACGACGAGGACGGTGCGGCCGTCGTCGGCGAGGCCGCGCAGGAGCTGCATCACGTCCCGGTCCATGCCCGGGTCGAGGCCCGAGGTCGGCTCGTCCAGGAAGATCAGCGAGGGCTTCGTGAGCAGTTCCAGCGCGACCGAGACCCGCTTGCGCTGGCCGCCGGAGAGCGAGGTGACCTTCTTGTCCTGGTGGATGTCGAGCTTCAGCTCGCGCAGCACCTCGGTGATGCGGTCCTGGCGCTCCTGCTCGCTGGTGTCGGCGGGGAAGCGGAGCTTCGCCGCGTAGCGCAGGGCGCGGCGCACGGTGAGTTCCTTGTGCAGGATGTCGTCCTGCGGGACCAGCCCGATGCGCTGGCGCAGCTCGGCGAACTGCTTGTACAGGTCGCGGTGGTCGTACAGGACCGTGCCCCGGTCGGCGGGACGGTATCCGGTGAGGGCCTTGAGCAGCGTGGACTTGCCGGAGCCCGAGGGGCCGATGACGGCGACGAGGGACTTCTCCGGGACGCCGAAGGAGACGTCCTTGAGGATCTGCTTGCCCCCGTCGACCTCGACGGTGAGGTGACGCGCCGTGAAGGACACCTCACCGGAGTCGACGAACTCCTCCAGGCGGCCCTCGACGAGCCGGAAGGCGGAGTGGCCGACGCCCACGGTGTCCTGCGGGCCGAGCAGGGCGCTCCCGGACTTGGGCAGCGGCTGACCGTTGACGTAGGTGCCGTTGTGCGAGCCGAGGTCGCGTATCTCGAAGCGGCCGTCGGGCGTCGCGTGGAACTCGGCGTGGCGCCGCGAGACCTGGAGGTCGGAGACGACCAGGTCGTTCTCCAGGGCGCGCCCGATGCTCATGCGGCGGCCGACGGCCATCTGGTGGAAGGTCGTGGGGCTGCGGTCGCCGGAGGAGGTGCCGCTCGGCCGGGAGCGGGGATCG
>NZ_GG770539.1:5689403-5700038 GCF_000154905.1 Streptomyces sp. SPB074 | reverse complement strand
CCGCTCCCCCGCGGGCCGCTCCCCCGCGGGCCGCAGGGGCGGCCACTGGGCGGGGTGCGGGGCCGGCGCGTGCTCGGCGGAGCCGTCCCGCGGCTGCGGCGCGGGGCGGTCCTGCGGCGCGTCGGCGGGCTGCTCGGCGGGGCGGGCGCTGAGGCGGGGGCCGTCGCTCGCGTTGCCGAGGTGGATCACGGTGCCGGGGGCGAGGACCGCGCGGGTGACTCGGCGGCCCTCGGCGAAGGTGCCGTTGGTGCTGCCGCCGTCCTCGATCGTCCAGCCGGAGGCCGTCCAGGCGAGGGTCGCGTGGCGCCAGGAGATCCTGGCGTCCTCGGCGACGATGTCCGCCTGTGGATCACGTCCCACCGTGTATGTCCTGGCCGGATCGAGCGTCCAGGTCCTGCCGTCGAGTTCCAGTACGTGTGCCGGTACCGCGAGCCCCATATGTCCGTGTCCCCCATGACCCCGTCGCGGGCTTGTCGCTGTCCGCGTCCGGGGAAGATCTGCTCGGCGTGCGGCAGCACTATCCCAGGCGGAGGCCCCGGGGTGGAAGCCGGAACGAGATTCCGTCCCGGTAACGGCGGCGCGAGGAGCGGCAGCGGGGAACGCCGGGCGGGTGCGGCGAGGCGCGGAACGCGGGAGAACGGAGGGGGGAGCGCGGGGGAACGGGGGACGGAGGGGAGGGGGCGGCGCGGAGAGGGAGGCGGGGGGCGGTGTCCGGCCTGCGGGACGGCGTTCTTCGGCGGGGCGGGGGCCGATACGGTAGGGGCACCATGAGCGCATCACTGTCTGCGGCGTCGGCGTCCGAGGACCTGCCGACTCTTCTCGTCAAGATCTTCGGCAAGGACCGCCCCGGCCTCACGGCCGGTCTCTTCGACACCCTCGCCGGTTTCGGCGTGGACGTCGTGGACATCGAACAGGTCGTCACGCGGGGCCGCATCGTGCTGTGCGCCCTCGTGAGCGAGCCTCCCGGGGCGCAGGGCGGCGAGCTGCGGGCCACGGTCCACGGCTGGGCGGAGTCCTGGGGGCTCGCGGCGGAGATCATCTCCGGTACGGGCGACAACCGGCCGCGCGGCACGGGGCGTTCGCACGTGACCGTGCTGGGCAACCCGCTGACCGCCGAGTCGACCGCCGCGATCGCCGCGCGTATCACGGAAGCGGGCGCGAACATCGACCGCGTCTTCCGGCTCGCCAAGTACCCCGTGACAGCGGTGGAGTTCGCGGTCTCCGGTGTGCCCGCCGACATCCTGCGCTCGGCGCTCGCGCCGCGCGCGGGAGAGTTCGGCGTGGACATCGCCGTGGTCGCCGCCGGGCTCCAGCGGCGCGCGCAGCGACTCGTCGTGATGGACGTCGACTCGACGCTCATCCAGGACGAGGTCATCGAGCTGTTCGCCGCGCACGCCGGCTGCGAGGCCGAGGTGGCGCGGGTCACCGAGTCGGCGATGCGCGGGGAGCTGGACTTCGCGCAGTCGCTGCACGCGAGGGTCGCGCTGCTCGCCGGGCTCGACGCCTCGGTGGTCGAGAAGGTACGGGCGGAGGTACGCCTCACGCCCGGCGCGCGCACCCTGATCCGGACGCTGAAACGGCTCGGCTACCAGGTGGGCGTGGTCTCGGGGGGCTTCACGCAGGTCACCGACGAGCTGAGGGAACGCCTCGGGCTCGACTTCGCCGCCGCCAACACGCTGGAGATAGTGGACGGCAGGCTCACCGGCCGGGTCACGGGCGAGATCGTGGACCGCGCGGGCAAGGCGCGGCTGCTGCGGCGGTTCGCCGAGCAGGCGGGGGTGCCGCTCGCGCAGACCGTCGCGATCGGCGACGGGGCCAACGACCTCGACATGCTCAACACGGCGGGACTCGGCGTCGCCTTCAACGCGAAGCCGGTGGTGCGGGAAGCGGCACACACCTCGGTGAACGTGCCCTTCCTCGACACCGTGCTCTACCTCCTCGGGATCACCCGGGAAGAGGTCGAGGCGGCGGACGGGGCGGTGGCGGACTGAGGGGCCCTCGGGGGGCGTGTCCGGCGCGGGGCCGGGAGCGAGGCGGGACCGGGCTCGGCGGAGGCCGGGTAGCCGAAGTCCCGTGACCGCGCCGGGTGACTGGGACAAGTGGCCTCTGCGGATCTCCTGCGGCGGACAACTTCCGGGACTGCTTCGTAACCGGGTTCCGCGACCCCGGTCGGCCGCGCACGAACGCGGGCGACCGGGGCCCCGTACGGACATCGCGGCCCGGCCCTCACCGCCCGGCCCGGGGCCCCGGTCCCCCGTGCGGGCTCAGCTCTCGTGCGGGGCCCAGTAGTCGGTGAGGGTGGCGACTCCCGGCTCCAGTGACTTCCAGGTCCCCGTGAACTCCAGGACCGAGAAGGCGGCGGTGGGGAAGTCACGGCCGCTGAGGCGGGCCGCGCGTTCGCCCTCGGTGCTGCCGGCGAGGATCTCGGTGAGGGCCTGGACCCCGGGGTTGTGGCCGATGAGGAGGACGGTGGCGGCCTCGTCGTCCACCTCGTTGAGGAGTTCGATCAGCGCGCCGGGGGCGGCCTCGTAGATCCGCTCCTCGTAGACCGTGCGCGGGCGCTCCGGGAGTTCGGGGACGGCGAGCTTCCACGTCTCGCGGGTGCGGCGGGCGGTGGAGCACAGCGCGAGATCGGCGGCGATACCCAGGTCCGCGAGTCTGCGGCCGACCGCTGGGGCGTCCTGACGGCCCCGCTCGGCGAGCGGTCGGTCGTGGTCGGAGCCCTCGGGCCAGTCGGCCTTCGCGTGACGCAGCAGGACGAGCTTACGGGTGGTGGCGGGAGCGGGGGCGGACATCCCCCCGGAGGAGACAGCGGCGCTCATACGGCTCAGCTTCGCATGAAAGGGGCGCTCCTGCGGAGGGAGTTGCGCACTCCCCCCGCAGGAGTGACAAGGGACCGTCGCCGCTCAGCCGAAGAGGCCGCCGAGGAGGGCGCCGAAGCGGTCGAGGAGACCGGCGAGGCCCGGGGCGGTGACCGCCGCGTGCGCCTGGGCGGGCTGCGCGACGAGGGCGAGCAGGACGAGGAAGGCGAGCGTGGGCAGGACGAGCGCCCACCACGGGAGCCGGGACTGCGCCGGGGCGGACGAGGTGGGCTCGCCCCTGCTGTGGACCTGCGTGCTCATACCGTCTCCCCCGGTCGCCGTGCGACGCCGGGACCCCGACGCCTCACCGACGACGCTACGGGCCGCGGGCGCCCGCGCCTATCGGGTTTACCCCCCACTCGACCCTGATATTTTCCGGCCCGAACCCTTAGTACTCCAGCAGCGGTTCGTGTCCTGAGCTGCGTTTTTGGTAGTGGCAGCGGCGGGCGGTGGCTTGGTGGTGTCTTCTCCAGGCTGACCACTTCAGTGCGTGGGTGACTGGGTCGGGGTGGGGTCGGGGGCGGGGAAGGAGAGTGTCCAGGAGGCGTCTGATTTCTGCCACGGTGAGCGGGGCGAGAGAGGTTCGTTTCCAAAGCCCCCTTTTTCGGGCTCGTCGGCGGCTTGGGCTGCGAGTGAGGTCAGGACGGCGTGGGCGAGCATGGCCAGGGTGATGTGCCGGTACCAGCCGACGTAGCGGCGGACCTCGTACTCGTCCAGGCCGCACTCGTTCTTCGCCGCCTGGAAGCATTCCTCGATCGCCCAGCGTGTGCCGGCCGCCCGCACCAGGTCGGCGACAGTGGTGCTCGTGGGCGCGTAGGCGAAGTAGTAGGCGGTCTCCTCGGGCCGTGCCACGCTGCGCCGGGCCAGCACCCATCGGTGGTGGGCTGACTCGTCGCCGTCGAAGAGGGCGATCGACGGCAGTCTCGCGCTCGCCCAGTCGTAGACCCTGGGGCCCTTGGCCCCGTTGCCGCAGGACAGCCGCTGCCAGGCATCCTGGGGCGCCTGGGCGATGAGCTCGTCGATCCGCCAGAACCCCGTCAAGCTCTTGACCTGCTGAGACTTCGGAACAGCGACGACGTAACCGACATCGAGTTCCTCCAGCAGGCGGCGGAACTTCCAGTCCTGCCCATAGGCCTCGTCCGCCGTCACCCACCGCGCCGGCAGACCGGCGGCCAGCGTCCGGGTAACCATCGCCCTCGCGAGTTCACCCTTGGTCGCGAACTCCCGCTCGTCGGGAACCTTCGCCGCCCGGCAGCGTTCCCGATCCCCTGTCCACGCCTTCGGGAGATACAGCTCCCGGTCGACCAGGGCACGTCCGCGAGACGTGGCGTAGGCGGCGAAGACCCCGACCTGACAATTGTCGATCTTGCCCGAGGTGCCGGTGTACTGCCTGCCCACACCCGCCGACGTGATCCCCTTCTTGATGAAACCGGTGTCATCGATGATCAGGACCCCGTCATCACCGAGCACCTCGGCCACATACTCGCGGACATCGTCCCGCACCGCGTCCGCATCCCAGACGCTGGAGTTCAGCAGCCGCTGGAACCCGTCAGGACTACGGTGCCCCGCCCACTCCGCGAGCTGCCAGCCGTTCTTACGCGCCACACGAGCCAGCAGACCCCGAACGTAATCCCGCATCCGCCACCGCAGATCCGCCCGAGCAAACCGACCCGCGACCCGAGCGAACACAGCCTCCAACTCCGCGGACCATACAGCTACTTCACCCAGCTCCCTCATACCAGGAGAACGACAAAGACCAGCTCAGGACACGAACCGCTGCTGGAGTATTAGGGGTTGCCCCCGAGGAGGGCCGGGGAGCGGTCGAACGGATTCCCTCGCGGGAGGCAGGAGGCAGGGGGCGGCGGGTGTGGTGGCCCCGCGCCTTCGCGCGCGCGGAGTACGGCCCGCGCGGGAAGAGTCGCCGGACGGGCACGCCGCGGCGGCCGGAGGCCGAGGGGGAACGGATTCTGGTCCGGTCCGGGCCGGGTCAGGCGAGGACGCTCGCGATGATGCCGATCACCACCGTGATGCCGATCATCGCGCCGAAGACCAGGAGGAGCTTCTTCTGGCCGCCTTGGGGATTGGGTTCGAGCACGGGCATGTGCGCAGTTTATGGGGCTTCTCCGGCCTCCTTCCGCCCGGGGCCCCGGGCAGGGCGCCCGCCCGGGCGGAAGGGGTGCGGTCAGGCCGTCCGGGCGAGGTGTTCGTCCTCGATCGTGCGGTTCCGGCCGGCCAGGGTGCCCACGATGATCTGCGGGACCATGAGGCAGGCCATGAAGAGGATCGGGACGCCCCAGCCGCCCGTCACGTCGTTGAGGACGCCGACGAGCAGCGGGCCCGGGATGGAGATGAGGTAGCCGACGCTCTGGGCGAAGGCGGAGAGCTTGACGACGCCGGGGCCGGTGCGGGCGCGCAGGCCGACCATCGTGAGCGCGAGCGGGAAGGCGCAGTTGCTGAGGCCGATGAGCAACGCCCAGATCCAGGCCCCGCCCGCGGGCGCGAGGGCCAGGCCGAGGTAGCCGCCGAGACCGCACAGGCCGAGGACGACGACGACCGGGCCCTGCTGCGGCAGCCGGGTGGCGACGCGCGGGATGACGAAGGCGAGCGGGATGCCGAGCGCCATGATCACCGCGAGGAGCAGGCCGGCGGTCCCCGCCGAGATGCCCGCGTCGCGGAAGATCTGCGGCATCCAGCCCATGGTGATGTAGGCGGCGGTGGCCTGGAGGCCGAAGAAGACGGCGAGGGACCAGGCGGTGCGGCTGCGGGCGACGTTGAGCGTGTCGCCCGGCCCGTCCCCGGCCGGGCCCGCCGCCGCGGCGCGCTCCGCCGCGCGGCCGTGGCGGCTGAGCGCGGCCCAGGGCAGTACGGCGAGGACACCGAGGACGGCCCAGATGCCGAGGCCGCCCTTCCAGCCGCCGCCGAGGGCGTCGTTGAGCGGCACCGTGACGGCGGCGGCGAGGGAGGTGCCGACCGCGAGGGCCATGGAGTAGAGCCCGGTCATGCTGCCGACCCGGTCGGGGAACCAGTTCTTGACGACGACCGGCATGAGCACGTTGCTCACCGCGATACCCGCGAGGGTGAGGACCGTCGCGGCGAGGAAGCCCGCCGTGCCGCCGGCGAACGGCCGGACGACGAGCCCGGCGGTGATGGCGATCATGCCGCCGCAGACGACCGTGCCCGCGCCGAAGCGCCGGGACAGGCGCGGGGCGAGGAAGCCGAAGAGCGCGAAGCAGAAGGGCGGGACGGAGGTGAGCAGCCCGGCGAGGGTCCCGTTCATGCCGAGCCCGTCGCGCACCTCCTCCAGGAGCGAACCGAGGCTCGTGATCGCGGGGCGCAGGTTGAGCGCGGCGAGGATGATCCCGAGCGGCATGAGTACGGCGAGGAGCCCCTTCACCGGGGCGGTGGGGGACGGTCCCCCGGAGGGTGCCCCGGCGGGGGGCGCGGGGGTGGGGGACGGTGCGGTCGCCGACCGCACGGGGGTGGTTTCCTCAGCTGCCATGCCCCCATCATAGAATCATGGGATGTTTACTTGTCCAGTCGCGTCCCGCCTCACGGCCTCTCCCATACTGGTGATCTCCCGCACGCCCCGCCCCCGCCCGTCGGCCCTCGATTCCTAGGACTCTCATGCCGCTGTCTTCCCCCCGCCGCTCGGCGCTCTCCGAGCAGGTCATCGCCGCGCTGCGGGCGCAGATCGCCTCGGGCGAGTGGCCGGTCGGTACGCGCATCCCGACCGAGCCGGAGCTGGTCGAGCAGCTCGGGGTGGCCCGCAACACGGTGCGCGAGGCGGTACGGGCGCTCGCGCACAACGGGCTGCTCGACATCCGGCAGGGCTCGGGCACGTACGTCGTCGCGACGAGCGAGCTGGCCGGGGTGATGCAGCGGCGCTTCGCCGCCGCCGATCCGCGCGACTTCGCCGAACTGCGCGTGGCGCTGGAGTCGACGGCTGCGCGGCTCGCCGCGCAGCGGCGCACGGACAAGGACCTGCGGCTCCTGGAGCAGGCGCTCGGGCGCCGCGAGAGCGCGTGGAAGGCGGGCGACGCGGAGAGCTTCGTCCTCGCGGACGCCACCTTCCACCTCGCGGTCGTCGCCGCCTCGCACAACACCGTGATCACGGAGGTGTACGCGGACCTCGGCGAGGTGCTGCGGGACTGGCTGCGCGAGGACATCGGCGAGATGAGCCCGCAGAACGACCTCGACCACCACGCGCTGCTGCGCGCCATCGTCGAGCGCGACCCGGAGACGGCGGCGAACGAGGCGGGCGGCATCCCGTACATGTGCCGCCCGGCGCTCCTCGGTGAGGGCGACCGCGCCGAGCGCGAGGCCCGGGCGGCGGCCCAGTCGGGACGTGCGGGACAGGCGGGACGTTCGGGACAGGCCGGGGAGGCGGCCCGGGCGCCCCAGGCGGAGCGGGGCTGAGGGGACGCACCCGCGCACCCCGGACCCGCGAGCCCGCACCCCGGACCCGCGATCCCGCGCGGCGCGCACCCGGCGGACGCGCGCACCCGGCGGACGCGCACGCCCGCCCCGGCACATACGAAGGGCGCCCCTCCCCCGTGCCGGGGTAAGGGCGCCCTTCGGTGCGGCGGGGGCGGTCCCGCGCGGGGTCAGGCCCCCATCATGTGGACGCCGCCGTCCACGTGGACGATCTCGCCCGTCGTGCGCGGGAAGAAGTCCGAGAGGAGCGCGACGACGCCGCGGCCGGCCGGCTCCGGGTCGGACATCTCCCAGCCGATCGGGGCGCGCGTGTTCCACACGTCGGACAGTTCCTCGAAGCCCGGGATGGACTTCGCGGCCATCGACTTGATGGGACCGGCGGAGATGAGGTTGCACCGCACGTTCTTCGCGCCGAGGTCGCGGGCGAGGTAGCGGTTGGTGGACTCCAGGGCGGCCTTCGCGACGCCCATCCAGTCGTACTTCGGCCAGGCGATCGTGGCGTCGAAGGTGAGGCCGACGACCGAGCCACCGCGCGGCATGAGCGGCAGGAGGGCCATCGTGAGGGCCTTGAGGGAGTACGCGGAGACGTGGACGGCCGTGGCGACGTCCTCCCACTCCGCCTCCAGGAAGTTGAAGACCGGCTGGGGGCCGAAGGCGATCGAGTGCACGATGCCGTCGAGGTGGCCGTCGTCGCCGAAGTGCTCCTGGATGCGGCCCGGGAGGGCGTCCAGGTGCTCCTTGTTGGTGACGTCCATCTCGATGACGGGCGCGGGCTTGGGCAGGCGCTTCGCGATGCGCTCGACGAGGCTCAGCCGGCCGAAGCCGGTGAGGACGACCTCGGCGCCCTCCTCCTGTGCGACCTTGGCCGCGTGGAAGGCGATCGAGCCCTCCGTGAGGACGCCCGTGACGAGTACGCGCTTGCCCGCGAGGATTCCGCTCATGTGATCAGTGACCCATGCCCAATCCGCCGTCAACCGGGATGACGGCTCCAGTGATGTACGAGGCGTCGTCGGAGGCGAGGAAGCGCACCGTCGCGGCGATCTCCCCGGGCTGCGCGTAGCGGCCGAGCGGCACCTGCGCGACGATCCCCGCGCGCTGCTCCTCGCTGAGCACCTTGGTCATGTCGGTGTCGACGAAACCGGGTGCCACGACGTTGAAGGTGATGTTGCGCGAGCCCAGCTCCCGGGCGAGCGAGCGCGCGAAGCCGACGAGCCCCGCCTTGGAGGCGGCGTAGTTGGCCTGTCCGGCGGAGCCGAGGAGCCCTACGACGGAGGAGATCAGGACGACGCGGCCCTTGCGGGCCCGCAGCATCGCGCGGTTGGCGCGCTTGACGACGCGGAAGGCGCCCGTGAGGTTGGTGTCCACGACCGAGCTGAAGTCGTCCTCGGACATGCGCATCAGCAGCTGGTCCTTGGTGACGCCGGCGTTGCACACCAGCACCTCCACGGGGCCCTGCTTCTCCTCGACCTCCTTGAAGGCCAGGTCGACCTGCTCGGCGTCGGTGATGTCGCACTTCACGCCGAGGAAGCCGGCGGGCGGCTCCCCGGAACGGTAGGTGACGGCGACCTGGTCACCGGCGTCCGCGAATGCCTGGGCGATGGCGAGGCCGATGCCCCGGTTGCCTCCGGTGACGAGAACCGAGCGGCTCAACGGATCACCCTTTCGACGGTGGTCGGTAGCGGACAAGACGGATACGGGCCGCCACCGCCGCGCGGCGGTGGCCCCGGGACCGTCTCGTCCCGCACTTGTCCTGCTCGAAACTATCGGTAGCGGGGCGCACCAGCCGAATCGGCCCCCCACAGCACGTGCGGCGCCGATTGGTGGGGTTCCCACAGTTCGTGGCGGCGGGAGGCGCGGGCCGGGCGCGCACCGGGCGGGAAATCCGGTGCCGGGACGTGTGCGGGTCCCCCATACACTGGTCTGACCATCCCGCGCGCGGCCCTCACCGTCCGCGCGCGACCGAAGCCGAGGAGTGCACGACCGTGACGGACATCGTCGACGACCTCAAGTGGCGCGGGCTGTTCGCCCAGTCCACCGACGAGGAAGCCCTGCGCAAGGCGCTCGCGAACGGTCCGGTCACCTTCTATTGCGGTTTCGACCCGACGGCCGCCTCGCTCCACGTCGGGCACCTCGTGCAGGTCCTCACGGTGCGCCGCCTCCAGCAGGCCGGGCACCGCCCGCTCGCCCTCGTGGGCGGGGCCACGGGGCAGATCGGCGACCCGCGCCCGACCGCCGAGCGCACGCTCAACGACCCCGCGACGATCGCCCAGTGGGTGGACCGGCTGCGCGCGCAGATCGAGCCGTTCCTCGACTTCGAGGGGCCGAGCGCGGCGCGCATGGTCAACAACCTCGACTGGACGTCCGGGCTGAGCGCCATCGCCTTCCTGCGCGATGTCGGCAAGCACTTCCGCGTCAACAAGATGCTGACCAAGGAGTCCGTGGCGCGCCGTCTGGAGTCCGAACAGGGCATCTCGTACACGGAGTTCAGCTACCAGCTGCTCCAGGCGATGGACTTCCTGGAGCTGTACAGGCGGCACGGCTGCGTGCTCCAGCAGGGCGGCAGCGACCAGTGGGGGAACCTCACGGCGGGCGTGGACCTCATCCACCGCGTGGAGCCCGATGCCGTGGTGCACGCGCTCGCCACGCCGCTCATGACGAAGGCGGACGGCACCAAGTTCGGCAAGACCGAGGGCGGGGCCGTGTGGCTCGACCCGTCGATGACGACGCCGTACGCCTTCTACCAGTTCTGGCTCAACGTGGACGACCGCGACATCAGCCGGTACACGCGCATCCTCAGCTTCCGCTCGCGCGCCGAGCTGGAGAAGCTGGAGGCCGTCACGGCCGAGCGGCCGCAGGCGCGGGCCGCGCAGCGGGCGCTGGCCGAGGAGCTGACGACGCTCGTGCACGGCGAGGCGCAGACCCGGGCCGTCGTCGCGGCCTCGCGGGCGCTCTTCGGGCAGGGCGAGCTGGCCGGGCTGGACGGGGCGACGCTCGCGGCGGCGCTGGGCGAGCTGCCCCGGGCGGTCGTGGCCGAGCCCGTGAGCGTCGTGGACCTGCTGGTCGAGACGGGCCTGGTCGCGAGCAAGTCCGCCGCGCGCCGCACCATCAAGGAGGGCGGCGCCTACGTGAACAACGTGAAGGTCGCGGGCGAGGACGCCGTGCCCGCGGCGGACGAACTGCTGCACGGCCGCTGGCTCGTGCTGCGCCGGGGCAAGAAGAACCTGGCGGCGGTGGAGATCACCGGAGCCTGAGGATCACGGGCCCGGGGCCTTCCCCGCGGTGCGGGGTCCGGGGCCTGCCCGGCTGGTACGGCGACGGGGCCGCTCGCGCACACGGCGCG
>NZ_GG770539.1:5675450-5689303 GCF_000154905.1 Streptomyces sp. SPB074 | reverse complement strand
GCGGGCGGCCCCGTCGTCGTACGGAAGGGCCTGTGATCAACGTCCGACCCGGTTGCCCTTCACGGCCTTGTACACCGACTCCCCCACCGCGACGAGGACGACCGCGGCGACGAGCTGGAAGACGTGGCGGCTCCAGTCGATGCCGTGGGTGTAGCGGACGCCGAAGGCGGAGGCGATGGCGTTGCCGACCAGTCCGCCGATGGTGCCCATCGCGACGACGAGCCACAGCGGGCTGTGCTGCTTGCCGGGCAGGACGAGCTTGGCGATGAAGCCAAGAACGAAGCCGACGATGATCGCCCAGATCCAGCCCATGTGCACTCCCTCGACCGCTGTCGTCCGCCGCGCGGCGGATGCCGTCCTCCAGCATCGGCCCTGCCGCCGTACGCCGCACGCCGGAGCGGTCCATACGGCGCGGGGCGCCCCGCGCGGCGGCCCCGGCCTCGTCGGCGCGGGCCGCGCGGCGTACGGTGAGACGGGTTCGTCGAGGGATGGTGGAACGTGGCGCCGAAGCGGTCGGAGCAAGAGGTCTTCCGGATCACCGGGGCCCGCGCGGGACTCCAGGACGACGTGCGCGGCCGGCAACGGCGGTACGTCATCTCGATGCTGGTGCGCACCGCCGCCGTCATCGCGGCGATGCTGCTGTGGAACGTGGAGCGGTACGTGGCGATCGTGGCGCTCGTGCTGGGCGTCTTCCTCCCGTACGTCGCCGTCGTCATCGCCAACGCCGGCCGGGAGAACGTCCCCTCGCTCCCCGACACCCGCGTGCCGCCGCCGCAGCGGCCGTCCCTGGAGGGCCCACCGCTGGAGGGCACGGTCCACCGGCCGCCCGCCGGGCCGCACGACCAGCGGGCCTGAACGGCCCCGCTCGCGGGGGCGGACGGCAGGGGGGATTCCGCGCCAATCACGGCGTTCGGCTGCACCCTGGCAGGCGGCTCGTGCCATACTTTCAGCGCGCTCCGCATCCCCCGTCGGAGCGATGGACCGACGCCGGGCAGCTCCCCCCGTGGCTGCTCGGCGTCGCCTTTTCCGGGCCTTCCGCCGGCCTCTCCTCTCTCCCGATCCCGTACCGAAAGCACTCCCTGTCATGTCCGAGGACTCCACGCTCATCTGTTCCGCCAAGGGCTGCCGCGCCGCCGCCGCGTGGGTGCTCGCCTGGAACAACCCGAAGCTGCACACGCCGGAGCGGCGCAAGACGTGGCTGGCCTGCGGGGAGCACCGGGAGACGCTGGGGCAGTTCCTCGGGGTGCGGGGCTTCTTGAAGGACGTCGTGCCGCTCGCGACGTGGCAGGCGGGCGAGGACGCCTGAGGGGCCGGGGGCCCGGCGTCCGGCTCAGCCGCCGATCGCCGACATCGGCCTGCTCGGCTGGAGGAAGGACGACAGGTCGTCGAGGCCCGAGCCCGCTTTCTTGCCCCACATCGCCGTGCGCCACCGCTCGGCGAGCGTCTCGTCGTCGGCGCCCGAGCGGAGCAGGGCGCGCAGGTCCGTCTCCTCGGTCGCGAAGAGGCATGTGCGGATCTGGCCGTCGGCGGTGAGGCGGGTGCGGTCGCAGGCGGCGCAGAAGGGGCGGGTGACGGAGCCGATGACGCCGACCCGGCCCGGGCCGCCGTCCACCAGCCAGCGTTCGGCGGGTGCCGAGCCGCGCTCCGCGCCGGGCTCGGGGGTGAGGGTGTAGCGGGTGCGCAGGGAGGTCAGGATGTCGTCCGCGGTGATCATCCCGGCGCGCTTCCAGCCCTGCTGCGCGTCGAGCGGCATCTGCTCGATGAAACGCAGTTCGTAGCCCTCGGCGAGGGCCCAGGCGAGGAGGGCGGGGGCCTCGTCCGCGTTGAGTCCGGGCATGAGGACGGTGTTGACCTTGACGGGGGTGAGCCCCGCCTCGCGGGCGGCGGCGAGTCCGGCGAGGACGTCGTGGTGGCGGTCGCGGCGGGTGAGGCGGTGGAAGACGTCGGCGTCGAGGGTGTCGAGCGAGACGTTGACGCGGTCGAGTCCCGCGTCCGCGAGCGCGCGGGCGGTGCGGGCCAGGCCGATGGCGTTGGTGGTGAGGGAGAGCCGGGGGCGCGGCGCGAGCGCGGCGCAGCGCCGTACGAGGTCCACGAGGCCGCGGCGCAGGAGGGGCTCGCCGCCGGTGAAGCGGACGTCGGTGATGCCGAGGCGGGTCACGGCCAGGCCGACGAGGCGGACGATCTCCTCGTCGGTGAGCAGCTCGGGTTTGCCGAGCCACTGGAGCCCTTCCTCGGGCATACAGTACGCGCAGCGCAGATTGCACCGGTCGGTGAGGGAGACGCGCAGGTCGGTGGCGGTCCTGCCGTGGGTGTCGAGGAGCACGGGGCCCGCCTCCCTTTCGTACGCGGTCGGGCTTCGAGCGTACGTGACGGGCGCGGCGGGCGTTCCGGCCGTGCCCGGGGGCCCGGGCGGCCCGGCCGGGGCGGTGGACGGCGAAGGCCGCGCCGTCGCCCGGTGGGGGCGGGGGACGGCGCGGCCTCGGCGGGTCCGGGCCGCGGCGGCGGTGCGGTCCCGTACGAGGGTCAGTGCGCGCCCGTGCCGGTGAGGGAACGCACCTCCAGTTCCGCGTACTTGCCCTTGTCCGGCTCCTCCTTGGAGAGGAAGGTGCCGAGGATGCCGAGGAGGAAGCCGAGCGGGATGGAGATGAGCCCCGGGTTCTCCAGCGGGAACCAGGCGAAGTCGACGTCGGGGAACATCGAGCTGGGCTTGGAGGAGACGACCGGCGAGAAGAGCACGAGGAGGACCGAGGAGGCGAGGCCGCCGTAGATCGACCACAGGGCGCCCTGCGTCGTGAAGCGCTTCCAGAAGAGGCTGTAGAGGATCGTCGGGAGGTTCGCGGAGGCGGCGACCGCGAAGGCGAGGGCGACGAGCCCGGCCACGTTGAGGTCGCGGGCGAGGGCGCCGAGGCCGATCGAGACGACGCCGATGGCGACGGTGGCCCAGCGGGCGGCGCGGACCTCCTCCTTGTCGGTCGCCTTGCCCTTGCGGATGACGTTCGCGTAGATGTCGTGCGCGAAGGACGAGGACGAGGCGAGGGTGAGCCCGGCGACGACGGCGAGGATCGTCGCGAAGGCGACGGCGGAGATGACGGCGAGGAGGATCGCGCCGCCCGTCGAGCCCGAGCCGCCGCCGATCTCCAGCGCGGCGAGCGGGGCCGCGGTGTTCCCGGCGGGGTTGGAGTCGGTGATCTCCTTCGGCTTGAGGAGCGCGGCGGCGCCGAAGCCGAGGATGATCGTCATGAGGTAGAAGACGCCGATGATGCCGATCGCCCAGTTGACGGACTTCCGCGCGGCCTTGGCGGTGGGCACGGTGTAGAACCGGATCAGGATGTGCGGGAGCCCGGCGGTGCCGAGGACGAGGGCGATGCCGAGCGAGAGGAAGTCGAGCTTCGAGGTCGCGGTCGCCCCGTACTTGAGTCCCGGCTCCAGGAAGGCCGAGCCCTTGCCGCTGTTGTCGGCGGCCCTGCCGAGGAGTTCGGAGACGTTGAAGTGGAACTTCCACAGGATGAGCACGGTGATGAGGACGGTGCCGATGATGAGCAGCACGGCCTTGACCATCTGCACCCAGGTGGTCCCCTTCATGCCGCCGATGGTCACGTAGACGATCATCAGGACGCCGACGAGGGCGACGATCGCGACCTTCCCGCCGTCGCTCGTGATGCCGAGGAGCAGCGAGACGAGGACGCCCGCCCCGGCCATCTGGGCGAGCAGGTAGAAGATCGACACGACGATCGTGGAGGCCCCGGCGGCGGTGCGGACGGGGCGCTGGCGCATCCGGTAGGCGAGGACGTCGCCCATCGTGTAGCGGCCGGAGTTGCGGAGCGGTTCGGCGACCAGCAGGAGGGCGACGAGCCAGGCGACGAGGAAGCCGATGGAGTAGAGGAAGCCGTCGTAGCCGAAGAGCGCGATGGCCCCGGCGATGCCGAGGAAGGACGCGGCGGACATGTAGTCGCCGGAGACGGCGAGGCCGTTCTGGAAGCCGGAGAACTGGCGTCCGCCCGCGTAGAAGTCGGCGGCGTCGCGGGTCTGGCGGCCGGCCCAGACGGTGATGACGAGGGTCGCGACGACGAAGATCGCGAAGAGCGTGATGATCAGCGGGCGGTGCTCGCCGGCGCCCTCTGCGGCGAGGGGCAGACCGGTCGCGAGGCTGAGCGGCTGGCTCATTCCTGGCCCTCCAGACGGGACTTGATCGCACGGGCCCGGGGGTCGAGCTTGCGGGCGGCGTGGCGGGAGTACCACCAGGCGATGAGGAAGGTGGTGAGGAACTGGCCGAGGCCCAGGACCAGGGCCATGTTGATGTTGCCGACGACCTTGGTGCCCATGAAGTCACCGGCGTAGTTCGACAGCAGGACGTAGAGCAGGTACCAGAGCACGAAGGCGACGGTGAGCGGGAAGGCGAAGGAGCGGTGCGCGCGCCGGAGTTCTCCGAACTCCGCGCTCTCCTGCACCTCCACGAACTGCTCCGTCGAGGGTGCGCCGGCACCGCGCGGCGAGCCGGTGTGCGGCTCGGGCGTCTCGGTGGCCACGGAATCTCCTCGCGATGCGGGGGCGGGTGAGGGGGACAAGGGTGAGGAAGGGGACATGAAGCTCTCTGGGCAACGGATGGGCGGGGGGTGGTGCTGCCGCCCCCTGCACAACGGCACGGCGGCGCTCGCGACCCGGTTCAACGCGACGTAATTTTCGGGGCACCTGATTTTGGGAAAAGATTGCCGAGCACGAGTGAGGGGAATAGCTTCACTCTGCCGAGGCTCACGCGCTTGTCCGAACGCAGTCGCCGGATTGGCCCGTCGCCCCTCCGCCCCGGTGCGTCACCGCTCGGCCCGCTCCGTCGCTCCGTACCGGCCCGCCCATCGGGCCCGCCGCGTACGGCATTTGGCACACCGCACGGCCCGTACCACCTCAGCGCAGACGCCTCGTACCCGAACTGGAGACCCCATGCCGGTGCTCTTCGTCCGTTCCCGCCGCGCCCTCGCGATACCCGTGGGGCTCGGCCTCGCCACCGCTCTCGCCGTGGTGCCCGCCACGGCGGCGACGGCCGCCGCCCCGAGTACCCCGACCGTGAGCGAGGTGGGCACCCCGACGAGTTATGTCGTCAACGTGCTGCCCGGGCTCGCCGGTTCGTCCTTCTACCGCGAGGCGGTGCGCAGAGCGGGCGGCGAGGTCGTGTACGCGTACGACAAGATCGGCGTGATCGTCGCGCACTCCGACCGGACGGGCTTCGCGCCCGCGATCCGGAGGACGCTCGGGGTGCAGAGCGCGGGGGCGACGCGTACGGCTCCGCTGCCCGCCCAGTCGACCACGGACACGGGCAGCCCCATCGAGCTCTCCGCGGCGGACCTCGCCGCCGCCGCGCGGAGCAACGCCAAGGCCGCGGACAAGGACCCCCTCGAAGGGCTCCAGTGGGACCTGGCCGCGATCAAGGCGGACAAGGCGCACGAGAAGTACCTCGGCAGCGACAAGGTGACGGTCGGCGTCATCGACACGGGCGTGGACGATACGCACCCGGACCTCGCGGCCAACTTCGACCGGGGCGCCTCCGTCAACTGCGTGAAGGGCAAGCCGGACACCAGCGAGGGGGCCTGGCGGCCGGGCTCGGGCGAGAGCCCGCACGGCACGCACGTGGCCGGGGAGATCGCCGCGGCGAAGAACGGCGTCGGCATGAGCGGGGTCGCGCCGGGCGTGAAGGTCGCGGGCATCAAGGTCTCCACGAGCGACGGCTTCTTCTACACCGAGGCCGTCGTGTGCGGCTTCATGTGGGCGGCCGATCACGGCGTGGACGTCACCAACAACAGCTATTACACGGACCCGTGGTACTTCAACTGCGTCAACGACCCGGACCAGAAGGCCCTGGTCGAGGCGCTCACGCGGGCGACGCGGTACGCGGAGTTCAAGGGCACGGTCAACGTCGCGGCGGCCGGGAACGAGAACTACGACCTCGCGAGCGACAGGATCACCGACCCGTCGAGCCCGAACGACTCGACGCCCGGTGACCGCGTCGTGGACACCAGCAAGTGCTTCGACATCCCGACCCAGCTCCCCGGTGTCGTCACCGTCGCCTCGACGGGCGCGAAGGGCCTCAAGTCCTCGTTCTCGAACTACGGCGACGGGCAGATCGACATCGCGGCGCCCGGCGGCGACTCGACGGTCTACCAGACCCCGGCGCCGCCCGCGACGAGCGGCCTGATCCTCGGCACCCTGCCCGGCGGCGGCTACGGCTACATGGCCGGTACGTCGATGGCGTCCCCGCACGTCGCGGGCGTCGCCGCGCTCATCAAGTCCCGCCACCCCCACGCCCCCGCCGCGCTCGTCAAGGCGCTGCTGTACGCGGGCGCCGACGACACGGCCTGCGGGACGCCGTACGACATCGACGGCGACGGGGAGACCGACGCGGTGTGCGAGGGCGGCACGAAGAAGAACGGCTTCTACGGCGAGGGGCTGACGAACGCGCTCAAGGCGGTGAAGTAGCGGAAAACGATACGGGGGTGGGGCGGCCCGCGGAGGCCGCCCCGCCCCGGCTGCCGCCACACCTTCCCGCCTCTGACACTCAGTGCCATAGTGGCACCATGGATTCTCCCGCCTCGCCCGGCCTCGCCGCCGCCTGGGTGGCACTGAGTGGCGATCCCGCTCTGCTCACCCGTGTCACCCGTCAACAGGACCCCGGCGTGCTCGCGGCGCGCCTGCCGGTCCGCGAACTCGCCGCCGCGTGCGCGGGAGCCTGCGGGCTCGCCGCCGCCGAACTCGTCTCCGTACGGGACGGCGGGCCCGTGCCCCGGGTACGGCTGAACGACCGGGCCGTGGCCGCCGCCTTCGCGAGCGAGCGCCTGTCGCGCGTCGCGGGCGACGCGCCCGAGAGCTTCGCGCCGCTGTCGCGGTTCTGGCGCACGGCGGACGGCTGGGTCCGCACCCACGCCAACTACCCGCACCACCGCGCGCGGCTGCTCGGCGCGCTGGGCCTCGGCGCGGCGGCCGGGCCCGAGGATGTCGCCGCCGTGCTGCGGCGGCGCGCGGCGCGCGAGACCGAGGAGGCCGTGTACGCGGCCGGGGGTCTCGCCGTGGCGCTGCGGGCGCCCGGGGAGTGGCGGGCCGGGCCGCAGGCGAAGGTGCTGGAGGCGCTGCCGCTCGTGAGCGCGGGCCGCATCGACGACGCGCCCCGGCGCGTGTTCGGGACGCCGGGCGGCGGGCTGCCGCTGGCCGGGGTGCGCGTCCTCGACCTCACGCGGGTCCTCGCGGGCCCCGTCGCGACCCGGACGCTCGCGCTGCTCGGCGCGGACGTGCTCCGGATCGATCCCCCGGGAATGCCCGAACTCGCCGCCCAGCAGGCCGATACGGGCCTCGGCAAGCGCAGCGCGCTCCTCGACCTGCGCGAGTGCGGGGGGCTGCGGCGCTTCGAGGAGCTGCTCGCCGAGGCGGATGTCGTCGTGACCGGGTACCGGCCCGGGGCGCTGGAGCGGTGCGGGCTCACGCCCGACGGGCTCGCCGCGCGGCGGCCCGGGCTCGTCCTCGCGCAGGTCTCGGCGTGGGGGCGCTCGGGCCCCTGGGGGCAGCGGCGCGGCTTCGACAGCCTCGTGCAGGCGGCCACCGGCATCGCGGCCGTCGAGGCGAACCGCGAGGGCCGCCCGGGCACGCTGCCCGCGCAGGCGCTCGACCACGGCACGGGCTACCTCCTGGCCGCCGGGGTCCTGCGCGCCCTGACCGGGCAGACCCGCACGGGCGGGACCCGCCTCGTCCGCCTGGCCCTGGCCCGTACCGTCGCCTGGCTCCTGAGCGGTCCCCGCTCCCCCGCGCCCGCCGAGGTGCCGCCGCCGCCCGAGGAGCACACGGCCGAGCGCGACAGCGACTGGGGCCGCTTGCGGTACGCCCTCCCGGCCTTCTCCTACGAGGGCGGCCCGGCGGACTGGGCACGGCCCTCGGTGCCGAGCGGGACGGACGACGCGCGGTGGTGGTGAGGCGGCAGGGGTGAAACGGCCGGGGGCGAGACGGCCGGGGTGCCGGGGACGGGGAGGCGGCGCGCGAGGGCGCGGGTGACTGCGGCCCGGAAACCGGCGGCCACCCTTCTCTACGCCCCCGCCGCCCCCAGCAGCACCCCCACGGCGTACGTGATCGCCATCGCCGCCGCGCCGCCCGCCACGTTGCGCAGGACCGCGCGGCGCGGCGGGGCGCCGCCGAGGCGGGCACTGGTCCAGCCGGTGAGGACGAGGGCCGCGAGGACGGAGCAGACGGTCACCGGGAGGCGGGCGCTCGTGGGCGGCAGCACGATCGCCAGGAGCGGGAGCAGCGCCCCGGCCGTGAAGGCGAGGAAGCTCGCCCAGGCGGCGTGCCAGGGGTTGGTGAGCGCGTCGGGGTCGATGCCGAGTTCGACGTCGGCGTGGGCGCGCAGCGCGTCGCGCGCGGTGAGCTGTTCGGCGGCCTCGCGCGCGACGTCCTCGCTCAGGCCGCGCTCGGCCAGGAGGCGGGCCAGCTCGGCGAGTTCGGCCTCCGGGTCCTCGCGCAGCTCGCGCCGTTCCACGGCGAGCGCGGCCTTCTCGGCATCGCGTTGCGTGTTCACCGAGACGTACTCGCCCGCCGCCATCGACATCGACCCGGCGAGCAGCCCGGCGAGCCCGGCGGTCAGGAGCGCGCCCCGGCCCGCGCTCGCGCCCGCGACACCCACGACGAGCCCCGCGGTCGAGACGACGCCGTCGTTGGCGCCGAGCACGGCGGCGCGCAGCCAGTTGAGCCTGGTGCCGAGCGCCCCGCCGTGGCTCTCCTCGTGACGCCCTTCCCGCTCTCCCTGAGTCATTACGTGATCTTCACACCTCGCGGGGCACGGAACGGGCTTTTCGGCGGTCCCGTGTCCCGGCGGCCCCCGCCGGCCCGGCCCCGCTCGCCCCGCCGCGCTGACCGCGTGCCCCCCACCGTGCTGACCGCACGCCAGTTCCCGTACCCCCGCCCGGCGAACGGGCGTCCGGCACGCCGCGGCCCGCAATCCGGACATCGCGCCCGATTCCGTACGGGTCCCGGGCCGGGGCGCGGACGCTGTCGGACCGGCCCCGTATCCTCAGTGACCATGCTCGAAGACCGCACGACCGACACCTCCTGGCCGTCCGCGTACCCGGAGGGGTACGCGGTGGTCGACGTGGAGACGACCGGTCTGGCCCGCGACGACCGGATCGTCTCCGCCGCCGTGTACCGCGTGGACGCGCGCGGCGAGGTCGAGGACCACTGGTACACGCTGGTCAACCCGGAGCGCGATCCCGGCCCGGTGTGGATACACGGGCTCACGAGCGAGGTCCTGGAGGGCGCGCCGCTCTTCCCGGAGATCGCCGGGGAGCTGTCCCGGCGGCTCGACGGCCGGGTCCTCGTCGCGCACAACGCCGTCTTCGACTGGTCGATGCTCGCGCGCGAGTACGCGCGGGCGGGGATCACGGCCCCGGTACGGCGCAGGCTGTGCACGATCGCGCTCGCCAAGGAGCTGGCGCTCCCGCTGCCCAACCACAAGCTGGAGACGCTCGCCGCGCACTTCGGCGTCGAGCAGCGCCGCGCGCACCACGCGCTGGACGACGCGCGGGTCCTCGCCGAGGCGTTCCGGCCGAGCCTGCGGGCCGCCGCGCTCGGCAACGTCCGGCTGCCGCTCCTGGAGTGCCGGCCGCTCACCGAGTGGTCCGACAGCCCGGCCCGGCCGGTCATCGGCCGCCAGTACGGGGGGCAGTACGGCTCCCGCCCGGCGGCGGGGAACTGGCGCCCCTCGCGCAAGCGGCCCCCGTGCCCGTACCCGAACCCGGGCCGCTGGGAGGACGGGCGGCCCCTCGTGCAGGGGATGCGGGTCGCCTTCTCGGGCGACACGTCCACGGAGCGCGAGCTGCTTGAGGACCGGGCGACGGAGGCGGGGCTGCACGTCGCGGGCAGCATCTCGCGGCTCACGAGCCTGCTCGTCACCAACGACCCGGACTCGGGCACCTCGAAGACGGTCCGCGCCCGGCAGTACGGCACACCGGTGGTGGACGAGGCGGCCTTCGGGCAGCTGCTGCGGGACGTGGCCCCGGCCGGAAGCGTACGGGGCTGAGGCGGGGGCCGCGGCGAGCGCCCCCGGACACACCACCCCTCCCGCCGGGGACGGGCCGGGCGAGTTGTACCGTCATGGGGTGTACCGCTTCCTGTTGTCGTGGCAGTGGCTGATCATCACGCTGGTCGGTCTCGTCCTGATCCCCGTGATGATCGAGCTGGGTTTCTGGCAGCTCCACCGTCACGAGCACAAGGTCGCGCAGAACGAGCGGATCACGGCGGCGGTCGAGGCGCCGCCCGTGCCCGCCGAGGAGCTGACCTCGCCCGGCCACGCGGTGCCCGCCGCCGACGTGTGGCGCCGTGTCACGGGAGTGGGCCGCTTCGACACCGCGCACGAGGTCGTCGTCCGCCGCCGCACCAACGACGACGGCTCGATCGGCTTCCACGTGCTGACCCCGCTGGTGCTGCGCGACGGCAAGGTGCTGCTCGTCAACCGGGGCTGGATTCCGGCGAACGGCGCGCAGACCGCGTTCCCCGAGGTCCCCGCGCCGCCCGCCGGTGAGGTCACCGTCACCGGGCGGCTCAAGGCCGACGAGACGAGCGCGGCGAGCGGGATCAAGAACCTGCGGGGCCTGCCACCGCGCCAGGTCATGCTGATCGACAGCGACCAGGAGAGCGCCCGGCTGCACCGGCAGGTGCTCGGCGGCTACATCGAGCAGACCGGCCCGAAGCCCTCGGGGCGCACGCCGCAGCTCCTCGCCGAGCCCGACCACAGCGGGATCGGCCCGCACATGGCGTACGCGGTGCAGTGGTGGATGTTCTCGGCGGCCGTCCCGGTCGGCTGGTGGATTCTCGTCCGGCGCGAGCGGCGCGACCGCGAGACGGCGGCCCGCGAGGCGGCCGAGGCCGCGACGGCCGAGCCGGAGCCCGCCGGGGTCTGAGCACCGGGCCGCGGACGAGGCCGGTGCCGCGATGCGGGCGGCCCGCCCGGGGTGCGGACCCGCCCGGGGTGCGGACCCGCCCGTGGCCCTTGCCGACCCGGTGTGACGTGCGGCCTTTTGGGCGTGCGTTCGATTGGGCGCCCGGGTGGCGGGGAAGCCGCTTCCCGTGGCCCAACGTATCGAGAACTACGCCCTCATCGGCGACCACCAGACCGCCGCCCTCATCGGGCGCGACGGTTCGATGGACTGGCTGTGCCTGCCCCGCTTCGACTCCGCGGCCTGCTTCGCCGCGCTCGTCGGCTCGCACGAGAACGGGCACTGGCTCCTCGCGCCGAAGGGCGCGGGCGACTGCTCCCACCGCGCCTACCGGGCCGACTCGCTCGTCCTCGACTCGGTGTGGGAGACGCCGGAGGGCACGGTCCGCGTCACCGACTTCATGCCACAGCGCGACAAGGCGCCCGACGTCGTGCGGATCGTGGAGTGCCTGGAGGGCGAGGTCACGATGCACTCGACGCTGCGGCTGCGCTTCGACTACGGCTCGATCGTGCCGTGGATGCGCAAGGTGGACGGGCACCGCGTGGCCGTCGCGGGCCCGGACGCGGTGTGGCTGCGCAGCGAGCCCGAAGTGCCGAGCTGGGGCGAGAAGTTCAGCACCCACGCCGAGTTCGCGCTCAAGGCGGGCGAGAAGGTCGCCTTCGTCCTCACCTGGTACCCCTCGCACAAGAGGCACCCGCGGCTCGTGGACCCGTACGAGGCCCTGGAGGAGAGCCTCGCCGACTGGCGCGCCTGGGTCGCCAAGTGCGCGTACGAGGGCCCCTACCGCGACCTCGTGGTCCGCTCCCTCATCACGCTCAAGGCCCTCACCTACGCGCCCACCGGCGGGATCGTCGCCGCGCCCACGACCTCGCTGCCCGAGACCCCGGGCGGCGTGCGCAACTGGGACTACCGCTACTGCTGGCTGCGCGACTCGACGCTCGCGCTCGGCGCGATGATCTCCGCCGGGTACCTGGACGAGGCCCGCGCCTGGCGCGACTGGCTGCTGCGCGCCGTCGCGGGCGACCCCTCGACGCTCCAGATCATGTACGGGCTCGGCGGCGAGCGGCGCATCCCCGAGTTCGAGGTGCCCTGGCTCGGCGGCTACGAGGGCGCCGCGCCCGTGCGCGTCGGCAACGACGCCGCGCACCAGCTCCAGCTCGACGTCTACGGCGAGGTCATCGACTCCCTCTTCCTCGCCGACCGGGCGGGCCTGCGCACCGAGCACCACGTCTGGCAGCTCCAGCTGAAACTGATGGAGTACCTGGAGAAGGCGTGGCGGGAGCCCGACGAGGGCCTGTGGGAGGTGCGCGGCCCGCGCCGCCAGTTCGTGCACTCCAAGGTCATGGCGTGGGTCGCGGCCGACCGCACCGTGCGGGCGATGGAGGCGGAACCGCAGCTCGGCGGGGACGTGGTCCGCTGGCGGCGGATGCGGGACGCGATCCACGCGGAGGTGTGCGAGAAGGGCTACGACCCCGTCCGGAACACCTTCACCCAGTCCTACGGCTCGCAGGGACTCGACGCGGCGCTCCTGCTCATCCCGCGCGTGGGCTTCCTGCCGCCCGACGACCCGCGCGTCCTCGGCACCATCGACGCGGTACGGGAGGAGCTGGGCGCGGACGGCGGCCTGTTGCTGCGCTACAGCCCCGGCGGGAGCGAGGTGGACGGGCTGCCGGGCGAGGAGGGCGCCTTCCTCGTGTGCTCCTTCTGGCTCGCCGACGCGCTGCACCTCGCCGGGCGGACGCGGGAGGCGAGGGCCCTCTTCGAGCAGCTCGTCTCCTACACGAACGACGTGGGGCTGCTCGCCGAGGAGTACGACGTGCGCACGGGCAGGCACCTCGGCAACTTCCCGCAGGCGTTCAGCCACATCGGCCTCGTCGGCACGGCGCTCGGGCTCGCGGGACGCGGCGGGAGCGCGGGACCGCGGAGCGCGGGCTCCGGGAGCGCGGGCTCCGGGAGCGCGGCAACCGGGGACACGGGGCGCGGGGACGCGACGCACGACGACGCGGCACACGGCGACGCGGGCTGAACCCGCCGCCGCGCGCGAGCGGGGCCCGGTGAACAATGACCGCATGGATCTTGGACTGAAGGACCGGGTGTTCGTGGTCACCGGGGCGACGCGTGGTCTGGGCCACGCCACCGCCGGGGCCCTGGTCGCCGAGGGCGCGAAGGTCGTCGTGACGGGCAGGGAGCAGGAGGGCGCGGACGCCGCCGCCGCGCGCCTGGGCGCGGGAGCGGTGGGGGTCGGCGGGGACAACGCGGACCCCGCGCTCGCCGGGCGGCTCGTGGCGACCGCCCGCGAGCGCTTCGGGCGCTTCGACGGGCTCCTCGTGAGTGTCGGCGGGCCGCCGCCCGGTTTCCTCGGCGAGCTGGACGACGAGCGATGGCGCGCCTCCTTCGAGTCGGTCTTCCTCGGCGCGGTACGCCTCGCGCGCACGGCGGCCGCCGAGCTGGGCGAGGGCGGCGCGATCGGGTTCGTGCTCTCCTCCTCGGTGCACGAGCCGATCCCCGGGCTGACCCTCTCCAACGGGCTGCGCCCCGCCCTCGCGGGCGTCGCGAAGTCCCTCGCGAGCGAACTCGGCCCCCGGGGCATCCGCGTCTTCGGCGTCCTGCCGGGCAGGATCGACACGGACCGCATCCGCGAGCTGCACGGCGGGGCGACGCCGGACGCGCGCGGGATTCCCCTCGGGCGGCTCGGGACGCCGGAGGAGTTCGGCCGCACGACGGCGTTCCTGCTGTCACCGGCGGCGTCCTACGTGACCGGCGTGATGCTGCCCGTGGACGGCGGGGCCCGGCACGGGTTCTGACCCCCCCGGCGAACGCGCCGCCCCCGCTCCCCCGCCGGGCCGCACGTCGTTACCACTGGCCGGCATGGTCTCCCCCCACCCCTCCCGTCGC
>NZ_GG770539.1:5672965-5675009 GCF_000154905.1 Streptomyces sp. SPB074 | reverse complement strand
CCCGGACAGGTGTGGCTCGTGCGCGCCCCGCGCGGCGGCGGGGACCGGACGACGGTGTGCCGGTGGGACGGGAAGCGGTGGCACACGCTGCCGACCCCGCCCGCCGCCGCGCGCGCGGCGGGCTCCGGTTCCGGTGACGGGCAGGTGTGCGCCGCCGCCGGGGAGCACCTGTGGGTGCTGGCCGGCAAAGCGGTCGCGCACTTCGACGGCGCGCGGTGGGAGATGTCCGCGCTGCCCTTCACGGCGCGGGCCGTCACCGCCGTCCCGGGCGAGCGGGGCGGGGAGCCGCGCGCGTGGGCCGTCGGCTCGGTGGACGGCAGTTGCGCGGGCGAGGGCGAGTGCTCCCCGCAGCCCGCGAGCGCCCGGTGGGCGGACGGCACGTGGCAGCGGATGAGGACACCCGAGTACCACTTCCCCGAGCCGGTCCCGCCCGAGGCGTCGGCCGTGCTCGACGTCGTCACCCACGACCCCGCCTCCGGTCAGGTGTGGGCGCTGGGACGGAACGACTTCGCCCACGGCGAGGCGGACGAGGAGCCGGACAGCCGCGCCATCGTCCTGCGCGGGGACGGGACGCGCTGGAGCGAGGCGCCCTTGGCCGACGCCACGAAGATCGACCCGAGCGGGCTCGCGAGCCCGGACGGCGCGGGCGGTCTTCTGCTCAGCACCTGGCGGCGGCTCGACAAGGAGGGCCGCCTGCGCCGCCTGGACGCCCCGGCGCGGCTCCCCGAGCCCCACGAGATCCCCAAGGCGCGCCGCAAGTACGACTTCGACCAGCCGATGGACCCCGCCGTCGCGGCCCTCGTGCCCGGCACCCGCACCCTCCTCGCCGCCGGTGTCGTGCGCTTCCAGAACTCGACGGAGACCGGGAACCCGCCCCTGCGCCCGGTGCTCGCCCGGTACGACGCGGGCTGAGGCCCCCGCCGTCCGCTACCGGACCCGCTCCGCCCCGTGCGGTACCCCGTTCATCCAAATCTCCGCCCGCAGGTCCTCGTGCCCCGTCGCCTCCTTCGCCGTCCGCAGCGTCTCCGTCACCACGTGGTGCTGGACGAGGAGGGGCGCCGCGTCGGGGGCGAGGGTGAGGTGGAGGTGGGCCACGGGGGCGCCGGTGCGGCCGCGCAGGCGGACGCGGGCGCGCTCGACGCCGTCGAGGCGTTCGGTGTGGGCGGCGAGGACCCCTTCGAGTGCCGGGCCGCGCAGGTGCGCACTGTCGCCGTGGCCGACGTCGAGCGGGAGCGCGGACAGGTGCCGGCGGCGCAGTCCGGCGGCGAGCCACCACAGGGCCAGCAGCAGGAGCACGGCGAGCGCGGCGATGAGGACGGGCCACCACCAGCCCGCCTCGCGCCAGCGGGTCCGCTCCCCCGCCGTGAGCAGGACGTCGTGCTCGCTCTGGTGCACCCACCAGTGCGGGGGCCGCACGCCGTAGCCCACGGCGAGGACGGAGCCGCCCAGCGCGATGAGGACGAGCCCGGCGAGGGCGAGCAGGACGCGGTTGACGGTACGGAGCATGGCCACTCAGTCCTTCCCCGGGCGCCGGACCCGCACGAGGAGGCGCGGGGTGCGGGCGAGGCCGAGTTCCGTGAGGGTGGAGCCGAGGATCTGGGAGAGTTCGGCCCGTACCTCGGCGAGATCGCGGAAGTGCGCGAGCGCGCGCACCTTGACCTTGCGGCGCCGCACGGTGACGTGGGCCGAGCGGACCCCGGAGACCTGCGCGGCCCGGTCGCGCACGACCATCGCGGCGGCCTGCCGGTGGAGCGCGCCGCGCACCCCCGCGTAGGGCCTGCGCATCGGCAGCAGGGCGCGGCGGCCCGGGGTGAGGGCGAGGAGCAGGAGCCACAGGCCGAGCGCGGCGGCGACGCCCGCGCCGACGAGGACCCACGTGTCGTCCAGGCGGTGGTCGGCGAGACCGTGGGCGAGGTCCTTGCGCCAGCTCATCGCCGCGTGCCCGGCGCGGACCGCGACGACGTCGTAGAGGAAGAGGCCCGCCGCGCCGGTCAGGACGAGAGCGAGGAGCGTGGCGGGGACGCGGCGGGCCGACCAGAAGCGG
>NZ_GG770539.1:5669363-5672852 GCF_000154905.1 Streptomyces sp. SPB074 | reverse complement strand
GCTCACGGGGCTGCCTCCGGGGAGGGTCCTGGGCGTCCGGCGGGGACCCCTCAGGTGGTACGGGTGTGGGTGTCACGTGCGGCGCGAGGTGCAGCCGCTCGACCTGCACGGCGACCTCGGGGACCCGCATCCCGGCGAGGTCGCCGACGCGTTCGGCGACCCGGCGGCGCACCGCGCCGCACTGGGCGCCGAGGTCGCCCGGGTAGGCGAGTTCGGCGCTGACCCGGACGCGGGCGACCTCGCGGTGCACGGTGACGGCGGTACGCGGGGCGCGCGCGCCCGGCGGCAGGGGCGCGATCGCCTCCCGGGCCGCCTGCGCGGCGATCTTGGCGACGACCCGGTCCGCGATCCGTGTCGCGCCGCGCTCAGCGGGCTCGACGGCGTCCTGACCCTGCACTCCCCCTCACCGCCGGTCGCCGCGATCGCGCGGCCGGAAGAACTCCCCGGGCTCCAGGTCCCCGTCCAGGAACCGGCCCACGACGAAACCCACGGCGCCCAGCGCCGCGACCAGCAGGAAGGCGCCGAACCCGCCGAAATACCCGGCGAAGCCCAGCGCCATGCCGACGATCAGACCGAGTACGGCCCAGCTCATGGTGTCCTCTCCCGTCGTGCCCGTCCCGGCGTCACTGGACGCGTGAACCGGCGTTGTCGTCCTCGTCGTCGCTCTCGTCGGGCAGCTTGACGTCGCTGACGAGGATGTTCACCTCGACGACCTCCAGGCCCGTCATCCGCTCCACCGCCGTGACGACGTTCTCGCGGACGTTGCGGGCGACCTCGGCGATCCGCTCGCCGTACTCCACGACGATCTCCAGGTCGATCGCGGCCTGCTTCTCGCCGACCTCGGCCTTGACGCCGCGCGTGACGGACTTCGCGTTGCTCGCGCCGGGCACGCGGTCGCGCATCGCGCCGAAGGTGCGGGCCGCGCCGCTGCCCATCGCGTGCACACCGTAGACGTCGCGGGCCGCGAGACCGGCGATCTTCTCGACGACGCCGTCCGCGATGGTGGTCTTGCCGCGCACCGCGGCCTCGCCACCGCTCTGGTTCTGCGTGTTCTCGCTCATGGGGCTCCAGCCTTCCTCGAAAGGGGCACTGAAAGGGGCACTCCTTCGAGCACAGTAAGGGGCCACGCGCCGGTTCGCGCCCCGGCGCGACGAATCGTGCGGCACGCTGGGCCCATGACGGAACGGCGATGGGACCGGACAGTACGTGATCAGCTGGCGCTCGGCAGGCTGTTGCCGCTGGCGGGGGACGCGGGCGGGGCCTGGCTGACGGAATCGGCCGCCCGGGCGGCGTTGCGCCGGACGGGTGAGGGGCTGCCGGGGGTCCGGCTCGGGGAGGTCACGTTCACGGCGGCCGGGGAGGCACCGGGCGGGGCGCCGGAGGCGGGTTTCCCGGCGCCGGGGAGCGCGCGGGCGCCCGGTCCGCTGGTGCTCACGGCGGCGTGCGGGGTGCACACCGGCGGGCCGCTCACCGAGGTGACGGACGCGCTGCGCCCGGCGCTCGCGAGCGCGGCGCGCGACGGGCTCGGCCTGGACGTCGTGGCCGTGGACCTGCGGGTCACCGAACTCCTCGACGCGGAGCCCGCGCCACGACAGGAGGCGCCGGAGGCGGAGGCGGACGGCGCGGACCCGGGCGGGGACGGGGAGGAGGCCGAGGTCGGGCGGGCGGTGCGCGCGGTGCCCGGTGTCGCGGGGCTCGCGCGGCGCTTCGGTCCCGTCGGGCGCGCGGTGCGCCTCGGCGTGGCGGCGGGCGGGACGCGGGCGGTACGGGTGGAGGTGACCGCCTCGGGGGCGCGGCCGCTGCCCGAGACGGTCGCGGCGGTGCGCGCGGCGGCGAGCGGGGTGCTCGGGCCGGACGCGGAGGTGGCGGTGCTGGTGACCGGGTGGCGGGGCTGAGGTCGCGGGGAGCCCGTACGCGGGACGCCGGGCGGTGCCGTACGGGCCGCGGCGGGCGGTGGCGTACGGGCTGTGCCGGGTCGTGGCGTGCGGGCTCCCCGCGACCCGCCGTTACGCGTCGCCCATCAGTTCGCGCAGGCGGCGGCCCTGGGCCTGGCGTTCGGCGGCGCGCTGTGCGTCGAAGGAGCGGTGGACCGCGCCCTGGAGGAGAGCCTTCGTCTCGTTGACGGCGTTGCGCGGGGCGGCGAGGAGCGCGGTCGTGAGTTCGGTGACGGACGCTTCGACCTCTTCGGCGGGCGCGACGACGTTGGCGAGGCCGATGCGGGCCGCCTCGGGGGCGTCCACGTACCGTCCGGTCGCGCAGATCTCCAGGGCGCGGCCGTAGCCGACGAGGTTGACGAGGGGGCTCGTGCCGGTGAGGTCAGGGACGAGGCCCAGGCTCGTCTCGCGCATCGCGAAGCGCGCGTCCTCGGCGCAGACGCGCAGGTCGCAGGCGAGGGCGAGCTGGAAGCCGGCGCCGATGGCGTGGCCCTGGACGACGGCGACCGAGACGAGGTCGGGGCGCCGCCACCAGGTGAACGCCTCCTGGTAGAAGGCGATCGTCTTCTCCAGCTCGGCCTCGGGGGCCTTGGCGAGGGTGAAGAAGGAGAGGTCGCCGGGGAAGCCCTCGGGGGTGAAGGCCCGCCGGTCGAGTCCGGCGGAGAAGGACTGGCCCTCGCCGCGCAGGACCACGATCCGCACGCTGCCGGGGAGTTCGCGTCCCGCGCGCGCCAGTGCCCGCCACAGGGCGGGGGTCTGGGCGTTGCGCTTGGCCGGGTTGGTCAGCGTGACCGCGGCCGTCTCGCCCCGCACTGCGAGGCGTACGCCGTCCTCCTCGAAGAGGACGTCGCCGGGTGCGGGGCTTGCCGTGTCCTGGGCGGGTGTGGTCATCGCGGGGCCTCCGGTGCCTGTGCCGTCGTAAGTGACTGCACAGTAACCACCCGGCCGGGGGTCCGGACACCCGGGTGGTCACCGCGTGGAGCCCGCTCCTCGCGAGGGTGCCGCGAGGTGCCGGGACGTGCGGCGACTGCTCAGTTCTCGCCGCTCGTCCTCTTGCCGCGGGTCGCTCCGCCGCGTCCGCGCAGCGTCACTCCCGATTCCTTGAGCATCCGGTGGACGAATCCGTAGCTCCGGCCCGTCTCCTCGGCCAGTGCCCGGATGCTCGCTCCGCCGTCGTACTTCTTCTTCAGGTCTGCCGCGAGTGTGTCACGCGCGGCGCCGGTCACCCGGCTGCCCTTCTTCAGAGTCTCGGCCACCCGTGCCTCCTCATGCGAAGTGCGCTCTGGACTCTCATGATCACCCCTGTCGGCAATCCTGGCCACCCATTCGGCAAGGTCCACAGCAGAAGCCATGGGTAAAGCACTGCGGTCCGCAGGGATGGAATTCGGGATTCCGTTGCCGCGCGGCAGCGCGCGATCCGTGAATTGTCCGGGGAAATCGCTGGTGAGAGGGGTACGGGCGGGATATTCCGCGAAACTTCACGGGGAAGGGAATATCACGCGCAGACACTCCCGGATACGAGGTGTTCTCACCCAGATGACGGAGTCCGGGCGCG
>NZ_GG770539.1:5666210-5669263 GCF_000154905.1 Streptomyces sp. SPB074 | reverse complement strand
TCGATCATTCGGCCGCGCCCGGAGTGATCTCGCGCGCCCGGCGGCGTTCTTCCCGCTCAGGCGAGGGCGACGAGGTCGCGGTAGCCCGCGCCCCACAGGTCCTCGATGCCATCGGGCAGCATGATGATCCGCTCGGGCGAGAGCGCCTCGACGGCGCCCTCGTCGTGGGTGACGAGGACGACGGCGCCCTTGTACGTGCGCAGGGCGCCGAGGATCTCCTCGCGGCTGGCGGGGTCGAGGTTGTTCGTCGGCTCGTCCAGGAGCAGCACGTTGGCGGCGGAGACGACGAGCGTGGCGAGCGCGAGGCGGGTCTTCTCGCCACCGGAGAGGACCCCGGCCGGCTTGTCGACGTCGTCCCCGGAGAAGAGGAAGGAGCCGAGCACCTTGCGGACCTCGACGAGGTCGAGGTCGGGGGCCGAGGAGCGCATGTTCTCCAGGACCGTGCGCTCGGGGTCGAGCGTCTCGTGCTCCTGCGCGTAGTAGCCGAGCTTGAGCCCGTGCCCCTCGACCACCGCGCCGGTGTCGGGCTTCTCGACTCCGGCGAGCAGGCGCAGCAGGGTCGTCTTCCCGGCGCCGTTGAGGCCGAGGATGACGACGCGGGAGCCCTTGTCGATCGCGAGGTCCACGTCCGTGAAGATCTCCAGGGACCCGTACGACTTCGACAGGCCCTCGGCGGTGAGCGGGGTCTTCCCGCAGGGCGAGGGGTCGGGGAAGCGGAGCTTGGCGACCTTGTCGGACTGGCGGACCTCGTCGAGACCGGCGAGCAGGCGCTCGGCGCGGCGGGCCATGTTCTGCGCGGCGACGGTCTTCGTCGCCTTGGCGCGCATCTTGTCGGCCTGCGCGTTGAGCGCGGACGCCTTCTTCTCGGCGTTCTGCCGTTCGCGCTTGCGGCGCTTCTCGTCGGCCTCGCGCTGCTGCTGGTAGAGCTTCCAGCCCATGTTGTAGACGTCGATCTGCGAGCGGTTCGCGTCGAGGTAGAAGACCTTGTTGACGACCGTCTCGACGAGTTCCACGTCGTGGGAGATCACGATGAATCCGCCGCGGTAGGTCCGCAGGTAGTCGCGCAGCCAGACGATCGAGTCGGCGTCGAGGTGGTTCGTCGGCTCGTCCAGCAGGAGGACGTCCGCGTCGGAGAAGAGGATGCGGGCGAGCTCGATGCGACGGCGCTGACCACCGGAGAGGGTGTGCAGCGGCTGCCCGAGCACGCGGTCGGGCAGGCTCAGCGCGGCGGCGATCGTGGCGGCCTCGGCCTCGGCCGCGTACCCGCCCTTGGTGAGGAACTCGGTCTCCAGGCGCTCGTACCGCTTCATCGCCTTCTCACGCGTGGCGCCCTTGCCGTTCGCCATGCGCTCCTCGTTCTCGCGCATCCTGCGCAGGGTCACGTCCAGGCCGCGCGCGGAGAGGACGCGGTCGCGGGCGAGGACGTCGAGGTCGCCGGTACGGGGGTCCTGCGGGAGGTATCCGACCTCGCCCGAGCGCGTGATGGTGCCGCCCGCGGGCTGGCCCTCGCCGGCGAGGCACTTGGTGAGCGTGGTCTTGCCCGCCCCGTTGCGGCCGACGAGCCCGATGCGGTCGCCCTTGGTGACGCGGAAGCTGGCATTCTCGATGAGGATGCGGGCGCCGGCGCGCAGCTCGATACCGGTGGCGGTGATCATGGACGTACTCCTGGGCGGGTGGGACGGCGGTCGGGCGGGATGAGGCGGAACGCCGCGCTAATGCGCAAGGAGGGGGGCCATGGCTTCAGTCTAACCGGGGGTGAGGTGTGCCTTTTCTGCGGGCCGGGGTCGCGGGGGCTGCGCCCCCTGGCTCCGCTCCTCAGGCGCCGGAGGGGCTGAAATCGGGGGCCCCGCTGCGCCCGAGGGGCTGGATTGCGGGCCCCGCCGCGCCGGAGAGGCTGGATTGGGGGGTCCGCCCGCTGCGCCGGTGGGGGTGCGGGCTTGAGTGGGTCAGCCTCCTGTGTGGACCTGGAAGGCCGCTCTGCGGACCGCTTTGGCGAGGGCCGGGTCGGGGTGGGCGGCGGCGAGGGCCAGGAGGACCTGGACGGTGAGGGGGTGGCCCGCCGCGCGCACCTCGTCGAGCAGGGCCGGGATCGTGGGCTGGTGGGCGGCCTCGATGTGACGCACGAGGAGTTCGGTGTCCCCGTGGTCGTTGAGGGCCGCCGCCGTGTCGATCCACAGCCAGGTCGACTCCTCGCGGGTGAGGAGCGCGTGCGCGTCCTCGGCGTCGCCGCCCTCCTGCTCCGCGAGCCACAGCAGCGCGTACGGGCGCAGCGGCAGGTCCGCGCTCACCTCGCGCACCCCGGGCTCGGCCGGCGCGCCGACCACCCGCAGGGCCTCGAAGGCGAGCTGGCGCAGGAGCGCGTCGTCGCCGCAGGCGGCGTCGAGGAGTTCCTGCACGGCGGTGCCGACGGTACGGGCGGCGATCCAGGCGCGGTACTCGGCGCGGGCCTCGCCGGGGCGCAGCCGGACGCAGCCGCGCAGCATGTCCTCGGCGGACTGCTCGATGTTGCCGGCCGGGGACTGCGCGGCCACGCAGATCTGTTCGAGCTTGACCCACACCGCCCAGCTGCCGAGCGGCGTGAGCGCGATCTCGCCGCCGGGCGCCTGCGGCAGGGTGAGGGCGCCGACGCCCGCGAGCCGGTCGAGTGCCCAGTCGAACAGCTCGGGCAGCGGGGCGGGAGGAGCCATGGTGAGGCCGGGCGCGGGCAGTTCGCATCGCGCGTCGCGCAGCTCGGTGATCCGCTGGTCGAGGAGGTCGAGGAGTTCTTCGCGCGAGGCCGTGCCCGCCGAGAGCTGGAGGACGGAGAGGAGCTGCGGCATCGCCTCGACCACCTCGGCGACGGCCGTGGGATCGACGGGAGCGGCGGGCTCGGCGTGCGCCGGGTGGAAGAGCGACCAGGCGTCGAAGAGCGCGACCCAGCCGCGCAGCACCGCCATGTCGTCGCGGTCCCAGGCCCGCAGCCGCCAGCCGGGGCGGGCGTGACCGCCGTGGGTCTCCACGAGCCCCGCGAGCCGGGCGGCGTCCCAGTGGGCGCGCACCTCGGCCGGGTCGAG
>NZ_GG770539.1:5659370-5666050 GCF_000154905.1 Streptomyces sp. SPB074 | reverse complement strand
TGGGGTCCCCTCCGGCGGGCGGGGGGCGGGGCGGCGTGGCCGCCCTTCCGCGACCGTACGGACGGGGGCCGCGAGCGGGGCGCGGCCGACGAGTCGGAGTCTGGAGTCGCGCGGGATACGGGACGTCACGCAAGGCAGTGTCCCCGGTGACGGGCCGAAAGCCCAAACGGAATGAGTGAGACCGGGACGAATGGGGCCGTAGGCCCCGTTGCTCGGGATGGGTGCCGTGGCCGGGGGGTGCGGCTTGCGGGGCTCTGCCCCGGGCCCCGCTCCTCAAACGCCGGAGAGGCTGGAAACGGGTGGACCTCGGGGAAAAGGCGCACCCGGACCGGCGTGTCCCTCGGGGCTCCACCCCCGGCCCCGCTCCTCAAACGCCGGAGAGGCTGAAATCGGGGCCCCGCCGCACCGGAAACTGGGCCCGTTCGCCTGGGGAGAGGGGTGGGTGTCAGGCCAGGAAGCCTCCGTCCACTGCCAGGTGGGCGCCGGTGATGCAGGCGGTCTCCTCGCCGGTGCCCACGCGCCGCATCGGGATGCCGGTGTCGGCCACCTTCCGGGTGCCCTCCGGGTTTTTCTGGGTCATGTCGGTGTCGATGACGCCGGGTTGGAGCTCGTTGACCCGTACCCCTCGGGCGCCGAACTCGATCGCCGCGCCGCGGGTGAGACCGCGGATGCCGTGCTTGGCGCTGGAGTGGTCGGGGGTCGGGCCGCCCCGGTCGGCGAAGACGCTGGAGACGCCGCGACGGCGGCCCGGGCGGCCTCGGTGCCGGTGACGTCCAGGACCACCGGGAGAACGGGCCCCGTACTTCTCGGCCAGGTCCGCGAGCTGCCCGGGCCTGCGGGCGGTCGCGATCACACGGTCGCCCGCGACCGCGCACGGCGTGCGGGAGGTGTCCCTGGCGGGCATCGCGCAGGAGATCGGGATGCACAAATCGGCCATGCTGCGCTACTTCGAGACGCGCGAGGACGTATTCCTGGAGCCGGCCGCCGACGGCTGGACCACCTGGTCGGCGGAGGCCCGCTCCGCGCTCGGCGCCCTCGCCACGAGCGGCGGGCAGGCACCCGGCCGGGCTCCCGCGCGAGGGGACGGCAGGAGCACCCGCAGGCCGAACGCCGCGTGGCCGCCCCCCTCGCGCACTCGCTCGTCTCACGGCCCTTGTTCTGCGACCTCCTCGCGCACGCCCCGCTCGACCTGGAGCGCGACGTCTCCCTCGACCGGGTACGCGAGTCCAAGATCCGCGCGCTCACCGCGGTGACGGACGTGGGCACCGCGCTGTGCACCGTCACCCCGCTCCGGCTCGACCAGGCGCGCAGCGTCGTGAGCACCGCCACCTCGATGGCCGGCGCGCTGTGGCAGGCCGCGGCGCCGACCACGACGCCGCGCGAGTTCTACGCGGCCGAGCCCGGCCTCGCGCACGCGGTCGTGGACGTCGAGCCGGCCCTGACCGGCGTCCTCGACGCACTCCTCACCGGCTATGCGGTCCAGACCGCCCGTTCCCTGTCCGACCGACCGGCGCCCGCTGCGGCGGCGCCGCGCCCCGGCCCGGGGCCGCCCGCGAGGCGGCCGGACGGCGCCGGGGCGGTCACATCAGCGGCGTGAGGAAGCGGCGCAGCGCCTCCTCGTAGGACCGCGGGTCACGGTTCCAGACGGCGCCGTGCGGCGCCTCGTCCACGGTGTGCGTGACGACCAGGTCGGGGCGGGAGCGCGCGAAGGCGCGGGCCAGGGAGTACGGGGCGAGGGCGTCGTCCTCGCTCTGCGCGAGGAAGACGGGCACGCGCAGCGCGTGCGGGTCGGCGGCCCGGTCGACCCGTTCGGCGGGCAGGCCCGCGCGGCCCTGCGCGGCACGTACCGCGAGCGGCAGCACGAAACCGGGGGTGCGGCGGGCCGTGGCCAGCCCTTCCAGCGCGTGCTGCCAGCTGAGGACGGGCGAGTCGAGGACGAGTCCCGCGACGCGGTCGCGGTGCGCGGAACGCGCCGCCACGCGCAGCGCCATCGCCGCGCCGGTGGACCAGCCGAGCAGCACGACGCGCCGCGCCCCCTGCCGCAGCGCCCAGCTCACCGCCGCGTCGAGGTCCTGCCACTCCTCCTCGCCGAAGCGCGTGAGCCCGCCCGCGGCCGCCGGGGCGCCCGGGTCTCCCCGGTAGGCCAGGTCGAGCACCGGGAACTGGGAACGGTGCAGGAGGTCCATGAGGGCGAGCGGGTGCTCCCGGGTGGTGCCGAGCCCGTGCGCGGCGATCACCCAGGTCGCGCGCGCCGCCGGGACGTACCAGGCGGGCAGCGCGCCGGACGGGCCGGGGATCTCGACGTCCTCGTAGTCGAGGCCGAGCACCGTGCGCGGGGTGCCCGTGTACACCTGCGGGGTCAGCCGGGCCTGCGCGCCGGAGGTGAACTCGCCCGCGCCGTCGATGAGTTCGCGCACCACCGTGTCGGCGCGGTGCGCCTCGGACTCCAGCACGGGACCGACGGCCGCGTGCCTGCCGTCCTCGCCCGAGAGGCCGTAGACGCCGGGGCGGAGCGAGGCGAGGGCCCGGGTCAGGGTGACGCGGTCGGCGGTCGCCGTGTGCACCGTGAGCTTCGGCTCGGTGGGCAGCGGGCGGCCCGGGCGGGGCCGCAGGCCCGCCTCGCCCGCCATGCGTCCGGCGGCGACGGCGGCGGCACCGGCGCCGAGAAGGGCGGTCAGCGCCGCCGCGGTCGCTTGGACGGTCGTCTTCACGGTGCGCACCCCGCCAGTCTCCACCCGCTTCCGCGGCCCGGCCACCGGACGGCCGCCGGTGGGGGCGCAAAGCGCCCGGGGCAGGGAGAGGGAGCCGCGCGCGGCGCCGGGGCCCGTCCGGACGGGCGGGCGCCAGCCCTTGCCGGTGCGGCGCCGCCCCGGCCGGTGGCGGCGGGCCGTCCGGGCCAGCCGCAGCAGGCGGCGGGCGGTGAGCGCGGGGCCCACCACGGGGAGGCGGCGGGCGGCGAGGACCAGACGCAGGCGCGCGGGGAGGCGGCGGGTGAGGTGGCGGCTGAGGTGCCGCGTGGCGGGGATTCGGGGCAGCGCGGTACGACGCGGTTTCGGCACGGGACGATTCCTCTCCGGGCACCTGCTGGGACGGGAGCCCCTTTCAGGCGTCTTCCCCTTCTGGGCCGCTCCTCCCGCCCGGACCGGGCAGTGCGCCCGTGCGGCGCAGTGGAGGCGAGCGGTGGCGGAGAGGGCGTGCGCCGGTGGAGGGGGCGGCGGCGGGCCCGGGGCCGCCTGCGTTCTCAGTCTCCCGTCCTGCCGCTTCCCGTACCGTCCGGCGGCTGTCCGTAGCCGCTCAGTTTGCGGGCGGCCTCGTCCAGTTCCGCCGGGGACAGGACGCGGGGCGGGCGGCCGGGGACGGCGGCGGCGAGGAGCCAGACCTGGCAGAGCCAGTCGAGTTGCGCGGTGCGGTCGTAGGCGGTCGGCAGGTCGGCGGCCAGGGTCAGGGTGCCGTGGTGGGCGAGGAGGCAGGCGGTGCGGCCGGTGAGGGCCGCGCGGACCGCGTCGGCCAGGGCCTCGGTGCCGTAGAGGGCGTACGGGGCGACGCGGACCGGGCCGCCGAACAGGGCCGTGACGTAGTGGACCGGCGGAACCTCGTCGACCAGGAGCGAGACCGCCGTCGCGTGTGCCGCGTGCGTGTGGACCACGGCCCTCGCCTCGGGGCGGTCCCGGTGGACGGACAGGTGGAGCGGGAGTTCGCTCGTCGGGCGCAGGGTGCCGAGCACCTGACGGCCCGCCGGGTCCACGGCCACCAGGTCGTCCGCGCCGAGTTCCCCGTACGGGACGCCCGTCGGGGTCACGAGGATCAGGGTGCCGAGGGCGGGGTCGTCCACGCGGACCGAGACGTTGCCCGAGGTGCCCGTGACGAGTCCGTCGGCGACGCTGCGGCGCGCCGTGGCGAGCAGTTCCGCCCACGCGGCGCGCGTGGCGGGGGCCGGGGTGCGTGTCATGCGCGCCATCCTCGCAGGCGCCCCCACCGCGCCGCCGCGTGCGGAAGAGAACAGGACGAATCGCGGTCATATTTACCGCTTTGTTGACATGTCAGTCGTTACGCTCGGCGGAATTCCTGTTCTCGTCCTTCTTCCCGGGGGCCTCATGAGACGTCTTCGCCGCACCCGTTCCGTCCTGCTCGGCCCGGCGGTCCTCGCCGCCGCGCTCTCCACGACCCCGGCCCTCGCGGCCGGACCCCAGGGGCCGCGCGGGCACGACGTCTCCGCGCACCAGGAGGCGGTGGACTTCCGCCAGGCGCGCACGGACGGCGCGCGGTTCACGTACGTGAAGGCGACCGAGTCCACGTCGTACCGCAGCCCCTCCTTCCGCGAGCAGTACGACGGCGCGGCGAAGGCGGGGCTGCTGCGCGGCGCGTACCACTTCGCCCTTCCGGACCGCTCCTCGGGCACCGCGCAGGCCGCCTTCTTCGTCCGCAACGGGGGCGACTGGCGGCCCGACGGGCGGACGCTGCCGCCCGCGCTCGACCTGGAGGCGAACCCGTACGACAGCGCGCACAAGTGCTACGGCGTCAGCAAGGCGAAGATGCGCGCCTGGATCAGCGACTTCAGCGACGAGACGCTGCGGCTCACCGGGCGGCGGCCGATGCTCTACACGACCGCGCACTGGTGGAACACCTGCACCGGGAACAGCACGGCCTTCGCGCGGACGCATCCGCTGTGGCTCGCGAACTGGGCGGGCAGCCCGGGGCCGCTGCCGGCCGGGTGGACGTACTGGACCGTGTGGCAGCACGCGGTGAAGGGGCCGCTGCCCGGGGACCAGAACGTGTTCAACGGCTCGGCGGCGGACCTGGAGCGCTTCACGGACGGCTGAGATCCCGGAGAAGCGGGCCCGGGGCGTGCCGGGCGCCGGGCCCGGGGCTGGGCGGGCCCGTGGGCGAGGCGGGAGCGGGGCGCAAGCGGAATCCGCGCGGGCGCGCGCCCGGCTCCCCGTCCGGGCTCCGCACGACCCCGTCCGGGCCCCGCACGACCCCCGCCCGGGCCCCGCTCCGCCGGGGGTCACCACAGCGCCCGCCCCAGTTCATCTTCCGTTCACTCGGATTGCTTACGTTCGGCGTGACATTGACGTCCAACAGAAGCCTGGGTAAATGGAACACATCACGCTTCTCCTCGGGATCGTGATCGTCACCGCTCTCGTGTTCGATTTCACGAACGGTTTCCACGACACCGCCAACGCGATGGCCACCACCATCTCCACCGGCGCCCTCAAGCCCAAGACGGCCGTGGCGATGTCCGCGGCACTCAACCTGGTCGGCGCCTTCCTCTCGGTGGAGGTCGCCAAGACGATCTCGGGGGGAATCGTCGACGAATCCGGGCTCAGGACGGAAGTGATCTTCGCGGCGCTCGTCGGCGCCATCCTGTGGAACCTCGTCACCTGGCTGCTCGGCCTGCCCTCCAGCTCCTCGCACGCCCTCTTCGGCGGGCTCATCGGGGCCGCCGTGATGTCGGCGGGGTTCTCCAGCGTCAACGGCGGCACGATCGTCACCAAGATCGTGCTCCCGGCCGTGGCCGCGCCCGTCGTCGCGGGTCTCGCCACCTTCGCCGCGACCCGGCTGACGTACCGCCTGACGCGCGGCGTGGACGAGAAGACCGGGGCGAAGGGGTACCGGGTGGGGCAGATCGCCTCCGCCGGCCTCGTCTCGCTCGCGCACGGGACGAACGACGCGCAGAAGACGATGGGCATCATCACGCTCGCCCTCGTCACGGGCGACGTCCTCAAGCCGGGCGCCAACCCGCCGGTGTGGGTGATCCTCTCGGCCGGGTGCGCCATCGCGCTCGGCACGTACCTCGGCGGCTGGCGCATCATCCGCACGATGGGCACCGGGCTCACCGATCTCGCCCCGCCGCAGGGCTTCGCCTCGCAGACCGGCGCGGCGACCGTGATCCTCGCCTCCTCGCACCTCGGCTTCTCGCTCTCCACGACCCAGGCGTGCTCCGGGTCGGTGATGGGCGCGGGCCTCGGGCGCAAGGGCGGCACGGTGCGCTGGTCGACGGCCGGGCGGATGGCGATCGCCTGGCTGCTCACGCTCCCGGCCGCCGCGCTCGTCGGCGCGGGCGCCGAGTTCCTGACCCGGCAGGGCACGTGGGGCGTCGTCCTCACCGGGGTGCTGCTCGTCGCGGGCGCCGGGACGATCTGGGTGCTGTCGCGGCGCAAGCCGGTGAGCCACCACGACGTGGCCGGTGCCGCCGAACCGGCGGGCGTCGTCACCCAGGCCCTCGCCTCGGTCGCGCCGCCGCCCGCGGGCGTCCTCACGGTGCCGGTCCAGCCGACCGCCGCGGACGCCCTGCGCTCCCCGCTCACGGCGGAACTCCCCGCCCCGCCCGTCACCGAGCCCCCGCGCCGCACCGCGGGCTCGGGCACCGCGGCCTGAAAGGAACCGGCATGAACATTGACTGGGCGGCACTCGGATCCGTCTTCGGCGTGAGCCTGCTCCTCACCGTCGGCATCGTCGGGGCCTTCGCCCTCGGCATCGTGGGCCTCTCGCGCGCCTCGGCGGCGACGGCACGCGACGGCGGCACGGGGACCGGCACGGGAACCGGCACAGGCACGGGTACGGGCGGCAGGCGGCAGGCGCTGCTCGCACGGCTCGGGGCGTACGCCTGCTTCGGGGTGTGCCTCGCGGCGGTCGCGTTCGGGATCTACGTGATCGTGGCCTGAGACCGGCGCGCGAAG
>NZ_GG770539.1:5658446-5658818 GCF_000154905.1 Streptomyces sp. SPB074 | reverse complement strand
CTCGTGACGTGGGCCGTCGTGGGCGGTACCTCGCTCGCGCGCGAGGGGCGCGCGCTCGCCGCCGCGCTCGAAGCGGGCGACATCGCCGCCGCGCGGGAGCGGCTGCCGCACCTGTGCGGGCGCGATCCGCGCCACCTGGACGCCGAGGGGATCGCGCGCGCCGTGGTCGAATCGGTCGCGGAGAACACCTCGGACGCCGTCGTCGGGGCCCTCGTGTGGGGCGCGCTCGGCGGGGTGCCGGGGCTGGTCGGCTTCCGGGCCGTCAACACGCTCGACGCGATGGTGGGCCACCGCTCGCGGCACTACCTGCGGTTCGGCTGGCCGGCCGCGCGGCTGGACGACGTCATGGGCTTCCCCGGCGCCCGGCTCACG
>NZ_GG770539.1:5655078-5658289 GCF_000154905.1 Streptomyces sp. SPB074 | reverse complement strand
CCGTCGAGGCGGCCTTCGCGGGCGCGCTCGGGGTGCGGCTCGGCGGGACGCTGTCCTACGGGGGTCGCGTCGAGCACCGGCCCGTGCTCAACGCGCGGCGCGGGCGGCCCGTCGTGGTGGCGGACGTGGAGCGGGCCGTGCGGCTCTCGCGGCGCGTGACGTGGGCGGCGCTCGGCGTCTGCGCCGCCGCGCGGCTCCTCGTCGCGGGGCGTGCCCGGTGACCGGGGGCGGGCTGCTCGTCGCCGGGACGACCTCGGACGCGGGCAAGAGCGTGGTGACGGCCGGGATCTGCCGGTGGCTCGCCCGGCGGGGGGTGCGCGTCGCGCCGTTCAAGGGGCAGAACATGTCCCTCAACTCCTTCGTCACCCGCGAGGGAGCCGAGATCGGCCGCGCGCAGGCGATGCAGGCACGGGCCGCGCGCGTCGAGCCGCACGCGCTCATGAACCCGGTGCTCCTCAAGCCGGGCGGGGAGCGTTCCAGCCAGGTCGTGCTTCTCGGCAAGCCGCTCGGGGAGCTGAGCGCGCGCGGCTACCACGGGGGCAGGCAGGCGGAGCTGTTCGGGACGGTCGTGGACTGCCTCGCGGAGCTGCGGCGCACGTACGACGCGGTGATCTGCGAGGGCGCGGGGAGCCCGGCGGAGATCAACCTGCGCCGGACCGATCTCGTCAACATGGGGATCGCGCGGGCGGCCCAACTGCCGGTCGTGGTGGTCGGGGACATCGACCGGGGCGGCGTGTTCGCCTCGTTCTTCGGGACGACGGCGCTGCTCTCGGCGGAGGACCAGGCGCTCGTCGCGGGGTACCTCGTCAACAAGTTCCGGGGGGACGTCTCGCTGCTCGAACCCGGCCTGCGGATGCTGCGGGACCTGACGGGGCGGGACACCTTCGGGGTGCTGCCGTTCCGTCCCGGGCTCGGCATCGACGAGGAGGACGGCATGGCCGTCTCGCTGCGCGGCGCGGTGCGCGAGTCGCGGCTCGCGGAGCCGTACGGCGAGGAGGTGCTGCGGGTCGCCGTGTGCGCCGTGCCGCTCCTGTCGAACTTCACCGACGTGGACGCGCTCGCCGCCGAACCGGGGGTCGTCGTGCGCTTCGTGGACCGGGCGCAGGATCTTCTCGACGCGGACCTCGTGGTGGTGCCAGGAACGCGGGGGACGGTGCGGGCGCTGGAGTGGCTGCGGGAACGGGGGCTCGCGGACGCGCTCGCCCGGCGGGCGGCCGAGGGGCGGCCCGTGCTCGGGATCTGCGGCGGCTTCCAGTTGCTCGGGGAGCTGATCGAGGACGAGGTCGAGTCGCGGGCCGGGACCGTCGCGGGGCTCGGGCTGCTGCCGGTGCGGGTACGGTTCGCGCGCGAGAAGACCCTCGCCCGGCCCTCGGGGACCGCGCTCGGCGAGCCGGTGGAGGGGTACGAGATCCACCACGGGATCGCGGAGGTGCGGGGCGGTGACGAACCCTTCCTCGACGGCTGCCGGGTGGGCGCGGTGTGGGGCACGCACTGGCACGGGTCGCTGGAGAGCGACGGCTTCCGGCGGGCGTTCCTCGGGCGGGTCGCCGCGCAGGCGGGACGGCGGTTCGTACCGGCGCCCGGCACGGAGTTCGGCGCGCTGCGCGAGGAACAGCTCGACGCGCTCGCGGACCTGATCGAGGAGCACGCGGACACGCGCGCGCTGCTGGGGCTGATCGAGCGGGGGGCTCCGCCGGGGCTGCCGTTCGTGCCGCCGGGGGCGCCGGCCTGACCGCGCGCGGCCCCGCCCCGCACCCCGCCGCCCCCTCAGCCCTCACCCGAAAGGAAGTCCCCGTATGACCACGCCCGACCATCCCTATCCCTTCACCGCCCTCGTCGGGCAGGACGACCTCCGGCTCGCCCTGCTCCTCAACGCCGTCTCCGCCCGCGTCGGCGGGGTGCTCGTGCGCGGCGAGAAGGGGACCGCCAAGTCCACCGCCGTGCGGGCGCTCACCGCGCTGCTGCCCGAGGTCGCCGTCGTGGCGGGGTGCCGCTTCTCCTGCGATCCGGCGGCTCCCGATCCGCGCTGCCCCGACGGCCCGCACGCCTTGGCCCAGGCGGAGGCGCGGCGCCCCGCACGGATGGTCGAACTGCCCGTCGGGGCCTCCGAGGACCGGCTCGTGGGCGCCCTCGACATCGAGCGGGCGCTCGCCGAGGGCGTCAAGGCGTTCGAGCCGGGACTGCTCGCCGCCGCGCACCGCGGCATCCTCTACGTGGACGAGGTCAACCTCCTCGGCGACCACCTCGTGGACCTGCTGCTCGACGCCGCCGCGATGGGCGTCTCCTCCGTCGAGCGCGAGGGCGTCTCCGTGCGGCACGCCGCCCGGTTCCTGCTCGTCGGGACGATGAACCCCGAGGAGGGCGAGCTGCGTCCGCAGCTCCTGGACCGCTTCGGCCTCACCGTCGAGGTCGCCGCCTCGCGCGAGACGGACGAGCGCGTCGAGGTCGTACGGCGCCGCATGGCCTACGAGGACGACCCCGCCGCCTTCGCCGCGCGCTTCGCCGAGGACGAGGCGGCCCTGCGCGCCCGGATAGCCGGGGCCAGGGAGCTGCTGCCGCGCGTCGTGCTCGGGGACACCGCGCTGCGCCAGATCGCCGCGACGTGCGCCGCGTTCGAGGTGGACGGGATGCGCGCCGACCTCGTCATGGCCCGTACCGCGAGCGCGCTCGCCGCCTGGGCCGGGCGCGGCAGCGTGCTCGCCGAGGACGTGCGGCAGGCGGCGCTCCTCGCCCTGCCCCACCGGGGCCGCCGCAACCCCTTCGACGCGCCCGGGCTCGACGAGGACAAGCTGGACGAGGTGCTGGACGAGAACGCCGGGCCGCAGGAGGAGCCGGAGGGGCCTGACGACGGCGGTGGCCCGGAGGGGCCCGGCGGCGGGGGCGGCGTCCCGCCGCAGGGCGACGGCCCCGAGGACGGCGCGGGGCGCGAGCGGGACGAACGGGGCGGCGACCGGGGCGAGGAGAGCGGCGTCCCGGACGGGCCGGGCGACACGCCCACCGCTCCCGGGGACCCCTCCGACGCGGCCCCCTCCGACGCGGCCGCCTCGGACGCCGAGGGAAAAGGGCCCGCGGGCGCCGCTGAGCAGCCCGCCGCCTCCGCCGCCGCCCCCTTCCGCACGAAGAAGCTGACCGTTCCCGGGCTCGGCGAGGTCGCCGCGGGGTGCCGCTCGGGGCCGCGTACCGCGCACGGCAGGACGACGGGCTCCTACCG
>NZ_GG770539.1:5653607-5654253 GCF_000154905.1 Streptomyces sp. SPB074 | reverse complement strand
CAGCCGGCCGTGGTGCCGGACGACGGGATGACGACGCGCCAGCGGCGCAACAGGCCGCTGCTCGCGGTCCACACGGGGCCCGGCAAGGGCAAGTCGACGGCCGCCTTCGGGCTCGCGCTGCGGGCCTGGAACCAGGGCTGGCCGATCGGCGTTTTCCAGTTCGTCAAGTCCGCGAAGTGGCGGGTCGGCGAGGAGAACGCGCTGCGGGTCCTCGGGGCCTCGGGCGAGGGCGGCACGGTCGCCTGGCACAAGATGGGCGAGGGCTGGTCCTGGGTCCAGCGCGACGGCCAGGACTCCAACGAGGACAAGGCCCGCGAGGGCTGGGAGCAGGTCAAGCGGGACCTCGCCGCCGAGACGTACAAGCTGTACGTGCTGGACGAGTTCGCGTACCCGCTGCACTGGGGCTGGATCGACACCGCCGAGGTGGTCGAGACGCTGCGGGCCCGTCCCGGCAACCAGCACGTCGTCGTCACGGGCCGCAACGCGCCGCGCGAACTGATCGACGCGGCCGACCTCGTGACCGAGATGACGAAGATCAAGCACCCGATGGACGCGGGGCAGAAGGGCCAGCGCGGCATCGAGTGGTGACGCTCCCCCGGGGGCGGGGCACGGGCCGCGCGGTGTGACGCGGGGCCGGGGGCCCCGG
>NZ_GG770539.1:5652853-5653507 GCF_000154905.1 Streptomyces sp. SPB074 | reverse complement strand
CCCCGTCGCCGCGGGGCCCCGCCGCCCCATCCCGTCCCACCGCCCCGCCCCGTCCCGCGCTCCCCCGGCAAGGCCCCCCGCCCCGTCCCATCTCACCGATCCGTCCTCCCGGGCCGCACGTCCCGGGCCCCGAAAGCAGCACGCGATGACCGCACAGCCCCCCGCGCCCCTGTCCCTGCCGCCCCGGCTCGTCCTCGCCGCGCCCTCGTCGGGCAGCGGCAAGACGACCGTCGCGACCGGGCTCATGGCCGCCTTCCGCGCCGCCGGGCTCGCCGTGTCGCCGCACAAGGTCGGGCCCGACTACATCGACCCGGGCTACCACGCGCTCGCGACGGGACGCCCCGGGCGCAACCTCGACGCCTACCTGTGCGGCACGGACGCGCTCCTGCCGCTCTTCGCGCACGGCGCGCGGGACGCGGACCTCGCCGTGGTCGAGGGCGTCATGGGGCTGTACGACGGGGCCGCGGGACAGGGGGAGCTGGCCTCGACGGCGCAGGTCGCGAAGGTGCTGGGCGCGCCCGTCGTGCTCGTCGTGGACGCCTCGGCGCAGTCGCGCTCGGTCGCGGCGCTCGTGCACGGCTTCGCGTCCTTCGACCCGGCCACGCGCATCGCCGGGGTGATCCTCAACAAGGTCGCCTCGGACCGGCACGAGGA
>NZ_GG770539.1:5649867-5652378 GCF_000154905.1 Streptomyces sp. SPB074 | reverse complement strand
GACCGGTGTGGGCGGAGTGCGCGGGGCTGCTGTACCTGGCGCGCGCGCTCGACGGGGCGCCGATGTGCGGGGTGCTCGACGCGCGGGCGCGGATGACGGAGCGGCTGACGCTCGGCTACCGCGAGGCCGTCGCGGTGGGCGACAGCGCGATCGCGGCGGCGGGGACGCGGACGCGCGGACACGAGTTCCACCGCACCGTGATCGAGCCCGGCGCGGGCCCGGACCCGGCCTGGGGGCTGCGGCAGCCGCGCGCCCGCGTGGAGGGCTTCGTACGGGGCACGGTGCACGCGAGCTACCTGCACACCCACCCGGCGGGACTCCCGGGCGCTGCGGCGCGGTTCGTGGCGCGGGCGGCGGAGGCGGGGTGAGCGGGCGTCCCGCGGCGGGAGCGGCCGCGTCTTCCCCGGCCCCGGGACGGCGCCCGCTAGCCCGCGAAGCCGATGACGAGCCACATGAGCGCCACCCCGGCGACCGTGCACAGGAGCGTCGAGCGGGCCGGGTGGCTGTGGCTGGCCTCGGGAAGGATCTCGGCGGCGGCGATGTAGAGCAGGACGCCGCCGAAGAAGCCGAGGTAGCAGGCGAGCGCTTCGCCCGGGATGGTGAACAGGAGCGTGGACGCGGCGCCCGCGACGGGCGCGACGGCGTCGGCGCACAGCATCGCGATCGCCTTGCGGCGGGCGTTTCCGGTGGCGCGCGTGAGCGTGTACGTGTTGAAGCCGTCGGCGAAGTCGTGGCTGATGACGGCGAGCGCGACGGTGAAGCCGATGGCCTCGCCGACCTGGAACGAGGCGCCGATCGCGATGCCGTCGGCGATGCTGTGGCCGACCATCGCGGCGGCGGCGCCGATACCGACCTGCGGGACCTGCTCGGGGTGCTGCGCCCCGTGGGCGGCGCGGCGCAGCGCGAGGAGGCGTTCGACGACGTGCGCGGTGAGGAAGCCCGCGACGAAGAGGAGCAGCGCGGCGGGCACGCCCCACACGTGCCGCCCCGCGCCCTCGATCGCCTCGGGCAGCAGGTCGAGCCCGACGACGCCGAGCATGAGCCCGCCCGCGAAGCCGAGGACGAGGTGGCGCCGGTCGGTGACGTGGTGCGCGGCCCAGCCGCCGACCAGCGTCATCACGAAGGAGCCGAGGGCCACGAGCACGACCATGCCTCTTTGCTAGCAGACGGGACGCCCCAGGCGCACCTCGTCCCTCGTGGTGGGTGTCGGCGTGTCCCCGGGCGTGCCGGGTGCCGAGGTGGAGGCGCTGGTACGGGGCGCGTGCGGCGCGGCGGGGCTGTCGCTCGCGCGCGTGCGCGCCGTGGCGACGGTGGACCGGCGCGCGGGCGAGCCGGCCCTCGCGGCGCTCGCGGCCCGGCTCGGGGTGCCGGTGCGGGCGTACCCGCCGGACGTGCTGGCGCGGGTGCCGGTGCCCGGTCCCTCGGCCGCCGTGCGGGCCGCGCTCGGCACCGCTTCGGTCGCCGAGGCGGCGGCGCTCGCCGCGGCCGGGGAGCGCGGGCGGCTGCTCGTGGCGAAACAGAAGTCCGCGCGGGCGACGTGCGCCGTGGCGGAGGACCCAGGGGAGGAACCTGCCATGCCGTCGTACGAGCTGCGCCACCACGGGGACGCGGAGGTGCGCGGGGCCGGGCTCACGGATCTCGCGGTGAACGTGCGCGCGGGGACGCCGCCCGCGTGGCTGCGCGCGCGGCTCGTGGACGCGCTGGACTCGCTCGCCGCCTACCCGGACGGGCGGGCGGCGCGCGCGGCGGTCGCGGCGCGGCACGGGCTGCCGCCGGAGCGGGTGCTGCTCACGGCGGGGGCGGCGGAGGCGTTCGTGCTGCTGGCGCGGACGCTGCCGGTGCGGCGGCCCGTCGTCGTGCACCCCCAGTTCACCGAGCCGGAGGCGGCGCTGCGCGCGGCGGGGCACGCGGTGGAGCGGGTGCTGCTGCGCGAGGAGGACGGCTTCCGGCTCGATCCGGCGCTCGTGCCCGCGGACGCCGATCTGGTGGTGCTGGGGAACCCGACGAACCCGACGTCGGTGCTGCACCCGGCCGCGGTGATCGCCGCTCTCGCGCGGCCGGGGCGGACGCTCGTCGTGGACGAGGCGTTCATCGACACGGTGCCGGGCGAGCGTGCCTCGCTCGCCTCGCGGACGGACGTGCCCGGGCTCGTGGTGCTGCGGAGCCTCACGAAGACGTGGGGGCTCGCGGGGCTGCGGGTCGGGTACGTGCTCGGGGCGCCCGCGACGCTGGCCCGGCTCGCGGCGGCGCAGCCGCTGTGGCCGGTCTCGGCGCCCGCGCTCGTGGCGGCCGAGGCGTGCTCGGCGCCCGCCGCGCTCGCGGAGGCGGAGGCGGCGGCGCGGGCCCTCGTGGCTGACAGGGACTTCCTCGCGGCGGGGCTCGCCGGGCTGCCGGGGGCCCGGGTCGTGGGCCCGGCGGCGGCGTCGTTCCTGCTGCTGCGGCTGCCGGAGGCGGCGCGGGTGCGGGAGCGGCTGCGCGGCATTGGGGTGGGCGGTGCGGCGCGGGGACACC
>NZ_GG770539.1:5646195-5649689 GCF_000154905.1 Streptomyces sp. SPB074 | reverse complement strand
GCACGGCTCGCGCGGGGGCGGGGCGCGAGACGGGCCGGGACGGGGCGCGGCTCGCGGGGACGGGCGGGGGCGGGGCGGGCCTTGACGGTTCCGCTCCGCCCCCGCGGGGCGTCAGTTGCCGCGTGCGGCGCGGCGGTTGCGCGCGAACCAGACGGCGCCCGCGCCGCCGGCGAGGAGGACGGCGGCGCCGCCCGCGAGGTAGGGGGTGGCCGAGCTGCCGCCGGTCTCGGCGAGGTTCTCGCCCTCGCCGGAGCCTGCGGCGGCGGTGGTCACCTCGGAGCCCTTGGCGCCGTTGCTCTTCGTGCCCTCGTCGTCCTTGCCGCCGCCCTGCGCGGCCGGGGACGGGCTCGCCTCCTCGGAGTCGTCGTCGGCGGGGGCCGAGGCGGGCGGCTCGGAGGCCGGGGTGCCGGGGGCCGCTTCGTCCGTCTTCGGGGTCTCGCAGGTGGCTCCGGCGAGCGTGACGGTGCCCTCGACCTGGGCGACGCCGAGCTTGAGCGGGTCGACGGAGACCTTGAGCTCCAGCGCGGCGGCGGCCGCCGTGGTGGCGGTGGTGGTGCGCTTGGAGAGGTCGAGGGTGACCTCGCCGACGCCCGGGACCTCGACGTGCGTGGTGCCTCCGGCGGACAGGTTCACGGTCTTGCCGAGGACCTTGACGTGCCCGAGGACGTTCGCCTCGGCGACGGGGTTCCGGCCCACCTCGCACACGGCCTTCGAGGTGACCTTCTCGACCTCGATGAGCGAGAGGAGCGGGAGTCCGGGGACGTGGACGCGGGCGCCGACGAGTTCGGTCGAGCCCTCCGCCCTGTGGCCGTCGGCGGTGGCCTTCGCCTGGGCGACGCGGGCGTCGAGGACGCGGAAGGGGCGGCCCTTGTCGACGCCGTCGAGGGTGGCGGTGAGCGCGGTCTTGTCGGCGTCGCCGGGGGCGCTCACCTCGTTGAGGGAGACGTTGAGCGGCAGGTCGACGGTCTTGCGCAGGAGGGAGACGTCGAGCCCGGTGCGCAGGACGACGGCGCCGGACTTCCCCCCGTGGCCCTCGGTGGCGTGCGCGGTGCCCGCGGCGGTGAGCACGGCGGGCGCGCCGACGAGGAGCGCGGCCGTGGTGGCGGCGGCGAGGCGGCGCACGGGCAGGCCGAAGGTGGTGCTGTTCACAGCGGTGTTACCCCCACAAGAGACATGGAGCCGCCGGCGCGTCCCGGGGACACGGGGGCCGGCGGCCTCGTTGCGGGAATCCTCGCGGAACGGGGGTGAAAGAACGACGTACCGCAGCACGTTCACCCTAAAGGGTGGTTTCCGGCACGATGTTCGAAAAATGGATCGCTCTGCTGCGCAGGCGTTCGCCCACGTCACAGCGGTGCCTCGCCCGGGAGGAGGGGCACCCGGCCCCCTCGCGCGCGCCCCCGGGGCGCGAAGAGCGCCGTCCCACCCGTCCCTCGCGCCGCCGCCCCGCACGTGTCCCGCGACCCCCGCGTCGCCACCGCCCCGCACGTGTCTGCGCCGCCGCGCCTACGCCACCACCCGCCCCGACATCACGACGCGGCGGGGCGCCGTCAGGACCCGTACGTCCGCGCGCGGGTCGCTCTCGTACACCACGAGGTCCGCCGGGGCGCCCTCCTCGATGCCGGGCCTGCCGAGCCAGGCGCGGGCGTCCCAGACGGCGGCGGAGAGCGCGGCCAGCGGCGGGAGGCCCGCGCGGACGAGTTCGGCGACCTCCGCGCCGATGAGGCCGTGCGGGAGGCTGCCGCCCGCGTCGGTGCCGGTGAAGACGGGGACGCCCGCGTCGAAGGCGGCCCGCACCGTCTCGTAGCGGCGGGCGTGCAGGCGGCGCATGTGGGCCGACCAGCGTGGGAACTTCGCCTCGCCGCCGTCCGCGAGGCGTGGGAACGTCGCGATGTTGACGAGGGTCGGGACGATCGCGACGCCGCGCTCCGCGAAGAGCGGGATGGTCTCCTCGGTGAGCCCCGTCGCGTGCTCGACGCAGTCGATGCCCGCCTCGACCAGGTCGGCGAGCGAGTCCTCGGCGAAGCAGTGCGCGGTGACGCGCGCGCCGAGCCGGTGCGCCTCGGCGATCGCCGCCTCGACCGCGCCGCGCGGCCAGCACGCCGTCAGGTCGCCCGCCTCGCGGTCGATCCAGTCACCGACGAGCTTGACCCAGCCGTCGCCGCGCCGCGCCTCGCGGGCGACGTAGGCGACGAGGTCCTCCGGCTCGATCTCGTGGGCGAAGTTGCGGATGTAGCGGCGGGTGCGGGCGATGTGGCGCCCGGCGCGGATGATGCGGGGCAGGTCCTCGCGCGCGTCCGTCCAGCGCGTGTCGGAGGGCGAGCCCGCGTCGCGGAGCAGGAGCGCGCCCGCGTCCCGCTCGGTGAGCGCCTGCTTCTCGGCCTCCTCGGCGGGCACGGCGCCGTGCGCGTCGAGCCCGACGTGGCAGTGCGCGTCCACGAGCCCGGGCAGTGCCCAGCCCGCCACGGTGCGGACGTCCCGCGCCCCGGCCGGGGGCGTGAACGTGATCCGCCCGCCGACCACCCACACCTCGTCGCGCACGTCCTCGGGCCCCACGAGGACGGCCCCCTTCACCCGCAGCACCGGCACCGTTCCGCTCACGTCGTCCATGACCGGCACCCTAGAAGGCGGCCCGCCCCGCCCTCTTCCCCGCACCCCCCTGAGTACCCTCACAACCGGCCCGCACGGCCATCCGTCCCCGTGTCGCCGCAGGCGACACGCGCGCACGCCGCACTCGGCACACGCAGAAAGAGCCACCTCGTGACACACCCCCTGCTTGACCTCACTCCCCTGACCGCCCACCACTTCGCGACCGTCGAACGCAAGGTCGCCGCCCTGCTCGGGCTCGACGCGCCCGGCAGCGGGGGGCACGAGCTCGTCGTGACGCAGGGCGAGGCGCTGCTGCCCCTCGAAGGGTGCATCCGGGGGGCCGCCGGTCCGGGAACGGTCGCGCTGAACATCGTGACGGGCCCCTACGGGCAGACCTTCGGCAACTGGCTGCGCGACTGCGGCGCCACGGTGCACGACCTCGCGGTGCCCTTCGACTCGGCGGTCAGCGCGGCGCAGGTGCGTGAGGCGCTGGCCGCGCACCCGGAGACGGACTTCGTCTCGCTCGTGCACGCGGAGGCCGCGACGGGCAACACCAACCCGGTCGCGGAGATCGGCGCGGTGGTGCGCGAACACGGGGCGCTGCTCATGCTCGACGCCGTCGCCTCGGTGGGCGCGGAGCCGCTGCTGCCCGCCGAGTGGGGCGTGGACCTGTGCGTGATCGGGGCGCAGAAGGCGCTCGGCGGCCCGGCCGGGGTCTCGGTGGCGGCGCTGAGCCCGCGCGCCTGGGAGCGCCTGGAGGCGAACCCGGCGGGCCCGCGGGGCTCGTACCTCTCCCTGCTCGACTGGAAGCACCGGTGGATCGACGCGGGCCGCAAGGCGCTCCCGCACGCTCCCGCGCAGCTGGAGATGCTGGCGCTCGAAGCGTGCCTGGAGCGCTTCGCCGCCGA
>NZ_GG770539.1:5641848-5646095 GCF_000154905.1 Streptomyces sp. SPB074 | reverse complement strand
GCGGCGCCGGTCGCGACGACCGTGCGGGTGCCCACGACGGGGACGGGCCCGGACGCGGCGACGCTCGTCGCGAAGGCCCTCGCCGCGCACCCCTCGCTGCCGCTCGCGGCGGGCGGCGGCGCGCTCGCGGCCGAGATGATCCGCGTCAACCACTACGGCCCGCTCGCGGCCGAGAACGTCGTACGGGACTGCCTGCGGGCGCTCACGGCGGCGTGGGGCGAGGCGACGGGCGAGCGGACCGACACGCGCGCGGCCGACCGCGCGGTGGCGGAGACCTGGGCGGCCGGCCGGGACTGAGCCCGCGCGGGGACGGTGCGGGGCGTTCCGCCGGACGGCGCGCCCCGCGCCCTCGCCGGTGCCGGCGCGGCACCCGGTGCCACGCCGTGCGCCGTGGTGCGGCTTCCCTGGAAATACCGCGCACATATTCAGCACGATATAAACTCCGGATTAATTCCCCGTGCATTTCTGAGCACAGCTTCCCATATTCTTCTGCCCGCTTTCCCGGGGGCTAAACAAGAAGTTTTGGCCCTCGCACATCTCCCATAATTCGGACAGGTTCCACGGGTGTTACTTCTTTGTGACCGAGTCCACAAAGAAGCCCCTTTCATCCCCAATGCCCGCCACATATTGGGCATTTCGTGGGGGGTTTCGCGCCCGAGCACCCGCACGCGCGATAACACAGAACACCTTTTCACCCAACCCTGGCACCCGATGAATTTTCTGCGCCTGCTGGGTAAGTTCAAATCCCATGACCGCCGCACAAGCAGACCTCACCGCACCCCGTGCCGCATTCCGGGAAATGCCGGAGGGACTACGCCTTGACGGCCCACGCGTGCAGGACGGCGCCGCGCTGTGGCGTCTCGCCCGCGACTCCGGAAAGCTCGACCTGAACTCCTCGTACAGTTACCTGCTGTGGTGTCGCGACTTCGCCGCGACCTCCGTGGTGGCGCGGGACGCCGCCGGGGACCCGGCCGGTTTCGTCACCGGCTACATCCGGCCCGAACGCCCCGACGTCCTCGTCGTCTGGCAGGTCGCCGTGGCCGCCGCGCAGCAGGGCAGGGGCCTGGCCGCCGCGCTGCTCGACGGACTCGCCGCCCGCGTCGCCGCGCGCACCGCGCTGCGCGGCCTGGAGACCACCATCACCCCCGGCAACGTGCCCTCCGAGCGCCTCTTCACCTCCTTCGCCGCGCGCCACGGCGCGGGCCTGGAGCGCGAGGTGCTCTTCGACGCCGCGCTGTTCCCGGCGGACGACGAGGCCGGACACGAGCCCGAAGTGCTGTACCGCATCGGCCCGCTCGCCCTCGCGGCGGACCGCGCCGAAGCGGCCTGAGCCGAGCGGTCGGGCCGGCGCCCACCCGGGGCCGGCCCGTGCACCGGACGGCACCCCCGGGCCCGTACCGCCCACCGGCACCGCGGTCCCGCATCCGTACCGCAAGTCCACACTCCCTGCTCCGCTCCACCCTCTTCCCCCAGGAGACAGCTGTGACCATCGCCCCGCCCGACCTGAGCGTCTTCGAGACCCTGGAGTCGGAGGTGCGCAGTTACTGCCGAAGCTGGCCCGCCGTGTTCGACCGCGCCCAGGGCAGCCGTCTCTACGACGAGGACGGCCACGCGTACCTGGACTTCTTCGCCGGCGCCGGTGCCCTCAACTACGGCCACAACAACCCGGTCCTCAAACGCGCCCTCATCGACTACATCGAGCGCGACGGCATCACCCACGGCCTCGACATGGGGACCACGGCCAAGCGCGCGTTCCTCGAAACGTTCCAGAACGTGATCCTGCGCCCCCGCGACCTGCCCTACAAGGTCATGTTTCCCGGCCCGACGGGGACCAACGCGGTGGAGGCGGCGCTCAAGCTGGCCCGCAAGGTCAAGGGCCGCGAGTCGATCGTCTCCTTCACCAACGCCTTCCACGGCATGTCCCTCGGCTCCCTCGCCGTCACGGGCAACGCCTTCAAGCGCGCGGGCGCGGGCATCCCCCTCGTGCACGGCACGCCGATGCCCTTCGACAACTACCTCGACGGGCAGACCCCCGACTTCCTCTGGTTCGAGCGGCTCCTGGAGGACCAGGGCTCCGGGCTCAACAAGCCCGCCGCCGTGATCGTGGAGACCGTGCAGGGCGAGGGCGGCATCAACGTGGCGCGCCCGGAGTGGCTGCGCGCGCTCGCCGAGCTGTGCAAGCGGCAGGACATGCTGCTCATCGTGGACGACATCCAGATGGGCTGCGGGCGCACCGGCGGCTTCTTCTCCTTCGAGGGGGCCGGCATCACGCCGGACATCGTGACGCTGTCGAAGTCCATCGGCGGCTACGGGCTGCCCATGTCGCTGTGCCTCTTCCGCCCCGAGCTGGACGTGTGGGAGCCGGGTGAGCACAACGGCACCTTCCGCGGCAACAACCCGGCCTTCGTCACGGCCGCCGCCGCCCTGGAGGCGTACTGGGCGGACGGCCAGATGGAGAAGCAGACCCACGCGCGCGGCGAGCAGGTCGAGGCGGCGCTGCGCGCCATCTGCCTGGAGCACCCCCGCCTCGGTGCCTCCTACCGGGGCCGCGGCCTCGTGTGGGGCATGGAGTTCACCGACGCCGAGCAGGCGGCGAAGGTGTGCCGCCGCGCCTTCGAGCACGGGCTGCTCCTGGAGACCTCCGGGCCGCGCAGCGAGGTCGTGAAGCTGCTGCCCGCGCTCACCACGACGCCGGAGGACCTGGACGAGGGGCTGCGCATCCTCGCCCGCGCGGTCCGCGAGACCGCCTGAGAACCGGTTCGGGGCGAGGACGCCGAAGCGACGCGAGCACCGCCCCGTGCCCGGGCAAGAACACCGCACCACGGAATCACGGAAGAGAGGCACAGGAACACCGTGCTCATTCGCTCGTTCAAGGACATCGAGGGCACCGACCGGCACGTCGTCGCCGAGTCGGGCACCTGGGAGAGCAAGCGCATCGTGCTGGCCAAGGAGAAGGTCGGCTTCTCGCTGCACGAGACGATCATGTACGCCGGCACCGAGACGACGATGCACTACGCCAACCACATCGAGGCGGTGCTCTGTGTCGAGGGCGAGGCGGAGCTGACCGACGAGACGACGGGCGAGAAGCACTGGATCACGCCCGGGACGATGTACCTGCTCGACAACCACGACCTGCACACGATGCGGCCCAAGACCGACTTCCGTTGCGTCTGCGTCTTCAACCCGCCCGTCACCGGGCGCGAGGAGCACGACGAGAACGGTGTCTACCCGCTGCTGACAGAGGAGGGCTGAGCGAGATGACCGTCACCCACGAGAAGATCACGGACCTCTACCCGACGCGCGGCCGGACCGAGGTCTCCACGCCGCGCCAGGACCCGGTGGTGTGGTCCGCGCCCGGTACCGCCGGGCCGATCAGCGCCGGTGAGCTCGCCTCCTTCGAGGAGAACGGCTTCCACGCGATTCCCGAGCTGCTCACCCCGGACGAGGTCGCGGTCTACCGCGCCGAGCTGGACCGGCTCGTCGCCGATCCCGCGATCCGCGCGGACGAGCGCTCCATCGTGGAGCCGCGGTCGCAGGAGATCCGCTCGGTCTTCGAGATCCACAAGATCAGTGAGGTCTTCGCGAAGCTCGTGCGCGACGAGCGGCTGCTGGACCGCGCCCGGCAGATCCTCGGCTCGGACGTCTACGTCCACCAGTCGCGGATCAACGTCAAGCCCGGCTTCGGCGCCTCCGGCTTCTACTGGCACTCGGACTTCGAGACGTGGCACGCCGAGGACGGGATGCCGAACATGCGCGCCGTCTCCGTGTCGATCGCGCTCACCGAGAACTACGACACCAACGGCGGGCTCATGATCATGCCCGGCTCGCACCAGACCTTCCTGGGCTGTGCGGGCGAGACGCCGAAGGACAACTACAAGAAGTCCCTCCAGATGCAGGACGCGGGCACGCCCTCGGACGAGGCGCTCACCGAGATGGCCGGGAAGTGGGGCATCAAGCTCTTCACCGGCAAGGCGGGCTCGGCGACCTGGTTCGACTGCAACGCGATGCACGGCTCGGGGGACAACATCACCCCGTTCCCGCGCAGCAACGTGTTCCTCGTCTTCAACAGCGTCGAGAACGCGGCCGTCGAGCCCTTCGCCGCGCCGATCCGGCGCCCGGAGTTCATCGGCGCGCGGGACTTCACGCCGATCCGCTGAGGCGGAGGCCGCGACCGCGTACGGGCGGAGGCCTTGTGCGGGAGCGGAGACCCGTGTGGACGGGCGAGGCCCGTGTGGACCGGCGAAGGG
>NZ_GG770539.1:5629538-5641748 GCF_000154905.1 Streptomyces sp. SPB074 | reverse complement strand
TTCGCCGTGCCCGGCGGGGCTCAGGCGCCCGGCTGGGGGACGGCGCACCCGTCCGGGCCGCACACCCCGGCCTCCTCGGCGCCGGCCACCCCGGCGACGGGAGTCAGCCGCGGCCGGGCGTCCCACGCCTGCTGGAGGGCCTGCGCGAAGACCTCGACGGGCTGGGCGCCGGAGACGCCGTAGCGGCGGTCGAGGACGAAGAAGGGCACCCCGTTCGCTCCCAGCTCGGCGGCCTCGCGCTCGTCGGCGCGCACCTCGGCGGCGTACGCCGTCTCGTCGGCGAGGACGGCGCGGGTCTCGGCCTCGTCCAGCCCGGCGGCGACGGCTATCCCGACCAGGCGCTCGTGGTCCTCGAAGACGGTGCGCTCCTCGGCGAAGTTGCCCCGGTAGAGACCGTCGATCAGGGCGTCCTGGCGGCCGCGGTCCTTCGCGAGGTGGAGGAGGCGGTGCATGTCGAAGGTGTTGCCGTGGTCGCGGCCCTCGGTGCGGTACGCGAGCCCCTCGCCCTCGGCGTTCTCCTTGAGCCGCGCCTCGCCCTGCCGCGCCTGCTCCTCACTGACCCCGTACTTCTTGGCGATCATCGGGAGCACCTGGACGACCTGGCCCTTCGGGAAGGAGGGGTCCAGCTCGAAGGAGCGGTGCACGACCTCGACCTCCGCCCGGTGCGCGAACCCGTCGAGCGCCCGCTCGAAGCGGGCCTTCCCCACGTAGCACCACGGACAGGCGATGTCCGTCCAGATCTCCACGCGCAGGGGGGACGGGGTCGGGGCCAGGGGTGTCGCCATCGGTCTACCGCCCTCTTCGGCTCGGGTCGTACTCGGGGACGTCCAGGACGTCGCTCGGGCAAACGCGGACCGGGCCCGCGTTCATTCCCCGGGCCGTCCGCCCTACGGCACTTCCCGCAGGTAGCGCGCGCCGCACCTCGTGCAGAAGGGGCGCGCGGCGGCGGTGCCCCAGGCGTCGGCGGGTTGGGTGACCGCGGCCGGGTCGAGGAGCACGCCGCACAGGGCACGGGGTTCCTCGGCGCCGCGCACCATGTGCCACCTGCGGACCGGGGCCCGGGGATCGCCGGGCGTGTCGCCCTCGGCGTACTCGGCGCGCATGTGGTGCTCCATGGCCGCTCCCTCTCCTGTGGGGTGTGGTCCCATGGCAGCACGGCGCGGCCCGGCCCGCGCGCCGGAGCGGGCGAGGCGGCGTCAGGTCGCTGGCACAATTGCCGACATGAGCCGACAGGGGTGGTCCGACGCGTACGGCTCCGGGAGCACCGGGCGTCGTCTCCCGGTGCGCTGCGTGAAGTGCGCCGACACCCACGTCATCCTCACCAAGACCGGCGCCCCCGGCAACGCGCCCCCGCGCTGGCGGTACACCTGCCTGGACTGCCGCGTCGCCTGGTGGGTGGACGAGCACGGCGGGGCGCTCGACGACTACGCGTGAGCCACCCAGCGTCTCGGCCGCGCGCACCACGCCGCGGCCGTGCCGCCCGGCGAGCCCGGGCCCGCCGGCCGTGCGCACGGGGCCGGGCGCGACGGCGCATCCGGTGACCTCACGGCCCGGGACGTCCACCCCCCCTCGACGCGGGACGCGGGCGGGCCCGGTGGTCGCGGCGGTCGTGTGCGCGGGGGCCGCGCCGCCCACGTACCGGTCGCCCGGGGCCGTTTCTCGTGCCTCCGGTTCAGCGCGCCGCCGACATCGCCAGCAGGAACCACGCCGAGTGCGGAATCCACTGCTCGGTCCAGCGCCAGCCGTTGCCGGTGGCGCGGTGCTCCTCCGGCATGAAGGCGATGTCGCGCTCGTCGTCCCAGCCGCCCGTGATGCCGTTGAGGATGCCGCCGGGGACGTTCGGGTAGTCGGGCCGGTACTCGATGTTGTTGCGGCCGACGCCCTTGATCATGCAGGAGTCGAAGGGGTTGAGGCCGAGCACCCAGTGGAGCTGGTCCTCGGCGAGGCGGCGCAGGCGGGCGCGCAGCTCGGGCGGGCAGCCGTCCAGGGCGGCGCCCTTCTCGGCGGCGTAGGCGACGGAGCAGATGTTGGCGTTCTCGCCCTGCCACCAGTAGCCCGTCTCGTTCTCGTGCGGGTAGAAGAAGCTCGTGCGCGCGGGGCCCTCGGTGGGCTGGACGTACTGGCGGACGCAGCCGAAGGGGTTCGCGACCTCGTCGCTGAGCGCGGCGGCGTCCCCGAGCAGGGCGAGGGCGGTGGCGCGGGCGCGCTCGGCGAGCGGCGCGGCCGGGTGGACCTCCGCGAAGCGGAGCAGGGAGAGCGCCGGGAGCCCGGACTCGGCGGCGTGGAAGTAGGGGCGGCCCTCGACGTCGCCGAGGAGCCACCCGAAGCCGCGCCCGTCGTCGGCGCGGTGCCGGTCCATGAGCGAGGCGGCGCGGCGTTCGGCGGCCTCGGCGAGGACGGGGTCGCCGGGTGTGACCGCGAGGAGTTCGCTCGCCGCGAGGAGCGCGCAGTAGTCGTCGATGACGGATTCCTCGCCGTCGTACAGGTACTTCTTGTTGTGCGCCTCCAGGTGGTCGAAGCCGCGCCGGGCCGCCTCCAGGTAGGCCGCGGAGGGGAAGTCCCCGTGGTCGTTCAGGGCGCTCGCGCGGGCGAGCGCGGCGATCGCGAGGCCGCCGCCCTGGCGGTAGGCGGCCTGCCAGCGGGTGGTGCGCACGGAGTCGGCGAGGGGGGCGTTGATGACGCGCTCGTCCAGGTCCTTGGTGAGGGCGTCGAAGATCGCGGTGTAGAAGTAGCCCTCGGGGTCCTGGAAGCGGACGAGGAAGTCGGCGCCGAAGAGCGCCTCGTCGCGCAGGCGGTCGCCGAGCACGGGCACGAGCGCGGGCCTGTGCACGGCGAGCGCGTCCCTCGCTTCCATGAACGCCCAGGCGCACAGCGGGAGTTGCTGCGGGTTCATCATGCGCGTGTAGTTGAGGTGGCTGAGGAACTTGCTGTAGTCGCCCGAGGCGTCGAGCCAGCCGCCGCGCGCGTCCACGGTGCGGCCCGAGGTGTCCTCGTAGAAGCGCGCCGCGCGGTCCTTGCGGTCGATGGCGCCGCCGGAGCGCACCGAGCGGAAGTAGTAGAGGACGTCGGAGAGGGTGGCCTGCTGGAGGACGCGTTCCCCGATCGTGAAGGGCTGCGAGCGGGTGCCGGCCCACTCGATGTGGTGGGTGCCCTCGGTGGTGTGGGCGGAGAAGTCGACCACGCGGAAGGTGCCGGCGGACCAGTGGTCGACGGCGGTCTCCTCGCTCGCGGAGAGCGTCGTGGTGCCGTGCGGGCCGTGCAGGAGGGCGGTGTCCGCGCCGGTGGCCGGGGGCTCACCGGGGGGCAGCAGCAGCACGGCCTTCTTGCTGCCCGCGGTCTGGTAGCCGACGTGGTTGGTGAGGATCGTCGTCGTCATGCGGGACGTGCCACTCCTTCGGTGCGCGGGGACTGCGGGACGCCGGAGAACCGGGGCGCGGGGCCCCGGTACACGCGAACGGCGCGGGGCCCCGGCCTGCGCGAACTCCGCCGCGCGCGGCCCCCGGTGTGCGGGGGCCCGGGTGCGCGGAAGCTCGCGGGAAACGGGGACTCCGGCGACCGGACGCCGACATGACCACTGAGACCATTTGGTCTGCGACGGCATCGCGGACATGGCCAGAGAACGCCATCCGACCGGCTCCTGTCCATCCCTAACGCACTCGAAATTTCCCCGTACGGCGCCGCGAACACCGCGCCACCCAGGACGAATACGGGCAAGCTCCCGCAAGCGGGCCGCCCTGTTACCGCAAGAGCGCGGGCCGTTCACATCCCGATCCGGTCAGACCCGTTGTCTTGCTCTGGTCTCGGTGGTACGTTCCGGGCGTTCTTCAGGTACTTGCGCAGTTCCGAGCGAGAGAGGTGCGCATTGGCCGTCACCAAAGCGCTGCCCGGCATACGGGCCTCCGGCAGCACCCACGGCTCCCCCGATGCCCCGCCCGCCGCGAAGCCCTCGCGTGCCGCCCGGCTGCGGGACTTCCTCGGCAGGGCGCGTCGCGACTCGCCCCTGCTGCTCATGGCCGCCCCGGCCGTCCTGCTCCTCGCGGCCTTCACGTATCTGCCGCTGCTCGGCAGTGCGGTGGCCTTCATGGACTACTCGCCCGGGCTGCCGTCGACCTGGGTCGGGTTCGCGAACTTCCAGGCGCTGTTCCAGGACGACGCCTTCTGGCAGGCGGTCTCCAACACCTTCCAGATCACGTTCTTCCAGTTGCTGTTCTACTTCCCGGTGCCGATCCTGCTCGCGGTGCTCTTCAACTCGATCGCGATGCCGATGGCGCGGAAGTTCACGCAGTCGGTGATCTACCTGCCGCACTTCCTGTCCTGGGTCATCATCGTGGCCCTGTTCCAGCAGGTTCTGGGCGGTGGCGGGGTGATCAACCGCTTCCTGTCCGAGCACGGGCACCACGGCGTCAACGTGATGGCCGACCCGGGCACGTTCAAGCTCCTGCTGACCGCGCAGTCGGTGTGGAAGGACGCGGGCTGGGGAACGATCATCTTCCTCGCCGCGATCGCCGCGATCGACACGCAGCTCTACGAGTCCGCGACGATGGACGGCGCGGGCGCCTGGCGCCGCTTCTGGCACGTCACGCTGCCGGGGATGCGCCCGATCATCGTGCTGATGCTCATCCTGCGGCTCGGTGACGCGCTCACCGTCGGTTTCGAGCAGGTGCTGCTCCAGCGGGACGCGGTGGGCCCCCAGGCCGCCGAAGTCCTCGATACGTACGTGTACTTCAACGGGGTCGTGGACGGGAACTGGGGTCTGGCGACCGCCGCCGGGCTGCTCAAGGGCGTGGTGAGCCTGCTCCTCGTGCTCGGCGCCAACTCCCTCGCGCACCGTCTCGGCGAGGAAGGGGTCTACCAGCGATGAGTTCCGCCCGACCGGTGTGGGCCGGCAAACCGAAGCCGCTCGCGATCGCGCTCAAGGGCCTCGCCCTCACCATGATCTGCGCCGTCGTCCTCTTCCCGTTCCTCACCGTCATCTCCACGAGCGTCGCGACGCAGTCGCAGATCGACGCGAACGGCGGCTACGTGATCTGGCCGACGCACGTGAGCCTGGACGCCTACCGGCACCTCTTCGACGGCACCCAGGTGGGCCGCTCGGTGGTGATCAGCTTCGGCGTCACCGTCGTCGGCACCTTCGTGAGCCTGCTGTGCACGGTCCTGTGCGCCTACGGGCTCAGCAAGCGCGGCAGCCTCTTCCAGCGCGGGCTGCTCGGCTACGTCCTGATCACGCTGCTCTTCGCGCCCGGCATCATCCCCGTCTACCTCATGGTCAAGGAGCTGCACCTCCTCGACAGCTACTGGGCGCTGATCCTGCCGACCGCCGTGAGCGCCTTCAACGTCGTCATCGTCCGCGGCTTCATCCAGGGCATCCCGCAGGAGCTGTTCGACGCGGCCCGCATGGACGGGGCCGGGGAGTGGCGCATCTTCTTCTCGATCGTGCTGCCGCTGTCGCGGGCCGTCATCGCGGTCGTCGGCCTCTTCATCGCGGTCGGCTACTGGAACAACTACTTCAGCCCGCTGCTCTACCTCAACGACACCCAGAAGTGGCCGCTCCAGCTCGTGATGCGCTCCTTCATCTTCGGCGGCGGGGTCTCCTCGACCTCCCAGCAACTGCCCGGCACCGAGGAACCCGCGGCCCAGTCCGTGCAGATGGCGCTCGTCGTCATCGCCACCCTTCCCATCCTGTGCGCGTACCCCTTCCTCCAGAAGCACATGTCCAAGGGGATGCTCACCGGGGCCATCAAGGGCTGAGCCCGCACGCCCCCCCCGGCCCCGCCGCGCCGCCTTTCGCCCCGCGCCGCGCTCCCGGCCCCGGTCCAGCTCCCGGTCCCGCTCCCGCCCTGTCTCCTCCCCCGCCGCTCTCTGCCACGAATGCCACGAAAGCAGACACCGTCATGACGACTTCGCTCCCCAGCCGCCGTTCCCTCCTCAAGGGCGCCGCGCTCGCCGCCGTCGCCGGCACCGCGCTCCCCTCGCTCGCCGCGTGCTCCTCCGGCCCGGGCGGCGGCACGGCGGGGCCCGCCCCGCGCAAGGCCGTGCCCATGCCCACGTACGTCGAGCCGGTCAAGCCCGCCCCGGACCTGCCCGGCACCAAGCAGGGCGTCATGGACGTCTACAAGTCCTTCCCGCTGAACGGGCCCGCCTCCGTCAAGGGTCCCGCCGGTGACGGCCAGGACTTCGACGTCCTGCTCATGACCTACGGGCAGCCGACCCCGCCGCTCAGCAAGAGCGCCTACTGGCAGCTCCTCAACAAGGAGCTGAACGTCCACATCAAGCCGACGATCGTGCCGGCCGCCGACTTCGAGCAGAAGTTCCCCGCGCTCGTCGCGGGCGGCGACCTGCCCGACGTCGTGTCGGTGCCGATGTACGTCAACGTCTCGCGGCTGCCCCAGCTCGCCCAGGCGCAGTTCACCGACCTGAGCGACCACCTCTCGGGCGACGCGGTGAAGAAGTACCCGAACCTCGCGGGCATCCAGGAGTCCGCCTGGGCCAACGGCTACCTCAACGGCCGGATCTACGGCGTCCCCAAGTCCGACCCGGTCTTCGGCTCGATGATCTACACCAAGACCGACGTCATCGAGAAGGCGGGCGCCGACCCGGCCCCGAAGAACCTCGCCGAGTTCACCACCCTCGCCAAGCAGGTCACCGACGCCCGGCGCGGCGTCTACGCCTTCGGCGGCGGCGCCACGGTCATGCTGCGCGACACGATGCTCATGGCCTTCGGCGTGCCCAACAAGTGGACGCGGAAGAAGGACGGGAGCTTCGTGTCGATGTACGAGCACCCCGCCTTCATCGACGCGGTCGACGCGATAGGCAAGCTGTGGAAGGCCGGTTACTACCACCCCGACAGCCCGACGATGAACAAGACCCAGCACGACGCGCTCTTCCGCTCCGGCAAGCTCGTCCTCCTGGAAGAGGGCAACCGCTCGGTCGGTCTCGTCGCGGACGACAGCAAGGTCGTCTTCGGGATGATGACGCCCTTCGCGCAGGACGGCGGCAAGCCCGTCTACTGGGAGAACAGCGGCGCCTACGCCATCACGATGCTCCGCAGGACCGGCAGCAAGAAGAAGGTCGACCAGTTCCTGCGAGTCCTCGACTACCTCGCCGCGCCCTTCGGCACCAAGGAGTCCTTCGTCGTCAACTACGGCGAGAAGGGCACCGACTACGAGATGAAGGACGGCATCCCCGTCCTGACCACGCGCGGCCAGCGCGAGCAGGACCTCGGCCTCGCCTACATCGTCGGCGGCCCGCAGACGCTCTGCTACCCGCAGGGCGCGCCCGGTGTGGACCGCATGAACCACGCCTGGCAGAGCAAGGTCGTCCCGATGCTCCTCAAGGACCCGGCGGCGCACCTGCACTCGAACACGAAGAACACCAAGGGCGCCTCGCTCGACCAGCACATGCAGGACGCCATCAAGGCCGTCGCCTACGGGCGCAGCCCGGCGAGCAGCCTCAAGTCCGCCGTCGCCGCGTACAAGCGGGGCGGGGGCGACGCGATGGCCCGCGACTACGCGAAGGCCGCCGAGGCCACCGCCTGAGCCCGCCCCGCACCCCCCACGGAAGGACCCGCATGAAACTGCGAGGCACCGCCTCGGCCCTGGTCGTGGTGGAGGGCACCGACCTCCACCACGACCTGATCGGCGCGGCGCTGGCGCTCCAGGAGATCGTCACCGAGGCCGGGCTCCCCACCGCCCGCGCCATGGGCCTGGACCGCTTCACCGAGCCCCTGCCCGCGACCGCCGACGCCGACGTCTACGTGCTTTACCGCTCCTCCACCGTCTTCGCGCCCGCGCAGCAGGAGGCGCTGTCCGCGCTCGTCGCGGCCGGCAAGGGCCTCGTCGTCCTGCACGCGAGCAACCTCTTCGGGTACGGGCCCGGCGGCCTGGAGGCCGACGCGGCGGCGCACCGGCTCATCGGCTCGCGCTACCTCTCGCACGGCGCGCACGGCTCCGAGGGCCGCTTCCTGGTCCGGGTCACCGCCGAGCACCAGGTCACGCGCTACCTCGCGGACTTCGCGATCGACGACGAGTTCTACCTGCTGGAGTACGCGGACGACGTCCATGTCCTCGCGGTCCGCGACACGCCGGAAGGCGGCACCGAGCCCGTGCTCTACGCGCGCGAACACGGCGCGGGCCGGGTCTGCTACAGCGCGCTGGGCCACGACCCGCGCGCCTGGGGCAACCCGGGCTTCCGGCAGCTCGTACGGCAGGCCGTGCTGTGGGCGGCGGGAACGGGCGAGGAGTCGTACGCCAACCTCGCGACGCGCTGGCCGCTCGGCAACGGCCGCCACCTCGGCCCCGAACAGCCCGGCCCCCGACAGCCCGGCGCCACGACCGCGCCGGGCAGCGAAGGAACCGCATGAGCACCCCCGAACACCGTCCGCCCCCGGCCGCCGTGCAGTTGTGGTCCCTCCACGAGGAGGCCCGCGAGGATCTGCTCGGCGTGCTCGAACGCGTCGCCGCGCTCGGCTTCCGCGCCGTCGAGACGATCAGCCTCTACGGGCACTCCCCCGCGACCGTCCGCGCGCGTCTCGACGCGCTCGGGCTGCGGCTGTGCAGCGCCCACGCCCCCTTCCCCGCCGGTCCCGGGGCCGCGCGCGTCCTCGACACGTACGAGGAGGTGGGCGCCGACACGCTCGTGTGGAGCCTGGAACCCGAGGAGTTCGCGAGCGAGGGGGCGCTGCGCGCGGGGCTGGAGCGCGTCAACGAGGGCGCGGCGAACGCTCGCGCGCGCGGGATGCGGATCGGCTACCACAACCACTTCGCCGAGTTCCGCAACGGCTACGGCGGCCGTCGCGCCTACGAGGTGCTGCTCGACGCGCTCGACCCGGACGTCGTGTGCGAACTCGACGTCTACTGGGCGCACACGGGCGGCGCCGACCCCGCCGCCGTCGCCGCCTCGCTCGGTGAGCGGCTGGAGTCCCTGCACCTCAAGGACGGTCCCGCGCGCGGCATGGACGACCGCATGGTGCCCTTCGGCGAGGGCGTCGTGGACGTGGACGCCGCCGCGCGCGCCAACCCCTCGGTGCGCTGGCTCATCGTGGAGATGGACCGCTCCGATCACCCCATGTATCCGCTGCTCGGCGGCGCGCTCGACCACCTCGTGGCGCGCGGGCTCGCCCGGAAGGAGTCCTGACATGCGTGTCCTCTTCGTCGGCGGCACCGGAGTCATCTCCTCCGCCGCCGCCCGCGCCGTCCTCGCCCGGGGCGACGAACTGACCGTCCTGACCCGGGGCACCTCGCGGCGTCCCGTCGCCGGCGGCGCCCGCGCGCTGCGCGCCGACTTCGGCGACGAGGACGCGGTACGGGCCGCGCTCGGCGGCGCGCGCTTCGACGTCGTCGTGGACTTCATCGGCTACGACACGGCCCACGTGGAGCGCGCCGTGCGCCTCTTCCGGGACCGCACGGACTCCTACGTGTACCTCTCGACCGGTTCGGTGTACGCGCGCCCCGCGCCGCGCCAGCCCGTGGACGAGTCCTCCGCGCGGCGCGCGGGGAGCTTCGACTACCCCCGGCTCAAGCTGGAGTGCGAACTCGCCGTCGAGGCCGCCTACCGGGACGGCTTCCCCGCCACGATCGTGCGCGCCGCGCACGTCTACGACGAGACGGTCGTGCCGCTGCTCGCGGGGTGGACGGCGATCGACCGCTGGCGGCGCGGGCTGCCCGTCGTCGTGCACGGCGACGGCACCTCGCTGTGGAACCTGCTGCACGCGCGGGACTTCGCCCGCGCCCTCGCCGGGCTGCTCGGCGACGACCGGCTCCTGGGCGAGTCCGTGCACATCACGTCCGGCACCCCGCTGAGCTGGGACGCCATCCACACCACGCTCGCCCGCGCGGCCGGCGTCGAACCGCTCCTCGTCCACCGCTCCAGCGAGGACATCGGCCGCGAGATCGACTGGATGGGACCCGTACTGACCGAGGACTTCCGTCATTCGCTCGTCTACGACAACTCCAAGCTGCACCGGCTCCTGCCCGGTCTCCCGCCCGAGACGGGTTTCCGGCGCGGGGCCGCGGAGATCCTGGCGTGGTACGACGCGGACCCGGCCCGCCAGAAGGTCTCGGCCGATCTGGACGCGGCCTTCGACCGGCTCGCCGCGCGGCCCGGCTGAGCCCGGCGGACAGCGCCGGTACGCGGGGCACCGCCCCCGTACCGGATGGGACCATGACACACAACGGTGCGCACGACGCGCGGAGTTGGGAAGGACCGGCAAGCGGTGAAGACGACCCCCGGGGACGCGGCACCCCTCGATGCCTCAAGCCACGAACCGCTGTGGGTACGGGCGGCCGAGGCCGTCGAGCGCCGCGTGCGCGAAGGCACGCTCCCGGCCAGGAGCAGGCTGCCCTCGGAGCGGGAGCTGTGCGCCCAGCTCGGGATCAGCCGGGTGACCCTGCGCAAGGCGCTGCACCACCTCGTGGAGCGCGGGGTGCTGCGCTCCTCGCACGGCAGGGGCTGGTACGTGGCGGGCGGCGAGGAGCGCGAGGGCCGGGAGGACCGCGAGTGGCCCAACTCCCTCGAATCCTTCACCGAGACCGCCCGCCGCAAGGGCCTCGTCCCCAGCTCCCGGGTGCTGCGCGCCGAGGTGCGCGCGGCGACGCTGGACGAGGCGGAGGAGTTCGGCGTCGCGGCGGGCACGGAGCTGTTCCTGCTCGACCGCGTGCGGCTGCTCGACGGCCTCGCGATCGGCGTCGACCAGGCCCTCACCGTGCTCCACCTCGCGCCCGCGCTCACCGCGACCGACTTCGCCGGCTCCTCGCTCGTGGAGGTGCTGAGCGCGGCGGGCAGCGAGCCCGTGCACGCCGAGTCGATGATCGAGGCGCGCGGCTGTCCCCCGGACCTCGCCCCGCACCTCGATCTCGGCGAGGGGGCGCCCGTGCTCGTCATGGAGCAGGCGATGACCGACGCGGGCGGGCGGCCCGTGCTGCGCTCCACGCTGACCTACCGCGGTGACCGGTACCGGCTGCGCACGGTGTTCGTGCGCGGGCAGGGCTGAGCCCCCTCCCCGGCCGGTCCCCCGGCGGTACGGGCCACAGCCGCCCCGTGCCGCCCCCTTCCCGTCCCCGTACTCCCCGTACTCCCCGTACTCCTCCTCCTCCGATCACCGCACCAGCCACGCACCCCGGTCCCGGCCGCGCGCCGTCGCGCGGCGGGTTGGGGCGCCCGTGGAAAGGAACCACCGTGTCCGTGCCCGAGGGAACGATTCCCTACCGTCAGGCGCGTGCCGCCCAGCCGGCCGCCCTTGAACGTGTCGCGCGGCGGCTCGCCGCGCAGCTCGGCACCCCCGGCGCCTTCCCCGCCGCGGTCCGTCCCGTGTTCGCCGGGATCGGCGCGAGCCACGCGGCGCTCGCGCTGCCCGTCGCGCTGCTCGGCGAGGCGGGCTTCGCGGCCCGGCGGGTGCTCGCCGGGGACCTGCCCCCCGGCCCCGTCTTCGACAGCGCCGACCTCGTGCTCGGCGTCTCGCAGTCCGGGCGCAGTCCCGAGACGCTCGCCGCGCTCGCCCTCGCGGGCCCGGAGCGGGCGGGCGCGCTCGTCAACGCGGTCCCGAGCCCGCTCGCCGCCGCCGCGCGCTGGAGCGTGGACCTCGGCGACGAGCCCGACAGCTACGCCTCGACCGTGGGGTACACGGGCACGCTCGTGGGCCTGACGATGCTCGCGCGGCACCTGGAGGGCTGGGACAGCGCGCGGGCACTCGCCGAGTGGGCGGGCACGGCCGAGCTCCTGGAGGAGTTCGAGGAGGTGCTGGCGCCGGTCGTCGCCGAGGTGACCGCGCACGGCGCCCACGTCGTCGCGGCCGATTTCGTGGGCTCGGGCGCCTCGCTCGGGACCGCCGAGGCGGGCGCGCTGCTGCTGCGCGAGGTCGCGCGGGTGCCCGCGACGGCGCTCGCGACGCGCACCTACCTGCACGGCGCGATGGAGTCGGCGGGCCGCACGCTGCACGTCGTGCTCGGCGACGGACGCGAAGGGGAACTGGCGCGCTCGCTCGCGCGCGCCGGGCACCTGACGCTCGCGGTGACCGCGGCGCCGCTCGCGGCGGAGGGCACCCTGCACGTCGTGCGGCTGCCCGGTCTCGCCTAGCAGGCGGTGCGCACGGTCCTGGAGACGGCGGTCGTGCAGCGGCTCGCGGCGGATCTCGCGGGAGCGCGCGGGCTCGTGATCGAGGAGTTCGTGTTCGACAACGACGACACCAACCCGGCTCCGGGGGCCGGGATATGAGCG
>NZ_GG770539.1:5628333-5629305 GCF_000154905.1 Streptomyces sp. SPB074 | reverse complement strand
CGAGGGCTGGCAGACGCGCGACCTCAAGGCGGCGGGGGCGTGGCTGGCGGCGCGGGTACGGGCCGTGGTGGACGGGGCGGCGGGCGGGTCCCCGGGGCCGGACGGCGGGTCGCTCGCGCGGCTCGCCGTGGGCGCGCACGCGTGCGAGACGCCCGCGATGTGCGCGGAGCTGTCCGGGCACCTGGGCGCGCTGTTCGGCATCCCGGTCACGGTCGTCAACGACGCCGAACTCCTCGTGCCCGCCGCCGGTTTCACGACGGGGATCGGTCTCGTGGCCGGTACCGGCTCGATCGCGGTCGGGCGGCACGCGGAGACCGGCGCCTATGTGAAGGCGGGCGGCTGGGGGTGGGTGCTCGGCGACGAGGGCTCGGGCTCCGCGCTGGTGCGCGAGCGCGGGGGCGCCGACCTCGCGGCGCTCGTCGCGCGGCTCGCCCGGCGGGGCGCCCACCACGCGCGCGTCGTCGCGGCGGGCGGTGTGATCACGGCGCAGCCCGCGCTGTGGTCGGCCTTCACGACCGCGCTCGCCGCCTCGCTGCCCGGAACGCGGGCGGTGCTGCTGGACGCGCCGCCGGTGGAGGGGGCGGTACGGCTCGCCACCGGGTGAGCGCCGCGCGCGGCCCGTACGTCCCTCGGCCCCCTCGTACCCCCGCCGCGCAGTCGTGGTCCGTCGTCCGCCCCTCCCCTCCCCCACTCGAACTCCCCTTGGAGCCCCCATGCGTTACGCCCATGTCGTCGCCCCGCGCACCAGCGCGCTCGTGTCCGTCGCCGACGCCCCTCCGCCGCCGGGCCACGTCGCGGTGGCGGCGCGCGTCTCGGGGATCTGCGCCTCGGAGCTCCCGGCGTGGACGGGCTTCGCGGGGGACACGCCGTCGCGGCTCGGGCACGAGCTGTCGGGCGAGGTTTTGTTAATCGTTATTCTTTCTTAAAAGAGAAGGCAAGAATATTTTTTTTTTTTTTTTTTTTTTTTTTTTT
>NZ_GG770539.1:5626049-5628193 GCF_000154905.1 Streptomyces sp. SPB074 | reverse complement strand
GTGCACGTCCCGGCGCGGGGGCTGCTGCCCCTGCCGCAGGGGGTGCCGGTGGACGGTTTCCTCGGGGAGCCCGTGGCCTGCGTGCTCGAAGCGCTCTCGCGGTGCGGCGAGGTGGCGGGGCGGCGGGTGGCGGTCGTGGGGCTCGGTTTCATGGGCCTCATCGCGCTCCAGGCGCTCGCGGACCTCGGGCCCGCGCGCCTCGTGGGCATCGACCCGCTCGCCGCCGCGCGCGATCTCGCGGCCGGGCTCGGGGCGCGGGAGACGTGCGCGCCCGGCGAGGCGGAGGGCGCGGCGTACGACTTGGTCGTGGAGTTCACGGGCGCGGCGGCCGGGCTGCGCACGGCGGGGCGGCTCACGGCGGCACACGGGGTGCTGTGCGTGGGCGGCTACCACCACAGCGGACCGCGCGAGCTGGACGTCGAGCTGTGGTACCGGGGCGTGACGCTCGTCAACGGCTTCACGCCGCAGCGCCACCGCCACGTCGCGGCGCTGCGCCGGGGGCTCGCCCTTGCGGGCGACCGCCGCCTCACGTTGGAGCCGCTGCTGACACACACGGTGACGCTGGACGCGGTGGACACCGGTTTCGCGCTGCACGAGGCGCGGCCCGAGGGGTTCGTGAAAGCGGTGGTGCGGGGCTGAGGGCGGCGCCGGAGGAACCGCGCGTCGTCGCAGCTCGGCGCCGGTGCCACCGGCGGTCAACACCACGCCTCTCGTACACACGATCGAATGAGAGTCGACTGAGAATCGGGGCGGGAAGGAACCCGGCCCGCCCCCTCATTCGTCCCTCTCTGTGATGAACAGGACGATCAGGAACACCTCGGTCCTCGTGCTGCTCCTCGTGCTGGCCCTCCTCGCGCGGGCGACGTGGGTGCAGTTCTACGAGGCGCGCGCCCTCGCCTCCGACGGGAGCAACCGGCGCACGGTCATCGCGCGCTACGCCGGCCCGCTCGGCGACATCATCGTGGGCGGGAACGCCGTCACGGGCTCGCGCGAGACCGGCGGCGGGGACCTGCGCTACGCGCGCACGTACAAGGACGGGCCGCTCTACGCGCCCGTGACCGGCTACACCTCGCAGGTCTACGGGCAGACGATGCTGGAAGGCGTCTACAAGGACCTGCTCGACGGCTCCGACCCGCGTCTCCGGAGCCCCGAGGACGCGCTGACGCGCGACCGCGCGAAGGCCGGTGACGTCGTCACGACGATCGACCCGGCCGTCCAGCGGGCCGGGTACGAGGCCCTGGGGGACAAGAAGGGCGCCGCGCTCGCGCTCGACCCGGCGAGCGGCAAGATCCTGGGCATGGTCTCGACGCCCTCGTACGACCCGTCGAAGATCACCGGGAGCGACGACGGCGCGGCGTGGAAGGCGCTTGCTTCCGACCCGGACAAGCCGAACGTGAACCGGGCGCTGCGCCAGCCCCTGCCGCCCGGTTCGACGTTCAAGCTCGTCGTCGCGGCGGCGGCCCTGGAGGACGGCCTCTACGACTCCGTGGACGCGCGCACGGACAGCCCCGACCCCTACCACCTGCCGCTGTCCACGAAGGACCTCACCAACGAGTCGGCCTCGGCGCCCTGCGAGAACGCCTCGATACGCGTCGCGCTCCAGTACTCGTGCAACACCGTCTTCGGGAAGATGGCCGTGGACCTCGGGCAGGACAAGGTCCGCGCGATGGCCGAGAAGTTCGGCTTCAACACGGAGGACCAGGAGGTGCCCGTACGGGCCTACCCGAGCGTGTACCCGAAGGGCATGGACAAGGCGCAGACGGCCCTCTCGGGGATCGGGCAGTTCGACGTCACGGCCACGCCGCTCCAGATGGCGGAGGTCTCCGCCGCGCTCGCCCACGGCGGCGAACTCGCGGCGCCCTACCTCGTCGACCGCACGACCAACGGCGACGGGGACGTCCTGAGCACCCACGGCGACGCGAGGACCAGGCGCGTCGTGAGCGCGGACACCGCACGGCAGTTGCGGTCCGCGATGGAGACGGTCGTCACGCGCGGCACCGGCACCAACGCGGCGATACCCGGCGCCACGGTCGGCGCGAAGACCGGTACGGCCCAGCACGGCGAGAACAACAGCGCGACCCCGTACGCCTGGTTCACCTCCTACGCGGAGGGCGCGGACGGCAAGCAGGTCGCGGTCGCCGTCA
>NZ_GG770539.1:5618290-5625524 GCF_000154905.1 Streptomyces sp. SPB074 | reverse complement strand
CCTCTTCCCGGCGTGCGGCGGCCACGGCGAACGTGCTCGCGCGCGGTCGGCGGCACCCGGTCAGGGGCGCGGGAGCGCCCCCGGTCACGGCCCTCGATCCCCGCGCCCCGTCTCTCCGAACCGCCGCGCCGACGGCCACGACTGCCGCCTTCCTCCCGGTCCACCGACCCCGGGGCCCGCGCGGACGCTGAGCACCGCTCCCGGGGCGGGACCCCCCGCCCGCACCCCGCGAAAGCGACACCCCGGGCGGGGCCCGTCACCCCGTACGGACACGAACCGGGCCCGCACACACCCCCGAACGGGCAACCCGGCTCGCCCGCACCGGGCCCGCCGAGCCCCGAAACGCCAGCTCACGCCGTACGACCCGCAGCGGTGGACCATGTCTCGGGCGGGCCCAAGCGGGCAGGATTCCCCCGGTGCCGCGCCTGTTCGGGCACCGGCACGCCCACTACAACTCTGCGTACGGCCCGAACGGGCGGCGGCGCGCGAGCACCGCACGCCCGGTCAGGCCGGTGACCCACCGAAAGGCGAGGCGGCGATGACGGCGCTCCACCACGGGGCCGACGCCCCACGACCGGACACCCCCCACGGGGAGGCGCGCCGGACGGACACGTCCCACGACGACGTACCGGCGCCGGACACCACGAAGTCCGGCACCACGAAGTCCGGCACCCCCGGCCCCGGCAACGCGCACACCGGCACCCCCGCCGACCCCGGCACCCCGCACCCCGGCTCCGCGCGGTCCGGCTCCCCCCGGGCCCGCTCGCGGCAGCCGGGCGCGTCCCGGGCCGACGCCCCCCGGTCCGGGACGCGGGGCGCCGAGCGGCCCGGCGCCCCCGAGCGGCAGCGCGAGATCGTGCGCGCGGCCCGCGAGGGGGGCTCGGTGGAGGTGAACGCGCTGGCGGAGCGCCTGGGCGTGGCGAAGGAGACCGTCCGCAGGGACCTCCAGGCGCTGGAGGACCACGGGCTGGTCCGCCGTACGCACGGCGGGGCATACCCCGTCGAGAGCTCCGGGTTCGAGACGACGCTCGCCTACCGGACGACGATGCACGTGCCCGAGAAGCGTGCCATCGCCCGCGCCGCCGCCGGGCTGCTCCACGACGCCGAGACGGTCTTCGTGGACGAGGGCTTCACCCCGCAGCTCATCGCCGAGGCGCTTCCGCGCGACCGGCCCCTCACCGTCGTGACGGCCTCGCTGTCGACGGCGGGGGCGCTCGCCGCCGACCCGCACATGACGGTGCTGCTGCTCGGCGGCCGGGTCCGGGCGGGGACGCTCGCGACGGTGGAGCACTGGGCGACGCGGATGCTCTCCGGCTTCGTGCTCGACCTCGCGTTCATCGGCGCCAACGGGATCTCGCGCGAGCACGGCCTGACGACTCCGGACCCGGCCGTCGCCGAGGTGAAACGGCAGGCGGTACGGGCGGCCAGGCGGCGCGTCTTCGCGGGCGTGCACACCAAGTTCGGGGCCGCCGGGTTCTGCCGCTTCGCCGCGATCCCCGACCTCGACACGATCGTCACCGGCGCCCGCCTCCCCGCCGCCGAAGCCCACCGCTACGCCCAGCTCGGCCCCCAGGTCCTCCGCGTCTGACCGCACCGGACGCCCCCTTCGACGCTCCCCCTTCGACAGGTCCCCTCCGACACTCCCCCGCCCCAGTCCGCCGCCACCCACCCACGGAGTCGCCATGCGCCTTCCGAGCCGCCGCCCACCCGCAACAGCCGGAACGACGGGCCCAGCCGGTCCATCGGACACCGCCCGCCCCCGCGGCATACCCGCCGGCGCCTCCCGGCGCCGCACCCCCCATAGCCCCGGAGCCCGCCCGAAACTCGCCCTGCTCGCCAGTACCGCCCTCCTCCTCAGCGGCTGCTGGGCGGGCGCGGGCGGGGCGGGCTCCGGTGGGGACGCCATCAACGTCCTCATGGTCAACAACCCGCAGATGGTCGAGCTCCAGAAGCTCACGAAGGCGCACTTCACCAAGGAGACGGGCATCAAGGTGAACTTCACCGTGCTGCCCGAGAACGACGTGCGCGACAAGATCAGCCAGGACTTCGCCAACCAGGCGGGCCAGTACGACGTCGCGACGCTCTCCAACTACGAGATCCCGATCTACGCCCGCAACGGCTGGCTCCACGACCTCGACGGCTACGTCGCCAAGTCCACGTCCTACGACCAGGACGACATCCTCGCGCCGATGCGCGACTCGCTCACGGGCGACGACGGGAAGCTGTACGGGGAGCCCTTCTACGGCGAGTCCTCGATGCTCATGTACCGCAAGGACGTGCTCGCGGCGAAGGGCCTCAAGATGCCCGCGCACCCGACGTGGCAGCAGGTCGCCGGCATCGCCGCGAAGCTCGACGGCGCGCGGCCGGGGATGCGCGGGATCTGCCTGCGCGGGCTGCCGGGCTGGGGCGAGCTGGTCGCGCCGCTGACGACCGTCGTCAACACCTTCGGCGGCACGTGGTTCGCGAAGGACTGGTCGGCGCGGCTCGGCGACAAGGAGTTCCGCGAGGCCGTGAAGTTCTACGTGGACCTCGTGCGCGAGCACGGCGAGTCGGGCGCCGCGCAGTCCGGTTTCGCCGAGTGCCTGAACAACCTGACGCAGGGCAAGACGGCGATGTGGTACGACGCGACCTCCGGCGCGGGCTCGCTCGAAGCCGCGAAGTCCCCGGTCAAGGGCAAGATCGGCTACGCGCCCGCGCCCGTCGTGAAGACGAAGTCCTCGGGCTGGCTCTACACCTGGGCCTTCGGCCTCCAGAAGGCGTCCAGGAACGCCGACAAGGGCTGGAAGTTCATGGAGTGGGCGACGGGCAAGGAGTACGAGTCCCTCGTCGGCAAGACCTACGGCTGGGCCAACGTCCCGGCCGGCAAGCGCGCCTCCACGTACGAGCTGCCCGCCTACCGCAAGGAGGCCGGGGCGTTCGCCGACGTCACGCGCGACGCGATCGCGGCGGCCAAGCCCCGCGACCCGGGCGTGCAGCCGCGTCCCGCGCCCGGCATCCAGTTCGTCGGCATCCCCGAGTTCACGGACCTCGGCACGAAGGTCTCGCAGGAGCTCAGCTCCGCGATAGCGGGCCGCACGTCCGTGGACGCCGCGCTCGACGCGTCGCAGAAGCTCGCCGCCGAGGTGTCGAAGGAGTACGAGGGACGATGACGACCGCGACCGCGACACCCCCTTCCACCGCACCGCAGCGGAGCACAGACGCCGCCGCGCGCTCCCGCCTGCGTGCCTGGGCCACCCGCGCCCCGCTCCTGCCCGCCCTGATCTTCATGATCGTCGTGACGCAGCTCCCCTTCGTCGCGACGCTCGTGATCTCCCTCTTCGACTGGAACGCGCTCTACCCCGACGCCCGCAGCTTCACGTGGTTCAGCAACTACGGCGACGTCCTGAGCGATCCCGACCTGCGCAAGTCCGTCCTCACGACGATCGTCCTGACCGCCTCCGTCGTCCTCGTGAGCCTCGTGCTCGGGCTCGGCCTCGCGCTGCTGCTCGACCGGAAGTTCCCGGGGCGCGGCATCGTCCGCACCCTCCTGATCGCCCCGTTCCTGCTCGTGCCCGTCGCCGCCGCGCTGCTGTGGAAGCACGTGCTGTTCAACCCGGAGTACGGACTCTTCAACGGCCTGCTGCACTGGGTCGGCGGCGACGGCGCCCCGCAGCCGGACTGGGTGTCGAACACGCCGCTCATCGCCGTCGAGGCGAGCCTCGTGTGGCAGTGGACACCGTTCATGATGCTCATCCTGCTCGCCGGGCTCCAGAGCCGATCGCCGGAACTGATCGAGGCCGCGCGCATGGACGGCGCCGGGGCCTGGCAGATCTTCCGGCACCTGACGCTGCCGCACCTGCGCCGCTACCTCGAACTCGGCGCGCTGCTCGGCTCGATCTACATCGTGCAGAACTTCGACGCCGTGTTCACGCTCACCTCCGGCGGCCTCGGGACGGCGAACCTGCCGTACACCGTCTACCAGACCTTCTACCAGGCGCACGAGAACGGGCTCGCCTCGGCCGCCGGGGTCCTCGTCGTCATCGGTTCGCTCATCCTCGCGACCTTCGTCCTGCGGGTCGTCTCGTCGCTCTTCCGTGAGGAGGTGGGCCGGTCATGAGCACCGCCACCGCTGACCTGCCCCGTACTCGCCCGGCCGCCCCCGCGCGGGCCCCGCGCGGCCCGCGCCGCCGCGGCACCGCGCTCGGGCTGCTCGCCTGGGTCCTCGGCGTCCTCGCCTTCCTGCCGATCGCGTGGATGGTCCTGACCTCCTTCCACTCCGAGCCCGACGCGGCGAAGAACCCGCCCGCGCTCGGCGCCTCGCTCACCCTCGACGCCTACCGCGACTTCTTCGGCAGCGGCGGCGGCGCGAGCCCCTGGCCCGCCCTGATCAACTCGGCGGTCGCCTCGCTCGCCTCGACGCTGCTCGTCCTCGTCCTCGCGCTGCCCGCCGCGTACGCGCTGTCGCTGCGGCCCGTGCGCAAGTGGACGGACGTCCTGTTCTTCTTCCTCTCCACGAAGATGCTCCCCGTCGTCGCGGGCCTGCTGCCCATCTACCTCTTCGCGAAGAACACGGACTTCCTCGACAACATCTGGCTGCTCGTCATCCTCTACACCTCGATGAACCTGCCGATCGCGGTGTGGATGATGCAGTCCTTCCTCGCCGAGGTGCCGACCGCGCTCATCGAGGCCGCTCAGCTCGACGGAGCACGCCTGCCGATGATCCTCGCGCGCGTCGTCGCGCCGATCGCACTCCCCGGGATCGCGGCGACGTCGCTCATCTGCTTCATCTTCAGCTGGAACGAACTCCTCTTCGCGCGGGTGCTCTCCGGTGTCGTCGCCGAGACCGCGCCCGTCTTCCTGACCGGCTTCATCACGAGCCAGGGCCTGTTCCTGGCGAAGGTGTGCGCCGCGTCGCTCGTCATCTCCCTGCCGGTGCTCGCCGCAGGGTTCGCCGCCCAGGACAAACTCGTCCAGGGCCTGTCGCTTGGAGCCGTCAAGTGAGGGCAGCCGTCATCGAGTCCGTCGGGAACGCCGTCGTCACGGAGGTCCCCGACCCCACCCCGGGGCCCCGCCAGGTCGTCGTGGAGGTCGCGGCGTGCGGCCTGTGCGGCACCGATCTGCACATCCTCCAGGGCGAGTTCGCGCCCACCCTGCCGGTCGTCCCGGGCCACGAGTTCGCCGGCACGGTCGTCGCGCTCGGCTCCGGGGTCACGGAGCTGCGCACCGGCGACCGGGTCGCCGTGGATCCCTCCCTGTACTGCTACGAGTGCCGCTACTGCCGTACGGGCCACAACAACCTGTGCGAGCGGTGGGCCGCGATCGGCGTCACGACGACGGGCGGCGCCGCCCAGTACGCGGTCGCGCCCGTCGCCAACTGCGTCAAGCTCCCCGACCACGTCCGCACCCGGGACGCCGCGCTCATCGAGCCGCTGTCCTGCGCGGTGCGCGGCTACGACGTCCTCAAGTCCCAGCTCGGCGCGCACGTCCTCATCTACGGCTCCGGCACGATGGGCCTGATGATGCTGGAGCTCGCCAAGCGGACCGGGGCCGTCTCGGTGGACGTGGTCGATCTCAACGAGGAGCGCCTCAAGACCGCCGCGCAGCTCGGCTGCTCCGCGACGGCGGCCACGCCCGACGCCCTGGAGCGGCCGGGGGGCTGGGAGCTGGTGATCGACGCGACGGGCAACGCCGCGGCGATCCAGGACGGCCTGGGCCGCGTCGCGAAGGCGGGCACCTTCCTCCAGTTCGGCGTCGCGGACTACGCGACGACGGCGACGATCGAGCCGTACCGGATCTACAACCAGGAGATCACCATCACGGGCTCGATGGCGGTGCTGCACAGCTACGAGCGGGCCGCCGAGCTGTTCGCCTCCGGCGTCCTCGACCCGGGCGTCTTCATCAGCGACCGGCTGCCGCTCAGCTCCTACCCGGAGGCGCTGGAGCGGTTCGCCGCCGGGGTGGGCCGGAAGATCGTGGTGGAGCCGCAGGCGGGCTGAGCCCGGTACCGCGCCGGTGGTGGCGCGCGGGTCAGCCGCGCGCCACCGCCTCCCGGCCCCGTACGTGCGCGAGGGCGACGACGGCGGCGACGAGCACCGCGAGGACGAGTCCCGCCGCGAGGACGGGCTCGGGTGTGAAGGTCACCGCGAGGACCGCGAGGACGCCCGCGCCCCACAGCGCGTCCATCGGGCCCGGGGCCTGCGGCTCGCGCTGGAGGAGGCGGACCACGAGGACGTACACGGCGACGGGCACGGTGAAGACCGCCGAGGTCGCCGCGTCCGCGTGCTCGCCGTGGCCCGCGTGCTCGGCGGCGAGCGCGAAGCCCGCGCCGACGGCGGCCGCCGAGGCGAAGACGGCGTAGTGCCCGTACCCCCAGCGCAGCGCGGCGCCGAGCGAGCCGAGCTGTTTGGGCTCGGTGCGCAGGAAGTAGAGCCACCACAGCGCGAAGACGGTGAGGAGCCCGCCGATGCCGACGGGGAGCAGTTCGCCGAGGGCGTGCTCGTCGAGGAGGCCGCGCAGGGTCGAGACGGCCGCGGTGATCGACTCGCCGAGCACGATGAGGGTGAAGAGCCCGTAGCGCTCGGCGATGTGGTGCGGGTGCCAGGTCGTCGTCGTGCGCCGCTCCGCCCAGGCCGGGACGGCGAGTTCGGCCGCGGCCAGGACGAGGAAGGACCACAGCCCGGCGCCGTGCGGCAGCGCGAGCCGCCCGAGCCAGCCGAGCTGCACGACGAGGATGCCCGCCGCGTAGCGCAGACAGGTGGCGCGCCGCCCGGGATCACCCGCGGCGGCCCGCAGCCACTGGGCGACCCCGGCGAGCCGCATCGCGACGTAGCCCCAGGTGATGACGGTGAAGTCGAGGTGTTCCAGGGCGTCCCGCGCCCCGGCGGCGACGCCGAGAGCACCGGCGATCTGCACGAGGGTCAGCAGCCGGTAGGGCACGTCGTCGGTGTCGTACGCGGAGGCGAACCACGTGAAGCCCATCCACGCCCACCAGATCGCGAAGAAGACGAAGACGTAACCGAGCACGCCGTGCCAGGTCCGCCCGGCCGTGACCTCGTGTTCGAGCGCGGCGGCGGCCTGGGCGACGGCGGTGACGAAGCACAGGTCGAAGAACAGCTCCAGGACGGTCGCCGTGCGGTGCTCCTCGCCGGGCTCCCTCGGGGTCATGCGGCGGTGCCAGGAGAAGCCGGGGACGAGGTGACGGGGCGACATCGCTGCCTTCCGGGGAAACGAGGGGGAACGGGCCGGGAAGGCAGCG
>NZ_GG770539.1:5615603-5617976 GCF_000154905.1 Streptomyces sp. SPB074 | reverse complement strand
CCTCGCCCGCGCGCCAGGCGGCGACGAGGTCCGCGTACGCGCGCGTCGCGAGGTGCGCTGAGGCGAGGACGGCGCCCTCGGCGCCGAGCGCGAGCAGCGCCGAGGCGTACACGTCGTCGCCCGCGAGGACCGCGAAGCCCGCGGGGCGCTCACCGAGCAGGGCGACGGTGTCCTCGGTGACGCCCCCGGCCGCGTACTTGACCCCGGCGACCCCCGGGAGCGCCCCGAGCTCCCGCAGCGTCGCCGCGCTCAGTTCCTGACCCGTGCGGTAGGGGATGTGGTAGACGAACAGCGGCACGGGGCTCGTCTCGGCGAGCGCCGCGAAGTGGGCGAGGACGCCCGTCCGGCCGGGCCGGGTGAAGGCGGGCACGGGGACGAGGGCGGCGACCGCCTCCGGCACCCCGGCGAGCGCGGCCAGCGCCGTACGGCTCGCGGCGGTGCCGGAGCCGCCCGCGCCGACCGTGAGGGGGACGCCGCGCTCGCGGGCGACGCGGGCCAGGACGCTGAGGACGGCGGCGCGTTCGGCCGGGTCGAGCGTGGCGGCCTCGGCGGTCGTGCCGAGCGCGACGAGACCGGCGGCCCCTTCGTCGAGCACGTCGTGGGCGAGGCGTTCGAGGGCGGCCAGGGCCTCGGGGCCGAGGGCCCCGTCGGCGGTGAAGGGCGTGACGAGGGGGACGTGCAGACCGGCGAGGAGTGTCATGCCCCGATGGTCGGCGCGGGGCGGGGGACGGTCCAGCGGGAAGAAGTGACGGTGCTCGTAAGCTGAGCCGATGCTCAACCCGCACCAGTTGCGCCTGCTGCGCGAGCTGTCCAGGCGCGGCACCATCGCCGCCGTCGCGAAGGCGCTCGCGTACAGCCCCTCGGCGGTCTCGCAGCAGCTCTCGCTCCTCGAACGGGCCACCGGCACGGCGCTGTTCGCGCGTGAAGGACGCCGGATCGCGCTCACGCCGACGGGGGCCAGGCTGGTGGAGCACGCCGAGGTGATCCTCGCGCACCTGGAGGCCGCCGAGGCCGAACTGAGCGCCCACCGGGGCACGGAGGCGCCGCTGCGGGCCGGGTTCTCGCCCTCGGCGGCACGCGCGCTCGCGGCCCCCGTCTTCGCCGCGCTCCGCGCGAGCCGGCCCGGACTCGCGCTGTGGGTACGGGAGATCGACCCCGCCGACGCGGGCCACGCGGTCCGCTCCGGCGGCCTCGACGTGGCTCTCGTGCACACGTACGAGGGCTTCGCGCATCCGCCGGAACCGGGGCTCGCGACGGAACACCTGTTCAGCGAGCCGATGCTGTTCGCGGCGCGGGAGGACGGCGAAGGGGCGGGCGGCGGCACGGGAACGGTGGGGCCGGACGCGCGGGGGCGGGAGCCCGGTTCCCTCGGCGATCCGGTGCGGGAGCACGCCGCCGCGCCGTGGATTCTCCCCGCCGAGGACACCCTGTGCCACGCGGTCGTGACGGGGCTCGGTGCCGCGCACGGGGTGCGGATCGAGTCCTGGCACCGGGTGGACGACTACGACACGACGTTGCGGCTCGTCGCGGTGGGCGCGGGGGTCGCGGTCGTCCCGGCGTCGGCGACGGCCGCGCCCCCGCCCGGCGTGCGCCTCACCCCGCTCCCCCTCGCCCGCCACAGCCACCTCGCGACCCGCGCGGGGGCCACCGCGCACCCGTCCGCGCGGGCCTTCGCCGCGGCGCTGCGGGCGGTACGGGAGGGAGCGGGCGCGCGGTGAGCGCGGGGCGGGCGCGGGGCCGGGGACCGGGGCGCGCGGGGCCGCTAGGCCGTCCGGTGAGAAATTCGCGGGTAAGGGAACGGCAAAGTGCGGTCGTTCGTTGGGGGGAGCATGACCGCAATGACCCCTGGCTCGAACATCCCCCTCAGCGCCGCCCGCGTGGCGGTCGACGTGACCGCTCCGGTGCGGCTCGACGTCTCGGGCCTGCTCCTCACCGCCGACGGCAAAGTGCGCTCGGACGACGACTTCATCTTCTACAACCAGCCCACGGGCCCCGGCGTGACCTACACCTCCGGGGGAGGTGCGGCGCCCGACGCGGTCACCGTGGACACGGGTGCCGTACCGGCCGCGATCGAGAAGATCGTCGTCACCGCGAGCCCCGACGCCGACGGCCAGACCTTCCAGGGCATCGAGCCGACCGCGACCGTGCGGGACGCGGACAGCGGCGCGGTCCTCGCGACCTTCACGCCGCCCCAGCTCGGCGCGGAGACGGCGCTCGTCGTGGTCGAGGTGTACCGCAGGAACGGGGTGTGGAAGGCCCGTGCCGTGGGCCAGGGGTACGCGAACGGGCTCGCGGGGATCGCGACGGACTTCGGCGTGAGCGTGGAGGAGGAGCCGCAGGCCGCCCCGGCAGCGCCGCAGGCCGCCCCGCAGG
>NZ_GG770539.1:5611578-5614161 GCF_000154905.1 Streptomyces sp. SPB074 | reverse complement strand
CAACAACGCGGCCGTCAACACCCCGCAGGCCACCCCTGGAGACGCCGTTCGAGGAGTGGGTCGCGGCCTGGGAGAGGCACGTCTCGGTGAATCTGCTCGCCGCCGCGCACCTGAGCCACCGGGCGGCCCGGCACATGGTCGCGGGCGGGCGCGGCGGCCGGATCGTGAACATCGGCTCGCGCGGCGCCTTCCGGGGCGAGCCGGCCCACCCCGCGTACGGGGCGACGAAGGCCGCCGTGCACGCGCTGGGCCAGTCGCTCGCCCTCGCGCTCGCCCCGCACGGCATCGCCGTCGCCTCGGTCGCTCCCGGCTTCTTCGCGACGGAACGCGTCGCGCACCGGCTGAGCGGCGCGGAGGGCGAGGCGATCCGGGCGCAGAGCCCCTTCGGGCGGGTCGCGGAACCGGAGGAGATCGCCGAGGCGGTCCTCTGGCTCGCCTCCCCCGCCGCCACGTGGGCCTCCGGCACGGTCATGGACCTCAACGGAGCCTCGTACCTGCGGACGTGAACCCAGCCCGTCAGCCTGGGCTGACACACGACGCCTCGGCGCGCACGAACCCGACGTGGGCCTGCGTGCCGTGGGCGCCCTGTGCCGTCTCGCCGAGCAGGTCGAGGCGGCCGCCGTCGCCCGCGCCAGGGAGCAGTGCTGGGCGTGGGAGCAGATCGGTGACGCCCTCGGCGTCTCCCGGCAGTCCGTCCACACCAAGTACGGCCACCAGAAGGGACAGTGAGACGGCGATGTTCGAGCATTTCACCCCGGACGCGAGGGGCGCGGTCAGCGACGCGGCGACCGAGGCGGGCGAGCGGGGCGACCGCCGCATCGGCACCGAACACCTTCTCCTCGGGGTGCTCCGGCAGCCGGGGCCCGCGGCGGCCCTGGGCGCCGACGTCGCGTCCGCCCGCGCCGCGCTCGACGCGCTCGACCTCGCGGCGCTCGCGGCCCTCGGCATCGACGCGCGGGGCGTCGCGCGCCCGGCGATCCCCGCCTCGCGCAAGCGCGCCCCCTTCACCTCGGGTGCCCGCGCGGTCGTCCCGGGGGCGCTGGGCGCGGCGCGGAGCGCGGGCGCCCGGCGCGTCACCCCCCGCACACCTCCTCCTCGCCCTGCTCGACCGCGACCGCCCCGACCCCGCGGCCGATCTCATCGACCGCCTCGGCGTCGACCGCGCGAAGGCCCGGGCCGGACCGCGGGAGCCCGCGGACGGGTGAGGCCGCGCCCAACGAGGCCGAGGACGCCGCAGGCGCCGAGCGGCGGTTTCCGGGCCCCGTGCCGCGCCCCCGCCGTCACTGCCCGGGGTCCTCCCCCGCCGCCGACCTCGCCTTGAAGGCGGCCTTGCGGGCCTCCTTGGCGGTGCGCTTGTCGGGGTGGAGGCGGCCCATCGCCTCCAGGACCTCGGCCGTCGCGGGATGCCTGACGCGCCACGCCGCCTCGAAGAAGCCGCTGTGCTGGGCGGCGAGGCCCGCCACGAGCGCCTGGAGCTCCGCCGACTCGCCCTCCACGGCGAGCTGGGCCGCGACGGTGTCGACGGTGAGCCAGAAGACGAGGTCCGCCGGGGGCGGCGGGACGTCCGGCAGGCCCCGCTCGGAGAGCCACACGCGGGCGAGGCCGCCCAGCTCGGGATCGTCCAGCACCGCCCGTACGGCGGGTTCGGCTCCCGCGCCGGCGAGTTCCAGGGCCTCTTGGGCGCGCAGCCTGCGCACCGGGCCCCCGGCGTCCCCGCCCCGCGCCGCCGCGAGCAGGTCCGCCGCCGCCGCGACGGGCTCGCGCCCCGCGAGCCAGCTCTCCAGCTCCGCGCGCACCGCGGGCGAGGGGTACTCCGCGATCCCGGCGAGCAGGACCTCCGCCGTCGCCTCCGCGAGGTCCCCGACGGCGGGGGCTTCGAGCCCCGCCTCGACCAGGCGCTCGCGGATGCCGTACAGGCCGAGCGGCGTGTAGCGCACGAGCCCGTACCGCGAGACGTCCTCCTCCTCGGTCTCGAAGGGCTCGCCCGCGTCGGCCTCCACCAGCAGCGCCTCGTCGAGCGGCGTGTAGACGAGGAGCCCGGAAGTGTCGAGGAGCCGGAACTTCGCGTCGAGGCGGACCATCGTCTCGGAGACCTGCTCCAGGATGGCGTCGCTCGGCTCGGGCATGTCCTCGGGCACCACCATCGCGGCGGCGAGCGCGGGCAGCGGTACGGGCGTGTCCGTGGAACCGCCCTCGGAGACCGTGAGGAGGTAGAGGCTCAGGAGCGCCTGGTCCACGAACTCGGCCTCCTCCTCCGGGTCCCAGCCGAGCGCGTCGAAGTCGACGGTGCCGCCGCCCTCCAGGGCGCCGGTCAGCTCGTCCAGGTCCTCGATGTCGGGGATGCTCGCGTCGGCCAGGAGCGTGTCCAGCGCGCCGAGCCACAGGCCGAGCGCGTCCTGCGGGCCGCCCGAGGTGAGGCGGCCCAGTTCCTCGCCCGGGGCCGCGCGCCCGTACTCCGCGCTCTCCTCCTCGGGGTCGCTGACCTCCACGAGCCCGGTGTCGACGGCGACCCGCCACGCCTCGCTCGCCTCGGCCTCCGCGTCGGGCCCGGTCAGGCCCAGCTCCTTGGCCGCCTCGGGCAGG
>NZ_GG770539.1:5609257-5611311 GCF_000154905.1 Streptomyces sp. SPB074 | reverse complement strand
CTCACCCCCGCTTCACCGGCGCGACCTTGACAACTCCCCGGTGCGGGAAGGAGATTGACGCGCGTAGAACTCGCGGTACGCATCCTCATCACGCGGCCTCCGCCCGGGGGCCGCCCTCAGACCTGGAGTCGCGCCCCATGCCTGTTCCCTCCCGACGCCGCCCGGCCCTGGCCGTGGCGTCCGCCACCGCGACCGCGCTGGCGGCCGGCATGTTGCTCACCGCCCCCGCCTCGGCCGCCCCCGCGCCCACGGCTCCCGCGCGGGCCGCCGCCGCACCGGCCGCCGCCGACGGCCTGAGCATCCACACCCTCCAGGGCAGGACCCGCGTCTCGCCGTACACGGGACAGCACGTCACCGGCGTGAGCGGGGTCGTGACGGGCGTGCGCGGCTACGGCTCGCGCGGCTTCTGGTTCCAGGAGACGAGGCCGGACCACGACCCGGCGACGAGCGAGGGCGTCTTCGTCTTCACCTCCTCGGCCCCGAAGGTCGCGGCCGGGGACGCGGTACGGGTGGACGGCGACGTGGTCGAGTACGTGCCCGGCGGCGCCGCCTCGGGCAACCAGTCCGTCACCGAGATCGAGAAGCCCACCGTCACCGTCGTCTCCTCCGGCAACGCGGTGCCCGCCCCCGTCGTCGTCTCGGCCGGCACCGTCCCCGACGCGTTCACGCCGCGGGGCCGGGCGAGCGACGGCGGCCACGTGGGCGGCCTCCGGCTGCGCCCCACGAAGTTCGCCACCGACTACTACGAGTCGCTGGAGGGCATGAACGTCCGCGTCGGCACCTCCCGCGTCGTCGGCGCGACGGACGCGTACAACGAACTGTGGGTCACGGTGAAGCCGTACGAGAACCGGACCGCGCGCGGCGGCACGCGCTACGGGGCGTACGACGCGCAGAACGGCGGGCGCCTCCAGATCCAGCAGCTCGCCCCCGTCGCGCAGCAGCCCTTCCCCGTCGCGAACGTCGGCGACACGCTCGTGGGCCGGACCGCGGGCCCGATGGACTTCAACCAGTACGGCGGCTACACGATCGCGGCCACGACGATCGGGACGGTGCGGGACAACGGTCTCGTACGGGAGTCGGCGAAGCCGGGCGCGGACGGCGAGCTGTCCGTGGCCACGTACAACGTCGAGAACCTCGACCCGGGCGACCCGCAGGCGAAGTTCGACGCGCTCGCGGACGGGGTCGTCACGCACCTCGCCTCGCCCGACATCGTCTCGATCGAGGAGGTGCAGGACGACAACGGCGCGAAGGACGACGGCACGGTCTCGGCGGAGCTGACGCTGCGCGAGTTCACCGACGCGATCGTGGCGAAGGGCGGCCCGCGCTACGCCTGGCGCGGCATCGATCCGGAGAACGACAAGGACGGCGGCGAGCCCGGCGGCAACATCCGGCAGGTCTTCCTCTACAACCCGGACCGCGTCTCCTTCACCGACCGCACGGGCGGCGACGCGACGACGGCGACGGCCGTCGTGGAGCGCGAGGGGTCCCCTGCGCTCGCGGTCTCACCGGGCCGGGTGGACCCGGCGAACCCGGCGTGGGAGGACAGCCGCAAGCCGCTCGCGGGCGAGTTCGTCTTCCGGGGCGAGAAGGTCTTCGTCGTCGCCAACCACTTCAGCTCCAAGGGCGGCGACGAGCCGCTGACGGCGGAGCGGCAGCCGCCCGTCCGCGCCTCCGAGACCAGGCGCCACGCGCAGGCCGCCTCGGTCAACGCCTTCGTCCGCCAGCTCACGGCGCTCGACGCGAAGGCGCGCGTCGTCGTCCTCGGCGACCTCAACGACTTCGAGTTCTCCGCCACGACGAAGGCCCTGACGAAGGGGAAGGTCCTGCGCCCCGGCATCGAGCGGCTTCCCGCCGACGAGCGCTACACCTACGTCTACCAGGGCAACAGCCAGGTCCTGGACCAGATCCTGGTGAGCAAGGGCATCACGTCCTTCACCTACGACAGCGTCCACATCAACGCCGAGTTCGCCCAGCAGAACAGCGACCACGACCCCCAGTTGCTGCGCTTCCGGCCCTGACGGCCCGGCGCGCGAAGGAGAGGGGGGTACGGGCCG
>NZ_GG770539.1:5590346-5609147 GCF_000154905.1 Streptomyces sp. SPB074 | reverse complement strand
CCCCGCGAGCGCGACGGTCCCGGCCCGCCGCCGGAACAGGGCCCCGTCGGCGCCCGCCGAGAAGGCCGAGCGCACCGACAGCACCGAGAAGGCGGAGAGCGCCGAGAGCGCGGAGCCCAGGGACCCCGCGCTGAGGGCGGACCCGACCGAGCCGACCGACAGCACGGAGCCCACCGACCCGATCGAGAGCGCCGAGCCGACCGAGCCGATCGAGAGCACCGATCCCTCCGAGGCGATCGAGAGGAAGGAGTCCTTCGAAGCGAGCGAGTAGCGCGCGTGTTTCGTCATGCGCCCATGCTGCCCCGAACGGCCTTCCCGCGCCGGGCGAACCTCAGTTGTGGGCGTGCAGGATGTCGTTCAGGCCGCCCCAGACCGCGTTGTTCGGGCGGGCCTCGACCGCGCCCGTGACCGAGTTGCGGCGGAAGAGGATGTGCGAGGAGCCGGAGAGCTCACGGGCCTTGACGATCTCGCCGTCCGGCAGGGTCACGCGCGTCCCGGCCGTCAGGTAGAGCCCCGCCTCGACCACGCAGTGGTCGCCGAGCGCGATGCCGATGCCCGCCTCGGCGCCGATGAGGCAGTGCTCGCCGACCGTGATGCGGACGTTGCCGCCGCCCGAGAGGGTGCCCATCGTGGAGGCGCCGCCGCCGATGTCGGAGCCGTCGCCGATGACGACGCCCGCCGAGATGCGGCCCTCGACCATCGAGGTGCCGAGCGTGCCCGCGTTGAAGTTGACGAAGCCCTCGTGCATGACGGTCGTGCCCGCCGCGAGGTGCGCGCCGAGCCGGACCCGGTCGGCGTCACCGATCCGGACCCCGGCGGGGGCGACGTAGTCGGTCATGCGCGGGAACTTGTCGACCGAGGTGACGGCGAGGTGGCGGCCGGCGGCGCGGGCGCGCAGCCGTACCGCCTCCAGCTCGGGGACCGCGACCGGGCCGAGTGAGGTCCACGCGACGTTCGGGAGCAGGCCGAACATGCCGTCGAGGTTCTGGCCGTGGGGCCGGACGAGGCGGTGCGAGAGGAGGTGGAGCCGCAGGTAGACGTCGTGCGTGTCGAGCGGCTTGTCGTCCAGCGAGGAGATGACCGTGCGGACCGCGACGGTCGTCGTGCCGCGCACCGGGTCGGCGCCGAGGGCACCGGCCGCGTCCTGGCCGAGGAGGGCGGTGGCGCGCTCGGCGTCGAGCCGCTCGGTGCCGGCCGGGCCCGGGTCGGCGCTCAGCGCGGGAGCCGGGAACCAGGTGTCGAGTACGGAACCGTCGCTCGCGAGGGTCGCGAGCCCGGCGGCGACGGCGCCGGTGGCGCGAGGAGCAGTCGTGTCGGTCATGAGGGCAACCTAACGGTCGGGCGGCCCGCGAGGCCAACCGGTCTCACGGCGCGCCCGCCCACCACCCCGCGTGGTACGTTCCCAAAAGGAACCCAGCAGGTGGAGAGGTGGCGGCCATGCCGGTACGGGGCGGTCCCGAGGACGCGAACTGCGCGGTGGCGCAGGCGCTCGGCGTCGTCGGCGACGCGTGGACGCTGCTGGTGGTGCGGGACGTGGCGCGCGGCGCGCACCGCTTCGAGGACCTGCGTTTTTTTTTTTTTTTTTTTTTTTTGGTGCTCGCGGAGCGGCTGCGGCTGCTGACCGGCGCGGAAGTGCTGGAGCGGGTCCCGTACCAGGAGCACCCGCCGCGTCACGCGTACCGGCTCACGGCGCGCGGGCGCGCGCTGCTGCCCGTCCTGCTGGCGCTCCAGGACTGGGGCGACACCTGGGTGCTCGGCGAGGGGGAGACGAGGGCGACGGCGGACGCGGACTCGCGCGAGGCGGAGCGCGTGCACGCGCTGCGCGGCACGGCGCTTCCCCGGCTGTGGCTGCCGGACGCGACGGGCGCGCCGCGCGATCCGGTCGCGGACGACGCGGCGTTCACCGTCCTGTACTTCTTCCCGGGGGCCTTCGCCGATCCCGCCGCCTACCCGCCGGGCTGGGCGGAGATCCCCGGCGCGCGCGGCTGCACGCTGGAATCGTGCACCTACCGCGAGGAGTGGCCGGCCTTCCGGGACCGGGGCGCGGCGGTACGGGGCGTCTCGACGCAACGCCCCGACGAGCAGCGGGCCTTCGCGGCGAAGGAACGCCTCCCGTTCCCGCTCCTGTCGGACGCGGCGGGCGAGCTGGCGGCGGCGCTGCGGCTGCCGGTCTTCACGACCGCGGGCACCCGCCGCCTCAAGCGCCTGACGCTGCTCGTGGACGGCGACCGGGTCGTCCGGGAGGTCTGGTACCCGGTCCCGGACGTGGTGGCGAGCGTGACGGCGGCACTCGCGGCGGTGGAACGCGAACGGAGCCGCAGGGAGGCCGGGCAGCAGGGCTGAGCGGCCCCCGCCGACCGGGCCGCGCCCAGGTGCCCCGCGCCGACCGGGCCGCGCTCAGGCGTGGCGGGCGGGCGGCCCGTCCTCCCGCAGCACGCGCCCCAGCATCTCCCGCGCGTACGCCTCGTCGTACGGGCTGTCCGTGAGCAGCACCTGGAGGCAGAGGCCGTCCATGAGCGCGACGACGGCGCGGGCGGTGGCCGGGTCGGTGCGGGCGGTGAGGGGTTCCTCCAGCGCGCGGCTCCACTCGGCGGCGACCGGGCGCAGCGGCGGTCTGCGCAGGGCGGCGAGGTACAGCTCGTACTCCAGCTCGGCGTTCGCGCGGTCCGCGGCGAGCCACGCGCCCATCGCGTCCGCGAGCGCCGCGGCGAGCCCGCCGGGCGGGGCCCGCAGGGCGCCCCGGTCCCGCACGAGCCGCGCGAAGTTCTCGTTGGCCTGGCGCAGCGCGGCCACGAGGAGGTCGTCGAGGGTCGCGAAGTGGTATGTGGTCGAGCCGAGCGGGACGTCCGCCTCGGCGGCGGCCGTGCGGTGCGAGAGCCCGGCGATCCCGGAGCGGCCGGTGACGCGGATCGCCGCGTCGATGATCCGCTGCCGCCGGTCGGGGTCGTAGCGCCGCGCGGCTGCCATCAGTGGGCTCCTCCCAGGTTGAGCAGGACGACCCCGCCGATGACGAGGGCGATCCCCGCGAGCCGTACGGGGGTCACGGACTCGCCGAGGAACATCATGCCGATGAGCGCGACGAGCGCGGTGCCCGCCCCGGCCCAGATGGCGTAGGCGGTGCCCACCTGGAGGGTCTTGAGGGTCTGGGCGAGCAGGGCGAAGCAGACGACGTAGCCGCCCGCGGTGAGGAGCGAGGGCCACAGCCGGGTGAAGCCCTCGCTGTACTTCATGGCGGTCGTGGCGGTGACCTCGGAGAGGATCGCGCCGGTCAGCAGCAGGTATCCCATGTGTACGAGGGTACGCATCCTTGCGTACGGGCGTACACATGCCCCCCGGGCCCATACGAAAGGGCCCCCGCACACGGCGGGGGCCCCGGGGGCGCGCGAAGGACCGGGCGTCTCAGACGTTGAAGCCGAGCGCGCGCAGCTGCTCGCGCCCGTCGTCCGTGATCTTGTCCGGACCCCACGGCGGCATCCACACCCAGTTGATGCGCAGCTCGCTCACGATGCCCTCGGTCGCGGACCTGGCCTGGTCCTCGATGACGTCGGTGAGCGGGCAGGCCGCCGAGGTGAGCGTCATGTCCACGGTCGCGACGTTGGACTCGTCGATGTGCAGCCCGTAGATGAGACCCAGGTTGACCACGTCGATCCCGAGTTCGGGGTCGACCACGTCCATGAGGGCCTCGCGGACCTCCTCCTCGGAGGCGGGGCTCAGCGTCGCCGTCTCGTTCTCGCTCATGCCGTCTTCCTCTCCACGGGCTCGGCGGGCGCCTCGGTGTCCCCGAGCGCCTGCGCGGTCGCGTCCTTCCAGGCCATCCAGCTCAGCAGCGCGCACTTGACGCGCGCGGGGTACTTGGAGACCCCGGCGAAGGCCACCGCGTCCTCCAGCACCTCCTCCATCGCGTCGTCGGGCTCGATCTTCCCCTTGGACTGCATGAGCTCCAGGAAGGTGCCCTGAATGCGCCGCGCCTCCTCGACGTCCTTGCCGACCAGGAGGTCGTTGAGGACGGAGGCGCTGGCCTGGCTGATCGAGCAGCCCTGGCCCTCGTAGCTCACGTCGGCGATCCGGGAGCCCTCGTACCGCACGCGCAGCGTGATCTCGTCGCCGCACGTGGGGTTGACGTGGTGCACCTCGGCGTCGCCCGGGCGCAGGCCCCGCCCGTGCGGGTGCTTGTAGTGGTCCAGGATGACGTCCTGGTACATCGAATCCAGCTTCACCGGCTCTCGTCCCTCTCGTCCCTCATCCGAACCGCCCCTATCCGAAGAAGTCGCGGACGTGCTCCAGGCCGTCCACCAGGGCGTCGACCTCGGCGGGCGTGGAGTACAGATAGAAAGACGCGCGCGTGGTCGCGGGAATTCCGTACCGGAGGCAGACGGGCCGCGCGCAGTGGTGGCCGACGCGGACCGCGATGCCCTGCTCGTCCAGCACCTGGCCCACGTCGTGCGGGTGGATGTCGCCGAGCGTGAAGGAGATCGCCGAGCCCCGGTCCTCGGCCGTGGTGGGGCCGATGATCCGCAGGTCGGGGACCTCCATGAGGCGGCGCACCGCGTACTCGGTGACCGCCTTCTCGTGCGCGGCGATCTTCTCCATGCCGATCGCGTCGAGGTAGTCCACCGCCGCGCCGAGCCCGACGGCCTGCGCGATCGGCGGGGTGCCCGCCTCGAACTTGTGCGGCGCCGGGGCGTACGTCGAGGAGTGCATCGAGACGGTCTCGATCATCTCGCCGCCGCCGAGGAAGGGCGGCAGGTCCTCCAGGAGCTCCTGCCGTCCCCACAGCACGCCGATGCCGGTCGGGCCGCACATCTTGTGCCCGGTGAAGGCGACGAAGTCCGCCTGGAGCGCCTGCACGTCCAGCGGCATGTGCGGCGCGGCCTGCGAGGCGTCGATGAGCACGAGCGCCCCGACCTCGTGGGCGCGGCGCACGATCTGCTCGACCGGGTTGTGGGTGCCGAGAATGTTGGAGACCAGCACGAAGGAGACGATCTTCGTCTTCTCGGTGATGACCTCCTCGATGTGCGACAGGTCGAGGGTGCCGTCGGCGGGGTCGAGACCAAACCACTTGAGCTTCGCGCCCGTGCGCTGCGAGAGGAGCTGCCAGGGCACGATGTTGGAGTGGTGCTCCATCTCCGTGATGACGATCTCGGTCTCGCGGTCCACGCGGTAGGGCTCCTCGGCCCAGCCGAGCATGTTCGCGACGAGGTTGAGCGCCTCCGAGGCGTTCTTGGTGAAGATCACCTCGTCGCGGCTCGGCGCGTTGACGAAGGCGGCGACCTTGTCGCGCGCGCCCTCGTACAGCGCCGTGGCCTCCTCGGCGAGCACGTGCACGCCGCGGTGGACGTTGGCGTTGTGGCGCTCGTAGTACGCGCTGAGGGTGTCGATGACCTGGCGCGGCGTCTGCGAGGTCGCCGCGTTGTCGAGGTACACGAGGGGCTTGCCGTCGTGCACCCGGCGGTCGAGGATCGGGAAGTCCTTGCGGATCGCCTCGGTGTCGAGCAGACCGGTCAGCCCCTTGTGGGGGTCGCTCACGCGGATACGCCACCCTTCACGTAGGACTCGTAGCCCTCGTTCTCCAGCTTGTCGGCCAGCTCGGGGCCACCGGACTCGGCGACCCGGCCGCCCACGAAGACGTGCACGAAGTCGGGCTTGATGTAGCGCAGGATGCGCGTGTAGTGCGTGATCAGCAGCGTGCCGACCTCGCCGGACTCGCGGACGCGGTTGACGCCCTCGGAGACGATGCGCAGCGCGTCGACGTCCAGGCCGGAGTCGGTCTCGTCGAGGATCGCGATCCTCGGCTTGAGCAGTTCGAGCTGGAGGATCTCGTGGCGCTTCTTCTCGCCGCCGGAGAAGCCCTCGTTGACGTTGCGCTCGGCGAAGGCGGGGTCCATCTGGAGGCGCTGCATGGCCTCCTTGACCTCCTTCACCCAGGTGCGCAGCTTGGGGGCCTCGCCGCGCACGGCGGTCGCCGAGGTGCGCAGGAAGTTGGAGACGGAGACGCCGGGGACCTCGACCGGGTACTGCATGGCGAGGAAGACGCCGGCGCGGGCGCGCTCGTCGACGGTCATGTCGAGGACGTCCTCGCCGTCGAGCGTCACGGTGCCGCCCGTGATCGTGTACTTGGGGTGCCCGGCGAGGGAGTAGGCGAGCGTGGACTTGCCGGAGCCGTTGGGGCCCATGATGGCGTGCGTCTCGCCCTGCCTCACGGTCAGGTCGACGCCCTTGAGGATCTCCTTCGTGGCGTTGTCCGCCTCGACGGTGACGTGCAGGTCGCGGATTTCAAGCGTAGCCATGGGTGCTTCAGGACTCCTGGGAGAGGGAGACGAGCACGTCGTCCCCATCGATCTGTACGGGGTATACGGGGACGGGTCGCGTCGCGGGCAGCCCGGAGGGCTTGCCGGTGCGCAGGTCGAAGGCCGAGCCGTGCAGCCAGCACTCGATCTGGCAGTCCTCGACCTCGCCCTCGGAGAGCGAGACGTTCGCGTGCGAGCAGATGTCGTTGATCGCGAAGACCTGGCCCCCGGTGCGGACGACCGCGACGGGGGTGCCGTCGAGCTCGACGCGCTTGGGGGTGTCCTCTTCGAGGTCGGCGACACCGCAGGCGCGCTGGAAGGGGGCGGTCATCCGACCGCTCCTTCCAGCTCCTCGCCGATCTTCGCGAGGAGGCGCTCCTCGACGTCGGGCAGGCCGATCTTCTGGACCAGCTCGGCGAAGAAGCCGCGGACGACCAGACGGCGGGCGTCCTCCTCGGCGATGCCGCGTGCCATGAGGTAGAAGAGCTGCTCGTCGTCGAAGCGCCCGGTGGTGGAGGCGTGGCCGGCGCCGACGATCTCGCCGGTCTCGATCTCCAGGTTCGGCACCGAGTCGACGCGGGCCCCGTCGGTGAGGACGAGGTTGCGGTTCATCTCGTAGGTGTCGGTGCCCTCGGCGGCGGCCTCGATGAGGACGTCGCCGATCCACACGGCGTGCGCGCCCTCGCCCTGGAGCGCGCCCTTGTAGCTGACGTTCGAGGTGCAGTGCGGGGCGTTGTGGTCCACGAAGAGGCGGTGCTCGTGGTGCTGGCCCTTGTCGGTGAAGTACAGGCCGAGCAGTTCCGCCTCGCCGCCGGGCGCGGTGTAGCTGACGCGGGGGTGCAGGCGCACGAGGTCGCCGCCGAAGGTGACGACGACGGACTTGAAGGAGGCGTCGCGGCCGATCAGCGCGTTGTGCTGGCCGACGTGGACGGTCTCGGTGCCCCAGTCCTGCACGGAGACGACGGTGAGCTTCGCGCCGTCGCCGAGGAGGTAGTCGACGTTGGCGGCGAGGACCGCGTCCCCGGTGTGGTCGAGCACGACGACGGCCTCGGCGAAGGCGCCCAGCTCGATGACCTGGTGGGCGTAGGCGACGCCGCCGTGGCCGCGTACCGTGATGCGGATCGGCTCGGCGGGGCGGGCCTCCTTGGGGACCGTGATGACGCTGGCCTTCTCGAAGGCGCTGTACGCCTGCGCGGCGACGCGGTCCACGGGCGTGCCGCCCCTGCCGACGCGCGGGTCCTCGCGGTCCACGGTCTCCTGGGTGACCCCGGCGGGCAGGCTCACCTCGGTCTCCACGCGGCCGTCCGCCGTCGCGGTGCCGTCGTGGAGGCCGCGCAGCCGCGCGAGCGGCGTGAAGCGCCACTCCTCCTCGCGGCCGTGCGGCACCGGGAAGTCCGCCACGTCGAAGGAGGGCGGGGCGCTCATCCGGGTGGCGACGGTCGACTCGGCGGCCACCGCGATCTGGCCGGCGGTGGTGGAACCCACCGGAATGCTCTCAGCCATGGCTGTCGTGTTGCTCTCTTCCTGCGGTCAGGGGATGGGGGTACGGGGAAGGGGTCCGGGCCGGTACGGGGCCGGGCGGGCGGGCGGTGCGTGGACCGCGCGCCGGCCCCCGTGGCCCGGACGGGGGCCGGCGTCAGCCGACCGCGCCCTCCATCTGGAGCTCGATCAGCCGGTTGAGTTCGAGCGCGTACTCCATGGGCAGCTCCTTGGCGATCGGCTCCACGAAGCCGCGCACGATCATCGCCATGGCCTCGAACTCGGTGAGCCCGCGGCTCATGAGGTAGAAGAGCTGGTCGTCGGAGACCTTGGAGACGGTCGCCTCGTGGCCCATGGACACGTCGTCCTCGCGGACGTCCACGTAGGGGTAGGTGTCCGAGCGGGAGATGGTGTCCACGAGCAGCGCGTCGCACAGCACGTTCGACTTCGCGCCCTGGGCGCCCTCGCCGACCTCGATCAGGCCGCGGTAGGAGGTGCGGCCACCGCCGCGCGCCACCGACTTGGAGACGATGTTCGAGGAGGTGTTGGGGGCCATGTGGACCATCTTGGCGCCCGCGTCCTGGTGCTGGCCCTCGCCCGCGAAGGCGATGGACAGCGTCTCGCCCTTGGCGTGCTCGCCCATGAGGTAGACGGCCGGGTACTTCATCGTGACCTTGGAGCCGATGTTGCCGTCGACCCACTCCATGGTCGCGCCCTCGTAGGCCACGGCACGCTTGGTGACGAGGTTGTAGACGTTGTTCGACCAGTTCTGGATCGTCGTGTAGCGGCAGCGCGCGCCCTTCTTCACGATGATCTCGACCACCGCGGAGTGCAGCGAGTCGGACTTGTAGATCGGCGCGGTGCAGCCCTCGAAGTAGTGGACGTAGGCGTCCTCGTCCACGATGATCAGGGTCCGCTCGAACTGGCCCATGTTCTCGGTGTTGATCCGGAAGTACGCCTGGAGCGGGATCTCCACGTGCACGCCCTTCGGCACGTAGATGAACGAGCCGCCCGACCACACGGCCGAGTTGAGCGAGGCGAACTTGTTGTCGCCGACGGGGATGACGGTCCCGAAGTACTCCTTGAAGAGCTCCGGGTGCTCCTTGAGGGCGGTGTCGGTGTCGAGGAAGATGACGCCCTGCTCCTCCAGGTCCTCGCGGATCTGGTGGTAGACGACCTCCGACTCGTACTGCGCGGCGACGCCCGCGACGAGGCGCTGCTTCTCCGCCTCGGGGATGCCGAGCTTGTCGTAGGTGTTCTTGATGTCCTCGGGCAGGTCCTCCCAGGACTCCGCCTGCTTCTCCGTGGAGCGCACGAAGTACTTGATGTTGTCGAAGTCGATGCCCGAGAGGTCGGAGCCCCAGTTCGGCATGGGCTTCTTCTCGAAGAGCTTGAGGCCCTTGAGACGGAGCTTGGTCATCCACTCCGGCTCGTTCTTCTTCGCGGAGATGTCCCGGACGACGTCCTCGTTCAGGCCACGCCGGGCACTCGCGCCCGCGACGTCGGAGTCGGCCCAGCCGTACTCGTACTTACCCAGGCCCTCCAGTTCGGGGTGGGCGGTCTCCGTGGGGAGAGTCATGCGGGGTTCCTCCCGGCCGTGCTTGCTGATGTGTGGGTCGTGGTGGTGTCCTCGGGCCGCGCGGGGGGCGGGGGCTCCCCGGGTCCGGGCGGTGGCGCCTTGCCGCGCGGGATGAAGGTCGTGCAGACCCCGTCCCCGTGGGCGATGGTGGCGAGCCGTTGCACGTGCGTGCCGAGGAGCTGCGAGAAGTACTCGGTCTCCGCCTCGCACAGCTGCGGGAACTGCCCCGCCACGTGTGCCACCGGGCAGTGGTGCTGGCAGAGCTGCTCGCCCTGGCCGGGGCCGGGCGCCTCGCGCGCCGTGGCAGCGTACCCGTCGGCGCTCAGGGCCTTCGCCAGGACCCGCGCGCGCTCGGCGGGCGCGGCGGCCTCGATCTCGTCCCGGTACCCCTCGCACTGGGCCTCGATGCGGGAGCGGGCGAAGGCGGCGACGGCGCTCTCGCCGCCCTGCGCGGCGATGAAGCGCAGCGCCTCGGCGGCGAGCTGGTCGTAGGACTGGTCCAGGGCGTCCCGGCCGCAGTCGGTGAGCGCGAAGACCCTGGCGGGACGGCCCCGGCCGCGGGCCCCGTAGACCCTGCGGGCGCGGGCCTCCACGAGGTCCTCGGCGAGGAGGGCGTCGAGGTGGCGGCGGACGGCGGCCTGGGTGAGGCCGAGGCGCTCGGCCAGCTCGGCGACGGTGGAGGGGCCGTGGTGCAGGATCGAGCGCACGACGCGGTTGCGCGTGGAGCGCTCGCCGGTCGCGGCGTCGGAGACCTCGCCCTCGTATTTCACAACGCTATTGTTGCGTAATTCCATGAGTCCGCACAAACGGCCTGGTGGGCGATCGGGAGTGGCCTCGATCACTTAGGGTCACCTAATCGACCTGGTGAAACCGGGACAGAAAGCGACAGAAGCCCAGGTGGGCGCGGGTGCGGGCGGTACCGGCACCCGCTTGCTCCCGTCCGTGCGCGAAAGCGCCGGATGGGGTGCTCTCGCCCCTTTCGCTCCGGCGTGGCCCCGCGCGCCGCCCCCTGGCGGCGGCTTTCTAGACTTCGCCCATGCGCAGTGACCAGCCGGGCGTCCCCCGCCCGTCGTCAGGACCCGACCCGGCAGCCCCCGTCCTGTGGATCGAGGGCCTGGTGAAGCGGTACGGGCCGAAGACGGCCGTGGCCGGGCTCGACCTGCGCGCCGCCCCCGGGGTCACCGCCGTGCTCGGGCCCAACGGGGCGGGCAAGACCACGACGATCGAGACCTGCGAGGGCTACCGGCGCCCCGACGCGGGCCGGGTCAGGGTCCTCGGCCTCGACCCGCTCGTGGACGCGGCCCGGCTGCGTCCCCGGATCGGGGTGATGCTCCAGTCCGGCGGCGTGTACTCGGGCGCGCGCGCCGAGGAGATGCTGCGGCACATGGCGAAGCTGCACGCGCACCCGCTCGACGTGCCCGCGCTCATCGAGCGCCTGGGCCTCGGCTCCTGCGGCCGGACGAGCTACCGGCGGCTCTCGGGCGGCCAGCAGCAGCGCCTCGCGCTCGCGATGGCCGTCGTGGGCCGCCCCGAGCTGGTCTTCCTGGACGAGCCGACCGCCGGGCTCGATCCGCAGGCCCGCCGGGCGACCTGGAACCTCGTGCGCGAGCTGCGCGCCGACGGGGTCTCGGTGATCCTCACGACGCACCACATGGACGAGGCCGAGCAGCTCGCCGACGAGGTGGCGATCGTGGACGGCGGCAAGGTCGTGGCGCAGGGCAGCCCGGAGGAGCTGTGCCGGGGCGGGGCGGAGAACACGCTGCGCTTCACGGGGCGGCCCGGGCTCGACGTGGCCTCGCTGCTCACGGCGCTCCCCGCGGGCAGCGAGGCGGCCGAGCCGGCCCCCGGCACGTACCGCGTCGTGGGCACCGTGGACCCGCAGCTCCTCGCGACCGTCACCTCGTGGTGCGCGCAGAACGGCGTGATGCCGGAGGGCATCGCCGTGGAGCGGCACACGCTGGAGGACGTCTTCCTCGAACTGACCGGTAAGGAGCTGCGCGCATGAGCGCCGGTACGTACACGCCCCGGCCCGGTGCCGCGCCCCTCGGGCGGATGATCGCGGCGCAGGCGGCGCTGGAGACGAAGATGCTCCTGCGCAACGGCGAGCAGTTGCTGCTCACGGTGATCATCCCGGCGCTGCTCCTCGTGCTCTTCTCGGCGGTGGAAGTCGTGGACACCGGGGACGGCGCGCGCGTGGACTTCCTCACGCCGGGCGTCCTCGCGCTCGCGGTGATGTCCACGGCCTTCACGGGCCAGGCGATCGCGACGGGCTTCGAGCGCCGGTACGGGGTGCTCAAGCGGCTCGGCGCCTCGCCGCTGCCGCGCCGGGCCCTCATGACGGCGAAGACCCTGTCGGTGCTGGTCACCGAGGTCCTTCAGGTCGTCCTGCTGACCGCGATCGCCTTCGCGCTCGGCTGGTCCCCGCACGGCGACCCGGCCTGGGTCGTGCTGCTCCTGCTCCTGGGCACGGCGGCCTTCTCCGGCCTCGGCCTGCTGATGGCGGGCACCTTGAAGGCGGAGGCGACGCTCGCGGCGGCGAACCTGGTCTTCATCCTGCTGCTCGTCGCGGGCGGCGTGATCGTCCCGCTCGGCAAGTTCCCCGGCGCGGTCCGCCCCGTCCTCGAACTCCTTCCGATCACGGCCCTCTCGGACGGCCTGCGCGCCGTCCTCCAGCACGGTGCCGGGATGCCCGGGAAGGACCTCGTCGTCCTCGCGGTGTGGACGGTGCTGGGCCTCGGCGCGGCGGGGCGCTTCTTCCGCTGGGAGTGAGACCGGGGGCGCTCAGGCGGTACGGGGCGCGCGCACCACGAGCCGCTTCGGCGTGACGCCCGGCTCCGGCAGCCGCAGCGGGCCCGCGCCGGGCGAGAGGCGGCCGAGGACGCGCGGGACGGCCGAGCCGGTGGCGCCGGGGGCCACGCCCGGGATCTGGTGCCAGCTCAGGAAGGCGAGGAGCGTCATGAGGTACGCCTCCTTGTCCCCGGCGGGCAGGCCGTAGGTGTCGCTCGTGGTCAGCGCGGCGGGCGCGAGGTGCGCGCGGAGCCGGTCCAGGAGGGCCGGGTTGCGCACGCCGCCGCCCGAGGCGACGACCTCGGTGGGCGCGTACGGGCGCACCGCCTCGGCGACCGTCACGGCGGTGAGTTCGGTGAGCGTCGCCATCAGGTCCTCGGGGGTGGCCCCGGGCAGCCCGGCGAGCCGCGCGGCCACGTACTCCGTCGTGAAGAGTTCGCGCCCGGTCGACTTGGGCGCGGGCAGGTCGTAGTAGGGCTCCGCGCGCAGGCGGGCGAGCAGGTCGGCGCGGACCGTGCCCGCGCGCGCCATGCGGCCGTCGATGTCGCTCGCGAGCCGTCCCCCGCTCAGGCGCGCGGCCGCCGCGTCGAGCAGGCAGTTCGCCGGACCCGTGTCGAAGGCGGTCACCGGTTCGCCCGGTACCCCGACCACCGTGACGTTCGCGATGCCGCCGAGATTGAGCGCGACCCGCTTCGTGCCGGGGCGGGCCGCGAGCCACAGGGCGTCGAGCGTGCTGGCGAGCGGGGCGCCCTGGCCGCCGGCGGCGATGTCGCGGGCGCGGATGTCGGAGACGACGGGCAGTCCGGTCGCCTCGGCGATCCACGCGGGCTGGCCGAGCTGGAGCGTGCCGAGCGCGCGGCCCTCGGGGTCCACCCAGTGGAAGACGGTCTGCCCGTGCGAGCCGACGAGGTCGCCCCCGTGGCGCCGTACGGTCTCGGCCACGACGGCGGCGCTCTCCCGCCCGACGTGCGTGTCGAGCGCGCACACGTCGGCGAGCGAGACCCGGGCCGGAGGCAGCACCCCGAGCAGGCGCGCCCGCATCTCCGGGGACCAGGGGTGCTCCTCGGCGGCGAGCGGCACGAGCGTGAGCGTCCCGTCCGCGTCGAGCGCGAGATCCGCGACCGCGACGTCGAGCCCGTCCATGGAGGTCCCCGACATCAACCCGACAACAATCATCAGCCTTCTCCCACTTCCCCCGCCCGGAACCACGTTTTCCCCGCCCGGTACCGGGCTTCTTCCGCCCCGTACCGCGCTTCCCCCGACCAGCGCCCGGCTTCCCCCGCCCGGTACCGCGCTCCGGCGCGGCCCGCCGCCGGGCTCACCGTCCGCGCAAGTGCCTCACCGCGCCGTACGTCCGCGCCAGCGCGGCCGTGGACTGCGCGTACGACTTCTGCGCCACCCCCACGAACAGGCAGTCCACCACCGCCAGTTGCGCTATGCGCGAGGCCGTCGCGCCCGAGCGCAAGGGCATCTCCCGCACCGCCGTCGTGAGCACCAGGTCCGCGCACTCCGCGAGCGGCGAGCGGGCGAAGTTCGTCAGCGCGATCGTCGTCGCGCCCCGCTCCCCCGCCGCCTGCAAGGGCTCCAGCGTGTCCACGGTGGAGCCGGTGTGCGAGATCCCGATCGCCACGTCCCGCGCGCCGAGCAGCGCGCTCGCGGTCAGGGCCGCGTGGCCGTCCGTCCAGACGAAGGCCATGTGCCCGATGCGGTGCAGTTTCTGGTGCAGGTCGCCGCCGACGAAGCCGCTCGCCCCCAGCCCGAAGATGTCGACGCGCCGGGCACCGGCGACGGCGTCCACGGCCCGCGCGAGGACGTCGAGATCGAGCTGGGCCCTGGTGTCCTCCAGCGTCCCCGACTCGTTGTAGATGATCTTGTCCACGACCTGGGCGAGCGAGTCGTCCTCGCTGATGTCCCCCTTCGTCGCCCACTGCGCGTCCTTCTTGCGGACGTCCTCGCGCGCGGCGGCCGAGGCGAGGGCGATGCGGAGCTGGGGGTAGTTGCGCAGCCCGATGGCCCGGCAGAAACGCATGACGGTCGTGACGGAGGTCCGCGCCTGGCCCGCGAGACTCGTCGAGGACAGGCGCGCGGCGGCGGCCGGGTCGTCCAGGACGGCGGCGGCGACGCGCTGTTCGGCGGGCTGGAGCGTCGGCACGGCCCCCCGGATACGCACCAGCACGTCCGCCGCTCGACCCGCCTGCTCGGCGGGCTCCGGGGCGTGCGCGGGCCGGTCGCTCATGAATTCCTCCTGGTGGCTGTGGGCATCAGCGTAACCGCCGCCATGTCAAAAACTAACGCTCGCATCACAGCCACTGTTACTTATTGACGCGCTCGTTACCCCTCTCCATACTTGGCGCATCACCGCAGCTCATGTGCGGTCGTTCGAGAGGGCAGCCCCCGGGCGCGCCCGGTTTCGGGGGGCTTCCCCGTGCCCGCGGCAGACCCGTCCTCACCGGCTTCCGCCAGAGCCCGCCCTCTCGCCGCGTCAAGGGAGACAGACCTCGATGAGACTCATACGCACGGCGGGCGTCGCCGCCCTCGCCGCCTCCGCCCTGGTGCTCACCGCCTGCGGCAACGACGGAAGCTCCGGCGGCTCCGCCGCGGACTCGAAGGACGGCAAGTCGCTGACCTGGTGGGTCATGAAGGGCACCAACCCGGACGCCTCGACCTTCTACGCCGCCGCGAAGAAGGAGTTCAAGAAGCGCACGGGCGCGAGCCTCAAGGTCCAGGAGATCCAGTGGGCCGACGCCCACGACCGCCTGGTGCGCGCCTTCGCCTCCGGCGACGGCCCCGACGTGTCCGAGATCGGCACGACGTGGACACCCGAGTTCGCGGCCGCCGGTGGTCTCACCGACGTCACGGCGAACCTCGACAAGTCCGGGCTCGGCAAGGACCTCGTCCCGGCCCTGAAGGAGTCGGCGACGTACGACGGCAAGCAGTACGGCGTCGGCTGGTACGCGGGCGTGCGCTCGATCGTCTACCGCAAGGACGTCTTCGCCAAGCACCACCTCGCGGTCCCGAAGAACTGGGACGAGCTGGAGAAGACCGTCACGACGCTCAAGAAGGAGGAGCCCGGCCTCATGCCGCTGCCCATCGCGGGCGACGCGGCGTACGCGACGGTTCCCTTCGTGTGGGGCGCGGGCGGCGAACTCGCCACCGAGCAGGGCGGCAAGTGGACCGGCGGGCTCGACTCGAAGGAGTCCAAGGCGGGCCTGGACTTCTACACCGGCCTCGCGCTCAAGGACAAGTCCTCCAGCGTCGGCGCAACGACCTGGCGCGAGACCGACGTCCTCGACTCCTTCGTCAAAGGCAAGTCGGCCATGGTGATCCAGGGCAACTGGACGCCGAAGACGGCGATCGCGGGCGACCCCTCGCTCAAGGAGAAGATCGGCGCCTTCCCGATCCCCGGCAAGGACGGCGGCATCAACCCGGCGGTCCTCGGCGGCTCCAACCTCGCGATCCTCAAGACGAGTAAGAACCAGGAACTCGCCTGGAAGTTCGTCGACATGATGACGACGAGCAAGCTCGCCAAGGACTGGGCCGACCAGGCCGGCTACTTCCCGAGCACCAACTCGGCGCTCACGCCCTTCGCGGAGAGCACCGACCCGCTCGTCAAGCCCTTCGCCGAGACGATGCTCAAGGCGGGCAAGACCCCGCCGAGCGCGCCCGGCTGGGGCACCGTCGAGGGCAAGAAGACCATCCCGCAGATGGTCCAGTCGATCCTCAAGGGCACCTCGGTCGACAAGGCCGCGAAGACCGCGTCCGACGCCGTCACCAAGACGCTCCAGGAGAAGTGACGTGGGAGACGTCGCCGTGCCCGCGCGTCCGGCCGCTCCCGCCCCCGAGGCGGAACGGCCGGGCGCGCGGCGCCCCCCGCGCAAGGCCGTCGTGATGAAGCGGCTCCGGCCCTGGCTGCTGCTCGCCGCGCCTTTGCTCGTCATCGCGGTGCTGCTGCTCTACCCGATCATCCGGGTCGTGTACCTGTCCTTCCAGACGTACGGGCTCAAGGAGATCATCTCCGGCAAGCCCCGCTTCGTCGGGCTCGACAACTACCGCGAGGCGCTCGGCGGCTCGTACCTGTGGAAGACGGTCCTGCCCAACACGGTCGGCTTCGCCGTCGCCGCGGTGCTCGGCACGATCGTCCTCGGCACGCTCGTCGCGCTGCTGCTCCAGAACCTCGGCCCCCGGCTGCGTGCCGTGGTCATCGGGTCCTCGCTCGTCGCCTGGGCGATGCCCGCCGTGACCGGCACCTACGTGTGGGTGTGGATCTTCGACCCCGACTCCGGCATCGTCCGGCGCGTCCTCCAGGACGTGGGGATCATCGGGCCCGAGGGCTTCAACTGGTTCACCGAGCGGCTCTCGTTCTACGCGATCGCCGAGCTGAACGTCATCCACCACAGTTTCCCGTTCATCGCCATCACGCTCTTCGCCGCGCTCACCACCGTGCCGCCGGAGCTGCACGAGGCGGGGCGGCTCGACGGGGCGAACGCCTGGCAGCGGTTCTGGAACATCACCTTCCCGGTGCTGCGCCCGGCCTTCGGCGTCGTGACGATCCTCTCCACGATCTGGGACTTCAAGGTCTTCACGCAGATCTACCTCATGCCGGGCGGCGCCGGGACCAACCCGGACGTGCTCAACCTCGGCGTGTGGTCGTACTCGAAGGCCATCGTCCAGAACGAGTACGGGCTCGGCGCCTCGATCGCCGTCCTGCTCACCGTTGTCCTGCTCGTGATCACCGCGGTCTACCTGCGGATGCTGTTCAAGGAGGATGAGCTGCGATGAGCGCTCAGCTCGCCGCCCCGCGCACCGCCGCGCTCCCGGGCACCGCAGGGAAGGGCCCGCGCCGCGGCTGGGCGAGGACGGGGAAGTACGTGGCGGTCGTCGCGCTCCTCGCCTTCACCCTCTTCCCCGTCTGGTTCATGCTCTCCACGGCCCTCAACGGCCGCGCCAGCTCCGGCACCGACGCGCTCTTCCCGAGCCACTTCACCTTCACGCATTTCTCCAAGGCCCTGGGCGAGGGCGGCTTCGGCACCTTCATGCTCAACTCGGCGATCGTCACGCTCATCACGGTCGTCGCCTCGGGCCTGCTCGCGCTCCTCGGCGCCGTCGCGATGGCCCGCTTCCGCTTCCGGATGCGCACCACGCTCATGGTGCTGATCCTCGTCGTGCAGATGCTCCCCGCCGAGGCCCTGGTCATCCCGCTGTTCCTCCAGATGAAGGACCTGCGGATGCTCAACTCCCTCCTCGGCCTGGCGATCGTCTACACCGCGTTCTCGCTGCCCTTCGCGATCTGGAACCTGCGCGGCTTCGTCGCGGCGGTCCCGGTCGAGGTCGAGGAGGCCGCGTACGTGGACGGCGCCTCGTGGTGGCGCATGTTCCGCTCCGTGCTGCTGCCCCTCGTGACGCCGGGGCTCATCGCGACGAGTGCCTTCGCCTTCGTCATGGCGTGGGAGGAGTTCACCTTCGCGCTGACGTTCATGTCGGACGAGAACATGATGACCGTGGGCGTGGGCCTGGAGCAGTTCCTCGGCAAGAACACCAACGACTGGGGCGGCCTCATGGCCGCGTCCACGCTCGTGACGATCCCGGTCATGGTCGTCTTCGTGCTCGCCCAGCGCCGGCTGACCTCCGGCCTCGTCTCCGGAGCGGTGAAGTGACACGGACCGACGTCGAGGCCCGCCGCCTCGCGCACACCGTCCTCATGCCGGGCTTCGGCGGCACGGGCCCCGAGGGGGCGCCCGGGTGGCTGCTCGACGCGATCGGCGAGGGCCTGGGCTCGGTGTGCTGGTTCGGGCACAACATCACGGGCCGCGCGGAGACGGCGGCGCTCGCCGCGCGCCTCCACGCGGCCGGGGACGTGCTCCTCGCGCTCGACGAGGAGGGCGGCACCGTCACGCGCCTGCACGTCGCCGAGGGCTCCCCGCACGCGGGCGCCGCGACCCTCGGGCGCGCGGACGACCCGGCCCTCACCGGCGCCGTGGCCCGCTCGATCGCGCGGGAGGTGCGGGCGTACGGCGCCGACCTCGTGCTCGGGCCCGTCGCGGACGTCAACGCCGACCCGGCCAACCCGGTCATCGGCGTGCGCTCCTACGGCGCCGACCCGCACCTCGTGGGACGGCACACCGCGGCCTTCGTGACGGCGGCGCAGGGCGAGGGCGTCGCCGCCTGCGCGAAGCACTACCCGGGCCACGGCGACACGAAGACCGACACGCACGCCGGTCTCGCCGTCGTGGACGTGAGCCCCGAAACGCTGCGCGCCCGCGAACTCGTCCCCTTCGCCGCCGCCGTCGCCGCGGGCGTGAAAGCGGTCATGACCGCGCACCTCGTCTTCCCCGCGCTCGACACGGCGCCCGCGACCCTCAGCCCCGCCGTGCTGCGCCTGCTCCGCGAGGAACTGGGCTTCGGGGGCGTGATCGTCTCCGACGCGATCGACATGCGCGCCATCAGCCGCACGGTCGGCTTCGCCGAAGGCGTCGTCCGCACCCTCGCGGCGGGCGTCGATCTCGTGTGCCTGGGCAACCCGGGGATGCCGCTGGGCGGCCGGGACTCCGACGACGGGGAGGGCGACTTCCGCACCGCGCTCGACGCGATCCTCACCGCCCTCGCCGAGGGCCGCCTCCCCCGCGCGCGCCTGGAGGAGGCGGCGGGGCGGGTACGGGACCTCGCGGCGTG
>NZ_GG770539.1:5578815-5590135 GCF_000154905.1 Streptomyces sp. SPB074 | reverse complement strand
CCGGGGCGCTCCTCGCCCGCCTGCCCGGCTCTTACGCTCACGGCGGTCTTCGCCCGGGGCGAGAGCGTCGAGGGCCGCGTCACCGAGGAGCCGGCGGCGGGACCCGTGCTGCCCGGGGCGGCCGACGTGATCCTCGTCGGCACCCCGCACGCCGACCCGGAGCAGGCCGCGGCGCTCGACGCGCTGCTCGACGCCCACCCGGACGCGCTCGTCGTGTGCCTCGGCTGGCCCGCCGGGCCGGACGACCTCCCCCGCGCCCGGCGGATCGTGTTCACCTACGGTGACGCGCTCCCCAACGCCACGGCCCTCGCCGGCCTCCTCACGGGGGCCTGAGGAGGCCGGAGCACCCGACACGCGACCCACGTGAATCCGTGCACAAGCGACCGCCTAGCATGAACGCCGTGCCGAATACGCCCGCCGCGCGCCTGTCCGAGGCCGCACGCAATCCGCTCGCCTTCATCGCCGCCCGCTGGACGCCACGCCGGCGGACCGTGGAGCGGGCCGCGCTGCTCGCCCTGATGATGACCGTCGTCATCGTCGTGACCGGCGGCGCGGTGCGGCTCACCGGCTCGGGGCTCGGCTGCCCGACCTGGCCGCAGTGCACGGACACCTCGCTCACGACGACGCGCGAGATGGGTTTCCACGGCGTCATCGAGTTCGGCAACCGCATGTTGACGTACGTGCTGTGCGCCGCCGTCGGCTGGGCGATCATCGCCGCGCGCGCGGCGAAACCGCGCCGCCGCTCGCTCACCCGGCTCGGCTGGGCACAGTTCTGGCTCGTCATGGGCAACGCGGTGCTGGGCGGGATCGTCGTGCTCGTCGGCCTCAACCCGTACACCGTCGCCGCGCACTTCCTGCTCTCCTCGGCGCTCATCGCGGTCGCGACGCTCATGTGGCAGCGCAGCCGCGAGGGCGACGCGGCACCTCGCCCGCTCGCGGGGCCGAAGGTCGTCCGCCTCGCGTGGGCCCTGGTCCTCGTGACGGCGCTCCTCATCGCGGTCGGCACCCTCGTCACGGGCACGGGGCCGCACGCGGGCGACTCCTCGGACGTGCCGCGCATGTCCCTGGAGTGGCTCGGCGGCTGGACGGGCACCGCGCGGGTGCACGCCGCCCTCGCCTGGGCGACGTGCCTCCTGACGGCCGCGCTGTGGGCCGTCCTCAAGGCGGTGGACGCGCCCGCGGGCCCGCGGAACAAGACGGGCGTCCTCTTCCTGGTCCTCCTCGCCCAGGGCGCCATCGGCTACGTGCAGTACGTCACCGAGCTGCCCGAGATCCTCGTCGGCACCCACATGCTCGGCTCGACCCTCGTGTGGATCGGTGTCCTGCGCGTGCTCCTCGCCCTGCGCGAGCGCCCCGAGCGGGAGCCGGGCGGCGAGCCGCTGCCGCGCCAGGACGCGAGCGACACCGCGCGGCTGACGGCGGCCTGACCCCCGCCGGCCGCCCTCACTCCTCCAGGCCGTACACGCGCCGCGCGTTCCCCGCGCCGAGCAGTCCCGCGATCCGTTCCCCGTCGCGCGCGCTCCAGGCGCCCTCCACGACCCACGCCCCGAGGACCCGCCGCAGTGCCTCCCTGAACTGGCGGGCCGCGACGACGTGCAGTTCGGGCAGTCCCCGCGCGCCGCTCGAATAGAGCAGCTTGCCGAACGGAGCCAGCTCCAGGAACTCCGCGAGCAGCCCGGCGGCACGCGCGCCGGTCCCGCTGAGAGCGGGCCCGAGGTCCACGTGGACGTGCGGGTGCAGCCCCGCGAGGCGGGCCGCGGCGCGGTGGTAGGGGTAGCCGGGGAGCAGGACGAGCGGGGTGCCGAGCCCGGCCGTCGCCGCGGCGAAGGCGGCGAGCGCCCCCGGTTCGGGCGGCACCTCACCCGTATGGAGCTGGAGCGGGCGGCCCGAGGAGAGCGCGAGCCACAGCAGGTGCGCCCCGAGCGGCGGCGGGGGCCCGGCCGGGTCCTCGGGGCCGGTGCCGCCCGGCGGGAGTTGTCGCGCGGCGAGCCAGGCCCCGGCGGCGGCCCGCACCTCTGCGGGCGAGGGCGGCTCGGGGAGCAGCGGGACGCGGCGCGGGGGCGGGGTCACGGAGGCGAAGGCGACGGCGGTCGTCGCGGCGCCGTGCACGGACTCGGCGAGGTGGCGCAGGAAGGACGCGACGCTGCCCGAGGTGTCGGCGGTCTGCCCGGCGAGCTGTTCGAGCCGGACGATCTCGCGGGCGTGCGCGTCGGCGGTCGCGGCGAGTTCGCCCGGCGGGGTGAGGCCGAGCGGCGGCCCGGTGTCCACGAGGTACGTGCCCGTGCCGCTGCCGCGCAGCAGGCGCCGTTCCGTCTCCAGGGCGCCCAGTTCCCTGCGCCGCGCGAGGTAGTGCGCGGGCGGGCTGTGCGGGGCTAGCCCGAGCAGCGGGGGGCACCAGCGGCGCAGCGCGAAGCCGGTCTGCGTGTCGAAGAAGGTGGTCCCGGCGGCGGGCGCCGCGTCCCCGGGCCCGAGCAGCGCCTCGAAGGTCCCGAGCCCCAGTTCCTCCCGGCGCACCCCCTGGCAGTACTGGTCCACCAGCGGCGGCGTTTCGATCACGGGGACCCCCGGGGCCATCCGGCGCCCGGACGGTCCGAGCGGCCTTCAAGGGTTCTAACGGAAGAAAGAGCCCCCGGTACCGCCCAATTCCAGCCCCGGGCGCCGCATGAGCCAGCCCCTCCGGCGTTTGAGGAGCGGGGCAGGGGGCGGAGCCCCATGATCAGCCCCTCCGGCGTTTGAGGAGCCGGGGCCCGGGGCGGAGCCCCGAAACCCCCGGGAAGGGGCCCCTCACGCGGAAAGGCTCACCCGCCGACCTGAATCCCCGCCATTCGCCGCCACTCGTACGCCCCCGTCCGCACCTTCGCCGCGAAGTCCCCCGCGAACTCGTCGTGCAGCGTGATCCCGGCCCGCGCCACCGCGTCCCGCGCCACCGCCGCGTCGTGCGCGAAGAGGTCGCCCCAGCCGCCGTCCTCGCCGACGAGGACGATGCGGGTGCCGCGCTGCCCGACGTAGGCGAGCTGTCCCTCGGCACCGCCGTGGCGGCGGGCGAAGGAACCGATCTGCTTGGCCAGCCGCGCCGCCCTGCGCTCCTGGCGCGCCGCCGCCCGCTTCCCGGCGGCGGTCGGCGTGGCGGCGGGCTCGGCGCTCTGCTCGGTGTTGTCTGCCATGCCGGTCATGCTACCCACGAGTAGGCCCCGGCACGACAGGAGACCCCGCCGTCCGGGAGGGGACGACGGGGCCGGGGACCGCGGCGCGTACCGCCGTACGCGCGGGCGGGCTCAGCGCGCGCGTACCGCCGTACGCGCGAGCGGGCTCAGCGCAGGAAGGGGTCGATCGCGACGGCGACGAAGAGGATCGACACGTAGGTGATCGACCAGTGGAAGAGGCGCATCTCCTTGAGCCTGGCGCCCGTGATCTCGCCCTTGGCGCGGTGCAGGAGCGCGTGCGCCTCCCACAGCCAGTAACCGCCGGACAGGAGCGCGACCAGCGTGTAGAACCAGCCGGTGTAGCCGAGCACGGTGAGCAGGAGCGAGACCGCGACCATGATCCAGCTGTAGAGCACGATCTGCTTCGCGACGGCCTTGTTGCCCGCGACGACCGGGAGCATCGGCACGTTGACGCGCGCGTAGTCGTCCTTGACCCGCATCGACAGCGGCCAGTAATGCGGCGGCGTCCAGAAGAAGATGACGAGGAAGAGGATGACGGCGGCCCAGGAGACCGAGTCCGTCACGGCGGACCAGCCGATGAGGACGGGCATACAGCCCGCCACCCCGCCCCACACGATGTTCTGCGCGGTACGCCGCTTGAGGATCATCGTGTAGCCGACGACGTACAGGAGGATCGCGCCGAGCGAGAGCGCGGCCGAGAGCCAGTTGACGAGGAGGCCGAACCACAGCGTGGAGACCGCCGAGAGGCCGAGGCCGAAGACGAGTCCCTCGCGCGGCGAGATGAGCCCGGTGACCAGGGGCCGCTGCGACGTACGGTCCATCAGGGCGTCGATGTCGCGGTCGTACCACATGTTGAGGGCGTTGGCGCCGCCCGCCGAGAGGTAGCCGCCGAAGCACGTCACGAGGACGAGCCACAGATCCGGGAAGCCCTGTTCGGCCAGGAACATCACCGGCACGGTCGTGATGAGCAGCAGCTCGATGATCCGCGGCTTGGTCAGCGCCACAAAGCCCATGAGCCGGGCCCCGGTCGGCCGCTTGCCCGTGCTCGTCCCGAGCGCTCCCGCTGGACGGGATTCAACGGCCGTCACGCACACCCCTGACAGAGACTTTTCTCAAGCGAGCCCCCCGGGAGTGTCCGGATTGGCCCCGGAAAGGGGGGCTCACGCGTACCACGCCACTCTAGACGGCCCCCCTCTCCGGCCCTTCGCGGGGGTCGTTCGTGTTGGGCGCCCCGCGCGCCTGTGCGAACGGGACGCCGCGGCGTCCGGCACGCCGTCCGCGAGCGGACGCGAGGCGTCCTGCGGTGACGCTCGGTCGCCTCGCGCGGGGCCCGGCCCGGATGAGCGCGCGGGCGCACGTGCGGGCGCTGGAATGAGCGTGTCCCGGCACAGATGTCGCGGTGTGCCACGGAGCCTTCCCGGGCAGGCGGGACAAGGGTTGTGGGCCTTCGAGAGGCGGAACCGGCCCGTCTTCGGCACCCTGGGAATCAGGCGCGGAGACGCGGACGTTTCCGGGGGTAGGCTCGACGCCGTCCGGTGCACGCAAAGTCACCGGTCTTCGACATGTGGAGAGGAGCCCTGACTCAGGGTGAGCACCAAGCCGACCACCACAGATTTCGAGTGGACCGAACTGGATCAGCGGGCCGTAGACACCGCGCGTGTACTGGCCGCGGACGCCGTGCAGAAGGTCGGCAACGGCCATCCCGGTACGGCCATGAGCCTGGCCCCGGCCGCGTACACCCTCTTCCAGAAGGTGATGCGCCACGACCCGGCCGATCCGGACTGGACCGGGCGCGACCGTTTCGTGCTGTCCGCGGGCCACTCCTCGCTGACGCTCTACACGCAGCTCTACCTGGCCGGTTTCGGCCTGGAGCTGGCGGACCTGGAAGCCTTCCGCACCTGGGGCTCCAAGACCCCCGGGCACCCGGAGTACGGGCACACCAAGGGCGTCGAGACGACGACCGGGCCGCTCGGCCAGGGCGTGGCCAACGCCGTGGGCATGGCGATGGCGGCACGCTACGAGCGCGGGCTCTTCGACCCCGAGGCACCGCGCGGCGCCTCGCCGTTCGACCACCACATCTACGCGATCGCCGGGGACGGCTGCCTCCAGGAGGGCATTTCCGCCGAGGCGTCCTCGCTCGCCGGGCACCAGAAGCTCGGCAACCTGATCCTGCTGTGGGACGACAACCACATCTCGATCGAGGGCGACACCGAGACGGCCGTCTCCGAGGACACCGTCAAGCGCTACGAGGCGTACGGCTGGCACGTGCAGCGCGTCGCCCCGAAGGCCGACGGCGACCTCGACCCGGCCGCCCTGTACGCCGCGATCGAGGCCGCGAAGGCCGAGACGGAGCGCCCCTCGTTCATCGCGATGCGCTCGATCATCGCCTGGCCGGCCCCGCATGCGCAGAACACCGAGGCCGCGCACGGCTCGGCGCTCGGCGAGGACGAGGTCGCCGCGACCAAGCGCGTCCTCGGCTTCGACCCCGAGAAGCACTTCGACGTCGCCGACGAGGTCCTCGCGCACACGCGCGGCGCCCTGGAGCGCGGCAAGGAGCGGCGCGCCGAGTGGGAGAAGGGCTTCGCCGACTGGCGGGCCGCGAACCCGGAGCGCGCCGCGCGCTTCGACCGTGTCGCCGCGACCGAGCTGCCCGAGGGCTGGGAGGAGCACCTCCCCGTCTTCGAGACCGGCACCTCGCTCGCGACCCGTGCCGCCTCCGGCAAGGTCCTCCAGGCGCTCGGCCCGGTGATCCCCGAGCTCTGGGGCGGCTCCGCCGACCTCGCGGGCTCGAACAACACGACGATCGACAAGACGTCGTCGTTCCTCCCCGAGGGCAACCCGCTCCCCGAGGCCGACCCGTACGGCCGTACCGTCCACTTCGGCATCCGCGAGCACGCGATGGCCGCCGAGCTGAACGGCATCACGCTGCACGGCAACACGCGCGCGTACGGCGGGACGTTCCTGACGTTCTCCGACTACATGCGCAACGCGGTCCGCCTGTCGGCCCTCATGACGCTGCCGGTCACGTACGTCTTCACGCACGACTCGATCGGTCTCGGCGAGGACGGCCCAACCCACCAGCCCGTCGAGCACGTCGCCTCGCTGCGCGCCATCCCGGGCCTGAACGTGGTCCGCCCGGCCGACGCCAACGAGACGGCCACCGCCTGGCGCGAGGTGCTGCGCCGCTACACGAAGGTGTACGGCGAGGGCCGCCCGCACGCGCTCATCCTCACCCGGCAGGGCGTGCCCACGTACGCGCCGAACGAGGACGCGGCCAAGGGCGGCTACGTGCTGCTCGACGCCGAGGACGCCGAGGGGAAGAAGGTCACCCCGGACGTCGTCCTGATCGGGACCGGCTCCGAGGTCCAGCTCGCCGTCGAGGCCCGTGAGCTGCTGCGCGCCCAGGGCGTCGCCGCGCGCGTCGTGTCGATGCCCTCGGTCGAGTGGTTCGAGGAGCAGGACGCGGGGTACCGGGAGTCCGTGCTCCCGGCCGCCGTCAAGGCGCGGGTCGCGGTGGAGGCCGGGATCGGCCTGACCTGGCACCGTTTCGTGGGCGACGCGGGCCGCATCGTCTCGCTGGAGCACTTCGGTGCCTCGGCCGACGGCAAGCTGCTCTTCCGCGAGTACGGCTTCACCGGCGAGGCGGTCGCCGCCGCCGCGCGGGAATCTCTCGACGCCGCCCGGCGCTGACGCGAACAGACACTCTACGAGGAGATGCAATTTCCATGACAGACGCACTCAAGCGCCTCTCCGACGAAGGCGTCGCGATCTGGCTGGACGACCTGTCGCGCAAGCGCATCACGTCCGGCAACCTGAGCGAGCTGATCGACGACCAGCACGTCGTGGGTGTCACGACCAACCCGTCGATCTTCCAGAAGGCGATCTCGCAGGGCGACGGGTACGACACCCAGGTCACCGACCTCGCCGCGCGCCGCGTCACGGTGGAGGAGGCGATCCGCATGATCACCACCGCCGACGTCCGTGACGCCGCCGACGTGCTGCGCCCCGTCTTCGACCGGAGCGGCGGCACCGACGGCCGGGTCTCCATCGAGGTGGACCCGCGCCTGGCGCACAACACCCGCGCCACCGTGGCCGAGGCCAAGCAGCTCGCCTGGCTGGTGGACCGCCCCAACACGTTCATCAAGATCCCGGCGACGAAGGCCGGTCTGCCGGCGATCACCGAGACCATCGGCCGGGGCATCAGCGTCAACGTGACGCTGATCTTCTCGCTGGAGCGCTACCGCCTCGTGATGGACGCCTACCTCGCGGGCCTGGAGAAGGCGAAGGCCGCGGGCCTGGACCTCTCCAAGATCCACTCGGTGGCCTCCTTCTTCGTCTCGCGCGTAGACACCGAGATCGACAAGCGCCTCGACGCGCTCGGCACCGACGAGGCCAAGGCCGCCAAGGGCAAGGCCGCCGTCGCCAACGCGCGCCTCGCCTACCAGGCGTACGAGGAGGTCTTCTCCTCCGAGCGCTGGGCCGCCCTCGACAAGGCGCACGCCAACAAGCAGCGCCCGCTGTGGGCCTCGACCGGCGTCAAGGACCCGGCGCTGCCCGACACGCTGTACGTGGACGCGCTCGTCGCCCCGAACACGGTGAACACCATGCCGGAGGCGACCCTGGAGGCCGTGGGCGACCACGGCGAGATCACCGGGAACACGATCGCGGGAACGTACGAGGACGCGCAGGCCGTCATCGACGGGCTCGCGAAGTTCGGCATCTCGTACGACGAGGTGGTGGACCTCCTGGAGAAGGAAGGCGTCGACAAGTTCGAGGTCTCCTGGAACGACCTGCTCAAGTCGACCGAGGCGGAGCTCAACCGCCTCGCCCCTTCGGAGGGCTGATCACCTTGACCGCACAGCACGGGGCCAATCCGCTCCGTGACGCCGCGGACCGACGGCTCCCGCGTATCGCGGGGCCGTCGGGCCTGGTCATCTTCGGCGTCACCGGGGACCTCTCGCGCAAGAAGCTGATGCCGGCCGTCTACGACCTGGCCAACCGCGGCCTGCTGCCGCCGGGCTTCTCCCTCATCGGCTTCGCGCGCCGCGACTGGGAGGACGAGGACTTCGCCCAGGTCGTCCACGACGCGGTGAAGGAGCACGCCCGCACCCCCTTCCGCGAGGAGGTCTGGCAGCAGCTCTTCCAGGGGATGCGGTTCGTCCAGGGCGCCTTCGACGACGACCAGGCGTTCGAGACCCTCAAGGCCACGATCGACGAGCTGGACAAGGCGCAGGGCACGGGCGGCAACTTCGCCTTCTACCTCTCGGTGCCGCCGAAGTTCTTCCCCGACGTCGTCCAGCAGCTCAAGAAGCACGGCCTCGCCGACGCCCCCGAGGGGGCCTGGCGGCGCGCGGTCATCGAGAAGCCCTTCGGGCACGACCTCGCCTCGGCCAAGGAGCTGAACGCGATCGTCCACGAGGTCTTCGACCCCGACCAGGTCTTCCGCATCGACCACTACCTCGGCAAGGAGACGGTCCAGAACATCCTGGCGCTCCGCTTCGCCAACCAGATGTTCGAGCCGATCTGGAACCGCTCGTACGTCGACCACGTGCAGATCACCATGGCCGAGGACATCGGCATCGGCGGTCGCGCGGGCTACTACGACGGCATCGGCGCCGCCCGCGACGTCATCCAGAACCACCTGCTCCAGCTCATGGCGCTCACCGCCATGGAGGAGCCCGCCTCCTTCGACGCCGACGCGCTCGTCGCGGAGAAGACGAAGGTGCTGCGCGCCGTGCGCCTGCCCTCCGACCTCGGCCGCGACACCGTGCGCGGGCAGTACGCGGCGGGCTGGCAGGGCGGCGAGCGGGCCGTGGGCTACCTCGAAGAGGACGGCATCGACCCCGAGTCGAAGACCGACACCTACGCGGCGATCAAGGTCGGCGTCGACAACCGCCGCTGGGCGGGCGTCCCGTTCTACCTGCGCACCGGCAAGCGGCTCGGCCGCCGCGTCACCGAGATCGCGGTCGTCTTCCAGCGCGCCCCGCACTCCCCCTTCGACCAGACGGCCACGGAGGAGCTGGGGCAGAACGCCCTGGTCATCCGCGTCCAGCCGGACGAGGGCGTCACGGTGCGCTTCGGCTCCAAGGTCCCGGGCACCTCGATGGAGGTGCGGGACGTGTCGATGGACTTCGCCTACGGCGAGTCCTTCACCGAGTCGAGCCCCGAGGCGTACGAGCGCCTGATCCTCGACGTCCTCCTCGGGGACGCGAACCTCTTCCCGCGCACGGAGGAGGTCGAGCTGTCCTGGAAGATCCTCGACCCCATCGAGGAGCACTGGAACCGCCACGGCAAGCCCGCCCAGTACCCCTCGGGGACCTGGGGCCCCACCGAGGCGGACGACATGCTCCGGCGTGACGGACGGAGCTGGAGGCGGCCATGAAGATCGATCTCACGGACACCACGTCCAGCAAGATCAACAAGGCCCTCGTACAGGGACGGCGCTCGCTCGGCGCGCCCACCGTCGGCATGGTGCTCACCCTCGTCATCGTCACCGACGAGGAGAACGCCTACGACGCGCTGCGCGCCGCGCACGACGCCTCGCGCGAGCACCCCTCGCGCATCCTCGTCGTCATCAAGCGCGTCTCGCGCGGCCCCAGGGACCGCGCGACGACCCGCCTGGACGCCGAGGTCCAGCTCGGTGGCGACACCGGCAACGGCACCGGCGAGACGGTCATGCTGCGGCTGTACGGCGAGGTGGGCGACCACGCCCAGTCCGTCGTCCTGCCGCTGCTGCTCCCGGACGCGCCCGTCGTCGTCTGGTGGCCCGTCAACGCGCCGGAGAACCCGGCGAAGGACCCGCTGGGCGCCCTCGCCCAGCGCAGGGTCACCGACTCGTACGCGGCCGAGCAGCCCATCCACGAGCTCAAGGCCCGCGCCGAGACGTACACGCCCGGGGACACGGACCTGGCGTGGACGCGCATCACGCCGTGGCGCTCGATGCTCGCCGCCGCGCTCGACCAGGTGGCCTGCGAGGTCACCTCGGTCGGGGTCGAGGGCGAGGAGTACAACCCGAGCGTCGAACTGCTCGCGATGTGGCTCGGCCACCGCCTCGCCGTCCCCGTCAAGCGCACCGCCTCGGGGGGCCCCGGGCTCACCTCGGTGCGCATGGAGACGGACAGCGGGCCCGTCGTGCTCGACCGCAACGACGGCTCGCTCGCGACGCTCTCCGTCGAGGGCCAGCCGGACCGCGCGGTGGCGCTCAAGCGCCGCGAGACGGCGGAGCTGATCGCCGAGGAGCTGCGCAGGCTCGACCCGGACGACACCTACGCCGCGGCGCTCAAGTTCGGCGTCGACCGGCTCGACGAGCCGGCCGGGGCGCAGACCGCGCCGACGCCGGAGGAGGCGGCGGCCGAGGCCGCCGAGACGGCGGAGACGGGGACGGGGGCGCCGCAGGGCGGCTCCGGCTCCCGCACGGGGGCGGCGAAGAAGACGGCGGCGCGCAAGTCCGCCAGGTCCACCGCTTCCGCGAAGAAGGCGACCACGTCATGAGCACCACGCCCGAACTCGTCGTGCACCAGGACAAGGCCGAGATGGCGCGGGCCGCCGCCGCCCGGCTGATCACCCTGATCGTGGAGGCCCAGGCCGAGCGCGGCAGCGCCTCGGTCGCCCTCACGGGGGGCCGCAACGGCAACGGGCTGCTCGCGGCCCTCGCCGAGGAGCCCGGGCGGGACGCGATCGACTGGGGGCGCCTGGAGGTGTGGTGGAGCGACGAGCGCTTCCTGCCCGACGGCGATCCCGAGCGCAACGCGACGCAGGCCCGCGAGGCGCTGCTCGCGCGGGTGCCGCTCGACCCGGGCCAGGTGCACGAGATGCCCGCGTCGGACGGTCCGTACGAGCCGGAGGCGGCGGCGCAGGTCTACGCGGCCGAACTCGCCGACGCGGCCTCGCGGGCGGGCTCGCACGGGGCCGTCCCGGCCTTCGACGTGCTGCTGCTCGGCGTCGGCCCGGACACGCACGTGGCCTCGCTCTTCCCGGAGCTGCCGGGCGTGCGCGAGCGGGAGCGCGCGGTCGTCGCGGTCCACGGCGCCCCGAAGCCCCCGCCGACCCGTCTCTCCCTGACGCTTCCCGCGATCCGCGCGGCCCGCGAGGTCTGGCTCCTCGCGGCGGGCGAGGACAAGGCGGAGGCGGTCCGGATCGCGCTGTCCGGCACGGGC
>NZ_GG770539.1:5561785-5578664 GCF_000154905.1 Streptomyces sp. SPB074 | reverse complement strand
TCCCGGCGCGGGCCCTCGTCGTACGCGGTCCTCCCGCCGGTCGCTCAGCGCCCGCGCAGTTCCCGGTACTTCGCGACGAGCGTCTTCGTCGAGGCGTCGAGCCCCGGGACCTCGGCGCCCTCGCTCAGCGCGGGCTCGATCCGCTTGGCGAGCACCTTGCCCAGCTCCACGCCCCACTGGTCGAAGGAGTCGATGTCCCACACCGCGCCCTGCACGAACACCTTGTGCTCGTAGAGCGCGATGAGCTGCCCGAGCACTGAGGGGCTCAGCTCGGGGGCGAGCACCGTCGTGGTCGGGTGGTCGCCCCGGAAGGTCTTGTGCGGGACGAGGTCGTCGGCGACGCCCTCGGCCCGTACCTCCTCGGCCGTCTTGCCGAAGGCGAGCGCCTGGGTCTGCGCGAAGAAGTTCGCCATCAGCAGGTCGTGCTGGTCCGCGAGCTGCGGTTCCAGCTCGTCCACGGGCCGCGCGAAGCCGATGAAGTCGGCCGGGATGAGCTTCGTGCCCTGGTGGATGAGCTGGTAATAGGCGTGCTGCCCGTTGGTGCCGGGGGTGCCCCAGACGACGGGGCCGGTCTGCCACGCGACGCGGCAACCCTCGCGGTCCACGGACTTGCCGTTGGACTCCATGTCGAGCTGCTGGAGGTAGGCGGTGAACTTGGAGAGGTAGTGCGAGTACGGGAGCACCGCGTGCGACTGCGCGTCGTGGAAGTTCCCGTACCAGATGCCGAGCAGGCCGAGGAGGAAGGGCGCGTTCTCCTCGATCGGGGCGGTGCGGAAGTGCTCGTCGATCCGGTGGAAGCCGTCGAGCATCTCGCGGAAGCGGTCGGGGCCGATCGCGATCATGAGCGAGAGGCCGATCGCGGAGTCGTAGGAGTAGCGCCCACCGACCCAGTCCCAGAACTCGAACATGTTGGCCGTGTCGATGCCGAAGTCCGCGACCTTCCCGGCGTTGGTCGACAGCGCGACGAAGTGCTTCGCGACGGCCTCCTGACCGGCGCCGAGCGCGTCGAGGAGCCAGGAGCGCGCGGAGGTGGCGTTGGTGATCGTCTCGATCGTCGTGAACGTCTTCGAGGCGATGATGAAGAGCGTCTCGGCGGCGTCGAGGTCGTGCACGGCCTCGTGCAGGTCGGCGCCGTCCACGTTGGAGACGAAACGGACGGTCAGCGAGCGGTCCGTGTACGGGCGCAGCACCTCGTGGGCCATCGCGGGCCCGAGGTCGGAGCCGCCGATGCCGATGTTCACGACGTTCTTGATGCGCTTGCCGGTGTGCCCGGTCCAGGCGCCGGAGCGGACCTGGCCGGCGAAGGCGGCCATCTTGTCGAGCACGGCGTGCACGGCGGGGACGACGTTCTCGCCGTCGACCTCGATGACGGCGTCGCGCGGCGCGCGCAGCGCGGTGTGGAGCACCGCGCGGTCCTCGGTCGTGTTGATCCTCTCGCCCCGGAACATGGCGTCCCGCAGCTTCTCGACGCCTGTCGCCCGCGCGAGCTGACGGAGCAGGTCGAGTGTCTCGTCCGTCACGAGGTGCTTGGAGTAGTCCAGATAGAGGTCACCGGCCGTCAGGCGGTACCGCGAGGCCCGCTCGGGATCGGCGTCGAACAGCTCCCGCAACCGCACCTCGCCGAGGGCTTCCCGGTGCTTGCCGAGAGCGTTCCACTCGGGCGTCTGGTTGAGCCTGGTCCGGCTTTCCGCGTTCATCAGGGACTTCTGCCTTCTTTCGTCCATACGTACCGCCCCGCCGGCCCCCAACCTAAACGATCAGGGGTCGCCAGAGGCGTCTTGGCCACTGCGCGATACGGGTACCCCGGCACCGCCGGTGTCCTTCTTCGTCAGCAACCGCGAGCCGTCCCCTGATTCCCCGGCCGGTCCACCCGCCACCGCCCGCACGGCCGGGAGCAGGGCGAGGACGGAGAGCACGAAGAACGCGGCGGCGAGGAAGGGCGGCGCACCCGGCCCCCACCAGCGCACGACGGCCCCGCCGAGGAGCGCGCCGAGCGGTGCCCCGGCGACGGCGCACGTCCGGAAGGCGGCGGAGACCCGGCCGAGCAGCTCCCGTCGCACGGCGCGCTGCATGAGCGTGCGCGAGCTGACGTTCCACACCATGCCGAGGCAGCCGAAGACGGCGAAGGCGGCCCCGGCGACCGGCCCGCCGGGGGCGAGGCCGAGCACGAGGAGGCACAGGATCTGCCCGGCACCCGCGAGGAACACGGCGCGGGCCTGGCCGAGGCGGCGCGCGAGCGGCGTGGCGAGGAGCCCGCCGCCGATCCCGCCGACCCCGTACGCCGTGAGGAGCAGGGCGTACCCGCCGTCGCCGAGGCGGAGGTGGCGACCGCTCACCAGGACGAGGGTCGCGACGAGCGAGGCGACGCCGACGTTGCAGAGCGTCGTGGCGGCGCAGAGCCCGCGCAGCACCCGGTCCCCGCCGAGCGTGCGCAGGCCGTCGCCGATCTCGGCGCGCAGCGTCGAGGCGGCCGGGCGGGGTGGTCGCGCGGGCAGGACGCGGCGCAGCGGGGCGACGAGCGCGGCGGCGAGGAGATAGCTCGCCGCGTCGGTGGCGAAGGGCAGCGCGGCGCCTCCGGCGAGGAGCAGGGGCGCGGCCGGGAGCCCGACGACGGTCTTGACGAGCTGCTGCCCGGTCATCAACCGGCTGTTGGCCCGGCCCAGTCGCTCCGGTGGGACGAGGGCGGGCAGGAGCGCGGTGGCGGCGTTGTCGAAGAGGGTCTCCATGCTCGTGAGCGCGAAGGCGAGGACGAGGAGCAGCCCGATCGAGGCGTGGCCCGTCGCGACGGCGAGCGCGAAGGCCGCGACGAGCGCGCCCCGTACGAGATCCACGGCGACCATCGCGCGGCGCTGGTCGACCCGGTCGGCGAGCGCCCCGCCGAGCAGCCCGAGGAGCAGCCAGGGCAGGTATCCGCAGGCGGAGACGGCCGCGATGAGCAGCGGCTCCCGCGTGAGCGTCGTGGCGAGCAGGGGCAGCGCGGCGACCCGTACGGCGTCCCCGAACGACGACACGGCCGCCGCGCCCCACAAGCGCCCGAACCCGCCCCGCCAGGCGGGCGCGCTCCCGCGCGCCTCGCCCACCACGGTCTCCCCCACCACACGACCCCCGCCCGCTTCCGGGCCGCGCGCCACGACGCGCACGGCCTCCCGTCTGCCGCAGACCGTAACGGGCCCCACTGACAATCACCCTGACCTGCGGGAACGGCGCGGATCCGGGTACGCGAGCGGCCGGGCACCCTCAGGTGCCCGGCCGTCGTCGTCCGTACCGCCCCGGGCCACCGCGCGGGGTCCGGCCGCCGGTGTCCCGCCTCAGATCTCGCCCCGCAGCTTGGCCAGCGCCTCCGCGAGGATCGCCTCGCCGTCCGCGTCGCTGCGCCGCTCGCGCACGTAGGCGAGGTGGGTCTTGTAGGGCTCGTTGCGCGGCGGGTCCGGTGGATGCTCCTGGTCCTGCCCCGCCGGGAAACCGCAGCGGGGGCAGTCCCACGTGTCGGGGACCTGCGCGTCGCTCGCGAAACTCGGCTGTGTCTCGTGCCCGTTGGCGCACCAGAAGGAGGTGCGCAGGCGCGGGGCCGACTCGCCGCGCTCGGCCTCGCCCATCGGGCCCGCCCCGACCCGGCTGCCCCGGATCGCGTTGCCACTTGCCACGGTCGTAACTCCCTGCGTGATGGTGCCGCGGGGCGCCGCGCCCGTCACCGGGCCACGCGCTCCGCCGCGGGCGCCTCGTGCACGTACGAGGTTTGTGTACGTACAAGGCCCAACGCGCACCCCCGGAAGGGAGTTACACCCACCCGGGGCGCGAGTCACCATGATAGGCCGCGTCCTTCGACGGCGTACCGGACACGTAGCGCTCGCTCCCCGGTGGGTGTACTTCGTCCCTCAGTTGTCGAACTTCATCAGCAGCCCGAGCACGACAATGCAGGCGAACCAGCACACCCCGAGCACGATGGTGATCCGGTCGAGGTTGCGCTCGGCGACCGAGGACCCGCCGACCGAGGACTGCATGCCGCCGCCGAACATGTCGGAGAGGCCACCGCCCTTGCCCTTGTGCATCAGCACGAGCAGCATCAGCAGCAGGCTGAAGACGATCAGGGCGATCTGAAACCCCAAAACCACGGCTTGACCCTACTTTCAGCGAACTTCTCGGGAGAGGTCCCCGCCGGGGCGGGGCCGTCTCCTGGCGGAGGACGGGGGCCGGTGCGCCGCGTGGACGCGGTCCGGCCCCCGTCAGGGTACTGGCGATCCGCCCCGGCGCCTACTCACCGCAGCTCACGGCCACGATCGAGCGGGCGCCGGGGCGGGGCCCTCACTGCTCGCCGAAGCGGACGATCTTGACGAACTCGTCGGTGTCGAGCGAGGCACCGCCGATGAGGGCGCCGTCGATGTCGGGGCGGGCCATGATCTCGGCGACGTTGGCCGCCTTGACCGAGCCGCCGTACTGGATGCGCACGGCGTCGGCCAGCTCCTGGTCGTACAGCTCGGCGAGCTTGCCGCGGATCGCCCCGCAGACCTCCTGCGCGTCGTCGGGACCGCAGACCTTGCCGGTGCCGATGGCCCACACGGGCTCGTAGGCGACGACGATCGTGGCGGCCTGCTCGGCGGGCAGGTCCTTGAGGGCGGCCTCGACCTGGCCGAGGGTGTGCGCGACGTGCTCCCCGGCCTCGCGGACCGCCTCCTCCTCGCCCACGCAGAGGATGGGGGTCAGGCCGTGCTTGTAGGCGGCCTTGATCTTGGCGTTGACCAGTTCGTCGGTCTCCTGGTGGTACTGCCGCCGCTCGGAGTGCCCGATGGCGACGTACGTGCACTTGAGCTTGGCGAGCATGGCACCGGAGATCTCACCGGTGTACGCACCCGAGTCGTGCGCGGAGACGTCCTGGGCGCCGTACTTGATCTTGAGCTTGTCGCCGTCGACCAGGGTCTGCACGGAGCGCAGGTCGGTGAAGGGCGCGAGGACCGCGACCTCGACGGTCTCGTAGTCCTTGTCGGAGAGGGCGAAGGCGAGCTTCTGGACGTGCGCGATGGCCTCAAGGTGGTTGAGGTTCATCTTCCAGTTGCCCGCCATCAGCGGGGTGCGGGTGGTCACGGGTGTTCAGTCCTCCAGTGCGGCGAGGCCGGGCAGGCTTGCGCCCTCAAGATATTCGAGGCTCGCGCCACCGCCGGTCGAGATGTGGCTGAAAGCGCTTTCGTCGAAGCCGAGGATACGGACGGCGGCGGCCGAGTCGCCGCCCCCGACCACGGTGAAGCCCTCGCTGTCGACGAGCGCCTGCGCGACGGCGCGGGTGCCGGCGGCGAAGTCGGGATGTTCGAAGACGCCCATGGGTCCGTTCCAGAAGACCGTCCCGGCGTCGGCGAGCCTCGCGGCGTAGAGTGCCTGGCTCCCGGCGCCGATGTCGAGGCCGATGCCGTCGGCCGGGATGGCGTCGGCGGCGACGGTCTCGTGCGCGGTGGGTGCCTTCGCCTTGAGGTCGGGGAAGGAGCGCGAGACGACGACGTCGGTCGGGAGCACGAACTCGACGCCCTTCTCGGCGGCGCGCCTCAGGTACTCCTGGACGACGGGGATCTGGTCCTCCTGGAGGAGCGAGGCCCCGACCTCGTGGCCCTTGGCGGCGAGGAAGGTGAAGACCATGCCGCCACCGACGAGGATGCGGTCGGCGCGCTCCAGGAGGTGGTCGATGACACCGAGCTTGTCGGAGACCTTCGCGCCGCCGAGCACGACGGCGTAGGGCCGCCGGACGTCCTCGGTGAGCTTGTGGAGCACGCCGACCTCGGTGGTGATGAGGTAACCGGCGTAGTGCGGCAGGAGCTTCGGCAGGTCGAAGACCGAGGCGTGCTTGCGGTGCACGGCACCGAAGCCGTCGCCGACGTAGACGTCCGCGAGGTGCGAGAGGCGCTCGGCGAAGTCGCCGCGCTCGGCCTCGTCCTTGCTCGTCTCGCCCGGATTGAAGCGCAGGTTCTCGATGACGGCGAGCTGACCGGGCTCCAGGCCGTCAACGGCCTCGTGCGCGGCGGGGCCCACGGTGTCCTGGGCGAAGGCGACGGGGCGGCCCAGGAGTTCGCCGATCCGCTCGGCGGCGGGCAGCAGCGAGAAGGCGGGGTCCGGCGCGCCCTTGGGGCGGCCGAGGTGCGAGGCGACGACGACCTTGGCGCCGGCCTCGGCAAGCGCGGTGAGGGTCGGCAGCACGGCGCGGATGCGGCCGTCGTCGGTGATGACGCCGTCCGCGAGGGGCACGTTGAGGTCGGCGCGGACGAAGACCCGCTTGCCGGACACTCCCTGCGAGATGAGTTCGTCGATCGTCTTCATGGGACTTGCAGACTCCTTGGCTGACTGACGGTGGCGAAGGGCGCCCCGGCGGCGGTGACGGTGGCGGGCGGGGCGGCGGGGCCGGCCGCGAGAGGCAGCGTAGGGCGCCGCCGCGCGCGCCGTGCCGCCCGGTCCCCCGGACGGGCGACGCCCGGCGCCTTTCCGCGCCGCAGGGGTGCGGGGCGGCCGCGCGGGCTGACGGGTGCGGCGCGTCGTTGCGCCACGGGTCCCGCGTCGCTCGGGGCGGGGTCGCGCGGGTACGGAAGCGGGGTCGCCTCGGGGGCGAGGGCTCTCGGGGCGGGGGCGAGGGTTCTCGCTCCGGTACGCGTCAGGGGCGACGGCACGGCGCGGGCCGGGCCCGGTGCCCTCGCGGCACGTACATGGTGACTGACGCCGCCGCGCGGACGGGGCGGCTCCGGCCCGTACGCGGGAGGCGGTGCCGGGGCCCCGCACGGGGACAGGGTCCGGGCCGCGCGTCGCGCCGCCCGGACCCTGTCCGCGTCGTGGTGCCTCAGCGGCCCGCGATCAGTGCTGTTCCCCGGCTCAGAGCTTCTCGCCGACGAAGGCCGTGAGGTCCACGAGGCGGTTCGAGTAGCCCCACTCGTTGTCGTACCAGCCGATGATCTTCACCTGGTTGCCCTCGGCCATGGTCAGCTCCGAGTCGAAGGTGCAGGAGGCCGGGGTGCCGACGATGTCCGAGGAGACGATCGGGTCGGCGGTGTAGACGAGGCGGCCGGCGAGCGGGCCCTCCTGGGCGGCCTTCTCGAACGCGGCGTTGACCTCGTCCTTGGTGACCTCGCGGTCGAGCGTCACGACGAGGTCGGTGACCGAGCCGACCGGGACCGGCACGCGCATCGCGATGCCGTCGAGCTTGCCCTTGAGCTGCGGGAGGACCAGCGCGGTGGCCTTGGCGGCGCCCGTCGTGGTCGGGATGATGTTCTCGGCGGCGGCGCGGGCGCGACGCAGGTCCTTGTGCGGGAAGTCAAGGATGCGCTGGTCGTTGGTGTAGGCGTGGACCGTCGTCATCAGGCCCTTCTTGATGCCGAAGTTCTCGTCGAGAACCTTCGCCATCGGCGCCACGCAGTTGGTGGTGCAGGAGGCGTTCGAGATGACGTGGTGCTGCGCCGGGTCGTACTTGGCCTCGTTGACGCCCATCACGATCGTGATGTCCTCGTCCTTGGCCGGAGCCGAGATCAGGACCTTCTTGGCGCCGCCCGCGATGTGCTTCTCGGCGTCCGCCTTCTTCGTGAAGATGCCGGTCGACTCGATGACGATGTCGACGCCCAGCTCGCCCCACGGGATGTCCTGCGGGTTGCGCTCGGAGAGCACCTTGATGGTGCGCGCACCCACGGTGATGGTGTCGGCGGTGTGCGAGACCTCTTCGCCCAGGGTGCCGAGCATCGTGTCGTACTTGAGCAGGTGGGCGGTGGTCGCGGTGTCACCGAGGTCGTTGACAGCCACGACCTCGATGTCCGCACCCTGCGCGAGCAGCGCGCGGAAGTAGTTGCGCCCGATGCGGCCGAAGCCGTTGATGCCTACGCGGATCGTCACGAACCGATCTCCTCGTTGGTACGCCGGTTTTCGACGCCGGCGAGTTGTATGGGATGTCCCCGACCGCCTCTGACCCTACCTCGCGTGGGCCTGCCGGGTGACATTGAGCGGGGCTTGGGGAGCGGGACCCTTTCTACCCGCCGGTAACAGCGCCCTCCGCTACCACTTCCCGGCTTTCTCCGCCACCCCGGGAACACCACCGGAACACCCCGGGGACAAGCACCCGAAGGAAGTGGAACCCCTAATTCCCCTCCCGCTCCCACCCGTCCCGACCTGCGCCGATGCCAGCCGCGCGACAGCCAGGAACGCAACGGTGACCGAATTCCGAACATCCTGCGCTCACCCGGCCCGCTTCCCGCTCATTCGTGCGCACAAAGGAGCGCGGGCGATACGGAAATGAGCAGCGAGCGCCTTCTGGAATGCCTTTCGCGCCCGCCCCGCGAATTCCCTCGCGGAGCGAGCGGGGGATCAGCCGGACGGATTACCGGCAACCGGTCCGTTTTAGCGCGGGACACCGCATTGCCGCGCCGGTCGGCAGCGGCTACGGTCATCGGCGGCATCGCGTGCCGGTCACCGCCCGGGTGAGGCATGGAGGTGCCGGGAGTCGCCCTCGGAGGCACCCCTTGCCCATCACCCTCGACCACACGATCGTCCACGCCAGGGACAACCGCGAGTCGGCGGAGTTCTCCGCCGGCCTGCTCGGCCTGGAGATCACCGCCGAGTGGGGCCCGTTCATCGCCGTCGCGCTGAGCAACGGCGTCACCCTGGACTTCGCCACGATCCCGGCGGAACACATCGCTCCGCAGCACTACGCCTTCCTCGTCTCCGAGGAGGAGTTCACAGCGGCGTACGCCCGGATCGAGCGGCGCGGCATCGAGCACTACGCCGACCCGCACCGCCGGCAGCCCGGCACGATCAACCACAACGACGGCGGCCGAGGCGTCTACTTCACCGACCCCTCCGGCCACTACCTGGAACTGATCACCGTCCCCTACGGCGGCACCCCGGCCTGACAGCCCGCGTCCTCTGCGGGGACCGCCGGGGGGCGGGTGGAGGACGGCCTCCCGGGGGCGGGAAGGCGACGGCCTCCCGGAGCGGAACTCTGGGAGCCGCGGGCGTCGGTCTCCGTGTTTCGGGACGACTCGCCCGCCGCCCCGGCGCTCCCGTACGTCAGGCCCCAGGGGGTGGCCGGGGCGAGCGACGCGGAATCCGCGGTCGTGAGGCACGCGGCGGGCGGTGCATACGCGCAGGGGCGGCGGCGTGCGGTCCGCGCACGACGACCACAGCCCTCCGCCCCCGAAGTTGTGACCCGTCACCGATCCTCAGCTGAGCAACCAGGGCGGCCCAGCCGCCACCTCGCAGCGCACGCGGTCGGCCCGGCCGACACCGGAAACTGCCAGGCGAACGTCCCCTCTGTACAACGGCCGCCGTGGGCCATCCGGAAGACATCCTCCTCCACGACGGGGGCGACCCGACCCGCAATCCCCGCACTCCGGCCACCTCGCACCTCCGGCCCTACGCGGTGACTGGAGCGAGCCAGGCGGGAATCGCGCGTGCGATGAACACAGCGGGCACCGCACACGCACAAGCGACGGCGGCTTCAGCGTGCGGACCACGCACGACGACTACAGCACCAGGCCACGGAAGTTGCCACCCGTCATAGGCGGGAGCCACCACGATCCGCAACCCAGCGACCCGAGCCGCCCAGCCCCCGTCTCACACCGCACGCGGTCAGCCGCGCCACCGCCGGAGACTGCCAGGCAAACGTCCCCACCGCACAACTGCAACCGTGAAGCCCGGCCACCCCGTAAGGCATCGCCCTCCACAACTACGAAACGCCCAACCTGGAAACCCCGCACTCCGGCCACTCCACTCCCCCAGGGCGAGCGATACGGAACCCGCACGTGCGATGAACACGGCAGGCCCCGCACACGCGCAGGGGTGGCATTCGGACCACGCACGACGACCACGGCGCCCCGCCCCGGGAGTTGCCACCCACGACAGGCGCGGGCCACCCCGCTCCCCCGCCCTCCGCGATGACCGGGGCGAGCGGCGCGGGACCCGCGCGTGCGATGGACACTGCGGGGCCCGCACACCCTCAAGGGACGGCGGCATCGTGCAGACCGCGCACGACGACCAGGGCGACGAGCCACGGAGGTTGCCGCCCGTGACAGGCCCCCCGCCCAACGCGGCGACCACGGCGGGCGATGCCGGGATCGCGCGTGCGCTGAACACGGCGAGCCGCCGTACGCGCCGGAATCCCGGAGGCAGGCGAACCGGCCCCGGGATGACGGCTACAGCGCTCGGCCGTCGGCGTCTCCTGGGGTCGCGTGGCCCGACCGGCTGACTCCCCGTCCTCCACGGCTCCGTGAGCACCCGTCGCCGCGACAAGCAGCGCGCAGCTTTCAGGCGCGGCGGCCCGTCGCGAGCGCGCCGGTCCCGTAGAAGCGGCAGGCACCCCAGAAGCGGCGGCCCGAGCCCGGGCACCATGGCGCCGACACCTGAGGGAAGGTCAACCGGTTACCCGGGGGCCCGGCCGGGTGACGGCACGTCGGGGTGTCAAGGCTTCGACAGAGCGCCGCGCGTGAGGGCGCGTCGGCTCAGCCCGCCATGCTGTCGGCCAGTTCCTCCGTCAGGGACGATTCCGTGCCGGGGATGCCGAGGTCGCTGGCGCGCTTGTCCGCCATCGCGAGGAGGCGGCGGATGCGGCCGGCGACGGCGTCCTTCGTGAGCGGCGGGTCCGCGAGCGCGCCCAGCTCTTCGAGGCTCGCCTGCTTGTGCTCCATGCGCAGCCGGCCGGCCGCCGCGAGGTGCTCGGGCACCTCCTCGCCGAGGATCTCCAGGGCCCGGCCGACCCGGGCCCCGGCGGCGACCGCCGCACGGGCGGAGCGGCGCAGGTTGGCGTCGTCGAAGTTGGCGAGCCGGTTCGCCGTGGCGCGCACCTCGCGGCGCAGCCTGCGTTCCTCCCAGGCCAGCACCGACTCGTGCGCCCCCAGCCGGGTGAGCAGCGCGCCGATCGCGTCGCCGTCCCGTACGACGACCTTGTCCGAGCCCCGCACCTCGCGCGCCTTCGCCGCGATCTGGAGCCGCCGCGCGGAGCCGACGAGCGCGAGCGCCGCCTCGGGACCGGGGCAGGTGACCTCCAGCGAGGACGAACGGCCCGGCTCCGTGAGCGAACCGCGCGCGAGGAAGGCCCCCCGCCACGCGGCCTCGGCATCGCAGGTGGCACCCGAGACGACCTGCGGGGGCAGGCCCCGGATGGGGCGCCCCCTGCCGTCCACGAGACCAGTCTGCCGCGCGAGCTGATCGCCCCCGCTGACCACCCGGACGACGTAGCGCGAACTGCGCCGCAGTCCGGACGGTGCCATCACCACGAGATCGGAGGCGTGCCCGAAGATCTCCAGGATGTCCTTGCGCAGCCGCCGGGCCGCGATGCCCGTGTCCAGCTCCGCCTCGATCACGATGCGCCCGCTCACCAGGTGCAGCCCGCCGGCGAAGCGCAGAACCGCCGAGACCTCCGCCTTGCGGCAGCAGGTCCGGGTCACGGGCAGTCGCGAGATTTCATCCTTGACCGCCGCCGTCATCGCCATGGGCCGATCCTTCCATGCATCCGAAAAATACGGTCGTACGCGGCTGCCAGCAGCTCCGGGTCATGCCGCGGAACGCCGTCGGGCCGGGCGACCGGGGCCAGCTCCACCGTTGCGTCGAACCGCTCTGCGGCCTCGACGAGCGAGGCGCGGTCAGGTACGGCTGCCTCGTCGGCCAGCACCACGTCGAAGGCGAGTTTAGGTGCGTGTCGGGCCAAAACCTCCAAATGACGCTGCGGGGAGAAGCCCTCGGTTTCTCCCGGTTGCGGAACGAGGTTGAGCGAAAGCACCCGTCTGGCCCTGGTCCGGGTGAGCGCTTCGAGCAGTTCCGGCACGAGCAGGTGCGGGATCACGGAGGAGAACCAGGACCCGGGGCCGACCACGACCCAGTCCGCGTCGAGCACCGCGTCCACCGCCTCGGGCACGGCGGGCGGGTCGGCGGGGACGACGTGCACGGACTGCACCTCGCCGGGTGTGAGCGCCACCGTCGCCTGGCCGCGCACGAGCTGGACCTCCTCGGCCAGCGCCGGGTCGTGTCCCCGTACCAGGGCCTGGAGTTCGAGCGGTACGGCGGACATGGGGAGCACCCGGCCGTGGGCGCCGAGGAGTGTGCCGACGAGGTCCAGCGCGGCGACGTGGTCGCCGAGTTGTTCCCACAGCGCGACGATGAGGAGATTGCCGACCGCGTGACCGTGCAGCTCGCCCCGGCTCGCGAAGCGGTGCTGGATCACCCGGGACCAGGTCTGGCCCCAGTCGTCGTCCCCACAGAGCGCCGCGAGCGCCTTGCGCAGGTCGCCGGGGGGCAGGACGTCCAGCTCCTCGCGCAGCCGCCCGCTGGAGCCACCGTCGTCGGCGACCGTGACGACCGCGGTCAGTTCGCCCGTGATGCGGCGCAGCGCGGCGAGTGAGGCGGAGAGCCCCATGCCGCCGCCGAGCGCGACCACCTTCGGCTGGGTGCCGCGGCGCCGGGGCCGCGGCGCGGGGCCCGCGTCCTGGCGGCGCAGGCGGCGGACGCGGCGGGGGCGTGCGCTCATTCGCGGCCCATGTCCCGGTGGACGACCACGGTCTCCACCCCTTCCGAGACGAGTCGCGCGGCGAGCTTCTCCGCCATCGCGACGGAACGGTGCTTGCCGCCCGTACAGCCCACCGCGATGGTCACGTACCGCTTGCCCTCGCGCCGGTAGCCGGCGGCGACGAGCTGGAGCAACTCGGTGTAGCGGTCGAGGAATTCCTTGGCGCCGGGCTGGCTGAGGACGTAGTTGGAGACCTCCTCGCTGAGTCCGGTGAACGGGCGCAGCTCGGGGACCCAGTGCGGGTTGGGCAGGAAGCGCATGTCCACGACGAGGTCGGCGTCGACGGGAAGCCCGTACTTGAAGCCGAAGGACATGACCGTGGCCCGCAGTTCGGGCTCCTCCTCGCCGGCGAACTGGGCGTCCATCTTCGCGCGTAGCTCGTGGACGTTGAGGCTGGAGGTGTCGATCACGAGGTCGGCGTCGCCGCGCAGTTCGCGCAGCAGGTCGCGCTCGGCGGCGATGCCGTCCACGATGCGGCCGTCGCCCTGGAGCGGGTGGGGGCGGCGCACCGACTCGAACCGGCGCACGAGGGCGTCGTCGGAGGACTCCAGGAAGACGATCCGCCGTGTGACGTGCTTGCCCTCCAGGTCGGCGAGCGATTCGCGGAGGTTGTCGAAGAAGCGCCGGCCCCGGACGTCCACGACGACGGCGATCCGGGCGACGTTCCCCTGGGAACGGGCGCCGAGTTCGACCATGGTGGGGATGAGCGCGGGCGGCAGGTTGTCCACGACGAACCAGCCGAGGTCCTCCAGGCACTTCGCGGCCGTGCTGCGGCCCGCTCCGGACATGCCGGAGATGATCACCAGCTCGGGGATCGGGGTCTCCGCCGTCTGCCCCGGTTCACTGCTCGTGGCCGTGCTCACCTGTCGCGCTCCGTCCCGTTCTTCGTGCTGCATCTGTTCTGCCACCGTCCGTCGTACGGCCGTCGTCGTCCGCGTCCTCCCGCCGCTCGTCGGCGGGGGACGGGGAGTCCCCCTGCGCGCCGTGCGGGTGTCCGCCCTGGTCAGAGGCGGGGTGCGGGTGGTTCTTCGCCCCGGTCGCGGACCTGCCGCCGGGGGCGGGGCCATGGCCGGGAGCGGCTTCGTCCCGGTCCGCGAGGGCGTCGGGACTCGTGGAGACGCCCTCGTCCCCGGGTCCTCCCGGAGGAGTTCCGTACTCCATCGTCCTCGCCGAAGCCTGCCACGTCGAATGCCCCGGCGTCCCCCGCGACGCGAAGCCGCTTCCAGGAGCGGCCGCAGGCGCCTTCCCGGCGTCGCGGTCACTGTGCGTCGCGTTTTCTTCACCCTGTGCGGCGGGAGCCTGTTCCGCCGTGCCGGGATCGGGCTGCGCGTCCTCGGGCTCCGGCTGTTCCCCGGCCGAGTCGCCGTCCGGGGCGCCGTCCGGGGCGCCGTCCGGGGCGCCGTCCGGGGCGCCGTCGTCGAGGATCTCGCCGGTCGTCATGTTGACGGCGGGGGCGCCCGGCTCGCTGCGGGCGAAGGTGGCGAGGATCGTCTCGGCGGTCTTGCGGCCTATGCCGGGGACTTCGCAGATCTGCTCGATCGTCGCGGCGCGGAGCTTCTTCACCGAGCCGAAGTGCTTGAGCAGCGCCTGCTTCCGGGACTGGCCGAGCCCGGGCACCTCGTCCAGCGGACCGGCCCGGAAGCGCTTGGCGCGCTTGCTGCGCTGATAGGTGATGGCGAAGCGGTGCGCCTCGTCGCGGACGCGCTGGAGGAGGTAGAGGCCCTCGCTGCTGCGCGGGAGGACGACGGGGTCCTCCTCGCCGGGGACCCAGACCTCCTCCAGGCGCTTGGCGAGCCCGCAGACCGCGACGTCGTCGATGCCGAGTTCGTCCAGGGCCCGCCGCGCGGCGGCGACCTGCGGCTGCCCGCCGTCCACGACGAGGAGCTGCGGCGGGTAGGCGAAGCGCTTGGGGCGCCCGTCCTCGTCCAGGCCGCCGGACTCCACCGGGCCGTCCAGCTCCTCCTCCGTCCACTCCCCCGTCTTCTCGCGCTCGGCCAGGTACCTGCGGAAGCGGCGGGTGATGACCTCGTGCATGGACCGCACGTCGTCCTGGCCCTCGAAGCCCTTGATCTGGAAGCGCCGGTACTCGCTCTTGCGGGCGAGCCCGTCCTCGAAGACGACCATCGAGGCCACCACGTCGTCCCCCTGGAGGTGGGAGATGTCGTAGCACTCGATGCGCAGCGGCACCCCGTCGAGATCGAGCGCGGCGGCGATCTCCTCCAGGGCGCGCGAGCGGGTCGTGAGGTCGGAGGCGCGCTTCGTCTTGTGCAGGACGAGGGACTGCTGCGCGTTGCGTTCCACCGTCTCCATGAGCGCGCGCTTGTCGCCGCGCTGCGGGACCCGCAGCGAGACCTGCGCCCCGCGCCGCTCGCTCAGCCACTCCTGGACCGGCCGCACGGGCTCGGGCAGCGCGGGGACCAGGACCTCCTTCGGCACGGAGTCGCCGCGCTCCTCGCCGTAGAGCTGCTGGAGCGCGTGCTCGACCAGGTCGCCGGTGGTGACCGCCTCGACCTTGTCGGTGACCCAGCCGCGCTGCCCGCGCACGCGCCCGCCGCGCACGTGGAAGATCTGCACGGCCGCCTCCAGCTCGTCCTCGGCGAGGGCGATGAGGTCGGCGTCGGTGGCGTCGGCGAGGACGACGGCGCTCTTCTCCATGGCGCGGGTGAGGGCGCCGACGTCGTCGCGGAGCCGCGCGGCGCGCTCGTACTCCATGTCCTCGGCGGCCTCGGTCATGCGCTCTTCGAGGCGGCGCAGGTAGTGGCCGGTGTGGCCGGCCATGAAGTGGCAGAAGTCCTCGGCGAGATCGCGGTGGTCCTCGGGCGAGATGCGGCCCACGCAGGGGGCCGAGCACTTGTCGATGTAGCCGAGGAGGCAGGGGCGGCCGGTGCGGGCGGCGTTCTTGAACACCCCGGAGGAGCAGGTGCGCACGGGGAAGACGCGCAGCAGCAGGTCGACGGTGTCCCGGATGGCCCAGGCGTGCCCGTAGGGGCCGAAGTAGCGCACGCCCTTGCGTTTGGCGCCGCGCATGACCTGCGCGCGGGGGAATTCCTCGTTCATCGTGACGGCGAGGTAGGGGTAGCTCTTGTCGTCGCGGTACTTGACGTTGAACCGGGGGTCGTACTCCTTGATCCAGGAGTACTCCAGCTGGAGCGCCTCGACCTCCGTGGAGACGACCGTCCACTCCACCGAGGCCGCGGTCGTGACCATCGTGCGGGTGCGCGGGTGGAGGTTCGCCAGGTCCTGGAAGTAGTTGGCCAGGCGTTGGCGCAGGCTTTTGGCCTTCCCGACGTAGATCACCCTGCGGTGCTCGTCGCGGAATCGGTAGACGCCCGGCGAGTCCGGGATCTGTCCCGGTGCGGGTCGGTAGCTGGACGGATCGGCCATGTCACACACCCTACTTGCGCCCTGGGACAGTCCGGGTGGCTCCGGGTCGGCCTGTGGAGAACCCGGGTTGATCATCGGACGAGTCACCTGGTGCTGTGGAAAACTCGGTGCGGCCCGTTCGCACCTCCCTCCCGGCACCGTGCCGGGCGAAAGGACTGCCCGTGTTCCTCGTCGCTGGAGAGGCCCTGATCGATCTCGTGCCGCGCCCCTCGGGGCCCGCCGAGGAGGGGCCGCTGGCTCCCCTGGTGCCCTGTCCCGGCGGTGGCCCGTACAACACCGCCGTCGCGCTCGGCAGACTCGGTGACGAGGTCGCCTTCTGCTCGCGCCTGTCGACCGACGGTTTCGGCTCGGCGCTGCTCGAAGGGCTGCGCACGGCCGGTGTCGGCACCGCTTCCGTGCAGCGCGGCCCCGAACCCACGACGCTCGCGGTGGCGACGCTCACCGCGGAGGGCTCGGCCGGTTACTCCTTCTACGCGCAGGGCACGGCGGACCGGCTGTTCCGCGTGCCGGAGACGCTGCCCGAGGGGGTGCGGGCGATCAGCTTCGGGACCTGCTCGCTCGTCCTGGAGCCGGGCGCGAGCGCGTACGAGGAGTTGCTGCGGCGGCAGTCGCGCGCGGGTGTCTTCACGCTGCTCGACCCGAACATCCGGGCGGGGCTCATCCCGGACCCCGACGCTTACCGGGCCCGCTTCCGCGCCTGGCTCCCGTACGTCGATCTCCTCAAGCTCTCCGAAGAGGACGCGGCGTGGCTCGGGGACGACGTGGCGGGGTGGGCCACGGCGGGTCCGGCCGCCGTCGTGGTGACGCGGGGCGGGGAGGGGCTGCACGTCACCACCCGTAAGGGTGAGACGTTCTCGGTGCCGGGGGTGCCGGTCGAGGTCGTGGACACGATCGGCGCGGGCGACACGGTGAACGCGGCACTGCTGCACCGTCTCGGCACGCTCGGCGCGCTGCGCGGGGACGCGGTGGCGGCGCTCGGCGAGGAGG
>NZ_GG770539.1:5552239-5561628 GCF_000154905.1 Streptomyces sp. SPB074 | reverse complement strand
GTACCGCGTGCCCCTCCCGCCCCGCTCCCGGCCGGGCCTCAGTCCTTCGCCGTCGCCCGCTTCGCCGAAGCGGACTTCGCGGACTTCGCGGACTTCGCCGTCTTCGCCGTCTTCGCCGCGCGCGGAGCGGCGGCCTTGCGCGCGGCGCCCTGGCCCGTGACGATCTGGCCGGCCGTCTTGCTCGCGGCCCGCTTGCGCGAAGCCGTCTTGCGGGCGGGCGCGGGGGCCGCCGAGGTGCCGAGCACCTCCTTGAGGAAGCGGCCGGTGTGGCTGCCGGGCTCCTCGGCGATCTCCTCCGGGGTGCCCTCGGCGACGACCATGCCGCCGCCGTTCCCGCCCTCGGGTCCCATGTCCACGACCCAGTCCGCCGTCTTGATCACATCGAGGTTGTGCTCGATGACGATCACCGTGTTGCCCTTCTCGACCAGCCCGGACAGCACCTTGATCAGCTTGCTGATGTCCTCGAAGTGCAGGCCGGTGGTGGGCTCGTCGAGGACGTAGACCGTGGAACCCGTCGAGCGCTTCTGGAGCTCGCTCGCGAGCTTGACGCGCTGGGCCTCGCCGCCCGAGAGGGTCGGCGCGGACTGGCCGAGCCGGACGTAGCCGAGACCGACGTCCTTGAGCGTGCGCAGGTGGCGCGAGATGGCGGGGACGGCCTCGAAGAAGTCCGTCGCCTCCTCGATCGGCATGTCCAGGACCTCGGCGATGGACTTGCCCTTGTAGTGGACCTCCAGGGTCTCCCGGTTGTACCGGGCGCCGTGGCAGACCTCGCACGGCACGTAGACGTCCGGGAGGAAGTTCATCTCGATCTTGATCGTGCCGTCACCGGAGCAGTTCTCGCACCGGCCGCCCTTGACGTTGAAGGAGAAGCGGCCCGGCAGGTAGCCGCGCACCTTCGCCTCGGTCGTCTCCGCGAAGAGCTTGCGGACGTGGTCGAAGACACCCGTGTACGTGGCCGGGTTGGAGCGCGGGGTGCGGCCGATGGGCGACTGGTCGACGTGCACGACCTTGTCGACCTGGTCGTCCCCGGAGACCCGGGTGTGCCGTCCGGGGACGGAGCGGGCGCCGTTCAGCTCCCTGGCCAGGTGCGTGTAGAGGATGTCGTTGACGAGGGTGGACTTGCCCGAGCCGGAGACGCCGGTGACGGCGGTGAGGACGCCGAGCGGGAAGGAGACGTCGATGTCGCGGAGGTTGTTCTCCTTCGCGCCGAAGACGGTCAGTTTCCGCTTGGGGTCGGCGGGGCGCCGCGCCTCGGGGACGGCGATGGCGCGCCGGCCCGAGAGGTACTGGCCGGTCAGCGACTCCGTGTTGCTGAGCAGCCCGGGCAGTTCGCCGCTGTGCACGACCTTGCCGCCGTGCTCACCGGCGCCGGGGCCGATGTCCACGACCCAGTCCGCGACCTTGATCGTGTCCTCGTCGTGCTCCACGACGATGAGGGTGTTGCCCATGTCGCGCAGGCGTACGAGGGTCTCGATGAGCCGGTGGTTGTCGCGCTGGTGCAGCCCGATGGAGGGCTCGTCCAGCACGTAGAGGACACCGACGAGACCGGAGCCGATCTGCGTGGCGAGGCGGATGCGCTGGGCCTCGCCGCCGGAGAGGGTGCCCGCCGCGCGGTTGAGCGAGAGGTAGTCGAGGCCAACGTCCACGAGAAAGCGCAGCCGCTCGTTGACCTCCTTGAGCACCCGCTCGGCGATCTTCCTGTCCCGCCCGTCGAGCGTCAGCTCGGCGAGGAAGTCCGCACAGTCGGTGATCGACATCGCGGAGACCTCGGCGATGGACTTCCCCATCACCGTGACCGCGAGCACGATCGGCTTGAGCCGGGTGCCGTGGCAGCTCGGGCAGGGCACCTCGCGCATGTAGCCCTCGAAACGCTCCCTGCTCGTGTCGCTCTCCGCCTCGGAGTGGCGGCGCTTGACGAAGGGCACGGCGCCCTCGAAGGCGGTGGTGTAGGTGCGCTGGCGCCCGTACCTGTTGCGGTAGCTGACCTCGATACGGGTGCGGTGCCCGTGCAGCAGCGCCTTCTTCGCGCGCTGCGGCAGCCCGGCCCAGGGGATGTCGGTGCGGAAGCCGAGGGCGTCGGCGAGCGCGCCGACGATACGGCCGAAGTACTCCTTGGTGTGCCCGTGCGACCAGGGGTGGATGGCGCCCTCGTCGAGGGACTTGTCCTCGTCGGGGATGATCAGCTCGGGATCGACCTCCATCCGCGTCCCGATGCCGGTGCACTCGGGGCAGGCGCCGAAGGGCGAGTTGAAGGAGAAGGAGCGGGGCTCCAGTTCCTCGAAGGAGAGGTCGTCGTACGGGCAGTACAGGTGCTCCGAGTACATCCGCTCGCGCTCGGGGTCCTCGGCGTCGAGGTCCACGAAGTCGAGGACGACCATGCCGCCGGAGAGGCCGAGGGCGGTCTCGACCGAGTCGGTGAGGCGGCGCTTGGCGCTCTCCTTCACCGTGAGCCGGTCCACGACCACCTCGACGGTGTGCTTCTCCTGCTTCTTGAGCTTGGGCGGCTCGCTGAGCTGGATGGTCTCGCCGTCCACGCGGGCGCGGCTGTACCCCTTGGTCTGGAGTTCGGCGAAGAGGTCCACGAACTCGCCCTTGCGCTCGCGCACAAGGGGCGAGAGGACCTGGAAGCGGCTGCCCTCGGGCAGGCCGAGGACCTTGTCCACGATCTGCTGCGGGAACTGCCGGGCGATGGGGCGCCCGCACTGGGGGCAGTGCGGCTTGCCGATGCGCGCGAAGAGCAGGCGCAGGTAGTCGTAGACCTCGGTGATGGTGCCGACCGTCGAGCGCGGGTTGCGCGAGGTGGACTTCTGGTCGATCGAGACGGCCGGTGAGAGGCCCTCGATGAAGTCGACGTCGGGTTTGTCCATCTGGCCGAGGAACTGCCGGGCGTACGAGGAGAGCGACTCCACGTAACGCCGTTGCCCCTCGGCGAAGATCGTGTCGAACGCGAGGGATGACTTGCCCGAGCCGGAGAGTCCCGTGAAGACGATCAGGGAGTCCCGGGGGAGGTCGAGCGAGACGTTCCGCAGATTGTGCTCGCGTGCTCCACGGACGATGAGACGGTCGGCCACGCCGGTCCGCACCTTTCTGATCGGAGAAACGGGGGCTCGCCCCGCTTCGAGAACGTCTGGACCATCGGGCACGGACGGCTGCGTGCTCTCCGGTACGGGCCCCTGGGGGCCGACTGGAGACACCGCCTCGGCGATGGACTGTCACGGGGGCGGGGCCTCGCACGGCCACGCCGCCACCGTCCCTGTCGAGAACACCGGCGGAACCCTGGGGATTCCACGGGGCTGACCGCCCCGGCCGGTGCGCACGGTCAAGGATGCCTCGTGACTGCGCTTCCGAGCGTATAGCACGCACATTCGATTACCGGCCGCCTCCCGCTTTCTTCACCCGGACGTGTCAAGTCTGCGGAGGCGACTTGACGCCTGGGGCCGGATCGGCGACCCGCCGGGCGTGTTCACCGTCACAACGGCCCCTACCGGGCACCCGTCACGGGCCCGGGCACGACTGTCCGTACCGGGTTCGGGTGACTGTCGGTGGCGGGTTCTAGGGTGGCCGCATGACGTACAGCGGAAAGGTGCGGGTGGGCGGGCCCGCCGAGGCGCACGAACTGAGCGGGCTGATCATCTCCAAGGTCGCCGTCGGCCCCATGGAGAACAACGCCTACCTGCTGCGCTGCCGGGAGACGGGCGAGCAGTTACTGATCGACGCGGCGGCGGAGCCGGAGACCCTGCTGGGGCTCGTCGGCCCCGACGGGCTGCGCACGGTGGTCACGACGCACCAGCACCCCGACCACTGGCAGGCGCTCGCGGAGGTCGTCGCGGCGACCGGGGCGCTCACCTGCGCGGGCCGCGAGGACGTGGCGGGCATCCCCGTCCCCACGGACGTACCGCTGGACGACGGGGACGAGGTCCGGGTGGGCCGCGTGCGCCTGGGCGTGCGGCACCTGCGCGGGCACACCCCGGGCTCGGTCGCCCTCGTCTACGACGACCCGGACGGCGCCCCGCACGTCTTCACCGGCGATTCCCTCTTCCCCGGCGGCGTCGGCAACACGCACGGGGACGCGGCGGCGTTCCAGCGGCTCATCACCGACGTGGAGGAGCGCGTTTTCGCGCCGCTGCCGGACGAGACCTGGGTCTACCCGGGCCACGGCGCCGACACCTCCCTCGGCGCCGAACGCCCGCACCTCGGGGAGTGGCGCGCGCGGGGCTGGTGACACCGGGCGGCGGTGCTGGTGACGTCCGGCGGGCGCGGACGGGCGGTGGCAGGGCTTGGCCGGCGCGGGCTGCGGCAGGGCCCGGCGGCTCAGTCCAGCAGTGCCGCGACCCGCTCGACGGCGAAGCCGTAGCCCTGGAGGCCACAGCCGGCGATGACGGCGTCGGCGCGCAGCGAGACGTAGGAGTGGTGCCGGAACTGCTCCCGCCGGTGGATGTTCGAGAGGTGCACCTCCACGACGGGCAGTCCCTCGCACGCCTGGAGCGCGTCGAGGAGCGCGACGGAGGTGTGCGAGTAGGCAGCGGGGTTGATCACGATGCCGCAGTGGTGCTCGCGCGCCTCGTGCACCCAGTCGACGAGCTGTCCCTCGTGGTTGCTCTGGCGGGCGTCCGCCCGTCCGCCCAGCTCCTCGGCGGTGCGGGCGCACAGGGCCTCGACGTCGGCGAGCGTGTCGGTGCCGTAGACCTCGGGCTGCCGCTTGCCGAGGAGGTTCAGGTTGGGCCCGTTGAGCACCATGAGCGGGGCGGTCGTGAAGCTGTGCGGCATGGGGTCCTCCGGTCCGGGGCTGCGATGGACCGAGGTCTATCACGCCGGCCCCGGGCGTGAAGAAGCGTGGTCCCCGCCCGTCCCCATGGCGGGCGAGGACCACGCGTGAGGCGTGCCGCGTACGGTCAGCGCCTCGGTCCGGCCCCGTCGTCCCCGTCCCTGGACGGCTGGGCCGCGTCTGTGTGCGGATTCCGCTCGCCGGGCGCGCCCACGACCGCGTGCTCGGCCCCGGCCCCGGCGGCCTCCTCGGCCTCCCGCTTCCTGCGCGTGGCGAGGAGGCTCGTGACGGTCGTGACCGCGAGGACGGCGACGATGACGCCGAGCGAGACGGTCGTCGGGATCTCGGGGACGTGCACGCCGCTCTCGTGGAGGGCGTGGAGCACGAGCTTGACCCCGATGAAGCCGAGGATGACCGAGAGGCCGTAGCTGAGGTGGACGAGCTTCTTGAGCAGCCCGCCGATGAGGAAGTAGAGCTGGCGCAGGCCCATCAGCGCGAAGGCGTTCGCGGTGAAGACGATGTACGGGTCCTGGGTGAGGCCGAAGATCGCCGGGATGGAGTCGAGGGCGAAGAGGACGTCGGTGGTGCCGATGGCGAGGATCACGACGAGCATCGGCGTCATGATCCGCTTGCCGTGCTGCCGCACGAAGAGCTTCGTGCCGTGGTACCTGTCGGCGACGCCGAAGCGGGTCTCCAGGGACTTGAGGAGCTTGTTCTCCTCGAACTCGTCCTCCTCCCCGTCCTCCTCGCGCGCCTCTTTGATGAGCTTCCAGGCGGTGTAGAGGAGGAAGGCGCCGAAGAGGTAGAAGATCCAGGAGAAGTTCTCGATCATCGCGGCGCCCGCGAGGATGAAGACCGTCCGCAGGGCCAGCGCGATGAGCACCCCGACGAGGAGCACGCGCTGCTGGAACTTCGTGGGGACCGCGAACTTCGCCATGATCAGCACGAAGACGAAGAGATTGTCGACACTGAGCGATTTCTCGGTGATGAAGCCCGCGAAGAACTCGCTGCCCTGGGTGCCCCCGGCGAAGACCAGGAGCCCTACGCCGAAGAGACAGGCGAGGACGATCCAGACGACCGTCCAGATCCCGGCCTCCTTGAGGGAGACCTCGTGCGGTTTGCGTCCGATGAGGAAGTCGACCGCGACCATGGCCAGCAGGGCCACGATCGTGATCAGCCATACGGTGAGAGAGATGTTCACTGCGCCTCCGGCAGTACGTCACGGCATTCGATCAGCTCGTCGCTGCCGGAGGTCTCTTCCACCACGGCCGTCCGGGCGCGTGGCCGACGCCCCGGGACCTGAGCGGTCCGTATTGACGGGTACGCCGCTTGAGGAGTACTCCCCTCCGCTGTTCACAAGGTACGGGGATACCCAAGAGATGTAAAGGTGAAGGTAAAAGAAATCAAAAAGGAGCAGGTGGGGGCGGGTGCCGGACAGCGTGTCCGGCACCCGCCCGTGCCGTTCTCAGAGCAGGGGCAGGATGGCCGGCACGAGGTCCTGGAAGGTGCGCCCCTGCGCGGGCGTGCCGAGCGCGGTCATCCGCCAGCCGCCGTCGGCGCGGTGGACCTTCGCCATGATCTGCGCCGTGTACGGACCGCCGCCCGCGAGGGTGTGCCGGGCCAGTTCCTGCCCGGTCGTCTCGTCCACGAGCCGGCAGAAGGCGTTCTGGACCTCCTGGAAGGTCTGGCCCGTGAAGGAATTCACCGTGAAGACGATCTGGTCGATGTGCGCGGGCACCCGCTGGAGGTCCACGAGGATCGATTCGTCGTCGTCCCCCTGCCCCGCGCCCCCGACGAGGTTGTCCCCGGTGTGCCGGATGGAGCCGTCATTGCTCGTGAGGTGCTGGAAGAAGACGACGTCGACCGACTTCTTCCCGCTGAAGAGCACGGCGGAGGCGTCCAGGTCGATCTCCCGGGGCCGTACGAGCGAGCCGAGCAGTCCCCGCTTGCGCGGCGCGGCCTGCCAGCCGAGCCCCATCCGGACCGCCGTCAGCGCGCCCCCGTCGCCCTTCTCCAGACTGATGCCCTGTCCCTTGGCCAAGTTGACCGTCACGTGTCCCCACCTTCCGTGCCTGCGTCGCCGGGGCGCTCCCCCGTCGAAGCGCCCGCCCCGACCCTCGCACGGCGGCGGCCCGCCGCGCAGCCCCCGAACGGCGGATTGTGGCCGTCCCGGGACACGGGGCGTCCCGTGCACGCCAGGCGGGTGACCTGGTCCCGCCCCGGGCGCGGATCACCCTCCCGGGTGAGCGGGGAGGGCCGGTCACCCTCGCCGCTCCAGCGGCCCCCGGCCGCCCTCCCCCGCTCAGGCACCCCTGGCCACCCTCCCTGCTCAGGCGTCCCCGGTCGCCCTCTCCCCCCTCAGGCGACCCCCGCCTCCTTCATCTGCCGCAGTTCCTTCTTCATCTCGGAGACCTCGTCGCGCAGCCGCGCGGCCACCTCGAACTGGAGGTCGGCGGCGGCGGCCCGCATCCGGTCGGTCATCTCCTCGATCTGCTGGGCCAGCTCGGCGCCGGGCCGGTCGGTCGGCGTGCTCGCGGCCTTGCCCTTGGCGCTCTTCGCGCCCTTCGCCGCCTTGCCCGCCTCGGCCGTCGCCTTGCCGCCCAGCGCGGGCACGGGCGTCTTGGCGCCCTTGCCCTCGGCGGCCTGCCGGTACCCCGTGCCGAGCAGGGACTCGGTGTCGACCTCCTCGCGCGCGATCGAGGCGACGATGTCGTTGATCTTCTTCCGCAGCGGCTGCGGATCGATGCCGCGCTCGGTGTTGTACGCGATCTGCTTGGCGCGGCGGCGGTTGGTCTCGTCGATGGCGCGCTCCATCGCGGGCGTGATCTTGTCCGCGTACATGTGGACCTGGCCCGAGACGTTGCGGGCGGCACGCCCGATGGTCTGGATGAGCGAGGTCCCCGAGCGCAGGAAGCCCTCCTTGTCCGCGTCGAGGATCGCGACCAGGGAGACCTCGGGCAGGTCGAGGCCCTCGCGGAGCAGGTTGATCCCGACGAGGACGTCGTACTCCCCCGCCCGCAGTTCGCGCAGCAGCTCGATGCGGCGCAGCGTGTCCACGTCGCTGTGCAGGTAGCGGACGTTGATGCCCAGCTCCAGGAAGTAGTCCGTGAGGTCCTCGGCCATCTTCTTGGTGAGCGTCGTGACGAGGACGCGTTCGTCCTTCTCGGTGCGCTCGCGGATCTCGTGCACGAGGTCGTCGATCTGGCCCTCGGTCGGCTTGACGACGATCTCGGGGTCCACGAGCCCGGTCGGGCGGATGATCTGCTCCACGAAGCCGTCCGAGCGGGACAGCTCGTAGTTCCCCGGCGTCGCCGAGAGGTACACCGCCTGGCCGATGCGCTTCTGGAACTCCTCCCATTTCAGCGGCCGGTTGTCCAGCGCGGAGGGGAGGCGGAAACCGTGGTCCACCAGGGTGCGCTTGCGGGAGGCGTCGCCCTCGTACATCGCGCCGATCTGCGGGACGGTGACGTGCGACTCGTCGATGACGAGAAGGAAGTCCTCGGGGAAGTAGTCGAGCAGCGTGTTCGGCGGCGAGCCGGGCTCGCGGTCGTCGAAGTGCATCGAGTAGTTTTCCACGCCGGAGCAGGTGCCGATCTGGCGGAGCATCTCGATGTCGTACGTCGTCCGCATCCGCAGCCGCTGCGCCTCCAGGAGCTTGCCCTGCTTCTCCAGCTCGGCGAGCCGCTGCTCCAGTTCCGCCTCGATGCCGCTGACCGCCCGCTCCATGCGCTCGGGGCCGGCGATGTAGTGCGAGGCGGGGAAGACGTACACCTGCTGGTCGTCGCTGATGACCTCGCCGGTGAGCGGGTGGAGCAGGGAGAGCGCCTCGATCTCGTCGCCGAACATCTCGATGCGGACGGCGAGCTCCTCGTAGACGGGGAAGATCTCGATCGTGTCCCCGCGCACGCGGAAGGTGCCGCGGGTGAAGGCGACGTCGTTGCGCGCGTACTGGATGTCCACGAAGCGCCGCAGCAGCTCGTCGCGGTCCACCTCGTCGCCGACCTTGAGGGAGACCATGCGGTCCACGTACTCCTGCGGCGTGCCGAGGCCGTAGATGCAGGAGACGGAGGCCACCACGACGACGTCCCTGCGGGTGAGCAGCGAGTTCGTCGCCGAGTGGCGCAGGCGTTCGACCTCCTCGTTGATCGAGGAGTCCTTCTCGATGTAGGTGTCCGACTGCGGGACGTACGCCTCGGGCTGGTAGTAGTCGTAGTACGAGACGAAGTACTCGACCGCGTTGTTCGGGAGCAGCTCGCGGAACTCGTTGGCGAGCTGTGCCGCGAGGGTCTTGTTGGGCGCCATGACGAGGGTGGGGCGCTGGAGCCGCTCGATCATCCACGCGGTGGTCGCCGACTTGCCGGTACCGGTCGCGCCGAGCAGGACGACGTCCTTCTCCCCGCCCTTGACGCGCTTCTCCAGCTCGGCGATGGCGGTGGGCTGGTCACCGCTGGGCGAGTACGGGCTGACGACCTCGAAAGGTGCCACCGTGCGTTCGATCTGAGTTACGGGCCGCATGTCGTCCACGGTACGACCGACCACTGACAAGCGGCCCGGCAAGCGGGGCGGGCCACGCGGGGAAGGGCGCGGCCGGCGCGCGGGGAGGGGAGCGCGCGCCCCGGCGCGG
>NZ_GG770539.1:5542183-5552139 GCF_000154905.1 Streptomyces sp. SPB074 | reverse complement strand
AAAAAAAAAAAAAAAAAAAAAAAAAAAAAAAAAAAAAAAAAAAAAGAAGAAAAATAACAACAATATAACTTGTTTCAAACTCTTCCCCTATCGTCATCAAAGACCATTAAAGACATAACAGATTAATTTTCGAGCAGAACAAGAGCGCCGGCCGATTCCGGCCGCGTTCCGGCCGCCGTCCGGTCGCCGGGCCCCCGGGGCGCGGGCGGCCTCGGGGCGGCGCGGTGCGGGCACCCCGCGCGGCCCTCGTACGCCTCCATACCTTTCTGACCTGCGCTTTCCCCGGCGGCGCGCGGGAACGGTACCGACGTGCGTCCGACCGGTCGCGCTCCGTTCGGGGTGTGGCCCTCGCGCATCTGTCTGCGCGCGCCTCCCAGCGGTCACGCTCCTACTGTCAGCGATCCCGCGAACTCCAGGAGCCTCCTTGTCCGCACGAGCCGCAACAGCAGTGACCGTCGCGATCCTCGGCAGCGGAGCCCTCGTCGGTCTCCCCGCCGCCTCCGCCTCGGCAGCCGGCAGCCCGCACGCGCGCGGTCCCGCCCCGATCACCGTCGTGGGGCACCGCGGCGCGCCCGCCTACGCGCCCGAGAACACCCTGCCGTCCGTCGACGAGGCGGCGCGGCTCGGGTTCCGCTGGGTCGAGAACGACGTCCAGCGCACCAAGGACGGAGAGCTGGTCGTCCTGCACGACACGACCCTGACCCGTACGACCGACGTGGAGCAGGTCTTCCCCGACCGGGCGCCGTGGAACGTGCGGGACTTCACCGCGGCCGAGATCGCGCGGCTCGACGCGGGCACCTGGTACGACCCCTCGTTCGCCGGTACGCGCGTCCCGACCCTGGAGCAGTACCTGAGCAGGATCAGCCGGACCCACCAGAGCCTGATCCTGGAGCTGAAGAGCCCCGATCTCTACCCGGGCATCGAGGCCGAGACCCTGGCCCGGCTCCGGGACAGCGGCTGGCTCGACCGCGCGCACGTGCGGAACCGCCTGGTCGTGCAGAGCTTCGACGCGAAGAGCATCAAGGAGGTGCACAAGCAGCGTCCCGACGTGAAGACCGGTTTCCTCGGCACCCCGGCACAGGCGCGGCTGCCCGAGTACGCGCGCTTCGCCGACCAGATCAACCCCTCGCACACGACGATCGACGCGGACTGGGTGGCGGCGGCGCACGCGCTGAAGGGCCCGCACGACAAGCCGCTGGAGGTCTTCACCTGGACCGTGGACACCCCGGCCGACACGGTGGCGGCGGCGGACAAGGGCGTGGACGGCATCATCAGCAACGCTCCCGACGTCGTGCGCGGCGCGCTCGGCGGCGACGGGCTCGGCGGCGCTCCCCGCGAGGTGCCGGGCGGCGCTCCGGGCGAGGCGCCGGCGGGGGCGCTGGACGGGGCGTTCGACGAGGCGCTGGACGAGGCCGTGGCCGACGCGGCGAGCGTCCCGGTGGGCTGAGGTCCGGGTGGGCGGGCGGCCGGGAGAAGCCGGGCCGCCCGCGCTGCCGGGGGCGTTGTCGGTGGGCGGCCGTACGGTGTGCGCATGAACAGTGACACGTCCGCGCGGCCCGGGGCCCCGGAGCCCGAGCCGGAAGGGCGGGCCCGGGGCTGGACCTCGCTGGTGGCGGAGAGCCCCGTCGGGCCGCTCCTGCTGGCGGCGACGGCCACCGGGCTCGTCCGGGTCGTCTTCCACGCGGACGCGGGGACGGCCGGGCGGGAACGGGCGGCGCTCGCCGACCGCCTCGGCGCTCCGGAGGACCCGGTGACGGGCGCGGCGGCGGTGGAGGCGGCGCGCGCGGCGCTGGCGGCCTACTTCGCGGGGGAGGGCGCGCTCGCGGCGCAGCCGCTGGACTGGTCGCTCGTGACCGGTTTCCAGCGCGAGGTGCTGCGGGCCCTGGCGGCCGGGGTGCCGTTCGGGTCGGTCGTCGGCTACGGCGAGCTGGCGCGCCGGGTCGGGCAGCCCGGCGCGGCGCAGGCGGTGGGCCTCGCGATGGGGGCCAATCCGCTCCCGCTCTTCGTGGCCTGCCACCGGGTGGTGGAGCGCGACGGCGGGATCGGCGGCTTCGGGGGCGGCGTGGAGACGAAGCGGCGGCTGCTGGCGCTGGAGGGGGTGCTGCCGCAGCCCTTGTTCTGAGCCGTGGGGGCCGGCGTGGTCGGACCGCCGGGCCGTCAGTCCTGGGGGACGCGGCGGGCGGGGTGACGGGGGTCGTCCGTGCGCACGACGAGACCGGCGGCGTCGAGGGGGTTCTGCTCGGCCTCGTAGCGGGCGAAGGCGGGCAGGGTCCAGTGCTCCTCGGCGGGGGTGCGGCGGCGCAGGGCCGCCTCGGTGAGGGAGAGGTGCACGCCGAGGTCGAAGGGGAACCAGTGGCCGAAGAGGAAGGGGCCGTGGAGCAGGAGGAACCCGCCGGGCGGCAGGGTGGTGTACGGGGTGCGGCTCGCGCGGTCGGTGGCGGGGTCCCACAGGTCGGGCAGGACGCGGCCGCTCCCGCCGGGGTCGAGCGGGGCGAAGACCTCGCGCCAGAGCGCCGGGATGTCGAACCAGCCGCTGAGGTAGCTGTCGGGGTCGTGGTGGCCGTGCTCGAAGCGGAGCGAGGCGGGGCGCAGGAAGCCGCTGGTGGCGACCGGGAGCGCGGGGCGGCCCGCCGCGCGCAGCGCCTCGGCGAGCCGCTCGGCGAGGTCCTCGGGGCGGGCGGCGGGCGCGCCGTCGAGCGCCACCCTGACGTGGTCGCCGCCGTCGGCGGGGGCGGTCGCGAGCAGCCGCTCGGTGATGTCCTCGGTCAGGCGTTCCCAGGTGATCGCTTCGCATCGCACGGGTCCATGGTGACGCAGGGGGCCGGAGCGGACCGGCGAGGGTCCCGCGACCGGTGCGGCGGGGCCGGGCTCAGGCGGGCGACGGCGGGCGGGCGACGGGGCGCGGGCTCGCGCGGAGGAGGCGGCGGAGGGCGCTGAGAAGGCGGCGGAGGGCGCGGAGGGGCGGAGACGAAAGAAGGGGGCGCGCTGTGGCACGCCCCCGGAGGAGGTTCCGGGAGCTGGTCCCGGGTACTGCGGACGTCGGAGGAGGAGCGGGTCAGGAGAGGAGGAAGTCGGCCTGTCCGGCCTTGGCCCCCTGGATGAAGGCGGTGATCTCCGCCGGGGTGTAGATGAGTGCGGGCCCTTCGGGATCGGAGGACTGGCGGAACGCGATCCTGCCGTCCGCGAGCTTCATCGCCTCGACGCAGTTCCCCCCGTTGCCGCCGCTCCACGGCTTGCGCCACCCCGCGTTGCCGAGCTGGGCGGCGGGCATTCCGTTGTATATCCGGACGCGGTCCATTCACAGCTCCTTGCGGACATCCCTCAGGATCTCCTTTGTGCGTTGTGCAGTGGCGGCATGTGCCGCCATGTGGTCCATGACCTCCAGGTACATCGCGACCTCCGGCCGGCTGTCGAGGTAGACGGCGCCGGTCAGGTACTCCACGAAGACCATGTCCGGAAGTTCGGGCATGGGGAAGCGGAAGAGGACGAAGGGGCCGAAGGTGCCGGGGTGGGGCCCGGCACTGAACTCGGCGATCTGGAGGGTCACATTGGGCAGAGCGGTGATGTCGAGCAGATGGTCGATCTGCCCGCGCATGACCGTCGCGTCCCCCGCCGGACGGCGCACCGCTGTTTCGTCCACGACGTACCACAGCCGTGGCGCGTCCTCGCGGACCAGGAGCTTCTGGCGTCGCAGCCGCAGATCGACGTGACGCTCTATCTCCTCCGGCTCTCCGCGTCCGAGCGAGCCGGCCCGCATGACGGCCCGGGCGTACTCCTCGGTCTGGAGCAGGCCCGGCACGAAGTGCGGTTCGTAGTTGCGGATGAGGCTCGCGGCCCCCTCCAGACTGACGTGCATACTGAACCAGTTGGGGAGCACGCCGTGGTAACGCTGCCACCAGCCCGGCTTGTTGGCGTCCTCCGCGAGCGTGACGAAGGTTTCGACCTCCTCCGGCGCCGCCCCGTAGGACTGGAGCAGCAGCTGGAGATACGGAATCCTCAGCGCCACCTCTGCCGTCTCCATGCGCCGGACCGTGGCCGGTGCGACGCGCAGGACCTTGGCCGCCTGTTCGCGACTGAAGCCCGCGTGCTCGCGCAGGTCCTGAAGCCGCCGCCCCAGGACCACCTGGCCCACGGTCGGCGCGGACCTCGGTTCGCTCACGTCGGACCTCCCCTTGGCGAACAGTTCCCGAGCAGTGTGCCATGCGCCGCAACCCCAGCACACTGCACTCTGCATTTTTCAGAGTGACCCTTGCCAAGTGTTCGCGCCGGGGAGATAGTGGCACACGTGATTCCGTCCGCTCCGTTAATCACCCCCCAGACCGGTGAGCGCTGTGCGAGTTTCGAACTCGCCGCTCACCCGGGTTCCGCCGCCCAGGCCCGGCGGCTCACCCGCACGCAGCTCGACGGCTGGTCGGCGCCCGACGAGACGTGCGAGGCGGCGATGCTGATCGTCTCCGAGCTCGTCACCAACGCCCTCGTCCACACGGGCAGCCGGCAGATCGTCTGCGAGTTGCGCGAGATCGATGCGCCCGGGCGGGTCCCGTTCGCGGCGCACGACGCGCGCAGACGGGCGGGGGGCGCGAGCGGCGCGCCGGACGGATCGCGGCTGCGGATAGCGGTACGCGACGAGGGGCAGTGCGGCAGGCAGCCGGCGAGCCCCCGGCAGGACCCGCACGACGAGCACGGGCGCGGCCTCTTCCTGGTCTCCGCCATGAGCCTGTCCTGGGGGACGCAAGAGGCGGAACAGGGTTCCGGACTGGTCGTGTGGGCCGAGTTGTCGTGGGAAGAGGCACGCTGAATGCACACGTGGACGGCAGGCTCGCTGAGCCTCGACACGCTCGCCTCGCTCAGCCGGGGCCGGTTCCCCCGAGCAGCGGCGCGGACGCCACTGGTGCGCTTGACGGTGCCGAGCGGGATGACCACGTCGATGGGCGTGGACGCGGTGGGCGTGCCGGAGGCGCTGGCCCGTCGGGTGATGGGGCGGCTGCCCCGGATGGGCTGTGTCTTCGCGGACGGCGGTCGCTGGTGGTGGATCGTGCCGTCCGGCTCCGACGTGGCCCTGGAGTGGCCCGCGCCCGCGCACTACGCGGCCGGAGCGCTCGTACCGGACGCCCGCAAGGAGCCCCGGCTCGTGCACCAGCCGTCCGGCAAGGCGCCGTACACCCCGCCGATCCCGCTCTACGTGACCCTGTGCCGCCTCACCGACACCCTTCCCCCCTGGTCCCGCTCGGCGCCGACCGAGGACTGAACGGCTCCGCGCCCCTCGGCGCCAGAGCCCCCGGCTTACGGCGGACGGCGCCGCGCACCGGATTCCCCGGCCTTCCTTCCGCCCGCCCCGGATTTCACGCTTTGCGGGCCGCGCCTTTCTTCTTCTCGACCGTGAGCCTTCGGCTTTCGGCCTTCGCCTTTCGGTTTCCGGGCGGTTTCCGGTTTCGGGCGGTTTCCGGTGGCCCGGCGGTTTGCGGACAGCGGCTTTGCGGCGGGCGCGCCGGCACACTCATTCCGTCGCCGCGCGGGCGCGGACGATGACGAGGAAGGCGTCCTCGTCGAGATCCATGACGACCTCGGCCGCCGTGCCCTCGCAGCGTCGCTGACGGGCGAACTCCTCGGCGGGCCAGGAGCCCCGCGGCCCGCCCGCGGGAAAGCGTTCCAGTACCACTCGTTCGATCCTCACGGCCGCAACTCCGTCCTGTCGTACCCGGGTCGCACTCCCCCGTCGTCGGTGCCGCCGCGACGCGTGTTCACTCGAAACCCGCCCTTCACTCACTCGCACGGAGTAACGAGTGCACCCGCCGTCGCGTCACGCCGCGCCGGGCGGTGCGTCGAGAATGACGCAGCGGAGCGCCGGGATGTGGGCGCCGTGACCGTACCGTCACCTGTTCGCCCCGGCTCGTAGCGGCATCCGCCGCCCTCGGGGAGCGCGGGGGCCGCGACCGAGGGCGCACCCGGGCCGGAACGGGGGAACGGGTCGCGGCAGGTCAGGAGGCGGGGCGCGCGAGGTGATCGCGGCGGCCGAGCGCGGTGAGGTCGAGGAGGCTGCTCGCGCTGCCGAGCCGGTCGAGGCCGCGGGCATAGGCCGAGTAGGTGTGGAAGACCTGATCCCCCACGCGCAGGAAGCAGCTGAGCGCGGGCCGGTCGACGTGTTCCCCGGCGGCGAGCGCGGCCTCCCGTCCCGGGTCCGCCTCCGCGCGGGGGCGGTAGCCGTACGCGGGGGGCGCGGCGGAGGCGGGCCCGGGGGCGAAGGAGGCGCCGAAGTCGTAGGGGAAGGTGCTTCCGTACGCCGAGTACCACGGGACCGTCCAGCCGCCGGCCGCCTTGAAGGGCAGGATGCGCGGATACGGGGCGCGGGAGACGGCGGCGAAGGCCGTTCCGCGCTCGCGCAGGTGCCGCAGGTCGCCGATCTGGTAGAGGAAGGCCGCGCACCGCGCGCAGCCGGCCTCCGCCTCTGCGCGAACATGAAGTGGTACACGATTAACTGATCGCGTCCCTCGAAGAGTTCCGGCAGGCCGGTACCGCCGTCCGGTCCGGTGAAGATTTATTCCACCTCTTTTGGGACCCGCGGCAGTGTTTTTTTTTCGGGCGGCGAGGTCCTCGAGCGCGCGCGTGAGCTCCTTCTCCTCGGCGAGCAACGTGTTGCGGGGGGCGAGCGCTTCGGTTTTTTTTTTCGGAGGGGACGGGGTCGGCTGCGGGGTTGGGGTTCACGGCGCTCCTTCGGGGCCGGGGGGGCGGGTGCGGGCGCACGCGCGGTCGCCTGGTGGACCGGAGGGGCGGGGGGAATTCATCTTTTCGCTGGTGAGCGGACGCGGGACGGGCGGACGCGGACGGGACGGGAGGGGCCGGGTGCGCCGGGACGGCCGGTCAGTGCGGTACGGGCGTCCGGTGGCGGTCGAGGGTGTCGAGTTCGCCGAGCAGGGCCCGCAGACGGGCGGTGTCGCGCGCGGGCAGGGTGCCCGCGTCGTCGGCGTGCACCGCGGCGGCCGTGGTCGTGTCCACGAGGCGTTCGAGCACGGCGGTGACTTCGGCGGCGCCGGCGCTGCGGCGGGCGAGCGGGGGCAGTTCGGCGGCCGAGACCTCGACGGCGGCGCGGGCCTGGGCGAGGGACCGGTACGCGGCGCGGCGCAGTGCCCAGCGGCCCGGCAGGTCGGGCGAACCGCTGAGGACGTGCCCCAGGTAGTCGGTGGCGGCCTGCGAGGCGGTGGCGAGCCGGCCGCGAGCGACGGTACCCGCCCGGCCGGGGAGCGGGAGGTGGCCGGCGAGCAGCACGATGCCGCAGGCGAGCAGGGTGTCGGTGAGCCGGTTCCAGGTGGCCTGGGTGTCGCCGCCGAGACCGACGAGGGCGAGGACGAGCAGCGTGACGACGGCGGTCTGGAGGGCGAAGTGCCGCATGGCGAGCGGGACGAGGGTCGCGCAGAGCGCGGCGAGCGCGACGAGCCCGGTCTCGGGCGGCAGCGGTACGGGGGCGGCGACGGCGGCGAGCCCGGCGAAGAGACCGGCCCCGGCGAGCGTGCCGGCGATCCGGCACAGGACGCGTGAGGCGAGCGGGCCCAGATCGGGCTTGACGAGGAAGACGGCGGTGGCGGGCAGCCAGTACCAGTGCTGGGGGTGGAGGGACTGGGCGACGGCGGTGGCGGCGCCCATGCTCAGCGCGACGCGTATGCCGTACTCGCGCCCCGCCGGACCGGTCGCGCGCCTCCGCGCGGCGCGGAGGCGGGCGCGGGCACCGCGCGGGGCGCGGACGGCGGGGCCGGGGGCCGGGGCGGAGGCGAAGACGGCGAGGGCGGAGAGCAGGGACGTGTCGAGCGCGCGCAGTCCGGGGGCGTCGCGTGCGGGGGCGGGCACGGGGCCGGGCACGGTGTCCGCGCGGACGGCCTCGGCGAGGGCGAGCGGGCCCCGTACGGTACGGGCGGGCAGCGGGCGGCCGGCCCAGTAGAGGGCGGTGGCGGCCTCCGCGAGCGGCAGGGCCGCGTCGAGCCGGGCGTGGAGCCGGCGTTCGGCCGCGCTGTTCGTGAAGCGGTGGAGCCGGGGGCCGAGCAGGGCGTCCTGGGCCTGGTCGAGCGCGGTGGTCAGGGCGGAGCGGCGCGCGGGGGCGGCCGGGGTGCCGGTGGCGTCGAGGAGCGCCGCGATCGCGGTGTAGACGGAGGCGACGGAGGCGCGTTCGGTGCCCAGGCGGTACGGGTGGCGGGCCCCGTCGTCCGGCGAGGGGAGCAGGAGGCGCAGGGCGAGGAGCCAGGCGGCTCCGGTGAGGAAGGCGAGGGCGCGTTGCCAGCCCGGCTCGGGCAGGGGCATCCCGGCGCCGATGGCGGTCGTCACGAGTACCTGGGTGCCGATGCCGGAGGCGACGGGGCCGACGGCGCTCACGGCGCCGGCGAAGAGGCCGAGCACGGTGAGGACGAGCGGCAGCAGGAGGGGCTGGGCGGGGTGCGGCAGGAGCGTCGTCGCCGCGCTGCCGAGCAGGAGTCCGCAGGTGCCGGCGAGGGCGGGGGCGCCGAGGCGGAGTCCCGCCGTGCGGCGGGAGCCGGGACGGTCGTTGACGGCGGCGAGCAGGCTGCCGAGCGCCGCCATGACACCGAGTCCCGGCCGTCCGGCGGCCACGGCGAGGACGAGCGGCAGCGCGCCCAGCAGGCCGCGCGCCATGGCCCCGCGCGGCACCGGCACACGGGGGACGTACAGGGCGTGGGCGAGCCAGGCGGGCAGCGGGCGGTACCGGAACCCGGGGGCGTGGGGCGGGCGGAATTCCCGTGCGGACAAGCTCACTCCCGTCGGCAGGTCTGGGGTGCGCGCGGTAACGGGTGCGCGTCGGCCTGCGGACGGCGGTGGCCGTGGCTGTGGGTCCCAGGGTACGGGAGGGGCGAGGTGGGGAGGAAACGGGCGGGTTACGGGGGTGTGGCGGGCCCGGCGCGGCGGAAATCGCGTTGCCGCGCGGCTCCGCGCACCGACAGGATCGGGCCCATGGAAAGTTACGAACGCCCTGGACACGGCGCCGGACGCGGTGTCCAGGACGCCGGGGTCCAGGGCGGGGAGTTCCCGCCCCCGGCCGCCTCGCCCCCGGAGATCCCGCGCCATCAGGTGCGCGCGCTGCACACGGCGGACACGCTCACCGTCTACCAGGCGTACCGGCCCTCGCTCGGGCTGCCCGCCGCGCGGGACGGGCGGTTCCCGCCGGAGTGGGGACGGGAGCGGATGACGTGGATCAAGCCGTCGTTCCTGTGGATGATGTACCGCTGCGGCTGGGGGACGAAGGAGGGGCAGGAGACGGTGCTCGCGGTGGAGATCACGCGCGCGGGGTTCCTGTGGGCCCTGCGGCACGCGGCGCTCTCGCACTACGAGGCGGCGACGCACGGGAGCCGGGAGGCGTGGCGGCGGGCCCTGCGCGGGGCGCCCGCGCGGGTCCAGTGGGACCCCGAGCGGGACCCGCGCGGGCGAGCGCTGGCGCACCGCTCGCTGCAACTGGGGCTGTCCGGGGAGGCGAGTCGCCGGTACGCGGACGAGTGGACCGTCGGGATACGCGACGTGACCCCGCTCGCCCGGGAGGCGCACGCGCGGGTGCGGGAGGGGCGGCCCGAGGCGGCGCGGGCGCTGCTGCCCGTCGAGCGGCCGTACGAGGTGCCCGCGGACGCGCTGGCGGGGCTGCTGCCCGCGCCGCGCGCGACGGGGGGCGGGGCGTGAGGGATCTCGTGGGGCGGGCGGAGCGGAACTTCGCCGCACATGCGTGTCACCTGCACCGGGACCACCCGGGCCGGGCGGTGGTCGTGCCGCCGGGCGGGGAGGTGTGCGTCGCGGACAGCGGGCTCGACGACGACACGTTCAACATCGTGACGGGGGCCCGCTTCCCGGGGCGGGCGGCGTCGGCGCGGGTGCTCGGGACGCTGGCCGCGCTGCGCACGACGGGGCGGCGGTTCACGTGGTGGGTGGGGCCCGGCGCGCGGCCGGAGAACCTGTCGGCGCTGCTCGCCGCC
>NZ_GG770539.1:5538015-5542083 GCF_000154905.1 Streptomyces sp. SPB074 | reverse complement strand
CGGGCCCTGCCCCGGCCGGTGGCGCGGGACGGGCTCGTGGTGCGGCGGGTGCGGACGCCCGGGGACCTCGCGGCCTTCGCCGGGGTCGTCGCGGCGAACTGGGAGCCGCCCCGCGGCGACCGTCACGCGTTTCTGGGCGGATTCGGCGGCGGAGCTGCTGCGCCCCGGTTGTCCCGCGCTGCTCTTCGTGGGGGAGGTGGCCGGGGAGGTCGTGGCGAGTGCGGAGGTGTTCCTGCCGGACGGGGTCGCGGGGCTGTACAACGTCTCGACGCGGGCCGCTTTCCGGCGGCGGGGGCACGGCCGCGCGGTGACGCTCGCCGCCTTGCGGGCGGCGCGGGCGGCGGGCCTCGGCACGGCGGTGCTCCAGGCGAGCGAGGAGGGCGAGCCGCTGTACCGGGGACTCGGTTTCCGGACGTTCGGTGTGTTCACGGAGCACGCGGTGCTGCCGGTGACACCGCCCGTCTGAGGCGGTGACGCCGCCCGCTGGCTCCCGGGCCTCAGGCCCGCGTCTCTGGCCCGCGCCTCAGGCTCCGGCCTCGTCCGCGTGGCGGTCGGTCGCGGCGACGAGGTGTCCGGCCATCTCGGCGTTCGCGCCGTGGACGCCGTCGTCGACGACGTGCAGGCGCGCGTCCGGCCAGGCGGCGGCGAGACGGTGCACGGCGCCGGTCAGGTTGCCGGGGTCCAGGAGGCCCTGGACGAAGGTGCCGGGGATGCCGTGCAGGCGGTGGGCCTCGCGCAGGATCACCTCGTCGCCGCCGAGGAAGTGGTCGCGGCTGAAGTAGTGCGTGACGGTGCGGGCGAAGCCGAGGCGGAGGCGCGGGTCCTCGTAGCGCGGTTCGGAGCGGGGCGGGGCGGGGATGATCGCGGTCTCCCAGTCGGTCCAGTCCCGCGCGGCGAGAGCGCGCACGGCCGGGTCGGGCGAGGCGAGCAGTTCGCGGTAGGCGGTCGCGAGGTCGCCGTCGTGTGCCGCCTCCGGGACGCCCGCGCGGAAGCGGGCGAAGGCTTCGGGGAAGTAGCGGCCGAGGCCGCGGGTCAGTACCCCGACCTCGGCGCGGCTGCCGGTCGCGACGCCGGTGAGGACGAGGGCGCGGACGCGCTCGGGGTGCAGTTCCGCGTACCGCAGGCCGAGGAAGGAGCCGAAGGAGACGCCCCAGACGAGCCACCGGTCGATGCCGAGGTGGGCGCGGAGCGCCTCCAGGTCGGCGAGGAGGTGCGGGGTGGTGTTGGTGGCGAGGTCGTGCGCCGGGTCGGAGGCGTGCGGGCGACTGTGGCCCGCGCCGCGCTGGTCGAGCAGCACGATCCGGTAGCGGGCCGGGTCGAAGTAGCGCCGGAAGCGCGGCGAGCAGCCGGAGCCGGGCCCGCCGTGCAGGACCAGGGCGGGCAGCCCCGCCGGGTTCCCGCAGGTCTCCCAGTACAGCGCGTGTCCGTCGCCGGTGGGGAGGTGGCCGTGGGCGTACGGGGCGGAGTCCGCGTGCAACGGGAGGGGAGTGGGCATCCCGGCAGCGTACGAGAGGCTCGCGGGCCGGGGCGAGCGGATTCGGTGACCCGGCGCCGTACGGGAGCGCGGGGGTGCGGCCGTCCGCAGGACGAAGGGCCCTTTCGGGAGAGCCACCCCCTCGGGATATCTTGATATCGAGCAATATTGAAAAGACGCGAAGCAGGACGGGCACGCCCCGCACGACGGGCGACGCCCGCGGCGGCGGCGAAACCCGCCGGAACCAGATGTACCAGCAGGACCGGCAGGACCAGCAGGACCCGCAGGACCCGCAGGACCCGCAGGACCCGCAGGACCAGCAAGACGCAGACAGTGGAGACGGAGCGGAGCACCCGGTGACTGACTCGACCATCATCTACACGCACACCGACGAGGCGCCCGCGCTGGCGACGTACTCGTTCCTGCCGGTCATCGAGGCGTACGCCTCCACCGCCGGGGTCGGCGTGGAGAGCCGCGACATCTCGCTGTCCGGCCGCATCATCGCGAGCTTCCCGGAGTGGCTGGAGGAGGGCCAGCGCATCGAGGACGCCCTCGCCGAGCTGGGCCGCCTCGCGCAGACGCCCGAGGCGAACATCATCAAGCTGCCGAACATCTCGGCGTCGATCCCGCAGCTCAAGGCCGCGATCGCGGAGCTCCAGGCGCAGGGGTACGCGCTGCCCGACTACCCGGACGACCCGAAGTCGGAGAAGGAGAAGGACGTCCGCGCGCGGTACGACAAGATCAAGGGCTCGGCCGTCAACCCGGTCCTGCGCGAGGGCAACTCCGACCGCCGTGCCCCCGCGTCGGTGAAGAACTACGCGAAGGCGCACCCGCACCGCATGGGCGCCTGGAACCCCGAGTCAAAGACGAACGTCGCGACGATGACGAACGACGACTTCCGCACGACCGAGAAGTCCGCCGTCCTCCCGGCCGACGACAGCCTGCGCATCGAGCTGAGCGGCGACGACGGCTCCACGACAGTGCTGCGCGAGTCCGTACCCGTACTCGCCGGTGAGGTCGTGGACGCCTCCGTGCTGCGCGTGGCCGCGCTGCGCGAGTTCCTGACCGCGCAGGTCGCGCGGGCCAAGGCCGAGGGCGTGCTCTTCTCGGTGCACCTCAAGGCGACGATGATGAAGGTCTCGGACCCGATCATCTTCGGTCACGTCGTGCGCGCGTTCTTCCCGAAGACGTTCGCCGCGTACGGTGACCAGCTCGCGGCCGCCGGACTGACCCCGAACGACGGGCTCGGCGGCATCCTCAAAGGCATCGACGGGCTCGCCGACGGCCAGAAGATCAAGGAGTCCTTCGAGGCCGAGCTGGCCGAGGGCCCCGCGCTCGCGATGGTCGACTCGGACAAGGGCATCACGAACCTGCACGTCCCCTCGGACGTCATCGTCGACGCCTCGATGCCCGCCATGATCCGCACCTCCGGTCACATGTGGGACAAGGACGGCAAGGAAGCGGACACGCTCGCCGTCATCCCGGACAGCAGCTACTCCGGCATCTACCAGGTCGTCATCGACGACTGCCGTGCGCACGGCGCCTACGACCCGGCCACGATGGGCTCGGTGCCGAACGTCGGCCTCATGGCGCAGAAGGCCGAGGAGTACGGCAGCCACGACAAGACCTTCGAGATCCCGGTCACCGGCACGGTCCGCGTGCTGAACAAGGCCGGCGAGGCCGTGCTGGAGCAGGCCGTCGGCGCGGGCGACATCTTCCGCATGTGCCAGACGAAGGACGCTCCGATCCGCGACTGGGTCAAGCTCGCCGTGACGCGCGCCCGCGCCACCGGGAACCCGGCCGTCTTCTGGCTGGACGAGGGCCGCGCGCACGACGCGCAGCTCATCGCGAAGGTCGAGCGGTACCTCCCGGAGCACGACACCGAGGGCCTGACCATCGAGATCAAGTCGCCCGAGGACGCCATCGCGTACTCCCTGGAGCGCATCCGGCGCGGCGAGGACACCATCTCGGTGACCGGCAACGTGCTGCGCGACTACCTCACCGACCTCTTCCCGATCCTGGAGCTGGGCACCAGCGCCAAGATGCTCTCGGTGGTCCCGCTCATGAACGGCGGCGGCCTCTTCGAGACCGGCGCGGGCGGCTCGGCGCCGAAGCACGTGCAGCAGCTCGTCAAGGAGAACTACCTGCGCTGGGACTCGCTCGGCGAGTTCCTCGCGCTCGCGGTGAGCTTCGAGCACCTCGCGCAGAAGACCGGCAACGCGCGCGCCCAGATCCTCGCGGACACCCTGGACCGCGCCACCGGCACCTTCCTCAACGAGGACAAGTCCCCGAGCCGCAGGCTCGGCGGCATCGACAACCGGGGCAGCCACTACTACCTCGCCACGTACTGGGCGCAGGAGCTGGCCGCGCAGACGGAGGACGCGGAGCTGGCCGCCGCCTTCGCCTCGCTGGCCGAGAAGCTCGCGGCCGGCGAGGAGCAGATCATCGGCGAGCTGATCGCCGTGCAGGGCTCCCCGGCGGAGATCGGCGGCTACTACCGTCCCGACGCCGCGAAGGCCGCGGCCGTCATGCGCCCGTCGGCCACCTTCAACGAGGCCCTCGCCTCGCTCAAGGGCTGAGCCGGAGGGGCGCGC
>NZ_GG770539.1:5528872-5537848 GCF_000154905.1 Streptomyces sp. SPB074 | reverse complement strand
GGCGCGCCCGGCGGGCGACCGGTGGCGGGACCCGCGGGCGCCTACCGTGGACGGCATGATCCACGACGGAGCGAGCGGCGCACTGCACGCGCTCGACACACGCATCGCCTCCTGCCGTGCCTGCCCCCGGCTGGTGGCCTGGCGCGAGGAGGCGGCCCGGGTGAAGCGGGCGGCCTTCGCGGACGAGGAGTACTGGGCGCGGCCGGTGCCGGGCTTCGGGCCGCAGGACGCGCGACTCCTCGTCCTCGGGCTCGCCCCGGCCGCGCACGGCGGGAACCGGACGGGACGCATGTTCACCGGCGACCGCTCCGGCGACGTCCTCTTCCACGCCTTCCACGGCGTGGGGCTCGCCAACCTGGCGCAGCCGCTCGCGCCCGGGGACGGGCTGCGGCTGCTCGGCACCCGGGTCACCGCGCCCGTCCACTGCGCCCCGCCGCAGAACAAGCCGACACCGCGCGAGCGGGACACCTGCCGGCACTGGCTGGCCGAGGAACTGGCCCTGTTGCGCCCCACGGTGCGGGCGGTCGTGATCCTCGGCGCCTTCGGCTGGCAGGCGGCGCTGCCCGCCTTCGCCGAGGCCGCCTGGACGGTACCGCGCCCGCGCCCGCGCTTCGGGCACGGAGCGGTCGTCCGGCTCGCCGCGCACGACGGCGGCCCGCCCCTCGACGTCTTCGGCTGCTACCACGTCAGCCAGCGCAACACCTTCACCGGGCTGCTCACCCCCGCGATGCTGCGCACGGTGCTGCGGAACGCGGGACGCGCGGCGGGACTCGACGTGACGGAGGAGTGAGCGCGGCGGGTAGTGGACGGCCGGGCGGGCCCGGACGCGGGAGGACCGTCCCGGCGCTCTCCGGTTTAGGCTCGGGGCATGGCGAGCGAGGTGAACACCGGGCCCGGGAACGTACGGGTGGACGTGTGGCTGTGGGCGGTGCGGATGGTGAAGACCCGCTCGGCGGCGACCGCGTCCTGCCGCGCCGGGCACGTACGGATCAACAACACCCCGGCCAAGGCGGCGGCCGCCGTCCGGGTCGGGGACGAGGTGCGCCTGCGGCACGAGGGCCGCGACCGGGTGCTCGTCGTGAGGGGCCTGCTCCGCAAGCGCGTGGGCGCGCCCGTCGCGGTCACGTGCTACGAGGACAACAGCCCGCCCCCGCCGCCTCGCGCGGCCGTCGCCCCGGCCGGAATCAGGGACCGCGGGGCGGGCCGCCCCACCAAGCGCGACCGGCGCGAGATGGAACGCCTGCGCGGGGCGGGAATGGGGCTCCCGCAGCCGCCGTCGTACGAGTGGGAGGCGGGGCGGGAACGGGGCTGAGCCCGTACCCCCCTCCCCCGCTCAGCCCCCCTGTACGTCCCCGACCGTGGAAGAGCCGATGATGTCCGCCGGGGCCAGGTCGCCCGGGGGGATGCCGGGGTGGTGGACGGTGGGGTGCGCGGTGTGGCGGGCCGGGCCGAGGGCGAGGCGGGAGACGATCCGGTAGCGGTCGCCCCGGTAGACGGAGTGGACGTACTCGACCGGGCGGCCCGTCGTGTCGGTCGTGAGGCGTTCGATGAGCAGGGCCGGGGAGAGCAGCGGGACGTCGAGGGTGCCGGCCTCGGCCTCGTTGACGACGGTCGGCTCGATCGACTGGGTCGCCTCGTGCACCTCGACCCGGTGGCTCTCGCGGAGGTGTTCGTACAGGTCGCCCGCCTCCAGTTCCGCCGCCGACAGACCGGGGACGAGGTCCTGCGGAATGTGCAGGTGCTCGATGGCCATCGGGTGGCCGTCGACGAGGCGCAGCCGGGCGATGTAGACGAGACGCGCGGCGGGTGAGAGGCGCAGCCTGCGGCCGATCCGCGCCCCGGCCTGGATCACCGAGTGCTCCAGGACACGGCTCGACCACGTGCCCTGCGCGAGCGGCACCGAGAGCGCGCCGTCGTCCGAGACGAGTTCCTGCGTGATCTTCGCGGGTGCGACGAACATGCCGCGCCCGTGCTCGCGGCGCAGCAGTCCGGTGGCGACGAGTTCGTCCACCGCCGCGCGCAACGTGGGGCGCGACACGCCGAGCTGGGCACTCAGGGCGCGCTCCGAGGGGATCGCGTCGCCGGGCGCCCGCGCCTCCACGAGGGAGAGCAGGTACTCCCGCACCCGCTCCCGTTTCGGCACCGCGCCACCGTGACCCGCGCCGAGACCCGCGCCGTCCCCCGGGCCCCCCGCCTCGGCCCGTCCGCCCACGCCCGGCGCTCCCCCCGCCTCGTGCTCCGCCACCGTCGCCCGCCTCCCGTCCCGCCACCACGGACCCGCACACCGGTCACTCCATCATGACCGCGGACCCACCGACTTGACCAGTAAACCCTACTGGTCAGGCGAGCGGACCAAAGCCCCCCGCGCACGCACCCCCTTCCCCGCCCGTCACACTACCCACCGCGTCCCCAAACTCCCTCATCACCCAAGCTGCACAAGGCTCTTGACGGCCCCATCCCCTTGTGTCACCTTCTTGCTCACCAACTGACCAGTGGTCAACTGGTCAACTCCTTGATGAGGTGCCCATGAAGCTGCGGCTTACCACTCCCCCGCTCGTCCTCGCGCTGAGTCTCGCGGGGCTGGCGGGTCTCACCTCCTGTTCCGACGACGGCGGCAGCGGCGGCTCCGGGACGGCCAAGAGCCCGGAGAAGGTCACCGTGTGGGTCATGCGGGACAGCGTCTCCGAGGACTTCCTCGGCCGGTTCACCAAGGACTTCGAGCGGCGGCACCGGAAGATCCGGCTCGACGTCCAGATACAGGAGTGGGACGGCATCGGCGAGAAGGTGACCGCGGCCCTCGCCAGCAACGACGCGCCCGACGTCATCGAGGTCGGCAACACGCAGGTCGCGCAGTACGCGGCGAGCGGCGGGGTCAAGGACCTCAGCGACCGGGTCACGGGCCTCAAGGGCGGGGACTGGCTGCCCGGCCTCGCCGAGCCGGGCAGGATCGACGGGAAGCAGTACGGCATTCCCTGGTACGCCGCCAACCGCGTCGTGCTCTACAACAAGGACCTCTTCGCCGAGGCCGGCATCACCAAGCCCCCCGCCACGCGGGACGAGTGGCTGCGCGACACCCGCAAGCTGAACAAGGGCGGGACGCAGGGCATCTATCTCCCCGGACAGAACTGGTACACCCTGGCCGGGTTCATCTGGGACGAGGGCGGCGACCTCGCGGTCAAGGACGGGGACTCCTGGAAGGGCGCGCTCGACTCCCCCGAGGCGCTCAAGGGCATGGCCTTCTACAAGAGTCTCCAGTCGCTCGGCAAGGGGCCGAAGGACTCGGACGAGGCGAAGCCCCCGCAGGCCGACGTCTTCGCCAAGGGCGATGTCGCGCAGGTCGTCTCCGTCCCCGGCGGCGCGAAGCTCGTGGAGGAGGCGGCGCCCGCGCTCAAGGGGAGGATCGGCTTCTTCCCCGTGCCGGGCAAGGAGGCGGGCACGCCCGGCTCCGTCTTCACCGGCGGCTCCGACCTCGTGATCCCCGAGGCGTCCACGCACCAGGACGCCGCCTACCAGGTGGTCAAGGCCCTCACCGGGACGAAGTGGCAGACGGACATGGCCCGGACGATGAGCTACGTGCCCAACCGCACCTCGCTCGCGAAGGCCGTCGCCGGCGACGCGGGCACCGCGGCGATGGCGGCGGGCGCGGCCCGGGGCCACGCGACCCCCAACTCCCCGGAGTGGGCCGCCGTCGAGGCGACCAACCCGGTCAAGGGCTACATGACCGCCGTCCTCACCGGCACCGACCCGGCGAAGGCCGCGCGGGCCGCGTCCGCCGCGATCACCAAGACCCTCAAGAAGTGAGCGGCACCCGCGGCACGCTCCGGGGCGCGCGCGGGCGCACCCCGGAGGCCGCCGGGCCCGCCGCGCCCCCCGTACCCGCGCCCCCCGTACCCGCTGCCGGGCGCGGCCCGCGGCGCGACCGGCACGACGGGGTCCCCCACCCCGCCTCCGGTGCCCGCGTCCGCCTCGCCGCCCTGTGGCCGTACCTCCTCATCGCCCCGACCGTGCTCGGCGCCGCGCTCCTCCTCGGCTATCCCCTGGTCCGCAACCTCGTCATCTCCTTCCAGCACTTCGGGATGGGCGAACTGATCCGCGGCCGGGCGAGCGGGGCCGGCTTCGGCAACTACCAGGAGGTGCTGGGCGACCGGGAGTTCTGGCGGGTCGTGCGGCGCACGCTGCTGTGGGCGCTCGTCAACGTCGTCCTGATCCTCGGCCTCGGCACGCTCGTCGCGCTGCTGCTCCGCTCGCTCGGGCGCCTCTCGCGCACGCTCGTGCTCAGCGGCCTCGTGCTCGCCTGGGCCAGCCCGGTCATCGCGACGACGACCGTCTTCCAGTGGCTCTTCTCCTCGCGCCTCGGCGTCGTCAACTGGGCGCTCACCCGGCTCGGTCTCGACTCCTTCCAGGACTACGCGTGGTTCGCGCACGGCCCCGCGACCTTCGCCGTCCTGGTCCTGCTCATCACGTGGCAGTCCGTGCCGTTCGTCGCGATCACGCTGCACGCCGCGCTGCTCACCGTCCCCGCCGAACTCACCGAGTCCGCGCGCATGGACGGCGCCGGGGCGTGGCGGATCTTCCGCTCGGTCACGCTGCCGCTGCTGCGGCCCGTCTTCGGGCTCGTGCTGTGCCTGGAGGTGATCTGGGTCTTCCGCTGCTTCGCGCAGATCTGGGCGCTGAGCAAGGGCGGCCCCGACTCCGCGACCACGACCCTGCCCGTCTACGCCTACCAGGTCGCGCAGGCCCTGCACCGCTACGACCTCGGCGCCGCGATCTCCACCCTCACCGTGCTGCTCCTCGTCGGCGTCCTCATCGCCTACCTGCGCGGCATGTTCCGTCAGGAGGCCGAGTCATGACCGCCCCCGCGGCCCCGCCGCTCGCACCCGCCGGCAAGACCCGCACCGCCGCGACCCCGCGCGGGACGCGCCGCAACACGGCACGCGGCCGCCTCCCGGCCCGCGTCCTGGCGCGCGGTGCCGCCGCCGCCGTCGTCTTCGTGCTGAGCGTCTTCCCCGTCTACTGGATGGTGCTCACGGCGCTCAAGCCGAACGCGCAGATCCAGTCCGAGACGCCCGTCTTCCTCCCCACGCGCCTCACCTTCGCGCACTTCTCGGACGCCGTGCACGCGGACGGCTTCTGGGGGTTCTGGCGCAACAGCCTGCTCGTCACGGCCGGTTCGGTGCTGCTCGCGCTGCTCGTCGCGCTCGCCGCCGCCTACGCCGTGGCGCGGCTGCGCTGGCGCGGGCGGCGTGCGTTCATCCTGCTCGTCTTCCTCGCCCAGGTCGCCCCCTGGGAGGCGCTGCTCATCCCGATGTACATCATCGCGCGGGACGCCGGGATGCTCGACCGCCTCTCGATGCTCACGCTCATCTCCTTCATGCTGACGCTGCCCTTCACCGTCGTGACGCTGCGGTCCTTCCTCAGCGGCATCCCGCCCGAGCTGGAGGAGGCGGCACAGGTGGACGGCTGCACGCGCGCCGCCGCCTTCCGGCGCGTCACGCTGCCGCTCCTGGCCCCGGGCCTCCTCGCGACCTCGCTCTTCGGCTGCATCACGGCGTGGAACGAGTTCGCCTTCGCCAACATGCTGATCATCAAGAACCAGGACGACCGGACCCTCCCCGTCTGGCTCTCCTCGTTCTCCAACGTCTTCGGCACCGACTGGGGCGCCACGATGGCCGCGTCGACGCTCTTCGCGCTCCCCGTGCTCGTCCTCTTCCTCGTCCTCCAGCGCCGCGTCGGCGCCGGCCTGACGAGCGGAGCGGTCAAGGGCTGAGGCCCCGCGCCCGTACGGCGACCACGCCGGCGGACACCGGGCCGCCCCGTCCGCACGCCCCGCAGCCCACGCCCCCGAGCCACCACCCCGGTACGCGCCGGAGCGGCCCCACCGTGCCGCGCCGTCCTGCCCGTACGCCCCCGTCACCCCCCGGAAAGGCCCCCGTATGCCCGCTCCCCGCGAGGCCCTCGCACTCGTGCCCCGGCCGCTGAAACTCGCCCGCCGCTTCGGCAGCTTCACCCTCGGCCCCGGCACCGCCCTGCGCGTCGCCCCCGGCACCGAGGGCGCGGCCGCACTGCTGCGCGAACTGCTCACGCCCGCGACCGGCTGCCCCCTCCCCGCCGCACCCGACGGGCAGATCATCCTCGTCCTCGATTCCGCGCTCGGCGGCACCGGCGAGGAGGGGTACGGGCTCACGGTCGCCACCGACGCGGTGCTGCTGCGCGCCGCGCGCCCCGCCGGGCTCCTGCACGGGGTGCAGACGCTGCGTCAGCTCCTGCCCGCCGAGACGCTGCGGCCCGGTCCGGTACGGGCGGAGCGCTGGGAGCTGCCCTGCGTGGAGATCACCGACCGGCCGCTGCTGGCCCGGCGCGGCTTCCTGATCGACGTGGCGCGGCACTTCCAGCCCGTCGCGTGGCTGCGCCGCCTCGTGGACCTCCTCGCCCTGCACAAGCTCAACGTCCTGCAACTGCACCTGACCGACGACCAGGGCTGGCGGATGCCGGTCCCGGCGCTGCCCCGGCTCACCGAGATCGGCGGGACGCGCGCCGAGACGCTCGGCGACGGGGTGCCGCACGGCGGCGCGTACACGACGGCGGAACTGCGCGGCCTCGTCGCGTACGCCGCGGCGCGCGGCGTCGAGATCGTCCCGGAGATCAACGTGCCCGGGCACGCGCGGGCCGCGATCGCCGCCTACCCGCACCTGGGCAACGACCCGGCGCGAAGCCTCCCGGTGTGGACCCGCTGGGGCGTGTGCGACACGGTGCTCGGCATGGGCGAGGCGTCGCTCGGCTTCGTCCGCACGGTCCTGGACGAGGTCATGGACGTCTTCCCCTCGCCCCATGTGCACCTCGGCGGCGACGAGTGCCCGAGCACCGAGTGGCACCACGCGCCCAGCGCCCTGGAGCGGGTGCGCGCCGAGGGGCTGCCGGGGCCCGAGGCGCTGCGCGGCTGGTTCCTCGGGCAGGCCGGGCGGCACCTCGCCGCGCACGACCGCGTCCCGCTCGGCTGGAGCGAGAACGGCACCGACCTGCCGCCGGGGTTCATCGTGCTGCCCTGGCGCGACACGGACCACGGCCTCGCCGCCGCCCGCCGCGGCCACCGGGTCATCACCTCCGCGCATCGCACGAGCTACCTCGACTACCCGCAGCACGCGGGCCCCGGCGAACCCCCCGGCCAGCCCGGGGCGCCGCTCACGCTGCGCCAGGTCTACGAGGCCGACCCCGTCCCGCCGGGCTGGGAGCCCGAGGCCGCCCGGCAGGTCGTCGGACGGCAGGCGGCGCTGTGGAGCGAGTACGCGCCGACCGCGGCCCACCTGGAGTACCTGGCCTTCCCGAGGCTCACCGCGCTCGCCGAACGCGCCTGGTCGCCGCGGCGCGACTGGGACGACTTCGGCGCGCGCCTCACCCGCCACCGGCTCCGCCTCGACGCCCTCGGCGTCCGGGGCGCGGACCGGTTCAGTGACACCCCGTCCACCGGAGAGGAAACCGGCTGATGCCCCCCCTGCCCCACAGCACCTCGCACGCCGTCCCCCGCACCGCCTCCCGTCCCGCCCGCCGTCGCGGACCGCTCCTCGCGGCAGCCCTCGGCGCGGGGCTGGTCGGCTCCGCGCTCACCGCCCTGCCCGCGACCGCGGCGGGCGAGCCCGTCACCGTCCAGTACCGGCAGAGCTCGACCGGCGCCGACCAGGCCGAACCCTGGTTCAAGGTCGTCAACTCCGGCAACAGCGCGGTCAGTCTCAGCCAGGTCAAGCTGCGCTACTACTTCCGCTCCGACAACGCCGCCGCCTACCGCTTCGCGTGCTCCTGGGCCGTGAAGGGCTGCGCGAACGTCACCGGCACCTTCGGCACCCTCGCCCACCCCACCGCGACCGCCGACCGCTACCTGGAGATCGGCTTCACCTCCGGCGCGGGCACCCTGGCACCCGGTGCCGACACGGGCGACCTCCAGCTCCGCTTCCACCGCGCCGACTGGGGCCCGCTCGACCAGAACGACGACTACTCCTTCGGCGCCGCGAAAACCTCGTACGGCGCCTGGGCCAAGGTCACCGCGAGCCTGAACGGCACGCAGGTCTGGGGCACCGCGCCCGAGGGCAACGACCCCACGGACCCCACCGACCCGACCGGTCCCACCGACCCGCCCGGTGACGGTGCCACGCTCTTCGACGACTTCTCCTACGCCTCCTCCACCGACCCGGGGCTCGACGCGCGCGGCTGGAGCGTGCGCTCCAACTCCGGCGGGCCCGGGGTACCGGGCGCCACGTGGGACCCGCGCAAGGTGACCTTCCCGAAGGACGGCACCAACACCGTCATGAACCTGGAGACCTCCACGGCGGGCACGGGCGAATCCACCGTGCACACCGAAGTCCTCACCAAGGACATGAAGTTCAAGAACGGGACCTACGCGGCCCGGGTCAAGTTCTCCGACGCGCCGAAGAGCGGCCCCGACGGCGACCACCTCGTGCAGACCTTCTTCACCATCAACGCCCTCAAGGCCCCGATGGACGACGACTACGGCGAGTACGACTTCGAGTACCTGCCCAACGGCGGCTGGGGCGAGAGCGGCGACATCCTCTACACGACCTCCTGGGAGACCTACCGGCCCGACCCCTGGGAGGCCGTCAACCAGCACACCGAGTCCCGCCGGTCCTACGCCGGCTGGCACGACCTCGTCCTCACCATCGACGACCAGCGGATCACGTACTACATCGACGGCGCCGAGTTCGGCACCCACGACGCCAAGTACCTGCCCGAGACGCCCATGTCGATCAACTTCAACCAGTGGCTCATCGACCTCGCGGGCCAGACCTCCACGACACCGCGCGCCTACGACGAGCAGATCGACTACGTCCTGCACGTCAAGGACCAGGTCCTCACCCCGCAGCAGGTGACCGCGAAGATCGCCGCCTACCGCGCGGCGGGCACGGCCTTCGAGGACACCGTCCCCCGCTCCTGACCACCGTCCCGGGCGGGGCGACACGCTCCGGCGCG
>NZ_GG770539.1:5528168-5528727 GCF_000154905.1 Streptomyces sp. SPB074 | reverse complement strand
GGCCGGCGGCGGGCGCGGTTCCCCCGTTTCCCTTCCTCACCCGCAGGAGGTACACCGGAAGGAGAGCCCCGACGAGGGAGCGGTGAACGTCATGCCTGCTGGAACGCACCACGCACACCATCACCGGATCTCGGCGGCCGCCGGCGGCCATCTGACCAGGGCGGACACCGAGCGTCCCGGACGCGGCGGCACGGAGCCGCTCACCGCGCGCAGTCCACTGGGGCCGCGGCTCGCGCTGAGCGTGTGGGGCGAGGTCGTGACGATCGCGGCGACCGTCGTCTTCGTGTTCACCGGTCACCCCGGGTGGGCGGCCGTGAGCGCGGCGCTGTGGCTGCTCGTGACGATCGACCTCGTCGTCGTCTCCGTACGGCTGCGCGCGCACCGGCAGCCGCCCTCGCCGTGGCGCTGAACCGCCGGTCGCTGCCGGTCCGGGACGGACCGGCCGCCCCGAAGGACCGGCCGCCCAGGAACCCTCGGGCCGGGGCGGCGGGGGCGGGCGGGCTCAGTCCTGCCCCGCACCGCCCTGGTCGGCGAACTTGGTCGCCCGCAGGTAGTCGGG
>NZ_GG770539.1:5500505-5527689 GCF_000154905.1 Streptomyces sp. SPB074 | reverse complement strand
ACGGGCGCAACACGGGAGCGCCCGCGCGTATTCCTCCCCCGCGCGGCGCCCGCTCAGTCCCCCGGCGCGCGGTCGGGCGGCTCCCCCTGAGCGCGTCGCTCCAGCGCGCGCCACACCTCCCGCACCCGGGCGGCCAGTTCCTCGCGCGTGCCGTCGTTGGCGATCACGATGTCGGCGGCGGCGAGGCGCTGCTCGCGGCCGGCCTGGGCGGCCATCCGGGCGCGGGCGTCGGCCTCGCTCATGCCCCGGTCGCCGGTCAGGCGCCGCAGTTGCGTCGCGGGGCTCGCGTCGACCACGAGGACGAGGTCGTAGAGCGGCTGGAGACCGTTCTCCACGAGGAGCGGGACGTCGTTGACGACGACCGCGCCGGGCGGGGCCGCCGCCTGGAGCGCCGCCGAGCGGGCGCGTACGAGCGGGTGGACGATGTCGTTGAGCGTGCGCAGGCGCTCCTCGTCGGCGAAGACGAGCGCGCCGAGCCGGGGGCGGTCGAGGCTGCCGTCCGGGGCGAGGACCTCCGTCCCGAAGGCGGCGACGATCGCGGCGAGCCCGTCCGTGCCGGGCTCGACCACCTCACGGGCGATGCGGTCGGAGTCGATCAGCACGGCCCCGTGGGAGACGAGCAGCCGGGACACCTCGCTCTTGCCCGCGCCGATCCCGCCGGTGAGCCCTACGGAAAGTACCGAATCCATGAGCGCAGCCTAGATCCCGCCGGGAGGACACCGTAGCGCGGCCCGCCCGTGGCCCGCGGGCCCACGCGCCGGCGGCGCCGCCGGGGCCTCTCAGGCGTCGCCCTCCCGTTCCGCGAGGAACTGCTCGAATTCGCGGCCGATCTCGTCGGCGGTCGGGATGTCGGCGGGCTCGGCGAGCATGTTGCCGCGCGCGAGGGCCCCGGCCGCCGCGTCGTACTGGTGCTCAAGTCCCTGGACGAGCGAGGTGAGTTCCTCGTCGCCCTCGCGGACCTGCCGCTCGATCTCGGTCTGGGTGCGGTGGGCTTCGTTGCGCAGGGAGTGCACGAGCCCGGGGAGCACGAGTCCGGTCGCCGCGGTGAAGGCTTCGAGCGCGGTGAGCGCGGCGTCCGGGTACGCGGAGCGGGCGAGGTAGTGCGGGACGTGCGCGGCGATGCCGAGGATGTCGTGGCCGGCCTGGCCGAGCCGGTACTGCACGACGGCGCCGGCCGAGCCGGGCACCTGGGCCTGCTCGAAGGGGCTCAGGTGGCCGGGGACGAGGTCGCTGCGGTTGCCGTGCGGGGTGAGACCGACGGGGCGGGTGTGCGGGACGCCCATCGGGATGCCGTAGATGTCGGCGACGAGACGCACGCCGAGGCGCTCCACGATCTGCCCGACGGCGGCGGCGAACCTCTCCCACTCGACGTCCGGTTCGGGGCCGCTGAGCAGCAGGAAGGGGGCGCCGGTGGCGTCCTGGACGAGGTGGACCTCGATCGCCGGTTCCTCGTAGTCGGTCCAGCGGTCGCGGCGGAAGGTCAGCAGCGGCCTGCGGGCCCGGTAGTCCACGAGGCGGTCGTGGTCGAAGCGGGCGACGACCTGGTGCGGGAGGGTGTCGAGCATCCGCTCCACGATCTGGTCGCCGGTCTCCCCGGCGTCGATGTAGCCGTCGAAGTGGCACAGCATGACGAGTCCGGCGGACTCCTGGGCCAGCGCGGTGTCGACCACCGCCAGGCCCTTCGGCACCCATGAGTACAAATCCTGCGGATCAAGCACGGTATGGCCCTCCGGTCCTCTCTTACTCCGTGGACGAGAACGCCGGGGGCGGCACGGATCATTCCCGCCGCACCCCCTTGATCACACTTGATCACATCCGCTCGGGAAACCGGAACGGGGGTCGGCCCTCGCGGGGCCCGGTGGAACGCCGGAGTCCCGGCCCCCACCGGAAGGGGGACCGGGACTCCGTACTACCGCTTACCGCGTGCGGTCAGGCGATCAGCTCTGGCCGCCGGCCAGCTTCTCGCGCAGGGCCGCCAGCGCCTCGTCCGAGGCGAGCGCGCCGGACTGGTCACCGGTGTCCGAGGAGTACGAACCGCCGGTGCTGCCGCCGCCACCGCTGGTGCCCGCGGCGGCCGGAGCCGCCTCGGTGCCCTCGGCCGCGGCCTGCTCGTCGGCCTCGCGGGACTTGATGACCTGGGCCTGGTGCTGCTCGAAGCGGGTCTGGGCCTCGGCGTACTGGCCCTCCCACTCCTCGCGCTGCTTCTCGTACCCTTCGAGCCAGTCGTTGGTCTCGGGGTCGAAGCCCTCGGGGTAGATGTAGTTGCCCTGGTCGTCGTAGGACGCGGCCATGCCGTACAGGGTCGGGTCGAACTCGACCGAGGCCGGGTCGGCGCCGAACGCCTCGTTGGCCTGCTTCAGCGAGAGGCTGATGCGGCGGCGCTCCAGGTCGATGTCGATGACCTTGACGAAGATCTCGTCGTTGACCTGGACGACCTGCTCCGGGATTTCCACGTGGCGCTCGGCCAGCTCGGAGATGTGGACCAGGCCCTCGATGCCCTCGTCCACGCGGACGAACGCGCCGAAGGGAACGAGCTTGGTGACCTTGCCGGGGACGACCTGACCGATCTGGTGCGTCCGGGCGAACTGCTGCCACGGGTCTTCCTGCGTCGCCTTGAGCGACAGGGAGACGCGCTCGCGGTCCATGTCCACGTCGAGGACCTCGACCGTGACCTCCTGGCCGACCTCGACGACCTCGGAGGGGTGGTCGATGTGCTTCCAGGACAGCTCGGAGACGTGCACGAGGCCGTCCACGCCGCCCAGGTCCACGAAGGCACCGAAGTTGACGATGGAGGAGACGACGCCGGAGCGGACCTGACCCTTCTGGAGGGTCGTGAGGAAGGTCTGGCGCACCTCGGACTGGGTCTGCTCCAGCCAGGCACGGCGGGACAGGACCACGTTGTTGCGGTTCTTGTCCAGCTCGATGATCTTCGCCTCAAGCTCCTTGCCCACGTAGGGCTGGAGGTCGCGGACACGGCGCATCTCGACCAGGGAGGCCGGGAGGAAGCCGCGGAGGCCGATGTCGAGGATGAGACCACCCTTGACGACCTCGATGACGGTACCGGTGACGATGCCGTCCTCTTCCTTGATCTTCTCGATCGTGCCCCAGGCGCGCTCGTACTGCGCGCGCTTCTTGGACAGGATGAGCCGACCTTCCTTGTCCTCCTTCTGGAGAACAAGGGCCTCGATCTCGTCGCCGACCTTGACGACCTCGTTGGGGTCGACGTCGTGCTTGATCGAGAGCTCGCGGGAGGGGATGACGCCTTCGGTCTTGTAACCGATGTCGAGCAGGACCTCGTCCCGGTCGACCTTCACGATGACGCCGTCGACGATGTCGCCGTCGTTGAAGTACTTGATCGTCTCGTCGATCGCGGCGAGGAAGGCTTCCTCGTTACCGATGTCGTTGACCGCTACCTGCGGGGTGGTGGCGGTGGTCTCGGTGCTGCTCGTCATGTGGGTAAGGGCTCCGGTACGGACATTGAAGTCGTAGGCACTGCTAGCGCTGGAGCCCATTTCGCACCGTGGAGCCCGAGCGGCAAGGAGGCCACCGCACCCCAGGGGGCCGACCGCCTCGAACCGCGAGACAAACAACAGATGCGAGCACCGCCTGCTAGGTCTGAGGAGCGCAGGCTCGCAGCGCAACTTGTAGCATACGGGGGCAGCCGGACAGGGTCAATGCGCGAAGGCGCCCACGCGAGGGCGATCCCCGCATTCCCGGCACACGGCGCCCCCTTGGGGGAGCCGGCGGCGACGGCTGGAGCGAAACAGTACGACGATGGAGCACATCATCCAAGCCCCCGAGACCCCCTTCGACCCGGCAGGCGAGAGCGCCGGGGACGAGTCCGTCAGCGCCACGCGGCGCGCCGCGAGCGTCACCGAGAGCAGCCGCGCCAATCGCGGCTGGTGGAACGGCAACGCGGACGAGTACCAGGCCGAGCACGGCACCTTCCTCGGCGACGACCGCTTCGTCTGGGGCCCGGAGGGGCTCGACGAGGTGGAGGCACAACTCCTCGGCCCGGCCGAGGAACTGGCGGGCAAGGACGTCCTGGAGATCGGCGCGGGCGCCGCCCAGTGCTCGCGCTGGCTCGTCGCGCAGGGCGCGCGCCCGGTCGCGCTCGACCTCGCGCACCGCCAGCTCCAGCACGCGCTGCGCATCGCCGCGGAGCACTCCGCGCGCTTCCCCCTTGTCGAGGCGGACGCGAGCGCCCTGCCCTTCGCCGCCGGCTCCTTCGACCTGGCCTGTTCGGCGTACGGGGCACTGCCGTTCGTCGCCGACCCGGTCCGGGTGCTGCGCGAGGTGCGGCGGGTGCTGCGGCCCGGCGGGCGCTTCGTGTTCTCGGTGACCCACCCGATGCGCTGGGCCTTCCCCGACGAGCCCGGCCCGGAGGGGCTGAGCGTCGCGGGCTCCTACTTCGACCGCACTCCCTACGTGGAGGAGGACGAGGAGGGCGAGGCGGTGTACGTCGAGCACCACCGCACGGTCGGGGACCGGGTCCGCGACGTCGTGCGCGCGGGCCTGCGGCTCGTGGACCTGGTCGAGCCGGAGTGGCCGGAGTGGAACACGCAGGAGTGGGGCGGCTGGTCCCCGCTGCGCGGGCATCTCATCCCGGGCACGGCGATCTTCGTGTGCGAGAAGACCGCCTGAGCGGGGCTGTACGAGACTGGGCCGCGTGATCCGTACCGCCGCGCTCGACGCCCTGCCCGTCCGCACCGCCCTGCCCGCGCTCGCCGCCGCGCTGTACGGCCCCGGCGCGGGCGGTACGGCGGTGCTCACCGCGCCGCCGGGCAGCGGCAAGACGACGCTCGTGCCGCTCGCGCTCGCCGGGCTGCTCGGCGACCAGGCGCCCGCGCGGCGGGTGCTCGTCGCGGAGCCGCGCCGGATCGCGGTGCGGGCCGCCGCGCGGCGCATGGCGTGGCTGCTCGGCGAGGAGGTGGGCGAGCACGTCGGCTTCCGGGTGCGCGGCGAGCGGCGCACCGGACCGCGTACCCGCGTCGAGGTCGTCACGACGGGTGTCCTGCTCCAGCGGCTCCAGCGCGACCAGGAACTCGCGGGCGTGGACGTCGTGATCCTGGACGAGTGCCACGAGCGGCACCTGGACGCGGACACGGCGACGGCCTTCCTGCTGGACGTGCGGGCCGCGCTGCGGCCCGAGCTGCGGCTGCTCGCCGCCTCGGCGACGACGGACGCGCAGGGCTGGGCGCGGCTGCTCGGCGGGGCGCCCGTCGTGGGCGCCGAGGGGGTCTCGTACCCCGTGGAGACGGTGTGGGTGCCGCCGCGGCGGCCTTTCCGGCCGCCGCTCGGGCTGCGCGTGGACCCGGCGCAGCTCCAGCACGTCGCGGCCGTCGTGCGGCAGGCGCTCGCGGAGCGGAGCGGCGACGTGCTGTGCTTCCTGCCGGGCGTCGGCGAGATCGCGAAGGTCGCGGGGCTGCTCGCCGGGGAGCCGGATCTCGATGTGCTCCAGGTGCACGGGCGCGCCCCGGCCGAGACGCAGGACGCGGTGCTCGCCGGTCCGGGCGCGCGGCGCCGCGTCGTCCTCGCGACCTCGGTCGCCGAGTCCTCGCTGACGGTGCCGGGCGTGCGGGTCGTCGTGGACGCGGGTCTCGCGCGGGAGCCGCGCGTCGATCACGCGCGGGGCCTCGCGGCGCTCACGACCGTACGGGCCTCGCTCGCCGCGGCCGCGCAGCGCGCGGGCCGGGCCGGGCGGGAGGCGCCGGGGACCGCGTACCGCTGCTGGGACCGGGCCGAGGAGCACCGTATGGCGGCCTTCCCCGCGCCCGAGATCGCCGTCGCCGACCTGACGGCCTTCGCGCTCCAGGCGGCCTGCTGGGGCGATCCGGACGCCTCCTCGCTCGCGCTCCTGGACCCGCCGCCCGCCGGGGCGCTCGCGGCGGCGCGCGCGGTGCTCACGGCGCTCGGCGCGACGGGCGCGGACGGGAGGGCGACGGAGCGCGGGGAGCGGCTGGCGCGGCTGGGGCTGCACCCGAGGCTGGGGCGCGCGCTGCTCGGCGGGGCGGCCGAGGCAGGGGGGCGGCTCACGGCGGAGCTGGTGGCGCTGCTGAGCGAGGAGCCGCCACGCGCGTACGGGGACGACCTGGCGCTCGTGCTGCGCCGTGCCCGGCAGGGCGGTGACGGGTACGGGGGCCGGTGGCGGCAGGAGGTGCGGCGGCTGCGCGGGGCCTTGCGGCAGGCGGGGGTGGCCGACGGGGACGGGGCGCTGCTGCCGGAGGACGCGGCGGCGGGGGTGGTGACGGCGCTCGCGCACCCGGAGCGCGTCGCGCGGGCGCGCGGCGGAGGTTTCCTCATGGTGTCGGGGACGGGCGCGGAGCCGGAGCGGGACTCGCGGCTGCGGGAGGCGCCCTGGCTCGCGGTGGCGGTCGCCGACCGTCCGGCCGGGGCGGCCTCGGCGCGCGTACGGCTCGCCGCGGCGATCGACGAGCGGACGGCCCGCGAGGCGGCGGCGCCGCTGTACGCGGAGGGCCAGGAGGTGCGCTGGGCGGACGGGGACGTGCGGGCGCGCGAGGTGACCCGGCTCGGCGCGGTCGTGCTGCGGGAGCGGAATCTCGCGCGGCCCGCATCCGCGCTGGTGCGGGACGCGTTGCGCGACGGGCTCGCGGAGACGCAGCTGGGTCTTCTGGAGTGGACGCGGGGGGCGCGGGAACTGCGGGCGCGGATGGCGTTCGTGCGCGAGGTGCGGGGCGAGCCGTGGGCGGACGTCTCGGACGCGGCGCTCCTGGCGCGGGCGGAGGACTGGCTGGAGCCGGAGTTGTCGCGGGCGCGGCGGCGGGCGGACCTGGGGCGCGTGAAGGTCGCCGAGGCGTTGCGGAGGCTGCTGCCGTGGGCCTCGGGCGAGGCCGGGCGGTTCGGGGAACTCGTCCCGGAGTCGGTGGAGTTGCCGGACGGGCGGCGGGTGCGGCTCGCCTATCCGGAGGGCGGGGGCGGGGAGTCGCCGGTGCTGGCGGCGCGGGTGCAGCAGTTGTTCGGGCTGCGGGAGACGCCGCGCGTGGCGGGGGTGCCGGTGCGGGTGCACCTGCTCTCCCCGGCGGGGCGGCCCGCCGCGGTGACCTCGGACCTGGAGTCCTTCTGGGCGGAGGGCTACCGGGCCGTGCGGGCCGACCTGCGCGGGCGGTACCCGAAGCACGCGTGGCCGGAGCGGCCCTGAGGCGGTCCCGTGCGGGAGGGGTGCCCGAGGCGGGCGGCTCCGGGGCGGTCCCGCGCGGGCCGCCGCTCGCGGCGGGACCGCCGTCCGGGGGCGCGCTACGCGGCCGGGCTCCCGCTTCCCGTGCCGGGCTCGGGGCTCGCGGAGCCGCCTTCGCCGGGCTCCTCCGCCTTCGGGTCCGTCACGGTCAGCTCGACGTCCGCCGTGGCCTTGCCGGCCGTGAACCGCAGGACGTAGGTGCCCGGCTGGTCGCCCGCGTGGAGGTTGGGCAGGTGGAGGACGCCGTTCTTGTCGCTCAGGAGGGTGAGGGCGCGGGTCTTCGCCTTCGCCGCGTCGAGCACGTACGGGCCGGTGTCCTCGGCGAGTTCCTTGCCGTCCTCGTCGAGCACGGCGACCGTCGTGCGGACGCCCGCGACGCTCTTCCCGCCGAGGCTCGCCCTGAGGTCGGGGCTCTTCTCGAAGGTGTCACCGGCCTTCGCCTCGAACGTGGCCTTGTCGTCCACGGGCTTGAGCGCGTCGGCGGCGGGTTCGGTGACGGTGGCGGAGAAGTAGACGGGGCCGGGCCTGCCGGTGGCGAGGCTCGCGCGGACGGTGAACTTCCCCGCGGTCTTGCCCGCGGTGAGGGTCGGGGCGGTCGCCGTGCCCTGCGCGTTGGTCGTGACGACGACGCTCTTCGCGCCGGAGAAACGCGCGTCGGTGGCGCCGACGAGGCCGAAGGTTACCTTGAGCCCGGCGACCGGCTTGCCCTCGTGGTCGAGCGCGCGCACGGCGGGACGGACGTCGAAGTCGAGCCCGGTGAGCGTCGCGAGGGTCGCCGGCCCGGTCTTCGTGAGGGCGGTGACGCGCTCGGCGGGCGGCTTGGGCCCGGTGGGCGGAGCCGGGGGCGTCGTCGGGGGCTCGCTCGGCGGGGCGGGACGCGTGGGCGGCTTCGTCGCGGGAGGCGTGGAGCTGGGCGGCGCGGTGGGCGAGGCACTGTGCGCGGGGGGCGTCGCGGGGCGCACGGAGGGCGGGGTCGAGGGCGGGACCGAGGCGCCCGGCGAGGACGGCGTACCGGACGGCGTGCGCGGGTGGCTGGGGCGGCTGGGCAGCGGCCCGGTGCCGTCGGGGACCTCGTGGGCGCCGTCGCGGTAGAAGTCGTACCAGGTCAGGACCGTCGCGAGGTATTCCGAGGAGTGGTTGTAGCTGAGGATCGCGGCGCGCATCCCGTCGCTCGTGCCGAGATCGCGGCCGTCTCCGCACAGGTAGTAACCGGCGGCGAGGGCGGCGTCGAACACGTTGTCGGGGTCCTCGATCCCGTCGCCGTTGCCGTCACGCCCGGCGAAGGCCCAGGTGGAGGGGATGAACTGCATGGGGCCGACGGCGCGGTCGTACGTCTTGTCGCCGTCGTAGCGCCCGTTGTCGGTGTCCTTGATGAGCGCGAAGCCCTGGCCGTTGAGCGGCGGGCCGGGGATCGTGCCGATCGTGGTGCCGTTCGCGTCGACCTTGCCGCCCTGCGCGTGGCCGGATTCGACCTTGCCGATCGCGGCGAGCAGTTGCCACGGCAGCTTGCACGCGCCGCGCGTGCGGGCGAGTTCGGCTTCTGCCTTCTTGTACGCGGCGAGCACCGTGGCGGGGATGCCCGCCTGCGCCTCGGCCGGGTCGGCCTTCCCGCCGGGCTTCGGCGTGCCCGGCAGGTCGTGCGAGGACTGGGGATCGCCCGGGCGGATCGGGGGGAGGTCGGTGTAGTAGTGGTCGTCGCTGGGCGGGGCCTTCTCGGCCGACTCGGCCGAGCGGCTGGCGTTGTCGCGCAGGTCCCTGACGGGGCCGGGTGCCTGTGAGCCGGCGACCGCCGCCATCACCGCAGCCGTGACCGCCGTCGCCGCGGCCCCCTTGCGCAGCCGTATCCCGAATTGCGCCGCCATCCCGGTCCGCCCCTCCCGTCCGCCCACCGCCACGCCCCCGCGTGTTGACCCGGGTGACACTACGACAACTTCCCGCGCGGGGGCAGGGACGGGTGCCCGGCCTTCACCACTTGGCCATATCGGCCTCCCGCCGCTTCGCCCCCTGTTCAGCCCGGAGGGACACCGCGTGACGGCACGGACACGGGGCGGCGGACCCATCCCGGCGCCCCGCCGCCTCAGCGCGCCGCCGCCCCTGCGGCTCAGCGCGCCGCCACCTCGCGCTTCGCCGCCCCTCCGCCTCAGTGCGCCGCCGCCTCCCAGTCCCGGCCGACGCCGACCGACACCGTGAGCGGGGCCCGGAGTTCGGCCGCGGCGGCCATCTCGCGGCGCAGGATCTCCTCGACCGGCGCACGCTCGCCCGGGGCGAGTTCCAGGACGATTTCGTCGTGGACCTGGAGCAGCATCCGCGAGGTCAGCTCCGCCTCGCGCAGCGCGCGGTCCACGTTCAGCATCGCGATCTTCACGATGTCGGCGGCCGTGCCCTGGATCGGCGCGTTGAGCGCCATGCGCTCGGCGGCCTCGCGGCGCTGCCTGTTGTCGCTGTTGAGGTCGGGCAGGTACCGGCGGCGGCCGAGCATCGTCGCGGTGTAGCCGGTGGCGCGGGCCTCCTCCACCACGCGGTGCAGGTAGTCCCGTACGCCGCCGAAGCGCTCGAAGTAGGTGTCCATGAGGGCGCGCGCCTCGCCGGCCTCGATACCGAGCTGCTGCGAGAGGCCGAAGGCGGAGAGGCCGTAGGCGAGCCCGTAGGACATGGCCTTGATCTTGCGGCGCATCTCGGCGTCCACGGCGGCCGGTTCGACGCCGAAGACGTACCCGGCGACCGTGCGGTGCAGGTCCTCGCCCGAGGTGAAGGCGGCGATCAGCCCCTCGTCCTCCGACAGGTGCGCCATGACGCGCAGCTCGATCTGGCTGTAGTCGGCGGTCATGAGGGCCTCGAAGCCCTCGCCGACGACGAAGCCGCGGCGGATCGCGCGGCCCTCGTCGGTGCGCACCGGGATGTTCTGGAGGTTCGGGTCCGTCGAGGAGAGCCGGCCCGTGGCGGCGACGGTCTGGTTGAACGTCGTGTGGATACGGCCGTCGGGGGCGATGGACTTGATGAGCCCCTCGACCGTGCTCCGCAGCTTCGCCTGCTCGCGGTGGCGGAGCATGATGACCGGCAGCTCGTGCTCCGTCTGCCCGGCGAGCCAGGCGAGCGAGTCGGCGTCCGTTGTGTAACCCGTCTTCGTCTTGCGGGTCTTGGGCAGGTTCAGCTCGCCGAAGAGGACTTCCTGGAGCTGCTTGGGCGAGCCCAGGTTGAACTCGTGCCCGACCGCCGCGTGCGCCTCGCGGACCGCCTGCTCGACGGCGCCCGCGAACTGCCGCTCCATCTCCTCCAGGTGCGCGCGGTCCGCCTTGATCCCGGCCCGCTCCATCCGGGCGAGGAGCGCCGAGGTGGGCAGCTCGATATCGGTGAGCAGCCCCTCCGCGCCGACCTCGGGCAGCCGCGCGGTGAGCGCCGTGCCGAGGTCGAGGATCGTGCGGGCCTCGACCATGAGCGTGCGCGCCTGGCTCTCGTCGTCGGCGCCGAAGGCGAGCTGCCCGTCGGACTCCTGCGCGGGAACCAGCTCGCGGCCCAGGTATTCGAGGGACAGCGCGCCGAGCGCGAAGGTGCGGCGGCCGGGCTTGACGAGGTACGCGCCGAGCGCCGTGTCCATGGAGACGCCCGCGACGCTCATCCCGTGCTCGCCGAAGACGCGCATGAGGCCCTTCGCGTCGTGCATGATCTTGGGCCGCTCCGGGTCCCCGAGCCAGCCGGCGAAGGCGCGTTCGTCGGCCTCGTCGAGAGCGGAGGGCTCGAACCACGCCGCCGCCCCGCCCGCCGCCCCGCCCGCCGTCGCGAGCGCCACCTCGGCGACCTCGCCCGCGCCGAGCTTCCAGGTGTCCACCGTGGCCACGCCGAGGACGGCCGCGCCGTGCTCCTCCAGCCACGGCGCGAGCTTCCCGCCGGCCGGGACGAGCGTCGCGTCGAGTGCCACGTCCTCCGTGACGGGCTCCTGCTCCTCCTCGGCGCCCGGATCGACGGCGAGGAGCCGTTCGCGCAGCGAGGGGTTGCGGATCTCCAGGGTGTCGAGGAGGACGGCGAGCTGCTTGCGGTCGTACGCGGCGCGCTCCAGCTCCCCCGGGCCCTTGGGCAGCGGCACGTCCCTGACCATCTCGGTCAGCCGCCGGTTGAGCTTCACGGCGTCCAGGTGGTCCCGGAAGTTCTGCCCCGCCTTGCCCTTGACCTCCTCGGCGCGCTCGACGAGCTCCGCGAAGGAGCCGAACTGCGTGATCCACTTCGCCGCGGTCTTCTCGCCGACGCCGGGGATGCCGGGCAGGTTGTCGGAGGGGTCGCCGCGCAGCGCGGCGAAGTCCGGGTACTGGGCGGGGGTGAGCCCGTACCGCTCCTCGACCTTCTCCGGCGTGTAGCGGGTCAGCTCGGAGACGCCCTTCGTCGGGTAGAGCACGGTCGTGTGCTCCGAGACGAGCTGGAAGGAGTCCCGGTCGCCCGTGACGATGAGGACGTCGAAACCGGCGGCCTCCGCCTGCGTGGCCAGCGTCGCGATGATGTCGTCCGCCTCGAAGCCCTCGACGGCGAAGCGGTCCGCGTGCATCGTGTCGAGCAGTTCGCCGATCAGCTCGACCTGCCCGCGGAACTCGTCGGGGGTCTTCGCCCGGTTCGCCTTGTACTCGGTGAACTCCTCGGCCCGCCACGTCTTGCGCGAGACGTCGAAGGCGACCGCGAAATGCGTGGGCTGCTCGTCGCGCAGCGTGTTCGCGAGCATCGAGGCGAAACCGTAGATCGCGTTCGTCGGCTGCCCGGTGGACGTCGTGAAATTCTCCGCGGGCAGCGCGAAGAACGCCCGGTACGCCAGGGAGTGCCCGTCCATGAGCATGAGCCGGGGACGGCCGCCACCCCCCTTGGCGGGGCTCTGCTCGGCGGTCGCGGACTTCTTCTTCGCTGCTGTCTGTGCCACGCCCCCGATCCTGCCACGGAGCACCGACAGCCCGGACCGCGCGACGCGGCGCACGCCACCGCGGGGGCCGCCCGCCGCGCACCCGCCTGCCGTCCCCCGCCCCGTCCCGCCACCGCTCCCGCCCCGTCCCACCGCCGTCCCACCCTGTCCCGCCACCGCCGCCGTCCGGCGTGCGAGGATCGTCCCGGCACGTACGAGCAGCGGAGGTACCCCATGGCGACGAAGCCGCCCGCGAGCGACCCGGCCCAGGACGCGCCGCGCGTCACCGCCCCCCAGCACGCCGCGGCCGGGCTCCCCGCCGTCGGGCACTCGCTGCGCATCGCGCAGCGGCAGATGGGTGTGCGGCGCACCGCGCTCACGCTCCTGCGCGTCAACCAGAAGGACGGCTTCGACTGCCCGGGCTGCGCCTGGCCCGAGGGCGACTAGCGGCACACCGCCGAGTTCTGCGAGAACGGCGCCAAGGCCGTCGCCGAGGAGGCCACGCTGCGCCGCGTCGGCCCGGACTTCTTCGCCGCGCACCCCGTCGCGGACCTCGCGCAGCGCAGCGCCTACTGGCTCGGCCAGCAGGGCCGCCTCACCCAGCCCATGCACCTCGCCGAGGGCGCCACCCACTACACGCCCGTGAGCTGGGACGAAGCCTTCCGCATCGTCGCCGAGGAGCTGACCGCGCTCGGCTCGCACGACGAGGCCGTCTTCTACACCTCGGGCCGCACGAGCAGCGAGGCCGCGTTCCTCTACCAGCTCTTCGCCAGCGAGTTCGGCACGAACAACCTGCCCGACTGCTCCAACATGTGCCACGAGTCGAGCGGTTCCGCGCTCTCCGAGACGATCGGCGTCGGCAAGGGCAGCGTCTCGCTCGAAGACCTCCACCGGGCCGACCTGATCATCGTCGCGGGCCAGAACCCGGGCACCAACCACCCCCGGATGCTCTCCGCGCTGGAGAAGGCGAAGGCGGGCGGCGCGAAGATCATCAGCGTCAAATCGCTGCCCGAAGCCGGACTCGAACGGTTCAAGAACCCGCAGACCCCCAAGGGCCTCGCGAGCGGCACCGCGCTCACCGACCTCTTCCTCCAGATCCGCATCGGCGGCGACCAGGCCCTCTTCCGCCTCCTCAACAAGCTGATCCTGGAGACCGAGGGCGCGCTCGACGCCTCCTTCGTCGCCGAGCACACCCACGGCTTCGAGGAGTTCGCGAAGGCCGCGCGCGAGGCCGGCTGGGAGGAGACCCTCGCCGCGACGGGCCTGTCCCGCGCCGACGTCGAGGAGGCGCTGCGTCTCGTCCTCGCCTCCGAACGCACCATCGTGTGCTGGGCGATGGGCCTCACGCAGCACAAGCACTCCGTGCCCACGATCCGCGAGGTCGTCAACTTCCCGCTGCTGCGCGGCAACATCGGCCGCCCCGGCGCGGGCGTCTGCCCCGTGCGCGGGCACTCCAACGTGCAGGGCGACCGCACGATGGGCATCTTCGAGCGCCCCGCGCCCGCCTTCCTCGACGCCTTGGAGCGCGAGTTCGGCTTCGCCCCGCCCCGCGCGCACGGCTACGACGTCGTCCGCGCCATCCGCGCGCTGCGCGACGGCGAGGCGAAGGTCTTCCTCGCCATGGGCGGCAACTTCGTCTCCGCCTCGCCCGACACCGACATCACCGAGGCCGCGATGCGCCGCGCCCGCCTCACCGTGCACGTCTCCACCAAGCTCAACCGCTCGCACGTCGTCACCGGCGCCCGCGCGCTGATCCTCCCCACGCTCGGCCGCACCGAACGCGACGTCCGGGAGGGCGGGGAGCAGTTCGTCACCGTCGAGGACTCCATGGGCATGGTCCACGCCTCGCGCGGGCGCCTCGCCCCCGCGAGTCCCGCGCTGCTCTCCGAGCCCGCGATCGTGGCGCGCCTCGCCCGCGCGGTGCGCCCCGGCTCGCCGCTGCCCTGGGAGGAGTTCGCCGCCGACTACGGGCTCGTCCGGGACCGCATCGCGCGGGTCGTCCCCGGCTTCGAGGACTTCAACGCGCGCGTCGCGCACCCCGGCGGCTTCGCCCTCCCGCACGCCCCGCGCGACGAACGCCGCTTTCCCACCGCGACCGGCAAGGCCAACTTCACCGCCGCGCCCGTCGAGTTCCCGCGGCTGCCCGCCGGGCGGCTCCTGCTCCAGACCCTGCGCTCGCACGATCAGTACAACACCACGATCTACGGCCTGGACGACCGCTACCGGGGCATCACCAACGGCCGCCGCGTCGTCCTCGTCCACCCCGAGGACGCCACCGCGCTCGGCCACGAGGACGGCGCGTACGTGGACCTCGTGAGCGAGTGGCGGGACGGCACCGAGCGTCGCGCGCCGCGCTTCCGCGTCGTCCACTACCCCACCGCGCGCGGCTGCGCCGCCGCCTACTACCCGGAGACCAACGTCCTCGTCCCGCTCGACGCGACCGCCGACACGAGCAACACGCCCGCGTCCAAGTCCCTCGTCGTCCGCCTCGAAGCGGCCGGGGCGGACGCGCCCGCCGGGTGAGCGGGCGCCGGATCAGGCGGAGGCCGCGTCCAGGGCGCCGAGTTCGGCCTCGGTCAGCCGCAGGTCCGCGAGGGCCACGAGGGCCGGGACCTGCTCCGCGGTGCGCGCGGAGGCGATCGGCGCCGCCACCGTGGGCTGCCGGGCGAGCCAGGCGAGGGCGACGGTGGCGGGTTCCGCGCCGTGCGCCGCCGCGACCTCCTCCAGCGCGGCGACGACCCGCGCGCCGCGCTCGCTGTCGGCGTACCCCCCGGCGAGGCCCGGCACGTCCCGTACGTACCGTCCGCTCTCGCCCGGCTTGTACTTGCCGGTGAGGAAACCGGAGGCGAGGGCGAAGTACGGGACGCAGGCCAGCCCCTCGCGCACGGCGATGTCGCGGCGCTCGCCCTCGTAGGTGTCGCGCGAGACGAGGTTGTACTGGGGCTGGAGCACCTCGAAGCGCGCCAGGCCCTCGGCGCGGGCGAAGCGCAGCATGGCGTCGAGTCGCGCCGGGGAAATGTTGGAGATCCCGAGCGTCCGTACCTTCCCGGCCCGCACCAGCGCGTCGAAGGCCGTCACGACGTCCTCGACGGGTACGGACTCGTCGTCGAAGTGCGCGTAGTAGAGGTCGACGCGGTCGGTGCCGAGGCGGCGCAGCGAGTCCTCCAGCGCGGCCCGGACGTTGGCGGGGGCGAGGCCCTTGCGCGCGGGGTGGTCGCCGACCTTCGTGGCGACGACGATGTCGTCCCGGTCGCCGCGCGCGGCGAGCCAGGCGGCGATGATCCGCTCGGACTGTCCCGGCTCGTTCCCGGGGAACTGGTACATGTACGAATCGGCGGTGTCCACGAAGTTCCCGCCCGCCGCGGCGTAGGCGTCGAGCACGGCGAAGGATTCCGCGCGGTCGGCCGTCCAGCCGAAGACGTTCCCGCCCAGGCACAGGGGGGCGACGGAGAAATCGGACGTTCCCAGCTTCTCGTGATCAGACATGTCTTCATCAAACAGGCGAGCGCCTTCGCGGCCGGGGGCTCCGGCGGTGCACACCGCGCTGCCCCCGGGCACCCGTCACGGGCGGGCCGCGCTGCCCGCACGTACCGGTCGCGGGCGGGCCGCGCTGCCCGCACGGACCCGCCGCACCGCCCCCGCGTTCCCGCCGCGTCCGTAGAGCGCGCGCGCCGCGCGGCCGCTCGCCCGCCGTACGTGACCAAGGGCACTAAGCGTTCGCTCAGCCCACCTGATAGGACAGAACCGCGCGCGGCACCCGCCGCGGGCGGCGTGGCCGCGCGGGCCACGCGGCAGACGCGACAGAAACGGAGCCGCACATGGGCGAGACCCGCGGTGTGAAGTTCCCCCAGGACGTCCTCGACCGCTTCGGCAGCCTCGGCGTCGACCTCCCCGCCTACTTCTCGGCGGGCCACCTGGGCACCCGAATGGGCATCGAGGTCCTCGAAGCCGCCCCCGAGAAGGTCGTCGGCACCATGCCCGTCGAGGGCAACACGCAGCCCTACGGCCTCCTGCACGGCGGGGCCTCCGCCGTGCTCGCCGAGACCCTCGGCTCCGTCGGCGCCATGCTCCACGGCGGCCCGGAGAAGGTCGCCGTCGGCGTGGACCTCAACTGCACCCACCACCGCGGCCTCTCCAGCGGCCACGTCACCGGCACGGCGACCCCCGTGCACCGGGGCCGCTCCACCGCCACGTACGAGATCGTCATCACCGACGAGAGCGGCCGACGCGTCTGCTCGGCCCGCCTGACCTGTCTCCTGCGCGACGCTCCGCAACCCCCCGCGACCGCCTGAGCGTTCACCACCGCCACGGCGGGGCCCACCCCAACACCGGGTGCGGGCCCCGCCGTTCGCATTCCCGCACCCGCTCACCGGACACACCCGCGCCGGCCCGCTGCCCGCGAGGCCCTTCCTGGTGCCCGTACCACACCCGCCGCCCGTCACGTTGCGTAACACGCACGCAATACGGCCCGCACACCCCGTTCACGCACCAAAACGACCCCCAACCGCCACCGGGGGCACCAGGGGACAGACCGCCGCCAGCACCAAAACCCCTCGAAGTTACTTACACATGCAGGGAGTTCTCAGAATGTGGAGCAAACCCCCACCACCGCCGACCTCCCGCGACCTTCTCGCATAACAAGACAGTCACATCCTGTCCGCTCCCCACCCCACACCCCTTCACCTGCGCTTAGAGTCACGGCCAGTCACCATTACGCCGGGCGGCAGCACCCCGAGCACCACCGCACCACAACGCACCACCGTCCTGCCCGGCGCGATCGACACGGCACCTCCAGCGAGGAGGCCGCGCCAGGGAAAGGACCCATCCGTGCGACACCGTTCCTTGCTCATCCTCACCACCGTCCTCACCACAGGGGCACTCACCCTCAGCGCCTGCGGCTCCCGCGACGACGACTCCGGCGACGACAAGGGCGGTTCGAACGGCGGCAAGAAGACCACCGTCGTCATCGGCGTCGACGCCCCCATCACCGGCGACCTCTCCGCCCTCGGCCTCGGCATCCGCAACTCCGCCGAACTCGCCACCAAGATCGCCAACAAGCAGGACCTCGTCCCGGGCGTCAGCTTCAAGATCCAGGCCCTCGACGACCAGGCCCAGCCCACCATCGGCCAGCAGAACGCCACCAAGTTCATCGGCAACAAGGACGTCCTCGGCGTCGTCGGCCCGCTGAACTCCAACGTCTCGCAGTCGATGCAGAAGCCCTTCAACGACGCGAAGCTCACCCAGGTCTCCCCCGCCAACACCGGCACCGAGCTGACCCAGGGCGACAACTGGAAGAGCGGCGACAAGAAGCGCCCCTTCGCCTCCTTCTTCCGCACCGCGACGACCGACCAGATCCAGGGCTCCTTCGCCGCCAAGTACCTCCACGACACGGCGAAGATCGACAAGGTCTACCTGATCGACGACCAGAAGACCTACGGCGCCGGGCTCGCCGCCTCCTTCAAGGACACCTTCACCAAGCTCGGCGGCAAGATCGTCGGCGCCGACCACATCAACCCCGACGACCGCGACTTCAACTCCGTGGTCGCCAAGGTCAAGAAGACCGGCGCCAAGGCCGTCTACTACGGCGGCGAATACCCCGCCGCCGGCCCCCTGAGCCAGCAGCTCAAGGACAGCGGCGCCAAGATCCCCCTCATGGGCGGCGACGGCATCTACGCCGCCGACTTCATCAAGCTCAACAAGAAGGCCCAGGGCGACCTCGCCACCTCCGTCGGCGCCCCCGTGGAACAGCTCGACTCCGCCAAGAAGTTCATCTCGGACTACGACGCGGCCGGCTACAAGGAGGGCTACGAGGCCTACGGCGGCGGCACCTACGACGCCGCCTGGTCCATCATCGAGGCCGTCAAGAAGGTCGCCGCCGACAACGACGGCAAGCTCCCCTCCGACGCCCGCGCCAAGGTCCTCGAAGCGATGAGCACCGTCAAGTTCTCCGGCGTCACCGGCGACATCTCCTTCGACGAGTACGGCGACACCACCAACACGATGATGACCGCCTACCAGGTCACGGGCGGCAAGTGGGTGCCCAAGAAGAGCGAGGTCTACAAGCCGTGACCCGCTGAGGGCCCCACCCACGGCCCCGAGCGCCCGTCACCCCGCCCCACCGCCCGGCACCGGGCACCCCACACACGCCGCGCGGGATGCACACAGCGTCCCCCGCGGCGCACCCTTATCCGACCACTCCACGGAGGCCCTGCGGTGCACGAACTGCCGCAACAGCTGGCCAATGGACTCATCCTCGGCGCGATGTACGGACTCATCGCGATCGGCTACACGATGGTCTACGGCATTGTCCAGCTCATCAACTTCGCCCACGGCGAGATATTCATGATCGGAGGATTCGGCGCCTACACCGTCTGGACCGTCCTCCCCGACGGCTCCTCACTCGGCGCCGTCATCCCCCTCATGATCCTCGGCGGCATCCTCTGCTCCGTCCTCGTGGGCACCGCGGCGGAACGCTTCGCCTACCGCCCCCTGCGCGGCGCCCCCCGCCTCGCCCCCCTCATCACCGCCATCGGGCTCTCCCTCTTCCTCCAGCAACTCGTCTGGGCCTTCTACCCCGACGCCAAGTCCGACATCTCCTTCCCCCAGTTCCACGGCGACCCCTTCCACGTCCTCGGCGCCACCGTGCAGCGCGGCGACCTCTTCGTCATCATCGCCGCCCCCGTCTGCATGATCGCCCTCGGCTGGTTCGTCAACCGCACCCGCTCCGGACGCGGGATGCAGGCCACCGCCCAGGACCCCGACACCGCCAAACTCATGGGCATCAACACCGACCGCATCATCGTCATGGCCTTCGCCATCGGTGCCGCGTTCGCCGCCGTCGGCGCCGTCGGCTACGGCCTGCACAACGGCCAGATCGGCTTCCGCATGGGCTTCATCATGGGCCTCAAAGCCTTCACCGCCGCCGTACTCGGCGGCATCGGCAACCTCTACGGAGCCATGCTCGGCGGCCTCGTCCTCGGCATCGCCGAATCCCTCGCCACCGGCTACATGGGCGACGTCCCCGGCATGGACCTCTTCGGCGGCGGCGCCTGGAAGGACGTCTGGGCCTTCGTGCTCCTCATCGTCGTCCTCCTCATCAGGCCCCAGGGACTCCTGGGCGAACGCGTCGCGGACAGGGCGTGAACACCATGACCGACAACCGCCTGCTCAAACTCCCCGCCCCCGCCGCCCGCTACGGCACCCTCGCGGGCGCCCTCATCGCCTTCGCCGGCACCTTCCTCTCCTGGACCTACACCGAGGAATTCCCCGGCAACCTCACCGTCAACGGCTATCCCGGCGGCCTCCAGCTCATCACCCTCACCGGAGCCCTCCTCACCGCACTCCTCGCCCTCGCCGCCCTCGGCACCCCCGGACTGCGCTGGCTCACCCCCGGCGGCCCGCACAGCGCCGTACGCCTCATGGCCCTCGGCACCTTCGCCGCCACCCTCTACACCGTCATCGCGATCGCCGTCGAACTCGACGGCCTCATCGCCCTCGACCCCGGCGCCTGGATCTCCCTCGTCGGCTCCCTCGCCGCCCTCGCCGCCGCCTTCGGCCTCCCCGACGACACCCCCTACGACCCCCAGCCCGGCGACACCGCGCTGAACCGCCTCACCCACACCCTCAAGGCCCCCGCCCCCCGCGCACCGAGCCGCACCCTCCCCGCCTGGGCCGACATCCTCCTCATCGCCGTCACCTTCGGACTCGCCCTCTACGTCTTCACGTACGGCATCGACATCGACAGCGCCAACTCCGAACTCTTCATCGGCTACCTCATCCTCGTCGCGCTCGGCGCCCTCTCCCTGGCACGCGCCGGACTCTTCCGCCGCCTCGCCGTCCTCACCGCACGCCACCGCGCCGTCAGCCTCGCCGCGATGTTCGTCGCCGCGATCTGCTTCCCCTTCACCCAGGACAACGACACCTACGCGCTCATCGGGACCAACATCCTGATCTTCGCCACCGTCGCCCTCGGCCTCAACGTCGTCGTCGGCCTCGCCGGACTCCTCGACCTCGGATACGTCGCCTTCCTCGGCGTCGGCGCCTACACCGCCGCCCTCGTCTCCGGCTCCCCCCAGTCCAGCATCGGCGTCCACTTCCCCTTCCCGCTCGCCGTCCTCACCGGCGCCGCCGTCTCCCTCGTCTTCGGCGTCGTCATCGGCGCACCCACCCTGCGACTGCGCGGCGACTACCTCGCCATCGTCACCCTGGGATTCGGAGAGATCTTCCGGATCACCATGAACAACCTCAACGGCAACAGCGGCCCCGACCTCGTCAACGGCTCCCAGGGCGTCCCCAACATCCCCGACCTCGAACTCTTCGGGTTCAAGTTCGGCGAGGCCCACGACGTCCTCGGCCTCCCCCTCGGCAGGTCCGGCAACTACTTCCTGCTGATGCTCCTGTTCACCGCGATCGTCCTCCTCGTCTTCCACCGCTCCGGACAGTCCCGCATCGGCCGCGCCTGGGTCGCCATCCGCGAGGACGAGACCGCCGCCTCCGCCATGGGCATCAACGGCTTCCGCCTCAAACTCCTCGCCTTCGCCCTCGGCGCCACCCTCGCCGGGCTCGCCGGGACCGTCCAGGCCCACGTCAACTACAGCGTCACCCCCGAGCAGTACCAGTTCGCCGGAACCGCCCCGCCCAACTCCGCCTTCCTCATCGCCGCCGTCATCCTCGGCGGCATGGGCACCATCACCGGCCCCCTCATCGGCGCCGCCCTGCTCTTCCTCATCCCGGAGAAGCTCGAATTCATGCAGAAGTACCAGCTTCTGCTCTTCGGCCTCGCCCTCATCCTCCTCATGCGCCTGCGCCCCGAGGGCATCGTCCCCGACCGCCGCAAACAGCTCGAATTCCACGAGAACGACCAACTCGCCGTGCCGGAACAGCGCCTCGACGGGGACGACACCCCCGAAGCCGCCGGCGTCACCAAAGCGGGGGCCTGACCACCATGACCACCACCGAGCACACCCCCGCCCCCACCGGCACCGCCGTCCTCGAAGCCACCGGCGTCACCATGCGCTTCGGCGGCCTCACCGCCGTACGCGACGTCTCCCTCACCGTCAACACCGGCGAGATCGTCGGCCTCATCGGCCCCAACGGCGCCGGGAAGACCACCTTCTTCAACTGCCTCACCGGCCTCTACGTCCCCACCGAGGGCCGCGTCGCCTACAAAGGCACCACCCTCCCGCCCAAACCCCACCTCGTCACCAAGGCCGGCATCGCCCGCACCTTCCAGAACATCCGGCTCTTCGCCAACATGACCGTCCTGGAGAACGTCCTCGTCGGCCGCCACACCCGCACCCGCGAAGGGCTCTTCTCCGCCCTCCTGCGCGGCCCCGGGTTCCAGCGCGCCGAGGCCGCCTCCACCGCACGCGCCATGGAACTCCTGGAATTCATCGGACTCGCCCACAAGGCCGAACACCTCTCGCGCAACCTCCCCTACGGCGAACAGCGCAAGCTGGAGATCGCCCGCGCCCTCGCCAGCGACCCCGGCCTCCTCCTCCTCGACGAACCCACCGCCGGGATGAACCCCCAGGAGACCCGCGCCACCGAGGAACTCGTCTTCGCCATCCGCGAGCAGGGCACCGCCGTCCTCGTCATCGAGCACGACATGCGGTTCATCTTCAACCTCAGCGACCGCGTCGCCGTCCTCGTCCAGGGACAGAAACTCCTCGAAGGCACCCCCGAGGTCGTCCAGGCCGACGAACGCGTCATCGCCGCCTACCTCGGCACCCCCATGGACACCGCCCCCGAGGACGAGGCCCTCGCCGAGGTCCAGGCCGCCGAAGCCGCCGCCACGAAGAAAGACACCCCCCGGAACACGAAGGAGGACGGCAAGTGACCGCGCTCCTCGAAGTCGACAACCTCCGCGTCGCCTACGGCAAGATCGAAGCCGTCAAAGGCATCAGCTTCACCGTCGAGGCCGGACAGGTCGTCACCCTCATCGGCACCAACGGCGCCGGCAAGACCACGACCCTGCGCACCCTCAGCGGACTCCTCAAACCCCTCGCCGGCACCGTCACCTTCGACGGACAACCGCTCCACAAGTACCGCGCGGACCAGATCGTCGCCCTCGGCCTCGCCCACTCCCCCGAAGGCCGGCACATCTTCCCCCGCATGACCATCGAGGACAACCTCCGCCTCGGCGCCTTCCTCCGCAAGGACACCGAAGGCATCACCAAGGACATCCAGCACGCCTACGACCTCTTCCCCATCCTCGGGGAACGCCGCAGGCAAGCGGCCGGCACCCTCTCCGGCGGCGAACAGCAGATGCTCGCCATGGGCCGCGCCCTCATGTCCAAGCCGAAGCTCCTCATGCTCGACGAACCCTCCATGGGCCTCTCGCCGATCATGATGCAGAAGATCATGACGACCATCACCGAACTGCGCGAACAGGGCACCACCATCCTGCTCGTCGAACAGAACGCGCAGGCCGCGCTCTCCCTCGCCGACCAGGCCCACGTCATGGAGATCGGCTCGATCGTGCTCAGCGGCACGGGCTCCGACCTGCTCCACGACGAGTCCGTCCGCAAGGCCTACCTCGGCGAGGACTGACCCGTCCCGCCGACGGACACGACGAAGGGGCGCCCACCACACGGTGAGCGCCCCTTCCGCCTGCACGGCCCGGCGGCTACGCGTCCTTCTGCTCCTTCGCCGCCTTCTTCTCCGCGGCGTCCTCGATCACGGCCTCCGCCACCTGCCGCATCGACATCCGCCGGTCCATCGACGTCTTCTGGATCCACCGGAACGCCGCTGGCTCGCTCAGCCCGTACTCGGTCTGGAGCACCGACTTCGCCCGGTCCACCAGCTTCCGCGTCTCCAGCCGCTGCGAGAGGTCCTCGACCTCCTTCTCCAGCGCCCGCAACTCCGTGAACCGCGAGACCGCCATCTCGATCGCCGGGACGACATCGCTCTTGCTGAACGGCTTCACCAGGTACGCCATCGCCCCGGCGTCCCGCGCCCGCTCCACGAGGTCGCGCTGCGAGAACGCGGTGAGCATGAGGACGGGGGCGATCGACTCCTCGGCGATCTTCTCGGCGGCCGAGATACCGTCCAGCACGGGCATCTTCACGTCCAGGATGACCAGGTCGGGCTGGTGCTCGCGCGCCAGCTCCACCGCCTGCTGGCCGTCCCCGGCCTCCCCGACGACGGTGTACCCCTCCTCCTCCAGCATCTCCTTGAGATCGAGCCGGATGAGCGCCTCGTCCTCGGCGATGACGACACGGGTGGTGAGGGGCGGCACATGCGACGACTCGCCGTGGGCGGCGGCAGCGGCGGTGGACGACTCGGGCTCGGGGGCGCTCACGGGGGCTCCTCTATAGGGCAGGGGACTGCTGGAAACAGGGTACCTACGTGGGGTAGCCTTACGGCCAGTGGGGCGAGGGAGCCTTCGACCCATAAGCCCCGGTAGTCCAATTGGTGAGAGACAATGGATTCAAAACCCATCCAGTGTCGGTTCGAGTCCGACCCGGGGTACGTTTCTCGCTGAGCGAAACCCGATCGAGGTTCACTCGATCGGGTTTTTTCGTGCCTTTTTCCTTTTCACCGGCCTCGGGCACCGCATTGTCTTTCCCATGTACGCCCGAGCAGTCCGCATCCACGCCCTGGCCCTCGTCGGCCAAGGCCACAGCCTCAATTCCGTGAGCAGACGGACCGGGATATCCCGCTCCACGATCCGGAGTTGGCGCGACGGGATCGAGCCGGTACGGGCGGTGGCGACCTGTTGCCGCTGCCAGGACCTGCCCGCCGCGCCGCCCGCCCCCGCCGCGTACTCCTACCTGCTCGGCCTCTACCTGGGCGACGGCTGCCTCAGCCGCTCCGCCAAGGGCGTCCACACCCTCCGCATCGCCTGTGCCGACGCCTGGCCCGGTCTCCAGGACGCGTGCGAGGCGGCCCTTGGCGCCGTGCTCCCGCACAACAGTGTGTGGCGCACGCCGTGTGCGGGCTGCACCGCCGTCTCCAGCAGCAGCAAACACTGGGCCTGCCTCTTCCCCCAGCACGGCCCGGGAAAGAAACACGACCGCAGGATCGGGCTGGCCGACTGGCAACAGGACGTCGTCACCGCATTCCCCTGGGAATTCGTGCGCGGCCTTGTCCATTCCGACGGCTGCCGCGTCACCAACTGGACCGTTCGGACGGTGAACGGGGAACCGAAGCGGTACGAATACCCGCGCTACTTCTTCACCAACAAGTCAGCGGATATCCGGGGCCTTTACTGCGACGCTCTCGACCGGCTGGGCGTCGCGTGGAAAGCGGCCAACCGGTACAACATCTCCGTCGCCCGCAAAGCCTCCGTCGCACTCATGGACATCCACATCGGTCCCAAGTACTGAGACGAGTACCGGGACGGCGGTCGGGGCGGGCGGCCGGGGAGGGCGGCGGAAAAGGTGACCGCGGGTGAGGCCGTCCCCTCCTCGCCGTCCGCCGTTACTTCGGGGCGTCGTCCTCGCCGACGTGGTGGACCCGTACCAGGTTCGTCGTGCCCGCCACTCCCGGAGGGGAGCCGGCCGTGATGACGACGACGTCGCCCCGCTCGCAGCGGCCGAGCTTGAGGAGCATGTCGTCCACCTGCTCGACCATCGCGTCCGTGGAGTCCACGTGCGGCCCGAGGAACGTCTCCACGCCCCAGGACAGGTTGAGTTGCGCGCGGGTGGCCGGGTCCGGCGTGAAGGCCAGGAGCGGGATCGGGGAGCGGTAGCGGCTCAGGCGGCGGACCGTGTCGCCGGACTGCGTGAAGGCGACGAGGAAGCGGGCGCCGAGGAAGTCGCCCATCTCGGCCGCCGCGCGGGCGACGGCTCCGCCCTGGGTGCGGGGCTTGTTGCGGTCGGTGAGGGGCGGCAGGCCCTTGTCGAGGATCTCCTCCTCGGCCGCTTCCACGATGCGGCCCATGGTGCGCACGGTCTCGACGGCGTACTTGCCGACGCTGGTCTCGCCGGAGAGCATCACAGCGTCGGTGCCGTCGATGACGGCGTTGGCGACGTCGGAGGCTTCGGCGCGGGTCGGGCGGCTGTTCTCGATCATGGAGTCGAGCATCTGGGTGGCGACGATGACCGGCTTGGCGTTGCGCTTGGCGAGCTTGACGGCCCGCTTCTGCACGAGCGGCACGGCTTCGAGGGGCATTTCGACGCCGAGGTCGCCGCGGGCGACCATGATGCCGTCGAAGGCGTCGACGATCTCCTCGATGTTCTCGACGGCCTGCGGTTTCTCGACCTTGGCGATGACAGGGAGGCGGCGGCCTTCCTCGCGCATGACGCGGTGGACGTCCACGATGTCGCGGGCGCTGCGCACGAAGCTGAGGGCGATGACGTCGGCGCCGGTGCGCAGGGCCCAGCGGAGGTCTTCGATGTCCTTCTCGGAGAGGGCGGGGACGGAGACGGCGACGCCGGGGAGGTTGAGGCCCTTGTGGTCGGAGACCATGCCGCCCTCGAGGACGGTGGTACGGACGCGGGGGCCTTCGACGGCGGTGACCTGGAGGCAGACCTTGCCGTCGTCGACGAGGACGCGTTCGCCGGAGGTGACGTCGGCGGCGAGTCCGGCGTAGGTGGTGCCGCAGCTGGTGCGGTCGCCGAGGTGGCCGTCCTCGGTGGTGATGGTGAAGGTGTCGCCGCGTTCAAGGAGTACGGGGCCTTCGCGGAAGCGGCCGAGGCGGATCTTCGGTCCTTGAAGGTCGGCAAGGATGCCGACGCTGCGGCCGGTCTCCTCGGCGGCTTCGCGGACGCGGTGGTAGCGCTCCTCGTGTTCGGCGTAGCTGCCGTGGCTGAGGTTGAAGCGGGCCACGTCCATTCCGGCTTCGACCAGGGCTTTGATCTGGTCGTAGGAGTCGGTGGCGGGGCCCAGGGTGCAGACGATTTTCGCTCGGCGCATGGTGCGAGCCTAGGGCTTACCGGCGGGTAGGGGGCTGGGGGGTGGTGACGAGTCAACGGCCGTCGGGTGTATGGGATTTGACAAATATTGAATGAGCGGGCGCTCTCTCCGATGAGCGGTGTCGCGGGGAGGGGGCGGCGGTGGCGCTGGGTGCGGCGCCGGCCGGGGCGGAGGAGGGCGGGCGGGGCGGGGAGCCGCGCCGGTACGCGTTTCCGTACTCGGGACGACGGATCTGCGCGGCAATGCGATGAACTGGGATTATTTCACCGATAAGGAGTACGACGACGCGCAGCACAATGACGTGGGGCTCGCGAAGATCTCGGCGCGGGGGAAGCGGTTGCGGCGGGAGAAGGGCCGGGGGAACACGCTGCTGATCGACGCGGGCGACACGGCCCAGGGACGCGGTTGTCGTACTACTACGCGCGGGTCGATCCGATCACGGCGCGGCGGGGTCCGGTGCACCCGATGGCGAGGGCGATGAACGCGATCGGGTACGAGGCGGCGGCGCTGGGGAACCACGAGTTCCACTACGGGATCGAGGTGCTGCGGAAGTTCGAGGCGCAGTGTGCTTTCCCGTTGCTGGGGGCGAACGCGGTGGACGCGCGTTCGGGGCGTCCGGCGTTCCGTCCGTACGTGATGAAGCGGCTGCGGACGCCGCAGGGGCGGGAGGTGCGGGTGGCGGTGCCCGGGCTGACGAATCCGGGGATCGCGATCTGGGACAAGGTGAAAGTGCGGGGGAAGCTTCGGTTCCCGGGGCTGGAGGAGCAGGCGGCGCACTGGGTGCCGAAGCCGCGGTCGATGGGCGCGGACGTGGTGCGGGTGGCGGCGCGTTCGGGGGCTGACGGTTCTTCGTCGTGGGGTGATCAGTTGCCGTACGTGGAGAACGCTTCGGCGCGGGTGCCGGGGGATCGACGCGATTCTGGTGGGGCACGCGCATGTGGAGATCCCGGAGCGGCGGGTGGTGAACGCGAACGAGGTGGAGGAGGACGTGCGGATCGCGCGGTTGCGCGCGAGGGAGCACCGGGAGGTGGTGGCGTACGTGAATCAGGTGATCGGTTCGTCGGTGGTGGGGATGTCGACGGCGGAGGGGACGTTCAAGGACGTTCCGATGGTCGATCTGGTCAATCATGTGCGGGCGGGGACGGTGCGGGGGGTGGGGACGGTCGGTCCGGCGGAGTTCGCGGCGGTGGGGTGGCGGCTGGTGCGGGAGGGGGTGCCGGTGTTCTGAGGCGGGTGGGTGTGTGCGGCCCCCG
>NZ_GG770539.1:5498907-5500396 GCF_000154905.1 Streptomyces sp. SPB074 | reverse complement strand
CGGTGCGGTTGGGGAGGGGGTAGGGGGTGGTGCCGGTGAGGGCGTTGAGGATGGTGGCGCTGCGGTGGGCGGCGAGGCCGAGGTCGGGGGCGCCGACGCCGTGGGTGTGGCGTTCGGCGTTCTGGACGTAGACGTGGGAGCCGGTGGCGGTGATGGTCTCGTCCAGGTGGAGGCGGTAGTCGCTGTCGATGAGGGGGCGTTCCGCGTGGTCGCGGCGGAGGTAGGGGTCGAGTCCGGCGAGGAGCTGGTCGAGGGGGCGTTCGCGGTAGCCGGTGGCGAGGACGACGGCGTCGGTGGTGAGGCGGGAGCGGGTGCCTTGTTCGCGGTGTTCGAGGTGGAGTTCGATCTGGGTGGTGGCGACGCGTCCGGCGGTGCGGACGCTGACGCCGGGGGTGAGGGTGGCGTCGGGCCAGCCGCCGTTCAGGGTGCGGTGGTAGAGCTCGTCGTGGATGGCGGCGATGGTCTCGGTGTCGATGCCTTTGTGGAGTTGCCACTGCTGGGCGGTGAGCTGGTCGCGGGTGGTTTCGGGGAGGGCGTGGAAGTAGCGGGTGTAGTCGGGGGTGAAGTGTTCGAGGCCGAGTTTCGAGTACTCCATGGGGGCGAAGGCGGGGGTGCGGGCGAGCCAGGTGAGGCGTTCGTGGCCGGGGGTGCGTTGGCGGAGGAGGTCGAGGAAGATCTCGGCGCCGGACTGTCCTGAGCCGATGACGGTGATGTGCCCGGCGGCGAGGAATTCTTTTCGGGGGGCCCGGAGTTATTCGGGCGGAGTGGACGACGAGAGACGTGGGGGGCTTCGGCGAGGGGGCGCAGGGGTTCGGGGATGTGGGGGGCGGTGCCGACGCCGAGGACGAGGTTGCGGGTGTGGGTGCGGCCGAGGGCGTGGGCTTCGCCGTCGGTGTCGAGCTGGGTGTAGTCGATCTCGAAGCAGGAGCGGTCGGCGTTCCAGCGGACGGCGTCGGCCTGGTGGGAGAAGTGGAGTCCGGGGAGGTTCTCGCTGACCCAGCGGCAGTAGGCGTCGTACTCGGCGCGGTGGATGTGGAAGCGCTCGGCGAAGTAGAAGGGGTAGAGGCGTTCGTTCGCTTTGAGCCAGTTGAGGAAGGTCCAGGGGTTGCCGGGGTCGGCGAGGGTGACGAGGTCGGCGAGGAAGGGGACTTGGAGGGTGGCGCCGTCGATGAGCTGGCCGGGGTGCCAGTGGAAGGCGGGGCGTTGTTCGTAGAAGGCGGTGTGCAGGGGGGTGGTGCCGGTGGGGAGGTGGTGGGGCGAGGGCGGCGAGGGAGAGGTTGAAGGGGCCGATGCCGATGCCGGCGAGGTCGTTTTTGGGGTTTTTGTGGGGGTGGGCGCGGGGGGTTCGTGGGGCGGGGGCGGTCTCGGGGGGCTCGGGTTCCTCGGTGGTGGCGGCGGGTTTCGGGGGTGCGGGGCGGGGGGACGGCGGGGGTGTTCGTGCTGGCTTTCGGAAAGGACGGGGCTGGAGGTTCATCGGGGGGGTGTGTCC
>NZ_GG770539.1:5487960-5488726 GCF_000154905.1 Streptomyces sp. SPB074 | reverse complement strand
GAGGCGGTCGACGTTGGCGTCGAGCGTCGCCGAGAACAGCATCGTCTGGCCCTCGGGCTCGACCTGGTTGAGCAGCCGTGTGACCTGCGGCAGGAAGCCCATGTCGGCCATCTGGTCGGCCTCGTCCAGGACGGTGGTGCGCACGTCCTGGAGGGTGCAGTCGCCCCGGTCGATGAGGTCCTTGAGGCGGCCCGGGGTCGCGACGAGGAGTTCCGCGCCGCGCCGCAGGGCGTTCGCCTGCTTGGTGAGCGAGAGCCCGCCGACGACGGTCGTCAGGCGCAGGTTCACCGCGGTGGCGTAGGGGGTGAGGGCGTCGGTGACCTGCTGGGCGAGCTCGCGCGTGGGCACGAGGACGAGGCCGAGCGGGGCGCGCGGCTGGGCGCGGCGGCCCTCGGTGCGCGCGAGGAGCGCGAGGCCGAAGGCGAGGGTCTTGCCCGAGCCGGTGCGGCCCCGGCCGAGGATGTCGCGGCCCGCGAGGGAGTTCGGGAGGGTCGCGGCCTGGATCGGGAAGGGCGTGGTGACGCCCTGCGCGGCGAGGGTCTTGAGGAGCGCCTCGGGCATGTCGAGGTCCTCGAAGGCCGCGACGGGCGGGAGCGCGGGCGTGCGGGGCTCGGGCGCGGCGAAGTCGCGGGGGCCTGCGCCGGGGCGGGCGCCGCCGCGCGAGCCGGTGCCGCGCGGGGCGCCGGAGGCGGGGCCGCGACGGCGGGGCTGGGGGGCGCGGGCCGTTTCGCCGCGCGCGGCGCGGGTCTCGCCGCGGCCGGTGCGG
>NZ_GG770539.1:5487191-5487776 GCF_000154905.1 Streptomyces sp. SPB074 | reverse complement strand
GGGTGGTCATACGGGGGCCTTCCTGGAGGGGCGGCGGGCGGGTGGGTGACGCCCGTGCGCGGAAGGCGTCGGCACGGAAACGGGGCCCGCACCTGCTGGTGCGGACCCCGCTCACGCGGCGTTCTCGGCCCCCGTGAGGGCCGCGCGCAAAATCAGCCCTTGGGCGTGATGTTCTCCGCCTGCAGGCCCTTCTGGCCCTGCGTGACGTCGAACTCGACCTTCTGGCCCTCGATGAGCTCACGGAAGCCCGAGGACGCGATGTTCGAGTAGTGGGCGAAGACGTCGGGGCCGCCGCCGTCCTGCTCGATGAAGCCGAAGCCCTTTTCGCTGTTGAACCACTTCACGGTACCGGTGGCCATGTCAATCTCCTGAGAGGTCGAGAGATGAGAGCGGTACGTACCCTGTGCACGCACCGTGTCGCACCATGAGCCCCACCCGGAGAACCGGGACCAAACAAACGATGCGCCCGACGAAGCATTCCGTCAGGCGCACATAAGAAAGTTCTATGGGTACCAAAACTGCAACATCGCCAGCCTAACACGCACAGGCCGTCCCGTGTGTGGGGCAAGCCACTCGGGCGTGTCG
>NZ_GG770539.1:5478175-5487069 GCF_000154905.1 Streptomyces sp. SPB074 | reverse complement strand
GCCGCGCTCAGTTCCGTACGCCGTTGTACGGGACAGTCGGGTGGCCCCGGGGCGGGGCCGGTGCTCAGACCGCCAGGGAGCGGTCCGTGGGGCGGATCGGGGCGGGCAGGGAGCTGGCCCCGGTCAGGTAGTGGTCCACGCCGCGCGCCGCGGAGCGGCCCTCGGCGATGGCCCAGACGATGAGGGACTGGCCGCGTCCGGCGTCCCCGGCGACGAAGACGCCGGGCACGTTGGTCTCGAAGTGCTCGTCGCGGGCGATGTTGCCGCGCGCGTCGAGGTCGAGGCCGAACTGCTCGACGAGGCCGTTGGACTGGTCGGTGCCGGTGAAGCCCATCGCGAGGGTGACCAGTTCGGCGGGGATCTTCCGCTCGGTGCCCGGCTTCTGGGTGAGCTTGCCGTCCACGAACTCGACCTCGGCGAGGTGCAGGAAGCGCACGTTGCCGTCCTCGTCGCCCTCGAAGTGGGTGGTGCCGGCGGAGTAGATCCGCTCGCCGCCCTCCTCGTGCGCGGAGGTGACCTTGTAGAGCAGGGGGAAGGTCGGCCAGGGCTGCGAGGCCGGGTTCCGCTCGGCCCCTGGCTTGGGCATGATCTCCAGCTGCGTGACCGAGGCGGCGCCCTGGCGGTGGGCGGTGCCGACGCAGTCGGCGCCCGTGTCGCCGCCGCCGATCACGACGACGTGCTTGCCCTCGGCGGTGATCGGCGGGGTGACGTAGTCGCCCTCCTGCACCTTGTTGGACAGGGGCAGGTACTCCATCGCGTAGTGGATGCCCTTGAGTTCGCGGCCCGGGACCGGGAGGTCGCGCGAGACGGTGGCCCCGGCGGCGATGACGACGGCGTCGTAGCGGCGGCGCAGCTTCGCGGCGTCCAGGTCGCGGCCGATCTCGACGCCGGTGCGGAACTTGGTGCCCTCCGCGCGCATCTGCTCGATGCGGCGGTTGATGTGCCGCTTCTCCATCTTGAACTCGGGGATGCCGTAGCGCAGCAGCCCGCCGATGCGGTCGGCGCGCTCGTAGACGGCGACGGTGTGCCCGGCGCGGGTGAGCTGCTGGGCGGCGGCGAGGCCGGCGGGGCCGGAGCCGATGACGGCGACGGTCTTGCCGGAGAGGCGCTCGGGGACGCTCGGCGCGACGTCGCCGGTGTCCCACGCCTTGTCGATGATGGAGACCTCGACGTTCTTGATCGTCACCGGCTGCTGGTTGATGCCGAGGACGCACGCCGACTCGCACGGGGCGGGGCACAGCCGCCCGGTGAACTCGGGGAAGTTGTTCGTGGCGTGCAGGCGCTCGGCGGCGGCGGACCAGTCCTCGCGGTAGGCGAAGTCGTTCCACTCGGGGATGAGGTTGCCGAGCGGGCAGCCCTGGTGGCAGAAGGGGATGCCGCAGTCCATGCAGCGGCTGGCCTGCGTCGAGATGATCGGCAGCAGGGAGCCGGGGACGTAGACCTCGTTCCAGTCCTGGACGCGCTCGGCGACGGGACGGGTGCGGGCGACCTCGCGCCCGTGGGTGAGAAAGCCCTTGGGGTCAGCCATGGGTCGCCGCCTCCATCATCTTGTCCTGGGTCTCGTTCTCCGAGAGCCCGGCCCGCTCCGCGGCGTCCTTGGCGGCGAGCACGGCCTGGTACGTACGGGGAATGATCTTGCTGAACCGGTGGACGGCGTTGTCCCAGTCGGCGAGGAGCTTGGCGGCGACGGTGGAGCCGGTCTCCTCCTGGTGGCGGCGCACGGTCTCGTGGAGCCACGCGGTGTCGGTGTCGTCCAGCGTCTCGGCGACCGAGGCGAGGGACTCGCCGTTGACGTTGTTCCGGTCGAGGTCGATGACGTAGGCGATGCCGCCGGACATCCCGGCCGCGAAGTTGCGCCCGGTCGTGCCGAGGACGAGGGCGCGGCCGCCGGTCATGTACTCGCAGCCGTGGTCGCCGACGCCCTCGGAGACGACGGTGGCGCCCGAGTTGCGCACGCAGAAGCGCTCGCCGGTGCGGCCGCGCAGGAAGAGTTCCCCGGCGGTGGCGCCGTAGGCGATCGTGTTGCCCGCGATCGTGGAGTACTCGGCGAGGTGGTCGGCGCCCCGGTCGGGGCGGACGACGACCCGGCCGCCGGAGAGGCCCTTGCCGACGTAGTCGTTGGCGTCGCCCTCCAGGCGCAGCGTGACGCCGTGCGGGAGGAAGGCGCCGAAGGACTGGCCGGCGGAGCCGGTGAAGGTGATGTCGATCGTGTCGTCCGGCAGGCCGGCGCCGCCGAAGCGGCGGGTGACCTCGTGGCCGAGCATCGTGCCGACGGTGCGGTTGATGTTGCGGATGGCGACCTGGCCGCGCACCGGCGGGGCCGCTTCGGGCGAGGCGGCGGCCAGGGCGTCGGCGGCGAGCTTGATCAGCTCGTTGTCGAGCGCCTTGGCGAGGCCGTGGTCCTGCTCGGTGACCTGGCGGCGGGCGGTGCCCTCGGGCAGCCCGGGGACGTGGAAGAGCGGGGCGAGGTCGAGGCCCTGCGCCTTCCAGTGGTCCACCGCGCGGGTCGTGTCGAGGTACTCGGCGTGGCCGATGGCCTCGTCCAGGGTGCGGAAGCCCAGCTCGGCGAGGAGTTCACGGACCTCTTCGGCGATGAACTCGAAGAAGTTGACGACGAACTCGGGCTTGCCGGCGAAGCGCTCGCGCAGGACGGGGTTCTGCGTGGCGATGCCGACGGGGCAGGTGTCGAGGTGGCAGACGCGCATCATGACGCAGCCGGAGACGACGAGCGGGGCGGTCGCGAAGCCGTACTCCTCGGCGCCGAGGAGCGCGGCGATGACGACGTCGCGGCCGGTCTTGAGCTGGCCGTCGGTCTGCACGACGATGCGGTCGCGCAGCCCGTTGAGGAGCAGGGTCTGCTGGGTCTCGGCGAGGCCGAGTTCCCAGGGGCCGCCCGCGTGCTTGAGCGAGGTGAGCGGCGAGGCGCCCGTGCCGCCGTCGTGGCCGGAGACGAGGACGACGTCCGCGTGGGCCTTGGAGACACCGGCGGCGACGGTGCCGACGCCGACCTCGGAGACCAGCTTGACGTGGACGCGCGCCCGGGGGTTCGCGTTCTTGAGGTCGTGGATGAGCTGGGCGAGGTCCTCGATGGAGTAGATGTCGTGGTGCGGGGGCGGCGAGATGAGGCCGACGCCGGGCGTGGAGTGCCGGGTGGTGGCGACCCAGGGGTAGACCTTGTGGCCGGGGAGCTGGCCGCCCTCGCCGGGCTTGGCGCCCTGGGCCATCTTGATCTGGATGTCGTCGGCGTTGACGAGGTACTCGCTCGTGACGCCGAAGCGGCCGGAGGCGACCTGCTTGATCGCGGAGCGCCGGGCGGGGTCGTAGAGGCGGTCGGCGTCCTCGCCGCCCTCGCCGGTGTTCGACTTGCCGCCGAGCTGGTTCATCGCGATGGCGAGGTTCTCGTGCGCCTCCTTCGAGATGGAGCCGTACGACATGGCGCCGGTGGAGAAGCGCTTGACGATCTCGGAGACCGGCTCGACCTCGTCCAGCGGGACCGGGCTGCGCCCGGTGCTGAAGTGGAAGAGGCCGCGCAGCGTCATGAGCCGCTCGGACTGCTCGTTCACGCGCTCCGTGTACTTCTGGAAGATGTCGTAGCGGCGGCTGCGCGTGGCGTGCTGGAGGCGGAAGACCGTCTCGGGGTCGAAGAGGTGCGGTTCGCCCTCGCGGCGCCACTGGTACTCGCCGCCGATCTCCAGGGCGCGGTGCGCGGAGGGGATGCCGGTGGGCGGGTACGCCTTGGCGTGGCGGGCGGCGACCTCCTCGGCGACGACGTCGATGCCGATGCCGCCGATCTTGGAGGTGGTGCCGGAGAAGTAGGTGTCCACGAAGTCGGCGGCGAGGCCGACGGCCTCGAAGACCTGCGCGCCCCGGTAGGAGGCGACGGTCGAGATGCCCATCTTCGACATGACCTTGAGGACGCCCTTGCCGAGCGCCTTGATGAGGTTGCGGATGCCCTGCTCGACCTCGGTGTCCGGGAGGAAGGTCCCGGCGCGCACGAGGTCCTCGACGGACTCCATGGCGAGGTAGGGGTTGACGGCCGCGGCCCCGTAGCCGATGAGGAGCGCGACGTGGTGGACCTCGCGGACGTCGCCGGCCTCGACGAGCAGGCCGACCTGGGAGCGCTGCTTGGTCTTGATGAGGTGGTGGTGGACGGCGGCGGTGAGCAGCAGCGAGGGGATCGGGGCGTGCTCGGCGTCCGAGTGGCGGTCCGAGAGCACGATGAGGCGGGCGCCGGCCTCGATGGCGGCGTCCGTCTCGGCGCGGATCTCCTCGATGCGGGCGGCGAGCGCGGCGCCGCCGCCGGAGACGCGGTAGAGCCCGGAGAGCGTCACGGAGGTCAGTCCGGGCAGGTCGCCGTCGGCGTTGATGTGGATGAGCTTGGCGAGCTCGTCGTTGTCGATCACCGGGAAGGGCAGGGTCACGCCGCGGCAGGAGGCCGCGGTGGGCTCCAGGAGGTTGCCCTGGGGGCCGAGCGTGGAGCGCAGCGAGGTGACCAGTTCCTCGCGGATGGCGTCCAGCGGCGGGTTGGTGACCTGCGCGAAGAGCTGGGTGAAGTAGTCGAAGAGGAGCCGGGGCCGGGCGGAGAGCGCGGCGATCGGCGAGTCCGTGCCCATGGAGCCGATCGGCTCGGCGCCTGCCTTGGCCATCGGCGCGATGAGGACGCGCAGTTCCTCCTCGGTGTAGCCGAAGGTCTGCTGGCGGCGGGTGACGGAGGCGTGCGTGTGCACGACGTGCTCGCGCTCGGGCAGGTCGGGCAGCTCGATCTCGCCGGCCTCGACCCACTCCTCGTAGGGGTGCTCGGCGGCGAGCGCGGCCTTGACCTCGTCGTCCTCGATGATGCGGTGCTCGGCGGTGTCCACGAGGAACATGCGGCCGGGCTGGAGGCGGCCCTTGCGGACGACCTTGGCGGGGTCGATGTCGAGGACGCCGACCTCGGAGCCGAGGACGACGAGGCCGTCGTCGGTGACCCAGTAGCGGCCGGGGCGGAGCCCGTTGCGGTCGAGGACGGCGCCGATCTGGACTCCGTCGGTGAAGGCGACGGCGGCGGGGCCGTCCCAGGGCTCCATGAGGGCCGAGTGGTACTCGTAGAACGCGCGGCGGGCCGGGTCCATCGAGGTGTGGTTCTCCCACGCCTCGGGGATCATCATGAGCACGCAGTGCGGGAGCGAGCGGCCACCGAGGTGGAGGAGTTCGAGGACCTCGTCGAAGGACGCCGAGTCGGAGGCGTCGGGCGTGCAGACGGGGAAGATCCGCTCCAGCGACTCGCCGGGGAAGAGGTCCGAGGCGAGCTGCGACTCGCGGGCGCGCATCCAGTTGCGGTTACCCTTGACGGTGTTGATCTCGCCGTTGTGCGCGATGAAGCGGTACGGGTGGGCGAGCGGCCAGCTCGGGAAGGTGTTCGTCGAGAAGCGCGAGTGCACGAGGGCGACGGCGCTCGCGAAGCGGCGGTCCGAGAGGTCGGGGAAGAACGGCTCCAGCTGCCCCGTGGTGAGCATCCCCTTGTACACGATGGTGCGTGCGGAGAGCGAGGGGAAGTAGACGCCGAGTTCGCGTTCGGCGCGCTTGCGGAGCAGGAAGGCGCGGCGGTCCAGCGCGATGCCGGTGGCGGGGTCGCCGGTGGCGGGGTCGGTGCCGGCGTCGGCGACGAAGAGCTGCCGGAAGACGGGCATGGTGGCCCGGGCGGCGGCGCCGAGGAGCTGGGGGGCCACGGGGACCTCGCGCCAGCCCAGGACGGTGAGCCCTTCCTCGCGGGCGAGGATCGCGACGGCGTCGGCGACCTCGTCGGGCTCGTTGTCGGGGAGGAAGGCGATGCCGACGGCGTACGCGCCGGGAGCGGGCAGCTCGAAGCCGGCCACCTCGCGCAGGAAGGCGTCGGGGATCTGGGAGAGGAGGCCCGCGCCGTCGCCGGAGTCGGGCTCGGAGCCGGTCGCGCCGCGGTGCTCCAGGTTCTTGAGCACCGTGAGTCCCTGCTCGACGAGCGCGTGGCTCGCCTCGCCGGTGAGGGTCGCCACGAAGCCGACGCCGCAGGCGTCGTGCTCGTTGCTGGGGTCGTACAGGCCCTGGGCGGCAGGGCGGGCGTCCATGTGGGCCCAGGAGGTCGTGGTGACCGCCGGGCGCGTGGCCGCTGCCTGCGGGGACTGCGGGCGCGGTGTACGCATCGGCTCTCCCGTCGTCGTCGGTGGCATATGACATGTGCCGAGGGACGACGTTGGCCCTCATGCGAAATTTCGAGCAGGTTACATGATGGAAGCAATCCCGGAAACCGGATACTGCGTTCCACCATGCGGACAGCCACCCGAAGGAACCCGCAGCTCGGGCGGGGTGCCGACGGTCCGGCTCCGGTGCGGCCGGGGTGGGCCGGGAGGCGTGCGGCGACCGGCCCGCGGCGGGGGGCCGGCCGCCCGCGGCGGTCCGGTGGCGGCACCGGTCGGGGTGCTGGTCGAGCGAAAGCGGTCGGGGGCCGGAAAAGCCCGGCAAAAGCCGGGCGGGGGCCTGCGGGGTGCGGGGGTCGCGCCTCGCGGGCCGGGTGGACGGGCGACGCTGCCCGTGGCGCGTACGGCTCATGCCCTGTCGCCGCCTGACTGAAACCGGCCGGAAACGACTACTTATGCAAAGTTCCGTATAGGCGCTCGGTCACCTCACCCTAGGGCCGCCCCGAAGAGATTGCCCAGGAGGTACGTCACACCGGCCGCCGCCCCGCCCAGGACGAGCTGCCGCGCTCCCCCGTACCACCACGTACGGGCCGTCACGCGGGCCACGACGGCACCGCAGCCGAAGAGGCCGAGCAGCGCGAGCGCCACGGCCGGCCACAGGGCGCTCGCGCCCAGCAGGTACGGCAGGACGGGGAGCAGCGCGCCGAGCGCGAAGGAGACGAAGGAGGAACCGGCCGCCACGAGCGGCGAGGGCAGGTCCTCGGGATCGACGCCCAGTTCCTCGCGCGCGTGCACCTCCAGGGCCTGCTGGGGATCGGCCGAGAGCTGCCGGGCCACCTCGGCGGCCAGGCGCGGCTCGACGCCGCGCGCCTCGTAGACGGCGGCCAGCTCCGCCAGCTCCTCCTCCGGGTTGCGCCGCAGCTCGCGCCGCTCGACCTCCAGCTCGGCGAGGACGAGTTCGCGCTGCGAGGCGACCGAGGTGTACTCCCCCGCCGCCATCGAGAAGGCGCCCGCCGCGAGCCCGGCGAGCCCGGTGAGCACGACGGTGTGCGGCGCGACGGACCCTCCGGCCACGCCGCTCATGAGCGCGAGGTTCGACACGAGCCCGTCCATCGCCCCGAACACGGCGGGCCGCAGCCAGCCCCCGTTGACGTCCCGGTGGTGGGGGTGCGGGGGCGTGGGGACGGCGGGGGCGGGGCCGCCGGCGGGGGTGAGGGGGGCGGGCCCGCCCGGGGTGACGGGAGCGGGGTCGGGCGGGGGCGGGGTGGCGGTGTCGAGCGGCGTCATGCCCGGGGGTCCTTCACGGTCGGCTGAGCGGAACGGGACGCTCGAAAGTACGCGCGAAAAACGACGGCTGCCAGCAAGGAAGGCCGTACTTACCGCACGTACCGGCCGCGGCGGCCGCCCCGGGACACGGACCCGCGCCCCCTCCCGCGCCCCGGTCCTCCCCCCCTTCTCGTACACCGGTCCGGGCGCACGACAGGCGCACAGCGCCCGGCCGCGCGCCCGCCTCCTGCCGTGCTCCGCTCCCGCGACCGCCGAAAGAGTGGTTCTCCCCCGCGAGCCTGCGCTCTTCGCCTCGAACGTCGCCCGAACAGCGCCGTGGATGGCGCAGGATCAGCGGACGGAGAGCGGGACGAGGAGTCCCGCCGCAGGCCGCCCGAGGAGGCGCACGATGGCCACCACGGTGAGCGCGGAACCGGCCGCGGCGGAGTCGAGAGCGCGCGGCGCGCTCCTCGGCCTCGCCGTCGGGGACGCGCTCGGCGCGCCCGCCGAGAACCTGAAACCGAGCGAGATCCGACGGCGCTGGGGCCGGATCACGGGGTACGTGGCCGAGCGCCCCGCGGGCACGGACGACACCGAGTACGCCCTCTTCTCCGGCCTGCTGCTCGTGCGCCACGGGGCCGGACTCACCGTCGCGCACGCGGAGGCGGCCTGGCGCGAGTGGCTGACCGACATCGACGCGGGCGCCTTCCGCGGCGCCGGGTTCAGCGAGCGCGGCACGGTGGAGAACCTGCGGCGCGGGCTCGGCGCCCCCGCGAGCGCGCAGCACCGGCACCCGTGGAGCGACGGCCTCGCGATGCGGGCCGCGCCGTTCGGCGTGTACGCGGCGGGCGACCCTGCCGAGGCGGCGCGGCTCGTCGCCGTGGACGGCGCGGTGAGCCACGAGGGCGAGGGCCTGTACGGCGGGCAGGCGGTCGCGGCGGCGGTCGCCGTGGCGATGACCGGGGCGGGCCCCGGCGAGGTGGCGGAGGCCGCGCTCGCCGCCGTACCGGCCGATTCGTGGACGTACCGCTCGCTGGGCCGCGCCCTCGTCGCCGCGCGCGAGGGGGAGCGGGCGCTGCGCGCCGCCGTCGTCGTGCGCGCCTACCCGTGGACGGACCTCGCGCCGGAGGCGGTGGCTCTCGCGCTCGGGGCGTACGCGCTCGCGGACGGCGCGTTCCGCACGGCGGTGCTCGCCGCCGTGAACATGGGGCGCGACGCCGATACGACCGCCGCCATCGCGGGCGCGCTCGCGGGCGCGGCGGGCGGCGTCGAGGCGATCCCGGCGGAGTGGGCGCGCCGCATCGGCCCCGCGCGCGGCTCCTGCCTCCCCGCGATGGCGGGCCGCCACGTCCTCGACCTGGCCGGGCAGCTCCTGGAAGCCCGCCGTGCGGCGGAGCAGCGCGTCACACCGCCGCGCGCGCCCCAGGGCGGCCCCCTCCTCCCTACCCCGTCGTCCTCCGGAGCCACCGCATGAGC
>NZ_GG770539.1:5475857-5476989 GCF_000154905.1 Streptomyces sp. SPB074 | reverse complement strand
CCGACCTGCTCGCGCTCGCCGCGCGCCTCGACGCCCTCGTCACCGCCCCTCTTCCGGACAGGACCACCGCGCCCCCCGCGGGCGCGGGAAAGGACGGCACCGCCTCATGACCGCAGTCTCCCCCCTCCCTCCTGCCCGAGGTGTCCCCGCGACGGGGCCCGCCCTCGCCGACCGGGTGCGCGGCGCGCTGCTCGGCGCCGCCGTGGGCGACGCGCTCGGCGGGCCCGTGGAGGGCTACAGCCCGGAGCAGATCGTGGCGCGGCACGGCGGCAGGGTGACCGGGATCGTCGGCCCGTGGGCGGGCGAGCGGTGGCGTACGGCCCGCCCTCTGGCCCCGTACCACAAGGGCGACGGGCACGTCACCGACGACACCCTCATGACGCACGCGCTGATCCGCGTCTACGCGAAGGTCCGCGACCACCTGGACGCGCACGCCATCGCCGCGCACCTCGTGCCCGAACTCACCGAGAACCCGCGGTGGATTCCCGAGCTGGAGGCGGAGGCGCTGCCGCTGCAACGGGTGTTCCTCGCCGAGAAGTGGCTCGTGACACGGCTGCACTACGCGCACGCCGACCCGCGCGAGGCGGGCGTCGGGAACGTCGTGAACTGCGGCGCGGCGATGTACATGGCGCCGGTCGGGCTCGTCAACGCCGGTGATCCGGACGGCGCTTACGCGGAGGCTGCGGAGATCGCGGGCGCGCACCAGTCCTCCTACGGGCGCGAGGCGGCGGCGGTCTTCGCCGCGGCCGTCGCGGCGGCGTGCCGGCCGGGCGCGGGCCCGGGGGACGTCGTGGAGGCGTGCCTGCGGCTCGCGAAGGACGGGACGCGCGCGGCGATCGAGGCGGTGTGCGCGGTCGCCGCGCGGCACGACGAGGCGGAGGCGGCGCAGGGCGAGTTGCGGGCCGCCGTCGCGCCGTTCGACACGGTCGGCGAGGAGTACCGGGCGCCCTCGCTCGGCGCGCGGCGGCCCTCGCGCCTGCACGCGATCGAGGAACTGCCCATCGCGCTCGGCATGTTGCTCGTCTGCTCGGGTCGCGGCCAGGGACACGATCCTCGGCGCCGTGAACTACAAGAGGGACTGCGACTCGATCGCCACGATGGGCGGCGCCCTCGCCGGGGCGCTCGGCGGCGC
>NZ_GG770539.1:5473905-5475463 GCF_000154905.1 Streptomyces sp. SPB074 | reverse complement strand
GGCCCCCGTACGGGCCGGGGCCTCAAGGGAGAACACCGCGCGCACTGCGCTCCCTCGCGCGGGAGTTGCTGGACAGGCTCGCCGAGGTGCCGAGGCCCGGGGCGGCGGGCGGGTGCGAGCCGACGGGATTCGGTGAGATCGTCGCGGCGTGCCCCGGGTGGCCCGGGCCGCGGGCGCCGTACGAGGGCGGCCCGGCGGTCCTGGAGCGGCGGCTGGAAGCCGCCTGGCGCGGGCGCGCGGCCGGGTGCGTGCTCGGCAAGCCGGTCGAGAAGCTGCCGCTCGACGGGATCAGGGCCCTCGCGCGGGCCGCGGGGAACTGGCCGCTGCGCACGTGGTTCACGGCGCGCGGCGTCCCGGCCGAGCTGCTCGCCGCCTACCCCTGGAACCGGCGCAGCGCGGGCGGTTGCCTCGCCGAGAACATCGCGGGGACACCCGAGGACGACGACCTCGACCATCCCGTCCTGACCCTCGAACTGCTGCTGCGGCACGGCCGGGACTTCACGACGGCGGATCTCGCGGCCCTGTGGCTGGAGCAGTTGCCGGCCGGGAAGGTCTTCACCGCCGAGCGGGTCGCCTACGCGAACCTCCTGCGCGGCCTGGAGCCGCCCGAGACCGCCCGGCACCGCAACCCCTTCCGCGAGTGGATCGGCGCGCTGATCAGGGCCGACGTGCACGGCTGGACGCACCCGGGCGACCCGGCGGGCGCGGCGGAGCAGGCGTGGCGGGACGCGGTCCTCAGCCACACCGCCAACGGCGTGTACGGGGCCATGTTCGCCGCGGCCGTGCTCGCGGAGGCGACCGCGCTCGGCGGGGACGCGCACCACTGTTTTGTTTGACCGGCCTGCGCGTCGTGCCGCCCGGCTCCCGCCTCGCCCGCGCCGTGCGCGAGGCGGTCGCCCTGGCCCGTACGCACGAGGATTTCGACGCCGTCGTGGACGCCCTGCACGCGGCGCACCGGGGCACGCACTGGGTGCACGTCGTGCCGAACGCGGCGCTGCTGGCCGCCGCGCTCACGCACGCGGCGCTCGCGGTCGAGGCGGGCGCGGAGGAGGACTTCTTCACGGCGGCGGTGACCCGTACGGTCTCCGGCGGCTGGGACACGGATTCGAACGGAGCGACGGCGGGGTCCGTCGCAGGAGTGCTCCACGGGGTCCCCGGGGTGTGGACCGCTCCGCTGGGGAACCGATTGAGGACAGCGGTCAAGGGGAGCTGGAACGATCCCGGCGCGACCGGCGCGGACTACGGCACGCTCGCCCGGCTCACGACGGAACTCGCCCTCGCCCCCGGGGCCGCGCACGACCAGACCGCCCGCCGTCCCGCCGCCCGGGAGCGCGTCCTCGTACGGGACGCGCCCGCCACGGACGGCGAGGCGCCGCCCCCGAGCGCCCTCATGTTCCCCACGTTGTGGGGGGCATCGTGGTCCTTTTTTTGGTGGGACATGGATCTCGTCTCCCACGTCGCCCGCGCTCCCGAGCGCGGCGAGACCGTCATCGTGGCACGGATTCCGCACCCATCCCGGTGTCTAGGGCGCCAACCAGGCCGTCGCCGCCGCGCGCGC
>NZ_GG770539.1:5471373-5472891 GCF_000154905.1 Streptomyces sp. SPB074 | reverse complement strand
CGCTCGCCGCGACGATGCTCGCGGACTTCGGCGCGGACGTCGTCAAGATCGAGCACCCCACCCGGCCCGATCCCTCGCGCGGGCACGGACCCGGCAAGGACGGCGTGGGGCTGTGGTGGAAGCTGCTCGGGCGCGGGAAGCGGAACTCGACGGCGGACCTGTCACGCCCCGAGGGCCGCGAGGTGCTGCTGCGGCTCGTCGCGGACGCCGACGTCGTGATCGAGAACTTCCGCCCGGGGACGCTGGAGCGCTGGGGCCTGGGCTGGGCGGAACTGAGCGAGGTCAACCCCCGGCTCGTCCTCGCCCGCGTCACGGGCTTCGGCCAGTTCGGCCCGTACGCGAAGCGACCGGGCTTCGGGACGCTCGCGGAGGCCATGAGCGGCTTCGCCGCGATCACCGGGGAGCCGGACGGGCCTCCGGTGCTGCCGCCGTTCGGGCTCGCGGACTCGATCGCGGCGCTCGCGACGGCGTACGCGGTCATGACGGCGCTCGCCGGGCGCGAGCGCACGGGGCGCGGCCAGGTCGTGGACCTCGCGATCATCGAGCCGATCCTGACGGTGCTCGGCCCGCAGCCCCTCTGGTTCGACCAGCTCGGCTACGTCCAGCCGCGTACCGGCAACCGCTCCACGAACAACGCGCCGCGCAACACGTACCGCACGGCGGACGGCCGCTGGGTCGCGGTCTCGACCTCGGCGCAGTCCGTGGCCGAGCGGGTGCTGCGGCTCGTGGGGCGCCCCGAGCTGATCGAGGAGGCGTGGTTCGCGAGCGGCGCCGGGCGCGCCGCGCACGCGGAGGAACTGGACGAGGCGGTGGGCTCCTGGATCGCGGCGCGCGGGCGCGCGGAGGTCGTGGACGCCTTCGAACGGGCGGACGCGGCGATCGCGCCCGTGCAGGACGTCGCCGACGTCATGGCCGACCCGCAGTACGCGGCACTCGGCTCGCTGCCCGTCTTCGACGATCCCGAGCTGGGGCGGCTGCGGATGCAGAACGTCCTGTTCCGGCTCTCGGAGACACCGGGGCACATCCGCTGGACGGGGCGGCCGCACGGCGCGGACACGGACGCGGTGCTCGCCGAGGCCGGTTTCGGCGCCGGGGACATCGCGCGGCTGCGGGCGGCGGGCGCGGTATGACGAGCGAGACGAGGGAGAACGGTCTGTCCACCACACCGCTGACCTGGCTGTACGTGCCCGGCGACCGGCCCGCACGGGTCGAGAAGGCGCTCTCGGCGGGCGCGGACGTCGTCCTCGTGGACCTGGAGGACGCGGTCGCCTCCGACGGCAAGGAGTACGCGCGCGCCGCCGTCGTGGAACTCCTCTCGGAGCCGGTGCCCGTGCCGGTGCACGTGCGCGTCAACCACCTGGACGGGCCCTGGGGCGCGCACGACGTGGCGGCGCTCGCCGGGCTGCCGCACCTGTCGGGCCTGCGGCTGCCCAAGTCGCGGGGCCCGGAGGACGTCCGGCGCGCGGCGGTCGCCTGCGGCGGGGCGCCGGTCCCCGAGCTCTACCCGATCCTGGAGTG
>NZ_GG770539.1:5460385-5470759 GCF_000154905.1 Streptomyces sp. SPB074 | reverse complement strand
GCGCCGTGCGGACCGTGCGGGGACGCGGTGGCTTGAGCCGGAGGCGCCGCGCTGGCTGGCGGGGCGTCGCGCGGGCCGAACGGGCGCCCGGGGTGGCACGAGCGGGACGGGGCGTGCGAGCCGAGCGGGCGTCGGGGGTGGCAGGAGCAGGACGCGCCTCCCCGGGTCGGCTGGACGCCGCGCGGGCCCGGCGGGCGCGCGAGGTGGCCTAAGCCGGATGCGCCGCACCGGCTGGCGGGACGCAGTGCAGGCCGAGCAGGCGCCCCGGCACGGCCTGAGCGGGACGCGTCGCGCGAGCCGAACCCGCCACGCGCGCCGAACCGACGCCCGGGGGTGGCGTGAGCGGAACCCGTCGCGCGAGCCGCACGGGCCGCGCGGAGGGGCGGGCGCGGGCGGAGACGGAGCCAGGGCGGGACGGAGCTGGTCCGTCCCGCCCTGCGGGTGTCCCCGGGCGTGCCGGGGGCGGTGAGCTGTGGGTCTCGCGGTCAGCTCTTCTTGAGGCCGATGCCGGGACCGGAGGGGGTGGCGTCCTTGCCGGGGGCGGAGGCGGAGGTCGCGCCGGAGGCGCTGGGCTCCCCGGCCGCGTCCGCCTCCCCGTCGCCGTCCTTCGCGTCCGCGTCCTTCGCCTCGCCCGTTTCCTTCGGCTCCGGGGGCTCTCCGTCGCCGCCCTTGTCGTGGATGATCTCGCGGCCCGGGTGGAGGCGGGCGGAGATCAAGAAGTAGGCGACGGCGGCGATGAAGACGATGATCGCCGTCCACACGTTGAGGCGGACGCCGAGGATGTGGTGGGCGTCGTCCACGCGCAGGTACTCGATCCAGGCGCGGCCCGCGCAGTACGCCGCGACGTAGAGCGCGAAGGCACGGCCGTGGCCGAGGCGGAAGCGGCGGTCGGCCCAGATGACGAGGAGGCCGACGCCGACGCACCACAGGAACTCGTAGAGGAACGTCGGGTGGTACGTGCCCGGGATACGGCCGCCGGTGTCGTTGGTGATCTTGAGCGCCCAGGGCAGGTCCGTCTTCTTGCCGTACAGCTCCTGGTTGAACCAGTTGCCCCAGCGGCCGATCGCCTGGGCGAAGGCGATGCCGGGGGCGACCGTGTCGGCCCAGGCCGGGAGCGGGATACCGCGCCTGCGGCAGCCGATCCAGGCGCCGAGGGCACCGAAGGCGATGGCGCCCCAGATGCCGAGGCCGCCTTCCCAGATCTTGAAGGCGTTGACCCAGTCCTTGCCCTCGGTGAAGTACAGCTCGTAGTCGGTGATGACGTGGTACAGCCGTCCGCCGACGAGCCCGAAGGGCACGGCCCAGACGGCGATGTCCGCCACCGTGCCCGCCCGGCCGCCGCGCGCGATCCAGCGCCGGTTGCCGATGAGCACGGCGACGAAGACGCCGATGATGATGCAGAACGCGTATCCGCGCAGCGGGATGGAGCCGAGGTACAGCACTCCGCGCGACGGGCTGGGAATGTAGGCAAGGTCCATGACGATGTCCACGCTATCGCGGGGCGGGAGGAGGACGGGTCGCAGCGTTGGCAACGTCTCCGTAACAGCGCCCCTCGGCGGGCCGGTCCTCCGCGGCCCGCGACCGTGCCCGCGCGCGCCGGACGGGACGGGTCGCGCGGGTCCCGGGCGCGGGGCTCAGCCCTTGGCCGCCTTCTCCTCCACCAGTTCCTTCAAGCGGTCCGGGGTGAAGGCGGGCTTCGGGTTCTTGAAGACGTCCTTGCCGTCCAGGAGGACCGTGGGGGTGCCCCGGAAGCCGCCCTGCTGGAACTTCTCGTTGGACTTCGAGACCCAGGAACTGTGGGTTTTGTCCTCGACGCAGGAGCGGAAGGCGGGGGTGTCGAGGCCCTTGACCTTCTTGGCGAGGTCGATGAGCTTGTCCGGCTGGGCGTAGGGGTCGGTCGTCTCGGCGGGCTGGTTGGCGTAGAGCACGTCGTGGTAGGCGGGGAACTTGCCCACGTCCTGCGCGCAGAGCGCCGCGTTCGCCGCGCTCGCCGAGCCGCTGCCGCCCATGTTGCCGTCGATGAGGGTGGCGAGGTGGTACTCGACGCGCAGCTTCCCCGCGTCGGCCAGCTCGTGGACCGTGGAACGGAAGCCGTTCTCGAACTGGGCGCAGGCGGGACAGCGGAAGTCCTCCCAGATGGTGAGGACGGAGGGGGCCGACTTCTCGCCGAGCGGGATGGCCAGCCCGTCCTCGCCGGTCGCGCCCTTGGGGGCGACGACGGGCCCGGCGGCGTCCGCGCCGTCCTTCTTGCCCATCGTGACGGCGGCACCGACGCCACCCACCACGACGAGCACCCCGAGCACGACGGCGCCCATCACGAGGCTCTTGCGCCGCTTCTCGCGCGCCTCCTCGCGGCGGCGGTCGGCCGCGATGCGGTCCCGCGCGGACAGCTTTCCCTGACGATTCTTCTCGCTCACACCCCCGCCAACGAACCGGGAGGGCACGCGTGCCTGCCCCGGCGCTTCTTCACGCGGACGAGTGAAACGGGACGCACGGGGTTGCCGGGAACCGGTGCGACCATCGGCTCATCGCCCGCCACGAAGCGCCCACACCGCCACCCGCCCCCGGATCCGGGCCCGGGCCCCTGGCACGCTCGGCACCCCCGCGCACACCGGGCCCGCGCCCCCGCACCCCGCACGCTCGGCACCCCCGCACCAGCACGGGCCGGGCGCGCCCGGGAGGAATCCCGTCGCACCCGGCCCGTCACCGCCGCGGGCGGAGGCCCCGCGTCGGCTCAGCCCCGTCGCCGGACGCCCTTCGCCAGGTCGGCCGCCAGTTCCCGTACCGCCGCGAGCCCCGTCTCCTCGTCGGGCGCGTCCAGGAGGCGCTTGACGAAGGCGGAGCCGACGATGACGCCGTCGGCGAAGGCGGCGACCTCGGCGGCGTGGGCCGGGGTCGAGACGCCGATGCCGACGCAGATCGGCAGGTCCGTCGTGGCGCGGGTGCGGCTCACGAGGTCCTTGGCCTGCTCGCCGACCGAGTCGCGGGTGCCCGTGACGCCCATGAGCGAGGCCGCGTAGACGAAACCGCTGCCCGCCTCCGTGATCTCGGCGAGGCGCTTGTCGGTGCTGCTCGGCGCGACGACGAAGACGGTCGCGAGCCCCTGCTTCTCGGCGTGCGCGCGCCACTCGGCGGACTCCTGCACGGGCAGGTCGGGCAGGATGCAGCCCGCTCCCCCGGCCTCGGCGAGTTCACGCGTGAAGCGCTCGACGCCGTAGCGGTCGATGGGGTTCCAGTAGGTCATGACGAGGACCGGCTTGCCCGTGGCCTCGAACGCCTGCCGGACCGTGTCCATGACGTGCCTGATCCGCAGGCCGCCGCGCAGCGCGATGTCGTCGGCGGTCTGGATGACCGGGCCGTCCATGACCGGATCGGAGTGCGGCAGCCCGACCTCGACGACGTCGGCGCCGCCTTCGAGCGCGGCCCGTACCGCCTTCGCGCCGCCCTCGATGCTCGGGAAACCGGCCGGCAGGTAGGCGATGAGCGCGGCCCTGTTCTCGGCGCGGGCGCCCGCGAGGGTCTCGCGCAGCAGCGCGGACTGTCCGGCGTGGTGCTGGCTCACTGGGGCTCCCCCTCCGCGTCGGCGCGGACGATGCCGTCCACGACGACCGATTCCTCGTCGTAGAGGCCGAAGTACTTGGCGGCGGTGTCCATGTCCTTGTCACCGCGCCCGGACAGGTTGACGAGGACGAGCCCGTCGGGGCCCAGCTCGCGGCCGATGTCGAGCGCGCCCGCGAGGGCGTGCGCCGACTCGATGGCGGGGATGATGCCCTCGGTGCGCGACAGCAGCCGCAGCGCCTCCATCGCCTCGCGGTCGGTGACCGGGCGGTACTCGGCGCGCCCGGTCTCGCGCAGGTGGGCGTGCTCGGGGCCGATGCCCGGGTAGTCGAGCCCGGCCGAGATGGAGTAGGGCTCGGTGATCTGGCCCTCCTCGTCCTGGAGGACGTAGGAGCGGGAGCCGTGCAGTATCCCCGGCTCGCCGGCCGTGAGGGTCGCCGCGTGCTCGCCCGAGGCGACGCCGTGCCCGGCGGCCTCGCAGCCGACGAGACGGACGTCCGTGTCGGGCAGGAAGGCGTGGAAGAGGCCCATCGCGTTGGAGCCGCCGCCGACGCAGGCGACCGCCGCGTCCGGGAGCCGGCCCGCGCGCTCCAGGAGCTGGCGGCGCGCCTCGACGCCGATGACGCGGTGGAAGTCGCGGACCATCGCGGGGAAGGGGTGCGGGCCCGCGACGGTGCCGAACAGGTAGTGCGTGTGCTCGACGTTGGCGACCCAGTCGCGGAACGCCTCGTTGATGGCGTCCTTGAGGGTACGGCTGCCGGACTTCACGGCGACGACCTCGGCGCCGAGCATCCGCATCCGGGCGACGTTGAGCGCCTGCCGCTCGGTGTCGATCTCGCCCATGTAGATCGTGCAGTCCAGGCCGAAGAGGGCGCAGGCGGTCGCGGTGGCGACGCCGTGCTGGCCCGCGCCGGTCTCGGCGATGACGCGGGTCTTGCCCATGCGGCGGGTGAGCAGCGCCTGCCCCAGCACGTTGTTGATCTTGTGCGAGCCGGTGTGGTTCAGGTCCTCGCGCTTGAGGAACACCCGGGCGCCGCCCGCGTGTGCGGCGAAGCGCGGCACCTCGGTCAGGGCGCTGGGGCGCCCGGTGTAGTTCAGCAGGAGGTCGCCGAGCTCGGCGGCGAAGGCGGGGTCGCTCCTGGCCTTGTCGTAGGCGACGGCGACCTCGTCCACGGCGGCGACGAGCGCCTCCGGGATGAAGGCGCCGCCGAAGCGGCCGAAGTAGCCCTCGGTGGTGGGGCTCAGGCCCTCGGGATCGGGCACGAAGAGCTCGTGCGCCAGGAATGCCTCGTATGTCATGGATGGACGCTCCGGTACCGGGGCGCGCGCGGGCGGCCCGGGAGAGGTGGTCGGGGACGACACGGCGGCCACGAGGGTACGGCGTGCGTCCGCCCGGACACGTACGGTACGGGCGGCGCGGCGCGTCAGGCCCTCAGCGGCCGGTGCGGCGCCATCGCATCCCGTTGACCTGGCCCGGCTCGTCCCCGATCACGTACCGCACCCGGCGCCCGTGGACGCGGCGGGCCGGGGCACGGCAGCCGCGCGGGCGGCAGCCCCGCGCCAGGCGCGCGTACGGGTCGGGGGCGGTGGGGGCCATGGGAGGGTTCAGTCCCGTCCGTGGCGCAGCGCGGGGTGGGCGCCGGCGGCGACGAGGTCGGCGACGGCCGTCCGCGGGTCGCGACCGGTGACGAGGGACTCGCCGACGAGGACGGCGTCGGCGCCCGCGTTGGCGTAGGCGATGAGGTCGTGCGGGCCGCGCACGCCCGACTCGGCGACCTTGAGGACGCCGGCGGGGACCTCGGGCGCGACGCGCTCGAAGGTGTTGCGGTCGACCTTGAGGTTCTTGAGGTTGCGGGCGTTGATGCCGATGAGGCGGGCGCCCGCCTCGACCGCGCGCTCGACCTCGGCCTCGTCGTGCGCCTCGACCAGCGGCGTGAGGCCGATTGAGACGGCGCGCTCGATGAGCGATTCGAGGGCGGGCTGCTCCAGCGCCGCGACGATGAGGAGCGCGAGGTCGGCGCCGTAGGCGCGGGCCTCCCAGAGCTGGTAGGAGGTGACGATGAAGTCCTTGCGCAGGACGGGGATGTCGACCTTGGCGCGGACGGCTTCGAGGTCGGCGAGCGAGCCGCCGAAACGGCGCTGCTCGGTGAGCACGGAGATGACGGCGGCGCCGCCCGCCTCGTAGTCGGCGGCGAGCGCGGCCGGGTCGGCGATCGCGGCGAGCGCGCCCTTGGAGGGGCTGGAGCGCTTGACCTCGCAGATGACCTGCACGCCCTCGCGGCCGAGCGCGGCGAGCCCGTCCCGGGCCTCCGGGGCGCGGGCCGCACGCTCCTTGAGCTCGTCGAGGCTGACGCGCGCCTGCCGTTCCGCGAGGTCGGCACGCACTCCGTCGATGATCTCGTCGAGCACACTCACTCCGGCGGACTCCTCTCGGGCCTCCCCGCGCGGGGAAGGGGGGAACGTGGGACGGGCCCCGGCCGTGCCCGGTGCGACGGGGGGCGGGGAACCTCCTGCGATGGTAGCCGCCGCGGGGCGTAAGGCGCGCATCCGGTTGACGGCGGCGCGGCTGACCAGGGGGTTCGCGGGGCGGCGCGGCTGACCAGGAGGTTCACGCGGCGGCGGGGCTGGTGCGGGGGCGGCGGGGCTCAGGGGTGCAGGAAGCCGCCGAGGGGGAGGTTGCGCACGAGCGTGAAGGCGAGCACGACGGCCGCGAGCGCCCAGCGCAGCCGGGCCGGGGGCAGCGGCGGGGCGAGGTCCCTGCCGCGCGCGGCGCGCACGGTCCACACGAGCCACAGCACGGCGGCGAGCCCGTAGCCGAGGACGGCGAGCGCGTTGTCCTGGAAGGCCGCCGCGAGGTCGCCGTGCGCGACGGCGTGCGCGCTGCGCAGCCCTCCGCAGCCGGGGCAGTAGAGCCCGGTGAGCCGCAGGAGCGGGCAGGCGGGGTAGTGCCCCGGCTCGTGGGGATCAACGGCCCCGACGTACGCGAACGCCCCCGCCACGCCGGCGAGGGCGAGAGCGGGGGCGGCGAGGCGGCGGACGGGGTGGGCGAGGGCGGCGGGGGTGCTCACGGGCTCATTGTGCGGCCCGGGCGCGTTTCCCGCGCGCCCGGCGCGTGCGTCGGGGGCGCCGCCGCGGTGGCTCAGTGGTGTCCGCCGCCGAGGGGGGCGTTGCCCTTCGGCATCCCGAGACCGGCCGCGCTCATCGCGCCGCCCACGATCGCCGCGAGCAGCAGGATGCCGATACCGACCCAGAAGCCGACCGGCACGGCCATCACGATGAAGACGCTGCACACGATGAAGCCCACGAAGGCGATCAGAACGCCGGTCCACGCCGCCGGTGTGTGCCCGTGGCTGTTCTGCGACATGTCTTGCTCCTCGATGCGGTGGATCTACGCGTTCATTGTGGCGCACGGGGCGCGGTGGCGCGCACCGGGGTGGGCCCTCCGGGCCGCCCGGCTCAGCGCTCGCCGGTGGGGTCCTCGCCCCGGTCGATGGCCTTCCACAGGTCCTCGGGACGGTCCGGGTCGAGCGCGCGGCGCGGGGCGCGCGGCGCGGGCGCGGCGCCGCCGCGCTCGTACCGCCCGGACATGGCGGGCCAGCGGCGGCCGTGCAGCAGCGCGAGGACGCCCGCGACGAGGAGGAGGGCTCCGGCGCCGGTGGAGACCCAGGGCCAGGCGGTGGCGCCGAAGGCGTGGACGGTCGCCGCCGCGTGCCCGGAGGCTTGGGCGGCCTTGTCGTCGAGCGCGCCGTGGTCGCGCGCGCCGAGGACGCCCGCGACGACGGTGCCGACGCCGCTGAGCGCGAGGAGCGCCGCGACGAAGACGCGGCCCGCGCGGCGGACCGCGAACACGGCGAAGAGGGAGGCGAGGCCGACGATGGCGAGCGCGGCGGGCGCGCCGGTGACGTCGCCGCCCTTGACCGAGAGCGGCAGGGTACCGCCGACGACGGTCGCGGTGCCGTGCGCCCAGGTCTGGCGCGAGCACAGCAGGGCGAGCGCGGCACCCGCGGCGCCGAGCACGAGCGCGGCGGCGAGGCTCCGGCGCGCCCCGCGCTGGGCGCGCGCGGCGGCGGGGGCCGCCGGGCTCGCGGGCGCGGGCGCCGCGTCGGTACGGGGTTGCGGGACAGCAGTCACCCGTCCACTATCCCTCACCGCGCCGCGCGGCCCGCAGCCGGTCGGCGCTGTGGACGGCGCGGAGCACGGCGGCGGCCTTGTTGCGGCACTCCTGGTCCTCGGCCGCCGGGTCCGAGTCGGCGACGACCCCCGCCCCGGCCTGCACGTACGCGGTCCCGTCGCGCAGCACCGCGGTGCGGATCGCGATGGCCGTGTCCGAGTCGCCCGCGAAGTCGAGGTAGCCGACGGCGCCGCCGTACACGCCGCGCCGGGACGGCTCCAGTTCGTCGATGATCTCCAGGGCGCGCGGCTTGGGGGCGCCCGAGAGGGTCCCGGCGGGGAAGCAGGAGGTGAGGACGTCGAAGGCGGTGCGGCCCTCGGCGACCTGCCCGGTGACGGTCGAGACGATGTGCATGACGTGCGAGTAGCGCTCGACGGACATGAAGTCGACCACCTCGACGCTGCCGGGCGCGCAGACCCGGCCGAGGTCGTTGCGGCCGAGGTCCACGAGCATGAGGTGCTCGGCGCGCTCCTTGGGGTCCTTGAGGAGTTCCTCGCCCAGTTCGCGGTCCTCCTGCGGGCTCGCGCCGCGCGGCCTGGTGCCCGCGATGGGGTGGACCATGGCGCGGCCGTCCTCGACCTTGACGAGCGCCTCGGGGCTGGAGCCGACGATGTCGAAGCCGTCGAGGCGCAGGAGGTACATGTACGGCGAGGGGTTGGTGGCGCGCAGGACGCGGTAGACGTCGAGGGCGCTCGCGGCGCAGGGCGCCTCGAAGCGCTGCGAGGGCACGACCTGGAAGGCCTCCCCGGCCCGGATGCGTTCCTTGACGGTCTCGACGGCGGCGCGGAAGTCGGGGCCGCCCCAGCGCGCGGTGTACGCGGGCAGTTCGGAGGCGGGGAGTTCGGCGGGCTCGGAGGCGAGGGGGCGGCGCAGGTCGGCCTCCATCGCGTCGAGCCGGGCGACGGCGTCGGCGTACGCCTCGTCCACGCCGCTCGCGAGGTCGTTGTGGTTGATGGCGTTGGCGATGAGCCGGACGGTGCCGTTCCAGTGGTCGAGCACGGCGAGGTCGGAGGTGAGGAGCATCGTCAGCTCGGGCAGGCCGAGTTCGTCGGGCGTGTCCTCGGGGAGCTTCTCCAGGCGGCGCACGACGTCGTAGCCGAGGTAGCCGACCATGCCGCCGGTGAAGGGCGGCAGCCCGGGGGCGAGGTCGCGGGGGGTGTGCAGGGCCTCGACGGTGGCGCGGAGCGCGGCGAGCGGGTCGCCCCCGGTGGGGACGCCGACGGGCGGGGTGCCGGTCCAGTGCGCCTGTCCGTCCTTCTCGCTGAGCACGGCGGCGCTGCGGACGCCGACGAAGGAGTAGCGGGACCAGGACTGGCCGGCGCTCTCGGCCGATTCGAGCAGGAAGGTGCCGGGGCGCTCGGCGGCGAGCTTGCGGTAGAGGCCGACCGGGGTGTCGCCGTCGGCGAGGAGCGTGCGGCTGACGGGGATGACACGCCGGTCGGTGGCGAGAGCGCGGAAGGCTGCGAGGTCCATGAGGCAGGACCCTACTGGCCTGCGGGGGCGGCCGGATTCAGGTGCGGGGCGGGCGTCGCGCCTCAGGACTCCTTCACCGGGAGCACGTCCGCGTCGAAGCACGTGCGGTCGCCGGTGTGGCAGGCGGCGCCGACCTGGTCAACCTTGACGAGGAGCGTGTCGCCGTCGCAGTCCAGGGCGACCGACTTGACGTGCTGGACGTGCCCGGAGGTGTCGCCCTTGACCCAGTACTCCCGCCGCGAGCGCGACCAGTAGGTGCAGCGCCCGGTGGTCAGGGTGCGGTGCAGCGCCTCGTCGTCCATCCACCCGAGCATGAGCACCTCGCCGGTGTCGTACTGCTGGGCGACGGCGGGCACGAGCCCGTCCGGGGTGCGCTTGAGGCGCCGGGCGAGGTCCGGGTCGAGGGGGCTGTCGGCCGTACTGTTCATACGGTCATTGTCGCGCAGCGCGCCGCGCGCGGACGCCGGGCGTCCCCGCGGCGCGGTACGGGGCTAGGCTGATTCCCATGTCCAGTCATGCGAAGCGCGAACGGCTGCTCCTGGCCGATCTGTTGGAGGCCGCGGGTCCCACCGCGCCGACCCTGTGCGAGGGGTGGCTGACGCGGGACCTGGCCGCCCACGTGGTGGTGCGCGAGCGGCGCCCGGACGCGGCGGGCGGCATGTTCGTCAAGGCGCTCGCCCCGCGCCTGGAGCGTGTGCAGGCGGAGTTCGCCGCGCTGCCGTACGAGGAACTGCTCCAGCTCGTGCGCACCGGCCCGCAGAAGTACTCGCCGTTCAAGCTCAAGCAGGTCGACGAGCTGGCCAACTCCGTCGAGTTCTTCATCCACGGCGAGGACGTCCGCAGGGCGCGGGCCGACTGGACGCCGCGCGTCCTGGACCCGGTCTTCGCCGGGACGCTGTGGGCGCGCCTGGAGAAGTCGGCGCGGCTGAGCGGCCGCAAGGCGCCGGTGGGGATGGTGCTGCGGCTGCCCGACGGCCGCACGGCGGTCGCCAACCGGAGCACCCCGGTCGTCACGGTGACCGGGGAGCCGGGCGAGCTGACGCTCTTCGCCTCGGGCCGCCAGTCCCACGCGGACGTGGAGCTGGAGGGCGAGAAGGCGGCGGTCACGGCGCTGACGGGGACGGACAAGCTGGGGTTCTAGGCGCGGGCCGGGACGGCCCGGTGGCGGGCCG
>NZ_GG770539.1:5450391-5460285 GCF_000154905.1 Streptomyces sp. SPB074 | reverse complement strand
CGGCCCGCGCGCGGCTCAGCGCACCGGCAGGTCCGCCCCGCGCAGCGCGTCCTTGACCTGCCCGATGGCGAGGTCGCCGAAGTGGAAGACCGAGGCGGCGAGGACCGCGTCGGCGCCCGCTTCGACGGCCGGCACGAAGTCGGCGAGCTTGCCCGCGCCGCCGCTCGCGATCACGGGGACGCCGACGCGGCGGCGGACCTCACGGATCATCTCCAGGTCGTAGCCGTCCTTCGTGCCGTCCGCGTCCATGGAGTTGAGCAGGATCTCGCCCGCGCCCAGCTCCGCGGCCCGCTCCGCCCACGCGAGCGCGTCGAGCCCGGTGCCCGTCCGGCCGCCGTGGGTGGTGACCTCGTAGCCCGGGGTGCCGTCGGTGCGGCGGCGGGCGTCGACGGAGAGGACGAGGACCTGGCGGCCGAAGCGCTCGGCGATCTCGCGGATCAGCTCGGGGCGGCTGATCGCCGCCGTGTTGACGCCGACCTTGTCGGCGCCCGCGCGCAGCAGCCGGTCCACGTCCTCGGCGGTGCGGACGCCGCCGCCGACGGTGAGCGGGATGAAGACCTGCTCGGCGGTGCGGCGCACGACGTCGTACGTCGTCTCGCGGGAGCCGGAGGAGGCGGTGATGTCGAGGAAGGTCAGCTCGTCGGCACCCTGCGCGTCGTAGAGCTTGGCGAGTTCGACGGGATCGCCCGCGTCGCGCAGGTTCTCGAAGTTGACGCCCTTGACGACGCGCCCCGCGTCCACGTCGAGGCAGGGGATCACGCGGACGGCGAGGCTCACGCGCCCTCCTCGGGGGCCCGGTACGCCTCGACCTCGACCTCGACCGCCATCTCCGGCTCGATGAGCCCGGCGACGAGGACGAGGGTCGCGGCGGGGCGGACCTCGCCGAAGACGTCGGCGTGCGCGCGGCCGACCTCGGCGGTGTCCCCGGCGTGCACGACGTACATGCGGGTGCGCACGACGTCGGCGGCGGCGAGGCCGAGCCGGGCGAGCGCGTCGAGCGCGCTCGCGAAGGCGGCGCGGGCCTGCTCGTAGGGGCCCCCGGCGACGAGGCGGCCGGCCTGTACGCCGGTGCAGCCGGAGACGAGGACGAGGCCGTTGGGGAGGGCGACGGCGCGCGAGTAGCCGATCGCGTCCTCGTAGGGGCCGCCGGAGGAGATCCTGCGCACCTCGCCGCTCACGGCTGCCTCACCACGTCGAGCGCCTCCTCCAGCGTGAACGCCTTCGCGTAGAGCGCCTTGCCGACGATGGCGCCCTCGACGCCCTCGGGGACGAGGGTGCTGAGCGCGCGCAGGTCGTCCAGGGTCGCGACGCCGCCGGAGGCGACGACGGGGCGGTCGGTCGCGGCGCAGACGCCGCGCAGGAGGTCGAGGTTGGGGCCCTTGAGGGTGCCGTCCTTGGCGATGTCGGTGACGACGTAGCGGGCGCAGCCCTCGGCGTCGAGGCGGGCCAGGGTCTCGTAGAGGTCGCCGCCGTCGCGGGTCCAGCCGCGCCCGCGCAGCGTCGTGCCGCGGACGTCGAGGCCGACGGCGATCCGGTCGCCGTGCTCGGCGATGACCTTGGCGACCCACTCGGGGGTCTCCAGGGCGGCGGTGCCGAGGTTGACGCGGGTGCAGCCGGTGGCGAGGGCGGCGGCGAGGGTGTCGTCGTCGCGGATGCCGCCGGAGAGTTCGACCCGGATGTCCATGGCGGCGGTGACCTCGGCGACGAGCGCGCGGTTGTCGCCGGTGCCGAAGGCGGCGTCGAGGTCCACGAGATGCAGCCACTCGGCGCCCGCCGACTGCCACGCGAGGGCGGCTTCGAGGGGGGAGCCGTAGGAGGTCTCCGTGCCGGACTCGCCGTGCACGAGGCGTACGGCCTGGCCGTCGCGGACATCGACGGCGGGGAGGAGTGCGAGCTGCTGGGCCATGGTCAGAGGGTCTCGATCCAGTTGGTGAGGAGCTGGGCTCCGGCGTCGCCGGACTTCTCGGGGTGGAACTGGGTGGCCCACAGGGGGCCGTTCTCGACGGCGGAGACGAAGCGTTCGCCGTGCGTGGTCCAGGTCACGAGCGGGGCGCGCAGGCGGGGGTTGGTGACGTCGAGCGTCCAGTCGTGGACCGCGTAGGAGTGCACGAAGTAGTAGCGCTCCCCGGCGTCGAGCCCGGCGAACATGGCGCTGCCGGCGGGGGCTTCGACGGTGTTCCAGCCCATGTGCGGGACGACCTCGGCCCGGAGCGGGCCGACCGTGCCGGGCCACTGCTCCAGGCCGTCGGTCTCGACGCCGTGTTCGATGCCGCGCCCGAAGAGGACCTGCATCCCGACGCAGATGCCGAGGACGGGGCGGCCCCCGGTGAGGCGGCGGTCGATGATCCAGTCGCCGCGCGCCCCCCGGAGCCCGGCCATGCAGGCGGCGAAGGCGCCGACGCCGGGGACGAGGAGGCCGTCGGCGGCCATCGCGGTGTCGTAGTCGGCGCTGATCTCGACCTCGGCGCCCGCGCGGGCGACGGCGCGCTCGGCGGAACGGACGTTGCCGAAGCCGTAGTCGAGGACGACGACGTTCTTCTTCGTGGTCATGGGGCGCTCACACCGTCAGGTTGAGGACGCCCGCGATCAGGAAGACCCCGGCTCCCACGGAGAGCATCGCGAGGAGGCTCTTGGGCATCCCCTGCTTGACGAAGGACCAGACGCCGCCGGCGAGGAAGAGCCCGATGATGATCAGGAGGGTCGAGGTGCCGTTCACAGGGCGCCCTTCGTGGAGGGGAGGATGCCCGCGGCGCGCGGGTCGGGTTCGCTGGCGTAGCGCAGGGCGCGGGCGAGGGCCTTGAACTGGCACTCGACGATGTGGTGCGCGTTGCGCCCGTAGGGGACGTGGACGTGCAGGGCGACCTGGGCCTGGGCGACGAAGGACTCCAGGATGTGCCGGGTCATCGTCGTGTCGTAGGCGCCGATCATCGGGGCCATGCCCTCGGGCTCGGTGTGCACGAGGTAGGGGCGGCCCGAGAGGTCGACGGTCACCTGGGCGAGGGATTCGTCCAGGGGCACCGTGCAGTTGCCGAAGCGGTAGACGCCGACCTTGTCGCCGAGCGCCTGCTTGAAGGCGGCGCCGAGGGCGAGGGCGGTGTCCTCGATGGTGTGGTGCGTGTCGATGTGCAGATCGCCCTCGGTGCGTACGACGAGGTCGAACAGGCCGTGCCTGCCGAGCTGGTCGAGCATGTGGTCGTAGAAGCCGACACCCGTGGAGATGTCCGTCTTCCCGGTCCCGTCGAGGTCGATCTCGACCAGCACGGAGGTCTCCTTGGTGGTGCGCTCCACCCGGCCCGTGCGGCTCATGCGCTGTGCTCCTTCTTCAGTCCGCGTACCGCGTCGAGGAACGCGTCGTTCTCGGCGGGGGTTCCGGTGGAGACCCGCAGTCGTCCCGGTACGCCGTTGTCCCTGACCAGGACGCCCCGGTCGAGGATGTACTGCCAGGCGGCGTGCGCCCCGCCGGGCCCGTCGAAGACCCCGAACTGCACGAAGTTCGCGTCGGAGGGGGTCACGTCGAAGCCGAGCGCGGTCAGCTCGGTGACGAGCCGGTCGCGCTCCGCCTTGAGCTGCTCGACGTACCCGAGCAGCGTATCGGTGTGCTCCAGCGCGGCGAGCGCGGTGGCCTGGGTGACGGCGGAAAGGTGGTACGGGAGGCGTACGAGCTGGACCGCGTCGACCACGGCGGGATCGGCGGCGAGGTAGCCGAGGCGGAGCCCGGCGGCGCCGAACGCCTTCGACATGGTGCGCGAGATCACGAGCAGCGGGCGGCCTTCGAGGAGCGGGAGCAGCGAGTCCGCGTGGCTGAACTCGACGTACGCCTCGTCCACGACGACGATCGTCGGCTTGACGGCCTGCGCGGCGTCGTAAAGGGCGAGGACGGTCTCGCGGTCCACCGCCGTGCCGGTGGGGTTGTTGGGCGAGGTGATGAAGACGACGTCGGGGCGGTGGGTGGCGAGCGCGGCGACGGCGGCCTCGGTGTCGATCGTGAAGTCCGCGCGGCGGGGCCCGGAGATCCACTCGGTGCTGGTGCCGCGCGCGATGAGGCCGTGCATCGAGTACGAGGGCTCGAAGCCGATCGCGAGCCGTCCGGGGCCGCCGAAGACCTGGAGGAGCTGCTGGATGACCTCGTTGGAGCCGTTCGCCGCCCACACCTGCCCGGGGCTGACGGCGAAGCCGTCGCGGGAGAGGTACGCGGCGAGCGCGGCGCGCAGCGCGAGGGCGTCGCGGTCCGGGTAGCGGTTGAGGTCGCGGGCGGCCTCGCGGACGCGCTCGGCGATGCGCGCGACGAGCGGTTCGGGCAGCGGGTACGGGTTCTCGTTGGTGTTGAGGCGGACGGGCACGTCGAGCTGGGGGGCGCCGTAGGGGCTCTTGCCGCGCAGTTCGGGGCGGAGCGGGAGCGCGTCCAGGCGCTGCTGGGGGCTGGTCACGCGCGCGGCACCCGCCCCTCGAAGCGGGCGGTCACGGCGGCGCCGTGCGCGGGCAGGTCCTCGGCCTCGGCGAGGGTCACGACGTGGTGGGCGACCTCGGCGAGCGCCTCGCGGCTGTAGTCGACGATGTGGATGCCGCGCAGGAAGGACTGCACGGACAGGCCCGAGGAGTGGCAGGCGCAGCCGCCGGTGGGCAGGACGTGGTTCGACCCGGCGCAGTAGTCGCCGAGCGAGACGGGCGCCCAGGGGCCGACGAAGACCGCGCCCGCGTTGCGGACCCGGGCGGCGACGGCGGCGGCGTCGGCGGTCTGGATCTCCAGGTGCTCGGCGGCGTAGGCGTCCACGACGGTGAGCCCGTCGGCGAGGTCGTTGACGAGGACGAGCGCGGACTGGCGTCCGGCGAGGGCCGGTTCGACGCGCTCGGCGCGGTGCCGGGTCGCGGCGACCTGGCGGGAGAGCTCCAGTTCGGTGGCCTCGGCGAGGGCGGGCGAGTCGGTGACGAGGACGGAGGCGGCCATGGGGTCGTGCTCGGCCTGGCTGATGAGGTCGGCGGCGACGTGCACGGGGTCGGCGCTCGCGTCGGCGAGGATCGCGATCTCGGTCGGGCCCGCCTCGGCGTCGATGCCGATCCGGCCCTTGAGGAGGCGCTTCGCGGCGGCGACGTAGATGTTGCCGGGGCCGGTGACGAGGTTCACGGGGCGGCAGCCCTCGGGGTCCTCGGGACCGTACGTGCCGTAGGCGAACATCGCGATCGCCTGGGCGCCGCCCGCCGCGTACACCTCGTCCACGCCGAGGAGGGCGCAGGCGGCGAGGATCGTGGGGTGCGGGAGCCCGCCGAACCCGGCCTGCGCGGGCGAGGCCACGGCGATGCCTTGGACCCCGGCCTCCTGCGCGGGCACGACGTTCATGACGACGGAGGAGGGGTAGACCGAGCGTCCGCCCGGCACGTAGAGCCCGACGCGCTCGACGGGCACCCACTTCTCGGTGACGGTGCCGCCGGGGACGACCTGGGTCGTGGTGTCGGTGCGGCGCTGCTCGCGGTGAACGAGGCGGGCGCGGCGGATCGACTCGACGAGCGCGGCCTCGACCTCCGGGTCGAGCGCGTCGCGCGCCTTCTCGATCTCCGCCTTCGGCACGCGCAGGTGCGCCGGGGTCCCGTCGCCGAAGCGCTCCCCCCACTCGATGACCGCCGCCGAGCCCCGATGGCGCACGTCCTCGCAGACGGGCCGCACCTTCTCCAGGGCGGCCTCGACGTCGAACTCGGCTCGGGGCAGCAGGTCGCGCAGCGCCGAGCCCTCGGGGAGGGTGGCACCGCGCAGGTCGATTCGAGAGATCACGGGTCAAGTCTCGCAGACGCCGCGCGCGGGACGCGGGCGCGTATCACTCGGTGATACGGGGCGGGGGACGGCGGTGGGGCGGGGCGCGGCCGTGTGTGCGGTCGGAGACGGGGCCTGCCACCGTGCGTCACCCCCGGGCAGGCCGTCCGAACAAAAGAACCCCTGTCCAGCACGTGATTCGCCTCACCGTGCGCGTTCACGGCGTCACGCAGCGGGCATGTGATTCCTGACGGTGTGTGCGCGCGGCTGTGCGCGCCGACGACTCCTTGAGGGGAGGCCGGCCGTGGAAGAGGACCTGAGCGGCGAACCGCCGGAGTGGCTGAGCCCGGCGGAGGCCGGGCTGTGGCAGGCGTTCCGCAACGGCAGCATGTTCGATCTGCGCACGGGGGACCCGGTGCGGGACGACCCGCACGGCACCGAGCCGTGGGGGCACGACAGGGAGGTACGGGCGCGCGTGATGTGCGTCCTGCTGCTGAGCTGCCCGCCTCCGCTGCGCGGGCGGGTCTCCTCGCTCAAGCTCGCCGGGGCGCGGGTGACGGGCCTGCTCGACCTGGCGGGCGGCACGATCGCCCCGTACGTCGAACTCGTGGGCTGCCGCTTCGAGCAGGAGGTGCTGCTGCCGGAGGCGCGCTTCACGACGTTGCGGCTCGTGGACTGCGCGCTGCCGCGCCTGGAGGCGGCGCGGCTGCACACCGAGGGCGATCTGCACCTCCCGCGCTGCCAGATCGCCCACGGGGTACGGCTCACGGACGCGCACATCGGCACCGATCTGCTCCTCAACCAGGCGGTGCTGCGCGCGGACCGGCGCGGGCGCTGCCTCACGGGCGACGGGCTGAGCGTGGGCCAGGACCTCCAGGCGGAACTCCTGGAGGCGGAGGGCGAGGTGAGCCTGCGCGGGGCGCAGATCGGGGTCTCGCTGAGCCTGCGCGGGGCACGGCTGAGCCATCCGTACGGGCGCCGCGCGCTCAACGCGCCGCAGCTGACCGTCGAGCGGACCCTCTACCTGACCCCCGCCGCCGTCCTCAACCCGCCGGTGACGGGCGGGAGCACCCCGGCGCGCGGGGCGCGGGTGCGGGGCTTCGAGTGCCGGGGCGGGGTGCGGCTGGACGACGGGAGGTTCGGGGACGCGGTCGACCTGGAGCAGGCGGAGTTCGTGCTCGACAACGACCAGGAGGTGTCGCTGCGCCGCATCCAGGTGCCGGAGCTGCGGTTCCTCGCCCGGCGCGTGGAGCGGGGCCGGGTGGTGCTCTCGGGGGCGCGGGTGGGCACGCTCGTGGACCGGGCGGCGAGCTGGCCGCGCGCGGGGCTGCTGTCGATGGGCGGTTTCAGTTACGAGAACCTGGTGCCGGTGGGGGCCTTCCCGCTGTCGGAGCGGCTCGCCTGGGTCGCCGCGGCCGAGACGGAGTACCGGCCGGAGGGCTACGAGCGGCTCGCGGCGGTGCTGCGCTCCAACGGCGAGGACCCGGAGGCGCGCCGGGTGCTGCTCGCCAAGGAGCGGGCACGGCGCGCGACGCTGCCGCCCGCCGTACGGCTGTGGGGGTACGTGCAGGACCTCACCGTGGCGTACGGGTACCGGCCGGGGCGGGCGGCGCTGTGGATGGCGGTGCTGTGGGCGGCGAGCAGCCTGTTCTTCTCCTGGGAGCCGCCCGCGCCGCTGCGCGCGGGCGAGCACCCGCAGTGGAACCCGGCGCTCTTCGCGCTCGACCTGCTCGTCCCGGTCGTGGACCTGGGGCAGGAGGGCTTCTGGCGCACCCAGGGGGCCGCGCAGTGGGCGGCGGCGGGCCTCGTGGCGCTGGGCTGGACGCTCGCGACGACGGTGGCGGCGGGGGCGACCCGGGCGCTGCGCAAGGGATGAGGGGGCGGCGGGGGCGCGTGCGCCGCGCGCAGGGCGAGGGGGCCCCGGCCGGGCGCGAGGCGCGGGCTCCGGCTCCGCGCGAGGCGCCGGCTCCGCGCGAGGAGTGGGCGGCACGGCCTGACGCGGGCCTATGTTTTGCCAGGGCTTTACCCCCGCCCGTACAACGCGGACCCGATGCCAAAGCGACACCCGACAGCCCCTGGACTGGCCCCTACCTGCGGTTTTCAATGGTCCGTACCATGCGCCCCCTGCTCGCCCTGCGCCGCGCCGCCCGGATGGCCCGGCACACCGCTTCGCTCGCCGACGGGCTGCCCGCCGACGAGGAGTTGCTGCTCGACGCGCCGGAGCCCTGGCTCGCGCCCGCGCTCGTCGCCGCGGGGGCCGGGGACCACGAGGCGGCGGCGAAACTCCTGGCGACGACCCGGGAGCGCGGGCAGTGGGAGACGCGGGACCGCGCGCTGCGGCGGCTCGCCTCCTTCGCCGCGCGCCGGCCGGAGTGGTACGCGCACTGGACGGCGACGGCCCCGGGCGACCCGGACCTGCTCCTGCTGCGCGCCCAGCTCGCCGTGTACGCCGCCTGGGAGTCGCCCGCGCGGGCCGAACTGCTGCGCGGGGCGGCGCCGCTCATCGACGCGGCGGCCGGGGCCCAGCCCGAGGACCCGGTGCCCTGGCGGCTCGCGCTCGACGCGGCACGCGGCACGGCTGCCGGGCACGCGGAGTTCACGGACCTGTGGGAGCGGGCGCTGCGCCGCAGCCCGCACCACGACGGCTGCCACGTCTCGGCGCTGCTCTACCTCTCGGCCTCCTGGCACGGCTCGCACGGCGAGTGCTTCGACTTCGCCGAGCGCGCCGCCGAGGACGCGCTGCCCGGTTCGCTGAGCCAGGCGCTGCCGCTGCGCGCCGCGTACCTGTGCCTGCGCGCGGAGGGGGCGGGCGAGGTGCCCCGCGGCCGTGTCCTCGCGGCGGCGGAGCGCGCGGGAGCGCTCTCGGCGCGCTTCGCCGCGGGCGATCCCTGGCCCGCCGAGGTGCGCAATCTGCTCGTGTACGTGCTGGTGCGGCTGCGGGCCTGGGAGGCGGCGCTCCAGGAGGTGCGCCGGGTCGGGACGCTCGTGACCTCGCTGCCCTGGGCGCGGCTCTCCGACGACCCGCTCGCGCAGTTCATGGACGTACGCGACGGGGTGCGCATGGAGGTCGCCGCGGCCACCGGGCCGCGCGGCCCGGGCTCCTGACGGGGCCTCGGCCACGGTGGTACGGGCACGGCGCGGCGCCCGGGAGCGCGGGCGCGCGCGGGGGCCTTCCCGGCCATTAGGCTTGCCAGCCGTGACGACCGTCCGATTGCCTCTCTTCCCGCTGAACTCGGTGCTCTTTCCCGGGCTCGTGCTTCCCCTCAACATCTTCGAGGAGCGTTATCGCACCCTCGTCCGCGAACTCGAAGAGCAGCCCGACGAGGAGCCGCGCCGTTTCGTCGTCGTGGCGATCAAGGACGGCCTGGAGGTCGCGCCGAGCCTGCCGGGGCTGCCCGGCGAGGACGCGAAGCCCGACACGCGGGCGGGGGCCGGCTTCGGGCCCGATCCGCGGCGCGCCTTCCACGAGGTCGGGTGCGTCGCCGACACGGCGAGCGTGCGGGAGCGCCCCGACGGCGGCTACGAGGTCCTGACGACCGGGACGACGCGGGTCAGGCTCGGCGCGGTGGACGACTCCGGCCCGTACCTGACGGTGGAGGCGGAGGAGCTGCCGGAGGAGCCGGGCGACGATCCGGACACGCTCGCCGAGGCGGTCCTGCGGGCCTTCCGCGCCTACCAGAAGCGGCTCGCGGGGGCGCGGGAGCGGACGCTCGCCGCGGGCACGGAGCTGCCGGACGATCCCTCCGTCGTCTCCTACCTCGTGGCGGCGGCGACGATGCTCGACGTGCCGACCAGGCAGCGGCTGCTCCAGGCCCCGGACACGAGTTCGCGGCTGCGCGAGGAGCTGCGGCTGCTGCGTGCCGAGACGGCGCTCATCCGGCACCTGCCCTCGCTGCCCGCGATGGAGCTGACGCGCACGCCGACCAGCCTGAACTGAGGACCCGATGGCGAAGAAGACGAAGAACGGCCAGGCGGGCGGCACCCCGGCCACGGCCGCGCTCGCACGGGCGGGCACCGCGTACACGCTGCACGCCTACCCGCACGACCCCGCGCACCCCTCGTACGGCGAGGAGGCCGCCGATGTGCTGGGCGTGGGCGCCGAACGCGTCTTCAAGACGCTCGTCCTGCTTTCGGCGCCCTGACGGTCGCTG
>NZ_GG770539.1:5445115-5450019 GCF_000154905.1 Streptomyces sp. SPB074 | reverse complement strand
GGGGGCGGGGCGTAGGGCGCCGGGGCGCCCGGACCACCCGTACCGTCCCGGCCCGTGCCCTCGTCGCCCTCGGGGGCCCCGCCCGCCGCGCGCCGCTCGGTGCCGCCGTCCGGGCTCGTCCGGGCGGGAACGGCGTCCAGGCCGTAGGGCGAGGGGTCGCGGGGGCCGAAGGCGGCGGTCAGCAGGAGGTGCGTCGCACAGGCGGCGAGGGGCCAGGCCAGCAGCGTGCCCTTGGCGGCGAGCTTGAGGGGCGCGTCGAAGGTGACGTTCTTGCCCACCTCCTTGGCGTGCGCCACGACGTCCTGCGTCGGCCCGAGCCACACGCCGAGCCGCCAGGCGACGACCGAGCCGAGCAGCGCGCCCACCGCCATGCCGAGGACGAGCAGCGCGCCGCCCGCGCGGCGCCACAGGAAGACGGCGAGGCCCGTGAGCACGCCGAGGCCGAGGCCGGTCAGGGCGAAGGTGCCGTCCGCGCCGATGGGCTGCTCGCCCTCGCTGTCCTTGAGGTACACCGCCTTGCCGTCCGCGACGAGCGGTACGCGGGGCGCGAGCCACAGCCACAGCGCCCCGAAGGCGAGGCCGAGCACGACGAGCCCGAGCGCGAGCAGCACGCCGCGCCGTGCCCCCGCTCCCCCGCTCTCGGCGGGCTGGCGCGGGAGGTCGTAGGGGGCCGGGGGCGGTGTCTGGGGAGCGCTCACCGGGCCATCGTGCCAAACGCGTGCCGGGACGGCCGTTCGAGGGGTGCCGTGCGGGTCAGCCTGTGGACGGCCTGTGCGGCGCGCGGGACGGAGCGCACGGCCCCGGCGGCGGGTTCAGCGGGGCCCCGCGACGGCCGCGCGACGGTACGCCCAGGTCGCCACCGCGAGCGAGACGGCGCCGACCGCCGCGCAGACGCCGAGATCGCCGAGGACCACGAGCCAGTCGGGGCGCGCCGTGAAGGTCCTCGCGAAGGCTTCGACGCCGTACGTCGAGGGCAGCAGGTCGCGGCACCACTGGACCGGCCCCGGCAGGTGGTCGGGGGGCAGGACGCCGAGGAGCAGCGCGGCGGACATGCCGAGCTGGCCGAGGAGCGTGGCGAGTTCGGGGCGCGGCGCGAGCAGCCCGAACGCGGCGCCGAGCCCGGCGAGCGCCGCCCCGGCGAGGGGGACGACGGCGCACAGGATCCAGAGGTGCGTGACCGGCAGCCCGAAGAGGCCGCAGCCGATGAGCGCGGTGACGAGGGTCCCCGGCGCCGTGAAGGAGGCGTAGGCCCCGGCGGCGCCGAGCACGACGGCCGCGGGCGGCACCGGGAGCGTCGCGTAGTGGTCGAGGCCGCCGGTGGCGCGGAGCTGGCCGAAGTACTGGGCGAGGAGGTTGAGCGCGACGAAGGCGACGACGAGCACGGCGGACCCGGCGACGACCGCGCGGGCCTCGTCGCCGCCGTCCACGACGCCCCGCATGAGGATCATGATGCCGACGGACTGGAACGTCGCGACGAAGAGCAGCGGGATACGGGCGACGCGGGCCCGCGAGAGCTGGGCCCGGTAGACGGCGCCGAGCGCGGGCAGCAGCCGGGCGCGCGGCGCGAGCGGCGCGGGCGCGAGGGCGGGCGCGCTCTCGCGGCGCGGGCCCGGGGTGCGCACGGTGCCGGTCGCCTCGATCGGGGCCGCGCTCACCGGCGGCCGTCCCCGGGGCCGGAGCGGTCGTCGGCACGGTCCACGAGGTCCACCGGTACGGCTGTCACGGTCCGGGTGCTCCTGTTCGCTTGCGCCGGGCTCGCGCCCGCCGGGCTGCTGCTGCGTCGGCTCACGCCTTGACCAGCCCCTTCGTGCTTCCGCCGAGGGAGAGGTAGACGTCTTCGAGGCTCGGGGTCGTGAGGGTGAAGTCGTCGAGGGCGAGGAAGGCGGCGCCGCCGGTCACGGCGGAGACGGCCGCGCGGGCCTCGTCGGGGCCGAGCCGCAGCGTCCAGCGCCGCCCGGACTCGGTGGCCGAGGCGCGCAGCGCCGCGACCTCGGGCACGTCGAGCGGCGCCCGCTCGCGCCACACGAGGTCGAGCCTGACCTCGTGGGCGACGCGGGACTTGAGCCCGGAGGGCGTGTCGCAGGCGATGACGCGGCCCGCTTCGAGCACGGCGACGCGGTCGAGCACGGTCTCCGCCTCGATGACGTTGTGGGTGACGAGCAGGACGGTGACGCCCTGTTCCTCGCGGCGCCGGTCGACGGCCGCCCACACGGCGCGGCGCGCCACCGGGTCCATGCCCGTCGTGGGCTCGTCCAGGACGAGCACGGAGCGGTCGCCGACGAGGGCGGCGGCGAAGCAGGCGAGGCGGCGCTGGCCGCCGGAGAGCTTCTTGAGGGGGCGGGCGGCGAGCGCGGTGAGGCCCAGTTCGTCCAGGATCTCCGCGCGCGCCGTACGGACCGCCGCCGCGTCCATGCCGCGCAGCCTGCCGGTCGTCTCGACGGCGAGCGCGACGGTCAGTTCGTCCAGCGCGGTCGACTCCTGGCCGAGGTAGGCGAGCAGGCGCGCGGCGCGTTCGGGGTGGCGCACGAGGTCGTGCCCGAGGAGGTGGACGGAGCCGGAGTCGGGGCGCATGAGCCCGGTGAGCTGGCGCACCAGCGTGGACTTCCCGGCGCCGTTGGGGCCGAGGAGGCCGAAGATCTCCCCCCGGTGGACATCGAGATCGACGCCGTCGGTGGCGCGCACCGCCGGGGCAGGCGGCTGCCCGCGCCGCCCGCGCAACGCCGGATACGTCTTGACCAGCTCGCGCACCGCGCACACGATTTCGCCGTCGCGCGCCTGTGCCGTACCCGTGTTCACGACATCCGAGGCTACTGGGTCGAACCGGGAACACGGCGCCCGGGGCCCACTCCTGTCCCGGCCCCGGCGTGTCGCGCCGCTCCCGCCCCCGGCCGCCACGAGGGCGCGGACCGGCACGTCCCGGCGCGGGGCCGCCGGGCGAGCGGACGTGGCCCGGGGGCGTACGCGGGACGACGGGACCCCCTCCGGACCCCTCCCGGCCCCCTCCGGGCCGCCGCGCGAGGCGCCGGGGCACCGTCACCGCCCCGTCGGCGCCCCCGCCTCCACGCCCGTCTCGCGCCAGAAACCCGCCCTGATCGCGTAGCGGTCGTTCTCGTCGATCTGGTCGTCCTTGTGGGCGAGGAGGCCGAAGCGGGCCGCGTAGCGGAGGAGTTCGCCGTCGATGCGGTGCGGGATGCGGGGGTAGAGGGGGGCGAGGCGGTCGCGGGCCGGGGGGTGCGCGGGGACGCGGGCGAGCCAGCGGCGGGCGAAGACCTGGCCGACCTCGAAGGGGTCGCCGCCGACCGTCGTGATGTCCTCCTCGCGGTCCGCCCAGCGCTGTTCGGCGGTGGTGAGCTGCGCGAGCGTCGGGAGGGCCGCGGCCTCGGCGGACTCGCCGCCCGGGCGCTCGACCCAGCCCTTGTCGGAGGACCAGCGCAGGGTCGCGTTGGGCGCGGGCTGCGGCGCGGGGGTCTTGAGGGCCGCGAGGTCCTTCGGCGTGGGGACGGTCCTGCTCCCGCCCCGCTCCCCCGCCTGCCCGTCCTCGCCGGGCGGGGCCCCGGTGTCCGCCGCCGTCCCGCCGTCGGAGCCGGCGCCCCCCGCGACGACGCCCGCTCCCGTCTCCGTCCCGTGCGCGGTCTCGGCGGCGCGCGGGGCGGGGGGTGCCCCGTCGCCGTCGGGGAAGGGCGCGGAGAAGATCGCGGTGATCTCGGGGCTGCGCGGCACGGCGGGCAGCGCGCAGGGGCCGGGGGCCTCCTTGGCGCGGATCGCGCCGGTGATCCACTGCCGGTCCAGGACGCGTCGCTCATCGGCCTCGGCGACGAGGTCCTCGGACTGGTTGTAGTCGCCGTCCGCCGCCTGAACGGCCCACAGGTGCACGGCGACCCCGTGCTCCTTGGCGGAGACGAGGCCCGGCAGGAGATCCCCGTCCCCGGTCACGAGGACGACGTCGGAGCAGGCGCGATTGCGGGCCAGTTCGGTGAGTTCGGCGTGCATCGCCGCGTCCACGCCCTTCTGCGCCCAGCGTCCGTCACTGCGTGTCAGGGCGCCGAGGCGGACGGTGACGCGGGGGCGGACCCGCAGCCTGCGGTGCTCGGGCTGCGGGACGCGGTCGGGGGCGCCGTCGAACCAGTAGATGCGGAGCAGGGGCTGGCCGGTCTCCTCCTCGGCCCGCTCGCGCAGCCGCTGGATGAGCGCGGCGTGATCGACGGTGATCCGGGAACGCGAGGGATCACCGGCCAGCAGACTGGCGGCGGCACCGAGGAGATACCCGGCATCCACCAGGACGACGCAGCGGTCCACGCGTTCCACCCTCTTCCCTCAGGAACCGGCGCCCGCCTCCGTCCCCGGTGACGGAAGGCGGTTTCGCTCCGGCTTCGCTTCGAGTCTGCCCGACCGTACGAGGGTTAACGGTCCGAACTCGATCATCGGCGTGCCGTTTCGCGGCGAGCCCGGTCGCCGCCGTCCGCCGGCGGCCGTGCCACGGCTCGCGCGCGCCGCCTCGGCACCCCTGTCACGCACGGTAATTATCCGAAATGCGTTCTTTGTCCGGCCGTGTGAGAGTGAGCGCGTACCTGGCCCCCAGACCTTCCCAGGAGGAAGATTCACATGGCCAAGAACAAGAACCGCAAGCAGAGTGCCCAGAACCGTTCCTCCGCCGAGGCGGCGGGCGCGCAGGCCAAGGAGACGTCCACGGAGGCGCACCAGGCGACTCCGGGGGACATGGCCCGCAAGGGCCGCGAGCGGCGCTTCGGCCACAACTGACCCCGGAAGCCGGGTATCCGGACGCCCCGGGCGCGTACGACCGACCGTGCGCGCCCGGGGTCCCGCGGGCCCGCCGGCCTTCGGGCGGGCACGCCGCGCGGCCCGTACGCGCCCGGTGTCACGCCCCCGGAGGCGTACGAGAAGGG
>NZ_GG770539.1:5436226-5445015 GCF_000154905.1 Streptomyces sp. SPB074 | reverse complement strand
CCTTCGGCGCTCGCGCGGGGGCGCGCGGCGCGGTTCAGCCCGCCAGGCAGGAGGGCCCGAGGAGCACCTTGAGGTCCCCGAAGAGCGAGGGATCGGGCTGCACGCGGTGCCGGTCCAGGCGCAGCACGGTCGTCTTGCGCGGGCCCTGGAGCTTGATCCGCACCTCCGAGTTGCCCCGGTGGCTGCCGAGCACCTCGCTCAGGCGGCTGATCATCGGCGGCGTGACGCGGGTCGCCGGGATCGTGATGACGACGGGGGCGTTGGTGCCCGCGTGGGAGAGGTCGGGGACCTGCATCTCCATCGCGACCAGGCGCGGGATGTCCTCGCGCTTGTCGAGCCGGCCCTTGACGAAGACGACGGTGTCCTCGACGAGCTGGGTCGAGACGAGCTGGTAGGTGGCCGGGAAGAACATGCACTCGATGGAACCCGCGAGGTCCTCCACGGTGGCGATCGCCCACGCGTTGCCCTGCTTGGTCATCTTGCGCTGGAGTCCCGAGATGATGCCGCCGACCGTGACGACGGCGCCGTCGCCGAAGTCGCCGCCCGTGAGCTGCCCGATCCCCGCGTCGGCCTTGTCCGAGAGGACGTGCTCCAGGCCGAAGAGCGGGTGGTCGGAGACGTAGAGGCCGAGCATCTCGCGCTCCTGCGCGAGGAGATAGCTCTTCTCCCACTCGTCGTCGCCGAAGGTCACGTCGAGCCCGAAGCCCGGCTCGTCCTTGCCGTCGTCGTCGCCCATGCCGCCGAAGAGGTCGAACTGCCCCTCGGCCTCCTTGCGCTTGACGGCCACGACGTTGTCGATCATCGGCTCGTACTGCGCGGTGAGGCCCTTGCGGGTGTGCCCGAGCTGGTCGAAGGCGCCCGCCTTGATGAGCGATTCCGTCGTGCGCTTATTGCAGACGACGGCCTCGACCTTGTCGAGGTAGTCGGGGAACGAGGCGTACTTCCCCTTCGCCTTGCGACTGCGGATGATCGATTCCACGACGTTCTGACCGACGTTCCTGACCGCCGTGAGTCCGAAGAGGATAACGTCGTCGCCCTGGGCCGCGAAGTTCGCGAGCGACTCGTTGACGTCCGGCGGCAGCACCCGGATGCCCATGCGGCGGCACTCGTTGAGGTAGACGGCCGACTTGTCCTTGTCGTCGCGCACCGAGGTGAGCACGGCGGCCATGTACTCGGCCGGGTAGTTCGCCTTGAGGTACGCGGTCCAGTACGTGACGAGGCCGTACGCGGAGGAGTGCGCCTTGTTGAAGGCGTACCCGGCGAAGGGGACGAGGACGTCCCACAGGGCCTGGATCGCCTCGTCGCTGTAGCCGTTCTTGCGGGCACCGGCCTGGAAGAGGACGAAGTTCTTCTCCAGTTCGTCGGCCTTCTTCTTGCCCATCACGCGGCGCAGGATGTCGGCCTCGCCGAGCGAGTACCCGGCGACGATCTGGGCGGCCTTCTGCACCTGCTCCTGGTACACGATGAGGCCGTAGGTGAGCCCCAGGACCTCCTTGAGCGGCTCCTCCAGCTCGGGGTGGATCGGGGTGATCTCCTGCTGGCCGTTCTTGCGCAGCGCGTAGTTCGTGTGAGAGTTCATGCCCATCGGGCCCGGCCGGTACAGGGCCGAGACGGCGGAGATGTCCTCGAAGTTGTCGGGCTTCATGAGGCGCAGCAGGGAGCGCATCGGGCCGCCGTCGAACTGGAAGACGCCGAGCGTGTCGCCCCGGCACAGCAGTTCGTAGGTCTTCGGGTCGTCCAGCGGGATGGCGAGGAGGTCGAGTTCCCTGCCCTTGTTGGACTTCACCATCTTGACGGCGTCGTCCATGATCGTCAGGTTGCGCAGGCCCAGGAAGTCCATCTTGAGCAGGCCGAGCGACTCGCACTGCGGGTAGTCCCACTGGGTGATCGTCACGTTGTCCGTGTGCCGGACCCAGACAGGGGCGTGGTCGATGATCGGCTCGCTGGACATGATGACGCCGGCGGCGTGCACGCCCATCTGGCGCACGAGGCCCTCGACGCCCTTGGCGGTGTCGATGACCTTCTTGACGTCGGGCTCGTTCTCGTACATCCCGCGCACCTCGCCCGCCTCGGAGTAGCGCGGGTGCGTGGGGTTGGTGATGCCGTCGAGGTCGATGCCCTTGCCGAGGACGTCGGCGGGCATCGCCTTGGTGATGCGGTCGCCCATCGCGTACGGGTAGCCGAGGACGCGCGCGGAGTCCTTGATGGCGTTCTTCGCCTTGATCTTGCCGTACGTGCCGATCATGGCGACCTTGTCGGCGCCGTACTTCTCGGTCACGTAGCGGATGACCTCGACGCGCCTGCGTTCGTCGAAGTCGATGTCGACGTCGGGCATGGAGATGCGCTCGGGGTTGAGGAAGCGCTCGAAGATCAGCCCGTGCTCGATCGGGTCGAGGTCGGTGATGCCCATCGCGTACGCGACGATCGAGCCGGCCGCGGAGCCGCGCCCCGGGCCGACCGCGATGCCGTTGTTCTTGGCCCACATGATGAAGTCGGCGACGACGAGGAAGTAGCCGGGGAACCCCATCTGGATGATGACGTCCATCTCGTACTCGGCCTGCCGCTGCCGGTCGTCGGGGACGCCCGCGGGGAAGCGGCGCTCCATCCCGCGGCGGACCTCCTCCTGGAACCAGGTGATCTCCGTGAAGCCCTCGGGGATGTCGAACTTCGGCATGAGGTCGCGCTTCTCGAACATGCCGGTCGTGTCGACCTGCTCCGCGACCAGGAGGGTGTTGCGGCAGCCCTCCTGCCAGGCGTCCGAGGAGTCGATGGCGTACATCTCGTCGGTCGTCTTGAGGTAGTAGCCGGTGCCGTCGAAGCGGAAGCGGTCGGGGTCCGAGAGGTTCTTTCCGGTCTGGATGCACAGGAGCGCGTCGTGGGCGACGGACTCGTGCGCGTAGGTGTAGTGCGAGTCGTTGGTGACGAGCGGCGGGATGCCGAGCTTCTTGCCGATCTCCAGGAGCCCGTCGCGGACCCGGTGCTCGATGTCGATCCCGTGGTCCATCAGCTCCAGGAAGTACCGGTCCTTGCCGAAGATGTCCTGGTAGTCGGCCGCCGCCTTGAGCGCCTCCTCGGGCTGCCCGAGCCGCAGCCGGGTCTGCACCTCGCCCGAGGGGCAGCCGGTCGAGGCGATGAGGCCCTCGGACCACTGCGAGATGGTCTCCTTGTCCATGCGGGGCCACTTCTGGAGCCAGCCCTCGGCGTAGGCGTCGGAGGAGAGCTTGAAGAGGTTGTGCAGCCCGGTGCTGTTCGCCGCCCAGATCGTCTTGTGGGTGTAACCGCCGGAGCCGGAGACGTCGTCGCGCTTCTGGTGCGGCTGGCCCCACTGGATCTTGCGCTTGTTGCGGCGGGACTCGGGGGCGACGTACGCCTCGATGCCGATGATCGGCGTGACGCCGGCCTTCTTCGCCTGGTGGAAGAAGTCGTAGGCGCCGTGCAGGTTGCCGTGGTCGGACATCGCGATGTGCGTCATGCCCATCTCGTTGCACGCCTGGAACATGTCCTTGAGCCGCGCCGCGCCGTCCAGGAGCGAGTACTGCGTGTGCACGTGCAGGTGAGTGAACGGCGTCTTCGCTGACACGGGGCCTCCGGGGGCGGCGGGACGAAAGGGACCCGGGAAGTCTATGCCGGACGGAACCACGACCAGCCCTCCGGTCGTTGTCCGTCCGGGGAAGAATCCGTCCCCCGGTTCACCGCCCAAGGAGGCACCCGCGATGTCCGACCCGCAGCCCACCGCCGTTCCCGCCGAGGAGCGGGGAGAGCACATCCTCGGCGTGTTCGGCACCGCCTTCGGAGAGCTGCTGACGGCGGACCCCGCCGCCTTCCGGGTCAAGTTCCGCAAGATGGCGGCCTCCGCCTTCGCGTTCTACCGCGGCACGGCCTGCCTCTTCTACGCCGACCTCGCGCGCGAGCGGCGCGGCGGCCCGTACCTGGACGAGCGCACGAGCCGCGTGTGGGTGCACGGCGACCTCCACGCCGAGAACTTCGGCACGTACATGAACGCCCGGGGCCGCCTCGTCTTCAACGTCAACGACTTCGACGAGGCGTACGTGGGCCCCTTCACGTGGGACCTCAAGCGCTTCGCCGCCTCCGTCGCCCTCATCGGCTACGCGAAGGCGCTCAGCGACGCCCAGATCACCGAGCTGGTCACGGTCTACGCGCAGGCGTACCGCGAGCGCGTCCACCAGCTCGCGACCGGCGCCAAGAGCGACGAGGTGCCGCCCTTCACGCTCGACACCGCCGACGGGCCGCTGCTCGGCGCGCTGCGCGAGGCCCGCTCGCTGACCCGCTTCGGGCTCCTGGAGTCGATGACCGAGATCCGCGAGGCCGAGCGGCGCTTCGCCGCGGGACCCGGCACGATCGAGCTGGACGCGGCGACCAGGTACAAGGTCCTGGCCGCCTTCGACGGGTACCTGGAGACGCTGCCCGAGTCGAGCCTCGCCCGCCCGGACTCCTACCGCGTCAAGGACGTCGTCGGCCGGCGCGGCATCGGCATCGGCTCGGCCGGCCTGCCCTCGTACAACATCCTCCTGGAGGGGAACAGCGACGCGCTGGAGAACGACGTCGTGATCTACCTCAAGCAGGCCCAGACCCCCGCCGTCTCGCGGCACGTGGACGACGCGGCGGCGCGCGCGTACTTCCTGCACGAGGGGCACCGCACGGTCATCTCGCAGCGCGCCCTCCAGGCGCACGCCGACCCCTGGCTCGGCTGGACGGAGCTGGACGGCGCCGGACAGCTCGTCGCGGAGGTCTCCCCGTACGCGGTCGATCTCGACTGGGGCGACATCGACGAGTACGAGGAGATCGCCGCCGTCGTCGCCGACCTCGGGCGCGCCACGGCCGCGATGCACGCGGCGGCGGACGACGAGAGCGAGCACTCGGAGCTGGTGCCCTTCTCGACCGAGCGGGCCATCGACGCCGCGATCGCCGCCGACGAGGAGGGCTTCGCACCGCTCCTCGCCGACTTCGCGCACCACTACGGCGCCGTCGCGCGCCGCGACCACCAGATCTTCGTGGACCTCTTCCGCAACGGCCGCATCCCGGGGCTGTGAGCGCCCGTCCGTCCCCGGGGTGTTGTCCCGGGGACGGACGGATGGTTCCCTTGCGGCACACGGCGCGGCGCCGCGGCATCCGGCGCGCGCCGCGTGGCCCCGGCGTGGCTCCCGTCACGCCGGGCGCTTCCACAGCATCCCTTTAGGGCTCGCTTAACCGGGCCCGTGGCAGACTCGACAGCGATGGACATATCCGGGACCCAGCTCAGAGCACTGCGCGCGACGTTCTTCACCGCGCTCGTGGTGACGCTCTCGGCTGCCTCCCACGTGATCCTGACCCGCTCGCCGCTGCCCCTCACGCCGCTCCTCGTGGTCGCCGGGGCCGTCTTCGCGCTCGCCTTCGCGCTCGCGGGCCGCGAGCGGCGGTACGGGGCCATCGCCGCGCTCCTCGTCCCGCTGGAGCTGGCCGCCGACACCGTCTTCACGACGGGCCAGCACCTCTGCTACGGCGAGGGCGGCGGCCCGGTCGCGGGCCCGCTGCGCAGCGTCGGCATCGACGTGCTGTGCGGGGGCGGCCCGGTGGGTGTCCCGCTGAGCCACTTCGCCGGGGGCGAGCCCACCGGCGCGGCGACGCTCCTCACCGACCCGCGCCCCGGCGCCGCCTGGCTCCTGCTCGGCGCGCACCTGGCCGTGGGGATGCTCGCTGCCGCCTGGCTGCGCGGCGGCGAGAAGGCCCTCGCCCGGGCCCTCGGCTCGCTCGCCTGGTTCGCCTTCCGGCCGCTGCTGCTCGCCGTGGCCTGCGCCACCGCCCGGGCCCGCGCGCTGCGCGCCCGCCCCGTCCGGGGCCTCGCCCCGGCGGCCCGCCCCCACCTGCTGCTCCTGGCGCACTCCGTAGGACGCCGGGGACCTCCCGCGGTCGCTCTCACCGCCTGAGTCCCCCGCCGTGCCCCGTGCGGCACGGCCCCTTCCCGCACGTCCTCACCCGTCTTAGGGATTACGGAGTCACACCCATGAGCCAGCGCAACAGCCAGCAGGCCAAGGCCACCGCCCGCGAGCGCCTGCGCGCCGAACGCGAGCGCCAGGCGAAGAAGGACGCCCGCAAGCGGCAGCTGCTCGTCGCCGGCGGCGTCGTCGCCGTCCTCGCCGTCGGCGCGGGCATAGCCGTCGCCGTCGCCCAGGGCAACAAGCCCTCGCAGTGGGAGTCCGCGAAGTCCGACAGCCTCGTCAAGCCGAAGAACACGAGCGGCGCCAACGGCACGACCGTCGTCATCGGCAAGGAGTCGGCCAAGAAGACCCTGAGCCTCTTCGAGGACCCGCGCTGCCCGATCTGCTCCCAGTTCGAGCAGACCGTCGGTCCCGACCTGCACAAGGACGTGGAAGCGGGCAAGTTCAAGGTCGAGTACGTCGGCGCCACCTTCCTCGACGGCGACTCGGGCTCCGGGAACAAGATCGACCTCGGCGGCCGGGGCTCGGGCTCCAAGAACGCGATGAGCGCCCTCGGCGCCGCGCTCAACGTCAGCCCGGACGCCTTCCTCGACTACAAGACCGCGATGTACTCGAAGAAGTGGCACCCGGACGAGACCGACGACAAGCTCAACTCGGACTCCTACCTCCTCAAGATCGCCGCGACCGTCCCCGAGCTCAAGGGCAACGCGGCCTTCGAGAAGCAGGTCAAGGACGGCACGTACGACCGCTGGGCGATCGAGATGAGCAAGAACTTCAACAAGCAGTCCGACAAGTACGGCGTCACCGGCACGCCGTCGATGGTCATGAACGGCAAGAAGATCGTCGGCAGTGACGGCCAGAACGCGCCGATGACCGCCGCGGACTACCGCACGGCGATCGACGCGGCGCTCAAGGGCTGAGTCGCTCAGGACCGGAGGGGCTGGAATTTCCTGGGACGGGAACATTCCAGCCCCTCCGGCGTTTGAGGAGGGGGGTTCGGGGCGGAGCCCCGAGAGGCGAGCCGCCCAGGGGGCTACAGGCTGTCCAGGAACCCCAGCGCCGTCCGCCACGCCTGCTCCGCGGCCTCGGCGTCGTAGTCGGGCAGTCCCGGGTCGGTGAACAGGTGCCCCGCGCCCGGGTACCGGTAGATCTCCACGTCGGCGCCCGCCCGCCGCATCTGCGGGTACCACAGGCTCAGCCACTCGTGCGTCTCGGACGGGTCGGGGTCGGCGACGTGGAGCTGTACGGGCAGCTCGTCCACCGCCGCGTCCTCGCGCAGGTCCGAGGTGCCGTGCAGGAGGAGCAGGCCGCGCGCGTGCTCGTCGCCGAGCGCCACGTTCTGCGCCAGCGCGCCGCCCAGAGAGAAGCCCGCGTAGACGAGTCCTTTGTCACTGAAAGGCGCGGCGGCCTTGACGGCCCTGGTCAGCAGGCGGTCGTTGCCGATCGACTCGCGCAGTTCGGCGGCCTCCTCCTCCGTCCCCGCCGTTTGCCCCTCGTACAGGTCGGGCACGCGCACCTGGTGTCCGGCCGCCCGCAGCCGGTCGGCCGCCTCGTGCACGGCCGGCCGCAGTCCGTAGGCGGAGTGAAAAAGCAGGATGTCCATACCGGCCATCCTGCCAGCGCCCCCGACCCGGACGCGCCAGGCCCCGGGGGCCGACCGAGACCCGGAGACCCTGACACCCATGGAAGAGATCCTGCGCCCCGTCCTCGTGATCGGCGGTTCCGTCCTGCTCACGCTGCTGCTCGGCTGGGGTTCGGACCGGCTCCTCGCCCGCGCGGCCGTCCGGCACAACGAGACGCCGCTGTGGGAGAAGCTGCGCGAGTGCCGGGTGCCCTGGCAGGTGCTGCTCCTCGCCGCGCTGCTGCGCGGCAGCTACCGGGAGATCACCTGGAGCGTGGTGCGGCGCTTCGACGGGGCGATCGGGCTGATCCTGACCCTCGTCCTGATCGGGGCGACCGCCTGGCTCCTGGTCCGGGTCGTCTCGACGGTCCTGGAGTCCTCCTACGCGCGCTACGCGGCGGTCACGCACGACGCGGCGCGGGTGCGCCGGGTCCGTACGCAGATGACCCTCATCATGCGGATCGTCACGGCCCTCGTCATCGTCATCGCGGTCGCCTCGATGCTCATGACCTTCCCGGACCTGCGGACGGCGGGGAAGTCGGTGCTCGCCTCGGCGGGGATCATCGGGATCGTCGCCGGTGTCGCCGCGCAGTCCACCCTCGGCAACCTCTTCTCCGGCTTCCAGATCGCCTTCGGCGACATGGTCAGGATCGGGGACACGGTGGTCGTGGACGGCGAGTGGGGGGTCGTGGAGGAGGTCACGCTGACGTTCCTCGCGGTGCGCACGTGGGACGAGCGGCGCATCACGATGCCGGTCTCGTACTTCACCTCGCGTCCCTTCGAGAACTGGTCGCGCGGCGGCGCGCAGATGTCCGGCACCGTCTTCTTCCAGCTCGACCACTCGGCGCCGGTCCCGCTCATGCGCGAGGAGCTGCGGCGCGTCCTCGCCGACTGCCCCGCGTGGGACGGCCGCGACTGGAGCCTCGCGGTGACGGACACGACGCCGACGACGATCGAGGTGCGGGCCGTCGTCACCGCGAAGGACGCGGACGACATCTGGACGGTACGGGTCGTGGTCCGCGAGCGCCTGATCGCCTGGCTCAGCGCCCACCACCCCTACGCCCTGCCGAGCGTCGCCACCCTCCCCGCGGCCGAGCCCCCGGCCGCCGCCCCCTCCCCCGGCCTGCGCAAGGACGCCCAGCCGAGCCCGGCCGACGAGGAGGAGGCCCCCCGGGACCCGCGCGGCACGGACGACGCGCCCGCCCACCGGGCCGCGGCGGACGGCGCCGCCC
>NZ_GG770539.1:5418803-5435971 GCF_000154905.1 Streptomyces sp. SPB074 | reverse complement strand
CCCGGGCCCCGGGCACCAGACGCCCCCGTCAGTGCAGAGACCGCACATCCAGCTGCCGCAGCACCCGGTCCACGATCTCCGGATCGGACCCCGGCTCGCTCCGCGCCGAAAGCACCGCGTGCCGCGCCGCCGACATCATCTCCTTCTGCACCTTCCGGAACGCCTTCACGCGCTCCACGCGCTGCGCGAGGTGCTCGCGCCGCTCGTCGTCCATGATCTCCGGGCTGATCCGCGCCCCGATGTCGAAGGCACCGCGCTGGAGGCGCTCGATGACGTCGTCGGGCAGGTCCTGGACGCCCTCGATCTCGTGGAGCCTGCGCCGGGCCGCCTTCGCCGCGCGGATCGCGAGGTCGTGCTCGATCTGCCGCTCGGCGTCCGTGTCGGCCCGTACCCCGAGCTTCCGCACGAGCCAGGGCAGCGTGAGGCCCTGGAAGACGAGGGTGACCATGATGACGCAGAAGGCGATGAAGACGAGTTCGTCGCGCCCGGGGAAGGCGTCGCCCGCGTCCGTCGTGAGCGGGATGGCGAGGGCCAGGGCGACCGAGGCCACCCCGCGCATCCCGGCCCACCACATGACGACGGTCTCGCGCCAGCTCGTCGGGATGTCTTCGGCGACGTCGCGCTTCTTGTGCAGCCGCTGCGCCAGCCAGCTCGCGGGCAGCAGCCACAGGAACCGCACGCCGATGACGACGGCCGCCACGAGCAGGCCCCAGCCGATCATCTCCCAGACCCGGTCGCCCGCCGTGCCGAAGACGGTGTGCAGTTCGAGGCCGATGAGCCCGAAGGCGATCCCGGTGACGAGGGTGTCCACGACCTGCCAGAAGGTCTGGCCGGTGATCCGCCCGAGCACGTCGTCGGCGTCGAGCGCGTACTCGGAGAGGAAGAGCGCGGTGGTGAGGACGGCGAGCACGCCCGAGCCGTGCAGTTCCTCGGCGAGGACGTAGCTGACGAACGGGACGAGGAGGGTCAGGCCGGTCTGGAGCGTCGCGTCGCCGAGGAAGTCGAGGAGCCTGCTGGTGAGCCAGCCGAGCGCGAGGCCGACCGCGACCGCGACGGCCGCCGAGAGGAAGAAGAGACCCACGGCCGAGGGCAGCGAGAAACTGCCGCCGACCGCCGCGCCGATCGCGACGTGGTAGAGCACGATCGCCGTGACGTCGTTGAACAGGCCCTCGCCCTCCAGGATGGAGACGAGGCGGCGGGGCAGCCCGAGCGAGCCGGCGACGGCGGTCGCGGCGACCGGGTCGGGCGGCGCGACGAGCGCGCCGAGCGCGACGGCGGCGGCGAGCGGCAGGCCGGGCACGATCGCGCTGGCGACGGCGGCGACGGCGGCCGTCGTGACGAAGACGAGCGCGACGGCGAGCAGGAAGATGGGCCGTCTGTTCGCCGCGAACTGGCGCCAGGACGTGCGTTGCACCGCCGCGTAGAGCAGGGGCGGCAGCACGAGCGGCAGGATGAACTCGGGCAGGATGCTGACGTTGGGGACGAACGGGAGCAGCGCGAGGACGACGCCGAGCAGCGTCATGAGCACCGGCGCGGGCAGGCCGAGTTTGTCCCCGAGCGGGACCGTCAGCACGGCTCCGAGCAGCAGCAGGATCAGCAGCGCCAATTGGTCCACGGCGGGGGCCTCCCAGGGGGCTCAGACGTACGGGCCACCCCTCGACCAGGGCCGATCCCCACCGGAATCACCCCGGAGGGGTACCCCCACCCTCCCATGGGTGTTTCTTTACCGAACACGTGGGTGGCGGCGTCCCGGTCCCGCGGCCGGTGGGTCCCGGCCTCAGACAGCCTTCCGCATGGCGCGGTGTTCGATCCCCGCTTCGAGGTAAGTCCCCCCGTACGCCACGTATCCGAGCCGCTCGTAGAAACCGAGCGCGTGCGTCTGCGCGTGCAGGTCCACGCTCGTGAGCCCGAGTCCGGCGGCGAGCCGCTCGATGCCGGTGACAAGCGCGGCCCCGACCCCGCCGCCGCGCGCCGCGCCGCGCACGGCGAGCCTGCCGAGCGAGCCGGCGCCCGGCGTGTGCCCGGTCGGCTCCCAGGCGGCCTCGCCGTGCAGCAGGCGTCCGGCGCCGAGCGGCGTACCGTCCCCGGCGAGCGCGAGGACGTGCGCGGCCCCCGCGTCGAGCGCGTCGTACTCCAGGTCCTCGGGCACGCCCTGCTCCCGGACGAAGATCTCCTTGCGCACGAGGAAGCACGCCGCGCGGTCCTCGTCGCTCTCCGCGCGCCGCACGACGTACGCGGTGCCGTCGGGCAGCGTGCCGCCCGCGAGTGTCCCGGTGCTCATCGCGCCCGTCCTCAGCGGCTCTCGGCGCGGACCCGGTCCAGGGCGCGCTGGAGGTCCTCGGGGTAGTCGCTCGCGTACTCCGCCCAGTCGCCGGTGCCGGGGTGGGTGAAGCCGAGGCGGACCGCGTGCAGCCACTGCCGGGTCAGGCCGAGGCGCTTGGCGAGCGTCGGGTCGGCCCCGTAGGTGAGGTCGCCGGCGCAGGGGTGGCGGTGCGCGGCCATGTGCACGCGGATCTGGTGGGTGCGGCCCGTCTCCAGCTTGACGTCGAGGAGGGAGGCGGCGCGGAACGCCTCGATGAGGTCGTAGTGCGTCACCGAGGGCTTGCCCTCGGCGGTGACGGCCCACTTGTAGTCGTGCTGCGGGTGGCGGCCGATGGGGGCGTCGATGGTGCCCGAGGTCGGGTCGGGGTGGCCCTGGACGAGCGTGTGGTAGCGCTTGTCGACCGTGCGGACGCGGAACTGGTTCTTGAGGGAGGTGTAGGCGCGCTCGGACTTGGCGACCACCATGAGCCCGGAGGTGCCGACGTCGAGGCGGTGCACGATGCCCTGGCGCTCGGCGGCGCCCGAGGTGGAGATGCGGTACCCGGCGGCGGCGAGGCCTCCGATCACGGTCGGGCCCGTCCAGCCGGGGCTGGGGTGCGCGGCTACCCCGACCGGCTTCATGATCACGACGACGTCCTCGTCGTCGTGGACGATCTCCATGCCCTCGACGGGCTCCGCGACGATCCGCACGGGCGCCGCGGCGGCCGGCATCTCGACCTCCAGCCAGGCCCCGCCCCTTACCCGCTCGGACTTGCCCACCACCGAGCCGTCGACCTGCACCTTTCCGCCCGCCGCCAGCTCGGCGGCCTTGGTGCGGGAGAAGCCGAACATGCGTGAGAGGGCGGCGTCGACACGCTCACCCTCCAGGCCGTCGGGGACGGGAAGGGTACGGACCTCGGGAATAGCGCTCACCCGTCGAGTATGCCGGACGGGTGAGGGAGCCCGGTAAGCGAGCTACTCGCCCGCGCCGCCGGTCCGCTCGGCGGGGGCGTCGCCGGAGGTCTCCCCGGCCTTCTTCTCGTCGCGGTGTTTGGTGCCGTCCGGGTCGAGGCCGCGGAAGGAGAGCAGGACGATGAGGATGCCGCCGCACACGATCGCGGAGTCCGCGAGGTTGAAGACCGCGTAGCCCTTGGGCGCGATGAAGTCGACGACGGCGCCCCGGAAGACACCCGGGGAACGGAAGACCCGATCGGTGAGGTTGCCGAGCGCACCGCCGAGGAGCAGCCCGAGCGCGATGGCCCAGGGCAGGCTGTGCAGCTTGCGGGCGAGACGGGCGATGACGACGATGACGCCGACGGCGATGATCGTGAAGACGATCGTGTACGCCTCGCCCATGGAGAAGGCGGCGCCGGAGTTACGGATCGCGGTGAGCCGCAGCCAGTCCCCGACGACCTGCACGGACCCGTCCCCGTGCCCCTCCAGCTTCGCGACGACGAGCAGCTTGCTCCCGAGGTCGACGGCGTACACGAGCACGGCCACCACGAACAACGCGAGCAGGCGCCGCGGCCCCTTGCCCGCGCGCTCGGCCGACACTCTCTCGATGGTGCGCTCCGCCTCAGCCACGTGACGTCCTCAAACCCGATGAACCGAATGGCTCCGAGGGTACGTCACAAGCACGAACACCCGCCCGGCCCCAGTACATCGCCGGCCCCAAAACCCAGCCCCTCCGGCGCTTGAGGAGCGAGGTACGGGGCAGCACCCCATGATCCAGCCCCTCCGGCGCTTGAGGAGCGGGGCCCGGGGCAGAGCCCCGAACCGGGCCCGGGGCGAAGCCCCGCCCCCTCCCGCCCCCTACCTCCGCTCGGACTTCTGCTTGCAGTCCACACACAGAATCGCGTGCGGAAACGCCTGCATCCGCGCCTTGCCGATCGGCTTCCCGCAGTTCTCGCACACCCCGTACGTCCCCGCGTCCATCCGCAGCAGCGCCCGCTCGGTCTGTTCGAGCCGCTCCCTGGACCCCGCGGCGAGCGCCAGCTCGTGCTCCCGGGTCACGTTCTTCGTGCCGGTGTCCGCCTCGTCGTCCCCCGCCCCGTCCGCGGAGTCCCGCATCAGGCTCGCCAGGTCCGCCTCGGCCGTCTCCAGCTCGGCCCGCAGCCCGGCGATCTCCTGTTCCAGGCCCTGCCGCGCCTCGGCGGCCTCCTCGGCCGTCCAGGGGTCCTCACCCGGCCGTACCGCCAGTTCAGCGGGGTCCGTCGCTCCGCCGCGCGTAGTGGGCACGATCTCCTCCATCGCCTTCGTCGTACCGCTTGCCGCAGACGCAGCACCGGACCGGCCTGCGATATTCCTCGTTCCTGCCACCGCGTACGCGAAACACCCCGCACACACGGTGGTGGGACGATAAATCGACATCCCTCCGACGGCAACGGGCCACGCCGCCCCCGGCCGCCGCGCGCCCCCGTGCGCCCTCCCCCGGCGGCAGGACCCCGCGAGCGCGCGGGCCGCGCAAAGCCGTGGCGGCCCGCCCACCCCGTACCCGTACACTTGCGGCAGCGAAACACAGGTGTGGATGGGGACGAGTAGCGCCGAGAAGCGGCCAGGAGCGACCCGGGGACGGTGGAAGCCCGGGGGCACGCGCGACGCGAAGATCACCCCCGGAGCCGCCGGAGGAAAGCCAGGGGTGAGTGCCCCGCGGCCGTAGAACCGGCTTCGCGGACCCAATGAGGGGGCCGCAGGGCAGTCGCCCGGCGGCCAAGGAGGGTGGTACCGCGGGAGCGCTTCGGCTCTCGTCCCTCCGACGGACATGCACATCCGCCGGAGGAGCAGCGAGCCCATGACGACCCCGCCGCAGTACCGTCCCGTCCCCGCCCAGGTGGACCTGCCCGCCCTTGAGCACGAGGTGCTCGGCCTGTGGCGCGAGCGCGACACCTTCGCCAAGACGCTCGCCCGGTCCGAGGGCCGCCCCGAGTGGGTCTTCTACGAGGGCCCGCCGACCGCCAACGGGATGCCGGGCGCGCACCACATCGAGGCGCGCGTCTTCAAGGACGTCTTCCCGCGCTACCGCACGATGCGCGGCTACCACGTGGGCCGCAAGGCCGGCTGGGACTGCCACGGCCTGCCGGTCGAGCTGGCGGTCGAGAAGGAACTCGGCTTCGCGGGCAAGAAGGACATCGAGGCGTACGGCATCGCCGAGTTCAACGCGAAGTGCCGCGAGTCGGTGACCCGCCACACCGACGCCTTCACCGAGCTGACGACCCGCATGGGCTACTGGCTCGACCTGGACCACGCCTACCGCACGATGGACCCCGAGTACGTCGAGTCCGTGTGGTGGTCGCTCAAGCAGATCTTCGACAAGGGCCTCCTCGTCGAGGACTACCGCGTCGCCCCCTGGTGCCCGAAGGACGAGACGGGCCTCTCGGACCACGAGCTGGCGCAGGGCTACGAGACCGTCGTGGACCCCTCGGTCTACGTGCGCCTCCCGCTCACCTCCGGCCCGCTCGCCGGGAACACCGCGCTGCTCGTGTGGACGACGACGCCGTGGACGCTCGTCTCGAACACCGCGGTGGCCGCGCACCCGGAGGTCTCCTACGTCGTCGCGACGGACGGGAACGAACGCCTCCTGGTCGCCGAACCGCTCCTGGAGAAGGCCCTCGGCGAGGGCTGGGAGGCGACCGGCGAGCGCTTCACCGGCGCCGGGATGGAGCGCTGGACGTACCAACGCCCCTTCGGGCTGATCGACTTCCCCGAGGCCGCGCACTACGTCGTCAACGACACCTATGTGACGACCGAGGACGGCACCGGGCTCGTCCACCAGTCCCCCGCCTTCGGCGCGGACGACCTGCGCGTGTGCCGCGCCTACGGGCTCCCCGTCGTCAACCCGGTCCGCTCCAACGGCACCTTCGCCGAGGACGTGCCGCTCGTGGGCGGGCAGTTCTTCAAGAAGGCCGACGAGGACCTCGTCGCCGACCTCAAGGCGCGCGGCCTGCTCTTCAAGCACGTCCCCTACGAGCACAGCTACCCGCACTGCTGGCGCTGCCACACCGCGCTGCTCTACTACGCGCAGCCCTCCTGGTACATCCGTACGACCGCCGTGCGCGACCGCCTCCTGGAGGAGAACGAGAAGACCAACTGGCACCCGGAGAACGTCAAGCACGGCCGCTTCGGGGACTGGCTCAAGAACAACGTGGACTGGGCGCTCTCGCGCAAGCGCTACTGGGGCACCCCGCTGCCCGTCTGGCGCTGCCCGGACGGCCACCTCACGTGCGTCGGCTCGCTCGCCGAGCTGAGCGGGCTGACCGGCACCGACCAGTCGGGCCTGGACCCACACCGCCCGTACATCGACGCGGTCACCTTCGCCTGCCCCGAGTGCGGCACCGAGGCGAAGCGGGTCGAGGAGGTCATCGACGCCTGGTACGACTCGGGTTCGATGCCGTTCGCGCAGTGGGGCTACCCGTACCGCAACAAGGAGCTGTTCGAGGCGCGCTACCCGGCGCAGTTCATCTCCGAGGCGATCGACCAGACCCGCGGCTGGTTCTACACGCTGATGGCGATCGGCACGCTCGTCTTCGACAAGTCGAGTTACGAGAACGTCGTCTGCCTCGGCCACATCCTCGCCGAGGACGGCCGCAAGATGTCCAAGCACCTGGGCAACATCCTCCAGCCGATCCCGCTCATGGACCAGCACGGCGCCGACGCGGTCCGCTGGTTCATGGCGGCGGGCGGCTCGCCCTGGGCGGCGCGGCGCGTGGGGCACGGCACGATCCAGGAGGTCGTCCGCAAGACGCTCCTCACCTACTGGAACACCGTGGCCTTCCAGGCGCTGTACGCCCGTACCGCCGGCTGGGCGCCCTCGGCCGCCGATCCGGCGCCCGCCGAGCGGCCCGTCATCGACCGCTGGCTCCTGTCCGAGCTGCACCAGCTCACCGCCGGGGTCACCGAGGCGCTGGAGTCCTACGACACCCACCGCACCGGGCAGCTCCTCTCCGCCTTCGTCGACGACCTCTCCAACTGGTACGTGCGCCGCTCGCGCCGCCGCTTCTGGCAGGGCGACAAGGCGGCGCTGCGGACCCTGCACGAGGTGGTCGAGACGGTGACGCGGCTCATGGCCCCGCTCGTCCCCTTCGTCACGGAGCGGGTCTGGCAGGACCTCGTGGTCCCCGTGGACGCCTCGGCACCGGAGTCGGTGCACATGGCGAGCTGGCCCGAGGCGGATCTCGCGGCCGTGGACGAGGAGTTGTCCCGGCAGATGGCGCTCGTGCGGCGGCTCGTGGAGCTGGGCCGCGCGACGCGTGCCGAGTCGGGCGTCAAGACCCGGCAGCCGCTGAGCCGCGCGCTCATCGCGGCGACGGGCTTCGAGGCGCTGGGCGAGGAACTGCGGGCGCAGATCGCGGAGGAGCTGAACGTCGCGGGGCTCGCCTCGCTCGGCGAGGTCGGCGCCTCGCTCGTGGACACGAGCGCTAAGGCCAACTTCCGCGCGCTCGGCAAGCGCTTCGGCAAGGGCGTGCAGGCGGTCGCGAAGGCGGTCGCGGACGCGGACGCCGCCGCGCTGTCGGCGTCCCTGCGCGAGACGGGTACGGCGACGGTCCTCGTGGACGGTGCGGAGGTCGCGCTCTCGCCCGAGGAGGTCTTCCTGACGGAGACGCCGCGCGAGGGCTGGGCGGTCGCCTCCGAGGCGGGCGCGACGGTCGCGCTCGACCTGGAGATCACCGAGGAGCTGCGCCGCGCCGGCCTGGCCCGCGACGCGATCCGCCTCGTCCAGGAGGCCCGCAAGAACAGCGGCCTCGACGTGGCCGACCGCATCGCCCTGCGCTGGACGACCCAGGACCCGGCCCTGGCCGAGGCCCTGCGCGCGCACGCGAGCCTGATCGCGGACGAGGTCCTGGCCACGGACTACGCGGAGGGCGAGCCGACGGAGCTCTACGGCAAGCCCTTCGAGGACGCGGCTCTCGGGCTGACGTTCGCGCTGCACAAGGTGGGCTGAGCCGCTGGTCGCCGGAGGGGGCGTGGGGCGAAGCCCCATGAATCAACCCCCTCCGGCGATCGAGGAGCGGAGCCCCATGCATCAAGCCCCTCCGGCGATTGAGGAGCGGGGTCCGGGGCGGAGCCCCGCAACGGCCCCCGCTCCCGGCGCCACGAAACGCCACCGGGCCCCCAGGTCGAGGACCTGGGGGCCCGGAAGGAACGCCGACCGACTACGCCTCACGCAGCCGCAGTCGGCTCAGTTGTCGTCCTCGTCGATCAGGAATCCCCGCATCGGCGACGGAGCCTGCTGCATCGGCTGAGGCGCCTGCGGCCGCACCGGCGCCATCGGCTGCGTCATCGCCGGGGACATCTGCTGCTGCCCGCCCCCGTACGAGGGACCCGCCGAGGGCGGCGTGGGGCCACCCATCGGGCCGGGACCACTGTGCCCGCCGCCGAAGGACGGCGCGCCGGCCGGGGCCATGGAGGGCGAGGGGGACGGCGGCAGCGACGGCGTCGAGGAGACGCGCGGCGGGGCGAGCGAGTCGTCCGACTGCGTCTCCAGCTGGCGCAGCTGGGACTCCAGGTACGACTTCAGCCGCGTGCGGTACTCGCGTTCGAAGCCGCGCAGGTCCTCGACCTTGCGCTCCAGCGTGGCGCGGGCGGACTCCAGGGAGCCCATCGCGACGCGGTGCTTCTCCTGCGCGTCCCGCTCCAGGGCGTCGGCCTTGGCACGGGCGTCGCGCTCCAGACCCTCGGCGCGGCTGCGGGCCTCGCCGACGATCTTGTTGGCCTCGGAGCGCGCCTCGGCGATCGCCTGGTCGGCGGTCTGCTGGGCGAGCGAGAGGACACGCGCGGCGCTGTCGCCACCGGGACCCTGGCCGGGCTGCGGGAGCTGCGGGCCGCCGTGGCCGAGCGGGCCGACCATCTGCTGCTGCGGCTGGCCCATCGGGCCCTGCGGGCCGCCCATCGGACCCTGGCCCATCGGCCCGGGACCCTGCTGACCCATCGGCCCGGGACCCTGCTGACCCATCGGCCCGGGACCCTGCTGACCCATCGGCCCGGGTCCCTGCTGGCCCATCGGGCCGGGGCCCTGCTGGCCCATCTGCCCCATGGGGCCGGGACCCTGCGGGCCGTGGCCGCCGGGACCGGAGGGGAGCTGCGGGGCACCGGAGGGCAGCTGGGGCGGACCGCCCATGTGCTGCTGCTGCGGATGCTGCTGCTGGCCCGGGTGCTGCGGCTGACCGGGGTGCTGCGGCTGGCCGGGGTGCTGCGGCTGCCCCGGGTGCTGCTGCCCCTGCGGCGGACCGGATATGGCGGCGGGCCCGGGACCCTGCGGCCGTTCCGGCTGCTCGGGACCCTTGCGCATGTTCTGCTGCTGGTTCTGCGCGGCGGCACGCGTGGCCGCGGCGAGTTTCGCGCGCAGGTCCTCGTTCTCGCGTGCGAGCCTGGTCAGTTCGGCTTCCACCTCGTCGAGGAAGGCATCGACCTCGTCCTCGTCATAGCCTTCTCGGAGGCGGACGGTCGTGAACTGCTTGTTCCGCACGTCCTCGGGGGTCAATGGCATCTCTTCACCTCAACGTAGTCGTCGGCATTCGGCAAGAACGTAGTTGACATCGCGCTCACAGCCGGCTCACGACGGAGATCAGGATGTAGACGATGATCATCAGTACGAAGAAGGACAGGTCGAGCGCCACGCCCCCGAGGCGCAGCGGCGGGATGAACCGCCGCAGAAGCTTGAGTGGTGGATCGGTGACAGTGTAGGCGGCCTCCAGAACGACCACCATGGGCTTGCCCGGCTGCCAGGAGCGGGCGAACTGGAACACGTAGTCCATGACGAGCCGGAAGATCAGGACCAGCAGGAAACACATCAGCGCGATGTAGAGCACATCCAGCACGACGCTCATGAGCGCTTCCCACTCCCCTGTCCTGCGAGCCCGCCGTCACGAGCCGTTCCCTTGTGCGTCATTCGGTCTCAGCTCTGGTTGAAGAACCCGCCCTCTGCGATGCGAGCCTTGTCCTCCGCCGTTACATCGACGTTAGCAGGCGACAACAGGAAAACCTTCTGAGTCACCCGCTCGATGCTCCCGTGCAGACCGAACACCAGACCGGCCGCGAAGTCGACAAGGCGCTTCGCGTCCGTGTCGTCCATCTCGGTCAGGTTCATGATCACCGGCGTGCCCTCGCGGAAGTGTTCCCCGATGGTACGGGCTTCGTTGTAGGTCCGGGGGTGCAACGTCGTGATGCGGTACGGCTCCCGCTCCGAGACAACCTTGGGCATGATCACCGGCGCGTTCTTCTCCATGCTCGGACGTTCTGGTGTGATGGATGACACGGGCGCGATGCGTGCCGGACGGCCCGATTCCAACGGCAGCGACACGGGTTCGCGCGGGGCCGGGGGCTGGGCGGAACGCACCGGTTCGTCCGGTTCGGGCTCCTGGTGCGGCGGGTTGTGCCGCCTGCGGTCGCGCTCGGGCTCCGGTTCGGGCTCGAACTCGTCATCGGGGTCGAACCCCGGGCCGTCGTACCCATCGTCCTCCACGAGGCCGAGGTAGACCGCCATCTTGCGCATCGCGCCGGCCATGCTCTGAGTCCTCCGCTCTGTGGTGGATCGACAAGGACCACCTGCCCGCGATCCACGAGGTCTTTCCGCCTCTTTGACGGGTAATGACCATATTTTGTGCTGTGGTCCGACTTGTTTGGCGACGTTACCCGAGGGGGGAACGCGTGCCGAGTATCGCGCTGCCGATCCGTACATGTGTCGCCCCGGCGGCGATCGCCGCCTCCAGGTCACCGCTCATCCCGGCGGAGACCATCGTGGCAGCCGGATGCGTGGCGCGCACGAGGCTCGCCAGCTCCGCGAGCCGCGTGAAGGCGGCGCGCGGGTCGCCCGCGTAACGCCCCGCCAGCGGAGCCACCGTCATGAGCCCCGCCGGACGCAGCCCCTCGGTGGCGGCGATCCGGTCCATGAGCGCCGGGACCTCCTCCGGGTGGGCCCCGCCGCGCCCCGCGTGGGCCGCGGGATCGCCCTCGGCGTCGAGCGCGACCTGCACGAGCGCCCCGAGTTCGCGCCCCTCGCGCGCCGCCGCGGCGCCGAGCGCCTCGGCGAGCCTGGCCCGGTCCACGGAGTGCACGTACGAGGCGTACCGCGCCACGGACCTGGCCTTGTTGGTCTGCAACTGGCCGATGAAGTGCCAGGTGAGCGGGAGGTCCGCGCAGGCGGCAGCCTTCGGGGCCGCTTCCTGGTCGCGGTTCTCGCCGGCCTGTTCGACGCCGAGCGAGGAGAGAAGACGCACATCGCTCGCCGGATAGGTCTTGGTGACCGCGATCAATGTCACGTCACCGCGCGAACGGCCCGCCGCGGCGCACGCCTTGGCGATTCGTTCCTCCACTTTCGCGAGGTTCGCGGCGAGTTGTTCCCTGCGTCCACTAAGGTCCGTCATGTCCCATCAGTCCAGCCACGCGTAGCCCGCGAGACGCCCGGTGACCCGGTCCCCGCGGTAGGAGAAGTGGTCCGCCGACTCCCGCGTGCAGACCGGCGAGCGGCGCACGTCGCGCACACCGAGCGCGTCGAGTTGCGCGAGCACCCCCGCCGCCACGTCGAGCGCCGGAGTGCCCCAGCTCGTTTCGGCGTACGCCCGGGGCGCGAGCGCGGCGACCTCGGCGCGCATGGCCTCGGGCACCTCGTAACACGCCCCGCAGATCGCGGGCCCGGTGCGGGCCACGATCCGCGCGGGCTCGGCGCCGAGCCCCCGCATCGCCTCGACCGCCGCCGGGACGACCCCGGCGACGAGCCCCGGCCGCCCCGCGTGCGCGGCGGCCACGACCCCGGCGACGGGGTCGGCCAGCAGGACGGGCACGCAGTCCGCGGTGAGCACGGCGAGCGCGAGCCCACGCCGCGCGGTGACGACCGCGTCGACGGCGGGTACGGGCGCGTCCCCCCACGACTCCCCGACCACCGCGACCTCGCGCCCGTGGACCTGGTTCATCCAGACCACGTGCGCGGGGTCGAGGCCGAGTTCCCCGGCCGCGAGCGCCCGGTTGGCGAGGACCGCCCCGGGAGCGTCGCCGACGGCGCCGCCGAGGTTGAGGGCCTCGTACGGAGCGGCGCTCACCCCGCCCCACCTGTCGGTGAAGGCGAAGTGCGCGCCGCCCGCTTCCTCGCGCGTGCCTATCACTTCAGGAAGTCCGGCACGTCCAGCTCCTCGGCCTGGCTGTCCGGGTAGGGACGGGCCTGGGGGACCGAGGGCTGCGGGACCTGCGGAGCGGGCGCCTCGTTGACCGGGGCCGGTTCGGGCTCCGGGCGCGGGGCGGGCTCCTCGCGCGGGGTGACGGAGCCGAGGCCGCCGAAGGCCGGGCGGACCGGCTCACTCGTGCGGGCCTGCGGCTGCGGCTCCTCGCGCTTGCCCGTGGAGGCGCCGATCACGGTGTCCCGCTTGGCGGGGGGCTGGCCCCCGTCGAAGCCGGCCGCGATGACGGTCACCTTGACCTCGTCACCGAGGGCGTCGTCGATGACGGCGCCGAAGATGATGTTGGCCTCCGGGTGCGCGGCCTCGCTCACCAGCTGGGCGGCCTCGTTGATCTCGAAGAGACCGAGGTCGGAGCCGCCGGAGATGGAGAGCAGGACCCCGCGCGCCCCGTCGATGGACGCTTCGAGCAGCGGGGAGGAGATGGCCAGTTCGGCCGCCGCGACGGCACGGTCGTCGCCGCGTGCGGAGCCGATGCCCATGAGGGCGGAGCCCGCCTCGCTCATCACGGACTTGACGTCCGCGAAGTCGAGGTTGATGAGCCCCGGGGTCGTGATCAGGTCGGTGATGCCCTGGACACCGGAGAGCAGGACCTGGTCCGCGGACTTGAACGCGTCCAGGACACTGACCTGCCGGTCCGAGATGGACAGGAGCCGGTCGTTGGGGATGACGATGAGGGTGTCGACCTCTTCGCGGAGTTCGGCGATGCCGTCCTCCGCCTGGTTGGCGCGGCGCCGTCCTTCGAAGGTGAAGGGACGGGTGACCACGCCGATCGTGAGGGCGCCCAGGGAGCGTGCGATGTTGGCGACGACGGGAGCCCCGCCGGTGCCGGTGCCGCCACCTTCGCCCGCCGTGACGAAGACCATGTCGGCCCCCTTGAGGACCTCCTCGATCTCCTCGCGGTGGTCCTCGGCCGCCTTGCGGCCGACCGCCGGATTGGCGCCGGCTCCCAGACCCCGGGTCAGTTCGCGGCCGACGTCGAGCTTGACGTCGGCGTCGCTCATGAGCAGGGCCTGCGCGTCGGTGTTGATCGCGATGAACTCGACGCCCTTGAGCCCGACCTCGATCATCCGGTTGATGGCATTGACACCACCGCCGCCGACACCGATGACTTTGATGACTGCGAGGTAGTTCTGCGGTGCTGCCACGTCGAAGGCTGCCTCTCGCCTCGATTTACGTGTCGATGCTTCGCCGCCCGGCGTGCGTCGACTGATGCCGAATAAGGGACGGTCCGAAGCGCCGACCCGAACCCTCACCCTGAAGTCCAGGGTTACTCCCGAGAGAGTTCCCCTGTGTTCTACCCCAGTGAGAGAGGGTTACCAGTGTGTCTGTTGCTGGGACTTCGCTGACTGTTCCGAACAGGACACTAAGTCGACACGTGGCGCGCGTTCAACGAACACGCCGAACCTCCCGTTTTTCTTTTCACCCTATGTGATCAGCCGTGGCGCTGCCCAACCAGGGGTCCGTACCACGATTTTTTGGGCCAATTCAGGGTCAATCTCGTGCCAACTCGGCGTCAACTTCCGCGAACTGACGGGGCGACGGGAACCGAGACGTCGTAGTACTCCGCCTTGGGTTCCGCTTTCATCAGGGCGGTGAGGGTACGGGCCTTCGCCGCGCTTTTCTCACCACTTCCCCACGCCACCGTGCGCCCGTCCCGCAGCAGCAGGGCGACGTCGTCGTAGGAGCGAATCCGGATCGTGCGCAGGTTCTTGACCACGGGTGACGGCACCCGGGCCGCGATCGTCGCCGCCTCGCGCAGCAGTCGCGCGGTGCCGAAACGGTGCAGCGAGGGCGCGCCGGAGGCGTCGAGATCGAGGCGCGGAATTCCGCGCGGAGGAGTGCCCACCGTGGCGAAAAGCACGCCGTGCGCGTCCACTTCGTCGAATTTTCCGCCCTTTTCCCGCACGAGAACCGGTTTACGCTCCGTGACGGAGACGCGCAGTCCGTGCGGCCAGGAACGCGTGATCTCCACGGATTCGACGCGGGGCAGCCGGGCCCGCGTACGCGCCGCGAGCGCGTCGGTGTCCGCGGAGACGAGCGGACTCCCCACCGGGGCCGCCACCGCCCGTTCCACCTCGCGCGGGGTGAGCATCTCCGTCCCCGTGACGCTCACCCGGGTCAGCTTGAGCCACGGCGAACCGTAGAGGAGGTAGAGCGCCCCGCCCAGGAGCACCACGAGGCCCCCGGCGACCAGCCAGAACCGGAGTCCCGGCAGGCCGCGCGGGGGCGGGGGCGGGGCCGGGGACCGTTCGGCGTCCTGGGGCGCCGGGGCCCCGGTACGTCCTTCGCCGCCCTGGGCGGTCCTCGCTCCGGCCACGCTCCCTCAGCCTCCTCGTGATGCGGGGGCTTTCAGGGCCCCTCAGCGGTTCCTGCGTGCGGCGATCGCCTCGTACACCATGCCGACGAGCAGGTCGTCGGCGTCGCGGCGGCCGAACTCGGCGGCGGCACGGGACATCTCGTAGAGCCGGTGCGGGTCGGCGAGCACCGGCACCACCTGGGACTGCACCCACTCCGGCGTCAGTTCCGCGTCGTCCACGAGGAGTCCGCCCCCCGCCTTCACCACCGGCTGGGCGTTGAGCCGCTGTTCCCCGTTGCCGATGGGCAGCGGGACATAGGCGGCGGGCAGGCCCACGGCGGAGAGTTCGGCGACCGTCATCGCTCCCGCCCGGCACAGCATCATGTCGGCGGCGGCGTACGCGAGGTCCATCCGGTCCACGTACGGTACCGGGATGTACGGCGGCATTCCGGGCATGTTGTCGGCGCGTGGCAGTTCGTTCTTGGGGCCGACCGCGTGCAGGACCTGGATGCCGGAGCGCTGGAGCAGCGGGACGACCCGCTGGACGACCTCGTTGAGGTGGCGGGCGCCCTGGGAGCCGCCGGAGACGAGGAGCGTCGGCAGGTTCTGGTCCAGGCCGAAGGCGGCGCGGGCCTCGGGGCGCACCCGGGCGCGGTCCAGGGTGGCGATGGTGCGGCGCAGCGGGATGCCGATGTAGCGGGCGCCGCGCAGCTTGCTGTCGGGGGTCGAGACGGCGACCCCGGAGGCGTAGCGGGAGCCGATCTTGTTGGCGAGCCCGGGGCGGGCGTTGGCCTCGTGCACGACGATCGGGGTGCCGGTGCGCTTGGCCGCGAGGTAGCCGGGCAGCGCGACGTATCCGCCGAAGCCGATGACGCAGTCCGCCTTGGTGCGCTCGATGACCTGCTCGGCGGCCTTGATGGTGCCGCGCAGCCGGCCCGGCACGGTGATCAGCTCGGGGGTCGGCTTGCGCGGCAGCGGCACCGCGGGGATGAGGGCGAGTTCATAGCCGCGCTCGGGTACGAGCCGGGTCTCCAGGCCGCGTTCCGTGCCGAGAGCCGTGATCCCCACGGTGGGGTCCTGCCTGCGCAGGGCGTCCGCGAGGGCGAGCGCCGGCTCGATGTGGCCGGCGGTCCCCCCGCCGGCGAGTACGACATGCACCGAAATTCACCGCTCTCCGGACGGACGCGCCCCGGGGGCGCGCCGTCGCATCGTGTTCCATCTCACCGCGAACCGCTTGCGGCCGAAGCCGGGCCCCCGCAGGGCGAGGGCCGCTCGCGCAGCGGGCTCGTCGCGTGCGAAGGCGATGAGGAGCCCGATGGCGAACATGGTCGGCAGCAGCGAGGAACCCCCGTAGGAGAACAGCGGCAGCGGCACCCCGGCGATCGGCAGCAGACCGAGCACCGCGCCGAGGTTGATCACGGCCTGCGCCGTGATCCAGGTGATGACCGCTCCCGCGGCGTACCTCACGAAGGGGTCCTCCGTGCGTCCGGCCACGCGGATACCCGCATAGCCTAGAGCCGTGAAGAGGGCGATCACCGACAGCGTCCCCGCGAGGCCCAGTTCCTCGCCGAGCACGGCGAAGATGAAGTCCGTGTGGGCTTCGGGGAGTTCACCCCATTTTTCCACACTCGCGCCGAGCCCGGAGCCGAAGAAGCCGCCCGAGGCGAGGGCATAGAGGCCGTGCACGCCCTGCTGGCACTTGTCGTTGAAGGCATGGGCGTCGGTGGAGCCGAGGCAGGCGAAGCGGGCGAGGCGGTTGTCGCTCGTCTTGACGAGGATCACACCGAGCAGCGCGACGAAGCCGAGCACCCCGGCGAACATCCGGGTCGGCGCGCCCGCGAGCCACAGCAGGCCGAAGAGGATCGCGGTGAGGATCATCGCGGTGCCCATGTCCGAGCCGAGCATGATGAGCCCGAGGAGCAGGAAGGTCGCGGGCACGAGCGGCACCAGCATGTGCTTCCACTGGTTGAGCAGCCGCTTCTCGCTCTTGCGCGCGAGCAGGTCGGCGCCCCACAGGACGAGTGCGAGCTTGCCGAACTCGGAGGGCTGGATCTGGAAGAAGCCGAGGCTGATCCAGTTCCGGTTGCCGTTGACGGAGACGCCGATGAGCGGCACGGCGGCCATCGTGACGATCGCGGCGACCAGGAGCGGGTACGAGAGCGCGCGGTGCAGTTTGACGGGCATCCGCGCGGCGGCGACGAGGAGCAGTCCGCCCATGAGGGCGGCGCCGAGCTGCTTGCGGAAGAAGAAGGAGCCCGAGAGCCCGTAGTTGAGGGCCGTGATGACGGAGGCCGAGTAGACCATCACGAGCCCGAGCACGATGATCAGCAGGCTCGCGCCGAGGATCACGTAGTACGCGGTGAGCGGCCGGTCCCAGGCCCGCATGAGGCGGCCGGGGAGTCCGC
>NZ_GG770539.1:5409034-5418664 GCF_000154905.1 Streptomyces sp. SPB074 | reverse complement strand
GCGGGCGGAGCTGTAGCGCCCGCCCTCGGCCGTACGCTCAGCGGCCATCGTCGCTGTCCCCTCCAGTCGTCCTGGCGCGGACCGGCCCGGCGGCGGGCCGGTCCGGTTCAGTCGCCTTCGGCAGCGGTGGCGCGTGCGCGGACGGCCTCGGCGAAGAGGTCGCCGCGCACGTTGTAGTTGGTGAACATGTCCATCGAGGCGCACGCCGGGGCGAGCAGGACCGTGTCGCCTTCGCGGGCGAGCCCGGCCGCCTCGCGCACCGCTTCGGACATCGCCCCAGTGTCGGCCCGGTCGAGGTCGACCACGGGTACGTTCGGCGCGTGTCGCGCGAGGGCTTCGGCGATCAGGGCACGGTCGCGGCCCAGCAGGACGACCCCGCGCAGCCGTTTCGCGGCGCCTTGCACCAGTTCGTCGAAGGTCGCGCCCTTCGCGAGTCCGCCGGCGATCCAGACGATCGGTTCGTAGGCGGCGAGCGAGGCTTCGGTGGCGTGCGTGTTGGTCGCCTTGGAGTCGTCCACGTAGGCGACGCCGTCGATCGTGGCGACGTGCTCGATGCGGTGCGGGTCGGGCCGGAAGGCCCGCAGGCCGTCGCGGACCGCCGTCGCCGGGACGCCGTAGGCGCGGGCGAGCGCGGCGGCGGCGAGGGCGTTGGCGATGTTGTGCGGGGCGGGCGGGTTCACGTCCGCGAGTTCGGCGAGCTCCTGGGCCTGCTCCGTGCGGTCGGGCACGAAGGCCCGGTCCACGAGCAGGCCCTCGACGACGCCGACCTCCGAGGGGCGGGGGGTGCCGAGGGTGAAGCCGATGGCCCGGCAGCCCTCCTCGACGTCGGCGGCGCGCACGAGCTTCTCGGTGGCCGGGTCGGCGGCGTTGTAGACGCAGGCGACCTGGTTGCCCTCGTAGATCCGGCCCTTGTCGGCGGCGTAGGCGGCCATCGAGCCGTGCCAGTCGAGGTGGTCGGGCGCGAGGTTGAGCACGGCGGCGGAGTGCGGCCGTACCGAGGGCGCCCAGTGCAGCTGATAGCTCGACAGTTCCACGGCGAGGACGTCGTAGGGCTCCTCGGCGAGGACCGCGTCGAGGAGCGAGACGCCGATGTTGCCGACGGCGGCGGTGCGGTGGCCCGCCGCTTCGAGGATCGCGGCGAGCATCCGTACCGTCGTCGTCTTGCCGTTGGTGCCGGTGACGGCGAGCCAGGGCGCGGCGCCGGGGCCGCGCAGGCGCCAGGCGAGTTCGACGTCGCCCCAGACCGGCACCCCCGCCGCCCCGGCGGCGGCGAAGAGCGGTTTGCCGGGCTGCCAGCCGGGGGCGGTGACGACGAGTTCGGTGCCCTCGGGGAGGGCGGCCCCGTCGCCGAGGCGCACGGTGACGCCGAGGGCGCGCAGTTCCGCGGCCTGGGCGCGGGAGCGCTCGTCGTCGGCGTCGGTGACGGCGGTGACGAGGGCTCCGCGCGCGTGCAGGACGCGGGCGGCGGGCATCCCCGAGACGCCGAGCCCGGCGACGGTGACGCGCTTGCCCGCGAAGTCCTGCCCGGTCACTTGTCGGCCGCCCATCCCGCGTAGAAGAGGCCGAGGCCGACGATGACGCACATGCCCTGGATGATCCAGAAGCGGACCACGACGAGGACTTCGGACCAGCCCTTGAGCTCGAAGTGGTGCTGGAGCGGTGCCATGCGGAACACGCGCCTGCGGGTCAGTTTGAAGGAACCGACCTGGATGACGACCGAGAGCGTGATGAGCACGAACAGGCCGCCCAGGAGGGCGATGAGCAGTTCGGTGCGCGAGCAGATCGCGAGCCCGGCCAGGGCGCCGCCGAGCGCGAGCGAGCCGGTGTCGCCCATGAAGATCTTGGCGGGCGAGGTGTTCCACCACAGGAAGCCGAAGCAGGCGCCCATGAGGGCGGAGGCGACGACGGCGAGGTCGAGCGGGTCGCGCACCTCGAAGCAGGCGGCCGGGTTGGTGAGGGTGGCCGCGTTGGCGCAGGACTCCTGGAACTGCCAGATACCGATGAAGGTGTAGGCACCGAAGACCATGACGGAGGCGCCGGTGGCGAGGCCGTCCAGACCGTCCGTCAGGTTCACGCCGTTGGACAGGGCCAGGATCATGAAGAGCGCCCAGACCACGAAGAGCACCGGGCCGATGGTCCAGCCGAAGTCGGTGACGAAGGAGAGCTTCGTGGACGCCGGGGTGTTGCCGCGCTGGTCGGCGAATTGCAGGGCGAGCACGGCGAAGGCGATGCCGACGATGAGCTGCCCGGCCATCTTCGCCTTGGCGCGCAGGCCCAGCGAGCGCTGTTTGACGATCTTGATGTAGTCGTCGAGGAAGCCGACCAGGCCCATGCCCGCCATCAGGAACAGCACCAGGAGCCCGGAGAAGCTGGTCGGGCTGCCGGTGATGAGCTTGGTGAGGAAGTAGGCGATGAGCGTGGCGAGGATGAAGGCGATGCCACCCATGGTCGGGGTGCCGCGCTTGCTGTGGTGCTCGCGCGGCCCGTCGTCACGGATGAACTGGCCGTAGCCCTTGCGGGCGAGCAGCTTGATGAGCAACGGGGTGCCGATGAGGGTCAGGAAGAGACCGACCGCTCCCGCGAAGAGGATTTGCTTCATCGCGCGGAGGCCTCGCCCTCACCGGCGCCCTCCAGGAGGGCCTGGGCGACTTTCTCCAGGCCCGCCGCGCGGGACGCCTTCACCAGCACGACATCCCCCGGTCGCAGTTCCCCGCGTAGCAGGTCGATCGCCGCCTGTGTGTCGGACACGTGCACCGACTCCTCACCCCACGAACCCTCGTTGTATGCGCCCATGCGCAGCCAGGCCGCCTCCTGGCCCCCGACCGCGACGAGCTTGCTCACGTTGAGCCGGACGGCAAGCCGTCCGACGGCGTCGTGGGCGGCGAGCGATTCGTCCCCGAGTTCCGCCATCGTCCCGAGCACCGCCCAGGTCCGGCCGCCCTTGTCACGGGCTGCCGAGCCCATCGCGACGAGTGCGCGCAAGGCGGCTCGTACGGAATCGGGGCTCGCGTTGTAGGCGTCGTTGACGATTGTCACGCCGTCCGGGCGCTCGGTGACCTCCATCCGCCAGCGGGAGAGGGAGCGTGCCTCGTTGAGACCAAGGGCGATCTCTTCGGCGGGCATTCCCAGCTCATGGGCGACGGCTGCGGCGGCGAGCGCGTTCGACACGTGGTGCTCACCGTACAGGCGCAAGGTCACTTCGCCGCACCCGGTGGGTGTGCGCAGGAGGAACCGGGGGCGTCCGGTGTCCGTAAGCGTGACGTTCTCGGCCCGCACTTCCGCATCGTCCGCTTCGCCGAAGAGGAGCACGCGTGCGCGGGTACGGGGTGCCATGCCGCGTACGAGCGGATCGTCCGCGTTGAGCACGGCGAGTCCGGACTCGGGCAGGGCCTCGACCATCTCGCCCTTGGCCTCGGCGATCTTCTCCTTGCCGCCGAACTCGCCGATGTGGGCGGAGCCGACGTTGAGGACGATGCCGATGGAGGGCGGGGTGAGGCTCGTGAGGTAGCGGATGTGGCCGATGCCGCGGGCGCCCATCTCCAGGACGAGGTGGCGGGTGTCCCGGGTGACGCGCAGGGCGGTCAGCGGGAGCCCGATCTCGTTGTTGAGGTTGCCCGGTGGCCACACGGTGGGCCCGCGGCGGCTCAGGAGCTGCGCGATGAGGTCCTTGGTGGACGTCTTGCCCGTCGAGCCCGTCATGGCGATCACGGTGGTGCCGAGGCGCTTTACGACGGTGCGGGCGAGGGCGCCGAGGGCCGCGGTGACGTCGTCCACGACGATCGCGGGCACGCCGAGGGGGCGGGTCGCGAGCACGGCGACGGCACCGGCCCCGACGGCTCCGGCGGCGTAGTCGTGCCCGTCGACGCGTTCGCCGGCGAAGGCGACGAAGAGCCCGCCGTCCTCGACGGCCCGGGAGTCGGTGACGACGGGACCGGTGACACGCAGCTCCGGGTCCGGTATGTCGTGGGTCCGCCCGCCGACGATGTCAGCGATCTCGGCGAGAGAGAGGGCGATCACAGGTTCATCCCACGCTTTTCTGCCGCGCGGCCGGGGTGGCCGCGGCTTTGCGGATGGCTTCCTTGAGGACCTCGCGGTCGTCGAAGGGGCGCACGACCCCGTTGACGTCCTGGCCCTGTTCGTGGCCCTTGCCGGCGATGAGCACAGTGTCCCCGGGCTCGGCGCGGGCGACGACGGCGGCGATGGCCGCCGCGCGGTCGGCTTCCACGAGGACGTCCCCGCGCTCGTGCACGGGCACCTCGGCGGCGCCGGCGAGCATCGCGGCGAGGATCGCGAGCGGGTCCTCGGAGCGCGGGTTGTCGGAGGTGAGTACGGCGGTGTCGGCGAGGCGGGCCGCGGCGGCGCCCATCGGGCCGCGCTTGGTGGTGTCGCGGTCGCCGCCGCAGCCGAGGACGACGTGGACGCGGCCCTCGGTGACGCGGCGCAGCGAGCGGAGCACCGATTCGACGGCGTCGGTCTTGTGCGCGTAGTCGACGACGGCGAGGTAGGGCTGTCCCTCGTCCACGCGCTCCAGGCGGCCGGGGACGCCGGGGACGGCCCCGATGCCCTCGGCGGCCCTCCCGGGGTCGATCCCGGCCTCCGCGAGGGCGGCGACGGCGGCGAGGGTGTTGGCGACGTTGAAGGCGCCGGGCAGCGGGGCGCGGGCCGGGTAGCGGGAGCCGTCCGGGCCGACCACGGTGAACACCGAGTCGGTGGCCCTGATCTCGACGTCCTCGGCGCGCCAGTCGGCGTCGGGGTGGCCCTCGGCGGAGAAGGTGACGATCGGCACCTCCGCCTCGGCCACGAGCCTGCGCCCGTAGGCGTCGTCGCGGTTGACGACGCCTCTGCGGCTGCGTGCCCGGGTGAAGAGCTGGGCCTTGGCCTGGAAGTAGTCCTCCATGCCGGAGTGGAACTCCATGTGCTCCGGGCTCAGGTTGTTGAAGACGGCGACGTCGTGGACGACGCCGTCGACGCGGCCGAGCACGAGGGCGTGGCTGGAGACCTCCATGGCGACGGCGTCCACGCCGCGTTCGCGCATGACGGCGAAGAGGGCCTGGAGGTCGGTGGCCTCGGGCGTGGTGCGCTCGGACTTGAGGCGCTCGTCGCCGATGCGGGTCTCGACGGTGCCGATGAGCCCGGTGGAGTGCCCGGCGGCGCGCAGGCCGCCCTCCATGAGGTACGCGGTGGTGGTCTTCCCCGAGGTCCCGGTGATGCCGATCTGGAGCAGCCCGTCGCCGGGGTTGCCGTAGATGCGCGCCGCGAGGGCGCCCATCCGGCCCCGGGGGTCGCCGACGACGAGGACGGGGCGTCCCGCGGCGAGGACGCGCTCGGCCCCCGCCGGGTCGGTGAGCGCGGCGACGGCGCCGAGCGAGGCGGCCTGCGCGGCGAAGTCGGCGCCCGTGGAAGCGGGCGCCCGGCAGGGCCGCGTAGATGTCACCGGGGCCGCACGGCCCGGGAGTCGTGGGTGATGCCGGTGACATCGGCGGGAGCGGGGCCGCCGCCGCGCGGCTCGACCCCCAGTTCTTCCGCGAGGTCGTCGAGCGGGGTGGCCGCGGTCTTGGCGGGGCGCGGGGGGCCGGAGTACGTCACGGGACCGTTCTCCCGGGGGGTGTGGGGCTGATCGGGGCGTGGCACGGCGGTGAGCGTACCGGGCGGGATGGGCTCGCCGCGAAATGAGGGGCCGGGCGGCTGGGCTGGCGCGCCGTCGGTTCCGGGGGGACGGCTGTGGTTCCCCGGATCGGGGGTGATCGTTGTCACGGGCGGTTCCTGGGTGGGTCTCCGGGAGTGCGCGGCCGGGGCCGGCCGGTCAGGGCTCGAAGGTGGTGGGGAGCCGGGCGGGGGCGGCGCCGGTGGGCGGGACCTGGAGGGTCTTGAGTGCGAACTCCATGACGCTCTTGTAGATGGGCCCGCAGATCTGCCCGCCGAAGTAGCCGCCCTTCGTCGGGTTCTGGATGGCGCAGTAGACGGTGACGCGGGGCTTGTCGGCGGGGGCGAAGCCGGCGAAGGAGGCGGTGTAACCGCGGTAGAGGCCGGTCTTGGGGTCCACCCGGTTGGCCGTCCCCGTCTTGCCGGCGACGCGGTAGCCGGGGATGCGCGCGGAGGTGCCGGTGCCCTCCTTGTCGTCCACGACGGACTCCAGCATGGCGGCGAGCGTCTTGGCGGTCCTGTCGCTCACGACGCGGGTCTTCTTCGCCGGTTCGGTGGGCGCCCAGCGGCCGTCGGGGCCCTTGGTGGACTTGACGAGCGTGGGCGCGGTGCGGACGCCGCCGTTGGCGATCGTGGAGTAGACGGAGGCGGCCTGCATCGCGTTGATCGACAGGCCCTGGCCGAAGGGGATCGTGTACTGCTGCGAGGTGTTCCACTTGTCCGGCGGGGCGAGGATGCCGGAGGTCTCGCCGGGGAAGCCGAGCCCGGTGGCGCTGCCGATGCCGAACTTGCGCAGGTACGAGGAGAGCACCCGGTTCGCCTGCGGCTGGGTCTTGCCGAGCTGGCCGGTGGCGAGGATCGTGCCGATGTTGGAGGACTTGGCGAGCACCCCGTTGAGGGTGAGGTGCCAGGTGCCGTGCGGTACGTCGTCGTGGAAGACGCGGTCGCCGCGGCGCAGTTCGCCGGGAACGGTGACGTGGGTGCCGGGGGTCGCCTTGTTCTCCTCCAGGACGGCGGCCATGGACATGATCTTGCTGGTGGAGCCGGGTTCGTAGGCGTCCTGGAGGGCGGGGTTGCCGAGCGCCGCCACGTCGGCGTGGCGCAGGTCGTTGGGGTCGAAGCCGGGGGCGTTGGCGAGGGCGAGGATCTCGCCGGTGCGGGTGTCCTGGACGATGACGTAGCCCCGGTCGGCCTTGGACTTTCTCACCTGCTCGGTGATCGCCTGCTGGGCGGCCCACTGGATGTCGCGGTCGAGGGTGAGCCGTACGTCGGTGCCGGCCACGGCGGGGTGCTCGCTGCCGCCCGCCGTCGGGACCTGGCGGCCCCCGGCCTGCGCGTAGCGCACCTCGCCGGGGGTGCCGGCGAGCGACTTCTCGTACTGGGCCTCCAGGCCGCCCGCGCCCTTGCCCTCGGCGTTGACCCAGCCCAGTATCCCGGCGGCGAGGTCGCCGTTGGGGTAGACGCGTTTGCTCGTGGGCTCCTGGAAGACCCCGGCGAGGATGCTGGGGCGGTCCTTGGTGGCCTTCTCCTCGAAGGCGTTCTTGAGGTCCTTGATCTGGGCCCACACCTGCGGGGTCTGCCGCGTCGCGAGGAGCGCGTAACGGCCGGTGCCGCGGAGCTGGGCGGCCACCTTGTCCTCGTCCTTGCCGAGGATCGGGGCGAGGAGGGCGGCGGCCTGCTCGGGGGCGTCCTTCACGTGGGTCTGCCCGCGGCCGAACATCGAGGGGTCGGCGGTGATGTCGTAGGCGTCCACGCTGGTGGCCAGCTCGACGCCGTTGCGGTCGGTCACGGCGCCGCGCTCGGGGGCGATCTCGTGGACGACGACGCGGTTCTTCTGCGCGGCGGTCGTGAAGGAGTCGGCGTCGACGGCCTGGATCTGGAGCAGCCGCACCACGAAGACCGCCATGACCAGCGTGATCGTGAACCCGACGAGGCGCAGCCGGGGGCGCGGCGAGCCGAGCCGGATGGTGCGCGGTCCCCGGAGCCTGGGCCCCGGTCCCGAGGGGCTGCGGCGGGGCCGGGCGCCGGGCCCGGGGCGGGCCCCGGGCCGCGCTCCGCTGCGGGGGCGCTCGGCGGCGGGCCTGGCGGGGCCCGGTACGCGGCGGCGGGGCGGTTCCCTGTCGGTCACGGCGTCACCTTCCGGGGGTGGGGTCCGGGCTCGCGTACGGGGTGGAGGCGGGGCTCGTGCCGGGGCCGGGACCGGCGGGACTCGTGTCCGCGCCGGGGCTCTCGGCGGCGCTCGTGCCGGGACCGGGGCTCGCGGCGGGGCTCCGGCTCGGGTCCGGGCTGCCGCTCGGGTCCGGGCTGCCGGAGGGCGTCGGCGTGGGGCTCGGCTTCGGGGCGGGCGGGGCTGCGGGCGCGGGCCGGACCAGGGCGGCGGGGGGTGCCGCCGAGGCGCGGCCCCGTACCGTCCCGTCCGGCGCGAGGAAGGCCGGGTCGCCGCCGGGCACCATGCCGAGTTCGGCGGCGCGGCGGGCGAGCGCGTCGGGCGCGGAGTAGGCGTCCACGTCCCGCTGGAGCTCCTGCTGCTCGTCGGTGAGGTCGGTGGACTGCTTCTTGAGCCGGCTCACCTGGAAGGAGCCCTCGTTGAGGGAGGAGTTGAGGACGAGGAGCGTGATGAGCCCCCCGGCGAGGAGGACGACGACGAGCAGCACGAAGGGCGTGCGCGCCGCCCGGTTCGTGCCGCGCTCGGGGCGCAGCCGGGCGAGGGCGGCGGCCCGGCCGCGTCGCAGGACACCGTTCACGACTCCTCCGGGGGGTGACACGCTGGGGCGCGGGTGCCGGTTCCCCGCGCGGGGGCCCGCCCGTTTCCGGTACGGGGACGGGGCGGCCCGCTTCCGCTCACACGGCCCCCTCGCGGATGCGCTCGGCCCCGCGCAGGCGGGCGGGCGCGGCACGGCGGTTGGCGGCGACCTCCTCCTCGGCGGGCAGCTCGGCGCCGCGCGTGAGGAGCTTGAGCCGGGGCTGGTAGCGCTCGGGGACGACGGGGAGCCCGGGCGGCGCGGTGCCGGTGGCCCCGGTGGACAGCACCTGCTTGACGAGCCGGTCCTCCAGCGAGTGGTAGGCGAGCACGGCGATCCGGCCGCCGACGGCGAGGCTGTTCACCGCCGCCGGGATCGCGCGCTCCAGGACCGACAGTTCGCCGTTGACCTCGATGCGCAGGGCCTGGAAGGTGCGCTTCGCCGGGTTCCCGCCGGTGCGCTTCGCGGCCTGCGGCAGGGCCTCGCGGATCAGCTCGACCAGGCGCGCGCTGCGGGTGAAGGGCTCCTTCTCGCGCTCGCGCACGACGGCGGAGACGATCCGGCGGGCCTGCTTCTCCTCGCCGTAGGTGCGCAGGATGCGGACGAGTTCGCCGGGCGGGTAGGTGTTGAGGACCTCGGCGGCGCTCATGCCCGCGGACTGGTCCATGCGCATGTCGAGCGGAGCGTCCTGCGCGTAGGCGAAGCCTCGGCCGGCCTCGTCGAGCTGCATCGAGGAGACACCGAGGTCGAAGAGGACGCCCTGGACGCGGGGGATGCCGAGGCGTTCGAGCACGTCGGGCAGCTCGTCGTAGACGGCGTGGGCCAGCAGGGCGCGCTCGCCGAAGGGGGCGAGGCGTTCCCCGGCCAGGCGCAGCGCCTCCTTGTCGCGGTCGAGCGCGACGAGGCGGGCGGCGGGGAAGGTGCTGAGCAGGGCCTCGCTGTGGCCGCCGAGGCCGAGGGTGCAGTCGACCACCACGGCGCCGGGCTCGGCGAGGGCCGGGCCGAGGAGGTCGAGGCAGCGGCGCAGCATGACGGGCACGTGGCGCCCCTCCGCCGTCCCCGCTGCCGGTCCGGTCCCGTCCTGTGCCGTGCTGCCGGGTGCTGCGCCCTCGGGCGTCTGGTCCGTGTGCAATGTCCTGCCCGTCACCCTCGTCGAAAGGCGCCTCGCGCCCTGGTCCCGCGCCCGCGTCCCGCGCCGTGCCGCCGCCCGCCCCGTCGCTCACCGCCCGCGCCGTCCCGCCGGCGG
>NZ_GG770539.1:5403206-5408934 GCF_000154905.1 Streptomyces sp. SPB074 | reverse complement strand
GCGCGGCCTGGTCCCCTCCCGCTCGGAAGGGGAGTGGCCCGCCGGGGCCTCGCGGCACCGGCCGGCCGGAACGGGAGGGGGCCGGGCCGTACGTATCCGCCGCGCACCGCGGAGAAGCGGCCCCGGGACGCCGGGGCGCGGCGCTCACGGGACCGCGACAGTCTCCAGCGGGGTGTCCGGGGTCCCGCTTCGCGTCACTTTAGTCCACCCTGTCGCCCGGTCAATCAATGACCCTGCGCGTCGCGAAGCCCGTGAAACCGGGCCCCGCGCCCCATGATCACACGGGCACGGCGCGTCCCGGCGCCGCCGGTTGGGTACCGTCTGAGGCATGACTTCCGCCCCCATCACCCCCGGCGCCTCGGTCACCGACCGTCTCGTCGCCTCGAACGCGGCGTACGCGAAGACGTTCACCGACCCCGGCATGGACGCCCGGCCCGTGCAGAAGGTCGCCGTCGTCGCCTGCATGGACGCGCGCCTGGACCTGCACGCCGCCCTCGGCCTGGAGCTCGGCGACTGCCACACGATCCGCAACGCGGGCGGTGTGGTCACCGACGACGTGATCCGGTCCCTGACCATCAGCCAGCGCGCCCTCGGGACCCGCAGCGTCGTCCTCATCCACCACACCAACTGCGGCCTCGAATCGCTCACCGAGGACTTCCGCCACGAGCTGGAGCGCGAGGTGGGCCAGCGCCCCTCCTGGGCGGTCGAGGCGTTCACGAACGCGGAGCAGGACGTGCGGCAGTCGATGCAGCGGGTGCGGACCTCGCCGTTCCTGGTCGAGGCGAACGACGTGCGCGGCTTCGTCTTCGACGTGCACTCGGGGCTGCTGCGCGAGGTGGACCCGGCGGTCTGAGCCCGCCGCCCGGCCGCCCGGGCCGCGCCCCGGCCTGGTATCGGCCGAATCCGGCGGACAAATGCCGCGAGAACCGACAAGTGGCGAGCTGTTGTCCGCGGGCGAGTGACACGAACCGATAACGGCAACAAGAATGCTGACGGAGCCCGCGCGGAGTGGTCCGCGCGGGGCCGTGGGCCGAGGAGGGCCGGGTGACGACCTTTGACGAGCGCGCCGACGCGCGGGGGGACCTCAGAGAGCTGAGCGAGACGGCGGGCCGGGTACGGAGCGCCGTCGAGCGGGTCATCGAGGGCAAGCCGGACGTCGTCCGGCTCGCCCTGACCGTGCTGCTCGCGGAGGGGCACCTGCTCATCGAGGACGTGCCGGGGGTCGGCAAGACGATGCTCGCGCGGGCGCTCGGGCGTTCCGTGGACGCCTCCGTGCGCCGTATCCAGTTCACGCCGGACCTGCTGCCCTCGGACATCACCGGGGTCTCCATCTACGACCAGGGCACCGGCACCTTCGACTTCAAGCCCGGCGCCGTCTTCGCGCAGATCGTGATCGGCGACGAGATCAACCGGGCCTCGCCGAAGACGCAGTCGGCGCTCCTGGAGGCGATGGAGGAGGGGCAGGTCACGCTCGACGGCGAGACCTTCCCGCTGCCGCGTCCCTTCATGGTCGTCGCGACGCAGAACCCGGTCGAGATGGAGGGCACCTACCCGCTTCCCGAGGCCCAGCGCGACCGTTTCATGGCGCGCGTCTCGATGGGGTACCCCTCCGCCGAGGCCGAGCTCAAGATGCTCGGCGCGCACGGGGCCGCGTCCCCGCTCGACGGGCTCGTGCCCGTCGCGCACGTGGACGAGATCGCCAAGCTCGTCGAGGCGGTGCGCGGCGTGCACATCGCGGAGGACATCGAGCGGTACGCGGTCGCGCTGACGCAGGCCACCCGGGCCCACCCGGAGCTGCGGCTCGGCGCCTCGCCGCGCGCCACGCTCCACCTGGTCCGGGCCGCGCGCGCCTCGGCGGCGCTCGCGGGCCGCGACTTCGTACTCCCCGACGACGTACAGGCCCTCGCGGTGCCCGTGCTCGCGCACCGGCTGCTGCCGACGACGCAGGCCCAGCTCGGGCGGCGCAGCGCGGAGGCGATCGTGGTGGAACTGCTCCAGCAGGTGCCGATCCCGGACAGCGGCGCCCGCGTGGGCCGCCCGGCGAGCGGCGGCCGGTGAGAATCCGGGGCGCGGGACCCGGCACGGCGGGACGCGATCCCGGCGACGGGGCGGCGGCGCGCGGGTCCGCGGGCGGGGCGGCGACGTACTCGCCCGCAGGCGGGACGACGGGACCGGGGACGCCGCCGCGCGTGCCGGGCGCCACGGCGGGACGCGTGCCGGGCCAGCGTTCGGCGGGCCCGGTGGCGCCCGGCGGGCACCCCGTGCTCGCGCCCGTCGCCGAGGACCACGAGGACGGCGCGGCGCACGGACCGCTGCGGACCGCCTTCGCGGGCCTGACCACGCGCGGCCGCTCCTTCCTCGCGGCCGGAATCGCCGCCGGGATCTGCGCGTACGTGCTCGGGCAGGGCGAGCTGCTGCGGGTCGGGGTGCTGCTCGCGGTGCTCCCGCTCGTCGCCGCCGCCGTCCTCTTCCGTACCCGCCACCGCGTCACGGGCAGCCGCCGGCTCAGCCCGCTGCGCGTGCAGGCGGGCGAGGAGGCCCGCGTGCACCTGCGCGTCGAGAACGTCTCGCGGCTCACGACCGGGCTCCTCATGCTCCAGGACCGGGTGCCCTACCAGCTCGGCCCGCGCCCGCGTTTCGTCCTCGACCGCGTCGAGGCGGCCGGACGGCGCGAGGTCTCGTACCGGGTGCGCTCCGACATGCGCGGGCGCTTCACGCTCGGCCCGCTGCAACTGCGGCTCGGCGACCCCTTCGGGATGTGCGAGCTGAGCCGTTCCTTCAGCGCCCGCGACACCCTCACCGTGCTCCCGGCCGTGGTCCCGCTCCCGGCGGCGGGGCTCGGCGGGCAGGCGCCCGGGGCGGGCGGCGGGCGGCGGCGCGCGCTCTCGTTCAGCGGCGAGGACGACGTCATCCCGCGCGGCTACCGGCACGGCGACGACCTGCGCCGCGTGCACTGGCGCTCGACGGCCCGGTACGGCGAACTGATGGTGCGGCGCGAGGAGCAGCCGCGCAGGTCCCGCTGCACGGTGCTGCTCGACACGCGGCGCGCGGCCTACGCCGGCGGCGGCCCGGACAGCGCCTTCGAGTGGGCCGTCTCGGGGACGGCCTCGGTCCTCACCCATCTCCTCGAACACGAGATGGACGTCCGTCTCCTCACCGACGAGGGCGCCCTCGACGCCGTCCCCGGCAGCGACGGCTTCGCGACGGCGCGGCACGAGGCGGCGGAGGCGGCGGGCGCGCTCCTCGACGTCCTCGCCGTCGTGGACCACTCGGCGGGCACGGACCTCGCGGCGGCCCACGACGTCCTGCACGCCGGTACGGAGGGGCTGCTCATCGCCTTCCTCGGCGCGCTGGACGCGGAGCAGACCGCGCTGCTCGCCCGCTCGCGCGGCCGGGACGCGGGCGCGGTCGCCTTCCTCCTCGACGGCCCCGACTGGGGGCGGCCGGTGGACGGCGACTCCCCCGCTCAGGACCCGGAGCGCTCCGCGCGCGCCCTGCGCGAGGCGGGATGGACGGTGCTGCGCGTCCCGCGCGGCGCCGGGCTCCCCGAACTGTGGCGCCAGGCGGGCGCCCTCCACGCGGGACGGGCGCCGGGCGGGGGCGCGGCGTACGAAGGCGCGGGCGGCGCGGCGGCGTACGGCGGCGGCGCGCACGGCGGCGCGGCGGCCCGCGGGGGCAATGGCACCTACGGGAGCGCGCCTTCGTACGCCCCGCCGTCCGCCTCCCCCGCTCCCCCCGCCCCCCGCGCGCCCTCGCCCGCCGAGCGGATCGGGCCGGGCGGGCGGGACGGGCGGGACGCGGGGTGGGATAGGTACCGGCGGCCGGAGGACCGGCCGGACGACAGGGAGCGGGAGTCATGAGCGGGCGGGGCAGGGTCACTCTCGCGGCGACGGCGGCGACGGCGCTCTCCGCCGCCGCGCTGCTGCCGCTCGTGGAGAGCGCGTCGTGGTTCGCGCTGTCCCTGCTGCTGCTCGCGGTGGTGGCCGGGGCGGGCGCGCTCGCGCGTCAGGCGCAGTTGCCGCGTCCGCTGGTGGTCGCGATCCAGGCCCTCGTGGGACTGCTGCTGCTGACCCTCGTCTTCGCACGCGCGCAGGCCGTGGCCGGTTTCGTCCCCGGGCCGGAGGCGATGCGGTACTTCGGGCGGCTCTTCGAGGCCGGGCAGCACGACGTGCGCGGGTACGCGATCCCCGCGCCGCTCACCGACGGCATCTCGTTCCTGCTGATCGGCGGGGTCCTCGTGGTGGGCCTGCTCGTGGACGTCCTCGCAGTGACGTTCCGCGCGGCCTCCGCCGCCGGACTGCCGCTGCTCGCGCTGTACTCCGTCGCGACCGGGATCGCCGAGGACGGCTCGGGCTGGCTCCTCTTCCTCCTCGCGGCGGGCGGCTACCTCCTGCTGCTGCTCGCCGAGAGCCGCGACCGCGTCGCGCGCTGGGGGCGGGTCTTCGGGGTGCGCACGCCGGACGGGCGCGGGAAGCCGCCCCGGCTGTCCCCGGTGCGCAACGGACGCAGGATCGGTGTCCTCGCACTCGGCGTCGCGCTCGTCGTGCCGCTCGCGCTGCCCGCGCTCGACGGCGGGCTGCTCGACGGCCGGGGCGGAGGCCGCGGGAACGGCGGGGGCGGCACGATCTCGGCGGTCAACCCGCTCGTCTCGCTCCAGGACGCCCTCAACCAGCCCGACGACCGCGAGGTGCTGCGCTACCGCACCGACGCGGCGAACATCTCCGACCTGTACCTGCGGATCGTCTCGCTCGACAAGTTCGACGGCACCTCCTGGTCGCCCTCCGAGCGCCGCATCACCGAGATCCCCCGGCAGCTCCCCCAGCCGACCGGCCTCTCCCCCGACGTCGCCACCGGCACCGTCACGACCTCGGTGCGGGTCGCGGGCGACTACGGCCAGGACTGGCTGCCGCTCCCCTACCCGGCCAGTTCCGTGGACATCGACGGGCGCTGGCGGTACGAGCCGGAGGGGCGCACCCTCGTCGGCGAGCGCGGCCAGACGACACGGAACGCCTCGTACCGCGTCGAGAGCCTCGACGTCCGGCCCACGGCCCGTCAGCTCGCGAACGCGCGCCCGGCCCCCGAGGACATCCGCCGCGCCTACACGGCCGTGCCGGGCAGCCTCCCCGACGTCGTCGAGGCCACCGCCCGCAAGATCACGAAGGGCGCCGACAACGACTACGAGCGCGCGGTGCGGCTCCAGGACTGGTTCGCCTACGACGGCGGCTTCACGTACAACACGCGGGTCGGCGCGGGCAGCGGTCCGCAGGCCATCGCGCGGTTCCTGAGGCAGAAGGAGGGCTTCTGCGTCCACTTCTCCTTCTCGATGGCGGCAATGGCCCGCACCCTCGGCATCCCGGCCCGGGTCGCGATCGGCTTCACGCCCGGGACGCAGACCGGGGACGAGGGGACGATGTCGGTCGGCCTGCGCGACGCGCACGCCTGGCCGGAGCTGTACTTCCAGGGCGTGGGCTGGACCCGCTTTGTTTCGACCCCGAGCCGGGGCACGACCCCGGAGTACACGCAGCCCGAGACACCGGAGGGAGGCACGGCCAGCTCGGCGCCCGAGCAGCCGGAGTCGAGCGACTCGGCCGCCCCCTCGGACTCGGCCTCGGCGGACGCCTCCTGCCCGGCGGCGGACCGGCGGCTCGGCGAGTGCGGCGGGCCGAGCCCGGCGGCGGTCGCGACGGACGGCGGCGGCGCCCCGCCCACGGGCAGGCTGCTCGGCGCG
>NZ_GG770539.1:5400989-5402640 GCF_000154905.1 Streptomyces sp. SPB074 | reverse complement strand
GGGCCCCGGGGGGGGCCCGCTGGGTGCGCGAGGGTCTCGTGCGGCGTACCGCCGGGGGACGCGGGTACGGGGAAAGGGCGGGTCTCCGAGTGGAGGCCCGCCCCTTCGGCGGATGAAAAGGGTGGCTTACTGGCCGGTTTCGTCGCGGCGCCGTTGCCAGCGCTGCTCGATACGGTCCATCATTCCGCGCTTCTGGCGGGCGGTACGGCCGCGCGGGGCTCCCGCCTCGCCGCCGGGAGCCTGGGCCTGCTGCTCGCCGGGCTTGGGAGCCTTGCGCCAGCCGGTGATCGCGAGGACCGCGCAGACGAGCATCACGAGGAAGCCGATGACGCCGAAGACGACGCTGCTCACGCCGCCCTGGCCGACTCCGCCGACGAGGAGCGCGATGCCGACCAGGAAGCCCACGACCGACAGGTAGACCCGGCGGCGGGTGTACGTGCGCAGCTTGGTTCCCTCAAGCGCTGTCGCGAATTTGGGATCTTCGGCGTACAGCGCTCGCTCCATCTGCTCGAGCATTCGCTGCTCGTGCTCTGAGAGCGGCACGGGAGTCCTCCTCATCGTGCAGTCGCCGGGGCGACCGGGGGTCCCCTTCAGGATAGGCAGGGAATCGCCCCCGTGAAACCCGCCCCTCTGCGCCAAATTCACCGGACGCGACCGGCCGGACACCGGGGGTCCGCCGGCACACCGGTTGACACCAGCATTCCCGCGAACCCCGACGCCATGCCGGGCGGCCTCCTCCGATCATACGGCGCCGGTGCCGAGGACGGCGGGTCGAGAAGAGCCGGGGTTCTCCGGGTTCAGGCGCCGGGCGCGCTCTTGCGGCCGAGCACGTGCAACTGGGTGGCCACCGCATGGAACTCGGGGCGGGCCGCGGCGGCGGCTTCGAGCGCGAGGAGGGCGTCGAGCGCGCCGGGTTCGGTGTCCACGAGGACTCCCGGCACGAGGTCCGAGAAGACCCGCACGCCGTGGACCGCGCCGGCCTCGACACCGGCGTCGGTGACGAGCGCGGTGAGCTGTCCGGCGGTGAAGCGGTGCGGTACGGGGTCGGCGGCGCCCCAGCGTCCGTCCGGGTCGTCCAGCGCCTCCCGGGCCTCCGAGAAGTGCCCGGCGAGCGCGCGGGCGAGGACGGCGCCGCCGAGCCCGGCGGCGAGGAGGCTGAGCGTGCCGCCGGGGCGCAACGCGGCGACGACGTTGCCGAGACCGGCGGCGGGCCGGTCGAGGTATTCGAGGACGCCATGGCAGAGCACGGCGTCGAAGCTCTCGCGGCCCACGACGTCGAAGAGCCCGTGGACGTCGCCCTGCACCCCGTGCACGAGAGCGGCGACCCCGGCCTCGGCGGCACGGCGTTCGAGGGCGAAGAGCGCGTTGGGGCTGGGGTCCACGACGGTGACCCGGTGCCCGAGCCGGGCGACGGGCACGGCGAAGTTCCCGGTCCCCCCGCCGGTGTCGAGCACGTCCAGGGTCTGCCCCGCACCGTCGAGCGCGTCCCTCAGGACGTCCCAGACGACGGCGGTGCGAAGGGCGGCGCGGGGGCGCATCGGGTCTGACACGGGTCTCCTGCGGGCGGAGTGGGGGCGGAGGTCTGTGGGGTCAGCCTATTCCTTGGGCGGTCCTCCCGGCGGACGGGCCTCGCCCGGGGCGGTGGGAGCGG
>NZ_GG770539.1:5397544-5400399 GCF_000154905.1 Streptomyces sp. SPB074 | reverse complement strand
CCCGGCACGGACAGCGGGACCCGTGCCGGTCGCGCCCCCGCCGGGGAGGTCGGGCCCCGTAGCGGCCGCGGGCCCCGTACCCGGCCGCGCGCCCGCCCACGGGGGCGGGACCGGCCCCGCCCCCGCCACGGACGGCGGGTTCGGCCTCGCCCCGTGGCGCCTTCCGCCGCCGCGCCGTGCTCCCGGCGCGCAGCGGCAGCCCCGCGTCGCGCGCCCCCGCGCCCTCCTCGACGCCGTTCCCCGTACGAGGCGCCGCGCGCCCGCCGTCCGTCGCCCTGTCGTCCCGCGCCCCCGTCTTGGCGCGGCTCTCCCTCGCCGCGCCCCGTTCTCCCTCCGTCACGACGCGCGCCGCCGCCGCCCGGTCCCGCTCGCCGGGGCGCGGGAACCCCGCCGCAGGGCCGCGCGGCCCCGGACGCGGAGGCTCGGGCCTGGAGCGGGGCCCGGGCTGCGACGGGGTCGGGGACTCGGAACGGGGCGGGAACTCGGAACGGGCCGGGGACTCGGAACGGGGCCGGGAGCCGGAATCGGGCCTGGGCTCGGGTCGCGGCCCGCGCGGGGCGGGCGCGACCGGGAAGGCGAGTTGCCGGGCGACGCGCTGCCGGGCGCGGGGCGGCGCGGGCACGGTGGCCGTCCGCTCGGACACCGGGAGCCGCAACTGCTCCGGCGCCTCGTGCCGCCCGCCGCCGCTCCCCTCCTCCTCGCGCCGGCTCTCCGGTCGAGGGGTTGCGGCGTCACCGCTGGGCGTGTGGGCCATGGCGTACCTCCTCCGTCCTGGAGCGCTCCGCTCCCTGTCACCGTGACCGCGTGTGCCCCCATCCTCGCTTCCCGCACTGACAATCACCCCTGAGCTGGACATTCACTCCGATCGGGGGACACGCGCGCACGTGATTCCCGCCCCGCCCGCTCCCCTCCCCCCGTGGGCCGCTCCCCGGCGGGGGCGGGCCGGGCCTGTGAGAATCGGTGGCATGGACAGCAGCAGCACCGGTGAGGAGCGGCGGCGGGCGACGCGGCACAAGCTCTACGACGCCGCCGTCACGCTCCTCGCGGAGCAGGGTTTCTCCGCCACGACCGTCGACCAGATCGCGGAGCGGGCCGGGGTCGCGAAGGGCACCGTCTACTACAACTTCCGCAGCAAGGCGGGGCTCTTCGAAGCGCTGCTGCGGCACGGCGTGGGGCTGCTGACGGCGGCTCTGCGCGAGGCGGCGGAGCGGACGGGGGCGGCGGGCGGCGGCCCGGTCGCCGCGCTGGACGCGATGATCCGCGCGGGCCTCGTCTTCATCGAGCGCTATCCGGCGTTCACGCAGTTGTACGTGGCGGAGCTGTGGCGCACGAACCGGGCCTGGCGGGAGACGCTCGGTGTCGTGCGGCAGGAGGTGGTGGCCGTCGTGGAGGGCGCGCTCGGCGCGGGGGTCGCCGCCGGCGAGCTGAGCGAGGAGATCGACGTCCCGCTCACGGCCGCCGCGCTCGTCGGCATGGTCCTCGTCGCCGCGCTCGACTGGCAGGCGTTCCAGCCGGGGCGCTCGCTCGACGAGGTGCACGGGGCGCTGTCGCTGCTGCTGCGCGGACGGGTCGCGGGACGCCCCGCCTGACGGCGGCACGGAAGCGGCGGCACAGGGGGACGGCGGCGGCGGTGTGGGAACGGCGGCCCGTCCCTCACCGGAGTGAGGGGACGTGCCGCCCCAAGGGGCCCCGCCCGGTTCCGCCGCCCCGTGTCGGCGGTACCGGGGCGAGGGGCCCCCGATCCGTCCACCACTGTGCCGTCCGCGCAGGTCGGGGCCCATCCGTCGGCGTACTCAAGACGGGTGCTGAGTAGGAGTACTCAGGGATGGGGCGGAGCACCCTGGCGGATTCCCGCGCCACTGCCCGGACCGGCTCCGGACGGGGCGCGGGAGGGGGCTTTGGACGGGGCACCCCGCGAGTCCGGGACAGGGCGCGGGGCGGCTGAGGGGGCCGGATAAAGTCGCCGGCATGGCACGGATTGTGGTGATCGGCGCGGGGCTCGGCGCCATGGCGGCGGCGGCCCGGCTCGCGATCGCGGGGCACCAGGTGGTGGTGCACGAGCGCGGCCCGACGTACGGGGGCGCGCTCGGCACGTACGCGCGCGACGGTTTCCGCTTCGACACGGGGCCCGGGCTCCTGACGCTGCCCGCCGTGTACCGCGACCTGTTCGTGAAGACGGGGCGCGCCCCGCTGGAGGACCGGCTCGTCCTGGAGCAGGTGGACCCGGCCGCGCGCCATGTCTTCGCCGACGGAACGGAGTTCGCGCTGCCGAACGCCTCGCGCGGGGGTGTCGCGCAGGCGCTGGACGCCGCGCTCGGTGCGGGTGCGGGCGCGCGGTGGACGGACTTCCTCGGCCGGGCGCGCGAGGCCTGGGACCGTACCCGCCGCCCGCTCCTGGAGGAGACCCAGTGGCCCAACTGGCAGGTCCTCGCGGAGCGCGAGCCCTACCCGGCGCCGCCCGTGCGCAGGCCGCTGCGCCGCGAGCGGCGGGCGCGCACGCTCGCCGAGGTGGGTGAGCTGGAGCTGCGCGAGCCCCGCCTGCGGGCGCTCCTGGAGAGTTACGCGCTGGCCGCCGGGCTGGACGCGGAGCGGGTGCCGGCGAGCGCGGCCGTGCTGCCGTTCATCGAGCACACCTTCGGCGTCTGGGCGGTGCGCGGCGGGCTGCGGGCGCTCGCGGACGCGGTGCACGCGCGGTGCGTCGAGCGGCGGGTGGAGTTCGTGTACGGCTCGGAGGTGACGCGGATCGCCGAGAAGGACGGGCGCGCGGCCGGGGTGGAGCTGGCCGACGGCTCGTTCGTGGCGGCCGAGCACGTCGTGGCGGGGGTCGCCCCGGCGGTCCTCGCGCGGCTGCTCGG
>NZ_GG770539.1:5389884-5396957 GCF_000154905.1 Streptomyces sp. SPB074 | reverse complement strand
ATCGTGGAGGGCGCGGGGTTCACGGGGTCGGTGTGAGGGCGCGGGGCCGCACGGCCGTCCGCCGCCCGGGAGCGGTCCTCCTCACCCCCGGTAGCCGTATTCCTCGCTCCCCTCGTACGGGCCCGTCGGCCACGCCCCGCCCTGCCGGCGCTCCTCGTCCTCGCCGCGCTGGCGCGGCACCCACACCCCGCCGGGCGGGGTCTCCTGCGCGCCGGGCCCGGGGTCCGGGTAGCCGTAGCCGCTCGTCGCGTACGGGTCGGCGTAGGGGTCCGCGTACGGGACGGCGTAGGGCTGTCCGGCGGCCGGCTGCTGGTACTGCTCCTGGGGGGCCGCGTACTGCTGCCCCCAGCCGTCCGTGGTGATGCCCCACGTGCCGGTGGTGTCGCCCTGGACGAGCCCGGCCCACGTGCCGCTCGGGTCCTGGGGCTGCTGCGCGAACGCGCCGCCGAAGGGCGACGCGTTCGCGAACGAGGCGGTGTCGTACGTCCCGGTGCCGTACGCGCCGGCGCCCGGGTCGTACGTGCCGTACGCGCCCGTGCCGTAGGCCGCCTGCTGCCCCGTGTCGTACGTGCCCGCTCCCGTGTCGTAGGCGGGCTGCCCGGGCGTCGTGCCCTCCGGGTCCCAGGCGGTGGGCGGCGCCTCCTGGGCGTAGCCGTGGGTGGTGTACGGGTCGTGGCCGGAGCGGTAGCCGGGGGTGTGGTCGGCGGCGGGGGCCTGCCAGGAGGCGGCGGGCTCGCTCAGCACGCCCCTGCCCTCCGCGACGTTGACCGCGTCGAAGACCGCCGTCGTCTCGGCCTCCGGGGGCGCGGCGGCCTGCGGCGTCTGCGGCGCGGAGGCGCCGCTCCCGGGCGCCTCGCTCTCGTCGCGCAGGTCCGAGACCTCCAGCGAGGGGCCCTCCTCGCGCTCGCCGCGCACCCGGTCGCCGAGCGCGCCGAGCTTCTCGCCCGCCTTGCCCTTGAGCGCCCAGCCGGCCGCGAAGCCGCGCCGGAAGGAGAGCGTGACGAGGGTCTGCCCGGCCGCGAAGGCGAGCGCGCCGAGCACGATCACGAGGACGGAGGCCATGAGCACGCCGAGCACCACGCCGAGGAACCCGGCGAAGGCGAGCAGGCGCCAGCGCAGCCGCGCCTTGTACTGGAGCAGCACCTCGCCGAGGAGCCACAACGCCACTACGGCGAAAGCGAAATAGAGGACCGCCCAGCCCATGTACGCCCCTCTCGCCCCGGCTCGGGGCCGGGGTCCGTCGGATCAGGGCCTGTGGTGGGGAAGGCCCAGATTCTCGTGGATCTCCAGTGTCGCCGTGGAGTTGTTGAGCGTGATGAAGTGCAGCCCCGGGACATCCTCGGCCAGCAGTCGCGCGCAGAACTCGGTGGCGAACTCGATTCCCAAGGAGCGTACCGCCGCCGGGTCGTCCTTCGCCGCGAGCATCCGATCTTTCACCGTCTCGGGGAAGACGGCGTTGCTGAGCCGGGAGAGCCGTTCGAGCTGGCGCACGCTCGTGACCGGCATGACCTCCGGGATCACCGGGGTCTCGCACCCGGCGGCGGCGAGCCGGTCGCGCAGCCGCAGATAGGAGGCCGGATCGAAGAACATCTGGGTGATGGCGTAGTCCGCCCCGGCGCGGCACTTCTCCGTGAAGTGGCGGACGTCGGAGTCCCAGTTCTCGGAGCGCGGATGCATGTCGGGAAAGGCCGCGACGCCCACGCAGAAATTTCCCGACTCCTTGATGAGGCGCACGAGTTCGGCGGCGTACGTGAGTCCGTCGGCGCGCGGCACCCAGTCCCCGAGCGGGTCCCCGGGCGGGTCGCCGCGCACGGCGAGGATGTTCCGGACGCCGCCGTCCGCGTACTGCCCGATCATGTGGCGCAGTTCGGCGACGGAGTGCTCGACGGCGGTGAGGTGGGCGACCGGGACGAGGGTGGTGTTCTCGGCGATCGCCTGGGTGGCGCGCACGGTGCCGGTCCTGGTGCTGCCGCCCGCGCCGTACGTCACCGAGACGAAGCTCGGCGCGACGGCCTCGACGCGGCGCAGCGCGTTCCACAGGTTCCGCTCGCCCTTGGGGGTCTTCGGCGCCCAGAACTCGAAGGAGAAGGAGCGTTTGCCGCTCGCGAGCACCTCTGCCACGGTGGGGTGCTCGGAGGTCCAGGTGGATGCGGTGCCGAAGGCCATACGGGCAGCGTAGCGAGAAGGCGCCGCGAGGGCGGCCCACCAGGGCGTTATGCCCGTTAAGCGGACTTCTTGTCCACGCTGTGGACAGGGGGCTTCTCCAGGGGCAGCGCGCGGAGCCGGCGGGCGAGCGCGCGGGCCGCGTCGCCCGGGTCCGCGGCCTCGGTGAGCGCCCGGACGACGACGACGCGGCGCGCGCCCGCGTCGAGGACCTGGTCGAGGCGGGCCGCGTCGATGCCGCCGATCGCGAACCACGGGCGAGCGGTGCCGAGCGCGGCGGCGTAGCGCACGAGGGGGAGCCCGGGCGCGGGGCGGCCCGGCTTGGTGGGGGTCGGCCAGCAGGGGCCGGTGCAGAAGTAGTCGACGCCGTCCTGCGTGGCCGCCGCCCGGGCCTCCGCCTCGCTGTGGGTGGAGCGGCCGATGAGCGCGTCCGGGCCGGTCAGGGCGCGGGCGGCGGGGACGGGGAGGTCGCCCTGGCCGAGGTGGAGCACGTCGGCGCGGGCGGCGTGCGCGATGTCGGCGCGGTCGTTCACGGCGAGGAGCGTGCCGTGGCGCCGGCAGGCGTCGGCGAAGACCTGGAGCAGTTCCAGTTCCTCGGCCGCCTCCAGGCTCTTGTCCCGGAGCTGGACGATGTCCACGCCGCCGGAGAGGACGGCGTCGAGGAAGGCGGGGAGGTCGCCCTGGCGCTTGCGGGCGTCGGTGCAGAGGTAGAGGCGCGCGTCGGCGAGCGCGGTGCGCGCCGCCGCGTGCGGTGTTGCGTCCGGCATGTCCCACCCCTGTTCGTATGGCCTGACGATCATGCCACTCGCCCAGGGGTGGGCGTCACCGTGGTCCCGCGGCCCGGCTCAGACGGCCAGGGCCTGGGCGCGGCGCTTCACCTCCGTGCCACGGTTCTCGCTCATGGCCTGGGCGGGGGTGCCGGGCAGCGTCGGGTCGGGGGTGAACATCCACTGGATGATCTCCACGTCGTCGAAGCCGTCGTCGCGCAGCAGGGTGAGCAGCCCGGCCAGGCCCCGCACGGTGCGGTTGCCGTCGAGGAAGGCGGCGGGCACGTAGAGGGCGTTGTTCTCGCCGCGGCGGACCGCGACGAGCTGGCCCTCCTTCACCAGCTGGCGCACCCGGGTCACCTCGACGTCGAACCGTTCGGCGATGTCGGGGAGGCTGAGCCACTCGGGGACGAGCGCTTCGGTCTTGGCATCAATCTGGGTCACGGGACAAGCGTGCCATCCCGGGCGGCGGGACGGTAGCGGGAGGGTCCCCGCGGGCGACGGGACGGGGGCGCGGTGCGGGGAACGGAGAGCGGGGCGCGGTGAGGGGGCGGGCTCAGCGCACCGCCGTCTTGAGGGGACGGGCAGGGTCGGCGAGGAGGACGGGGTCGAAGGTCGCGCCGGAGGCGATGAGCTTGCGGCCCTGGGCGAGGTCGCGGGGGCGGCCGACGGCGAGGACGGCGGCGAGCCGCCCGTCCTCCTCCAGCCAGCACACCGTCCAGGCGGCGCCGTCCGGGTCGCCGCGCCGCACCAGGCGGCTCGCGCCCGCGTGGTCCCCGGCGTACTGCACGAAGCGGCCGAACTGCTCGGACCAGAAGTAGGGCACCGGGTCGTAGGGCTCGGCGCGCTCGCCGGTGAGAACGCCGGCGAGGGTGTGCGGGCCCTGGAGGGCGTTGTCCCAGTGGTGCACGCTCAGGCGCCGCCCGTACCGTCGCGAGGGGAAGGAGGCGCAGTCGCCGACGGCGTACACGCCGGGCAGCGAGGTGCGCAGCCAGGCGTCGGTGCGGACCGAGCCGTCCGGGGCGAGAGCGATGCCGGAGTCTTCGAGCCAGCCGGTGACGGGGCGGGCGCCGATGCCGACGAGGACGGCGTCGGCGGGCACCCGCTCGCCGCCCTCCAGGACGACGGCCGTGTCCTCGACGGCGGCGACGCGGGCGCCGGTGCGCAGCCGGGCGCCCGCCTCCTCGTACCAGGCCGCCATCGGCGCGGCGACCTCGGCGGGCAGGGCACCGCTGAGCGGGTGGCCGCCGGCCTCCAGGACGGTCACGGCGCAGCCCGCCTCGCGCGCGGCCGTCGTGAACTCGGCGCCGATCCAGCCCGCGCCGACGACGGCGACCCGGGCGCGGCGCGCGAGGACCTCGCGCAGGGCGCGCACGTCGTCCAGGGTGTGCAGGAGGTGGACGTGGGGGTGCTGGGCCGTTCCGGGCAACCGCAGGGGCGCGGCGCCGGTGGCGAGCACGAGGTGGTCGTAGCGGAGCGGGCCCTCGCTCGTGTCGATCTCGCGCGCGGCGGCGCGCAGCGCGCTCGCGCGCACCCCGAGGCGCGGCGCGGCGCCGAGCGCGGCGAGGTCGACGTCGAAGGCGGAGTGCTCGGCGCTGCCGAGGAGTACGGCCTTGGAGAGCGGCGGCCGGTCATACGGGGCGTGCGGCTCGTCCCCGAGCAGCACGATCTCCCCCGCGTACCCCTCCTCGCGCAGCGCCACGACGGTACGCACACCCGCCATCCCGGCCCCGACGACGACGACCCGCCCCTGCTGCTCCCGCTCTCCGCTCACACCCGCAACTCTAGGCCCCCACCCCCACCCCCGGCCGGCTCCCGCCCGAGACCCGCCCCACACCGACAGCCACCGGCGCCCGGCCCCCCGTTCTCCGGCGGGCTCCGTCTCGTTAGGGTGGGCCGGGCATACCGCGGGAGTCCGGGCGGACCGGGCTGAGAGGGGGGCTGCGGCCTCCGACCGTATGAACCTGATCCGGGTCATTCCGGCGAAGGGAGGGGGCCTCGTGGCCAGTGGTGGGGATGTCGTCGTCGTCGGTGGCGGGATCGTCGGGCTCGTGACGGCGTGGCGGGTCGCGCTCGGCGGGGCGCGGGTGACCGTGGTCGATCCGGAGCCGGGGGGCGGGGCGGCGCGGGTCGCCGCCGGAATGCTCGCCGCCGTCACCGAACCGCACCACGGCGAGGAGGCCCTGCTCGGGCTCGGGCTCGCCTCGGCGCGGCGGTGGCCAAAGTTCGCCGCCGAGCTGGGCGAGGCGAGCGGCCGGGACCTCGGGTACCGGGCCTGCGGGACGCTCGCCGTCGCGCTGGACACCGACGACCGCGCCGAGCTGCGCGAACTTCACGCCCTGCACACGCGGCGCGGGCTCGACTCGCAGTGGCTGACGGGGCGTGAGTGCCGCCGCCTGGAACCGATGCTCGCGCCGGGGGTGCGGGGCGGGCTGCGGGTCGAGGGCGATCACCAGGTCGATCCGCGCCGGGTCGTGGGGGCACTGCTCGTGGCCTGCGCGCGGGCCGGAGTGGAGTTCCTGCGGGCGCGCGCCGCGCGGCTCGTGGTGGAGGCGGACCGGGCGCGCGGGGTCGTCCTCGCGGACGGCGGCGTCGTCGGGGCGGAGCGCACGGTGCTCGCCGCAGGGTGTTTCAGCACGGACCTGGCGGGGGTGCCGCCCCAAGTGGCCGTGCCCGTCCGGCCCGTGAAGGGGCAGGTGCTGCGGCTGCGGATGGAGGGCGCGTACGCGGCCTTCCTGCGCCGTACGGTGCGCGCGGTCGTGCGGGGCGGGAGCCTGTACCTGGTGCCGCGCGAGGACGGGGAGCTGGTGGTCGGCGCGACGAGCGAGGAGCGGGGCAGGGACACGACGGTCACGGCCGGCGGGGTCTACGCCCTGCTGCGCGACGCGCACGAGCTGCTGCCCGGGATCACCGAACTCCCGCTCACCGAGACCCGCGCGGGCCTGCGTCCCACCTCGCCCGACAACACCCCGCTCCTCGGCCCCACGGCGCTCCCCGGTCTGCATCTCGCGACGGGGCACGGCCGCAACGGGGTCCTGCTCGCCCCCGAGACGGGCGCCGTCATGGCGCACGCCCTGCGTCACGACGCGCTGCCGCAGGCGGCGCTCCCTTTCAGCCCCCAGCGATTCGCGAGAGACCCGGAGCCCGTGCTGTGAACCTCGACCTGACCGTGAGAGTCAATGGCGCGGAGCGCGCCGTCGCCCCCGGCACGACGCTCGACACGCTCGTCGCCGGGCTGAGCCGGGCCCGTACGGGCGTGGCCGCCGCCGTCAACGAGGCGGTCGTCCCGCGTGGGGACTGGCCGGCGACCGTGCTCGCCGCCGGGGACCGCGTCGAGATCCTGACCGCCGTGCAGGGAGGCTGAGGACCATGGCCGACGATCCTTTCGTCCTCGGGGGTACGGCGTACTCCTCGCGCCTGATCATGGGCACGGGCGGGGCCCCCAGCCTCGACGTCCTGGAGCGCGCCCTGACCGCCTCGGGCACGGAGCTGACGACGGTCGCGATGCGCCGCCTGGACCCGGGCACGCAGGGTTCGGTGCTCTCGGTGCTCGACCGGCTCGGCATCCGCGTCCTGCCGAACACGGCGGGCTGCCACACGGCGGGCGAGGCGGTGCTCACGGCGCGGCTCGCGCGCGAGGCGCTCGGCACGGACCTCGTGAAGCTGGAGGTCGTCGCGGACGAGCGCACCCTGCTGCCCGATCCGGTGGAACTGCTCGACGCGGCGGAACTCCTCGTGGACGACGGCTTCACCGTGCTCCCGTACACGAACGACGATCCGGTGCTGGCGCGGAAGCTGGAGGACGTGGGCTGCGCGGCCGTCATGCCGCTCGGCTCGCCGATCGGTTCCGGGCTCGGCATCCGCAATCCGCACAATTTCCAGCTCATCACGGAGCGGGCGCGGGTCCCGGTGATCCTCGACGCGGGCGCCGGCACGGCCTCGGACGTGGCGCTCGCGATGGAGCTGGGCTGCGACGCGGTGATGCTCGCCTCGGCCGTGACGCGGGCGCGCGAGCCGGAGCTGATGGCGCGCGCGATGCGGCACGCGACGGAGGCGGGGCGCCTGGCCCGCCGCGCGGGCCGCATCCCGCGCCGCCACTTCGCCGAGGGCTCCTCCCCGGCGGAGGGCCGCGCCGATCTGGAC
>NZ_GG770539.1:5373446-5388929 GCF_000154905.1 Streptomyces sp. SPB074 | reverse complement strand
CCCGCGCGCCGCGCTCGACATCCTGGAACCGGTCCTCGCCGGGCTCGGCGCCGCGCACCGCGCGGGCCTCGTGCACCGCGACATGAAGCCGGAGAACGTCCTGATAGGGGACGACGGCCGGGTCAAGGTCGCGGACTTCGGCCTCGTACGCGGCGTGGGCACCACCTCGCAGTCGACGGGCGCCGTCCTCGGCACCGTCTCCTACCTCGCCCCGGAGCAGATCAGCGAGGCGGCGGTGGACGAGCGGGCCGACGTGTACGCCTGCGGCATCGTGCTCTTCGAGATGCTGACCGGCGGGAAGCCGTACGTGGGCGACTCGCCCGCGCGGGTCATCCACCAGCACCTGAACACCGACGTCCCCGCGCCCTCCGGTTTCTTCCCCGGGCTCGACCCGGCCTTCGACGCGCTCGTCGCCGATGCCACCGCCCGCGAGCCCGCGCGCCGCCCGCGCGACGCGGTGGCCCTGCTCGCCGCCGTGCGCGAGACCACGGCGCACCTCGACGCGGCGGCGCTCGACGCGGAGTCCCCGGCGGCGCGCGCGGGCGGGCACGACAACGCCGAGGACCGTACGAGCGTGCTGCCGCGCGCGCTGACGCTGCCCCGCCCGGGCGGGGCGGACACGGGGGTGCAGCACACGAGCGTGCTCCCCGCGCCGGGTCCCGGCCCGGCGGCGGGCGGCCGGCCGCGGCGCCGGCTGTGGTCGGCGCTCGTCGTCGCCGTCGTCGTGCTGTGCGGGGGCGCGGGGGTCTGGTACGTCAACGCGGGGCAGTTCACCGAGGTCCCGCGCGTGCTCGCGAAGAGCGAGAAGGAGGCGAAGGGCCGCATCGGCGAGGCGGGGCTGCGCGTCAAGGACGTCAAGGGCCGCTACAGCGCGAGCGAGCCGCGCGGCACCGTCCTCGGCACCGACCCGGCCCCGGGCTCCCGCATCCGCGACCACGGCGAGGTCACCCTCACCGTCTCGCTGGGCCCGCGCACGGTGGACGTGCCCCGGCTGACGGGCAAGACGCTCGCCGAGGCGCGGGCGGCGCTGCGCGGGCGGGGGCTCGATCCGGGCCTGGTCACGGAGCGCTTCGACGCGGACGTCAGCCAGGGCGCCGTGGCCGGTACGGAGCCGCAGGCGGGCGAGACCGTGAAGGCAGGCTCGACGGTGCGGCTGACCGTGAGCAAGGGCGCGCCCGTGGACGTACCGGACGTGGGCGGCGAGGACGAGGCGGAGGCGCGGGAAAAGCTGTCCGACGCGGGTCTCGACGTCAAGATCGCGCCGGAGCGGGTGTTCTCGCCGGACGCCGAGGACGGCGCTGTCGCGAAGCAGTCCCCCGGGGCCGGCGAGCGGCTCGCGGCCGGTGACGCGGTGACGCTGACGCTCTCCAAGGGCCCCGACCTTGTGGAGGTCCCGGACGTGGAGGGCAAGCAGGAGGACGAGGCGAAGGCACTCCTGGAGGACGCCGGGTTCGCGGTGAAGGTCTCCCGCTGGTTCCTCGGGCACACCGTGTGGGACCAGTCGGTGAGCGGCGGGGACACGGCACCGCGCGGGAGCACGGTGACGATCCGGGTGCGGTGACGATCCGGGTGGGGTGACGGCCCCCGGGGCGGTGACGATCCGGGGGGGGCGACGGCCCGAGGGCGGTGACGGCCCCGGGTGCGGTGACGATCCGGGGGGGTGACGGCCTCCGGCCGCGCCCGTACACCTGAACCATTCCTTCACCGGAAACGGTCTCCCCTCCCCCGCCCCACCCGGCAGAATTCTCCCTCGGGCTCCGTCGGGGAGCCACTTCCGTGTGGGGGGAACCATGCGTCCGCGTACCGTCGTCGTCAGTGCCGTACTCGTCCTGAGCGCGGGTCTCACCGCGACCGCCTGCTCCTCGCCGGACGGCGGCCCGCGGGGCGGGGGGACCTCGACCACCGCCGCCGATCCCTGTGCGACGGCGCGCGGCGACGCGCCGGAGTGCGAGGTCGAGATGCCCCCCGGGCTGGAGATCGGTGAGGCGAAGCCGGCGAGCCGCGCGCCGCGCCCGGACTTCTCCGGGAGCACGGCGAGCCCGTCCGGGGAGGCGAAGGCCGTTCCCGACCCCGGCTTCGTGACGATCCAGGAGGGCGAGCCCGCCGGTCCGCCGGAGACCCAGGGCCGCTGAGGCCTCGGGCCCCGGGACCCGGGGCCGCTGAGCCCCCGAACGCCCGCCCCGGGCCCCCGTGTCACCCTGGACGGGTGAACAGCCCCCTCCGCAATCCCGTCGGCGCCCACGTCCCCGTCACCGGGGGCCTCGCGAAGACCGGCCTCTCCTACGCCCGCACGCTCGGTGCCGAGGCCGTGCAGGTCTTCGTCGCCAATCCGCGCGGCTGGGCGACAGGGCCCGGGGACCCGGCGCAGGACGAGGAGTTCCGTACGCGCTGCGCCGCCGCGGGCCTGCGCGCGTACGTGCACGCGCCGTACCTCATCAACTTCGGCTCGCACACGGGGGCCACCGTCGAGAAGTCGGTGCTCTCGCTGCGGCACTCGCTGCGCAGGGCGCGCGCGATCGGCGCGCGCGGGGTCGTCGTGCACACCGGTTCCGCGACCGGGGGCCGCTCGCGCGAGGTGGCGCTGGCGCAGGTGCGGGAGCGGATGCTGCCGCTGCTGGACGAGCTGGACCACCCCGAGGACCCGGACCTGCTCCTGGAGCCGACGGCCGGGCAGGGTGCCTCGCTGTGCGCGCGGACCTGGGACCTGGGCCCGTACGTGGCGGCTCTCGACGCGCACCCCAAGCTCGGCGTGTGCCTCGACACCTGCCACGTGCACGCGGCGGGCCACGACCTCGGCGCGCCCGGCGGCGCGAAGCAGACGCTCGACCTGCTCGTGGACGAGATCGGCGAGGGCAGGCTCAAGCTCGTCCACGCCAACGACTCGAAGGCGGGCTGCGGTTCGCACCTGGACCGGCACGAGAACATCGGCGCGGGCACGATCGGTACGGCGGCGTTCGCGGAGCTGTGCGCGCACCCGGCGATGGCGGGCGTACCGCTCATCATCGAGACGCCCGGCGGCGAGGCGGGGCACGCGGCGGACGTGGCGCGCCTCAAGGAACTGCGCGGCTGAGCGTTCCCGGCGGCACGCCGGAGGCGGGGCGGCGGCGCGCGGGGAGCGGGTGCGCGGGAAGCGACGCGCCGGGCTCCGGGCCGCTCACAGTCCCGGCCCCTCCCCCGGGCCGCTCACAGTCCCGGCCCGTCCCCCGCCTCCTCCTGGTAGGAGTAGCGCTGCTCCCGCCACGGGTCGCCGATGTTGTGGTAGCCGCGCTCCTCCCAGAAGCCGCGCCGGTCGGCGGTCATGTACTCGACGCCGCGGACCCACTTGGGGCCCTTCCAGGCGTAGAGCCGGGGCACGACGAGGCGCACCGGGTAGCCGTGCTCGGCGGTCAGCGGCTCGCCGTCCTTGTGGGTCGCGAAGACGGTCTGGGGCGCGGCGAAATCGGCGAGGCGGAGGTTGGCGCTGTAGCCGTACTCGGCCCACACCATGACGTGCGTGGCCCCCGGCGCGGGCGGTACGAGGTCGAGCAGCGTACGGGCCGGGACGCCGCCCCACTCGGCGCCGGTCATGCTGAACCGGGTCACGCAGTGCAGATCGGCCTCGACGGTGGTCCAGCCGAGCGCGGTGAACTCCTCGTGGTTCCAGCCCCGCTTGTCCCCGTCGGCCGTCGCGCCGAAGACGCGGAACTCCCAGCGCGCGGGCCGGAACTCCGGCACCGGTCCGTAGTGCGTGACCGGCCAGCCGCGCTGGAGGCGCTGCCCCGGGGGGAGGCGGTCCGTCTCGGGGGCGGGCCGGTGCGCGGCACCGCCCGCTGCGGGCAGGTCGTCTCTCTCGCTCTCCGCCTGGCCCATACGTCCATCCTGACAGACCGGGCGGGAGGACGCCGAACGGGCGGGCGTCACCCGAGTGGCTTCGGGGGCAGACGTGACTGAGCGTGCACTTACTGGACTCCGCGGAACCGGTGATGCGACGATGCGCGCGTTCCGTGGCCGGTCGGACACCAGACGTACCCGCCGCCTAGTCGTACTCCTGGAAGGAGCCCGCACGATGCAGGGCGACCCCGAGGTCATCGAATTCCTGAACGAGCAGCTCACGGCTGAGCTGACGGCGATCAACCAGTACTTCCTGCACGCGAAGCTCCAGGACCACAAGGGGTGGGCGAAGCTCGCGAAGTACACGCGCGCCGAGTCCTTCGACGAGATGCGGCACGCGGAGATCCTCACGGACCGCATCCTGCTGCTCGACGGCCTGCCGAACTACCAGCGGCTCTTCCACGTCTCGGTGGGGCAGACGGTGACGGAGATGTTCCGGGCCGACCGGCAGATCGAGGTGGAGGCGATCGACCGGCTGCGGCGCGGGGTCGAGCTGATGCGCGCCAAAGGGGACATCACCTCGGCGAACATCTTCGAGGCGATCCTCGCGGACGAGGAGCACCACATCGACTACCTGGACACGCAGCTCGACCTCATCGAGAAGCTGGGCGAGGCGCTGTACCTGTCGACGGTGATCGCGCAGGAGCAGCCCGACCCCTCGGGCCCGGGCACGAGCGGCTTCAAGACGGACTGAGGCGGCAGCGGGGGACGGGGCGCCCTCAGGCGGCGTCGTCCAGGCGCGCGACCGGCACGGGAGGCGCCGCCGGTACGGGCAGCGCGGCCGGTACGGGGAGCACCCCCGGCTCGGGGAGCGCCGCCGGTACGGGCAGCGCGGCCGTTTCCGGGAGCGCGGCCGAAACGGGAGCCCGCTCCCCCGGTACGGGCAGGAAGACCGGCTCGTCGCGGTCGGCGGCCTCCCTGCGGGGGCAGGCGCCCCGGCCGAGGAGGGCCTGGATGCGGCGCACGCAGCCACCGCAGTCGGTACCGGCCTTGCAGGCGGAAGCGATCTTGCGGGGTGTGACGGCCCCGCTCTCCGCGTGGGCGCGCACGTCCGCCTCCGTGATGCCGAAGCACGAGCACACGTACACGCGGGTCACCTCCTGCCGAATCCGCCGGTGCGCCGGCCCCTGCGGGCCGGTCGCCTCTGCCGGTGGGGGGGGGAACCTGCCCACCCGCCCTGCTGAGGCAAACCTAACCTAACCCTCCGGGAGTCCGCCGAGGAACCCCGGGTACGCCGATGGGGCACGGATCACAGGCGATCCGTGCCCCATCGGCGGCCGTACGGTCCGGCCGGCCTCACTGCGAGCGGTACATCTCCGCGACCAGGAAGGCGAGGTCGAGCGACTGGCTGCGGTTCAGGCGCGGGTCGCAGGCCGTCTCGTAGCGCTGGTGGAGGTCGTCGACGAAGATCTCGTCGCCCCCGCCCACGCACTCCGTGACGTCGTCGCCGGTCAGCTCCACGTGGATGCCGCCCGGGTGGGTGCCGAGCTCCTTGTGGACCTCGAAGAAGCCCTTGACCTCGTCGAGGACGTCGTCGAAGCGGCGGGTCTTGTGGCCCGAGGCCGCCTCGAAGGTGTTGCCGTGCATGGGGTCGGTGACCCAGGCGACGGTGGCACCGGAGGCGGTGACCTTCTCGACCAGCGTCGGGAGCTTGTCACGGACCTTGTCCGCGCCCATGCGCACCACGAAGGTGAGCCGGCCCGGCTCGCGGTCCGGGTCGAGGCGCTCGATGTACTGGAGCGCCTCCTCCGGGGTCGTGGACGGGCCGAGCTTGACGCCGATGGGGTTGCGGATCTTCGAGGCGAACTCGATGTGCGCGCCGTCGAGCTGGCGGGTGCGCTCACCGATCCACACCATGTGCGCCGAGACGTCGTAGAGCCGCCCGGTGCGCGAGTCGACGCGGGTCAGCGCCGACTCGTAGTCCATGAGCAGCGCCTCGTGCGAGGAGTAGAACTCGACGGTGCGGAACTCCTCCGGGTCGGTCCCGCAGGCCCGCATGAAGTTCAGCGCGTTGTCGATCTCGCGGGCGAGCTGCTCGTAGCGCTGGCCCGAGGCCGAGGTGCGGACGAAGTCCTGGTTCCAGGCGTGCACCTGGCGCAGGTCCGCGTAACCGCCCGTGGTGAAGGCGCGCACGAGGTTCAGCGTGGACGCCGAGTGGTGGTACATCCGGCGCAGGCGGTCGGGGTCGGGGACACGCGCGGCGGCGGTGAAGTCGAAGCCGTTGACGGAGTCGCCCCGGTAGGTGGGCAGGGTCACGCCGTCCCGGGTCTCGGTGTCCTTCGAGCGCGGCTTGGAGTACTGGCCCGCGATCCGGCCGACCTTCACGACGGGCACGGAGGCCGCGTAGGTGAGGACGGCACCCATCTGGAGGATCGTCTTGAGCTTGGCGCGGATGTGCTCGGCGGTCACGGCGTCGAAGGACTCGGCGCAGTCGCCGCCCTGGAGGAGGAACGCCTCGCCGCGGGCGACGGCTCCCAGCCGAATGCGCAGTTCGTCGCACTCGCCGGCGAAGACGAGCGGGGGATACGACTCAAGGTCCGCGACGACTTCGCGCAGGGCCTCGGCATCGGGGTACGTAGGCTGCTGCGCCGCGGGCAGGTCTCGCCAGCTCGCCTTGGTGGCGAGGGCGTCAATATCAGCGTTCACGGTCACACGGCCACCATACGGGGTCCTTATGCCCGGCCGACGGGGCGGCCGAGGTGTGAGACAACGGTTCCGTCGTCTGGACGCGCGCCGGGAATCCGGTACTCTCCCCGTCATGTTCGCGACTCTTTCCCTGTGGTGGTGGTCCGCTCCCTAGCGGTCCACCTCTGTCGCGCACGTCGTGAGAAGGCCGCCCGAGGGCGGCCTTCGGTGTTTCCGGGGCCGGGCCCTCAGTGGCTCCCGACCTCCCCCGGAAGGAACCCGATGCCCAGCACCGCGCAGGTTTTCGCCCGTCTCACCGCCCCCGGCGCCCCGCCCTTCGCCCTCCTGCGACGCCGTACGCCGGGGCAGGCGCACGACACCGTCGAGGTACTCCTCGGACAGGTGCGCGAAGTGGCACGGCTCGCCGCCATCCCTGACGAGGACCGCGCGCACCCGGTCCTCGCGCTCGTGCCGTTCAGGCAGATCAGGGAGCGCGGCTTCGCGGCGCGCGAGGACGGGACGCCGCTCGCGGTGCTCGTCGCCGAGGAGACCCACCGGCTGCCGCTCGCCGAGGTGACGGCGCTGCTGCCCGCGCACCGGCCGGGCATCGTGGACCACGGCTTCGACCAGGACGACGACGCCTACGCGGCGACGGTGGGGCGGGTGCTGCGGGAGGAGATCGGCTCCGGCGAAGGCGCGAACTTCGTCGTGCGGCGCACCTACCGGGCGGAGATCCCCGGCTTCGGGCGCGCGGACGCGCTCGCGCTGTTCCGGCGGCTCCTCGTGGGCGAGCAGGGCGCGTACTGGACCTTCGTCGTGCACACCGGGGAGCGCACGCTCGTGGGCGCGAGCCCGGAGGCGCACGTGCGGATGAGCGGCGGGACGGTCGTGATGAACCCGATCAGCGGCACCTACCGCTATCCGGCGGGCGGCCCGGACGCCGAGGACCTGCTGCGTTTCCTCGCGGACGCGAAGGAGCGCGAGGAGCTGTCGATGGTGGTGGACGAGGAGCTGAAGATGATGGCGACCGTCGGCGACCTCGGCGGGGTCGTCGTCGGGCCGCGCCTCAAGGAGATGACGCACCTCGCGCACACCGAGTACGAGCTGCGCGGGCGCTCGACGCTGGACGCGCGCGAGGTGCTGCGCGAGACGATGTTCGCCGCGACGGTGACGGGCTCCCCCGTGCAGAACGCCTGCCGGGTCATCGCGCGCCACGAGCCGGACGGGCGCGGCTACTACGCGGGCGCCCTCGCGCTCATCGGCCGCGACGCCTCGGGCGCGCAGACGCTCGACTCGCCGATCCTCATCCGCACCGCCGACATCGACGCCTCGGGTGCCCTGCGCGTCGGCGTCGGCGCGACCCTCGTGCGCGGCTCGGACCCGTACGGGGAGGTCGCGGAGACGCACGCGAAGGCGGCCGGGGTCCTGACGGCGCTGGGCGTGCGGGAGGGGGCGGCGCGCGGCGCGGCAGGGCGCGGAGCCGGCGCGGCGGACGACCCGCGGGTGCGGGCCGCGCTGGACGGGCGCCGCGCGGGGCTCGCGCCGTTCTGGCTGCGGATGCACGAGACGCGGGGCGGGGAGCCGGGGGCGCGGGTCCTGGTCGTGGACGCGGAGGACACGTTCACGGCGATGCTCGCGCACGTGCTGCGCGCGACGGGCTGCGCGGTGGCCGTGCGGCGGCACGACGAGCCGGGGCTGCGCGCGGCCGCGCTCGCCCACGAGGGCCCGGTCGTGCTCGGCCCGGGCCCGGGGAACCCGGCGGAGCGCGCGGACCCCCGGATGCGGGGCCTGGGCGCGCTCGCCGACGCGCTGCTCGCCGGGCACCGGCACGGCGTGCTCGGCGTGTGCCTGGGCCACGAGCTGATCGCGGCGCGCCTCGGCCTGCCGCTCGTGCGCAAGGAGGTCCCGTACCAGGGCGCGCAGACGGAGATCGGCTTCTTCGGCCGCCGCGAGACGGTCGGTTTCTACAACAGCTTCGTCGCCCGCTGCGACGACGCGGCGGCGGCGGAACTCGCGGCCCGCGGCGTCGAGGTGAGCCGCGAGCCGGCCACCGGCGAGGTCCACGCCCTGCGGGGGCCCGGCTTCGCCTCGGTCCAGTTCCACCCGGAGTCGGTCCTGAGCCTGGGCGGGGTGAAGGTGGTGCGGGAGCTGGTGGAACAGGTCCTCGCCCCGGCCGGCCGCCGGCTGAGCCTCTCCGGCGACTGAGGGGCGGGGTGCCGGGGGCCGCGCCCCCGGCTCACGCCTGCCCGGCGCGGGGCACGATGACGTTCGCGGTGTGCCGCCCCGCCTCCCAGTCCCGCACGTTCTGGAGGGTCGTGGCGATGATCTGGCCCACCGCGTCCTCGGTGTAGTACGCCTGGTGCGAGGTGACGATGACGTGCGGGAACGTCATGAGGCGGGCCAGCACGTCGTCGTCCACGCCCTCCAGGGACTTGTCGAGGAAGAAGAGCCCGCTCTCCGCCTCGTACACGTCGAGCCCGACCCCGGAGAACCGCCCCGCGCGCAACTCCCCCACCAGCGCCTCCGTGTCGATCAGCCCGCCCCGGCTGGAGTTGACGAGGAGCGCGTCGTCCTTCATGAGACGCAGCGCGCGGGCGTCGATGAGGTGCGCGGTGGTGGGCAGGAGCGGCACGTGCAGGCTCACGAGGTCGGACTCGCGCAGGAGGTGTTCGCGGTCCACGTACTCCATGCCGAGGGCGAGGCAGTCCGGGTTCTCCCGCTCGTCCCAGCCCAGGAGCCGCATCCCGAAGCCGTGCGCGATGGCGGCGAAGGCGGCGCCGATCCTGCCGGTGCCGAGGACACCGGCGGTGCGGCCGTGGAAGTCGCGGCCCATGAGGCCCTGGAGGCGGAAGTCGAAGTCGCGGGTGCGGCGCGCGGCACGGACGAGGTTGCGGTTGACGGCCATGGCGAGGGACCAGGCGAACTCGGCGACGGAGTACGGGGAGTAGGAGGAGACGCGGTAGACGCCGAGGCCGAGGCGTTCGGCGGTCTCCAGGTCGATGTTGTTGAAGCCGGTGGAGCGCTGGGCGATCATCCGGGTGCCGCCGGCGGCGAGGGTCCGGAGCGTCGCGGCGCCGAGATCGGCGTTGACGCTCGTGGAGACGACCTCGTGGCCGTGCGCGATGGCGGCCGTGTCGGGCGTGAGGAACACGTCGAGGCAGCGGACGCCGTAGTGCCCGGCGAAGGCTTCCTCCAGCAGGGGCCGTTCATCGGCCTGCACCCCGAAGGCGAGGGGCCTTGACCCTGGAGTTTGAACACGTCTATGCGGCTCGGGCCAGGGTAGTTGAGGTTGGGTGGACGGTGATCTCGTAGGTGATCGGGGCTCGCTGGCCGAGCCGGGAATGACGGCGTCGGGTGTTGTAGCGGGACAGCCAGTGGAAGGCGTCGAGTCGTGCCTCGCGCTCGCTTGACCAGCCCTTTCGGCCCTTCAACGTCTCCCTTTTAAAGCTGGCGTTGAACGATTCGGCGGCGGCGTTGTCCGCGCTGGACCCGACGGCGCTCATGCTCTGCAGGACACCGGCCCGGCGGCAGGCGTCCGCGAAGGCCCCGCTGGTGTACTGGGCTCCGTGATCGGTGTGCATGATCGCCCCGTTCAGACTGCCGCGGGTCCGTTCCGCGGCGGCGAGGGCGTCGATGACGAGCTCGGTGCGCATGTGGTCGGCGATCGCCCAGCCTGCCAGGCGGCGCGAGCACAGGTCGATCACTGTCGCGAGATAGCAGAACCGTCCGCCGCCGACGCTCAAGTAGGTGATGTCACCGACGTACTTGGTGTTGATCTCCTTCGCGGTGAAGTCGCGGCCGATCAGGTCCGGGGCCTTCGCGGTGGCCGGGTCGGCGATGGTGGTGCGGTGCCGGCGCCGCAGACGGACCCCTTCGAGGCCGATGGTCCGCATGATCCTGGCAACGCGCTTGTGGTTGACCGCCTGGCCGCCCTCGTCGCGGAGCTCGGCAGTGATCCTCGGGACTCCGTAGGTGCCGTCGGACTCCTTGTGGGCCTTGCGTATCCGGGCCGCGAGCCGGTCGTCAGCGGCCTGACGGGCCATGCGAGCCGGGGCGGTGCGACGCCAGTAATAGAAACTCGAGCGGGCGATCCCGAGAATGTCGCAGAGCCGCTTCACGCCGTATCGGCGCTGGTGATCCTCAACGAACTGGCAGCGGTTCACCAGCGCGTCTCCGTCGCGAAATACCGGGCCGCCTTGCGGAGGATGTCGCGTTCTTCCTCCAGCTCGCGGATCCTCTTGCGCGCGGCGGCCAGCTCCGCCTGAACCGGGTCACCGGCAGGCTGCGGTGCCGTTGCGGGGGCGGAATGGGCACCGGCGCGGCGTCCGTCGGCGGCCCGGATCCAGTTCCGCAGCGTCTCGGTGTTCACTCCGAGATCGGCGGCGACCGACTTGATCGTCGCTCCCGGACGCGACCGGTACAACGCGACCGCGTCCGCCTTGAACTCGGCGGGGTAATGCTTCATCCCCACAGGGACTCCGTTCTCCTGGACCATCAAGATCCAAGTCTCTCCGGTGTCCAAACTCCAGGGTCAGGGCCCAAGGATTTCCACGTCAACTCCCTGGATTCGGAACCGGTTCCCGTGTCACCTCGGGTCGTCGAGGCCCTGCTCGATGGCGTAGCGGACCAGCTCTACGCGGTTGTGGAGCTGCAACTTGCCCAAGGTGTTCTGCACATGGTTCTGCACGGTGCGGTGCGAGATGACGAGCCGCTCCGCGATCTGCTTGTAGCTCAACCCCTTCGCCACCAGCCGCAGCACCTCCGTCTCGCGGTCGGTGAGCCGGGGCGTCCCCGGCCGGGCGCCCGCGGCCTTCGGGGCCGATTCGGCCGCGAGCCTGCGGTACTCGCCGAGGACGAGCCCGGCGAGCCCCGGCGTGAAGACCGCCTCGCCGAGGGCGGTGCGGCGCACGGCGTCGATCAGCTCCTCGGTGCTCGCCGATTTGAGGAGGTAGCCGGTCGCCCCGGACTTCACGGCCTCCAGGACGTCCTGGTGCTCGCCGGAGGCGGAGAGCACCAGGACGTGCGGCCCGGACCGCTCCCGCACGAGCCGCTTGCACACCTCGACGCCGGGCAGCCCGGGCAGGTTGAGGTCCAGGACGAGGACGTCGGGGAGCGCGGCGCTCGCGCGGCGCACCGCCTGCGGCCCGTCCCCCGCGGTCGCGACGACGGCGAAGCCGGCCGCCTCCAGGTCGCGGGCCACGGCGTCCCGCCACATCGGGTGGTCGTCCACGACCATGACGCGGGTGCTCGGTGCGGGCGCGTTCATCGGGCGCTGTCCTTCCTGTCGTTCGTCTTCTCGTCCGGGCGCGGCAGGCGCAGTTCGACCTCGGTGCCCTGGCCGGGGACCGAGAGGAGGTCCGCGCTGCCGCCGAGGTCGGCGAGGCGGCCCCTGATCGACTGCGCGACGCCGAGCCTGCCCTGTTCGGCGGCCTCGGCGAGGCGGCCCTCGGGGATGCCGGGCCCGTCGTCCCGTACGGTCACGAGCACCGCGTCCGCCTCGTCCTCCACGAGCAGCCAGGCGCGCGCGTCCTCGCCCGCGTGCCGGGCGACGTTGTCGAGCGCGGCGGAGACGGCGGCGGTCAGCTCGCGGGCGGCGTGGGCGGGCAGCGGGACGGGGGTGCCGGGGCCGGCCAGGCTGGTGCGGGCGCTCGCGAGCGGGGCGAGGAGCGCCATGAGGTCGAGCGGGGCGCCCGGGTCCGGGGCGGGCGAGGCGGCGGCGGGCGGTGGCCCGCCCCGGACGAGGGCGCGCAGGGTCGTCTCCTGCTCGCCCGCGAGCCGGCCCAGCTCGGCCGCCTCGCCCCCGAGCGCGGTGCCGCGCCGCTGGACCATGGCGAGGACCTGGAGGACGCCGTCGTGGATGTCACGGGCGAGGCGCTCGCGCTCGCGGGTCGCCGACTCGATCTCCAGGGCGCGGGCGAGGGTGCGCTCGGAGGCGCGGGCGACCTCGACCACGTAGCCGATGGCGATCGCGGCGATGCAGACGAGCAGGACGGCGTGCAGGGTGCTGGGGCTCGGTGTGCCGCGCTGAACGACGTTCGCGACGCCGACGAGGACGGAGGCGAGCGCCGCCGGGCGCCAGCCGCCCTTGAGCGCCCAGGCGAGGACCGCGCCCGCCGTCCAGATCGAGGGCAGCGTGGGCACGCCGCTCGCGACGCGCGCGGCGCCCTCGGCGAGCGGCGTGAGGAGGACGCCGCCGAGGGCGAGGAGGAGGTCGGCGAGGAGGAAGGGGCGGGTGCAGCGGGCCTCGCCGCGCACGCGGGGCAGGGTGAGGAGCGTCCAGGGCAGCAGGACGGCGTAGAAGGCCCAGGCGACGGCGGGGCGGGCGAAGTGCTCGCGCTCGGCGAGGAAGAGTGCGAAGGCGTAGCAGGCGGTGAGGACGCGGTAGACGGTGAGCGCCTGCCACAGGGGGCGCTCGACCAGCCGCTCCGTCGTCCTCGGCCGGGCGGGCGTGCGTGTACTGCCCATGTCCGTGTCGCCCCCGTTCCTCGGCCCGGCCCCGGGTGCGGGCCCCCGGGGGCACCTTATGCGGGGTGCTCGTGGAGGGGGACGACGGCTGCCCTTTCGGGGTTCCGCCGCGGGCGGGGAATCCGGCTCAGGCCGCTGTGGCCCGGGCCGCCTTCGCGGCCTCCGCCTTGGCCGCCTCGGCGAGCTGACGCTTGGCGGCGGTGGCGTAGATGTCCACGTACTCCTGGCCCGAGAGCTTCATGATCTCGTACATGACCTCGTCGGTGAGGGCGCGGAGGATGAAGCGGTCGCCCTCCATGCCCTCGTAGCGGCTGAAGTCGAGGGGCTTGCCGATGCGGATGCCGGGCCGCATGAGCTTGGGGAGGGCCTTGCCGGGGGGCTGGATCTTCTCCGTGTCGATCATGGCGACAGGGATGACGGGGGCGCCGCTGCCGAGCGCGACGCGGGCGAGGCCGCCCGGCTTGCCGCGGTAGAGGCGGCCGTCGGGGGAACGGGTGCCCTCGGGGTAGATGCCGAAGAGCTCGCCGCGCGCGAGGACGTCGATGCCGCTCCTGATCGCGGCCTCGCCCGCGCCGCGCCCGCCCGAGCGGTCCACGGGGAGCTGTCCGACGCCCTTGAAGAAGGCCGCCGTCAGCCTGCCCTTGACCCCCGGGGTGGTGAAGTACTCGGCCTTCGCGATGAAGGTCACCCGGCGTTCCAGGACGGCGGGCAGGAAGAAGGAGTCGGAGAAGGAGAGGTGGTTGCTCGCGAGGATCGCGGGGCCCTCGTCGGGGATGTTCTCCATGCCCTCGACCCACGGCCGGAACGTCACCTTGAGCGAGGCACCCAGGGAGTGCTTCATCGCGTTGTAGATCACCGGTCCGCCTTCCGTCCTCCGTCTTGGCCGACCTTACCGGCCGGGGCCCTCGCACGGCCGTTCCCGGCCGCCCGGGACCCTGGCCGGTGTCGGTCCGGTCGCGTACGGTGAAATACGCCGCGACACCGTACTGTGCCTGTTCCCCCGGGCGTGCGGGTCATGTACGGCCCCGCGTGTCCGGACCGTCGCGCCCTGTTCTCCCGTTCGCCCACCGAAGGAGCCCGTCGTGCCGGTCGTCGCCGGAGCCGAGCCCTACCGCCACGAGGGCGGTGCCACCGGAGTCCTGTTGTGCCACGGCTTCACGGGCAGCCCGCAGTCCCTGCGGCCGTGGGCCGCGTACCTGGCGGCGCGCGGGCTGAGCGTGTCACTGCCGCTGCTGCCCGGGCACGGCACCCGCTGGCAGGCCCTCCAGGTCACGGGCTGGGAGGACTGGTACGCCGAGGTGGACCGCGCCTTCGCGGAGCTGCGCGAGCGGTGCGCGACGGTGTTCGTGGCGGGGCTCTCGATGGGCGGGGCGCTCGCGCTGCGGCTCGCGGAGCGGCACGGTGACGCGGTCGCGGGTCTCGTCCTGGTCAACCCGGCGCTCAAGGTGCACGGTCTGGCCGCGCACGCGCTGCCCGTGGCCCGGCACTTCCTGCCCTCCACCCGCGGGATCGTCAGCGACATCGCCAAGGAGGGCGTGACGGAGACCGGTTACACCCGCGTCCCGCTGCACGCGGCGCACTCGCTGCGGCGCCTCTTCCGGATCGTGGACCGCGATCTGCCGCGCGTGGCGCGGCCCCTGCTCCTGCTGCGCAGTGCCACCGACCACGTCGTGCCGCCCGCCGACTCGGCGCGCGTGCTCGCCCGGGTCTCCTCGGCGGACACCACCGAAGTGGTCCTGGAACACAGTCACCATGTCGCGACGTTGGACCACGACGCGGACCGGATCTTCGCGGAGAGCGAGTCCTTCGTGGCCCGGATCGCCCCCGAGTACGCCCATGTCGGCCTTGTCGGCCAGGAAGGGACGGCCAGCGGTGGCTGAGAACGGCGCGGAACGCGAGGAGAGCAGGGAACCGGAGGAGAGCGGCGTGCCCCCGCTCGACGAGGAGGCCGCGTGGGCGGCGATCGTCGCGGGGTACGGCGAGGAGCCGGACGACCCGCCGGGCACGAAGCCCTTCAAGTCGGTCGAGGACCTGGCGGGCCTGGAGGCGCGCTCGCGGAACGCGTCGGCTCCCGACGAGGACGGGGACGAGGGCGAGCAGCCCGCGGAGAAGCCGGTGCTGGGTGGTTCGGTCGCCTTCGCGCCGGGCGTCCGTGATGTCCCGCGCCCTCCGGGCCCGCGCGACCACACCCCGGCGGAGGAGGACGAGGGGCACTTCGTCCCGCCGGACCCGGAACTCCCCGAGTCCGACGTGACCTCGAAGTTCGCCTGGCTCGCGGTGATCGGCGGCCCGGTCCTGACCCTGCTGGCCGTCCTCTTCGACTGGGACATGACCTGGTGGCTCGCGACGCTCTGCATCGGGGGCTTCGTGGGCGGCTTCGTCACCCTGGTCGTCCGCATGGGCGCGAGCGAGGACGACGACGAGGAGGACCCGGGCCGGGGCGCGGTGGTCTGAGGCAAAGCCCCGCACACCAGCCCGACATATCAGCCCCTCCGGCGCTTGAGGAGCGGGGCCCGGGGCGGA
>NZ_GG770539.1:5361937-5372540 GCF_000154905.1 Streptomyces sp. SPB074 | reverse complement strand
GGGGTGGCGGGGCTCAGCCCTGCCGGGCCAGGTCGGCGGCGCCGACGAGTCCTGCCTTGTTGCCGAGCTGGGCGGCGAGCACCTGGGCGTGCGGGCGCCAGGCGCCGCCGATGAGCCAGCGGCGGAAGGAGCGGCGGATCGGGTCGAGGACGAGGTCGCCCTCGTCCGAGACGCCGCCGCCGACGATGAAGGCGGAGGGGTCGAAGAGCGAGGCGAGGTCGGCGAGTCCGGCGCCGGCCCAGCGGGCGAGTTCGCGGAAGGAGTCGACGGCGACCGGGTCGCCCTGGCGGGCGGCCTGGCTGATGTGCTTGCCCTCGATGCCGTCCGGGGTGCCGTCGCCGAAGCCGAGCAGGGTCTCGGCGTTCTCCGGGGTCGCGTTGGCGCGCTGCTTGGCGTAGCGGACGAGGGCCCGCCCGGAGGCGTACTGCTCCCAGCAGCCCTGGCTGCCGCAGCCGCACAGGAGACCGTCGGGGACGACCCGGATGTGGCCGAACTCGGCGGCGACGCCGAACCGGCCGCGCCGGAGCTTGTTGCCGATGATGATGCCGCCGCCCAGGCCCGTGCCGAGGGTGATGCAGATGACGTCCTCGTGCCCCTGGCCCGCGCCGAAGCGGTACTCGCCCCAGGCGGCGGCGTTCGCGTCGTTCTCCACCACGACGGGGAGGCCGACGCGCTTCTCGACCTTGTCCTTGAGCGGTTCGTGGCGCCAGTCGATATTGGGTGCGAAGAGCACGGTGGCCCGCTTGTCGTCCACGTATCCGGCCGCGCCGATGCCCACGGCCTCGATCTCGTGTCCCTTGCTGGCCCCGGCGACCGCGCTGGAGATCGCGTCGACAATGGCCTCGGCGGTGGGCGGCGTGGGCACGGTGAACGTCGAGAGGATCGTGCCCTCCTCGTCCACCACTCCAGCCGCGATCTTGGTACCGCCGATGTCGACGCCGATGGTGAGTCCCATGTGTCCCTCAGTTTTCGGTCGAGCCCCGCTGCGGCCCAACCTTACGCGAGGGCCTGTCAGTCGAGATCGATGCGCTCCCCCCGGCCGCCGTCCCTCTCCTCGTGCGGGCGCTTGCGCGGCGGGTCCTCGCCGGGGCCGCGGGAGGGCTTCTCCCGCGTCCAGCGCGCCTCCTGGCCCGTGACGGCGGAGCGGTAGGCGGCGAGGAGTTCGGAACCGGCCGCCGCGAGGTGGCCGAGCACCTCGGGGTTGCGGGCGAGGACGGGCTCCACGAAGGAGCGGGCCTGGCCGACGGCCTGGCGCACGGCCTCGCCCTGCACGGGTCCGGCGGCGCGCGCGGTGAAACCGGTCAGCTTCTCGGCGAGGGTGTCGGCGAGGCGCAGCAGCTCCTCGGCGGCGGTGCCGGTCTCGGCGCGGCCCTCGCGGGAGCGGCGTTCACGCTCGGCGGCGAGGTCCTCGGCGCAGGCGGCGGACCAGGCGTCGTCCGGGGCGTCCTCGGGCGGCTGGGACGGATTGGCTTCGCTCATGGCGGACTCCTGGGACGGGTGTACCTCCGAAGGTACCGGACCGCCCGCGCGAGGCGGGGGGCCCGGCGAGCACCCGCGAAGCCCACCGCCCGCCGCGCGGCCGGACCCGCGCGCCCGCGTCACCGAGCGCGGCGCCGCCGCGAGCACCCACCGCGTCACCGGGCGAGCGTCCCCCGCCTGCTCACTCCTGCGGCCACAGCCCGGGGGTCGGCCGGAACCGTACCCGCAGGACACCGTCCCGCAGGGCCGCCCCCGTGACGTCGCAGCGGCGCAGGGCCGAGGGGAGACCGCGGGTGCGGCGGAAGGGACCGGCGGTGACGGCGAGTTCGTCCTCGAAGCGGTAGAGGCCGAGTTCCGCGCGGGCGGCGCCGGGCAGCGGCACGTGCCACTCGATGAGCCCGGTCCGCTCGCGCAGGTCGTGGAGGGTCCAGCCGGGGGCGCTCGCGGGCTCGCCGGGCGCCGGGACGCCGAGCGCTTCGAGGCCGGCCGGGTCCGCGGGTTCGGCGCCGAGGTGCGGGATCTCGCGCACGCCCTCGTACGTCGCGAGGGCGGCGTGCTGGGCCGCCGCGCCGAAGGCCCCCGCGGGCAGGACGCGGTTGGCGAGCGGGGCGTCGAGCGCGACGCCGTGCAGGCACGCGGCGATCCGGGCCAGGCGCAGCGCCTCCGTACCGGCCCGCCCCGGTTCCACGACGGGCAGCAGGCTCGTGCCCGGCCCGGTCAGGAGTGCCTGGCTCGCGGCGAGCGCGTCGTCGGCGCGCGCGGCCGCCTCGTACCACTCCTCGCCGGGGAGCGGGACCCCGGCGAGCCTGCCGAGCACGGGCCGCAGGGCGCGGGCCGCCTGGCGCTGCCGGGGCAGGAGCCGGTCGAGGTAGCGGCGCAGCAGCGCGGGCGCGGCCAGGAGCTGGAGCCCCTCGGTGCCGGCCGGGAGGTCCACCACGAGGAGGTCCTGGGCCCCGCCCGCATGGCGGTGGAGCGCGGCGAGGAGCGCGTACGGGGCGAGGCCGGGCGGCGGCGCGAGTTCACCCTCCTCCAGGGGGGCGGCGCCGAGCAGTCCGAGGAGGGCGCCCGCGCGGTCCTGGAGGCCGCCGACGCCGTCGCGGAAGGCGGCGGCGGGGTCGGCGGCGGCGACCCGCAGGCCGGGAACGGGCACGGTGCCGAGCGGCGCGGGGCCCGGCGTGAGGAGGAGCGTGGCGGTCCCGGCGCGGGCGGCGGCGAGCGCGGTCGCGGCGGCGAGCGTGGTGCGCCCGGCCCCGCCGGGTCCGGTGACGAGGACGGTGCGCACGGTGCGGGTCAGCCCTCGGTGCCGGGGGCCGTGCCGGACTCGACGCGCTTCTTGAGCCCGGCGAGGGCGCGGTCGATGATGACCTTCTCGGCCTTGCGCTTGATCATGCCGAGCATGGGGATCTTGACGTCCACGGTGAGCTGGTAGGTCACCTCGGTCGCCGTGCCCTTGGCGCGCAGCCGGTAGGAGCCGTCCAGGGAGCGCAGCATCTGGGACTTGACGAGGGTCCAGGTGACCTCGTCTGGGCTCACCCACGTGTAGGCGAGGGTCTGGTCGTCCTTGATGGCGCCCGCGTCCATGACGAGGCGGACCTGCTCGGCGCGGCCCGCGGTGTCGCGCGCGAGGACGTCGGCCTCCTTGACCTCGCCGGTCCAGTCGGGGTAGCGGGCGAAGTCGGCGATCACACCCATGACCGCGGCCGGCGCGGCCTCGATGGTGATGCTTGAGCTGGTGTGTTCGGCCATCGCCGTGACTCCTCCGTGCTGCCGGGTGGCGGGGACGCGGTGCGGGGCCCGCGCGGGCAAGGCTACCGCTCCCCGGGGGGCGCCTCGTCAGGGCCCGTACCCGCCGCGTGAGGGGCCGCGGGCGGGGCGGACGGGGGGCGGCGGGCGCCGCCGGGGAGGGCGCGCGGACTCACCACGTCAGGGCCCAGGGGCGGCCCGTGGAGGCGAAGTGACCGACGTTCACGCACTCCGTGGCGCCGATCCTCGCACGGCGCACGAGCGGCTGGTGGACGTGGCCGAAGAGGTGGTAGCGGGGGCGGGTGCGGCGGATCGCGGCGAGCAGAGCGCCGCTGCCGCGCTCGAAGCGGCGGGCCACGGTGTCGTAGCAGAGTTCGGGCACGTCGGGCGGGATGTGGGTGCACAGGACGTCCACCTCGCCGAGCTGTTCGACCAGGGCCGCGTACTCCTCCTCGTCGCGCTCGTAGGGGGTGCGCATCGGGGTGCGCAGGCCGCCGCCGACGAAGCCGAAGACCCGGCCGCCGATCTCGGCGCGCCCGCCGTCGAGGACGGTGACGCCCTCGTGCGCGTACTCGGGCCACAGGTGCGGCAGGTCCACGTTGCCGAAGGTCGCGTACGTCGGCGTGGGCATCGCGGCGAACAGGCGCGCGTACTGGCGGCGGGTCGCGCGCTCGATGGCGGGGCCGGGTTCCTCGCCGAGCGCCTCCCACAGGGAGCGGCCGAAGGCGTGCGCCTCGGCGAAGCGGCGGGCGGTGCGCAGTTCCACGATCCGGTCGGCGGCCTCGGTGCCGAAGAGGTCGGGGAAGATGCCGTGCGAGTGGTCGGCGTAGTCGAGGAACATGACGAGATCCCCGAGACAGACGAGGGCGTCGGCCCCGTCCCCGGCGCGCGCGAGGTCCCGCGCGTTCCCGTGCACATCGCTCACCACATGGACCCGCGTCATGCGTGCAGCCTAGTACGCACCCGACGCACGGCCCTCACCTGCGGTTACTCCCCAAAGCACCGCGCGGGGGACTACCCTTCCCCGCAAGCCCCGCCCGGGGAGTGTGACGGAGTGAACATCTCTCCGGAGCCCCCTATCGGAACCTCGTACCGGTGGGTAACGTCCGGGCAGTCCGTCCTGCCCCCGCCGGGGGCGTCCGCACCGTCGCGGCGCACGCGCACTCCACGTGGTGGCCACCGGTGCCCTGTGAGGAGCAGTCTTGCGCGAGTTCAGCCTTCCGGCCCTGTACGAGGTCCCCGCGGGCGGCAACCTGGCCGACATCGTCCGCCGCAACGCCGCGCGGCACCCGGACGTGGCGGTGCTCGGCCGGAAGACCGGCGGGGTGTGGCGGGACGTGACGGCCACGGAGTTCCTCGCCGAGGTGACCGCGGTGGCGAAGGGCCTGCTCGCCTCGGGCGTGGGCCCCGGCGACCGCGTCGGGCTCATGTCCCGCACCCGCTACGAGTGGACGCTCGCGGACTTCGCCATCTGGATGGCGGGGGCGGTGACCGTGCCCGTCTACGAGACCAGCTCCGAGGAGCAGGTGCGGTGGATTCTCGGCGACTCGGGCGCGGTCGCCTGCCTCGTGGAGACCGGGGAGCACGCGCGGACCGTGGAGGCGGTGCGGGAGGGACTGCCCGGGCTCAAGCAGCTGTGGCGGCTGGACGAGGACACGATCGGCGCGCTGGGGGCGGCGGGCTCGGACGTACCGGACTCCGCCCTGGCGGAGCGGGCCGCCGCGGTGAGCGCGGACGACCCGGCGACGATCGTCTACACCTCGGGCACGACGGGCCGCCCCAAGGGCTGTGTCCTCACCCACCGCAACTTCTTCGCCGAGTGCGGCAACGTCGTGGAACGCCTCAAGCCGCTCTTCCGCACCGGCGAGTGCTCCATCCTGCTCTTCCTGCCCGTCGCGCACGTCTTCGGGCGGCTCGTGGAGGTCGCCGCGCTCATGGCGCCGATCAAGCTCGGCCACGCGCCCGACATCAAGCACCTCACCGAGGAACTGGGCACCTTCCGGCCGACGATGGTGCTCGGCGTCCCGCGCGTCTTCGAGAAGGTCTACAACGCGGCGCGCGCGCAGGCGCAGGCCGGCGGCAAGGGCCGGATCTTCGACCGCGCGGCGGACACGGCGATCGCCCACAGCCGCGCGCTGGACACGCCGCAGGGCCCCTCGCTGGGCCTGCGGCTGCGCCACAAGCTCTTCGACCGGCTCGTCTACGGGAAGCTGCGCGCCGTGCTCGGCGGGCGCGGCGAGTACGCGATCTCCGGCGGCGCGCCGCTCGGCGAACGGCTCGGGCACTTCTTCCGGGGCATCGGCTTCACGGTCCTGGAGGGGTACGGGCTCACCGAGTCCTGCGCCGCGACGGCCTTCAACCCCTGGGACCGGCAGAAGATCGGCACGGTGGGCCAGCCGCTGCCCGGCTCGGTGGTGCGGATCGCCGACGACGGCGAGGTCCTGCTCCACGGCGAGCACCTGTTCACGCGGTACTGGAACAACGAGGCGGCGACCGCCGAGGCGCTCGCCGACGGCTGGTTCCACACCGGGGACCTCGGGACGCTCGACGCGGACGGCTACCTCGCCATCACCGGCCGGAAGAAGGAGATCATCGTGACGGCCGGGGGCAAGAACGTCGCCCCGGCGGTCATCGAGGACCGTATCCGGGGCAACGCGCTCGTCGCCGAGTGCATGGTGGTCGGCGACGGCCGTCCCTTCGTCGGCGCGCTCCTCACGCTGGACGAGGAGTTCCTGGCCCACTGGGCCAGGGACCACGGCAGGCCGGAGGCGACGGCCGCCGCGCTGCGCGAGGACCCGGAACTGCTCGCCGCGCTCCAGGAGGCCGTGGACGAGGGCAACCTGGCGGTCTCGAAGGCCGAGTCGGTGCGCAGGTTCCGCGTCCTGGACACCCAGTTCACCGAGGAGTCGGGCCACCTGACGCCCTCGCTCAAGCTCAAGCGCTCGGTCGTCACGAAGGACTACGCCGAGGAGATCGAGGCGCTGTACCGGAAGTGAGCCGCCCCGCGGGCGGCCCCCTTACAGGAGTTCCCTGAGCCGCTGGGCCAGCAGGTCCCAGCGCCACTTCTCCTCCACCCACGCGCGCCCCGCCGCGCCCATCCGCGCGCGCAGCCCGGCGTCCCCGAGCAGCGTGACGATCCGCTCCGCCGTCTGCGGGACGCTCTCACCGCGCACGACGAATCCCGTCTCGCCCTCCTTCACGGCGTCCGGCGCGCCCCCGGAGTCCCCGGCGACGACGGGCAGCCCCGTCGCGGACGCCTCCAGGTAGACGATGCCGAGCCCCTCGACGTCGAGCCCGCCGCGCCGGGTGCGGCAGGGCATCGCGAAGACGTCGCCCGCCCCGACGTGCGCGGGCAGTTCGGACCAGGGGACGCTCCCGGTGAAGCGCACGGAGTCCGCGACGCCCGTCTCGCGGGCGAGGCGCCGCAGGTCGTTCCCGTACGGCCCGTCCCCGACGACGAGGAGCACGGCGTCCGGCTGGGCGCGCAGCACGGCCGGCCAGGCCCGGATCAGGGTGTCCTGCCCCTTGCGCGGCACGAGGCGCGAGACGCACACGACGACGGGTCGGTCGGCGAGCCCGAGGGCGGCGCGCAGCGCGGGCCCGCCGGAGCCGGAGTGGAAGACCTTCTCGTCGACCCCCTTGCGGCAGATGAACCATACGGGCCACCGCGTCGGGGGTGAGGGCGCGGGCGATGCGGCCGCGCGTGTAGGCGCCGAGGTAGGTGAGCGTGTCGGTGCTCTCGCCGATGCGGCGCAGCAGCGCGCGGGAGCCGGGGAGCTGGGCCCAGCCGGCCTCGTGCCCGTGCGTCGTGCCGACGAGGCGGGTGGCCCCGGCGGCGCGCAGCGCGGGCGCCATGAGGCCGAGCGGGGCGGCGGCGCCGAACCACACCGAGGTCGCCCCGTACCGCTTGAGGAGCAGTTCGGCGCGCGCGGTGGTGCGCGGGGTGGGGAGCAGCATCGTGGTCTGGTCGCGGTGCACGCGGAAGGGCTGCGCGGCGTCGAAGGCGGCGGTGGCCTCCCTGCCCTCGCGTCCGCGTTTCCACGTCGAGGCGTAGACGACGAAGCGGTCGGGGTCGAGGCGGAGCGCCATGTTGTGCAGGAACGACTGGATGCCGCCGGGCCGCGGCGGGAAGTCGTTGGTGACGATCAAGGTCCTGTCCATCGCCGCCGACAGTACCCGGCGCGGTCCCGGCGGCGGCCGAACCCCCCGCGTGCCGCCGCTCGGCGGGCGAACCGGGACACAGCGCTCGCGGCGATGGCCCGGAGCGGGCGGGGCAGGCATCATGACCCGGACCCCGGGCCCCCGAAGGCGCGGTCGAGGTGACGAGACGGTGACGAGTCGAGGGCGGGACGGTACGTGAGCGAACGGGCTGGGCGGGCGACGTGGACGCGGACGGCGGGCGCGCTCGTGGTGTGGGGGGCGACACGGGCGCTGCTCCTGCTCTCCGTGCTCAGGGTGATCGTGCCGCCCGGTCTCGACGTGACGGGCGACGTGTCGGTCACGTACCGGAACTGGGCGGGCGTGCTGTCCGGCGGCGTCTTCCCCGAGCACGACGTGACGTGGCAGTACCCGCCGGGCGCCGCGCTCGCGATCCTCGCGCCGAAGCTGCTGCCCTTCTGGCCGTACGCGACGGCGTTCTTCGTCCTCGCCCTCGTGTGCGACGCGTGCGTGACGGCGCTGCTGCTGCGCGCGGCGGCGCGCCCGGGGCGGCGCGGGGCCGGGGTGTGGGTGTGGGTCGTGGGTGTGCCGCTGCTGGGGCCGACCGTGTACGCGCGCTACGACGTGATGGTCACCGCGCTCGCGGTGGCCGCGCTGCTCCTGGGCACCCGCCGGGCGCGCGGCTTCGGGGTGCTCGCGGCGCTCGGCGCGGTCGTCAAGGGGTGGCCGGTGCTGCTGCTCGTCGGGACGCCGCGCGGGCGGGAGACGCGCCGCTCGTGGGCGGGCGCGGCCGTGACGGGGCTCGTACTGCTCGCCGGCTTCGGGCTCCTGATGCCGGGCAGCCTGTCGTTCCTGACGGCGCAGCGCGACCGGGGCACGGAGGTCGAGTCGCTGGGCGCGCTCGTGTTCCACTTCGCGCGGCGCTTCGGCTGGGAGGGACGCGTCGAATTCCACTACGGCTCGATGGAGTTCCTGGGGACGGGCGTTCCCCTCGTCTCGACGCTCGCGCAGGTGCTCAGCGTGCTCGCGCTGGGCTGGCTGGTGCTGTGGCGGGTGCGGGCGCGGGTGTGGAGCGAGGCGACGTTCGCGGACGCGGCGTTCACGGCGCTGCTGCTCTTCACGACGACGAGCCGCGTCATCAGTCCGCAGTACCTGGTGTGGCTCCTCGGTCTCGGCGCGGTGTGCCTGCTGTACCGGGGCGGGCGGATGACGGTCCCGGTGGTCCTCACGGTCATCGCCTCGTTCGTCACGTGGCTGGAGTTCCCCGTGTACTTCGGCGACGTGGTCGGCTCGACGCCGTTCGGCACGGGGCTGCTCGTCGTGCGCAACGGACTGCTGGTGGCGGCGACGGTGCTGGCCTGCCGGGGGCTGTGGCGCGAGACGGTGCGGGCGCTGCCGCGCGGCGGGAGCGGCGAGGAGCGCGCGCGCGTACCGGCCTGGGCGACGACGGACGCCTAGCGGACGGGCCCCGGGGGGGGCTCCCCGGCGGCGTGCCGGGGCGCGTTGCACGTACGTGGACTCGTCGCGCGCGCCTACGCCAGTTGCTCGCGTACGTAGCCGCGCCAGCGGCCGGTCAGTTCGGCCTCGTTCACCCCGAGCACCTTCGTGGCGGCGGCGGCGACCGCGCTGCCGCCGCCCTCGTGCTCCCCCACCGCCCGGTAGAAGGCGCGCAGTTTCGGCTCGCCCCACTGCTCGGCGATCATCCGGCAGGCGAGCCAGCCGCCCTCGTAGGCGCGGGCGAGCCGGTCCGGGTCCTCCGAGAAGGCGAAGTCCGTGTCGGTGGGCAGCGTGTCGGGGGCGGCGCCCGCGCGGACCTCCTCGGCGAGTTCGGGGGCGACCTGGCGCGGGGTGCGCCCGCTGCCGTGGTAGCCGGTCCAGTCGGCGAAGCCCTCGGAGAGCCACAGCGGGGTCCGGGCCGTCGTCGCGGAGCGGGTCGCGACGTGGGTGGCCTCGTGGATGAGGACGAAGCGCTTGCCGAAGGCGCCGAGTTCCTCGTACGCCTCGGGGTTGACGGTGACGCGGTCGGCGGGCACGTGGGCCGTCGAGCCGAGTTCGCCGGTGGTGACGGCGGCGATGCCCCGGTAGTCGGCGGGTTTCTCGCCGAGCAGCGCGGCCATGCGGTCGAGCGAGGCGGGGAGCAGCACGATGAGGCGCCCCGGCCACCGGTCGGGCCACACCCGGCGCACGGCGGGCACGGCGTCGTCGGCGAGCCCGGCCACGTCCGCGAGCGTGGCGCGCGGCTGCCCCACGCCGAGCACGAGCGAGTCCGCGCCGCGTACGACGGTCATCCTGCCCTGCTCCCACAGCTGTTGCGGGGCCCCGGGGGCGGGCTCGTCGGCGCTCACGTACCAGCGGCCCGAGACGCGGCGCAGCGTGAGGGCGCGCCGCGCGGTGACGGAGGCGCTGTCGTAGCCCTTGAGGCGGTACGAGAGCGTCGCGCGGACCGCCGCCCGGTCGCCGCGCGGGGTGAGCGAGGTGACGCGGTAGCTCCAGGCGCTGGGGCGCAGCGCGTCGAGGTTGGCGAAGACGGCGCCCGCGCGCCCGCGCGCCGTGCCGGGCGCGGTGCTCGCGAGCCAGTCGGCGCGGTCCCGCGCGCGCACCGCCTCGCCGCGCGCGTCGAGCACGGCCCGTACCCGGGTCCCGGTGTCGTCGCGGCCCCCGTCCCCACCGCCCCCGCAACCGCCGAGCAGCAGCAGGGCGACGAGCACGGCGGCACGCCTGGGGCGGGAGGGTCGGCTTCGGGCCACGCGGCGAGCATACGGCGAGGTCCCGGCCCCGCCCCCGCGCCCCCGGCCCCGCGAGCCGTGCCGCCCCGCGCCGCTGGAGCCGTCCCGCGTACCGTCCCGCCCCGCGCCCCCCGCGCCCTCGCGGATGCCGTCCCGCCCCGCGCCCCCCGCGCCGTCCGGGAGCGCGTCGCGCCGGGTGCTCAGGGGCGGGTCACCGCGTTGATGGGGAGCATGTGGACGGACTCGTAGCGCACGGCGGCGCCGGGGTGGGGGGCGTGGATGACCTGGCCGCCGCCGACGTACATGCCGACGTGGCTCGCGTCGGAGCGGTACGTGACGAGGTCCCCGGGGCGCGCCTGCGAGAGCGGCACCCGCTGCCCGGCGCCCGCCTGGGCCTGCGAGGTACGGGGCAGGCCGACCCCGGCCCGCCCCCAGGCCCACTGCATGAGCCCCGAGCAGTCGAAGGCCCCGGGTCCCGAGGCACCCCACACGTAGGG
>NZ_GG770539.1:5344314-5361837 GCF_000154905.1 Streptomyces sp. SPB074 | reverse complement strand
CCGCGCGCCCGGAGACCGCCGCCGTCCCGGGCGGTACGTCCTCGCCCGCACCCCGCGCCGCCCGGCCGCCGTCCGCGAGGCCGTCGCGCAGCCGGGAGCGTTCCCCGGCGGGCAGCGCGTCGAGGAGGCGGCGGGCGGCGGCGAGCTTCGCCTCGACCGTGCGCTTGTGCCGGGCGACGTCCGCGCGGGTGCGTTCCAGGCGGCGCAGGGCCTCGCGCGCCTCGGCGCGGTCCTGGGCCAGCTCGCGCTGGACGCCGACGAGGCGGCCGAGTTCGGCGGCGCGCCTGCTGCCGACCTGGTCGAGGAGGGCCGCGTGGCTGAGGTAGCGATCGGGGTCGGAGGTGAGCAGCAGCGCGAGCGCGGGATCGATACCGCCCGAGCGGTACTGCGCGGCGGCGAGCGAACCGAGCGCGCCGCGCATGGTGTTGACGCGTTCCTGGGCGCGGGCGACGGCGTCGGTGGAGCGGCGCACGGTGGCGCGCAGCCGGTCGGCGCGCTCCTCGGCCTTGTTGTACGACTCGGTGGCGCGCTCCGCCTGGGTGTAGAGCCGGTCGAGCCCCGCCCTGGCCTCCTGCCGACCGGGGTGCGGGGCGGCCCCTGCGGGCGTCGCGGTGGGGACGGCGGCGAGCGCGGCGGCCGCCGCCGCGGTGAGGACGGCGCCGCGCGCGGTGCGCCCGGTGGAGAGGGAACGGCGGTGAGACGCCACGGCGTTCGCTGTCCTTTCGCTGGGGCACGGGCGCGGGCGCCCGGTGCGTCGGGGCGGGTCCCGGGAGCGCGCGCCGGGCCGGGACCCGGCGGCTGTGCCGGAACGCGCGCCGACAGTAGCCGCCGCCCGGGGCGGGCACCAACGACCGACGGTCCGTCGCTTTGGGCGAGTTCGTCCGGCTTCCGGCAACCCCGCGCAGGTCACAGCGGGTCCCCCGGGTCAGCACGGGGGCACGGGATTCCCCCGATCGGGCGGGTGTGGCGCGCCCCCGGGCCGGACACGGCGGAGCCCCGGGAAGCGGGTGCTTCCCGGGGCTCCGGTGAACGCCGTTACGGCCGTGCGCGGTTCAGACGCGCACGCCGAACTGGAAGGGCATGTTGCCGATCGACTCGTAGCGCACGACGGTGCCGGTGCGCGGGGCGTGCAGCACCTGGCCGTTGCCGGCGTAGAGACCGATGTGGTGCAGGTCCCCGTAGAAGAGCACGAGGTCGCCGACCTGGAGCTGGCTCTGCGAGTAGATGCGCGTCCCCGCGTTCGCCTGCGCCTGCGAGGTGCGGGGCAGCGAGGCCCCGGCCTGGCGGTAGGCCCAGGAGGTGAGGCCCGAGCAGTCGTAGGAGCTGGGGCCCGTGGCGCCGAAGACGTAGGGCTTGCCGAGCTGCGTCTGCGCGGCGGAGAAGGCGCGGCCGGCGGCGCCCGAGCCCTTGCCGGGGTTGGCGATGGTGCCGGGCGCGGAGGTGCCGGCGGAGCCGGAGGGGGTGCTCAGCGCGGTGCGCTCACTGGCACGGTTGGCGCGCTCCTCCTCCTTCTGGAGCGCGGCCTTCTCGGCGGCCGTCATCGAGTTGAGGAGCCGCTGCGCCTCGGCGAGCTTGCCCTTCACCTCGCTCTTCTTCTTGCCCAGCTCCTTGCGCGTGTCGGCGAGGTCGGCGAGCTTGTCGGCGGCCTCCTTGCGCTCCTGGGCGAGCTTGCGCTGCTTGGCCTGGATCTGCTTGAGCTGCTGGGTCTGCTGCGCGCTCAGCTGGTCGAGGGCACCGGCCTGCTGGAGGAAGGAGTCCGGGTCGGCGGAGAGGAAGAGCTGCACGGAGGGGTCGATGCCGCCGGAACGGTACTGGGCGGCGGCGACGGCCCCGAGGGACTGGCGCTGCTCGTTCAGCTCGTCCTGGCCGCGCGCCACCTTGTCCTGGATGGCGTCGACCTCCTTCTCCAGCTTCTTCTGCTTCTCGGTGGCCCCGTTGAGCTTCTCGGTCGCCTGCTCCGCTTCGTCGTAGAGCTTGTCGACCTTCGACTTCACCTCGGACTTGGTCGGCTTGGGGTCTGCGTGCGCGGCCTGCGAAGTGAGGGCCACGGCAGCAGCGGCGGTCGCGGTGAGCACGGTCACGCGGGCGCGGCTCGGCTGCTTCGGTCGACGGTGGGACGCCACGAAGGCGAGCTCCTTCTTCCTCCAGCCGCCTACCGATCCACCGGTGGGCGGTGCCCTCTCACCGCCACCCCGGATGGGTGATCAACCGAGCGAGAGTTCGGGCCGACAGTAGTGACCTTCTTGTGATCAGTTCAAATCCTCACCGGTAAAAAACCACGACTCACGGGTTTCTTTACCCACAAGCCACCTGCGGTGACGAAGAACTGACCGAGCGTCGCGCCCCAAGCGCCACGAAAGCCACCAGATAACGCGTCGGTCACAGATCATACGAACCGAGTCGCAACAGCCATACCGGGCACATGTGTTCCCCCGGCCGCCCACCGGGTGTCCGCCGCCCCCGCGCGGCGCCGGACGCCGGCGGTTCAGCCGCGCGACAACCGCTTCAGGAGCATGACGCTGGGCACCGGACGCGCCCCCGCCTTCGCGATGCCGTCCGCGACCTCCTTGTCGGTGGAGACCACCGTCACGGGCCGCCCGGGCGGCTCGGCGCGCACGAGCCGACGGATGAGCTCGTCCGCCGTCACCCCGGCCTTGCTGAACAGCACCCGCACCCCGCGCGGCGGCGCGAGCAGCACGGGGGCCGCCAGCTCCGCCCCGTCGAAGACGCACGTCACCTCGGCCCCGCTCTGCGCCGCGAGCTGCGAGAGCCCGCCCAGCAGCCGCAGCCGCTGCTTCTCCAGGGGCATCGTCGGATAACCGGTCTTGGTGACGTTGTACCCGTCCACGACGAGGTGGGCCTGCGGCAGCGCCAGCAACTGGTCCAGGATCGCCGGGTCGTCCTCGGCGAGCGCGCGGGCAGCGATGTCCTTCGGGCTGAACTTCGCCGGCTCGCGCGCGTCCACGGTCTCGGCGGGACGTACGGAGACGGGGGGCAGCGCCAGTTCGCGGCGCAGCCCCTGCGCCGCGTCGAGCACGGTGTCGAGCAGCAGCCGCAGCCGCATGTCCTCCACGCTGCGCCCCTCGCGCGTCGCCTTGCGGCTCGCCTCCAGGGCCGCCTCGACCTCGCCGAGACGCGCCCGCACCCGCCGCGTCTCGCTCTCGGCCGCGCTCAACTGCGCCTGGAGCTCGGCGCGCTGCGCCTCGGCCCGCTCCTGCTCCTTGCGCAGCGCGGACTCGCCGCGCTTGATGTCGCTCTGCGCGGCGCGCAGCCTGCGCCGCACCGCGTCGCCCTCGCGGCGCAGTCCCTCGACCTCGCCGCGCAGCCGCTCGCTGTCCGCGCGCCCGCGCTCGCGGGCCTCGTCGCGCTCCGCGCGCAGCCGGTCCAGCTCCTGGCGGGCCACCGCGTCCATCCGCTCGGCCCCGGCCCGTTCGGCCTCCTCACCGGCGGCGGCCACGAGCTTGAGCCAGCCCGGGGGCCGCAGCAGGTACGCGACGGCGGCGACGTCCACCGGGTCGGCGGCCGGGGGCGGGGCGCCCTCGCCGAGCGCCGCGCACAACTCGGGCTGCGCGGCGCTCAGCCGCTCGGCGACACGGGCCCGGAAGGCGGCGTCGTTCTCCACCGCCGCGGCCATCGCGTTGCCCGCGTACTTGAGCCGCCTGCTCGGCGTGAAACGGGCGTACTGGCGGAGCTGCGGGGGGAGTTCGGCGAGGGTGAGGCCCCCGAAACAGTCGGCCACGTACTGCACGACGCGGTGCCTGACGCCTTCGGGCAGCGGCCCTTCCAGCCCCTCCCCCGCGCCGTCACCGCCGCGCACGTCGCCCTCGCGCCCCGCGTCCCCGGGCTCAGCGTGCTCCCCCGGCTCCACGTGCTCGCGCGCGCTCTCGGCCGGGACGTGCCCCGGGTCCGCGGGAACGGCGTCCCCGTCCCCGTTCCGCTCCGCGCCGTGGGGCGCACCGGCGGGCTCGGCGTTCGCTTCCTCCACCATGTCCTCACCCCACTCGCTCGTGCGGCCCCGGCCTCAGGCAGCCGGCCCCGGCCTGTCCACCAGCTCGATCTGGTCCACCGCGTTGCACCAGCGGCAGCGGACCGAGTCGATCGTCTCACTGACGACCTGGCGCTCCTCGACCTCCGGTTTCCCCGCGAGGTCGAGGTGGACGTACTCGACGACCTTCGAGGAACGGCTCACGTCGAACCTGGTGAGATTGCCGCACAGCGTGCAGCGCCAGCGCGTGGTCTCCGTCGGGAGGGGAACGGTCATCGTCTGCGTCGCTTCCTTCTCGTGCTCGTGCTCGGGGGTGTGCGTGGGCTTCGTGCTCGTGCGGCCGAAGGGTGTCGCGGTGTCCTCGTGCCGCCCGTAACCCTACGGCCTCGGGCGGGAGCGCGCGGCGGGGACCGAGGCCCGGACTACAGTGGGCCCACCAGGACAGCGAAGGGGACCCACCGCCGTGATCACCGCGATCGTGCTCATCAAGACCAGCGTCGACCGAATCCCGGAGATCGCCGAGTCCATCGCCGCGCTGGACAGCGTGAGCGAGGTCTTCTCCGTCACCGGCTCCTACGACCTCATCGCGATGGTCCGCGTCGGCCGCCACGAGGACCTCGCCGAGATCATCCCGAACCGGATCAGCAAGATCCCCGGCGTCGCGGGGACCGATACGCACGTGGCCTTCCGCACGTACTCGCAGCACGACCTGGAGGCGGCCTTCGCGATCGGCCTCGATTCCTGAGACCGCGCGGGTACGCGTCAGGGGCGCCGGTCCCGCGACCGGCGCCCCTGCCCCGCGTCCCATTCAGACCGCCGGCACGCAGCGCCCGCCCTCGGTGCGGTAGGTCCAGCGCGCGCCCTGCTCGACCAGCTCGCGCACCGCGCCCAGGAAGCGCTCCACGTGCTCGTCGGGCGTCCCGGCGCCGAAACTGACCCGCACCGCGTTGAGTGAGCCGCCCTCGGGCGCCCCGCACTCGCCGGGCGCCCCTGCGTCCGCGCCGAGCAGCGTGCGCACCAGCGGGTGGGCGCAGAAGAGCCCGTCGCGGACCCCGATCCCGTACTCGGCGGAGAGCGCCGCCGCGAGGTGCGAGCTGTTCCAGCCGCTCACGACGAAGGAGAGCACGCCGACCCGCTCGGCCTCCGGACCGAAGAGCCCGAGGACGCGGACGCCCTCGATCGCGGCGAGCCCGTCCCGCACCCGCGTCACGAGCTGCCGCTCGCGCGCCACGAGCGCGTCGAAACCGGCCTCGGTGAGGGCCTTGCAGGCCGAGGCGATCGCGTAGGCGCCGATGACGTTCGGCGAACCGGCCTCGTGCCGGGCGGCGCCCTGGTGCCACTCGACGTCCACCCCGCCGTCCGCGCGCCTGCTCACGGCACGGCTCGCGCCGCCGCCCGCGAGGTAGGGCTCGGCGTCCTCCAGCCAGTCGGCGCGGCCGGCGAGGACCCCGGCGCCGAAGGGCGCGTACAGCTTGTGGCCGGAGAAGGCGATCCAGTCCACGTCCAGGTCCGTGACCGAGACGGGGTGGTGCGGAGCGAGCTGGGCGGCGTCCAGGACGATCCGCGCCCCGTGCGCGTGCGCGACGCGCGCCAGCTCGGCGACGGGCCACAGCTCCCCGGTCACGTTCGAGGCGCCCGTGACGCAGACGAGGGCGGGGCCCCCGCCGGTACGGGCGTCCAGCGCGCGCTCCAGCGTGGCGACGGCCTCCGCGGGGCTGCGCGGGGCGTCCAGGTGGGTGACGGCGGCGGTGCGCCAGGGCAGCAGCGAGGCGTGGTGCTCGGTCTCGAAGACGTACACCTCGCAACCGGCGGGGAGAGCGGCGGCGAGGAGGTTGAGCGAGTCGGTCGTGGAGCGCGTGAAGACGAGCTCGTCGTCGGCGCGGCAGCCGAGGAAGGCGGCGACGTCGGCGCGGGCGGTCTCGAAAAGTTCGGTGGAGAGCTGCGAGAGGTACCCGGCGCCCCGGTGGACGCTGCCGTAGTACGGGGCGTAGACGGCCACGTCGTTCCAGACGCGTTCCAGGGCCGGGGCGCTCGCCGCGTAGTCGAGGGCGGCGTACTCGACCTCTCCCCCGGTGACGAGCGGCACGCGCACCTCGCGGCCGAGGACGGGCAGCGGCGCGGCGGGGGCGGTGGCGGAGGAGGTGGCAGCGGCGGAGGCGGCGGAAACGGACATGGCGAACTCCCGTACGTGAGGCGGAGGGCAGCGGAAGGCGAGCTGCGAAGGCTGGGGGTTCCGGGCGGTACGAAGAGCCCGGCGACCGAGAACGGCGAAGGGCACCGCACCCTGATGTGGTGAAGGGTGTGCGCCCTAGGACATTCGCTTGCTCACGGAGAACCGCTCCCTCGACGACCAGGACCCCTGGTGCCTGACGCCGCGAAAGGGAGGTGCCAACGCCCCTGACGGGCGCGGAGGGGTCCGCGCTTGCCGCAGACCTCGCTGCCTGCGGCCAGGTCTTCACCCGGGGCACCCCGCCACGGACGGAGGGTTGCCGGACAGCAGGCCGGGGCCGTAGGCGCTGTCACTCATGACCTGCCAGCATCCTGCCACAGGGGCGGGCCCGAGCCCAGGGGGTTCCAGAATGCGGAACGGGGGCGGCACGTTCCCGTGCCGCCCCCGCCGTGTGCGCCGCTCAGGCGTTGCTGGCCCGGACCCAGCGCTCCAGGGCCGCGTCCGCCGCCCCGGAGTCCAGGGACTCCGCGGCCAGCGCCATGCCCGCGCCGATCCGTTCCGCGAGCGGCTCCGGGCCCGGGCGCAATGCCGCGAGGGCCGCCGCCGAGTTGAGGAGCACCGCGTCGCGGACCGGGCCGCGCTCGCCCGCGAAGAGGCGGCGGGCGACCTCCGCGTTGTGCGCGGCGTCGCCGCCGCGCAGGGCCGAGACCGGGGAGAGGGCGATGCCGACCTCGCGCGGGTCGAAGCCCTCCTCGCGCACCGTGCCGTCCTGGACGATCCACACCCGGGAGGTCGCGGCCGTCGTGAGTTCGTCGAGGCCGTCGTCGCCCCGGAAGACGAGCGCGGAGGAGCCGCGCGCGGCGAGCACCCCGGCCATGATCGGCGCCATCCGCGCGTCGGCGACCCCGGTGGCCTGGGCCCGGACGCGGGCCGGGTTGGTGAGCGGGCCGAGGAAGTTGAAGGTCGTCCGGATGCCCAGCTCGCCGCGTGCCGCCGCGACGTACCGCAGCGCCGGGTGGAACTTGACGGCGAAGCAGAAGGTGATCCCGGCCTCCTCGGCGACCCGCGCGACCCGCTCCGGGCCCAATTCCAGGTTGACGCCGAGCTTCTCCAGGACGTCGGAGGCCCCGGAGGCGGAGGAGGCGGCGCGGTTGCCGTGCTTGACGACCTTCGCGCCGGTGCCCGCGACGACCACGGCGGACATCGTGGAGATGTTGACGGTCTTGGCCCCGTCCCCGCCGGTGCCGACGATGTCGACGGTCTCGCCGGGGACCTCGATGGTGCGGGCGTGCGCGTACATCGCCTCCACGATGCCGCTGATCTCCTCGACGGTCTCGCCCTTGGCGCGCAGGGCCACGGCGAAGCCGGCGATCTGCGCGTCCGTGGCCTCGCCCCGCATGATGCGGTCCATCGCCCAGGCGGTGTCGGCGGCGGACTGGTCGCGGCCCGAGAGGAGTCCGTCGAGCACAGCCGGCCAGGAGCGGGCCGCCGCGGTGTCGCCTCCGACGGGGTGCACAGCGCTCATGGCCGCTCCTGGTGTGTGGGTGGGGGCGGGGGTGCAGCGCGCCGGGCCGCCGGTTCTTCCGGGCCCCACCCTATCGGCGCGCGAGCAGCGCGAAGGGCCCCGTCCGCCCACCGGGAAGGTGGGACGGGCCGGGGCCCTCAGGTGGCGTGTCGCGTAACAGTGCGGGGATCAGTGGTGGCCGTGGCCGCTGGTGATCTCCTTGTACTCCTCCTCCGTCGGCTTCGGGATCTGGGTCCCGTCGCCGTAGTAGCTCTTGGAGAGCTTCGAGCGGAGCTTGTCCGCGCCGGAGACCTTGCGCTTGACGCCGTTCTCGTCGGTGGTCGCACCGATCTCGAAGGGCTGGGGCTGGTCGTGCGCGGTGAGGGTGTAGCGCTGCCCGGCGCTGAGCGGCTCGTGCACCTCGATGAACTCACCGTGCGGCAGGCGCTTGATGACACCGGACTCGCGCCCGTGCAGCACCTTCTCCCTGTCGCGGCGCTGGAGACCGAGGCAGATGCGCTTGGTGATGATGAAGGCGACGACCGGGCCGAGGAAGAAGCCGATCCGCACGAACCAGCTGATCGCGTTGAGCGAGAGGTGGAAGTGCGTGGCCCACAGGTCGTTGCCACCACCGACGAGGGTGATGAAGTACATCGTGAGCCAGGCGACGCCGAGGCCGGTACGGACCGGGGCGTTGCGCGGGCGGTCCAGGATGTGGTGCTCGCGCTTGTCGCCGGTGACCCAGGACTCGATGAACGGGTAGACCGCCATCGCGCCGAGGACGAGGCCGAAGACCACCAGCGGGATGAACACGCCGAGGACCAGCGTGTGGCCCCACAGGTTGATCTCCCAGCCCGGCATGACCCGGATGAGACCTTCGGCGAAGCCCATGTACCAGTCGGGTTGCGCGCCGGTGGACACCTGGTCGGGCCGGTACGGGCCGATCGCCCAGATGGGGTTGATCGTCGCGATGCCGGCGATGGCCGCGATGACACCGAAGACGAGGAAGAAGAAGCCTCCGGCCTTCGCCATGTACACCGGGAGCAGCGGCATCCCGACGACGTTCTTCTCGGTGCGTCCGGGCCCCGCGTACTGCGTGTGCTTGTGGTAGAAGACCAGGATCAGGTGGCCCACCATGAGCCCGAGCATGATGCCGGGCAGCAGCAGGATGTGGATCGAGTAGAACCGGGCGACGAAGTCGCCGCCGGGGAACTCCCCGCCGAACAGGAACATCGAGATGTACGTGCCGACGATCGGTACGGACAGGATCGCGCCCTGCGTGAAGCGGACACCGGTGCCGGAGAGCAGGTCGTCCGGGAGCGAGTAACCGGTGAAACCGGTGAACATGCCCAGGGCGAAGAGCAGGAAGCCGAACAGCCAGTTGATCTCACGCGGCTTGCGGAAGGCGCCCGTGAAGAAGACGCGCATCATGTGCACGAACATGCCGGCGAGGAAGATGAGCGCGGCCCAGTGGTGGATCTGCCGGATGAGCAGACCGCCGCGGACCTCGAAGCTGATCTTCAGCGTGGAGGAGAACGCCTCCGACATGAGCTGGCCCTGCATGGGGCCGTAGACGCCGTGGTACTCCACCTCGTTCATGCTCGGGTGGAAGAACAGCGTCAGGTACACACCCGTGAGGATGATGATGATGAAGCTGTACATGCAGATCTCGCCGAGCATGAAGCTCGGGTGGTCCGGAAAGATCTTCCGCATGTTGGACTTGGCCAGGCTGTAGATGCCGAGCCGTCCGTCCGCCCAGTCGGCGAGCCGTTCCCCGGCGGGCGTCTGACCGCGGTCCGGCGCGTCGTCGCCGGGTGCGTGCGTGTTCTCGGTGCTCATCCGCGCTCCCAGAAGGCAGGGCCGACGGGCTGGTCGAAGTCGCCGAGCGCTTCGAGGTAACCCTCGTCGTTCACGCCGATCCGCAGCTGCGGCAGCGGGTGACCGGCCGGGCCGAAGATCACTCGGGCGCCGTCGGAGAGGTCGAAGGTGGACTGGTGGCACGGGCAGAGGACGTGGTGCGTCTGCTGCTCGTACAGGCTGATCGGGCAGCCGACGTGGGTGCAGATCTTGGAGTACGCGACGATGCCCTGGTGCGACCAGTCCAGTTCGCGCTTGTCCTTGATGTTCTCCGGGGCGATCCGGATGATCATCAGGGCGGCCTTGGCGATCTGCGTCTGGAAGTCGTGGTTCGTCTCCTCCAGGCCCTCGGGCTTGGCGAACGTCAGCGAGCCGGTGATGACGTCCTCGGGACGCAGCGGCTCGTTGGTGTTCATGTTGACGATGACCGAGCCCTTTTTCCACATCGTGGAGCGGAGCTTCTTCTCGGGCAGCGGGCCGAGGTCGCGCAGCAGCACGACGCCGGAGAGCGGCACGAGGGCCAGGGCACCGAACATCGAGTTGCGGATCAGCTTGCGGCGCCCGATGACGGAGTCCTTGGCGCCCTGCTTGAAGTCCGCGATGACCTTCGCGCGGGTGTCGTTGTCGGCCTCGATGTCGTGCCGCTCGTCGACCAGCTCGACGTCGGACATCAGGGTGCGGGCCCAGTGGACGGCGCCCGCGCCGATGGAGAACAGCGCGAGGCCCAGGGTCAGGCCGAGCGAGAAGTTCAGGGCGCTGACGTGCCCGAAGGGCCAGATGTAGACGATCTTGCCGGGCTTGAAGATCACGTACGAGGCGATGAAGCCGGCCGTCGCGAGCATCGACAGGGTGAAGAGGAAGGCGACCACGCGCTCGCTGCGCTTGGCGGCCCGCTCGTCCAGGTCCTGGATGCGGTGCTCGTGGGGCGGCAGCCCCGGGTCGGCGAAGGGGTTCTTCACCAGCTCGGCCGAGTGCTCCTCGGCGCCCTGCCCGGCGGGCAGGTTCTCTTCGGGATTGTCTTGGCTGCTCATGACTTCTTGGCCTTTGCGGTCCGGACGGCGACCCACGTGGAGACGGCGATCAGCGCACCGAGCCCGAAGACCCAGGCGAAGAGACCCTCACTGACCGGGCCGAGACCCCCGAGGCTGAGCCCACCCGGGTTGGTGGCCTTGTCCCCGTTGACGTCGCGCAGGTAGGCGATGATCTGCTTCTTCTGCTTCTCCGGCATCGTGGTGTCGGGGAAGGAGGGCATGTTCTGCGGGCCGGTCTGCATGGCCTCGTAGAGGTGCTTCGGGTCGACGCCCTCCAGGGAGGGGGCGAACTTGCCGTGCGTCAGCGCGCCGCCCTCACCGGAGAAGTTGTGGCACTGCGCGCAGTTGGTGCGGAAGAGCTCGCCGCCCTTGGCGCTGTCCGACCCGGCGGGGTCGTACTGGTTCTTGGTCGGCACCTCGGGACCGGCGCCGAGCGAGGCGACGTAGGTCGCGAGCCGGTCGATCTCCTTCTCGGAGTAGATGACCTTCTTGCGGGGCGCCTGGGCGCCCTGCTGCTGGAGCGGCATACGGCCGGTACCGACCTGGAAGTCGACGGCCGCGGCGCCCACGCCGACGAGGCTCGGGCCGTCGCTGCTGCCCTGTCCACCGGTTCCGTGGCAACTGGCGCAGCCGACGTCGTAGAGCTTCTTGCCCTCGTCGATCTTGAGGGACTGGGCTGTTTCCTCAGCCTGTGCCTTGTCCGCGGGCGCGAACGCGGCGTACAGCCCCCCGGTGGCCGCCAGCGCGAGGAGTAGGACGACGACCGCCGCCAGCGGATGGCGTCGTCGTACGGAGAGCTTTTTCACGGATTACCCCGGTGTCAGGATCTTCTGCGTCGGTGCTACTGGATGTGGGCTTCTCGCCCGGATTACTTGATCAGGTAGATCGTGGCGAAGAGGCCGATCCAGACGACATCGACGAAGTGCCAGTAGTAGGACACGACGATGGCCGCAGTGGCCTGGTGATGTGTGAACCTCTTGGCCGCGTACGTCCGGCCCAGGACCAGCAGGAAGGCGATGAGGCCGCCCGTCACGTGCAGTCCGTGGAATCCGGTCGTGAGGTAGAAGACGGAACCGTAGGGGTCGGAGGAGAGCGAAAGCCCGTCCTTCTTCACCAGCTCCGTGTATTCGAAGATCTGGCCTCCGATGAAGATCGCTCCCATCACGAAGGTGATCGAGAACCACGTGCGGAGCTTCTTCACGTCACCTCGCTCGGCGGCGAAGACGCCGAGCTGGCAGGTGAGAGAGGAGGCCACCAGGATGGCGGTGTTCGTGCCCGAGAACGGAACGTTCAGGGCATCCGCCATTTCCTTCCAGTGGTCCGGTCCGGTCACCGATCGCAGGGTGAAGTACATCGCGAAGAGGGCCGCGAAGAACATCAGCTCGGAACTCAGCCAGATGATGGTTCCGACGCTGGTGAGGTTCGGCCTGTTGACCGACGGGTGCGCGGGCCCGGTTTCTACTGTCGTTGCTGTCGCCACGACCGACATTATGTCGGTCGCTTATCCCGCCCTCACTCCCGGGGGTGCCGTTCGGTGTGTCCGCCCCGTGTGTCGGGCCCGAACGGCCCATCGTTGAGCTGTTCACAGCGGTGTTGACGGGGAGTCGGACGGAGTAGCATCCGGCCCACCGGGGACCCGGTCACGCCCGAGGCCAGGAGGAGACATGCAGCCGATCGCCACCGTGCTGATCTACAGCGACAACGCCGAAACCCGCACCCAGGTACGGCTCGCCACCGGTCGCCGGCCCGCCCCCGACGCGCCCCGGGTGCAGTTCGTGGAGTGCGCGACGCTCCCTGCGGTGCTCAGCGAGCTGGAGCGGGGCGGCATCGACGTCTGCGTCCTGGACGGCGAGACGGCGCCGGCGGGCGGCATGGGCGTCTGCCGCCAGATCAAGGACGAGATCTTCCGCTGCCCCCCGGTGCTCCTGCTGATGGGCCGCCCCCAGGACGCCTGGCTGGCCACCTGGAGCCGCGCCGACGCCGCCGTCACCCTCCCGGTGGACCCGGTGGAGTTCGCGGGGGCCCTCGCGGGGCTGCTGCGCAAGGAGCCCGTCGCGGCCGGCGCCACCGACTGAGCCCCCGGGCGTCCGGGGACGGTCCGCGGGGCGGGCAGCCGGCGCCGCCCGCGAAAGGCCCTCCCCGCGCCGTACGGGCGCGGGGAGGGCCGCGGGGATTTCACTCCCCCGGGTGATTACAGCTGCGGCCTGAGCCGCGCCTGCTCCACCCCGCCGGGAGCCGTGTTCCGGCCGCTCCCGTTCACCGCGCTGCCCTCCTGCCACTTGGCCCAGCTCAGGTTCCAGTCCCCGAAGCCGTTGCCGAACGGGGCCATCGCCTCGCCCTCGCTGTTGACGACCCGCACGACGTCCCCCTCCCGCACGGCGTCGAAGAACCAGTGCGCGTTCCCGGTGCTCATCCCCACGCAGCCGTGGCTCGTGTTCGCGGAGCCCTGCGAGCCGACCGACCACGGCGCGGCGTGCACGTATTCGCCGCTCCATGTCACCCGGGTGGCCCAGTGGACGGGCAGGTCGTAGGACTCGGAGCTGCCCGCGGCGATGCCGACACTGCCGCTGCGCATCCGCACGAAGGACTCCTTGCCCAGGATCACCTTGATCCCGTTACGGGTGGAGAAGCCCGGCTTGCCGGTGGTCACCGGCAGGGTTTTTATCTCCCGGCCGTTCTTCCGCACCGTCATGTGGTGGCTGCCGGAGTCGACCAGCGCCTCCACGCGGTCGCCGAAGGTGAGGGAGAGCGGCTTGGCGTCCGCGCCGCGCAGGGTGTCGGTGACCTTGACGCCGTTGAGGTTGGCGCTCACGTCCACCGTGGAGTGCGCGGGCCAGTAGGTGCGCGGGCGGTAGTGGAGCTCCTTGGAGTCGACCCAGTACCAGGAACCCTCGACGTCCCGCGAGGACCGCACCCGCAGGGAGCGCTCGACGACGGCGCGGGCGGCCTTGTCCTTGACGGGGGCGCTCAGCTCGGCGGTGATCGGCTGCCCGACGCCGTACGTGCCGGCCTTGGGCCCGAAGGTCACCTTGAGGCGGTTCTTGCCCGCCTCCGCGGTGCGGAAGCGGAGGGTCTTGAGGCCCGGCGCGCCGTCCTTGTTCTCGGTGGTGACGCGCACCGTGTAGTCGGCGGCGGCGGCGAGGGGCCCGGTGGAGTGCCAGCGGTTCCCGTCGGCGGAGAGGGCCCCGGCGACCTGGCGGCCGAGGCTGTCGGTGGCCGTGACGTCGGTGATCCGGCTGTCCTTGCCCTTGCTGGTCACCTCCAGCGGCTTGTCCGGGTCGACGCGTTCGGCGCCCGCCGCGTTGAAGGAGACGTGCCCCGCCGCGTCGTACGGACGGGCCGTCAGCGAGTTTCCACGGGCGTCGCCGCCGCAGGCCGTGAGGCCGGCTCCGAGAGCGGCCACCAGCACAGTGCAGCTCAGTACCGTACGGGTTCGCGGTGTGTGGCTCATGGCCTCAACGTACGAAGCCGGGGCCCGTTCAGCGCGGTCGGCTGAGCCGTTCGGGTGGCCCGCGCGCAAGCGAAAGGAGGGGCCGGGACGCGCCGTGCGGCGTGTCCGGGCCCCTCCTGACGTGGTGTGTGCTACTGGTTCTGGTTCTCGCCGCGGTAGTACTCGAAGACCCAGCCGAAGAGGCCGATCAGGAGGATCGGGGCCGAGAAGTAGAGCAGCCACCAGCCGACTGCCACGGCGAGGAAGGCGAGCGCGCCGCCGACGCCGAGGGCGAGCGGCTGCCAGCTGTGCGGGCTGAAGAAGCCCACCTCGCCGGCGTCGTCCGCGACGTCGGCCTCCTTGTTGTCCTGCGCGCCCGCGTCGATCCGCCGGGCGGTGAACGCCAGGTAGTAACCGATCATGATGCAGAGCCCGAAGGCCAGGAAGAGCGCCGTGGTACCGGCCGGCTCCTTCGACCACACGCCATAGACGACCGCCATGGCGAGGACGAAGACGCTCAGCCAGATGAACATCTTGCCCTGGATCTTCACCGTCCGACCTCCTTGCCGCCGACGAGCGCGGTGTCGCGCTGGTCGCCGTTCTCCAGCTGGTCGAGGGCCGCGATCTCCGGGTGGTGGAGGTCGAAGGCCGGGGACTCACTGCGGATACGGGGCAGCGAGGTGAAGTTGTGCCGGGGCGGCGGGCAGGAGGTCGCCCACTCCAGGGAGCGGCCGAAGCCCCACGGGTCGTCCACCTCGATCTTCTTGCCGTACTTGGCGGTCTTCCAGACGTTGTAGAAGAACGGCAGGATCGACAGGCCGAGCAGGAAGGAGCTGATGGTCGAGACCGTGTTCAGCGCGGTGAAGCCGTCGGCCGCCAGGTAGTCGGCGTAGCGGCGCGGCATCCCCTCGGCGCCCAGCCAGTGCTGGACGAGGAAGGTGCCGTGGAAGCCGACGAAGAGGGTCCAGAAGGTGATCTTCCCGAGCCGCTCGTCGAGCATCTTGCCGGTGAACTTCGGCCACCAGAAGTGGAATCCGGCGAACATCGCGAAGACGACGGTCCCGAAGATCACGTAGTGGAAGTGGGCCACGACGAAGTACGAGTCCGAGACGTGGAAGTCCAGCGGCGGGGCCGCGAGGATGACGCCGGTCAGACCACCGAAGAGGAAGGTGATCAGGAAGCCGACCGACCACAGCATCGGTGTCTCGAAGGACAAGGAGCCCTTCCACATCGTGCCGACCCAGTTGAAGAACTTCACGCCGGTTGGCACGGCGATCAGGAACGTCATGAAGGAGAAGAACGGGAGGAGCACCCCGCCGGTCACGTACATGTGGTGCGCCCAGACCGTCACCGAGAGACCGGCGATGGCGATGGTCGCGCCGATGAGGCCGACGTAGCCGAAGATCGGCTTGCGCGCGAAGACCGGGATGACCTCGGAGATGATGCCGAAGAACGGCAACGCGATGATGTACACCTCTGGATGGCCGAAGAACCAGAAGAGGTGTTGCCAGAGCAATGCCCCGCCGTTTGTCGCGTCGAATACGTGCGCCCCGAATTTTCGGTCCGCTTCGAGCGCGAAGAGCGCGGCGGCGAGCACCGGGAAGGCGAGCAGCACCAGGACACCGGTGAGCAGCACGTTCCACGTGAAGATCGGCATCCGGAACATCGTCATGCCGGGGGCGCGCATACAGATGATCGTGGTGATGAAGTTGACCGAACCGAGGATCGTGCCGAAGCCGGAGAAGGCGAGGCCGAGAATCCACATGTCGGCGCCGACGCCCGGGGAGCGGACCGCGTCCGAGAGCGGCGAGTAGGCGAACCAGCCGAAGTCGGCCGCGCCCTGCGGGGTGACGAAGCCGCCCACCGCGATGACCGAGCCGAAGAGGTACAGCCAGTACGCGAACATGTTCAGCCGCGGGAAGGCCACATCGGGGGCACCGATCTGGAGCGGCATGATCCAGTTGGCAAAACCGGAGAACAGCGGCGTCGCGAACATCAGCAGCATGATCGTGCCGTGCATCGTGAACGCCTGGTTGAACTGTGCGTTCGAGATCAGCTGCGTACCGGGCCTGGCCAGCTCGGCGCGCATGATGAGCGCGAGCACACCGCCGATGCAGAAGAAGACGAACGAGGTGACCAGGTAGAGCGTGCCGATCGTCTTGTGGTCGGTGGTGGTCAGCCACTTCACCACGACGTTCCCGGGCTCACGGCGGCGGACGGGAGGCCCGGAGACGGGCGCTCCTTCCGCGGTCGCGACCCGCTGCGGGTCGTTGTCGATACTCACAGGTTCTTCGTCTCCCGGTTCTTCTCGTGGCCCGACTGCTCGATACCGGCCGGGATGTAACCGGTCTGGCCGTCCTTGGCGAGCTGCTTGAGGTGGGCCTCGTAGCGCTCGGGCGAGACGACCTTGACGTTGAAGAGCATCCGGGAGTGGTCGGCGCCGCAGAGTTCGGCGCACTTGCCCAGGAAGGTGCCCTCCTTGTTGGGGGTCACCTCGAAGGCGTTGGTGTGCCCCGGGATGACGTCCTGCTTCATGAGGAAGGGGACCACCCAGAAGGAGTGGATGACGTCACGCGAGGTCAGGACGAAGCGGACCTTCTCGCCCTTGGGGAGCCAGAGCGTCGGCCCCGGGTTCCCGGTCTGCGGGTTCCGGTCGGCCGGGGTGCCGGCGACGTAGACGCCTTCGGCGCCCTTGGGGAAGTCCGCGGCGAAACGGTCCGGGATCGCCTTGAGTTCCGCCGACTTCGCGGCGTCTCCGGTGGAGTCGTTCCCGTCGACGTTCTCGACGTAGTTGAAGCCCCAGCTCCACTGGTAGCCGACCACGTTCACCGTGTGGGCCGGCTTGTCCGAGACGTCCATGAGCTTCGACTCGTCGCGGGCGACGAAGTAGAAGAGGACCGAGACGATCAGCAGCGGAACAACCGTGTACAACGTCTCAAGAGGCATGTTGTACCGGGTCTGCCGGGGCACCTCGACCTTGTGGCGGCTGCGCCTGTGGAAGAACACGCTCCACAGGATCAGCCCCCAGACGAGGACACCCACGGCGAGGGCCGCCGCCCAGGAGCCCTGCCACAGCGAGAGGATGCGCGGCGCCTCCTCCGTGGTGGGGGTGGGCATTCCAAGGCGGGGGAAGTCCTTGTATGAGCAACCGGTAGCGGTTACCAGGATCAGGCCCGCAGTCAGCACCTGCGGCAGCTTCCGCCGCATCGGGCGCCGCGACGAGCGGTCGGAGCCGTTGGGACTCACGTAGCGCCTTCCCGAGAGTCTCGCCCGCACCGAGGCGTACGCGGCCTTCACGCTGGTCGGTCGCCGTGCCCCCGCGGCGGGCAGGGTTTGGATGTTTATGCGGACCAAACCCTACTGGACTCAATTTGGGGTCGCGCGGGGAGGGTCCCCAACGCGCCGCAGCACTCCCCGAAGGGGTGGAATCGCCCCTCGCGCAGGCCATCTGACGCCCCTTCTCCCGGGCGGTCCCGGCGTGTCGCGCGGGGGCGGGGGGCGGCACGCCGAAAAGAGCGGGCACACGGCCGGGCGTGTCGCGGACGG
>NZ_GG770539.1:5340245-5344140 GCF_000154905.1 Streptomyces sp. SPB074 | reverse complement strand
CGGGGAGAATGGGGGCCGTGTCCTACTTCGACGTGGCCTCGGCCGCCCCGCTGCACCCGGTCGCCCGGCAGGCGCTGCTCGCCGCGCTCGACGAGGGCTGGGCCGATCCGGCCCGGCTCTACCGGGAGGGCAGGCGCGCCCGGCTGCTCCTGGACGCGGCCCGCGAGACGGCGGCCGAGGCGGTGGGCTGCCGCCCGGACGAACTGGTCTTCACCCCCTCGGGCACCCGCGCGGTCCACGCCGGGATCGCCGGGGCGCTCGCGGGGCGGCGGCGTGTGGGCGGCCATCTCGTGGTCTCGGCGGTCGAGCACTCCTCCGTACTGCACGCCGCCGAGGCGCACACACGTACGGGTGGTGAGGTGACGGAGGTCGGTGTGTCCCGTACCGGGGCCGTCGAGCCGGGCGCGTACGCCGCGGCGCTCCGTCCGGACACCGCGCTCGCCGTGCTCCAGTCGGCGAACCACGAGGTGGGGACGGTGCAGCCGGTCGCCGAGGTGGCCGGGGAGTGCCGCGCGGCCGGGGTGCCGCTGCTCGTGGACGCGGCGCAGTCGCTGCTGTGGGGGCCGGTGGCGGGGGCGTGGTCGCTGCTCGCCGCGAGCGCGCACAAGTGGGGCGGCCCGCCGGGGGTCGGGCTGCTCGTCGTGCGCAAGGGCACCCGCTTCGCGCCGGCCGGGCCCGCCGACGAGAGGGAGAACGGTCGGTCCCCCGGTTTCGAGAACCTGCCCGCGATCGTCGCGGCGGCTGCCTCGCTGCGCGCGGCGCGTGCCGAGGCGGTGGCGCGGGCCGGGGAGTTGCGCGCGCTCACGGAGCGGCTGCGGGAGCGGGTGCCGCGGCTCGTGCCCCGTACCGAGGTGGTGGGCGATCCGGAGCGGCGGCTGCCGCACCTGCTCACCTTCTCCTGCCTCTACGTGGACGGCGAGAGCGTGCTCAGCGCGCTGGACCTGGGCCGGTTTCTCCGTCTCGTCCGGTTCGTCCTGCACGAGTTCGGCGCTGACGCCGAGCCATGTCCTGCGCGCGATGGGTGTCCTGAGCGAGGGCAACGTACGCGTCTCGCTCCCCGTGGACGTGCGCGCGGCGGACGTGGACCGCTTCCTGGAGGTGCTGCCGGGGGTGGTGGCGGGGGTACGGGAACAGCTCGGCGCCCCGGTGGACGAGGAGCCGCCCGCCCTCCCCTCGCCCGCGCCGCCCGCCGCCGCCTCCCCCGAGGCGCCAGCCGCCCCCTCGCCCGCGCCGCTCGTCGTGGACGCTCTCGGCAAACGGTGTCCGATCCCGGTGATCGAGCTCGCGAAGGTCTTCCCCGGCGTTCCCGTCGGCGCCACGGTCACCGTCCTGTCGGACGACGAGGCGGCGGCCCTGGACATCCCGGCGTGGTGCGAGATGCGGGGTCAGGAGTACGTGGGGCGCGAGGGGACGGCGTACCGGGTGCGCAGGACGGGCTGAGCCGCCGGGGGCCGGGCCGCTCCGGCTCGGGAGGCGCGGGGGCGGCCCCCGGCGCCTCCCGCGACCGGGCTCGCCTCAGCCCGCCAGGTGCCCCCGGACCTCGTCCGCGGCCTCGGAGCCGTACCGCTTGGTGAACCGCTCCATGAAGCCGGTCCGCTCCAGCTGGTACTCCTGCGTCCCGACCGTCTCGATGACGAGCGTCGCGAGCATACAGCCGACCTGCGCCGCCCGTTCCAGGCTCACGCCCCAGGACAGACCCGACAGGAACCCGGCCCGGAAGGCGTCGCCGACACCGGTCGGGTCGGCCTTGCGGCGCTCCTCGGGGACACCGACCTCGATGGGCTGGTCCCCCGCCCGCTCGATGCGCACGCCGTCCGCGCCGAGCGTCGTGACCCGGTGGCCGACGCGGCCGAGGATCTCGGCGTCCGTCCAGCCGGTCTTCGACTCGATGAGGCCCTTCTCGTACTCGTTCGAGAAGAGGTACGTGGCGCCGTCGAGGAGCGTGCGGATCTCCTCGCCCTCCATGCGCGCGATCTGCTGGGAGAAGTCGGCGGCGAAGGGGATGCCCCGGCCGCGGCACTCCTCCGTGTGGCGGAGCATCGCCTCGGGGTCGTCGGCGCCGATGGTGACGAGGTCGAGCCCGCCGACGCGCTCGGCGACGGCCTGGAGCTCGATGAGGCGGGCCTCGCTCATCGCGCCCGTGTAGAAGGAGCCGATCTGGTTGTGGTCGGCGTCCGTCGTGCAGACGAAGCGGGCGGTGTGCAGGACCTCCGAGATACGGACGGAGGCGGTGTCCACGCCGTGGCGGTCGAGCCAGGCGCGGTAGTCGTCGAAGTCGGGGCCCGCGGCGCCCACGAGGATCGGCGCGGTACCGAGCTGGCCCATGCCGAAGGCGATGTTGGCGCCTACCCCGCCCCGCCGGACGTCGAGGTTGTCGACGAGGAAGGACAGGGAGACCGTGTGCAGCTGGTCGGCGACGAGCTGGTCGGCGAAACGGCCGGGGAAGGTCATGAGGTGGTCGGTGGCGATGGAGCCGGTGACTGCGATCCGCACGGGCACTCCTGGTCGGGGCGGGAGGGACGGGTTCACGGTATCCGGCGCGGGAGGGCCCTGCGCCGGGCGGGCCTCACCGGGCTCTGCCCCGAACTCCCGCTCCTCAAGCGCGGGAGGCGCCGGGGCGGGGAGGGAACCGGATGGGGTGGTGGGGCGTCAGAGGGGTGTTCCGTCGCCGTCGAGGGTTGGAGTTGGCATGAGCATGAGGTCTCGGGTGGTCGTGGGGGTCGTCGGGGCCGGGCTGTTCGTCGCGGGGTGCGGGGGGAACGGGGACGCGACGCCGGCCGGGAGCGTGAGCGCGAGCGGGTCGCCGGCCGGGAGCGCGGGCGAGTCGCCGCCCGGGATCGCGCCCGGTGAGCCGGACCCGCACGGCGTGCGGTACCGGGCGGCGGGGGCCCTGCCGAAGGGGCCGGAGAAGGCGGGGGTCTACGCCGCGACGGGGAGCGTCTCGCACGCGCGGGCGGAGCGCCTGGCGCGGGCGCTCGGGGTCGCGGGGGACGTACGGGCCGAGGGCGGCGAGTGGCGCGCGGCCGGGCTGACGATCGCCCGGCAGGCGCCCGGCTCGTGGAGCTACACCGCCACCGACGACAAGTGCGTCGACAGGAAGGGGTGTTCGGCACCCGGCGAGGCCGAGGCGCGCCGGGCCGCGCGCCCGGTCCTCGCCGCGCTGGGGCTCGCGGACGCCCCCGCGCGCGGTGACGAGGTCCAGGGTGCGCGCCGGGTCGTGCAGGTCGATCCGGAGGTCGCGGGGCTGCCCACGGACGGCTGGTCCACGCGGCTCCGGGTGGCGGCGGGCGGCACCGTCGTGGGCGGCGCGGGGCGGCTGGAACTGCCCCGTAGCGCCGGTGCGCAGCGGTACCCGGTGCGCTCCGCCGCCGAGGCGCTCGCCGCGCTCAACGAGGGCGCGGGGAAGGACGGGAAGGCCGTTCCCCTCACGCGGGCGCGCTTCGGGCTCGCGGCGCGCACGCGCGAGGGGCGGCCCGTCCTCGTACCCGCCTGGCTCTTCTCCGTCGACGCGCGCACCGCGACGCTCGCACAGACCGCGATCGACGAGGAGCACCTGGGCTCGGGCGCCCCCCGGCACCCGGGCGGCGCGGGCTCGGCGGGGCCGGGCACGGCGCGCGGTTCGGTGCCGCCCGTCTCGTACGCGGTGGCCGGGCGGAAACTGAGCCTCCGCTTCACCGGCGGCGTCTGCGCCCGCTATCGGGCGCACGCGGAGGAGGGGGGCGGGCGGGTGCGCGTCCACCTCACGGAGGAGAAGGAGCCGGGGAAGGTGTGCGTGCTGATGGCGAAGGAGCTGACCCGCTCGGTGACCCTCGACCGGCCGCTCGGGGAGCGGACCGTCGTGACGACGGCGGGCGAGGAGGTCCCGGCGGCCTGAGCCGGCGGCCGGGGCGGACGC
>NZ_GG770539.1:5338126-5340145 GCF_000154905.1 Streptomyces sp. SPB074 | reverse complement strand
CCGGGTGCGGGCACGACGAAGGCGGCGACCCCCGCGTGGGGATCGCCGCCTTCGTCCTGCTCGCGCTCGCGCGGAACGCGAGCGGCTCAGTGGAAGGAGTCGCCGCAGGCGCAGGAGCCGGTCGCGTTCGGGTTGTCGATCGTGAAGCCCTGCTTCTCGATCGTGTCCACGAAGTCGATCGAGGCGCCGCCGAGGTAGGGGGCGCTCATGCGGTCGGTGACGACCTTGACGCCGCCGAACTCCTTGACGACGTCGCCGTCGAGCGAACGCTCGTCGAAGAAGAGCTGGTAGCGCAGGCCGGAGCAGCCGCCGGGCTGGACGGCGACGCGCAGCGCGAGGTCGTCACGGCCTTCCTGGTCCAGCAGGGCCTTGACCTTCGACGCGGCGGCGTCGGACAGGAGGATGCCCTCGCTCACGGTGGTGGTCTCGTCCGATACGGACATCTGCTTCTCTCCCGGGTTGTACGGAGACTGCTTGCCGACGTTCCAACCGGCACGGTCGGGGAGTTATTCCCGCGCGGCCACGGACCGCGTCTCCTCATCGTCGCACACGGCGGCCGGCCGGGCCGGGGCCGGGGAAGGGGCGCACGTCACATCGGGCCGTGCGGTGTCGTCAACCTGACGGTAAGCGGATATCATAGATAACGTCAATACGACGAAAAGGGGGGCGGCGTCCGGGGACGAGACCCCCGCAGCGGCCCCACCGCCTCCTGTCCAGTAAAGAAAGGGTGCGTGACGTGACCACGGCCCAGACCCCCGTCGACCTCGATGTGCAGCCCACCCCGCTCGCCCTGCTGCTGCTCGGCCGCGAGGCCGACCCGCGCAGCGAGCGCGGCGTGGAGTGCCCGGGAGACCTGCCCGAGCCCTCCGACCCGGACCTCGTGGTCCGCGCCCGCGCGGCCAAGGAGAAGCTGGGCGAGAAGGTGTTCGTCCTCGGCCACCACTACCAGCGGGACGAGGTCATCCAGTTCGCCGACGTCACCGGCGACTCCTTCAAGCTGGCCCGGGACGCCGCCGCGCGGCCCGAGGCGGAGTACATCGTCTTCTGCGGTGTGCACTTCATGGCCGAGTCGGCCGACATCCTCACCTCGGAGCGCCAGCGGGTGATCCTCCCGGACCTCGCGGCCGGCTGCTCGATGGCGGACATGGCGACCGCCGAGCAGGTCGCCGAGTGCTGGGACGTCCTCACCGAGGCCGGCGTCGCCGCGCAGGTCGTCCCCGTCTCGTACATGAACTCCTCCGCCGACATCAAGGCGTTCACCGGGCGCCACGGCGGCACCATCTGCACCTCCTCCAACGCGAAGCGGGCCCTGGAGTGGGCCTTCGCGCAGGGCGAGAAGGTGCTCTTCCTCCCCGACCAGCACCTCGGGCGCAACACGGCCGTGCGGGACATGGGGATGTCGCTCGACGACTGCGTCGTCTACAACCCGCACAAGCCGAACGGCGGGCTCACCACCGAGCAGCTGCGCGCCGCGAAGATGATCCTGTGGCGCGGGCACTGCTCGGTGCACGGGCGGTTCTCGCTCGACTCGGTCCGCGAGGTCCGCGAGCGGATTCCGGGGGTCCGGGTCCTCGTCCACCCCGAGTGCAAGCACGAGGTCGTCTCCGCCGCCGACGAGGTGGGCTCCACGGAGTACATCATCAAGGCGCTGGACGCCGCCCCCGCCGGGTCGAAGTGGGCCATCGGGACCGAGCTGAACCTCGTGCGGCGGCTCGCGAAGGCGCACCCGGACAAGGAGATCGTCTTCCTGGACCGGACCGTGTGCTTCTGCTCGACCATGAACCGGATCGACCTGCCGCACCTCGTGTGGACGCTGGAGTCGCTGGCAGAGGGGAAGGTCGTCAACCGGATCGAGGTCGACGCGGAGACGGAGACGTACGCGAAGGCCGCGCTGGAGCGGATGCTGGCGCTGCCGTAGCGGTGGCTCCGGGCGGGCCCTGTGGGGCTCCGCCCGACGCCCCGCCCCTCGGTCTCCCCCAGCCTCCGGCCGGGGGGACCCCCACAGGGGCTGAAACGCGG
>NZ_GG770539.1:5332525-5338026 GCF_000154905.1 Streptomyces sp. SPB074 | reverse complement strand
CCGCCCGTTCTTGTACCGCTTTCTCAGACGTTCACCGGTTCCCTGGTGCTCGGGACGTCGGTGCCGCCGCCCCGCTTCGTCGCCTTCTTCGCCGCCCTGCGCTCCTTGCGCAGTTCGACCATCGCGTAGAGGGTGGGGACGAGGAGGAGGGTCAGGAGCGTCGAGGTGACGAGACCGCCGATCACGACCACCGCGAGGGGCTGCGAGATGAAGCCGCCCTCGCCGGTGATACCGGTCGCCATCGGGATGAGGGCGAAGATCGTCGCGAGCGCGGTCATGAGGATCGGCCGCAAGCGGTGCCTGCCGCCCTCGGTGACCGCCTCGATGACCCCGTAACCGCGGTCGCGGTACTGGTTGATGAGGTCGATCAGGACGATCGCGTTGGTCACCACGATGCCGATGAGCATCAGCATCCCGATCATCGCGGGGACGCCCAGCGGGGTGCCCGTGATGAGGAGCAGGCCGAGCGCGCCGGTCGCCGCGAACGGGATCGAGACGAGCAGGATCAGCGGCTGGATCAGCGAGCGGAAGGTGCCGACGAGGAGCAGGAAGACGATCGCCACGGCGGCGAGCATCGCGAGCGCGAGCTTGCCGAGCGAGTCGTTCTGGTCGGCCGTCACCCCGCCGATCTCGGTGGCGGCGCCCTGCGGGAGCTTGAGCTCGTCCAGCTTCTTCGTCAGTTCCGTGCTGATCGAGCCGGTGTCGTCGCCGACGGGCTTGGCCGTCACGGTCGCCGCGCGGGCGCCGTCGATACGGGTCATCGAGACCGGCCCGTCGACCAGGCCGACCGTCGCGAGGTCACCGAGCTTCGCGCCGCCGACCGGGAGGGCCTTGAGCTCGGCGACGGTGGTCGCCGGGTGCGCGGAGCGGACCACGACATCGCGTTCGGTGTCGTCCAGCGTCGCCGTGGTGGTCTTCGTGCCGTTGACCTGCTCGGCGACGAGGGCGCCGAGGGCGGCCTGGCTGAGACCGGCGTCGGCCGCCGCGGGCTTGGCGATCACGGAGACGCGCGGCACCGAGGTGGCGAGGTCGTTCTCGACGGACTTGACGTCGTCGATCTTCTTGACGGCGTCGGTGACCTGCTGGGCCGCCTTGGCGAGCGTGTCGCGGTCGGGGGCCTTCACGACGACCGAGAGGTCCTGGTCGCCGAAGCCGCCACCGGCCGAGACCTTGAGTTCGCCCGCGCCGTCGAGCTTCTTGAAGCCGCCTTCGAGGGCGTCCTGGACCTTGTCCGCGTCGTCCTCGTTCTTGAGCTTGATCTGGTACGAGGCGTGGTTGGAGTCGGTCGAGCCGCCGAAGGCCGCCATGAAGCCGGAGGAGCCGACGGTGACCTGGACGTCGCTGACCCCGTCGATGCCGTCGAGGAGCTTCTCGACCTTCTTCGCGGCCGCGTCGGTGCTCGCGAGGCTCGTGCCCGGCGGGAGCTCCTGCGTGGCGCTCAGCGAGTCCTGACCGCTGTCGTCGAAGAAGTTCGTCTTGAGCTGCGTGGCCATGCCCAGCGTGATGACGAGGACGAAGACCGCGATGAGCAGCGAGGTGACCCGGCGCCGGGTCGCGAAGCCGATGACCGGCAGGTAGGCGCGCTGGAGGCGCCCGTGGGACTCCTTCTCCTCGGCGGCGCGGCGCGCCAGCTCGGCGTCCTCGGGGCTCGTGACGTTCTTCGGGCCGCGCAGGAACCAGTACGACAGGACCGGGACCACGGTGAGCGAGACGAGGAGCGAGGCGAGCAGGGCCGTCGTGACGGTGAGCGAGAAGGAGCTGAACAGCTCGCCCACGATGCCGCCGACGAGGCCGATCGGCAGGAAGACGGCGACGGTGGTGAGCGTCGAGGCGGTGACCGCCCCGGCGACCTCCTTGACCGCGGTGAGGATCGCCTCCCTGCGCTCCTCGCCGTAGCCGAGGTGCCGCTTGATGTTCTCCAGGACGACGATCGAGTCGTCCACGACACGGCCGATCGCGATGGTCAGCGCGCCGAGGGTGAGCATGTTGAGCGACAGGTCCCGCGTCCACAGCACGATGAGGGTGAGGAGCACGGAGAGCGGGATGGAGACCGCGGTGACGAGCGTCGAGCGGATCGAGGCGAGGAAGACCAGGATCACGACGACGGCGAAGCCGAGACCGAGGGCGCCCTCGGTGGTGAGGCCGCTGATGGCCTTGGAGACGGGCGGGCCCTGGTCCACGACGATCTTGAGGTCGGCGCCCTGGCCGAGCGAGTCGCGCAGGTCGCCGAGCTTGTCCTTGACGGCCTTGGAGATGCCGACGGCGCTGCCGTCCTTGTCCATCGTCACCGCGACGGCGAGGCTGGGCTTGCCGTCGGTGCGGGTGATCGAGGTGGCGGTGGCCTCCTGCTGCTTCACGCTCGCGACGTCGCCGAGCCGGACCGGCTCGGGCGCCTCGCCCTGACCGGAGCCCTGGCCGCCCTGGCCCACGACGCGCAGGTCCTCGATCTGCCGCAGCGAGGTGAAGGGCGTGCCGACCTGGACGGTGCGGTTCTCGCCGCCCTCGTCGAAGGAACCGGCCGGCATCGTGACGCCGCCGGCCTTGAGCGCGTCACCGAGCGCCGCGGCGCTCAGGCCGGCGCGGGCGAGCTTCGCGGTGTCCGGGGTGATGGTGACCTGGAGGTCGCGGACCCCGTCGATGGTGACCTGCGAGACCCCGTCGATCTCCTTGAGCTCGGGCACCACGGTGCGGTCGAGCTGGTCGGAGAGGGCCTGCTGGTCCTTGGCGGAGGTGGCGGCGAGGACGACGGTGGGGATGTCGTCGGTGGAGCCGGCCACGACCTGCGGGTCCACGTTGTCGGGGAGCTGGGCGCGGGCGCGGTTGACGGCCTGCTGGACGTCGGCGACGAGCTGCTTGGTGCCGCTGCCGAAGTCGAACTGGGCCATGACGATGGCGTTGCCCTCGCTGGCGGTCGACGTCGTCGTGGAGAGTCCGTCCACGGCGTCGAGCGACTTCTCCAGCGGCTCGACGACCTGCTTCTCGACCACGTCGGGCGAGGCACCCTGGTAGGGCGCGATGACCGACACCATCGGGAGTTCGATATTGGGCAGCAGCTGCTGCTTGAGCTGAGGTATCGCGATCGCTCCGAAGACGATCGCGACGATCGACATCAGCCCGATGAGGGCGCGTTGAGCGAGGCTGAATCTCGACAGCCAGGACATGTGTTCTCTCTCTGTGGCTACGCGGCAAGGGCGGGGCGCACGGTCCTGGACCGCCGGGTGCCGGGCGGTTCCCGGCGCGCCGGGGAAGGCGGGGCGACCGTACCCCTCCACGATGGGCCATGGCGAAAGCCCCTTCGAGCGCTCCCAGGACCATTTCGTACGGGCGCTCTACTGCGGTCGGAGTAGGCGGGACCCCGCGCCGTGTCAACCCCCGGGCTGAGCGGCCGGGTGGAGACGGCCGGGAGAAGGCGGCTCAACCGGGGGCAAGGCGCGGGGTTTTGCCCCGTTCCGTACCGGCGGGCGTCACTCGGTGCGCGGGCGGACGAGTCCCGTCTCGTAGGCGATGACGACGAGTTGGGCGCGGTCGCGGGCGCCGACCTTGGCCATGGCGCGGTTGACGTGGGTCTTGACGGTGAGCGGACTGACTTCGAGGCGTTCGGCGATCTCGTCGTTGCTGAGCCCGGCGGCCACCTGCACGAGGACCTCGCGCTCGCGCCCGGTGAGCGCGGCCAGGCGCGCGCTGTCCACCCCGGCGGCGGGCCCGGTGCCGGGGGCCTGGGCGAGGAAGCGGGTGATGAGGCTCCGGGTCGCCGCCGGGGAGAGCAGCGCCTCGCCCGCGGCGGCGGTGCGGATCGCGCCGAGCAGTTCGGCGGGCTCGGCGCCCTTGCCGAGGAAGCCCGCGGCCCCGGCGCGCAGCGACTGCACGACGTACTCGTCCACCTCGAAGGTCGTGAGCATCACGACGTGCACCGCGGCGAGCGCGGGGTCGGCGCTGATGCGGCGGGTCGCGGCGAGGCCGTCGGTGCCGGGCATCCGGATGTCCATGAGGACGACGTCCGGCAGGTGGCTCGCGGCGAGCAGGACGGCCTCGGCCCCGTCGGACGCCTCGCCGACGACCTCCATGTCGTCCTCGGAGTCGACAAGGACGCGGAAGGCGCTGCGCAGCAGGGCCTGGTCGTCGGCGAGCAGCACGCGGATCGTCATGGGCGCTCCTGGTCCCGGCCCGCGACGGGCCCGGCATGGCTCTGCCCGGGGACGGCGGCGGGCGCGGTGGGGTCGGGTGGTTCGAGGGGCAGTATCGCGTGCACGCGGTACCCGCCCCCGAAGCGGGGGGCCGCCGTGAGGTGGCCGCCGAGCGCGGCGGCGCGCTCGCGCATCCCGAGCAGCCCGTGCCCGCCGTCCTCCGCGGGCCCCTCGGCCGCGGCGCCACGTCCGTTGTCGAGCACCGTGACCTCGACCTGGCTCCCGACCCGCACCACGCTGATCTCGGCCTGCGCCCCGCTCCCCGCGTGCTTCTGCACGTTGGTCAGCGCCTCCTGCACGACGCGGTAGGCGGCGAGGTCCACGGCGGCGGGCAGCGCTCCCCCGGCGAGCGGCTCGGGGGTGACGAGGCGGACGGGCAGCCCGGCGTCGCGGAAGGTGCCGAGGAGGTCGTCCAGGCGCTCCAGTCCGGCCGTCGGCTCGGTGGGCGCGGTGGGGTCCCCGGACTGGCGGAGCAGGCCGACGGTGGCGCGCAGTTCGTCCAGCGCGGAGCGCGAGGCGCGGCGTACGTGGGCGAGGGCCTCCTTGGCCTGGTCGGGGCGGCGGTCCATGACGTGCGCGGCGACCCCGGCCTGCACGTTGACGAGGGCGATGTGGTGGGCGACGACGTCGTGGAGGTCGCGGGCGATGCGCAGGCGTTCCTCGGCGACCCGGCGCCTGGCCTCCTCCTCGCGGGTGCGCTCGGCGCGGTCGGCGCGCTCGCGCATCGCGGTGATGAAGGCGCGGCGGCTGCGCACCGCGTCGCCCACGGCGACGGCCATCGCCGTCCAGGCGAGCAGCCCGAAGTTCTCCTGCGCGTACCAGGGCAGCGGCCCGGTGAGCATCGCGACGCCGACGAGGACGGCGCTCGTGAGCAGCCCGATGCGCCAGGCGGTGGGCCGGTCGGTGTGCACGGCGAAGGTGTAGAGGGCGATGCCGCAGGCGACCACGACGGGCGCGCGCGGGTTCCCGGTGGCGAGTTCGACGGCCGTGCACAGCGCGGCGGCGACGAGGACCCTGGCGGGGTACCTGCGGCGCAGCACGAGCGCGAGGGCGGCGAGGCTCATGAGGGCGACGCTGAACGCCGAGGGCGGCTGCTCGGACCAGCGCGGGCCCTCGGGCTGGTGCGGATTGCCGAAGCTGCCGACGATCATCCCGCAGAGCACGAAGGCGGCGAGCAGCGTGTCGGGCCCGGTCGGATGCGCCTGCGCCCAGCGGCGGACGCCGTGCAGCGAGGGGGGAAGGTGATCGGCCATGGCGGTCCTTTGCTGGCTCCCCCGGGCTGACGGTCGGGCGGTGCGGTCGTACGGGGCGGGGCGG
>NZ_GG770539.1:5327262-5332425 GCF_000154905.1 Streptomyces sp. SPB074 | reverse complement strand
CCCACCGGCAGTGGAGGCCCGGCCCCGTACCGGCACGGTCCCGCGCGCCTCCCCCCGCGCCGTGCCGACCGGCCCGTACGTCCCCGGGGGCGGTCCGCGCCCGTGCGCGTACGCCTCGGGGCGCCCCCGTCCGTGTCGGCGGGAGGCGCCCCAAGAGGGTCCTGGCCGGGCTCAGCCCGGGATGAGGCCCTCGTCGCCGCTGAGCAGGTCCCGTACCTCGGCGAGGCTCGCGTCGGGGGACGGGAGGATCAGCTCGGAGGGCTCCAGGGCGTCGTCGGGCAGCGGGCTGCCGAGCGAACGCACCTTGTCCAGCAGGGCGTGCAGGGTCTTGCGGAAACCGGGGCCGTCGCCGTTCTCCATCTCGGCGAGCAGCTCCTCGTCGAGCGTGTTCAGCTCGGCGAGGTGGTTCTCGGCCAGTGCGAACTGGCCCTCCCCCATGATCCGGACGATCATGACCTCTCCTCGGGCGGCTCGTGGGGGACGCCCGCCTGGCGGTCCCCCGGCACTGCGGGGACGCGGCGGGCCCGGGTGTGGCGCCGGGCGCGCCGCCGTCCGGGCCCCCGGCGGGGACCCGGACGAGGGGCTCACTGCTTGTCGAAGCGCGGGTCCCGCTGCGGGGCCTGCTGCCCCTGCTGCTCGGCCGAGCCGGAGCCGGACTCGATCGCCTGCTGCCCGGAACCGCCCCCGGCCAGTTCGGCCTTCATCCGCTGGAGCTCCAGTTCGACGTCGCTGCCGCCGGAGAGCCGGTCCAGCTCGGCCTGGAGGTCATCCTTGGCGAGCCCCGAGGGGTCGTCCAGCGCGCCCGAGGCGAGCAGTTCGTCGAGGGCGCCCGCGCGGGCCTGGAGCTGCGCGGTCTTGTCCTCGGCGCGCTGGATCGCGAGGCCGACGTCGCCCATCTCCTCGGAGATGCCGGAGAACGCCTCGCCGATACGGGTCTGCGCCTGGGCCGCGGTGTAGGTGGCCTTGATGGTCTCCTTCTTGGTGCGGAAGGCGTCCACCTTGGCCTGGAGGCGCTGCGCCGCGAGGGTCAGCTTCTCCTCCTCGCCCTGGAGCGTCTCGTGCTGCGTCTCCAGGTCGCCGACCTGCTGCTGGAGCGCGGCCCGGCGCGAGAGCGCCTCGCGGGCAAGGTCCTCGCGGCCCAGCGAGAGCGCCTTGCGGCCCTGCTCCTCCAGTTTGGCGGAGTCCTTGCGGAGCCCGTTGAGCTGGAGTTCCAGGCGCTTGCGCGAGGTCGCGACGTCCGCGACGCCCCTGCGCACCTTCTGGAGCAGTTCCAGCTGCTTCGTGTACGAATAGTCGAGGGTCTCGCCGGGGTCCTCCGCCTTGTCGAGGGCCTTGTTAGCCTTCGCGCGGAAGATCATCCCCATACGCTTCATCACACCGCTCATGGGCTTCGCGCGCCCCCTTCTGACGGCTTTCGGCTCTCCTGCACTTCCAACAAGACCCACAGTACGGGGCCTGGGTCTATTACCGCACTGTCCGAGCGGCTTTCCGCTCCTCCCCAAGAACGACTAGTGCCCCGTGACACTCCGGCGTGAGGAGTAGCCGCCCGGCCCTCCCCGGCTCTCCCGCCCGGTGCCCCGCCGCCCCCGCCGCCCGCTCACGGTGGCCGAAATTCCCCGGTAAATCCCCGCTGTGCCCGCTTATGCGGACGCCCGGCGTTGCGGGATCGTTCCCCGTCCGGCCCCCGCCCATGCGCGGGGACCCCTTACCCTTGGGTTTTGTGTTCCGTAGCCGTACGAAGGATGAGAAGGCACCCGCCTCCGCGCCGGTGACCGACTCCAAGCTGCCCAGAGACCCGCAGGCGCCCAAGGGCCGCCCCACGCCGAAGCGGAGCGAGGCCCAGGGCCCGCGCCGCAGCGTGACCAATACGCCGCTGTCGCGCAAGGACGCCGCCAAGCGGCAGCGCGAGACGCGGCGGGTCGCGCTCCAGAAGCAGCGGCAGGCCATGGAGAGCGGGGACGAGCGGTACCTGCCGGCCCGTGACAAGGGCCGGGTGCGCAAGCTCGCCCGCGACTACGTGGACTCGCGCCGCGTCGTCGCCGAGTGGTTCCTGCCCGCCGCGGTCGTGATCCTCGTCTTCAGCATGGTGCGGGTGGGGGCGCTCCAGAGCATCGCGCTGCTGTGCTGGCTGGTGCTGATCGTCCTGATCGTCGTGGACTCGCTGCGCCTGGCCTTCGGCCTGCGCAAGGAGCTGAACACCCGCTTCCCGGACGACCGCCACAAGGGCGCGGTCGCCTACGCGCTCATGCGCACCCTCCAGATGCGGCGGCTGCGGCTGCCCAAGCCCCAGGTGAAGCGCGGGGAGAGGCCCTGAGTACAGCCCCTTCCGGATACTCCGAACACTTCGGCGACCTCGGCCCCCACGACGGACGCGAGGGCTTCCCGGGGCGCGGGCCGGTGGATCTCCCCGGATCGGGGCGTACGGATCTCGCGGGGCGGGGCACGGCGGACGGCGGGACACGGGCGGCGGGTGGTGACACTCCGCCGCCCCTCCCGCAGGTGGGCGGTGTCCCGGGGCAGCGCGGCGCGGCGCGCGAGCCCTCGCCCACCGAGCTGTGGCTGCGCACGCTCGGCGGGGTGGCGGGCGCGGTGCGCCAGGTCCTCGTGGCGCGCCAGCTCGACGAACGCCTCGCCGCGGCCTTCCCCGCCGGGCGCCGGCTGCGGGTCCTGGACGTCGGGACGGGGTCGGGCACCCAGGCGCTGCGGCTCGCGCGCGCCGGGCACGAGGTCACGGGGATGGAGTCCGACCCCGGGCAGCTGACGGCGGTCCGTGCCGTCCTCGCCGCCGAGGCGCCGCAGGTGCGGGAGCGGGTGCGGCTCCTGGAGGCCGAGAGCACCAGGACCGGAGCGCACTTCACCCCGGGCAGTTTCGACGTCGTCCTGTGCCACGGGGTGCTCATGCACGTGGAGGAGCCCGACGCGGTCCTCGCGGGCCTCGCCCGGGTCCTCGCGGCGGGCGGGCTGCTCTCGCTGCTCGTACGGAACGCGGACGCCCTCGCGCTGCGGCCCGGCCTGGAGGGCGACTGGGACACGGCGCTCGCCGCCTTCGACTCGCCCCTCACCCACGACAGCGCCGGCCGTACGGTACGGGCCGACCGGCTCGGCCGCCTGACCCAGACCCTCGCCGGGATCGGCGCCCCGCTCGCCGCCTGGTACGGCGTCCGCGTCTTCACCGACGGCCGCCCGGCGCAGGCGGCCCCGCCCCGCGCCGAGGAGTTCGACCGCATCCTCGCCATCGAGGACCGGGCGGGCCGCACCGACCCCTACCGCCGCGTCGCCGCGCTGCTGCATCTGTGCGGGGTACGGGGCTGAGCGACCGCGCGCCGCCCGTACGAAACCCCCCGCGTCCGCATAATCCGGGCCATGAACTCCCTTTCCGCCCGGCGCCGGGTCCTCCTCGCCGCCCTCTGCGCCACCGCCCTGCTCACCGGCTGCTCGGCCCAGGCCGAGACCCCCCGCGAGAAGACAGCGGGCGCCCAGCGGGCGGGGCTGCCCCGCGCGTCGAACGAGCTCCAGAGCGACTACGAGAAGGTCATCAAGGACGTCCTGCCCTCGGTCGTGCAGATCACCGCGGGGGACTCGCTCGGCTCGGGCATCGTCTGGGACGACAAGGGACACGTCGTCACGAACGCGCACGTCGTGGGCGAGGAGAAGTCGTTCACCGTCACGACGGCGACCGGCGAGCAGGAACTTCGCGCCGCGCTCGTGAGCAGCTTCCCGCAGCAGGACCTCGCCGTGATCAAGCTGGACAACCCGCCGAAGGGCCTCAAGGCGGCGGCCTTCGGCGACTCGGGGAAGGCGGCGGTGGGGCAGATCGTCCTCGCGATGGGCTCCCCGCTCGGCCTCTCCTCCTCCGTGACCCAGGGCATCGTCTCGGCGACGGGCCGCACGGTGACGGAGGGCCGCTCGGGCGGCGGCACGGGCGCGACGATCGCGAACATGGTGCAGACCTCGGCGGCGATCAACCCCGGCAACAGCGGTGGCGCGCTCGTGGACCTCGACGGGAAGGTCATCGGCATCCCGACGCTCGCGGCGACGGACCCCGGTCTGGGCGGCGGCGACAGCGCGGCGGCGGGCATCGGCTTCGCGATCCCGGCGGCGACGGTCCGCTCCATCGCGGGCCAGATCGTGAAGGACGGCAAGGTCACGAACGCGGGCCGCGCGGCGCTCGGCATCACGGGCCGCACCGTCCTCGGCCGCGGCCTCGAACCGGCGGGCGTCGCGGTCGTGAGCGTCCGCGAGGGCGGGCCCGCCGACGAGGCGGGCCTGCGCGCGGGCGACATCCTCACCCGCCTCGGCGACCAGGACCTCACCACGATCGACTCGCTGACCGCCCTGCTGGCCGCCGAACGCCCCGGCGAGCGCGTGGAGTTGACGTACACCCGGAACGGGGACGAGAAGACGGCGCGGGTGACACTGGGCGAGATGTAGCGGAGCGGCCCGGGCGGCGGTACGGGGCGCGGGCGCGTGCCCGACCCCGTACCGCCCCCTGGATGCTCAGCGCCCGGGTCTCAGCCGCTCGGCTCACGGGTGCTCAGCCGAGGCCGCCGACGCCGAGGCCCTGGCCCGGTCCGGCCGGTCGCGGGGCGCTGTCCGCGTCCGGGGGCCGGGGGGCGTCACCGGGGACCGCCGTCTCCTCGTCCGCCGTCAGGGCGGGCTCGGAGACGTCCGTCGCGGCGGCCTCGCTCAGGCTCAGGGGGCCGTAGACGGTCTTGTCCTCCTCCAGGAGGTGGACCCGGTCTGTGCCGCCGGCGAGCAGCGCGCGCCACTGCTCCCCCAGCCACGACTCGGCGTCCCCCTGCGTCGTGAACTCCTCGGGCTGTACGGCGGGCGGGGTCTCCGCTCCGTCGCCGTTCTCGAACCGCCACGTCCATGCCGCCATAGAAAGCCTCCATGATCCGGGTCCTCCCCGAAGCGTAGCCGGACGGGCGTCCCCCGGAGGGACAGGCGAAAATCAGCACCGTGGATGTGACTCTGCTCGGCACCGGCGCCCCCGCCGGACTGCCCAGGACCGACTGCCCCTGCGCCCGCTGCGCCCGCGCCCTCGGCGCCGGGGCGCGCGCGGCGACCGCGCTCCTCGTCGACGGGACGCTGCTCTTCGACCTGACCCCGGGCGCGGCCTTCGCCGCCGCCCGCGCGGGCCACGCGCTGAGCGGGGTGCGG
>NZ_GG770539.1:5323466-5326766 GCF_000154905.1 Streptomyces sp. SPB074 | reverse complement strand
GCGCGAGGCGCCCCCCTACCGGGCCCCGCGCGTCCCGCGCCGCACCCTCGTGCTCGGCGGTGCCCGCTCCGGCAAGTCCGTGGAGGCGGAGCGGCGCCTGGAGACGTACCCGGACGTGCTGTACGTGGCGACGGGCGGGACGCGGGCGGGTGATCCCGAGTGGGCCGAGCGGGTCGGCGCGCACCGCGAGCGGCGCCCGGCGAGCTGGCGGACGGCCGAGACGTGCGACCTCGTGCCGCTCCTCGGCGAGGAGGGCCCCGCGCTCCTGGTCGACTGCCTCTCGCTGTGGCTCACCGACGCGATGGACACGGTGGACGCCTGGGACGACACGGCGTGGGCGGGCGGGGGGCGCGGCGCGCTGCGCGAGCGGGTGGCGGAGCTGGCCGGGGCGGTGCGGTGCACGCGGCGGCGGGTGGTGCTCGTCTCCAACGAAGTGGGGGCCGGGGTGGTGCCCGCCACGGCCTCGGGGCGCAGGTACCGGGACGAGCTGGGGCGGCTGAACACGGCGGTCGCCGGGGAGTGCGAGGAAGTGGTGCTGGTCGTCGCCGGGCGGGTGCTCCCGCTGCCGGGGTGACCTCGCGGGGCTCCGCCGCGCGCCTCGCTCCCCGGAGGCCGGAGGGGCGGGGGACGGGCCCCGGGCGCTTCGGTACTGTCTGGCGAATGAGCCCCATTGATCTCGACGACTTCTCCGATCTCATCGAGCGGCCCGACGGCAAGGTGCGGCGCGACGCCGAGGAGCGCAGGGCGCGGCTGACGATCCCCCAGGGGGCGCTCGGACGGCTCGACACGCTCGGCGAGTGGCTGTCGGCCGCGCGGTCCTCCGTCCCCGCGGCGCCCCTGCGGCAGCCCCGCGTCGTGCTCTTCGCCGGGGACCACGGGATCGCCGGGGCCGAGGTCTCGCGACGCCCCGCGGGCGGCGCCGCCGCGCTCGTGCGGGCCGTGCTCGACGGGAGCGCGCCCGTCGCCGTGCTGGCGCGGGCGCAGGACGTACCCGTCCGCGTCGTGGACGTCTCGCTCGACTGCGACCCCGCCGAGCTGCCCGCCGAGGTGACGCGGCACCGGGTGCGGCGTTCCTCGGGGCGCATCGACCGCGAGGACGCCCTCACGACCGAGGAGGCCGAGGCGGCGGTACGGGCCGGGATGGCCGTCGCCGACGAGGAGGCCGACGCGGGCACGGACCTCGTGGTCCTCGGGGATGTGAGCGTGGGCGGCACGACGGCGGCCGGCACGCTCGTGGCGGCGCTGTGCGGGGTGGACGCCTCGGTCGTCACGGGGCGTGGCGGGGAACCGATCGACGATCTGACGTGGATGCGCAAGTGCGCGGCGATCAGGGACGCGCTGCGCCGGGCCCGGCCCGTGCTCGGCGACCAGCTCGCGCTGCTCGCCGCCGTGGGCGGCGCGGACCTCGCGGCGACCACGGGCTTCCTGCTCCAGTGCGCGGTGCGCCGTACCCCGGTGGTGCTCGACGGCGTCGTCTCGGCCGCCTGCGCGCTCGTCGCGCAGCGGGCGGCGTTCCGCGCGCCGGACTGGTGGCTGGCCGGGCACACGAGCGGGGAGCCCGCGCAGGCCAAGGCGCTCGACCGGATGGCGCTCGAACCGCTCCTCGACCAGGGGGTGCGGCTCGGTGAGGGCGTCGGCGCGCTGCTCTCGCTGCCGCTGGTGCGGGCGGCCGCCTCGCTGACGGCCGAACTCCCGGAACGTGCGACGGAATCCGGGGCCTGAGCGGTCAGCCGCCCGGAGCCTGAACGTCAGCCGCCCGGGGGCGGCGGGCTCGGGGTGGGGGCGCCGCCCACGAGATCCTGGAAGCGGCGCACCCAGCGCAGCCAGGTCCGGTCGGCGCGGTAGGCGCGCAGCAGGGAGCGGGCCCGGCGGCGGGGCCGGTCGGCGTAGCGGCGGCGGGCCCAGGGCGAGCCGGGGCGGGCGGGGCGGATCGCGCCGACGACGGCGAGGAAGGGCACGAAGACGCCGATCAGGCCCAGCCGGATCTTGCCCTTGGCGAGGCAGACGACGACGAAGCACAGGTCGAACAGGATCGTGGCGATCGTCGTGGCACGGCCGGCGGCCTCGCCCCGCGAGACCTGGTCCACGCCGATCGGCACGGCCCCGGCGACGACGAGCCCGCCGAGCGCGGCGGTGAGGACGACGACCTCGACGCTCTGCCGCCCCTGCTCGGTCCAGTAGACGTCCGCGAGGTGGAGGATCAGGGCGAACTCGTCCAGGACGAGTCCCGTGCCGATGCCGAAGACGACGGCGCAGATCCCGGCGGCGATCCCGTGCTTGCCGCTGCCGACGGCACCGAAGCCGCCGACGACGGCCAGGACGATGCCCGGCACGCAGTGGTGGACGTGCACGCCGCCGGGGGTGATGTTGCGGAAGGGGCCGCGTCCGCCGCGGATGAGGCGCGTGATGGCGCGCGTGACGAGAAAGGTCAGGACGAAGGAGAGCAGGGCGAGCAGGAGCGGCAGTTTGCCCGGCTCGACGAAATTGCGGTCCAGCCAGTGCCCCGTGTGCGCCTCTCGTCGTGCCGCGTGCCCGCCCCGTCCCCTCCTCTGTATCCCCTCCCGCCGCCCGCCGCCCGTTCGCGGCCCCCGTCCCTGCGAAAATCCCCCCATGGACGGCATACGTTTCGCTTTCGGCACCCTCACCGTGCTCCCGGTGCGGGTGCGGCGCTGGGATCGCGGCGCCGCGCGCGCGGGGATGCTGTGGGCGCCGCTCGCGGGGCTCGTCGTGGGGCTGTGCGCGGCGGTGCCCGGCGGGGCGCTGAGCGCGCTGGGCGCCGGGCCGCTCCTCGCGGCGGTCGCGAGCACGGCCGTCCCCGCGGTCCTGACCCGGGGGCTGCACCTGGACGGGCTCGCGGACACGGCGGACGGGCTCGGGAGCGCGCGGCCGGCGGACGGGGCGCTCGCGGTCATGAAGCGTTCGGACATCGGGCCCTTCGGGGTCGTGACCCTGCTGCTCGTGCTCCTCGCCCAGGTCGCGGCCCTGGACCGGCTCTACGGGCTCGGGTGGGCCGAGGGCGCGACGGGCGCGGCGGTGGCCGGGGTGACGGCGCGGCTCGCGATGACGCTCGCGGCACGGCGCGGGGTCCCCGCCGCGCGCCCCGACGGGCTCGGCGCGGTGGTCGCGGGGACGGTGCCGCCCGGGGCGGCGTACGCGGTCGGGGCACTGTGCCTGCTGGGGTGCGCGGCGGCGGGGCTCGGCGCGGGGCCGGGGGCGGTGGTGCGGCTCGGCGCGGCGGTGCTCGCGGGCGCGGCGGGCGCGGCGCTGCTCCTTCGGCACTGTGTGCGGCGCTTCGGCGGT
>NZ_GG770539.1:5318878-5323366 GCF_000154905.1 Streptomyces sp. SPB074 | reverse complement strand
AGCGGCTTACGGGGCGGGGGACTTGACGGGGCGGGGGCTCGCGCGCCGGGCACCGCCGCGCGCGGGCCGCGGGCCGCGGGGGCCCGCCGCCATGGGCGAGAGCCGTCACGGAGCGTAGGCTCTGCCCCGGCGCCGGTCCCATCGGACCCCAGGGCGCCGGGCCGTCACCCCCTGCACGAGCACGCAGGCGCTTCCGCGCATCCGAGGCCCCGAGACACGAGAGAGAGATTTCACCACCGTGACTGCTCTGACACTCAGCACCGCCGCCGTTCCCGGGCTGCGCGCCGACGCGATCGTCGTCGGTGTGGCCAAGGACGACGAGGGCCCGCGGCTCGCCCCCGGCGCCGAGGCCGTCGACAAGGGCTACGACGGGAAGCTCGCCGACGTCCTGGAGACGCTGGGCGCCACCGGTGCCCCCGGCGAGCTGACCCGTATCGCGGCGCCGAGCGGCTTCAAGGCGCCGCTCGTGGTCGCCGTGGGCCTCGGCGCCGAGGACGAGGAGGGCGGTTTCGGCACGGAGACCCTGCGCCGCGCCGCCGGCGTCGTCGCCCGCTCCCTGGCCGGCAAGGCGAAGGCCGTCTACGCGCTGCCGGCGGCCGACGCGGCCGCCGTCGCCGCGATCGGCGAGGGCGCGCTGCTCGGCGCGTACTCCTTCACCACGTACAAGGACGGCGAGGGCGTCAAGGCGCCGCTCGCCGAGGTGGTCCTCGTCGGCGCGAAGCCGCGCGACAAGGGGCACAAGGCCGCCGCCGAGCGCGCGCAGGTCCTCGCCGCGGAGCTGAACCGCGCCCGCGACCTCGTCAACACCCCGGCGAACGACCTGTACCCGGAGTCCTTCGCCGCGCTCGTCCAGGGCCTGGCCAAGGAGTACGGCGTCAAGGTGACCGTGCTCGACGAGAAGGCGCTCACCAAGGGCGGCTTCGGCGGGATCATGGGCGTGGGCCAGGGCTCGCAGCGGCCGCCGCGGCTCGTCAAGGTCGAGTACAAGGGCGCGCGGGCCAAGGCGTCGCTCGCGTTCGTGGGCAAGGGCATCACGTACGACTCGGGCGGCATCTCGCTCAAGCCGGCCGGGCACAACGAGACGATGAAGTGCGACATGGGCGGCGCCGCCGCCGTGCTGGGCGCCGTGCTGACCGCCGCGAAGCTCAAGCTTCCCGCGCACGTCACGGGCTGGCTCGCGCTCGCCGAGAACATGCCCTCCGGTTCGGCGACGCGCCCGGGCGATGTGCTGCGCATGTACGGCGGCAAGACCGTCGAGGTGCTCAACACGGACGCCGAGGGGCGCCTCGTGATGGCCGACGCGATCGCGCGGGCGAGCGAGGACGGGCCCGACGTGATCGTGGACGTCGCGACGCTGACCGGCGCGATGATGGTCGCGCTGGGCAACGAGATGTTCGGTGTCATGGCGAACGACGACGAGTTCCGCGCGACGCTGCACGAGCTGTCGGAGTCGGCGGGCGAGCCGTCCTGGGAGATGCCGCTGCCGAAGTCGCTGCTCAAGGGCCTGGACTCCTCCGTCGCCGACCTCGCCAACGTGGGCGGCCGGATGGGCGGCGGCCTGACCGCCGGGCTCTTCCTCCAGGAGTTCGTCGGCGAGGACATCCGCTGGGCGCACCTGGACATCGCGGGCCCGGCCTTCAACGAGGGCGCCCCGTTCGGCTACACGCCCAAGGGCGGCACGGGCACCGCGGTGCGCACCCTGGTACGCCTCGTGGAGGCGGCCGGGGAGGGCGAGCTGGGCTGAGGCCCGGCGCCCGTACGGCCCGTACCGCGGTGAGACGGCCGGTGTCCCTCGCGGGGGACGCCGGCCGTTTCCCGTTCCCCCCGCCGTCCCCGTCCGCTTCCTCAAGCGGGGGCAAAGAACGCCAGGGAATGACAAACCGGCCCAATTGGTTGACGAGGGCGACGAAGTGGGGCCACCGTCCCGCGTGTCGCACGTCTCACACCCCGGGGGCGCGTCCGTTCGCCCCCTGGTAAGTGCGAAGATGGGTGATTGGCAGGACAGGGCCCCACCCGAGGGCCGAAGTAACGAGCGGCCGACGACCGCCGCCGACCGGTCACACGCGACCGGAGCACGGCGCACATGCATGGAGGACGTGACGTGGCGAACGACGCCAGCACCGTTTTCGACCTAGTGATCCTCGGCGGTGGTAGCGGCGGTTACGCCGCGGCGCTGCGGGGGGCGCAGCTGGGTCTGGACGTCGCCCTGATCGAGAAGGGCAAGGTCGGCGGTACCTGCCTGCACAACGGCTGCATTCCCACCAAGGCGCTGCTGCACGCCGGTGAGATCGCCGACCAGGCTCGCGAGAGCGAGCAGTTCGGCGTGAAGGCCACCTTCGAGGGCATCGACATCGAGGCCGTCCACAAGTACAAGGACGAGGTCATCTCGGGCCTGTACAAGGGTCTCCAGGGCCTCATCGCCTCGCGCAAGGTCACCTACATCGAGGGCGAAGGCCGGCTGTCGTCCCCGACCTCGGTCGACGTGGACGGCCGCCGCGTCGAGGGCCGCCACGTGCTGCTCGCGACCGGCTCCGTGCCGAAGTCGCTGCCGGGCCTGGAGATCGACGGCAACCGGATCATCTCCTCGGACCACGCGCTCAAGCTCGACCGCGTCCCGAAGTCCGCGATCATCCTGGGCGGCGGCGTCATCGGCGTCGAGTTCGCCTCGGCGTGGAAGTCCTTCGGCACCGAGGTCACGGTCATCGAGGGCCTCAAGCACCTCGTCCCGGTCGAGGACGAGAACAGCTCCAAGCTCCTGGAGCGCGCGTTCCGCAAGCGCGGCATCAAGTTCAACCTGGGCACGTTCTTCCAGGGCGCCGAGTACACGCAGGACGGCGTGAAGGTGACGCTCGCCGACGGCAAGACCTTCGAGGCGGAGGTCCTGCTCGTCGCGATCGGCCGCGGCCCGGTCTCGCAGGGGCTCGGTTACGAGGAGCAGGGCGTCGCGATGGACCGCGGCTACGTCCTCGTCGACGAGTACATGCGCACCAACGTGCCGACGATCTCGGCCGTGGGCGACCTCGTCCCGACCCTCCAGCTCGCGCACGTCGGCTTCGCCGAGGGCATCCTCGTCGCGGAGCGCCTCGCGGGCCTGGCGAGCGTGCCGATCGACTACGACGGCGTCCCGCGCGTCACGTACTGCCACCCCGAGGTCGCCTCCGTCGGCATCACCGAGGCGAAGGCCAAGGAGGTCTACGGCGCGGACAAGGTCGTGGCGCTCAAGTACAACCTCGCGGGCAACGGCAAGAGCAAGATCCTCAAGACCGCCGGCGAGATCAAGCTCGTCCAGGTCAAGGACGGCGCCGTCGTCGGTGTGCACATGGTCGGCGACCGCATGGGCGAGCAGGTCGGCGAAGCCCAGCTGATCTACAACTGGGAGGCGCTGCCCGCCGAGGTCGCGCAGCTCATCCACGCCCACCCCACGCAGAGCGAGGCGCTCGGCGAGGCCCACCTGGCGCTCGCGGGCAAGCCCCTGCACTCGCACGACTGACACCCCTCGGGCACCACGGACTTTTTTCCACTTTCGTAAGGAGCAACTGGAACCATGCCGGTTTCCGTCACCCTTCCGGCGCTCGGCGAGAGCGTCACCGAGGGCACTGTCACCCGTTGGCTGAAGGCCGAGGGCGAGCGCGTCGAGGCCGACGAGCCGCTGCTTGAGGTGTCGACCGACAAGGTCGACACCGAGATCCCCTCGCCCGCCGCGGGCATCCTCTCCTCGATCAAGGTCGCCGAGGACGAGACCGTCGAGGTGGGTGCCGAACTGGCGCTCATCGACGACGGCTCCGGCGCCCCGGCCGAGGCCCCGGCGCAGGAGGCCGCACCGGCCGCCGAGCCGGAGCAGCCCGCCCAGGCCGCGCCCTCCACCGAGGCCGCCGCCCCCGCGCCCGCCCCGACCGCCGAGGCCGCCTCCGGCTCCAGCTCGGCCGAGGGCACCGACGTGGTCCTCCCGGCGCTCGGCGAGAGCGTCACCGAGGGCACCGTCACGCGCTGGCTCAAGGAGGTCGGCGACTCGGTCGAGGCCGACGAGCCGCTGCTGGAGGTGTCCACCGACAAGGTCGACACCGAGATCCCCTCCCCCGCCGCCGGTGTGCTCCTGGAGATCACCGTCGCCGAGGACGAGACCGCCGAGGTCGGCGCGAAGCTCGCCGTCATCGGCCAGCCCGGTGCCGCCCCGGCCGCCGCCCCCGCCCCGGAGCAGCCCGCCCCGGCCCAGGAGGCGCCGAAGCAGGAGGCGCTCGCCCCGGCTCCGCAGCCCGCCGCCCCGGCTCCGCAGCAGGCCGCCCCGGCGCCCGCGCCGGCCCCGCAGCCCGCCGCCCCGGCGCCCGCCCCCGCGCAGCCCGCCCCGGCCGCACAGGCTCCCGCCGCCGCCTCGGCGAGCGACGAGGGTGCCTACGTGACCCCGCTCGTGCGCAAGCTCGCGCAGGAGCAGGGCGTGGACCTGTCCGCGGTCAAGGGCTCCGGTGTCGGTGGCCGTATCCGCAAGCAGGA
>NZ_GG770539.1:5312490-5318778 GCF_000154905.1 Streptomyces sp. SPB074 | reverse complement strand
GGCCCCGGCCCCGGCCGCCGCCGCGCCCGCCGCCCCGGCGGGCAAGCAGGCGCCGAAGCTGGAGGTCTCGCCGCTGCGCGGCCAGACCGTCAAGCTGACGCGGATGCGCAAGGTCATCGGCGACAACATGATGAAGGCCCTGCACTCGCAGGCGCAGCTCACCACCGTCGTCGAGGTCGACGTCACGCGGCTGATGAAGCTGCGCGCGCAGGCCAAGGACTCCTTCGCCGCGCGCGAGGGCGTCAAGCTCTCGCCGATGCCCTTCTACGTGAAGGCGGCGGCGCAGGCGCTCAAGGCGCACCCGGTCGTCAACGCGCGCCTCAACGAGGACGAGGGCACCGTCACGTACTTCGACTCGGAGAACATCGGCATCGCCGTGGACGCCGAGAAGGGCCTGATGACCCCGGTCATCAAGGGTGCGGGCGACCTGAACCTCGCGGGGATCGCGAAGAAGACCGCCGAGATCGCCGGCAAGGCGCGCGGCGGCGGCCTGACCCCCGACGACATGTCGGGCGCGACCTTCACGATCAGCAACACGGGTTCGCGCGGCGCGCTCTTCGACACCGTGATCGTCCCGCCGAACCAGGTGGCGATCCTCGGTATCGGCGCGACCGTCAAGCGCCCGGCCGTCATCGAGACCGCCGAGGGCACCGTCATCGGCGTGCGCGACATGACGTACCTGTCGCTCTCCTACGACCACCGCCTGGTGGACGGCGCCGACGCCGCCCGCTACCTCGGGACCGTCAAGGCGATCCTGGAGGCCGGCGAGTTCGAGGTCGAGCTGGGTCTGTGACCTTCCCGCCCAGGCCGGTGCATACCGCACTGGTCCGGGGAGCACGGAGGGTGGCGCACCGCCGCTTTCTGTAAGGTTCCTCACCCGCGGCGCCCCCTTCCGGACCCTGTCCGGGCGGGGGCGCCGCCGTATGGTTCGTACCGACACCCTGTCGAAGGAGTCGTAGGAGCCCCCATGACCGCGCCCGTCGTCCATTCGCTGCGTGACCAGATCCGCGAGCACATCGTGGAAGGGATCGTGAGCGGTCGCTGGAAGCCGGGCGAACGGATCGTGGAGCGGCGCATCGCCGTCGAGCTGGAGGTCTCGCAGACGCCGGTGCGGGAGGCGCTGCGCGAGCTGGAGAGCCTGCGGCTCATCGAGTCGGCGCCGAACAAGGGCGTCCGGGTCCGCAACATCACGGCGGCCGACCTGGAGGAGTCCTATCCGGTGCGGGCCGGGCTCGAACAGATCGCGGCGGAACTGGCCGCCGAACGCCTCGCCGGCGACTGCTCGGCGCTGGAGCCCCACGTGACGGCTTTGTACGAGGCCGACAGCGCCTCGGACGGCACGGGCCAGGTCCGGCACACGGTCGCCTTCCACCGCGCCCTGGTCGGCGCGGCGGGGAACGCGGTGCTGCTGCACACGTGGGAGGGGCTGGGCATCGAGGTCTTCACGGCGCTGTCGATCCGCTGGCTGGGGACCCGCCAGCAGTCGTACGCGGAGGAGCACGAGCAACTGGTCCGGGCCTTCCGCGCCCGCGACCCGCACATCGGGCCGCTGGTCAAGGCGCACGTCCTGGGGTGCGCGCCGAGGCCGTGAGGCGGCGGGCGGGGACCCCCGGCCGGCCGTCCCGTCCGGCCCTCCCACCTGAGCACCCCTTCCTCCACCCGAGCGCCGAGTCGGGCAAAACATCCCAGGTCAACCGACACTCGGTGCCGATTCGCCGGGCACTGGATGCCAATTTCCCGTTCCGGCCAATTTTTTCCCCCTCACCCTTTGATCGATCATCGATCAGCGGCTTACAGTCGACGACGGACTCCACCGAGTCCGGCGCCCTGTCCTGCCTCCACAGGGCTTAACACCCCCCTTCGACACGGAAGGCGGCGACATGACCGACCCCACCCGCATCCAGCCCAGCGAGCTCGACCAGCTCCCGGACCGCGACCCCGAGGAGACCGCCGAATGGCAGGCGTCCCTGGACGCCGTGACCGAGGCGGCCGGGCCGCACCGCGCCGCGTACCTGATGCGCCGCACGCTGGAACGCGCCGAGGGCAACGGTCTCGCGCTGCCCAAGCTGCTGGAGAGCGACTACGTCAACACCATTCCCACAGCCGCCGAGCCCGAGATGGACGGCGACCCGGAGATGGAGGCCCGCGTCACCGCGTGGAACCGCTGGAACGCGGCGGCCATGGTGACGCGCGGCTCGAAACACGGCGTCGGCGGCCACATCGCCACCTTCGCCTCGGCCGCGTGGCTCTACGAGACCGGCTTCAACCACTTCTTCCGCGGCAAGGAGCGCGACGGCTCCGGCGACCAGATCTACGTCCAGGGCCACGCCTCGCCGGGCATCTACGCCCGCGCCTTCCTCGACGGCCGCCTCACCGAGGAGCACCTCGACCACTTCCGGCAGGAGGCCGGCGGCAAAGGCCTTCCGTCCTACCCGCACCCGCGCCGCCTGCCCTGGCTGTGGGAGTTCCCGACCGTCTCCATGGGCCTCGGCCCGCTCTCCGCGATCTACCAGGCGCGCTTCAACCGCTACCTGACCAGCCGCGGCATCAAGGACCTGTCGGACGCGCACGTGTGGGCGTTCCTCGGTGACGGCGAGATGGACGAGCCCGAGTCCACGACCGCCCTCACCCTCGCGGCCCGCGAAGGTCTCGACAACCTGACCTTCGTCATCAACTGCAACCTCCAGCGCCTCGACGGCCCCGTCCGTGCGAACTTCAAGATCGTGCAGGAGCTGGAGGCCGAGTTCCGCGGCGCCGGCTGGAACGTCGTCAAGACGCTGTGGGGCTCCGCCTGGGACGAGCTGTTCCGGCTCGACACGACGGGCGCGCTCGTACGCCGCCTCCGCGAGGTACCGGACGCGCAGTTCCAGACGTACCAGACCCGCGACGTGGCCTACATCCGCGAGCACTTCTTCGGTGCCGAGCCGGCCCTCGTGGAGCTGGGCAAGCTGCTCGGCGACGACAAGATCCTGGAGTGTTTCAAGACCTCCCGCGGCGGCCACGAGGCCCGCAAGGTCTACGCCGCCTACCGCGCCGCGCTCTCCCACAAGGGGCAGCCGACCGTCATCCTGGCGCAGACCGTCAAGGGCTTCACGCTCGGCAAGGGCTTCGAGTCCAAGAACGCCAACCACCAGATGAAGAAGCTCTCGGTGGACGAGTTCAAGGACATGCGCGAGCTGCTCGGCCTGCCGATCCCCGACTCCGCCTTCGCCGACGGCCAGGTGCCCTACGGCCACCCGGGCGCCGACTCCCCCGAGGTCCGCTACCTCCAGGAGCGCCGCGCCGCCCTCGGCGGCCCGGCCCCGGCCCGCCGCACCCAGCCGCTCGCGCCGCTGCCCGCCCCCGCCGACAAGACGTTCGCCGCCTTCGACAAGGGCTCCGGCACGCAGCCGGTCGCGACCACGATGGCCTTCGTCCGCCTCGTGAAGGACCTCATCCGCGACAAGGAGACCGGCAAGCGCTGGGTCCCGATCGTCCCCGACGAGGCCCGCACCTTCGGTATGGAGTCGCTTTTCCCGTCCCTCGGGATCTACTCCCCCAAGGGCCAGACGTACGAGCCGGTCGACCGCGACCAGCTCATGTACTACCGCGAGGCGAAGAACGGCCAGATCCTCAACGAGGGCATCACCGAGGCCGGTTCGATGGCGGACTTCATCGCCGCCGCCACGTCGTACGCGACGCACGGCGAGCAGATGATCCCCTTCTACATCTTCTACTCGATGTTCGGCTGGCAGCGCACGGGCGACCAGATGTGGCAGCTCGGCGACCAGCTCGGCCGCGGCTTCCTCGTCGGCGCCACGGCGGGCCGTACGACCCTGACGGGCGAGGGCCTCCAGCACGCGGACGGCCACTCCCCGGCCATCGCCGCGACGAACCCGGCGGCACTCGCGTACGACCCGGCCTTCGCCTACGAGATCGCGGCGATCGTCAAGGACGGGCTGCGCCGGATGTACGGCGAGACGCGGGCGGACGAGGACCCGAACGTCTTCTACTACCTCACCGTCTACAACGAGCCGATGCCGCAGCCGGCGAAGCCCGAGGGCGTCGATGAGGGCATCCTCAAGGGCCTCTACCGCTTCAACACGGCCGAGACCGCCGGGCTGAGCCTCGGCGAGAAGGCTCCCCGGGCGCAGCTCCTCGCCTCGGGCACCGCGATCCACTGGGTGCTCAAGGCGCAGAAGATGCTCGCCGAGGAGTGGGGCGTGGCCGCCGACGTGTGGTCGGCGACCTCCTGGGGCGAGCTGCGCCGGGACGCCATGGAGGCCGACGAGGCGCTGCTGCGCGGCGAGGAGCGCGTCCCCTACGTGACGCGCGCCCTGGCCGGGGCGCCCGGCCCGGTCGTCGCGGTGAGCGACTACATGCGCCAGGTCCCGGACCAGATCGCGCAGTGGGTCGAGCAGGACTGGACCTCGCTGGGCGCGGACGGCTTCGGCATCTCCGACACGCGTGACGCGGCCCGCCGCTACTTCGGCGTGGACGCCGAGTCCGTCGTGGTCGCCACGCTCGCCCAGCTCGCCCGCCGCGGCCTGGTCAAGCCGGCCGCCGTCAAGGAGGCCCGCGAGCGCTACGGTCTCTGAGCCCTCCGCCAAGGGACGGGGCGCCGAGCCCTCGGACGGGGCGGGGCGCGACTTTCGTGCCACCTCCGCGCCCCGTTCCCGTATCCACCTCGTCCCCGTATCCGCCCTTTTGCCCGCTCTCGCGAGCCGTGCGTGAATGGACTCGTCCCCGGGCGCCCGCGCACGCCGCCGCCCGCGTCACCGACCGGAGCGGGAGCACGGTCCATGAAGATCGCAAACGTGTCCTCGGCCCCCTGCTGGGCCGACCTCACGACCCCCGACACGGAGGCCGCGCGCCGCTTCTACCGGTCCGTGCTGGGCTGGGAGAGCGGCGCGCTGCCGGGCCGGGACACCGGGGGCTACGGGCTCTTCGCGCTGGACGACGGCCGCACGGTGGGCGGTTTCGCGCCGACCGCGCGCCCGGACCGCCCGGCCGCCTGGCTGCCGTACTTCCAGTCGGAGGGCGTGGACGCGGTGACCGCGCGCGTCGAGGGGGCGGGCGGCACGGTCACGGCGGGGCCGACCGACATGCTCGACCAGGGCAGGTACGCGGTGTGCGCGGATCCATCGGGCGCGGTCTTCGGGCTGTGGCAGCGGCGCGCGCACCCCGGGTTCGGGGTCGTCAACGCGATCGGCGGCTTCTGCTGGTTCGAGCTGGCGAGCCGCGACACGGCGGTGCCGGCCGACTTCTACGCCACCGTGCTCGGCTGGGCGACGACGAGTCCCGACGAGCACGGCTACCGCATGTGGACCGTGGACGACGAGCCCTTCGGCGGACTGCTGCGCATGAACGGTGCCTTCCCGCCGCACGTGCCCGCGCACTGGATGGTGTACGTGGCGACGGCGGACTGCGACGCGACGGCGGCGCGCTGCGCCAAGGCGGGCGGGGACGTGCTCGTCCCGCCGCGCACGATCGCCTCGGGCCGCTTCACGGTGCTGAGCGACCCGCAGGGCGCCGTCTTCGGGGCGCTCGCGCTCAACCCGCTGAGCGGGCTGGGGGAGCTGGCCTGAGAGCACGCGGGCGCGATCCCGCGCCCGCACGCGTACCGCCGTCCGCCGCGCCCGCCCCGTACGCCCACCACCGTCCCTCACGCCCGCCCCGTACCCGTACCGCCGTCCGCCGTGCCCGCGCGCTACCCGTCCGGTGCGCCCGCCACCCGCGCGGACGTGGGAGAACGCACGTTCCCGGCCGGTCCGGCGTGCGCCGGGCGCGGTGAGGGCGGATGCTGTGCTGGTGATGGACGAGACGCAGTTCTGGGAGCTCATCGACTCCGCGCGCGAGGCGGCGAACGGCGATCCGGAGGAGCAGGCCGACGTGGTGGTCGACCGGCTGCTCCAGCTCGACCCCGAGTCGGTCGCGGACTTCGCCCGTCATTTCGCGGTGCGCTTCCGCCGGGCCTGGACCTGGGAGCTGTGGGGGGCGGCCGGGGTGCTGCTCGCGGCGCCCGAGGGGGCCGACGAGGAGAGCTTCGACTACTTCCGCTGCTGGCTGATCGCACAGGGCCGCTCCGTCTTCGAGGGAGCGCTCGCCGACGCGGACGCGCTCGCCGGGCTGCTGCCCGACTTCGACGAGGAGATCGACGGGGACGCGGGCGAGCTGGGCGAGGCGGCCGAGGACGCCTACGAGCAGCTGACCGGGGCCTCGCTGCCCGCGCTCGGCCTGCCGCCGGAGCCCGAGGTGCCCGAGGGCACGCCGTTCCCGCTGGACGACGAGGACGAGCTGGCGGCGCGG
>NZ_GG770539.1:5309492-5311849 GCF_000154905.1 Streptomyces sp. SPB074 | reverse complement strand
CTGCGGTCGAGCTGTCCGGCGACGCCCGGTGAGGCGTTCCTGGTCGAGCACGGCTTCGCGGAAGGCGCCGAGCAGCGCGGCGACCGTGCCGACCGCCTGGAGCCCGTGGCCCTGCACGTCGCCGACGAGCGCGCGCACCCCGTAGGGGCCCTCGCGGACGTCGAAGAGGTCCCCGCCGACGAGCGTGCCGTGCTGGGCCGCGCGGTACAGGCCCGCGCAGCGCACCGGGCCGACGCGCGGCGGCAGCGGGGGCAGGACGGCGAACTGGGCGGCCTGCGCGACCGTGCGGACGGTGACGAGCTGTTCGTCCCTGCGGCGCCGCGCCCAGGCGATGACGACGCTGAGCGCCGCGACGAAGGCGACCGTCACGAGGTCGGAGTCGCCCGCGCGGCCGAGGCGGATGGCGGGCACCCACAGCAGGACGAGCACGATGCCGCCGAAGACGGCGGTGCCCAGGGCCTTGTAGGTGAGCGCGGCGAGCGGCGGGATCGCGCCGATGAGGAAGCCGAGTTCGAACCTGTTCCCCACGATCCCCTGCACCACGGCGAGGGCGAAGAGCAGGACGGCGGGGAGCCAGCGCAGCCACCGCGAGGGGCGGGCCACGCGCAGCGGGTCGCCGGGGCGGTCCTGGCGGCGCAGCACGGCGCGCGCGGCGACCGCGACCCGCCAGGGCCTGTTCTCGCCGCCACTCGTGTTCTCGGGCTCCGGCCCCTGCATCGGGTGTGCTCCCTCCGGCCCGGCGGTCGAACCGGACCGCTCGCCCCGCCTTCGTACGGCGCGGCTCCCACCCTCGTACGGTGCCGCCCGGGCCGCACGCCGGGTGGCGTCCGCGTCACCCCTCGGGGTGTACCGCGAGGCCCATGAGGACATCGTCCACGTACCCGCCGTCGAGGTACATCTCTCCCGGCAGGATGCCCTCGACGGTGAAGCCCTCGCTCTCGTAGAGGCGGCGCGCGGGGGTGTTGTGGCCGAGGACGCGCAGGGTCAGGCGGCGGGCACCCTCGGCCCGGCAGCGGGCGACGGCGGCGCGGAGCAGGGCGCGGGCGACGCCCCGGCCCCGCGCTGCCGGATCGACCGCGAGCCCCCGGATCGCGCGGACGTGGGCGTTCGCGGCCAGCGGGAGGGAGGGGACGAGGCGGAGGTAGCCGACCGGGTGGCCCGGGTGCTCGGGGACCTCGGCGACGAGGTGCTCGGCGGGGCTCCGGCCGGCGGCGAAGAAGGGCGGGAGCGGGGGGAGTGGGCGCGGGGTGACGGCGTGGAGCGTGGACCAGGTGGCGGCGTCGAGCGCGGCGAGGGCGGGGCCGTCGCCGGGGCGGGCGGTGCGGACGCGCGGGGGTCCGGCGGCGGGGCTCGGCGTGCGGGCGGGTATGGGCTGTTCGGTCGGCATGGGGCCATCCTTCACCCGGGCCGCTCACCGCTCCTGCCATTTTCCCGGCCGGGCGGGGCACGATGACGGCATGAACGAGCACGGGCACGAGCACGAGCACGAGACGGGCGCGGCGGGCTTCGGCGAGGACGCCGGGGCACGGGAGCGGCCGGGACCGCGACGCGTGGCCGTCGCGGGGGCCTCCGGGCTGATCGGCGAGGCGCTCACGCGCTCGCTGCGCGCCGACGGGCACGCGGTGGTGCGTCTCGTGCGGCGCGCGACGCGGGCGGAGGACGAGGCGCGCTGGGACCCGGAGGGCGGGGACGTGGACACGGCGGCCCTCGCGGGCTGCGACACCGTCGTGAACCTCGCGGGCGCGGGCATCGGCGACCACCGCTGGACGGACGCCTACAAGCGGACCATCCGCGACAGCCGCGTGCTCGGCACGGCGACGCTCGCCGACGCGGTCGCCTCGCTGGACCGGCGGCCCGAGGTCTTCGTGTGCGGCAGCGCGATCGGCTACTACGGCGACACGGGCGCACGTGCCGTGGACGAGAGCGCGGCGCCCGGGGAGGGCTTCCTGCCCGACGTGTGCGTGGACTGGGAGGAGGCGGCGGGGGCCGCGCGGGAGGCGGGGGTGCGCACGGTGTTCGCGCGCACGGGCCTCGTCGTGGCGCGCGGCGGCGGGGCCTGGGGACGGCTCTTCCCGCTCTTCAAGGCGGGGCTCGGGGGGCGGATCGGGAACGGGCGGCAGTACTGGAGCTTCATCGCTCTCCACGACCACGTCGCGGCGCTGCGCCACCTCATCGACACGCCCACCCTGGAGGGCCCCTTCAACCTGACCGCGCCCGAGCCCGTCGACAACCGCGAGATCACCGCCGCCATGGGCCGCGTCCTGCACCGCCCCACGCCCTTCCCCGTCCCGGCCCCCGCGCTCCGCCTCGCCCTCGGCGAGTTCGCGGGCGACATCCTGGGCAGCCAGCGGGTGCTC
>NZ_GG770539.1:5308030-5309386 GCF_000154905.1 Streptomyces sp. SPB074 | reverse complement strand
GGGGGCGGCGCTGGGGCCGGGACGCCGCACGGGAGCGCCGCGGTCCAGGGCGTCCGGGCGGGGCCGGGCCCGCCTCGCGGCCGTGCGGCCCCGCGTGCCCCGTACCGAGCCACCCCGTGCCACCCCGCGCCCCCGTGCGAGCGCTCCCCGCCCCGTGGGCCCGCTCCTAGGCTCGATCGCGGAACTGGGCTCATAACGCGGGCTGTTCGGGGCACACGCCTCGGCGGCAGACGCCCGACCCCGAGGGAGGGGCCGTGTTCGATACGGCAGAGCAGGCAGAGCGAGCGGACGTGATCATCGTCGGGGCCGGGGTGGCGGGCCTCTCGGCGGCGCATCACCTGGTCAGCGCGGGGGTGCCGGTCTCCGTCCTGGAGGCGGGACCCCGGGTCGGCGGGCGGATGGCGACCGAGGAGGTGGACGGCTTCCGGCTGGACCGGGTGGGCCGGCTGCTGAGCACCGCGCACCCCGAGCTGCGCCGCACCCCGGGCCTCGAAGGGCTCGCGCTGCGCCCCTTCGCACCCGGCGCGCTCGTGCACAGCGCGGGGCGGCTGCACCGGATCGGCGACGGCAGGCGCACCAGGGGCGCACTGACAGCCGCACGCGCCCTCGCGAGCGCCCCTCGTCCGTACGGGGCCGGGGTCCGCGCGCTCGACCAGGCGCGGCTCTCGGCCGTCCTCACCCGCCTCGCGCACGCCGACGACGCCCGGCTGAGCGCGCGCGAGGAGCGCACGGCGGCCGAGGCGCTCGTGGCGCAGGGCCTGCCCCGCCGCACCGCGCAGACCTTCCTGCGCCCGCTGCTGACGGCGCTGCTCCTCGACCCGGAGCTGTCCACGTCCTCGCGCGTCGCGGACTTCGCGCTGCGCGATTTCGCGCGGGGGCGGCTGTGCGTGCCGGAGGGCGGCTCGGGGGCCCTCGCCGAACGGCTCGCGGCGACGCTGCCGCCGGGCACGCTCCGTACCGGCGTGCACGTGACGGCGGCGTCCACGTCCGCCGTGACGACGAAGGAGCACGGCGAGATCGGCTGCCGCGCGCTGCTCGTGGCGACGGGGGCACGGGATGCCGCGGAGCTCCTGCCGGGCCTGCGCGTACCGCGCTTCCACGAGGTGACGGTCTTCCACCACAGCGCGCCCCTCGCGCCCGCGACGGGCTCCGCGCTGGTCCTGGACGGCGACCGCTCGGGCCCGGTCTCGCACACGGCGGTGCTGAGCGCGGTCGATCCGGGGCGCGCGCCCGCCGGGCGCACCCTCGTCTCCTCGACGGTCCCCGGGCGTCCGCCCGCCGGTCTCGACTCCCCGGTGCGGGCGCACCTGGCGGCGCTGTACGGGGTGCCGACCGGGGACTGGGAGCTGCTCGCCG
>NZ_GG770539.1:5291181-5307719 GCF_000154905.1 Streptomyces sp. SPB074 | reverse complement strand
GCCGCGGACCGGGCCCGCGTCGCGGTACGGCTCCAGGCGGCGTTCGAAGTCGCGCACGTACTCCACCGCGCGGACCGAGCGCATCTCGCCCGCCGCCTGCGCGGCCTCCGCCCCGTGGGCGCAGGCCGCGTCGAGATCGCCGAGGCCGAGGCGGGCGGTGGCGAGGACGACGCGGCAGAAGAGACGGCTGCGGGCGTAGCCGCTCGCGCGCAGTTGCAGGGAGCGCTCGGCGTGCTGCGCCGAGGCACGGTACTGCTGGAGGTCGCGGTAGCAGTGGCCGAACTCGTCGGCGAGCTGGGCCTCGTCGAAGAAGCGGGCCCAGCCGGGGACCTCGTCGCCCGGGCGGGCCGCTTCGAGGGCGCGCTCGGCACGTACCAACGAGGCCGTGCAGGACCGCGTCTCGCTCAGCACCCCGTGTCCCCGCGCCTCCGCCGCGTGCAGCAGCGCCTGCACGGCGGGCGGCACCGCCGAGCCGACGCCCTGCTGGGCGACCCGCGCGAGCTGCACCGCCTCCCGGCCGTGGCCGAGGTAGACGGCCTGGCGGCTCATCGTGATGAGCACGTACGCGCCGTAGACGCGGTCGTCGGCGGCCTGCGAGAGCCGCAGCGCCTGCACGAAGTAGCGCTGCGCGAGTCCGTGCGCGGCGATGTCGTACGAGGTCCAGCCGGCGAGCCGGGTCAGGTCGGCCGCCGCGGCGAAGAGGCGGCGGCCGGTCTGCTCCCCGTAGACGCCGCGCAGCATCGGCTCGGCCTCGTGCTCCAGGTAGCGGACGAGGGCCTGCCGTGCGTGGCCGCCGCCGTAGGAGTGGTCGAGGGAGCGGAAGAGGTCGGCGACGGAGCGCAGCGCCGCGATGTCGCCGCTCGTCACCTTCTGCCCGGGCCCGCGCTCGCTGGCCGAACGCCCCCAGGAGGCGCCGGAGGCGGGGGCGGGGCCGCGCAGGGCTCCCGGCCTGGCCTGCTGCGGGACCCGGCCCGCGCCCGCGGTCGGCTGCGCGGGGACGCCGACCGCGCCGACGGGGACGGGCTCCTGCCGGGGGATCTCCGCCGGTTCCGCGCCCTCCTTGGGTTCCGCGCGCCCGGGGCGCCCGGCGCGGTCCTCCGCGAACCGTCCCACCCGCTCGTCGGGGCGGCCGATGAGCCAGTCGCGGCTCGGGACGACGAGGCCCGCGGGGGTGAAGGCGATCTTGCGGAGTTCGGCGTGGCTCCCGGAGTCCTTGCGCCACAGGCCGCCGACGATGTCGACGGCCTCCTCGGGCGTCCCGGCGAATTCGAGCCCCGCGTAGACGGGGGCGCAGGCGTCGAGGCCGAGGTCCTGGGCGCTGAGCCTGCGGCCGAGGCGCCGGGTGAAGACCTCGGCGATGAGCGCGGGGGTGGTGCCGCGTGGTTGCTGGCCGCGCAGCCAGCGGGTCACCGAGGTCTTGTCGTATCTCAGGTCGAGCCCGTGTTCCAGGCCCAGCTGGTCCACCCGCCGGGCGAGCCCCGCGTTGGAGAACCCCGCCTCCGCGATGAGCGCGGCGAGCTGTCGGTTGGGGATGCGCTGAGGGGTTCGGTCCGTCATCAGCTGTGCGGTCTCCTGCCTTCCGGGCCCGAAAGCAGCCCTCGTGGAACGGCGCGAATGTAACGGGCGGCGAACTCCCCATCACGCCCTTCGCCCCTCGTTCATCCGATCGTGTGAGGATTGCCCGGAGAACTGACGGAAAGCGGGCTCTGGAAGCCGTACACGTTCACTCTTTCGTGGCGCGCGGGTCCGCACCCTGAACCCGGTCCCTTCCGCGTACGTGAAAAGTGCCCGCCCCGGTCTCCTTCACCGCTTCCCGGCCCCTCGCCCCGGGCCCCTGTCCCCCGCCCCCGCCGCCGTACAGTGGCGAGGGCACGCATCGGTGCCGAGGGACGCTTGTGGGAAGGCACGCCGTGAGTGAGCTGCGATTCGTCCGTATGGGCCTGGACTCCGCCGAGACGATGTACACGCCCTACCTCGACGCCTGGGAGGAGCAGCGCCGGACGCACGCGGCGCGCGTCGCCGGCGAGATCCCCGACACGTGCCTCCTCCTGGAGCACCCGCCGACGTACACGGCGGGCCGCCGCACCGAGGAGAGCGAGCGCCCCCTCGACGGCACCCCGGTGATCGACGTGGACCGGGGCGGCAAGATCACCTGGCACGGCCCCGGCCAGCTCGTGGGCTACCCCATCGTCCGGCTCCCGAGCCCGGTCGACGTGATCGCGCACGTACGGAACCTGGAGGAGGCCCTGCTGCGCACGTGCGCCGCCTTCGGCCTGGAGGCGACGCGGGTCGAGGGCCGCAGCGGCGTCTGGCTCCTCGGCGACCCGGTCGAGGAGCGGCCCGGCGGGCTGACGCTGGAACTGGAGCGCACGGACCCGCTCTTCGACGCGCGGCTCGCGGGCCCCGAGTACGCGCCCTCCAACGCGGGCCAGCGCCACGAGGACCGCAAGCTCGCGGCGATCGGCGTCCGGATCGCGAAGGGCGTGACGATGCACGGCTTCGCGCTCAATGTGAACTCCGACACGACCGGCTTCGACCGCATCGTGCCCTGCGGCATCCGCGACGCGGGCGTCGCCTCGCTCTCCGGCGAGCTGGGCCGCGAGGTGACGGTGCGCGAGGTGCTGCCCGTCCTGGAGGGCCATCTCGCGGACGTCCTCGCGGGCGCGGGCGCCCCACCGCTGTCCACCGCCGTCTGAGGGGGCGGCGGCCGGCCGCACGCGCCCGCCCCGGACCCGTACCGCACCCGCCCCGCGCCCGTTCCGGAGGCCGCCCCGTCCGTTGGGCCGTACGGGGGAATGCGCCTGCGGTTCGGCCGGTTGGGCACGGAGTGGGCCGCCGGCCTCACGGGCGTAGGCTGGGCCTCGCCGAAGAATCGAAAGCCACGACGCGCGATCGCAGCAGAAAGGGGCGCCGGGCATGTCCGCAGTCGCACCCGACGGGCGCAAGATGCTCCGTCTGGAGGTCCGGAACAGCCAGACCCCCATCGAGCGCAAGCCCGAGTGGATCAAGACCCGCGCCAAAATGGGCCCCGAATACAACGAGCTGCAAAAGCTCGTGAAGAGCGAGGGCCTGCACACGGTGTGCCAGGAGGCCGGCTGCCCCAACATCTACGAGTGCTGGGAGGACCGCGAGGCCACCTTCCTCATCGGGGGCGACCAGTGCACCCGGCGCTGCGACTTCTGCCAGATCGACACCGGCAAGCCGCAGGCGCTCGACCGTGACGAGCCCCGGCGGGTGGGCGAGTCGGTCCGCACGATGGACCTCAACTACGCGACCGTGACCGGCGTCGCGCGCGACGACCTGGAGGACGGCGGGGCCTGGCTCTACGCCGAGACCGTCCGGCAGATCCACGCGCTGACCGCCGAACGCCCGCTGGGCGGTACGAAGGTCGAGCTGCTGATCCCCGACTTCAACGCGGAACCGGCCCAGCTCGCCGAGGTCTTCGCCTCGCGCCCCGAGGTCCTCGCGCACAACGTCGAGACGGTGCCGCGCATCTTCAAGCGCATCCGCCCCGGCTTCCGCTACGAGCGCTCCCTCAAGGTCATCACCGAGGCCCGCGCCGCCGGTCTCATCACGAAGTCGAACCTCATCCTCGGCATGGGCGAGACCCGCGAGGAGGTCAGCGAGGCGCTGCGCGACCTGTACGAGGCGGGCTGCGAGCTGATCACGATCACCCAGTACCTGCGCCCCTCGCCCCGGCACCACCCCGTCGAGCGCTGGGTCAAGCCGCACGAGTTCGTGGAGCTCAAGGAGGAGGCCGAGGAGATCGGCTACTCCGGTGTCATGTCGGGCCCGCTCGTGCGCTCCTCGTACCGCGCCGGGCGCCTCTTCCAGCAGGCCATGGAGCGGCGCGGCGCGATGGCGGGCCAGCTGCCGACCGTGTGAGACCCACGGGCGAGAGGCGCGGGTGAGGCCGATCGTGTGCGGCCGGCCGTGTGAGGTCCGGCACAGCACGCCGCCGGAGCCGCGCCGCGTTCTCGTACGGGAACGGGGCGCGGCTCCGGCGGCGTGGACGGCCCCGGAGCGGTCGCCCCAGGTGGGGACGGCTCCGGGGCCGTTCCCTTTCGCGAGTGACCGCGCGCTTGCGCCTCGCGTCCGCGCGGCTTTCACGGAAGAGGGTCTTCCGCCCCTTCATGGCCGTTTGACCCGTCGGTCACCGGCTGGTAACACCGTGCTGTGACGCTGGGTGCGAGGCGCCGCGCCGGTCCGCCCGGCGTCCTCGCCCGTACGAGCGCGTCACCGCCGCCAGCCCCGGGGAGCCCCATCGTGCCGAGCGTCCACCCCTTGCCGAAGGCCCGTACCACCCTCCTCACCCCGCTCTCCTCGGCCGTCCGTGCCGTGGAGTCCGCCCTGCTCAGCCGCTCCGCGCACAACGCCCGGACGGCCGTGATCGCCGACCGCGCGCGGGCCAGGGAACGGGCCGAGGCGGAGGCCGTCCTGCGCGCGCTGCCCGCCCGCACGTCCTAGCGCGGTGCGCGCCACGTAAACTCCACAGCATGGCGAGGAAGGACACCGCAGAGAGCTCTGCGAATCAAGGGCGACTGAAACAGATCGCTCTCACTTACAAGATGACCCGACGGGTCGATCCGAAGATCGGCCTGGTGATCGGCGGCCTGGGGATCGTCGTCTTCGGCGTGCTCCTGGCCGTCGGTTTCCTGATCGGCCACCCGGTCTACCTGGGCATTTTCGGCTTCCTCGTCGCTGTTCTCGCGATGGCGATCGTCTTCGGGCGGCGGGCCGAGCGTGCGGCGTTCTCGCAGATGGAGGGACAGCCGGGCGCGGCGGCGGCGGTGCTCGACCAGATGAAGCGCGGGTGGACGACGACGACGGCGGTCGCGATGAACCGCAGCCAGGACGTCGTGCACCGCGCGGTCGGCAAGCCCGGCATCGTGCTGATCGCCGAGGGGAACCCGAACCGGGTGAAGAACCTGCTGGCGGCGGAGAAGCGCAAGATGGCGCGCGTCGTCTCCGACGTTCCGGTGCACGACATGATCGTGGGCAACGGCGAGGGCCAGGTGCCGCTCAAGAAGGTCCGCACCACTCTCCTCAAGTACCCGCGTGTCCTCACCGGCCCCCAGGTCACCGAGACCACGGACCGGCTGCGGGCGATGGGGGACATGATGAAGAACATGCCACTGCCCAAGGGCCCGATGCCGAAGGGGATGCGGATGCCTCGCGGCCCGCGCCGCTGAGTCCACTCCCCCGTCACGACAACCGCCGAAGGGGCGGGCCCACCACCGGGCCCGCCCCTTCGGCGTGGGGGTGGGGCGGGCTCAGACCCGGATCTGTACCGCCCGCGCGAGGCGGTCGTGGAGGCCGCGGGAGTCGCGTTCCCAGATGAGGGCGGGGATGGCGACGCAGAGGAGCACGCTGCGGACCAGGACGCGGCCGAGGCCGAGCCTGCCGCCGTTCTCGGAGACGACGCGGAGCCGGAAGAGGACGTTCTCGGAGACGACGCGGAGCCGGAAGAGGACCTTGCCGGGGGTCCCGGCCACGGTGCCGAGGGTGAGGACGTTCAGGACGAGGAGGACGAGGACCGCCCAGTTCCCCGCCGCCTGCATGTCACCGCGCGCGAGGAGACCGTATGCGATGAGCAGGCACAGGGCCCAGTCCACGAAGAGGGCGCCGAAGCGGCGGCCGAGGGGGGCGAGGGAGCCGGGCCCCTCCTGCGGGAGGCCGAGGCGCTGGCCCCGGTACCCGAAGTCGACACCCATCTCCTCGGCGGCGGCACGCGGGCCCGAGAGCCACGATCCCATTGCATCCCTGTTGTCCACCGCTCCACGGTACTGCGCGGGGCCCCGCCCGGCGGGCGCGGGGGCCGTGACGGCCGGTGGCGCGTGAAGCCCAGGGTGGTTAACTTCGGTGAAACAAATGGGTCACGCTTGAGAAATCCCGTCTTTCTATGGTCGGCTCCACCGTGGGTCACCGCACTGGCCCCGGGCACGAGCTGAAACCCCCGCCCCTCCCCGGGTGGGAGGAGGAGGAGTTGGATGTTCCAGAACGCCGATGACGCCAAGAAGTTCATCGCCGACGAGGGCGTGGAGTTCGTCGACGTCCGCTTCTGCGACCTGCCGGGTGTGATGCAGCACTTCACGGTGCCGGCGAAGGCGTTCGACCCGGGTGAGGAGCTGGCCTTCGACGGCTCCTCGATCCGCGGCTTCCAGGCGATCCACGAGTCGGACATGGCGCTGCGCGCCGACCTGACGACCGCCCGCGTGGACCCCTTCCGCCGCGACAAGACGCTCAACATCAACTTCTTCATCCACGACCCGATCACGGGCGAGCAGTACAGCCGCGACCCGCGCAACGTGGCGAAGAAGGCGGAGGCGTACCTCGCCTCGACCGGCATCGCCGACACCGCGTACTTCGGCCCCGAGGCCGAGTTCTACGTCTTCGACAGCGTCCGCTTCGAGACCTCGGCGAACCGTTCGATCTACGAGATCGACTCCGAGGCCGGCGCCTGGAACACCGGCTCCGAGGTGAACAACCGCGGCTACAAGGTCCGTTACAAGGGCGGCTACTTCCCGGCCCCGCCGGTCGACCACTTCGCCGACCTGCGCGCCGAGATCTCCCTGGAGCTGGACAAGGCGGGTCTGGAGGTCGAGCGCCAGCACCACGAGGTGGGCACGGCCGGCCAGGCGGAGATCAACTACAAGTTCAACACGCTGCTCGCCGCCGCCGACGACCTGATGCTTTTCAAGTACATCGTGAAGAACGTCGCCTGGCGCAACGGCAAGACCGCGACGTTCATGCCGAAGCCGATCTTCGGCGACAACGGCTCGGGGATGCACGTCCACCAGTCGCTGTGGACCGGCGGCTCGCCGCTCTTCTACGACGAGCAGGGCTACGCGGGCCTCTCGGACACCGCCCGCTACTACATCGGCGGCATCCTCAAGCACGCGCCCTCGCTGCTCGCCTTCACCAACCCGACGGTGAACTCCTACCACCGCCTGGTCCCCGGCTTCGAGGCCCCGGTCAACCTGGTCTACTCGCAGCGCAACCGCTCCGCCGCGATGCGCATCCCGATCACGGGCTCGAACCCGAAGGCCAAGCGCGTCGAGTTCCGCGCCCCGGACCCGTCCTCGAACCCGTACCTCGCCTTCTCCGCGCTCCTCCTCGCGGGTCTCGACGGCATCAAGAACAAGATCGAGCCGGCCGAGCCGATCGACAAGGACCTCTACGAGCTGGCCCCCGAGGAGCACGCGGGCGTCCCGCAGGTCCCGACCTCGCTCCCGGCCGTCCTCGACGCCCTCGAAGCGGACAACGAGTACCTCCAGGCCGGTGGCGTCTTCACCTCCGACCTGATCGAGACCTGGGTCGACTACAAGCGCACCAACGAGATCGCCCCGATCCAGCTCCGCCCGCACCCCCACGAGTTCGAGCTGTATTTCGACCTCTAAACCCGGGTCAGCGCCAGCGAGGCCGTCACTCCTTCCGGGAGTGGCGGCCTCGCGCGTTGTGCGGGACCGCCCCCGGGGCGGGTGATTCCCCCGTTCGTCCGCCCTCGGACGACTCCTCCGTCGAAGGATGCCGCCGGGCGCGGGACCGGTGGTGGTCGTCCCCCTGCGGACCGGTCGCGAGCGTGGAGTACTGATGGACAACGACAAGAAGGCGCTAATCCTGCTGGTGGTGGTGCTGGTGTGCGGCATCGTCACGTACGTCGCCTTCCTCCACCCGCCGCTCGGACTCGCGCTCGGCGTGGGCATCGCGGCGGCGGCGCTCGTGTGGGCGATCCTCCGGCAGGAGTGACCGCCGGGCGGTCTCCGGGAAATCTCCTTCCGCCGGTCTCCCCCGATCGCCCGGAGCACGCCGACTCCTTGTGCAAGAGCGCCACCCGCTTCGAGGTTCGAGAGGGACAGGACATGCACGCAGGAACGGATGACCGCGGTACGGGTGATCAGTCACCGCCGCGTTCTCACTCACCGCAGGCGGCGGCGGTGCCCCGGAGCCGTCGGCTTTCCGGCCGGACCCTTCCTCGGGGGTCCGGGAAGCGGTCTCCCCCCGGCAGGTGGCGTCCGGTGACGCCGTCCCGGAGCGGGGGCGGGGCGACGGGGCCGGGGAGGAGGAGACGGCCCACCGGCTGCGCGAGCGGATCAGCCAGGAGCTCTGGGAGCACCAGAGCGCCCTGCGCGGCCTCATCCGCCGCCGCGGCTACCGCGAGCCGGACCTGTCGGACCTCTCCAACGAGACGCAGGCGCGCTACTTCCAGGCGCGGATGCGGCCCGGTTTCGTCTTCGCGCAGGGGCCGTGGCCCTTCCTCGTCCACCTCTTCGGCCGCGTGCGGGCGGACTTCCACCGCGGGCAGAAGCGGGTGCCGGTCCCGGTGGAGGACGCGAGGGCGCGCGAGGAGGCCGCCGAGGACGAACTCCTCAGGCGGGTGGACTCCGAGGCCATCGCGAGCTTCCTGGAGAAGCATCTGGCCGGCCCGGGCGAGCTGGCGGTCTACCTGCTGACCCACCTGGAGGACCTGGGCCCGGTGGCGATCGCCGCGCGGCTCGGCATCGACCGCAAGACCGTCACGGCCAGGCTGCGCCGGGCGGAGAAGCGGCTGCGGTCCCTGCTGCCGGACGAACTGGGCGGCCTGCGCTAGACCCATCTCTAGGGCTCACGGGGCCCGGCCCTGCCGCGTGAGCCCAGGAGGAGGACTAGGGAGCGTATCGAGTCGTGATCAATCTGCGGGATGTGCCTTCGTGGCACGGTCTGGTCCGGTAGACCGTCGTACGTGACGCGAGTGCAACTGACCGACCCGGAGTGGGATTTCATTGAGCCGTACCTGCCGATCGGCGAGTACGGCCCGTACCCCGAGCGGCTGCGGCAGCAGTTCGAGGGCGTGATCTGGCGGTTCAAGACGGGCGGGCAGTGGCGGGAGATGCCGGCAGAGTTCGGCGCCTGGTCGACCGTCCACAACCGCTTCCGGCAGTGGCGTGACGCCGGGGTCTTCGAGGCCCTGCTGGAGGGCCTGATCGCGGAAGCCGCGAAGCGCGGTGAGGTGGACCTGTCCCTGGTCAGCATCGACTCCACCACCGCCCGTGCCCACCACGACGCGGCCGGCATGCACCTGGACGAGGAGGTCCTCACCGCTCTGGAGAAGGCTGCCGCCGAGGCGGAGAAGGCCAGGTCAAAGGGGGCGGCTGCGACGAACAAACCGGGCAGGAGGCCGGGAGCGATCCCGGGCGGGAAGAACGACGGCGCGTCCGGCGCCGACGCAAACTTCGGCTGAAGGCCGCCCTGCTCGGACGCTCCAGGGGCGGGCAGACCAGCAAGATCCATGTCGCCGGCGACCGGAGGTGCCGCCCGCTGGCGTTCATCCTGACCGAGGGGCAGGCCGCCGACAGTCCGCAGTTCATCCCAGTGCTGGGGAAGGTACGGGTCCGCGGGCTCGTCGGCCGTCCCCGCACCCGGCCGGACGCGGTCGCCGCAGACAAGGCGTACTCGTCCCGCGGCAACCGTGCCCACCTGCGCAAACGCCGTATCAAAGCGGTCATCCCGGAGAAGAAGGACCAGGCCGCCAACCGGAACAAGAAGGGCTCCCACGGCGGCCGGCCCGTCAGCCACAACGCAGACCTCTACAAGGAGCGGAACACCGTCGAGCGTCTGATCAACAAGCTCAAGGCATGGCGAGGCATCGCCACGCGCTACGACAAGACCCCCGACAGCTACCTCGCCGGACTCTACCTACGCGCCTCGATGATCTGGATCAAGGACCTCACACGAGCAGCCTCTTGATCACAACCGAATACGCTCCCTAGAGCCCTCCTGTTCCCATCGACAGAAGGAAGGACACCGTGTCCGACACTGCCCACGATGTCCTCGTGAAGCTGCTGCGCGATGCCCGCGCAACGGGTTCCGGGGGCCGCCCGCTCATGCCGCCCGAGTGGAGCGCGCACATGGAGGTCATCGCCCGCAGGGCCGCCGAACTCGACAGGGAGGAGGCCCGGGAGGAGGAGTTCGCCCCGGCCCGTGAAGACGAGAAGGAGCGGGTGTGACGGAGTACACGAACAGGCTCCGCCAAGAGCGCTCGCGCGCGCCGGCAGCCGTCCTGGCCGTTCTCAGCGCTCCGGCAGCCCTACTGATCCTGGTGCTCGGGGGATTCACCAGGACCGTCCGACTGCGCCCTCGCGAGCGCTTCGGGGCCTCGCGTCCGCTGTTCCACATCATCGTCCGGCCCTGCTAGGCAACTGATTCCTCAGGCGGTCATGGTCACAGCGGAGTGGCCATGGCCGCTCAGTGCTGTCCGGGGAGGGGGAGGCCCGGCCGGGTGCCGGGCACAGCCCGCAGGTGCGCCGCGTCCCAGGCGGGGCACCCGGTGCACAGGGGCGGATGAGACCGGACGGCGAGCGAGTGCGGGCAGGTGAGTGGTGGTGTCGGACGAGGACGGCCATGCCGGAGGGCGCGAGGAGGCCGGTGCGGACCGGGGTGCGCGCGGGTTGCGGCCGGGAGAGGCGCGGGAGCGGGTGTACGACGCGTTGCTGGCGGTGCGGCCCCCGGTGGACGTGCTCGTGCTCGCCGACGCCGTGCTCGTGGCCTCGGAGCTGGTGAGCAGCGCCGTGCGGCACGCGGACGGGGTCACCGGGTTCCGGGTGAGCATCGGGGACGGCGAGGTGGAGATCAGCGTCTCGGACGCCTCGGAGGAACGGCCCCGGGAGCGGACGCCGCGGCCCCTCGTGCGCGAGGGCGGATACGGGTGGGGGCTCGTGCTGCGGCTCGCGCGCGTGGAGGTGGAGGACGGGCCGGGGGCGGGCAAGACGGTGCGGGCGCGGCTGTCGCTGACGTCGGCGCACAGCGCGTACGAGCGTCCCGGCTTCGTCCCCGCGCAGCGCGAGCCGCCTGCCGACGGGAAGCGCTGAGAGCGCTCAGCCCGCGTCGATCGCCTCGCCGATCGACGCGTACACGTCCAGGACCGTGTCCGTGCCCGTCAGCGCGAAGAGCTGGCGCAGGGACTCCGTCGGGGCGACCAGGCGCAGCCGGGTCGTGGTGCGGACGCGGATGAGGAGATTGAGGAAGCCGGAGTCGCCGAACTCGACGCGGCTGAGGTCGAGTATCACGACCGGGTAGCGCGCGGCGGCCGCCTCCAGTTCCTCGCGGAGCCCGCCCACGGTGTCGAGGTCCAGTTCGCCGAAGGCGCGGACGAGCCACATCGCGGAGGGGTCGGGGGGCAGGGCGCGTCTCTCGGGGTCGGCGGGGGTCTCGTCCTCCGGCTCCTGCTCGGGCGGCTCTGCGGGTTCGGGCATATGCGCATCCTGCCTCAAGTGCCACGGGGGCCCCGACGCGGCCCCTTCCTCCGCGGCCACCGGTTCCGTCCCGGAGTTCACCGGCTCCTCACGAGGGCCGCTCCTCGCGCGAGAGCGAGTCGCGGCACGAGCAGTGCGCGGGATCGTGCGCGCGGCCCCGGGTCTCCCAGGCCCGCAGGCAGCACAGCGCCTCGAAGACCTGCCAGTCGGCGACGGGACGCGGGGGCGGCGCCGGCGTGGCGCGCGGGACGTGCTCCTCGGCGCACTCGTGCTCGCGCAGGATCGCGGCGACGAGGAGCGCCGAGGCGGCGACGAGAGCGAGCGTCGTCCACCAGGCCGCGTGGCGCGCGCTCTGCGTGGCGCAGTGGCCGAGCCAGACCACTCCGGCGAGATGCGCGCCGCACAGGGCGAGCGAGAGGCGGCTCACCGCGCGTGCCCGGCGGGCGGGAGCGCGGGGTGCGCGGGTGCGGGCTGCTGGGGCATGGGGCGGTGTCCTCTCGTCCGGGCGGTCCGGGCTCCCCGGACCGGGCGGGCCGTCCGGTACGTCCGCGTACGCGCGGTGCGGTACGTACCCACACGGCCTCACTGTCACGCTTGGCGATCGTTCGCTCACTCGCGGCGATCTGACCGGCCAACGAGCCGGCCGCCCGGGCGCCGCGCCGGTTCACCCTTGCGCCCCGCGCGAGCGCGCCTGTCCGATTTCGGGTCCGGCCGTGTGGGGGACGCGCTCCACCCGCCGAGAGGACAGGTCGTTCACGCGTGCGACTCGGGATGCGGGACGGCGGGGGGCGTGTGACCTTGGGGGGAGGCCGGCAGGAGGAGGCGGGATGGGGCACGCGACCCGGGCGGCTTCGCTCGCCGCCGAGGCGTACGTCTACGGCACCCCGCTCGTGCGCGGCCTGGAGACCGTCGGCTCGCTCACGCAGGACGGGCTGGGCTCGCTGCCCGCGACGTCCTTCAACCACTTCGCGCACGCCGAACCGGCCACGGCCTGGCCCGGCGACGAGGGCACCCTGTGCTCGCTCGCCCACCTCGACCTCTCCGAGGGGCCGCTCATCCTCCAGGTCCCGCCGAGCGGCGCGCGCTACGCGGTGTACCAGTTCGTGGACGCCTGGACCAACGACTTCGCGTACGCGGGCCTGCGCGCGGGCGGCGCGGAGGGCGGGAGCTGGCTGCTGGCGCCGCCCGGCTGGGACGGGCAGGTGCCGGGGAGCGTGCGCGAGGTGATCGAGGCGCCGACGGCGGTCGCGACGCTCGTGGTCCGCTACGCCTGCCTGCTCGCGGACGCGGAGGACGTCGCCGCGGTGCGCGAGCTGCGGGCCGGTCTCGCGCTGCACCCGCTCACCGCGCCGGGTCTCGGGCGCGGCGGCCTGCCGGGGGGCGACCCGCTCGCGGAGCCGTCGCTGCGGTTCTGGGAGCGGCTGCGGGTGTGGGCGGGCGACTTCCCGCCCTCGGGGGCCGACCGTGCCTACCAGGAGCGGTTCCAGTCGCTCGGGCTCCTGGAGGAGGGCGCGACGCCGTACGCGGAACCGACGGCCGAGCTGCGCTGGGCGCTGGAGGAGGGCGAGGCGGCGGGGCGCGCGCAGATCGAGGCGGCGGCGTGGCGGTGGAGCGAGGACGGCGACACGGCAAGCGCGGGCGGGGCGGCCGGTCCCGCCGTGCGGCGCCCGGCGGGGAATCCCTCCGGCGGCTGGGAGGGCGCCGCGCATCTCTTCGACTTCAACCTCGACCACCTCGGCCCCGGCACGCTCGACGCCTCGCTCTGGCGCGTCGAGGACCGCTGCGAGGCGTACCTGCGGCGCGCGGTGGCCGCGCGGGTCGGTCTGTGGGGGCCGCACGGCTACGAGGCGACGACGACGCAGACGTACCGGGACGCGGCCGGGGACCGGCTCGACGGCGCGCACTCCTACACCCTGCGCCTGCCACCCCCGCCGCCCGCCTACGGCTGGGCGCTGAGCGCGCACGCGGTGCCGCGCGCCCCCGGGCCCGAGCCGCGCGCGGTCAGCGACCGCACGCCGGGGCTCGTGCGCGAGCCGGACGGCGCCCTGGTGCTGCGCCTGTCGGCACGCCCGCCGCGCGCCCGCCCCGCGAACTGGGTACCGGTCCCGGCGGGCGCCTTCCGCGCGGTGCTGCGGCTGTACGTGCCGGAGGCCGGGTACCGGGTGCCGGGGCTCGTACGGGCGGAGCCGGAGTGACTCCGCCCGCGTACGGGCCCCGGCCGGGGTGCCGTCAGCGGCTGTAGCGCATCAGCGCGCGCACCATGTGGCACGTCACGGGGGACGGCGGGTGGATGCCGACCCGGGCGGCGGCGAGCCGGATCGTGCGGTCGGGGGCCTGCTCGGGGCGCCACACGCCCGCGTCGAGGAGCACGATCGCGAGCCGCATCGCCTTGAGGCGGCGGTTGTGCGCGACGTACCACTCGCGGGGGCGCCCGGCGGGCAGGGCACGCTTCTCGACGGGCATGTAGGGGAGGTCGAAGAGCGGGGTCGCGGGGGCGGTCGGGTCGAGGGTCGCTGCGCGGGCCACGGGCATCCTCCTGAGCCGTCGGACGGGGGTGGGACCGGTCACTCGCGGGGCCGGTCCGGGCCTCCCGCCCGCGTTCGAACACTGCCCCCATTCTACTGCCGGGCACTGACAAAAGCCGCTGGTGGCAGGGGATTTGAGGTGTTCGAAAGCGGGGGCGCCACAGGGGTGCGACGGTGTCCCCCGGGCCCCTTGCGACACGTGCGCCGGCCGCCCCGCGCCGGGAGTGCGGCCGGGTAACACGCGGTTCACACCGGGGCAACGGCCGGGCAACCGCCTCTTGTCATTCTGCGGGCGTCCCGCCCCCGCTACCCGCCTCCGCCATCCGCGCCCCCGAGGGCGCGTCGCGCAGCCCGAAGGAAGTGCCCCCGTGAGCTTCAAGGCCGAGTACCTCTGGATCGACGGCACCCAGCCGACCGCCAAGCTCAGGTCGAAGACGAAGATCGTCGCCGACGGCGCGGAGCCGGGCGTCTGGGGCTTCGACGGCTCCTCCACGAACCAGGCGGAGGGCCACTCGTCCGACTGTGTGCTCCAGCCGGTCCTCACGTGTCCCGACCCGATCCGCGGCGGCGCCGACGTCCTCGTGCTGTGCGAGGTCCTGGACACCGACCTGAGTCCGCACCCGAGCAACACGCGCGCCGAACTGCGTGACGTTTCCGAGAAGTTCGCCGCGCAGGAGCCGATTTTCGGGATCGAGCAGGAGTACACCTTCTTCCGGGGCGGCCGCCCGCTCGGCTTCCCCGAGAACGGTTTCCCGGCCGCGCAGGGCGGCTACTACTGCGGCGTCGGCGCGGACGAGATCTTCGGCCGCGAGATCGTGGAGGCGCACCTCGCCCACTGCCTCGCCGCCGGGCTCGGGATCTCCGGCATCAACGCGGAGGTCATGCCGGGGCAGTGGGAGTTCCAGGTCGGCCCGCTCTCGCCCCTGGAGGTCTCCGACCAGCTGTGGATCGCCCGCTGGCTGCTCTACCGCACGGCCGAGGACTTCGGCGTCTCGGCGACGCTCGACCCGAAGCCGGTGAAGGGCGACTGGAACGGCGCGGGCGCGCACACCAACTTCTCGACCAGGGCGATGCGCGAGGGCTACGAGGCGATCGTCACCGCCTGCGAAGCGCTCGGCGAGGGCTCCAAGCCGCTCGACCACGTGAAGAACTACGGCGCGGGCATCGACGAGCGCCTCACCGGCCTCCACGAGACGGCCCCGTGGGACGAGTACAGCTACGGGGTCTCCGACCGGGGCGCCTCGGTGCGGATTCCGTGGCAGGTCGAGAAGGACGGCAAGGGCTACATCGAGGACCGCCGCCCGAACGCGAACGTGGACCCGTACGTGGTGACGCGGCTCATCACGGAGACGTGCTGCGCCTCGCTGGAGAAGACCGGGCAGGTCTGAGGCGCCGGGATCGTCCCCGGGCCGGGTGACCGGCCCGGCGGCCGGGCGCGCGCGGCGAGGCGCGCGTCCGGGGGCGTTCACCATGACGGGGTGAACGCCCCTTCGCGTTGTCGGCTTTTTGCTCCGGCTTCGGCCGAAACCCTCTCCCTGCCTCTCAGGTCATCTGCTTCAATGGACGCATGGACAGCTTCCGGAACCTCGTGACGGGTCGTGTCGACCTCGAACCGTTCTGGCCGTCCCGTCAGCACCACGACTTCGACCGTGTGTGTCAGCCCCGGCGAAACGCTCGGGCCCTCTAACACCCTCCCCGCCCTCCCGGCCGGGCTCCGGTCTTCGGTCCGCGCGACGACGTATGTCCCTTCCGTGGCATCCCCGGCACCCTCGCGGTGCCGCTTCGTGCGAAAAGAGCTGACACCTCCCATGGCGAACCACCCTTCCCTCTCCGCCACCCCGCTCGCCCGGCCCGCGGGCCCGGCGGGCCCGCGGCACCGGCTGCGAGCCGTCGAGGAGGGCGAGCCCGCGCCCGCCCCCGAGGTCGCGCTGCCCGCCGGGGCGACCTGGCTCCCCGTACCGCCGCACACTCTGCCCGCCCTGCCGGGCAACCCGCCGATGGTCGGGTACCTCGTTCTCGTACCGGCGGACCAGCGGCCGCCGTTCGCGGAGGCCGCGGCCCCGGCCGCGCCCGCCGTGAGCGCCGTGCCCGCGCCTGCTCCGGCGCCGGAGCCGCGCGGCGAGGCCGTACGGGTCGACGCGCACAGCAGGACCGCCGAGGTGGACGGGCGCCCGCTCGACCTCACGTACCTGGAGTTCGAACTCCTCGCCCACCTCGTCGCGCACCCCCACCGGGTGCACACGCGCGACCAGTTGGTCACGACGGTGTGGGGCTACGGGCACGTCGGCGACGGGCGGACCGTGGACGTGCACATCGCGCGGCTGCGCCGCAAGCTCGGCGGCGCGTACCGGCACAGCATCCAGACGGTGCGGCGGGTCGGCTACAAGTACACGCCGCCGCTGGGCTGAGCCGGGCGGACGCGGGGGGAGCGGGGAAGGTTCCCGCACACGCCGGGGTTCGGCCGACAGCGCACAAGATCCCCCGAGAGCGAAAAGCGGTCCCCGGTCCCGTCCGGAGCGGGCAGGCTCGTGCCATGACAGCGAACGCGTCGGCGGCACGGCTGCTCGTCCTGGGCGGGACCGAGTTCGTCGGGCGCGCGACGGTCGAGGAGGGTCTGGCGCGCGGCTGGGACGTGACGGTGCTCAACCGGGGCACGAAACCGGTGCCGGAGGGCGTCCGCGCGCTCGTCGGCGACCGCACCGCGCCGGGCGGTCTCGCGGCGCTCGAAGGCGGCGAGTGGGACCTCGTCGTGGACACCTGGTCGCACGGGCCGCGCGCGGTG
>NZ_GG770539.1:5286624-5290315 GCF_000154905.1 Streptomyces sp. SPB074 | reverse complement strand
CCCCCCGGGCGGCGGCGATCCGCAGAATCAGGGGTGTCGGGCCGCCGGGGCCCGACCGGGCCCGTGGGCCCGCGGTGGGTGAAGAGGTGGATCATGGGCGGGCTGACGGCGCACGAGGACGAGGGCGGGCGGCGCGTGTACGCGCGCTTGCGCGCCGGGGAGCGGGCCGCCGAGCGGTTCCTCGCGACGGCGGACGGCGCGGGCCCCGGGGACGAGGGCCGGGGACCGCTGCGGGCCTTCCGGGCCGCCGGGCGCGGGGCCGCGCTCGCGGGTGTCTCGCTCGTCGTGTCCTGCCTGTTGTTCTGCCTCGTACTGGTCTCGGTCTGCCTCGTCCCGCTCGGCGTCGGGCTCCTCACGACGCCCCCGGTCCTCGCCGTGATCCGCGAGTACGCGCTGGGCCGCCGGGAGCGGGCCCGTGCCTGGGGCGGAATGCGGATCGGGCTCGCGTACCGTCCCCTGCCGCCGCTGCGACCAGGCTTCGCGGGCGAGGCGGGGCTGTGCCTCGCGCTGCTGCGGGACCCGGCCACGTGGCGGGACATCGGCTGGCTGCTCCTGGACTGCACGGCGGGCGTCGTCCTCTCCGTCCTCGCGCCGCTCGTGCTGCTCTACCCGGTGTGGGGCGCGGTGCTCGCCGCCGGGGGCTGGCGGATCTTCGAGGACAGCCCGGAGTGGTACCTGTTCGTCCCCGTGGACAGCCAGGTGACGGGTCTGCTCGCGCTCGCCGTCGGCGTGGTGATCGCCCTGACGGCGCGCTGGTCGGCCCCGGCGCTCCTGCGGGCGTACTTCCGCCTGACGCGTGCGGCGCTCGCGCCGGGCCGCGAGCGGGAGATGGCCGCGCGGATCGACCGGCTCACCGCCACGCGGGAGGACGCCGTCGACAACTCGGCGGCCGAACTGCGCCGCATCGAACGGGACCTGCACGACGGGGCGCAGGCGCGGCTCGTCGCGGTGGGCATGGACCTCGGGCTCAACGAGTCGCTCGTGGAACGGGACCCGGCGAAGGCGAAGGAACTCCTCGGCAAGGCGCGGCAGTCCTCGGCGGAGGCGCTCGGCGAGCTGCGGGACCTCGTGCGCGGCATCCACCCCCCGGTGCTCGCCGAGCGCGGGCTCGTGGACGCGGTACGGGCCCTGGCGCTGCGGCTGCCCGTCGAGACGGAGGTGGTCGCCGACGTGCCGGGGCGCGCCGAGGCGCCGGTCGAGGCGGCGGCGTACTTCGCGACGAGCGAGCTGCTGGCCAACGCGGTCAAGCACGCGGGCGCGGACCGGATCCGGATCGACCTGGGGCACCGCGAGGGGCGGTTGCGGATCAGCGTCGGGGACAACGGCGGGGGCGGAGCGGCACTCGCGAAGGGGACGGGGCTCGCGGGCGTCGAGCGGCGGCTCGGTACCTTCGACGGTGTCCTGGCCGTCAGCTCTCCCCCCGGCAGCCCCACCCTGGCCACCGTGGAGCTGCCGTGCGTGTTGTCCTAGCCGAGGACCTGTTTCTGCCGCGGGACGGTCTCGTACGGCTGCTGGAGGCGTACGACTGCGAGATCGTCGCCGCGGTGGAGAGCGGGCCCGAGCTGAGCCGGGCGCTCGCCGAGGAGCGGCCGGACGTGGCGGTCGTGGACGTGCGGCTGCCGCCCTCGTACACCGACGAGGGCTTGCGGTGCGCGCTCGCGGCGCGGCGGGAGCGGCCCGGGCTGCCGGTGCTCTCGCAGCACGTCGAGCAGTTGTACGCGCGGGAGTTGCTGGCGGACGGCGCGGGCGGGGTCGGGTACCTGCTCAAGGGCCGGGTCTTCGACGCGGAGCAGTTCGTCGCGGCGGTGCGGCAGGTCGCGGCGGGCGGCACGGCGATGGACCCGCAGGTGATCTCGCAGTTGCTGCGCCGCCCGGCCGCCGAACGGCCGCTCGCGCGGCTCACGGCGCGTGAGCGGGAGGTGCTCGAACTCATGGCGCAGGGCCGCTCGAACGCGGCGATCGCGGAACGCCTCGTGGTGACCGAGCGGGCGGTCGCGAAGCACACGTCGAACATCTTCCGCCTCGGCCTGGAGATCTCCGACGACGACAACCGCCGGGTCCTCGCGGTGCTCGCCTTCCTCGACGGGCGGCGGCCGGGGCAGTCGGGCGGGGGCAGGTGACCTCGGGGGGCGTGTCTCGTTGCGCTTGGCGTGGATTCCGCCAAGCTCGCCCTTCGAACCTCCCGCCGGTCGCGTTCCGGCGCCGCCCCCTCATCGCCCGGCGCCGCGCCGGTCGGCTTCGCGCAGGCGGAGGCGGCCCTCGTCGAGCACTACCCGCGGCTCGTGCGGCTCGCGCACCTCGTGCTGCCCGCCTCGCTCGGCCGCGCCCGCCGGGTCCTGGCGGCGCACGCCCTCACCCAGCGGGCGCTGCCGCGGCCCAGGGACCTCGCGGGCCGGCGGGTGCCGGGGCCGCGCGCGGCGGAGGCGGGCGGGCCGGGCGGCGTCCCGGCGCGCGACGCGGGGTACGCCTGCGTACGGCTGCGGGTGCTGCGCGAGGCGCTGCGGGCCTGCGGCGAGGGCGGCGGGAAGGCGCGGGTGCCGTCCGGGCTGCCGCGGGTGTGGGGGCTCAGGCTCTTCCCGCGCGCGGGCGGCAGTGAGGAGATCGCCCTCGACCAGGCGCTGTCGCGGCTGAGCGCGGCGGCCAGGGCCGCGTACGCGCTGGCCCACCTGGAGGGCCTGGACGCGGCGGCGACGCGGGCGCTGCTCGCGGAGGCGGGCGCGCGGGACGCGGACGCCGCGCTGCACGAGGCGGCCGGGGTGGAGGTCCCGGCGGGGGCGCACGCGGCGGCGCTGCTCGCCTCGCCGGAGTTCGACCCCTGCTCGCTCCAGGCACGGCCCACGGATCTCGTCCGCCGCCGGCAGGGCGCGCGGGCGCTCGGCGCGGGCGCGGCGGTGCTCCTCGTGTGCGGGGCGGCGTTCACCGGGTGGTCGCTCACGCGCGCGCAGGAGCCCGCGTACGTGCCGAGCGCGGCGGAGCGCGAGGCGCTGGACCCGGCGCGCCTGACGACGGTGGCGCCGGACGCCTGGGAGACGGCCTCGCGCCGCGACTTCTCGGTGTGGCCGGCGCGCGGCGACCTCCTCCAGGACCGCGCGCTGCTCGGCCGGGCGCTGCGCGCCTGGGCCGGCCCGGGCGCCCGTACGCACGTCTCGGCGACGCCCGGTACGCCGCTCGGCGGCCCGGCGGGCTCGCCGAAGCTCCTGTGGGCGGGGCACACGGCGGGGGCGGACGTCGTGCTCTTCTACGACGGGCTGCGCCTCGTGCGGTACGCGGAGGCGGCGGGTGACGGTTTCGGCGACCCGGCGCTCGATCTCGTCCGGGCCGACAACGTGGACGAGACGGGTGCGGCGGTGGTCGCGGTCGCGCGTACCGACGGCAACGTGCGCTATCTGACCGCGCCGTGGGTGAAGTCCGTGGCGCAGCGCGATCTGCGGACCCCGGCGCGGGCGTCCACGCCGTTCACGACGGAGCCGGACGGGACGGTGTGGCCCTTCCAGCAGCCGGGCCGCACGCCCGCCCCCGACGGGGGCTGCACGACGTGGAACACGGTGCAGGTCACCGGGCGCGACGGTCACGCGCGGCTGTACGCGGACCTCGGCGACCTGCTGCCCGCGCACCTGACGACCGGCCCGCCGGGGGCGCCGGGCGAGGTGGACGACCTCCCGCCGCCGGAGCGCCTGGGCGCCCTCGGCGT
>NZ_GG770539.1:5282912-5286010 GCF_000154905.1 Streptomyces sp. SPB074 | reverse complement strand
GGGGACGGCGGGGCCGCCCCGGCGGGGGGCGGCGCCCCCGCTCCTGCGCCCCGGCGGCCTCGCGGAGACCCGGGCTCCCCTAACCCGCCGCTCTCGGTAGGGTGTTCGTATGACGACCGGGGTACGCCGCAGGATGGGTGTCGAGGAGCGTCGGGAACAGTTGATCTCCGTGGCACTGGAGTTGTTCAGCCGCCGTCCTCCCGCCGATGTGTCGATAGACGAGATCGCCGCCGCGGCCGGGATCTCGCGGCCCCTCGTGTACCACTACTTCCCCGGGAAGCTCAGCCTCTATGAGGCGGCGCTACGGCGGGCCGCCGACGATCTCGCGCACCGCTTCGTGGAGCCGCGGGAAGGGCCGCTGGGCGCACGCCTCTCGCGGGTCATGGAGCGGTACTTCGACTTCGTGGACGCGCACGGCCCGGGTTTCTCGGCGCTCATGCGCGGCGGGCCCTCCGTGCCCTCGGGGCAGGCGGCGAACGCGCTCATCGACGCGGTCCGGCAGGCCGCGCGGGACCAGATACTGGCGCACCTCGGCGTCGCCGAGCCCTCGGCCCGCCTCGATCTCGTCGTACGGTCGTGGGTCGCGCTCGCCGAGTCCACGGCGCTGCTGTGGCTGGACGGGCGGCGCGTGGCGCGGGCGGAGCTGGAACTCCAGCTCGTGCACGACTTCGTGGCGCTGCTCGCGGTGAGCGCGCAGCGCGATCCCGCGCTCGCGGTGCTGCTGCGGGAGATCCTGGCCGGGGAGCCCGTGGACGGGCCCTTCGCCGAGCTGGTCGCCGGCCTCCTCGCGCTCGCGCCGGCGGGCGCGCTGCCCGGGGCGCGAGCGGAGGCCGCGGCTCAGGCGGTCATTTCTTCGCCGCGTAGGTGACGCGCACGGTGTCGAAGCCAAGCGAGTGCAGCAGCCCCTCCAGCATCGAGGTGGTGTTCTTCTCGGCGCGGGCGGTGAGTTCGCTGTCCTTGGCGGCGTCGCCGATGTGCTCGGCGGCGAGCTTCTGGACGGCGCGTTCGTCGTTGGGGTTGTCGGAGAAGAAGTCGCCCAGCCGGTCGAGGAGTCCGCGCTGCTTGGAGACCGCGTAGGAGCGGTCGGGGTCGAGCGCGGGCTTGCCGAGCACGGCGCGCGGCAGGCGCAGCGTGGCCTCGGTGCGGTCGTCGTTGACGCGCACGTCGTCGTCCTTGAGGCCGCCGAGTTCCACGTACGAGGAGACGGTGCCGGCGCCGACGTACAGCGTGCGCTTGCCCTTGAGGGCGTCGGGCAGGTACTTCGTGTCCTTCTCCAGGTCCACGACGACCTGGAAGTTGCCGGTGGCGGCCTCGTAACGGCTCATGTCCTTGATGGACTTGAGCAGCGCGGGCCCGGTGCGGTCGTGGGTCTCCTCGCCGAACAGCTCACCGAGGCCGGGGATCACGGCGAAGCGGATGAGCAGCGTGAAGAGCACGACGAGCGCCACGAGGACCGCGAGGAGCTTCCCCCACCAGGGCAGGCCCGTCCCGCGTCGCGGCGTCGTCCGCGTGCTCTCCTCGGACTCCTCGGACACGGCGGTCTTCTGGGGCATGACGGCGCTCCCCTCTCCTCCCACGGGGCCGCGCCCTCGCGTCGGCCCGTCCTTCACAGCTCTCTGATGCCCAAGACGGGCGCGATCAGGCGTCGTTGGGCATCCGGTGACAGGTCCGTGACAGAGCGGCGGCGCGGTCGGCGGCGGGCCGGAGCAGGTCGCGAAGGAACACGGGGCCGCAAGGAAACCGCCAATTGACGGCGTTGTGCGTCACTTCGTATCGGTACGTCCGCCGGTCGGGTATGACCGTGACAGGTGCCCGGCGGCGGCCCGCTCCCCTCCCCCGGGCCGCCACCGGACGCCACCCGCGCCGCACACCACGCACGCCGCACCCCGCACCCCGCACCCCGCAGCGAGAAGAGAGGCCCTTCATGCCGCTGGACCCCGCCCCCCGTCCCCTCGCGCGCGCCTGGTGGCGGGACGCCGTCATCTACCAGGTGTACGTACGGTCCTTCGCGGACAGCGACGGGGACGGGATCGGTGACCTGCGCGGTGTGACGAGCCGGCTGCCCTACCTCGCGGGGCTCGGCGTGGACGCGGTGTGGCTCACGCCGTTCTACGCCTCGCCGCAGGCCGACGGCGGCTACGACGTCGCGGACTACCGCGCGGTCGATCCGCTCTTCGGCGACCTCGCCGACGCCGCCGCGCTCATCGGGGCGGCGCACGCGCACGGGCTGCGCGTCATCGTGGACGTCGTCCCGAACCACACCTCCGAGCTGCATCCGTGGTTCCGCGCCGCGCGCGCCTCGGCCGCGGCGCCCGAGCGCGCGTACTACGTGCTGCGCCCCGGGCGCGGGGAGCACGGCGAACTGCCTCCCAACGACTGGGAGTCGGTCTTCGGGGGCCCCGCCTGGACGCGGCTGCCCGACGGCGCCTGGTACCTGCACCTGTTCGCCCCCGAGCAGCCCGACCTGAACTGGGAGCACCCGGCGGTGCGCGCCGAGTTCGAGGACGTGCTGCGGTTCTGGCTCGACCTCGGCGTGGACGGCTTCCGGGTGGACGTCGCGCACGGGATGGTCAAGGCGCCCGGGCTGCCCGACGTGGGCCGCGCGGGGCAGGCCCGGATGCTCAACACCGAGGTGCTGCCCTTCTTCGACCAGGACGGGGTGCACGAGATCCACCGCTCCTGGCGCGCGCTCCTGGACTCCTACCCGGGCGAGCGCGTCGAGGTCGCCGAGGCGTGGGCGCCGACCTCGGAGCGGCTGGCACTGTACGTCCGCGCGGACGAGGCGCACCAGGCGTTCAACTTCCAGTACGTGCTGGCCCCCTGGGGGGCGCGGGCGCTGCGCGAGGTGATCGACGCCTCGCTCGCCGCGACGGGCGCGGTCGGGGCGACGACGACGTGGGTGCTCTCCAACCACGACGTCGTGCGGCACACGACGCGGTACGCGGAGGGCGACCCGGCGCGCGGGCTGCGGCGCGGGCGCGCGGCGGCGCTGCTCACGTTCGCGCTGCCCGGTTCGGTGTACGTCTACCAGGGCGAGGAGCTGGGGCTGCCCGAGGTGCTCGACCTGCCGGAGGAGGCACGGCAGGACCCGGCGTACT
>NZ_GG770539.1:5278922-5282463 GCF_000154905.1 Streptomyces sp. SPB074 | reverse complement strand
TGAGAGGGGCACACGGTGGGGAGGCCGGGGTGCGGCCAGGGGGGCGCGGGCGGCTCCGGCCCGGGGTTCCCCCGGGGTTCGTGCTCCCGGCCCTCCTCCTCCAGGGGGAGAAGACGGGCGAGAGGCCGACCGGAGGGATGATCAGCATTCGTGGCGGATTCTGGCAGACTCTCTGCTCATGGGTGAGATCACTGTGACACCGATGGCCGGCCGCGAACCGGCCGCCTCCTCACCCGCGACGGAGACGCCCGGCCACCCCACCGCCGTGCGCCGCGCGGTGCGGCGGCTGCGCACCCCGAAGCGGCCCAGGCTCTGGTTCGAGATCGTCCTCATCGGCCTGAGTTACTGGGTCTACTCGCTGATCCGCAACGCGGTTCCCGAGCAGCGCGCCGAGGCGCTGCGCCACGCGGACTGGATCTGGCGCGTGGAGCACGATCTCGGCCTGGCCTTCGAACAGTCGGTCAACCACGCGCTCAACAAGGTCACATGGCTCATCGTGGGGATGAACTACTACTACGCGACGCTGCACTTCATCGTGACGCTCGGCGTGCTCGTCTGGCTCTTCAAGTGGCATCCCGGACGGTACGCGGCGGCACGCCTCGCGCTCTTCGCGACGACGGGCGCGGCGCTGCTCGGCTACTACCTGTACCCGCTGGCGCCGCCGCGGCTCATGACGAACAGCCACTTCATCGACACCGTCCTCGTGCACCGCACGTGGGGCTCGCTGGCCTCGGGCAACCTCAAGCACGTGTCGAACCAGTTCGCCGCGATGCCGTCGATGCACATCGGCTGGTCCACGTGGGCGGGGCTGACGATCATCGCGCTGGCGAAGGCGCCGTGGGCGAAGATCCTCGGCGGGCTCTACCCGCTGCTTACGCTGACGGTGATCGTGGCGACGGCGAACCACTTCTGGCTCGACGCGGTCGGCGGCCTCTTCTGCCTCGCCTTCGGCTTCGCCGTCGCCTCGCTCTGGTACGGGAAACTTCCCTACACGCTGCCCCGGCTGATCACCTCACCGGGCAAGGGCTCCCGCCTGCGCGCCGCCGGGGCGACCCAGGCGGCACGGGCCTCGCGCTGAGGCGGGCGGCGGCCCCGTGCGGGCGCCCGGCCGCGCGGCTCACAGCGCCGCCCCGTAGAACAGCTCCTCCACGATGCCGCGTGCCCGCCGTGTCGTGCGGCGGTAGTCCTCCAGCATGTCCCCGGCGTGCCCGGCCTCGTAGCCCAGGTAGCGGCTCACGGCGCCGAGTTCGCGGGTGTCGCTCGGGAAGGTGTCGCCCGCGCGGCCCCGTACGAGCATGACGGCGTTGCGCACGCGCGCGGCGAGGACCCACGCCTCGTCGAGGATGCGGGCCTGCTCCTGGTCGAGGAGGTCCGCCTCGAAGGCGGCGGCGAGGGCTTCGCGGGTGCGGGTGGTGCGCAGGCCCGGCTCGTGGTGGCCGTGGCGGAGCTGGAGGAGCTGAACGGTCCACTCGACGTCGGAGAGGCCGCCGCGCCCGAGCTTGGTGTGCAGGGTGGGGTCCTGGCCGCGCGGGACGCGCTCGGCCTCCATGCGGGCCTTGAGGCGGCGGATCTCGCGCACGGCCTCCTCGCCGATGCCCTCGGCGGGGTAGCGGAGCGGGTCGATCAGCTCGGTGAAGGCGCGGCCGAGCTCGGCGTCGCCCGCGACGGGTTCGGCGCGCAGGAGGGCCTGCGCCTCCCAGGTCTGCGACCAGCGGCGGTAGTAGGCGGCGTAGGAGGCGGGGGTGCGCACGAGGGGGCCGTTGCGGCCCTCGGGGCGCAGGCCGGTGTCGATGAGGAGGGGCGGGTCGGCGCTCGGGAGCTGGAGGAGGCGGCGCATCTCGGCGACGACGGCGTTCGCCGCGCGGCTCGCCTCGGCCTCGTCCACGCCCTCGCGGGGCGCGTGGACGAAGAGGACGTCGGCGTCGGAGCCGTAGGCGAGTTCGTGGCCGCCGAAGCGGCCCATGCCGATGACGGCGAAACGCGTGGGCAGTTCCTCGCCCCAGCCGGCGCGGACGACGGCGCGCAGGGTGCCGGCGAGGGTCGCGGCGGTGAGGTCGGAGACGGCGGAGCCGACGCGGTCCACGAGCGCGCCGTGGTCCTCCTCGGCCGGGGTGTCCTCGGTGCCGTAGGAGCCGATGAGGTCGGCGGCGGCGGTGCGGAACAGTTCGCGGCGGCGCACCCCGCGCGCGGCGGCGACCCCGCCCTCGGGGGTCTCGGCGCGGCCCACGGCGGCGAGGATCTCCTGTTCGAGCTGGGCGCGGGGGCGCGGGCCGAGCCCGGCCGAATCCCCGAGGAGGGCGACGGCCTCGGGGGCGCGCAGCAGGAGGTCGGGGGCGAGGCGGCCCGCGGACAGGACGCGGGCGAGGTTCTCGGCGGCGGCGCCCTCGTCACGGAGCAGGCGCAGGTACCAGGGCGTCTTGCCGAGGGCGTCGGAGACCTTGCGGAAGTTGAGGAGCCCGGCGTCGGGGTCGGCGGAGTCGGCGAACCAGCCGAGGAGGACGGGGAGCAGGGTGCGCTGGATCGCGGCGCGGCGCGAGACGCCGTGGGTGAGCGCTTCGAGGTGGCGCAGGGCGGCGGCGGGGTCGGCGTAGCCGAGGGCGACGAGGCGGTCGCGGGCGGCCTCGGGGCTCAGGCCCGCCTCGCCCGGGGCGAGGTGGGCGACGGCATCGAGGAGCGGGCGGTAGAAGAGCTTCTCGTGGATGCGGCGGGCGGCGCCCGAGTGGCGCTTCCACTCCTTGAGGAGTGAGGCGATCGGTTCGGTGCGCAGGCCCAGGGAGCGGCCGAGGCGGCGCAGGTCGGCCTCGTCCTCGGGGACGAGGTGGGTGCGGCGCAGCTTGAAGAGCTGGATGCGGTGTTCGAGGGAGCGCAGGAAGCGGTACGCCTCGTCGAGCTGGAAGGCGTCGGTGCGGCCGATGTAGCCGCCGTCGGCGAGCGCGGCGAGCGCGGCGAGCGTCGTGGGGCTGCGCAGGCCGGTGTCGTCGCGGCCGTGGACGAGCTGGAGCAGCTGGACGGCGAACTCGACGTCGCGCAGCCCGCCGGGGCCGAGCTTGAGTTCGCGTTCGGCCTCGGCGGCCGGGATGGCGTCGATGACGCGGCGGCGCATCCGCTGCGTGTCGGTGACGAAGTTCTCGCGCTCGGACGCCTGCCACACGAGCGGGGCGAGGGCGGCCACGTACTCCTCGCCGAGGGCGAGGTCGCCCGCGACGGGGCGGGCCTTGAGCAGCGCCTGGAACTCCCAGGTCTTGGCCCAGCGGTGGTAGTAGGCGAGGTGGCTGGAGAGGGTGCGCACGAGGGGGCCGTTGCGGCCCTCGGGGCGCAGGTTGGCGTCCACGGGCCAGATGGTGCCCTCGATGGTGGTCTCGGAGCAGATGCGCATGAGGTGCGCGGCGAGGCGGGTCGCGGCGCGGATCGCCTCGCCTTCCTCGACGCCGTCGTGCGCGGGTTCGCCGACGTAGACGACGTCCACGTCGGAGACGTAGTTCAGCTCGTGGCCGCCGCACTTGCCCATCGCGAGGACGGCGAGGCGGCAGGCGGCGGCGTC
>NZ_GG770539.1:5264572-5278500 GCF_000154905.1 Streptomyces sp. SPB074 | reverse complement strand
TGCGCGACAGCGTGGACCTGGCGGAGGCCCCGGCAGCGGCCGCGGGCGGCGCCAAAGGACACGGGCGACGGTACGAGTCCCACGCCCCCTCCCACAGCTCCGGCACCCGCCCCGGGCCGGGGCCCCCGACGAAGGACCCGCCCCGGCCCCCGGTCGCGTATCCGACGGCCGGCCGGACACGAGGGACCCGGCCCGGGGGAGACGGGCCCGTACGGCGGCACGCGAGAAGCCACCGGCGGCACACGATCGGGGCCACCCGGTCCCTGTGCCGGGTGGCCCCGCTCGTGTGCCGCCGGTGGCTTCTCGCGTGCCGCCGTACGGGCCCGTCTCCCCCGGGCCGGGTCCCTCGTGTCCGGCCGGCCGTCGGCTACGCGACCGGGGCCGGGGCGGGTCCTTCGTCGGGGCCCCGGCCCGGGGCGGGTGCCGGAGCTGTGGGAGGGGGCGTGGGACTCGTACCGTCGCCCGTGTCCTTGGCGCCGCCCGCGGCCGCTGCCGGGGCCTCCGCCAGGTCCACGCTGTCGCGCAGGGTCGCCGGGGTGAGGAAGGCGGCGGCGAGGATGCCGACGAGGGCGATGAAGGCGGCGATCAGGAAGATGTGGCCCGTCGTGTCGCCGTACGCGCCGCGCACGACCTCCCGGACCGGGGCGGGCATCCCGCCGACGTCGAGCGTGCCGCTGCCGCCGCCCGCCGCGGTGGCGTCGATGCCGAGCTTGCCGAGTCCGTCCGCGATCCTGCCGCCGACGCCGTTCGCGAGGACGGCGCCGAGCACCGAGACGCCGATCGTGCCGCCGAGCGAGCGGAAGAAGGTGATGGCGCCGCTGGCCGCGCCGAGTTCGTGGAGCGGCACGGTGTTCTGGAGGACGAGGACGAGGTTCTGCATCGACATGCCGACGCCCGTGCCGACGAGGAACATCCACGCGCCGACCACGACGAGGGAGGTGTGCGCGTCGATCGTGGCGAGGCCGAAGAAGCCGCCCGCGAGGATCACGGTGCCCGCGAGGATGAACGGCTTGACCTTCCCCGTCCTGGACACGAGCCGTCCCGCGACCGTCGAGGCCAGGAGCACCCCGGCCATCAGCGGGATGGTCAGCAGGCCCGCCTGCGTCGGGGACTTGCCGCGCCCGATCTGGAAGTACTGGCCGAGGAAGACCGCGCCGCCGAACATCGCCATGCCGACCGCGAGGCTCGCGACGATGGCGAGCGCGGGGTCGCGGCGCCTGATGACGTGCAGCGGGATGACCGGCTGGGCGACCTTCGCCTCGACCGCGAGGGCCGCGCCGAGCAGGACCACCGTGCCCGCGAGCATCGCGCCCGTCTGCCAGGAGATCCAGGCGAAGTCGTTGTCGACGAAGGTGACCCACAGCAGCAGGAGGCTGACCCCGGCCGCGATGAGCGCGGCACCCCAGTAGTCCACCTTCGTCTCCGGGCGGCGGATGTCCTCCAGGTGCAGGGTGCGGGCGAGGATCACCGAGGCGAGAACGGTGAAGGGCAGCGCGATGAAGAAGCACCAGCGCCAGCCGAGCCAGTCCACGTCGGTGATCGCCCCGCCGAGGAGCGGCCCGCCCACCGTCGCGACCGCCATGACGGCGCCGAGGTAGCCGTTGTACCTGCCGCGTTCCTTCGGGCTGATCATCGCCGCGATGATCACCTGCACGAGCACCTGGAGGGCGCCCATGCCGAGGCCCTGCACGGCGCGGAAGCCGATGAGCGTCGCGGTGTTCTGCGCGAACCCGGCCCCGAGCGAGGCGACGACGAAGATGCCGATCGCGACCTGGAGCAGCAGTTTCTTGTCGAAGAGGTCGGCGAGCTTGCCCCAGATCGGCGTCGAGGCGGTCGAGGCGAGCAGGGTCGCGGTGACGACCCAGGTGTACTGCGACTGGGTGCCGCCGAGGGAACCGATGATCTGCGGCAGCGCCACCGAGACGACGGTCGAGCTGATCATCGCGACGAACAGCACGATGAGGAGCCCGCTCAGGGCCCGCAACACGTGCCGGTGATCCATGACGGGCTGGTGATCCGCGGGGGCGGAGTCGCCGGACTCCGCCGTCACCACCGAGGGGGCGCTCACGGGCTGCCTCCGGACAGAGGGGAGAGGGGGATGCGGGACGGCCGGCCCAGGCGCTCCCGCTGCCGCCGCGGGCCCCGCGCCAACGGATTCACCATACATGCGCACTGGGCAATTTTGCACACTGGGCACGTAAAATGGGTCGCCTACGATGGACGGACCATGGAGAGCACAGTGGGTCTGCGCGAGCGCAAGAAGGCCGCCACCAGGGAGGCCGTGCACAAGGCGGCGCTGGAACTGGCGGTCGAGCACGGTTTCGAGAACGTCACCGTGGAGGCGATCGCCGACGCGGCCGGCATCTCGCGCCGCACCTTCTCCAACTACTTCACGGCGAAGGAGGACGCGGTCCTCTGGGGCGAGGAGCAGCACATCAAGGCCCTCGTCCGCGCCTTCCGCGCCCGCCCCGCGCACGAAGGCCCCTGGCAGGCCCTCGCGGGCGCGGTCACCGACCGCTTCCCCGCCGAGGGGACCATCGACCGCGAGACCGCGCTCCGCAGCCGCCTCGCCCTGCACCACCCCGCCCTGCTCGCCCGCCAGCTCGCCAACCACGCGGTACTCGAAACGGACCTGCGCGAGGCCATCAGCGACCGCACCGGCCTCAGCCCCCTGGAGGCCGGCTGCCTCGGCGCCGCCTTCCTCGCCTCCCTCCGCCTCGCGATTAGCCGCTGGATCACGGACGACGAGACCGACGACCCCCGCGAACTGATCCGCGAGACGATGGCGACGATGGCCGGGGTGTTCGGCTGACACCGGACGACGGCCTCCGCCCAAGGGCCGCCCCCGCCCGAGCCCCGGTTCCGCCCGGAGGACCACCTCCGCCCCGCCCGCACCCCGGCCCCGCGCACGCGAACGGCGGGGCACGACGCCCTCGCGCCACACCCCGCCGCCGTCGTACGGCCGCCCCTCGCGACGCGGCCCCGCGTACGGCCGCCCCTCGCGACGCGGCCCCGCGCCCCTACAGCACCGGCAAATTCTTCCGCAGTTCGAAGGCCGTGACCTCGCTGCGGTACTCCTCCCACTCGGACTTCTTGTTGCGCAGGAAGAAGTCGTAGACGTGCTCGCCCAGCGTCTCCGCGACGAGTTCGCTGCGTTCCATCAGGGCGATGGCCTCGCCCAGGTTCTGGGGAAGGGGCTCGATGCCCATCGCGCGGCGTTCGGCGTCGGAGAGGGCCCACACGTCGTCGTCGGCGCCCGGGGGGAGTTCGTAGCCCTCCTCGATGCCCTTGAGGCCGGCCGCGAGGAGGACCGCGTAGGAGAGGTACGGGTTGGCGCCGGAGTCCAGGGAGCGGACCTCGACCCGCGCCGAACCCGTCTTGCCCGGCTTGTACATCGGGACGCGGATGAGCGCCGAGCGGTTGTTGTGGCCCCAGCAGATGTACGAGGGCGCCTCGCCGCCCGCGCCCGCCGTGCGCTCGGTGCCGCCCCAGATGCGCTTGTAGGAGTTGACCCACTGGTTGGTGACGGCGGAGATCTCGTCGGCGTGTCGGAGGAGACCGGCGATGAAGGAGCGGCCGACCTTCGAGAGCTGGTACTCGGCGCCGGACTCGTAGAAGGCGTTGCGGTCGCCCTCGAAGAGCGAGAGGTGGCTGTGCATCCCGGAACCGGGGAACTCCGAGAACGGCTTCGGCATGAAGGTCGCCTGCACGCCCTGCTCCAGCGCGACCTGCTTCATGACGAGGCGGAAGGTCATGATGTTGTCGGCCGTGGAGAGGGCGTCGGCGTAGCGGAGGTCGATCTCCTGCTGGCCCGGGGCGCCCTCGTGGTGGCTGAACTCGACCGAGATGCCCATCGACTCCAGCATGGTGATCGCCTGGCGGCGGAAGTCCATGCCGACGTTCTGCGGGGTGTGGTCGAAGTAGCCGGAGTTGTCGGCGGGGGTGGGGCGCGAGCCGTCGACCGGCTTCTCCTTGAGGAGGAAGAACTCGATCTCGGGGTGGGTGTAGAAGGTGAAGCCGAGGTCGGACGCCTTCGCGAGCGCGCGCTTGAGGACGTAGCGGGGGTCGGCGAAGGACGGCGAGCCGTCCGGCATGAGGATGTCGCAGAACATGCGCGCGGTGCCGGGGGCCTCGGCGCGCCAGGGCAGGACCTGGAAGGTGGCGGGGTCGGGCTTGGCGATCATGTCGGACTCGTAGACGCGGGCGAAGCCCTCGATGGCGGAGCCGTCGAAGCCGATGCCCTCGTCGAACGCCTGCTCCAGCTCGGCCGGCGCGACGGCGACGGATTTCAGGAAGCCGAGGACGTCGGTGAACCACAGGCGCACGAAACGGATGTCCCGCTCCTCAAGCGTGCGGAGCACGAACTCCTGCTGCTTATTCATATCCACCAATCCTTGCTGGTCGAGCCGCCTTGCACCGTTGCCGTGCCCTGGGCGTACGAGCATCCCACCACACGATTTCCCGCAGGTTGCGAACACAAGGACGATCTCCCCCGGAGCAACCGCTCCCGCCATAGTGCATCCCCCGCACGCCGCGGCCGGCCGGCCCCGGGGGCGCGGGAGGCCGCGCCCATTGTGGGGGACGGCTCCCCCACCGGTCGACCCGCTCCCCCACCGGCCCCGGACGGCCGCGCAAATCCCCTGCGACGCAAGGACCTTGGGGGCAGACGCGGGGGACGGACGCTCGCGCGCGAGGCGGCGCCACCCGCGCGTACCGCCCCAAGGCGGGGTAAAGGACACGCCACGGATCGCGCCGAGAATGCCTCGAAATCAGCAAAGGGCGCGACGCCGGTTCACCCTCCGTGCCCCGTCCGGCCCCTCCCCGCCCCCACATCGCGTCAGAGAGACGATTACACTGGCGACCGTGCCTCAACTACGTCTCGCCATGAATCAGATCGATGCCGTCGTCGGTGATCTCGCCGGCAACGCGGACGCGGTCCTGCACTGGACCCGGCACGCCGCCGAGCGGGGCGCCCACCTGGTCGCCTTCCCCGAGATGGTGCTGACCGGCTATCCCGTGGAGGACCTCGCGCTGCGCTCCACCTTCGTGGAGGCCAGCCGCGCCGCCCTGCACGCGCTCGCCACCCGCCTCGTCGAGGCGGGGCTCGGCGGGCTGCCCGTCGTCCTCGGTTACCTCGACCGCAGCGAAACCGACCAGCACCGCTACGGGATGCCCGCGGGCTCCCCGCGCAACGCCGCCGCCGTGCTGCACGGCGGCCGTGTCGCGCTCCGCTTCGCCAAGCACCACCTGCCGAACTACGGCGTCTTCGACGAGTTCCGCTACTTCGTGCCCGGCGACACGCTGCCCGTCGTGCGCGTGCACGGCGTAGACGTGGCGCTCGCCATCTGCGAGGACCTGTGGCAGGACGGCGGCCGGGTGCCCGCGACCCGCGCGGCCGGGGCGGGGCTGCTGCTGAGCATCAACGCCTCCCCCTACGAGCGCGAGAAGGACGACACGCGCCTGGAGCTGGTCCGCAAGCGCGCCCGGGAGGCGGGCTGCACGACGGCGTACCTCGCGATGTCGGGCGGCCAGGACGAGCTGGTCTTCGACGGCGACTCGATCGTCGTGGACAAGGACGGCTCCGTCATCACGCGTGCCCCGCAGTTCACCGAGGGCTGCTTCCTGCTCGACCTCGACCTGCCCCCCGCCCCGCCCGAGGAGCCCGCCGGAACCGTCCACGACGGGCTGCGCATCGAGCACGTCACGCTCTCGCCGACGCCGCTGCCCGCCTACGAGCCGGAGTACACCGGCCAGTACGCCGAGCGCCTGGAGGACGCCGAGGAGGTGTACGGGGCACTCGTGACGGGGCTGCGCGCCTACGTGCGGAAGAACGGTTTCCGCACGGTCCTCATCGGCCTCTCCGGCGGTATCGACTCCGCGCTGTGCGCGGCGATCGCCTGCGACGCGATCGGCGCCGAGCACGTCCACGGCGTCTCGATGCCGTCGAAGTACTCCTCGGAGCACTCCAAGGACGACGCGGCCGACCTCGCCGCGCGCACCGGCCTGCACTACCGCACCGTGCCGATCGCCCCGATGTTCGACGCCTACATGGACGCGCTCGGCTTCACCGGTCTCGCCGAGGAGAACCTCCAGGCGCGGCTGCGCGGCACGACGCTCATGGGCATCTCCAACCAGGAGGGGCAGATCGTCCTGGCGCCCGGCAACAAGTCGGAGCTGGCGGTCGGCTACTCGACGCTCTACGGGGACGCGGTCGGCGCGTACGGCCCGATCAAGGACGTCTACAAGTCGCAGGTCTTCGCGCTCGCGCGCTGGCGCAACCAGGCCGCCGAGCAGCGCGGCGAGACGCCGCCGATCCCGGAGAACACGATCGCGAAGCCGCCGAGCGCCGAGTTGCGCCCGGGCCAGGTGGACACGGACTCGCTGCCCGACTACGACGTGCTCGACCGGGTCCTGGCGATGTACGTCGACCAGGACCAGGGTGCGGACGCGATCGTCGCGGCCGGTTTCGACCCGGAGGTCGTGGCGCGCGTGCTGCGCATGGTGGACGGTGCCGAGTACAAGCGGCGCCAGTACCCGCCGGGGACGAAGATCTCCCCGAAGGGCTTCGGCAAGGACCGGCGGATGCCGATCACGAACCGGTGGCGGGAGCGCGCCGGGGCGTGAGACCCCGGGGACGGGAGGGGCGGGGCGGATGTCCGGTGCCGTTTCCGCCCCTCTCGCCTTTCCGCGGGTGGCCCTTTCCCGGGCCGCCCCGGACCCCGCTCCGCGAGCTCCCCCCGGACTTCGGCCGGGAGGTACCCCCGGAGGGGCCGGATTGTCCGGGCCCGGGCCCTCAGCTCGTCGTCGCCAGGCGGATCGAGGCCGCCACCGGGAGGTGGTCGGAGCCGGTGCGGGGCAGGGTCCAGGAGGAGACCGGTTCGGCGCCGCCCACGAGGATCTGGTCGATGCGGGCCATCGGGAAACCGGCGGGCCAGCTGAAACCGAAGCCCTTGCCCGCCGCGCCCTGGGTGGAGCGGAGCTGGGAGGTCACCGGGGAGAGGGCCCGGTCGTTCATCGTGCCGTTGAGGTCGCCGACGAGGAGCTTGTTGGTGAGCGGTTCCTCGCGGATCGCCTCGCCGAGCGCCTCGGTGCTGCGGTCGCGCTGCCCGGCGACGAAGCCGGTGTCGAGCTTGACGCGGACCGAGGGCAGGTGCGCGACGAAGACGGCGACGGGGCCCTTGGGGGTCTCGGCGGTCGTGCGCAGGGCGCGTTCCCAGCCCAGTTCCAGGTCCACGGGCTTGGTGCCGCGCAGCGGGTACTTGCTCCAGAGCCCGACGGTGCCCTTGGTGACGTGGTAGGGGTACGTGGCCTTGAGGGCGCTCGCGTACCGCGGCACGGCCTGCTCGGTCAGCTCCTCCAGGGCGAGGAGCTGGGCGCCGGAGCCGACGAGGGTGCGGACGGTGCCGGGGAGGTCGCCGTTCTCGGCGTTGACGTTGTGGGTGACGACGGTGAGGTCGCCGCGCGACTGGTCGTGGCCGAGGACGAGCCCGCCGAACAGGTTGAGCCACACCGCGACGGGCAGGACGAGGGCGAGGAGCGCGGTGGCGGAGCGCCGTACGAGGGCGAGGACGAGCAGGACGGGCACGAAGACCCCGAGCCAGGGCAGGAAGGTCTCCAGGAGGCTGCCGAGGTTCCCGACGCGGTTGGGGACGTGCGCGTGCACGACCATGAGGCCCGCGAGCGCGAGGGCGAGCACGGCGAGCACGATGCCGCGCCGCCACATCCCCGCGAGCCGCCCGCCGCCGGGCGCCGCGGTGCGCCGGCCCGCGAGGCGCATCCGGCCGCGCAGTCCTTCCGGGCGCTGTCCCTCACTGCCCGTCTCCGCCTTGTACGCCTGCGCCATCGTGCCGCCTCACTGACCACCGTGCACCCGTTCCGCCCCTGACCCTAGGGGATGCGCGGACCCCTGTTCGCCGCCACGGCGCACCTGTGTGAAGTCTGGGCGCGCGGGGGCCCGGCGGGAGTTCCTGGTTGGGTGCGGGCTGTGGCTTTTGTGCGTGCCGGAGCGGGCCCCTCCTTCCGGCATCACGTGCGAGGTGTCACCATGGGGAGTGAATCCGGGGACGCCGCAAGGGCGCTTCGAGATGACCAGAAGGAGCCGCGTGATGAGCGAGCTTTCCGCTGCCCGCGCACAGTCCGCACCCCCCTCGGGACCCCCCTCCGGCGAGGGCGCCGCACCCACCGGGACCCTCTACGGCAAGGCCGTGCGCCGCCGGGTCACCGTGCACGACATCGCCCGCGCCAAGGAGCGCGGCGAGAAGTGGGCGATGCTCACCGCCTACGACGCCATGACCGCCTCCGTCTTCGACGAGAGCGGTATCCCGGTCCTCCTCGTCGGGGACTCGATGGGCAACTGCCACCTCGGCTACGACTCGACGGTGCCCGTCACGCTGGACGAGATGACGATGCTCTCCGCCGCCGTCGTACGGGGCACCAAGCGCGCCCTGATCGTCGCCGACCTCACCTTCGGCTCGTACCAGGAGGGCCCCCGGCAGGCGCTGCGTTCCGCGATGCGCCTCGTCAAGGACGCCGGCGTGGGGGCCGTGAAGCTGGAGGGCGGCGAGCGCTCGCACGAGCAGATCAGGACGCTGGTGGAGGCCGGTATCCCGGTCATGGGCCACATCGGGCTCACGCCGCAGTCGGTGAACGCGATGGGGTACCGGGTGCAGGGGCGCGGCGAGGAGGCGGCGGCCCAGCTCCTGCGCGACGCGAAGGCCGTGCAGGACGCGGGGGCCTTCGCCGTCGTGCTCGAACTCGTCCCGGCCGAGCTGGCCGCCGAGGTCACGCGCACGCTCGCGATCCCGACCGTCGGCATCGGCGGCGGCGCGGCGACGGACGCGCAGGTGCTGGTGTGGACCGACATGATGGGGCTCACGGGCGGCAAGGTGCCCGGCTTCGTGAAGCAGTACGCGGACCTGCGCGGCCTCCTCGGCGGCGCGGCCCGCGCCTTCGCGGCCGATGTCGCGGGCGGTGTCTTCCCGGCGGCGGAGCACGAGGTGCACTGACGGGGGGGGGGCGCCCGGGGACGGGCGCGCCCGCGGGGTTTCGTGGCGCGCCGACGTCCGTGAGGGCGCGGTGAGGCCTCGCGTCCCGGCCGGGGCCGGTCCGGCGGGTTCTTCCCGCGGGGCCGGCCCTTTCGCGTGCCGTCGCGTGCCGGGAGATGACACCAGGGGGCGCATCGCGCACGCCCCCCCCCGGGGTCGCAATCCACCGACAGATCGCCTCTTTCCGCAGGTCACAGGCGTGTAGGTGAGTTGTGGGCGGCTTGTCGGTGGGGGCTGTCAGGGTTATCGGCATGACGCGAATCGATACGACGAACACACCGAAGGGGCGCGGGGACGGCGGGGACATCGCCGTCTCGGTCCGCGGTCTCAAGAAGCACTTCGGCAGCACCAAGGCGCTCGACGGCGTGGACCTCGATGTCCGCCGGGGCACCGTGCTCGGGGTCCTCGGCCCCAACGGCGCGGGCAAGACGACCCTCGTGCGCTGCCTGTCCACCCTGCTGACGCCGGACGCGGGCTCCGCGACCGTGGCGGGCATCGACGTACTGCGGCAGCCCAAGGAGCTGCGCCGCAGGATCGGCCTCACGGGCCAGTACGCCTCGGTCGACGCGAAGCTCTCCGGGCGCGAGAACCTGTACCTGATCGGGCGGCTGCTCGACCTGAGCCGTGCCGAGGCGCGGCGGCGGGCCGACGAACTGCTCGAACGGTTCTCGCTCACCGAGGCCGCCAAGCGCGTGGCGGGCACGTACTCCGGCGGGATGCGCCGCCGGCTCGACCTCGCCGCCTCCATGATCGGCCGCCCGGCCGTGCTCTACCTGGACGAGCCCACCACGGGCCTCGACCCGCGCACGCGGCAGGAGGTGTGGAGCGAGGTGCAGAGCATGGTCGGCGAGGGCGTGACCGTGCTCCTGACCACGCAGTACATGGAGGAGGCGGAGCAGCTCGCGAGCGAGCTGACCGTCATCGACCGCGGGCGGGTCGTCGCCGAGGGCGCGATCGACGAGCTCAAGTCCCGTGTCGGCGGCCGGGTGCTGCGGGTGCGCCCGGCGGATCGGACGGTGCTGCCCGAGGTCGCCCGGCTCGTGCAGGAGAGCGGCCTCACGGGGCTCGTTACCCCGGTCCTCGACCAGGAGAGCGGCAGCGTTCTCATCCCCCTGCTGAGCGACGAACAGCTCACCGCGGTCATCGGGCTGCTCGCCGCGAAGGACGTGGCGCTCGCCGACGTGCGCACCGAGCTGCCGAGCCTCGACGAGGTCTTCCTCTCGCTCACGGGCCAGAAGGCCACCCACACCGACCGGACGGAGCCGCAGGACACCGCCCCCGTACGAGAGAAGGTCTCGGCATGAGCACCGCCACCCTCACCGCGCCCGGCCCGGCCCCCGTCGTCGCCGAGGGCAGGATCGGGCCGCGCGCCCACCTGCGGCACATCGGGGCACTGACCCGCCGCAACATCCTGTGGATCAAGCAGGACCCGGAGTCGATGTTCGACGCCATCCTGATGCCGATCGTCTTCACGCTGCTCTTCGTCTACGTCTTCGGCGGCGCGATCGCCGGCAAGGGCAATCAGCAGGAGTACGTGAACTATGTCGTCCCCGGCCTCATGGCCATGATGGGGATGAACATGGCGACCGGCGTGGGGACGGGCTTCAACCAGGACTTCCAGACCGGCGTCATGGACCGCTTCCGCAGCCTGCCGATCGCGCGGTCCTCGGTCCTCATCGCGAAGATCATGGTGGAGATCCTGCGGCTGATCATCGCGGTGGGCGTCCTGCTCGCGGTCGGTTTCGCCCTCGGGCTCTCGGTCGCCCACGTGCCGGGACTCCTCGCCTCGATCGGCCTGTCGATCCTCTTCGGCTCCTCGCTCATGTGGATCTTCCTGACGCTCGGCGTGACGATGAAGAGCGCGCAGGCCATCCAGGCGATGGGCTTCCTCGTGATGATGCCGCTCCAGTTCGGCTCCTCGATCTTCACGCCGACGTCCACGATGCCGGGCTGGCTCCAGGCGTTCACCGACTACAACCCGATCTCGACGCTCGCGGACGCCTCGCGGGCGCTGTGCAACGGCGGCCCGCTCACGCACGGCCTGACCTGGACGCTGGTCTGGACGGCGGCGATCACGGCGGTCATGGCGCCCATCGCGATCCACAAGTTCCGGACGAAGTCCTCCTGAGCGCCGCGGGCACGGGGGACGAGCGTGGTGTGCGCCAGGTGGCCGCGGTTCCGGCCGGGACGATCAGTCCCGGTCCGGGGGCGCGGCTTCGCCCTGCCCGGGGGCCGCGGGGGCGCCCTCGCCGGAAGTCCCGCCCCCGTCCGGGCCGGCCGCCTCGCGCAGGAGGACCAGGCCCTCGCGGAGGCTGAGGCGTTCGCCCTCGGTGCGGGCGGCGGCGAGGGCCCCGGCGTCGAGCGGGAAGGTGTCGTCCGCGAGGGCTTCGGCGAGCAGGCCCTCGGTCTCGGCCCGCAGTTCGCGTTCCACGCGGCTGGGGTGGCCGCGTTCGGGCAGGGCGGCGGTCACGGCGGCGGCGAGCCGCGCGGCGAGGAGGAGATCGGCGGCGGAGCGGTGGGCGGCGCCGCGCCGGGCGAGGGCCCAGGCGGCGGTCTGGAGATGCCCCGCGGGCAGCTGGGGGGCCATGAGCAGGGACAGGTCCTCGAAGGCTCTGTCCATGCCCTGCCCGAGGCGGCGCAGACTCTCCTCGTATCGGCCTTCGAGGGCGTCGAGCCAGCCCTCCACGCTCCCGATCATGCTGTCGAAGAGGACGAAGCCGCCGGTGCCGAAGTCGTCGCGCAGCCGGGCGACGACCCGCCGGGCCTCGGCTACGCGGCCGGTGCCCGCGTAGCGCATGGCGAGGAAGAGGAAGGCGGCGGGACGGGCCTCGGAGTTCGCGGGGCCGTCCTGCTCGAAGATGTCGAGCAGCAGCTTCTCGCCGCGCTCGGCCTCCCCGGGTTCCCCGGACTCGACCAGCAGGCCGCCCATCCGGGCGCGCAGGACCCCGGTCTGGCTGCGCGCGCCGAGGGCGGTGGCGTACATCGTCGCCTCCTCGTAGTCGGCGGCGGCCTCGGTGTAGCGCCCGTACCACTCCAGGACCTCGGCGCGCGCGGCGAGGGCCTCGGCCGCGCCCCAGCCGTCGCCGAGTTCGCGGAAGATCCGCAGCGCCTCGCCCGCGTCGGCGAGGGCGTCGCCGTCGAGGTCGGTGCGGTGGGCGAGGAGGTTGGCGCGGTTCTGGAGGGAGAGGGCGAGTTCCCAGGGCAGGCCGAGTTCCCGCGCGGTGCGCACGGTGCTGTCGACGACGTCGTGGACGCGGGCGATGTCGGCGGTGAACAGGACGGCGAGGAACCAGATGTTCGCCGGGGGCCGGCAGGTCTGCGGCAGGCCCGGCCGGTAGATCTCGGCGACCCGGCGCAGCCGTCTGCGGCCGGCCGGGTCCTTCCAGCGCTCCATGTCCATGTCCATCTGCGCGAGATGGATGAGGTGCACGCCGCGCCTGGCCTCCTCCAGTACGGGCCCGGTCCACGGCAGCGGGGTCGCGGTGCAGCTCTCCGCCACCGGCTCGGCCGCGGGGGCGCCCTCGGCGAAGGGGTCGGGGCCGAGCGCGGCCGCCGCCCCGGCCCAGTCCAGGGCCTCGCCGCGCGGGCCGCGGATCTGCCAGTACCAGGCGAGCGAGAGGACGAGGCACAACGCCTCCTGCTCGTCGGCCGCCTCCACGGCCGCGTGCAGGGCGAGGCGCAGGTTCTCGTACTCCGTCTCCAGGAGGGAGATCGCGGCGGCCTGCTCCCGGCCGCGCAGGAGCGGGTCGGTGGTGCGGGCGAGTTCGCGGTAGTGCAGGAGGTGGGCCCGGCGGGTGGCGGCCGTGGCGCCCTCCTCGGCGAGGCGGCCCGCCGCGTACTCCGCGACGGTCTCCAGGAGCCGGTAGCGCATGGTGCCGTCGGCGGCGGGCGCGGCGGTGACGAGGGACTTGTCGACCAAGGCGCCGAGCACGTCGGGCACGTCGGCGGCGGGCGCGCCGGGCGCGGCGCACACGGCCTCGACGGCGGCGAGGTCGCAGCCGCGCGCGAAGACGGAGAGCCGGGCGAGCACGGCGCGTTCGCGCGCGTCGAGCAGGTCCCAGGACCAGTCGACCACGGCCCGCAGGGTCTGCTGGCGGGGCAGCACGGTGCGGCTGCCGGTGGTCAGGAGGCGGAAGCGGTCGTCCAGGCGGTCGGCGATCTGGCGCGGGGTGAGCAGGCGCAGGCGTGCGGCGGCGAGTTCGATGGCGAGCGGGAGGCCGTCGAGGCGGCGGCAGATCTCGGCGACGGCCCCGGGGTCGCTCGCGGGCGTGAAGCCGGGGCGGACGGCGGCGGCGCGCTCGGTGAAGAGCTGCACGGCCGCGGGCTCGGGCAGGGGCTCGACGGGCCGCAGCACCTCGCCGGGGATGCCGAGGGGTTCGCGGCTGGTGGCGATGACCGTGAGGTGCGGGCAGCGTTCGAGGAGGGTCTGCGCGAGGTGTGCGACGGCCCCGACGAGGTGTTCGCAGTTGTCGAGGAGGAGGAGCATCCGGCGCGGGGCGCAGTACTCGGTGAGCTGGGTGAGGACGTCCTCGTGCTGCCGCTCCGTCGCGACGCGGAACTCCTCGGCCCCGGCGCCGCGCAGCACCGTCTCGCGCGCGCCGACCGCGCCGAGCACGGCGGCGGGGACGGCGGCCGGGTCGGTGACGGGGGCCAGTTCGGCGAGCCAGACGCCGTCCGGGGCGCGGTCGCCGAGGGCTTCGGCCGCCTCCTGGCTGAGCCGGGTCTTGCCCGAACCGCCCGGCCCGAGGAGCGTCACGAGGCGGGCGGCGGCCAGGTCGCCGCACAGCGTCTCGATGTCCGTGCCCCGGCCGACGAAGGAGGTGAGGCGGGCCGGGAGGTTGCCGCGCCGGGGCGGGCGCGCTTTTTTTTTTTTTTTTTTTGCGG
>NZ_GG770539.1:5258086-5264472 GCF_000154905.1 Streptomyces sp. SPB074 | reverse complement strand
CCGCCGGGGCCGGGGCGCCGCTCGCGCCGAGGAGTTCGGTGTGCAGGGCGCGCAGGGCGGGCCCCGGGTCGGTGCCGAAGCGGTCCGCGAGGGTGCGGGCGAGGGTCGCGTAGGCGGCCAGGGCCTCGGCGGGGCGGCCTGTGTCGCGCAGGGCGCGCAGGCGCAGCAGGTGGAGGGGTTCGTCCAGCGGGTGGGCGCGGCACAGCGCGGTGAGCGGGGGCAGCGCGCGCTCGGCCTCGCCGAGGTCGAGGGCGGCGGCCCAGCGGGCGGTACGGGCCGCGCGCAGCCGTTCGCCCCAGTGGCGGGCCTCGGCCTCGGCGTCGGGCAGGTCGGCGAGCGGCGGTTCGGCCCACAGCGCGAGCGCCTCGTTCAGGAGGGCGGCGGCGCGGGCGGGCTCCCCGGCGTCGAGCGCGGCCCGCCCCTCGTCGCCGAGCCGCCCGAAGCGGTGCAGGTCCACGGCGTCGGGCGGGACGTCGAGCCGGTACCCGGCGGGCCCGGAGACGATCGCGCCGGGGCCGAGCGCCCTCCGCAGCCGGCCGACGAGCGCTTGCAGCGCGGCCTGCGGCTCGGCGGGCGGATCGGTTCCCCACACCTCCCCGGCGAGCACGGTCGCGGACACGCTCCGCCCGGCCCGTACGGCGAGCACGGTGAGCAGCGCGCGCAGGCGCGCCCCGCCGAGCGGAACGGCGCTGCCGTCGGGACGGAGAGCTGCGGTGGTGCCGAGGACGCGGTAGTACACGGGGACCATTGTGTACGGGGCGGGCCCGGGCGGGAGGAGCGGGCGCCCGGAGCGTGGCCGCCGGGGGGAGCCGCGCGGGGCGTCGCCGCCGGGGGAAAGCCGCGCGGGGCGGGCTGGTTCGCCAGCGGGGGGTGTGTTCCTCGTACTCTTGCCCGGACCCCGGCCGAACGGCGGCGCGGGAGCCCGAGTCCTGGAGCGGCCCCCATGGCGAGCCCGTACGCGCGACGTCCGCGACCGGACCGTTCGGACCGGCGGGTCAGTCCCGTCTTTCTGGGCCTCCTCGCGGTGGCCGCCGTCTCCGGCTGGGCGGTGTGGACGGAGTACGCGGACGCGACGGCCTTCGCGGTGTTCCTCTTCGCCACCGCGATGTGGGTCGTCTCGCTGTGCCTGCACGAGTACGCGCACGCGCGCACCGCGCTGCACAGCGGGGACCTGAGCGTGGGGGCCAAGGGCTATCTGACGCTCAACCCGGCGAAGTACACGCACGCGCTGCTGAGCGTCCTGCTGCCCGTGGTCTTCGTGATCCTCGGCGGTATCGGCCTGCCGGGCGGCGCCGTGTACATCGAGCGGGGCGCGATCAGGGGGCGCTGGCGGCACAGTCTGATCTCGGCCGCGGGGCCGCTGACGAACGTGCTCTTCGCCGTCGTGTGCACGGCCCCGTTCTGGCTGCACTCGCTCGACGGGGTGCCGGGGCCCTTCCGGTACGCGCTGGGCTTCCTGGCCATGCTCCAGGTGACGGCGGCGATCCTGAACTTCGTGCCGGTGCCGGGCCTGGACGGGTACGGGGTGATCGAGCCGTGGCTCTCGCGGGGCGTGCGGCGGCAGGTGGAGCCGTTCGCGCCGTTCGGGCTCATCGCGGTGTTCGCGCTGCTGTGGGTGCCGTCCGTGAACGTGGCGTTCTACGACGCGATGGACGGGCTGCTGCGGGCGCTCGGGGTGCCGGAGTTCGACACGTACTGCGGGCGGAACCTGTTCCGGTTCTGGGTGGAGCGGGACCCGCTCTGCGCGATCGGCGGGTGAGCGGGCGCGGGCTCAGCCCGTGACGGGCGTCGCGGCCTGCCGTTCGGCCCGGGCGCGGCGCACGTAGTACCAGCACATGTTGGAGGAGACCCCGGCGAGCAGCACCCACACGATCCCCAGCCAGCTTCCCTGTGTGAAGGAGACGACGGCGGCGGCGACGGCCAGGAGGCAGACGACGAGGGCGTAGAGCGCGAGGCGGGGCATGGGGGGTGGCTCCTTGTCGTGGACGGGCGGGCCTGCTGCCCGACCAGTGTCCCCCATGCCCCGAGTGCCCCGCTCCGGGGGGGCTCGGTCCGGGGGCCGTTCCCCCGGGGAGCGCCCGGGCCCCGCTCAGACGTCCGTCACGCGCAGTCCCGCGTGCGCCTTGTAGCGGCGGTTGACGGAGATGAGGTTGGCGACGAGCGACTCGACCTGGTGCGCGTTGCGCAGCCGTCCGGCGAAGACGCCGCGCATCCCGGTGACGCGCTGGGCGAGGGCCTGGACGAGGTCGGTGTCGGCGCGGGCCTCGCCGAGCACGAGGACGTCGGTGTCGATGCTCTCGACGGCGGGGTCCTGGAGGAGCACGGCGGACAGGTGGTGGAAGGCGGCGGTCACGCGCGAGCCGGGCAGCAGGGCGGCGGCCTGCTCGGCGGCGCTGCCCTCCTCGGGCGTGAGGGCGTAGGCGCCCTTCTTGTCGAAGCCGAGCGGGTTGACGCAGTCGACGACGACCTTGCCCGCGAGGTCCTCGCGCAGCGATTCCAGGAGCGGCTTGTGGCCCTCCCAGGGGACGGCGATGATCACGATGTCCGCGCGGCGCGCGCACTCCGCGTTGTCCGCGCCCTCGACGCCGTGCCCGATCGCCCCGGCGGCCTCGGCGGCCCGTCCGGCCGACCGCGAGCCGATGATCACCCGCTGGCCCGCGCGGGCGAGCCGGTAGGCGAGGCCGCGCCCCTGGTCCCCGGTGCCGCCGAGGACGCCGACGACGAGGTGGGAGACGTCGGGAAGCTCCCAGGGGTCCTTGCGGGGCGGCTTCTGCGTGCTGTCGTCCGTGGTAGTCATGACGGCAGCCTACTGGCAGGTAGGGACGTGTTCCGCGCGGAAATCCGCTGGCACGCGCCCGCCGCCGCCCCGCATAGTCGTCCGCCGTGGCTCTTCTCTCCCGGGTGCTGCCCGATCCGACGCCTTGGCGGACGCTGCCCGACTTCCGGCTGCTGTGGACGCAGGGCGTCATCACCTCGCTCGGCGGCTTCATGGCGGTGGTCGCGCTGCCGCTCCAGATCAAGGAGCTGACGGGTTCGCCGCTGGCGGTCGGCGCGATGGGGCTCGTGGAGCTGGTGCCGCTCGTGGTGTGCGGGCTGTACGGCGGGGCGCTCGCGGATGTCGCGGACCGGCGCCGGATCATCCTGCTCACCGAGACGGGGCTCGGGGTGCTCGCCCTCGTCCTGTTCGTCAACGCGCTGCTGCCGCACCCGCCGCTGTGGCCGCTGTACGTGGTGGCGGCCGGGGTCTCGGGGCTGAACGGCCTTCAGCGGCCCGCGCTCGACGCGCTCATCGCCCGTATCGTCCCGCACGAGCAGGTCCCGGCCGCCGCCGCGCTCAACTCGCTGCGGTGGCAGCTCGGCGCGATCGCGGGTCCCTCGCTGGCGGGGCTCGTCGTCGCCTCGGCGGGCACGGCGACGGCGTACGCGCTCACGACGGCGGGTTTCGCGGTCTCGGTGCTGCTGTGCCGGCGGCTGGCCGCCGCTCCCGGAGGCGGGAGCGGGGAGCGGCCCTCGCTGCGCGGGATCGCGCCGGGCGCGGCGTACGCCTGGTCGCGGCCCGTCCTGCTCGGGACGTACGCGGTGGACCTCGCCGCGATGCTCTTCGCCGTTCCCGACGCGCTCTTCCCCTTCCTCGCCGACGACCTCGGCGCGCCCTGGGCGCTCGGCCTGATGTACGCGGCGGTCTCGGTGGGTTCCCTGCTGGTGGGGCTCACGAGCGGCTGGGTGGCACGGGTGCGGCGGCACGGGCTGCTCGTCGTGGGCGGAGCGGCGGTCTGGGGGCTCGCGGTCGCGGGGGCGGGAGGGAGCGGGAACGTGTGGCTGCTCCTGTGCTTCCTCGTGCTCGCGGGGGCGGGCGACATGGTGAGCGGGCCCGGCAGGTCCACGATCTGGAACCAGACGATCCCGGACGGGCTGCGGGGCCGTCTGGCGGGGATCGAGGTGCTCTCCTTCACCACGGGGCCGCAGCTCGGCCAGGTGCGCGGCGGCACGGTCGCGGGCTGGACGGGGGCGCGGACGGCGCTGTGGTCCGGCGGCGTGGCGTGCGTGGCGGCGGTCGGGCTGCTCGCCGCCGTACTGCCCCGGATGGTGCGCTACGACGCGGGCACGGACCCGGACGCGCGGCGCCGCCGGGCGGAGAAGCGGGCCGCGTCGGCACCGGGGCCGTCCCCGGCCACCGCCGACGACCCGGCCTGAGCCGCGCGGCCGCCCCGGCGTCGCCCCGCCGCTCCCGGGAGGACGTACGCCGAGGGGGCGGGCCCCGGCCGGGCCTGTCCTGTCGTCACTCCCCTTCGGGCCGCTTGCCGTCCGTCCAGCGCTCGTCGTTCTCCCACGCGCGGTTGCGCTCGGCCGCGCGGTCCATCGCGTGTTCCGCCTCCACCCGGGTGGCGTAGGGGCCCATGCGGTTCTTGGAGGGGCACTGCGGGCCCTCCTCGACCTTGCCGTGGTCCAGGCAGTAGTACCACTCGCCCGGTTTGCCGCCGCCCTGCTTGTCGCTCCTGCCGAAGAGAGCCATGCGCTCCGTCCTTCCGCCGTCCGGCCGGGTGCTGCCCCGGGTCCCGGTCCCATCGTGCCCGAGATCGGGCGGCTCAGTCGGGCCGCCCGGCCGGACCGCCCGGCGGGCCGCCGCCCCGGGACCGGGCCGCCATAGACTCGGCCCCATGTCTGGCCAGTCATTTGTCGTAAGCGGAAAGATCTCCCCCCTGCGCGGCGTCCCGAAGGACATCCCGCGTCCCGAGTACGTGGGGAAGCCCGCGCCCACGCCGTACACCGGGTCCGAGGTGCAGGACGCGGAGACGATCGAGAAGATGCGCGTCGCGGGGCGGATCGCGCGGCGGGCGATGGACGAGGCGGCGAAGCACATCGCACCCGGCGTCACGACCGACGAACTCGACCGCGTCGCGCACGAGTACATGGTCGGCCACGGCGCCTACCCGTCGACCCTCGGCTACCGCGGCTTCCCGAAGTCGCTGTGCACCTCCGTCAACGAGGTCATCTGCCACGGCATCCCCGACTCCACCGTGCTGCGCGACGGCGACATCGTGAACCTCGACGTCACCGCGTTCAAGGACGGCGTGCACGGCGACAACAACGCGACCTACCTCGTGGGCGACGTGGACGAGGAGTCGCGCCTGCTCGTGGAGCGGACCCGTACGGCGCTGGACCGGGCGATCAAGGCCGTGCGCCCGGGGCGGCAGATCAACATCATCGGGCGCGTCATCGAGTCGTACGCGAAACGGTTCGGCTACGGCGTCGTGCGGGACTTCACCGGGCACGGCATCAACACGTCCTTCCACTCGGGCCTGATCGTGCCGCACTACGACAGCCCGCACGCCACGACCGTCATCCGTGAGGGCATGACCTTCACGATCGAGCCGATGCTCACGCTCGGCACCTACGACTACGAGCAGTGGGACGACGGCTGGACGGTCGTGACGAAGGACCGCAGGCGGACCGCGCAGTTCGAGGAGACGCTGGTCGTGACGGCGGCGGGGGCGGAGATCCTGACAGCGCCCTGAGCCGGATGGCGGCGGCGCGTGCCGCGAGGAGTTTTACCGACGGCCCGTCGGGAACCCATTGACTTAGGCATACCTAAGTTAGATGATCGTGACCGGTCCCCCCACGCCTCGGTACTTCTTCCACGCCTCCGGAGGTCCTCCTTGGACATCTCGACGGACGTCTCCCCCGGCCTCCCCCGTGACGCCGGGTCCGCTGAGACCCCCTTCTCGACCGTCATCCGCACCGCCTCGCACGCCCAGCACACCGAGGCCGAGACCTCGGCCTTCATGAGCGACCTGCTCGGCGGCCGGCTCGGCGTGGACGCGTTCGCGCGCTACACCGAGCAGCTCTGGTTCGTCTACCGGGCCCTGGAGGAGCGGGCGGCGGCGCTCGCGGGCGACCCGGTCGCGGGGCCGTTCCTCGACCCGGGGCTGGCCCGGCTCCCGGAGCTGGAACGGGATCTCGCGCACCTGCGCGGGCCCGGCTGGCGCGCGGGCCTCGCCCCGCTGCCCGCCACCGAGGCGTACGCGGCGCGGATCGCCGAGTGCGCGGCGGGCTGGCCGGGCGGGTACGTGGCCCACCACTACACGCGCTATCTCGGGGACCTCTCGGGCGGGCAGATCATCCGGGACAAGGCGGAGCGGACGTGGGGGTTCGCGCGCAAGGGCGACGGGGTCCGCTTCTACGTCTTCGCCTCGGTGGCGAACCCGGCCGCCTTCAAGCGCGGTTACCGCGAGCGGCTCGACGCGCTCCCGCTCGACGCGGCGGAGAAGGAACGCGTCGTGGACGAGTGCCGGCGCGCCTTCGCGCTCAACACCGGCGTCTTCCGCGCGCTCGGCGAGGAGTTCCCGCTCGCCGCGGCGTAGGCCCGCGCGCGTACGGCGGCCCGG
>NZ_GG770539.1:5256731-5257456 GCF_000154905.1 Streptomyces sp. SPB074 | reverse complement strand
CCCGGCGCCGGACCGGCGCTCAGCGCGGTCCCGCCGCGAAGCGCACGCGTCCGCCCAGCTCCACCAGCCCGGCCGGTCCCGGCGCCGTGAGCAGTTGCGAGCCGCGGCCCTGGCGGATGTTCAGCGCGCGTCCGAGGTGCGCGGTGAGCGCGATCGCCGCCGCGCCGGTCGCCTCGTCCTCGTCGATGCCGTCGCCGCGCCCGGGGAAGCCCCTGGCCCGTACCCGTCCGGCCGTCTCGTCCTCCCAGGCCCACGCGTACTGCCAGCCCCGGCCCGGCGCGGGGACGGGGAGCGCGTCGATCTCCTCGGGGCTTCCGTAGCGGACCGGGACGCGCTCCGCCGCCCAGGCGGCGCGGGCGGTGATCCAGGTGCTCTCGCCGTCCGAGCGGGCCTCGACGCGCCCGGCGGGCGGGGCCAGCTCGGGCAGGTCGAGGAGCCAGGCGCAGCCGACGAGCGGGTGCCCGGCGAAGGGGAGCGCGCCGCCGGGGGTGCGGATGTCGAGCACGCCGCGCTCGGGGTCGTCCACGAAGACGGTCTCGCTGTACCCGAGCCGGGCGGCGAGCGCCTGGCGCTCCGCGTCACCGGGCAGGCGCGGGCCGTCGCGGACGACGCCGAGCGCGTTGCCGTGGCGCCCCGCGGCGTCGCAGAAGACGCGCAGGACGTCGAGGTCAGGGATGTCCGGTGTGCTCATGCCCCGCATTGAACCCCATGCGGGGGCGGGCGCG
>NZ_GG770539.1:5238844-5256273 GCF_000154905.1 Streptomyces sp. SPB074 | reverse complement strand
CGCGCCGCCGCCCGCCGCCGGGAGGCCCGCGTCCTCGCTCAGGGCGAGGCTGACGGTGACCGGGTCGAGGGCGTCGCCCGCCTTGTAGATCGAGCCGGTCGTGTCGTTGGCGAAGGCGGCGGCGCCGGCCGCCGTGAAGGCCGCGGGGACCTGGCCGAGCGTCACGACGTCGTTCTTGACGGCGTAGGAGGCCGAGGAGAGGTCGAGCTTCGCGAAGTCGACGTCGTTCTTGGTGCCCTGCGGGGTCGTGACGTCGAGCGTCAGGGTGCCCGTGGCGCCGCGCGCGGCGATCTTGACGTCACTGAACTTCATGTCGATGCCGTGCGCCTTGTACGTGAAGCGCACCGCGCCGCCGAAGGAGGCGTCGGTCTTCTTGGCGTCCGGGTCCACGGTGCCCGAGGCGTACGGGAAGGTGAAGACCTCGCCGCTCTTCTTCGCGCCGCCGGAGACCTCGCTGCCGCCGCCGGTCGCGATGTACCTGCGCCAGGAGTCCTTGAGCCCCCAGGTCAGGGTGCCCTTAGCGACGGCGCCGGGCGCGGTGGAGCCCGGGGTCCGGCCCGGCGTGCCGCTCGGCTTCCCGGTGGGCCGGCCCGTGGGCTTCCCGGTGGGTTCGTCGGTCGGCTTGCCTGTGGGCTCGTCCGTGGGCTTCCCGGTGGGTTCGTCGGTCGGCTTGCCCGTCGGCTCGTCCGTGGGCTTGCCGGTGGGCTCGTCCGTCGGGTCCGTCGTCGGGTCCGTCGGCTTCTCGGTGTCCGGTGTCACCGTGAGGGTCGCCGCGTCGAGCGCGGTGCCCGCCTGGTAGAAGCCCTGGAACGCCTTGGCGCCGCCCGCGGTGAGCGTGGCGGGGATGTCCGCGAAGACCATCGCGCCGCCCGCGCCCTGGCCGGGGCGGACGCCGTCGAGGCTCAGCTCGGCGAGGAGCACGTCCTGATCAGTCGTCGTCTTCCCGTCCGCGACGGTCGTGACGTCGGCCGTGATGCCGCCGCCCGTCGTGGTCGTCGTGACCTGGAGGTCGCTCAGTTCGATGTCGAGGACGCCCTCGTGGCCCTCGAAGCGCACGCTGCCGTTGAGCGCGGTGTGCGTGCCGTGGGTGGCGGTGTCGTACGTGCCCGTGCCGCCGGTGAAGGTGAAGGGCCCGTTGCCGTCCGCCTGCGTGGCGCCGTCGCCGGGGGTGATCTTCCCGTGCGCGACGGGCGAGAGGAGGTACTTGCGGAAGGACTCCTTGACACCCCAGTCGAGCGTGCCGTCCTTGAGCTTGATGGTGGGCGCGGCGGCGCCGGGCGCCGCCGCCGAGGCGGTGGGCAGGGTGAGCGCGCCGGTGCCGAGCGCCGCCGCGGTGGCGACGGCGGCGGCCAGGACGGTGGTCTTGCGGCGTCTGGTGACTGCCATGGTGGCTTGCTGCTCCTCGGGTGGACCGTCCCCGGGTGCGGGGGCGGTGGTGGGTGGTTGGGGGGACGGGGCGTGCCGCGTTCGGGTACGGGGGTACGCGCGGTCAGTCGCCCGGGGTCGTGGCGCCGGTGGCGGTTCCGCGCGCCGCGCGCCGCTTGAGCCCGTAGGCCGTCCCGGCGGCGGCGATCAGGACCACGGCCCCGCCGCCGAGCGCGAGCGGCAGGACCGGCGGGCCGTCGCCGGGCGCGGAGGAGGCGTGGGCGCCGGCGGCGGACGCGGAGGGGGAAGGGGTGGTCCTCGCGGCCTGCTCCGGAGCGGCGGAGGCGTCGCTGCCGATGTCGGGCAGGGCGGGGAGCTTCGCGGTGGTGTCGAGGGCGACGGCGAGCGAGACGGGGTCCATCGCCGTGCCCGCCTTGTAGACGCCGCCGAAGACGCCGGCGCCCTCGGCGGTCAGGTGCGCGGGGGCCTCCGTGAGCAGCGCGAGGCCGTCGGCCTTCCTCAGCTTCCCGGCGTCGAAGGTGACGAGGGTGCGGGTCCGGGCCCGCGCGTCGCCCGCGGTCACCTTCGCGCTGAGCGTGCCCTTGCCGTCCCGTACCGCGACGTGCGGCGCGGCGAGGCGCAGGTCGAGGCCGTGGGCCCCGGTGAAGCGGAGGGTGCCGGTGAAGTCCGCGTCGAGACGGCCGTTCTTCGCCTCGTACGTGCCGGAGCCGCGCGGGAAGCGGAAGAGCGCGCCGCCGTCCTCGGCCCCGCCGCCGAGCGTCCACTCGCCCTTCGCGACGGGACCCGTGACGTACTCGCGCCACGTGCGGCGCACACCCCAGTCGAGGGCCGCGTCCTCGATGCGGCCCGCCTTCGCGGGGCGCGCGCTCTTCTCCGCCGGGCTCTTCGACGGGCTCGGACTCTTCGACGGGGCCGGGGACTCGGCGGCCGTGAGCACGTCCACGGAGAGGGTGACGGGGTCGAGCGCGGTGCCCGCCGTGTAGTACCCGGCGAAGGCGCTCGCGCCCTGCGCGGTGAGCGTCGCGGGGACGTGGGCGAGGCCGATCGGGGTGCCGCCGCCCTTGGTGCTGATGCCGCCGAGGTTCAGCGTGGCGAGCGGGACCTGACCGCGGGTGCTCCACTGCCCGCTGCCCTTCGCCTTGCTCCGCATGTCGGCGTAGAGCGTGCCGGCGCCACCGGCGATGCGGACGGTGGGGCGGCTGATGGTGAGATCGAGTGCGTACGAGGCGCCCTTCTTGTGCCCGACGAAGCGCACCCCGCCCGCGAAGCTCGTGCGCAGCGCGCCGCTGTCCGGGTCGTACGTGCCGCTCGCGGACGGGAAGCGGAACTGACTGCCCCCGACGGTGCCGACGCCGCCGCTCAGGCTCCAACTCCCTTGCGCGATGGGGCCGGTGACGTAGCTCTGGAACGAGGACTTGATACCCCAGTCGAGCCGGCCGCCACTCACCGTGTGCTCGGCCGCCCGCGCCCGGCCGAGCGGCAGCAGGGCGAGCGCGAGGGCGAGCAGCACGGCGAGGGCCGCCGGGCGTACGAGGCGGCTGCGCGATGCGTGCTTCATGGACACCTTCGGGAAGGGGGCGCACGGCTCCGGAAGGGCGTGCGGGGGCAGGACGGGAGGAAACCAAGGGAAAAGAGCGGGTCAACCCGGCAAAGCCCTGGTCAATGAGGTAAGGCTAACCTAATGTATGACCCGCGGTCGGGGGAACCCCCGGTTCCCCACGAACCCGAACGAACCCGCAAGAACCCGCACGAACCCAGCAGGACAGGATGGTTGATCAGGTGCGTACGCGACCGAAGCAGTCGCCCGAGGCCGCGAGACGGCCCTCGCTCCCGGCCCGCTTCCGGCTCGGCGCCGCGCTGCTCGCCCTGCTCGCCGTCACGGCCTGCGGCGCGGGCTCCGGCGGCGGACCGGGCTCCGGCTCCGCGGCGGACGGGGGCGCGCCCGCGCGGGCCGCCGCGCACCGCGACCGCGTCGAACCGCTGCCCGGGAAGCCCGTGCCCGGCCTGCCCGCGCGCGTGGCGTCGGCCGACGGGCACACCGTCACCGTGCGGGACGTCTCGCGCATCGTGCCCCTCACCGGGAGCCTCAGCGAACTCGTCTTCAGCCTCGGGCTCGGCGAGCACGTGGTGGCGAGGGACATCACGGCGACCTTCGAGCAGGCGAAGAAACTGCCGCTCGTGACGCGCGCGCACGACGTGTCGGCCGAGAACGTCCTCTCGCTGCGTCCGACGCTCGTCCTCGCCGAGTCCACGACCGGCCCCGCCGAGGCGATCGACCAGATACGCGACGCGGGCGTCCCGCTCGTGATCCTCGATCCCGCGAAGAGCCTGGACGACGTGGACAAGCGCATCCACGCCGTCGCGAAGACCCTCGGCGTCCCGGACGCGGGCGACGCGCTCGCCGCGCGCACCGACGCACGGCTCGCCGCCGTGCGCGAGCGGATCCCCGCGCACGAGGACCGCCCCCGCGTCGCCTTCCTCTACCTGCGCGGCACGGCGTCCGTGTACCTCCTCGGCGGGGCGGATTCCGGGGCGAGTTCGCTCCTGGAGGCGGCCGGCGCGGTGGACGCGGGCAAGGAGTCGGGGCTGCGCAAGGACTTCACGGCGATCACGAGCGAGGCCCTGGCGAAGGCGGCGCCCGACGCGATCCTCGTCATGAGCAAGGGACTCGACTCGGTCGGCGGCGTCGACGGGCTCCTCAAGATCCCCGGCATCGCCGAGACCCCGGCCGGTCTCGACCGCCGCGTCGTCGCGGTGGACGACGGCGTCCTGCTGAACTACGGCCCGCGCACGGACGAGGTCCTGGCGACGCTCGTGGACCAGCTCTACGGCAAGGACGGGAAAACCGGCGAGGACGGCAAGTCCGGCAAGGACGGCAAGTCCGGCGAGGACGGCAGGGGATGACGGCCCCGGAGACGGCCCCGGAGACCGTGCGGGAGAGGGCCCCGGAGACGGTCCGGGGCAGTGGGACGCCCGTACCCGAGAGCGCGCCCCCCGCGCGCGCGGCCCTCCCCTCCCCCAAGGCCCCCCGCCCCGTCACCCGCGTCCTCACACCCGCCCTCGTCCTCTCCCTCGCCGCCCTGTGCCTCGTCTCCGCGAGCATCGGTGCCTACCACATCCCGCTGGGCGACCTCCTCGCCTCGCTCGCGCACAAGGCGGGCGTCGGCGGGCACGCGCTGGACCGGGTCGGCGAGAGCGTGCTGTGGAACGTGCGGCTGCCGCGCGTCGTGCTCGCGCTGCTCGTCGGGGCCTCGCTCGGCTGCGCGGGGGCGCTCATGCAGGGCGTCTTCGGCAATCCGCTCGCGGAGCCCGGCGTCATCGGGATCTCCTCGGGGGCGGCCGTCGGGGCGGTCGCCTCGATCGCGCTCGGCATCGACTTCCTGGGCAACTGGACGGTCTCCGTCTTCGCCTTCGGCGCGGGACTCGCGACGGTGCTGCTCGTCTACACGCTCTCGCGCGCCCACGGGCGGACGGAGGTGGTGACGCTGATCCTCACGGGGATCGCGGTCAACGCCTTCGCGGGCGCGCTCATCGGCCTGTTCGTCTTCTTCGCGGACAACGCGCAGGTCTCGCAGATCACCTTCTGGCAGCTCGGCTCCCTCGCCCAGGCCACGTGGCCCAAGGTCCTCGCCGTGCTGCCGTGCGCGCTCCTCGGGCTCGCGGTGGCACCGCTGCACGCCCGCAAGCTCGATCTGCTGGCGCTCGGCGAACGCCCGGCGCGGCACCTGGGCGTGGACGTGGAACGGCTGCGGATCGTCCTCGTGCTCGTCGTGGCGCTGCTGACGGCCGCCGCCGTCGCGGTCTCCGGGATCATCTCGTTCGTGGGGCTGCTCGTGCCGCACCTGCTGCGCATGGCGGCCGGGCCCGGGCACCGCTTCCTCGTCCCGGCGAGCGCGCTCGGCGGGGGACTCGTCCTCGTGGGCGCGGACCTCGCGGCCCGTACCGTCGCGGCCCCGGCGGAACTGCCGCTCGGGGTGCTGACGGCGCTCTTCGGCAGCCCGTTCTTCTTCTGGCTGCTGCGCAGGACCCGTCGCAAGCAGGGAGGCTGGGCATGAGGTGGTACGGGACGGGCGGGCGCGCGCGGCGGCTGCCGGGGCGGCCCGTGCCCGGCGAGAGCGTGGCGCGCGCGGCGGCGGTCGGGCTCGGGCTCGGGGGGCGGCCGGTGCTGAGCGGGGTCGAACTGCCCGTGCGGGCGGGCGAGGTGCTCGCGCTGGTGGGGCCGAACGGGGCGGGCAAGTCGACGCTTCTCGCGGTGCTGGCCGCCGACACGCGGCCGGACACGGGGGCGGTGGAGATCCTGGGGCGGCCGGCCGGGGAGTGGAGCGCGGCGGAACTCGCGCTGCGGCGGGCGGTGTTGCCGCAGGCGGCGACGCTGTCGTTCCCGTTCACGGCGGCGGAGGTGGTCCGGATGGGCCGCGCGCCGTGGGCGGGCACGGAGCGCGAGGAGCAGGACGAGGCGGCGGTGCGCGAGGCGATGGCGGCGACGGAGACGGCGGACTTCGCGGCGCGCCCCTTCTCGGCGCTCTCGGGCGGCGAGCGCGCCCGCGTCGCGCTCGCGCGCGTCCTCGCCCAGCGGGCCCCGCTGGTCCTGCTCGACGAGCCGACGGCCGCGCTCGACCTGCGCCACCAGGAACTCGTGCTGCGGGTGTGCCGCGCGCGGGCGGCGGCCGGTGACGCGGTCGTCGTCGTGCTCCACGACCTGGGGCTCGCCGCCGCGTACGCGCACCGTGTCGCGGTGCTGCACGAGGGCCGGGTGGCGGCGGACGGGCCGCCCGCCGACGTCCTCTCGGCGGGTCTCCTGAGCGAGGTCTACCGGCAGCCGGTCGAGGTGATCCCGCACCCGGCGACCGGCGACCCCCTGGTCCTCCCGGTACGTGCGGCCCTCAAGTGACCCCGGCAGGGCAGCACTTGACTTCACCTTGACCCTTTCATGACCGTTCCTCCCGGATGAGAGGCAGATCACGAGAAACCGGGGTTCCGGTGAGGTAAGGCTCGGCTAAATTAGGGTCGCCTCACCGGCACTCCCCTTCCCCGGCGGCCCCTCCGCGGCCGTCGCTTCGTGGTCTTGGAGCACACTCATGCGTCCCCTGCGTCGTCCCGTACTCGCCGTGCTCACCGGCGCCCTGGCCCTCGGCGGGCTCACCGCCTGCACCGAGAAGAGCGACGCGAAAGCGGGCGAGGACGGGGCCATCGGGGTCACCGCCGCCGACACGACGTGCGACACGACCGCGAAGACCGCGAAGGCGGGCAAGGTCACGCTCGCCATCGCGAACAAGGGCACGCGGGCGACCGAGGTCGAGATCGTGCTGCCGGACGGGCGGATCGTCTCCGAGAAGGAGAACATCGGGCCCGGCGTCAAGTACACGCTCACCGCCGAGGTCAAGGCGGGCAGTTACGAGATCGCCTGCCGCCCCGGGATGGTCGGCCACGGCGTACGGCAGAAGCTCACCGTCTCCGGCAAGGAGTCCGGGGCGAAGCGCGACCCGCGCCTCGACGCGGCGGTCTCCGCGTACCGCGACTACGCGCAGGACCAGGCCGACCGGACGCTGCCGAAGGTCAAGGTCTTCACGGACGCGATCCGCGCGGGCGACCTGGACGCCGCGAAGAAGGCGTACGCGCCCTCGCGCATCGGCTGGGAGCGGACCGAGCCCGTCGCCGAGTCCTTCGGCGACATCGACCCGAAGACCGACACCCGCGCGGACGGCCTGGAGAAGGGCCAGAAGTGGACGGGCTGGCACCGCCTGGAGAAGGCGCTCTTCGAGGACGGGAGGATCGGCGCCGAGGAGAAGACCCTCGCGACGCGGCTCGACACCGACCTCAAGGACTGGCAGCGGCGCGTCGGCCGCGCCGTCATCACGCCGACCTCGATGGCCAACGGCGCGAAGGACCTCCTGGACGAGGTCGCCACCGGCAAGGTGACCGGCGAGGAGGAGCGCTACTCGCACACCGACCTCGTGGACTTCAAGGCGAACGTCGAGGGCGCCGAGAAGGCGTACACGCTCCTGCGGCCCGTCGCCAAGACCAACGACCCTGATCTGGTCGCCCAGTTGGACACGCGCTTCGCGGCGCTCGACAAGCAGCTCGACGCCTACCGCCCCGGCAAGGACTCCTACGACTTCACCTCCTACGACAAGGTGAAGGAAGCCGAGCGCAAGAAGCTGTCGGACGGCGTCAACGCGCTCGCCGAGCCGCTCTCGAAGCTCGCGGCGGCGGTCGTGGGCAAGTGAGCGCGGAGGAAGCGGGGACGCGCGGCGGCCCCTCCAGGAGACATCTGCTCGGCTGGGGCGGCGCCGGGCTCGTGCTCGGCGCGGGCGCCGCCGCCGGCACCGCGCTCGCGCTCGACGGCGGGGACGCGAAGGCCGCCCCCGCCGCCGTCCCCTTCCACGGCGCCCACCAGGCCGGGATCGCCACCCCCGTCCAGGACCGGCTGCACTTCGCCGCCTTCGACGTCACCACGAACGAACGCGCCGACCTCGTCGCCCTGCTGAAGGAGTGGACGAGGGCCGCCGCGCGGATGACCGCCGGACACGCCGTCGGCGAGGGCGCGTTCGGCGCGGACGAGGCGCCCCCGGACGACACGGGCGAGGCGTACGGCCTCTCCCCCGCGCGCCTCACCCTCACCTTCGGCGTCGGCCCCTCGCTCTTCACGCGCTTCGGGCTCGAAGACCGGCGGCCGGACGCACTGGAGGAGCTGCCCGCCTTCCCCGGGGACCACCTGGAGAAGGCGCGCGGCGGCGGCGACCTGTGCGTGCAGGCGTGCGCCGACGACCCGCAGGTGGCCGTGCACGCGATCCGCAACCTGGCGCGCATCGGCTTCGGCACCGTCGCGATCCGCTGGTCCCAGCTCGGCTTCGGCAAGACCTCGTCGACGACCCCCGGCGCCGAGACGCCGCGCAACCTCTTCGGGTTCAAGGACGGCACCAACAACATCGCGGGCGGGGAGACCGCCGCGCTCGACCAGCACGTGTGGGTCCCGGAGAAGGACGGGCCCGCGTGGCTCGCGGGCGGCTCGTACCTCGTCGCGCGGCGCATCCGCATGAACATCGAGGTGTGGGACCGCACTTCGCTGCGCGAGCAGGAGGACGTCTTCGGGCGGACGAAGCGCACCGGGGCACCGGCCGGGAAGCTCGCCGAGCACGACCCCGTGTCACCGCGCGCGATGCTGCCCACCGCCCACGTGCGGCTCGCGCGCCCGGCCGCGCACGGCGGGCACCGCCTGCTGCGGCGCGGCTACTCCTTCACGGACGGCACGGACGGGCTCGGGCGCCTCGACGCGGGCCTCTTCTTCCTCGCGTACCAGCGCGACCCCCGCACCGGCTTCATCCCCGTGCAGCGCGCGCTCGCCCGCCACGACGCGCTCAACGAGTACATCCAGCACGTCGGTTCGGCGCTCTTCGCGATCCCGCCCGGGGTGCGCGACGCCCACGACTGGTGGGGGCGCGCGCTCTTCACCGCACCGGCCAAGGACTGAGAGGCCCCGCATGTTCGCCAACTACCTCATCGGGCTGCGCGAGGGCCTCGAAGCGAGCCTCGTCGTCTGCATCCTCGTCGCCTACCTCGTCAAGACCGGCCGCCGCGAGGCGCTGCGCCCGGTGTGGACCGGGGTCGTCGTCGCCGTGCTCCTCGCGCTCGGCTTCGGCTGCGCGCTCACCTACGGTTCCCGCGAGCTGACCTTCGAGGCGCAGGAGGCGCTCGGCGGTTCGCTCTCCATCGTCGCGGTGGGGCTCGTGACGTGGATGGTGTTCTGGATGCGGCGCACCGCCCGGCACCTCAGCAGCGAACTCCAGGGCAAGCTGGACAAGGCCCTCGTCATGGGCACGGGCGCGCTCGTCGTGACCGCGTTCCTCGCGGTGGGCCGCGAGGGCCTGGAGACCGCGCTGTTCGTGTGGGCCTCCGTGCAGGCGTCGAGCGACGGCACCCACGGGCCGCTCATCGGCGTCGTCCTCGGGCTGCTGACCGCCGTCGTCCTCGGCTGGCTCTTCTACAAGGGCGCGGTCCGCATCAACCTCGCGAAGTTCTTCCTGTGGACCGGCGGGATGCTCGTCGTCGTCGCGGCCGGGGTCCTCGCCTACGGCTTCCACGACCTCCAGGAGGCCGGCTGGATCGGCGGCCTCACCGACCTCGCCTTCGACATCAGCTCCACGATCCCGCCGGAGTCCTGGTACGGCACGCTCCTGAAGGGCGTGCTCAACTTCCAGCCCGACCCGACCGTCGTCCAGGTCACGGTGTGGACGCTGTACCTCGTACCGGCTCTCGGGCTCTTCCTCGCCCCGGTAGGGTTCGGGCGCAGCAGGTCCAAGGGCGGCGGGGAGAGGGTGGCGGCGGCCGATGAGGGCAGCGCGGAGGATACGGGGACTTCTGCGACGGGGTGAGCGGGGGGCCGGCGAGGCGGGGCCCCGGTACGGGAGACGGGCGCGGGGCGGGCTCTTCGCACTCGCGCTCGCCCTGACCGCGACGGGCTGCGTCACCGTGCACGGCGAGACGGCACTCGTGCCGACCGCGACGCGCGGCGAGGCGGCGACCGCGCTCAAGCGGTTCCGGGCCGCGTACAACGAGGCGGCCGGCGCCCTCGACCCGGCGAAGGACGCGGCCTTCCTCGCCGGGCCCTTCGGCGCCATCACGCAGGACACGCTGCGCTCGCGCCGGGCGCAGGACCCGGGGGCCGGGCGCCGGGCGACTCCGCTGGAGGTCTCCGACGTGCGCTACCTGATCCCCCGGCAGCGCGGCTGGCCGCGCTGGTTCGTCGCCGACACCGACACCAACCGCGACGTGGACGACGACAAGGCCCGCGACACCCGCTGGCTCTTCCTCTTCACGCGCTCGGGCCCCGAGGCAGGCTGGCGCGCGACCTACCTCGCGATCCTCGCCCCCGCGCGCATACCGGAGTTCCGTACGGACGGGGACGGCTACGTCGTCCCCGCGACGCCGGGGGCGCTCAGCCGCGCCTACACGCGCTACCTCCAGGACGGCGAGGGCGAGCGCTTCGCGCCCGGCAGCCACACGACGGGCTGGCGCGAGCAGCGCGCGAAGAACGCCGAGCGCCCCGGCTGGACGGTCCAGTGGGCCGACGAGCCCGCCAGTACGGGCACCTTCCGCCCGTACGCGCTGCGCACCGCCGACGGCGGCAGCCTCGCCTTCTTCGCGAGCCGCCACTACGAGCGCCGCACGGGCGCCGCGAACGTCGCCGTCGTCCCGCCGCCTGCGGCGAAACCGCTCCTGAAAGGCCGCGTGGACCGCTCGTACACGCTGGAGTACACGTCCAACGAGACGGTGAAGGTGCCGGAGCGGGGCGGGCCCGTCGTCTTCCTCAACCGGCTCCAGGGACTGACGGGCGCCGAGGGGAGCTGACCCGGCCCGCGCGGTCCCCCGCGCGCGGGCGGGCGCTCACCAGCCCGGTTCCTCGCCCGGGGTGCCCGCGGCGACGGCCTCCGCGTCCGTGAGCGCGGCGAGGAGCGGCAGCGGGTCCACGAGCGGGTGTTCGGGGCCGCGCAGCCAGGTCACGCCGAGCCCGTCGCCCGGCAGGCGCGCGGGGGGCACGAGGACGTAGCTGCCCCGGCAGTGCCAGCGCAGGCCCGGGTGCTCGTCCACGGCCTCGGGGTGCGAGTCCAGTTCGCACGGCCAGTACTCGTCCTCGTCCTCGGGCGTCCCCCGGGTCGCCGTGAAGAAGAGCATCCGGCCGTCGTCGCTCACCGCGACGGGGCCGATCTCCGTGGGGTCCCCGGTCTCGGCGAGCCGCGCGAGGACCCGCTCACCGGTGCCGTAGGGCACGTCGAGCACGTCGTGGACCATGCCGGTGGCCGTGACGAAGTTCGCCTCGGGCTCCGCCGCCGCCCAGCGCTCGATCTGCGCGCGGTCGTGCGTGGACTGGGTCTGCCAGGCGAAGGAGACGGGGTGCCGGCCCGGCGTGGGGCAGCCGACGCGCGCGCAGGAGCAGCGGTGGCCGACCGGGTGCGCGGCGGGGGCGAGCGGCAGCCCGGCCCGGGCGACGGCGAGCAACAGCGCGGTGCGGTCCTGTGCGGGGGGTTCACCGCCGGGGGGCTGTCCGGTGGCACGCCGCCACCACTGTGTGAGCCTGCCCGGCCGCCGGTCGTGCGCTGCGCCCATCTCACCTCTCACTTCGTCCCGGTGATCGGTCCATGGTGCCACTTGTACGGGGTGATCACGGACGGGGCCCGTTTCCGGGGGCCGGCGCGACGTTCACCCGTTCGGCGCGCAGACCGGCGCGGCGCGTCTGCCGCACGATGACGGTGCCGGGCCGGCCGGGCGCGGCGGCGGGCCGCGCGGCAGCGCGCGGGCCCGCGTGATCTCCGTGGCTCCCCGTACGAGGAGGTTGCCGTGATCCGTTCCGCGCGTGCCCGCGAGGCGAGCCGACGCCACTACCTGATGTGCCCCCCTGAGCACTTCGGGGTCCGTTACGCGATCAATCCCTGGATGGACCCGGGGACGCCGGTGGACCGGGCGCGGGCGCTCGCGCAGTGGGAGGGGCTCGTGGCCTGCTACCGGGCGCTCGGGCACACCGTGGACGTGCTGGACCCGGAGCCGGGGCTGCCGGACATGGTGTTCGCGGCGAACGGGGCGACCGTCGTGGACGGGCGGGTGCTCGGGGCGCGGTTCGCGTTCGCTGAGCGGGAGCCGGAGGCGGCGGCGCACCGGGCGTGGTTCGCGGCGCGGGGCTGGGCGGAGCCCGGGGTGCCGGTACAGGTCAACGAGGGCGAGGGCGACTTCGCCGTGACGGGCCGCTGGCTGCTCGCCGGGCACGGCTTCCGCTCCTCGCCGCTCGCGCTCGGCGAAGCGCAGGAGTACTTCGGGCGCCCGGCCATCGGTCTGGAGCTGGTCGATCCGCGCTTCTACCACCTGGACACGGCGCTCTCGGTGCTCGACGCGGAGCGCGAGGAGGTCGTGTACTTCCCCGGCGCGTTCTCGCCGGGCAGCCGCGCCGTCCTCGCCGCGCTCTTTCCCGGCGCGCTGCTCGCGAGCGAGGCGGACGCGCTGGCGCTGGGCCTCAACGCGGTCTCCGACGGGCGGCACGTCGTGCTGCCGCGCGAGGCGCGCGGGCTCCTCGCCCCGCTGCGGGAGCGGGGCTTCGACCCGGTGGAGGTGGAGCTGGACGAGCTGGTGAAGGGCGGCGGGAGCGTCAAGTGCTGCACGCAGGAGCTGCGCCCGGCGCCGGTTCAGCCCGGCGTGCCGGGCCCGGCGTCCGCCGCGTCCTCGGCGGGGGGCCAGGCGTCGCCCCAGTCGATGTCGCGGGCCGCCCGGTAGAGGGGGCCCTGGCGCTTGGTGACCGTGGCGCGGCGCAGGGTCTCCCCGGGCTCGCACAGGTCCAGGATGACCTGGCCCTTGCGGATCTGCGGGCGGCGCAGGACGCGCGCGGGGACCCGCGCCGGGGCGGCGCGGGTGGCGGCGACGTAGGCGAACTTCTCGTCCTCGTACGGGAGTGAGCCGCCCTTGACCTGCCGGTGCAGCGAGGAGCGGGCGACGCGGGCGGAGAAGTGGCACCAGTCGCGGCCCGGCTCGATGGGGCAGCGCCCGTCGTGCGGGCAGGGGGCGGCGACGTGGAGTCCGGCGGCGAGGAGGCGGTCGCGGGCCGCGAGGACGCGGGCGTAGCCCTCGGGGGTGCCGGGTTCGGTGACGACGATCGCGGCTGCCGGGTCCTCGCCGCCCGCCGCGAGGGCGGTGTCCACGACGGCCGCGCGGTCGGCCTCGGTGAGTTCGCCGAGGACGTACGAGACGGTGACGAGGTGCGCGGCGGGGGTGGTGCCCGTGCCGACGCGGCCCTGGGTCCAGCGGGTGCCGCGCACGGCGGGCCAGGGCGCGGCGGCGGCGAGTTCGGCGCCGAGGTCGAGCGCGGGGCGCGCCCAGTCGATGACGGTGACGGGCCGTTCCCCGTCCCACGTGGCGCCGACCGCCCACACGGCGGCCCCCGTGCCGCCGCCGAGGTCGAGGTGGCTGCCCGGGGGTCCAGCCGGGGCGGGCCGCGGCGAGGGCGCCGAGCGCGGCGCGCATCGCCTCGAAGGTCGCGGGCATCCGGTACGCGGCGTAGGCGGCGACGTCGGAGCGGTCGCGCAGGACGGGCGCCCCGGTGGGGGTGCGGCCCCGGTAGTGCCCGATGAGGCGGTCCACGGACCGGGCGGCGGCGCGGGCGGGGAGCCCGTCGAGGAGGGTGGCGAGCGCGGCGCGCAGCGCCTCGGAGGGGGCGTGGTGCGGGTGGGTCACCCCGGGATCGTTCACCCCGGGATTCTAGGGGCGGCCTCGTGGGCCAGCGGGCGGCCCGTGTCCCGTACGGCTCGTTTGAGGCGGGTCGCGGAGCGGGCGCGGGGCGTGCTGTCGGGGGCGCGGCGGCGGGGGTGGACGGTGGTGGCGAGCAGGACGAGGAAGGTGTCCGTGGCGCGGTCCACGACGAGCGAGGTGCCCGTGAAGCCGGTGTGCCCCGCGCACAGCGGGCCCGCGAGCTCGCCCATGTACCAGGGCTGATCGACCTCGAAGCCGAGCCCTTCGTCGAGCATGAGCGCGGTGAGGGTGGGGCCGAGGACGCGGGCGGTGCCGTAGGAGCCGCCACGGAGCAGCACGCGGCACAGGACCGCGAGGTCGTGCCCGGTGCCGAAGAGCCCGGCGTGGCCGGCGACGCCGCCGAGCGCCCAGGCGTTCTCGTCGTGGACGAGGCCGCGCACCATGCCCCGGTCGGCCTTCGCCCACGGGCGGCGTTCGTCCTCGGTGGCGGCCGCGCCGGGGCAGGGGCCGAAGCGGGTGGCGGTCATGCCGAGGGGGCGGGTGATGCCGTCGGCGACGAGCTCGTCGAGGCGCTGTCCGGTGCGGCGTTCGAGGAGGTGCTGGAGCAGCAGCGGGTTGAGGTCGGAGTAGCGGCGGGTGCCGGGCTCGGCGACGGGATCCTCGGTGGCGAGGGCCCGGTGGCGGGCGGCGGCGTCGGGGAGCGCGTACAGCGGGAGTTCGGGGCGCAGGCCCGTGGTGTGGGTGAGCAGGGCGCGGACGGTGAAGCCGTGCGCGGCGGCGGCCGGGTGGTCGGTGAGGACGTCGGCGACGCGGGTGTCGAGGGCGAGGGTGCCGCGCTCGACCTGCTGGAGCGTGGCGATCGCGGTGAAGAGCTTGGTGAGCGAGGCGAGGTCGAAGGGGGTGTCCGGGCGGACGGGGACGCGTTCCTCCGGGGGGAGTTCCACGCCGGCGCCGCGCTCCTCGTCCCAGGCGCGGTAGCGCAGCGCCCACCCCGCCGCCGTTTCGGCGACGAGGTGGGGGCCGCGTCCGGCGAGGACGACGGCTGCGGCGCACCAGGGCGCTTCCCCCTGGGTGAGGGCCCGCACCTCGTCGGTGAGGCGGGCGATCTCGCGGGGGTCGAGTCCGGCGCGCTCGGGGCTCGCGCGGCGCAGGCGGGCGGTGTTCAGCCTTCGTCAGCCCCTTCGCGAGCCTTTTCGCGGGACGGGGTCCCGGCGGTTTCGGCGGCGGCTTCCACCGGGCCCGGCGTTGCGGCGGCCCGGGCGGGCAGCGCGGTCGTCGTGACCTCGTGGCGCAGCGCCGTCCGCGTCGCCCCGCCGCCCGCGCCGGGACGGCACAGGAGGACGAAGGCGGCGCCGGCGACGAGGACGCTGACGAGCTGGACGAGTGCCATGGGCACGGCGGTGTCCTCGCCCGCGATGCCGACGAGCGGCGAGGCGATGGCGCCGATGAGGAAGGAGGAGGTGCCGATGAGCGCGGAGGCCGATCCGGCGGCGTGCGGGGCGCGCTGGAGGCCGAGGGTCTGCGCGTTCGGCATGACGAGGCTCATGGAGGACATGAGGACGAACAGGCCGACGGCGAGCGGTACGAGGCCGACGTGTCCGAAGACGCCGCTCGTCATGAGCAGCAGGGCGAGCGCGGCCGCCGTGATGAGCGAGAGCCCGACGCCGGTGGCGCGCTCCAGGCTCACGCGGCCCACGAGGAGCCGCCCGTTGACCTGGCCCATGACGATGAGCCCGACGGAGTTGATACCGAACAGCAGGCTGAAGACCTGGGGGCTCGCCCCGTAGATCTCCTGGATCACGAACGGCGAGGCGCTCACGTACGCGAAGAGCGCGGCGAAGGTGAAGCCGCCGACGAGGACGTGACCGGTGAAGACGCGGTCGGCGAGGAGCCCGCGCATCGTGGCGAGCGCCTCGCGGGTGCCGCCGGTGTGGCGGCGCGCGGGCGGCAGGGTCTCGGGGAGGCTGCGCACGACGAGGAGCGTGAGCAGGGTGCCGACGACGGTGAGGACGAGGAAGATGCCCCGCCAGTCGGTGAAGCGCAGGATCTGCCCGCCGATGAGCGGGGCGACGATCGGGGCGACCCCGGAGATGAGCATGAGGGTCGAGAAGAACCGGGCCATCGCGAGGCCGTCGTACAGGTCGCGGACGACGGCGCGGGCGATGACGATGCCGGCCGCCCCGGCGAGGCCCTGGATCAGCCGGAAGGCGATGAGCGGCGCGGTGCCGGGGGCGAGCGCGCACGCGGCCGTCGCGAGGACGTAGATGACGAGGCCGACGAGGAGCGGGCGGCGGCGGCCGAAGCGGTCGCTGAGCGGGCCCACGACGAGCTGGCCGAGCGCCATGCCGGTGAGGCAGGCGGTGAGCGTGAGCTGCACGGTCGCGGCGGGGCTGCCGAGCGCTTCGGTGACCTTCGGCAGGGCCGGGAGGTACATGTCCATCGACAGCGGCGGCGTGGCGGTGAGGCCGCCGAGCACGAACGTGGTGAGGAGGGAGGTGCGGCGGGCGGTTATGACGGGGTCCGCGGCCTCGGCGGCCTCGTGGGCCTCCGCCGGGGGGACGGTCGCGGGTGGGGGGACGGCGGCGGGGGTGTCGCCGGGGACGGGGGTGTCGACTGCGGGCTGTCGCGTGCCGGGGGCGCGCTCCACCATGTGTGCCTCTCAGATGCGGGAACCGGTTTCCTATGCTCTCAGCTCGAACGGACCGCTGCGGACCGTTTTCCGCCGCGCCGGGCCGTTCCGGGCCCCGGCGGGCGGTGCGAGAGAGATGAGGCCGGCATGGCCGAGGAGATCACGGGACGTCCGGTGCGCTGGGGAGTCCTCGCGACCGGGGGCATCGCGGCGACGTTCGCGGCGGACCTGCTGACGGTGCCCGGCGCGGAGCTGGTCGCGGTCGGCTCGCGGACGCCGGAGGCGGCGCGGGCCTTCGCCGAGCGCTTCACGATCCCGCGCGCGCACGGTTCCTGGGCGGCGCTCGCGGCGGACGAGGAGGTGGACGTCGTGTACGTGGCGACGCCGCACTCGGCGCACGTGGAGGCGGCGCGGCTGTGCCTGGAGGCGGGCCGGGGCGTGCTGTGCGAGAAGCCGATGGCGCTCGGCGCGCGGCAGGCGGCGGGGCTCGTGGACCTGGCCCGGACGCGGGACGTCTTCCTGATGGAGGCGATGTGGACGTACGTCAATCCGCTCGTGCGCCGGCTCAAGCTGCTCGTGGAGGAGGGCGCGATCGGTGAAGTCGTCTCGGTCGAGGCGGACTTCTCGGTGGACGGTCCTTTCCCGGCGGACCACCGCATGGTGGACCCGGCGCAGGGCGGCGGCGCGCTCCTGGACCTCGGCGTCTACCCGGTCGCCTTCGCGCAGCTCCTGCTCGGCGAGCCGGACGGGGTGCGGGCGAGCGCGAAGCTCTCCGCACGCGGGGTGGACCTCCAGACCGGGATGCTCCTGGACTGGGCGAACGGGGCGCACGCGCTGCTTCGTTGCGGGCTCCTCGGCGCGGGCCCGACGCGGGCGACGGTCGTGGGTTCCGCGGGCCGTGTCGAGATCGCGGGCGACTTCTTCCACCCCGCGGCCTTCGTCCTGCACCGCCGGGGCGCCGAACCGGTCACGTACACGGCGCGCGAGGAGGGCGGCGGCGAGGGCTACGTACCCGAGGCGGTCGAGGTGACGCGGTGCCTGCGCGAGGGGCTGACCGAGTCGCCGCTGGTGCCGCTGGAGGGCACGCTCGCGGTGCTGCGCACGCTGGACCGGGTTCGGGAGGCGACGGGGGTGCGGTACGAGGGTGAGTGAGCGGGGCCCCCGCGGGGGCGGACCACGGTCGCGG
>NZ_GG770539.1:5236270-5238744 GCF_000154905.1 Streptomyces sp. SPB074 | reverse complement strand
CCCCTCGCAAGCCCGTGCGGGGGTCAGGCCGGGGTGAGCCCCGGCCTGCCCGCCTCCGTCACGAAGGAACCGGCGACCCTGAGCGGGGCGCCCGGGGTCGTGACGGCCGAGACCGTCTTCCAGTCGGCGCGCGCCGCCTTCGTGCCGAGCGTCACGAGCGCGTAGCCGCGCCGCCCGTTGTAGAAGCGCAGGTGCGGGTTGGCGGCCATGTAGGTGTCCCAGTTGGCGGGCTTGTCGGCGCCGTCGCCGCCGCTCGTGACCGAGCTGGTGACGATCTCGGTGCCGAGCGTCTTGGAGGCGGGGTCGGCGAAGTCCGCCTTGAGGTCGAAGCCGTAGTGCACGTGGACGTCGCCGGTGAGGACCATGAGGTTGTCCTTGCCGCTCGCGCGCCAGCCGTCGAGGAGGCGTTGCCTTGAGGCGGGGTAGCCGTCCCAGGAGTCCATGGAGAGCTTGAATCCGTCCGTCGCGCGGTCCTTGCGCTGCGCGAAGGTGACCTGCTGCGGGACGACGTTCCACGTCGCCCCGGAGGACTTCCACCCGTCGATGAGCCAGCGCTCCTGCGTGGCCCCGGTGAGCGTGCGCGCCGGGTCCTCCGACTCGGGCCCGGGGACCTGCCAGCCGTCGCCGTACGCCTGGTCGCTGCGGTACTGGCGGGTGTCGAGCACGTCGAACTGGGCGAGGCGGCCCCAGTGGCGGCGCCGGTAGAGCCTCATGTCGGGCCCGGTGGGCCGCTGCGGGGCGCGCAGCGGCTGGTTCTCCCAGTACGCGCGGTAGGCGGCGGCACGGCGCAGCAGGAACTCCTCGGGCGGGACGTCGTTCTCGGGGGTGTCGTCGGCGTAGTTGTTCTCCGTCTCGTGGTCGTCCCACGTCACGACGAAGGGGTGCGCGGCGTGCGCGGCCATGAGGTCGGGGTCGGACTTGTAGAGCGCGTACCGCAGCCGGTAGTCCTCCAGGGTGAGGGTCTCGCGGTTGAAGACGGCGGGCAGCCGCCGGTCGGTGTATTTGCGGTTCCCGCCGACGGCGCTCACGGCGTACTCGTAGAGGTAGTCGCCGAGGTGGAAGACGAGGTCGACGTCCTCGTTCGCGAGATGGCGGTAGGCGGTGAAGTAGCCGTCGTGGTACGCCTGGCAGGAGACGGCGGCGAGCGTCATCGCGGTGGGCCGGGCGTTCGGCGCGGGGGCGGTGCGGGTGCGGCCGACGGGGCTGATCCAGGTCCCCGCGCGGAAGCGGTAGAAGTACACGCGGTCGGTGTCGAGGCCGGGCACCTCGACGTGCACGGTGTGGCCGAACTCCGGGTGCGCGGTCGTCGCCCCGCGCTTGACGACGCGGGTGAACCGGGCGTCGTGGGCCAGCTCCCAGCGGACGGTGACGCGGCCTCTCGGCATTCCCCCGTCGGCGGCGAACGGGGCCGGGGCCAGGCGTGTCCACAGCAGGACCGACTGCGGGAGCGGGTCGCCGGAGGCGACGCCGAGGGTGAAGGGGTCGGCCTTGACGGCTTTCGCGTCGAGTTCGGCGGCGGCGGCGCTCCCGGCGGCGGGGAGGTTGACGGCGAAGGCGAGCGCGGCGGCGGCACCCGTCATGGTCAGGAAGCCGCGCCGCCCGAAGTGGCGGGCGGCGGCGCGGAGTTCGGCGTCGGGGTCCTGGAAGCGGTGGCTCATCGGGTGGGGTCCCCTCGTCTCGGTGGGTGGCGCCGGTGATCCTGTGGGACGGGGGCCACCCGCACCTGTCCGCGATACGACGGGGGTGTGGACGGGGGGTGAGCGCTGAAGACGGCCGGATTCCGCCCGCCCGCCGACGGGCGTCAGCCTCCCAGAAGCACACGGGAGCTGACGCTCCGCCACGCGCCGGGGCCCGAGGAACGCGCGGACGGGTGCGCACTTCTTCTTCACCTTTCCCGTGCAACCAATCCACGACGTGCGCTGTCTGTCACTTGTTGGTCCTGCGAGCGATCAGGGAGACGGGATGCGAGCAGGGCGGGAGCAGGGGGACGCGGGGCCGGCCGCGTCCGGGGGGCCCGTGTCCGTCGAGGAGTCGCGGCGCAGGATGTCGGCGGCGAGGAGGGCGCGGGCGGGCGGCGGGTACGTCCCGGCCCCGCCCGTCCCGGCGGCCGGGCCGGGCGGGGGCGGCAAACGGCGCGGGACCGGGGAGCGGAGCCGCTGGTGGCAGGTCGGCTGGATACCCGCCCTGCTGTTCGGGCTCGCGGCGGGACTCGTCGCGCTCGGCGCGCGCGGGTTCCTGCGGCCCGCCTCGGGCGGCGCGCTCTGCAAGCACCACACGCCGTGCGAGCCGGGCCGGGGACTGCTCCAGGCGTTCGCCGCGTACGGATGCTTCGCCGCCCTCGTCCTCGCCTTCGCGCTGGCGCGGACGCTCCGCGCCCGCCGGTCCCGGGGGCTGCTGGCGCTGGGCTGTTCGCTCGTGCTCGGCGCCGGGGCGGGCCTGGGCGGCGGGTACGGGCTGTACGCCCTCGCGCACGG
>NZ_GG770539.1:5230002-5236024 GCF_000154905.1 Streptomyces sp. SPB074 | reverse complement strand
TCGTGGCCTTCGGGCGGCACGGGGGCGCGTGCGCCGACGTGCGCGCGGTGGACCCGCGGACCGGGCGCACGCGGTGGCGGCACACCCTCGCGCAAGCACCGTCGGCGGCGGGCCCGCGGCCGTACGGGCTCGCCGTCGCCGGGGGGATCGCGCTCGCCCGGGAGCGGAACGCGGTGCGCGGGCTCGCGCTCGCGGACGGGGCGCAGCGGTGGACGCGCCCCGTGGGGGCGGACTGCGTACCGCTCGGCCTCGCGGCGGCGGGGCGCGCGGCCCACGTCGTGGTGGAGTGCGCGCCCGGGGCGTCGGGCGGGGGCCGGGTGACAGCCGCCGTGCTGACGCTCGACGCGCGGACCGGTGCCGTACGGCACCGCGAGCCGCTGCCGGTCGAGAGCCGTGTCGCCGACTGGGGTGTCGTCGCGGCCGAGCCGTTCACGCTGTGGGTACGCGAGGCGGACGGGCGGGGGCTCGACGCCTTCGTCTCCTTCGACGGCGCGGGCCGGGCGCGCCCGGCGGTCCCGAGGCGGCAGCCGGACACCGGCGAACTCACGGTGCGGAGCGGGGACGGGGCCTCGTTCGCCGCCCTGCCCGTACCGCTCGCGCGGGTCGTCGGGCAGACCCTCGTGGTGGCCGTGACGGCACCGGGGACCGGCCGCCCGGGGGCGCTCGCGGGCTACGGCCTCGCGGACGGGAAGCGGCGCTGGCTGCGCGGCACGGACGAGCCCGTCGGCGCGCTCATGACGGCGGACCACCGGCGGGTGGCCGTCTACCAGGACAGCTCACGCGCCGACAGGCCCGACATGATCCGGTGGGTGGACGCCGCGACCGGGGGCGGGGCGGGCGGGGCGGGCGGGGCGCGGGTCCTGGCGAGCGACGCCCGGCTCGGCGGCAGTCCGTGGTTCGCCGTGGCGGGGCCGGGCGAGGGCGGGATCGAGGACCTCGTCCTCACGAACCCGGACGGGAACCGTCCCGCCGTGCTGGGGCTGCGGCACCGGGGGCCCTGAGGGACCGTGACGCCCGGCCCGCCCCGGGGGCCGGGGGGTGTGCCGGGCGCCAGGGCGGAGGGTCAACACGGTGCGAAACGGGCGGAGTTGCGCGAGGAAAACACGGGATTTCCCGAAACACTCCCGTCACCCCGCGGCACTCAGTACGATGAACCGTCTTTCACTCGTATGGCGGACATACCCGCATACGGGCATTCCTTGCCGTTCTCCGGCACCCGCATGTCCTCCTCCGTGATCCCCGGAACCCTTCGGCGATCCCGGATTCCTTCGCGACCCTCGGAGCACTCCGTGCGCATTCGTCCCGCGGCCCCGGCCGTTCTCGCCGCCGCCGTCCTCGTGGGCCTCGCGGCCTCGCCCTCGCAGGCCGCCGCCCACCAGAGCGGGGTCCACATCGGGCTCGTCCAGTTCGACAGCCCCGGCAAGGACACCCGCAGCAACGCCTCGCTCAACGGGGAGTGGGTCAACATCCACAACAACACCAGGTCGGCGGTGCAGCTCAAGGGGTACAAGCTCAAGGACGACACCGGCTACACGTACACCTTCGGCAGCTACCGGATCGGCGCCGGAAAGACGGTCAAGGTCCGCACCGGCAAGGGCAGGAACGTGTCCGGGACGGTCTACTGGAACCGCGGCGCGTACGTGTGGAACAACACGGGCGACAAGGCCCGGCTCTACACCGCGAAGGGCACCCTGGGCGACTCCTGCTCCTGGAAGACGGCGAAGAGCGGTCAGAAGAACTGCCACTGACGCACGGCGAGCCCCGCGGCGGGCCCTCCGCCGCAGGGACCGGGGCCGGCGCGGGACGGGGGAACCGGGGCCGGCGCGGGACGGGGAATAGCGCCCTCGCCCGTCCCGGTCGTCCCCACCATGACGACCCCCGGTCCCACGCCCGCGCCCCCGGCCGCCCCCGCCCCTCCCGGCACCCGTGTCCACCGGTACGCGGCGTTCACCACCGACCCGGGCGCGGGCAATCCCGCCGGGGTCGTGCTCGACGCCTCGGGACTGAGCGACGCGGAGCAGCTCGGCATCGCCGCGCGCCTCGGCTACAGCGAGACGGCCTTCGTGCTCCCCGGCGAGGAGCCGCGCACGCACCGCGTGCGGTACTTCAGCCCGAAGGCCGAGGTGCCCTTCTGCGGGCACGCGACGATCGCGACCGCCGTCGCGCTCGCGGAGCGGGAAGGACCGGGCGAGTACGTCTTCCTCACGCCCGCGGGGCAGGTGCCCGTCGGGGTCGAGCGCGTGGACGGCGAGCTGCGCGCGACGCTGACGAGCGTCATGCCGCGCGTCGAGGACATCGCGGCCGACGACCTCGCCGAGGCGCTGGCCGCGCTCGGCTGGCCGGCCGCGGACCTCGACCCCGAGTACCCGCCGCGCATCGCCTCGGCCGGGGCCAGGCACCTCGTGCTCGCGGCCGTGAGCCGCGCACGGCTGGCGGCGCTCGACTACGACTTCGAGCGGCTGCGCGCGCTGATGGAACGCCTCGGCCTGACGACCGTGCACCTCTTCCGGTACGACCCGGACACCGGCGTCTTCCACACCCGCGACCCCTTCCCCGTCGGCGGCGTCGTCGAGGACCCGGTCACGGGCGCGGCCTCGGCGGCGTTCGGCGCGTACCTGCGCACGCTCGGCTTCGTGCCCGAGGACGCGCGGCTCACCTTCGTGCAGGGCGAGGACCTGGGCAGGCCCGGGACGGTCACGGTGACGCTGCGGGCGGGCGATCCCCGCGTCCGCGTCGCGGGCACAGCCGTCCGCATCCCGGCGGAGGCCGACGACTGAGGACGCCTCCCGCCCCGCCCCCGGGGTGCGGTCCGGCACGGGAGGCGTAGCCTCGGATCATCGTGTCCCGGAGGCGTACGGCGCGGTGTGCGCGAGACGCGCGGGAGAGCCGTCCCCCGCGACACGGCTCCCTCTCCCCCACCCCAAGGAGACAGCGTGAAGTGCCACCGAAGCCGCGCGCACCGGCGCCGGCTCGACCTCGGACTCCTCGCCCTGCGCCTCGGCACCGGCGGGGTGCTCGCCGCGCACGGCTCGCAGAAGCTCTTCGGCTGGTTCGGCGGCGGCGGGCTCGACGCCACGGGCCAGGGCCGCTACTCGCTCGACCACACGCTCGGCCACGCCCTCAACCGGCACTGGATGGTCCCGGCCGCGCTCATCGGCGGCGCGGCGGCGGCCCTCACGGTCGTCGCCCAGCGCAACAAGCGCGTCCGGCAGGCCGCGGCCCCGGCGGACGACGACGAGGGCTGAGACGCCCGAGAGCGCTGACAGGCCCGAGGGTGCTGGCGCGCCCGAGAGCACTGACACGCCCGGCGGCGCGGGGCGGTCCCGGCAACGTCAGGGCCGCCCCGCACCCGTACGCCCGCGCCCCGGCCTGCCCGTCCGCGCGAAAACCATTCGCCCCCGCACTCCCCCGCGCCCTACCGTCCGCCCCCATGACCTCCGCGACCTCCGCGGACCCGCACGACGTGCCGCCCTCCGGCCTGCCCGCCCTCACCTTCCACAACCCGCTCTCCGAGGAGCGCGCCGCCCGCATCGTGGCGCGCCTGGCCGCCGCGCGGCCGGCGAGCGTCCTGGACGTCGGCTGCGGCTGGGCGGAGCTGCTACGCCTGCTCGAAGCCGTGCCCTCGGCGCACGGGACCGGCATCGACCTGCGGGGCGAGGATCTGGCACGGGCCGGACGGCAAGCGCGGGACCGGGGGCTCGACGGGCGCGTGCGGCTGTACGAGGAGTCGGCGCGCGGCACCGGGCGCGGGCCGGCCGACGTGGTGCTGTGCGGGGGCTCGGGGCAGGCGCTCGCCGACCCGGAGGCACCGGACTACCTGCCGAGGCTCTTCGCGGAGCTGCGGCGGCTCGTGAACCCGGGCGGCCGGGTGCTGCTGGGCGAGGGCTTCTTCACCCGTACCCCCGGCGCCGGGGAGCTGGCGCGGCTGTGGCCGGGCGCGACGGCCGGCGACCACCCCTCGCTCGGCGCGCTCGTGGACGCGGTGGTGGCGGGCGGCTTCCGGCCGCTGTGGACCGAGACGGCGAGCGCGTCGGAGCGGGAGGAGTTCGAGTCGGGGTACCGCGCGGCGGGCGAGGAATGGCTCGCGCTGCACCCGGACCACCCGGAGGCGGCGGCGCTGCGCACCCGGCTCGACGGGCAGCGCGCCATCTGGCTCGACGGCCACCTCGGGCTCCTCGGCATCGCGTGGCTCACGCTCGTCCCCGTCGGGCGGGTGGGCTGAGGGGAGGCGCGGCGGACGTTGGACAATGGGCGGGTACGGGCAGGCGCGACACCGGAGGCTCAGGCCATGAGGCAGCAGAAGATCCCGGCCCTGGGCCGGGCGCTCAGGGCGCTCGGGGAGCAGGGCGACGAGCTGGGCGGCGAGACGACCGAGGCGAAGCTGCACGAGATCGCCAAGGACCTGCGGCGCGCCCTCGGTCTCCTGGAGGAGACCGTCGAGGGCCCCGAGCCGACGACGCGGTGCGCGGAGCACCCCTTCGGGCCCCGCGACGACAGCGCCCCCGACCTGTGCCTGCTGTGCGAGACGCGGCGGCGCGGCGGGCGCCGGGCGGCCCGGCTGCCGGACGGCGAGCGGGAGTACCTGGTCGCGCCCTCGCGCTACGGCGAGCGCGAGGAGCGCCCGCAGGCGCGCGAGCGCTGGATTCCGGAGCTGTGGAACGGCCGGACGTGGCAGCTGTGCGGCACCCCGCGCCACAGCCGCCGCGAGGCCGAGGCGTTCCTCGCGGCCGAGCGCAGGAGCCCGCACGCGGGCGCCGCGTACCGGCTCGTGCAGGAGTTCACGGACTACGAGGTGGTACGGGGCTGGGGCAGCCCGGTGCGCAGGCTCCCCGACACGATGGGCGGACGTGGCTGACGTCGCGGCGCTCGCGGCCCGGCTCCGCGCGGCGGGCTGCGTCTTCGCCGAGGAGGAGGCGGAACTGCTGCTCGCGGCGGGGCGCGACGGGGAGCTCGACGCGCTGGTCGAGCGGCGGGTGGCCGGGGAGCCACTGGAGTACGTCGTGGGGCACGCGGTGTTCCGCGGGCTGCGGATCGAGGTGGGCCCCGGGGTCTTCGTGCCGCGCGGGCGCAGCGAGTTCCTGGTCGCGCGGGCGCTCGACGGCGTGCGCGCGCGGGGCGCGGTGACGCTGCTCGACCTGTGCTGCGGCTCGGGCGCCCTCGGCCTCGCGCTGCGCACGGCGCTGGGCCCGCGCGCGACGCTGCACGCGGCGGATCTCGACCCGGGCGCGCTGCGCTGGGCCCGCCGCAACCTGGCCCCGGTGGGCGCGCACGTGTACGAGGGCGACCTGTACGCCCCGCTGCCGCCCGCCCTGCGCGGGCGCGTGGACGTCCTGACGGCGAACGTCCCGTACGTGCCGAGCGAGGAGGTCCGCCTGCTCCCCGCCGAGGCGCGCGCCCACGAACCCCTCCTGGCCCTCGACGGCGGGGCCGACGGCCTGGACCTGGTACGCCGGGTGGCACGCGAGGCCACGGCGTGGCTCGCCCCGAACGGCCGCCTCCTGATCGAAAGCGGCGACCGCCAGGCCCCGGAGGTGGCGGCCATCTTCACCACAGCGGGCCTCCAAGCCGAAACCACCCACGAGGAGGAGCAAGGAGCGACGGTGGTGACGGGGCAGCGCCCCGTGAATCAGTGAATCAGTCCCTCCGGCGCTTGAGGAGCGGGGTATGGGGCAGCGCCCCATGCATCAGCCCCTCCGGCGCTTGAGGAGCGGGGCCCGGGGCGGAGCCCCGAACCCGGGGCCCGGGGCGGAGCCCCGCGACGGCACCCCCACCCCACCTGCTCCGTACGGCTGACACCCGCCGTGTCCCCCCTCCCCCGGCGCCCCCGGCGCCTACCGTGCCGCCCGTGGAGCTACCCGAAGACCTGATCACCCTTCAGCAGGCGGCCGACGAAGAGGGCCACCGGATCGAGCACCTGGACGGCGAGGAGCAGAACGCGCAGCGGCGCGTGTGGTTCAACGCCGCCGCCGAGGTGCACATGGCGGTCACCGACTGGGCCCGCGAGCAGGGCCTCAACCGCTAC
>NZ_GG770539.1:5227749-5229820 GCF_000154905.1 Streptomyces sp. SPB074 | reverse complement strand
AAAAAAAAAAAAAAAAAAAAAAAGTAACGCAGAGTTATAAAAGACCTCGTAATATTTAGGGACGGACCCTCCCGTCCCGGAAAGAGGCCGTCCGATGACCGAACCCGCCGCAGCCGGTCCCGTCGCGACCGGGCAGGGCCGGAGCCTCGCCCCGCCCCCGGACTCCGTCCGCGCGCGGATTCCCGCCGGGGTCCCGGTGTACGTGGGGGGCGAGCGGTACGAGGGCGCGTACCCGCCCCTCGCGCCCGAGGCGGCGCGCGGGCGGATGCTGCGCGTGACCGAGGTGGGCGAGGAGATCCTGGCGCGCCGCTGCGCGGAGGCGACCGTCTTCGGCACCCCCGGACTGGCGCGGCTCGTCGCCGACATGTTCCTGACGATGTACCTCGCCGAGGGCGCGGGACTCGCCGCCAACCAGGTCGGGGTGGACCTGCGGCTCTTCGTGTACGACCGCTTCGACGACGAGGGCGCCCGGCACGTCGGGCACGTCCTCAACCGGGTGATCGACGAGGCCGCCTCGGGCCGCGCCCTGGTCGAGGACGTCGAGGGGTGTCTCTCGGTGCCCGGCGCGCGGCACGGACTGGCCCGAGCGGACCGTACGGTGCTGCGCGGCGTGGACCGGGACGGACGCCCGGTGACGATCGAGGGCACCGGCTACTTCGCGCGCTGTCTCCAGCACGAGACCGACCACCTGAACGGGATGGTCTACGTCGACCGGCTCGGCAAGCGCGCCCGCCGCGCGGTGCTCGCCGACATGGCCGAAGCACGCGACACGGTGCACGCGGAGCGCCGGGCGCGGGCGGCGGCCATGGGCGTGGAGGACCTGAGCGGCCTGAGCGGGGAGCGGTAGCGCGAGGGGGCCCGAGCCCCGTACGCCTCAGCCCTCCTCGCGCTCCCGCATCTCTCCGCACCCCGCGCACACCCACACGTCCCGCTGGAGCCACATCGTGCGGCGGCAGCGCGGGCAGCCCGTCGTGCGGATGCCGTCGGGGCCCATGAGGGGCGGGTCGGGTGTGTCGGCGGCGTAGGCGATGAGCCGGTCCCTGTCGTCCCCGGGCGCGGCCATCCGCAGCAGGCGGGCGGCACGGCTGCGGGCCTCGTCGGCGAAGTCGCTCGTGTCGTGGGCACTCGTGTCGCGCGCCACACTACGGGGTTCCCCGGGGCCCTCCCGGAGGGCCGAGCGGGAGCGCGCGACCCCCACTCTGGATTTGACAATCCAGAGTGGGCGGCACACTGTGGATCGAGCAATCCATTCCTGCCCCGAGGACTCGCCATGCCCAGCTCCCCCGCCCCCTCCGCCCCGCTCCAGGGCCGCCGCGCCCTCGTGACCGGCTCCACCTCCGGCATCGGCCGTGCCGTCGCCGAGCGCCTCGCCCACGAGGGCGCCGTCGTCGTCTCCGGCCGCAACGCGGAGGCGGGCGCCGAGGTCGTGGCCGCCGTGCGCGCGGCCGGGGGCCTCGCCCACTTCGTCCGGGCCGACCTCGCGGAGGGCGGCGCGAGCGCCCGCGCGCTCGCCGAGGAGGCCGCCGCGCTCCTGGACGGGCCGGTGGACCTGCTCGTCAACAACGCCGCGCTCCTCATCCCCGGCCAGTCCCTGCTCGACGCGGACGAGGCCACGATCGACGCGGCCCTCGCGCTCAACGTCAAGATCCCCTTCGTCCTCACCGCCGCGCTCGTGCCCGGCATGACCGCGGCGGGCGGCGGAGCCGTCGTCAACATGGGCTCGATCAACGGCGTCACCGGCACGGCCGTCGCCGCGCTCTACGGCGCCACGAAGTCGGCTTTGCACTCCCTCACCACCTCCTGGGCCGCCGAACTCGCCGCGCGGAACATCCGCGTCAACACCGTCACCCCCGGCCCGACGATGACGCCCGCGAACGCGCCCGCCCACGACATGCTCCGGCAGCTCACCGCGGCCGCCCCCGACCGCCGCCCCGGCACCGGCGAGGAGGTCGCCGCCGCCGTCGCCTTCCTCGCGGGCCCGGACGCCGCGCACATCCACGGCGTCACGCTCCCGGTGGACGGCGGCTTCCTCGCCGCCCACTGAGCGGCGACGCGCGGTCCCCGCACACGC
>NZ_GG770539.1:5220700-5227618 GCF_000154905.1 Streptomyces sp. SPB074 | reverse complement strand
GGGGGCCGAGCCCCGGACGACCCCGGCGCCCTCCGTACGGGCCGCGCGCGGGCGCAGCAGGACGAAGGCGAGGACGGCGGCGAGGAAGGTGAGCGCCGCCGAGATCGTCAGGCACAGGCGCATCCCTTCGAGGAAGGCGTCGCCGACCGCCCCGTAGACCTGCCCGGCGCGGGCGCCGAGCGGCACCGAGCCGACCGCGCCGAGGCCGCCGCCGTCGACCGCGTGCGTGAGCCGGTCCGCGAGGGTGCCGTCCACGCCCTTGCCGGCGAGCTTGTCCGGCAGCGCGGCGGCGGCGCGGCTCGTGAGCAGCGCGCCGAGGACGGCCGGGCCGAGCGCGCCGCCGACCTGCCGGAAGGCGTTGTTGCCCGCGGCGGCCATCCCGGCGAGCGGGTGCGGCACGGAGGCGACGGCCGTCGCGGTCATCGGCGTCGTGACGAGGCCCATGCCGAGGCCGAGCAGGACGAGCCGCCACGACAGGGCGCCGAAGGAGCTGTCCGCCTCGGCGCCGAGCAGCGTGAGCAGCGCCGCCGTCACGAGGAGCAGCCCGAGCGTGATCATGAGGCGCGGCGCGAACTTGTGCATGAGGCGCCCCACGAGGCCGCTGACGACCAGCGCGGCCCCGGTGACGAGCAGCATCCGCCAGGCGGTGCCGAGGGTGTCGAGGTGCTGGACCATGCCGAAGTAGAGGCTCAGCACGAAGAAGAAGCCGATCATGCCGAGGAACATGACCATCGCGACGAGCGTCGTGGCGGTGAAGCCGGGGCTGCGGAAGAGCGCGAGGTCGAGCATCGGGTGCTCGGCGCGGCGCTCGGTGACGACGAAGAGGACCGCGCTGACCAGGGCGACCGCGAGCGCGACGAGGACCCGGGCGTCCGTGAAGGAGCCCGCGCCGCCCTCGATGACGCCGTGGACGAGACCGGTGATGGCGAGCGTCGCGGTGATCTGGCCCGGCCAGTCGAGCCGGCTCGTGCGCGGCGCGCGCGACTCGGGCAGCAGCTTCGCCGAGACCGCGAAGGCGAGGAGCGCGACGGGGATCGGGACGAGGAAGATCCAGCGCCACGACGTGTGCGCGAGGATCGTGCCCGCGACGATGCCGCCGAGCGCGAGCGCGCCCATGAGGCACATCGCCCAGAAGCCGATGAACTTGCCGCGCTCGCGGTGGTCGGGCACGGCGTGGCTGATGAGCGCGAGCGTCGTGGGCAGCAGCGCGGCGGCGCCGAGCCCGGAGAGGGCCTGCCCCGTCCAGAGCTGGCCGACCGAGTGCGCGGTCAGCGAGGTCGCGGCCCCGGCGGCGGAGAGCAGGAGCCCGGCCAGGTAGACCTTCTTGCGGCCGTGGACGTCGCCGAAGACACCGGCGGTGAGGATGAAGGCGGCCATCGGCAGCACGAAGGCGTCCGAGACCCAGGAGAGTTGCGAGGTCGTCGTGGAGAGCGCCGACTGGATCGAGGTCAGGCTCACCGAGACGCTCGTCACGGGCAGGTAGGCGACGAAGACCCCGAGGCAGGCCATGAACAGCGTCACCCCGCGGTGGGGCACGGCTGTCGCGGGCGGTGACTGGGACAAGGGAACTCCTTCGGGGCGCCGGGGGACACCGGCGCGTGGGACGGGCGGAGTCGCGGCCGGGTGGGGCAGGTCCGGCCGTACGGGGCCGCCGGAGGGCCGATGGCGGCGCTCCGTGCGGGCGTACGAGCGGGCCGGACGGCGCCTTCGCCGGCCGGCGGGACGAGGTGGGGTCCCCGTCGCGTGCGGAACCCGCACGCACTCGGGGCCGGACGGCGCCCCCGGGCCGGGCCCGGAAGCGCGCCGCCACTCGTCCGCGAATCCTCGGAAAGTCTCCGCCGAAAACGCGATTTCCCCCAAGCCACGGACCCGGAATCGGCCGGAACATCCACAGGTTCCGGTCCGGTGCGATGCTTTCTCCATGGCCGACACCTTGGACAGTCATATCCTCCACGCCCTGCATGTGGCGCCGCGCGCCCCGTTCCGCCTGGTGGGCGAGGTGGTGGGGGCCTCGGAGCAGACGGTGGCGCGCCGCTTCCGGGCGATGCGCAGGGCGGGCATGGTCCGGGTCGTCGGGCTCGTCGATCCGGCGGTGCACGGCCTCGCGGCGAGCGTCGTACGGATCTCGCTGCGCCCGGACCGGCTCGACGCGCTCGCCGACGCGGTGACCCGGCTGCCCGAGGTGTCCTTCGCCAACATCACCTTCGGCGGCTCGGAGATCGTCTGCTCCCTGGAGACCCCGCACGACGGCCGGGTCCCCGACGTGCTGCGGCGCCTCGCGACGTTCCCGGGCGTCCTGGCGGTGGACACCCGGATGATGCTGCACCCCTACTCGCCGCCGGGCGCGGACTGGGGGCGGCTCGGGCCCTCGCTGCCGGAGGACGCGGTCGCCCTGCTCCGCGCGCGCCACCCGCGCCCGGTGCCGCAGGGCCCGCCCGTCGAGCCGCGCCCCGAGGACGCGCCGCTGCTCGCGGTGCTCGCCGAGGACGGCCGGGCCCGGCACGCCACCCTCGCCGAGCGCACCGGCTGGACCCCGGGCCGGGTCGCCCGCCGCGTCGAGACCCTGGAGCGGAGCGGCACGCTCTTCTACGACGTGGACCTCGTCCCCGAGCGGCTCGGCTACCCCTTCGGCGCGGCCCTGTGGCTGCGCACGCCGCCCGCGCTGCTGGAGGAGACCGGTACGGCGGTCGCCGCGCTGCCCAGGGTCGTCTTCGCCGGGGCGACGAGCGGCGAGCAGAACCTCATGGCCATCGCGATGTGCACCGACACCGCTGACTTCTACGACTTCCTGAGCCGGGGCCTCGCGAGCGTCCCCGGCATCACGGACTACAGCGTGAGCGTGCGCCTGCGCACCCTCAAGCAGGCGGCCTCGCTCGTGCACCGGGGCCGCCTCGTGGCACCGGCGCCGCGGCGCTGAGCGAAGGGCCGGGGCGCCCCGGCGACGGCGGAGGCGCGGCACAGAGCGGAATGTTTCTGGTCGAACAGCCAATAACCAGGTGAGCCGCTCTCCATGGCACGACCGAGGAAGTGCGAGGAGCGCGACGTCCTGCCGGCCGCCCGTGGGCAGTTCTGGCACCACGGCCACGAGGGCACCAGCATGTCCGCGCTCGGCGAGGCGACCGGCGTCGCCTCGCCGAGCCTCTACGGCGCCTTCGGCGGCAAGCACCAGCTCTTCCTCCACACTCTGGACGACTACCGCGCCGAGCAACTCGCCTGACTGGACGGAGGACGGCGCGCGGCACGCTCGCCGTGGGCCTGGCTGCTGGCCGCCGTCACCTCCGACGACGGAGGACGGATCGGGCCGACGAGCGACGGCTGCCACCTGTCCGGGTCGGCCTCCGCGCTCTCGCGGCTGGACCAGGACGTGCACGCCGCCTCGCACCGGACCTACGAGCGCGTCCTGGACCTGTTCACCGCATCGGTGGCGGAGGCCCAGGAGGCCGGTGAGGTACTGGACGGCATCGATCCCCGGCAGATCGCCAACGCGCTGCTCACGGCGATGCGGGGGCTGGAGTTCGTCCGCAAGTCCGGGGGCGGGGAGGCGTTCGGCACGGCGAAGGCGAGCGTGGTCGAGGGCGATGCCTGCGTCTCCCGCGCGGTGCAGCGGCGCGAGGGGGTGCGTGCCGGTGAGCCGCACGGCGCGCACGCGGCGGAGCGCGTCCGAGAGCACGGTGAGGACGGGAAGGATCGGCAGGCGAGGTGCGCGTCGAGCCCTTCCGGGCGTGTGGGCGGGCCGGGGAAGCGATGTCTGGAGCCGGGCGAGCTGACGGACGGTTCCGTCGGGGGTCCAGTCGCCGTCGGCGTCGTCGTGGTCCCAGAGGTTCCCGGTCCGCTCGTCGGTCAACGCCGTGGAGCTCCACGCGAAAGCGGACGCGCGCCGCACGGCGAGGCTGAACACGTCCTCTTCGAGATCGAATTCGGCGTTGACCTGTTCGGTCCAGGGGTGCTTGTCGAGCACTCCGTGAAGCCCGACGATGAAGGTGGCGTCCAGACCGGTACCGCTCATGGCCCCTGCTCCAGGATCGAACAGGCGAGTGGCGCGGGCGGTCGGGGCGACACGGTGCGCCCGCGGAGGAACGGCCGTCGGTTCCCGCTCCCCGTGCGGAGCGTTCTGCGCGCTCGCGGTGTCAAGCAGTCGCCATGCGCACGGATCGGACACCAAGGATTACAGCGTGTCGTTGTCGGCGGTTCGGGCCACAGGGCGGGGAGGAGTTCGTGCCCGCCGGGCTTTGCCTTGAGGCCGACAGGGACTTTCGGCGGCCTAACGTGGCAAGCCGCCGACAGCACGGAAAGGGCCTCCGACGCAGGTCGGAGGCCCTTTCCGAGGCAAAGCCGCTGGTGGCGGCAGACGAGTCGGGCTGTACGCCGGGTTCTGTTCCCCGGGGGCCTCGCGGCGTGCCCGGGGCGACGGCCATCCATCTAGGGCCGGTGTTGCCACCGGCCTCGTGCGGTCTACCCGCGGACTCGGGCGGGCAGCCCTCGAACGTCCGCGCAGGAGCACCGGGGTGCTCCCTTTTGACCTTGCTCCGGGTGGGGTTTACCTAGCTGCCCGAGTCGCCTCGGGCACTGGTGGTCTCTTACACCACCGTTTCACCCTTACCGGAGGCCGAAGCCTCCGGCGGTCTGTTTTCTGTGGCACTGTCCCGCGGGTCACCCCGGGTGGCTGTTGGCCATCACCCTGCCCTGTGGAGCCCGGACGTTCCTCGGGGGTCCCCGAATGGGCCCACGCGGCCGTCCGCCCGGCTCGTCTGCCGTGCGGTCATGGTACCGGTCGCCGGGAGCGGCACGCTCGCGGGCGGCGTACCCCCGGAGGGGGCCCCGCTCCCCCTACTACCCTGGCCAGGGGCCCCGTGCGGGGCGCCCCGCGCGTTCGTGAACGAGGAGAGACACCGTGCTGGTACTGCTGCCGCCGTCCGAGGGGAAGGCCGCGGGGGGCGAGGGGGCCCCGCTCGCGCTCGGGGATCTCTCGCTGCCGGGGCTCACCGCGGCGCGGGAACGGGTGCTCGACGAACTCGTCACGCTGTGCGCGGGCGACGAGGAGAAGGCGCGCGACGTGCTGGGGCTCAGCGAGGGGCTGCGGAGCGAGGTCGCGAAGAACGCCGGGCTGTACGAGGCGGGAACGCGGCCCGCCGGGGAGATCTACACCGGCGTCCTCTACGACGCGCTCGGCCTCGCCACGCTCGACGCCGCCGCGCGCGAGCGGGCCGCGCGCTCGCTGCTCGTCTTCTCGGGGCTGTGGGGCGCGCTCGGCACGGCCGACCGCATCCCCTCCTACCGCTGCGCGATGGGCGTGAAGCTCCCCGGGCTCGGGGCGCTCGGCGCGTACTGGCGGCCCTTCCTGGCGGAGGTGCTGCCGGAGGCGGCGGGCGAGGGGCCCGTGCTCGACCTGCGCTCGGCCGCGTACGCCGCCGCGTGGAAGCCGAAGGGCCCGCTCGCCGAGCGGACCGCGACCGTGCGGGTGCTGCACGCGCGGCGGGTCGGCGGGGTCGAGAAGCGCTCGGTCGTGAGCCACTTCAACAAGGCGACGAAGGGGCGGATCGTGCGGGACCTGCTCGCGCGGGACGTACGGGCCGCATCCCCCGCCGAACTCGTCACCGCGCTGCGGGACCTGGGCCACACGGTCGAGACGGCGGGCCCCGGCGGCAAGGGGAAGCCGTGGGCGCTCGACGTCGTGGTCACGGACGTGCACTGAGCCCTCGGCGACCGGGCGTTGCGCCCTGCGCAACGGGCTTTGCGCAGGATGCCGCGCGCGAGGCACGATGAGGCCATGACAGACTCGCCCGTCCCCGCCCCGTCCGCCGCCGAGGTTCCCGGTTCCGTGCTGGACCTCGCCCCCGTGCTCCCCGTCGTCGTGATCGACGACCTCACCGACGCCGTTCCGCTCGCGCGCGCCCTCGTGGCGGGCGGGCTGCCCGCGATCGAGGTGACGCTGCGGACGCCCGTCGCGCTCGACGCGATGGCGGCGATAGCGGCCGAGGTGCCCGACGCGGTCGTGGGCGCGGGGACGGTCATCTCGGCGGCGAACGTGGACGCGGCGGTACGGGCGGGGGCGCGGTTCCTCGTCAGCCCGGGGTGGACGCCCGCGCTGCTCGCCGCGATGAAGTCCTCCGGGGTGCCGTTCCTGCCCGGCGTCTCCACGACGTCGGAGGTCGTGGCGCTCCTGGAGGCGGGCGTGAGCGAGATGAAGTTCTTCCCCGCGCAGGCGGCGGGCGGTGCCCCGTACCTCAAGTCGCTCGCGAGCCCGCTGCCGCAGGCGCGCTTCTGCCCGACCGGGGGCGTGAGCCCGCAGAACGCGCCCGGCTACCTCGCGCTGCCCAACGTCGGCTGCGTGGGCGGCTCCTGGATGCTGCCGGCCGACGCGGTGAAGGCGAAGGACTGGGACCGGGTCGAGGCACTGGCCCGCGAGGCGTCGGCGCTGCGCTGAGCCGCCGAGGGCGGGGACGGAAGCGACCGGCAGGGACGGAAGCGACCGGCAGGGGGCGGCGTTCCGTCCCGGCCTGGGCAAGCGGCGTGCGCTGCGGCCCATGAGGCGCCGATGCGTGCCGCGCCGAATCCGCTCGGGCACGCGGCGAGTCCGCCGGGCGCTCGCACATGGCGCGCTCCACCGGCGGGGGCTGCCCGGCCGAAGTCACGGCGGGTGCCCAGCCGTCGGCGTAAGAGGCCACGGCCAAGTACGCCCTCGCTCCCCGGCCCACGAAAACACGACGCCGCGCCCGGCCAGCGGGGCGTCGAACAGCCGCGCGAGGCCCGGCGCCGCCCCGAAAGTCCCCAGGGAGTCCCCCGCAAACCGCTTCCCGGCGCCCCTCCCCCGGCACTCAGCCCGGCGGCAGGTGCGCCGTGCTGTTCACGTACCGCACCGTCGTGTTGCCGTCGCCCCACACCGCCAGCGCCGAGAGCGAGGCCGGGGCGAGGTCCATG
>NZ_GG770539.1:5217049-5220159 GCF_000154905.1 Streptomyces sp. SPB074 | reverse complement strand
AAAAAAAAAAAAAAAAAAAAAAAAAAAAAAAAAAAAAAAAAAAAAAAAAAAAACAAAAAACACAAGCAAGAACTCAAAAAAAAAAAAAAAAAAAAAGACTAAAAAAACCTTGAACTCATTAACCTCCAAAGAAGTTCAGATCCAATAGGCAGCCCTCGCAACAAAAAATAGTAGAGACGCGCCGCGCCGACGCCGCCACGCTGGGCGCGCAGCTTCTCGTAGAGGGCGAGGAGGCTGTCGGGGACGGAGCCGGCGACGACCGCGCGCTCCTTGGCGACGGTCGTCGCCTCGGCGTCGATCTCGGCGGCGGCGGCGTCCCGGCGCTCGGTGGCCTCGGCTACACGGGTCTCGACGGAGCCGAGCCGCTCGGTCAGCTCGCTCACGCGGGACTGCGCGGACTCGCGGCGCTCCATGATCTCCAGGACCACGTCCTCCAGGTCGCCCTGGCGCTTGGCGAGCGAGGCGATCTCGCGCTGGAGGTTCTCCAGGTCCTTCGGCGAGGTGACCGTGCCCGAGTCGAGGCGCTGCTGGTCGCGGGTCGCGCGGGTGCGGACCTGGTCGACGTCCTGCTCGGCCTTGGTCTGCTCGCGGGCGGTGTCGCCCTCCTCGGTGCGGGCCGCGACGAGCAGGTCGCGCAGGCCGGCGGCGTCCTTGCCGAGCCCGGTCAGTTCGGCGTGCTCGGGCAGCGACTCCTTGCGGTGGGCGAGCTGGCCGAGGCGGGTGTCGAGGGCCTGGAGGTCGAGCAGGCGGACCTGGTCTGCGGGTGCGGCGTTCAGTTGGGGGCTCCTGTGGAATCGAAGTGTGCGGACCAGGGGTCGGTGACCGTCTTCGAGACGTGCACCCGCAGCTCCCAGCCGTGGCGGTCGGAGATCTCGTCGAGCTGTGCGGCGGCCTGCTCGCACCAGGGCCACTCGGTGGCCCAGTGGGCGGCGTCGATGAGGCCGAGCGGGCTGTGCCCGGTGGCCTCGGAGGCCGGGTGGTGGCGCAGGTCGGCGGTGAGGAAGGCGTCGGCGCCCGTGGCCCGTACGGCGTCGAAGAGGCTGTCGCCGGCGCCGCCGCTCACCACGACCTTGCGGACCGGCGTTTCCGGGTCGCCCGCGAGGCGGATGCCCTGCGCGGTCGCCGGGAGGGCGCGCGCGGCGATCTCGGCGAGGGCGCCGAGGGTGAGCGGGCGGGTGGGCTCGCAGACGCGGCCGAGGCCGCGGCGGCCCTCGGGGTCGGTGCCGTCGGGCACGAGCGGGCCGAGGACGCGCAGGCCGAGCGCGCCCGCGAGGGCGTCGCTGACGCCGGGGTCGGCGCTGTCGGCGTTGGTGTGCGCGACGTGCAGGGCGACATCGTGCTTGATGAGCTCGTGCACGACGCGGCCCTTGAAGGTCGCCGCGGAGACCGTCGTGGTGCCGCGCAGGTAGAGGGGGTGGTGCGTGACGAGGAGGTCGGCGCCGAGGCGGATCGCCTCCTCGGCGATCTCGTGGACGGGGTCCACGGCGAAGAGCACGCGGCGCACCCCGGCCTCCGGGTCACCGGCGACGGTGCCGACGGCGTCCCAGGACTCGGCACGCTGCGGAGGCCAGAGGGCGTCGAGGGCTGCGGTGACTTCGGAGAGGCGGGGCACGGGGGCAAGGTTACCGGGAGCGGGCGGGGTTCCTCCGGGGCGGTACGGGGAGCGGCCCGGGCACCCGGTGCCGAGCACACGGTGTCCCGGATGTCAGGCGATTCGCCGGTTCGCCACCCGTTGGGGTGAAGTCAGGGGTCCTGGGCTGCCGGGAAGGCGCGCGAAAACTAGCTTCGTCGCCGGAGGTGACGCAGCGATGACGGTCAGTGAGACCGCGTGGCCGCAGGGTGAGGGTCCCGGATTCGTGGTGACGGCGGACGGTTCGTACGCCGCCAGGGTCGTGCCGCCGGGCGGGATCGTGCCGCCCGGCGGGCCCGACGAGAGCGGAACGGCGGGGCGGCACGTGGAGCGGTGGACGCTCGGCGGGCCGGAACCCTTCGCCGTACCGCTGCCGGTGACGCGCCCCGAGCCCCCGGGCGCCGAGGCGCAGTCCCTGGCGGACGGCCGGGTCCTCGTGCACCGGCCCGAGGGGTCCATGCACTACTTCTCCCTGCTCTACCCGACGGGGCCGGACACGGGCGAACTGCCGCTCGGTGCCGTCGAGCACGTGCGGGCGGACGGCTCGCCGGGACCGCTGCGGCTGCTGCCGCCGAGCCCGGTGCCGGGGCGCGTGTACGCGCTCGCCCCGGGGCTGCACTCGACGGCCGTGTGGCTCGTGGCGGGCGGGGCCTTCGGGCCCGAGCACTTGGCGGAGATCCCCGGGCACTGCGCGGGCGGCGTGTGGCTGGACCGCGAGGCGCGGATGCTCGCGGTGGACCGCACCGGCGAGGACGGCGTGACGAAGGCGGTCGCCGTCGATCTCGAACGCGCGGGCGAGGTCTCGCCGTTGCTCCAGATCGCCGAGCGCAGCGACGACCGGTTGCTGAGCGCCGACGTGGACAGCGGACTGCTCCTCATCCGCTCGAACGCGCCCGGGCAGGACCGGCTCGCCTGGGGGGTGCTCGGCAGCGCGCTGCCGGTGCGCTTCCCGGAGTGCCTGGACGTGCCGGGGACGCGGCTCACGCCCTTCGCCGTGCAGCCGGGCCAGGACCTGCTGCCCGAGCACAGCGCCGTCGCCTTCCGCCTGGACGGCCCGGCGGGCGGGAGCTGGATCGGCGTCTGGCGCCCGGTGGGCCGACGCCTCCACCAGCTTCCCGCGCCGCGCGGCTGGCTCGCGGGCGGCGGCCTGTGGACGCGTGACGGCGTGCTGCGGCTGCCGTACGCGGAGGGGACGGGCCCCTGCGGGCTCGCGAGAGTCACGTGGCCCTCCGGCTCGGAGACGGGCGAGGTCGTCCTCGCGGCCTCCTCGGGGCAAACCCCGGGGGGCGCGCGGGAGACGCGCGCGGACGGCGCGGTGAGCGGCGGCGGTACGGGGATGCCCGGCGCGGTGCGCGAGGAAGCGCCGCGCGGGGTGCCCGGGGGCGAGGGGTGCGCGTCCGTACACGGTTTTATCTGACGTTCTGTAATGGCTTTGTGCTTGCCCTCCTTGCCGGTTGTTAGCTGTTTTTTTTTTTTTTTT
>NZ_GG770539.1:5207483-5215169 GCF_000154905.1 Streptomyces sp. SPB074 | reverse complement strand
CCGGCGCCGCGCGCGAAGAGGAGGCGGCGCGCGGTCCACAGCGGGCCGGCCGCGTCGGCCGCCTCGGTCCGGACGGCGACGACGGCCGCGGTGCCCTTGTCGTACACGTCGGTGACGGTGGTGCGGGCCCGGGCGGAGCCCTCGGCGGGCAGCGGGCGGTGCGCGGTCAGCTCCTGCGTCCCGTGCAGGACCCGGGCGCGCTCGACGTGCTCGGCGCCGGGGAGGTCGAGGTCGCCGAGGACGTCCTGGCCCCCGGCGACGAGGGCGAAGGAGGGCAGGACGCGCAGGGCGCCTTCGAGGGTCCAGTGCGGCCGCGCGGGCGGGGCGCCGACGCCCAGGTGGTAGAGGAGGACGTCCTTCGGGGACCAGCTCAGGGTGCGGGTGCGGGGTGGTGCGGACAGGAGGCGGGCGGCGTCGAGCGGCATGGGGCCCGATTCTGACGCACGCGCCGCACACGCCGTCTCAGGGGGCGCACGGTCCGCGCGGCCCGTGCCCCTCCCGCTTCCACCGGGGCCGCCGCTTTCCCCTTCGTACGAGAACCGCCGGACTACCCTCCGTACCGGATCACTTTCAGTCCGCAAGGGTCGGAGGTAGCACCGCTCATGCCCCACACCCACGACCGCCCACGGATACCCGGCGCGGCCCCGGTCCGTCCCCGCCCGCCGTCCGCGACCGTCGGCGCGCTCGCCTTCGCGGGGATCGCCGTCGCCGTCATGCAGACCCTGCTCGTCCCCGTCATCAAGGATCTGCCCGCCCTCCTCGACACCTCGGCGGCGAACGCCACGTGGGTCATGACCTCGACGCTCCTCGCGGGGGCCGTCGCGACGCCCGTGCTCGGGCGGCTCGGGGACCTGTACGGGAAGCGGCGGATGCTCTTCGTCTCGCTCGGCGCGATGATCGCGGGCTCCCTCGTGTGCGCGCTGACCGGCACGCTCGTGCCGATGCTCGCGGGGCGCACGCTCCAGGGCCTCGCGATGGGCGCCATCCCGCTCGGCATCGGAATCATGCGCGACGTGCTGCCGCGCGAACGGCTCGGCGGCGCGATGGCGCTCATGAGTTCGTCCATCGGGGTCGGTGGCGGGCTCGCGCTGCCGCTCGCGGCGATCGTCGCGCAGCACGCGGGCTGGCACGCCCTGTTCCTGCTCGCGGCAGGACTCGGCGTGGTCTCGCTCGCGCTCGTCGTGGTGCTCGTGCCCGGCGCCTCGGTGCGGGCCCCCGGCCGCTTCGACGTGCCGGGGGCGCTCGGGCTGAGCCTCGGGCTCGTGTGCCTGCTGCTGCCGGTGACGAAGGGCGCGGACTGGGGGTGGGGCTCGGCGCGGGTGCTCGGGCTCTTCGGCGCCGGAGTGCTGCTGCTGCTCGTGTGGGGGTGGTACGAACTGCGCGCGGCGGCGCCGCTCGTGGACCTGCGCACGAGCGCGCGGCGCGAGGTGCTGCTCGCGAACCTGGCCTCGGTGATGGTCGGGGTGTCGTTCTACGTCGTGACGCTCGTCCTTCCGCAGCTCCTCCAGTTGCCCGAGGCGACGGGTTACGGTCTCGGGCGCTCGATGGTCGTGGCGGGGCTGTGCGTGGCACCGCTGGGGCTGACGATGATGGCGACGGCGCCGCTGTACGCGCGGATCGCCGCGCGGCGCGGGCCGCGCACGACGCTGCTGCTGGGACTGCTCGTCATCGGCGCCGGGTACGGGGCCGGGCTCGGGCTGCTCGCGGCGGCGTGGCAGACGGTGCTGATCGCGGTGCTCGTGGGCGCGGGGATCGGCCTCGCGTACTCGTCGCTGCCGGCGCTCATCATCGCGGCGGTGCGCCCGGAGGACACGGGGGCGGCGAACGGGCTCAACGCGCTGATGCGGTCGATCGGGACCTCGGTGTCGAGCGCCGTGATCGGGATGGTGCTCGCGGGTTCGGCGCTTCCGCACGGGGGTGCCGAGGTGCCCTCGATGAGCGGTTTCCGCACGTCGTTCGTGATCGCGCTGTGCGCCGTGGCGGGCGGGCTCGTGCTCGCGTGGTTCCTGCCGCGCGCGGCGGGCGGCGGCGAACGCCTCACGCTCGTCGAACTCCCGGGCACACGGGACGACTTCCTTCTCCCGGACGGGTTCAGCGGCTTCCGCGGCGAGGTGCGGGACGCGGAGGGCGCGCTCGTCGTCCGCGCGACGGTCACCCTCATCGACCGCCGAGGGCGTCAGGCGGGCCTGACGACGACCGACACGGCGGGCCGCTACGCCCTCCCCGCCTTCACGGCGGGCCCCTACGTCGTCGCCTGCCGCGCGACGGGCCACACCCCCCGCGCCGCCGCCGTCTCCTTCCCCGGCGGCCACGCCACCCGCCTCGTCCCCCTCGTCCTCGCGCCCCTGCGGGACCGGAGCGGGAGGGCGGAGGCGGTGAGCGGCTGAGGGGCGCCGGGGGGCGTGCCGCAGGTGTGCCACGGCAGGTGTCCCGCGAACGGTGCGGCGGGGGCTCGCGGGCGGGGGGGGTGTGCGGGGGGTCGTGGGGGGTGCGGGACGATGGCCGGGGGCGGGCCGGCGGGGCGTGGGTGCCGGGACGGTCCCGTCCCCTGACCCGTACCGCTGGAGGACCTCTGTCATGACCGAGCCGCACACCGCCGACGCCGTGCCCGCGCCCGGTGTTCTCGCCGCTTTCGAGGCGGCCAAGGGGTTCATGCCCGCGCACGAAGGGCTCGCGCTGTACGCGGCGGCCGTCGAGGCGGGGCGGCTGGGGCTGCCCCTGCTTGAGGTGGGGACGTACTGCGGGCGGTCCACGGTGCTGCTCGCCGATGCCGGGCGGGCCGCCGGGGTGACCGTCGTCACCGTCGACCACCACCGGGGCAGCGAGGAGCAGCAGCCGGGCTGGGAGTACCACGACCCGGCGACCGTGGACCCCGAACTGGGGGTCATGGACACCCTGCCCGCCTTCCGCCGCACCCTGCGCCGGGCCGGGCTCGAAGAGCACGTCGTGGCCGTCGTGGGGCGCTCCCCGCAGGTCGCGGCCCTGTGGGCGCGGCCGCTCGGCCTCGTCTTCATCGACGGCGGGCACACCGACGCGCACGCGAGCGCCGACTACGAGGGCTGGGCGCCCCGGCTCGCGCCCGGCGGTCTCCTCGTCATCCACGACGTCTTCCCCGACCCGGCCGACGGCGGCCAGGCCCCGTACCGGATCTGGCGGCGCGCGGCCGGTTCGGGCGACTTCGACGAGGTCCGGACGGTGGACTCGCTGCGGGTGCTGCGGCGCCGCTGAGCGCGCCGGGGCCGGTACCCCCTACGATCGCGGGCGTGCCCCACTCCCCCGCCTCTCCCCCGTCCGGCCGCCCGCCGCGTTCCCGGCGGCTGCTCACCGCCGTCGCCGTGCCCGTCCTCCTGCTCGCGGGGGGCCTCGGGTACGGCCTCGCGGGGCGCGGGGGCGGTGACGGGGGCGGTACGGGGCACGACGACGCGAAGGCCGCGCCCGCCCCGGCCCGTACCCCCGCGTCCCCGGTCCCCTCGCCGTCCGCCGGGCCGCTGAGCGGGAAGGTCGTCGTCCTCGATCCCGGGCACAACCCGGGGAACCGCCTGCACACGGCCGACATCAAGCGCCAGGTCGATGTCGGCAACGGGCGCAAGGAGTGCGACACGACCGGGACCGAGACGAACGCCGGTTACCCGGAGGCCGAGTTCACGCTCGACGTCGTGCGCAGGACCCGGAAGCTGCTGCGCGCGCGGGGCGCCGAGGTGCGGCTCACGCACGACGGGGACCGGAAGTTCGGCCCCTGCGTGGACGAACGCGCCGAGATCGGCAACGAGGCGGAGGCGGACGCGGCCGTCTCGGTGCACGCGGACGGGGCCCCCGCCGGGGCACGCGGCTTTCACGTGATCATGCCCGGCGCCGTGCACGCGGGGAAGGCCGACACCCGCGCGATCACCGCACCCTCGCACGACCTCGGCACCCGCCTCGCCGCCTCCTTCGCGAAGGCGACCGGCACCTCCCCGGCCACGTACATCAACGGCGGTACGGGGCTCGACACGCGCTCCGACCTCGGCGGCCTCAACCTCAGCCGCGTCCCGAAGGTGTTCCTGGAGTGCGGGAACATGCGCGACGCGACGGACGCGGGGCTGCTGAGCGCCGCGGAGTGGCGGGAGCGAGCCGCGCGCGGGGTCGCGGCGGGGCTCACCGCGTACCTGACGGCGGGGGCCGGGGAGAAGTCGTGAGGAGGGGGTGCGCGCGGGGTGGGCGCGCGGGCCCACCGGACGGCCGCGGGCCGGTGGCGGTATGGTCCTCGGGAGCTCGGGGGATCTCTGCCGTACGGACCGTGCGCCCCATGATCGGCGCTGAGCACGCCCCGGCTCGCCGACCACTGCCGACGAAGGACCTGACGACGTGAACATCCGCTCTCTGACCAGAGGCGACGGGGTGGTGATCGTGGCCGCGGTGGTGCTGTTCATCGCCTCGTTCCCCGGCACCTTCTCCTGCGACAGCGACAGTTGCACCAGCGTCCCCAACGCCTGGGACAGTCTGGGGCTCCTGATGAGTGTCTACCTTGCCGGGGTGATCGGGGCCGCGCTCGTCATCCTCACGAGGCTGCTGCCGCAGCCGCGCAAGGTGTTCGGCCTGGACCTCGGCCAGCTCGGCACCGCCCTGACGGTCTTCGCCGCCTGGACGGCGCTGTGGACGGTCTTCGACCCGCTGGGCTCGTTCAGCGACGTCCAGAGCGTGGCGCGGATCGGGGCGGGCGCGGGTCTCGTCCTCGGTCTCATCGCCGCCCTCGTCCTGGCCGCCGCCGCCGTCGCGAGCCCCCTCGTGCCCGCGCTCAAGGGCCCGCTCGTGCCCGCGTCGCGCCCCGCGCGGCCGCAGCCGTACGGGCAGCAGCAGGGACAGCCGGGGTACGGCTACCCGGGCGCGGGCCAGCCGCAGCAGCCCGGTCACGGGTACCCGGGTGCCGGGCAGCAGCAGCCGGGGTACGGCTACCCGGGTGCCGGGCAGACCGCCGGGGGCGCGCAGCCGCCGGTCGGCGCGACCCCGCCCCCGGCGCAGCAGCCCGCCGAGTTCGCCCCGTTCTGGTTCGCCGTGCCCGTCCCGCGCCCCCTGTACGGCGAGGACGGCGCTCCGACGGCGATCGCCGAACTGACGCCCGGTACTTGGTACTTGGCGGTGGACCAGCGCGGTCAGGAGCTCGTGGCCCAGACCCAGGACGGCAAGCGCGGCGTCCTGCGCGACACCTCGGGCATCCAGCGCGGCTGAACCACCCGCCCGCGAGGGCGCCTTGCCGGGGACAGGTCACAAGTGGCCTGTCCCCGGCCCCGTTTCACCCACGCACAAGCGGCAATACGGTGGCCATGTCCACCAGAAGCGGTTCCTCGATAGGCCGGATCATCGCGCTCGTCGCCGATGTCGTGGCCGCCATCATCATCGTCTGGATACTGATGTATCTCCTGGACGCGAACCGGGGCAACGACCTCGTGCGGTGGGTGCACGACGCCGCCTCCTGGCTCGCGGGCTGGTCGCACGACCTGTTCACCTTCGACAGGGAATGGGCGCGCGTCGTCTGCGGCTACGGCCTGGCGGCCGTCGTCTACCTGGCCATCGGCCACGCGGCCGCCGCCCGCATCCGCCGCTGACCCCCCGCACATCCCGATCCCGGGACCGGCGCCACCATCCAGCCCCTCCGGCGTTTGAGGAGCGGGGCGGGGGCGGAGCCCCACGAACGTGGGCGCAGCCCCACGAACCGGGGGCCCGGGGCGCAGCCCCGGCCCCCGCCCTCACCCCACCCCACACGTACACCTCGCCACCGCGATCCCGTACGGAAGCCCCGCCCCGAACACCCCGCACGTCGCCGGTTCCCCGGCGAGCGCGGCCACGGCGAGCAGCAGCGCGCCCGCCGTCCACGTCGTCTGCTCGCGCGGCCACAGGGCGTCGTCCTCGTACACGTACCCGGTCCAGTACAGGCCGGTCCCCGGGTCCCGCAGGCGCGCGAGGCCGCGCAGCACGTCCTTCGCGCGCGCGGGGTCTCCCACCCCCCAGAGGGCGAGGGCGAGTTCGGCGCTCTCGCCGCCGGTGACCCACGGGTTGGGGACGACGCAGCGGCAGCCGAGGCCCGGCACGACGAACTCGTCCCAGCGCGCGGCGAGCCGGGCCTCGGCCTCCGCGCCTTCGAGCGCGCCGCCGAGGACGGGGTAGTACCAGTCCATCGAGTAGCGGCTCTTGTCGAGGAAGCGCCCGGGGTGGTGGCGGATCGCGTGGCGCAGTTCGCCCGCGGCGAGTTCCCAGTCCGGTTGCGCCTCGCCGCGCGCGGCGGCGAGCGCGAGGCCGCAGCGCAAGGCGTGCAGGACGGAGGAGGAGCCGGTCAGGAGCGCGTCCGTGACGGGGGTGCCGTCCGCCTCGCGCTTCCAGCCGATCTCGCCGCCGGGCTGCTGGAGCCCGAGGACGAAGCCGAGCGCGGCCTTCACGACCGGCCACATCGTCGCGGCGAAGGCCGTGTCACCGGTCACAAGCCAGTAGTGGTACGTGCCGACCGCCACGTACGCGCAGAAGTTGGACTCGCGCGCGCGGTCGATGCGCCGCGTCGCGTCGCCGTCGTGGTAGGCGGCGTACCAGGAGCCGTCCGGGTTCTGGTGGCGGGCGAGCCAGGCGTAGGCGCGGGCCGCCGCCTCGTGCTCCCCGGCCGCGTCGAGCGCCATCGCGGCCTCGGTGTGGTCCCAGGGGTCGAGGTGGTGGCCGCGGAACCAGGGCAGCGCCCCGTCCGCGCGCTGCTGGCCGAGGAGCGCGGCGACGGTGGCGCGGGCCTCGTCGGCGGTGAGGACGCCGGGGAGGGCGAGGAGGTCGGTGCGGGGCGTCGTCATACGGCGGTGGGCGCGGCGTCGCGGGCCCCGGGCGCGGTGTCCCCGGCCGCGTGCCCGGCGTCGCGGGCGGCGGCGTCGGCGGCTTCGCGCGGCAGGTGCGGCTTCGTCGCGTACGCCACGAAGCTCTTGCCGAGCAGCGGGTTGAGGAAGTGTTCGGCGTAGCGCGTCGTGCGGGGCTTCTTCATGATGTCCCAGACGAGGAGCTTGTGGTAGGCGCGCACCGGGAGCGCCTTGTCGTTGTCCACGCCGAAGGCGCACTTGAGCCACCAGTAGGGGCTGTGCAGCGCGTGCGCGTGGTGGGCGCCGTAGGGGCGCAGGCCCGCGCCGCGCATCCGGGCGGCGAGTTCGGTGGCCTTGTAGATGCGGATGTGGCCGCCCTCGACCTCGTGGTACGCGTCCGAGAGCGCCCAGCAGATCTTCTCGGGGAAGTGGCGCGGCACCGTGACCGCGATGCGCCCGCCGGGCTTGAGGACGCGGACCATCTCGGCGAGCACGCCCTTGTCGTCGGGGATGTGCTCCATGACCTCGGAGATGATCACGACGTCGAAGGACGCGTCGGGGAAGGGCAGCGCGAGCGCGTCGCCCTCCATCGCGGTCGCGGTGGCTCCCGCCGGGACCTCGCCCGCCTCCTCCATGGCCGCGAACCACGTGGCGACCTCGCGGATCTCCTCCGCGTTCCGGTCCAGGGCCACGACCCGCGCCCCGCGCCGGTAGCACTCGAAGGCGTGCCGCCCGGCCCCGCAGCCCAGGTCGAGCACGCGGTCGCCCGGGGCGAGCGGGAAACGGGTGAAGTCGACGGTCAGCACGAGGACCTGCTTTCGCGGTCGGGGGCGGCGGGGACGGCCGCCGCCGGGGCGGCCGGAGGAGTGGGCCGTACGGGGCG
>NZ_GG770539.1:5203800-5207237 GCF_000154905.1 Streptomyces sp. SPB074 | reverse complement strand
GCGACCTCGGGGATGGCGCCGCCGGTCGTCGCGACGAGCGGCGTGCCCGTCGCCATGGCCTCGGCGGCGGGCAGCGAGAAGCCCTCGTAGAGCGAGGGCACGCACGCGACCCGCGCCGAGCGCACGAGGTCCACGAGTTCCGCGTCGCTGACGCCCTTGACGAACTCGACGGCGTGCCCGAGCCCGTGCCTGTCGATGGCGCGCGCGACGGGGCCGTCCTCGGCGCGCTTGCCGACGACGACGAGGTGCGCGTCGGGGTGCTCGGTACGGACCTTGGCGAGCGCTTCGACGAGGTGCACGAGGCCCTTGAGCGGGACGTCGGCGCTCGACGTGGTCACGATCCGGCCCGGGACCTCGGGGACGGCGGGGTCGGGCGAGAAGAGGCCGGTGTCGGCGCCGATGTGGACGACGTGGACGCGGCGCGGGTCCACGCCGAGGTGGCGGACGATCTCGGCGCGCGAGGTGCCGGAGACGGTGAGGACGGAGGGCAGGCGGCGCGCGACGCGCTTCTGCATCCGCGTGAACCCGTACCAGCGGCGCACCGAGAGCTGCCGCTTGAGCCCTTCGGCGGCGGCGAGGTCGAGGTTCCTGTCGACGGTGATGGGGTGGTGGATCGTCGTGACGAGCGGGGCGCCGAGCGCGCGGGGGCCGCCGAGGAGCCCGTAGCCGAGCGTCTGGTTGTCGTGCACGACGTCGAAGGCGCCGCGCCGGGCGGCGAGGTGGCGGCGGGCGCGGAGGCTGAACGTGAGGGGTTCGGGGAAGCCGCCGGTCCACATCGTGGCGACCTCCAGGGCGTCCACCCAGTCCCGGTACTCCGCGCGGCGCGGGGTGCGGAAGGGGTCGGGCTGGCGGTAGAGGTCGAGGCTCGCGACCTCGGTGAGGGGGACGCCCTCGTCCAGGACGGGGTAGGGCTGGGCGCCGAGCACCTCGACCTCGTGCCCGAGCCGGGCGAGTTCGCGCGAGAGGTGGCGCACGTAGACGCCCTGTCCCCCGCAGAAAGGGTTTCCCTTGTACGTGAGCAGGGCGATGCGCAGCGGGCGGTCGAGTCCGGCGCGGGCACCCAGGGCCTCGGCGGTCACTCCAGGCACCCTCTCTTTCTGAACGTCCGGCGAGCCTACGCCGGGACTGCAAAACCGAACAAGTTCCCCTTGATCGTCGTCCGCCCCCAGAATCTACCGGCAAGTAGCCTCGGGCGGACAGCGGGTGCCCGGCGTGACGAAGAGCACGTCAGAGGGGCTGCCGGCCGCCAAAGCCACCGAAACCGCCCGCCAGCTAAAGTGGTGCGGTCCCGCATTCCCCCGCGCCCCCGGCCAGGCGCGCCCCGCCAGGAGCCGCCCCGCATGAACCCCCGCACGACCCGCCCGGCCCCCCGCACGACCCGCCACCGCCTCGCGCTCGTCCGCCGCCCCGTGGGGCTCCCGGGCCGCGTGAGCCCGCGCCGTCTCGCGGCCGTCCTCCCGCTCGTCGCCACCGGCGCGCTGGGCCTCGCCGCGACCCCCGCCCTCGCGGCGGCGCCCGCGGCGCCCGCCGCCGCGCCGGGCCCGGCGGAAGGGCTCTTCGGGACGCAGGACCCGACGTACGACGGGGTCTGGCGGCAGTCCCTCTCCCTCGTCGCGCTCGACACGGCGGGCCGCAGGCTGCCGGTGAAGGCGGTGGACTGGCTCGTCGGGCAGCAGTGCGCCGACGGTTCCTTCGCCCCGTACCGCGCGGAACCCGGGGCGAAGTGCGGGCCGAAGGACCAGGTGGACACGAACCAGACGGGCGCGGCGATCCAGGCGTTCACCGCGATCGGCGGGCACCGGGCGGAGGCCGAGAAGGCACTGTCCTGGCTGAAATCCGTGCAGAACAAGGACGGCGGCTGGGGGTACACGGCCGGTTCGCCCTCCGACGCGAACTCGACGTCCGTCGTGCTCGGCGCGCTGCGCGCGCTCGGCGTGAAGCCGGCCGACGTGACGAAGGGCGGCAAGTCAGCCGAGGACGCGCTGCTCGCCCTCGCGCTGAGGTGCGACGCGAAGCAGTCACCCGGCAAGGCCGGGTCCGCCTTCGCCTTCCAGCCGGAGAAGGACGGGTCGCTCGTCGCGAACACCGACGCGACCGCCGCCGCCGTCACGGCCGGGTACGGCGCGGGCTTCGTCGTCGCCGCGCCGCACGAGGAGCGCGGCGGCAGCACCGCCTGCGGGACGCCCCGCACGGCGCGGGACGCCGCGCGCAACGGCGCGCTCTGGCTGGGCGGCGTGCTCGGCGAGAACGGCGCCGTGACGACGGCGCTGCCGGGCGCGGAGCCGAAGCCGGACCCGGGCAACACCGCCGACACCGCCGTCGCGCTCGCGGCGGCCGGGATGCCCGAGGAGGCGAGCCGGGCGGTGGACTGGCTCCGCTCCGAGGGCCCCGCGTGGGCCGGGAAGACGGGTCCCGCCGCGTGGTCGCAGCTCATCCTGGCCGCGCACGCGACGGGCGCCGACCCGGCCGACTTCGTGGACCGCGACCTGCCCGCGAAGCTCGCGGCGACGGGCCCGGGCGGGAAGACGGTCGCGGGCGCGACCGTGCGGGCGAAGGACTCGGGCACGACCGGCGACTCCCGCACCTCCGGCAAGGACGAGAAGAAGGACGGGAAGAAGAAGGACGACGGCGGGTCGAGCCCGTGGTGGTTCGTGGGCGTGGGCCTCGCCGCGGGGGCCGGGATCGGCTTCCTGGTGAGCAGCCGCAACAAGAAGAACGCCGCGCGGTGACCGTCCGCCGCACGAGGCCGGCGGCCGTCCCCCTCCTCGCCCTGCTCGCCGCGCTCGCCTGCCTCCTCGGCCTCGCCCCGCCCGCCTCGGCCGCGAGCGCCTACCGGTACTGGTCGTTCTGGGAGCGTACGGACGCGGGCGCGTGGCGGTACGCGACGCGCGGCCCGGCCCTCGCGCGCCCCGGCGACGGCGACACGGCCGGTTTCCGCTTCGCGGTGAGCGAGGACACGGGCGACGCGAGCCGCCCGCGCGGCGGCGCGGGCTTCGCGGCGGTCTGCGCGGACACGAAGGCCCGGGCGGGCGAGAAGCGCGTGGGGCTCGTCGTCGACTTCGGCACGGCGGCGGACGCGCCCTCCGGCGAGCGGCCGCCCCGGCCCCGTACCGCCTGCGCGCGCGTCCCCTCCGGCGCGAGCGCCGCCGACGCGCTCGCCGCCGTCGCGAAACCGCTGCGCTACGACAGCGCGGCGCTCCTGTGCGGCATCGCGGGCTACCCGCGCCACGGCTGCGGCGAGCAGGTCGCCGCCCCCTCGCGGAAGGCGCCCGGGGACAGCGCGGGGGAGGCTCCGGCGCACGACGACGGCGGCGGCCCCTCCCTCGGGATCTACGCCGGTCTCGGCGTGCTCGTCGTGCTGACCGCGGGGATCGGGTGGCAGACGCGCCGCCGACGGCAGCCGTGAGCGGGGGGACGGTGGCGGGCGAGGGCGAGGC
>NZ_GG770539.1:5201322-5202993 GCF_000154905.1 Streptomyces sp. SPB074 | reverse complement strand
TACGCCCTCCTCGCGGACACCGGCGCCGGCTACGGGTTCCCGCTGCTCGCGGCCGGGGTGCTCGCGGCGGCGGGCGGGCTGTGGCTCGGCGGACGGCGCGCGGTGCGCAGCCGCTACCGGCCCGATCCCTGGGGGGTACGGGCGTGGCTCGTGGCGGGCTCGGGGGTCGCGGTCGCCGCGCTCCTCGTCCTCCTGCCGGACGAGGCCGCGCTGCACCCCGGCGTCGTGCCGCTCGTCGCGCCCGTCCTGCCGCTGTGGCCCGCGCTCGCCGTGCTCGCCGGGCTCGTCCCGGCCTTCGCGGCGCCGCCCGCGCCGCCCCTGACCCGTACCGCCCCGGAGCCCGCGCCGTGATCCGTTTCGAGAACGTCTCCGTCACCTACGCCGACGCGGGGGCACCCGCGCTCGCGGGCGTCGACCTGACCGTGCCGGAGGGTGAACTCGCCCTCCTGGTGGGGCCTTCCGGGGTGGGCAAGTCCACGCTGCTCGGCGCGGTCCCGGGGCTCGTGCCGCACTTCACCGGGGGCACGCTCGGCGGCCGGGTCACGGTGGCGGGCCGGGACACGCGGCTGCACAAGCCGCGCGAACTCGCCGACGTGGTCGGCACGGTGGGGCAGGACCCGCTCGCGCACTTCGTGACGGACACGGTCGAGGACGAACTCGCCTACGGCATGGAGTCCCTGGGCCTCGCCCCGGCCGTCATGCGGCGCCGCGTCGAGGAGACCCTCGACCTCCTCGGGCTGCACGAGCTGCGCGACCGCCCGCTCGCGACGCTCTCCGGCGGCCAGCGCCAGCGGCTCGCGATCGGCTCCGTGCTCACCCCGCACCCGCGGGTCCTCGTGCTGGACGAGCCGACCTCGGCGCTCGACCCCGGCGCGGCCGAGGAGGTCCTGGCGGTCCTGCGGCGCCTCGTGGACGATCTCGGCACGACGGTCCTGATGGCGGAGCACCGCCTCGAACGCGTCGTGCAGTACGCGGACCGGGTGATCCTCCTGGAGTCCCTGGGCGCCCGGCCCGTGACGGGCACCCCCGGCGAGGTCATGGCGGTCTCCCCGGTCCACCCGCCGGTCGTCGCGCTCGGCCGCCTCGCGGGCTGGGAGCCGCCGCCCCTGTCGGTACGGGACGCGCGCCGCAGGGCGGGCACCCTCCGCGAGCGGCTGAGCGGCCTGGAGCCGGGTCCGGCGAACGGAGCGGCGCCCCGCCCCGGTGGCGGCTCCCCCTCCGCGCCCCGCCCCGGTGGCGGCTCCCCCTCCGCCGTCCGCCCCGGTGACCGCCCCTCCCCAGCCGTCCGCCCCAGTCTCGTCGGGCGTCTGCTGCGCCGCCGTTCCGCCGCGCCGGGTGTCGCCCCCGCCGAGGGGGAGGCCGCGCGGGTGCGGGGGCTCTCGGTCACGCGCGGGCCCGTGCGGGCGTTGCGCGGGGTCGGGCTGACCGTGCGCGGCGGGGAGACCGTCGCGCTCATGGGGCGCAACGGGGCCGGGAAGTCCACGCTCCTGTCCTGCCTCGTCGGGCTGCTCGCGCCGAGGGCCGGGTCCGTGACGGTCGGTGGCGCCGCGCCGCGCGCGCTCGCGCCCGCCGCCCTGATCCGGCGCGTCGGGCTCGTACCGCAGGAGCCGCGCGACCTGCTGTACGCGGACACGGTGGCCGCCGAGTGCGCGGCCGCCGACGCGGACGCGG
>NZ_GG770539.1:5192828-5201141 GCF_000154905.1 Streptomyces sp. SPB074 | reverse complement strand
CCGCCCCTGCTGCTGCTCGACGAGCCGACGCGCGGCCTGGACTACGCCGCGAAGGCGCGGCTCGTCGGCATCCTGACCGGGCTCGCCCGCGCCGGGCACGCGATCGTCCTCGCGACGCACGACGTGGAACTCGCCGCCGAAGTCGCGCACCGCGTCGTGATCCTCGCCGAGGGCGAGATCGTCGCGGACGGCCCGGCCGCCGAGGTCGTCCTGGCCTCGCCGCTCTTCGCCCCGCAGACCGCGAAGATCCTCGCGCCCGGCGCGGCCTGGCTCACGGTGGGGCAGGTCGCGGCGGCGCTGGGCGCGGAGGGGCCGGGGCCCCTGGGGGCGGTGGCCCGATGAGCGGCACCGGCCGCGCCGGGAGGACGGCCGCGACGAAGGGCGCCGCGCCGCGTGCCGTACGGCTCGGGCCCCGGGCCGCCGCGGCGCTCGCGCTCGTCACCGTGATCGGGGTCATGGCCTTCGGCTGGCCGCTGCTCGCCGCGCCGGGCTCGGGCGTCGCGCACTCGGGGGACGCGCCGTGGCTCTTCGCCGCGCTGCTGCCGCTGTTGCTCGCGGTCGTGGTCGCGGCGATCGCGGACGGTGGCCTGGACGCGAAGGCCGTCGCGATGCTCGGTGTCCTCGCCGCCGTGGGGGCGGCGCTGCGCCCGCTCGGCGCGGGGACGGCGGGCATCGAGCCGATGTTCTTCCTCATGGTGCTCGCCGGGCGGGTCCTCGGGCCCGGCTTCGGTTTCGTGCTCGGCGCGGTGTCGATGTTCGCCTCGGCGCTGCTGACCGGCGGCGTCGGGCCGTGGCTGCCGTTCCAGATGCTCGCGATGGGCTGGGTCTCGGGGGGCGCGGGGCTGCTCCCGGGCGCGCGGGCGCTGCGCGGCGTGCGGGAGCTGCTGCTCCTCGCGGGCTACGGGGCGCTCGCGGCCCTCGCCTACGGCTTCGTGATGAACCTCCAGGGCTGGCCCTACCTCGGCGGGCTCTCCACGGGCGTCTCGTACGTGCCGGGGGACCCGCTCGGGGCGAACCTGGCCCGCTTCCTCGCCTACTGCCTCGCGACCTCGCTCGGCTGGGACCTGCCGCGCGCGGTGCTCACGGCGGTGCTGAGCCTGACGCTGGGCCCGGCCGTCCTGAAGGCGCTGCGCCGGGCGACCCGCAGGGCGGCCTTCGCGCCGCGGGCGCGCTTCACGGCGGGCGAGCGGACGACGGGGCCGGGCGGGGAGAGGGACGCCGAGAGGTGAGCCGGGGCGCGTGACCCCTCTCGCGCGCGGAGCCGCTTCGCGGGACGCGGGCGCCCGCCGCGCGGACCGCCGGGCCGCCGCCTCCTCCCGCCGGACCGCCCCCCGTCGCCCCCGCCGCTACGCGCCGTCCGCCGCCTCGTCCGGCACCGAGGCGGCGATCCCCGCCAGGACCAGGTCCACCCCGGCGAGGAACTGCTCGCGGTCGTCGTGCTCGCGGAGCTGGCCGGCCACCGCGCGCGTGAAGGGGTACGCGTCCGGGTCGAGGGCTTCCCAGGCCCGCGAGGCGGCCTCCAGGTAGGCGGCGCGGCTGTCGCCCCCCGGCAGTCCCGCGGCCACGGCGGAGTTCGCCGCGTTCTGGCCCGCGACCCCGAAGACGTAGTGCATGAGCGCGGACGTGGCCGTGAACCAGCCGCTCTCGGGCACGCCCATGGCCCGTACCTGCCGCCCCAGCGCCTCGAAGACGCGCGGGGCCGCGACCCCCCAGGGGCCGCGCGCGAACTCCGTCGCGAGCTGCGCGGCGAGCCAGGGGTGCGCCTCGGTCGCCTCGTAGAGGCCGAGCGCGAGGCGGCGGACGACCTCGCGCGGCGCGAGCCCGCCGGGCTCCACGGCGACGGCGTCGGCGACGACCGCGTCGGCGGCGGCGCCGAGCAGTTCGTCCTTGTTGGCCACGTGCCAGTAGATCGCCCCGGGGCCGGTCGCGAGCCGTTCGGTCAGGGCCCGGAAGGTGAGCTTCCGCACGCCCGCCGTGTCGAGCAGTTCGACGGCCGCGCCGACGATGCGTGCGCGCGAGAGCGGTTCGGCGCGCGCGGTCCTCTTCGTCATGGCCCCATCCTGGCACAGCCCTGGAACGGGGTTCCAGCTTGACAGGCCTGGAACGCTGTTCCACGGTGGAGATGGAACGACATTCCACCCCGCCGCGAAGGAGCCCGCCATGACCACGCACCCGCACCCCAGCACGTCCCCGGCCCCGGACCCCCGCCCCGTCCCGGGCACGTCCCCGCACGTCACGATCATCGGCGCGGGACTCGGCGGGCTCGTCCTCGCCCGCGTCCTGCACGTCCACGGCATCGCGTCCACGGTCCACGAGGCCGAGCCCTCGCCCGCCTCCCGCGCGCAGGGCGGGATGCTCGACATCCACGCGGACAACGGGCAGCCCGCGCTCGCCGCCGCCGGTCTCACCGAGGAGTTCCGCGCGCTCGTCCTGGCGGGCCGCGAGGCCTCGCGCGCGCTGGCGCCCGACGGCTCCGTGCTCCTGGAGGAGGCCGACGACGGCACCGGGGGACGCCCCGAGGTGCAGCGCGGCGAACTGCGCCAGGTGCTCCTGGACTCGCTGCCCGCCGGGACGGTGCGCTGGGGCCAGAAGGTCACCGGCGTCCGCGCGCTCGGCGGCGGGCGGCACGGGGTCTTCTTCGCGAACGGCACCCGGACGGAGACGGATCTCCTCGTCGGCGCGGACGGCGCCTGGTCGCGGGTGCGCCCGCTGCTCTCGGCGGCGACGCCCGCCTACACCGGCACGTCCTTCGTCGAGACCTACCTGTACGACGCCGACACGCGCCACCCCGGGGCGGCGCGGGCGGTCGGGGACGGCGCGATGTACACGCTGGTGCCGGGCAAGGGCATCCAGGCGCACCGCGAGAAGGACGACAGGCTGCACACGTACGTCGCGCTCCAGCGACCGCTGGAGTGGTTCGACGCGCTCGGCTTCGAGGACCCGGCGGCGGTGCGGGCCGGGCTGCTCGGGGAGTTCGCCGGCTGGGCGCCGGAGCTGACCGCGCTCCTCACGGACGGCGACACGGACCCTGTCCTGCGCCCGCTCTACACGCTGCCCGCCGGCCACCGCTGGGAGCGGGTGCCGGGCGTCACGCTCCTCGGCGACGCGGCGCACCTCATGATCCCCTCGGGCGAGGGCGCCAACCTGGCGATGCTCGACGGCGCCGAGCTGGCGAAGGCGCTCGCCGCGCACCCGGGCGACACGGAGGCGGCCCTCGCCGCGTTCGAGCGCGACATGTTCCCGCGCGCCCACGAGGAGGCCCGGCAGGCGGAACTCCTCCACGGGCTGATGTTCGGCCCGGACGCGCCGCACGGCTTCCTGCGCCTCGTCACGGGCCAGGACGTCACGTCCTGAACGCGGCGGCGGGGGCGTCCCCCGCTACCGTGTGCCGCCCGCGACCGGGGAGCGGGGGCGGGACGGCGGGGTCCGCGCCCCGGCCCGTTCCTCCCCGGCGGTCTCGTGCCTGCTCCCGGTCCGGCCCCGGGGCCCGGCCAGGGCGTACGTGAGGCCGAAGCCGAGGCCGACCACGGTGGCGCCGCCGACCGCGTCGAGCACCCAGTGGTTGCCGGTCGCGACGATCGCCGAGACGGTGAAGAGCGGGTGCAGCAGCCCCAGCGCCTTCATCCACCACTTGGGCGCCAGGATCGCGATGACGAGCCCGCACCACAGCGACCAGCCGAAGTGCAGCGAGGGCATCGCGGCGTACTGGTTGGTGACGGCCGTCAGGCTCCCGTAGTCCGGCTTGCTGAAGTCCTGCACGCCGTGGACGGTGTCGATGAAGCCGAGCGTCGGCATGAGGCGCGGCGGGGCGAGCGGGAAGAGCCAGAAGCCGAGGAGCGCGAGGAGCGTCGCGAAGCCGAGCGCGCTGCGCGCCCAGCGGTATTCGGCGGGGCGGCGGATGTAGAGGATCGCGAGGACGCTGAGCGGGACGACGAAGTGGAAGGACTCGTAGTAGAAGTTGAAGAAGTTCTCCAGCCAGGACACCTTCACGACGGCGTGGTTGACCCAGTGCTCGATGTCGATGTGGAGGAACTTCTCGATGCTGTGGACGATGTCGCCGTGGTGCTCCGCGGTGGCCCGGCCGCCCCGCGCGGCCTTGCGGACCTCGGAGTAGGCGGCGTAGCCGACGCGGATGAGGAGCAGTTCGAGGAGCAGGTTGGGGCGCCGGGCCACCCAGCGCCACACGGGGAGCAGCGGCACCCAGGACCAGCGCGCGGGGCGGCGCGGGAGGGGGATGGTCGCGACGGGGTGCTCGTAGGCGGGCGCCGATGTGCTGAGGAAGGGCACGACGCAGGCCGCGGCGAGGGCGGTGATGAGGATGATGTTCTGCGTGACCGGGTCGAGGCTCGCCATGTTCGGCAGCAGCACCTTGGGGGTCAGCGAGAGCGCGAGCACGACCGCGACCGGCCACACGTACCGGTCCGCCGCCTTGGTGCCGACGCGGCCGACGACGGTGAGCAGGACCCACAGCATCTGGTGCTGCCAGCTCGTCGGCGAGATCGCGACGGCGACGCAGCCGGTGATCGCGACGGCGAGCAGCGGCTGCCCGTCCGCCGCGTAGCGCACCGCGCGGCGCAGTCCGGCGTAGACGACGAGCAGCGCGAGCACGGTGTAGAGCGCGAGTTCGGCGGGGCCGTGCAGGCCGAGGCGCAGCAGCGCGCCGTGCAGCGACTGGTTGGCCAGTTCGTCGCTGGAGCCGAGCCCGGCGCCCGCGACGTGGTGCACCCAGTAGGTCCAGGAGTCGTGCGGCTGGGTGATCCAGGCGAGGACGGTCCCGGCGAGGAAGGTGGCGAGTGTGGAGAGGCCCGCGCGGCGGCGGCCCACGAGCCACAGGAGCGGGGCGAAGAGCAGCATCGTCGGCTGGAGCGCCGCCGCGAGGCCGACGAGGATTCCGGCCGGCACGTCCTTGCGCACGGCGAAACAGCCGAGGACGACGAGGAGGACGGGGAGGATGCTCAGCTGCCCGGTGTGGAAGGCGTTGCGCACCGGGAGCGAGACGAGGAAGAGGCAGATCGCGACGGGGGCGACGAGCAGCGGCACGAGGCGGGACTGCGTACGGGGCCGGGGCACCGCGCGGGCGACGACGAGGCCGAGCGCGACGACGAGCAGGAGGCTCGCCACCGTCCACAGCACGCCGAGGGTGTCCTGCGCGGCCTCGCGCAGGGGCTTGAGGACGAGCCCGGCGAAGGGGGTCCCGGTGAAGCGTCCGGTGTCGTAGAGCGAACCGGAGACGTGCAGCACCCCCTGCGGGCCGACCCACGTCTCCAGGTCGGTCAGCCGGTCCCCGGGGGGCAGCCGCAGGACGGCCGCGAGCTGCCGTGCCACCAGCGCCGCCGCGGCGGCCCACAGCACGACGCAGAGGACCCGCATCCGGGCCCTGACACCCTCGGGCCCGCCGGGACCGAACATCCCGTCGGTCCCGCTCCGCTCCGCATTCGCCACGTCGTGTGGCCTCCCGCCCCGCTCGTCGTTGTCCGGCACGGCCCGGCCCCCGGTGGGGCGCTCCGTGCTCCCAGAGGCTCGTGCCGCCCGAGTGCGTAGACGCAGCCGAGCCCCTGTTCGCCTCATAGCCTCTTCTCTTTCACCTTGCTGTTGACCACGTTTTGACCGGCTTTTGGCCGAAAACTGATGATCCGGACAAGGTCGGCGCCCGCAGAGGAGGCAGACGCCTGCCGAATTCTCGCGGAACGGCGCGAAACGCTCCCCCTCGCACCGCCCGGGGCGGGGAAAGCGTAGCCGTCGGCCCGCGAGCCGCTTTCTCCGCACCTTCCCGGCAACGGAGTGGTCACCCTACGTGACCTCCGAAAAGCGCGGGACCCCTCACGGGGGCCGGTGATAAGTTCCCTTTGGGAACCGACCCGGTGCGCCCCGCGCCGGGGACTCCGTACCGAAAGGCCGCACCGTGCCCGAGCCCGCGCAGACCTGGACCGAGGTCGACACCTACTTCACCGACCTGCTCGCCCCCGCCGAGGACTCCTTCGCCGAGGCGCTCGCCGCGAGCGACGCGGCCGGGCTGCCGCCCATCGCCGTCGCGCCCAACCAGGGCAAACTGCTGCGCCTCCTCGCCGAGACGCAGGGCGCCCGCCGCGTCCTGGAGATCGGCACGCTGGGCGGCTACAGCACGCTGTGGCTCGCGGGAGCGCTCCCGGCGGACGGGAAGCTGATCACGCTGGAGTACGAGCCGCGGCACGCCGAGGTGGCGCGCGCGAACCTGGACCGCGCCGGGTACGCCGGGACGGTCGAGATCCGCGTCGGCGCCGCGCTCGACAGCCTCGCCGCGCTCGCCGAGGAGAAGCCGGAGCCCTTCGACTTCGTCTTCATCGACGCCGACAAGGTCAACAACCCCGGCTACCTGACCTGGGCGCTCGCCCTGACCCGCCCGGGCAGCCTCATCGTGATCGACAACGTCGTGCGCGGTGGGGCGGTGTCCGACGCGGACAGCGCGGACCCGAGCGTCGTCGGCACCCGCGCCGCGCTCGACCTGCTCGCGCGCGAGCCGCGCCTGAGCGCGACGGCGGTGCAGACGGTGGGGAGCAAGGGATACGACGGCTTCGCGCTGGCCCGCGTGGTGGCCTGAGCGGCCGGGGACGGGGGCGCCGGGCGGGGGCCCGGTTCGCCCGTACGGGGGATGTGCCGCGCGGACCGGGAACGTCCAACAGAGGGCCAATCACAAGGCCAAGGGGAAGGGGCCGGAAGTCGGGGTGAACACAACGGGGATCCGGCCCCTTCCCAGCTTCTCACGGCGCCACTCCGTGCTCCGCGCGGACGCGGCGCACGGTGGCGTCACAGGCTCAGCAGGCGCTCCGTGGTCCCGCGGTACTCCTGGAGCGCGAGCCGCAGCCGCTCGGTGTCGGACGCGGCGCCGTGCCCCGGCCGGGAGACGGAGCCCTCGTCACCGGGAGCGCGCGTGGCGGCCCCGGTCGCGGCGTCCGTCGTCGCGCCGGGCGCCCGCCCGGTGGAGGGGGAACCCGCGAGGCCGCCGCGCGCGTCGGCCGCGCCGTCGCGTGCCGTCCCCGTGAGGTCGCGCGGGCTCGTGCCCTCGTCCTCGCGCGGGCCCGTCCGCTCGCGGTCCTCGCTCAGGCTCTTACCGGCGCCGCCCGGCGTCCCGTCGCCGAACCCGGCGTCCGCACCGGGGGCCGTGCCCTCCGCGCGCCGCGCGGGCGCCGCCTGGCCCGTACTACCGGTGCTCGTGGCGCTCGGGGTGTGCCCGGTGCCCGGGGTGTGCCCCTTCTCGCCGCTCCACGCCGAGCGGAGTTCTCCGTGGCGGTGCAGGAGGGCTTCGTGGAGTTGTTCGACCGTCTCGGCGAGGAGGCGGTCGGCCTTCTCGACGGCCTCGGCGGGCGAGTCGACGAATTCGCTGACGGCCTCGCGGAGGCGGGGTTCGAGGCGTTCCCTGGCGCTCGCGGGCAGGAAGCCGGTGGTGGGGTGGTCGCCGGTGCGGCCGGTACCGCTCGTCTTGTCGGGCAGGATCGCGGTCATCTCGGTCAGCTCCTCCGGGCCTCGTGGCCCTCGTAGGTCGCGGTGGCTTCGGGGGCGGGAGCCGGGGCCGTGCCCGGCGCCGGGGCCTGTGCCGGGCCGGCTGCGGGCGGTGTACCCGGTTCCCGCGCGCGTTCGTCCGCGCGCTCGGTGCGGTGGGTGCCGTGGTGTGCGGCACCGCGACCCGTACGCGTCCCCGACGTGCCCGCGCCTATCAGCTCCTCGAAGAGACCGCGTGCGGCGAGCAGTGCCTCGCGCAGTTCCTCGGTGCTCTCCTGAGCGCCCTCGGCGGGGGTCAGCGCGGCGCGGAGCCGCCGGTAGCCGTCGACGTGGTGCGGGTGGTGGACGGAGAGCGAGTCGAGCCGGGCCGCGTGCCGGTCGCCGCCGGGGTGGCCCACGGCCGTCGCGGTCTCGGCGAGCAGCCGCTCGGCCTCGGCGGCGGCCTCGCGCGGGGCCTCCACGAAGCGTTCCTGGAGGGTCTTCCAGGAGGCCAGGAGGCGCGTGCGCTCCTCGGGCGCGGGGGTGTGCTCGTGCAGCGAGCCGTAGGTCTTGACGCGTTCCCTCAGCTCCTGCTCGGCGGCGCGCTTGTCACCGTCGTGGTGGCGCAGCGCGCGGTCGTACTCGCGGCCGAAGCGGCGCGGCAGCGAGCCGCCGCCCGGGGCGCCCGCGCCGCGCCGTACGAGGAGGAACGCGAGGGCGGCGAGGACGGCGACCACCACCACGATCAACACGACTGTCAAGGCGGGAGACATGCTTGCCCTCCGTGGGAATGAGTCCGGCGGAACCCGTGTCCCTGTGCCCGGACCCGGGGTGTTGCGTTCAGCACTCCGGGTGCCC
>NZ_GG770539.1:5190913-5191945 GCF_000154905.1 Streptomyces sp. SPB074 | reverse complement strand
CGACGTACGGCGGCGCGCTCCCCGAGACCACGGCGCGGCTGCCGCGCGTGCCGGGCGCGCCGGAGACCGGGGCCGACGCCCCGGGCGAGGAGCCGCAGGAGGGCGGGCGGCGCAAGGCGGTGTACGTGGCCTCGGGCACGGCCCTCGCGGTGGCGGGCGTGGTCGCCGCGCTGTTCGCCGGCGGCGTCTTCGGCCCGGACGCGGCGGCCCCGGAACCCGCGCCCGGGGTCGCGACGGCGGGGCCCGGCACGGCCCGCACCGGCGGCGCGGAGGCGGCCCCGGGCGCGTCGCCGTCCTCCTCCGCCCCGGCCGCCGCCTCCCTCGCGCCGTCCGCCTCGGCGTCTGCTTCCGCTTCGGCTCCGCCCTCGTCCGGCGCCCCGGCGCCGTCCACCACGCCGGGTCCCGGGGCCTCGGACCCCGCGACGTCCCCGCCCCCGGGCGCGAGCCAGGCGCCCCCGCCGCTCCCCACCGTCACCGCCCCGACGGAGCCGCCCACCGGGGGCCCCTCGGAGCAGCGACCGCCCGAGGGGGTCGCCGCTCCGGTGCTGCGCCGGGGCGACAGCGGCCCGGAGGTCGGCGAGCTCAAGGAACGGCTGCGGCTCGTGGGGATCTACCCCGGGGGCGACGGCGACAGCTTCGACCGAACCCTCGCCTACGCGCTGACGACGTACCAGATCACGCGCGGGGCGCGGGACGAGCACGGCGTCTACGGGAGCGACACGCGCACGAAGCTGGAGGGGGAGACGCCGCAACCGGGGCAGTGAGAGGGCGCTCCCGGCCGGCCCGGTCTCCGGCCCACGGCCCCGTTCCCCGGCGCCCGGCCCCGTTCCCCGGCGCCCGGACTCCGCTCAGCCCAGGAGGACCCGTACGCCGTCGGTCGTGCCCTCGATCCGTACCGCGCGCAGGTCCGTGACGTGGTGGTCGGGGGCGTGGGCCGCCGCGCGGGGGCCCACGCCGAGGACCGTGGTGCCCGCGGCGCGTCCGGCGGCGATGCCCGCGGCGGAGTCCTCCAGGACGAGGCAGTCGGCGGCG
>NZ_GG770539.1:5160770-5190813 GCF_000154905.1 Streptomyces sp. SPB074 | reverse complement strand
CGCCGAGCGCGGCGGCGCCCTTGAGGAAGCCCTCGGGGTCCGGCTTGCTCGCGCGGACGTCCTCGGCGGTGACGCGCACGGCGGGCACCCCGAGCCCGGCGGCCGTGAGCCGGGCCGTGGCGAGGGGGACGTCGGCCGAGGTGACGAGGGCGTGCGGGTGCGGGGCGAGGGCGGCGAGGAGGGCGGCGGCGCCGGGGATCTCGACCACGCCCTCGGTGTCGCGGGTCTCCTCGGCGAGCATGACCTCGTTCTCGGCGAGATTGGTCGCGACGGGGCGCTCGGGCAGCAGCGCGGCCATCGTCGCGTACCCCTGCCGCCCGTGCGCGACGCGCAGGACGTGCTCCGGGTCGAGCCCGTGGCGCAGGGCCCAGGCGCGCCAGACGCGCTCGACCACGGCGTCGGAGTTGACGAGCGTGCCGTCCATGTCGATGAGCAGGGCCTTGACGCGCAACTCGGTACCTGGCATGGCACACCTCACGGGCACGGGGGAACACGGGCGGAGCACAAGAGTGGTCCCGCCCGCAGGTCAGGGTTTACGGACGGAACCACTTTGTTCGGCCACGATACAAAACGGGCCGGGACGGCGCCACACCACCCCCGGCGCCGGGCCGCCGCGCCCTGCCGGGCCGCCACGCCCTGCCGGGCCGCCGCATCCTCCCGCGCCGCCGCGCCCTCCCGCGCCGCCCCGGCTCAGACGACGGCCTCGAAGAGGCTGAGCGCGCCGAGGACGAGCATCATCAGCGCGGCGGCCTTCGTGACGAGCCCGAGCGGCACCTTCCTGATGAGCCCGCGCCCGCCGAGCACGACGAGCGCACCGACCGACCACAGCGCGGCGACCGCGCCCACCCCCACGGAGAGCGGCTGACCGCCGTAGCGGGCGGCGAGGTTGGCCGTGACGATCTGCGTGAGGTCGCCGAACTCGGCGGCGAGGATGAAGGAGAACCCGGCCCCGGCGACGGGCCAGAAGCTCTGCCCGCCGGGCTCCCGCGCCCGGGCGACGGCCGCCTCGTCGGGTGGCCGCTGGAGCAGCAGGAAGGCGGCCCCGCCCAGGAAGAGGACCCCGGAGAGCGCGCGCAGCAGCCGGGTGGGCAGCAGGGTCAGGACGCTGCCCGCCGCGATGGCGAGGACGACGTGCAGCAGGAAGGCGGCGGCCATCCCCGCGTAGACGTACGAGGCGCGGTACCGGGTGCCGAGGACGAGCCCGGCGAGTGCCGTCTTGTCCGGCAGCTCGGCGAGCACGACCACCCCGAAGACCAGCGCGGCCACACCGACATCGAACACGCTTCCCGCCTCCCGCGACACCCCCGGCCCCCTCCGGGCCGGAGCGGGCCCGCCCCGGCGCCCGGCCCCCGAAGGTACCGGGTGCCGGGGCCGGGCCCGCCCGCGAGGGAGCGCCGCGCGGCGGGCACGGGGAGTTCCCAGCAGCCGCTCCCCCGCCCGCCGTTCGGCTTCGCGTCCCCACGAGCCCCTCGCGCACCTCCGCCTCCGCCTGCCCCAACTCCCCCTCCCCGCACGCGGTGTCCGCACGCCCGCGCACGACCGGCGAGCGTTCACCACCCTTGTCGTGACGTGCGCATGACGCCACGCTGTTACCTGGTGACCACCCCACGGAAACCACGGTCCGTCAGCCTGACGCCGGACCCACCCCCACACCGAGGAGTCAACGTGCCCTCACACCAGCCCGGTTCGTCCGTTCTCTACGCGCGTCACGACCGTCCCGCGCAGCGACGCCGCCGCGTCCTCGGCGCTCTCGGCGCCCTGACCGCCGCGCTCACCACCGCGTCCGTCCTCGCCGGACCGTCCGCACAGGCCGCCCCTCCCACGCCCATCGCGGCCTCCACGGCGCGGAGTTACCTCTCCGAGCTGGCCGTCGCCTCGCCGGGTTCGATGAGCGGATACAGCCGCGACAAGTTCCCGCACTGGATCACGCAGTCCGGCAGCTGCGACACCCGCGAGGTGGTGCTGAAACGTGACGGCACGAACGTCGGGCAGAACGCGAGCTGCTCGGCGACCTCGGGCACCTGGAAGTCCCCGTACGACGGCGCCACCTGGAGCGCCGCCTCGGACGTGGACATCGACCACGTCGTCCCGCTCGCCGAGGCGTGGCGCTCCGGCGCGAGCTCCTGGACGACCGCGCGTCGCCAGTCCCTCGCCAACGACCTCACGCGCCCCCAGCTCGTCGCCGTCACCGACAACGTCAACCAGTCGAAGGGCGACAAGGACCCCGCCACCTGGATGCCGCCGCTCGCCTCCTACGGCTGCGTGTACGCGCGCATGTGGGTCCAGGTGAAGCACTACTACGGCCTCGACGTCGACGCGGCGGAGAAGACGGCCTTGCAGGGAGCGCTCAAGAACTGCTGAGGCCGGGTGAGCGCCGGGGTTCCCGGGCTCCGGGGCCCCGGGGCCGCCCCGACTCGGGGGCCGCCCCGACTCGGGGGCCGCTCGTACTCCGAGGCCGCCCGGACGCCGGGGCCGGGAACCGTCTTCCGGCCGTCCGCCGTTCTCCCTGGTGAGCCCGCGGCGGTTCCGTGCGCGGGACACGCGTCCTGTCCGGGTGACCGGGTAGGCGCGTGGCGCGGGGCGAGAGCGAGCGTGGAGGGCGGGCGGGAATGGCCAAGCTGCTGCTGGGACCGGTGCTGCGGTACGTGGACGCGGGGTCGGCGACCGTCTGGGCCGAGACGGACGAGCCCTGCACGGTGCGCGTGCGCGCGACCGCGCGAAAGGACGCGGAGGACGCGGAGGACACTGAAGACGAAGGCGCGGAGGACGCGGAAGGCGCCACCGGGAGCGCGTCGGCCCACGCCGGGGACCCGCCCGACTCCGCCGCGGCCGTCACCGGCTCCACCGCGCCCTTCACCGGCGAGGCCCGCACCTTCCGCGTGGCCGGGCACCACTACGCCCTCGTCGTCCTCGACGGGCTTCCCGCCGGGACCGCCCTGCCGTACGAGGTGACGGCGGAGGCGGAGGACGGCGGGGGCGAGGCCCGGGTGTGGCCCGAGGAGGGCTCGGCGTTCCCGCCCTCCGAGATCCTGCACGCCGAGCGCGGACCCCGCGGCCCCGGTCCGGGTCTCCTTCGGCTCCTGCCGCTGGGCCGCGCCCCCGGCCGAGGAGGAGGACCCGGTGGGCCCCGACGCCCTCGACACGCTCGCGCTGCGGCTCGCCGGTGAGCCCGCGAGCGCGCGCCCCGGGCTGCTCGTCCTGCTCGGCGACCAGGTGTACGCGGACGAGGTGTCCCCGGCGACGCGCGAGTGGATGGGACGGCGGCGCGACCTGGACAAGCCGCCCGGCGCGCAGGCCGCCGACTACGCCGACTACACGCGGCTCTACGCCGAGTCCTGGGGCGACCCGGAGATCCGCTGGCTGCTCTCGACGGTCCCGAGCGTCATGATCTTCGACGACCACGACGTGATCGACGACTGGAACACGAGCGACAAGTGGCTCGCGGAGATGCGGGCGACCGGCTGGTGGCGGGAACGGATACTCAGCGGCCTGATGTCGTACTGGGTCCATCAGCACCTCGGCAACCTCTCCCCCGCCGCGCTCGCCGCCGATCCGCTCCTCGCCGCGATCCGCGCGGCACCGGAGCGCGACGGCACCGAGGCGCTGCGCGCCTTCGCCGAGCGCGCGGACGCCGATCCGGCCGCCGCGCGCTGGAGCTTCCGGCGCGATCTCGGCCGCACCCGCCTCCTCATGATCGACTCGCGTGCCGCGCGCGTCCTGGCGGAGGACCGGCGCGCGATGCTCGGCCCGGAGGAGGAGAACTGGATGCGCGCGCAGGTGCGCGAGGACCGGGGCGCGTACGACCATCTCCTGCTCGGCACCTCGCTGCCCTGGCTCCTGCCGCACCTGATCCACGACCTGGAGAGCTGGGACTCCGCGCTGTGCGGCGGCGAGCGGGGCGCGCGCTGGGCGGGGCGCGGCGAGTACCTGCGGCGGGCGGCCGACCTGGAGCACTGGGCGGCCTTCCCGCGCTCCTTCGGCGCGCTCGCGGACCTGATCGCGGAGGTGCGGCAGGGCCCGGAGGCGCCCGCGACGGTGAGCGTCCTGTCGGGCGACGTGCACCACGCCTACGTCGCGGAGGCACGGTGGCCGAAGGAGAGCGGCACGCGCTGGCCGGGCCGGGACGCGGCGGTGCCGGGCAGTCCCGTGTACCAGCTCACGTGTTCGCCCGTGCACAACTCGGTGCCCCTCGCGATGCGCTTCGGCTTCCGGTTCGGCTGGACGGGCGCGGGGCGCGCGCTCGGCGGGCTCTTCGCCCGGCACGGGCGCGTGCCCGAGCCCGCCGTGCGCTGGCGGCGCGACGGCGGGCCGTGGTTCGGCAATCAGCTCATGACGCTCGACCTGCGCGGCCGGACGGCGGCGCTGACCCTGGAGAAGGCGGTGCCGCGCGACGGGCGCGCGACCCTGCGCGAGGTGACGCGCACCCGGCTGGACCGCCCCTGAGCCGGGCGCTCCCGTACCGTTCCGGCCCGCCGGGCGGTCTCACCCCTGCCGTACGGGGAGGCCGCCGGGCGGTCTCACCAGCCCCGGAAGGGGACGGAGACGCAGGCGGCGGGCTCGCCCATGCCGGTGCCCTCGTGGAGGACGACCGAGCGGGCCTCGCCGGGGCGGAAGCCCCACGGGTGCGTGACCGTCGCGGTGCCCTCGCCCCCGGTGCCGGCGGTGAAGGAGAGCCGGATCTCGTTGCGGTCGTTGGCGTAGGCGGGGTCGGTGGAGGGCGTGACCGAGTCCTTCGCGTGCTGGTAGTGGCCCCCGGCCGCGGCCGGGTCGGCGCCGCAGAGGCCGGTGTGCACGTGCGCCCTGTAGGAGTGGCCCGCCCGGAGGCCGGTGGCCCGCAGCGTGACGCGGGTGCCGTCCTCGTCGGTGTGCTGCTCGACCTGGACGCCCGCGCCGGCCGGGACGAGCGCGGGCCGGTAGGTGAGCGCCCTGGGCAGGCTCCCGCCGGGGGCGAGCCCCTGCGGCACGGGGGCGAAGCGCGTGCCGATGACGAGCTGATGGGTCCCCGCCGGGCGCTCCCCCGCGGAGGTGGTGCCGGGGGCGGCCGGGGCGGGGTCACCCGTACCGGTGAGAGCCGGGTCCCGGAGCGGGACGACCCCGGTGACCGGTTCGGCATCGGCGGGGCCGGCCCCGGCACGTACCCCCTGGACCGCCGGACGCACCGTCGCGCCCTTGGCCGCCGGCCTGGGCAGCGGGCGGAGCGCGGGCCTGGCCGGTGGCGCGGCGGGACGCAGGTAGGAGGCGGGGAGCGGGCCCCGCGCGGACGCGTCCCCGGCCTCCCGCTCCGCCACGGCCCGGGGCGGTTCCGGCCTGGCGTCCGGCCCCGTCGGTGCGGCGGCGGCCCGGCCACTCGTCCCGGCCGCCGCCAGTACGGCCGCGGCGACGGCCCCGGCGACCCTTCCTGACACCATCTGCTGCTCCTCGCGCTCGGTTCCCCTTCGATTACCTTCGGTGTCTTCACTGGTACGGGACGGTGCTGCCGGGCGCCGCTCGGATGGGGCACGTGGGTGAACGTGAGAAGTCCTACAAGCCCACCCCCCGGCAAAGCTCCCTGTGATCAGTCCGCGTACGCTGTATGGCTGAGATCCGATCGCCCTTGCCGCCCCCCGTGCGACAGCGTGGCGCTGTCCATGACCGGGAGTTTTCGGTGTTCGAGAGCCTGGGGCCGCTGACCGGCAGCCCGTGGATGTACGCGGTCATCGCGCTCTCGGTCGCGCTCGATGTCTTCCTCCCCGTGCTGCCCAGTGGCGTGCTGGTCGTGATGGCGGCGACCGCGGCGGCGGCGACGGCCTCCGCGAGTCCGCACGTGAACCAGATCCCGCACGTCGTGCTGCTCGCGGCCTGCGCGGCGGTGGCCTCCGTACTCGGCGACCTGCTGGCCTTCCGGCTCGCGCTGCGCGGCGGGGCGCGCCTGGACCGGGCGATCGCCCGGTCCCGCAAGCTGAGCACCGCGCAGGAGCGGCTCGGCTGGGCCCTCGCGCGCGGCGGCGGCGCCCTCGTCGTCCTGGCCCGCTTCGCCCCGGCAGGACGCTCGGTCGTCTCGCTCGTGGCGGGCGCCGCGCACCGCCGTACCCGCGACTTCCTGCCGTGGTCGGCGGTGGCGGGCGTCGCCTGGGCCGCGTACAGCGTGGCGCTCGGGTACTTCGGCGGCCAGTGGCTCGGCGCCAACTGGTTCGGAACGGCGATCTCGGTCGCCGCCCTCTTCGTGGCGAGCACGGGCGCGGCCTTCCTCATGCGCCGAACCGCCCCCTCGGCCCCCGGCCCCCGCCCGGCGGCCAACGCAACGCCCCTGACGGCGGGCGGCGGCGAGCGCGGGACCGGCGGCGGGGAGCACGGGACCGGCGGCGGGGAGCACGGGACCCGCCCCCTCCGGCGCCCCTGACAGCGGCGCGGAACCGGCGCCCCCGGGCCCACCCCTCACGGCGGCCCGCCCCTCACGGCGGCCCGCGCCGGGGCGCCCGCACCCCTCAGCCTTCCTCCCGAGCCGGGCCCCCCTTCACCTCCAGTCCCGCCATCAGCTCCGCCGTCGCCCGCGCCACCTCGGCGACCGCGCGTTCGAACACCTCGCGGTCGTGGGCCGCGGGCGCGCGGAAGCCGGAGACCTTGCGGACGTACTGGAGAGCGGCCTCGTGGATCTCCTCGCCGGTCGCCCACTCGGGCTGGGCGGGGGGACGCAGGGTCTTGATGTTTCGGCACATGACGCCAGCCCGCCGCCCGCCCGACGCGGCGTCCACCGACCGGAGCCGTTCACACGTTCGAACGAATCACCACGCCGCCCACCCGCTCCGTTCGCCTCGAAAAATCGAACAGGCGTACCATTCAGAGCGTGGCAGAGACCCGAGACTTCCCCGACGACCTCCGCACCGGCCAGGAGGAACTGCACCAGGTGCGGGCGGAGCTGCGCGAGCTGCTGAGGCGGCTGCCCTGGTCCGTGGCCCCGCACGACGGCTTCAGCGACGACAACGGATGGCGGCGTGTGGAGCGCCCCGCCTCGCCGGGCTGGGGCGCCAAGGACCAGGCGCTCGTGAGCAAGCTGCGCGCCCGCGAGTTCGAGCTGACCGTCTTCGTCAGCTCGCACCCCTACTGGGCCGAGGTCGCCGAGGAGCGGCGCGTGGACGCCCGCAGTCGCCTCAAGCGCGCGACCCCGCCACCGGCTCCACCGACGGCCGCCCCGGGGAACCCCGCCGCACCGGAGGGCTGACCCCCTCGCCCGCGCCCCGGCGGGCGCCCCGCGCACCCACCCGGGAACCATCCCGCCCGCGCTCCCGCACCACCGGGGAACCACCCCCCGCGCAGCCCCCCGCACACCTCCCCAACCCCCTCACGCCAATCGTTGAACCTTTCGCGCCACGCGCGACTCGGAGCACCCAACTCCCGCCGCCGACAGACTCGTTCACCATCCGCCACCCCGAACTGGTGCAGATGAGGTGAGAGTCGTTCCCTGATATGCGGAACCGTCCGACGCCACAAATCTCGACTGATACGATCATCAGACTTTCAGTAGGCTGACGACGCGTCATGCGCGTGCGGGGGACAGTCTCAAAAGCCCCACCGCCCTAGGGCGCGGGACAGAATACGCCAGGCGGCTCCGCGCCACCCGCCACGACGCACGACCGCGCGCGGTGCCCCGGAGGACCCGTCCCCGTCCTCGCGCGGTGCGAGTTGAAGAGAGTCTCATGACTTCATTTTTCCGAGATCCACTGCTGTGGTTCTCGCTGGCAGTGCTCGTGGTCGCGGTCCTCGCCGTGCTGCGGGCACGACGGACCAACCTCTCACTCAGGAAGGCGAAGGCCGAACTGGAGGCGGGACTCGGCCGGGCCAGGGGTGATCTCGCGCACCTGGAGGCGAGAACCGCCTCCCTGGCCGACCGGCACCGCGGCGAGCTCGCGGACGTCCGCGCGGACGCCGAGTCCTCCACCAAGGCGGTGCTCAAATCGGCCATGGGCACGCTCCAGTCCCTCGCCGAGGAGCAGCAACTCCTGCTCGACGGACTGCTCCAGAAGTACGGCGACGACTCCGAGATGCTCGCCGACCTCATGTCGGTGGACCACACCGGCAGCCAGATCGGGCGGCGGGCCAAGGGCATCTCGGTGCTCTGCGGCGGCTGGCTCGGCCGCCGGCAGGCGCCCGCGAACGTCTACGACGTCGCGCGCAGCGCCCAGGGCCGCATCAAGGGCTTCGGCCGGGTCGGCGTGCACGCGCAGGTCAGCGCCCGGGTCGTGAGCAAGGCGGTCGAACCGCTCGCCGTCGTGCTCGCCGAACTGCTCGACAACGCGACGGCGTACAGCGCCCCGGGCACGCCGGTCGAGGTGAACATCCAGACCGTGCCCACCGGCATCTGCTTCATCGTCGACGACGCGGGCCTCGGCATGGACCAGGAGACCAAGGACCGGGCGGCGACGCTGCTCTCGGGCCAGGAGTCCGTCGACATCACCAAGCTCGGCGACCCGCCCCGCTTCGGTTTCGCGGTCTGCGGGATGCTCGCGACCCGCTACGGCTTCGCGGTCTCGGTCGGTTCGGTGTCCCCCTACGGAGGCGTGCGTGCCGTGATCCGCGTACCGGAGGAGCTCCTCAGCATCGAGTCGGCGCCCCCCGTGGAGCCCGCCCGGCAGGACTCCGCGCCCGAGGAGGAGGCCCCGCAGCGACTCGCGCCCGTACCGGTCGGCCCCTCGCACATCGTGGGCCGCACCTCCGGCGGGCTCCCCAAGCGCAGCCGCCGCCAGCGCGCCATCTCGGTCGTCCCCGAGCCCGCGGCGAGTGAGGCGACGGCACCGGAACAGTCCAGTGAAGTGACCGCTTCCCGCCTCGGCGCCTTCGCACGGGGCACCCAGCTCGGGCGGAGCACGACCTCTGCGGAAGGACCGAATCAGCCGTGAACACCGACCTGTCATGGGTGCTGAACGACGTGCTGGAAGTGCGCGGCGCACGCCACGCGATCCTCGTCTCGGGTGACGGGCTCCTGCTCCAGCGCTCCGACGACATCTCCCGCGACGACGCGGAGACCAACGCGGCGGCGATGAGTTCCATGCAGTCGCTCAGCCGCGCGGTCGCCCCCTTCGTCGGCGCCGGGAACGGCTTCTGGAAGCAGACGCTGCTGGAGTACGACGGCGGCTGGATCTTCCTCATCGCCGCCGGTTCCGGCGCCTACCTCGCCGTGTCGGCCGCGGTCGACGTGGACATGGAGGCGGTGTCCTTCCGGATGCAGAAGACCGTCACCGCTCTTGCGAAGGCGATGAGCGTCGCCCCGCGCACCGACAACGGTGTCGGCGTATGACGGCCCCCGGCGAAGGGCCCGCGGGGCCCGGCGAGGAAGCCTCCGTCACGAGCGATTTCGTCCGCTCGTACGTGATCACCGGCGGCAGGGAGCTGCCCGCCGCCGAGGACCTGGCGCTGCACACCCTCGTGACGCTGGCGCCCGACCGCACTCTGCCGCTCGGCGCCAGCCCCGAGACCCGGGCGATCTGGGAGCTGTGCGGCGGGGGCTACCTCTCCGTCGCCGAGGTCGCGGGCCACCTCGCGCTGCCCGTCGGCGTCGTGCGGTTACTCCTCACCGACCTCGCGCGACAGGGACACCTCATGCGCCGAGCCGAACCGCCCCGTGCCCAGCACGTTGACAGAGCGACTCTGGAGAAGGTTCTCAATGGACTCCAATCCCTCATCGGCTGAGGTCGCCCCGCGCTCCATCTACGTCCCCAGCGCGGTGACCAACGCCGCGAAGATCCTGGTGGTCGGGCACTTCGCCGTCGGCAAGACGACCCTCATCGGCTCGCTCTCGGAGATCACCCCGCTGCGCACCGAGGAGCGCATGACGCGCGCCTCGGTGGACGTGGACGACCTGCGCGGCACGGGCGACAAGAGCACGACGACCGTCGCGCTCGACTTCGGCCGGCTCACGCTGAGCGAGGACCTCGTCCTCTACCTCTTCGGCACCCCGGGCCAGCAGCGCTTCATGCAGCTGTGGGAGGACATGGCGCGCGGCGCGCTCGGCGCGCTGCTGCTGGTCGATCCCTCGCGCCTGGAGCAGACCTTCCCGGTCATCGACCTGATCGAGAGCTACGGCCTGGAGTACGCGGTCGCCGTCAACGCCTTCGACGCCGGCAGCTCCTACGGCACGGAGGAGGTCCGCGAGGCGCTCGACCTGCTCCCGGACACCCCGGTGGTCGTCTGCGACGCCCGCGACCAGCGCTCCTCCGCCGAGGCGCTCATCGCGCTCGTCCGCCACCTGCTCGACCACGCGGCCTGACCGCGTCCTTCCCGCCGTACGGGCCCTCGCTCCGCACGGCGGGGAGGGGCACCCCCCGCGCGTACGGTCCGCGCGCGAGTCCGGGCGGCCCCCGCCCCCGCGGTCCGCGCGCCGCCGCCCCGCCGGGCGCCCCTCGTCCCCGCAGCCACTCCCCCGGCCGCTCCCCCTCGCTCCCCGGGAACCCCCTCCCGGTTCATGAAGGAAGTCCGATGACCTCTCATCGCGCGTCCGCCCCGACCGGCGGCGGATGCCCCCTGCACGACGCGGCCTTCGCCGCCGATCCGCACCAGGTGTACGACAAACTGCGCGCCGAGGGCGCCGCCGGGGCCGTCGAGCTGGCTCCGGGGATCGAGGGCACGCTCGTCGTCGACCACGGCACGGCTCTCCAGGTCCTCCGCAACACCGAACTGTTCCCGCGCGACTCACGCCGCTGGCGGGATCTCGTGGAAGGGCGCATCGCCGCCGACAACCCGCTGCTGCCGATGCTGGGCTACCGGCCCAACACCATGTTCAGCGACGGCTCCACCCACCTGCGCCTGCGCAAGGCCGTCACCGACAGCCTCGCCAAGCTCAACATGAGCCGCATCCGCCGCGACGTCGAGCCCATCGCCGACCACCTCCTGGACCAGTTCAGCGAGCGGGGCCGGGCGGATCTGCTCTCCGACTACGCCAAGCTGCTGCCGCTGCTGCTCTTCAACAAGCTCTTCGGCTGCCCCGCCGGCATCGGTGACACCCTCACCTCCTCGATGTCGGCGATCTTCGACGGCCGCGACCCCTTGCGCGCCAACGAGGAGCTGACCGCGTGCCTCATGGAGCTGATCTCCCTCAAGCGCCGCCAGCCCGGTGACGACATCACGTCCTGGCTCGTCCAGCACTCGGCCGGGCTCACCGACGCCGAGCTGAACGACCAGCTGGTCATGATGATGGGCGCGGGTGTCGAGCCGGAGCGCAACCTCATCGGCAACACCCTGCTGCTCATGCTCTCCGCCTCCGGCGGCCACGACTCCGGGCCGCAGATCGAGGAGGCGATGGACCACGTGCTGTGGAACGCGTCCCCGATCGCCAACTACGCGGCGCACTACCCCGTGCAGGACGTGGACTTCGGCGGGCACATCGCCGAGGCGAACACGCCGGTGCTCATCTCCTTCGCCGGGGCCAACGGCGACCCCCAGCTCGCCGAGGCGCGCGGCAGCCAGAGCAAGGGGGCCCACCTCGCGTGGGGCGCGGGCCCGCACGCCTGCCCCGCCAAGGACCCCGCGCAGGTCATCGCGAGCGCCGCGATCGAGCGGCTGCTCAACGCGCTGCCCGACCTCGCGCTCGCCGTCCCCGAGGAGGAACTGCGCTGGCGTCCCGGCCCGTTCCACCGGGCCCTGGTCTCCCTGCCGGTCACCTTCAGCCCCTCCCCGGCGAACCGCCTGGCCGCGCACCGGCCCCAGCCGGCACCGGGCGAGGAGCGGCAGTCCCGCGCCGCGCAGCACGACGCGGGCGGCGCCGGCGATACGGGGAGTACCCGGGAACCGGCCCGCAAGAAGGGCTTCTGGTCGACGTTCCTCGACGTCTTCCGCGCCTGACGCCCCCTCGGTCCGCCGCGTGCGCGGCATGGCTGAGGGCCCATCACCTGGTGAGGATTCAGGCCGTGTTTCGCGCCGCGGGTTTCGTGGTGCGGAGGTCCCTTTGCGGGTCCTCCGCACCATGACGGGGCATGGAGCGGATCAGGACGGAAGTCGCGAAAAGGGACATCTCCTGCGGTGTTGCCGAGGCCGAAACCACCGCATGTGACAGAGGAAACACCCTGTGGCGCATGACGTTCCGACAGGAGGGGTAGCTTCCGCCGGTACCGGCAGTCTTAGCCGAAGGAGCTATGCGTGAACGCCGTAGGTCATCACTCCGGCACCTCCACCGTCAGCCGCCGCGCCATCATCCCCCTGCTGCGGCGGCTGCGCAGCGCCGAGGGGACGGCGAACCCGCGCCCCGTGTGGGCCGCCCTCCACGAACTGGGCGACATCGTCCCCGCCCCCTGGGGCGGCTACTTCGTCGTCGGCTTCGACGCCTGCGACGAGGTGCTGCGCGGCAGGAAATGGCAGAGCACCGACTTCGCCTGGCAGCAGCGCCAGGGCAACCCCGAACGCTGGAGCGACCTCGCGACCCGCGAGATGACCCGTACCCTCCCCCGGCTCAACGCCCCGGCGCACACCTGCCAGCGCCGCGCGGTCGGCACCCCCTTCGACCGCGCCTCGCTCGAAGCCCTGCGCCCGATGATCGCCGCGCTCGTCTCCTCGCTCCTCGACGCGCTGGAGGCCGAGATCAAGGCCGAGGGGCACGCCGACTTCATGCGGATCGTGGGCGAGCAGTTGCCGGCACTCTCGGTGGGCGAGTGGATCGGGATCGACCGCGCCGACCACGCCCATCTCCTCGACTTCACCCACCGCCAGGTCTACGCACAGGAGTTGCTGCCCACCAGATCGCAGCTCGCCATCTCCGAGCAGGCCACGCTGGAGATGCGGGAATTCTTCACCACGCTCATCCGCGAGCGCCGCGCACGGCCCGGCGACGACGCCCTCACCCGCTGGATCGCGCACTTCGACGCCCTCTGCGAGGACCGGGCCACCGCCGACCGGACCCTCTACGACCTCACCATGTTCGTCACCATCGCCTCGCTGGAGACGAGCGCGGTCCTCCTGGGCAACACGGTTCACCTCGCCACCTCCGACCCGGCCCGCGCCGCCTGGCTGGCCGCACACCCGGAGCACATCGCGTCGACGGTCGAGGAGACACTGCGCTGGGACGCGCCCATCTCGATCAACTCCCGCGTCGCCTCGGAGGACCTCGTCCTCGCCGGTGTCCCGATCCCGCGCGACACGACGGTCCACGTGATGTACGGGGCCGCCGCGCACGATCCGCGCCGCAACCCCGAGCCGGACACCTTCGACCCACTGCGCCGGGGCGGCCACCTCGCCTTCGGGGGCGGCCTGCACTACTGCCTCGGGGCCGGTCTCGCCCGGCTGGAGGCCCAGGAACTTCTCGGACAAGTGCTGAAACGCTTCCCCACTTTGCGCGCGGTCACGCCCCCGGTCTTTGACGACACGCGCCTCGTCTTCCGCCGACTCGTCTCCCTGGATGTCCAGATATGACCAGCCAACCGGAGCAGGCCGCGCCGCCCGCCCCGTCCTCCCTGTCCCTCCTCCCCCTGGACAGCGACCGCAAAACCCTCCGCACGCGCCGCGAAGGCGGCCTGCTCCTCATCGAGTTGCGCGCACCGGAGCAGGGCAACGCCGTCACGGACACCATGCTGGACGAGTTGTACGAGGTGCTGAGCGCCCAGGACAGCGCGACCAAGGTCGTCGTGCTCACCGGTGCCGGGCCCGACTTCTGTCTCGGCGGCGACCGCCACGAACTTTCCACACACATGGCCGACGACCCGGCCGGGGACGCCGTACGGCTCTCCGGCGCCCGGGCCCGCCGCGTGTGCGAGGCGCTGAGCACGGGACCCGCAGTGACCATCGCCCGCGTCCAGGGACGCGCGATCGGCGCCGGATTCGCCCTCGCGCTCGCCTGCGACCTGCGCGTCGGCGCCGAGACCACGAGCTTCCGGCTTCCCGAACTGGCCCTCGGCCTGCCCGTCGCCTGGGGCGGCCTCCTGCCGCGCCTCATCAACGAGGCCGGAGCGGCGCGCGTCCGCGAATTCGTCCTGACGGCCCGCGTGGTCGGGGCGGAGGAGGCACTGCGGCTGTCGATCCTCCAGCGGGTCGTGCCCGAGACCGGCCTGGACGACGCAGTCCTCGCCTGGACCAGGCCGCTGCTGCGCCGCTCCCCCACCGCGCTGCGCCTCACGAAGACGCTCTTCAACGCCCACGCGGCCCCCACCCGCCTCGCCGACGCGAGCCTCCTCGACGCGGAACTCATGGCACTGGCACTCTCGCGACCCCGGGGCTGACCCTGCGGCCCCCGGCCGACGAAGCCCGGGGGCCGAGGAGTTGACGGGCCGTCCGGCTCGGCGGTGGAGGCTCGCCCTGGCAAGGCGACTGTCGGCGGTCCGGGCAGGCTGTACCGCGAGCGGGACCCGCGCCCCCGCACCCGTCCGGGCGAGAATGGCGCCATGACGACCGTCGCCGAGGCCGATGCGCTCGCCGCACTCGCCCACGCCGGGCAGGTGGACAAGACCGGGGTGCCGTACCTCGCACACGTCCGCGCCGTGGCCGCCGGGCTCGCCCCCTTCGGCCCCGAGCTCCAAATGGCCGGGCTCCTGCACGACATCATCGAGGACACGGAGTGGACCGCCGGACGTCTGCGCGCGGCCGGCGTCCCCGACCGGGTCGTCGGGCTCGTCGAGGCCGTGACCAACGTCCCCGGACTCGCCTACGAGGACAAGATCCGCCGTATCGCGGCCGACCCCCTCGCGGCCCTCGTCAAGATCGCGGACAACGCCCACAACAGCCGCCCCGATCGGTCCGCCCGCGTCCCCACCGCGCAGGCGGAGCGCCTGGCCGCCAAGTACCGCGCCGCCCGGTTCCTCCTGTGGCCCGTGGTCCCGGCCGAGGACATCGCGAGAATCCTGACGCTCGTGAACCCGGACCTGCTCAGCGAACTGCCGGTGCAGACCGCGCCGACGCGCGGACCGGCCCCCGCCGACGCCCCGGGCCCTCCGCCCCGCGCGACCGACGGGCGCGGCGGCTTCACCGCCCCCACGGAGCGCCTGGACGCGCACCACGCGACGAGCGCACACAGCGCCGCGTCCTCGCGAGCTGCGCGATCGAGCTGAGGCGGTGGGGCGGGCGCGTCGGCCCCGGCACCCCGGCCGGCCCGCCTCCGGCCCCCCCCGGCCGACCTCGACCCGACCCCTTGGCGCCAGTAGTTCGCCCCCGTACTCCCGCGTCGCGCGGGGGTACGGGGGCTCTTGTCTGTCTTATGTGTCCATGGGCAAGAAAGACCAACCGGACTTCCTCGTTCCGGCCGCACTCCGCGCGCTTGCCGTCATGCTGGCTTTACATGGACGAGAAGTAGGTCCAGACCTTCGTGCGCGAGGTCGAACTCCACGAGATTTACGCCCGCGCGGATCTCGGCCTCGTCTGGCGGCACGCCGGCGTCGATCCGCACACCTGGGTCGGGGTCACTGCGATCGGCGAGGTCTTCGTGCGCTCCCGGACGGCCTGCCGGTCACGCTCCAGGGCCGCGAGAGGATCGGCGAGGCCATCCGGTCGTGGGCCCGGGGCATCTGCCCCCAGTGCGGCGGCCGGTGGACGAAGACGCACCCGTGCGGCGATCCCGCGTACCCGCCGTACTTCGCCGACGACGTCGCCGAGATCATCTGCGCGGTCATCGACATCACGACGCAGTGCCTCTTGGCCAAGCCGCCCGGCCAGGCTCAGGAGCACATGCTCTACCTGCTCGGCATCTTCACCGCGCAGCACGCGGACCGTCTCCGCGCCGAGGCCCGTGCCGCCGGCCTGACCCTCGAACTCTCCCCGGAGCCCTCATGAGCACCGCTCGCACCCGAGAACTGACTGCGCCGTCGACGCCGACCTGATTCACGGCCAACTCGCCCCCTCCCCGCCACGCGTGGGGAGGGGGCTCCTTCTCATGCGCGCACGGCATCAAGCACAAGCTGCCAGGGGAAACGACCGTCCCGGCCGGACTTCGGCGGGTGAGGCTCACCCGGCCCGAACACGAACCGAACCCCTTGCTCCTCAAGGGCCGTCACCGCCTGACGCACGGCGGGCTGGGCGTAGAGCGCGGTGTTCCAGAACGGCATCACGGCCACCGGGACGCCCATGTGCACGGCCTCCGCAGGAATACCGAGCGCCACGGTGTCCGTGATCCCCGCCGCCCACTTGCAGGCCGACGTCGTGGTGATCGGCGCCACGACGATGGCGTCGGCCTTCGGCAACGAGGAGGCCCCCCGCACTTCCTGCCCGGGCACCCGGTACTCCCACACCACCGGGTGCCCGGTCATCTCCTCCAGCTCGCCCATCCGCGGCTCCCACCAGCGGGCGGCGGTCGGCGTGAGAACGAGGTGCACGTCCCAGCCGTCCGCCTGCGCGGCCTGGATGCCGTCGTCGATGTGGTGGGTGGAACCGGCCGCGGTAGCGATGAGGTAGAGAACAGGCAGCGTGGTCATGCGGGGAGTCCACATCGGCGGGCGAGATCCCGCAAGGCTGCGGGCGGTTGCGCGTGCGCACCGAGGACGTCCTCGACGAGCGCAACGGAGGGGGCGCGGCTCGTGATCTCCTCGGGTGCGAGCTGCGCCGCCGTCACGAGCGATACGGCGGCCGCGTCCTTCTGCCGGGTGAGGAGTTGCGCGCGGGCCATCGTCGCGAGGTGGCGTGCGCGACGCTCACGGGTGAGCCCGTCGACCGCGGCGGTGGGAAGGCGTTCGGCGACCCGCAGCGCGCCCCAGCCGTCCTCGAAACGAACCGCGATATCCACCTCGTGCAGCCGAACGTTCGTCGGCCCGAACGAGGTGTAGCCGGCGTTCAGGTCGGCTCCCTGCCGTGCCGCCGCATCGCCCGCCTCACCCACATGCTCGGCGGCCTGGTGGACGGCGGCAGGACTACGACCGCTACCGGAAGCGGACAGCACCGCGTTGAGGTAGAGCATTCCCAGGGTCGACAACCCGACCGGGCCGCGCCGCTCAAGCTCGGGAGCCAGACGCCGGGCCGTGCCGACCGCGAACTCGCGGGCGGCGTCCGGGTGGGCCTGCCGGGTCAGGGAGCGCACGACCCTGCGGGCAGCGGCGCCGATCGCTACCGGGTCGCCCGACCGCTCGGCGGCGGCGAGCGCCCGGTCCGCGACGATGGCCGCCTGCGTTGCCGTGGCCGCCCCGTACTTGTGCAGAAAGCTCGCGGTGAGCTGGAGGGTGCGGGACAGCAGCACGTGCGCCTCCACGGCGCCGGGCGATGCGCTGTCGGCGACTGCCTGCGCGAGCGGAAGAAGAGTTGCCAACTCCCGGCCCAATGCGCCGTAGTGGCACGCCTGGTACGCGGTGCCGCAGAACGCGACTCTGCGGGCCAGGGCGGGGAGCGGAGGCGTGGGACCAGCTGGGGAGGTGGGGCGGTACAGCTCTCGGATCACGGCTGCGGCCTCGGGCGACCGGGCTACCGGGGAAGGCGGAAGGCGGGGGGAGCACAGGCGTATCCGACCACAGGTCCGCCAACGGGATGCGCAAGATCTCTGCCGCGCGCACGAGCACCGACAGCCGCAGGTCTTGCTGCCGCTTCCCGCCCTCCAGGTCTTGGGCCCAGCCCCGCGTCTGTCCCATCTGCCGGCCGAAGTCGGCCTGCGTGAGGCCGCGTCGCTCCCGCCAGTACGCGATCCGTCGGCCGATCCCCGTCGTGTCCATGAGCGTCCCCGTAACGATGCACGCACTTTGCGTGCTCGGCCTCTTTGTACCTCGCCCTACGGTGCAGCACACCGGATCGCTAGAAGGGGCCGCGATGACTTCCACCTCAAGCCTCGACACCCCACGGGTCAGGGGCATGACGTGGCTCGCCGGGACGGCACCCGAGCCCGCCGCCGTCCTCCGCGCCTGGGAAAGCGGCACCGTCGCCGCCATCAAGCCCCGGCCGGACACGTGGCGCGTCGTGGAGGCTCCCCTCTACCCGGCCATCGACGCGATGACCGTCCTGCGGCCGACCGGCAACCTCGGCCCGGTGCTCGGCGGCGCGGACGACCGGCTCGCATGGTGGCTCGTAGCCGCCGGGACGGCGCCGCTGCTTCACGACCTGCCCGGGGTCGTCGTCCGCTCCGCCGGGTGGACGCTGGACTGCCCCGCGCCGGGGGTCGGCGCCGGGGGCCGGACCTGGCTTCACCCGCCGTACGGCTCCGGGTTGCTCACCCCCGCCCGCCTCCTCCGCGAGGCGCTCCTCGACGCTCAGGCGATGGCGCGGTGAGCAGCATCCGCGTGGACGAGGAGCACCTGCCCGCCTTCGACACGCTCACGCCCGAGCAGCGGCGCGGCGCCGCCTGCGTGTGGTGCGGAACTGCGGTGCAGCCCGGCATCGACGATGTCGACCTCGGCGCCCGCCGGGCCGCCGCTGGCGGGTCCGCCTGGTTCCCGCGCGGTTGCCGCCCCTGTGCTTATGGGCGGAGACCCTGATGGCACACTCCGAGACCGCCCGCACGATCGGCTGGTGCGCTTGGCACCGCGGCCTCGCCGACCACGTCGTGCTCATCAGCATCATCGAGACCGCATCCAGTCCCGGCAGCGGCGGGCGCCTCTACGCCTGCCCCCGGTGTCGCGAGAGCTACCAGCTCACGCCCTACGCGGAGAAGCGATGACCACCACCGACGAGGGGCAGACCGCGTACACCGCTGCTCTTCTGCCGGGACCGGGGCGGCTCCGCCGTCGCGCCCAGCATCCGGACGCGGTGAGCCGGCCATGCCATCAGCCCCCGGCCACCCCGTGACAGCCGCTGCCTTGATCACCAACCCGCAAGACCACCTCCTCATCGTCCGCCCCTCCAAGCTGGCCACACCGTGGCAGCTCCCCGGCGGGATCGTCGAGGCCCGCGAATCCCCCCTCGACGCCGTCCGCCGGGAGGCGCGGGAAGAGCTGGGCCTCGACATGAACCTACGGGAATACGACCTGCTCGCCGTCGAGTGGCTGCAAGGCACCCGACCCGGACGCCGAAACCGGCTGGCCTTTTTGTTCGCGGGCCCGGTCCTGCAACCGGCCGACACGAGCTGTATCCGCTTGCAGCGGACGGAACTTGCCGCCTGGCGCTGGGCTACCCGCGCCGAGGCGTGCGCGCTCCTGCACCCCGCCATCGTCCGCCGGACGCGGGCCCGCCCCAAACGCCACCTCACGCGACCTACCTTGAAACCAGACACGAAGGGACGTTATGAACACGACCGACTTTCCCGCCCGGAAACTGCGCATCGGTACGCGCAGCTCACCGCTTGCCCTCGCCCAGGTAGAGCAGGTGTCGGGCCTGCTGCGCAAGTTCGAGCCCGACCTCGATATCGAGGTCGTGCCGGTGACGACCAAGGCGGACAAGTGGCAGGGCGACTTGGCGCAGCTGGGCGGGAAGGGCCTGTTCGTCCGCGAAATCGACCAGATGTTGCAGCGCGGGCAGGTAGACATGGCCGTTCACTGCATGAAGGACGTACCCGGCGACGTGCCCATGCCGCGCGGCCTGATCTTCGCCGCGTACCTGCCTCGCGACGACGTACGCGACGTGCTGCTCGTACCCGAGGGGTCCGACGTGCAGTCGCTCGCCGGCCTCCCGCCCGGCGCATCGGTCGCCACGTCCGCAGTTCGCCGCAAGGCACAGATCAACCGCGTGCGACCGGACCTCAACGTCGTACGCGTGCGCGGCCTGGTCGGCTCCCGCATCGACAAGCTCGACGGGCGGAAGCCGATGGATCACATGCTCGACGCGATGGTCCTCGCGCGGGCCGGTCTCGAACGCCTCGACCTCATGCACCGGGCCCGCCAGGTGTTCGAGGTCGCCGAGATGCTGCCGGCGGTCGGCGCGGGCGCCCTCGGCCTCGAATGCCGCGAGGATGACGACGCGGTCGCCTACCTGCTCCAGCAGCTCAACGATGAACCCACCATGACGGAGATCACCGCCGAGCGCGTGATGTTGCACGGCCTACGGGGCCACTGCAACAGCCCGATTGCCGGGCACTGCGTCACGGACCCTGACGGACAGCTCAGCTTGCGGGGGATGGTCTTCTCGCGGGACGGCTCCAAGTTCGTTCACGCGCACTTCTGGGGCGAGTCCATGAACGACCCCGCCGTACTCGGCTCGCGCGTCTGCGCCGAGCTGCTGCGCCAGGGCGCCCGCGACATCATCGAGGGCATCCCCCACTGACAGGTCCGCCGCCACCTCTTCCGTAGGGATTGCCGCGGCGCCTACGGCAACGTCCCGGCCGGTTCGGTCCCGGCCGGGGCTTCACCTCACGAGGTCCGCGAGCAGCCGGCCGAGCGCACGGGCAATGAGGAGTAGGTGGTCCAGGAGCGTGCTGTGGGTGCCACCTTCGACCCGTACGACGGTCTTCCGGTCGAGGCCGGTGCGCTCCGCGAGGGTCTCCTGCGTGATGGCCGCCTCTAGGCGGGCCGTACGGATGCGGTCGCCGATCGCGCGGCGCTGATCGAGGACCCAGGCGGGGGGCGGTTCTGGCGGCACACAGCCACGCTCAGACGCCGGTCACGGCATGTCAGTACCATCGGTGGTACATCTGCCATCCGGTCGGGTGACGCTCCGGGCATATGCGTGCCGGGTGTGCAAGATCGTGTGACGGTCGTACTGGAGGCTCGCCCGCTGCGTGTTGGCCGCGCGCGGGGGTGGCGTCGCGGTGTACACGCGTCCGCCGAAAGGCGTCATCTTGCGCTCTGTCTCGGTCAGAGCGAACCGCCCCACCCCGGGCAAGGGAAGGCCCGACCCGCAGGACGATGACGAGCACGCGTCTGGCACGCGAGGGGAGCCGCGCCAGCCCTCGTCGTCGCTCACTCTATGCGGTCGGCCGCCTGGGTCCAGGCCCTCATACGGGTGACGCGGGTGGGGATGTGGACTCCATGTGGATTCTGGGCACGAGAAGGCCCCCCAACCCTGGTGAGTTGAGGGGCCGAAAGCAGGCTCTGACCTGCCGTTGATCCCGAGTGGGCGCGGACGGTTTCGAACCGCCGACATTCGCCTTGTAAGGGCGACGCTCTACCCCTGAGCTACGCGCCCGGGCCGAGCCGACAGCCTACCTTGCCCGGCGCGGGCGCCGGGACAGGGGCCGATGGGGAAAACCCCCGGGTGAGGACGGGGGGCGGCGTCATCGTGGGGCGGGGCCGCGGCTTCGTACCGTCGGGGGGCGACGAGGGCGGACGGGGGCGGCGGCTCATGCGGCGAGTGCGACGGGCGGGGCGAGTGCGAGTGGTGCGGCAGGTGGCGGCGGCGGTGACCGGGGCGGGGCTCTTGGCGGGGCTCGCCGGGTGTGCCGACGCCTCGGACGCGAAGGCGGAGCACCGGGCCTGGGCCTTCGCCGGGAAGCGGCTGACGGTCGACGTGGACGACGCGCGGCTCGGCGTCGTCGCCGCCGACGTCGAGCGGATCGAGGTCACGCGGCGGATCGCGGGACACGTCGTGCTCGGCAAGGGGCCGAAGGCGAGCTGGGGGCTCGACGGCGACCGGCTGCGGCTGCGGGCCTCGTGCTCGGGTTTCCTCGCCGACTGCGACGCGCGGTACGAGGTGAAGGTGCCGCGCACGGTCACGCTCCGTGTGCGGGGCGGGGACGGCGGGGTCAGCGTCTCGGGTTTCCGCACGGCGGTGGAGGCGCGGGTCGCGGACGGCTCACCGCGCGTGCGCGACGTCTCCGGCCCGCTCGACCTGCGCGCCTCGGACGGAAGCGTGGACGCGCGCGGGATCGGCTCGCGCACCGTGCGGCTGCGGAGCGCGGACGGCCCCGTCACGATCCGCCCGGCGGACTGACACCCCGCGTCCCTGGCCCCGCCGCCCGCCCCGCACCATCCGTCACAACCGGTGTCCGCTTCCGTGAACTTTTCCGCCCGCGCGTTCGTCCTCCTGGATGGGAGAATGAAACGAGCAAGCGAGACGCGGCACGGGAGAGGGATTGTGACGGCGACACCTCGGCGGTCGTGCACCGGGCGGGCTGCACGGCGGCCCGCGCCGGGCGCTGTTCCGGTACGGTCCGGGGCCCGCCCCGCCGGTCCCCCGGCCCGCCCCGCGCCGTCCCCGGCACGCGCTCTCGCGACGCTGGTCCTGCTCCCCCTCCCGCTCCTGCTCGCCGTGCCCGGTGCCCTCACGGGCGGTGGGGGCGGTTCGCGGCGCTGGTTCGGCGGCGGCGGGCGCGGCGAGAACAGACGCGCGGAGGCGCAGGCCGCGAAGGACGCGGCGGCGAACGCCTTCTACGAGCTGGACACCGCGCAGCGCGATCTGCGCATCTCGGTCGAGACGATCTCCGCCGTGGACGACACCCCCGCCGGGCAGCGGGCGGTCTCCGACTTCGCGGCGCTCGGCCGGAAGATCGACGAGGCCAGCGGCGCCTACATCGCCGCCGTGGACGCCGTGGACCTCGACCGCGACGAGCTGGACGGCGCGGCGGCCTCGCGGGCCAGGCGCGCCCTGGACGGTGCCAAGGAGGAGCTGACGCGGGTCAAGGCGGACCTCGACCGCTTCGCCGAGAGCCTCGGGCCGCTGCTCGGCAAGGCGGAGACCCAGCTCGCGCGGCTCGCCCCGGCCGTGGAGCGCGCCAAGCAGTCGCTGCTCGCCACGACGGGCGCGCTCGACACCGTACGGGCCAAGGGGCTGCGCGCCGACGACCTGGCCGCGCGGCTCGCGACGCTCGCCCCCGAGCTGACCCGGCTCAACGAGGGCGCGGCGCGGCACGGCGTGGCGGAGACCATCCAGCGGGCGGACCGGGTGCGGCGCGAGGCGGAGGCGCTGCGCGCGGAGGCGGAGCGGCTGCCGGAGCGGGCCGGGGAGATCGACCGGCGGCTCGTCTCGCTGCGGACGCGGGCGGAGGCGCTGACGACGCGCAGCGCGCAGGTCGAGCCGGTGCTCAGCGAGCTGCGGCGCCGGTTCACCGCGCCGTGCTGGCAGGACCTCCAGCACGTCCCCGAGGAGGCGGCGCGGCACGTGGCGCAGGCGCACACGAAGCTCGGCGAGGCGCGGGAGGCGCGCGAGGAGCAGCGCTGGGCCGACGCGACCGCGCGGCTCGCGACCGTACGGGCGCTCCTCGACGAGACGGACGAGGCGGTCTCGGCCGCCGGGGACCGACTGCGGCAGCTCAACGAGGTCGCGAAGGACCCGCAGCGCGAGATCGAGCGGACGCGGTTCGCGGTGCGGGACGCGCAGCGGCTCGCGATGACGGGCCGCCAGACGCCGGACCCCCGCCATGCCCGCCCGCTGGACGAGGCGGTGGGGCGCCTGGACCGCGCGGTGACGGCCCTGGAGGGCCACCACCCGGACTACTGGCAGTTCCTGCGCGAGACGGAGGCGGTGCGGGAGACCGCCGCGCGGGTCGTGGAACTGATCCGTGAGGAGCGCGGCGGCGGCTGAGCCGGTACGGGCACGCTCCCCCGCCCGGGCACGCGACGACCCCGGCGCTCCCGCCCGGACACGCGACCGCCCCCGGCCTTCCGGCACGGTCCCCCGCGCCGGGCCCCTCCCCGTAGGCTGGGCCCATGCCTCGCTACGAGTACCGCTGCCGTGCCTGCGGCGACACCTTCGAACTGAACCGCCCCATGGCCGAGTCGGGCGCCGCCGCGCCTTGTCCCGCCGGTCACGCGGACACCGTCAAGCTGCTCTCGACCGTGGCCGTGGGCGGCCGGGCCCGGGGCGGCGCCGCGCCCGCGCCGCAGGGCGGGGGTGGCGGCTGCTGCGGAGGCGGCTGCTGCGGCTGAGCCCCCGCGCCCGCTCTCCGAAGCCAAAGCCAAAGCCGGAGCCGGAGCCGGAATCGGTGCCGAAGCCGGAGCCGTCGCCGCCGCTCGCGAGCAGCGCCGCTCAGGAACCGCCCGCCCCGGCCGCCTCCGCCGCCCCGGCCGCCTCCGCCGCTCCGCCCGCTCCCGCCGCCTCCGCCGCCCCGAGGAACCTGCGGACGATCTCCTCGCCCGCCGCCGCGCCCACCTCCTCCAGCACGGTCACGCCCTCGTGCCGCCAGTCCTGGTCGGCGAGTTCACCGTGGCCGGGGCGCCAGGCGCGGTCGGCGGCGGTCAGGAGGTCGGTGTCCAGGAGCGAGTCGCCCGCCGCGAGCGTGAGGGGCGCGCCGGTGCGCGCGGCGACCTCGCGCAGGGCCGCGCTCTTGGTGAGGGCACGCGGGACGGCGTAGAGCTTGCGGCCCTGGAGCGAGACGGTCCAGCCGTGGGCGTGGGCCCAGGCGGTCGTCTCCTCCAGCCAGTCGGCGGGGAGCCGGGCGCGGTCCACGACGAGGTAGGCGAACAGGTCCTCGGCGACGCGTTCCTTGCGGAGCCAGGCGGGATCGGCGCCGTCCAGGAGGCGTTCGCGCATCGCGGCGAGGGGCGCCGAACCGGCGACGGCCCGCTCGACGCGGCGGCTCCAGTCCGGGTCGCTCTCGCCGTCCACGAGGATGCGGCCCCCGTTGGCGCAGATCGCGAAGCGGGGCGGGGGGCCGGGCAGGTGGACGCGGGCGTACTGCGCGGGGGTGCGGGTCGTGGTGGGGACGAACTCGGTGCGCGCGGCGAGTTCGGCGAGGAGCGCGGCGGCGGTCTCGGTGACGTACGAGAGCGGCCGGCCCTGGTAGACCTCGACGCACAGCAGGCGCGGGGCCCTCTCGTCGGGGCCGGTGAGGGCGAGGGCGCGGGCCGAGTAGATGAGGGTGCGGTCGAGGTCGCTCGCGACGAGGACGCGGTTCACGCGAGGTTCACCGCCTTGCCGTCCGCGCCCGTGGCGCCGCGGGTGTAGCGGGGGTGGATGAGGCCGACGCACGTGTAGGGGAGGTCGTCCCTCTCCTCGACGGGCACCCCGCGCTGCTCCGCGAGGAGCCTGATGTGGTCGAGGTCGGCGCCCGCGTCACGGCGCGCGACGACGCGCCAGGGCACGCGGCGCAGCAGCACGCGGGTGGTCTCGCCGACGCCCGGCTTGACGAGGTTGACGTCGTTGATCCCGTACTCCTCGCTGAGGCGTTCCACCGCCCGCCAGCCCTCCCACGTCGGCGCGCGGTCGCCCGCGGCGAGTTCCTTGACGCGCCGCCCGACGGCCTCGGCGACCTCGGGGAAGCGCGCGGCGATCGCGTCCACGAAGGCGTTCGAGACGTCCGAACCGGCCAGCTCCCGGTAGTACTTGGCGCCGTGGTAGTCGTGCGGGCCGACGAGGTCGGCGCGCAGCACCGTGCGGGAGACGAGCCCGGAGACGGTCGAGTTGAGGCACGCGGACGGGATGAGGAAGTCCTCGCGCGTGCCGTAGGTGCGCACGCAGGAGCCGGGGTCGGCGAGGACGGCGATGCCGGGGTCGAAGCCGGGGAAGTCGCGGAGTGCTTCGGTGAGTTCGCGGGTGATGGCGCCCTTGCCGGTCCAGCCGTCCACGAAGACGACGTCGCGCGGGTCGTGGTGGGCGGCGAGCCAGCGGAGCGCGTTGGCGTCGATGCCGCGCCCGCGCACGATCGAGACGGCGTAGTGCGGTACGTCGATGCCGTGCCGTGCGCGCGCCCAGCGGCGCATGAGCACCCCGACGGGGGTGCCGGCGCGGGCGAGCGAGACGAGGACGGGGCGCGGGGAGCGCTCGGCGAGCACGGTCTCGGTGACGGTGCCGACCGCGGTCGCGACGCGCGCGGCGGAGGCTTCCAGCGCGTCGTGGTAGAGCCGCTGGTAGGCCGGGGTCGGCTGGTACTCGACGGGCAGTGATTCGGCGTAGTGCGCGCCGCCGCTCTGGATCGCCTCCTCGCGCTCCTCGGTGGGGGCTTCGAGCGGGGTGTCCGAGAGGTCCTGGAGCAGCCAGCCGACGTCCTCCGCCGGGTAGCTGGAGAAGGCGGGACCGCGGAGCGGTGCGGGGAGCAGGGTGTCCTCCGGTGCGGTACGGGGGCGGGGCACGCGCGGCGCGCGGGGCGGGTGGTGCGGGAGCGTGGTGTGCAGGAGGTGCGGGGTGTGCGCGGCGAGGGTGTCGAGGAGGCCGCCGGGGGCGTGCAGCGCGGGCGTGTCGCCGGCCGCGTCGGTGACGAGGAGGATCGCGTCGAAGCCGGCGCCCGCGACGTTGTACGTGTGGCGGGGCCCCGGGCCGTCGGCCGGGTCGTCGTGGGCGGGGAAGGTGAGCGCGGTGCGGATCGCGTAGCCGGGGTCGTCCACGGCGAGGACCGGGGAGCGGGTCGTGGTCGAGAAGCGCGTGTCCCAGCCGGGCGCGTCCTTCTCGACCGCCTCGGCGAGGCGCAGGGGCGCGTACATCAGCTCCTCGGTCCCGAGGACGAGCAGCCGCCCGCCGCCCGCCGGGAGGGCGGGGAGCGCGGCGCGCACGCGCGCGGCGAGGGCGGGCAGCGCGGCGTCGAGCCGGTCCCTGTCGGCGGGCGTGAAGCCGTGCCTGCCCCCTTCGGGGAGCCCGGCGGGCCAGTCCAGCGTCACGCGCCGCGGCGTCGCCCGCCGCCGTACGCCCTGGGCGGGGCGTGCCGGGGCGGTCTGGCGGGCCTCCTCGGCCGCGACGAGCGCGAGCCCCCGCTCCAGTACGTCGGCGGGCAGTTCGACGTGCCCCGCGACGGTGGCGACGAGGTCGAGGCGCGCGTCCAGTTCGGCGGCGAGGGCGTCCAGGCGGGCGCGGTCGGCGGGGCCGCGCATGTCGGTGAGCGCGACGACGACGTAGCGGGCGCGGGGGCGCAGGGCGTGCAGGGCGCGCAGGGTGTTGATGACGGTGGAGCCGGTCGAGAACTCGTCGTCCACGAGGACGAGCGGCCCGGGCGCGGTGAGGAGCGCGGGGTCGGCGGGGAGCAGGAGGTGCGAGGTGGCGTGCGAGTGCGCCTCCTCGAAACCGCCGAGGGGGGCGATCCCGGGGACCGGGCGGCGCGTGGAGTGCAGGTAGGGGGCGGTGCCGATGCCGTCGGCGACGCACTGGCCGAGCCCGGTGGCGGTCTCGGCGTAGCCGAGGACGACGGCCTCGCGGGCCGCGTCGCCGAGCAGCGCGCGGACCTCGCGGCCGAGGGCGCGGCCGGCCTCGGCGACGACGCGCGGGGAGCGCGGCACGTGCTTGCCGAGGACGTGCGAGACGAGGAGGTGGGCGCGCTTGGGGTTGCGGCGCAGCGCGAGGCCGAGCAGGTCCTCGATGCCGGGGGGCCCGCTCAGCCGTACGCCGAGGCGCGCGGCGACCCAGCTTCCTGTCCAGACCACGGGTTCGTCTCTTTCCTCGGCGGCGGTGCGGCGGGGGGCCGGGGCGGGGTTCACAGGGCGTCCCGGGGGGTGACGGCGGCGAGGAGGTCCACGAAGCCGACGTCCTCGCGGGCGACGCCGAAGGCGTCCGCGCGGCGCAGGGTGCGTTCGGCCCAGGCGCGGTGCGGCTTCACCTCGTTCATCTTGTTCGTGTAGGCGGAGCGGAGCACCCCGCCGCCGCCCCGTTCGGGGCGCAGGATGTCCTCGGCGTCGCTGAACTCCTCGTGCGTGACGACGGAGAGGGCGTGCACGGGGGCGACGTGGCTGGGGTGGATGCAGGTCTTGCCGAGCAGCCCGTTGGCGCGGTCGAGGGCGATCTCGCGCAGCAGGCCGTCCATGTCGTGCTCGATGAGCGCGTCCCGCAGCTGGTCGGCCTCGCCGCCGACGAAGGGTGTGCGGCGCAGTTGGGGCTTGAACATGCGCTCGGCGACGGGGAAGTACTCCCAGACGGGCCCGCTGATGGTGAAGCCGCTGCCGTCGGCGCGGCCGAGGACGTTGACGACGTCGGCGATGACGGAGGCGACGATGCGGACGTCGTAGGCGGTGAGGTCGGCGGGTCTGCGCAGTCCGTAGGCGGAGCAGAAGTCGGTGACGCCCAGGCGCAGGGCGAGGACGCGGTCGCGGTGGGCGCGCACGGTGCGGGCGATGCCTGCCAGCGTCTCGTGGCGGCTCTCCAGGTGGAGCAGTTCGGGCGATTCGAGGACGGGCATCGCGTAGAGGCGGTGCCCGGCGGCGGTCTCGGCGGCGCGGAGGGCGTCGAGGAAGGCGAGTCCGCACTTCTCGGTGAACTTGGGCAGGACGAAGCCGCTGAGCACGCGGAGGGAGGGGCCGAGGCGGCGGGCGAGGTCGGTGAGCTGTTCGGGCGTGCGGACCCGTACGAAGAGCAGCGGGAGCGCGTCGGCGGGCGCGGCGGCGAGGGTGCCGAGCTGCTGGACGAGGTTGCGCTCGGCGGCGGGCACGTCCTCGTCGCTGATGGAGTCCTCCAGGCACAGCACCATGGAGACCGTGCCGCGCGCGGCCTGCTTGCGCACGTCCTCGGCGAGGCGCGGGCGCGTCGCGGGCGTGTACAGGGTCGCGCCGAGCGCGGTCGCGAGGAACTCCGGCGGCGAGTCCGCGGCGAAGGCGCGCGGTTCCCGGTGGAAGAGCCGCGCGCGCTCCGCCGGGGCGATATGCCCGAAATGCTGCATCTGACCCCTCAAGTGGAAGAAGTGTTCGAGTAGAAGTGACCGGTAATAGTACGTACGAGCTGGCCGGAGTGGTTCCCTGGCCCTGTGAACTTCCGGTGACCGGCGGTGGGCGGCCCGATACGCGAGGCCCGCTCACCCGTGCGGCACGGGGGCACCCGCGTTGTCCGCGGGGGGCCGGGGAAGGCAGGATGACGGCATGACGCACGCCATGCTGAAAGGCTCGAACGTCCCGGTCGAGGCGGCGGCGGTCCGCGCCGTCGTGTGCTGGTCGCCCAGCCCCGAGGTCTCGGTGGTCGATGCCTCGGCGCTGCTGCTCGGGGCGGACGGACGCGTGCGCTCGGACGACGACTTCGTCTTCTACAACCAGCCCCGGCACCCCTCGGGGACGGTGTGGAGCCTCGGCAAGCGGCGCCTCGGCAGCGCCATGCGGGACACGATCCAGGCCGATCTGACCCGCGTCGACGCCGAGGTGGAGCGGGTCCTGCTCGTCGCCTCGGCCGAGAGCCTGCCCTTCGAGGGGGTGCGGGACCTGCGCCTGCTGCTGCTCGACGCGGCGGCCGGGGAGAACGCGGAACCGTACGCGACCTTCGAGATCCGCCCGGAGACGGGCGCGGAGACGGCGCTGATCTGCGGGGAGCTGTACCGCAGGGGCGGCGAGTGGAAGTTCCGCGCGCTCGGCGAGGGCTACAGCAACGGCCTGATCGGCCTGGCGACGGACTTCGGCATCACGGTGGACGAGTCGGCGGCCCCCGACCCGGCCCCGGAACCGGCCCTCGTCCTGGAACCGGCCCCTGTCCCCGCTCCCGCGCCCGTCCCGGCCTACGGCTACCCGCAGCCCCCGGCGGCGCCCCCGGCCCCCTACGGCTACCCGCAGCAGCCCGCCCCCGACCCGTACGCCTACCCGCAGCACGAACCGGACGAGGGCCTGCCCCTGATGGGACCGCAGTTCCTCAGGTGAGCGGTCCCGGGCGGCCCGCGCTCCCGCGCCCCGCCCCGGCGGCCGCCGTCAGCGCCCCGCCTTCGTCTTGAACCCGCGCCCCCACTGCAAGCCCCAGCCGTAGAGCCGGTCCAGCTCCGCCTGGAAGCCGTACACGAACCGCACCTCCCGGTGCACGATCAGCTCCCCCTTGACGTTCTCGATCCGCAGCACCGCGCAGGAGCGCGCCTCGGGGGCCCGCTCGTCCAGGTCGATGACGATCTGCCGGCCGCTGCTGGGGTAGAGGGTGACCTGGGCCTGGGTGCGGTCGAAGGCGGGCGTCTGGTCGTAGATGTAGACGAAGACGAGCAGCCGCTTGAACTCGTCCTTCTGGTCGAGATTGAGGTACATCGTCTCGCCGGAGGGGGCGCCGAAGCGGTCGTCGCCGCTGAGCTTGAGGTAGGGCGGCTCGTTCAGGTCGCCGAGGAAGCCGCCGAGCGGCTGCACGACGCCCTTGGTGCCGTCCTTGAGCTCGTAGAGGCAGCCGAGGTCGAGGTCGACGTTGACCATCGACTGCGTGTGCGCCTGGACGACGTCGGGCTGGAAGAACTTGAGCGGGTTGCGCCAGCCGCCGCGCAGCCCGCGCAGGCCCCCGCCGGGGCGCCGCTCGCCGAAGTCGCTCGTCCGCATCCGCCAGGAGAGGTTCACCCGCAGGTTCCCCGAGACCGCGCCCTCCTTGGAGAGGGAGACCGTGGGGTGCCGCTTGGTCAGCTCGATCGCGCTGCCGCTCGTGTTTCCGCTGTCGAAGGCGGCGGCTCCGCCCCGCAGCCCGTCCAGGAAGGCCATGCCCACACACCTCTGTCAATCCCGTCGTGACCAACGCGCGTGGG
>NZ_GG770539.1:5150512-5160670 GCF_000154905.1 Streptomyces sp. SPB074 | reverse complement strand
CGAAGAGGGTGCCCAGCGCCCGGGGGCCCGTTACACGCGGGCCCGCGCTTCGGCCGTGACCTGGCCTAAAGCGCGCGGCCCCGCGCGGCGCGGCGGGCTCGTCCCGGCTGTCACGCGGGCCCCGCGAGGGCTCAGGCGGAGACCTTCCCGGCCTCGTGCCCCTCCTCGGCCGCGATGCGCTTGTTGCGCTGCACCGAGGACCAGAAGGAGGCGGCGATCAGGACGACGCCGATGAGCCCGGTGACGACCTCGGGGATCTCGTACCGGATGGTGACGAGGAGGAGGACGGAGAGGGCGCCGATCGCGTAGTGCGCGCCGTGCTCCAGGTAGACGTAGTCGTCCAGGGTGCCCTGGCGGACGAGGTAGACCGTCAGCGAACGGATGTACATCGCGCCGATGCCGAGGCCGAGCGCCATCAGGATGATGTCGTTGGTGATCGCGAAGGCGCCGATGACCCCGTCGAAGGAGAAGGAGGCGTCGATCACTTCGAGGTAGAGGAACATGAAGAAGGCGCCCTTGCCGGCGAGCGCGACGGCGGAGCGGGGCTTGCCGCTCTTGGCCGCCTCCTCCTCACGCTCCTCCTCGGCCTCCTCCTCGTCTTCGAGCTTGTTCTCGAAGAACCCGGAGAGCCCCCCGACGATGAGGTACGTGATGAGCCCGGCGATCCCGGAGAGCAGGACCGTCTCCGCCTTGTCCACGTGCCCGCCGCCGTGCACGTGCGCGTGCGTGGCGACCGTCATGGAGGCGATGAGCAGCAGGATCAGGGCGACGCAGACCGACAGCATGTCGACCTTGCCGAGCTTGGCGAGCGGGCGTTCCAGCCAGCCCAGCCACTTGATGTCGCGGTCCTCGAAGATGAAGTCGAGGAAGATCATCAGCAGGAACATGCCGCCGAAGGCGGCGATGGCCGGGTGGGCGTCGGTGACGAGTTCCTGGTAGTGGTCCTTGTTGTTGATCGCGAGATCGACGGCGTCGACCGGGTTGATCTTGGCGGTGACCGCCACGATCAGCACGGGGAAGACGAGCCGCATCCCGAAGACGGCGATCAGGACGCCCACGGTGAGGAAGATCTTCTGCCAGAAGGCGTTCATCTTCTTCAGGATTCCGGCGTTGATCACCGCGTTGTCGAAGGAGAGCGAGATCTCCAGGACCGCGAGGATCGCCACGACGCCGAAGGCGGTCCAGCCGCCGTAGAAGGCGGCGGCGACCAGCCCGAGCACGGTGATCCCGAAGGACCAGCCGAAGGTTTTCAACAGCACTGCGTATTCCCCATCGTTGGAGGGTCCCTCCGGACCTGTCTGGAGGAACACTCCCTCCGCGCCGTGTCCGGCTTTACGAAACGTTGACCCCGAAGTCTAGAGCGATGCCTCTCAGGCCGGACGCGTACCCCTGGCCCACGGCCCGGAACTTCCATTCCTGCCCGTAGCGGTAGACCTCGCCGAAGATCATCGCCGTCTCGGTCGAGGCGTCCTCGGAGAGGTCGTACCGGGCGAGTTCCTGCCCGTCCGCCTGGTTGACCACGCGGATGAAGGCGTTGGACACCTGCCCGAAGCTCTGCCTGCGGGCCTCGGCCTCGTGGATGGAGACGGCGAAGACGATCTTGTCGCAGTGGCCGGGGACCTTGTTCAGGTCCACGAGGAGCGATTCGTCGTCGCCCTCGCCCTCACCGGTGAGGTTGTCGCCGGTGTGCTCGACGGAGCCGTCCGGGCTCGTGAGCTGGTTGTAGAAGACGAACCACTCGTCGCCCAGCACCCGCCCGTTCGCGCACAGCAGGGCGCTGGCGTCGAGGTCGAAGGGGGCGCCGGTGGTGGAGCGGGCGTCCCAGCCGAGGCCGACGAGGACGTTGCTCAGGTTCGGCGCGGCTTTGGAGAGGGAGACATTGCCTCCCTTGGCGAGCGTGACACCCATGTGTTTCCTCCCCTGGTGGACCGCTGAAGAGCGGAGGCGGTACGGAACGGGCCGCGCGCCGCCGCCGTCCGGTGACGGAGGGGCGCGCGGCCGGTGCCTGCCTGGTACGGCTCAGAACTTCGTACGGACCGGCCCCGCGGGGCCCGGCCTCGTACGGCCCAGAACCCGCGGCTCAGACGTTGACGCCGAAGTCCTGGGCGATGCCGCGCAGGCCCGAGGCGTAGCCCTGGCCGATGGCGCGGAACTTCCACTCGGCGCCGTTGCGGTACAGCTCGCCGAAGACCATGGCGGTCTCGGTCGAGGCGTCCTCGGAGAGGTCGTAGCGGGCGATCTCGGTGCCGCCGGCCTGGTTCACGACGCGGATGAAGGCGTTGCGGACCTGGCCGAAGGACTGCTGGCGGTTCTCGGCGTCGTAGATCGAGACCGGGAAGACGATCTTGTCGACGTTCGCGGGAACGGCGGCCAGGTTGACCTTGATCGCCTCGTCGTCGCCCTCGCCCTCGCCGGTGGTGTTGTCACCGGTGTGCTCGACGGAGCCGTCGGAGCTCTTGAGGTTGTTGAAGAAGACGAAGTCCCCGTCGCCGGAGACCTTGCCCTCGGCGTTGGTGAGGATCGCGCTGGCGTCGAGGTCGAAGTCGGTGCCGGTCGTCGTGCGCACGTCCCAGCCGAGACCCACGGTCACGGCCGTGAGGCCGGGGGCCTCCTTGGTCAGGGATACGTTGCCGCCCTTGCTGAGGCTGACTCCCACGGGTCCTCCAATGATGTCGGGGTGGGTGGCGAGTGCCGGTCGCCACCTTCGTACGTCGTTGTCCGGGACAACGTACGGATAGTAGTGACCGGTTCCCGCCCGGAACGGGCTCTTCCGCCCGGGGCCCGGCGGCGCGTGTCGGGACCCCGGGGATGTGCGGGGTCAGAGCGTGTCGAGCGCCTTGAGGTACTCGCCGAGGTCGCGCGCGTCCGGGAGGTCGTTGACGACCGTCCAGCGCACGACGCCCTCCTTGTCGATGATGAAGGTGCCGCGCACCGCGCAGCCCTTGTCCTCGGCGAAGACGCCGTAGGCGCGGGAGACCTCGCCGTGCGGCCAGAAGTCGGAGAGCAGCGGGTACTCCAGGCCCTCCTGCTCGGCGAAGACGCGCAAACTGTGCACCGAGTCGTTGGAGACGGCGAGCAGCTGGGTGTCGTCGTTCTCGAACTTCGGCAGCTCGTCGCGCAGCGCGCACAGCTCGCCGGTGCAGACCCCGGTGAAGGCGAACGGGAAGAAGAGGAGCACGACGTTCTTCTCGCCCCGGAAGTCCGAGAGGCGCACGGTGCGGCCGTGGTGGTCCTTGAGCTCGAACTCGGGGGCCTTGGTGCCGGCCTCGATCGCCATGGGTACCGATCCTTTGCGGTGATGCGTACGGGAAGCGGCGCCCCGGGCCACGAGGGCCCGGCGCCGGTCCCACCACCCTACGCACCGGGCCCCCGCCGCCCGCGAGGAGTCCGCGGGGCGAAGGGGGCCCGGTGGGCGCCGTACGGTTCAGCGCTTGGTCTTCGAGTTGCCCTTCGGGGTGACCAGGCGGGTGCCGATCCAGTCCTTGCCGACACTCGTGCTCTTGGTCTGGGTGAATCCGGCGGTCCGCGCCGCGTCGTTGATGTCGCTCGGCTCGACGTACCCGTCCCGGCCCGTCTTGGGGGTCAGAAGCAGGACGAGGTCACCGTCGTCGACCAGCTGCGAGGCGTCGACCAGCGCGTCCGTCAGGTCGCCGTCGTCGTCGCGGAACCAGAGCACCACTGCGTCGACGAGGTCCTCGTAGTCCTCGTCCACCAGCTCCGTGCCGGTGGTTTCTTCGATGGCCTCGCGGAGTTCCTGGTCGACGTCCTCGTCGTAGCCGATCTCCTGGACCACCTGCTCGGGCTGGAAACCCAGCCGTACGGCAGGGCTGGTCCGCTCCTCCGCGTGGTCCGCGGTCGCGCTCACGGATTGCCTCCTGATCGTTTCGGGATGTGCTGCGCCCCCGCGGGCGCGGGGGCATGGGGCGTAGTCCACACGGGCGGGACCGATCGCGCAAGTACCCGGCAGCCGAGACCGTCGAAACGGTGACTTTCCGGGCGGTGTCCTCCAACTTCGGACACCGTTGCGCTCCGCTTCGTGCAGCCGCCCATGCCTCCCATTGTTCCCCAAATCTCCCGCCCGGCACCCCGGCCCCCCTCCCGGGGCCCCGCTGATCCAGCCCCTCCGGTTGCGGGAGCGGGGTTCGGGGGCGCGGCGCCCCACGATCCAGCCCCTCCGGCGTTTGAGGAGCGGGGTTCGGGGCGGAGCCCCGAGGGAAGCCGACGGAGAGGGCGAACCCGACGCGCCAGGTTCACCGTACGCACCCGTACCCGCACTTATCGTGTCAACCCCACCGCCGCCCCCGAAGGGAACCCCGTGCCCCAGGACCCCACCCCGATCATCATCGGCGGTCTCCCCAGCCAGGTGCCCGATTTCGACCCCGAGGAGACCCAGGAGTGGCTCGACTCGCTCGACGCCGCCGTGGAGGCGCGCGGCAGCGAGCGGGCCCGCTACCTGATGCTCCGCCTCATCGAGCGGGCCCGCGAGAAACGCGTCGCCGTGCCGGAGATGCGCAGCACCGACTACGTCAACACGATCGCGACGAAGGACGAGCCCTTCTTCCCGGGGAACGAGGAGGTCGAGCGCAAGGTCCTCAACGCCACCCGCTGGAACGCGGCCGTGATGGTCTCGCGCGCGCAGCGTCCCGGGATCGGGGTCGGCGGGCACATCGCGACGTTCGCGTCCTCGGCGAGCCTCTACGACGTCGGCTTCAACCACTTCTTCCGGGGCAAGGACGGGGGCGACGGCGGCGACCAGATCTTCTTCCAGGGCCACGCCTCGCCCGGCATCTACGCGCGCGCCTTCCTCCTGGACCGGCTCACCGAGGCCCAGCTCGACGGCTTCCGGCAGGAGAAGTCGAAGGCCCCCGACGGGCTGCCGAGCTACCCGCACCCGCGCTCGATGCCGGACTTCTGGGAGTTCCCGACCGTCTCGATGGGCCTCGGCCCGCTCTCGGCGATCTACCAGGCGCGGATGAACCGCTACATGGCGGCGCGCGGGATCGCGGACACCTCGCGCTCGCACGTGTGGGCCTTCCTGGGCGACGGCGAGATGGACGAGGTGGAGTCGCTCGGCCAGCTCGCGATCGCGGCGCGCGAGAACCTCGACAACCTGACCTTCGTCGTCAACTGCAACCTCCAGCGCCTGGACGGCCCGGTGCGCGGCAACGGGAAGATCATCCAGGAGCTGGAGTCGCAGTTCCGGGGCGCGGGCTGGAACGTCATCAAGCTGATCTGGGACCGCACCTGGGACCCGCTGCTCGCGCAGGACCGGGACGGGCTCCTGGTGAACAAGCTGAACACGACGCCGGACGGCCAGTTCCAGACGTACGCGACGGAGACGGGCGCGTACATCAGGGAGCACTTCTTCGGCGGCGACCAGCGGCTGCGCTCCATGGTCGAGGGCATGAGCGACGACCAGATCCTGCACCTCGGGCGCGGCGGCCACGACCACCGCAAGGTGTACGCGGCGTTCTCGGCCGCGAAGGAGCACAGGGGCCAGCCCACGGTGATCCTCGCGCAGACCGTGAAGGGCTGGACGCTCGGCCCGAACTTCGAGGGCCGCAACGCGACCCACCAGATGAAGAAGCTCACGGTGGACGACCTCAAGGGCTTCCGCGACCGCCTCCACCTGCCGATCCCGGACAAGGACCTGGAGGGCGGGCTGCCGCCGTACTTCCACCCGGGCAGGGACTCCGAGGAGATCCAGTACATGCACGAGCGGCGGCAGGCGCTCGACGGGTACGTGCCCACGCGGGTCGTGCGCGCGAAGCCGCTCGAACTGCCGGGCGACAAGACGTACGCGACGGTGAAAAAGGGCAGCGGGCAGCAGTCGATCGCCACGACGATGGCCTTCGTGCGGCTGCTCAAGGACCTCATGCGGGACAAGGAGATCGGGCGGCGCTTCGTGCTCATCGCGCCCGACGAGTACCGCACCTTCGGGATGGACTCCTTCTTCCCGAGCGCCAAGATCTACAACCCGCTCGGCCAGCAGTACGAATCGGTCGACCGTGAACTCCTGCTCGCCTACAAGGAGTCGCCGACCGGCCAGATGCTGCACGACGGCATCTCGGAGGCGGGCTGCGTCGCCTCGCTCATCGCGGCGGGTTCCGCCTACGCGACGCACGGCGAACCGCTCATCCCGGTCTACGTCTTCTACTCGATGTTCGGTTTCCAGCGCACCGGCGACCAGTTCTGGCAGATGGGCGACCAGATGGCGCGCGGTTTCGTCCTCGGCGCGACCGCCGGGCGCACGACACTGACCGGCGAGGGACTCCAGCACGCGGACGGGCAGTCCCAGCTGCTCGCCTCGACGAACCCGGCGTGCGTCGCCTACGACCCCGCGTACGGCTACGAGATCGCGCACATCGTCCGCGAGGGGCTGCGGCGCATGTACGGGCCCGACGCGGAGGACGTCTTCTACTACCTGACGGTCTACAACGAGCCGGTCCAGCACCCCGCCGAGCCGGAGGACGTGGACGTCGAGGGCATCGTCAAGGGCCTGCACCTGCTGCGCCGCGGCGAGGCCGGGAGCGGGCGCGCGCAGATCCTCGCCTCGGGCGTCGCGGTGCCCTGGGCGCTGGAGGCGCAGCGACTGCTCGCGGAGGACTGGGACGTGCGCGCGGACGTGTGGTCGGCGACGTCGTGGAACGAGCTGCGCCGCGAGGCGGTCGCGGCCGAGGAGCACAACCTCCTCCACCCGGAGGAGGAGGCGCGGGTGCCGTACGTGACGCGGAAGCTCGCGGACGCGGGCGGCCCGTACGTGGCGGTCTCCGACTGGATGCGGAGCGTTCCGGACCAGATCGCGCGCTGGGTGCCGGGCCGGTACGGGTCCCTGGGGGCCGACGGCTTCGGCTTCGCCGACACGCGGGGCGCCGCGCGGCGGTTCTTCCACATCGACGCGCCCTCGATCGTGCTGGGTGTCCTGACGGAGCTGGTGCGCGACGGGGCGCTCGAACGCGGGGTGCTGCGGCAGGCGATCGACCGCTACAGCCTGCTCGACGTGGCCGCCGCCGACCCCGGTGCGGCCGGGGGCGACGCGTAGCCCCTCCCCCGGGGCGGGCCCCCGTGCGAGCCGCTCACCTCTCCCAGATCTTGAAGGCCCTTACCCGGTAAGGCGATTCGGGAAGCCAGGTGCCGCCGCCGGGGTACGTCTCGAACTCCCCCGTCTCACCGCACTCCGCGGACTGGTAGGTCGTGACGGGGCGGCCCGTGCGGTTGGCCAGGGAGAGGGCTCCCGCTCTGCCGCTCAGCGGGACGCAGCTCTCGATGTCGGTGCCGGAGAGCTCGTGCACGGTGCGGCGGCCCCCGTACCCCGTGCCGGGCCACAGGCACAGCTCGCCCCGGCCGCAGGAGCCGGAGGAGCCGGCGGAGCTCGTGGCGGTCCCGGCGCGTGCCGGGGCCGCCGCCCCCTTGTGCGCCGGGGCCGCCGCCTCGGCCGGGGTGAGGAGGGTCGCGCCGAGGGCGAGGGCGCAGGCGAGCGTCGTGAGGGTCGTACGCATGGGGGCGGGGTCCTTTCGGTGACTGCCGGTTCCGAGGCGCACTCTGGGCCGCCGGATGCCCGCCCTGGAAGCCGCCACGAGCCGGTCCGCACTGATAGGGGAAAAGCCCCCGGACGACGAGAAGGGCCCCACCGGGTGAACCGGCGGGGCCCCTGGTTGACGGGTGACGGGCGGGTCAGACGTGCGCGGCGCCCGCGCCCTCCACCGCGTTGTCGCCGCGCTTCGTGAGCGTCGCGACGGCCGCGGCGACGAGCGCGACGATCCCGGCGACCGTGCAGGCCAGGCCCATGCCGGACATGAAGGTGTCGTGGGCGACCGTCGTGATCTGCGCCGCGACCTCCTTCGGGGTGTGCGGCGGGATGGGCGGCACGCCGAGTTGGACGGCCTGGGAGGTCTGGTCGAGCTGGGCGCCCGTGAGCTTCGGCAGGCCCGCGTCCGTCCAGTTGCCGGGGAGGTCCTTGTTGACGCGCGCGGCCATCACGGCGCCGAGCACGGCCGTGCCGAGCGCGCCGCCGACCTGCATCGCGGACTGCTGGAGGCCGCCCGCGACGCCGGAGAGTTCGAGCGGCGCGTTGCCGACGATGACCTCCGTGGCGCCCACCATGACGGGCGCGAGCCCGAGCCCGAGGAGCGCGAACCACAGCGACATCGTGACCGTGCCCGTGTCCGCCTCCAGGGTGGAGAGCCCGAACATCGAGGCCGCCGTGGCGAGCATCCCGCCGACGAGCGGCACGCGCGGCCCGAACCGCGTGATGAGCACCCCGGCGATCGGCGAGGTGATGATCATCATGGTGGTGAGCGGGAGCAGGTGCAGACCGCTGTCCACGGCGCTCAGGCGGTGCACGCCCTGGAGGTAGAAGGTGACGAAGAAGATGCCGCCGAGGAAGGCGATCGCCATGAGCACCATGAGCACGGTGCCCGCCGAGAGCGCGACCGAACGGAACATCGCGAGCGGGACGAGGGGTTCCTTCGCGCGCGTCTGCCAGAAGGCGAAGGCGGCGAAGCACACGACCGAGAAGCCGAGAAGCCCCCACGTGCGGCCGTCGCTCCAGCTCCAGCCGTCACCCGTTTTGATGATCGCGAAGATGAGGGAGCACATGGCCCCGGAGAGCAGCACGATCCCCGGGACGTCGAAGGAGCGCGGGGCGTTCTCGGCCCGGTGGTCCTTGAGGATGAACAGGCCGAGGACGAGGGCGGCGACACCGACCGGCACGTTGACGAAGAACACGGACTGCCAGGAGACGTGCTCGACCAGCAGCCCGCCGACGATGGGCCCGCCCGCGGTGGACGCGCCGATGACCATGCCCCAGATGCCGATGGCCATGTTGAGCTTCTCGGCGGGGAAGGTCGCGCGCAGCAGCCCGAGCGCGGCCGGCATCAGGAGCGCGCCGAAGAGCCCTTGCAGGACGCGGAAGGCGACGACGAGCGAGACGCTGGAGGAGAGCCCGATGATCCCGGAGGCGAGCGCGAAGCCCGCCACGCCTATCAGGAAGGTCTGCCGGTGGCCGAAGCGGTCACCGAGCTTGCCCGCGGTGATGAGCGCCACCGCGAGGGCGAGGAGGTAGCCGTTGGTGATCCACTGCACCCCGGCGAGGCTCGTGTCGAGGTCGTCCGCGATGGCCGGGTTGGCGATGGCGACGATGGTGCCGTCCAGGGCGACCATCATGACGCCGATGGCAACGCCGAAGAGCGTCAGCCAGGGACGGCCGCGCAGGCTGCCGCGGGCTCCCTTGCCGGGGGGCGCGAGCGGCGTTCCGTCCTTCGGTCCGACGGTGGTCTGACTAGTCATGGGCGTCAAATTACTGTCAGCGCCTGACAGTTGACAATCAATTTCATGTGCCGGCCGGTGACGGGACCGGGGCCGGGAACAAAGCGCCAGCTCACGGGCGCGGGACCGGACGAGGAGCGAGGAGCAAGGTGACGGAGCAGCGGCAGGGCGAGGCGGCACGCGCGCAGGACGGCCCACGACAGCACGACGGCCCGCCCGGACCGCCGGGCCCCGGCGACGAGTCCGGCCCCGGGGGTCGCGTGCCGCGCGGGCTGCGCGAGCGCAAGAAGACGCGCACCCGGGAACGGCTCCTGCGCACGGCCCTGGAGCTCTTCGCCGAGCGCGGCTACGAGGGGACGACGGTGGACGAGATCGCCGCCCGCGCCGGAGTCGCGACCCGTACCTTCTTCCGCTACTTCGCCACCAAGGAGCACGTGGCCCTCGCGACGCAGGAACTCATCGAGCGCTGGTTCCTCCAGGCCCTGCGCGCCCGCCCGGCGGGCGAGCCGCCGGTGCTCGCGCTGCGCCGCGCGGTCCTGGAGTCCTGGGGCGAGCTGCCCGAGGTGGCCGGGCTCTCCGTCCCCGTGGACCTGCACCTGCGGACCTGCCGCCTCGTCGCCCGCACCCCGGCGCTGCTCGCCGCGCGGCTGCGGCGGGCGGCCGGGTGCGAGGCGGAGATGGCGCGCGTGATCGCGGCGCGCGAGGGCCTCGACCCGGAGCGGGACCTGCGCCCGCACGTCGTGGTCGCCGCCTTCGGCGGTGTCATGCGGCTCACCGAACACCGCTGGGGCGCGGGCCGGGACGGCAGCGCCGAGGCGCTGCGCGCCCTCGCCGTCCAGCACCTGGACCACCTGGCGCCCGCGCTGGCCGGCGCCTGGGGCGAGGAGGACG
>NZ_GG770539.1:5138976-5150343 GCF_000154905.1 Streptomyces sp. SPB074 | reverse complement strand
GGGCGGGCAGTCCGGGCGGGGGCGGCGCTCCGGGCAGGGGCAGGCGGGCGGGCCGTCCGGTGTCGCGGAGAAGAGGCCGGGTGGTACCGCCTTCCCGGACGGGTGAGGGCCGATCGGCCCCCATCCGTCGGGCGGCGGGGTGACGTGGCTCACCGGTTTGGCCTCCGGCACTTGCGGTCTCCTAGGGTGTGCCGCAGTGACTTCCTTCGACTCGTCCCCCCAACTCAACGCCTGGCGAGCGCTGCTCGCGGTGGCGGTCGTCTTCGTCATGCTCGCCACGACCGGCTGGACGGCGGTCAGGGCCCGGCACGAACCGGGCGGGCCGCTCCAGTTGTCGGTACGGGCCTGGAACCACGCGCGGCTCGACCACCGCGCCCTGCCGGACGCGGCCTCGCCGCCCGAGCGGCTGCGCGAGTTCTTCGCCGCGCTGCGTCCCGCCCAGCGCGAGCACCTCGCGCACCGCTACCCGCTCGCCGTGGGCAACATGAACGGCGCCCCGCTCACGCTGCGCTACGCCGCCAACCGGCTCGCGCTCACCCAGGCCCGCGACCAGGAGGTGCGCCGCACCCAGGACCCGCGCCTGTCGGCCGGGGGCCACGAGGAGGCGGCGGACCGGGCCGCGCGCTACACCTCGATGCTCCGCCCGGACCGCGACTTCCTCGCCTTCGACCCCAACGGCTCGGGCCGCGCGGCGGAGGTCTTCGGCGATCTGGCGCACGCCCGCCGGGTCTCCGTCGTCGTCCCCGGCGTCGACACCGCGCTCATGACCTTCGAGCGCACCAACCGGCCCTTCACCGCGCCCTCGGGAATGGGCCGCTCGCTCTACGCGGCCGAACGCGCGGCGGCGCCCCGGGCCCGTACCGCCGTGATCGCCTGGGCCGACTACACCGCGCCCGGCGGGATCGGCATCGAGGCGGCGACCGCGAGCCGCGCCCAGGAGGGCGCGGGGCGGCTCGACGCCTTCGTGCGGGGGCTGCCGGGCGGGCTCAGGGTCGCGCTCGTGTGCCACAGCTACGGCTCCGTGGTGTGCGGGGTCGCGGCGGACCGGCTGCCGCACGCGGTCACGGACATCGCGGTCGCGGGGAGCCCGGGGATGCGCAGCGGGAACGCGGCCGGGCTCGGCACCCGGGCGCGGGTGTGGGCGACGCGGGACGCGGGCGACTGGATCAGGGAGGTGCCGCACGTCGAGCTGGGCTCGCTGGGGCACGGCGCCGACCCGGTCGGCAAGGACTTCGGCGCGCGGGTCTTCTCCTCGACGGGGGCGGTGGGGCACGGTGGCTACTTCGTGCCCGGGACGGCGAGCCTGCGCAATCTCGCGCACATCGGCACGGGGGACTACGGGGACGTCGGCTGCGCGCCGGGGGGCGCGGGGTGCAGGGCCGGGGTGCCGGACCGGGGCACGAGCCGCGCCTGAGCGGTGGCCGCCTCCCGGGCCAGGGGCACGCCGTCCGGAACGGTTGCCGGGCGGGGAGCGTCCGGAATCAGTACCGGACACGGAACGTCCGTACCCGCGACCGCGTACAGCGGGCGGGACGGGAGAGAAGCAAGAGGTCGGGGCCAGGGGGAAAAGCGCCGGTCACGGGGACCGGCGGACCGCTGGAGAAAGGACGGAGGCGCGCGTGCCGCATACGATGAGCCGCATGGGTGATGTATTGGCCGGTTTCCATGCCACCTGGGAGTTCACGGAGGACTCCGTGCTCATCCGCTACGAACGGGGAATCCGGACACCGAAGCTGCTCCAGGTTCTCGGGGAGCGCCGGGTGCCGCTCGCGGCGGTCGACACGGTGACGCTCGCGCCGGGGCGGCGCGGCACGGTCGTGCTGCGCGCGGTGCCGCGCGCGGGCGCCGATCCGCTGATGGAGGCGGCGGCGGGGCAGCTCAAGGAGGGCTGCGACCCGTACCGGCTCGTGCTGCCCGCCGAGCGCGAGGAGCTGGCCGAGTTCCACGCGGCGCAGATCCGCGACCGCCTCGGCCCGGACTCGTCCGAGCCGGCCGAGAGCTTCCTGGTCGCTGCGCCGCGCGGACCGCGGCAGTTCAAGGCGTACGACGGCAAGGCGAGCTTCAACGGCTCGGCCGTCTCGTTCCGCTGGTCGCGCACGGGCGCGTCGAGCACGAAGTGGAAGGCGGGCGACCAGTCCTTCCCGGTCGCGGCGCTGAGCGGCGTCGAGTGGCGCTCGCCCGAGATACTCGACGGCTACCTGCGTCTGCTCCCCCGCCACCCGGTCCCCGGCGCGGAACCGGGGCCGGCCGCCGAGCACGACCCGGCCGCCGTCGTCTTCGGCCTCGGCTACGGGCCGGTGCACGAGTCCCTGCCCTTCGCCGCCGCCGTGCTCGCCGCCGCCAGGAGCAGCGCGACACGGGGCGGCACTGCCGAGGCCGCGCCGCAGGCCGCCGCCCTGCGTTCCGACCCGGCGGACATCGCCGAGCGCATCCGCCACCTCGGCGAACTGCACCTCGCGGGGCTGCTCACGGACGAGGAGTTCACGACGAAGAAGAAGGAGCTGCTGGCGCAGCTGTGAAGGGGACGGCCGCCCGGGATGCCGGCGCGCGCCCGGCGTGCCCGCCCCGCGCCCGGCCCGCCCGGCGGCGGCGCGGGCGGCGGACCGCGGCGGCTCCCCTCAGGAGCCGGAGTAGATCCCGATCTTGTGGTCGAGGACGCCCAGCGTGTCCTGGAGCGCCGCGATCCGCGAGCGGACCTCCTCGCGCGTCGCCTCCAGGAGCTCCCGCCGCTCGGCGACCGTGTGCTCCCCGGCCCGCGACAGCTCCCCGTAGCGCACCATGTCGGCCACCGACATCCCCGTCAGGCGCAGCTTGTTGACGAACGAGAGCCATTCCAGGTCGCGGTTGTTGTAGCGGCGCTGCCCGGTGTGGGAGCGGTCCACCTCCTCCAGGAGGCCGATGCGCTCGTACCAGCGCAGGGTGTGGGCGCTGAGCCCCGTGAGGGTCACGACCTCGCTGATCGTGTAGTGGTCCCTGCCGTCCGGGCGCGGGTAGTCGGCGAGCTTCGCGACACACAGGTCGCGGCCGTTGACCGGCCGCCCGGGGGCGACGGGGTGGGCGAGGGTCATGGGTGTCCCTTCGGGTGAGGCGGACCCCACCCACCGTAAAACCCTAGAGCCCACTCCAGGCAATACGCGCTGGCCGGTGGCCGGAAGACGCCGCCTAGACTCGCCCGCATGGAGAGCCTGAAGACGATCGAAGCCTGGCCCGTCACGACCGCCGCCGCAGGGGTCGTGCGCGGCGACGGGAGCGTCGCGGGGCGGCACGGTCCCACCGGTCGCCGCTTCTGGCTGGCGTCCGTGACCAAACCGCTCGCCGCGTACGGCTTCCTGCTCGCCTACGAGGAGGGGGCGGTCGAACTCGACGAGCCGGCCGGGCCCGAGGGCGCCACCGTGCGCCACCTCCTCGCGCACACGAGCGGCCTCGCCTTCGAAGAGGACCGGGTCCAGGCCGCGCCCGGCACCCGCCGCATCTACTCCAACGCCGGTTTCGAGGCGCTCGGCGCGCACGTCGCGCGGGCCACGGGCATCCCGTTCGCCGACTACCTGCGCGAGGGCGTCCTCGCGCCGCTCGGGATGGACGCGACCAGCCTGGAGGGCTCCCCCGCCAAGGACGGTCACTCGACCGTGGACGACCTGCTCCTGTTCGCCGCCGAACTCCTGGCCCCGCGCCTGCTCGACGCCGGGACCGTCGCGGCGGCGACCCGCGTCGCCTTCCCCGGGCTCAACGGCGTCCTGCCCGGCTACGGGCAGCAGAAGCCGAACGACTGGGGTCTCGGCTTCGAGATCCGCGACGGCAAGTCCCCGCACTGGACGGGGGCGCACTCCTCGCCGCGCACTTTCGGCCACTTCGGGCAGTCCGGGACCTTCCTGTGGGTGGACCCGGAGGCGGGCGCGGCCTGCGTGGCGCTCGCCGACCGCGCCTTCGGCCCCTGGGCCGTCGAGGCGTGGCCGCCCCTGACCGACGCGGTGCTCGCGGAACTGCGGGCCGCCTGAGCGGGCGCGCGGACAGGCCCCGGCACCTAGTACTCCAGCAGCGGTTCGTGTCCTGAGCTGGTCTTTGTCGTTCTCCTGGTATGAGGGAGCTGGGTGAAGTAGCTGTATGGTCCGCGGAGTTGGAGGCTGTGTTCGCTCGGGTCGCGGGTCGGTTTGCTCGGGCGGATCTGCGGTGGCGGATGCGGGATTACGTTCGGGGTCTGCTGGCTCGTGTGGCGCGTAAGAACGGCTGGCAGCTCGCGGAGTGGGCGGGGCACCGTAGTCCTGACGGGTTCCAGCGGCTGCTGAACTCCAGCGTCTGGGATGCGGACGCGGTGCGGGACGATGTCCGCGAGTATGTGGCCGAGGTGCTCGGTGATGACGGGGTCCTGATCATCGATGACACCGGTTTCATCAAGAAGGGGATCACGTCGGCGGGTGTGGGCAGGCAGTACACCGGCACCTCGGGCAAGATCGACAATTGTCAGGTCGGGGTCTTCGCCGCCTACGCCACGTCTCGCGGACGTGCCCTGGTCGACCGGGAGCTGTATCTCCCGAAGGCGTGGACAGGGGATCGGGAACGCTGCCGGGCGGCGAAGGTTCCCGACGAGCGGGAGTTCGCGACCAAGGGTGAACTCGCGAGGGCGATGGTTACCCGGACGCTGGCCGCCGGTCTGCCGGCGCGGTGGGTGACGGCGGACGAGGCCTATGGGCAGGACTGGAAGTTCCGCCGCCTGCTGGAGGAACTCGATGTCGGTTACGTCGTCGCTGTTCCGAAGTCTCAGCAGGTCAAGAGCTTGACGGGGTTCTGGCGGATCGACGAGCTCATCGCCCAGGCGCCCCAGGATGCCTGGCAGCGGCTGTCCTGCGGCAACGGGGCCAAGGGCCCCAGGGTCTACGACTGGGCGAGCGCGAGACTGCCGTCGATCGCCCTCTTCGACGGCGACGAGTCAGCCCACCACCGATGGGTGCTGGCCCGGCGCAGCGTGGCACGGCCCGAGGAGACCGCCTACTACTTCGCCTACGCGCCCACGAGCACCACTGTCGCCGACCTGGTGCGGGCGGCCGGCACACGCTGGGCGATCGAGGAATGCTTCCAGGCGGCGAAGAACGAGTGCGGCCTGGACGAGTACGAGGTCCGCCGCTACGTCGGCTGGTACCGGCACATCACCCTGGCCATGCTCGCCCACGCCGTCCTGACCTCACTCGCAGCCCAAGCCGCCGACGAGCCCGAAAAAGGGGGCTTTGGAAACGAACCTCTCTCGCCCCGCTCACCGTGGCAGAAATCAGACGCCTCCTGGACACTCTCCTTCCCCGCCCCCGACCCCACCCCGACCCAGTCACCCACGCACTGAAGTGGTCAGCCTGGAGAAGACACCACCAAGCCACCGCCCGCCGCTGCCACTACCAAAAACGCAGCTCAGGACACGAACCGCTGCTGGAGTACTAGGCGAAGGGGTCGGCCAGTTCGAGGAGCAGCACCTCGCAGACGGTACGGGCCCGCAGCACCGCGCCCCGCACGTCCGCGCCGTCCCGCACCCGTACCGCGTCACCCGCCGCGAGCCGCGCGCCGCCCGCCGTGCCGCCGCGCACCTCGGCCTCCCCTCGCACGAGGTGGACGTACCCGTAGGGCGCCGCGGGGAGCGGCAGGGTCTCGCCCGGAGCGGGGCGGGCGACCCGGAGCACGGCGCCCGCCTCGGGCACCTCGTAGGGCGCGGCGAGCGCGCGCACCACGGTGTAGCGGGGGGTGAGCGCGGGGGTGCGGGCGGCGAGCCAGAGTTGCAGGAAGACGAGCGGCCCGGCGCCGTCGTTGCGCTCGACGTGGTGGACCCCGGCGCCCGCGCCGAGGTGCTGGAGGTCGCCGGGGCGTACGCGGGTGGAGCCGCCCCGGGCGTCGCGGTGGCTCAGTTCGCCGGAGACCACCCAGGTGAGCAGTTCCGTGTCGCTGTGGCGGTGCTCGGCGAAGCCGGCGCCGGGCGCGAGGTGTTCCTCGTTGCAGGCGGTGAGCGGACCGAGGCGCAGGTTGCCGGGGTCGTAGTGCGGGCCGAAGGAGAAGGCGTGCCGGGTCGTGATGCCCGCGTCCGGCTCCCCGCCCGGGTGGCGGTCGGTGCCGCGTCGTACGTCGATCACGGCGCCCACGGTAGCCCTCGCACGCGAGGCCACCGGACGCGCACGGTGCGTGACGGACCCCGGCCGCTCCGTTCCCCGGCGCGATAGGGCAGTCTTGGTCCCGTGCCCGACTCCGTATCCCGCCCCGCCGACTCGCCCGCCTCCCCGGCTCCCGCGCACCCGCACGCGGCGACCCTCAAGCGGCTGGAGCACTCCTCTGGAAGCCTCGCCGCCCGCGCCATCCAGCGGATGGACGAAACGCTTCGCTGGTACCGGGCGATGCCGCCCGAGCACCGCTCGTGGATCGGGCTCGTGGCACAGGCGGGCATCGCCGCCTTCACGGAGTGGTTCCGGCACCCGGAGGCCCCGCAGGCGATCTCCACGGACGTCTTCGGCACCGCGCCGCGCGAGCTGACCCGGGCGGTCACGCTGCGGCAGACGGTCGAGATGGTGCGTACGACGATCGAGGTCATGGAGAGCGCGATCGACGACGTCGCCGCGCCGGGCGACGAGGCGGTGCTGCGCGAGGCGCTGCTGCGCTACGCCCGCGAGATCGCCTTCGCGACGGCGCAGGTGTACGCGCAGGCCGCCGAGGCGCGCGGCGCCTGGGACGCGCGCCTGGAGTCCCTCGTGGTGAACGCGGTGCTCTCCGGCGAGGCCGACGAGGGCACCGTCTCGCGCGCGGCGGCGCTCGGCTGGGACGCGCCCGAGTACGTGTGCGTGCTGCTCGGCACGGCGCCCGACGGGGACAGCGAACTGACCGTCGAGGCGATCCGGCGGGCCGCCCGGCACGCGAAGCTCCAGGTCCTGACGGGGGTGCTCGGCAGTCGCCTCGTCGTCATCGCGGGGGGCAGCGACAATCCGCTCGCCGTGGCGAAATCCCTGATCGGGCCGTACGCGGCGGGGCCCGTCGTCGCCGGGCCCGTGGTCCCCGACCTGCTCGCCGCGACCCGCTCGGCGGCGGCCGCGGCGGCCGGGCTGCGCGCCTCGGCGGCGTGGCAGGACGCGCCGCGCCCGGTGCTCGCCGACGACCTGCTCCCGGAGCGCGCGATGGCGTCCGACCCGGCGGCGCGCGAGCAGCTGGTGGAGGAGATCTACAGACCGCTCCAGGAGGCGGGTTCGGCGCTGCTGGAGACGCTGAGCGTCTACCTGGAGCAGGCGAGCAGCCTGGAGGGTGCCGCCCGGATGCTCTTCGTGCACCCGAACACCGTGCGCTACCGGCTCCGACGTGTGACTGACGTCACCGGCTGGTCCCCCTCGGATGTACGATCCGCGTTCACGCTGCGGATCGCGCTCATCCTGGGACGCCTGGCCGCGGCCGAGCAGCGGTCCTAGGCTTTTGTACGGTCCCGACAATTCCCCTGTCGGTTATTCGTCCCTGTCCCCACCGGCGCACCGGACCCTTCGCAAGAGAGAGTGTGAGCGTGCTTGTACTTGTCGCGCCCGGCCAGGGCGCCCAGACGCCCGGCTTCCTGACCCCTTGGCTCGAACTGCCCGGCGCGGCGGAGCGGCTCGCGGGCTGGTCCGAGGTGACCGGCCTCGATCTCGTGCACTACGGGACGGAGGCCGACGCCGACGCGATCCGGGACACCGCGGTCGCCCAGCCGCTGCTGGTGGCGGCCGGGCTGCTGTCGGCCGCCGCGCTCGCGGGGACCCTGGAGACCCCGGAGGCGCCCGTGCTGGGCGCGCTGCGCCCCGGCGCGGTCGCCGGGCACAGTGTCGGCGAGCTGACGGCCGCGGCCTTCGCCGGTGTCCTCGAGGCCGGGGCGGCGCTCGCGCTCGTCCGGACCCGGGGGCTCGCGATGGCCGAGGCGGCCGCCGTGACCGAGACGGGCATGGCCGCGCTGCTCGGCGGGGACCTCGCGACGGTCGCGCCGCACCTGGAGAAGCTGGGCCTGACCCCGGCGAACGTCAACGGCGGCGGCCAGGTCGTCGCCGCGGGGACGGCCGCGCAGCTCGCGGCGCTCGCCGAGGACAAGCCCGAGGGCGTGCGCCGTGTCGTCCCGCTCAAGGTCGCGGGCGCCTTCCACACCACGCACATGGCCCCGGCGGTCGACGCGCTCGCGAAGGCGGCGGCCGGGCTGAGCCCGGCGGACCCGGCGTTCGCGTACGTGTCGAACAAGGACGGGGCCGTGGTCGCGACCGGCGGCGAGGTGCTCGACCGGCTCGTGGGCCAGGTCGCCAACCCGGTGCGCTGGGACCTGTGCATGGAGACGTTCGGGGAGCGGGGCGCGAGCGCCCTGATCGAGGTCTGTCCCGGCGGCACGCTCACCGGTCTCGCCAAGCGCGCTCTGCCGGGTGTCGCGACGCTCGCGCTGAAGTCCCCCGAGGACCTCGACGCGGCGCGCGCGCTCCTCGCGGAGCACGCCGCCTGATCCCCCCACCCGATCCGCCCGCCCCGCACCGCCAGGACGACGAGGAGCCCCGTCAGATGTCGAAGATAAAGCCCGCCAAGGGTGCCCCGTACGCGCGCATCCTGGGCGTCGGCGGCTACCGGCCAGAGCGGGTGGTCCCCAACGAGGTCATCCTGGAGACGATCGATTCCTCGGACGAGTGGATTCGTTCGCGTTCGGGGATCGAGAGCCGGCACTGGGCGGGTCCCGAGGAGAGCGTGACGACGATGTCGGTGGAGGCGGGCGGCAAGGCCCTCGCCGACGCCGGTATCGCGCCCGAGCAGATCGGCGCGGTCGTCGTCTCGACCGTCTCGCACTTCAAGCAGACCCCGGCCGTCGCCACGGAGATCGCCGACCAGCTCGGCTGCGGCAAGCCCGCCGCCTTCGACATCTCGGCGGGCTGCGCGGGCTTCGGCTACGCGCTGACGCTGGCCAAGGGCATGGTCGTCGAGGGCAGCGCCGAGTACGTGCTCGTCCTCGGTGTGGAGCGGCTCTCGGACCTCACCGACCGGGAGGACCGCGCGACGGCCTTCCTCTTCGGCGACGGCGCGGGCGCGGTCGTCGTGGGTCCCTCGCAGGAGGTCGCGATAGGCCCGACCGTCTGGGGCTCCGAGGGCGACAAGGCCGAGGTCATCAAGCAGACCGTGCCGTGGACGGACTACCGCTCCGGCGAGGTCGCGCGGTTCCCGGCCATCACCCAGGAGGGCCAGGCGGTCTTCCGCTGGGCGGTCTTCGAGATGGCGAAGGTGGCCCAGCAGGCGCTGGACGCCGCCGGGATCACCGCGGAGGACCTGGACGTCTTCATCCCGCACCAGGCCAATATGCGGATCATCGACTCGATGGTGAAGACCTTGAAGCTGCCGGAGCACGTCCAGGTCGCACGCGACATCGCGACCACCGGCAACACCTCGGCCGCCTCCATCCCGCTCGCCATGGAGCGGATGCTGGCGACCGGCCAGGCGAAGAGCGGCGACACCGCGCTTCTCATCGGCTTCGGGGCGGGTCTCGTGTTCGCCGCGACGGTCGTTACCCTCCCCTAGGGCATCTGTCCCCGGGCGGCCATCCGGCCGGGTCCGCGCGCGTTCCCGCTGCTCATCCAGGGCGACGGAGCGCGACACGGGCCGGCCGGAGGGGCGCCACCGCTGGAATCCCCGTAACAATTTCCCTCAACGAATGGAGCGCCGACATGGCCGCCACCCAGGAAGAGATCGTCGCCGGTCTCGCCGAGATCGTGAACGAGATCGCCGGTATCCCGGTCGAGGACGTCCAGCTGGACAAGTCCTTCACCGATGACCTGGACGTCGACTCGCTGTCCATGGTCGAGGTCGTCGTCGCCGCCGAGGAGCGCTTCGACGTCAAGATCCCCGACGACGACGTCAAGAACCTCAAGACCGTCGGCGACGCCGCCGATTACATCCTCAAGCACCAGAGCTGATCCGGTGCTCCGGGCCCGGCCCGCGCCCACCCGGCGCGGACCGGGCCCGGGGCCGGCCGCTCGGCGCCCGGGGACACCGCGGCACGCGCTCGCGTGCCGGGGTGGCCCGCCCTGTGTGACTGCCGCCGTCCGGCGGTGGCGCCGCAATCCCTCGTATCCGTGGAGAAGGAATTCCTGTGAGCCCGACCAATCGCACCGTGGTCGTCACCGGTATCGGCGCAACCACACCGCTGGGTGGCGACGTGAAGTCGACCTGGGACGGCCTGCTCGCCGGCCGCTCCGGTGTCCGTCCCCTCACCGAGGAGTGGGCCGAGCAGCTGCCGGTCAAGATCGCCGCCCGCGTCCTCGTGGAGCCCGGCGAGATCCTGCCCCGCCCGCAGGCGCGGAAACTGGACCGCTCGGCCCAGTTCGCGCTGATCGCGGCGGACGAGGCGTGGAAGGACGCCGGTTTCACCGCCAAGGCCGGTGAGGACGCCTCGGTCGACCCCGACCGCCTCGGCGCCGTGATCGCCTCCGGCATCGGTGGTGTGACGACCCTTCTGGACCAGTACGACGTACTGAAGGAGAAGGGCGTACGGCGCGTGTCGCCGCACACCGTGCCGATGCTCATGCCCAACGGGCCCGCCGCCAACGTGGGTCTCGCCATCAACGCCCGTGCCGGGGTCCACACCCCCGTCTCCGCCTGCGCCTCCGGCGCCGAGGCGATCGGCTACGGGATCGAGATGATCCGTACGGGCCGCGCCGACGTCGTCGTCGCGGGCGGCACCGAGGCCGCGATCCACCCGCTGCCCATCGCCGCCTTCGCCAACATGATGGCGATGTCCAAGAACAACGAGGACCCCGAGGGTGCCTCGCGCCCCTTCGACACGGGCCGGGACGGCTTCGTACTCGGTGAGGGCGCCGGTGTCATCGTCCTGGAGTCCGCCGAGCACGCCGCGAAGCGCGGCGCGCGGGTCTACGCCGAGGCGCTGGGCCAGGGTGTCTCGGCCGACAGCCACCACATCACGGCCCCCGAGCCCTCCGGCGAGGGCATCTCGCGCGCCCTGGAGAACCTGCTCGCCTCGACCGGCCTCGACCCGGCCGAGATCGTGTACGCCAACGCGCACGCGACCTCCACGCCGCTGGGCGACGTCGGCGAGATCAAGGCCCTCTCGAAGGTCTTCGGCCCCGAGCTGGACCACGTGGCGATCTCCTCGACCAAGTCGATGACCGGGCACCTCCTCGGTGGCGCGGGCGGTATCGAGTCGGTCGCGACGATCCTCGCGGTGAAGAACCGGACGGCCCCGCCGACGATCAACGTCGCCGAGCTGGACCCGGAGGTCACCGCGGACATCATCCGCGACGAGCCGCGCGCCCTCCCGGCCGAGGGCCCCATCGTGGCCCTCAACGACTCCTTCGGCTTCGGCGGCCACAACGTGGTCCTGGCGTTCCGCAGCGTGTGAGGGTGAGGCGTGTG
>NZ_GG770539.1:5138008-5138876 GCF_000154905.1 Streptomyces sp. SPB074 | reverse complement strand
CACACGCTTTTTCAGCCCCTGGCGGCGCCTGAGGAGCGGGGCGTGGAGCGGAGCCCCGCGAGCGGGCCCCGGGGCGGAGCCCCACGAGCCCCCCGCCCCGGGGTCACACGACCTGGTGGAGCCACCGCACCGGCGCCCCCTCCCCCGCGTAGCGAAACGGTTCCAGCTCGTCGTCCCACGGCTTGCCCAGCAGCTTCTGCACCTCGTCCGCGAGCACGCTCTCGCCCGCACCGGCCCGCGCGACGGCCGCCCGCAGCCGGTCCTCGGGGATGAGGATGTCCCCGTGCACCCCGGTGACGGCGTGGAAGATCCCCAGTTCGGGTGTCGCGCTGTACCGCTCGCCCTCGACGCCCGGGGTGGGTTCCGAGGTCACCTCGAAGCGCAGGAGCTGCCAGCCGCGCAGCGCGGAGGCGAGCTTGGAGGCGGTGCCGGTCTCGGCCTGCCAGGAGAACTCGGCACGCCAGGTGCCGGGCGCGGCGGGCTGTCTGATCCAGTCCAGGCCCACCCGCACGCCGAGCACGCTCGCCACGGCCCATTCGACGTGCGGGCACAGCGCGCGCGGTGCGGAGTGCACGTACAGGACTCCACGTGTCGTCGTCACCGGTACCTCCTGTGGGGGACGAGGTGCCAGACCCCTCGCGCCCGTGCCGAGCATTCTTCCCAAATGGGACAGAAGTGACGTACTGCAATGTAGCCGACCGGGAACGGCGGGCCGTCACCGGGCCGGAGCGGTCGCCGTGTCGGCCCCGCCGGAAGCCGCCGGGGCGTGACATGCGCCGCCTCGGGCAAAACTACCCTGCGGGAACGCCCGCGGTGTGACGTACCGTCGACCTCAGCGCTACGAGCACGCGGCTTTCACCCGCGAGGG
>NZ_GG770539.1:5136831-5137803 GCF_000154905.1 Streptomyces sp. SPB074 | reverse complement strand
GAGGCGCCGGGGCGTACGCCCCCCGGGTCCGTAGTGCCGAAGGAAGGAGCCCGCGTATGCGGAAGGTGGTCACGGCCCGTAAGGCTCTCCCCCGCCCCGGTGGGCGCGCCGCCCCGACAAAAAGAGGGGGCGGGTGCCGCCGCGCTGCTCGCCCTGCTCCCGGCCTGTTCGGGGCTCCTACGGAGGCAGCCGGGCCCGCCCGGCGAGGCGGCGACCACGAAGGCAAAGAAAAGACTGGGACCGGGCGCCTTCCTCGGTGGCGGCCGTGGGCGACTCGATCACGTCCGGTTTCGAGGCCTGCTCGGTGCTGGCCGACTGCCCGGCCGTGTCGTGGTCGACGGGGACCGAGAAGGACGTGGACTCGCTCGCGCGGCGGCTGCTCGGCGGCGCGGACGTCGAGGACCACGCGTGGAACCTCGCGAAGTCGGGGGCGCGGGTCGAGGCCCTGCCCGACCAGATGAAGGCGGCGGCGGCGCACGACCCCGGCCTGGTGACGGTCCTCATCGGCGCGAACGACGCCTGCCGCTCCAGTGTGGACGCGATGACGCCCGTCAAGGAGTACCGCGCGGACATCGAGAAGGCTTTCGGTGTGCTGCGCGAGCGGGCGCCGGGGGCCCGGGTGTACTTCTCCAGCATCCCGGACCTCAAGCGGCTGTGGGAGCTGGGGCGTACGAGCGACCTCGGCAAGGAGGTGTGGAAGCTCGGCATCTGCCCCTCGATGCTGAGCGACCCAGACGCCATGGACAAGGCGGCGACGGAGCGCAGGGACCAGGTCGAACGGCGCGTCGCCGAGTACAACGAGACCGTCCGGGACATCTGCGCGAAGGACCGGCTGTGCCGGGACGACGGCGGCGCCGCGCACGCGACGCGCTTCACGGCGGGCGAGCTGAGCCGCTGGGACTGGTTCCACCCGAGCCGCGCGGGCCAGGCCACGCTGGCGCGGATCGCCTACGAGCGGATCACGGCGAAGTA
>NZ_GG770539.1:5130285-5136610 GCF_000154905.1 Streptomyces sp. SPB074 | reverse complement strand
AAAAAAAAAAAAAAAAAAAAAAAAAAAAAAAAAAAAAAAAAAAAAAGAAAAAAAAAAAAAAAAAAAAAAAAAAAAAAAAAAAAAAAAAAAAAAGGTGCCACGCGCCCTTCTCCTCGTCCCAGATCTCGAAGGCGCGGCGGGCGACGCGCACGACGGCCTCGGCGCTCTCGCCGGGGGCCGCCTCGACCTGCGCGAAGCCGGCGAGCCAGCGCGCGGGGCGCTCGGTCGCGGGGCCCGTGCCGGGCTCGGCGGGGGCGAGGTAGACCTGCACGGTCTCCCGGCCCGCGCGGCCGCCGCTGTTGCGGACGCGGACCGTGACGGTCAGGCCGTTTTCGGCGGCGGGCTCGACGGTGACCGACTCGTACGTCCAGTCGGTGTAGCCGAAGCCGTGCCCGAAGGGGTACGCGGGGGTGCGGCCGGCCTGCTCCCAGGCGCGGTAGCCGATGAGGACGCCCTCGGTGTACTCCAGCTTCCCCCCGGTCGGCGTGGTGTTGACGACGGGGGCGTCCGCCAGGACGGCCGGCCACGTGGTGGGCAGGCGGCCACCGGGCTCGGCGGCGCCGGTGAGGACGTCGGCGAGCGCGGCGCCGCCCTCCTGGCCGGGGAACCAGCTCAGGAGCACGGCGGCGACGTCCTCGCGCCAGGGCATCTCGACGGGCGAGCCCGCGTTGACGACGACGACGGTGCGGGGGTTGGCGGCGGCGACCGCGCGGACGAGGTCGTCCTGACGTCCGGGCAGCCCGAGGTCGGCGCGGTCGAAGCCCTCGGACTCGACGCGCTCGGTCGTCGCGACGACCACGACGGCGGTGTCCGCGGCGCGCGCGGCCTCGGCGGCGCGGGCGATCAGCTCGTCGGGGTCGTGCACGGGGTTCTGGTGCAGGACGGTGAAGCCGACCGCCTGGATGGGCAGGCCCTCGGGCTTGGCGACGGTGTGGAAGACGCTCAGCTCCACGGGCTCGCCCGCGGCCAGTTCCAGGCGCCCGCGCTCGGTGGGCTGGCCGAAGAACGCCTCGAAGGGGTCGGTGGCCGCGCCCATCTCGACGGAGCCCTCGAAGAGTTCGCGACCGGCGATGACGACCTTGAAGCCGCCGATGCCGCGCGTGCCGAAGACGTGCTCGCCGCTCTCGCGCGGCGTGAAGGTGCCGGTGACCTCGATGGAGTGCAGGGCGTCGTAGGTGACGCCGTCGGGCAGGTCGCTGCCCATCCACTGGATGTGGCCGCCCGCGAGCGGGACGGTCGCGAGGATCTCGCCGGACGCGTCGCGGCACACGGCGCGCAGCGCGAAGCCCTGCCCGGCGACGTCGAGTTCGTTGTTCGGGTCGGCCCCGACCTCGTACGAGAGGGCGCCCTCGGGGAGCGCGGCGCGCAGCCCGTCGAGCGGCGCGACGACGTGCGCGGGGAAGACGGTCGCGGAGCCGCCGCCCAGGACGCGCGCCTCGCGGGCGGCGGCGCCGCTGAGGGCGACGCGGGTGCCGGGGGCGAGCGGGAGGGCGGAGTCCTCGTTGCGGACGAGGACGAAGGAGCGCGTGGCGAGTTCGCGGGCGAACGCCTCGCCGTCGATCTCGGCGGGCAGGGCCTCGGTGGGCACGACGGGCTCGGTCGTCTTGAGCGCCCCGGTGCGGGCGGCGAGGAGCAGGACGCGGCGCACGGCCTCGTCCACGACGCTCTCCTCGACCTCGCCCGCGCGCACGGCGGCGGCCAGGTTCTCGCCGTAGACGGTCTTTGGGCCGGGCATGGCCAGGTCGAGGCCGCCGTTGGCGTCGGCGACGGTGTCGCGGGCGGCGGTCCAGTCCGAGACGTTGACGCCGTCGAACTTCCACTCGCCGCGCAGGACCTCGTTGACGAGGTAGCGGTGCTCGGTCATCGTCGTGCCGTTGACCGTGTTGTACGCGGTCATGATGCCCCAGGGGCGGGCGTTGGCGACGATCGCCTCGAAGGGGGCGAGGTAGAGCTCGCGCAGCGGGCGCGGGGCGATGCGGTTGTCCACGGTGAAGCGGTCGGTCTCGGCGTCGTTGCCGACGAAGTGCTTGACGGTGGTGCCGACGCCGCCGGACTGCACGCCGCGCACGTAGCCGGTGCCGATGGCCCCGGTGAGGTACGGGTCCTCGCTGTACGCCTCGAAGTGGCGCCCGCCGAGCGGGGAGCGGTGCAGGTTGACCGTGGGGGCGAGCAGGACGTGGACGCCCTTGCGGCGGGCCTCCTGCGCGAGGACCTGCCCGGCGCGGACGGCGGTCTCGGGCGACCAGGTGGCGCTGAGCGCGGTCGGGGACGGGAGCGCGAGCGAGGGGTCCTCGCTCGTGGACCGCACGCCGCGCACGCCGATGGGGCCGTCCGAGACGACGAGCGAGTCGAGGCCGATCTCCGGGATCGCGGGCAGCGACCAGAAGTCCTGCCCGGCGAGCAGCCGGGTCTTGGTGTCGAGGTCGAGCCGGGCGAGGGCGGTCTCGACCGCGGCCTCGTGGGCGGCTTGCCGCTCAGGGGTGACCTGGGGCTCGGGTGGGGTGGACGCACCTGTCACGGCCGTACTCCTCGTGGTCGCTGTCCGTGGGCTGCGGGGGCCACGCCCCCGGTCGGGTGGGAGCGCGCACTCATCTTGCACCCGCCGACCTGTAGTCCGGTAGGGGACGTTATTTTTACGTGACATGGCGATGCCGTACGGTCCTGCTGGAGCGGGGGTTCCGGGGCCGGTCACCGGCGCGGCGGGCGAGGGTTCCCGGGCCGGTCACGGGCCGGCGGGCGGAAGGGGTGCACGGCGGATGGCCAGAGCGAAGGGCGAGGAGCGGCGCGCGGAGATCCTGCGGGCGACGCTGGAGGTGATCGCGGAGCGCGGCTACCGGGGGGCGACGCTCGGCGCGGTCGCCGAACGCGTGGGCCTGACCCAGCAGGGACTGCTGCACTACTTCCCGACGAAGGAGGCGCTGCTCGTCGCGCTGCTCGCCGAGCGGGACCAGTGGGACGCGATCCCGGGCGACTCCTGGCGCCTGGACCTGCTCTCCTCGCTCGTGGACTACAACGCGATGCGCCCCGGGGTCGTGCAGACCTTCAGCGCGCTGCTCGGCGAGAGCGTGACGGAGGCGCACCCGGCGCGGGACTTCTTCACGAAGCGGTACGGGGTGGTGCGGGGCAACATGGCCTCGGTGCTGCGCACGGCCTACGGCGAGCGGCTGCCGAGCGGCCTGACCCCGGAGCAGGCCGGGACGCTGATGGTCGCGGTCATGGACGGCCTCCAGTACCAGTGGCTCCTGGACCCGGAGGCCGTCGACATGAGCGCGGCCTTCCGCGACTTCCTGCGCCTGCTGGAGGGGGCGGAGGAGAAGGAGGCGGACGGCACCGCCCGCCCCTGAGCGGGACGCCACGGCCCACCCCTGAGCCCGATGCCACGGCCCACCCCTCAGCGGGACGCCACCGCCCGTTCCCCGAGTGCTCGCGCCGGGGGTTCAGCGCGGCTCGGCGGCGGGTCTCTCCTCGCGCGGGGCCGGCTCCAGGGGTTCGCCGCGCAGGTCCCGGGCGAGGAGGGTGGCGCCCGCGACGGCTCCCGGCATGAGGAAGACCGCGACGACGGGGACGAGGAAGGCGAGGCCGAGGGGGACGCCGAAGCCCCAGGTCAGCCGCTTGCGGGAGCGGAGCAGCACGAGGCGTTCGCGCAGGTCGACGCGGCGGCGGGCGAGCGCGATCGAGACGAGTTCCTCGGCGAGGAAGAAGCCGGTGACGAAGAAGCCGATCACGGGCACGACCGTCTGCCCGACGAAGGGCAGGAACCCGGCGGCGAAGAGGCACACGCCCCAGAGCGCGGCGCGCACGAGGACGCGGACGCCGTCCCGTACGGAGATCCAGATCTCGCGCCCGAGGGAGAGCCCCGACTCGGTCGGGAAGCCGTCGATCTCACGGTCCACCTCGGCGGAGAGCGCGTCGTAGAACGGCTGGCCGACGACGAGCGTGACGGCGGTGAAGCCGAGGACGCAGCCGAGGAGCACGAGGGCGAAGAGCACGACGGTGAGCGCGCCCCGGAAGAGCCCCTGCCAGGGCGATTCCCAGTCGTCGGCGAAGGGCGTGGCCCACGCGACGAGGTCGCCGCCCCACAGCACGAGCGCGAGCAGCACGGCCGCGTAGAGCACGAGCGTGATGAGCCCGGGGAGCAGGGCCGTGCCGTACCGCTTGCCGTGCCTGCCGGCCCAGCGCTGACCTTCGAGCAGGTACCGGAATCCGAGGGCGAGTTCACGCATGTGCGGACCCTACCGGGCGTGAGCACGTCAGGTGGGGGCGGGGCATCGCGCGCCCCGCCCCCGACGCGCCGGGCGCTGGCCTCAGGTGAGGTCCACGATCATCTTTCCGGTGTTCTCGCCGCGCAGCAGGCCGAGGAACGCCTCGGCGCCGTTCTCGATGCCGTGCGCGAAGGTCTCGCGGTGCTTGAGGCTGCCGTCGCGGACCCAGGCGGACACCTCCTGGACGAACTGCCCCTGGAGGTCGGAGTGGTCCTGGACGAGCATTCCCTCCAGGCGGATGCGCTTGCCGATGACCTGGGCGAGGTTGCGCGGAGCCGCCGGGGGCTCGGTGACGTTGTACTGCGCGATCATGCCGCAGATCGCGAAGCGCGCGTGCACGTTGGCGCGGCTGATGGCGGCCTCGAGGTGCTCGGCGCCGACGTTGTCGTAGTAGACGTCGATGCCGTCGGGGGCCGCCTGCTTGAGCTGTTCGGCGACGGGGCCGTTCTTGTAGTTGAACGCCGCGTCGAAGCCGAGTTCGTCCACGAGCCAGGCGACCTTCTCGTCCGAGCCCGCCGAGCCGATGACGCGCGAGGCGCCCTTGAGCTTCGCGATCTGTCCGACCTCGCTGCCCACCGCCCCGGCCGCGCCGGAGACGAAGACCGCGTCGCCCTCCTTGAAGGCCGCGACGCGCAGCAGGCCCGCGTAGGCGGTGAGGCCCGTCATGCCGAGGACGCCGAGGTAGGCGGAGAGCGGCGCCGCGTCCGGGTCCACCTTCGTGGCGTGCTCGGCGGGGACGGAGGCGTACTCGCGCCACCCGGCGAAGTGCAGCACGTAGTCGCCCTCGGCGAAGCCCTCCGCCTCCGAGGCGACGACCTGGCCGACGGCACCGCCGGTCATGGGCTCGTCCAGGGCGAAGGGTGGCGTGTACGACTTCACGTCGTTCATGCGCCCGCGCATGTACGGGTCGACCGAGAAGTACAGGTTCCGCACCAGCACCCGGCCCGCGGCGGGGGCCGGTACGGGGGCCTCGCGCAGCGCGAAGTCCTCGGGCACCGGCCAGCCCTGCGGACGGCGGACGAGGTGCCAGGCGCGGCCGGACTCGGGAAGGGTGGTCATGCGGGGTGCCTCCTGCGGGGAATTTGTTTCATGAGCTGAAACAAACATGCGCATGAACATTTCAGCATGTCAAGCACATCGGTACGATGACGTCATGACTCTCCCCGCCACCGCCCCGCGCGATCCCCTCACCCTGGAGGTCGTCCAGCTCATCGGCGCGGTCGTCGGGCGCTACCACGAGGAGTACGAGCGGGCCGCCGCGGCGCACGCCCTCACGGGGGCGCAGGCCCGCGTGCTGAGCCTGCTGTCCCTCGGCCCGCTCCCCATGCGGCGTCTCGCGCGGACGCTGAAGTGCGAGCCGTCGAACGTGACCGGGATCATCGACCGCCTGGAGACGCGCGGACTGGTCGAGCGCCGCGCCGACCCCGAGGACCGGCGCGTCAAGCTCGCGGTGTCCACCGAGGAGGGGCGGCGGCTCGCCCGCGGCCTGCGCGACGGTCTCGACTTCGCGCGCGAGCCGCTCGCCGACCTGAGCCGCGAGGAACGGCTCGTCCTGCGCGGACTCCTGCGGCGGATGCTCGGCGAGGACGCGACAGTCCTACGGGACGGGAGCGAGGCCGCGTGGAGCGGCGGCGAGAGCGCGCGGGGCGGGAGCGAGCGCGCACGCAGCGGGGGCGAGGCCGCCGGAAGCGGCGGCGAGAGCGCAGGGAGCGGCGGCGGGAGCGCGGGGGGCGCCGGGGGCCGGAGCGGCGCCGTGCGGGAGGGCTGAGCCCGTGCCCGCCTTCACGCCCCTCGATCTCACCCTCGTCCTGCTGCGCCGGATGCAGGACTTCCACCCCGCACTGGTCGAGCGCGCCCGGCGCGAGCTGGGGGCCGACGCGGCACGGATGCGGGAGGCGAACCGGCGCTGGCAGGCGAGCGCCCGCGGGCGGTACGGGCGGGGCGAGGCGGCCCGCTACCGCGCGGCGCTCGGCGAGCCCGCGACGCGTACCCGCCTGCGCCTCGGCGACCTGGAGTGCCAGGCGCTGCGCTGACCGCTCCCGCTCTGGCCCGGGCTGCTCTTC
>NZ_GG770539.1:5117845-5129617 GCF_000154905.1 Streptomyces sp. SPB074 | reverse complement strand
CCCCCGGGGGGCCTCACCTCACGTTCAGGGCGTCCGTGAGGACCTGCGTCGCCCCGCCGCCCCTGTCGTCGCGGACCGAGGCCCGCAGCGAGACGGTCTTCGCGTCGCGCGGCATGCTCAGCCTGCCCTTCCAGGTGTCGCCCTTCTTCGCGAGATCCACCTGCTGCCACGTCTTGCCCGCGTCGTAGGAGACGGCGAGCGCGCCGGTCGTGAGCCTGCCCGTACCGCTCGCGCCCGCCACGTACGCGGCCGTGAGCGCGATCGGCAGCCGCTTGCCGGCCCGTACCGAACCGTCGAGCGCGGTGTCGACGCCGTAGTTCAGGTTGATGAGCGGCAGCGTCGTCTCGGTGTCGGCGGGCGTCTCGGCGGAGCGGACCTCCCAGGCGGAGTGGCCCTTGACGCCGCTGCCCCACACCTTCGGGTCCAGGGTCGTGTCGGTGATGATCTTGTACGTGTGCTCGGCGGGGTCGGCGTCCCACACGTAGGCACCGGAACTCGTCGCCTTCGTGACGGTCTCGCCGTCCACCTGGATCTGCGTGGTCTGCGTCAGCGAGTCGTCGTTCCACACGTCGCCGAAGCCGGTGTGGTCGGGGCCCGAGTCGCCCCAGCCGGGCGTGTTGAAGGCGAGGTCGTTGCCCCTGCGGGTCTGGCCCCAGCCGAGGCCCGTACCGAGGTAGGGGTGCAGCACCGGCTTGAACCAGTCGAGCCGCGTCTTCCTGCCCGCCGGGTACATGGCGAGCCCGCCGCGGTCCTCCAGGGTCAGCCCGGGCCCGGCCTGGACGGTCTCGTGCCAGCGCAGGTCCTTGCCCGTCGAGACGTAGTCGGTGCGGGTCCCGGGGAAGGAGGCCCGCTCCAGGAAGCCCACACCGATCGGGAAGGCGTCGGTGATCGCGTTAGCGGAACTCGCCGCCCGACTGGGCCTTGGCCCCGTAGTACGTCGTGGCGACCGTGGCGAGGTCCTTGGCGCGCGGGGCGATCGTGAGGTCCTTGTCGGGGATCGCGCCGGGGTGGCCGGCCGAGAGGTCGTAGACGTACGGGGCGTCCGGGGTCCCGGTGAGCCTGAGCTTTTCGCCGCTCTTCGCGGCGCGCGCGAGGATCTTCCCGTCGGCGGCGTTCACCGTCGCGACCGGGAAGGCGCGGTCATCGCCCTCGGCGGTCCCGAAGGAGGCCATGAGGCGACCGGGGTCGTCGTCGGTCACGAGCAGCGCCGCTGCGCCCGCGTCCGCCGCGTACCGCGCGAGGTCGGCGGGATCGACGGTCTTGTCCGCGTGGACGAACACGGCCCTGCCCTTGACGTCCTGGCCCTCGTACGCGGCGGCCGAGCCGTCGCCCGCGTCGAAGAGCTTCGCGTTCAGCCTGCCGTCGAGGCGGCCGGAGCCGGGCTGGAGGGTCAGCTCCGAGAGCTTCCTGCCGTCCGCCGTGCCGGCGAGCGGCGGCGTGCCGAGCCGCCACACCGTGCGGTACTCGAAGGTGCCGCTCCTCGGCTTCGTGGTGGGCGCGGCGAAGACGCTGTCGTACGTGAGCGGGACCTGCGCCTGCGCGGTGTAGGCGGAGCCGTTCGCGGAGCGCGTGGCCGCCATGACCAGCTGCCGGGTCTGCGCGGCGCGCGGCAGCTTCGTGCCGATCTCCCGCAGCTCGCGGCCGTCGAGGGTGACCTCGCGGTCGCGGTCGAGGGTGATCTCGGGCGCGGTGAGGTAGCCGAGGCCGAGCGAGTCCTCGCCGTGCGCGCCGCGCACGGCGAGGAAGGTGCTCAGCGCGTAACTCCCGCGCTTGAGGCGCAGTGTGACGGTGCCGGACTCGCCGACCGTCTCGGGCACGGTGTCGGCGCCCGCGCTGAGCGTCTGGAGGGCGAGGTTCGCGGGCGCGGGGGCGCCGTCGCGGTCCTTGACGTGGACCGTGAGGGTGTAGCGCTCCTCCTCCTTGACGAGGCCGAAGGCGGTGTGCGCGAGGACCGCGCCGTCCGCGTCCTTCGCGAGGACCTGCCCGGAGAGCTGGCCGACGGGGGCGCCGGTGCCGCGCCGGTGACAGTGGTGTGCGCGCTGCCGTGCGCGGGGACCGTCAGCTTCGTGTCCGCGAGGGTGACGGTCCCGGCGGGCACGTCGCTCGTGGAGAGGCTCAGCTCCAGCGGCGCGCCGGAGTCGTTCGTGTACGTGAGGGTCTTCGTGACGGGCTTGTTGTCCTCGTACGGCCAGGAGTAGAAGCCGAGGCCGGCGCTCCCGGTCGCCGTGAGCGGGCTCGTCGTCGCCTCGGGGACGCTGACGCGGCCGACGCCGAGGTCGTAGGCGGAGGCGTCGAGGGTCTTCGACGTGGACATGAGCGCGTTCTTGAGGCGCGCGGCGTCCCAGTCGGGGTGCTCCTGGGCGAGGAGCGCGGCGACGCCGGCGACGTGCGGCGTCGCCATCGACGTACCGCTCATCGTCGTGTACGCGCCCTCGCCGGCCACGAGTGAGGAGCGGGCCGCGAGGATGTCCACGCCGGGCGCGGAGGCGTCGGGCTTGAGCGCGTTGTCGAGGTGGCGCGGGCCCTTGCTCGTGAAGTACGCGGCCTGGTCGGCGGCGTCGACGGCACCGACGGTGAGCGCGTCGTCGTCTGCCCCGGGCGAGCCGATCGTGCCCGCGCCGCCCGCGTTCCCCGCGGCGATGACGAAGAGGGCGCCGGTCTCCTCGGTGACAGTGTTGACGGCCTGCGCCATGGGGGCGGTGCCGTCGCTCGCCTCGGTCGAGCCGAGGCTCATCGAGACGACCTTCGCGCCGAGGTCCTTCGCGGCCCACTCCATGCCCGCGATGATCTGCGACTCGCTGCCCTCGCCCTCGTCGCTGAGGACCTTGCCGATGGCGAGGTCGGCGTCCGGGGCGACGCCCTTCTCCTTGCCGTCCGAGGCCGCGCCGCTGCCGCCCACGGTCGAGGCGGTGTGCGTGCCGTGGCCGTTGCGGTCGGCGACCTCCTGGCCCTCGATGAAGCTCTTGCTCGCGACGACGCGGCCCTTGAGGTCGGGGTGGTCCGGGTCGACGCCGGTGTCGAGCACGGCGACCTTGACGCCCTTGCCGGTGAGCCCGGCCTCCCAGGCCCGCGGGGTGCCTATCTGCTCGTTGGACTCGGCCATGTCGGCCCGGACCTTCGCGTCGAGCCACACCGTGCCGACGCCGGTGCCCGCGGCGAAGGAACGGGCGGTCCCGGTCCGTTCCGCGTGCGCGGTGAGGCTCTTCCAGAGGGCCGCGGGCCGCTTCGCCGTCACGGCGGTCGCGCCGATGCTCGGCAGCGCGCGGACGCGGGTGGTGCCGGCCGGGGTCGTGGGCGCGGTGCGGGACTTCGCCTTCGCGGCCGTCCCGGTGACGATGAGCGGCAGCGGCGCGGGCGCCCTGCCGCCCTGGCCGGCGAGCCCCTGGGCGACGAGTTCGGTGACGTCGAAGAGGCGGGGGTCGAGCGTCCCGTTCGCGAGGTACGGTTCCGCCTCGGCCGGGACGACTCTGACGTGGCCGCCGGCCTCCTCGGTGCGCACGACGCCGGTCGCGCCGGGGGCGCGGTCCACCGTCACGGTCCGCTTGCCGCCCGGGAGCGGGGTGAGCGTGACCCGGTCGCCGGTCACGAGGGTGACGGTCGCGGCGGCCTGGGCGGTACGGGTCCGGTCGGCGGTACGGGGGGTGGGGTCCGCCTGCGCCGGGCCGGAGGCGTGGGCGAGCGCGGTGCCCGGGAGCAGGGCGAGCGCGAGGCCGGCCGGCAGCAGCCCGGCTCTGCGCCACAGGGGTGCAGATCTGGTCATGAAAGCCCTCTCTTCGTCAGCGCGGCCAGGGGGTGGGACGCGCTGACGAAGAGTGTGGAGTGCGCTGTGTTGCGGCGGAGTTGTGCGGCCCTGCCCGTTGGCGGCCATGGCACATTGCCGCCAACGGGCAGGTCAGCGGCGGTACTCGGGTTTCGGCCATATCGCGCGGGGTCCGCCCGCGTACGGGGCGGGGCGGGTGCCCGGCCGGACCGGGAGGCCCGGCCCGGACGGGAGCGAAAGGTTTCGGCCGGGCCCGTCCCGTGACGTCCGGGCGATCTTGACAGCACGCTCCCGGTCGGCGGGTAACGGCCGGTCATCCACCGGGCCCGTTACCGGCTCACCCGTCCGGCGGAAGGCACCGCCCTGCGCCGGTCCACGACGACCCGATCGGCGCAGCCCGACGGGCGGCCCCGGCGGGAGGCGGCCACCCTCGTGCACAGGGGCGCCGACCGGTGGCTCCTTCCGGTCCGTACCTCGGGAGGCAAGGCCGTGACCGTCAGCCTGGAGCAATTGCGCCGCTGCCACATCGCCGTCGATCTGGGCGCCGCCCGGACGAGGGTGTTCGTGAAGGGCCAGGGCATCGTGGTGGACGAGCCGAGCGTCGCGGCCGTCAACACGAGGACCGGGGGGCTCATCGCGGTCGGCGCCTTCGCCCAGCAGATGACGGGCCGCACCCCCGAGTACATCCGCGTCGTACGGCCCGTCTCGGGCGGCACCGTGGTCGATGTGGACATGGCGCAGCGGATGCTGCGGCACCTGCTCGGCGACAAGCTGCGCCGGGCGCTGCGCCGCAAGCCCCGGCTGCGGGCCGCCGCCTGCACCCCGCACGAGTCCGATCCGCTCGCGCGCCGCGCGACCGTGGAGACGCTGGTCGGGCTCGGCGCCCGGCGGGTGGAGCTGGTGGACACGCTCATCGCGGGGGCGGTCGGCTGCGGGCTGCCCGTGGAGCGGCCCGAGGCGACGATGATCATGGCCTGCGGGGCGGCGACGACGCAGATCGCGGTGCTCTCGCTCGGCGCGATCGTGACGGCGCAGCGGCTCCCGGTCGGCGGGGACGCGATCGACCACGCGATCGTGGCGCACCTGCGCCACCGTCACGAGCTGCTGCTGCCCGCGCAGTCGGTCCGGCCGCTGCAACTCGCCGTGGACGCCGCCAATCCGCGGACGGGGACCACCGAGATCCGCGGCCGCGACGCGGCGACGGGCCTGGCCCGCTCCGTGACGGTCGACACGGCGGCGCTGCGCGAGGCGATCAGCGCCCCGTTCACGACGATCCTCGACGGCATCGGCCGCGTCCTGCGCTCCTGCCCGCCCGACCTCGTCGCCGACCTCGCCGAGGGCGGGCTGACGGCGGTCGGCGGCAGCGCGCTCCTGCCCGGGCTCGACCGGATGCTCAAGGAGGCCACGGGGATGCCGATCCGCATCGCGGAGAACCCCGGCATGTGCGCGGTACGGGGGCTCGGCGCGATGCTGGAGGGCCGCGTGGGCCCGATGACCCTGAGCCCGATCCCGGCGCACTGAACGAGGACGGGGCGTGGGGCGCGGGGCACGCGGGCGCGGGGCGCTGGGGGCGTGGTGCGGGGCGGCCCCGGCGGGGCCGCCCCGCCGCTCAGTCCTTCGCCCACTCCTTCAAGGCCGCGCGGCTCCCCCAGTTGCCGATGTTGGTGTCGATGGGCTCGGAGGTGTACTGGTGGATGCGCCAGGGCGCCTTGATGCTCGGCTCCCCCGGCTTGCCGTTGTAGTCGGCGATCCACAGGCCGTCGGCCGCGAAGGACGTGGTGTCCCTGTTGAGCCAGAAGTCGCGGTTGCAGTAGAGGAGCACGCGGTGGTTGGAGCCGCGCAGCTTCTGGACCGCCTTGAGGAACTGGTCCTTCTCCTTGTTGCTCGCAGCGGTGCCGTCGCCGGTGTACTCCCAGTCGCAGGCCAGCAGGTCGTAGGGCACGCTCGCGCACTGCTCCACGAAGTACTCGGCCTGCGCCTGGATGTTGCCCGGCCACAGGAAGTGGTAGAAGCCGACGACGCACCCCGCGTCGCGCGCGCGTTTCGCCTGCGCCCGCTGCCGCGAGTTGACGTAGGTGCGCCCCTCGGTGGCCTTCACGAAGACGAAGGCCATGCCGTCCGCGTCGAACGACTCCTGGTAGCTGCTGACATCGATCCCTTTGACGGCCATGCGTACTCTCCCTGTCGCGGGCCCGCTCTCCGGTGGGCCCGGCGGGCGGCCCTCGGAGACGCCCGCCGGACTGCTTAACCTGCCCAGCTCCGCCCGCGCCACTCCAAGCGGAACCCGCACTTCAGCGATCCGGGCGACAAGCCGTACGGGCGTACGAGCCGGGAGGCGGGCGCACCGGCGGTGCGGACCGCGGCCGGCGGCCGCGCGGAGAGCCGGCCCCTCACTGAACAGGCGTCAACTGGCGGCTGCCGCCGCAGTGGTAAATTTCCCTACGGCTGCCGTGAACCCTCGGGCCGGCGAATGTCTCGCCCGCGAGGCCCGCAGGCGCCCTTTCCCTGATCAGGAAGGCTGACGGCGATCGCGGGGCAGGCGGCATGATACGGATTCTCATCGCCGAGGACATGGCGATCCTACGCGGGGCCCTGGCCGAACTCCTCAGTCTGGAAGCCGATATGAACGTCGTGGCCGAGGTCGGTCGCGGCGACGAGGTCGTCCCGAAGGCGCGGGCCCTGCACCCGGACGTGGCCGTGCTCGACATCGGCCTTCCCGGGATGGACGGCATCACCGCCGCCGCCGAACTGAGCGCCGTCGTCCCCGGCTGCCGCATCCTCATCCTCACCGGCCTCGGCACCCCCCACACCCTGCGCCGGGCACTGGCCGCCCACGTGACGGGGTTCATGCGCAAGGACGCCCACCCCGCCCAGCTCCTGGAGGCGATCAGGACGGTGGCCGCGGGCGAACGGGCCATCGACCCCCACCTCGCCGTCGCGGCACTGGAGGCCACGGCCCAGCCGCTGGCACCGCGGGAACTGGAGGTCCTCCGGCTGGCCGCCGTGGGCGAGGACGTCGCGGCCATCGCCTGCCGGCTCTTCCTGTCCCGGGGCACGGTGCGCAACTACCTGAGCAGCGCGGTCGTCAAGCTCGGTGCGCGCAACCGCATGGACGCGGTACGGATCGCGCGCGAGGAAGGCTGGATCTGACCGGCGCGGGAGCCCTCCCCCGCCCCGGGCCCTCAGGCCACGGACGCGGACTCCCCCCTTCCGCCGGAGGCGGGGAGCAGAGCGGGCCGGAAGGCGCCGGCCGGGGCCGCGCCGCTTCCCGCCGGGACGGGGACGACCGCCTCCAGCCGGAACCAGTCGTCGTCCTCGGCCTCCGCGCGCAGCTCCCCGTGCACCGCCTCGACCCGTTCCCGCAGGTTCTCCAGACCACTGCCCCCGGCAGCGGCGGGACGCCGGACGACCCCGTCGTTGCGCAGCACGAGGAGGGCCGTGTCCCCCTCGCGCGACAGCTTCACGACACAGGTGGTGACCTGGCTGTGGCGCAGCAGGTTCGTGACCCCCTCGCGCAGCACGGTCGCCAGGGTCGTCTCCACGGACGGCGGCAGCACCCCGGCGCTGCCGCGGAACGTGACCCGCACGTCCATGTCCCGCAAGGTGGCGCGGACGGCGTCGATCTCGGCGGCGAGGGAGAGGGCGCGGTACGCCTGGGAGGCGGCCCGCACGTCGTCGAAGGCGCGCTGGGTGGAATCCATGATCTCCGTGAGCACCTCGTGCCGCCGCACGTGCTGGCCGGGCCCCAGCCGCCGCGCCACCTCGCACTTGTAGGCGATGGTCGTCAGGCTGATGCCCAGCAGGTCGTGCAGGTCGCGCGAGAAGCGCTGCCGCTCCGCCTCCAGCACCGTCCGGGCCAGTTCCCCGCGGGTGCGCTGCGCCTCCCGCAGGAGCCGGGCCAGCTCCGAGAACCCGAAGACCACGAGGCCGGTCAGCGCCGTCACGACGGTCCCGTGCAGGAGCGAACCGGGTTCCATGCCGGTGCGGGGGACGACCAGGCTGCCCGAGGCCACGATCGCCGAGAAGACCAGCCACCGCCAGGGCGAGGCGATGACGAGCAGGGCGGAGGCCGCGAGGAAGCCGGGGGTGGCGAGCGGGGCCCCGGCGCTGAGCAGGAACGGGAGGTAGGCGAGGAGCACCTGGGCCCCGAAGGCGCAGTGCCGCCGGCGCGCCGTCCAGAGCGGCAGGCGGGGGAAGAGGTGGGCCAGTTGCAGCCCGCAGACGAGCAGCAGGGAGGCGATGCCCAGCGCCAGGACCGGCGGGGAGGTACGGGCCTCCATGAGGTAGAGCACGCCGATGCCGAGGAAGGCCGCCAGGACGGCCAGGGTGAGGGCGGTGGTGCCGGTGCCGAGGTGTCCTCTGCCCGCGTCCTCCCGGTGGGCACGCGCACCATCGCGCAGGGCGGAACCGCTCATCTCTTGTCCTTCCGGATGAACCGTAGAACCGACAAGTCACGTCGTGCCGCGTCCCGCTCCACCGGTTATGCCGGGCAGATATGGACACCGATCGATCCTAATCAATCAGAGTCGCCGGACACCGGGACTTCCCGGTCTTCGGGGAACGCGCAACGCCCCTTTTTGACAAAATGAGTTGATCTCCCGGCCGGGCCGCGGGGGCCGTCGCCGTCCGGACGCCCGCGGGGGGTTGCGGTGCGTTCCGCACCCGGGGCATGTGAGAAACACACCCCTGCGCCCTGCGCTCCTCATACGCCGGGCCGGTCCTCCAGCACTGGTTCCGGCGCGAGGGAGTCGGCCAGACTCCATCGCGAGGGACTCTTCGGGGTGCGGTGCGACCACACAGGGGGACCGGGTAATGGACATTTGGCTCTTGGGACCGCTCACGGCCGAGGTGCGCGGCCGCTCGATCGTGCCGACGGCGGCGAAGCCGCGCCAGATCCTCGCGCTGCTCGCCACCCACGCCAACCGCGTGGTGCCGGTCGCGACCCTGATGGAGGAGATCTGGGGCGGCGAGCCGCCGCAGAGCGCGCTGGCGACCCTGCACACGTACATCCTCCAGCTCCGGCGGCAGCTCACCGCCGCCTACGGCAAGGACGCCGGGGTGTCCGCGAAGGACGTCCTCGTCACCCAGTACGGCGGCTACTGCTGGCGGGCTCCGGCGGAGTCCGTGGACGTACCGCGCTACGAGCGCCTCGTGGCCGCGGGACAGGCCGCCGCCGCCGAGGACGAGCACGGCAAGGCCTCGGCGCACTTCCGGGAGGCCCTGGCGCTGTGGCGCGGGTCGGCCCTGGTGGACGTGCGCATCGGGCCGGTGCTGAGCATCGAGGTGGCCCGGCTGGAGGAGAGCAGGCTCGGCGTGCTGGAGCGCTGCGTGGAGGCGGACCTGAGACTGGGACGTCACGCCGAGGTGCTCTCCGAGCTGGTCGAGCTGACCGGCCGCCACCCGCTGCACGAGGGACTGCACGCGCAGTGCATGGCGGCGCTGTACCGGGCGGGGCGGTCCTGGCAGGCGCTCGACGTCTACCAGCAGCTGCGCCGCAGGCTGGCCGAGGAGCTGGGCCTGTCGCCCTCGCCCCGCCTGCAACGGTTGCAGCAGGCCGTGCTCGCGGCCGAACCGTGGCTGGACGCGCCCGAGCGCGGCGACGACCTGCTGCTCGACTGGATCATCGGCTGACCCGGCGCGGACGGCTCAGCCGCTCTTGGCGACGAACTCCACGACGGACTCGACCATGTAGTCCGTCATCTCCTCCGTGATGCCCGGGTAGACGCCGATCCAGAAGCTCTGCTCGGTGATGATGTCCGAGTTGCGCAGGTCCCCCGCCACCCGGTGCCGGCTGTCCAGATAGGCCGGGTGCCGGGTGAGGTTGCCGCCGAACAGCCGCCGGGTGCCGATGCGCCGCTCCTCCAGGAAGGCGATCAGGTCGCGGCGGCTGTAGGTGGCCTCGGGAAGCACCGTGAGCACGAAGCCGAACCAGCTCGGGTCGCTGCCCGGCGTCGCCCTGGGCAGCAGCAGCCCCGGCACGTCCGCGAGACCCTCGCGCAGCCGCTGCCAGTTGCGGCGCCGGGCGGCGCCGAACTCTTCGAGCTTCGCGAGCTGGGTGAGCGCCAGCGAGCCCTGGAGATCGGTGGCTTTCAGGTTGTAGCCGATGTGCGAGAAGATGTACTTGTGGTCGTAGCCCTTGGGCAGGTCGCCGAGCTGGTAGTCGAAGCGCTTGAGGCACGTGTTGTCCTCGCCCGGTTCGCACCAGCAGTCCCGGCCCCAGTCGCGGAACGACTCGACGATGCGGGCGAGTTCGAGGTTCCCCGTCAGGACGCAGCCGCCTTCGCCGGTCGTCAGGTGGTGGGCCGGGTAGAAGCTGACGGTGGCCAGGTCGCCGAACGTGCCCGTCTTGCGCCCCCGGTAGGTGGAATCGACGGCGTCGCAGTTGTCCTCGATGAGGAACAGCTCGTGCTCGGTGGCCAGTTGCTGGATCTCCGCCACCTCGTAGGGGTTGCCGAGTGTGTGCGCGATCATGATGGCCCGGGTGCGGTCCGATATCGCCGCCGCCACGCGTTCCGCCGTCGTGTTGTACGTGCCCAGCTCCAGGTCCACGAAGACCGGCGTGAGCCCGTTCTGGAGGATCGGGTTGACCGTCGTCGGGAAGCCGCCGGCCACGGTGATCACCTCGTCCCCCGGGCGCAGCCGCTGGTCCCCGAGCCGGGGCGAGGTGAGGGCCGACAGCGCCAGCAGGTTGGCCGAGGAGCCGGAGTTCACCAGGTGCGCCTTGCGCACGCCGATGTGACGGGCGAACCTGCTCTCGAAACGCCGGGAGTGCGCCCCGGCCGCGATCCTCAGGTCCAGGGCCGCCGCCACCAGCGCGACCCGGTCCTCCTCGTCCAGGACCGCCCCCGAGGAGAGGATCGGCGTCACTCCCGGCTCGAAGCGCCCCGGCCGCTGCTGCCTGTGGTACTCACGGACCTGCTCCAGGATCAGGGCCTTGGTGTCCGACGTCATAGCCGTCCCTCCCGTCAGAATGCCTCGGGGCCATGCTCGCTCCGGCCGGTCGAGGAGCTGTGGAGTTCCCGCGGAAAAGCCCTGCTCCAGTGAGCTTCCAGGGGCCTTCGACCCGGTCCGGCTAGCGTGTGTCCGCGATGTATCCGACCGGTGAGGTGGCAGATGTCCCAGGACGCTCCGCGACCGGTGCTTCGTATGGGGGTCCTGGGGTGCGCCGACATCGCGGTGCGCCGGATCCTGCCCGCGCTCACGGAGCACCGGTCGGTACGGCTGGTGGCCGTGGCCAGCCGGGACCGGGCACGCGCCGAACACCTCGCGGGGCGCTTCGGCTGCGCGGCGGTGACCGGCTACCAGGCGCTGCTGGACCGGGACGACGTGGACGCGGTGTACGTGCCGCTGCCGCCGGGGATGCACCACGAGTGGGTCACCCGGGCGCTGACCGCCGGGAAGCACGTCCTGGTGGAGAAGCCGCTCAGCACCGCCTACGCGCTAAGCGCGGAACTGGTCGCGGCGGCGGCCCGGCACGATCTGGCACTCGCCGAGAACTTCATGTTCCTGCACCACTCGCAGCACGAGGCGGTGCGCGGGCTGCTCGGCGAGATCGGTGAACTCCGCTCCTTCTCCAGCTCCTTCGGGGTGCCGCCGCCCGCGCCGGAGTCCTTCCGGCACAGCGTGGCGCTGGGCGGCGGCGCGCTGCTGGACGTGGGCGTCTACCCGCTGCGCGCGGCCCAGCTCCACCTCGACGGGGACCTCGACGTCCTCGGCGCCTGCCTGCGCGTGGACGAGGGGACGGGGGTCGATGTCGCGGGCAGCGTGCTGCTGTCCACCGCGAGCGGTGTCACCGCTCAGCTCGACTTCGGGTTCCAGCACTCCTACCGCTCCACCTACGCCTTGTGGGGCAGCGGGGGCAGGCTCAGCGTGCCGCGCGCCTTCACCCCGCCCCGCGAGCACCGCCCGGTCGTCCGGATCGAGCAGCAGGACCGGCTCACCGAGCTGACGCTGCCCGCGGACCACCAGGTGGGCAACGCCCTCGACGCCTTCGCCGCGGCGGCGCTGCGGGG
>NZ_GG770539.1:5103953-5117738 GCF_000154905.1 Streptomyces sp. SPB074 | reverse complement strand
CCGCAGGCCGCCCTGCCCCGCAGGCCGCCCCTGCCTCACAGGCCGCCGCTGCCTCACGAGCCGCCCCTCCCCCACGGGCGGGCCCGGCGCGGGCCGGGACCGGCCCGCGCCGGGGGGTGTGCGCGAGCGGTACGCCTACGGGGGGCCGTCCGCGGTGCCCCGGGCCCTGCGGGCCGCCGCCGGCTGCGGGAGGGGCCGCGCGCGGTACCAGTCCACGACCTCGCGCAGCCCCTCGTCCAGGGACCACCGCGGCCGGTAGCCCAGCTCCCTGCGGATCTTGGAGTCGTCCACCGCGTACCGCAGGTCGTGGCCCTTGCGGTCCGGCACGCGGCGCACCCGCGACCAGTCGGCGCCGCACAGCTCAAGGAGCCGGGCGGTCATCTCGCGGTTCGTCAGGTGCGTGCCGCCGCCGATGTTGTAGACCTGTCCGGCCCGCCCGCCGGTCAGCACCGCGTGCACGCCCCGGCAGTGGTCGTCCACGTGCAGCCACTCCCGGACGTGGGCGCCGCCCCCGTACAGGGGGACGCTCCGCCCCGCCAGCAGCTCGGTGACGAAATGCGGGATGAGCTTCTCCGGGTGCTGGCGGGGGCCGTAGTTGTTGGCGCACCGCGTGACGCGCACGTCGAGCCCGTGCGTGCGCCAGTAGGACCGGGCGACGAGGTCGCTGCCCGCCTTCGACGCCGCGTAGGGCGAGTTGGGCAGCAGCGGTTCGTTCTCCGTCCAGGTGCCCTCGGTGATGCTTCCGTAGACCTCGTCCGTCGAGACGTGCACGAAGGTGGCCACGCCGCAGGCCAGGCTCGCCTCCAGCAGCGACTGGGTGCCCAGCACGTTGGTCCGGACGAAGGCCGCCGCGTTCGTCAGGGAGCGGTCCACATGCGTCTCGGCCGCGAAGTGCACCACGGCGTCGTGGCCGGGGAGCACCTTCAACAGCGCGTCGTGCTCGCAGATGTCGAGTTTGCGGAAGTCCAGCCGGGAGTCCGCCAGCGGGAGGTTGTCCGTGTTCCCGGCGTAGGTGAGCAGGTCGACGACCGTCACCCGGTCGGGGCGGGGTCCGGGCAGTTCCCCGGCGAGCAGGGAACGCACGTAGTGGGAGCCGATGAATCCGGCTCCGCCGGTGATCAGGAGGCGCACGGCGCGGGCTCCCCTCCCCCGGCGCGGAGGCGGGAGCGGTGCTGGGCGGTGAGCCGTTCCAGCACCGGCACGACCCCGGCCGGGGTCCGTTCGGCCTCGGCCTCCGCCCGCAGCCCCGCGGCGGCGACGGCGAACGAGGGCTCCTCCAGGAGCCGTACGAGCCTGCTCCGCAGCCCCTCGGCCGTGACCTCGTGCGAGGGGAGGTGGAGGCCGGCGCCCAGCTCCTGCTGGCGGCGGGCCCGTTCGATGGCGTCCCAGATCCAGCCCATGGCGATCTGCGGGACCCCCGCGAGGAGCGCCGTGGACCACGTACCGGCGCCCCCGTGGTGCACGATGGCCGCGCACGTCGGCAGCAGCGCGTGCAGCGGCACGTGGTCCACCAGGCGCACGTTGCCGGGGACCTGGGTCAGCAGCGCGCGCTCCGCGGAGTCGAGCGTGGCCACCACCTCGATGTCGAGGCCGTCGATCGCCTTGAGGACGAGATCGACCGGCACGGCGTTGGGGAACTCGGAGGTGCGGGCCGTCAGCCCCAGGGTGACGCACACCCGGGGCCGGGTGGGCGGGACGCGGAGCCAGCCGGGCACCACGGCGGGCCCGGGGCCGTTGTAGGGGACGTAGCGCATCCCGACCACGGGGCGCTCCGAGGGCGGGCGGAAGCTGCGCGGCACCTGGTCCACGGACCACTGGCCGGTCACCGCCTCCGGCGCGAAGGCGACTCCGTGCCGGCCGAGCGTCCACCGGAGCCACTGGCCGAGGGAGTCCTCGGGATGCGGACCGCCGCCCGCGTCCGCCGGGACCGGGCCCAGCTGGGCGAGGAAGGCGCTCCGCATGGAGGAGAACAGGTCCGGGAACGAGAGCACCCGCGCGTGGGCCGCCCCGGTCGCCATCGCGGCCACCGCGCCCGCGAAGGTGAAAGGCTCCCACAGGACGAGGTCCGGCTTCCACTCGCGTGCGAAGGCGACGAGGTCGTCCACCACCGGGTCGTCGTTGACGAGGGCGAAGAAGGTGGCCGTCATCATCGTGTCCCAGCCCTTGAGGAAGGCGGGGGTGAGGCGGCCGGGCTCGTCGGGGTCGAGCGACTGGTCGGCGTGGTGGGACAGCACCGAGTCGCCCACGCCCTTGACCATGGCGTCCAGGCGCGGGTCGGTGCCCACCGGGACGGCGGTCAGCCCGGCGGCGGTGATGCTCCCCGTCAGGGCCGGCTGACCGGCCACCCGTACCTCGTGCCCGGCGGACCGCAGCGCCCAGGCGAGCGGTACCAGGCCGTTGAAGTGCGCGTCCATCGCGAAGGACGTCAGCAGCACACGCATGATCGCCCCCCCCTACGCGGACGTGGCCGGTGACGTGGTCAGGGTCCACCGGAGCACGCCGCCCAGCACGGGCGAGCGCATCCGGCGCCGCACGCCCTCCGCCGGGGCGAGACGGGGGTGGCGCTCGCGCAGGGCGCGCACCGCGCTTCCGGCGTGGAAGCGGGCGAACGCGCCGAAGAGCGCGGTGTGCGGGCCGGAGAGCGACAGCCCGTCCCGGCCCGGGGCGCGGGTGATGTCGAAGTGGTCCGGGGCGAGGAAGACCTCCGGGTCCCGGTTGGCCGCGCCGACGTGGACGACGACCTGGGAGCCGGCGGGTACGTCCTGTCCGGCGAGGGTGAGGTCCTCGGCGGCGATCCGGCTCTCCAGGCGGACCGGCGGCGCGTACCGCAGCGCCTCCTCGACCGCCGCGGGTGTCAGGTCCGGGTTCTCGCCGAGCAGGGCCCACTGCACGGGGTGGGCGAGCAGCGCCTGCACCGTGTTGTTGATGAGCCCGGCGGTGAACTCGACGCCCACGGCGGCGGTCAGGACGCCGACCGCGAGCGCGTCCCGCGCGCCGGAGCCGGACGGGTCGGCGGCGAGGACGGTGCCGAGGAGGTCGTCACCGGGCTCGGCGCGGCGCGCGGCGACGAGGCCGCCGAGGAGGTCGCGGAGGTCCTCCACGGCCTCGGTGAGGCGGCGGGTGACGACGAGCGGCTGGGGGCAGAGCACCGCGTCGAGCGCGACCCCGAGGTCCGCGCAGGTGCGGGCGAGGCGGCTCTGCTCGGCCTCGGGGACGCCGAGCAGGGCCGCGGCGGCGTCGATGGCCGCGGGACGGGAGTAGTCGGCCATGAGGTCGAAGGAGGCGCCGAGCCCGTCGGCCCGTTTGGCGTGCGGCTGCTCGGCGCCCGCGCGACGTCCCTCGGCCACCGCGTCGAGCGCGGGCGCGGCGGCCCGCCGCCAGCGGTCGTGGTCGGCGCCTGCGGCGTGCAGGAAGGCGCGGTCCAGCGCGGTGACGTGGCACAGCAGGGGGTTGCTCCAGGCGTCCGAGAAGACGTGCCGCTGGGAACCCGGCAGATCGGCGTGGCGCAGGCTCAGCCGGGGGTCGGCCAGCGCTGCGGCGCCCACCGCGTGCCGGCCGGTGACGAAGGCTCCGGCGGCGCTGCGCCACAGCGGCGTCGCGGATTCCCGGACGCGTCGGCCGAGCTCCACGGGATCGTCGCTCTCGGCACGCAGCGTCAGGGCGTACGGGTCGCCGCTGGTGCCGTAGATCCAGTGGAAGCCGCGGGCGGTCAGCAGGTGGCGGCCCAGCTCGCTGTCGGTCTGCCGGTCCTCGTCGGGGGTGGCGGTCTCGTCGGTCTCCGTGCGGGTCACGCGGGTCTCCTTCGGGGCGTGGTTCAGGTGAGGGACAGGCCGCCGTCGACCGCGAGTACCGCTCCGGTCGCGTAGGCGGCACGCGGGTCGGTGAGCTGGACGGCCCACCAGGCGATGTCGTCGGGCCTTCCGACCCGGCCGGCCGGGACGCGGGTGGCGATCCCGGCGAGGAAACCGGCGTACGCCTGCGGTGTCATGCCGGAGCGTTCACCGATGCCGGTGTCGATCACGCCCGGGGCCAGGCCCAGTACCCGGACCCCGCGGGGCGCGAGTTCCACGGCCCAGGTGCGGGTGAGGAAGTCGAGACCCGCCTTCGCGGCGCCGTAGGCCCCGTTCTCCGGCCAGGCCCGGCGGCCCAGCGCGCCGGCCGAGCCGATGTTCAGCACCGTGCCGCCGCCGTCGGCGGCCAGGGCGTCCAGGGCCTGCCGGGTGAGCAGCAGCGGTGCGAGGAGGTTCCCCTCGAACTGTGCGCGGGCGGCCTGCGGTTCGGTCGCGGCGAGGGAGGCGAATCCGCCGGTGGCCGCGTTGTTGACCAGCACGTCGACGCGCCCGAACGTCTCCAGCGCCGCCCGGATGACGGTCCGGGGCGCGTCGGGCGTGGTGAGGTCGGCGGTCAGGACGTGGATGCCGGGGTGCCCCTCTGCGGTCGCGTCCAGGGTCGCGGGGGTGCGGCCGACGATCAGCACCCGGTCGCCGCGGGCGGCGAACGCGCGTGCCGTGGCCCGTCCGATGCCCGTTCCGCCGCCCGTGACGATCACGCCCCGGGGTTCCGGGGCCGCTTCGGCCGCGCTCACGTCATCTTCCGCGGGCCGGCGCGCGGGGTGCGGGCGGCTGCCCTCACGGCTGGTCGTCACGCGTCACCACCCGCTCGCGTACGAGGAGTTCACCGGCCTCGCGGACCAGGACGTCGCGGCAGACGCAGACCAGGTCCAGCCGCGCGGGGCCGCCGCGCGGCACGACGACGAGGGTGACCTGGCTCTCGGCCGTCAGCGTGCCGTCGGCCGCGGGGGCGACGGTGAGCATGGCGACCCAGTGGCGCTGGATCTCGCCCCGGGCGGCGAGGGCGGCGGCGGACTGCCGGGCTCCCGCGGCCAGGGCCGGGCGGCCGCGGACCGGCTCCGGGCGCGAGGGCGGCGCGAAGGAGCCGTCCTCGGTGAAGGTGCCGGCCCAGATCTCGGCCTCGCCGGAGTCCAGGTGCCGCATCTGCCGCGCGTAGAAGTGCTGTACCTCGGCGTAGACGTCCGCCGGAGCCGTCGGGGCCAGTGCTGTCATGCCGCGTTCCCTTCCGCCGTTCCCGGGGGGCGGGGCGGAGGCGGTCCTCGGCCCCGGTGACGTCACGACGGTCGCAGCAGGGGCTCCAGGATCGGTCGAGCGGGAGCCCGGGCGGCCGTTCAGTCGCGCTCCAACGCTTCTCTAGCCGCACTGGTGAGCATGGGCCTCGCTCGCTGTAGACCCTCGCCGGGAGGCCCGTGTGCGCATCATCGACCTGTCCTCGCCCGTCGACGCGGCCGGTTTCGAACCCGATCCGGTGGTGCACGACGTCCTGGGACCCAAGGAGGCCGCCGTGCACATGAGCGAGGAGATGCGCGACCACTTCGGCATCGCGTTCGACCCGGCCGAGCTTCCGGAGGGCGAGTTCCTGTCGCTGGACCGGCTCCAGCTCACCACCCACACCGGCACGCACGTGGACGCGCCCTCGCACTACGGCACCCGCGCCTCCTACCGGGAGGGGCCGCCGCGGCACATCGACGAGCTGCCGCTCGACTGGTTCTTCCGCCCCGCCGTGGTGCTCGACCTGAGCGGCCGGGGCACCGGCGCGGTCGGTGCCGAGGTGATCGAGCGGGAGCTGGAGCGGGTCGGGCACACGCTCTCGCCGATGGACATCGTGCTGCTGCGGACCGGCGCCGACGCGTGGGCGGGCACGCGGAAGTACTTCACGGACTTCACCGGGCTCGACGGTTCCGCCGTGCACCTGCTCCTGGACCGGGGCGTGCGCGTCATCGGCACCGACGCGTTCAGCCTGGACGCGCCGTTCGGGGACATCATCGCCCGCTACCGGGCCAGCGGTGACCTGTCGGTGCTGTGGCCCGCCCACATGATCGGCCGGGACCGCGAGTACTGCCAGATCGAACGCCTCGCGGGGCTCGACCGGCTGCCCGTCGCCCACGGGTTCCGGCTCGCCTGCTTCCCGGTGCGTATCGCGGGGGCGGGCGCCGGCTGGGCGCGGGCGGTGGCGCTGCTCGACGACTGAGGCGCGCGGGAGACGCAGGAGGCGGGGTGCCGGCCACGGGACCCGCAGGCGGGACGACAGCGGAGGAGACACACATGTACGGCCACGAACTCGCGGACGTGTACGAGGAGATCTACCGGAGCCGCGGCAAGGACTGGGACCGGGAGGCGGCGGACATCGCGCGGCTGATCACCGAACGGAACCCGGGCGCCGACTCGTTGCTCGACGTCGCCTGCGGGACGGGCGCTCATCTCAGCGGCTTCGGCGCCGCGTTCGCCCTCGCCGAGGGGCTGGAGATCGCGGAGCCGATGCGCCGCGTCGCCGAGCAGCGGCTGCCGGGCACCACGGTGCACGCGGGCGACATGCGCGAGTTCGACCTCGGCCGCACCTACTCCGCCGTGAGCTGCATGTTCTGCGCGATCGGCTATCTGGAGACGGTCGCCGACATGCGGTCGGCGCTGCGGTCGATGGCCGCGCACCTGGAGCCCGGCGGTGTCCTGGTGGTCGAGCCCTGGTGGTTCCCGGAGAACTTCATCGAGGGCTACGTGGCCGGTGACCTGGCCCGTACGGAGCACCGCACCATCGCGCGGATCTCGCACTCCACCCGCAAGGGCCGGGCCACCCGCATGGAGGTCCGCTTCACGGTGGGCGACGCGACCGGCATCCAGCAGTTCACCGAGATCGACGTCCTGACCCTGTTCACGAAGGAGGAGTACGTCTCCGCGTTCACCGACGCCGGCTGCTCCGTGGAGTTCCTGGAGGGCGGGCCCACCGGCCGGGGCCTCTTCGTCGGGGTGCGGACGGCGGGCCGGTAGTTCCCGGGGCGGGCCGCTCCGGGGCCCGGACGGAAAAGGGCCCCGGCACGCGGTGGCGCGTCAGTCCGACAGGTCGCGCGCCACGGTCATCACGTACCGCCCGTAATCCGATTGCGCCATCTTCGCACCGAGCCGGTGGCACTGCTCCGCGTCGATGAATCCCATGCGCAGGGCGACTTCCTCGACGCAGGCGATGCGCACGCCCTGCCTTTCTTCGAGGGTCCGTACGTACTGGGTCGCCTGGAGAAGGGATTGCGGGGTGCCGGCGTCCAGCCACGCGAATCCGCGGCCGAGGTCCACCAGGCGGGCCCGGCCGCGGGCCAGGTAATTCCGGTTGACGTCGGTGATCTCCAGTTCTCCGCGCGCCGAGGGGCGCAGGTTCTTGGCGATGTCGACCACTTCGTTGTCGTACAGGTAGAGCCCGGTGACGGCGAGGTCGGAGCGGGGCCGGGCCGGTTTCTCCTCCAGCGAGACCAGGCGCCCCCCGGCGTCGACCTCGCCCACGCCGTAGCGCTCGGGGTCCTCGACGGGGTAGCCGAACAGGACGCAGCCCTGGACGTCGCGGGCGTGGCGCTGGAGCAGGTCGTAGAAGTGGTAGCCGTGGAAGATGTTGTCCCCGAGGACCAGCGCCACGTCGTCGTCGCCGATGTGGTCGGCCCCGATGACGAACGCCTCGGCCAGCCCGGCCGGCCGGCTCTGCACCGCGTAGTCGATGCGCAGGCCGAGCCCGGAGCCGTCGCCCAGCAGGCGGCGGAACTGGTCCAGGTCGCGCTCGGTGCAGATGAGCAGGATCTCCCTGATGTCCGCGAGCATCAGCACCGAGAGCGGATAGTAGATCATCGGTTTGTCACCGACCGGGAGAAGCTGCTTCGAAACGGAGACAGTTATCGGATGAAGCCTTGTCCCCGAACCGCCGGCGAGAATAATTCCCTTCATGGGTATTCCCCTGTCCTCGGTTTCTGCACATGCTAACGGCCGAATTTGTCCGGCAGCAAGGATCGCATTCAGGAATCCAGAGGGAATCGACCGAAAATAAAGGAAAGCCCGGGGTTGTGAAGCGCCGCGGCGGTGTGGTGTGCTGCCAGGGGACCGTGGCGCCTCGCGGCAGATCACCGGTAATGGGAGGGAAAACAATGACCACTCTCGTATGGGACTATCTTGAGGAATACGAGAACGAACGCGCCGATATTCTGGACGCCGTGGAGACGGTCTTCAGCTCGGGCCGGCTCGTCCTCGGCGACAGCGTGCGGGGCTTCGAGGAGGAGTTCGCCGCGTACCACGGCGCGGGCCACTGCGTCGGTGTCGACAACGGGACCAACGCGATCACGCTGGCCCTCCAGGCGCTCGGCGTGGGTCCCGGGGACGAGGTCGTGACCGTGTCCAACACCGCGGCGCCCACGGTCGTGGCCATCGACTCGGCCGGGGCCACCCCCGTCTTCGTGGACGTCGACCCGGACACGTATCTCATGGACACCGCCCAGGTGGCCGCCGTCCTCACGCCCCGGACCCGGTGCCTGCTCCCGGTCCACCTCTACGGGCAGTGCGTCGACCTGGCGCCGCTGGAGCGTCTCGCCGCCGCGCACGACCTGCTGATCGTGGAGGACTGCGCCCAGGCCCACGGCGCCCGCCACGACGGCCGGCTCGCCGGCACCACGGGCGCGGCGGCCGCCTTCTCCTTCTATCCGACGAAGGTGCTCGGCGCCTACGGCGACGGCGGCGCGGTGCTCACCTCCAGCGACGAGGCGGACCGCGCGCTGCGCCGCCTGCGCTACTACGGCATGGAGGAGCGCTACTACGTCGTGGGCACGTCGGGCCACAACTCCCGCCTGGACGAGGTGCAGGCGGAGATCCTGCGGCGCAAGCTGCGCCGCCTCGACGGCTACGTGGCCGGGCGCAGGGCCGTCGCCCGGCGCTACGAGGAGGGGCTCGCGGACACCGGCCTGGTGCTCCCGCGCACCGCCCCGGGCAACGAGCACGTGTACTACGTCTACACGGTGCGCCACCCCCGGCGCGACGACATCATCGAGGCGCTCAAGAAGTACGACATCGAGCTCAACATCAGCTACCCCTGGCCGGTGCACACCATGACGGGCTTCGCCCACCTCGGGTACCGCGCGGGTTCGCTGCCCGTCACCGAGGAACTGGCCGGTCAGATCTTCTCCTTGCCCATGTACCCGGCGCTCGCCCCGGACGTCCAGGACAAGGTGATCGGCGCGGTGCGCGACGTGCTGGCCGGCCTCTGAGCGGCGCGGCACCGCGGTCACGGCGCTCCCCGCGCGCCGAAGGCCCGGCGGAGGGTCCCGCCGGGCCTTCGTGCCGTGCGCCTTCGTGCCGTGCGCCTTCGTGCCGTGCGCCTTCGTGCCGTGCGCCTTCGTGCCGTGCGCCGGCGGGCGGCGCGGGCCCGCCGCTCAGCCGGCGGCGGCCTCCGTGGCGCGCAGGCAGGCCACCAGGCTCCGTGCCTGCACGTTCAGGTAGTGGCTGTGCCGCAGGAGCCGGGTGAGCTGGTGCATGGTCAGCCAGCGGTAGTCGGGGTGGCCGGGGTCCTCGGGGACGTCGCTGTCCACGACGAGGTAGCGGTTGCGGGCGTGGAAGAAGCGACCGCCCTCCTCGGAGAGCACGGCCTCGTAGCGGACGCGCCCCGCCCCGGCCGCCAGCACCTCGTCCAGGTAGCGCGGCCTGGCCCCGGGAGGCAGCCGGTCGTAGCTCCGCGGTACGCACTGCACGGTAGGCGCCAGCTCCGCGACGTCCGCGTACCCCGGTTCGGTGCGCACGTGCGCCAGCACGTGGGGCACGCCGCCGAACTCCCGGCGCAGGAAGGCGATGACCCCTGTGCCCCTCGGCTCGATCATCGGCTGGTGCCAGGTGCCGACCTCCCGCCCGGCGGCCGTCACGCGCACCCCGATGACGTCGAAGAAGCCGCCGCTCTCGTGCGAGTAGCCCATCGCGTCGCTCCGCCACGCCTCCAGCGCGCCGAGCGGGACCCGCTCGGTGTGCACCGTGGCCAGGGAACGCGCCCCGGCGATCCAGCTCAGCACGTCGGTCATCCGGTGCAGGGCGCCGTCCGGGCGCGAGGCGTGCGGCAGGCAGGCCAGGACGGTCCTGGCGTCCATGTTGACGAGGTCGTCCCGCGCCAGGAGCCGGTACACCTGCCCGAGCGTGAACCAGCGGAAGCCGTCCAGTACCTCCACGTCGCCGCTCGTCTCGACCACCATGTTGCGGTTGCGCTTACGGAGGAACCAGGCGCCCTGTTCCGACTGCCGCACGTCCGCGAGCACGCGCTGGCGCGCCGTGTCACGGAAGTAGCCGAGGTACGGCACGGGCTTTCCCCGGTGGACGCCGGTGTAGTTGCTCCGGGTCGCCTGCACGGTGGGAGAGAGCTGGAGGCCGCCGGGGTTGCCCGGTTCGGCCTTGGCCTGCATCAGCAGGTGCGGCACCCCGTCGAACTCCTTGACCAGGATGCCGAGGATGCCGACCTCGGGCTGGTCGATGATGGGCTGGTCCCACCCGGGCACCGCCTGGTCCGGCATCCGCACCCGCAGTCCGTGCACCGTGAAGAACTTGCCGCTCCGATGGCGCAGGTCACCGGTGCCCGGCACCTGGTACCACTGGTCGAGCGCGGTCAGCGGTACCCGCTCGGCCGTCGTGCGGACGCGTTCGCCGGTGCGCGCGAACCACTCGTCGAATCCGGCGAGGTCGGTCCGCGGGCTCTCCAGCACAGCGGCCGACCTGGCGAAACGGGCCGTCACATCGGCCATGGGGGCTCTCCTCAGCTCTCGTGTGCCGCCGGCGCGCGTGCGGCACCGGCTCCCGTGCGGCGCCCGCTCCCGTACGGCGCCCGCTCCCGTGCGGCACCGGCTCTCGTGCGGCGCCCGCTCCCGTGCGGCGCTCTCACGTGCGGCTCGTGCGCGCGCGTCACGTCCCCGTGTGGTGGGCGGGACGCGGGCCCGTCCCGCCCGCGGGGTTCATCCGCCGGGTGTCTCCCACGTCGCCCGCATGGTCTCGGCCAGCGGGATGCGCGGCTTCCAGCCGAGCAGTTCACCGGCCAGGCGGATGTCCGCGAGGGTCCAGCCGCCGCCCTTGCTGGAGACCGGCCCGTCCTCGACGCTGAGCAGTTCGGGGGGCAGCCCCGAGGCGGCGACCAGAAGGTGCACCAGCTCCCGCATGGAAGCCGCCTCGCCGCGGCCGATGTTGACGGCCCGGGCGGTCAGCGGCGACGCCACGGCGAGGACCACGGCCTCGGCCAGATCGCGCACGTCCACGAAGTCCCGGCGCGCGTCCGCGATCCGCAGCGCCACCGGCCGTTCCGGGGCCGCGGCACGCAGCCGTTCGACCACGGAACCGAGGAAGCTCGCCCGGGTCGTGTGCGGTCCGCACACGTTGACCGCGCGCAGCACCAGCGCCTCCACTCGGCCGGACCGGGCGGCGTCGAGGACCAGTTCGGAGCCGCGGAGCTTGGTGCGCGCGTAGCTCGTGTCCGGTCGCGGGACGCGCTCCTCGGCGATCGCCGCCGGCTCGGGCACGGGCCCGTACTCGTGGATGGAGCCCACGTGGACCAGCCGGGGCCGTCCGGGCGTCAGTTCCAGGGCCGCGAGGAGCTGTTCGACCAAAGTGATGTGCGCGTAGCGCATCTCCTCCTCGGTCGTGCCCCAGCCGCCGGTCACGTTGACCACCGCGCGCACCCGGTGCCGGGCCAGCAGGGCGGCGAGGGCGGCGGGCGGCACGGCGGCCACGTCCACGCCGGCGAAGAGGCGGCCCGCCACCGCGGGCGCGTGGTGGCGGGCGACGGCCAGGACCTCGTACCCCTCGCGTTCCAGCGTGGCGGCGACGCGGCGGCCGACGCAGCCGGTGGCGCCGAGCACCGCGACCCGGCTCCCCGACGGCGGCCGGCCGTCGCTCAGGGCCGCCACAACGCGGCCTCGATGTCACGGCACTTGTCGTACTCCGGCAGTCCGCCCTCGGCCAGCGCCCGTGCGAGCGGAGGGGCCGCCGTGTCCCGGGCGGACAGCAGGGGCTCCACGTCGGTGGGGATCGGCAGGCCGAGCGCGGGATCGAGCGGTGACAGGGACAGCTCGTTGTCCGCCTCGTAGCTCCCGGAGAGCATGTACGACATCACCGTGTCGTCCTCCAGGGCGATGAAGGCGTGCCCGACCCCCACCGGGAAGTACATCGCGCCGAAACCCTCCGGGTCGAGCACGGCGGAGTCCCAGCGGCCGAAGGTGGGCGAGCCGACCCGGATGTCCACGACGATGTCGATGGCGCGGCCCCGGGCGCAGTACACGTACTTCGCCACGCCCGGCGGGGTGACGGTGTAGTGGATGCCCCGTACCGTGCCCCGGCGGGACTTGCTGTGGTTGGACTGCGCCACCCGGAACAGGGGGTGCCCGAGGGCCTCGACGAAGGCCGGTTCCTGGTAGGGCGAGGTGAACAGGCCGCGCTCGTCCTCGAAGACGGGCGGGGTGAAGGCGTACGCGCCGCTGACGGCGAGTTCGCGGAAGGTCACGGCGGAGGCCATCTACCGCTCCTCTCGGGAGGTGCCGCCGAAGGCGCCGGCGGCGCGGTGCTCCGCGACCAGCTTCTCCAGCAGCGGGACGATGTCGTTGGGGGCCGGCGTGCCGACCATCTCGCGGCGGACGCGGGCGCAGTTCTCGGCGAAGGAGGGCTCGTCCAGCAGGCGCAGCACCTGGTCGCGCAGCTCCCACGCGGTGTAGTGGTCCGGGTCGCGCACGTACAGCCCGGCGCCGGTCTTCTCCAGCTGTTTGGCCTTGTGGATGGTGTCCCAGACCATGTCGGGCACGATCAGCTGCGGGACGCCGTGCGCCAGCGCGGTCTGGAAGGTGCCGGAGCCGCCGTGGTGCACCACCGCGTCGCAGGTCGGCAGCAGCGCGTTGAGCGGCACGAAGTCGGCCGCCCGGACGTTGGCGGGCAGTTCCAGCCCGGCGAGCTGCTTGGCGTTGAGCGTCGCGACCACCTCGACGTCCAGCTCGGCCAGCGCCGAGATCAGCTCGCCGATCGAGGCCCGGTCGCCGTTGAGGACCTCGCGGTGGGCCACGCCCAGGGTCAGGCAGACCCGCCGCTTCTTCGGCGGCTCGTGCAGCCAGTCCGGCACGACGGCCTGCCCGTTGTACGGGATGTACCGCAGCGGCACGAAGGGCTGCCGGACCGGGAACCTCATCGACGGGGGCACCGGGTCGATGGTCCACTGGCCGACGGCCACCTCCTCCTCGAACTCGGCGCCGTAGCGGCCGAGCGTCCAGGTCAGCCACTCGCGCAGCGGGTCGTCCCGCTGCTCGGGCAGCCGCTCCTCCTGGAGTTCCAGGAAGGTCTCCCGCATCCGCCCGAGCAGGTCGAGCCCGAAGAGCAGCCGGGCGTGGGCGGCGCCGGTGACCCGGGCGGCCACCGGCCCGGCGAAGGAGAGCGTGTCCCACACCACGAGGTCGGGCTGCCACTCACGGCTGAACGCGACCAGGTCGTCGATCATGCGCTCGGGGCAGGAGTTCTGGAAGGCCATCGCCGTCATCGCGGTGAACACGCCGAGGACGTGGTCCCACGTCAGCATCTCGGGACGGGTCTCCGTCATGTCCATCCCGGCTTCCGCCTGGCTCTCCATGATCTCGGCGTCCTCGCCCAGGCCCTCGTTCACCCGCTCCATCTGCTCCTCCAGCAGCAGCGGTTCGCCCACGCTGACGGCGGTCAGCCCGGTACGGGTGATGTCCTCCGCCAGGTCCGGCTGGCTGGCGACGCGGACCTCGTGGCCGGCGGTCTGGAGGGCCCAGGCCAGCGGCACCTGGGCGTGCATGTGGGACTTGGCGGCGAATGTGGTGAACAGGACCTTCATCGATCTCCCTTTTCGCGAGTGGTGGTGCCGGTCCCGCTGAACATCGTGACGGGCCCCTACGGGCAGACCTTCGGCAACTGGCTGCGCGACTGCGGCGCCACGGTGCACGACCTC
>NZ_GG770539.1:5091270-5103853 GCF_000154905.1 Streptomyces sp. SPB074 | reverse complement strand
TCACTGCCCGTCGTGGCCGACGTAGCGGTGGCGCACGAGCCAGCTGTCGCCGTCGGCGACGAGGACGTCCCCGCACGTCGTGCTGAGCCGCAGCACGGGGGCGGCGCCCGCCGGGGTCGAGACGACCAGGGCGTCGTAGCCGGTGCGCACCGAGCCGTCCGGGAACCGCCACGCGGCCGGCAGGCCCAGCCAGTGCCGGCGCACCGTGCCGGGGGGCGGGGCGGGCCGCTTGCGCACCGCCGAGGCGATCGACGCGCGCCCGCGCACCGGCTCGGTGAACGCGCTCTGGTCGAAGACCCCGTCGTCGGTGAAGGTGCCGGCCCAGCCGGCCCCGTCCCCCTCGTCGAGGAGCCGCGTCTGCCGGGCGTAGAACTGCTGGATGGAGGCGTACTCGGCCGGGCCGACCGGCTCCGTGCGGCCCTGCCGCTCCGCGAACTCCTTGGCGTGGCGCATCGTGATCGTGCTGTTGCCGCCGAGCGCGTCGCGGATGAAGGCGTGGGCGTCGGCCACCGTCGCGGAGGCGCCGAGCACCTTGGTGACGGCCCCGGGGTTGACCACCACGGTGTGCCGGGAGACGGCGACGCTGCCCCAGGGGGTCTCGCGCACCGTCCACTCGCCGGTGTGCACGGACATGAGCGCGGGGGTCTGGGACTGCTTGTACGTGATGCGCCCGTCGGGCAGGCAGATCCGGATGGAGGCGGTGGTGTGCGTGGAGCCGTCGGGGCCGCGCGTGTCCATCCGCAGGTGCTGGACCCCCGGGGTGTCCTCCTCCAGGAGCACCCGCGCCACGTGCGGAAGCCGCTCCTGCCACTGTCCCGCCTCGCGCAGGAAGGTACGCACCTCCTCCGCCGGGGCGTCGACGCGCACGGAGTCCTCGAAGGTGTAGGGCTCCTCCTCGGTGCCCGCGCGGCGGGCGGCGGAGGCGAGCGCGGCCAGCTCGGCGGCGCTGTTCTGCTCGATCGCCTTCCGTATCCAGGCGACGTGGTGCTCCAGGTCGTCCACGGCGCGGAAGTCGTGCAGCAGCCGGACCCGGGAGCCGCCGTCCGGCAGCGGCTCCACGATCCACTCCCCGCCCATCGCGGCCACCGGGTCCTGGGAGACCTCCTGGCGGAACCGTATCCGCAGCCCCGCGCGGTCCAGGACCCGGCGGGAGGTCCAGGACTTCACCTCGCCGTTGGCGGTGGCCCAGATCCTCAGCCGCTCCTCGTCGTCCGCGCGCTCCAGGTACTCCACGTGCAGGGTCGGCGGAAAGACGTGCGGCCAGTCCCCGGCCCGTTCCACCAGGGCGAAGACGGTCTCCGGTGCGGCGGCCACCGTGATCGTGTGCTCGGTGGTGTGCGGTGCGTGGCTCATCCTGCTCCCCTCTGTCCGGCCGAGGCCGCGCGCGGCCGGGCCCACTGTCAGTAGTTGCCGAGCCCGCCGCAGACGTTCATGGCCTGCGCGGTGATCGAGGCGGCGGTGGGCGACAGGAGGTAGCCGACGAGCCCGGCGACCTCCTCGGGCGTGGAGTAGCGGCCGAGGGGGATCTTCGCCTCGAACTTCTCCAGCACCTCCGCCTCGCTGATGTCCCAGGCCCCGGCGTATCCCTGGCGCACGCGCGCGGCCAGCGGCGTCTCGACGTACCCGGGGCAGACGGCGTTGACGGTGATGCCCGTTTTCGCCAGCTCCAGGCCGAGCGCCTTGGTGAAACCGATGACGCCGTGCTTCGACGCCGAGTACGGCGCCCCCAGGACGACTCCCTGCTTGCCGCCCGTCGAGGCGATGTTGACGATCCGCCCGGTGCCGCGTTCCAGCATTCCGCCGCTCCTCAGCACCTCGCGGGTGACGCGGAAGACGCTGTTGAGGTTGGTCTCGATCACGTCGAGCCACAGCTCGTCCGTGAGAGACGCGCTCGGGCCGCCGCCGCTGCGGCCGGCGTTGTTGACCAGGACGTCCACCGGGCCGAAGCGCTCCGTGGCCGCCGCCACGAAGGCGCGCACCTGCTCGGTGTCCCGTACGTCGCAGGAGACCCCGTCGATGTCCAGGCCGGTGTCCCGCAGTTCCTTGACGGTGTGGGCGAGCCGGTCGCCGTCCCGCGCGCAGATGAAGACCCGCGCGCCCTCCTCGGCCAGCCGGCGCGCCACCGCCAGCCCGATTCCGCTGGTGGCACCAGTGACGACGGCGACGCGCTCTGCTGCGGGCGACATGGCGGCTCCTCGGCGATTCCCGCTGGGTGACGGACGACTGCGAGGCTTTCAGCGCCCGCTCGAAACGCGGTCGATCCCTGGTTCGGCCCGCGCTCCAGCGGCCTTCCACCTCCATGCGAGACCGGGCCCGCACGGTGGAACGACACGAACGACCGCTCGATGTCAAGCGGTGCCGCGGCACCCGGACGGACCGCCGGGCCGCCGGGCGGCGCAGGGCGACCAGGGAGGCCATTGATGACGGACCGAGAGTCGGACGCCGGGGAGGACGGCGCGGTGACGTTCCTGAACACCTTCACCGTGCACGCCGAGGCGGGGGTCTTCGAGGAGGAGTTCGCGCGGACGTCCGCGTTCATGGCGAGGCAGCCGGGCTTCGTCCGGCACACCCTCTGCCGTCATACGGAGCAGCCCGGCCAGTACGTCAACGTCGCCGAGTGGCGGGACGCGGCCTCCTTCCGGGCGGCCGTCTCGCACCCGGATTTCGGGCCGCACGCCAGCGCCCTGCGCGCGCTGAGCGAGAGCCGCCCCGCGCTGTACGAGGCCCGGCTGCGGTGCGAGAGCGGCACGGACCGCTCCGGGGCGGAGCGATGACGGGCCGCCGCCGGGTGGTCGTGACCGGGCTCGGTGTGATCGCCCCGGGCGGCATCGGTACGAAGGCGTTCTGGGAACGCGTCGTCTCGGGCGTCTCGGCGACCCGGACCATCACCGCGTTCGACCCGGCGCCCTTCCGCTCCCGGATGGCCGCGGAGTGCGACTTCGACGGGCTCCGCGCGGGCCTCTCGGCGCGCGACGTCGCCCGCCTGGACCGGGCGAGCCAGTTCGCGCTGGTCGCCGCGCGCGAGGCGCTCGCCGACAGCGGGATCGAGGTGGACGAGCGCAACGCGCACCGCACCGGGGTCAGCCTCGGCTCCGCGGTGGGCTGCACGCGGAAGCTGGAGGAGGAGTACGTCGCGCGCAGCGACGGCGGGCGGCAGTGGCTCGTCGACCACGCCGCCGGCACCCCGTACCTGTACGACTACTTCGTGCCCAGCTCCATGGCGGCGGAGGTGGCCTGGGAGGCGGGGGCCGAGGGCCCGGTGGCGCTCGTCTCGGCGGGCTGCACCTCCGGGCTCGACTCGCTGGGGCACGCGGTCGAGCTCATCAGGGAGGGCAGCGCCGACATCATGATCGCCGGGGGCAGCGACGCCCCCGTCGCGCCGATCACGGTGGCCTGTTTCGACGCCATCAAGGCGACCTCTCCGCGCAACGACACCCCGTCCCACGCCTCCCGGCCCTTCGACCGGACCCGCAGCGGCTTCGTTCTCGGCGAGGGGGCGGCCGTCCTCGTCCTGGAGGAACGGGAGGCGGCCCTGCGGCGCGGGGCGCAGGTCTACGCCGAGATCGCCGGTTTCGCCGCCCGCGCCAACGCCCACCACATGACCGGACTGCGCCCCGACGGGCGGGAGATGGCCGCCGCGATCACGGGCGCGCTGGACGACGCCAGGACGGCACCGGAGGCCGTCGGCTACGTCAACGCGCACGGCACGGCCACCCGGCAGAACGACATCCACGAGACCGCCGCGCTCAAGCGCGGCCTGGGCGATCACGCCTACCGGGTCCCAGTCAGCTCCCTCAAGGCGGTCATCGGGCACTCGCTCGGCGCCGTCGGCTCCATCGAGGCCGCCGCCTCCGCCCTGGTGATCCGGCACGGCGTCGTGCCCCCCACGGCGGGCCTGCACGAGCCCGATCCCGAACTAGACCTCGACTACGTGCCGTTGACCGCGCGCGATCAGCGCACCGACACCGTCCTCACGGTGGGCAGCGGCTTCGGCGGTTTCCAGAGCGCCATGGTGCTCACCGCCTCGGAAGGCAGGCGGCCGTGACCGCCCCGGCCGCCGCCCCGAAGGCCGTCGTCACCGGGATCGGGGTGCTCGCGCCCAACGGCGTCGGCGCCCGGGAGTACTGGTCGGCGACCCTGCGCGGCGAGAGCGGCATCGGCCCCCTCACCCGCTTCGACCCCTCCTCCTACCCCTCCCGGCTGGCCGGCGAGGTCACGGGCTTCTCCGTGCGCGACCACGTCCCCGGCAGACTCGTCCCGCAGACCGACCGCACCACGCAGTTCGCCCTGGCGGGTGCCGACTGGGCGCTCGCGGACTGCGGGCTGGACCCCGGCAGCCTGACGGCGGACGAGCGCGGCGTGGTCACCGCGAGCGCCTCCGGCGGATTCGAGTTCGGCCAGCGCGAGCTGGGCCACCTGTGGGGCGAGGGCCCCAAGCACGTCAGCGCGTACATGTCCTTCGCCTGGTTCTACGCGGTCAACTCCGGCCAGATCTCGATCCGGCACGATCTGCGCGGTCCGACCGGAGTGCTCGTCACCGACCAGGCGGGCGGCCTCGACGCGGTCGCGCAGGCCCGCCGCCGCGTGCGCGGCGGCACCCCTCTCATGCTGACCGGCGGCATGGACGCCTCGCTGTGCCCGTACGGGCTGGCGGCGCAGATCTCCGCCGGAATCCTCAGCGAGAGCGACGATCCGGCCCACGCCTACCGGCCGTTCGCCGAGGACGCCGACGGCCACGTACCGGGCGAGGGAGGAGCGATCCTGACCCTGGAGGACGGGGCGCGGGCCGAGGAACGCGGGGCGCGCGTCTACGGCGAGATCGCCGGGTACGCCGCCAGCTTCGACCCGCGGCCAGGGTCGGGCCGGCCCTCCACCCTGGAACGGGCGGTCAGGGGCGCCCTGGCCGACGCCGGCGCGCGCCCCGAGGACATCGCCTTCGTCCTCGCGGACGGGGCCGGTGAGCCGGGGGCCGACCGGGCCGAGGCACAGGCGCTGGGCGCGGTCTTCGGGCCGGGCGGCGTGCCGGTGACGGTCCCCAAGACGATGACCGGCCGTCTCTACTCCGGGGCCGCGCCGCTCGACCTCGTCTGCGCGCTGTTCGCGCTGCGCGACGGGGTCGTCCCGCCGACCGTGCACGTCGACGCGCCCGTCGCCGGCTACGGCCTCGACCTCGTCACCGGCGGGCCCCGGCCCCTCGACGGGGACCGCGTCCTCGTCCTGGCCCGGGGGCGCGGCGGCTTCAACAGCGCGATGGTGGTGCGGCGTTCGCCTGCGGCCTAGGCCGGCGGCGGGGGCGAGGACGCCCCCGGCCCGGCACGGCCCCCACGACCCTCTTCGACCGTACGAGACCTCATACCTCTGGGAGAGACCATGTCCGTTTTCGCCCTTGACGACCTGTTCACGATCATGCGGGAGTGCGCGGGCGAGGAGGAGTCCGCCGAACTCACCGCCGCCGCCGCGCGGCAGGAGTTCACCGAGCTGGGCTACGACTCGCTGGCGCTGCTGGAGGCGCTCAGCAGGGTGGAGCGCGCCTACCACGTCGAACTGCCCGAGGAGACGCTGGCCGAGGCGCTGACCCCGGCCGCGTTCGTCGCCGCCGTCAACGCGCAACTCGTCTCCCCCACACCGGCGATGGAGAGCGCGGAATGACCGAGGCGGCCCCGGCGCCCGATGTCCTGATCGCGGGGTGCGCGGCCTGGCTGCCGCCTCGCGTCCCGGCGGCGGAGGCCGTCGCGGCCGGGCGGTGCGACGAGGCGCTGGTCGCGAGCACCGGCATGGTGTCCGTGGCTGTCGCGCGGGACGAGCCGCCGCCGGAGATGGCGGCCCGGGCCGCCCGGACCGCTCTCGACCGCGCGGGCTTCGACGACGTGTCCCTGATCCTGCACGCGAGCTTCTTCTACCAGGGGCACGACCTCTGGGCGCCCGCCTCGTACGTCCAGCGCGTCGCCGTCGGCAACCGGTGCCCGGCGATCGAGGTCGGCCAGGTCTCCAACGGCGGGATGGCCGCGCTCGGCCTCGCGGTCGATCATCTGCGGGGCGGCGCGGCGGACGGCGCGGAGGACCGGCGGGTGCTCGTGACGACGGGCGACGCCTTCCGGCCACCGGGCTTCGACCGCTGGCGCAGTGATCCGGGGACCTTCTACGGGGACGGGGGCACCGCCCTCGTGCTCTCCTCGCGGCGGGGCTTCGCCCGGGTCCGCTCCCTCGCGACCGTTTCCGCCCCCGGTCTGGAGGCGATGCACCGGGGTGACGATCCCTTCGGGCACGCGCCGTTCGCCCACCGGCCGGTGGTCGATCTCGACGCCTGCAAGAAGGACTTCCTGGCCAGCCGGCAGGTGACCCGGGTGATCGCGGCGAGCGGGGCGGCGCAGGACGCCGCCGTCGAGCGGGCGCTGGCCTCGGCCGGGGTCGCCCTCGGCGACGTCGACCGCTTCGTCCTTCCCCATCTGGGCCGCAAGAGGCTGCGGGCGGGCTTCCTGGCCCGCTTCGGCATCGCGGAGGAGCGCACCACCTGGGAGTGGAGCCGCACGGTGGGCCACCTCGGGGCCGGTGACCAGTTCGCCGGCTTCGACCACCTGGTCTCCTCCGGCACACTGGCCGCCGGGGACCTCGTCGTCTGGATGAGCGTGGGCGCCGGGTTCACCTACTCCTGCGCGGTGGTCGAGATCCTCGAAGAGCCCGCCCGCCGGGACGCGGGGGCCGCCGCGTGAGCGGCGCGGGGGCGCCGCGCGCGGGCGGGCCGCTGCCCGTCGCGCTGCTGCTGCCCGGCCAGGGGTCCCAGCACGTGCGGATGGCCGCGGGGCTCTACGGGCACGAGCCGGTCTTCGGCGCGGCGATGGACGACTTCTTCGCGGCGGCGGGCGCCGAGGGCGAGGCGCTGCGCCGGGACTGGCTGGCCGAACACCCCGGCACGGACATCGACCATGTGACCCGGTCCCAGCCGCTGCTCTTCGCCGTCGGCCACGCCCTGGGCCGCATGGTCCTGGGGCGGGGGCTGCGCCCGGCGGTGCTGCTGGGGCACAGCATCGGGGAGATGGCGGCGGCCACCCTGGCCGGGGTGTTCCGGCCCCGGGACGCGACGGACCTGGTCCTCGACCGGGTGCGGCGGCTGGCCGGGGCCGCGCCGGGCGGCATGGTGGCCGTGGCCGCCTCCGCGGCGGAGGTGGCTCCGTACCTGCGGGGGCAGGTCGTCGTCGGCGCGGTCAACGCCCCGCGCCAGACCGTGCTCGCGGGACCGGACAAGCCGCTGGGGGAGACGGGACGCCTGCTGCGGGCGGCGGGCTTCGTCTGCCGCCGGGTGCCGTCGCTCAGCCCCTTCCACAGCCCGGTCCTGGAACCGGCCTGCCGGGGCGCGGCCGAGCGCTTCGCCGCCGTGGAACGGCGGATGCCGTCCGTGCCGGTCCGGTCCGCCTACACCGCCGCTCCGCTCACCCGCGCCGAGATCGGCGATCCGGGCTTCTGGGCGCGGCAGCCCGTGGCCCCGGTGCTCTTCTGGCCGGCGCTCGACGCGCTCCTCGGGAGCGGGGACCACCTGCTGGTGGAGGTGGGTCCGGGGCAGGGGCTCTCCGCGGTGGCCCGCCGCCACCCGGCGGTACGGCGGGGCACGAGTGCCGTCGTGTCGCTGCTGCCCGCCCGGCCGGGAACGCCGGAGGCGGACCGCGCCGCCCTGGACGCCGCGCTGCGCCGCCTGGAGGCGGCCGGGCACCCGGCGGCCGGGGAGACGGTGGCCGCGCACCCGGTGGCCGGGGAGACGGTGGCCGGGGAGACGGGACGCTCCGGCGGCCCGGAGCACTCGCTCGCCTGACCGGCGCGCGCATCCGCTCGCCCGACCGGCGCGCGTATCCGCTCGCCCGACCGGCGCGCGTATCCGGCGCCGCCCGTCGGCGGGCGGGGCCGGATACCGTCCCCTCGGGGCAGGGGACGCCTGCCTGCGGGGAGACGGCCCGTCAGGAGCCGACGGCGGCCGTGACGTAGCGCACGGGCGTGTCGATCACGAGCGGCCCCTGGCCGTCGCGGATCGCGTCGAGCGAGGTGATCAGCCGTTCGCGCAACTGCCGCCGTTTGTCGTCGGCGAGGTGGTTCCAGAGCAGCCGCATCCCCTGGGTGTGGGACCAGTCCACCCAGGCCCGGCCCGACGTGGCGACGAGACGGACGGGTTCGTCGGTGACGGCGACGTCCCGGAAACCGGCGCGCTCCAGGGTGCGGGCGAGGTCGGCCGGGTCGGCGAGCCAGCTGTTGAAACGCTGCTGGAGCCGTTCGGGCTGCCACGCGGGGGGCAGGTCGAGAAGGAGTTCGCGCGGGATGAGCCGGGTGAAGACCGGCGGCAGGAAGGGGAAGGTGTCGTCGCTGAACACCGGGCTCGTGAAGGCGATCCGGCCGCCGGGTGACAGCAGCGGGGCGTAGCGGGCGAGGGCCGCGGGGGCGTCGGGCAGGAAGATGACGCTGTAGCTGCCCAGCACGACGTCGAAGGAGCCGTGCGCGAAGTCCGGGTGCTCCCCGTCCATCACGCGGAACTCCACCGCGCCGGCGCCCCGCGCCGCCGCTTCCCGCGTGGCCTCCTCGATCATCGCCTCGGCGACGTCGATGCCGACCACGCGCCCCTTCGGGCCCACCCGCGCCGCGGCCGGGAAGGCGCAGGCGCCCCGGCCGCAGCCGACGTCGAGGACCCGCTCGCCCGGGCCGGGGGCCGCGTGCTCCACCAGGCGCCGCCCCATCGGGGTGAAGAACTCGACACCGAGCCGGTCGTAGGACGCCGCGGCGCTGTTGAAGGCGGCCGTCACTTCGGATTTGTACGTGGAGGTGTCCACTGGCGCTCCCGCTCTCTGTGTGGACCCACCACACTTCACGTACCGTCTCGGGCTCGGATCGAGAAGCCTTGGAGCGCGGATGGAATATGACTGGACACGGCGCAGAATAAATATTCCGGGGCCCGTCGGGTCTTGCGCGGCACGGGACTCCCTCTTAAGACTTTCCTCCGTCACCACCGCATCGAATTCCGAGGGGAAAAATGAGCGACCAGACAGCGGCCGTCCGACGCCTCGTGGACGCGTACAACACCGGGAAAACCGACGACGTGGCCGATTACATCCATCCGGAATACATGAATCCGGGAACTCTCGAATTCACCTCGCTGCGCGGGCCGGAGCTTTTCGCGGTCAACGTCGCGTGGGTCAAGCGGACCTTCTCGCAGGACGCGCGGCTGGAGGAGGTGGCCATCGAGGAGAACGGCGACTGGGTGCGTGCCCGGCTGGTGCTCTACGGGCGGCACGTCGGCGAGATGGTCGGCATGGCGCCCACCGGGCGCCTGTTCTCCGGCGAGCAGATCCACCTCCTGCACTTCGTGGACGGCAAGATCCACCACCACCGCGACTGGCCCGACTACCAGGGCACCTACCGTCAGCTCGGCGAGCCCTGGCCGGTGGCCGAACACCGCCGTCCGTGAGCGGGGCACCGCCCGCTGCCACGAAGGCTTCCTGGGGGGGGAAACGTGATGGAGTTCGGTGTACTGGGCTCGCTGTACGTGCGGGTGAACGGGGAGACGAGCGCCCCGAGCGCCCCGAAGCTGCGGAACGTGCTGGCGATGCTCCTCGTCCACGCGGGCCAGGTCGTGCCCGTGTCCTCGCTGGTGCGGGACCTGTGGGACGAGGACCCGCCGGTCAGCGGCCTGACCACGCTGCAGACGTACATCCTGAACCTGCGCAAGATGTTCGCCGCGCTCACCGGCACGCCGACCGGCGAGGTGGCCCGCCACGTGCTGGTGACCCGGGCGGGCGGGTACGCGCTGGCGGCCGGTACCGGCACTCTCGACCTGCACCGCTACCGCCGCCTGGTGACCTCGGGGCGCGAGTCCCTGGCGCGCGGCGACGACGCGGGCGGGATGCGGGACCTCAACGAGGCGCTCATGCTCTGGCGGGGGCCCGCCCTGGTCGACGTACCGGCCGGCCGGGTGCTGGAGAGCAGGCGCAGGCAGCTGGAGGAGTCCCGGCTGGCCGCCTTCGAGTACCTGGTCGACGTGGAGCTGCGGCTGGGCATGTACCGCGAGGTGCTGGCCGAACTGGCCGCGATCACGGTGGAGAACCCGCTGCACGAGGGCCTGCACGGCCAGTACATGTGGGCCCTGCACCTCAGCGGGCGCAGGGCCCAGGCGCTCCAGGTCTTCCACCGGCTGCGCGGTGCGCTGGTCGCGGGGCTGGGCCTGGAGCCGGGCCCCCAGGTGCAGCGACTGCACCAGGCGGTGCTGAACGCGGACACCGAGTACGCGCCGCGCTTGGCCGCGGCCCGGGCCCCGGTCGCGGTGCCCGCCACCGCCTTCTGCGGCGGCCGTCCCTACTGACCTTCACCCGCCCCGGCCTGATTGCGGCTCAGGTCGCGGAGTGGCTAGGGTGCACCCCAGTAGAAAAATTTGACTAGACCGGGAGGCGTCATGCCGGACGAGCCTCAAGAGCGGGAGCGGGAGCAGGGGGACTGGCGCGCGCAGACACCGGTCGACAGCCCCGAGGGCTGGGTGTCGGCGCACATCCGCCGGTACGACCGCAGCGGCGGCACGGAGGGACAGAAGTGGTACGGGCTCGACACCCTGCTGCTCACCACCCGGGGCCGCACTTCGGGGAAGGCACGCCGCACGGCGGTGATCTACGGCCGCGACGGGGCGCGCGTCATCGTCGTCGGCTCGAACGGGGGGAAACCCGCGCACCCGCTGTGGTACCTCAATCTGGTCGCCTGCCCCGAGGCGCACGTCCAGATCGGGGAAGAACATCTCGACGTGCGCGCCCGCACGGCGACCCCGGAGGAGAAACCGGAACTCTGGGCGCTGATGACGAAGATCTTCCCGCAGTACAAGAGCTACCAGAAGAAGACCACCAGGGAAATTCCCGTGGTGATTCTCGAACCCGTGACGAATTGAGCGGGACATGAACGCACGGCAGCGAAAGGGAAGGTGTCCGTCGTGAACGAGTACACGCGCCGCAGATTCCTCGGCAGCGCGGCGGCCGTCGGCTCCGTCACCGCGGTGGCGACGGCCGTTCCGGCCGCTTCGGCCGCCGCCGCGCCGGTGGCGGGCAGGGGCGGCGCGCGCGTCCCCGAGACCGGCCTGGTCCAGGTGGGCCGGACGGACCGGCGGTACGCGGACCTGACCGGCCGGGGCTTCAACGGACGCTTCCGCGGCCGGCCCGACACGGTCTACGTCGTGCACACCGCCGACCAGGTCGTGGACGCCGTCGGCCGGGCTCTCCGGGCGGGGCACCGGATCGCGGTGCGCAGCGGCGGGCACTGCTTCGAGGGCTTCGTGGACGACCCCGCCGTGCGGGCCGTCATCGACATGTCCGAGATGCGGCAGGTCTTCTTCGACCCGGCCAGGCGGGCCTTCGCCGTGGAGCCGGGGGCGACCCTCGGGGAGGCGTACCGCACGCTGTACCTGGACTGGGGCGTGACCATTCCGGCCGGGGTCTGCCCGCAGGTCGGCGTGGGCGGCCACGTCCTCGGCGGCGGCTACGGACCGCTCTCCCGGCGCGACGGCGTCGTCGCCGACCACCTGTACGCGGTCGAGGTCGTCGTGGTGGACGCCTCGGGCCGGGCCCGCAAGGTCGTGGCCACCCGCGAGGCGGACGACCCGAACCGCGAGCTGTGGTGGGCCCACACCGGGGGCGGGGGCGGCAACTTCGGCATCGTCACCCGGTACTGGTTCCGCACCCCCGGGGCGCGCGGCAAGGACCCGTCCGCCCTGCTGCCCACGGCGCCCGAGTCCACCGTGCGGCACCTCGTGACCTGGGACTGGTCGGCCCTCACCGAGGAGGCGTTCACCCGGATCATCGACAACCACGGCGCCTGGCACGCGCGCAACAGCGAGGCGGACACCCCCTGCGCCAGCCTGCACAGCGTCTTCTACCTCAACAGCCGGGCGGCCGGGAACATCCTCCTGGACACCCAGATCGACGGCGGGCTCGACGGGGCCGAGGACCTGCTGAACGACTTCGTCGCGGCCGTCAACGAGGGCACGGGCGTGGAGCCCGCCGTCCAGCGGAGCACGGAACCGTGGCTCAAGGGCGCGCTGGCCGACAAGTTCGACACGGGGGGCTTCGACCGGACCAAGTCGAAGGGCGCCTACCTGCGCAAGCCGTGGACGGCGCAGCAGGCCGCGACCCTCTACCGCTACCTGGGCGCCGACTCGCAGGTGTGGGGCGAGGTCTCGCTCTACTCCTACGGCGCCAAGGTCAACGCGGTGCCGGAGACGGCCACGGCGACCGCGCAGCGCGACTCCATCATCAAGGTGTGGATGTCCGCGACGTGGATGGACCCCGCGCAGGACGACGCCAACGTCGCCTGGATCCGCGAGATCTACCGGGACGTCTTCGCCACCACCGGCGGCGTTCCCGTGCCCGGCGACCGGACCGAGGGCACCTTCATCAACTACCCCGACATCGATCTCGCCGACCCGGAGTGGAACACCTCCGGCGTGCCCTGGCACACCCTCTACTACAAGGGGAACTACCCCCGCCTCCAGCGGGTCAAGGCCCGCTGGGACCCGCGGAACGTCTTCCGGCACGCGCTGTCCGTGCGGCTGCCCGGCTGACCCGCGTACGGAAGG
>NZ_GG770539.1:5047196-5091170 GCF_000154905.1 Streptomyces sp. SPB074 | reverse complement strand
CTTCCGCGCGCCCGCGGGCCACGCGGTCAGCCGCGCCCGCCCGGGGCCCGGTCCGCGAGGAACAGCCCCCGGCCGGACTGGACGCCCCCGACGTAGGCGACCCGCAGGCCGGCCCGCCGGAAAGCCTCCTCGTACTCGGCCCGGGTGAAGAGCGTCAGCGCGTGCCGCTCCACGAAGTGCTCCACCCCGACGCCGGGTTCGGCGACGACGTAGTGCACGGTCATGTGCGAGGTGTTCCCGACGCGCTCGGTGCTGGAGACCCGGGTCATCGTGCGCGGCCCCGCCGTCACGGTGTCCCCGCTGACGTGGTGGTCCAGCGCCGTCTCCAGGAACCACCACGGATCGATGGCCACGACCCCGCGCGGCGTCAGGTGTGCCGCGAACGCGCGGAGGACGGAGGTCAGTTCCCCGGCGTCCTTCATGTAGGCGATCGACCCGAACATGCAGGTGATCACGTCGTAGCGGCGGTTCAGGTCGAGGTCGCGCATGTCCCCGCGGTGCAGGACGGCGGCGGGGACGGCGGCGCGGGCCCGCACGAGCATCGCCTCGGACAGCTCCAGCCCCTCCACCGTGCCGAAGAGGCCCGCGAAGTGACGCAGGTGCGCGCCGGTCCCGCAGGCGACGTCGAGCAGCGAGTCCGCCTCCTCGTTGCGGGCCCGCACCAGGTCCGCGACCGTGACCGCCTCCGCCCGGTAGTCCTTGCCGCGGGCCTCGTGGAGCGACTGGTAGATCTCCGCCATCCCGGTTCCGTACACAGGCGCTCCCCCCTCAGGCCGCGCTGGCGAACCGGGCGGCGTGCTCCACGGCCCAGCTCTCGAAGGTCCGCGCCGGACGGCCCGTCACCCGGCGCACGGCGTCGCTCACCGGTCCCGGGGTGAGCACCGATTCGGCGAGGTAGTCGAGCAGCATCTCGGCCACCTCGGGCGGCATGGTGGCGCTCATCGCGGTCCGTCCCGCCTCGCGGTCCAGTTCCTCGAAGCGGATCTCGCGGCCGGTCGCCCGGGACAACGCGGCCACCTGCTCCACCTGCGTGAGCGCCCGCGGCCCGGTCACCAGGTAGCTCTCCCCCTCGTGCCCGTCCTCCAGGAGCGCGGCCGCCACCACGGCGGCGATGTCCGCCTCGTGGACCACCGCGCGCGCCGCCTGTCCGTACGGGGCGCTGACGACTCCTCGCTCGCGGATGGACTCGCCCCACTTCCACAGGGTGTTCCCGGCGAACTCGTCGGGGCGCACGAAGGTCCGGCCCACGCCGCTGTCCTCGACGGCCCGCTCCACCGCCCGGTGGTGGCGGTGGCTCGGGTTGCTCTCGTCCTCCAGCACCGAGCTGGAGGAGAGGACGACGATCTGCCGGACCCCGGCCTCGCGGGCCAGCTCCGCCACCTCGCGGGCGGTTTCGGGCACCGGGAAGAGGTACATCCGGTCGATGCCCTCCAGCGCCGCCCGTACGGTCTCCGGCCGCTCCAGGTCGCCGCGGACGACCTCGACACCGGCCGGCAGCCCGGCCGTCTCCGGGCTCCGGGTCAGCGCCCGTACGCGGTGTCCGGAGGCCGCCACGCGCTCCGCGACGTGACGGCCCACCTTGCCCGTGGCACCGGTCAGCAGGATGTTCAAGGCCCCTCCTCGGCGAACGAAGCGGCGCGTCCGGCCGGCTGCCGGGGGCGCTCGCGGATCGCGCCCAGCCTGTCCGGCCGGCCTAGAGGACGCGGTGAGCGCCGCTGGACCCGGCACCGCTCCAGAGGGGTTCGAGCGATCCTGCACCGGTTCTCGGGCTGGCCGGGGGCAGTCTGGCGGGACATCGTCCGCGAGACTGCGAGGGGTTCGCCATGTCAATGGCCGAGCGCAAGGCACTGTGTCTGGAAATGGTCGCCGCCTGGAACCGGTGGGACCTCGACGGCATCATCAGGCACTGGTCGCCGGACATCGTCCACTACTCCGAGGACAACGAGGTCGGTTCGGCCGACATGATCAAGCTCATGGAGGGCGGTCTCAAGGCGTTCCCCGACCTCCGGCTCGACGTCAAGAGCATCATGGCCGAGGAGGACCGGGTCATCCTGCGGATCACCGTCACGGCCACCCACCAGGGCGAGTTCATGGGGGTCGAGCCCACCGGGAAGCCCGTCAGCTGGCACCTGGTGGAGGAACTGCGCTTCGCCGAGGGCAAGGTCGTCGAGCACTGGGACGTCATCAACATGCGCCCGCTGCTGGTGCGTCTGGGCAAGCTGCCGGACGTCCCCAAGGTCGATCTGGAGGGCGCGCGCGCCTGAGCGGCCGCGTGCGGCGGCCTCGCCGCTTCGCCCGCGACGGCCCGGGGCCCCGGTCCTCCGGCGCCCCGGGCCGTCCCGCGCGCCCGGCCGGACGCGGGGCGGCTCACTATGCTGACGTCCGGGCGAGTGGCCGACGCGCACATCGCCGGGAAAGTCGGACGAGGCCAACGAGGTGACGATGTCGGCGACGCGGTTGCTGGTGCTCGGAGTGGTACGGGGCTTCGGCAGGACGCACGGGTACCAGGTGCGGGCCGAGTTGCTGTCCTGGGGGATCGAGGACTGGGCCAACGTCAAACCGGGTTCCATCTACCACGCGCTGCGCCAGTCGGCGAAGGCCGGGCTGCTGGAGGCCATCGAGATCGGGGACTGGCCGGGGCGGGTGGACTACCGCGTGACCCCCGCGGGCGACGAGGAGTTCTTCCGCCTGCTCGTGGACGCCCTGGAACGCCCCGAGCACCGCGCCGACACGCTCAGCGCGGGTCTGGCCCTGCTGCCCGCCCTCTCCCGCGCCCGGGCGGTGGCGGCCCTCTCCCGGCGCCTGGAGGCGCTGGAGGCGCAGGAGGCGCGGGAGGCGCGGGACGCGGCGCCGCGCGCGCAGGCGCCGCCTCCGGACCGGCTGCCCCCGCACCTCGGCGAGTTGCTGACGGTGCGGGGGCGGTACGCGCGACTCGACGCCGAATGGACCCGGGACCTGCTGCGGCGGGTACGGGCGGGCGAGTACGCGATGGCGGACGAGGGCCCGGGCGGCTTCGGCGCCCCCGGAGCCTGGCGGACGCCGCTTGCCCCGCACCGGTCCTGACGGTCCCCCAGATATCCGCCCCGGACCGGAATCCCGTTCTAGTCAAACTTGCATAGTGAGTCGTCCTTGCTCTAGCGTGACCGAGTGGTCAAGTTTGAATAATGACCCGATGCCGTTCTCCGGGCCCCGCACCCCCGGGTCCCCTCCCCGCGTGCCGCCCACGGCGCCCCGCGCCCGTGCCGCGTCCAGGACCAAGGAGTCACAGATTGAGTTCACCTTCCACCCCGGCCGTCGAAACGGCGGGCCTCGTCAAGGCCTTCGGCGGGACCCGCGCCGTTGACGGCGTCGACCTGGTCATTCCCCAGGGAGTCGTCTACGGCGTGCTGGGCCCCAACGGCGCGGGCAAGACGACGACGATCCGGATGCTGTCCACCCTGCTCACCCCCGACGCCGGCACGGCCCGGGTGCTCGGGCACGACGTGGTCCGGGAGGCCGCCGCGGTCCGCAGCCGGGTCAGCCTCACCGGCCAGTTCGCCTCGGTGGACGAGGACCTGACCGCCGCCGAGAACCTGGAACTGCTCGCCCGGCTGCTCGGCTTCTCCCGCGCCCAGGCCGCCGCGCGGGCCGAGGAACTGCTCGCCGCCTTCGACCTCACGAAGGCGGCCGGGCGGCAGTCCAAGACCTTCTCCGGCGGGATGCGCCGCCGCCTCGACATCGCCGCGAGCCTGGTCATCACCCCCGACCTGCTCTTCCTGGACGAACCCACCACGGGACTCGACCCGCGCAGCCGCAACCAGGTCTGGGACAGCGTGCGGGCGATGGTCGCCCTGGGCACCACCATCCTGCTCACCACGCAGTACCTGGACGAGGCCGACCAGCTCGCCGACCGCATCGCCGTCATCGACCGGGGCAAGGTCATCGCGGAGGGCACCACGGGCGAGCTCAAGTCGTCGGTCGGCACCGGGGCACTGCACGTACGGCTCGTCAAGGCCGAGGGCCGCCCCGAGGCCACCCGGCTGCTCACCCGCGCCCTGGCCGCGCCGGTCTTCCAGGAGCCCGATCCCTTCACGCTCTCCGTCCGGACCGACGACAACGAGCGGGTCGCCGAGGCCATGGGCGAGCTCGCCCGCGCCGGGGTCACCGTCTCCGACTTCACCTTCGGCCGCCCGAGCCTCGACGAGGTCTTCCTGGCCCTGACCGGGCGCCCCGCCGAGGACGCCACCGCTGACCAGGAGGACGCGGCATGACCATCGCACCCGGGACGGTGCCCGCCCAGGGCACGCCCCACGACGCCCTGCGCAAGGCCCTCACCAGCCAGATCCGCCCCTCGCACCCCAAGGCGCTGACCGCCGTCCGGGTCTCGGCCTGGCGGACGATGCGGAAGATGAAGCACTACGGCGTGGCGGTCCTCTTCGACGTCACCCTGATGCCCATCGTCTTCCTGCTGACCTTCACGTACCTCTTCGGCGGCGCTTTCGCGGGATCGGCCAAGGAGTACCTCCAGTACTTCCTGCCCGGCGTCCTCGTGCAGACCGTGGTGATGCCGACGGTCTACACCGGGACGGCGCTCAACATGGACATCACCCGGGGTATCCACGACCGCTTCCGGACCCTGCCGTTCTGGCAGCCGGCCACGATCGTGGGCAACCTCCTCGGCGACATCGTCCGCTACGTCCTCGCGCTGACCACCACGATGGCGGTCGGTCTCGCCCTCGGCTTCCGCCCCGACGGCGGGGTGGGCGGGGTGCTGGCGGCGATGCTGCTGCTCCTGCTCTTCGCGCTCAGCGTGAGCTGGATCTTCGCCGCGCTCGGCGTGGTCGCCAAGGCACCGGAGACGGTCTCGGGGTCCAGCATGTTGGTGATGTTCCCTCTCGTCTTCACGAGCAACATCTTCGTCGAGCCGGACACGATGCCCGGCTGGATGGAGGCGATCGTGAAGGTCAACCCGGTCAGCAACGCCGCCACCGCGGCCCGCGGGCTGATCCACGGCGACGCCTCCGGCACGGACATCGGCTGGGTCCTGCTCGCCTGCGCGATCATCACGGTGATCTTCGCCCCGCTGACCATGTACCTCTACCGCGCGAAGAGCCGGGGCTAGCGGTCCCGGTGGCCGCCCCACCCGGGGCGAACGGGGCCCGGCGGGCGGGGCGGCCGGGTCCCGCCCGTTCCGGGTGGGGCGGCCATGCGAATTTCATGGGGTGCCGGTGACCACCTCCACGGTCTGCGGCCGCCGCACCGGCCCGCAGTGTGCCGGACGGCTGCCCGTCACACGTGCGGCTCACCTTCGTCCCCATTCCCCACTTCCCCAGGCCCTGGCCGAAACCGCTCGCCACCGCCGCTCCGGCTGGAAGGATGGCCGGTCGTGACGATTCGTGTACTCCTCGCCGACGATCAGGACATGGTGCGCCGCGGGATGCGGCGCATCCTGGAGCAGCAGCCCGGAGTGGAAGTGGTGGGCGAGGCCGCCGACGGCCTCGCGGCCCTGGAGGCGGCCGGGAAGCTGCGGCCCGACGTGCTCCTCCTCGACATCCGGATGCCCCGGCTCGACGGGCTGGAGGTGACCCGGCGGCTGCTCGCCCCGGGGGCGGCTTTCAAGCCACGCGTCGTCATCGTCACCACCTTCGGCCTCGACGAGTACGTCTACCCCGCGCTGCGGTACGGGGCCTCGGGCTTCCTGCTCAAACGGTCCGGGCCGCGGCTGCTCGTGGAGGCGGTCATGGCGGCGGTGGCGGGCGACAGCCTGATCAGCCCCTCGATCACCGTGCGCCTCCTGCGCCACGTGACCGAGGCGTCCCCCCGGACGCCGGCCCCGGTACGGCCGGCGTCCGCGAACGCCCCCGCCCCGCTCGACCACTGACCAAACGGGAGACGGAGATCGCCGGCCTCGTCGCAGAGGGACTCACCAACGCCGACATCGCCGCCCAGACCTTCATCTCCCCCGGAACCGTGAAGACACACGTCGCGAGCATCCAGCGCAAGCTGGGCGTCCGCAACCGGGTCGGCATCGCCGTCCGCTCCTGGGAACTCGGGTACGCCTCCGAGGCCTGACGGAGCGGCCCGGCGCGGCGCCTTCCGCCCGCCGCCGGCGCTTCCCCCGCCTCCCCCACCGCACCGCCCGGATCCCAACCGCACGGCCCGGCCCCGCTGCCGCGGGAACCGGCGGCGGAGAAGGCAACTGCCTAGTCTGGCGCTCATGTTGCGTCTGTCCGCTTACAGTCCCACGCGCGTCCTGCTGTGCGCGACGAGTGTGCTCGTCCTGGGAGCCCCGGCTCTCATGGGTCCGTCCATGAGCTTCCTGCTCGCCGCGAGCGCCGTCGTCGCCGTGGTGGCCGCGCAGCTCACGAAGCCCGTGGGGCGGTTCACACCGGCCATGGCCGCCGCCGCGGCCATGGCCGGCTCCGTCCTCACGGACTTCCTCTACCGGGGGGACCAGGGCCTGACCCTGGTGTGGATGCCCTTCGAGTACGCCGGGCTGCTCGTCCTGACGGGGCGGCTGATCCGGCGGCGTGGCACGGACGTCCTCGTGTGGGGCTTCGCCGCCGGTATCGCCGCCACGTCGCTGCCGCTCCGCTTCACCCCGCGCAATCCGCCGTCCACGACCCGGGACACGTTCACCGTCCTCGTCCTCGCGCTGCTGCCGGTGCTCGGCGCCGTCGCCGTCGGCCGCTACCTGCGCGCCTCCGACTCCCGCCGCCAGGCCGTCCGGCGGGCGCGCGAGGAACAGCGCGCCTACCTCGCCCGCATCCTCCACGACCACGTCGCCCACGAGCTGACCGGCATGGTCATGGAGGTGCGGGCGGCCCGCGCGGCACCCTACGAGGCGGACCAGTACGACGAGTTCCTCGCCCGGCTGGAGGACTCCGGACTGCGCGCCCTGGACCACATGGACGGCGCGCTGCGCACGCTGCGCGCGAGCGACGAGCGCGAGGCGGACGGCGCCGCCACCGAGCAGCCGGCGACCCGGACCCGGGGCCTGTCCGGCCTGCCCGAGCTGGTGGAGCGTTTCGCCGGCTCCACCAGGCGGCCCGTCGCGCTCGACCTCCCGGCGGACCTGGAGGGCACCCTCTCCCCGGCCGGCGAGGAGGCCGCGTACGACCTCGTCCTCGAAGCACTGACGAACATCCGCCGGCACGCCCCCGGCGCCACCCGCGTCTCGGTCGTCCTGACCCGGGCTCAGGAGCACGTGCGCGTCGGCATCGACAACACCGCCGACGGCGGGCACGCGCCCCTGACCCGGGGCCGCAAGGGCGGCGGCACCGGGCTCGTGGGGCTCGCCGAACGCTTCGCCCTGCTCGACGGCGAGCTGAGCTCCGGCCCCACCGCCGAGGGCTGGCACGTCGAGGGCCGCCTGCCCCTCGCGGGCCCGCCCGGGGCCCGTACCGCTCCCGACCGCGGCGCCACCGGGTCCTGACCCGGCGCGAGATCGGTCGCCGGATCTCTGCCGAACGGCAGATGTGCGAAGGCGCGGCGGGCGGGAGTCTTGACCCATCACCCCCTGACGCCCCGGAGGCGACGATGATTCCCCGCACCTGGACCAGCCGGAGGAGGGCACTCGGTGGCGCCGGCGCGCTCACCGCCCTCACCGCCCTCACCGCCGTGACGCTCCTGGCCGGAGCCGGACTCACGGGCTGCGCCACCGCCAAGGACGCCACGCCCGAGAAGAAGGTCTTCCAGACCGACGGCGGCACGCTCAACGTCCGCTCCCACGGGGTCCCCACCGACCTCGTCCCGAGCGAGCGGAAGGACGTCGAGGTCACGCGCTGGTTCGCGGTCGGCTTCGGCGCGGACGCGAAGAGCAGCTGGACGCTGGAGAAGGGCGTGCTGGACCTGCGGGCCGGATGCAGCAAGTTCGCGAACTGCGACGTCCGCTACCGGGTCGAGGTGCCCAAGGGCATGAAGGTGCCGCGCAACGGGCGCGGCACCGATCTCAAGGGCACGCCGGACAAGGCCGCCGGAGCCCCGCGCCGCCTGACCGTGCCGAGCGGGAACTGAGGAGAAGACGGACATGCTGGAACTGGTTGACATCACGAAGGTCTATCGCGGCGGCAAGCGCGCCGTGGACGGGATGACGCTGCGTCTGGAACGCGGGATGCTGGGCCTGCTGGGCCCCAACGGCGCGGGGAAGTCCTCCCTCATGCGCATCGCCTCCACGGTCACCCGGCCGACGAGCGGGCAGGTGCTCTTCGAGGGGCAGGACGTCGTTGCCAAGCCCAACGCGTTGCGCCACGCGCTCGGTTACCTGCCGCAGGACTTCGGCGTCTACCCCAACCTGACCTCGCGCGAGTTCCTCTCCTACCTCGCCACCGCCAAGGGCCTCTCGCGCCGCTCGGCCAAGGCCCGCATCGAGGAGCTGCTGGAGCTGGTCAACCTCACCGAGGCGGTCAAGCGCCCGCTCGGCAAGTACTCCGGCGGCATGATGCGACGCGTCGGCATCGCGCAGGCGCTCCTCGCCGACCCGCGCGTCATCATCGTGGACGAGCCCACGGCGGGTCTCGACCCGGAGGAACGGGTGCGCTTCCGCAACCTGCTGAGCGAGCTCTCCGCCGAGCGCGTCGTCATGCTCTCCACCCACATCGTCTCCGACGTGGAGTCGGGAGGTTGGCCGCCGGGCCACTTCGGACCCCTCCGAGTTCTCTTTGCGACCTGCCCTTTTGCCGCGTCCGAATCTGGCTCACTCCGAGAATCCCGGTAGATGCCGGGACCCTCGCTCACGCATCGCTCACGCAAGAGGACGGTCTCTAGGCGCGATGACCAGGGCAAATCCATTCTCTCGTCTCCGCGTGCACACGCCCAAGGCTTCGCATCACCTCACCCGGCCGCGAAAGGCTCGAAGTGGTACATGACGGCGACGCCCCTGAGGTCGGCGAGGGTGAAGGAGAAGCGCCCTCCGAGGTTGGAGTGCGGGATCTTGCGGAGGTAGGCAAGCTCCCGTAGTTTCCGTGCGCTCAAGGGGATGAGAGCCGCAGCCTCGTCCGGCGTGTAGTGCCGCAGTCTCCCCTCCTCCTTGGCGGTCGCGCGGCCCGAGCGTTCGCCGGACCGGCGGGTGGCGCTCCGGCTTCGTGCCCTAGCCGTTGGGGACAGGGTTGTGATGCGGGACGCCTCGTGGATGGCGAGCCGGTCGGCGCGGCTGGTGATGATACGGCGTCCCGCTCCGGCCTTGAGGCCGAGGCTCGCGATCCGCTGCCGGATGGTCTTCACGGCGCAGCCCAGGACGTAGGCGGTCTCCTGGACAGTCATGAACTCCTGATTCACGTCGGCCGGCGCCTTCGGTGTCTGGTACTTGAGGTACTTCTCGCTGGTCACGTCTGGCCTTCCTGCCGCGCCGGTGGGCAGGAGAGTGCCCGGGCGGTCATCGGGAGATGTGCCGGGGCGGCTACTGAACAGGTGTGCCCCCTGCCGGACCAGAGTCCGGCAGGGGGCATCTCACCTTCGCCTTCGAAACCGAGTGGGGCTGCTACAGGGCGGGCTGGCCGCTGGCCGGGCAGCGACTGCGGCCGCCGGACGTCATGCCTGGGCCGTAACGAGGAGGGTGCCGATGTGCCCTTCCTTGGGGGCGTCGATCGTCCGCGCGTTCACCGTGGCGAACCCGGCCCGGAGGAGGTGCCGCTCCCACACCGCTGGCTTGTAGCTGTACCGGTAGGTGAACATCGCTCGTCCGTCGAACCCGCCCTTGTACATGCCTTGGGGTCCGTAGGCGCCTGGGATGGCCGGCGGCTGGGAGAAGGCGAACACGCCTGCGGCGGCCAGGCGCTCGCGGACGAGCGGGAAGAGGCGGGATGGGTCGGTGAACCAAGCCGCGCCGAAGATGGAGTACACGGCGTCGTACTGGCTGGTGTCGTCGGTGAGCCAGTCGAGGACTTCGGCCTGCTCGATGTGGACGCCGAGCGGCGACCACCGTCGGCTGGCCAGTTCCGCCATGCGCGGCGACAGGTCCACTCCCGTGCCTTTTACGCCTAGCTGTGCGAGGCGGGCCAGGGCGCGTCCGGTGCCGCATCCGATTTCCAGTACGGACTCGGGCGAGCCAAGTAGCTCGGGCCCCGGGCCGTGGCCGGCGTACTGGGTCCAGCAGAACGAGGGTTCCGCCTCGGCGTCGAAGGCGCTTTCGGCGTAGGTGTCCCAGAGTTCGGTCTCGGCGGGGATGTCGTGCGGCACGGGCACTGCTGTTCCTCTGGTCGTTGGGTCGCGGGGCCCCGCCCCTGCGGGGTGGCGGGGGCGGGGCCGACTGTAGCGGGGTCAGTGGCTGTCGGGGACCTTGTTGTCGCACGGGGAGCAGCTGGTGCCGTCGATGGCCCACAGCTCCTCGTCGATGGCCCACCCCTGTGACTTCAGGAAGTCGCCGGTGCGCAGGCACAGGCCGTCGTTGCGGCGCTCGATGAACGGGGCGTGGTGCTTGAAGGCGCCCCCGTTGTAGAGGCGGCAGATGCCCCACCAGACGGGGGTGTCGAGAATGAGCTGGTGGACGCCGATGTCGACGAGCTTGCCGACGCCGAGGTGGACTTCGGGGTTCTCGATGGAGCCGAGGGTGTACATGACGGCGTTACCGAGGATGCGTTCGGCCATGTCCTTGACCATGGTGTGGTCGCGCAGGAGCAGGGCGATCTCGCGGTCCCAGATGTCCAGGCCGCTGTCGAAGACGTTGACGGTGAGTTCGGTGATGTGGGGGGCGACCGCGTTGAGCAGTTCCCGCGGGTCGCGGGTGCGGGTGAGCGCCGATGTGTCGAGCGTGACGGTCATGGGCTTGCCTTCCCTTTCGGGTGGGTGTTTCGCCCCGTGTTTCCGGGGGCGTGGAGGTGCGCGCAGGCTGGGCAGGCGCGCGGGAACCAGGCGCGCCCGGTGCGGGTAGCGGGGCGCGCGCCGAGGTCGATGTCGCTGATGCCGGGGTCGAGCGACGCCCCGCACCACACGCACGCGCGGCCTCGTCGCTGCTCGTCGGTGAGTGTTTCGACGGCGGGGAGGATGAGCGCACCTGCTGGCGCGTTCACCGGGCCATCACCCCGGCCGGGCCGAACGCGGCGCCGAGCTGGGGCACGGGCGTGAGCCGCCCGCTTCCGTCCGGCGGTTCGAGCCACAGCCTCCCCTCGCTGCCGATGCCCTCGTGCGGGCAGCCGAGCACCCACCCGCGCGGGTGCACGGTGAGCTGTCGAAGGTCGGCGAGGTCGTCCGCCTCATCGGCCGGCACGAGCCACCACGCGAGCGGTTCGCGCACGGAGGCGAGGACGGGGCCGAGCGCGCCGGTGGGGCAGATGGCGCACATCGCGTCGATTGACGGGTAGAGCGGCTCCCCAACGACCCGCCACGCGCCGGATGAGGGCACGGGCACGAGCTGGTCCTCGAGCGTCCATATGCGGAGTGCCTGCTGCGGGTTCGCCACGGTGTGCGTGAGCCACTGGCGTCCGATCTCACCTCGGATGACTGCCATGCCACGGACCGTAGGCGGCGGGGTTGCGCGCTCGCGCGGCGATTGCGCCGGATTGCGGACCGGGTGCGGGGGTTGTGCGGATTGCTGCTACGCGAACCCCAGGGAGGCCCTGGCGCGCGCGATCAGGCGGTGTGCGTGAGGGCCTGACACTGCCGACTCGGCGGCCCAGGACCACGCCTTTTCGTAGAGCGCGATGCTGGCTTCGTCGGTCAGCCACAGCTCGGCTGCCATCGTCTCCACGATGACGAGGCGCTGATCGTAAATCCAGAAGCCGTGGGACGGTGTGCGCCGCAACCGTGCTGCGAAGGGGACGATGCGGAGGTCCACGGTGTCCAGGCCGATAAGGGACACGAGCCGGTCAAGCTGAGCGGCCATGACTTCTGGAGGGCAGGGCAAGGCGTGCAACGCCGCCTCCCACACCAGGAACTCGAAGCGTTTTCCTGGCTCGTAGAGGGCCTGCTGGCGTTGTACCCGGCTACGGACCGCATCGTCCATGTCCCGGGGGGTCTGACGAAACTCTGCGCTGGCGGTGAAGAGGCAGCGCGCATAGTCGGCGGTCTGCAGCAGCCCGGGGACGCGGACCATTTCGAGCGCCCTGAGCCGCCTGGTCAGCTGTGTCTCAGCCGTTCCTAGCTCTTGTCGGCTCCGGTGCCCTGCTGCCACTTGCCGCTGCCACGACCGGACGTGCGAGGCCATGCCCGCGAGGAGCCCCATGAGTTCGGCTGTCACTTCGGGCTGGCCGACCGCCTGCGCCCACGCTTCCAGATCAGGTCGCGAGGCAGTTTGCCGCCCGTTCTCCAGGCGGGACACCTTGGACCGCTGCCAAGCCAGCAGCTCCGCCAAGCTCTTCCCGTCGAGTCCGGCCTCGGTGCGCAGCTCGCGGAGCCGCGCACCGAGGGCCACCCGGGCAGACTGAAAGTCATTGCTCACGCACGGGACGGTACCTGGGGAATGAAGTCCCGGGTCGGGATCGCACGCTTTGTCGCAACGTCGCGGGCCCGGCAGGCGGCAGCAACCTCGTCCGTATCCTCGGAAAGGATCACGCCGAGGGTCACGTCGTCCTCGTCGAAGACGAAGCGCGCAACCAGCCGCGAGTCGAACAGCCAGAAGTCTTCAGCCGGAAGGCCGAGACCCTCTGCATCAGCGCGCCAGAGGTTTCGAATGTCCTCGCCTGCCGCCACGTTACCCAGGCCGGTGGCGAGGAGGAACCGCTGCCCCTCGGTGGGCGGATAGTCGACGAGACGCACCCGAGCGAATCGCTTGCCCGCGCTCGTGGCTGCCCGAACCGTTGCGTGCCACGGGCGATCCGGGTCGTATCCGAACTCATCACCGGCAGAGAATCGAACCCAACTTGAGCTGGAGCGGTCGGAGGCGTAGCCCTTGCGCGTCTCTAGACGCCATGCCTCCTCCTCGAATTCTTTGAACAGGTGAGCGGCGTCCGAGAAGGGGATCAGCGACACGTCACTCCTTCGGCGCGTAGCGGGTGAGGAGCTCCCGCGGGATGACGACAAAGGTCTCGGAATCCTTTACGTCGCGCAGTTGCTCCAGGTGCTTGGGGTCGGTGAGTCGGTCCCCCTGGACGACGATGTCGCCGGTCTCCTCGATCTCGTAGAGGGTGGGGCAGTCCCCGTCTTCGCTGGTGGTGCCGATGAACCGCAGCGTCATGTCTGCTTCCTTCGTGTCGGCTGAACGTGCGCTCAGGATGCTCCGAAATGAGCGGCAGCGGGGGGCGATTGCTGGGAATTGCTCCTCTGCTCGGCGGAACGTCGAGACCGGGCAATGCCCGAGCGACAGAAAGGCGCCCCTCCCCGCGCGTGGCGGGGAGGGGGCTGCGTTCAGCCGACGAGGCGGTAGGTGACCGTGTTGCCGGGGCCTCGGGTCCCGACGAGAACGCCAGCTTTCTGGAGTTTCCGGAGGGCGTCGCGCGCCTGCTTGTCGCTGCCGCGTTCGCTGGTTGCGGTGACGCCAGCGTCTCGCAGAGCAGTCTTCGCGCGCTTCGTGTCTCACTCTCCGCCGAGGGAGCGGATGACTTTTTCGAGGATGTCGCGTTGGGCTGCCATGCGCCTATCCTGCGGGAGGCGGACGGGCGGGTGTGCGAGTTACTCAACTTCTCCTCGCGGGGCTCTTTTCCTCTGCGCGCGGATCACCATGAGGGTCCGCTGGATCAGGAGTGCGGCCACGAGGAGGAGCAGCCCCGCGCGGACGATGCGGAGCACCGCCGCAGGGGTGCCGTCGAGGCCGACGAGGGTGATGACGACGGTGTACAGGCCGAGCGCGCCGAGCGCGCCGGACAGCATCATGAGGTGCCAGCCCATCGGGGTGGACCGCCACGGCGCGAGCCGGTGGTAGGTGATGCAGAAGACCGCCGCAGCGGCGGCCACGGCGCCGGAGACGCCGGTGTTGAGGTACTGCGCGATGGTCACGTACCCCTCCCCTCCAAGGACTGACGGAACATCTCCGCGAAGTGGTTCCGCTCGCGGATCTCACGAAGTTGCCCGGCGGTCTCGGTGACCTCGCGGCCCCGGCGGGCAGTCTCGTGCCGCTCCTCCCGAGCCTGATGCAGGGCGCGGTCGGCAGCGGCCTGGCCGGGGGTTCGGCCACCGTGTCGGCGGCGCCATAGCCTCCTCCACTTCACCCCGCCCCCACCTCCTCGTCGGACCCGGCCGCCTGGCGGAGTCCGGTGAGCGCGTGGGCGGAGGTGCGGCCCAGCTCCAGAAGCTCCTGGGTCTGGGCCCGCTCCATCGCCCGCGCCTCCTCCGACACGGTGTGCGCCTCGCGCCACGTGTCCCGCTCGCGCAGGAGATCGTCATACGTGCGGCGGGGCACGAGGCGCCCGGTGAGGATCATGAGGACGACCAGGGTGAGGAGCGCGACCGCGCCCAGGTCGGTGGGTCTGAATCCGAACAGCTCACCCACGCTGCCGCCTCCTTGCTCGTTCACGTGCTGGTCAGACGCCCTTGGCGAGGGACGCCGAGTTGGTGACGTCCCGCCAGCGGGCCACGAGGCCCTTCACGAGGGACGCGGCGGCGGCGACCCCGGCGGTCGCGGCGGCCTGCCACATGCCGATGTCGAAAGGGCTCGTCAGCACGAGGGCACCGACGAACGCCTGGAGGAACGTCGAGACGACCCTTTCGCTCAGGTCGCGGGCGTAGGCGGCGCCGGTCTTCACGACGGTCTGCGCGTCGGGGAAGTGCACGGGGGCGTGGACATGGTCAGGACTCCTTGGGGGCGTTGTCGAGGGCGGCGCGGACAGCGGCGTCCTTGGACTCCAGCAGCTTGCGGAGGGCGACGCTTTTCTCGGGGCCGTCCGGCAGGAGGTTGGAGAGCGGTAGGCCAGCTCGGAGATCGGCATGGAGACGGCCTGGAGGTGCTCGGGGAGGTGGGTGAACTCGAAGTAGCGCAGGATCGGCGGGTGGCTCATGGGTCAGCCCTTCTTGTTGAGGGCGGCGCGGAGGTCGGCGACGTCGGCGCGGAGCCGGGTGATGCCGTCGTAGATCTCGCGGAGGAAGCTGAGCGGGGACCATGTCGGATTGGATTTCAGGGTCGGGCTGGTCGACGGGGCGGGCGCGACATCGGGCTCCCACACGTCCCTGTACGCCTGGGGCTTCTTCGGCATGGGCTTCTCCTTGCTCGGGGCGGGCGCCTTGGGGGGCTGCGGGGACTGAGGGCTGGCGTCCTTGCGGGCCCACGCGCGCATCGCGGCGCGGCTCGCCCAGTTGCCGACGTTCGTGTCGACGGGCGACGAGGTGTACTGGTGGATCACCCACGGCGCCTTGATGCTCGGCTTGCCCGGGCGGCCGTTGTACTCGGCGATCCACAGGCCGTCCGCCGCGAAGGACGTCGTGTCCCTGTTGAGCCAGAAGTCGCGGTTGCAGTACAGGAGCACGCGGTGGTTCGAGCCGCGCAGCTTCTGGACCGCCTTGAGGAAGGCGTCCTTCTCCGCGCAGCTCGGGCTCCCGGACGTGCTCGACTCCCAGTCGCAGACGAGCAGGTCGTACTCGACGGACGCGGCCTGCTTGACGAAGAACTCGGCCTGCGCCTGGATGTTGCCCGGGAGAAGGAAGTGGTAGAAGCCGACGACCAGGCCGGCGCTCCTCGCGGTGGCGGCCTGCGAGACCATGCGCGGGTTGGTGTAGGACGTGTCCTCGGTCGCCTTGATCAGCGCGAAGTCGATGTCCTTCGTGGACGGGGAGGCGGGCTGGTAGCTCGCCCAGTCCTGGCCGGTGATCATGCGGTCTCCTGACATGGCGAAGCCCCGCGCGCGGGCGGGGCTCTTGCTGGGATCTGGCGATCAGCTCACGACGGGGTTGGACCAGCGGGGCACGGTCGCCTGGCTGGTGACGCTCCCGTTGGAGAGGTGCCAGAACGGCCCGCGGTACGTCGTGTCGTTCGCGGTGACGGTGTAGGTGGTGCCGAGGTCCACACGCCGCGCGATGATCTGTGTGGGGGTGACCTGCACCTCGATCCGTACCGGGGTGCCGGCGACGGGCGGGGGCGTGCTCACGCTGCCGAGGGCTACGCCGGAGGTGACGTGCGGGTCGTGCCGGTAGATCTGGAGGTCACCGGAGGCGCGGACGAGGACGTGGTAGCCGCCGCTCGCGTTGGTCGGCGCGGAGAGCTGGAACGCGTCGTCCGAGGCTTTGCCCACCGCGATGTCCGAGTGGAGCGTGGCGGCGGGCAGGGTGTCCCAGCGCATCGAGACGGCGACGGTGTACGCGTCCGCCGAGGCGGCGCGCATCCCGCCCATGCAGATGCTGTAGCCCGAGAGTTGATCGAGGTGGAACGCGCCGTCCGCATCGAGTTTCGGCGCCCACGCGGCGCTGTAGTGCTGCGGGGTGAGCATCCCCGGGGGCATGACGCGCGCGGCGAGCGCCGCCGCGAAGGTCGGCACCCGCGGCTTGTTGAGGTACACCCACCGGGCCTCCATGAGGTCGCGCACGCCCAGGCCGAGGAGCCGGTCCCGGTCGGTGAAGCTGTGCACCTCCCAGCTCATGACGGGCTTGCCGCGGCCGACGACGGCGGTGATCCGCGCGTCCGTCATGCCGGTGGGCACGCCCCAGATGTCGACGTTGGCCTGCACGGCGTCCATCTGCGCGTCCGTGGTCCCGGCGTCGACGTAGGCCCACACGCGGTATCCGCGCGCGCGGACCCCGGCGAAGCTGCCGTCCGTGTAGTAGCCCTTGTAGATGATCGAGTGGGGGCCGCCGGGGAAGCGCTCGTCCAGGAGGTCGAGGATCGGATGCACGGCCGCGCTGTTCTTCGGCTCCAGGAAGATCACGCACCGCCCGTAGAGGCGGTCGAGGACATCCCTCAGGGCGGGGATGCGCTGGTCTGCCCAGCCTGCGCCGAGGAGCGTCTGGGGCTTCGCGCGGACCTGTTCGCGCAGCGCCGCATACGTCCACGCGCTCACCGGGCCCGTGTGGTCGGTGGTGCGGTCGAGGGTCGTGTCATGGATGCAGACGGGGATACCGTCGCTCGTCACATTGACGCTGACCTCGATGGCGCGGGCGCCGGCCGCCAGCGCGCTCTCGTAGGCGGCCATCGTGTGCTCCGGGTACTCCTGCCCCGAGCCTCTGTGCGCGGCGACGAAGGGGTTGCCCGCGAGGAAGGTGTCCACGTTCGGGTACGCGGTCTGGTCTGCGAGGCTCCAGCTCGCCGTACCGTGCGGGTTGACGGCGGCGGCGTGCGTGGCGAGCGCGGCCTGCGTGCCCGCGAGGCTCGCACCGAGGTCGGTGGCGATCGTGCGCCGGCGCGGGCCCTCGCCGCCGGACGCGTCGAGATACACCGCGGTGACGCCGTCCAGGCCGTAGAACTCGGGGAGCGCCCCGCGCTCGTCGCTGACGAGTTTCCCCTCGGGCACGGGGGTGACGCCGTCCGCCTGGAGGAGGTCGGCGTACTGGCTGCCGCCTCGCGCATCCGACCAGGCGGTGACGGTGGCCGCGGGCTGGAGAGTGGCGGCGTTGTCGTCGCCCAGGGCGACGACGTAGTCGGCGATCGAGCCGAAAAGAGAGCGGGACATCAGACCGTCCAGGTGAGGGCGTCGGGGAGGATCTGGTCCCCGGCGGAGATGGTGGGATGGCTGGTGAGCCAGACCTGCCCGGGCCGGTCGGCGTCGTTGGCGGCGTAGACCGTGACGCGCCCGATCCGGGACCCGCTCAGGTAGGCGCTCCCGGGCACGGACCGGCTGGGGTGGCGGTACTGGGCTGGGATGAGGACCGGAAGTCGCAGGTCGACGGCGGGCGAGATGCTGCCCGTGAGCAGAGTGAAGGACCCGAGGCGCAGGCAGACGGTGCCGTTGACGTAGTCGAGGACGGAGTCGGCGTCGATGCGCACGAGGCCGCCAGTGGGCTGGTTGCAGGTGACACCCATGGCGCGCCCATACGTGGTCTGCCAGCCGCTCCCGGTCCATACCCGCCCCTGGCCCGTGTCGGCGATGTGCTCCTGGTCCCCGATGCGCGGGAGGGGGTTGGGGCGGGCGGCGAGCGCGGGACGGACCGCGTTGCCCGCGTACAGTTCGGCGCGCGCGACGCCCACGGCCCCGGCGTTGTTGCCGATGGTGAGCTGAGCGAGGGGGACCTCGTACACGCCGGTGGGGCCCGGCGCCTGGACGAGCGCGGGCAGGCCGCTGCCGGGGGTGCCCTGCCGGATCGCGACACGCACCGTCCAGTCGGAGCGGTCCAGGCGGAGCACGACCCAGTCCATGCGGGTCTTCCCGCTCGTGTTTGCGGCGACGGGCAGGGTCAGCGAGGTCCCGCCCGCTGTCCAGGCGTGGCCGCGCACGAGTGCGACCGCCCCCGCCTGGATCGAGATGTTGAGTCCGGTGGCGGCCGTGACGACGGCGGCCTGTGTCGGATCGCCCACGACTCCGTCCGGGCTGGCGGGGGCGGCCAGTTGCTCGTACTCGGCGTCCGTGACCGCCCGGTTGTTGTGGGCCTGGGACGGCCAGGAGTCGTCTGCCACAGCTACCTACCTCGTTTCGAGGCGCGCGAGGCGCCGGGTCAGGGTGCGCAGCACGCGCACCGTCTGGGGGTCGGTCGTCGCCTCCGGTGAGCCGATGACCGCGGCGACGTACTCGCCGCTGCCGGGCGTGGCCTGGAGGTGGATGGAGCGCACCAGGTCCGCCACCTCGATGCCGGTGGGGAGCGCGACGGTCACGCGGTCGCCGAGGTCGTAGTCGCGTCCCGCGCGAAGCTGCGGGGTGTCGGTGGTGACGGTGGCCAGTTCGACGGGCGCGGCCTGCTCGGCGAGGAGCGCGTTGCCGTCCGCGGTGAGGGCGCCGTCCGCGTCGGTCTCCGCGCTGCCGTCGACGTACTGCTCGACGCGCCACCAGCTCGACGCCGCCGTTGTGTCGGCGCGCTCCACGAACGTGCGCGCGGTCGAGCCCTCCGTCTCCGTCCCCGCGACGAGCGCATGGGTGGCGGTCGGCGCGCTCACCTTCGCCTGGAGGCTTCGGAGGTTGCCCAGCCCGATGCTGAACCGCGCGGTGCGGGTGAGATCGCGCGGGGCGTACACGGAGAAGACGAGCCCACCGTCCGCCTGGGCGATGCGGAAGCCGAGCCCGCCGCCGCCGAGGGCCGCGCGGCGGCACACCTCCAGCAGCGGTTCGAACCGCGTGCGCGTCGCGGTGCTCGCGCCGACCCCGGCGGCTGGTGCGAGGACGAGCCCGGGGATGCGCCGGTCCGCGCGGGCGCCGGGCCCGCAGTTGAGGTTGATGAGGTTGCGGATCGTCGCCTCCGCGTTCGCGGTGGCCTCCCACCAGGTGTTGCCCGGCTGAGCGGTCCACGCGCTCGCGGGCGCGGGCCAGGTGATGTACCCGGCGGCCGTCGCGAGGTCGTCGCTCCAGTTGACGGTGACGGTGCCGGTCCCGGCGTTCTCGGAGAGGTCCCACGCGTAGTCGGTGGGGACCTCCATGGGCCCGGCCATCCACACGGCGCCGTCGCGGATCATGACGAGGCGGTTGCCCGGCTGGAGCTGCGCCAGGATCTCGGGGCGCGCGGGGAGCGTGATCGAGCCCGAGCCGGGCTCGTTGAACTTCCGGGTGGCGTCGACGGACGTCCACCCGTCGAGCGGGTCGCCCTGGACGCGCAACTGCCGGTCGGTGACGAGGAACTGGAGGGTCATGCGGTCTCGTATCTCGCGAAGAACGTCACGCTGACGGACGAGTCGGGGCCGGCGCCGTCGAGCTGAAAACGGACCGGGGTTTCGCCGGGCGGGAGCCCCCACAACGTGGCCGAGGGCCAGTTGAGAGCGCCCGTCCAGTTGTCCCCGTCCGGCCCCTCCCCGTCCGGGCCGCGCACACCGGGCGGGTCGGTGGACACCACGACCTCGTCCCCGGCGACGAGATCGCCATGCGCCGTCAACCCCGGGTCGAGCTGGAAGCTCTCGCCGGTCGCGACGTTGGTCACCGAGATGCCGGTCGCCGGACCGGTGATGCGCCAGGTCGGCCACACGCCGACGTCGCCGGGGTTCCGCAGCGTCGTGTCGCCAAGGACCTGCCCCGACGACACGGACGGGTACGGGACGAGGTAGTCGGCGAGCGTGCCGGTCTCGCGATGCTCGGTGAGCGGCGTCGGGTCCACCCAGTACGGGTCCGCGCACCACAGGCTCAGCACGGCCTCGTCGTCCAGGACGCCGCCCTCGGCGTCCGTGCGCCCCTCCATGCCCTCCTGGTAGACGACCTCGATGCGACGGCGGGTGCCGTCCGGGCGGGCGATCTCCAGGATGCCGGGCCCCTCCCGCACGGTGCGGGTGAACGCCCGCGCGAGCGAACGCCAGCGGGTGAGGAACTCGGTGTGATCCGAGCCGTAGACGTGCAGGGGCCAGACGATGAGCCGCGGCTGCGCCTGGACGTGCCGCAGCCGGGCGCCGCCGCGCGGGTGCGCGTCCGTCGTCAGCTCATACGGGGCCGCGCCGAGCCCGCTCACCCCATCGGACAGCGTGAACCACCCCAGCTCCGGCGAGGTGAGCGGCCGTACGGTTCCGGAGGGGTCCATGAACGTGGCGACGGCGAAGCCGACCTCGGGCAGTTCGACGCCGCCCCCGCCGCCCGGGTCGGTGGGCGGCGGGGTGGTCGCGCGGACGATCAGCGGCATCGGATCACCTCGGCCTTCCTACTCGGGCCCGCGCCTCCTGGACGCGCTGCACGTGCTCCAGTTCCGCGACCGTGAAGTCCGCGGTGCGGGCGTTGATCTCGTAGTGGTAGGACGGTCCGCCGCCGCTCAGGCCGCGCTGCACGGCATCCCACTGCCCGGCGGTCAGGATCGGCTCCGGCCGGCCGGTGGCGTTGACGCCCGTGGACAGGCCGGGCTGGAGCCAGCCGCCGCTGTCGTACTTCTTCGGCTTGACCTTCTTGGCCGGCGCCTTCTTCTTCGCCTTCGGCAGCGTGGCCGCCCCCGACACCCGAATCGAGCGGACCGCCGTCACCGCCAGCAGCGCCATCGTCTTCTCGATAGCGCTCTTCTGCGCGAGCAGGCCCGACAGGAAGCCGTGGCCGGCGGCGCGGCCCGCGTCGTACATGGCGTCGGCGGTCGCCTGCCCGTAGGACGTCGCCAGCTTCGCGCCGCTCTTCGCGAGCGCGTTGAGCTGCTTGACCTGCCCGCCCGTCGCTCCCGCCACCAGCTTCGTCAGGTCGGCGCCGGGGCCAGGCCGACGAGCTGGCTGATGATGTCCTTCGACACCCCCTTCTTCGTCAGGCTGTCGATCTGCGCACGGTCCGCCTTGAGCTGGGCCTGCTTGTCCTTCAAGCCCGCCACGAGGCCGCCGATGGAGGAGGCGCCCGAGAAGTTGGACAGCCCGAGGAAGGCGGCAGCGCTGTCCTTCTGGTCGGCCGCGGCCTGCTTCGCCGTGTCGATTTTTGCGCTCACGGCATCCCGCTGCTTCGACAGGCCCTCCAGCCGTGTCGCGGCCTTCGACGTCGAACTGATCAACGTCTTGGACGCGCCACCGGTCGCCTTGAGGTCCTTCGTCAGTTCGGCCGCCGCACGGGAGATGTCGGACGCCGACCCGGTGACGGACTTCGTGAAGGCACTCAGGTCGGCGGGGACGTCCTTGCGCGCGGACAGTTGCGCGGCCTGGCGCTTCTCCTCCCGGCGCCGGGCTTCCCGCTGGCGTGCGGCCTCTTCGCGCGCCGCTTTCTTCTGCGCGGCCGTGAGCGTGCCCTTCGCGAAACCCCGCGCGCCGATGCCCGCCGCCATGGCGAGGGAGGTGCGGTGGTCGTAGACCTCCTCCCCGCCCCGGAACTTGACCAGCTCGGGACCGCGCTCGCCGACCCACGCGACCTCGCCCGCGCGCGGCCGGCCGCCGTCCGCGTAGCCGTGCCCCTGCCCGAGGAAGGACAGCGACGGCCCGTACCGGTGCTTGGCGTAGTTCAGGGCCGCGAGGAGGTTGTCGTAGCCGTTGAAAATATCGCCGTGACCAGGCAGTTTGTACGCGTTGAAGGTCGCGGAGATGGTCTGCATGAGGCCCTTGGCGAGGTCCCCGCTCAAGTTGTTGACGTCACCGATCGCGCCCTGGACGGCGCGCGGGTTGCCGCCGGACTCGGTGGCGATCTGCCGCAGCACCCGCTCGACCATCGCTCCGGACGTCGACAGCCCGTTCGCCGTCAGCGCCTTGACGACGTAGGGCCGCCACCGCTCCACGCCGCCCCCGGGCGGGTTCGCCAGGGACTTCGGGAGCTGCTTGTCCGCCTCCTTCGCGTACCCGAACAGCACGTCGACGGCCCGTCGCGGGATGCGGCGCGCGAGCTTCCCGAAGCCCGTGCCGGAGCCGGGGATCTGGTTGATGAGCGGGTTGACGACCGCGTTGACGCCCGCGCGGGCGCTGGCCGCCATGCTGTCCCGCAGCCAGCCCGCTCCCTTCTTCGCCCCGTTCCAGGCCGCCGAGCCGACGCCCTGAGCGCGGCGCCCGCCGACTTGGCCCAGCCGAAAAGGCCACCCCCGTCCGCGAAGCCGGGCGCTTCGCCGTTCCCACCGGCCGCCGCCCACTTGCGCAACGCCATGACCGCGCCGTGCCCGCCCGCGCCCCGCACCTCGCGCGCGGTCCACACGTGCTCGTTCTTCGACAGCCACGCCGGGACATCGTCGGACGTCTCGGTGCCGGCCCCGAAGACAGGGCCGCCCTTCGCGAAGCCCTTGAACTTCTCGATCTCCGGCGCCCCGAAAGCGCCCGCGACCTTGTTCCAGACCCCGACGATCCCCTTGTTGTAGACCGTGTCGATCACGAAGGAGATGGGCTTCTTCGCCAGACCGGCGACCTTGCCGAACTCGGTGCCGATCATGTCCTTGGCGTCCTTGAACGCCTTGCCCAGCGCCTTCGCGGCGGCCTTGCCCTTGTCGATCGGCGGCTTGATGCCGTGGTCGTACAGCCACGTGGCCACGGTGCCGAAGCCACGGAACGCGGGCGACAGGGCGCTCTTCCACAGCCACGTCCCGGCCGCTCCCAGCGCGGTAAAGGCGGCTTTGCCGCCGGCGGCTGCGGGCTTGATGCCGTGGTCGTACATCCACACCGCGACCGCCCCCGCGCCGTGGAGCGCGGGGGACAGAACGGTCTTCCACAGCCACGTACCCGCCGCACCGAGGGCGGCGAAAGCGACCTTGCCTCCGTTGACGGCGGGCTGGATCGCGTTCTTCCACAGCCAGGTCGCCGCCGCGCCCGCACCGTGGAACGCCGGGCCGAGCGCGTTCTTCCACAGCCACATCCCGGCCGCGCCCAGCGTCTTGAACGCGATCACGCTCGGCGTGATCAGGATGACCGCGATGATCGTCGCCAGGATGCGCGCGCCGGTCCCGATCCCGGAGAAGACCGGGGACAGGACGTTCCCCCACAGCCACACCGCGCCGTGCCCGACTGCGGTCATGCCCGAGAGGAACCCGTCGAGGGTGGGCTTGATGAAACCCGTCCAGGCGGCGGACGCGGCGGTCTTGATGCCCGACCACGCCGCCTGCACGATCGCCCGAAAAGTGTCCGACTTCTGGTACGCGACGACCAGGGCAGTGCCGAGCGCGACGAGACCGACGACGATGAGGCCGATGGGGTTGGCCGAGAGCAGCGCGTTCAGGACGGCCTGGACGGCGGCCCATGCGCGGGATGCGCCCGCGGCCGTGCGCGTGGCGATGACGTTCGCGTTGACGGCGACCGTCAGCGCGATGATGCCCGCCGCGACAGGAGACAGCCACGGCCCGTACTGCCTGAACCAGCCGAAGGTGTCTGTGGCGACCGTCCCGAACGTCGTCAGAGCTGGCACGGCGTAGGTGCCGAGGACGTTCACGAACCCCTGCTGGAGGCTGCGCGTGAAGAGTTTCAGCTCGTAGCTTGGGCCCTGGCGCAGGGTGGTGCCGAGCTTCGTAGCGGCCCCGGAGACGTCCCCGAAACCCTTCGACGCCTTGCCCGGGTCGAGCTTGAACAGCGACGTGCCCAGCTCCTCGGCCTGTGTGCCGAAGAGGCCCACGGCTGCGGCTTCCCGCTTGACCGGGTCGTGGATGCTGCGGAGCTTGTCGAGAACGGTCTGGAGGCCGGCGGTCGCCGACGCGCCGCCCTGGCCGATCTGCTTCTCCAGCGTCTTCGCGTCGAGGCCGAGGCTCTTGTAAGCGGCGCGCGAAGAGTCGCTCATGTCGATCGAGCGGATCGAGAACTCCTTGAGGGCGTCCGCGACGATGTCCGTATCGCGGGCGCCGCCCTGGAGGCCCTGCTGGAACAGGCCGAGCGCGGTCTTGCTGTCGAGTCCGAGCTTCTTGAGCTGAACCGGGTACTCCTGGAAGGTCTCCAGGAGGTCCTCGGCGTTGGGGCCGAGCTTCTGCATCCCGACCGTGATCACGTCGAGTGCGCCCTTGGCGGACGGCGCCAGGCCGTTCTTCATGAGCGCGGACACGGCCTGTGTCTGCATACTCATGTCCGTGCCGAAGGTGGTCGACACGTCTGCCATCTGCGCGGCGATGCTCTTGAGCTGCTTGTTCGTCGCGTCCGGCGGCACCAACCCGGCGTTGACGATCGAGCGGATCACCTCGGCGCCCTGCGCGACGTCCTCAGTGATGCCCTTCGCGTAGAGCTGCCCGGCGATCCGCCCGTACAGGGCCGCGTCCTTGCCCGTCGCGCCGAGCTGGCCTGGAGCGTGCGGGTCAGGTCCGCCTGCTCCATCGCCTCGCTGAGCCCGGCGACGAGGAGCGCGCCCGCAGCCACGCCGGCGGCGGCGGCCCCCAGCTTGAGCTTGTCCTTGAGGCCGCCGCCCGCCGCCTCCCCGGCGTCGCCGCCCGCATCCCCGGCGGGGGCGACGAGCTGACGGCGCAGCTCGTCCCCGATCCCCCGGACGCTCGGGATGATCTGCAAGACGGCATAGCCCACGGAAGGCACGTTGGTCACCTCCCGCAGTGTTCGGTTATGCGATGCGCCCCTCGGCGATCGCCTGCTCCCGCGCGCACTTGCGGCGGCGGGCGTCCTCGAGGCGCGCGACCCGCTCGGCACTGCGGCGGGCGGTGTCCGGCTTCGGCTCCCACCAGCGCGGGTACGACTTGGCGGGCTTCGCCTTGGGGGCCTTCTCGGCGGTGTTGCCCTGCCGGAAATGCCAGTCGAGGACGTTCACGGTGTCGATGAGGTCGGCGAGGACGATCTGCTCACCGCTCGGTTCGGGGATGCCCGCGTTGAGGGCGGTGCGTGTCGCGGCCTGCGGGCTCAGGCCGCGCACGTAGCTGATCAGCTCCCGCCAGGTCAGATCCCCGGTGTACAGGTCGCGCAGGCGCACCCCGTACTCGCGCCGCAGGTCTGCCTCCAGGGCTCGGCCGTGCCTCCGGATCAGCTCTCGGAGGCTTCCGATTCCCCCGGCTCCGTCCCGCAGTGCCGCTGGTAGGCGCGGAACAGGGCCATGACCTTGTACTGCGGCAGGCGGACCTTGCGGAACTCGGCGTACTGGTCGCCGAGCGCGAGCCGCAGGGCGCCGAGTACGGCCTGGAGGTCGCCGCCGTCCGCGGCCTCCACCACGTCCCAGATGTCGAGGCCCTCCAGGTGCGCGAACTCCCAGCGGCGCCCGTCGAAGTGGACGCGGAACGGGGCCAAGTCGGTCTCGGCCTTGACGGCGTCGAGGTTGAAGTCGAACGGCTCGTGGTCGGCCGGCTTCGCCGCCCGGGTCTTGCTCTGCGCGGTGGTCATGAGGTCTCGCTCTCGGGTACGGGTGGGGTGATCTGGATGTTGAGGGCGGGCATGGTCAGGGTGACCATCCCGGCCCCGTCCGGCTGGAGGGTGACGCCGATCTGCCCGGCCTGGACGACTCACGGGAACGGGCGGCCGTCCACGCTGATCTGTCCGCCGGGCTCGATGACGACTTGCTGTGCGACCGGTACCTCGGCCGGGGACGTCGGCCGGCGGCGGTCGGCGACGAGCGACGCGACGACGCGCGAGCGCAGGCGCGCGGGCACGTCCTCGCCCGCCTTGATGACGCCGAGCCGCACGGCCGCCGCCTGGATCTCGGCGTCGGTGAAGGAGTAGGACACGGGGGCGCTCAGTCGCCGAGGGCGGTGCCGTAGCGGCTGACGTCGGCCAGCGGCATGGCGAAGAGCACCCCTTGGCCGGGGTTGCCGAGGAAGCGCAGCCACCCGTCAGCGGTGTGCTCGACGGTGGTTACGCCGGTCACGGAGCGGGAGCCGCCTAGGTTGGTCTTCACGCGGTAGGTGACCGGGGCGGGCGAGGAGTCGGCGACGAGGGGCATGCGCGGTTCCTTCCTGGTGCGCGGTGTGGGTGTGAGCCGGGACGCGGCGACCGCGCGACGCCGCGCCCCGGCAGCTCAGGCCCCGCCTCCGCCGCCGGGCGGCACGGTGCCGTCCGTGAACTGGCGCAGGAACAGCACCTTCCCGGACGTCGGGAAGATCGTGGCGACGAGGGTGTACGCCGTCAGGTCGGTTTCGTTCTCGGTGATGTCCCCGTCCACGTTGATCTCCGCGTGCTGGGCGGTGATCAGGCGCTTGACCTTCGCGCCCTCGCGGGTCTCGAACGCGACCTTCACCGGCTGCGGGCGCGGCACGATGAGCTGCGTGTCCGTCGAGCCGGGCCAGATCAGCGACCTGGTGGTCTCGTTGTCCTCCAGCGCCGTGAAGCTCTTGGTGAGCTTGAAGTGCGCGCGGCTGGTCTTGACGAGAATGCCGCCCCACGCGTACTTGTCGTCCACGTCCTCGTCGCGGGTCTTGCCGAAGCCGTTGTCGCCGTCGAGGAGGCCGACGAGGCCCCAGTCGGCGCTGAACGGGTCGTCGACGGTGTCGGGGTTCTCCGCGTCGAGCGGACCGACGTACACGTCGGCGTCGGTCCACAGGGATGCCTTTGTCGGGTCGCCGGCCACGGCGTCCTCCTTGCGTTTCAGGGGTAGGGGGTGCGCGGTGGTACGGCGTATGCGGTTGTCAGAGCAGGGTCGGGGCGACGTTCGCGAGGACCGTGAAGGTGCTCAGGTCGATACCCGAGTCGGGATCGGTGGCGGGCAGCGGGCCCGTGCCGGGGCGCACGGAGCGCAGCAGCGTCCCGTCGTGGACCAGGAGCAGCCCGGCGCAGAGCTGCGCGAGGTCGTGCGCCTGGTCGGCGTCCTCGTGCCACACCGTGACCCGCAGCGTGACGCGGCTGTTGCCCATCGAGGAGTGCGGCAGCGCGGCATCGAGACGCACCATCACGTAGGGCAGGCGGGGAGTCTCCGGGGACCGGTCGCCCGGCACCCGCGTCCCCACCGTGACCCCAGCCACGAAGGGCTCGCCGCGCGCAGTGAGCGCGGTACGGAGGATCTGCGCGCCGATGGACTGCGCGTCGGGAAAGACCACGAGCGCCTTCATCGGCCGCCCCAAGCGCGGATCTCCAGGCCCTCGGCGCCCGCCGCGCGCGTCAGGGTCCCGTCCCGCGCCTGCCACGCCATCCCGCGCACGTCGGCGACAGTCACCGACGCCGCGCCACGGTCCGTCGTGTATCCACGCACTCGCACCTCCACATCGGATCGGAGCGAGGCGCGGGCCCTGGCGGCGATGCTCGCCGCGACACCATCAACGAGGAGCCGAACCTCCGGGCCCTGGAGAACTTCGCGTATCCCGGCAGAGTCCAGGCGGAGTTCAACGAGCATGATCGCCTCCTATCCGGTGGCGCGCTTGATGACGAACTCGACGTGGTGCACGCCGCCGGTGAGCGGGTCGGGCCAGGCCGCGACCTCGCCCTCGACCTCGCACACCATCCCCGCGTGCTCGATCCGGTCGTCCGCCCGGATGTCCGGCGCCGTGCCAGGAGCGGACAGCACCCGCCAGCCCGTCACCACGGCGGTACGCGTCGGGTCGCTCTCCTCCGACTGCACGGCGGGCTGCACGGACAGGGAGCCGATCAGGGCCTTGCTCGCGCTCGCCCAGTCCTTGACGACGTTGCCGCCCCGGTCGGTCTTCGTGCCCGCGCGCACCCGGATCACGCTCTGGTGGAACATCAGGTGCGGTCCCCTCGGTTGAGCTGGTACGCGTCGACCGCCGCCGTCCACTGCGCCGTCACCCCGACCGCCGCCTGCGCCCCGAAGCCCAGGGCTTCGCCGCCGGCCGTCATCGAGGCCAGGCCCGGGCGCAGGGTGTACAGCGCGCGGGCCTGGTCGATGACAGCCTCGGCGACCTCCTCGGGCACCGGGTCGTACCCGTGGTCGTAGATCACAGTGATTTCCGACCATGCGGGCCAGCACCCGGCCGGGTGGAGCAGAACCCCGGCCTGCCGCTTCACGCGGACGCCGGTGAGCGGTTCACCATCCACCAGGACAGAGCGGATCTGCACGACAGGCGCGGCGGGGAGGAGGAGCCTGTCCTCCCCGCCGCCGTCCAGGTTGACCGTGTCCTCGGTGACCAGCGACACCGGGTGCCGGACCGCGCCCCGGAACCGCCGGGTGGCGGCGCGGAGCGCGGCGAGCAGCTTCGGGTCGTCGGCCGGGACGCCGAGGAACGCGGCCAGGTCGGCGGGTTCGGCAAGGAGCGGGTCAGGCCCCGGCGCCATCGGCTCGCTCCTGTGCGGCGGCGAGCAGCTCGTCGCGTCGGTCGGTCAGGGTCTTGCGGCCCTTCCCGTTCGCCTCGGCGTCGAGGACGCGGGCGGTCTCCGCCGGGTCCGCGTCGGCGAGATGCGCCAGGACGCCGTGCACGTCGTGCGCACCCGGGTCGAAGGCCGCGTCCGGCGCCAGCGGTACGGGGTTCGCCTGCGCCACGGTGAGCGGGCCCGAGCGCCCGAGCGGGCGGGCGCGGTAGCGGTCCGCGTCCTCCGCGCGCACCCGGATGCCGCCCATGACGATCATCTTGTGCTCGGGCACGGGTCAGCCCTCCTCGGCCTCGGGGCTCACGACGATGAGCCGGTTCGGCTTCCAGATGACCTGCTCGGCGCGCAGCTCGGCGCGCACGTAGACGAGGTTGCGGCGGGCGTAGTCGGCGTGCTGGTTGAACGCCATGACGCTCAGGCCCTCGACGTCGAGGAGCGCCATCTGCCGCCAGTCGCCGAGGATCACGGTGCCCGGCGTGAGGCGCTGCGAGAGCGCGCGCGTGCGCCCCCACGAGGTGGACGGCCCCTGACCGAACAGGCCCTGACCGAAGAACCGGTCGTTGGCGTCCTGGAGAAGGTCCCACGCCTCGTCGTTCTCGGGCGACATGAGGACGGCGGTCACATTGCCGCCCGGGAGCTGCGTCACCTTCGTGATGGCCTGCCGGATCGCCTTGACCTGCGCCATGGCATCCGCGCCCGGCGTGTAGGTGAGCGACTGCACGCCCGTGGTGTGCAGCAGGCCCTTGGGCTGCCCGTTCGTGCCCGTGCCGTTGAGCAGCTTGTCCTCGATCACGGAGTCGAGCGAGTAGCGCAGCTCGTTGTCCATGTACGACGCCAGGGCGGGCGCGTCGGACAGGAGGGCGTTGGTGACGTCGTAGCCATCCGCGTAGGTGTACGGCTTCGCGTCCGCCAGCTCCGTCTGGATCGAGGAGGTCGGCTTGAGGGCGGTGTCGGCGTCGCCGGGCAGGATCTCGTCCGCCACGACGGCGGCGTTGCGAGTGACGCCAGTGACCTGGAGGTACTCGAACGCGCCGGACGCGGTGCCACTGCTGATGAGGTCGAGGATGGTGAGGTTGTCGCGGTCGACCTGGTCGACCATCGGCATCCGCACCGGGGCGACGTGGCCGAGCCCGACCTGGAGCGGCGCGGCCGTGGCCTTCCACCCGCGCGCCCAGTCGTCGAGCGAGCCGATGTTGACGCGGCCGATGTTGACGGCCGAGCCCTCGCTGAGCCCGGACGGGTGGGCCTTGCGGAACTGCTCGTACAGGCCGGACTTCACGAAGCGGGTGCCGAACGTGCCCTCGTCGGCCTGCTCCTGGCGGTCCTTGACCTGGGGGCGCGCGGCGGGCGCGGGGCGGCTGCCCGCCGCCTTCCCCGCCATCTCGTCGGCGGCAGCCCGCGCCGCGTCCGCCGCCTTCACCTTCGGCTCCAGCTCCGCGACCTTCTCGCGGAGCTGCCCAATCTCGGTGACCTCGTCCTCGGTGAACTCTCGGTCCTCGTCCCGCGCCTTCTGGGCGATCTCCGCCGCGCGGTCGAGGGCCTGCTTGGGCTGCTCGCGCAGCGTCATCGTGACCTCCTGGTGGTCAACGTCGTGGTGGTGACCCATGCGGCGACCTGGGCGGGCGTGAGACCGGGCGACTTCGCGGCGGCCCCGGGGGCGGCGGCGGTCTCCTCGGCCGGCGGCTGGCCGGTCTCCAGTACGGGGGTGGCCCGGCCCGCGGGCTCGGGCCGGAAAGTCTTCTGAGGCTCGGCGGCGGCGAGGACCTCACCGATCGCCGCGTGCGCGGAGACGAGCCGGTCGTAGTGCGCGCCCGCCAGGACCCGCCCCTCCTTCGCACCGCGCGCGAGATCGCGCGCCTTCGCCGCCAGGAGTTCGGTCTCCTGGTTGGCGCCGACCAGGCAGGGGCCCACCTCGAACAGGCTGCTGAATCGCTTGATCTCGTAGTAGCCGCCCCACGGGTGCGCGGCCGTGTCGTCGGTGTCCACCCACCCGCCCTCACCCACCTCGTAGGCGAAGCTGAACTGCTTGATACGACGGCCCTTGAGGAGCCCGTGCACGTGGAGCGCGGTGGGGTTGGTGTCCAAGTCCTCGATCTGCGCGAGGACCTCCAGGCCGTCCGGCGTCTCGGTGGCCTCCAGCACGGAGCCGATATGCGCGAAGGGATCGGCACACTTGTGCGCCCACACGACCGGGATCGGGTCCCCGGAGGCTTTCCACTCCGCGAGGACCTGCGCGAACGCGCCCGGGGCGATGACGTCGCCCATGCTGTCCTCGTTGCCGAACACGCTCACGAGCGCGCGGAACTGGCCCTCGCCGAGCCCGTCGGCAGGGCCCGCCGCCTTGATCCGCGCGGGTGCTTCCTTGGTGCGGGGCACGTCTCAGCCCCCCTCTCGGGTGTAGTCGAGCGAGCAGTTGCAGCCCGCAGTCTCATCCACGTCACCGCGCCCGTCGCCGGGCCAGCGCAGCCCGTTGCCGAACACGTCGTCCAGCGCGACAGCCTCGCCGTCGAGCGCCTCGTGGCTCGGCCGCGGGTTCCGCCCGCCCGTGCGCCAAACCTTGCGGGTCAGCCCGGAGGCGCCGGCCGCGTCGTGCGATCCGAAGCTGAGCGCCTCCGTACCGGCGGTCGCCGCCCGCACGGCGCCCGCCGTCACCCACGCGGCCATGCCCGCGCGGAGGTTGTCCCGCCAGTCGCCGTCCTCACGGACCGCGTCGGCCGCCGCCGCGTACCCGGCTTGCTCGTACTGCGCGGCGTGGGACGCGGCCGCCTTCACCAGCCACGCCTCCATCACGGCGGCGTCCCAGCCCTCCGCGTCCGGGTTGAACTCGGCGAGAACCTCCCAGGCGCCGACCTGCGCCAGGCGCAGACCGTGCGCGGCCAGCAGCGCGGCGAGCTGCTCCTGGCGCTCCGGGGAGGAGACCGCCCACAGGGTGTAGAAGTCCGGCGGCCCGTCCGCCTTCGCGCTCGCGCGCTCCAGCAGGCCCTCGGCCTGCCGCTCAGCCCACCCGGTCAACGCGTCCGTGAGGGCCTGCCGCTCCTCCTTCGCCGTCCCGAGGTCATCCGGCCGCCCGCTCTTCACCAGCCGCAGACGGCCGCCCGCTTTTGGGAGCTGCTGGTCCTCCGGCTTCGGCGCCGTGTCCCGGGGCGACGCGAGGCCGCCCTCGACCACGTTGAGCGGCGTGATCAGCTCGTCCGTACCCTCCAGGCGCGGCAGGTTCAGCACCGTCCGGCCCTCCGCGCGCGTCATGTACGGGGCGCCCACAGCGGTCTGGAGGAGCTGAGCCTGCTCCAGGAAGCTGCCGCGCAGCTTCGCCTCGACGTTCGCCTCGACGTACAGGTTGCTGCCGGGGGCGATGAGCGGGACGAGCATGACGTTGAGGACGTCCTGGAGTTGCGTGATCGTCGGCCCCAGGCTGTGCGTGTAAAGCATCTGGCGGAACGCGTCGACGTTGCTGAAAGTCCCCTCCCTCGCGCCCACCAGCTCCGGAGGGATGTGGTACGCGGAGGCGACCTCGATGTCCGTCAGGCGCCGGCCTTCGATGTCCTGCGCCTCACGCGGGTTGAACGCGGAGAGGGTGACGAGCTTCATGCCGTCTTCCAGGATCGGCGTGCCGCCCGCCTGCCCGGCCCGCCCGATGAACGCGTTGAACGCCTCCGTGAACCGGCTCTTCGCGGTAGCCGACCAAGCTGGGGCGTCGGCGGGACGCTCGATGACGGTCGGGACGCGGGCGCCGTTCTTCCACACCTGGCGCCGCCACTCGACGGCCTCGGTCTGCTCGGCGAGGATCTGCCGCAGCGTGTCCATCGGACTCGTGCCGTCCGCGCCCACGTTCGCGTACCCGTGGTCGAAGAGGAACCCTTCGGACTGCACCTCCTGCGCGCGCCCGTGCGGGTCGGTCAGGTACAGGGCTGCGACCCCGTCGAAGTCGTCGGCGAGCACGTGCATGAGCCGCGCGGGAATGCGCCGCAGCTCCCACCCGCTCGCCGTGTCGGCGGACGGGAGGACTTGAACGCACCACCGGTCGTAGATCAGCCAGTCCACGAGCACGCCGTGCCACAGCCGCGACGGAGTGCGGTACGGGCCCGGAGCGCCGAGAAGCTGGGCGAGGGGGTGACCGGAGACGCGACGGCGGTCCGTGTCCGACACCCGCTCGTACACGTGCCAGGGGATCGTGGAGATCGCCCGCGCGATGTAGTCCGCGACCTTCCGCACGCTGGGCTGAGTGCGCCACACGTCCCCGGCCGCCGCGGTATCCGCGTAGGCCGAGAGCGGGATGCCCGGATCGACAATGCGGATGCCGTGCGCCGTGACGTAGGCGCTGAGCGCGTCCAGGTCCCCGAAGCCTTCCGCCGCCTTCGCGGGGAGCGCGGCCTGATCATTCTGCTTGTTGCGGCGCCACCACGCCATGAGCGGCCCCCCTCCTCAGATCGCTTCGAACTCCGCGTCCTCGTAGGCGCTCGTCCGCTTCGGCGGGCGCGCCAGTACTTCCGACATCGCGTCGCACAGCGCGGAGACGCCGTCGATCTTGTCCCCGGCGCTGGCCTTCGACGGCTTGACGTTGCCCGCGTCATCCACTGCCACGGCGAGGTTGTCGACCATCCACGCCATGACCGGGTTACCGCCGTGCCGCAGCATCGGCCGGCCCCCGGCCTGTACCTGCGATGCCCCCTGGAGCAGAAGCCGCTGCACGGCCTTGAGCGCGGGCGACATGGTCTTGTAGCCCTGCCCGACGCCCACCATCGGCGCGCGCTCGCCCTCCAGCGAGTTCGTGAGCGGCGTGGACGACCACCGGTCGAAGCCCAGCGACTTGACGTCGAACGCGTCGAGGTCCTTCCGGATCTGGGCGCCGATGACCTCGTAGTCCGTCACGTTGCCCGGCGTCGTCCGCAGCCAGCCCTCACGCACCCACACCGAGGCGCTCCCTGCCGTCCGCCGGTCGAGGTCCTTGATGTTGTCCTCGGGCGTCCAGAAGCGCAGCAGCAAGTCCACGCTGCCGTCCCGGTCGTCCGGGAAAAGCCACGCGAGCGCGTTGAGGTCGCTCACCGCGCCGAGGTCCAGGCCGCCATACGCCTCACGGCCGGCGAGCGTGGCCTCATCGACCATCGCCCCGTTGAGCGTCCACGACTCCAGCGTCAAGAACTTCGTGACCTGCTTCGTGCGGATGCCCAGGTGCAGGCGCAGGAAGGACGCCAGCTCGGCAGGGGACTGCTGGGCCTTCTCCGCCGCCGTGCGCAGGTACGCGCGCGTCGGGCTCACCCCGTACCCGGGGTTCGCCTTCTTCCACGTCTCCTCGGCGAACGGGTCGTCGTCCTTCTCCGCCGCGAACACCACGCCGTACACGGACGGCGCCCGGTAGGCGCCGCGCGCGAGCTGCTCGACCCGCTCGCGCTTGCGCTGGTAGACCGACTCGCGCTTGCCCGCGTCCGCCGTCGTGATGATGAAGATCAGCGGCTGACGGCGCGAGCCCGTGCCCGACTCGATCGTCTCGACCAGCTCGGGCGTCTTGTGCTCGTGCAGCTCATCGACCAGCCCGCAGTGCAGGTTGAGGCCGTGCTGCGCGCCCGCCAGCGAGGACACCGGCTTGAAGTAGCTGTCCGTCTTCGGGTGCAGGATGGCCGAGGCGAGCGGCTGCATGACCCGACTGAGCGCCGGGGACTTCTCCACGATCGCCTTCACGGGCCCGTAGAGGAGCCGGGCCTGCTCCTTCGTCACGGCGGCCGTGATGACCTGCGCCCCCGGCTCGCCGTCCCCGCCCATCATGTACAGGGCGATCCCGCCGCCCAAGGTGGTCTTGCCGTTCTTGCGGGGGACGTCGACATACGCCTCGCGGATGATCCGCACGTACATACCGGCGCCGTCGTCCCAGTGCACCCACCCGAAGATCGGAGCCAGGATGTACGCGACTTGCCAGGGGTCCGGCCGCAGCGGCTGTCCCGCCAGCGCGCCCTGCGTGTGCCGGAGCTGCTGGAAAGCCCGCAGCACGCGGTCGACGCGCTCCCCGTCGAACGCCGCGCCGGGTGCGTCCCGAGGCTCGGGCGCCTTGACCAGCGACGGGCAGTCCGGCAGCGGGACACCCCGCTCGGTCAGGTACCACGCCACCTCGGGCGACAGCTTGAGCCGCGCGAGCAGCTCCTCATCCTGGTACGCGGCCGGGACCTTCGGCGACCGCCTACCCGAAGGGGTTGTCCGGGTCCGGCTCATTCTCGGACCCCCTCGCGAGCGCCTGCTCCGTGCTCGGCGTGAGCCCGAAATGCGCCGCCCACGCCCGCACCTCGCGCCCGGCCGCGCGCGCCATGCCCACGGCCGGATGCGGGAGCAGCCCCTGCTTCGCCTCGATCGTCAGCCCCTCCCGCTGAACCGCCTCCGTCGCCACCCGGAAACTGGCCCACGCCTCGCAGTACGCGGCCAAGGCCGCGCGGTCCTCCGGCTTGAGCAAGTCAAGGCGGGCCAGGCCCGGCACTACGCGCGCCCACTCGGCGGCGGCCTCCTCGGACAGCCACTCGGGCGCCTCCGGCGAGAGCCGCTTGAAGGCGGGCCCCGCCTTCACCTCACGGCCGGCGGAGTCCTTGCCGGGCGCACGGCCCTTGATCAGCCGAAGCGCGGCGGGCTGGGCGGTCCGTCCCATCAGGAAGACCCCCCTTCAAGATTCTGTGCACGCACGCGGAAAGCTGACCGCGGCGGGCCCCAGGGGTGGGGGTGCAGAAATCCCGACTCCCCTACCCCCGGGGTGGCCCCGCAGGGAGGTGAGGGCGTGGTCGTAGGCGCGCTCGGCCTCGGGGGTGACGAGGCCGTAGGTGACGCGCTCGGCGGTGATCCTCTGGGCGGCGGCGACGAGGTCGCGGTAGGCGGCGAGCGGGTCGGTCACGGCTCACCTCCGGCGTCGTCTGCGGGCGTTGCCGCGGGCGGCCTCGGCCTTGCTCTTGGCCTCGTGGCAGGGCACGCAGATGAGCCCGAGGTTTTCGGGGTCGTCCACGGCCCCGCCTTCGCTGACGGGCGTGATGTGGTCGAGCTGGAGCCGCAGTTCGCCGTCGGGGTCGTCCTCGGCGCTGGGCTGCTCGGCCCCGCACCGGTAGCAGTACTCACCGTCGCGGCCTGCGACGCGCTTGAGGGTGCGCCACCTGCCTGAGCTGATCCCGTATCGGCCGGCCTTGTCGTCGCGGCCGGCCCAGGCGATCGGCTGGTGCTCGTCGCACCTGCCGCGCTTCGTGGCGAAGGCCGAGCACCCGGGCTCGCCGCATCGGGAAGGGGGGCGAGTGGGCACGGGGTACCTCCTGCCGGAATTCCCGGACGGCTGGGACCGGGGCGTTACTTCAAGGACGCCTCCACCTTGGAGGCTTCGGGGCCGGTGGTGGAGGCGGGCGTCTTCCAGCGGTACACTTCGCCTGCGCCGTCCTTGTAGGACAGCGTCCCGCCTGCCTGCTTGAGGCCGATGTCGAACACAGTGGATTTCCACTGGTAGGTCCCGGGGTCGATGGCCCCGCCGCCTTCGAAACCGTCAGGCACGACGTTGGTGGCATTGCCGGTCAGAGTAGAGACGGCCTGCCCGTCAGGGGCGATGTACGACCAGCCGCCGCCACCCATGGGTGCTTCCTCAGACGCGGGGGCGGCCGTCATCGCCTTTTCCTTCACGGTGACAACGAGGAACTGCCCGTTCTCCGGCTCGTCGTAGCCCGTGGACTTCATGTAGATCACCGAGGTGGGGGTGATCTGGAGGACGCCGCCGCCGTTGCCTTCGATCGGATCGGCGGCACCATCGGTTCGCACGGAGGCGCCGAGCGGTTTCACGTCCGGCGTGCCGGCCTTCGTGGGCTCTGCTGCGGCGGATGGCTTCTCCGGGCGCGTACTCGTTGTCGCCTTACTGGCGGGTTCGTCGTCGTGACTGCACGCGGAAGCCGCGAGAAGGAGTACGCAGGTGGCGGCGACGGGCGCGGTGCGCTTCATGGTCCCCCAAGGGATGAGTGCTTGAGGGGTCATTGTTGAAGTCGTGGAGGCGGCGTGAAGGCGGAGTTGCTGTTCTGTGACACGACGAGGGCCCCCGGCCGTGTCGGCGGGGGCCCTCGGGTGGCTCAGTGTCCGTGTGCGGGTACGCCGAACGTGCCCCCACTGTGACAGGTGGTGTCGCTGCCGCCCGCTCCTGACGCGCCTGGACCTCGCGGAGGTCGACGAGGACGCGGCCGTACCTGTCGTAGCCGTGGTGGGTGAGGTGGCCTCGGCGGAGCCACTGGCGGATGGTGGTGGCCTTGATGCCAGTGGCGGCCTCGGCGGCGTAGGCGTCGAGGAGGACGGGGTGCTGCATCAGCCAGTCCTCCGTCGTCTAGTCGAGCCGTTTGCCTTGACGTGCTGAGGCGCGTTCCGCGCCTTTCGTGTGCCACCACTCGGCGAGCCTGATTCTGAAGCCGGAGGCGACTGCGTCCACGAGTTGCGCGTCGGGTGTCCCGTTGAAGATATTCATGTCGGCACGATCGCTCTCCAGGGTGACTCGCCAGCGGCCGTCCGGCGCGTCGAGATCGAACACTGCTGTGAAAGATCGACCGTTCTCGGTGATGTCAAGGTCGGTCACATGGAGCGTGGCGACACTGTCCTCTATCTGCCCCAACAGGCGCGCGGAGAGCTGGCTGCGAACGTCTTCAACGGTGGCCATGGATTACCTCTAGCAGGCTTTCGCCTTGATTGCGGCGGGCTTGTAGGCGGTGATGATGCCTTGAGGGTTGATCCGGGGGTCCTTGCCGTAGGGGCCGGGGTTGGTGACCACTCGGAACTGGATGCTGGGCGGGCACTGGACGACGATGCGCTCGTAGGTGCGCTCCCCGGGAGTGTTGGTGACGATGGTGCCGCTCCAGACAGTTTTACTGATCTTGTTGCTGAAGTTGGTGCTCCAGCGCTTCCTGGCTACGAGGTGCTTGTAGCCGTAGCTCTTCGTGCCGCAACGCAAGTAGACCTTGCTCGGCCCCCGGTAATACGTGACGGCGACAGTCTTGGGAGCGGCGCCCTTGCACTTGCTCGCCACGGACTGGACCGAGACCTCGGGCGCGGTGCCGCGCCCAGGGGCGGGCGCTGTCTCGTCAGCAATGGCGACGGACGCCGTCAGGATTGTCGCGCAGGTGGCCGCAGTTGCCGTTGCGGCGATCTGCCCCATCTTCATAGGTCCCCCTTGTGAGTAGTCGCTCTCGATAAGGGAGATGCAGATAGGGGCTTTGACGTTCCCGTGCGGCTCCCATGCGCGCGATAACAGTCGTTAGATTCCGTTTGTTGCAATTCTGTTACTCAGTGGCCGCACCCGTCGGAGGCGTCGCGTGGGCTCCTTCTGGCGATCTACCGGCCGGTCTACGGCGTCCTCGGCGAGGCTGTGACCTGCGTCTACAGGGACCGGGGAGCGTGCGGGGGCTCGGGGGAGAGTAGGGCGGGCCCTGACCCTGGAGTTTGGACACCGGAGAGACTTGGATCTTGATGGTCCAGGAGAACGGAGTCCCTGTGGGGATGAAGCATTACCCCGCCGAGTTCAAGGCGGACGCGGTCGCGTTGTACCGGTCGCGTCCGGGAGCGACGATCAAGTCGGTCGCCGCCGATCTCGGAGTGAACACCGAGACGCTGCGGAACTGGATCCGGGCCGCCGACGGACGCCGCGCCGGTGCCCATTCCGCCCCCGCAACGGCACCGCAGCCTGCCGGTGACCCGGTTCAGGCGGAGCTGGCCGCCGCGCGCAAGAGGATCCGCGAGCTGGAGGAAGAACGCGACATCCTCCGCAAGGCGGCCCGGTATTTCGCGACGGAGACGCGCTGGTGAACCGCTGCCAGTTCGTTGAGGATCACCAGCGCCGATACGGCGTGAAGCGGCTCTGCGACATTCTCGGGATCGCCCGCTCGAGTTTCTATTACTGGCGTCGCACCGCCCCGGCTCGCATGGCCCGTCAGGCCGCTGACGACCGGCTCGCGGCCCGGATACGCAAGGCCCACAAGGAGTCCGACGGCACCTACGGAGTCCCGAGGATCACTGCCGAGCTCCGCGACGAGGGCGGCCAGGCGGTCAACCACAAGCGCGTTGCCAGGATCATGCGGACCATCGGCCTCGAAGGGGTCCGTCTGCGGCGCCGGCACCGCACCACCATCGCCGACCCGGCCACCGCGAAGGCCCCGGACCTGATCGGCCGCGACTTCACCGCGAAGGAGATCAACACCAAGTACGTCGGTGACATCACCTACTTGAGCGTCGGCGGCGGACGGTTCTGCTATCTCGCGACAGTGATCGACCTGTGCTCGCGCCGCCTGGCAGGCTGGGCGATCGCCGACCACATGCGCACCGAGCTCGTCATCGACGCCCTCGCCGCCGCGGAACGGACCCGCGGCAGTCTGAACGGGGCGATCATGCACACCGATCACGGAGCCCAGTACACCAGCGGGGCCTTCGCGGACGCCTGCCGCCGGGCCGGTGTCCTGCAGAGCATGAGCGCCGTCGGGTCCAGCGCGGACAACGCCGCCGCCGAATCGTTCAACGCCAGCTTTAAAAGGGAGACGTTGAAGGGCCGAAAGGGCTGGTCAAGCGAGCGCGAGGCACGACTCGACGCCTTCCACTGGCTGTCCCGCTACAACACCCGACGCCGTCATTCCCGGCTCGGCCAGCGAGCCCCGATCACCTACGAGATCACCGTCCACCCAACCTCAACTACCCTGGCCCGAGCCGCATAGACGTGTTCAAACTCCAGGGTCAAGGCCCCACTTCCACGTCCGGGAAGTGCTGGAAACAGGTTCCGATACCTTCGTTGCGTGTGGCGGTCGCATCGTGCATCCGGCCTGGCCGCAGGGCGTCGGTCCAGAGAGTGCGGCCCTGATGGTCGGCAACGACAGTGGCCTTCATCGTGTTCTGCTTCTTCTTGCCCGAGACGAACGCCCGGCGTCCGCCGCGGCCGGCTGCGGGCCGGCGGACCTGGATCTCGGTGGCATCCAGCCGCAGCTCGATGCCCTCGGCCTGGGCGTAGGCGAACACATCCGCCAGGGTCCGAAGCCGCAGGCCAGGACGGTCAGGGACCGCGCATCCGCGTTCGGCCAGGAGCCCGCGCATCTCTCCGACCGCGCGGGTAACGGTGGAACGGTCGACACCGGACAACAGGGCCAGGACGGAGTGCGGGAGATCGTGCCGCAGGTGAATCAGCGTGACGACCAGCCGGTCGACGAACACCAGCCGATGCCGGGCACCGGCCCCCGCCTCACGTTTCCTGGCCCCGCCGCGAGCCTCGTGACGACGCCCCTCAATCATGGCCTGCCACGGGCCAGCCAACTCCTCGACCAGGCAAGCCAGATGCTGCCGGGAGACACCGGTGAACAGCTGATGCGCGAGAACGTTCCGGTCGACCGTGATCACCACGGACTGGATCATCCCACCCTCGCGCGATCCCTCCCCAACCGCAATCACGCACCAGCTCGTTACGAGTTGGTGCGTGATAGCGGGTGAGGTGTCGTGCCACGTGGATGGCATGATCCCGCTGTGGCGATCATGGTCAATCGGGCGGTGCTGGCGCATCGACTGTTCACGGGGCTCTCCCGGCGTCATCTTGCGTGCTTGGTCGAAGAGTTGGCCGAGCCGTGGCAGGCCGGGGTCGAGGGTCGCCGCCATGCTGTGCGAGGCGGGGCCCGCAAGCGGGCCGAAGGCGCCGGCGCCCGCCATCAGCTGGTGTTCGTCGACCGGTTGGTGGCCACACTCATCCACCTGCGGCACGACCTGCCGCACTCGGTGCTGGGGCTGCTGTTACGAGTTGGTGCGTGATAGCGGGTGAGGTGTGTTTGCCCTGCTCACGGCCGTTTTCAGATGCTGGTGTTGCGGTCGGAGACGAGGCCGGCGATGGCGCGGTAGGTGTCGGGCAGGCGGTCGCGGCGATGTGTCCAGCGGGTCAGTTGCTTCCAGCGTTTGTGATCAGCGAGGGCGTGTTCGACGGTGATGCGGTCGGACGAGTGGCCGTGGCGGTCGCGTCCCCATTGTTCGACTCTGTCGGGCAGTGCTCCCGGCCGGGGTTTTCTCGGCGGCGTGATCGCCTGCCCGCGATGGTCGCGGCTCAGCCCCAGGTAGCCGTCGTCCAACAGGACCTCGACGTCGGGGAAGTGCTGGAAGCAGATGGCGATGCCTTCGTCGCGGGCGGCGGTGGCGTCGTGCATACGCCCAGGTCGTAGGGCATCGGTCCATAACGTGCGGCCCCGCCAGCCGGCGATCACGGTGGCCTTCATCGTGTTCTGCTTCTTCTTGCCCGAGACGAATGCGCGCCGGCCGCCGCGGCCGGCCGGTGGCCGGCGGACCCGGATCTCGGTGGCGTCCAGACGCAGCTCGACACCTTCGGCCTGCGCGTAGGCAAACACATCCGCCGGAGTCCGAAGCCGCAGGCCGGGACGGTCGGGAACCGCGCACCCCCGCTCCGCCAAGAGCGTGCGCACCTCTCCGATCGCCCGGGTGACCGTGGATCGGTCGACACCTGACAGCAGCCCCAGCACCGAGTGCGGCAGGTCGTGCCGCAGGTGGATGAGTGTGGCCACCAACCGGTCGACGAACACCAGCTGATGGCGGGCGCCGGCGCCTTCGGCCCGCTTGCGGGCCCCGCCTCGCACAGCATGGCGGCGACCCTCGACCCCGGCCTGCCACGGCTCGGCCAACTCTTCGACCAAGCACGCAAGATGACGCCGGGAGAGCCCCGTGAACAGTCGATGCGCCAGCACCGCCCGATTGACCATGATCGCCACAGCGGGATCATGCCATCCACGTGGCACGACACCTCACCCGCTATCACGCACCAACTCGTTAAGGAGTCCGCAGATTCCTTGGCCCGCCTGAACATGGAATGGGAGCATGCTCAGATGAAGGTTGCCGAGGTAGGTAACCGTCGAACGGCCAGCAACATGCATTTCGCCGTGCTCCAAGGAGAACTAGAGAGTCTGGCTCGACAGGCGGAATGGCTGCGGAGTCAGCTCGCGCCCGCCTCACAGGAAGAGCAATTGGACGGCGAGGAGTAGTCAGTGAAGGGTTCGACGTACCGCCGCTGTTACTGCCGTGACGCCGAGGGGCGCGCGCTCGGGAAGGCGTGCCCGCAGCTCTCCAGCCGCCGGCACGGCGTGTGGGCGGTGCGTCAGGAGCTGCCGCCGCGCGAGGACGGCAGTCGGCGCTCCTTCTCCCGCTCCGGGTACGAGACGGCGAAGGCGGCCCAGGCGGACCTCGACAAGGTCCGTGCGCTCCTCGACCTCCCGGACGGCAACGACGCGGACGGGCAGGTCCGTATCGGGGATCTGCTGGAAGCCGTGTCGACGGACAAGAAGGCGCCCCTCCCCGACCTCGCCGAGACGCGCCGCCGGTTCCGCGCGGGGCAGGCCCTCGTCAGCAGTACGACCGTGGGTGACTGGCTGGATGAGTGGCACGCTGCGAAGAAGCGGAAGAAGTCCACGCTCCGCGGCTACGCCTCCCACATCGACGTCCACCTCAAGCCAGGCATCGGGCACCTGCTCCTCGACCGCCTCAACGTCGGGCATCTCACCGAGTTCTTCGACGCGATCGACACGGCGAACGAGACGATCCTCGTGCAGAACCAGCAGCGCCGCGAGCAGCAGGCGCGCGCGACCTGGGGGAAGCGCTCCCGGCCGCCCGCGGCTGAGGCGGCGCGCCTGGAGCGGGAGCGAGCAAAGCTCGCCGAGATGCCGCCGTACCGGCGGGTGACGGGCCCGGCGACGAAGCAGCGCATCCGCGCGACACTGCGCTCGGCGCTCAACGCGGCGATCGCACAGCAGCTCCTCACCTTCAACCCGGCCGCACACGTCGAGCTGGAGTCCGGCCGCCGGCCGAAGGCTGTGCTGTGGACCGAGGAGCACGTCGAGCACTGGAAGAGGACGGGCGAGAAGCCGTCCGGCGTAATGGTGTGGACGCCCGTGCAGGTCGGCGTCTTTCTGGACCACGCCGAGTCCGACCGGTTGTACGCGCTGTTCCACCTGATCGCGTTCCGGGGGCCTCGCCGTGGTGAGGCGATCGGGCAGGCGTGGTCCGACATCGACCTCGTCAAGGCGCGCCTGACGGTCTCCAAGACGATCATCCAGGACGGGTGGACTCCGATCCAGAGCGATCCGAAGACGGAGGAGAGCGCGGGCACAATCGCCCTGGGACCCGCGACGGTTCGCGCGCTCGTCGAGCATCGGGAGCGTCAGCAGGCGGAGCGTGCCGCGCGCCTGGAGGCGGGGCTGCCGTGGCACGAGACCGGGAAGGTCTTCGTGGACACGGATGGTGGGTGGCTGCATCCGGAGAAGGTGTCGGACGTGTTCCGACGGCTGTGCCGGGAGGCCGGGCTGCCGCCGATCAACCTGCGGGATCTGCGGCACGTCGCGGCAACGCTGATCCATGCGGGTGGAGGTGACATCCACGCGATCAAGGAGACGCTGCGGCACACGACGATTCAGCTAGCGTCCGACACGTACACCAGCCTTCTCCCCCAGGTCGATCAGGAGGTCGCCTGGAACGCGGAGGCTGTGGTGCCCCGTGCGCGCCGGGAAGCCGGTTCCGGCACTCCCGCTCACGCATCGCTCACGCAGGAGCCCTGAACGCGGCTGAGCGCCTCCCGCGGTGGATACCGGGTGAGGCGCTCGGGTGCTGGCCGGGAGAGATTTCCGGGGGGAGTTCGAGTGGGGCGGCTGGGACTCGAACCCAGGACCGACGGATTATGAGTCCGCTGCTCTAACCGGCTGAGCTACCGCCCCGTTGCGGCGCGTCGGGTGGACCCCGTCAGCGCCGTCTGCCGCAGCATAGCCGGTCATACGATCTCTCGCCTCGGATGGGGCCGACCTGCCGCGACACGCAGAAGGACCCCGGCGAACCGGGGTCCTTCGCTGTGCTCTCCCGACTGGACTCGAACCAGTAACCTGCCGGTTAACAGCCGGCTGCTCTGCCAATTGAGCTACAGGAGACCGAGCTCCCCCGACTGGACTCGAACCAGTAACCTGCCGGTTAACAGCCGGCTGCTCTGCCAATTGAGCTACAGGGGATCGACCTGCCGCGGCGGACGCGGGGCCGCTGTGTGCGGTGCGCGCTCGCTGCGCCTCATACATTAGCGCAAGCAGGGGGGTGCTTTGCCAATCGGTTGGGGCTGGCGCCCGGCTCACGGGGAACCCTCTTCGGGACAGGCCGGTGCGCCGGGCGATGATCGGGCAAGATCACGTACGGGCAGACCGACGCAGACCGAACACGAGGGAAAGGGTGGCCGCCATCATGCGCTACCGGATCGCATTCGCCGCGGGCGCGGCTCTGGGCTACGTCCTGGGGACCAGGGCCGGGCGCGAACGCTACGAACAGCTCGCGAAGTACGCCCGGCAGGTCTCGCACAATCCGGCGGTGCGGAACGTGACCGAGACCGCCGCGCAGCAGGGCCGGGTCGCGGCGGGGAAGGCGGTGCACGTCGTCTCGGTGAAGGTCGGTGACCGGCTGCCGGACTCCGTCTCGCGTCGGGTACGGGCCTTCGCGGGCCACGACTCCGGCGACGACTTCGGCTCCGGCACGGTCTAGGGGCCGGGCAGTACGCGGCACGCAGGGGCGGCCGG
>NZ_GG770539.1:5006442-5047096 GCF_000154905.1 Streptomyces sp. SPB074 | reverse complement strand
GCCCCGCTTCCGTATCCCGGACGGCCACGCTCCGCCCCCGCTCCCCCGGCACCCCCGCTCCGCCCCCGCCCCCCCGAACGGCCCCCGCCCCTTACGCCGTACGGCCGAGTGCTCCCCCACCGGTCACGTGCGGCACAATTCCCTGTCATGGGGATAGTCGCGGGACTGGACAGCTCGGCAGAGGCGACCCGGATCGTGGTGTGCGACGCGGACACCGGCGCCGTGCTCAAGCAGGGGTACGCCCCGCACCCCTCCGAGGGGAGCGAGCCGCACGAGAGCGATCCGCAGTCCTGGCTGCTCTCGCTCGGCGAGGCGGCCGGGGGCGGGGTGCTCGAAGGCGTGCGCGCGATCGGGGTCTCGGCGCAGCAGCACGCGCTCGTCCCGCTCGACGCGCAGGGTGCGACCGTACGGCCGGCGCTCGTCGGGACCGACAAGCGGATGCAGGCCACCGCCGCCGATCTCGCGGACGCGCTGGAGGGGGGCCGCGCCGCCTGGGCCGAGGCCGTCGGCTCCGTGCCGGGGCCCGCGCACCAGGTCACCAAGCTGCGCTGGCTCGCGCGCAACGAGCCGGAGAACGCGGCCAGGACCGCCACCGTGCTCCAGGCGCACGACTGGCTCGTGTGGCAGCTCCTCGGGCGGCCCGCGCGCCGCACGACCGACCGGGGCGGCGCCTCGGGGACGGGCTACTGGTCGGCGCGCGAGGGCGTGTGGCGCCCCGACCTCGCGGAACTCGCGCTCGGACACCAGGTCGCGCTGCCCGAGGTGCTCGGCCCCTCGGACGCGGCCGGGACCACGCCGGAGGGCCTGCTCATCGCGCCGGGGACCGGCGAGACGATGGCCGCCGCCTTCGGGCTCGGGGTGCGCGCGGGCGACGCGGTCGTCTCGCTCGGCGGCTCGGGCTCCGTCATGGCGATCCACCACGAGGCGATCGGGGACGCGGCGGTGACCGCGTTCGCCGACGCGACCGGGATGCACCTGCCGGTGGTGCGGCTGCTCAACGCCGTGCGGGTGCTGCGCGGCACGGCGGAGCTGCTCGGCACCGACCTCGACGGGCTCTCCGCGCTCGCGCTCAAGTCCACGCCCGGCGCGCACGGCCTCGTGCTGCTGCCCTACCTCGCGGGCGAGCGCACGCCCGACCTGCCGTACACGGCGGGCACGCTCAGCGGGCTGCGGCGCGAGTCGATGCGGCCCGAGCACCTGGCGCGCGCGGCCTTCGAGGGGATGCTGTGCTCGGTCGCCGACGCGCTCGGGGTGCTGCGGGCGCGGGGTGTCGCGGTGGAGCGGGTCTTCCTGCTCGGCTCGGCGGCCGGGCTGCCCGCCGTACGGGCCGTGGCGGCCTCGCTCTTCGGCGCGCGGGTCGTCGTGCCGCAGCCGGCCGAGTACGCGGCGCTCGGCGCGGCGCGGCAGGCGGCGTGGGCGCTCGGCGTGCACGAGGGGCGGCTCGACGCGACGGAGCCGCCGGCGTGGCAGGGGGCGGCGGCGCAGGTCATCGAGGCCGACGAGGAGGAACTGCTCGTGGGCGCGGCGGTGCGGCAGCAGTACGCGGCGGTGCGGGAGGAGACGCACCCGGGGGCCTTCGGGGACCGGAAGCCGCTGTGAGGCCGAACCGGCGGCGGCGGGATTTGACCCCGCCTTGAATTAATCGGTTGGTCCGCACCCGGGCACATCGCTCAGGATAGGGAGGCTCCCGGCCCCTCTCCGACAGGCGCAGTGTGCTCATACGACTTCTGCGGGCCTCGCTGGCCCCCTACAAACGGCCCATCGCTCTTCTCGTCCTGCTCCAGTTCGTCCAGACCTGCGCCGCGCTCTACCTGCCCACGCTCAACGCCGACATCATCGACAACGGTGTCGTGAAGGGTGACACGGGCTACATCATGGAGTTCGGCGGGCTCATGCTGCTCGTCGCCGTCGTGCAGATGGCGGGGAACGTCGGCGCCGTCTTCTACGGCGCCAGGACCGCCGCCGCGCTCGGGCGGGACGTGCGGGCGCGGATCTTCGACCGCGTGCAGTCCTTCTCGGCCCGCGAGGTCGGCCAGTTCGGCGCGCCGACCCTCATCACGCGGACGACGAACGACGTGCAGCAGGTGCAGATGCTCGTCCTGATGTCGTTCACGCTCATGGTCTCGGCGCCGATCATGTGCGTCGGCGGCGTGATCCTCGCGCTCGGCCAGGACGTGCCGCTCTCCTCGATCCTGCTCGTCGTGATCCCCGTGCTCGGCGGCTCGGTCGCGCTCATCGTGCGCAAGCTGCGGCCCCTCTTCCGTACGCTCCAGACCCGGCTGGACACCGTGAACCGGGTGCTGCGCGAGCAGATCACCGGGAACCGCGTCATCCGCGCCTTCGTGCGCGACGCGTACGAGGGGAAGCGCTTCGACGGGGCGAACGGGGAGCTGACGGAGGTCTCGCTCGGCACCGGGCGGCTCTTCGCGCTGATGTTCCCGACCGTCATGACCGTCGTGAACCTCTCCAGCGTCGCCGTCGTGTGGTTCGGCTCGCACCGCATCGAGAGCGGCGGGATGCAGATCGGGGCGCTGACCGCGTTCCTCTCCTACCTCATGCAGATCGTGATGGCCGTCATGATGGCCACCTTCATGTTCATGATGGTGCCGCGCGCCGAGGTGTGCGCCGAGCGCATCGAGGAGGTGCTGGGCACCGAGTCGAGCGTCGTACCGCCGAAGGCCGGGATCACCGAGCTGCGCCGGCACGGGCGGCTCGAACTGCGCGGCGCGGGTTTCCGCTTCCCCGGGGCCGAGGAGCCGGTCCTGCGCGGGATCGACCTCGAAGCGCTGCCGGGTGAGACGACCGCCGTGATCGGCTCGACGGGCAGCGGCAAGACGACGCTGCTGGGCCTCGTGCCGCGCCTGTTCGACGCGACCGAGGGCGAGGTCCTGGTCGACGGCGTGGACGTGCGCGAGGTCGATCCCGCGCTGCTGGCGCGCACGGTCGGGCTCGTCCCGCAGAAGCCGTACCTCTTCTCGGGGACGGTCGCGAGCAATCTGCGCTACGGGAACCCGGACGCGAGCGACGAGGAGCTGTGGCACGCGCTGGAGGTCGCGCAGGCCAAGGACTTCGTGGCGAAGCTGGAGCACCGGCTCGACGCGCCGGTCGCGCAGGGCGGCTCGAACTTCTCGGGCGGGCAGCGGCAGCGGCTCGCGATCGCGCGCACGCTCGTGCAGCGCCCCGAGATCTATCTCTTCGACGACTCCTTCTCCGCGCTCGACTACGCGACGGACGCGGCGCTGCGCGCGGCGCTGGGCCGGGAGACGGCGCGGGCCACGGTGGTGATCGTGGCGCAGCGCGTCGCGACGATCCGCGAGGCGGACCGCATCCTCGTGCTGGACGAGGGGCGGATCGTGGGCGTGGGGCGGCACCACGAGCTGATGGAGACCAATGAGACGTACCGGGAGATCGTGCTCTCCCAGCTGACGGAAGCGGAGGCCGCGTGATGGCCGGGCCCGGTGGACGGATGGCGGCCGGAGCGCAGGGGCTGGAGGACTTCAAGGGGACGGCCAAGCGGCTCGCGCGCCGTTTCGCCCCGTACAAGGCCCTGCTGACCGGGATGCTGCTGCTCGGCATCGTGAGCGTGGCCGCTTCGGTCTCGGGGCCGAAGATCCTCGGGCACGCGACCGACCTGCTCTTCGGCGGGGTGATCGGCGGGCAGCTGCGCGCCGGGCAGACGAAGGAACAGGTCATCGAGGCGGCGCGCGAGCGCGGCGACGGCGGCTTCGCCGACCTCCTCAAGGGGGTGCACTTCACGCCGGGCCAGGGCATCGACTTCGGCGCCCTCGGCGAGGTGCTGCTCATCGCGACGCTCGTCTTCGCGGTCGGCGGCGTGCTCATGTCGGTCTCGGTGCGGCTCTCGAACCGGGCGATCAACCTCATGATCAGGCGGCTGCGCGAGGACGTGCAGTCGAAGCTGTCGCGCCTGCCGCTCTCGTACTTCGACCGCCGTCAGCGCGGCGAGGTGCTGAGCCGCGCGACGAACGACATGGACAACCTCCAGCAGACCTTGCAGCAGACGCTCGGCCAGCTCGTCAACTCGGTGCTGACGATCATCGGGGTCCTCGCGGTCATGTTCTGGATCTCCTGGCTGCTCGCGCTCGTCGCGCTCGTGACCGTGCCGCTCTCGGCGCTCGTCGCGACGCGCGTGGGCAAACGCTCGCAGCCGCAGTTCGTGCGGCAGTGGAAGACGACGGGCGAGCTGAACGCGCACATCGAGGAGATGTACACGGGCCACACGCTCGTGAAGGTCTTCGGGCGCCAGGAGGAGTCGGCGGAGGTCTTCCGCGAGCACAACGAGGCGCTGTACGACGCCTCGAACCGCGCGCAGTTCACGAGCGGTGCCATGCAGCCGCTGATGATGTTCGTGTCGAACATCAACTACGTGCTCGTCGCCGTCGTGGGCGGGCTGCGGGTCGCCTCGGGCGCGCTGTCGATCGGTGACGTGCAGGCGTTCGTGCAGTACTCGCGGCAGTTCTCGATGCCGCTCACGCAGGTCGCCTCGATGGCGAACCTCATCCAGTCCGGGGTCGCCTCGGCGGAGCGGATCTTCGAGCTGCTCGACGCCGAGGAGCAGAGCGCCGACCCCGCGGACCCGCAGCGGCCCGGCGAACTGCGCGGGCGCGTCGCCTTCGAGCACGTGTCCTTCCGCTACGAGGAGGACAAGCCGCTCATCGAGGACCTGTCCCTGGAGGTAGACCCGGGTCACACGGTCGCGATCGTCGGCCCCACGGGCGCGGGCAAGACGACGCTGGTCAACCTGCTGCTCCGCTTCTACGACGTGACGGGCGGGCGCATCACGCTCGACGGCGTGGACATCGCGCGGATGCGCCGCGACGACCTGCGCGCCGGGATAGGGATGGTGCTCCAGGACACGTGGCTCTTCGGCGGCACGATCGCCGAGAACATCGCGTACGGGGCGGCGCGCGAGGTCACGCGCGAGGAGATCGAGGAGGCCGCGCGGGCGGCGCACGCGGACCGCTTCGTGCGGACGCTGCCCGAGGGCTACGACTCGGTGATCGACGACGAGGGCACGGGAGTCAGCGCGGGCGAGAAGCAGCTCATCACGATCGCGCGGGCCTTCCTCTCGGACCCGGTGATCCTCGTGCTCGACGAGGCGACCAGCTCCGTGGACACCCGCACCGAGGTGCTGATCCAGAAGGCGATGGCGCGGCTGGCGGCCGGGCGCACGAGCTTCGTCATCGCGCACCGGCTCTCCACGATCCGCGACGCGGACACGATCCTCGTCATGGAGGGCGGCGCCATCGTGGAGCAGGGCACGCACGAGGAGCTGCTGGCGGCGGGCGGCGCGTACGCGCGCCTGTACGCGGCGCAGTTCGCGCAGGCCGTGGCCGAGGTGGAGTAGACGGCGGCGGGAGCGGGGCGTCTTCGCGGCGGTACGGGATCTGGTCCCGTACGGGCGCGGGGGCGCCCCTTCGCCGTCCGTAGCCCCGGGGCGGCCCCAGTCCCCCAGCCCCTCAGCCTCCAGTCCCTCAGTCGAGGTAGCCCCTGAGCTGGTCGGCGAAGACGTGGGAGCGGAGTTTGGCGAGGGTCTTGGCCTCGATCTGGCGGATGCGTTCGCGCGTGACGCCGAAGAGGGTGCCGATCTCCTCCAGGGTGCGGGGGCGGCCGTCGTCGAGTCCGTAGCGGAGCTGGACGACCTGGCGCTCGCGCTCGCCGAGGGTCGAGAGGACGTCCTCCAGGTGGCGGCGCAGGAGGAGGAGCGCGGCGGACTCGGGGGGCGAGGGGGCGTCGCCGTCCTCGATGAGGTCGCCGAGCGCGACCTCGTCCTCGCCGCCGACCGGGGTGTGGAGCGAGACCGGCTCCTGGGCGAGGCGCAGGACCTCGCCGACGCGTTCCGGTGTGAGGCCCAGGACGGCCGCGACCTCGGCGTCGCACGGCTCGTGGCCGCGTTCCTGGAGGAGGGTGCGGCGGGCCCGTACGACGCGGTTGATCAGCTCCACGACGTGCACGGGGACGCGGATCGTGCGGGCCTGGTCGGCGAGGGCGCGGGACATCGCCTGGCGTATCCACCAGGTGGCGTAGGTGGAGAACTTGAAGCCGCGCGTGTAGTCGAACTTCTCGACGGCGCGGATGAGGCCGAGATTGCCCTCCTGGACGAGGTCGAGCATCGTCAGGCCGCGGCCCGCGTAGCGCTTGGCGACGGAGACGACGAGGCGGAGGTTGGACTCGATGAGGCGGCGTTTGGCGGCGCGGCCGAGGACGACGAGGCGGTCCAGGTCGAGGGCGAGGCGGGTGTCGAGCGGGCCCGGCCCGGCGAGTTTCTCCTCGGCGAACAGCCCGGCCTCGACGCGGCGGGCGAGTTCGACCTCGTCGGCGGCGTTGAGCAGCGGGATGCGGCCGATCTCGCGCAGGTACTGGCGGAAGAGGTCGGGCGCGTGGCCGCCGGGCGGGGCGGGGGCGCGGTCGCGGGCGCGCTGGGCGGGGACGCCGGGCAGGGGCGTGGCGTCCTGGGGGGTGGACGTCGTGGCGCGAAGCTGCGTGGGCACGGAGTCGGCCTCCTGGGGGGGGTTCGCTGCCTCTGTCCGCGGGGTGGGCGGGGCACCGTTTTTCAGTGTGGGACAGGGCGGGGACGGCCCACGAGGGGTGTGCGGGGACTTTTTGTGCCCGGCGTGTGACGGGCGGTCAGCGGGCGGGGCGCGCGGGGAGGGTGCGCCGGGTGGGGCGTACGGGGCGGGACCGCCGGCTCAGAGGGCCGCGGCGCCCTGCTGCTGGAGGGCGCGGCCGTACTGCTCCAGGACCCACAGTTCGCTCTGGACCTCGGCGGCGCGGGCCTGGTCGCCCTGCGTGGAGACGCGGGTGAAGGTGCCTTGCAGCTCGGTGACGCGGCGCTGGACGGCGCGGACCCGGACGCGGACGAGCTGGTCGCTCGCGTAGATCTCGTCCACGACGCGGCGGCGGATCGGCTCGACGGCGAGTTCGGTGACCATCGCGCGGACGCGGTCGTCGGGGGCGGCCTCGCGCACGGCGGTGAGGTAGGCCATCGCGTCGTGGACGCCCTCCTCGGCGCCGCCCGCGTCGGCGATGGCCTGGCGCACGGCGGCGTAGGGCTCGGCGGTGAACTCGTCGATCTCGTAGGCGTCGAAGGCGGGCGAGACGAGTTCGGGCCGCTGGAGGGCGAGTTTGAGCAGTTCGCGCTCGGTCATGTGGGCGGGGTTGCGCAGGATGAGCGCGGGGCCCTGGGCGCCGGGGCGCTGGGGGGCGCCCGCGGTGGCCGCGGCGGGGCGGCGCGGGCCGCCGGGGAGGGGTTCGCCGCGGTGCTCGCGGGCCCAGCGGGCGACGGTCGCGACGCGGCGTACGACCTCCTGCTGGTCCATGGGTCCGTAGCCGAGCATCCCGGCGAGCTGGACGGCGACGGCGTGGCGCAGGGCGACGTTCTTGACGCTCGCGACGACGGGCGCGGCCTCGTCGAGGGCGGCGGCGCGGCCGGCGGGGGTCTCCAGGTCGTAGCGCGAGACGATGTGGCGCAGCGCGAACTCGAAGAGCGGGACGCGCGGCTCGGCCAGTTCGGCGACGGCCTGCTCGCCCTTGGCGAGGCGCAGGTCGCAGGGGTCCATGTTGTCGGGGGCGATCGCGATGTACGTCTCGGCGGCGAACTTCTGGTCGTCCTCGAAGGCGCGCAGGGCGGCCTTCTGCCCGGCCGCGTCGCCGTCGAAGGTGAAGATCACGCGGGCGCTGCCGTTGTCCATGAGGAGGCGGCGCAGGATCTTGATGTGCTCGGTGCCGAAGGCGGTGCCGCAGGTCGCGACGGCGGTCGTGACGCCGGAGAGGTGGCAGGCCATGACGTCGGTGTAGCCCTCGACCACGACGGCCCGGCTCGCGCGGGCGATGTCCTTCTTGGCGAGGTCGATGCCGTAGAGGACCTGCGATTTGCGGTAGACGGGGGTCTCGGGGGTGTTGAGGTATTTGGGGCCGTTGTCGTCCTCGCGCAGCCGGCGGGCGCCGAAGCCGACGATGTCGCCGCCGATGTCCTTGATGGGCCACATGAGGCGGCCACGGAAGCGGTCGATAGGACGGCCGCCGCGGCTCTCCTGGGAGAGGCCGGAGGTGATCAGCTCGCGGTCGGTGAAGCCCTGGCCGCGCAGGTAGCGGGTGAGGTGGTCCCAGCCCGCCGGGCTGTAGCCGACGCCGAAGTGGGCGGCGGCCGCCTGGTCGAAGCCGCGTTCGGCGAGGAACTTGCGGCCGATCTCGGCCTCGGGCCCGGCGAGCTGTTCCTCGTAGTACTTCGCCGCCGCACGGTGGGCGTCGATGAGGCGGATGCGCTCGCCGCGCTGCTGGGCCGGGTTGTAGCCGCCCTCCTCGTAGCGGAGGGTGATGCCGGCCTGGCCGGCGAGGCGCTCGACGGCCTCGGAGAAGCTGAGGTGGTCCACCTTCATGACGAAGGTGATCGTGTCGCCGCCCTCCTGGCAGCCGAAGCAGTGGAAGAGGCCCTTCGCCGGGCTGACCTGGAAGGACGGCGACTTCTCGTCGTGGAAGGGGCACAGGCCCTTGAGGTTCCCGCCGCCCGCGTTCTTGAGCTGGAGGTACTCCGCGACAACGGAGTCGATCGGGACCGCGTCCCTGACCGCCTTCACGTCCTCGTCCTTGATCCTGCCAGCCACGGGGGAAGTCTACGGGGCCCGGAGCGGTGGGTGGACGAGAGGAGGGACGGACGGGAGGCGGGGGGGCCGCTCGGGGCGGGCGCCGGGAGGCGGGGGTCCCAGTGGCCGTTCGTGGCGCGGGGTCCCGGCGGCCGTCCGCGGGGCGGCGTCCCGGTGGCCGTCCGCGGGGCGGGCGCCTCAGCGGGCCGGGGCGGCGGGGGTGCCGTCGCCGGGCGAGGTGTCTTCGGGGCGGGGGGCCAGGGCGTCGACGCGGGCGGCGAGGGCGGGATGGCGGGCGGACAGGTGGGGGCGGGCGGCCTTCAGCGGCGCGAGGAGACGGGCCGGGTCCTGGTGGCCGAGGGCCTGGGCGAGGGGGCCACGGGCCGGTGCGGGCAGCGCGTCCAGGGCGACGACCTCGGCCGCGAGGCCGCGCAGCGTGGCGGCGTGCTCGCGGGCCCAGGCGGCGAGGGCGCGGTCGTTGGCGCGGCGGTCCCGGGTGGCCTGGATGCGCTCCTCGCCGGTGCTGCCGGGGGTGCCGGGGCGGCGGCGGAGGTAGCGGCGCTCGGCCGACTGCCGGTTGGCGACCCCGAGCGGTCCGGCCAGCTCGGCCCAGCTCGCGCCGGCCTCCCGCGCGTCCTCGATCAGGCCGGTCTCCCAGCCGCCGAGCTGCTCGCGCAGCTGCCGCAGCAGGAGGAGCGCCGCGAGCGCCTGCTCGGCACCGGTGCCGGGCACGGGCGGGGAAGCCGGCGGGCTCGTCTGGGCCGTACGGACCACGTCGGCGATGGTCTCCAGGGCGGCTGTCACGGCGGGCAGGGGCGCGGCGGGGGTGGCCGGAGCCGGCGGGGCGCCGTGCCCGGCAGGGGCGGACGGGTCCGGGGCGCAGGGCGTGCCGGGGGCGGTCCCCGGCGTCGGCGGTGTGCCGGGCGGGGCCGGGGGCCGGTGCTGCTGAGGGTGTTCGTCCGCGGCCATGAGCCACCTCCACTCAAGATGTCATCCATTGGGTGACAGATCTGCTTGTCATCTCTTGGATGACACGCTATAACAGAGGCAGGCAACAACGCACGGGGCCCACGAGGGCCCGTCTCGACCATGGAGGTGTCTTCCCCATGCTGATGCGCACCGACCCCTTCCGTGAGCTGGACCGCATCACCCAGCAGTTCTTCGGCAATTCCGCGTCCGGCACGTGGTCGCGGCCGTCCCTGATGCCGATGGACGCCTACCGCGACGGCGGGGAGTACGTGCTCGCGCTGGACCTCCCGGGCGTCGACCCGGACGCGATCGACATCGACGTCGAGCGGAACATGCTGACCGTCAAGGCCGAGCGCCGTCCGGCCGGGCGGAGCAAGGAGGCCCAGGTCGAGCTCTCCGAGCGCCCGCTGGGCGTCTTCTCGCGGCAGGTGATGCTCGCCGACACCCTCGACACCGAGCGCATCCAGGCCGACTACGAGGCGGGCGTGCTGACGGTGCGCATCCCGATCGCGGAGCGCGCCAAGCCGCGCAAGATCGCCATCGGCGCGGGCTCCGGGCGCAAGGAGATCAGCGGCTGAGGCCGGGACGAGGCCGGCACGGGCCGCGCGCCGGAGGACGGGCTCCCTCCCGTACCCGTCCTCCGGCGCGGCCCCCCGGCCGGCGCACCGGCGGTCCGCCGCGCACCGGCCGTCCACCGCGGGACGCGCTCACAGAAGACGCGCTCACGGAGGACACGGACACAGGCAGGGGGCAGTGATGACGATGCGAGAGGAAGCGTTCCTGGAGCAGGTGCGGGAACGCGGCGAGTACGCGAGCCGGGGCGAGGCCGAGCGGGCGGCCCGTACCGTACTGGCGCTGCTGGGCGCGCACCTGGCCGGCGGGATACGGGCAGAACTGGCGGCGCGGCTCCCGGAGACCTTCGCCCTGGTCCTCCTCGACCCGCTCCGGGCCGCCGAGCCGCTCTCCGCCGAGCGGTTCGTCCGGGCCGTCGCCGCCTGGATCGAGGGGGCCACCGAGGCCACCGCGACCTGGGACGTGAGCGCCGTGCTCAGCGTCGTGGCCGACGCGGCGGGCGAGGAGCTGACGGAGCGCGTCCTGCTCCAGCTCCCGCCGGAGTACGACCTGCTCTTCGGCCGCCCGCGGGCGGCCTGGGGCGCCGGGGAGGAGCAGCGCGCCGCCTGACCGAAGGCCGGGCCCGGCCGGGGCAAGGCGTCCGCGACGGCCTCAGAAGTCCCTCCCTCGTCCGTCAAGCCCGCACCTCGTGATGCCCGTGGGGTCGAGGGGCTCGACCTTCACCGTCTTCGTCTTCCCCCTGGCCACGCTCACATCGACGATGCCCTGGAGGTCGACGTAGCCGCCGTCCTTGTCGTAGAAGGTCACGCTGCCGGTATAGCGGCCCGTCCTGGTCCCGGTGTTCCTCAGGCGCACCGTGGACCAGGGCTTGCCCGCGCTCACGCAGGAGACGAGGGTCGCCGTGATGGTCGAGGCGCGGCTGCTCCCGGAGCCGGTCTCGCTCGCGGCGGGGCCGGGCGTGGAGGTGTGGCGCCGGTTCGTCCCGCTGTTGTAGCCCCGGTTGTAGCCCGAGGTGTAGTCGTCATCGTCGTCACTGGACGAGCCGGTGCCGTTCTGGCGCTGCGCGGAGCTGCTGCACCCGCCGCCGTGCCTGCTGTGCGAGCCGCCGTGTCCCCGCCCTGTCGAGAAGCCCGTCAGGGCGAGGACCGTGAGCGCGGCCATCGCGGTCAGCCTGATTCCCCGTGTCGTCGTCACGCCCGGCACCCTACGGACGCCGGGACGTGCCGCGCACCGAGTGTGCGCGAACGCGCACGGATTCGTTACGAACGTGACAGGAACGATTCCAGCGGCACGTTCGGGTCGGCCAGGGCCTCGGGGTCGGGGCGGGCGCCGGAGCGGATGAGCTTCTGGAGGGGGTCGGTCACGTCCCAGATGTTGACGTTCATCGCGGCCCGCACCTGCCCGTCGAGCAGCCAGAAGGCGAGGAAGCGGCGCTTGGCGGCGTCGCCCCGGACGAGCACCTGGTCGTACTGGCCGGGCGGCGCCCAGCCCGAGTACTCCAGGCCCAGGTCGTACTGGTCGGAGAAGAAGTACGGGACGCGGTCGTACGCGACGTCCCTGCCGAGCATCGCGCGCGCGGCGAGCGGGCCGCCGTTGAGCGCGTTGGCCCAGTGCTCGACGCGCAGGGGCGCGCCGGGGAAGAGGCCGAGCGGTACGGAGGCGACGTCGCCGGCCGCGTAGACGTCCGGGTCCGAGGTGCGCAGCCCCGTGTCCACCGCGATGCCGCCGCCGTGCTCGGGGGCGGCGAGCGCGAGCCCGGCGGACTCGGCGAGGGCGGTACGGGGCGCGGCGCCGACGGCGGCGAGGACGTCGTGGGCGGGGTGCTCCTCGCCGTCGTCGGTGAGCCCGGCGAGGACCATGCCGTCCTGGCCGACGATCTCGGTGAGACGGGCGCCGAAGTGGAAGCGGACGCCGTGCTCGGCGTGCAGGTCGGTGAAGAGCCTGCCGACCTCGGGCCCGAGCACGTGGTGCAGCGGGGTGGGCGCGGCGTCGACGACGGTGACCTCGGCCCCGTACTCGCGTGCCGCGGCGGCGACCTCCAGGCCGATCCAGCCCGCGCCCGCGATGAGCAGGTGGCCGTTGTCGCGGCCGAGGTTCGCCAGGGTGCGGCGCAGGCGCTCGGCGTGGGCGAGGCGGCGCAGGTGGTGGACGCCCGCGAGACCGGTGCCGGGGATCTCCAGGCGGCGCGGCTCGGAGCCGGTGGCGAGGAGCAGCTTGTCGTAGTGGAGGAGCGTGCCGTCGCCGAGGGTGAGGGTGTGGTTCGCCGTGTCGAGCGAGACGGCGGGCTGGCCGAGGTGGAGTTCGACGTCGGCGCCCGCGTACCAGCCGGGCTCGTGCACGAAGACGCTCTCGCGGGCGTCCTTGCCGAGCAGGTACCCCTTGGAGAGGGCGGGGCGCTCGTACGGGTGTTCCCGCTCGTCGCACACCAGGATCACCCGCCCGGTGAAGCCCTCCGCGCGCAGCGTCTCCGCCGCTTTGGCGCCGGCGAGGCCCCCTCCGACGATGACGAACGTCTGATCCGCGTCGACCACGTTGCTGCCTCCTGAAGTACCGAACCCGGGCGCGCACCGCTCTGCGGCGGAGGCGGTCGGGGTCGGCGGTCCCCTGCGAGCGTCCCGCACGGGGGCGGGCGGGGGGAAGGGGGGTGACTCGATCGGGGGGTTGATCGAGCTCCGGGGTCCCGGCCGCCCTGGTGCGGAGGATTCCTGACGGTACCGCAGCTCAGGCGGGGGGCTGGTGACGAGGGTTCCCCGGTCCGGCGGGGGCGCCCTCGCGGGGTCCCGCCGGTGGCGCCGTCGTCCCCCGCCCGCCGGAAGGGCTGGAACCGGCGGCTGTCAGTGCCGCGTGAGTTCGGCGTGAAGTGTGCGGGCCGCCTCGTCGGTCAGGGAGGCGATCTGGTCGATCAGGACCCGGCGGCGCGCGGACTCGTCGGCGGCCTGGTGGAAGAGGGCGCGGAACTGCGGGTCGAGGCCGTGCGGGGCGCGGGCGGTGAGGGCGGCGCCCAGTTCGGTGATGAGGACGCGCTGGGCGGCGCGGATCTGTTCCTGCTCGGCGCGCTGGATCACGTACAGGTCGGCGACGGCCTTGAGCAGCCCGCACTCCAGGCGCGCGGCGCGCGGGACGACGAGGCGGGCGGCGTAGCGGCTGAGCGGGGCCGGGCCGTGGGCGGCGCGGGTCGCGGTCTCGGCGGCGAGGCAGAACCGGCCGATGAGCTCGCTCGTGGCGTCCTTGAGCCGGGCCTGGGCGGGGGCGGAGCCGTCGTAGTGGTGCGGCCACCACTCCTCGGCGAGGAGCCGGTCGAGCGCGGCGTCGAGTTCGGCGCGGTCCGCGTCGGGCGGTACGTGGCCCCGGCCGAGCGCGACGCGGTGGATCTCGGCGCGCTCGGGCTCGGACAGGAGCGCGTTGGGGTCGATGTGGCCGGCATGCAGGCCGTCCTCCAGGTCGTGCACGGAGTAGGCGACGTCGTCGGACCAGTCCATCACCTGGGCCTCGAAGCACGTGCGGCCCGGCGGGGCGTCGGCGCGGAGCCAGCGGAAGACGGGGAGGTCGTCCTCGTAGACGCCGAACTTGGGGTGCGCGGGGTCGCGCGGGTGCGCGCCGCGCGGCCAGGGGTACTTGGTGGCGGCGTCGAGCGCGGCGCGGGTCAGGTTGAGGCCGACGCCGGTGGGGCTGCCGTCCGGGCCGGGCACGAAGCGCTTGGGCTCGATGCGGGTGAGGAGACGCAGGGACTGGGCGTTGCCCTCGAAACCGCCGATGTCGCGCGCGAGTTCGTCCAGCACCTGTTCGCCGTTGTGGCCGAAGGGCGGGTGGCCGAGATCGTGCGAGAGGCAGGCGGCCTCGACGAGGTCGGGATCGCAGCCGAGCGCGGCGCCGAGGTCCCGGCCGACCTGGGCGCACTCCAGGGAGTGGGTGAGCCGGGTGCGGGGGCTCGCGTCCCAGGCGGGACCGCCGGCGCCGAGGGTGACGACCTGGGTCTTGCCCGCGAGCCTGCGCAGCGCGGAGGAGTGCAGGACCCGGGCCCGGTCGCGCTGGAAGGCGGTACGGCCCGAGCGCTTGTCGGGCTCGGGGGCCCAGCGCTCGGTGTCGCCCGCGGCGTAGTCCGCCGTGTCGTGGGACAGCCGGTGCGTCTCGCCATCGGCCTGCCGGGAAATCGCTGCCATGGGCCAGAGCCTAGACGGAAGGAAGGACATCCCGGACAGACGTACGGGGCGGGGCGGCTCGGGACGGGGGGCGGGAGCGGGGCGGGGGGGCGGGAGCGGGGCGGGGCCGGGTGCGAGGGGGCTTTCCGGGGCGTTGTCGGTGGCGGGTGCGAGACTCGGCGGCACGTGGCGGACGTTCGGACGAAAGCGGGGGCGATCATGTCCTTCAACGGGCCTGTGGCCGATCTGCACCGGTACCTCCAGGAGGCGCGCGAGGCCGTGCTGTGGAAGGCGGAGGGCCTGTCGGAGTACGCCGTGCGGCGCCCGCTGACGCCGACGGGGACGAATCTGCTGGGGCTCGTGAAGCACCTGTCGGCGGTGGAGTTCGGGTACTTCGGGGACACCTTCGGGCGGCCGTACTTCGCGAAGGGCGAGGAGCCCCGCTTCCACTGGACGCGCGAGCCCGAGGGCGACCTGTGGGCGCGCCCCGAGGAGTCGCGCGCGGAGCTCGTGGGCCTGTACCGGGCGGCGTGGGCGCACACGGACGCGGTCCTCGCGGAGCTGCCGCTCGACACGGAGGGCCGGGTGCCGTGGTGGCCGGAGCACCGGGCCGTGACGACGCTCCACCACGTCCTGGTCCGCGTCCTCGCCGAGACCCAGCGCCACGCGGGCCACGCGGACATCCTCCGCGAACAGCTCGACGGCCGCGCGGGGGCGGGCCGCGAGAACACGAACCTCCCGGGCCAGGACGAGCAGGAGTGGTCGGCGTACCGCGAACAGATCGAACGAGCGGCCCGCGAGGCGGACCCGGCGGGGGCGGAGGGTGCGGTGCGCGCGGGCCGTGCCGACGCCGCCGGGTGGGGCGGGCCGCTCGCCCGGGAGCTGGGGATCGAGCTGGTCGAGGTGGACGGGCGGGCGGCCACCGCTGATGACCTGTTGTGGCGGGCCGTGCGGAGCGACGGGCACTTCACCGCCGCGCAGGTGCGGGGCGGGAAGGTGCGCGGGGTCGGGGTGCATCTGGAGCGCCTGCGCGCCGCCTCGCGGGAGTTGTGGGGGGAGGAGCTCGATCCGGGGCTCGTGCGGGAGCGGGTGCGGCACGCGCTCGGGGGCCGGGCGCTCGACGCCGCGCTGCGGGTGTACGTGCACCGGCCCGCCGGGGCGCTCTCGCTCATGGTGACGCTCGCCGCGCCCGGCGAGGCGGGCGACGAGCCGCTGCGGGTCCGCCCGGTCCCGTACGTACGGCCCTTCGCGCACGTCAAGCACCTCGGCGGCTTCGCCCAGACGCACCACCGGCGGCTCGCCGGGCGGGAGGGGTACGACGAGGTCCTGCTCACCGGGCCGGACGGCGAGGTGGCCGAGGGCGGGATCACGAACGTCCTCCTCTGGGACGGCGCGCGGCTCGTGCTGCCCACCGCGCCCGCGCTCGCCGGGACGACGCTGACGCTCCTGGAGCAGGGGCTGCCCGCCGCCGGGATCGCCGTGGCCCGGCGCCCGGTGCACCGCACAAAACTGGCCGGTTTCCGCTCGGTGTTCCTCGCGAACTCGCGCGGCATCGTGGCCGTCCGCGAGATCGACGGGCACGCCTGCGCGGTGGACGAGGCGCTGCTGGCGCGGCTGCGCGCGGTGTACGAGGCGGTGCCCTGGGAGGAGGTCTGAGCCCCCGCGGCCCCTGATGGGCTGTCACCCGTACGCCCCCGCTGAACGCGCGGGCCCGGGCCGCGCGGGCTTACCTCGTAGGCGGGGCGCGTTCGGCTTCGCGGCACGCAGCGGCCGCGAGCGGGCCCCCGCGGAAGGAGGACCATGCCCGCGAGGCGTACGCGGAACGGTGCGGTGGCCGCCCTTGTCCTGTCCTGGGGGTGCGCGCTCCCCGGAGCCGCCGCGGCGGCACAGCCCGCCCCGGCCCCCGCCCTGCGGCTGGCCCCCGCGGCGGCGGCGCCCGGAGCGGAGGTGACCGCGCACGTGGACGGCTGCCCGGGGCACGCCGCGACCGGCACGGCGCCCGCGCTGCGCTCGGGCGGCTTCGCGCTCAGCGGCGCCGCCGCGGCACGCGAGGCGGTGGGCGGCTTCCGCGTACCGGGCACGGCGAACCCGGGCACGTACGAGGTGGTCGTGCGCTGCGGTACGGGCGGCGGGGAGACGCGGGCGGATCTGCGGGTGGGCCTGAGCGGCGCCTACGGGCCCTCCGGAGTCGCGGCGGGCGCCGAGGACGCGGTGGAGGACGGTCGGGGGCGGCGGCTCGCGGGCGGCCCCGGTCCGCTCGGGCGCGATCCGGTACGCGTCGCCTGCGGCGTCGGGGTGCTCGCCTTCGCGGCGGTCTGCGGCACCTGGCTCCTGCACCGCAGGACACGGGGCACGGTCTAGCGAGACGCCGGGCGGCGGGGCGTCGTGCGGCGTGAGACCGGGCGGCGCGGCGCCGTGCGGCGGGCCTCGCGAAGGGGCCCGGGCGCCCTCTCGGGCCGTCCTCGGTCAGCCCCTCAGGCCGCCCACTGGTCGTACGCCAGCTTCGCCACGAGGCCGAGCACGACCATTACGAGTACCGTGCGGACGAACCCGCTGCCCCGCTTGAGGGCCGTGTGCGCGCCCGTCATGCCGCCGATCAGGTTGCACGCGGCGAGCGGGAGGGCGAGGCCCCACAGCACGTTGCCCTGCACGGCGAAGGTCACGAGCGCGCCGAGGTTCGTGCACGTGTTGACGATCTTCGCCGTCGCCGAGGCCGAGACGAGGTCGAGGCGCAGCACGGCGGTGAGCGCCAGCACCAGGAAGGTGCCCGTACCGGGTCCGAAGAAGCCGTCGTACGCGCCGATCCCGAGCCCCGCCAGCAGGATCGCGGCGAGGACGCGGCCCCGCCCGGGCGCCGGCCCGGCGGCCTGCGTGCCGAAGGCGGGCCTCAGCATGACGAAGGCGAGCACGGCGAGCAGCACCACCATGATCATCGGTCGCAGGACGTCGCTGGAGATCCCCGCCGCGAAGAGCGCCCCCACGGTCGAGCCGAGCAGCGCCGCGCCCCCGATGCCCACCGCGATCCGTACGTTGACGGGCGCGCCCTTGCGCACGTAGGTGAACGCGGCGCCTCCCGTGCCCACGATCGCGACGGCCTTGTTCGTGCCGAGGATGTGCGCCGCCGGTACGTGCGGCACGCCGAGGAGCAGGGCGGGCAGCAGGAGCAGTCCGCCACCGCCCACGACGGCGTCGATCCAACCGGCCGCGAGCGCGGCGAGGCACAGCACGAGGACCGTGGTCAGGGGTATGTCGGGCATGGGCACGACCCTATGCGTACGCCCGTACGGCACGCGCGCGGGTGGGCCGGTCGCACGCCGTGGCGCGCCCGCCGGGCCGCGCGGGGAGGACGCGCGGGACCCGTGCGGGACCCGCCGCGGTGGGACGCGTGCGCCGGGCGGGGTAGGAGGGCCGGGACAGCGGCCCGACCGGAGCCGCGCGACGAGCGTCAGGGACAGGAAGGGAGCGGCGCGATGGCCGCCGGTACAGGAGGAAACGGCGCGGGAGAACGCGGCGCGGCACAGCGCGCCACGGCACAGCGCGGCGTGGGAGAACGCGGCGCGGGACGTGGCGGGCGGACGGCGCGCGGGTGGCGTGCCGCCCTGATCCCCGCGCAGGAGGGCAGGACCGCCGTCGTGACAGGGGCCAACAGCGGCATCGGGTACGTCGCCGCGCGCGAACTCGCCCGGCACGGGGCACACGTCGTGCTCGCCTGCCGCAGCGAGCGGCGCGGCGCCGACGCGGTCGCCCGGCTGCTCTCCGAAGTACCGGGGGCGCACGCGGAGTTCTCGCCGCTCGATCTCGGGGACCTCGCCTCGGTGCGGGAGTTCGCGGCACGGCACGTGCGGCGGCCCGTCGGGGTGCTCCTCAACAACGCGGGCGTCATGGCGACCCCCTTCGCGCGCACGGCGGACGGCTTCGAGCGGCAGTTCGGCGTCAACCACCTGGGGCACTTCGCCCTCACGGGTCTCCTCCTGCCCGCGCTCCTGCGCGCCCCGGACAGCCGGGTCGTGACGGTGTCGAGCCAGACGCACGTGTTCGGCACCATCGACCCGCGCGACCTCGACAGCGCGCGCCACTACCGCCGCTGGCTCGCCTACGGCCGCTCCAAGACGGCCAACCTCCTCTTCACGCACGAACTGGCCCGTCGCCTGGAGGCGGCCGGGGCGGACACGGTCGCCGCCGCCGTCCACCCCGGCTTCGCGCGCACGAACCTCCAGACGAGCGCGGTACGGGAGGAGGGCCGCCGGTTCGCGGAACGGCTCGCCGCCCTCGGTACCCGCCTCGTCGGGCAGTCCGCCGAGGCGGGCGCGTTGCCCTCTCTGTACGCGGCGACGGCCCCCGGCGTCGCCCAGGACTCCTTCACGGGCCCCCGCTTCCTCATGTGGCGCGGCGCCCCGGCCCCGTCCTGGCGCGCGCCGTGGACGCGCGACGACGAGACGGCGCGCCGCCTGTGGACGGCCTCCGAGGAGCTGACCGGCGTGCGGTACGCACTGCCGGAGCCCGGGCGGGACGCCTCGCGGGACGCACGTTTCTGAACACGTTCAAATAAGAGCGCTACGCTTCCCCCGTGAAGGTTCTGCTTCCCGGGGGCACCGGGCACGTCGGTCAGTTGCTGCGTCGCGCGTGGCTGCGCGAGGGACACGAGGTCGTGGTGCTGAGCCGGCACCCGCGCCCCTACGGGGACGGGACGCGCGTGGTCGGCTGGGACGGGCGGAGCGCGGGGCCGTGGACGCGCGAGGTGGACGGTTGCGACCTGGTCGTCAACCTCGCCGGGCGGAGTGTGAGCTGCCGTTACACGCCGGAGAACCTGCGGGCGATGATGGATTCGCGGGTGGCATCGGCGCGGGCCGTGGGCGAGGCGGTCGCCGGGGCGCGAAGGCCGCCGCGCCTGTGGCTCCAGATGAGCACGGCGACGGTCTACGCGCACCGCTTCGACGCCCCGAACGACGAGGCGGACGGGGTGCTCGGCGGTGCGGAGCCGGGCGTGCCCGCGTACTGGGCGTACAGCGTGCGGATCGCCCGCGCCTGGGAGGCGGCCCAGCGCGAGGCCGTGACCCCGGCGACGCGCAAGGTGGCGCTGCGCGCCGCGATGGTGATGAGCCCCGAGCGCGGCAGCGTCTTCGACGTCCTGTCCCGCCTCGCCCGCGCGGGCCTCGGCGGTCCGGTCGCGGGGGGCCGGCAGTACGTCTCGTGGCTGCACGGCGCCGACTTCGTCCGCGCCCTCGACTTCCTCCGTACCCGCGAGGACCTGAGCGGCCCGGTCAACCTCGCGGCCCCGCACCCGCTCCCCCAGCGCGCCTTCATGCGTGCCCTGCGCGCCGCCCTGCGCGTTCCCCTCGGCCTCCCCGCGACCCGCGCGATGGCGGAACTCGGCGCCTGGGCCCTGCGCTCGGACACCGAACTCCTCCTCAAGAGCCGCCGCGTCGTCCCCGGCCGCCTGACGGAGGCGGGATTCACGTTCACGCACCCCGAGTGGCCGGAGGCGGCACGCGACCTGGCGGACCGGCGGCGCGCGGGGAGGTGAGGGAGGGGACGGGGCACACGTCCCCCCGGGGGCGCCCCTCCCGGACGCGCGCCCCGTACGTCCTACGCCCCGCGCGTCCCCTCCTCCCCCAGCACCTCCCTGTCCACCCGTTCCTCCAGGCGGTCCAGGACCTCCGCGCCGGTGCGCAGCAGGCCGAGGCGGCGGGAGGTGCGGAGGTCGGTGTCGAGGCGGTGCCACAGGAGGGGGTTGGCGGTGAGGACGGCGGTCTCGCAGCTCAGGCGGTGGCCGCTCGTGTCGCGCAGGAGGAGGCGCGGGACGAGGCCGCCGGTCTCGGTGAGGGAGACGAGGCGGTCGGTGCGGACGGTGTGCCGGCGGACCAGGCCCCAGGTGCGCAGTTCGCCGGGGCGGGCCCCGGTGCGTACGGGGTGGAGCGCCGCGTGGAGGAGGACGGCGAGGCCGAGCCAGAGCGCGGCGCGGGGGAGGTCGAGCGAGCCCCGTACGCCGTCGACGAGGAGGGCCAGCCCGAGGAGGAGGGCCGCGCAGAGCAGGGCCGTGCCCAGGTCGTGGCGCCAGCGGCGGTCCGTCGTCCAGCGCGCGGCCCCCGCGGCCCCGGGCGTCCGCCCGCCGCGTGCGGAGCGCCCGCCGCGTGCGCGCCGCCGGCGCCGTACGGGCCGCCCGCCCCGCGCTCCGCGTTCCGTCCCCGCCATCCCGCGCCTCCCGTCCGGCCCCCCGCCGGAGCGTAGGCCCCGCACGCCGCGCCCCACCCTCGCTCTGACATCCCGCTTACGCGGAAGGGTGAGGTTCCTACGGCATGTTGACGCACGCCTGCCGCAGGAGGGACCGGACGTTCGACGCCTTCCACCCTCCCTCCGCTCGCGGCACACGCGGGCCGAGAACGCTCCGCCGGGAGAGGCCCGCGAAGCGCTGGAGGGCGTCGGAGGCCGCTTCCCCCGTCGGCAGGTGCGGCGCGGTCCCCGAGGGCGGTGCGGGCCCGCGGTGACCGGCGCGCACACGCACGGGTGCGCCACCGCTACGACCGGCCTCGGCGGCCGCGACCGGGCGGGCCCGGACGGCGAAGGAGCGGCACCCCCGCACAGGGTGCATACTCAAGCGCGCGACCTGCGAACTAACCGAGTGCGCCGCTCCGCAGGGCACGGACAGGGCACTTAGGGTGCCCTTACTGCAAGACCGAATCGATCATGTCTGCGGTCTGGTCCTCGTCCGTCTCCCACAAGTGCGTGTAGACGTTGAGCGTCACCGATGGCTTTGCGTGACCGAGCCTCCGCTGCACCTGCTTCGGAGTCGCCCCCTTCGAGATGAGCACCGAGGCGTAGAAGTGCCTCGCGTCATGCAGCGTGGCAGCGCTCGGCACACGGACCGCGCTCCCCGACCTCTCCAAGGCCCGGTTCGCCCGGTTCACCGTGCGCCCCCAGACGCGGGCCCAACTACCGCGCCGCAACTGCCCGCCGTTCTGACTGGTGAAGAGGAGCCGGGCCGAGCGCCACACAGGCTTACGCGGGTTCGTGCGATCCTCGATCCAGACCTCGCGCGGCGGGAAGGCCGCCTTGTACGCCTCGACCTCAGCCGCGAGGGACTTCGGCAGCGGCACCGTCCGGTAGCTCTGCGACGTCTTCGGCTCTCCGAGGTACGGCACACCCTTGTCCGGCCCGATGAGCTGTTGCTCGACCACCACAGCGCCCGGCGTCACGTGCTTCTCTTCCAGGCCGAACAACTCCCCTCCTCGCAGACCCGAGGCCGCCGCCAAGTGCACGAGGAGCCGGTAGCGCTTCGAGCTCGCCGCGATGAGCGCCTTCATGGCCTCCGGGTGGAGCGGCTGCACCTCGGGGTAAACGGGCTTAGGTGGCTCCACCCCATCGCACGGATGCTTGGTGATCAGGCCCTCCTGATAGGCCATCTTCAAGACGCCGGTGAAGCAGTTCCAAGGCGTCGCGAAGGTCGAAGGAGCGATCACTGCGGCCCGCTCCTTCATCCAGCGGCGAGCGTCCGAGCTCTGGATGCTCCCTATCTGCCGCGCCCCGAAGGTGGGATAGACGTGCAGCCGGAGCGCCCGTTCGACGTTGCTCGTGGTGCGCTCGCGATGAATGGCGCTCTCCCGCCAGCGCTCGGCCACCTCGCGGAAGGTTTCGCGCCCTCGCTGCCGAGGGACGAAGGTCCCCCCATCCAGCTCGGCCTTGACCTTCGCCGCGCGACTGTCAGCCTGCGGCCGGCGCTCGAAGTTTTCCTTGCACTGCTCGCCGCTCAGGTCGCGATACCGCACCTGCCAGCGCTTCCCGACCCCGTGCTCGGAACTCACGTACACGGGCGTCGCCTTCGTGCTGTGCTCCTCGCAGCGCACGGCGGCCGACCCCGGCCGTGAGAGGTGCCAGCGGTCATACACCTTCGCCACCGGACCCCCTCTCCAGCGCCTCTGACACCTTCCACTGACTCTCGATGTAGGCGAGAACGGTCTCAAGCGAGAGGCCCGCACGCCGCGCGGCGCCCACCCCTGGCACGAGGTAGCGGCTCACCTCGTTCTCGGCCTCGGCCCGAGCAGGAAGGCCCGGGTCCCTCCACTCGTCCGCGGGCGTCTCGGTGTAGAAAATCCGCTCGTTCGTGCCTGGCAGGGGCGCAAGTCCACGCACCCACGCGCGCACAGCGTCCGCGTCGTACTCGGCGGCGGGTACCGGCTTGTAGCGGATCTCGCTCGGAGGGACGAGAAGATGCACCGGGGCGACGTCAAGGGCGCGCGCGAGAGCCAGCCACTCGACAACCGACACGCCCTGCCGCCGACCCGTCTCCAACTTGGTGACGGTGGCTCGATCCCAGGCCACGCCCAAGGCGCGCAGTTGGTCTGCTAGCTGCTGGGCCGTGTAGTCCTTGCGCCTCCGGGCCTCCCGGACCCGCTGGGCGATGGCTGGCACGGGAGACGCATTCTCGGTTGGTTCCATAAGAGAACATTATGCATTGCTTGCGGAACCGGCAACCATCGGGCATGATCAGGCCAATCCGCACTCTCGTAGTCCCGAATGTTCCACGAGAGAACATTTCAGCAAGGAGGATGCCGCTATGCGTAGACCGCTGGCGACCGTGCCGGACCTCGCAGAGCACTACGGCGTCTCACAGAACACGGTGCGGGCCTGGTCGTACACCAAGACCGGCCCCGGTCCGCTCATGTTCCGCGTGGGCAAGTTCCTGCGGGCCCGCTGGGACGACATCGACAGGTACGACGCCGAGCAGGTCGGAGGGCAGCGCGCAGCATGACCCAGAACGCAGAAATGCCGGACGGGGAGCGTCCGGCATTTCAGGAAGACCTCGCGGCGGGCGTTGGTCCGGGCACCAAGGTACCGGACGGCGAGCCCACCGCGCAGCAGCCCGGCCTCTTCCCGGGCAAGGCCGGTCGCCCCTTCGCCCGGCCCCTCGTCCTCATCACCCGTGGCCGCGTCGAGTACCTGGCGCGCTGCCCCGGCTGCAAGGACATGCACCGGCACACCCACCTCGGCAAGGTGACCGGTCCCTGTGGCAAGCGCTACGCCCTGGAGCCCCGCCGAGGACGGAGGGCCGCCGCGTGAGCGCGTACCGCCGCGTCGTCGAGGCGCTGGAGCAGCACGGCAGCAAGGGCCGCGGCACGTCCTGGCAGTGCGTCGCGCACGAGGACCGGGCCCCTTCCCTGTCCGTCACCAACGGCAACAAGGGCGTCGTCATCACCTGCCACGCCGGGTGCGCCACCGAGGACGTGGTCGCCGCGCTCGGGCTCTCCATGTCCGACCTGTTCAACGAGCCCCTGGAGAAGCGTGTGCGCCCGCAGGTCGTCGCCGAGTACCCGTACTACGACGAGCAGGGCACGCTCCTCTACACCGTGAAGCGGCTGGAGCCGGGCTACGACGGGGAGCGGAAGACGTTCCGGCAGTTCCGTCCGGACGGCACGGCGGGTGTCAAGGGCATCCGGCGGGTCCCCTACCAGCTCCCGCAGGTCATCGAGGCCGCGCGCAACGGGGCGACCGTCTTCGTCCTGGAGGGCGAGAAGGACGTCGCCACCGCCGAAGGGCTCGGCGTCGCCGCCACCTGCAACGTGGGCGGGGCCGGGAAGTGGCACGACGACTACACCCGGCACCTTGTCGGCGCCGCTGAGGTCGTAGTCATCGCCGACCGGGACGAGCCGGGCCGCAAGCACGCGGCGGCCGTCGTCGACTCCGTGCACCGTGCGGGCATCCCCGTGCGGGTGCTGGAGCCCGCGCAGGGCAAGGACTTCACCGACCACGTGAGCGCCGGTCTCGGGTACGACGACCTCGTGCCGATGGAGACCCCGGAAGCGCGTCCCACAAATCCCACAATGCCGAGCAGCGCTCAGGATGTGGACTCGGATAGGGGTTCTGGGATTTGTGGGACGCGAATCCTGGATACGGGGTGGGATGAGCCGCTGTCAGTCGACGCGGCCACCCTTCCCGCCTTCCCGAGCGAACGCCTCGGGCTTCTGGGGAAGTTCGTGACCGCCACGGCGGCTTCGCTCCAGACCCCCGAGGACCTTGTCGGCTTCGCCGCGCTCGCCACCATCTCGACCGCGACGGGCGGGCGCGTCCGCGTCCAGGTCAAGCCAGACTGGCACGAGTCCACCGCCCTCTACATGGCGGCGCTCGCCGACTCCTCCGAGAAGAAGACGCCCGCGCTCAACGCCGCGGCGGCCCCGATCCGGGAGATCGAGGACGAGCTGATCGAGGAGCACCGGCCCGAGGTCGAAGCGACCGCCCAAGAGGTCCGGATCACCACCGCGCGGATGACGAAGGCCGAGCAGGCGGCGGCCGGCGACAACGCCGACAAGCGCGCGGCGGCCGAGGCGGACGCCGAGGCGGCCCGTACCCGGCTCGCCGAACTCGGCGAGGCCCCCGAGTTGCCCCGGCTCCTCGTCCGCGACATCACCCTCGAAGCGCTCGGCAAGCGCATGTACGAGCAGAACGGCCGCATCGGCTCGCTCGCCTCCGAAGGGGGGCTCTTCAAGGTCGCGGCGGGCCTGTACGGCAGCAACGGCAAGGCCAACACCGATCTGCTCTTGGAGGCGTACACGGGCGGTCCGTACACCATCGACCGCACCGGGCGGTCGTCGTCCCGCATGGCGTCCACGTTCCTCGCGCTCGGGCTCGTCGTGCAGCCCGGCATCGTCGCAGGGCTGGAGAAGCAGAACCCCGAGTTCCGGCAGTCCGGTCTCCTCGGCCGCTTCCTCTATGCCCGCCCCGCGCCGACCGCCGAAGACACCTTCGACTCGCCCGCCGTCCCCCTGGCGCTCGTCGAGGACTACCGGAGCCGCATCCGCGCGCTCGTAACGCAGTTGTGGGACAGCCCCACCACCCACACCATGACGCTCTCGGCAGGCGCCCGCCAGGCGTTCGCCGACTACTACAACGCCTTCGCCAAACGGCGGAAGCCCGGCGGCGACCTGTACGACCTCGCCGACTGGGCGGGGAAGCTCCGCGGCCAGCTCATCCGCGTCGCCGCCTGCCTCGCCCTCTTCGAGGACCCCCAGGCCCGCGAGATCAGCACCGAGCGCATGAACGACGTGCTCAGCATGGCGCCCTACTTCATCGCTCACGCCCGCGCCGTCTTCGACCTCATGGGGCGCAACCAAGAGGGCAAGCTCAAGCCGTTGCGCGACGTCCTCGGCTGGCTCTCCAGCCGCAAGGAGCCGGGCGCCGACTTCTCCGCCCGCGACGCGTGGCAAGCCCTCAAGGGCCGCGAGTGGGCTGAGGACATGGACGCGATGAACGACACGCTCCTCCAGCTCGAAGACCACGGCTGGATTGCCCTCATCCCCCCGCCCGACACGCAGCGCCGCCGAGGACGCAAGCCCTCCCCCAAGTACGCCGTACATCCCTGGATCGCCAACCCGAAGGAGACCCCGTGACCCCCCAAGTCGCGTCCCAGAAATCCCAGAACTCCCACGTGGACCTCGCCGTGCAGGCGCGGATCGCCGCCGCGAAGCGCAAGGCCGAGGAGAAGCGCCGCCGCCGCGCCCAGCTCGCCCAGCGCCGCGAGTACGGACTCGCCGCCCGGCACGCCGCCAAGATGCGCCGCTGGGACAAGGAGGAGCAGCCGTGAGCGAGCCCATCCCCGACCACCTGTGCGCGGTGCCCGGCCTCATCGCCGCCGCCCTGCGTGGAGACGACGCGGGCGCCGACTCGCTCCTCGTCGGCCTCGATCACGCGCAGGGACTCGACGTCGCCATCGGCGCCTTCGTCAACCTCGCCGAGGACGTGCGCAGCCTCGCCTGCCCGCACCTCCTCGACACCCTCATCACCAACGCCCAGACGGCCGCCATCCGGACGGCCCACGAAAGGAACAACTCATGACCCGCGACCAGATCATGAACGCCTACACCGCGCAGCTCGCCCGCATCCAGGGCAGCAACACCTACAGCGACCACGCCAAGCGCGTCATGGCCGCGAAGGCGTTCAAGTCCACCGAGCAGCAGCTCGAAACGCTCCGCGCCGGAGAAGAGAAGGCGCTCCGCGACCGCCGGGCCAGCCTCCAGCGCAGCATGTTCGGCGCCAGCGGCAACCAGGACCCCAGCAACGTCATCGCCCGCCGCGACGCCAACGACCGGGCCGCCAAGCTCGAAGACCCCCGCGCCGCCGCCGAAGCCCTCGCGCGCGCCGAGATGGAAGGCGACACCACCATGAGCCAGGCCATCGCCACCCGCGCCGCACAGTACGGCTGGGGCGACGTCCTCAGCTCCTACACCTCCACCCGGCCCGGCTTCCAGCGCGCCGCCGAGGAGTTCAACGGGCTCCCCGACCCCGACGACACCGAGTTCCGGTTCCGGCACTCCGCGCAGTACTACCTGCCCATGCCGCCCAGCCTCGACGGCTCCCGCCCGGGGGAAGTCGAGCGCCTCGCGCAGACCAGCCTCGACGGGGACGCGCCCGGCCAGCCCGCCTTCGGCAGTGGCTACACGCCCACCCTCGACGCGGGTGACGCGCGCGCCGCCTCGGCGACCTTCGGCGGTGGGGCCGCGTGACGATCATCCGCGTCCACGACGCCGACACCGCGCTGCGCGCCGCCCAGCGCCGCAAGCTCCCCGTACCCGACGAGGTGACCGAAGCCGCGGCCGTCCGCGACGCCGTGAACGCCACCGCCCGCCTCGACGACCCCGAGCGGCCCGCGCTCCCCGCCACCGCGAAAGAGACCACCGCCGTCATCCAGGCCCACGCCGAAGAACTCCGGCTCGCCGACGTCACCCGCCGCGCCGCCGGGCTCTTCACCGACGAGGCCGACATGCGGTACGCGCGCGCCGTCGCCGACTGCGTACCCGCCTGGATGACACTCCTCGACAAGGAGTACCAGGCCCTCGTCAAGGTCGTCCGCGCCGCCTCCGACAAGCTCCCCGCGGACCTCACAGCGCTCGACCCCAGGCGGATGAACTGGACGCACCCGCAGCACGCCGCCGCCTACACCAAGGCCGAAGGCGCAGCCGTCCAGCTCGACCAGCTCGTGCAGGACAGGGGCGAGATCGTCCGCGTCACCGGAGGCGACGGCGGCCGGGACAACGCCCTCTTCTCCGTCGCCGCGCTCCCCGAGGCTGACATCGAAGCGGTCATGGCGCAGGACTGGAAGCGGTACGCGCCCGTCATCGGGCAGTGGCGCGACCTCGCACACCAGCCCGTTGCGCGATGGGTCTACCTCACCAGGCAGGACAGGCTGACGCTCTCGCTCGCCACACCAGGCGAGGTGAGGCAGCGCGCAGCCGAGGTCGAAGCCTGGCGCGACGGAACGCTCCTCTCGCACAGCGGGCACAACCAGGCCGGTGCACGAGCCGCGGTGACCGCGCGGCTCGGCACCTGACAGACCGGCGCCGGCCGTGACGTGCGCCCACGGCCGGCGCCTGACCCGGGGGGTGACCCGCCTCCCCGCCCCCTTGAGGGATCGGGGCGTATAGCTCTCGCCTGCCGGTGACCCCTGAAACGCTCCCTAGACCCCCTCTGACCTGCGGTTTTATCCGACCCCCTGAGCCCGCGCCCTTGAGCCTCTGGAGGCCCCCCATGTCCCATCTCGGCATTGCCGCAGGTCAGGAGCCTGTAGGCGTAACACCTGTGCCGCCCGGTCTCGAAGAGTCGGGGACGCGGCTGTGGGAGTCGGTGGCCGAGGGCTTCGACCTGGACGTGCACGAGCAGTTGCTGCTGCTCCAGGCGTGCCGTACCGCCGATCTCCTCGACCGTCTGGCGAGGCGTGCCGAGGGCGCCGAGCTGACGGTGTTCAACGCGAAGGGCGAGCAGGTGACGGCCCCGTGGATCACGGAGCACCGGCAGCAGTCCCTCGTCCTCGCGCGGCTGTTGGCGTCGCTGCGGCTGCCCTCGGGCGAGGACGACGAGCGCCCGCAGCGACGCGGGGCGGCTCGCGGTTCCTACGGCGTGCGGGGGGTCGCGTGAGGCGCCGTGCCCGCGCGGCCGGGGCGGATATGCCCGTCTGGCTCGCCGAGTTCGACGTGTCGGACTGGTACGTGCGCGACCCCGATGACGAGTTGGAAGTGCGGTACGCACGTATCCAGTGGGCGACGGCCCGCCGGGTGTGGACCGAGGGGGGTGATGCGGAGGCTCACCGACAACCGCCCTCGTGGTGGGCCTCGGATTCCCCAGACCCGTACCCGGGGCCGACGTCTACACGTCCCCGATCCGAGCAGGCCGCCCAGGGGCTCCCCTGCCCACCCCCGAGAGTCGTCCGCGCTCGCCCGATCAAGAGCCGGTGAGCCGGACAGTAGGGTCCCCGCATGATGACGCCGCCGTTGTACCGCCTCGCGCTTCACGGCTTCGAGCAAGCCCGCGGACGCCTTGTCCGAGGGCTTGCCGAGACGCCGAGCGCCAGCACTGCCCTGGTATCGGCCTCGGAGGCCGCCTACTGGGCTGTGGCCCTGGACGACCGACTCAGGGAAGACGACGCCTCGTACAAGTCGTTGAACGGCCACGGGCCGGCCCTCCTCCAGGCCGTGAAGTGGGTGCGGAACCGATCCGCGCATCAGATACCGATGACCGTTGAGGAGTCGGGCGGGGTTCGGTTCCCCATCACCTTCCCGCTGACGGTTCAGCCGGTTGCCGTTCGGTGGGCGCCCGAGGCGTCGCTGCCGCCGGAGGACCCTGGCCACCCCAGCCGCCGGGGACGGCAGGCATACAGGTCTCTACTGGAGGGCCGCCCTGTGGTGGACTCGTTCGCCGCTGTGGCTGAGTGGTTCGCAACAGAGGCCGCGCGGCCGGGGACGCTCCTCGGCTCGTAGGCGGTAGGTGCCTGCATGGGGCCCTGCCCCACGGAGGCCCAACCGTGGGTGTATCACCATGGTTGGGTCCCGCGAGGACCCTACGGGCGCCCTCTTTGCGAGGTCCCGCAAGGACCCCACAGGGGGACGCGCTGTCCCCGTGTGGGCCCGGCCTGTACCGGATCGGTCCTACCTCCGTTGCTCAGCAGGCAACGGTTGCGGCTCCGGACGGCGGAGCCGCAACCCTCGGGCTCTGCCTCGCAGTTGCGGCGGACAGGCTGTACGCCGCAACTGCGGGGGTCGCCGTGACCCCCGCAACCGTGGCCCCTGCCCCACAGATAGTCAGGGCGACCCCCTGTCGGTTGCGACCGTCAGCCTGACGGACGCAGTCGCGAGGGACGGCCTGTCCCCCGCAAACCCGAAGGGGGTCCGCAGTGTGGACAGCCCAAAGGGGGTCGGCGCAACCGATCCCCTTCCCTCGCCGGGCTCGTCGGGGCGCTCTGGCGGAGGCTGCGGGCCGGGGTTACGTTCCCGGCATCATTCGCTCGACCCCGAGGGGGAAGCATGTCGCGTCGTCTGCGCAAGGTCGGTACGAACTCCGGCAACGACGGGTGCCCGACGCTGTACGAGCTGCCGGGCACGGACCGGTACGTGGTCCAGGGTGACCGGGTGACCGACCCGGGAGAGCTGGACCAGCTCGACAACCTGACGCCGGCCGAGGGCGCGGTGACGGTGCCGCGGGAGTTGCTGGCGAACTTCGGCCCGAAGGAGCCTGTGCACGTGCCGCAGTGGATCAGCTTCGAGGACTTCGGCGGGATGTTCGCCAAGGTCAAGCACTCGGCGTGGCGGCTGGAGACCCGGCGCCGGTACGCGGAGGACGAGGCCACCGACACCTACGCGCAGTTCCTCGCGGAGGGCCGCGTGAGCTGGGATCTGGATGACCCGTGGTGCGTGAACCGGCGCGAGCAGGCGGCGCTCGGCAAGCGCTTCGAGCGCGTCCGGGTCCTGGACGAGCCCGCAACCGAGGGGCAGCGGTACCTGCTCGACAACGCCCGCCGCAACACTGCGGTCGGCGAGCGCATCCACGTACTGTCCCGCTCGCGCGCTGTAGAACTGGACCTCCCGGCGGAGGACTTCTGGTTGTTCGACGGCCGCGTGGTCGCGCTGCTCCACTTCGACGCCGAGGACAACATGACGGGCGTCGAGCTGATCACGAACCCTGTGGAGGTCGTGCGGTACGCGCAGGTGCGCGAGGCCGCCGAGCACTTCGCCGTGCCGTTTGACCAGGCGGGCGCTACCTTCGGCGTGTGACCACCGATTACCAGCAGGGCCGGGTGTCCCTCGGCGCGCGCCTTCGTGAGCTGCGCGCCGGGGTCACCGGCCGGGATCTCGCCGCCCGGTTGGGCTGGCCGCAGTCGAAGGTGTCGAAGCTGGAGACGGGCCGTCAGTCCGCCACCCCGGAGGATCTGCGGGCGTGGGCCGAGGCGACGGGCCACCCGGAGGCGGCCGGCGAGCTGTGCGCCCGTCTCACGGGCTTGGAGTCGCACATCCGGTCGTGGCGCCGCCAACTGCGGGCCGGGCACCGCCCGGTGCAGGACACGCTCACCGTCGAGTACGAGCGCTCCACCGTCCTTCGCGCCTGGTCGAGTTCGATGGTCGTGGGGATGCTCCAGACGCCCGACTACGCCCGCGCGGTCTTCCACCGCTACCAGGACCTTCACCAGTCCGTGCGCGACGTGGACGACGCCGTGCGCGCCCGCATCCGCCGCCAGGATCTCCTGTACGGGCAGGGGCGGGTGTTCCACATCCTCATGTGGGAGGCGGCCCTGCACGCGGGCGTGTGCGCCCCACATGTCCTCGCCGCTCAACTCGACCGCCTCGGCGGGGTGATCGGCCTGGACACGGTGCGCCTCGGCATCATCCCCTTCGGCGCGCAGGTGTCCATCCCGCCCGCCAACGGCTTCTGGCTGTACGACGACCGCCTCGCCATCGCCGAGGACTGGCACGCCGAGTTGTGGCTCGACGACCGCGAAAGCGTCACCCTGTACCGCCGCGTGTGGGACGCGCTCGCCTCAGCGGCCGTCTACGGGGCGCACGCTCACCGGCTCATCACCCGCGCGCGGGCCAGCGTGGACGTGCACTGAGCGAATTCCCGCGCATCCTCCGGGTGGGCGGGAGAATCACGGAGAATCACGCAGGCCGCTGATTCGCGCGCGCGCCTACGGTCCGTGTCATGGCAGTCATCCGAGGTGAGATCGGGCGCCAGTGGCTCACGCACACCGTGGCGAACCCGCAGCAGGCACTCCGCATATGGGCGCTCGATGACCAGCTCGTGCCCGTGCCCTCGTCCGGCGCGTGGCGGGTCGTCGCGGCCCCGCTCTACCCGTCGATCGACGCCATGTGCGCCATCCGCCCCACGGGCGCGCTAGGCCCCGTCCTCGCCTCCGTGCGCGAACCGCTCGCGTGGTGGCTCGTGCCGGCCGACGAGGCGGACGACCTGGCGGACCTTCGGCAGCTCACCGTGCACCCGCGCGGCTGGGTGCTCGACTGCCCGCACGAGGGCATCGGGAGTGAGGGGCGGCTGTGGCTCGAACCCCCGGACGGAAGCGGGCGGCTCACCCCAGTCGCCCAGCTCGGCGCCGCGTTCGGCCCGGCCGGGGTGACGGCCCGGTGAGCGTCCCCGCGGGCGAGGTCATCCTGCCCGCCGTCGAAACCCTCACCGCCGAGCAACGGCGCGGCGCCGCCTGCGTCTGGTGTGCCACCGCGTTACAGCCCGGGATTGACGACGTCGACCTCGGCGCCCGCGCGGCGACCTGGACTCGCCCGGCCTGGTTCCCGCGCGCCTGCCGAAGCTGCGCACACGTCCACAACCCCGGGGAGGCTTCGTGAGAACCAACGCGTGTGAGCGCTGCGGCCGGGTGATCCGCCGTGGCGAGGAGATCGAGGAGATACCGCGCGACGCGATCTCCGGCGCCCGTCCCTCCGCCACCGTCCACGCGGCGTGCCCGCGCGACCGCCGCCGCCACGCACGACTCCGCCGCGAACTCGCCGCCGCCCGCGCGGCGCACTGACTCCCGCCCCCACGCCCCCGTAAGGGGCTGGCAGCACGAAGCCCCCGACCGGGCGCCGATCCGGTCGGGGGCTTCGTCCTGCTCAGGTGGTGCGGGTCCAGGCCGTGAACGTCGTCCAGGCGCCGAGGGTGAGCCCGAGGCGCGGGCCCCTCTCGGCCTTCGAGTCCCGGACGAGGATGCCCGCGCGGGTAGGCGCGGCTTCGACGCAGTTCCCCGCGTCGCAGTGGCTCGACCTCACCCAGCGGAGGGGCGGTTCAGGGTGGCGCACAGGGTGCCTTTCGTCTCTTCGATCAGATCGAGGGACGCGGCGGGCGGAAGTGCCCGTTCGAGGAGGTCAGCGAACGCGGCGCGGTATGCCGCTACGTCGTCCGGTTCCCTCGTGAGATGCGTCCCCGCAAGATCTTCTCGCAAGACGGCCTGCTCCGCGCCGAGTTCGTACAGGACGAAGCCCCCAGCGAGCCCCGCGTGCGCCTCGTCGTCGGCGAGAACGTGAACAGTGACGGAGGGGCGGAGGGCCACGAGGTCGAGCACGTACCCGAGCTGGTCGGCGAGGACGTGCATACCGCCCATGGGGCGCGTGAGGGTGGCGGCGGGGATGACGAAGGCGGCGGTGCGTCCGGGGCCGGCGCCGAGCGCGTTGATCCGCTCGGTGCGGGCGTGGGCGCGCGCGGTGCGCTCCTCGGCGGGCAGGGCCGGGGCGAGGGTCGCGAGGACGGCTGCGGCGTAGGCGGCGCTCTGGAGGACCCCGGGGAAGAGGGTCGGCTGCCATCCGCGGACGGCGTTCGCCTCGCGGTCCAGGGCGCGGAGCCGCGCGATGTGCTCGGCGTGCGGAGCTTCGGGAGTCGCGCGCCAGTCGGTGACGGTCATGGTTGAAGTCCTTCGGGAGATGAGCCGGGCGCCCGCACGGGTGGGCGCCCGGCCGGGGATTCGGCGGGGTTACGGGACCTCGTAGCGACGTTGCTCGCTCAGATCCTTGATGATCAACATCCCCGCTCGGCGTTCGACGGAGATTCGGGGCGCATCGCTGTGACCAGCCTCGTCATCCTCGGGAGAGGGGTCCTCCCCCGGTAGGGGAGTGGCGGACGAATCGGACATGCGGGTTCGGGCGTGCCGCCAGACGAGGGCCGTGCCACCGCCCCACAGGGCGAGGATCGCGGCGGCCGGAGACGCAGCCCACAGGCCCGCGCCGGCGCCGAGGGTGAGCCCGGCGACGACGCACCCGCCCGCGAGCGGGGACGGCTCCGGCTCCTCCTCGGCCGTCTTCCGCTTCGTCATGCCACGGCCCCGTACACGAAGCCCCCGAGGACGTTCACCGCCTGCGCAAGCGGCACGGCGGCGAACCCGGCGACCCCGGCCGAGGTGCCGAGGCATACGCCGCACAGCGCGCCGCGCTTCAACTCGGGGCCGTGCGTGGACTTCTTCACCGCGGCGACCATCGCGGCCGTCAGGATGAGGACGACGGCCGTGCCGGTCTGAGTAAGGGGAAGGAACGCGTGCCCGCTGGCGTGCGCGCCCGGGTCCCCACCAACCCCCCAGACGAGGGCGACGTCGCCGAGCCAGTTGGAGATCCACAGGGCGCCGCGGGCGATCCACCCGACGATGCCGCCCACGGTGAGGATCGCGAGGACGCCGTAGATCCAGCCGAGGCCAAAGGGAAGCAGGCGGGCAAGGACCCGCAACGGGTCCTTGCGGAGCTTCGCGCCGGGGTACCACTGCACGAGCGTCCAGACGAGCAGGCACACGCCGACGGTCACGCCGCCGAGAGTCACGTAGGTCATGAGGGGCGCCTTTCAGCGGAACATGGCGACGCCGAGCGCCGCGATGGTGAGGACGAGAACCGCGGTGCCGGTGAGCGGGGGCACGGCGCGCGGGTCCACGAGGAAGAGGAGGAACAGGGCGCCGATCGAGCAGGCGACGAAGGCGAGGAGGAGGCCGACGACGATCACGCGGCCACCGCCTCGGCTGCGCGGCGCACACGGCGGCCGTAGCTGTCGGACTTGCCGAGGCGGGTTCCGATCTCGGTTCCGCTCAGGCCCGGCTCGACGGCGAGCCACGTCCGGACGGTCACGATGTCCTCGCCGAACTGGCCGCCCGGCAACTCCGGTTCCGCCCGTGGTTCCGGTGCCGGTTCCGCCGGTTCCGGCCCGGGTTCCGGACGCTCGTCCGCCGCGCGTTCGTGCTGCTCAGGCTCGGTTCCGCCCGTGGTTCCGGCCGGTTCCGGGGCGGGTGCGGCGAGGAGCTGGGCGAGGGGAAGCAGTGGGCCGAGGACCGGTGTACGGGGTGCCTCGACGGCGGGCGGAACCTGCTCAGGTTCCGGTGCCGGTTCCGCCGGTTCCGGCTCCCGCTCCAACGTGACCGCCGGGGCCGCGCCCGGGGCGCTGATCACTTTATGGGCGCCCGTAAAGTGATCGCCCTCGACCGCTGGGACCTTCTCCGCGGCGGCACGCCGTAGCGCGTGCACCCGCCACAGGACCACGGGGGCGATCGCGGAGACGGCGACGACGAGCCACGGCCCGACATGCAGCAGCTCGGCGTGAACGAGGTGCGTCGCCGCGTTCGTCGCCACCATCAGGAGGACCGGGGCCAGCACCTCGCGGCCGGCCTGCATCGAGCGGATCGCGTAGGCGTCCACCGCGACAGGCAGCGCCGCGGCGACGTAGGGCTGGTAGCCCGCCTGGACCGCGAGGGACCACTCGCCGTGCGCGGCGATCACCACGCAGGCGAGCATGGCCAGCCAGCCGAGGACGTCCCGACTTTCGTTACGGATTCCGTTACGCGCGCTCACTCGGCCACCTCCAGGCCAAGGGCCCGCGCGGACCGGGCCGCCGCGAGGCGAACGCCCGCGCGGTCCCCGCGCACCTGGCACAGACGCACGGCGGCGAGCAGCAGCTCGACGGGGGGAAGAGGCCGGACGGACCGGGCCGCCGCCGCGATGGCGGCGACCTCGGTCGGCCGGCGCGGGATACTCCCGCTCACCGGGAACCCCCCTGCCGCTCGCGCCAACGCTCGTCGTCCCACGACTGCCCCTTGCGGGCCGCGCGCGTGGCGCCCCCCGCGTGGTAGCGCTCGCGGCGCTTGCGGGACGCCCGGTCCGACGCGGACTCGCGGCCCGCGTACTGCTCCTCGGCGAGCTGGCGATCGTTGCCGCCGCCGAGCCATGACAGGAAGCTCATCGGGTGGCCTCCTCGTCGCTGTGCTGCGGGGTGAGGATCGCGAGGAGGGAGCGGACGGCGACCTTCAGTTCGCCGATCGCTCTGGCGGCGGCCATCGGGTCGGTGAGGTCGACGAGGTCGGCGCGGCCCAGGATCTCGCGGGCGTGGCGGATGCTGATCTCGTCGTAGGGCGTGAGGCTCATCGGCTGCCCCCGTCCGCGAGGAGGGTGGAGAAGTAGCGGGACCACGCCCGCAGCGCCGCCGCGTGCTCGGCGAACTGGTCCGCGAGGTCGAGGAGTTCGGCCGGGGAGCACGCCGAGTCGTCCAGCTCGACGGACACGAGCACGAAGGGCTCGCGCCGGTCCTCGGCCGACGAGTACGGGTGCGACAGGGGGGTGAGGGTGAGGAACGGCTGCGGCTCCTCGTCGCCGACCCGCAGGTCGAGCGAGACCGGGGAACCCTCGTGCGTCAGGTCGACCTGCGCCTCGGGGTGCCGCGCCTCCGGGTGCCCCAGGCACCACGACGGCTCGGGCACGGTCAGGCGTCGCAGGCTGCGCACGAGGATCCCCACCGTCACGGTGCGCGGGGCGCTCATCGGGCACCGCCGAGGTACTGCACGAACAGGCGGCGGATCGCGTCCTCGCGCATGATCTGCGTGAGCCGGTAGTCCAGGCGCACCTGGAACTCGTCACCGACGCGCACCATGCGCGTCTCGGCCAGCCCCTCGCCCTCGCCGACGTTCTCCTCGATGACGCGGGCGTTGAACTGCTTCATGAGGTAGGCGAGCGGCATGGACTGCGCGTCCGCAACGTTCAGCGACAGCGGGCTCGGCGGTACCGGCCTGTCCTGTGCGTCGAGCCACGCCCGCCGCCCCGCGTGCTCCTCGGCGCGCGCCTCGCCGAGCTGCTTGCTCAGCTTCATCAGCTCGATCGTGTACGTCTGGAGCTGCTTGATCACCCGGTTGAGACCGGCGGCGGTCATGTACTGGTCGGCGACCGTCTCGTTGTCGGGCTCGGGGCGGAAGACGACGTGCGGGCGGCGCTCCTCCAGCGTCTCGCTGTACGGGGCCTGGACGATGCGCGCCTGGAGGAGCGTCTGCGTGCCGTTGTTGCACGCCAGCTCGAAGGACGTCGACACGTCGTCGCCCTCGTGCACGACGTCGGCCGGGTCAACGCCTTGCAGCAGGTCGTGCTCGTGGGTCTCGGTGCACCACGCCGGGCAGGCGACGGAGAGGAAGCCCCCGCCGACGAGGGGGTACGTGATGGTGCGCGCCGCGGCTTCGGCCGGCGCCGCCTCGGGCTGCTCGACGGCAGCGGGCGTGATGGTGGGAAGATTCTTCATAGCGGGTCTCCTGTGTGAGCAGGGGTTCCGTCAGGCCCGGGTGCGGAGGTCAGAGACCGCACCCGGGCCGTTGACGTCCGGGCGACGCCCGGTGTCATGACACCCACCGTAGGCCCTGGTGTCATGACACCGCAAGGGGCTAGGGTCGGGTGTCATGACGAACCTGGAGAGCCGATGCCGAACGTAGAGAAGACGCCACGCCAGACGATCAGGGTCGAGCGCGAGCTGTGGGAGAAGGCGGGCCGCGCGGTCGGCCCGCGGAACAGGGGCCAGCACGTCCGCGACTTCCTGCGCTGGCTCACCCACGAGACCGACGAGCTACCCGCGCGACCACCCCTCACAGACAGCGATGTGCCCCCGCGCTCAGGCGAGGGCACATCCAGGGCACAGCACGACCGGACACAACCGGATACAACCAGTCCTAACCAGCTATAAAACCGCAGGTCAGAGCGGGAATTGACACAACGATGCAGGTCATGCACGAAGGAGCGGCACCCCCGCACAGGGTGCCGCTCCTTCTTCGTGCTCCGGGCGCTTCCCGCGCCCCGCCCCGGTGAGGGTGGGACGGGCGGGGGCGGGGACCCGGGGCGGGGACCCCGAGGGGGTGGCCTGTGGCGGGCCGGTGGGTCAGGCCGTCGTGTCCGTCTCCGGTTTCGCGGCGGCGCGGGCGGCCTCCAGGCGGGCGACCGGGATGCGGAAGGGCGAGCAGGACACGTAGTCAAGGCCGACCTCGTGGAAGAAGTGGACCGACTCCGGGTCGCCGCCGTGCTCGCCGCAGACGCCGAGCTTGAGGTCGGGGCGGGTCGCGCGGCCCGCGCGGGCGGCGTCGGCGACGAGCCTGCCGACGCCGTCGCGGTCGATGGTCTCGAAGGGCGAGACGCCGAAGATGCCCTTCTCCAGGTACGCGGTGAAGAAGCTCGCCTCGACGTCGTCGCGCGAGAAGCCCCAGACCGTCTGCGTGAGGTCGTTGGTGCCGAAGGAGAAGAACTGCGCGGCCTCGGCGATCTGCCCCGCGGTGAGCGCGGCGCGCGGCAGCTCGATCATCGTGCCGAGCGAGATGCCGAGGTCGGTGCCCAGTTCCGACTCGATCGCGGCGATGACCTCTTCGGCCTCCTCGCGGACGAGTTCGAGTTCCTGGACGGTGCCGACGAGCGGGATCATGATCTCGGCGCGCGGGTCGCCGCTGTTCTCGCGGCGGTGCGCGGCGGCCTCCGCGATGGCCCGTACCTGCATCGTGAACAGGCCCGGGATGACGAGGCCCAGGCGCACGCCGCGCAGGCCGAGCATCGGGTTCTGCTCGTGGAGGCGGTGGACGGCCTGGAGCAGGCGCAGGTCGTTCTCGTTGGCGTCCCTGCGCGATTCGGCGAGGGCGACCCGTACCGACAACTCGGTGATGTCCGGCAGGAATTCGTGCAGCGGCGGGTCCAGGAGGCGGACGGTGACGGGGAGTCCGTCCATCGCCTCGAACAGCTCGATGAAGTCCTGCTTCTGGAGCGGGAGGAGTTCCGCGAGCGCTTCCTCGCGCTCCTTGTCGGTGTCCGCGAGGATCAACGACTCGACCAGCGTGCGGCGTTCACCGAGGAACATGTGCTCGGTACGGCACAGGCCGATGCCCTGGGCGCCGAAGCGGCGGGCGCGCAGCGCGTCGGCGGCATTGTCGGCGTTGGCACGCACGCGCAGGCGGCGGGTGCGGTCCGCGTAGGCCATGATCCGGTGGACGGCGGCGACGAGTTCGTCCGCCTCGTCGGCGCCCGCGTGCATCCGGCCCTCGAAGTACTCGACGACCGGGGAGGGCACGACGGGTACCTCGCCGAGATAGACGCGGCCCGTGGAGCCGTCGATCGAGACGAGGTCGCCCTCCTCGACCACGGTGCCGCCGCTCGTGGTGAGGCGGCGCCGCTTGGTGTCCACCTCCAGGTCCTCGGCACCGCAGACGCAGGTCTTGCCCATGCCGCGCGCGACGACGGCGGCGTGCGAGGTCTTGCCGCCGCGCGAGGTGAGGATGCCCTCGGCGGCGATCATCCCGTCGAGGTCGTCCGGGTTGGTCTCGCGGCGGATGAGGATGACCTTCTCGCCGGAGCGCGACCACTTGACGGCGGTGTACGAGTCGAAGACGGCCTTGCCGACGGCGGCGCCGGGCGAGGCGGCGATGCCGCGCGCGACGCGTTCGGCGGTGGCCTTCTCGTCGAAGCGCGGGAACATGAGCTGCGCGAGCTGGCCGCCGTTGACGCGCTGGAGGGCCTCGGCCTCGCTGATGAGCCCCTGGTCCACGAGCTGGGTCGCGATGCGGAAGGCGGCGGCGGCCGTGCGCTTGCCGACCCGGGTCTGGAGCATCCACAGCTTGCCGCGCTCGATCGTGAACTCGATGTCGCACAGGTCCCTGTAGTGGTTCTCCAGGGTCTCCATGATGCGCATGAGCGCGTCGTAGGAGGGCTTGTCGATGCCTTCCAGGTCGGCGAGCGGCACGGTGTTGCGGATGCCGGCGACGACGTCCTCGCCCTGCGCGTTCTGCAAGTAGTCGCCGTAGACGCCCTGGTGGCCGCTGGCGGGGTCGCGCGTGAAGGCGACGCCGGTGCCGGAGTCGGGGCCGAGGTTGCCGAAGACCATCGAGCAGACGTTGACGGCGGTGCCGAGGTCGTGCGGGATGCGTTCCTGGCGGCGGTAGAGCTTGGCGCGGTCGGTGTTCCACGAGTCGAAGACGGCGTGGATCGCGAGGTCCATCTGCTCGCGCGGGTCCTGCGGGAAGGGGCGGCCCGCCTCGCGCTCGACGAGCTTCTTGTAGCTCTTGACGAGCTTCTTGAGGTCGGCGGCGCCGAGATCGACGTCCGTCGCGGCCTTCTTCTCCTTCTTCGCCGACTCCAGCGCCTCTTCGAAGAGTTCGCCGTCCACACCGAGGACGGTCTTGCCGAACATCTGGATCAGGCGGCGGTAGGAGTCCCAGGCGAAGCGCTCGTCCCCGGCCTGCGCCGCGAGCCCCGCGACGGAGGCGTCCGAGAGGCCGATGTTGAGGACGGTGTCCATCATCCCGGGCATCGAGAACTTGGCGCCGGAGCGGACGGAGACGAGCAGCGGGTCCTCGGCCTGGCCGAGCCGCTTGCCCATCGCGGCCTCCAGCGCGTCGAGGTGCGCACTCACCTCGTCGCGCAGGGCCGCGGGCTCCTTGCCGCTCTCCAGGTACGTCTTGCACGCCTCGGTGGTGATGGTGAACCCGGGCGGGACCGGCAGGCCCAGGTTCGTCATCTCGGCGAGGTTGGCGCCCTTCCCGCCGAGGAGATCCTTGAGGTGGCGGTTGCCCTCCGTGAAGTCGTAGACGAACTTCGGGGCCCCGCCCGGCTCGCGCGGCGACTCGGGGACGGTCGCGACGGACGTGCCCGCACCGGCACGGCCTGCGGCCTCGGGGTGCTGCTGCTTTGCTGACGACACGGGATGACTCCTCGCGACTGACTGCCCTGACGGCGAGGAACATACCCAGATCCAAGGCGGTCCGGCACCTGGACCTGCGGGTCATACGGGCACAACGCGCCGCCGCCCAGGAGATCGAAAGTGGCGCCGGGGCGGGCCGCAGAAGGGCCGGCGCTTCAAGCCCTGAAAACGGATGGCAAGACTCCGCTATATTCCGCTCAGGTGAGCAGGGGTTATCGCCACATGTATTCACCTCCTGAAACGGGACCGGGTGGCACGGGGTGCCACTCTTCGGGAGCCGAAAACCCCTTCCGTTCGCTCATCTGAGTTAAACCACTCTCATACGTGGCGCGAATCACGCGGAAATCAGCCCCGGAAGGACCACGATGCGGACGCGCGGGCGAGGACGAGCCGGGGACGGGGGGCGCCGGACACCGGGGAGGACATGCGGTGCCACGGAGCGGGGGTGATGGGTGGTGGCGGGGGCCTAGTGATGTGAGCCAGGCGAGGGTGATCACGGAGCGTAGGCGGAGGCGGGGCGTAGGCGGGGGCGGGGCGTGGCCGGGATACGTCGGGCCGGGCGAGCGGGTACCCGGGCGGGTCCGACGGGCCGAGTGGCGGTTCGCGGCGGGTGCGCGGAGCCTGGAACGGGCGCGTACGCCCGGTCCGGCCCCCACCACGGCCGGCTCC
>NZ_GG770539.1:4999243-5006342 GCF_000154905.1 Streptomyces sp. SPB074 | reverse complement strand
TACCCGGTCCCCCCACCATCGGCCCCCACCCGCTCCCGCTCACCCGGCTCCGCCCCGCTTCCCCCGGAGGTCCGCCCATGACGACCGCTCCTCCCCGCCCGCCCGCGCTGAGCGGCCTGGTGACCCTGCCGGGCGTGTACGCGCCCCAGGCCGACACCCACCTGCTCGCCCGGGTGCTGGCCGCCGAGCCCGTCGGTCCGGGCACCCGGGTACTCGACCTGTGCACGGGCAGCGGCGCCCTCGCCCTGCTCGCGGCACTGCGCGGCGCGCACGTCTCGGCCACCGACCTGTCGTGGCGGGCCGTGCTCTCGACCCGGCTCAACGCGGCGCGGGCCCGGCAGCGGGTGCGCGTGCTGCGCGGGGACCTGTCCGGCCCGGTGCGCGGGCAGCGCTTCGATCTCGTGGTGAGCAACCCGCCGTACGTCCCGGCCCCGGGCGCCCCGCGCCGCAGGGACCACTCGGCGGCGCTCGCCTGGGACGCCGGGCCCGGCGGCAGACGGACCCTGGACCGGGTGTGCGCGCACGCGGGGCAGGTCCTCTCGGCGCACGGCGTCCTGCTGCTCGTGCACTCGGGCATGTGCCGCACCGAGGAGACGCTGCGGCGCCTGGCCGAGGCGGGGCTGCGGGGCGAGGTCGCGGACCGCTGCCACGTGCCGTTCGGCCCGGTCACCCGCGCCCGGCTCGGGTGGCTGCGCGCGGAGGGACTGCTGGAACCGGACGGGGAACACGAGGAACTGGTGGTGATCCGTGCCGCACGCGAGTGAAGAGCCGAACGGGACAGGGACCGGCCGGGCGGGCGCGCGCGGGAGCCGCGACGTCCGCAGGATCACGATCGACGGCGAGGGACCACTGCTGGTCGAAGGGCCGGTGGAGGTGGTCGCGGACGACGGGACGGTGTCGGTCTCGGACCGCTTCGTCGTCGCGGTCTGCACGTGCCGGCGCAGTCGTACGTACCCGTGGTGCGACACGAGCCACCGGAGGCGCCGGCGCCCGGCGCGCCCGGCGCGCCGGGAGGGCCCGCGGCGCGCGGCGGAAGGGGAGGGCGCATGACGACGACCGCGCTCCCTCCGGCCCCCGCGCTCCCCACCGCCCGGGGCCCGCTTTCCGCGCGGGTGCTCACCGCGCTCGCGGCGCCCGGGCCGCTCGCCGTCCTGGACACGGCGGGTGTGGCCGCGGCCGACCCGTACGGCGAGGACCCGCAGCTCGCCCTGTACGCGCTCTACGAGCTGCACTACCGGGGCTTCGCCGGGGTGCCCGATGAGCGCGAGTGGGAGCCCGCGCTGATGCCGCTGCGGCGGGCGCTGGAGGACCGGTTCCTGGCGGCGCTGCGGGCGGACGTGCCCGGCGGCGGGAGCGCCGCCGAGGTCCTCGGCGCGCTGCTCGTGGAACCCGCCGGGCACTCCGGGAGCGTCGCGTACCACCTCGAACACGAGGGCACGAAGGAGCAACTGCGCGAGTACGCGGCGCTGCGCTCGCTCTACCACCTCAAGGAGGCCGACCCGCACCAGTGGGTGATCCCCCGGCTGACCGGCCGGGCCAAGGCGGGGATGGTCGCGATCGAGTACGACGAGTACGGGGCCGGACGGGCGGAGCACATGCACGCGCGGCTCTTCGCGGACCTCATGACGGACCTCGGCCTGGAGACGCGCTACGGGCACTACGTGGACGCGGCCCCCGCGCCCGCGCTCGCCGTCGTCAACCTGATGACGCTCCTCGGCCTGCGCCGTGCGCTGCGCGGCGCGCTCGTCGGCCACTTCGCCTGCGTCGAGGTCACCTCCTCGCCCGGCTCCCGCCGCCTCGCCGCCGCGATGCGCCGCACCGGGGCGGGACCCGCCGCCGAGCACTTCTACGCCGAGCACGTCGAGGCGGACGCGGTGCACGAGCAGGTCGTCCGCCGCGAGGTCATCGGCGGCCTCCTCGCGGAGGAACCGGGCCTGGAAGCCGACGTGGCCTTCGGCGCCGAGGCCACCACTCTCCTGGAGGACCACCTGTCCACCCACCTGCTGACGGCCTGGCGCGCGGGACGACCGGCGCTGCGGCAGCCGGGGTGAGCGGCGGGACCCACCGGCGGGACGCGGCGGGGGCCGCCCGGCATCGTGCGGAATCCCGTGCCGCGCCGGCCGCGCGCCACCCCTACACCCCCAGCGCCGTCAGGCGTTCCTCGGCGCGGCTGGGGGTGTAGAGGTGTTCCACGACGAGGTGGGCGGCGCCGATGAGGGCGGCGTGGTCGCCGAGGCGGGAGGTGACGACGTCGAGGTGGGCGGTGCAGCGCGGGAGAGCGCGCTGGTAGAGGAGTTCGCGGACGCCGGTGAGGAAGGGGGTGCCCGCGAGGTCGCCCGCGATCATGAGGACGCCGGGGTTGAGGAGGGTCACGACCGTCGCGAGGACCTCGCCGACCTGGCGGCCCGCCTGGCGGGCGAGCCCGGCCGCCTCGGGGTGGCCCTCGGCGAGCAGGGCGCGGACGTCGGAGCCCGAGGCGGCGGGGACGCCCAGCGCGCGCAGTCGCGCCGCGAGGGCCCGGCCGCTCGCCACGGCGGCGAGGCAGCCCTGCGCCCCGCACATGCAGTCCAGCCCCTCGCCCGCGGGGACCCTGATGTGCCCGATGTCGCCCGCGCCGCCGTCCACGCCCCGGTAGACGGCGCCGTCCACGACGACCCCGGCCCCTATCCCGGTCGACACCTTGACCAGGGCGAAGGCGCGGCACTCGGGCCAGCCGGCGCGCTGTTCCCCGTACGCCATGAGGTTGGCGTCGTTCTCGACGAGTACGGGGACGGGCGCGGCGCTCGCGCCCGTGGTGCCGCTCGCCTCGGCGAAGGCGCGCGCGAGCCGCCCGCTGAGGTCGAAGCCGTCCCAGCCGGGCATGATCGGCGGGTCCACGAGGGTGCCGCTCGCGCTGTCCACGGGGCCCGGCACGGCGAGGCCGATCCCGCAGACGGAGGCCGGGGCGAGCCCGGCTTCCTTGAGGAGGCGGGCGAGGCGGGCGCCGAGTGCGCCGAGGACGTGTTCGGGGCCCTCCGAGAGGAGGAGCGGCCGGCTCGTCTCGGCGAGCACGTCCCCCGTGAGGCTGAGCACGGCGGCCCGGCAGTGCCGCGTCTCCAGGTCCGCGGCGAGGACGACGGCGTGGCGGTCGTCGAACTCCAGGCGGAGCGAGGGGCGCCCCCCTTGGGGCGAGGGCGCGCTCGACGCCGCTTCGCCCTCGCGGACCCACCCGGCCCGGAAGAGCCGGTCCAGGCGTTGCCCGACGGTCGCGCGCGAGAGGCCGGTGACGCGCTGGAGGTCCCCCCGGGTCGTCGCCGACCCCGTCCGCACCAGCTGGAGCAGATCTCCCGCGCTCGTCTGCTGAGCCACCGCGCCCTACCCCCTTGTGTTCACCGAGTTCACATTACACAGTAAGTTCTGCGTGTTAAATAGACGTAACCCTACGGTACCCGGTACCGCGGGCCGGGCACCCGTGTGCCCGGACTGTCCCAGGACCTCCCCGGGGAGCGCTACGTGGAACCCACCTCCCGAGTCACCAGCCGTCCCAGCCGTATCACGCGGCAGGCGGGGCCTGTTGAGAACCCCCGCCGGGGCGTCCCGGGTCCCGCGACGGCCGCGCCCCCGGGGTCGGCGCCGCCCCCGCCGCCCGCCGCGCCGCTCGTGCCCGCGCCCCGGATCGCATCCGATCCGCTTCCCCGTACGAGTGAATCCCCGCCGCGTACGAGTGAACCGCGTCACCTGTGGCGCGCGGCCGTCGCGGTGCTCGAAGCGAACCGGACGGGCGCCTCCACGGTGCCCTCGCGCTCCCTGTACCCGCACCAGTGGTCGTGGGACTCGGCCTTCATCGCGATCGGTCTGCGGCGGCTCGACCCGGAGCGGGCGCGCCGCGAGATCGAGACGCTGTTCGCGGCGCAGTGGGCGTGACGGCCGGGTGCCGCACATCGTCTTCAACCCGGCCGTCCCGCTCGACGCGTACTTCCCGAGCCCGGACTTCTGGCGCTCCTCGCGCACCCCGGGCGCGCCCGCCGCGCCGGAGACCTCGGGGATCGTGCAGCCGCCCGTGCACGCGCTCGCGGTCTGGCTCGTGCACCGCGCGGCCCCGCGGTCGCCGGATTCGCTCGCCTTCCTCGCGCGGATGTACCCGCGCCTGGTGGCCTGGCACCGCTATCTGGGCGAGTCCCGCGATCTGGGCGGCGCGGGGCTCGCCGCGCTCGTCCATCCGTGGGAGTCGGGCATGGACAACAGCCCGTGCTGGGACGCGCCGCTCACCCGCGTCGTCCCGGCCCCGCGCGCCTCCTACCGGCGCGCCGACCTCGACCACGGCAGCGCGGCGGACCGGCCGACGGATCTGGACTACGGGCGCTACGTGCGGCTCGCCGCCGCCTACCGGGACGGCGGTTACGCCGACCGGGCGAAGCGCCCCGACGGGGCGCGGTTCGCGGTCGAGGACCCGGGCTTCAACGCGCTCCTCATCGCCTCGGAGTACGCGCTCGCGGCGATCGCCGCCGAGCTGGGCGAGGACCCGGGGCCGCGCGCGCGGCGGGCGCGGGAGCTGACGGAGGTGCTGGTCGAGCGGTTGTGGGAGCCGGGCGCGGGGCTCTTCCTGAGCCGGGACCTGGAGGGCAAACCGGCCGGGGGCGGCGCGGCGGGCTCAAGCGGGGGCTCCTCCCGTACGCCCGCCCGGACGCCCGCCGGCGCCCTCGTCCCCGAGTGCGGGGCCGCCGGGCTGCTGCCGCTGCTGCTGCCCTGGCTGCCCGAGGGGTCGCGCGGACGCTGCGGGCGACGCTGCGCGGGCCGCGCTTCGCGCTCGGCACGCGGAACGCGCTCGTCCCGGGCCACGACCTGACGTCGGCCGCGCACGACCCGCGTCGCTACTGGCGCGGACCCGCCTGGTTCAACGTCAACTGGCTGCTGCTGCGCGGCCTTCGGCAACACGGCGACCCGGCGGGCGCGGCGGCGCTGCGGGGCGCCCTGCTGTGGACGGCGGGCGCGACGGATTTCGCGGAGTACGTCGATCCGGCCACGGGGCGGGGACTCGGTACGCGCGAGTTCGGCTGGACGGCCGCGCTCTGCCTCGACCTGCTGGCCGAGGAAGGGGCGGGGGAATGACGAGGGACGACAGCGGCAGGCACACGCTCGTGCACGGGGCGAGCTTCGCCGCCGTGGACGCGGCCGGGGACATCACGGGGGCGCGGGGCCCGGCCCCGGACGGGCTCTTCGTACGGGACGCGCGGCACCTGAGCCGCTGGCAGCTCACCGTCGACGGCCGGGTGCCGCAGGTGCTCGCCCCGGCGGCGGGCGACGGGACGCTGCGCAGCGTGCTGAGCCCGCACGGCAGCCGCACCGAGCCGCCCGCGTGCACGCTCTTCCGCGAACAGGCCGTCCTGGACGGCGCGTTCGTGGAGACCGTGCGGGTCGTGAGCAACCGTCAGGGGCCGCTCTCTGTGCGGCTCGCGCTCACTGTGGACGCGGATTTCAGCGACCAGTTCGAGCTGCGCGCCGACCACCGCACGTACAGCAAGCCGGGGGCGGTGCGCGGCAGGGAGCTGACGGAGGACGGCGTGCTGGAGTTCCGCTACCGGCGCGGCGACTGGCGGGCGCGTACCGCCGTGACCGCCGAACCGGCCCCCGACGCCGTGGAGGAGACCGGCACCGGGGCGCGGCGGCTCGTGTGGCGGCTGGACTGCGCGCCGGGTGCCGGGGCCGAAGTGACCTTGCGTGTCGGGGCCTCGGGGAACGGCGCTCCCGCGCCGCCCGTCGTGCCGCGCTCGCCGCGCGAGGCGGCGCGGCTGCTCGCCGAGGAGGCCGCGGACTACGCCGAGGGCGTGGCGCTCGCGGCGGGCTGGCCCGAGCTGGGCGCGGCCTGCACGCGGGGGCTCGCGGATCTGGCCGCGCTCCAGGTCCCGGCGGCGGGCCCGGACGGGGAGCCGCTGCGGGTCCCGGGCGCCGGAGCCCCGTGGTTCCAGACGCTGCTGGGCCGCGACGCCCTCCTCACCTCGCTCTTCCTCCTCCCGTACCGCCCCGGACCGGCCGCCGCGACGCTCGCCGCGCTCGCCGCCGCGCAGGCCACCGAGGAGACGGCGGCGCGTGTGGCGCAGCCGGGCAAGATCGTGCACGAGGTGCGGCACGGGGAACTCGCGCACTTCGGGCAGGTGCCCTTCGGCCGCTACTACGGTTCGGTCGACGCGACCCCGCTCTTCCTCGTCCTGCTCGGCGCGTACACCGAGCGGACCGGTGACAGAGGCCCGGCGCGGCGCCTGGAGAAGCACGCGCGCGCCGCCGTGACGTGGATGCTCGACCACGGCGGGCTCACCTCGCGCGGCTACCTCGCGCACCGCGCGGACGAGGGCGGGCTCGCGCACCAGAACTGGCGCGACACACCGGGCGCGATCTGCGCGGCCGACGGGACGCGCCCGAGCGGCCCGGTCCTGACGGCGGGGGCGCAGGGCTACGCGTACGACGCCCTGCGCCGTACCGCGCGGCTGGCCCGGCAGGTGTGGGACGACCCGGTGTACGGGGATCTGCTGGACGAGGGGGCGAGCGACCTGCGCGCGCGTTTCCGGCGCGACTTCTGGCTGCCGGAGCACGCCTTCCCCGCGCTCGCGCTCGACGAGGACGGGCGCCGGATCGACGCGCTCGCCTCGGACGCGGGGCACCTGCTGTGGTCGGGGCTGCTGGAGAAGGAGGAGGGCGAGGCGGTGGGCCGGCGGCTGCTCGCGCCCGACTTCTTCTCGGGCTGGGGCGTGCGGACCCTCGCCTCGGGGCAGGCCGCGTTCCACCCGCTCGCCTACCACCGGGGCGCGGTCTGGCCGCACGACAACGCCCTCCTCGCCCTCGGGCTCGCCCGCTACGGCCTCCACGAGGAGGCCCGCCGCCTCGCCCACGGGCTCGCCGAGGCGGCCGCGCACACGGACCACCGCCTCCCGGAGGTCCTGGCGGGCTACGAGCGGACCCGGCACCCGCTGCCGGTCGCGGCCCCGTACGCGTGCGTGCGCGAATCCCGCTCGGCGGCGGCCCCGCTGGCACTGCTGACGGCGGTGAGCGGGGGGTAGAGGCGCGGGAGGCGGGGCACGGGAGGGGCGGGCGTGGGCGGAGGGGGCGCGGGAGGGGCGGGCGCGGC
>NZ_GG770539.1:4993196-4999133 GCF_000154905.1 Streptomyces sp. SPB074 | reverse complement strand
GGCCCCGCGCCGGTGTGCCCGGCCCGCGCTGCCCCCGTACTCCCGTAGACCTGAAACGAGTGTGTTCCCATGCCACTTGCCCCTGCCCACATCGCGATGGTGTGCGCCCCGCTCGTGAGCCACATGCGGCCGAGCCTCGACATCGTGCGCGAGCTGGTCGCGCGCGGCCACCGGGTGACGTACGCGACCGACCCCTCGGCGGCGCACCTCGTGGAGCCGACCGGCGCGCGGCTCGTGCCCTTCACCACGGTGCTGCCGCACGTGGACAACGCGTGGCCCGACGACCCCATCGGCGCCATGGGCCTCTTCCTGGACGACGGTGTCCAGTCCCTCCCCCAGCTCCGCGCCGCCTACGACCGCGACCCGGCCGACCTGTACCTCTACGACATCGGCGCCTACCACGCCCGCGCGCTCGCCGAGGCGCAGGGCAGGCCGCTCGCGCAGCTCTCGCCCGCCTTCGTCGGCTGGGAGGGGTACGCGGAGGAGGTCGGCGCGCAGATCAAGGCGCTGCCGGGCGCGGACGCGTACCAGGAGCGCTTCGCGCGGTGGCTCGCGGAGTGCGGGGCGACGACGCGGGACGTCGACGCCTTCATGTGCCCGCCCGCGCGCTCGCTCGCCCTCGTACCGCGCGCGATGCAGCCGCACGCGGACCGCGTGGACACCGATGTCGTGACCTTCGTCGGGCCCTGCTTCGACGCCGGGGCGGAGACCTGGGAACGCCCGGCGGACGCCGAGCGCGTACTGCTCGTCTCACTCGGTTCCGCGTACACCCGGCAACCCGCCTTCTACCGCGCGTGCGTCGCGGCCTTCGGCGGGCTGCCCGGCTGGCACGTGGTCCTCCAGATCGGCGCGTACGTCGATCCGGCCGAGCTCGGGCCGCTCCCCGCGAACATCGAGGTCAGCTCCTGGGTCCCGCAGCGCGCGGTGCTCGCCGCCGCCGACGCCTTCGTGACGCACGCGGGCATGGGCGGCTGCGGCGAGGCGCTGCTCGCGGGCGTCCCGATGATCGCGGTCCCCCAGGCAGTCGACCAGTTCGCGAACGCGGACCGCCTCGTCGAGCTGGGCGTCGCCCGGCGTCTCGACACGGAGGAGGCGACGCCCGAGCGGCTGCGGGCGGCGCTGTCCGGCCTGGTCGGCGACCCGGAGGTGGCCGGACGTTCGGCCCGCCTGCGCGCGGACGCCCTCGCGGAGGGCGGGACCGCCCGGGCGGCGGACCTCATCGAGGCGGAGCTGAGGGGGACTCCGGGACGCTAGGCGGCCGGGGCGTCCCGCTCTCCGGCGGGCGCCCCCGCCCCTGCCGTCTCAGGCCACCTCCTGGATGCGGATCAGGTCACCTCCTGGATGCGGATCAGGTTGCCCGCCGGGTCGCGGAACGCGCAGTCGCGGATGCCGTAGGGCTGTTCCACCGGCTCCTGGACGACCTCGGCGCCCGCCTGCGAGAGCGTCGCGAAAGTGCCGTCGAGGTCCTTGGTCGCGAGAAGAATCCAGCCGTAGGTGCCCTTCGCCATCATCTCCGTGACCGTGCGGCGCTCCTCGTCCGTGATGCCGGGGTCCAGGGCGGGCGGGGCGAGGAGCAGCGAGATGCTGTCCTGGCCCTTCGGGCCGACCGTGAGCCAGCGCATCGCGCCCTGGCCGACGTCGGTGCGCAGCTCGAAGCCGAGGACGTCCCGGTAGAAGCGCAGGGACTCCTCGGGGTCGGTGTGCGGGAGGACGGTGGTGTGCAGTGTGAGGTCCATGCACCCGGCGTTAAGCGGGCCGGGAGCCGGGCGCTTCTCGATTCCTGACCGGTCGGGTGACCTGCTTGGCGAGGCAGGCGGGGACCCCCTCGCCCGCCCCGTCCGCCGCCCGCGCGGCCCGCTCCTTGTAGACGCTCGGCGGCATCCCGACGAGTTCGGTGAACCGGGTGCTGAACGTGCCCAGCGAGGCGCAGCCGACCGCGAAGCACACCTCCGTGACGCCGAGGTCGCCGCGTCGCAGGAGCGCCATCGCGCGCTCGACGCGGCGCGTCATGAGGTACGCGTACGGCGGCTCCCCGTAGGCGAGGCGGAACCGCCGGCTCAGGTGGCCGGCCGACATGTGCGCGCCGCGCGCGAGGGCCTCGACGTCGAGCGGGCTCGCGTACTCGCGGTGGATGCGGTCCCGTACCCGGCGCAGGACGGCGAGGTCGCGCAGCCGGCGCGCCTCGGCCCCGCCGTCCCCCGTGCGCGGTGAAGTGCTCATCACGCCAGCGTGCCACGGGCCCCCGACAACGGCGCCCGCTCAGCGCCCGCGCGCCCGGGCCCGCACCCGCGCCCGGGCCCGCACGTCAGGGCTCACCGGTCACGGCTTGCGGCCGACGAAGCCCCACTGCTCGACGGGGTCGCGGTCGAGCGGGGCCTCCGGCCGCCACAGGTCGATGGAGCCGAAGCCGGGGTCCAGGACCTCCAGGCCCTCCGTGAAGCGCTCCATCTCCTCGCGCGGCCGGGAGCGGTACGCCATCGCGCCGCCCTCCTCGTACTCCTCGGACGCCGCCTTCGACTCGGGCGTCTCGATGGTGTCGCACTGCACGAGGTGGCTGCCCGCGGGGAGCGCGTCGAGGTAGGAGCGGAGCAGGGCGTGGGCGGCGTCGCTGTCCGGGACGTGGCCGAGGGTGGAGAGGATGAGGACGCCGACGGGCCGGGTCAGGTCCAGGGTGCGCGCGGCCTCGGCGAGGACGGCGGGGGCGTCGGCGAGGTCGCAGTGCACGTAGTCGGTCGCGCCCTCGGGGCCGCTCGTGAGCAGGGCACGGGCGTGGGCGAGGACGATCGGGTCGTGGTCGACGTAGACGATGCGCGCGGTGGGGGCGACGGACTGGGCGATCTCGTGCGTCGCGTTGGCGGTGGGCAGGCCCGTGCCGAGGTCGAGGAACTGGTGGATTCCGGCCTCGCCCGCGAGGTGGCGCACGGCGCGGGCCTGGAAGGCGCGCGAGGCGCGCGCTATCTCCTTGATCTGCGGGTACGTCTCGGCCATGTACTGGCCCAGTTTGCGGTCCGCCTCGTAGTTGTCCTTGCCCCCGAGCCAGTAGTTCCACATGCGTGCGGAGTGCGGCACGCTCGTGTTGAGTTCCTGCTCCAGGCGCTGCATACGGTCGTCGAGGGGAGAACTCATGGGCGTGCCTTCCTCTGCAACTCGGTTCCCGCGAGCTCGCGTTGCTCTCGCGTCACCTCATGATCGCATCCGTCCGCGCGGGCACGGCCCCCTGGCGGCGGCTCCTGCCGCCCCGGCCGCCCCGTCCCGCCCCCGACCGGCCCTTTCTCCGCCCTCTCCCCGCCGCCTCTCAGCCTCCCGAGGTCTCCGACTCGGCGTCCTCGCCGAGGGTCGCGCGGTCCCAGGGGTCGTTGAGCCAGCCGTCCGGGAGCGCGACCCGGTTGTTGCCCGAGGTGCGCCCGCGCGGGCCCTCGGCCGCGCTGGGCCAGGGCTGGCCGAGGTCGAGCGCGTGCAGGCCCTCCTCCAGCTCGGCGAGGGTCGAGGTGGTGGCGAGGGCGCGGCGCTTCTCGGAGCCGACCGAGAAGCCCTTGAGGTACCAGGCGACGTGCTTGCGGAAGTCGATCACGCCGCGTTCCTCGTCCTCCAGCCACTCGCCGAGGAGGCGCGCGTGCCGCAGCATGACGGCGGCGACCTCGCGCAGTCCCGGCGGGGTGGGGCGCGGGGCGCCCTCGAAGGCGGCGACGAGGTCGGCGAAGAGCCAGGGGCGGCCGAGGCAGCCGCGCCCGACGACGACGCCGTCGCAGCCGGTCTCGCGGACCATGCGCAGGGCGTCCTCGGCGGTCCAGATGTCGCCGTTGCCGAGGACCGGCAGCTCGGGGACGTGTTCCTTGAGGCGGGCGATCGCGTCCCAGTCCGCCGTGCCGCCGTAGTGCTGGGCCGTGGTGCGGCCGTGCAGGGCGATCGCGGTGATGCCCTCGTCCACGGCGATGCGGCCCGCGTCGAACGCGGTGAGGTGGTCCTCGTCGATGCCCTTGCGCATCTTCATCGTGACCGGGAGGCCGTCCGCGCCCGCGACGGCCTCGCGCAGGATCGCGCGCAGCAGGTGCCGCTTGTACGGGAGGGCGGAGCCACCGCCCTTGCGGGTGACCTTCGGCACGGGGCAGCCGAAGTTCAGGTCGATGTGGTCCGCGAGGTTCTCCTCGCGGACCATGCGGGCCGCCTTGCCGACCGTGGCGGGGTCCACTCCGTAGAGCTGGATCGAGCGGGGCGTCTCGGTGGGGCCGAACTGGACGAGCCGCATCGTCTTCTCGTTGCGCTCGACCAGGGCGCGGGTCGTGATCATCTCGCTCACGAAGAGGCCCTTGCCGCCGCTGAACTCCCGGCACAGCGTGCGGAAGGGCGCGTTGGTGATCCCCGGCCATGGGGGCGAGCACGACGGGCGGCGTGATCGCGTACGGGCCGATGGCCAGCGGAGCGGCGACCGCCGGGGCGGGGGGCGTCGCGGGGCCGGCGGGGGTCCCGGGAGCGGTCGGCGCGGGGCGCGCGGCGGCGGTGGCATCGGTGGCGAGGGGGACTGCGGAGGACATACCCCCATTGTCACGTACCGCCGCGCGAGGCCAAACCGGTTGTCCACAGGCACGGTCATTAGTTAGTAAAGCGTACTAATGATTTACGATGCTGCTCATGCCCGAGCTGAGTCACCGGCGGCGCATGGCCGTCCTCGCCATCTGCTGCATGAGCCTCCTGATCGTCTCCCTGGACAACACCGTCCTCAACGTCGCCCTGCCCGACCTGCAAAAGGAGTTCGACGCGAGCGTCTCGGGGCTCCAGTGGACGATCGACGCGTACACGCTCGTCATCGCCTCGCTCCTCATGCTCTCCGGCTCGACCGCGGACCGCGTGGGCCGCCGCCGTGTCTTCCGTATCGGGCTGATCGTCTTCACCCTCGGTTCGGCGCTCTGCTCCGTCGCCCCGAACCTGGGGCTGCTCGTCGTCTTCCGCATGGTGCAGGCCGTCGGCGGCTCGATGCTCAACCCGGTCGCGATGTCGATCATCACGAACACCTTCACCGACCCGCGCGAACGCGCTCGCGCGATCGGGGTCTGGGGCGGTGTCGTGGGCCTCTCGATGGCGGCCGGCCCGCTCATCGGCGGGGTGCTGGTGGACACGGTCGGCTGGCGCTCGATCTTCTGGCTCAACCTCCCGATCGGCGTCGCCGCGCTCGTCCTGCTGTCGCTCTTCGTGCCCGAGTCCCGCGCTCCGCACGGGCGCCGCCCCGACCCGGTCGGGCAGCTCCTCGTCATCGTGCTGCTCGCCGCGCTCACGTTCGGCATCATCGAGGCCCCCGACTCCGGACTCACCTCGCCGCTCGTGCTCGGCTGCGCGGTGCTCGCCGTCCTCGCGGTCGCGCTGCTGCTCCCCTACGAGCTGCGCAGGCCCGAACCGCTCATCGACCCGCGCTTCTTCCGCAGCCTGCCCTTCAGCGGCGCGACCGTGATCGCCGTGTGCGGCTTCGCGGGCCTCGGCGGCTTCCTCTTCCTCTCCACGCTCTACCTCCAGAACGTCCGCCACTACAGCGCGCTGCACGCCGGGCTCTGGATGCTGCCGATGGCCGCCGTGACCTTCGTGAGCGCGCCGCTGTCCGGGCGGCTGGTCGGGGCGCGCGGCACGCGGGTGCCGCTGCTGATCGCGGGGCTCGGGATGACCGCGAGCGGGGTGCTCTTCGCGGCCTTCGACGGGCAGACCCGCACCGTGACCCTCGTCGCCGCCTTCGTCCTCTTCGGTCTCGGCTTCGGCTTCGTCAACGCGCCCATCACCAACACGGCCGTCTCCGGGATGCCCCGCTCCCAGGCCGGGGTCGCCGCCGCCGTCGCCTCCACGAGCCGCCAGACCGGCTCGGCGCTCGGCGTCGCGCTCCTCGGCGCCATCCTCGCCTCGGGCATCACGCCGGAGCGGTACGAGGCGACCTTCACGGACGCGGCCCGCCCCGCC
>NZ_GG770539.1:4961762-4992949 GCF_000154905.1 Streptomyces sp. SPB074 | reverse complement strand
CCGCACGCCCCATGGGCGCCGGCCCCGCGGGCACGGAAGGCTCGGGGCCATGACGCAGACGCACGCCCCGAAGCCCCGTACCCGGAATTCCCGTACGCGGAAGCCGCGCACCCGGCGCCGCGCGACGGCGCTGGTCCTCGCCGCGGTGGCCACCGCCCTCGCCCTCCCCACCGCCGCCCACGCGGCCGTCCCCTCCCCCGCCGCCCTCGTCTGGACCCCCTGCGGCATCGCCCGCCAGGAGTGCGCGACCCTCACCGTCCCGCTCGACCACTCCCGCCCCCGCGGCCGCACCGTCCGTCTCGCCGTCAGCCGCATCCGCGCCGAGGGGACGAGCCGCGGGACGCTCGCCGTGATCCCCGGCGGGCCCGGCAGTTCCGGGGTGCGGCGGCTCACGAGCAAGGGGCCCGCGCTCATGGCGGCGACCGGCGGCCGGTACGACCTCGTGAGCTTCGACCCGCGCGGGGTGGGCGGCAGCACGACGGCCGCTTGCGCGCTGCCCGAGGCGGACCGGCGGCTCGCGACGCTGCGGTCCTGGCCGGGCGCCGGGGGCGCCGTCGCGGAGAACGCGGCGCGCTCGCGCCGTACCGCCGAAGCCTGCGGGAAGAACGGCGGGGCGGTGCTCGCGAGCTTCACGACCGCCAACGAGGTCCGCGATCTCGACCGCTTCCGCGCCGCGCTCGGCACCGCGAAGCTGTCCGTGTGGGCGACGTCGTACGGGACGTACGTGACGGCCCTGTACGCCCAGCGCCACCCCGACCGCACCGGCCGCGTCGTCCTCGACAGCAGCGGCGACCCGGACCCCGCGCGGGTGGAGCGCGGCTGGCTCGCGAACATGGCGCGCGGCGCCGAGGACCGCTTCCCCGACTTCGCCGCGTGGGCGGCGGACCCGGCGCGCGGGGCGGAGCGGCTCGCCGAACGCCCGGCGAAGGTCCGTACCCGCGTGCTCCGCGTCGCCCGGGAACTCGACGCGCGCCCGCGCGCCACCACGACCCCCGGGCTCCCGCTCACCGGCGGCATGTTCCTCCAGGCGCTCCAGAGCGCGCTCTACGACGACGCGGCCTTCCCGCAGTTCGCGGACCTGGTGCGGGCCGCCGACGCCACGCGCGCGGAACCGGTCGTTCTCCCCGCGTCCCTCGCGCAGCCCATGTCGCAGCAGGACGCGGCCGTCACCATCGGCGTGATCTGCAACGACGTCGAGTGGCCCGGCTCGGTCGCGGAGCACGCGCGGGCCGTCGCGAAGGACCGCGCGCGGTACCCGCTCACCGGTGGTATGCCCGTGAACATCACGCCCTGCTCGTACTGGAAGAAGCCCGCCGAGCCGCCGACGCGGATCACGGACGAGGGCCCGTCGAACATCCTCATGGTGCAGAACCTCCGCGACCCGGCGACGCCGTACAGCGGCGCGCTGCGGATGCGCGCGGCCCTGGGGCGCAAGGCGCGGCTCGTGTCCGTGGACAGCGGCGGGCACGGCTCGTACCTCGGGACGGGCGACGCGTGCGGGGACGCGGCCGTGACGGCGTTCCTCGTGGAGGGGGTGCGGCCCGGCCGCGACGTCAGGTGCCCCTGAGCGGGCGGCTCTCCCGCGTCCCCGGTTCCCGGCGCGCCCCGCCGCTCACCCGCCCGTACGGGCCCGGGCCCCGCGCGCGCCTCAGGCCACGCACGCCTCCGCGCCGCTCTCCGGCGCGGGCCGCGTGCCCCGCGGTCTCGCGTTCCAGCGCCATCTCGCGCAGCCGCTCCATGCGCCGTCCGGTCTCCTCGTCCGCCGGGGTGTAGGTGACCAGGCGGGGGCCGTGCGAGGGGCCGAGCCACAGGTCGGTGTGGGTGACGGTGAGCAGGCCGACGCGGCGGTTGCGGAAGTGCTTGGTGCGCGAGGTGGAGTCGATGATCTCCTGCCGCTCCCAGTGCGCGCGGAACTGCGGGTTCCGCATGAGCCGGGCGTGCAGGGCGCGGTAGGCGGGCTCGTCGAGGTGGTCGGCCATCGCGGAGCGGAACTTGGCGGCCATGACGCGCAGGGAGCCCTCGCCGTCCTCGAAAGAGTCGCGCCACTCCTCGTTGAGGCAGGACAGGACCATGCAGTTGCGGTCCTCCGGGGGCACCGCTTCGAGGTCGCAGAGCATGAGCCCGTAGACGCGGTTGTGGGCCAGGATGTCGTACCGGCTGTTCTGCACGCAGGCCGCGAGGGGTTCGAGCTGGTCGAGCATGGCGCGGACGGCGTCGGTGACGACCGGGCAGCGGGTGCCCGGGCCCGGGTCGGTGGCGTGCGCGAGGCCGAAGACGTGGCGGCGCTCGTGCGGGTCGAGGAGCAGGGCGCGGGCGACCGCGTCGAGGACCTGCGCCGACACCTGGATGTCGCGGGCCTGTTCCAGCCACGTGTACCAGGTGACGCCGACGGCGGCGAGGGCCGCGACCTCCTCGCGGCGCAGCCCCGGCGTGCGGCGCCGGGGCCCGCGCGCGAGGCCGACCTGCTCGGGGGTGATGCGCTCCCGGCGGCTGCGCAGGAAGGCGGCCAGCTCGCGGCGCCGCTCGGCGGCGGTGTCACCCGCGGCCGCCGCGCTCCCGGCCGCCGCCGCACTCCCCGCCGGTACGGTCCCGGCCGCCGGGGCGTTGCCGGCCAGGGCGTTCGCCGTGCCCGGTCCGCTCCTCGTCGTCCTGGCGCCCGGTTCCTCGATCGTCCGCATGGTGCAAGAGTGCCGCAGTCCGGGCACGTGGGCCAGCGTCCCCGTACTCCCAGCCTGGTGCCCCCAGTACCCGTATAAGGAGGCTCTGGTACCCCTCTGGGAGTGCGCGCAGGGTGGAGCACGTGACAGACACCGTGACACCCACCATGACTCCGTCCGCCCGGACCGGGCCCGCCGCGGCGGGCCCCGGCCCCCGTCTCCAGCCGCACGGCGCGGTGCTCGGCCCCTTCGGCCTCTTCTCCGTCCTCCTCGGGGCCGCGCTTCCCCTCGTGGACTTCTTCATCGTCAACGTCGCCCTGCCCGACATGGGCCGCGACCTCGGCGCGAGCGAGGCGATGCTCGAACTCGTCGTCGCGGGCTACGGCGTCGCGTACGCGGTCCTGCTCGTGCTCGGCGGGCGGCTCGGCGACCTCTTCGGGCGCCGCCGGCTCTTCCTGTGGGGCATGGCGGCCTTCGGCGTGACCTCGCTGCTCTGCGGGCTCGCCCCCGGCGCGGGCACGCTCGTGCTGGCGCGGATCGCGCAGGGCGCGGCGGCGGCGCTCATGCTGCCGCAGGTGCTCGCCACGATCCAGGCGACGACGACCGGGCCGCGCCGGGCCCGCGCGATGAGCCTGTACGGGGCGACGGCCGGCCTGTCGATGGTCGCGGGCCAGATCCTCGGCGGCGTCCTCGTCACGGCGGACGTGGCGGGGCTCGGCTGGCGGACCGTCTTCCTCGTCAACGTGCCGGTCGTCGTCCTCGGCCTGCTGAGCGCGGGGCGCGCGCTGCCCGAGACGCGCGCGGCGGCTCCCGCGCCGGTGGACCGCGCCGGTACGGGGCTGCTCGCGCTGACGCTCGTGACGCTGCTGCTGCCGCTCACGGAGGGCCGGGCGGCAGGCTGGCCGCTGTGGACGTGGCTGCTGCTCGGCGTCTTCCCCTTCGCGCTCGCCGCGTTCGTGGCCGTGGAGCGCGCCAAGGAGACGCGCGGCGGGGTGCCGCTCGTACCGCCGGGCCTGCTGCGCCTGCCCTCGATGCGGCACGGGCTGCCGCTGCTGCTCGCGTTCTGCGCCGGCTTCGGCGGCTTCATGTTCGTCGCGGCCATCGCGCTCCAGGAGGGGCTGCGCCTGTCACCGGTCGCGGCGGGCGCGGCGCTGGCCCCGATGGCGGTGGCCTTCTTCGCGGGGGCACTCGCCGGGCCGCGCCTGGTACGTCGCTGGGGCGGCCGGGTCGTGACGGCGGGCGCGCTGATCCAGGGCGCCGGGCTCACGATCCTCGCGGTGACGGTGCTGAGCGGCTGGCCGGACCTCGACGTGTGGCGGCTCGCGCCCGGCACGGTGCTCGCCGGCTTCGGCCAGTCCCTCCAGCTCCCGGTCCTGCTCCGCTCGATCCTCGCGGACGTCCCGCCGGAGCGGGCCGGGGTGGGCGGCGGGGTGATGTCCACGACGCAGCAGACGTTCATGTCCCTGGGCGTCGCGACCCTCGGCACCCTCTTCCTCGCCCTGACCCCGCACCTGGGCACGGGCCACGCCTTCGCCACGACCCTCTTCGTCCAGCTCGGCCTCGTCGCGCTGATGGCGGCGGCGAGCCTGCGCCTGCCGCGCCGGCTGGACTGAGCGGGACGTCGGTACGGAGCGGCCGGAGTGGTGCGGTTGCAGGACGATGGGGGTGGCGGGGCGGCACCACGGGCCCGCCACCCCCACCCCGCCCCCGGCCGCGCACCCCGTCACGGCGCACACAGGACGTGCGCAACTCCCCCTCGGGTGAGCACGAGACCACCACGGGATGACCATAAATCGGATATGTGCATTGTTGGCCGCAGGGCGCCTCCCGATGGCGCGAGGATTTGCTTTCTGTCTACCTGATTGCTCACTGCAACCAAACACGGGAAGGCTGCGGCGACAAGCCGCCCGCAAGCAGGTCGGCACCTAATACCCATGAGGCGACTTACCAGACAGCGAAAATTGGACGAGCACCACATTCGGCTTTCCCTGCGGGCGAATCCGCATCCGGACACAATGCCGCCCGATGACATGGAGTTCCCACGGGAGTGACGCGACCCCACAAGCGGAGTGATTTATTCCTTTTGCGACGCCTGATCGATCTGTTTAGGCTGCGGCTCGCGGTCGGTCATCGGTCACGGGGTGAACGAGCCGCCGAGGGACCGGGAACACCTGCTCCTTCACCCTCTTTGCGGGCCCAGTAATTCCTGGACGCGCGGCTATTCGAAAGGGGCAAACACATGAATCGCTTCGCAAAGGCTTCTTTCGTGGTGACCGCGGGGGTCGTCATGGCCATGGGATCGCAAGGCTTCGCCTCCGCGCAGGTGGGCGTGGACACCCGCCAGGGGACGACGTTCATCCCGCTGGGAAAAGGCGGCGAGGCCGAGTGGAACGACTACTACGAGCCCGAGCCGAGCAACGACGCGGACAGCTACTGGGTTCGTGACTTGAAGAAAGACGGCCACGGGATATTCATCCGGGTCGACCACCCCAACGGCCAGACCTACTTCAAGGCCTTCAACCAGGGCTACGGCGGCGGCGGGCTGGAGTTCAAGCCCGCCAACCTGCCGAACGGGCACACCGAGTGGATGACGATCTGCCTCAGCGAGAAGAACAAGCCCATCCAGAGCACCTGCGCGCAGACGAGCATCACGGAGTAGCGGGGGCCGGACGAGAGGCCGGACGACCGCGGGGAACCGGGAAGCCGGTCCCCCGCGCGGCGGAGACCTCGAAGTCACCGCGCGCGGTGCGCCACGACGCGGAATGCCGCCCACGGCGCCGCGTGAATCCGGCGATCACCGCGCGGGAACACCACCCGTTACGCGGACTTGAAATCAGCGAGGCCCGGTGATGCGGCGACCGCATTTCGCCGGGGCAAGCTCCCGCCCACCAGTCACAGGGTAAATCTCTATGCGCAGAACAGTGCGGCTCCCCCTCGGCATCGCAGCGGTCATGGCCGCGACGCTCTCCATGTCGTTCGCCGGCGCGGGGTCGGCGCAGGCTGACGCGAACCCGACCTCCTACTACTACATCGCCCCTCCTTTCAAGGCGCGAGCCAGGGTCGACTGGTGGGATTTCGATCCGGACACGCTGGAAGACATGGACGAATTCCGGGTCTACGACATCCTCTCGGACGGACACGGCGTCTACGCGGAATTCCGGCACCCGAACGGAAAGACGTACTCGGGAACCGTCACCACGGGAGCCGGGCACGGAGGTCTGCTGAAGATCGCCAATCTCAAGGACGGCACCACGGGAACCCTCAAGGTCTGCCTGACCGAGAACGGCAAGCCGCTGTCCTACTGCCAGTCGTGGAAGATCACCGAATAGTTTCCCGTCGGCCGTGATGCCGGTCCTCACTCCGGAGGGTGACCGGCCGCCGCAGCGGGGACGAGAACGCGGCGAGGCGCCCCGCACCGTGTGCGGGGCGCCTCGGGCGTACGCGCGGCAGGGGGCGCGGGTCAGGCGCGCGGCTCCGCGGCGCCCTGCTCCGTACGGGCTTCCGGTCCCGAGGGCTCCGTGCCGCCCCCGGACGTGTCCGTACCGGCCTCGGACGCCTCGGTGCCCGGTTCCTGCTCCGTGCCCGTCAGGCGCTCGCGCATCCGGCGGGCCAGTTCCTGCTTGCGGTTCCCGGCGGCCTGGCGGTCGCCCGCGCCGTGCGGGCCGCCCGAGCCCGGGCCGCCGTTCCTGGGCAGGTGGCCGCGCTGGCCGCCCACGCCCAGCAGGTTGTTACGGCTCTTGGCCATGACTGAACTCCGATCGTGTGGAAGGGGGGGTGGGGGGCGGGCCGTGCCCGCGCGCGCTCACTCGTAGATCGGCGTCATGAAGAACATGGGGAAGACGGTAGCGGACCGGGAACGTGCCGCGCACCACGTTTTCCAAACCTGCCCCGGGGCGGCCGGGCGCGCGAGGATGGCGGACGCCCGGACCCGACCAGGAGGACGACGTATGAGCAAGAGGACCGCCCCGAAGTCCGACCCGCTGGACCTCGCGGGGATCGACGACCTGCTGAGCGCCGAGGAGAAGGCCGTGCGTGAGACGGTGCGGCGGCTGTGCGACGCCTCCGTCGAGCCGCACATCGCCGGCTGGTACGAGCGCGGCGAACTCCCGGGTGTGCGCGAACTCGCCCGGGAGCTGGGGTCCTTGGGGCTGCTCGGGATGCACCTGGAGGGCTACGGCTGTGCCGGGACGAGCGCCGTGGAGTACGGGCTTGCCTGTCTGGAGCTGGAGGCGACGGACTCGGGGCTGCGCTCGCTCGTGAGCGTGCAGGGCTCGCTCGCGATGTACGCGATCCACCGTTTCGGGAGCGAGGAGCAGAAGCGGGAGTGGCTGCCGCGCATGGCGGCGGGTGAGGCGATCGGCTGTTTCGGGCTCACCGAGCCCGACCACGGCTCGGACCCGGGCGGGATGCGCACCCGGGCGCGCCGGGACGGCTCCGACTGGGTGCTCGACGGCCGCAAGATGTGGATCACCAACGGTTCGGTCGCCTCGGTCGCCGTCGTCTGGGCGCGGACGGAGGAGGGCGTGCGCGGCTTCGTCGTGCCGGCGGACACGCCCGGCTTCTCGGCGCCGCCCCTCGCGCACAAGGGCTCGCTGCGCGCCTCCGTGACGAGTGAGCTGCTGCTCGACGGGGTACGGCTGCCCGCCGACGCCGTACTCCCCGGCGTCACGGGGCTGCGGGGCCCCTTGTCGTGCCTCAACGAGGCGCGGTACGGGATTCTCTGGGGCGCCCTGGGCGCGGCGCGCACCTGCTTCCGCACCGCCCTGGCGTACGCGAAGGAGCGCGAGCAGTTCGGGAAGCCCCTCGCGGGCTTCCAGCTCACGCAGGCGAAGCTCGCGGACATGGCGGTGGAGCTGACCAACGGCACCCTGCTCGCGCTCCACCTCGGGCGGCGCAAGGACACGGTGGGGCTGCGTCCGGAGCAGGTGAGCCTCGGCAAGCTCAACAACGTCAACAAGGCGCTGGAGATCGCCCGTTCGAGCCGGACGATCCTCGGCGCGAACGGCATCTCCTTCGAGTTCCCGGTCATGCGCCACATGGCGAACCTCGAATCGGTCCTCACCTACGAGGGCACGGCGGAGATGCACACGCTGATGATCGGCCAGGCGCTGACGGGCGAGTCGGCGCTGCGCTGAGCGGGTGAGCGCCGAGCCGGTGGACCTGGGACCGGTGAACGCCGGCCGGTGAGCGGGCGGACGAGGGCGGGCGGACGAGGGCGGGCGGCCCGGTGTCCCGGACCGCCCGCCGCCTCACCGGTCAGCCGGCGCTCAGTCCCCCTCCCCCGCCGTCGTCAGCGTGAAGCTGTCGATGTCGAAGAGGGAACCGGCACCACCCGTGAAGCTCAGGTGGAGCGGACCGGTGCCGCCCGGGGCGAGCTGTGTCGTCACGGACTGGAAGGTCTCCCAGGAACCGGTGTTCGGGACGTCCACGGTGCCGAGTTCGGGCCCGTCGGGGGCTCCGGCGCGCACGTGGATCGTGCCGCCGGCTCCCGCCGAGGAGACCTTCGCGGTGAAGGTGCTCGCCCCGTCGACCGCGACCTGCGCGTAGCCGGCCCAGTCGCCGTTCTCGATGTAGCCGAGGGTCTGGCCGCCGCTCGCCGCGCCGTGCCCGGCGGGCTGCACGCCCTGGCCGTCCGTGAAGGACTCGGCCTCCACGGGCGTGCCGCCGGGGACGCCCTCCGGGGCGCAGTCGGCGTCCTGCTGCCCGGCCGCGTACTCCAGTCCGCCGAGGAGCAGCTGACGGAAGTCCGCGTCGGCGTAGGACTCGTTGGTGTGCCCGAGCCCGGTGTAGAAGGAACGGCCGGACTCCTGCGGGTGGCACCACGTGATCGGGTGGTCGCCGCCCATCTCGCCGCCCGTGTAGCTGGACTCGTCGAGACTCTGGAGGACGTGCACCCGGCCGCGCGGGTTGGTGCGGTAGTTGTACAGCTCGTCGTTGTGCAGCCAGGTCGGCCCGAAGTGGGCGGTGGCCGGGTGCTCGTGGTCCTCGGTCTCGACCACGGCGTCCTGGATGGCGGGGTGGCTCTTGAACCACGCGCCGACGAGTTGCTGGTAGTAGGGCCAGTCGTACTCCGTGTCGGCGGCGGCGTGCACGCCCATGAAGCCGCCGCCGTCGTCCACGTACGCCCGGAGAGCGTCCTGCTGGGTGTCGTCGAGCACGTCGCCGGTGGTGCTGAGGAAGACGACGGCCTCGTACCCGGCGAGGTTCGCCGGGGTGAAGGCGCTCGCGTCCTCCGTGGCGGTGACGGTGAAGCCGTGCTCCCCGCCGAGTTCCTTGAGCGTCGCGATCCCGGTGGGGATCGAGTCGTGCCGGAACCCGGCGGTCTTCGAGAAGACGAGGACGTCGTACGGTTCGGCGGCCCCGGCCTGGGCGACGGGTCCCGTGAGGAGGGCGCCGCCGAGGGCGAGCGCGGCGAGCGCCGCGAGCCTGCGGGGGTGCTTGCCGCCCTGCCTGCGGCCGGGCTTGCGCGCTGCGGTCATGGCGGTCACTCCCCGAGGGTGAAGGAGTCGAGGTCGAAGAGGTTGCCCTGACCGGTGGGCCCGGTGAAGACGAGGAAGAGCTTCGTCGTGCCGGTGGGCGCGTTCGACAGGTTCGCCTTCACGTCCTTGAAGGTGTCCCAGTCGCCGGTCGGGGTCGCGTCGGCCTTGCCGAGCAGGGTGCCGGTCGCGGACCCGGCCCGCACCTCCAGGCTGCCGCCCACTCCCGCCGAGGCGACGCGCGCGGTCAGGGTCTTGGCCTTGGACAGCTCGTACGGAGTGAAGGAGATCCAGTCGCCGTTGTCCGTGAAGCCCACCGTGGAGCCGCCCTCGGCGTTGCCGTGGCCGGCCTTCTCGATGCCGGACATCTCGCTGTAGTGCTCGGCCTGGCGGTGGCGGGGCTGGAGCTTGCGCACGCTGTGCGTCGTCAGGCCCGCGCTGTCGGTGTACTCGGCGTCGAAGACCCCGAAGAGGTTCGCCGCCGCGTCGTGCTCACCGTCGGTGGGGACGTTGATCTCGCCCGAGCAGCCGTTCTTGGAGGTGATGGAGTGGGTGTGGCTGTCGTGCCCGAGCGAGTACGTGACCTTGACCTTCGCGCAGTCGAGCGCGCCGTCCTCCGGGTCCGAGCCGGTGACGGTGAAGGGCACGGTGTCGCCGAAGGAGAAGAGCGCGCCGTCCGCGGGGGCCGTCAGGTCGACGGTCGGGGCGGTGTTGCCCGCCGTGATCACGGTGCTCGCGGTGCCGGTCAGTCCCTCGGGGTCGGTGACGGTGAGGGTCGGCGAGAAGCTGCCGGCCTCGGTGTAGGTGTGGCTCGGGTTGGCGTCGGTCGAGGTGGCCCCGTCACCGAAGTCCCACTTGTACGTGATCGCGCCGCCCTCGGGGTCGTCGCTGCCCGCCGAGGAGAACTTCACGGCGAGCGGGAGAGCGCCCGAGGTCTTGTCGGCGCTCACCTTGGCGACCGGGCTGCGGTTGCTGCCCGCGAGGTACTCGATGCGGTAGAGCGCCTGGTTGTCGCTGCCGGTGCCGTAGTCGAGGACGTAGAGGGCGCCGTCGGGGCCGAACTCCATGTCCATGACCTGGGTGCCGCTCCAGGGGAAGTCCTCGATGGCGCCGGGCGAGCCGTCGCCCTTGACCTCGATGGCCTTGATCCACTTGCGGCCGTACTCGCCCGCGAAGAAGCGCCCGTCCAGGCTCTGGGGGAACTTCACGGCGGAGTCGAGGTTCGCGTCGTAGCGGTAGACCGGGCCGCCCATCGGGGACTCGGAGCCGCTGCCGAACTCGGGCGGGGAGCCCGCGTCACCGCCGTACTTGATCCACGCGGGCTGCGCGGCGGGGAGCTTGTTGAGGCCGGTGTTGTGCGGCGAGTTGTTCGCCGGGCCGTTCGCGCAGTCCGACTTGGCGCCCGAGGGGCCGTTGGGGAAGGTGTACGCGTTGTACGACTCGGTCTCGGTGTTGGTGCCCGTGCAGTAGGGCCAGCCGAAGTTCCCGGCCTTCGTGACCCGGTTGAACTCGACCTGTCCGCCCGGTCCCCGGTTGGGGTCGGTGACGCCCGCGTCGGGGCCGTAGTCGCCGAGCCACACGGTGTCCGTCTTCTTGTCGACGGTCATCCGGAAGGGGTTGCGGAAGCCCATGCCGTAGATCTCGGGACGGGTCTTGGCGGTCCCCTGCGCGAAGAGGTTGCCGTCCGGGATCGTGTACGTCCCGTTGTCCTGCGGGGTGATGCGGAGCAGCTTGCCGCGCAGGTCGTTGGTGTTCCCGGCCGAGCGCTGCGCGTCGAACTGCGGGTTGCGGTCGGTGCGTTCGTCGCGCGGGCTGTAGCCGGAGGACTCGAAGGGGTTGGTGTCGTCCCCGGTCGTCAGGAGCAGGTTGCCCTTGCTGTCGAAGGCGAGGTCGCCGCCGACGTGGCAGCACTGGCCCCGGTCGTTGTCGACCTCCAGGACGACCTTCTCGCTCGCGAGGTCGAGGGTGTTGTCGGCCTTGAGGGTGAAGCGCGAGAGGTTCAGGTGGCCCTTGAACTTGTCGAAGTCGGCCTGGGAGCCCGTCGTGGGGGCGTCACCGGCCGGGGTGTCGAGCTTCGGCGAGTAGTAGAGGTAGATCCACCGGTTCTGCGCGAAGTCCGGGTCGGCCGCGACGCCTTGCAGGCCCTCCTCGTCGTGGTCGTAGACGCTGAGCTTGGCCGCCTGCTTCGTGGTGCCGTTGGCGTCGGTGATCCGCACCGTGCCGTCGCGCGAGGTGTGGACGACGGACTTGTCCGGCAGGACCGAGAGCGACATGCCCTCGCCGCCGATCTCGGCGGCTCCGCGCGCGAGTTCGACCTGCTGGTAGTCGCCGGCGGGGATGGCCTGGGCCGCCGCGCCCGCGCTCGTCGCGGTGCCGAGGGCGGCGGTGGGCGCGAGGAGCAGCGCGAGGGTCGTGAGCATCCGGAGACCGCGTCTGCGGGGCCCGGAACGGGAGTGGGGTGAGGGTGACATCAGGGGGGAGTTCCTTCCTGACCGAAGTGGGGGTCGTCAGGCAAGGCGCGCGCCGGCCGCGCTTGCTGGGCATCAACTACCGTGAATCCACAAGGGTTTCACGTGGTGTTAACAGCTTCGGAATCGTCGCCAGCGAGGCGTGAATTTGTCAATGCCGTGTGCAAAAGAACGGACCAGGCGCATTACGGGCCTCCGCCGACCACCCTGCGTCCAGGGCCTCTTGACGACCAGTCAGAGCAAATTTCTCCGTCTTACCCGTAGACTGTCTTATAACTCTCTGCAATATTCCAATAATCGAGCGCAAGAACATGAGTTCATCCGCTCGGGCCGTCGAGCCCTCCTCCGGGTCCGGCGGCCCGGCCTCGTACGTGCCGGGCGCCCCCGCCGCCTGGGGCGGACGGGGCCGCCGCTCTGCCCCTGTTCCATGAGCCGCCCTCGCGCGCCCCCGCGTGCGAGGCCCCCCGCAGAGAGGGACCCCCGCATGTCCAGATCCGTGTCCAGGCGCTGGAGACGCCGTACGGCGACCGCCGTGCTCGCCTCCAGCGTCATGGTGCTCGGGCTGCCGGCCCTCGGCGCCCAGGCGGCCGGAAAACCCGATGCCGCCGCCGACGCCACGACCAAGGCAGGCAGCACCTTCGGCAAGTACTCCGCCGCCAACGTGAGCGATGGCGACGCGTCCACCTACTGGCAGGCCGGCAAGAAGTCGGCGCAGTGGGTGCAGACCGACCTCGGCAAGGCCAAGCGCGTCAAGCAGGTCGTGCTCAGACTCCCCGCGGGCTGGGAGAGCCGCACGCAGACGCTCGCCCTCCAGGGCAGCGCGGACGGCACGAGCTGGGCGACCCTCAAGACCTCCGCGCAGTACACCTTCGGCCCGGCCAACGGAAACACCGTCAAGGTCTCCGTGCCCGCGACGCTCGCCCGGTACGTACGGGCCGAGTTCACCGCCAACTCGGTGACGGGCACCGGGCAGCTCGCCGAGATGCGGGTCCTCACGACCGCCGCCGCGAGCCCCAACCTCGCCCAGGGCAAGGCGTTCAGCGAGTCGGGTCACTCCGACGTCTACGGCGCGGCCAACGCCGGGGACGGCAACAGGAACACCTACTGGGAGAGCAGGAACAACTCCTTCCCGCAGTGGGTGCAGGTCGATCTCGGCTCCTCCGTCAAGGTCAACCAGGTCACCCTGCGGCTGCCGGGCGGCTGGCCGAGCCGGCAGCAGACGCTCAAGATCCAAAGCTCGACGGACAACCAGAACTTCACCGACCTGTCCGCCTCGAAGGCGTACACCTTCGACACGGGCAACGACCAGTCGGCGGACATCTCCTTCGACACGACGACGACCCGCTACGTGCGCGTCCTCGTCACCGCCAACACCGGCTGGCCCGCCGGGCAGCTCGCCGAGCTGGAGGTCTACGGGCCCGCCACCGGCGACACCCAGGCACCGACCGCCCCCGGCGGCCTCGCCTACACCGAGCCCGCCGGCGGCCAGGTCAAGCTCACCTGGAACGCGGCGAGCGACGACACCGGCGTCACCGGCTACGACGTCTACGCCAACGGCCAGCTGCGCGCGAGCGTCGCCGGGAACGTCCTGACGTACACCGACAACCAGCCCGCCTCCACCGACGTCACGTACTACGTGCGCGCCAAGGACGCGGCCGGGAACGTCTCGGGCAACAGCAACACCGTCACCCGCAAGGGCCAGGGCGGCGACACCCAGGCCCCGACCGCGCCGGGCAACCTCGCCTACACGCAGTCCGGCGCCGACGTGAAGCTGACCTGGCAGGCGGCGAGCGACAACGTCAAGGTCACCGGCTACGACGTCTACGCCAACGGGCAGCTCGTCAAGTCGGTCGCGGGCGACGTGCTCACGTACACCGACACGCCCTCGGCGGCGGCGACGGTCGCGTACTACGTCAAGGCGAAGGACGCGGCGGGCAACGCCTCGGGCGCGAGCAACACCGTCACGCGGCCCGGCTCGCCCACCGGCGCGGGCTCCAACCTCGCCCAGGGCAAGCCGATCGAGGCCTCGTCCAGCACCTTCACCTTCGTCGCGGCGAACGCCAACGACGGTCTCACCAGCACCTACTGGGAGAGCGCGGGCGGCTCGTACCCGGCGACGCTGACCACGAAGCTCGGCTCCAACGCCGATCTCAACGAGGTCGTCGTGAAGCTCAACCCGGACTCCGCCTGGTCCTCGCGCACCCAGAACATCCAGGTGCTCGGCCGTGACCAGGACTCCGCCTCCTTCACGAGCCTGGCCGCCGCGAAGGACTACACGTTCAGCCCGTCGAGCGGGAACACGGTGACCATCCCGGTGACCGGCTCCGCCGCCGACGTGCAGCTCAAGTTCACCAGGAACACCGGCGCCCCGGGCGCGCAGGTCGCCGAGTTCCAGGTCGTCGGCACCCCGGCCGCCAACCCGGACCTCAAGGTCACCGGCATCACCAACGCACCCGCCGCGCCGGTCGAGTCGGACGCCATCAGCCTGAGCGCGACCGTCACCAACAGCGGCACCAAGGCCGCCAAGGCGACCGACCTGGACTTCGCCCTCGGCGGGACCAAGGCGGGCACCGCCGCCGTCCCCGCGCTCGCCCCCGGCGAGTCGAAGACGGTCACGGCGGGCATCGGCGCGCGCGACGCGGGCAGCTACCCGCTGAGCGCCGAGGTGGACCCGTCCAACAAGGTCATCGAGCAGAACGAGGCGAACAACACGTTCACCCGTTCCGACGCGCTCGTGGTCAAGCCGGTCTCCAGCTCCGACCTGATCGCCTCCCCGGTCTCCTGGTCGCCCTCCAGCGCCACCGCCGGGCAGAACGTCAACTTCAGCGTCGCGATCAAGAACCAGGGCACGACGGCCTCGGCCTCCGGCGCCCACAACGTGACGCTGACGATCCAGGACGCCTCGGGCAACACCGTCAAGACGCTGACCGGCGCCTACAACGGCGCGATCGCGGCCGGGTCCACGACCTCCGCCGTGAACCTCGGCTCCTGGACGGCGGCGAACGGCAAGTTCACCGTCAAGACCGTCATCGCGGCGGACGCCACCGAGCTGCCGGTCAAGCGCGACAACAACACCACCGAGCAGGCGCTCTTCATCGGGCGCGGCGCGAACATGCCGTACGACATGTACGAGGCCGAGGACGGCACCGTCGGCGGCGGCGCGAAGGTGGTCGGCCCCAACCGCACCATCGGCGACGTGGCGGGCGAGGCGAGCGGGCGCAAGGCGGTGACCCTCTCCGGCACCGGCCAGTACGTGGAGTGGACGACCCGGGCCGCGACCAACACCCTGGTCACCCGCTTCTCCGTCCCGGACGGCACCAACACCTCGCTGAACGTGTACGTGGACGGCCAGTTCCTCAAGGCCATCGACCTCACCTCGAAGTACGCGTGGCTGTACGGCAACGAGACCGCGCCCGGCAACTCGCCCGGCTCCGGGGCCCCGCGCCACATCTACGACGAGGCGAACCTCCAGCTCGGCAAGACCGTGCCGGCCGGGTCGAAGATCCGCCTCCAGAAGGACGCGGCCAACTCCTCGACGTACGCGATCGACTTCGTCAACACCGAGCTGGCGACCGCCGCCGCCAACCCGGACCCGGCCGCGTACACCGTGCCCGCCGGCTTCTCGCACCAGGACGTGCAGAACGCCCTGGACAAGGTCCGCATGGACACGACGGGCAAGCTCGTCGGCGTCTACCTGCCGGCCGGTGACTACGAGACGTCGAGCAAGTTCCAGGTCTACGGCAAGGCGGTCAAGGTCGTCGGCGCCGGGCCCTGGTTCACCCGCTTCCACGCCCCCTCCTCGCAGGAGAACACCGACATCGGCTTCCGGGCCGAGGCGAGCGCCAAGGGCTCCTCGTTCGCCGGGTTCGCCTACTTCGGCAACTACACGTCCCGGATCGACGGTCCCGGCAAGGTGTTCGACTTCTCGAACGTCTCCGACATCACCATCGACAACATCTGGGTCGAGCACATGGTCTGCCTCTACTGGGGCGCCAACACCGACAACATGACGATCAAGAACTCCCGCATCCGTGACATGTTCGCCGACGGCATCAACATGACCAACGGATCGACGGACAACCACGTCGTCAACAACGACGCCCGGGCCACCGGCGACGACAGCTTCGCGCTGTTCTCGGCGATCGACGCGGGCGGGGCCGACGAGAAGAACAACGTCTACGAGAACCTCACCTCCACGCTCACCTGGCGTGCGGCGGGCCTCGCGGTCTACGGCGGCTACAACAACACCTTCCGCAACATCCGGATCGCGGACACCCTCGTGTACTCCGGGATCACGATCTCCTCGCTCGACTTCGGCTACCCGATGAACGGCTTCGGGACCGAGCCCACGACCGTGGAGAACGTGACGCTGGAACGCACCGGTGGCCACTTCTGGGGCTCGCAGGTCTTCCCGGCGATCTGGATGTTCTCCGCGTCGAAGGTCTTCCAGGGCATCCGCGTCAACAACGTCGACATCAACGACTCGACGTACGGCGGCGTGATGTTCCAGACCAACTACGTGGGCGGACAGCCGCAGTTCCCGGTGAAGGACACGATCCTGACCGACATCAGCATCACCAACTCCAAGAAGAGCGGCGACCAGTTCGACGCGAAGTCCGGCTGGGGCATCTGGGCCAACGAGCTCCCCGAACCGGGCCAGGGCCCGGCGGTGGGCGAGGCGACCTTCAAGAACCTCAAGATGTCCGGCAACGCGCAGGACGTCCGCAACACGACGTCCACCTTCAAGATCAACATCACCCCCTGAGCGCGGAGGGGAAGCAGCACGGCGGGGCCCGCGTGGCGTCCTCAGTCGCGGGAGGGTCCGCCCGCGTGGCGTCCTCGGTCGCGGGGGACGCCCGCCCGCGTGGCGTCGTCCGTCCGCGCGGCCTTCAGCTGCGACGGCAGCAGGAACAGCGCGCCCCGCGCGTCCGCCCCGCGCAGGTCCGCGCCCCGGAGGTCCGTCCCCGTCACGTCCGCTCCGCGCAGGTCCGCGCCGCGCAGGTCCGCGCCGACGAGGCGGGCCCCGCGCAGGTTCGCCGCGCGGAGGTCCGCGCCGCGCAGGCGGGTTCCGAGGAGGACGGCGCCGCGGTGGTTCGCGCGGGGGCCGGGGAGGGCCGCGCGGACCGCTTCGCTCACGCGGGTCAGGAGGGGGTTGGCGCGGGCGCGTTCGGCGTCCACGTCGATACCGGGCAGCTCCTCGGGGCCGTACGCGGTCAGGGCGGCCACCCGGGCGCGGGCGGCCTCCGTCTCCTCGCGCAGGTCCTCCGGTGCCCGTCCGGCCGCCTCCGTGAGGTAGCGGAGCAGTTCGTGGAGGTGGAGGAGGACGGGGAAGGCGCGGAACATCGGGGCGCGCAGTTCCGGGTGGGCGCGCCAGTCGCGCCCGCCGAAGGTGTGCTGGGTGAGGTGCTGGCCGGCGCCGTGGCAGTCGAAGACGGTGCAGCCGGTCCAGCCGGAGGGGCGCAGGCGCGTGTGGATCGCGCAGCGGAAGTCGTCGGCGAGGTGCGCGCAGGGGGTGCCCGCGGGTTTGCTCGCGGCGAAGTCGGCGGACTTCGCGAAGGGCAGCGCGACGCAGCAGAGCCCGGCGCAGGAGCCGCAGTCGGGCGTGAGGGGCGGCGGGTCGGCCGGCACGGTCGTCCTTCCGGTGGGTGGCGCGCACGGCGCCGGGCCGCCCGCTCCCGCGTGGGCGGGGGCGGACGGCCCGGGCGGCGGTGGCTCAGCAGCCGATGAGGCGCGAGGAGAGGTAGCCCTCGATCTGGTCGAGCGAGACCCGCTCCTGCTTCATCGTGTCGCGCTCACGCACGGTGACGGCGTTGTCGTCGAGCGTGTCGAAGTCGACGGTCACGCAGAACGGCGTGCCGATCTCGTCCTGGCGGCGGTAGCGGCGGCCGATGGCGCCCGCGTCGTCGAAGTCGATGTTCCAGTGCTGGCGCAGCGCGGCCGCGAGGCTCTTGGCCTTCGGGGACAGCTCCGGGTTGCGCGAGAGCGGGAGCACGGCGGCCTTGACGGGGGCCAGGCGCGGGTCGAGGCGCATGACGACGCGCTTCTCCAGCTTGCCCTTGGCGTTGGGCGCCTCGTCCTCGGCGTACGCGTCGAGCATGAAGGCGAGCATCGTGCGGCCGACACCGGCGGCGGGCTCGATGACGTACGGCGTCCAGTTCTCGCCGGCCTCCTGGTCGCGGTAGGAGAGGTCCTGGCCGCTCGCCTTGGCGTGCGCGGAGAGGTCGTAGTCCGTGCGGTTGGCGACACCCTCCAGCTCACCCCACTCGGAGCCGCCGAACTGGAAGCGGTACTCGATGTCGGCGGTGCGCTTGGAGTAGTGGGAGAGCTTCTCCTTCGGGTGCTCGAACCAGCGCATGTTCTCCTCGCGCAGGCCGAGGCCGGTGTACCAGTTCCAGCGCTGCTCCATCCAGTACTCCTGCCACTTCTCGTCCTCGCCCGGCTTGACGAAGAACTCCATCTCCATCTGCTCGAACTCGCGGGTGCGGAAGATGAAGTTGCCGGGCGTGATCTCGTTGCGGAAGGACTTGCCCATCTGCGCGATGCCGAAGGGCGGCTTGCGGCGCGAGGTGAGCTTGACCTGGGCGAAGTTGGTGAAGATGCCCTGCGCGGTCTCGGGGCGCAGGTAGGCGACCGAGCCGGTGTCCTGGGTCGGGCCGAGGTGCGTCTCCAGGAGGCCGGAGAACTGCTTGGGCTCGGTGAAGGTGCCCTTGTTGCCGCAGTTGGGGCAGTTGAGGTCGGCGAGGCCGCCGGTCGGGAGGTGGCCGTGCTTCTCCTCGTACGCCTCCTCCAGGTGGTCGGCGCGGTAGCGCTTGTGGCAGGAGGTGCACTCGGTGAGCGGGTCGCTGAAGGTCGCGACGTGGCCGGAGGCCACCCAGACCTCGGTCGCGAGGATGACGGAGGAGTCGAGGCCCACCACGTCGTCGCGCGAGGTGACCATGTAGCGCCACCAGTTGCGCTTGATGTTCTCCTTCAGTTCGACACCCAGGGGCCCGTAGTCCCAGGCGGCGCGCTGGCCGCCGTAGATCTCGCTGCTCGGGTAGACGAAGCCACGGCGCTTGCTCAGGCTGACGATGGTGTCGATCTTGTCGGCGGCCACGGTGCTCTCTTCATTACGACGACGAAGCGGTCTTCTGGGCCCGGCGAGCCCGCCACTGCCCAGCGAATACCTCAGGTTACCGGCGGCCCCGTACCCCGGATCAAATCGGTTCCCCGGCAGGGGGTTCCGGGCCGGTGCGCCGGGTGGGGACGGCGGGCCCAAAGGACGGCGCGCGGGGGTCGTCACGGAGTGCGTCCGGATGCCCACTCCGCACGTAATTGACAATCGTTTCCAATTTTGTTGAAAATGACTGTCATGAAGTCCAGCTCCCGCCGCCGCCCCCGCATATCCCTCCGCGCCGCCGCCGGCTCCCTCGCCGCCCTCCTCGGCGCGGGCGTCCTCGCCGCCTGCTCCTCCACCGCATCCGGTACGGGCGAAGACGGGAAGCTCAGGATCACCTCCGCGTTCTACCCGCTCACGTACCTCGCCGAGGAGATCGGCGGGAGTCACGTGGACGTGGACACCCTGACGAAGCCGGGGCAGGAGCCGCACGACCTGGAGATCAGCGCCCGGCAGACCGTCGCGATCGAGGACTCCGGCGTCCTGCTCTACCTCAAGGGCCTCCAGCCCTCCGTGGACGACGTGGCCGCGCAGTCCGCCGTGCGGCACAAGCTCGACGCGGCCTCGCTCACGACGCTGGAGCAGCACGGCACGGAGGCCGGCGGGCACGCCGAGGAGCACGACGAGGCCCACGCGCACGGCGACGGGGCGGGCGAGGACCCCCACGTGTGGCTCGACCCGGTCCGCTACGCGCAGCTCGCGAGGGGCGTGGGCAAGGAGCTGGAGCAGGCCGACCCGGACCACGCGGACACGTACGCGAAGAACACGAAGGCCCTCGTCGGCAGGCTGGACCGGCTCGACGCCGACTACCGCGAGGGCCTTGAGCACACCAGGACCAAGGTCTTCCTCACGACGCACGCCGCCTTCGGCTACCTCGCCGAGCGCTACGGCCTCACCGAGGAGGCCATCGCGGGCCTCAACCCCGAGAGCGAGCCGAGCCTGGCCCGCATGAAGGACCTGCGCGAGATCGCGAAGGCCGACCACGTCACGACCGTCTTCTACGAGACGCTCGTCTCCGACCGCACCGCGAAGACGGTCGCGGGCGACTCGGGCCTCAGGACCGATGTCCTCGACCCGCTGGAGGGCATCACCGACAAGTCGCGCGGCGACGACTACATCGAGGTCATGCGCGCGAACCTCACGGCGCTCCAGAAGGCGCTGGGCGCCTCCTGAGCGGCCGTACGGCGCCGGGCAGCTCCCCGTACACCCCCGGCGCCCCCGCGCCCGCCACGCCCCGTAACCTCGCTCCGCCCCACCGCACCCCCACCCCGCCCCCAGGAGGCGCGCCCATGATTCCCGAACCCCGCTCCGGCGCGGACGACGGCACGGACCCCGGCGAGGGCCGCGAGACGGTCCTCGCGCTGCGCGCGGTCTCCGCGCGGCTCGGCGCCCGCCCCGTCCTGCACGGGATCGACGTGCGGGTGCGGCGCGGCGAGGTCGTGACGCTGCTCGGCGCCAACGGCTCGGGCAAGTCCACGGCCGTGCGGACCGCGATCGGGCAGGTCCCGGTCACCGCGGGCGGCGTCGAGCTCTTCGGGACGCCGCTGCGGCGCTTCCGCGACTGGGCGCGCGTCGGCTACGTACCGCAGCGCACGACCGCCGCCGGAGGGGTCCCCGCGACCGTCTCCGAGGTCGTCGCCTCGGGGCGCCTCTCGCGCGCGAGGCTCGGCTTCCTGGGCCGCGCCGACCGCGCCGCGATACGCGCGGCACTCGACGAGGTGGGCCTGGCGGACCGCGCCAAGGACCCCGTCGAGGCCCTCTCCGGGGGCCAGCACCAGCGCGTCCTGATCGCCCGCGCGCTCGCCTCCGAGCCGGAACTGCTCCTGATGGACGAGCCGATGGCGGGCGTGGACCTGGAGAGCCAGCAGGTCCTGGCCCGTACGCTCGCCGCCCAGGTCGAGCGCGGCACGAGCGTGCTCCTCGTGCTCCACGAGCTGGGGCCGCTCGAACCGCTCATCGACCGCGCGATCGTCCTGCGCGACGGCTGCGTGCGCCACGACGGCCCGCCGCCGCACGCCGTGGGCCAGCACGCCCTGCCCGGCCACGACCACGTCCACCCCCACTCCGGCGCGGCCGAACCGGCCCGCGGCGGGCTGCTCGGCTGAGCGGCGAGGAAGGCACAGCGAACCCATGGACATGCTCCAGTCCGTCATCATGCAGCGCGCGCTGCTCGCGGCCGTGCTCGTCGGCATCACCGCGCCCGCCATCGGCATCTACCTCGTGCAGCGCCGCCAGGCCCTCATGGGCGACGGCATCGGGCACGTGGCGCTCACCGGCGTCGGCCTCGGCTTCCTGCTCTCGGCCTCGCCGCTGTGGACGGCCGCGGCCGTCTCGGTCGGCGGCGCGATCGTGATGGAACTCATCCGCTGGTACGGGCGCACCCGCGGCGACGTGGCCCTCGCGATGCTCTTCTACGGGGGCATGGCGGGCGGCGTCGTGCTGACGAACCTCGCCCCGGCCGGCTCGAACGCCAACCTCACCTCGTACCTCTTCGGCTCGCTCTCGACGGTCTCGCCGAGCGACGTCGTCGCGGTGTGCGTGCTCGCCGCCTTCGTCGTGCTCGTCACGGTGGGGCTGCGGCGGCAGCTCTTCGCCGTGAGCCAGGACGAGGAGTACGCGCGCGTGACGGGGCTGCCCGTGCGGCTGCTCAACCTGCTCGTCGCGGTCACGGCCGCCGCGACCGTCACCGTCGCGATGCGGATCGTCGGGCTGCTCCTGGTGAGCGCGCTCATGGTGATCCCGGTCGCCGCGGCCCAGCAGCTCACCCGCAGCTTCGCGCTCACCTTCGCGGGCGCCGTCGCGATCGGCGTCCTCACGACGCTCGGCGGCACGACGCTCTCGTACTACCAGGACCTCCCGCCCGGCGGCACGATCGTGCTGCTCGCGATCGCCGTCTTCGTCGCGCTCTCGCTCCTCGCGGCCCCGCTCGCCCGCCACCGGGCCAGGGCGAAAGCCGCCGCCGACCCGGCCGGATGCCCCCTGGAGCCGGGCGCGGACGCACGGCCGCGGGAGGCCGTCGCGGGCGCCGGCGGCGGCCCCGGCACCGCCGCGCCTGGCACAATGACCAGCCAGCAGACGTGAGGAGGCAACCGGTGACCACCGCTGGACCCCCGGTACGGGGGCGTTCGACCCGGCAGCGCGCCGCCGTGGCCTCGGCCCTCTCCGAGGTCGAGGAGTTCCGCAGCGCCCAGGACCTGCACGACATGCTCAAGCACCGGGGCGACTCGGTCGGCCTGACCACGGTCTACCGCACGCTCCAGTCCCTCGCCGACGCGGGGGAGGTCGATGTCCTGCGCAACGCGGAGGGCGAGGCGGTCTACCGCAGGTGCGCCACCGAGGAGCACCACCACCACCTCGTGTGCCGCTCCTGCGGCAAGGCCGTGGAGATCGAGGGCGCGGCCGTCGAGGAGTGGGCGGCGACGGTGGCGGCCCAGCACGGCTTCGTGGAGGTCGCCCATACGGTGGAGATCTTCGGGACGTGCGGTGACTGCCGCGCCGACGCGCAAGGGTGACTCCCGCCCCGGGACACGCCGGGGCCTGCCCGGGCGGAAGCGGTCGGGTGCGCACGGGGAAGAGCGGTCGCGCGCCCGCCTGTTGGGCAATTCACATGATTGAGGCGCCTCACGGCGGGTAGGCGGGGGATCACCACAAGTCCGGTCACCCCGGAGGTCTCCTTGACAGACAGCGTCACCACCCCTGTGACGGGCGCGCTCCCCCGCCCCGCCCGCGCGAGCACTCCCGCGCGTTCCGCCGCCGGGTGGGCCGCCCTCCAGTCGCCCGCCCCCGAGCGGGCCCGCGCCTTCTACGCGAAGGTCCTCGGTCTCCGCTTCGAGCCGGGCGGCGGCCCCGGCGGCCTGTGGCGCGGCCTCGACGCGCGGGGCGCCCAGGTCCTCGTCGTGGGCCGCTCCCACACCGGCAGCGGGCCCGGCGTGTGGTCCCCGTGCCTCACGGTCCCCGACGTGCGGGCCGCGGCCGAGCGGGTGCGCGCGCTGTGCGGCACGGTCGAGGTGGGCCCGCTACCGCTCGAAGGAGGCCGGGGCGTCCTCGGCGCCGACCGCCAGGGCCTCGGCATCACGCTGTGGCAGCCGGCGACGGGGGCGCGGATCACCGAGGCGGACCGCTACCGACTGCTCACCCCGGACCCGGCCGACGCGCTCGCCTTCCACACCCGCGTCCTGGAGGCGAAGGCCCTCCCGGCCCCGCCCGACGCGACGCTCCTGCTGCGCGGCACCCGCCCGCTGCTCTCGGTGTCCCCGCTGCGTACCGGCGCCAGGCGGCCCCGTCCGCGCTGGCAGCCCGACTTCCTCGCGGGCGACCTCGACCGCGCGGTGGCCGCGGCGCTCGCCGGCGGCGCGACCCTGCTCGTCGAGGACGAGCCGGCGGCACGCGCGGGCCGCGCGGTACTGCGGGCACCGGACGGCACGGTGTTCGGACTCGTACGCGGGTGAGGCCGCGGACGGAGTGAGGCTTCGTACGGGGTGAGGCTTCGTACGGGGTGAGGCTTCGTACGCGGTGAGCGGAGGCGGGGCGAGGACGCGTGACGGGGCGGGCGGCCCGTCCCCGTCGCGCGTCCCCGCCACCCGCCCGCGTCCGCGCTCAGGCGCGTCCGCGCATCCCCTCCTCCATCGCGAGCAGCTGCTCGTTGGGGACCGCGCCGCCGAAACGGCGGTCGCGCTTGGCGTACTCGACGCACGCACGCCACAGGTCGCGGCGGTCGAAGTCGGGCCACAGCACGTCCTGGTAGACCATCTCCGCATAACTCGACTGCCAGAGGAGGAAGTTGGAGGTGCGCTGCTCGCCGCTGGGGCGCAGGAAGAGGTCCACGTCCGGCATGTCCGGGTAGTAGAGGTACTTCTGGACGGTCTTCTCACTGACCTTCGACGGGTCGAGGCGCCCGGTGGCGACGTCCTCGGCGAGACGGCGCGCGGCGTCGGCGATCTCGGCGCGACCGCCGTAGTTGAGGCAGAAATAGAGCGTGAGAGCGTCGTTCTCCGTGGTCTGCTCCTGGGCGATCTGGAGCTCCTTGACCACCGACTTCCACAGCTTCGGCATCCGGCCGGCCCAGCGGATGCGGATGCCGAGTTCGTCCATCTCGTCGCGGCGGCGGGCGATGACGTCGCGGTTGAAGTTCATGAGGAAGCGGACCTCGTCGGGCGAGCGCTTCCAGTTCTCCGTGGAGAAGGCGTAGAGCGAGAGGTTCTTGACGCCCAGCTCCAGGCAGCCCTTGAGGGCGTCCATGACGACGCCCTCGCCGACCCGGTGGCCCTCGGTGCGGGGCAGCCCGCGCTCCTTCGCCCAGCGGCCGTTGCCGTCCATGACGATCGCGACGTGCCCCGGGACCAGCTCGGCGGGGAGCTGGGGCGGGACGGCGCCGGAGGGGTGCGGATCGGGGGTCCGGTACTCGCGGCGCTGGCGTCCGAGAATCCCGCGTACTGCCATGGGTGCTGTCTCCGCATCTTTCACGACGGTGCCACTTGAACGGCGAGGTGCCCCGCGGGCCTTCGCCGCCGCCCCGCCGTCGTTCCACTGCCTGCCTACTGCTTCTCGACGTAGCGCAACGAGCGCAGCCCGCGCTCCAGGTGCCAGGAGAGGTAGGCGGAGACGAGCCCGCTGCCCTCCCTGGCGTGCCGCGCCTCACAGGCGTCGGCGGTGGCCCAGTCCCCGGTCAGCAGCGCGCCGAGCAGGATCAGGGTCTCCGAGGAGGGTACGACGCTACCGGGCACCCGGCAGTCGCCGCAGACCGCTCCCCCCGAGGAGACGGAGAAGAAGCGGTTGGGGCCGGGAAGCCCGCAGCGGGCGCAGTCGCCGAAGCTCGGGGCGTAGCCGTTGACGGCGAGGGAGCGGAGCAGGAAGGCGTCCATGACGAGGGCGGGGGCGTGGCTGCCCTCGGCGAGGGTGCGCAGGCCGCCGACGAGGAGCAGGTACTGCTGGATCGCGGGCTCGCCCTCGTTCGCCGTGAAGCGCTCGGCGGTCTCCAGCATCGCGGTGCCGGCGGTGTAGCGGCTGTAGTCGGTGACGATGTGGCGGCCGTACGGGGCGATCGTCTCGCTCTGCGTGCACAGCGGCAGGCCCCGCCCGATCAGCTCGCTGCCGCGCGCGAAGAACTGCACGTCGACGTGCGAGAACGGCTCCAGCCGGGCCCCGAACTTCGACTTCGTCCGCCGCACCCCGCGCGCCACGGCCCGCACCCGGCCCTGCCCGCGCGTGAGGAGGGTGATGATCCGGTCCGCCTCACCGAGCTTCTGGGTGCGCAGCACGATGCCGTCGTCGCGGAACAGACTCATGCGCCCCATTGTCGCGCATGACCCCCGCCCGGCCCGGCGGTGCCCCGGCGCCCCGCCCCGGCGCCCCACGCCTCAACCGCCGGCGGGGCCGGGTCTCCCGGTCCGCCGGGCTCGCCCACCGGACCGCGCTCCCCCGGCGCTTCGTGCGCCGGCCGTGCCTGGGCGCGCGGGCGCAGGGCGTCCACCAGGAGGTCCAGCAGGCGGGGGGTCTGCTCGCCGCGGGGGCCCGCCGAGAGGAACACGCCGAGGAGGAGGGCCGTCACGTCGTCCGCGCGGACGTCCGGGCGCAGGACGCCCGCCCGTGTCCCCGACTCCAGGAGCACACCGACCGCCTCGGTGACCCGGGTACGGGTCGTGGAGGGCGTGAGCCGGCCCGCGTCGAACGCGGAGCGCAGGGTGTCGGCCATGCCGCGTTTGGCCGCGACGAACTCCCCGTACCGCCCGAACCAGGCCCGCAGCGCCCGCTCCGGCGGCTCGCTCGCGGCGAGCCCGGTGGCCGCCGCCACGATCGCGTCGAGCTCGGCCGCGTACACCGCCTCCACGAGCGCCTCGCGGTCGGGGAAGTGCCGGTAGAGCGTGCCGATGCCGACGCCCGCCGCCTTGGCGATCCCTTCGAGGGTGGCCTCGGGGCCGCCCTCGCTGGCGACCGCGTAGGCGCGCCGCGCGGCGTCGATCAGCTTCCCCCGGTTGCGCAGGGCGTCGGCGCGGGGGGCGCGGGACGCTCCGGGGGCGGCGGAGCCGGACCCGGGGGTGCGGGACGAGCCGGACGCGGGGACGCGGGGGGAGGGAGCGGCGGCCAAAACGGAGGCACCTCCGATAAGAGTGCTACGGTCGTTCGGTAAGAGCGGAGGGACCTCCGTTTCACCTCATGGTCCCACGCCCGCCCACTCCGCACCCACGCGCACAAGGACCCCCATGACCCCGCACTCCCCCGCCCCCGGCGGCACCGCCGCGCTCGGCACGCACACCGTCGCCCGGGTCGGCTACGGCGCGATGCAGCTCGAACGGCTCCGCGAGGACCGCCCCGCCGCCGTCGCACTCCTGCGCCGCGCCCGCGAACTGGGCGTGAACCACATCGACACCGCGCAGTTCTACGGCTTCGGCTTCGTCAACGAGGTGATCCGCGAGGCGTTCGGCGACTCCGAGGACGTCGTGGTCGTGAGCAAGGTCGGCGCCACCCCCGACCCCGGCGGGCCGCTCCCGCTCCGGCTCGCGCAGCGGCCCGCGGAACTGCGCGCGAGCGTGGAGGACAACCTGCGCTCGCTCGGCCGCGAACGTCTCGACGTCGTCAACCTCCGCCGCGCCGACTCGGGCCCGGGCCTGCGCGCCGAGGGCGAGCAGGTCGTGCCGCTGGACGACCAGCTCGCGGTCATGACGGCGTTGCGCGACGAGGGCAAGATCGGCGCGATCGGCATGAGCGGCGTGACGGCCGGCATCCTGCGCCGGGCGCTGCCCGCCGGGATCGTGTGCGTGCAGAACGCGTACAGCCTGGTCGGCAGGGACGACGAGGACGTGCTCGCGCTGTGCGCGGCCGAGGGCATCGCGTGGGTCCCGTATTTCCCGCTCGGCGGCGCCTTCCCCGGCCTCCCGAAGGTCTCCGGCGAGGCCGCGGCGCTGCGGATCGCCGAGGAGCTGGGCGCCACGGTCTCGCAGGTCGGCCTCGCCTGGCTCCTGCTCCACTACGCGGACACCCTGCTGATCCCCGGCACGGCGAGCGCCGCCCACCTGGAGGAGAACACGGCGGCGGGCTCCCTCGCCCTGGACGGGACGGCGATGACGGCACTCGACGCGATCCGGTCCCGCAGCACGGACGTAGGGATCGGCTGAGGGGAAGCGGGGGGACGGGAGGGGGCGGGCGGCGCGGGAACAGCGCCCCGCCCCGACGGGCGCTCCACCGGCGGCGGGAAAGCGCGCCCTTCCGGTTCCCGCTCCCCGCTCAGCCCCCCTGACCAAGTCCCTCAGGCCCAGCCGGGCGCCCACGTCTCGCCCGAGCCCGAGCCCGCACCCCCGCCCCCACTCCGGCCCTCGCCTCCGCCACACTCCCGCCCCCGCTCCACCAGCCACTCCCGCAGCACGGCGAGGGCGGGGTGCGGGTCGGCGCGGCGCCACAGGAGGGCGTGCGGGTAGACGGGGGCCGGGGACGTGAGCGCGAGGCGGCGCAGACCGAGTCCCGGCGGCCAGTGCAGGCGGGTGCCCGCGCCGACGAGGGTCGCGAGGGCGGGTTCGTGGGCGAGGGTCTCCAGGAGGGGTTCGGCGCCGGGACCCGAGCGGACGATCGTGAGACCGAAGGCCGCGGCGAGGTCGGCGTAGTACGTGGCCCACTCGGTGCCGGGCACGATGCCCGGAATCCACAGCCGGTGGCCGGCGAGCATCGCCGGGGTCACCTCGCGCGCGGTGGCGAGCGGGTGCGCGGGGCCCGTCACGAGTTCGAGGGGCTCGTCGTGGACGCGGACGTGCGCGAGTCCCGCGAGCGGCGCGGGCACGGCGCGGAAGCTCGCGTCCACACTCCCCGCACGCAGCCCGGGCACGGCGTTCTCCCGCGTGACGACGTCGAGCGGCACCCCGGGGTGGGCGAGCGAGAAGGCGTGCAGCAGCGCGGCGGGGGCGAGCCTGCGGCCGATCACGTCGACGCGCAGGGGGCGGCGTCCGCCCCCTACCGCGTCGAGGGCGCGGGTCTCGGCGCGCAGCAGGTCGCGCGCGTACGGGAGGAACGCCGCGCCGTCCGCCGTCAGGGAGGCCCCGCGCGCGCCGCGCGCGAAGAGCCGCACCCCGAGGTGCCCCTCCAGCGCGGCGACGCGCTTGGACACCGTCTGCTGCGTCACCCCGAGGACGGCCGGGACGGGTGCCCGCGGGACGGCCGGGAGGGGTGCCGGCGGGACGGCCGGGGCGGGGAGGGCCGCGAAGCGGGCGGCGGGAGCGGGGGGCGCTCTCGGCAGGCCGCGCGGCTTCGACGCCGAGGAGGCGCTCGAACGCGCCATGCTCGTCTTCTGGGAACACGGCTACGAGGGCGCCGGCACCGCGCTCCTGACCCGGGCCATGGGCATCTCCACGACCAGCATGTGCGCGGCCTTCGGCAACAAGGAGCAGTTGTTCCGCAAGGTCCTGGAGCGCTACAGCGACGGCCCGGGAGGGTACTTCGCGCGCGCGATGGAGGAGCCGACCGCGCACGCCGTCGCGAGCGCCGTGCTCGGCGGGGTGGTCGGCACCACGACCCTGCCCGCCCGGCCCTCCGGCTGCCTGGGCGTGCAGAGCGCCCTGGCCGTGAGCTGCTCCGGCGAGCCGGTCCGCGCGCTCCTCGCCGACTGGCGGGACGAGGCGTACACCCGCGTCCGCGACCGCTTACGCCGTGCGGCCGAGGAGGGCGACCTGCCCGCGTCGGCCGACCCGGCCCTTCTCGCCCGCCACCTCACGGCCCTCGCGCACGGCATCGCGGTGCAGGCGGCGAGCGGCGTCCCGCGCGAGGAACTGCGCGAGCTGGCCGACGCCTCGCTCCGCGCCTGGCCGCCTTTCTGAACGGACCGGCGCGACACCCCCCGGACTCCGGCCCGCTCCCACAACCCCCGGTTGCCCCCGCTCCCCCGGTGGTTGTTTGCCGACCGCCGGCTTCGCCCGCTTGGATGCGGCGGGTCGGACGAGGCTGTCGGGGAGTGGTGCGCGGGTGAGGGACCGGCCGGGGCGGTCGTTCGGGTGGCTGTGGGGGGCGTACGCGGTGAGCGCGTACGGGACCGGGTTCGGGGCGTTCCCCGTGCTCGCGGTGCTGGTGCTCGACGCGGGGCCCGCGCGCGTCGCGCTGCTCGCGGCGGCCGGGCGGGCGGTCGGGGCGCTGCTCGCGGTGCCGCTGGGGCCGTGGGTGGAGTTCCGGCGCAAGCGGCCGGTGATGGTCGCGGCGGATCTCCTGCGGTGCGGGGCGCTGCTGAGCGTGCCTCTCGCGTACGGCTTCGGGGTGCTCTCCTTCGGGCAGTTGCCGCTCGTGTCGGTCGTGACCGCGGCGGCCGACATCGCGTTCCGGGCGGCGAGCGGCGCCCACCTGAAATGGCTCGTGCCCCCGGACGGGCTGCTCCTGGCCAACAGCCGCTTCGAGGCGACGACATGGAGCGCGACGGTGCTCGGCCCCCCGCTCGGCGGCGCGGCGATCGGCGTGCTCGGCCCGGTGACGACGGTGCTCGCGGACGCGCTGAGCTACCTGCTCTCCGCGCTCGGGCTGCGGGCGAGCGGCGACGAGGAGCCGGAGCCGGTACGGGGGAAGGGCGCACTGAGCGGCACCGAACTCCTCGCGAGCTGGCGCCACTTGCTCTCCGAGCCGGAACTGCGCTCCCTGTTCCTCAACACGCTGGCGGTCAACGGGCTGATCATGGCGACCGAGCCCCTGCTCGCCGTGCTGCTGCTCGGGCGGCTGGGCTACGCGCCGTGGGAGTACGGGCTCGCCTTCGCCGTGCCGTGCCTCGGCGGGCTCCTCGGGGCGCGCGCGGCACGACCGCTCGCGCGGCGGTACGGGCCCGCGGGGTGCTGCGGGTGACGGGGGTGCTGCGGGTGTGCTGGCCGGTGGGGCTCGTGTGCGTGGCTGGACGAGGCGCGCCCCGAGGACGCGGCGGCCTTCCTGCGCCGCGCCCTGCGCGAACCGCTCCCGGACACGCTGCGCCGCAGGCTGCTGGCCGAACTCGGCTCCCTGGAGTACTTCTCCGGCGCGGCGGACGGCATCCCGCACCTGGCCGAGGCCATGCGCCTGCCCGCACCGGCGCACGAGCGCGTGCACGCGGCCATCGCGCTCGGCACCGCGCTCTTCGGGCGCGGCGAGAGCCGCGCGGGCGCGCAGGTGCTGCGGGTCGTCGCGGCCGAGGAGCCGGACTCGGCGCCCGCGCGCGCGGCCCGCGTCGCGCTCGTCCAGCTCTCGGACCGGGACCTGGAGTTGCGCGGGGAGATGTACGCGTGGCTCGGCGCGGAGGCGGAGCGCAGCCCCGCGGCGGTGGGCCCGGCGGGCCGGGCGCTGCTGCTGCGCCACGAGGTGACGGCCGGGACCTGCTCGGCGCGGGAGGCGGTGCGGCGCGTGCGCGCGCTGCTCGCGGAGCCCGCCGAACCGCTCGCCGAGCCCTTCCTGCTCGGCACGCTCGCGGCCGTCGCGCAGTGGGCGGACGAACTGGACGAGGCCGAACGGCTCGTGGACCGAGCGCTGCTGGGGCGCATGTTCTCGGTGCTGCACCCGATGCACCACGCGCTCCAGAACGTCCGCGCCGACCTCGCCGCCGCGCGCGGCGCCTGGGACCAGGTGCTCGCCGCCTCGCGGGCCCGCTCGGCGCCCTCGCGGCGACCGGGCCCGGCGAGCGGCGACGCGCACGCGGTCATCGCGCTGGTCGAGACGGGCCGCACGAGCGAGGCACGGCACTTCGCGGCCGGTTTCGACCTGCGGGAGGCCCCCGATTCCTGGGAGCTGAACCGCTTCCTGTACGCGCGGGGGCTGCTGCGCACGGCGAGCGGCGCGACGACGGCGGCGCTGCACGACTTCCTGGAGTGCGGGCGCAGGCAGGCGAGCCGCGCCGTGGTCTCGCCCGTGGTGACGCCGTGGCGCTCGGCGGCGGCGCTGTGCCGCCTCGCGCTGGGCGAGCGGGAGGAGGCGCGCCGCCTCGCGGAGGAGGAGTTGCGGCTCGCGCGGGCGTGGGGCACGCCCCGGCCGGTGGGACGGGCGCTGCGGGTGCTCGGCGTGGTGACGGGCCGGGCCCGGCCGATCGGTGAGGCGGTCGGGCTGCTGCGGGATTCCCCGGCGGGCACGGAGCTGATCGAGGCACTGCTGGCGTACGGCAGGCAGCTGCGCGCGGCGGGTGACGACGCGGCGGGCCTGCCGGCGCTGCGCGAGGCGGCGGCGCGCGCGGAGCGGGCGGGGGCGGTGCGGCTGCGCGCCGAGGCGGAGACGGCGCTGGGCACGAAGGGCCCGGCGGGCCCGGCGGGCGCCGCGGGCGTGGTCCTCACGGCGCGGGAGCACCGCATCGCCCGGCTGGCGTCGGAGGGGCGTACGAACGGTGAGATCGCGACACAGCTGCACCTGGCGCTGCGGACGGTGGAGACCCATCTGACCCACGCCTACCGGAAGCTGGGGATACGGCGGCGGGGCGAGCTGGCGGGGGCGCTGGGGCGGGGGTGAGCGGGGCGGGCGG
>NZ_GG770539.1:4958191-4961386 GCF_000154905.1 Streptomyces sp. SPB074 | reverse complement strand
TCTTCGGGAGGACCGGGCGCGCGAAGCCGCCGAAAGCCGGGAAGGCCCCGAAGGCCCCAAAATCCGGTAAGGCTCCGGAATCCGTGGAGGTCCCGGCGCCCGGTGGGACCCCGGCGCCCGGTGAGCCGGAGAAGTCCGGGGCCGGGAAGAGGAAGCGGAAGCCGAAGCGGAAGCGGCGCGGTCCCGGCCCCTTCACGCTCCTCGCCCTGCCCGGACTGACCGTCCTCGTCGGCTCCGTCGTGTTCCTCACCGTGGCCGGGAAGCTCCCGGGCACGGAGGGCGACGAGCCCGCGCGCCCCCCGGCAGCCGCCGGGGACGCCGACGCGACGGCTCTCGTGGACGACTCCTTCGTGCCGTGGCTCAAGCAGGCGGCGGGTGCGTGCACCGTGCTGCGTCCCTCCGTCCTGGCCGCGCAGATCGACGCGTACTCCGGCTGGAACGCGGACAGCGCAGCGCTGAGCGGGCCCGCGGGCATCGCGGGCTTCGACGCGGCGGGCTGGAAGAAGTGGGGCAAGGACGCGGACGGCGACGGGACGTCCTCGCCCCGGCAGCCCGTGGACGCGATCATGGCGCTCGGCCGCCAGGACTGCGCGCTCGCCGACGAGGTGACGAAGGCCCGCACGAGCGGCACCGTCAACGGCGACCTCCTGGACCTGACGCTCGCCGCGTACACGACGGACACGGCGCAGGTCACGGCGGCGGGGAAGGTCCCCGCGAAGGCGGCGGCCTACGTGAAGCGGACCGAGAAACTCGCCAAGCGCTACGCGCGCTTCGACAAGGGCGGGGCGAGCCCGGGCCAGGCCGCCGCCCCCACCTCCGCCCTGCTCGCCTGGCCCTCGGCCACGCACTCCGTCAGCTCCCCTTTCGGCACCAGGGAGCACCCCCTCACCCACGTGACGAAGCTCCACACCGGTGTCGACTTCCCCGCCGCGCAGGGCACCCCCGTCACGGCGGCCCGCGAGGGCACGGTCGTCTTCGCCGCGCCGACGAAGGCGTACGGGAACCGGATCGTCGTGGACCACGGCACCATCGGCGGCGCGCACGTCCAGACGACGTACAGCCACCTGTCCGTGCTGCGCGCGACGCGGGGACAGCGGGTGAGCACCGGCACGGTCCTCGGCGATGTCGGCTCGACGGGCCTCTCGACGGGCCCGCACCTGCACTTCGAGGTGATCAGGGACGGCTACTACGACAACCCCATGCCCTGGCTGGGCGCGACCGGCTGAGAACCGCCCCGCGAGGGGCGCCCGGGCGCGGACGCTCGTGCCCGGCGGGGGCGGCTACCGGAAGGACATGCCCTCGGGGAACCGCGGGTCCTTGCTCTTCTCCACCCGCACGTCGGCGACGAAGAGCTGGAAGAGCAGCCGGCTCGGGCTGGTCTGCCCGGCCTTCCCGGAGAGCGAGACGCTGAAGTCCCCGCCCTGCGGCTCGTACTTGGTCTTCTTCACCTTGCGCGGCGGCCGCGCCTTCGGGCCCGCCACCGCCTTCTGGTGCCGTGTCTCCGCCTTGAGGCCGAGGAAGCCCTGGCGCGTGCCCTCGTTCTCGGTGGCCATGCGGTGTCCCCCGCCCAGCTCGGGGACCTCCTGGAAGACGTCGAGCTTCTTGTCGGGCGCGACGGCCATGTAGTCCTCGTGGAAGAGGAGGCTGTTCGCACCCGGCTTGAGCGTGAAGCACGGCTTCACGTCGTTGCCCGCGTTCTTCCGGTAGTAGTCCTCCGCCTGCTCGGTGTCGCCGAGGTGGTTGCCGAGGGTGGGCCCTTTGTGCGGTTCGTTCTGGTTCTCCTCGGCCCCTCGCCCTCCGGGTCCCCGCCGGATGTAGCTCTCGTCCTTCGCCGGCTGCCCGGAGCCCCAGTGCGCGAGCAACTGCCCGGCCTCGGCGGCCGTCACGGACCGGTAGAGCTTGAGCTGCGGTGAGGCGGGCTCCTTCGCGTCCAGTTCGTCCAGCAGCTTCTTGCCGATCCGGTCGAGGATGTCGTCATTCGTGTAGGTGACGCCGTCCTCGACCCGCCACGCGCTCCCGGCCCGGGCCGGGTCCTTCTTGCCCTGCCAGTGCTTGAGGTAGAGGTCGTTCTGCACGTCGTCCGGGTCGTCCGGGTTGTACGCGCGCTGTACGGCAGGGGTCCCGCCGGCTAAAGCGGGCTCCTCTCCGCGCGCCTCGGCCTGCTCACGCCGCACCTCGGCGTGCTCCCCGCCGGAGGGCGCCGTCCGCTCCGCGCCGGAGGATGCCGTGTGCTCCATGCCGGAGGGGGCCGTGTGCGCCGCGCCGGAGGGGGCCGTGTGCCGCGGCGCGCCACCCGCCAGGGCCCGTACGGCGTTCGCCTCCGCCTCGCGCTCGAAGCGGTCCGAGGGGTCGGAGACCTTGAGCCCCGCCCCGTTGTCGGTGCCCGCCACGGGCCCGTTGCGCTGCTGGATGACGTGCGAGAGTTCGTGCGCGAGGGTGTGCCGGTCCCCGCCGCCGTCCCCGAGGACGACGTGACTCCCGCTCGTGTAGGCGCGGGCCCCGACCTCGGCGGCGGACTCGCGCGCGGAGGCGTCGCTGTGCACGCGTACGTCCGAGAAGTCGGCGCCGAGCCGGGTCTCCATGTCGGCCCGCACGCCCGATTCGAGGGGCCGCCCGGCGGTGCGCAGCACGTTGTGCACGGCGGACCGCTGCACGGGCGGCTCCTCGTGCGCGCAGCCCGGGCCGTGCTGGTGCTCCTCGTTCTCGGCCCGCTGCACGCCGGCGCCCGCCCACGGGTGCCCGGCGGCGCGCAGCGTCTGCACGACGGCCGCGTTCCCGGCTTCGGCGAGGTGGTCGAGGGGCCCGGCGGCCCGCGGGGGCCGCGTTCCGCGCCGGACGACGGTGCGGGCGGAGTCCTCGGACTTCTCGTGTGCGTGCATGGTGGCGAAAGTCTTCCCGTACGAGGCAGTCGACCCTCTTTTCCTACCGGTCCGCCCTGCCCCGCGCCAGGTACGCGCGGGCAGCCCTGGCGGCCCCGGGGGCAGCGCGGGCGCAGGCGGGCGCGGACGGGCGCGACCGGGGCGGGAAGGCGGGGCAGGAGTGGGCCCCCGCCTCCCCACGCACGCGTCCGCGTTCAGCAACTCTCGCGCGGAACGCAGGGGTTGCAGCACTGCGGCTCGGGTTCGACGCAGACGACGACGCCGTCCGTGTTGTTCCCGGGTGACGGGTCCAGTTCGCGCGCGCTCACGGTCGCCG
>NZ_GG770539.1:4938435-4958091 GCF_000154905.1 Streptomyces sp. SPB074 | reverse complement strand
TGCGCCTTGGCGGAGAGGAGGACGAGGCTCGCGGGCAGCCGGTCCGTGACGACCACGCCGGTCGCCCTGTTGGGCCCGGCGTTGCGGACCGTGATGCGGTAGGTGACCGTCTGCCCGACGGTGACGCTCGTGAGGTCGGCGGCCTTCACGAGGCTCAGGTCGGCGGCCGGGTTCACCTCCGTGACGGCCTCGCCGGAGGTCGCGGTGAGCGTTTCGGGCCGGTCCCCGAGCCGGTTCTCGTACGTCGCCCGCGCGGTGTTCACCAGTCGCGTGCCGCCCGCCGCGAGGTCGATGCGCACGCGGTACTCGATGGTCGAACCCCCGGGCAGGTCGGCGGTGTTGGCGAGGCTCCCGCCCGTCGTCGCGTTCGCGCCGGTGCCGAGGTGGTAGAAGACGGCGCGCGCGCCCTCGTCGTAGTACGCCTGGTCGTCACCGCGCGCGTCGGTCTTCGCCCCGGCCCCGGGCCCGTCCACGATCCGCAGCGAGCCGGGCACGTACGTCGTGTGCGCGGGCAGTACGTCGGTGAGCACGACGTTCTCGGCGGGCCCGCCGCCCTCGTTGCGCGCCGTGACGCGGTACGTGAGGACGTCCCCGACGTCCAGCGGCCCCTGCGGCACGGCGGTCTTGGTCAGCTCGACGCGGGGCGCGGTGCCGAAGAAGATGCCGTCGAGGAAGTTCCCGATGCCCCGGTTGCCCCCGGCGGCGGAGACGGAGCGGAACGCGAAGCGGGTGAGGACCTGGCCCGCCGGGACGGTGTACGTGCCGGTGTAGCGGCCCCAGGCGGTGTTCCCGTCGGTGAACCTGCCCTGCTCGACGGGGGCGTTGACCGGCCCGATGTCGAGCGCCATCGTGTCGCGGCCCTGCCGCCCCCGGTGGAAGAGCCGCCAGTAGAGCGTGGTGCTGGGGGTGGTCGGCAGGTCCTGGTAGAGCGTGGAGACCTGGTTGGCGTTGAGTTCGGCGAACTGCTGCCCGTCGATGGACGGGACGCCGTTGAAGCCGGTGTGCCAGATCTCCACCATGTGGTCGGTGGCGGTCGTGCGCCACCCCGGCACGTACGGGCGGGCCTGCGGCTGCGAGGCGTCCGGCAGGATCTCGTACCCGCTGACGACGGGCACCTCGAAACTGCCGTTGACGAGGCTGACGCGGAGCGGGGCGGAAGGCGTGGTCATGGTGCTCCCCCTTCACTTCGGCGGCCGGGCCGCCACGGAGCAGCACTACAGCGCGCGGGTACGGGTCCGTACAGCGCGCTCCGCAAGCGCTGGCCAACCCTCGTGGCGCGGTTTCGGCCACGGTTTCCCGGTGCGGGGGCGGGGCGGCCTCCGCGCCCCGCGCCCCGTACGCCCCGCGAGGCTCCCCGGCCCCGCGAGGCGGCTCCCGTGCTGACCGGAAACAGCCACTCGCGGCCACCCGGGAGGGGGAACGTGCGGGCGGGAGGATGACGGAGCCCGCTCACGCGCCCCGGAGGGGTTGTACACGACGGCGGGGACCCCGCCCCCGCCCGCCTCGGCGGGGTCAGATGCGCTCGCCGCGACTGCGGGCGTTCAGGTACCGGGTCTCGGCCCGCAAGCGTTCCATGGTCTCGGCGAGCCGGACCTCGCCCGTGCCGCGCCCCCAGAGGGCGCCGCCCCCGATGGGCCGCAGCACGACGACTTCGGGAGCGGCGGCCTCCACGATGCCGACGGTGTTGGTGACGGTGTCCACGACGTAGGCGCCGATCCTGAACGTCACGCGCCGGCCTCCTTGCGCCGCAGCACGGCGGCGAGCCGCGCGGCGAGCTCGGGCGAGCACCCGCCGAGGGTGACGTGCGGACAGGGCGACTCCCGGGCGACGGAGGCGAGATCGAGCGAGAGCGAGGGCAGCCGAAGCCCGTTGGCGGCGAGAGCGGCACGCAGTTCGGCCACGGCGTCCTCGGCCTCGGAGACACAAACGGCGGCGTGACGGGCTGAGTTGGGGGGCATGAGTCCACCTCGTAGTGGGTTCGGGTTGTTTCGCGGTTTCCGCCCTTCAAGGCTCTTGCGCTCCGCTTACGTTGTGAAGTAGCCACCCCACCACAGCGTCACTGTGCGGAAGCAGGTCATGAGCCTCAACGACGAGTTCAAGATCCTCACGTGGGAGTACTTCGGCGAAGAGCTGAAGCGCTTCCGGGAGACAGCAGGACTGACCCAACAGGCGCTCGGAGACATGGTCTACGTGTCCGCGAGCTACATCGCCCAATTCGAGAGCGGGAAACGCAAGCCGCAACTGGACGTGTCGGAGCGGCTCGACAACGTGCCGCACACGGGCGGTGTGCTGGTGCGGATGGTCAAGAAGCTCGTCCAGACGAGCAAGCAGTTCGCTGACTTCTTCGGCCTCATGCGGGAGGCGGAGCAGAAAGCGACCAGCATCCACGAGTACGAGAACGTGCGCCTGCCCGGCGTCCTCCAGACCCGCCCCTACGCGGAGGCCATCATCCGCGCCATGCACCCGCTGTCGGAGGAACAGGTCGTGACGGATCTGGTCGACGGCCGAATGAACCGGGCCACGATCCTCGAAGGCCCCGCCAGGCCCGCCTACTGGCTCGTGCTCCACGAGACGGCGCTGCACACGCGAATCGGCGGAGACGACGTCATGCGCGGCCAGTTGGAGCACGTACTCCGCCTCATCGACCTCAATGTGATCGGGGTTCAGGTCCTCCCGTTCACCGAGGGGGCTGTGGGCGCGATGGTCAGCCCGATTCTGCTCTTGGAGTTCGCTGACCTGCCCTCTATCGTCTACACAGAAGGTCTGTCAAGCGCTGACATCACGGACGATCCACGCGCCTATCGGCAGGCGGAAGAGGTCTACGCTCTCCTGAGGACGGCGGCACTCCCCATTTCCGCGTCCCGCGAACTGATCGAGTCCAGAGCGGAGAAGTACTTCTGATGTCCACCACCCCCTCCTCGAAACTGACTTGGCACAAGAGCAGCTACAGCGGCGGCGCCGGCGGGAACTGCGTCGAGGTCGCATCCCCCTCCCCCGCTCGGGCCCTCGCCCGCGACAGCAAGACCCCCGCCGGTCCGCTCCTCACCTTCGCCTCGCCCGCCTGGTCCGTCTTCGTCTCCCACCTCGGCGCCGCCGACAGGCGTTCCCGCAACTGATGGCGCGCGGGGCCCGAAGCGCACCGCTCAAGACCTGGGGAGGACTACGGGCGGGGTGCCGCGCGGAACGCGAAAGGCGCACCGGCGTGATCGGTTCCCGGCGACCCGGCGGGCCCGCATCTCGGGGCGGATCGGCGTCTCCGGGCGAGCCCGCGCCCCGCCGCGGTCCAGCCGCACACACCCGTCGCAGCCGAGGAACGCGGCATCGACCAGGCTCGCACTCCTCGCACGTACGCCGCGCCCCTGGACGCCGAAGTCGTTCCGTACGCCGCGAGGGTGCGGCATGAGCGGGCACGCGGAACGCCCGTTGCTGTTCCTGGACATCGACGGGCCTCTGCTGCCGTTCGGCGACGGCGCGCGCCGCGCGCCATTCCGTACCGCGACGGATACGTACCTGGCGCGGCTCGACCCGCGCGTCGGGCCGCGCCTCGCGGCGCTTCCGTGCGAGCTGGTCTGGGCCACCACGTGGGAGGACGCGGCGAACACCGACATGGCACCACGGCTCGGCCTGCCGCCGCTCCCGGTCGTGCACTGGCCGGAGCTCTCGGACGCGCGGGAGCGCGAGGACAGGTGGTACGGCCTCCACTGGAAGACCCGCACGCTGGCCGCGTGGGCGGGCGATCGTCCGTTCGCCTGGTGCGACGACGAGATCACCGAGGCTGATCAGGAATGGGTGTCCACCCACCACCCCGCCCCGGCGCTGCTCCACCGCGTCACGTCGTCCCGTGGCCTCGCCACCGAGGATTTCGCGGCCCTGGCCTCATGGCTTGAGGCCATCCGAGGCACAGCGCACTGACGCTGAGGAATCGGCCCGCGCCGAAACCCCCTTCGCAGAAGCCTCGTTGCCACCTCTCCCGGCGGCCACGCCCGGGCATTCCGGTGGCGGTGGCGGCGGGCACAGGCACCCGTCCACCGTCCCACGCGAGACCTCCATGGACCCGCCGTCCCCGCGCGACCGCCCCGGGCCGGCCCTCCCCGCGAGACCACCCCGAAGCGTCGTTCGCCGCGACACCGCCCCGGACCGCCGCCCCCGCAAGACCATCCGGGGTCCGCCGCCCCCGGGAGGCCGCCGGGCCGGTCCTCCCCCGCGAGGCCGCCCCCGCGCGACCACCCTCGACCACCGTCCACCGCGACACCGCCGCCCCAGGAGGCCGCCGCGGACCCGCCGCCCCCAAGAGGCCGCCCCGAACCGTTCCTCCCTCGCGAGGCCACCCCCATCCCGCCCTCCCCCGCGAGCCCATCGCGGCGGGTCCGCCCGTCACGTGCGGTGGCAGCCCGCCGAGGCCTCGCCACCGGCGGACCCGTGCGCGTCGGCCGCTTCGCCCTGCCGCGCGGTGGCCTGCGGGGCGGCGCGAAACCGGTGCGAGCCACGGGAAACGCGGGCGCACGTCCGCGAACCACAGTTCACCCTTCCCTGAATTCATAGATACCTGTACTGTCGCCGTGTGCTGACCGTTGCCTCCGACATCGACGTGCTGGCCCGTTTCGGCCGCGCGCTCGCCGACCCGATCCGTTGCCGCGTGCTCCTGGCGCTGCGCGGCGCACCGGCCTACCCGGCCGAGCTGGCCGACGCGCTCGGCGTCTCGCGGACCCGGCTGTCCAACCACCTTGCCTGCCTGCGGGACTGCGGCCTCGTGGTCACAGTGCCGGACGGGCGCCGTACGCGCTACGAGCTGGCGGACGTGTGTCTCGGGCAGGCGCTGGACCAGCTCCTGAGCGCGGTGGTGGCGGTCGAGACGGACGCGTCCTGCCCGGACGCCGCGTCGAAGGACTGCTGCTGAGATGACCACGCTGTCCCTCGGGCCGTCGCCGGCCCGCCGCGAAGCGCTCGCCCGGCGCGTACGGCTGCTGGTCGCGGCGACCCCCACCTACAACGCCGTCGAGGCGGTCGTCGCGGTGTCGGCGGGCGCGCGGGCCTCGTCCACGGCGCTGATCGGTTTCGGGCTGGACTCCTTGATCGAGGTGTCCTCGGCCGCCGCGGTGGCCTGGCAGTTCTCGGCCAGGGACCACGCCGTGTGCGAGGCGCGCGAGAGGACGGCGCTGCGGATCATCGCCGTGTCCTTCCTCGCCCTCGCGGCCTACGTGTCCCTCGACGCCGTGCGGGCCCTGACCGGCGCGGGCGAGGCGGGTCACTCCACGCCGGGCGTCGTCATCGCCGCGCTGTCCCTCGTGGTCATGCCGTTCCTCTCGGCGGCGCAGCGCCGCGCGGGCCGCGCGCTCGGCTCCGCCTCGGCGGTGGCCGACTCGCGGCAGACGCTGCTGTGCACGTACCTCTCGGCCGTCCTCCTGCTCGGCCTCGTCCTGAACGCGGCACTCGGCTGGTCCTGGGCCGACCCCGTCGCCGCCCTGGCCATCGCGGCCCTGGCCGTCAAGGAAGCCCGCGACACCTGGCGGGGCGAGGGCTGCTGCGCCCCCGCCACAAGCCCGGAAGCACCCGTACCGCACGCGTGCGCCCACGCCCCGTCGGATTCCTGTCGCTGACGCGGGACGGCCCGGGAACGCGCCTCCCCCGCACCCGGGCGCGAGCGTCCCCCCGGGCCGTCCGGCGGATCGCTCGCGGCTCCCCGGCCTCCACGTCCCGGCGGCCGCCGTCAGGACCCCGCGCCTCGCGGCCGCGCGGGGACGGCTGGAGGAACGGCTTCGCGCGCTCGCGGCGGCGGTGGGACCCCGTGCGGAGTACGCGGTCGTGCACGGCGAACTCGGCCCCGACCACGTACGCGTGGACCCGGCGGGGAACCCCGTGCTGATCGACATCGAGGGCACGATGTACTTCGACGCCGAGTGGGAGCACGTGTTCCTGCGCTTGCGCCTGGACGAGGCGTACGAGCCCTTGCGGGTGCCCGGACCGGACGAGGACCGGCTCGCGTTCTACCTGCTCGCGCAGCACCTCGCCCTCGTCGCGGGACCACTCAGGCTGCTCGACGGCGCCTTCCCCGGCCGGGCCGCCATGGCGGCGATCGCCGCGCACCATCTGGCGGAGGCCCTGAAAGCGGTCGCCGTGCCCCTGGGCGGCGGCCGGTGGCCGCCGGGCCGGGCCGACACGCCGCGCGGCGTCCGGCGTTGAACCGGCCGTGCGGGGAACGCTGCCGCCATGTCACCTGCCGCTCCTTCCCTGGAGCCGATCACACCCCACCCGGGGCGCCGGCTGTCGCACACCCTGCTCACGCAGTCCTGGCTGGACGTCGCCTTCCTGCACTGGGCGGCGGACCCGGCCGACGTCGCGCCCCTCCTCCCGGCCGACTCCGCGCCGGACACGTACGAAGGACGCACCTATGTCGGCCTGGTGGCCTTCCGGATGCACGGGGTGGGCTGGTTCGGGCTGCCGGGAATCCCGTGCTTCGGGACGTTCCCCGAGACCAACGTCCGGCTGTACTCGGTGGACGCGGACGGCCGGCGCGGCGTGGTGTTCCGTTCTCTGGAGGCGTCCCGGCTGGTCCCGGTGGTCATGGCCCGGGTCTTCTTCCAACTGCCCTACTTCTGGGCGCGCATGGAGATCCGGCGCGAGGCGGAGACCTTCACCTACACCACGCGCCGCCGCCTGCCGGGGCCGCGGGGCACGCGCGACCGCATCAGGGTGCGCGTCGGCGAGCGGATCGAGGAGCCCACGCCCCTCCAACACTTCCTGACCGCCCGCTGGGGGATGCGCCACACGTTCTACGGCCACGCGGGCCACCTCCCCAACATCCACCCCCGCTGGCCGCTGCACCGCGCGGAACTCCTCGGCCTCGACGACGAACTGATCGCCGCGGCGGGCCTGCCCGCGCCCGGGGGGCCGCCGGTGAGCGTGCTCTGGTCCCCCGGGGTCAGGGTCAGGTTCGGCCGCCTCGCCCGCGCGGCGGCAGGGACGTGAGCGCCGCCGCCCCGGCCGGCGGCGGCCGGGCCGGGGCGGACACATCCGGGCCCCGCGGGCGGAGACTTCCCGGCCCGACGGGGTACACGTGCGAGGACCGGCCGGCCCCGCCCGGTGCCGCCGCACGGACAAGGAGACACCATGGCGTCCTCGCTGCTCGAAGCCGTCGACATCAAGGCCCCGGTGGAGGTGAGCTGGGGACTGTGGGAGAACGTAAAGCGCTGGCCCGCCTTCCTCAGCCACGTCAAGCACGTCCACCGGGCGGACAGGAACACCTTCGTCTGGCAGCTCGGACTGCCGGGCGCCGACGAGGAGTTCACCGCCGAGCTGACGGAGGTCGTCCCCGGCGAGCGCATCGCCTGGCACACGACCGGAGGCGTGCGGCACGCCGGGGTGGTCACCTTCCACCGGCTGAGCGACACGGAGAGCCGCGTCACCCTCCAGATCGAGTACGAGCCCGAGGGCTTCATCGAGCACCTGGGCGCGCTCACCAACCTCGACGCGACCCTCGCCAACTACGACTTGGGCGAGTTCCAGAAGCTCGCCGAAGTGGAGGCGGGCACGCGGAAGGACGCCTGAGGACGGCAGGGACGGGACGCCTGGAGCGCGGGCGCAGCGGGACAGGCGGCGGTACGGCGGCACCGTGGCGCGCTCCTCGGCGGCCCGGCGGCGCCCCCGGCGGCGGGAACATTCCGGCGGGGCGCCTCGTTCCTCCTGGGCCGGTCCACCCCGCTGCCGCGAGGAGCATCGTGCCCGAAACCGCACCCGCCCCCGTCCCCGTCCTTCCGGTGCTCCCGGACCTGAGCGCGCAGGCCGAGCGTCTGATCGGGCTGGGGGTGCACGAGATCGCCGGGCTGACCGAGGCCGCATTGCGCGCCTTCGCCAGGACCGCCGGGGTTCCCGGGACCGAAGGGGCGCTGCTCGCCGTGCACCCGGACCGCGCTCCCGCCTCCGCCCTCGCGCCGCTGCTCCGCCGTGGCGGCAAAGCGGGCTTCGTCGTCACCGACATGACCGACGTCGATCACTTCGCCCCGCTCGAAGCGCTCGCGCCGCCCGGTGCCCCGCTCCACCTCGTCACCGGCCTCGACCGCGGTGACGGGATGGCCGGCTGGACGCCGCAGGAGGCGCTTCCCGCCCTGACCGGGAGGGGACGCACCCCGCTGCTGCTGACCGAGGGCATCCATTGGGTGCTCCAGCGGCCGGAGATCCTGGAGCGCAACCGCTGCTTCATGACCATCGGCTCCCGGCTGCGCAAGGCGAACGGCGCCCTGGACGCCCGTACTCCGGCGATCTGGATCAGCAACGGCACGGGGCGGGACGGCCGCGAGCGGCGCGACGCCCCCAAGGTCGGCTGGTGCTGGTGGGGCAACCGCCACACGTGGCTGGGCTTCGCCTCCGCGACGGGCCGCCGGTTCCCGGACCCGCGAGGCGGCCGGGAGGGGTGAGACCGTGCCCCTCGCCCCCCGGTCACCGGCGCGGGCGCCGGGGCCTCGCGGGCAGGCGCGTCACGGGGTACGGGCACAGCCGCCCCGCGCGCTCACACGCGGTGTTCCGGTGGGCTGTCCGTCCAGCGCAGCGCGGGCGGGAGGTGGCTCTGGTCGTTCTGCGCGTGGAGGTAAGGGGCGCGGCCCGGGGTGTGCATGATCGTGGTGAGCGAGGCGTGCGAGTGGTTGATGCCGAGCCAGCGCCGGCGCGGGGCGTGGAGGGCTTCGCGGACGAGCCAGGCGACGAGGAAGTTGTGGGTGACGACGACGTCGTGGCGGACGGTGTCCCCCGCGGCGGGGCCCGTGTACGCCTCGGTGGCCCGGCGGGTGAGCGCACGGCCTTCGCGCGCCTCCTCCGGTGTCGTACCGGCGAGGGAGTGGAGGGAGAAGTCGGCCGTTTACGGGGGGGGAGTTCGTGCCGCTCGGGCAGGTGCGGCACGTAGTCGCCCGCGAGGTCGGCGGGCTCGGGCCGTATCCCGGCGCGCTCCCCGATGATGCGCGCCGTCGCGGCGGCGCGGGGCAGCGGACCGTGCTGGAGGGAGGCGAGGGGCAGCCGCGCCAGCCGGTCACCGAGGTGCGCGGCCTGCTCGCGCCCGCGCGCGCTGAGGCCACCGCCGTCCGGCGCGGGTTCGGCGTGCCGGATCAGGTGCACGAAACGGGTGGCGGGCAAAGGGCTCTCCGGAGGAGTGCGGGCACGGCACCGGCAGGGACGCCCGTGCCCGTACGGCGGTTCCGGAACCGGCCCCGCGCACCCCGCCTCCCGGCCCGCGCCGCGCAGCACTCCGCGCCGCGCAGCACTCCGCGCCGCGCAGCACTCCGCGCCACGTGCCCCGTCGCCGCGCGCACCCCGCCCGGTGCCGCCTCTCAGCCCGCCCGCAGGATCTCCACGCCCAGGCCCACGAGTCGGGCGAGGACGGGGTCGGTGGCCGGGGCGTCGGTGACGAGCCCGGTGATCTTCTGCCAGGGCAGCACGCGGTAGCGGGAGGCGGTGCCGATCTTCTCGGAGGAGGCGAGCACGTAGGTTTCGGCGGCGCGCGAGGCGAGAGCGCGTTTCATGGCCGCCTCGTCCGCGTCGCCCGTCGTGAGACCGACCTCCGGGTGGACGCCGGTGACACCGAGGAGGCACAGGTCGGCCGAGACGTTCTGCGCGGCCTCGACGGCGGCGGCGCCGCACGTGACCGCCGAGTGCTTGAAGAGCCGGCCGCCGAGGAGGAAGAGTTCGGCGCGCGGGTGGTCGAGGAGCGCGGCGGCGATCGTGGGGCTGTGCGTGATGACCGTGCAGGGCAGTTCGTGCGGGAGGGCGCGGGCGAGGGCGAGCGCCGTCGTGCCGCCGTCGAGGATGACCGTGCCGCCCGGGCGGACGAGCTTCGCGGCGAGCGCGGCGACCTTCCGCTTGCCGTCGGGGGCGACCGCCTGCCGCGCGGTGTAGCCGGCGACGGCGGGCGAGACGGGAAGCGCGCCGCCGTACACCCGCTGGCACAGCCCCTCGGCGGCCAGATCGCGCAGGTCACGACGGACGCTGTCCTCGGAGATACCCAGGTCGGCGGCGACGTCCTTGGCGATGACCTTGCCCTCGTCCGTCAGCAGACCGAGGAGGTGTTCGCGGCGTTCGGCAGCGAGCATGAACATTCCCTCCTGTTCTTGCACGTTCTTGCGGGTATTCTAGCGCCCGCCAGTCCTCCCGCGTACCCCTTAAAGCCCACCGTGGCAGACCGTCCCGGCATCGAGATCCCCGACCACCGGGGCCGTACCGGCCTCGACCAGGCCGGGCGGGGTCTCGACCGCAATCCTGATGTCGTGGTCGAGGACGTCGAGCTGACCTCGCAAGGGTGGCACGTCCTGCGCCGGACGAGGTTCGCCCACCGCCGCCGCGACGGCCGCTGGCAGACGCAAAAGCGCGAGACGTACGACAGGGGCGACGGCGCGGTGGTCCTCCCGTACGACACCGCACGCCGACGCGTGCTGCTGACCCGCCAGTTCCGCTATCCCGCGTACGTGAACGAGCACCCGGACGGCATGTTGATCGAGGCGGCGGCGGGCCTGCTCGACGCGGACTCCCCCGAGGTGGCGACCCGGCGCGAGGCGGAGGAGGAACTCGGCATCCGGCTGGGCGCGCTGACACCCGTCTACGCCGCGTACATGAGCCCCGGCTCGGTCACCGAACGCCTCCACTTCTACGCGGCCCCGTACACCCCGGCCGACCGCGTGTCCCGCGGCGGCGGCGTCGAGGAGGAGGGCGAGGACATCGAGGTCCTGGAACTCCCCTTCACAGAAGCCCTGTCGATGATCCGCGACGGCCGCATCGCGGACGCGAAGACAGTGATGCTGCTGCACTGGGCGGCGCTGGAGGGACCGTTCGCCTCACCTCACCGGTAGTCCTCCGCCGTTCCCTTCTTGCCGCCGAAGACGACGTCGCGGAAGTACGCGAAGGAGTCCGGGCGGCTGCCGTCCGTGTCCGTCAGGTCGTAGGCGCCGGCGAGTTCGGCGCTCGACGCCGAGGTGCCGGACCAGCGGGCGCGGTTCGGGTCGGCCGCGAGGGCCGCGATGCCGCGCGCGAGGTAGTGGGGGGACTCCGCGATCGCGAAGTGCGGTTCTGAGCCGTGGCCTCGCGCCAGTTCTGCTCGGTGACGCCGTAGAAGGAGAGCATCTGCTCGGAGCGGAGGAATCCCGGACTGACGCTGAGCGCCGTGCCGTTGAGGGGGGCCAGTTCCTCGGAGAGGGCGAAGGCGATGCGGTGCGGGGTGGTCTTGGCGATGTCGAAGTACAGGTTGTCGCGGAACCGCTTGTTGAACTCGGCTGTTCCGTCGGTCACTTCGATGTGCACGGGGCCGTCCGAGCGGATCAGGAGCGGCAGCGCGAGTCCCGCCGTGATGAGGTGGGAGCGGACGCCGAGATCGATCATGCGCAGGCCGTCGGCGAGCGGTGTCTCCCAGCTCTTCTTCCCGAACACGTGCTCCGCGACGAGGTGTTCGCCGCCCCACAGGTCGTTGACGAGGATGTCGAGCCGCCCGTGGTCCGCCTCGACGCGGGCGAGGAGCGCGCGGACCCGTTCCTCGTCCAGGTGATCGGTCGGTACGGCGATCCCCTCGCCGCCGGCGGCCGTCACGCGCTCGCCGGTCTCCTCGATCGTCTCCTGCGGGCGCCCGACCTCGCTCGTGTGCGTGCGGGTCGTGCGGCCCGTCACGTAGAAGGTCGCGCCCGCCGCCCCGAGCGCGACCGCGATCGCGCGGCCGAGGCCGCGCGTGGCCCCGGCGACGAGTGCGACGCGGCCGGCCAGGGGCCGTTCCCCCGTGGTGTGCTGCTGTTCCTGCGTGGTGTGGTCCATGACGTCCATCGTGGCCACCCATCCCGTCAGAACCTGTCACCTTTTCCGGGTACCCGTCCCGCGTCCCTCCTGCGGGTGATCCGGCCGGGCGGCGGGGGCGGCGGGCGGGGCCGCCCCCGGCGCCGCGGGCTCAGGACGTGGGGCCGTACCAGTCGCGGACGGGCTCGCTCACGCCCGTACCCGTGCTGGTGAAGCGCCACAGGCCGTAGTTCTGGCGGCCGTCCGCGCCGGTCCCGTTGTCGTACAGGGTGCCGATGTCGTCCTTGCCGTCGCCGTCGAAGTCACCGCCGAAGGCGAGCGACCGGCTCGCCGCCCAGCTCATGGGGCTCGTCCACACCTTCTTCGGGGCCGCGAAGCCGGAACCGGTGCTCGCGAAGGTCCACAGGCCCGTCTCCTGGAGGCCGGTGCCCGCGTTCTTGCCGTAGTCGTAGAGGACCCCGGCGTCGGTCTTGCCGTCGCCGTCGAAGTCGCCCGCGAGCGGCCGGCTCGCCGCCCAGCTCCAGCTTCCCGTGCTCTGCCAGGCCCGCTGCGGGGCGGCGAGGCCGGTGCTCGTGCCCGCGAAGGTCCACCAGGCGGTCTTGAAGGTGCCGCCCGCGTCCTTGCCGTTGTCGTAGAAAACGCCGATATCGTCCTTGCCGTCGCCGTCGAAGTCGCCCGTCGTGGACTTGATGTGGCTCCAGGTCCAGCTCGTTGCGCTCGTCCACACCCTCTTCGGGGCCGCGAAGCCGGAGCCCGTGCTCCGGAAGTCCCACAGCCCCACTTCCTGGAGGCCGGTCGTCGCGTTCTTCCCGTAGTCGTAGAGCACGCCGACGTCGGCCTTCCCGTCGCCGTCGAAGTCGCCCGCGACCGGCCGGCTCGCCGCCCAGGTCCAGCTTCCCGTGCTCTGCCAGACCCGCTGCGGCTCCGCGAAGCCGTCGCCCGTGCTGGTGAAGGTCCACAGCGCGCTCGCGTTCGTGCCCTCGGCGTTCTTGCCGTTGTCGTAGAAGACGCCGATGTCGTCCTTGCCGTCGCCGTCGAAGTCACCGGCGACGAGCTGGGCGCGGCTCCAGGTCCAGCTCGACTCCTCGCTCTGCCAGACGACCCGGGGCGCCGAGAGACGGCCGCCCTCGCTCGTGTGCAGCCACAGCGCGACGCGCCGCTTGCCGCTCGCGCTGTCCAGGCCGTAGTCGTACAGGACGGCGGCGTCGTCCTCGCCGTCGCCGTCGAAGTCGCCCCCGACCGGGAGGCCGTGCTGCGGGAGGGACGCGATCCGCTGGACCCAGGCGGTGATGTCGTCCAGGCGCGTCGAGACCGCGCCCGTGCGGGTCTCCGTGCTCTCGGACCCGTAGCAGCCGCCCTGCCAGGAGCGGCTGTTGACGGCGACCAGCCGCAGGACGCCGGACACCTCGCGCAGCACGGGGCCGCCCGCGTCCCCGGCGCAGACCGCGTCCGAGGCGCTCGCGCCCTCGGTGGCCAGGTCCGGGCCGTCCACGGACCGGGTGAGGCCGGACGCGGTGTGGAGCGCGAGCGGCGCCCACTCCTCGCGCGTGCGGCCGTAGCCGGCCGTGGTCAGCTTCTCCCCCGCCGCGGGCGGGGCGAGGGCCAGCGGCGCCGGGGCGATCCCCGTCGTGGGGGTGTCGAGGCGGGCCATGACGAGATCGCGGTCCGTGCGGGGGACCAGCTCGACCACCGTGCGGACCTGTCCGGAGGCGGTGGAGAGATCGGTGCGCCCGATGGTCGCGGTCGTCTTCCACTTCGGCTTCCCCGCCGTCACGTGGCCGGGGCTCTGCGCCAGGTCGTCCGCGAAGCACTGGGCCGAGGTCGCGAGCCACTGCGGGGCCACCAGGACGGCGGAGCAGCCGCGTTGGCTGTCACCGATCACGAGCCGCGCGGTGTAGGCGAGGGAGTCCTTCGCCGCCGGTCCGCCCGTGGTCGCGGCGGCCGGGACCCCCGCGAGCGAGCCCGCGAGGAGGGTGGCGGCGAGGGCGGCACCCGTGAGTGCCATGGGTCTGGTGAGGCGAACGTGAGTCATCCCAGGGTCGAGGAACACCGGCGGACGCCCGGAGGGAGCCTCACGGCGCCCTCACGGCATCCGGCAGGTCCCCCAACTCAGCCGTCACAGCCGCCATGTTCACTCACACGAAGAGCACACACAAGCCCCACGAGAAGCACATCACGCCCACCTCGCGGTCACGAATCCCCTTAGGGCGTCCGCCGGTAGGTCATCGGATCCGTGGGCTTTGAGGGCGGGTGTTCCAGCGGTAGAGGGTCCAGGCGTGTCGGATCAGGCTGCGGAGGGTGATGAGGGTGGCTGCCAGGGCGAGGTAGAACTCGACGGCTGCTTTCCGGCGTTCGGTGCAGCGCCGGAGTTTGCCGAAGTTGTTCATCCAGGAGTTCGTGCGCTCGACGACCCACCGGCCTCCGGTCTGGATCGGGGTCTTCGCGCCGCGCGGGGCGATACGGGCGTCGATCTTCCGGCTTGCCAGGTCATCGTGGACGATCCGGTAGTCGTAGCCGGCGTCCAGGGCGAGACGTGGATGCTCAGGCAATGGTCCGAGGGCCTGTTCGAGCGCGGTGAAGCGGTCGAGGGTGGTGGGCAGCAGGGTGTGGTCGGGGGTGTTGGCCGGTGCCGGCTCGGTGATCAGGGGTATGCCGGAGCCGTCGGTCAACTGTGAGCGTTTCAGCCCGAGTTTGGCGCGGTCGACGGGGCTTTTGCCGGCGCATTCACCACCGCTGGGTGCCTTGGTGAGGCAGCCGTCGGCGCTCAGGTGGTCGAGTTCGAGGCCGATCATGCGGTCGTATGCGGCGAGCGCGAGCAGCCGCAGGCTCTCCATCACGCCGTGAGCGATCCACTCGTCGCGGCGTCTGCGCAAGGTGGTGGCCGAGCAGTGCTCGTCGGCGGCACGTTCGTATCCGCAACCGAAGACCAGGACCTGCACCAGCCGGTCGAAGACAACGGCGTCGCTGATCCGGGGGTTGTGACAGCCCAGGGGGTGCTTGTCCTCGTGCACGGGCAGGAGCGCGAGGAACTGGTCACGGATCGGGTCGAGAATGCATGATGGAACGGCAGGCACGGATCCCCCATGATCGTGAAGCGTAGAGAACTCCATGATCGGGTGGACCGTGCCTGCCTTGCTACCAGCACCTACCGGCGGACGCCCTTATGGGGCGGGGAATCGGCACCTTCCGCCGCCCCCGCTCCGGACGGCACGGGAACGGGGCGGCGCGGGAACAGGGCGGCGCGGGAAGGAGGCGGCACGGGAACGGGCGGCGCGGGAAGGAGGCGGCCCGGGAACAGCACGGCCCGCCCGGTCGCGCGGTCAGGAAGGGGTCTTCGCCTCCTCCAGCAGCCGCCCGACCTCCTCCGTGTCCAGGAGCAGCGCCGCGCCCACGACGTTCAGCGCCTCGCGCTCGGCGGAGGTGTAGGGGCCGTCCGCGAGGGCGACGCGGGCGCCCTGGAGGAGGATCGAGGCCCGGCCCAGCTCCGCGAGGTGGGGGGCGAGCGGGTCGAGGGACTCGTGGAGCTCTATGGCCAGCGTGAGCGCGGCGGTCTCGGCCTCGGCGGGGTCGTCGGGGCAGACCGGGGAGCCGGGGTCCTCGGCGAGGGCGCGCATGAGGGCGTAGAGCTGGTCGTCCTCGCAGTCGGTCCAGCCGGCGGCGCGGACGGTGGCGACGGCGGCGTCCATCGTGGAGCGCGAGGCGGTGCCGCTCGCGGCGAGGACGGCGACGACGACGGTGTGCACGGCGTCGCGCAGGAGCGCCCCGAAGCGGGCCGTCGTGGGGTGTTCGAGGGCTTCGACGTTGTACTCGGCGGTGCAGGCGCCGCATTCGACGACGGGCCCGGTGGTGCCGCGCGGCAGGAGCGGGACGCCGAGGAGGGCGACGTACCTGCTCCCGGTCTTGCGCGTGTAGGCGCGGTCGCCGCCGCAGTCGGGGCAGAAGAACTCGCCGTCGCTCTCGACGTTCCAGCGCGTCCGCAGCCGCAGCGGGCCGTAGCGGGCGGGCGGGGTGCGGTGCGGGCCGGTCCCCGCCCGCTGGCGACGGTCCTCGCCCCTGCCTCCGGCTCGTGCCACGGCGCACCTCCCTGTCCGGCGCGCGTGCCTCTTCGCACGGCGCTCGTCCCGCCCGCGGGCGAACCCGCTGTGCGCGCGGGGACTGGATGCCCCGCGCGGTGGCGCCGGGTGTCCGGCGCCTTGGCGTGATGTTAGCCACATCACCGTGATGGCGTCAGTACCCCGGCGTTACTCGGCCGATACCTGGCCGAGAGTGACCGCAGGCCCCGGCAGGGCGTGAACCCTGCGGGGCCCGCGTGGTCCTGATGCCGTGAACTCCCGCGCGAGGGGTGAGGCGTGGGGGACGGCGATTGACGGCCAAGGGGGTACCGGGCCGGTTTCCGGGCGTGTCGCAGGGGGCGGTCGGCCTCCCGTACGGCCCGCCCGGCGCGGGGGTGGCGGCGGTACGGGGAGGTCGTCCCCGTACCGGCACGCTCACGCCCGTACGGGCAAGTGCCTCAGCGGCCCGCGCGGTTGACCGCGGAGACGATCGCCTTGAGCGAGGCGCGCGTGGTGTTGGCGTCGATGCCGATGCCCCACAGGACGCGGTCGCCGACGGCGCACTCGATGTACGAGGCGGCCTGCGCGCTCGCGCCCTCGCTCAGCGTGTGCTCCTGGTAGTCGAGCAGCCGGGCGTCGATGCCGACGCCCTGGAGCGCGTCGAAGAACGCGGAGATCGGGCCGTTGCCACTGCCGGTCAGCTCGGTGCCGGCACCGTCCACGACGGCCTGCACGGTGAGCTTGTCGAGGCCGTTCTCGGTCTGCGCGGTGGTCTGCCCGGCACGTACCTGCACGCGGCCCCAGGGGTTGGCGGGGTTGGGCAGGTACTCGTCCTGGAAGACGTTCCAGATCTCGGCCGGGGTGACCTCGCCGCCCTCGGCGTCGGTGCGCGCCTGGATGATGCGCGAGAACTCGATCTGCATCCGGCGCGGCAGGTCCAGCTTGTGGTCGTTCTTGAGGACGTAGGCGATACCGCCCTTGCCGGACTGCGAGTTGACCCGGATCACGGCCTCGTAGGAACGGCCCACGTCCTTCGGGTCGATGGGCAGGTACGGGACGGCCCACTCGACGTCGCCGACCTGCTTGCCCTCGCGCGCGGCGCGCCGCTCCAGCGCCTCGAAACCCTTCTTGATGGCGTCCTGGTGGGAGCCGGAGAAGGCGGTGTAGACGAGGTCGCCCGCGTAGGGGTGGCGCGGGTGGACCTCCATCTGGTTGCAGTACTCGGCGGTGCGGCGGATCTCGTCGATGTCCGAGAAGTCGATCTGCGGGTCCACGCCCTGCGAGAAGAGGTTCATGCCGAGGGTCACCAGGTCCACGTTCCCGGTGCGCTCGCCCTGGCCGAAGAGGCAGCCCTCGATGCGGTCCGCGCCCGCCATGACGGCGAGTTCGGCGGCGGCGACGGCGGTGCCGCGGTCGTTGTGCGGGTGCGCGGAGAGCGAGACGTGCTCGCGGTGCGACAGGTTCCTGGACATCCACTCGAAGCGGTCGGCGTAGGTGGAGGGGGCCGAACGCTCCACGGTGGCGGGCAGGTTGAGGATGATCTCGCGGCCGGGGCCGGGCTGCCACACCTCCATGACCGCCTCGCAGACCTCCAGCGCGAAGTCCAGCTCGGTGTCCGTGAAGATCTCCGGCGAGTACTGGTAGCCGAAGACGGTCTCGGGGCCGAGCAGCTTCTCCGCGTACTCGACGACGTGCCGCGTGCCGTCCACGGCGATCTGCTTGATGTCGTCCTTGCTGCCCCGGAAGACGACCTCGCGGAAGACGGGCGCGGTCGCGTTGTACAGGTGGACGTTGGCGCGGCGGGCGCCGACCAGGGACTCCACGGTCCGCTCGATCAGTTCCTCGCGCGCCTGCGTCAGCACGGAGATCGTGACGTCCTCGGGGATCGCCTCGGGGTCCTCGATGATGGAGCGCACGAAGTCGAAGTCCGTCTGGCCCGAGGAGGGGAAGCCGACCTCGATCTCCTTGTAGCCCATGCGTACGAGCAGGTCGAACATCTCGCGCTTGCGGGCCGACGACATCGGGTCGATCAGGGCCTGGTTGCCGTCGCGCAGGTCGGTGGAGAGCCAGCGGGGCGCCTTGGTGATCCGCTTCTCGGGCCACGTGCGGTCGGGGATCTCCACCTGCTCGTAGCGGCCGTAGCGGTGGAAGGGCATCCCGGAGGGGGCCTGGAGGTGCGCGGTGTTGCTGAGGGGCTTGCGTCCCTGGCCGGCCGCGGAATGCTGCTGCGCGGGGACGGTGGCGGTGGGCTCGCTCGTGGTCATGTGCGTGGGCTCCTCTGAGGTCCGCTGAGGCTGAGGTGGCCGACGGGGCGGAAAAACCGCAACACCTCACTCCGCGGGGAGGGGGTCGGCCTACGACTACAGACCCTCGCCGCGGCAGCTAAGAAGAAGCAGCCCGAAACGCATGATGCTCCGCACCCTAGCCGAGTCCCGCGAGGCACGAGACCCCGTATCACCATGCGGGACGAGGCATGACTCCCGGGACGAGGCGCGACCCCGTCGTCCGGCTCCGTCGGTCCCATTATCCGCTGCCGGGTGCGCGGTGATCCAAACCTCCGCACGTGACATCTCCCTCGTTCGTACGAAAGGCCCCCATAATCAGTGACAGTCCGCATGTACGGGGTAACCGTGTGCGCATGGACACTCACCTGCACCTTCCGCACCACGCCTTCTGCACCATCGTCCCGCCGCACCTGCTCGATCACCTCGCCCGCTCGGGGCACGCCGCCGCGCGCCGCACGCTCGACGAGGACGCGGGCCGCCGCCACCAGCGCCGGCAGACGGCGCTCGCCCTCACGCTCGCGGCCCCCGCAGGGGAGCCGACCGGCTCCGAGACCCCGGACCGCACCATCTACGACGCCCGGCACGGCATCCGCCTCCCGGGTCACAAGGTCCGCGCCGAGGGCCAGGAGCCGACGCGCGACGCGAGCGTCAACCGCGCGTACGCGGGCCTCGGCGCGACCTTCGACCTCTACCGCAAGGTCTTCGGCCGCGACTCCATCGACGGGCGCGGCCTGCCCCTCGTCGCGAGCGTCCACTACGACCGCGAGTACAACAACGCCTTCTGGGACGGCGACCAGATGGTCTTCGGCGACGGGGACGGGGAGATCTTCCTCGACTTCACGCTCCCGGTCGACGTCATCGGCCACGAACTGACCCACGGCGTCACGCAGCACACGGCGAATCTGGAGTACCAGGACCAGGCGGGCGCGCTCAACGAGTCGATCTCGGACGTCTTCGGCTCCCTCGTCAAGCAGTACGCGAAGCAGCAGCGCGCCGAGGACGCGGACTGGCTCATCGGCGACGAACTCCTCGCCCCCGACGTCGAGGGCACCGCGCTGCGCTCGATGAAGGCCCCGGGCACGGCCTACGACGACGACGTGCTCGGCAAGGACCCGCAGCCCGCCTCGATGGACGACTACGTGGACACCGAGGAGGACAACGGCGGCGTCCACATCAACTCGGGCATCCCCAACCGCGCCTTCTACCTGCTCGCCACCTCCCTGGGCGGCTACGCCTGGGAGCGGGCCGGGCGCATCTGGTTCGACGTGCTCACGGGCGGCGAACTCTCCTCGACGGCGGACTTCGCCGAGTTCGCGACGCTCACGAGCGCGGCGGCGGACGGCGCGGACGAGAAGGAGGCGGTGACGAAGGCGTGGTCGGAGGTCGGCGTCTCCCTGTCGTGAGGGCGGGAGCGGCGGAACGGGCCTCGGCGCGCGGGGGTTCCGGGTGCGGCCCGGTCTGCGGGGGGCCCGTGTGCGGCCCGGTACGCGAGGGGTCGGCGCGCGGGGGTTCCGGGTGCGGCCCGGTCTGCCGGGGCCCGGCGCGCGGGCGTACCCCGGCCGGGG
>NZ_GG770539.1:4936287-4938028 GCF_000154905.1 Streptomyces sp. SPB074 | reverse complement strand
CGGCGACCGCCGTGCTCCCGCTCCACCTCGACCGAGGCGGGGTTCGCCCACCGCTCAGGCGGCGGGCGTCACGCGGTTCAGGAGAACAGCGCCCGGTAGGTCTGGAACCCCTTGCCGATCTTCACGCGCGCCGCGAACGGAGCGGCCGCCTTGTCCGTGCCCTTGTACAGGTACAGGTCGCCCTTGGTGTCGCGGGCGATCAGGTCGGAGGTGCCGTCGAGGTCGACGTCGCCGGAGCCGACGAGCGTGTTGTACGAGTTCCAGCCACCGCCGATCTTGGTGCGGGCGGCGAAGGGCGCCTTGTAGTCTCCGGTGCCCTTGTAGAGCCACAGCACGCCGGACTTGTCCCGCGCGACGATGTCGGACTGGCCGTCACCGGTGAGGTCGCCGTGCCCGGCGATCTGCGTGTAGGCGTCCCAGCCACCGCCGACGCGGTACCGCTTGGTCACCTTGCCGTCGCCGTAGCCCAGGTAGAGCCACAGCACGCCGGACTTGTCCCGCGCGATGACGTCGGAGGCGACGGCGCCGCCGACGTTGCCCGGCGAGAGGACGGTGTTGTAGATGTTCCAGCCGTGGCCGACCTCGTCCCCCTGCTCGGAACTCCACATGTAGCCCTGGTCGTCCCACAGCCAGGTGGCGTCGACCCAGTCGTCCCCGTCGTCATCGATCGAGACGCCGTTCTTGACGCCCCAGAAGTTGCCGATCAGCTCACGCGGGGCCAGCCCGCCCTCGCCGTCGAGGTCGTAGAAGTAGGCATCGTCGTTCTTGTCGATGCCGAGCATTCCGAGGACCGGCGCCGAGCCGAGGGACTTGGCCGCGAAGCTGCGGGACTGCGGCGAGACCTTCTTGGCGCCCTGGGACGCCGCCTTCTTCGCCGCGCCGGCAGCCGCTTCGGCCGCCTTCTGCGCGGAAGGCGCGGGAGCCTGGTCGGCCACCGCGGTTCCGGCCGTCGTGGTGACGAGGGCGGCGGCTATCGCCGCGACCGCGAAACGGCCGAAGTTCTTGCTTCCCTTGTTACGGGGGGTTTTGGCCACGTAGAGCTCCTCTGTGATGCCTTGACGAAGAGGGTCGTGCGAGGAATCCGTGTCTCCGAGGCACCAAAAAAGTTCAGTCACCCCGTGCACCACGGCCCTTGGGAGATCACAGAAACCTCACAAGCCCCTGGAGATAGTGACACGAAACATTCAGAGGTCAACTCGTTTATGTTCGAGCTGGATTAACTCGATGCAATCTAAAAACGGTTTTGGTACGGAGTGGTTGACAACCTTTTCGGTTCTCGTGCGTCGGGCGGACGGAATTCCGGGGCGGGCTCCGGGCCGCACCCCGTACCGAACGCCGGACCGCACTCCGTACCGAACGCCGGGCCGGCCCCCGTGCCGGAACCGCGCGGGAGGGAGAAGAATGCCGGTATGGCCGCTCCTGTCCGCCGCACCGCCGGCACCACCGATTCCGTAGTCGAGCGCGTCGAGTGGTTCCACGAGACGGTCGCGCGCGCCTCCTGCCGTGTCCGCGAACGGTACGGGCACTTCGTCCTGTATCTCCAGCCCTTCCAGGGCGGCTTTCCCGCGCGTCCGCACCCGGCCGAGCGGGGGCGGGCCTTCACAGCGGCGGAGGTGGAGGATCTGCTGCGCACCCAGCGCGAGCGGCAGGCGCCGCGTGGACTGGAGTGGCTGGCGGAGACGGCCCCGGGGCTGCGGGCCGCGTGCGAGGGGGCGGGGCTGGTCGTGCGGGAGCGGCCGGT
>NZ_GG770539.1:4933400-4935685 GCF_000154905.1 Streptomyces sp. SPB074 | reverse complement strand
GGGGTGAGGGGGGTGGGGGTGAGGGGGGTGGGAGGGTGAGGGGGCGGGCGTTGGCGTGTGGCGGGGGATGGGGCTAGGGGGCGGCGCGGGGGCCGTGTGACGGGGAGGGGTGGCCCGCACGGGTAGGTGAGCGCCTGCCTACCCGCCGGGCTTCACGCACAATCACCCGCTCTTTCGAGTGAGCGGTTTTGCGGGTTTGCCGGAGTTATCCACAGATTCGCCGTGATGGTCACGAGCGGCACGCGGCGTCCGGAAGAATTGATCACAGCGGGTGGCCCACCTCCCCTTTGGGAGGGAGGGGTCTGTGCCGACGCCCGCGACGAGCACGGTCGGGTCGCCGCCCACCCCCATCACCCCACCCAGCCCCACCCAGCCTCCCTAGAACCCCAGTCGCCTGAGCTGCTTCGGGTCGCGCTGCCAGTCCTTCGCGATCTTCACGTGCAGGTCGAGGAAGACCGGCGTCCCGAGCAGCGCCTCGATCTGGCGGCGCGATTTCGTGCCCACGTCCTTGAGGCGCTGGCCCTTCGGGCCGATGACGATGCCCTTCTGGCTGGAGCGTTCGATGAAGAGGTTCGCGTGGATGTCGAGGAGCGGCTTGTCGGCCGGGCGTCCCTCGCGCGGGTTCATCTCCTCGACCACGACCGCGATCGAGTGCGGCAGCTCGTCCCGTACGCCTTCGAGCGCCGCCTCGCGGATCAGCTCGGCGACCATCACCTGCTCGGGCTCGTCGGTGAGATCGCCCTCGGGGTAGAGCTGCGGGCTCTCGGGCAGGAGCGGAACGAGGAGGTCGGCGAGGAGCGAGACCTGCTTGCCCTCGACGGCGGAGACGGGCACGATCTCCGCCCACTCGAAGCCCAGCTCCCGGCCGAGCGCGTCGATCGCCATGAGCTGCTCGGCGAGCCGCTTGCTGTCCACGAGGTCCGTCTTCGTGACGATCGCGACCTTCGGGGTCCGCTTGATCCCGGCGAGTTCCTTGGCGATGAAACGGTCACCGGGGCCGATCTTCTGATCGGCGGGGAGGCAGAACCCGATCACGTCGACCTCGGCCCACGTGGCCCGCACGACGTCGTTGAGCCGCTCCCCGAGCAGCGTGCGCGGCTTGTGCAGTCCGGGGGTGTCGACCAGGATCAGCTGCGCCTCGGGCCGGTGCACGATGCCGCGCACCGTGTGCCGCGTGGTCTGCGGGCGGTTCGACGTGATGGCGACCTTCTGTCCCACCAGCGCGTTGGTCAGGGTCGACTTCCCCGCGTTGGGACGGCCGACGAAGCACGCGAAGCCCGCGCGGTGCGGGGCGGCGGGGGTGGTGGAGGGTTCGCTCATACGGGCCATTCTCCCCGATCGCGCGAGCGAAGCCGACCGGGGCCGCGCACGTCCCCCTCCACGGCCCCGCCGGCACCCCCGGCACAGCCGCCCGGCCTGCCCCGGCATCGACGGAACCCGGCCCCGGCCTCACTACCGCGCAGCCCCCTCCCGGCTCCGCCCGGCCCGAGCCCCGTACCGCCGCCCTCACCCCGCGGCGAGCCGCTCCCGTACCACCGCGTCCGGGCCCGCGAGGAAGACCGGCGTGCCCGCGCCGCCGAGGTCGGCGACGGCGGCGAGGTCCTCGGCGGGAAGGGCGTCGGCGGCCGTCACGACCGCCGCGGCCTCCAGCGACTCCGCTCCGCTCGCGACGGCCATCGCGACCGCCGTGCGCAGCGCGCTCAGCGCGAGGCTCGGCAGGGCGACGGCCCCGGCCACGTACGTACGTCCCGTCTCGTCCCGCACCGCGGCGCCCTCCGGCACCTGGTTGCGGGCCCGCGCGGAACGGGCGAGCGTGATGATCTTGGCGTCCTCGGGGTCCAGCGCGCTGCTCTCACTCATGGCGCCGAGCATACGGAGCCGGGCGCGACCACCACCCCCGGGTCCGGCCCCTGACACACCGCGCCCCAAACACACCACCCCCCATGCACCGCGCCCCAGACAGGCCGCCCCGCACCCAACGCCCCGCACACACCACCGGTCCGCCCCGCGCCCCGCCCGGTGCCGGAGCCGGGGCCGGGGTGCCCCTCAGTCCTCCGCCGCCGCGAGCACCCGGCCCAGGGCCTCTTCCGTGCCCGTCCCCGGCACCGGCATGTGCAGGACGATCAGCTCGTGGGCGTCCTCGCCACGACCGCGGCGGGCGGTCTCGCCTCCGGCGTGCGCCTCGTCGTCCTCGTCGACGCGTGCCTCGTCCTGGCGGCGGCGGCGCTCATCGCGGTGGGGCTGCGGTCCCGGCGTTCCTGAGCGGGTACGGGAACGGGGCGGCG
>NZ_GG770539.1:4911454-4933300 GCF_000154905.1 Streptomyces sp. SPB074 | reverse complement strand
CCGTCACCGGGACCCCGGGTCACGGGCGCTCCAGTCGCAGCCTCTCCGCCCTCGGCAGCTTCGCCACCACGAGGTCGTACGAGTCCTCGACCAGTTCCCGGACCCGGACGGCGGGCAGTTCCCCCACCGTCACCGTGTTCCAGTGCCGCTTGTTGAGGTGCCAGCCCGGCACGACGATGCCGGGGTGGGCCTCGCGCAGCCGTACCGCCTCCTCGGGCTCGCACTTGAGCGAGACCTTGAGCGGCTCGCCGCCGAGGTCCGTGAGGGCGAAGATCTTCCCGTTGACCTTGAAGACGGAGGTCTCCGGGTTGAAGGGGAACTCCTCGGCGACCGCGTTGAAGGAGAGGCACAGGGCGCGCAGCGCCGCCGGTTTCATCCCGCGTTCTCCTTGCTCAGCGCGTCTTCGGCACGGGGTCCGGTGTCCTCGCCGACCGGCTCCACGAGCACCGTGACGATCTTGTTGCGGCGGCCCGCCGAGGACTCCGCCGTCAGGCGCAGCTCACGCCCATCGGGGAGTTCGACCACGGCCGAGGACTCCGCGATGGGGACCCGGCCGAGCGCCTTGGCGAGGAGCCCGCCGACCGTCTCGACGTCCTCGTCGTCGTACTCCTCGATGCCGTACAGCTCGCCGAGGTCGTCCGTGCCGAGGCGTGCGGTGACGCGGTGCCGGCCGCCGCCGAGGTCCTCGACGGGTGGCAGTTCGCGGTCGTACTCGTCGGTGATCTCGCCGACGATCTCCTCCAGGATGTCCTCGATGGTGACGATCCCCGCCGTGCCGCCGTACTCGTCGATGACGACGGCGACGTGGCTGCGCTCCTGCTGCATCTCGCGCAGCAGGTCGCCCGCGTTCTTCGTGTCGGGCACGAAGGTCGCCGGGCGCATCGCCGTGGAGACCAGTTCGGACTCGGCGTCGCGGCTGATGTGCGTCTTGCGGGCGAGGTCCTTGAGGTAGACGATCCCGACGACGTCGTCCTCGCTCTCGCCCGTGACCGGTATGCGCGAGAAGCCTGAGCGCAGCGCGAGCGTGAGCGCCTGCCGGATCGTCTTGAACCGCTCGATGGAGACGAGGTCGGTACGCGGCACCATGACCTCGCGCACGAGGGTGTCGCCCAGCTCGAAGACCGAGTGCACCATGCGGCGCTCCTCGTCCTCGATGAGCGACTCCTTCTCGGCGAGGTCCACGAGCGCCCGCAGTTCGGCCTCGGAGGCGAAGGGGCCGCGCCGGAAGCCCTTGCCGGGCGTGAGCGCGTTGCCGATGAGGATGAGCAGCGGGGGCACCGGGCCCATGACCTTGGCGAGCGGCACGAGGACGTAGCTCGCCGCCGTCGCCGTGTTGAGCGGGTGCTGACGGCCGATCGTGCGCGGCGAGACGCCGACCGCGACGTAGCTGACGAGGACCATCACGGCGATGGCGACGAGCAGCGCGGACCACGTCGTGTCGAACGCCTTGAGGCAGGCGTAGGTGACGAGGGCCGCCGCCGCCATCTCGCAGGCGACCCGGACGAGGAGGGCCACGTTGAGGTAGCGGGTCGGGTCGGCGGCGACCTGCGCGAGGCGGGCGCTGCCGCGCCGCCCGGACCGTACGGCCTCCTCGGCGCGGAAGCTGGAGACGCGGGCGAGCCCGGCCTCGGCGCAGGCGGCGAGCCAGGCCACGACGACGAGCGCGACGGCGCCGCTGATCAGCTGGTAGCTCACGCGAGTCCCCCCGGGCGGAGGGGTTTTCGGCGGTTCATGACACCGTCGGGGCCGGCGAGGGCCCGGTGAGTCCGCGCTCGCCGCGCCAGCCGTCCACGATGGCCTGCTGGAGGCCGAACATCTCGGCCTTCTCGTCGGGCTCCTCGTGGTCGTAGCCGAGCAGGTGGAGCACTCCGTGGACGGTGAGGAGCTGGAGCTCCTCGTCCATGGAGTGCTCCGTGGGGGCCTCGCGGCCCTGGCGCTCGGCGACCTCGGGGCACAGCACGATGTCGCCGAGCAGCCCCTGGGGGGGCTGCTCGTCGTCCTTGACCGGGGGACGCAGTTCGTCCATCGGGAAGGACATGACATCGGTGGGTCCTGGAAGGTCCATCCACTGCACGTGGAGCTGTTCCATCGCGGGGCCGTCCACGAGGATCACGGACAGCTCGGAGAGCGGGTGGATGCGCATCCGGCCCAGGGCGTAGCGGGCGATGTCGAGGATGGCTTCCTCGTCGGCCTCGGTGCCGGACTCGTTGTTGACGTCGATCGACATGGTGCTGGTCCGGTCTACTTCCCGTTTCCGTCGTGGCCGCCCCGCGCGCGACCGCCCTGATGGCGGCCCTGGTCCTGCTCGCGTTCGTGGGCATGGTCGTACTTCTCGTACGCGTCGACGATCCGGCCCACGAGCTTGTGCCGGACGACGTCCTGCGAGCTGAGCCGGGAGAACGACACGTCCTCCACGCCCTCCAGGATGTCCTGGACCTGCCGCAGGCCGCTCTTCGTCCCGCCGGGCAGGTCGACCTGCGTGACGTCGCCGGTGATGACGATCTTGGACTCGAAGCCGAGGCGGGTGAGGAACATCTTCATCTGCTCGGGGTTCGTGTTCTGCGCCTCGTCGAGAATGATGAAGGCGTCGTTCAGGGTACGGCCGCGCATGTACGCCAGCGGCGCGACCTCGATCGTCCCGGCGGCCATGAGGCGCGGGATGGAGTCGGGGTCGAGCATGTCGTGCAGCGCGTCGTACAGGGGACGCAGGTAGGGGTCGATCTTCTCGTAGAGCGTGCCGGGCAGGAAGCCGAGGCGTTCGCCGGCCTCGACGGCCGGGCGGGTCAGGATGATGCGGCTGACCTGTTTCGACTGGAGGGCCTGCACGGCCTTGGCCATCGCCAGGTACGTCTTGCCGGTACCGGCGGGGCCGATACCGAAGATGATCGTGTGCTTGTCGATGGCGTCGACGTAGCGCTTCTGGTTGAGCGTCTTGGGGCGGATGGTGCGCCCGCGCGAGGAGAGGATGTTCTGGGTCAGCACCTCGGCGGGGTGCTCCTCCCCACCGGGCTCGCCCGCGCCGCTCGCGCGGAGCATCGAGATGGAGCGCTCGACGGCGTCCTCGGTCATCGGCTGACCGGTGCGCAGCACGAGCAGCATCTCGTCGAAGAGGCGCTGGATGAGGGCGATGTCGGCGGCGGGTCCCTGCGCGCTGATCTCGTTGCCCCGGACGTGGATGTCCGTGCCGGGGAAGGCGCTTTCGATGACGCGGAGCAGCGAATCGCCCGAGCCGAGGACCGTCACCATGGGGTGCTTCGCCGGGACGGTGATGCGAGCGGTGGAACGCTCGGGGCTGTGAGCTGTGGGTGTCTGAGTCATGGGCCGGCACTGTGGCCTGCGCATACCTCCCGTGTCAGGTCCTCGCCGATCGAAAACCTCTTGGGACCAAGCGTACGACCCGCGAGCCGCCGGATCGCAGGGCTTTTCGCCCGGAGCCGAGAAACCCTCCGCGAGACGGACGCGGAAGGCCCGGGGCGCTCCGCCGCGCGGCGGAGCCCTCCGCCGCGCGCGGGACCCGTCCCCTACGACGCCGGGCGGACCCGTACGACGTGAGACGGACCCGTACGACGTGAGACGGACCCGTACGACCTGACACGAACCCGACCGCGCGCGACGGGCCCGCGCGCCCGGTAGGCGGTGAGGCGAGCCCCCGCCGCCGCGTCTCGGCCCGTACCGCCCTGTCTCAGCCCACTCCGCCGCTCCCGGCCCGGAACCCGATCGTCGGCACCGCTCGCCGCCTGGGCCACGGGGCGCTCGTGCCCGCGCCGGGCAGGAGGGCGTCCAGGAAGGCGTAGCGGCGCAGTGCCGCCGGGTCCTGGTCGTCGTACGCCTGGACGTGGCGCCACCAGGTGGCGACCTCCGCCCAGCCGGGGGCCGAGAGCGAGCCGCCGAACTCCTGGACGGAGAGCGCGGCGGTCAGGCCCGCGAAGGCGAGGCGGTCGGCGAGCGGCCACCCGGCGAGGCTGCCGGTGAGGAACCCGGCGACGAAGACGTCCCCGGCCCCCGTCGGGTCGAGCGCGGGCACGCGGATCGCGGGCACGTCGGCGCTCTCGCCCGTCCGCCCGTCCACCGCGTAGGCGCCCTCCGTGCCGAGGGTGACGACGGCGAGGGGGACGTGTTCGGCGAGCGCGTGCGCGGCGGCCCGCGGGCACGCGGTGCGTGTGTAGCGCATCGCCTCCTCGGCGTTCGGCAGGAACGCCTCGCAGTGGCCGAGGTCGCCGAGCGCCGCGAGGTCCCAGCGCCCCGACTCGTCCCAGCCGACATCCGCGAAGACCCGCGTGCCGTGTGCCGCGGCGTGCGCGATCCACGGCGCGGGCCGGCCGGGCGCGAGGGAGGCGACGGCGGCGCGCGCGGGCGGCACCGTCTCGGGCGCGGGCTCGGGGATCGGCGCGTCGTGCCCGTGCGAGACCATCGTCCGCTCGCCCTCGTACGCCATCGAGACGGTCACGGGCGAGTGCCAGCCCGCGACGCGCCGGGAGGGCGTCAGGTCGATGCCCTCGCCCTGCGCGAGCGCGCCCCAGCAGTACTCGCCGTAGTGGTCGTCGCCGAAGGCGGCGGCGAGCGAGGTGCGCAGCCCGAGCCGGGCGAGCGCGGTCGCCATGTTCGCGACGCCGCCGGGGCTGGAGCCCATGCCGCGCGCCCAGGACTCGGTACCGCGCACGGGCGCCGAGTCGAGCCCGGTGAAGATGATGTCCAGGAAGACGGTCCCGGTGAGGTAGACGTCGCAGACGGGCCCGGCGGGGTCGCGGAGGGCGGCGAGCGGGTCCAGCCGGGGGGCGCCCTGCGGGCCGGTGCGGGCGGCGGCCGACGGCTCGGCGCGAGGGGTGGCGGGCGGCTCGCCGCGGGGGGCGGCGGGGCCGGTTCCGTACGGATCGGTGCTCACGGTGCGTGCCTCCCCTGGTCGGTGCGATTGCGGCCAGTGTGCCCGATGGGCGCCGGGTGCGAGGCGCGCGCCGTGGGGTACGTTCCGGATCATGAGGCTGACGATTCTGGGCGGTGGCGGCTTCCGGGTGCCGCTCGTGTACGGGGCGCTGACCGGCGGCGAGATCGACGAGCTGACGCTGTACGACAGCGACTCCGTGCGCCTCGGCGTGATCCGCGCGGTCCTGGAGCAGTTGCCGGGCGGCGGTCCCCGGGTCCGTACCGCCGAGGACCTGGACACGGCTCTGCGCGGCGCCGACTTCGTCTTCTCCGCGATCCGCGTGGGCGGCACCGCCGGGCGTGTCGCCGACGAGCGCGCGCCGCTCGCGGAAGGCGTGCTCGGCCAGGAGACGGTCGGCGCGGGCGGCGTCCTGTACGGGCTGCGCACCGTGCCCGTCGCGGTGGCGATCGCGGAGCGGGTACGGGCCGTGGCCCCGGACGCCTGGGTCATCAACTTCACCAACCCGGCCGGGACGGTGACGGAGGCGATGGCCGGGGTGCTCGGCGAGCGCGTCATCGGGATCTGCGACTCGCCCGTGGGCCTCGTGCGGCGCGCCGCGCGGGCGGCGCGCGCCGCGCCGGGCCCGCTCTCGTACGACTACGTGGGGCTCAACCACCTCGGCTGGCTCCGCGCCCTGCGCGCGGCGGACGGCACGGACCTGCTCGCGGCGCTGCTCGCGGACCGCACCGCCCTGGAGTCCTTCGAGGAGGGGCGGCTCTTCGGCGCCGACTGGCTGCGCGCGCTCGGCTCGCTGCCCAACGAGTACCTGCACTACTACTACTTCCGCCGCGAGGCCCTGGCCGCGGTGCGCGCGGCGGACGCCACGCGCGGCGAGTTCCTGCGCGAGCAGCAGGAGGCGTTCTTCGCGGCCGCGGCGCGCGAGCCCGCCCGCGCGTACGCGCTGTGGGAGGCGACGCGCCGGGAGCGCGAGGAGACGTACATGGCCGAGAGCCGCGAGGCGAGCGGCGGCTGGGAGCGCGACGAGGAGGACCTGGCGGGCGGCGGCTACGACCGGGTGGCGCTCGCGCTCATGCGGGCCGTCGCGGGCGACGCGCGCGGCACCCGACTCATCCTGAACGTGCGGAACGGGACGACGGTGCCTCAGCTCCCGCCGGACGCGGTCATCGAGACGGTGTGCGAGGTGGACGCGAGCGGCGCCCGCCCGCTGCCGTGCGCGCCGCTCGGCGAGGCCGAGCTCGGGCTGATGCTCCAGCTCAAGGCGGTCGAGCGGGCGACGATCGAGGCGGCGCTCTTCAAGGACCGCACGGCGGCCCTGCGCGCCCTGGCCCTCCACCCGCTGGTGGACTCCCCTGCGGTGGCGGCCAGGATTCTGGAGCGCGCGGCGCGGGGCTGAGCACGGCGGGAGCGGTGGGGGCCGGGCCTGAGAGGGCGGGCCTGTAGGGCCGGGCGTGCGGTGGACGGGCCGGAAGGCCGGGCCGGGCGAAGGGCGGGCCGGAAGGCCGGGCCGGGCCGTCTGCCCGCCGCCCGGCCGCGTGTCCCCGGTCACCGAGGCACGCCGGAGCGGAGCAGCGCACAAGGGCTCCCGAACCCGGCGCACTACCGGCGCACACGACAACTCGGACTCGTCGCAAGCAAGTTGACGAGTCCTCTTTCGCGCTGCCCACAACGCGCGAACCGACACGTGTACCCGACCTCCCCCACCTCAAACATTAAGTGACCCAGCTCACACCGGCCCGGCTTTTCGGGTGATGAAGCGGCTTGATACAAATTGCCTCGCGCACCCCTCGCACAGCCCCGGCACCGGTACCTCTCCCGGCCCGGCGGCCCCGGCGATCGGTGGCGAACCCCCTTTTCCCGTACCGCCCTTCCGGGCTGCCTCGCGCTGCCCCGAACCGGCGGACGGACCCCTCCCCCCATCGCTTCGCACCCGCTCTGGAACCGCCCGTGCCTCCGCGCCCCGCCCGGCCCCTCGTCGCCCTCTTCACGGCCGGCTATCTCGCCTCCTACCTCCTGCCCACCGTCGTCTCCCGCATCGGCACCGGGCTCGGGCTGACCCCCGCGCACGCCGGGCTCGTCGGCAGCGGACTGCTGCTCGGCTCGGCGAGCGCCGGATTCACGCTCGCCTCCCGCGTCGAACGCTTCGGCGCCCGCCGCGTCGCACGCGCCGGACTGCTCCTCGCCTCGCTCGGCTACGGTCTCGCCGCACTCAGCGGCGTGCTGCCGCTGGTGGTGCTCGGCGTCGTGCTCGGCGGCTTCGGCTCGGGCGCGGCCACGACCGTCGCCGCCTCCGGCATCGCGGCACTGCGCGACCCGCACCGCGCCTCCTCGGCCGGGCTGCTCTCGGTCTCGGGCGTCGCGGGCGCGCTCTACCTGACGCTCCCCCACTTCGGCCTCGGCCACCGGCTGCCGCTGCTCGCCCTCGCGGTGGTGCCGCTGCTCGTCTGGCCGGCGACGCGCGGCCTCGCGCGGGCCGTCCCCGCCGCCCCCGAGGTGAGCACCGGCCGGCTCCCCCGCCGCCGCTCCGGTCTCGTGCTCGCGCTCTCGGTCGCGGGCTGGTCACTCGCGCAGAACGCGCTGTGGGGCGTGAGCGGCCGGATCGGCACGGAACAGGCGGGACTCGGCGAGGTCGCGGTCGGCGCGGTCTTCGCCCTCGCGCTCGGCGGCGGGCTCCTCGGCGTGCTCGGCGCCGGGGCACTGGGCTCACGGGCCGGGCGCGCGGCGCCGATCGGACTCGGCACGGTGGTGATCGCCGGGTGCATCGCGGTGAGCGCGTCCGCGCACGGGCTCGGGACCTTCGCCGGCGGCGAGGTGCTGTGGAACACCGGCTACCCGGTCGTCCTCTCCTACCTCATCGGCCTCGCCGCCTCGCTCGACCCGCGCGGGCGCTGGGCGGTCCTCGTCGGCTCGGCGTCCTCGCTCGGCGTGGCGTGCGGCCCGGTCACCGGGAGCCTGCTCGTCGAGTCGGCCGGCTTCACGGGCATGGGCCTCGTCCTCGCGACGGCGCTCCTGCTCCTCGCGGTGCCGCTCACCGCGGTCGCGCTGCACACCGGCGGACGCCCGCTCGTGCCGGGCGCGGTACGGCGCAGGGGCGGCGCGAGCGCGGCCCTCGTCGCGGCCCGCGCCGGGGCCCCCTCGGGCACGATCCCCCGCATCGGCGCCCCCGAACAGACGATCACGTCCATCGCGGTCACCACGACGGACCCCGACCGCGCGGCCTTCGGCACGGCGGGACCGGAACGGGTGGGGGGCTGAGGCGGGGGCGGTGGTACGGGGACGGGCGGCCCGGCTGTACGGGGACGGGGCGGGCGCGGGGCGGGGCGCCGGCCGGTACGGGCCCGGGGCCACCGCGTGGCACGGGGTGGGCGACCTGTATCCGCGGGCCGCCCCCGATCCGTGTCCCCGCGCCTCCGCCTCCGCTCCTCCGGCGTCCCCCGGCGCCTCAGCGCGCGAAGCGGTGGGCGCCGACGGCCTTGAGGTACCGCGCGCGCAGTTCCTCGTCGTCCTCCAGGAAGGCGGCCTCGAAGGAGTTGCGGGCCAGGGTGCGTTCCTGGTCCTCGCTGAGGCCGAGCGCGGCGCGGACGGCGTCGAAGTTGTCCTGCGCGTACCCGCCGAAGTAGGACGGGTCGTCGGAGTTCACGGTGCATTTCAGGCCCGCGTCGAGCATGTCCCGCAACGGGTGCTCGGCCATCGTGGCGATACCGCGCAGCCGCACGTTCGAGAGCGGGCACAGCGTCAGCGGGATCTGCTCGCGCACGAGCCGCGCCACCAGCGCGGGGTCCTCCAGGACGCGGCGCCCGTGGTCGACCCGCTCCACGCCGAGCGCGTCGAGCGCCTCGGTGACGTACTCGGGGCCGCCCTCCTCCCCGGCGTGCGCGACCCGGTGCAGCCCGAGCGCGGCGGCCCGCTCGTAGACCTCGCGGAAGGGCCCTGGCGGGTTTCCCAGCTCGGCCGAGTCGAGGCCGACCCCGGTGATGCGGTCGAGAAAGGGCTCCGCCTCGGCGAGCGTGGCGAGCGCGTCGGCGACGGGCTGGTCGCGCAGGAAGCACATGATCAGCCGGGTGCTGATCCCGTACCGCTCCACCGACCGGTCGAGCGCCCGCCCGAGCCCCTCGACGACCGTCGCGAACGGCACCCCGCGCGAGGTGTGCGCCTGCGGGTCGAAGAAGATCTCGGCGTGCCGCACGCCCTGCGCGGCGGCCCGCTCCAGGTACGCGTCGGCCAGCTCCTCGAAATCGCGCGCGGTGCGCAGGACCGCCATCAGCTCGTAGTAGAGGTCCAGGAAGGACTGGAGATCCTGGAAGGCGAAGGCGCTGCGCAGCGCGAGCGTGTCGTCGTGGCTGAGCGTGACCCCGTTGCGGGCGGCGAGCGCGAAGGCCAGCTCCGGTTCCAGAGTGCCTTCGATGTGAAGGTGCAGCTCCGCCTTGGGGATGGGTACAGAAGTGGGCATCCGGGAATCCTACGGGAATCACAGGCAGCCGGAGCGTGGCCCGGGTCACGCGCGGAGCCGAGCGGCAGCCGGGCGCACGGGGACGGGGCGCGGGACGGGGAGAGGCCATCGCGCGGCGGCTTCCCCGCGGTCCGTCACAGCCGTGGCGGTACGGGCACCCGGTCGAAGTCCTCGGCGACGGTCAGCCCGCCCTCGTAACCCGCCGCGCGGGCCTGGCGCCCGAAGACGGCGGGGTCCTCGTACCGCTGCGAGAAGTGCGTCAGCACGAGGTGCCGCACCCCCGCGTCGCGGGCGAGCGCGGCGGCCTGCCCGGCGGTGAGATGGCCGTGCTCCTCGGCGAGCGCCGCGTCCTCGTCGGCGAAGGTCGACTCGATGACGAGGAGGTCGCAGCCCTCGGCGAGTTCGCGCGCCCCCTGGCACAGCCGGGTGTCCATGACGAAGGCGAAACGCTGCCCGCGCCGCACCTCGCTGACCTCTTCGAGCCGTACGCCGCGCAGTACGCCCTCGCGCCGCAGCCGTCCCACGTCCGGCCCCTCGATCCCGTGCGCCGCCAGCGCCTCCGGCCGCATCCGCACCCCGTCGGGCTCGGTGAGCCGGTAGCCGACGGTGTCGACGGGGTGGCTGAGCCGCCGTGTCTCCAGGGTGTACGCGGGGGTCGTCGCGAGCATGCCCTCCTCGTGCACGGGCACGGGGGTGATCCCGACGCTCTCGTAGTACGCGGTCGCGTACCGCAGCCGCCGGAAGTACTCCTCCCCGCTCGCCGGGTAGTGCGCGTACACCGGGTGCGGGACCCGGTCGAGGTTGACGCGCTGGATCACCCCGGCCAGGCCGAGCGAGTGGTCCCCGTGGAAGTGTGTGACGCACAGCCGGTGCAGCGCCGTCGCGGAGATCCCCGCGTGGGTCATCTGCCGCTGGGTGCCCTCGCCGGGATCGAAGAGGAACGCCTCCCCGTCCCACCGCAGGACATACCCGTTGTGCCCGCGGCGCCGCGTGGGCAGCTGACTCGCGGTCCCGAGAACGACAAGCTCACGCCCGGCCATGGCCTCACCCTAGCCGGGGGGCCACTGGAGCCCGCGGCCCCCGAGGACGTGCGCGTGCACGTGGAAGACGGTCTGCCCGGCCCCCGCACCGGTGTTGAACACGATCCGGTACCCGGACTCGTCGATCTTCTCCTGCGTGGCGACCTCGCCGGCCGCCGCGAGGAGAGCGGCACTGAGCCGCGGATCGGCGGCGAGCGCGGCGGCGTTGGGGTAGTGCGCCCTGGGCACGACGAGCACATGCGTGGGCGCCTGCGGGTTGATGTCCCGGAACGCCATGGTGTGCTCGTCCTGCCGCACCACCGTCGCCGGCACCTCGCCCGCCACGATCTTGCAGAACAGACAATCCGCCTGCGGCTCACCAGCCATGAAGAGGACTCCTCTCGGGGAACGACGAAGCTGAGGAAATGTTAACGGCCCTCCCCCACCAGCCCCCCGGCCCCGAACACCCCCTCACCCACCCACTCTCCAGCACGACACAAGTCCCCCACCCCACGTGCCCAAGCGCCTCCGGGCGCACCGCGTCCCCGCCGCACCACATCCCGGGCGCACGGCATCCCGGGCACACCACATCCCCGCCGCACCACATCCCAGCCCCTCCGGCGTTTGAGGAGCGGGGCCCGGGGCGGAGCCCCGCGAGGCCCGCCCCGCCCCCGGGTCACCTACTCCTGGCCGCCCCCCGGCAAGGACGGCGCCGTCTTCGCCGGCGTCTCCTCCAGCGCGGCCAGCGCCAGCCGGACCGCCTCGTCGAGCTGCGGGTCCTCCCCCGCCGCGTACTGCTGCGGCGCGACGACGACCTCCACGTCCGGATCGACGCCGTGGTTCTCGACGCCCCACCCGACCGTCTCGAACCAGAACGCGTACTTCGGCTGTGTGACGGACGTGCCGTCCACGAGCCCGTAGCGGTTGTCGATCCCGATGACCCCGCCCCACGTCCTCGTCCCGACGACGGGCCCGATCCTCAGCGCCTGGATCGCCGCGTTGACGATGTCCCCGTCCGAGCCGGAGAACTCGTTGGCGACCGCGACGACGGGCCCGCGCGGGGCCGCCTCCGGGTAGCTGACCGGCCGCACCGTCCGCGAGACGTCCCAGCCGATGATGCGCCGGGCGAGCTTCTCTACGACGAGCTGCGAGGTGTGCCCGCCCCGGTTCTCGCGGACGTCCACGACGAGGCCCTCCTTGGCGATCTCCACCCGCAGATCGCGGTGGAGCTGCGCCCAGCCCGAGCCGATCATGTCCGGTACGTGCAGGTAGCCGAGGCGTCCGCCGGACTTCTCGTGCACGTAGGCGCGGCGGTCCGCGACCCAGTCGTGGTAGCGCAGGGCCTCCTCGTCACGCAGCGGCTCCACGACGACGTGCCGCGGCTCGCCGCCGCCCGCCGGGCCGATCGTCAGCTCGGTGACGTGCCCGGCCGTGCCCGCGAGGAGCGGCCCTGGGCCGAGCAGCGGGTCCACCGGGCGGCCGCCGATCGCGAGGAGCGCGTCCCCGGCCCGTACCGCGATGCCGGGGCCCGCGAGCGGCGAGCGTGCGTGCGGGTCGGAGGTCTCCGAGGGCAGGACGCGATCGACGCGCCACTGCCCGTCCTCGTGCCGGGAGATGTCCGCGCCGAGCAGCCCGGCGCGCAGGGAACCGTGGCCGTGCGCGGCCGGGGTGACGTAGGCGTGCGAGGTACCGAGTTCCCCCTGCACCTCCCACAGCAGGTCCACGAGGTCGTCGTGGGTCGCGAGCCGCTCCAGGACGGGACGGTAGCGGTCCAGGACCCCGTTCCAGTCGACACCGCCCATGTCGGGGCGCCAGAAGTTGTCGCGCATGAGGCGGCCGTTCTCGTCGAACATCTGCCGCCACTCGGCCGCGGGATCGATGAGCTGGCGGACGCGGCCGAGATCGACGACGACGTTGTTCTCGTGGTCGTCGTCGCCGGGGGCGCGGCGGTCGCTCGGGACGACGCGGAGCTTGTCGCCGCCGCGCAGCAGGACGCGCTTGCCGTCACCCGTGACGGCGTAGGAGTGGGCGTCGCCGGAGAGTTCTTCGACACGCTGCTGCGGGAAGTCCCAGCGGAGCAGGCTCGTCTTGCCTCCCTCGTCGTCCGGCCCGGCGCCGGAGGTGCCGAGCACGCCGGAGACGGGATGGCTCAGCCAGAGCACACCGTCCTTGGCGGTCTGGAGGGAGGAGTACTCACCGGCCTCGACGGGGAAGGGCACGATGCGGTCGGCGAGACCGTCCACATCGATCCGGGTCTGCGGGCCGCCGCCCTCCCCGCCCTCGGGGGTGCCCTCCTTGTCGGGTGTCTCGAAGGGCTTGCCGTGCCGCTGGGGGCCGAAGGGCGAGGGGGTCGTCGCGGCGAGCGTGATGAGGTGCGGGCGGGTCGTGCCGATGAACGCGAGGTCGAAGTTGTGCGCGTCGTACAGCGGGTCGAAGGCGCGGTCCGAGAGGAACGCGAGGTGCTTGCCGTCCGGTGTGAAGGCGGGGCTGTAGTCCTTGAACCGCAGCGGGGTCGCCTCGACGGGGGCGAGGTCCGAGACGTGCGCGAGCTTGAGCTGACGCAGCGGGTCGGGGCCCGGGTGCGACCAGGCGAGCCACGTGGAGTCGGGCGAGAAGACGAGTTCTCTCGCGTCCCCGTCCTCGGTGCGGTCCACCTCGCGCACCTCGCCGGAGGAGCGCTCCACGAGCAGGACCCGCCCGTCGTGGCTGGCGACGCCGAGCCGTTCGCCGTCCGGGGCGACGGCGAAGGAGAGGACGCGGCCGAGCCGGCCGGCCGCGATCCGGCGCGGGGCGGTGCCGGGGGCCGCACCGGTCGCGGGCGCGAACTCGATGGCGTCCTCGCCCTCGGCGTCCGTCACCCAGGCCACCCACTCCTCGCCGTCGAGGCGGAAGGTACGCGGCAGCCTGGCCCGGACACCCTGCTCCCCCGCGAGGACACGCGCGGGGCCGTCGCGGTGCGTCACCCAGTGCACGGCGCCGCGCACCAGGACGGCGCTGCCCCGGCCCGTGTGGTCGGGGCGGGCGGCGGAGAGCCAGCGGGACGCGGAGATCGCGAAGGGCTGGAGATCGGCGCGCTGTCCGCCGAGAACGATGTCCAGCGGGCGCGGCTCGGCGCCCTCCAGGTCGTCGAGAATCCACAGCCGGCCCGCGCTCGACCACACGACACGGGTGCCGTCGGTGGCGGCCTGGCGGGCGTAGAAGGCGTCGGGGTCCACGGGCGAGTGGCGGCGCAGGTCGCTGCCGTCGGGCAGCGAGGAGTAGAGCGCGCCGACGCCTTCGTGGTCGGAGAGGAAGGCGATGCGGCCGCCCGCCCAAAGCGGGGACTCGATGTTGCCGTCCAGGTCCGCGTGCACCCGCTGCCAGGCGCCTTCCGCGTCGGGCCCGATCCACAACTTCCCGGCCGTGCCGCCCCGGTAGCGCTTCCACCAGGCGGGCTCCCGGCTCGGGACGGTGCCCAGCAGGACGCGCTCGCCCTCCGGCTCGTGCGCGAGGTCGCCGATCGGGCCGTACGGGAGGCGGCGCGAGGCGGAGCCGTCGAGGGGCAGCGCGTGCGCCCAGGTGCGGCGCATCGACGCCTGGCCGTGCGAGGTGATCGCCACGACCTCGCCCGCGGGCGTCCAGCTGCGGACGGCCGTCTTGGCGCTGCCCCAGTAGGTGAGGCGGCGGGAGGGGCCGCCCTCGACGGGCGCGACGAAGACCTCGGGCGCGCCCTCGCGATGGGAGGTCCAGGCGACGGTGGCGCCGTCCGGGGATATCCGCGGACGCTGGACGGGGACGTTGTCGGCGCTGACGCGCCAGGCACGCCCTCCGTCGAGCGGGGCGATCCAGACGTCGTCCTCGGCGGTGAAGGCGATCAACTCGCCATGGATGTGCGGAAACCGTAGGTAGGCAGGCTGTGTCACAAGAGCCACCCTAAGCACGGTGACGGACGGTGGACAGGCCCTCTCGGGCAAGCTGTGGACAACTCCGGTGAAGTCGCGACCGCCGTTACCCGTTCGAGTGAGCGAATTTATTGATTACAAGGAGTTATCCACAGATTGGCGCCGAAGGCTTCCGCGCGGGCCGCGCAGGGGTTGGGATTGATCTCGTGACGACGACGGAGAACACCCCGGCTCAGGAACGGCTGCGCACGGCGCGGACCGTGTGGCTGTGCGCCGCGCGGGCGGACGGTCCGCCCCTCGTGCGCGCCACGTGGTTCGTCTTCCTCGACGGCGTGTGGTGGATCGGCGCGGCGGCGGGCGGCGCCCTGGTCCGCCTGCTCGAACGCCGCCCCCGCGCCACGCTCGCCCTGGACGGCCCCGCCCCCCTGGTCGCCGAGGGCGACACCCGTGTGCACCGCACGGGTTTCCCCGCCGGGGTACGCGAGTCCTTCCTCGCCAAGTACGGCTGGGACCCGGCGATACCGGCCCGCCCCGGGGAACGTCGGGTCCTGCTGGAGATAGCCGTACGGGACTGGCCCCGCGCGTCCCTGACGGACTGACGTGCCGGCGGGTCACCGCACGGCGACGGCGAGGCTGACCACGTACCGCTCCCGGACGTTCCCGTCGGGAAAGGCCCGCGCCAGGATCTCCCGCTCCTCGGCGAGGAAGCGTTCCGTGCCTTCTTCGCCGAGGACGAGGAAATCGGAGTACGTGGCGAGGTTGGCGAGGTGCGCGTCGAGCGAGACGTCCCGGCTCCACCGCACGTGCCGCCGCGCGAAGGGCGGCGCGTCCGGGAGCCGCCGGAAGCGGGCCTCGGGGTCGTACGGGCTGTCGCCGCCCAGGAAAAGGCGCCGCAGCCGCACGTCCTGCCCGGCGACCGGGCCCTGACCCTGGAGTTTGGACACCGGAGAGACTTGGATCTTGATGGTCCAGGAGAACGGAGTCCCTGTGGGGATGAAGCATTACCCCGCCGAGTTCAAGGCGGACGCGGTCGCGTTGTACCGGTCGCGTCCGGGAGCGACGATCAAGTCGGTCGCCGCCGATCTCGGAGTGAACACCGAGACGCTGCGGAACTGGATCCGGGCCGCCGACGGACGCCGCGCCGGTGCCCATTCCGCCCCCGCAACGGCACCGCAGCCTGCCGGTGACCCGGTTCAGGCGGAGCTGGCCGCCGCGCGCAAGAGGATCCGCGAGCTGGAGGAAGAACGCGACATCCTCCGCAAGGCGGCCCGGTATTTCGCGACGGAGACGCGCTGGTGAACCGCTGCCAGTTCGTTGAGGATCACCAGCGCCGATACGGCGTGAAGCGGCTCTGCGACATTCTCGGGATCGCCCGCTCGAGTTTCTATTACTGGCGTCGCACCGCCCCGGCTCGCATGGCCCGTCAGGCCGCTGACGACCGGCTCGCGGCCCGGATACGCAAGGCCCACAAGGAGTCCGACGGCACCTACGGAGTCCCGAGGATCACTGCCGAGCTCCGCGACGATGGCGGCCAGGCGGTCAACCACAAGCGCGTTGCCAGGATCATGCGGACCATCGGCCTCGAAGGGGTCCGTCTGCGGCGCCGGCACCGCACCACCATCGCCGACCCGGCCACCGCGAAGGCCCCGGACCTGATCGGCCGCGACTTCACCGCGAAGGAGATCAACACCAAGTACGTCGGTGACATCACCTACTTGAGCGTCGGCGGCGGACGGTTCTGCTATCTCGCGACAGTGATCGACCTGTGCTCGCGCCGCCTGGCAGGCTGGGCGATCGCCGACCACATGCGCACCGAGCTCGTCATCGACGCCCTCGCCGCCGCGGAACGGACCCGCGGCAGTCTGAACGGGGCGATCATGCACACCGATCACGGAGCCCAGTACACCAGCGGGGCCTTCGCGGACGCCTGCCGCCGGGCCGGTGTCCTGCAGAGCATGAGCGCCGTCGGGTCCAGCGCGGACTACGCCGCCGCCGAATCGTTCAACGCCAGCTTTAAAAGGGAGACGTTGAAGGGCCGAAAGGGCTGGTCAAGCGAGCGCGAGGCACGACTCGACGCCTTCCACTGGCTGTCCCGCTACAACACCCGACGCCGTCATTCCCGGCTCGGCCAGCGAGCCCCGATCACCTACGAGATCACCGTCCACCCAACCTCAACTACCCTGGCCCGAGCCGCATAGACGTGTTCAAACTCCAGGGTCAAGGCCCACCCACGGCACCGCGCCGTCCGAGTCGTTCCACCAGAGCGCGAGCGCTCCACGGGCCGCAGTACCCGCAGCGCCTCGGGAACGGAACGGAGGGGGTCGGTCCAGTGCCAGGACTGGGCGTAGGTGACGGCGTCGAGAGAGGAGGAACCCAGGGGCAGGGCGTTGCCGTCCCCGCGCACGAGCGGAACCGAAGGCAGCCCGGCCCGGAACTGGGCGGCCATCCCGCCGCCCGGCTCGACACCCACGACCCGAGCTCCTCGTGCGGCCAGGACGCGCGTCCCCAGTCCGGTCCCGGCCCCGACATCGGCGACGCGTACCCCGACGAGCGAGAACCCGGCAAGCTCCTCGATCGCGTCGAGAAGAGCGGAGGGATAGGAGGGACGGTGCGCGGCATAACGAGCGGCGGCGGAATCGAAGGAGAGGCCCTGTGAAGACGCACGGATCATCCCCTCATGCTTGCGCCCCGCACCCCGACGCACCACGCCCGCGGGAAAGTTCCTCCACCGGCGAAGTCACCGGCTCCCCGCCCCGGTGGGAGGCAGCGTCCGCGCCCCTCGGCGCGAGGGAGGACCCGGCCCGTGCCCGGCGTCCGGCCCCACCGCGCGCCGTGCCGCTCTACCTCCAGCGCCCGGTCCGCCCCGACAGCAGCGCCACCGCCGCCGTACCGGCGGTCGAGGTGCGCAGGACGGAGGGGCCGAGGCGGCAGACGTGGGCGCCGGCCGCGGTGAAGGCCGTGAGTTCCGCGGGGGCGACGCCGCCCTCGGGGCCGACGACGAGGACGATGTCGCCGGACGGGGGGAGCGGCAGCGTCGCGAGCGGGGTGCTCGCCGTCCCCGCGTCCTCGTGGAGCACGACGGCGAGCGCCGCGCGGGACAGGAGGGCGGCCGCCTCCTTCGTGGAGACGGCCTCAGCCACCTCGGGGAAGCGGGGACGGCGCGACTGCTTGCCCGCCTCGCGCGCGGTCGCCCGCCACTTGGCGAGGGACTTCGCGCCCCGCTCGCCGCGCCACTGCGTCACGCAGCGCTCCGCCTGCCACGGAACGACCGCGTCGACACCGGTCTCGGTCATCGTCTCGACGGCGAGTTCGCCCCGGTCGCCCTTGGGCAGCGCCTGCACCACGACGAGCCGGGGGCTCGGCACCGGCTCCTCGCGCAGCTCACCGACCTCGACGCTCAGCCGGTCCTTGCCCTCGGCCGCCGTCACGACGCACGGCGCCCACCGCCCGGCTCCGTCGCTGAGCACGAGTTCCTCACCGGGCCGCAGCCGCTTCACCGAGACCGCGTGCCGCCCCTCGGGTCCGTCGAGGACGAAGACCCCGCCGGGCACGGCCTCTTCGGCGAGCCGGGGAGCGAGGAAGACGGGGGCGGTCATGCCGGTCCTTTCAGCGGTACGGGGCGGGCCGGGCCTCGGCCCGCGCTCAGCGCGCGGGGGCGAGCGCCGCGCGCGTCTCGGCGGCGAGCGTCTCCACGAGACGCCCGGCGGCGAGCGGACGGGCCAGGCGGTGGCCCTGCCCGGCCCAGAGTGCCATGCCGTCCGCGTCCCCCGCCCCGGCGGCGGCGCGCCGCAGTCCCGCCGTGAGGTGGTGCACCTGCGGGTACGCGGCCGGGGCGGCGGCCGAGTGGGCCCGTACGAAGCGGTTGACGAGCCCGCGCGCGGGGCGGCCGGAGAAGGCCCGTGTCAGGGTCGTGCGGGTGAAGTGCGGGCTGGTCAGCGCGGCCTTGTGCACGGGGTGCGCCCCGGACTCGGGGCACGGCAGGAAGGCGGTGCCGAGCTGAGCGGCCTCCGCGCCCGCCGCGAGCACGGCGGCGACCTGCGTCCCGCGCATGAGCCCTCCCGCCGCGAGGAAGGGCAACGGCACGGTCTGGCGGACCTGTTCGAGCAGGCTGAGGAGTCCGAGCCCGCAGCCGTCGGTGCCGGGCTCGTCGTGGTGGGTGCCCTGGTGGCCACCGGCCTCGACGCCCTGCACGCACAGCGCGTCCGCCCCCGCCCACTGCGCGGCGCGCGCCTCCTCCGGCGTGGTCACGGTGACGACGGTGAGGGTGCCCACGCGCTGGAAGGCGTCGAGGACGTCGCGGCTGGGGCAGCCGAAGGTGAAGGAGACGACGGCGACGGGTTCGGCGAGCAGGGCGGTGACCTTCGCCTCGAAGAAGTCGTCCAGGGCGCCCTCGGGCAGGTCGCCGAGCGGGGCCCCGTAGCGGGTGCTCTCCTCCGCGAGCCCGTCCGCGTACGCGGCGACCGCGGAGGCGTCCGTCTCCGGCTGGGGCAGGAAGAGGTTGACGCCGAAGGGCCGCCCGGTCAGCTCCCGGGTCCGCCGCGCCTCGTCGCGTACCGCCTCGGCGCTCTTGTACCCGGCGGCGAGGAACCCGAGCCCTCCGGCCTCCGACACGGCGGCGGCCAGCTCGGGACAGGAGGCACCACCGGCCATGGGAGCCTGCACAACGGGATGGCGCAACAACTCGCCGAACACAGAGGACATCCCGAAATCGTCCCACGAGCCGCGCCTGCGGCATTCACGGGACCCGCTCCTCCCGCCCCCGCGGAGTGGGAGGAACGGGTCCGGGGCGGAGCCCCGAGAGGCCCGCCCCGGACCGCGGCGACCACCGCTCAGCCGCCCGCCGGAGGCGTCGGCCGCGCCCAGCCGTCGGCCGGACGCGTCGGCCGCCGGACGCCGGACGCGTCAGCTGCGCCCGTTGAACGCGTCCTTGAGCCGTGAGAAGAGCCCCTGCTGGCCCGGCTGAAACTGCCCCGTGGGCCGCTCCTCGTTGCGCAGCTTGGCCAGCTCCCGCAGCACCCGCTCCTGCTCCGCGTCGAGCTTGCCCGGCGTCTGCACCTCGACGTGCACGATGAGGTCACCGCGCCCGCCCCCGCGCAGATGCGTGACCCCGCGCCCGTGCAGCGGCACGGACTGGCCCGACTGCGTACCCGGACGGATGTCCACGTCCTCGGTCCCGTCGAGCGTGTCGAGCGGCACCTTCGTGCCGAGCGCCGCGGCCGTCATCGGGATCGTCACCGTGCAGTGCAGGTCGTCGCCGCGCCGCTGGAAGACGGAGTGGGCCGTCTCGTGGATCTCGACGTAGAGGTCACCGGCGGGACCGCCGCCCGGGCCGACCTCGCCCTCGCCCGCGAGCTGGATGCGCGTGCCGTTGTCGACCCCGGCGGGGATCTTCACGGTCAGCGTGCGCCGCGAGCGGATGCGGCCGTCACCGGCGCACTCGGGGCACGGGTTCGGCACGATCGTGCCGAAACCCTGGCACTGCGGGCAGGGCCGCGAGGTCATGACCTGGCCGAGGAAGGACCGCGTGACCTGCGAGACCTCCCCGCGCCCGCGGCACATGTCGCAGGTCTGCGCCGAGGTGCCGGGAGCCGCGCCCTCGCCGTTGCAGGTCGCGCAGATGATCGCGGTGTCGACCTGGATTTCCTTGGTGGTGCCGAAGGCCGCCTCGTTGAGGTCGATCTCCAGGCGGATCATGGCGTCCTGGCCCCGGCGGGTCCGCGAGCGCGGGCCGCGCTGCTGGGACGTGCCGAAGAAGGCGTCCATGATGTCCGAGAAGTTCCCGAAGCCCGCGCCGCCGAAGCCGGCCCCGCCACCGCCGCCGCCGGCCTGTGAGAGCGGGTCGCCGCCGAGGTCGTAGACCTGCTTCTTCTGCGGGTCCGAGAGCACCTCGTAGGCGGCGTTGATCTCCTTGAACCGCTCCTGGGTCTTCGGGTCGGGGTTGACGTCAGGGTGGAGTTCCCTGGCCAGCCTGCGGAAGGCCTTCTTGATCTCGTCCGGGGAGGCGTCGCGGCGCACGCCGAGTACGGCGTAGTAGTCCGTGGCCACTTACGACTCCGCCAGGATCTGTCCGACGTAACGAGCCACTGCGCGTACCGCTCCCATCGTTCCGGGGTAGTCCATGCGGGTCGGTCCGACCACGCCGAGCTTGGCGACTGCCTCGCCGCCCGAACCGTAACCGACCGACACCACCGAGGTGGAGTTGAGCCCCTCGTAGGCGTTCTCATGACCGATCCGGACCGCCATGCGCGGGTCGTTGACCTCGCCGAGCAGCCGCAGGAGCACCACCTGCTCCTCCAGCGCCTCCAGCACCGGCCGGATCATGAGGGGGAAGTCCTGCCCGTACCGCGCGAGGTTCGCCGTACCGCCGATCATGAGGCGTTCCTCGGTCTCCTCGACCACCGTTTCGAGCAGCGTGGACAGGACGACGGCGACCGTGCCGCGATCCTCCTGCTCGAAGGAGTCGGGCAGATCCTGGACGAGCTGCGGGACGTCGGCGAAGCGCCGCCCCGAGACCCGGCTGTTGAGCCGGGCCCGCAGATCGGCCACGGAGGTCTCGCCGAAGGGCGCCGGGCAGTCGATCATCCGCTGCTCGACGCGGCCCGTGTCCGTGATCAGCACCAGCATGACGCGCGCGGGACTCATCGAGAGCAGCTCGACGTGCCGCACGGTGGAGCGCGTCAGCGAGGGGTACTGCACGACCGCGACCTGCCGCGTGAGCTGCGCGAGCAGCCGTACGGTCCGGCCCACGACGTCGTCCAGGTCGACCGCGCTGTCCAGGAAACTCTGGATGGCGCGGCGTTCGGGCGCCGTCATCGGCTTGATGTCGGCGAGCTTGTCCACGAAGAGGCGGTAGCCCTTGTCGGTCGGGATACGGCCCGCGCTCGTGTGCGGCTGGGCGATGTACCCCTCGTCCTCCAGGGCCGCCATGTCGTTGCGCACGGTGGCCGGGGAGACGCCGAGCCGGTGCCGCTCGGTGAGAGCCTTGGAGCCGACGGGCTCCTCGGTACCGACGTAGTCCTGGACGATGGCGCGCAGCACTTCGAGTCTGCGTTCGCTCAGCACGCCGCCACCTCCCTGGCCTCCGGCCGGAACCTCCGGTCCGGGCCTGGCACTCGCCCTGTCTGAGTGCCAGAACTTCCCCGGCCAGTGTACGGCCGTACGGTGGGCCCCGGGCAAGGCCGTGCGGCGCTTTGTGGCACTTCACCGGCGACGCCCGCCCGCGTACGGGCGCGTACCGGGGTGAGCGGGACGGAACGGGGCAGGGGTGCGGCAGGGGCAGCGGGGACGCGGCGGGGACGACGGGTGCCCGCCGGGCGTCCCCGGGGCCGCCACCGACGAGCGGGGAGCGCGATGGAGCCGACGGAACTGCCGGAGTGGGAACACCTGGCGCCCGGTGTGGCGCGGCTGCGGCTGCCCGGCTGGGACTGCACGGCGGGGCTCGTACGGGGCGAGGGCGCGGCCCTCCTCGTGGACCCGGGCGCGAGCCTCGCGCAGGGCGAGGCCGTGCGGCGCGCGGCCGGACGCCTCCTCGGGGACGGCTCCCACGTGACGCATCTCGCACTCACCCACCCGCACTTCGACCTCGTCCTCGGCAGGCCGGCCTTCGACGTGCCGGTG
>NZ_GG770539.1:4896435-4910852 GCF_000154905.1 Streptomyces sp. SPB074 | reverse complement strand
GGCGGAGCCGAACGCGGGCGCGGGGGCCGGGGTGCGGTCGAGCCCGCAGGCCGGGGCGGGGTCGAGTGCCGGGGTCCGCACGTGCGCGGGGCGGGTGTCGGCTCCGGGTCGGGCACGGGTGCGAGGCGGGAGCCGGGTCGCAGACGGGCGGGGCGCGGGGCAGGGGCGCACACGACGGCGGGCCGGTCGGTGAGCCCGGGCGCGGTGCGTGCGGGCGGAGTTCGGCGGCGGCGGGTGTGTGGCGGGCGCCGTGAGGGCCTGCACGGCGTGTCGCGGTCGCCCGGACGGCCGTATGTTCCTATCGTCCTGAGAATGCGCGCGTACTCCCCCGACCTCACCCCGCCTTGGAAGAAGCGACGGGCCGTTCCCCAGGTGCCGCTGGAGCGGGATCTCGTCGTGGAGGAGGTCACGAGCGGCTTCTGCGGCGCCGTCACGGGCTGGGAGAAGTCGGCCCAGGGCCTCGTCGTATCGCTGGAGGACCGTTTCGGCAAGACACGCGTCTTCCCGCTCACCGAGGCCGGTTTCCTGCTGGAGGGCGGCGCGGTGACGCTCGTACGGCCCGCCACCGCGGCTCCGGCCGCCCCTTCGCGTACCGCCTCGGGCTCCGTCGCGGTCTCCGGCGCGCGGGCGCGTGTGGCGCGGGCCGGGCGGATCTACGTGGAGGGGCGGCACGACGCGGAGCTGGTGGAACGCGTCTGGGGCGACGACCTGCGGATCGAGGGCGTCGTGGTCGAGTACCTGGAGGGCGTGGACGATCTCCCCGCGATCGTCGCGGAGTTCGCGCCGGGCCCGGACGCGCGGCTCGGCGTCCTGGTCGACCACCTGGTGCCGGGCTCGAAGGAGGCGCGCATCGCGGCGGAGGTCGCGAGCCCGCACGCGCTGGTGGTGGGACACCCGTACATCGACATCTGGGAAGCGGTGAAACCGTCCTCGGTCGGCATCGCGGCCTGGCCGCGTGTCCCGCGCGGGCAGGACTGGAAGACGGGCATCTGCCGGGCCCTCGGCTGGCCGGAGAACACGGGCGCGGCCTGGCAGCACATCCTCTCCCGCGTCCACTCGTACAAGGACCTGGAGCCTGAACTGCTCGGCCGTGTCGAGGAACTGGTCGACTTCGTGACGGCCCCCGACCAGACCTGACCGCCCCTCAGAGAGAGCGCTGCGGCTCCACGAGCGGCGACGCCCCGTGTCCTCCTCCCGGTGGCGGCGTGGGGCGGGCGCTCGACGCGGCGGCCGCGCACGACACGGCGCGGGGACCGCCCCCTACGCCGAGCCGAGTGGACTCGACGGGAACACGGCGCCCTCGCGCCGGGGCCGGGCCCGCGCCGGAGCGGGACCGGAAGGCGGCGGCCGTCGCGTGCGCTCGGGGCAGTGCGAGAAGTCCCGTCGTTGACCTTCCCCCAGGGGCAGACTCCAGCCTGTTCTTACGAAGGGGCGGACGGCCGCCCCACCGAGGGGGAGGAACACACCCGGATGAAAGCTCTCGTGCTCGACATAGGCGGCGTCCTGGAGTACACGCCCGCGACAGGGTGGGCCGAACGCTGGGAAGAACGCCTCGGGTTCCCGCCCGGGACGATCGAGGCCCGCATGGCGGACGTATGGGAGGCGGGGGCGGTCGGGCGCATCTGCGAGGAGGCGGTACGGGACCAGGTGGCCGCGCGACTCGGGCTCGGCCCCGGCGAGCGCGACGCCTTCCTGACCGACCTGTGGACGGAGTACCTCGGGACCCCGAACACCGAGCTGATCGCGTTCGTCCGGAGCCTGCGCGGGCGCTGCCGGCTCGGCATCCTGAGCAACAGCTTCGTCGGGGCGCGTGCGCGCGAATCGGCGCTGTACGGATTCGACACCCTGGTCGAACACCTCTCGTACTCGCACGAGACCGGCCTGGCCAAACCCGATCCGCGCGCCTTCGCGGCCGTGTGCGAAGGGCTGGGAGTACGGGCCCGGGACTGCCTCTTCGTGGACGACGCCCCGCCGAACATCGAGGCCGCAGAGGCAGCCGGCATGAGTGCACACTTGTTCACCGGCCCGGACTCGGGGAACGCGGAAACCATGCCCCGCATCCGCGCACACTTGTCCACCGAACTCGGCGCACACCCGTTCCCATAACTCGGAGCACAATCATTCACCCAGTTCGGCGCACATACGTTCACCGAGCTCGGCGCACACATGTCCACCGAGGCGCGTACACACCCGTTCACCCAAGCTCGGTGCACACGCGTCCACCGAGATGGGCGCACAGTCGTCCACTCAGCACGACGTGCCCCGTCTCCCGCCCTCCGAGCGCCCAGCACCCAGCACCCAGCACCCAGCACCCAGCGCCGAGTCAGTCGACCAAGTCCCGTACCACCGCGTCGGCGAGCAGCCGTCCTCGCAGGGTGAGGACGGCCGCGCCCTTCTCGTACGCCTCGGGGTCGAGCAGTCCGGCCGCGCGGTGACGCGCGGCCGCCTCGCGTCCCGCCGGGAGGAGGAGGTCGAGAGGGCAGCCCTCGCGCAGTCGCAGTTCCAGCAGGATGTGCTCGACGCGGCGGTCCTCCTCGCCGAGGAGTTCGCGACCGGCGCCCGGTGAGCGGCCCTCGGCGAGCGCGGCGGCGTAGGCACCGGGGTGCTTCACGTTCCACCAGCGGACACCGCCGACGTGGCTGTGCGCCCCCGGTCCCGCGCCCCACCAGTCGGCGCCGCGCCAGTACAGCTCGTTGTGCAGGCAGCGGGCCGGCTCGCTGGTCGCCCAGTTGGAGACCTCGTACCAGTCGAATCCGGCCTTCGCGAGGAGTTCGTCGGCGATGAGGTAGCGGTCGGCGTGCTCGTCGTCGTCGGTCATCGGGATCTCGCCGCGCCTGACGCGGCGGGCGAGCCCAGTGCCCTCCTCAACGATCAGGGCGTACGCGGAGACGTGGTCGGGCCCCGCGCCGATCGCCGCTTCGAGCGAGGCGCGCCAGTCCGCGTCGCTCTCACCGGGGGTTCCGTAGATGAGGTCCAGGTTGACGTGCTCGAACCCGGCGGCGCGCGCCTCGGCGACACAGGCTTCGGGGCGGCCGGGGGTGTGGTTGCGGTCGAGGACACGCAGCACGTGCGGACGGGCGCTCTGCATCCCGAAGGAGATGCGGTTGAAACCGCCCTCACGGAGGGTTTCGAGGTACGCCGGATCGACGGACTCCGGGTTCGCCTCGGTCGTCACCTCGGCGTCGGGCGCGAGGCCGAACTCGTCCCGTACGGCGGCGAGCATCCGTACGAGGTCGGCGGCGGGGAGCAGGGTGGGCGTGCCGCCGCCGAAGAAGACCGTACGGGCCGGGCGCGGGTCCTCGCCGAGGACCTCGCGTGCGAGGCGGATCTCCTGGGCGAGGGTGTCGGCGTAGTTGTCGCGCGAGGCGAGGACGCCGCCCGTACCGCGCAGTTCGCTCGCCGTGTACGTGTTGAAGTCGCAGTACCCGCAGCGGCTGGCGCAGTAGGGCACGTGCAGGTAAAAGCCGAGCGGGCGCCCGGCGGCCCCGTCCAGGGCCTGCGCGGGAAGAGCCCCGTTCTCGGGCACGGGCTCACCGTCGGGAAGTGCGGAAGGCATGAGGTCCATTGTCCCAGGCCCGGCACGATCACCGAGCGTGAGGCTCCGGACGTCCGGTGGAGCGGACGCGTCGTCCCGCCCGAGCCGGCGAGGTTCCCTCCTAGGCGATCCACTCCCCCGGGCCCTCGCCGCGCCACTCGATGAATCCGCCGTCGGCGGCGACCGCCTGCTCGGCGTCCTCCAGCCCGGCCCGCCGCAGGAACTCCACGAGGTCCGCGACCCCGTACGCCACCCCCAGCACCTCACCATCCACCTGCACCCGTCGCCCCCCGTCGTTCCCGGGCGGATGGACGACGACGGGTGCGGAGGAGGAAGTCATACGACGAGGATGCAGCGAATCGTTTCCCCACGCACGCGCTCCGACCACCTCCCGAGTGCCCGTCGCTCACCCCCGGCCCGGAGAATCAGCCCCTCCGGCACCGGAGCGGCGGGCGCGGGACCACAGTCGCCGCACCCGGCCCAGCGCCGGGGACCACCCCGGCAGGCCCGGAGGGGGAGGCGAGCCTTCGCGGAGGGGGCCCGCCCCCTCCGCGAGCCCCGACCGCCCGCCCCGTCCGACGGCACAGCTCATGCGAGCACAAACCCCGCGCCACCGGAAGCCCCTCGCCACCGCGCGCCCCGGACCTGCGACCGGAAGCCGTGCGCCACCGCACGCCCTGGCGCCCGGCCTCCGAGCCCCCGGCCCCCGCGCGCCCCGCCGTCTCACGCCTCGCGCGAGCCCTCGTACATCTCGTCCAGCAGATACCCGTACTCCCGCTCCACCACCGGCCGTTTGATCTTGAGGCTCGGTGTCAGCTCCCCGTGCTCGATGTCGAGGTCCCTCGGCAGGAGCCGGAACTTCTTCACGGTCTCCCAGCGCTGGAGCCCCTCGTTCAGCTCCCGCACGTACCGGTCGACCATCTCGACGGTCTTCGCGTCGGCCACGATCTCCTCGTACGGCTTGCCGTCGAGCCCGTTCTCCTTCGCCCAGCCGAGCAGCGCGTCCTCGTCGAGCGAGATGAGCGCGGAGCAGAAGTTGCGGTCACCGCCGTGGACCAGGATGTTCGAGACGTACGGGCAGATGGCCTTGAACTGGCCCTCGACCTCGGCCGGGGCGATGTACTTGCCGCCGGAGGTCTTGATGATGTCCTTCTTGCGGTCGGTGATCCGCAGGTAGCCGTCCACGGACAGCTCTCCGATGTCGCCCGTGTGGAACCAGCCGTCCGGCTCCAGGACCTCGGCGGTCTTCTCGGGCAGCCCGTGGTAGCCGGCCATGATGCCGGGGCCGCGCAGCAGGACCTCGCCGTCCTCGGCGATCCGCACCTCCGTGCCGGGCAGCGGCTTGCCCACCGTGCCGGTGCGGTACGCCTCGCCCGGGTTCACGAACGAGGCGGCGCTCGACTCCGTGAGCCCGTACCCCTCCAGGATGTGCACGCCGGCCCCCGCGAAGAAGAAGCCGATCTCGGGGGCGAGCGCCGCGGAGCCGGAGATCGCGGCACGCAGCCTGCCGCCCATCGCCTCGCGGATCTTGCCGTAGACGAGCCGGTCGGCGACGGCGTGCTTCGTGCGCAGGCCGAGCGGGACGGTCGCGGTGCCGGTTCGGCGGAAGTTGTCCTGCGAGGTCTTCGCGTACTCGCGGGCGATCCCGGCGGCCCACTGGAAGATCTTGTACTTGGCGTCGCCGCCCTCGCGCGCCTTCCCGGCGACCCCGTTGTAGACCTTCTCGAAGATGCGCGGCACGGCGGCCATGTAGGTGGGCCGGACGACGGGCAGGTTCACGATGATCTGGTCCACCCGCCCGTCGACGGCGGTCACGTGCCCGACCTCGATGTGCCCGGAGGTCAGCACCTTGCCGAAGACGTGCGCGAGCGGCAGCCACAGATACTGGACGTCCCCCTCCAGGACCATCCCGGTCGCCTTGATCGCCTTGGCCATGTAGGACCAGCACTCGTGCGGCAGGCGTACGCCCTTGGGACGGCCCGTCGTGCCCGAGGTGTAGATCAACGTCGCGAGCTGATCCTTCGTGATCGCCTCGATGCGCTCCTTGATCACCCCTGGATGCGTGGCGAGGTATTCCTGCCCGCGCTTCTCCAGGTCGGCGAGCGTGAGCAGCCAGCCGTCCGGGTCCCCCTCCGCCGCCTCGGCACCCTCCGCGTCGATGACGACGACGTGGTGCAGCCCCGGAAGCTCGGCGCGGTTCTCACGGATCTTCGCGAGCTGCGTCGCGTCCTCGGCGACGACCACGCGGCTGCCGGAGTCGGCGAGGATGAACGCGGACTCCTTCGTGTTGGTCGAGGGGTAGACGGTCGTGGTCGCGGCCCCCGCGCACATGATGCCGAGGTCCACGAGAATCCACTCGACGCGGGTCGCCGCGGCGAGCGCGACACGCTGCTCGGGCTCGATGCCGAGCGCGATGAGCCCGGCCGCGATCCGGTCCACCCGCTCGGCGGCCTGCGCCCAGGTCAGCGAGGCCCAGTCGGACGGGCCCTCGCCGGACGCGGGCGGCACCGGGTAGCGGTACGCCTCCGCGTCCGGGGTCGCGGCGACGCGCTCCAGGAAGAGGTGCGCCACGGAGGGCGGTCGGTTCTCGATCATGGTCTGTGTGTCGCTCACGACATCCTCCGGGCCCGCGACTCTGCGTGCGACTGGTAGTGAATGGTTGAGACGTTTTTCGAGACGTGTACTGAGCGGTTCCTGCGCGTTGTTTAACTGGTGAGTAACTAAGGGACGGTGATCAGAGTAGAACGAGCCTGGCCTGCGCGTAAGGGCCTGAGGCCCGCTCCGTTCACGACATCCGCCCCGCCCGCCCCTTCCGCCCCGGCTCCGCTTCCGCCCGGAGACTCCGGGCACGAGGCCGCCGACGTGGGCGGCGGCGGGGCTCCGGACGGAGCGGCGGGACGGGCGGGACGGGCGGGACGGGGAGCGGCGGGACGGGGTACGCGAGCGGGGGCGCCGGGCGTAGCGGACTTCCGTACGGGGGGATTGGTGCGGGCGCCGGGCGTGGCGGGCTTCCGTACGGGTGGGCTGACGCGCCCGCGTAGACGGGAGCGCCCACGCACTCCGGAGCGCCCGCCCTTCGCCGCCGGAGCGCCCCCGGGTACGGCAACGGGCCCCGTCGCGGAAGGCGTACGGGGCCCGTGGGGCCGGAGCTGGGGCGGTGGCCGTCCCGCCGGGGGGGGGCGGGCGGGTGGCTACTTCTTCTTGCCGCTCGGCTCGTCGCTGGAGAGGACGGCGATGAAGGCTTCCTGCGGGACTTCGACGGACCCGACCATCTTCATGCGCTTCTTGCCCTCCTTCTGCTTCTCCAGGAGCTTCCGCTTACGGGAGATGTCACCGCCGTAGCACTTGGCGAGCACGTCCTTGCGGATCGCGCGGATCGTCTCGCGCGCGATGACGCGGGAGCCGATCGCGGCCTGGACCGGGACCTCGAACGCCTGGCGCGGGATGAGTTCGCGCAGCTTCGCGACGAGCCGCACCCCGTAGGCGTACGCGGCGTCGCGGTGGGTGATCGCCGAGAAGGCGTCGACCTTGTCGCCGTGCAGGAGGATGTCGACCTTGACGAGCTGCGCGGTCTGCTCGCCCGTGGGCTCGTAGTCGAGCGAGGCGTAGCCGCGTGTCTTGGACTTGAGCTGGTCGAAGAAGTCGAAGACGATCTCGGCGAGCGGCAGCGTGTAGCGGATCTCGACGCGGTCCTCGGAGAGGTAGTCCATCCCGAGGAGGACACCGCGCCGGCCCTGGCACAGCTCCATGATCGAGCCGATGAACTCGCTCGGCGCGAGGATCGTGGCCCGCACGACCGGCTCGTAGACCTCGTCGATCTTCCCCTCGGGGAATTCGCTCGGGTTGGTGACGGTGTACTCGGTGCCGTCCTCCATGATCACGCGGTAGACCACGTTGGGCGCGGTCGCGATCAGGTCGAGACCGAATTCGCGCTCAAGACGCTCACGGATGACGTCGAGGTGGAGCAGCCCGAGGAAGCCGACGCGGAAGCCGAAGCCGAGCGCGGCGGAGGTCTCGGGCTCGTAGACGAGCGCGGCGTCGTTGAGCTGGAGCTTGTCGAGCGCGTCGCGCAGCTCGGGGTAGTCCGACCCGTCGAGCGGGTAGAGGCCCGAGAAGACCATGGGCTTCGGGTCCTTGTAGCCCCCGAGCGCCTCCTGGGCGCCCTTGGACTGGCTGGTGATCGTGTCACCGACCTTGGACTGGCGCACGTCCTTCACGCCCGTGATCAGGTATCCGACCTCGCCGACGCCGAGACCGTCGGCGGCGAGCATCTCGGGCGAGTTCGTACCGATTTCGAGCAGTTCGTGGGTCGCGCCGGTCGACATCATGCGGATGCGCTCGCGCTTGTTCAGCTGGCCGTCCACGACACGTACGTACGTGACGACACCGCGGTACGAGTCGTAGACCGAGTCGAAGATCATCGCGCGGGCCGGGGCGTCCTTGACGCCGACCGGGGCCGGGATCTGCGCGACGACCTGGTCGAGCAGCGCCTCGACGCCGACGCCGGTCTTCGCGGAGACCTTGAGCACGTCCTCGGGCCGGCAGCCGATGAGGTTCGCGAGTTCCTCGGAGAACTTCTCGGGCTGCGCGGCCGGGAGGTCGATCTTGTTGAGGACCGGGATGATCGTGAGGTCGTTCTCCATCGCCAGGTAGAGGTTGGCGAGGGTCTGCGCCTCGATGCCCTGGGCCGCGTCCACCAGGAGGATCGTGCCCTCGCAGGCGGCGAGCGAGCGCGAGACCTCGTAGGTGAAGTCGACGTGACCGGGGGTGTCGATCATGTTGAGGATGTGGGTGCTGCCCTGCCCGGCGCCCTCGGTGGGGGCCCAGGGCAGCCGCACGGCCTGCGACTTGATCGTGATGCCACGCTCCCGCTCGATGTCCATGCGGTCGAGGTACTGGGCGCGCATCTGCCGCTGCTCCACCACCCCGGTCAGCTGGAGCATCCGGTCGGCGAGCGTGGACTTGCCGTGGTCGATGTGCGCGATGATGCAGAAATTCCTGATCAGCGCCGGGTCGGTACGGCTCGGCTCGGGCACATGGAGAGGGGTCGCGGGCACGCGGGGTCCTGATTCTTGAGGCGTCCGGCAGGGGAGCCGCCGGCCGCCTCCGGCTCGGGCTTCGGGCAGTCGGTCGGATACGTAGACCCCCATCGTCCCATGCGCGGGGGGCGAGGAGCGGTTTGGGCCGCTCAGGCAGTGGCTGCTAGCCTGGTGCACTGTGTGTCTCCCAGCCCTCTCAGCTTCGGGGACACGCGTACTCAACCGAAACATTCGCGCGGTTCCGGCCGCGCGCTTGCAGCTGAAAAGGCTCTTTCGTGGCGAACATCAAGTCCCAGATCAAGCGGAACAAGACGAACGAGAAGGCGCGCCTGCGCAACAAGGCCGTCAAGTCCTCGCTCAAGACCGCGATCCGCAAGGCCCGCGAGGCCACTGCCGCGGGTGACGTCGAGAAGGCCCAGGAGCTGACGCGTCTTGCCACGCGCAAGCTCGACAAGGCCGTCTCCTCCGGCGTCATCCACAAGAACCAGGCCGCCAACAAGAAGTCGGCGCTTGCTTCGAAGGCCGCCTCCCTCTAGGCCGGGCTTCCTCCGCCTTCCGGCACCGACCGTCGTCCCCGGGACGACGGGGACCCAGCGGGCCCTCTCTACCGCTCCCCGTCCCGTCCCGACAGATCCCGTATGCGGCCTAGCGTTCGCCACGCGGGTGCGGGATCGCGGCGGCTCACCGCCGCCGAAGGCACACAGGACTCGACCGAGAACCCCGCCACCGTCCTTGCGACGGGGCGGGGTTTTGGCATGTCGGGGGCGATGCGGTGCGCGAGGACGGCGCGATGGGGGCGGGCGCGACGCGACGCGGCACGACGGGGCGGGCGAGGCGGGGCGGGCGAGGCGGGGTGGGCGGCGCGACACGTTACGGCGGGCGCGGGCGCCGTGATGAGGGTCCGGGTGGCCGTGGTGGTGGCCGTGCGGAGGCGCGGTCGGAGCGGGGAGGGGCTGTGCGGGGCGGGGGCGGGCGGGTGCCGCCTGTCGCTGTGCCGCCGGGGCAGGTGACACGGGCCGGGATGGCGACGAGGTGGTGCGCGCCCACGAGACGAGACGGCGCGGTCCGCCGGGACGAGGAGAGGCGGCGCGCCCACGAGGCAAGAGCGCGGATCGCGACGAGGCGCGGTGGCGTCCTGAACCGGCCGGGTCCCGGCCCTGCGGCTCGGAGCCTCGTTCTCAGCGGCGGGAACGGGCCGCGCGGGCGATCGTGACGACGGCTTTCTCCAGGGCGTACTCCGGGTCGTCGCCGCCGCCCTTCACGCCCGCGTCGGCCTCGGCGACCGCGCGCAGCGCGATCGAGACGCCGTCCGGGGTCCACCCGCGCATCTGCTGCCGCACCCGGTCGATCTTCCACGGCGGCATCCCCAGCTCGCGGGCCAGGTCGGCCGGCCGGCCGCCCCGCGCCGAGGACAGCTTGCCGATGGCCCGTACCCCCTGCGCGAGCGCGCTCGTGATCATGACGGGCGCGACGCCCGTGGAGAGGGACCAGCGCAGCGCCTCCAGCGCCTCGGCGGCCCGGCCCTCGACGGCCCGGTCGGCGACCGTGAAACTCGACGTCTCCGCCCGGCCCGTGTAGTACCGCCCGACGATCGCCTCGTCGATCGTGCCCTCGACGTCCGCGGTGAGCTGCGAGACCGCGGCGGCCAGCTCGCGCAGATCGCTGCCGATCGCGTCCACGAGCGTCTGGCACGCCTCGGGCGTGGCCGAACGCCCCGTCGTACGGAACTCGTTGCGCACGAAGGCGAGCCGGTCGGCCGGCTTCGTCATCTTCGGGCAGGGCACCTCGCGCGCTCCCGCCTTGCGCGCCGCGTCGAGCAGCCCCTTGCCCTTGGCTCCGCCCGCGTGGCACAGGACGAGCGCGACCTCGTCCACGGGCGCGGGCAGATAGCCCTTGACCTCCTTGACCGCGTCGGCGGAGAGATCCTGAGCGTTGCGCACGACGAGGACCTTGCGCTCGGCGAAGAGCGAGGGGCTCGTCAGCTCGGCGAGCCCGCCGGGCTGGAGCTGCTCGGGCGTGAGCTCGCGCACATCGGTGTCGGCGTCGGCCGCCCGCGCGGCGAGCACCACCTGCCGCACCGCGCGGTCGATCAGCAGCTCCTCCTGGCCCACGGCGAGCGTGAGCGGAGCGAGCGGGTCGTCGTCAGCGTTTTTCCTGGCCATCGCCGCCAAGCATCGCACGCCCCACCGACACCGGCTCCGGCCTCCGCCGCCGACAAGGGCCCCGCCTCCCCCGCCGACGAGCCCGGCTCCGCCGAGAGGACGCGCGGCCCCCGGGGGTGAGGCACCCGGCATCTCCGGTGGCCCGCCGCCCTCCGCGCCCAGTGGCCCACCGCTCTCCGCTCACGGCGGCGCAGCCTCCCCGTCACCCGTGGCGCCCGGCGCCGACGGATGCCAGGCCGATCGTCACGGGGCCTCGCGCCAGCCGTCCCACTCGCCCGCGAACGCGTCGAGCTCACTCGCGCTGAACGTCCCGGCCTCCTCGGAGAGCACGATCAGCCACTGGGCGTCCTCGGCGTCGTCCTCTCCCGCCAGGGCCTCGCGCACGAGCTCGGGCTCCGCCCCCAGCTCGTAGCGGCGGGCCAGTTCCTCGACCGCCTCCTCGGCGGCGTCGCGGTCGGGCAGCACGAGCACGTGCGCCACGTTCAGGTCCATCTCGTCGTCCACGCGGAGATCCTGCCGTACCCACGGGGCGGTCCCGGCCAGGGGGTCCGCGCCCGGTCCTCACGGCTCACGCCTTTTTCGGCACGACCTGAACGTCCAGCTCGATGGTGATGCTCGGGCCGACCACGGCGATCCCGCGCGAGAGCATGGTCTGCCAGCTCACGGTGTAGTCGTCGCGGTGGAGCTCGGTCGTCGCCCGGCACGCCGCCCGCTGCTCCCCCTCCATGCCGTTGCCCTGACCGAGGTAGTCCACGTCGAGCGTGACGGTCCGCGTCACCCCGTGGAGTGACAACGCCCCGGTGACGGCCCAGCGGCCCCCGCCCCGGTGCGTGAACCGGTCGCTGTAGAACTCCAGCGTCGGGTACGCCCCCACGTCGAGGAAGTCCGAGGAGCGCAGGTGGTCGTCCCGCATCTGCACGTTCGTGTCGATCGAGGCGGCGTCGATCAGCACGTGCATCGCGAAGTCCTCCACCCGCTCGCCGATCCGTACGACGCCGGCGAAGGTGTTGAACCTTCCGTGCACCCGGGCCAGGCCGATGTGCCGCGCGGTGAAGGCGATGGAGGAGTGCGTCGGGTCGATCTCCCAGTCCCCGGGGCTCGGCAGCGGGGGCGGCGGCGCCACCTGGAGAGTGAGCACGCCGAGGTCGGTGTGCTCACCGTTGCTGATGTGGACATCGCCCCGGTGCGGCGTGTACCCCTCGGTGCCGACCGCGAGCCGGTAGTCGCCCTCCCGTACCGAGACGACGAAGGAACCGAAAGGATCGGCCTCCGCGGTGGCGACTTTCCGCCCCCGCCCGTCGGTCAGCGAGCACTCCGCCCCGGCGAGCGGTTCGCCCACCGGATCGAGCACCCGGCAGCTGAACAGCCCTGCCCCGTCCGGCAGAACCGCCTCGGAGAGCGCCGTTCTCCCCCGCCCGCCACTCGCGCGATTCTTCGTCCCCAGGCCGAACATCTACCGGACACCCCTACATTTCGTGATCGATTTCGAGCCTTCAAACTCAAACATTCGACCACCGCTGAGGCTTTCGAGGCAACACGAGACCACATCGCAGGAATGCCGGACACTCCCCAAGCTCGCCCCTTTGACCTGAATTTGATGTTCCGCTTGATGTTCCCGCAGCTCACTTCCGTTACGCGGGGTAAGTCCCGCCTGCCGCCCGGTCCAGTCCGCCATCGCTCATGAGCGACTGCCCGTTGATCCACTCCCCGCCGGGCGAGCACAGGAAGTCCACGAGGCGCGCGGTGTCGTGCGGGGTGCCGAGCCGCCCGAGCGGCGTCGCCTCCCGCACCCGCTCCCGCGTCTCCCCCGTCATCCACCCGGTGTCGACAGGTCCGGGATTGATCACGTTCGCCGTGACGCCCAGCCCGGCGAACTCCCGCGCCGCCGCGAGCGTGATCCGGTCCAGCGCTCCCTTGCTCGCGCCGTACGGCAGATTGCCCACGGTGTGATCACTCGTGAGCGCCACGATCCGGCCGCGCCGGTGCGGGCCCCTGAACCGGCGCCCGAACTCCCTGATCATCAGCCGGCTTCCCCGGGCGTTGACGGCGAAGTGCCGGTCGAAGCTCTCCAGCGTCGTGTCGAGCAGCCCCGAGTCGACGGACTCGCAGTGGCACAGCACGAGCGCCGTCACGGACCCGAGCCGCCTCTCCGCCTCCGCGAAGACCCGCTCCGGCGCGGTCGCGTCGGCGAGATCCGCCTCGATCACCGCACACGCCGCCCCGGACTCCACGAGCCGCGCCCTGATCTCCTCGCCCGCTCCTTCCTCCGCACCCCACTCCATCCGCGCGTCGTACGCGGCCCAGCAGGTGCACACGATGTCCCACCCGGAGGCGGCCAGCCGACGCGCCACCGCGGCCCCGATCCCCGCCGTGCGCCCCACGCCGGTCACCAGCGCGACAGGCCGCGCGCCGGACACCTCCCCGGCACCGCCACCGCTCACGTGCCCTGCTTCCCCGCTCTCCGTCATCCCCTCATGCTCGGCTCCACCGGTCCCGCCCTCCACCCCTTTTCCGCCCCGCCGCGCTCGCCGCCCCTCGGTGTCCAGCACGACCGCCCCGTCGGCCAGTCCTCACCGCTCCCGCGCCACCTCCAACCGCACCACCTCCTCCCCCGCGTCGTCCTCCGTCCGCGCCCCGCTCCGCCGCGTCACAGGGGCTCCCGTCACCGCCAGGTCCCCGTGCTCGTCGGTCCGTTCGACGAGTGCCCCGGTGGCACGCAGGGCGGCGAGCGTGCGGGGGGCGGGATGCCCGTACCCGTTGTCCGCCCCGACCGAGACCAACGCCACCCGGGGCGCGACCCGCCGCACCCACTCCCCCTCCTGGTACGCCGAGCCGTGGTGCGGCACCTTGAGCACGTCGACGTGCGGTGCCCCGTCCGGTCGCCGGAGCAGTTCCCGCTGCACAGCGGGTTCCACGTCCCCCGCGAGCAACAGCCGCACTCCGCCCGTCCGCACCACCAGCACGAGGCTGGCGTCATTGGGCCCGTCGTCACCGAGCGGGCCACCACCGGCGGGCGGCCACACCACCTCCCAGCTCAGCCCGCCGACCGCCCGGCGCTCACCGGCCGTCGCGGTGAGTACCGGCACCCCGTGCTCCGCCGCGGTGCGCCGCACCGCCGCCGCCTGGCCCGCCGGTTCCGCGAGCGCGGTCGTCTGCACCGCGCCCACCGACCGGCCCCGCAGCACCCCTTCCAGTCCGGCCACGTGATCGGCGTGGAAGTGGCTCAGCAGCACGAGCGGCACCCGCCGCACCCCGAGCCGGTCCAGACACGCGGCCACCCGGTCCGGGTCGGGCCCCGCGTCGACCACCACCGCGCTGCCCGCCCCGGCGGCGAGCACGGTCGCGTCCCCCTGTCCCACGTCGCACATGACGTAGCGCCACCCCACCGGCGGCCAGGCACCCAGCACGCGCGTCACCGGCGCGGGACGCACCACCACGAGCACCAGGAGCAGCGCGCACCCGCTCACCAGCCACCGCGAGCGCAGCACCAGCCCACCGAGCGCCACGAGCAGCAGCACCGCCCCCGCGAGCAGCCCGGCCCCCGCCCAGCCCCCTGGCCACCCGATCCCCGCCCCCGGCAGCGCGGCGCCCGTGCGCGCCACCCACGCGACCCACCGGACCGGCCACCCGGCGCACCAGGCCAGCGCCTGGGCGGCGGGCTGCGCCCAGGGCGCGAGCACC
>NZ_GG770539.1:4888254-4896328 GCF_000154905.1 Streptomyces sp. SPB074 | reverse complement strand
AGAGCAGCACCACCACGGGAGCGCACACCGCCTGCGCCGCGGCCGCTGCCGCGATCCCCTCCGCGAGTCTCGGCCAGACACCCCGCCGTCGCAGTGCCGCGCTCCAGGAAGGCGCCACGGTCAGCAGGGCGCCCGTCGCGAGCACCGAGAGCACGAAGCCGAAGCTCCGCGCCAGCCACGGTTCCCACAGCACGAGCACGAGAACCACCGCGGCGAGTGCCGGCACCATCGACCTGCGCCGCCCCGTCGCGAGCGCCACCAGGGCCACGGTTCCGCACCCGGCCGCCCGCACCACGCTCGGTTCGGCCCCGCACACGACGACGAACCCCGCGCACAGCACGCCTCCGGCCACCGCCGTCCCCCGCAGCGACAGACCGAGCCGGGGCGCGAGCCCGCCCCGTTCCGCCCGCGCCGCCCGCCCCGGCGGCCCGAGGAGAACCGCGAGCAGCACCGCGAAGTTCCCCCCGCTGACCGCGAGAAGATGCGTCAAGTCCGTCGCCTGGAAGGCCCGTTCGAGAGCGGGTGTCAGACCGGAGGTGTCGCCCACGACGAGCCCGGGCAGCAAGGCCCGCACGTCCGGATGCAGGGGCGCCACCGCCTCGCGCAGGTCCTCCCTCAGCTTCCCCGCCGCCCGCCGCACCCCGTTGGGACGCCCGACCACGACGGGCCCCGCCTCGCCGTGCGCCCGCGCCACCGCGGCCGCGCGCCGGCCCTCCGTCCACGGGGGGCTCCAGCGAAAACGGGTGCGCACCCGCGTCGTCGGGAGCAACCGCAGCCATTCCCTGGCCTTCTTCTCCTGTCCCGGCTCCATGACGCCGTCCACCACCACGAGCACCGGCGTCCGCACCCGGACCACTCGCCCGCCCGCCGCCCCGATCTCCCGCACCTCCCCTTCCCAGAGCAACTGCCCGGGCAGTTCCCTGCCTCCCCGCACCGTCGAGGGCCGCGCACGCGGCTGGTCCGTGACCTCGACGACCGCCTCGGTCACCGCACCGTGCCGCGCCAGCCCCGGCACGGGTCCGCGTTCGATGTCCGCGCGCCCCACGGCCGCCGACGCGGCCCCGGCACTCACGCACACGAGCACGGCCGCCACCGCCCAACGCCGCCTGCCACCGCTTTCCCTCGCCCGCTTCGCGCCCCTGCCGGACAGGAGCAGCCCGGCGCCGAACGCCACGCACACCATCGCGATCCACACCCCGGCGCGAGCCGACAGCCCCAGCACGAGAGCCGCCGCGCCCCAGGCACCCAGCGCAGGCAGCACGAGCCGCAGATCCGCGCCCTCCCGTCTGCTCCGGCTCCTGGGCCCGGTCACCGGCTCCCGCGACGGCGCCCGGCCGACCGGCACCCTGCGAACCGGCCCGCCGCGAGACCAGGGCTCCCCCGGGGCCGATGCCGGCCCGGTGCTTCCGGCCCGTCCCGCGACGGCTCCCCCGTCGATGTCGCCCTGTCGCTGCCGTTCCCCCACCGCGCTCACAACCGCACGTACTCCCGCAGTTCGGCGAACCGACGTGCGCCGATCCCGGACACCTCACGCAGTTCGTCCACCGAGCCGAAACCGCCGTGCGCGGTACGGTGATCGAGGATGCGCTGGGCCAGGACAGGACCGACGCCGGGCAGTCCGTCGAGTTGGTCCAGTGAGGCCGCGTTGAGCTGGACAAGAGGACCGGTGGCCGGGGCAGTACCGGCCGACGCCCCGCCGGCTCCCGCGGGCGTCCCGCCCGGAACCCCCGTGCCGACCGCCGCCGTGATGCCCCCGGGCGGCGGAGCTCCGACCCAGACCAGCTCTCCGTCGACCAGCGGGCGGGCACGGTTGAGCCCTTGCAGATCCGCGCCCTTCCGCACCCCTCCGGCGGCCCGCAGCGCGTCCTCCACCCGGGAGCCGGGCACCAGCCTGCGCACCCCGGGCTTCCGCACCTCGCCTCCCACGTCCACGACGAGCGCGCCACGATCGGCACCAGGAGCGGCACCCGCGGACCCGGCCCCCTCTGCCGCGCCCTCCCGCTCCGCCGCAGCCTCCGAAGGAGCGGGAACGCCCTTCGCCGGCATCCCTCCCGTCGTCGCCGTCGCCGTGTCCGCCGACGTGTGTTCCGCGGCGGGCACCGAGACCGGTTGCGGGCGCGCGGACCACCAGTGCTGAGCCGCGAAGCCGAGGAGGCCGAGCAGCACGACGGCGAGGGCCAGTACTGCGCGCCGTTCGAGCACGAGACGGGAGCGCAGCCACAGCGGAAGGCGGTCCGCGAGCGCGGCCCGCGCGCGCCCGAACGCAGTCGCGACGGCAGGGGCCCCGGCGTCCGGCGCCCCGCGAGGCGGCGCCTTGCCCGCGTGCCGGGCCCACGGCGCCATGCCGTGCCCCGCGTACGTCGTTTCCGGACGCCGCGAGCGCACGAGCGGCATTGATGTCTGCGCGTTCTTCCATGTCACTGAACGTAAGCGACGCGGAGGGCACCACTCGCCCCGAAAGTGAAATCTGTGGATAACTCGGCGAAACCCGATTTTTCTCTCACTCATGAGAGTGACGAGAGTCGCGACGAGGAGAGGGCGCGAGCCGACTCTCCTGTGGATAACTCCCGTTAGCTCCGCCCTGACCTCGTGGAAAACCGTTTCGCCTGCCTTGCGGAAAGTCGTTCGGCCCTCGAAGCGGAGAACCGTCGGGCTCCCGGCACGGAGAGCCGTTCAGCGAGGAGAGACGACGGCTCCCAGCAGTCCCGGCCCGGTGTGCGCGCCGATGACCGCGCCGACTTCGCTCACGTAGAGCGACGCCGTACCCGGCACGCGCGCCCGCAAGCGCTCGGCGAGGGCCTCGGCCCGGTCGGCGGCGTCCAGGTGGTGGACCGCGAGGTCCACTCTCCCCGCGCCCGCGCACTCCGCCACGAGTTCTTCGAGACGGGCGACGGCTCTGGATGTGGTGCGGACCTTCTCCAGCGGCTCGATGCGGCCGCCCGTCAGCTGGAGCAGCGGCTTGACCGCGAGCGCCGAGCCGAGAAGTGCCTGCGCGGTCCCGATCCGGCCGCCGCGCCGCAGGTGGTCGAGGGTGTCCAGGCAGAAATACGCGGAGGTACCGGCGGCACGCTTCTCGGCCGCCGCGACGATCTCCTCGGCCGTGCCGCCGGCCTCGGCCTGCTCGGCGGCGCTGAGCGCGCAGAAACCGAGCGCCATGGCCACCGCTCCGGTATCCACGACGTGCACGGGCAGACCGGCCCCCCGTCCCGCGAGGACCGCGGCGTCGTACGTGCCGGAGAGTTCGGCGGACAGGTGCAAGGAGACGATCGCCGAGGCGCCCTCGTCGGCGAGTCTGCGGTAGGTGCGCGCGAACGCCTCGGGGCTGGGACGTGAGGTCGTCACGGGGCGGTGCTTGCGCAGGGCCTGGGCGAGGGCTCCCGGCGAGATCTCCGTGCCCTCCTCGTACGCGTCACCGTCGAGCACGACGGTCAGGGGTACGGAGGTGATGCCGTGTCGCGCGCTCGTCCCGGGCGGCAGGTAGGCCGTGGAATCAGTGACGATCGCGACATGGCGTGACATGGCTCGGAGGTTACCTGGCGGGCGCGGGAGGCGGCAGCCCGCCCCCGCCGGAGCGGGAGGAGCGGAGTGACCGGCGCAGGGGGCTGGTGGCCGTACGGATCGCGGGCGCGGCACACCGGGTCTGTCGCCCGGGCGCGGCACACCCGGTAGGGCACGCCGGGTCTGTCGCCCGGGCGCGGCACGCCACTTCCGTCACGTCACTGCGGGCGGGACGCGGTCGTTCGTCAGTCCGGGCGGGGCTGCTCGTGCGGCTTCTTGAGGAGACGCTCCCAGGGGTGGGGGGTGGGGCGGGCCTGGTCGAGCGGGGGCGGTGGGCTTGGCGGAGGCGGGGGTGGGGCGCCGTCGTCCCAGCGTTGCGCGACCGGCTCCGAGTCCGGCCGGGTCTGCGCGGCGGGCCAGGGCTGCGGGCCGGGTTCCGGGCTTTCGGCCGGGGCCCAGTGGCGCAGGGCGCCGCTCTCCATGTCGATCTGCCGGCTCAGCGCGTCCAGGTCGTCGTCCGAGTCGTGGTGCGCGCGGTCCCTGACGGCATGGCGCAGGCCGTTCGCCGCCCCCACGATCTTCTGGGTGCGCTCGCGCAGCGCGGGCAGTTCGGCGGCGAGCCCCGTCCGGTCCGGGTCGTTCTCCAGGCGCCGCAACTCGTCGTCCAGCGCGTGCCCGTGCACGCTCAGACGGCGGAAGAGCCCGAGGGACTCGGCGAGCCCGCTGTCACCGTCCGCGCGCGCGTCGAGGGATTCCTGCGTGGCCCGCATGGAGGTGCGCAGGGAGAGCCGGAGCCCGGCGATCTCGCCGTGCGGGCCCTGGCGGGCGTACGAGCGTGCCTTGAGCGTGGAGTCCTCGACCGCTCTGAGCGCCTGGTGCACCGTCCGGTCCACGCCGCGCTTGGCCGCACCCACCACCTTGACCGTCACGTAGGCCCCGGTGACGACGAACAGCACGAAGATCAACGCAAGGACGATGAGCACGGCCGACATCGGGTCCCCTTCCACCGGCGGTCACGCGGTACGTCTCCACGGTAACGGCGAAGGGTGGACCAGAGGTTCCCCGGAACCCTGATCCACCCCTTAGGGGAAAACCCCTATAGACACGGTGCGTGAACTTCGCGCACGCTGTGTGCATGAACGTGTTCACGCACCGTGTCGCCGGTGTCCTCCGCGTTTTCCGGCGCCGCGCCTCTTCGGGCGGTGCCGGTTCAGGCCGTCACGATGTTGACGAGCTTCGGGGCCCGCACGATGACCTTGCGGAGCTCCGCTCCCCCGAGCGCCGCGACGACGCGCTCGTCGGAGAGGGCGATCTTCTCCAGGTCACTGTCGCTGATCTCCGGGGAGACCTCCAGCCGCGCCTTGACCTTGCCCTTGATCTGGACGACGCACGTCACGGTCTCGTCCACGACGTAGGCCGGGTCGGCGACGGGGAAGGGCTCGTGGACGACGCTTTCCTCGTGCCCGAGGCGCCGCCACAGTTCCTCGGCGATGTGCGGGGCGAGCGGCGCGACCATCAGCACCAACGCCTCGGCGACCGGCCGCGAGAGCGGGCCGCCGGCCTTCGTCAGGTGGTTGTTCAGCTCGGTGATCTTCGCGATCGCCGTGTTGAACCGCATGGCCTCCAGGTCGTGGCGCGTGCCGTCGATCGCCTTGTGCAGCGCGCGCAGCGTGGCCTCGTCCGGGGCGTCCTCGGTGACCGTCAGGGCACCGCTGGCCTCGTCCACGATGTTGCGCCACAGCCGCTGGAGCAGCCGGAACTGCCCCACGACGGCACGCGTGTCCCAGGGACGCGAGACGTCCAGCGGGCCCATCGCCATCTCGTACAGGCGCAGCGTGTCGGCCCCGTACTCGGCGCAGATCTCGTCGGGCGTCACCGCGTTCTTGAGCGACTTGCCCATCTTGCCGAGCAGCCGCGAGACCTTCTCGCCCTCGTAGTAGTATGCGCCGTCGCGCTCCTCCACCTCGGCGGCGGGCACGGCGATGCCGCGGCTGTCGCGGTAGACGAACGCCTGGATCATGCCCTGGTTGTAGAGCTTGTGGAACGGCTCGGCGGAGGACACGTAGCCCAGGTCGAAGAGGACCTTGGACCAGAAGCGCGCGTACAGCAGGTGCAGCACGGCGTGCTCGGCGCCGCCGACGTAGAGGTCGACACCGCCGGTGGGCATGTCCTCGCGCGGCCCCATCCAGTACCGCTCGATCTCGGGGTCGACGAACTGCCGCTCGTTGTGCGGGTCGAGGTAGCGCATCTCGTACCAGCACGAACCGGCCCAGTTGGGCATGGTGTTGGTCTCGCGGCGGTACGTGCGGGGCCCGTCGCCCAGGTCGAGCGTGACATGCACCCACTCCTCGTTGCGCGAGAGCGGGGTCTCGGGCTCGGCGGTGGCGTCGTCGGGCTCGAAGGTGCGCGGCGAGTAGTCCTCGATTTCGGGCAGTTCGAGGGGCAGCATCGACTCGGGCAGCGAGTGGGCGACGCCCTCCTCGTCGTAGACGATCGGGAAGGGCTCGCCCCAGTACCGCTGACGGCTGAACAGCCAGTCGCGCAGGCGGTAGTTGATGGTGCTCTCGCCGATGCCCCGCGCGGTCAGCCACGGGGTGATCCGGGCCTTGGCCCCGGTGACGTCGAGGCCGTCCAGGCTGAGGTGCTCGTTCGCGGAGTTGACGAGTTTCGCCTCGTAGGAGGAGAAGGCGTCGTCCCACGTGGCGGGGTCCTCGCCGCGGCCGTCGGTGGGCGCGACGACGCAGCGCAGGGGGAGCTCGAAGGCGCGGGCGAAGGCGAAGTCCCGGCTGTCGTGGGCGGGCACGGCCATGATCGCGCCGGTGCCGTAGCCCATCAGCACGTAGTCGGCGATGAAGACGGGGACGCGCTCGCCGGAGACGGGGTTGGTCGCGAAAGTGCCCGTGAAGACACCGGTCTTGTCCTTGGCCTCGGCCTGGCGCTCGACGTCGGACTTCGCCGCGGCCTGGGCCCGGTAGGCGGCGACGGCGTCGGCGGGGGTGGCGTGCCCGCCGGTCCACGCCGCGCGGGTGCCCTCGGGCCAGCTCGCCGGAGTGATCGACTCGACCAGTTCGTGCTCGGGGGCGAGGACCATGTACGTGGCGCCGAACAGGGTGTCCTGGCGGGTGGTGAAGACGGTGATGTCCCGCGCCTCGCCCGTCGTCGTGGTGACGGGGAAGTCGACGCGGGCGCCCTCGGAGCGGCCGATCCAGTTCCGCTGCTGGAGCTTGATCGCCTCGGGCCAGTCCAGGCCGTCCAGATCGTCGATGAGGCGGTCCGCGTAGGCGGTGATGCGCATGTTCCACTGGCGCAGCTTCGCCTTGAAGACGGGGAAGTTGCCGCGCTCGGAGCGGCCGTCGGCCGTGACCTCCTCGTTGGCCAGCACCGTGCCCAGGCCGGGCGCCCAGTTGACCGGCGCCTCGGAGGCGTAGGCGAGGCGGTACTCGCTCAGCAGCTCGGCACGCTCGGTGGCGCTCAGCTCCGCCCAGGGGCGCCCGTCGGGAGTGGGCCGGGTGCCGGCGGCGAACTGCTCGACCAGTTCCTCGATCGGGCGCGCCTTGTCCGCCTCGGTGTCGTACCAGGAGTTGAAGATCTTGACGAAGATCCACTGCGTCCAGCGGTAGAACTCGGGGTCGATCGTGGCGACGGAGCGGCGCTTGTCGTGACCGAGGCCGAGCCTGCGCAGCTGCTGGCGCATGTTGGCCATGTTGACCTCGGTGGAGATGCGCGGGTGCGTGCCGGTCTGCACCGCGTACTGCTCGGCGGGCAGCCCGAAGGCGTCGAAGCCCAGGGTGTGGAGGACGTTGTGCCCGGTCATGCGCTGGTAGCGGGCGAAGACGTCGGTGGCGATGTAGCCCAGCGGGTGGCCGACGTGCAGTCCCGCGCCCGAGGGGTACGGGAACATGTCCATCACGTACTTCTTGGGGCGGGCGGCGAGTTCGGGCGAACCGGCCAGGTCACCCGTGGGGTTGGGCGCCTCGTACGTGCCGCGGGCGTCCCAGAAGTCCTGCCAGCGCGCCTCGATGTCGGCGGCGAGGGCCGCCGTGTAGCGGTGCGGCGCGGCCGTCTCGGCGGCGCCGGCGGGCCCGGCTGCGGAGGGGTTCGTCTGACTCATCGGTTCTCAAGACTCCATCGATCGCATCTGCTCCCGGAAACGAAAAATCCCCTCGCACAGGAGGGGACGCCGCGCCGATTCCGGCCACGAAGCCCGGTGGGTTCTCACCAGGAGCCAGGGTGGCGGGGACTGATCAGCGCGGCTCGCTAAGCAGAAGGCGTACGGCACGCATGGCGTCAGGGTACCGCAGTGCCCGCGACGCCCGCACGGAACGCCCGGCCCGCGGACGGAGGGGGCCGGCCGAGGGAAGGGGCCGGACCGGGCCGTCCGGGGACGGGGGAAGTTGGAGGCGGACGAAGGTGAGCCGGGAGGGGGAGGCCGGGGACGAGGGCGCGGGGGAACAGCGCGCTCTCACTCGTCGCCGTACGCGCCGGACCCGGGGGAACCCCGGAAACGGCGAGTGGGCCACCCGTACCGGGTGGCCCACTCGATCAATCGCTGTGGAGCTAAGGAGAATCGAACTCC
>NZ_GG770539.1:4873480-4887398 GCF_000154905.1 Streptomyces sp. SPB074 | reverse complement strand
CTCCTGACCTCTTGCATGCCATGCAAGCGCTCTACCAACTGAGCTATAGCCCCGCGCGTTCCCCCCGCGCGGCGGGCCGAACAAGAAGAACTTTAGCCTGCGACCAGCCGGAAAGTGAAATCCGGCCCCGGCGGCCGCCGCGAGGAGGCGCGGAGAGCCGACGGGGACGGCCGCGGCGACCTCGTAGGTACGGCCAGACGCTCCTCGGCGCCGTTGGCTGAACGCGGCCCGTTCGCGGCGCGAGCACTTCGCGCGTGCGCTCCGCGCTCGGTTCCGCGTGCGGGCGGAGAGCGTCGGAGCGGGCTTGGTGCGTCGGATGCCGTACGTGGTGCGTCACGCCCACAGGGCGAGCCTGGAGCACGACGGGCGAACCGAACCGAACCGAACCGGATCGGCGCAGAGGCTCGGGCTCGCCGTCCCGCTCGGCCGCTTTGCCCCGTACGGGTGGTGGATTCTCCCCGTAGCGGACACGCGAGAACGCTCGCCACCCCTGCGTGTGAGGCGCGTGACGAGTTCGCCCGAGTTATCCACAGATTGCACGGGATGGTCCGGCGGGGGTTGCGACTGCGAGAGGATGGATACGGGGTCGCCCCCCAGGGAGGGTGGGGGCTGTCCTGGCCCGGGCGCACCCACCAACCGCCCCCTCACACCTCGTCCCCCAGCACCGGCTCCGCCAGCGTCCCCGCGTTGTGCTCCAGCAGCCGCCATCCCCGGGCCCCCTCGCCCAGGATCGACCAGCAGCAGTTGGAGAGGCCGCCGAGGCCTTCCCACTGGTAGGGGTCGAGTCCGATGAGGCGGCCGATCGTGGTGCGGATGGTGCCGCCGTGGCTCGTGACGACGAGGGTGCCGTCCTCGGGGAGCTTCTCGGCGTGGGCGAGGACGACGGGGGCCGCGCGCTCGGCGACCTCCGTCTCCAGTTCGCCACCGCCCCGGCGGACGGGCTCGCCACGCTTCCAGGCCGTGTACTCGTCCCCGTGGCGTTCGAGGATCTCCTCGTGCGTGAGCCCCTGCCAGTTGCCCGCGTAGGTCTCGCGCAGGCCGCGGTCGAAGGTGATCTCCAGACCGGTGAGCGCGGCCAGCTCGCCCGCCGTGTCGGCGGCGCGGCCCAGGTCGGAGGCGATCAGCGCGTCCGGCCGGAGCGAGGCCAGCAGGCGGGCCGCGCGCCTGGCCTGGGCGCGGCCCGTCTCGGTGAGCGGGACGTCCGTGTCTCCCTGGAACCGGCGCTCCAGGTTCCAGGCGGTCTGGCCGTGGCGCCACAGGATGATGCGGCGCCCGCGCGGCGCGGCCGGAATGGTCACCGCTACTCCCCTTCGATGCCGATGCCGTCGAAGTCCGCGAACTCCGGCTCCTCGGGAGCGGCGGCGAGCTGGGCCGCGTACTCGGCGCCCTTGCCCTTGGTCGCCTTGGCGTCCTCGGGGAGCTCGATCTCGGGGCAGTCCTTCCACAGCCGCTCCAGCGCGTAGTAGACGCGCTCCTCGGAGTGCTGCACGTGGATGACGATGTCGACGTAGTCGAGCAGAATCCAGCGGGCGTCGCGGTCCCCCTCGCGGCGGACGGGCTTGGCCCCGAGGTCCTTGGCGAGCCGCTCCTCGATCGCGTCGACGATCGACTTGACCTGGCGGTCGTTGGGGGCGGAGGCCAGCAGGAAGGCGTCCGTGATCGACAGCACATCGCTGACGTCGTACGCGATGATGTCGTGGGCGAGCTTGTCGGCGGCGGCCTGGGAGGCGGCCTTGATCAGCTCGATGGAGCGGTCCGTGGCGGTCACTGCACAGCTTTCGGGTAGGCGGGCATACAACCCCAAGGGTCTCACGCCGCCCGCCTCCCCCTCCCGGCGGTTTTCGCGGTGGCCGCGCGAGCCGGTCCGGAAGAGGCGCGAGGGCGGTGACGAAAGCATCCCCGGGCCGGCCCGGCCCCCCTCACCGCACACCCGCATCCCGCGCCCCTCCCCCACACCAACACGCCACCACACCACCACACCAACGCACCCACGCACCCACGCACCCACGCACCCACGCCAACGCACGCGCACCCACGCCCACACCAACGCACGCGCACCCCTACACCCCCGCACCGAGGCACCCGCGCACCCACCCCCACACCAAGGCACCCACGCCCCCACGCACCAGGGCGGGCCCGCTCCCCTCGCGAACCCGCCCTGTCATCCAGCCGCGCCCTCGTCCGGCGCGTTCCCTCACTTGCCGGTGTAGTCCTCCCCCAGTACCACCGACACCGGCGCGTTCCCCGTGGTCTTGCCCTTCGTGACCGCCGTGTCCTTGAGGCCCAGGGTGCGGGCGATCTCCACGGCCTTGCCCTTGTCCTTCTCGTCGCCGTACGTCACGCGGGAGGCCGCCGCCGTGTCCGTGCTGCTGCCGTCCACGAAGGTGTAGCCGCCGTTGACGAGGCTGACGCGGGCCTTCTGCGCGAGGTCCTTCTTGCCCGTGGCGTTGCGCACCGCGACGCGCGTGTCGTCGTCGGCGCCGTCGGCCTCCGTCTTGCCGGTACCGCCGAGCACGTCCTTGACGACCTTCTCGTTCGTCGCCTCGCTGAGCGACCCGTCCTCGCCGACCGGGAGGACCGAGCTGGTGTAGTCGCCGCCCTTGGCGAGGTCGGAGAGCTTGGCGAGGAAGGCGCCGAGGTCCTTGTCGGTGAGCGGCGGGTCGAGGATCTGCGCGAGCGACTGGATCGTCAGCGTCGCGGACTGCTGGTCGCTGGAGATCTTCCGCAGAATCCCGCGCATGACGTCCGCGAACCGCTTGAGCTGCGCGGTCTCCGGCTCGCCCTTCGCCTGGTACGTGGCGTAGGCGACGGCCATCTCGCCGCTGAGGCTCTGGGCCTCGCCCTTGTGGACGAGCGGGTCCCCGCCCTTCTTCTTCGGGTCGGGCACGGCCGCGTCCGTGTCGACCTCGATCGTGCCCACGAGGTCCACGAGGTTGCTCAGGTAGGGGGTGTCGAGCCGCCAGGAACCCTGGATCTTCGTGCCGAGCAGTCCGTCGAGCGCGTCGCTCGTGCCGCTGGAGCCGTCGTCGGAGACGGACTTGCCGAGCGTCGTGTCGTTGCCGTTTTCGTCGGTGAGCGCGAGTTTCTGGGGCAGCAGCACCGCGTATCCGTGCTTCGCCGTCGTGTTGTCCACGAGCAGCATCGTGGAGGAGGCGCCGTCCTTCTTCGTGTTGCGCAGGTGCACCACGAGCACGTCGCGGTTCTGCGGGCCGCTCGCGTCGGCGGCGCCGGAACCCGAGGCCGAGGAGCCGGGGAGCTTGCCCGCGAACCAGAGGTAGCCGACGCCGCCCGCGACGACGAGGGCGAGGACGACGACAAGCGCGATGATCCGGCTGCGGCCCCTGCGGCGCGCCTCCTCGCGGCGCTCGCTGCGGCTCTCGCTGAACTTGAGCCAGTCGATGACGTCTTCGGACTGGTCGGTGGGCTCCTCGATGAAGGAGAACATCTCGGTGCGGTAGTCGCGAGGGTCCTCGTCCGGAGCGGGACCGCCGGGAGGCGCGCCCGGGGGCCCGGCGCTGCCGGTCCGCGGGAACTCACCGCTCGGCGGACCCTCCGGGCGCCGGAACTCGCCGCCCGCCAAACCCTCCGGCCGCGGGAACTCACCGCTCGGCGGGCCCTCCGGCGTCGTCGGCTGCTGCTGCGGAATCCACGCCCTCGGCTCCTCGACCCGTGTGTCGGGCGCCTGCCGCCGCTCGTGGACGTCCTCGTGGGCGCCGGGCGCCCGCGGAGCCGCCCGGTTGTCGTAACCCGGGTTCGCGTAGCCGGAGTTGCCGTAGCCCTGGCCGTCATAGCCTTGGCCCTCGTAACCCTGGCCGTCATAGCCTCGGCCGTCATAGCCCTGGCCCTCGTAGCCCTGGCCGCCGTAGCCCGCGTTCCCGTAGTCCTGATAGCCGCCCTGCTGCTCCTGCGCGCCCTGCGGGGGGCTCGGGGGCTGCTGCCGGTCGCCGGGGTACGTCCCGTAGGCGTCGTAGCCGTAGCCGGTGTCCTGCGGGGGCGGGGTCACCGGCTGCTGCCCCGTCTGCGGGGCGGCCTGCGGGGCCTGCTGGTAGACGGGGCGGCCGTACGCGTCGTAGCCGACGAGTTCGTACGGACCGGAGCCCTGGCCGCCCTGCCCGTCGCCGTAGGGGTCCGGCTCGTACGGCGGGTACGGGTTGTCTCGGTCGTTCACCGGGTGCCCCTCTCGGCTACGCGCCGCGGTACAGCTGTCGCTTGTCGATGTAACGCACCACGCCGTCCGGAACCAGGTACCAGACCGGCGCGTCCCGCGCCACCCTCGCCCGGCAGTCCGTCGACGAGATCGCGAGCGCCGGGACCTCCACGAGGGAGACCCCTCCCTCCGGCAGCCCCGCGTCCGTGAGCTGGTGGCCCGGGCGGGTGACACCGATGAAGTGGGCGAGCGAGAAGAGTTCCCCGGCGTCGCGCCACGTCAGGATCTGGCCGAGCGCGTCGGCCCCGGTGATGAAGAACAGCTCGGTCCCGGGGTTGAGCGTGCGCAGATCCCGCAGTGTGTCATTGGTGTAGGTGGGCCCGCCGCGGTCGATGTCGATACGGCTGACCGAGAACTGCGGGTTCTCGGCCGTGGCGATGACCGTCATGAGGTAGCGGTCCTCGGCGGGGCTGACCCGCTTCTCGCTCTTCTGCCAGGGCTGTCCCGTGGGCACGAAGACGACCTCGTCCAGGTCGAACTGCATCGCGACCTCGCTCGCCGCCACGAGGTGCCCGTGGTGGATCGGGTCGAACGTGCCGCCCATGACGCCGAGCCGGCGCCGTCGCGTACTGATGGAGCCGCTCGCCGGGCTGCTGACCGGGCCAGTGGGCATGTCCTGCTCTCCCATGCGTGCAGAGCCTACTGTCCCGGCCGGGCCGCCCCCTCCGCGACCGTTCAGCGGTCGCGGTTGAAACGCGTGGTGATCCACAGCAGGAGGAGGAGCGCGAAGAGCGCGCCGCCGCCGGTCAGGTAGGGGCTGAGGCTTTCGTGGTTGCCGCCGTGCTCGCCCTCGGCGAGGGGGAGCAGCTGGATCGCGGTGCTGGAGAGGCTCATCGTCGGCAGGACCAATCGCGAGGTGAGAGGGGGATAAGTTCGCGCCCATCGTATGCGGGCGGCTCCCGGGCGCTCACGCCGACTCAGTTCCCCGGGGTACGGGGCATCCGCCGAATGCCGAGCCCTCGTCAGGCCCGGCGCCTCACGCACCGCGCGGGGTTCAGCCCCCGGAAGCGGGCCGCTCGCCCTCGGCGGCGGTGCGGGACGCCTCGGCGGGGGCACGGGACGCCTCGGCGGCGGGCGCCGCGCCGTCCGTACGGTCCGCGCCGTCCGTACGGTCCACGTCACCGGAACGGCCCGCCCCGCCCGCGTCGCGCGCCTCGTCCGTGTCACCCGCGTCGCCCTGCCGGTAGCCGCGCAGGAGGAACCACGCGAGGAGGATCGCTCCGAGGACCATGACGATCAGGACGGTGCGCAGGAAGTTCCCCGGGCCCGGCTCGTTCGAGATCACCGCGAGCAGGTGCTCGTGGCGGAGCCCGGGAGGGCGGATTCCGGGAGTGCTGTACGTCATGGGGGTGGCTCCTTCGTGTACCGCGGCGGCCCCACGCTAGACGCAGGCCGTGCGCCGGCCGTGCGCGCCCCACCCCGTTTTCCCCTCCCATGACCTCCTTGACCGGCCCGAGACCGGCCGGACACGGGGCCCGTCCCCCCGGACGCGTCCCGTCTCACCCCCTCGTCGGCCCCGCGTGCTCCGAGAGGGTGCCGCACAGGGTCGTGGAGGCGTCGGGCGCGTACGGGTCGGTGCCCTCGGCGGGGCCGCCGCCGCTCGCGCGGGCTCCGGCGAGGAGCGGGTGCAGGCGGTCGGCGGACTCGGTGGCGCAGTCGAGCGGGCCCGCCTGGACGGTCGAGGTGAGGACCTCGGCGCGGTGGTCGCGCAGGTCGGCGGGGTCGAGGCGGAAGTGGAGCTCGCGGCGGACGCTGAGGAGCGAGACGGGTGAGCCGGGCTTCGGGGCGCGGAGCGCGTAGGCGAAGACGTGGTCGGAGACGACCTCCAGGGTGCCGCCGCGTTCCTCGACGCGCAGGGTGCCGTTGACGCGCGCGGGGTGGCGCGGGTCGGCGAGGCGCACCTCGCGCGGGTCGAAGCGGACGATCCAGCCGGTGGCGGCGTGCCTGCCGTCGGGGCGCGGGCTGTCCATGCTCGCGTCGAACTGGCGCCACTGGCCCCGGTCCACGAGCGCGCGGACGGCGGTGGCCGGGCCGCCGTCGAGGACGCGCGGGTCGAGCGAGGAGCTGACGAGGTAGTCCGCGGCGATGCGCAGGGACTCGATGACCTGGCCCTGGGTGTAGTGCTGGGTGGCGGCCGCGCCCTTGGGCACGGAGATGCCGGCGGCGCCGGTGCGGAAGCCGGCGGCGGGGCTCGCGGCGTAGACGTCGGCGGGGGTGCGGGCGCCGGGCACGGCGTGGGGCGGGGCGAGCGGGATGACGGTCGTGCGCAGCGCCTCGGTGCGGCGGGCCGCGGCCGAGGAGGCGGTGACCTCGCCGGTGCGGACGCCCATCACGACGGCGGTCGCGAAGGCGAGGACGATGACGACGGCCATGACGAGGAGCTGCCGGTTGAGGCCGCGCCGGGGGCGGTCGCGGACGGCGGGGGTGTGCTCGCCCTGGAGGCGTTCGTCGGCGGAGAGTTCCTGGAGCCGGGCAGCGTTGACGAACGATTCGTCGAACACGACGGACCGGTACTCCTCGTCCCTGTCCGGTCCCCCTCCCTCGGGAGGGAGGCCCTCGGGCGGTTCCGCTGCCCCTGCCATGCCTTCAGCCTAGGTCGTGCCGCGGCGCGGCGGACGTGGAGGTGCGACGGCGGGCACGGCAGCGCGGGCCGTCGCGGCCGCGCGGGTCAGGGGGTACGTGGTGTGGCCCGGGCGACGGAGCGGGACCGGTCGGGGGACGCGGCGGGCGGCTCGGCCGCGTGCGCGCCGCGCTCGCTGCCGGTCGAGGCCGGGGGCGGGGCGAGGGGGTCGTCCCGGGAGCCGGAGGCGCCGCGGTAGACGGCGGAGAGGGCGAGGGCGACCATGCCGATGCCAAGGACGAGGGCGAGCATCCAGGCGACGGGGCGGTGCCAGCGGATACGGCCCCGCGCCTCGCCCGTGCGGGTGTCGCGGTAGGCGTCGTACTCCTCGCCGCCGCCCCAGTCGGCGAAGGGGTCCCAGGCGGCGGTGGGGTCCGCGCGTTCCTCGCCGAGCCGCCGTCCGCCGCGTCCGCTCGCCTCGGCCTCCGCGCGCGCCTCGGCGGCGGCGAGGAGGCGTTCGACGGCGGAGGGCTCGTGGATACGGGCGCCCCGTACGAAGTCCTCGTCGAAGACCACGGCGGCGAACTCCTCGTCCGCGCGTCCGTGGTCGTGGTCGTCGTCGGGCTCCCAGCCGTCCGCGAACGGCGCGCCCCCCACGTCCTCCGGCACAGGATCAGAGTAGACCGGTGCGGGCGATTTGGGCAGACGGTAGGAAAATTGGCCTGGCGGTACGGAAATCGGGTGAGCGGACGGGCGCCGGGCACCCTGGCGACGGCGTACCAGGCCCCCGGGCGACGCGGTGCCGGGCCCCCGGCGGGGCGGGTCCGGCGCCCCCGGCCACTCGCCTCGCGCCCGCACACCGAACACGCGAACGCCGCCCGCCCCGCGCCGAGCACCACACGCCGCCCGGCCGCGCACCGCCCGCCCCGCGCGGCGCTCACCCTGCAACGGCCGCCCGCGCACCCCTCACCCGTTCAGCGCACGTGCCCGTCGCCCGTGACGACGTACTTCGTGGAGGTCAGTTCGGGCAGGCCCATGGGGCCGCGGGCGTGGAGCTTCTGGGTGGAGATGCCGATCTCGGCGCCGAAGCCGAACTGGCTGCCGTCCGTGAAGCGGGTCGAGGCGTTGACGGCGACCGTCGTGGAGTCCACGAGCTGGGTGAAGCGGCGGGCGGCGGCCTGCGAGGTCGTCACGATCGCCTCGGTGTGGCCCGAGGACCACAGGCGGATGTGCGCGACGGCGCGGTCGAGGTCGTCCACGACGCAGGCGGCGATGTCGTACGAGAGGTACTCGGTCTCCCAGTCCTCCGCCGTGGCCGGGAGGACGGTGGCGCCGCTGCCCTCGGCGTGGGCGAGGACGCGTTCGTCGCCGTGGACCGTGACCCCGGCCTCGGCGAGCGCGGCGAGCGCCTTCGGGAGGAAGGCGGGGGCGATGTCCTGGTGCACGAGGAGGGTCTCCGCCGCGTTGCAGACGCTCGGGCGGCTCGCCTTGGAGTTGACGAGGATCTCGACGGCCATGTCCACGTCGGCCTGCGCGTCCACGTAGACGTGGCAGTTGCCGGTGCCCGTCTCGATGACGGGGACGGTGCTGTTCTCGACGACGGTGCGGATCAGGCCCGCGCCCCCGCGCGGGATGAGCACGTCCACCTGGCCGCGCGCCCGCATCAGTTCCCGCACCGGCTCGTGGCCCTCGCCCGGGACGAGCTGCACGGCGTCGGCGGGCAGGCCCGCGCCGCCGATCGCGTCGCGGACGACCCGTACCAGCGCGGTGTTGGACTCGACCGCCGAGGAGGAGCCGCGCAGCAGGACCGCGTTGCCCGACTTGAGGCACAGCGCGGCGGCGTCGACCGTGACGTTGGGGCGGGCCTCGTAGATGATGCCGACGACGCCGAGCGGGACGCGGATCTGCCGCAGGTCGAGCCCGTTGGGGAGCGTCGAGCCGCGGACGACCTCGCCGACCGGGTCGGGCAGGGCGACGACGCCGCGGACGTCCGAGGCGATGGCGCGCACGCGCTCCGGGGTGAGGCGCAGGCGGTCGACCGTGGCCTCGGGCGTGCCGGCCTCCTCGGCGCGGGCGATGTCGCGGGCGTTGGCCTCGATGATCTCGGCGGAACGGACCTCGATCGCGTCGGCGATGGCGAGGAGGACGTCGTCCTTGACCGCGCGGGTCAGGGGGGCCAGCTCTGTTGCCGCTGCGCGGGCCCGGTAGGTCGTCTGGGCTACGGGGGTCATCGTGTCGTACGGGGAGAGCTGGGTCATGTGCCGAGCGTAGACCGGGGGCGGGGGCGCGGGCCTCGCGTTCCAGCGGCTGGACCTCGCGGGGCTCCGCCCCGGGCCCCGGTTCCGGGGGCGCGTCCCGGAGGCCGCTCCGCGAGCGCCGGAGGGGCGGCTGCGCGTTCAGCTTGGCCGAAAACCGCCCCTACGTGTCCCGCTCCCGGAAGGGATGCACCCCCACCGGAGCGGCCGGGAGGGGGCCGGCGTTCTCCGCCACCCGGTGGTGGTAGGTCTCGCGGTCGACGACCTCCAGGCCGACGATCTCCCACGGCGGGAGGTGCGCCGTGTGCCGGTGCTCGCCCCACAGGCGCAGCGCGAGGGCGGCCGCGTCGTGGAGGTCGCGGGCCTCCTCCCAGTAGCGGACCTCCGCGTGGTCGGCGGCGTAGCGGCTGGTCAGGAGGAAGGGGTGGTCGTGGGCGAGCTGTTCGAGCGCGCGCCGCACGTCGGGCAGCGGTGTGCGGCGGCCCGAGACGGAGAGGGTCACGTGCCACAGCCGGGCGCGCCGGGGCGCGGGGGCCGCGGCTCCGCCTCGTGGCGGCGGTCCTCCTGCTCCCGCTGCTCCTGCGCCGCGCCTCCACGTTCCGCACGCTGCTGAGCGTCCGGGGCCGCGCCCCTGGCTGTGCTCGTACCACCACGGCCTCCGTCCCGCAGAAACAGCGGGCCCCCGCCCGTCGCGGGGGCCGCCCCCTCAAAGTGGAGCAGCCCCGCCCCGCGGGCGGAGGCGTTTTGCCCAAGCGCGACCCCCGGGGCGGGCGCTTTCCGCCGTGCCGGGCGGCTCGGCCACACGTTCAGGGGGTGAGTAGGGGGCGGCGCAGCAGCACGAGGTCGTCGCGGTGGACGACCTCGCGCTCGTACTCGGGGCCCAGCTCCTTCGCCAGCTCGCGGGTCGAGCGGCCGAGGAGGCGGGGCAGTTCCTCGGCGTCGTAGTTGACGAGGCCGCGTGCCACGGGCCTGCCCTCGGGGTCGCGCAGTTCGACGGGGTCGCCCGCGCTGAAGCGACCGGTGGCCCCGGTGATCCCGGCGGGCAGCAGGGAGGCGTTCGCGTCGAGCACGGCCCGGACGGCGCCCGCGTCGAGCGCGAGGGCGCCCTGCGGCGTCGAGGCGTGCTGGAGCCAGAGCAGCCGGTCGGCGTAGCGGCGGCCGGTGGGGTGGAAGTACGTGCCGGTGGCGCGCCCGGCGAGGGCCTCGGCGGCGCGGCTCGCGGAGGTGAGGACGACGGGCACCCCGGCGGCGGCGGCGATCGCCGCGGCCTCGACCTTGGTGGCCATGCCGCCGGTGCCGACCCCGGCGCGGCCCGCGCCGCCGGTCTCGACGCCCTGGAGTTCGGCGGGGTCCCGCACCTCGGGGACGAGGGAGGTGCCGGGGGCGGCGGGGTCGCCGTCGTAGAGCCCGTCGACGTCGGAGAGGAGGACGAGGAGGTCGGCGTGGACGAGGTGGGCGACGAGGGCGGCGAGGCGGTCGTTGTCGCCGAAGCGGATCTCGTCGGTGGCGACGGTGTCGTTCTCGTTGATGACGGGCAGGGCGCCCATCGCGAGGAGCTGGTCGAGGGTGCGGTAGGCGTTGCGGTAGTGGGAGCGGCGGCTCGTGTCGGCGGTGGTGAGCAGGACCTGGCCGACCCGGACGCCGTAGCGCGCGAAGGAGGCGGTGTAGCGGGCGACGAGGAGGCCCTGGCCGACGCTCGCGGCGGCCTGCTGGCGGGGCAGGTCGCGGGGGCGGCGGGTGAGGCCGAGGGGGGCGAGCCCGGCGGCGATGGCCCCGGAGGAGACGAGGACGAGGTCCCGTTCCCCGTTCTTGCCGCGCGCGCCCGCGAGCGCGTCCACGAGGGCGTCCACGCGGTCGGCGTCGAGTCCGCCCGAGGCCGTGGTGAGCGAGGAGGAGCCGACCTTGACCACGATCCTGCGGGCCTCGGCCACCCGCTGCCTTGCCGCTGTCACGCGCTGTCCCACTTCCCGGCCCCCGGGGCTCTGCGGCCCGGCGGGCCCGCCGTCCGGTGTCCCTCGTACGTCGCGCCTGCGTCGCCCGCGCTCCTCGCCGCGCCCGTCCCGCCCGCGGCGCGGCCCGCCGCGACGTCGGCAATCTAGCCGTACGGGCGGCGCCCGCACCTCCGCGTTTCGTCTGGCGGACGTTTCCCGGGCGTTTCCGGGCGTTCCCAAGCATCACGGGGGCGGCCGTCCCGCTCAGGTGTGAGGAATACGACACTGCGTACGAGGGATCACAGGCAACCGTCGTATTCTTCTCACACTCTTCTCAACAATGCCGTCGGGGAAGCCCGGCGCGACATGGAAGGGTGGAGTGGAGTCGTCCTCCTGACCGGCGGGTTCGCCGGTGTGACGCGCATGATCGAATACCGGACGGGCAGGAGGGCCGGGCTGCTTGGCCGGAACGTTCCCCAGCGTTCCCGGTTCGCCGCCCGCGGCCGGTACCCAAAACGCCGCCATACCGTTGTACCGGACGGTTCGCGTCGTCGCGGGCCCGGGTCACACCCCTGTGACCCGTTCTCGGCCGTGCCCGTGCTTCTTCCCCGATCCGAGTCCTTGGAGTCTGAGTAGTGCCCCCCACCTCTCGTGCTCTTCGCAGTCAGGCCCTCGGCAGACTGCTCCCCATCGCTGTTCTCGCCGCGAGCTTCGTGGCCTCGGCGGTGGGGGCCGCCCTGGCGCTGCCCTGGCTGCTCGTCGGCGCCGCCGCCGCGGGGCTGCTGACGGAGTTGGTGCTGCACCGCTGGCTCAAGCAGACGCTCGCGATGCTCGGCCGCCTGCGGGTGGACGCCACGCTCCGCCAGGCACTGCGCGATCTGCTGCTCGTCGTGGGCGTGGTCCGGATCGCGAGGGCCGAGCGCGAGGGCGGCTGGACCGTCCTGCTGCTGGGGCTGCTCGCCGTCTACGGGCTCCACTTCGTCTCGCAGGGCGCCGCGATCCTCGTCCGCAGGACCCGCACGCTGCCCTTCGTGACCCGCAACATCGACACGAGCGGCCTCCGGCTCACCGCGGCGCCGCCCGCGCTGCTGCTGCGCCGGCCCGGGCACCGGCTGCTCGGCTTCGGCCTGCCCGCGACCGCCGGGCTGCTCGTCACCGTCGCCACCGACGAGACGGCCTGGGCGCTCGGCGGGATCGGCGTCTCGCTCCTCCTCTCGCTCGCCGGGATCGTCCGGCTCGCCGCGCACCTGCTGCCCGGCCGCCGGGCGCTCGACGAGGAACGCGCCCTGGCCTGGCTGGACGAGTGGCTCGCCGCCTACGGCCCGACGACGGGGATGTACTTCTCGGGCGGGGCCTCCTCGGCGTACCAGGCGAACATGTGGCTGGAGCCGCTCGCCGGGCTGCCGGGGCGTCCGCTGATCATCCTGCGCGAGCGGTTCATGGTGCAGAAGATCGCCGCGACGGACCTGCCGATCCTGTGCCTGCCGAAGGTCGCGCACCTCATGCGGATCGAGCGGTCCACGCTGCGCTCGCTCATCCACCCCTCGAACTCGGGCAAGACCTCGCAGGTGCTGCGGATGCCCGGCATCAAGCACGCCTTCGTCAACCACGGCGAGAGCGACAAGCTCTCCAGCTGCAACCCGTACGCGAAGGCGTACGACGAGGTGTGGGTCGCCGGGCCCGCCGCGCGGGAGCGGTACGCCCTCGCGGACGTCGGCGTCGAGGACAAGGACGTGGTCGAGATCGGGCGCCCGCAGCTCAAGGGCATCGACACGACGGCGCCGGGCGGTCCCGTCACGACCGTGCTCTACGCGCCGACGTGGGAGGGCTGGGACGGGCAGCCGGGCAACACCTCCGTCATCGAGGCGGGCGAGAACATCGTGCGGCGCCTGCTCGCCGACCCGGCGGTGCGGCTGCTCTACAAGCCGCACCCGATGACGGGCTCCGTGGACCCGCGCGCGGGCGCCGCGAACGCCCGTATCCAGGAACTGATCCGCGCCGCGAACGAGGCGCGCCCGGCGCCGAAGACCCCCGAGGGCCCGAAGGACGGCGCGGAGCCGGCGCGGCTGGAGGCCGAGCTGGACCGGCTCACCGCCGCCGACTACCGCAAGGGCTCCGACGAGATGGAGCGGATGCTCGTCCAGGGCACGCCCTCCGGCGGCCGTGACAAGGCCGTCGCCGAGGCCACCCGTCGCTGGGAGGACGCCTACTGGGCCTCGCTGCCCGCGGACGCGCACCAGATCATCACGAGCGCGCGCCCCTCCCTCTACTCCTGCTTCAACCAGGCGGACCTGCTCATCAGCGACGTCTCCAGCGTCGTGTCCGACTACCTCATGAGCGGCAAGCCGTACGCGGTGGCGAACACGGCGGGCGTGAGCGAGGCGCAGTTCCGGACCGACTTCCCGACCGTGCGGGCCGCGACGATCCTCACGCCGGACGCCGAGCAGATCCCCGAACTCCTCGCGGCGGCGCGGGACATCGCGCGGGACGGCTTCGCGCGGGCGCGCGGGGAGCTCAAGCGGTACCTGCTCGGGCCGGACGAGCCGAGCGCGCAGTCGCGCTTCGCACGGGCCGTCGAGGCGCTCTCCGCGAAGGCGCTGGAGCGCGAGGAGCGGCAGCTCGCCCGCGAGGCCACCTCCACGCTCGTCCCGACCCAGGCGGACCGTGCCGCCGCCGCGCGCGCCGCCGTCGCCGAGAGCGAGGAGGAGCGGGACTTCGCCGCGGACGTCCTCGCCCCGGCCGAGCCGGACTCGGTGGAGCGCACGGCGGACTGAGCGCCACCCGGACACACGACGACGGCGGCCCCTCCTGGCTCTTACGGGGATGCTCCGTGTGTGGTGTTGCGTTGGGTGTGGATTTTTTTTTGTCTGAGGTAGTCGTTTGATGTAGTGGGGGTTCGTTTGAGCTCTTTTTTTCTTTTTTTATTAAACCCGTCTTTTTAAATGTTTTTTTTTTTTTTTTTTTT
>NZ_GG770539.1:4857021-4873380 GCF_000154905.1 Streptomyces sp. SPB074 | reverse complement strand
TCATCTCGTCCAGTCCGTACCGCGCGCTCCAGCCCAGCTCCGCGTGGATCGCGTCGGCGGAGGCCACGCAGCGGGCCGCGTCGCCCGGGCGGCGCGGGACGACCTCGGGGGCGAGTTCGGTGCGGCCGGTCGTCTTGAGGATGCGCTCGATCATCTCCCGTACGGAGCTGCCCTCGCCTCGGCCGATGTTGAGCCGCAGCGCGGTGCCCGCGGGGGCCTCCTCCAGGCGGCGGGCCGCGGCGAGATGGGCCTCGGCGATGTCCTGCACGTGCACGTAGTCGCGGACGCAGGTGCCGTCCGGGGTGTCGTAGTCGTCGCCGAAGACGAGCGGGGGACGGTCCGCGTCCAGGCGCTCGAAGACGAGGGGCACGAGGTTCGCCGCGCCCTTGTCGGCGAGTTCGGGCAGCCCCGCGCCGACGACGTTGAAGTACCGCAGGGCGATGGTGCGCGTCCCGTGGGCGACGGAGGCGTCCCGCAGCAGCCACTCGCCGATGAGCTTCGTCTCGCCGTACGGGGAGATCGGCAGGCAGGGCGTGTCCTCGGTGACCAGCTCGGCCTCGGGCACCCCGTACACGGAGGCGGAGGAGGAGAAGACGAGCCGGTCGATCCCGGCGGCCCGCATGGCCTCCATCAGGACGCGCAGGCCCTCGACGTTCTCGTGGTAGTAGTGCAGCGGCACCTCGACGGACTCGGCGACCTGCTTCTTGCCCGCGATGTGCAGGACTCCGGTCACCTCGTGTTCACCGAGGACCGTGTCGAGCCGTGCCCGGTCGAGCACGCTCCCGGTCTCCAGGGGCACCCCCGCGGGCAGTCGCGCCGCGTCGCCCGTGGACAGGTCGTCGTAGACGACGACCGGCACCCCCGCCCCCGCGAGCACCCGCACCACGTGCGACCCGATGTACCCGGCCCCGCCGGTGACCAGCCACGTCATTCTCGTCTTCCCTTGCCTTGTCGGAACTCGGCAACGAGCATGACATGGGTGGCAGGGAGTGAGCGGAATCACCCGTTCATGCCACTGACTCCCTCCGCGCTTCCTCCGTCTTTGTCGGCATTTGCTCCGACTAACAGAAAGAAAGCGAACAACCTATGTCTTCCGCGCGCGGCTACCGTCTCTTAGAGAACATCGTATGAATCACATAGGCTATGGCGGCGCTCATTGCGGGCCGCTGTCGCGAGCACCACTTGCGGTCTTCGTCATCTGATTGCGGAACAGGTCCAGAATGCCCCGATTCACCATCGTCGTGCCCGTCTTCAAGGTGCAGGGATATCTGGCCGCCTGCCTGGATTCCGTACTGGCGCAGGACTTCGACGACTACGAAGTGATCGGTGTCGACGACTGCTCCCCCGACGCCTCCGGGACGATCCTGGACGAGTTCGCGCGCCGCGACGCGCGGATCACGCCCCTGCACCTGGTGAAGAACGTCGGGCTGAGCGGCGCCCGCAACGCCGGACTGGCCCGCGCCACCGGGGAGTACGTTCTCTTCCTCGACAGTGACGACACGCTCACCCCCGGCAGCCTGCGGGCGATGGCCGCGCGCCTGGAGGCGACCGGCCCCGTGGACGTGCTGATCTACGACTACGCCCGCACGTACTGGGACGGCCGGCTCCTGCGCAACACCCGCAGCGCCCTCCTCACCGAGGAGGGCGCCGCCGCCTTCCCGCTGCGCGAACGCCCCGAGCTGCTCAGCCTGCTCCAGATCGCGTGGAACAAGGCGTACCGACGGGAGTTCATCGAGGAGCTGGGGCTGCGCTTCCCGCCCGGCTACTACGAGGACACGCCCTGGACCTACGCGACGCTGCTCGCCGCCGGCTCGCTCGCCGTGCTCGACCGGGTGTGCGTCCACTACCGGCAGCGGCGCGAGGGCGGCAACATCCTGCGCACCGTGAGCCGCAAGCACTTCGACGTCTTCGACCAGTACGCGCGCGTGTACGACTTCCTCGACGCGCTGCCCGACGGCGCCCACTGGCACACCGCGATGTTCGAGCGGATGATCGACCACTACCTCAAGATCATCAAGGAGCCCGGCCGGCTCCCCGAGGAGGCGCGGGCCGAGTTCTTCCACCGCGCCGCCGCCGACTACCGCGACCACCTGCCCGAGGGCTTCGTCCGCCCGAGCGGCGGCAAGGGCTACAAGTACGCCCTCCTGGAGCGCGACAACTTCCTGCTGATGTCCGGCGTCGGCAACGCCGCCAAGGGCCGCCGCGTCGCGAAGACCGCCGCCCGGCAGACGATCAACCAGTCCAAGCGCAAGGCCATGGGGCTGCTGTACCGCTCGCACCGGCAGGCCGACCTCGACCCGAACCTCGCCCTGTTCTCCTCGTACTGGAGCCGGTCCGTCAGCTGCAACCCGGCCGCCGTCGCGGCCGAGGCGAGCCGGCTCGCCCCGCACATACGCCAGGTGTGGGCGATACGCCCCGACCGGATGGCCAAGGTGCCCGCGGGCGTGCACGCCGTCCCGGTCGGCTCCCGCGAGTTCTGGGCGATGGCCGCCCGCGCCACGTACTTCGTCAACAACGTGAACTTCGCCGACACCCTCGTCAAGCGCGAAGGACAGATTCACGTCCAGACCCACCACGGCACACCGCTCAAGAAGATGGGTCTCGACCAGCGCGACTACCCCGTCTCCACCGGCATGGACTTCACCAAGCTCATGGAGCGCGTGGACCGCTGGGACTACAGCCTCAGCTCCAACGGGTACTCCACCCGCATCTGGGAGCGCGTGTACCCGAGCAACTACACGACGCTGGAGAGCGGCTACCCGCGCAATGACGTGCTCGTCAACGCCACCGCCGACGACGTCCGCGCCGCCCGCGCGGAACTCGGCCTCGGCGAGGGCACGACCGCCTTCCTCTACATGCCGACGCACCGCGACTACGAGCGCGAGTTCCACCCCCGCCTCGACCTGGCCGCGCTCGCCGCCCGGCTCGGCCCCGACACCGCGATCCTCGTGCGCGGCCACTACTTCTACGACACGTCGGGCCCGCTCGCCGGACAGCACGGCAGCGCGCGCGTCATCGACGTCTCGGCGCACCCCCGGGTGGAGACCCTCTACCTGGCCTCGGACGCGCTCATCACGGACTACTCCTCGGCGATGTTCGACTACGCCACCCTGGACCGGCCCATCGTCATCTACGCCGACGACTGGGACATCTACTCCACGGTGCGGGGCACCTACTTCGACCTGCGCGACGAGCCCCCGGGCGCGGTCGCCTTCTCGGAGGAGGAACTCGTGGACATCCTGCGCTCCGACGAGTGGCGCGACGCCGAGTCCGCCTCCGACCGCGCGGCCTTCCGGCGCCGCTTCTGCGAGTTCGACGACGGGCACGCCGCCGAACGCGTCGTGCGCCGCGTCTTCCTCGGGGAACAGCTGATCCGGCCCGTCACCCCGGTCGCCGAGCGCACCCCGGTCCCCTCCCCCTCCGAGCTCGCCCTTCCCGCGCCGTCCTCCGCAGCGGCCGATCAGCCCCGACCCCACGCCCAGTGGGCCTGACGAAAGGACCGCTCGCCGTGGCCGTGCGCCTGAGCGTGATCGTTCCCATCTACAACGTGGAGACTTATCTCCCGGCCTGTCTGGACTCGCTGCGCGCGCAGACCTTCGAGGACCTCGAAGTCATCATGGTCGACGACGGCTCCCCCGACGACTCGGCCCGCATCGCCGCCGACTACGCGGAGCTGGACGAGCGCTTCCGCCTGGTGCGCAAGGCGAACGCGGGCCTCGGCGCGGCCCGCAACACCGGCCTGGAGCACGTCAGCCCCGGCTCCGAGTACCTCGCCTTCGTGGACAGCGACGACCTCATCCCGCCGGACGCCTACCGGCTGATGGTCTCCAGCCTCGACGAGTCCGGCTCCGACTTCGCCACCGGGAACGTGCACCACCTGCGCGGGGAGAACACCTGGCAGGTGCCGCTCCTCAAGATGCTGTCGGGCCAGGCGGTGCGGCGCACCCACATATCCGAGCGCCCGGCCCTCGTCGCCGACCGCATCGCCTGCAACAAGGTGTGGCGGCGCACCTTCTGGGACGAGGGGACGGGCCGGTTCCCCGAGGGCGTCTGGTACGAGGACACCCCGGTCACCGTCACCGCCCACTACCGGGCGCGGGCCATCGACATCATCGGGGAGCCCGTCTACTTCTGGCGGCTGCGCGAGGGCGAGGCCGGCCTCTCCATCACCCAGCGGCGCACCGAGCCGCAGGGCGTGCGCGACCGGGTCGACGCCTGCCTGGTGGTGAGCGAGTTCCTCACCGCCCGCTCCGGCGCCGAGTGGACGAAGTACAAGCACCAGTACGACGACCGGGTGCTCCGCGACGACCTGCGGCTGTTCCTGCGCGTCCTGCCCGAGGGGGACGCCGAGTACCACGCGGCCTTCCTCAAGGCGGCGAACAAGTACCTCGACACGGTCGATCCCGAGGTTGTCCTCGCGCTCCCCACCGACCTGCGCGTCCAGTGGCTCCTGGTGCGCAAGCACGCGCTGACCGAGCTTCTCGCGCTGCTCGCCTCGCAGCGGCGCAAGGACCCGGTCGGGGTCAGCGGCTCGCTGCGCAAGTACGCCGAGTTCGCCCCGCTGGAGAAGAGCGGGCTCACGCTGCCGAAGTCGTTCCTGCGCATCGACCCGGACCTCTCGCTCCGCGCGCCCATCGAGTCCGTCGAGTGGGAGAACGGCAAGCTCGTGCTGCGCGGCGACGCGTGGATCGACAAGATCGACATGCCGGGCAAGCGCGGCGTCGTGAAGGTCGTCCAGCTCACCCTGGACAAGTCCCGACGCCGTATGTTCCTGCCCGCGCACAACGTGCACAGCCCGGTGCGCACCACGACCTCCGGCGAGAAGATCCACAACTACGACTGGGCGGGCTGGGAGCTCGCGATCGACCCGGGCAAGTTCCGCAAGGGCGGCAAGTGGATCGAGGGTGTCTGGCACGTCGGCATCAACGTGCACGCCTCCGGCCTCGTCCGGCGCGGCGCGGTCTGGGCGCGGGGCTCGGCCGGGGCGAACTTCCCGCTCTACCACTGGCTCGACCGCGACCACCGGCTCGTGCCCTACGCCGAGCGCGGCGCGCTCAAGATGCGGCTGGAGCGCGTCAAGGTCCTCATCACCGACCGCCGCAGGTCCGGTGACGACCTGGTGATCGGGGGCGAGCTGCGCACCGAGCTGAACGCCGAGGAGAGCCTCTACCTGCGGCTGAGCAACCCGCAGTCCGGTGAGCGCATGGAGTACCCGGCCGAGGTGAACGCCTCCGTCGGCCTGGGCACCTTCCACGCCCGGGTCCCGATCGCCGACGCGGCGATCGCCCAGGAGGAGGGCGAGGAGGCCGCGCGCACCAAGAAGCGGCAGTGGAGCACCGTCCTCGTGGCGAAGAAGGCGGACGGCACGGAACGCTGGTTCAGCAGCGTCGTCGCCGAAGGTCTGGCCGACCTCAGCTTCGAGCTGCCTCCGGTGCCCGGCATCGCGCACGAGCACCACGAGGTGGCCATCACCTCGGGGAACAACGGTTACCTCAAGATCGTCGGCCGTACGCAGCGCGCGGTCCTCACCCGGGTCGCCGAGGAGAACGGCGCGCTGACGCTGCGCGGGCACGCCCCGCGCTCCCGCGTGGGCGACGCCCTGGTCCTCAAGGCCAGGGGCCGCTTCGAGCACCGGACCGTCCCGGTCGACTGGAACGAGGACGGTACGTTCTCGGTCTCCTTCGACCCCTCCACGCTCGGCGGCAAGGACGGCGGGCTCCCCCTCAAGGCGGGGCGCTGGAACTTCCACCTGCGCGGGCAGGACGAGAACGTCCCCGAGCTGAGCTTCGTCAACGACCGGCTGGCCCTGCGGCAGTTCCCGCTGCGCGCCACGCTGGGCGAGCGCCGCTACTGGATCGAGAACCTGTGGGGCTTCTTCCCGCAGCTCAACTGCCGTACCGAGCTGAGCGACATGGAGAGCGGCCCGACCCGGCAGGCCCAGCTGCGGCGCTCCGTGTACGAGACCCTGCGGGAGCAGGCGCCGCTGCGCGACCAGGTCTTCTACCTGAGCTACAACGGCAAGCAGTACTCGGACAGCCCGCGCGCGATGCACGAGGAGCTGCTGCGCCGGGGTTCGGCGCTGCGCCACCTGTGGGCCGTGCGCGACGGGCAGGTCGCGCTGCCGCCGACGGCGGAGAAGGTCCGCATGTGGGGCACCGAGTGGTTCGAGGCGCTCGCCACCTCCCGGTACATCGTGACCAACGGGCACCTGCCGGAGTGGGTGGAGCGGCGGCCGGGTCAGGTCATCGTCCAGACCTGGCACGGGACGATGCTCAAGAAGATCGGCCACGACATCGAGACGCTGTACTTCGACAAGGAGTACCAGAACCGGCTGGCGGTCGAGGCGAACAACTGGAGCCTGCTCGTCTCCTCCAACCGCTTCAGCACCCCGATCCTCAAGCGGGCCTTCTCCTACGACGGGGAGATCCTGGAGGCCGGGTACCCGCGCAACGACCAGCTGTACGCGGCCGACCGGGACAAGATCGCGGAGGCCACCCGGCGCACCCTCGGCGTGCCGCCCGGCAAGAAGGTCGTCCTGTACGCGCCCACCTGGCGTGACGACAAGACGCACAGCGCGGGCCAGTACCGCTTCGACATGCGGATCGACCTGGAGGACGCCCAGCGGCGGCTCGGCGACGAGTACGTCCTCGTCGTCCGCAAGCACTCGAACGTGGTGGACGCGGTGCCGGGCGCGGGCAACGGCTTCGTGATCGACGCCTCGGAGCACCCGGACGTCGCGGAGCTGTACCTGGCCGCCGACGTCATGGTCACGGACTACTCCTCGGTGATGTTCGACTACGCGCACCTGCGCCGGCCGATGGTCTTCTTCACGTACGACCTGGAGCACTACCGCGACAAGCTGCGGGGCTTCTACTTCGACTTCGAGAAGTCCTCGCCCGGCCCGCTCGTCTCCACGTCCGAGGAACTCGTGGACGCGCTCGCGGACATCGGCGCGGTGTCCGCCCGCTACCGCGAGCGGTTCGAGGAGTTCCACTACCAGTTCTGCGACCTGGACGACGGCATGGCCTCCGCCCGCGTCGTGGACCGGATGCTCAAGCAGGCCCAGGAGGCGCGCTACCGCTGAGCCGGGTGCCGCCCGGCCCCCCGGGCGGCAGCGGCCGCCGGCGACACGACGAAGGGCCTCGGCCACCGGAGATCCGGTGACCGAGGCCCTTCGCGCGAGCGGCGCGGTCAGCCGGTGGCCGTGACCGTCTTGAAGGCGAGCTGGGCGGCGGCGGTGTAGTACGGGCGGATCTCCACCCGCTCCTTCGCGGCTCCCGGCTGCGCGAGCGGACGGGCGCGGAAGAGCCCGCCGCGTGCGGCGGCACGCGAGGGGGCCTCGGCCTCGGCGCCGGTGTGCGGCTGCGCGGGGCGGCTCACCACGGGGCGCTGGTAGGTGTAGACGCCGATCGGCTCCAGTACGTCGGTGGCCAGCTTGGACACGCGTACCCGGGGCGCGTCCTTGCCGGGCCGCAGGAACACGTCCCAGATCCGTTCCTCACCCGTGTGCTGCGCGGCGAGGAGGGAGAAGTCGATACGGGCCCGGACGCGCCGCGTCTCGCCGTCCGGTTCGGCGGTGGCGGGGAAGCTCAGCACGCGGTTGGCGTCGGCGCGCAGGACGAGTTCGAGTTCGCAGCCCGGCCCGGTCTCGGCGCCCCACAGGGCGATCTCGGCGTCGGCGGCCGTGTCCCCCACCTTCATCGCCCCGCCCTCGGCGTGCGCGGGACGGACGGTGCTGCGCACGCACAGCCGCTCGTGCGGGCCGAGGTAGGGCAGCAGCAGCTCCATGGCGGGGCCGTCCGCCGGGCGGGGCAGCGGGACGCCGAGGATCTCGCGGGTGTCGATGCCGAAGCCGTCGGTGACCAGCGGCACCTCGTGGCCGGCCGCGACGCGCAGGGAGAACTCCCAGCGTCCCTCGGGCAGTCCGGCCCGCCAGGGGATGAACGCGGTGCCCTCGGCGGCGAAGGGGAAGGTGTACTCGCCGCCCGGTGCCTTTCCGGCGGGCCGGGCCACGAGGACGGCGCCGTCCTCCGCGCCGGCCGGGAGGGGTTCGCGGGTGGAGACGACGAGCGAGCCGTTGTCGGTGGTGCGGACCCCCACCTGGCGCGGCAGGGCGCGCCGGGCGAAGCCGTCGGCGAGGATCGCCTCGAAGCGTTCCCTGCTCGCGGTCTCCTGGAAGGCGACGGCCTTGAGCACGGCGGCGCGGCCCATGCGGCGGCGGCGGTCCTCGTCCTCGACGAGTTCCAGGAGCGCGGCGGCGAGGCCGTCGTTGTCGTTCTTGGGGACGATCAGGCCGTCCTCGCCGTGCGTGATGATGTTGCGCGGGCCGTGGTCGGCGTCGAAGCTCACGACGGGCAGCCCGGCGGCCATGGCCTCGACGATGACGTTGCCGAAGGCTTCGCGCTTGGACGGCAGCACGAAGACGGACGCCTTCGCGAACTCCGGCGAGACGGGAGCGGTGGGGCCCATGAGCAGGGTCGAGTTGGACAGGCCGAGCTGCTCGATCCGGGCGCGCAGGTTCGCCTGCTCCGCGCCGCCGCCGTAGATGCGCAGCCGCCAGTCGGGGTGCTTGTCCACGACGACCCGGAACGCCTCGATGAGGGCGAGGTGGTTCTTGTTCCCGGTGAGGACTCCGGCGGTGACGATGAGCTTGTTGCGCCCGGTGGCCTGGGTGGGGGAGGCCGGGACGCAGTTGGGCATCGGGGCGAGCCGGTTGCGGACCGCCGGGACCAGCCGCCCGATGCTCTGGACCTCCTCGGGCGTGACGGCGGTGAGCACGTCGAGGGCCTGGTACGCCTCGAAGAGCCGGTTGCGGTAGTAGTCCGCGTAGATGGAGGGCATCGAGTGCTCCTGCGTCACGCGCAGGTAGTCGCCCTCGGCGTAGGACAGCATGATCGTGTTGCGCGGGCTGGAGCTGACCACGACGTCGGCGTCGGTGGTGGCGAGGTAGTGCAGCAGCCGCTTCTCGCCGAGGCGCCCGACGCTGGGCTTCTTCTCGGTGGGAGCCACCGGGTAGACCTTCGGGAACTCGTGCGCGAGCGGGTCGTCGAGGTCGCTCTCGGGCGCGTGCGGGCGCATGTCGGTCAGGACCCGGACGCGGACGCGGGGGTCGAGCGGGAAGTAGGACTGGTCCCGCACCTTGCGCAGCGCGACGATCTCCACCTCGTGCCGCTGAGCGAGCGCTCCGGCGAGGTTCTGCGTGGCGCTGACGACCCCGCCCATGTGGCACAGGTCCCGGACCAGAAAGGCTATCTTCACGTCTCCCGCTTCCCTACATCTGCCGCGTCGATCCGTCCAGAGGAGCACTGTGCGGGACCGGCGCGACAGCCCCGGCCGGTGCTCGGGGCGCAAGGCCCCAAGGTACAGACCCGGAGGGGAGCCCGCTGGATGCGTCGGGAGCGGGAATGTGAGGGGAGTCATCACCCGCCGCTCCACGGCCCCTCCGGCGCCGCCGCCTCCTCCGGCCCCGACGCCCCCGCCGCGCCCGACGCCGCCACCGCGCCGGGCGCCCCCGCCGCTCCCTCCGCCAGCATCCGCTCCACGAGCCGTTCCGTCGCGTGGCCGTCGTCCAGGTCGCAGAACTCCTCGTGGAAGAGCTGGTAGCGCTCGCTGTAGTCGGCGGTGACGCGGTCGATGTCGCGCAGGGCCGCGAGGAGTTCGCCGGTCGTGCGGACGAGGGGGCCGGGGGCGTTGCGCTCGAAGTCGAAGTAGAAACCGCGCAGGGTGTCGCGGTAGTGCTCCAGGTCGTAGGTGAAGAAGACCATGGGACGGCGCAGGTGCGCGTAGTCGAACATCACGGACGAGTAGTCGGTGACGAGGACGTCGGCGGCCAGGTACAACTCGGAGATGTCGGGGTGGCCGGAGACGTCGATGACGAAGCCGTCGCCCGCTCCCGTGACGCCGTCCACGGTGTTGGAGTGGGGGCGCACCAGGAGGACGTGGTCGTGGCCGAGTTCGGCGCGGGCGCGCGCGGTGTCGAGCTTGAGGTCGAAGCGGAAGCGGCCCTGGCCGTGGGCGTCGTCGTCGCGCCAGGTGGGGGCGTAGAGGATGACGCGTTTGCCGGGCGGGACGCCGAGGGCCTCGCGGATCTCCTTGGCGCGCTCGGCACGGTCGGGAGCGTAGAGCACGTCGTTGCGCGGGTAGCCGGTCTCCAGGATCTCCCCGTCGAAGCCCATGGAGCGGCGCAGGATGGGCGTGCTGAAGCGGTTCGCGGAGACGAGGAAGGTCCAGTTCCGGGACTCGGCGCGCAGTTGCTCGTGGTAGTCGGGGTTGAAGGCGGGGGCCTCGATGTCGAGGCCGATCTTCTTGAGCATCGTGCCGTGCCAGGTCTGCACGACGACCTGGCCGGGGCGGCGCTCGATCCAGTGCGGCAGATGCGCGTTGGTCACGATGTAGCGGGCGCGCGCGAGGGCGTCGTACCACTCCTCGCTCCACAGCCGCACCTTGCGCGCGGTGGGCGGGAGCCGCGCCTGGTCGTCGCGGACGAGCCAGAGCTGTTCGAGCGTGCTGCCCCGGCGGACCAGTTCCTCGTGCACGGCGCGCGGGCTGTCCGAGTACTGCTTGCCGTTGTAGCTGATGAAGAGGACGGCGTCGCGCAGCGGTTTGCTCCGCCCTGCCTCGTAGACGTCCCTGCGCAGCCGGGCCTGGTGGTAGGCGCCGCGCTCGTGGGTGCGCAGCTCGGAGTGGCAGTGGAGCTGCGGGAAGTCGTGCCAGCGGGCCTGGAGCTCGTAGGCGCGCCCGTCGGCCGTGCCGGTGACGGGGAAGGCGGGGACGGCGAGGCGGTCGATGGTGCAGGGCACGTCGAGCGGCTGCCCGGGGACGCGCAGGAGGAAGTTCCACCGTCCGCTGGTGAGCGGCAGTCCGCCGTTGGCGCGCGAGGGCGTGCAGCGGGCCTCGAAGCGTCCGCCGGGCAGGGGGCGCACCTCGCCCGTGTGCTCCTCGAAACGGTCGCGTGCCGTGAGGACGAGGGCGGCGCCTTCGAGGCCGAGGGGCGCGCTGCCGCGCAGGGTGTACGCGCCGTCCTCCCAGGTGACCTCGGTCAGCCTGGCCTGGACGGCGCGCCCGACGATCTTGAGGTAGCCGTTGCTGCCGCTCAGGAGCGCGACCTCGTACCCCTCGGCGCCGGGCGCGAGGGAGGCGGGCAGCCGGACCTGGAGGTCGCCGAGACCGTCGCGCACGACGGTGGAGTAGTGGCGGCGCGGGCCCGTCGCGGGAATCACGACGAGGCTCGTGCTCCAGGCCCTGCGGGCGGCGAGGAGCGCGGCGGCGGCGACGGGCGCGGGGGTGCCGGACGGGGAGTCCGGCTTCCCGGTCTCCGGCGCGGGTACGGGGCGCAGGTCGGCGTCCGCGGTGGCGGTGCCCCCGCCGGCGTCGGCGGCGGCGCGGGCGTCCTCGCGTTCCTGGCCCGCCTCGGCCGTCTCGCCGCTGTCGGCACTGCTCCCGGGGAGCAGCGCGACGGTGTCGAGCGGGACCCGTACGGTGAAGTCCGCCCGCTCCGTGCCGTGCCGCACCTCGCAGTCGTGGTCGTGGCTCTCGCCGGTCCTGTGGTTGGTGAGGCGGAGCACGAGCCGGTCGCCGGGGGCCGGCGGGTGGCGCAGGGTGCCCGTGATCCCGACGGCGTCCTCGCCGAGCGGGTGGTGTCCCGTGATGAGCGCGCGGACCCGCTCGACGCGCAGCCGCAGCACGCCGTGCTCGCTGTACGGCAGCAGCCGGTGGTCCGCGTCGAGCCACTGGTACGGGGGGTTGCCCGCCGTGTCGGGGCCCTTCGCGGCGAGCCCGCGGCGGCGCACGAGGCCGCCGCTCGCCAGGACGACGCCGATCCGCCACACGCTCTCGCGCCAGCCCTCGGCCGGGCGCAGCCGGGCGGGGTCGACGAGGTGGCTGAAACCGGACCAGTCGTAGGTGTGCTGGCCGCGCCCGGAGAGGACGGTCGCCTCGGGGCAGTGGACGTTGCGGGTGGGCAGGACGAGGCGGCGCCCGGTGCCCTCCTCGACGAGGGCGAGGGCCTTGACGGCGCTGAGCGGGCCCGGCTGGTCGATCCGGTCGATGTAGGCGTGCCCGGTGAGCCGCAGGCGGCCCTCCTCGAAGGACAGGCTGCGCAGCGTGGCGAGCAGGTGCAGGTCGCGGTCCACGCGGTGGACACGCTTGGGCAGCGGCCCGCCGGTGGCGGGGGCGCTCTCGTAGGAGACGTACTTGCGCAGCCCGCCGTGCAGGCGCCCGCGGCCGCCCGCGCGTTCCTCGGCGAGGATGCCGAGCAGCGGCTGGATCTCGTGCTTGCGCACGAGGAGCCATTTGATCCGCGCGTGGGCGGGCAGCTCGTGGACGGTGCGCGGGTCGACGCGGTCGAGGAAGGCGTTGGCGGCGCGGAGGAACGCGGCGCGGTAGGCGTCGTCGCCCTCGGGAAGGACCTTGAGGAAGGCCCACAGGTCGCTGACGAGGACGTTGCGGTCGAAGGCGGCGCGCAGCGCGGCGGCCCCGGGTTCGGGGCGGCCCGCGAGGAAGCGGCTCACCTCGGTGACGGCGGCCGCCCGGTCCCGTACCGCTTTCGGCTCGGTGCGGCGCTGGGTGATCGAGGGCCCGGCCTCGCCCTCGCGCATCCGCCAGTAGTAGACCGGTTCGGAGACGATGTCGACGGCCTCGGCGAGGAAGTGCGCGGGGACGATGACGGGGGTGTCCTCGTAGAGCACGCCGACAGGGAAGCGCAGGCCGTGGCGGGTCCAGAAGTCCCTGCGGAAGACCTTGTTGCAGGCGATGCGGTCGGTGAGGAGTTTCCGCTTGCGCGTCACGTGGGTGCGCCGCTCGGCGCCCGCGCCGAGGAAGCGGTGCATGGGCGACTGCCAGACGCGCCGGGAGTCGATGTGCCGGACGTTGCCGGTCGCGAAGTCGGAGCCGCTCGCGTCGAGGCTCGCGAGCATGAGCCGGTAGGCGTCGGCGGGGACCATGTCGTCGCTGTCGACGAAGGCCAGGAACTCGGCGGCGGGGTGCGCCGCGTCGACGCCGGTGTTGCGCGCCGCGCCGAGCCCCTGGTTCTCCTGCCGTACGAGGCGGAAGCGGGGGTCGCGCCGGGCGTACTCCTCGGCGATGAGGGCCGAGCCGTCCGGGGAGCCGTCGTCCACGACGACGATCTCGATCTCGCGCAGGGTCTGCGCGGCGAGCGAGTCGAGGCAGGCGGGGAGGTAGGTCTCGACGTCGTAGACGGGGACGATGACGCTCAGGCGGGGCGGGACGGCAGACATGGCCCCACGTTCGCAGCGGTGTGCGCGCCGCGCGCGGAGACGTCCGCCTTCCGGGTGCTTCCGTCGCGCGGACGGCCGCTACTCCGTGGGGCCGCGGGCGGGGAAACGCGGCGGGCCCCGCGCTCCCGGAGGAGGGCGGGGCCCGCGTGCCGGGGCGTGCTCAGAGTTCGCCGAAGGGGTCGAAGCCCTCGAACTGCTTCTGCACCTCGTCGCGCTCCGCCTGCCGGTCCCTGCGCCGCTGCACGGCGGGGCGCAGCGGGTCGAGCCGGTGGTCCTCGCCGCGGCGGCCGAGCATCTCGGCGCCCGCGAGCATCGTCGGCTCCCAGTCGAAGACGACGGCGTTCTCCTCGGGGCCGATCGCGACGCCGTCCCCGGCGCGGGCGCCGGCCTTCATGAGCTGTTCCTCGACACCGAGGCGGTTGAGGCGGTCCGCGAGGTAGCCGACGGCCTCGTCGTTGTTGAAGTCGGTCTGCCGCACCCAGCGCTCGGGCTTCTCGCCGCGGACGCGGTAGATGCCGTTGTCCTCCAGCGTCACGGTGAACCCGGCGTCGTCCACGGCCTTGGGGCGGATGACGACGCGCGTCGCCTCCTCCTTCGGCCTGGAGGCGCGGTAGCGGGCGACGAGGTCGCCGAGAGCGAAGCTCAGCTCGCGCAGCCCGGTGTGGGCGACGGCCGAGACCTCGAAGACCTGGTAGCCGCGGGCCTCCAGGTCGGGGCGGACCATCTCGGCGAGGTCCTTGCCGTCGGGCACGTCGATCTTGTTGAGGACCACGACGCGGGGCCGCTTGTTGAGGCCGCCGTACTGCTGGAGCTCCTCCTCGATGACGTCGAGGTCGGAGAGGGGATCGCGGTCGGATTCGAGCGTGGCGGTGTCCAGTACGTGCACGAGCACCGAGCAGCGCTCGACGTGCCGCAGGAACTCCAGGCCGAGGCCCTTGCCCTGGCTGGCGCCGGGGATGAGGCCGGGCACGTCGGCGACGGTGAAGACCGTCTCGCCGGCCGTGACGACGCCGAGGTTGGGGACGAGCGTCGTGAAGGGGTAGTCGGCGATCTTCGGCCGCGCGGCCGAGAGCACCGAGATGAGCGAGGACTTGCCCGCGCTCGGGTAGCCGACGAGGGCGACGTCCGCGACGGTCTTGAGCTCCAGGAGGAGGTCGGAGGCGTCGCCGGGCTCGCCGAGCAGCGCGAAGCCGGGCGCCTTGCGGCGGGCCGAGGAGAGCGCGGCGTTGCCGAGGCCGCCGCGCCCGCCGGAGGCGGCGACGAAGCTGGTGCCCTGGCCGACGAGGTCGGCGAGGACGTTCCCGGCGCCGTCGAGCACGACGGTGCCGTCCGGGACGGGCAGGACGAGGTCCTGGCCGTCCTTGCCGGAGCGGTTGCCGCCCTCGCCGGGCTTGCCGTTGGTGGCCTTGCGGTGCGGGCTGTGGTGGTAGTCGAGGAGCGTCGTCACGGACTGCTCCACGACGAGGATCACGTCGCCGCCGCGACCGCCGTTGCCGCCGTCCGGGCCGCCGAGCGGCTTGAACTTCTCCCGGTGCACGGAGGCGCAGCCGTGGCCTCCGTTACCCGCGGCGACGTGCAGTTCGACGCGGTCCACGAAGGTGGTCATGGGTGTGCCTCCAGTACTGCGGGTGAAAAGTGCTACGAGCTGTGTCCATGGTGCGGGATCGCACCCCATGGCCGCACAACGCGCGAAAGGCGGACTCGCTTCCCGCCGGTGCTGTCGGTGGGAGGGAGTCCGCCCTCGCGGAAAACCACGCGTGCCGTCACGCGCCGCCGATGCGTGCGATCAGACGACGGGGACGATGTTCACGACGTTGCGGCCACGCTTGGTGCCGAACTGGACCGCACCCGCGTCGAGCGCGAAGAGGGTGTCGTCCTTGCCGCGGCCGACACCGGCGCCCGGGTGGAAGTGGGTACCGCGCTGGCGGACGATGATCTCACCGGCGTTGACGACCTGACCGCCGAAGCGCTTCACGCCGAGCCGCTGAGCATTGGAATCGCGGCCGTTCCGGGTGGACGACGCGCCCTTCTTGTGTGCCATGTCTCCTCAGTCCCTTACTTCGCAGCCGTGGGGATCTCAGTGACCTTGACCGCCGTGTACTGCTGGCGGTGGCCCTGACGACGGCGGTAGCCGGTCTTGTTCTTGTAGCGCAGAATGTCGATCTTCTGGCCCTTGTGGTGGTCGACGACCTCGGCCACGACCTTGATACCGGCCAGCACCCACGGGTCGCTGGTGACGGCCTCGCCGTCGACGAGCAGCAGGGTCGAGAGCTCGACCGTGTCGCCCACATTGGCAGTGGAAATCTTGTCAACCTCAACGATGTCGCCGACAGCAACCTTGTGCTGGCGACCACCGCTGCGCACGATGGCGTACACGCGGATCTCACTCTCTGTGCTCGAAAACGGGACCTCCTGATGCCAGCCGCCCGCCGGAGGCAGGGGAGAACCCCGGTCCACCGAAGGAGGGATGAGCGGCCTCCCCGGGGCTCATGACGGCGAGGACGCCGCCCGCCCGGAGGTGGGGTGCTCAGAAGGTGGCGCCAAAGACGCCAAGGGCCAAGAGTACGGGGCCCCCGCGCAGAGGGTCAAACCGGCCCCGGAGCGACGCCGGTGGGCGTTCCCCGGACGGAACCGGAGCGGAAGGGACGCGGAGCGGGGGCGGAAGGGGCGGGCACGGCGGCGTCCGGGCGGCCGTGCGCTCCCCGGCGGCCGTGCGCCCCGTACGCGGAGAGGCCGCCCCCGCGTGGGGGCGGCCTCTCACCGCGGCGGACCGCTCAGGACACCGCTCAGGACTCGGCGCCCTCCGGCGACTCCGCCGTCTTGCGCGTCGTCGCCTTCTTCGCGGGCGCCTTCTTCGCGGCCGTCTTCTTGGCCGGAGCCTTCTTGGCCGCTGCGGTCGTCTTCTTGGCGGCGGTGGTCTTCTTCGCCGCCGTCTTGCGGACCGCCTTCTTCGCGGGCGCCGTCTCCTCCGCCGGGGCCTCCACGGCTGCCCCGGGGGCCTCCGTGACCGCTTCCGGGGCCTCCACGGGCGCCTCGGCCGCCTTCTTCGCCGTCGCCTTCTTGGTCGCGGCCTTCTTGGCCGCTGCGGTCAGTCTTCTTGGCGGCGGTGGTCTTCTTCGCCGCC
>NZ_GG770539.1:4854399-4856541 GCF_000154905.1 Streptomyces sp. SPB074 | reverse complement strand
CCGCGTCGGCCGCCGGCTCCTGGACCCCGGCGACGGCCTCGGGCTGCTCGCCCTTGAGCTCCTCGGGGTCGTAGGCGCCGACCGTGTCCGTGTCGGTCACGCGCGAGCCGCGCGGCGTCCCGGCGGGCGCGGAGGAGCGGCGCGAGGCGCGGCGGCGGCTGCGCTCGCGGCGTCCGCCGTACCCGGCCGCGGCGGCCTCGGCCTCGGCGGCGGTGCTGTACAGGTCCTCGTCGGGCGTGAAGGCGGGCTCGGGCAGCGCGGCGGGGCCGGTGACGACCTCGGCCGCGAACTCCTCCTGGGCCTTGGCCTCCTCGGCCTGCTCGGCGCTCACGTACTCGTACGTCAGCTCGTGCTCGACGTGCTCGTGCTCGTGCTCGTGCTCGCCGCTCTTGCCCTTCTTCTTGCGCTTGCCGCCACCGCCGCCGCCCTGGGTCGTGGGCTGGTCGAGGTGGACGATGACGCCGCGCCCGTTGCAGTGGACGCAGGTCTCGGAGAAGGACTCCAGGAGGCCCTGCCCGACGCGCTTGCGGGTCATCTGCACGAGACCGAGCGAGGTGACCTCGGCGACCTGGTGCTTGGTGCGGTCGCGGCCCAGGCACTCCAGGAGGCGCCGCAGGACGAGGTCGCGGTTGGACTCCAGGACCATGTCGATGAAGTCGATGACGACGATCCCGCCGAGGTCGCGCAGCCGGAGCTGGCGCACGATCTCCTCGGCCGCCTCCAGGTTGTTCCTGGTGACGGTCTCCTCCAGGTTGCCGCCCTGCCCGGTGAACTTCCCGGTGTTGACGTCGACCACGATCATGGCCTCGGTCTTGTCGATCACGAGGGAGCCGCCGGAGGGCAGCCACACCTTGCGGTCGAGCGCCTTGGCGAGCTGCTCGTCGATGCGGTACGTGGCGAAGACGTCGACCTCGGAGGTCCACCGCGACAGGCGTCCGACGAGGTCGGGGGCGACGTGCGAGACGTAGCCGTGGACGGTCTCCCAGGCCCGGTCGCCGCTGACGACGACCTTCGTGAAGTCCTCGTTGAAGATGTCGCGGACGACCCGGACGGTCATGTCGGGCTCGCCGTAGAGCAGCGTCGGCGCGTTGCCCGTCTTGGCCTTCTTCCGGATGTCCTCCCACTGCGACTGGAGCCGCTCGACGTCGCGTCGCAGCTCGTCCTCGCTCGCGCCCTCGGCGGCCGTGCGCACGATGACGCCGGCGTCCTCGGGGACGATCTTCTTGAGGATGGTCTTGAGGCGCGCGCGCTCGGTGTCGGGCAGCTTGCGGCTGATGCCGGTCATCGAGCCCTCGGGCACGTAGACCAGGTAGCGGCCCGGCAGCGAGACCTGGCTCGTCAGGCGGGCGCCCTTGTGGCCGATCGGGTCCTTCGTGACCTGCACGAGGACGGACTGCCCGGACTTGAGGGCGCTCTCGATGCGGCGCGGGCCGTGGTGGCCGAGCGCCTCGAAGTTGACCTCACCGGCGTACAGGACCGCGTTGCGGCCCTTGCCGATGTCGATGAACGCGGCCTCCATGGAGGGCAGCACGTTCTGCACCTTGCCGAGGTAGACGTTGCCGACGTAGGAGGTCGACTCGGCCTTGTTGACGTAGTGCTCGACCAGGACGTCGTCCTCCAGGACGCCGATCTGGGTGCGCTCGCCCTGCTCGCGGACGACCATGACGCGCTCGACGGCCTCGCGGCGGGCCAGGAACTCGGCCTCGCTGATGATCGGCACCCGGCGGCGGCCCTGCTCGCGGCCCTCGCGGCGGCGCTGCTTCTTCGCCTCCAGGCGGGTCGAGCCCTTGATGGACTGGACCTCGTCGCCCGGGTCGCTCTCCTTGCGCCGTTCCTTCGGCTCGCGGATCTTGACGACGGTGCGCTCGGGGTCGTCGGCCGCGGGCGTCGTCCCGCTCTCGCCGGAGGCGTCCGAGGCACGGCGGCGACGGCGACGGCGGCGGCGGCTGGAGGAGGACCCGGAGCCCTCGTCCTCGTCGCGCGCGGCGCTCTCCTCGTCCTGCTCGTCCTCGGCCGTCTCCCGGACGGGCTCCTTCGCCGTCTCCTTGGCGGGTGCCTGGGGCGCGGCGGCCGGGGTGTCCTCGGAGGCGGGCTCCTCGGTCTCGTCCTCGTCCTCGCCGTCCTCGCGCTGGTCCTGCTCGG
>NZ_GG770539.1:4853722-4854299 GCF_000154905.1 Streptomyces sp. SPB074 | reverse complement strand
GGCGCTCGCCCTCGTCGCCGTCGGCGCGCTCGGTGTCCTCGCCGCTCTCGGCGGGCTCGGCCACCTCCTCGGCCGCCTCGGTCCTGGCGGGCGCCTCGGCCCGGGGCGCGGGCGCCTCGGCGGTACGGGGCTGCTCGCGCTCCTCGCGGCGGCGGCGCTTGCGGCGGCCGGACCCGGCCTCCTCGGCGCGGGCGGGGGCGGCGGCGGGCGCGGTCTCCTCCTCTTCCTCGTCGCCGGAGGCGGCGGCCTCGGCGGCGGCGCGCTCCAGGGTCTGGAACTGGAAGGAAGGCTCGGTGAAGACCGGGGCGCGGAAGACGGGCACGGCGGGCTTGCGGCCACCGTGGGAGCCCTCCTCGCGCTCCTCGCCCTTCGCGCCGCCCTTGGCGGACTGGCGGGGCTGGAGCTGCGGCTCGGTGAAGGTGGCGCGGCTGCGGGCGGGCTTGCGCCGCGCGCGGCGGCGCACGTCGCCGTCGTCCTCGTCGGCCTCGGCGGGGGCGGCCTGCTCCGCGGCGGGCTTCTCGGCCTGCGCGGACTTCTCGCCGCGCGCGGGCTTCTCGGCCTGTGCGGCGGCCTGCGG
>NZ_GG770539.1:4837138-4853263 GCF_000154905.1 Streptomyces sp. SPB074 | reverse complement strand
GCGGCGCGGCGCCTGCGGCGCGGGGAGCGGTCGCCGGGCGAGGAGGGGGTGTCGTCGTGTTTCAGGAAGTGCCGGGTTCCGTGGGCTCAAGCATTGCGGGGGTGTCTCCCGTCGTGCTCCCGGGCGCCGCGCCGTGTATCGGTGACGCGGGCGGCTCGCGCTGGACGCGCGGTGGCCGCGGGACCGGAGGGCGCGGGCGCCGCTCAGGAGCTTGTTCTTGTCTGTCTCGCCGGTTCCGGCCGCGGGTGCGGCGGCCTGGCGAAAGTCTTGTGGTCGGGTGCCCCGTCCCGCCCCGGGGAATTCCGGGCCGGGCGCGGTGCGGTGCGACGGCCGGTCAGGAGGCTTCCCGCCGTTCCCGGGACGCGGCCCGCCGCTGTGGAGGCGCTTCCCGGCCGGGGGCCGGGGCAGTGCCGTACCAGGTGCTGCGGACCCGCCGGGTGGGCGGGACACTCCCTACGCGGTGCCTTCCTCGGCCTGCGTCGTCGCGGTGGCGGAGCCGACGCTCACGGTGGCTGCCGTGGCTGGCGGTGCCGCCTCGCGGTCGGGCGCGAGCGGGTCGGTGACCGTGCCGGACTCCTCATCGAGCGGCCCCTGCGCCAGCCTGGTCACCGCTGCGGGGACCGGCGGCGCCAGTTCGGCCACGGCTCGGAGGCCGGACAGGACGTCGTCAGGACGTACGGCGGGTGTCAGGTGCCGTACTACCAGGCGCAGTATCGCACAAGGGCGCTCCGTCGGCTCGTCGGCCCGCTGTTCGGCGAGGCCGAGGCGGACGACGGCGGCGCGGGCGTCGAAGGTGCGGACGCCGTTCTTGGTGAGGCGTTCCACCTCGACCGTACTCCGTGCCATGAAGGTCTCGGCGGCACGCGCGGCGGTCTCGGGGGCCACCTGGTCGAGCCGCAGGTCCCAGACGCTGGCCTGGAGGCGCTCGGTGAGGTGGGGCGTGCGGGCCTCGACCGCGTCGACGATGTCGAGCCCGGTGGGCAGGGACTCGTCGAGCAGCGCACGCAGGCGTTCCGGGTCGCGGGACGCGGCGAGGCCGATCTCCAGGTACTCGGCCTCGCTGCCGGTGCCGGTGGGTGCGGCGTTGGCGTAGGACACCCGTGGGTGGGGTGTGAAGCCCGCGGAGTAGGCCATGGGGACCTCGGCGCGGCGCAGCGCGCGCTCGAAAGCGCGCTGGAAGTCGCGGTGACTGGTGAACCGGAGGCGCCCGCGCTTGGTGTACCGCAGCCGGATGCGCTGCGTGACCGGCGCCGGAGGGGGGCCTTCGGGCTGTCGCTTGCCCAGGGGAGTCAGTCCTTAGGGAGAGTGGTCGTCCTTCTCCCTAGAGTACGTGCAGCGCGGGGCGGGGGTTCCCGCAGCCGGCCGGGTCAGCGAATTCAGCCCCTCCGGCGATTGAGGAGCGGGGTCCGGGGCGGAGCCCCGAAGGGCCCGCCCCGGCAGGGGCCGGCCTACTGCCCCGCCACCGAGAGCGGAAGCAGTTTCCGCCCCGTCGGCCCGATCTGGATCTCCGTCTGCATCGAGGGGCACACCCCGCAGTCGAAGCACGGCGTCCACCGGCAGTCCTCGACCTCGGTCTCGTCCAGCGCGTCCTGCCAGTCCTCCCACAGCCAGTCCTTGTCGAGACCGGAGTCGAGGTGGTCCCAGGGCAGGACCTCCTCGTAGGAGCGCTCGCGGGTGGTGTACCAGTCCACGTCCACGCCGAAGGCGGGCAGCGTCTTCTCGGCGCAGGCCATCCAGCGGTCGTACGAGAAGTACTCGCGCCAGCCGTCGAAGCGCCCGCCGTCCTCGTACACCGCGCGGATGACCGCGCCCACGCGGCGGTCGCCGCGCGAGAGGAGGCCCTCGACGATGCCGGGCTTGCCGTCGTGGTAGCGGAAGCCGATGGAGCGCCCGTACTTCTTGTCGCCGCGGATCTTGTCGCGGAGCTTCGCGAGCCGCGCGTCGGTGTCCTCGGGCGAGAGCTGCGGGGCCCACTGGAAGGGGGTGTGCGGCTTGGGCACGAAGCCGCCGATGGAGACGGTCGCGCGGATGTCGCTGCGCCCCGAGGCGGCGCGGCCCTCGGCGATGACGCGGGTCGCCATGTCGGCGATCTGGAGGACGTCCTCGTCGGTCTCGGTGGGCAGCCCGCACATGAAGTACAGCTTCACCTGCCGCCAGCCGTTGCCGTAGGCGGTGGAGACCGTGCGGATCAGGTCCTCCTCGCTGACCATCTTGTTGATGACCTTGCGCATCCGCTCGCTGCCGCCCTCGGGGGCGAAGGTGAGCCCGGAGCGGCGCCCGTTGCGGGTCAGCTCGTTGGCGAGGTCCACGTTGAAGGCGTCGACGCGGGTGGAGGGGAGGGAGAGGCCGATCTTCTCCTCCTCGTAGCGGTCCGCGAGGCCCTTGGCCACGTCACCGATCTCGGAGTGGTCGGCGGAGGAGAGCGAGAGCAGGCCGACCTCCTCGAAGCCGGTGGCGCGCAGGCCCTTCTCGACCATGTCGCCGATGCCGGTGATGGAGCGCTCGCGCACCGGGCGGGTGATCATCCCGGCCTGGCAGAAGCGGCAGCCGCGCGTGCAGCCGCGGAAGATCTCCACCGACATGCGCTCGTGGACGGTCTCGGCGAGCGGGACGAGCGGCTGCTTGGGGTAGGGCCACTCGTCCAGGTCCATGACGGTGTGCTTGGAGACGCGCCACGGGACGCCGGAGCGGTTGGGGACGGTGCGGGCGATGCGGCCGTCGGGCAGGTACTCGACGTCGTAGAAGCGCGGGACGTAGATGCCGCCGGTCCTCGCGAGGCGCAGCAGGACCTCGTCCCGGCCGCCGGGCATCCCCTCGGCCTTCCAGGCGCGGACGATGCCGGTCATCTCCAGGACGGCCTGCTCGCCGTCCCCGATGACCGCGCAGTCGATGAAGTCCGCGACGGGCTCCGGGTTGAAGGCCGCGTGGCCGCCCGCGACGACGATCGGGTGCTCCACGGTGCGGTCCGCGGCCTCCAGCGGGATGCCGGCGAGGTCGAGCGCGGCGAGCATGTTCGTGTAGCCCAGCTCGGTGGAGAAGCTGAGGCCGAAGAGGTCGAAGGCGCCGACCGGGCGGTGGCTGTCCACCGTGAACTGCGGGACGTGGTGCTCCCGCATGAGCTTCTCCAGGTCGGGCCACACGCTGTAGGTGCGCTCGGCGAGGACGCCCTCGCGCTCGTTCAGCACCTCGTAGAGGATCATGACGCCCTGGTTGGGCAGCCCGACCTCGTAGGCGTCGGGGTACATGAGGGCCCAGCGCACGTCGCACTCCTCCCACGGCTTGACCGTGGAGTTCAGCTCACCGCCGACGTACTGGATGGGCTTCTGCACGTGCGGGAGCAGGGCTTCGAGCTGGGGGAAGACCGAGGGTGCGGACTCGACGGGCATCTGGCTGACCTTGGGACGTCGGGAGCTGGGCACGATCCGATGAGGGATCACGAACTCTCAGCGTAACCGCCCCCGGCCCGGCGTCCCGCCCGCGTGCCCGCGCTCCAGCGCGCTCTCGTACGCGCGGGCCCTGGCCTCCTCGCGGCCGTGGAGCAGCCCCCAGGTGAAGCCGGGTTCGCCCGCCGCGTGGGCCCGCGCGGCGAGCTCGCGCAGGGCGGCGCGGGCCACGACGCCGTCGTGGTGGTCGCCGAGGAGCGAGGTGAGGGCCTTCGCCTCGCGGGCGCGGCGCTTGGCGGGTTTCCCGAGGACGGGCCGCGCGGACTCGGCCGCGTACCGCAGGCGCTTGGTCTTCTTGCGCGCCTCGTGCAGGGCCGCGTCGCGGGCGGGGCCCTGCGGCAGGGCGAGGGCGTCCGCGAGGTGCCGCCGGGCGCGGCGGCGCTCCTTGCGCACGACCGCGCGGAAGTGCTCCGGGGCCGGGCGCGCGGCCTTCCCCGTGAGGGGCGGGGCGGCGAGGAAGGCGTCCCAGGCGTCCAGGAGGGCGCGGCAGCGGGGGCTGTCGAGCGCGGCGAGCGCGGTGGCGCGGCTGGTGTCTCCGGCGCGTACCGCCCACGTCGTCAGGCGTGCCTCGGCGGGCCCGAGCAGGAGGGGGCCCTCGGCCTCGGCGAGGAGGCCGCGCAGCCGCTCCTCCAGGACCTCGCGGTCCCGGTCGGCGCCGAGTTCCCGGGCGAGCCACCGGAGTTCGGCGCGCAGGGCGTCGGTGGCCTCCCGGTCCAGGAGCGGGCGGCGGCCGCGCAGGGCGGCGCGGGTGCGGCGCAGGGCGACGCGCGCCTTGTGGACGGCGTCGGGGCGGTCCTGGCGGAAGGCGGCCTCGCGGCCGAGGAAGGCGAGGTACTGGGCGCGCAGGTGGCGCAGAAGGTGGCCGCCCGCCGTGTCCGGCGCGGCGGGCGGGACGAGCGGGGACGGCGGCGTGCCGGTCTCCGTGAGGGCCCGGACGAGTTTGGAGGGCCCGGTGGCGCGGTGGATGCCGGCCTCGCGGAGCCGTTTCTCCACGGCGTCGAGGAGGGCGGGGGTGCCGGCCCCGGTGAGTTCGGTCTCGATCTCGCTCCACCGCGCCGTGGCGCGGGAGCGGCCGAGGCGCCGGGCGTGCACCTCGTCGTGGGCGATCTCGGCGAGCGCGGCGCCCCGGGCGTCGTACAGCAGGCGCGTGGTGCGCCGGGTGGCGAGGCGGACGACGGGGACGAGCGCGGCGCCCCGGGTGCGGGCCGTGACGAGGCGGGCCAGCTCCTCGGGGACGGGGCCGCCCGGCTCGTCGTCCGCGTCCAGCGGGAGCCGCACCTCCTCGCGGGTGTCGCCCGCGACGGGGAGCTTGAGGTGCCAGCCCGCGTCCGCTCCCCCGGTGCGGCGGCGCAGCGTCGCACGGGTGCGGGCGAGGCGCAGGTCGGCGGTGTCGTAGTAGACGGCGTCGAGGTGGTGGGTGCGCGGCGCGCCCTCCTCGTGGACACCGCGTACGGCGGTGAGGGCGGGGAGGGGCGTGCCGGGATCGAGGTCGTACTTCCGTTCCGTCTCGTGCGTCGCGGTCGCCATGAAGGGAACGTAACCGGAAAACGCGGGCCCGAACGGGCCCGCGTCACCGAACAAGGAGGGACCGCGCGAATCAGGCCACCGGCCCGGCGCGGCGGCTCACACCGAGAGCGGCCTCTGCAACCTGATCGACTGGAGCAGTCCCACCGCGATCCACACGGCGAACATCGAGGTGCCCCCGTAGCTGACGAAGGGCAGCGGCAGCCCGGCGACGGGCATGATGCCGAGGGTCATGCCGATGTTCTCGAACGCCTGGAAGGCGAACCAGGCGATGATGCCGCCGGCGACGATCGTCCCGTACAGCTCGGTCGTCTCGCGCGCGATGCGGCAGGCGCGCCACAGGATGACGCCGAGCAGCACGATGATGAGCCCGGCCCCGGCGAAGCCGAGTTCCTCGCCCGCGACGGTGAAGACGAAGTCGGTCTGCTGCTCGGGGACGAACTGGCCGGTCGTCTGGGTGCCGTGGAAGAGCCCGGTGCCGTGGAGGCCGCCGGAGCCGATCGCGATGCGCGCCTGATTGGTGTTGTAGCCGACGCCCGCCGGGTCGAGGTTCGGGTTGGCGAAGGCGGCGAAACGGTTGATCTGGTACTCGTCGAGGATGCCGAGCTGCCAGATCGCGACGGCTCCGGCGGTGCCCGCGCCGATGAGGCCGAGCACCCAGCGGTTGGACGCGCCCGAGGAGAGCAGCACCCCGAGGACGATCATCACCATGACCATGACCGAGCCGAGGTCGGGCATGAGCAGCACGATGAGGATGGGCAGCAGGGCGAGGCCGAGCGACTGGAGCACGGTCTTGTGGTCGGGGTGGTCGCGGTCGCCCGCGTCCACGCGCGCGGCGAGCAGCATCGCCATGCCCAGGATGATCGTGATCTTGACGAACTCGGAGGGCTGGAGCGAGAAGCCCGCGACCATGAGCCAGGCGTGCGCCCCGTTGACGGTCACGCCGAGCGGCGTGAGCACGAGGAGCACGAGGAAGACCGAGACGCCGTAGAGGATCGGCACGGCGGTGCGCAGGGTGCGGTGCCCGAGCCAGATCGTGCCGATCATGAGGCCGAGCCCGATGCCGATGTTGACGACGTGCTTGACGAGGAACGCGTACGGGTCGTCGCCGACGAGTTCGGTGCGTCCGCGTGTCGCCGAGTAGACGAGCGCGCAGCTCAGCGCCGAGAGGGCGAGGGCGCTCAGCAGCATGGGCCAGTCGAGCCGCCGGGCGAGGGAGCCCTTGGCGAGCAGCCGGGTCCACGAGGAGCGCTCGGGGCCGTACCCGGAGACGGTGAGGTAAGGTCCCGCGGCCATCAGTCCCGCCTCCCTGCGGTGGTCGTGACGGGGGTTCCGGCGTTCGCGACGCCGCCGCCGTCCTGCGTCCCGCCGCCGTCCGGCGGGAGCAGCGGCGGCGTGGAGGGCGGGGCCTCCAGCGTGTAGGGCGCGAACTTCTTCTTGAGCGTGGGCGAGTCGATCGACCCGTCCTTCTCGATCCTCGGCAGCGACTTCTCCGGCTCGGGGAGCAGGGCCTTCTTCTTGTTGATCCGGCCGGAGCTGTCGACACCGTAGAGCGCGTCGTAGATCTTGCGCACGGCGGGCCCCGAGGCGCCGGAGCCCGTACCGCCCTGGGAGATCGTCATGACGATCGCGTAGTCCTTGGTGTACGTCGCGAACCACGAGGTCGTCTGCTTGCCGTAGACCTCGGCGGTGCCGGTCTTGGCGTGCATGGGGACGTCCTTCTGCGGCCAGCCCTGGAAGCGCCAGGCGGCGGTGCCCTGGGTGGCGACACCGGCGAGGGCTCCGTCGATCTCCTTGTGGAGCTTGGCGTCGATGGGGAGCTTGGCGTTGACCTTCGGCTTGATCTGCTCGACGTGCTTGCCGTCGGCGCTCACGACGGCCTTGCCGATGCTCGGCTCGTGGAGCGTGCCGCCGTTGGAGATCGCGGCGTAGATGCTCGCCATCTGGATCGGGGTGACGAGGGTGTCGCCCTGGCCGATCGAGTAGTTGACGCTGTCACCGGCGCGCATCTGGTTGCCTTCGAGGCAGTTCTCGTAGGCGATCTTCTCGGCGTAGTCGCCGTCCTTCTTGCCGGACTTGCACCAGGCGGCCTTGTTGGCCTTCCAGTAGTCCTGCTTCCACTTGCGGTCCGGGACCCGGCCGCTGACCTCGTTGGGGAGGTCGATGCCGGTCTCCTTGCCGAGACCGAACTTGTGAGCGGTCTTGTAGAAGTAGTCGTGGGGGTGCTTCTTCGGCTTGGTGCCGCCGTCCTTCTTCCACTCGTTGTGCGCGATGCCGTAGAAGACGGTGTCGCAGGAGACCTCCAGCGCGCGGCCGAGGCTGATGGGGCCGAAGTTCTCCGACTCGAAGTTCTGGAAGACCTGGTTGCCGATGGAGTACGAGCTGGAGCAGTCGTAGCGCCCGTTGAAGGGGTACCCGGCGGCGACCGAGGCAGTGGTCGAGATGACCTTGAAGATCGAGCCCGGCGCGGCCTGCCCCTGGATGGCGCGGTTGAGCAGCGGGTAGTTCGACTTCTTGCTGGTGAGCTTGGTGTAGTCCTTGGCGCTGATGCCGCCGACCCAGGAGTTGGGGTCGTAGTCGGGCAGCGAGGCCATCGCGACGACGCGGCCGGTCTTGGCCTCCAGGACGGCGACGGCGCCGGAGTCGGCCTTGTAGTTGCGGTGGGTGTTCTTGTCGTACTCCTTGCGGGCCGCCTTCATCGCCTCGTTGAGCTCGTACTCGGCGATGGCCTGCACCCTCGCGTCTATGCTCGTGACGACGTTCGCGCCGGGCTCCGCGCGGTCGGACTCGGCCTTGCCGATGACCCGGCCGAGGTTGTCCACCTCGTAGCGGGTGACGCCCGCCTTGCCGCGCAACTGCTTGTCGTACTGCCGTTCCAGGCCGTTGCGCCCGACCATGTCGGAGCGCAGGTACGGCGAGTCGCTCTTCTCGGCCGACTTGATCTCCTCGTCCGTGACGGGCGAGAGGTAGCCGAGCACCTGCGAGGTCTGCGCGCCGCCGGGCGCGGTGTAGCGGCGGACGGCGGTGGGCTCGGCGGTGATGCCGGGGAAGTCCTCGGAGCGCTCCCTGATCTGGAGGGCCTGCTTGGGGCTGGCCTCGTCGGTGATCGGGATGGGCTGGTACGGGGAACCGTTCCAGCACGGCTGCGGGGTCTTCGCGTCGCACAGCCGCACCTTGTCGATGACGTCCTTCGGCTTCATGGCGAGGACGGCGGCGAGCTTGGTGAGGACGGTGCGCCCGTCGTCCTTGGTCTTCATCAGCTCGGTGCGCGAGGCGGAGACGACGAGGCGGGTCTGGTTGTCGGCGAGCGGGACGCCGCGCGCGTCGAGGATCGCGCCGCGCACGGCGGGGTCCACGACCTGCTGGACGTGGTTCCCGGTCGCCTCCGCCTTGTACTCGTCGCCGTTGCGGATCTGGAGGTACCACAGCCGCCCGCCGAGGGTGAGCAGGAGCGACATCACCAGGATCTGGAGGATGACGAGCCGGATGCGGACCCTCGGGGTACGCCCGGTCTCTGGAATGTTCGACATGCGACGCCTCCCCCTCAGGGGCGGAAGGTACGGAGGACGGGCGGGAGGACGGCGGGGCACGCCACGGCGGTACGGGTACGGGGCTCCGCGGGCGTACGGGCTGCCGCGGGCGTACGGGGGCGGGTCGCCTCGCGCGGGGTGCTCACAGCCGCTTCACCCCCTTGATGCGGCCGCTGTTGCGGGTCGCGCGGGCCATGCGGGCCTTGCCCATGCGTCCGCGCAGTCCCCCGCGTGTGCCGCCGCCGATGCTGAGCCCCGTGCCCGAGGCGAGCCAGCCCGCCGCGACGTCGGCGCCGCGGGCCGTGCCGCCGCCGCCCGCGCTCTCGCCGAGCGGGTCGTTCTCGGAGCGGCGGGCGAGCCACATGATGAACGGGACGACGAAGGGCGCGAGGACGAGGTCGTAGATCGTCGCGGTCGTCAGGAGCCCCGCGAGGCCCACGTGCCGGGCGGCGGTGTCCCCGACGAGCGCGCCGACGCCCGCGTACAGCAGCGTCGAGCCGATGGCCGCGCCGACCACGACGGCGAGCGGCGCGAGGACGGACCGCGTCCGGCCGTGCTCGGGCCGGAAGAGCCCGGCGACGTAGCCGACGAGGCACAGCACGAGCGCGTACCGGCCGGCCGCGTGGTCGGCGGGTGGCGCGAGGTCGGCGAGCAGGCCCGCGCCGAAGCCGATGAAGGCGCCCGCGAGGTGCCCGTAGACGAGGGCGAGCCCGAGGACGGTGAGGAGCAGCAGGTCGGGCACGGCGCCCGGGAGCTGGAGCCGGGCCAGCACGCTGACCTGGATCATGAGGGCGACGACCACCAGGGCGGTCGAGAGCAGAATCCGGTTGAGGCGCATGTGACCGCTACTCCTGGTCGCCGTCGCCGGCCCCGGCGGCGCCCGTGGGCGCGCCGGAGGGCGCCCCCGAGGGAGCGCCGGAGGGCTTGGTGCCGCCGGGCGTGGCCGTGACGGTGACGGTGGGGGTGGGCTGGGGCTTGGGCTTCGCGGGCAGGACCGCGTCGCGCGGGTCCTTGCGCGGGGCCTGGACGACGATGCCGACGAGGTCGAGCTTCGTGAAGCCGACGAAGGGCTCGACGTAGACGGTGCGGGTCAGGTCGCCGCCCGAGGGGTCGACGCGGACGACGCGGCCGACGGGCACGCCGGGCACGAAGGGCCTGTCGGCCTGCGAGCCGAAGGTGACGAGCCGGTCGCCGGTCTTGACCTTGGCCTTGCCGTTGAGCATCTGAACGGCGAGCGGCCGGTCACCGCGCCCGGAGGCGAAGCCGAGTTCGTCGGTCTTCTCCAGGCGCGTGCCGACGGTGAAGTCGGGGTCGTTGGCGAGCAGCACGGTCGCGCTCGACGGGCCGACCGTGGTGACCCGCCCGACGAGGCCCTCGCCGTTGAGGACGGTCATGTCGCGCTTGATGCCGTCGCGCGTGCCCGCGTCGATGGTCACCGTCCAGGAGAAGCCCTGGGCCGCTCCTATGCCGATGACCTCGGCGGCCTTGATGCCGTACTGCCCGGCCCCCGCCCGCTGGAGCATGGTGTCGAGCTGCCGGACTCTGCTGCGGTTGCGGGAGTCGCTGCCGAGGCGCTGCTTGAGCTCGGCGTTCTCGCGTTCCAGCGCGCTGACGCGGTCGTGGCGCGTGCCCGAGTCGCGGACCGCGCCGATCGCGTTGCCGACCGGGTCGACGGCGCCGGAGACGCCTTTCTCGACCGGTCCGAAGACGGTGGAGGCGGCCTGCCGGGCGCCGTCCACCGGAGAGTCCTCGCCACCGCGGATGTCGATCGTGATCAGTGCGAACGCGATGACGATCAGCAGCACCAGGAGCAGCCGGCTCTCTCGTGTGTCCCTCACGTGCGGCGGCCGTGCCTTCCTCGTCGGAATTGCGTGTCTCGACGGCGCCCGCACGGGGGCCGCCGTCCGGCGGGCCGCACCCGGAGGCCCACCGGTCGTGCTCGCCGGGGCGCGCGCCCCGGCGGGAGTCCTGTTCGGCCGGGGCACCGGCCCCAGCGGAGGGTCCTGACCCGGAAGCGGTACGGGCCGTTCCGGTGAAGCGCCGTCGCGGGCCCTCGCGCGCCCCCGGCGGAGCGGGCCCGCGGGAGGCGTGTCCCGCGGGCCGCCGGCTAGCGGCGCGGCTGCGCGTCCAGCACCTGCTGGAGCGCCTCGAACTCCTCGACGCACTTGCCGGAGCCGAGGGCCACGGAGTCGAGCGGGTCCTCGGCGATGTGGATCGGCATCCCGGTCTCGCGGCGCAGCCGCTCGTCCAGGCCGCGCAGCAGCGCGCCGCCCCCGGTGAGAACGATGCCCCGGTCCATGACGTCACCCGAGAGCTCGGGCGGGCACTTGTCGAGCGTCGTCTTGACCGCGTCGACGATCGCGTTGACGGGTTCCTCGATGGCCTTGCGCACCTCGCCGGCCGAGATCACGACGGTCTTGGGGAGACCCGAGACGAGGTCGCGGCCCCGGATCTCGGTGTGCTCGTCGTTCTCCAGGTCGTACGCCGAACCGATGGTGATCTTGATCTGCTCGGCGGTGCGCTCGCCGAGAAGGAGGCTGTACTCCTTCTTGATGTGCTGGATGATCGCGTTGTCCAGCTCGTCGCCCGCGACGCGGATGGACTGCGCCGTGACGATGCCGCCGAGGGAGATGACGGCGACCTCGGTGGTGCCGCCGCCGATGTCCACGACCATGTTGCCGGTCGCCTCGTGGACCGGGAGCCCGGCGCCGATCGCCGCCGCCATCGGCTCCTCGATGATGTGCACCTGGCGCGCGCCCGCCTGGGTCGCCGCCTCGATCACCGCGCGGCGCTCGACGCCGGTGATACCGGAGGGCACGCAGACGACGATGCGCGGGCGGGCGAGGTAGCGGCGCTTGTGGATCTTGACGATGAAGTAGCGGAGCATCCGCTCGGTGATCTCGAAATCGGCGATCACCCCGTCCTTGAGCGGGCGGACCGCGACGATGTTCCCCGGGGTGCGGCCGATCATCTTCTTCGCTTCCGCACCCACGGCGAGGATTCCGCCCGTATTGGTGTTGATCGCGACGACGGACGGCTCGTTGAGAACGATCCCTCGGCCCCTCACGTACACCAGCGTGTTGGCGGTCCCGAGGTCGACAGCCATATCACGGCCGATGAACGACATTGAGTTCCCCATGAGGATCGTCTGGCCTTCCCAAGTGGAGCGTTGACGGCTTTTCAGGAACGGCGCGGTGGGTGCTTTTGCTCTCGGTGGGTACTGCCTGAGGAGCGGCTTCCATCGTAGTCGCGCCCGACAGGGCTCGGCGCGAGGGTACGCGCTCCCGTACGGGATTCTGCGCCGATGAGCACGGGTCTCGCCTGTGGAGACGTGCCATATGGGGCACGGGTTCCCTCGAACGTGGACGCATATGCCAGAAGGCGACCGGAATTTCCGGTCGCCTTCACCGTACGGCCGCGGGAATGCCCCGATTCGGGCACCGCATCTTTTTGGACTTTCGATACCCGGGAGACCCGGAAGACCCGGAAGCCGAAGCCGGATCAGAAGCGGCCGGGGAAGAAGATCTTCAGCTCGCGCGCGGCGGAGTCCTCCGAGTCGGAGGCGTGGATCAGGTTCTCGCGCACGATGGTGCCGAAGTCGCCGCGGACCGAGCCCGGCGCGGCGGCGATCGGGTCGGTCGGGCCGGCGAGCGTACGGACGCCCTCGATGACCCGCTCCCCCTCCACGACGAGCGCGACGACGGGGCCGGAGAGCATGAACTCGACCAGCGGCTCGTAGAAGGGCTTGCCCACGTGCTCGGCGTAGTGCGTCTCCAGGGTCCCGCGGTCCAGCTCGCGCAGTTCGAGCGCGGTGATGCTCCACCCGGCCTTGCGCTCGATCCGGCCGACGACCTCTCCCACCAGCCCGCGACGGACGGCGTCGGGCTTGAGCAGAACGAGCGTGCGCTGGGACATGCGGGGTTTCTCCTTGGGCAGGGGCCTGTGGTTCACGAAGCGTATACGGACCGCTCGGGGGCGCGTCATCAAGCCCCTCCGGCCTTCGGGGCGCGGGGAGGCGGGGCTTCGGGGGGGGGCGGGGCTTCGGGGGGGGCGGTCACCCCGCGGAGGCGGCGGCCTCCTCCTGCGCGGCCAGCGCGGCGAAACGCGCCTTGGCCTCGTCGATCTTGCGCCCGTAGTGGACCGAGGCCCACCACAGCCCCCCGAACGCCGCGCCGAGGACGAACATCACCGGCACCACGAACCCGGACAGGAACAGCGCCACCTGGAGCACCCAGCCGAGCGCGACCCCGGCGGGGCGGGTGACGACACCGCACAGCAGCACGCACAGGAACATCGCTCCCCCGCACACGCCCCACACCGCGCCCTGCCCGAGGTCGTCCATCTTCATCGCGACGAGACCGGCGAAGCCGATGATGAAGAACTCGCCGATGAGTGTCGAAGCGCACAGGGTCCGCACGACTCAGCCCTTCCTTCCCAGAAGCAGCCGGGCCTCGCCGACCGTGATGACGGAACCGGTCACGAGCACGCCGCCGCCGGCGAACTCGCCCTCCTCCTCGGCGAGCGTCACCGCCGCCTCCAGCGCCTCGGGCAGCCGCGGCTCGACCTGGACGCGGTCCTCGCCGAAGACCTCGACGGCGAGCGCGGCGAGCGCGTCCGCGTCCATGGCGCGATGGCTCGTGTGCTGCGTGATCACGACCTCGGCCATGATCGGCTCGAAGGCTTCGAGCAGCCCCCGCGCGTCCTTGCCCTCGCTCACCGCGACGACCCCGATGAGCCGCGAGAAGTCGAACGCCTCCCCGATCGCCTCGGCGGTGACCCGGGCGCCCGCCGGGTTGTGGGCCGCGTCCACGACGACGGTCGGCGACTTGCGTACCGTCTCCAGCCGGCCCGGCGAGGAGACGGTCGCGAAGGCGGCGCGCACCACCTCGGCGGAGAGCGGCTCGGGCCGCTGCGAGCCGACGCCGAAGAACGCCTCGACGGCGGCGAGCGCGACCGCCGCGTTGTGCGCCTGGTGGGCGCCGTGCAGCGGGAGGAAGATCTCGTCGTACTCGCCGCCGAGCCCCCGCAGCGTCAGGAGCTGGCCGCCGACGGCGACCTGGCGCGAGGCGACGCCGAACTCCATGCCCTCGCGGGCGACGGTCGCGTTCTGCTCGACGGCCTTCTTGAGGACGACCTGCGCCGCGTCCACCGGCTGTTGCGAGAGGACGACGGTCGCGTCCTGCTTGATGATCCCGGACTTCTCGACGGCGATCTCGCCCGGCGTGTCGCCGAGGCGGTCGGTGTGGTCGAGCGAGATGGGCGTGAGGACGGCGACATCGGCGTCGATGACGTTCGTCGCGTCCCAGCGGCCGCCCATGCCGACCTCGACGACGGCGACGTCGGCGGGCGCGTCGGCGAAGGCCGCGTAGGCCATGCCGGTCAGCACCTCGAAGAAGGAGAGCCGGTACTCCTGCTGGGAGTCGACCATCTCGATGTACGGCTTGAGGTCGCGGTAGGTCTCGATGAAGCGCTCGGCGCTGATCGGGGCGCCGTCGAGCGAGATGCGCTCGGTGACCGACTGCACGTGCGGCGAGGTGTACCGCCCGGTGCGCAGGTCGAAGGCGGTGAGCAGGGCCTCGATCATCCGGGCCGTGGACGTCTTGCCGTTGGTACCGGTGATGTGGATCGAGGGATAGGAGCGCTGCGGTTCGCCGAGTACGTCCATGAGCGCGGCGATCCGGCTCACGGAGGGCTCCAGCTTGGTCTCGCCCCAGCGCGTGGAGAGTTCCGCCTCCACCTCGCGCAGCGCCCGGTCCACCTCCGGGTCCTCGGGCCGCGCGGGAACCTCGGCCTGCGGCGGCCCGGCCTGGGCGCGCAGGGTACGGCTGCCGGCCTCGATCACCGCGAGGTCCGGGTCCCTGTCGGTCTCGGCGTCGATGATCCGGTCGAAGTGCTCGTCGTCGCCGTCGGTACGGTCGTCGTGCGGGGGCTGCTCACTCACGCGGCCAGTCTACGGAGCGCCCCGGGCGGACGGGGCGGCAGCCTCGCCCGGGGCCCGGCGGGACCCCGGACACCCGTATGACCGGATAATCAGGCACACTTGGCGATCATGGACATAGGCATTGATCTCGGCACCGCGAACACCCTTCTGTATGTGCGGGGCAAGGGCATCGTGCTGAACGAACCGTCCGTCGTGGCGGTGCGGGAGGGCCGCAAGGGCACGACGGTGGCCGTGGGCACCGAGGCGAAGGAGACGCTGGGCCGCTCCCCCGGCTCGATCACCGCCGTGCGGCCCCTGGAGTCGGGCGTGATCAGCGACTTCGAGGCGACCGAGCAGATGATCAGGTACTTCGTCCGCAAGGCGGCCCCGCGCCGCTCCACGCGGATCAGGCTCGTGGTGTGCGTGCCGAGCGGCGTCACGCCCGTCGAGCGCCGCGCCCTGGTACGGGCCTCGCACGCGGCCGGGGCACGGAGCGTGTACGTCGTCGAGGAGCCCATGGCGGCGGCGATCGGCGCCGGGCTGCCGGTCGGCGACGCGCGCGGCTCGATGGTCGTGGACATCGGCGGCGGTACGACGGAGGTCGCCGTGCTCTCGCTCGGCGGCCTCGTCACGGCGCGCTCGCTGCGCGTCGGCGGGCACGTCCTGGACACGGCGGTGACCGACTGGGTGCGCAAGAAGCACGGCCTGCTCATCGGGGAGCGCACCGCCGAGAACGTGAAAATCGCGATCGGCTCCGCCTGGCCCGTGCCCGAGGACCCGGAGCTGGAGCGGCGCACGTACGAGGTGCGGGGCCGCGAGAAGGTCGCGGGTCTGCCGCGCCGGGCCGAGCTGACGGCGCCCGAGATCCGGCGGGCGCTCGACGAGCCGGTGGAGGCGATGATCCGGGCGCTGCGCGAGACCCTGGAGGAGTGCCCGCCCGAGCTGGCGGGAGACCTCATGGAACACGGGATCGTGCTGACCGGGGGCGGCGCGCTGCTCCCCGGGCTGGACCTCCGCATGGCTTCGGCGACCGGCATCCCCGTCTTCGTCGCCGAGGAGCCGCTGGAGTGCGTGGCGCGCGGCTGCGGGGAGTGCGTGGACCACTTCGACACCCTGCGGGACGTGCTGCGGGAGGGGTGAGGGGGCCCTCGCGGTCCGCCACACGGGGTACGGCCTCGTCCGTCTTCGGCGCGGTCACCGGCATAACGAGCCGATAAATAGTGCAATGCGCCTATGTGGTATGCGCAGAATCCGGGCCGGGCGGCCCGTCAGCTCGCCGGTGACCTGGCACTCCTCGCGTGGGTCACCACATGGGCCTTCGGGGCCGCGGTCCTCCATCAGCTCGCCGACGGCATCGCCGTGCGGCTCGCGGCCGCGGGCCCGGCCTCGTGGTGGCGGTCCCTGCCGGGACCGGCGCGGGACGTGCTCTCACTGGTCGATCCCAGCCGGTGGGCGCTCCTGGTCACGGCGGCCGGTCTCGCGGTCTTCCTGCTCGTGAGCGTGCCCGTGATCGGGTGGTGGGTGCCGCGCCGGATGCGCTGGCACCGCCGCGCGAGCGCGGCCCGCGCCCTCGCGGACACCGAGGACGGCCGCGAACTCCTCGCCCTGCGCGCCCTGATGCGCCCGCTGGACGACGTCGGCCGCACCGCGACGCTGACGGGCGCGACCCCGGGCCGCCTGGCCGAGGGCTGGCGCGACGCGGACCCGG
>NZ_GG770539.1:4827689-4837038 GCF_000154905.1 Streptomyces sp. SPB074 | reverse complement strand
GAAGAGGCCCGGTTCGCCGCGCGAGAACGCGGGGGACCGGGCCTCCGTATGCCGGGACTTCGTGTACCGGGGCTCGCGGGCATCCTTGCCGGGCGTCAGCCCTGCGGCAGCTTCTCCAGCTGGCCCGTCAGGCGCACGATGTCCTCCTCGGCCTTCCGCAGCCGCCCGCGGATCTTCTCCACGACCGGTTCCGGGGCCTTGCCGAGGAACGCCTCGTTGCCGAGCTTCCCCTCCGCCTGCGCCTTCTCCTTCTCGGCGGCGGCGAGGTCCTTCGTGAGCCGCTTGCGCTCGGCGGCGACGTCGATCGTCCCCGAGAGGTCGAGCGCGACCTCGGCGCCCTCGACCGGGAGCGTCGCGGTGGCGGTGAAGCCCTCGCCCTCCGGCTGGAGGCGCAGGAGCTGGCGGATGGCCGGCTCGTGCGGCGCGAGCGCCGTGCCGTCGAGGTGGAGGCGGGCCGGGACCCGCTGGCCGGGCTGGAGGCCCTGGTCGCCGCGGAAGCGCCGGACCTCGGTGATGACCCGCTGGAGCGTGGCGATCTCCGCCTCGGCGGCGGCGTCGCGGAAGCCGGAGTCCACCGGCCAGTCGGTGACCACGATCGACTCGCGCCCGGTGAGCGTCGTCCACAGCGTCTCGGTGACGAAGGGGACGATCGGGTGGAGCAGGCGCAGCGTGACGTCCAGGACCTCGCCGAGCACGCGGCGCGCGTCCTCGGCGGGCTGTCCGCCCGCCTGGAAGACGGACTTCGACAGTTCGACGTACCAGTCGAAGACCTCGTCCCACGCGAAGTGGAAGAGGAGGTCGGAGAGCTTGGCGAACTGGTAGTCGTCGTAGAGGGCGTCGGCCTGCGCGGTGACCTCGCCCAGCCGGGAGAGAATCCACCGGTCGGTCGCGGAGAGCCGCTCGGCGGGCGGGAGCCCGCCCTCGACCGTGGCGCCGTTCATGAGCGCGAAGCGGGTCGCGTTCCACAACTTGTTGGTGAAGTTGCGGGAGCCCTGGACCCACTCCTCGCCGATCGGCACGTCGACGCCCGGGTTGGCGCCGCGCGCGAGCGTGAAGCGCAGCGCGTCGGAACCGTACTTGTCCATCCAGTCGAGCGGATCGACCGCGTTGCCGAAGGACTTGGACATCTTCTTGCCGTTCTGGTCACGGACCATGCCGTGCAGGACGATCTCGGAGAACGGCGGCGTGCCGTCCATCGCGTAGAGGCCGAACATCATCATCCGGACGACCCAGAAGAAGAGGATGTCGTAGCCGGTGACGAGGGTGGAGTTCGGGTAGAACTTCGCGACGCTCTCGGTCCGCTCGGGCCAGCCGAGGGTCGAGAAGGGCCACAGGGCCGAGGAGAACCAGGTGTCGAGGACGTCGGTCTCCTGGTGCCAGCCCTCGCCGGCCGGCGGCTCCTCGCCGGGACCGACGCAGACGGTCTGCCCCTCCGGCCCGTACCAGACGGGGATGCGGTGGCCCCACCACAACTGCCGCGAGATGCACCAGTCGTGGAGGTTGTCGACCCAGTCGAAGTACCGCTTCTCCATCTCCTGCGGGTGGATCTTGACGCGCCCGTCGCGGACCGCGCCGCTCGCGGCCTCGGCCAGCGGGCCGACCTTGACCCACCACTGCATCGACAGCCGCGGCTCGACGGCGGTGGCGCAGCGCGAGCAGTGCCCGACGGAGTGGACGTACGGCCGCTTCTCGGCGACGATCCGGCCGTCCTCGCGCAGCGCGGCGACGATCGCCGAGCGGGCTTCGAGACGGTCCAGGCCCTCGAAGGGGCCGGGAACGGTGATGACGGCGCGCTCGTCCATGACGGTGAGCGTCGGCAGGTCGTGGCGACGGCCGATCTCGAAGTCGTTGGGGTCGTGCGCCGGGGTGACCTTGACGGCGCCCGTGCCGAACTCGGGATCGACGTGCGCGTCCGCGACGACGGGGATGGAGCGGTCCGTGAGCGGCAGCTTGATGAGCTTGCCGATGAGGTGCCGGTACCGCTCGTCGTCGGGGTGGACCGCGACGGCGGTGTCGCCGAGCATCGTCTCGGCGCGGGTCGTGGCGACGACGATGGACTCGTCCCCGTCCCCGTACCGCATCGAGACCAGCTCGCCGTCGTCGTCCTGGTACTCCACCTCGATGTCGGAGATCGCGGTGAGGCAGCGCGGGCACCAGTTGATGATGCGCTCGGCGCGGTAGATCAGCTCGTCGTCGTAGAGCTTCTTGAAGATGGTCTGGACGGCCTGCGAGAGGCCCTCGTCCATGGTGAAGCGCTCGCGGGACCAGTCGACGCCGTCGCCGAGGCGGCGCATCTGGCCGAGGATCTTCCCGCCGAACTCCTCCTTCCACTGCCACACGCGGGCGATGAACGCCTCGCGGCCCAGGTCGTGGCGGGACTTGCCCTCGCCCGCGAGCTGCTGCTCGACCTTGTTCTGGGTGGCGATCCCGGCGTGGTCCATGCCGGGCTGCCACAGCGTCTCGTGGCCCTGCATCCGCTTGCGGCGGGTGAGGGCGTCGATGAGCGTGTGCTCGAAGGCGTGGCCCAGGTGAAGCGAGCCGGTGACGTTGGGCGGCGGGATGACGATGGTGTACGGGGGCTTCTCGCTCTTCGCGTCGGCCTCGAAGTAGCCGCGCTCGACCCAGCGCTCGTACAGCGGCCGCTCTACGTCGGCCGGCGTGTACTGGGTCGGCAGTTCGGAGGCGGGCGCTGGAGTCTGCTGAGAGTTCTCGGTCACCCGGCCAGTTTAGAGCGGCGGGGCAACTGCCCCGTACCGGGTTTCCGCGCTGCCGCGAGGACGCTCCGGCTTGGTAACAGTGCGGCCCCCGCCCGTCCGGCGCCGGGTGCTTTCGGACAGGATGGCTGCGGCACGGGCTGTCGCGTACGCGACATGCGGCCCGCGCGCCGGGCATCCGCGGTACGCCGTCGCAGTCCGCGGCCCGCGGCCCGCGGTTCGCGGTTCGCGGTTCGCGGTTCGCGGTTCGCGGTTCGCGGTTTCGCACTCAGCGGTGAGCGGTGAGCGGTCAGCCGTGCCTGGTCAGCAGTACGCAGTCAGCAGTACGCAGCGAGAGGGAAGCCCAGCATGAGCGAGCAGCAGCCGGGCCCCTACGGGGGCTCGCAACCGCAGCAGCCTCCCGGGGGCAACGGTCCGAATCCGTACGGGTATCCGCAGCAGGGCCCATACGGCACGCCGCAAGCGGGGCCGTACGGGTCTCCGGGGCAGGGCGGCGGCCAGGAGACGCCCAACCCGTACGCGCAGGGCGGCGGCGCCCAGCAGCCGGGGCCGTACGGGCAGCCCCAGTCCCCCTACGGCCAGCAGCCGGGGCCGTACGCCCAGCAGCCGGGTCCCTACGGGCAGCAGGTCCCGCAGCAGGGCTACGGGGGCGGCCTGCCCGGCGCCCCGCAGGCCGGCGGCGCGGGCGGCGGCAAGGGGAAGCGGAACGGGCTGATCATCGGCGGGGCCGTCGTCGTGGTGGCGCTCGCCGTGGGCGCGTACTTCGTGCTCGGCGGCTCGGACGGCGGTTCGGGGCTCCCGGACGACGGCCCGCACAAGCTCACCGCGCCGCAGACGGTGCTCGGCTCGTACGACAAGACCAAGGACGGGGACGGCGGCGACGACGACTTCCCCGAGGACGACATCGCGCAGATGAAGAAGCTCGGTGTGGACGCCGAGGTGGAGAAGGCCCTCTCCGCCGGCTACCAGACCGCCGACCCCTCCACCGCGCAGACGATGGCCGACCTCAAGAAGATCAGCCTGCTCAGCTACGCGGGCGCCTACGGGAAGCTCAAGAATCCCGAGAAGGCGGTCGACGTGCTCTTCCAGGTGCTGGAGAAGGACGCCAAGAAGGACGGCGGCAGGAACAAGCCCACCTTCGTCGGCTCGCCGAAGGAGTACGAGCCCGCGGACGGCGACGGCGCCGTCTTCAAGTGCCAGCAGGCGACGGGCGAGATGGAGGGCGGCGGGCAGAACGGTGTCCCCGCGAAGATGAAGATCGCGGTGTGTGCCTGGGCGGACCACTCCACGATGGGCGTCGCGATGCCGACCAACCTCGGCGACGTGATGCTGGAGGAGGCCCCGAGCCTCCCGAAGACCGCCGAACTGACGGCGAAGCTCCGCAAGGAAGTACGGGTCGAGAAGTAGCCGGGGGTACGGGAAGGGGGCGGGCCCCCGGGATGGGCGACCGACCCCTTCCCGTACCGCTTCCGTCGTCCGCGTCCCTGTGAACGCGTCCCGGTGAACGCGGGCGGACTCAGGCCGACTTCTGCTCGCCCGCGCCCCGGCCGCGCGCCTCGCGCGGGATGAGGGTCGGGTTGACGTTGGAGCGGACCACGTCGGCGGTGATGACGACGCGGCCGACGTCCTGGCGCGAGGGCACCTCGTACATGACCGGCTGGAGGACCTCTTCCATGATGGCGCGCAGACCCCGCGCCCCGGTCTGCCGGAGGATCGCCTGGTCGGCGATGGCCTCCAGCGCCTCGTGCTCGAACTCCAGCTCGACGCCGTCGAGTTCGAAGAGCCGCTGGTACTGCTTGACGAGCGCGTGGCGCGGCTCGACCAGGATACGCAGGAGCGCCTCGCGGTCGAGGCTGTGCACCGAGGTGACGACGGGCAGGCGGCCGATGAACTCGGGGATCATCCCGAACTTGACGAGGTCCTCGGGCATGACCTCGCGCAGGTGGTCGCTCGACTCGATCTCGCGCTTGGACCGGATCGTGGCGCCGAAGCCGATGCCCTTGGCACCCGCGCGGGCCTCGATGATGCGCTCCAGCCCGGAGAAGGCGCCGCCCACGATGAACAGCACGTTCGTCGTGTCGATCTGGATGAACTCCTGGTGCGGGTGTTTGCGCCCGCCCTGCGGGGGCACCGAGGCGGTGGTGCCCTCCAGGATCTTGAGGAGGGCCTGCTGCACGCCCTCGCCGCTCACGTCGCGCGTGATCGACGGGTTCTCGCTCTTGCGGGCGACCTTGTCGATCTCGTCGATGTAGATGATCCCGGTCTCGGCCTTCTTGACGTCGTAGTCGGCCGCCTGGATGAGCTTGAGGAGGATGTTCTCGACGTCCTCGCCGACGTACCCGGCCTCGGTGAGCGCGGTCGCGTCCGCGATGGCGAACGGGACGTTGAGCATCCGCGCGAGGGTCTGCGCCAGGTGCGTCTTGCCGGAGCCGGTGGGGCCCAGGAGGAGGATGTTGGACTTCGCCAGCTCGATCGCGTCGTCCCGGCCCGAGGGGCCGCCGTTCTCACCGGCCTGGACGCGCTTGTAGTGATTGTACACCGCGACCGAGAGGGCCTTCTTCGCCGGCTCCTGGCCGACGACGTAGCCCTCCAGGAACTCGTAGATCTCGCGGGGCTTGGGCAGTTCTTCCCAGCGCACCTCGCTCGTCTCGGCGAGTTCCTCCTCGATGATCTCGTTGCAGAGATCGATGCACTCGTCGCAGATGTACACACCGGGACCTGCGATGAGCTTCTTTACCTGCTTCTGGCTCTTCCCGCAGAACGAGCACTTGAGCAGGTCGCCGCCGTCACCGATGCGTGCCACGAGGTGCTTCCCCTTCGCCTGGGAGACGCGCGCGCCGCGCCGACTCCTGGTCCCTCAACTCGACGGTACCTTGCCGGGAGCCCCGTCCGGGCCCCCCGGGCCCGGTTCACACGGACTGTGACCGAACCGGGAGGGGCCCGGTAGGCGGGAAACCCGCTGAAACCACCGCGCAGGCGGCGGAATTCGCCACCTCAGGCGGCGGAACCCACCACCTTACGCGGGGTCGTGATCTGGTCGACAAGCCCGTAGGCGAGAGCGTCCTCGGCCGTGAGGATCTTGTCGCGCTCGATGTCGTCGCGGATCTTCTCGATCGGCGTCGTCGAGTGCTTGGCGAGCATGTCCTCCAGCTGCGTACGCATCCGCATGATCTCCTTGGCCGCGATCTCCAGGTCGGAGAGCTGCTCGCGGCCGGTCTGGCTGGAGGGCTGGTGGATCAGGACGCGCGCGTTGGGCAGTGCCATCCGCTTGCCGGGGGCACCGGCGGCGAGCAGCACGGCGGCGGCCGAGGCGGCCTGGCCCATGCACACGGTCTGGATGTCCGGCTTCACGAACTGCATCGTGTCGTAGATCGCGGTGAGCGCGGTCATCGAGCCGCCGGGGCTGTTGATGTAGATGGAGATGTCCCGGTCGGGGTCCATCGACTCCAGGCACAGGAGCTGCGCCATGACGTCGTTGGCCGAGGCGTCGTCGATCTGCACGCCGAGGAAGATCACGCGCTCCTCGAAGAGCTTCGCGTACGGGTCGTACTCGCGCACGCCCTGCGAGGTGCGCTCGACGAAGCGCGGGACGATGTAGCGGTTGTCCACCTGGGGGCCCGTGTAGAGGCCGCTGCCGGGGAAGTTGTTCATGTGGGTGTTCACCATCCTGTGGCGTTTCGGGCGGGGAGTCTCGTCAGGAGAGGCACGGACCGGGGGCGCGTCCCGGAAGGGGGCCGTGGCCCCGGTACCGGCGGGGCCGGATCAGGCCCCGGTGCCGCCGCCGCCCGGGACGCCGGAGGCGACCGTGATGATCTCGTCGATGAGGCCGTAGTCCTTGGCCTCCTCGGCGGTGAACCAGCGGTCGCGGTCACCGTCCCTGATGATCTTCTCGATCGTCTGGCCGGAGTGCCGCGCCGTGATCTCGGCCATCCGGTTCTTCGTGCGCAGCAGGTACTCGGCCTGGATCTTGATGTCCGAGGCCGTACCGCCGATGCCGGCGGAGCCCTGGTGCATGAGGATGTCGGTGTTCGGCAGGGCGAACCGCTTGCCAGGCGTACCGCCGGTGAGAAGGAACTGGCCCATCGAGGCGGCCATGCCCATCCCGATCGTGATCACGTCGTTGGGGATGTACTGCATGGTGTCGTAGATCGCCATGCCCGCGGTCACCGAGCCGCCGGGGCTGTTGATGTAGAGGTAGATGTCCTTCGACGGGTCGGCCGCCAGGAGGAGCATCTGTGCGGTGATCTTGTTGGCGATGTCGTCGTCCACCTGCTGGCCGAGGAAGATGATCCGCTCGCCGAGCAGTCGGCTGTAGACCTGGTCGCCGAGACCACCACCACTGAAGGCTTCGCCGGCGGCGGAGGGCATCAGATTCGTCACGTATCCACCTGCTCGTCTTGACGACGGCACCGGGCCGTCTTACGTCGTCTGCTGGAGCCTGGGACCCCGGCCGCCCGCCGTGCTCGACGGGGCTTCGGGGACTCCCCTGCCCTCGTATTCAAGGACCCTAACGCGCGGGTCGGCGCAGGCCATCCCGCATTCGGAACTGTTCGCTGTGAGCGCAGGTTCCGGCGGCGGGGGCGGGAGCGATGGCGGCACGGCGGCGGGGGGCTTGGCGGGAGGGCGGAGGGGGTGGTTTGCGGGGGTGGAGCGGCGGTGGGGTGGGGGTGCTTCCGGGGGGGCGGTGTCGGGAGCGGTGGGGGTGGCGGGCGTACGTGGGAGCGGCGCGGGCGGGGGCGTGCGCGGGAGGGGCGTACGTGGGGGCACGTGGGGGGCGTATGTGGGAGCGGCGTACGCGTGAGGGACCCCGGGATCGGTGTCGTGATCCCGGGGCCCCTCAGGTGCGTACTACCGCTTACTTCGCCTCGGCCTCGGCGTCGGCGTCGGCGGACTCGGCCTCGGCGGACTCGACGGCCTCCGTGGCCGTCTCCTCCTCGTCCTCGTCGTCGCTGAGGTCCACGACCTCGCCGTTGGTGTCCTTGACCGTCGCGGCCTCGACCACCGTCGCGAGCGCCTTGCCGCGGGCGACCTCGCCGACGAGCATCGGGACCTGGCCGCCCTCGACGACCGCCTGGGCGAACTGGTCGGGGCTCATGCCGGAGGAGGAGGCGCGGCGCAGCAGGTGCTCGGTGAGCTCTTCCTGCGAGACGTTCAGCTTCTCGCGGGAGACGAGCTCGTCCAGGACGAACTGCGTCTTGATGCCCTTGACCGCCTGCTCCTCGGTCTCGGTCTTGAACTCCTCGGCGGTCTTGCCCTGGATCTCCAGGTACTTGTCGAGGTCCAGGCCCATCTGCGGGAGCTGGTGGTGCTCCAGGTTGTGGGTGCGGGTCTCGATCTCGTCCGCGAGCAGCTTCTCGGGGATCGGGACCTCGACCAGCTCAAGGAGCTTGTCGAGGACGCGCTCCTGGGCCTGCGTGGCCTGGTCGTACTGCTTCATGTTCTCAAGGCGCTTGCGGCTGTCGGCGCGCAGCTCCTCAAGGGTGTCGAACTCGCTCGCCAGCTGGGCGAAGTCGTCGTTCAGCTCGGGGAGCTCACGGGCCTCGACCTTGGAGACCTTGACGGCGACCTCGGCCTCCTTGCCGGCCGCGGAGCCGCCCTTGAGCTCGGAGGTGAAGGTGGCCTCGCCACCGGCCTCAAGGCCCTTGACGGCCTCGTCGATGCCGTCGAGCAGCTCGCCCGAACCGATCGTGTACGAGACCTCGCTGGCGATACCGTCCTCCAGGACCTCGCCCTCGACCTTGGCCTCCAGGTCGATCGTGACGACGTCGCCGTCCTCGGCGGCACGCTCGACGGCGGAGGTCGAGGCGAAGCGCTCGCGCAGCTCCTCGACGGCCTTGTCGACGTCCTCCTCGGCGACCTCGATCGGGTCGACCTCGACCTCGATGCCGGTGTAGTCGGGGATCTCCAGCTCGGGACGGATGTCCACCTCGGCGGTGAAGGAGAGCAGTTCGCCGTCCTTCAGCTCCTTGATGTCCACCTCGGGCTGGCCGAGGACGTTGAGCTCACCCTCGTTGACGGCCTCGGTGTAGAACTTCGGGAGGGCGTCGTTGACGGCCTCCTCCAGCACGGCACCACGGCCGAAGCGCTGGTCGATGATGCGGGCCGGGATCTTGCCCTTGCGGAAGCCCTTCACCGTGACCTGCTGGTTGATCTTCTTGTACGCCGCGTCGAGGCTGGACTTGAGCTCCTCGAAGGGCACCTCGACAGTGAGCCGAACCCGGGTCGGGTTCAGGGTCTCCACGGCGCTCTTCACGGTTAGGTCTCCTTGGTGGCTGACTTCTGGGTGGTGCGCGGCCACACCGTTCGTGCGGACCGGACGATGAGGGCCCGGGAGCATCCGGCACGTTCTTCGATGGGCACGACGCTCCAGGGCCATTGAGGGCTCTGGGCTCGTCCACCGGAAACGCGGACACACGGGCACGCAGCTTGCATAGTAACCGTGCGCGTGAGGAGACCCGCAATGCGATCCTGGCGCGGGCATTACCGCGATCGCGGCGCGACCTTGATCGCGCTCCTGTATGCCGGCGCCCGCGCGTTCCTGACGCCGGTGCCGATGGTCGGGGTGGCCGGATTCGAACCGACGGCCTTCCGCTCCCAAAGCGGACGCGCTACCAAGCTGCGCCACACCCCGCTGG
>NZ_GG770539.1:4792236-4827396 GCF_000154905.1 Streptomyces sp. SPB074 | reverse complement strand
CCGGGGCGGGGCGACGGGGAGGAGGGGCGCGGTGCGGGGGCCGCGGCGCGAGGGGTGCGCGGAGGCGTGAGGAGTGCGAGGCGCCCGAGGAGCGCGGGGCGAGGCGAGGGATATCAGGGCGCGGCGCAGGGCGCGCGGGGCGGCGGCGGGGATACCGGGGCGCAGCGGGGCGACCGTGAGGAGGCGGCGCGGGGAGCGCGGGGGCGGGTTGTGTGCGGAGTGCGCGTTCGGGGAGGTGCGGGGGGACCACCGCACGGAACTCTTCCGTGACCCGTGTGCGCTGAGAGGCGGACGGCGCGGGCGGCAAGGGGTGTGCGCCGGTGCCCGGGGAACCGCTACGATGCTCACCGTGCCGTGCGGCGACAGCCGTCACCGTACGTATTGCGGGCGTAGCTCAATGGTAGAGCCCCAGTCTTCCAAACTGGCTACGCGGGTTCGATTCCCGTCGCCCGCTCCAGCAGCGCAGAGGGGCCGGTCCGGAAGTCCGCTTCCGGACCGGCCCCTCTGTCGTGCGGACTGCGACCCCGACCTGCGTACCGCTTCGCCGTTCGACTCGCCGGTGCCACACCGCGACGGAAGAACGACGACGCGCACCCCGACCCGGCACCCACGCGACGCGCGGGCGACCGACGGCCCCGGGGCGACCGCTTCACCTCGGCCACGTCGTCGGACCGTACTGGCACGGGACGCGTGACGCGCCCCGCCCCCGCCAGACCCGCACCACCACGAGTTCCGCACACGCCCGTGCTCCCGGCTCGTGCCGCACGCACGGGGAGGCGACCGGAACCCGGCTCCACCCCCGCCGGTACGCCTGGATGCTCGCGCCCGTCCCTGCCCAGCGCCGAGCGCTCCCCATCACTCACGAGCCCCCGGCTCCCCCACCGACCACCGACACCGGAGCGAGCCGACAGATCATCGACCCCACGACCACGAGCCATCGAGCGAGGCCGCACAGGCGCCGACATCAGACGTCCACGCGCCCTGGAGCCACGGTTTTCCGGCGGATCGGGTGCGCCCGGGCGGGCGGCACGGGCTCTCCGGAGGGAGGCGTCAGCGGCCTTGTCAGGCCGGTCCTCAACCATGCAGCCCCGGCTTGCTGCTGCATAGGCGAGACAAGCCGCACCCACAGTCGCGCCGAGCGTGGAAGACGCGAGACCGACGCCCCCGCCGAGGGCTAGCACGGCGGTCCTGGCAGTCCGGCGATCCTCGCGGACGCCGCTGGAGGTACGTGCAACCGGAGTGACGGCCTAGGGAGCGTATCGAGTCGTGATCAATCTGCGGGATGTGCCTTCGTGGCACGGTCTGGTCCGGTAGACCGTCGTACGTGACGCGAGTGCAACTGACCGACCCGGAGTGGGATTTCATTGAGCCGTACCTGCCGATCGGCGAGTACGGCCCGTACCCCGAGCGGCTGCGGCAGCAGTTCGAGGGCGTGATCTGGCGGTTCAAGACGGGCGGCCAGTGGCGGGAGATGCCGGCAGAGTTCGGCGCCTGGTCGACCGTCCACAACCGCTTCCGGCAGTGGCGTGACGCCGGGGTCTTCGAGGCCCTGCTGGAGGGCCTGATCGCGGAAGCCGCGAAGCGCGGTGAGGTGGACCTGTCCCTGGTCAGCATCGACTCCACCACCGCCCGTGCCCACCACGACGCGGCCGGCATGCACCTGGACGAGGAGGTCCTCACCGCTCTGGAGAAGGCTGCCGCCGAGGCGGAGAAGGCCAGGTCAAAGGGGGCGGCTGCGACGAACAAACCGGGCAGGAGGCCGGGAGCGATCCCGGGCGGGAAGAACGACGGCGCGTCCGGCGCCGACGCAAACTTCGGCTGAAGGCCGCCCTGCTCGGACGCTCCAGGGGCGGGCAGACCAGCAAGATCCATGTCGCCGGCGACCGGAGGTGCCGCCCGCTGGCGTTCATCCTGACCGAGGGGCAGGCCGCCGACAGTCCGCAGTTCATCCCAGTGCTGGGGAAGGTACGGGTCCGCGGGCTCGTCGGCCGTCCCCGCACCCGGCCGGACGCGGTCGCCGCAGACAAGGCGTACTCGTCCCGCGGCAACCGTGCCCACCTGCGCAAACGCCGTATCAAAGCGGTCATCCCGGAGAAGAAGGACCAGGCCGCCAACCGGAACAAGAAGGGCTCCCACGGCGGCCGGCCCGTCAGCCACAACGCAGACCTCTACAAGGAGCGGAACACCGTCGAGCGTCTGATCAACAAGCTCAAGGCATGGCGGGGCATCGCCACGCGCTACGACAAGACCCCCGACAGCTACCTCGCCGGACTCTACCTACGCGCCTCGATGATCTGGATCAAGGACCTCACACGAGCAGCCTCTTGATCACAACCGAATACGCTCCCTAGAGCAGGGGCGGAGTGCCCCCCGCGAGGCAAGGGAACGAGCCGCCGCTGGAGAAGGCACCAGGGCGTGGGATCAAGTGACCAAGTTGATTCGGGAGGAGTGCGCGGACAGCGATGACGTCATGCCCGCCGATGGCACCAGGCGCAGCCGCATTCACTCCGGGGAACCCCACCTCGGATGCGCCATCAAGTGAGGCCCGCACGGTCGCGCGAGGCCACGACGCGGCCGAGACCGCGGCCCGGCCGGGGCCGGTCCGCGTCGCGCCTCAGAAATTGATCTGGTTGATCGTCTGCGCTATCGAGTCCAGGAAGCGCTGGATCGACGGCGCCATACCGCTGGAAGCGAGGAAGAAGCCGAAGAGCACGGCGATGATGGCGGGACCGGCCTTGATGGAGCCGCCGCGGAGCAGCACCACCAGGATGACCGCCAACAGCACCACCACTGACAGCGAAATGGCCATAACTGCTCACACCCTCGGTCGGTCTGCTCCCGGCCCGGGAGGTACACGTCCGCACGCCCCCGCCAGAACCATCGTGCCACCAACCAGGCTGTCCTATGCGGCGGGTGACACAACGTCGGCCAAGGGGGGTCTACCGGCCCAGGCCTTCAGGCCATACGTGAGGCGCCTGACACCTTCTGAGGCACGTGGGGCAGAAGCGGGGCGCGCGAGTTGACGGACGGCGCACGCGAAGCCTCGTGCGCGGGTCGCGCGCCGGTCCGGAATGGCGGGCAAAGCGCACGGAAAAAGCGGAACACGACCCACCGGAACGCCGGATATTCCCCGGCGGCCGTCTACGGCACGTCGCCCGGCATCGACCTGCGGAGGAAGAACGGCGCACGGCGCCCACCCCGACGGAAGTGCGGCGGAAGTCGCACGGAAAGCGTGTGCAATACCGCTGGTCCGTGGGGGTGTGACAGGAGTCGCGTGGCGTTCGCTTCGGGGAGGCGGAAAGTCGGGTAGACGAAGACAACGACAACAGGTGGCCCAAGAAACAAACGAAGTCGATCAGTCGCCTTCTCGCATCGATCACAAGATCAAGCGGGCGCGGGCGGCACCGAGGTATCCATGCACCACGATCCCGCGGAATCCGGGCAGCTCAGCGCGGTACCGGCGGACCCGGCGGCGCGCCACCCGCGGCCGCCAGAGTCGTCGGCACACTCCGCACCCTCCGATGCCACGAAGCGGACGGGGGCCGTGGGCGCGCGGGGCGGAAGAGTTCGCGACCCGTTCTTCGACAACGCGAAATACCTCGCGATCGTCCTCGTCGCGATCGCCCATTCCTGGGAACCGCTCCTCGCGTCGAGCCGCCCGCTGAGCGCTCTCTACCTCACCGTTTACGCCTTCCACATGCCGGCGTTCATCATCATCTCCGGCTACTTCTCCCGGACTTTCACGCTCGGCGCCCCGCAGGTGCGGAAACTGATCACGACGGTCGCCCTGCCCTACGTGATCTTCCAGTACGCCTACACGCTATTCGCCCGCGTCATGGGTCCCGACCCTGTCCCGACGTGGAGCGTGATCGACCCGTGGTGGCTCAACTGGTTTCTCATCGCGCTCTTCGTGTGGCGTCTGACAACGCCGCTGTGGCGTCTCGTCCGGTGGCCCCTCCCGCTCGCGCTCGCCTTCGCGGTCCTCGGCTCGATGTCCCCGGAGATCGGCGCTGACCTGGATCTTCAACGAGTGATCCAGTTCCTGCCGTACTTCGTCCTCGGTCTGCTGCTGCGCCCGCGCCACTTCGCGCTCTTCTCCCACAAGTGGCCGAAGATCGTCGCTGCGCCCGTGCTGCTCACGGGACTCGCCGCCGCCTGGTGGCTCGCACCGCGGTTGCCCTACGCCTGGCTCTATCACCGCGAGAGCGCGCAGGACCTCGGCGCACCCTGGTGGAGCGGCCCGCTCATGACCTTCGCCCTGTTCTCCGCCTCACTCATCCTGACGGCCGCGTTCCTCGCCCTCGTGCCGCGCCGTGCGACCTGGTGCACGCGGCTCGGAGCGGGCACGCTGGCCGGCTACCTCCTGCACGGTTTCCTGATCAAGGCAGCCGACTGGGGCGGCTGGTACGACAGCGCCTTCGCGCACTCCGTCCCCGGCACACTGCTTTTCAGCGCGGGCGCGGGCTGCGCGGTGACACTGCTGTGCATGCCACCCGTGCGCGGCGCCTTCCGCTGGGCGCTGGAGCCACGCCTGGACTGGGCCTTCGGCGGCACACGCGGAGCCTGAGCACACCCTCTCCCGCTGCGGCGAACGACCGCTGACGCGCCCCGGAGAGAGTGGGCTTCCCTCGAAGAGTGATGCCGTGCCGGGCGGCCCAAGCGCACCGCCGGACAGCCGGTCCGCACGCCAACCGCCCTACCGGCGAGGGAACTTCAATCGGACAACCCTTTTCCTTTCGACCCTTTGGTAGGGTAATTTTCGACTTTCACTTGACCATTACTTGACCTGACGCGAAGGTTGGGCTCATCGGACACGCGGAGACCCTCGTAGCGATGGGCGGCGCATTCCTCGCCGCAGCGGTGCTTGCCCGTGCGGGAGGCCGCATCGGACTCCCCACCATCCCCCTGTTCATCCTGGCCGGGATTCTGCTCGGCCCGCACACCCCTGGCGTCGTGCTGGTCTCGGACACCCACGACCTGGAGATGCTGAGCGCTCTGGGCCTGGTGCTGCTGCTCTTCTACCTGGAGCTCGAATTCCATCTTGACGACCTCAAGGCGGGCGGGCGGCGCATGGCGCTCGCCGGGGCCACCCATCTCGCCCTGAACATCGGCGCCGGCCTCGGCTTCGGATTCGCCCTCGGCTGGGGCACCTCCGAGGCTCTGGTCCTCGCCGGGGTACTCGGCATCTCGTCATCGGCGATCGTCACGAAGGTGCTTGTCGACACCGGTCGCCTGGGGAATCCGGAAACGCGTCCGATCCTCGGCATCATCGTGGTCGAGGACATCTTCCTCGCGCTCTACCTCGCCGCCCTCCAGCCGATCCTCTCCGGAGCCGACTCCCTCGGCGCAGCCGCACTCGACTGGGGCAAGGCATTCGGCTTCCTGCTGCTGCTCGCACTGGCGGCCCGCTTCGGGACGAAGCTTGTCGGGCGGCTGATGCACACGCGGGACGACGAACTGCTCGTCATCTCCTTTCTGGGAATGGCCGTGTTCGTGGCCGGGGTCTCGGAGTGGTTCGGGGTCGCGGACGCGATCGGGGCCTTCATGGTCGGCCTGATGCTCGGCAGCACGTCGTCCGGCGCACGTATCCGAGCCCTCGTGCATCCGCTGCGGGATGCCTTCGGAGCCATCATCTTCTTCGCGTTCGGGCTCTCCATCAACCCGGGAGACCTGCCGAGCGTGCTGTGGCCGGTTCTGCTGGCGGTTCTCCTCACCTTCACCATGAACGTTCTCGCGGGACTGCTGGCCGGACGCATGTATGGCTTCGGCAACGGCCCGGCCGCCAACATCGCGACCACGCTCCTCGCCCGAGGCGAGTTCGCACTGATCCTCGCCACGATGGCGGCGGGCGCCGGCCTGAACGAACGGCTCTCGCCCTTCATCGCCGGCTACGTACTGCTGCTCGCCGTTCTCGGCCCGCTGGCAGCAGGGCGCGCGCACTGGCTCGCGCGGCTGCTGCCAGCAGCCGGAAGGGGCTCCCTGGAGGAGCCGGAAACCGCGCCTGCGACCGAGCCCGTCTCTCTGGTCAAGGCCGACGACGCGGGGGGAGTACGAGACGCGGGGCAGCCGACCTCGGGGCCGCTACATCCCAGTACTCATGGTGGGTGAGGTTGCTGCCCCTCCGGGATGAGGTGGACCCGTGAGGCAGTAGAGCCCTCGTACGGGAAGAGACGTGTCCCGTACGGACCACGGTCCGGGCTTGGCCAGTGGCTTTGTCCGGTCCGTTGAGATCAGCTTGGCACACATCGGCAGCGAGTGGATATTCGCGAAAAAACGGCTCACTCGGAAGAGTGGGCCGTTTTGTGACTTCCGCGAAGTTATCCACAGATACACGGAATTGGCGCGGAGGGCGGGGCGGAGTGCGGAAGACTTGTAGCAGGGGTGCCCCCCCAGGGAGGGTGGGGGCTGCCCTGACGCCCCCCCACCTCAGCCCGCACCCCCAAACCCCGAGCAGACTCCCCCGCCGCCTAAGCCCGCCGCCCCCTCACCCCCGGCTCAGCGCTCGCCCCCCACCTGATCCCGGCAAATCAGCACCAGCGCCCTGTCGTCGTTCACGTCCTTCGCCACGGCCTCGATGAGGTGCCACGAGGCGCCCACGAAGCCTCCGGCGACATAGCGGTCGGCTTCGCCGGTGAGACGGTCGATGCCCTCGGAGATCTCGCGTTCGGCGGTCTCCACGAGGCCGTCCGTGAAGAGCATGAGGATGTCACCCGGGCTCAGACAGCCCTTGGCCGGCTCGAACTCGGCGCCGCCGTAGACGCCCAGGAGGGGGCCTTCCGCGGTCATTTGCTCCCACTGGCCCGTTCCGGCGTGGAGCTGGACGGCCGGCGGGTGGCCGGCCGAGTAGACCTCGTACTCGCCGGTCTCCAGATCGAGGACCAGGTGGATCGACGTGGCGAAGCCCTCGTCCCAGTCCTGGCGGAGCAGGTAGCCGTTGGCGGCGGGCAGGAAGTCCGCCGGGGGCAGTGAGCCCAGGAGGCCGCCGAAGGCGCCGGAGAGGAGCAGGGCGCGAGAGGCGGCGTCCATGCCCTTGCCGGAGACGTCGGTGAGGACGACTTCGAGGACGCGGCCCTTCTTCGTGCGGGCGGCGACGACGAAGTCGCCCGAGAAGAACTGCCCGCCAGCCGGCCGCAGGGACATCTCGCGGTGCCAGCCGCGCGGCAAGCCGGGCAGCTTGCTCTGCACCCGGATGCGTTCGCGCAGGTCGAAGAGCATCGTGCCGCCGCGCCGCCATGGCACACCGACCCTGCTGCGGAACTGCGCGACGAGCAGGCCGATGAAACCGCAGCCCGCCACGACGAGGATCGAGCCGGGGGTGACCCGCGCGGGCCCGTCGGTGTACGGGCCGAGGACCACCGATTCCACGATGAGGGCCGCCGCCGAACCGGCGTAGAGCCCCAGCAGGCTCGCCGGGCGCAGGACCAGGCCGCCGATCGTGATGGGCACCGCCAGCATCGCGGGGTCGCACCAGACCGGCGCGACGACGGTGAGCCAGCCGATGAGCGGCACGCACAGGAGCAGCCCGAAAAGGGCGATCCAGTCCGAGCCGTCACCGCGAAAATAGTCGACCCCGGCCCGGCGCACGGCGACGCGGGCCCGGTGGTACCGCATCCGCCACCGTGCCGCGGGGGTCTGCGCCGCAACGCGTTCGCCTGTCATTGCTCGGGACCCTACCGAGCGGCAATGCCTTCGCGCACCGAGGGGTCCGCTTTGTCCAGGTAGCGCATAGCGCGAGACGCCCGCACAGACGATCGGGCGCGGGGAGTGCACAGCAGGCGCACACCGCGCACTCATGGCAAAACTCCTCATGGCGCGGCGGCCATCTCGCCGCAGGGGCGCCATGGCCTCGGAGGCCCGCAGGTCCGAAACGGTCAACTCCGCACATTGGTGCGACGATACGATCCGCCACTCACGGCGGGCTGTCCAAGGCGGAGGCCGAACGCCGCTCCACCCCCGGCCCACACCGCGCACGGCCCCCGGAACCCGCCCGCATCTCCCCGCCACCCCAGGTGCGCCGAAGACCGAGCCCGACCCGCCGCTCGCTCCCGGCCGCACGACGCTCCCCCGCGCCCGCGCAGCCGCCCACCCCCCGCGCCCGCGCGGCCGCCCACCCCCCGCTTCCCCGCCGTCAGGCGCCCGTCGCCTGGCAGCGCGGGCACCAGAAGAGGTTGCGGCCCGCCAGTTCGCGGGTCCTGATCTCGGTGCCGCAGATCAGGCACGGCTGGTGGGCGCGGCGGTACACGTAGACCTCGCCGCCGTGGTCATCGCGGCGTGGCGGACGGCCCATGGCCTCGGGGGTGTGTTCCGGGCGGACGGTGTCGATGCGGCCGAGGCGAACGCCCTCGCGCATGAGTGCGCGCAGGTCGGCCCAGAGCGCGTCCCATTCGGTGCGGGTGAGGGAGCGGCCCGGGCGGTCGGGGTCGATGCCGTGGCGGAAGAGGGCTTCGGCGCGATAGACGTTGCCGACGCCCGCGACGATCTTCTGGTCCATGAGCAGCGCGGCGATCGTGGTGCGGCTGCGGGCGATACGGGTCCAGGCGGCCTCGCCGTCGTCTGCCTCGCGCAGCGGGTCGGGGCCGAGGCGGGCGTGCAGCGCGGCCTTCGCCTCGTCATCGATCAGCGCGCATGCGGTGGGGCCGCGCAGGTCGGACCAGCCACCGGGGCCGGTCAGGCGCAGGCGGATGGTGTCGGTGGGCGGGGGCGCGGCACCGGGGCCCTGGGCGACCTTGCCGAAGAGGCCGAGGTGGATGTGGACCCAGCCGAGCGGGCCGAAGCCGAGGAAGAGGTGCTTGCCGTGGGCCTCGGCGCCGTCCAGGACGGCTCCGTCGAGCAGGGCGGCCGAGGCGGCGAACTTGCCCTGCGGGGAGGTGGCTCGCACCGGCCGGCCGCCGAACCGCTGGTCGTGGTCGGCGGCGAGCCGGTGCAGGGTGTGACCTTCGGGCACGGTCAGGCTTCGGGTTGCGGGTGGTGGGCCGGGACGGGCGGCAGGACGCCGCTCTTCTCGTACGCGGTGAGCATCTCGATGCGCCGGGTGTGGCGCGGCTCCTCGGAGTACGGGGTGGTGAGGAAGACCTCGACGAAGGAGGTGGCTTCGTCGGTCGAGTGCATCCGGGCGCCGACGGAGACGACGTTGGCGTTGTTGTGCTCGCGGCCGAGTTTCGCCGTCTCGACGCTCCAGGCGAGGGCGCAGCGGACGCCTTCGACCTTGTTCGCCGCGATCTGTTCGCCGTTCCCGCTGCCGCCGATGACGACGCCCAGGGCCTCGGGGTCGGCGGCGGCGCGCTCGGCGGCGCGGAGGCAGAAGGGCGGGTAGTCGTCCTGGGCGTCGTAGATGTGGGGGCCGCAGTCGACCGGCTCGTGGCCGTGCTCGCTGAGCCATTCGACGAGGTGGTTCTTGAGTTCGTAGCCCGCATGGTCGGAGCCGAGATACACGCGCATACCGAGGAGTGTGGCACGTCGGGAACGGGGTAGCCGCTCCCGGGTCCGGGTGGCGCGCGTCCCCCGTATCCGCGTCGCCCCGGACGGTTCCCAAGCCAACTGGGCGTGTCCTTGACAAGCGACCGGACGCGGGTGTTCCACTAAGCGCGCGCTTTGTGACTCCCTTCCGGTCACCTCGCGCCCGGATGAAACGAAGGACTCCACGTATGACGCAGTCGATCAGTGAGCCCGGACACAAGGACGGCCCCCAGGGGCCGGGCGAGTACGGCGGTTCCGGCGATCCGGGCGGTCCCGGCGGCCACAGGGGCCCCGGCGGGCCGCGGGGCGACGGCGACGGCTCCGGAGGGGAGGGCGGCGGTCCGGCGAAGAACGCCGAGGGACTTCAGCAGGGACTCAAGGGCCGCCATCTGTCGATGATCGCCATCGGTGGTGTGATCGGCGCGGGGCTCTTCGTGGGCTCCAGCGCGGGTATCGCGGCGGCGGGCCCGGCGATCCTGGTCTCGTACGCACTGGTCGGGCTGCTTGTCGTCCTGGTCATGCGGATGCTCGGCGAGATGGCCGCCGCACGGCCGTCCTCGGGCTCGTTCTCGGCGTACGCGGACATGGCGCTCGGCCGGTGGGCGGGCTTCTCGATCGGCTGGCTCTACTGGTTCTTCTGGGTCGTGGTGCTCGCCGTCGAGGCCACGGCGGGCGCGGTGATCCTCAACGGCTGGGTCCCCGCGATACCCCAGTGGGGCTGGGCGCTCATCGTGATGTTCGCGCTCACCGCGACGAACCTCGTGTCGGTCGGCTCCTACGGCGAGTTCGAGTTCTGGTTCGCGGGCATCAAGGTCGTCGCGATCGGCGCTTTCGTGATCATCGGACTGCTGGCGGTCTTCGGCATCCTGCCCGGATCGGACAATCCTGGTTCCGGGTTCGACCACCTCACGGACACGGGCGGGTTCCTGCCCAACGGGGCGGGCTCGATCCTCACCGGTGTGCTGCTTGTCGTCTTTTCCTTCATGGGAAGTGAGATCGTCACACTGGCGGCCGGTGAGTCCTCGAATCCGCAGAAGGCCGTGACGAAGGCGACCAACAGCGTCATCTGGCGTATCGCGATCTTCTACCTGGGCTCGATCTTCGTCGTGCTCACGCTGCTGCCCTGGAACAGCAAGTCGATCCAGGACGACGGTTCGTACGTGGCGGCGCTCGACTCCATCGGCATTCCGCACGCCGCTCAGATCATGGACATCATCGTCCTGACCGCGGTGCTCTCCTGCCTCAACTCGGGTCTCTACACCGCGTCGCGCATGGCCTTCTCGCTCGGCGGACGCGGTGACGCGCCGAAGGCGTTCTCGCGCGTGACGCGCCGGGGTGTGCCGCAGGCCGCGGTCCTCGGTTCCGTCGTCTTCGGCTTCGTGGCGGTGTGGTTCAACTACCAGTGGCCCGACAGCGTCTTCGAGTTCCTGCTGAACTCCTCCGGCGCGGTCGCGCTCTTCGTCTGGCTCGTCATCTGCTTCTCCCAGCTGCGGCTGCGCCGGAAGATCCAGCGCGAGACGCCGGACAAGCTCGTGGTGCGCATGTGGCTGTACCCGTATCTGACGTGGCTGACCATCGCCATGATCCTGTTCGTCGTCGTCTACATGCTCTTCGACGACGACGGGCGCGTGCAGATGCTGCTCTCGCTGCTGGTCGCGGCGCTCGTCGTGGGCGTCGCGCTCGTACGGCAGCGGGTGCGCGGACGCCGGGAGGAACCCGTGACGGCGGGCGAGTAGAAGGCGCGCCGGGCGAGAAGGAGCGCCCTGGCGCCGGAGATCGTTCTCCGGCGCCAGGGCGCTCTCGCGTGCGCTCAGGAGAAGTCGATGACCCAGCGCCCGCGCGTGCCGCCCGCTTCGAGTGCCGCGTGTGGGGCGGACGCCTCCTGCGGCGGTACGACACCGGCGAGGCGGGGGCTCAGGCGTCCGGTGCCGAGCGCGGTGGCGATCTCCGCCATGAGATCGGTCCTGCCGAACCACTCGTGCACACCGAAGGCGCGGTACGAGATGCCGCGCGGCGCCGGTGGCAGCGGGCTCGTGCCCGGCTCACCGGGCTTGCGCAGGCTCGCGTAAGCGCCCCCGTCGCGTACGGCGCCGAGGACGGCCGCCCCGAGCAGCGCCCCGTCGAGCAGCGCGTCCACACCGTCCGGCACGGTGGCGCGCATCCGCTCCGCGAGGCCCGCGCCGCGCGGGACGAGCCAGGTGGCGCCCAGTTCCCGCAGCGCGTCCTCGTCCTTCGGCGCGGCGTCGGCGACGGTACGGATGCCGCGCGCCGCGGCGAGCGGGAGGAAGGAGCCGCCGAAGGCGCCCGCCGCACCCGTCACGCCCGCCGTGTCACCCGCCGTCAGCTCCATCGTCTCGATGGCGGCGAGCGCGGTGAGGGCGTTCATCGGAACGGTCGCGGCCTCGTGGAGCGCGACGTCTCCGGGGACCTCGACGGCCCAGGAGGCGGGGACGACCACGTACGCGGCGTACGCGCCGCCCGCCGGGCGCGTCGGCCGCACGACGCCCATGACACGGGTGCCGGGCGCGATCTCCGCGCCGGGGCCGGCCGCGTCGGCGACGCCGGCGAAGTCCATGCCCAGTACGTAGGGGGTCCTGCTCGTGTCCATGGCGCCGGGGAGGCCGCGCAGCAGGGTGTCGGCCGGGTTGACGGCGGCTCCGTGCACGCGCACCCGGATCTCGCCGGCGCCCGGTTCCGGCACCGGCAGCTCCGTCACGGTCAGCACTTCCGGCCCACCGGCTTCGGTGAAAACGACGGCTCGCATAGGGAACTCCTCGGGGTCGGGGCGGCTGGCGCCGCCACTTTGGATTACCTGATCCAAAGTGGCAACCGGAGGCGCCTCGCACCCATTCCCGGACCGTCCGCGCGATACGGCCCGCGCGCTGAAGCCCGTCGAAGCGGCGCGCCGCACGATCACGGCCCCGCGTCCCGTTTCGGCATGAGAACCGGCCCCGGCTCGCCCGCGCGGACCACACCCGCGACGGTCGCGGCCAGGACGAGAAACGCGGCGAGGACCCACAGGGCACGTGCGCGTGGGGACATGGCGGGCTCCGTCCGGTACAGGCGCGGGTCGCGCGTACGTACCTCTTGGACGCGGCGCGGTCGTCGCACGTTCGGCCGCCGCAGGTCTCACGGGTCGCGCCGCACGCGCGAGCGCCGCCCGGAGGCCTGTCGGCCGGGCGGCGCTCGCGGGGGGGGTGCCTCTATGTCTTTCGTCAAGGCACCCCTGCCGGGTTTGAGATAGTTCAGGGGCTTTGAGGTTATGCGGCGAGTTCGATGTTCTTTGGCGTGCGGGGTTCGTAGAAGGTGCCGTCGCGGAGCATGGCGAACAGGACGCTGACGCGTTGGCGGGCGAGGCGGAGGAGGGCTTGGGTGTGGGTTTTGCCGTGGGCTCGTTGCTTGTCGTAGTAGGTGCGGGAGGCGGGATCGGCGTTCATGCAGGCGAAGGCGGACAGGAACATGGCTCGTTTGAGCTGCCGGTTTCCGCCCCGCGGGGCGTGTTCGCCGTGGATCGAGGTGCCGGACGACTTCGTGGTCGGGGCCAGGCCGGCGTAGGAGGCGAGGTGGGCGGCGGTGGGGAAGCTGGTGCCGTCGCCGACGGTGACCAGCAGGGCGGCGGCGGTCCTGACGCCGACGCCGGGCATCGACGTCAGGACCGGGGAAAGAGGGTGGGCCTCCAGCAGGAGGTTGATCTGGGCTTCCAGGGCCCGGCGCTGGGTGTGGACGGCGGCGAGCGAGGCGGCCAGGGAGGGCACGACGATGTCGAGGGTGCCGGTGCCGGGCACGACGACGGTCTGTTCGTCGAGCGCGTCGAAGACGTCGTCGATCAGCCGCTGGGCCATGCGCGGCGCCTTGGGCCGGATCAGTTCCACGAGTCTGCGGCGGCCGGCCTTGCGCAGGGCGGCCGGGGAGCCGTGGCGCTCCAGGAGCCAGGTGACGGCCTGGTGGTCGAGACGAGGGCCGAGGACGCGTTCGAGGCTGGGGTGGAACTGGGTGAGCAGGCCGCGTATCCGGTTGCTGGTGCGGGTGGCCTCGGCGGCGAGGTCCTGGTCGAAGCCGACGAGCACGGTCAGCTCGGCGGTGATCTCGTCGGTCAGTTCCAGCGAGCGCAGGGTGTGAGGCATCGTCCGCGCGGCGTCGGCGATGACCGCCGCGTCCTTCGCGTCGGTCTTGGCCTCGCCCGGGTAGAGGTCCGCGATCCGGCGCATGGCCAGGCCGGGCAGGTAGGCAACCTGGCAGCCCGCGTCGCGGGCGACGGTCAGCGGCAGGGCGCCGATGGAGGCAGGCTGGTCCACGATCACCAGCACGGTGCCGAACCTCGCGGTCAGTTTGTCGAAGACGGCCCGCAGCTTGGGCTCGCTGTTCGGCAGTCGCTTGTCGAAGACCTTCTTCCCGGCCGGGGTGAGCCCGTGGCCGTGATGGCTGCTCTTGCCGACGTCCAGGCCGAGGAACACGCCTACGTCTTCGATCTCGAACATCGTGCCTTTCCCAGGGTGTTGACGGTGCCGGCCTCGGCTTCGGTGTCGTGCGCGCGCAGCCACGTCATGCAGACCTGCCGCTCGCGAGCTGTCCGGCATTGCGCCGGACCGGGCGGTGGCCGGACCTCTCATCAGCGTCTCCGACGGCACCTCCCGGGCCCGGTGACACCACCCCCCAGGTCACGCCTTCGACAGGGAGACACAGCCATGCCGGACCCGGAGACCAGCGGCCCCATTGCGGAACCGCAGAAAACATAACGGGGGGGGGACGGCGGGAGTCAGTCCTGCTTGCGGCCGATCAGCTTCCAGGCGGTGGGGAGGGCGGCGGTGGCGAGGGCCGTCTTGAGGAGGTCGCCGAAGATGAACGGGGTGAGCCCGGCCGCGATGGCGGCGCTCGCGTGGAGGTGGGCGGAGTACGCGAGGTAGGGGACACCGGTCGCGTAGATGATCACGTTGCCCAGCAGCATCGCGCCCGCGGTGCGCAGCGGCGAGCGGTCGGCGCCGCGCCGGGCGAGCGTGCCGACGACGAGGGCGGCGAGCATCATGCCCGGGATGTAGCCGAAGGAGGCCATGGCGGCCCCCGACTGTCCGTCGGCGAACCACGGCATCCCGATGACGCCGGCCACCGCGTAGAGGGCGAGGGCGAGGAAGCCGCGGCGGGCACCGAGCGCCGTGCCCACGAGGAGCGCCGCGAACGTCTGGCCGGTCACCGGGACGGGCGAACCGGGCACCGGGATCGCGATCTGGGCGGCGAGCCCGGTGAGCGCGGCACCGCCGAGCACGAGAACCGCGTCCCGGGTACGGCTCGCGGGGAGCAGGTCCGCGAGGACCGCTCCCGGGCGGTGGACGGCAGAGACAGAACTCATCGCATGACTCCGGTTCTCGGGCGGTTCCGTGGGGACGGGGCCGTTCGGCAGGGGCGGCACCCGAAAGGGTGCAGTGCGACCGTACCGAGGAGTCAACGAGCGTTCACCGGCCGTCGCGGACAAAGCCGCGACGAGAGACTTGGTGGGGATCTCACAAAGAGGCCCGCTCACACCTTCCCCGCCCACCCCTCGGGCGTGAGCCTCGTCACCTTGCGGGCAGCCTCGGCTCGAAGCCATAGCCTCGCCGTGATGCGAGCGGGGCCTGTGAGCCCGTTGCGTACGGGCTGGGAGCGACCGGCTGTGGACTTCCGCCAAAGCGGTTCCGCCGGTACGTGCCTTCCGGGCGCGTACTGCCGCCCGGATGCCGGACGGGCATCCCAGAGGGCGGACGGCCCGCCGAGGAGCCCGGATCGCCGGGCGGGCGCGGCATCGGCCCGGTCGGGGCATGTCGCGTGCGCCCACATGATCCATCGGCCACTCCCGCTGATAGCGTGCACTTGCAAGCTATTCGCAATAAGCTCGGCGCAACAAGAAGTCTTGGAGGGCGTCTCCGCATGGCCGTCTACACACTCCCGGAACTGCCGTACGACTACTCCGCGCTGGCCCCGGTGATCAGCCCGGAGATCATCGAGCTGCACCACGACAAGCACCACGCGGCCTACGTCAAGGGCGCGAACGACACCCTGGAGCAGCTCGCCGAGGCGCGGGACAAGGAGTCCTGGGGGTCCATCAACGGGCTGGAGAAGAACCTCGCGTTCCACCTCTCCGGGCACATCCTGCACAGCATCTACTGGCACAACATGACCGGTGAGGGCGGCGGCGAACCGCTCGCGGCCGACGGTGTCGGCGACCTCGCGGACGCCATCAAGGAGTCCTTCGGCTCCTATGCGGGCTTCAAGGCCCAGCTCACCAAGGCCGCGGCGACGACGCAGGGCTCCGGCTGGGGCGTACTCGCCTGGGAGCCGGTGAGCGGCCGCCTCATCGTCGAGCAGATCTACGACCACCAGGGCAATGTCGGGCAGGGCTCCGTGCCCGTCCTCGTCTTCGACGCCTGGGAGCACGCCTTCTACCTGCAGTACAAGAACCAGAAGGTGGACTTCATCGAGGCCATGTGGCAGGTCGTCAACTGGCAGGACGTCGCCGCTCGCTACCGGGCGGCGAAGGCCCGCACGGACTCCCTCATCCTGGCCCCCTGAGGCCACCGGCTCCGCCGAGCCCCCGCACGTCCTGCTCGTGATCGTCTTCTCACCCTTCACGCGGCAGGCCGGTAGAGAGGGGAACCCCCGCGAGGACATGACTCGCGGGGGTTCTCCGCGTTCGGAGGGGCACGGGGTCAGGGGGTGGCGGGTGGCGTGGGGGCGGCGGGGAGGGGTGGAGACAGCGGGGGCGCGGCGCGGGTCGGACGGTGGTGAGCCGGGCCTGGGTGGGCCGAGTAGTGGCGGGCGGACACGGCAGGCGGGGCGTGGCAGGGAGCCGGGCCGCGCGGGGAGCGCCGTCCGGTGGGAGCGGGGCCCCGTCCGGGAGCACGGCTCTGGGGCCCGTACGGCTTTGGGAGCGGTACGGCTTCGGCGGTGATACGGCCCTCGGGCCCGCTACACCGCCCAGGCGCGTTACGGCGCGGGGACGTGGTACGGCGCGCGGACGCGTTAAGGCATTTTGGCGCGGTACGGCACCGCCCGCAGGAGCCGCCCACGACAGGGCCGGCGGACAGCAGACCCCCAGGCGTCAGCCCCCGACGGCACCCCCGCCCCCGACACGGGGCCGTACGCCCCCGCCTGCGGCTCGCCGCGCACGTCCCGTGCGGCGCGCGGGTGCTTTACAGGGGCTCGCGGGCTTCCCCGGCCGCGCGCCCTTACGTGCCCCGCTCCCATGCCGCATCGTGGGCGGATGCAGCCCAAGGACACGTACTGCGTCTTCTGCCGCAGCACGGAACGGCACGTCCCTCTGACCGAGAACCAGCGACGCTGGGTCCGTGAACAAAAGGGCGCCACCCTCTACGTCGACGACCTGATCATGTGCGCGGCCGGTGCCTGCCGCAAGGTCCGGTCGTCGGGCAATACGCGCCGCTTCCATCCGGAGTTCCTGCGGATTCCGGAGGGGGTGGAGTGACGGAGAACCCCGCCGGTGGCTGAGGCGGGGTGCCCGCTCACAGGTCCGCAGGCCTGTGAGCGGGCGCCCGCCGACGGGAATCAGTCGAAGATCGGCTCCTGGGTGCGGGTGCGCTTGAGCTCGAAGAAGCCGGGGACCGAGGCGACGGCGAGCGTGCCGTCCCACAGCCGGGCCGCCTCGTCGCCCTTGGGCGCCGGGGTCACGACGGGGCCGAAGAAGGCGACGCGCTCACCCGTGACGCCAGGGACGGCGATGACCGGGGTGCCGACGTCCTGGCCGACGAGGTCGATGCCCTCCTTGTGCGAGGCGCGCAGCTCGGTGTCGTACGTGTCCTTCTCCATGTAGTCCGCGAGCGAGGCCGGGAGCCCCACGTCCTCCAGGGCGCCGACGATCGCCTCGCGGGTCGGGCCCTCGCCCAGGTTGTGGAAGCGGGTGCCGAGCGCCGTGTACAGCTTGCCGACCACCTCGTCGCCGTGCTGCTCGCGCGCCGCGATGACGACACGCACGGGACCCCAGGCGGGACCGCCCATCAGGTCCTTGTACCGCTCGGGCAGCTCGTCCAGCTTCGGCTCGTTGAGCACGGCCAGGCTCATCACGTGCCAGCGCACGTCGACCGGGCGGACCTTCTCCACCTCAAGCATCCACCGCGAGGTCATCCACGCCCAGGGGCACAGCGGGTCGAACCAGAAATCGGCGGTGACCCGTTCCTGCGTCTGCTGCTCGCTCATCTCGCTCCTCGTCACGCCGTCCCGCGGTCACGGGCACCGGACATCGTTCGGTCAGTCCTCAACGGCTGCCAACGTGCCGTGGCCGCCGGGGATTCCTGCGCCGTCCGATCTCAGGGAAAAACTCAGGGTCACGGCCTTCCGACCCGGAGAAATCTCCGGGTTGTTTGTCCGGGGACTCCCTGATGTCCTCCCTCCCCGCCTCGTGCGAGGATCGTTGGCGCATCCCCACAGTGCGGCACGGCACGGCACGGAGCGATGCGGCGCAGCGCCGCAGGCGTGCCGTGCGCCGCGCCACCCCAGCCACGCCCCACAGTCACGAAGGAGTGCCGGTGCCCGGAGAGAACCTGACCCGCGAGGAAGCCCGTACCAGGGCGGAGCTGCTCTCCGTCACCTCGTACGAGGTGGAGCTGGACCTGCGCTCCGCCGTCGGCGAAGCCCCCGCGTCGGGCCCCCGAACCTTCCGCTCGCTGACCACCCTGCGTTTCACCTGCGCGGAACCGGGCGCGAGCAGTTTCGCCGACCTCGTCGCCCCCTCGGTCGGCTCCGTGACGCTCAACGGCCGCGCCCTCGACCCCGCCGAGGTCTTCGACGGCACCCGTATCGCCCTCGACGGGCTCGCCGCCGAGAACACCCTGGTCGTGGACGCACAGTGCGCCTACTCGCGCACCGGCGAGGGGATGCACCGTTTCGTGGACCCCGAGGACGGCGAGGTCTACCTCTACACGCAGTACGAGCCGGCCGACGCCCGCCGGGTCTTCACCAACTTCGAGCAGCCCGACCTCAAGGCCCCCTACCGCTTCCGGGTCCAGGCCCCCGCAAACTGGCGGGTGTGGAGCAACGGGGCGGGAGAGCTGACGTCCGGCGTGTGGGAGTTCGCCGGGACGAAGCCGATCTCGACGTACATCACGTGCGTCGTCGCCGGGCCCTACCACCACGTGACGGACTCCTACCGGCGCGAGCTGCCCGACGGCTCGACGCTGGAGATCCCGCTCGGCGCGATGTGCCGCAAGGGCCTCGCCCCCTATTTCGACGCAGACGACATCTTCCTCGTCACCAAGCAGGGCCTCGACTTCTTCCACGAGAACTTCGACTACCCCTACCCCTTCGGCAAGTACGACCAGGCGTTCGTCCCCGAGTACAACCTCGGTGCGATGGAGAACCCGGGCATGGTCACCTTCCGTGAGGAGTACATCTACCGGGGCAAGGTCACGGAGGCGTCGTACGAGCGGCGCGCGAACGTGATCCTGCACGAGATGGCGCACATGTGGTTCGGAGACCTCGTCACGATGAAGTGGTGGGACGACCTGTGGCTCAAGGAGTCCTTCGCGGACTTCATGGGCGCCTTCTCCATGGTCGAGGCCACCCGGCACCGCAACGGCTGGATCACCTTCGCCAACAACCGCAAGGCGTGGGCGTACCGGGCGGACCAGCTTCCCTCGACGCACCCCATCACCGCCGACATCAGGGACCTCCAGGACGCCAAGCTCAACTTCGACGGCATCACCTACGCGAAGGGCGCGAGTGTCCTCAAGCAGCTCGTCGCCTACGTCGGGCAGGACGCCTTCCTGGAGGGCGCGCGCCGCTACTTCAAGCGCCACGCCTACGGGAACACGACGCTCGGCGACCTGCTCTCGGCGCTCGCCGAGACCTCCGGGCGGGACATGACGAGCTGGGCGGCGGCCTGGCTCCAGACCGCGGGCGTCAACACCCTCACGCCCGAACTGACGCTGAACGGCGGCAAGGTGGGCGAGCTGGCCGTGCGCCAGGAGGCAGCCGCCTCGCACCCCGAGCTGCGGCCCCACCGCGTCGCGATCGGCCTCTACCGGCGCGAGAACGGCGCGCTCGTGCGCTACGCGCGCGGCGAGGCGGACGTCGCCGGGGCCCGCACGGTCGTCGCGGAGCTGGCCGGGCAGGACGCTCCCGAACTGGTCCTCGTCAACGACGACGACCTCACGTACTGCAAGATCAACTTCGATGAGACCTCGCTCGCCACGCTGCGCGCGCACCTCGGCGAGATCACCGATCCCCTGGCCCGCGCCCTGTGCTGGTCTGCGCTGTGGGGGCTCACCCGCGACGGGCTGCTCCCCGGGCGCGAGTTCATCGCGATCATGCTGCGCTTCGCGGGCCGCGAGGGCGACATCGGGGTGCTCCAGATGCTGCACGCCTGGGCTCGCACGACCCTCGCCCACTACGTAACGCCCGGGCGCCGCGAGGAGACCGCCGACGCGCTCGGCGCCGGGGCGCTCAAGGAGCTCAGGGCCGCCGAGCCGGGCAGCCAGCACCAGCTGACCTGGGCCCGCTTCCTCGCCGCCACCGCCGCCTCGACCGGGGAACTCACGCTGCTGGAAGGACTGCTCGCCGGCACGGAGTCCGTCGAGGGCCTGGAGGTGGACCAGGAGCTGCGCTGGACCTTCCTCGAACCGCTCGTCGTGGACGGGCGCGCGGGCGAGAAGGAGATCGAAGCCGAACTGGCCCGCGACCACACCGCTTCCGGCAGACGCCACCAGGTGCGGCTGCTCGCCTCCCGGCCCACCGAGGCCGTGAAGGCGCAGGTGTGGGCGCAGGTCGTGGAATCGGACGAGTTGTCCAACGCGCTCGTCGAGGCGAGCATCGCCGGTTTCGAGCAGCCCGGGCAGCGGGCGCTCATCGCGCCGTACGCGGAGAAGTACTTCGCGGCCATCGCCCGGGTGTGGAACGAGCGGTCCATCCAGATCGGCATGGACATCGTGCGGGGCCTCTTCCCCTCGCTCCAGGACAGCGAGGCGACGCTGGAGCAGGCCGATACCTGGCTGCTCCAGCACCCGGAGGTCTCGCAGGCGGCGCGGCGGCTCGTGGCCGAGTCGCGGGACGACCTCGCGCGGGCCCTGCGGGCCCAGGAGTGCGACGCGAAGGCGGGGTGAGCCGGGACCGCGAGCTCCGCTAGGGGGAAGGGGGGCGACGGGGGCAGGGAAGCGGGCGCTGTGCTCCGTCCTGCCGGAGGGGGGAGTTCGCGGAAGGCGTGCCATTCCCCGCCCCCGCCCCCGTCTCTGCCCCGGGCCGGGGGAGGGGCCTCCGGCCCGGGCGCGGGGCAGGGGCTCCGTCGCAGCCGGCGTCGCGGACGGGAAGGGGGCTTCCTCACCCGTTCAGCCCCTCCCCCATATCGGTACTCGAACACGCGTACTTTAGGACGAAGTTGTCCGGTTTCGTCTACGGAATCGTTACAGCGGTTAGCCGGGGGCGTGGAGGAGGAAGACCCCCGGCATGACTCATCTCTCCTCTGCCGTCCCCGCTTCCTCAGCCGCCCCCGCGGCACGCGAGTTGCCCGTCACGGGACCGCACCTCGTGGCCGACGCCGCGCAGTTGCGCGCCCGGGGGATCAGCACCGCCCGCCTGACGGCCCGTTGTGCCGCGGGCGGGGGGTGGCAGCGGCTGCTGCCCGGCGTGTTCCTGCTGCGTTCGGGGCGGCCGACGACGGAGGAGCGGCTGCACGCGGCGGTGCGCTACGCGCGGCGGCCCCCGGCCGGGCGGGCGCGCGGGGTCCCGGCCCAGCCCACCTCCGAGGAGTCCCGCGACCCCGGCACGGTCGCGATGATCACGGGCCCGGCCGCCCTCGCCCTGCACGGCTTCCCCCTGGAGGGGCCGGTGAGTTCGCTCGCCGCGGCGGAGCGGTACGACGTCTTGGTGCCGCGTACGCGCCGGTTGCGCTCGACCGGGTTCGTACGGATCGTGCGCGGCGCGGAACTGCCAGTCCCGCAGCAGGTGACGGGCGTGCCGACCGCGCCGGTGACGCGGGCGCTCGCGGACACGGTCGCCGAACTGAGCGACGCGGCAGCGGTGACGCGCCTCCTGGGGCGCGCGGTCCGCGAGGGCTACTGCGCTCCGGGAGCGCTCCTCGCCGAACTGCGCCGCTGCGGGCTCATGAGCAGGCCGTGCGTACTGGACGCCATGGAGACGCTGTTGCGCGAGGACCGGGGGGTCGCCGAGGAACGCCTGTACCGCATGGTGGAGGAGGGCGGTCTGCCCGACCCGGCGTGGAACGTCGAACTGCGGCTCCCGCAGGGCCCGACGCTCGGCACGGTCGACGCGTACTGGCCGGAGCAGGCGGTCGCGGTCGAACTGGACACCCGGGTGCACCGGCCCGGCGAGGCGGGCGAGCCGGACGTGACGTGGACGGAGTCGGCACGCAAGCGGGAGCGTCTGGAACTGCTCGGCATCACGCTCCTCCACCTCACCCCGCGCAAGCTGCGGGACGCGACCGAGCAGCAGTCCTGCGTCGTGCGCACGGCACTGCTCACGGCGGCGGACCGCGACCCGGCGGCGTACGTGGAAGTACTGCCACGCTGAGACACGCGGCCTCTCGGAGTGGCGGCGGGGAGGCGGGGCGACGGCCGGGGGCACGCCGTCGCCGGGCTCAGGGCGCCGTCGGGACCAGACGGTTGACCGCCGAACGGCGCGGGCCGACGCTTCGGCGCGGGGTCTCGCTTAAACCTGCGCCGGCGAGACGGCGCGGGCTCGGGCCCGCGTGGCCTTCGGGTGCTGCGAGTCCCTGCCGCCGCCCGGGCTCGCGCGGCCGGTCCGTAGCCAGAGCGGCAGGCACGTCACGCGGCGGGGACGGCGGCGCGCCCCGATCCGGTGCGCCACCGCCTGCCCCGCCTCCCCCGACCACACCGCGCCTCACCGCACACGTCAGCACTCCCCCTCCCCCTCCCGCGTGAGCCTCCCGAACACCCGCACGAGACGACTTCCGGACATATGTCGACAAGGCGACGTGGTCACCCGTAGACGTGTGTACGGCCGTTCGGGGGACGGGGCTCAGCGGACGGGGAGCAGGAGTTCGGTGTTGCGGTCGGAGGGGCGTCCGGCGAGGGTCGGGCGGGCTCCGGGGGCGTTGAGGGCGAGTTCGCGGTAGAGGGAGGCGAGGCCCAGGGGGCCGAGGTCGGTGAAGTCCGTCACCGCCGGGGCGGCGGACTCGACCAGGGTGGTGAAGAGGGAGAGCGTGCCGTCGCCGTTGGCCGTCAGCTCGACGACACGGGCGAGCTGGGGGTGGTCGATGTGGGACGCCGTGGAGATCTCCCAGAAGCCGGGATGCGGGGTGATCGCGTTCTTGCGGCTGTGGCCGTTGATCCACGCGAGCACGCGGGGACTGCGGCTGAGCAGCTCGCGCACCGCCGTGCCGTCCCTGCGGCGTTCGCCGGGGCGGGCCGGATCGGGGCGGGTGTTGCGCATCGTGGCGCTCGTGTGGTGGCTGAAGACCAGGGCGTAGGGCTGTTCGGCGCGCGCGAGGGTGCGTTCGAGCCACCGGAACTGGGTCTCGTCCAGCGAGCCCTCGTAGTGGCCGCCGAGGTCGGTCGTGTCCAGGCTGATGCCGAGGACGTCGTCGCCGATCGGGAAGGCGTAGTAGCGGACGCGACGGTCCAGGGAGTTCTCCGTGTAACCGTGGCCGTGGGGTCCCGGGCCGGTGTGCCGGGGGTCGAGGTGGGCGCGCAGGTACTGCTCGGGGGTGATCGGCGCGCGGCGCGGGTCGGGCGTGACACGGCGGGTGCGGCGGCGCTGCTCGCGCAGGAGGTCGCGGAAGAGCGCCCCCTTGGGGTCCTGTCCCGCGGTGACCTTGCCCCAGAAGCCGGCGCCGGTCCCGGCGGGAAGGCTCATGAGCTTGCGGTCGCCGGTGGCGATCTCCGGCGCCCAGCCGTCGCCGGGCGCCCAGCAGCCGCCAGGGAGGAAGTCGTGGTTCCCGACGGTGGAGTACCAGGGAAGGTTGAGTCCGGGACTGCGCAGAGTGCGCGTCGCTGCGGTGAGATAGCCGGGGAGGTACGGGAAGCCGTTGCGCTTGTCGGCGTCGGCACGTCGGGTGCCGGGCTGCCAGTACAGGTCGAGCCCGGCGCTCTGCACCCCCTCGAAGTGACCGCGGAGGCCCGTGTCGGGGGTGACGGGGCCGCCGCTCATGAGGCCGAGGAACCAGTCGAGTTCGCAGGCCGCGTTGTTGTCGGTGTTGTCGCCGGTCGTCATGACGAGGTCGAGCGGGGCACCTGTCGCGGGCGCGCCGCGCAGCCCGTTGACGCGTGCGACGAGCGCGAGCGCCCCGGCGACGGACAGGGCCTCCTGCGGCCGCCAGGCGCTCGCGGTCGCGGCACGCAGGTACTCGTACCGCAGCGGGTGCTGCACGTCGACCAGGTGCAGGTCGGTGAACTGGACGAGCGCGGCGAGTGTCCGGCGGCGCTCCTGCCGTCCCGCGTGCGCGGTGGCGAGGTCCTCGCGCACGAGCCGTTCCCAGCCGGGTCCCTCGGCGAGGCGCCGGTAGCCGCCCGGAGCACCGCGCGGGGTGGAGACGGAGGCGAGGGTGGTGCCCTCGGTGTACGGGGCGGGCGGCGAGGGACGCGAGGAGGGCCGGGCGGCCGGGGCCGCCGCGGGTAGGGAAGCGGCGGCGGTGCGGGGCGGACTCCCCCAGGCGCCGAGCGCGCCCGAGAGTCCGGCGGCCCCGACGGTGAGGCCGGCGGTCGACGCGGCGAGAAGGAACGTACGGCGGGCGGGAGCGGGACGCGAGGCGGGAGTGCGGGGAGCAGGTGTGCGGTGGGGGGGTGCTGCTGGAGTGCGTACGCGACATGCGCGTCCCTCCCGGGCGGCGGGAGGGGGCGGTTTGCCCTCCTCACCAGGGAGGTTCGGCAGCGCGCGTGGCCACGACGTGAACGCCACCGCACGGTTCGCCGCCGCTTGGGCTACGGGGATCACCGCATACGCCGCGCCGTCCCCGCCCCGCCGGACAACGGCTTCCCGAGGGCAACGAAGGGTTCATGTACGGGGGTAGGCGAGGCCGTTCAAGAGGCCCTACGAGTCTGGCGGCGGTGGACACCGGGGGGAGAACGCCGCGTCCCGTACGGGAGGCGCGGTGCAGGGCGAGCCGTACGGCTCGCGGAGCGGTGCGCGGCAAGCCGTACGATCCGCAGGGCGGTACGGAACGGCCCACCGAGCGGGTACGGAACGGGCGGGGCGGCGACGACGGCGCCCCCGCCGCGTACGGCGCCTCGGCACCCCGTACCTCTTACGCCTCTCTCGGTACCCGGCCCACCGCCGGGCGTTCCCGCCACAGACGCATCCCGACCTCCACGAGTTCCACGTGCGGAAGCTCGGGGATCTCGGCGACCGGGTGCCAGGCGGCGAGATCGGTGGAGCCGTTCTCCTCGTTGCGGAGGCTGCCGCCCGTGATCTCCGCCTCGTACACGAGGCGGAGGCCGTGGAAGGCGGAGCGGGTGCCCATGCGGCTGTGTTCACGGCGGATGGAGTCCGTGCCGAGGAGCGAGGTGGGCTCGGCCTCGTAACCGGTTTCCTCGGCCACCTCGCGGATCACCGTGTCGTACGGGTCCTCGCCGGGTTCCATACCGCCGCCCGGCAGGGTCCACAGACGGCGGCCGTCGGCCGCCACCCACCGGGCGAGCAGGATCTCGGGGCTCGCGTTCACACGGTTCTCGCGGACACACACGGCGTAGGACGCCACCCTCAATTCCCAGCGCATCCATCGACGTTAGCCGCTCCGTGCGGAGCGGGCCCAGGAGACCGGAAATGCGGCGAGGTGGTGACCTGCCTGGAGTTCAGCACGGCGATGGTCGGAAAAACGCACCGAAATCCGGGCGGGCGATCGTCCGATGATCGCGACGAACCAGCACGGCGATCATCCGATGATCAAGGCGGATCAGCCCGGCAAGCCCCCACATCGGCACGGCGATCGTCCTACCATCGCCCGGTAAATCAGGTGGGCGATCATCGGATGATCGCCCACCGTCCCCCTCTCTCCCCCACCACCGCAGCCACCCCGCCGCCACCGCCCACCACGTGACCGGCCTCACCCCGACCGCTTCCGGCACCGCCCCCGCTGTGGCACGTCCCACGTAGTGAACATTGCATTGGACAGAGCGGCCCCGGGCAGTCGCATCATGGTCGTATGTCCGCAGGCCAGCCAAGGCCGCAGCAGTGAAGGAGTCCTCCGTGAGGGTCGGAATCGTCGGAGCCACCGGTCAGGTCGGCACGGTCATGCGCAGGATTCTCGCCGAGCGGGAGTTCCCGGTCACCGAGCTGCGGCTCTTCGCCTCCTCGCGCTCCGCGGGTTCCACGATCGACTGGCAGGGCGGTCCCGTCACGGTCGAGGACGCGGCGACGGCCGACTACCAGGGCCTGGACATCGTCCTGTTCTCCGCCGGTGGCGCGACCTCGAAGGCACTCGCCGAGAAGGTCGCGGCGGCCGGTGCCGTCGTGATCGACAACTCCTCCGCCTGGCGCCGCGACCCCGAGGTCCCCCTCGTCGTCTCCGAGGTCAACCCGCACGCGATCGCCGACCGCCCCAAGGGCATCATCGCCAACCCGAACTGCACGACGATGGCCGCGATGCCCGTCCTCAAGCCGCTGCACCGCGAGGCCGGTCTCGAAGCGCTCGTCGTCGCCACCTACCAGGCCGTGTCCGGCTCGGGGCTCGCCGGAGTCGCCGAGTTGCACGGGCAGGCGCAGAAGACCGTGGCCGAGGCGGACAAGCTGACGCACGACGGCGAGGCGGTCGCGTTCCCCGAGCCCGGCGTCTACAAGCGCCCGATCGCCTTCAACGTCGTACCGCTCGCGGGCGGCCTCGTGGACGACGGCTCCTTCGAGACGGACGAGGAGCAGAAGCTGCGCCACGAATCGCGCAAGATCCTGGAGGTTCCCGGCTTGAAGGTCTCGGGCACCTGCGTGCGCGTTCCGGTCTTCTCCGGCCACTCCCTGCAGATCAACGCCCGCTTCGCGCGCCCGCTGAGCGTCGCCCGGGCCGAGGAACTGCTCGCCGCGGCGGAGGGCGTCGAGCTGTCCGAGATCCCGACGCCGCTCCAGGCGGCGGGCAAGGACCCCTCCTACGTGGGCCGCGTCCGCGCCGACGAGACGGTCGAGAACGGTCTCGCGCTCTTCGTGTCGAACGACAACCTGCGCAAGGGCGCGGCGCTCAACGCGGTGCAGATCGCGGAGCTGGTCGCCGCCGAGCTCAAGGGCTGAGGCCCGGGCCGGGCCAGCCGGGAGCGGCGAACGGAGCCGCCGGACTCCCGCCGAGGCCCGGCACACCCGCCGTCACGGGGCGGTCCCACCAGACAGGGGGCCGCCCCGTCCGCGTTCCCGCTCGGCCTCGGCCCGCCGCGCGCTCACCACGCCTCCGCCGCCGCCTCCAGCGCCAGGTGGGCCGCCGTCCAGTGATGCAGCTCCTCGGCCGTCAGCACGTCCCCGACCTGCGCGAATCCATCCGGCGCCCGCTCGGCGACGAGGTCGAGAAGGACATCGCAGGGAAGCGGTGGCGCGATGTCGAGAGCGGCGACGCGGGCCGCGCGGTGGCTCTCGTAGAGGCGCATTCCGGCGGCGCGGTCGGGGGTCGTACGGGCGAGACAGCGGGCGAGGACCGCGGCGTCGAGCACGGCGAGACCGGTGCCGTCCGGGACGGCGGGCAGGAGGGGGTGGGCGGCGTCCCCGATGAGACTCACGCGGCCCTCGCCCCAGCGCCTGAGCGGCGCGCGTCCGACGAGGGGGCTGCCGTGGATACGAGGTGTCGCGGCGAGCAGCGCGGGCACGTCGAGATCGCCGATGCGCCAGCCCGCGTAGTGCGGCAGCACCTCGGCGAGCCGCCCCCTGCGGTTCCAGTCGGCCGCTCCGGCGCCGCCCGGCAGGGCCTCCGGTCCCAGCCGTACGCTCGCCGTCCAGTGCAGGAGCGCCTGGCCGCGTCGCGGCAGGCTCTCGTACGGGTACGGGGTGCCCGGCCGGTTCCCGTACGGCACGCGGAGGCCGCCCGCGTAGGGCGTTGCGGGGTCGTCGGCGTAGGCGTACGGGGGCTGTGCGCCGTTGTCGTACGGGTACGAGACGGGGTGGACGTGCAGCCGGACCCCGCCGCCGCCCGCGACCACGACGGTGCGCCCGCCGAGGACGGGCTGCCAGGGGACGAGGCCGCGCCACAGCCATACGCCGCTCCAGCCGGGGGGTGCCTCGCCCGGGTGGAGCCCGGCGCGGACGGCGGAGCGCAGCCCGTCGGCGCCTATCAGCGCGAGCGCCGTCTCGCTGCGCACCCGGCCGCCGCCGCGCAGGGTGACCCGGACGCCTTCGCTCTCGCTCTGGTGGAAGCGGACGACGGCGGTCGAGGTGCGGACCGCGTCGGCGCCGAGTCTGGCCCGTACCGCCTGGAGCAGGAGGTCCTGGAGCACGGCGCGGTGAATGCTGTACTGCGGCACCGGGTGCCCCAGGCCGAGGCCGCGCGGTTCGCTCCACAGGTGGCCGCCGTGCCGGTCGTAGTGGGAGAGGACGGCGGGGGCGACGGCGTGGCGGGCGAGGGAATCCCCGAGGCCGAGCGCGGTGAGTTCGGCGACGGCACTCGGCGGCAGGCTCACGCCGGTGCCGGCGGGCAACGGGAGGCCGGCGGCTTCGACGACCACGGCCCTGATGCCGGCGGCGTGCAGGCCGAGCGCGAGGGTGAGGCCGCCGATCCCGGCGCCGGACACCAGGACGTCGTGGTCCACGGGCACGGGCGCGCACCGCCTCTCGTAGGGGCCCTCGACGCCGGGCGCCGGGCGGGCCCACGGGTCCCCGTCGCGGCCCGGACGGGGCCTCGGCGCGCGGATAGTACCCCGTGTGGCACTGGGTGCAGAACGGCCGGAGCGGGCGGGAGGTTCCGTTCTGAGCGGAGAAAGGGGTTTCTGGCCCCCTCGGCCGGAACTCAGGGAAATATCAGGGCAGGAGAACGGGCATTCCGGGACGCCGACGAGGGAAGGGGCGGGCGGGACAAGGGTGCTCGGGGACATCCCCCGAGAACCGCCCCGGGGATGTCCCGGAGGCGGGCTCGAACAGAACCCTCGGCCGTCGTCCGGGAAAACCCGGAGGGACCCCCGAGGGCCGGTGGCCCCGGAGCGTCCGGCGCGCGAACCCGTGGTCCTCCCGGGCCCCGCGAGGCAGTGCCCGCGTGGAAGGATGGGCGCCATCACACACCGAAACCGACATTCGGCGCGGCGGGTCATCCCCCACCCGCACCGGACCGAGCAGGACGAGGAGCGAGCGTGCCTGGCACGAATCTGACCCGCGAAGAGGCGCAGGAGCGGGCGCGGCTGCTGACGGTCGACGCCTACGACATCGACCTCGACCTCAGTGGCGCGCAGGAGGGCGGGACGTTCCGGTCCGTGACGACCGTGCGCTTCGACGCGGCCGAGGCGGGCGCGTCGACGTTCATCGACCTCGTCGCGCCCGCGGTCCACGAGGTCGTCCTCAACGGCGAGTCGCAGGACCCGGCACAGGTCTTCGCCGACTCCCGCATCGCGCTGGGCGGGCTGCGCGAGGGCCGCAACGAACTGCGGATCGTGGCGGACTGCGCGTACACCAACACCGGTGAGGGTCTGCACCGTTTCGTCGACCCGGTGGACCAGCAGGCTTATCTGTACACGCAGTTCGAGGTGCCGGACGCGCGCCGCGTCTTCGCCAGCTTCGAGCAGCCCGACCTCAAGGCCGCCTTCACCTTCACCGTGACGGCCCCCGAGGGCTGGACGGTCATCTCGAACTCGCCGACGCCGGAGCCGAAGGACAACCTCTGGTCCTTCGCGCCGACCCCACGCATCTCCTCCTACATCACCGCGCTCATCGCCGGTCCGTACCACGCGGTGCACAGCGAGTACGTCAACGGCGAGCAGCGCGTGCCGCTCGGCATCTACTGCCGTCCCTCCCTCGCGGAGCACCTGGACGCCGAGCACATCTTCGAGGTCACCCGGCAGGGCTTCGCCTGGTTCCAGGAGAAGTTCGACTACGAGTACCCCTTCGCCAAGTACGACCAGCTCTTCGTCCCCGAGTTCAACGCGGGCGCGATGGAGAACGCCGGCGCGGTGACCATCCGCGACCAGTACGTCTTCCGCTCCAAGGTGACCGACGCGGCCTACGAGCGGCGTGCCGAGACCATCCTTCACGAGCTGGCCCACATGTGGTTCGGCGACCTCGTGACGATGGAGTGGTGGAACGACCTGTGGCTCAACGAGTCGTTCGCCACCTACACCTCGGTCGCCTGCCAGGCCGCCGCGCCTGGCTCGCGCTGGCCGGCCGCCTGGACGACCTTCGCGAACACCGAGAAGACGTGGGCCTACCGGCAGGACCAGCTCCCCTCCACGCACCCGATCATGGCGGAGATCAAGGACCTGGACGACGTCCTCGTCAACTTCGACGGGATCACGTACGCGAAGGGCGCCAGCGTCCTCAAGCAGCTCGTCGCCTACGTCGGACAGGACGAGTTCTTCGCGGGAGTGCGGGCGTACTTCAAGCGCCACGCCTTCGGCAACACGCGGCTGAGCGACCTGCTCGGCGCCCTGGAGGAGACCTCCGGGCGGGATCTGTCGACGTGGGCGCGGAAGTGGCTCCAGACCGCCGGGATCAACGTGCTGCGCCCGGTGATCGACGTTGACAGCGAGGGCAGCATCACCTCCTTCGCCGTCAAGCAGGAGGCGCCCGCGCTGCCGGCCGGGGCGCGCGGCGAGGCCGTGCTGCGCCCGCACCGCATCGCGGTCGGGCTCTACGAGCTGGGCACGGACGGCAAGCTGGTCCGCACGGACCGCGTGGAGCTGGACGTGGACGGGGAGCTGACGCCCGTCGAAGTGCTCGTCGGCAAGCCCCGCCCGGCCGTCGTGCTGCTCAACGACGACGACCTCTCCTACGCCAAGGTGCGGCTGGACGAGGACTCGCTGCGGGTCGTCACCGAGCACCCTGGCGACTTCGAGGAGTCGCTGCCGCGTGCCCTGTGCTGGGCGGCGGCCTGGGACATGACGCGGGACGGCGAGATGGCCGCCCGTGACTATGTCGAGCTCGTCCTGCGCGGGGTCGGCAAGGAGTCGGACATCGGTGTCGTCCAGTCGCTCCAGCGGCAGGCGAAGCTCGCGATCGACCAGTACGCCGACCCGTCCTGGCGCGACCGCGGGCTGACCCGCTGGACAGATGCGACGCTGGCGCACCTGCGGTCCTCGGCCCCGGGCAGCGACCACCAGCTCGCCTGGGCCCGTGCCTTCGCCGACACCGCGCGCACCCCGGACCAGCTCGACATCCTCGTCGGCCTCCTGGAAGGCACGCAGAGCGTCGAGGGCCTGGCCGTGGACGCCGAGCTGCGCTGGGCCTTCGTGCAGCGGCTCGCCTCCGTGGGCCGGTACGACGTGGAGGAGATCGACGCCGAGTTCGCCAAGGACCGCACGGCGGCCGGCGAGCGGCACGCGGCGACGGCCCGCGCCGCGCGGCCGACGGAGGAGGCGAAGGCGGAGGCGTGGGCCTCGGTCGTCGCGTCCGACACGCTGCCGAACGCCGTGCAGGAGGCCGTGATCTTCGGCTTCGTGCAGACGGACCAGCGTGAGCTGCTCGCCCCGTACACGGAGAAGTACTTCGCCGCCGTGGGCGAGGCGTGGAACAGCCGCTCGCACGAGATGGCGCAGCAGATCGCCGTGGGCCTCTACCCGGCTCTCCAGGTGAGCGAGGAAACCCTCGCGGCCACGGATGCCTGGCTCGCGTCGGCTCAGCCCTCGGACGCCCTGCGGCGCCTGGTGACGGAGTGCCGCGCGGGCATCGAGCGCGCGCTGAAGGCCCAGTCGGCGGACGCGGCCGCGGGCCGCTGAAGCGGGTCCCCGGCGGGGTGGACGGCCGCTACGGCGGCCGGCCCCGCTGGGGGCAGCCCGGCCCGCCGGGGGGGCGGGTAGCCCGGCTCCGCTGGGGGGGGCGGTGGCGGCGCGGGTTTGCTGGGGGCGGCACGGCTCCGCTGGGAAGCGGGGGCACAGCTCCGCTGAGGACGGCGGCACGGGTTCGTTGGGCATGTGTCCGCTGGGGGCGGACTATCTGTGGCGGGGAGCCGTCCTGTCGGGGTGGTCACCTCTGACACGGCGTGCCCGGTCCTGTCAGAGGCAGCCTCCTCCTGTCGTGGGCTGGCCGGGCTGAGGGCCCGTCGCGTGTGGCATGGGGGCTGCTCCTCCGGCCAGGAGGGGCAATCACCCGCCCGGCGGGAGGGAGCCGTGGGTGCGCTCGGGGAGGGGGGCGGGCTCGCTCGGCGGCAGGCTCAACTCGCGGGACACCCGGCGGTGGCCCGGGGCCCGGGGGGCCCGGAGGACGGGGCAGCCGGACGTCCGTAGGCGGGTGCGCGGAAGGTCCAACCACCCGCCCGCAGCCAAAGCGACGGCCACCAGGTAGCGCGCCTTCCAGGTCACGCCGGATCGGGCAGCCCGAGCGGCGAGAACACCCGGCGGCCGTAGAGCAGCCGGAGGCCGGGGAGCGCCCCAAGTCGACAAGGCGACCCACGGCCAGTGAAGCGAGGCACGCCGAGCGGGCGGCATGAGCCGGGGGCGCCAATACGTGCGGAGCGAGCCGACCCACGCGGCGTGAGCCGACACGTGCCGCGCGAGCTGTCCCCCGTGCCGGGGGCCGGTATTCACCTCCGCGAGGGCTCAAACCCACGAGGGGGACGTGTCCCAGTTGCACACCACGGAGCGGCCCGACCAAAAGTGAGTGGTCCCTCCCGCCTACGGAGTCCGACAGGCCTCTGACCCCGGGGCCACGAGTCCCGCAGGCCGCGCGCCCCGTGCGCCGCAGGCCGCGCCCCACAGGCCCGCGCCCTGCAAGCCATGCCTGGCGCTCGCAGAGACCCGGCCAGGTTCCTGCCTGTCCGGAGCCCGATCCACTCCTCCACCGGGAGGTACCACCACCCAGTCCCAGCGGTCCCACCCCGCGTCCCCCTCACGACGCCCCCTGCCCCTCCCCCACAACACGCCGCGCACCCACCCTCACCGTCCCCATGACGCGCCCAGCCCGAGCCCACCGAGTTCCGTCCCTCACCCTCCGTGTCCCCCTCGCCGGGGCCATCCGGTCCCGTCGTCGTCCACGCCCGGTGACCTTGCGTGCTCCACTGGCGTCGGTGCGGCGGAGGCGAGGCCGGTGCGATGTGAGCCATGTCGCCTGCCAGGAAGGGGAACTGACTGAGCGTCAGTAAACGTCTCAGTGAGAGGATTCGGAAGGGTGTGACGAGGTCGGTGGGTGCCCGGAGTCATCCGAGCGCGCCCCCGCTCGCTACAGTGGCCACTTCGCGATGACGAGCCGTCAAGGTTCGGGCGCGTCCGTCCCCCTTCGGTGACGTGCCTCTTCGCGACTCCCGGAACAGCGCGGCGCAGTGGCGTCCGCCGATCCGGAACACCTTCAAGTTCCCCCAAGGAGCATGATCTTGAGCGTCACCGAACCGGAGACGACCACCAGGACCTGGCGAAGGGGCCGGCGTACGGCCCGCCTCTCCCGCCTCCCCCGCCAGGTCCACCGCCCCGCCGCCGGGGCAGGTCGCGCCCCGCTCAGCGCGTCCGCTCCCTCCCCCGCCCCGGCCCGTCCCGCCACGAGCACCGGCGCGGGCATCGGTCCTGGTGCCGGCACCGCTCTCGCCGAGGCGCCCTCCTCCGCCCCCGGCCCCGACAAGCCGTCCCGTGCTCCCGTCAACGGCGGGGGCGGCGAGGAGGAGGTCCGGTTGCGGCTCTCGCTCGCCGACCTGCTCACGCTGGGCAACGCGGTGTGCGGTTTCGCGGCGATCTACTGCGTCACCACGGCCGTCCTCATCCCGCACCTGCTCGACGGGACGAGTGGCGACGGGGTGCGGCAGGGCGGGGCGTCGGCGGTGATGTTCATCCTGCTCGGCGCGCTCTTCGACCTGTGCGACGGGATCGTCGCGCGTCGCTTCGGCGGCTCCGGGATGGGGCCCGAGCTGGACAACCTCTCGGACCTCATCAGCTTCGGCCTCGCGCCGGCCTACTTCGTCCTCGTGTGGGGGCTCGTCGGTGGTGGTGAGAACCACCTGGGGCTCACCACGGTCTCGGCCGTCGCGGTGCTGCTGGGCGGGGTGATGCGGCTCGCGCGGTTCTCCATCACGACGATGCGGGACGGGATGTTCGAGGGAATGCCCATTCCCTTCGCCGCGCTCACGGTGCTCTCCGTGGTGCTGCTCCAGCTTCCCTTCGTCGTCACCGTTCTCGCGGTGCTCGCGATCGCGTACCTCATGGTCAGCCGGGTGGCATATCCGAAGCCGTCCGGGCGGCTCGCGGTGGCCACGGCCGCGTGGGGCGCGGTCAACATCGGCTGCCTCGTGGCCTGGGCGCTGGACTGCCCCGGCGGTGAGACGCTGCTCGTGACGGGCTGCGGCCTCCAGGTCGCCCTGGCCGCCGCGCTGCCGGTCACGGCGGGCGTGCGCAGGATGGCGCGCGGGCGCTCCGTCTGATCGCGGGGCGGGCCGGGCCCGGCTCGCCCGGCCACCAAGCGGAGCACGACGCGTCACACGAAGGGCCCCGGAGCGGCGTGCTCCCGGGCCCTTCGTGTGGGACCGCCACCGGGGCGGCGCCGTCGGGCCGTCGGGCCGTACGTCAGCGGGCGTTGCCCGTGACGCGTTCCGGGGTGATGCGCAGGACGACGCGGACGTTCTCGGGCGGCAGGGCAAGGTACTCCTCGCCCGCGCCGGGGCCTACGTACCGCTCGGCGAGGCGGACCGCGAGGGCGCGCCCCTCGTCCTCCGAGACCTGTGCCGTGCCCCGTACCTCGACGTACCGCTGCGGGTCCTGCGGGTCGTAGACGCACAGGCTGACGGGCGGGCGGAGCGCGGCGTTGCGGACCTTGACGCGGCCCTCCTGCGAGGAGACGACTATGTCGTCCCCGTCGAGGCCGTACCAGACGACGGAGGCCGCGGGAGCGCCGTCGGGGCCTGTGGTCGCGAGGACGGCGTAGAGAGGGCGCGCGAGCAGCGCGCGGGCGAAATCGCTCAGCTTGATGGCCATGCGGCGGATGCTATGCCCGGTGCCGGAGCGCCGGGACGGGAGGACGACTCCCGTGCGTGGGATGCCGCCCGTCGGCCGGTCTCGTGGCGAACGGGTTCTCCGCGTGGCCGACAGGGCGCGAGACCGCGATGCCGTACCGGGGGGCACCGCGCGATCCTGAGCGTGTGTCCGCTGACGGCTTCCGGGGCGTGGGTACGCCACAGGCCGGGCCGTCGCCCTGACCTGTGGTGAGGGGCGGCCCGGCGGGCGGGAAGGGGTGCGGCTCAGGCGTGCGGCTGGCCCGCGCTCTTCTTGCTGCCGGCCATCACGAGGCCCGCGATCACGAGGAAGGCCAGGATCGGGATGCCGACGAACAGGCCGAGGGTCTGGAGCACGCTCAGACCTGAGCCGGGGTCGTCGCCGTCGTCGCGGGTGAGCGCGAGAGCGGGGGACGTCATGGCCAGCATGAGCAGCGTCGTACCGGCGGCGATGGTGCCGGCGCGCAGGGAGTTCTTCTTGTCCACGGGCTTCTTGTCCACGCTCCCAACTTAGCCGGGCCGCTTCGGCGCCGCGCGGGCGGGGGGCCGTACGGGGAGGTACCGCCGCAACACGCCGAAGCCCGGGACCGCCGACGTCCCCGGCCACCGGCCGACGCGCCCCACGCCCCGCCCGACGCCCCTGCACCCCGCCCGATGCCCCGTGCCCCAGCGCCCCAGCGCCCCGCCCGACGCTGTATTCCTCCTTTCAATTAATAGAAAATTAATTTTTTTTTTTTTTT
>NZ_GG770539.1:4791094-4791395 GCF_000154905.1 Streptomyces sp. SPB074 | reverse complement strand
CGCGTTGAAGGCGTCGGGCGGGGCGCCGACGGAGATCCCGGCGGCGAAGACGTCGCGCTGCGCCCAGGCGTCCGAGCCCTCGGGGTGGACGCCCACGGCGAGGTCGTGGACGAGGCCGACGCGCATCCCGGCCTCACGGGCGGTGCGCTGGGCCGCGCGGAGTTGTTCCTCCGTGAGCCAGGCGAGGTGGCGGTGGAAAGCGACCCGTCCGGCGAGTTCGCCGCGCGCGCGGGCGGTGGCCGCCGAGCGCGGGTCGTCGAGGCCCTCCGGCCAGGCGGCGCGGTCGGGTCCGTGCGTCTCC
>NZ_GG770539.1:4787630-4790487 GCF_000154905.1 Streptomyces sp. SPB074 | reverse complement strand
GCCGGGGGCGGCCGTCCACTCCGTGACGGCGCCGTCCTCGGTGCGGGCCGTGCAGCGGGTGCCGGCGGGGAGCCCGGCGAGGGCCTGCGGCGGGGCGACCGGGCCGTCGGCCGCGTCGGGCGGGCTCCACACGACGACGGTCGGCGGGAGCACACGGCACTCGCGTGCGGCCTCGGCCGCCGCGAGCGCCGCCGCCGCCGACTCGGGTGTCGCGGCGTCCACGCCCAGCGCGGCGAGCGCGGCGACGACGGCGGAGCGGGGCACCTCGACGGTCTCCCCGGGCCCCGGCGAGTAGGAGGTGGCCACTCCGTGGAGCGCGGCGAGCCGGGCGAGTGCCATGTCGGGGTCCGCTTTCTGTCTTCGTCGCGCGGGCCGGGGTCAGACGGCCACGCAGGGCCTTCCGGGCGCGTAGGTCTCGGCGTAGCCCTCGGTGAGGGCGTCGGCGGGGTGCTCCGCGGGGTGCGGGTCGGCGAACGGGGGCTCGCTGGTGAGGGGGACCGCTTCGGCGAGCGGGGGTTCGCTCGTGAGCGGCGCGGTGTCGGTGAGCGGGGGTTCGCTGGTCAGCGGGGGTTCCTGGGCGCCGTGCGAGGCGGCGCCGGGGAGGCCGGCGTCGGGATCGGACACTGCCGACAGGTCGGGCCGTGCGGGTCGCGGACGCCGGTAGTGAGCGAGGCGGTGGCGGTCGACCGGGGATGCCGGCAGGTCCGGGCGTTTGGAGAGGGCGGACAGAAGCAGTTGAGCCGGTGTTCCCACGGGGGCCTCCTCGGGTGGGGTGCGTGGTAGACGCAGCCCTACCCGCTGGGGGCGGGGGCACCCTTGATTCGGGGCGCGAGGTGGCGCGGGTCACATTTTGGGGGCGGGTGCGGAAGGGCAGGGGTGTGGCGCGCCGGACCGCCGCGAGGTTCCTGGGCCCGCCCCCTGCCCGGTCCCTGCCGGAGGTTCCCGGGGCGCCCGCCCGCCGCCCGGTCCCGCCCGTGGGGCGTCCACTTCGCCGTGGGTCATTTCAGGGCGAAGACCCAGCGGTTCGCCGCCAGGGCGTCGTTCTCCTCCGGCAGCGGGCCGCGGCCCAGGGCGCGGCTGTGGGCGAAGGGGGTGCGGGACTCGGTGCGCCAGCCGAGTGCGGCGAGCGTGGCGGCGGAGTCGGGGCGGGGCTCGGGGTCGAAGAGGCCGAGGAGGTCGATGCCGAGGCGGCGACGGGTCTCGGCGTAGACGGGCGAGTCGCGGACGGCGGCGGTTTCGAGGCCGAGTTTCACCTCGTAGGCGAGGCTGCTACCGGCCGCGCTGCGGGCGTGGAGGTCGGCGAGGAGACGAGCCTCGGCGTCGGCGGGCAGGTAGAGGAAGAGGCCCTCGGCGAGCCAGGCGGTGCGTTGGGCGGGGTCGAAGCCGGCTTCCTTGAGCGGTCCCGTCCAGTCCTCGCGGACGTCGGCGGCGACGAGGCGGCGTTCGGCGGCCCCCGGTACGGGCGGGAGCGCGTCGAGCACGCGCTGTTTGAAGGCGAGTACGGGGGCCTGGTCGATCTCGTAGACGACCGTGCCCGCCGGCCAGGGCAGCCGCAGGGCCCGGGTGTCGAGTCCGGCGCCGAGGAGCACGACCTGCCGTTCGCCGCTGTGCGCCGCGTGCCCGAGGTGGTCGTCCAGCACGCGGGTGCGCAGGGCGAAGTACCTGCCGAGCCGTCCCCACAGCGGGTCGGCCTCGCCGCCGGGGATGTCGTCGGGGTGCAGCGGCCACGCGGAGCAACCGCCGGCGGCCCGCACGAAGTGCTCGGCGTAGGGGTCGCGGGCGAGCGCGTCGGGCCGGTGGGTCTCGATGGCGCGCGCGGCGGCGACGAGCAGCGCGGTACGGGCGACGCCCGTCTCGGCCCCGCCCCCGTCCGGCGCGGCACCGTTCGTACCGTTCTCCTCCCGCACGGCCTCCCCCGTCCCGGCCTCCCCCGTCCCGGCCTCGCCCGCCACCGCCTCGCCCCGCGCCGTCTCACCGCTCGCGGCCTCACCGCTCGCGGCCTCACCGCTCACCGCCTCGCCGCACGGCGTCTCACCGCTCACCGCCTCGCCGCTCTGCGCCGCGTCCTCCGGCACCTCGATCGCGCCCCGCTGCGCGCCCGGTCCGGCGCCTGTGGTCTCGCTCATGAGGAACCTTCCGGCACCGGTACCTGGGGCCCCGGGATTGCCTCCGGGTGCCTGGTCCAGGTCTCCGTGCGGGCGTGGGGGACGACGCGGGCGCCGTAGAGGCGGTGCATGAACGTGAGGATCTGTGTGTCGGGAGTGTGCAGCGCGGTGGTGCAGTCGGCGAGCAGGGTGAGGTGGAAGCCTTTCTGGAAGGCGGTACGGGCGGTGCTGTCGACGCAGACGTCGGTGAAGACGCCCGCGAGGGCGAGGTGGCCGGCGCCGAGGCGGCGCAGGTGGGCCTCGAATCCCTCGCAGAGGAAGGCGTCGAAGCAGGCGCGCTTGGTGAAGTCCGCTTCGTGCGGGGCGGCCTGGAGCGGGGCGGCGAGCTCAGCGCCCCAGGAGCCTTCGAGGCACTTGGGCGGGCGCCCCCTGGCGCGGTCGCGGCTGCGCCAGGCGGGGCCCTGGTGGGCGGGGTCGCCGAGGAAACGGACCCAGACGACGGGCACCCCGGCGTCGCGGGCCGCGTCCACGGCTCTCGCGGTGTTGCGGACGACGGCGGCGAGCGCGGCGGGCTCGCCGGGATAGCGGGACGCGGCGAGCGGGCCCTCGCAGAAGTCGTTCTGGAGATCCACGACGACGAGGGCGGTGCCGCCTTGACCGCTCACCTCGCGAGCCCGGGCGCGAGCCCTTCATCCGCCGCCGGTTCCGGCGCCGCCGCGACCTCCTGGCCGGCCGCCAGCTCATGGCCGGCC
>NZ_GG770539.1:4784292-4786358 GCF_000154905.1 Streptomyces sp. SPB074 | reverse complement strand
GCGTAGAAGTCCTTGATGCCCTCGACCCAGACGGCCACGGGGAGCTGATCGGCCGTCGTGGGGCCGAAGGCCTCGAAGAGCGCCTCGGTGTTGACCGGCGCGAAGCCGATCGCGGTCATGAGGGCGAGGAAGTCCCGCCGGGCGATGAGCCCGTCGCCGTCCGGGTCGCCGAGCGCGGCGAGGGCTTCGGCGAACTCGGTGACGGTCGCGTCGAAGCGCTCGGGCGAGAGCACGCAGGCGGCGTACTCGTCGAAGTCGATCTCGCCGTCGCCGTTGGTGTCGAGCGTCGTGCGCAGGGTCGTCCAGTACTGCGCGAAGGCGCCGCGCAGCCGGTCCTTGGCCGGGGCGGCGGCCTCGGGCGCCGCGGCGACGACCCGGTCGGCCATGAGCGTGAAGTCCTCGGCCTCCAGGACGCCGCTGTGGTTGGCGTCCAGCAGGGAAAAGACGAGCGCGACCCGCTGGGTGGCCTCAGCACGCATGTTCTCTCACTCTCGTGCGGCGGGACCGGTGGCTCCGGCGGTCCGGCAACTCCGGCGGCCCGCTTCGTACGGCCGGACGGCGCCCGGCCCGGGTCCGGACGGCATCCGGCCCGGGGGATGACTGCCCCACGGCGGCGCAGCCACACGAATAGCGGGAGATTTAACCGAATGGGGTGAAGTGCCGCCGTTTTCGGGTGCGTTCACTCTCCCGTGTGCTGTACGAAAGAACGCCAGGTGGGAGGCGGTGCGGGCGGCCCGGTCGGCGGGGCCGGCACTGGGCGCGGGCCGCTCTGAAATTCGTACAAGTTATCTTGTTGTTTCCCTGTGTCCAGGGATGGTTGAGCGGATGGTCGAGGGGAGCAGGCACGTGTCCGAACCGGACCGGCTCATCAGTGGCCGCTACCGGCTGCTCGAACGGGTCGGCAGCGGGGGCATGGGCACCGTCCACCTCGCCGAGGACACGCTGCTCGGGCGCCGCGTCGCGCTCAAGAAGCTCCACGTGCCGCCGCACCTCGCCGAGGACGAGCTCCAGCGGATGTACGCGCGCACGCGGCGCGAGGCGCGCAGCGCGGCGATGATCACGCACCCGCACGTCATCGTGGTGCACGACGTCGTGGACGACAGCGGGCTGCCGTGCATCGTCATGGAGTACGTGCCCTCCCGGACCCTCGCCGACGTGCTCCGCGAGCGGGGGCCGCTGCCCGTGGCCGAGGCCGCGCGCATCGGCGCGGCGATGCTCTCCGCGCTGGGCGCCGCGCACGCGGTGGGCGTGCTGCACCGCGACGTGAAGCCGGCGAACGTGCTGCTCGGCGAAAGCGGGCGGGTCGTGCTCACCGATTTCGGGATCGCCGTCGAGCCGGGCACGCCCTCGCTGACGCGTACCGGGGAACTCATCGGCTCCGTGCAGTACCTGGCCCCGGAGCGGCTGCGCCCCGGGATCGCCGTACCGGGCCCGCCCGCCGACCTGTGGGCGCTCGGGGCGACCCTCTACCAGGCCGTCGAGGGCGCTCATCCCTTCGACCGGCCGACCCCGATCGAGACGGCGTACGCCGTCTTCGAGGCGGCCCACCCACCGCCCCGGCACGCGGGCGCGCTCGCTCCGGTACTCGAAGGGCTCCTGGTCAAGGACCCTTCGCGGCGGATGGACGCGGCGACGGCGGCGCGGCTCCTGGAGCGCGCGCGACGCGAGGACGGCGGCTGGCCGGAGCCGCTGCGCGGCGGCGGCGAGGTCACGGCCCGCGTGATCGACGCGACGCCTTCGGGCGGCAGCCCGTACCCGGGAACGGGGGCGGTGGAGGCGCTGCCGGCGGCGGGAGCGAACACGCCTGGCGGCACGGGTATGGGCACGGCCGGCGGTACGGGCGCGGGCACGGGGGGCGGCACGGGCGCGGGGGCCGCTACCGGAGCCGGTGACGGCGCGGGCACGGGTCACGCCGGCGGCACGGGCGTCGGTACGGCCGGTACGGGTGCGGGTGCGGGCGTCGGCAGCGGTGCCGGTACCGGGCCCGTCGTGGCGGCGGGCGCGAGCGCGGCCCCGTACGGCACGCCGTTCGCCGCCCCCGGCCCTCCCGGCCACCCCTCCCCCAG
>NZ_GG770539.1:4782870-4784100 GCF_000154905.1 Streptomyces sp. SPB074 | reverse complement strand
CCGGGGACGGGCGCGCGACGGACGCGAAGCAGCCGGTCGCGGCCACCGGGGCGGCGTCCCCGGCGAAGCAGGGCGTCCCGCCGGTGCCGGAGGGTTACGTCCTCATGCGGGTGAGCGAGGACCGGGTCGCGGTGCCGGTGCCGAAGGGGTGGAAGGAGCGGTCCTCGGGCGAGGGCGCCTTCCTCGCGTACGCGCCGGGCATGACGGCGAACCTGCGCGTCGACGTCAGCACGTACACCGGCGACCCGCTCCAGCACTGGCAGGAGACCGAGGAGCCGCAGACCTCGCACGGTGTGGCGGCCTACCAGCGCGAGAAGATGTCCCGCACGACGTACCGGGGCCACGACGCGGCGTACTGGGAGTACACGTACACCGACGGCGGCGTGCGCTCGCGGGCTGCCGAACTCGCCTTCAAGTCGAAGGACGGCACGATGTACGAGCTGTACCTCGCGGCGCCGAACGCCAAGTGGCAGACGTACCGCCCCACCTTCGACACGGCCCTGGACGGCTTCCGCTACCCGGAATGATCCCGGGAGACGCCGCCGGAACCGCGCCGCCCCTCACCCTCCCCTCCGCCCTCACCCTCCCGGAGTCCGCCATGCCCCGGCTCAGCAAGCTCGGCTTCCTCACGATCGGCCTCTTCGACCCCGCCGCGCCGCGCGCGGGCCACGAGTCCACCCTGGACCTCATCACGCTCGGTGAATCGCTCGGGCTCGACTCCGCCTGGGTCCGCCACCGCCACCTCCAGTACGGCATCTCCTCCCCCGTGGCCGTGCTCGCCGCCGCGAGCCAGCGGACCTCGCGCATCCAGCTCGGGACCGCCGTCACCCCGCTCGGCTGGGAGAACCCGCTCCGTCTCGCGGAGGACTGGGCGACGGTCGACGTGCTCTCGGGCGGCCGGCTGAACCCGGGCCTCAGTGTCGGCCCGCCGATGCGGTACGAGGAGGTCAAGGGCGCGCTGTACCCGGACACGGCGGAGGCCGAGGACTTCTCCTACGCGCGCGTCTCGCGCCTGCTCGCCTGCGTGCGCGGCCACCCCGTCACGGCGGGCGGCGCGACGACCGGCTTCGAGGCCCGCTCCGACCTCGTGCAGCCGCACTCGCCCGGGCTGGCCGAACGGCTCTGGTACGGGGCCGGGAGCCTGCGCTCGGCGCGGTGGGCGGGCGAGCAGGGACTCAACCTGCTGACCAGCAGCGTCGTGAAGTGGGACCCCGAGGTCGTGCGGGAGGA
>NZ_GG770539.1:4772833-4782364 GCF_000154905.1 Streptomyces sp. SPB074 | reverse complement strand
CCTCCCCGAAGGGCTGCGCGCCGCCGGTGCCGAGGCCCGGGGCACCGGAACCCAGGCCGTGCCCCTGGCCCTGGCCATGTCCCTGACCCGCCACCGTCCCCCAGCCATCCGCCGTCTCCCCGGCCTGCGGTCCGCCGAGCGCCTCGATCCGGGCGAGGGCGTCGTCGGCGCCGAAGGGGCGCAGGTAGGGGAGCCAGCTCGGGTCCCGGTGGCCCGTGCCGATGATGCGCCAGGCGAGGCCGCTGGGCGGGGCGGGGGCGTGGCGCAGGCGCCAGCCGAGGTCGGCGAGGTAGCGGTCCGCCTTGGTGTGGTTGCAGCGGCGGCAGGACGCGACGACGTTGTCCCAGGCGTGCCGGCCGCCTCTGCTGCGCGGCACGACGTGGTCGACGCTCGTGGCGACGGACCCGCAGTAGGCGCACTTGCCGCCGTCGCGGGCGAAGAGGGCGCGCCGGGTGAGCGGCACCGGCCCCCGGTAGGGCACCCGGACGTAGCGCTTGAGCCGGACCACGCTGGGTGCGGGGACCGTGCGGCTCGCGCTGTGGAGGAAGACGCCGGTCTCCTCCAGGCACTGGGCCTTGTTCTCCAGTACGAGGACGAGCGCGCGGCGGAGCGGTACGACGCCGAGGGGCTCGTACGAGGCGTTGAGGACGAGGACGTGCGGCACGTGTGCCTCCTTGTACGCCGGCGGCGCGTGGCTCGCGCCGGGACGATCCGCTCCAGTCTCACCCCGGGCCCGGTGGCGGCGCCACCATGGACGGGTAACGGGCCCGACGTGTTTTCGCCCACAGCGCGGTCCACCGCGAGGCCGCTGCCTGGGGCTGAGCGGGCCCCCGCCCGCAGCGCGACGGAGCCTCGGCGCTGCCCCGTTAGTGTGGTGGACCGTTCCCGAACATGGAGGTCCCCGTGGTGTCGCCCGTCCTTACGGCCCCCGGTTCGAGCTCTGATCCCGTCACTTTCCAGGACGCCCAGGAGAGTGCGACGGACGCGGCCGACTGGGTGCGGGAGAGCTGGTCCGACTGGCTCGGCGTGGGTCTGCGCATCGTCCTGATCGTGGTCGTCGCGCTCTTCCTGCGCCAGATGGTGCGCCGTACGATCACGCGCCTCATAGCCCGGATGAACCGCACCGGCGAGAACGCGGCGACCACCGCGCTCGGCGGCCTCCTCGTCAACGCGGAACGGCGCCGTCAGCGCTCCGAGGCCATAGGGTCCGTGCTCCGTTCCGTCGCCTCCTTCCTCATCCTCGGCACGGCGGCCCTCATGGTGCTGTCGACCTTCAAGATCAACCTGGCGCCGCTGCTCGCCTCCGCGGGCGTCGCGGGCGTCGCGATCGGTTTCGGCGCGCGGAACCTCGTGACGGACTTCCTGTCGGGCGTCTTCATGATCCTGGAGGACCAGTACGGGGTCGGGGACACGATCGACGCGGGAGTGGCCAGCGGCGAGGTGATAGAGGTCGGCCTGCGTGTGACGAAGCTGCGCGGGGACAACGGGGAGATCTGGTACATCCGCAACGGCGAGGTGAAGCGGATCGGCAACCTGAGCCAGGGCTGGGCGACGGCGGGTGTGGACGTGACCGTCAAGGCGGACGAGGACCTGGACGCGGTGAAGGCGACGCTCGCGTCGGTCGCGGAGGAGATGAGCAAGGAGGAGCCCTGGAGCGAGCGGCTGTGGGGACCGGTGGAGGTCCTGGGCCTGGACTCGGTGCTCCTGGACTCGATGGTGGTGCGGGTGGCCGCCCGTACGATGCCGGGCCAGGCGGTCGCGGTCGAACGCGAACTGCGCTGGCGCATCAAGCGGGCCTTCGACCGCGAGGGCATCAGCATCGTCGGCGGAATGCCGGTGTCGGCCCCGGCGGCGGCCGGCACGGACACGGAGTCCGGGGTGGCGGCCCCCTCGGCGTACGCCTCCACGACGTCCCCGCAGTCGCTCAACGCGAGCCCGCTGCCGCCGTCGCCGCCGTTGCAGAAGTAACGGGCGGCGGAAGGGCGGAGGGCTCGGGGCAGGGTGGCGCGCGGCAGGGTGGCGGCATGGCGGCGCGCGACGTCACGACGGCGCGACGTCACGGCGGCGCGACGTCACGGCGGCGCGACGTCACGGCGGCGCGGCGGGTGGCCGGGAGCGGAACCCGGAAGCGCGCCGGGCCCCCGCACGCTCACCTCCCGCGAACCGCCGCTCCCCCTTCGCCCCGGCCCCCGTCCACACGCCCAGCCCCGTACCACCGCGCGACGGACCGTTTGTACCCCTCCGGCATCCGCAGCCCCGGCACCTCCGCCCGGGCGAAAAGCCCCAGCTCCCCGTGTTCCTCCCTCAGCACCGGTACTTGATCAGGCGTCAGCAGACGGCAGCCGTACGTCAGGATCAGCACGCGCCGCCCCGGCAGAGGCTCGTACAGCCAGGAGTCGAGCAGTTCGGCGGGCTCCACGCCCCAGCCCGTCTCCTCCGCCAGCTCCCGGATCACCGCCGCCTCGGGGCTCGCGTCCGCCGGATCGAGGTGCCCTCCCGGCAGCTCCCACTCCTCGCGCTCGTTGCGGAGCAGGAGTACGCGCCCCGCCGGATCGAGCGTGACCCCCTTCACCGAGACCGGCCAGCGCGCCACGCACACCCCCCACACACCTTTTGCCCGCAATGAGCGGATATCGCAGCAATTCCCCACCCTCACCCGCGTCCTCTCCTCTCCCACTCCTCCCGAAACCCGGCTATTGACTCCCGTCTCCTCGTCCTTTAAGTTCCTGCCACCGATAGGAAACCTTCCTAACAATGCCGTTGGGGAGGTCAGGAACCCCAGAAGGGCGGGTCGCAGGCGATGGCTTCCAGCACCACCCCCGGCACCCCGGCCGCGACGCCCGGCACCCCCGCCGTCCTGCGCGCGATGAACGATCGCGCCGCTCTCGACCTGCTCGTGCTGCACGGGCCGCTCACCCGGACCCGGATAGGAGAGCTGACCGGGCTCTCGAAGCCGACGACCTCGCAGCTGCTCGCGCGCCTCGAAACCGCCGGGCTCGTCCGCAGCAGCGGCAGCGAGAGCGGCCGTCCCGGCCCGAAGGCGCTGCTGTACGAGGTCGATCCGAGCGCCGCGCACGTCGCCGCGCTCAGCGTCGGGCACACCGGGATCAGCGCCCTCGTGGCCGACATAACGGGCCGCGTCGTGGGGCGCGGGCGCGTCGAGGCCGATGCCGTCGCCGAGGACGTACGCAACCGGACGGCGCAGCTCGTGCACGAGGCCGTCGAGGCCGCGCTCGCCGAGGCCGGTCTGCGCGCCGACCGCCTGCACCACACCGTGATCGGCACACCGGGAGCGCTCGACCCGGCCAGTGGTGAACTCCGGTACGCGCCGCACCTGCCCGGCTGGCACTCCCGCACGCTCCTCGCCGAGCTGGCCGAGGAGATCGGCACGCCCGTACGGATCGAGAACGACGTCAATCTCGCGGCGCTCGCCGAGCAGTACCAGGGCGCGGCGCAGGACCACGACGACTTCGTCCTCGCCTGGGTGGACCGGGGCGTCGGCGCCGCGATCGTCCTCGGCGGCACGCTCCTGCGCGGCGCGACGGGCGGCGCGGGCGAGATCGGCTACATGCCGCTGCCCGGCGCCCCGCTCGCCCGCGGCGGCGAGGGCGCGACGGCCGGGGACGACGGGGGCGGCGGTCTCCAGAGCCTCGTGTCCGTTCCGGCGGTACGGGCCCTCGCGGGCGACGCGCCGCTCACGGAAGCGCTCACCGTGCCCGCCGTCCTGGACGAGACCGCGCGGCGGCTCGCCACCGGGATCGCGGCGGTCGTCGCCGTGGTCGATCCCGAACTCGTCGTGCTCTCCGGGCAGGTCGCGGAGGCGGGCGGCGAGGAACTGCGCACCCGCGTCGAAGCGGAGCTGACCGGGCTCGCGCTGCCGAGGCCGCTCCTGCGGATCAGCGAGCTGGAGGGCGACCCGATCCTCGTCGGAGCGCTGCACATCGCGCTCGAACAAGCCCGTGACGCCGCCTTCGACACCAGTTGACAACTGTTCACCCAGCGGCGCGAGAGCGGCGATCCTTCGGTAGACACTTGTTCACCGAAAGCTCCTCTCGCGCCCGCCCACCGACCGCCGGGGCCCGCCCGAGGAGACTCCCCCGTCCAGCCCGGACGGACCCCGGCCACCAGCCGCACCCGCACTCCCGCACCGCACCCGCACACCCGGCACCACCCGCACCACCGAGCACAACCCGCACCACCCGCACCACCCGCCGCCCCGCCCCCACTCCCCCGGGCCGGCCGAACCCCCCGCCCCCCGTATCCCCGTCCCACGAAGGAAGCCAGCCATGCCGCGTTGGCGCATACCCGTCCCCCGGCCGAAGGCCGCACGGACGGCCTCCGCAGGCCCCGTCCCCCGTACGACCGCCGCCAGGGCCCGGCGCCGTGCCGTGATCCCGCTCGCCGGGCTCGCGAGCGCCGCGCTCGTCCTGACCGGCTGCGCGAACCCGAGCACGGGCAGCGCGAACGACGACCCGACCAAGCCCGTGACGATCAAGTTCTGGCACGGCTGGTCGGCCCCCGGCGAGGTCAAGGCGATCAATCAGTCGATCGCCCGCTTCGAGAAACTGCACCCGAACATCCACGTGCAGGCGACCGGCAACGTCAGCGACGAAACGATCAACCAGGCTCTGCGCGCCGGTGGTTCCAAGGCTCCCGACGTCGTGACCTCCTTCACGACCAACAACGTCGGGCAGTACTGCTCCTCCGGCATGTGGGCCAATCTCGATCCGTTCATGAAGAAGAACGGCATCGACAAGAACAAGGTCTTCCCGAAGACGCTGCTCGACTACACGCAGTACGAGGGCACGCAGTGCGCCCTGCCGCTGCTCGCCGACGCGTACGGGATGTACTACAACAAGGACCTCTTCAAGGCCGCCGGGATCTCCCGTCCCCCGCACACGATCTCGGAGATGAAGGCGGACGCCGCCAAGCTCACCGAGAAGAACTCCAACGGGACGCTCAAGCGCGCCGGGTTCATGCCCAATTTCCGCCTCTACCAGAACAGTCCCGACCGGATGTTCGCGCAGTGGGGCCCGGAGTACTTCAACAAGAAGGGCAAGGCCCAGCTCGCCGAGGAGCCGAAGACCTACGCCTTCTTCAAGGCGATGGACGACATCTCCAAGGCGCAGGGCGGCTACGGCAAGCTGGAGCGTCTGCGGGGTTCCTTCGGCGACGAGATGTCCGCGCAGAACGGTTTCCTCACGCAGAAGCTGGCGATGCACCTCGACGGCGAGTGGCGCGGTCTCATGCTCGACGACGCGAAGGCGAAGTTCGACTGGGGCGTCGCCCCGCTCCCCGTACCGGACGATCAGGCCGACACCTACGGGCGCGGCTACCTGACCGGGACCGTCGCGGGCGTGGCGCACAGCAGCAAGCACCAGAACGCGGCGTTCGAGCTGGTCAAGTACCTGACCACGGACACCGAGCAGGTCGTGGACTTCGCCAACGCGATCCACAACGTGCCCTCGACCTTCGCGGCGCTCAAGTCGCCGAAGCTCGACGCGGACCCGGCCTTCCAGCAGTTCCTCAAGATCGCCCAGAACCCCGACAGCCAGGCGATCCCGCCCTCCAACAACGGCGGGCAGTACATCACCTCCCTCCAGGATTTCTCGTACTCGGTCGAGGAGGGCAAGGTCCACAACCTCAAGAAGGGGCTTGAGGACCTGGACCACCAGATCGACGCCGACAACCTCCAGTCCGAGAACTGAGGCAGCGAACCATGGCACTCTCCTTCCCGGCCGGACGGGCCGGCACCAAGGACGGCACGAGCGGCGGCACCGGCGGCGGCGCGAGCGAGGGCTCCAAGGGCGGCACGCTCCGAAGCGGCACGCCCCGCGACAGCGCTCCCCTGCGCCGCAAGAAGAACCGCGCGCGGCTGCGCACGGTCGGATTCCTCTCCCCGTGGCTCATCGGCTTCTCGGTCTTCTTCGCCTATCCGCTGATCGCGACCGTCTACTTCTCGTTCATGCACTACAACCAGATCAAGTCCCCGACCTTCGTGGGGCTCAAGAACTGGAAGTACGTGTTCACGCAGATGCCGCTCTTCGGCCCCTCGCTGTGGAACACCCTGTGGCTCGTCGTGGTCATGGTGGCGCTGCGGGTGGTCTTCGGGCTCGGCATCGGGCTGCTGGTCACGAAGATCAAGTCCGGGGTCGGCATCTTCCGGACGATCTTCTACCTGCCCTACCTCGCCCCGCCCGTCGCGGCCACGGTCGCCTTCGTGTTCCTGCTCAACCCGTCCACGGGCCCGGTCAACGAACTGCTCGGCCACCTCGGCATCGACGCGCCGACGTGGTTCAACGACCCGCACTGGTCGAAGCCCTCGCTCGTGATGCTCTCGCTGTGGGGCATCGGCGACCTGATGGTCATCTTCATGGCGGCGCTGCTCGACGTGCCGAAGGAGCAGTACGAGGCGGCCGAGCTGGACGGCGCGAACGCGATCGGCAAGTTCCGGTACGTGACGTGGCCCTCGATCACGCCGATCGTGATGTTCGCCGTGGTCACGGGTGTCGTGCAGACGATGCAGTACTACACGCAGGCACTCGTCGCCGGAAAGCTCGCCTCGGGCGTCAACATCGGTCCCGGTTCGGTCATCCAGCCCGGTTATCCGGACCACTCGACCATCACGGTCCCCCAGCTCGTCTACTCGATGGGCTTCCAGAACTTCAACACCGGCGCCGCGTGCGTGCTCTCGCTCGTGCTCTTCGCCATCGCCATGGCCGTCACCCTGCTGCTCATGCGCAAGAGCACCGGCCTGCTGACGGAGGACTGACCCATGACCTCGACCACTTTGCACGCGCCGGTCCAGGCGTCCGCCGGGGAGCCGAGAAACGCTCACGCCCCGCGCGGGGGCAGGCGCAAGAAGGCGCTCCACTTCATCGCGGTGCACACCGTCGCGATCGCCGTGGCGCTCCTGTTCATCCTGCCGTTCGTGTTCGTCTTCCTCACCTCGGTGATGAGCGACAGCCAGGCGATGAGCGGCGACCTGTGGCCCAGTTCCTGGCACTGGGACAACTACTCGAAGGTCTTCCACACCGACGGCTTCCTGACCTGGTGGAAGAACTCGATCATCTACGCGGTGGCCGGGACCTTCTTCACCGTGTGCTCGTCCGTGCCCGTCGCCTACGCCCTCGCGAAGTTCCGTTTCCGGGGCCGCAAGACGGCGATGATCATGGTGATCTCGACCATGATGCTGCCCCCGCAGGTCATCGTGATCCCGATGTACCTGGTGTGGGCGCAGCAGTTCCACCTCTCGGGCTCGCTGTGGCCGCTCATCATCCCGATGGCCTTCGGCGACGCGTACTCGATCTTCCTGCTCCGCCAGTTCCTGCTGACGATCCCGAAGGAGTACATCGAGTCGGCGCGGGTGGACGGCTGCGGCGAGTTCAGGACCCTCCTCAAGGTCATCGTGCCGATGGCCAAGCCCGGGATCGCCGCCGTCGCGCTCTTCCAGTTCTTCTACTGCTGGAACGACTACTTCGGCCCGCAGATCTACGCGGCACAGAACCCCGGCGCCTGGACGCTCAGCTACGGACTCGAATCCTTCAAGAGCGCTCACGCCGTGAACTGGAACATGACGATGGCGGCCACGCTGCTGATCATGGCACCCGTCGTCATCGTCTTCTTCTTCGCACAGAAAGCCTTCGTCGAAGGCGTCACTCTCACCGGGGTCAAGGGCTGACGCCCACCCCGAGCAAAGGGCTGAGAACCAATGAAGCTCACCGTGGTCGGCGGCGGATCGACCTACACCCCCGAACTCATCGACGGCTTCGCCCGCCTGCGCGACACCCTGCCCATCGAGGAACTGGTCCTGGTCGACCCGGCGGCCGACCGGCTGGAACTCGTCGGCGGCCTCGCCCGGCGCATCTTCGCCAAGCAGGGCCACCCCGGCAGGATCGTCACCACCTCCGACCTGGACGCGGGTGTCGAGGGCGCGGACGCCGTGCTCCTCCAGCTCCGCGTCGGCGGTCAGGCCGCGCGCGACCAGGACGAGACGTGGCCGCTGGAGTGCGGCTGCGTCGGCCAGGAGACGACGGGCGCGGGCGGCCTCGCCAAGGCGCTGCGCACCGTGCCGCTCGTCCTCGACATCGCCGAGCGGGTGCGCCGCACCAACCCGGACGCGTGGATCATCGACTTCACCAACCCGGTCGGCATCGTCACGCGCGCCCTGCTCACCGCCGGGCACAAGGCGGTCGGTCTGTGCAACGTGGCGATCGGTTTCCAGCGCAAGTTCGCCAAGTTCCTTGATGTGGCGCCCGCCGAGGTGCACCTGGACCACGTCGGCCTCAACCACCTGACGTGGGAGCTGGGCGCGCGTCTCGGCGGTCCCGAGGGCGAGAACGTACTGCCGCGGCTGCTCACCGAGCACCTGGACGCCATCGCCGAGGACCTGCACATGCCGCGCGAGGTCGTCTCGCGGCTCGGTGTCGTCCCCTCGTACTACCTGCGGTACTACTACCAGCACGACGCCGTCGTGCGGGAGCAGCGGACCAAGCCGACGCGGGCCTCCGAGGTCGCGGCGATGGAGAAGCAGCTCCTGGAGATGTACGGGGACCCGAAGCTCGACGTGAAGCCGGAGCTGCTCGCCAAGCGCGGCGGGGCCTTCTACTCCGAGGCCGCCGTGGACCTCGCCGCCGGCCTGCTGGGCCGCTCGGCGGACGGCATGGCGACGGGCGGCTCGCCGTACCAGGTCGTCAACACCTTCAACAAGGGCACGCTCCCCTTCCTCCCCGACGACGCCGTCATCGAGGTGCAGGCGAGCATCGACGCGACCGGGGCGACGCCGCTGCCCGTGCCCTCGCTCGACCCGCTGCACGCCGGGCTCATCGCGCACACCACCGCGTACGAGAACCTGGCGCTCGAAGCGGCGCTGCACGGCAGCCGCGACGCCGTCTTCAAGGCGCTCCTGGCGCACCCGCTGGTCGGCCAGATCGAGTACGCGGACAAGCTCACCGACGAGCTGATCGCGCACAACAGGGAGCACCTGGCGTGGGCCTGAGCACATCCCGCGCGGGCCGGGCCGCCGTCCTGGCGATCGACGCGGGCAACAGCAAGACCGACGTCGCCGTGGTCGCCGAGGACGGCACCGTCCTCGGGGCCGCGCGCGGCGGTGGTTTCCAGCCACCCGTGATCGGGGTGGAACCCGCGATCGACATCCTCCACGAGATCGTGGAGCGCGCCTTCGCCGACGCCGGGCTCCCCCTCGTCGGCGGAGCCCGGCACACCTCGGCGTGCCTGGCCAACGCGGACCTCCCGGTCGAGGAGGCCGAGCTGGCCGCCGCGATAGAGGAGCGCGGCTGGAGCGCGAGCACGAGCGTCTACAACGACACCTTCGCGGTCCTGCGCGCCGGGCTCCTGGAGGACGCCGACCCGCGCGGTGTCGCGGTCGTGTGCGGCGCGGGCGTCAACTGCGCCGGGATGCACCCCGACGGGCGCACGGCCCGGTTCCCCGCGATCGGCAAGATCTCCGGGGACTGGGGCGGTGGCGGCGGGCTCTCCGAGGAGGCGCTGTGGTTCGCCGCGCGCGCCGAG
>NZ_GG770539.1:4764539-4771640 GCF_000154905.1 Streptomyces sp. SPB074 | reverse complement strand
CGTGCTGCACGTCAGCGAACCCCGGGTCAACACGGCCGCCCAGATCTACGCTCAGCTCGCCGCCGCCGACACCGCGGCGACGACCGAGTTCCTCGCGACGGGCCAGGCACGGGCGGACGCCCGCGAGAAGTACACGGACAGCGTCGGCGCCGTGGCGAAGAACCTCGCGGGAGCCGCGGCCGACCGGACCTCGGGTTCCACGGAGGCGGTCGAGGGGATCAACGAGCAACTGCCCCGCTACACCGCCGAGATCGACACCGCCCGGGTCTACAACAGGTCCGGGGTGCCGCTCGGCGGGGCCTGGCTGCGGCAGGCGAGCGGCGTCATGCAGGACACCACCCTCGAACAGGCCACGAAGCTGCGCGAGGTGCAGAAGGAACGGCTCGCCGCGGACTACGACGCGGCGACCCCGTACCCCTGGATCGGCCTCGGCCTCGGCGTCGTGGCCCTCGCCGCGCTCGGCGGCGCGCAGTACCGCGACTACCGGCGCACCAACCGCGTCCTGAACCGCGGTCTCGTCGCCGCCGCGACCGCGACGCTCGCCCTGCTCGCCTGGACCGCGGCCGGGCACGGCGTCGCCCGCGCGGACCTGCGCAGTTCCCGCGAGAGCGGGGTCACGTCCGTGACCGCCCTGACGGACGCGCGGATCGCCGCCCTCCAGGCCCGCGCGAACGAGAACCTGTCCATGGTCAACCGGGGCGCGGTCCTCGACGCCCAGGGCAAGGACCTCTACGAGGCCCACTTCCAGCGTCAGTTCGGGCAGCTCGCTGGCAGGGGCGGGGACGCGGGCGAACTGATGCGGCGCGCCCGGGAACTGACCGGCAGCGCGGTGGGGCGCGCGGAGCTCGACCGGGCGGCGAAGCAGCTCACGCGGTGGAACGCGCGGCACACGGAGGTCAGGGAGAAGGCCGACGCGAGCGACTACGCGGAGGCGGCGCGCCTCGTCGTGGGCGGCGAGGACCCGAAGGCCGCGGGGAACGGGACGACGGACGCCGCCTTCAAGGAGGTGGACGACGCGCTCGGCAAGGCCATCGACGCCGAGCGGAACGACTTCATCGAGGCCGCGCGAAGCGGGGGCGCCGCCTTCTCCGGGCTCGCGATCGGCGGCGGCGTCCTCGCCGCCCTCGGCGCGCTCGGAGCGCTGATGGGCGTCGGGCGCAGGCTCTCGGAGTACCGGTGAACGCCGCGCACGGGCCCAAGCGGAGCGGCCGGGAGCCGGAGCGGGGCGGACTCGGCAGGGCCGGGGGCAGGGCGAGGGGAGAGACCATGACGCAGACGCAGACGCAGCGAACGGGACGGCTCCGCGGCTGGGGCGGGGTCGCGGTGATGGCCGTGCTGTGCGCGCTCGCCTCGCTGACCCTGCTCCTGCTGCCCGGCCGCGGCGCCGACGAGCCCTCGGGGTCCACGGGCGTGACGGCGGCGCGCGGTGCCTTCGGCGGCACGGGCGCCCGGCAGGCCGCAGCGGCGGAGCCGGACAAGGAGGCCTGCGCCAGGACGTACGAGAAGCGGCCGCCCGCCAAGGACGGAGCGGCCATCGCCGCGATCAAGGAGCGGGGCGAACTCCTCGTCGGCGTCGACCAGAACAGCTACCGCTGGGCCTACCGGGGCACCTACGGCAGCGAGCCGGAGGGCTTCGACATCGACCTCGCGCGACGCGTCGCGAAGGAGATACTGGGCGCCGCGGACAAGGTGCGGTTCAAGACGGTCTCGACGGCCGACCGGGGGCCGGCGCTCGGCCGGGACGAGAAGGACAAGGGCAAGCCGCTCGCCGAGCGGGACGCCAAGGCGAGCGTGGACATGATCATCAGCACGATGTCGATCACGTGCCGCCACATCAGCAACGACATCGCCTTCTCGACGCCCTACTTCGAGACCCGGCAGACCCTCGTCGTCCCGCGGGACTCCCCCGTCAAGGGCTTCGGCCCCACTCTCGGCGGGAGCAGGCTGTGCGCCGCCACGGGATCGACGGCGGAGGCGTTCCTCGCCAGGCACGGCGGGGCCTACGGCCTCAAGCCGGTGACCAAGGTTCCCAGCCAGCTCGACTGCCTCGTGAGGCTCCAGCTCGGCACGGTGGACGGGCTCGTCACCGACGGCGCCCTCGCGGCCTCGCAGCTCGCCCAGGACCCCGGGGTGCGGATCGCCGACGAGAACGAGGGGGACGCGGCGCGGCTCCCGATGCCGGAGTTCTACGGCGTCGCCATGCGCGACGACAGCCCGGACCTCGTCGGCCGCGTCAACCAGATCCTCGACGGCTACCGCAAGGACACGAGCAAGCAGGGCTGGCGGGAGTCGTACAGGCGCTGGCTGGAGGCCGACCTCGGTGACGCCTCGGCGAGCCCGCCGCGCGGTGACGAGAAGATCGTGTGGTGAGCGCGCGGCCCCCCGGGCGCATGGGGACGGGGGTCTGAGGGGCAGGGTGCAGGTGTGATCGCTGTGGCGGGCGTGCCGACCGGGCGGAGACCGGGGGCGCGTGCTGGGATGCGGCTCCGGCTGGGGCCGGGCGGAAGGGAGTGGGATGGGCGGCGCGCGAGCGATGTCCGCGGGCGCGGGGGCGCGGGAGCCGGAACCGGTGATGGACCGTGAGGCGGTCGATCGCGCGCTCGCCCGACGCGGCGCCGAGCACGAGGCGGTCGAGACCTCGCTGCTCGCGCTCCAGGACCACGCCGGGCGGCGCCTGCTGGAGGGTGCGGAGCTGACCGGCGTGACGCGGCAGCGCTGGGCGGCCACCGAGGCGGCGATCTCGCTCCTGTGGGCCTGCTTCGACACGTACACGCAGGCCCTGGCCACCGCCCGCGCGCTGCGCGCCCGGCGCCGCAACCCCGGCCGCGACGACCTCGCGGAGCTGACCGAACTCCTTGAAGGCCGTTCGCTCGCCGTGCCGGGGGCCGCCGGAGCGGCGGGGAACGGGCCCGTCGCCAGCCTGACGGGCGAGGCGCCCCGGCTCAGCCACCGCTGCTCGCTGGAGGAGCTGGTGGAGCGGATGAACGAGCTGTACGCGGACTCCCTCGGCGTCGTGATAGCGGCCGACGCGGTGTGGTCGGCGCTGCCCGCGCGGATCGACCTGCTCTCGGCCGAGCTGAACCGCACCCGCACGCTGGCGCACTCGGTGGGCGTCCGGCCGGGCGAGCACCCGGCCGGGGACGACCTGGAGCGCATCGCGCGCGTGCTCGGGGCGCTGCGCGAACAGGTCGTCAGCGATCCGCTGGAGTTCTGGCAGCCGCAGGCGGGCGCGGCGGCGCCGGGCGCGGGCCGTCCCGACACGCGGCGCTACGACCGCGAGGCGCGCGGGCTGGAGGAGGTGCGGCGCGAGATCGAGGCCGTGCTCGCGGTGCGCCAGGACGCGGAGGCGCGGCTGCGCGAGCTGGGCGACGTGCTCTCACGCGCCGACCGCACGCTCACCGAGGCACGCGCGGCGCGCGGGGAAGTGCTCGCGAAGATAGCGGCCTCGGAGGTCCCGGCGGTGAGCGGTCCGCCCGTCGTGCTCCAGGAGGAGCTGGCGCGGGCCGCCGAGTACCGCAGGCGCGGGCAGTGGTCGCGGCTGAGCCCGCTGCTCGACTCGCTCGAATCGCGGGCGGGGGACGAGCTGGCGCGCGCACGTGAGCAGTTGTCGGCGGTCGCGGCGCCGCTCGCGGTCCGCGCGGAACTGCGCGGGCGGCTCGACGCCTACCGCGCGAAGGTCGCGAGGCACGGTCTCGCCGAGGACACTCTCCTCATGGAGCGGTACGACGCGGCGCGCCGCATGTTGTGGAGCGCGCCGTGCGATCTGCGGGCGGCCGGGCAGGCGGTGCTGCGCTACCAGCAGGCGGTCGCCGGGACACTGGCCGGTGAGCAGGGTTGAGCCGGGCGGGCGGCCGGGGGAACGGCGCCCCGACGGGGCAGGACGGGGGAACGGCGCCCCGACGGGGCAGGACGGGGGAGACGGATGAACGAACAGGCGTGTCAGCGGCCGGGCTGCGAGGGCCGGTACGAGGACGTGGGCGGCGGGGAGCTGTACTGCGACACCTGCGGGCTCGCGCCCGTGGTCGCCCCCGACGGGGCGCTCGGCTCGCCCCCGACGGGCATGACGGTGAGCGGCGCGCGCGGCGGCTCACGCGGTACGGCGCCGACCCACGGCGCGAGCGCGCCGGGAGCGCGTACGGGTGCGGGTGGCGCGGGTGCGGCGAGCGCGTACGGCGCGGGGGCGGTCGCCTCGTCCGGCTCCTCGCCTTCCGCGCGTGCCTCCGGTTCCGCGCGCTCCTCCCATTCCTCGCGCTCCTCGCGGCGCTCGGTCTCCGGGCGGCTCTCCGGGAGCAGCACGGCCCGGCAGGTGAGCGCGCGCAGCACGGGCTCGGTGTCCGCGGGCTCGGCGCGCGGGCGACTCGGCGTGGGGCTCGTGAGCGTGCCGACCGTGCCCCGGCACGACCCGCGCGCGGCGGTCCTGGAGCGGGCCGAGGTGCCCGAGCGCAAGCGGTTCTGCTCGCGCGCCGACTGCGGCGCCCCGGTCGGGCGGGCGCGGGGGGACCGTCCCGGACGCACGGAGGGCTTCTGCACGAAGTGCGGGCACCCGTACTCCTTCGTGCCCAAGCTGGAGGCGGGGACGGTGGTGCACGGCCAGTACGAGGTCGTGGGCTGCCTCGCGCACGGCGGGCTCGGCTGGGTCTACCTCGCGATCGACCACGCGGTCTCGGACCGCTGGGTCGTCCTCAAGGGCCTGCTCGACACGGGCGACCAGGACGCGATGGAGGCGGCGATCTCGGAGCGGCGCTTCCTCGCCGAGATCGAGCACGCCAACATCGTGCGCATCTACAACTTCGTGGAACATCTCGACCAGCGCACGGGCTCGCTCGACGGCTACATCGTCATGGAGTACGTGGGCGGCAAGTCGCTCAAGGAGATCGCCAACGCCCGCCGCACCACCGAGGGCCGCCGCGACCCGCTCCCGGTCGAGCAGGCGTGCGCCTTCGGCATCGAGGCGCTGGACGCGCTCGGCCACCTGCACAGCCGCTCGCTGCTGTACTGCGACTTCAAGGTGGACAACGCGATCCAGACGGAGGACCAGCTCAAGCTCATCGACATGGGCGCCGTGCGCCGCGCCGACGACGAGGAGTCGGCGATCTACGGAACGGTCGGCTACCAGGCGCCCGAGGTCGCCGAGGTCGGTCCCTCGGTCGCCTCCGACCTGTACACGGTGGCGCGCACGCTCGCGGTGCTCGCCTTCGACTTCCAGGGCTACACGACGGTCTACGTGGACAGCCTGCCCGACCCCGCGCAGGTCCCCGTCTTCCAGGAGTTCGAGTCCTTCTACCGGCTCCTCGTGCGGGCGACGGACCCGGACCCGGCGGGCCGCTTCGCCTCGGCGGAGGAGATGGCGGAGCAGCTGACGGGGGTGCTGCGGGAGATCGTGGCCCGCCGCACGGGCCGCCCGCGCCCCGCGCTCTCCACCCACTTCGGCCCGGAACTGCGGGTCACCGACGCGGAGTTGTTCCTGCCGGCGGGCGGGGCGGTCTCGGCGCTCGGCGTACGCGAGACGGGAAGCGGCCCGGATACGGGCGGCGGGCCGGGCGGCAAGGGGTGGCGGCGGTCGCGTACGCGCCCGGCGGCGGAGGTCGCCGGGAGGCCGCTCGCCCGGGCGGCCGTCACGACCGGCACCGCGCCGCCCGCCGGTCCCGGCACCGCGCCCGGCGGTCCCGCCGCCGCACCCGCCGCTTTCGGCGCCGCGCCCGCGCAGCCCCCGGCGCAGCCCGCTCCGTCCCCCTCCCCCGCCCTGCCGGGGCTGCCCGCGCAGCCGGGGAGCCCGCCGCTCCCCGCGCTCCCGGCCGCCTCCCCCACCTCTCCCGCGAGCGCGCTCCGGCCGCTGCGGGTGCCCGAGGCGGCGCTCGCGCTGCCCGTGCCACGGGTGGACGCGAACGACCCGAGTGCGGGCTTCCTCGCCGGTCTGCACACGGCGGTGCACAGCGAGTTGATCAGCGCGCTGGGCAACGCCCCGGTCGCCTCGCCCGAGGTGCGGCTGCGCGAGGTGCGCGCCCGCCTGGAGATGGGGCAGCCGGACTCGGCGGGGCGCTCGCTGGACGATCTGGAGCGCGGGTTCCCCGAGGACTGGCGCGTGGTCTGGTACCGGGGTCTGGCCTCGCTGGTGACGGGCGAACTGGACCGGGCGGCGCTGTCGTTCGACGCGATCTACGACGCGTTCCCCGGTGAGGCCGCGCCGAAGCTCGCGCTCGCGCTGTGCGCCGAGGCGCTCGGCCAGCTCGACAACGCCGTGGAGTACTACCGCCTCGTGTGGCAGACCGACCCCGGTTACGTGAGCGCCGCCTTCGGGCTGGCGCGGGTGCTCTTCGCCGCGGGCGAGCGCGGGGCCGCGGTGGAGGCGCTGGAGACGGTGCCCGAGTCCTCGGCGCACCACGCCGCCGCCGGGATCGCGGCCACGCGGGCGCGGTTGCGGGGCCGGGCCCCCGGGCAGACGCCCCTCGCGGATCTGCGCGCGGCGGCCGCCCGCGTCGGTGAACTGGGCGAGGCGGTGGACGCGGTGCGGGCGCAGACGCTCACGGCCGAGGTACTGGGCGCGGCGCTCGACTGGGTACTCTCGGGTCGCCACGGCGCAGAGCAGCGGGAGGGCGGTCTGCTGGGCTGCCCGCTCGACGAGCGCGGGCTCCGGTTCGGCCTGGAACGCGCCTTCCGGACCCTGGCCAGGCTCGCCGGCGACGGCGGGGAACGGATCGAACTGGTGGAGCGGGCCAACCGCCTCCGCCCCCGGACGTGGGTGTGATTGATGGCGCGGACACATCAGCTGGCGGCTTGTCCCCGGTGCGCGGAACCACTCGACAAGAGTGATCTGTACTGCGGGGGCTGCGGCTACGACCTCTCGGCGGTGCCCGGGCCCCCCGCCGGCCCGCCGGACGCCTCCGCCGCCGACTGGCCGCAGGCCCGCGAGACGGACGGCACGGGCCGCCCGGCCCCGGCCCAGCGCGCCTCGGATCTCCCCGCGACGGTCTCGGACGGAGCCGGACGGGCGGACGAGCCGACGCTGCCCGAGGGGGTGCGCCTTCCCGGCGGGGCCGGGCCGCTGCCGGGCGACGCGGGGGCGCGGCGGGAGGAGCCGGTGCGGGTGAACGGCGGCCCCCG
>NZ_GG770539.1:4760432-4764298 GCF_000154905.1 Streptomyces sp. SPB074 | reverse complement strand
AAAAAAAAAAAAAAAAATGAGTAATAACATAGAAAAAGCAACAAAACGAAAAAACAAAAAAAGCAGTGATTAATTTTAAAGAATATAAGTAATGAATACAAGAATAGATATATATGAAAAAAAAGAGTCGATACAGAAAGCAGAAATATAATAATCGGAATCTATGGAGCTTAAAAAGCCCTCAACGCAAATTCACACGGCAAAGAGCTGAGCACCCTGGCGGCCGTGAGCGACCGGGGGCTGCGCCATCACCGCAACGAGGACGCCTTCGCGGTCGCGGCGACCTCGCTGCCCGACGGGCCCACCGCCGCGGTCGCTGTCGTGTGCGACGGCGTGTCCTCGGCGACGCGCCCCGACGCCGCCTCGCTCGCCGCCGCGCAGACCGCCGAGGCCGCGCTCATGGCCTCGCTGCCGCGCGGCACCCGCCCCGAGCAGGCGATGCGGGAGGCGATCGAGCGGGCGGCCGAGGCCGTCAACGTCCTCGCCGACGAACCGGTCCTGCCGCCCGAGGAGCCCGGCCAGAACGCCCCGGCGTGCACGCTCGTCGCCGCGATCGTCACCGAGGACCTGCTCGTCGTGGGCTGGGTCGGCGACAGCCGCGTCTACTGGGTGCCCGCCGACCGCTCCGCGACGCCGTACCGGCTCACCGAGGACGACTCCTGGGCGGCGCAGATGGTCGCGGCCCGGCTGCTGAGCGAGGCGGAGGCGTACGCGGACGAGCGCGCGCACGCCATCACGGGCTGGCTCGGCGCCGACGCCTACGAACTGGAGCCGCACACCGCCGCCTTCCGGCCCGAAGCGCCCGGGGCGGTCGTGGTGTGCACGGACGGGCTGTGGAACTACGCGGAGAGCGCGGAGGCGATGGCGGCGCTGCTGCCCGCCGACGCGGGGAGCCGCCCCCTGGAGGCGGCCCGCGCGCTCGTGCGGTACGCGCTCGACAGCGGCGGCCACGACAACATCACGGTCGCCGTCGTCCCGTACCCGGCCCCGGGCGGACCGGTCCGGCTGGAGACGCGGTGACGCCGCCGCGGCGGCACCCGGGCGCGGGCGGGACACCGCGGCGGCCGGGACACGAGGAAAAGCGTTTCGGTACGTGAGGAATCGAAGAGGGGGAACGGCGTCATGGCGAATTTCTCGAAGCCCGAAGGGCCCCGGTTCGAGGTCGAGGTCTACCAGAACCCGTATCTGCCGGAGGGTTCCGGCGAGGTGCACGCCGTCGTCACGGTGACCGCGACGGGCGGCGGCACGGGCGCGCTCAGCGCCACCGGCTCGGGCCAGGACGCCGCCGTGGTGCTCATGGTCGACTGCTCGGGCTCGATGCAGTACCCGCCGAGCAAGCTCCACCACGCCAAGGAGGCCACCGGGGCCGCGCTCGACACGCTCCGCGACGGCACCCGCTTCGCCGTCATCGAGGGCACGCACGTGGCCAGGGAGGTCTACCCGCGCGGCGGGGCGCTCGCGGTCGCCGACGACCGCACGCGGGCCGAGGCGAAGCAGGCACTGCGCGCGCTCAGGGCCTCCGGCGGCACCGCCGTCGGCAGATGGCTGCAGCTCGCCGGGCGCCTGCTCTCCCAGGCGCCCGTCCCGATCAGGCACGGCATCCTGCTCACCGACGGGCGCAACGAGCACGAGACCCCGGAGGAGCTGCGCGCCGCGCTCGACGACTGCGCGGGCCGCTTCACCTGCGACGCGCGCGGGGTCGGCACCGACTGGGAGGTGGCCGAGGTCACCGGGATCGCCTCCGCGCTGCTCGGCAGCGCCGACATCGTCGCCGAACCGGAGGCGCTCAGCGAGGACTTCACGCGCATGATGGAGAACGTCATGGGCAAGGAGGTCGCCGATGTCGCACTGCGGCTGTGGACCCCGCAGGGCGCCGAGCCCGCCTTCGTCAAGCAGGTCGCCCCCAGCGTGGAGGATCTCACCGCGCGCCGCACCGAGTCGGGACCGCGCACCGGCGACTACCCGACGGGCTCGTGGGGCGACGAGTCCCGCGACTACCACTTCTGCGTCCGGGTGCCGCCCGCAGGGCTCGGCCAGGAGATGCTCGCCGCGCGGGTGTCGCTCGTCGTGCCGGCCCCCGACGGCTCGGCGACCCGGCTCGGGCAGGGCCTCGTGCGGGCCGTGTGGACCGATGACATCGCGGCGTCCACGCAGCTCAACCCGCAGGTCGCGCACTACACGGGGCAGGCCGAACTGGCGGGCGCGGTACGGGAGGGGCTCCAGGCCCGCAAGTCCGGTGACCAGGAACGCGCCACCGCGCGACTGGGCCGCGCGGTCCAGCTCGCGCACGCCTCGGGGAACGAGGCGACGGCCAAGCTGCTCGCCAAGGTGGTGGACGTCGTGGATGCGCCTGCGGGTACTGTGCGACTGAAGGCGAAAGTGACGGAGGCGGACGAGATGACCCTCGAAACACGGTCCACCAAGACCGTGCGGGTCAGGAAGTAGCCCTCGCGCGCCGCCCGTCGCACGACGCACGTGCGGCGGTGAGCCCGCCTTTCCGGACCCGCCGGGCCGGATGTGCAGCAGCAAGTGACCGGCCGGGAGGCCGGAGAAGAGAAGGAGAGGAGGAAGCGCCGACATGCCGACCTGCCCGAACGGACATCAGTCGAGCTCCGACGACTGGTGCGAGATCTGCGGCCATCGCATGGCCGGGTCGGGCGGACCTGTGCCGCCGCCTTCCCCGCCCCCCGCGCCCAGCCCGTACGGATACCCGCACAGCGGGAACCGGCCGGAGGCCGAGCGCTGCCCGCAGTGCGGTACGCCCCACGAGTCCGGTGGCCCGTTCTGCGAGCACTGCCGCTGGAACTTCCTGACCGGTACGGCGACGAGCTACGTACCCGCGGCGCCCGCACCGCCCGCCGGCGGCGGCTTCCCCGGTCCCCAGACGCACGAGTACCAGGAGTCGCGGCCCTCCAGGATCAACAGGCCGCCCGAGCCGATCGTCCCGGACATGATCCAGCGGCCCGGCCCCGGTTACCCCGGACAGACCGAGCAGGAGCAGCAGCCCTACCCGGGCGGCGACCCCGCGAACCACGGCGGCCAGAGCGGCCACGCGGGTCAGGGCGGCCACGGCGGTCAGGGTGGCCAAGGGGGCCACGGCGGTCATGCCGCGGGGGGTGAGCAGGGTGCCCACTCCGCTCCCGGCGGCTTCCCCGACCCGTACCAGCAGACGAGCGGCTACGCGCCGGGCCCGGCCACCACGCAGCCGCCGCAGCACCAGCAGCCGGCCGTGGACGACTGGCCCATCGCCCCACCGGCCCCCTACCCGCCGAACGGCCCGGGGCCCGGCGGACCGGGACCGCAGGGCGGGCTGCCCACCTCGGCGCCCAACGGCCCGGGCCACACCGGTCACGGCCCCGGCCCCGGCCACCCCGGCATCCCCGGCCCCGGTGGTCACGCCGACCCGTTCGCGACCGGTCACGGCGGTCACGCCGGGCCCGCGACGGGTGCCTGGAGCGCCACGTACGGCCCCGATCGCGAGTACTTCCTGGCGATGATGCAGCGCAGCGGCCCCGAGGCGAACGGGCTCAGCCTGCCCGCGTACTCGCCCGAGCAGCGCGTCGAGCTGACCGGGAGCCAGGTCACGATCGGCCGCCGCAGGCACTCGACGGGCAACACCCCCGACATCGACCTGTCGGTACCCCCGGAGGACCCGGGGGTCTCGCACCAGCACGCCGTGCTGACGCGGCAGCAGGACGGCACGTGGGCCGTCGTGGACCAGAACTCCACGAACGGCACGACGGTCAACGGCTCGGAGGAACCGATCCAGCCCTTCGTGATCCAGCCGCTCTCCGACGGCGACCGCGTGCACGTCGGCGCCTGGACGACGATCACGATCCACCGCGGCTGACCCGCGCCACCGAGGG
>NZ_GG770539.1:4757663-4760332 GCF_000154905.1 Streptomyces sp. SPB074 | reverse complement strand
CCCTCGGGCGTGACGCTTCTGGTCCCCGGCGGGCGGGTGTCGCGCCCCCGGGGCGGGGGCGGGTGCCGTCCCTCTGGCGCGGGCGGGGTGCCGTCCCCGGGCACGGGTGCTACGGCAGCGCCCACGCGTACGGCCCGTCCGGGTCGTCCAGCCACGCCCACAGGTACTCGCCGCGCAGTGTGACGCCGAAGCGCTCCCTGGCGGGCAGTTCCTCGCGCCGCCACAGCGCCAGCGCCTCGTGCGGGTCGAGGGTGCCGGCGGTGAGCGCGAGCAGGAAGCGGAAGTCCTCGTCCCGCGCGGCCCAGGAGGGCAGGCCACCGAGGTAGGGCGCCGGTTCGGGGGTGCGCTCGGCGCCCCGCATCGGGACGAAGTACGCGGGTGTGGCGAGAAATCGACCCTCGGCGTGCTCCGCGTCCCGTACCCGCAGTGCGAGCAGGCCCGTCGCGAGCGGCGCCACGAGGAGCGCGCCGGGGGCGCACTGCCGCAGCAGCGCGCGGGGCACGGTGTTGACCGCGGCGGTCACGAGCACCCGGTCGTACGGGGCACGCGCCGTCCAGCCCCGCATCCCGTCGCCGGTGCCGACCTCGGGCCTGAATCCGGCCCGCGCGAGGTGGGCGCGCGCCGACTCGGTGATCTCCGGATCGAGGTCGACGGTCGTGACGAGGTCCTCGCCGAGGCGGTGGCACAGCAGCCCGGCGTTCCACCCGGTGCCCGCGCCGACCTCCAGGACGCGGTCCCCGGGGCGCACGTCGAGCCCTTCGAGCATCCGCGCCATGAGCGAGGGCTGGCTGCTGGACGAGACGAGTTCGCCGTCGCGCAGCCGGGTCGCGAGCGGCACGTCGGCGTAGGCCCCGGTGAGCCAGCGGGCGCGGCGCTCGCGGTCGGGGTCCTCGCCCCACAGACGCTCGAAGCCACCGGCGGCGGCGCGGACGTAGTAGTACGGCACGAAGTAGTGGCGCGGGACGGAGGCGAAGGCCGCGTACCAGGGCGAGTCCTCGTCCAGCAGGTCGCACTCGCGGGACAGGCGGCGCAGGAGGCCCGCGCGGGAGTCACGGGCGAGGTCCTGCCACTCCTCCTCGGTGCGCGGGGCCCTCGCGGGCTGGGCGGGCTGCGGGGTCATGGGTCCACTGTGGGGGGCGCGGGGGTGCGAAGCGAGTACGCGTGCGGGGTGCTTTCGGCCGGTTCGGCGGCGACCCGGGCGGTGACCGCCGGAGTCACGGCGCCGTGCGGCGGCGTGGGCGGTGGCGGCGCGGGCGGTGGCCGGGAACGCGCGGCGCCCGTGCGGCGGCGGTCCTACGACCCGGGTCCTCCGCCGGGGCGTCTGAGACGATGGACACGTGAACGAGATCCCGCACGGCACAGTCCAGGAGCAGACCTTCTACGAGCAGGTCGGCGGCGAGGAGACCTTCCGGCGCCTGGTGCACCGCTTCTACGAGGGTGTGGCCGGGGACCCGCTGCTGCGCCCGATGTACCCCGAGGAGGACCTCGGCCCGGCCGAGGAACGGTTCGCGCTCTTCCTCATGCAGTACTGGGGCGGCCCCCGTACGTACAGCGAGAACCGGGGGCACCCGCGGCTGCGGATGCGCCACGCGCCCTTCGCCGTGGACCGCGCCGCGCACGACGCGTGGCTCACGCACATGCGGGCCGCGCTGGACGGACTCGGCCTCACCGAGCAGCAGGACCGCACCCTGTGGACCTACCTCACCTACGCAGCGGCCTCGATGATCAACCGCGAGGGCTGACCTCCACCTCGGTGACCACCTCCACGGGCACGGCGAGGCTGTTCGCGACGTAGCAGGCGCGGTGGGCGCGCGCGGCGAGTTCCCGTACGGCCGCAGGCTCCGTGCCCGGGGCGACCCGTACGGTCACCGCGAGGCGGATCGCGTCGAGCCGTCCGCGCCCGGGGTCGAGCCGGGCGCTCGCCTCGTCCTCGTACGCCAGGACGTCCACGCCCGCCCGCGCCGCCTCGCCGAGGAAGGACAGCAACTGGCAGGAGGACGCGGCCGTCAGGAGCAGTTGCTCCGGGTTGAGGAGTTCGGCGTCGCCCCGGAAGGCGGGGTCCGCGCTGAGGGCGAGGCGCTGGACGACGGGCGGGACGAGGGCGGTGTGGCTGCGGGAGTAGCCGCGGATTCCGGGGGCGGTGGAGCCCTCCCACTGGAGCAGAGCGACGTAGGTGTGGGGCGCGGGGGCTGTGGTCATGCGGCGACCGTAGGCCGGGGTCGTTTCGGTGGGTGCCGAAGGATGGCCGGACTATCTTCGTGCGTATGCCCCGCCCCGTGACGACTTCCGCGACCGCCCGGAACCCCGGCTTCGCCGCCGCTCCCGCGACCGGCCGCGACCGCGATTTCAGCGTGGTCGCGCAGGCGCTGGCGGCTCCGGCACGTTCCGTGTTCTGCAATCTGCTCATGGACGGCACCGCACGCCCGGCCGGGGAGCTGGCGCGGGCCGCCGGGGTCGGGGCCTCGACCGCGAGCGAGCACCTGTCCGTGCTCGTCGCCGCCGGGCTCCTGGAGTGCACGGCGTCGGGGCGGCGGCGCTACTACCGGCTCGCGGGCCCCGAGGTGGCGCGCGCCCTCGAAGCGCTGGGTGCGCTCACCGGGCCAGCTCCCGTGCGCGGCTACCGGCCGGGACGGCAGGCGGCGCGGCTCGCCGCCGCCCGGTTCTGTTAC
>NZ_GG770539.1:4725038-4757051 GCF_000154905.1 Streptomyces sp. SPB074 | reverse complement strand
GACCTCGCCACCGATGCGGTCCAGCTCCGCGGGGAAGCGAGGGGCGGGGGCGAGGCGTTCCATCCGGGTACGGAAAACGGACACCGCCTGGGCGACCGCGCCCCGTACCGCCTGCGGCAGGAGCGCGACGGGCTCGCGGTGCCAGCCACCGCGCGGGGGCAGCAGGCCCGCCCAGGGCGGGCCGGTGACGGGCGCGGGCACGGCGAAGCGCGCCGTGGCCTCGTCCACCGATTCCAGAAGGTCGCCCGCCGAGACCGTCACGTCGAAGGTCCGCGCGTCCGGCCGCGGCGCGAGACGCACTGTGCGGATCGCGAGGACCTCGAAGGACGGCGGACGGCCGAAGACGGCGAGCGCCCCGGCCGCGGCCTGGAGCCGCACGGCCGCGGCCTTGTCGTAGTGGAGCAGCCGCCCGAGGAAGGCCGCGAGATCCGCGGCCTCCCCCGGGTCGGCGCACCGCACCGACGCGTCACTCATGCGGCAGTCCCGTCACGCGCGGTGTCCTGTCGTGCGCGGTTTCCTGTCGTACGCGGTGTCCCGTCATGCGCGAAGCCCCTCATGCGACCAGACCGCCCGGCCCCGCGTCATCGCGGTACTTCTCCAGGTACTCGCGCTCGTACGGGGTGATGCGGCGGGGCCGCCCGGCCTTGAGGTCGTAGGGGACGACGACCGTGGCGGCGCGCGCGTACACCACCTCAGGGCTCTCCGCCGTCTCCGGGTCCTTCACCTCGTAGGCGATGACGAGGGACGCGGCGCGCAGGTTCGTCACCCATGACTCGATGGTGACCGGCGCGTGCCGGTGCACCAGCGGGCGCAGGTAGTCGATCTCGTGCCGGGCCACGACGGAGCCGCCGGAGAAGGACGGCCCGTCCCCGTCCGGTTTGAGCCGGAACATGAAGTCGATACGGGCCTCCTCCAGGTAGCGGAGGAAGACCACGTTGTTGACGTGCCCGAAGGCGTCCATGTCGGCCCAGCGCAGCGGGCAGTGGTAGAGGTGACGCGCCACGATCGCTCAGCCCCGGGTCAGCTTCTTGTAGGTGGCGCGATGCGGGCGGGCCGCGTCGGCGCCGAGTCGTTCGACCTTGTTCTTCTCGTACGACTCGTAGTTGCCCTCGAACCAGAACCACTTGGACTCGCCCTCGTAGGCGAGGATGTGCGTCGCCACGCGGTCGAGGAACCAGCGGTCGTGCGAGACGACCACGGCGCAGCCCGGGAACTCCAGGAGGGCGTTCTCCAGCGAGGAGAGCGTCTCGACGTCGAGGTCGTTGGTGGGCTCGTCCAGGAGGAGCAGGTTCCCGCCCTGCTTGAGGGTGAGCGCGAGGTTGAGGCGGTTGCGCTCACCGCCGGAGAGGACTCCTGCGGGCTTCTGCTGGTCGGGGCCCTTGAAGCCGAAGGCGGAGACGTAGGCGCGCGAGGGCATCTCGACCTGGCCGACGTTGATGTAGTCGAGGCCGTCCGAGACGACCTCCCACAGCGTCTTCTTCGGGTCGATGTTCGAGCGGCCCTGGTCGACGTAGGAGACCTTGACGGTCTCGCCGACCTTGATGTTGCCCGCGTCCGGCTCCTCGAAGCCCTGGAGCATCTTGAAGAGCGTGGTCTTCCCGGCGCCGTTGGGGCCGATGACCCCGACGATGCCGTTGCGCGGGAGGGTGAAGGAGAGGTCGTCGATGAGGACCTTCTCGCCGAACGCCTTGTTGAGGTGGTCGACCTCGATCACGACGTTGCCCAGGCGCGGCCCCGGCGGGATCTGGATCTCCTCGAAGTCCAGCTTCCTGGTCTTCTCGGCCTCCGCCGCCATTTCCTCGTAACGGGCCAGGCGGGCCTTCGACTTGGCCTGCCGCCCCTTGGCGTTGGAGCGGACCCACTCCAGCTCCTCCTTGAGGCGCTTGGCGCGCTTGGCGTCCTTCGCGCCCTCGACCTTGAGACGCGTCTGCTTCGTCTCCAGGTACGTGGAGTAGTTGCCCTCGTAGCCGATCGCGCGGCCCCGGTCCAGCTCCAGGATCCAGCCGGCGACGTTGTCGAGGAAGTACCGGTCGTGGGTGATGGCGACGACGGTGCCCTCGTACTTGGAGAGGTGCTGCTCCAGCCAGTTCACCGACTCGGCGTCGAGGTGGTTGGTGGGCTCGTCCAGGAGGAGCAGGTCGGGGGCTTCGAGGAGCAGCTTGCAGAGCGCGACGCGGCGCTTCTCACCACCCGAGAGATTGACGACGGGCCAGTCTCCGGGCGGGCAGCCAAGGGCGTCCATGGCCTGTTCGAGCTGGGCTTCGAGGTCCCAGGCGTTGGCGTGGTCGAGCTGCTCCTGGAGCTTGCCCATCTCTTCGAGGAGCGCGTCGGAGTAGTCGGTCGCCATGAGTTCGGCGATCTCGTTGAAGCGGTTGACCTTCTTCATGGTCTCCGCGACGCCGTCCTGCACGTTCTCCAGGACGGTCTTCGACTCGTCCAGCGGGGGCTCCTGGAGGAGGATGCCGACGCTGTAGCCGGGCGAGAGGAACGCGTCCCCGTTGGAGGGCTGCTCCAGGCCCGCCATGATCTTCAGGACAGTCGACTTACCGGCGCCGTTCGGCCCGACAACACCGATCTTCGCGCCCGGCAGGAAGCTCAGCGTCACGTCGTCAAGGATCACCTTGTCGCCGTGCGCCTTGCGCGTCTTGCGCATGGTGTAGATGTACTCAGCCAAGAGAAACCGTCCGGCAGTCTGGATTCTGACAGTCGTCCTGGGGCGCTCGCCGGGATCGGCGCGTGCCCCGTGAAGGGGGACTCCGCCCTCCCCCGAGCCCCGGGGCCCCGCCGGAGGGCAGACACACCCATCTTGCCGCACGCTGCCCCCCGGGCGGAAACCCGTTCCCCTTGAGGGGTGCGCCTCGGGGCCACGGGAGCACGGGTGGGGACGGCGACACCGCGGGTGGCGGGCGTGAGAGCGGGGTGGGCGGTGTCGCTGGCCGCGCGTTCGCCGAGCGGCCGCGGACGAGCCGCCGCCGGTCTCGTGGGGTGGAGCGGTGCGCCGCCGGGGGATGAGGCTGGCGGGGGCGCGCCGGGGCCTTGGAGGGGACTGGGGGCGACGGACGGGGGCGGGCGGCGGTTGGCGAGAGTGGCGGAGACTGCTGCGACCGGCAGGGGGCGGCGCGGGGGCTGCGGCGGCCCCACGGAGCCCGCGGTGACCGGCGGGGGGGGCTGGGACGACCGGCGGGGAGGCCGGGAGGGCCGGCGGGAGCTGAGCGGCGACGAGAGAGCGCGCGGTGACTGGCCGGGGGGAGAGAGGCGGCAAGCAGGGGAAGGACGCGAAGCCCGTCGCGTAAAGGACCGTTCTCCCCCGTCCTGTCCTGCCCTCCCCGCCCGCCCGTGCTCCGTGTCGCCCCACGCCATGTCCACGGCGGCGGCCTCACCCCGCCCGTTGGCGGCCCGGGCCCGGGCCCGGGCTCCGAGGGTGCGTTCCCCCGGAGCCCGGTGACGGGCAGGCCGTCACGGGCAGGCCGTCACAGGCAGGCCGTCACAGGCAGGCCCGTCATGGACGGATCACTCAGTGCTCGGCAGGCTTGCGGCGCTTGATGAAGAAGACCGTGCCCGCACCCAGGACGACGAGGGCCACGGCCACGCCAGCTATCACCGGGGTCGCGCTGGAGCCACCGGTGGCGGCGAGGTCGCCACCCGGGGCCGAGCCCGAACCCGTGTCCGCGCCGGAGCCCTGCGCGGCAGTCGACGGCGAGGCGCTCGGCAGCGGGGACTGTCCGCCGGCCGGGCTCGCGCCGCCCTCAGAGGCGACCTTGCAGTCGAGGACGCCCTTGAACTCCTTGGTTAAGCCGTCCGGCCCCTTCACCGTGAGGTCGTAGGACTGGTCCTCCCAGACCGGCACGGTGATCGTGGTGGACTTGCCCACCGCAACCGTGTGGTGCTGACCGGCCAGGTCGAAGGTGAACGGCTTGTCGCCCTGGTTGCTCGCGGTCACGTCCACGCCGCCCTTGGCGCAGTTCTTCTCCGCCGAGACCGCGGGTATCGGGCCGCTCTCACCCCACGTGGCGCTCGCGGTCGCCGCGACCGTCGAGCCGCTGGAGCCGGCGAGTATCTGTGTCTGGCTGCGCGTCTCCGAGGCGAAGGCGCGGCCCACCGGCACGTTCGTCGTCGCCTGCACGTCGAGCGAGGCGGAACCCGCCTGCGCTCCGGCAGGTACGTCGAACCACAGCTGCGTACCGTCCACGACCGACTCGACAGTCTTGCCGTTCTTGTCGACGGGCTTCACCCCGGCCGTCGCGGCGTCCCCACCGATCTCCACCTGCGCCGACGCGGCGTTGGTGTGCACGGTGACCGGCCCGAGCTTCTCGCCCGCCTTGCCGGAGACAGCGGCGGGCTCAAGGCTGAGCGACGCCTTCGGCTCGGCCACGTTCTGCGCGGCCTTCTCCAGGTAATCGGCGAGCTTTTCCGCCGCCGGGTTGACCGCGTCGACATCCGCGCCGTCCGAGTACCGCCAGATCGCCACCTGCGTACCGGCGGCGGCCGTCTGCTCGGTGAGCGCCCCGCTGCCGGCCTTCGCCGCGAGCCCGGCGAGATCGTTCACCTGCGGGTAGGAGTTCTCCAGAATCCAGCGGATCTTGCCGGCGTCCGGATTCGCGTTCAGCGAGGTACCGCTCCAGGGCGTCTCCTGGTACTTCGCGCCGTCCTGGGTCGGGTGGTGGATGTCGATGCAGTAGGTCTGCAAGGCACCACCCTGGTCGGCGGCCATCGTGAAGAGCCCGGCCTGGACGCGCTGGTCCTTGCCGTTTTCGTGAATCACCGCCGTGTCACTGAGCGTTTTCAGCGTGGCTACTGATCGGGTGATGGGACGGCGTGACGTTGAGGTACGCAACGGACAGGGCTCCCGTGCCGTTGAGTGAGGTGTTCGACGTCTCAACTCAGCAGCACAGGAGCCCTGTTGGTTCCGTATCCTGCCGCACTCGACCTGCCTCACGCCCTGGTCGAGTGGGTCACGATGCTCATCGTCACCCGCGAGGGTGACCGGCGGTGCAAACTCCCGCCGCACCGCCGTGCGCTGGTCGCACTCGTGTACCTGCGCCGCCACGAAACCCTCGCCCGCATCGCCGCAGCCTTCGGGATATCCGTCGGCACCGCCCACTCCTACGTCGCGTCGGTCACCGACCTACTCGCCGAGCAGGCACCGGGCCTGCTCAAGACGCTGCGCGTGCACGATCCGGACTTCGTTCTCCTGGACGGCACGCTCGTCGAGTGCGACCGCGTCGGTGACGGCAGGGCGGACTACTCGGCGAAACACAAGCGGCACGGCGTGAACGTGCAGGTAGTCACGGACCCGGCCGGAGAGATTTTGTGGCTGTCGCCGACACTGCCGGGCCGCACCCACGATCTGACGGCAGCCCGCACGCACAAGATTCTCCGGATCTGCGAGCGCCAGGGCGTCCCGATCCTCGCCGACATGGCCTACATCGGTGCAGGCGGCTGGGTCACCACCGCCAAGCGCCGTCCGCCGGGCGGTGAACTCACCCTTACCGAGCGGACCGAGAACCGGGCCCTGTCCGCGGCCCGGGCACCTGTCGAACGAGGCATGGCACGACTGAAGTCCTGGCAGATCTTCCGCAGATCCCGCATCAGTCCCAACCGCATGAGCGTCATCGCCAAAGCCGTCCTCACCCTGGAGAGTCAACGCTGAAAACGCTCATTGCTGCTGGCCGGTTTAAGAAGCCATCTCATTTGGGTGACTCGGTAGTCTATGAGTCATGGTGGGGCTTGTTGAGCGGCTGGTGCCGGACGAATTGTGGCAGTTGTTCCAGCGGGTGGTGCCTGAGGCGCCGTCGCGGCCGCAGGGTGGTGGTCGGCGTCGGCACGGTGACCGGGAAGTGCTGGCCGCGATCGTCTTCGTGGCCACGTCGGGTTGTACCTGGCAGCAGCTGCCTTCGGCGTCGTTCGGCCCGTCCGGAGCGACTGCCCACCGGCGGTTCTCGGAGTGGTCGAAGGCCAGGGTGTGGGCCAAGCTCCACCGCCTGGTCCTCGACGAGCTCGGTACGCGCGGGGAGCTGGACTGGTCGCGGTGCGCGATCGACTCGGTGAACATGCGGGCCTTGAAAAGGGGGACCTGACAGGTCCGAATCCTGTCGACCGGGGCAAGTACGGGTCGAAGATCCACCTGATCACCGAGCGGACCGGTCTGCCCATATCCGTCGCAATCTCCGGTGCCAACGTCCACGACAGCCAAGCCCTTATCCCGCTCGTGAAGGGCATACCGCCTATCACCTCCCGCCGGGGCCCCCGTCGACGCCGACCCGGAAAGCTCCACGCCGACAAGGGATACGACTACCGCCACCTGCGGCAATGGCTGTCCGGACGCGGAATCCGGCATCGCATCGCCCGCAAAGGCGTCGAGACCTCGCAGCGACTCGGCCGACACCGCTGGACCATCGAACGCACCATGTCCTGGCTCGCCGGCTGCCGACGACTCCACCGACGCTACGAACGCAAAGCCGACCACTTCCTCGCCTTCACCAGCATCGCCTGCACCCTCATCTGCTACCGCAGACTCACCAAATGAGATGACTTCTAAGGGCTGTCCCGTAACTGCTGGTCACGGATGAGATGATCATGGCGTGGCTGGTGTGATCACGGCGGCGGAGCCGTCCTGGACAGCCCCGTTCACCGGGCTGAGCCCGCGGCAGTTCGGGAAGCTGGTGACGGTTCTCAGGTGTGAGGGCGCGGACGCCGTCCGCAAGGGCCGGCCGTGGAGCCTTTCGCTGGAGGACCGGGCCCTGCTGGTCGCGGCCTACTGGCGCACGAATCTGACCATGCGACAGCTCGCCCCGTTGTTTGGGGTGTCCAAGTCGGCGGCGGACCGGATCATCGACCACCTCGGACCGATGCTCGCTCTCCAGCCCCGCAAGCGGTTCTCCAGGGACACCGTGCTGATCGTGGACGGCACCCTGGTCCCGACCCGGGATCACACGATCGCCGAACGGTCGAAGAACTATCGCTGCTCCACCAACCACCAGGTCGTCATCGACGCCGACACCCGCCTGGCCGTCGTGGTCGGCCGGCCGCTCGCCGGGAACCGCAACGACCGCGAAGCATGGGAGGAATCCGGCGCCAAGGCCGCCGTCGGCAAGACCCTCACGATCGCCGACGGCGGCTGCCCCGGTACCGGACTCGTCATCCCTCACCGGCGCGAGCGCGGCCAGACCGAACTTCCGGACTGGAAAGAGGAACACGACAAGTCCCACAAGCAGGTCCGCGCCCGCGTCGAGCATGTCTTCGCCCGCATGAAGACCTGGAAGATCCTCCGCGACTGCCGCCTCAAAGGAGACGGAGTCCACCACGCCATGCTCGGAATCGCCCGGACGCACAACCTCACCCTCGCCGGATAGGGCAGCGGGCCGCACAGCGATCAACCACGCCCGAGGCGACTCGGAGATCATTTACGGGACAGCCCTTAGGGAGGAGAGCGAGCCCCTTTCCCCGTCGCACCATCCGACAATCCCATTGCGTCTGAATCGTTATCGCCACCGGCCTGTTCCTCCTTGACTGACCGAAGTCGCCTGCAATGCGCCATACATGAGGGCTCGTCAGGTGATGACGACCCGATGCCAGGCTCGCTATCCCGGGCTTTCCTGGAGAAGAGGACGCCGTACCTCAGAAAGGAGGTACCGCGTCGGGATCACCCAGTGACCCGCCGCCGACGGAGACCGGCTCGCGCACCCCCGCCACCGCCTCCGCTCCCGCCCTCTTCTCGGCGCCGGGCTCCATCCCCGGGGCGGGCTTGCCCTCCACCCCGGGCGCCCGTCGCTTGGTCACCGCGCGACGGGCGCGGGCCGACGCGACGGGGGCGGCGGATTTCCCGGAAGCGGACGACTCGGTCCCCGCAGACGGCGCGGCCTCGGCAGACGGCGTGGACGGCACGGACGAAGCGGCCCTGGCCGGCGCGGCGGACCTGCGCCGGGAGGCGGTCTTGACGCCCGGCTCGTCGTCGGGGGCGGGAGGCGTGACGATCCACGGAAGGGGTCGCTTCTCCGCGACATCCGGCGCCGAATCGGCGGGCACGGAAACCGGGTTCGCCTGCGAGAAAGGCAATACACGGTCCGGGTCTGCGGGAGTCGGGGCCGGAGTCGCAGACGAGGACGAGGCCACCGCGTCAAAACTCGGCTCCGGCACAGCAGAACCCGGCTCCGGCACCGGCGCCGCAGTGACCGGCCCACTCGCCTCCCAGCCCGTCCCGGCCGAAGGCGCCACCGCCTCCTCACGCCCCTCCGCTCCCGAATCGGGACCCGACCGCAGAAACAGCTCGTCCACGACATCCCCGACCCGTGCCGGTTCACGAGTTGCGGTCCCACCGCGATCCGTTGCTCCGCTTCCGCCCGGCGCGTTGGCAGCGGGTCCCCACGGCGCAGCCCCGTACCGGCGCTCCCGCGCCACCACCGTGGCCGCAGCGCCCGAACGCCCGTCATCACGCGGGGGCCGACGAAAAGCCGAGGTACCGCGCGTCAGGTCGTGCCCCACCGAAATGGCGTCGATCTCCGCCGAGACGCGCCGCTGTCCGTCGTACTCCTCCTCCCGCATTCGCAGGCGTCCGTGCACGACGACCGGATCACCGATCGCCACCGAGGAGGAGACGTTGTCCGCGAGGTGCCGCCAGGCCAGCACTGTGAAGAAGTTGGTGTGGCCGTCGATCCAGCGACCCTCGCCCCTGTCCCAGCGCCGGGCCGTCGCCGCGAGCCGGAAGCGGGCCATGGCCCCTCCTCGTGTCTCGCGGAACGCCGGATCGGTCGCCACGTTCCCGACCACCGTCACCATCGCGTCGTTCATCTCGTCCCCCTCGGATCGTCTGCGCGCGGCGCGTTCGGACGCACCACGCCTGTCGTACGTGCTCCGGTCGCATCTGCGTCGGACACGCACACACAGTGACAGAGAGAACCGACAGTCCGCACTCGTGGAGCGGCGTTCCACGAGTGCAACGACGACCCAAAAGGACGTTTCCGCAGGTCAGTTCAGAAAAAGCGAGCTCCCCTCACTCGAAAGGATGAGTGAATTTTTCACTTTTGGGCGCTTCCTGGACTTCTCACGTACTGTCACGAGCAGGCCGCGCCAGACGCAGGTCCCGCTCGCGGGAACGCTCTCCGGAGCCTTCATCGCCCCGTGCCCGCGAGGACGCGTACGAGCCCACGCGCTCCGGCCGCGCCCACCCGGCCGACTCGCCTCACCATCACTCACCACCAGACCGTCGCCAGCCACACCGTGACAGCAGCAGCCACGAGGAGCCCCGCATTGAGTTCGATCCGTCTGTCCCCGCCCGTCAGGTGCACCGGGATCGCCCCGGCCTGGAGCACCACGAGACCGGCCGCAGCCGCCAGCGCGAGCCGCGGTGCGACGCCCGTGAGCGGCGGCAGGACCAACCCTGCCGCGCCGAGCGTCTCTACGATGCCGAGCCCCCTGAGCAGGGGCAGGGGCACCCGGTCCACCCACGCCATCATCGGCCGCAGCCGGTCGCGCGAACGCGTGATCTTGCGGACGCCTCCGTAGGCGTAGAAGACGGCCAGGAGGCCGGCGAGTATCCAGTACGCGATGTTCATGATCCCTGTCCGCCGAGGTCGGTCCGGGCGGAGCCGTCCCGCGCACACGGAGTGCTCGCTCCCCGTACGCCGGCGCTCCGCACTCATCTCCGATTGGACGGGCCGGAGCCCGCCCGCGTCCAAGACCTCTCCCGCACACGCCATACCCGATCGGTATCGTCCCAGGATGGAGCTACGCACCTTGCGGTATTTCGTGACCGTCGCCGAGGAGGCGCACTTCGGCAGGGCCGCCGCCCGGCTGCACATGAGCCAGCCCCCGCTGAGCCGCGCGATCAAGAAGCTGGAGGCCGGGGTGGGCGCCCAGCTCCTCGTTCGCTCGCCCGCCGGCGTCTCGCTCACCCAGGCCGGGAGAGTGCTGCTGGAGGAGGCGCGGGAACTGCTCGACCACGCCGAGCGGGTACGGGAGCGCGTCGCCGCGACGGCGGGTGCGGCGCGGCTCGACGTGGGCCTCCTGGGCGACAGCTCCGACCCGGGAGCCAGTCGCCTCGCGGAGGCGTTCCGCGCCCGTCATCCCGGCATCGGGCTACAGGTGCGGGACACCGATCTCACCGATCCGACCTGCGGACTGCGCGCTGGCCGGGTGGATGTCGCCCTGACTCGTGGCCCGTTCGACGAAACCGGCCTGTCCGTGGGGGTGTTGCGTCGCGACCCCGTAGGGGTCGTGCTCCGCGCCGACGATCCTCTGGCCGGGGCGGGGTCACTGACCCGCGCCGATCTGGCGGAGCGCACCTGGTTCCGCTTCCCGGCGGGGACCGACCCGCTGTGGCAGAGGTACTGGAGCGGCGGGGCCGGGGAGGGGCCGGTGGTACGTGTCGTGCGGGAGTGCCTGCACGCGGTGCTGTGGAGCGGGACGGTGGGGCTCATGCCGCTGGCCGGGCACCAAGCAGGCGGGGCCGCGCCCATCCGGCCCGGCCCGGCTCACGGCGTCCGGCGCCTCTTCGGCCACGACCTGCCGGCGGGCCTGACGATCGTGCCGCTCACCGGGATGGCGCCGAGTCCGGTCCTGGTGGCATGGAACAAGGGCAACGAAGATCCACTGGTGCGTTCCTTCGTCACCCTCGCGGCCGCCGCCTACCGTTCCCCGGCGACGACCGGCCCCCGGGGCGGGACCGGATGACCACCGCGCCCCGCTCCCCGTCCCGCCTCCCCCGCGCCCACTCCCGCCGGGTCGCTCTACACGGTCGCCCCACCGCGCAGCACGCTCTCCGGCACCGCGCGGGAGCCCGTGCCGAGCGCGGGCCCGGGCCCCGCCATCCGTACGTACTGCTCACGCACCTCTTCGTAGCGCAACAGCTCCGCCGCCACGGGGTCGAGCACGCGCGCCCTGCCGCAGCCCGCCGCCGCTTCGCGCAGGGCACGTTCGGCCTCCGCCCCGTAGCGGCGGGCGGGCCCCCTCGCGGCCATCCGGCAGGACCACTCCACCGCCGGGCCGCCCACGATCCCGGTGCCAAGGAGCAGGGTCGCGATCGTCACTTCCGGGGACAGCACACCGGTCACCTGGGCGAACAGCCACAGCGCGCCGACGACCTGGAGTGCCGTCATGAGCACCTGCGTGGCGACGGCGACCGGCCACCAGCCGGGGCGCGGGGGGCGTGCCGCCGGACGGGCGGCGCGTTCCGCGAGGGAGTCGAGCGCGCGCGGAAGCTCCTTCGTGCCGCGCACCGCCGTCTCGCGGACGGCGACGCCCCATGGTTCGGGGAGACCGCGCGCGGCTTCCTCGCCCACGGTGCGCACAGCCTGCTCGACGCGTTGCCGCGCGACCGGCTCGGCCTCACGCGGTTGCTCCGGGACGGACCGCGGCTGCTCGGCGGTGCGGCGCTCCTCGTACCGGCGCCACAGCCGCAGCCACGGGGTGCCGCAGGCGCGGTTGGCGTTACGGCGCCAGGCGCGTTCGGCCGCCTCACCGGCCGCCGTGGCACCGACCGCTTCGGCCAGCCGGTCGGCGAAGGCGACGCGGGCGTCCTCGCTGAGGCCAGGGGTGCGCCCGGCCGCGTAGAGGGGGCGAAGGCGTTCGGCGACGAGGTCGATGTCAGCGGCGAGACGGCGAGCGGCGGCTTGGCGCTCACCGACGAACTCACCCAGCATCTCGCGCAGTTCGCCGATCCCTTCGCCGCTGAGCGCGGACAGGCCGAGTACGGTCGCACCGGGTTCACCGTGTTCGCCGAGCGGAATCCCGTCCTCGTCCAGCAGGCGACGCAAGTCGTCCAGGACGAGATCGGCGGCCTCGGCGGGAAGCCGGTCGATCTGGTTGAGGACGACGAACGTGACCTCGGCGTGCCCCGCGAGGGGCCGCAGGTAGCGCTCGTGGAGGACGGCGTCGGCGTACTTCTCCGGGTCCACGACCCAGATCACGGCGTCGACGAGGCTCAGTACACGGTCGACCTGGGCACGGTGCTCGGCCGCCGCCGAGTCGTGGTCGGGGAGGTCCACGAGGACGAGCCCGCTGAGTTCCCCGTCGCCCTCGGGGGGCAGCACGGGGCGGCGTCGCAGCCGCCCGGGTACGCCGATCCGGTCGAGCAGTCCGGCGGCGCCGTCCGTCCAGCTGCACGCGAGAGGTGCGGAGGTGGTGGGCCGCCGGACGCCGGTGTCGGAGATGTTCGCGCCCGCAAGGGTGTTGAAAAGCATCGACTTGCCACTGCCCGTGGCCCCGGCGAGCGCGACGACGGTGTGCCGGCCGGAGAGCCGGCCACGCGCGGCGGCCTCGTCGAGCACGCGTCCGGCTTCGGCGAGCGTGTCTTCATCCAGGCGCGCCCGGGAGAGGGCCACGAGTTCGCGCAGGGCGTCGATCCGTTCCCGCAGCGGCCCCTCACGGAAGGCGCGCACCTCGGCGCCGCCGTCGCGGACGGTGGGGGTCTCTGCCGTCCCCGTCGTGAGGTCGGGGCAGGCGCCCCCGGGCCCGGCACGGCGCGCGATGAGCCCGTCGTCGAAGGGGCTCGTCCCGGGGCGCCGGGCGGGGGTCCCGAAGTGGGTGCCGGCCCCGTGCTGAGCCGGTGGGGTGCCCTCCGCAGGCGTACGGGTGCCCGTCTCCGCCCCGTCGTGGCCGGATTGGGCCTCGGCGGCGGCAGTGCGGGGCTCTCCGGCAGTGGGGGCCGTGGTAACCGCGTGCGGGGTGTGAGCGGTGCCTCCCCGGGGAGGGCCGGTCCTGGGGGTGGTCCCGTCGGCCGGGGCGGGCACGCGTGCGGGGCTGGGTGTGGCGGGCTGTCCCGAGCCGGTGCCGGACGTGCCGTGCTCGACCGGGGTGCGGCCCGAGTCGTTCGGAGCCACGCCGAAGCCGTCCGAAGTCCCGGCGGGGATGCCCGGTGGCCGGTCCGAGCCACCCGGCTCCCCGGACGGCGCGCTCCGGGTGCCGGGCGTGGCGCGGTCTGCGGCCGCTTCGGGGACATCGGGGGCGGGGTGTTCAGGGAGGGGGGCGTGGCCGAGGGCGCCGTCCGGGGTACCGGCGACGCTGCCGGGCTGGTCCTGGTGCTCGGTGGCGGCGGTGCTCACGCGCTCGCCTCTCCTTCTGTCTCGGCGGCTCGGGCGTTGTCTTCGGCATGGCCGGCCTCGGCAGCCACTGACACGGGCACCCGGGCGACAGCGTCGAGGACGACCGACGGCTCGGGAACGGCAGATGGCTCGGCGCCGGCCGGTGGCTCAGGGACGGCAGGCGCCTCCGGGACCGTCGTGCGGGAAGGGCTCGACGCGGTACTGACAGGTGCGGGCACGGCAACGGACTCGGGCCGGGGGATGACGGGGGTCCGTACCTCACGCGCCTTCTCCACGATGGAGAGCGCGGCAATCAGCCCGGACTGCGGTTCATGGCCGATACCGAGGGCATCGAGCGGGGCGAGTCGGCGTTCGCGTTCCGCGCCGAGCACACGGTCGAGGCATTCCCCGAGGAGTTCACCGCCCCGGTCACGCAGGCGCACGGCGGCCTCGGCGCCGATCCGTTCGGCGAGCGTCTCACCGGCGACCCCGCCGCGTCTGCCGCCGAGCAGCGCGGTGACGAGCAGGGCTGTGACGGATTCCGGGTCGGGAGCGGCGGCGTGGTCGAGCACGCGCACCTCCTCCTCCGCGTACTCCTCCACGACTCGCCGCCAGCGCCGCACCGCGACGCCGATGCGGTGGGCGAGCGGTTCCGTCTCGGGCGGAAACGAGGGGCGCAGTTCGGGGGCGCGGGCGGCGGGTTCGCGACGCCAGCGGGTGTCGATGTGCTCGTCGGCGGCGGTGACGGCGCAGAGCAGGAGGGCGGCGAGGCTGTCCACGAGGGCGTCGAGGAGTTCGGCGGAGGTGCAGTCCACCGGGTGGGCCTGCCAGCGCTTGAGGGCGTCACCGGCGAGTACGGCGCCGTCCTGGAGGCGTTCGTGGAGCCGTGCGTGTTCGAGGGCGTGTGCCTCGTCCACGGCGGTGCTGAGCCGGACGGAGGCGGCGTACTGGGCGGAGACGGCGGCGGCGAGTTCGGGCATCCGGCGGCGCAGGGAGCCGAGCGCGCCGCGCGCCGTGCGGCCGACGGCGCGGGCCCGGGCGGACGGGTCGGCGGCGCGGTGCGCGAGCCAGGCGCGCAACGGGGCCACGGCGGTGGCGGGGAGGAGCCCTCCTCCGCCGGTGGACTCGGGCAGTTCTGGCACGGTGAAGCGGGGGACGTGGCCGAGACCGGCCTTGGTGAGGAGTGCCCCGTAGCGCTGCGAGACCTCGCCGAGCACCTGGTGGGGCACGCGGTCGAGCACGGTGAGGAGCGTGGCCTGCTGTTCCTTGGCCGTGCGCAGGAGGTGCCAGGGCACCGCGTCGGCGTACCGGCTCGCGGTGGTGACCATGATCCAGATGTCGGCGGCGCAGATGAGCTCGGCGGCGAGGAGGCGGTTACGGACGACGAGGGAATCGATGTCGGGGGCGTCGAGCAGGGCGATTCCCGGGGGGAGGGCCGCGGCGGTCTCGATGCGGAGCACCCGGTCCCGGTTCTCCTCGGCGGCCTCGTAGTCCTCGTCGTCGTAGGCGCCGTACTCGTCCTCGTAAGGGATCTCGGCTTCCTCGTAGGCGCCGTAGCCGGGGTGGTCCGCGGGGCGGGCGGAGTCCTGACGGGGGACCCATACGCGGGTCAGTTCGGGGAGGACACGCAGATCGGCGAACCAGTGGTGGTCGTCGGGGTGGCAGACGAGCACCGGGTTGCGGGTCGTGGGGCGGAGGACCCCGGCCTCGGTGACCCGGCGGCCGACGAGCGAGTTGACGAGGGTGGACTTGCCGGCGCCGGTCGAGCCGCCGACGACGGCGAGGAGCGGGGCCTCGGGCGTACGCAGGCGGGGAAGGAGGTAGTCGTCGAGCTGGGCGAGCAGTTCGTCCCTGTTGGCGCGGGCGCGTGGAGCGCCCGGCAGCGGCAGAGGGCAGCGCACGGCGGCGACGCGGTCGCGCAGGTCGGTAAGGGCGTCGAGAAGCTGAGGCCGTGCATCCAAGGTCACCACATGCGCAGAATGCCCGGTTTTGGCGACATATTGAAGCGTTTGGCTGCTTCTGCGTGGCAAGGGAACCCGGGCGGTGGAAGGAAGCGGGGGCGCCGAGGGATAACGAGTGCACAACACCCTGGCACCGGTGGGCCTCAAAACGATGCGTGATTCGCACCTGCCTGCGATTATCGGGACCGCTTCACTGAACCTACACAACGTGGCGCGCAGGCGAAGCAGCAGGGACACGGACCACGGAGCCCTATCCTTGTCCCCGGCCAGGTCACCACCCTGCCCGTACCAGGGTTCCCGGCCACCGGCCGCACACGACCGGCCCCCGTAGCTCAGTGGATAGAGCAGGCGCCTTCTAAGCGCTTGGCCGCAGGTTCGAGTCCTGCCGGGGGCGCCACCCAGAGAACCCGCCAATGGGCGGGTTTTCGCAGGTCAGCGCCGCGCAACGTCCATCGTGGCGCACCCGCTTGAGGCGCGCCACGCAAGATCAAAATCCGGCTGGGGGCGGCCAAATCCGGCTCCCTACGGCTGTTCATTCCCATTACGTTCCCACGGGAACGGCTGTGGCGGACGTCCCGGAGGAGACGTCCGCCACAGCTGGAAGGCAATTGCTCACGCGGCCAAGTGGTAGTGCGTTCCGTACGCGCGGCGCTTGTAGTCGGCCTCCCGCCCCGTGATGCATCGGGCGTAGACCGCGAGGAGTACCTGCACGCTGTTCCCAGCCCAGTAGGCAACGGTCGCCGAGGGGATGCCCGCGTTGAGCCAGCTCGTCAGGCAAACGTTCCGGCAGTCGTACACGCGCTCCCCCGCGATGGAGTGGTACACGTGAGGCGGAAGAACGTTTTCGCGCGCCTTGTCCCAGATTCGCCTCAGCACGCTCCCCGAGAGCATCTAGCCCCAACGCCGTTCAGTTTGGGTGGGGGCCGGGTTGTCAAGGCCGGTGAACGAGGCAGCGGAGCTGCTGTAGAAGGGGGTTGTCCGCCAAGACATCCTCACCACAGGAGCTCCGCTGTTGGAACAGGCTGCCATAACAAGAACCGTCGGGGTAGCGGCCGGGGTGTTCGCGCCGGGGCATCTCGGTGAGCTGACCCGGATCGTGCCGTTCGAGATGGTCGATGAGGTGCTCGCGCGGACCGGTGCGGTGCAGCGCGGGGTCCGGCTGGTGCCGGCCCGGGTCACGGTGTATCTGCTGTTGGCCGCGGCGCTGTTCTCCCCGCTGGGATACGTGCAGGTCTTCGACCGGTTATGCGCCGGGCTGGCGGGCCTGGCGCTGTCCAGACCATGTGGCAGCGCTCTTCGTCAGGCCCGCCAGCGGCTGGGACCGGCACCGATGAAGGCGTTGTTCGACCTGGTCAGGGGTCCTGCGGCCACGACCACGTCCGCCGGACGGTGGCGGGGTTTGAGGGTGGCGAGCCGTTGCCGGGTGAACACCGTGAGGTCCGCCGGGCTGTCCGGGACCGGCAGCAGGGTTCCGTCGATGGCGACAACGGGACCGCCGGGTATCCGCAACTGCGTCTGGCCGCTCTGGTGGCCTGCGGAACCCGGTCGGTGATCGGGGCCGCCTTCGGCCCTGCCGTCGTCGGTGAGTTGGAGTACGCCCGCCGCCTGGCGGCGGACCTGCGCGCCGGGATGCTGCTGCTGGCGACCGGAACTTCGCCGCCGCCGCACTGCTGAACCACTTCGCCGCCACCGGCGCCGATCTGTTGGTGCGCTGCAAGTCTGGACGGAAGCTGCCGCCGGTGGCCCGCTACCATGACGGCTCGTTCCTGGCCCGCCTCGGCACGCTGACCGTGCGCGTCATCGACGCCGAGATCAGCATCACCACGTCCCAGGGCACCCGCACCGGTCACTATCGGCTGCTGACCACCCTCACCGACCCCGCAACACACCCGGCCGGCGAACTCGTCCGGCTCTACCACGAACGCTGGGAGATCGAGACGGCCTACGCGGAGCTGAAGTCCACGATCCTGGGCGGACGAGTCCTGCGGGCCCGCACCCCAGCCGGTGTCGAGCAGGAGGTGTGGGCCCTGCTGACCGCCTACCAGGCGCTGCGGACCGCGATGACGGACGCCACCGACAGCGTCCCGGGCACCGACCCGGACCGGGCCGGCTTCACCACCGCCCTCGCCGCTGCCCGAGACCAGCTCGTCCTGGCCGCCGGCATCGCCGCCGACACGGTGATCGACCTGGTCGGAGCCATCGGACACCACGTCCTGGCCCACCTCCTGCCCGCCCGGCGGGCCCGCACCAAAGACCGCATCGTCAAACGCGCCATCTCCAAATACAACGCACGCGGACCCGCCATCGACCGCACCACCTACAAAGCCACCATCAGCATCACCATGCTCACGGACAGCCCTTGACAACCCGGCCCCCACCCAAACTGAACGGCGTTGGTACTAGGGAGCGTATCGAGTCGTGATCAATCTGCGGGATGTGCCTTCGTGGCACGGTCTGGTCCGGTAGACCGTCGTACGTGACGCGAGTGCAACTGACCGACCCGGAGTGGGATTTCATTGAGCCGTACCTGCCGATCGGCGAGTACGGCCCGTACCCCGAGCGGCTGCGGCAGCAGTTCGAGGGCGTGATCTGGCGGTTCAAGACGGGCGGCCAGTGGCGGGAGATGCCGGCAGAGTTCGGCGCCTGGTCGACCGTCCACAACCGCTTCCGGCAGTGGCGTGACGCCGGGGTCTTCGAGGCCCTGCTGGAGGGCCTGATCGCGGAAGCCGCGAAGCGCGGTGAGGTGGACCTGTCCCTGGTCAGCATCGACTCCACCACCGCGCGGGCCCATCACGACGCGGCCGGCATGCACCTGGACGAGGAGGTCCTCACCGCTCTGGAGAAGGCTGCCGCCGAGGCGGAGAAGGCCAGGTCGAAGGGGGCGGCTGCGACGAACAAACCGGGCAGGAGACCGAAAGCGATCCCGCGCGGGAAGAACGACGGCGCGTCCGGCGCCGACGCAAACTTCGGCTGAAGGCCGCCCTGCTCGGACGCTCCAGGGGCGGGCAGACCAGCAAGATCTATGTCGCCGGCGACCGGAGGTGCCGCCCGCTGGCGTTCATCCTGACCGAGGGGCAGGCCGCCGACAGTCCGCAGTTCATCCCAGTGCTGGGGAAGGTACGGGTCCGCGGGCTCGTCGGCCGTCCCCGCACCCGGCCGGACGCGGTCGCCGCAGACAAGGCGTACTCGTCCCGCGGCAACCGTGCCCACCTGCGCAAACGCCGTATCAAAGCGGTCATCCCGGAGAAGAAGGACCAGGCCGCCAACCGGAACAAGAAGGGCTCCCACGGCGGCCGGCCCGTCAGCCACAACGCAGACCTCTACAAGGAGCGGAACACCGTCGAGCGTCTGATCAACAAGCTCAAGGCATGGCGAGGCATCGCCACGCGCTACGACAAGACCCCCGACAGCTACCTCGCCGGACTCTACCTACGCGCCTCGATGATCTGGATCAAGGACCTCACACGAGCAGCCTCTTGATCACAACCGAATACGCTCCCTAGGTCCCGTCCGACTACTTGATCTTGTGATGAGTCGTGGCGAGCTGACGGGTGCGGTGTGACAGCGCGTTTCGCTGTTACTGCCTGGTGTTGATGGTCGCGGACGGCCGTGGCGGGATCATCGGCCGGTGATCAGCGGGCTGTTGCGACGGCTGCGTGCAGGTGCGCCGTGGCGTGGTCTCCCGGAGCGCTACGGGCCGTGGCAAACGGTTGATGAGCGCTTCGCCTGCTGGAAGACGGGCGGCACCTGGGCCCGGTTGCTGGAGCAGGTTCAGCTGCGCGACGACTCCGTCGGGAACCTGGCGGGGACCGTTTCGGTCGGCTCCACGGCCGGCCTGGCTCACCAGAGCGTCGCCGCCGTCCGCAAAACGTGGCGGAGGGCGACGCACCGGGAGTTCGGTGCGCTCGGCGGCTCGCCAGGCGCTGGGCCGGTCCTGTGGCGGGCTGACCACCAGGGTGCGTCTCGCCCACGACGGCCGGGGCCTGCCCCTGACGGTCGTCGTCACGCGGGGCAACGTCAACGACTGCACCGTCTTCGACACCGTCTTGGGCGAACCGCGAGTGCCGCCGAGCGGTGCCGCAGTACGTCCGGCGCGGCGCGTCCGCCCGGGCGCGCGCCCCCGGCTCGTACGCGCCAGATGACACTTGCGCTCCCTTCGCGTCGCGCGGCGGGCCGCTCTCGCCGCGCGGCCGAGACGCCTCGGCCCAATCCGACCGCGACGCGACTCCGGATCAGGGAGCCCTTTCCAACCTCAGGTTGAGGCGTGGTGAAGGACGACGACGGCCTTCACGATGTTGGTGTTGCGGTTGGTGCTGCGGCGGAGCTTGCGTGGGAGGCGTCAGCCCTTCAGGACGGCGATGGCCTGCTCGCAGAGGCACCGGATTTTGGCGTGGGTGCTGTTGTGCCGTCGCTTCCAGTGCTTGAGCCGACGGCCCCGGAAGGGTACGCGGACATGGCGACCAGCCCCTTGGTACGCCTTGTCCGCCCAGCACTTCAGCCCTGCTGTTGCGAGCGCGTCGATGATGCCGTGTTCGCGCGCGGCGGTCAGGTCGTGGGTGGAGCCGGGCAGGGCCGCGGAAGCCCACAGCAGTCGGCCGAAGGGATCCGTGATGACCTGGACGTTCATGCCGTGGCGCTTGTGTTTTCCGGAGTAGTACGGGGTGTCGGCGGCGATCCGGTCGATGGGCAGGAGGGTGCCGTCCAGGACGACGTACGCCTTCGTCCGGACGGTCGTCATTGCCTCGGCCAGGGTCTGCGCCTGGGCGGCCAGCACTTTGACGGCCTCGCGTATGTAGCGGTAGACGGTCGCGATGCCGATCTCGAGCCCTGCGGCGAGCTGGGCGTACGTGTCGCCGCATCGCAGGTGGGCCAGGGCGAGCAGGGCCTGACGGCCGACGGGCAGACGCCGCCATCGCGTGCCGATCTCCCGTCGGTGGGCGGCCAGTTGCCTCGTCAGGTGCCGCAGCGTGCGGCTGGACAGATCGATCGACGACGGGTAGACAAGCACGCGAAGCTCCTGGCAGACACGGGTGATCTTTGTCGAGAACCCGTCTACCAGGAGCTTCGTTGTTCCGTACAACCCATGCCCACCAACACCCCGACGCCACAGCCAGGTTGGAAAGGGCTCAGGGCCACGCACTCGGAGTGGCCGGGGACTCGCGGAGCAGGGATGGCACATCATGATCATTTTGGTATTGATCGGTCTCCTGGGAGGACTGATCACAGCTGTCTCCCCCTGCATCCTGCCGGTGCTTCCCGTCGTGTTCCTCGCCGGTGGTCCGGCGTCGGACGCGTCCCGGCCGGCACCTTCCGCGAACAGAGCGGTACGGGGAGCGGGAGCGGCGCGTTCCGATGTGCTGGAAGCCGATCCGCCGGTGGTCAAGCAGCCCCGTAACCGGCGTCCCTACGCGGTTGTCGCCGGTCTCGTCATCAGCTTCAGTTTCTTCACCCTGCTGGGCGTGACGATCGTGACGGCCCTCGGCCTTCCCGAGGACATCCTGCGCTACGTGGGACTGGCGCTGCTGGTCCTCATCGGCCTGGGCCTGATCTTCCCGCCCGTCGAACGCCTGCTGGAAAAGCCCTTCGCGCGCATTCCGCAGCGCCAGGTGAACAGGGAAGGCGGCGCGTTCGTCCTGGGCCTCGGCCTGGGGCTGCTGTACGTGCCGTGCGCCGGGCCGGTGCTCGCCGCCATCACGGTCGCGGGGGCGCAGGGGCATCTCAATCTCGACATCGTCGCGCTGACGGTTTCGTTCGCGGTGGGTACCGCGCTTCCGCTCCTGGCGTTCGCCCTGGCGGGACGGCGGGTGTCGGAGCGGATCGGCGCCTTCCGCAAGCGCGCCAGGAAGCTGCGGATCGCCGCCGGTGGCCTCATGATCGTCCTGGCGCTCGGGCTGGCTCTCAACGTCACGGACGCCATCCAGCGCGCGCTGCCGGACCACACCTCCGCGGCACAGAAGAAGATCGAGGACAGCAAGGTCGCCCGTCAGCAGCTCTCCGGTCTCTACGACGATTCCAACAAGGAGCTGTCACGCTGCGAGGACGGCGTCGGTGAACTGCGCTCCTGCGGACAGGCGCCGCCCGTCGAGGGCATCTCGAAATGGTTCAACACCCCCGACGGGGCCCCGGTCGACCTGAAGCGACAGCGCGGCAAAGTGGTCCTGGTCGACTTCTGGACCTACTCCTGCATCAACTGCCAGCGCAGCCTGCCGCACATCAAGGAATGGCAGAAGGCGTACAAGGACGCGGGACTGGAAATCATCGGTGTCCACTCACCGGAGTTCGGTTTCGAGAAGAAGGCGGACAACGTGGTGAGCCAGGCCAAGAAGCTCGGTGTCACCTATCCCGTGGCACTGGACAACAAGCTGACCACCTGGAACAACTACCGCAACCGGTTCTGGCCCGCCAAGTACCTCATCGATGCGCACGGCACCGTGCGCTACTTCAAGTTCGGTGAAGGCCAGTACGCGCAGACCGAGGACCTCATCCGCGAGCTTCTGCGTGACGCCGACCCCAGCGTGAAGCTGCCGCCCAGGACGGGCCAGGCCGACGCGGAACTGACGGCGGACCGCACGCCCGAGACGTACCTCAACAACCACAACATCGTCGGCTACGTGGGCGATCCGCTCATCGACGACAAGGCCACGACCTACCGCTTCCCGAGCGACCTCCCTCTGAACCGGCTCTCGCTCGACGGCGGCTGGACCGCCGGATACGACTACTTCACGGCAGGGCGGGACGCCCGCCTGGCCATGCGCTACAAGGCCAAGAACGTCAATCTCGTCCTCGGCGGACGGGGCCGTGTGACCGTGCTGCGGGACGGCAAGGTCGTCAAACAGCTGAGCATCGACGGCACTCCCACCATGCACCGCCTCATCGACGACAAGGAGGCGCACGAGGGCCGGATCGAGGTCCGGCTCACGCCGGGGATGCGGGCGTACGTGCTCACCTTCGGCTGACGGCTCCGGCCCGCCGTGCCCGGTCCCGTGCCCAGTCGCGCATTCCGGACCACCGCACGGCAGGGCCGGTCCGGGGCCGAGAGCCAGCTCCTTCGGGCGCCCCGGTACGCGGTGAGTCGTAGCGGGAATCGTTGAGCGGCTGGTGCCGGAGGCGTCTTCGCGCCCGAGGCGCGGCGGGTCGGCATCGGGCGGTCGGGCGGTCGGGCGGTCGGGCGGTCGGGCGGTCGGGCGGTCGGGCGGTCGGGCGGTCGGGAGATGGTGGCGGCGATCGCTTCGTGGCCGCGCTGGGCGGTCCGGGCAACAGCCGCCTGCGGCCTCGTCCGGCTTGCCCGAAAGCGATCGCCCCTTGCCCGGTCTCTCCGGAGTGGTCGCCCCTCGGCGGTTCCCGGAGGGCGCAGGCCAGGTCCTGGGACAGACTGCGTCGCGTGGTTCTCGACGCCGATCCGTGCGGCGGCCGGGCCCTGGTCCCGCCCATGGAGGGCATCCCGCCCACCGGCTCGCGTGACGGACGCCGCCGACACGGGCCCGGCAACCGTGGCGTCGCCCGCAAGGGGGCCGGGTCCCGGCCACGACACGGCAGCCACCGCCGGACCGTGGGGGCGGACCATGGCCCGGCTCGCCGCCTGCCTCCGAACCCGCCCTCACCCCCGCCCCCGCCACGAACGCGAAGGGCCTGCACCCTGTGCGCCGTGCGCGCGGGGCGTGACGGGGCGACCCACGGGACTCCGGCCGATACCGGGCGCAACCGGTGAAGCCGAGGCCGATCGGCGGCTCTCCCTCCCCCGTCCGCCGGTCGGCTCCGCGGATACGTGCCCGAACAGGCTCGGCGGGGCAGGGCGAGAAGCGGCACGGCGCTCCTCGGGGCACATCCCTGATCGCCTCGGCCTGCTTGCAACCGGGCGGCTGCCCCTCGGCAACCGGCAGCCGCACGGCAACCGGCAGCCGCTCGGCGCCCCTCCCGCAGCTATTCAGCCGCCCATCCAAGGGAGGTGGCGCTCCTCGTGCGCGACGTCCGCGATCACCTCATCGCGAGGTTCCCCGCTTGCGACGGGCCGTGGAGGCTGCCTGCTGGTTCGCGCGGCGGGCGGCTCCGAGGACGTCCCGGCGTGGCACCTTGTCCCATTGGACGGCGATCCGGCGCGGGTCGGCGCGGTCCACGACCACGGGTATGTGCTGCCCCGACCGGGGGCAGCGCGCGGAAGGCACGGTGGTCGAGAATTCGACGGCGCGCGGGGTGATGCCGGGCCCCCGGACCACGCCCATGACCAGAGCGCCGTAGGAAGCGCTCGACCTGGCCGTGTCCGGCTGCGCGCAGGCGGTCACCTTCAACGAGCCGAGGACCGGGGTCTTCATCCGCCGCACGCGCCACCATGTCGCCAATCCCATGAGCCCGATTCTCCCCGTCGGCCGGCCGGTGGTTTCACGGGGCCCGTGCGGGTGGCGGCGCCGGGCCGCGGACCGCCCGCCCGGCCAGCCGGATCGTGCCCGGCCGGACCAGCACCTTGCGCCTGGCTGCCGGCTTCCGGCGTCCGGAGAAATGCCGTTCCGTCCCCGGGCCCGCTCCAACGTACCTGCGGATTCACGCCTTTGCACCGGTCCCGGCCGACGGCTTCCCGCCCAGGAACGCACCGCTGCCGAGGCCCACGCTCGCGTCCCGCCGAGAACGGGACCGCGAGAATCCGTCCCGCCGAGGAACCGACCGCCAGACTCCGGACGGCAGAAGCCGGAGCCGAGGCGAGGGTCAAGTCAGGGACAGGGATGCGGACAAGGCGGGAGACATGCACGCGAAGGGGTGCCGGGCCACGCTTGCCTTCACCTCGTACGCGCACGCCACAGCCTTGTGGCCCGGGGTCTCCCCAGACCCCGGGCCACGCCCTGTTCCGTGGGGTCGTGTACCCCCGGAGATACCGCGTAGACGTGCGGTTTCCGCAAGGGTTTGTGGCGGGGTTTCGCCGGGATGGGGGGATGTGCGTACGGTGGTGAGGCCGACGCGCCTCCCGAAGGGCGCGACGGCGGCAGGCCGGGAGGAGGTGAGGGGCCCGCTGAGCGAGCCCCACCCACATGACACGACCAGCCGAACGCACCGAAGTGACCACGCATCCGGAACCGGCGCACCCGAGCACCGACCGGACGCCCGCACCCGCGCACCAGCGAGTCGGCCGAACGTCCACCCCCACACCCGCGGCCCCCACGCACACGCCCCCCGCACCCCGTACCACCGCTCCGGCGCGCACCGCGCCCCGTACGCCGCTGCGCCACATCCCGCCCCCCGCTCTCCGCGCCGGCCCGGACGGCCTCGTGCGCGAGATCAACGAGGCGGCGGCCCTTCTGCTGCCCCGGAGCGTCCTCGGCAGCCCGCTCGCCGAGACGGCGCCCGACTGGTTCGCCGACGCCCACACGCGCGCGGTGCGCGAGGATCTGCCGGGCGTCGCACGCGGCGCGCTGGACGGACGGACGTTCGAGGCGAGCCCCGTACGGCACAGGGGCGGGGAGTTCACGTGGTGGCTGCGCGACGCGGGCGACGAGGAGCGGCTGCGCGTCGCGCTCCGCGCCGAGCAGGCGCGCAACGCCCTGCTGGAGGAGGCGTCGACCGAGCTGCTGTCCTCGCTCAACGCCGACCGGGCGCTGAGCATCACCGCGCGCCTGGCGTCCCGGCATCTCGCCGATGCCGCTCTCGTCATCGCGCCCTGGCGCGGCCGTCGCGTCGAGCTGGTCATGGCGCTCGCGGACGGCGAGCCGCGGCGGCGCCTCGTACGTGCCGAACCGGGCGAGATGCCCGGGCTCGTGGAGGCCCTCCAGGGCTTTCCGCCGGTGCCTTCGCGCTGGCTCGACCCGGCGCAGTTCCCCTCCTGGGGACTGCCCGAAGGTTTCGGCACTCCCGCCTCCGTGCTCGTCACGCCGATGCCGGGGCACGGCGTGCCCGCGGGCGCCCTCGTGCTGCTGCGCAAGGCGGGCGGGCCGACCTTCGGCGAGGACGAGGAGTCCCTCGCGCGGCTCTTCGCGCTGCGCGCGGGGACGGCGGTGTCCGCAGCGCTGCTGTACGCGGAGCAGGCCGCGCTCACCAAGACCCTGACCCGCGAACTGCTTCCGCCCCCGCTGCACCGCGTCGACGGCATCGACCTCGCGGGCGGCTACCGGGCCTCGGCCGACCGCGAGCGCGTCGGCGGCGACTTCTACGACGTCCACCCGGCCGGTGAGGGGACGGACGGCGAGTGCTTCGTCGTCCTCGGCGACGTGTGCGGCAAGGGGCTCGAAGCGGCGATCCTCACCGGCAAGATCCGCAACACGCTGCACGCGCTGCTCCCGCTCGCCACCGACCACCAGCGCGCCCTGGCCCTGCTCAACGCCGCGCTGCTGACCTCGCACCACACGCGCTTCGCGACGCTCGTGCTCGCCTCGGCGCGCGCGGAGGCGGACGGCGGGGTGCGGCTGCGCCTGACGAGCGCGGGTCATCCGCCGCCGCTCGTCGTGCGCGTGGACGGCACGGTGGAGCGGGCCGAGACGCAGGGCACGCTCGTCGGGGTGCTGCCCGAGGTGCGGGCCACGACGGACACCGTGCGGCTCGCGCCGGGCGAGACGTGCCTGCTCTACACGGACGGCATCACCGAGGCGAAGGGCGGGCCGCTCGGCGAGACGATGTTCGGCGAGGACCGGCTGAGCCGGGCGGCGGGCGAGTGCGCGGGGATGCCCGCGGGCGCGATCGTCGAGCGGGTGCGGATGCTCGCCGCGCAGTGGGTCGGCACGGGCCGCCACGACGACATGGCGGTGGTGGCGATCACGGCGCCGAAGCGCGGAGCCGCGGCGGGGACGGCAGCGGAAGCCGGACCTGGAGCCGGAGCCACGGCGGGAGTGGATACGGAGGCGTACGTGGAGGCGGAAGCGGACGGCGCGGGGGCCGGATAGCCCGCTCACACACCGCGCGCCGAGCGCGGAACGCGCAGCTCCCGCACCACGCGCGGAACGCGCACCACACACGCCGCACGCGCCCCGCCCGTCCCGTACGTATCGGCCTCCGGCCGGGATGGCGGGCGCGGGGAGCGGGCAGCCGCAGGGAGCGGGCGCCGCGGGGCGCCCGGACGGGCGGGAGGACGTACCGCGCACGGAGCGCGGCCGGTTCCGGGGAGAGGTTGATGACGAGCACGGTGACGGCGGCACCGCCGCGAGCCGAGACGTGGGCCGAGCGGCTGTGGGTCCCGGTCGCCGCGGGTGACGAGGACGCCGCGGCCGCCGTGGTGCGCGGCGCGTACGGGGCCGGGCTCGACGCGGAGAGCGTGCTGCTCGACGTGATCGGCGCGGTGCAGCGGCGCGTCGGCGCGGAGTGGGCGGCGAACCGGCTGAGCGTGGCGCGCGAGCACGCGGCGACGGCCGTCAACGAGCAGTGCGTGGCGATGCTGCGGCACTCGACACCGCCGGTGGTGCCCGCGCCGGGCCTGGGGCGGATCGTCGTGGCGTGCGTGGACGGCGAGTGGCACGGCCTGCCCGCCAGGCTGCTCTCCGAGGTGCTGCGCCTGCGCGGCTGGCACGTGGGCCACCTCGGCGCGCAGGTCCCGGCCCCGCACCTCATCGGCCACCTGCACCGGACGCCCGCCGACGCGGTCGCGCTCTCGGGCTCGCTCGCGCCCGCTGCCCGCCGCCCACGCGACGCTCACGGCGTGCCAGGCGGTCGGCGTCCCCGTGCTCGTCGGCGGGGCCGCCTTCGGCCACGACGGCCGGTACGCGCGGCTGCTCGGCGCGGACGCGTGGGCGCCCGACGCGCGCACCGCCGCGGACCGGCTCGCGCGGGGCCCGCTGCCGCCCCCGCCGCGCGACCACGTGACGAGCGCGGACCTGCCGCACCTCGCGGACCAGGAGTACACGTTCGTGTTTCGTTCGCGCCGCGAGCTGGTGCGGACCGTCTTCGACGGGCTGCTCGACCGCTACCCGCCGATGCGCGACTACACCGCCCTCCAGCGCGAGCACACGGCCGAGGACCTCGACCACGTCGTCGAGTACCTGGCGACGGCGCTGTACGTGGACGACCGGGACCTCTTCGCCGGCTTCATGTCCTGGACCGCCTCGATACTCGCCGCGCGCGGCGTCCCCGCCGTCTCCCTCCTTCCGGCCCTCACCCTCCTCGGCGAGCGCCTGCGCGACTTCCCGCGCGCGCTCGCCCTGCTGTCGGCGGGCGCGGAGGCGGTACGGGACGCGGAGGCCGTACGGCACGCGGGGGCGGCACGGGGCGAAGAGGCCGCACGGGACGGCGAGACGATACGGGGCGCGGAGGCGATACGGGGCCCGGGCGCCGTACGAGGGGGCGTCGCGGGAGAGCGTGGCGCGGACGGTGCCGAGCCCGCCGCCCGTACCGCCGGTGAGGACGCACGATGAGCACTCACCCGCCCGGCGGGCTCCGTATCGAGCGCCGCGACGCCGCTCCGGGCCGCGTCGTCATCGCGCTCATCGGCGACCTCGACTACGACACGGCCGAGCAGCTCGGCGAGGACGTCGTCACCGCGCTGGCCACACCGGGGGTGCGTGCCCTCGCCCTGGACTGCGCGGGGCTGGAGGGCTGCGACTCGATGGGACTCGCCGTCCTCCTCCAGGTCCGCAGGCACACGGACCGGGCCGGCGTGCGGCTGACCCTCGAGAGACCGACGGACTCGCTGCGGCGGCTGCTCGGGCTCACCGGGACGAGCGCGCACTTCCGCGTCGGACCGGCCTGAGGCCGATAAGGCCTCCGGTGGCTGTCCGGGCCGTCGCGCGCCGATGCGGGCCGGCGCGGGTGCCGCTCAGCTCGGGTGGAGGCGGTGGCGCAGGCGCAGGGCGGTGCCGATCTCGGTGAGACCGACCGCGAGCAGCCAGATCCCGGCGACGAGGATGAGGGCCCACGCGGAGGCGAAGGGCGAGACGACGAGGACGATCCCGGCGAGCGCGGCGAGGACGCCGAGGAAGAGCTGCCAGCCGCGCGCGGGACTCGCGGGCTCCGCGAGTGCGGCGACCACCTGCGTGAGCCCCCGGAAGAGCCAGCCGATGCCGACCCACAGGGCGAGCAGCAGCACGGATTGGGTGGCGCTCCGGAAGCAGAAGAGCCCGAGCAGCACGGAGAGCGCCCCGCTCACGAAGCCGAGCACGCGCATCCCGGCGTCGGTGTGCGTCCCCGTCGCGGCGACGAGCTGCACCACGCCGCTGACCAGCAGGTAGACCCCGAAGAGGACCCCCGCGACGCGCAGCGAGGAGCCCGGCCACACGAGGACGAGCACGCCCAGCACGACGGCCGCGAGCCCGGCGAGCAGCACCGCCCACCAGGCGGACCGCGCGAGCCGCCGCAGCGCGTCGGGCAGTTCGTCGCGCCCGGGCCCCGGCCGGGGTCCGGGCGGCATGGAACCGGGGGACGAGGACGGTTCGGCGTGGCTCATGCCCCCACTGTGGGCACGGGCGAAAGGGGCGCGCCACCGGAGCTGAGCGCTTCGGAGGACGGGCGGGCCCCGCCGGTCCCGGCCCCCGGGCCCCACGCGCGTGTCACGCCGCCGGGAAGGTCTCGGCGGTGACGTCGTCGGGCCCGGTGTCCCTCACGCCAGGTTCTCCCCCGGGGCCGCGCGGCGGGTTCCCGCGCCACGCGACGCGCGGCGGGAGGGGGCGTCAGAGCGGCAGGCCCGCCGAGGCGACGCGGAGGCCGCGGCGGAGGAGTTCGCTGCGGCGCGGTTCGTCGGCCGGTTCGCACCAGGCCGCTTCCTGCTCGACCACGGCGAGCGTCGCGAGGAGCATCGCGGCGTGCACCTTGTCCTCCAGACGGGCCTCCGCGCGTCCCTCGCGCGCGGCGAACGCGGCGGCGATCCCGGACTGGAAGGCGAAGGCGGCCTGGTGGGCGACCTTGCGCAGCGCGGGCTCGTCCTGGGTCAGCCGGGTCGCCTCGCGCACGAGCCGCCCGATCTCCGGCGTCATCTGGTCCTGCCAGGGCTCGCCGAGGAGCAGGGCGCTGAGCGGTTCACCCGGCGGCAGCTCGCGCAGGCGGGTGGCGAGTCCTTCGGCGGCGAGCGTGAACAGGACGGTGACGGCCTCCTCCTTGGAGGGCACGTACCGCCACAGGGTGCGCGGCGAGACGCCGGCCTCGGCGGCGATGTCGGCGGCGGAGGTCTGCTCGACGCCCTGGGCGCGGAAGAGGCGCACGGCCGCGCGCGCGATCTCCAGGCGCACCTCGCGCCGCTTCAGCTCGGAGAGCGAGGGCCGTCCGGGCTTGCGCGCCGCCGAGGCGGCGCGCGCCGCCTGCCCTGGTGTGCCCGGGCTCTCGACCATGCTGGCGGCCCCTTCGCTGTGCTGCGGGTTCCCGTCCTCGGTACGGGAACACCCTAGCTTCCGGCGTACGGGGCGGCCCTCAGGCCGGGGCACCGTTCCCCGGCCCGCGACACGCCTCCCTCGCCGCTCACCGCAGGGCCTCCGTCGGCGCCCCGGGGGCGAGTTCGGCCGCGACGAGGGCCGCCGGGTCGGCGAGGTCCTGGTCGCGGGTGGGGCGGTGCTGGAAGAGGTCGAGCGCGACGTTGAGCACGAGGGCCGCGCCGCCCCAGACGGCGAGCGTGCCGAGGTGGCCGCCGATGCCCTCGGCGCCGAAGTAGAGCACCGAGCGGATCGACTCCACGACGGCGGGCAGCGGCAGCACTCCGTGCAGGGCCTGGAAGAAGCCGGGGACCATGTGGAGGGCGACGCCGCCGTTGGACGCGGGCACGCCGAGGAACATCATCAGCGTCACGACGGGGATCACGGCGAGCGGCCCGAGGAAGCGCGCGAACACCGCCGTGACGAGCGAGACGGTGAAGACCATGAGCGCGCCGACGCCGAGGATCTGCCAGGCGTGACCGTGCACGGCCCCGATCACCGGGCCCGCGAGGAGCCACACCGCCGTGGCCATGAGGACGGCCCACCCGGCGAGCACGGGGAGCAGCCTGCGCACCCGCAGCAGTTCGCGGGCGGCAACCGACATGATCGTGACGACGAGAAAGCCGGACATCGTGAAGCCGATGGCGAGGTAGAGCGTGACCGTGCCCATGCCGTCGTGCGCGGGCAGCGGCGCGAGATCCACGTTCCGTACCGGGACGCCCTGCTGGGCCGCGATCTGCCCGAAGGTGCGCTGGACGACCTGCTGCTGGCTCATCCCGGCGCCCCCGGCGGAGAGGATCGTCGCCTTCGCGCCGTCCTGTGCCCCGGGTGCGGGGAGTACGTACGCGCCCGCGATCTCACGGTCCCGGATCTGCCGCCTCGCCTCGCCGGCGCTGTCCAGGGCGCGGATGTCGAAGGAGGAGCCGAGCGACTTCCCCAGTCCCGCCGCCATCTGCTCCGCGGTCTGCGCACTGCTGGAGACGACCGCGACGGGCAGGTCGCGCGGCAGCGGCTTGTGCATTCCGCCGAGCATGAGGCCGACCATCAGCACGACCATGAGGAAGGGGAAGGCGCCGAGCAGCACGAGCTGGACGGCCGGATGCGGGGCCTTGCGCGCGGGGGCGGGAGGGGTGGCGGAGGAGGCAGGGGCGGCGGGCGCGGTGGAGGCGGAGGTCGCGGGCGCCGAGGTCGCGGGCGCGGTGGAGGTCGCGGGCGCGCTCGGCGGCGTGGCGGCGGTCCCGGTCGCCGCCTTCCCCGCCGTCTTGCGCCGCTTGAGCACGTCGAAGCCCGCGCTGAGGAGGAGCGCGGCGAGCGCCCAGATCCCGAGGGTCAGCAGGTGGACGCCCGCGCCGTCGCCGTCGAAGTAGACGAGCGCGCGCAGCGCCTCGCCCAGGGCCGGGAGCGGGAGGACGTGGTGCAGGAAGCCGAAGAAGCCCGGCAGGGTGTGGATCGACAGGGCGAGGTTGGAGGCCGGGACGCCCAGGAACATGAAGAGGGTGATGCCGGCGATCACGGCGACGGGCCCGAAGAGGCGGGTCAGGAACGCCTGCGTGAGGCCGACGGCGAAGATCCCGAGGAACACGGCGCCGAGCACGTCGGGGACGTGCCCGCTCACCGCCCCGATGACCGGCCCGGCGATGGTCCACACGACGACGCTCATGAGCGCGCTCCAGCCCGCGAGGACGGGCACGAGCTTCCTCAGCCGCAGGAGGCCGGGCATTCCGGAGCTCGCCACGGTGACGGCCATGTACCCGGCCAGCATGGCGCCGACCGAGAGGTAGAGCACGCCCATGCCGCCCTGGTCGTCCGGCGGGAGCGGCGCGGCCTCGTGCGGCTCGACCGTGAGGTGCGCTCCGGCGGCGACGGGGGTCAGGAGCCGGGTGACGTCCATGGTCTGCGAGGCGCCCGCCGCCTGCGCGGTCCAGAGCTGGGCGGTCCTGCCGCCGTCCTCGGGCAGGACGAGGGCGCCCGCGATCTCGCGGTCGTGGAGCTGCCGCCGGGCCTCGGACACCGAGCCGAGCAGGCGCGCGTCGGCGGGCGAGCCGTCCGCCGCGTCGAGAGCGGCGACGCTCCGCTCCGCCTGGGCCCCGCTGCCGACGACGGCGACGGGAAGGTCGTGCGGCTCGGGCGCGTGCATCGAGGAGACGTAGATGCCGACGAGCAGCATCACCATCACGAACGGGAACGCGAAGACGAAGCCGTACCGGGCGGCTTTCGCGGCACGTGGCGTGGCGGCGGCCTCTGACATGGACTCTCCCTGGTGCTTGCCCGGCGGCGCGCGGCTGAGCGAATCGGCGCGCGGACCGGTGAGCAGCGTGAAAACCGGTGGACGGGGGCGGGACCCGGCACGCCTCACTTTATGACACGACGCGCCACGTACGACACCAAGCGCCAGTAAAGTGCGTCACACGGGCGAGCGCCCACCGGGCACGCGGGGGCCGGGGGCCCGGAACCGCCGCGTACCGTACGGACATGAACGAGCGGCGCGAGACCACCGGTACGGAGCCGCACGACCCCCGAGAAGCCGCCACCGGCACGGCACCGGACCAGCCCCGCGAGACCGCCGCCGGTACCGAGCCGCACGACTCGCGCGAGACCGCCGCCGGTACGGGCGACCGCTGCCCGTACCCGCACGGAGCCCCGCCTTTGCACGGCGCCCCGCGCCGCACCACCCCTACCGCTCTCCCCCGCGTCCCCTCCCCCCTCACCGCCACCCCGCCCCGCTCCGCCGCC
>NZ_GG770539.1:4717311-4724938 GCF_000154905.1 Streptomyces sp. SPB074 | reverse complement strand
CCTCACCCTCGACGTGCCCGAGCGGATGCACGCGCTGCTCACCGCCGTGATGGACCTCGGCCGGGATCTCGCGCTGCCGCAGGTGCTGCGGAGCATCGTGGAGGCGGCCGTGACGCTCACCGAGGCGCGGTTCGGGGCGCTCGGTGTCATCGGGGACGACGGCGCGGGGCTCTCGCAGTTCGTGACGGTCGGGATGGACGCGGAGGTGGCGGCGCGGATCGGCCCGGCACCGTGCGGGCAGGGCATCCTGGGCGAGCTGATCAGCCACCCGGCGCCGCTGCGCCTCGGCAACCTGACGGCGCACCCGAACAGTTACGGCTTTCCCGCGCACCACCCGCCGATGCGGACCTTCCTCGGCGCCCCGGTCCGCGTCCGCGACGAGGTCTTCGGGAACATCTACCTGACGGAGAAACGCGGCGGCGGCTCCTTCGACGCCGACGACGAGGCCGTCCTGACGACGCTCTCGATCGCGGCCGGCGTCGCGGTCGACAACGCGCGCCTGTACGAGGAGAGCCGCCGCCGCGAGCACCGGCTCGAAGCCCTCGGCGAGATCACCCGCGCGCTCCTCGCGGGCACGGGGACGGACGAGGTGCTGCGGATCATCGCGCGCCGCGCGATGGAGGTCGCCGACGCGGACCTCGCCGCCGTCCTGCTCCCCGCCGGGCCCGGCGAGCTGGTCGTGCGGGTCACGCACGGGGAGGGGGCGGAGCGGGTGCGGGGCGCGGTCCTCCCGGTCGCGGGCTCGCTCTCGGGGCTCGCGGCGGCGGAGCGCGTGCCCGTCGTGACGGCGGACGTACGGGCGGACGCGCGCGCCCGGCCGCTCGACGGCGCGGAGCACGGGCCGGTCGTCGCGGTGCCACTGCCCGTGGACGGGACGGTGTGCGGGGCGCTGCGGCTGAGCCGCCGCTCCGGCGGGCAGGGCTTCGCCGCGGCCGAGACGGCGCTCATCGACGGTTTCGCCGACCAGGCCGCCATCGCGCTCGAACTCGCCCGCAGGCGCGAGGAGTCGGAGGAACTGGCGATGCTCCAGGACCGCGACCGCATCGCGCGCGACCTGCACGACGTCGCGATACAGCGGCTCTTCGCGACCGGTATGACGCTCCAGAGCGCCAAGCGCTCGATCGCGGACCCGGCGGCGTCCGAGCGGGTCGGGCGCGCGGTGGACGACCTGGACGCGACGATCCAGATCATCCGCTCCACGATCCATCAGCTTCGTACGAGCGACGAGGACCGGGGCGGACCCGCGCTGCGCCGCCGCCTCGCGGAGACGGTGCAGCTCGCCGCCCAGCACCTTGGTTTTCAGCCGTCGTTGCGCATCGCGGGGCCGGTGGACAGCACGGTGCCCGAGGAGCTGCGCGAGCACGTGCTCGCGGTCGCGGCGGAGGCGCTGAGCAACACGGCACGGCACGCGCGGGCGCGGCACGCGGACGTCGAACTGGCCGTCCCGGACGGGGCGGACGCCGTGGTCCTCACGGTGACGGACGACGGCACGGGCCTCGGCCCGGCCCGCCCGACCGGCGGCCTGCTCAACATGGGCTCGCGCGCGGAGCAGTGCGGGGGAAGCCTCCGGATCGACGCGGGCCCCGGGGGCCGGGGAACGCGGATCACGTGGGCGGCCCCGATCCCCAGGGCCTGAACGCGGCCCCCACGCCGCCCACCACCGGGCCGGAGCCGGGCCCGCGCGGCATCCGCGTCAAGGGGCTCGTCGCGGGCGCGGGGAGCCCGGCCGGGCGGCTGGGCGGCGGGCGGCCGGGCAGCCGGGCTCGTCGGCTCGGAGCGGGAGGCGGCGTACGTTCCGGAGGACGCGTGCCGGATCACCGGGGACGCGGTGCCGCCCCCGGGCGGCAGCCAAACGAGCGCCGAGGACCGCCGGGCCGGGAGCGGCGGAGCCTTCCGCCGTGACCGCTTCAGGGACGCGGCCGCCCCGCGTCCGTCCCCCGCAGCCGCTCCGCGAGCATCGCGGCCTGTATCCGGCGCCCGACCCCGAGCTTGCCGAGGATGGACGAGACCCGGTTCTTGACGGTCTTCTCGGCGAGGTAGAGGCGTTCGGCGATCTGCCGGTTGGTGAGGCCGAGGCCGATGAGGTCGAGGATCTCCAGCTCGCGCGGGGAGAGCCGGGCGAGTTCGCCGGGCACCGCCCGGCTCGGCTCGGGCTTCCCGGGGCGGGGCTCGCGGATGCGGGCCATGACCCGGCTCGTCGTGCGGGGGTCGAGGAGCGAGGTGCCCGTCGCGACGGTGCGTACCGCGGTGAGGAGGTCGGAGCCGTTGATCTGCTTGAGCACGTAGCCGGCCGCGCCCGCCATGATCGCGTCGAAGAGCGCTTCGTCGTCGTCGAAGGACGTGAGCATGAGGCAGGCCAGGCCGGGCAGTTCGGCCCGCAGCTCGCGGCACACCTCGACGCCCTCGTGGTCCCCGCCGCTCGCCCCGCCGAGCCGGACGTCGAGCACGGCGACATCGGGCCGCGTCGCGGGCACCCGCGCCAGCGCCTCCCGCGCGGTCGCGGCCTCGCCGACCACGACGACGTCCGGCTCCGCCTCCAGCAGATCGCGCACACCACGCCGCACGACCTCGTGGTCGTCGAGCAGGAACACGCGGATGGGCGGAGCGGCACCGGCCCCGTCCACGGGGCTCACGAGCGGGCCCGGAAGCCGGACGCGGACGGAGGGACGAGCGCGGTCGCGGCCGTGCATACGGATGCGGGTGCGGATGCGGATGCGGATGCGGGTGCGAGTGCGGGGATCATGGCGGGGACTCCGGTACGCGGCGGGGCGGCCGCCCCGGCAAACGCACCCCCGGGGCGTTCGGGCGGCACACCCCCAGTATCGCAAGCGGGCCCCCCGCCGTCCGGCCCCGGGCACAGGGCCGAACGGCCCTCGCGCCGCCCGCCCGCGCCCTGCTGGACTTCTCCCGCGCCCCGAACGGGCCGGCTCCGGACGAGGCCCCGGCCCCCGGCGGACCCGTCGGGGCGTCCACCCGCGTTCAGGAGAGGGCCCCCCACCGCGCGCCCGCACACCGTGCCTCCAGAGCGGCCCGTTCCCCGGCGGCGTGCTGACGGAGCAGCCGGGCCAGCGCCTGCATATGGGCGTACGCGGCGAAGGCGGGGGCGTCGCCCGGCGGCACGGAGCCGAGCAGCGCACGAGGCAACGCGCCCGTCTCGGCGGGGACTTCCGCCGCGAGCGCCGTCTCGGCCAGCTCCCGCAGGAGCCGCGTGTGGCGCTCCATCTCGCCGCGCGTGGTCGTACCCAGGCGGCAGGCGAGCGCGTCGTCCGCGACCCGGAACGCGGGGCCCGGGCCCGGCCGTTCGCCGTACGTGCCCGGCTCGGGCAGCCGCCGCACCTCGTCCGGCCCCGCGTTCCACTCGCGCCCGCCGCCGAGCGGCCGCAACCACCAGTACCGGCCGAGCCGCCCGGTCACGACCGCGAGCACTTCACGGCGCGCGTCCCACACGATCTCCCCGATCACCGTCCCGCCTCCCGCCCCAGCGCTTCGGCGAGCGCGTGCGCGACGGGGGCCGAGCAGACGCCCAGATGCACCAGCGCGTACGGCGCTTCCCCGGCCCACGCCCGCCGCACGTCCCTCGCGGGCAACTGAATCCCCGCCGCCGTCAACGCGGCGGCGAGCGCGTCCCGAGCGGCCATCGCCTCCCGCAGACGGTCGGCGTGGTCGGTCTTCTTCGACATGAGGGGCCCCACTGTTCCGGTCGCCGCGCCAACCTCCGTACCTGGCGCAGCTCCTGGCGCTACGCTGCGTGGCGCGTCCCTCACGATCCTGGCGCGCGGGACGCGCTCCGGGGGCGCCCGGGGCTCGTACGTTCCACAGGCGGACCCGCAAATTCCACACGGCGGGCGCGCACCACCGAGGAGGCTCCCGTGCCCAGTCGTCGCGCGGTGACCGGACGCAGTGTTCAGCCCCGTCATCGCTTCGCGCAGGAGCTGCGGCGCCTGCGCTGCGAGCCGGGCGTACCGCTGCGCAGGCTCGGGCAACGGCCCGGCTGGGACCACTCGTTGCTCGGCAAGATGGAGAAGGGCGAGACACTGGGCGGCCCCGAGGTGGTCCAGGCGCTGGACGACTTCTACCGGACACCGGGGCTGCTGCTCGCCCTGTGGGAACTGGCACTGCGTGACCGTGACGAGTTCAAGGAGGAGTACCGCGCGTACATGGGCCTGGAGGCGGAGGCCACCAGCATGTGGCACTTCGGCCTCGACATCCTGCACGGTCTGCTCCAGACACCCGGCTACGCGCGCGAACGGATGGGCCTCGGCGGCGGGATGACCGGCACGGCACTGGACCAGCAGGTATCCGCCCGGATGCGCCGCCGGGCCCGCCTGCACGACGCCGGGGCTCCCGTCTTCCGCGCGATCTTCTCGGAGGCCGCGCTCCGCACGCCGCTCGCGGACCGGGCGCAGTGGCGGGCGCAGTTGGAGGATCTGCTGCGCACCGCGAGCACCCGGCACATCACCGTGCACGTTCTGCCCTTCTCGGCGGGCCTGCACGGCCTCGCGAGCACCAGCGTCACCTTCCTGCGCCAGTCGGACGGCTCCACCGCCGCGTACACGGAGAACAGCGTCAGCGGCCACGTCATCGAGAACCCGGCGCGGGTGGAGGACCTCCAGCACCGCTACGACGCGGTGCGCGACCGCGCCCTCGCCCCGGCCGCGTCGCTCGCCTTCATCCGCCGGCTGCTGGACGAGTGCGCCCACGGGAGCACGGCCGGGCCGCTGTCGTGTGACGGGTGAGCAGCACTGTCCGCGGCCGCCACCCGGCAGCCCGCACGGCCGAGCGGCGCCCGTCCGGTCCGCGTGTCGCCGCGACACCGCGCGGGCCGCACCCTCCGTCTCGCGTGCCGTGCCCGCGAGGGTCGTGGTCAGTCGCCGGGGCCCTGGTTCCCGGGGCGGGGGAAGGGCCAGCGGCGGGAGCCCGGGCGGGCCGTGCCTGCCGGGGACTCGCTCCCGGACGCGCGGCCGGGGCCGGGCTCCCGGTCCCGCACGGCTTCCCCCGCCTCCCCGGGGCGCTCCGCCTCGTACGCCGCACCGCCCCCGTACCGCTCGTCGCCCTCGTACCCCTCGTCGCCCCCGTACCGCTCGTCGCCCTCGTACGGCGGCCGTTCGCCGTGCCCGGCCTGCCGCGTGTGGCGGGGGCGGTCCGGGGGGCGGGGGAGGTAGGGGAGGTCCGGCATCTCGTCCGTGTGGGACCAGACGCGGTACTCCGATTCCCACTCCATCGCCCTGCCCGCCGGTTCGGCGGGGCGGTAGTCGCCCTCGGGGACGCCCGCGACCTGGAGGAGGTCGGTGATCATGCGGAGGGTGAGGGGGTCGTCAAGGTACTGGGCCGCGTCCTCCGCGCCCCAGCGCGCGACGGCCTCGGCGGCGCGGGTGAGTCCCTGGGTGCTCGCCGTGGGGAAGGCGAGGGCGAGGGTGGCCTCGATGAGGCCGACGACATCCTCGGATCGCACGGTCACGCCCTCCTGTCGCAGACGATGCAGTGCCCGTGGCCGGAGAGCGCCGCGATCCGCAGCATCATGAGCGCCACGTTCCGCGCCTGCCGCAGGCACTCGTGCCGGTCGAGGTCCGCGTACTGCTGCGTGGACATCGTGTCGCGCAGGTAGATCTCCCAGTGGTCCTGCGCCCGCGCCCAGTCGTTGCGGTGCGCGACCCGTACATAGGCGTCCACGAACGCCTGCTGGGAGCCGGTCCCGTAGCGGTAGGGCCGCACGATCACACCCGGCGGCCGGAGGCGCTGCTTGAGGCGACGGCGGCGGAAGAGGCGGGTGCTCGGCTGCTTCTTGACGCGGTCGATGCGCTGCGTGATGACGTGCCCCGCCGCGCCACCGATGATGGCCGGGACGGCGACCCAGCCGATGGCCGAGGCGACCCACAGCAGCGGGTGGCCGACGGGATCGTCGAGGAGTGTGAACACGCGGTAGACCTCGCCACCGCCGCCGCCGTACCGGGCGGCGAAGAACCACAGCACACCGAGGAACAGCGCCATCGGCAGCGCACGGTCCACGATCCACTGGGTGAGCCCGCGCAGCGCCTTGCGTCAACGGAACACCCTGCGCAGCCGCACCTTCCGGCTGCCCGTCTTGGCGGGCAGTTCGAGATGCGGCGGAATGGGAATGGGCATGGGCTCCCCCTGGCTCACGCACCCCCGGACGCCGGGGAAGGAGATTGTGGACCCTGTGCACGGAGGCCGTCAAAGGGAGCACGTGTACGAGACGGCCCCGTCCGCGAGCACGAGGCGGCTCCCGCTGCCGCCGCCGGGAATGTCCGCTCCGTCACGGGGCAGATGTCCGCCCATGACCACCGACCCGATGGCCCGCCTCGAACTCGCCGCCCACCGACACGCGGAGGCCGCCCAAGCCCTCGCCGCCGCGCGCGACGACCTCGTGGTCGAGATCGCCGCGGCCCTCCGCGCCGTTCGCGAGGACGTGCAGCTCACCGTCCAGACCGAGACCGACATCGCCCGCCTGACGGGCTGGGAGGTCGCGGAACTGCGACGACTCGTCCAGGAAGCGGACCTGGTAGGAATGGGCCCGGTATAGACGGGGATCACGGTCGCGGGGACGCTCGCGACCCGTATCGTGCGCGACTGGAACGTCGGGATCGAGGTCGTACGGCGATTCCGCGCGGGCTGCGCGCCACGGGCCCGCAGGGTCGCCTCCCCATCCCCGGGAGCCCGGCCCCGCCGCCGGGTCGCGCGTCGCCCGTCCGGAAGTCCGCGCTTGACCGTCCGGAAGTCCGCTCCTGACGCGTCTCCTCCCCGTCCGCCCGCCGCCACCCCCGCGTGGGCCACCATGGACGGATGCCGTCCCCTCCCGATGACGCCCGCGAGCCCGGCCACGAAGACCCGGTCCCGGAGGACGCCCCCACCCTCGGCACCGTCCTCGCCGCCGGGGCCGGGGAGGCCGTCGAGGCCGTGACCGTGCCGGGCGGGCACGCCGTCCCCGTACGCGGCATCGGCGTCTACGACCCCGGCGAGACCTTCGCGGCGCGCGACCAGATCCTCGTCGCGACCGGCGCGGACGCCTCCTCGCCCGACGCCGCCGACGTGCTCCGGGCCGCCGCCCGCGCGCGGGCCGCCGCGCTCGTGCTGCGGCGCGGCGCGAGCGGGCCCGGCGCCGCGCCTGCTCGACATGGCGGGCGAGGTGCCCACCGCGCTCCTGACCCCGCGCCCCCGGTGGGGGGGAGTGTACCGAGCTGATCGCGCTGCTGCGGGCCCGGACTCGCGCAGAGCGGCGGGGCCGGGGACCCGCACGCCGACATCTCCCTCGGGGACCTCCCCGCGCTCGCGAACGCCTTCGCCGCGCTCGTCGGCGGCGCCGTCACGATCGAGGACCCCGAGTCCCGCGTCCTCGCCTACTCCCGCACCGAGAACGGCGCCGACCCGCAGCGCCGCCTCACGATCCTCGGCCAGCGGGTCCCGCGCTGGCGGCTCGCGGAGCTGGGCGCGAGCGGCTTCCTGCGCACGCTGTGGGCGAGCGACGACGTCGTACGCCGCCCCGCCGACGCGCGGTTCCCCGAGCGGCTCGCGATCGCCGTGCGCGCGGGCGAGGAGGTGCTGGGCTCGCTGTGGGTCGCGGCGGACGGCACGCCGCTGGGCGAGGACGCGCCCCGGGCGCTGCGCGAGG
>NZ_GG770539.1:4713706-4716590 GCF_000154905.1 Streptomyces sp. SPB074 | reverse complement strand
CGCTCCTCGCGCACGACGCGGAGCACCGTACGGACCTCGCCCGCACCCTCGCCGCGTACCTCGACCGTTTCGGCGACGTCCCCGCGACGGCGCGGCTTCTCGCCGTGCACCCCAACACCCTCCGCTACCGGCTGCGCCGCCTCCACGACCTCTTCGACGTCGATCTCACCGACCCCGACACGCGCCTCCTCGCGGAACTGGGGCTGCGCGCGGCGGGGTTGCTGCCGTGGCCGGACCGCCCCTGAGCCACCCCGGCACCTTGTGCTCCCGTACGAACCCGACCCCCGCCCCCTCTCACCTCCGCACAAGCCCGTGCCCGCTCCCCGGCCCCTCCTGTCCACCCGTACGAGGGGAACGGCGGTGACGTGGGCCGACGCGCCGCAGACGAGGCGGGGGCGGGTGCCGGAGAGTGGCCGTACGGCGGCACGGACGGTGGCGCCGCCCGGCTTTCGGCGAGGAGACCCGACGATGGAACACGAGCCCCTGGCCCGCAGGCACGCGGCGCTGCGCGAGGCCGCGCGCACCGGACTGCTCGACGCCGGGACCCCGGTCGCCGGCTTCATCGACGTGACGGGGGTGCGCGAGGCCGCCCGCGAACTGCGCGCCGCCTTCGCCGGGCCCGCGCCCATCCTGCACACGTTCGCCGTGAAGGCGGCCTCGCTCGTACCGGTCCTGGAGGTGCTGGACGAGGAGGGCGTGGGCTGCGAGGTGGCGAGCCCCGGCGAGCTGGAACTGGCCCGCGCGGCCGGGGTGCCCGCGTCCCGTACGGTCTTCGACTCGCCCGCCAAGACGGTCGCCGAGCTGCGCGACGCGCTCGCGCACGGCATCGCGGTCAACGCGGACAGCCCGCAGGAGCTGGCCCGTATCGACGCCCTCATGGCCGAGGGCCCGACCGACTCGCCACTCGGCGTGCGCGTCAACCCGCAGGTCGGTACGGGCTCGATCGGGGCCATGTCGACGGCCACGGCGACCTCGAAGTTCGGCGTGGCGCTGCGCGACCCGGGCGCGGAGGACTGGCTCGTACGGCAGTACGTGGAGCGCCCCTGGCTCACGCGCCTGCACACGCACACGGGCTCGCAGGGCGTCGCCCTGGAGCTGATGGCGGAGGCGGTAGGGGTGGTGTACGAGCTGGCGGAGCGTGTCAACCGCGAGGCGGGCCGCCGGCAGATCGACACGATCGACATCGGCGGCGGCCTCCCGTCAACTTCGAGGGCGAGGAGACCGCGCCCCGCTTCGCGGAGTACGCGGAGCTGCTGCGCGAGCGGGTCCCCGGCCTCTTCGACGGCCGCTACACGATCGGCATGGAGTTCGGCCGCTCACTGCTCGCGAAGCAGGGCTTCGTCGCGGCGCGCGTCGAGTACACGAAGACGTCGGGCGGGCGCCGCATCGCGGTGACGCACGCGGGCGCGCAGGTCGCGACCCGTACGGTCTTCGCCCCCGACGCCTGGCCGCTGCGCGTCGCCGCCTTCGCCTCCGACGGCACGCTGAAGGAGTCCCCCGACCTGGTCCAGGACGTCGCGGGGCCCTGCTGCTTCGCGGGCGACCTCGTGGCCCGCGCCCGCACCCTCCCCGAGCTGTCCCCGGGCGACCTGATCGCCCTGTGGGACACGGGCGCCTGCTACTTCTCCACGCACTTCGCCTACAACAGCCTCCCGCGCCCGGCGGTCCACGGCTTCTGGACGGACGGGGAGGGCCGCACGCGCTTCGCCACGATCCGCCGGGGCCAGTCCCTGGCTGAGCTGCTGGCGGAGAGCGGAGGGCCGGAGTCGGGCGGCCTGCAAGGGGTGGGCGAACCGCCCGCCGCACGCGGCTGAGGGGCACATCGGTCCTGCGGTGTCCTTTGCTCCGTACGGCCCCGAAGTGGGCGCCGCGGGGCGTCCTTTTCCGTACGGAGCTCAGGCCCCGCGCGTCCGGAACGGCACCGGGCCGCGCGTTCCCGCGTGGATCGTGCCGCTTCGCGGAGCGGAGTCCCGATCATCCCCGGATGTGTGTGCCCGCGCCAAATCGGCGTGCGTCCAGAAGGGTTACACCGGCCGGCCCGCCGCGGGCCGGGGCGCGGGTTTGCGGGCCACGGCCGCGTAGCAGGCGGACTCGGCCGGGGTCGTGGGGTCCGGGCCCTCGGGGCGCCATGCGTGGCTCGGGACGAGGCCCGGGTCGAGGAGGTCCCAGCCCTCGAAGAAGCGGGCTATCTCCTCGCGCGTGCGGGCCTTGCCGGGGGTGCCCGAGGACGCGTACGCCTGTGTCAGGCGGGCGATGCCCGGCGGGTCGAACTCCGGTGTGACGTGGCTGATCGCGAGCGTACTGCCGGGCGCGAGCGCCGACTTGAGGGCCGCGACGAGCCCGTACGCCTCCGCGTCCTCGGGGACGAAGTGGAGGAGGGCGTTGAGCGAGAGGGCGACGGGACGGGAGAGGTCGAGCGTCGCGAGCAGGTCGGGGGCGCCGAGGAGCGCGGCCGGCTCGCGGGCCTCGGCCTGCACGTACGCCGTACGGCCCTGCGGACCGCTGTGCAGGAGGGCGCGGGCGTGCGCGAGGACGATCGGGTCGTGGTCGGCGTAGACGACATGGGCGGCGGGGCGGACGGACTGGGCGACCTCGTGGAGGTTGGGGCTCGTCGGGATGCCCGTGCCGATGTCCAGGAACTGGTCGAGTCCCTCGTGCGCGAGGAGACGGACCGAGCGGTGCATGAAGGCGCGATTGACGCGGGCGGTGGTCAGGATGACGGGAAAGGCCGCGCGGGCCGCCGCGGCGGCCTCCCGGTCGGCCGGGAAGTTCGTCGTACCGCCGAGGAACCAGTCGTACACGCGGGCCGAGTGCGCACGGTCCAGTTCGAGATCCACCTCGTACGCGCCCATCACCCATCAGCCCCTTCCCCTCCAGGACTTCT
>NZ_GG770539.1:4704154-4713526 GCF_000154905.1 Streptomyces sp. SPB074 | reverse complement strand
CGGTGATGTGGGGTTGCTGGGCGGTGGGCGGGGGGATGCGTGCGGTTGGGCTGGGATGGGCTGGGCGGGGTTGCGGGGGCGTTGGGCGGGGGCGCGCGACCAGCTCGGGGAGACGGGCCGAGCGGGCTGAGGAGCGGTGCTTGGGCGAAGTGCTCGGGCGGCGAGAGTGGAGCGGGGACAGAGAGGGGGCAGGACGGTGAGGGACAGGGTGAAGGTGAGGAGGGCAGGGGTGTGGGAGCGGATTCGGGGACAGGTGCGGGTGCGGGTGCGCGGGGACGTACGGGCGGGGATTCGGGGGCACGTGGGCGTGCGGGCATGAGGACGGGGGCCGAGGCCGGGGCGGGTGGGAGTGGGGCACGGGCCGTGCTCGACCCCTCGCTCGTGGCGCCGCGGCGGCCGGACCTCACCTTCGACGCCTTCGCGGATTCGCACCGGGAACTGTGGGCGCGGTATGCCGCGACGCAGGTGGGCGCGGTGTACAAGGACGAGGTCGTGACGCGTGTGTGCGGGTGGCTGCGCGGGAACTGGCGCGGCGTGCTCGGCTCGGACTCGGTGGCGCGGTACGCGTGGCGCGTGCTGAAGGCGGAGGTGCACGCCTGCGCGACGGAACGGGGCCTGCGGCCGGTATGCGAGGTGTCCGGGGCGGCCCTGGACGAGTTGCCCGAGCGCCTGTACGACTTGGTGGTCCTGCGGTACGAACTCGGCGTGGGCGAGGCGGAGATCGCCGACTACTTGGGCATCGAGCGAGCGGCGGTGGGGGCACAGGCGCGCTACGCGCGCGGACGGGTGGAGAAGCTTTCGGAGGCGGCACGGGGCGAGGAGCCCACGGGGAACGGCACGGCTTCCGCCCTGGGGGCGGCGGTTCCGGGCGCGGGAGGAGCGTCGGGTGAGGCGGGGGCTCGCGGGGCGGCGGGGACTCGCGGAGCAGCGGGGCCTTCGGACTCGGCGGTAGCTTCCGGCGCGGAGGGGGTTGGCGCCAGGGCGGAAGCTTCCAGCCGGGCAGCGGCTTGCGGCACGACGGGCACACCGAGCGCGGCGGACGCTTCCAGTTCGGCGGATGCTCCCGGCACGGCGGGTGCTTCCAGCGCGGCGGGGGCTGCTGGCGCGACAGGGACTCGCAGCGGGGCGAACTCTTCAAGCCGGGAGGGCATTTACAGCGCCTCGGGGGCTCGCGGCCCTGCTGATCCTCCGAGCCTGGAGGGGGCTCCCGGCCCGGCAGAAGCTCCCGACCCAGCAGTGACCCGCAGCCCAGCGGGCGCACCGAGCGCGGCGGACACCCCCGGCCCGGCGGGCACTTCCAGCCCTGCGGGGACTGCTGGCGCGACGGGGGCTCCCAGCACCACGGGCGGTTTGAGCGCGGCGGACACTTTTAACCCAGCGGAGCCTTCGAGCACGGCGGACACTCCCAGCTCGGCGGGTGCTCCCAGCGCGGCGGACGCTTCCAGCCCGGCGGAGACTCGCGGCCCAGCGGGTGCGCCGAGCAAGGTGGACGCTTCCAGTTCGGCGGATGCTCCCGGCACGGCGAATGCTTCTGACACGGCGGGTACTTCCAGCGCGGCGGGCGTTTCGAGTGCGGCGGACCCTTCCAGCCCCACGGGCGCTCCCCGACCTGCGGCGGCACCCGGCCCTGCTGCGGCTGCCAGCCCGGCAGGCGCTTCCGGCACGGCAGGCGCCCCCAACCCGGCGGGGCCTCACGGCCCAGCGGCGCCTCGCGGCCCGGCGGGTGCCTCCAGCCCGGCGGAGGCCCCAAGCCCAGCGGGCGCTTCGAACCCGGCTGGCCCTTCCAGCCCAGCGGGCGTTCCCGGACCTGCGGCGGCTCCCAGCCCGACAGGCGCCTCCAGCCCGGCAGGCACTTCCAGCCCGGCAGATGCTCCCAGCCCAATGGGGGCTCCCAGCCCAATGGGGGCTCCCAGCCCAGTGGGTGTCTTCCGTGTGGCGGAGGTGGGCGGGTGAGGCGGGGGGCGGCGCCGCATGAGCAGGCTGCGCGTGATCTGGATCTGGCTGTCGCGCTCGTCGTGGACGCTCCGCCCGCCGCCGCGAGTCTCGCGCGCCTTGTCGCCGGGCCCGTGGCCGAGGGCGAGGGCGATCCACACGGGGCGCTGGTCTTCGGGGCGTTGCTGCACCTGACGCGCGCCGAGGACGCGGCCGGGTGGTGGTGGCGGCGCGCGGCGGACGGAGGGAGCCGGACGGCGGCCTTCCTGCTCTTCCTGCTGCACAGCGCGCGCGGGGAGTTCCGCGACGCGGAGCGGTGGCGGGCGCGGGGACGGCACACGCCGAAGCCCCACCCCGCCGAGGACCGGGATACGGCGGAACCGTTTCTCCCAGGGAACGGGGACACACCGCCACCCCTCTCCCCCACCCTGCGGCACCGGCTGCTCGCGCAGTGCCACGCGCGCCGTACCCCCTCGTTGCCCGCCGCGCTGGAGAGCCTGATGAACCGGCTGCCGCAGGTCCCGGCGGTCGATCCCGAGTACGGCACCCCCGCCGGCGTACCTCTTCCCGACGCCTCCCTGCGCCGCCTGCTGGATACCAACTCGTCGTGCAGGGAGAAAACATGAGGCTCCTCGCGCGCCTCCGGTGCGGCCGGGAGGGCCCGAGTGCTCTCGACCGCTCGTCGGCGCTGCCTGCGCCGCGCCCCCGCCCCCTCCCCCACCCCCGATGACACCGGGGGAACCGCCCTTGGCGGTGAAGGAGTGGAGTGCGGGGGCCGGTCGAGGCGCGCAGGGGCCACAGCCCCGCCTAGGCGGAGCGCCCGCGCGAACGAAGCCTCGCGCCAACGGGGCATTCAAAGGCGCGAGTTCGCACCCGGCATCCGACGGTGAGCGCCGCCCGCGTGTCAGGCCGCCGGGGCGGTCAGTACAGGGCCCAGAGGGTGACCAGGCCGTTGACTTCGGTGCAGGCGGCGTCCTGGTAGTACTGCTTGGCCTTCGGTATCTCCGCCTGGCACGACGCCAGGTTCGGGTACATCTCCGGCCCGCCGGCGACGTCGTGCCACTGGGCGGCGGAGGCCGTACCGGCGGTCAGCGGGATGGCCACCGCCGCCGCGACGGTGGCGAGGCCGAGAGTCGTACGAGTGCGCCATGACTTCACAGGCGTTTCTCCTTCGGAACGGGACCGGACAGCTCCGGTGCCGGTTGAGTGGGTCCGTCGTGGCGTCACCTGCCCGATGATCACTTCCTCACACCATCCTTGTGGATCACTCCGCGCCTCACGGTGGCAGGGCCTGGACGAGGCGGACGTGGAGGAGGCGGGCGAGGACGAAACGCTTGGCGAGCGGGCGACAATGGGAGACATGATCCGTCCCCACGCGCTGATTGCCCGGGTGTGGCGGCTGCTTCGGCCCTTTCAGTGGCGGCTGTTGTGGTGCGCGCACGCCAAGTACAACGTCGGTGTCACCGGGGTCGTACGCGATGACGAAGGGCGCGTGCTGGTGCTGCGGCACCGGCTGTGGTCGCCCCGTCAGCCTTGGGGCCTGCCGACCGGCTTCGCCGCGAAAGGTGAGGAGTTCGGGCAGACCGTCGTCCGCGAGGTCAAGGAGGAAACCGGGCTCGACGTCGTCCCCGGCCCCCTCGTCCGCCTCCGCAGCGGCTACCGCCTGCGCCTCGAAGTGGCCTACGAGGCCCGCCTCACCGGCGGCACCCTCCGGCTCGACCCGCTGGAGATCCTGGAGGCCCGCTGGTGCGAGCCCGACGACCTTCCGGACGGCCTGTCTCCCGTGCACCGCGGGCTGATCAGCGGAGAGGTGGACGGGGACACGTTGCGGGGCGCGGGCTGAGCGAAGCCATTCACGACGAGGGCTGACGGCCGGGCTCACGGCCGGGCTGACAGCGGGAGGCATTCGCGGCGCTCGGGCGGAAGACTGCGTGGCGGGTACGGGCGCGGGTACGGCTACGGGACTGACGGTCCGGGCGAGGCGGCCCCGGAGCGCGCGAACGCGCCGGGAGGGGAGCCCGGTGGGGCAGGGCGGGCGAACGGCCCGGAGCGGGGGGACGCGCTGGGGCCCCGGCCCGGCCGACTCCCGATCGGGTTCCGTGAGTTTCCCGTCGCTGCTCCGGGCGTGGTGGTCGCGGTCGGGCCTCGGTCTTGCACGTCCTTGGGGGGGGTCGTGGGGGATGTTGAGGCCGTTGGTGGCCCGTGGCAGGGTGATGCCGCATGATCGATGGATTCGCGAAGGACAGCCTGCACGGGAGACTGCGGCGCGACCGGGCGGCCCTGCTCTGGAAGCTTGAGGGACTGTCCGAGTACGACGCCCGTCGGCCTTTGACGGCGACCGGGACCAGCCTTCTCGGGCTGGTCAAACATGTCGCCAGTGTCGAGGCCAGGTACTTCGGTGAGGTCTTCGGCCGTCCTTCCCCGGAACCGCTGCCCCGGTGGCAGGACCACGACGGCAGCGATCTGTGGGCCGCCGAGGACGAGATCCGCGACCAGATCGTCGCCTCCTACCGGCGCACCTGGGAGCACTCGGACGCGACGATCGGCCACCTCCCCCTTGACGCCCCCGGCCACGTGCCGTGGTGGCCGGAGCCCCATTCCCGCACGAACCTGTTCGCCACCCTGGTCCATGTGCTCGGCGAGACCAACCGACATGCCGGGCACGCCGACATCCTGCGCGAAAGCCCCGATGGCCGCACCGGGATGCGGCCCGAACACGAGACGCCGGTCGATGAGGAGGCCCGCAGCGCCTTCCGCGCGAAGGTCGAGCAGGCCGCCAGATCTGCCGCATCGATCAAGGCGTGGAGGCATTGAGATCCGTGCCGCGCGACATGGCGGCGGCCGGTCCTCCTCACTGCCGTCGTTTCCGGCTCGGCCGCAGGGTGGCGGGGCGCGCTCCGCGCTCCGCGTGACGAACGGGTGGCCTTCGCCGCCGTGGTGAAGGAGATCTCCCGCAGGAACCGACCGGCGAGCACCCTCGCGTGGCCGTGGCCCCAGGCGGGAGGGGACCGCGCGTGCTCGCCGTGCCTCCGTCGACCGGTGGTCCCAGGGCTCAGGGCCTGTTCATGAGACGACGTCCTTCCGCGCGAAGCCCCGGAAGGCGAGGGCGAAGAGGACCACGGCGTAGGTCACCGAGATCGCCGCGCCTTTTGCCGCGCCCTGCCAGGCGAGTTCGGGGGTGAGGAGGTCGGTCCAGGCGAACTGCCAGTGGGCGGGGAGGAAGTCCCGCCAGTGGCCGAGTGCCGTGACGGCGTCCAGGACGTTGCCGATGATCGTGAGGCCCACCGCGCCGCCCACCGCGCCGAGGGGCGCGTCCGTGCGGGTCGAGAGCCAGAAGGCGAGGGCGGCCGTGACGAGTTGGGAGACGAAGAGGTAGGCGACGGCGAGCGCGAGGCGCGGGACGGCCGTCCCTGCCGGGACGGAGTCACCCGTGGGGAGTTCGAGTGGGCCCCAGCCGTAGAGCGCCGTGCCGAGGAGGAGCCCCACGAGCGGCAGGAGGATCATCGCCGCGAGGGAGCAGGCCAGGGCGACGACCAGTTTGCTCGCGAGGAGGCGGTGGCGGGCGACCGGGGCGGCGAGGAGGTAGCGGAGCGTCGACCAGTTCGCCTCGGCGGCCACCGTGTCCCCGCAGAAGAGGGCGACCGGGACGACGAGCAGGAAACCCGCCGAGACGAAGAGGCACACCGCCGCGAAGTCGGCGCCCGAGCGCGTCGCCGCGTCCATGAGCGTGCCGCGCGACTGGTTCGCACCGTCCCCACCGGGCGTCCCGCCCACGGCGAAGGCCACGGCGAGCACGAACGGCAGCAGGAACAGCGCCGCCCCCATCACCGCCGTCCGTCGCCGCGTCAACTGCCTGCGTAACTCCACCCGCACGGGCAAGGTCCGCCCGGGCCGGTACCCCTCCGCGCGCGGCGAGGCGGGGGCCGCCCCGGCCCCGGTCTCCGGCAGGGGCGGAGGCCAACTGCTACCGAGGTGCGTCATGCGGAACTCCGGTCGTGCTCGGGGAGCGAGGGTGGGCGTTGCCATGGGGGTGGGGATGGGCATGGGGGGGTGGGGACAAGGGTGGAGGTTGCGGCGGGACAGTCCGGCGCGGCGCACTCCGGCGGCCTCCGTCCTGGGCTCGCCTCCCACCCGTACGGAAGGCCGGCCCGCGCCAGTCGCGGGCACGACCGCTCCCCCGGGCGGCACGGCCTCGCGAGCCGTGCTCCTGCCCTCTCCCCCGCGCCTCGCGAGGTCGGTTGTGCCGCTGGTGCCGGGGTGTTGGCCTGTGGTCATGACGGGCCCCCGATCAGGTGGAGGAAAGCGTCTTCCAGGCGGCGGCGGGGGGTCAGGGTGGTGATGGGGAGGTCCAGGGCGAGGAGGGGGGCGAGGAGGGGGGCGAGGAGGTCCGTCGTCGTGGCGCCCTCGTCCAGGCGGAGGAGGAGGGTGCGGTCGTCGTCGCGGGTCAGGTCGGCCACTCCCGGGAGCGCCGCCGCCTTCGCGAGGACCGGATCGGGGACCGGGTGGGCCAGGCCGATCGTCATCGCGCCCGTGCCGCCGGTGATCTCCTCGACCGGGCCGGCGGCGACGAGGCGGCCCCGGTCCATGACCACCAGGTCCGTGCAGGACTGTTCGACCTCCGAGAGGAGGTGGCTGGAGACGACGACCGTGCGGCCCGAGGCCGCGTACGCGATCATGACCTCGCGCATCTTTTCGGATCTGGGGCGGGTCCAGGCCGTTGGTCGGTTCGTCGAGGCAGGAGGAGATCCGGCAGGCCGAGCATCGCCTGGGCGAGGTGCGAGGCGCTGGCGCATCCCCTGCGAGTAGGTGCGGACCGGGCGGTCCAGCGCTTCGCCGAGGTCCGCGATCTCCAGGGCCTCGGCGGTGTGCGCGTCGGCCTCGGGGCGGCCCGTCGCCTTCCAGTACAGGTCCAGGTTGCGGCGGCCACTGAGGTGCGGGAGGAAGCCGGGGCCCTCCACGAAGGCACCGACACGCGACAGCACGGGGGCGCCGGGGCGGATCGCGTGGCCGAAGACACGGATCTCGCCCGCGTCCGGGCGCACGAGGCCGAGCAGCATCCGCAGCGTCGTCGTCTTGCCCGCGCCGTTGGGGCCGAGCAGTCCGAGGACCTGACCGCGCCCCACCGTGAACGACAGCTCGTGCACCGCCCAGCGCTCGGCGCCGCGCGCGTACTTCTTGCCCAGGCCCGTGATCCGCAGGGGGACGTCCGCGAGGTCCGGGTCCGGCGGGGGCGCCACGTCGGTGCGGCGGCGGAGCAGGAGGAGCAGCAGGGCGAGGACCGCGCCGGCCGCCGGGAGGGCCCAGACCCAGACCGGGAGCGGCGCCGGGCCGCTCGCGGCCTGCGGGAGGCTCGGGACGGTCAGCGCGCCGGCCGGGGTGACGGTGTAGGTGGCGGGGGCCGCCGGGGAGGCGTAACCGAGGTCGGTCGCGGAGAGGACGAGGCGCAGGCGGTGGCCCTTGGGGACCTGGTGGTCGACGGCGGGGAGCGTCACGATGACCGTACGGCCCTCGCGGGCGCCCGTGACCCGTACCGGACTGACCAGTTGCGCGGGCAGTACCTGCTTCTTGCCGCCCGCGCCGACGTCGTAGACCTTCGCGAAGAGGACCGCCGTGCCCGTCGAGGAACGGACGTGGACGCGGACGGTGGGGCTGCCCGTGACGCGGACCGGCTTCGTGAGCCGCTCGGTGTCGAAGCGGGCGAACTGGCCGGGGAAGTCGACGGCGAAGCCCTGGCCCGTCCGCTCGGCGAGCCGGGCGAGTCCGTCGCCGAGGCCGGGGACGGCGGAGAGCGAGGGCGGCGAGCCGCCGGGCGGGTTGGCGAAGACCTGGCGGTCCCTGGGCAGCGCGTAGTGGTGTTCGGTGGAGCGGACGCGGGACCGGTCGCGGCCCGCCGCGGCCGGGTCGGAGCCGGAGTCCGCGCCGCGGCCCGGGACGCCGCCGGTCAGTCCCGGGTACGTGGAGAGGTCCGCGCCCGTGAGTTGGGCGGCGTCGTCCGTGGCGCCCACGGAGCCGCTGCGCGAGATGCGGAAGGCCGGGCCGGTGTTCACCGAGCGGTCCTTCTTGAGGTAGCGGTCGAACCAGGTGGTGATGCGGCGGGTCAGTCGGGGGATCTCCATGTCGCCGCCGTCGTGGCCGCCGGCGATCCAGTCGACCGAGACGGGGGCGCCGTTGGCGCGGATGTGCCGGGCCGTCTCGTCGGCCTGGCCGAGCGGGAAGAGCGAGTCGGACTGGCCCTGGATCACGAGGGCGGGGACCTTGATCCTGTCGCCCACGGCGGCGGGGCTGCGGTCGTGGAGGAGCTTCGTCGCCGCCGCGTCGGGCGCGCCGCGCTCGGCGACCCTGCGGTACATCGCGCACAGCTCGGGCGTGAAGCGTCCGCAGCCGACCCCGACGCCCGCCACCCGCGAGCCGATGTCCGCGCTGCCGGAGGTGAAGAAGATCCCGGCCCAGAGCTTCTTGAAGACGCCGTCGGGGAAGAGCGCCTGCGACAGGTCCCAGTACGTGATCTCCGGGGCGATCGCGTCGACGCGGGGGTCGTGGCCCGCCGCGAGCAGCGAGATCGCGCCGCCGTAGGAGGCGCCGGTCGCGCCCACGCGCGGGTCGCCCTTCTTGTCGAGCAGGACCTCCGGGCGGCGGGCGAGCCAGTCGACGAGGCGGGAGACGTCCGCGACCTCGTGCTCCGGGTCGTTGAGGCCGATCTCCCCGCCGGAGCGGCCGAAGCCGCGCGCGGACCACGTGAGCACGGCGTAGCCCCGGCGCGCGTAGGACTCGGCCTGGGAGCGCAGCTCGGCCTTGCTGCCGCCGAAGCCGTGCGCGAGGAGGACGGCGGGGCGCTTCTCGCGCGGATCGCCCGCCGTGAACCAGCTCGTGTCGATGCGGGTGCCGTCCGCCATGCGGCGAAAGGCGTCCGTACGGTGGACGCCGCCGCTCTCCGTACGGTGGACGCCCGCGCTCTCCGCGCCGGGGACGCCGCCCGCCCGGTGCGCCCCGGAGGCGAGCGCCCCGCCGCTCTTCGGCGCCGCCTCGGCGCTCGGCGCGGCGCCCGGCAGCAGCGCGCTCGCGAGGAGCAGCAGGGCCGTCGTGAGGACGGCGGCGAAGCGGCGCGCGGCGCGGGGCGGCGGCCCGGCGCCCGGTCCTCGCGGGAGGCCGCCGGACCGCCGTGACGTGCGCCCGGATGACGTGCGGAGATCCATGACGCACACCGTACGGGCTTCCGCGAATCGGGCCCCGGAAGTTATCCACAGAGGCAGGGGATCGTCATACGAGATGCGCGGCGCGCCGCTTGAGGATCGTTTCTGCACGCCCTCCCGTACCCGGAACGCCCCACTCCACGCGACCGCCGGTTCACACGACCCCCGGAGTCACACGCCCCCGCCCCACACGATCCCCTGATCACGCGCCCCCACCCGGCACGCCCCCGGATCACGCGCCCCCACCCCG
>NZ_GG770539.1:4681338-4704046 GCF_000154905.1 Streptomyces sp. SPB074 | reverse complement strand
GGCACGTCCCACCACGCCTGCGCCGGGGGCGCGCCCGGCACCCGGCCGCTCGTCTCCGTCTCGACGTACACGCAGGTGGGACGGTCCGCCTCGCGCGCCTCGGCGAGCGCTTCGCGCACCTCGCGCACCGTACGGGCGCGCAGCACGCGCAGCCCGAGGCTCGCGGCGTTCGCGGCGAGGTCCACCGGGAGCGGGCGCGCCTGTGTAGGAGCCGTCCGCCGCGCGGTAGCGGTAGGCGGTCGCGAAGCCGTCCGCGCCGACCGCGCGGGAGAGGCCGCCGATCGACGCGTAGCCGTGGTTCTGGAGGATGACGAGGGTGAGCGGCAGGTTCTCCTGCACCGCCGTGACGAGTTCGCCGGGGAGCATGAGGTACGTGCCGTCGCCGACGAGCGCCCACACGGGCACCCCCGGCTGGGCGAGGCACACGCCGAGCGCGGCGGGGATCTCGTAGCCCATGCAGGAGTACCCGTACTCGACGTGGTACTGGAGCGGGCCGCGCGTGCGCCAGAGTTTGTGCAGGTCGCCGGGGAGCGAGCCGGCCGCGTTGATGATGACGTCCTCGTCGCCGACGACGGCTTGCAGCGCGCCGACGACGTGGGCCTGGTTGGGGCGTACGAGGTCGGCGACCCCGTCCTCGGGCTGGGTGTAGCCCTCGACGCGTTCCTCCCACAGCGCCTTGTCGAGCGTGTACTGCGCGATCTCCGCCTCGTCCGCGCGCCAGCCGCCGAGGCGTTCGGTGAGCGCTTCGAGTCCCGCGCGCGCGTCGGCGACGAGCGGGATGGCGCCCTGCTTGTGGCCGTCGAAGGAGGTGATGTTGAGGTTGACGAAGCGGACGCCGTCGCCGCCCGTGCGCGCGCCGCCCTCGAAGAGGGTCGCGGACGCGGTCGTGAAGTCGCTCCAGCGGGTGCCGACGCCGAGGACGAGGTCGGCGGCGCGGGCGAGTTCGTCGGCGGTCGCGGTGCCGGTGTGGCCGATGCCGCCGACGTCGGCGGGGTGGTCGTGGCGCAGCGCGCCCTTGCCGGCCTGGGTGGAGGCCACGGGGATGCCGGTCGCGTCGGCGAGGGCGCGCAGCGCGCCCTCGGCCGCGCTGTAGCGGACGCCGCCGCCCGCGACGAGCAGCGGGCGGCGCGCCGCGCGGATCGCGGCCACGGCCTCGTCCAGCGCGGCGGGGTCCGGCGGTGGCCTGCGGATGTGCCACGTGCGCTCGGCGAGGAACTCCTCGGGCCAGTCGTACGCCTCCGCCTGCACGTCCTGCGGCAGCGCGAGCGTCACCGCGCCCGTCTCGGCGGGGTCGGTGAGGACGCGCAGCGCCTCCAGGGCTGCCGGGATCAGGGCCTCGGGGCGGTGGACGCGGGCGAAGTAGCGGGAGACGGGTCTGAGCGCGTCGTTGACGGTGATGTCGGCCGAGACGGGGTGTTCGAGCTGCTGGAGCACCGGGTCGGCCGGGTGCGTCGCGAAGTAGTCGCCCGGGAGGAGGAGGACGGGCAGCCGGTTGACGGTCGCGAGCGCGGCGCCGGTGACGAGGTTGGTCGCGCCCGGGCCGATGGACGTCGTGACGGCGTGCGTCGCGAGGCGCCTGCGGTGGCGCGCGAAGCCGCTCGCGGCGTGCACCATCGCCTGCTCGTTGCGGCCCTGGTGGAACGGCATCGCGTAGGGACCGTCCACCGCGCCGTACTCGACGACGGCCTGCCCGAACCCGGCCACGTTCCCGTGCCCGAAGATCCCCCACAGGCCCTGCACGAAGCGCTGCCGCTCGCCGTCCCGTTCGGTGAACTGACGGCTGAGGAAGACGAGGAGGGCCTGCGCGACGGTGAGGCGTCGGGTCTTCTGGGGCGGTTGCGGGGGGAGCGGGGCTCCGGACGCGGGTGTGCGTCCCTGCTCGTCGCTCATGCGCGCTCCTCGGCCGAGGTCAGGGGCAGGCGGGGGTCCTGCGCGAGCCCGGCCCAGGTGTCCCGGACGCCTTCGTGCGCCGGATGGTCGGTGATCAGCCACTCGCGCGCGGGGCCCGGGCCCGCCATGACGTTGAGGTAGTAGAGGTGCCGCTCGGGGGGTGCGACCGAGGGGCCGTGCCAGCCGTCGGGGATGAGGACCGCGTCCCCCGTACGCACCTCGGCGAAGACGTCGGTGCCGCCCGCGCGCGAGGGGCTGACGCGCTGGAGGCCGTAGGCGTCGCCGGGCCCGTGCGGGTCCGGGAGTTCGAAGTAGTAGATCTCCTCCAGCGCGCTCTCGCGCCCGGGGACGGCCTCGTCGTGCTTGTGCGGCGGGTAGGAGGACCAGTTGCCGGCCGGGGTCAGGACCTCCACGACCATGAGCCGGTCGCAGTCGAACCCCCCGGCCTGGGCGAGGTTGTTGACCTGCCGTCCGGCGCGTCCGGCCCCGCGCAGCTCGACGGGGACCTCCGGCGCGGGGCCGTAGCGGGCGGGGAGTCTGCGCCCGCAGGTCGCTCCTGCCAAAGCGAAACGGCCTCCCGCGCCGGAGGAGATCTCGGCGCGCGCGTCCCTCGGGAGGTACGCGAAGTCACTCACCGCGCCGAAGACGGAGGACCGCCCGCGCAAGGCGAACTCCTCCCCGTCCACGCGCACCGTACCGCCGCCCGCGAGCGGGACGACCAGCCACTCGGACGCCCCGGTCACCAGCACGTGCCGCGCGCCGGGCGGCAGCGCGAGCACGCGGAGCGCCGTGTGCCGCAGGAGCGGGGTGCGGGCGGGCGAGACGTCGAGGACGAACGGGGGAGTGACGGCCGTGCCCGCGCGGACGTGGGGGGAGGTCAGGAGGGGGCGTGGCGGGGGCGCGGGTACGCGCGCTTCTCCGCCGGAACGCCGGGGTGCCCCCGTACGGCTGTCACTGCCATCCATCGCGTTCGCTCCCTCTCACCGCCGCGTCGGCCGCCCCGCTGCTCCCACTCTGCGCCCCCGCCCCGTCGCGCGCATCGGTGAGCGGTGCGCCGGGGTGTCCCCGTGCACGAAGCGTCACCCGGTACGCCCCGCCTGGGCCGCGCCCTCACGCCTCGCCCTCTTCCCGTGCCCTCCCCCGCGCGCTCACCCCGCCGCCGCGAGGGCCGCCCTCACCTCGTGCGGGAAGGGCATCGCCGTCGAGCACTCCAGGCGGCCCGCGACGATCGCGCCCGCCGCGTTCGCGAAGCGGATCGTCTCGGCCAGGGGGCGGCCCGCGAGGAGCCCTTCGCACAGCGCCCCGCCGAAGGCGTCGCCCGCGCCGAGCCCGTTGACGACCTCGACGGGGAGCGGCGGGACCTCCACGACGGTGCCGTCCCGGTGCGCGGCGAGCACGCCGTCCGGGCCCTGCTTCACGACGGCGAGCGTGACGCCCGCTTCGAGGAGCGCGTCGGCGCACGCGCGCGGTGTCCTCGCGCCCGTCGCGACCTCGCACTCCGTCAGGTTCCCGACCGCGACGCTCGCGTGCCGCAGCGCCCGCGCGTAGGCGGGGCGGGCCTCGGCGCGGCTCTCCCAGAACACCGGCCGCCAGTCGAGGTCGAAGACGGTGAGCGCGCCGGGCGCGGCCGCGTGCCGGGCGGCGAGCGCCCCGAGGGTCGCCGTGCGGCTCGGCTCGGCGCACAGCCCCGTACCCGTCGTCCAGAAGACCCGCGCGCGGCGGATCGCCTCCTCGTCCAGCTCGCCCTCGCGGATCTCCAGGTCGGGTGCCTTGGGACGGCGGTAGAACAGGAGCGGGAAGTCGTCGGGCGGGTGCAGTTCGCAGAAGGTGACGGGGGTGAGGAGCCCGGGGACCTCGCGGACGTACGCGGTCCCGACGCCGAGGGCGCGCAGTTCGTCCCGTACGAAGGTGCCGAAGGGGTCCGCGCCGGTGCGGGTGATGACGGCCGACCGCAGCCCGAGGCGGGCCGCCGCGACGGCCACGTTGGTCGCCGAGCCGCCGAGGAACTTCCCGAAGCGCTCGACGCGCGCGAGCGGCATGCCGGATTCGAGCGGGTAGAGATCGACGCCGGTGCGGCCGATGGTGAGGACGTCGAGGGGCTCGGGCGGGGGCTCGTGCGGGTGCTGTCCTGCGGCCATGCGCGCCTCCGGGCGGTACGGGATCTCAGCCTGAAAGCCCGTCCGACCTGTGTCAACCGGGCCTTCCCTGCTCTCCTGGCCGGTCACCGCCGGTTGACACCCTGTCCGGGCCTCCTGATCGTGGAGTGATGTCCCAGGTCCCGCAGCCCCCGGTCCCGCAGCCCCCCGTCGCGCCGTCCTCGGCGTCGGCGCCGTCCGCGCGGCCCCCGGTCTCCCCGCTCTCCCGCATCCGGGTCGGTTCCGCGCCCGATTCCTGGGGGGTGTGGTTCCCCGAGGATCCGCTCCAGGTGCCCTGGCGGCGCTTTCTGGACGAGGTGGCGCGGGCGGGGTACGAGTGGATCGAGCTGGGCCCGTACGGGTACCTGCCGACCGATCCGCGCCGGCTCGCCGAGGAGACCGCGCGGCGCGGGCTCAAGGTCTCGGCGGGCACCGTCTTCACCGGGCTGCACCGGGGGCCCGCCGTGTGGGAGGACACCTGGCGGCAGGTCGAGCGCGTCGCCGGGCTCGCGCGGGCCACGGGGGCGGGGCACCTCGTGGTGATCCCGGCGTTCTGGCGCGACGACAAGACGGGCGAGGTCCTGGAGGACCGCGAGCTGACGGCGGCGCAGTGGCACGACCTCGCGCGGCAGACGGAACGGCTCGCGCACGAGGTGCGGGAACGGTACGGGCTGCGCGTCGTCGTCCACCCGCACGCGGACACCCATGTGGCGGGCGAGGCGGACGTCGCGCGGTTCCTCGACGCGACCGATCCCGATCTCGTCTCGCTGTGCCTGGACACCGGGCACTACGCGTACTGCGGCGGCGACAGCGTCGCGCTCATCCAGACGTACGGGGACCGCGTCGGCTACCTGCACCTCAAGCAGGTCGACCCGGCCGTGCTCGCCGGGGTGCGCGCGGAGGACCTGCCCTTCGGGCCCGCCGTCGCGCGCGGCGTCATGTGCGAACCGCCCACCGGGATTCCGGCGCTCGAACCGGTGCTCACCGCCGCGCAGGGCCTCGGCGTGGACCTCTTCGCGATCGTCGAACAGGACATGTACCCGTGCCCGCCGGAGCGCCCGCTCCCCGTCGCCGCGCGCACGCGGTCCTTCCTGCGCTCCTGCGGGGCCTGAGCGGTGCGGGGCGGCGCGGCGGCGCTCCCGCACCCCCGTCTGCGGCCGGGTGTCCTGCGCTACCACGGCTACCGGCTCACCGTCTCGCGCCCGCGCCTGGAGGTGCCGGTCGGCGCGGTGACGCTGGTGCTCGGCTTCGGGGCGCCGGTACGGGTCACCGCGCCCGGGCAGGAGGCGACGACGCTCGTCTCGCTGATCGGCGGACTCACGACGCTGCCCGCCGTGGGCGAGCACCTGGGTGTGGGCGCGGGGGTCGAGGTGCTGGTCGCGCCGTGGACGGCGTTCCGGCTGCTCGGCGTCGAACAGCACGCGCTGGCGCGGCGCTGCACCGACCCGGGCGCGCTGCCCGGCGGGGAGCGCTGGCACCGGCTCGCCGAGGCGCTGGCGGAGCTGCCGGACTGGCCGGCGCGGTTCGCGCTGCTCGACCGGACGCTCCCGGCCTGGCTGGACGCGGGCCCCGCCTGGTCCCCGCGCGTCGAGTACGCCTGGCGGCTCCTGGAGCGGAGCGGCGGGCGGGTACCGGTACGGCGGCTCGCGGCCGAGGTGGGGTGGAGCGAGCGGCAGACGCAGAGCCGCTTCCGCGAGCAGATCGGGCTCACGCCGAAGGCGGCGGCGCGGGTCGTCCGGCTCCAGCGGGCGGTGCGGCTGCTGACCTCGGGGCTGGGCCAGGCGGAGACGGCGGCGCTGTGCGGCTTCTACGACCAGGCCCACCTGAGCGGTGAGTTCCGCGCGATGACGGACCGGACCCCGGGGGCCTTCACGGCGGCGCGAGCGGCGCTGACGGCGAACGGCGCGGCAGGCGCGGCGTACGGGCCGGACGGGGAGCACGTACGGGACCGGCTCGGCGGAGCGGTGACGAGTCTGCTGCTGTGACGGGTCCGCCGCTGTGAGGTGACGGGGCGGACGTCCGCCGTCGTGCGGTGACGGGTCCGCCGCCGTGCGGTGGAGGCGCTTTCGGGAGGCGCCTTCGGGAGGCGCGGAGTCGCGGCCGGAGCGTGGTGCGGGTTTTTCCAAGACCGCCCCCGGCCTGGCATGACAGCGTCGTGCCCCGCGAGCGATCCGCTCCCCGTCGGGGGAAGACCGGGGAGGATCACGCAGGGCCCGGACCGCTGGGGGGTGGTCCGGGCCCCGTCATGCGCGGCCCCCGTCACGCGGCGCGGCGCGGCGTCCGCTTCGTGGGCGTCGGGGCGGTTTTAAGGTGAACGGCCGCATTCCCCCCGCACCCCGCCCGGAGCCCGCACCGTGTCCACCCCGTCCGCCCCGCCCCCGCCGCGTCCCGCGCCCGAGGGGGCGGAGGGTCCCGAGACGGGCATCCGGCCGGGGCTGTGGCGGCACTGGCTGTGGATCGGGGCCGTGCTGTGGGCGCTGACGGCCGGGGTCACGTACCTGACGAAGAACACGACGCTGCTGCCGACCCTGATCCTGCTCGGCAGCTTCCTCATCCCCGTGACCTTCGCGCTGTGGGCGTACGAGCGGCACGGGGCGGGCCTGGGGCTGCACCCGTTGCTGAGCTGTTTCGTCTCGGGCGGGGTGCTGGGCGTGCTCGGCTCCTCGCTCGCGGAGTACTTCCTGCTGCACCCCTCCGTACGGGTGTACGCGGGGGTCGGTCTCATCGAGGAGGCCGTGAAGCTGCTCCTGCTCGCGTGGCTCGTGCGCGGCTCGCACCGGCTGTACGGGGCGCGGGCGGGCGCGGTGCTCGGCGGTGCCGTGGGCTTCGGCTTCGCCGCGTTCGAGACCTCGGGGTACGCGTTCAACGCCGCGCTCTCCTTCGACGGCATCGACCTGCGCGCACTCCTCCAGACGGAGATCCTGCGGGCCGTGCTCGCCCCCTTCGGGCACGGCCTGTGGACGGCGCTCGCGGGCGCCGTGCTGCTCGCGCACCGGGGCCCCGACGGGCGGTACCGGCTGAGCCTCGCCGTACCGGTCGCCTATCTCGGGGTCTCGGCGCTGCACGCGCTGTGGGACTCGACGCACGGGATCGCGCTGTGGCTCACGGAGCGGGTGACGGGGCGGCCGGTGCGGAGCTCGGAGCCGACGCGCGACTTCCTCGTGGGTGCCACGAGCGCGCAACGCCACTACTACACGCTCTTCACCGTCCTGGGACTCGGCCTGATCACGGCCCTCGCGCTCGCCTGGGGGCGGGCGATGGCGCGGCGCGACCCCTCTTGGAATCATACCCCCTAGGGGTATACAGTGGTCATCCTGCCGGGAGTCCCCCAGGACCCTCCCGTCACGGTACGCCCGCCGTACCGCGCACCCCAGCCGCCCCCGCGCCCGGGAACGCACCCCGGGCGCGCGGCCCACGAAGAGGAGAACGCCATGGCGACCGACACAGCCGTCACCACCACGTACAAGGTCAGCGGCATGTCCTGCGGCCACTGCGAGGGCGCGGTGAGCGCCGAGCTGACCGAGCTCGCGGAGGTCACCGAGGTCCGCGCCTCGGCGGCGAACGGCGAGGTCACCGTCGTCTCGACGGCCCCGCTGGACGAGGCGGCGGTCCGCGCGGCCGTGGACGAGGCGGGCTACGAGCTGACCGGCACCGTCTGAGCCGGCGGCACCCGGCGCGGGGCGGGCGGCCCCGCCCGGCGTCCCGTCCCACCCCGCGCGGCACCCCTACCGCACGTGACGCCACCGCATACCCCTACCCCGTACCCGTACGACCGACGGAGGCCCCGACATGAGCACGCCGCTCCAGGACACCCGGGAGGCGGGCATAGCGACCGGCCCCGGGTCCGCGCCCGGGCCCGCCACCCCTCCCGGCGCGGACGCCGCCGCGCTCGCCGAGGTCGAGCTGGCCGTCGGCGGGATGACGTGCGCCGCCTGCGCGGCCCGGATCGAGAAGAAGCTCAACCGGATGGAGGGCGTCTCGGCCTCCGTCAACTACGCGACCGAGAAGGCGAAGGTCAGCTACCCCGAAGGGGTGGGCGTGGACGACCTCGTCGCGACGGTCGTGCGGACGGGGTACACGGCGGAACCGGTCCCCTCCCCCGATCCCGTCCCCGCGCCGGAGGCCGGACCTGGCCCGGAGCCGGCCGCCGGGGCCGAGCCGGGGGCGGAGACCCCCGCCGACTCCCGTCTCGTCGGCCTCCGGCAGCGCCTCCTGGTCTCGGCCGTCCTCGCGCTGCCCGTCGTCCTGCTCGCGATGATCCCGCCGCTCCAGTTCGACAACTGGCAGTGGCTGTCGCTGACGCTGGCCGCGCCGGTCGTCGTCTGGGGCGGCTGGCCCTTCCACCGCGCGACGTGGGCGAATCTGCGGCACGGCGCGGCGACGATGGACACCCTCGTCTCGATCGGCACGCTGGCCGCCTTCGGCTGGTCCCTGTGGGCGCTCTTCCTCGGCGACGCCGGGATGCCGCACATGCGGCACGGCTTCGACCTGACGGTGGACCCGGACCAGAGCACGTCCACGATCTACCTGGAGGTGGCCGCCGGGGTCATCGGCTTCCTGCTCCTCGGGCGGTACCTGGAGGCGCGCTCCAAGCGCAGCGCGGGGGCGGCCCTGCGGGCGCTGCTCGAACTGGGCGCGAAGGACGTGGGCGTCCTGCGCGAGGGCCGCGAGGTGCGGGTACCGGTGGGCTCCCTGCGCGTCGGGGACCGCTTCGTCGTGCGGCCCGGCGAGAAGGTCGCGACGGACGGCACGGTGAGTGAGGGGACCTCGGCGCTGGACGCCTCGATGCTGACGGGCGAGTCGGTGCCCGTGGACATCGGCCCGGGCGACGCCGTCACCGGGGCGACGGTCAACGTCTCGGGGCGGCTCGTCGTCGAGGCGACGCGCGTCGGCGCGGACACCCGGCTCGCGCACATGGCGCGGCTCGTGGAGGACGCGCAGAACGGCAAGGCCCGGGTCCAGCGGCTCGCGGACCGGGTCTCGGGCGTCTTCGTGCCCGTCGTGCTCGTCATCGCGCTCGGGACACTGGTCGGCTGGCTGCTCGCGACGGACGACATGACGGCCGCGTTCACGGCGGCCGTGGCGGTCCTGATCATCGCCTGCCCGTGCGCGCTCGGCCTCGCGACCCCGACGGCCCTCCTGGTCGGCACGGGCCGGGGGGCTCAGCTCGGCATCCTCATCAAGGGCCCCGAGGTCCTGGAGTCGACGCGGCGCGTGGACACCGTCGTGCTCGACAAGACGGGCACGGTCACGACGGGCCGCATGACGCTGCGCACGGTCGCCGCCGCCGACGGGACGGACGAGAAGGACGTCCTGCGGCTCGCGGGCGCGGTCGAGCACGCCTCGGAGCACCCGGTGGCCCGCGCGCTCACCGAGGGCGCCGAGGAGCGCCTGGGGACGCCGCTCCCGGCCGTGACCGCCTTCGCGAACGAGGCGGGGCTCGGCGTGCGCGGCACGGTGGAGGGCCGGGAGGTACGCGTCGGGCGCGGCGCGCTGCTCGGCGGGCTCCCGGTGCCGGCGGAGCTGGCGCGCGCGAAGGAGGCGGCCGAGACGGACGGCGCGACGGCGGTGCTCGTCGCGTGGGACGGGCGCGTGCGGGGACTGCTCGCTGTGGCCGACGCCGTGAAGGAGTCGAGCGCCCAGGCGGTGCGGGAGCTGTGCGGCCTGGGCCTGCGGCCCGTACTGCTCACGGGGGACAACCGGGCGGTCGCGGAGGCCGTGGCGCGCGAGGTCGGTATCGAGGAGGTCGTCGCCGGGGTCCTGCCGCAGGACAAGGCGGCCGAGGTGCGACGGCTCCAGGAGAGCGGGCGCACGGTCGCGATGGTCGGCGACGGGGTCAACGACGCGGCGGCGCTCGCGACGGCCGATCTCGGGCTCGCGATGGGCACCGGGACGGACGCGGCCATCGAGGCGGGGGACCTGACGCTCGTGCGCGGCGACCTGCGGGTGGCCGGTGACGCGATCCGGCTCTCGCGGCGCACGCTCGCGATCATCAGGGGCAATCTCTTCTGGGCGTTCGGCTACAACGTCGCGGCGATCCCGCTCGCCGCCGCCGGGCTCCTCAACCCGATGATCGCGGGCGCGGCGATGGCGTTCTCCTCAGTGTTCGTCGTCTCCAACAGTCTTCGCCTCAGGACCTTCACATAGCCCCCGCAAGCCCCTTACGCTGAGCCCGGACACTCCGTCCGGGCTCAGCGCGGTTCAGGACGCGCAGGTCAGGACGTTGTGATGCGGATCACATCCTTTCATGGGTAACCATGTGCCTGGTTCGGAGGTCTCACACCATGCCGGAAGACGTCTTGGGGGGCGTCGGACGGCAGCCGGGAACGTCTTGGGGGATGTTCCCGAAAGCGCAGGCCGGGACGACGTGCGGCCGGGGAGTCTGAGCGGCCCTCCCGCACGTACGCGTCCCGGTTGACCGCGGCACCACCTGAACGCCCGGCCGGATCCCGTGGGGGGAATCCGATCCCGGGGCACAGGAAGGCGCCCTGACCGTTGGCCCGTGGGGGGACTGACGGCAGGGCGCCTTTCGCTTGGCGCGGGCGGCTGGAGGTGGGTGCGCCTGGCCGCGCGGGCTTTCGCGCTTCGCGCGGTGTCCTCAATCGCCGGACGGGCTAGATTCTTGCGCTGAGCGCCCCGGCTCGGTTTTTGTGCTGAGCGGGCTTTTTGTGCTGAGGTCCCGGGGCTTCTGCGACGCCGAAGGGCCCCTTCACTCTGGACGGGGCCCTTCGGTGTGCGTGGGGGAGGGTCAGCGGCCCTCGACCGGGACGAAGTCGCGGTTCACGTAGCCGGTGTAGATCTGGCGCGGGCGGCCGATGCGGCTTCCGGGCTCCTTGATCATCTCGGTCCACTGGGCGATCCAGCCCGGGAGCCGGCCGAGCGCGAACAGGACGGTGAACATCTCCGTGGGGAAGCCCATCGCCCGGTAGATCAGGCCGGTGTAGAAGTCCACGTTGGGGTAGAGCTTCCGCTCGACGAAGTAGTCGTCGGCGAGCGCGTGCTCTTCGAGCTTGAGCGCGATGTCGAGCAGTTCGTCGCTCTTGCCGAGCGCCGAGAGGACGTCGTGCGCCGCCGCCTTGATGATCTTCGCCCGGGGGTCGAAGTTCTTGTAGACGCGGTGCCCGAAGCCCATGAGCTTCACGCCGTCTTCCTTGTTCTTCACCTTGCGGATGAAGGTGTCGACGTCGGAGCCGTCCGCCTGGATGCCTTCCAGCATCTCCAGGACGCTCTGGTTGGCGCCGCCGTGCAGCGGGCCCCACAGCGCGTTGATGCCCGCCGAGATCGAGGCGAACATGTTGGCCTGCGAGGAGCCGACGAGGCGGACCGTCGAGGTCGAACAGTTCTGCTCGTGGTCGGCGTGCAGGATGAGCAGCTTGTCGAGCGCCGAGACGACGACCGGGTCCAGCTCGTAGTCCTGCGCGGGGACCGAGAAGGTCATGCGCAGGAAGTTCTCGACGTAGCCGAGGTCGTTGCGCGGGTAGACGAAGGGCTGGCCCACGGACTTCTTGTACGCGTAGGCGGCGATCGTCGGGAGCTTGGCGAGAAGGCGGATCGTGGAGAGGTTCCGCTGCTCCTCGTCGAACGGGTTGTGGCTGTCCTGGTAGAAGGTGGACAGCGCGCTGACGACCGAGGACAGCATGGCCATCGGGTGGGCGTCGCGCGGGAAGCCGTCGAAGAACCGCTTGACGTCCTCGTGCAGCAGAGTGTGCTGCGTCACGTCGTTCTTGAAGACCGAGAGCTCGTCGACCTTGGGCAGCTCACCGTTGATGAGGAGGTACGCGACCTCCAGGAAGCTGCTGCTCTCGGCCAGCTGCTCGATGGGGTAGCCGCGGTAGCGGAGAATCCCCTGCTCGCCGTCGAGGTAGGTGACGGCGGACTTGTACGCGGCGGTGTTGCCGTACCCGCTGTCCAGGGTCACCAGACCGGTCTGGGCGCGCAGCTTCCCGATGTCGAAGCCGTTGTCGCCGACGGTGCTGTCGACCACCGGGTAGGTGTACTCGTCGTCGCCGTACCGAAGTACTACCGCGTTGTCGCGTTTCTCGCTCACGTCATCCCTCACCGACGTAGTGCCTCTTCTTCGAGGTGCCCTGACTGTGACTAGCTTCCCCCATTTGGACGAGGAAAGTGCACTCGGGGCCGACCATTGGCCCTATTGGCGGCACTCAGTGCCGTCGAGCAGCCTTGCCATCCTGCCGCCTCGCCCCCGGTTCCGGAAGAGCGGGGTGACGTTTCCCACCGTTTTGATCGATCATTTTTCCCCACGTCATCCGCCGGGAACACACCGGGGGTACCGGCGGGTACGAGACGTGCCCGGACGACGGCGGCGGGTGAGGACCCGGCGGGTCCCGGGGGTACGTGCGGCGGGCGGGGGCCTGGTCCGTAAAAAATTCACCGGGGCGCGGGAGACACCGGATATCCGGCGGTCGCGGCGGGAGCGCGCAGGCGGCCGGCGAGGCCCGTGTGGCGGCGGCCGGCCGAGACCGTGCGGACCGCCTGGCCGAGGGCGCGGCGGGAGCCGACGAGGACCACGAGACGTTTCGCGCGCGTGACGGCCGTATACAGCAGGTTGCGTTGCAGCATCGTCCACGCGCTCGTCGTGAGGGGGACGACGACGGCCGGGTACTCGCTGCCCTGCGAGCGGTGGATCGTCATCGCGTACGCGTGCGCCAGTTCGTCCAGTTCGTCGAACTCGTACGTGACCTCCTCGTCCTCGTCCGTGCGGACCGTCAGCCGCTGCTCGACGCTGTCGAGCCCCGTCACGACGCCGACCGTGCCGTTGAAGACGCCGTTCTCGCCCTTCTCGTAGTTGTTGCGGATCTGCGTGACCTTGTCGCCCACCCGGAAGACCCGGCCGCCGAAGCGCTTCTCCTCCGTGCGCGGTCCCGGCGGCGTCAGCGCCTGCTGGAGCAGCGCGTTGAGCGTGCCCGCCCCCGCCGGGCCCCGGTGCATCGGCGCGAGGACCTGCACGTCGGTACGGGGATCGAGGCCGAAGCGCGCGGGGATGCGGCGCGCCACGACGTCCACCGTCAGCCGCCCCGCCGCCTCCGTGTCCTCCTCCACGAAGAGGAAGAAGTCCTTCTGGCCCTGCGTGAGCGGCTGCTGACCCTCGTTGATGCGGTGCGCGTTCATCACCACACCCGACTCCTGCGCCTGCCGGAAGATCCGCGTCAGCCGGACGGCGGGGACGGGGCCGCCCTCGCTCAGCAGGTCCCGCAGTACCTCCCCCGCGCCCACCGAGGGAAGCTGGTCCACGTCCCCCACGAGCAGCAGGTGCGCGCCCGGGGCGACCGCCTTGACCAGCTTGTTCGCGAGCAGCAGGTCGAGCATCGACGCCTCGTCCACGACGACGAGGTCCGCGTCGAGCGGCCGGTCCCTGTCGTAGGCCGCGTCCCCGCCCGGCTTGAGCTCCAGCAGCCGGTGCACGGTGGAAGCCTCGGCGCCCGTCAGCTCGGCGAGCCGCTTCGCCGCGCGCCCCGTCGGCGCGGCGAGCACCACCTTCGCGCGCCGCGCGCGGGCCAGTTCGACCACCGAGCGCACGGTGAAGGACTTCCCGCAGCCCGGCCCGCCGGTGAGGACCGCGACCTTGCGGGTCAGCGCGAGCCGCACGGCGGCCTCCTGCTCGGGGGCGAGTTCCGCGCCCGTACGCCGCCGCAGCCACCCCAGCGCGGACGCCCAGTCCACGTCCTGGAAGCCCGCGAGCCGGTCCTCCCCGGCGCCGAGCAGCCGCCGGACCTGACCCGCGAGGGAGAGTTCGGCCCGGTGGAAGGGGACGAGGTACACACCGGTCACCGGCTGCCCGTCCGGGTCCGTCAGCCGCTCGCGCACGACGCCCTCGGGGTCCTCCGCCAGCTCCCCCAGGCACTCGATCACGAGCCCCGTGTCGACGCCGAGCAGCTTCACCGCGTCGCTGATGAGGCGTTCCTCGGGCAGGTAGCAGTGCCCCTGGTCGGTCGCCTGCGAAAGGGCGTACTGGAGGCCCGCCTTGACGCGCTCCGGGCTGTCCTCGGGGATGCCGACCGCGCGGGCGACGCGGTCGGCCGTGAGGAAGCCGATGCCCCAGACGTCGGCGGCGAGCCGGTACGGCTCCGCCTTCACGACCTCGACCGAGTCGTCCCCGTACTTCTTGTAGATGCGCACGGCGATCGACGTGGACACCTCCACGCTCTGGAGGAAGACCATGACCTCCTTGATCGCCTTCTGTTCCTCCCAGGCGGCGGTGATCTTCGCGACGCGTTTGGGGCCGAGCCCCGGCACCTCGATGAGCCGCTTGGGCTCGCGCTCGATGACGTCGAGCGTGTCCGTGCCGAAGTGCCGGGTGATCCGGTCGGCGAAGACGGGCCCGATGCCCTTGACGAGGCCCGAGCCGAGGTAGCGCCTGATGCCCTGGATGGTGGCCGGCAGGACGGTCGTGTAGTTCTCGACCACGAACTGCTTGCCGTGCTTCGGGTGCGAGCCCCAGCGCCCCCGCATCCGCAGTGCCTCCCCCGGCTGCGCCCCGAGCAAGGCCCCGACGACCGTGAGCAGTTCGCCGCCGCCGCGGCCCGTGTCCACGCGAGCCACGGTGAAGCCGTTCTCCTCGCTCGCGAAGGTGACGCGTTCCAGGGTCGCTTCGAGGACGGCGAGCGGGAAGGCCGCGGCGCGGGCCGGGTCGGCGGGGGTGCTGGAGGCCATGCGGGGACGGTATCGCCGGGCGGGGGCGCGACGCACGGCGGGGCGGCGGGACGGCGGGGCGGTCGGCATTCACCGGCCGTTCCCGGGCAGGCTAGCGGCTGCGGACGGCAGTTCCGCGCGAGGAGTCGGTCCGAGGGAGCGCACGATGCTGGAGATCAAGCCGGAGAGCGCCTTCGGACGCGACTACGAGGTACGGGTGGACGGGATGGCCGTCGGCACCTGGTCCTCGCGCGTCTGGAAGTCGGGCGGGCAGATCGACGTGGCCGGGGAGACCTTCGCGTTCCGGTCCGGCAGCTGGGGGCGCTCCTTCGAGATGCTCGCGGGCAGCACGGTACGCGCCGAGGCGCACCGCTCCGGCGGGCCCTGGACGATCACCGCCGACGGCGGCCCGTACGAGCTGAAACGCCCGTCGTTCCTGCGCGGCAAGCGGCAACTCGTCGCGGACGGAAGGGTGCTGGGCGAGTTCCGCAGCAGCGGATTCCGCGGCGGCGTGACCGCCGACCTCGGGGACGTACCCCTGCCCGTCCAGGTCTTCGCCGGCCTGGTCGTCCTCACCCTCCAGCGCCGCCAGCGAACCGCCGTGGCGGCATCCTCCTCCAGCGGCTGAGCGGGAGCGGGGGCGGAGGAGGCGGAGCGCGGGCGGCCTCGTCTCCAGCACACCCGCCGCGCACACCCGATACGCACACCCGCCGCGTGCCCCGGGAAGAACCGGAAGGGGCCCGACGCCTGAGCGGCCGGGCCCTTCCGGTCTTGCCCCCGTCGCGCAGGGTTCCCCCCTCGGGAATTTCCCCCGGGTTTCCCCCCCATCCCTGGCGACACCACGTATGACCCGGCTGGGGGGGTGGAGGGTTGTACGGGCGGAGGAAGTTCTTCCGGAGTCCGCGGACGGGGCCGCGCGGGCCGTGTCGCGTGGTCGTCCGCGCCCTGTTCTCACACGTACCGCGCGAACCGTTCCGCCGTCGTCGCGAGGAGCTTCCTGCCGTCCCCCGCCCACAGTTCGTCGTTGAAGAGCTCGACCTCGATCGGGCCCGTGTACCCGTTCGCGTCGGCGCGCTCGCGCCACCACGCCAGGTCGATCGCGCCGTCGCCGAGCTGTCCCCGGCCGTTGAGGACCCCGGCCGGGAGCGGGGTGATCCAGTCGGCGAGCTGGAAGGTCGCGATGCGGCCCCCCGCGCCCGCGCGGTCGAGCGCCGCCGGAGCCTGGTCGTCCCACCAGATGTGGTACGTGTCGACGCACACGCCGACCTGTTCGGCGGGGAAGCGTTCGGCGAGGTCGAGCGCCTGCGTGAGCGTCGAGACGACGCAGCGGTCGGAGGCGAACATCGGGTGCAGCGGCTCGATCGCGAGCCGGACGCCCGCCTCGCCCGCGTACGGGGCGAGTTCGGCGAGCGCGTCGGCCACCCTCTCCCGCGCGGCACCCAGCTCGCCCCGGCCGTCCGGGAGCCCGCCGGAGACGAGGACCAGGACCCCGGTCCCGAGCGCCGCCGCCTCGTCCACCGCCCGGCGGTTGTCGTCCAGCGCGGCCCGCCGCGCGGCCGGTTCGTCCGCCGTGAGGAAGCCGCCCCGGCAGAGCGTCGTGACCGTGAGGCCCGCGTCCCGCACGAGCGCGGCGCTCGCCTCCAGGCCGTACGCCCGCACGGGCTCGCGCCACAGGCCGACGTTGCGCACGCCCAGTTCCGCGCAGGCGTCGGCCAGTTCGGGGAGCGAGAGCTGCTTGACGGTCTGCTGGTTGATGCTGAACCGCGCGTGCGCTGTCACCGGGGCACTCCGTACACGTCGAGGAGCGCGCGCATCCGCCGCGCGGCACGCTCCGGGTCGGGGAACAGGCCGAGTCCGTCGGCGAGTTCGTAGGCGCGGGCGAGGTGCGGCAGGGGGCGCGAGGACTGGTGGCCCCCCACCATCGCGAAGTGCTCCTGATGGCCCGCGAGCCAGGCGAGGAACACGACGCCCGTCTTGTAGAAGCGCGTCGGCTTCCGGAAGAGGTGCCGGGACAGCTCCACTGTCGGGTCCAGGACTTCGCGGAAGCCCTTCGCGTCGCCCGTGTCCAGGACCCGGACCGCGCGCGAGGCGAGCGGGGCGAGGGGGTCGAAGATGCCCAGCAGGGCGTGACTGAACCCCTCTTCGTCGCCCGCGATGAGCTCCGGGTAGTGGAAGTCGTCGCCCGTGTAGCAGCGGACCCCGGCCGGGAGGCGGCGGCGCACGGCGATCTCACGGCCCGCGTCCAGCAGCGAGATCTTGATGCCGTCCACCTTGTCCGGGTGGGCGGCGATGACCTGGAGGAACGTCTCCGTCGCCGCGTCCAGGTCCGCCGAGCCCCAGTAGCCGGTGAGCGCCGGGTCGAACATGGGGCCGAGCCAGTGCAGGATCACCGGCTCGCGGGCCTGGCGCAGCAGGTGCCCGTAGAGCGTCAGGTAGTCCTCGGGGCCGCGCGCCGCCGCCGCGAGCGCCCGGGAGGCCATGAGGATGGCCTGCGCCCCGGCGTCCTCGACGAGCGCGAGCTGCTCCTCGTACGCCGCGCGGATCTCCTCCAGCGTGCCCGAGACGAGCTGGTCGGTGCCCGCCCCGGCGGCGATCCGGCCGCCGACCGCGCGCGCCTCGGCGGCCGAACGGCGGATCAGCTCGGCCGCGTTGGGCCAGTCCAGGCCCATGCCGCGCTGTGCCGTGTCCATCGCCTCGGCGACGCCGAGGCCCTGCTGCCACAGGTGGCGGCGGAAGGCGAGCGTCGCGTCCCAGTCGACGGCCGCGGGATCGTCGGCGCTCACGTCCGCGTACGGGTCGGCGACGACGTGTGCGGCCGAGAAGACCGTACGGGAGGTGAGCGGGCCGCCCGCGCGCACGCCCGGCGCGGGCGCGGGCCTCGGCTCGTACGGGTGCAGGGAGCCGTCCGGGGAGGGGAGTCGGAGCGTCACAGCGTGATCTCCGGTACGTCGACGCGGCGGCCCTCGGCCGAGGACTTGAGGCCCAGCTCCGCGAGCTGGACGCCGCGCGCGCCGGCGAGAAGGTCCCACTGGTAGGGGGCGTCGGCGTAGACGTGGCGCAGGAACAGCTCCCACTGCGCCTTGAAGCCGTTGTCGAACTCGCCGTTGTCCGGGACCTCCTGCCACTGCTCGCGGAAGACCTCCGTGGCGGGCAGGTCCGGGTTCCACACCGGCTTCGGCGTCGCGGAGCGGTGCTGGGCGCGGCACTCGCGCAGTCCGGCGACGGCCGAGCCCTCGGTCCCGTCCACCTGGAACTCGACGAGTTCGTCGCGGTTGACGCGCACCGCCCAGGAGGAGTTGATCTGCGCGACGGCGCCGCCTTCGAGCTGGAAGATGCCGTACGCGGCGTCGTCGGCCGTCGCCTCGTAGGGCTTGCCGTGCTCGTCCCAGCGCTCGGGCAGGTGGGTCGCGGTGAGCGCCTGGACGCTGCGGACGCGGCCGAACAGCTCGTGGAGCACGTACTCCCAGTGCGGGAACATGTCGGTGACGATGCCGCCGCCGTCCTCCGTGCGGTAGTTCCAGCTCGGGCGCTGCGCCTCCTGCCAGTCGCCCTCGAAGACCCAGTAACCGAACTCGCCGCGCACCGACAGGATGCGGCCGAAGAAGCCGCCGTCGATGAGGCGCTTGAGCTTGAGCAGGCCCGGCAGGAAGAGCTTGTCCTGCACGACGCCGTGCTTGATGCCGGCGGCCTCGGCGCGGCGGGCGAGGTCGAGCGCGCCGTCGAGCCCGGTCGCCGTGGGCTTCTCGGTGTAGATGTGCTTGCCCGCCGCGATGGCCTTCTTGAGCGCCTCCTCGCGTGCCGAGGTGACCTGCGCGTCGAAGTAGATGTCGATCGCGGGGTCGGCGAGCACCGCGTCGAGGTCGGTGGACCAGCGTGCGATGCCGTGCCGCTCGGCGAGGGCGCGCAGGGCGTGCTCGCGGCGGCCGACGAGGACGGGTTCGGGCCACAGGACCGTCCCGTCGCCGAGGTCGAGCCCGCCCTGCTCGCGCAGGGCGAGGATCGAGCGGACGAGGTGCTGGCGGTGGCCCATCCGCCCCGTCACACCGTTCATGGCGATGTGCACCGTCTTGCGTTCCACGGGGGGTCCCTTCTCGCGGCCGGTCGGCGAACGCGCTTGGTAAGCGCTTTCTGCGGAGGGAGACGCTAGCCTCTGCGCAACGGGGACGACAAGACCCCCGCCTGCTGGATTCACTGCTGGCTCGATCGGTCCCGGAGGACGAGATGACCGTGACGCTCTCGGATGTGGCTTCCCGCGCGGGGGTGTCCCCCGCGACCGTCTCCCGGGTGCTCAACGGCAACTACCCGGTCGCCGAGGGCACCAGGGAACGCGTGCTGCGGGCCGTGGACGAGCTGGACTACGTGCTCAACGGGCCCGCCAGCTCACTGGCCGCCGCGACCTCGGACCTCGTCGGCGTGCTCGTCAACGACATCGCCGACCCCTTCTTCGGCATCATCGCGAGCGCCGTGCAGTCGCAGATCGGGGGCCCGGGCGGGCGCGCGGGCGGGGAACGGCTCGCGGTGGTGTGCGGGACGGGCGGCGCCCCCGAGCGCGAACTCACCTACCTGACGCTGCTCCAGCGCCAGCGCGCCGCCGCCGTCGTGCTCACCGGGGGCGCGGTCGAGGACCCGGCGCACAGCGCGGCCGTGGCCGCCAAGCTGCGCAGGCTCGGCGCCGCCGGGACGCGCGTCATCCTCCTGGGACGCCCCCCGCTGCCCGACGCCGGTCCGGACGTGACCGCGCTGACCTTCGACAACCGCGCCGGGGCACGGGAGCTGACCGCGCACCTCCTCGCGCTCGGGCACCGCCGCATCGGCTGCGTCGCGGGCCCGCCCGAGCGCACGACGACCCGGCACCGTCTCGAAGGGCACCGGGCCGCGCTCGCGGAGGCGGGCGTGGCGGACCTGCCGGGCGCCACCGCGCACGGGGCGTACGACCGGGCCTCGGGCTACCGCGCGGTGGGCGAACTCCTGGAGCGCGTACCGGGCCTGACGGCGATCGTCGCGGCGAACGACACCGTGGCGCTCGGCGCCTGCGCGGCACTGCGCGAACGGGGGCTGCGGGTCCCCGAGGACGTGTCCGTCACCGGTTTCGACGACCTGCCGTTCAGCGCGGACGCGCTCCCGGACCTGACGACCGTACGGCTGCCGCTCCAGGAGGTCGGGGCCCGGGCCGGGCGGATCGCGACGGGCCGGGACGCGACACCCGGCGGTGACGAGGTGCTGGTGCCCGGGGAACTGGTGGTACGGGGCTCGACGGGGCCCGCGAGGTAGCGGCCGGAGCGGTGGCGTGCCCCGGGGACGTCCCCGCGCGGGGTCCCGCTCGCGGCGGCGGGCCCGCGCCCCGCGCGCCGGAGTCCCCGCGCGCCCGAGTCCCGGCGCGCCAGCGGGAATACGCGCGCCGCCTGCGGTCAGGCTGTGCGACAGACGGCCCGCCGGGGCCACGACAGATGCGACGAAGGAGCACAAAGCATGAAACTGGCGTTCTCCACCCTCGGTGTCCCCGGACTGCCCCTGCCGGAGGTCGCGCGCCTCGCCGCCGCGCACGGCTACCACGGGGTGGAGCTGCGCGCCCACCCCGAGGAACCGCTCGCCCTCAGCAGCACGGCCGCCGAACGCGCCGCCGCGCGCGAGGCGTTCGCCGCCGAGGGGATCGAGGTGGCCGGCGTCGCCGGGTACGTGAAGGTCGCCGAGCCCGGCGAGGACGAGCCGCGCGTGGCCGAGACGCGCGCCCTGGTGGAACTCGCCCGCGACCTCGGCGCGGGTTACGTCCGCGTCTTCCCCGGCGGGGGCACCGAGCAGAGCGCGGCCGAGGCCGACGCGACGGCCGAGCGGCGGCTCGGGCTCGCCGCCGAGCACGCGGCGGGGCTCGGCGTACGCATCCTCCTGGAGACCCACGACTCGCACCGCACGGGCGCGGCGGCGACCCGCGTCCTCGGCACGGTCGGGCACAAGTCGACGGGCGCGCTGTGGGACGTCATGCACACGTGGCTCGGCGGCGAGCAGCCCGAGGAGTCGTATCTCGCGCTCGCCCCGTACCTCGGGTACGTGCAGGTCAAGGACATCGCCTCGCGCGAGGACACGACGCCGCTGCCGCTCGGCGCCGGGGTGCTGCCGCTCGGCGAGGTCGTGGACGTGCTGACGCGCGAGGGCTGGGACGGCTGGCTGTGCTGGGAGTACGAGAAGCGGTGGTACGCGGACGCCGCCGACCTCGCCCCGCTGCTCGGCCCCGGCGCGGAGTACCTGCGGAGGCTGCTGAACGAGGCGGCCTGAGGGAGGGGCGCCGGAACCGGGGGCCGCGGGAACCGGGGGGCGCCGGGGGGAGGGGCACCGGCACGGGGCGTGCGCCCGCCCGGCCGCCCCCGCCGGGAGCCCCCCTCGGGGTGCGTCGCCTCCTCCAACCGGCCCCACCCCCGCACGGCGCCTTGCTCCCTTCCCCCGCCGCTCGCTATGCCCGACGGAGCACGGCGCTCTTCGGATCATCGGACGGGCGCCCCGAGGACCGCCCGCTCCGGGCCGGTCCCGAGGACGGGAGTGGCGGTATGGCGCAGGAGACGAGGAGCGGGGGACGGCCCCGGCGGCGGACGGTGCTCGCCGCCGGGGTGTTCGGGACGGCGGCGGGGGCGCTCGGGACCCGTACGGCGCAGGCGGCGCGGCCGGGGGACGCGGGTGCCGCCGCGCGGTCCTTCCCGCCCGACCCGCGCGCCGACCGGCGCCTCCTCGCCCGTATGACGCCCGAGGAGAAGGTCGGCCAGCTCTTCGTCATGCGCTTCCACGGGGACTCGGCGACCGCCCCCTCCGACGCCGACGCGAAGGCGAACCGCGAGGACATCGGGGTCGCGACGGCCGCCGCGATGATCGCCCGGTACCACCTCGGGGGCGTCCTGTACTTCGGCTGGACGGGCAACATCCGCTCGCCCCGGCAGGTCGCCGCGCTCTCCAACGAGGTCCAGCGCGCGGGGCTCGCGCTGCGCGTCCCCGTACCGCTGCTCGTCTCGATCGACCAGGAGCACGGCGCCGTCCAGCGGATCGGGCCGCCCGCGACCCAGCTCCCCGGCGCGATGGCGCTCGGCGCCGCCGCGCTCGGCGCGGGCGGTACGTCCTCGGGGGCGCGCGAGGCCGCCGCGCTCGCGGGCCGCGAACTGGCCGCGCTCGGCGTACGGCAGGACTGGGCACCCGACGCGGACGTCAACGTCAACCCCGCGAACCCGGTCATCGGCGTACGCTCCTTCGGCGCGGACCCGGAGGCGGTCGCGCGCCTCGTCGCGGCGCAGGTGCGCGGCTACCAGGAGGACGCCGGGATCTCCGCCGCCGTCAAGCACTTCCCCGGCCACGGCGACACCGCGACCGACTCGCACGTGGGCTTCCCGACGATCTCGCACTCGCGCGAGCAGTGGGACACCCTCGACGCGCCCCCCTTCCGTGCCGCGCTCGCGGCCGGCGCGGACGTCGTGATGACGGGTCACCTCGCCTTCCCGGCGCTCGATGCGAGCGGCGACCCGGCCACGCTCTCGCACCCGGTCGTCACCGGCGTCCTGCGCGGCGAACTCGGCTACGACGGCGTCGTGACGACCGACTCGCTGCGCATGGAGGGCGTACGGACCAAGTACGGCGACGACCGCGTTCCCGTGCTCGCGCTCCGCGCGGGCGTCGATCTCCTGCTCGACCCGCCCGACCTCGGCCTAGCGCACCGCTCGGTGCTCGCCGCGCTGCGCTCCGGCGAGCTGACCGAGGAGCGGATCGACGCCTCGGTGCTGCGCGTCCTCGCGCTCAAGCGGCGGCGCGGCCTGTTCGCGCAGCCGTACGTGGACGAGGGAGCCGTCGGGGACCGGGTCGGCACCCCCGCGCACCGCGCCCTCGCCGACCGGCTCGCCGAGCGCGGCACGACCCTCGTCGTCAACGACGGCACGCTGCCGCTGCGCCCCGACGGGGGGCGGCTGCTGGTCCTCGGCGTGGACCCGGCCTCGGCCTCGGGCAGCGACGGGCCCGCCACGCGCGTCCTCGCGCGCGCCCTTGAGGCCGAGGGCTTCCGCGTC
>NZ_GG770539.1:4678666-4680858 GCF_000154905.1 Streptomyces sp. SPB074 | reverse complement strand
CCCGGCGGGCGGGGTCCCGCTCCCGCGCACCGGCCCCGCTCCCCCGCCGTCGCTACGGGCGCAGCCTCGGCTCCTCCGCCGGGGCCTTGTCGAGCCGGGCGAGGGGGGCCGCCGCCTGCGTGCCCGCGTCCACGCCCGCCCAGTCGAGCACGCGTGCCGTGGCGAGTTCACGGGAGCCGGGGGCGAGGCCCGCGATGTTCGCGCCGTGGTTGGCGCCGGGCGCGGTCATGACGTACGCGTCCCTGGAGCCCTGGCCGACCCGGAAGCGCTCGGCGCCCCAGGGGTCGTTCTCGCCGTAGACGAAGAGCATGTGCCGCGCGTGGTGGCGCACCCAGTGGTCCACGTCGGGGATCGCGCGCCGGTCGAAGCGCATCGGGATGTCGCGCGGCACGAAGTTGCGCGGCGGCTGGTAGCCGTAGCGGGTGAGGCCCTTGAGGTGCGGGAGCGCGATGGTGGGGGCACCGAGCTGCGTACCGGCCTGGTAGTAGTACGGCGTGTAGGGGTCGAGGCCCTGGTCGGTGTAGAAGGACCAGCCGGAGATCGCGTCCACGTAGGCGTACAGGTCGTCGTCGCTCACCGTCCTCGCCTCGGGCACGTCGGCGCAGTCGGCCTCGTCCGAGTACTGCCAGAAGCCCCACACGAGGTCCAGGACGACGGCCTCGTACGCCTTGTCGAGCGTGCCGACCGTGCCGAAGGACCAGCCCTCGGCCTTCGCCTGGTCCGCGTACTTCCTCTCCAGCGGCCCGCGCCGGATCAGGGCCTCGCGCTGGACGGCGTCGAGCGCGTCGCGGCACTCCTTCGTACCGACCCGCTCGAAGAAGCGGTCGTAGGCGAAGTCCTCGGCGTTGTTGACGTCGTTGGGCGCGACGTAGGCGACGACACCGTCCATGTCCCGCGGGTAGTAGCGCTCGTAGTACGTGGCGGTCATGCCGCCCTTGGAGCCGCCGGTGGCGAGCCAGTGCTGCCCGTAGATCTTCTTGAGCGCCCGGTAGAGGCGGTGCTGGTCGCTCGCGGCCTGCCAGATGTCGAGCTTGGACCAGTCGGCCGGCTCGGGGCGCGAGGGCGAGAAGTACCGGTACTCGACGGAGACCTGGTTGCCGTCCACCAGGCGGGTCGGCTCTGAGCGGCTCGCGCTCGTGGAGACGTTGTAGCCGCCGGTGTACATGACGGTGGGCCGGCTCGTGTCCTTGTGCAGGACGGTGAGGCGCTGCGTGAAGCTGCCGCGCGAGGGATGGCGGTGGTCGACCGGCTGGCGGTAGCCGAGCACGAAGTAGCGGTAGCCGCTGACGGCCTTCTCCTCGATGAGGCTCATGCCGGGGACCGAGAGGAGGCGTTCCTTGATGTCGCGGGTGTCGGCGGTGCCGCTCCCGCTGCCGGCGGCGGCGGGCGCGGTGACCGGGGCGGCGGCGGTGGCCGTGCCGGTCGCGGCTATGCCGGCGGTGAGGGTGCCTGCCACGAGAGTCGCGAGGAGGGCTCTCAGCGTCTGTGCGCGCACGGGACTCCTTGTGTCCGGGAGGGGCGGGGCCCGGGGGATGGCCGGGACCCCGGTGACCGGGTGACGAGTTGTCGGCTCGTGTGCGGGAACGTAGCCGATGAGGTGACGGGCGGCCAGATGGTCGCGGCCGGGCGGGGGTCGGGTGATATGACCGGCGCGTCACGTTTCGCACCGTTCGCGTCGTGGGTGAAGGTGTCGGCGATGACCAGCCCCGCCGCCCTCGCCCCGTCGTCCGGCGCCCCCGCGCACCTCCGCGCGCGCCCGCGCCGCCGCCCGTCCGCGCTCGCGTACGCGGCGCTGGCCTACGGCCTCGCGCAGCTCGCCGGGGTCGTCCCCTGGCTGGGCCTCGGCTGGGACGAGTCCGTGTACGTGTCCCAGACCGACCCGCACCACCCCGCCGCCTACTTCTCGGCCCCGCGCTCACGCGGCGTCACCTACCTGACGGCACCCGTCACCTGGCTGACGAACGACCCGCACGCGGTCCACCTCTGGCTGGCACTGCTCTCGACGGCCGCCCTGTACGCGGCCTTCGCGACCTGGCGCCCGCTGCTCGGCCCGGCCCGCTGCGCCCTGGCGGCGGGGCTCTTCGCCTCCCTGTGGACGGCGCTGCTCTACGGCCCCCAGGCGATGCCCAACCTGTGGGTGGCGCTGGGCGCGGTGGCGGCGACGGGGTGGCTGCTGCGCGGGGCGGGGGAGG
>NZ_GG770539.1:4676140-4678530 GCF_000154905.1 Streptomyces sp. SPB074 | reverse complement strand
GGCGTGCCGGGCGCGCTTGGCGCGCGAGAACGGGGCCGGCCGGTCGCGCCTGGCGCGCGGGAGCGGGGCGTGCCGCCGGGGGAACGGCGGCGGGCCTGGGGCGGGGTGGCCCTCGCGGTCGCGGCGGTGACGCTGCTGCGCTTCCCCGACGGCTGCTGGCTCGCGCTGCCGCTCGGACTCGCCTGCCTGGCGCACCGGCCGCTGCGGCGGGCCGCGCCGCTGGCGGCGGTGGCGGGCGGGGTCGTGGCGGGCGCGGTGCCGTGGATCGTGGAGGCATACGGGCGCTGGGGCGGGATCGCGGAGCGGCTGCGGGTCTCCAGCGACGTGCAGGGCGAGATGGGCCTGCGCTGGGCGGGCGGTGACGCCTGGCTCAGCGTCAACGGGCCGCTGCTGTGCCGCCCGTGCGACATCACGCCGTACCAGCCGTGGCACACCTGGTGGTGGCTGCTGCTGCCGGTGCTGGCGCTGGTGTGCGCGGTGCGGGCGCGGCGCGACGGGCCCGGGCGGACGGCGCGGCGGATCACGGTGTGGCTCCCGCTCGCCTGCGCGCTCGCGCTGGCCCTCCCGTACCTGCTGGCGCTCGGCTACTCGGCCCCCCGTTTCTTCCTGCCCGCCTACGCGCTCCTCTCCCTGCCCCTCGCGGCGACCGCGCTCGACGTGGCGCGCGGGCGCCGCCCGTACGTCGTGGCGCTGTGCGCGGTGCTGGCACTGTACGGGGTCGCGCAGGGCACCGGCTTCTGGCGCAACCTCATGGGCGCCCGCCACACGACCCACCGCTACGAGCGGGTGGCCGCCTCCCTCCACCGGGCGGGCGTCCGCCCCCCGTGCCTGATCACGGGCGCCCAGACCCCGCCCGTCTCCTACGCGGCCGGGTGCGCCTCGGGCAACGTCGCGGGCAACAACAAGAACCTCACCCACGCCGCCCTGCGCGCCCGCACCACTGAGATCCCGGTGGCGGCCCTCACCTCCGCCCACGCCGGCCCGCCGCCGTACGCCCGCACCTGGCAGCCGCTGCCCCTCCCGGGGACGGGCCTGCGGGCGTGGGTGGCGGGGCGGGAGTGAGGCGGTGCGGGCGAGGCGGGCCGCCCGGCTCAGCCCGCCAGCCCCCGGCGCATCGCGTCCAGGCCGTAGGTGAAGGCGCGGTCCACGTCTCCGCCCAGGCGGAAGGAGCCGCTGAGTTCCATGCCGATGAAGCCGGTGAGCCAGGCGGTGACGAAGCGGGCGGCCTCCAGGGACTCGTCCTCGCCCACGAGGTCGCTGGTCGCGTCGATGAGGGGCTGGGCGGCGCGGGCGAGGGCGGAGCGGGGGGCGTGGACCGAGTGCATCACGAGGCGGAAGCCTTCCGGGTGGGCGGTGGAGAAGGCGCGGTAGCAGCGGGCGATGGCGGAAAGGGTGCCGTCGGTGCGGGCGATGCGGTCGGCCAGGTCCTCGACGGTCGCCTCGGCCACGGCGTCGAGCAGCGCCGCGCGGTTGGCCACGTGTTTGTAGAGGGACGGGGCGCGGACGCCGACGCGGGACGCGACCTTCTGCATCGTGAGCCCGTCGGGGCCCTCCGATTCCAGGAGTGCGCGGCCCGCCGCGACGATGTCGGCGCGGGAGGTCTTCTCGGGGCTCGGCATGGTCCACCTCTCGGGAGCGGATCGGAAGGCTATTGACTGTAGCCATCATAGCTATGTACCTTAGCCATGAAGGCTAAACACCTTAGCCATCAGTTCCCCGGGAGTACCTCGTGAAGCTCGCCCCGCACCTGCACCGTCTCGGCAACGACATCGTCTCCTCCTACCTCGTCGACACCCCCGAGGGCATCACACTCGTGGACGCCGGGCTCCCCGGGCACTGGAACGACCTCCAGCGCGAGCTGCGCGAGATCGGCAGGAGCGCCGACGACATCCGCGGTCTCGTCCTCACCCACGGCGACTCGGACCACATCGGTTTCGCCGAACGGCTGCGCACCGAGCACGGGGTGCCGGTCTACGTGCACGAGGCGGACGCCCACCGCACCCGCACCGGCGAGAAGCCGAAGACGCCCTCCGACCCGATGCGGCCCGGCGCCACGCTCGGCTTCCTCGGCTACTCGCTCCGCAAGAACGGCCTGCGCACGAAGTACGTCTCCGAGGTCACCGAGATCCACGACGGCGAGGTCCTCGACCTCCCGGGCAGCCCCGTGATCATCGGGATGCCGGGCCACTCCCCCGGCAGCGTCGCCGTCCACGTGCCGCTCGCGGACGCGGTGTTCGTCGGCGACGCGCTCACCACCCGGCACGTCCTCACCGGCCGCACCGGCCCGCAGCCCGCCCCGTTCACCGACGACCCCGCCGAGGCCCGCGCCTCCCTCGCCCGGCTGGCCCCGCTCAGCACACTCCTGGGTCCTCCCCGGCCACGGCGCCCCC
>NZ_GG770539.1:4666826-4675891 GCF_000154905.1 Streptomyces sp. SPB074 | reverse complement strand
GTATGTGCCGTTCAGGGCGAGCAGGTCCGTGTGGGTGCCGTCCTCGGCGACGCGGCCCCGGTCCATCACCACGACGCGGTCCGCGCGGGCGGCCGTCGTCAGCCGGTGGGCGACGACCAGCGTCGTGCGGCGCCCCGCGAGGCGTTCGGTGGCGTGGGTGACCTGGGCCTCGCTCGCGAGGTCGAGGGCCGCCGTGGCCTCGTCCAGGAGCAGGATGTCCGGGTCCACCAGCTCGGCGCGGGCCAGGGCGATGAGCTGGCGCTGGCCCGCCGAAAGGTTGCGGCCCCGCTCGGCGACCTCGTGCAGGTAGCCGCCGTCCAGGCTCCCGATCATGTCGTGCGCGCCGACCGCCCGGGCCGCCGCCTCCACCTCCGCGTCGCTCGCCTCGGGCCGCCCGTAGGCGATCGCGTCGCGGACCGAGCCCGCGAAGAGATACGCCTCCTGCGGGACGACGCCGAGCCGGTGCCGGTACTGGGCGAGGTCCAGCTCGCGCAGATCGGTGCCGTCCACCGTGACGCGGCCCGAGGTCGGGTCGTAGAAACGCGCGACGAGCTTGACGAGTGTGGACTTGCCCGCGCCCGTCTCGCCGACGAAGGCCACCGTCTGGCCCGCCCGCAGCGTCAGGTCCACGTCGTGCAGCGCCGTCTCGTCCCCGTACGCGAAGTCCACGTTCCGGAAGGAGATCTCGCCCCGCAGCCGCTCACCGACCGGGAGCGGGCGCGCGGCCTGCCGGGTCGAGGTGGGCTCGACCAGGAGCTCCTGCACGCGGCCGAGCGAGACGCTCGCCTGCTGGTAGCCGTCGAAGACCTGCGAGAGCTGCTGGATCGGTGAGAAGAACAGGTCGATGTAGAGCAGGTAGGCGACGAGCGCGCCGGTCGTGAGGGTGCCCGCGTCCACGCGGTGCGCGCCGACGGCGAGGACGAGGACCGTCGCGGCCGTGGAGAGCAGCTGGACGAAGGGGAAGTAGACCGAGATGAGCCACTGGCCGCGCACCCGCGCCTGCCGGTACGCCCGCGCGTCGCGCGTGAACTTCTCGTAGCCCGACTCCTCGCGGCGGAACGCCTGCACGACGCGCAGCCCCGCGACCATCTCCTGGAGCTCGGAGTTGACGGTCGAGATCCGCTCGCGGGCGAGCTTGTAGGCGCGCACGCTGCGCTTGCGGAAGAAGTACGTCGAGACGATCAGGACCGGCAGCGTCGCGAAGACGAGCAGCGCGAGCTGGACGTCGATGACGAGGAGCGCCGCCATGATCCCGAAGAAGGTCACGACGGAGACGAAGGCGGTGACCAGGCCCGTCTGGAGGAACGAGGACAGCGCGTCCACGTCCGTCGTCATGCGGGTCATGATGCGCCCGGTCAGCTCGCGCTCGTAGTAGTCGAGACCGAGCCGCTGGAGGTGCGAGAAGATCTTCAGGCGCAGCGAGTAGAGCATCCGCTCGCCGGTGCGGCCCGTCATGCGGTTCTCGCCGAACTGCGCGCCCCACTGGAGGAGCACGGCGCCGAGGCCGAGGAGCGCGGAGAGCCACACCGCGCCGAGCGCCATGCGGTTGACGCCGTCGTCGATGCCGTGCCGGATGAGGACGGGCAGCGCGAGGCCGAGGCCCGCGTCCACGGCGACGAGCAGCAGGCTGAGGGCGAGCGGGCGGCCGAAGCCGCGCAGCAGGCGGCGCAGTCCGTAGGCGTCCTCGGGCGCGACGGCGCGCGCCTCGTCGATGTCGGGAACGTCCCGCGCGGCGGGCAGCGCGTCCACCTGCGCGAGGAGTTCCGGCGTCGCGGGCATCCCGTCGAGCGCGGTGTCGCGCGGGGTGCGGTCGCCGGTCCACAGCTGGGGGGTGATGCCGCGCTCGGCGTCGTACTCGGCGTCCAGTTCGGCCCGTACGGACTCGTCCTCGGGCAGGTCCTTGGGGAGGACGTGCCCGGGCGAGACGCCGCCGAGTTCGTCGGGGTCGGTGAGCAGGCGGCGGAAGAGCGCGGAGTCCCGCTCCAGTTCCTCGTACGTGCCTAGCGCCGCGATCCGGCCGGCGTCCAGGACCGCGATGCGGTCGGCGAGGGCGAGCGTGGAGCGACGGTGCGCGATGAGAAGCGTCGTACGGCCGGCCATGACGCCGCGCAGCGCGGTGAAGATCTCCTGCTCGACGCGCGCGTCGATCGCCGAGGTGGCGTCGTCCAGGACGAGGAGGCGCGGGTCGGCGAGGATCGCGCGGGCGAGCGCGACACGCTGGCGCTGGCCGCCCGAGAGGGTGAGGCCCTGTTCGCCGACGACGGTCTCGTAGCCCTCGGGCAGGTCGCTGATGAAGCCGTGCGCCCGGGCGGCGCGCGCTGCGGCCTCGATCTGCTCGCGGCTCGCGTCCGGGTGCCCGTAAGCGATGTTCGAGGCGATCGAGTCGGAGAAGAGGAACGAGTCCTCGGGGACGAGGCCGATCGCGGCGCGCAGCGAGTCGGTGCGCAGCGTGCGGACGTCGTGGCCGCCGACGAGGACGGCGCCCCGGCTCACGTCGTAGAAGCGCGGCAGGAGGAGGGAGACCGTGGACTTGCCGGAGCCGGAGGAGCCGACGAGGGCGACGGTCTCGCCGGGCGCGACGGTGAGCGAGAAGCCGTCGAGGACGGGCCGCTCCTCGTCGTACCCGAAGCGCACGTCGTCGAACTCGACGGTCGCGGGCGCGTCGGCGGGCAGTGCGCGGGTGCCGTCGGTCAGCGTCGGCTCGGTGTCGATGAGCTGGAGGACGCGCTCCACGCCCGCGCGGGCCTGCTGGCCGACGGTGAGGACGACGGCGAGCATCCGGACGGGGCCGACGAGCTGGGCGAGGTAGGAGGAGAAGGCGACGAACGTGCCGAGCGTGATGTGGCCGCGCACGGCGAGCCAGCCGCCGAGCGCGAGCATCGCGACCTGCCCGAGCGCGGGCACGGCCTGGAGGGCGGGCGTGTACTTCGCGTTGAGGCGGATCGTGCGCAGCCGCCCGGCGAAGAGCCGGCGGCCGACCTCGCGCAGCTTCCCGGTCTCCTGCTCCTCCTGCCCGAAGCCCTTGACGACGCGGACCCCGGAGACGGCGCCGTCCACGACGCCCGCGACGGCGGCGGCCTGCGCCTGCGCGTACCAGGTCGCGGGGTGCAGGCGGCTGCGGGAGCGGCGGGCGATGAGGTAGAGGGCGGGGGCGACGGCGAGCGCGACGAGGGTGAGCGGAATCGAGAGCGTCGCCATGATGACCAGCGACATGACGAAGAGGAGGACGTTGCCGATCGTCATGGGCAGCATGAAGAGCAGGCCCTGGATCAGCTGGAGGTCGCTCGTGGCGCGCCCGACGACCTGCCCCGTGGACAGCTCGTCCTGGCGGCGGCCGTCGAGGCGGGTCAGGGTGCGGTACATGTCGCGGCGCAGGTCGAACTGCACGTCGAGCGCGAGCCGTCCGCCGTAGAAGCGGCGCAGGTAGGCGGTGACGTAGACGGCTCCGGCGGCGCCGAGCAGCAGACCGCCCCACGTGGCCATCGAGCGGGAGCCGCCGATCACGTCGTCGATGATGATCTTGGTGAGCAGCGGGATGAGCGCCATGACGGCCATCCCGGCGAGCGAGGCGCCGAGGGAGAGGATCACGTCTTTGCGGTAGCGCCAGGCGTAGCGCGCGAGGCGCCCGGCCCAGCCGGGACCCCCGGCGGACGGCCGCGCGGTCCCGCCGGACGGTTGCGCGGTCCCTGCGGACGGCTGCCCGGCCTCGGCGGGCGCGGTGGCGCGTATGGGCGTTCCCCCGTCCGTGCGGGCGTCCCGCCCGCCGTCCCGCTCCCCGTCCGGTTCCCGGGCCTGTGCTCCTGCCGCCACTCATGCCTCCTGGTGATCCGTCTCGCCGCTGGCGCCAACACCCGGAGCTGCGGATTTCATCCCGCTGTTACGCGACGCAATGAAGCGGGGGCGTGCGTAGGAGGCGTACGGGGCGCGTGCGGGGCCGTCGGCGGGCGCGGCGGAGGGTGTCAGCGGGCGCGGTGGGGGGTGCCGGCGGCGAGGGCGGGGACGAGCCTCGCCGCGTCGACCGTGCCGAGGCCGCTCGCCAGGTCGTAGCCGCGCCCGGCGCGGTAGCCGCGGGTGCCCTCCGTGGCGTTGTCGCCGCTCGTGATGTCGCGCACGCCGCCCGCCCGGCCCAGCCGGTAGAGGGCCGGGTTGAGCGCGCCCAGGGCGTGGCCCGCGCGCTGGGCGGCGAGCGCGACGATGCCGCCGAGGAGGGGCGCGGCGAGACTCGTACCGAGCATGGGGACCCAGGCGCCGCGACCGGCGTGCGTGAACCAGACCATGGTGGAGCCGTCGGCGGAGGCGGTGAGCGAGACGTCGGGGACGCCGCGCCGGGCGCCGGTCACGTCCCGTACCCCGTCCTGGTAGCGGGGCCTGCGCGCGAGCACCGAGGTGCCGCCGCCGGGCGCGCCGCCCTTGTCGTTCCACACCGTGTCGGCGGCGCGGCGGCGTCCGGCGGCGTCGAGGGTGACGCGGGTGCCGCCGACGGCGGTCACGGAGGGGTCGGAGGCGGGCCAGGCGACGCCCCGGACGGGCTCCGCGCCGAGGTGGGCGGCCTGCGCGGCACCGGGCGAGGCGCCGTCGTCCCCGCTCGCGGCGACGACGGTGGTCCCGGCGCGCGCGGCCCCGGCGAGCACGGGCCGCAGCCCGCGCGCGAGGCGCGCGACCTGCTCCGCGCCGTCACCGCGCTCGGACATGACGAAGCTGAGCGAGAGGATGTCGGGGCGCTGCCGGGTGAGGACGGTGCGCAGCGCGGCGGCGAGCGCGTCGGCGGCACGGGCGTCGAGCACGCCGTCCGCGTCCACCCGCGGGAGGTCCACCTGGTGGTAGACGAGGCGGGCGCGCGGGGCCATCGCGTGCAGGGCCTCCATGTCGAGCGTGGCCTCGCGCGCGGTGGCGAGCATCCCGGCGTTGTCCTCGTCGTAGGGTGCGGCCTTCGCGCCGTGCGGGGGCGCGTGGCGCACGACCTCCAGGCGCGGCGCGGGCAGGCCGAGCGCGCGGCTGAAGTGGCGCAGATCGGCGGCGAGGTGCGGGGAGCCGACGACGCCGAGCGCGGCGACGGTCGTCCCGGCCCCGTCGGTGCCGCGGTCGCCGAGGCGTTCCGTCCCGTACAGCCGGCGCAGCTGGGTGAAGGTGTAGCAGCCGGTCCCCGTCTCCCGTACGCAGACCTCGCGGGCCTCGGCGGTGGCGGTGGCGCCGGGTTCGGGGGTGGTGGCGGACGCGGCGCGCACGCGGCGGGCGGCCTCGCTCCCGGCCACGGTCTGGCAGCCGGTGAGGGCGAGCAGGGAGGCGAGGAGCACGAGGACGAGGGGAGCGGAGCGGGGGCGGGAAGTCGTACGGGGCACGGGGTCCTCCCTGGCGTACGGCGTACGGCGGCCCCCGTCACCGAGGGCGCGGACCCACCCTCGCCCGGGGCGCGGCGTTGCGCCACCCGGGGGACTCCGGCGGGGTGAACCGGGCGGCGGCACGGGGCGGAGGCGGGGGCCGGGGCGCTGTTCTTACGAGGTGCTGACGTTCCGCTCCGTACCGCCCTCGCCGGGCGCGGGGCGCCCTAGCGTGAGCCCATGCGCGTACTGGTCACCGGCGGTGCCGGGTTCATCGGGTCCCATGTCGTCGACGCCCTCGTGGAGCGGGGGCACGAACCCGTCGTCCTCGACCTGCGCGCGGACCCGGCCCGGGACGTGCGCGACGCGGACACGGTCGCCCGGGCGCTCGCCGGGATCGACGCGGTGTGCCACCAGGCGGCCCGGGTGGGGCTCGGTGACGGGGTGCGGGACGCCGCCGGGTACGCCGGGCACAACGGTCTCGGGACCGCCGTGCTCGTGGCCGCCATGGCCGAACAGGGCGTGCGCCGCCTCGTGCTCGCCGGGTCGATGGTCGTCTACGGCGAGGGCCGGTACACGTGCGGACGCCACGGCGTCGTGCGCCCGGGGCCGCGCGCCGCCGCCGCTCTCGACGCCGGGCGCTTCGAGCCCGTCTGTCCGGCGTGCGGCGCCGAACTGGAACCGGGGCTCGTCGCCGAGGACGCGCCCGCCGACCCGCGCAACGTGTACGCGGCGACGAAGCTGGCCCAGGAGCACCTGGCCGCCGCGTGGGCCCGCGCGACCGGCGGCACGGCCCTCTCGCTGCGCTACCACAACGTCTACGGCCCCCGGATGCCCCGCGACACCCCCTACGCGGGCGTCGCCTCCTTCTTCCGCTCCGCGCTCGCGCGCGGCGAGGCGCCCCAGGTCTTCGAGGACGGGCGGCAGCGGCGCGACTTCGTGCACGTACGGGACATCGCGACGGCCAACGTGGCCGCGCTGGAGGCCGGCGCGGAGCCCGGGGCGCTCACCGCGTACAACGCCGGGAGCGGGACACCCCACACCGTGGGCGAGCTGGCCGCGGCGCTCGCGGCGGCGTGCGGGGGGCCGGAGCCCGTCGTCACCGGCGCGTACCGGCTCGGGGACGTCCGGCACATCACCGCCGACTCGGCGCGGCTGCGCGCGGACCTCGGCTGGAAGCCGGAGACGGGTTTCGCGGAAGGGACGCGGGAGTTCGCGGCGGCCGGCGCGACGGGGTGACGGGAGCGGTGCGGCGGAGGCGGTGACGCGGGGCGGTGCGGCGGGAGCGGTGACCTGGCGCGCGCGGGCGCCGCCTCACGGGGCGGGTGGCAGGGTCACCTCGAAGCGGCAGCCGCCGGGGATGTTGCGCACCGTGGCCCGGCCCTGGTGCGCCTCCACGATCCCGCGCACGATGGCGAGGCCGAGGCCCGCCCCGCCCGGCGGGGTCCGCGCGTGCTCGCCGCGCCATCCCGTGTCGAAGACCCGCCCGATGTCCTGGGCGGGGATGCCGCCGCAGCCGTCCGAGACGGAGACCACCACCCCGTCCGCGCGCCGTGCCGTGGCGACGGCCACGGTGCCGTCGGCGGGCGTGCGGCGGATGGCGTTGACGAGGAGGTTGGCGAGCACGCGGCTCATCTCCTTGCCGTCCACGACGACCGGCACCGCCTCGACCCCCTCGCCGACGAGCCGGACCCCGTGCTCGCGGGCGAGCGGGTCCACACCCGCGAGGGCGTCGCCCACGAGGTCGTACAGCGACATGCGCGCGGGGTGCAGGGGGAGCGAACCGGCGTGGATGCGGGACAGTTCGAAGAGGTCGCCGACCATGCCGTCGAGCCGTTCGACCTCCGTCCTGATCCGGGTCAGGTAGCGGCCGGGGTCGGCGGCCACCCCGTCCTCCAGTGCCTCCGCCATGGCGCGCAGTCCCGCGAGCGGGGTGCGCAGGTCGTGCGAGATCCAGGCGACCAGTTCGCGCCGGGACTCCTCCAGGCCGCGTTCCCTGGCCGCCGAGGCGGCGAGCTTCTCGCCGGTGACGGCCAGTTCCCTGCTCAGGGCCTCCAGTTCGGCGGCGGCCGGCACGTCGGGCGCGCGGAAGCCGTCCCCGTCGCCGAAGGAACGGGTCGCGCGGGTGAGCGCGTGGCTGCTCGCGACGACCCAGCGGCCCAGGAGCAGCGCCGTGGCGAGCGCGACGACCGCCGCCATCGCGACGACCGTGGTCACCACGCTCAGGTCGTGCGGCGAGAGGAACATCGCCCGGGCGACGGAGAGGGTCCCGGCGAGCATCGCGACGACGCCGACCCCGGAGACCACGGTGAGGGAGGTGACGAACGAGCGGCGGCGCAGCAGCCGCAGTACGCCGACCCCGGCCAGCCCGGCCCCGGCGGCGCCCGCGAAGGCGTAGAGGGCGATGAGGAGCGTGTCACGCACGGCCGTCCGCCCCCCCCCCGCCCCGAACCCGGCGCCGCCTCGCGAGGCACCCGGGGGTCCGCCTCCCGGCCCGTCCCGCGATCCGTCTCGCGGTCCACTTCCCCGTCCGCCTCCCGCCCCGCCTCGTGCTCCGCCTCGAAGCGGTAGCCGACACCCCACACGGTGCGGATCGCGCGCGGTGCGGCCGGGTCGTCCTCGATCTTTCCGCGCAGCCGCCGGATGTGCACGGTCACGGTGGACAGGTCGCCGAACTCCCAGCCCCAGACCTCCCGCATCAGCTCCTCGCGCCCGAAGGCCCGCCCGGGATGGCGCAGGAAGAAGGCGAGGAGGTCGAACTCGCGGAGGGTCAGCGACAGCGCCTCGCCGTCGCGGGTCGCGAGGCGGGCCGCCGGATCGACGGCGAGACGGCCCAGGCGTACGGGGGCCGACACGGCGTCCGGGCCGGTGCGGCGGAGCACCGAAGCGACCCGCAGGACCAGCTCGCGCGGGCTGAAAGGCTTCGTCACGTAGTCGTCGGCGCCCTGTTCCAGGCCGAGGACGCGGTCCTCCTCGTCACCGCGCGCGGTCAGCATCACGACCGGCACAGCGGCCCTCTCGCGCAGGCGGCGGCACACCTCCAGGCCGTCCATACCGGGGAGCATGAGGTCGAGGACGACGAGGTCGGGGCGGTGCGCGTGCGCGCGGGCGAGCGCGCTCGGCCCGTCGCCCGCGAGGTCCACGGTGTACCCGGCGCGGTCCAGGTAGCCGGCCACGACCTCGGCGACCGTCGGATCGTCGTCCACGACCAGGACGTGGCCCCGGGCGCTCGTCCCGGCGGGTTCGGAGGGCTGCTGCATGGCCCCAGCGTGTCACCGTGCCGCCCGTCGTGACCCGGCGCGCGGACCGCGACGGGCCCGATGTCAGCGTTCCGCAAGGGAAAGAGTCCGTTATATCCCTTACGTGTTCGTAGGCTTGGGGCCGTGATCACTCCCCCGAGCGTCGATGTCGTCCTGCCCTGCCTCGACGAGGCAGGGGCCCTGCCCTGGGTCCTCGGGCGGATTCCGCCCGGCTGGCGCGCGATCGTCGTGGACAACGGATCGGCCGACGGCTCGGCGCGCGTCGCCGAACGGCTCGGCGCGCACGTCGTGCACGAGCCGGTACGCGGCTTCGGCGCCGCCTGCCACGCCGGGCTGCGCGCCGCGCGCGCGGACATCGTCTGCTTCTGCGACTGCGACGCCTCGCTCGACCCCGGGCTCCTCGTCCCCTTCGTCCAGGAGGTCCGGGCGGGCGAGGCGGACCTCGTGCTCGGCCGCCGCCGCCCCGTCGCGCGCGGCGCCTGGCCGG
>NZ_GG770539.1:4658487-4665657 GCF_000154905.1 Streptomyces sp. SPB074 | reverse complement strand
TACGGCGCTCGGCGTGGACATCAGCACGGCGGCCGTCGCGCACACCGCCCGGCTCGGCGGGCGGGCGCTGTGCCGCTCCTTCTTCGAGCCGCTGCCCGGCGAGGGCCGCTGGGGCACGGTCCTGCTGATGGACGGCAACATCGGCATCGGCGGCGGCCCCGCCGCGCTCCCGGCCCGCGCGGCCGCGCTCCTCGCCCCCGGCGGCCTACTGCTCGCCGAGACCGCGCCCGGGGACGTGGACGAGCGCGCCGAGGTGCGGGTGGTGGGCTCCAGGGACGCCCTGACCGGCGGCGCCGGGCAGTCCTTCCCCTGGGCGCGCGTCGGCACCCCCGCCCTGCTGCGCCTGGCCGGGCACGCCGGGCTGCGGGCCCTCGCTCAGTGGACGGCCGGGGGGCGCTCCTTCGTCGCCCTGCGCACCCGGACCACGAGGACGGCCGCCGAGACGGCGAACAGGGCGGCCGTGATCAGCAGCCAGTGGGCGAGGTAGCCGTCCGTCGAACGGCCGGTGGCGGCGCGGAAGCGCGCGTCGGCCCGGCCGCTGATCAGCGGGAACCACACGAGGAGCAGGAGCAGGGAGAGCGCGCCGGGCACGCGGACGTGCCCGGCCAGGCCCCGGTGCCCGGTCGCGGCGAAGGGGCGGACCAGGAGGCGGTCGGCGGTGGTGTAGAGCGGCACCAGGACGAGGTCGTGGAGGAGGGCCGCGCCCACGATCCACAGCGCGACGCCGAACCAGTCCCCGGACAGGAGCCGCACGGCGGCGTACGCGCTGACCGCGAGCGAGCAGAGCGTGAGCAGGAGCGCGAGCGGGCTCCCCAGACGCGGGACGCGTGGCATCGTCACTGCCCTCCGAAGGTCATACGGGCCACCCACTTCGTGTTGAGCACCCCGGGCGCCGCAGGCACGACCACCCGCGCCGGGTAGCCGTGATCGGGCGTCAGGTCCGCCCCGTTGACCTCCAGGGCCAGCAGGGAGCGCGGGTCGGCGACCTGGTTGGCGCGCAGCCAGGCGTGCCGGAAGGTGCCGTGGGCCTGGAGCGATTCCACGTACACGTCGGCCGCTTCCTCCTCCCCGGCCAGCGCGGCGAGGTCGCGCAGCCGCACTCCGCGCCAGTGCTGGTCGGAGGTGGACCAGCCCTCCACGCAGGCGATGGGCAGGGCGGCGCCGTACTGAGGGAGGCGCCGGAGCCGGGCGCGGCTGAGGCGGACGGTGCCGGAACGGCCGGTGAGTTCGAGGCGCCAGGTGTTTTCGCGGGTGCTTGCGGTGGTGATCCCGGCGTAGGCGGCGGTCTTGTTGACCTGGAAGGCGCCGGGGCCGCTGCCGGGGTCCGCGCCGCCGTGCGGGGCGAGGAGGGCCGTGCGGCGCAGCGGGCCCCCGATGCTCTGCCCGGCCGTGGTGGCCAGGAGCAGCGCCGAACCGCCCGCGACGGACCACAGCGCCCCGCGCCGCGAGACCGTCGGCGCGTCCGGGTGGGGGGCGGTGAGCACGTCCGCCTCCCCGGGGGCGTTGCCGTCAGGGTGGGGCCCCGCCGCGCCCCGATCCCCCCCGCCGTGCCCGGTCCGCCCGTCTCCCCCGCCGCGCCCGCCGCGCCCGCGTCGTCCGGCGCGGGCAGGTGCCCCTGGGCGCGGGCGCGGCGCACGGTGCGGACGGCGAGCGGCACCCGCAGCGCGGCGTGCAGCGCGAAGGCGGCGAAGAAGAGCCACGCCCCGTAGAAGTGCAGGGGGTAGAAGGAGCCGGGGAAGAGGTAGTCGAGCTGGACGTTGAGGACGCCGGTGGTGAACTCGAAGAGGCCGCCGCCGACGAGCAGCAGGATCGTGACCCGTTCGAGGGCGTGCGCGAGGGAACGGACCGGCGGGAGCGCGAAGAGCTTCGGCACGACGGACCACAGCTTGGCGAGCAGCACCGGGATCAGCGTCACGCCGAGCGTGACGTGCACGCCCTGGGTGAGCCGGTAGAGCCAGTGCGGGTCGGTGGGCCAGTCGAAGAGGTAGAAGCCGAGCAGGCCCTTGTCGGGCGTCCGGTCGTTCACCCCGCCGAGTCCCGGGTTGTACGCCGCGTACGACAGCAGGCCCGTCACGAACAGGACGGTGACGCCGAGGAGCAGGACGAGGCCGAGGACCGAGGTGAACCACGGCCCGCGCAGGGGGCTGCGCCAGAAGCCGGGAGAGGAAGGCAGCAGCCGGGAGGGAGCGCGCATGGCACGACCGTAGGCCGCCCGGACCCCGCCACCAGGGCTACGACTCATGACGAATCGCTGACATCCCCCTCCGGAAGCGCGGGAACGGGGCGCACCCGGCCTAGCGTCGGGTCGTGCACCGCAGCCGACACGACCTCCTCGCCGTCCTCGGCGCCGCCCTCCTCGTGACGGCCGCCGCCCTGATCGGCCGCCACCTGCGGGCCGGCCACGACAACCTCTTCGTGGACTGGCCACCCCTGTACGCGCACTGGGAGCCCCACGTCGGGCCCGGCACCCCGGCCGCGCTCCTGGTGGCCGCCGCCGTCGTGCTGTACGGCCCGCCGCTCGCGGCCCGGCTGCCGTGGCGGCCCCTGCTCCTCACGGCGTGGGCCGCGGGAACGGCGTGGACGTTCTCGCTCGCCTGGATCGACGGCTGGTACCGGGGCATCGCGGAGCGCCTGACCTCACGCTACGAGTACCTGCGGGTCATCGACCGCTTCCAGGACATCCCCGCCACGCTGCGGGACTTCACCCACCACATCCTCCTGGACTCCCCGGGGCACTGGCCCCCGCACACCGCCGGGCACCCCCCGGCGGCGACGGTGACCTTCGTCCTGCTCGACCGCGTGGGGCTCGGGGGCGGCGGCTGGGCGGGCATGTGGTGCGTCGTCGTCGGCGCCTCGGCGGGGGCCGCCGTGCTCGTCGCGCTGCGGGCGCTGGCGAGCGAGGAACTGGCCCGGCGCGCGGCGCCCTTCCTCGTCCTCGCGCCCGCCGCCGTCTGGGTGGGCGTCTCGGCGGACGGCTACTTCGCCGCCGTCGCCGCCTGGGCCGTGGCCCTGCTCGCCCTCGCCGTCACCGGACGCTCCCCCGCCTGGGCCGCCGGTTCCGGGCTGCTCTTCGGGCTCGCCCTGTACCTCTCGTACGGGCTGACGCTCTTCGCCGTCATCGGCGGGGCGGTGCTCCTGCTGGGCCGTGCGGAGGTGCGGCGCCGGCCGGTGCTGCTCGCGTACCCGCTCGGGGGGCTCGTGGTCGTCCCGGCCGTGTTCACGGCGCTCGGCTTCAACTGGTGGGAGGCGTACCACATCCTGGTCGAGCGCTACTACCAGGGCGCGGGCGGCAAACGCCCGTACGGCTACTTCGTGTGGGCCAACCTCGCCTGCACCGTCTTCGTCGTGGGCCTCGCCACGGTCGCGGGGCTGCGCCGCTGCGTCGCGTCGCTCGGCGGCGGCACCCACGCCGCCCTGCGGGCCCGCCGGGAGGCGCTGTAAAATTACTAAACGAACAGGTAATAATACCAAAATCTAAAAATAAAAAAGGATAAATGTATCAGTACCTATTACAACGGTTCTCTGGAATAAAAACACTAGAATTAAAAAAAGAAAAAATCATTTATAAAAAAAGGAAAAAAGAAGAAGGAGAAAAAAGAAAAAATCAAATGATAACTTGAAAAATAAACTTTGCAACGGTATATAGTCACTAGCTAGTAATAAAAAATAAAAACCGAAAATAATCTATACGTAGTTTCGATAATACCAACAGAACCTTGCGGGCCCGCCAGGCGGCGTGGGGCGCGGGGGGAACGGGGCGGCCGGAAGCGGGACCGGGCGGAGCGGCGGCGGGCGGTGGCGGTGCGGCGGGCGGTAGAGGTGCGGCGGCTCCCGCGCCTCGGCCGGAGGATTGCCGCTCTCCCCCGCCCCGGCCGACGCGCGCCCCGCGCTCCTCGTCTCCCCCGGTACGCGGCGCGCCTCCGCTGTCGTGCCGGAGCTGCGGCCCGACTCCGGCGCGCTGCCGCGGACGCGGCTGGCGTTCCTCGTCTGCGCCGCCCTCGTGGCGCTCCTCGCGGCCGACCTCTCGGGCATGAGCAAGGCGGAGACGGAACGCATCTGGCTCCCCTTCGCGATCTGGCTGCTCCCGGCCGCCGCGCTGCTGCCGCGCCCGCGCCCGTGGCTCACGGCGCAGGCGGTCCTCGCGCTGCTCGTCAACCACCTGCTGCTGACGTCGTGGTGAGGGACCCGCGGTGACCCCGGCGGGCCACCGGGGCCCGCCCCCTCAGCTCTCCTCGAACATCCGCAGTCGTTCGCGCAGGACCACGACCCTCGGCCCGCCGTCGGCCAGGGCCCCGGACAGGTCGGCGGCCAGGTTCTCCACCGTGGTCGCGACGGCGGGGACGCCGAAGGACTCGGCCAGGCGCACGAAGTCGGGGCGGGAGAGCTCGGTGCCCTCGGCGACGCCGTAGGCGCCCTCCAGGTAGGCGCGGAGGATGCCGTAGCCGCCGTCGTCCACCACGAGCCAGGTGACGGGGAGGTCGTGCTGGCGGGCCGTCGCCAGTTCCGCGAGCGAGTACATCGCGCCGCCGTCGCCGGAGACCGCGAGGACCGGGCGGGACGGGTCGGCCACCGCGGCGCCGAGCGCGGCGGGGTAGGCGAGGCCGAGGCCGCCCGCGCCCTGCGCGGTGTGCATCGTGCCGGGGCGGCGGGGGTCGAAGCCCGCCCAGGCCCAGTAGCCGAGGATCGTCATGTCCCAGAAGCTCGGGGAGTCGTCGGGCAGGGCCTCCCTGATGGTGGTGAGCAGGCCGCGCTCCAGCCCGAGGTCCTGGGCGTCGAGGCGCGCCCGTACCTTCCCGAGCAGTTCCGCGACGCGCCCGCGCGCCGCCGGGTCCTCGCGCGGCGGGGCCGTCTCCAGGAGGGCCTGGAGCGCGGGGCGGGCGTCGGCGTGGATACCGAGGGCGCGGTGGTTGGCCTCCAGCTTGCCGAGGTCGGCCTCGATCTGGATGATCCGGCCGCGCGGCGCGAGGGAGTGGTAGTGCGAGGAGAGCTCGCCGAGGCCCGAGCCGACGACGAGGAGGACGTCGGTGTCGGCGAGGAAGTCCGTCGTGTGCCGGTCCTCCATCCACGACTGGCCCGAGAGCGGGTGCTCCCACGGGAAGGCGCCCTTGCCGCCGTAGGTCGTCACGACCGGCAGGTCCAGGTGCTCGGCGAGGGCGAGGAGCTTGCCCGCCGCGTCGGCCCGTACGACGCCGCCGCCCGCGAGGACCGCGGGCCGTTCGGCGTGCGCGAGCCAGTCGGCGGCGAGCGCGGTCAGCTCGGGGCGCGGCAGGAGGGGTTCGGGGAGCGCGTCGGGGGCGTTGACCTCGGGGAGCAGGGTCTCGGCCGCGAGGACGTCCTGCGGGATCTCGACCCAGACGGGGCCGTGCGGGGCGCTCAGCGCGGATTCCCAGGCGGCGGCGATCGCCGAGGGGATCTGCGAAGCGGCGCGCACGACGTGCACGGACTTCACGACGTCCCGTACCGAGCCCTGCTGGTCGCGCAGCTCGTGCAGGTAGCCGTGGCGGCCGCCGCCGAGCCCGGCGACCGGGACCTGCGAGCAGATCGCGAGGACGGGCGAGCTGGAGGCGGCGGCCTCCTGGAGGGCGGAGAGCGAGGTGAGCGCGCCGGGGCCGGTGGACAGGAGCAGCGGGGCGGCCTCGCCGGTGACGCGCCCGTAGCCGTCGGCGGCGAAGGCCGCGTTGTTCTCGACGCGCAGCCCGACGTAGCCGAGCGAGGAGCGGCGTACGGCGTCCAGGAGCGCGAGGGCGTGCTGCCCGGGGAGGCCGAAGACGGTCGTCGCGCCGAGCCCGTGCAGGGTCTCCACGACGAGGTCGCCGCCGGTCCGCCCGGCGGGCGGGGCGAGCGCCGCGCGGGTCTGGGCCTCGGTGGGGCGCAGTTCGATGTCGTGGTCGTGGCTCAACGCGGGTCCTTCCGGTGCGGGTGCGGTGCGGGTCGGGGCGGCGGTACGGGGCGGGGCGGGCCGGGCGCGTACCGTCGCCCCGGCTCAGTCCGCGTCCCGGTCCGCCGCGATGCGGCGGGTCATGAGGGTGGTCAGTTCGTACGCGGTGTGCGAGGCGGCGACGGCGGTGATCTCGGCGTGGTCGTAGACCGGCGCGACCTCCACGACGTCGGCGGAGACGAGGCGGCAGCCGGCGAGGCCCCGCAGGATCTCCAGGAGCTCGCGCGAGGTGAGGCCGCCGGCCTCGGGGGTGCCGGTGCCGGGGGCGTGGGCGGGGTCGAGCACGTCGATGTCGACGGAGACGTAGAGCGGGCGGTCGCCGATGCGCTGCCTGAGCTGGTCGGTGACCTCGTCCACGCCGCGCCGCATGACGTCGGCGGCCGTGACGATGCCGAAGCCCATCTTCGCGTCGTCGGTCAGGTCCCGCTTGCCGTAGAGGGGGCCGCGGGTGCCGACGTGGGAGAGCGCGGAGGTGTCGAGAATGCCCTCCTCGACGGCGCGGCGGAACGGCGTCCCGTGCGTGTACGCGGCGCCGAAGTAGGTGTCCCACGTGTCGAGGTGGGCGTCGAAGTGGAGGAGGGCCACGGGGCCGTGCCGCTCGGCGACGGCGCGCAGCAGCGGGAGGGCCACGGTGTGGTCGCCGCCCAGGGTCATGAGGCGGGCGCCGGAGTCGAGGAGGCGGCCGGCCTCGTGCTGGACGGTCTCGACGGCCTCGGCGATGTCGAAGGGGTTGACCGCTATGTCGCCCGCGTCGGCGACCTGCGCGAGCGCGAAGGGCGAGGCGTCCTGGGCCGGGTTGTACGGGCGCAGCAGGCGGGACGCCTCGCGGATCGCGTTGCCGCCGAAGCGGGCGCCGGGGCGGTAGGAGACACCCGTGTCGAAGGGGACGCCGACGACGGCGACCTCGGTGCGGGCGACCTCGTCGGTACGGGGCAGGCGCGCGAAGGTCGCGGGGCCCGCGTAGCGCGGGACGCGCGAGGAGTCGACGGGGCCGCGTGGAGCCTCGGCGGGCGGCGTGATGCGGTCGTTCATGGGTGCCTCATCGTTGGTCAGGTGAGCGCCCCGCGTCGTCGGGGGGCACGCCGTCGAGGGTTACGGGAGCTGTGGGCGGGTTGTCTGGTCTGTCGGTTCTTTTGGTGATGTGTTTTTAGCGTTGTGTTGTTTTGGTGGTGCTTTTTTGTCTCTCTATTTTTTATTTTTTTTTTTTTTTTTTTTTTTTTTTTTTTTTTTTT
>NZ_GG770539.1:4640882-4658387 GCF_000154905.1 Streptomyces sp. SPB074 | reverse complement strand
GTGGGCGGGGCGGCGGGGCGGGCGGTGCGGCAGGTGAGGCGGGGCGAGCGGTGCGGCGGGCGGGCGGTGCGGGGCCGTACGCACGAGGGCCCCGCACCGTGGCCGGTGCGGGGCCCCGCCGGGCGCGGGCCCGGGTCAGCGCCAGGTGTGCCGCGGTGTGAAGCCGAGCACGTCGCGCATCCGGGCGGTGGCGAAGAGCGAGTCGTGCCCGCCGAACCCGTCGCGGATCTCCGCGTCGGGGTGGTAGACCGCGAGGAGTTCGCGGCTGGGCTCCAGGGCCTCGGTGTCGGGGGCGGCGACGTTGACGACGTGGTGCCCGGTGAGCGGCGCGGTGAGCGCGGCCCGTACGGAGGCGGCGGCGTCCTCGGTGTGCAGCCAGCCCCACAGCTCGCGGCGGGCGCGGCCCGCGTCCTCGTGGGTGCTCGCGAGGCGCGTCTTCAGCCGCTCGCCCATGCCGACGAAGGGGAAGCGGAGCATGACGGTCTCGGTGCCGAAGCGCCGGGTCGTGAAGGCCGCGGCCTCCTCGGACATGACCTTCGACAGTCCGTAGGAGTCGACCGTGAGGTTGGGGTGCTCCTCGTCCACCGGTACGTACACGGGGTGCAGGTCGCGGTCCGCCCAGGCGAGGCCGACCGCCGAGAGGCTGGAGGCGGCGACGACGCGGGGGATGCCGCGCCGCCCGGCCTCCTGGAGGACGAGGTAGGCGGCGAGGACGTTGCTGCGCAGCGTCTCGTCCTCGGAGACGATGCCGGGTGCCGGGTACGCGGCGAGGTGGACGACCCCGGCGACCGGGGAGTCGCCCGCGGTGGCCTGGAGGGTGTCGTAGACGCCGCTCACCGTCCCGGCGTCCGCGAGGTTCCCCGCGGCGAAGGCCGCGCAGCCGGTCTCCGCATCGGGGGCACGCAGGTCGGCGCCGACGACGCGGTAGCCGTGGGCGAGCAGATCGGCGACGACGGCGCGGCCGATGTCCCCGGTGGCGCCGGTCACCAGCACCGTGGCGCCGTGCGGGGCCTCGTGTTCTTCGGTCACCTTGGTACTCCTGAGTAGTGCGCGGTGGTGCTCTGCGCCGGCGGCTGGACGCGGCCGGTTTCCCGCGGGCACCGCGAGGCCCGGCGGGGCTGACCGCCGGGCCTCGTGGATTCCCGCGGGGGGACGGGGGGTCACCCCTTGACCGCTCCCACGAGCCCGTTGACGAAGTATCGCTGGGCGCACAGGAAGAGGATGATCACGGGTATCACCATGATCAGTGCCGCGGCCATGAGGGAGTTGTACTGCACGACGTTGGAGGACTGGAGCTGCTGGAGCGCGATCGGCAGCGTGTACTTGCCCGGGTCGTTGAGGGAGATCCGGGCGAGCTGGTACTCGTTCCACGTCGGGATCGCGGTGAGCAGGGCGATCGTGATGAGCGCCGGGCGGGTCAGCGGCAGGTAGATCCGCGCGAAGATCCGCAGTTCGCCCGCCCCGTCCATGCGGGCCGCCTCGCGCAGCTCACCGGGGACCGCGTTGAAGCTGTTGGTGAGCATGAGGATCGCGAGCGGGGCGCTGCCGTTGACGCCGGGGAGGATCAGGCCCCAGTGCGTGCCGAGGATGTCCATCTTGGACTCCAGGAGCACGACGGGCAGCAGGGTCACGACGCCGGGCACGAAGAGCAGCACCAGGAAGAGGCGGTAGAGCCACTTCTTGCCGGGGAAGTTCAGCGTGGCGAAGGCGTAGGACGCGGCCGAGTAGATGACCACGACGAGGACCGTCGTGAGCACCGTGACCTTGACGCTGTTGAGGAAGTAGTCGAAGAAGTCGAGCCGGTTCCACGTGTCGGTCAGGGTGTGCAGGGTGGGGTGGTGCGGGATGAGGTGCCCGCCCTCCTGCACCTCGGAGTTGGTCTTGAAGGCCGCCGAGACCATCCACAGGAAGGGGTAGAGGCTCACGGCCGCGTAGGCGGCGAGGAGCAGTCCGATGACCGTGCGGACGACGATCTTCGTGACCGGCGTGCCCTTCTTGGTCGTGCGTACGCCGGTCGCCGCGCGCGGTGCGGTGGCGCGGGGGGCGCTGAGCGTGGTGCTCATCCGATCCTCCTCATGGCCCGCTGGTTGATGAAGGCGACGACGAGGGCCGCGAGGAAGAGGAGCCAGCCCAGGGCGCTGGCGAGGCCGAGGGTCGGGGACATCTCGTTGAGGAAGGCGAGGCGGTAGGTCTCCAGACCGAGGACGCTCGTGGAGTCGCCGGGCCCGCCGTTGGTCATGATCAGGAAGGACTGGAAGCCCTGGAGCGAGTCGCGGACGTTGAGCAGGATCACGACGACGGTGATGGGCTTCATGAGCGGCCAGATCACGGAGGTCGTGGTGCGCAGCCAGCCCGCGCCGTCGATCTGGGCGGCCTCGATGAGCGAGGAGTCCAGGGACTGGAGCGAGGTCAGGTAGAGCAGCATGGCGACGGGGACCGCCGACCACACCATGACGACGATCATGGTGGGCAGTGCCGTGTCCGGGTTGCCGAGCCAGCCCTGCGGTTCCTGGAGGCTGCCGAGACCGACCGCCTTGAGGAGCAGGTTGATCGCGCCGCCGGGTTCCAGAATGTAGTTCCAGGCGAAATAGACGGCGATACCCGTGGTGACGTACGGAATGAAGTAGACGGACCGCAGAATTCCCTGGAATCGCTTCACCGAGTTCAGCACGATGGCGAGCGGGAAGGCGATGGCCACGGTGAGGACCGGCACCCCGATGACCACCCACAGGGTGTTCGTGGCGGCCTTCTTCACGATGGGCCAGTACGTCGGGGAACCACCGAGGAGATCCGAGTAGTTCTTGAACCCGCGCCAGTGCCATTCCGGCCAGAAGCCGTTCCACTGCGCGAAGCTCAGACCGAATCCGTAGATCACGGTGTAGGCGCCCATGATCAGGAAGAGGATCACGGCGGGCGCGACGAAGAGGTATCCCCAGGCGGCTTCGTTCCGCCGTTCCCTGAACCGGGCACGGGGCTTCTTCGGCGCCTCGATCCTCGGCTGAGGGGGCACGGCCGCCGGGGCCGCGTCGATGTCAGTGGCCATTAGCCCTGCTCCGCCCAGTAGGACTTCATCATGGAACTCATCCGGGACCCGGTGCTCTTCGGCGAGAGCGTCTTGAGCGGGGTCATTTGAGCGAGGACGGCGCCGACCTTGCCCGCGTCGTAGAGGTTGGGCCGGTACGTCGTGACCGTCGGGTTGTAACCGTCGGGGTCGGTACCGAAGCTCGCCTGCATCGAGTTGAGCGTGGAGCCGAGCTTCTTGGCCTCGGTGTCGCTGAACTTGTTCGGCGGCACGTCATTGGCCTGCTTGCCGAAGGTGGCCGCGATGTCGGGACGGGAGAGGAACTCCATCCACTCCAGGGCCTCCTTCCTGTTGGTGCTCTTCTTCGTCAGGCCGAGGCCGGTGAGCGTGAAGGGCGCCATCTGGAGGTCCGGGGTCTTCGCGTCGGCCGGGGGCGGCACCGGGAAGGTCATGAGGTTGCCGACGTCGTAGCCGTTGTCGGCGAGGAAGGCGAGGGTGTACGTACCGCCGACGTCGACGCTCGCCTTGCCCTGCGCGAAGGCGAGGTCGGCCTCGTCGATGGTCTTCGTCTGGCTGCCGGGCATCCAGTACTGCTGCACCTGGTTGTAGGTGTTCAGCACCTTCTGGCCCTCGGCGCTCGTCCAGCCCTTGCTCGCGTCGCGGCCGAACAGCTCCTGGAAGCGCTCCTTGCCGAGCAGCCCGTAGGCCATCGGCTGCATGATCCACTCCAGCGCCGTGGACGGCGACTTCAGCCCGATCGTGAGACCGCCCTTGCCGCCGAACTCCTTCTTCAGCTTGCCGAGGTCGTCGACGAAGTCCTCCCAGGTCTTCGGCGGTTCGGTGATGCCGGCCTGCGCGGCCCGGTCCTTGTTGAGGTAGACCATGCCCTGCGTGCCGACGGTGATCGGGATGCTGTACCGGTCACCCTGCTTCACGCCCAGCGACTTCGAGCCCTCGGTGAGGGAGCCGTCGTAGTCCGCCTTGGTCACGGTCCCGTCCGCGCGCACCTGCGGGATGAAGCGGCCGAGCCATTGCTTGTCGATCTTGTCCGAGAGATCGTCCAGCAGCCCCGCGCCGCCCAGGGAGAAGTCCTCGCCCTTGGCGTGGACCTCCATCACGTCCGGCAGGTCGTTCGTCCGCGCCGCCGCCTGGATCTTGGTCGAAAAGGCGTCGTCCGGCGTGTATGCCTGGACGTGCACCTTGGTCCCGGTGGCCGCGGTGAACTTCTTCGCCGCGGCCTGGAAAGCGGCCACGTGGGACTGCTTGAAGGTCCACATCGTGAGTTCGCCCGGCTTGGAACCCGTCCCGCCGCCGCTTGCACCACACCCGGTGGCCAGGACGCTCAGCGCGGCGACCGTGGCCAGGATCGAGGAACGGCGCGCGACTGGGAGAAGTCTATTCACGTTCCCAGCGCCTTTCTTCAGAGCTGTCCGTTCAGCCCCATCGGCTTCTCTCGAAGCAGCTCCTGGAATCTAAATCGACTTGATGTACGGTGTCAACAGTCGTAACCGCACGGAAAAACCGCGGAAAAACCTTCCGCCACCGAACCGACACACAGCCTTCCCGGAGGGCTCCCATGGCTTCGTCCGCCCACTCCGACTCCGCCTCCTCCGACGCCCCGGCCGAACTTCCCGCCGAGATTCTCGCAGCGGCCCCCTGGAGCGCCCCCGCCGACGACTCCGAGCACCTGCGCATCACCGCGGTGCGTACCTTCCTCACCGCGCCGCAGGGCTGCCCCTACGTCATCGTGCGCGTCGAGACCAACCAGCCGGGCCTGTACGGGCTCGGCTGCGCCTCCGACCCGCAGCGCACCCTCGCGATCCGCTCGGTCGTGGACGACTACTACGCGCCGATGCTCCTGGGCCGCGACCCCGCCGACATCGAGGACCTGCACCGCCTCCTCTTCAACAGCGGCTACTGGCGCGGCGGCTCGATCGGCCAGAACGCGCTCGCGGGCGTCGACGTCGCGCTGTGGGACATCAAGGGCAAGGTCGCGGGCCTCCCGCTGCACCAGCTCCTCGGCGGGCGCGCCCGCGAGGCCGCCGAGGCCTACACGCACGTGGACGGCGACAACGCCGGCGAGATCGCCGAGAAGGTCCTCGCGGCCCACGAGCGCGGCTACCGGCACGTCCGCGTGCAGGTCTCGGTGCCCGGCACCGACACGTACGGGACCGCGCCGCGCGACGCCGCCGAGGCCCGCCGCCGCGAACTGCGCGCCGGGAGCTGGGACTCCCTCGCCTACCTGCGGCACGTGCCCCCGGTGCTCCGCGAGATCCGCGAGCGGGTCGGCACGGGCGTCGAGCTGCTGCACGACGCGCACGAGCGGCTGACGCCCTCGCAGGCCCGCGAGCTGGTCCACGAGGTCGAGGACGCGCGGCTCTTCTTCCTGGAGGACGCCCTCGCGCCCGAGGACGCGGCCCACTTCGACCAGCTCCGCGCGGCCGGCTCGGTGCCGCTCGCGGTCGGCGAGCTGTACCACGACGTGATGATGTACCTGCCGCTCCTCCAGCGCCAGGTCATCGACTTCGCGCGCATCCGCGTCCCCACCCTGGGCGGCCTCACGCCGACCCGCAAGCTCGTCGCCGCCGTCGAGCTGTTCGGCGCGCGCACCGCGCCGCACGGCCCCGGCGACGTGAGCCCGGTGGGCATGGCTGCGAACCTGGGCCTCGACCTCAGCTCCCCCGCCTTCGGCGTCCAGGAGGCGGCGACCTTCCGGGAGCCGACGCGCGAGGTCTTCCCCGGCACCCCGGTCCCCGAGCGCGGCCGCTTCCACGGCAGCGACCGCCCGGGCCTCGGCGTCGACTTCGACGAGGTGGCGGCGCGCAAGTACCCGGTCCCCGAGCCCCTGCGCCACGACCGCTGGGCGCTGCTGAGGAACGGGGACGGAAGCGTGCAGCGCCCGTAACCCGCACCGCGTGAGGCCCGGCGGGGGATGATCCCTGCCGGGCCTCACGCGTACCGCGCCGAGCCGGATGGTGTGCGGCGCCGAGCGCGGCGGGCGTACGGGCCGGAGTTCCGGGGGCCGCGGCCCCTCAGGCCAGCAGCAAGGATCTCGGCTGCGCCGACAGCGTGCGGTCGAGGACGAGGCACGCCGCCCCCACCGCCGCCACGTCCTCCCCTATCGCCGTCGTCGTCACGGTCGTCCCGTGGACCGGCTTCACGAAGGGGGACTCGGCGACCATCGGCTCGATGAGCGGCAGCAGCCGGGGGGCGAGCAGCGGCCAGAGGGGGCCGCCGAAGACGATCGTGTCGGAGTCGAGCAGGGTCGCCGCCGCGGTGACGCCGCGGCCGATCCGTACGCCCCAGCGGTCGATGATCCCGGCCGCGCGCGGCTCGCCGTCGGCGGCGATACGGGCCAGGTGCTGGAGGCTGCGCTGGGCGTCCTGCGGGTCGGTCGGGGTGAACTCGTGCCCGAGCGCGCCCAGTTCGATGGCCTCCTCGACCAGCGCCCGGCTGGAGCAGGCCGCGCCGAGACCGCCCACCTCGCCGACGTTCCCGGAGGAGCCGCGCAGCACGGTGTCGTCCACGACGAGGCCCATGCCCGAGCCCGTACCGAGGTAGAAGAAGAGGAAGTTGCGGCTGTCGGTCGCCGCGCCCGACCAGCGCTCGGCGACGGCGGCGGCCACCACGTCCTTGTCGAGCAGCGCGGGGAAACCGGTGTCGGCCTCCAGGCGCTCGCGCAGCGGAAAGCTTCCCCAGCCCGGGAGTTCGGGCGGGTCGATGACGAGCCCCGCGACCGGGTCCACGGGGCCGGGGGCCGCGATGCCGAGCCCGAGCACGCGCTCCTGGTCGACGCCGGAGTCCTCGATCAGCGCGCCGACCGAGGCGGCCATCCCGGCGAGCAGCGCCTCGGTGTGCACGCCGCGCGGAGTCGGCTCGCTGCGCCGGGCGACGACGGTGCCGAGCAGGTCGAGGAGGACGTACGTGATGACGGCCGGATCGAGGTGGACCCCGATCGCGTACCGGGCGCCCGGCGTGACCTGGAGCAGCGTGCGCGGTTTGCCGCTGCCCGTGGACTGCTTGCCCGATTCGCGGGCGACGCCCTGGTCGAGCAGCCGGCGGGTGATGTTGGAGACGGTCTGCGCCGACAGGCCGGTGGCCTCGGCGAGCTCGACGCGGCTCAGCCCCGCCTTGTGACGGCGGATCGCGTCGAGCACGACCGATTCGTTGAAGTCCCCCATGCGGGGCAGATTGGTCCCGCGCCGGATCGACGTCTTCGTGGCACTCGCCCTTTTTGTCGTCACGCTCGGGTCTCTCCTGGACGGTTACCGGCCCCGGAGGGGGCGGCGCGGGCGCCGGACCCCGAGGGGGCGTGTCCCACCCCTCCAGTGCGTCGATTTGAGGAAATGCTACCGGCTCGCGCGGTGCCCGGGACAAGCACCGCGCGGCGGCAGACACCGCGACGCGGGGGTGGCGTCACGAGCCGGTGCCGCCGTCCCGTTACGTATCACCACCCCCGCGCCAGTCTGTGGGGCCCCTCAGAGCTGCCGGACCAGAGCCAGCGCCCAGGGGGCGAGGGTGACCTCGTACCGCAGCACGCCGTCCGCGCCGGCCCGCACGGTGCGCACGTCGGTGGCGCGCGCGAGGCGGTCGATGTGGGCGAGTTGCTCGCGGGTCGGGGCCTCGGGGGAGCCGAGGGCGCGCCAGGCGCCGAGGGCGTTGCCGTGCTCGGTGTCGAGGATCTCGATCTCGAAGGGCGTGCCGGGGGCGAGCCCTTCCAGCGCGAGCGCGAGGGTGCGCGGCGTGCCCTTGGCCTCGGTGGCGTCGGCGAGGTCACGGCTGTCGAAGGAGGCGGGGACGGAGCGGGGCTCCTCCGCCGGGTAGTGGTAGGCGAGCGCGGTGAGCCGGCCGCTCGCGGCGTCGCGGGTGAGGACGTGGTCCTCGCCGCTGCCGATCAGCTCGTCGCCGAGGCGGTGGAGCATCCGGTAGGCGTGGAAGGTCGGCTTGGGGATGCCCGGCAGCGTGATCATGCCGAAGCCGCCGTGGAACAGCTCGTCGCCCGCGCCGCCCTCTTCGAAGACGTCCGTGAACGTCCAGTACGAGAGGGAGTGCACGGTGTCCAGCGAGTGGAGGATCGAGCGGGTCACGTAGGTCGCGGCCGGGAGCGTGTCGTGCGTGTGGTCGCGGGGCGAGGAGGACGAGGACCACTCGGTGAGGTGGATCTCGGCGTCCGGATACGCGCTCTTGGCGACGAGGTCGCGCAGGAGGGCGAGGTCGACCGGGGTCGCGTCCTTGCCGCGGGTGAGCTTCTGGCCCTGGCCGTGCTCGTCGAGCGCCCAGTCCGTGGGGTACGGGTGGGTCGAGACGAAGTCGACGGGCAGCTTCTCCTCGGCGCAGTAGGCGAGGAAGGAGTCGAACCAGACCGGGCGCCAGTCGTAGGTGTCGATGTTCTCGTCGCCCACGACCACCCGGGCGTCGACGTTCTCGCTCTCGCCGTCGAAGCGGGCGTCGGGGACGAAGTTCGAGGTCGCGGGGCCGCCGACGCGCAGGGCGGGATCCACGGCCTTCACGGCGCGCGCCGTCGTCCGGTACAGCTCGAAGTACTCGGAGCGGGTGCCGTGGAAGAAGCCCCACAGGTTGGCCTCGTTCCACACCTCGAAGTACCAGGTGCGGACCTCTTCGGCGCCGTAGCGGGCGATCCAGTGCTCCGTGATGCGGGTGATCAGCTCGCCCCACTTGCCCTGGTCGACGGGCGGGGCGCCGTTGGCGCGCCACCAGAAGACGGTGTTCGTCTCACGGGCGAGGGCGCTCGGGGTGAAGCCGAACTCCACGAAGGGGCGGACGCCGAGGTCGAGGAGGAAGTCGAAGAGCGCGTCCACGTACTGGAAGTTGTAGACGGGCGTGCCGTCCTCGCGCTCCGTGTAGACGAACATGTCGTCGTGGAAGAGCCCGTGGAAGCGGATGTACTCGAACCCGGCCTCGCGCTTGGCCTCGGCGAGCTGGCGCTGCCAGTCGGCCCGCAGGCCCTCGTTGGCACGGCCCGCACCGACGACGCGGCTCCAGTAGTGCGGCAGCGGGGTCGCGGCGGCGCTCGCGTGACCGCTGACGGAGATGTCGCCCGGCATGGTGTTCCTTCCCTCGTGGTGCCCGCGTGAGGGCCTGACCGACTCATTAAATCAAAATGATAGACATAAGCCAAGACCAGGGGAGGCGGCTAAATCCGCCGCTCCCGGGGCGGCCACGGCAGAATGGGTCCCATGCCCATACCGAGCCGCGCCGACCTGCGCACGCACCTCGTGGAGACCCGCATCAGCGGGGATGTCGCCACCCCCCGTGAGAACAACCTCGCCCACTACCGCCACCTCGCCAACGGCAAGCGCAACTGGTGGCTCGGCCTGGAGCTGGGCGACCGCTGGACCGACGAGCAGGACGTCCTCGCCGTGATGGCGGAGCGCTGCGGCGTGAACGACGACCCCGGCCACCGCCAGGGCCAGGACACGATCGACGTGGACCTGACCCTCGCGGGCCTGGACCGCATGGCCGCCCGGCTGCGCGAGGCGGCGGAGGCGGGCGAACGCGTCCTCGTCGCCACCGGGCACCCGGGCGCCCTCCTCGACCTGCACCGCCGCACCGCGCAGGCACTGCGCGAGGCGGGCTGCGACATCGTCCGCATCCCGGGCGGCCTGCGCGCGGACGACGGCTTCGTCGCCCAGTTCGCGGACGTCGCGGTGTACGAGGCCGGGGCGAGCCTGTGGCACACCCACTCCCCCGCCCCGATGGACGCGATCCTCGACGGCCTGGAGCGCGCCGGCGAAGCCCTCCCCTCCCTCGTCGTCGCCGACCACGGCTGGGCGGGCCGCGCGGCCCAGCGCGGCATCGACTCGATCGGCTACGCGGACTGCAACGACCCGGCCCTCTTCATCGGCGAACTGGAAGGCACGATGCGGGTCACGGTCCCCCTGGACGACCACGTGACCGACCCCCGCTTCTACGAACCGATGACCGCGTACTTGCTGGACGCGGCGGGACTGCCGGGGGCGGAGGGGGTGTAGGGGGGGGCGGAGGGCGGGCGTTGGGGGGCTTGGCTGTGGGGGCGGGCCGTACGGGGGCGGCTTGGTCGATGGGGCTTGGCCGTGGGGCGCTTGGCCGTACGGGGGCGGGGCCTGAGTACCAAAAAGGGGCCTGCGCACCGGGTGGTGCAGGGCTTGGCCGTACGGAGCGGGGCCGGGGCTTGGCTCTACGGGGGCGGGGCGGGGGCTGGCCGCACGAGGCGGGCCGGGTCTTGGACGCACGAGGCAAGGCGGGCCGGGGCCGTCGTAGCAAGTGCGGCCCGCGCCCCGGGTGGTGCAGGACTTGGGCGCACAGGGCGGGCCCGGGCTTGCCCGCGCGAGGCGGGGCGCGGCCCGCGTACCGGGTGCGCCCCGCGTACTGACTCTGGGGCGGGGTTGACCGGTAGAGGCCAGCCAGGCCCCACGGGGCTGGGCGGGGCTTTGACCGTACGGGGGGGCGGCCGCCGTAGGAGGCTTGGCCGCAGGGGGCGGGGTCCGCGTACCGGGCGGGGCGGGAGAGCCGGGCGAAGGCGCGACGACTGTGCGGCGCCAACCGGAACCAGACGAGGCAGCCGTTTCCCGCGACGCGAGGCGGGAGAGCCGTTCCTGATCGGGCGGGGACCTCCTCCCGTGCCTCGATCCGGACGTGGCGGCTTCCGCCGGGATCGCGCAGGCCGTCAGCGTCGGGACTCCCCGGCCCCGCGCGCTCGTGCAGCTCTTCCGCGTTCCTGTCCTCCGCCGCGCCACCCGGTGGTCGGCGTGGCTGGCTAGCCACCCGGGCTCGGCTACGGCCCGGCGTTCCCCGCGCCGCCCCCTCCGCGCCCGAGGCCCGTGTCCGCGCCGGACGCCAACACCACGCGCGTGCCCCGCGCGCGCGTAGGGGCCCGGACCGCGTTGCGTCCGGGCCCCACACGCCTCCCCGCGCTACCGGCCGATCACCCGGTACACGGCGCACACCCCGACGAAGACCGGCGCCGCGAGTGCCACGAGGCCGTAGCCCACCCGCGCCACCGGGCGCCACCAGCCCCGGCGCCACGCGAGCACCGCGCACACCACCGTCGCGCAGGCGCCGCCCGCCGCCACCGCGACGAGCCGGGGCACAGCGGTCAGGAGCGGCGAATCGTCCACCATCACCGCGCGGTTGAGCGCGTCGACGTCCAGGGACAGGAACAGGAAGCACGTGGCGGCGGCCGTGGACAGCGCCGCCGTCGTCCACAGCAGCACCCCGGCGACGCGCGCCCCACCGGGCACGGGCACGGCCCGGCCGCGTACGACCCGGACCAGCGCCCCCACCGGCAGGACGAGCACCGCGAGCACGAGCAGCGCGAGGCTGCCCGCGAGGGCCCCGGTGTGCGGCGCGGGCGAGGCGTACCAGGACAGCCGCTCGTAGGCGACGGAGGCGTCCGTCGAGACGAGGAGCCTGCCGCCCCGGAAGGCGATCCGGGCCTGCCCGCCGTCCTGCTGGAAGAGCCCCGGGCTCAGTTGCACCCAGCGCAGCTCACCGGCGTCCGGGTCGCGGGTGAGCGGCCCGCTCGTCGTGAGCGTGGCGCCCGCCCCGGCCCGTACGGTCACCGCGCCGGTCAGGGCGGTCAGCCGGGTCAGCTCGTGGGAACTGGTGCGCGTGGAACGGTAGGTGCCGGCGTAGCGGGCCACGTCCGCGCGGGAACGGGACTCCCGCACCGTACGGCCTCCGCCGGGGTGACCCGCACGGTCCGTGGCGGGATGCTCCGCACGGTCCGTGGCGGCGGGCTCCGCCGGGGCCGTGGCGAAGTGGTCGGCCACGCGGTCGGCGACCTCCTGCCCGGCCCAGGCGGCCCTGCCGTCCGTACCGTCACCGTTGTAGACGACGTAGACCCCCGTGGCGTGCCCGGGCAGCAGCGCGAGGTTGCCGTGAAAGCCGGGCAGGTCACCGTCCTTGACGAGCATCCGCTGCTCGCCGCGCTCGCGCTCCTCCAGGACGTAGCCGAGGCCGGGCAACCTCGGGTCGTTGCCGAACTGCCTGTGCGTCAAGGCGTGCAGGGACGCCGCCGAGAGGACACGGCCGTCGTCGGCGAGCAGGGCGCGCAGCAGGCGGCCCATGTCGCCGGCGGTGCCCACGGTGCCCGCGCCCGTGGGACTCCAGGCGCCGTACTGACCGTTCTCCCTCACCTGCCCGCCGCCCCCGCCCGGCCGGTGGCCCCGCGCGAGGCGGGCCCCGAGCGCGGCCGGGTGCGGCTGCGCGAAGCTCGTGCTCCGCATCCCGAGCGGACGCAGCACGGAACGGTCCACGTACTGGGCGAAGGGAGTACCGGTGACCGTCTCCACAAGGTAACCAGCCAACGCCATCCCGTAGTTGTCGTAACTCGCCACCTTCCCGGGCGCGCGCACACGGCGCGGCTGGTGCGCCGCCAGGTCCTCCCCGAGCGGGCGCACCGCGCGCGGGTCCGTCTCGGCCCTGCCGAGGATGTCGGGGTCGAAGCCCGCCGTATGAGTCAGCAAGTCCCGTACTCTCACCGGCTGTCCGGGACAGGTATCAGCGATCTTGAAGGTTCTCAGGTAGCGGTTCACATCGGTGTCCAGGCCGAGCCGCCCCTTCTCCACCTGCTGGAGCACCGCGATCGCCGTGAGCAGCTTGGCGTCCGAGGCGAGGAAGAAGCCCGTGCGCTCCGGATCGACGGGCGTCCGCGCCCCGGCATCCGCGTACCCGTACCCCTTCGCCAGCACCTGCCGCCCCTCCCTGACCACCACGACGGCGGCCCCCGGAATCCGGTACTCGCCGAGCTGCGCACGCACGAGACGATCCACCTCACGCGCAAGCGCGACATCCCCGCCGGAAGCGGAGGCGGAAGCGGGGGCGGGGACGCGGGGCGGGGAGGCGGGCCGGACTGCGGAGGGCTGGGCGGGGGCGCCACCCCCGGCAGGGGCCTCGGCGGGGGCGCCGCGCCCCGCCGCGACAGCCTGGAGCGAGCCCGGGACGAACACCAGCAGGACACCGAGAAGAAGGACCGGGAGAGGGGCGAAGATACGGCCGGAACACCGTCGATTCGTCATAAGCCGAGTCAACTCCCGCACGCTCAAAGGCCCCAGGGGCCTGAGAGGCGTCTTGGGGTGGTGCTGAGTACACCCCGTAGCAGCGCACGGAGACCGAACCCCGCCGGAAACCGGAGCACGACGGCCGCAAGCCGGGGCGCTGGGGAGACGGAGGCACGGGGGCCGGGGCATGGGAGCCGGGGCCGGGCTTCGGGAGCGGAGGCACGGGAGCCGGGGCCGAGGCACGGGGGCCGCAAGCCGGCGAACAGGGACGGGGTACGAGCGGCGGGGCACGGGGGCCGGGCACGTCGGCCGCAAGCCGACGCAGGAGGGCGGGGCACGGCGGCCGGAAACCGGAGCACAGGAGCCGGGCCACGGAGCGGGAGGCACGGCTACCGGAACGAGAGCCCGAGGCGCGACGCGCTACCCGAACGAGGACCCAAGGCGCGGCGGGTTTCCGGAACAAGACCACCATGAACACCAGACCCTCCTCGCGGGCCCCCGGGCGCGCGCGGCCCCGCGCGGTCACCGGGACCGCCGCGGCGATCCTGGGCATGACGATTGCGCTCGGTGGCGCGCTCACCTCGCCCGCCACCGCGGCCGGCACCCCGCCCGCCGCCTCCGCCGGCACCGGGGCCGCGGCCGAGGCCCCGTCCCCCACCGGCGTCATCCTCGGCGTCGGCGCCAACGAGACCCAGCGCACCGTCTCCTGGTACACCGCCACGGACAGCGCCCAGCAGGTGCAGCTCGTCCCGACCGCGCGCCTCGCGGACGGCGAGTTCCCCGCCGACGCCGCCGTCTTCGACGCGACCGGTGCCGCGAACATCGCGACGAGCGGCGGCTTCAACCGGCACGCGACGCTCACCGGGCGTCAGGAGCACACGGCGTACTCGTACCGCGTCGGCGCGGCGGGCGCGTGGTCGCCCACGTACTCCTTCAAGACGCGGGACTTCGAGGGCGATTACGACTTCCTCTTCTACGGGGACCCGCAGATCGGCGCCTCGGGCGACACCGCGAGGGACCAGGCGGGCTGGGAGGACACCGTGGACGTGTCCCTCGCCGCCAACCCGGACGCGGAACTGCTCGTCTCCGGCGGCGACCAGGTCGAGAGCGCGAACAACGAGTCGCAGTGGAACGCCTTCCTCGCCCCCGGCAAGCTCACTCGGTACCCGTGGGCCGCGACGATCGGCAACCACGATGTCGGCGGCAAGGCGTACGAACAGCACCTGTACACGCCGAACACCGACCGCTCGGCGCCGTACTACTCCAACGGGAACCCGTCCTCGAACGCCTCGGGCGGCGACTACTGGTACCTCTACAAGGACACCCTGTTCATCGACCTGAACAGCAACAGCTACGCCACCTCGCAGGGCGGTGGCGGTGACGCGGCGCACCTCTCGTACGTCGAGGACATCATCGCCAAGCACGGTTCCGAGGCGAAGTGGAAGGTGCTGGTCTACCACCACGCCATCCACTCGCCGGCCTCGCACGCCAAGGACGGCGACAACAAGGTGCGCAGGACCGACTTCCCGACGGCCTTCTCGAAGCTGGGCGTGGACCTGGTCCTCCAGGGTCACGACCACAGCTACTCCCGCAGCTACCTGATCAAGAACGGTCAGAAGGCGGACCCGAAGGAGCAGCCGGGAGAGAACGAGGTCTACCCGGGCCCGGGTGGTGTCCTCTACGTGACGGCCAACTCGGCCTCGGGCTCGAAGTACTACGACATCACCGCGCCGGACAACAGCGGGACGAGCGGTGCCGGAAACGGTGCCGACCCGCTCAAGCCGGGGAACTACTGGTACAACTCCGTGCAGAACCAGGAGCACGTGCGCAACTACGTCAAGGTCGGCGTGCGCAAGGACAAGCTCGTCGTGGAGAACCTGCGCAGCGGAACGTGCGCGGCGCCCAACGCGGCCGTCGAGCTGCGGCAGGACGACTGCGCGAACACGGCCGAGGGGCAGCCGGTCGGCTCGATCGTGGACAAGGTCACCGTGCACCCGCACCACGGCGGCGGCCAGGACCTCCAGGTGGACGTCCCCGAGGCGCCGCCCGGTGAGTTCGGCTGGACGATCGACGGCTACAACGGCCTCGTGGACCTCGGCACGGCCAAGGACAAGGACGGCGACCACTTCGAGGCGGCCGGGGCGATCAACCCCCTCGCCGTGACCGACAGCCGCCGCACCCTCGCGCCCTGGTCGGTCTCCGCGAGCGTCGGCGATCTCAGGGACGCGGACAAGTCCTTCTCGGGCTCCTCCCTCGGCTGGACGCCCAAGGTGCTCCGGGAGGGCGCGGGCGCCAGGGCGGGCGCGCCGGTCGCTTCCGGCTACGGCACGGGCGGCAAGGGCCTCTCCGTCTCGCGCGGCCTCGGTTCCGCGCCCCAGGGCCACGCCAAGGGCAAGGCCGGGCTGGGCGCGGACCTGGACCTCAAGATCCCCGGTTCGGCCGCGAAGGGCTCGTACCGGGCGACCCTGACGATCACCGCGCTGAGCAGCTGAGCAGCTGAGCCGTACGCCCCGGGGCGGGCGCCCACCCGGCGCCCGCCCCTCTCACCCCCTGGACCCGAGATGCCCACCGCCACCCGCACCCCCCCTGCGCCCCACCGCCGCCCTCACTACGCGCCCCACCGCCCGCCTCCTCCTGCTCCTCCTCGGCGCCCTCCTCGCCGCCGGCGTGCTCACCCCCGCGCCCGCGCACGCGGCGGACGAGGACGTCACGTGGACGGTCCGCACGGCCCCGAACGCCTACGGCAAGGACCGCTCCAGTTACAGCTACGGCGTGAACCCGGGCGGCCGTGCCGAGGACGCGATGACCGTCGCCAACCGGGCCGGAAGCCGCTGACGCTCACGGTGTACGCGGCCGACGGCTTCACGACGGACACGGGCGCGCTCGACCTGCTCCCGGCGGCGCGCACGTCGGTGGGCGTCGGCGCCTGGGTCCGTACGGACGCCACGAGGATCACCGTCGACCCGGGGAGGACGGTCACGGTCCCCTTCACCGTCACGGTCCCGCGCGGGGCGACGCCCGGCGACTACGTGGGCGGCCTGCTCACCTCGCTCAAGCAGCCGGACGACGCCGAGGGCATCAACGTGGACCGCCGCCTGGGCATCAGGATCAAGCTGCGCGTGAGCGGCGCCCTGCGGCCCGCGCTCGCGGTCGAGGACGCGCACGTCTCGTACGACGGCACGGCCGACCCCTTCGCGAAGGGGAGCGCGACGCTCACGTACACGATCCACAACACCGGCAACGCGGCGGTCGCGGCCCGCCAGGCGGCGCGGCTGAGCGGGCCCTTCGGCTGGTTCGCCGCCCGCGTACGCGCCCCGGAGGACACCCCCGAACTCCTTCCCGGCGAACGCTGGAAGGTCACCGTGCCGGTCACCGGCGTGACCCCGTCCTTCGCCGTGAAGGCACGGATCACCCTGACACCGCTGCTCACCGACGCCTCGGGATCGACGTCCCCCCTCGCCCCGGTGACAGCCACGACCCACGCCCCCGCGATCCCCTGGGTCCTCCTCGTCCTGCTCCTCGTCCTCACCGCCGCCACGGTGACGGCCCTCCGCCTGCGCCGCGACCGCGCGCGGCGCGAGGAGAGCCGCGTCCGCGCGGCCGTGGCAAAGGAACTGGAGGCCCTGTCCGCGCACCCGCGTCCGTGACTCCGGGACGTAGCCGGACAGCCCGGCCGGAGAGCCCAGCCGCTCTCCCGCCTCCCGCTCCCCCTACTCCCGCGCTCCCACACCCTCCCCCGCCCGGCCCCGCAGCGCGACTCTTCCCGGTACCAGCGTCGCGGGGAGCGTCAGCGCCGCCGCCAGGGCCAGGACGCCCGCGTACCACCAGGAGTTGACCGCCGGGGCCGCCGTTCCCGTCATGCCGGCGCCGAACGCCGCGAGGACCGCGTACGCGATGGCCGTGCCGAGGACCGCCGCCGTGAGGAGGACGATCAGGGCCTCGGTGCGGAGCATCGCGCGGAGCTGGCGGCGGGTGGCGCCGACGAGGCGGAGCAGGGCCAGCTCGCGGGAGCGGTCGGAGACCGACATGGCGAGGGTGTTGACGACGGCGATCGCCGTGAAGGCGATGACGAGACCCATCGCGAGGTAGTTCACCTCGGCGTTGGCGCGCTGGATCTCCGCGCGGAGACCGTCGGCGCGGTCGCGGCCGAGGACGGTGACGCCGGGGAACTCCGCGGCGGCGGCGCTCAGTCGCGAGGAGTCCGCGCCGTCCGTCGCGACGAGGACGGAGGAGGCGAGCGGGTTGTCGACGTGGCGGACGACGAGCGCGTGGGCGAGGGTCACGTCCCCGAAGCCGAGGCCGCCCGCGTAGACGGCGACGACGGTGAGCTTCTTCGCGGTACCGTCCCCCAGCGTCAGCTCCAGGGTGTCACCGGGCTTCTTGCCGAGGTGGTCGGCCGCGCGTCGGCCGAGCGCGACGCTGTCCGGGCCGAACCCGGCGAGGGAGCCCCGTACGACGTCCGGGTTCCACGTCCGCCGCAGC
>NZ_GG770539.1:4635634-4640682 GCF_000154905.1 Streptomyces sp. SPB074 | reverse complement strand
GTCGTCTGCGCGAAGAGCACCGTGCAGGCCATGCCGACGAGCAGCACGAGCGGCGTGATCGCCGAGGCCATGCGCGCGGTGTTGGCCCGCACGTCGGCGGCGGCGAGGTACCCGGCGACGCGCGTGGCGCGCAGCGGGGGACACCGAGGACGGTGATCGCGAGCCGCGCCAGGAGCGGGCCGAGGAGCGCGACGGCGACGGCGAGCACGACGACGGTGAGGAAGGTGACGGGGGTCGAGGCCGGCTCGGTGTGCAGGCGGCTCAGTACGAGGAGCAGTACGACGCCGGCCGCGAGCGCCACCGTGCCCGCGAGGAGCCGCCCCCACCCCGTACGGCGTTCGACGGCCGCTTCGGCGAGGGCTTCGGCGGGGCGGATGCGGGCCGTGCGGCGCGCGGAGATCCGTGCGGAGGCCCAGGCGCCGAGCAGCGAGGCGGCGAGCGCGGCGAGCGGCGGGAAGAGGGAACGGGTGAGTGCGAGCGTCTCGGGGATCGCGCCGAGAGCCACGAACCTGCCGTGCAGCCAGGCGGCGAGCGGCAGCCCCGCGAGCGAGCCCGCGACCCCGGCGAGCAGGCCGACGAGCAGGGCCTCGCGCCCGATGAGCTGCCGCACCTGCCGGGGGGTCGCCGCGATGGCGCGCAGGAGGGCGAGTTCGCGGTGGCGCTGCTGGAGCGAGAGCGCGAAGGTGCCGACGACGACGAGGATCGCGACGAGCAGCGCGGTGCCGCCGATCGCGCCGCCCATCGAGACGAGTTTCACGCGCGCGCCCGCCGCGTCGAGGAACTCGACGGGACCGCGGTCGCCGCCGGTGGCGACGTGCGCGCCCGTCCCGTTGAGCGCTTCCGCCACGCGCGAGCGGAGCGCGCCCGTGCCGACGCCCTTCTCGGGCAGCACGCCGAGCACGGCCACCTGCCCGGGCCGCCCGGACAGCCGCTCGGCCTCGGCGGCCGAGAAGAAGAGCGAGGGCTGCTGGGTGAGATCGCCGCCCGCGGCGGCGGCGACACCGCTGACGCGGTAGGCGCGCGGAGCCCCTGTCGCCTGGACGGTGAGCCGCGCGCCGGTCCTCACCCCGGCGCGGCGGGCGAGTTCGCGGTCGATGACGACCTCGTCGGAGGCGGTGGGCGCGGTGCCGTCGAGCAGCTGGAAGGGCGTCAGTACGGCGGAGGTCCAGGCGTGCCCGTACGAGCGGGTGCCGTCCGGGCCGCCGAGTATCCGCCCGGCACCCGGCCGTCTCCCGTCCGCCCGGCCCGCGCCCGTCACCGCGTACGCGGGGAAGGTCACCTCCGGCACAACCTTCCGCACCCCCCGCACCCCGGACAGCCGCTGCGCCAACTCGTCCGGAAGCCAGGCGCGTTCGGCAATCGGCTTGGCCTTGTGCTTGGTCTTCGTCTTCCCCTTCTTCTTCGTGACCGTGGTCTGGACGTACTGGTCGCCGCCGACGACGACGGGCGCGGCGGCGTACCGCTCGGTGCCGATCGTGCCGCGCAGGCCGGTCTCCAGGAGGGCCCCGCACGCGGTGACGAGCGCGGCGGCGCACAGCAGCGCGAGGAACGCGCCGAGGAAGCCGCCCTTGCGGGCCCGTACGGTCTGCAAGGCGTAGCGCAGCATCAGGCCCACGCCCCCAGCCGGGTCATGCGGTCCGCGACGCGGTCCGCCGTCGGGTCGTCCATGCGCCCGGCGAGCCTGCCGTCCGCGAGGAAGAGGACGGTGTCGGCGTAGGAGGCCGCGACGGGGTCGTGGGTGACCATGACGACGGCCTGCCCCGTGTCGTCGACGCAGGAGCGCAGGAGCGACAGGACCTCGCGCGCGGTGACGGTGTCGAGCGCGCCCGTCGGCTCGTCGCCGAAGACGACGTCGGGGCGCGTGACGAGGGCGCGGGCGACGGCGACGCGCTGCTGCTGGCCGCCGGAGAGTTCGGCGGGGCGGTGCGCGGCGCGCCCTTCGAGGCCGACGCGCGCGAGGATCTCGGCGAGCCACGCGGGATCGAGGCGCTCGCCCCCGAGCCGCAGGGGCAGTTCGACGTTCTGCCGCACCGACAGCGAGGGAACGAGGTTGAACGCCTGGAACACGAAGCCGACGCGCCTGCGGCGCAGTTTCGTCAGCTCCGTCTCGTTCATGCCGCCGAGTTCGGTGTCCCCGATCCAGGCCCGCCCCGATGTCGGCATGTCGAGCCCGGCGGCGCAGTGCAGGAAGGTCGACCTCCCCGAGCCGGAGGGCCCCATGACGGCGGTGTACGAGCCGCGCGGGATCTCGGCCCCGATCCCGTCGAGCGCCGTCACGGCCCGCCCGCCCCTGCCGTACACCTTGGTGACGGCTTCCAGGCGCAGCGCGCTCCCCCCGCCCCCGTACCTCCGCGCGTGCCCGCGCCCTCCCGCTCGGTCCTCATGCGTGACCCGTCCTCTCCCCGCGGCCCGATGCCCGGATGTCCCCACTGCCCGGTCGCCCCGCTCTCTGCGGCCGGTCGGGCCGAAGCTAGCGGGCGGGGTTATCGGTGGGTTATCGGGCGGCTATCGGGGGTCGGCGGGGGCGGCGCGGACGCCGCTCTCCCCGGCGGCTCGCGCCTCCGCCTCCGCTTCCTCCTCCAGCCGCGAGCGTGCGGCTTCCGTCCGTACGAGCCAGCCCCGGGCCCCGATCCTGCTGAACGCCTCTTGTGCGGCGTCGGGTTGAGCGGCCGCCTCGGCCGTCCGGCCCTGCCGGTGCCGGGCCTCGGCGAGTGCCAGGTGCACGCGGCCATCGACCAGCGGGTTGCGGATACGGGCGACTTCGGCGAGCGCCCCGGTCAACGTCCTTGCCGCGCGGTCCACTTCGCCCGAGCCGAGCAGGCTTTCACCGAGCCCGAGGGTCGCGTACACGAGCCCGACGCGGTCCGCCTTGGCCCGCACCAGCTCCACGACCCGCGTGAACACCTCCCCGGCCGCGGCGTGCGCGCCGCGCGCCAAGTGCGCCTGGCCCAGGCGGTGCAGGGCCTGGGCGAGGCCGCGCGCGTTGCCCGCGCCGAGCCTTACGGCCTCCTCGGCGAGGGCGAGCGCGTCCGTGTGCGCGCCGCGCTCCAGCGCGATCTGCGCGAGCCCGCCGAGCGCGAGCGTCTCGCCCTGGGGGTCCGCCGCCGCGCGCCCCAGCTCGTGCAGCATCGCGGCGGTCCCGCGCCGGTCGCCCCTCGCCTCGCAGGCGGCGAGCGCGGCCCGCGCGCAGACCCGGCAGTCGTCCGGGTAGTTGCGCGTGTCGAAGAGCACCGAGGCCGCGGCGGTGATCCGCCAGGCCACCTCGCCGAGGCCGAGCCCCGCGGCCTGCACGACGACGGCGACGAGCGCGAGCCGCTCCGCCTCCAGCCATTCCAGCGGCGCGGCGATCAGCGCCGCGCGCGTACCGGTGTCCACGCCGCCCGGTGGCCCCGCCCCCGCCGTGTTTTGGGACCGTCTCGCCGTCCGGTCCCGTTATTCATGCCGCCGTACTCCCTTCTCCTCGAGCGCCAGATTCGCTTTGTTTCTCCCGTTCTTGCGCCGCCCGTCGCTCCTCCCCGGTCTCCTCCGCGCGCGCCCGTTCGCGCGCGTGCAGGCGCAGCAGGCTCGGCAGGCGGTAGCGCAGCCGGCCGGTGCGGTCGGTGCCGACGACGTCGAGGAAACGCGCGTCCACCAGGTCCTCGACGAGCCGTTCGCCCTCGGCCGCACCGGCGCCGAGCAGCGCGGCGGCGACCCACGCCGTGAAGTCCGGTACGTCGAGCAGCCCGAGCCCCCGGTAGAGCCGCGCCGCCTCGCGCGACAGGCAGCGGTAGGAGACCTCGAAGCCGGCCCGCACGCGGGCGCCGCCGCGGCTCAGCTCGTCCAGGCGGCGGTGCTCGTCGGCGAGCAGGGTGACGAGGTGGCCCACGGTCCAGTGCGGTTTGGAGGCGAGCCGGGCGGCGGCGACGTGCAGGGCGAGCGGCAGCCGGTCGCACAGCTCGGCGAGGCGGGCGGCGTCCTCGGGGGCGCCCGCGACCCGGTCCTCGCCCGCGATCACGCCGAGCAGCCCGACGGCCTGGGCGGGGGGCAGCACTCCGAGGTGCACGCGTGCCCTGGGCGGCCACGCGACCAGTTCGGGCAGCGGCTCGCGGCTCGTGACGAGCACGACGCTCCGGCCGTCGCCGGGCAGCAGCGGCGCGAGCCGTTCCCGGCCGCGCGCGTTGTCCAGGACGAGCAGTACGCGACGGCCGGCGAGCACACTGCGGTACAGGGCCACCAGTTCCTCCTCGTCCGGCGGCAACCGCTCGGGCGGCACGCCGATCGCGCGCAGGAAGCGCCCGACGACGTCGGTGGCGCGTACCGGCTCCAACTCCTCGTCGTACCCCCGCGGATCGGCGAAGAGCAGCCCGTCGGTGAAGTGCGCGGCCGCCCGGTGGGCCCAGCGCACGGCGAGACCGGTCTTGCCGACACCGGCCGTACCGGTGACGAGGCCGAGCGCGGCACCGTCCTGGGCGAACAGCGCGTCGAGATGCTGGAGTTTTTCCTTTCGGCCGACGAATCCCGGGAGATCCGGGGGAAGTTCGACAGGAGTGACCTGGAGAGCGGAGCGGGCCGGAGCCGTCGGTTCGTCGCGCAGCAACTCCTCGTGCAGCGCCCGCAATTCGGGTCCCGGCTCGACGCCGAGTTCCCTGACCGAGTGCGCGCGCCCCGCGCGGTAGCTCGCGAGCGCTTCCGCGCGCCGCCCGGAGCGGTGGAGGGCGAGCATGAGGTGACGGCGGGGCCGCTCCCCCAGCGGCTCCTCCCGGACCAGCGCGGCGAGTTCGGGCACGAGCGCCTGGTGCTCGCCGAGCGCGAGCCGGACGGTGGTGTACTCGTCGTACGCGCCCCGCCTGCGCTCCTCCAGCCGGGCCGCCTCGTCCTCGGCCGCGCGGGCGAGGACGCCGTCGAAGGCGGGACCGGACCAGAGCGCGAACGCCTCGGCGTAGAGCGCGGCGGCCCGCTCGTAGCGGCGCAGCCCGGAAGCCGTCTCCGCCTCCCCGACGAGCGCGGCGAACGCGACCGCGCGACGCGGCGGAGATCGGGCAGGCGCAGGACGTACCCGGGGTGCGCGG
>NZ_GG770539.1:4631181-4635000 GCF_000154905.1 Streptomyces sp. SPB074 | reverse complement strand
GCCTACGCCGCTTGCGGGGCGACGTGCGCCCGCAAGCGCTACGGGCGCTTGCGGGGCTTCCCGCGCTTCGCCGCGCCCCGGGACCCGCCCTTCGCCGAGCCCTTGGGCCCGCCCTTCGCCGTCCCCTTGCCCGTGCCCGCGCCCGAGCCGCGTCGCCCCTGCGCCTTGCCCCCTCCCGCACCCCCGGCGCCACCGCCGCCCGGTCCCCGCTTCCGGCCCCCCGCCGCGCCCGGCTCGGGCGTGGCCGGTTTCGGGCCCCGGCTGCTGTTGACCGTACGGCCGCGGACGATGCCGATGAACTGCTCGACCAGCTCCGTCGTCGCGTCCTCGGGCCAGGCGAGCGCGACGCGTGAGACGGGGGCGTCCGTGACCGTGCGGTACGTGAGGTCGCGGCGGTGGTGGAGGCGGGCGAGGGACTGCGGCACGAGGAGGACGCCGACCCCGGCCGCCACCAGTTCCACGGCGTCCGCGGTCGTGGCCGGGCGCTCGGCCGCGGGGCGGCCGGGCAGGGCCTCCCACTCCAGTACGTCGTCCAGCGGGTGCAGCACGAGTTCGTCGGCGAGGTCGGCGGTGGTGATCTCCTCGGCCGCGGTGACGAGGTGGTCCTTCGGGATCACGACGACGGTGGCCTCGGTGTAGAGCGGGATGGCGCTCAGCTCCGTACGGTCCACGGGCAGCCGCAGGAACCCGGCGTCGGCGCCGCGCGCGCGCAGCTGACCCCCGGCCTCGTCCGCGGGGACGGCGGTGAGGGTCAGCGGGACACCGGGAAGCCGCTCGTTCCAGATCCGCACCCACTTCGTGGGGGTCACGCCGGGAACGTAGGCGAGCGTGAACGAAGGGGAAGCGTCCGAGCCAGTCACGTCCCCAGGCTACCGGCGGCCGCGGCGCACGGAGTCCCGGGCACTCGTTACGCTGGACGCATGACGTCGCACAAGACCGCCCAGACCATGAAGCCCGCGACCGCGGCGAAGAAGCTGGGCGTGTACCTCGAAGCCACCCCCGCCGAGTTCCGGGAGGGCTCCGTCTCGCGCGACGAGCTGAACGCGCTCCAGGCCGATCCGCCCGAGTGGCTGCGCGAGCTGCGCCGCGAGGGCCCCCACCCCCGCCCGGTGGTCGCGGCGCGCCTGGAGATCTCGATCGCCGGGCTCGCGCGCGGCGGCGTCACGGAACCGCTCACCACCGAGCAGATCGAGGCCCTCAAACAGGAGTGCCCCGACTGGCTCCGCCGGGAGCGCGCCACCCAGGCCGAGACGCGCAAGGAGGCCGCCCGCCTCAAGGCCCGCGACGAGGAACGCGCGGCCCGCGACGCCTCGTAGCCCCCGCGCGGCTCCACGTCACCCCGAAGGGCCCGGCTCCGGCGAGACCGGCCCTTCGCCCGTACGGCGGAGGCTGCCCCCGTACGGGCGAGGTTCCGCGTACGGCGGAGGCTGCACGTACGGCGGAGGCTCCCCGTACGGACCAGGCTCCCCGTACGGCCGCAGGGCTCCCCGCGCCCGGGACCCGTCGCCCCTCCCGGAGCCGGAAGCCCGCCCGGAGGCGCCCCGCCAAGTCAAAGGCTCGTTCCAGGAGGCAGCCGTGCCGGAGCACAGCGTCGCGACCGAACTGCTCACCGTCGGTGAGGTGGCGCGCCGCGTCGGGATCGCCACCTCCGCCGTGCGGTTCTACGAGAGCGAGGGGCTCATCTCCTCGGTGCGCACCTCGGGCAACCAGCGCCGTTACCCGCGCCACACCCTGCGCCGCCTCTCGATCGTCGTCTTCGCCAAGCGGCTCGGCATCCCGCTCGCCGAGGTCGCCGAGGTCTTCGCCTCGCTCCCCGGCGACCGGATGCCCGGCAAGCGCGACTGGGCCCGCATCTCGGCCCGGTGGTCCGCCCTCCTGGAGGAGCGCCGCCTCCAGATCCAGCGCCTGGAGAAGGAGCTGGCCGGCTGCATCGGCTGCGGCTGCCTCTCCCTGAACACCTGCACCGCCCTCAACCCGGGCGACGCCCTCGCGACGGAGGGCGCGGGCCCGCAGCGACTCCTCCACGAGCAGCCGCCGGCCGACGAGGCACCCCGGCCCGAGAAGGCACGCGAGCCAGGCCCGGCGGACCCCCGCACCACCTCCTGAACGCCGCCCCCTGAACGCGCCCGCATCACCTCCTGAACGCCGCCCGCGCCACCCCTCCCGCGCCACCTTCCGGTCCCGTACGGGAAGCGGGACCCGTCGCTGCCGGTCGGAGACCCCGTCACACCGCCCCGGCCTGCGGGAAGTTCGCCGCGCCCGCCGGCCCGCAGCACCCCGCCCGTACCCCCGTCCCGGCCGATGCCGTGACAAGCCTTGACGCGTCCATGACCCGAGTCCTACCTTCCGGGAGCCGAGATGTTCACAACCCGGTCCACCATTCACGTACATGAACGAGCGGTGGATCGCGCAGCCCCGAAAGGCCCCCCATGCGCATCGGAGTTGTCTCCCGTTTCGCCGGACTCGCCGCCGCGCTCGGCGCGCTGAGCGCGGCGAGCCTCCTCACCCCCGCCGCCGCCGCTCCCGCCCCGGCGGCAAAGGCCGCCCCCGCCGTCGCCGCGTCCCCCGCCGTCTTCACCCACCCCGGCGTCAACCTCAACTCGGCCCAGCTCTCCTTCGTCCGCGACAAGGTCAGGGCGGGCGCGCAGCCGTGGAAGAGCGCCTACGACCAGATGATCGGGAGCAAGTACGCGAGCCTGAGCCGCACGCCGAAGCCGCGCGCGACCGTCGAGTGCGGCCCCGTCTCGAACCCGAACAACGGGTGCACCGACGAGCGTGAGGACGCGATCGCCGCGTACACCGACGCCCTCGCCTGGTACATCGGCGGCGACGAGCGCTACGCGCAGAAGTCCATCCAGCTCATGGACGCCTGGTCCGCGACGATCAAGAACCACACCAACGACAACGCGCCCCTCCAGACCGGCTGGTCGGGCTCCTCCTGGCCGAAGGCCGCCGAGATCATCAAGACGGTCCACGGCAGCTGGGCCAACTCCGGCCGCTTCGCGACGATGCTCCGCACCGTCTACCTCCCCCAGACCGTCAACGGCTCCGACCGCACCGGCAACTGGGACCTGACGATGCTGGAGGCGGCGGTCAGCATCTCCGTCTTCCTGGACGACCACGCGAGCTACGACCGCGCGATCGGCCACTACCTGGAGCGCGTGCCCGCCTTCGTCTACCTCGCCTCGGACGGCGCGCTGCCGAAGACCGTGGCGAGCCAGAACCTGAACACCCGGGACAAGATCGTCGGCTTCTGGTTCGGCGCCAACAACTTCGTGGAGGGCATGACGCAGGAGACCTGCCGCGACTTCACCCACACCGGCTACGGCATCTCCTCGATCTCGCACGTCCTCGAAACCTCCCGCATCCAGGGCCAGGACCTCTACCCGCAGGTCGGTGAGCGGCTGCGGCAGGCGCTGGGCTTCCAGTCGAAGTACGAGCGCGGGGCGGCCGTCCCGGGCAACGTGTGCGGCGGCTCCGTCAAGCGCGGCCTCGGCCCCATCACCGAGGTCGGCTTCAACACGCTCACCACGCTGCACGGCGTCGCGATGGCCAACACCCAGGCGCTGACCGAGGCGAACCGCCCGGCCGGTTCCAACAACCTCTTCGTGGCCTGGGAGACCCTCACCAACGCCAAGAACCCGAACTGAGAGCGGAGTTCCCGGGCCGCACTCCGGGCCCGATCCGCGCACCGGGCCCGGTCCACGCACCCGGACCGGGCCGCTCACCCCGCCCGGGCGCCTCACCCCGCCCGGGCGCCTCACCGCGCCCGGCCCTCTGGCCGCCCCGGCGACCGGCGAGGACCACCGGGCGGAGCGC
>NZ_GG770539.1:4628432-4631081 GCF_000154905.1 Streptomyces sp. SPB074 | reverse complement strand
CCGGGCACCCGCACCCCCACCGCACGGGAGACCCTCATGGACATGGACCGACGCCGTTTCCTCACCGTGGCGGGCGGCGGCGCGCTCGCCGCGACAGCCCTCGGCACCTTCGCCACCCCCGCCCAGGCCGGCTCCGCCTCGCCGCACGCCCGCCCCGCCCCCGCGCAGGCGCGTCCCGCCGCCGCTCCCTCGCCCGTTCTGCCGTCCCGCGCGGAGATCACTCGCGTCCTGCGCCGCGTCGCCGACCACTGGATCGGCGCGCACACCAGCCCGGGCGACAACCTGTGGGCCAACGCGACCTTCTACTCGGGGCTGCTCGCCCTCCACGCCCTCACCAAGGACGCCCGCTACCTCTCCTACGCCCGCTCCTGGGCGGAACAGCACGCCTACGGGCTCAGCGGCGGTACGCGCACCCGCCACGCCGACAACCACAACGCGGGCCAGGCGTACCTGGACCTCTACGCGCTGGAGCCCGAGCAGGCGAAGATCCAGGCCATCGAGGACTCGCTGCACCGCATGACGTACACGGACCAGGTCGGCAAGAACGACGACTGGTGGTGGGACGACGCGCTGCACATGGCCATGCCGCCCTTCGCGCGCCTGGGCGTGCTGCGCGGCGACGCGGCGTACCACCGCAAGCTGTACGCCCTCTACCGGCACACGAAGACCGCCGAGGGCGGCCCCGGCCTCTACGTCCCGGCCACCGGCCTGTGGTACCGCGACAAGAACTTCCTGCCCGGCCGTATCCTCTCCCCCTCCGGCAAGCCCGTCGTGTGGTCGCGCGGCAACGGCTGGGTCGCCGCCGCGCACACGAAGACGCTCAAGGCACTCCCGGCGGGACACACGAACGCCGCCGAGTACCGCGACACCCTGCGCCGCCTGATCACCGCGCTCGCCCCGCTCCAGCGCACGGACGGCTTCTGGAACGTGAACCTCGCCGACCCGGCCCACTACCCGGGCCCGGAGTCGAGCGGCACGTCCTTCTTCGCGTATGGCACGGCGTACGCGGTGGCGAGCGGCCTCGTGGACCGCGCGACCCACCTCCCCATGGCGGCCCGAGCCTGGAACGGCCTCGTCGCCACGGCCGTCCACCCGAACGGAACCCTCGGCTACGTCCAGCGCGTCGGCGACCGCCCCGACTCCAGCCAGCCGGTCACCTACGACACCACAGCGGACTTCGCGGTAGGCGGCTTCCTCCTGGCAGGAACAGAACTGGCAACCCTGACCACCTGAGCCCCGTCCCCGAGGCACACACCGGCTTCCGGAAACCCCCCGCCGGACCAACCGTCACACCATCCCGCACCACCCAGCACGACACGAACGAAGGGGCCGGACTCCCAAGAGCCCGGCCCCTCCTGATCCATCGTGCGCCACATCAGCAACGCGGCACAGACTCACTCACACGTTGAACCTGAACTCCACCACATCCCCGTCGCGCATCACGTAGTCCTTGCCTTCCATGCGGGCCTTGCCGGCCGCGCGGGCTTCGGCGATGGAGCCGGTGGTGACGAGGTCGTCGAAGGAGATGATCTCGGCCTTGATGAAGCCGCGTTCGAAGTCGGTGTGGATGACGCCGGCCGCCTGGGGGGCCGTGGCGCCCTTGTCGATGGTCCAGGCGCGGGTTTCCTTGGGGCCGGCGGTCAGGTAGGTCTGGAGGCCCAGGGTCTCGAAGCCGACGCGGGCCAGGGTCGCGAGGCCCGGTTCGTCCTGGCCGACGGACTGGAGGAGTTCGAGGGCCTCCTCGTCGTCCAGTTCCGCGAGGTCCGCCTCCAGCTTCGCGTTGAGGAAGATCGCCTCGGCCGGGGCGACGAGCGCGCGCTGCTCGGCCTTGAAGGTGTCGTCCGTCAGCTCGTCCTCGTCCACGTTGAAGACGTAGAGGAAGGGCTTGGTCGTGAGCAGGTGCAGGTCGTGGAGGGGGGCGGCCTTCTCGGTGCCCTGGGCGATGCCCTTGGAGAAGAGGGTGTCGCCCGCCTCCAGGATCGCCTTCGCCTCCTCGACCGCCGCGAGCTTGGGGGCCACGTCCTTCTTGATCCTGGCCTCCTTCGCGAGGCGCGGGAGGACCTTCTCGACCGTCTGGAGGTCGGCGAGGATCAGCTCGGTGTTGATCGTCTCGATGTCGTCCTTCGGGGAGACCTTGCCGTCCACGTGCACGACGTTGTCGTCCTTGAAGGCGCGGATCACCTGGCAGATCGCGTCGGTCTCGCGGATGTTCGCGAGGAACTTGTTGCCCAGGCCCTCGCCCTCGCTCGCGCCGCGCACGATGCCGGCGATGTCCACGAAGTCCACCGTCGCGGGGAGGATACGGGCCGAGCCGAACAGCTCGGCGAGCTTCGGCAGCCGGGGGTCCGGCACGCCCACGACGCCCACGTTCGGCTCGATCGTCGCGAAGGGGTAGTTCGCGGCCAGCACGTCGTTCTTCGTGAGGGCGTTGAAGAGGGTGGACTTGCCGACGTTGGGCAGGCCGACGATACCGATGCTTGTGCTCATGGCTCTCTAACTCAGTCCGCTCGCGAATTCCGAAGGTGGCCCTTCACGGTACAGGGAGGCGGTACGGGGCCGACCCGGCACCGTACGGCAGCGGGGGCGCCCTGGGCAAAAGCGCGTGTCCCGGACCGGAGGGCACGGGGCCCGGCGCCTACGTTGGTGCGG
>NZ_GG770539.1:4624222-4626884 GCF_000154905.1 Streptomyces sp. SPB074 | reverse complement strand
CGCAGCGGGGCACGGGCCGAGCGGGGCACAGGCCGGGAGGGCTCAGCCCGCCGTCCGTGCTCCGGCCGCGAGCGCCGCCGCTTCCGCGCGCAGGTCGCGGCGCAGTTCCTTCGGGAGCGAGAAGGTGATCGACTCCTCGGCCGCCTTGACGATCTCGACGTCCTCGTAGCCGCGCCCGGCGAGGTGCGCGAGGACGCCGTCGACCAGGACCTCGGGGACGGAGGCGCCGGAGGTCACGCCGACCGTCTCCACGCCTTCGAACCAGGCCGGGTCGATCTCGGCGGCCTCGTCCACGAGGTACGCCTCGCGCGCGCCCGCGCCCTTGGCGACCTCCACGAGACGGACCGAGTTCGAGGAGTTCTTCGAGCCGACGACGATGACGAGGTCGGCGTCGGCGCCCATCTGCTTGACGGCCGTCTGGCGGTTCTGCGTCGCGTAGCAGATGTCGTCGCTGGGCGGCGAGACGAGGCCGGGGAACTTCGTCTTGAGGGCGTCGACGGTCTCCATCGTCTCGTCCACGGAGAGGGTCGTCTGCGAGAGCCACACGACCTTCTTCTCGTCGCGGACCTCGACGTTGGCGACGTCGTCGGGGCCGTCCACGAGCGTGATGTGGTCGGGGGCCTCGCCGGAGGTGCCGATGACCTCCTCGTGGCCCTCGTGGCCGATGAGGAGGATGTCGTAGTCCTCGTTCGCGTACCGCACGGCCTCGCGGTGCACCTTGGTGACGAGGGGGCAGGTCGCGTCGATCGTCGCGAGCCGGCGGGCGGCGGCCTCCTCGTGCACGGTGGGCGCCACGCCGTGCGCGGAGAACATGACGATGGAGCCCTCGGGGACCTCGTCGGTCTGCTCGACGAAGATCGCGCCCTTCTTCTCCAGGGTCTTCACGACGTACTTGTTGTGGACGATCTCGTGGCGGACGTAGACCGGGGCGCCGTACTGCTCCAGGGCCTTCTCCACGGCGATCACGGCACGGTCCACGCCGGCGCAGTAGCCGCGCGGCGCGGCGAGCAGCACGCGTTTGCCTGCGCGCGGCGCCGCCTGCGTTCCGGGGGTCCGGTCGGGCGTCGGGCTGGGCGTAGCAGTCATGCCGCCCATCGTACGGCCGTGTCGGGCGGGACCCGGGGGCGCACCTAGCCCAGACTGGCGGGTAGGCGTACGGAGCGGAGCGCTCCACGGCGCGCACGCGCCCCCGCGGCGCGTGCGCGTGACACGGACGGCCGGGCGAGGCAGGAGGAGCACGGGTGAGCGACGAGCACGCGAGGCACGAGGGACCGGAGCCGGCCGGGGGGGCGAGTCCCGCCGTCGATCCGGGGGCACCGCCACCGGTGGCGGGCTCGGGACGCCTCCACCGGGAGCTGGGTTTCCGCGATCTCGTCGTGTACGGGCTCCTCTTCATCGCCCCCATGGCGCCGGTCGGCATCTTCGGCACGCTCGACGCGAAGTCGCACGGCGCGGTCGCGCTCGTCTACGTCGTCGCGACCATCGCGATGGCCTTCACCGCGTACAGCTACTCGCTCATGGTGCGCGTGGTGCCGCAGGCGGGCTCGGTGTTCGCGTACGCGCGGGCGGGGCTCGGGCGGCACGCGGGCTTCATCGCGGGGTGGATGGTGATGCTCGACTACCTCCTGATCCCGGCCGTCGCGTACCTCTTCTCCGGCATCGCGATGAACTCGCTCGTGCCGGACGTCTCGCGCTGGGTGTGGACGGCGGCGGCCGTCGTCCTCACGACGGCGCTCAACCTGTGGGGGGTGCGGGCCGCCGCGCGGGTGGGCTTCGCGGTGCTCGCGATGGAGATCGTGGTGCTGCTCGTCTTCTGCGTGTCGGCGCTCGTGATCCTCGTACGGGACGGGGCGACGCGGGACTGGTGGTCGCCGTTCACGGGCGACACGAGCACGTTCACGGTCTCGGCGGTCGTCGGGGCGGTGTCGGTCGCGGTGCTCTCGTACCTCGGCTTCGACGCGATCGCGACGTTCGCCGAGGAGACGACGGGCGGCTCGGCGAAGGTGGCGCGGGCGCTGCTGTTCTGCCTCGCGCTCGCGGGCGTGCTCTTCATCCTCCAGACGTACCTGGTGGCGCTCCTCGAACCGGTCTCGTCCGCGCACCTCGCCTCGCATCCCGAGGAGCAGGGCTCGGCCTTCTACGACGCGGTGGACACCTCGGTGGGCGGCTGGCTGCACGACCTCGTCGCGGTGAGCAAGGCGATCGGCGCCGCGTTCGCCGCGCTCGCGGGGCAGGCGGCGGCGGGGCGGCTGCTCTTCGCGATGGGCCGCGACCGGCGCCTGCCGCGCGTCCTGGCCCGTACGTGGGACGGCGTGCCGCGCGTGGCGCTGCTCCTCTCTGCGGTCATCACGTGCGCGGCGGCCCTGTGGGCGGCGAACCGCGACACGGGGCTGGACGATCTCAGCTCGGTCGTGAACGTGGGTGCCCTGAGCGCCTTCACCCTCCTCCACGCGAGCGTGGTCGGCTGGTTCCTGGTGCGGCGCGGCGAGGGGCGGCCGAGCTGGTGGCGGCACGGGCTGATCCCGGTGGTGGGGGCGGCGATCACGGTGGCGGTGATCGTGGAGGCGACGCACTCGGCGCAGGTGGTGGGGGCGATCTGGCTGGCGATCGGGCTGGTGGTGCTGGTGACGCAGTGGCGGGTGCTGCGGTAGGTGTTCCGCGG
>NZ_GG770539.1:4594746-4624122 GCF_000154905.1 Streptomyces sp. SPB074 | reverse complement strand
TGGGGCCCCGCCCCAGAACACCCGCGCCTCAAACTCCGGAGGGGCTGGATTGATCGCTCGGCGTGTCAGTGACGGCCGTTAGGCTCGTGCCATGCCTGTTCAGACCACCCCCGAAGCCGCTCTGCCCGTCCGGGAGGTCTCGCGGCTCATCGGCGACTGGGTGGCGCGGCTCGGCGAGGTGTGGGTCGAGGGGCAGCTCACGCAGATCTCGCGGCGTCCGGGCGCCCGCGTCGTCTTCCTGACGTTCCGCGACTCCTCGCACGACGTCTCGATCTCGCTGACGTGCTTCCGGCCCGTCTTCGACGCGGTCGCCGACGTCGTCACGGAGGGCTCGCGGATCGTCGTCCGGGCGAAGCCGGAGTGGTACCACGGGCGCGGTTCGCTCTCGCTGCGCGCCGCGGAGATCCGTCCGGTCGGCATCGGTGAACTGCTCGTCAAGCTGGAGCGGCTCAAGCGGGAGCTGACCGCCGAGGGCCTGTTCGCCGCCGACCGCAAGCGGCCGCTGCCCTTCCTGCCGCGCCGCATCGGCCTGGTCACCGGCCGTGCCTCGGCGGCCGAGCGGGACGTCATCAAGAACGCCGAGGCGCGCTGGCCCGCCGTCCGTTTCGAGACCCGGGAGGTCGCGGTCCAGGGCGTCCACGCGGTCGCGCAGGTCGTCGGCGCCGTCAGGGAACTCGACGCGCACCCGGACGTGGACGTGATCGTCGTCGCGCGCGGTGGCGGCAGCGTCGAGGACCTGCTGCCGTTCTCGGACGCCGAGCTGATCCGTACGGTCGCGGCCTGCCGCACCCCGGTCGTCTCGGCGATCGGCCACGAGCCGGACACGCCGCTCCTCGACCTCGTCGCGGACCTGCGCGCCTCGACCCCGACGGACGCGGCGAAACGTGTCGTGCCCGACGTGGGCGAGGAGCTGGAGCGGGTGCGGCAGGCCCGGGACCGGGCCCGGCAGGCGGTCCGCGCGCTCGTCGTGCGCGAGTCGCAGGGCCTGGAGCAGGCGCTCGCGCACTCCGCGCTGCGCGATCCGTACCGGCTCGTGGCCGGGCGGGACGAGGAGATCGGCGCCGAGATCGGCCGCGCCCGCCGCACGGTCGGCCATCTCCTCGACCGCGCCGATTCCGACCTCGCGCACACCCTCGCGCGTGTCGTGGCCCTCTCCCCCGCCGCGACCCTGGGGCGCGGGTACGCGGTGCTCCAGCGCGCGGACGGCGCCGCGGTCCGGGCGCCGGAGGAGGTCGCGGCGGGCGAGGAGCTGAGGGCGCGGGTCGCGGAGGGCGAGTTCACGGTGCGGCGCGCGGAGCGCCGCGAGAGCGAAGAGAACGGCGAGGAAGGGTGAAGGACATGGGAGCGACGAAGGCCGCCGAGAGCCCCGCGCTCGGTTACGAGGAGGCGCGGGCCGAGCTGGTCGACGTCGTCCGGCGGCTCGAATCGGGCGGGGCGACGCTGGAGGAGTCGCTGGCGCTGTGGGAGCGCGGCGAGGAACTGGCCGGCATCTGCCGTACGTGGCTGGAGGGCGCGCGGGCCCGGCTCGACGCGGCGCTCGCGGAGCGCGAGGACGAGGCGGCGGGGGCCGGGGAGGGCGAGGAGGACTGAAAGCGGGCGGGGGCGGGCCGCGCGAGGTCCGGGGACACAGGGCGCGGGCACGGGACACGGGGCGCGAGCACGTGGCCGGGCGGCACGTGGGGGGTACGGGTCGGACCCGCGTGCGACGGCCCGCCCGCGCCGGCTGCGAGAATCCGCCGGTGGCCCCCGCGCCCCCGCGTCCCGCGACGTCCTCCGACATCGCCGCCTTCCTCGCGCTCGCCGCCGAGGTCGAGCACTGGTTCGGCCCGATGGTCGCCGAAGCCGGGTTCCACGCGGCCCTGCGCTCCCACATCGCCGAGGGGGCCGCGCTGCTCGTGGAGGACTCCGACGGGCCCCTCGGCGGCATCCTGCTCGGGCCCGGCGGCGGGGGCGCGCCGCACCACGTGCACTGGCTCGTCGTGGCCGCCCGCGCGCGGGGCACGGGGGTGGGCCGGGACCTCATGGCGGAGGGGCCGCGGCGGTTCGGGCCCGGGAGCGTCGAGGTGGTGACCTTCGGCGCGGACCACCCGGGGGCCGGGGAGAGCGGCGCGCGCGCCTTCTACCGGCGGCTCGGCTTCGTACCGGCCGAGACGGCGGAACCCGGGCCCGAGGGCGGCTCGCGGCAGGTCTTCCGCAAGGACTGAGCGCGAGCGGGCTGTTAGGCGGGTCACGTCGCTCGCTTTTTGTTGAAACTTCAACGTCGGGGGGCGTAGCGTGGACAGCGTTCAGGCCCCGACCAGGGCTCCTTCCCCTTCACGAGGTAGCACCGCATGTCGCTCGTTCTCGACGCAGCCACCCAGGACCTCCTCTTCCGCGAGGCCCGCACGGCGAACACCTTCACCGATGAGCCGGTGACCGACGAGCAGATCCGGGCCGTCTACGAACTGATCAAGTTCGGCCCCACCGCTTTCAACCAGTCGCCGCTGCGCATCACCCTGGTCCGCTCCCCCGAGGCGCGCGAGCGCCTCGTGCCGCTCATGGCGGAGGGCAACCAGGCGAAGACCGGTTCGGCGCCGCTCGTCGCGATCCTCTCGACCGACAACGAGTTCCACGCCGAGCTGCCCAAGCTCGTCCCGCACGCCCCCGGCATCGCGGACGCCTTCTTCTCGGCCCGCTCCGTCCGCGAGCAGGTCGCGCCGATCAACGCGACCCTCCAGGCCGGTTACTTCATCGTCGGCATCCGCGCCGCCGGGCTCGCCGCCGGCCCGATGACCGGCTTCGACTTCCCCGGCGTCCAGAAGGAGTTCCTGGACGACGACCACACGCCGCTGATGATCATCAACATCGGCAAGCCGGGCCCGGACGCCTCCCCCTTCCCGCGTCTGCCCCGCCTCTCCTACGACGAGGTCGTCACGACCGTCTGAGCGGCGCGCCCGGCAGCGGGCACGGAAGCCCGGCGACGGGCGCGGAACAGCGAGCCCCGGGAACAACGGCGTTCCCGGGGCTTTGTGACACACGGACGACGGCGGCGGGCGGAGCGGCTGCGGTCTGGAGCCACCGCGGCACGGAGGCGGCGCGGTACGGAGGAGCCGCGGTACGGAGGAGCCGCGGTACGGAGGAGCCGCGGTACGGAGGAGCCGCGGTACGGAGGAGCCGCGGTACGGAGCGCGCCGGGTGCCGCTGCCCGTAACGGCGCCGCTCAGGCGCCGCGCGGGGCCGCGTCCGCCGACGGGGAGGCCGCGCCGGGGCCCGGGGTGCGCAGGGCCGCCGCGAACGCCTTGAGCTGCGCCGGGCCGGCCGAGCCGGTCACGACCGTCGTGGAGCTGCCCTCGCGGAGCACCAGCGCGTCGTAGCGCTCACCCTTGTACGGCTGCCAGTCGCGGCCGTTGATGCGCGTCACGGCACCCGACTTGCGGGCCTCCTGCGTGACGTCACCGATGAACTCGTCGGGCGCCTTCGTGGACTGCTCGACCGCCACGTACTTCTCGTGCGGGTCGAGGTATCCCAGGTGCCAGGCGTCACCGTCCTGGGCGCGGTACCTGACCGAGGTCGGCTTCCACGTCCTCGGCAGGCCCTCGGGGGCCGCCACCGGATAGCCCGCCGCGCGCTGCGCGGTCGCCAGCTCGACGCGGTAGTCCACCCGTTTGACCGGGTCCTCGGAATCGTCGTGCGGGACGAAGATCCAGATGCCGGCCGCGATCGCGACGATCACGCCGAGCGACAGGATCATGTCCCGAACCGTCTGCTTGCCCCTCTTGCCTGCCACGCGCCCATCGTCCCAGACCCCTGCCGACCGCCGTGCGCGGGCCCCGCGCGAACGCGCCGCCCCGCCCCTCGCGCGCTCATCCGTGGAGCCCACTGCTCATTTTGTCGTACTGGCGGATAAAATCGAGAGCAACCCTCGATTCCGGTCCCGGCCCGCAGCCGCGCCCCCCGGGCGCCCGCGCGGGGCCGCCGCTCGCATCAGGAAGGTGCAGCCCCGATGAGTTCTGAGCACCCCGAACACCACCTGCCAGGCCCCCTCGACGTGTCCCCGGAGGCCCCGGACCGCAACCTCGCACTCGAACTCGTCAGGGTCACCGAGGCCGCCGCGATGTCCGCCGGGCGCTGGGTGGGGCGCGGCGAGAAGAACGGGGCGGACGGTGCCGCCGTGCGGGCGATGCGTTCCCTCGTCTCGACCGTCTCCATGAGCGGGGTCGTCGTGATCGGCGAGGGCGAGAAGGACGAGGCGCCGATGCTCTTCAACGGGGAGCGGATCGGCGACGGGACCGGGCCCGAGTGCGATATCGCGGTGGACCCGATCGACGGCACGACCCTCTGTGCGAAGGGGATGCCGAACGCGATCGCCGTGCTCGCCGCCGCCGACCGGGGGACGATGTTCGACCCCTCCGCCGTCTTCTACATGGACAAGCTCGTGACGGGCCCCGAGGCCGCCGACTTCGTGGACATCAACGCGCCCGTCGCGGTGAACATCCGCCGGGTCGCGAAAGCCAAGCAGTCGACGCCGGAGGACGTCACCGTCGTCGTCCTGGACCGGCCGCGCCACGAGGGCATCGTCCGCGAGATCCGCGAGACGGGCGCGCGCATCAAGTTCATCTCGGACGGCGACGTGGCCGGTTCGGTCATGGCGGTGCGGGAGGGCACGGGCGTCGATCTGCTCATGGGCATCGGCGGGACGCCCGAGGGCATCATCAGCGCCTGCGCGATCAAGTGCCTCGGCGGGGTGATCCAGGGCAAGCTGTGGCCGAAGGACGAGGCGGAGCGGCGGCGGGCCGTGGACGCGGGCCACGACCTCGACCGGGTGCTGTCCACGGACGACCTCGTCTCGGGTGACAACGTCTTCTTCGTCGCGACCGGCATCACCGACGGCGAGCTGCTGCGCGGTGTCCGCTACCGCGCCGAGACGGCGACGACGCAGTCCCTCGTGATGCGCTCGAAGTCGGGCACGATCCGCCAGATCGACTCGACGCACCGGCTCTCCAAGCTGCGCGCGTACGCGAGCGTGGACTTCGACCGCGCCAACTGACCCCAGGGCGGGGGCGGATCGGCGCGGCGAAGGTACGAGGGACGGGTGGGGGTACGGGCGGGCAGGGCACCCCGTACCCCCGCCGTGCCGTGCGGAGACACCCCGCACGGGACTCAGCCCGTGCGGAAGCGGAACGCGCCGTCCGGGCCGCCGAGCGAGAGCCAGGTGAAGGGGCCCTCCGTCATCAGGCGCAGGGCGATCGCCCCGCAGCCGGGGCAGCGTGCGGTGAGACCCGGTCCCGGCCCGTACACGCGCAGCTCCGCGAGCGGCCCCCGGGTCCCGCAGCCGGGGCAGTGGCGCCAGGCTGTGGTGGGGTCGGCGGCGAGGATCGGGGCGAGCGGGCCCGCGAGGGCGTTGCCGTCGAGGGGTGCGCTGGTCATGGCGTGGACTCCTGTCGTCCGGTGTTCAGCCGAAGCGTTCGGTGCGGATGCGCTCCGCGGGGTGGCCCGCGAGGAGGAGCAGGTCGGCCGCGTGCTCGACGAAGCCGGTGGGACCGCAGACGAAGACGTCGGGGCTCCCGGGCGCGAAGGGGCCCCCGGCGCCGGGCAGGTCGGCGCTCGTGATGCGGCCCGGTGGGCGCGGGTCGCCGGGCGGCGCGGTCCTGGTGTGCAGGAGCCGCACGGACACCGGCGGGGCGAAGGCCGCGAGTTCGGGCCCGTACCAGAGCTGTGCCGGGTCGCGTACGGAGTAGACGAGGCGGGCGGGCAGGCGCGCGCCCGCGGTGCGGTGGCCGCGCAGCATCGCCATTTTTTTTTTTTTTTTTTTTTTTTTTTTCTTTTTTTTTTTTTTTTTTTTGGGCCCTTTTTTTTTTCCACACGAACCAGCCGCCGAGCGGGCCCCGCACCTCCACGTCGGCGCCGACCGGCAGCTGCTCCGCGAGGTAGGGGGAGACCTCGCCGCCCGCGACGGGCTGGACGCCGATCTCCAGGTGCTCGGCCCTGCCGGGCGCGGCGAGCGAGTAGCTGCGCGCCGCCCGGTAACCGTCCTCGGCGGTCAGCCGGATGTCGATGTGCTGGCCGGGCAGGTGCCCGGGCCAGCCCGGGGCGCGCAGGACGAGGGTGCGCGCGGTGCCGGTCTCCGGGGTGCGGGAGAGCAGCGTGGCGCGGGCCCAGCGCTGGTAGGGGCCGGGGGCGCGGGGGCCGTCCGTGCGGCCTGGCGGGGGCACGTCAGTCGCTCCAGGTGCGCTCTTCGCGCCAGGGGTCGCCGTGGTTGTGGTAGCCGGCGTTCTCCCAGAATCCGGGCTCGTCCTCGGCCGTGAGGCGGATGCTTTCGAGCCACTTCGCGGACTTCCAGAAGTACAGGCGCGGTACGAGCAGCCGCAGCGGGCCGCCGTGCTCGGGCGAGACGGGGAAGCCGTCGTACTCGTGGACGATCCAGGCGCGGCCGCCGGTGAGTTCGGCGAGCGGGAGGTTCGTCGTGTAGCCGCCGTGGGACGCGGCGACGGCGTACCGGGCGCGGGGGCCCGTCCCGCCCGCCGCCTCGAAGAGGGTGTCCAGGCCGACGCCCTTCCAGCGGGTGCCGAACTTCGACCAGCGCGTGACGCAGTGGATGTCGGTGGTGACCTCCTCCTGCGGCAGCGCGAGGAGCGCGTCCCAGTCCCAGGTGTGCCGCTCGCCGCTCTCGGAGGTGAGCGTGAAGGTGTACGTCTCGGTGCGCAGCCGCGGGGTCGGCCCGGCGGAGAGGACGGGGAACATCTCCGTCGGGTACTGGCCCGGCGGCAGCCGGTCGGTGAGCTGCCGGGGCTTTCCGTGGAAGCCGGGGGAGAGTGCGTTCACTCCTCCAGGCTCGTACGGGTGGCGCGGGGCGCAACTCGGGGGCGGCGGGCGCGGGCGGGCGGCGGCCGCCGCCGCGGTTCAGCGGGCGGTGGCGACGGCGCGGTTCAGCGGGCGGTGGCGACGGCGCGGCGCCTGCGGCGGGCGAGGAGGACGCGGCGCTCGGCCGCCGTGAGGCCGCCCCAGACCCCGTACGGCTCCGGCTGGACCAGCGCGTGCTCGCGGCATTCGACCTGCACGGGACAGCCGGCGCAGACGCGCTTGGCGGCGTCCTCGCGCGAGAGGCGTGCGGCGGTGGGCTCCTTGGAGGGGGCGAAGAAGAGGCCCGCCTCGTCGCGGCGGCAGACCGCGTCGGCGTGCCAGGGGGTGTCCTTGTCGCGGGCTGGGGTGCTCGCTTCGCGTCGGCGCTGTGGCTCGGGGGACCGCTGCTGGGGGATGGCGCTGATCGGGAGGGACTGACGCGGCGAGTACAGCACGGTCTACTCCTGACGACGGCTACGGCTTGCGCGAGCGACGAGCGAGGTGCGACGAGCGATGGAGCAAGCTCTACCCGCTGTGCGCGCGCCTATGCACTGCGTGGGGACACGGCGTCGGCAGGGGGAGGGGGCGGCGGGCGGAGGGCTCGCTCCCACCCCCGGGGGCCGTTCCCTCAGCCCAGCCGCTTGCGCAGGTGGCGGGAGAGTTCCTTGATGAAACGTCCCCGCTTCGGTTTCGCCTCCACGCTGCCCAGGACCGCGAAGCCGTCGACCTGGACGGACGGGGCCTCGGGCTCGGTGGCCTGGAGGCCGTCCACCTCGAACTGGCCGAGGACTCCGCTGCCGCTGCCGTGCAGCGTCACGTTCTCCGGGACGCGGATCTCGACACTGCCGAAGACCGCGATGGCCTGAATCGTGAGGTGCCGGTGTTCGAAGACCGCCTCGCTGAGGTCGATCTCGACGCTCCCGAAGACCGCGATCGCGCGGATACGGGGCGCCGGGCGCCAGTGGCCGCGGCGCACGGACTCGGAGAAGACCGCGAACAGGCTCTCCTGCGGGCCCGCCTGCCCGGACGCCCCCGCGGCGGCGGGCGGCACGCTCGCGGCGCCGGGGCGCGGGAGGTCGGCGACGAGGGGTTCGAGCTGGGCCTGCGTACGGGAGGAGTAGACCGCCTCCACCCGCTCCGTGTGCTCCTCGGCCGTCAGCCGGCCCTCGGCGAGCGCCTCGCGCAGGATGGCCGCGTAGTGGTCGCGCTCGGCGTCCGAGGCGCGCAGGCCGGGGCCGGCGGCGGGGCCCGCCGCCGGGGCGGTCGCGGGACGTGGGGCGGTCTGGGGGCGCTTGTCGAGGTCCACGGCCGCAGGGTACCGAAACGCGATAGATCGCGACACCCCGCGCGACAGTCGCTTTCCGGCCTCCCGGCACTCCCGCGCCCCCGGCGGTCCGCGCCCCCGGCACTCCCGCGCCCCCGGCGGTCCGCGCCCGCCCCCCGGACGGAAGCAGCCGCGTCCGGGGAGGTGATCCGGCAGGAGATCCGGGGGGCGGGTGATCCGGGCGGCAGGTGATCCGGGCGGCGGGTGAGTGGGCGCTCATCCCTGCCCGGGCCCCCTCCCCCGCACTGAGCCTTACCTCACACGCCGCCCCGCGTCCCCGGGGTTCTAACCTGAAGGGCGCCGCCCAGGAGTCCGGGAGCCGACGAGCCGCCGGGCCCGGGAGCCGGGAAGCCGGGCGGCCCGGGGGCGGCCACCGCCCGTCCCGCCCGCGCCAGCCACACGAGGAAGCGTCACGATGCCGGAGTTCGCGTACACCGACCTGCTGCCGACCGGAGAGGACACCACGCCGTACCGGCTGGTGACCTCCGAGGGGGTCTCCACCTTCGAGGCGGACGGGCGGACCTTCCTCAAGGTCGCCCCGGAGGCGCTGCGCACGCTCGCCGCCGAGGCGGTCCACGACATCCAGCACTACCTGCGCCCCGCGCACCTCGCCCAGCTCCGCCGCATCATCGACGACCCCGAGGCCAGCGCGAACGACAAGTTCGTCGCCCTCGACCTGCTCAAGAACGCGAACATCGCGGCCGCCGGCGTCCTGCCCATGTGCCAGGACACCGGCACCGCGATCGTCATGGGCAAGCGCGGCCAGCAGGTGCTCACCTCGGGCGAGGACGAGAAGGCCCTCTCGCACGGCATCCACGACGCCTACACGAAGCTCAACCTGCGCTACTCGCAGATGGCGCCGCTCACCATGTGGGAGGAGAAGAACACCGGCTCGAACCTCCCGGCCCAGATCGAGCTGTACGCGACCGACGGCGGCGCCTACAAGTTCCTCTTCATGGCGAAGGGCGGCGGCAGCGCCAACAAGTCCTTCCTCTACCAGGAGACGAAGGCGGTCCTCAACGAGGACTCCATGATGAAGTTCCTGGAGCAGAAGATCCGTTCGCTCGGCACGGCCGCCTGCCCGCCGTACCACCTCGCGATCGTCGTCGGCGGCACGAGCGCCGAGTTCGCGCTCAAGACCGCCAAGTACGCCTCCGCGCACTACCTGGACGAGCTGCCCGAGGAGGGCTCCCCGCTCGGGCACGGCTTCCGGGACAAGGAGCTGGAGGAGAAGGTCTTCGGGCTGACGCAGCGGATCGGCATCGGCGCGCAGTTCGGCGGCAAGTACTTCTGCCACGACGTACGGGTCGTGCGCCTGCCCCGGCACGGCGCCTCCTGCCCCGTCGCGATCGCCGTCTCCTGCTCCGCCGACCGCCAGGCCGTCGCGAAGATCACCGCCGAGGGCGTCTTCCTGGAGCAGCTGGAGACCGACCCGGCCCGCTTCCTGCCCGAGACGACCGACGAGCACCTTTCCGAGGACGGCGCGGACGAGGTCGTGCGCATCGACCTCAACCAGCCGATGGACGACATCCTCGCCGAGCTGACCAAGTACCCGGTCAAGACCCGCCTCTCGCTCAGCGGCCCGCTCGTCGTCGCGCGCGACATCGCGCACGCCAAGCTCAAGGAGCGCCTCGACGCGGGCGAGGGCCTGCCGCAGTACCTCAAGGACCACCCGGTCTACTACGCGGGCCCCGCCAAGACCCCCGAGGGCTACGCCTCCGGTTCCTTCGGCCCGACGACCGCCGGGCGCATGGACTCCTACGTGGAGCAGTTCCAGGCGGCGGGCGGCTCCAAGGTCATGCTCGCCAAGGGCAACCGCTCGCGGCAGGTCACCGACGCCTGCGCGACGCACGGCGGCTTCTACCTCGGCTCCATCGGCGGCCCGGCCGCGCGCCTCGCGCAGGACTGCATCAAGAAGGTCGAGGTCGTGGAGTACGAGGAGCTGGGCATGGAGGCCGTCTGGCGCATCGAGGTCGAGGACTTCCCGGCCTTCGTCGTCGTGGACGACAAGGGCAACGACTTCTTCACCGAGCCCGCCCCCGCCCCGACCTTCACGAACATCCCGGTCCGCGGCCCGGGACTCGGCTGACCGAAAGCGCCGGGCGGGAGCGGCGGTACGGGAGCGGCGGCGGAAGCGACGGTACGGGAGCGGCGGTACGGGAGCGGCGGTACGGGAGAGATACGGGGGCGCGAGCCCCGTACGCCCCCCGTACCGCCGCGCCCGAGTTCCGCACCGAGCACGACTCGATGGGCGAGGTCCGGGTGCCCGCCCGCGCGAAGTACCGGGCCCAGACCCAGCGCGCGGTCGAGAACTTCCCCGTCTCGGGCCAGCACCTGGAACGCGCGCACATCCGCGCCCTCGCGCAGATCAAGGCGGCGGCGGCCAAGGTCAACGCCGAGCTGGGGGTGCTCGACGCGGAGCGCGCGCAGGCCATCCGGGCGGCGGCCGAGGAGGTCGCCGAGGGGCGCTGGGACGCGGAATTCCCGGTGGACGTCTTCCAGACCGGCTCGGGCACCTCCTCGAACATGAACACGAACGAGGTGCTGGCCACGCTCGCCACCGAGCGCCTCGGCACCGACGTGCACCCCAACGACCACGTCAACGCCTCGCAGTCGTCCAACGACGTCTTCCCCTCCTCGATCCACATCGCCGCGACCTCCGCCGTGACGCACGACCTGATCCCGGCGCTCGACCACCTCGCCGCCGCGCTCGCGCGCAAGAGCGAGGAGTTCGCCGACGTCGTGAAGTCGGGCCGTACCCACCTCATGGACGCCACGCCCGTCACGCTGGGCCAGGAGTTCGGCGGCTACGCGGCGCAGGTGCGCCACGGGATCGAGCGGCTGCGCGCCTCGCTGCCCCGGCTCGCCGAACTGCCCCTGGGCGGTACGGCGGTCGGTACGGGGATCAACACGCCGCCCGGCTTCTCGGCCGCCGTCATCGACGAGGTCGCCCGCGTCACCGGGCTGCCGCTCACCGAGGCCCGTGACCACTTCGAGGCGCAGGGGGCGCGGGACGGGATCGTCGAGACGTCGGGGCAGCTCCGGACGATCGCGGGCTCGCTCACGAAGATCGCCAACGACCTGCGGTGGATGTCCTCCGGGCCGCGCACGGGCCTGGCCGAGATCAATCTGCCCGACCTCCAGCCCGGCTCCTCGATCATGCCGGGCAAGGTCAACCCCGTACTGCCCGAGGCGGTGCTCCAGGTCGCCGTGCAGGTCGTGGGGAACGACGCGACGGTGGGCGCGGCGGGGGCGGCGGGGAACTTCGAGCTGAACGTCATGCTGCCCGTCATCGCGAAGAACGTGCTGGAGTCGGTGCGGCTGCTGGCGAACGTCTCGCGGCTCCTCGCGGACCGCACGATCGACGGGATCACGGCGAACGCGGAGCGGGCGCGCGAGTACGCGGAGTCCTCGCCGTCCGTCGTGACGCCGCTCAACAAGTACCTCGGGTACGAGGAGGCGGCGAAGGTCGCGAAGAAGTCGCTCGCCGAGCGGAAGACGATCCGCGAGGTCGTGATCGAGGGCGGGTACGTGGAGCGGGGCGCGCTGACGGTGGAGCAGCTGGACGCGGCGCTGGACGTCCTGCGGATGACGCGACCGTAGGACTCAGGAGCCGGAGGGCGCGGACGGGGGCGCGCGAGCCGCACGGCGCGCGGTCGGTGGCCGTGGGGCGCGGGGTCGGGCGCCGTGGGGCGCGGGCGTAAAATCCACCCATGCCCCACGAACCCGCCGTCCCCCGCTGGTCCCCCGGCACGCCGATCCTGTGGCGCTACCGCGCCAACGGGACGCGCGGTGACGAGGGCGTCCACATCTGCCGTCCCATGACGGTCGTGGAGGACACCGGGGACCGGCTCGTGGCGTGGCTCGCGCCCGGTACGGAGTGCGTGCGGCCGGTCTTCGAGGACGGTACTCCGGTGCACGCCGAACCTCTCGCGAGCCGCTACACGCGCCCCCGTACCACCGGGCGTGAGCCCTGGTGGGGGAACGGCGTGCTCAAGCTCGCCCGGTCCGGTGAACCGTGGTCGGTGTGGCTGTGGTGGGACGAGGACTGGACCTTCCGGAGCTGGTACGTGAACCTGGAGCAGCCGCTGCTCCGGCACCCGGGGGGCGTGGACTCGGTGGACCATTTCCTCGACATCGACGTCACGCCCGACCGCGCCTGGTCCTGGCGGGACGAGGACGAGTTCGCGCAGGCGCGCGCGGACGGGCTGATGAGCGCGCGGACGGCGGCGGAGGTGCGGGAGGCGGGCCGTGCGGCGGTCGCGCTGATCGAGTCCTGGGGCGCCCCCTTCGCGGAGCCGTGGCCCGCGTGGCGCCCGGACCCCTCCTGGCCCGTACCGGCGCTCCCGGGCGACTGGGACCGGCCGGCGGCGGGGCTGACGGCGCGAGGCGCGTGAGACCTCGGGTGCGGCGCATGAGACCCTTGCCGCCCCCCGGAGGGGCGAACGTAGGATCTAGCTCCGCGATGCGGCCCGATGCGGGGCACAACCGCCGTGATGTGCACGGAGGTTGACGGAAGGTCAACGAGGGGCGGACAGTACGTGAGCGTGGGACACGAGGGATACGGGGCCGGCACGCCGGACCGTGCGGGGCAGGCGGCGGCGTTCGACGCGATCGGGCAGCGCTACGACGAGGCGTTCCCGCACAAGGAGGGCCAGCTCGCCGCCGGTGACTGGCTCGCGAAGGAACTGCCCGCCGGGGCCAGGGTCCTGGACGTGGGCAGCGGTACGGGCCTGCCGACCGCCAAGGGCCTCGTCGCCGCGGGCTTCGACGTCACCGGCGTCGATCTGTCCCCCGGCATGGTGGAGCTGGCCACGACCCACGTGCCCGGGGCGAGGTTCCTGCACCGCGACATCGCCTCGCTGCGCGCGGAGGGCCCCGACGGGCTCGGCCGCTTCGACGGCATCGCGTGTTTCTTCACACTGCTGATGCTGCCGCGCGAGGAGATCCCGCACGCCCTGCGCTCCCTGCACTCGCTGCTCAAGCCGGACGGGCTGCTCGCGCTGTCGATGGTCGAGGCCGACCTGGACGACGCCACGATTCCGTTCCTGGGGCACGAGATCCGGGTATCGGGCTACCTCCGCGAGGAGTTGCGCCGTACCGTGCGGGATGCCGGGTTCGAGATCGCCGGCGAGGACTCGTACTCGTACGCCCCCGCCAGCACCGACACCCCTCCCGAGTTCCAGCTCTTCCTGAACTGCCGGCGCGTCTGAGCGCGGGCCGCTCAGCCGGACGGACGGATTCGACACGCGTGACCGAGCAACCCACCCCCCACCCGCAGGCGCAGGGCGGCCTGCTGCACGCCGCGCCCGGCGCGGCGGGACAGCCCGCGCCCGCGCCGCAGGCGCACGCCGCGCCGCCCGGCCAGGAGCGCGAGCGCGCCGAGGGCGGTGGCCACGCCCGGGACGCCAGGGGCGGTGACGCCCCCACCGCCGCCGAGCCCGTCCGGCCGCGTGCCGACGCCGCTCCCCCGCCTGCGGGCGGCACCTCGGCGCCCCGGGCCTTCAACGAGGAGCTGTCCGCGCACCCGAGCGAACAGGAGCGCGAGCGCGCCGACGGCGAGCGGCTGCGTTTCGTCGGCGCGGCCACGCGCCGGATCGCGCGCGGCATCGACCTGGACGAGATCGTCATGGGCCTGTGCCGGGCGAGCGTGCCGGTCTTCGCCGACGCGATCCTCGTCTACCTGCGCGACCCGCTCCCGGTGGGCGAGGAGCGCCCCACGGGCCCACTCGTGCTGCGGCTGCGCCGCACCGACCGCATCCCCGAACCGCACATGCTCACCGGGCAGTACACGCTCTCGGGAGCGCTCCTCCCGGCGACGCCGCTGCCGGACGGCTCGGTGCGCGGGGCGCAGATGTGCGAGGTCGAGCCGGGTGGCGCGCTCGCCGAGGTGCTGCGCGGGGTCCGGCCGCTGTTCGGCGGTTCGAAGGCGGCGCGGGCCGCGCTCCCCGAACTGCTCGGCGCCGACGCCGTACCGCCGCTCGCCGGGGTGGACGGGCGGCGGGCGATCCTCGCGCCGCTGCGCGGGCGCCGCCGGGTGATCGGCGCGGCCGTCTTCCTGCGCGCTCCCGAGCGCGTGCCCTTCGGTCCCGACGACCTGCTGGTGGCGGCGCAGCTCGCGACGCACTCGGCGCTGGGCGTCGACAAGGCGGTGCTGTACGGGCGCGAGGCGTACATCGCGGACGAGTTGCAGCGGATGATGCTGCCGGAGCGGCTGCCGAACGCGACCGGGGTACGGCTCGCGAGCCGCTACCTGCCGGCGGCGGAGACGGCGCGCGTCGGCGGTGACTGGTACGACGCGATCCCGTTGCCGGGCTCGCGGGTCGCGCTCGTCGTGGGCGATGTCATGGGCCACTCGATGACGTCGGCGGCGATCATGGGCCAGCTCCGGACGACCGCGCAGACCCTCGCCGGGCTCGACCTGCCGCCGACCGAGGTGCTGCACCACCTTGACGAGCAGGCGCAGCGGCTGGGCAGCGACCGGATGGCGACGTGCGTGTACGTCGTCTACGACCCCGTCTCGCACCGCATCACGGTCGCCAACGCGGGCCACCCGCCGCCCCTGCTGCTCCACATGGACGGGCGCGCGGAGGTGCTGGACGTACCGCCGGGGGCGCCGATCGGGGTCGGCGGCGTGGACTTCGAGGCCGTCGAGCTGAACGCGCCCTCGGGGGCGACGCTGCTGCTCTACACGGACGGCCTCGTGGAGTCGCGGCTGCGGGACGTGTGGACGGGCATCGAGCAGCTCAAGGACAAGCTCGCCGAGACGGCCCGGCTCACGGGCGCCGATCACGCGCCGCCCCTGGAGGCGCTGTGCGACTCGGTGCTCGACGTGCTCGGGCCGAGCGACCGGGACGACGACATCGCGCTGCTCGCCGCGCGGTTCGAGGGGATCGTCCCGGAGGACGTGGCGTTCTGGTTCCTCGACGCGGAGCCGCGCGCCGTCTCGCGGGCCCGGCGGCTGGCGCGTGAGGCGCTGGAGCGGTGGGGCCTGGAGCGGCACATCGACACGGTGCAGCTCCTGGTGAGCGAGGTCGTGACGAACGCGGTCCGGTACGCGACGCGCCCGGTGACGCTGCGGCTGCTGCGCACGGACGTGCTGCGGGTGGAGGTCGGCGACGACGTGCCGCAGCTTCCCCGGGTGCGCAACGCGCGGACGACGGACGAGGGCGGGCGCGGGCTCTACCTCGTGAAGCGGCTCGCGCGCCGGTGGGACGCGACGCGGCTGGGGAACGGGAAGGTCGTGTGGTTCGAGCTGGACGCCTGAGGAGCGGGCGGCGCGGCCGTCCGCGCCCGTACGGAGGTGCCCCCGGCCGGGGAGTCCGGCCGGGGGCACCTCGCGTCAGACGCCGTTGCCGTCCTGCGGGCGGCCGTGGCCGTCCTGGCCGCCCTGCTCGCCGCCGCCGTCGCCCTGTCCGGGGAGCGGTGGCAGCGAGGGGCCGCCGCTTCCCGGGTCGCCGGGGTCCGGGGTGAGCGTGGGGAGACCGCTGCCGCCGGTGTCCGTCGGGTCGGGACCGGGGGTGGTCGGGTCCGGGGTCGGGGACTCGGTCGTCGGGTCCGGGCTCGGGGACTCGGGGGCCGTGGTGGACGGGGAGGGGGTGTCCGAGGGCGTGGGTGTGTCCGAGGGGGTGGGGGCGGTGCTCGGGGTCGTGGCCGCGCCCATGTCGGTGTCGAGGTCGAACTTCTCGGGGGCGCCGATGACCGCGAAGGTGTAGTCGGCCCAGATCTGGGCGGGGAAGCCGCCGCCGTTGACCCGGCCGCCGCCCGCCGCGCCGCGCACCGAGACCTGGGCGCCCTTCGCGTACTTCGTGCCGTCCGCCGTCGTACCGGCCTTGGCCGCCTCGCCGAAGACGCCGACCGAGGTGACGAGGTCCGGGGTGAAGCCGGTGAACCAGGCGGACTTGTTGTCGTCGGACGTGCCGGTCTTGCCTGCGACGGGCTGCGTGCGGTCGCGTACCGCCGAGCCCGTGCCGTCGTCCACGACGCCGGTGAGGACGGAGGTGACGGAGTCGGCGGTCTGCCGGCTGACGACCTGGTCGCCGATGGCGCTCGGCAGTTTGACGTCCGCGCCGCCGTAGGTGACGGACTTGAGGATCTGCGGGGTGACCTTGCGCCCGTGGTGGTCCAGCGTCGCGTAGACCCCGGCCATCTGGAGCGGGCTCGCGCCCATGGAGCCGAGGGTCTGGGCGGGGACGGCCTCCTCGTGCTCGACGTCCAGGCCCAGCCGGCCGGCGGTCTTCATGACCTCGTCCATGCCGACGTCGACGCCCATCTGCGCGAAGACGGAGTTCACGGACTTGTTCATCGCGGTCTGGACGCTGATCGGCCCGTAGTCGACGCCGTCCTCGTTGGGCGGGTCGAAGGCGACGTCGCTGCCCTTGACGGGGCGCTCGCTGGTGCCGTCGTAGATCGTGGAGGCGGTGATGGGCGTGCCGTCCTGGGTCTTCGCCTTGTTCTCCAGCGCGGCGGTCAGGATGAGCGGCTTGAAGGTGGAGGCGACCTGGTAGTCGCGGCGGGTGGCGTTGTCGGTGTAGTGCTCGGGCCAGCCCGCGCCGCCGTAGAGGGCGAGGACCCTGCCGTTCTTCGGGTCGACCGAGGCGGCGCCCGCCTGCACGTTCGCGTCCACGGAGCGGCGCCGGGGGTCGAGCTTCGAGGTCAGCTCGTTCTTGACCGACTTCTCCAGCCGGGCCTGCTTCTTCGGGTCGATGCCGAGCGTGACGGTGTAGCCGCCCGCGTCCACCTTGGCCTTCGCGTCGTCCAGCGAGAGGTCGTCGTTCTTGGCGACGGTGCGTATCAGCTCGTTCTCGGCCTCCTTCTGGAGGTAGCCCTTCTGCCCGGTGAGCCCGGCGTCGCGCTGTTCGCCGTGCGGGACGGGGAAGGCGAGCTTCGCGCGCTCGGTGGCGCCGAGCCAGTGCTGGCCGACCATGTTGTCGAGCACGTAGTTCCAGCGGTTCTTCACGAGGGTCTTGCCGTGGGGCGTCGCGACGGACCAGTCGTACTGGCTGGGGGCCTGGAGGAGGGCGGCGAGGTAGGCACCCTGGGCGACGTTGAGCTGATCGGCGTCGATGCCGTAGTACGCCTGGGCGGCGGCCTGGATGCCGTAGGCGCCCCGGCCGTAGTAGCTCGTGTTGATGTACCCGGCGAGGATGTCGTCCTTGGAGTACTTCTGATCGACCTTGAGCGAGATGACCAGTTCCTTGAGCTTGCGGCTCACGGTCTGGTCGGCGTTGAGGTAGTAGTTCTTGACGTACTGCTGGGTGATCGTGGAGCCGCCCTGCTTGCCCTTGCCGGTGACGGTGTTGAGCAGGCCGCGCGCGGTGCCCTTGAGGTCGACGCCCCTGTCCTTGTAGAAGCTCTTGTTCTCGGCGGCGACGAAGGTGTGCTGGACGGCCTTCGGCACCCGGTCGAGGCTCACGATCTCGCGGTTGCGCTGCCCGGTGCGGGCGAGGACTGTGCCGTCGGCGAGCTTGTAGACGTTGGCCTGCTGGGTCGCGTCGGGGTTGCCCTCGGGGACGTCGACGTACAGGTAGAGGCCGACGAAGCCGGCTATCCCGAGCAGGCACAGGCCGAGGACCGTGCCGAGCAGCTTCTTCCACGTGAACAGGCGGCGCACACGCCCGCGCGGGGCGCCGCCCCCGCGACGTCCCCGCCTCTCGTCCGCTCGCCCCATGGTGACGGCCGCTCCTTCTCAGTGGTTCCTGCCGGTGGTGCGCACCACGCGGTCCACGGCGGCCCGCGCCATCGCGCGCGCCGTGGCTCGATCAGCTTTGAAAGCTAACACCGCGCTCTTGGACAAAGGGCTCCCGATCCTGTCTTTTCCGGACGTGACAATCAGCACCGTCCCGTACTGAAACCGACTCCATGCGCGTGCGGATGGTTGCCATCCGGGGTAATCTGATATCACTTTGAAAGCGCGGCCACGCGGGTACGGAAGCTTCCCGGACCCCGTGCGCGGTAGCGCCGCACCAGGTCAGGAGCGGTGCGCCCCGGCGGTCACCACCGTCGCCGCCACATCCGTGACAGAACGGGGGAACCACCCATGTCCACCCACCCCACACCCGAGACCCCGCGCGGGGACGACCTCGCGCCCGGTCAGCTCGCCGAGATGCCCAAGCCGCGCGTGACGGAGTTCACCGCGAAGAGCATCGGCGGCGGGCTGGCCCTGCTCCTCGGCCTGCTCGGCCTGGTCGCCGGCATCGCGATGATCGTCTCCGCGACGGCGGTCTCCTCGACCGGTGGCAAGGCGGTCCTGATCGCCGGGGGCATCCTGCTCGCCATCGCCTCGGTCTTCGCGATGGCCGGGCTCAACATGGTCGCGCCCGGCGAGGCCCGCGTCGTCCAGCTCTTCGGCCGCTACCGGGGCACGATCCGCACGGACGGGCTGCGCTGGGTCAACCCGCTGACGAGCCGCACGAAGATCTCCACCCGGGTGCGCAACCACGAGACGGCCGTCCTCAAGGTCAACGACGCCTACGGCAACCCGATCGAGCTGGCCGCCGTCGTCGTGTGGCGCGTGGAGGACACCGCCCAGGCGAGCTTCGAGGTGGACGACTTCCTGGAGTTCGTCGCGACGCAGACGGAGGCGGCCGTCCGCCACATCGCCATCGAGTACCCCTACGACGCCCACGAGAACGGCGGCCTCTCGCTGCGCGGGAACGCCGAGGAGATCACCGAGAAGCTCGCGCTCGAACTCCACGCGCGCGTGGAGGCGGCGGGCGTCGAGATCGTGGAGTCCCGCTTCACGCACCTCGCCTACGCCCCCGAGATCGCCTCCGCGATGCTCCAGCGCCAGCAGGCCGGGGCGGTCGTGGACGCCCGCCGGCTCATCGTGGAAGGCGCGGTGGGCATGGTCGAGCAGGCGCTCTCCCGCATCCAGCAGGAGGACATCGTGGAGCTGGACGAGGAGCGCAAGGCGGCGATGGTGAGCAATCTGCTCGTCGTGCTGTGCGGGGACCGGGCGACGCAGCCGGTCGTGAACGCGGGCACTCTGTACTGAACGGCGCCGGTCGACGGCAGCGACAGCGGGTGAGGCGGCGATGAACGACAGCGCTGCGGACGAGGGGTCCGCGACCGGGGAGCCCGGCGGCGCGCGGCGGGCGGGGCGCCCGGCCCGCAAGCAGGTCCTCCTGCGGCTGGACCCGAAGGTGCACGACGCCCTCGCCCGCTGGGCGGCCGACGAGCTGCGCAGCAGCAACGCGCAGATCGAGTACCTGCTGCGGCGCGCGCTCGCCGAGGCGGGCCGGCTGCCCTCGGCGGCGGCCCCGATCCCGCGCAGGGGACGACCGCCCGGGCGGGGGCCGGGGGCGGGACCCCCGGCCGACGACGAGGCGCCGCGCCAGGACTGAGCGGGCGTACGGGCCGGGCCCCGAGCGGGGTCCGGCCCTCTTCACGATAGCTATACACCCCACGTATACATCGCCGGTATACCTCCCACGTATAGTCCTCGCCATGTCCATCGGTCACACACTCCTCGGCCTCCTCGAAACGGGGCCCCGCCACGGGTACGACCTCAAGCGTGCCTTCGACGAGAAGTTCGGGCACGACAAGCCGCTGCACTACGGCCAGGTCTACTCGACCATGTCCCGCCTCCTGAAGAACGGCCTTGTCGAGGTCGACGGGATAGAGGCGGGCGAGGGTCCCGAGCGCAAGCGGTACGCCATCACGGACGCCGGGATCACCGACGTCGCCCAGTGGCTCGCGACCCCCGAGAAGCCCGAGCCCTACCTCCAGTCCACGCTGTACACGAAGGTCGTCCTCGCGCTGCTCACCCGGCGCGACGCGCACGACGTCCTGGACGTGCAGCGCGCCGAGCACCTGCGCCTCATGCGCTCGCTCACCGAGCGCAAGCACAAGAGCGACTTCGCCGACCAGCTCATCTGCGACCACGCGCTGTTCCACCTCGAAGCCGATCTGCGCTGGCTGGAGCTGGCCACCGCCAGGCTCGGCAAGCTCGCCAAGGAAGTGAACCGATGATCCCCTCGGGCTCCCTGCTCTCCGCGGAGGGACTGCGCAAGTCCTACGGCCCGACGACCGCGCTCGACGGAGCCGAGTTCTCCATCCACGCGGGCGAGGTCGTCGCCGTCATGGGCCCCTCCGGCTCCGGCAAGTCCACGCTCCTGCACTGCCTCGCCGGGATCGTCCCGCCCGACGGGGGCACGATCCACTACGGCGGCACCGAGCTGAGCGCGCTCCCCGAGAGCCGCCGCAGCGCCCTGCGCCGCAGCGACTTCGGCTTCGTCTTCCAGTTCGGCCAGCTCGTGCCCGAGCTGAGCTGCGTCGAGAACGTGGCCCTGCCGCTGCGCCTCAACGGCGTCAAGCGCAAGGAGGCCGAGAAGGCCGCGTACGCCTGGATGGAACGCCTGGAGGTCGAGGACCTGGCGGCGAAGCGTCCCGGCGAGGTCTCCGGCGGGCAGGGCCAGCGCGTCGCCGTGGCCCGCGCCCTCGTCACCGGGCCCCGGGTCCTCTTCGCCGACGAGCCGACCGGGGCGCTCGACTCGCTCAACGGCGAACGCGTCATGGAACTGCTCACCGAGGCCGCGCGCGGCACCAACGCCGCCGTCGTCCTCGTCACGCACGAGGCCCGCGTCGCCGCCTACTCGGACCGCGAGGTCGTCGTACGGGACGGCCGCTCCCGGGACATGGAGCGCCTCGTATGACCAGCCCCCTCACGCTCGACCGGCACGCGGACGCCGCGCCGCCGCCCCCGCCCGCGCCGACCGCGACCGGCCGCCTCGCCACCTGGGCGCGCGACCTGCTGCTCGGCGTGCGCTTCGCCGTCTCGGGGGGCCGCGAGGGCTGGACGCGCACGGCGCTCACCGCCGTCGGCATCGGCCTCGGCGTCGTGCTGCTCCTGCTCGCCTCCTCGGTGCCGACCGTCCTCGCGCACCAGGACGAACGGCTCGACGCGCGCCGCCCCACGAAGCTCGCGGCCACCGCGGCGAAGGAGTCGCCGCGCTCCTTCCTGGTCTCCGACGGCTCCAGCGAGTACCAGGACGTCACGATCGGCGGCTTCCTCATCGCCCCGCAGGGCGGGAAGGCGAGCCCGCCGCCCGGTCTGGGCCGCTTCCCGAAGCCCGGCGAGATGTTCGTCTCGCCGGAGCTGCACGACCGCCTCCACGACTCGGGCGACGCCCTGCTGCGCGCCCGCTTCGCCCCGTACAAGGAGGCCGGGACGATCGGCGCGGCCGGGCTCGACCAGTCGCACGAGCTGTACTTCTACGGCAACCCCGGCGACCTCGCGACGAAGCCGCACAGTGACCTGCGGTACGCGCACGGCTGGGGCGAGCGCCTGAACCTGCACGACGAGATGGACCCGCTGCTCGTCGCGCTGATCGTCATGATCTGCGTCGTCCTGCTCATCCCCGTCGTGCTCTTCATCGGCACCGCCGTGCGCTTCGGCGGCGAGCGCCGCGACCGCAGGCTCGCCGCGCTGCGCCTGGTCGGCTCGGACGCGGCGGGGACGCGGCGCATCGCGGCCGGCGAGGCGCTCGCCGCGGCGGTGCTGGGCCTCGTGTTCGGCGTGGTGTTCCTCCTCGTGGGGCGGCAGTTCGCCCCGTACGTGAGCATCGCGGGCGCCAGCGCCTTCCCCGGTGACATCACGCCGGTGCCCGGGATCGCCGCGCTCGTGGCGCTCGCGGTGCCCGTGTGCGCCGTCGCCGTGACGCTCTTCTCGCTGCGCGCGGTGAGCATCGAACCGCTCGGTGTCTTCCGGCAGTCCGCGCCGCGCAGGCGCCGCGTGTGGTGGCGCCTGGTCATCACGCTCGTGGGCCTCGCGCTGCTCCTGTCCGACGAGCGGCTGCGCGCGACGCCCGCCGAGCGCGAGGCGCAGAGCATCGACCCGTACCGGCTCGCGGGCGGTGCCTCGCTCACGCTCATCGGCCTCGCGACGCTGCTGCCCTGGCTGGTGGAGTTCGTCGTGCGGCGGCTGCGCGGCGGTTCCGTGCCCTGGCAGCTCGCCGTGCGCAGGCTCCAGCTCAGCGGCGGGACGGCGGCCCGCGCGGTCGGCGGGATCACGGTGGCCGTGGCGGGCGCGATCGCGCTCCAGATGATGGTCAGCTCGCTCGGCGACGACTTCGACAAGACGACCGGCCAGGACCCGGCCCGCGCGACCCTCGGGGTGTCCAGCAACATCACCGACTGGAAGCTCGCCGAGCAGTTGCGCGCCGCGGCCGTGAAGGCACCCGGCGTGCAGCGCGTGACGGCCGAGATCACCGGGTACGCGCAGGCCCCGCGTGCCGAGCGGAAGCCCGGCAAGGACGGCGAACCGCCCACCGTGTGGCTCACGGTCGGCGACTGCGCGACGCTGCGCGAGAAGGCGAAGCTCCCCTCCTGCGCGGACGGCGACGTCTTCCGGGCCCGGCAGCCGGTCCGCGAGCAGTGGGACAAGGACATCAACACCCAGACGTGGCAGGTGGCCCGCGACGGCCACTGGATCGATGTCGCCCCGGACACGAAGCGGGGCAGGCTGTGGCGCGTCCCGCAGGGCGTCAAGGACGTCAAGGGCATCCGCACCCCCGAGGGCGACGACGGCTCCGGCCTCCTCATCACCCCGGGCGCCATCGACGCGAGCATCCTCGGCAAGGGAGGCGGCTCCACCAACGTCCGCGTCAAGACCAACCCGGACGACGCGCAGGCGATCGACCACGCGCGCAACGCCGTCATGTCCGTCGACCCGACCGTGCGAATGTGGACGTACTCCAGTACGCACCGCGACGGGACGTACGCGAGCGTGCGGCACGGCCTCGCGGCGGGGGCGATCCTGACGACGCTCCTCATCGGCGCCTCGCTGCTCGTCTCGCTCCTGGAGCAGTTGCGCGAGCGCAAGCGCCTCCTCTCGGCGCTCGCGGCCTTCGGCACGAAGCGCTCCTCGCTCGCCTGGTCGCTGCTGTGGCAGACGGCGATCCCGGTCGCGCTCGGGCTGTGCGTCGCGACGGCGGGCGGGCTCGCGCTCGGCTGGACGCTGGTGCGGCTCATCGACAAGGAGGTCGTGGACTGGTTCGTCTTCCTGCCGCTCGTCGCGGCGGGCGCGGGGACGATGCTCCTCGTGACGCTCCTGACGCTCCCGGCGCTGCACCGCACGATGCGGGCGGCGGGGCTGCGCACGGAGTAGGCGGCCGGTCCCGGCGGGACCGTTCCGGTACGCGGCCGTTCGCGCCCGTACCGGAACGGTCCTACCGTGAGACGTGCGGGGACACCCATGTCTCGTGTCCTGGGGTTGGTACTCATGACCGCACTCGTCATCGCCATCGTCGTGGTGGCACTTCTCGTGGTGATCCTGCTGGGGCTGAGCGTGCGCAACGTGCAGCAGTACCAGCGCGGGGTCGTCTTCCGCTTCGGCCGTCTGCTGCCGCGCCTGAGACAGCCGGGGCTGCGCCTGATCCGGCCGGTCGGCGACCACATGGAACGGGTCTCCATCCAGACCGAGGTGCTCGGCGTCTCGCCGCAGGGCGCGATCACCAACGACAACGTGACCGTCACGGTCGACGCGGTCGTCTACTTCCGCGTCATGGACCCGGTGAAGGCGCTCGTCAACGTGAGCGACTACCCCTCGGCGGTCTCCCAGATCGCGCAGACCTCGCTGCGCTCCGTCATCGGCCGCGCCGATCTCGACACGCTCCTCTCGGACCGCGACCGCATCAACGCCGAACTGCGCACCGTGATGGACGCGCCGACCGAGGACCCCTGGGGGGTACGGGTCGAGCGCGTCGAGATCAAGGACATCGCGCTGCCGCAGGACATGATGCGGTCCATGTCGAAGCAGGCCGAGGCGGAACGCGAGCGGCGCGCCCGGGTCATCGCGGCGGACGGCGAGGCCCAGGCGGCACGCAAGCTCACCTCGGCGGCGAGCACCATGGCCGACACCCCGTGAGCCCTCCAACTGCGGCTGCTGCAAACGGTGGTGGACGTGGCGGCGGAGAAGAACAGCACCCTGGTCATGCCGTTCCCCGTGGAGCTGCTGCGCTTCTTCCAGCAGGCCGCCGACAAGACGGGCGTGCCCTCCGCGGGCGGCGCGTCCGTGCCCCTGGACGAGGCGCCCGGGCGCGGCGGCGCCTCCTCGCACCGGGAGGCTTCCTCGCGGACGGAGCGCGCCCGCGCCCGTACCGCCCGCGCCGTCCACGCGGCGCCCGCGCTCGACGGGAGCATGGCCGACCAGCAGGCGGCGGCCCGTACGCGGGCCGAGCGCAGGCGGCTGGAGCGGGAGACGTGGCCGGAGATCCCGGTGCGGTGACCGTCCCGGCCCCGGCCTCCCGGACCCCGGCCTCCCCGGGCCCGGTCTCCCTGGCCCCGGCCTTCCGGCGGGCGCGTGGGCCGCTCAGCCCGCGGGCCGTACCGGCAGTCCCGCGAACGCCCGCCGCAGCTCCGCCGCCAGTTCCCCCATCTGCCCGGCCCGCGCGGAGCCGTCCCGCAGCACCAGGCCGATCCGGCGGCAGGGCGCGGGCCCGGCGAAGTACCCCGTGCCCAGTCGCGGGTTGCGGCCCGTCTCCAGCGGTACGGCGGTGCGCGGCAGGAGCGTCACGCCGAGGCCCCCGGCCACGAGCTGGACGAGCGTGGAGAGCCCGGCGGCCGTCGTCGTCACGGCCCTCGCCTCGCCGCGTCCCGCCTCCCGGCACACGTCGAGCGCCTGGTCGCGCAGGCAGTGGCCCTCGGCGAGCAGCAGGAGCGGCAGCTCCGTGAGCACCTCGCGGGGCAGCTCCTCCCGGCCGCCGAGCGCGTGTCCGAGCGGGGTGACGAGCACGAAGTCCTCGTCGAAGAGCGGGATCTCGGTGAAGCCGGGCGTCGAGAGCGGCAGCGCGAGGAGCAGCAGGTCGAGCCGCCCCGCCGCGAGCCCCTCGCTGAGCGCGGAGGTCTGCTCCTCGTGCACTTCCAGCGCGAGATCGGGGTAGCGGCGCGCGCACACGTCGAGGACGGTGGGCAGCAGGTACGGGGCGACGGTCGGGATCACGCCGAGCCGCAGTGTCCCCGTGAACGGCGCCCGCAGGGTCTCCGCCTCCTCCAGGAGCCCCGCGACCTCGGCGAGCACCCCTCTGGCCCGCGCCGCGAGGCGTTCCCCGGCGGGCGAGAGCAGCACCTTGCGGGTGGTGCGCTCGACCAGCGTGACGCCCAGGACCTCCTCCAGCGCGGAGACGGCCCCGGAGAGGGCCGGCTGGCTCATGCCGAGCACGGCGGCGGCCTGCCGGAAGTGCAGGTGCTCGGCGACGGCCGCGAAGGCCCGCAGCTGGGCGAGGGTGGGCTGGCGCGCGCGGCTGTCGGCGGCGAGGACATGTTCCGTACTCACGAATGACTCACGAAGGACTCACGAAGGGGCTCACGCAGAAACTCACGCCGGGGAGGACCCGGGCCGCCGCGGCGGCGGCGATTGATCGGTTCCGCCGATCACTGTCCCCCCACCCTAACGAGCCGGCGCGGTCGGCCGGAAAGCGCGCGGAGGAGACCCGCGTCACGACGAGGGGCCCCGCCCGCCCCCTCGCGCGGAGGGAGCGGGCGGGGCCCGGGTCGTGCCGGCCCGTGCGGGTCAGCGCTTGGCCGCCGCCTTCGCGGGGGCGCCGGTGATCGTGAACTGCGAGCCCGGCTCGACGAGTACGTCCCCGTCACGCGAGTTGGAGATCGTGACGTTGGAGAGGGTCGCGTCGCCGCGGGCGCCGCTCATCGCGAGGATGCCGGAGCCGTTGTTCGACTTGTCGATGCGGACGTTGGAGATCTTCACCCCGCTGTACGTGCCGCCACCCGTCTTGAACTGGATGCCGTCGTACGTCGAGTCGAGGATGTCGGTGTCCCTGATGGTGACGCCGGGGATGCTCGCGCCCTGGGCGAAGAGCGTGATGGCGCCGAACTCCTGGTCCTCGTTCCAGAAGGCCCCGCCCGTGCGGTGCAGGGTGTTGCCCGCGATGAGCGTCTGGCCGGAGAAGGGGATCGGGTCGTGGTCGGTGGCGAGCATGATGCCCGGGTAGTTCATCGTGTCGGAGACGACGTTGTTCTCGATGGTGTTCCCGAAGCCGCCGTAGACCGCGATGCCGTTGGCCCGCCAGGGCAGCTGGATCGTGTTGTTGCGGAAGTGGTTGTTCGCGCCGACGTCCGTCGAGGGGTCCTTGACGTACTTGCTCGACCAGACGGCGAGCGAGTCGTCGCCCGTGTTGCGGAAGGACGAGTTGTAGACGGTCGAATCGTGCGTGCCGTTGGTGAAGTTGATGCCGTCCGCGTAGGTGTCGCGTACGCGCATCCCGCTGAACTCCAGGCCGTCGGCCGGGTTCCACAGCTCGGGGATGTTGGAGTAGTCGCGGCCGACCCAGACGCCGACGTTGGCGTGCTCGATCCACACGTTGGAGATCTTCGTGTTCTTGCCGAAGCGGCCGTTGAGCCCGACGCCGCCCTCGGCGTTGCCGTCCCCGCCCCGGATGCGTCCCGAGCCGAAGATGGCGAGGTCGGAGATCTGCGTGTTGTCGTCGATGTCGAAGCCGAAGTTGCCCTCGTGCGGGTGGTTGATGCCGCCCGCGTCCTGCGGCTCGGTGAGCGTGTAGAGCTGCGAGTGCCACATACCGGCGCCCACGATCTTCACGTTCTTGATGCCGACCTGGTTGTACTGGCCCCGGTGCTGCGGGTCGGGGGTGAGGATCTTCTGCTCCTGGCGCCACTGCCCGGCCGGAATCCAGACGCAGCCGATCTGCCCGTTCTGGTCCGCCATGACGGCGCGCTGGATGGCGTCGGTGTCGTCGATGCCGTCGTTGGGCACGGCACCGTACTCGGTGATCGAGGTGCACTCGGCGGGCTTGGCCTTCGCGGGGGCGACCTGCTCCAGGTCGATCAGGTCCACGATGTAGAAGCTCGCGTTGTCACCCGCGTCACGCTGGAGACGGAACGTGGTGCCCACCGGGTACGTCTGCGTGAGCAGCGCGTTCGCCTCGTCGAAGAGCCGGCGCGCGTCACCGCCCGGGGTGTTGGTCAGGCCCTCGGGGTCGTCGGTGGAGCCGTAGAGCCAGGAGTGCTTCGAGCTGAGGTCGAGCTTGCGGACGAACTGGCCGTTCGCGTACAGGCTCAGGGTCGCGTTCTGCCCACCGCCGTTCGCGGCGTCCGGGATGGAGTTGCGCACGACGATCGAGTTGGTGGGCGTCGTGGAGGTGAACTCCACGTACTGGCCCGTGCTGTTGAGGCGGACCGACTTGCGGCCGCTGGACTCCGTCGCGAAGTTGGTGTGGCCGAAGGTGCGCTTCGCGTCGGCGGTCAGGAGCGTGCCGGTGTACTTGCCGTCCTCGGCCTCGTACTCGGTGTACGGGACGGCGGCGCCGCGCCCGACGACGATCGAGCGGGCGAAGGTGTTGTTGTCCTCGTCGGTCTCGGCGACGGTGTTGGTCGCGTCGGCCGTCGCGGTGAGCGTGGCGCCGCCGTCGGTGGCCTTCCACGTACCGGAGACCGGGACCTGGACCGTCGCACCGGCGGGGACGGCGGGCGTGGTGCCGTTGAGCGTCGTCGTACCGGCCGTGAGGCGCGTGACGGTACCGGCGGCGACGGCGGTCGTGCCCCGGTTCTTGACGGCGACGGTGAAGCTGACGCTGGCGCCGCTGGCCGGGGTCTCCGGGTTGGTCGCGATGCCGGTGACCTGGAGGTCGGGCCCGGGGCTCTGCGAGACGACGAGCTTGCTCGTGCCCGCGCGGCTGTTGTTGCTGTTGTCCTGCTCCACGACGGTGTCCTTCGGGTCCACGACGGCCGAGACCGTGTAGGAACCCTGCGGGCGCTTGCCGACGTCGACCGAGACGGTCTGCGAGGCACCGGCGGCGAGCGCGCCGACCGGGGCGCTGCCCGCGACGGTGCCGTCGAGGCTGACGTCCACGGTGGTGGCGGGCGAGGCGGCCGTACCGGCGTTGCGGACGGTGGTCCTGACGGTCACCGCGTCCTTCTCGGACGGCGTGGTGGGCGTCCAGGTCAGGTCGGTGAGGGTCAGGTCCGGGTTGGGCGCGGCGGTTCCGACGACCTCGATCTCGGCGACCTGGGCGCCGGGGGCGCCGGAGTTGGACGCGATGTCGAGCCGTACGTCGGCGGCGCGGCCGGTCACCGGGATGGTCACGGTGTTCTGGTTGGACGAGGGGCTGAAGCTGTAGGTGGCGCGGGCCTTCAGGCTCGTGAAGGCGCTCGCGTTCTGGCCCCGGCCCTGCACCTCGATCGCCTGCGTACGGGCGCCCCAGGCGGTGTCGGGGTTGAGCTTGACGACGATGCCGGAGATGTCCGCGTCGGCGCCGAGCTTCACGGTGAGCCGGCCCGGGAGCCCGGCGGACTCCCAGTAGGTCTTCGTGTCACCGTCGTTGGCGTTCGCCGGGACGAAGGTGTGGACGTAGCCGTTGGCCTCGACCGGCTTGCCCTTGGCGAGGTTGGTCCCGTCCACGGGCGGGTTGCCCGGGTCGACGGGGCCGCCCGGGTCGGTGCCCCCGTCGTCGCCCTCGCCCCGGATCTCCAGCTCGCTGAGCTGGGCGGCCTGCCAGCCGCTGTTGGCGCTCACCTGCACGCGCACGTACCGGACGTCGGCGGCGGCGAAGCCGACCGTGACCGCGTTGGCGGAGTTCGGCGTGAAGGTGCGCTTCGCGGAGGCGGAGAGCGTGTTCCACGCGCTGCCGTCCGTGCTGCCCTGGACGCTCAGCGTCTCGTCGCGCGCCTCCCACGTGGTCGGCAGTTTCAGCGTCACCTCGTCCACGGAGGTCGTGGCGCCGAGGTCGACGCGTACCCACTGCGGGAAGGAGGCGCTGGGCCCCTCCCAGTAGGAACCCTGGTTGCCGTCGGTCACGTTGCCCGCGCCGTACTGGCCGTTGACGCCGCTCGCGGTGGCGGGGCGGCCGAGCGCCAGGTTGGGGCCCGGGGCGGCGGGCACGGCGGCGTGCGCCGTCGCGGGGAGCAGTCCGAGGGGGATCAGGCAGGCCGCGAGGAGCCCGGTGATCGCCCGCCGGACGGATGGCTTCCGTCTCATGCTGTCCTCTGTTCGGTTTTCGGTGCGGGGAGAAGAGGGGTGGGACGGTGCCGGTCCGGGCGGGGGCCCGGACAGGCGGGTACCCACCCGGGCGGGACCCGGGCGGGCGGGGGAACCTCTCGAACAGGGCGCGAGAGGAGTGTGGTTGGTGATTTTTTGAGCGAACTCGTCAATCTTTTGCGGCCACTTGGAAACAGATTTCTGACAAGTTAAAGATTTGTCAACGGCCGGGACAGAACTGCCACGGAAGGTGAGCGAGAGTGACGGGGCATCAGCGGGCGAGCGG
>NZ_GG770539.1:4583149-4594592 GCF_000154905.1 Streptomyces sp. SPB074 | reverse complement strand
CGGGGCTGGGGCGGGGGCCGGGGCCGGGGCCGGAAGCCGACGGGGCGTCCGTCAGCCGCGCCACCACTCCGCGAGGAGCCCGTACAGCAGGTCGTCCGTCCACTCGCCCTTGAGCCACGTGAAGGCCGGACGCAGGCCCTCACGACGGAAGCCGACTCGTTCGAGGAGCCGGGCGGAGGCGGCGTTGCGCAGGTCGCACTCGGCCGAGACCCGGCGCAGCCCGCGCCGCTCGAAGAGGTCGCCGAGCACGGCCCGTACCGCCTCGGTGGCGTACCCGCGTCCCTGCGCGGCCGGGGCGAGCGTGAATCCCAGGTCGGCCTGCATCCCGTTCGCGTCGAGCCGCACCCCGACGTCCCCGACGAGCAGCCCCGTCGCGCGCTCCTCCACCGCGTACTGGAACCAGCCGGGCGCCCCGGGATCGCCGGCCGCGAACTGCCGGACGAGTGCGTGAGCCTCCTCCTCGCCCACCGGGGCGGTCCACCCCTGGTAGCGCGCCACCTCGGGCACCGAGCGGTACGCGGCGAGCGCGGCGGCGTCCTCGGCGCGGAAACGGCGCAGGTGGAGGCGGGGGGTGACGAGGAGGGTCATGGGTCAAGTGTGACGGGCGGCGGCGCGTTCCCGGGAGAGCGGGGCCCGCGGGTCAGGCCGCCGGTCCCGTGCGGCGGGCGTAGGCACGGGCGGCGCGGGCGCGGTCGCCACAGCGCGTCGAGCACCAGTGGCGGCGGCGGCCGTGCTGGAGCAGGAAGCGGTTGCAGGGCGGAGAGGCGCAGGCGGCGAGGCGGTTTTTTTTTTGTTTGCCGCGAAGAGGTCCGCGGCGTCCGTCGCGAGCGCGGCGAGGGCGTGGTCGAGGGCCGCGTCCACGGGGTGCGGGGCCGCGCGGTGCAGGCCGCGCGCGGGGTCCCAGTACAGGAGCGGCACGGCGGGCGCGCGGGTCATCGCGTCGTTGACGGCGGCGAGCGCGGAGCGGTGCGGGGGGAGCCCGTCCGCGCGGGCGGCGAGGAGGGAGCGTACGTGCTCGCGCAGGGCGCGGAGCTGGGTCGCGCACTGCTCGCGCACGCCGATCCCGGCCGGGGCGAGCCCGTGCGCGGCGAGCCAGTCCTCGGCCTCGGCGGGGACGGCCAGGAGGTCGAGCGTACGGCCGCCGGGGAGGGCGATCGCGGTGTTGGCGAGGGCGAGGGCGGGGTGCGCGGACTCGCCGGGGGCGGGCGGCGGCGGCTCACCGGGAGCGGCCGGGGGCGGCTCGCTCCGGGCGTGCTCCCGCCGCTCCTCGTCGTACCCCTCGTCCGCGCTCACGCCGGACAGTCTACGGCGACAAGCTCACGGATGACATTGCGCGCATCCATGAGGAGGGTCTACCTTTCAGCTCACACCACCTCACGGATGCGATGCGCTTTATCCGTGAGAACTCATTCCGAAAGGCGTCCCATGACCGCGTCCACTTCTGCCGGGCCCGTCGCCGAAGCCGGTTTTCCCATCCGCGTCTTCGGCGGCCCCACCGCCTTCTTCACCTACGGCGGCATCCGCTTCCTCGTCGATCCCGCCTTCGACGAGCCGGGCGACTTCCCCGGCCCCGGCCCGCTGCTCACCAAGACCGCGCCCTCCCCCACCGCTCCCGGGGACCTCGGCCCGGTGGACGTCGTGCTGCTCTCGCACGACGAGCACGGCGACAACCTGGACGTCTCCGGCCGCGCGCTCCTGCCCTCCGCCGGTCTCGTCCTCACCACCCCCTCGGGGGCCGGGCGCCTCGGCGGCAACGCGCGCGGGCTCGCGGACTGGGAGTCGTACGACCTCGCCGGAGGCCGCGTGCGCGTCACGGGCGTGCCCGCCGTGCACGGTCCCGGCCCCCGCGAGCAGGTCGAGCCCCTGACGGGCCAGGTCGTCGGCTTCGTCCTCACGGGCGAGGGGCTGCCGACGGTCTACGTGAGCGGGGACAACGCCTCGCTCGACGCGGTCGCCGAGATCGCGGAGCGCGTCGGCCCGGTGGGCACGGCCCTCCTCTTCGCGGGCGCCCCCTCCATCCCGGCCCGCTTCGGCGGCGCCCCGCTGGTCCTGGACAGCGCGGGCGCGGCCGAGGCCACCCGTCTCCTGGACGCCCGCCGCGTCGTCCCCGTCCACTACGAGGGCTGGTCCCACTTCACGGAGGGCCGCACGGACCTGGAGGCGGCCTTCACGAAGGCGGACCTGGCGGACCGCCTGGACTGGGGCGTACGGGGCTGAGCCGTACGGGGCTGAGGCACGGCCCCACCACGAGGCACCCGCCGCGTCCGGGGGGCGGGTGCCTCGCGGGCCGGGGACGGCGGCTGCCTCGCGGGCCGGGGACGGCGGCTGCCTCGCGCGCCAAGGGGCGCCCCCCTGGCGCTCCGCTCTACGCGGCGTGGACCCCGGACCAGGCGGCGGTCCGGCACTGCCCGTCCGCGTCGCTCCCGGCCGCCAGCACCGTGCCGTCGGCGCGCAGGCCGAGGGTGTGCGCCGCGCCTGCCGCCACGGCGACCACGTCCCGCCAGCCCCCGACGTCGCACTGCCCGTGGCTGTTGTCCCCCGCCGCGAGTACCCGTCCGCAGGCGGTCACCGCGACGGTGTGGTGACTGCCCGCGTCGAGTGCCGCCACGTCCTCCCACCCGCCGACCTCGCACGCCCCGGAACCGGGGTCCCCGGTCGCCACCGCCCGCCCGTCGGCCCTCAGGCCGACGGTGTGGAGCGTCCCGGCGGAGACGGCGCGCAGGTCGCGCCACCCCTCGACGGCGCACTGCCCGCGCCGGTCGTTCCCGACTGCCAGCGCGGAACCGTCCGAGCGGAGGCCGACCGAGTGCCAGTCACCGCACGCGAGGGCGACCACCTCGCGACAGGACCATACGTCGCACTGCCCCTCCGCGCCCCGGCCGGCCGCCAGCACGCGGCCGTCGGCCAGCAGGCCGAGCGTGCGACGCCACCCGGCGGCCACGGCCGTGACGCCCTCCCACCCGGAGACCTCGCACTGCCCGTCCCCGTTCCAGCCGGTCGCGCGCACGGTGCCGTCCGCGCGGAGCCCCACCGTGTGGGAGCGGCCCGTGTTCCGCGCGGCATGGACGTTCCCAGCCGCGACGACGACGATCCCGCGCCACCGCCCGACACGGCATTCACCGGCGGCGGTCCCGCCGACTGCCAGCACGGTCCCGTCCCGGCGCCGCGCCACCGAATGACGCCTCCCGGCCGCCAGCGGCGACGCGTCGGCAGGCATTCCGCCTCCTCCTACGCGGCGGGCCGGGCGCTCTTCGCCATCGCGACGAGCCCGGCGAAGGCCGGGACGGCGACCCGGAGCACGGGACCGGCGGGCCGCTTCGAGTCACGCACGGGAACGACGCCGTGGGAGACGACGAGACCGGGAGCGACCTCGACGCACTCGCCGCCCTGACCGCTGTAGGAGGACGTGAACCAGTGAGGGAGTCGTGCCGCCATGAGGTCTCTCCTCGCCTCGCGCATCACTGAACGCGCCAGCGGACGTGCCCGATGACGACACGGCAATACCCGTCACGCGACACGACGAAGCCCGCCGCCACCGACAGACCGCGACGGACCCCCAAGGACCGGCCAGCCCCTACGGGAGCAGGTCGGCCTGCCCCGCCCGCACGCTCGCCGCGAACAGCTCGTAGTCCTTGCGCGAGACGACCAGAACCTGAGCAGCCGGGTCGCCCACGTCCACGGAATCCCGCAACGCGACGACGCCATCGACAAACGCGACCTCCAGACAGTTGTCACCACCATTGGACAGTTCGCTCTTCGCCCACGCGGCGTTCGTGAGGTCAACCTTCTTGTTCATGTGTCGGGTCCTTCATGCAGTCCGGCGCCCCCACTTCGAAGTGTAGGAGCTGCGAATCAAGGCACGAGCGCTCTCCTCGATGACATCGAGGGGACGCTGCAATCGCCCCATCATCACGTCCGCCCCGCCGACGTCACGTCACAACGCCGACCCCTCCGGGACGCACCGCAGCCGGACGGGGTTCTCACACGTCACAACGGACTGGCGTGCGGGATCGCCGTCGCGCACGCACGGGTCTGGAGCAACCCCGGCACCACGTGCGGGTACGACTCCGCGCGCGAGGCCAGCTCTTCCAGATGGAGCCCGAGCACTCGGCCAGAATCCGCCGGTTGACCGGCCCGTCCGCACCGGCCGGGAAAATTGGCCACGACCCGCACAAGCAGAGCCCGTCGCCCCCCTGCCGGGGAGACGACGGGCTCTCGCGGATGCGGAACTCCAGGGGGTCATCCCTGGCGAACAGCCCCGAGGAACGAGGTGAAGGCACTGCGGCCGAAGGCGATCACGTCACCTTCAGGGCGCTTGCTGTCACGGACGGGGACGGTGCCGGTCAGGGGCGCCAAGTTGGCCGCGACCTCGACGCAATCGCCGCCTTGCCCACTGTAGGAGGAAGTACGCCATTCGAAAAAGGTGGTCATGTCAGGCCCTTCCGTAGTGTGTTGATCATGGCAACGGTATCCGCCGGCGGGAGCGCATCCCTGAGTAGCTGATGGTAGGCCGCCAGTCTCGGCACTACGTTTGCCGTCAATCTGTCCAGGTGCCCCCGGTGCGCCGACTCGGCGTAGGACATGAGCGACCGGTCGGGCATGGTCAGGATGGTGATCGGGAGGCGGAAGGGGCTGCGCGCCCCAGTAGCAAAGGGCGTCACCTGGAGGACGCTTGTCGGCCGTGCCGCGAAGTCGAGCAGGTGCCCCAACTGATCGCGCATGAGGCGAGCGTCCCCCATTCTTATGTGAAGGCACCCCTCGTCAAGCACGACAAAGGTAAATGGCGGAAGTGGGGAACGGTCCAGCACCTTCTGCCGTTCCAGCAGCAACGCCACTCGTTCGTCGGCCTGCTCCGGGGTCACCGCTCCTCGCCGCACGGCGTCCGCCTCGTAGGCGCGGGCGTACGCGGGAGTTTGCAGGAGGCCAGTCATCACACCGACCTCAAAGCGTCGAATCTCGGTTGCTCGCTGCTCGTGCTCCAGGAACTCCGCGACGCCCTCCAGCAACGGCCGATTCCTGAGCTTCGCCGTGCGGCGCACGAAAACGTCCCCCGTGCCGAACACGTGATCGCATCGTGCTGAGAATTGTTGAGTCGGGTCTCTGCGGCCCGTTTCGACCGCTGAGACGTGGCCGCCGCTGCACCCGAGGAGGTTGCCCAGGTGTTCCTGGGACCAGCCTCGCTCGTCGCGCAGCCTGCGCAGATACGCGCCGTAGGCGGCAGCACCCGAGGAAGTGGGGTCGAGCGACTTCCGGTTGACCATCAGCGGCCCCTTTTCACCAATCAGACGACGCAAGTTGATGAGGCACCCACGATAGGCCACCTTGGGACCATCGGTAGCCACTTCGCTACACAGAGGAGTGATCCCCTATGCCTGTCCACTCCCGGCAGTTGGGCGCCACGGCGCGGTCCGAGTCGGCCCCTCCCTCCGCCTGCCCGACCTGTCGCCGCCTCCGTGCGGAGGAACGCGAGGCCGTCGCCCGCGGGGATCAGTCCCGCGCCACCGACTGCCGCGTGCTCATCGCCCGCCACCCGCACGAGGGAGCGGCGAGGTGAGCGGCGCGGCCCCGGGCGCCGTCGCGGCGGCGGTCTCCGTCGGGGACACCCCCTACACCGTGGTGTCGCGGGGTGGGGACGTGCGCAAGGCCGTGCTGCTCGGGCGGGTGCCGGTGCTCGCGCATCACGAGGCGGCCGGCTGGTTGCGGAACGAGGCGTCGCGGCTCGCGGTGCGGCTCGATCCCGGGCCCGTGGCGCGGTGGCTCGCGCCGGGGCTCGTACGGCCCGTCGCGGCGCGGTGGCCCGACGCCCCGGCCGCGCTGCGCGCGTGGGCCGAGGACGCGGGGCGGCAGGCACGTGTACGGGAAGTGCTCGCCCCGGGCTGCCCGTTCACGTTGCGGTGCCCGGATGTCGGCGGCACGTGGTACGAGTTGGGCGCCCGGCCGATTCCCCCGAACGAGACCTGTGCCGCACGGAAGGCCGACGGCTGCGAGCCGGTGCCGGTCCTCCCCGACCGGTGTGACGCCGAGACGGACATCCCGGAGATCATGGGGATCTTCGCCAAGCGTGCGAGCCTCGGGGTACCGGGCGGGGCCGTCGTGCCCCGGACGCGCTGTGGTCTCGCCGCGCACGACGGGGTCGAACACATCGGCGTCGTGCGGCCGTTGCGCGAGGGGGCGGTGTGGGTCACGTTCACGCGCGAGGTACCCCCGTACCAGGCCCGCCGCCTCCCGCCGTGCCCGCGCGAGCAGCCCGGCCCGCACCCGTGCGGCCTCTACCCCGGTCACCCCGGCAGGTGCGTGCCCGCGCCAACAGGCGCGCCCGCTTAGGAGCCCGCGCAGATAGGCGGCTGGTGGGACCGGTCGGCAGACGAGACAGGCGCAGGTTCCGTGATCATGGAGTTGCGACGCTCTGTGATCATTGGGGAGAACTGTGCCTGTGCTGCCATTCTGGCTGACCGAACCACTCCGGGACCAATTCGCCGCCCTGCTGCCGCAGCGGCCGGAGTTCAACCCGGCCCACCCGCTGGGCTGCCACCGACGCCGGATCAGCGACCGGATCGTCTTCGACAAGCTGCTCCAAGTCCTGTGATTCGGCTGCTCCTACGAGGCGATAGCGGACTCGACCTGCTCGGCCGCCACGATCCGCGGCCGCCACGACGAGTGGATCGAACTGGGCCTGTTCGCCCGCCTGAAGCAGATCGCCCTCCAGGCCTACGACCGCGTCGCAGGCCTCGTCCTCGACCAGATCGCCGTGGACGGCGCCATCACCAAGTCCCCTGGCGGCGGCGAAGCGGCCGGACGGTCACCTCTCGACCGCGGCAAGCAGGGCATGAAACGGTCCGCAATGACCGATGACTACGGCATCCCGCTCGGCCGCGTCCTGGCCGGCGCCAACCGCCACGACTCGCCGCTTCTGGCACCAACTCTCGACCTTCTGGGAGAACTTGGGCCGCTACCCGACGAGATCACCGCCCACCCGGACGCCGGCTACGACTCGGACAAGTCCCGTGCCGTGCTCGACGAGCGGAGGCTGCGCGGCCAGATCGCACGCAAGAGGACCAAGGCACCGGTCCAGGCCACCAGGCGATGGCATGTCGAGCGCGCCCACGCCTGGCAGAACGCCCCACCACCTCGCCCGCTGCTACGAACGCCGCACCAGTGTCGTCGAAGCCTTCTTCGACCTCGCCGACACGGTCATCACCATACGCAGTCTGATCCGCCGGGCCTGGACCACCCACCGCTGGGACACCCGCCCCCGACGCCGACCATGGCTGACACCCACCTGCGCGGCTTCCAACTCGTGGATGCCTTTTCATCACGCTCCTCCGACGTCCTTCGGCGAGCGGTGATCCAAATCCGGTCGCCGATGCCGGACGGGAATCCCCGGTCCGTCCTGCCTGGCGGACTCGGCTGGTGTTCAGACGTGTCGCCTCTTGGGGTACGGAGGCAGGGCATATCCCGGCAGCCGTACCTGGCGTGAATACACCGGCGGAGTGCCATCTGCGGGAGCGGGCTCTGTGTAGCACTCAAGAAGCAGGTCACCCCGCAGGTCGTCGAGTTCGTCGGGCGAATCTTCCAGCAGGGCGTTGGCCCACAGTTCGAGGGACGCGTCCTTCAGCGCATTGTTCGGAACCTGGCTGAACTCCCCGGGACCCATCACCGTCCACCCCGGCTCGCCGTCCGCACGGAACAGCAGCCGCCACCAATACGGCTGCCAGTAGGGCTTCTCCAACGAGAACCAGCTCCCGATTTCGTCGCGGACGGTGGCTGGTCGGTCAAAGTTGGACCGCCGCGCCTTGGTGCCGCTTCACAGTAGCTCCAGCATCCGGACATGACGGTGTGATTACCCTCTAACCAGACCTCGCTGATGTGATCATCACCATCCGTAGCCCGTGCCGAGGACGTGGACAGCCCACCGCTGAGACGACCGCCCGAACCGTCACCCAAGAGCGGACGCCTATCTGCGCGGCCCCTTAGGTGCTCGTATCTCCCGGCGCCGCTCGCGGGGCCTTCGTCACTCCGCTCCGTCGAGCAGCCGGAACGCGTTGCCGTCCGGGTCCGCCAGGACCGTGTGACCGGCCTCCCGCGTGAGGAGGCGGGCGCCGAGCGAGGTGAGGCGGGCCGCCTCGGCGTCGTACCCGGTCGGAACCTCCGGGACGAGGTCGGGGACGAAGCGGTCAGGTTCGGTGCGGGGCATGAGCGGGGGGCCGCCCCATGTGAACTTCGTTCCGCCGTACGGGGATTGGATCGCGGTTTCCTCGCCCTCGTCCCACACCAGGGGCCAGCCGAGCGCAGCGCTCCAGAAGACGCCCACGGCGTGGCTGCCGTCGCACGCCAGCGCGCCGATCCTGCCGCAGCCCGCGAGGAACCTGTTGCCCGGCTCGATCACGCAGAACTCGTTGCCCTCCGGGTCCGCGAGCACCCGGTGACCCTCCTCCGGGCGCTGCCCCACGTCCGTATGGCGTGCGCCGAGCGACAACGCGCGGGCGACGGTGACCTCTTGGCCCTCGGCCGACTCGCTCGTCAGGTCGAAGTGCTGCCGGTTCTGGCTCCGCTTGGCCCCCGCTCCCGGGCGGAAGCGGAGGGGGAGGCCGGGGTGGTCCGCTGGGGTGAACTCGTGTACCCCGCCGGGCCGTTCCCGTACTTCGCCGCCGCCCAGCAGCTCGTGCCAGAAGCGGGCGAGGCGTGCGGGGTCCTGGGCCGAGAGGCAGAGTGCGTCGAGGCGTGCGGTCATGGGGGTTCCGATCTGTCCGGGGACGTGCGGGGCGGTCACAGGCAGGCGAAGAGCGCCGCCAGCGGTGCCGGTACGCGTCCGGCCTCCAGCGCCTCCGTCAGGAGAGCGCCGTAACGGATCTTGCGACCGCTCGCCGTGCCGAGGAAGCGGTGGAGTTGGTCGTGCACGGGGCGGCCGAGCTGCGCGGGCTGTCGGCGGAAGGTCTGCCAGCGGCGCTCCTCACCGGCCGCCGCGACCACCTCCTCGGCGCGGTCCGTGCCGAGCGCGCGCAGGAGTTCGTCCTCCAGGCCGGCCACACAGACGTGCAGGGAGGGGTGGCGGACCTCCGCCCGCGCGAATCCCCGGACGTAGAAGGGCTCTTCGTTCGCGTCGCACAGTCCGGTCAGGCGCAGGCCGAGCCCGTGCGGGCCGAGCGCCTCCGCGTATGCGGTGATGCTCATGGCTCCGCCCATCGGCACGACGGCGATCCCCTCGGCGGGAAGGTCGCGGCCCTCGCGCGCCGCGAGGGCTTCGACGGCGGCGAGATCACTGAGCCCCTCGACGAGGACGGCGCCGCGGAAACCGTGGCCCGCCGCGAGGGGGGCGCCACCGGCCACCCGGGCGGCCAGCGCGGCACGGAACGCCTCGATGCCGGACGGCACGCCGGAACCGGGCGGCCGGGCGGGGCCGCTCACTTCGCCAGCACCGCCCGCACCGCCTCCTCCAGCGAGGTCGGCGGGCGGCCGAGGAGGTCGGCGAGGTCGTCCGTCCAGTGTTCCAGGGCGCCCGCGCGGATCTGCCCGTCGAGCCACCCGGCCGGTCCCGGCACGGGGCTGGTCCGCTCGGCGTACGCGACGGGCGCGCCGCTCACCCGCGTCAGGGTCGCGGCGAGCTGCTGGTACGTCCACGGAGCGCCCGTCAAGTCGTAGGCCGGGCCGGCACGTTCACCGGTGAGGACCCGTACCGCCGCCTCCGCGAGGTCGGCGCGCGAGGCGGTGTTGAGCCCGCGCCCGCCCGTACCGTCCTCCAGGACACCGGCCGCGACGGCCTCGCGCAGCCCCGCGTGGAGGAAGGCGTCGCTGTAGAAGGGGTGCCGCAGCATCGTGTACGGGAGCCCGCTCGCCTCGATGTGCCGCTCGGTCGCGTGGTGCGCCGCCGTCATGCCCTCGGCCCGCGTGTCCGCGCCGAGGAAGCTCGTGTACGCGAGGAGCCCGACACCCGCCGCACACGCCGCGTCCACCGCCGTGGCGTGCTGCGCCACGCGCCGCCCGGTCTCCAGCTCGGGCGAGGAGACGAGCAGCAGCCGCTCGGCCCCGGCGAAGGCGGCGCGCAGCGAGCCGGCGTCGTCGTAGTCCCCGTACCGCACCTCGGCGCCCGCGGCGGCGAGCCCGGCGGCTCGCTCCGGGTGCCGCACGACGGCGGCGACGGGCACTTCGCGCGCGAGCAGCCCTTCCACGACGAGATGCCCGTACTGCCCCGCGGCGGCGGTCACAACGATCACGGTGGCTCCCGAGGATGAGACGGCCCCCATCGTCGGCACCGCACGCCCGCCCCGCAAAGGGATTTCCGCGCGGACGCGGGAGCGGAGGGGAGTGTGGGGTCAGTCCGAGGTGTCGCGCGACGCGGCACGGCGGGCGACCGTTTCGGCCATGCCGGGGAGGAAGTCCTTGAAGAGGTCGTGCACTTCGTTGACGAGGGGGCGCAGGAGGCGGAAGCGGGAGAGGCGGACACCGTGGGCGGTGAGGCGGGCGCCGCGCTCGGCGAGGCGGTACGTCTTCTCGTTGCTCTCGGAGCGGTCGAAGACCCAGTACAGGACCAGGCCCATCTGCGCGAGCCACATCAACTCGGGCACGGCGTCCACGAGTTCCGGGGACACCTTCGCCCTGGAACCGGCAAGCACCTCGCGGTGGATGCCGAGCGAGACGCCTCGCGCCGACTCGGACTCGGGCGAGAACGGGCTCAGCGGACTCTCCGGGTCCGCCGCGTTCTTGAAGAACTGGCTCGCGAACTCGTGGTACGGAGCGGCGACTTCGAGCCACGCCGTCAGGACGCCGAGGAAGCGCCTCTCGAAGTCCCGCTCCTTGTCGAGCATTGGGCGCACGGCCACCGCGTGCTCGGCGACGATGCGGTCGTAGAACCCCTGGATGAGGTGTTCCTTGCCGCCGAAGTAGTAGTACGCGTTCCCGACCGAGACCCCGGCCTCCTGCGCGATGGCCCGCATGGTCGTCTTGTCGTACCCGCGCTCACGGAAGAGGCGGAGGGCGGTCTCGATGATCAGGGCCCGGGTCTGCTCGCCCTTGGGAGGGTTCTTCGGCCGGGCGGGGCTCCCGTTCTTGCCGTGGGCTGGGGCGGGGGCCTTGCCGGGGGCGGGGGGCTTGTCCGGGGCGAGGGCCTTGTCCGGGGCGGGCGCCTTTCCGGAGGCGTCGCCCTTGCCGGACGCGTCGGCCTCCGCGGCCCCCGCGGCCTTCCCGGCCGCCGTGTCGCCCTTCCCGGACTCCTCGCCCTTCCCCGTCTTCCCCGCCCTCCCGGTACGCGGCCCGGGGCCCGCGCCCTCCGGCTCCGGACCCCGCGCCTCTTCGCTGTTCATCTCGACCACGACACCCGACCCTAGGCCACCTCGCACCCTCCCCCGCAGTCCGGCCCCGCCCCCCTGTGCACCCAGCCCCGGTCCGGCAGGTACTCCCAGCCGTCCGCGCGGCGGTAGACCCCCGCGCCCCAGCCCTCGCGCCGCTG
>NZ_GG770539.1:4578882-4582783 GCF_000154905.1 Streptomyces sp. SPB074 | reverse complement strand
CCCCGGGGCCCGGGGCTCCCGGGGCGCCCCCGGGACCGGCGCCCCGCCCCCGTTCCCCCGTCACGCCCCGGCGCCCGGGGCGAGCCACTGCTGCGGGGGCACCGGCGGGCGCTGCTCGCGCTCCATGACGCCCCTGCGGCGGATCTTGTTGAGCACGTACACGTTGCCCAGGTGCAGGACACCGAGCACGAGCAGGACGACACCGAGCTTGACGGAAAGCGCCTCGAAGACGCCCGACGCGTCCCGTACCGCCCTGTCCGAGCGCAGGTAGAGCGCCACGAAACCGAGGTTGACGAGGTAGAAGCCGACGACGAGCAGGCGGTTCACCGCGTCGGCGAGCGGCTCATTCCCCTTGAGGACGTCCGCGAGGAAGACCCGCCCGTTGCTGCTGAGGGTCCGCGCGACCCAGACCGTGAGCCCGACGCTGATGGCCAGGTACACGACGTACGTGACAACCGTGAGGTCCATTGCCCCACCCTTCTTTCCCGAACCGGCTGAACACTTGAACGCGTTCAAAAGTGCCGTCGTCGATGACGGTAGACCCCTTCTTGAACATGTTCAAGTCGAAGTCGCCTTGGGTCGAAGGCCGCATTCGCAGGGGTTTGACGGTGCTTCCGGGGCTGTGTCCGCGCCCGCCTCGGGAGTCTCGCGCAGGCGTCCCGGCGCGAGGTCGCGCCGCGGCGGCCCGGGGGACGGGGACAGGGGCATACGAGGCGGTGGTCCCGGTGTTCAGTCAAGGCGGGCGGTACGCGGCGGACCACGTCGCGGACGCTCGGGGACCCGCGCGTACGGCTCGGGCACCCGCGCGTACGGCTCGGCGGGGCAGGGCCCCGGCGGTCCCTGGTGTGCGCGCTCGCGCGCGGGACGGCAAGGTAGGAGCCGCGGACGGTGTGCCGTGCGCGAACGGCAGGCTACGACTGAAGAGGGATGACGGCATGGCGCAGACGGAGAAGGCGGTCCTCGCGGGCGGCTGCTTCTGGGGGATGCAGGACCTGGTCCGCAAGCAGCCCGGGGTCGTCTCGACCCGGGTCGGCTACACGGGCGGCAAGGTCGCGAACGCGACGTACCGCAACCACGAGGGGCACGCCGAGGCGATCGAGATCCTCTACGACCCCGAGCGCACCAGCTACCGGAACCTCCTGGAGTTCTTCTTCCAGATCCACGACCCGTCCACGAAGGACCGGCAGGGCAACGACATCGGTTCGAGCTACCGCTCCGCGATCTTCTACACGGACGAGGAGCAGCGCGAGACCGCCGAGCGCACCATCAGGGACGTCGACGCGAGCGGTCTGTGGCCGGGCAAGGTCGTGACCGAGGTCGAGCCCGAGGGCGACTTCTGGGAGGCCGAGCCGGAGCACCAGGACTACCTGCTGCGCTACCCGGACGGCTACACGTGCCACTTCCCGCGCCCGGGCTGGAAGCTGCCGTCGGCCGACGAGAGCTGAGCCGGCGGGGGCGGTCGGCGGGCGCGGTACGGGGAGGGGCGGGGCGGTACGGGGAGGGGCGGGCGTGCACCGGATGGTGGGCGCCCGCCCCTCCCGCGCGCGGGCCCACCGCCACACCACCCGGCGCCCGCTCCGCCCCACCCAGGCCGGCCCCGTCCCGCCCCCGTAGCCGTACCCGTCCCGCCGTAGGCCCCTCGCCCCACCCGGAAGGCCCGCGATGCACGCCGACGACCCGCACGAGGACAGTCCCCGCGAGGGCGACCCGCACGGAGACCGCACCCACGAAGGCGACCCGCACGGAGACCGCACCCACGAAGGCGACCCGCACGAGGACCGCACCCACGAAGGCGCCCCCCGTCAGGACGGTCCCCACGCCTCCTCCGCCTCCCCGGCCCCCTTCTCCCACGACGGCGAGCGGCTGCTCCCCACCGATATGGACGTGGCCGCGCGCGACCGGCGCGCGACCGTGCTCGCGCTGCTCCCGACCGTCGCCGTCATCGCGCTCGGCGGTGCGCTCGGCGCCGCGGCCCGGTACGCGGTCGAGCGCGGCTGGCCCGCGCCGCCCGACGGCTTCCCGTGGGCCACCTTCACGGTCAACGTCACCGGCTGCGCGGTCATGGGCGTCGTGGTCGTGCTCTGCATGGAGGTGTGGCAGGCGCCGCCGCTCGTCCGGCCCTTCCTCGCCACCGGCTTCCTCGGCGGCTTCACGACGCTCAGCACGTACGCGGCCGACACCGAGCGGCTCGCGCGCCTCGACCGCGCGGGCATCGCGCTCGCCTACTACGCGGGCACGCTGTGCGCGGCGCTCGCGGCCGTGGCGCTGACCTCGGCGCTGACCCGGCGCTGGGGCGTGACGCGGCGGGCGGGGGTCCGGTGAACTGGCTGCTCGTCGTGCTCGGCGGCGCGCTCGGCGCCCCGGCCCGCTTCCTCATCGACCGGGCGGTGCAGCGCCGCCAGTCCACCGCGTTCCCGTGGGGCACCTTCACGGCGAACACCCTCGGCTGTCTCCTCCTCGGTGTCCTGAGCGGGGCGCTCATGGCGGGCGAGGGCGGCGCGCGGTACGAGGACTTCGTCGCGACGGGCCTGTGCGGGGCGCTCACCACGTACTCGACCTTCTCCTGGGAGACCGTCCACCTCGCCCGCACCGGGCAGGTGGTCCGCGCGGCCGGCAGCACGGCGTCGACGGTGCTCTCGGGGCTCGGCGCGGTGGCGATCGGGCTGATGGTGGCACGGGTCGTGTGGGGGTGACGGGGAGGGGTACGGAGCCCGGCCCGCTCCGGCCCGCCCCCCCCTCGCGCCCTCCCCGCGCTCCCCTACTCCCCCGGCACGATCCCGTCGATCAGCAGGTCGAGGCGCGCCTCCCCGGCCTCGGCGGGCACCCGGCCCGTCGCGGACAGCACCGCGATGCCGTGCAGCGCCGCCCACAGCAGCTCCGCGCGCCCCTCCCGCGTCTCCGTGTCCTCGGGCAGCGCCTCCACGAAGGCGAAGAAGGTGTCCCGCAGCACCGCCGGCGTCTCCTCGCTGGCGAACTTGAGGCGGGTCGGCATGACGAACATCGCCTGGTAGAGCGCCTCGTGCTCGACGGCGAAGTCCAGGTAGGCGCGGGACACCGCCCGTACCCCGTTCCGCCCCGCTCCCGCCTCGGCGCGCGCCCGGCGCAGCAGGACGCCCAGCTCGCCGAACCCCTCCTCGGCGACGGCCTCGACAATCGCGTCCTTCCCCTTGAAATGGCTGTAGAGCACGGGCTGGCTGTACTCCACCCGTTCCGCGAGGCGGCGCGTGGTCACCGCTTCCCAGCCCTCGACCTCGGCCAACTCCCTTGCCACGGCGAGGATCAGCCGGTGGCGCTCCGCTCGTTCCCGTTCACGACGGTTCGCTGTGATGGACATGCTCCGAAGTCTAGCGCCGCTAGACAAGCAGGCATCGCTATGTCTAGCAGCGCTAGCGAAGAGAACGGCGCCCGACACGAGGTCGGCGCCGGCCGAAGGGGGAGAACGTCCGTCATGCCTCACGCCCTCACCACCACGGCCACCGTCATCGTCTGGGTGATCGCCGTCGGGATCATGCTCATCGGGGTCCGCTTCCAGCTCACGACCCGCGCCCTCACGGACTTCGGCATCCCGGCCACCCCCGCCGGGCAGCCCGCCTTCCGGGCCTGGGGCTCGGTCAAGGGCAACCGCGACATCACGCTCGGCCTCATGCTGCTCATCGCGCTGCTGGGCGCGAGCGACCACCTGGTGGGCTGGATGACGCTGGCGGGAGCGCTCGCGGCAGCGGCCGACGCGCTCGCCGTCCGCTTCAGCGGCGGCCGGGCCAAGGACTACCTCGGCGTGCACGGGGCGACGGCGGCGGTCTCGGTCGCGGCCGGGATCGTCCTCCTGCTCTCCTGACCCCACCGGCCACCCCGGCGGCCGGCGCGCGACGGGGGTACGCGCGGGCGGCAGGGGTACGCGGCG
>NZ_GG770539.1:4569966-4578559 GCF_000154905.1 Streptomyces sp. SPB074 | reverse complement strand
CGGCCCCGATCGACGTGCCGAGCGAGCGCATGAGCGCGTTGAAGCCGTTGGCCGCCGCCGACTCGGAGAGCGGCACCGCGCCCATGATGAGCGCCGGCATCGCCCCGTACGCGAGCCCGACTCCGCTGTTGATGACCATGAGCGCGACCATGACGCCCCACGCCGAGCCCATCAGCAGCAGCGAGAGCCCGTACCCGGCCGCGATCACGAGCACGCCGCTGACCAGCGTGAACTTCGGCCCGCGCGCGTTGGAGAGCTTCCCGCCGAGCGGCGAGACGAACATCATCATGATGCCGCCGGGCGCCATCCACAGCCCGGCCGCGAGCATCGACTGCCCCAGCCCGTAGCCGGTCCGCTCCGGGAACTGGAGGAGTTGCGGCAGCACGAGCATCGAGGCGTACATCCCGAAGCCGGTGAAGACCGAGGCGACGTTGGTGAGCAGGACGCGAGGCCGCGCGGTCGTCCGCAGGTCCACGACGGGGTCCTTCGTCCGGGTCTCCCACACCCCCCACAGCAGCAGCACGACGACCGCCGCGCCGAGCAGCCCGAGCGTCGTGGCCGAACCCCAGCCCCAGTCGGCGCCCTTGGAGATGCCGAGCAGGAGGCACACGAGTCCCGCGCCCAGGCCGAGCGCGCCCAGCAGGTCGAAGCGCTGGCCGCGCGCCCCGGCGGGCACGTCCGGCACGAGCGCCCACAGGAGCACGGTGACGGCGGCGGCGAGGACGGCCGAGCCCCAGAAGAGGGCGCGCCAGTTCGCGTACTGCGCCACGGCCGCCGCGATCGGCAGGCCGAGCCCGCCGCCGATCCCCATGGAGGCGCTGACCAGCGCGATGGACGAGGACAGCTTCTCGGCCGGTACGACGTCCCGCAGCAGCGCGATGCCGGGCGGCACGACCCCCATGCCCATGCCCTGGAGCGCGCGCCCCACGATCATCGGCAGCACGGAGGAGGAGAGCGCGCAGACCACGGAGCCCGCGACGAGCGGTACGCAGCAGATGAGCAGCATCGGCCGCTTACCGACGAGGTCGCCGAGGCGCCCGACGACCGGGACGCAGACGGCCCCGGTGAGCAGCGTGACGGTGATGACCCACGCGGTGTTGCCGGGGGGTGCTGTGCAGCAGCCGCGGCAGGTCGGCAAGGAGCGGGGGGACGAGGGTCTGCATGATCGCGGCGACGATCCCGGCGAAGGCCAGGGTGGGGACCACGCCCTTGCCGCGGGGCGGGGGCTGGGCGGTGTCCGCGTCGGCGGAGGCCACGGTACGCATGGGGAAGTCCTCGGGCTGGTGTTCGGGCACGGAAGATGTGCATCATACATGTGCTGTGTAACGTGCACACCCCGGAAGCGGGCGGGACCCCTCGTGGGAGGATGGAAGCCCCTGTGACGTGCGGAGGTGACACGTGCGGCCGACGGCCGAGGTCGAGTACGAACAACTGCTGCTGAGCAGACACGGGTACCTGGGCCGGGGTGGCGGCCGCCGCCAGGACGGCCTCATGGACCGCAGCGCCTACGTGCTGCTGAGCCGTATCGAGGTGCAGGGTGCCCCGATGTCGATCGGCGAGCTGAGCGAGGCGTTCGGCCTCGACGCCTCGACCCTGAACCGCCAGACGGCGGCGGCGACGCGCGCGGGCCTCATCGAGCGCATCCCCGACCCGGCGGGCGGCATGGCCCGCAAGTTCCGGCTCACCGCCGAGGGGGAGCGCCAGCTCACCGAGGAGCGCGAGGGCCTGGTCACCTCGCTGGACCGGATCATGCGGGACTGGCCGCAGGAGGACATCGCCGCCTTCGCCTCCTACCTGCGCCGCTTCAACACGGACATCGAGCGGCTGAGCGGCAGGTCCTGGCCCCGGCCGTAGCGGCCTCGCCCCGCGCGCGGCGGGCCCGGCACCCGCCCGCGTCCCGGGCGGGCACCCACTCGCGTCCCGGGCGGGCACCCACTCGCGTCCCGGGCCCGGCATCCGCCCGGAGGCGGGCCCGGCGCCCGCGCGTCATGCTGGGAGGACGGGGAACGCGCGGGGGAACGCACCGGGGGAACGGACCGACGCCACCGCCGGAAGGGGCCCGCTCGATGGAACCGCTCGGCACCTACCGTCACAAGCGGGACTTCTCCCGCACCCGCGAACCCTCCGGCGCGGGCTCGCTCGCGGCCGACGCGAAGGCGCACCCGCGCTTCGTCGTGCAGATCCACGACGCCCGCCGGACGCACTTCGACTTCCGCCTGGAGGTGGACGGGGTCCTGAGGTCGTGGGCGGTGCCGAAGGGCCCCTCGGACGACCCGCGCGACAAACGCCTCGCGGTCCCCACGGAGGACCACCCCATGGAGTACCGCACCTTCGAGGGCGTGATCCCGCCGGGCGAGTACGGGGGCGGGACGGTCATCGTCTGGGACCAGGGCACCTACGAACCGCTGAGCCACGACAAGCGCGGGCACCCCCTCCCCTTCGACGAGGCGCTGGAATCCGGCCACGCCACCTTCCGCCTGGAGGGCGACAAGCTCCACGGCGAGTACGCGCTCACGCGCTTCCGCGCGGGCGGCAAGGGCGAGGAGGCGTGGCTCCTGATCAAGGCCCGCGAGAAGGGCGTACGGCCCGGCGCGGGCCACGGCACCCCGGACCCGCACCGCGCCCGCTCCGCCCGCAGCGGACGCACCCTCCGCCAGGTGGCCGGGGAGGACCGAGAGGAGCATCCGTGACACGCACGACCCAGGCCCGGACGGCGGCGGCCCTCCTGGACCGGCACGGCACGACCTACGCGGCCGAGGCCGGCATCACCCTGCGCGACACCCCCCAGCCGCTCTACCAACTCCTCGTCCTGAGCGTGCTGCTGTCGGCCCGCATCCGCGCCGACGTGGCGACGGCGGCGGCCCGCGCGCTCTTCGCGCACGGCCTGCGCTCACCGAAGGCGATGGAGGAGGCGAGCTGGCAGGAACGCGTGGACGCGCTCGGCGAGGGCCACTACCGCCGCTACGACGAACGCACCGCGACCCAGCTCGGCGAGGGCGCCGAGCTGGTCCGCGCGCGGTGGTCGGGCGACCTGCGCGCCGTGCGCGAGGACGCCGACCGGCTCCGCGAGGTCCCCGGGATCGGCCCGGCCGGCGTGGACATCTTCCTCCGCGAGGCCCAGTCCGTCTGGCCGGAATACGCCCCCCGCTTCGACGCGAAGGCCCTCCAGGGAGCCGCCCGCCTGAACCTCCCCGAAGACCCCCACCGCCTCGCCCGCCTCACCGACACCCCGGCCACCTTCGCGGCAGCCCTGGTCCGCGCGGCCCTGAACAAAAAAGTGACCGAGGACGTACGGGAGCACGCGGCGGCCTGACGCGCCCCACTGCCCGGCGCCGTACCCCCGCACCCGGGACCGGCGCGTTAACGACCCGCCCGCGACCGCCCCGAGCCCAGCCCCCGTCAGAAACTCCGCCGCTGCCCCTGACTCCGGCCCCGAACCCTGACCAGGCCACGCACTCCGGCCGCGCCCCGGCCGGAAAGCCGGGTCACCGTTCCGCGCCGCGCCTTGCGCTGCGGCGCCTCAGCTCGACTCCCTGACCACCAGCCGGGTCGCCAGGACCGTCTGGCGGCCGGCCCGGGGTGGGGGGGTGGTGCGGCCCGGGGGGCGGGTGGCGATCTCGTCCAGGAGCATCCGGGTCATCACGCGGCCCATCTCCGCCGTCGGCTGGCTCACGCTCGTCAGGGGCGGGTCGAGGTGGCGGGCGATCGCGCTGTCGTCGAAGCCGATGAGGGCGACGTCCTCGGGGATGCGGCGGCCCGCCGCGCGCAGCGTGTGGCGGGCGCCGGAGGCGAGGAGGTCGGAGGCGGCGAAGACCGCGTCCAGATCGGGGGCCCGGTCCAGGAGTTCGGCCATCGCGCGGCGACCGCCCTCCTCGGTGAAGTCGGACTCGGCGACGAGCGGCGCGCCGTCGACCGAGGCGCGGTAGCCGGCGAGGCGGCGTTCGGCTCCGTAGACCTCCAGGCGGCCCGTGATGTGGGCGATACGGCGGCGGCCCCGGCTCTGGAGGTGGCGCACGGCGGCGACCGCGCCGCCGTAGTTGTCGGAGTCGACCGAGGGCAGGGTCTCGGCGGCGGAGCGGGGGCCGCTGATCACGGCGGGCATCCCGAGCTCGGCCAGGCGGTCCGGGAGCGGGTCGTCGGCGTGCACCGCGACGAGCAGCACGCCGTCCACGCGGTGCGCGTCGAGGTACCCGGCGAGCCGCCCCCGCTCGCGCTCGCCGCCCGCGAAGGTGAGCAGGAGCTGGAGCGGTGTGTCGGCGAGCGCGCTGCCGATACCGCTGACGATGTCGGAGAAGTACGGCTCGGCGAAGAAGCGGGCCTGCGGCTCGGGGACGACGAGCGCGATCGCGTCCGCGCGGTTCGCGGCGAGCGCGCGGGCCGCCGTGTTCGGTACGTAGCCGAGTTCGAGCACCGCCGCCTCGACGGCGGCGCGCGTGCGGGGGCTGACCTTCGGCGAGCCGTTGATGACCCGCGAGACCGTGCCGCGCCCCACGCCCGCGCGGCTCGCGACCTCCTCAAGGGTCGGCCGTCCCGCGCCCCGCTTCACCCGCGTCATCGCACTCTCCCACCACTCGCCCTGCCCTACGCGGCGCCTCGCACCGGACACCCGCGCGCGCCCATTGTGCGCATGGGGCGCGCCGGGCGGGAGGGGGGCGGGGGGAGGGAAGGACGGCGCGCCCGTGCGGGGGCCGGAGGGGCGGCGCCGCTCCCCGCCCGTACACCCGTCCGTCCCGCGCGCCCCCCGCGCCCCCACCGCTAATTTCTCCCCTATGCCCGAATCTTCCTTCCGTTCCTCCGGCTGAGCGGCATGGGGATCATCCGGGCCAGCAGTGCTCGCCCCCGGCGATCACCGCGATCACGCAGGTCGCGAACAGCTCCGTACCGCTCATCGGCTACACGATCACCTCCCCCCTCTCCCACTTCCTCCTGCCCCTGACCGGGCCGGTCCTCGTGGGGGTCCTGGGGTCCTGACGCGGCCTCCGCGCCCAGCACGCCCCGGGACCCGCTCCCGAACCGCTCCCAAGGAGTACGCCATGAACCAGCCCGCCTCGCGCGCGGTCGACCACTCCTCCGGCTACAGCCGCGAGCAGATCCGGCGCTACGGGCAGCTCAGCCCGTTCGAGCTGAAGAACGTCTTCATCGACCTCGCCCGGCGCGAACAGGAGGGCGAGCCGGGCCAGAAGGGCACCTCGCAGGCGCAGATGCTCAACGCGGGCCGCGGCAACCCGAACTGGGTCGCGACGGGCCCGCGCGAGGCGTTCCACGCGCTCGGCTACTTCGCGCTGGAGGAGTCGAAGCGCGTGTGGACGGCCGACGACCTGGGCGGGATGCCGGAGGCGCGCGGCGCGGGCGAGCGCTTCGCCTCGTTCCTGCGCCGCCACCCCGGGCTGCCCGGCACGGAACTGCTCGAACGGTACGTCGCGGAGGCGCAACGGCGCTTCGGCCTCGACAAGGACACCCTCGTCCACGAACTCGCCGACGCCGTCACGGGCGACAACTACCCCGTGCCCGACCGCATCCTGCCGTGCGCCGAGGAGATCATCCGCGGCTACCTCGGCAAGGAGATGTACGGGGGCAGGCTGCCGGAGGGGAACGTGAGCCTCTTCGCGACCGAGGGCGGCACGGCCGCGATGTGCTACATCTTCGACTCGCTCCTCACGAACGGCGTCCTCGCGAAGGGCGACCGCATCGCGCTCATGGTGCCGGTCTTCACCCCGTACATCGAGATCGCCGGGCTCGACACCTACGACTTCGACGTCGTCCTCGTCCGCGCGAGCATGTTCGCGGAGAAGGGGGTGCGCGAGTGGCGCTACCCCGAGGAGGAGGTCGCGAAGCTCGCCGATCCCTCGATCAAGCTCGTGTGCCTCGTCAACCCGAGCAACCCGCCCTCGCTCGCGCTGAGCGAGCGGGTCAGGGACCAGCTCAAGGACATCGTGGCCGGGCCCCACCCGGACCTCGTCGTCGTGACGGACGACGTGTACGGGACCTTCGTGGAGGGCTTCACCTCGCTCGCGGCCGACCTGCCGCGCAACACGCTGCTCGTGTACTCGTACTCGAAGCACTACGGGGCGACGGGCTGGCGGCTCGGCGTCATCGCGCTCCACGACGACAACGTGATCGACCAGCGGATCGCCGCGCTGCCGCGCGAGACGAAGGACCGGCTCGCGAAGCGGTACGGGACGCTGACGCTGGAGCCGGAGAAGCTGCGGTTCATCGACCGGCTGGTCGCCGACTCGCGCGATGTCGCGCTCAACCACACGGCCGGGCTCTCGACGCCGCAGCAGGCCCTGATGACGCTCTGCTCGCTCTTCGGGCTGCTCCCCGAGGGCGAGGCGTACAAGCATCGCGTCCGCCGGATCGTCGCCGACCGCCTCCAGCTCCTCCTGGAGGGCGCCCGGATGAAGATCACGGAGGACCCGCTGCGGGCCGGGTACTACATCGAACTGGACCTCCTCGCCGAGGCCGAGCGCACGCGCGGACCCGAGTTCGCCCGCTACCTCAAGGACACCTACGAGCCCATCGACCCGCTCTTCCGCCTCGCCGAGCAGACCGGCGTGGTGCTCCTCAACGGCGGCGGCTTCGACGGCCCGGAGTGGTCGGTACGCGTCTCGCTCGCGAACCTCGACGACCTCGACTACCTGCGGATCGGGCACCACCTGCGGGCCGTCTTCGACGAGTACGAGGCGGAGTGGCGGCGGTCGGAGGACTGAGGCGCGCTCAGGCGAGGGGGAGGGACGGGGGGTCGAGCGTGGGCGGGCGGGGGGTCCAGCTTCACGCCGACCCCCCGCAGCGTGTGCAGGTAGCGCGGGGCCGCCGCCGTCTCGCCGAGCTTGCGCCGCAGCCAGGACAGGTGGACGTCGATGGTCTGGTTGTCGCCGTAGGACTGCTGCCACACCTCGGCGAGGAGTTCGCGGCGCGGGACGACCACGCCCGGGCGGCTCGCGAGGAAGGCGAGGAGGTCGAACTCCCGCCGGGTCAGCTCCAGTTCCACGCCGTCGAGTTCGGCGCGGCGGCGTAAGGGATCGACGCGCAGCCCGCCGGCCGCGAGGACCCCGGCGGGCTCCTCGCGGGCGGGGCGCGAGCGGCGCAGCACGGCGGTCATCCGGGCGAGGAGGTGGACGGCCGAGAACGGCTTGACGAGGTAGTCGTCGGCGCCGTCGTTGAGGAGGCGGACGACCTCGGCCTCGTCCTCGCAGGCCGTCGCGACGATGACGGGCACGTTGGTGAGGCCGCGCAGCATCCGCAGCGCCTCGGCCCCGCCGAGATCGGGCAGCCCGAGATCGAGGACGACGAGGTCCACCTCGTGCTGGGCGACCTCGCGCAGCGCCTCCAGGGCCGTGCCCACACTGCGCACCGCGTGCGCGGCCTCCGACAGGTGCCGGATCAGGGCCGAACGCACGAACGGGTCGTCCTCCACCACGAGCACACGCGCCATAGGCAGGGACGGTAGCCCATCCGGTGGGTGCCGGACCCCCGGAAGGACCCAAACGGCCCTAGTGGGTGTGATGTTGACGCGATAGGGGAAGGTGGGGCCTTTGGTGCGGAACGCGGGCGCGGCGCCGGAACCGGGCGGCGCCGTGACCTGCGGGAGCCCGGCCGGTGGGCCGGGCGGCCCGGCTCGTGACCTGCGGCGGCTTCACGCCGTCCTCGTAAAATGCCCGGATGGCACGGAAGAGGAACGAGACCGACCGGCTCACGGCGGAGGTGGGCGGCGGGCGCGCGGAGCTCGTCCCCGAGCGCGGGCGCACGCGGGCCTTCACGCTGACGCTGGACGGGGCGCCGCAGTCGTACGTGGACCTCGACGCGCCCCGGCACCTCGACTTCGCCTACCAGCGCCGCATCGGCCACCTCGCCGACCTGCTCGCCCCGGCGGGCCGCCCACTGCGGGTGCTGCACCTCGGGGGCGGGGCCCTCTCCCTCGCGCGGTACGTGGCGGCGAGCCGCCCGCGCTCGACGCAGCAGGTCGCCGAGGTGGACGCGGCACTGACCGCCTTCGTGCGCGCGCACCTGCCGCTCGACGCGCAGGCGCGCGTACGGGTCCGGGCCGCCGACGCGCGCGAGGTACTGGCCAGGCTCCCCCAGGACTGGGCGGACCTGGTCATCGGGGACGTCTTCGCCGGGGCGCGCACGCCCGCGCACCTCACGAGCACCGAATACCTCGGCGAGGTCCGCCGGGTACTGGACCCGGCGGGCACCTACGTCGCGAACCTGACCGACGGGCCGCCGCTCGCCTTCCTGCGCGGGCAGATCGCGACGGCGGCGGAGGTCTTCCCCGAACTCGCCCTCGCCGCCGATCCCGCCGTGCTGCGCGGCAAGCACTTCGGCAACGCGGTCCTCGCCGCCTCGGCCGTCCCGCTCCCGCTCGCCCCCTACACCCGCGCGGTCGCCGCCGACCCGCACCCTGGGCGCGTCGAACACGGCCGCGCGCTACGGGACTTCACAGGCGGGGCCGCGCCGGTGCGCGACGACACGGCGAAACGCTCACCGGCCCCGCCGGACGGGGTCTTCGCCCGCTAGACGGCGGGGCCCCCGGCGGGGCGGGCCGGGACGCGCGGGACGGGCCGGGACGCGCGGTGCGGGCCCGGACGCGCGG
>NZ_GG770539.1:4566816-4568982 GCF_000154905.1 Streptomyces sp. SPB074 | reverse complement strand
GACACCGCGCGGAAGCATGGCATTTTCATGGCGGATCACGGCCCGCACCCTCCGTCCGGGGAACTACCTGTGTCGATCCGGTCACAGCGGGTATCTTTCTGCTCCGTCGGCACACGCGTGGCCTCGGCTCGACGGGCGCCGCGCCCCGACCCGTACACCGCACGAAAGGCCGGTCATGACCTCGTCGGCACCGCAGCCGCTTTCGTCCCAGGAGCCCGCCGGACAGCGGGGGGCCGCCTCGCCCCCACCGGCCCCCGAGCAGCGCGTTCCACGGCCGAACGCGGCCTTCCGGGCGCTGCGCGGACGGCTCTCGCCGGGCGAGTTCGCGGCGCGGGTGCGACGGGCGGGACGGGAGATCGGCGAGGCCGTCTCGTGCGACGCGCGGTACATCGGGCGCGTCGAGGCGGGTGAGATCCGCTGCCCGAATTACGCCTACGAACGAGTGTTCCTGCACCTGTTTCCCGGGCACACACTGAGTGACCTCGGTTTCGCCCCGCGCGAGACGGTACGCGGGCGCAGGGCGGCACGCCCCGCAGCCCCCGCCCCTCAGCGGCACCCGCCGTACGCGCCGCCGGGACCGGGCGCGCCGCAACCGGCCGAGCACCGGTACGCGCCCGGTGACGGCGCGCCGTACCGACACGACGAGGAGAGCGACGTGCACCGTCGCGCGTTCATCGGTTCAGGAGCTGCAACGGCCGGCGCGCTCGCGACCGGCCTCCTCGGCACGGGCGGCACGGCGGCGGCCGCGCCGCGCCTCGCGGTGGTCCCGGGGCAGCGCGCGGGCGACAGGGAGGTCGCCGACGTCGTGGAGGCGGTGCGCGAGATCAGCAGGCCGGGGCGCGGTCCGCGCGGCGCCTCGACGCTCCGCACCTCGCCTCGCTGCTCGCGCTGCGCGAGGCGAGCGGGCGCGCCGGGCTCGCGGACCGCGCCGCCTGCGAGGAGGCGCTGGCGCGCGCCCACCGGCTGTACGGGAAGGGGCCGGGCCCCGACGATCCGGAGTGGCTGCTCTGCTTCTACAGCGAGGCGGAACTCGACTGGCTGGAGGCGCGGTGCTGGGGCGCCCTCGGTGACTGGCCCCGCGCCGTCGCCCACGCCCGCCGCGCCGTCGCCCACGCCGCGACGCGCACCCCGCACCTGAGGCGCAACCAGGCCCTCTACACCGCCGAACTCGCCCAGAACCTGAGCGCGGCGGACCACCACGAGGAGGCGGCGACCACGGGCCGCGCGGTCCTGCGCCTCCTGCACCGCGAGGTCCGCTCCTCCCGCATCGAGGACATGCTCCGCACGACACGGGGACGGCTGGCACGCTACGGCGGCAGCCGCAGCGAGGAGGTCACGAACTTCCTGACGGCAGCCTGAGCCGGCCGAGCCGAAGGGAGCGCGACGGTGTCGAGGCGCCCGTCGCGCGCAGGCCGTGAGGAACGAGCGGCCGAGCACGTCGGGCACCTCGGCACCGGCACCGGCGCTCCCGGAGGCGAGGCCGGCGCATCAGGAGAGGTGCGCGGTGTCGTTCCACGTGTCGATCGCCGGGCGGCCGTACGCCCAGTCCAGTACGGACAGGGAGGCCGGGGCCAGGCGGACGCGCGCGCCGAACTCCAGCGGTTCGCCCAGCCACCGCGCGCACACCGAGCGCAGGACGTGCCCGTGCGCGAAGAGCACCACCGTGCCGCCCACCGCCCGCGCCCACTCGACCACCGAGTCCACCCGGTCCGTCATCGCGGCGACGGACTCGCCGCCGGGCGCGCCGTCGCGCCACAGGAGCCAGCCGGGTTCGCGCTCCTGGATCGCGGCCGGGGTCAGCCCCTCGTAGTCCCCGTAGTCCCACTCCATGAGCGCGTTCCACGGCTCGGCGCGCTCCCCGAAACCGGCGAGCGCGCACGTCTCGGCGGCCCGCGCGAGCGGCGAGGTGCGCACCACCGCCTCGTCCAGCCCCGCGACCCCGCGCAGCCGCTTGCCGAGCAGCGCCGCGTCCCGCCGCCCGTCGTCCAGCAGCGGGATGTCGGTGCGCCCGGTGTGCTGCCCGGAGCGGGACCAGGCGGTCTGCCCGTGGCGGACGAGCAGGACACGGGCGGCGGGCGACGATGACATGGCGGGGGCTCTCCTGTACGGGTGCGGGACGGGGCGCGGGGCGTACGGACCGACGGCGCGCCGCCCCATCATCGCGCA
>NZ_GG770539.1:4565514-4566281 GCF_000154905.1 Streptomyces sp. SPB074 | reverse complement strand
GCGGCTGCGCTGGTGGAGCGAGATAGGGCTCCTCGCCCTCCTGTACGGGGTCTACTCGGCGGGCCGCCTCTTCGCCCGGGGCGACGTGGGCGACGCGATCAATCACGGTCTCGCGATCCTCCGCCTGGAGAAGCTCCTCCACATCAACCTCGAACACCCCCTCAACCGCCTCTTCACCCGCGAGCCCTGGCTCGGCATCCCCGCCGACTTCTGGTACGCCTCCCTGCACTACCTCGTCACGCCGCTCGTGCTGATCTGGCTCTTCCGCGCCCGGCACTCCGTCTACCGCGCGGCCCGCACCTGGCTGATGACCTCGACGCTCATCGGCCTCGTCGGCTTCACGTTCCTGCCCACCTGCCCGCCCCGGCTGCTCGCGGACGGCCACGGATTCGTGGACACGATGGCGCAGTTCAGCGACTGGGGCTGGTGGGGCGGCGAGGCGAGCGCGCCGCGCGGCCTGGGGGGCATGACGAACCAGTACGCGGCGATGCCGAGCCTGCACGTCGGCTGGGCCCTGTGGTGCGGCTTCCTGCTGTGGCGCCACGGGCGCTCGCGCTGGACGCGGGCGGCGGGGATCGCGTACCCGGCGATCACGGCGCTCGTCGTGATGGGCACGGCGAACCACTACCTGCTCGACGCGCTCGCGGGCGCCGCCGTGATGGGCGCGGGCGCGCTGCTGACCCGCCCGCTGCTGCGGGGCGCGGCGCGGGTGCGGCGGGGGCTGCGCTCCCGGCTGCCGGGCGGGTCGCGCCCCGCGCCGCGGGCGG
>NZ_GG770539.1:4560303-4563968 GCF_000154905.1 Streptomyces sp. SPB074 | reverse complement strand
CGCTCACCACGGCCGGGGAGACGGGCGCTCCGCTCGGCGCGCTCGTCGGGACCGCCCGCGAGCGGCCCCGGCTGCTGTACGTGCCGCAGCCGCGCGACCGGGAGCTGCGCTTCGGCTTCCTCGCCGCGCTCGCGGCCGAAGTGCTCCCGTACGTCGAGTCGTTCGCGGCCGACGTGGAGACGGTCGAGCGCAAGGAGACCGATCCGGAGAGCGGCAAGAAGGTCACGGTCGAGGCGGAACTGTGCCGTGACGCGCCGCAGTTGCTCGTACCGAGCGCGGCCGGTGTGGAGTTCGTGCGGCTGCTCGGGCGCTCGATGCGCTTCCGGCGGACCGCCGAGCAGGACCCGGACGAGCCGTATCCGGCGCCCGCGCGGGTGCCGCTGCTCGGCCGGTGGCTCACGCACCTCGGGGAGCGCGCGCGGGTGCCGGGCTCCGCGCTGCTGCTGCCGATGACGGGCCTGCTCGGGCGGCACTGGGCGACGGGGCAGAGCCGGATGGAGGAGCAGCATCTCGGCGCGCTCCTCGGCTGGCTCGACCCGCCCGGGGGCGCGGACGGCGCCGCCGCCGCGCTCGCCGCCGAGCTGGAGCGGGACGAGGAGGGGCAGTTGCGGCACCCGCCGGCCGGTCCGGCGACCGATCCCGCCTTCGACAACAAGCTCCTCGCCCCCGCGATCGAGCGCTACGACGCGGCCCGCCTCCGTCTCGGCGCGGCCGAGGACCCCGAGCGCGCCGACGCGCTGCTCGCCGCGCTGCACGAGGCCGAGCACGCGGTCGGTGAGCTGGTCGCGCGCGCGACCCGGCCGACGTGGGACGCCGTGTGGCGGGGCCTGGACCTGCTCCGCGCGCTGCCCGAGGCCCCGTACGCGCGGGAGCGCTGGACGCGCGACCGGCTCTCGTACACGAGCCACCGCGACCGTCTCGCGGCCGGCGAGCCGCCGCAGCCGCGCCGCGACGACGCGGTGACCGCCGCGCGCAAGCTCGCCGCGCGCGAGCGCGAGCAGGCGCGGCTCGACGCGCAGGAGGCGCTGGACGACCCGCTCGTCATGGCCGAACGGCGCCTCTCGGGCGAGGCGTTCCACGGGTACGTCGAGTCGGTCGTGATGACGTACACCGAGGGGCGCAGGCCGCGCCCCCGGCCCGTGCTCACCGTGCGCACCGACGACCTGCCGCAGCTCGCGGAGCGGACACCGAAAATTCCGGGTGCTCGAAGGCAAGCCGCAGACGGCGGACTTCACCGGGCGCACGGAGGACGGCGCGCTGCTGCTCACCGTGCGGGACCGGATGGGGCGGGGCGCGGAGCCGGACGCGGGGTCGGTCCCGGCCCCCGGGGAGACCCTGTGCTTCACGCTCTTCCCGCACGACCAGCGCCCGGGCCCCGGGCTGCCGGACGCGGAGGCGACACCGTGGACACACGGGGGGCCGCCCGCGGCGGCGGCCGAGGCGGCGGACCCGGTGACCGAGGAGGACGTGCTGTGACGGACGAGGCGGACTTCGACCCGGGCGCCGAGGCGGCGCGGGCGACGGCGGCGATCCTCGCGGACACGCTGCACGGGACGCACCGGGGCGTCGTCGTGGACTCGCCGCCGGGGGCCGGGAAATCGACGCTCGTGGTGCGTGCCGCGCGTGAACTCGTCGCGGCCGGGCGGCGGCTGATGATCGTGGCGCAGACCAACGCGCAGGTGGACGACCTCGTGCTGCGGCTCGTCGCGAAGGACCCCGAGCTGCCGGTGGGGCGCTTGCACAGCAACGACCAGGACGCCTACGACCCGGCGCTGGACGCGTATCCGCAGGTCGTGAAGTCGAGCCGGGTCGAGGGTCTGGTGGAGCTGCCCGTCGTCGTGTCCACGGCGGCGAAGTGGGCGCACGTGCGCGACGTCGAGCCGTGGCCGCACGCGATCGTGGACGAGGCGTACCAGATGCGCTCGGACGCGCTCCTCGCCGTCGCCGGCCTCTTCGCGCGCGCCCTGTTCGTCGGGGACCCGGGACAGCTCGACCCCTTCGCGCTCGTCGGCGCCGACCAGTGGGCGGGCCTCGCCCACGATCCCTCCGCCTCCGCCGTCGCCGCGCTCCTCGCCCACAATCCGGGCCTCCCGCAGCACCGCCTCCCGGTCTCCTGGCGGCTGCCCGCCTCGGCGGCCCCGCTGGTCAGCGCGGCGTTCTACCCGTTCACCCCCTTCCGCAGCGGCACGGGCCCCGGCGAGCGGCACCTCGGCTTCGCCGCGCAGGGCGACGGCTCCCCGTACGACGCGGTGATCGACGAGGCGGCGGCGAGCGGCTGGGGGCTGCTCGAACTGCCCGCGCGGCTCACGCCGCGCACCGACCCGGAGGCGGTGGCCGCGATCGCGCGGCTCGTGCGGCGGCTCCTGGACCGCGAGGGCAGCTCCGTCTCGCCCGGCGAGGACGTGGTGCCGCTCACGGCGGCCCGGATCGCGGTCGGCACGGCGCACCGCGACCAGGCGGCGGCGGTGCGCGAGGCGCTCGCCGGGCTCGGCGTCACGGAGGTCACCGTGGACACGGCGAACCGGCTCCAGGGCCGCGAGTACGACGTGACGGTGGTCCTGCACCCGCTCTCGGGGCGCCCCGACGCGACCGCCTTCCACCTGGAGACGGGCCGCCTGTGCGTGCTCGCCTCGCGGCACCGGCACGCCTGCCTCGTGGTGTGCAGGGCGGGGATCGCGGACCTTCTCGACGCGCACCCCTCGACGGAGCCGGTGCGGCTGGGGGTCGAGCTGCGCTTCCCGGACGGGTGGGAGGCGCACCACGCGGTGCTGGCGCGGCTGGAGGAGCACCGGGTACGGGTGTGAGACGGGGGTGCCTCGGTGGGGGCGGGCGGCGGGTGCGGTGCGTCGGGGGGCGCGTCGGGTGCGGTGCGCCGGGGGGGACTCGTCCCGGCTGCCGCGCGGGACGGCGGGGGTCCGGCCTGCGGGGACGGGTGCCGGGCGGAGGCCAAAGGCCGCTCTTGCGGGGGCGGGGGACAATGGTGGGTGGCGCGGAGGTGGTTCCGTGCCGCTCCCACAGGTACGACGGAGGAATTCTTCATGGCGGAGCCCGAACGGCGACCGCGGCTGCGCCCGGCGCCGCTGCTCCACGAGCCGAGGGAGGTGGCGGCCGATCCCGAGCACTTCTTCGACCTGGAGACGATCGAGGACCCGCGTCGGCTGCTCGACCGCTCGACCGAGCTGACCCACGCCTTCCGTGCCGCCGCGGACCGCGCGACCGAGTACCAGGCCATCGCCGCCGCGCAACTCGCCGACCCGCGCCGCTTCGACCGTCTCTCGGCCGCCTCGATCGCCGAGCGGGCGCAGTGGACGGAGGACTACGCGCGGAAGATGATCGAGTTCGGGCGCGATCTGCTCAAGGGCGAACCCGAAGAGGGCTGAGAACCCCTCCGTCCACGCCAGCCGGGGCGCCCCGTACCGGGCACGCCTGCCGGGCATATGCCGGGTGACAGGGCACGGTACGCCCGTACGGGACCCCTTGTCCGCGTTTCCGCGAACTTCGCCCGCTTCCGCAGCGGGTGGGGCCACGGTGGGGGCATGACGAGCAGCACACAGCAGGAGCGGCAGGCCGTCACGGGCGGGGCGGGAGCAGGGCGGGACGAGGACGGGGCCCGCTGGCTCGCGAGCGCGACGCCCGATCCCGGAGCGACGCTGCACACCTGGACC
>NZ_GG770539.1:4558512-4559910 GCF_000154905.1 Streptomyces sp. SPB074 | reverse complement strand
CCGGACGGGTGTGCGGATATCGATTTCGCACCCCGCCGACCAGGGTGCTAATGTTTACGACGTCAGCAGGCGCCGCTAGCTCAGTTGGTTAGAGCAGCTGACTCTTAATCAGCGGGTCCGGGGTTCGAGTCCCTGGCGGCGCACCGACGGAGAAGGCCCCCCGAGCGATCGGGGGGCCTTTTCGTCGTGGTCGCGCGGGGAGGGCCGGGGCGGGCTCAGGCCGGGCGGACGCGGACGGTCCACTCGTCGTCCGGCGTCCGCGCCTCGACCGTGATCCGCAGGTCCCGGCCCGGGACGGTGTACGTCTCGCCCACGTCGAGCGGGGCGTCGGCGAGGCCCGGCTGCACGGAACGGCTCACGCAGCCCTCGGTGCCCGGGTGCGTGTCGAAGACCTTGACCGGCCCCCGCGCCGAGGCCGTGTCGGTGCGCACCTCGTAGACGAGGACCCCTTCGGCGCAGGTCGTGGCGTCGTTGCCGCGCGCCGTCCGCACCTCGATCGCGAGTGCCCGGTACGGACCGGTACGGACCACGGCGAGCCGGGGCGCGCCCCGCATCCCGCGCGGCGGCGGGGCCGCGAGCGGCGCGAGGTCCACGCGGCTGTCGCTCCCGGCCGGCAGGCAGGCGACGTCCGCCCCTTCGAGCCAGCCGAGCTTCCACTTGTGCCAGCCGAAGAACTCCGGGGACAGCGCGAACTGGCTGCCCATGAGGTCCCAGTCCCCGACGTGCGTGTCCCAGTCGCCCTTCCCGTCCGCCGGGCGGCGGTAGAGGTCGGGCAGGTCGAAGACGTGCCCCGTCTCGTGGGCGAGCACGTTGTGGTCCGGCGGGTGCTGCTCGAAGACGGTCACGAAGCGGCGCAGTTCGGTCCCGTCGGCGTGCAGCGGGGTACCGAGATTGACGACCTTCGTCGCGTCCGAGTTCACCCCGGGGGCGTCGGGGTCCGCGACGAGGTAGACGACGTCGTACTTGCCGAAGTCCGTCCCCGGATCGGCGGCGGCGAGCGCGTCGCGCAGGTACGCGGAACGGCCCCCGGCGCCCCAGTCCCGCTCTATCGCGTACGCGCTCGCCGGGCGCGGCATCCGCACCCAGCCGGGCCGCACGTGCGAAACGAGCCTCAGCCGCCCGTACGAGGCGCGGGTGTAGAAGTCCGTCGTCGCGGGGAAGTAGTCGCGGCTCAGCTCGCGGGGCGTCGCGTGCGGCACGGCACCGGGGAAGGAGAGGTAGACGAGTACCGCGTCGAGGCGTCCGGCGGGGCGGGGGTAGGCGGTGTTCCAGGTGTCGAGACCTTCCGAGTGGTGCGCGCTCGTACGGGGCACCGCGCAGGGCCCGGAGCGCAGCCCGGCGAGGGCGGGCGCCGGGGCGAGGACGAGCGCGCCGGCGACGAGCGCGAGGAACGCGGTC
>NZ_GG770539.1:4557276-4558358 GCF_000154905.1 Streptomyces sp. SPB074 | reverse complement strand
CGTGAGTGAAGGGCCACCCGTCCGGTCTCCGCCCAGCCCCCAACCGGGGGACCCGGCGCGCGGGGCGGCCGGGCATGGAGGGGAAGGGCGGGGCTGCTTGCCGGGGGGGCAGGGCGGCGCGGGGGCAGCACCCGAGGGCAGGGCCCGGAGACACAGCCAACGATGCGGTGAAAGTTCAAGTTTCACCCAGCGCCGTCTACGCGCCTTGAACGCTCACTTCCGCCCCTCGGCCCGACCAGAAGAATCGAGGGCGGAAACAAAGCGCTCAACTCCGGTCGCCCGCCGCACGATACCCCCGGATGGCCGCTGCGACGGCCTCTGGCCTGCATCTATGATCGGCACACTTTCCAGCACGGACACCCTGGCCAACGGCGGGAGCGAGCGGTGAACGGACCCCCCGAACAACCTCCAGCCCCCACCCGAGCGGGCACGTCGCACCCGTCCGGCCCGCCGCCCCTCACCGGGGCGACGCCGCCCCCGTCCCCGGGGGCCGCGCCCGAGGCGCCGGGCCCGTACGGGTCGGCGCGGCGGGAGGCGACGGGGGGCGACATCGGACAGCGGGAGGCCGCGCGGGAAGCCGCGTGCCGCGAGGCCGCGCGGTTCGAGCGGGAGGCCGCGTACCGCGAGGCCCTGTCGCGCGAGTGGGCGCAGCGCGAAGCCGCGCAGCGCGAGCACGGGGCGGCGCCGCACCAGGCGACCGCGTTCCGCGAGGCGGGCCACCGCGAGGCCGCGCACCGGCCGGCGGAACCGGCCTGCGGGACGGAGCGCGGTGCCGACCAGGAAGCGGCGCGGGCCGAGGCCGGGGCCTCCCGGTGGCCGGTGCCCGCCCCGCAGTCCGCCGCTTCCCGGGCCCGCGCGCAGGCACCGCTCCCGCCGCCGTACCCCCACGAGGTCCCGGCCCGCTCCGCCGCCGAGCCAGCCCACCGCGACCCGGCGCAGCGTTCCGGGCACCACCCGGCCCGTACCCGTACCGCCGCCGAGGCGGCACCCCCGTCCCGTCCCCGGCACGCGGCCCCCTGCGAACACCTGGGCGCCGGTCGCCCGCTCACCGTCCTCGCCGAGGGCCTTCCGCTCCTGCCCGG
>NZ_GG770539.1:4552913-4556842 GCF_000154905.1 Streptomyces sp. SPB074 | reverse complement strand
CCGCCTCCGCCCACCGGGCCGCCTTCGACGCGGCCCCGGTGCCGATGGCGCTCCTGGACGAGACCGGCACCATCACCGCCGCCAACCCGGCCCTGCACCAGTACCTCGCCCTGCCCGCCGCCTCGCTCGCGGGGCGCCCCCTCACCCACCTCACGGCTCTCGGTCTCGCCCCGCACACCGCCCCCGCGCTCCCCGAGGTGCTCAGCGGGCGCCGTCACCACCTCGTGTGCACGCGCCGGATCGTCTCGCCCCGGGGCGGCGAGGTGTGGGCCGAGCTGCGGCTCGCCCACCTCGCGGCCGAGCGCGGCGCCCTCCTCACGATCCGCGACACGAGCCAGGGCCACGACCTCAGGGCCCGGCTGCGCACCGCCGAACGCGAGGACCCGCTGACCCGGCTCGCGGGCCGCGCCCACTTCCTCGACCGCCTCGCGGACACGCTGGAGGAGCACGGGCTGCGCGGCGGCCGGGGACGGGTCGGCCTGTGCGTCCTCGGCCTGGACGGCTTCCGGCACGTCAACACCGCCCACGGGCACCTCGTCGGCGACCACCTGCTCCGCGCGGTGGCGGCCCGGCTCGCCCGCCTCGCCCCGCGCCTCGCGGCCGGACCGGGCGAGGCCCCCGTACTCGCCCGGCTCGGCGGCGACGAGTTCGCGCTCCTCGTGCGCGAGACGACGGGCCCCGGGCAGCTCGGCGAACTCGCCGCGACGGTGCTGCGCGAGCTGGGCGAGCCGTACGACATCGCGGGACGGCGCCTCGCCGTCTCCGCCTCGGCCGGGGTCGCCGAGCTGCGCGCCCGCGAGACGAGCCCGGCCGAGCTGCTGCGCGCCGTCACGACCGCGCTCGGCTGGGCCAAGGCCGAGGGCAGGGGCAGGTGGGCCCTGTTCGACTCCGCGCGCAGCGAGGACGGCGCCCATCAGGACCTGCTCGCGACCGCGCTGCGGCCCGCCGTGCGCGACGGCGAGTTCGAGCTGGAGTACCAGCCCCTCGTGGCCCTCGCCGACGGCACCCTGCACGGGGTCGAGGCGCTGGTGCGCTGGCGGCACCCGCGCTTCGGACGGCTCACCCCGAACCGTTTCATCGACGTCGCCGAGCGGGACGGCTCGATCGTCGAGCTGGGCCGCTGGGTGCTGCGCACCGCCTGCGCCCAGGCGCGCAGCTGGCAGCTCGCGCGCCCGGGAGCCCTTCCCCCCTACGTCAGCGTCAACGTCACGGTGCGGCAGTTGTGGGACTCGGACGTCGTGGCCGACGTCGCCGACGTGCTCACCGAGACCGGGCTGCCGCCGTCGCTGCTGCAACTGGAGCTGACCGAGTCCGAGGTGGTCGGGCAGACCGGGCGTCCGCTGCGGGCCCTCCAGGAACTGAGCGACATGGGGGTACGGATCGCCATCGACGACTTCGGCACCGGGTACTCGAACCTCTCCTACCTCAGCCGTCTCCCGGTCTCCGTGCTCAAACTGGACGGCTCCTTCGTCCGGGGCTTCCCCTTCGCCGTCCCGGCGCCGGAGCCCGGCACCCCGGACACCGACACCCCGGACACCGCCGCCCCCGCCACCGCCACCGCTTCCCCGGACCGGGACCGGGACCGGGACGCGGCGACCGTGATCGCCGGGGGTCCCGCCCGGTCCACCACCGCCGAGGGGCGCCCGGCGGACGAGGTCATCGTCGAGGCCCTGGTCGGCCTCGCCCACCGGCTCGGGCTCACCGTGACCGCCGAGTGCGTGGAGACCAGGAGCCAGGCGGAGCGGCTGCGGGCGATGGGCTGCGACATGGGCCAGGGGTATCTCTACTCGCGGCCCGTGCCGCCCGAGCGGATCGGCGTCCTCCTGGAGACCACGGGCCGCTGCCCCGGCTGGCCCACCCCCGCGCCCTCCTCCCCCGCGTGATCCCGCCGGGTGATCCCCCGCGCGATCCCGTCGCGGGGGAGGAGGGCGCGGTCCCGGCCGCAGACCGACGGGTGTCAGAACTCACCCGGAGAGGTGAGATCCGTCCCCCGCAGGTGGGAATCCAAGCCGTGAGGCTGCCGCCGCCCCGCAGAGCGACGGCCGTCGCCGTCCGGCACGGAGGATTGGAAGCCGCCGCCCGCGCGAGCGGGCTCCGCCGGGACGGATACGCCATGCGTGCCGCTTAACGCGGTCGTAAGGTGACCGACATGCAGGTGATCCAGTCGGCGAAGCTCGCCAATGTCTGTTACGAAATCCGTGGCCCGGTGCTCGACGAGGCGATGCGACTGGAGGCGGCGGGCCACCGCATTCTCAAGCTGAACACCGGGAACCCGGCGGCCTTCGGCTTCGAGACCCCGCCCGAGATCCTGGAGGACGTCCTCCGCAACGTCTCCTCGGCGCACGGCTACGGCGACGCGAAGGGCCTGCTCGCCGCCCGTCGCGCGGTCACGATGCACTACCAGACCCTTGGCGTCGAGTCCGACGTCGAGAACGTCTTCATCGGAAACGGCGTCTCCGAACTCATCGTCATGGCCATGCAGGCCCTGCTGGACGACGGGGACGAGGTGCTGGTCCCCGCGCCGGACTACCCGCTGTGGACCGCCGCCGTCTCGCTCGCCGGGGGCACCCCCGTGCACTACCGCTGCGACGAGCAGGCCGACTGGATGCCGGACCTCGCCGACGTCGAGCGCAAGGTCACCGACCGGACCAAGGCGCTCGTCATCATCAACCCGAACAACCCCACGGGCGCCGTCTACGACGAGGAGATGGTGCGCGGGCTCGCCGACATCGCCCGCCGCCACAACCTGCTCGTCTGCTCCGACGAGATCTACGACAAGATCCTCTACGACGACGCCACCCACACCCCGACCGCCACGCTCGCCCCCGACCTGCTGACGCTCACGTTCAACGGCATGTCGAAGGCGTACCGCGTGGCCGGCTACCGCGTGGGCTGGATGGTCGTCTCCGGGCCGCGCGCCCACGCCACCTCCTACCTGGAGGGGCTGAACATCCTGGCGAACATGCGGCTGTGCGCCAACATGCCGGGACAGCACGGTGTCGTCGCCGCGCTCACCGGCCGGCAGTCGATCGACGACCTGGTGCTGCCGGGCGGGCGGCTGCGCGAGCAGCGCGACACCGCGTACGAGCTCCTGACCCAGATCCCCGGCGTGAGCTGCGTGAAGCCCCGGGGCGCGCTCTACCTCTTCCCGCGCCTCGACCCGAAGGTCTTCAAGATCAAGGACGACCGCGAGATGGTCCTCGACCTGCTCCGCAAGGAGAAGATCATGGTGGTGCAGGGCACGGGCTTCAACTGGCCCGAGCCCGACCACTTCCGGATCGTCACCCTCCCGAACGTCCAGGACCTGACGGAGGCGGTGGGCCGGATCGGCCACTTCCTGAGCGGATACGGGCAGAACTGAGCCCGGACGGCCGGTCCCGAGAACGACCGGCTCCCGAGTACGTCCCGTTCCCGGGCACGTGCGGCTCCCGGACCGCCACCACGATCCCCAGTCGCTACGAACTCCTTCTCTGGACGGATTCTAAATTAGACGGATTCCAAGGTAGGATGCTCTCAGGCAACCCTGGAGGTCCCCCGTGTACGAGCCCATCCGCACCAGATCCGTCCATTCCACCTCCGGCGAGCAGTCCCGTTTCCCCCGCCACTCGCGCGAGGAGGAGCTGGACATCCAGCTCGCCGGGCACCTCGCCGCGCTCCTCGCGCTCACCGACGAGCTGCGCGCCCTCTCCCCCGCCGGCGAGGCGGCCGAGCTGGGCGCGGCGGGCGCCGAGCTGAGCGCGCACCTGCGCAGGCTGCGCGGCGGCAGCCCCGTACGCGCCGTCGTCTCCGTGTCGGCCCACGAGCCGGACCGCGCGGCCCTGCACCGGCGCGCGCACGCGCTCGCCGGGCGCGCCCTCGTCGTCGCCGCCTCGCGCGCCGACACGGGCGCGGCGATCCTCACCGCCCGCCGCATGGAGGCCCACGCGGCG
>NZ_GG770539.1:4531552-4552751 GCF_000154905.1 Streptomyces sp. SPB074 | reverse complement strand
CCGCCGGACCCGGGGTCCGGCCCGCGTGGCGGCGGTGCGGTCAGCCGAGGCGTCGCACCAGGGCCCGGTACTCGTCCCACAGCTCCTTCGGGGTGTGGTGCCCGAAGGTGTTGAGGTGCTCGGGGACGAGCGCGGCCTCCTCGCGCCACACGTCCTTGTCGACCGTGAGGAGGAAGTCGAGGTCGGAGTCGGAGAGGCCGAGGCCCTCGGTGTCCAGGGCGCCCTTCGCGGGCAGCACGCCTATGGGGCTCTCGACGCCCTCGGCGCGGCCGTCGAGCCGGTCCACGATCCATTTCAGGACACGGCTGTTCTCACCGAACCCGGGCCACACGAAGCGCCCGCCGCTGTCCTTGCGGAACCAGTTGACGTAGTAGATCCTCGGCAGCTTCTCCGGGTCCCTGCCCTTGGCGACGTCGATCCAGTGCCCCATGTAGTCGCCCATGTTGTAGCCGCAGAACGGCAGCATGGCGAAGGGGTCGCGGCGCAGCTCGCCGACCTTGCCCTCGGCGGCGGCGGTCTTCTCGCTCGCCACGTTGGCGCCGAGGAAGACGCCGTGGTTCCAGTCGAAGGACTCGGTGACGAGCGGTACGGCGCTCGCGCGGCGCCCGCCGAAGAGGATCGCCGAGATCGGCACGCCCTTCGGGTCCTCCCACTCCGGCGCGATGATCGGGCACTGCGCGGCGGGCACGGTGAAGCGCGCGTTGGGGTGCGCGGCGGGCGTGCCGCTCGCGGGCGTCCAGTCCGCGCCGCGCCAGTCGGTGAGGTGCGCGGGCGGCTCCTCGGTCATGCCCTCCCACCACACGTCGCCGTCGTCGGTGAGCGCGACGTTGGTGAAGACGGCGTTGCCCCACAGCGTCTTCATGGCGTTGGCGTTGGTGTGCTCGCCGGTGCCGGGGGCCACGCCGAAGAAACCGGCCTCGGGGTTGATCGCGTAGAGCCTGCCGTCCTCGCCGAACCGCATCCAGGCGATGTCGTCGCCGATGGTCTCGACGGTCCAGCCCTCGACGGTCGGCTCCAGCATCGCGAGGTTCGTCTTCCCGCACGCGCTCGGGAAGGCCGCGGCCACGTACTTCGACTCCCCGCGCGGCGGCGTGAGCTTGAGGATCAGCATGTGCTCGGCGAGCCAGCCCTCGTCACGCGCCATGACGGAGGCGATGCGCAGCGCGTAGCACTTCTTGCCGAGCAGCGCGTTGCCGCCGTAGCCGGAGCCGTACGACCAGATCTCGCGGTCCTCGGGGAAGTGCGAGATGTACTTGGTGGGGTTGCAGGGCCAGGGCACGTCCGCCTCGCCGGGCGCGAGCGGGGCGCCGACGCTGTGCACGGCCTTGACGAAGAAGCCGTCCTCGCCGAGTTCGTCGAGCACGGCCTGCCCCATGCGGGTCATGGTGCGCATCGAGGCCGCGACGTACGCGGAGTCGGTCAGCTCGACACCGATCGCGGAGAGCGGCGAGCCGAGCGGCCCCATGCAGAACGGCACGACGTACATCGTGCGTCCGCGCATCGCGCCCCGGAAGACGCCGCCGCGCCCGTCCGCGCCCTGGAAGGTCTCGCGCATGACGGCCGGGTCCTGCCAGTGGTTCGTGGGGCCCGCGTCCGCCTCCTTCGCGGAGCAGATGAACGTCCGGTCCTCGACGCGTGCGACGTCGGAGGGGTCCGAGGCGGCGTAGTACGAGTTCGGGCGGAGCGCCGGGTCGAGCTTGCGGAAGGTGCCCTTGCGCACGAGCTCGGCGGCGAGCCGGTCGTACTCCGCCTCGGAGCCGTCGCACCACACCACCTCGTCCGGCTCGGTGAGGGCGGCGATCTCCGCGACCCAAACGCGCAGCCCGGCGTGCCGGGCCGGCGGGGCCCCGGGCGGGGTCGCGCCGGCGGTCTCGGCGGTCCCGGCGCTACCGGGGTGAGGGATGCCGGTGGCCGTGCCGGAAGTGTCGGAGGACGGGGGAGCCGCGATGTCGCGCGCCACGAATTGCTCCTAAGCGAGGGTGGGAGGACTGTCTGCCCCGTGGGGGCCGCGGCCCGGACGCTCTCGTAGCCGCTCATCCGGTGCCGACCGCACTCATATGATCCTGCGCCTTTCGCGCCCATCTGTCCAGGGCACCGCCCATGTGAGCGGAGTGACGCGGGACACGGCAAGGGGGGCGGGAGCTGTCGCACGTCCCTGAGCAGGCGGGACACCGGGGTTCACCCGGCCTCGCTACGATGCCGACATGACCGCGCCCGCTCGTGTCGCGACGCAGGCTCCCCCCGACCCGCCGGGCGGGCCGCCGAGGCCCCCCGACCCGCCCCCGCTCCCCACTCCCCCGGCCCCACCGGTTCGCGCACGCGGCACGGACACGCGGACACCCCTCCTCCTCCGTACACCGGCTCGAAGGACATGCGGCAGATGACCACGACGCACGACTCCACGCCCGCCCCCGGCCCCTCGGGGACGGCGGAGGCCACCGGCGCGCCCTCCGCCCTCGGCCTCCCGCCCCTGGTCAAACCGCGGATGCGCGGCTGGCTGCACGCGGGGATGTTCCCGGCGGTGGTGATCGCCGGTCTCGTCCTGACCGCCTTCGCCGACTCCGGCCGCGGCCGGGTGGCCTGCGCGATCTACGTCCTGACGGCGTGCCTGCTCTTCGGCGTGAGCGCGCTCTACCACCGGGGGAACTGGGGGCCGCGCGCCGGAGCGGTGCTGCGCAGGCTCGACCACGCCAACATCTTCCTGATCATCGCGGGCACCTACACGCCGCTGACGCTGCTCCTGCTGCCCGACGGCAAGGGCACGTGGCTGCTGTGGGCGGTCTGGGCGGCGGCGGCGGCCGGTATCGTCTTCCGGGTCTTCTGGGTGGGCGCCCCGCGCTGGCTGTACACGCCGTGCTACATCGCGATGGGCTGGGCCGCGGTCTTCTTCCTGCCGGACTTCATGCGCGCGGGCGGCGTCGCCGTCCTCGTCCTCGTCCTCGTCGGCGGGCTGCTCTACAGCGCGGGCGGCGTGATCTACGGCATGAAGCGCCCCAACCCCTCCCCCCGCTGGTTCGGCTTCCACGAGGTCTTCCACTCCCTGACGCTCGCGGCCTTCGTCGTGCACTACGTGGGGATCTCGCTGGTGGCGTACCAGCACGGGTGAGGCGGGGGGGGCTCCGGGCGTGCGATGTGTACGAGCCGAGGAGCCGAGGAGCTGACGAGCTGACGAGCTGACGAGCCACAGCGCCTGTGGACAAAGTCCGGCAACCCGTCCGGAGCCCGTGCGAGTCTGTGGGCGTGAACGGAACCGGCCTCGTCCTCACCTTCGCGCCCGCCTTGGAGACCTTCCTCCCGCGGGGGCGCCTGACCCTGCCGTCGCGCGCGGACGGCGTCTCCACGCTGGGGCACCTCGTGCAGTCCCTCGGCGTGCCGCTCACCGAGGTGGGCGGTCTCACCCGCGACGGGACGCCCGTGCCGTTCTCCCTCATACCGGCGGGCGGCGAGCACGTCTCGGTCGCCCCCGTCGACCGCCCCCAGCGGGTACCGGGCGCCCCGCTCCGCTTCCTCCTCGACGTCCACCTCGGCACGCTCGCGCGCCGGCTGCGCCTGCTCGGGGTGGACAGCGCCTACCAGCCGGAGGACCCGGGCGACCCGGCACTCGCCGCCCGCTCGGCGGCCGAACACCGGGTACTGCTGAGCCGCGACCGAGGACTGCTGCACCGCCGTGCGTACGTGTACAGCCACCGCCCGGAGGAACAGCTCACCGACGTCCTGGAGAGGTTCCGCCCCCACCTGCGCCCGTGGACCCGCTGCACCGCCTGCAACACCCCCCTGCGGTCGGCCACCCCGGCGGACGTGGCCGACCGCGTCGCCGCCGGCACCCGCGCCACCTACGACGTCTACGCGGACTGCCCCGCCTGCGGACAGGTCTACTGGCGCGGCGCCCACCACGACCGCCTGGCCCGCGTCGTCGCGGAGGCACTGGAGACGGTCGGCCAGGAGCCGGAGGCGGAGGCGGAGGCGGGGGCGGAGGCGGCGCCGGGGGCGGGGGCGGGGGCGACCCCCTGACCCCACCCCCTGCCCCCACCCCGTCCGCCCTCGCCGTCCGCGACCACGCCGGGTGGTGGGTGAGGCCCGTCCTGGGCGGCCCGCGGGGGCTACGCCCCGCGGCTGCCCAGCCGCCTGGCGACCTCGTCCGGGTCCGTTTCGGGACGGTCGCAGACGAAGCCCCGGCACAGGTAGGCGGCCGGTGCGCCCTCGACCAGGGGGCGGTCGGCGAGCAGGGGGAACTCCGGCTCGGCGGAAGGGGGCCCGGCGGCGACGACCGCGCCGGGGGAAGTGGCGAGCAGGGCGGCGCAATGGAGGGCGCGCGTGCGGGGGTCCTCGGGGGCGCCGACCACGGCGACCTCGTAGGGGCCCGCGAGGAGGGCCTCGGCGACCGCGAGGCCGTGGCCGACGAAGCGGGGGGCGCGGGGCGCCAGCGCGGCGACGACCGAAAGGGCCTGCTCGGCGGCGGCGCGGTGCGCGGTCGAGCCGGTCAGGGCGGCGTAGGTGAGGAGGGCGCCGGCCGCCGCGTTCCAGCCGGAGGGGGTGGCGTTGTCGGTGGGGTCCTGGGGACGGTGGATCAGCGCCTCGGCGTCGGCGGCCGTGTCGTACAGGGCTCCGGTGTCGTCGCGGAAGCGGGCGAGGACTTGGTCGAGCAGCAGCCCGGCGAAGTCCGTCCACACACCCTCGCCGGTGACGGAGGCGAGGGTGAGGAAGCCTTCGGCGACGTCGGCGTAGTCCTCCAGGACGCCCGCGTTCCCGCCGGGGCGTCCGTCGCGGGACGTACGGGTGAGGTGGCCGCGGGTGTCGAGGTGGACGCGGACGAGGAGGTCGGCCGCGCCGGTCGCCGCCGCCACGAGATCGGGGCGGCCGAAGTAGGCGCCCGTCTCGGCGAGCGCGGCGATCACGAGGCCGTTCCAGGCGGCGACGACCTTGTCGTCCCGGCCCGGCGCGGGGCGTTCCTCGCGCGCGGCGAGCAGGGCGCGCCGGATGCGGTCGAGGCGGGCGGCGTCGACGGGCGGGCTGTCGAAGCCGTCCGTGCGGGGCAGCCTCAGCACGGAGCTGCCGTGCTCGAAGGTGCCCTCGGGGGTGACGCCGTAGTGGGCGGCGGCGAGGGCGGCGTCCGCCTCGCCGAGTACTTCGCGCAGTTGCTCCGGGGTCCACACGTAGGAGGCGCCCTCGACGTGGCGGCCGGTGCCGTCGTCGCTGTCCGCGTCGAGCGCGGAGGCGAAACCGCCCTCGGGGGTGCGGAGTTCGCGCACGAGGAAGTCGGCGGTCTCCAGGGCGACGCGCCGCGCGAGGGCCGAACCGGTGGCCCGCCACAGGTGGGCGTAGAAGCGGCACAGGAGGGCGTTGTCGGAGAGCATCTTCTCGAAGTGCGGCACGGTCCACTCGCGGTCCACCGCGTAACGGGCGAAGCCGCCGCCGAGCTGGTCGTAGATACCGCCGCGCGCCATGTGCTCGGCGGTGTCGGCGGCCATCTGGAGCGCGCCCTCGGCGCCGGTGCGGGCGTGGTGGCGGAGCAGGAACTCCAGGACCATGACCGGGGGGAACTTGGGCGCGCCGCCGAAGCCGCCGTGCCGTGAGTCGTAGTCCCGGGTGAGGCCGAGCAGAGCCGCGCCGAGCGCGTCGGCGCCGGGCGGCGCGGCACCGTCGGGCAGCCCCAGCCCGCGTCCCGTGAGGTCCGCCGTGACGCGCGCGGCCACCTCGTCGACCTCCGCCCGCCGGTCGGCCCAGGCCGCCCGCACCCCTTCGAGCACCTGCCGGAAGGCGGGCGTGCCGTGCAGCGGCCGGGGCGGGAAGTACGTACCGAAGTAGAACGGCTCACCCCCGGGCGTGAGGAACACCGTCATGGGCCACCCACCCTGCCCGGTCGCCGCCTGCACCGCCTCCATGTAAACGGCATCGACATCGGGCCGTTCCTCACGGTCCACCTTGACGGCGACGAAGTGCTCATTGACGTACGCGGCAGTCCCCACGTCCTCGAACGACTCCCGCGCCATGACATGGCACCAGTGGCACGCCGAGTACCCGACCGACAACAGCACGGGCACATCCCGCCGCGCCGCCTCCTCGAACGCCTCCGGAGACCAGGGCCACCAGTCGACCGGATTGTCAGCGTGCTGAAGCAGATAAGGCGAGGTCGCACCAGCCAACCGGTTCATGCGCCCCAGCCTCTCACAGCGCCCACCACGACCGGCGAAACGCTGCCAAGCCCGTCCCACCGGGCGGCACCATTCTTTTCCGAGCCGCACATCCCAGCACCTCGGAACAGTAGGCTGAGCGCAGCAGTGCCGGACCTGCCGAGGCCCCTCCAAGGAGGTACACCATGACCGCCGAGATGGTGGCGCCCGCGTGGATGCATACGCAGATCAGCGCGGAGCAGTACGACTCCTGGTCAGAGAAGCAGTGCGCCGGCATCGAGATCGTGGACGGGATGGTCGTCGTGAGCCCGAGCGCTTCCAAGCGCCACAACCGGCTGGCCCGCATCCTGGCCAACGCCCTGGACGCGGCAGCAGGCCCGGACTGGAACGCGGACACGGACTTCGACGTCCGCCTACAGGACGTCCCCCTCACCAACCGCCGCCCGGACGTCACCGTCTACCGGGCAGAAACCATCGACCTCACGCCCACCCGCCCCGAGCACGTACTCCTTGTAGTCGAGGTCGTGTCGCCGGGCTCGGAGACGACGGACCGGATCGTGAAGGTGGACCAGTACGCCAAAGCCGGCATCCCCTTCTACTGGCGCATCGAGCAGGCCGCCACCGGCGTCCCGATCGTCTATACCTACGTCCTCGACCCCGCCACCAAGGCCTACCGGGACAGCGAGATGTTCACCGGCACGATAAAGGCCAGCGTTCCCTTTTTCATCACTGTGGACTTGGGCGCCGTCTAACGGCCAGCATCCGCACAGGCACCGTCACGGACGAAACGGCCACTAGTGTCCTGAGTCGTAAGTCTGCGGGTGGTTATAGAGTGGGTTGATGCCTGGTCCGAAGCCGCTGTCGCTGGAGTTGTCCGATCACGAATGCCGGGTGCTGCGGGGCTGGTTGCGCAAGCAGACGGCGTCTCAGGCGTTGGTGCTGCGGTCGAGGATCGTGCTGGCGTGCGCGGAGGGCCGGCCGAACGCGAAGGTCGCGCAGGATCTCGGTGTCTCGCGGGAGACGGTGCGCAAGTGGCGGGCCCGGTTCGCCGCGGACCGGCTGGAGGGCCTGGTGGACCGGCCCCGTTCGGGGGCGCCGCAGAGGATTACGGACGAGCAGGTCGAGGCCATGGTTTCCAGGACACTGGGCCAGAGCCCACCAGCAGGTGATTCGCACTGGTCGACGCGTTCGATGGCCGAGGCGGCAGGAATGTCGCAGTCGGCCGTCTCGCGGATCTGGCGGGCGTTCGGCCTCAAGCCGCACATCGTGGAGACCTGGAAGCTGTCGACCGACCCGCAGTTCGTGACCAAGGTGCGTGATGTGGTGGGTATTTACTGTCGCCGCCCGAGAACGCGCTGGTCCTGGCGGTGGACGAGAAGTCGCAGATACAGGCCCTGGACCGGACCCAGCCAGTGCTGCCGATGGCCCCGGCCACGCCGGCGAAGATGACCCACGACTACGTCCGGCACGGCACGACCAGCCTGTTCGCGGCCCTGGACATCGCCTCCGGCTCGGTCATCGCCCAGCACTACCGCCACCACCGCCACCAGGAGTTCCTCCGCTTCCTGAAGGTCATCGACGCCGCCGTCCCCAAGAACCTCGAACTCCACCTGATCCTGGACAACTACGCCACCCACAAGACCGAGCCGGTCAAGAAGTGGCTGCTCCGACACCCCCGCTTCCACTTGCACTTCACCCCCACCTTGGCCTCATGGCTCAACCTCGTCGAGCGCTGGTTCGCCGAACTGACCTGCCGCAAACTCCGCCGCTCGGCCCACCGCAGCGTCGTCGAACTCGAACGCGACATCCGCGGCTGGATCAACGAGTGGAACAAGAACCCCAAGCCGTTCATCTGGACGAAGACCGCCGACGACATCCTCGACACCCTCGCCGCATACTGCACACGAATTAACGACTCAGGACACTAGGCATACCCGGTCAGCTCGACACCCACAGGGGGGACGCGATGGACGAGGTTTCCGGACTATCCGATTTCTGGAAAGAGTTCAGCTCCCTCGGGCAGGAAGTCGACCACTTCGCAACCGCCCGGCTTTTCGACGGCACACCCGCAGTGTGGCCCCAAGAACTGAGCTACATCAAGTGGCGACATCTTGTGGCAACCGAACTAGGCGTGGACCCGATGGCTGTGCAGCTGGCCGGAAGCGCCCGACTGGGCTACTCAATGAACCCGAAGAAGAACTTTAGAAAGTTCCACGAAGGTTCCGATTTGGACATCGCAATAATATCATCGGAACTTTTCGATAAAGCATGGGGGGAACTTCAAGAAATAATTGAAGGTGATTCGACCCTTTCCAGAGAGCGCAGGTTCGAGAGCTCTTGGACCTGTTTCAGCGTGCAGTGTCGGCAAGGAAGCGAAATGGCGAGAACGGAGAAACCGAAAGCCTTCTGGAATCACTGGCGATCAGTGTCGACATGTCGGACGAGGAAGTCGAGAAAATCATCGAAGCGTACACATCGGGTGTTCGGAACTCCTCTGACCTCGGCTCACGCCGGATTCGCTCCCAGCAGTTGACGTTGCTTCTTTCGAGGAAAATCAAGAAGTAGGATGGGAATTGGGCCCCCCGTGCGCCGTGCAACGGCACCTCTTCTGCAAGTCACAGGACGGCTGCTGCGCCAAGACAAGCGCATGACCGACAATCAAGCCGATCTGCTGACGTTGCCGTGCAACATCGATGATCCGGGGTGGCTGGAGCGTCCGTAGCACGACTACCAGGGCGAGGCCGCAATGCGCTTCGGTTTTCTTGTGGCCCGCTCGGCTCGAAGGTGACTTCGCAGCCTGCTGGATGGCCGAGCAGGACACCCAGGGCACCAGCGAGTTTGGGCGCGTTGTCGTGCCAGGGGATGCAACCGTGTGCGGGACTCGAAACAGCGCGGATGATGGACCACGTATCCTCCACGGCGCAAGAGAGGTGGGAACAGCCAGCCGATCACCGTCTTCTCGCGGGCCGGCGTCCCCCTCTGGTCGGCCCCACCCGAGTGTCGGCGGGCCACGCTCCGACTCCTGCTCCACCCCGGGCATCTGCGCGTCAGATGGTCGAGGTCGATCAGGTGATCCCGTTGAGGCCACTCCGACACGGCCTTCCTCGCGCCATTGACGTCGCCAACTTCCACCGACCGTTCCGGGACCCGCAGCATGGCAGCGGCCTCCCGGTTCTTCCCGCTGATCCCGAAGCACGTCACGACCTGGAGCCGGCCCCGCTCCCGCGCGTCTCTCTCGACGCCGGTCAAGCCACCGCCCCGAACACCTCAGCCCGCCCGGTATGAACGCTGACCGATCCTTTGCCTCGACAACAGTCGGCTCGCGGCCTGAGTCCCCCTCGCGGGGCCACCCGGACGCAGGGGCTCGGTTCCCGTCGCGCTCGGGCGCAAGGGGCGTCGCCTGCGGACGGCTTGCCGCCCCTTCGAGAGGCAGGACTCCGCGGCAGAAACCGGGAAACGCCGATGCGCCCGCGGATCGCCGGGAGGCGAGTCCCCGCGTGGCGGGCGGCGCGCTTCCGCACGTCGCCGACCGGCTTCGGATGTTCTACCTGGGGCGACGGCCCGGCAGCGGATCCCCCTCCGGCCCGGCGCCGGCCGCCCGGCGCCCCCGCCCTCGTCCGGCCCGGCGGCTCGCGCGCCGGGGGCGGCATTCCGTGGTTGACCGGGCAGGGTGGGGGGCCTTGGATGGCGGTCATGGCTGAAGCGGTGAGTGCGCAGGAACCCGTGATCGAATTTCCCACGCAGGCGGACTGGGAGGAGTGGCTGGGGCGGCATCATGGGCAGGCGGCGGGGGTGTGGGTCAAGCTTCCCAAGAAGGGGTCCGGGCTGGCCGGGATCGACTACGCCACCGCCCTCGATTCGGCGCTCTGTTTCGGCTGGATCGACGGGCACAAGAAGAAACTGGACGAGCGGTACTGGCTGCAACGTTTCAGCCCGCGCCGTCCCACCAGCTCAGCCCGCGCCGTCCCACCAGCAGGTGGTCGCAGGTGAACCGGGACAAGGTGACGCGGCTCATCGAGGCGGGGCGGGTACGCGCGCCGGGGCTCGCCGAGGTGGAGCGGGCCAAGGCGGACGGCAGATGGGCGGCGGCGTACGCGAGCCCCGGCAAGGCCGTCGTGCCCCCTGACTTCCGGGCCGCGCTGGACGCCGTACCGGCCGCCGCCGAGTCCTTCGGCACGCTCGACAGCCGCAACCGCTTCACGATGATCTACCGGGTCGAGGACGCCAAGCGGCCGCAGACCCGCGCCGCGCGCATCGAGAAGTTCGTCGCCCTGCTCGCCGAGGGGAAGAAGCTGCATCTCTGACGGGCCCCGCCCCGCGACGGGCGGGGATGGGGGGATGGGGCGGGGGCGACACGGCGCTTACGAGTTGGTGCGTGATAGCGGGTGAGGTGTCGTGCCACGTGGATGGCATGATCCCGCTGTGGCGATCATGGTCAATCGGGCGGTGCTGGCGCATCGACTGTTCACGGGGCTCTCCCGGCGTCATCTTGCGTGCTTGGTCGAAGAGTTGGCCGAGCCGTGGCAGGCCGGGGTCGAGGGTCGCCGCCATGCTGTGCGAGGCGGGGCCCGCAGGCGGGCCGAAGGCGCCGGCGCCCGCCATCAGCTGGTGTTCGTCGACCGGTTGGTGGCCACACTCATCCACCTGCGGCACGACCTGCCGCACTCGGTGCTGGGGCTGCTGTCAGGTGTCGACCGATCCACGGTCACCCGGGCGATCGGAGAGGTGCGCACGCTCTTGGCGGAGCGGGGGTGCGCGGTTCCCGACCGTCCCGGCCTGCGGCTTCGGACTCCGGCGGATGTGTTTGCCTACGCGCAGGCCGAAGGTGTCGAGCTGCGTCTGGACGCCACCGAGATCCAGGTCCGCCGGCCACCGGCCGGCCGCGGCGGCCGGCGCGCATTCGTCTCGGGCAAGAAGAAGCAGAACACGATGAAGGCCACCGTGATCGCCGACTGGCGGGGCCGCACGTTATGGACCGATGCCCTACGACCTGGGCGTATGCACGACGCCACCGCCGCCCGCGACGAAGGCATCGCCATCTGCTTCCAGCACTTCCCCGACGTCGAGGTCCTGTTGGACGACGGCTACCTGGGGCTGAGCCGCGACCATCGCGGGCAGGCGATCACGCCGCCGAGAAAACCCCGGCCGGGAGCACTGCCCGACAGAGTCGAACAACGGGGACGCGACCGCCACGGCCACTCGTCCGACCGCATCACCGTCGAACACGCCCTCGCTGATCACAAACGCTGGAAGCAACTGACCCGCTGGACACATCGCCGCGACCGCCTGCCCGACACCTACCGCGCCATCGCCGGCCTCGTCTCCGACCGCAACACCAGCATCTGAAAACGGCCGTGAGCAGGGCAAACACACCTCACCCCCTATCACGCACCAACTCGTTAGGGGTCGTCCCCCCGGGCGGGAGGGGCTGCTTCGGCCTCGGCTTGCCTCCGCTCGCGTCGGTGGCATGATCCGTCCGGATCGCGGCGGGAGGCGGAGCGCGGCGAGAAAAGGAGTACACGCATGAGTGACCTCGTGGAGCCCGGGGGCGCCGAGGCGGCCGGGCGGGCCGCCCGCTTCGGGGAGGTGCCGTCCACCACCCTCGCCGAGGTGCTGGGCGGGGGGCAGGTCATGGATCTCGGGATACGGCCCCTGTGGGGGCCGGGGCCCCGGCTCGCGGGGCCCGCGTACACCGTGCGGTGCGTGCCGGGGGACAACCTCATGCTGCACGCGGCGATCTACCGGGCCGCGCCCGGCTCGGTCGTCGTCGTGGAGTCCGGGGACCTGGAGTACGCGCTCGCGGGCGGGAACGTGTGCGCCGTGGCCCAGCGGCGCGGGATCGCCGGGTTCGTCGTGGACGGCGTGATCCGCGATCTCGGCGAGGTGCGCGCGGCCGGGTTCCCCGTGTACGCGCGGGGGATCGTGCCGGTGCCGGGGACGAAGAAGGGGCTCGGCTCGCTGGGCGAGCGGGTGCGGTGCGGGGGCGCGGGCGTAGGGGCCGGGGACTTCGTCGTCGCGGACGAGGAGGGCGTCGTCGTGACCCCCGCCGGGCGCGCCGAGGAGGTGCTGCGGACGGCCCGGGAGCGGCTGGCCGGGGAGGAGTCGCAGTCGCTGGACGACTGGGAGGCGCGGCACCGCGCCAAGGTCGAGGCCGCGCTGCACGCCGCGGGGTACATCGGCTGAGGCGCGACAGCCCGCCGGGGAACGGCCCGTACGCGTCCGGGCCCCGCCCGCCCCCTCCCCCCGTACCGTCCCAAAGCCCCCTCCCCGCGCGCCGGAAGTGCGAAGGGCGCCAGTTCTGGGAACCGTTTCCGCATCTGTGTGCGACGACCGTGGTAGGGGTCCCGGGGAGACACGGGGGACGGGAAGGGGCTGATATGGCGCAGGAGTTGGCGGGGCGCGTGGGCTTGCGGGCCGAGCACCGGGCGGAGGCGGAGCGGCTGTTGACGCGTTCCGTGGACGAGGAGGTGCGGCGCGGCGGCGGGAAGCTCGACGCGGGCGTGCTGCTCGGGCGGGCGCGGGCGGCCCTGGACGAGTGGGCGGCCCCGGCGGCGGAGGAGTACGCGGCGTACACGGCGGCGCTCGACGAGGCGGCGGCGGGCGCGGTCAGCATCTCCACGGCGTTCTCGCCCCGCACGCTCGGCGGTCCGCTGCTCGTCACGGCGACGGCGACGGCCGCCGCCTTCGTCGCGGACGTCGTGCTGGGCACGGGGGTCAGCGCCGCGGTCGGGGCCGGGGCCACGGTCGCCGTCGCGGGCGCGGCGACGACGTTCGTGAAGGCGACGGCGGGGTACTGGCCGGCCGCGCACCACCGGGCCGGGGCCCTGGGCCAGCCCGGCGGGCTCGACCAGGCGCGCTTGCAGTGGCTCACGGCCCTGGAGGTACGGGGCATCCGCCCGTACCTCGACCAGCAGCGGCTCCTCGCGCGGAGCGTGGCGTCGCGCACGGGCGACCGGGGCACGGGGCGGCGTACCGGGCTCGCCCGGACGGCGGATCGCGGGGCGGCGGCGCGGCGGCGTTCCGTGCTGGAGCAGTCCTTCGCCCATCTCCCGCAGCCGGAGGGGGTGTTCGCCGGGCGGCGGGACGAACTCGCGGAGATCGCGCGGCTCGTGCGCTCCGCGCGGGCGGCGACGCGGACGCGTCCGGTCGTCGTGGTGCTGCACGGGGAGCCGGGCTCGGGCCGGACGACGCTCGCGGTGCGCACCGCGCACACGCTGCGGGACCAGTTCAAGGGCGCCTGTGTCGTGGACCTGCGCGGCGGCAGTCCGGACACCCCGCCGCTGCCGACCCGCGACGCGCTGATGCACCTGCTCAACCGGCTCGGCGCCCCGCGCGAGCAACTGCTCTTCCGCGACCGCAGCTCCTCCGGGCAACAGGTCCGGAAACTCACGGAGTTGTACCGCCGGCATCTGCGCGGGCTGCCGGTCACGGTGATCCTGGACGACGCCTCGGACGCGGCGCAGGTGCGGGCCCTGCTGCCGGAGCACTCCGACAGCCTCGTCCTGGTGACGGCACGCGGGCCGCTGGAGCTGACCGGTCCCGGCTCCGGTGCCGCCTCCGCCGAGGCCGAAGAGGAGGGCGCCTGGGTGCACCAGGTCCCGGTGGGCGCGCTCGAAGCGGCGGGTGCCGAGGAGGTCGTGCGGGCGAGCGCGGGGCCGCTCCCGGGCCCGTACGACGCCGAAGCGATGGACGAGATCGGGGAGTTGTGCGGCGGGCTGCCGCTCGCGCTGCGGCTCGCGGGCTCGGCGCTCGGGGCGCGCGGCCCGCGCGGCCTCGCCGCCGATCTGGCCGCGTACGGCCCCGTCGCCCCCGTGGAGCGGGCGCTGTGGCTGCGGTACACGGATCTCGCGCCGGAAGGGCAACGGCTGTTGCCGCGGCTCGCGCTGGCCGGGCGGGCCTCGCTCGGCGCCGGGGCGGCGGCGGCGTTGCTCGACGTACCGGAGGGGACGGCGGCGTTGCTCGACGTACCGGAGGGGACGGCGACGCGGCTGCTCGGCGAGCTCGCGGCGGCCGGGCTGGTCGATCACGTGCGTGGGGACAGGTACCGGCTGCACGACCTCGTGCGGGCCTTCGCGCGCACGCGGCTCGTGGACGAGGAGGCGGCGGCGGAGCGGGTGGCCGCGCTGGAGCGGCTGATCGTCGAGTACGGCGAGCTGGCGGACGCCGTGATCCGGCTCGTAAACGGCAAGACGTCCACGCGGGTGGGGGCGCCGGGTCCGCGCGGATTCGCCTCGCTGGAGGCGGCGTTGCGGTGGCTGGACGAGGAATCCAGCTTCATCACGGCGGCGTTGCGGAAGGCGGAGGGCGTCGATCAGCGCGCGGTGCTCGATCTGCTCGGGGCGCTGTGCGACTACTGCCTGCTGCGCAGGGGACCTCTACCGCCTGGGCGAGATCAGCGAGTTGACCGAGGCGGTGGACAAGGGGCTGCTCGGGCGCTCGGTGCAGTGGCGCAAGGGCATCGCGGCGCGGCAGCTCGGCGAGCTGGACACGGCCCGTACGACCCTGGCGTCCGTCGTGGACCTCTACCGCGAGGCGCACCACGAGCCCGGCACCGCGCGGGCGCTCGCTTCGCTCGGCATCACCCTGCACCACCAGGGGCGGCTGCCCGAGGCTACGGAGAAGCTGCGCGAGGCGGCGGCTCTCCAGAGCGGCGCGGCGCTCGGCGGCGACCGGGGCTGGACGCTGCACGCGCTCGCCGCCGTGGAGCGCGACCGGGGGCGTCCGGGCGAGGCGCTGACGCTGCTGCGGGAATCGCTCGCCCTGCACCACGAGAACGAGTCGGTGCACGGACTGGCCTGGGCGCACTACCAGTTGGGGCAGGTGTGGCTGCGACAGGACGAGCCGGGCCGTGCCGCGGACGCGCTCCGGGAGGCGCTGGAGCTGTACGGGCGGACGCGGGACGGTCGCGGCGAGGCGTGGGCGCTGACCCAGCTCGCGCGCGGCGAACTCGTCGCGGCGGACTCGGCGGCGGCCGTCGAGGGGCTGCGGGCCGCGTTGAGCCGGCACCGCGAGAACGAGGACGCGCGCGGTGAGGCGTGGACGCGGTACTACCTGGGGCGGGCGCTCGACGCGGAGGGCGTCGGGGACCCGGCGCTGCGCGAGCTGGAGCGGGCGCGCACGATGTTCTCGCGGATGCGGGACGTGTACGGGCTCGCCTGCGCCCGGCACCACTCGGCGCGCCTCACCCGCGACCACCGGGCGGCGCGCACGGGCTCGCTGCGCAACAGCGGCTTCGCGCGCCAGCTCCTCGTGGACGCGCGCGCCGACTTCCGGCGCATGGAACTCGCGCACGGGGAGGCGTGGACGTGCCTCGAACTGGCCGTCGTGGACGCGGGGAACGCGCGGCTCGCGCAGGCGGTGGAGCTGACCGGGGAGGCGGACCGGCTCTTCGGCTCGTGCGGGGACCGCAGGGGCGGGGACTGGGCGCGCTTCCTGCGCGCCTCGCTGCTGCCGTACGCGTCGGCGGGCGGGTTCGAGGTGGGCGCGGTGGTGGCCGAGGAGGAGCTGACCGCGCTCGCGGCGGCGGCGCACCCGGCCCGCGACGAGGCGCTGGGCGGCTACATCGAGGGCTACCGGCTCCTCCTCGGCCGGGGCGCGGTCCCCGGAGGACGGCTGGCAGGGCTGGCGCCTCGGCATGATCCCGGGGCGGCACGCGCGGGAGGTCATGGGGGTGGAGGTGGAGCGGGCGGGGTGGTGAGAGGGGACGCGGGAACACGCCCTCCGGCCCGTCGTCCGGCTCGCCCTCCGGCCCCACCTCGCCTCGCGGGGTGGAGCCGGACGGGCGGGAGCCGGACGGCGTGGAGCCGGAACGGGCCGGGATCAGCCCCGGGGGCCCGGGGTCGCCGTCGGCGATTCCGCCGGGTCGTGCGATTCCGCCGGGTCGTGCTCCGGCGCCGAGGGGTCCTCCGGCTCCTTGAAGTCGACCTTCCGCATGTGCCGGCTCATGGACTTCATCAGGGCCCAGACGCCCACCGCCATGACCGCGAAGACGACGAACCCGAGGAGACCGGGGGTCACCTTGTCGGCGTCGACCTCGGCGAGGGGGACGAAGTGGATCATGGCCTGGCCTGCGCTCGCGCTTCCGCTCATTCAGCCATTGTCACGGATGCCCGCAAAGAGGTCGTCCTCGGGGAGGGACGTTTCGACCAGAGACTTCGCGAGTTCGAAGTCCTCGGTCGGCCAGACCTCCTTCTGGATCTCCATCGGGATGCGGAACCAGCCGCCGTCGGGGTCGATCTGCGTGGCGTGCGCGATGAGCGCCTTGTCGCGGATCTCGAAGTAGTCGGCGGCCGGGACGAAGGTGGTCAGGGTGCGTTCCGTGCGCTCCGACTCCTCCCAGCGCTTGAGCCAGTCGCCGTACGGGGACTCCAGGCCGCGCGCGAGCAGCGCCTCGTGCAGCGCGACCGTGCGCTGCCGGTTGAAGCCCTGGTTGTAGTAGAGCTTCGAGGGCTGGAAGACGGGCCCGAACTCCGCCTCCGGGAAGCGCTCCGCGTCGGCGGCGCCCTCGAAGGCCGCCATGCTGACGCGGTGGGTCATGATGTGGTCGGGGTGCGGGTAGCCGCCGTTCTCGTCGTAGGTCGTGACGACCTGCGGCCGGAAGGAACGGATCTCGCGCACGAGCCGTCCGGCGGCCTCCTCCACGTCCACGAGCCCGAAGCAGCCCTCCGGGAGCGGCGGCAGCGGGTCGCCCTCGGGGAGTCCGGAGTCGACGTAGCCGAGCCAGGTCTGCTGGACGCCGAGGATCTCGCGGGCCTCGTCCATCTCCTTCCTGCGGACCTCGTGGATGTTCTCCTCGATGTAGGGATCGCCCTGGAGCTTCGGGTTGAGGATGGACCCGCGCTCGCCCCCGGTGCAGGTGACGACGAGCACGTCCACCCCCTCCGCGACGTACTTCGCCATCGTGGCGGCGCCCTTGCTGGACTCGTCGTCGGGGTGGGCGTGCACGGCCATCAGGCGCAGCTTCTCAGTCAAGACTCGTTCCTCAGGTGTTCGTCGCGACGACCGCGATCCTGCCGTTGATCCCGCCGCGCGCGGCCTGGGGGCGGGGTCCGGCCGGCCGGGCAGGGGCTTCTATAGTGACGGAACCGGCAAGCGGAAAATTCCGGCTTCCGCGCATCGGGAACACGCCACGTGAGGCGGCGCGCACCGGTGGCCACGGGCGACACGCACCGAGGACTCGGGCGAAGGGACGATCATGACGGCGACCGCACCCGGCACGGCCGAGGCCGACGCCGACGCCGCCCGCGCGTTCGCGAGCCGCTACGGGCGCGACAAGCGCACCGACAAGCAGCTCAAGACCGCCGGCGCCGTGCTCGGGGTCGTCTTCCTCGTGGTCGTGGGCTGGCTCGGCTGGAGCTACATCGCCGGGCAGAAGCTGAGCGCCGAGGTCATCTCCTTCGACGTCGTCTCGGACCACGAGGTGAAGGTCCACCTCGAAGTCCGCAAGGACGAGGGCGCCAAGGGCTCCTGCACGATGCGCTCGCAGGCCGAGGACGGTGCCGAGGTCGGGCGCGCGGACTTCCGCTTCGAGCAGTCCGCGAAGCGCGTGGACAAGGTCGTCAGCTTCCGCACCACCTCGCGCGGCACCACCGCCGAGCTGGTCGGCTGCCACGCCGACTAGGCGCGCCGCCCGCCCCGGGCGGACCGCCCGGCGCACGCCCCGGTGAGGCCCCGCGCGGGCCCGCGCCGGTGCCTTCGGCGGGGTGCTCCCGCGAGGCAAGTCCCCCGGGAATGTCCTCCCGCTCCGGCGTCTGAATTGTTAGGCTCGTGGTTTCGCCCGTCCGTGAAGGAACATCCTTCTGGTAGGGCGTTGATTTGTATTCCCAGTACCTACGAGGAGCACCTGTGACCCAGACGAGCGAAAACGTCACCTGGCTGACCCAGGAGGCGTACAACCGGCTCAAGGAGGAGCTGGAGTACCTGTCTGGTCCGGCGCGCACCGAGATCGCGAAGAAGATCGAGGAAGCGCGTGAGGAGGGCGACCTGCGCGAGAACGGCGGGTACCACGCGGCCAAGGAGGAGCAGGGCAAACAGGAGCTGCGCGTCCGCCAGCTCACGCAGCTGCTCCAGCACGCCAAGGTCGGGGAGGCCCCCGCCGACGACGGCATCGTGGAGCCGGGCATGGTCGTCACGATCGCCTTCGACGGCGACGAGGACGACACCCTCACCTTCCTCATGGCCTCGCGCGAGTACGCCAGCTCCGACATCGAGACCTACTCCCCGCAGTCGCCGCTCGGCACCGGCGTCAACGGCAAGAAGGTCGGTGACACGGCCGAGTACGAGCTGCCCAACGGCAAGAAGGCGTCGGTGAAGATTCTCGACGCCAAGCCGTACCAGGGCTGAGTCCCCGCCCGCGCGCCGAAGGCCCGCCCCGCCGTTGTGGACCCGCGGCCGGGGCGGGCCTTCGCGGTGCGCGGGGGACGGTCAGCCGTCGGCCCGGTGGAACTTGCGTACCGCCAGGGTGCGGAAGACCACGGCGATGAGCGCCGAGTAGAGGAGCGAGGCCCACACCGGCTGCTGCATCGGCCAGGCGGACGAGGGCGAGACCCCGGGGTCGCCGAAGAGCTGGCGGCACGCCTGCACCGCCGCGCTGAACGGGTTCCAGTCGGCGATGTGGCGCAGCCACGGGGTCATCTGGCGCGAGTCCACGAAGGCGTTCGACACGAAGGTGACCGGGAAGAGCCAGATGATGCCGCCGGAGGTCGCCGCCTCCGGGGTGCGCACCGAGAGGCCGATGAGCGCGCCGATCCAGGTGAAGGCGTAGCCGAAGAAGAGCAGCAGCCCGAAACCGGCGAGGATCTTGCCGAGGTTCGTCGGCTCGGCGGAGCCGGGCCGCCACCCCACGGCGAGGCCGACCGCCGCGAGCACCGCGAGGGTCACCGCCGTCTGCACGAGGTCCGCGACCGTACGGCCCGTGAGCACCGAGCCGCGCGTCATCGGCAGCGACCGGAAGCGGTCCACGATGCCCTTCTGCATGTCGTCCGCGATCCCGGCCGCCGAGCCCGCCGTCGCGAAGGTGACGGTCTGCGCGAAGATGCCCGCCATCAGGAAGTTCTTGTAGACGTCCTGGTCGTGGTGGGACCGATCTTGATCGAGCCGCCGAAGACGTACGTGAAGAGGATCACGAACATCACCGGCTGGATGATGTTGAACAGCACCACTTCCGGGATGCGGGTCATCCTGATCAGGTTCCGCCGGGCGATGACCAGCGAGTCGGACACGGCGCTCATCGGGTCTGCTCCTTGTCGTCCGGGGCGCCGTCGCCGGCGCCCGCGCCCCCGCCGCACCCTCGGCCCCTGCCGCCGTCCGCCCCGCTCCCGCCGCCGTCCGCCCCGCCGCCGTCCGCCCCGTCGCCGCGCTCCGTCCCCGGGCTCTTCTCGCCCTCCGCCACGTGGCCCGTCAGGCTGATGAAGACGTCGTCCAGGGTCGGGCGGCGCAGGCCGATGTCGTCGATCTCGATGCCGCGCGTGTCGAGTTCGCGGATCACCTCGGCCAGGAGCCGCGCGCCGCCGCGCACCGGGACGGTCGGGCGGCGGATGTGCTCGTCGCGGCTCACCGGCTCCTCGCCCGCGTCCGCGACGGACACCCGCGCGAGGACGTCCGTCGCGTCCCCGAGCCGTGCCGGATCGTGCACGACGCCCTCCACGCGCTCCCCGCCGATCCGCGCCTTGAGCTCGTCCGAGGTGCCGCGCGCGATCACCCGGCCGTGGTCGATGACGCAGATGTCGTGCGCGAGGTGATCGGCCTCCTCCGGGTACTGCGTCGTGAGGAGCATCGTCGTGCCGCCCGCGACGAGGTCCTGGATGACGTCCCACAACTGCTGCCGGTTGGCCGGGTCGAGCCCGGTCGTCGGCTCGTCCATGAACATGACGGGCGGCCTGACGACGAGCGCGGCGGCGAGGTCGAGGCGGCGGCGCATCCCGCCGCTGTAGGTCTTGGCGGTGCGGTCGGCGGCCCCGGCCAGGTGGAACTGGTCGAGGAGTTCGGCGGCCCGCGTCTTCGCCTGCCTGGCCTTGAGCTGGTAGAGCCTGCCGACCATCTCCAGGTTCTCGCGCCCCGTCAGGTACTCGTCCACGGCGGCGAACTGCCCGGAGAGGCCGATGACGCGGCGCACGTCGTTCGGGCGCCGGACGACGTCGAAGCCCGCGACGCTCGCCGTGCCCGCGTCGGGGCGCAGCAGCGTCGTCAGGCACTGCACGGCGGTGGTCTTCCCGGCGCCGTTCGGGCCGAGGAGTCCGAGTACAGTCCCTTCGGGCACGTCGAGATCGACGCCGTCGAGCGCCCTGACCGAGCCGAAGGTCTTCACGAGCCCTTCGGCGTGCACGACTCCGCTCACACGCTCCCCCGTCTGCTCCGGGCCGTCTTTCGCCCAGCATCACCGGGCGCACGAAGGTCCGCACGACGGGTGCGGCGAACGGGGGCGGCAGCGGTACGTGCCGTATGCACCGATTTGCCCGGCGGACACCCCGGGCCAAGGGCCCGTAAGCAAAAAATGACCTCTCTTTGGTTTACGCACCCCCGGTCCCTGTGGGCTCCGGGCCGCGTACGCTGTCCCCCAACCAGCCACCAAGCGTGAAGTGAGCCCCGGCCATGCCCACATCTCCGGACATGACGACCGCGAGCGGATCCGGTCTGCTCGAAACCCTCCAGCACTCCGTCGCGGTCTTCGCGCGGCGTGCCGAACAGACCCGCCTCGGCGGGGTGGGGCAGGTGCGGAACTCGATGGACCGCGCCGCGTATCTCCTGCTGAACCGGCTCGACTCCGAGGGCCCGATGGGCGTCAAGGCGCTCGCCGCGAGCATGGGCATCGACTCCTCCACGGTGACCCGCCAGGTCGCCCCGCTCGTGGACACGGGCCTCGTCAAGCGCACCTCGCACCCCGAGGACGGGCGCGCCGTCGTGCTGCGCCTCTCGCCGCGCGGCGAGGCGCGGCTCATGGAGGTACGTGCCTCGCGGCGCGCGCTGATGGCCGAGCTGACGGCGGACTGGACCCCCGAGGACCGCGAGGCGTTCACCGAGCTCCTGGGCCGCTTCAACGGCGCCCTCACTGCGCCGCCAGGCGGGCCCGG
>NZ_GG770539.1:4528742-4530887 GCF_000154905.1 Streptomyces sp. SPB074 | reverse complement strand
AAAAAAAAAAAAAAAAAAACATAGCTGCTGCCCCAATCAATTATCCGCCGGTTTTTCTTACATACGACGAAATGAGGTATAGCACGTAAAAAGACAAGAAGGATACGAAAACGGGCTGGGTATCACTGAAATGAGAGGAGCTCGCCCTCGCGGTGTGGGCGGCCCGTTCGTAGGCCGCGAAGGCGGCCGGGAAGGCGGCCGCTCACCGCCCGGGGGGTGAGCGGCCACCGGGGGGCTAGCCCAGGGCCTGGCGCAGGTCTTCGAGGAGGTCGTCGGCGTTCTCGATGCCCACCGAGAGGCGTACGAGGTCGGCCGGGACCTCCAGCGGGGAGCCCGCCGCCGAGGCGTGGGTCATGCGGCCGGGGTGCTCCAGGAGCGATTCGACGCCGCCCAGGGACTCGCCCAGCGTGAAGAGCCGCGCGCGGTCGCACACCGCGACCGCCGCCTCCTCGCCGCCCGCGACCTGGAAGGACACCATCCCGCCGAAGGACCGCATCTGCTTCGCCGCGATCTCGTGGCCGGGGTGCTCGGGCAGGCCCGGGTAGAGCACGCGGGTCACCTTCGGATGCCGGGTCAGCATCTCGGCGACGCGGGCCGCGTTCGCGCTGTGCCGGTCCATGCGCACCGCGAGGGTCTTGATGCCGCGCAGCACGAGCCAGGCGTCGAAGGGCCCGGCGACCGCGCCCATCGCGTTCTGGTGGTAGGCGAGTTCCTCGGCGAGGGTCTCGTCGGAGACGACGAGGGCGCCGCCGACGACGTCGGAGTGGCCGCCCATGTACTTCGTCATGGAATGCACGACGACGTCGGCGCCGAGCGCGAGGGGCTGCTGGAGGTAGGGGCTCGCGAAGGTGTTGTCCACGACGAGCCGCGCCCCGGCCTCCTGCGCGACGGAGGCGACGGCGGCGATGTCGGTGATGCCGAGGAGCGGGTTCGACGGGGTCTCGACCCACACGGCCTTCGTACGGTCGGTGAGCGCGGCGCGCACGGCGGAGGGGTCCGAGGTGTCGGCCACCGAGAAGTCGACGCCCCAGCGGCCCACGACCTTCGCGAAGAGGCGGAATGTGCCGCCGTAGGCGTCGTCGGGGATGACGACGTGGTCGCCGGGGGCGAGCAGGGTGCGCAGGAGGCAGTCCTCGGCGGCGAGCCCGGAGGCGAAGGCGAGGCCGCGCCGGCCGCCCTCCAGGGCCGCGAGGTTCTCCTCCAGGGCGGTACGGGTCGGGTTGGCGCTGCGGCTGTACTCGTAGCCGCCGCGCAGGCCGCCGACGCCGTCCTGCTTGTAGGTCGACACCTGGTAGATCGGCGGGACCACGGCCCCGGTGAGGGGATCGGCGGTGTTCCCCGCATGGATCGCCACGGTCTCGAAGTTGTTGTACCTGTCGGTCATGCGCACCGAGCGTAGTGCCCCCGCGACGGGCGGGGCGCCGGGCCGGGGTCCGGCAGCGTCTTCGAGAAGGCGGACCGCGCCGGGCACTTGACGCCGCCTTGGCACGTTCTTGAGGTGAGGTTGGCCAATTCGTCTCACGGTCTGGTTCGCTTGGAGTCATGGAGATTCTCTGGTCCCTGTTCGGGGTCCTCTTGATCGGCGCCGTCGTGGCCTCCGTGCTGCGCAGGCGCGGTGCCACCGGGATACGCCTGGCGCAGCCCGGCGACCCGGACGCCGCCGACCCGGCCGCGTACGGCTTCGCGCGTCAGGAGGAACTGGACGTACGCCTGCCGGGGCCCGACGACGCGTTGCTGCGCGCGCTGCGGGCCGTGCAGGGCGGGCAGGACTGGCGGGCGGCGGCGGCGCTGCTCGCGGGCACCGACAAGCACGGCGAGCTGCGCTGGCAGCGCGTACAGGCGTTCGCGGGGGCGGCCTCGCTGGAGCTGGCTGCCCGGCCGGGCGAGGGCGGGCGCTGGCTGCGGGCCTGGCGCGCGGAGGCGCCGAAGGACGCGGGCGCGGCGGCGGTGCACGCGGAGTTCCTCGTCCAGCAGGCGTGGCGGACGTCCACGGTGGGCACGGACGAGTTCCGGATCATCCTGGAGGAGGCGCGCGCGGCCTGCGAGCAGGCGGCGCTCCTCGCGCCCGGCGACCCCGTGCCGCACATCACGCGCCTCGCGGTGGCGCGCGGGCTCGGCGAGAGCCACGAGGAGTTCGAGCGGCTG
>NZ_GG770539.1:4525071-4528172 GCF_000154905.1 Streptomyces sp. SPB074 | reverse complement strand
CCGCGGCCCGTACCCCCCGCCCCTCCCGGCCGGTGGCTCAGATCGTCGCCGTGTCGATCACGAAGCGGTAGCGGACGTCGCTGGCCAGGACGCGCTCGTACGCCTCGTTGATCTGGTCGGCGCGGATCAGCTCGATGTCGGCGCCCAGGTGGTGCTCGGCGCAGAAGTCGAGCATCTCCTGCGTCTCGGGTATGCCGCCGATCGCGGAGCCCGCGAGGGTCTTGCGGCCGTTGATGAGCGAGAACATGTTCACCGCGTTCGGCTCCTCGGGGGCGCCGACGTTGACGAAGGCGCCGTCCACGCGGAGCAGCCGCAGGTAGGCGTCGATCGGGAGCGGCGCGGAGACCGTGCAGATGATGAGGTCGAAGCGGCCGCGCAGTTCCCTGAACGTCTCCTCGTCGCTCGTCGCGTAGTAGTCGACGGCGCCGAGCCGCAGGCCGTCGTCCTTCTTGCGGAGCGACTGGCTCAGGACGGTGGTCTCGGCGCCCATCGCGGCGGCGAGCTTGACGGCCATGTGGCCGAGGCCGCCGAGGCCGATGACGGCGACGCGCTTGCCGGGGCCGGCGTTCCAGTGCCGCAGCGGCGAGTAGGTCGTGATGCCCGCGCACAGCAGCGGCGCGGCCTCGTCGAGCGCGATGCCCTCGGGGATGCGCAGGGCGTAGTTCTCGTCCACGACGAGGTGGGTGGAGTAGCCGCCGTAGGTCGGCTCGCCGTTCTTCTCGCGGCTGTTGTAGGTGCCGACGGTGCCGTTGACGCAGTACTGCTCAAGGCCCTGCACGCAGTACTCGCACGTGCGGCAGGAGTCCACGAAGCAGCCGACGCCGACGCGGTCGCCGACGGCGTACTTCGTCACGGCGGAGCCCGTCTCGATGACGATTCCCGCGATCTCGTGGCCGGGGACCATCGGGAAGATGGCCTCGCCCCAGCCCTCGCGGGCCTGGTGGATGTCGGAGTGGCAGATGCCCGCGTACTTGATCTCGATGAGCACGTCGTGCGCGCCGACCGGCCGGCGCGCGATGGTGGTGCGCTCCAGGGGGCCTTTGGGCGCGGGTGCGGCGTAGGCGGGGACGGCGGTCAGGCTGGTCGTGCTGGTCATACCGGGGAAACACTCTCCGTGGTAGTCGTCGCGGCCCGCGTGGGGGGTTCCCCGGGTGGCGGGTGCGGGCCGTCGTCCAGTGTGCGGCCGCCCGGGCGTACCGCACAGACCCCCCCTTGGACGTACGCCCGCCGTGCGTACCACCGGCGGGGACAGGCTCACGGGAATGCTTCGGCGCTCCCGGCGGATACTGGAGGGATGAGCACTCCCCGTTCCCCGTTCCAGGACGGAGTCCCCGACAGCCCGGCGGCCCCCGCCGCGGACCGCGAGGGCCGTGCGGCGCCCGGCGCCCTCGATCCCAAGGCGGAGCTGAGCGAGTTCCTGCGGCTGCGCCGGGCCGCGCTCAAGCCGCGCGACGTCGGCTTGCCGGAGTACGGGGGGGCAGCGGCGGGTGCCGGGACTGCGGCGCGAGGAGCTGGCGCTGCTCGCGGGCGTCTCCGTGGCGCACTACACACGGCTCGAACAGGGCAACGCGGGCAACGTCTCGGCCGAGGTGCTCGACGCGGTGGCCCGGGCGCTGCGGCTGAGCGACGCGGAGCACGAGCACCTGCTGCACCTCGCGCGTGCCCGCCCGGGCCGCAAGAAGAAGCGCGGCGGCTGCCCGACGACGCTGCGCCCGGCGCTCGGCACGCTCCTCGGCTCGCTCGACGTGCCCGCGTACGTGGTGGACGGCCGCACCGACATCCTCGGCTGGAACCGGCTCGCCGCGGCGCTCCTGCACGACTTCGGCGCGCTCCCGCCGCGACACCGCAACTTCGCGCGCCTCGTCTTCCTCGAACCGGCGCTGCGGACGCGCTACGTGGACTGGGAGGCGAAGGCCGCCGAGACGGTGCGGGCGCTGCGCGTCTACGCCGGGTACTGCTCGGAGGACACCGGGCTGACCGCGCTGATCGGGGAGCTGTCGCTGCACAGCGAGGACTTCCGGCGGCTGTGGGCGGCGCACGAGGTGCGGGACCTGAGCCACGGCACGAAGGCGTTCCGCCACCCCCTGGTCGGTGAGCTGACCCTCTCCTACGAGACCCTGCGGCTGCCCGACGACCCCGGGCAGAGCCTCTTCGTCTACCACGCGGAGCCCGGCTCCCCCTCGGCGGAGGCGCTGCGGCTCCTGGGGAGCTGGGGGAAGGACGCGACGGCGGTACGCGGCTAGCGCGGGCCCGGTCGTCGCCACGCGCGGAGGTCCGCGCCCCGTCCGGCCGGGGCCTGGCGGCCGGACGGACGGGGGCCCGGCGGCTCAGACCGGCTTCGCCGTCCGCTCGTCCGCGATCCGCCCCTTGCGCAGGGTGATCAGCCGGGGCGCGCGGCGGGCGAGGGCGCTGTCGTGCGTGACCATGACGAAGGTGAACCGCTGCTCGGCCCACAGCCCTTCGAGCAGGTCCATGATCTCGTCGCGCGTCGTCTCGTCCAGGTTGCCGGTGGGTTCGTCGGCGAGGAGCACCTTCGGGGCCTTGACGAGCGCGCGGGCGATCGCGACGCGCTGCTGCTGGCCGCCGGACAGCTCGGACGGCAGGTGCTTGCCGCGTTCGCCGAGACCCACGGAGGCGAGCGCCGCGACGGCCCGTTCGCGGCGTTCGGCGGTCTTCGTGCCGAGCGGGACGAGCGCGGTCTCGACGTTCTCCTGCGCGGTGAGCGTGGGGATGAGGTTGAAGCTCTGGAAGACGAAACCGATGTGGTCGCGGCGCAGCCGGGTGAGCTTCGCCTCGCCGAGGCGCGCGAAGTCGGTGCCGTCCAGCGCGACACTGCCCGTGCTCGGCCGGTCGAGGCCGCCGAGGAGCTGGAGCAGCGTGGACTTGCCGCCGCCCGTGGGGCCCTGCACGACGAGCCGTTCGCCGTCTTCGAGGGCGAGATCGACACCGGCGAGGGCGCGCACGGTGTCCTTGCCCCGCCGGTACTGCTTGGTGACCTCGTGGAGCTGGTACATGGGTGCTGCTTTCCGGCGCGCGGCCTGGGTGAGGAAAGGGGGACGGCGGGTGGGGGCGGGGGTACGGGGGCGGGCGTTCGGGGGCGG
>NZ_GG770539.1:4511045-4524971 GCF_000154905.1 Streptomyces sp. SPB074 | reverse complement strand
CCGGGGCGCAGGCGGGTCGCCCGCCAGCCGCCGAAGGCGCCGGCGACGAGGCCGCCGCCGAGGGCGAGGACCACGGCGAGGACCACCGTCGTCGCCGAGACCGGCGCTTCGAGCGAGACCGTGAGGGCCTTCTGCGCCGCCTGCCGCGCGGGGCCGCCGAAGCCGCCGGGCCCACCGCCCGCGCCGCCCGCGCCGCGCGCCGCCGAGGAGCCGAGCTCGGCCGTGAGCGTCGGCCCTGCGAGGCTCACGATCCACGCGCCGAGGAGCCCGACGGCGATGCCGAGGGCACCGCCGATGAGACCGTTGACGACCGCCTCGCCGACGACCTGCCGGTTGACGCGGGCGCTGGACCAGCCGAGGGCCTTGAGGGTGCCGAACTCCCGTACGCGGCGCCCCACGGCGGAGACCGTGAGCAGCCCGGCGACGAGGAAGGCGGCGGCGAGGACGACGGCGGAGAGCCAGCGCCCGACGCCCGTCGCGAGGGAGGAGGCGGTCGAGAGCGAGCCGGAGACGGTGTCGGCGAGGTCGGCCGAGGTCGTCACGGTGGTGCCGGGGACCTGCTTGAGCACGGCGGACTTGACGGAGTCGATCTTCTTCGAGTCGGCGGCCTTCACGTAGACCGTCGTGACCTTGTTCTTGGAGTCGGCGAGCGTCTGGGCCTGCCTCAGCGGCACGTACACGTTGGCCGCCGCGTCGCCGCTGTCGGCGGTCGCGATGCCGATGATCTCGAACTTGGTCCCGTGCACGGTCAGTTCGTCGCCGGTGGAGAGCTTCTTCTCCTTGGCGTAGGCGCTGTCGACGACGGCGAGCCTCGCGTTCGTCTCGCTCGTCGTGAAGGTGCGGCCCTTGGTGATCCTGGAGGAGGTGAGGGGGCCGAGCGCCGGATGGGCGACATCGGTGCCGTAGACGGAGTAGGAGTCGACGTCGAACTGCGCGCCGCCACCGCGCACTTCGCCGCCGGGCGGCTGTGTGCCCCCGCCGCTGCCGCCGCCGGGGCCACCGCGGCCGCCGGAGCCGGCGCTCCCGTCCTGCTTGAACTCGCCGCGGGTGAACTGGCCGTTGACCTTCATCACCTGGAGGCTGAGGCCGCCGACCGCCTGCGCCACGCCGTCCTGTGCCGAGACCTTGGTGACGGTCGAGGAGGCGAGGGTCTGGAAGCCCTGGACGAGGACGCGGTCGCTGCTCTGCTCGCTGTCGTCGTCGCTGTCCTTCGCGTCGAAGTCGAAGCGCGGGCGGCTCCCGGTCCCGCCCTCCTGCGGCGCGGCGGCGGCCTTGGTGACGGTGAGGTCGGTGCCGAGTCCGTAGAGGGACTGGAGGACCTTGTCCTGGGCCTTGTTCATCCCGGCCGCGACCGAGTTGACGACGATGACGAGGGCGATGCCCAGCGCGAGGCCGGAGGCGACGACGAGGGCCGCTTTTCTGCGGCGGCGCAGCTCGCGCCTCAGACAGGTGAAGAACATGGGGCGATCGTAGGGAGCGCTTCTGACGGCCGGTTAAGGGCTGGATAAGAGAATGGTGAGAAGAAGCGGGGACGCGGGCCGCGGGGACGCGCCGCGGACGCGCGAGGGCCCGCCCCCGAACCGGTGGGGGCGGGCCCTCGTACGTGCTGCCTGCTGCCGCGGCGACGGCGGGGGTGGGCTCAGACGGCCGAGCCCTGCTTCCACTGGTCCCAGCCGAGGTTCCAGCCGTTGAGGCCGTTGTCCGGCGGGATCGTCTTGTCGCCGGTGTTCTTGACGACGACGACGTCACCGATCATGGAGTTGTCGTAGAACCAGGCGCCGTTGGTGTTCGGGTTGTTGGCGCCCTTGGCGTCCTGGAGACCCACGCAGCCGTGGCTGGTGTTGACGCTCCCGAAGATGGAGGGCGCGCCCCAGTAGTTGCCGTGGATGAAAGTGCCGGAGCTGGAGAGCCGCATGGCGTGCGGCACGTCCTTGATGTCGTACTCGCCCTTGCCGTCGTCGTCGGTGAAGCCGACGGTGGAGCCGTCCATCCGGGTCTGCTTGTACTTCTCCGAGATGACCATCTGGCCCTCGTAGGTCTTGTTGTCCGGGGACCCGGCCGAGATCGGGATGGTCTTGATGACCTTGCCGTCCCGCTCGACCTTCATCGTCTTGGACTGGGCGTCCACGGTGGAGACCTGGCGGCGGCCGATCTTGAAGGTGACGGTCTTCTGCTGGACGCCGAAGACGCCGTCCGCGCCCTCGACCCCGTCGAGGTCGAGCTTGAGGGTCACGGTCGAGCCGGCCTGCCAGTACTGGTCGGGCCGGAAGTCGAGGCGCTGGCTGCCGAACCAGTGGCCGACGACCTCCTGGTTGGAGCTGCTGGAGACCTTGATGCCCTCCTGCACGGCCTTCTTGTCCTTCTCGGTGATGGCCTTGTCGAAGTTGATCGACACGGGCATCCCGACGCCGACCGTCGAGCCGTCCTCGGGGGTGAAGTTCCCGATGAAGCTGTTCTGCGGCGAGACGGTCGTGAAGCTGCCGTTCTCGTGCGCGACGCGCCCGTCGCTGTCCTTCGCCGTCGCGTTGACCTTGTAGGTCGTCGCGCGCTCCAGCTGCGCCGAGGGCTTCCAGCTCGTCTTGTCCGCCGAGAAGGCGCCCGCGATCTTGGTGCCGTCCGCCGCCGTGAGCTGGACGTCGGTGAGCGAACCCTTGCTCACCGAGACCTGGCCCGCGTTGTTGATGCTGGCGGCCTTGGAGCCGTTCTTCGGGGCGATCTCTATTCGCGCGGCCGAGGCCTTCGCGGCGGCGGACTTGTCGACCTGCGACTGATTGCCGCTGTTCTTGCCGTCCGCCTTGTCGCCGCCGCCGTCGTCGTCGCCACCGCCGCAGGCGGAGAGCACCAGCACTCCGCCCAGTACGGCGGAGGCGGCGGCAAGAGCCTTGCGCCGCTTGCTGACCGTCATCACTCGCTTCTCCATCGTCGCCGAATCCCGCAGTGCCCCCGGATCGTGCTCAAGGCGCACGGCCGCCCGAGAGGGCACCCGTGCCTCCCCCTGTGTACAACAACCGTCCGACCGGTCCGGTGGCGTGCCCCCGGGAATGTGGGCAACGCCACGTCCCGGCGGGCCCGGGGACCACTGTTTCCCCTTGAGACGAGGATCGTGGCCGCGCGGTTGCCGTCCTTCCTGGACGTTTTCCCCACGTCGGGGAGCCGACGCCTGCCGCTCGCGGGCGGTGCGGCGCCCCTCGTATCGGGCGAACCGCTTTCGCGCACCCGCCGTCCCTCACTAGCATCCCGCCAGGGGACCGCCACCGGCCACCTCGGGCCGCCGTCGCCCCCACCGTCCCCGTGCGTCAAGGGAGATGCCTCATGTCCTCCGTCGCCCGCAGGTCCCTTCTGACCGCCGCCGCCTCGGCGGCGGTGCTCTGCGCCCTGTCCTTCGTCCCGTCCGTCCCGGACGCGGCGGCGGCCCCCGCGCGGACGCAGGTCGCCGCCGCGACGACCGCCACGGCGGACGAGGGCGCGCTCGCCGACACCGGCGGCGTCGACACGACCCCGTACCTCGTCGGCGGCCTCGCCTCGCTCGGCATCGGCGCGGCGTGCGTCACGGTCGCGGTCCGCCGCGGCGGGCGCGAGCCGTACGAGGAGGGGACGACGGCGCTCCGCTAGGGGCGTCCGGCAAGGGGGCGGGGCGGCTCCTCGCGGGCTCGCGGGGCGGGGTGCGCGAGGAGCCGTCGCGCTCAGGCCAGCGGCCCGACGGCCGCCTCGACGGCGCGCACGAGGGCGCCCTCGCGGACGAAGGTCTCGGCGGCGGCGAGGTCGGGCGCGAGGAAGCGGTCGGGGCCCGCGCCGAGGACCCCGGCGGCGCGCACGGCGTCGAGCGCGGCGCGCCCGCCGTCCGAGGCGCGCGGGCCGCCGTCAGCGGTGCGGATCTCCAGCGCGCGCGTGGCCGCGTACAGCTCGACGGCGACGACCCGCGTCAGGTTCGCCACGGCCGTACGGAGCTTGCGCGCCGCCGACCAGCCCATGGAGACGTGGTCCTCCTGCATCGCCGAGGACGGGATCGAGTCCACCGAGGCCGGGACGGCGAGCCGCTTGAGCTCGCTGACCAGCGCGGCCTGCGTGTACTGGGCGATCATCAGCCCGGAGTCGACGCCCGCGTCGTCCGCGAGGAAGGGCGGCAGCCCGTGCGAGCGGTTCTTGTCGAGGAGCCGGTCGGTGCGGCGCTCGGCGATCGAGGCGAGGTCGGCGGCGGCGATGGCGAGGAAGTCGAGCACGTAGGCGACCGGGGCGCCGTGGAAGTTGCCGTTCGACTCGACGCGGCCGTCCGCCAGGACGACGGGGTTGTCCACGGCGGCGGCCAGCTCGCGCTCGGCGACCGTGCGGGCGTGGGCGAGCGTGTCGCGGCCCGCGCCGGCGACCTGCGGGGCGCAGCGCACCGAATAGGCGTCCTGGACGCGGGGGGCCTCGTCCTGGTGGTGGCCGGTGAGCCCGGACCCGGCGAGCACCTTGAGCATGTTCGCGGCGCTCGCGGCCTGGCCCGGGTGGGGGCGGACGGCGTGCAGCTCGGGGGCGAGCACCTTGCTCGTGCCGAGGAGCGCTTCGAGCGAGAGCGCGGCGGTGATGTCGGCGGCGGTGTAGAGGCGGGCGAGGTCGTCGAGCGCCATGAGGAGCATCCCGAGCATCCCGTCGGTGCCGTTGAGGAGGGCCAGGCCCTCCTTCTCGCGCAGCTCGACCGGCCGCAGGCCGTGCGCTTCGAGCAGTTCCCCGGCGGGCCGCACGACGCCGTCCGGGCCCTCCGCCTCGCCCTCGCCCATGAGGGTCAGGGCGCAGTGGCTGAGCGGGGCGAGGTCGCCGGAGCAGCCGAGCGAGCCGTACTCGTGGACGACGGGGGTGATCCCGGCGTTGAGCAGGTCGGCCATGGCCTGCGCCACCTCGGGGCGCACGCCCGTGTGTCCCGAGCACACCGTCTTGAGGCGCAGGAACATCAGCGCCCGCACCACCTCGCGCTCGACGCGCGGGCCCATCCCGGCCGCGTGCGAGCGGACGATGTTGCGCTGGAGCCTGGCGCGCAGTTCGGGGGCGATGTGCCGGCTCGCGAGCGCGCCGAATCCGGTCGAGACGCCGTAGACCGGCTCGGGCTTCTCGGCGAGCGCCTCGATCGTCGCGCGCGCCTTCGCGAGCGCTTCGCGCGCCTTCGCGCCCAGCTCGACCCGCGCGTCGGCGCGGGCCACGGCGAGGGTCTCGGCGGCGGTGACTCCGCTCGGGCCGAGCACCACAGTGTGCATATCCATATTCATGAGCGTACGGAATGAATCGGAGGGAGGACAGAGTGGGGAGGCAGGGGGGTGCGGAGCGGGGGCGGCGGGTGCGTCCTCACCCGCTCGCGGGCGGGGTGCCCCCGGCGCCGCCCCGGCGCCTGCCCCGGATGCGGCGGCGCTCGGTGGGCGGGGCGGGTCTCGTACCGTCGCCCGGCTGCCCGGCGCCCACGACCCCGGCGTCGTCCGTGCGTACCGCGTCGGCGAGACGCACCACCGGGTCGTCGCGGCCCGCGACGACCGGGTGGCGGGCCCCGAGCCCCTTGGCCTCGTACTGCGCGGCGTCCGCGAGCCGGAAGAGCCGGCGGGCCGAGGCGACCGGACCGATCGGGTCGCCCGTCGAGGCGACCCCGCACGCCACGCCCTCCCCCACGCCGAGCGCGTACGCCGCCGCGCAGATCTCCCCGGCGACGGCGACGACCTCGTCCGCCCCCGGCCCGAGGGCGAGCAGGCAGAACTCGTCGCCCCCGAGGCGCGCGGCCAGCGTGCCCGTACCGAGGCGGGCGGCGCCGCGCGAGAGCACGCAGCCGAAGCGTTCGAGCAGGTGGTCACCGACCGCGTGCCCCTCGGTGTCGTTGACCCGCTTGAGGCCGTTCAGGTCGCACACGACGAGGCTCAGCACGGTGCCCTCCGCCCGGTGGCGCTCCAGCGCCTCGTCCAGGCGCTGGTCCACGAGGCGGCGGTTGGCAAGGCCGGTGAGCGGGTCGGTGAAGGCGAGCCTGCGGGCCTCCTCCAGGCGCTCGGACTGCGTGAGTCCCGCCGCGACGACCGCCGCGAGCACCGTGGCCAGCCCCGCCTCCGCCGGACCGAAGACCGCCGCCCCCACCGGGCGCGCCACGTACAGCTCGCCCCACGCGCGCCCCTCGATGACCAGCGGCGCCACGACGCAGGACCCGCGCCCGCGGCGGCGCAGCGCGGCGACCCGCTGGTGGCAGTACCCGGCCTCGCCCTCGGGCCCCTCGGCGGTCTCCACCCAGGCGTGCGGGGCGCCGCCGCGCGCCCAGCGCTCGTGCAGGAACTCGGTGATCTCGGGGAAACGGTGCACGGGATACGTCTCGTCCTCGGGGAACTCCTCCTCGCCGGGGGCCCGCTCCCCCTCGTTGACGAGCACCCGCAGCCGCCCCGGGCCGCGCTCCCAGGCCGACAGCGCCGCGAAGCCGCCGTCGAGGGCCCGCCGCGCCCCGCGCGCCGCCGCCCGCCAGACCTCCGGGGCGGAGCGCGCCGCCGCCATCGCCTGGGCGAGTTCGACGACGGCCCGCAGGCGCGCGTCCTCGGCTCCGTCTCCCATGCGCCCACAGTAGGCAGCCCGGGCGCGCGGTGCCGCTCGTACGGTCACCCAGGGTGAGGTCCGGGGCGGGGCGCCCGCCGGGCCCGGGGTGCGGCACCCCGCCCGGTGTCGCTCACTCCCCCGGCCACTGCGGCTTCCGCTTCTCGTTGAAGGCCGCCACGCCCTCCGCGCGGTCCCCCGAGGTGGCGACCGTGCGCCAGGCCGCGTCCTCGACCTCCAGGCCCGCGCGGAGGTCCAGGCCGTGGCCGAGGCGCAGCGCGCGCTTGGCGGCGCGCAGGGCGAGCGGGGAGTGCGCGGCGATCCGGGCGCCGAGCGCGAGCGCCTCCGTGCGGTCCTCGCCCGCCTCCACCAGGAGGTCCACCAGGCCCAGTTCCCCGGCCTCGGCGGCCGGGACGCGGCGGGCCGTGAAGACCAGCTCGGCGGCGCGGGCCGCGCCCACGCGGCGCGGCAGGAGCTGCGTGCCGCCGCCCCCGGGGATGACGCCGACGGAGACCTCGGGCAGGCCCACGACGGCGCTCGGGTCGGCCACGATCACGTCGCAGGCGAGCGCGATCTCATAGCCGCCGCCGAGGGCGAAGCCGTGCACGGCGGCGATCGCGGGCACCGGCAGGTCGAGCACGGCGGTGTACGCGGCGCGGGTCACCGGGCGCTGGCGCATCAGCTCCGCGTCGCTCAGGAAGTTGCGCTCCTTGAGGTCGGCGCCGACGCAGAAGGCGCGCTCGGCGGCGGAGGTGAGCACGACGGCCCGCACCTCCCGGTCGGCGGCGAGGTCCGCGCAGGCCGCGCGGAGCGCCTCGGCCGTCGCGGTCGCGATGGCGTTGAGCGCGCGCGGGCGGTCCAGGACCAGCTCGGCGACGTGGCCGTGGCGGCGGACGAGGATGTCGGTGCCGTAGCGGCGCCCGGCGGCCGGGTCCGGGGTGCCCTCGCGGGCGGCGTCGTGGGGGGCGGGGGTGTCGGGCACGGGGACCTCCGGCGTTAACGAGCGTTATCTCCGGGGGATCATCGCAGCGCGCGGGCGAGAAGGCCAGGAACGGGGGGCGGACGGGCGGCGGGGCGCGGGCAGGTGAGGGGACAGACGGCGGGACGCCGACGGGCGGGGCGCCGGTGCTACCGGCGCCGGACTCGCGGTCGAGCGCGGAGAGCGGGGCGCGCTTGGTCGCCACGCAGGTGACGAAGCGCCGTATCCACGCCTCCGGCGCCTCCCGGACCGGACCGCGTGCGACGGCGGGGCGCCGGACGGCGGCACCGGGAACCGCGCCGGCGCCGCGCTCAGTCCTCCCGCTTCTCCGCCCGCCGGGTCAGCAGCCACGGTTCCACGACGCCGAGGCCGCGCACCGGGCGCTGCCACATGGGCTGGAGCGCGAAGCGGTAGTCCGGGGGCTGTTCGCCCTCCTTCGCCGCGCGGTCCGTCTCCTCGGCCGCCGCCGTCTCCGAGACGGGGGCCTCGCCGGTACGGATCAGCTCCTCGGCGAAGGCGGAGTCGACCAGGACGGCGTCCCTGGGCGCTATCGAGGTGAGCCGGGAGGCGAGGTTCACCGTGGTGCCGAAGACGTCCCCCATGCGCGTGGCGACGGTGCCGAAGGCGATGCCGACGCGCAGTTCGGGCATCGTCTCGTCGCCCGAAAGGGTCTCGATGAGGCGGAGCGCGATCTCGGCTGCCACCCCGGCGTCGTCGGCGGCGAAGAGCACCTCGTCGCCGAGGGTCTTCACGAGACGTCCGCCACGCGCGGCGACGAGGTCGGCGGAGGTGGTCTCGAAGGCTTCGACGAGTTCTCCGACCTCCTCCTCCTCCATCCGCCGGGTCAGCCGCGTGAAGCCCACGAGGTCGGCGAAGCCGATGGCGAGCCTGCGGTCGACCATCTCCTCGTCGTCGCTGACCTGCACGACCCGGCCGGTCGCCGCCGCGAGCTGGCGGCGCCACACGTAGACCAGGAACTCCTCCAGCTCGGGCAGGAGCAGTTCCATCAGCGGATAGGTGACCTCGGTACGCGTCATGCCGGGCTCGGGAGGCTCGGTGAGCCCTTCGAGGAAGGAGTCGATCTGCCACTCGGCGAGCCGCGCCGTGGTCTGCCCCGTCGAGCGGGCGACCTGCACGGCCATCGCCTCGCTGAGCAGCCCCGCCTCGACCAGACCGGCCAGGCGCCGCAGCGCGAGGACGTCGGCCTCCGTGAGCGCCTTCGCCTGGTTTATGTCCGCGAAGCCCATGGCCCGCCAGAAGCGCGAGGCCAGCTCCATCGACACACCGGCGGTACGGGCCGCCTGGAAGGGGGTGTAGCGGCGCTCGGCGCCGAGGATCAGCGTTTCGAGGCGGAGCGCGAGCGGGTCGTCCTCGGGCGGTTCGTCGCGCGGGGCGCCGGGAACGGAGGGCGCGTGGTCGGCGCGCTCGGGCCGGCCCCGGTCCACGGCACGGTCCTGCGTCCACTCCACGAGGTGCTCGCGCCCGCCGTCGTCCTCGGGCCCGCCGTCCGCGCCCTCGTTCCCGGGGCGCTCCCCGGGGGCCGCCGCGTCCGGCCCGGGTACGGGGTCGGGGTCGGCGTCGCTGGATGGGGTACCGGCGGAGTCGCCCGCCCCCTCGGGGGCGCGCCGCTCGCCGCCCGGTGAGGCCGAGCCACCCGCGCCCGAACCGGTGTCGTCGACGGTCACTGCCTGCGCCCTTCCCCTCTGCCGCGGGCCAACGCCACGAGCGCGCTCCACGATACGGCAGGTGTGCCCTGGCTCACTCGTCGCCCGAGCCGCCCTGTCGTCCCTCCGGGGGCGGGACGGGGCGCAGATGGACGATGTCCCCCGCCCCCACGGCCTCCCGTGCGCCCCCCGGGGTCACGAGGACGAGCCGGCCGTCCCCGTCGAGCGCGACGGCCTCGCCGAGCAGTTCACCGCCGCCGGGCAGCTCCGCCCGCACCTGCCGCCCGAGCGTGGAGCACCCGGCGGCGTAGGCGGCCTGGAGCCCGCAGGCGGCCGGGTCCCCGTCGGCCTCGCGCCAGCGCTCGTACCACTCGGCGAGCGAGCGGAGCACGGCGCGGAGCAGCGGGTCGCGGTCGAGGGTGATCGCGTCGGCGAGGGCGAGGGAACCGGCGGTGGGGACGGGAAGCTCGTCGGCGCGCAGCGAGACGTTGAGGCCGATGCCGAGGACGACGGCGCCGTCCTCGGTGGCCTCGGCGAGGATGCCGGCCGCCTTGCGCTCGGCCCCGTCCACGGTGAGGAGCAGGTCGTTGGGCCATTTGAGGGCCGTGTCGACGCCCGCCGCGCGCGAGAGCGCCGTCGCGAGGGCGACGCCCGCGAGGAGGGGGAGCCAGCCGAGCCGCGCGGCCGGCACCTCGGGGCGCAGCAGCACGGAGAAGAAGAGCCCGGAGCGCGGCGGGGCGCTCCAGCGGCGGTCGAGCCTGCCCCGGGCCGCCGTCTGCTCCTCGGCGACGAGAACCGCGCCCTCGGGGGTGCCCGCCGCGCGGGCCCGCAGATCGGTGTGGGTGGAGCCGGTACGGGGCACGACGTCGAGCGCCGTCCACAGCCCGCCGGGCCGCACGAGGGCACGGCGCAGCGCGGCGGCGCTCAGCGGGGGGCGGGTGAGGTCGGAGTACGGGTTGCTCATGCCCCTACCCCACCACGGCCGGCGGACCGCCCGGCACCGGGCCCGCCCGGCCCCGGCGGGCGAGCCCCGCCCCTCCCCCGGCGCGTCCCGCGCGGCCCGCGCGCCCCCGCGCCGCACGCCGCGCCCCCGCGGTCCTCGCCGCGCTCCCCGCCCCCGTACGCGCTTAGGTACGCGTACTCAGGCGCGCCACCCCCGGGCGCCGCAGCCTGGAACCCATGCTGTGGTCGGACCGGGATCAACACGAGCCGCCCGAGGAGTGGCAGGCGGCGCAACGGAAGCTGCACCGCGCGGGCGTGCTCCTCGCCTGCGTCATGGTGCTCGCGATGCTGCTCGTCGGGCTGGGCGGATACCTCTGAGCGGAGGGGGGACGGCGCACGGCTGAGCGGACGGAGGGACGGCGCACGGCGGGAGGCGGGGGCGCACGACGGGGACGGCGGGGGGCGTCGGACGAGCGGGCGGGGCGCCCGGCGGGAGCGCTGCCCCGCGCCCGTACGGCCCACCACCGCGTACGTCCTACGATCACCTCATGTCTTCGCGTACCCCCGAGGCTGCCCCCCGGCCCGCCCCGTCCCGCCGTCGCCTCGTGCTCGCCTCGCAGTCCCCCGCGCGGCTCGGCCTGCTGCGGCAGGCGGGGCTCGCTCCCGAGGTGATCGTGAGCGGCGTGGACGAGGAGGCGATCAGCGCGCCCACACCGGGTGAACTGGCGCTCGTGCTCGCCGAGGCGAAGGCGGCGGTGGTCGCCGGGCGCGAGGACGCGCGGGGCGCGCTCGTCGTCGGCTGCGACTCCGTGCTCGACCTCGACGGTGTCGCCCACGGCAAGCCCGCCGACGCCGGGGAGGCCGTGACGCGGTGGAAGGCGATGCGCGGGCGGGCCGGGGTGCTCCGTACCGGGCACTGCGTGATCGACACCGTCTCGGGCGCGCGTGCCTCGGTGACGGCGTCCACGACGGTGCGGTTCGGGACGCCGGACGACGCGGAGATCGCCGCGTACGTGGCGAGCGGCGAACCGCTGTACGTGGCGGGGGCGTTCACGCTCGACGGGCGCTCGGCGCCGTTCGTGGACGGCATCGAGGGCGACCACGGCAACGTACTCGGCCTCTCGCTGCCCACCCTGCGCACGCTGCTGCGCGAACTGGGCGTCGGCATCACGGAGTTGTGGAAGGACTGACCTCGGGGCCGGCGGGCGCGGCGTCCGGGCTGACCAGGATGAGGACGAGGAGCGCGAGGACGAGGAGCAGGCCGAGGAAGACGGCGGGCCCGAGGAGCGCGAGCGAGACGGCGGCGAGCACGCCGTGCGTGACGGCCGCGACGATCAGCAGGACGCGGCCCGTGCGGACGGGGGCGCGGCGGCGCAGCGCGCAGCGCAGGGCGACGACGGCGCAGGCGCAGAGGAAGAGCCCGGCGACGGCGGCGAGGACGTAGGAGCCGGTGACGACGGCGTCGGGATCGGTGCCCGCGAGGGACATGGACTGGTTGTCCACGACGGCGCCGAGCGTGAGGCACAGCAGGACGAGCCCGAAGGTCTCCAGGAACAGCACGACGCCCGTTATCCAGGCCACGACGGTCCGCGTCATCCTCGGCACACCCGCTTCCGTTCCGCCCCCGCGCCGCTGTTACCGGGGGTACGCACGATTCCCCGGCACGCTACTGGCGGGTAGGCGACCGGACAAGGGTGCGCGCGGCGCTCCCGGCGGGACGGGCGGCAAAGAATCCCGGCCCCTTTAGTCGTATCCCCACAAAGAAACCCCCCTCCTCGCGGCGCGGGCGGACAGAGACCGCGCCCGCCCGGCGGGGCTACGCTGAGGTGATTCAGGGCCCTGTACATGGACTTTCGTCCGGTGACCAGGGGCCGGGCGGCGATCGGTGTGGGCCAGCTCACCACCGCGCCGTCACCGGCGCCTCGTGTCGGCTGTCCCTAAACTCGGCCTGTTCGTACACGTCGGGGCCCGCCCCCAGGGACGAAGAGCGAGAAAAGGGAGCCATCGTGCGCAAGGTGCTCATCGCCAACCGCGGTGAAATCGCCGTCCGGGTCGCCCGCGCCTGCCGCGACGCGGGCATCGGCAGCGTCGCCGTGTACGCGGAACCGGACCGGGACGCGCCGCACGTGCGCGCGGCGGACGAGGCGTACGCGCTGGGCGGTGACACGCCCGCGACGAGCTACCTCGACATCGCGAAGGTGCTGCACGCCGCCGCCGAGTCCGGCGCCGACGCCGTGCACCCCGGGTACGGCTTCCTCAGCGAGAACGCCGAGTTCGCCCAGGCCGTCATCGACGCCGGGCTCAACTGGATCGGCCCGCCCCCCGCCGCGATCCGCGACCTCGGCGACAAGGTCGCCGCCCGCCACATCGCGCAGCGCGCCGGGGCCCCGCTCGTCGCGGGCACCCCCGACCCGGTCTCGGGCGCCGAGGAGGTCGTGGCCTTCGCGCAGGAGCACGGGCTGCCCATCGCGATCAAGGCGGCCTTCGGCGGCGGCGGTCGCGGCCTCAAGGTCGCCCGCACCCTCGAAGAGGTCCCCGAACTGTACGACTCGGCGGTGCGCGAGGCCGTCGCGGCCTTCGGGCGCGGCGAGTGCTTCGTGGAGCGCTACCTCGACCGCCCCCGGCACGTCGAGACCCAGTGCCTCGCCGACCAGCACGGCAACGTCGTCGTCGTCTCGACGCGTGACTGCTCGCTCCAGCGCCGCCACCAGAAGCTCGTGGAGGAGGCGCCCGCGCCGTTCCTGAGCGAGGCGCAGGTCGCGGAGCTGTACAGCGCGTCGAAGGCGATCCTCAAGGAGGCCGGGTACGTCGGCGCGGGGACCGTCGAGTTCCTGGTCGGCAACGACGGCACGATCTCCTTCCTGGAGGTCAACACGCGCCTCCAGGTCGAGCACCCGGTGACCGAGGAGGTCGCCGGCATCGACCTCGTGCGCGAGATGTTCCGCATCGCCGACGGCGAGGAACTGGGCTACGGCGACCCCGCGCTGCGCGGCCACTCCTTCGAGTTCCGCATCAACGGCGAGGACCCGGGGCGCGGCTTCCTGCCCGCTCCCGGCACGGTCACGGCCTTCGCGCCGCCGAGCGGCCCGGGCGTGCGCCTGGACGCGGGCGTCGAGTCCGGCACCGTCATCGGCCCGGCCTGGGACTCGCTCCTCGCGAAGCTGGTCATCACCGGGCGCACCCGCAAGGAGGCGCTGGAGCGCGCCGCGCGCGCCCTCGCGGACTTCCGCGTCGAGGGCATGGCGACGGCGATCCCCTTCCACCGCGCCGTCGTCAAGGACCCGGCCTTCGCGCCCGAACTGACCGGTTCCACTGACCCGTTCACGATCCACACCCGGTGGATCGAGACCGAGTTCGTCAACGAGATCAAGCCCTTCGCCGCCCCGGCCGACGGCACCGCCGACGACGAGAGCCGCGAGAACATCGTGGTCGAGGTCGGCGGCAAGCGCCTGGAGGTCTCCCTCCCCGCGAGCCTCGGCATGTCCCTGGCCCGGACGGGGCTCGCGGCCGGCGCGAAGCCGAAGCGGCGCGCGGCCCGCAAGAGCGGCCCGGCCGCCTCGGGCGACACGCTCGCCTCGCCGATGCAGGGCACGATCGTGAAGGTCGCCGTCGAGGAGGGCCAGGAGGTCAAGGAGGGCGAGCTGATCGTGGTCCTGGAGGCCATGAAGATGGAGCAGCCGCTGACCGCCCACCGCTCCGGCACCGTCAAGGGCCTGGACGTCACGGTCGGCGCCTCGCTCAGCTCCGGCACGGTCATCTGCGAGATCAAGGACTGACACCGGCCCCGCCCCGCGCGGCGGGGGTACGGGTGCG
>NZ_GG770539.1:4509860-4510934 GCF_000154905.1 Streptomyces sp. SPB074 | reverse complement strand
CACCCGTATGCCGTCCGGCCCGTACGCGTGTCTCCCGGCCGCGTACGCCCGGCCCCCGGGCCCCCGCCGGCCCCCCTGTCTCAGCCGCTCGTCCGCTCCTCCTGGTCGCGGGTCATGCGCCGCACGAGCGTGAGCGTCAGGGCGGCGGCGAGCAGGAGGACGTCGGTGGCGAGCACGCTGCGGAAGGCGTCGTGAACCAGGTCGGCCTCGGGCTGCCCGTCGTCGCCCAGATTCGCCTTGACGAGAAGCATCGCGACGGCGCCGACCAGGACCGCCCACCACACGCTGATCCACCAGGGGGTGCGGCGCCGCGCCGGGTCCTCGCCCCGGGGGGCCGCCGCGCGCCAGATGTCCACGACGACATCGCGCGGGAACCAGAAGGAGACGCCCGGGACGATCCACGAGAAGTAGATCCACGGGCGCGAGTGGCGCTGCGCCCCGGGGCGAGGATCTCGGCGTTGTCCCGCATCGCCTGGAGCCAGTACACGAGGCCGAGGACGCAGACGGCGAGGGTCGCGGCCGAGAGCACGCCCAGGTAGTGGTACTGCTCCTCCAGGCCCGTGGGGATGCGGTGGTAGCCCTCGTCCGCGCCGGCGGGCGGCCCCGGCGGACGCGGGCCCGCGTGGAGGCGCAGCTCCCAGACGAGGAACACGACTCGCGCGAGCACGAGGAACCCCAGGGCCCCGGCCAGGAACCGCGCGCGGGGCACCACCCGCGTGAAGCGGGGTGCGGCGGCGCTGCCGGACAGGGCAAAGCTCATGAAAGCGCTTTTCGGTGGGGGACGACGACGGAACGGCTGCCCCCGAGGACGCGCCCCCGGCACCGGACGGTTCCGGAGGCGGCCCTCCCGGGGGCACCCGGCACGGGGCAGGCGCGCGCCCGGACCGGCGGTACGGGCCGGGCGCGCGCCTCCCGGCGCTCCCCCGATCCGCACCACGCCCCCCGGCGCTCCCCCGGCCCGCGCGCCCGGGTCCCTCCCGCGCTCCCCGCGGTCTCGCTACCTGCGGTGCGCCTCCACCGCCCGGCCCCGCTCGCCCTGCCCCGGGCCGCCCTGCTCGCCCAGCGTGCCCGCCG
>NZ_GG770539.1:4505571-4509760 GCF_000154905.1 Streptomyces sp. SPB074 | reverse complement strand
GGCGGGGGCGTGCGGACCGGCCAGGGAGATGTGGACGCCCTGGTCGGCGAGGGCCTGGAGCTCGGTCGCCGCGCGCTCCTCGCCGGGCGCCGGCTCGTCGGTGACGAGGCGGGTGATGAGGTCGGGCGCCACGGTCTGGAACATCGTGTCGGTGCCGAGCTTGGTGTGGTCGGCGAGGACGACGACCTCGGCGGCCGACTGCACGAGCGCGCGGTCGACGCTCGCCGAGAGCATGTTGGCGGTGGACAGACCGCGGTCCGAGGTGAGACCGCTGCCCGAGAGGAAGGCGCGCGAGACGCGCAGGCCCTGGAGGGACTGCTCGGCCCCGCTGCCCACGAGCGCGTAGTCGGTGCCGCGCAGGGTGCCCCCGGTCATGACGACCTCGACACGGTTGGCGTGCGCGAGGGCCTGGGCGACGAGGAGGGAGTTGGTCACGACGGTGAGACCGGCGACGCGCGCGAGACGGCGGGCCAGCTCCTGCGTCGTGGTCCCGGCGCCGATCACGACGGCCTCGCCGGGCTCGACGAACTCGGCGGCGAGCTCGGCGATCGCGGCCTTCTCGGCCGAGGCGAGGTGCGTCTTCTGCGGGAAGCCGGTCTCCCGCGCGAAGCCGCCCGGGAGCACGGCACCGCCGTGCCTGCGGTCGAGGAGCCCTTCCGCTTCGAGGGCCCGCACGTCCCGCCGTACGGTCACTTCAGAGGTCTGGACGACGCGGGCCAGTTCCCGGAGCGAGACCGCTCCGTTGGCGCGCACCATTTCAAGGATCATTTGACGACGTTCAGCAGCGAACACGGAACTGACAGTAACGCGCATGACTGTCCGCGTTCACCACTTTCCGCCGAGTTACGGAAGTTGTCCACGTCGGGGCGGGGAAAGTGGTATACGGGGTCGTGAACGGCCGCCGGGCGCTGCCACGGCCCCGGTCCACCGCCGCGCGGCGATGGACCGCCATCCCGCGCGAGCAGGGGGGTTGAGGCCGTACGGCCTCCTCAGACCTGCTCCTCCGCGCGCTTGACGGTGTGGAGCTGGCGGGCCACTTCGGCGATCGAACCGGACAACGACGGGTACACGGTGAACGCGTTAGCGATCTGTTCCACGGTCAGATTGTTGTCCACAGCGATCGAGATGGGGTGGATGAGTTCACTCGCTCGGGGGGCGACGACGGTACCGCCGACGACGACTCCGGTCCCCGGGCGGCAGAAGATCTTGACGAAGCCGTCGCGGATGCCCTGCATCTTGGCGCGCGGGTTGCGCAGCAGCGGGAGCTTGACGACGCGGGCGTCGATGCGGCCCCCGTCCACGTCGGCCTGGCTGTAGCCGACGGTGGCGATCTCGGGGTCGGTGAAGACGTTGGACGAGACGGCCTTGAGGTTGAGCGGGGTGACCGCGTCGCCGAGGAAGTGGTACATCGCGATACGGCCCTGCATCGCGGCGACCGAGGCGAGCGCGAAGACGCCCGTGACGTCCCCGGCCGCGTAGACCCCGGGGGCGCTCGTGCGGGAGACCTTGTCGGTCTTGACGTGCCCGGAGTCCTTGAGCTTGACCCCGGCCTCCTCCAGCCCGATGTTCGCCGTGTTCGGGATCGCGCCGACCGCCATGAGGCAGTGCGAGCCCGTGATGACGCGGCCGTCCGCGAGCGTGACCTCGACGCGGTCGCCGACGCGCTTGACGGCCTGGGCGCGCGAGCGCGCCATGACGTTCATGCCGCGCCTGCGGAAGACGTCCTCCAGGACGGCCGCGGCGTCCGGGTCCTCGCCGGGCAGCACGCGATCGCGCGAGGAGACGAGGGTGACGCGCGAGCCGAGCGCCTGGTAGGCGCCCGCGAACTCGGCGCCCGTGACACCGGAGCCGACGACGATGAGTTCCTCGGGCAGTTCGTCCAGGTCGTAGACCTGCGTCCAGTTGAGGATGCGCTCGCCGTCGGGGCGCGCGTCGGGCAGCTCGCGCGGGTGCCCGCCGGTCGCGATGAGGACGGCGTCGGCGGTCAGGCGCTGCTCGGAGCCGTCGGCGGCGGTGACGACGACGGTGCGCGAGCCGTCGCTGTCCTGCTGGCCCTCCAGGCGGCCCCGGCCGCGCAGGACGCGGGCCCCGGCGCGCGTGACGGAGGCGGTGATGTCGTGCGACTGGGCGAGCGCGAGGCGCTTGACGCGGCGGTTGACCTTGCCGAGATCGACCCCGACGACGCGCGCCGCGCGCTCCAGGGGCGGGGTGTCGTCGGCGACGAGGATGCCCAGCTCCTCGTAGGAGGAGTCGAAGGTCGTCATCACCTCCGCGGTCGCGATGAGGGTCTTCGAAGGCACGCAGTCGGTGAGCACCGAGGCCCCGCCGAGGCCGTCGCAGTCCACGACGGTCACCTCCGCGCCGAGCTGGGCGCCCACGAGGGCCGCTTCGTATCCGCCGGGTCCGCCACCGATAATCACGATCCGAGTCACGTACTTCATTGTCCCGCACGCGCCAAAAGGCTTCGCGCCCGGGCCCGCTGTCCGGGGTGTGGAACGGGTCACCCCCCCCTGCTCCCGCCCCTCGCGCGGGAGTCCGCCTCCCACGACTCCCCCGCTTCCCTCCGCCGTCTGCCGTACTCTCGACGTCATGTCGCTCTACGCTGCGTACGCAGGCAATCTCGACGCGCGGCTGATGACGCGCCGTGCCCCGCACTCCCCGCTGCGGGCCACCGGCTGGCTCGACGGCTGGCGGCTGACCTTCGGCGGCGAGCACATGGGCTGGGAGGGCGCGCTCGCCACCCTCGTCGAGGACCCCGCCTCGCAGGTCTTCGTGGCGCTGTACGACATCGCGCCGCCCGACGAGGAGGCGATGGACGGCTGGGAGGGCGTCGGCCTCGGCATCTACCGCCGCGCCCGGGTCCGCGTCCACACCCTGGAGGGCACGGAGTCCTCGTGGCTGTACGTGCTCAACGGGTACGAGGGCGGGCTGCCCTCGGCGCGCTACCTCGGCGAGATCGCCGACGCGGCCGAATCGGCGGGGGCACCGCACGACTACGTGATGGAACTGCGCAAGCGGCCCTGCTGAGCCGCCCGCGCGAGGACCGCCGAGCCGCGCCCGCGAGCCGCGCCCACCCGCGAGAGCCGCCGCACCGCGCCCGCGCGAGGGCCGGGTTCGCGCCAGGACCGGCCGGCCGCGCCGCGTCCCCCGCTTCTCGTCCCCCGAGGCCCTGACCAGCCACGTCCGTGTCCGTAAACGCGCGCGAAGGGGTACCGGTAAGTCAACATCAGGTCGTTATCAGCGACGTCTACGCGCGTAGGCCGTGAGCGGTTACGCTCATTCGCGTGAACGCATCAGTTATTCCGGACGACATCCAGGGCGACCCCTTCGCCGCCGCCCGCGCCGCCGCCGCCCGGCTCGGTGAGCTGACGGGGACCGAGACGCACGACGTGGCCCTGGTGATGGGCTCGGGCTGGGTGCCCGCCGCGGAGGCGCTCGGCACGGCGGACCACGACCTGTCCTTCACGGACCTGCCCGGCTTCCCGCCGCCCGCCGTCGAGGGCCACGCGGGCCGCATCCGCTCCTACGGCGCGGCCGGCGGCAAACGTGCCCTCGTCTTCCTCGGCCGCACGCACTACTACGAGGGCCGCGGCGTGGACGCCGTCGCGCACAACGTGCGCACCGCCGTCGCCGCCGGGTGCAAGACGATCGTGCTCACCAACGGCTGCGGCGGCCTGCGCGCCGGGATGCGGCCCGGCCAGCCGGTGCTGATCAGCGACCACATCAACCTCACCGCGACCTCGCCGATCCACGGCGCGAACTTCGTGGACCTCACCGACCTCTACTCGCCGCGCCTGCGCGCGCTGTGCAAGGAGATCGACCCCACGCTCGAAGAGGGCGTGTACGTGCAGTTCCGCGGTCCGCACTACGAGACGCCCGCCGAGATCGACATGGTCCGCGCGATGGGCGGGGACCTCGTGGGCATGTCCACGGTCCTGGAGGCCATCGCGGCGCGCGAGGCGGGGGCCGAGGTCCTGGGCATCTCGCTCGTCACCAACCTCGCCGCCGGTCTCACCGGCGAACCCCTCAACCACGAGGAGGTGCTCCAGGCGGGCCGCGACTCGGCCGCGCACATGGGGGCGCTCCTCGGCCAGGTCCTCGACCGCATCTGAGAGACCCTCCCCCGTACGGGGTACGTGTCCCGTACGGGGTACGTGTCCCGTACGACCCTGGGGGAGACCGCGCGCGG
>NZ_GG770539.1:4498876-4505471 GCF_000154905.1 Streptomyces sp. SPB074 | reverse complement strand
GCGCGGCCGCCCCACCGAAGCCGAGAAAGGCACGACCACCGTGGTGGACCAGGACGACGTGAAGGACCTCATCGACCGCGCCCGCCGCTGGCTGGCCGAGGACCCCGACCCGGACACGCGCGCCGAACTGGCCGCGCTGCTCGACGCGGAGGACACCGAGGCGCTGCGCGACCGCTTCTCGGGCCTGCTGCGCTTCGGCACGGCGGGGCTGCGCGGGGAACTGGGGGCGGGGCCCTCGCGGATGAACCGGGCCGTCGTGATCCGCGCGGCGGCCGGGCTCGCGGCCTTTTTGCGGGAGCACGGCAAGGGGGACGGGCTCGTCGTCGTCGGCTACGACGCGCGCCACAAGTCGGCGGACTTCGCGCGCGACACCGCCGCCGTGCTGACCGGGGCCGGGCTGCGCGCCGCCGTCCTGCCCCGGCCGCTGCCCACGCCCGTCCTCGCCTTCGCGCTCGGGCACCTCGGCGCGGTCGCCGGGGTCGAGGTCACCGCGAGCCACAACCCGCCGCGCGACAACGGCTACAAGGTCTACCTCGGCTTCGGCTACCCCGAGCCCGGCGAGGGCGCGGGCGCGCAGATCGTCGCCCCGGCGGACGCCGAGATCGCCGCCGGGATCGAGGCCGTCGAAGCGCTGGCGGAGGTGCCGCGCGCCGAGGAGGGCTGGACGGTGCTCGGGGAGGAGGTACTGGAGGCGTACGTCGAGCGCGCGGTCTCCGTGCTCGCGCCCGGCTCGCCGCGTACCGCCCGTATCGTGCACACCGCGCTGCACGGCGTCGGCACGGAGACCGTCGCCGCGGCCTTCGCGCGGGCCGGTTTCCCCGCGCCCGTACCGGTGGCCGAACAGGCCGCGCCGGACCCGGACTTCCCGACCGTGGCGTTCCCCAACCCGGAGGAGCCCGGCGCGATGGACCTCGCCTTCGCGACGGCGCGGGCGCACCCGGGCACGGACCTGATCGTGGCGAACGACCCGGACGCGGACCGCTGCGCCGTCGCCGTGCCGGACGCCTCGGCCGAGACGGGCTGGCGGATGCTCACGGGCGACGAGGTGGGCGCGCTGCTCGCCACGCACCTGCTGCGGCGTGGCGAACGCGGTGTCTTCGCCGAGTCGATCGTCTCCGGCACGCTGCTCGGCACCCTCGCCCGCGCGGCCGGCGTCCCGCACGCGGAGACGCTCACGGGCTTCAAGTGGATCTCGCGGGTCCCCGGGCTGCGGTACGGGTACGAGGAGGCGCTGGGCTACTGCGTGGACCCGGAGGGGGTGCGCGACAAGGACGGGATCACGGCGGCGCTCCTCGTCACGGAGTTCGCCTCGGTGCTCAAGGAGGAGGGCCGCACGCTCTCGGACGCGCTCGACGAGCTGGCCCGCGCGCACGGCGTGCACGCGACGTCCCAGCTCTCCGCCCGGGTCGCCGACCTCTCGCTCATCCCCGCGGCGATGGACCGCCTGCGCCAGTCCCCGCCGCCGCGCCTCGCGGGCCTGTCCGTCACGGCGGCGGACGACCTCGCCCTTCCCGAGGACGGCCTTCCACCCACGGACGGACTGCGCTACACGCTGAGCGACGGCACGGCCGAGGGCGTACGGGGCAGGGTCGTCGTCCGCCCGAGCGGCACCGAGCCCAAGCTCAAGTGCTACCTGGAGATCGTCCTCCCGGCGGGCCTCCCGGTACCGCAGGCCCGGGAGCGCGCGGCGGCGCTGCTCGCGGAGCTGCGGCGGGACGTGGGGGCGGCGGCGGGGGTGTGAGGGCGGGGGCTGAGGGCGCGCGGGTGTGACGGCGCGGCGGGCGGTCCCCCGTACCGCCCCGCCCGTCCCCGTCGCCCCCTCAGACCAGCAGCAGCACGATCAGCAGGATCGCGCCCACGACGGCCGGGGCGATGATGGTCCAGCACCAGCGGGCCTCGGTGCGGCCCTTCTCGGGGGAGTCCGTGTCGCCGGCCAGCTCGCGCAGTTCGCCGAGCGCCACGTCGCCCTGCGGGTGGCGGACCTCGTGCGCGGAGGTGGCGGTGTGGCCCGCCCGCGCCTGCCTGCTCATCTCGCGGGCCTCGGCGCGGGCCGCGCGCTTGCGGCCGCGCAGCGAGACGGGGATCGCCCAGAGCTGGAAGACCCTGCCGTCCCCGTCCACGACCTCGTTCGAGTAGCCGGAGCGGAGCACGGCGACGCCCTTCCAGGGCAGCACGATCGTGCGGAAGGGGTTGCGCACGCGCAGCCGCTCGGTGTTCGCGAAGACGGCGGGCCGCAGCGTGAAGGCGATGACCAGCGGGACCACGCACAGCACCGCGGCGAGGGCGAGCCACGGGGCGCGGCCCTCGCCCACGACGATGGCGTCGGCACCCAGCCAGCCGCCCAGGATCAGCAGGAACACCCCGGCTGCGATGCCGGCGGGCGAGCGGTAGATCCGGTCGGGAGCGGCCGGCGGGGGCGGGGGAGCGGCCGGGTCGGAGGTCGTCATACCCCGATTCTCCCCCACCGGCCCCGCAGGGCCTCGGGCTCCCCACCGGACACGGGCGGGACACCCCCGCCCGGGGCTCCCCCACCCGGCCCAGCCCCGCCCGCGCCCCCGCCCCTGCCGGGCCCCCGCGCCCCCTGTACAGACCGCTACGCGCGTAGATATGCTCCCCTGGTGAGTATGCCCACGACTCCCCCCGCCCCCTCCCCCGCGCCACGGGCCGCCGCAGGGAACGCGTTCGCCGAAGTGAGCGCCTCCGACGCCTCGTTGCGGCGCTTCCTGCACGGACTGCCCGGTGTCGACCCGGTCGGCCTGGAGGCGCGCGCCGCCGCGCTCGGGACGCGGTCCGTGAAGACGGCCGCGAAGGCCCGCGCGATCGACCTGGCGATCTCCATGATCGACCTGACGACGCTCGAAGGCGCCGACACCCCGGGCAAGGTCCGCGCCCTCGCCGCCAAGGCCCTGCACCCGGACCCCACCGACCGCTCCGCGCCCCGCGTCGCCGCCGTCTGCGTCTACCCCGACATGGTCGCGACGGCGAAGGAGACCCTGGCGGGCGGCGAGGTCCGCATCGCCTCGGTCGCGACGGCCTTCCCGGCCGGGCGTGCCCCGCTCGCCGTGAAACTCGCGGACGTCGAGTCCGCGCTCGCGGCCGGTGCCGACGAGATCGACATGGTCATCGACCGGGGCGCCTTCCTCGCGGGCCGCTACGCGAAGGTCTACGAGGAGATCGTCGCCGTGCGCGAGGCGATCGGCTCCCGCGCCCGGCTCAAGGTGATCTTCGAGACCGGCGAGCTGTCCACCTACGACAACATCCTGCGCGCCTCCTGGCTCGGGATGCTGGGCGGCGCGGACTTCATCAAGACCTCGACGGGCAAGGTCGGCGTCAACGCGACCCCGGCGAACACGCTCCTCATGCTCCAGGCGGTACGGGACTTCCGCGCCGCGCACGGGGAGCAGGTCGGCGTGAAGCCGGCCGGCGGCATCCGGACGACGAAGGACGCGATCAAGTTCCTCGTCCTCGTCGCCGAGACGGCGGGCGAGGACTGGCTGAGCAACGCGTGGTTCCGCTTCGGCGCCTCCGGGCTGCTCGGCGACCTGCTGATGCAGCGCCAGAAGCTGGCCACGGGCCGCTACTCCGGCCCCGACTACGTGACGGTGGACTGACCCATGGCACACGAGACCCCCTCCGCCGGGCCCGCCCCGGCCTTCACCGACTACGCGCCCGCGCCCGAATCGCGCGCCGCCGTCGCACTCGACTCGTCCTACGGGCTCTTCATCGACGGCGAGTTCGCCGAGGCCGCCTCCGGCGAGGTCTTCAAGACCGTGTCCCCCGCGACGGGGGAAGTCCTCTCCGAGGTCGCGCGGGCGGGCGAGGCGGACGTCGAGCGCGCGGTCGCCGCCGCCCGCCGCGCCTTCCCCGCCTGGGCGGCGCTGCCGGGTGCCGAGCGCGCCAAGTACCTCTTCCGCATCGCGCGGATCGTCCAGGAGCGCGCCCGCGAACTCGCCGTCCTGGAAACGCTCGACAACGGCAAGCCCATCAAGGAGACGCGCGACACGGACATCCCGCTCGTCGCCGCGCACTTCTTCTACTACGCGGGCTGGGCCGACAAGCTGGAGCACGCGGGCTTCGGCCCCGCGCCGAAGCCGCTCGGGGTCGCGGGCCAGGTCATCCCGTGGAACTTCCCGCTGCTCATGCTCGCGTGGAAGATCGCGCCCGCGCTCGCGGCGGGGAACACGGTGGTCCTCAAGCCCGCCGAGACGACCCCGCTCAGCGCGCTGTTCTTCGCCGAGATCTGCCGGCAGGCCGGTCTGCCCAAGGGCGTCGTGAACATCCTTCCCGGGTACGGGGACGCGGGCGCGGCCCTCGTCGCGCACCCGGACGTGGACAAGGTCGCGTTCACCGGTTCGACCGCGGTCGGCAAGCAGATCGCCCGGACGGTCGCGGGCTCGCGGAAGCGCGTGACACTCGAACTCGGCGGCAAGGGCGCCAACATCGTCTTCGACGACGCGCCCGTCGAGCAGGCCGTCGAGGGCATCGTGACGGGGATCTTCTTCAACCAGGGCCAAGTGTGCTGCGCGGGCTCGCGGTTGCTCGTGCAGGAGTCGGCGCACGACGAGGTCGTGGACGCGCTCAAGCGGCGCCTCACCACCTTGCGCGTGGGCGACCCGCTCGACAAGAACACCGACCTCGGCGCCATCAACTCGGCCGAACAGCTCGACCGCATCACGCGGTTGACCGATCAGGGCGAGGCGGAGGGCGCCGAGCGCTGGAGCGCCCCCTGCGAACTCCCCGGCTCGGGCTACTGGTTCGCCCCGACGGTCTTCACCAACGTCACGCAGGCGCACACCGTCGCCCGCGAGGAGATCTTCGGCCCCGTCCTCTCGGTCCTCACCTTCCGCACCCCGGCCGAGGCGGTCGCCAAGGCGAACAACACGCCGTACGGGCTCTCGGCGGGCATCTGGAGCGAGAAGGGCTCCCGCATCCTCGCCGTGGCCGAGAAGCTGCGCGCGGGCGTCGTGTGGGCCAACACCTTCAACAAGTTCGACCCGGCCTCGCCCTTCGGCGGCTACAAGGAGTCGGGTTACGGCCGCGAGGGCGGCAGGCACGGCCTGGAGGCGTACCTCGATGTCTGAGAAGTCCGCGAAGACGGAGAAGACGGAGAAGCAGGCGAAGGGCGGCCGCGGGGCCGCCGCCGCGAAGGCGGGCGCCCCGGCGCCGCGCCTGGGCGTCTTCAAGACCTACAAGCTGTACGTCGGCGGGAAGTTCCCCCGCAGTGAGGGCGGCAGGGTGTACGAGGTGAGCGACGCGCACGGCGAGTGGCTGGCCAACGCCCCGCGCTCGACCCGCAAGGACGCCCGGGACGCGGTCGCCGCCGCGCGCAAGGCGTTCCCCGGCTGGTCGGGCGCGACCGCGTACAACAGGGGCCAGGTCCTCTACCGCGTCGCGGAGATGCTGGAGGGGCGCGCCGGGCAGTTCGCGCGCGAGGTCGCCGAGGCCGAGGGCCTGGACCAGGACGCCGCGCGCGCCCAGGTGGACGCGGCGGTGGACCGCTGGGTCTGGTACGCGGGCTGGACCGACAAGCTCGCACAGGTCGTCGGCGGCGCGAACCCGGTCGCGGGGCCGTTCTTCAACCTGTCCACGCCCGAGCCGAGCGGGGTCGTCGCGGCGCTCGCGCCGCGCGAGTCCTCGCTGCTCGGCCTCGTCTCGGTGCTCGCGCCCGTCCTCGCGACGGGCTGCACGGCGGTCGTCGTGGCGAGCGAGGAGCGGCCGCTGCCCGCCCTGTCCCTCGGCGAGGTCCTCGCCACCTCGGACGTCCCGGGCGGCACGGCGAACCTCCTCAGCGGCCGGATCGCCGACCTGGGCCCGACGCTCGCCTCCCACCAGGACGTCAACGCGATCGACCTCACGGGCGCGCACGGCCAGGAGGCCGTGGACCTGGAGATCGCGGCGGCGGACAACCTCAAGCGGGTGCTGCGTCCGGCGGCGGCCGGGGAGGACTGGACGGCGACGCCCGGCCTGCGCCGCATGACCTCCGTCCTGGAGACGAAGACGGTGTGGCACCCGACCGGCTCCCTGGGGGGCGCGGGCTCCGCCTACTGACGCGAGCGCGCGGGCGGTCTGCGGCCGCGTGCACGGACCCGTGCGGGTCGCCCCCGACCAGGGGACGGCCCGCACAGTCATACGTCAACGCGGGGCTGCCGGGGCGCGGCCGCGCTCTCAGCCGCCGATGCCCAGCGTGTGCACCACGTCGCCCGCCACCGGCAGTTCCGCGAGGCTCGCGCCGCTCGTGACCGGGCCCGTGAGGTCCGTCGTGCCGACCGGCTTGAAGTCGGCGACCTGGGTGCCCACGCCGTTGGCCAGCGGGTCGGTGCCGGTGCCCGCGAGGGGGTCGAGCTGGAGGTTGGTGACGCCGCCGAGGCCGTAGGTGGTCGCGGCCTGGAGGCCCTGGCTCGCGCCGCCCAGCGCGGCCTGCGTGTCGAGCTGCTTGCCGAGGCCGCCGGGGGCGAGCGAGCCCAGGTCCGGGGCGACCGTGTCCAGGGCGGGGGCCGCCGCGCTCGCGCTCGCGGCCGCCCCGCCGATGTTATTTTCCTTTATTGCGAATCTAACCCTGTTTTTATTATATCTTTTAATTTTTTTTTTTTTTTTT
>NZ_GG770539.1:4493885-4498776 GCF_000154905.1 Streptomyces sp. SPB074 | reverse complement strand
GCGAGGCCGAGACCGGCTCGCAGGAGGGCGCGCGAGGAGGATGAGGTCTTTGCGTGTCGTGCTGCTGCCATGACTGCCACCTGCCGGTTCGGTACGTGAGCGTGTGCGCACGCAGCGTAGGCGAGGTGTCGGTCGGGTACCAAAGCGCGCCCCGGCGGGTCGGGGTGGTGGGTGCATGGCGCACACTGGTGCCTCGTGAGTCCCCATCCCGCCGTACCGGTCCGGGTCGTCCTGCTCGCCGGGCCCTCCGGCTCGGGCAAGTCGTCCCTCGCCGCCGCCTCAGGTCTGCCCGTGCTGTCCCTGGACGACTTCTACAAGGACGGCGACGACCCGACCCTGCCGCTCGTCGCGGGCGAGGGCCCGCAACGCGACATCGACTGGGACTCGCCGTTGTCCTGGGACCGGGAGCGGGCGCTGGACGCGATCAGCGAGCTGTGCCGGACCCGGTCCGCCGAGGTCCCCGTCTACTCGATCGCCGAGAGCGCCCGTACCGGCACGGAGACGCTGACGCTCGACCGCACGACCCCCCTCTTCATCGCCGAGGGCATCTTCGCCGCCGACATCGTGCGGCGCTGCCGCGAACTCGGTGTCCTCGCCGACGCGCTGTGCCTGCGCGGGCGGCCGAGCACGACGTTCCGGCGGCGGCTGCTGCGGGACCTGCGCGAGGGCCGCAAGTCCGTCCCGTTCCTGCTGCGCAGGGGTTTCCGGCTGATGCGCTCGGAGCGCGCGATCGTGCAGCGGCAGGCCGCGCTCGGCGCGCACCCCTGCGCGAAGGAAGAGGCGCTGGGAAGGCTGGCCGCGGCGGCTTGCGCACGCGGGCCGGTCGGGCCGGCGGTACGGGAGCGGGGCACGGAGCGGACGGCGAGCTGAGGCGGGACGGGGCCCGGGCGGCGCGCTGACCTCGGCACCGGCGGGACGGGGCGCCCGGCGGCCGGCTCCGTGACCGCGTACGCCCGGCGGCCCGCCCGTCCCCGGAAACGGCGACGGGACCGGAAGGCCCCCCAGCCCTCCGGTCCCGCCACGGCAACCACCCCCGTGGTCGCGACGCCCCCCCGTGGCGCCCCGTGTTCCCCCCGTTCTCCCCCGTGTCCGCCGCCCGTCCCGGACGCGTACTCCCCCGTACGTGCCCCGGGCCCCCGTGCGGCGGACCCTCCCCTCGGTTTCCCCCGTTTCCCCCTGTTCCCCCCGCTTTTCCCCCGTCCCCCCTCGGTCCTCAGGCGACCAGTTCGCCGAAGGACTCCTCGCGGTCACGGTCGCGGCTGAGCGCCTCGTCGTCGCGCAGGCGGCGCAGGCTGCGCCAGATGCTCGACTTGACCGTGCCGACACTGATGTCGAGGATCTTCGCGATCTCCGGGTCCGTGCGGCCCTCGTAGTAGCGGAGGACCAGCATCGTGCGCTGGAGTTCGGGCAGCCGGGCGAGCGCCTGCCACAGGACGGTGCGCAGCTCGGTGCCGCGCATCGCGTCCGTGTCGGTGGCCGTCTCCGGCAGTTCCTCGGTCGGGTACTCGTTGAGCTTGCGCCGCCGCCACGCGCTGATGTGCAGGTTCGTCATGGTGCGGCGCAGGTAGCCGCCGACGGCGGCCTTGTCGGTGATGCGGTCCCAGGCCCGGTACGTCGAGAAGAGGGCGCTCTGGAGCAGGTCCTCCGCCTCGAAGCGGTCCCCGGTCAGGTGGTAGGCGGTCGCGTAGAGGGAGGCGCGGCGCTCCCGGACGTAGGCGGTGAACTCCGCCTCGTTCGCCCGGGACCGCTCCCCCGCGTCCCCCGCGTCCGCCGTGCTCTGGCCGTGCGTGACGCTCCGGTTCCCCTCGTTCCCCCCGCGGGGAACCGGAGCCACGTCCACCGGCGTCCCCCGCAGGGGACGCGGTGCCCGGCCGGTCCCGCAACCCCGTCCCCGTCCGCCCCCGGGCTCATGGCTCCGCTCGAACAGGGACACGGTCGCGGCACCGGAGGTCTCGGTCCGCGCGAGGTAGTCGTGCAGCCGGGTGACCACCGCACCGCCCGTGGTGCTGTGCCGAGTGCTCATCGCGCGCCTCCGTCCTGAGGTGTGGGTGCTTCCGCCGCGAGGCGTTCCCGCCGTCCTTGCGGCCGGCCGGTGCGCCCCGTGTGCCGAAAACATTGCCAACCCCAGTTCATGACCGTGTCCGCCGACTGTCACAGAGCTGTCACAGCGCTTCCTCGCGCGCGCGTCGGAGCAAGGCTCGCCCGCGCGGGGCCGGGCGGGCCGTGCGGAAACGGGCGTACGGAGGAGGGGGCGTACGGAGGGGCAGGCGCGGGCGGCGCCGCGGGCACGGGCCCGCCGCTCCCCTGGGCACGGGCCCGGCTTCCCGGGGGCACCGGCCCCGCGATTTCCCGGGCCCGGGCCTCGCGTCCCGGCACCCGGAGGTCGAAGTCCGGGCGGCCGTGGGACAGAATGACCGGGTGCCTTCCCTGTTGCTGATCGAGGACGACGACGCCATCCGTACGGCCCTTGAGCTGTCCCTGACCCGCCAGGGGCACCGCGTGGCCACCGCCGCCACGGGCGAGGACGGGCTGACGAAACTGCGCGAGGAACGACCGGACCTGATCGTTCTGGACGTCATGCTGCCCGGAATCGACGGCTTCGAGGTGTGCCGTCGTATCCGCCGCACCGACCAGCTCCCGATCATCCTGCTCACCGCGCGCAGCGACGACATCGACGTCGTGGTGGGCCTGGAGTCCGGGGCGGACGACTACGTCGTCAAGCCCGTGCAGGGACGGGTGCTCGACGCGCGCATCCGCGCGGTGCTGCGGCGCGGGGAGCGCGAGTCCAGCGATTCGGCGGCCTTCGGGAACCTCGTCATCGACCGCTCCGCGATGACGGTCGCCAAGGACGGTACGGAACTCCAGCTCACCCCGACCGAGTTGCGCCTCCTGCTCGAACTCAGCAGGCGTCCGGGGCAGGCGCTGTCCCGGCAGCAACTCCTGCGCCTGGTCTGGGAACACGACTACCTCGGCGACTCGCGCCTGGTGGACGCGTGCGTGCAGCGGCTGCGCGCCAAGGTCGAGGACGTCCCGTCCTCCCCGAAGCTCATCCGCACGGTGCGCGGGGTCGGTTACCGGCTGGACGCGCCGCAGTGAGCCGAGGCGACGGGACGGAACGGGACGACGAGGCGGGGCGGGGGAACGGAACGGGGCGGGGCGGCGCGGGGCGGGACTCCGGCGGGGCCGCCGCGCGGGCCGGCGGCTGGCTGCGGCGTCTGCCCGGCTCCGGGGTGCGCTTCACGAGTCTGCGGCTGCGGCTCGTCCTCGTCTTCGGCCTCGTCGCGCTGACCGCCGCCGTCTCGGCCTCGGGCATCGCGTACTGGCTCAACCGGGAGGCGGTCCTGACCCGCACGCAGGACAACACGCTGAACGACTTCAAGGAGCAACTGGCCTCCCCGGACCGGACGGTGCCGCCGGGGCCGACGCGCGAGGACCTGGCGCGCACGGCTCGCGCGATCTCCCGCTCGGGGCAGCACTACGACGTCGTACTGGTCGACCGGGACGCCAGGAACCGTACCGTGACCGGGAGTTCGGCGCCCGGTTCGTTCTCGGTCGGTGATGTGCCGGGCTCCTTGCGCGAGGCCGTCGCCCGGAAGCAGGAGATCACCCCGGCCAACAAGGCGTCCTCGCACCTGTACTGGCAGCGGGTCTCGGTGAAGGGCACGCCGTACCTGATCGCGGGCGCCGAGGTGGGCGACGGCGGCCCGACCGGGTACCTGCGCAAGTCGCTCGGCTCCGAGGCCGACGATCTGGAGTCGCTGGCCTGGTCCTTGGGGATCGCGACGACGCTCGCTTTGCTCGTCGCCGCGCTCCTCGCCCAGGCGGCGGCCACGACCGTGCTCAAGCCCGTGCACCGCCTCGGGGTCGCGGCCAAGCGGCTGGGCGAGGGCAAGCTCAGCACCCGCTTGCGGGTCTCCGGCACGGACGAACTCGCCGAGCTGTCCCGTACGTTCAACGACGCGGCGGCGGCGCTGGAGCGGCGGGTCGCGGACATGAGCGCGCGCGAGGAGTCGAGCCGCCGCTTCGTCGCGGACATGTCCCACGAACTGCGCACGCCGCTCACCGCGATCACCGCCGTCACGGAGGTCCTGGAGGAGGAGATCGACACGCTCGACCCGATGATCGAGCCCGCCGTGCGGCTCGTGGTGAGCGAGACGCGGCGGCTCAACACGCTGGTGGAGAACCTGATGGAGGTGACGCGCTTCGACGCGGGCACCGCGCGGCTCGTGTGCGACGACGTGGACATCGCCGACCAGATCACGGCCTGCGTGGACGCGCGCGCCTGGCTCGACGCGGTCGAACTCGACGCGGAGCGCGGCATCACGGCCCGCGTCGACCCGCGCCGCCTCGACGTGATCCTCGCCAACCTCATCGGCAACGCCCTCAAGCACGGCGGCTCCCCGGTACGGGTCTCGGTACGGGTCGAGGGGCCCTCGCTGGTGATCCGGGTGCGGGACCACGGCCCCGGCATCCCCGAGGACGTCCTGCCGCACGTCTTCGACCGCTTCTACAAGGCCAGCGCCTCGCGCCCCCGTTCCGAGGGCAGCGGCCTCGGCCTCTCGATCGCGCAGGCCAACGCGCACATCCACGGCGGCGACATCACGGCGGCCAACTCCCCCGACGGCGGCGCGGTGTTCACCCTGCGGCTGCCGAGGAACGGCGAGGAGAGCGGCCCGGAGGGCCCACCGCCGGACGGCGGCCCCGCGCCCGACGACAGGCATACGGACACGGAGACGGGCAAGGGCACGGGCACCGGCACACGTGCGGGTGCGGAGTCGAGGAGCGGCACGGTGGGTGCGTGGCAGCGCTGTTGACGACGGCGGGGTTATTCAGCAAGACGGCGGATTCTATGCTTTTATGTTATTTTATTATAATTTTTTTTTTTTTTTTT
>NZ_GG770539.1:4483453-4493785 GCF_000154905.1 Streptomyces sp. SPB074 | reverse complement strand
GACGGCGGGGCGGGCGGCGAGGACGGCGGTCGCCGCAGGCGGGGCGCTGACGACGCGGGGACCGCGCGGGGCAACTTGCGTACACCCGGCGCGCCCCGGCGCACCCCCGGCCGGCCCGTGCGCCGCGCCTGCGGCGTCCTCGCCGGGCTCGCGCTGCTGCTCGCCGGTTGCGGGATCAGGCCGACGGAGGTGCCGACGGACGCGGGACCGGCCCCCTCGCGGCTGCCGTGCGTGCTCGACGAGGACGGCGTCTCGCAGCCGCCGGACACGACACCCGCGAAGGTCTACCTCGTGTGCGGGGCGCAGCTCGTGGTGGTGAACAGGTACCTCGCCGAGCGGTCGGCGCCGGGCGCGGTACCGGTGGCGCGGCAGCTCCTCGACCAGTTGCTCCTGCAACCCTCCGAGGCGGAGCGGCTCGCCCACTTCACCTCGGCCGTGCCGAGCGGCACGGCCCTGACCGGTCCGCGTCCCGGCGACCCCGCGCACACCCTGCGCCTCACCGTCGATCCCGCCGCGCTCACCGGCCCCGGCCTCGCCCAGCTCGTGTGCACCCTGGGCGAGAGCGCGGCGGCGACGGCACGGGGCACGGTGCTGCTCGGCGGCCCGGGCGAGAGCCCGGTCCGGGCGTACGAGTGCGACCGCGAGCTGCGCGGAAACCCGGCCAGGACGCCGGTACCGACGGTGCCGGTGGGGTAGCGGGGGCCCGGGGCACGGCGGACCGGGCGGGAGAGCGTCCCGGGCGGGGTTCTCCCGCCGCCCTCCCTCCGGTTCCCGCCGCCCTCCCCTCCGGTTCCCGTCGCGGGGGCTTTGCCGGGGTGAGGACGCCCACACGGCTGCCGGTGGAATGGCCGGAACCGGGTGACGCGGGGGGCGCGTCCTTGGGGGCGTGCAGCAGCCAGGGCCAGACGGCGGGGCGCGGACCATCCACTACCGCGCGGCGGGAGTCGTTCTTCTCGTCGCGCATCTGCTGTTCGTCGGCTGGTACGCGCTCAGGCCGCTGGACGTGCCGTGGGTGAGCGCGCCGAACACGACACCCTTCGCGACGGTGCGCGCCGATCTGGCGCTCGGTTTCCCCGGGGCGGTACGGCCGCTGGCCGCCGGTCTCGGGCTGCTCGCCCCGCTCGGGGTGCTGCTGCCGCTCGTCGGGGGCCGGGTCGAGGTGTCGGCCTTCGCCTCGCTGTGCCGCTCGACGCTGGCGGGCGGGGTGCTGGCGATGCTCCTGGAGATCGCGCAGACCGGGGTGCCTGGCCAGACCGTGGACATCGACTCCGTACTGCTCGCGCTCGTGGGGACGGCGACGGCTCATCTCCTGGTCGTACCGGCTCTCCGCCGCAGGGCGAGGAACCGGCGCGGCTCTCCTTCCGGCGTACGCCTTCGCCTCCACCCGGAGGGGGAGAACCCTGAGCCGTCTCAGGGAGGTCCCGGAGGGGTTTCTCCGGGTTCGACCCCGAGAATTCCCAGGGTCGGTACGGCACCTTAGGGGGATGCTCGTCCCGGTTCGTCCTCGTAGCGTGGAAGGCGTCGGGATCGCGGAAGGCGCCCCCGGCCGGAGCCGGAGGACGGCTCCGCACAGCCACCGACGGAGGAGCCCGCCATGAGCAACAGCACGTCCCTGGTCCGCCCCGCGCACGGCCGGATGATCGCCGGAGTCTGCGCCGGTCTCGCCCACCGCTTCGGCATCTCCCCGCACACGATGCGGGTCGTGTTCCTCGTCTCCTGCCTCCTCCCCGGCCCCCAGTTCCTCGTCTACCTGGCCCTGTGGGTCCTCCTCCCGAACGAGAAGAAGCAGGGCGGCGGGGCCCACCCGGCGTGGTGAGCCGCCGAGCCCGCGAGGAGGGGACGAGGACGCGTACGAGGAAGCCCCGGCCCCGGCGGGCCGAGGCACCCCGCTCGGCGCGGAGAGAGAACGAGCCCGCGTCGGGGCGGCGCTTCCGTCAGGCGCCCGTCAGGCGCCCTGGAAGAGCCATTCCGCGCGGAGTTCGGCGTAGCGGGGCTTGATGACCTCGTTGATCATGGCGAGGCGCTGGTCGAAGGGGAGGAAGGCGGACTTCATGCCGTTGGTGGTGAACCACTGGAGGTCGTCCAGGGTGTAGCCGAAGACGTCCACGAGGTGGCCGAACTCGCGGCTCATCGTCGTGCCCGACATGAGGCGGTTGTCGGTGTTGACGGTGCAGCGGAACTTGAGGCGGCTCAGCAGGCCGATGGGGTGCTCGGCGTAGGAACTGGCCGCGCCGGTCTGGAGGTTGGAGGTGGGGCACAGCTCCAGCGGGATGCGCTTGTCCCGTACGTAGGAGGCGAGCCGGCCGAGCGAGACGGTGCCGTCGTCGGCCACGGTGATGTCGTCGATGATGCGGACGCCGTGCCCGAGCCGGTCGGCGCCGCACCACTGGAGGGCCTCCCAGATCGAGGGCAGCCCGAACGCCTCGCCCGCGTGGATCGTGAAGTGGTTGTTCTCGCGCTTGAGGTATTCGAAGGCTTCGAGGTGGCGGGTGGGAGGGAACCCGGCCTCGGCGCCCGCGATGTCGAAGCCGACGACGCCCCGGTCCCGGTAGGCGTTGGCGAGGGTCGCGATCTCCAGGGAGCGGGCGGCGTGCCGCATCGCGGTGAGCAGCGCGCCGACCTTGACGCGCCGGCCCTCGGCGGCGGCGAGGCGTTCGCCCTCGCGGAAACCCTCGTTGACGGCCTCCACGACCTCTTCGAGGCCGAGCCCGCCTTCGAGGTGCTGTTCGGGCGCGTACCGCACCTCGGCGTAGACGACGCCGTCGGCGGCGAGGTCCTGGGCGCACTCGGAGGCGACGCGGAAGAGTGCTTCCCGCGACTGCATGACGGCGGTCGTGTGCGCGAAGGTCTCCAGGTACCGCTCCAGGGAACCGGAGTCGGCGGCCTCGCGGAACCAGATGCCGAGCTTCTCCGGATCGGTCTCGGGGAGCCCCTGATAACCGGCCTCACGGGCGAGTTCGGCGACGGTCGCGGGCCGCAGTCCGCCGTCCAGGTGGTCGTGGAGCAGCACCTTGGGGGCGCGCAGGATCTGGTCGGCGGTGGGCAGCGCGCGGGCGGCCTTGACGGCACGGTCGGTGGCCGCGCCCGGGCTGGCGGAAGGGCTGGGGCGTGTCATGGCGGCACTCTAACCGCCCCGCGCCTACGCGCGTAGACGAAGGGCGGGAAAGGTGCGCCGATATCCAACAGTGACCGTGCGGACGGGCAGCCTCCGGTCTCGTTTCTGTCAAGGTTCTTCCATGGCACAGCGAACGACGCCCGAGGACGGACCCCGCCTGGGGCGGATGACGGGAGCGGGCCCGGAGGCGGTGAACGCCGTCGTCCTGGTGCTGCCCTCGCGCACCGGGCGGGCCGGGGACGGATTCGGTACGGGGGCGACGGTACGGCGCCTGGCGCGGGCGCTCGCGCGGCGCGGCGCGAGCGCCGGGCTCGCCACGTACGCCGTGCGGGTCCCGGGCGGCGGGGACCCGGTGGACTCGGCGGAGCGGGCGGCGCGCTGGGCGGCGGACGAGAGCGTGCGGCGGCACGGCGACGTATCGCCCTCGCGGGCGCGCGCAGCGGGGCACGCGCGGCGCTGCGCGCGGCCGGGCACGAGGCCGTCACGACGGTGCTCGCGCTCGCCCCCAGACTCCCGGAGGACGACGACCCGGCGGCGGAGCCCGAGCCGGTCAGGCACCTCGCGGGCCGTCACGTCCTCCTCGTCCACGGCACCGACGACCGCCGCACCGACCCCGAAATCTCCTTCCGCCTCGCGGAGCGGGCGAAGAAGGCGAACCGCGACGTGTGCCGTTTCGAGGCCCACACGGACGGCCACTCGCTGCGCCGCTACCGCTCCGAGATCCTGGCCCTCTCCTGCGACTTCGCCCTCGGCTCCCTGTGCGGCCTCCCCTACGCCCGCACGGTCGAGGACGCCTTGGCGGCCCCGCCGCCGCTGGGCCTGCGGATGCCGCTGGCGGCGGGGTTCGGGGAGACGCTGCGGGAGTGACAGCGGTGGTGACGACGGCGCTCGCGGTGATCGGCACGCTGCTGGGCGCGACGGTGACGGGCGTCTTCCAGCACCTGGCGGCGGGCCGCACGGAGCGCGCGGCGGCCCGTGCCCGGTCGCGGCAGGACGCGCTCGACGCGGTGGCGGACCTCGTCGCGGCCGACTCGGCGCACCGTCAGGCGCTGCGGATGCGCCTGGAGGCCAAGCTCTCCGGCACGGCGACCGACGCCGAACTCTTCGAGCTGCGCACGGCTTCACACATCACGAGGGCCGCCACGAAGCGCCCGTACGCCCTCGTACGCCTCCTCGTCCCGGATCCCGGGGTGAAAGCGGCGGCCGACGCGATGATCACGGCGACGTACGACATGGTGGACGCACGCACTCCGGACGAGCTGGACACGGCGCAGAAGCGGTCCCGCACGGCCCACGACCACTTCATCGACACGGCGGCGGAGTTCTTCGACACGGAGCGCTGAGGCGAGCGGGGGGGGGCGGGAGCGGCGCCCGCGCAAGGGGCGTAGGCGGGCGATGCGCCTCGCCCGCGCTGCGGGCTTTCCGCTCCACCCGCTCCTGACGGGCCGGTACCTTCGTCAATACGGCGGTTCGCGACGAGCCATGCCGCCGCGGCTGGGATCCGCACCGCACGGCGAAAGGGACGTGGCGTGATGCTCGACGAGGCGCAGGAGATCGGACGGCGGGTGCGGCGGGCGCGCTTGCGACTCGGGATGCCGCAGGCCGACCTCGCGGCGGCGCTCGGGAGAACGCAGGGATGGGTCTCACGGGTCGAGCGAGGGCACATCGAGCTCGACCGGGTGAGCCTGCTCAACCAGATGGCCGCCGAACTCCACGTCCATCCCGACGACTTGATCGGCCGCCCGTACAACACCTCGCCCGCAGAGAACCAGTGGCAGGCTGCTGCCGCGTCGATCCTGCGCGAACTGCGGCGCTACGACCTCGTCCCGGTCTTCGACGGCACGCCGCGCGACGCCGCCCGCCTGTGGGAGGAGACGGCCCGGCTGCACCGCTTGCGGGACGCGGCGGCGAACACGTCGATCCTCCGCGTACTGCCCGATCTCCTGCGGGAGGCAAGGGCGTTGGCCGAGATCAGTGACGGCCGGGAACGCGAGGAGGCGTACGGGGTGTACGCGGTCGCCTGCAAGTTCGCGCACACGGCGGCGCACGCGCTCGGGCACCCCGAGCTGATCGCGATGACGTGCGAGCGTGCGGACTGGGCGGCGGCCCGCTCCGGGGACCCCGTACTCCCCGCCGTGACGGACTGGATGCGCGTGTGGGACATGTGGGCCACGGCCGACTGGCACGACGCGCTGGCACTCTCGGACCGGGCACTGGCCCGGGTACAGCAACAGTACGAGAGTGGAGAGCAGTTGGCGGTACGCGTATGGGGCTCCCTGCAACTGCGGGCCGCCGTTTCCGCCGCCAGGGCCGGGAGCAGGACCGAGGCAGAGGAACGCGTCGCGCACGCCAAGGACGCCGCGGCACGCCTGAGCACCCGTCCCGTCCACGACCGCCACTCGCTCACCTTCTCGCCGGGCAACGTGCACCTCCACGCGATCAGCGTCGCCATGGAAATGGGCGATCACACAAGGGCATTGACCATAAACCGCCGCACTCCACCGGCCCTCGTCGAAGCTCTCCCGCATTCCCGCAGGGGCCACCACCACATGGACCTCGCCCGCGCGTGGATGTGGGACGGCCACCGCGACAACGCACTGCGCGAACTGGAGACGGCCGAGCGTCTCGCCCCCCAGCTCATCCGCAACCACCCCCTCGCCCGCGCGACCCTCCGCACCATCGTCCACGCCGAACGCGCGGCCACACGCGAACGCCTGCGCAGCATGTCCAACCGCTTCCACCTGGACGGATAAGCCCGTATTCGCCCTGTTCATATTCACGTACGCACGGTCGTCGACACTGCCGTCGTGGCAGACATGACGGGGCATCAGCCCCAAAATTGGCAATCCCTCGCACCCCCGGTCGGCTCCCCCTTCCGCCCCCGCCTCGGGGACCTGGCTCTCGACCTGGCCAAGGACGGCCGCATCGGCGTCGTGGTCGACATCCCCGGCGATACCGCGTCCTCGTACCACCTGCGGGAGCCCGGCGGGGGCGGCGACTGGCGGGCTCCCGGGACCGGGGCGACGCTGCGGCCCGTAGCAGTCCCCGTCACGCACGTGACCCTGAGAAGCGCGGAGCCGGTCCTCGACCGCAGGGCGCGGCAGGTGGGCCTGGCGGTCGGCGTCCACCACGAGGACGGCCACAGTACGGACTCCCTCATGGTTCTCTTGTGGAAAGAGGCGAAAGACCTCTGTCAGGCGCTCACTCGCATGGTCGCCGAGGCTGCTCCGCCTGTGAGCGCCGAACTTCCTCGTACCGCCGAATCGGCGGCCACCGCCCGCATGTTGATCCGCGAAGTGCTCACCTACTGGGACCTAGCCCACCTCACCGAGCCCGCCGCCCTCATCATCTCCGAGCTGGTCGGCAACGCGGTCAAGCACGCGGAGGGCGGCGTGATCCGCCTCGCCGTGAAGAAGCTCGATGTCGAAGGCGTGCGCATCACCGTCTCGGACTGCTCCCACGCCCGCCCTCTCCCTCGCACGCCGTGCCCCGAGGCGTTGAAGGGGCGCGGACTCACCCTTGTCGACGCCTTCGCGTCGGCCTGGGGGACGGATCCGGAGCCCGAGGGCAAGCGGGTCTGGGCGGAGGTACGGGCGTGAGCGCCCCTCACCGTGAAGAGTGCCCGCGTTGCGCCGAGTTGAGGCGTGCGGAGCGGGCCGCCGAGGCCGTGGGGGACCACTCCCGTGCCACCGATTGCCGCGTGCTCGTCAAGCGGCACCCGCATCATCCCTCCGCGTAGGCGCGGGGCACCTGCCGAGGCTCTCCGCGTCGGCCGTCCCGGTCCCCCGGTGGGCGCCCCTCGGGCCGCCGTGCTGCCGCTCCGCGCCGGATGCCCCTCGGGTCGCCCGACTGCTGGGGCCGCCGTCCCCACGCCGCACACCCCCCAACCCCGCCCGGCTGCTGAGGCCACCGCCCCCACGCCGGACATCCCCCAACGCCGCCTGGCTGCTAAGGCCGCCGCCCCCACGCCGGACGTCCCCCAACCCCGCCCAGCTGCTGGGGCCGCCGTCCCCACGCCGGACGCTCCTCAGGTCGTCCGGCGCGGAGGCGGGTGTCAGATCAGGCCCTGGGCCAGCATCGCGTCCGCGACCAGTTCGAAGCCCGCGATGTTCGCGCCGACCACGTAGTTTCCGGGGGCGCCGTACCGCTCCGCCGTCGTGTGGCAGGAGTCGTGGATGTTGCGCATGATCTGGGCGAGGCGGTCCTCCGTGTGGGCGAAGGTCCAGGAGTCGCGGGAGGCGTTCTGCTGCATCTCCAGGGCGCTCGTGGCCACGCCGCCCGCGTTGGCCGCCTTGCCGGGCGCGAAGGCGACGCCCGCTTCCTGGAAGACGCGGACGGCCTCGGGCGTCGTCGGCATGTTGGCGCCCTCGGCGACCGCCTTGACGCCGCCCCGGACGAGGGCCCGCGCGTCCTCCTCGGTCAGCTCGTTCTGCGTCGCGCAGGGCAGCGCCACGTCGCAGGGGACGTTCCACACCCCCGTACCGGGGACGAACGTCGCGCCGCGCCGCTCCGCGTACTCCGAGATCCGGCCGCGCCGCACCTCCTTGATCTCCTTGAGCAACGCGAGATCGATGCCCTTCTCGTCCACGACGTAGCCGTCGGAGTCGGAGCAGGTCACGACGGTCGCGCCGAGCTGCTGGGCCTTCTCGATCGCGTAGATCGCGACGTTGCCCGAGCCGGAGACCGCGAGGGTCTGCCCGTCGAGCGACTCGCCCCGGCTGCGCAGCATCTCGGCGGTGAAGAGCACGCAGCCGTAGCCGGTCGCCTCGGTACGCGCCTGCGAGCCGCCCCACGTGACGCCCTTGCCGGTGAGCACGCCGGACTCGTGGCGGTTGGTGATGCGCCGGTACTGGCCGAAGAGGTAGCCGATCTCCCGGCCGCCGACGCCGATGTCGCCGGCGGGGACGTCGGTGTACTCGCCGATGTGGCGGTGCAGTTCGGTCATGAACGACTGGCAGAACCGCATGATCTCTGCGTCCGAGCGGCCCTTCGGGTCGAAGTCGGAGCCGCCCTTGCCGCCGCCGATGGGCATTCCGGTGAGCGCGTTCTTGAAGATCTGCTCGAAGCCGAGGAACTTGACGATGCCGAGGTTCACCGAGGGGTGGAAACGCAGTCCGCCCTTGTACGGGCCGAGCACGCTGCTGAACTCGACGCGGAAGCCCCGGTTGACGTGCACGTCGCCGGAGTCGTCCATCCACGGCACCCGGAAGATGAGCTGCCGCTCCGGCTCGCACAGCCGCTCGATGACGCGCGCGTCGACCAGCTCGGGCCGCCGTTCGAGTACGGGGTCGAGGGTTTCCAGGACCTCCCGCACGGCCTGGTGGAATTCGTGTTCGCCCCGGTTGCGGCGGAGGATCTCGGCGTACAGCGGCTCGACGAGAGTCATACGGGCTGCCTTCCCTGGCTCGGTGTCGCGTGTGTGGAGGCGCCCCGTCCCGGGGGCGCCGACGGTCCCCCTCGCCGTTGAGGACGTCCGTGGCGACATTCGTATTGTCCCAACAGCACGTCCGCCCTACCCCTCCCCCCTCGGCAGCAGCCTCCCCCGCCTGCCCAGGAGGAACCGTTTGAAGGCCGCGACCGGCGCCGTGTCCGGGGCGCCCTCGCGCCAGGCGAGGCCGATCTCGCGCACGGCACGGGGCGCCGTGATACCGAGCTGGACGACTCCCGGGCGGGGCACGGCCGGTGGCGGCAGCAGCGCCACGCCGAGTCCGGCGGCGACGAGCCCGCGCAGCGTCTCGGCCTCCTCCCCCTCGAAGGCGATACGGGGCCGGAAGCCCGCCCGCGCGCACAGGTCGTCCGTGATGCGGCGCAGCCCGTAGCCCGGTTCGAGCGTCACGAAGGTCTCCCCGGCCGCCTCGGCGAGGCGGACCCGGCGGCGCGCGGCGAGCGGGTGGTCCTCGGGGACGACGAGGTGGAGCCGCTGCTCGTCCACCCGGCGGGCGACGAGGCCCGGCTCCTGCGGGACGGGCGAGGTCAGGCACAGGTCCAGCTCGCCCGCGCGCAGGCGTTCGAGCATCGCCTCGCCGTAGTTCTGCACGAGCGAGAAGCGGACGCCCGGGTGGTCGGCGCGGAAGGCACGGAGCAGGCCGGGGACGGTCTCGGGGCCGAGCGTGTGCAGGAAGCCGAAGGCGACCTTGCCCGCGGCCGGGTCCGCGTCGGCCCGTACCTCCTCCGCCGCGCGCTCCACCTCGCCCAGCGCGCGTTCCACACCGGTGAGGAAGGTCCGCCCGGCGGGCGTGAGCGCGAGCGTCCTGCCGCGCCGCGCGAACAACGCGACGCCCAGGTCCTCTTCGAGGCGCGCGAGCGAACGCGACAGCGTGGACTGCGGCATCCGCATCTCGTGCGCCGCCCGCGTCACGTGCTCGCTGCGGGCCACTCCGGCGAAGTGCGCGAGGCGCGGCGCGAGCACGGCGGCCCACGACTCGGGATCGAGCGCGGCGACGGGGCGGGCGGACCGCTCGGGGAGCGAGGGGGAGGGGAGAGCGGGACGGGAAGGGGGCGGTGGGGGCGGACTGGTCATGGGGGGCCTCGGTGGGGTGCGGCGCGGACTCGGCGGGGGCCGGGGCGGAGTTCCCGGGCGGGCCGTGCCGCCCCGTACCGCCTCCTGCCTGCCGTCATGCTGCCACGGATCGTTTGCCGCTTTTCCATGCATTGGACGCATGAGCGCGCGGCTTCGTACGTTCGGGCCATGCCTGCCGTCATTACCGAGGCGCCCGAGGCCACCCGCCCGGACGCCCTCCGCCCCGTCCCCCGCCCCGTGTCCCCCGCCCCCGACGATCGCCGTCTGCACCCCGGCGGTCCCGGCTTCCGCCGCATGTCGCTCGCGCTCTTCCTCGCGGGCGTCGCGACCTTCGCGCTCCTCTACGCCACACAGGCCCTCCTGCCCCTGCTCTCCGCGGACTTCCACGCGAGCGCGAGCGACACGAGCTGGACCGTATCGGCCGCGACCGGCGCCCTCGCGCTCGCCGTCGTCCCGCTCAGCGCCCTCTCGGAGCGCTTCGGGCGGCGCACGATGATGACGGCCGCGCTCTGCGTCGCCGTCCCGCTCGCCCTCCTCGCCCCCTTCGCGCCCACCCTCGGCAGCCTCGTCGCGCTGCGCGCCGTCCAGGGCGCCGCGCTCGCCGCGCTTCCCGCGTCCGCGATGGCCTACCTCGCCGAGGAGGTGCGGCCCAGGGCGCTCGTCGCGGCGATCGGGCTCTTCGTCGCGGGCAACAGCG
>NZ_GG770539.1:4480659-4482676 GCF_000154905.1 Streptomyces sp. SPB074 | reverse complement strand
GTGACGGAGGCGGGGGCGGGGGCGGCACGGGCGGGACAGCCGGTACGGGCGGCACGCCGGCGTGGGCGGTACGGGGCCGGGTGCGGCGCCCGGGGCTCGGCGCCCGGGTGTGCGGTCCCGTAGCGCCCCGTACCCCATCGCCCGTTCCCCGCACCGGAATTCGCGTGAACAGGGGGCGTTGTCGGTGGGCTCCTGTAGCGTCCGCAGGACCGTCTTCGCACCGGTGCGGAGGCGGCTTCGCGATGCTGTTTTCCGAACCGGGGGTATGTCGTGGGCGAGGCGGGAGCGACCATCACGGACGCGCGTCTTGAGGAGTACCGCAGGGAGCTGACGGGGTACTGCTACCGGATGCTGGGCTCGCCGTTCGAGGCCGAGGACGCGGTGCAGGACACGATGGTGCGGGCGTGGAAGGCGCTCGACTCCTTCGAGGGCCGTTCCTCGCTCCGCTCGTGGCTCTACCGCATCGCGACCAACGTGTGCCTCGACGCGCTCAACGCCGGGAACCGGCGGGCGCTCCCCATGGACCTGACCGCGCCGCAGCCCGCGGCGAGCGCCGTCCTCAAGGCGCGTCCCGAGCCGACCTGGCTGGAGCCCGTGCCCGACGCGAAGGTGCTGCCCGCCCACCCGTCCGACCCCGCCGAGACCGCCGCGCTCCGGGACTCCGTGCGCCTCGCCTTCGTCGCAGCGCTCCAGCACCTCCCGGCCAAGCAGCGCGCGGTGCTCATCCTGCGCGAGGTCCTGGCCTGGCGGGCGCAGGAGGTGGCGCGGTTGCTGGACACGACGGTCGCGGGCGTCAACAGCGCGCTCCAGCGCGCCCGCGCGACCCTCGCCGAGCACCCGGTGCGCCCCACCGATCCCGTCGCCCCGCTCGACCCGGAGCAGCGCGCGCTCCTGGACCGGTACGTGGCGGCCTTCGAGGGGTACGACATGACGGCCCTCACGGCGCTGCTCCACGAGGACGTCGTGATGTCGATGCCCCCGTACGACCTGTGGCTCGTCAGCCCGGAGAACTTCACCGGCTGGATGCTCGGCACGGGGGCCGTCTGCCGGGGCTCGCGCCTCGTCCCGACCGTCGCCAACGGCGCCCCGGCCTTCGCGCACTACCACCCGGAGCCGGACGGCTCGGGCTTCTCGCCGTGGGCGGTGCAGGTCATGGACCTGGACGGGGGCCGGATCAGGGGCGTGCACTGCTTCCTGGACACGGCCCGCTGGTTCCCGCTCTTCGGCCTCCCAACCCGGCTGGACGCGGAGGGCAGGGGCGTGGGCGGCTGAGGGAGCGCGGCGGGCGAGGGAGGTACGGGGGCGGGGAGCGGCGCGGATACCGGGAGGGCGAGGGGGCCCGTCGCGGGTCCGCCTCCCGCCACGCGACCGCGGGTCCGTCCCCGGTCACGCGACCGGGAGACCGTCCCCCGTCACGCGACCGCGGGGCCGCCCAGGTACGTCCCGTGCGCGTCGTACGGCCACGCGTTGGGGGCGCAGCCCTTGAGGCCGTAGATCTGCTGCATCATCGCGGGCGCGGGACGGCCGGGGCCCGGGCAGGTCTCGTGGCCGCGGCCGATGCGGTGGCCGACCTCGTGGTTGATGATGAGCGCGCGATACTCCCCGACCGGGCCCGAGAACTCCGGCGAACCGGTCAGCCAGCGCTTGAGGTTGACGATGACCTGGCTGCCGACGTCGCAGTTGACCTCACCGTGCGTGTCGAGCCCGGCCTGCCCGCAGAGCCGGTCCACCGTGTCCGGGGTCGCGATCTTCACCTCGAAGTCGTGCGGGCCGGAGCCGACGAGCTGGAAGGAGTCGCGGCCGTTCGCCGTCCAGCCGCGCGGGTCGGCCAGCACCCGCTCGATCTCCCGCGCCGCCTCCGTCGCCGCCACGCCGCTGCCGCCCTCGACCTGCACGAGGTACCGGCGCACCGTCGCACCGTGCCCGACGAGGCCGCCGCTCGCCGAAGCGGTGGTGAAGAGCCCGGTGCCGCTTCGGGGGCCGGGCCCGGGCGTGGTTTCGAGGGCTTCGCCTTCGG
>NZ_GG770539.1:4479598-4480442 GCF_000154905.1 Streptomyces sp. SPB074 | reverse complement strand
CGGCCTCCGGCGCCGCGGGCACCGGAGCGGCGGGCGGCGCGGGAGCCGCCGGCCGTACGGGACCGGCGGGCGGTACGGGAGCCGCGAGCGGCGGGTTTCGTGTGGCGCATGGGGCAGGCCGGGTCCTCGGTGTCGGCTACGGAGCCGCTCCAGGCTGCCCAGCGGGCGTCACCGTGCTTGGCCGCCCGTAAGACCGTTCCGTAACAACCGCCGCGCACGCCCCCGCACTCGAACGGATGGCCCGCTTCCGGACACGCATACTGGGCGCATGTCCCGCGTACTGCTCATCGAGGATGACGAGGCCGTCCGCCGGGCCGTCACCCTCGGGCTGCGGCGGCAGGGGCACGAGGTGCGGGCGGCGGCGAGCGGTGAGGAAGGGTCGCGGCCTTCGCGGCCGAGGTGCCCGAGGTCGTGGTGCTCGACCTGATGCTGCCCGGCGTGGACGGCCTGGAGGTGTGCCGGAGGCTGCGCACGCCGGAGCGGGCGCAGGTACCGCTGCTCATCGTGACCGCCCGGGGCGACGACATCGATGTCGTGGTGGGGCTGGAGGCGGGGGCGGACGACTACGTCGTCAAGCCGGTGCGGGCGCGCGTGCTCGACGCGCGCATCCGCGCGGTGCTGCGCCGCCAGGACACGCCCGGCACCCCGCCGCCCGAGACCCACGGCCGCCTCACGATCGACCGCGCCGGGCTCCGCGTCACCCACGAGGGCACGCCGGTCCCGCTCGCCCCCTCCGAACTGCGCCTCCTGCTCACCCTCTCGGCCTCCCCCGGCCAGGTCCTCAGCCGCCAGCAGCTTTTGGAGGCGGTGTGGGAGCACAGCTACCACGGGGACATCCGCCTCG
>NZ_GG770539.1:4476337-4479402 GCF_000154905.1 Streptomyces sp. SPB074 | reverse complement strand
GGGAGCAAACGTGGCGGGAGCGGACCTCGCGGGGGCGGACGTGGCGGGAGCGGACGTGGCGGGACCGGACCACGCGGGAGCCGACGCGCCGGGACCGAACCTCGCGGGAACGGACGTGCCGGGAGCGGACCACGCGGGAGCCGACGTGCCGGGAGCGGACCACGCGGGAGCCGACGCGCCGGGAGCGGACCACGCGGGAGCCGACGCGCCGGGAGCGGACCACGCGGGAACGGACGTGGCGGGGGCCGGCGCCCGTCGTCGTCTCCGGCTTCCCTCCTTCGGCGGGCTGCGGGGACGGATGGTGCTCGCCTTCGCGCTCGTCGCCGTCGTCAGCGCGCTCGGGACCGGGGCGCTGACGTTCCGCGAGGCGCGCAACGGGGTGTTGCAGCGGAGCCAGGACGGCGTGGTGGACCAGTTCAGGAGCGAGGTCGGGCGGGTGGTGCCGGGACTCGCCGCGCCCGCCGACGAGGACATGCTGCGCGAGCTGGCGAGCCGGCTCGTCTCGGGGCATCGCGCTCAGGGCTGGCGCGTCGTCGCCGCGTACGGGAGCCTGCGGGCGGACGCGGGCGGCGGGCCGCCCCCCGGGCTCATCGGCCGGGAGCTGCGGGAGCGGGTGGAGCGGCACTCGGTCGCGGTCTTCCAGCGGGTGCGGGCGAGCGGCGGCGCCGTGCTCGTCGTCGGTCTACCCGTCACGTACGCGGACGATCCCCGCGCCCTGAGCGGCCTCTCCGTCTATCTCGTCGTGCCGCAGGCGGGCGAGGAGGCGTACGTGGCGGCGCTCGTGAGCGCCGTCGAGCGGGCCGCGCTGCCCTCGCTCGGGCTCGCGGTGCTGCTCGCGCTGTTCCTCGCGCGCGGGGTGCTGCGGCCGGTGCGGCAATTGCGAGGGGCGCAGCGGCGGATGGCCGAGGGGGATCTCGGGACCCGGCTCACGGTGCAGGGTTCGGACGAACTCGCGGGCCTCGCGGGGGCGTTCAACGAGACGGCGGCGGCGCTGGAGAAGTCGGTCGCGGAGTTGCGCCGGATGGAGGCGCGGGCGCGGCGCTTCGCCGCCGACGTCTCGCACGAACTGCGCACGCCGCTCGCCGCGATGGCGGCGGTGACGGACGTGCTCGCCGAGGAGGCGCCCCGCTTCGACCGGGACACGGCGGACGCGGTACGGCTCGTGACGCAGGAGACGATGCGCCTCGCGCGCCTGGTGGAGGACCTGATGGAGATCTCCCGTTTCGACGCGGGCGCCGTCGCCCCGCACACCGACGACCTCGACCTCGCGGAGCCCCTGCGCCGCACGCTGTCCACCCGGGGGTGGACGGACCGGGTGGAGACGGACCTCCCGGCGGGGACCAGGGCCCGGGTCGATCCGCGCCGCCTGGACGTCGTCGTGGCGAACCTCGTCGGCGACGCGCTCAAGCACGGCGCCCCACCCGTCCGCCTCACGCTGCGCGCGCGGCCCGGGGACGGGGGCGCCCCGGCGGGCGGCGGGGTCCCGGCGGGCGGTGTCGAGATCGAGGTGAGCGACCGGGGGCCGGGCATCCCCGGGGCGGCGCTCCCGCACCTCTTCGACCGCTTCTTCAAGGCCGGGGCGGCCCGCACCCGCAGCGAGAGCAGCGGTCTCGGCCTCGCGATCACGCTGGAGAACGTCCGGCTGCACGGCGGCGAGGTCACCGCGGCCAACCGCCCGGACGGCGGCGCGGTCTTCACCGTCCGGCTGCCGAGGCGGCCACCGGAACGGCGGACGGCCGGTCCGGAACACCGGCGGACCGGTCCGGGGGTACGGGCATGAGGCCGCCCCCGCGGCGAGACGCCCCCGCACCCCCCGATCACCCCCGCGCGGCGCGGCACCCCCAGGCGCCCGGCAGCCCCGCGCCCGCACCGGCACCGGCACCGGCACCGGCACCGGCACCGGCACCCTTCCACACCCGTATCCGCACCGGCCGAGCCCTCGCCGCCCTCCCCCGCACCCGTATCCGCACCGTTCGAGCCCGCGCGGCCCTCCTCCTCCCCGCCCTCGCCCTGCTCGCCGCTTGCGGGGTGCCGCCCACCGGCGTCGTGGAGGTCGGCACCCCGGCGAGCGGTCTGCGGCTGACGCACGGCGTCTACTTCCTCGCCCGGGACGAGCCGGACACCCTGCGCGCGGCGCCGCGCCCGGAGGCCGCCGCGCTCACCGAGACCCTGCGCGCGCTCATCGAGGGCCCCTCGCGCGCGGAACGCCCGACCCTGACGACCGCGCTCCCGGCGGGCCTCCCCCTCCCCCGCCTCACCGCGACCCCCTCGACGCTGGAACTCCACTTCCCCGCGCACACCCCGGGCCTCTCCTCCCGGGCGGTCCGCCAACTCGCCTGCACCGCGCTCCTGAACGCACCCCTCGGCCTCCTCGCGAGCACCCCGCCCGGCACCTCGGCACCCACCGCCCCGGGCCGAGCCCTCCCCGTCCCCCGCCCCGGCGCGGTCCGCGTCACCGCTCCCGGCACCACCGCCACCCTGACGACCCGCGAGCGGTGCCCGGGCCTCACGGGCTGACCCGGGACGGGCCGCAGGAACCACCGACCGGGCCTCACGAGCCCGAACCCGGCCCGCACCGACCGGAGTCCGGGTCGCACCGGCCCGAATCCGGCCCGCACCCGCCCGAGTCCGGCCCCAGCACCTCGTCCAGGCCCACCGCCCCGAGCAGGGCGGCCAGTTCGGGCGGCGTCCGGCGCAAGCGCACCGCGCAGCCGTGACGCCGTGCCGTGAGGGCCAGCCGGGCCAGGAGATCGAGCGCGGCGAGGCCGCCTCCCGTGAAGGCCCCGAGGTCGATCACGAGCGTGCCGGAGGAGCGGGCGAGCGCGGTGACCCGGCGGTGGAGGGCGGGGAGGTCGGCGGGAGCGGGAAGACCGCCGAGGGCGAGAACGGGAGGGCCGGAGCCCGGAGCTGCGGATGCTCCGCTCGGTGCTGACATCACGAAGAGAGGACCGGGCGGGCCCCCGCGACTCATCGCCCCGCCGGCGGACGCCCCGCCTTCGCGCACACGCCCCGTCCAGTCCAGCCCAGCCCGGCCCCACACGGCACGCCCCCGCCCCCGTACCCGG
>NZ_GG770539.1:4473266-4476127 GCF_000154905.1 Streptomyces sp. SPB074 | reverse complement strand
CCCCGTGGCTCCCGCCCCCGTGGCCCCCACGCCGAAGGGCTCCCCTGTGCGTGGGGTGCTGACCGGGTTCTGGGTCATCGCGGTGGTCATCGCCGCCGGGTACGCGCTCGGGCGGAGCGGGCGGCTCGGCGAGGGCGGGCGCGAGACGCTGACGCGGCTCGCGTTCCACGTGGCGACGCCCGCGCTGCTCTTCACGACGCTCGCCGACGCCGACCTCGGCGTGCTGCTCTCGGCGAAACTCCTGGTCACGGCGGCGAGCGTGGTCGCCGTGGGGGCGGTGTACGGGGCCGTGGCGGCCGTGCGCCGCTGGGGGGTCGGGCCGGGGACGATCGGCGCGCTGTGCTCCGGCTACGTCAACGCCGGCAACCTCGGCATCCCCATCGCCGTGTACGTGCTCGGCGACGCCTCGCTCGTCGCACCCGTCCTCCTCTTCCAGCAGGTCGTGGCGACGCCCGTGGCGCTCACGATCCTCGACCTGCGCCGCCCGGACCGCACGCGGGGCGGCCTCGTGCGGCAGGTCCTCACGCCGCTGCGGAACCCGGTCGCGGCCGGCTCGCTGAGCGGGGTGGCGGTCGCGGCGCTGGGGCTCGACGTGCCGGGCCCCGTCATGGACCCGCTCACGCTCGTCGGGAACATGTCGGTACCCGCCGTGCTGCTCGCCTTCGGCATCTCGCTGCGCGGCTCGGCGCTCCCGGCCCGGGGCCCCGAGGCGGGTCAGGTGCTCCTGTCGGCCGGGCTCAAGGCGCTGGGCCAGCCGCTGATCGCGTGGCTCCTCGCGGCGTACGTCTTCGGGCTGCGCGGGCACGGGCTGCTCGCGGTCGTGGTGACCTCCGCGCTGCCCGCCGCGCAGAACCTGCACACGTACGCGACGCGGTACGGCGTGGCCGAACGCCTCGCCCGCGAATCGGTGCTGCTCTCGACGGTGCTCTCGGTACCGGTCCTCGTAGGGGTGGCGGCGGCGCTGGGGTGAGTGTGGCGGGGGGCGGTACGGGGAACAGGTGCAGTCCACGCCGGACGGCGGAACCGTTCCCGTGCGCCCGCCGCCGCGCAGCCCTCGCCCGAGGAGAGCCGTCATGATCCATGTCACCCGCACGCTCGCGGTGCCCCACCCGCTGGAGAAGGTGATGGCCTACCTGGCCGACTTCGCGCACGCCGTCGACTGGGACCCCGGCACGGTCTCCTGCGAACGCCTCGGCGAGGGCGCGATCGGCGAGGGCTCGCGCTGGCACAACGTCTCGGAGTTCCGGGGCCGCCGCACCGAACTGACGTACCGCCTGGACACGTACACCCCCGACCGCCTCGTCTTCTCCGGCGTCAACAAGACGGCCGAGACGAGCGACGGCCTGACCTTCGCGCCCGGCGCGGGCAGCACCCACATCACCTACCGGGCCACGATCCGCTTCAAGGGCCTGGCCACCCTCGCCTCGCCGTTCCTGCGCCGCGAGTTCGAGCGCCTGGGCGACGAGATCACGACGACGATGCCGAGGGCGGTGACCCAGGCCCTGGGGTGAGGGCCGCGCGCGACGCCCGCGCCGTACGGAACACGTGAACCGCGAAGACTTCTTTGCGAAGAACTCTTCGCGAAGGAGTCTTCGCGGTTCACGCGGCCCGTATGAGCAGTGAAGAAGAGCCCGCGCCTCCCCCGGGGAGCCCGACGCCGCCCGACGCCGTCCACGTCGCCCTCGACGCCAAGGGGCTGCGCGCCCTCGCGCACCCCGTGCGGGTGCAACTCCTCGGCGCGCTCCGGCGGTACGGGGCGTCCACCGCGACCGCGCTCGGGCAGCGGCTCGGGGTCAGTTCGGGGACCGCCAGCTACCACCTGCGGCAGCTGGGGGCCGCAGGCTTCGTCGTTGAGGACAGCGAGCGGGGCAACAACCGCGAGCGGTGGTGGCGGGCCGCGCACACGAGGACGTTCTTCGACTCCAATACGTACGTGGAGCGCGAGCCGGAGGCGACGTTCCTCTACCACCAGGCCGTCGCGGCGACGCACGTCCGCCGGTTGCAGGACGCCGTCAACGAGTACGCGACCCTGCCCCCCCGAGTGGCGCGAGGTCTCGGACATGAGCGACTACGCGCTGCTGCTCTCGCCCGAGGAGGCACTGCGGCTCGGCGAGGAGGTGCGCGAGGTCGTCGCCCGCTACCGGCTGGCGACGACCGGGGCGGCGGCCCCCGAGGGCACCGGGCGTGTCTCGATGATCGTGCACGTCATCCCGGAACCCGACGAGCCGGGCCCGCCGGTCCCGCCGGCCGGGGCGTGACCCGCGATGACCGCGCCCCGCTCCCGGCGTCCCCTGATCGGCGTCCTGCTCGCCATCGGGGTGGCGCAGACCGCCACCCGCATATCCGCGATCGCGCTGCCCTGGTACGTCCTGGCCACGACGGGCAGTGCGACCTGGACCGGTCTCGTCGCCTTCTGCGAGATGGGCCCGTACGTCCTCGCGCAGACCTTCGGCGGTCCGCTCGTGGACCGGCTCGGGGCGCGTGCCGTCTCGGGGACGACCGACGTCGTGAGCGCGCTCGCGGCGGCGGCGATCCCGCTGCTGGACCTCGGCGGCCGGCTGGACATCGGGGTCCTGCTCGCCCTGGTCGCCGTGATCGGTACCGCGCGCGGGCCCGGTGACCTCGCCAAGGAGGTCATGGTCCCGGAGGCCGCCGACCTCGCGCGCGTGCCGATGGAACGGGCGACGGGGCTCTCCGGGACGGTCGAACGGCTCGCGAGCACGCTGGGCCTCGCGGGCGGCGGCGGGGTCGTCGCCCTGCTCGGCGCGCTCACCTCGCTGAGCGTCATGGCGGCGCTCTTCGCCCTCGGTTCGCTCGTCGTGCTGACGACGCTCCCGCGCCGGGCCGCCGCCCCCGCGAAG
>NZ_GG770539.1:4460312-4473166 GCF_000154905.1 Streptomyces sp. SPB074 | reverse complement strand
AAAAAAAAAAAAAAAAAAAAAAAAAAAAAAAAAAAAAACAACCAACACCGAGAACAACAAAGAACAAAGTGAAGTAATGGTAGGCATCAACAACACCCAAAGACAAAATCACATACGCCGTGATGATCCAGGAAGGACACGGGACGCGAGCGGCGGGGTCGGGGCGATCGGTCTCGTGGGCGCCACCATGGGGGCCGGGGGTGTCGCGGGAAGCGTGATCGCCTCCGTGTACGCGCACCGGCTGCGCAGGCGGCCCGTCTTCTTCGTCGGCTACTTCCTGGCGGGCGCGCCGCGCTACCTCGTGCTCGCCCTGGACGTGCCGCTGTGGCTCGTGGTCGCGGTCTTCGCGGTGTCCGGCCTCGGCGCGGGCTTCCTCAACCCGATCCTCGGGGCCGTGCAGATCGAGCGGGTGCCGCGCCCGCTCCTCGGGCGCGTCCACGGCCTCGTCACGGCCCTGGCCTGGGCGGGCATCCCCTTCGGCGGGCTGCTCGCGGGCGGGCTGCTCGGCGTGGGCCCCCTCGCCGCCGTCCTGCTGCTCTTCGGCGCCGTGTACCTCCTGACGACGAGCCTCGCGGGACTGCTGCCGGAGTGGCGCGCGATGGACCGGCGGCGGCTCGCGGAGCGGCGCGAGGAAGCGGTGGCCCCGGCGGCCCCGTGAGCGCGGCCCGCCCCCGCACGGGCCCTACGCTGCCCCCATGCCCGCGCTCCTCGCTGTCTTCGCGCACCCCGACGACGAGTCCCTGTCCGCCGGGGGGCTGCTCGCGCGGGCGGCCGAAGCGGGGTGGCGCACCGGGGTGGTGACGGCGACGTGGACGGCGGGGACGCACCGCGAGCCGGAACTCGCCGAGGCGCTGCGGGTGCTGGGGGCCGGGGCGCCGAGGTTCCTCGGGTACGCGGACGCGAAGGTGCCGGAGTCGGCGCCGGGCGAGGTGCGGCTGCTGGACGCCGCGCTGGAGGACGCGGTGGCGCGGCTCGGCGGGTACGTGTCCGAGTTCGGGCCCGGCGTGATCGTGACGCACGACGCGCTCGGCGGCCTGACCGGCCACCCCGACCACGTGCGCACGCACGAGGTCGCCGCCGGGGCGGCCGAGGCGGCGGGGCTCCCGCTGTGGTGCGCGACGCACCCGCCGTCGGCGCTGCGGGACTGGGGCGCCCTGCTGCGGGCCGGGCAGGCGCCGCGGGTCCTGCCGGAGGAGCGGGCGGACCTGCGGCTGGACGTACGGCCTTGGCTGGAGCGGAAGTACGCGGCCATTCTCGCGCACGGGAGCGAGGTGGTGCGGGGGGCGGCTCCTGGGCGGCTGGCCGCGATGTCGGGGGAGGAGCGGGGGCGGTTGCTGGGGACGGAGTGGTACGAGACCGGTGGGGGCGGGCCAGAAGTTCCCTGACGCCGGGGCGGGCCTCCCCCGGGGCTCCGCCCCGGACCCCGCTCCTCAAACGCCGGAGAGGCTGGATTGGCCGGGGCTCAGCCCGCCGCCACACGGTCCAGGACGATCGGGCGGGCCATCAGGCCGCCGGTTTCCTCGATGTCGTACGCGCCCTCCAGCGATTCCAGCGCGTACGCGAAGCGGTCCGGGGTGTCCGTGTGGAGCGTCAGCAGGGGGTGGCCGGAACGGACCGGCTCGCCCGGCTTCGCGTGGAGTTCGACGCCCGCCCCGGCCTGCACCGGGTCCTCCTTGCGGGCGCGGCCGGCGCCGAGGCGCCAGGCCGCGACGCCGACGTCGTAGGCGTCCAGGCGGGTCAGGACACCGTCGCGCGGGGCCGTGACCACGTGCCGCTCCCGTGCCACCGGCAGTTCGGCGTCCGGGTCGCCGCCCTGCGCCGTGATCATCCGCCGCCACACGTCCATCGCCGAGCCGTCCGCGAGCGCCTTCGCCGGGTCGGCGTCCGTCAGGCCCGCCCCGTCCAGCATCTCCCGCGCCAGCGCGAGCGTCAGCTCGACCACGTCCGCCGGGCCGCCGCCCGCCAGGACCTCCACCGACTCCCGTACCTCCAGGGCGTTGCCCGCCGTCAGGCCGAGCGGCGTGGACATGTCGGTGAGCAGCGCCACCGTCCGTACGCCGTGGTCGGTGCCGAGGCCGACCATGGTCTCGGCGAGTTCGCGGGCGTCCGCCTCGTTCTTCATGAAGGCACCGGACCCGCACTTCACGTCCAGGACGAGCGAGCCCGTGCCCTCCGCGATCTTCTTCGACATGATCGAGGAGGCGATGAGCGGGATCGCCTCGACCGTGCCCGTCACGTCGCGCAGCGCGTAGAGCTTCTTGTCGGCGGGCGCGAGTCCGTCGCCCGCCGCGCAGATGACGGCGCCCGTCGAGTCCAGTACGTCCATCAGCTCGGCGTTCGTGAGGCTCGCGCGCCAGCCGGGGATCGCCTCCAGCTTGTCGAGCGTGCCGCCCGTGTGGCCGAGGCCGCGCCCGCTGAGCTGCGGCACCGCCGCCCCGCACGCGGCGACGAGCGGTGCCAGCGGCAGCGTGATCTTGTCGCCGACGCCCCCGGTGGAGTGCTTGTCGGCGGTGGGGCGGCTGAGCGAGGAGAAGTCCATGCGCTCGCCCGAGGCGATCATCGCGGCGGTCCAGCGCGCGATCTCCTGGCGCGTCATGCCGTTGAGCAGGATCGCCATCGCGAGCGCGGACATCTGCTCGTCGGCGACGGCGCCGCGCGTGTAGGCGTCCACGACCCAGTCGATCTGCGCCTCGCTCAGCTCCCCCCGGTCGCGCTTCGTACGGATGACGGAGATGACGTCCACTGACGGCTCCCAAGGATGGTGAGACGGTACCGGCCGGCGCGTGCGCCGGGCCCGTCATGACTGATACCCGCTACGGGTCAGAGCTTGTGCGGCCCGAAGGCGTCGGGCAGTTGCTGCGCGAGGGTGCGGATGCCCCCGGCGGTCTCCAGGAGCAGGGTCTCGCCGCCGTGCTCGTACAGGAGCTGGCGGCAGCGCCCGCACGGCATGAGGACCTGGCCCTCGCCGTCCACGCACGTGAAGTGCGTGAGCCGCCCGCCGCCCGAGAGGAGGAGCTGCGAGACGAGCCCGCACTCGGCGCACAGGCTGAGCCCGTAGCTCGCGTTCTCGACGTTGCAGCCGCTCACCGTGCGGCCGTCCGCGACGCGCGCGGCGGCCCCGACGCGGTAGCCGGAGTACGGGGCGTACGCGGCACGCATCGCGGTGCGGGCGCTCTCGCGGAGCCCGTCCCAGTCGAAGTCCGCGCCCGGCTCCGCCACCGTCATCCGCCCTGGCCCTTCCGGTACGGCATCCCGTCCGCCTTCGGCATCCGCAGCCGCTGGGCCGAGAGCGCGAGCACGAGGAGTGTCACGACGTACGGCGCCATGGAGACGAACTGCGAGGGGACCTCGTCGCTCAACAGGTACCACACCAGCAGCAGCGCGCCGACGACCGTCGTGACGCCTGCCGCGAGCCACTTGCGCCGCCACCCGAGCCACGCCACGGCGAAGGCGAGCAGGATGACGAGGAGCAGCAGCACGGCGTGCACGTTCTCCCCGCCGCCGCGCAGGCGGAGCGAGTCGGTGTAGCCGAAGAGCCCGGCGCCCAGGGCGAGTCCGCCCGGCATCCAGTTGCCGAAGATCATCGCGGCGAGGCCGATGTAGCCGCGCCCGCCGGTCTGGCCCTCCAGGTAGATGTTCGAGGAGACGAGGGCGAGGAAGGCGCCGCCGAGGCCCGCGAACCCGCCGGAGATGATCACCGCGAGGTACTTGTAGCGGTAGACGTCCACGCCGAGGGACTCGGCGGCCACCGGGTTCTCGCCGCAGGAGCGCAGCCGCAGGCCGAAGCTCGTGCGCCACAGCACCCACCACGTGAACGGCACGAGGAGCAGGGCGATCAGGGTCAGCGGCGAGAGATCGGTGAGAACGCCGCCGACCAGTCCGGCGAGGTCCGAGACCAGGAACCAGTGCTTGTCGGCGAGGTCGCCGAGCCCGTCCGCGATCCCCGGCACGGTCCAGGTGCCGAGCGAGTCGATCGGCGGGGACTGCTTCGAGGTGCCGCCGTCCGCCTCGGCGAAGGTGAAGATCGACAGGTAGCGGGTGACGCCGAGCGCGAGGATGTTGATCGCGACACCGGAGACGATGTGGTTGACGTTGTACGTGACCGTGATGACCGCGTGCAGCAGGCCGCCGATCGCGCCGCCGACGACGCCGAGCAGGATGCCGGTCCACGGGCCCCACTGGTAGCCGGCCCAGGCGCCGAACCAGGTGCCGAGGATCATCATGCCTTCGAGGCCGATGTTGACGACGCCCGCGCGCTCGGCCCACAGGCCGCCGAGCCCGGCGAGGCCGATCGGCACGGCCAGGCGCAGCGCGGCGGACATCTGCCCGGTCGAGGTGATCCCGTCGGCGCCGGTCACGAGCCGGACGACGGAGACGAGGAGCAGCAGCCCGGCGACGAGGAGCAGGACGACGGGCCAGGTGAGTTTCCGGCGGGCGCGGGGGGCGGCCTGGGCGGCCGCCGGGCTCCCCGGCTTCTCGGGTGCGGTGGTGGGCGTACTCATCGGGCCGCCGCCTCCTTCTTGACCTCGGTGGACGGGGTGGCGGCGGCAGCGGCTGCCGCGAGTTCGAGACCGACGCGGCGCTGCTGGCGGCGCAGGCCCCACAGGCGCACCTGCTCGTAGGAGACGACGACGACGATCACGATGATCCCCTGCATGATCGTCGCGATCTCCTTCTCGTAGCCGTTGTAGTCCAGGACGGACGAGGCTTTGTCGAGGAAGGCGATCAGGAGCGAGGCGGCGGCGATGCCGAGCGGGTTGTTGCGGCCGAGCAGGGCGATCGTGATGCCGGTGAAGCCGAGGCCGCTCGGGAAGCTCTGGCTGTAGGTGTGCGTGTCGCCGAGCAGGATCGGCAGGCCCGCGAGCCCGGCGACGGCGCCGGAGAGGAGCATCGCGGTGAGCGTCATGCGCTTGGCGCTGACACCGCTCGCCGCGGCGGCCTCCTCGGAGGCGCCCGAGGCGCGCAGGTCGAAGCCGAAGCGGGTGCGGTTGAGGACGAGCCAGTAGACGACGCCCGCGAGGACGGCGACGAAGACGAAGCCGTAGATCTCGCCCGCGTCGCCCATGCCGATGCCGGGGAACCAGCCGGCCTTGTCCATGGCGCCCGTCGTCTGGTTGTTGCCGACGGGGACGCCGAAGTTGTCGGTGAGGCACAGCCACACGATGAGCGCGGTCGCGATCGAGTTGAGCATGATCGTCGCGACGACCTCGCTCACCCCGCGCGTGACCTTGAGGACGCCCGCGACCCCGGCCCACAGGGCCCCGGTGAGCATCGCGATGATCAGCAGCACGGGGATCTGGAGGACCTGCGGCAGCGCGAGGTGGAAACCGGCGATCGCGGTGACGCAGGCGGCGAGGCGGTACTGGCCGTCCACGCCGATGTTGAAGAGGTTCATGCGGAAGCCGACGGCGACCGCGAGCGCGGCGAGGTAGTACACGCCCGCCTGGTTGATGATCAGGACCTGCTGGTCCGAGTAGCCGATCTGCTCGAACATGAGCTGGAAGGGCTCGACGGGGTTCTTGCCGGAGGCGAGGAGGACGACGCCGGTCACGACGAGGGACAGCACGAGGGCGATGACGGGGCCCGCCGTGGCCAGGATCAGCCGCTCGGAGTCCCACTTCTTGCCGGAGGGCCCGTGGACCCGGCCGGGGGCCTGCGGCCCGCCCGGCCCCGCGGGCCTGCCCGGCTCCTGCGGCGACTCGCCCGGTTTCTGCGCGGAGAGCTTGCTCATCGGGGGGTGTCCTTCTCCTGCGGGGCCTTGGCGGTCTGCGGGGGTACGGGGTTCTGCGCGGCGCCGGCGGGGGCGTCCTGCGCGGACGCGTCCGGCGCCGGGGCGGCCTCCTCCAGGTGGCCGCTGCTCGCGCCCGTCATCGCGGAGCCCAGCTCCTCGGAGGTGACGTGCGCGGGGTCGGCGTCGGCGACGAGGCGGCCCCGGTAGATGACGCGCAGGGTGTCCGAGAGGCCGATGAGTTCGTCCAGGTCGGCGGAGATGAGGAGGACGGCGAGTCCTTCGCGGCGCGCCTCGCGGATCTGGTCCCAGATCTGCGCCTGCGCGCCGACGTCCACGCCCCGGGTCGGGTGCGCGGCGATGAGGAAGCGCGGCGTGTGGCTCATCTCGCGGCCGACGATGAGCTTCTGCTGGTTGCCGCCGGAGAGCGAGCCGGCCGTCACGTCGATGCCGGGCGTCCGGACGTCGTACTCCTCGACGATGCGGCGCGTGTCCTCCTGCGCGGCCTTCGGCGTGAGCCAGAAGCCCTTCGCCGCCGGCGCCTCGGTGACGTGGCCGAGCATCCGGTTCTCCCAGAGCGGCGCGTCCAGGAGCAGGCCGTGGCGGTGGCGGTCCTCGGGGATGTAGCCGACGCCGTGCTCGCGGCGCTTGCGCGTCGGCCACGGCGTGATCTCCTCGCCCGCGAGGACGATACGGCCCGAGTCGGCGCCCCGGAGGCCGATGAGCGCCTCGATCAGCTCGGTCTGCCCGTTGCCCTCGACGCCCGCGATGCCGAGGACTTCGCCCTCGTGGATCGTGAAGCCGATGTCGTCCAGCACGGGACGCCCGCCGTCGGCGCACAGCCGCAGGTTCTCGACCCGCAGCAGCTCGCGCTCCGTCACCGTCGACTCGGCCGTCTCCGGGGTGGGCAGTTCGCTGCCGACCATCAGCTCGGCGAGCTGCTTGGGCGTCGTCTCGGTGGGCACCGCGGTGCCCACCGTCGTACCGCGCCGGATGACGGTGATGTCGTCGGCGACGGAGAGGACCTCGCCGAGCTTGTGCGAGATGAAGATGACGCTCAGGCCCTCGGCCTTGAGTTCGCGCAGGTTGCCGAAGAGGGCGTCCACCTCCTGCGGGACGAGGACGGCGGTCGGCTCGTCCAGGATGAGCGTCGTCGCGCCCCGGTAGAGCACCTTGAGGATCTCGACGCGCTGCCGCTCGGCGACCCCGAGGTCCTCGACGCGCGCGTCGGGGCGCACCCCGAGCCCGTACCGCTCGGACAGTTCGGTGATCCGGCGGCGCGCGGCCCCGCCGATGCCGTGCAGCTTCTCGCTGCCGAGGACCGTGTTCTCCAGGACCGTCAGGTAGTCGGCGAGCATGAAGTGCTGGTGCACCATGCCGATGCCGCGCGCGATGGCGTCGGCCGGGGAGGCGAAGGCCGCCTCCTGGCCGTCCACGCGGATCGTGCCCTCGTCGGGCTTCTGCATCCCGTAGAGGATCTTCATAAGCGTGGACTTGCCCGCGCCGTTCTCGCCGACGAGCGCGTGCACGGTGCCCTTGCGGACGCTGAGGTGGATGTCGTGGTTGGCGACCACGCCCGGGAAGCGCTTGGTGATGCCCTGGAGCTCGACCGCGGGCGCCGGGCCGCCGGCCGGGGGGCTTTGAGACGCGTTGATGGCGCATTCTCCTCGGAAGGGGGCCCGCGTGCGGCGGCCCGGGACGTGTCGGGAGGGTGGAGCGGGTGCGGGTGCCGGGCGGCCCCGGGGCGGGTTCAGCCTCCCCGGGGCCGGTGACGGCACCGTTGCGTGGCGGTATCCACTGGTTCAGTTGTGGCGGTACGGGCGGCGGGGGCCCGCTCCCGTACGGGGCTCCCCCGGCCCCGTACCGCACGCGTGCCCGGACGATACGCGCCGTCCGGGCCCGGCGGGCGGGTCAGCTGGTGGTCTTGACCTTGATCTTTCCCGCGGCGATGTCGGCCTTGGCCTTCTCGATCGCCTTCTGGAGCTTGGCGTCGCCCTTGAACTCCGGGTTGGAGTCGGCGAGGCCGACCCCGTCGGAGCCGAGGTCGGCGCGGACGACGCCGGTCGCGGGCTTGCCGTCCTGCACCGACTTCACGAGGTTGTAGACCGCGCCCGCGACGTCCTTCGTGGCGGAGGTGAGGATGTGGTCCTTGTACTTCGCCAGCGGCTTCTGGTTGTACTGGTCGGAGTCGACGCCGATCGCCCACTTGTCGGCTGCGGCGGCGGCCTCGATGACGCCCTGGCCCGAGAGACCGGCGGCGGCGTAGACGACGTCCGCGCCCTTGTCGATCTGGCCCTTCGCGGCCTCCTTGCCCAGGTTCGGGCTGGAGAAGCCGCCGTCCTCGGCCTTCTCGGTGAGGTACTGCTTCTCGATCTTGATCTTCGGGTCGACCGACCGGGCGCCCTGGACGTACCCGGCCTCGAACTTGTGGATGAGGGGGACGTCCACGCCGCCGACGAAGCCGATGTGGCCGCTCTTGCTGGTCATCGCGGCGGCGATGCCGGCGAGGTAGCTGGCCTGCTCCTCGTGGAAGACGAGGTCCGCGACGTTCTTCTCCTGGACGGTCTCGTCGTCCACGATGCCGAAGGTGGTCTTCGGGTGCTTGGCCGCGACCTCCTTGATGGCGGGCGCGTAGGCGAAGCCGACACCGATGACGGGGTTGTAGCCCTGCTTGGCGAGCTGGTCGAGACGGGCGACCTTGTCGGCGTCGGACTCGCCGTCGTTGGGCTCGACGTCCTCGCCCTTGAGCTTGAAGTCCTGCTCGGCCTTCACCATGCCCGCGTACGCGGCATCATTGAAGGACTGGTCGCCGCGGCCGCCGACGTCGTAGGCGAGGGCGAGGCCCTTGGCCTTGGAGTCACCGCCCTTGTCCTTCTCCGCGGCGGCGTCGCTGGAGGTACCGCCACAAGCGGTGACGGAGACGGCGAGAGCGGCGGTCGCAATGCCTGCGGCAGCGATTCGGGACAGGCGGCGCATGAGCGGGACTCCTTGTGTGGCGGCGCCCCGATGGGCGCTGGTTCCGCCGCAGCGTAACGCGCGTAGAACACGCGGAAAACCCCCGCAGGTCACCCGTTATCCACCTGTGCCCCGCGGGGGCGGGCCGTTTTCGGGGCTCCGCCCCGGACCCCGCTCCTCAAACGCCGGAGGGGCTGGGTTTTCGCGCGACAGCGCGTGCCCAGCCCCTCTCGTGCGCTACCGCGTCAGGACGTCGGGACCTTGATCTTGCCCGCCTTGATGTCCGCTTCCGCCTTCTTCACCGCCGCCGTGACCTCCGTCATCTTCCCGTACTCCGGGTTCGACTCGGAGAGGCCGACGCGGCCCGAGGCGAGGTCGAAGCGGGTCTCGCCCGTCTTCGGGGAGCCGTCCACGACCGACTTCGTCAGGTCGTACACCGCGCCGCCGACGTCCTTGAGGACGGACGTCAGGATGTACTTCTTGTACTTCGCGAGCGGCTTCTGCTCGTACTGGTCGGAGTCGACGCCGATGACCCACTTCTTCGCGGCGGCGGCCTCCTCGATGACGCCCTGGCCGGAGAGCCCGGCCGCCGCGTAGAGGACGTCGGCGCCCTTGTCGATCTGGCCCTTCGCGGCCTCCTTGCCGAGGTTCGGGCTGGAGAAGCCGCCGTCCTCCGCCTTCTCGGTGAGGTACTGCTCCTCGACCTTGATCTTCGGGTCCACGGAGGCGACGCCCGCCTTGAAGCCCGCGCCGAACTTGTGGATGAGCGGCACGTCCACGCCGCCGATGAAGCCGACGTGCTTCTTCTTCGTCGCCTTCGCCGCCGCGACCCCCGCGAGATAGGAGCCCTGCTCCTCGTGGAAGACGAGGTCGGCGACGTTGTCCGCCTTCACCGTGTCGTCGTCGATGATGCCGAAGGTCGTCTTCGGGTACTTGGGGGCGACGTCCTTGAGGGCGGGCGCGTACGCGAAACCGACGCCGACGATCGGGTTGTAGCCCTGCTTGGCGAGCTGCGTGAGCCGCGCGACCTTGTCCGCGTCCGACTCGCCGTCCTGCGGCTCCAGGTCCTGGCCGCCGAGCTCGAACTCCTTGCGGGCCTTCTCGAAGCCCGAGTAGGCGGAGTCGTTGAAGGACTGGTCGCCGCGCCCGCCGACGTCGTACGCGAGACCGATGCCCTTGGCGGAGGAGGAGGCGGAACCGCCCTTCTTGGCGTCGTCGTCCTTCCCGGCCTCACCACTCGTCTTCCCGCAGGCGGTGGCGGCGAGCGCCAGCGCGGCGACCCCCACGGCGGCCCGGGTGAACCTCGACTTGTGACCCACGGGGAACTCCCCTTCTCCAGGCGCCTGTTCGACGTTTCGCCGGCGCTCTCGACGCGGCGCACAGTAACGCGCGTAGAAGCAGGGGTTGAAGGGCTTCGGCGAGGCGTTACCCATTCGTGCCAACGCCCCGTTACGGCACGGTGAACGAGCGTGACGAAGGGGGGATTTGGGGGCCAGGCCGAAAACCTCAGTCCAAAAATCCAGCCCCTCCGGGGGACACCTCCCGGCCGAAGGCTGGGGGAGATTGAGGAGCGGGGTGTGGGGCGGAGCCCCACAAGGGGCCCGCCCCGCCCCCGGAGGGATCAGCTCGTCCGCTCCCCCGCCGCGTCGAGCAGCACCGCCGCCGTGAAGAGCTCCACGCCGACGGTGATCGCCGACTCGTCCACGTCGAAATCGCCCTGGTGCAGGTCGCGCGAGAGGCGGTCGCCCGGGGTGCGGACGCCGAGGCGGGCCATCGCGCCCGGGACGTGCTGGAGGTACCAGGAGAAGTCCTCGCCGCCCAGGCTCTGTTCGGTGCTCTCGACCGAATCGGCGCCGTGCCGCGCGGTCATCGCGTCGCGCAGCAGGTCCGCCGACTCCGCCTCGTTGACGACGGGCGGCACCCCGCGCACATACGTGATCTGCGTCTTCGCGCCGTAGAGCGCCGCGACCTCGTCGATCGCCGCGTACACCGCGTCGGGCGCCGTCTCCCACGTGCGCTGGTCCAGGCACCGTACGGTCCCGGCGAGTTCGGCGTGCTGCGGGATGACGTTCGTGGCGTGCCCCGACTCGATGCGGCCCCACGTGATCGCGAGCCCGGCGCGGGTGTCCACGCGGCGCCCGACGAGCGCGGGGACCTCGGTGGCGACCTTGGCGACGGCCGTGACGAGGTCGGTCGTCAGGTGCGGGCGGGCGGTGTGGCCGCCGGGGCCGTCGAGGGAGATCTTGAGGCTGTCGCACGCCGAGGTGATCGGCCCGTGGCGCAGCCCGATGCGGCCCGCGTCCACCTTCGGGTCGCAGTGCACGGCGAGGATGCGGCCCACGTTCTCCAGCGCCCCGTCGCGCACCGCGTCGCCCGCGCCGCCCGGCAGGACCTCCTCGGCCGGCTGGAAGACGAGCCTGACCGGGCGCGGGAGCAGCCCGCGCCGCAGCAGGTCGGCGAGGACGAGGGCGGTGCCGAGCACGACGGTGGTGTGCACGTCGTGGCCGCAGGCGTGCGCGCGCCCGGGGATGGTGGAGCGGTAGGGCGCGGTGACCTTGGTGTCGGGGATGGGCAGCGCGTCGATGTCGGCGCGCAGCGCGAGCATCGGGCGGCCCCCGTCCCACTCGCCGATGTCGCAGACGAGCCCCGTGCCGCCCTTGAGGACGCGCGGGCGCAGCCCGGCCTCCTCCAGTCTGGCCTTGATCGCCCCGGTCGTGCGGACCTCCTGGTTCCCCAGCTCGGGGTGCGCGTGCAGATCGCGCCGGAAGGCGATCAGCTCCTCGCACAGCCCGGCGGGAAAGTCGGCGCGCGCCCCGGGCAGCGCGGCACCCGGCGCGGCGGCGGCCGTGACGGAGGGTGCCGTGCGGGCTGCGGCGGGAGTGGGGACGGGGTTTTCGGTCTCGGGCGCTTCGAGGTGGCTCACCCTTCGAAGGGTAAGGCGGTGCGGGGGGCAACTATCCAGTCAAACGAGAAAGTTCACCGGGATTGGCGTAAGAAATTCCACCCGATCCCGCATGGTGGACGCCAGAGGTGGGTATTCCCCGTTCTTATACGTGCTGACGTTCGCACGCCGTCCGCCCCGCGGCCGCCGCCTGCCGCGCGGCCCCTCGCCGTCCGTCACCGCCGTCCCCTGCTCACCCCCCCGCCCCCCACCCCTATCCGCCGCACCCCCCGTGCCGTGCCCGTCACGCCGGCCAGGAAGCTCGGGGCGCGGGGGGAGGCGTCGGGGGTGAGCCAGGCGGGGTCGATGTCGCAGACCGCGACGCGGACGCCCGTGCCCGTCAGCGCGAGCGGCAGCGTGTGCACGACCGTCGAGGGGAAGCTCAGCACCGTGGCGCCGATCGGGCCGCGGCGGGCGATGAGTTCGAGCGGGAGGTCGGGGCGGACGATCTGGAGGCCCGTCTCGACGGCGAGGCGGTGCAGCTTGGTGGTGTTTTCCCTGCGGTGGGCGAAGTAGCGGACCGCGCCGTGGTGCCGGACGAGCGCGCCGACCGCCGCGACGTAGTGGTCCTCGGCGACGACCCCGGTCTCGACCAGCGAGGTGCCGACGAGGTCGGCGCCCGCGCGGACGGCGGGCGGCCCGAAGGCGGTACGGGTCCAGGCGAAGTCGTGGCGCGTGACGGTGACGCCCTCGGGCACCCCGTCCACCGGCATACACGTGAAGAGCCCGACCTCACGCCCCGCGCCCGGTGTGAGCCTGCGGCGGGCCGTGCGCGCGAAGGGGGCGAAGGCCAGGTCGCGGGGGCCGCCGCGCCCGCCCCGGTGCCAGCGCACGAGGGGTTCGCCGCGCGCGAGCAGCGTGATGAACTCCATCGTCGCGGTGCCGTCGTCCACCACGACGAGTTGCCGCGCCCGGGTGAGCGTGAGCAGCAGTTGCACGTACCGCGAGAAGGGGTCGCCGATGACGACGCGCCGCGCGCCGCGCAGCAGCGGCGCGAGCCCCCGCACGGTGTGCACGGGCGCCGTGCTGCCGCCGCGCGCCTCCTCCCACCGCAGCCGCATCCCCGCCCCGCGCGCGAACTCGGCCATGCGCCGCAACTGCCCGCGCGACATGGGGTCCGTGGGCGAGAGCACGACGAGCACGACGTCGGCGGGATCCGCCTCCGGGGTCGCGTGCGCCCATTCCAGGACGTTGAGGAGCTGGACGGGGCTCTCCACGAAGGCGAGGGTC
>NZ_GG770539.1:4456556-4460212 GCF_000154905.1 Streptomyces sp. SPB074 | reverse complement strand
CCCCGGGGTCGTCATGCGCGGACCGCGCTCAGCCGCGGGCCGAGGCCACGGCCTCGTCCGCCACCTCGTCGGCGGCGCGCACCGCCGCCTCCGCCTCCGCGACGACGCCGGGGACCCGGCGCAGCTTCTTCATCGGGCCCAGCTCCGACTCGTACACCTTCTTGACCCCGTCGCCGAGCGAGTGCTCGATCGTGCGGATGTCGCGGACGAGGCGCGCGAGGCCCTGCGGCTCCACGGAGGCGGCCTGGTCGGAGCCCCACATGGCGCGGTCCAGGGTGATGTGGCGCTCCACGAACGTCGCGCCGAGGGCGACGGCGGCGAGCGTGGTCTGGAGGCCGGTCTCGTGGCCCGAGTAGCCGATCGGGACGTTCGGGAACTCGGCCTGGAGGGTGTGGATGACCCGCAGGTTCAGCTCCTCGGCCTTCGCCGGGTACGTCGAGGTGGCGTGGCAGAGGACGATGTTGTCGCTGCCGAGCACCTCCACCGCGTGCCGGATCTGACGCGGCGTGGACATGCCGGTGGAGAGGATGACGGAGCGGCCCGTGGCGCGCAGGGCGCGCAGGAGTTCGTCGTCGGTGAGCGAGGCCGAGGCGACCTTGTGCGCGGGCACGTCGAACTTCTCCAGGAAGGCGACGGCCTCGGTGTCCCACGGGGAGGCGAACCAGTCGATGCCGCGCTCGCGGCAGTGCGCGTCGATCGCGCGGTACTCGTCCTCGCCGAACTCGACGCGGTGCCGGTAGTCGATGTACGTCATGCGGCCCCACGGCGTGTCCCGCTCGATGTCCCACTGGTCGCGCGGGGTGCAGATCTCGGGCGTGCGCATCTGGAACTTGACGGGCTCGCATCTGGCGTCGGCGGCGATGTCGATGAGCGAGAGGGCGTTGTCCAGCTCGCCGTTGTGGTTGATCCCGATCTCGCCGGTGACGTAGACGGGCCGTCCGGGGCCGACCTCGCGGGAGCCGAAGGGGCGGAGGCGGGGGGTCGTGGTGCTGTCGCTCATTGGGGGTCCTTGTACTGGGGGGACTGGGGAACTGGGGGGACTGGGGTGAACTGGTCGGGTTACTGGTCGGCGCGGGCCGGGCGCGTGGTGCCGAGGTCGCCGCCGAGGAGCCAGCCGGCCATCTCGCGGATCGCGCCCGCGCCGCCCGCGAGGGTCGTGACGGCGCGCGCGGCGCCCTTCACGGCGTCGTGGGCGTTCGCGACGGCGACGGGCCAGCCGACGAGGCCGAAGCAGGCCAGGTCGTTGGCGTCGTTGCCCGCGTACAGGACGCGTTCGGGCGCGACGCCCTGCTCCTCGCACCACTGCTTGAGCGCGAGGTCCTTGCGGTCCACGCCGTGCAGGACGGGGACGCGGAGTTTGCGGGCCCGCGCGGCGACGACGGGGTTCTGCTCGGTGGAGAGGATGAGCAGGGGGAGCCCGGAGCGGCGCAGCGCGGCGATGCCGAGGCCGTCGCCCCGGTGCACGGAGACGAGTTCGCGGCCCTCGGCGTCGATGTGGACGCGGTCGTCGGTCTGCGTGCCGTCGAAGTCGAGCACGACGGCGTCGATGTCGGCGCGCGTCGGCAGGGCGCCGGGGCGGTGCGCGTCGAAGTGCGGGGCGAGCAGGCGGGCGCGCGCCAGCTCGTGCGGGTCGTCGATCTCCAGGACGCGCGCGGGGTCGGTCCGGACGAGTTCCGTGCGGCCGAAGAAGCGGTGCCGGTGGGCGCGGAAGCCGGCGACGTCCATCGCGTAGGCCGCGCCGGTCTCGACCAGGTCCTCGGGGCGGTCCTGGCGGCGCGGGCGGGTGCGGCGGTCGTGGTTGACGCCGCGCGCGCCGTCCTCGTCGTCCGCGCGCCACACGAAGCCGTGGAAGGGCGCGGCGGTGAGCGCGGAGTCCGCGCCGTCCTCCACGACGGCCCTCGCGACCGCGTCCACGTCGGAGGCGAGGAGGAAGGGGCTCGTGCACTGGACGAGGAGGACGGTGCCGGGCGTGGTGCCGTGCCGCTCCTCGTACGTGTCGAGGGCGTGCAGGACGGCGGCCTCGCTCCTCGCGAGGTCGCCGGACAGCTCGGCGGGCCTGCGGACGACTTCGGCCCCGGCCTCGCGGGCCGCGCGGGAGATCGCGGGGTCGTCGGTGGAGACGTGGACGTCGGTCACGTACCGGGCCGCCAGGCACTCGCGCACGGCGCGGACGACGAGCGGGACACCGCCGACGGGCGCGAGGTTCTTCGCGGGCACGCCCTTGGAACCGCCCCTGGCGGGGATGACGGCGAGGACACGAGGGGTCATGGCCGGGCCTTCGGTGGTGGTGGTCGCGGTGGTCACAGGTCCCCCATCCGGCGGATGACGGGCGCGACGCGCTGGACGCCGTGCCGGTAGGCGCCGCGCGCGGCCTGGCGCACGACCTGCTTGAGCGGTCCCGGCGGGCGGGTCTCGCTCGGGGCGCCCGGCAGCGGGGAGCCGTCGGGGGCGAGGTGGTGGCGGGCGAGGATGCCGAGCAGGTACCCGGGCGCGGTGGCGAGGGTGTAGTACGGGGAGAGCGGCGGCAGTTGGGGCCGGGCGAGCAGGGCGGCGATCCGGGCGCGGGCCGTGTCGAAGGCGCTCTCGTAGGGGCGGTCGCTCGCGACGCCCTGCCGCGCGGCCCAGGCGGGGTCCGCCTTCGGGAGGTGCCCGGCGTCGAGCGCGTCCCACGAGGTGAGGCAGCCCGAGCCGAGGAAGGCGTGGTTGCCGAGGGCTTCGCGGACGCCGAGGTCGGTGAGGACCGCCGTCGGGACGCCCCGGTACAGGGCTTCCAGGGCCGCGGTCGAGCTGACCGTGACGAGGAGGCTCGCGGTGTCGAGGATGGTGCCCATGTGCCCGTATTCGAGGCGGCAGTTGGGCGGCAGGTCCAGCGAGCGGGCGAGCTTCTGGTACGGCTGTTCCTCGATGTGCGTCGTGTGCTCGCCGGGGCGGGAGCGGAGCTTGACGAGGACCTCGCGCTCCGGGTGGAGCCGGGCGTGCTGGGCCGCGCGGCGCAGCAGGTAGAGCCGGTCGGCGCGGCGCTCGGGCACGGAGGGCTGTACGGCGAAGACGACGGGGCCCGCCGCGTCGCCCGCGCCGGGCTCGCCCTGGAGGAAGGGCAGCGCGCACTCCACGACGCTCGCGCTGTCGGCGCCCACGCCCTCGTACACGGCGCGGAAGCGCCCGGCGTCCTCGCGCGAGTTGGCGAGCACGAGGTCGGCGCCGTGCCGCAGCAGGAGCCCGTCCGCGAGCTTCTCGTAGACGACGCCGACGTACCCGGTGACGAGCACGGGCCGCTTGACGGCGCCCTGCCAGGCGTACCGCAGGCCGTGCACGAGGGCCTGCACGCCGCCGCCGACGAGCGCGAGCACGACGACGTCGTACGCGGCGGCGTCCATGGCGCGCACGAACCCGTTCGCGGTGACCTCGCGCAGCGAGGCGGCACGCGCGCCGACCTCGCGGAGCTGGCGCGCGGTGGGGGTGGCCCGCCCGCGCAGCAGGAATCCGTCCGGTTCCTCGCACCCGGTGACACGGGCGGCGGTGAGGACTCCCCACTTCCAGCGCGTGTCCGAGTCGGCGAGCACCGCCACACGCGGGGGCTTCGGCTTGCTTTCTGGCACACCCCGGACGCTAGGAAGCGTTTCCGAGGGGACGCCCAACACGACGGCAACGGCGGG
>NZ_GG770539.1:4454026-4456456 GCF_000154905.1 Streptomyces sp. SPB074 | reverse complement strand
CGCGGGGGCGCGTACGGGGAGGCGCGGGAGGCGGGCCGTGCGGGCCCGTCCGGGCGGGCCGGGGACGCGCCTCGCGCGCGCCCGCGCGGCCCGCGCGCCCCCGCCCGGGCCCTCGTCGTGCCCCCGCGCGGGACGCGTCGTGGCCCGGTCGCCGCCCCGCGTTCACCCCCCGGTCGCCTGCCGGACAGCCCGGCGGGCCGGAGAGGCCCTAGCGTCGCGGCCGTGCCCAAGCTCTCCGTCATCGTGCCGTTCCACAATGTGCGGCCCTATGTGTCCGAGGCGCTGCGTTCGCTGCGCGCCAATGCCCGTGCGGACCACGAATTCGTCTTCGTGGACGACTGCTCCGACGACGGGACGGGGGAGGTGGTGGCGGATGCCCTCGGCGGCCTCGGGGCGCCCGCGAGACTCGTGCGGCACGAGGTCAACAGCAGTATCGGGACGGCGAGGAACAGCGGGCTCGCCGCCGCGCGCGGCGAGTGGCTGACGTTCCTCGACGGGGACGACTGGCTCGCGCCCGGGTATCTCGCGCGGCTCGTCGCGGACGCCGAACGGCTGGGCGTGGACTTCCTGCGCGTCGACCACGTGCGGTGCGTGGCGCGGGCGCGGACCCTGTACCGGGCGCCGATCGGGCGGCGCGGGGTCGTCCTCGACCCGCGCGCGCTGATCCTGCCTGCCGAGCGGTCCACGTCCGTCGACTACCCGTACTCCTGGGCCGGGCTGTACCACCGGCGGCTCCTCGAACGAGGCCTGCTCGACTTTCCCGAGGGGCTGCGTACCGCCGAGGACCGGCCCTGGATCTGGCGGCTGCACCGGGAGGCGGAGAGCTGCGCGGCGGTGAACACGCTCGGGTACTTCTACCGGCGGGGCGTGGGGAGTTCGCTGACGCAGATCGGCGACGTGCGCCAGCTCGACTTCCTGCCCGCCTTCGACCAGGTCGTGGCGGAGACCGCGACCGACCCGGGGGCCGCCGCGCTGCTGCCCAAGGCGGTCCGGACGTACTGCGCGATCATCGCGCACCACCTCGGCCGCGTCGAGCGCTTCCAGCCCTCCGTGGCACGGGAGTTGCGGACGCGGAGCGCCGCCGCGCTGCGGCGGCTGCCACAGGACGTGCTCGACGCCGCGCTCGCCTCGATGGACCCCGAGCGCGCGGCCCTGCTGCGCCGCCTGCGCCGCCGCCCGGCCGCGGGGGTGGCCGCGTGAGCGCCCGTGTCCTCCTCGCCTCGACGCTCTACGGCACCGCGACGCTCGCCGCCGCGATCGACGCGGGCCGTTTCGCGCCCGTGGACCGTACGATCCTGCTCCTCAGCAACAACGCGGCGAACCCCGAGACGACGCCGGGCCCCGACGCGCTCGCCGGTTTCGCGCGCCTGCGCACGCGCTTCGACGAGGTACGCCACTGGAACGAGGCCATCGCGCCCTTCCACCCCGGCGCGTGGCACCCCGCGCCCGACGACGTGCCCCTGTGGGAACGGTACTTGCGCCTCCTGTGGGGCCTCGGCCCGGACGAGGAGGTCGAGTTCGTGGTCGAGTCGATCCAGGTCGCGCCCGCGCTCGCCGTCACGACGATCTTCACGGGCGCGCGCGTGGACGTGTACGCGGACGGGCTCATGAGCTACGGGCCGACCCGGAACAAGCTCGACCCGCTGCTCGGCACGCGCGTCGAGCGGCTGCTGCACCTGGACCTCGTACCGGGCCTGGAACCCCTGCTGCTCAGCGAGTTCGGGGTACGCCGGGAGGTCGTGGACGGGGAGGCGTTCGTCCGGGTGCTCGCCGAGATCGCCGAGGACGCGCCCGGCCTGCCGGAACTCCCCTCCTCCCGGCCCGTGCTGCTGCTGGGCCAGTACCTCTCCGCGCTCGGCATCCTCAGCGCCGAGGAGGAGGAGGGGCTGCACGCGGACATGGTGCGGGGTGCGGTCCAACTGGGCCACCCGCACCTCGTGTTCAAGCCGCACCCGACGGCGCCCGCCCGCTGGGCCCGGCTCATGGAGGCGGAGGCGGAGCGGCTCGGCGCGCAACTCGTCGTGCTCGACGAGCCCTCGCTCGCCGAGACGCTGTACCCGGTGCTGAAACCGGCGCTCGTCGTGGGCTGCTTCTCGACGGCGCTGCTCACGGCCGCCACCTTCTACGGGCTGCCGGTCGCCCGCACGGGCACGGGCCGGCTCCTGGAACGGCTCACCCCGTTCGAGAACAGCAACCGCGTGCCCGTGACGCTCGTGGACGCCCTCGTCCCGGACCTCGCCGACCCCGGGGCGGTCGCGGCGCAGCACCTCGCGGCGGACCCGGCGACACAGGAACTCCTCGTCGCGGTCGGCTTCGCGATGCAGCCGAAGATCCACCCGGGGCTGCGCGCCCGCGCTGAGGCCCACCTGGCGGCCTGCGGCGAGGAGACGGCCCGGCGCTACGTCAAGCGCAAGCGCCTCACGGCGCTGG
>NZ_GG770539.1:4444063-4453829 GCF_000154905.1 Streptomyces sp. SPB074 | reverse complement strand
CCGGCAGTCCGGCCCTCCGCTCCCGCGGCCCCCCGGCCGCGGACCCCGCTCCCCCCGGCCGGGGACCCCGCTCGCCCGCTCCCGTCAGGCGAGCACCGCCCTGATGTCCGCCCCGTTGGCCCGCGTCACCTCCCACAGCGTCCGCTGCCGCTCGTGCACGTCCGCGACGCTCGCCGCGTGGTCGGCGAGGAGGCCGCGCGCGGCCGAGGTGAGGTGGTCGGCGAGGTGGCGGTCGTGGACGCTGACGCCCCACTCGGGGCGGTCGATGTCGGCGAGGAAGTACGCCATCTTCGGGTGCGAGACGAGGCTCAGGATCGGGGTGCCGCAGCCGAAGGGGATCATGCCGGCGTGGCCGCGCATCCCGATCACCAGGCGGGTCCGCGCGTACGCCGCGCGGATCTCGTCGTTGTCCCAGTCGTACATCGGCAGCACGGGCAGCGAGATGCCGTGCGTGCGGCACAGGTCGTGCGCGAGGCGTTCGTCGTCGAGCGCGTGCGCGGCGATCCTCACCTGGGCGAGGGCGCCGAGGCCCCGGACGGCGCGGGCCATCTGGTCGAGGAAGTACGGGTAGTCGTGGCCGAAGCGCAGGCCCGCGCGGTCGTGAGCGGCGTTGAGGAGGATCGTGTCCTCGCGTGCGACGGGGTCGGTCCAGCCCGGCACGAGGTGGCGGGTGACCGTCGTCGGGCAGGGCTGCCAGCGCACCCGCTCGCGCAGGTGCGGCGGGAGCAGCGCCCGTACCTTCTCGACGGAGCCGTGGTTGCGCAGGCCGAAGAACGACGACTGCTCGGCGAGGAGCCGCAGGCTCTCGTGGAAGCGGCGGTGGCGGTAGGACTGGCCGTCGAAGGCGTTGAAGCCGACGGCGTGCACGATGACGGGCACGTCGATCGCGCGCAGGTGCTCAGGGGGTACGTTCCACTGCCAGCCGCTGTTGCCGTTCGGCGCGGTGTCGGGGATGAAGAGCCCGCCGCCGCCGCCGATGACGAGCCCGCGCCGCCGGTTGACCTCGGCGAGCGCGGCGCGGTCGAAGAGGCGGTGCGCGTGCAGGGAGTGCCAGCGGCGTGCGGAGGTGTCGGGGTCGAGCGCGAGGCGCACCGACTCGGGGAGCACCTTGTCGCCCGCGTTGCCCTGCCCCTCCATGTAGAAGGCGACGTGGGCGAGTTGTTCGTGCGCGGGGCCTTCCGGCCGCGGGGGCAGCGAGGCGCCGGGGGCCGCGTGGCGGGTGCGCCGGTGCCAGATGCGCGAGGCACGGTGCGTGGGATCGACGGCGAGACCCTTCTCCGCGTGCGCGTGGGCCTCCTCGTCGCGGTGGTGTATCCAGGCGATCTGCGCGAGGCGGCTGCAGGCGGTCGGGGCGCGGTGCGGGGACGCGGCGGCGAGGTGGAGGTGGCTCGTGGCCTCGGCGTAGCGCGAGACGCTGAGCAGCGCGTGCCCCAGCACCTCGTGCGCCCAGGCGTCGTGGACGGGGAGGCGGACCGCGCGCAGGATCTCGACGGCCTCCTCGAAGTGCCCGGCGCCGATGTGCGCGGTGGCGATCCTGCGGGCCGCGTCCACGTCGCCGGTGCGGTGGACGTACGGGGTGCCGAGGTGGACGAGGAGATCGGGGTGCTTCGCGCCGGGCAGGGCGAGGTACGCGTCCTGGAACTCCCGCTCGGTCAGGTGGAACTCGCGCCAGCGGGCCTCGGCCTCCGCGTAGCCGTGCTCGCCGCCCTGCCAGGGCTTGTGGCGGCCGGTGAAGTGGAGGACCGCGGTGTCCTCGGGGACGGGCTTGTCGCCGGAGAGGCGGCGCTTGACGAAGTTGTAGCGCGCGGGCAGGCGGACGAAGTCGCCGTCGAGCACGGCGTTCAGGATGCCCTGGTCGTGCTTGTCGAGCTCGTAGCTGCCCGCGAGGCCCGTCTCGTCGATGCGTTCGCAGAAGGCGTCCGAGAGGAACTCCCGCTGGATGACGAGGAGTCCGCTGTTCAGCTTCTGGGTGCCGTGGAAGAACTGCCGGACGGCGGCGAGCCCTTCGCGCAGCCGCAGGAGTTCGGAGAGGTCGTCCAGGACGACCATGTCGGTGTCGAGCGTGATGATCGTGTCGTAGTCGCGGACGCGGAACACGTCGAGGAGGAAGTACGCCTTGCGGACGAGGTAGTTGTTCTGGTCGCCCTTGGCGTAGGCGTCGTAGCGGGCGGCGTCCACGCGGCGCGGGACGATCCGCGGGTGCAGGGCGCGGATGCGGGCGAGCGAGGCGGGGCGCAGGCCGTCGTGGAGGACGAGGAAGTCCTCGCAGACCCCCGGGTTGCTCAGCGCCAGGGAGCGGAGCAGGGCGAGGAAGCCGGGGAGGTAGTTCTCGTCCACGAAGCTCGCGAAGGCGACGCGGCGCTTGCCGGTGAGGTCGCGCACGTCGTCCCCGGCGGCCTCGCGCACGGGCACTGCGGGGGTGTGGGCGGCGGGCGGGGCGGCGGAGGCGGTGGAAAGGGACATGGCGGGGTGGGTCCTCAAGTCTGCGAGAGCGTACGGGGGGGTGCGGTCGTCGGGCGGCGGGGTCAGCGCAGGCTGATCTTGTGCCCGGTCACCTTCGTCGCGCGGTCGAGCACCCACGTCTTCTCGTCGGCGTACTCGTGCACGGAGGTCACCGGCATCCGCATGGCCTCGCTCGTGCGGTAGGCACCGCTCTCGTAGAAGTCGAAGCCGATGAGGTCGATGACGGGGTTCACGTCGAGGAAGTCGAGGAGGAAGAGGGTGTTGAAGCCCGTGGTGGGGATCGCGGGCCACTCCTGCGGGCCCACTTTGCCGACCTCGCGCAGCGGCCAGCGCAGCGAGTCGTCACCCAGGTGCTTCTGGGCCCCCGGTACGAGCCGGTTGCGCAGCGAGGACCGCCAGGCGCCCACGTCGCCGCCGAACACGAGGCGGGTGTCCACGCGTTGGTCCCAGTTGAGGGCGTGCTTGTGGATCGTGACGTGGATGTCGGTGCGCGCGCCGGTCGCCGCCGGGTCGATGCGGTAGGAGTTGAAGCGGACCACGAGGTCGTAGGCGTCGATCTCCGCGCCGAGCGAACCGGAGCCCACCTGGCCGGAGTTGGCCACGAGGCACACCGAGCGTCCGGCGATCCGGTTGCGGAACTCGCCGAGCGAGATCCACGTGGTGTCGCCGAAGACCGGATCGGCCACGGGGCCGCGCCGCCGCGAGCGGGCGAGGTCGGCGTAGTGGGCGAGGAGGGTGTTGAGCGCGGTGCGCGGGTCGTCGGCCTCGTCCCCGGGGGCGGCGGTGTCGGGCCCCGGGGCGGTGACGCGGCTGTCGAGGTCGTGGAGGCCCACGTCGAGCGAGCGGCCGAGGGCGTCCTGGAACTCGCGCCACTCGCCCCGGTCGGCGAGCCCGAGCAGCGGCCGAAGATGAACCTGAGGGTCTGGCTGTGCGACCTCACCTACACGCAGCAGGCCGTGTCCGCCGAGACGATGCCGCAGGCCGTGGCCGGGCTCGCGACCCACGCCGCGACCGTGATGGATTTCAAGCACGTGCCCCAGGTCTTCAAGTTTCCCGAAGACCTGGCGAAGGCACTGGAGGCACACGGGGCCCCAGATGTGATCGGGTTCTCCCACTACATCTGGAACGCGCACCTGTCGATCGGCATCGCCCGCGTCATCAAGGAGAAGTTCCCCAAGACCGTCGTGGTCATGGGCGGCCCGCACTATCCGCTGCTGCGCGCCGACCAGGTCCAGTTCTGGTACCAGCGGCTCGCCGGGGCCGTGGACTTCTACGTAGACGGAGAGGGCGAGATCGCCTTCGCAGACCTGCTGCTCCACCTCAACAGCAAGCCCGCGAGCAAGGTCCTCGACACGATCCCCGGCGTGCACTCCCTGTCCGCCGACCGCCGGGACGTCTACACCCCTCGGCCACGCAACCGCATCCGCGATCTGGCCGATGTTCCCTCGCCGTACACGGCCGGGATGCTGGACCGCTTCTTCGATCGCGGCGGCGTGCCGACGATCACGACCACCCGCGGCTGCCCGTTTTCCTGCGACTTCTGTACCGAGGGCCAGCACTACTTCTCGAAGGTGGCCAAGCGCCCGCGCGCCGAGGTCGAGGCCGAGCTGCACTACATCGGCCGGAGGATGGCGCCGCTGGTCGCAGCCGGCACGGCGCGCAGCGAGCTGCTGATCACCGACAGCAATTTCGGCATGTTCCCGGAGGACAAGCACACCTGCCAGGTGTTGGCCGAGTGCCAGAAGCTCTACGGCTGGCCACGCCTCGTCAACGTGACCACAGGCAAGAACCAGCGCGAACGGGTCCTCGACGCAGTGGCCCAGGTACCGGGCACCATCAGCCTGTCAGGGTCCGTGCAGTCCCTGGACACGGACGTGCTGGCCGCCGTGCAGCGCAAGAACATCTCCGCCGAGAAGATGATGGAGATCGCTCTCCAGTCGGCGGAGGCCGGAGCCCAGTCCTATAGCGAGGTGATCCTCGCTCTGCCGGACGACTCGAAGAAGAAGCACTTCGACACCCTGCGCGGGCTGATGGACGCCCGCTTCGACCGGCTCAACATGTTCCAGCTCACGCTGCTGCCCTCCTCCCAGATGTACGCACCGGCGTACCGGCAGCGGTGGGGCCTGGGCACGAAGTGGCGGGTCATGCCACGCTGCTTCGGTCGCTACACCATCCTCGGCAAGGAAGTCCGGGCGGCCGAGCTGGACGAGGTGTGCGTCGAGCTGCCGAACATGTCGTACGAGGAGTACCGCGAGTGCCGGGTGATGGACCTCTTCGTCGCCTCGCTCTACAACGGCGGCGTGTTCGGCACGGTCCTGGCCATGATCCGTGCCCACAAGGTCTCCCCGATGGCCTGGCTGGAGGAATGCCACAGCCAGGAACATGGTGAGGAACTGACGCGGGTGATCAGCGAGTTCCTGGCCGAGACCGACGAACAACTGTGGGACGAGCGCCAGGACCTCATGCGGTACGCCCCGGCGAACGTGGACCGGTACATCGCGGGTGAGCTGGGCAACAACCTGCTCTACACCTACCGGATGCGGATGATCTCCGAGGCTCTGGAGGATCTGGCTGACGTCGCTGTGCGAGCCGCGCTCGCCGTGCTGCGCCGCGCCGGGGCCGCGACCGGCAGCTCATCGCTGGTCGCCCGCCTCGTCCGGGAAGGAGCTGCGTACCACCGGTTGAAGCTGTCGCAGGTCTTCACCGTCGAGCCGCCCGGCGTGCTGGAACAGATCGCCAACTTCAACATCGACCTCCTCCTGGAGGATGCGCGGGCCGCTCAGGAGTCGCCCGACGTTCGCCGCTACCGGCTGCCGACCCCGATGGTGCGGACGTTCGTCCTCACTGATCGGCAGCGGGCCACCCTGCGCACCTACGTGGGGGAGATGGGGGCGACGGCGGCCGGGTTCGGCTGGCTCCTCACCAAGGTCAGATTGCCTGATATCGTCCGGGAGGTTCGCATGACCGCCGTCGGCTCCGGCTCGTCGGATGCGGAGCCCTCACGATCGGACCCCGTCACGCCGTGACCGTTGACGCCCTCGCCACCCGTTTCGCCTCCTTTCGCCGTCCCTTCAAGCTGATGGTGACGGGAGGCGGAACGGGTGGGCACACCTATCCCGCCCTGACAGCGGTCCGCGAGATGCAGACCGTCATGCACCACCACGGGGCGAGCGTGGACGTCCTATGGGTCGGCACCGCCACCGGGCTCGAATCCCGCGTCGCTCCTGCCGAGGGCATCCCCTTCGAAACCGTGCCGACCGGTAAGCTACGCCGCTCCAGCAACCCGATGAAGATGATCAATGCTGAGAACATGCGGGACATGGGTCGCGTGCCCAGGGGCGTACTGGAGGCCCGGACCATCGCTCGCCGCTTCCGGGCCGACGTGATCCTCTCCACCGGGGGATACGTCGCTGTCCCCGTCGGGTTTGCTGCCCGCGCGACGAAGACTCCGCTGATCATCCACGAGCAGACCGTCCGACTTGGCCTCGCCAACCGGGTCCTCGCCCGCTCCGCGACCGCCGTCGCGCTGTCGTCGGAGAACTCACTGAGCCTTCTCCCCGACTCCGTCGCCGCTACCGCTGTCGTCACCGGCAACCCTGTCCGGCCAGCCGTGCTCACCGGCGACCCCGCCAAGGCCATTCCCGCCCTCGGCATGACCGGATACGACCCCAACTTGCCCACCGTCTACATCACCGGCGGAGCCCAGGGCAGCGAGCAGATCAACGGCGTGATCCGTGAAAACCTCCCTTGGCTGCTGTCCGTCGCCAACGTCATCCACCAGTGCGGGCCGAACTGGGTGGAAAAGTCCCGGCAAGCAGTTGCGGGGCTGCCGCGCCAGCTCCACGGCAGGTACTGGGTGGACGGCTTTGTCGGTCCGGAGCTGCCCGACGTCCTTGCACTCGCCTCCGTCGTCGTCTCGCGCAGCGGCGCCGGAACCGTCTCCGAGCTGACGGCGCTCGGCAAGCCGTCCGTCCTCATCCCCCTCGCCACCTCAGCGGGCAACGAGCAGGAGCACAATGCGCTTCACCTCCAAGGGGCCGGGGCCGCTGTGGCGCTGACCGGAGACGGGGCCACCGCCGCCGCGCTGCGGGGCGCCCTGGAGCCTCTTCTGTCCGATCCACAGCGCCGGGAGACGATGGCGGGAGCGGCGCGCTCAATGGGTAAGCCCGACGCTGCGCACAGGCTGGTCGAACTCCTGCTGAGCGTCGCGCTCAATCAGAGCCGCTGAAACAACGGCAGTAGGGGAGCAGCCCCACCGCACATGGTCGGTGGGGCTGCGAGCCGTTCCTGGCTCCGTCGCGAGCACTTGATCACGGCATCCGCACGAGCCCAGCAGACGGAACTGCTAACCGCCGTGCTGCAAAGAGCCAGGCTCCCTCGAACCATGCACCGTCTTGAGGGTGATGGGCTTCCGCCTCCGCCTGCTTGGGGTGCTGACCAGTGCAGAGAACGGGGTCACCTCGGCGGGCTCTGGCTCCTGGGGCTCGCTTCGGGGCCTCTCGGGCAGGCCCAGGGCCCCCAACACCTCCTGCCGCTCTTTGGGGGTCATGTGGGCGAACAGGGATGCAACACGGACGAGATCGGACACGACGCCCCCTACGCGCTTGCCAACGACAGCTTCAAGGCGAACCCGAGGAAGACGACCCCGGCTGCGGAGGTAGCCCCCGCACTGAGCGCCTTGCGCTTGCGGAAGGCCGCTGCGAGGCGAGCGCCGCTGAGGATCAAGACCGACAGGTACAGAGCGCTCGCGACCTGGGCAAGGAAGCCCAGGAGGATGAAGCCCGGGAGCGGGTTTGACGCTGGAACGAACTGAACGAAGAAGGCGATGAAGAAGAGGATCGCCTTCGGGTTGAAGAGGCTGATCACGAAGGCCCGGCGGAAGGGGCGCTCGCGCTCGGCGGACGGCGACTCGCCCGCCGCCTCGGCGGCCCGCTCCCTGCGGGTGCGCCACAGGGCGAGCGCGGAGCGGATCATGCCGTAGGCGAGCCAGGTGAGATAACCGGCGCCCGCGTACTTGACGACCGAGAACAGCACCTCGTTCGCCTGGAGCAGCGAGGCGACGCCGGCCGCCGAGAGCGTCATGAGCACCGTGTCCCCGAGGAACACCCCGGCGGCGGCCTTGTACCCCGTCCGCACTCCGCGCCGGGCGCCCACCGAGAGCACGTAGAGCGAGTTCGGACCGGGCAGCAGGACGATGAGGGCCACGCCCGCGAGGTACGTGGGGAGGTCTGTGACACCGAACATGGCGGCAGTGTCGCACGCCCGTACGTATCCGGACAGACCCTTCCGGCACGCGGACACGGGCCCCACGTCGCTCGCCCGACGTCAGCGGCGCATCGCGCACGGGAGCGGGTCCTCCCGCCCGGCGGCGGCCCGTTCCCGCGTTCCGTCGTGACGGTTCGTCCCTTCCCGGCCGGGGAAGTCACAAAGGGGCCGGACGACGAGGGGGATGCGGATGCGACACGGATCGGCGGTCGCCGCGGGGGCGTTGGGCGTGCTCGTGCTCGCGGGCTGCCGGGTCGAGGGGGTGGCGGCGCCCGGCGCTTCCGGTTCCGGGGCGCCCGGCTCCACGGCCCCGGCCCGGACGAGCCCCCCGCCCGTGAGCCCCGCCCCGGCCCGCACGAGCCCCGCACCCACCCGTACGAGCGCTCCGCCGCCCGCCCCGCGCACCAGCGCCCCTCGCGCCAGCGCCCCGCCGCCCCGTACGCCGCCCCCGGCCACCACCCCCGCGCTTCCCCGCAAGGGGCAGCGCACCGCCGATGTGCGGGCGCTCCAGGCCCGGTTGTGGTCGCTCGGGTTCTTCCGGCAGCAGCCGACCGGGTACTTCGGGGAGGTGACCGCGCGGGCCCTCGCCGCGTTCCAGCGGGACCGGGGGCTCGGCGCGAGCGGCGTGCTCGACGCCGTGACGTGGGGGCGGCTCAGGGCGGCCGGCCCGGCGCCGACGAAGGCCGAGCTGTACCCGGAGACGACGCTGCCGCCCACCGATCCCGACCCCCGCTGCCGCACCGGCCGCGCGCTGTGCGTGAGCAAGAAGAGCCGGACGCTCTCCTGGATGGTGGACGGGCGCGTCGTCTCCGTCATGGACGTCCGCTTCGGCTCCGCCTACACACCGACACGCGACGGCACCTTCAAGGTCTACTGGAAGTCGCGCGACCACGTCTCGACGCTCTACGACACCCCGATGCCCTACGCGCTCTTCTTCAGCGGCGGCCAGGCCGTCCACTACTCCCCCGACTTCGCCGCGCGCGGCTACGCGGGCGCCTCGCACGGCTGCGTCAACGTCCGGGACAAGGCGAAGGTCGCCGCGCTCTTCGACACGGTGCGCACGGGCGACAAGGTGATCGTCTACTGAACATCCGCTCAGTATGTGCCGGGGCGCGGACGGGACCGGGGGAACGTGTCCCGCCCGCGCCGGTGGCAACGAGCCGGTGGTACGGGGGGAACCCCGGCTCGTGCGACAGCCGATGACCAGTCGGCTCACTTCTCTCTGCGCCGAGGGCGCGAAAAGTGTCACACCCCGTTCGCGCACGCCCCCGCGCGGCGGGTTCAGGGAAGCCCTGGGCCTTCGCCGGCGGGCGGTTCCGTCGGGGCCGGGGAGGCCGAGGGGGACGGGGATTCCGGTGGTCCGGGCGGTGTTGACGGGGCGTCGGTCGGCGGTCGCGGTGTCGCCTCGTGCGGGCCCCGGGTCGGGGACGCGCTGCCCGGGCCGCGCGGCGGAGAAGCGCTCGGACTGCCGGGCGGCAGCTCGTAGCCGTACGTCGGGTACGAGGTCGGTAGGCCGGGCAGCCCGGGGAGACCCGGCAGACCCGTGGCGTCCGGCGGGTCCGTGGCGTCCGGCGGGCCGGGGTCGTCCCGCGAGCCGGGCAGGTCGGGAAGGTGCGGGAGGTCCCGGGGCTCGGGGAGGGTGAGGGAGGGCGTCACCGGGGCGGGGGCCGACAGGGCGGGGCTCGGGACGTGGGTCCGGCCGCTCAGCAGCCTCTCGCAGTACGCCTCGATCCCTCCCGTACCGCCCGCGAGCGCCGCGAGGCGCCGTTCGGTGTCCCGTTCCAGGCGCCCGCGCAGGTGCGCCCGGCAGGCGGTCGCCGTGCCGGAGGCGCGCGGGCCGCGCGGATCGCCCTGCGGCGAGAGGGTCGTGGACGGCGGGGCCGGGCTGGGGGCGAGGAGTTCACCGGCCGGGCCGGGGACCCCGGTGGTGCCGGGGGTCGCGCCCGCGGGCGGGCCGGGCGGCGCGTCCGTCCCGGGGTCGCCCGGCCGGACCGTGCCCGGGAAGCCGGGGAAGGGCGCGAGCGCCCCGCTGCCGGCC
>NZ_GG770539.1:4440744-4443502 GCF_000154905.1 Streptomyces sp. SPB074 | reverse complement strand
AAAAAAAAAAAAAAAAAAAAAAAAAAAAAAAAAAGAAAAAAAAAAAAAAAAAAAAAAAAAAAAAAAAAAAAAAAAGTTTAAACCAACACAAACACTCAGACACGCCGTGCAAGACACAGATCAAACGTGCCGCGAGCGCCGGCGGGCGCCCCCGGGGCGCCGGGGCCGTCCGTGCCGCCCGCTCCCCCGGTGCCCCCGTCCCCCGCGGGGCCGCCGGGACGGCCTCCGCCCGCGGAACCGGCCGGGCCGGGGCCCTCGCCCGCGTCGGCGCTGCCCGTACCGCCGCCGGTCGTGTCCTCCGCCGCTTCCGCCTCGCGCCCGCCCAGGAGTTCGGCCAGCTTCTTGAGTCCCCGGTGCGCGGCCGTGCGGACCGCGCCCGGACGTTTGCCGAGGGTCGCGGCGGCGCTCTTCGCGTCCAGGCCCACGACGACGCGGAGGACGACGGCCTCCGCCTGGTCCTGCGGGAGGCGGGCGATGAGGGCGAGGGTCTCGCCGGTCGCGAGGGCCTCGATGGCCTCGCCCGCCGTGTCGGAGTCCCCCGGGCGCACGGTCAGTTCGGACTCGTCCCCGCCGACGGCGGGGCGGCGGCCCCGCATCCGGATGTGGTCGAGGGAGCGGTTGCGTGCTATCCGCGCCGCCCAGCCCCGGAAGCGGTCCGCGTCGCCGTCGAAACGGCCCAGGTCACGGGCTATCTGGAGCCAGGATTCGGAGGCGACGTCCTCGGCGTCGGCCTCGCCGACGAGGGTCCTGATGTAGCCGAGCAGGCGCGGCTGCACCTCGCGGTACACCGTACGGAAAGCGGTCTCGTCCCCCCGCTGAGCCGCGCATACCGCGGCGGTCAGCTCCGCGTCGTCCCCCAGCACCCCTCAGCCAGCCCCCACTCGCGTCACCACCGCGACCGTGTCCGGTCCGGCGCGAATCAGCACGCTACCGGTCACTTGGCCAGTACTCCACCCTTTCAGGCCGAGCCGGACGTTCACCCCTGCCCTCCGCACCACGAAGCGTTACCGACACGTGACCGTCCGGGTGTGACGTCTCGGGGGACCATGGCGCTGTAGGAAGTACGGGCCCTCAAACGGCCCGTGCCGTGCGACGGCCGGGTCTCTCCTGTGGGGGGTGGCGACCCGGCCGTTCGCCTTCGGTCTCCTCTTGCCGCGCACCCTTTCCGCATACACGGAAAATACATCCGCGACCGCTTTCGGCGGACTTCGTACGGGCATTCAACTCTTCCCGGGAAAAGGGCGCTTGGCGGCATCGCACATCATTTTCGACGTTCTCGCGGGTGCGTGCGGATTGATGGCCCGTATGTGTCCGAAACATGGTTTCCCTGTGCATGAAAAGAGGGTTAGAACTGGCCCGCGCGGTGGGGGGCTGGTGTCCCGCGATTCTCGGCGATTCCCGGGTCGGCCGGTCCTGTTCCGTTGCGCTTTTTCTGCTCCCGCGTACAACGCAAAAACAGGAGAGGGCAGTTCGTGGGACGAAGAAAGAGAACATATGCCGCGATGGCGGCGGGCGCGGTGTGCGCCGTACTCGCCGGGGGCCTCGCCCAGGGCGGCCCCGCCGCCGCGCCGGGCCCCGCACCCGCTCCCGCCCAGGCCGCCACCGCCGCCGCCGCCGGGCAGGAGAAGCCCGGCACGGGACCGGGGGCCGGGGTCGCGGACCCGGGCAAGAAGCTCGGCAGCGGCTGGAAATCGTCCGCGGACCGGGCGGTCGTCGCGGCGGCCGACGCGGGCGGCCTGCGCCTGCTCGTCGCGGACAGCTCGCGGGCGTACGCCTGGAAGACCCTGGCCACACTGACCGAGCCGGGGATGTCCGCGGACACCTGGATCGGGAACACGTGCGTCATGGACCGCGCCCACGCCGCCGTCGTCTACGCCCCCCGCGCCTTCACGAACAAGCCGGACCTGATGCAGGGCGGCGCCTTCACCGCCGTCGTCGACCTGGAGACCGGGCACGTGCGGAAGCTCGGCTTCACCGCGTCCCTCGCCTACTTCGACCCGACGTGCGACGCGGCGACCGGCACGGCGGCCTTCACCGCCTACCGGGGCATGAACGACGTCCGCTCGATGAAGACGCGCCTGCTGACGGTCGACACCGCGGGCCGGACACTCGCGGACCCGGCGCTCGACGGTGAACTCACCAGCGCGGTACCGGTCGAGGACGGCGTGCTCGCCGGGCGCGGCCGGGACCTCGTCCACGTCGCCCGTACCGGCGAGGTGGCCCGGCTCGCCACCGTCTCCAGCACCCCCTTCGACATCCGGCCCCTCGCGGGCGGGAAGGTCGCTTTCCTCGACCGGAAGAACGCGAAGACCGCGCGGGCCAAGCTCTTCACCGGGCACGGCAAGCCCTCCGTCCTCGCCGACGGCAGGCTCGGTGACCTCGACCTGCACGCGGGCACCGGGCGGAAGGTGTTCCTGACCGGCCACCCCCAGGGCACTCCCCGCACCGGCGGCACCGGCATCACCGTCCTCGACGCGCCCGCCGACGTGGCCGTCTCCAGCCACGGGCGGCTCGCCGTGGACCCGGTGCTGACCCCGGCGGTGCGCTCCGGCCTGGCCCGTATCAAGAGCGCGGGACGCGGCTTCGACGCCGAGGCCCCCGCGCCGCGCGAGGCGGCCGCCACCCCGGCGGACACGACGGCGGACACGGCGGCGGACACGGCGGCGGACACGGCGGAGACCGCGGACGAGACGGCGCAGACCGCGCCGACGACCCTCACCTCCACCGCCACCACGACCGGCACGGAGCTGAGCCAGCA
>NZ_GG770539.1:4437430-4440644 GCF_000154905.1 Streptomyces sp. SPB074 | reverse complement strand
CTGCCCTCGCCCGCGCGCGCCACCGGCGGCGGGAAGAAGGCGGCGGCCCGCGCCGCCGCCGTCTCCACCACCCCCATCGACACCGACCGCTGGTGCTCCGTCTCGCGCAACGACGTGAGCGCCCAGGCCCTCCAGCCCACGCCCAACCAGGTCGAGTGGGCCGTGGACATGGCCGTGCGCGGCGAACTGCGCGCGAAGTGGCTCACGACGGGCGGCTGGCGCAACCAGTACGGCCTGGGCACGGTCGACCCGCAGGGCCTGTTCCCCAAGCCCACGCTCGACGGCGCCCCGGCCGGGGCGCGCATCCCCGCGAACGTCATGCTCGGCGTCCTCGCCCAGGAGTCGAACCTGTGGCAGGCCGAATCCGGCGCCATTCCCGGCCAGATGGGCAACCCGCTGGCCGCGGTGGACGGTTACTACGGGCACGACGCCTCCGGATCGACCGCCGACTACTGGAAGATCCACTGGGACGACTCGGACTGCGGCTACGGCGTCGGCCAGATCACCGACCGGATGCGGCTCGCCGGGCACGAGAAGGACGGCGAGAAGAGCCTGCCCGCCGAGCAGCAGAAGGCGATCGCCGTGGACTACACGGTGAACATCGCCGCCGCGGTGAACATCCTCGCCGACAAGTGGAACGAGCTGCACACCCCCGGCCAGGAGGTCACCGTCAACGACGACGACCCCTCCAAGGTGGAGAACTGGTTCACCGCCGTGTGGAACTACAACCTCGGCTTCAACCCGCCCGACCCGCACAGCAGCGGCCCCTGGGGACTCGGCTGGTACAACAACCCGGCGAACCCGATCTACAAGAAGGGCTGGGGCAAGCCCTTCATGGACACGAGCGTGGACCCGAACGCGGTCCGGGACGCCGCGCACCCGCAGGACTGGCCCTACGAGGAGAAGGTGATGGGCTGGTCCGCCTGGTCCATCGACACGGACTTCTCGTACGGCACCGACGGCCGCCAGGACTGGCAGGGCGAGTCCGGCTTCAGCTCGGCCGGTCTCAACCCCGCCTGGTGGGTGGGCGACGTCCAGCGCAGCCAGGTCTCACCGCCGCTGGACACCTTCTGCAACGACTTCAACAACTGCGACTCCCTCACCCCGCCCGACTGCCCGACCGAGGAGTGCTACGCGCAGTACTGGTGGCACAAGGCGAACACGTCCTGGAAGGACGACTGCGCGACCGACTGCGGGCACGAGAACATCAAGTACGTGACCCTGCGCGCCGAACCCGGCCGCGGCACCCGGCTCAAGCACGGCGAGCCCGACTGCGACAGCGCCCCGGCGGGCTCCCTCGTGGTCGCCTCCGTGCCCAGCGGCACACCCACCTGGGGCGCGTGCGGCGACACCGCCTCCAAGGGCAGCTTCCAGTTCGGCTTCGACGCCGACGGCGACAACCACTACGAGGCGAAGGCCGACCTCCATCAGATCGGCGGCGGCTACGGGGGCCGCTTCTGGTACGCGCACAGCCGTGACGCGGCACACCTCGGCGGCGACGGCGGGGCCATGACGGTCACCGGCACCTGGACGCTCGGCAGAGCCTGGGCTGGGCCCGCGTGTTCGCGCACATGCCGGGCACCGGGGCGCACACCCAGCAGGCCCACTACGTCGTCAAGGGCGGCGACCGCGACCGCTACGTCAACACCCACTACGGCGAGAACGAGTGGGTGGAGCTGGGGACGTACCAGTTCACCGGCACACCGCGCGTGGAACTGTCGAACACCACCGACGACGGCACCGCCGACGACGACATCGCCTTCTCCTCGATCGCGTTCAAGCCGCTGTCCGCCAAGCCGAAGCACATGGTCGTGGCCATGGGCGACTCGTACTCCTCCGGAGAGGGCGCCGGGAACTACTCGCCGGAGTCCGACACCAGTCACGGCACGAACCAGTGGAACGCGTGCCGGCGCGGCGACAACTTCTGGCCGCGCAAGGTCCTGCTGCCGTTCACCAGCTCCTCGATCGCCGACCTCGTCAAGGCCGGTGACCCCTCGCTCGACTTCCAGAACGTCACCTGCTCCGGTGCCCGTACCTGGCAGCTCACCCCGGGGGACCCGGCGGCCTGGGGCGGCATGGGCAACTACCACGAGAAGACCCAGATCGACTCCGGCGTCCTGAGCGCCGACACCACCCTCGTGATGCTGACCATCGGCGGCAACGACGGCGACAACTTCACCAACGCCGTCACCCACTGCTACATCATCGGTGTCTGCGACAAGAGCGACTACACGGGCGCGACGGACACCGCGGTGACGGACACGGGGACGCTCCTGGAGAGCATCGCCCAGGCCGCGCCGAACACGCGGATCGTCCTGATGGGCTACCCGCACATCGTCGCGGACGACCCGTGCCACATCTCGGACTTCGACACCCTCAACTCCCTCGCCGACTACCTTCGCGACAAGCAGGCGGCCAAGGTCGAGGAGCTGAAGGCGACGAACCTGAAGGTGGACTACGTCGACGCGATCCCGGCCTTCCACGGGCACGGGGTGTGCGACACAGACGAGGAGATCAACGCCGTCGTCATCGGGCCGAAGGGGGACGGCGACTACCACGCCGGGGACGTCTCCGGGGGTCCCTGCGTCCCGCAGGCGCTCGGCGGGCTGTGCGCCAGCCTCGAATCCTTCCACCCGAAGAACTCCGGGACCACGAGGTACGCCCAGATCATGGACCAGGCCCTCGCCGACCTCGGGTACACGGGCGGCTGATGAGTCCCGCGCCCAGCGGCCCCGTGGCGGCCGGCGGATTCGTCCTCCGGTCCGCCACGTGCTGCCTCGTCCTGCTGCTCGTGCCCGCCGCCCTGCTGGCCTGGTTCTGGTACTCGGTCCGGCACGACGGGCACGTGACCGCCGACCGCGAACGGGCCGCCCGGGCGGCCGTCCTGCGCGAGGCCACCCGCGCCTCCCGGGCCACGGCCCGCGCGCTCGACGCCCTCGACGCGCGGGGCTCAGCGGACCCCGACGCGCTGACGGCGATCGTCTGGGAGCACACCCACGCGCCGGTCATCACCTACCGCGCCGCACCCGGACGGCTCACCGCCGTCACCTCCTGGTCGGCGCCGTACTCCGGGAAGGGCGTGCTGCCCGGCGGGCCCCTGCGGGCGGAGCGCTGCTTCACCCTCACCGCCGAGCGCGCGCCCGGCGCCACCTGGTCCACCCGGCTGACGGAGCACGGCGAGGACGCCTGCGCGGGTGAGGACATCGCGGGCGCG
>NZ_GG770539.1:4425207-4437330 GCF_000154905.1 Streptomyces sp. SPB074 | reverse complement strand
CCTCACCCGCCTCCCGGTCGCCCGGCTCACCCGTACCGGGATCTCCGGCAAAGCTTCGAGGTGCGCGGCGCGGAGCGCGGGGCGGAGCGTGCCGTCGCCGTGCTGCGCGTACGGGGCGAGGGCGAGGACGGCCGCGGCGTGGAGCAGTGCTACCGGTTCACGCGCCGCGCCGCGCCGCTGCGGATCGACGAGGAGACGGAGGTGACACCGCTGAGCGACTGCTGAGCGCCGCCCCCGGGCGCGGGCGGCATCGGGCGGCCGGGGACGCGCGGCCGGGCTCTCCCCGCCAGGGTCTCCCGGCCGCCGTGCCGCTCAGCCGATCGCCCGCGAGAGCGCCTGGAAGTCCGTCCAGCTCCGCGCCGGCTTCTCCGCCCGCGGCCACAGCTTCTCGGCCAGGGCGCGCAGCGGCATCCGGATGCCCGTCGCGACCTGGTCCTGCGTCTGGGCGTTCGGGAAGTCGCCCCAGACCGCGAAGCCGCCGCCCTCGATGAGGTGGTCGTAGGAGGCGGGGACGGCGCTCGTGCCGCGCAGCACGCGCGGGGTCCAGGACTCGTAGATGCGCTCACCGGTCGGGTATTTAAAGGTGTTGGGCTGGCCGAGCACGTAGTAGAGGAACTCGTCGTTGTAGTTGAGGACCCGGCGGCCCTCGGCGAGGTAGGCGGTGGGCGGGCGGGCGCCGATCTCCTTGCCCGTCCAGTAGGCGACCTCGACCGCGCGGTCGGCCACGACCTGCCCCTCGGCGAAGAAGCCGTCGTTCCAGGCCCGCGCGATCCGCCCCTCGCGCGCCTCGCGCACGGTCTTCGCGCGGTCGTTCAGCCACGCCTGGGCGAGGTCCTGGACGCGGCCCTTCGCCCCGTACCTCTGCCGGGCGAGCGCGGCCAGCTTCGGGAAGGACGCCTCGGGGTCGGAGCGGACGAGAGCCTGGTACTCGTCGGCGCCGAGGTGCCACCAGCGGCCCGGGAAGAGGCTCGCGTACTCCTTGCTGAGGTCGTCGACGATCCGGGCCGCCTCCGGGTTCCCGATGTCCACCGCGCCCTGGACGGGCTTGCCCGCCGCGTCCCTGAGCTGGAGGCCCGGGTGCGCCTTGATGACGGTGCCGAGATGGCCCGGCGAGTCGATCTCGGGGACGACGGTGACGTGCCGGGCCGCCGCGTACGAGACGATCGAGCGGACCTGCTCCTTCGTGAGGTACTGCGCCGAGACGATCTCGGGGTGCGAGGAGGACTCGACGCGGAACGCCTGGTCGTCGGAGAAGTGCAGGCCGAACTGGTTGTACTTGAGGTCGGACACCTCCGCGATGCGCGCCTTGATCCAGTCCTCGTCGTACCACTTGCGGGCGATGTCGACCATGAACCCGCGCTGCGGCTTCGCCGGCCGGTCGCTCACGGTCCCCTCGGGCGCCGAGCCGTCCGCGCGCACGGCCTGCCGGAGCGTACGGGTGCCCCACCACACCCCGTCCCGCCCGGCCGAGGTGATCCGCGCCTGGCCGCCCGCGACGCGCAGCGTGTACGCCTCCTCGCCGCCCTCGGCGTCCTTGTCGAGCCCGAGCCACACGTCCCCGCGCCGCGGCTCCGCCCCGCCCCCGTACCTCATGCCGAGTTCGCCCGCGAGCAGCTTCGCCTCGTCGGTGAGCCCCTCGTCCCCGGCGAGGACCCGCGCGGACTTCGCGGGCTTCCAGCCGGGGCCGCGCGCCGCGTCGAAATCGCGCACCGAGGGGATCGTGCGCGGGGGCTTCGAGACGGGGTAGGAGGCGGCGGGCGTCGGCGAGTCGGTGGGCGCCCCGGTGCGGCTCGCCGCGCCCGTACCGCCGTCCTTGCCGCCGCCGTGGTCGCCGCCCGGCCACACCGTGAGGCCGAGCGCGACGGCCGCCGCGACGACGAGGGCCGCGCCCGAGGCCCAGGCGGCGCGGCGGCGGCGCCCTGCGCCCGGGTCCTGGGGGTCCTGGCGGCGGTGCTCGGCCACGGGGTCACGTCCTCGCTGCTCGGGTGCGCTGTACTGCCGTACGGGATGCCTTCCCGCCTCGGCCGACACAGTGTCACGCGTGCGGCGCCGCCCCTCGTTCGGATGACGCCCGGGGCCTGCCCGGAGGCCGCGGCGGGCCGCTCCCGCGCCGTGCCGCCGGTCCCGACACGCGCGGCCCGGCGCGCGCACAGCCGTTCCCGGGGAGCCGAACGGGCGTCACGAGCGGGCGGGCGCGGGGCCGCGCGGCAGGCAAAACGGCAGGCATCCGCCCTGATCGGACGCCCATCGGGCGGCCGAACGCACCCTTTTGGCCGACTCCTTCGCCCGTACGTGCCAGTTTGATCACACCACCTGCCCCCGTGCGGGGCACACCCGCGCCCGTGACTACGATGGCCGGGGCCGGTGGACCGTACCCGGCCGGGCCGACCGTCGACAGGAATGGATCGCGGCAGGCTCCCAATCCTTTCCCCGGAGGGTTCTTCCGTGCCGGCTGGAACGCTGTACCGCGGCCGGGAAGGAATGTGGTCCTGGGTGGCTCATCGAGTCACCGGCGTCCTCATTTTCTTCTTCCTGTTCGTACACGTCCTGGACACCGCGCTCGTGCGTGTCTCCCCCGAGGCGTACGACGACGTCGTTGCCACTTACAAGAATCCGGTCGTCGCGCTGCTGGAGTACGGCCTCGTCGCCGCGATCCTCTTCCACGCGCTCAACGGCCTGCGCATCATCGCCGTCGACTTCTGGTCGCAGGGCCCCCGCCACCAGAAGAAGATGCTCTGGACGGTCCTCGTGGTGTGGGTCGTGCTGATGCTCGGCTCGCTGTACTCCGTCCTCGGCCACGCCGCACGTCAACTGTTCGGGAGCTGACGCGATGTCCACCGAGACCTCCTCCGCGGCCTCTTCCGCGATCGGCCCCGTCGAGGGCGCCTCGCTCTACGACGCCGACCATCCGGCGCCGGTCATCGAGCCGCCCCGGCAGCGCACGAAGAAGACGAAGAAGAACCCGCAGCGCAACTTCGAACTGGCCGCCTGGCTGTTCATGCGCCTGTCGGGCATCGTGCTGGTCGTCCTCGTCCTCGGGCACCTGCTCATCCAGCTCTTCCTGGACGGCGGCGTGCAGAAGATCGGCTTCGCGTTCGTCGCGGGCCGCTGGGCCTCGCCGTTCTGGCAGGGCTGGGACCTGCTGATGCTCTGGCTCGCGATGCTGCACGGCGCCAACGGCCTGCGCACGGTCATCAACGACTACGCCGAGCGCCCCGCGACCCGCATGTGGCTCAAGGGCCTGCTGTGGGCGGCGACCCTCTTCACCGTCCTGCTGGGCACGCTGGTGATCTTCACCTTCGACCCGAACATCCGTTAGACCGGGGCCACGAGAATCATGAAGCTGAAGATCCACAAGTACGACACCGTCATCGTCGGCGCCGGTGGCGCGGGGATGCGCGCCGCCATCGAGGCGACCAAGCGCAGCCGTACCGCGGTGCTGACCAAGCTCTACCCCACGCGCTCCCACACCGGCGCGGCGCAGGGCGGCATGGCCGCCGCCCTCGCCAACGTCGAGGAGGACAACTGGGAGTGGCACACCTTCGACACGATCAAGGGCGGTGACTACCTGGTCGACCAGGACGCCGCCGAGATCCTCGCGAAGGAGGCCATCGACTCGGTCCTCGACCTGGAGAAGATGGGCCTGCCGTTCAACCGCACCCCGGACGGCACGATCGACCAGCGCCGCTTCGGCGGGCACACCCGCAACCACGGCGAGGCGCCCGTGCGCCGCTCGTGCTACGCGGCGGACCGCACCGGTCACATGATCCTCCAGACGCTCTACCAGAACTGCGTCAAGGAGGGCGTGGAGTTCTTCAACGAGTTCTACGTGCTCGACCAGCTCCTCACCGAGGTCGACGGCGTCAAGCGCTCGGCCGGTGTCGTGGCCTACGAGCTGGCGACGGGCGAGATCCACGTCTTCCAGGCCAAGTCGGTCATCTACGCCTCCGGCGGGACCGGCAAGTTCTTCAAGGTGACGTCGAACGCGCACACCCTGACCGGGGACGGCCAGGCCGCCGTGTGGCGGCGCGGGCTGCCGCTGGAGGACATGGAGTTCTTCCAGTTCCACCCGACGGGCATCTGGCGCATGGGCATCCTCCTCACCGAGGGCGCGCGCGGCGAGGGCGGCATCCTGCGCAACAAGGACGGTGAGCGCTTCATGGAGAAGTACGCGCCCGTCATGAAGGACCTCGCCTCGCGCGACGTCGTCTCGCGCTCGATCTACACCGAGATCCGCGAGGGGCGCGGCTGCGGCCCCGAGGGCGACCACGTCTACCTGGACCTCACGCACCTGCCGCCCGAGCAGCTCGACGCGAAGCTCCCGGACATCACCGAGTTCGCCCGTACGTACCTCGGCATCGAGCCGTACACGGACCCGATCCCGATCCAGCCGACCGCGCACTACGCGATGGGCGGCATCCCGACCAACGTGGAGGGCGAGGTCCTCGCCGACAACACGACGGTCGTCCCCGGCCTGTACGCGGCCGGCGAGGTCGCCTGCGTGTCCGTGCACGGCGCCAACCGGCTCGGCACCAACTCGCTGCTCGACATCAACGTCTTCGGGCGCCGGGCGGGCATCGCTGCGGCCGAGTACGCGCACGCCAACGAGTTCGTGCCGCTCCCGGAGGACCCGGAGACGCAGGTCGTCGCGCAGGTCGAGCGGCTGCGGAACTCGACGGGCACCGAGAAGGTCGCGGTGCTGCGCAACGAGCTCCAGGAGTGCATGGACGCCAACGTGATGGTGTTCCGCACCGAGCAGACCATCAAGACGGCGGTCGAGAAGATCGCCGAGCTGCGCGCCCGGTACAAGAACGTGGCGATCCAGGACAAGGGCCGCCGCTTCAACACCGACCTCCTCGAAGCGATCGAGCTGGGCAACCTGCTCGACCTCGCCGAGGTCATGGCGACCTCGGCGCTCGCCCGCAAGGAGTCGCGCGGCGGTCACTACCGGGAGGACTTCCCCACCCGCGACGACGTCAACTTCATGCGTCACACGATGGCGTACCGCGAGGTCTCGGCGGACGGCACCGAGGCGATCCGCCTCGACTACAAGCCGGTCGTGCAGACCCGCTACCAGCCGATGGAGCGTAAGTACTGATGACTACCGCGATCATGGACAAGGTGGAGGAGGCCGGGGCCGCCTCGGATCACCTCATCACGGTCACCGTGCGGGTCCGCCGGTTCAACCCGGAGGTCTCCGCCGATGTCGTCTGGCAGGACTTCCAGCTCCCGATGGACCCCAAGGAGCGCGTCCTGGACGCCCTCCACAAGATCAAGTGGGAGCAGGACGGCACCCTGACGTTCCGCCGGTCCTGCGCGCACGGGATCTGCGGCTCGGACGCGATGCGGATCAACGGCAAGAACCGCCTCGCGTGCAAGACGCTCATCAAGGACCTGAACCCCGCCAAGCCCATCACGGTCGAGCCCATCAAGGGCCTCACGGTCCTCAAGGACCTCGTGGTGGACATGGACCCGTTCTTCCAGGCGTACCGCGACGTCATGCCGTTCCTCGTCACGACGGGCAACGAGCCGACCCGCGAGCGGCTCCAGAGCGCCGAGGACCGCGAGCGCTTCGACGACACCACCAAGTGCATCCTGTGCGCCGCGTGCACGTCCTCGTGCCCGGTGTTCTGGAACGACGGCCAGTACTTCGGCCCGGCGGCGATCGTCAACGCGCACCGCTTCATCTTCGACTCGCGCGACGAGGCGGGCAGCCAGCGGCTGGAGATCCTCAACGACCGTGACGGCGTGTGGCGTTGCCGCACCACCTTCAACTGCACCGATGCCTGCCCGCGCGGCATCGAGGTGACGAAGGCGATCCAGGAGGTCAAGCGGGCGCTCATCACGCGCCGCTACTGAGGTCCCGGCGGGAACGCCGCGCGGCTCGCGCACGCGGAGGCCACCACCCCTGGCCGGGGGTGGTGGCCGCCGCGTATGTCACCATGCTCCTCTCCGACTCACCCGCATGGGGGACACCACCGATGACCACACCGCCGCCCGGCCCCGAGGACAGCAACCCGTTCGCGAAGGGGCCGGAGGGGCCGCACGGGCCGGGGGGATCGGGACAGCAGCGGCCCGGGGGTCCGGGACCGCAGGGGCCGGGGGGAGCGCCGCAGGGGGGGCCGTCGCCCGCGTACGGCTCTCCGCAGGCCCAGGCGGGGTACGGGTATCCGCGGCCGCCGGCGGGGTACGGCTACCCGCAGCAGCCGCCCGCCGGGTACGGGCACCCGGGACAGCCCCCGGCGCCGGGCGGGGGGCAGCGCTTCGGCGGGCCCGCGCCGCTCCTCGCGATAGGCGACATCCTCGTCACGCCGGAGGGGATCACGACTCCGGCGGGGACGATGCCGCTCCAGGGCTCGGTGTGGAACGCCAGCGACATGTCCCGCACCGAGGAGCGGATCAGCCAGACCGGCATCATCCTCGCGATCATCTTCGGCATCCTGCTCTGCGGCCTCGGCCTGCTCTTCCTGCTCATGAAGGAGCGCAAGACGAGCGGCTTCATCCAGGTGACCGTGACGAGCGCGGGCCGCCACCACTCCACGATGGTCCCCGCGCTCGGCCCGTGGAGCTTCCACCAGGTCATGCAGCAGGTGAACTACGCGCGCTCGCTGAGCGTGTAGCGGCGGGGCGGCGGGGCGGGGCCGGGCCCGCGCCGGGGCGGGCGCCGGGTTTTAGAAGCCGCGCGGGCCGCTGAACTGGACGACGGCCACCACGAGGGCGAGCACGCCGCACACGCAGCCGATGATCCCCAGCACGATCGCCGCCGTCGCCATCCCGCGCCCGCCGGCCTCGCCCCGGTCCGCGCGGCGCCCGTGCTTGCGGAGCCGAGACCCAGGGCGAGGAGCGCGCCGATCAGCGGCAGGACGCAGAGGCCGAGCAGCCCGCACACGAGCGCGGCGACGGCGAGCCGGCCGGGGCCGGAGGCGGCTTCGGGCGAAGCGGGCCGGGCTGCGGCGGGGCGGGCGGCCCGGGGCCGTACCCCGTGATCGGCGGTCATGAAAAGCGGCTCCACGCGCTCCCTCTCTCTCGTGCGGCCCGCGTTCCCGCAGGTCGGCGCCGTCACAGTAGAGGGCGGGCATGGTTTTTACCGGCGGTAACGGTGAAGGCGGGGGTGCGGGTGTGTGACCGGTTCGGGGAGCGCCGCCGGCAGGGGTGGCGCGGGGCGCGCGCCGTGGGCGGTCTTGAGCCAGGTGACGCGTTCCCCGCGAGGGGTGGGCGGGACGGGTGCGGCGGGGACGGCGTGCGCCCTGTCCCGGGGCCGCGCCGCACGGGCGGGACGAGCACGCCGAGGCGGGAAGCACGTCGTCGGGCCTGCGGCAGCGCCCGGCGTGTCCGCCAACTACCCCTGGATGTAGCGGTGTTGCCGCAAAATGGCTGTCGCATGACATCCGGCCAAGCAGGGCGGGACACCCTTGTGCGCGGGCGGCGGCGGTCGGGAGTATTCCGTCGGGCGGGCCCGGCACGACACGTACCGGGCCACCGTCAGGACGTGCGTTGTCATGCACACACCATGATTTCGCCCGCGCCCGTACTCCCCCGCCACCCTCCACGAGGAGAACCCTTCCGATGGCATCTCGGACAGACCACCGCCCCCGCACCACCCGCCGCACCCTCGCCGGGCTCAGCGCGGCGGCCGTCGCCGCGCTCGCGCTCAGCACCGTCGTCGCGCCGTCCGCCTCGGCCGCCCCCGAGGGAGTGATCGAGAACGCCGGAGTGTCCGGCGCGGTCTCCGGCAGCTACGTCGTGACACTCAAGTCCAGCGCCCCGCAAGCCGGTTCGGCTGCCGGGAAGGCGCTCGCGAAGAAGTACGGCGCGACCATCGACCGTACGTACTCGGCGGCCCTCAACGGCTACGCGCTGCGCCTCGGCGAGGGTGCGGCGAAGAGACTCGCGGCCGACCCGGCCGTGGCCAAGGTCGCCCAGGACCGCGTCTTCACCGCCGACGCGACGCAGGCCAACCCGCCCTCCTGGGGCCTCGACCGCATCGACCAGAAGAACCTGCCGCTGAACCGGAGTTACACCTACCCGGACTCGGCGGGCCAGGGCGTGACCGCGTACATCATCGACACCGGCGTGCGCATCACGCACACGGACTTCGGCGGCCGGGCCGCGTACGGCTACGACGCCGTGGACAACGACAACACCGCCCAGGACGGCAACGGCCACGGCACGCACGTCGCCGCGACCGTCGCGGGCACCAAGTACGGCGTGGCGAAGAAGGCCAAGGTCGTCGGGGTCCGCGTGCTCAACAACGCGGGCTCGGGCACGACGGCGCAGGTCGTGGCGGGCATCGACTGGGTCACGGCGCACGCCGTGAAGCCGGCCGTCGCCAACATGAGCCTCGGCGGCGGCGCGGACTCCACGATCGACGCGGCCGTGCGCCGCTCGATCGCCTCCGGCGTGACGTACGCGGTCGCGGCGGGCAACGAGTCCACGAACGCCTCGACGAAGTCCCCGGCGCGGGTCTCGGAGGCGCTCACGGTCGGCGCGACGACGAGCACGGACGCGCGGGCCAGCTACTCCAACTACGGTTCCGTGGTGGACCTGTTCGCGCCCGGCTCCTCGATCACCTCGGCGTGGGGCACGGGCGACAACGCGACCAACACCATCAACGGCACCTCGATGGCGACCCCGCACGTCACGGGCGCGGCGGCCGTCTACCTCGCGGGCCACACCTCGGCGAGCCCGGCGCAGGTCGCCTCGGCCCTCGTCGCGGGCGCGGCGAGCGGTGTCGTCGGCAACCCGGGCTCCGGCTCCCCGAACCGGCTCCTGAACATCGTGCCGTGACCTCCGGAGCGGTGCTGTGACCTGGTGGCCCCCGGGGTACGCGCCCCGGGGGCCACTGCGTGCCCGGCGCGGCGGGCTCCCGGGCGGCTCACGCGCCCCGGGCCGCGAGGGTGACCACCGTGATGTCCGAGGGGGCGCCGACCCGGACCGGGGGACCCCAGGCGCCGGCGCCGCGTGTCACGTACAGCGTCGTGTCGCCGTAGTGGTCGAGACCGGCGACCGTGGGGTTGGCGGCGCGGGCCAGGAGGTTGCCGGGGAAGAGCTGGCCGCCGTGGGTGTGGCCGGAGAGCTGGAGGTCCACGCCGCGCTCGACCGCCTCGTGGATCATCACCGGCTGGTGCGCCATGAGGACGGAGGCACGGGCCGGGTCGCGGTCGCCGAGCGCCTTGTCGTAGTCGGGGGCGGCGTGGTGGTCCTCACCGGAGATGTCGTTGACGCCCGCGAGGTCGAAGCCGGGCAGCTCGACGCGGGCGTTCTCCAGCGGGCGCAGGCCCAGCTCGCGCACCTCGTCGATCCACTCGTCCGCGCCCGAGTAGTACTCGTGGTTCCCGGTGACGAAGTACGCGCCGTGCCGGGCCCGCAGGTCGCTGAGCGGCTGGGCGGCGTGGCCGAGCTGGGCGACGGAGCCGTCCACGAGGTCGCCCACGACCGCGATGGCGTCCGGCTGGGCGCCGTTGATGGTGTCCACGATCCGCCGGGTGTGCGCGTGGCCGAGGATCGGGCCGAGGTGGATGTCGCTGACGACCGCGACGCGGAAGCCGTGCGCCGCGCGCGGCAGCTTGGCGAGCGGGATCGTCACGTGCTTGAGGCGCGGGCCGCGCAGGACGCCGTACGCGCCCGCCCCGACCGTGCCGAGCGCCGCCGCGCCCGCCGCCCCGCCGACGATCCGCGAGACGAAGAGCCGCCGGGAGGGGGCGGGACGGGCGCGCTCCGGCCCGGGCCGGGCGTCCCCCGCCGGTACGGGCTCCGCCGCCAGGGGCTGCACGGGTACGGGCTCCGCCGCCACGGCTCCCCGCGGCCCGGGAGCCTCCGCCGGGCCGGGCCCTGGGGCCGCGTCCGCGCCGCGCTCGGGGTCCGGGGCGCGCTCCGCGTCCGCCCCTGCCCCGTCCGACGCCGTCGCCGTTGCCGTCGCCGTCGCCGTCGTCTCACCCTCCCGGGCGTACCGCCCGCGCGTCACCCGAAAGAGCAAGGGGCGGAGCAGTTCGCCGAGCGCCACCGCGAGGAGCAGGTAGAGCGCGAGCGCCGCCCACAGGTACCCCGGCCAGGCCACGACGCGCAGCACCCCGAAGGGCAGTGCGCGCGAGCCCGCGAAGGCGGCGAGCATGAGGACGGGGGCGACGACGAAGAGGACCGTGCCCAGGGTGCGGGCGGGTCCCGGGCCGCGCGTCGTGTCGCGGACGAGGCGGCGCCACAGGTACCAGTGGGCCAGGCCGAGCAGCGCGAGCACGAGCAGCAGGGCCGCGCCGAAGAGGATCACCATGCCGCGTCAACGGCCCGTCCCCCACGCGTGGTTCCCGTACGGGCGACACGGCTCACGCCGGAAGATCACGTTTCCGCAGCGCCCGCAGCCCCCGGAACCCGATGCCGCCTACAACCGTCCCCAGAAGGAAGGAGACGATCGCCAGCAGCAGGTGGACCCAGAAGTAGGCGGTGGGGTCGCCGGCGTCGTCGAAAGCGAGACCGCTGCCGTCTTTCCACAGATTTTTGGCGAAAGTGACCCAGATGATCCAGCTCCACACCCCGAACGCGAGCAGGAACCAGGAGACCGGGCGGCTGAGCTTCATGGGCCCAGTATCGCGCCGGGCCCTCGGCCTCCTGCGCCGGGGTGCGGACAAGACGCCCGCGGGGGGACGAGCCGGGCGGGCCCGCACCCCCCGTTCGGCCCCTGCCCCCGCCCCCTCCCCGGTTGCCGCCGATGACAGCACAGGTACGTTCCTGAACGTGTCCGCTACGAAAAAGCGCGTACCGGTGCTTTCTCTGACCGCCTGCGCTGCCGCCGCCGCCCTGTCCCTCTCCGTGGCCGCGAGCCCCGCCCTGGCAGATTCGGGCGAGGGCTCCGCGAGCCCCCGCCCCCCGGCCCGTACCTCCGCGACGGGCGGGGAACGGCTCGCGCTGCCCGGCACGCAGGTCGAGCCGGAGGCCGGTGCGCCCAAGCTGCCGAAGAAGCTGACCGCGCGCTCCTGGGTCGTCGCCGACGCCGAATCGGGCGAGATCCTCGCCGCGCGCAACCCGCACTGGCGGCTCGCGCCCGCGAGCACCCTCAAGATGCTCTTCGCGGACACCCTGCTGCCGAAGTTCCCGAAGGACCGCGTGCACCAGGTCACGCTCAAGGACCTCGACGGGATCGGCGAGGGCTCCAGCCTCGTCGGCATCAAGGAGGACCTGCCCTACTCGGTGCACGACCTGTGGCTCGGCGTCTTCCTGCGCTCGGGCAACGACGCCGTGCACGTCCTCTCCGCCATGAACGGCGGCGTCGGGCGGACCGTCCAGGACATGCGGGCGCGGGCGCACGAGCTCCAGGCGAACGACACGCACGTCGTCACGCCGGACGGCTACGACGCCAAGGGCCAGGTCTCCAGCGCGTACGACCTCACGCTCTTCGCCCGCGACGGCCTCCAGAACGCCGACTTCCGCGAGTACTGCTCCACCGCCGAGGCGCAGTTCCCCGGCGAGTTCGCCAAGAAAAGGAAGAAGGACAAGGACAAGGACGAGAAGAAGCCGGTGGACGGGCAGGCCGGGCCCGGGCAGGGCCCGCGCGAGCACTTCGGCATCCAGAACACCAACCGCCTCCTCACCGGCGCCCCCGACCTCAAGCCGTACCAGGGCATCGCCGGCGTCAAGAACGGCAACACGACCAACGCGGGCGCGACCTACACCGCGTACGCGCAGCGCGGGGACCGCAAGCTCCTCGTGACCGTCATGCACCCCGACTACGACGAGACCCAGGCCGTCTACCGCGAGGCCGGGCGCCTGCTCGACTGGGGTTTCGCCGCCGACGGCAAGGTCACCCCGGTCGGCGAACTGGTCCCCACGCGCAGTGTCGCCGCCGAGCAGGCCAGGGCGAGCAAGGAGGCGGCGGCCCCGAAGCAGGCCACCGGCGGCAAGGGCAGCGGCGGCGCGGCGAGCGCGGCCGCTCCCGGCACGGGCTCGGGCGGCCTCGGCACCGCGCTCGCGGTGGGCGGCGGCGTCCTCGTCGTCCTCGCGGGCGTCGTCTTCGTGATCCGCCGCAGGCACCCCCTCCCGGCGGGCGCGGCGGGAGTAGCGGGCGCGGGCGGCGCAGCGAGCGCGGGCGGTACGGGCGGCGCGGGCGGTCCCGGGCGGGACGAGGCCGGTACC
>NZ_GG770539.1:4416562-4425095 GCF_000154905.1 Streptomyces sp. SPB074 | reverse complement strand
CCGTCCGCCCCGCACCCGTCCGCCCCGCGCGCGTCCTCCGCGCCCGCCCCCCGGCGCCGGTTCAGCCCTCGCCCCCGGGGCCTCCCGCCGTCCGCGTCGCCCCGGGCCGTGCCCGCTTGCGGAACCTTCCGTGGCGGGCGGCCGGGGGCTCCGGTGCCGTCGTGAGCCGGGCCGCTTCCGCCTCCTCGGCCCGCTCGCTCTCCGCCACCTCGGCGCGCCCCTCCACCGCCGTCCACGCCGCGCAGTACAGCAGGAGCTTCGCGGTGAAGTTGATCCACAGGAGCAGGGCGATCGGGACGCCGAAGACGCCGTACATGCTCTTCGACGCGACGCCCGAGATGTAGCCGCCGATCAGGAGTTTCAGCAGTTCGAAGCCGATCGCGCCGATGAGGGCGGCGAGGACGAGGCGGCGGCGCGGGGGGTGGACGCGGGGCAGCAGGCTCAGCACGTAGAGCAGCACCAGGAAGTCGGCGCCGACGGCGACGGCGAAGGACAGGACGCGCAGCAGCACGCCGCCCGCGCCGCCCTCGGTGATGCCGAGCTGGCGGGTCGTCCAGCCGATCGCCGTGGAGGAGACGGCCGAGGCGACGACGGTGACCAGGCCCGCCACGCCGAGGCCGATGAGGACACCCGTGTCGCGCGCCTTCGCGAGCAGGAAGTTCCCCGGGTCCTCGGGCAGCCGCCACACCGCGCGCAGCGACTCCCGCATCGAGCCGACCCAGTTGACGCCCGTGAAGAGCAGCGCCGCACCCGCCACGACCCCGACCGTGCCCGCGTTGTCCACGAGTCCTTGCAGGTCGAGCTGGTCGGCGATGCCGGGGATCTGCTCCTTGACCCGCGATTCGAGGTCGTGGACGCGGTCCTGCCCGAAGGCGCCGGCGACGACGGCGACGGCGACCGTGAGGAGCGGGAAGAGGGCGAGGAAGCTCGTGAAGGTCATCGCGGCGGCGAGCCGCGCCCACTTCACGTCGTCCAGCCGCTCGTAGCAGCGCCAGGCGCGGGTGCGCATGAGCCGCGCGCACCACGGCCCGATCACCGGGAGTCTCGTGAGCCAGTCCATGGGTTCCTCCGCCCCTCCCGGGCGCCGTGCCCTACCGCGCCGTACCGTCTCGCCACCATGTGCCCCGGTACGGGCTCGCGCAGTCCGGCGGGGCGGGAGTGAATCCGTACCGTAGCCCGATACGGTGAGCTTTCGGTCGATTTGGGGGTATTCGGGAGTGAGGGGGCGATACGGTCACCGCGCGCCCACCCCTGAGCCCCGAGGAGTACGCCATGCAGGACCCGATCGGCCCGCCCCGTTCTCTGCTGCTGCTCGGCGGCACCTCGGAGCTGGGTCTCGCCACCGCGCGCCGCATGATCGGCCGCCGCACCCGCACCGTCTGGCTCGCGGGCCGCCCGGGCCCCGCGCTCGACGCCGCCGCCGCCGAACTGCGCGCCCTCGGCGCGACGACGCACACGGTCGCCTTCGACGCGCTCGACCCCGCCTCGCACACCGAGGTGCTCGGCAAGGTCTTCGCCGAGGGCCCGGTCGACCTCGTCCTCCTCGCCTTCGGCCTCACCGGCGACCAGCTCAACGACGAGGCCGACCCGGCCGCCGCCGCGCGCGTCGCCGCGACGAACTACACGGGCGCCGTCTCCGCGGGGCTCGTGTGCGGGATGGGACTCCAGGCGCAGGGGCACGGCGCGCTCGTCGTGCTCTCCTCCGTCGCGGGCGAGCGGGTGCGGCGCGGCGACTTCATCTTCGGCTCATCCAAGGCCGGGCTCGACGCCTTCGCGCAGGGGCTCGGCGACGCGCTGTACGGGACGGGGGTGCGCGTCCTCGTCGTACGCCCCGGGGTGGTGCGCAGCCGCCGCCCGGAGCAGGTCGTCCCGGAGGAGCACGCGGAGGGCGTGCTCGGGCTCGAAGGGCCGTTCGCGACGACGCCGGAGGCGGTCGCCGAGGCGGTGGAGCGCGGACTGCGGCGCGGCAGCGAGACGGTGTGGGTCCCGGCGACCCTGCGCCCGGTCATGGCGGGACTGCGGCACATCCCGCGCCCGCTCTTCCGGCGGCTGCCGGTCTGAGCGCGAGGCCACCGCCCGGCGGGTCCCCCGGCCGGGCGGGGGCGGCCCCTCAGCCGATCGGGTGCGGGGCCTCGTCCGGGCTCAGCGGCTGGCTGGGGACGGCGCCGGCGCCGAAGGAGAAGGTGCGCAGGCGGCGCCACACGCCGTCGCGGCCCTGCTCGTAGAGGCTGAACCCGGTGCAGTCCCAGGCCGCCGCGTAGTCGGCCAGCTCGGTCTGCGCGCGGTCCATCGCCTCCTCCGCGATGCCGTGCGCGACCGTCACGTGCGGGTGGTACGGGAACTGGAGCTCGCGGGCCACGGGCCCGGAGGCGTCGCGCACCTGCTTCTGGAGCCAGGCGCAGGCGTCCGTGCCCTCCACGACCCGTACGTACACGACGGGCGAGACGGGGCGGAAGGTCCCGGTGCCTTCGAGGCGCAGCGGGAAGGACCTGCCGTTCGCCGCGACCTCCGCGAGGTGCCGCTCGACGGCGGGCAGCGCCCCGGCGGGCGCCTCGGTGGGCGGCAGCAGCGTGATGTGGGTGGGGATACCGTGCGCGGCCGGGTCCCCGAAGTCCGCGCGCAGTCGCTGGAGGCGACTGCCGTGAGGCTCCGGGACCGCGATCGAAACGCCGAGCGTGACCGAGCCCACGTCCACTCCCATCTCCTCGTGTCAGTCTCCCCGGGCGGTCCCGCCGCGCGCGGTGTGTCCCCTGTGCGCGGTCTGTACGGGCCCGGTCCGGTACGGCAAGTGTCGCGCCCGGACCCGGCACGGCCAAGGCCCCCGGTGTGTGCCTGGTGTCACGCGCCGCCCGTGCGCCGCCCGTGCGCCGCACGCGCTCCGCGTGCGAGCCCCCGGGCCGCGCTACCACGCCGTCCGCGTGGGCGTCCCCCGGCGCACCCCGGCCCCCGGCCCCCGCCGCAGACGGGGACCGGGGGCCGAAATGCCGCCCGGCGCCCGAAAAGCGGACGAAAGCGCAGTTCAGCGCAGCGGACGCAGGAAGCCGACCTTGTCGTAGGCGGCGGCGAGTGTCGGCGCGGCGATCTCGCGGGCCTTCTCGGCGCCCGAGGCGAGGATCTTGTCGAGCGTGGCCGGGTCGTCCAGGTAGGCGAGCGTCCGGTCGCGGAAGGGCGTGACGAAGTCCACGACGACATCGGCGAGGTCGGTCTTGAGCGCTCCGTAGCCCTTGCCCGCGTACTTCTCCTCCAGCTCCGGCACCGTGACGCCGGTGAGGTTGGAGTAGATGCCGAGGAGATTACTCACGCCGGGCTTGTGCGCGCGGTCGAAGCGGATCTCCGTCTCCGTGTCGGTCACGGCGCTCCTGATCTTCTTCGCCGTCGCCTTGGGCTCGTCCATGAGGTTGACGAGGCCCTTCGGCGAGGCCGCCGACTTGCTCATCTTCGCCGTCGGTTCCTGGAGGTCGTAGATCTTCGCCGTCTCCTTGACGATGTACGCCTCGGGGACGACGAAGGTCTCGCCGTAGCGCGCGTTGAAGCGCTCGGCGAGGTCGCGGGTCAGCTCCACGTGCTGGCGCTGGTCCTCGCCGACCGGGACCTGGTGGGCCTGGTAGAGGAGGATGTCGGCGACCTGGAGGACGGGGTACGTGAAGAGGCCGACGGTCGTGCCCTCGGCGCCCTGCTTCGCGGACTTGTCCTTGAACTGGGTCATGCGCGACGCCTCGCCGAAGCCGGTGAGGCAGTTCATGACCCAGGCCAGCTCGGCGTGCTCGCGCATGTGGCTCTGCACGAACAGGGCGCTGCGCTCGGGGTCGATCCCGGCGGCGAGGAGCTGGGCGGCGGAGAGGCGGGTGTTGGCGCGGAGCGTGGCGGGGTCCTGCGGCACCGTGATGGCATGCAGGTCGACGACCATGTAGAAGGCGTCGTGGGTCTCCTGGAGGGCCACCCACTGGCGGACCGCGCCGAGGTAGTTGCCGAGGTGGAACGAGCCCGCGCTGGGCTGGATTCCGGAGAGCACACGAGTACGTTCTGAGGCCATGGGCCCATTGTCTCAGGTACGGCCCCGGAAACGGCAGCAGGTTTCGGGGAGCGGGCGCGGGTCGCGCCGGGGCCGCCGGTAGGGTCCCGGCCCATGAACGACGAGAACGCCCCCGTGACCGAAGACAGCCTCCCGGGGACCGGCGCCGCCGACCCCGTGACCGGCGCCGCCGACCCCGTGACCGGCGACAGCGCCCCGGGGACCGGCGGCAGCGACCCCGTGAGCGACGGCAGCGTCTACGTGGGCAAGGCGGGCAAGGACGCGGCCCTGGACCGGGGCTGGCTCCTGGGCCACTTCAAGCCGGAGGGCGATCCCCGGCACAGCGAGGCCGTGGAGATCAAGTGGGGCGTGCACCCGCCGGGCGACACGCGCGCGGTGTGGGTGCGGGGCGAGGTCCGAGAAGCGCTGCTCGTCCTCATCAGCGGCCGGTTCAGGGTCGAACTGCCGGGGCGCAGCGTGCTGCTGGAGGAACAGGGCGACTACGTGGTGTGGGGCAGGGGCGTGGACCACTCGTGGATCGCCGAGGAGGAGTCGGTGGTCCTGACGGTGCGGTGGCCCTCGGTGCCGGGGTACCGGGTCGACCGGGTGGGGTGAATTCCGGCGAAGTTGCGGCGCTCCGCCCGTCCGCGGCGGTACAGAGGGGCGTACCCCGTATCCCCGGACGGACGGAGCCGCACCCATGGCCACCCAGACCGAGCAGCAGATCGCCACCGCCGAGGAGCACGGCGCCCACAACTACCACCCGCTCCCCGTCGTCGTCTCCTCCGCCGAGGGCGCCTGGATGACCGACATCGAGGGCGTCCGCTACCTCGACCTGCTCGCCGGTTATTCGGCGCTCAACTTCGGTCACGGCAACAGCCGCCTGATCGCCGCCGCCAAGGCCCAGCTCGACCGGGTCACGCTCACCTCCCGCGCCTTCCACCACGACCGCTTCGGCGAGTTCTGCGCCCGGCTCGCGGCGCTGTGCGGCAAGGAGGCCGTGCTGCCGATGAACACGGGCGCGGAGGCCGTCGAGACGGCAGTCAAGACGGCGCGGAAGTGGGGGTACGAGGTCAAGGGCGTGCCCGAGGGGACGGCGAAGATCGTCGTGGCGCGGAACAACTTCCACGGCAGGACGACGACCGTCGTCAGCTTCTCCAGCGACCACGAGGCCCGCCACCACTTCGGCCCCTACACGCCGGGCTTCGACGTCGTCCCGTACGGCGACCTCACCGCGCTGCGCGAGGCGATCACGGACAACACCGTCGCCGTCCTCATCGAGCCGATCCAGGGCGAGGCGGGCGTCCTGGTGCCCCCGGCGGGCTACCTCCCGGCGGTGCGGGAGCTGACCCGGGAGCGGGGGGTGCTGTTCCTGGCGGACGAGATCCAGTCGGGCCTGGGCCGCACGGGCCGTACCTTCGCGTGCGCGCACGAGGAGGTCGTCCCCGACATGTACATCCTCGGCAAGGCGCTCGGCGGCGGGGTCGTGCCGGTCTCGGCCGTCGTCGCGGACTGGGACGTGCTCGGCGTGTTCCGGCCCGGTGAGCACGGCTCGACGTTCGGCGGGAACCCGCTGGCGTGCGCCGTCGCGATCGAGGTGATCGCGCTCCTGGAGAGCGGCGAGTTCCAGGCGCGCGCGACGCGGCTCGGGGAACGGATGCACGCGCGGCTCGCGGAACTCGTCGCGGACGGCGGCGCGGTGCGGGCCGTCCGGGGGCGCGGGCTGTGGGCGGGCGTGGACGTGGACCCGGCCTTCGGGACGGGCCGGGAGCTGTCCGAGAAGCTCATGGAGCGCCGGGTCCTGGTGAAGGACACGCACGGCTCCACGATCCGGCTCGCCCCGCCGCTCGTGATCAGCGAGGAGGACCTGGACTGGGGCCTCGACCAGCTCGCGGCGGTGGTCGGCTGAGGGCCGGCCGGGGGCGGGGCCCCCGATCCCTCGCCCCCGGACCGATGAGTCCGGGCCGCTCCGCCGGTCCACTCTCCCGTACCCGATACGGAGGACGACCATGACGACACCCCCTTCCCGGCCGCCGCTCGTGGACAGGGAGACCTGGCAGAAGGCGCACGAGGCGTTGCTCGCGCGCGAGAAGGCGCACACGCGCGAGAGCGACGCGCTCGCCGCCGCGCGCCGCCGGCTGCCGATGACCGAGACCGACGCGCAGGCCGAAGTGGTCGGCGCCCAGGGCCCCGTACCGTTCCTGGACCTCTTCGAGGGACGCGCCGAGCTCGTCACCTACCAGCACATGTGGTACGACGGCGCGCCGTCGCAGGGCCAGTGCGAGGGGTGCACCAACGCGGCCTGGCACCTCCAGGCGGCGACCCCCTACCTGGAGGCGCGCGGCGTCTCGTTCGCCTTCCTCGCCTCCGGCCCCTGGGACGAACTCGCCCCGTACGCGGACTTCATGGGGTACCGGCAGCCCTGGTACTCGCTGCGCGACACGGGGGTGCCGCTCGGCGGCGGGATGGGGAACCTGTCGGTGTTCCTGCGCGACAGGGACCGCGTGTTCCTCACGTACACGACGACGGGGCGCGGCAACGAGGCGTTCAGCGGCTCGTTCGCGCTGCTCGACCGGACCCCGTACGGGCGCGGCGAGGCGTGGGAGGAGAACCCCGCGGGCCGGCCGGAGGGCCGGGAACCGTGCTGGTACTGGCGCACGGACGTGACGGGCGAGGCGACGTGGAGGCCGCACGGCCGCCCCGTGCCGCAGTGGACGCGGCCCGGGGCGGAACCGGTGACGACGCTGGGGCGGCAGGGGCACTGCCACTGACGCCTACAGGATCACGTGCGGCAGGAAGCGCGCGTACTCGTCGGTGACGAGGCCCGAGGACTCGCGGATGCCGAGCCCCGCGGCCTCGTCCTCGACGACCCAGGCGCCGAGGACGACCTTGTTCCCCGCGAAGTCGGGGAGCGGGGCGAGGGCCTGGTAGCAGAGCGGGTCCTCGCCCCCGGTGCGGGTGCGGGGCGGGGCGCCCGGCTCGTGGAGCGTGACCCCGGCGCCCTCCCTGCCGAAGAGCGGCTTCGCCGCGTAGCCGCTCGTCGTGGCGAGGTCGCGCGGTCCGTCGAGGTGGGCGGGGAGCAGGTTCGGGTGGCCGGGGAAGAGTTCCCAGAGGATCGCGAGGAGCGCCTTGTTGGACAGGAGCATCTTCCAGGCGGGCTCGATCCACATCGTGGAGCCCGTGCCGCCGCCGTTGTCCAGCGTCTCGCGGACGAAGGGCGCGAAGCGGTCCTGGGCGAGCCATTCCCAGGGGTAGAGCTTGAAGCAGCTGCGCACGAAGCGGAGCCCGAGGTCCACGAAGCGGCGGGACAGCGGGTCCCAGCCGATGTCCTCGACGGCGATCGCCTCGGTGGCGAGCCCGGCCTGAGCGGCGGTCTCGCGCAGGTAGGCGACCGTCATGAGGTCCTCGCCGAGGACGTCCGAGACGGAGTGCGCGAAGTGCACGGGCCCGGGCGGGAGGAGCCGCGCCTGCCGTCGCCAGGCGTCCACGAGGCGTTCGTGGAGCGAGTTCCACTGGTCGGCGCCGGGGAAGCGCTCCTCCATCCAGAACCACTGCGCGCTCGCCGCCTCGACGAGCGAGGTCGGCGTGTCCGCGTTGTACTCCAGGAGCTTCGCCGGACCCGCGCCGTCGTAGCGGAGGTCGAACCGCCCGTAGAGGGTGGGGAGTTCGGCGCGGCGGTGCCAGGACTCGGCGATCAGCCCGATCTGGTCCGGGTCGGTGAGGCCGAGGTCGGCGAAGCGGTCGTGGGCGACGATGTGCGCGGCGGCTTCGAGGCACATCCCGTGCAGTTCCCCGACCGTCTCCTCCAGCGCCTCGACCTCGGGCAGCGTGAAGACGTAGTAGGCGCTCTCGTCCCAGTAGGGGCGGAACTCGCCGTCGGGGTAGCGGGTCAGCGGGTAGATGAGGCCCTGTTCCTCGACGGTCTCCTGCCAGCCGGGGCGGGGCTCGATGGTGCGGCGTTCCATGGCCGGTGCGCGTCCGTCCCGCTCAGCCGCCGTACCCGCCGCCGTTGTGGTCGTCGTCGTCGCAGCCGAGGCCGCCGCGCTGGATCGCGCTGTCCTGCGAGAAGGTGCCGTAGTCGGCGCGACCGCTCCCGGCCTCGGAGCCGTAGTACCAGGCGGGCCGCGCGGCGGGCTTCGCCCCGCTCCTCGCCGTGGTGGCCGGACGGCCGCTCGTCGTGCGGCAGTTCTTGTCGGCCAGGACCTTGTAGCCGTCGAGGGTGTAGCTGTCGCGGTCCACGCAGCGCCGGTCGGGCTCGGAGCCGCAGGCGGAGAGCGCGACGGCGAGCAGCCCCATCCCGCCGAGCACGACGGTGCTGGAGCGCAGGCGGCGCGGGCGCAGGGCCTCGGCGGGCGTGGCCGCCGGGTCGGTCGTGGTCATGGTGGTCCCCCGTGTGTGCGACGCGTCCGTGCGGTGCCCGCACGCGTGTACCCCGAAATCACCGCACAGCCTAGGAGCGGGAGCGCCCGCGCGCCACCGGCCGGGAGGACGGAGCGTGTAACGCGGGGGCGAGGCACGCCC
>NZ_GG770539.1:4397762-4416462 GCF_000154905.1 Streptomyces sp. SPB074 | reverse complement strand
CCCCCCGCCCCCCGCCCCGCGCCGGTCACGGCAGCACCCGGCACAGCGCCTCCAGAGCCGAGGGCCAGGCGTGGTCCGCCGGGGTCGCGTAGCCGACGACCAGGGCGTCGGCCGGGGGGAGCACGGCGTCCGGGTGGCGGAACCGCGCGAGGCCGGTCAGGGCGAGGCGTTCCCAGGCGGCGGCGCGCAGGACGACGGGTTCGGTGCCGGGCGGGAGGCGCAGGACGGCGTGCAGTCCGGCGGCGATCCCGCTCACGCCGACCCCGGGGGCCCGCGCGGTGACGGCCGCGACGAGGGCGTCCCTGCGGCGCCGGTAGCGCAGCCGCATGGCCCGTACGTGCCGGTCGTAGGCGCCGGAGCGCAGGAAGACGGCGAACGTGAGCTGGTCCATGGCGCCCGGCCCCCACGTCGTGCCGCCCCAGCCGCCGTGCGGCGCGAGCGAACCGGTCGCGAGCGCGGCCGGCAGCACCGCCCAGCCGAGCCGCAGCCCCGTCGCGAGGGACTTGCTCGTCGTGCCGAGGTGCACGACCCGCTCCGGGTCGAGGCCCTGCAAGGCCCCCACGGGCTGCCGGTCGTAGCGGAACTCGCCGTCGTAGTCGTCCTCCAGGATCAGCCCGTCGTGCGCCCGCGCCCAGTCCACGAGGGCCGTCCTGCGCGCGGGGAGGAGCGCGCCCCCGGTGGGGAACTGGTGGCTCGGGGTGAGGAGCACCGCGTGCGTGCCGGGCGGCGGCAGGGGGACGGTGCCGTCGTCGTCGAACGGGAGGACCACGACCCGCATCCACACAACACTCGCGCAGGATCTTGTGGTACACCCACGCAAAATAGGACTCGACGGCGACGACGCGGACGCCGCGCTCGCGCAGCCGCGGCAGCAACTGCCGCAGGCCAAAAAAAAAATCCGGCCGTGACGAGGACGCGGTCGGGGTCCGCGCGCACGCCCCGGGCGCGCGGCAGGTACTCCGCGAGGGCCGTGCGCAGCTCCTCGGTGCCGGTGCCGGGCCAGCCGAAGGCGCTCGCCGGGGCCTGGCCGATGGCCTGGCGGGCGGCCTTGAGCCACTGCGCGCGCGGGAAGGCCGTGAGGTCGGGGCTGCCGGAGCGCAGGTCGTGCAGGGGCCGCCCGGCGGGGCGCGGCGGACGGGGCGGCTCCCTCGGTACGGGCGCGGTGCGGGCCGCGACGCGGGTGCCCGAGCCCTGCCGGGCGGTGAGCCAGCCCTCGGCGGTCAGCTCCGCGTAGGCGTCGGAGACGGTGCCCCGGGCGAGGCCGAGGTCGGCGGCGAGCTGGCGCGAGGAGGGCAGCCGGGTGCCGGGCGCGAGCCGCCCGCTCCGTGCCGCCTCGCGCAGCGCGTCCATGAGCCGGGCCCGCACGGTGCCGCGCGGGGCGCCGGGGCCGGTGTCGAGATGCAGGTCGAGGCCCTGAATGGCCCACTCGTTCGCCACGGGAATGGACCATACCCCTGGACCGCCTCGCTCCTACGGTGGACGCATGACGACGCACGAGAACACCGAGAACCACCTCCCCGAGCACACCCCCCGCCTGAACTTCGCGCGGCTCGCGCCCGAGTTCTACCGCGCGATGATCCGCCTGGAGACCGCCTCGCACGACGGCGTCGAGCCCGCGCTCGCCGAGCTGGTCCGCATCCGCGCCTCGCAGCTCAACCACTGCGCGTACTGCCTCGACATGCACACGAAGGACGCGCTCGCGGCGGGCGAGTCGGTCGAGCGGATCATCCAGCTGAGCGCGTGGGAGGAGTCGCGGCACTACTACACGGCGCGCGAGATCGCCGCGATCGAGCTGACCGAGGCCGTCACGGTCCTCACGGACGGCTTCGTCCCCGACGCGGTCTGGGAAAGGGCGGCGGCGGTCTTCGAGGAGGGCGAACTCGCCCGTCTCGTCGGCGCGATCACGGTGATCAACGCGTGGAACCGGCTGAGCGTGACCTGCCGCAACGTCCCCGGCCACTACACCCCGGGCGACCACGCGGGCTGACGGGCCGGCCGCGGCAGGCGGTCACGAGCGCGGCAGGCGGGCAGCGCCTGCCGCGGTGCTAGTCCCGCGGGGCCAGGGAGCGGAGCACGTCGAACTCGTTGCCCTCGGGGTCTCCCGACACACGGAACTAGACGTTCTGGAGTGTCGTCGTGGTTGCATCGGTCCTGGTCAAGCCCGGTACGGAGTCGAACAGCGAGATCCCCCCGCTCCCTACAGCGGGCATGACGACTGCCAGCACCCGGAACCCCCTCGCGGGGACGGTCTACACCGAGACCCTTCGGGGTGTGCGGTGTGTCCGTCTCTCCGTACTCACCGACGAGACCACTTCGCCCGAGCGGCAGCGCGAAGCCGGAGACATCGCCGCAGCGGCACTCAACATCGACTTTGGGTCGGGCGACCAGCTTCGGGAAGCCGTAGACCTTGACGTGAGCGCGAGCGCGTTCGGGCCCTTCGAGCGGCCCGAGCTTGGCGGGTGGCTCAACCGGCCCGACGAGTACGACGCCCTTGTCTGGTGGCGCTTTGACCGTGCCATCCGGTCGATGGGCCACATGCACGAGCTTGCGAAGTGGGCGAAGCAGCACCGGAAGATGCTCGTCTTCGCTGAGGGCATCGGCGGGGGTCGGCTCGTCTTCGACTTCCGCAACCCGATGGACCCCACCAGCGAACTCATGATGATGATGCTTGCGTTCGCCGCTCAGGTGGAGTCGCAGAGCATCAAGGACCGCGTTACCGGCGCGATGGCGGCAATCCGCCGGATGACCCTCCGGTGGCGCGGGGGCGGCAAGCCGCCTTACGGCTACATGCCCGCCGAGATGCCCGACGAGCACGGGGGCAAGGGCTGGACGCTCGTCCCGGACCCCGATGCGGTCAAGGTCATTGAGCGCATCGTGAAGGAACTGTTGGGCGGCGTTACCGCCTCCATGATCGCTGCGGGTCTCAACGCCGACGGGATTCCCTCCCCGCGTGATCACTGGGCGTTGAAGATGAAGCGGAAGACGGGCGGCAAGACCGGTGGGGCTAAGGGCGAAAAGGGTGTGACCCGCGAACGCTGGTCCTGGAACCCGGCGGTCATTACCCGGATGCTCCGTAACCCGACGCTGCTCGGCTGGAAGATGCACAACGGCAAGCCCGTCCGCGACGACCAGGGCAACCCGATCATGAGCACTGCCGAGCCGATCATGACCCGTGAGGAGTTCGACCGCATCGGGGCCGTACTGGACGAACGGTCCATCAACAACAGCGTTCGCAATGACACGGATGCGCTGTTGCTGCGGGTGGTCCACTGCGCCCACTGCGGGCACCGGATGTACAAGAGCCAGCAAGAGGGCCGGAACCCGTTCTACAAGTGCAACAGCCACGCGCGGGGCGAACTGTGCGAACAGCCCGCCAACGTCCGCGCGGACTGGACCGACGACTACGTGAGCGCCGAGTTCCTGCGGCTGGTCGGCTCCGTCCAGACAACGCATGTGGTGACCATCCCCGGGTATGACCCCGAGCCCGAGTTGCGCGCCACCGTGGCCGAGTACGCCGAACATCAGGAACAGAAGGGGCGTCAGAAGTCGAAGCACGCCGCCGCAGAGTGGCAGCGACGGGCGGACGCTCTCGACGCGCGCATTGCCGACCTGGAGACCCGGGAAGCCCGTCCCGAACAGCGCATCGTGACCCCCACGGGGCGCACCATCGCGGACGAGTGGGCGGCATCGGACACCGCCGGTCGGCGCGCGCTGCTCATCGAAGCGGGGGCACGCCTGGAGGTCTCGCGCGGCACGCGTGGGGGGTGGCGCAAGCTCGACGTACGGCGGGTGTCGTTCACGGTGAACGGCGCGTTCGACCCTGCCGCCGAGACCGTGACCACGGCAGCCGAAGACGTGGCGTCCGTTGAGCGCGGAGACCACCCCGCCCCCGGTTCCGCCGCTCGTCTCGCCGAGCCCGAGCCCGTGCGCGAACTGGTCGCCGCGTAGCCCCGCCCCGCTACCCTCGTTCCTGCCCCTGGCCGACATGGAGTGTCGGGGGTAGGGCTTGGTGCCCCTTCCCGCGAGGGGGTGCGGTACGACCAGGACCGCCCCGAAGCCCCGGTGAGCCCCAACGCCCGCCGGGGCTTTCTTGTGCCCGCAGACAGGCGCGCACGGCTTCGCCGGACAGCGGAGAGCGTGACGAAGTGACGGTTCTAGCTGCTCTTTCGTATGACGTAAGAAAACTTAAGAGAAAACAGAAAGGGCCATCACAACGTCACTTCGTCACCGGGGATCTTGCCGCTCCCTACCACCAGTAGGAAGCAGGAAGAACCCCGAGCGGCTAGGGAGCGTATTCGGTTGTGATCAAGAGGCTGCTCGTGTGAGGTCCTTGATCCAGATCATGGAGGCCCGGAGGTGGAGTCCGGCGAGGTAGCTCCCCGGGGTCTTGTCGTAGCGGGTGGCGATGCCTCGCCATGCCTTCATCCTGTTGATCGTCCGCTCGACGGTGTTCCGTTCCTTGTAGAGCTCGGTGTCGTGACTGACGGGCCTGCCGCCTCCACTGCCTTTCTTCTTCCGGTTGGCGGCCTGGTCCTTCTTCTCCGGGATGACCGCTTTGATACGGCGTTTGCGCAGGTGGGCACGGTTGCCGCGAGACGAGTAAGAAGCCATCTCATTTGGGTGACTCGGTAGTCTATGAGTCATGGTGGGGCTTGTTGAGCGGCTGGTGCCGGACGAATTGTGGCAGTTGTTCCAGCGGGTGGTGCCTGAGGCGCCGTCGCGGCCGCAGGGTGGTGGTCGGCGTCGGCACGGTGACCGGGAAGTGCTGGCCGCGATCGTCTTCGTGGCCACGTCGGGTTGTACCTGGCAGCAGCTGCCTTCGGCGTCGTTCGGCCCGTCCGGAGCGACTGCCCACCGGCGGTTCTCGGAGTGGTCGAAGGCCAGGGTGTGGGCCAAGCTCCACCGCCTGGTCCTCGACGAGCTCGGTACGCGCGGGGAGCTGGACTGGTCGCGGTGCGCGATCGACTCGGTGAACATGCGGGCCTTGAAAAGGGGGACCTGACAGGTCCGAATCCTGTCGACCGGGGCAAGTACGGGTCGAAGATCCACCTGATCACCGAGCGGACCGGTCTGCCCATATCCGTCGCAATCTCCGGTGCCAACGTCCACGACAGCCAAGCCCTTATCCCGCTCGTGAAGGGCATACCGCCTATCAGCTCCCGCCGGGGCCCCCGTCGACGCCGACCCGGAAAGCTCCACGCCGACAAGGGATACGACTACCGCCACCTGCGGCAATGGCTGTCCGGACGCGGAATCCGGCATCGCATCGCCCGCAAAGGCGTCGAGACCTCGCAGCGACTCGGCCGACACCGCTGGACCATCGAACGCACCATGTCCTGGCTCGCCGGCTGCCGACGACTCCACCGACGCTACGAACGCAAAGCCGACCACTTCCTCGCCTTCACCAGCATCGCCTGCACCCTCATCTGCTACCGCAGACTCACCAAATGAGATGACTTCTAAGCCTTGTCTGCGGCGACTGCGTCCGGCCGGGTGCGGGGGCGGCCGACGGGCCCGCGTATCCGCACCTTCTTCAGGACGGGGATGAACTGTGGGCTGTCCGCTGCCTGGCCCGCGGTCAGGATGAACGCCAGCGGGCGGCACTTGCGGTCGTCGGCGAGGTGGATCTTGCTGGTCTGCCCGCCCCTGGAGCGTCCGAGGAGGGCGGCCTTCAGCCGGAGTTTGCGCCGACGCCGGACGCGTCGTCGTTCTTCCCGCGCGGGATCGCTTTCGGTCTCCTGCCCGGTTTGTTCGTCGCAGCCGCCCCCTTTGACCTGGCCTTCTCCGCCTCGGCGGCGGCTTTCTCCAGGGCGGTGACGACGTCCTCGTCGAGGTGCATCCCGGCCGCGTCGTGATGGGCCCGCGCGGTGGTGGAGTCGATGCTGACCAGGGACAAGTCCACCTCACCGCGCTTCGCGGCTTCCGCGATCAGGCCCTCCAGCAGGGCCTCGAAGACCCCGGCGTCACGCCACTGCCGGAAGCGGTTGTGGACGGTCGACCAGGCGCCGAACTCTGCCGGCATCTCCCGCCACTGCCCGCCCGTCTTGAACCGCCAGATCACGCCCTCGAACTGCTGCCGCAGCCGCTCGGGGTACGGGCCGTACTCGCCGATCGGCAGGTACGGCTCAATGAAATCCCACTCCGGGTCGGTCAGTTGCACTCGCGTCACGTACGACGGTCTACCGGACCAGACCGTGCCACGAAGGCACATCCCGCAGATTGATCACGACTCGATACGCTCCCTAGCCCGGCGGCAGGATCTTCCCGCTCCCTACAGCAAGTAGGAGAGGGGCCCGGGATTACCGCGCACCCCGCTAACCCGCGAACAGGCGGACCGAGTGCTCGACCCCTCTCCTTCCAGCTCTGCCCGTGCAGCACGCACCCCGCCCGGGGTGGCCGCAGTGGTCGTGAGGCAGAGCGCGGGGGATCACACCGCCCACCAGTAACCGGCCCGGCATCGGGTCGCCGAACAGGGTTGTAAGCCCGTGTGATCCCCCACCGTGTCCGGACCGGCCCGAGCCGGCAAGGACGACCAGAGCCCACCTGACCCAACCGGTAGAGGTGCGCGGTACCGGCCCCGTCCCGTACGGGAGACCCGCAAACAATCCGCAGAGTTCCGGGTTCGAACCCCGGGGTGGGCACGCAACGACGAGCGCCAGGACGACGACCAGGCCGACGCGAATAAAGGGGGCCGCAGTGCGCTGTATCGACTGTGCGAAGCCCGCGACGCAGCGGGGCGCTGCCAGAAGCACCATCGGCTCTACGAAAGCCGTTCCGCGGTCCGCGCTCGGCGTGCTCGCCGGTCCGTTCTCGCGGCGGTGTACTCGGGGGCCGCTCGGCTTCGCGCTCTGGTGGCGGCTCGTGGTGGTGCGCGGTGTGCGCGGTGCGGGCGGCTCGTCCTAGCGGACGGGGTGGACGTCGACCACGTGCGCGCCCTCGCCCGGGGTGGTGAGGACACGGACGGCAACGTGCAAGCGCTGTGCCGTCCGTGTCACGGGGTGAAGACGGGCGAGGACTTCCCGGGACCGGTCAGACCTTCGCGTACAGACTGACGGCCAAGATCCCTCCCAAGGCGATCACGACCCCGACAAACGCGAGCGGGTGGGCGGGCATGTGGTCGATCACGAGGTGCACACCACGGTAGTGCAGCTCGAATCTCTCGTCGGGGGCGTCTTTCGCGCCCTTGCTGTGAGGCATGGTCACAGCACAGCGTGTAAATGCCGAGACGTCAAATCCGCGACATTTGGTATGTCTTTTCTGCTGCAAAGGACATACCCGCGACGCCAGGTATGCCTTTTCTGCTGCAAAGGACATACGTCGCGTTCCTTTGCGTCTCCTTTTCCTGGGAAAGGTAAGCCCCCGTGCCCCGTCGTCCCCGCCCCCGTGCAGCATCCCCGGGCGCCCCGAGCTGACTGCCCGTGGTGGCCGGTGCCCGAAGTGCACGAGGGAAGCGAACACGGCCCGCGCATCGGGGCTGGTGGGATCACCGCGACGTGAACCATGCGGCGAGACCGCTTCCCGTGGTCGTGGCGAGGGCTGCCACCAGCCACCCGGGGACCCGCTGAAGGGTCAAGTGAAGTCCGCCACAACGGAGTTCAAACAAGGGAACGGGCCGGTCGACTGTCTTTTTTGCCATGGCCTCATCCCAACTGAGCCGTACCCCGGCCGGAAGCCCCCCGGGTGAGAGTTTTGAGATTTTCAGGGCCTAACCGAGAGTTTCCGAGAATTTCCCCGTCAGAAGGGAAAACCTGCTATGCCTCGTAGACCCCGCCCCCCGTGCAGCATCCCCGGGTGCCCTGAGCTGACCGCCCGTGGTGGCCGCTGTGCCGCTCACCAGCGTGAGGCGAACGCCCAACGCGAGACACCGGGGACGAGTGCCTACGGCCGAGCGTGGCCGAACGTCCGGCGTCGCTACCTGTACGCGCACCCGTGGTGCGTCCTGTGCACGAAGCCCGCGACCGTCGCCGACCACTTTCCCGAAGCGCGTCGCGCGCTGCTCGCTCGGGGCGTCACCGATCCGGACGCGTGGCATCGGCTTCGTCCGCTGTGTACGTCGTGCCACTCGCGGGAGACCGCGAAGCATCAGCCGGGCGGCTTCGCTGCCGAACGTCGCTCGCAGCTCGAAGCCGAGCGTCCGCCGTTCTGACCAGGGGGTGACCCCCTGCCCCTCCCGAGATTGCACGGCAGGGAGGGAAAAAGCTCACGCCGCAACTACAGCACTTTGCGCGGACTTCGAATGCGACACTGCGCAACGAAAGGAGGGAAAGTTGGCCGACCCGTGGCGCAAGAAACCAGCACTTCAAATCGTCCGAGAGGGAAACCCGGGAAAGCGGGCAGCGCCGGACACCGTGGCCGTGCCGCCCGCCCAAATGATCGAACCCGACTGGCGGGAGACGTTCCGCACGGTTGAGAGCCCGGAACAGGAAACGGTCAACGCCCGCTGTCGGTCGGTTGCTTCGGCCGAGTGGCGGCGCGTCGTTCCGGTACTCGCCCTGACAGTCGGGCTCGGAGACGTAGACGCCTCGTTGGTCAAGGACTACTGCGTCGCCGTGGCCCGCATCGACCAGTGCGAGCGGGAGTTGTCAGAGCACGGGTTGATGCTCCGAGGAGAGCGCGGGTGGCAGAAGAACGGCGCCGCCACCATCGCAGGGCAGTACCGGGTTCAAGTCGCCCGCTACATCCGTGAACTTGGGCTCTCCCCCAGTGCTCGTACCGGCCTCGCGGCCCCCGAGCCGGCCGACGACGGCAGCGACCTTTGGGACTGACCCACACGCCCCTACAAGCCCCCCGTGCTGCCTGCCCCACGCGGGGCGGGCGGCACGGGGGGCTACCTCCACGTCCGCGATCGGCGGTCGCCGCCCCGCCTCCCCTCATTATGCGAGGACGCGAATATTTGAGTGATCGCATGGACGCTCCTGGCATCGCGCCAGTACCTTCGTATCAGTCGGCCCGGAAGAGGCCGGTTCGGAGGGGGCTCGGAAACGTGTCACGTGAGGAACTGACCAGGCTTACCGGCAACGGCAACGGCAACTGCGGCAAAGACGACTGCCCGAACGTCTACAAGACGGCTTCCGGTGGGTTCGTGGTGCAGGGCGCGGTGTCTCACGCCTTCACGGCCCCGGACGGCGAAGCGCTCGTGGAGATTCCGGAGGAAATTTTGAGGGAGGCCGTTCGTGCTCTTGGCTGGTGACGCTTGGTCCGCTCGTTTTGAGAAATTTCGACAAGAAGCGTGGCGCTTGGAGACCCTTCCGCAATACCTCATGCCACAGGAAGAGGAAGAGTTCGCCGCCTTTTCAAGCGGTGCCCGCATTGATCCTCAGACAGTTTCCAACGAATACACGGAACGTCTGCGCCGACAGGTCGCCGAGGGCCGCTCACAAGGGCGGGTCCATATTGTAACGCGCCCACTTTCCGAATATCTGCGCTTCGAATTCTCGCAGTACTATCGTCCGCATTCGATCGCCGGTGAGAGGATCAGAATACTGGACGTGACGGGCCGGACAAATCCCTTGGACGGGGTCCCGGATTTCTGGATCTTCGACAACGCAGAGGTGGTTCTCATGAACTACCACGCCGACGGGCGGCAGATAAGCCGCGAAGTTTACGAAGGCGACATCGCGCCGTTCATCCAGTATCGCCGAATTGCAATCGCGGAGTCGGTACCCTTTGAGGAGTACGTGAAGGGCCTTGACGTTTGACCCAGAAACGCTAGGCCAGTCGAGGAATGACCTAGCGGAAATGCTACGAGACCAGCGCAGGCGAGCCGGGAAAACTCAAACCTGGCTCGCCCGTCGCTGCGCCATGTCTCAAACAAAGGTAAGCAACATCGAAAGCGGGAAGCTGACGCCTTCCCTGCTGGATGTCGAAATGATGCTGGAAGCCCTCGGCGTGAGAGAGTCCATAGCGGCTCAAATATTCTCCGTGGCCAGGACTGCGAACACTGAATGGCAGGACCATTGGTCTTCCCGGCGCCGGGGGTTGGATAAGAAGCAGAATGAGCTTTCCAGACTCGAAAGTGCATCCACAGAGTTTCGTTTCTTCCTGCTCTCGATGATCACCGGTTTGCTCGCCACTCCGGATTACGTCCGCGCGAGCATTGCAGATGTCCCGGGCGACCAATCCAGGACAATTGCAAAAAAGCTCGAACGGCAGCAGGTGCTTTACGATCCCAAAAAATCGTTTACCTTCGTCCTCACTGAGCAGGCCGTCAGGTGGCCTCTATTGCCGCCCGTAGCAATGGCGATGCAGTTGGACAGACTCGCTTCTGTCTCCCGAATTCCCAGTGTGCGTCTTGGAGTCATCCCGCTTAGTGGGTATCTTCCCGAAAGGCCGCTGAATACCTTTACTGTCTACGACCGCAAGCTAGCCACGGTGGAGACGGGGACCGGCGCACTCCTGCTGCGCGACCGCAGAGACGTTCTCGCCTATCTCGGCGACTTTGAGTCGTACGAGCGATATGCAGCCTTCGGAGACGAGTGCCGCGAGCTTCTATCGGAATGGTCCGTCTTTTTTACCCGACAACGCTAATAGTTTTGCCTTCGCCTTGAAGCCTTCCCTAGCGTCTTGCCTATCGCACTACGCATAGGGGGTAGCTTGTGAAGAACAACCTTGCGCGACCCGAACCGCCCGAGCCCGGAACGTTGCTGGTGGACGCGAACGGCAAGCTCGGCGTGTTCATGGGCAAGGGCGGCCCCCGCTACATGCTCCGCCCCGTGCGTGGCGGGTGTGAGTGGGAGGCCGAGCCCGACACTGTGCGCGAGCCGACCCCGGCGGAACGGGAGACCGCCGAGCGGCAGCGCGCCGGACGAACGGCGGTGTCCCCGTGAGCTGGACGCCCCCGGTTCCCCCGCCCGTCAACTGCCCCCGGTGTGTGTACCTCGCCGGGAAGGAGAACGCCGCCGCCGCTCGGGGCGACGCGGAAGCGGCGCGCAAGTTCGACGGCATCGCGTCGATTCATCGCGCGGAGACCGGCTGTCCGGAGCGTGCCGCATGAGCACCCGCAGTCTGTTCCGCTTCGTCTCCTGGACCGTCAAGCCCGACCGCGAGCCCGACGCCGCCCCCGTCACGCACCTGTACCGGTGCACCAGTGAGGACGAAGCCGGGAACGTGTGCGGAGCCGAGTCCGCGCGCACCGAAGACGGGGCGTCCGCCGAAGACTGGGCGCTTCGCCACGCCGCCGAGAACCCCGACCACCGGTCGTACGCCTACGCGCCCGAGCTGCCCTACGTCGCCACCACCCCGGAACTGTTCGGGGGCCACCCCGAGCCGGAGGGGGCGGCATGAGCGGCGAACACCGGTACGTCGTCGCGGTGAGGGGCGGGGACGCGTCGCGGGGCTTCCAGCTCGGCGGGACGACGACGCGAAGCGCTCGGGTGGCGCTCGTCCGCCTTCGCGGGCAGGCGCTCCGGATCGCTGACGGCTTGGACCCGGACCCGGGGACGTGGTGGCTGGGGAACGGGGGGCTCGTCCGCCTCCCTGACGCCCCCGAAGCGCTGCCGGACGCCCCCGCCGAACTTCGGGCGTGGGTGGTCTCCTCCGTGCACCAGGACGACGCGTTGGACCAGCTCGTCAACGGCTTCCCGCTGGTGCTGCGGGTGACCGACCGGTGGTCGGGGTGCTGGTTCGAACTGACCGCCCGGTCCCTGGTGCCCGTCCCCGCCGCCCCGCCCTTCCGCCGTACCGCGCCGGCCCGCCCCGTGGCCTACGCCTAGACCCCCGTCCCGGCTTCGTGTTCCCCCACGGGGAGCCGGGGCGGGACAACTCCGAAGGGATTGCACGATGCCCGCCGTAAGCGCTCCGGTCCGTGTCTGCGGGGCCGAAACCCCGATCCCGCCCCGCGTCGCCGAACTCGCCCTGTCCGTCGTCGTCTGGCCCGGCAAGGAGGTGGAGGAGGTAGTTTCCTGCGCCATCGAAGACCACCCCGACGACGAAGAACACTGGGCGCTCGTCCGCGAGTTGGACGGCCCGCACACCGGGGCCGTCTGGGTCGTCTGGACGGACCGCATCCCCCCGTACCGGGTCCGGCAGATTCCCGACTGTCGGGTGATCAACCCGGAGGGGCAGGCGTGCCCGCTGTACGAGGGACACCCGGGCCGGTGCCCGTTCGAGAGCGACACCCCGCCCGCGACCTCCGGCACCACTCACTTGTAGCGCTCTCAAGCCCCACCCGTCCGGCGTGTTCTCTCTCCGCCGGGCGGGTGGTCGTCGGCCCCCGCGTGATGTGGGGCTGACAGCACGGGTTACGGCGTCCGGGGTGCGGTTCCCGCCCGCACCTTCGTGACCCGCGAGAGCCCCGCTTGGCGGTCCCTCCCCCGGGACTGCCGCGCGGGGCTCTCACGCGTTCGGGGCGTCGTCCTGGCGCTCGTCCTCGCCCGCCGGCTCGGTGACGTACGACCCCCGGCCCGGCACGGTGAAGATCAGCCCCTTTTCCCGCAGCACCGCGAGGGCCGACCGTGCCGTGTTCCGGGCGACGCCGAACCGCTCCGTCAGTTCCTTTTCAGACGGCACGGCCTTGCCCGGCTCCGGTGTGCCCGCTCGAAGCTCCCGTTCCAGCACCGCTGCAATCTGCCGGTACGGGGGTTCTGGTGCTCGGGGGTCAATCTCGCTGCTCGGTCCCATACCGAAAAGCCTAGAGACCCCGCCCGACCTAGACAGACTTGAACGTGACTAGACCGACCTATACAGGTTGGCCTACCGTCGAACACAGAAGCGCCCCGGAAGACCGGTCCTAAGCGGTCCGCCGGGGCTCAGCCGACCAGCTATGTAGGAGCTGACCGACCGTGCGCGAGTTTATCGCCCTGCTTTCCTTCGTCCCCGCCGCAGCAGCGCTGTGGTACGCGATCAACCCCCGTCCGAAGAAGACGCCCCGCCGCCCCGGACGGCACTCCGCCGAATCCCTCGCCGCCGCTCGCCCCGAGCCTCACAGGTTCTGTGTCCGTCACATGGACGTGACCGTCCCCGCGCACGTCCTCGCCCGCACCATCCGCCCCCGACCGGACGACTTGGACCCCATCCGGCCGTACTACCGAGCGTGGGAGAACGACCCGTCCCACACGGTCCGCCTCCGGGTGATCCGCGAGCGGCAACGCGCGTTGGTCCGCGCTGCCATCGGCGCCCCGGACTCCCCTGTCTACCGCTACGAGAACGACCAGTTCGCCGCCGTGAGGGTGACCGCATGACCGCCGAGCACCGGGGGGCCGTCTGTGCGGTCTGCAAGAAGTGGACCGACACCCCGCGACCGCTCCGGTACATCGAAAGGCAGAGCGGCCCCGGGGTGACCCTCTACGGCTGCCCGAAGCACGCGCCGGAGCCGAGCCCCACGGAGGAGACGAGAGAGCGCTAGGAAGGCGCACAGAGACGCGGAAGCCCCGTTCGGCCAAGTGCCGGACGGGGCTCTGTTGTTGCTGCGGGACCAGCCCGTATGCTTAGAACTGGTAGTCAGACGTGTCGGGGTCGGCCATGACGACCCAGCCGCGGTCCGGGCCCTGGCCCACGTCGGCGCGGGTGGCGCCGAGGGCGGTGAGGCGGGCGACCTCCTTCTCGGTGCCGGCGTCCACGGGGCTGACGTCGAGGTGGAGCCGGTCCTTGACCGCCTTGCCCTCGGGGACGCGCAGGAACACCAGCGTGGGCGGCATCTGCCGGGCCCGGACCGCCTCGGCGGTCGGCGTCCAGGAACCGATCTCGACCATCCCCTCGCCCCGGTCGATCACCTCGAAGTCCAGGACCGCGCACCAGAACTCCGCGAGCCGCTCGGGATCGTGGCAGTCGATGCTCAACTCGGTGAACCTGCTGGTCATGCCTCCCCCCGGGCATACGTGGCAGAGTGACAGCGTAGGTCACTCCCGATGCGGCTCGAAGTGGGCCAACGCCGCCTCCAGGACTTCGCGTTGGGTGGCCTCCGTCTCGTCGGGGGCGGCGGCGAGGAGCGCGTAGCGCTTGCCGTCGGTCGCGGTGAAGGCGCGCTCGACGCCGAGCCGGGTGCCGCCGGCCTTGGCGCTCTCGTAGGAGTAGACGAGTTCGGCCGCGTCGCCCTCCGGGTTCTCCGGACCGCCCCTGGCCGGGCCGAGCGTGATCTCCTCGTACCCCTCGGTGCGGCTCCGCAGGTCCTTCGAGGCCCCGGTCACCGCGTCCTCCGGGCTGAGGCCGGGCTCGGTGATCTCGAAGACCTGGAGCAGGCTCAGCTCGTCGGGCGAGGTGTAGAAGACGCTGCCGTTCTTCTCGCTGCGCGTCCAGTCCCCGGGGACGGCGAGCGTGTACCCGGCCGGGTCGTCGGCGGGGACGAATCCGTCGGGGAGCGCGGAGGCGTCGCCGGAGGGTTCGTCCGTCGGATCGGCGGTGGCGGGGTCCGGGGCGGAGAGGTCGCCCTCCTCGCGCGGGGCCGGCTCCGGCGGGGCGGAGAGCCGGGCGGGCTCGCGCGCCTCGCCGTCGTCGTCCCCCGCGCCGAGCAGGGACCAGGTGAGCACGACCGCCCCCGCGGCGACGACCACGGCCGCCGCGAGAGTGAGCGCCCGCCGGTCCCGCCAGGGGGGGCGGGCCCCCGGAGGGCGACGGCGGCGGCCCGGGGTCCCAGGTGACCGGCGGAAGCACGGTGTCGTGCGGGTCCCCCGCCGGTGCGACGACGTACGGGGCGGCCTCCCGGACCGGCGTGTACGCCGCCGTGGACCCGCCGTGTTCCCAGCACTGGGCGGAGGCGTTCCAGCGCGGCGTCCCGGGCGCCATGGCTCAGCCTCCCAGGAGCGCGGTGAGCGAATCGACGAGGGCGGTCCCCGAGGCGAGCGCGCCGACGAGCGGCCCCGAGAGGTCCACGGCCTCGCGCAGCCGGGCGAGGCGGCTCCGCGAGGCGGCGCCCTCCGTGGTGATCTCCTCCTCGGCGGCGGCCAGTTCGGTGTCGAGGGCCGCGTGGTCCGGGTTCCGCGTTAACCGGGCGAGGTCGGTGCGCAGCGCGGTGACGGCGGCGAGGAGCGCGGCCTGCGCCGCGTCGGCGGGCGCGGCCCCGCCCCCCGCGTACGAGACCGTGTTCCCGTCGCCGATCGCGAAGGCGCTGCCTTCGACGGAACCGATGTGGACGGCCGGTTCGCCCCGGCCCCGGTCCGCTGCCTCTGTCATTTCTTCCTGCCCCCCTGGCCGTTCGCGCCGTGGCTGATCGTGTTGTGGTCGCCGATGCCGATGGCGCTGTTGCTGGCGGAGTCGATGTACACGCCGCCGCTCGCGACGTGCACGATCTTCTGGTCGAACTCGTCGGTGGCCCAGCCCGCCTCGCGCAGCGCCGTGCGCACCCCGCCCGCCACGCGGTCCTGGATCGTCCGGAGATAGCGCTCCAGGTCCATCTCCTGGAAGAGCGAGAGGGTCTCGTCGGTGCCGAGTTCCCGTACCGCGGCCGAGGGGCCCTCGGCCGGGCCGCCCGCCCAGCCCGCGAGGGCGTGCAGGAGGGCGTACCAGGCCCGGCCGCCGAGCGTGCGCAGCGACTGGCCGAGCGAGGCCGGGGTGTGGACGAGCGCCCAGGCGACGTGCCCGGGCCAGGAGGCGGCGCGGTGACGGCGCGCCTCGCGCTCGGCGAGCCGGTACGCGCGGCGTACGGGCGTCAGGACGTGCGGCGCGAACTCGGCCATGAGCATCCCGCCCTGCGTGTGCACGCGGACGAAGACGGTGACGACGAGTTCCTAGAAAAAAACCGCCGACGCGGATGCGCAGGAAGTGGCGGCGCGCCTCGCCGCCCTCCTCCAGCGCCGCGGCACGGTGCGCCTCGAAGGCGTGCGGCTCGTACGGGGCGGCGTCGCGCCGCTCCAGCCCGTCGGCGGGCAGGAACACGCACTCGTCCAGGCGCAGTTCGCGCAGCCGGTCGATGACGGCCCCGGCCAGCGCCGGGTCCTCGCGCGGCGAGGGGACGCGCAGCGCCTCCACGAGCGGGACGATGCGGCGCAGGATCCGGCCGTTGTCGAGGGGCACCGGTGCGGCCTCGCCGCGCGGGCGCAGCTCGATGGCGAGCGACCACGTGCGGAACGGGGTGCCGAAGCCGCGGAAGGGCTCGTCCTCCTCGTACATCACGAGGGGCTGGTGCTGTTCGGCGCGCAGCCGGGCGCGCAGCCGGACGACGCGGGCGCTCGCGCTCGTCTCGGCGGGGTCGCCGGGGGTGTGCGGGAAGCGGGTGGGGGACAGCTCCTCGCTGACGGTCCGCGCGAACTGCCCGCGCCGCAGGGCGACACAGGCGACGATCCCGGCGAGCACGGCGAGGGTGAGCAGGGAGCGCAGGCGGGAGGGCTCGAAGTCGAACCTCAGCAGCGCGCCGAGGAAGTTCAGGACGTCGAAGCCCCCGTCGTCCTCCGGGTCGAGGGAGTCGAAGACGGAGTCGTCGGCGGAGTAGTCGCGGGAGGAGCCGGAGCCGAAGAGGAGCGCGCCGAGCAGGGCGACGGCGAGGAAGGCGAAGCCGAGGCGCGCGTACCAGCGCAGCCACAGCGCGAGGACGCGGCGGACGAGGACGACGGAGGAGGTGACGGGCCCGCTGCCCCTGACCCAGCGGGCGAGGAGGAGCAGGAGGCTGAAGAAGAGCGCGGGGAGCACGAGCCAGCCGCTCACGAGGAGGCCGAGCGCCCACAGGCCGAGGATGCCGCCCGCCCAGGCGACCTCCTGGTGGCGGGCGCGGGCGGCGTGCGAGAGGACCCGGCCCGCGTCGATGCCGACGGAGGGGGCGGGGAAGCGCTCCTCGTGCACGTACAGCTCGTCGAGGACGGCCTCGCGGAAGTCGCGGTCGTAGTGCGCGCCGACGCACAGGAGGCGGGTCGCCTCGCTCGCGGCGGGTGGGACGGGGTCGCGCGGGGCGGCGGCGGAAACGGGCGAGGGGTCCGCGGGCGGGGCGGCGGAGCCGGGCGAGGGGTCCGCGGGCGGGGCGGCGGAGCCGGGCGAGGGGGCCGCGGGCGGGGTGGCGTCACCGGGGGGCGGGCCGGTCGCCTGGGCGGGGATCGGCTCGGGCCGCTGGCCCTCTCGCGGGAGTGGCTGCTCGGTCACCTCGGGCCTTCCGGGACGGACGCGGCGTACGCGGGCACGGGGCCCGCCGGGGCACCGTGCGCGACGGGGGCAACACTGTACGACACCCGGCTCCGTCCGGCGCGCGAAAAAACGGGCCCGAACTCACCTGCCGGGCAGGTGGGTTCGGGCCCGTTCCCGGGAACGGCCGCGCGCGGCCCGCGCGGTGGGCGCGGGTCACGGGGCTTCCCGCGGGTCCGGCGGGTCCCGTGAGTCCTGCGGGACCCGTCGCGGACCGAAGGGCTCAGATGAGGCCGAGCGAGCGGACCGCTTCGCGCTCCTCGCCCAGCTCCTTGACCGAGGCGTCGATGCGGGTGCGGGAGAAGTCGTTGATCTCCAGGCCCTGGACGATGGAGTACACGCCGTCCTTCACCGTGACGGGGAAGGAGGAGATGAGGCCCTCGGGGACGCCGTAGGAGCCGTCCGAGGGGATGCCCATGGAGGCCCAGTCGCCCTCGGCGGTGCCGTTGACCCACGTGTGCACGTGGTCGATGGCGGCGTTGGCGGCCGAGGCCGCCGAGGAGGCGCCGCGGGCCTCGATGATCGCCGCGCCGCGCTTGGCGACGGTCGGGATGAAGTCCTCGGCGAGCCACTTCTCGTCGGCCACGACCTCGGCGGCGTTCTTGCCGTTGATCTCCGCGTGGAAGATGTCGGGGTACTGCGTCGCGGAGTGGTTGCCCCAGATGGTCAGGCGCTTGATGGCGTCGACCGTGACACCGGCCTTCTTCGCGAGCTGGGTCAGCGCGCGGTTGTGGTCGAGGCGGGTCATCGCGGTGAAGCGGTCGGCCGGTACGTCCGGGGCGGCGGCCTGGGCGATGAGGGCGTTGGTGTTCGCCGGGTTGCCCACGACGAGGACCTTGATGTCGTCGGCGGCGTGGTCGTTGATCGCCTTGCCCTGGGGCTTGAAGATGCCGCCGTTGGCCTCCAGGAGGTCACCGCGCTCCATGCCCTTGGTGCGGGGGCGGGCGCCGACGAGGAGGGCGACGTTGGCGCCGTCGAAGGCCACGTTCGGGTCGTCGCTGATCTCGATGCCCTTGAGCAGCGGGAAGGCGCTGTCGTCGAGCTCCATCGCGGTGCCCTCGGCGGCCTTGAGCGCCGGGGTGATCTCCAGGAGTCGCAGGTTCACCGGGACGTCCGGGCCCAGGAGCTGGCCGGAGGCGATGCGGAAGAGCAGCGCGTAGCCGATCTGGCCGGCCGCGCCGGTGACGGTGACATTCACGGGAGTGCGGGTCATGACGATCTCCATCAGACGACTGGCGGTGGGGTTCCCTGCCCCAAGGGGTGGATCTGGGGCCCGACGCCGGATGATCGATCTCTTGGCGTCAAGAGAGATCCGCCGCTCAGGCTATCGCGCCGGTGGGGAGCGCGACCGCAGGGCGGGTGTGGCGGGGCCCACAGGGGCCGGGGCGCGCGAACTCGCGGGGGTCCGGGGCCGCACGGGCGTGCGGGGATCGGGCCCCTGGGGGTGTGCGGCCCCCGTACTGCGAGGGTCCCCGGAGGGGTGTGCGGCCCCCGCAGGCGAGGGCCCCGCACGGCGAAGGCCGCCGAGTGGCAAGGGGCTGCGGCGGCCTTCGCAGGGAGGGGACTCTCCCGTGGGGGGTATGAGCGCGTGTTCCCCCGGGTGAGGCGGGGTCATGCGTGCTCCCCGGGGAGTTTTTTTCGGAGCCGTCACGGGCATCGG
>NZ_GG770539.1:4388867-4397657 GCF_000154905.1 Streptomyces sp. SPB074 | reverse complement strand
CGCGGCGACCTCCGCGCAGGCCCGGGCCCGGCCCGGCGCGGGGACGCTGAGCATCCGCGTATAGGCGTCGCCCGTGTCCTCGACCGTGGCCCGCTGGGCGTGCCCGCCCACGCGGGCCGTCACCGTGTCCCCCGGGCCCGCCTGGGTGATCCGCGCCCACGCGGCCCCGCACACCTCGCTGTAGCGCACCTCCACGAGCCTGCTGCCGACCGTCGCGCGGTCCGTCGTACGGGCCAGCTCACCGCCGCAGCCCATCGCCTCCGGGTCCTTGCCCCCGCAGCCCGTCCCCGCGCACCGCACCCCCGCGGGCAGCTCGGCCGCCCGCGCGGATGCCGAACTCGTGGGCTCGGCGCGCCGGTTCGCCTCGTCCTTGGTGAACAGGCGCGGGAGGAAGAGGACCGCGCCGAGCACGAGGAGCGCCCCCGTCACCCCGGCGAGGAGCAGCGTCACGCGCCGCCGCCCGCGCGAGGGCGCGCCCGCCCGGGGCGGCCCCGGCGGCCGGGCACCGGAGAGCGCGGCCCCGCCCCGCTCCGGCCCCGGCGCCGACGGCCCGACCGGCGCCCCGCCCCCGGACGGCCCGCCCGGCGACGGCCGGCCCGGCGACGGCCCGCCAGGCGACGGCCCGCCAGGCGAGGGCTCTTCGGGCGCGGGGCCCGCCCCGTCCCGTACCGGCTCCGCGCGGAGCGGCGCGCGGCGCGGGTACGTGGCCGTCGCGGCGCGGGCCGGGGCGGGGCTTTCGCCCAGTGCCGCGCGGGCCTGCGAGACGCGCACCGCCTCCATCGTCAGGTCGTGCCGGGACTCGGCCCTGCTCCAGGCGCGTTCGGCCAGCTCCCACATCGTCGTCACGTGCTGCGGATGGGCGCCCGTCACCTCGGCGAGCGCGAGGACCGCGCCCTTCGGTGCGAGCAGCCTGCCGCCGAGATATCGCTCCCAGGACGTCTTGCTGTAGCCCGTACGGTCCGCGAGCGCCGCGACACTGAGCCCGGCGCGGTCCACGAGCCGGCGCAACTGGCCGGTGAACTCGCGGATCTGCGGATCGAGCCCTTCGGGCAGCGCCTTCCAACGCGGCATCGTCTCCCCCTCATCCCCCTCGTACCCGCTCTCCCCCGGCCCTGGGGCCGGCCCCCGCCGTCCCGGACCGCCCCTGCCGGGCGCGGTCCTGGCATACCCACCACAACGCCGGCCCCCAGGGGGACAGTTCCGCCGAAGGGGGGCGCACGGGAGCATTCGGGAGTCGCGGACGCACCGCCGCACGCCGGGCATCGACGCGTCCAGTCAATCAGGCAGGAACAGGACGCGACGAGCGAAGACGAGGGAAAGCGCGGAACACGTCGACGAACGCGGCATTCCGGGCAGCATTCGCGCACAAGCGATCAGCGGGGCACGGCGGTCGGCGCGAGCCGTCCGTGGAGGCGAGCGGCGGACGGGCCGTCAGTCCACGGTGAAGTGCAGGATCTCGTCCAGGAAGGGGATCACGAGCCAGGGGTTCGGCTGGACCATGAGCGCGAGGAAGAAGACGACCAGGCCGAGGACCGCGTAGGTGAGCGTGTCCGTGAAGCGCGACCGCACCGCGAGCATCCCCACCGCGCCCACGGTCCAGCGCAGCACCGCGCCGAGCAGCAGCGCGAGCCCCACGAGGAGCGTGCCGACCCGGAAGAGGCCGAGGCCGGTGACGAGCAGGCCGACGCCCGTGGTCGCGAGCACGCTGATGAGGGGCCACTGCCGCGCGGGCGCCGGGGCGTCGGCCGGGGCCGCGCGACCGCCCCCCTCGGGCCGCGCGGTGTCCCGCGTGATCCCGCTGACCTCACGCGTCGCCCGCATCGGCTGCCCGTCGGGCCCGGGCGCGCTGACGACCTCGGTCACCACCGGGGCCTCCTCCTCGCCCTCCGCCGCCCCGGCCGTCCCGGACGCCTCGGGCGCGCCCACCGCGGTCGCTCCGTGCGCCTCGCGCTCCGGCCGCGGCCCGCTCCCGCGAGGCGCGGACGCGCCGCGCTCCGCGTGGTCCGGGTGGTCCGTGGCGGACGCGGGGGTGCGGCTCTCGTTCGGCTCTCCGGCCACGGGGGGTGCCTTTCGTCGGCGGGGCGGCGGTCAGGGACGGGCGGGGCGGCGGTCAGGGGCGGCGGACCGGTCCGCCGCGAGGGCACGGCGCGGGACGGCGGGAAGCGCGACCGGCCCGGCGCGGTACGGGGCGGGCGGCCCGGCTCAGGCGGCGGCGCGTTCGGCCGCCTCCACCACGTTGACGAGGAGCTGGGCGCGGGTCATCGGGCCGACGCCGCCCGGGTTGGGCGAGAGCCAGCCGGCGACCTCGGCGACGCCCGGGTGCACGTCGCCGACGATCTTGCCGTTCTCGTCGCGCGAGACGCCGACGTCGAGCACGGCCGCGCCCGGCTTGACGTCCTCGGGCTTGATGAGGTGCGGGACCCCCGCGGCGGCCACGACGATGTCGGCGCGGCGCAGGTGGGCCGAGAGGTCGCGGGTGCCGGTGTGGCACTGCGTGACCGTGGCGTTCTCGGAGCGGCGCGTCAGGAGCAGCGGCATCGGGCGGCCGATCGTGACGCCGCGGCCGACGACGACGACCTCGGCGCCGTTCAGCTCGACACCGTGCTGCCGCAGCAGGCGCACGATGCCGTAGGGGGTGCAGGGCAGCGGGGCCGGCTCGTTGAGGACGAGGCGGCCGAGGTTCATGGGGTGGAGGCCGTCGGCGTCCTTGTCCGGGTCCATGAGTTCGAGGACGCGGTTCTCGTCGATGCCCCGGGGGAGCGGGAGTTGCACGATGTAGCCGGTGCACGCGGGGTCGGCGTTGAGCTCGCGGACGACGTCCTCGATCTCCTCCTGCGTGGCGCTCGCGGGCAGTTCGCGCTGGATCGACGCGATGCCGACCTGCGCGCAGTCGCGGTGCTTGCCCGCGACGTATTTCTGGCTCCCCGGGTCCTCGCCGACAAGGAGGGTGCCGAGCCCGGGGACGATGCCGCGCTCCCGCAGGACAGCGACCCGCTCCTTCAGCTCGGACTTGATCTGTGCCGCGGTGGCCTTGCCGTCGAGAATCTGCGCGCTCATACCGCTTATCTTCGCCGATGCGGGGGGCGCGGAACGAATCCGGGTGCCAGTACGGGCGAGGGGACCGGGGCCGGCTCGCCGGGGGCCCGGCGGACGCGGTGGACAGCGAGGGGCCCGCGCGGCGAGCATGGGGCCCGTGGCGCGCCCGTCGTACGGGGGAGGGACGGCGCCCGCCGTGTGGCTCCGCCTCCGCTCCCCCGGTCCAGGAGCGAGACCGACGTGACCACCGACGACGACAGCAGCGCCCGGCCGGAGCCCGGCCGGCCCCCCGCGGAGGACGCCCCGTGGGGGCCGCCGCCGACGAAGCCGCCGGCCGCTCCCCCGCCCTACGCCCCGCCGCCCCCGTACAACCAGGCATCCTCGTACGGCCAGGCACCCCCGTACGGCCAAGCGCCCCCGTACCCGCAGGCACCCGTACGCGCAGGCGGGCCCGGGACCGTACGCGTACCCGCAGCCCGCGCCCCCGTACTACGGCTACGTCCCCGAGGGGCGGGTGCCCGGCGCGATGCCGGGGCGCACGACGGCCGCGCGCATCCTGCTCTTCGTCCACGCCGGGGGATTCGCCCTGCTCGGGCTCGCGCTGTGCGTCGGCGGTCCCACCCTCGTCCGGGCGATCGTGCACAGCGACGGGACGATGTCCCCGGAGAGCGGGCGGGACACCATCACGACGGTCACGTGGGTCACGGTCCTCCTCGGGACGGTGTACCTGTTCGTCGCCCTGTGGGGCATCCTGACGGCCTCGTGGTTCGGCAGGGACAGTCCCCGGGTGCGGGTCTCCGGCATCGTGTGGGCCTCGGTCGCGATCCCGCTGAGCCTCGTGCTCTACATCTTCTTCCTGATCGCGCTCGCCTCGGCGGTCCTCATCATCGTGTTCCTCGCCCTGAACGAGTCCGCCGAGTGGTTCCGCGCGCCCCGCGAGGACTGAGACGGAGGATCACCCGCCCCCTTGCGTTGCGCTTGGGCAACGTCCCTCGTCAACACCTGGACACCGCACGTCCCCGCCACGAAGGATGGTCACCCTACGCGCGGGCTGTGCCGGGGGACCACGACGCGCTCGTTCCTCCGCGCGCGGCGCGCGCCGTCCCCGAACGGTCCACCACGGAGGAACCCGAAGAGTTACGGCGACCCGAACAACCCGTACGGCGCGCCCGGCGGCAAGCAGCCCGGCGACCCGCAGGGCAACCCGCCCGCTTACCCGCAGCAGCCCGGCTACGGCTACCCGCAGGCCCCGCCCGTCGACCCCAACGCGCCCTACGGCTACGGGCCCGGCCCGGGCCCGGGGGAGATGCCGGGCGGCGTGAAGACCGCGCGCGTGCTGCTGTGGGTCATCGTCGGGCTGTGCCTGCTGGGCACCGTCATCTACAGCCTCGGCGCCGTCGCCTCCGACGGGGACGACTTCAGCAACTTCGAGTCCTCGCTCAGCGACTCGCAGAACAGCGGTATCGCCTGGGGCATCGCCGTGTTCTCGATTGTGTGGGCGGCGGGCGCCGCCGCTCTGGCGCTCCAGGTGCGCAGTGGTGGGAACGGCGTCCGGATCACGACGCTCGTCTTCGGCATCGTGACGGCCGTGCTCGGCCTCTTCCCGTTCGTGATCGTCGGCATCCCGCACCTGGTCATGGGTGTCCTGGTGGCCGTCTTCGTCGGCAAGTCCGACGGCGTCGCCTGGTACAACCGGCCGCGCGGCTAAACGCACGGCCGTCCACACGCCGAAGGCGGAATCCCCCGTACGGGTAACGGGGCGATTCCGCCTTTGCCGTATGCGCCGGGCCGGCGGCCCGGCGGTCCGGGTCAGTGGAAGAAGTGCCGTGTCCCCGTGAAGTACATCGTCACGCCGGCCTTCTTCGCCGCCTCGACGACGAGTTCGTCCCGTACCGAGCCGCCCGGCTGCACGACCGCGCGGACCCCGGCGGCCGTCAGGACCTCCAGGCCGTCGGGGAAGGGGAAGAAGGCATCGGAGGCCGCGTAGGAGCCCGCCGCGCGCTCCTCGCCCGCGCGCTCGACGGCGAGCTTCGCGGAGTCGACGCGGTTGACCTGGCCCATGCCGACGCCGACCGAGGCGCCGTCCTTGGCGAGCAGGATCGCGTTGGACTTCACGGCGCGGCTCGCCCTCCAGGCGAACTCCAGCTCGCGCAGGCCCGCCGCGTCGAGCGCCTCGCCCGTCGCGAGCGTCCAGTGCGCCGGGTCGTCGCCGTCGGCCTGGAGCCGGTCGGTGACCTGGACGAGCGCGCCGCCGTCGATCTGCTTCGTCTCGGTGCGCGAGGCGGGGGCGCCGGGCGCGAGGAGGATGCGGATGTTCTTCTTCTTCGCGAGGAGTTCGACGGCACCGTCCTCGTAGGCGGGGGCGACGATGACCTCGGTGAAGATCTCGGCGACCTGCGCGGCCATCTCCTTCGAGACGGGCCGGTTGACGGCGATGACGCCGCCGAAGGCGGAGAGCGGGTCGCAGGCGTGCGCCTTGCGGTGCGCCTCGGCGACGTCCCCGGCGATCGCGATGCCGCAGGGGTTGGCGTGCTTGATGATCGCGACGCAGGGCTCGGCGTGGTCGTACGCGGCACGGCGCGCGGCGTCCGTGTCCGTGTAGTTGTTGTACGACATCTCCTTGCCGTGCAGCTGCTCGGCCTGCGCGAGCCCGCCCGTGCCGTCCACGTAGAGCGCGGCGCCCTGGTGCGGGTTCTCGCCGTAGCGCAGCACGTGGGAACGGGTGTAGGTGGCGCCGGTGAAGTCGGGGAAGCCGCTGTCGTCGGCCGCCGCGTAGTCGTCGGCGAACCAGGAGGCGACGGCGACGTCGTAGGCGGCGGTGTGCCGGAACGCCTCGGCGGCCAGGCGCTTGCGGGTGCGCAGGTCGAAGCCGCCCGCGCGCGCGGCGGCGAGCACGTCCCCGTACCGCTCCGGGCTCGTGACGATCGCGACGGAGGGGTGGTTCTTGGCGGCGGCGCGGACCATCGAGGGGCCGCCGATGTCGATCTGCTCGACGCACTCGTCCGGGCTCGCGCCCGAGGCGACCGTCTCGCGGAAGGGGTAGAGGTTGACGACGACGAGGTCGAAGGGCTCGACCCCCAGCTCGGCGAGCTGGGCGCGGTGGCTCTCCAGGCGCAGGTCGGCGAGGATGCCCGCGTGGACCTTGGGGTGGAGGGTCTTGACGCGGCCGTCGAGGCACTCGGGGAAGCCGGTCAGCTCCTCGACCTTGGTGACGGGAACCCCGGCGGCGGCGATCCGCCCGGCGGTGGAGCCGGTCGAGACGAGCTCGACGCCCGCCTCGTGCAGCCCGCGGGCGAGGTCTTCGAGCCCGGTCTTGTCGTAGACGCTGACGAGCGCGCGGCGCAGCGGCCTGCGGCCGGCGCCCTCGGTGTCGGTGGGGGTGGTCGTGGACTCGGTCGTCACGGAACCAGTACCTTTCGTCCCTCGATGCGGTAGCCGTGGCGGGCCAGGCGCCCCACGACCTCGACGAGCAGTGCGCGCTCGACGTCCTTGATACGTGCGTGGAGGGCGGCCTCGCCCTCCGGTGAGTCGTCCTCACGGATCTCGACCACGCCCTGGGCGATGATCGGCCCGGTGTCGACGCCGTCGTCGACGAAGTGGACGGTGCAGCCGGTGACCTTCGCCCCGTAGGCGAGGGCGTCCCGGACGCCGTGGGCGCCGGGGAAGCTGGGCAGCAGCGCGGGGTGGGTGTTGACGAAGCGCCCGCCGAAACGGTCCAGGAACTCCTTGCCCACGATCTTCATGAAACCGGCCGAGACCACGAGGTCCGGCGCGTGCGCGGCGGTGGCCTCGGCGAGCGCGAGGTCCCAGGCGGCGCGGTCGGGGTGGTCCTTGACGCGGCACACGAAGGTGGGGATGCCGGCGGCGCGGGCCCGTTCCAGGCCCGCGATGCCCTCGCGGTCGGCGCCGACGGCGACGACGCGGGCCCCGTAGCGCTCCGCGCCCCGCTCCTCGACGGCGTCGAGGAGGGCCTGGAGGTTGCTGCCGGTGCCGGAGACGAGGACGACGAGGCGCTTGACGCCGGGCGCGTGGTCGGGAGGTGGTGCGGAGGCCACGAGGGGGCCCTTTCTGGAAGGGGACGGTACGGCGCCCGAGGCGCGGGACCGCGGTGTTTCGCGGGGCGTGCGGCGGGCGGCGGGGACCGGGACGTCACCACGCTGTGACGCGACTCACCCCGGCGGGCCGTACGCGTCCGCCGCTTTGTGGCTTCGCACGAAGGTGGCGCGTCACGCGGTACGGGGAACTCTACGAAGCCGCCGACCGTCAGCAACGATACCGGCCCCCGATCGGGCACTCGGACGACCCCGAGGACTCCCGGGGGCAGGGCCAGCCCCGAAGGGGTGGCGACCGGCAGGTAGCGTCAAGGGTGTCCGCGCGGGCGCCCGCCGCCCGCCCACCGCAGCCTTTCGTCAGTCCAGGCCGCCCGCACCCGCCAGTGACGGCCGCACAGCAAGGGGAAGACGCCTCCTGATGCCGGACCGATCCGCCCGCCCCAGCCTCCGTTCCCTCGCCCCGGCGGGCGCCGCCGCCGGAGCCCCGCTCGGCGCGCTCCCCACCGCCTTCCGCCCCCGCGAGGAGAACGGCGCGGGCGCGAGCCGCCCGGCGCTCGCGCTGCGCGAGGGGAACGGCTCCCCGGGGAGGGGGGACGCGGCGGGAGCCTCCGGCGCGGGCTCCTCCGGTACGGGGACGTCCGGCGCGGGCTCCTCCGGCGCGGGGGCGGGGCCGGGCTCCGGGGAACGTGAGCCCGGGAAGCAGGGCGGGCCGGACGGTCCCGTCGCCGCGCCTCCCGCCGACCGCCCAAACCAGCCGCAGGGCCCGCGTCCTCCCGAGAGCGGCGGTACGCGCTGGAGCGGGCGGCAGCCCGAGCCGTGGCGCGGTGGCGGCTGGGGCGACCGCCCGGGCAACCCGCCGCGCGGGCAGGGACCGCGGGGAGACGGAGCACATGGGCAGGGAGCGCCCGGACAGGGACCGCAGGGACAAGGCCCGCAGGGACAAGGCCCGCACGGGCAAGGCCCGTACGGCGGGCCGCAGGGCCCTCAGGGGCAGGGGCCGCAGCGAGGGCCCTGGGGTCAGGGTCCGCAGGGGCCGGGGCAGGGCGGGCCGCAGCAGGGTCCGGGCAACGGCGACAACGGCGGCGGCGGCAACGGCGGCGGGCCGGGCGGTCCCTTCTCCCGTATCCCCCGCTGGGACCCGACCGACCCGGTGCAGCGGCACGCCCGGTACGCGCTGATGGCGGGGACCTGGGGCCTCGTGCTCGGTCTCTTCCTCGGCTGGACGTATCTCGCCCTGCTCCTCGGCGCCCTCGGCCTGTACTGGGGCATCTCGGCGCTGCGCGGCCGGGCCCGCACCCCGCAGGAGTCGGAGGCGGCGCTGCAAGCGGTCGCCAAGGGCAAGGACCCGGAGGAGGCGGCCACGCGGGCGCGCGAGGAGGCGGCCGCGCACCCGGCCCCGGCGCCCCTGTCGCCGTACGGCCGCCCCGTCACGCGTACCCGCCCCCAGGTGCCTTCGGCGGTCACCGGCATCGTGACCTCGGCGCTGAGCATCGCTGCCGTGGCCAGCGTCTTCCTCTTCCACGCGGTCTACAGCGACTACTTCAGCTGCGTGGACGACGCGGCCACCCACGCCTCGCGGGACGCCTGCGAGAGCCACCTCCCGAAGGAACTGCGCCCGATCCTGACGGAGTGACGGAGTGACGGGAGCCCGGTCCGCCCCGCCGGGAGGCGCGCGGGCCGGGCTCCCCCACGCCGCCGGTCA
>NZ_GG770539.1:4386916-4388141 GCF_000154905.1 Streptomyces sp. SPB074 | reverse complement strand
TCAGGGCCGTCGTACCGCGCGACCACACGCGCGCGTCCGCCTCCTCGGGCCGTACGGGCGCGGCGGCCCGTCCGGCCAGGTGGCCCGCGAGGAGCGCGGCGGCGGGCGGCAGCGCGAGCACGGCCCACGTCGAGGGCGCGGGATCGCCGTGCGCCGGGAGGGCGGAGAGGAGCGGGAAGGGCGGCAGGCCGTCGAGCGGCGTGGCCCCGGTGAGCGCCACGGGGTGCCCCGTACCGATGAGGAAGCCGGGCCCGAGCGCGTACGAGGCCGCCCACAGGACCGCGTTGGGGACGAGGGCGACGGCGAGGAGGAGGACGGCGATGAGTCCCGACCAGTCGTCGCTGACGCGGCCGAAGGCACCGCGAGCGGCCTCGGAGTGGGCGCTCAGCGTCGTCACGAGGAGCAGCGCGCCGCCCCCGACGAGGCCGAGCACGGTGGCGCCGGCGGCCCGCAGCACCGTGTTCAGAACCTCCCGCCGCGCGCCGAGCCGTACCGAGAGTGCGGGCAGCGGGTCGGGCCGCCCGTGCGCTGCCCACACGCCGGAGGCGACGGCGAGGGCCGCGAGCGGCGGTACAGTGGAGCAGCGCGCTCAGCGGCTCGGGGGACGGGTCGCCGCCGCGCGCGTAAATGAGCGCGGCGCCGCGACGAGGAGGTACCCGGCGCACACCCCGGCCACGGCCGCGCCGCGCCCGCCGAGCGGGCCCCCGGCCCGTACCGGGGGCAGTTCGCCCGGCTCCTCGGGTTCGGCGGCCTCGCGCGCCGCGCGGTGCAGGAGCCACAGGGGCAGCAGCGGCAGCAGGAGCGGGACGACGCCGAGCGGGACGGCCTCACCGGTGACGAGGCTGGAGCGGGTGAGGGAGGTGCCGTGGCCGAGGAACCACAGCGAGGCGGCGAGGCGCAGCGCGCCGCCCGGCCCGCTGTCGGGGAACGGAGAACTGATCCACAGCACCATGACCAGGACCGCGAGCGCGCCGAGTCCGAGCCCGGCGGCGAAGGCCCCGCCGAGCAGCGAGGCGATGAAGGCGGGCAGCCGTCTGCCGAGACGGGCGGCGACGGGCGGGGCGGCGGGAGGGCCCTGGGGCGGCGTGGCGGTCCCGGGCGGATCGGTCATCTCGGTCACCGGCCCATGCTCCCAATGACCCAGTCGATACCCGCGCAAGAAGCGCGTACCGGAGGTGTCGCCCAATATGCGATTATGCGATCTTACGTACGGAGCGACGTGCCG
>NZ_GG770539.1:4378464-4386517 GCF_000154905.1 Streptomyces sp. SPB074 | reverse complement strand
GAAGGCGGCGCGGCCCACTGGGCAGGCGGCGGGGACCGGCGGGGAGAGGGCGCGAACCGGCGCGGGAACCACGCCCACCGGGGAGGCGAGGCAGGCGGCGGGGACCGGCGGGGAGAGGGCGCGAACCGGCGCGGGAACCACGCCCACCGGGGAGGCGACACGGCCCACCGGGGCAGTGGCGCGGACCGGCGAGGGAGCGGCGCCCACCGGGAAGGTCGCGCCGACCGGCGAAGCGGCGGCACGACTCTCCGGCGAGACGGCGCCGACCGAGGGACCTGCGCCCGCCGTTGAGGCGGCGCGGCCCGGCGGGAAGGCGGCGCGGCCCGGCCGACCGGCGACACGGGCTACCGACGAGAGGGCACGCACCGGCGAAACGGCGGCGCGCCCCACCGGCAAGACGGCACGTACCGACGAGACGGCGCTGACCGGCGCGGGAGCCGCGCCCACCGCTAAGGCGGCACGGCCCACCGGGCGGGCGGCGCGGACCGGCGGTAAGGCGGCGCGTCCCACCGGTGACGCGGCGGCACGGCCCACCGACGAGACGGCGCGCACGGGCGAGACTGCGCCGACCGGCGAAACGGCGCCCATCGGCGAGACGGCGCCCACCGGCCAGAAAGCCGCGCCCACCGGCCAAGCGCCACAGCCCACCGGGACGGCGTCACGTACCACCGGCCAGGCGGCCCGGCCCGCCGCCCGGTCGGCGGCACGTGCCTCCGGGGGCCGGCTCTCCGCCGAGGCGCCCGCCACGGTGCCCGACATCGCGCACGCTCCGCCCGCCGCCTCCGCCGCCCCCGCCTCCGCTTCCGCCTCGTCCGCCGTCACGCCGCCTCCCGAGGGGGCGCTGACCGTCGAACGGTCTTCCGTGTCCGGGCCGCCGGAGGCCGCCTTCGCCGCGCTCTACGCGGAGGCCGCGCCCGTGCTCCTGCGGCAGGCGTATCTCCTGACGGGCCGCCCGCGTGCCGCGCTCGCCGCCCTGTTCGGCGGCTTCCGGCAGGCGTGGGAGCGGTGGCCGGAGGTGGCACGGGACCCGGACCCGGCGGGCTGGGTGCGGGCCGTGGTGCACGAGGCGGCGCTGTCGCCGTGGCGCGGTCTCGGCGGCCGGGGCCGCGTGGAATTGCCCGCCGGCACGGGGCGGGCGGCGCTCGTGGAGGCGCTGCTGCGACTGCCCCCGACGCAGCGGAGGGTGGTGCTGCTGCACGAAGGGGTGGGACTCGACCTGCCGGGGACGGCCGCGGAGGTGGAGGCGAGCACCCCGGCGGCCGCGCAACGGCTCCTCCACGCGCGCGCGGCCCTGACCACCCGTCTGCCGGAACTCCAGGACGAGCCGGAACAGTTGACGGCCCGCCTGCGCGCCTTCCTCGCGACGGGCGAGATCCCGGGCCGTCCCGCGCCACCCACCCCCGAGAAGGCCCTGGCCGACGCCCGCCTCTCGGGCCGGACCCGTACCGGGGCGGCACTGGCTGTCGCCGGTCTCTTCGCCGCGACGACGCTCTACGCCGTCGCCACCACGGACAGCACCCCACCCCCGCCCCCGGCCACCGAGGTGGACGGCACCCTCAGCCCTGCCCCGGGACCCCAGCGCCCGCCCGCCTCGCCGGACGGCCCCCCGGCGGAGGGTCCGGGCACGGGCCCGGGACGGCTGGCCCCCCTGCCGGAATGAGCGGACCCGCAGCGCCCCCTCACGCCCCGGGCGTGGATGGCGTCGCGCCCCCGGGGGGACGGCCGCCTGCGAGGGGAGGCGCGCACGGCGATCCCCGACCACCGCCGGACCGCCGGCCGGGTGGCGTACCGCCCGCGCCCCTCCGCGTGCCCCCACCGGGCCGCCGCCGGGGCCGCCGTCGCGCGCGAGGCGCGGAAAACGCCCGCGCCCCGTCCCGTACACGCGAAGCGAACGCGGTACGGGGACGGGGCGCGGGCGGGACGAGCGGGCGCGCTTCCCCGGGGCCCGGGGCCCCTGCGGGGGTGTCAGCCGTTGAGGATGGCGCGGGCCAGCTTGGCGGTCTCGGTCGGGGTCTTGCCGACCTTGACACCGGCGGCCTCCAGGGCCTCCTTCTTCGCCTGGGCGGTGCCGGAGGAGCCGGAGACGATGGCGCCGGCGTGGCCCATGGTCTTGCCCTCGGGCGCGGTGAAGCCCGCGACGTAGCCGACGACCGGCTTGGTGACGTTGGCCTTGATGTAGTCGGCCGCACGCTCCTCGGCGTCGCCGCCGATCTCGCCGATCATGACGATGAGGTCGGTCTCGGGGTCCGCCTCGAAGGCCGCGAGGGCGTCGATGTGCGTGGTGCCGATGACCGGGTCGCCACCGATGCCGACGGCGGAGGTGAAGCCGATGTCGCGCAGCTCGTACATCATCTGGTACGTCAGCGTGCCGGACTTCGAGACCAGGCCGATGCGGCCCGGCTTCGTGATGTCGCCCGGGATGATGCCGGCGTTCGACTGGCCCGGCGTGATGAGGCCGGGGCAGTTCGGGCCGATGATGCGGGTCTTGTTGCCCTTGCTCTGCGCGTACGCCCAGAAGGCGGCCGAGTCGTGCACGGCGATGCCCTCGGTGATGACGACGGCGAGGCCGATCTCGGCGTCGATCGCCTCGATCACGGCGGCCTTGGCGAAGGCCGGCGGCACGAAGATGACGCTGACGTCGGCGCCGGTCTCCTTGATCGCCTCGGCGACGGAGCCGAAGACGGGGACCTCGGTGCCGTCGAAGTCGACGCTCGTCCCGGCCTTGCGCGGGTTCACGCCGCCGACGATGTTGGTGCCGTCGCCGAGCATGAGGCGGGTGTGCTTCATGCCGGTGGCACCGGTCATCCCCTGGACGATGACCTTGCTTTCCTTGGTCAGGAAAATAGCCATGGTGTGGTGACCCGTTCCCTTACTTCGCAGCCGCGAGCTCGGCGGCCTTGTCGGCCGCGCCGTCCATGGTGTCCACGCGCTGCACGAGCGGGTGGTTGGCGTCCGACAGGATCTTGCGACCCAGCTCCGCGTTGTTGCCGTCGAGGCGGACGACGAGCGGCTTGCTGACGTTCTCGCCCTTCGACTTGAGCAGTTCGAGGGCCTGCACGATGCCGTTGGCGACCTCGTCGCAGGCGGTGATGCCGCCGAAGACGTTGACGAAGACCGACTTGACGTCGGGGTCGCCCAGGATGATCTCCAGGCCGTTCGCCATGACCTCGGCCGAGGCGCCGCCGCCGATGTCGAGGAAGTTGGCGGGCTTCACGTCGCCGTGCTTCTCACCGGCGTACGCGACGACGTCGAGGGTGCTCATGACGAGACCCGCGCCGTTGCCGATGATGCCGACCTCACCGTCGAGCTTGACGTAGTTGAGGTTCTTCGCCTTGGCGGCGGCCTCCAGCGGGTTCGCGGCGGCCTTGTCCTCCAGCGCCTCGTGCTCCGGCTGGCGGAAGTCGGCGTTCTCGTCCAGCGAGACCTTGCCGTCGAGCGCGATGATCTTGCCGTCGCCGGACTTGATCAGCGGGTTGACCTCGACCAGGAGGGCGTCCTCCTTGACGAAGACGGTCCACAGCTTCTGGAGCGCCTCGGCGATGCCGTCCTTGACGTCCGCCGGGAAGTTCGCGGCGTCCACGATCTCGCGCGCCTTCTCGGGCGTCACGCCCTCGTTGGCGTCCACGGCGATCTTCGCGAGCGCCTCGGGCTTGGTCGCGGCGACCTCCTCGATCTCCATGCCGCCCTCGACGGAGGCCATGGCGAGGAAGGTGCGGTTGGTGCGGTCCAGGAGGAAGGAGACGTAGTACTCCTCCGCGATGTCCGCGGTCTGGGCCAGCATCACCTTGTGGACCGTGTGGCCCTTGATGTCCATGCCGAGGATCTGGCCGGCCTTCTCGACCGCGTCGGCCGGGTCGGAGGCGAGCTTCACGCCACCGGCCTTGCCGCGGCCGCCCACCTTGACCTGCGCCTTGACGACGGCCTTGCCGCCCAGTCGCTCGGTCGCCTCGCGCGCCGCCTCAGGCGTGTCGATGACTTCACCGGCCAGCACCGGTACACCGTGCTTGGCGAAGAGGTCCCTCGCCTGGTACTCGAACAGGTCCACGCGCGTCCGTCCCTACTCCGTGATCTTGCCGCTGTGCGGTCTGTCAATCCGTGGGCGTGCCGCGTCAGGGCGGCGTGACAGCTGGCCTTCGTCACTGAGAGAAGCGCACACGTCGTTGTTCCGGGTACGCGGCATGTCCGCCCGCCAGGCTATCGCCGTCCCGCCGTGGTCTCTAAATCGCGAGGTACGGGGACAGCGGTGATACCTGTCACAGGGTGCCCTTCGCCTTGGCACCGGGTGCCGCTCGCGCGGGGGTGCTGAGCTGGGGTTTCACGGGCCCGGCGCCACCGTGCCGCGCGGCGATCCCTCGTGGCGGACGGGGTGGCGGACCAGCGGAAGCCGGGGGCTGCGGACGCGGGGCGGGTGGGTCAGGGGCGGGGTCAGGGGCGGCCTCCCGCCGGGGCCGTCTCGGGGTCGGGGACCGGGAGGGGGCGCTTCTCGATGGCGGCGGCCATGATCTCCGGGAAGAGGTCGGGGGTGCAGGCGAAGGCGGGGGCGCCGAGGGCCGCGAGGGCCGCGGCGTGCTCGTGGTCGTAGGCGGGGGCGCCCTCGTCGGAGAGCGCGAGCAGCGTCACGAACTGCACGCCCGCCGCCTTCATCGCCGCGACCCGCTTGAGCATCTCGTCCTTGATGCCGCCCTCGTAGAGGTCGCTGATCAGCACCACGACCGTCTCGCTCGGCCGGGTGATCTTCGACTGGCAGTACGCGAGCGCCCTGTTGATGTCCGTACCGCCGCCGAGCCGCGTCCCGAAGAGGACGTCCACGGGGTCGTCGAGCTGGTCGGTCAGGTCGACCACGGACGTGTCGAAGACGACGAGGCGGGTGTCGAGCGAGCGCATCGAGGCGAGCACCGCGCCGAACACCGAGGCGTAGACGACGGAGGCCGCCATCGAGCCCGACTGGTCGATGCAGAGCACGACGTCCTTCTTGACGCCGCGCGCGGCCCGCCCGTAGCCGATGAGCTTCTCGGGCACGACCGTGCGGTACTCCGGCAGGTAGTTCTTGAGGTTCGCCGCGATCGTGCGGTTCCAGTCGATGTCCTGGTGCCGGGGGCGGCTCACGCGCGCGCCGCGGTCGAGCGCGCCCGTGACGGTCTGCCGGGTCTTCGCCGCGAGCTTCTTCTCCAGCTCCTCCACGACCTTGCGCACCACGGCCCGCGCGGTCTCCTTCGTCGTCTCGGGCATCGCCTTGTTGAGCGAGAGCAGCGTGCCGACGAGGTGCACGTCCGCCTCGACGGCCTCCAGCATCTCCGGCTCCAGCAACAGCGCGGAGAGCCCGAGCCGTTCGATCGCGTCCCGCTGCATCACCTGGACCACCGACGTCGGGAAGTACGTGCGGATATCACCCAGCCAACGCGCCACGTCGGGCGCCGAACCGCCGAGCCCGCCCTGCCGCCGGCCCCGCGCCTGCCCGTCACCGCCGTCCCGCCGCCCGTAGAGCGCGGCGAGCGTCTTGTCCATCGCGAGGTCCCGCCCGCTCAGCGAGACCCCCGTCCCCTCCGCGCCGCGCTCCCCGCCGAGCACGAGCCGCCACCGCCGCAGGCGCTCCCCCTCGGGCAGGGCTTCCTCCACCTCGTGGTCCGTCATGCGTTCCGCCCCTTCTCCGTCCGTCCGTCCCGGTGCCCCGCACCGCCCCGGCCCGCCCTGTCCGTCATGTCCTCGCGCCCGGCACGCCCTTGGGCGCTCCAAGGTCGCCTCCCTCGCGGGCGGCGGGGGCCTCATGCCGCCCGCCCCAGCAGTCGCAGCACCACCGGTACGACCGCAGCGGCGCGTGCCTCGTCGAGCCCGGCCCCGAAGCCGGGGAGCGTCGCGCTCACCGCCGGTCCGGCGGTCCGCGCCCGGTCCCCGGGGCCGCGCGCGGCCAGTTCGCCGAGGGAGCGGCGTACCGCCGGTTCGTACGCCGAGAACGTGCGTCGCAGCAGCGGCAGTACGTCGGTGAACGCGCCCGGCGGCACCCGGACGAGCCACGCGTCCACGAGGCCGAGCAGCCGTTCGTCGTGCACGAGGAGCAGCCCGCCGCCCGGCGCGCCGCCGCCGACGAAGCCCTCGATCCAGGAGGCCGCCTCGGCCGGGGCCGTCCCGGGCGAGAGCGCGAGGCCCATGGCCCGCGCCGCCTCCTCGTGCTGCCACTCCCCCACGTCGAGCAACAGGCGCGCGCACCGGCCCCGCACGACCCCCGGCCGCCGAGTCCCGCCCGGCGATCCGCCGCAGCACCCCGTACCAGCGCGCGCGCAGGCCGCTGTGGGGTGCGGGAGGAGCGGAGCGGCCGGGGGCCGGGGCCGGAGCGCCCGCCGGGACCGGAGCGTCCGCCGGGGAAGGCCCCGTGAGCGGCGGTCCGCCCGCGTTCACGTCCTCCGCCGTCACGCCCTCCGCGCTCACGTCCTCCGTCGCCGGGCCGCCCTGCGCCATCGCCTCCAGCGAGTCGGCCAGGAGGCCCACCGCGCCGTGCACCGCGTCCAGTTGCCCGCGCAGCGACTCGGCGCCCTCGGCGTCCAGGCCCGCGCAGGCCGGGGGGAGGCCGACGAAGACGCGTTCCGCGAGCCCGGCGGCAACCTCGGTGAGGGCGCCCGTGTCCGTGCCGCGCACGTCCCCGTACCGCAGGGTGCGCACGAGCGCGGGCAGCGCCTCGGCGAGGCGCGCCACGTCCGTGTCGAGCGCGGCGAGGTCCGCGAGGGCGCGCATGACGTGCGGCAGCGACTCGCGCAGCGCGGCGGGCAGGCACGCCTCGACGAGCGCGGTGATCTCGCCGAGCCGCCGCGCCTCGGCCGCGCGCGCGGTGGCCCGCGCCTCGGCGGCGCCGAGGACCGTCGTGCCCCAGATGCCCGCCTCGGCGACCCGCACCGCGAGTTCGGGGTCCCAGCGCAGGGTCCACGTCTCGCGGAAGGTGCCCGTGCCGCCGCGCGAGGCGGCCGGGACGCCCCAGTCGACGCCGAGCAGTCGCAGCCGGTGGAGGAGTGCGCTGCGGGCGACGTCGTTGTCCTTGCGCAGGTCGAGTTCGAGGGTGCGCTCCAGCGCCTCCGGCTTGAGGCGCAGAGCGCGCTGGAGCCGGTTCAGGTCGCGCTGGAGGGGCATCGCGGGCGCGTTGTCGGGCACTTCGCCGAGCACGTCGCCGACCACGAGCCTGTCGTGCACGAGCGCGAGGGGTACGTCGGAGCCCTCGCACATGACGGAGCGCACCGCGTCCATCGTCTCGCCGAGCCCCGCGAGCGGGCGCCCGCGCATGACGGCGAGCGTCTCGGCGAGCCGTACCGCCTCGATGACGTGCGCCGAGGAGACGTGCTTGTCCTCCTCGCGCAGGAGCCCGGCGACCTTCGTGAGCCACCGCTCCACCGGCCGGTCCGGGGCGGCGAAGAGGTGCCCGTACCAGCCGGGGGACTCGATGCCCGCGCCGTAGCCGCTCGCCCGCGCGAGCCTGCGGTGCGTCCAGGGCACCCAGGTCAGCGCCGTCTTCGCCTTCGGCAGCCCGCGCAGTGCCGCCCGGTCCGCGGTGAGCGGGACGCGCCGGGCGAGGGCCGGTACGTGCCAGGCGCCGCACACGACGGCGACCGCCCCGGCCCCGTACTCCTTCTCGGCGGCGCGCAGGCACAGCCGCATGTGCGCCTCGCGCACCGCGTCCTGCGGGTGGCCGCCGTCCTCGTACCGCTCGCGCAGCGCCGTCATGGCCTCGGCGAGCGCGGCGAAGGCGCCGAAGGGGTACGGGGCCTCGCCCTCGGCGGCCGGGGCGTCCCCGTCCATGGCGCCCCGGTGCTCGACCACGTCCTCCCACCAGCGCTCCGGGTCGTCGTACCCGGCGGCCCCGGCGAGGACGGCGACGGGGTCGATCCGTACGGCGGCGGGGGCCGTCTCCTCGTCCGGCGCGTCGGCGGCCCCGTCCTCGCGGACCGCCTCCGCGCCGCCCTCCTCCTCGCCGCGCGCGTCCTGCGGCCGTTCGCGTTCCTCCTCGGCCCGCAGCGCGAGGCTGTGCGCCGCCGGGAGGTCGATGAAGCGGACGGGGACCTCGTGCGCGGCG
>NZ_GG770539.1:4375379-4378180 GCF_000154905.1 Streptomyces sp. SPB074 | reverse complement strand
CCTCGCGGCAGGCCCGGTAGAAGTCCTGCCACCCCTCGCGCTCGCGGACGACGGCCTCCAGGTACTCGCGCCACACGACGCGGTCGGCCGCCGGGTCCCGGACGACCGCGCCGAGAATGCCGGCGGCGACGTCCGAGGGGCGCAGCACCCCGTCCCCGAAGTGCGCGGCGAGGGCGAGACCGCCGGTGACGACGGAGATCGCCTCGGCCGTGGAGAGCGTGCCACTGGGCGTCTTGACCTTCGTGCGGCCGTCCGTCGTGATCCCGTCGCGCAGCTCGCGGAAGACCGTGACGACGCGGCGGATCTCCTCGGCGCCGGCCGGGACCTCGGGGAGTTCGAGGGAGCGGCCGAGCTGGTCGACCCGGCGCGAGACGATGTCCACCTCGGCCTCGACGCTCTCGGGGAGCGGCAGGACGACCGTGTTGAAGCGGCGGCGGAGCGCGCTGGAGAGGTCGTTGACGCCCCGGTCGCGGTCGTTGGCCGTCGCGATGAGGTTGAAGCCGCCCACGGCCTGCGTCTCGGTGCCCAGCTCCGGGATGGGAAGGGTCTTCTCCGAGAGGATCGTGATGAGCGTGTCCTGCACGTCGGCGGGGATGCGGGTCAGCTCCTCGACGCGCGCGGTCATGCCCTCGGACATGGCCCGCATGACGGGGCTCGGCACGAGGGCGTCGCGACTGGGGCCGTGCGCGAGGAGCTGGGCGTAGTTCCACCCGTAGCGGATGGCCTCCTCCGAGGTGCCCGCCGTGCCCTGCACGAGCAGGGTCGAGTCGCCGCTGACGGCGGCGGCCAGGTGTTCGGAGACCCACGTCTTGGCGGTCCCCGGGACGCCGAGCAGGAGGAGGGCGCGGTCGGTCGCGAGGGTCGTGACGGCGACCTCGACGATCCGGCGCGGGCCCACGTACTTGGGCGTGATGACGGTCCCGTCCGGGAGCGTCCCGCCGAGCAGGTAGGTCGCGACGGCCCACGGCGACAGGCGCCAGCGGGCCGGGCGCGGGCGGTCGTCGGAGGCGGCGAGCGCGGCGAGTTCGTGTGCGAAGGCATCTTCGGCGTGCGGGCGCAGGGCCTGTTCCGCGGCGGGCCGCGCGACGGCCTCGGTGGTGGGCCGCGTGGTGCCCGGGCGCTCTTCGGCGCTCCGCTGTGCGGGCAGGGTCATGGAGCCGATTCCCCCTTCGGTTCGGATGCGTGTTCCACCCTGCACCACCCCACTGACAATCGCTCTGACCTGCGGCGATGACGCATTGTCAGTGGGGCGTCCTACGTTGGTCGGCATGACTTCGCAGGGGGTTCGCTGGACGGCCGAACAGGTGCTCTCACTGGCACCTGACGCGCCGTCGCGCAAGGCGGGAAGCAAGCTCGGCACGGCGGGACCGTGGTCCGGGACGGGGACGACGGAGGAAGGGGTGGTGTGGGGGCTGTGCAAGGGCAGCGGCAGCAAGCCGTACCAGGCGCTGGCCGATGTCTCCGGCCCGGCGTACGCGTGCTCGTGCCCGAGCCGCAAGTTCCCGTGCAAGCACGTGCTCGGCCTGCTGCTGCTCTGGTCGGCCGGCCCGGAGGCCGTGCCGGCCGGGGAACCGCCGGAGTGGGCGGGGCAGTGGCTGGAGAGGCGGCAGGCGCGGGCCGCGAGGAGCGCGGGCGCCGCGCAGGCGGGGGCGGCGGGGAAGGCGGACCCCGAGGCCGCGCGGAAGCGCGCGGAACGGCGCGCCGAGCGGGTCACCGCCGGGGCCGGTGAACTGGAGCAGCGCCTCACCGACCTGCTGCGCGGCGGGCTCGCCTCCGCCGAGCGGGCCGGGTACGGGATGTGGGAGGAGACGGCGGCGCGGATGGTCGACGCGCAGGCCAAGGGTCTCGCCACGCGCGTCCGTGAACTCGGCGCGATACCGGGCTCGGGCCCGGGCTGGCCCGTGCGGCTCCTGGAGGAGAGCGCGCTGCTCCACCTGCTCGTACGGGGCTGGGCCCGGCGCGCGTCGCTGCCCGCGCCGCTCGCCGCGACGGTCGCGCGCCGCCTCGGCCTGCCCGAGACCGCGCCCCCGCCCGAGGGCGAGCGCGATGTGTGGCTCGTGCTGGGTCAGTACGACACGCAGGAGAACTCCCTGACGACACGCCGCATCTGGCTCCACGGCACGCGGTCGGGACGCACGGCGCTGCTCCTCTCCTACGGGGCCGCCGGTTCGGCGCCCGAGGTGAGCCTGCCCGTGGGCCTCGGCCTGGACGCGGAGCTGCTCCCGCACCCGGCGCGCCCGCGCGCCACGCTGGGCGAGCGCTTCGGTCCCGTCGTACCGGTCGCGGACCGACCGCGCGGGACAACGCTCGCGGAGGCGGCCGATCGCTACGGGGCGCTGCTCGCGGAGGACCCGTGGCGCGACTCCTGCCCCGTCACGCTCGACGCCGTCGTACCGGTGCGCGGCCAGGACGGCTGGCAACTCGCCGAGCCCGCGACGGGTACGGCGCTCCCCCTCCCCCGCGCCTTCACCAGCGCCTCCGGCCTGTCGCGCCTCCTCGCCGCCTCGGGCGGCCGCCCGCTGCGGGTCTTCGGCGAGTGCGGCCACCGCGGCTTCCAGCCCCTGGCGGCCTGGGAGGCCGCCGGCACGGAAACGCCCGCCCCCCTCCTCGCCCTGCGCTGACCTTCCCTGGAGACCTCATGAACCCCACCCCCGCCCCTCCCGCCCCGCCCCGCTCCCCCGCCCCAGACCCGGCCTGGCGGGAATCCGGCCCGGACTGGGAGGAGCTGGTCACGACGGCCCTGCTCGGCACCGACCGGCGCCCCTTCGCGGGCGCAGCCGCGCACGGTCCCGTCGCGCTGC
>NZ_GG770539.1:4373190-4375012 GCF_000154905.1 Streptomyces sp. SPB074 | reverse complement strand
GCACGGCTACGCGTCCCCGCCCGACCCCGCGCTGCTGGACGCGGCCAGAGGCCGTACCGATCTGCGCCCCGCCGTGCTCACCTTCGCGGGGGTGCGCGGGCGGTGGCTCGCGGAGCAGAACCGCGAGTGGGCCTTCGTACACCGCACGATCGTGGCGCCGCCCGCGCACGAGACGACGGCGAGTACGCCCGGGGACGACGAACGGCTGTGGGGCGAGGGCCTGTTCGCCGAACGGGTCGCTCTGCTCACGCGGGTGCGCGAGACGGAGCCCGGGCGGGCGCTCGCGCTGCTGGGCCGGACGTGGGCCAAGGAGCGGGCCGAGGACCGGCTGCTCTTCCTCGACTGCCTGCGGCCGGGGCTCGCACCGGCGGACGAGCCCTTCCTCGAAGCGGCGCTCGACGACCGCAGCCGCAACGTCCGCGCACTCGCCGCCGAACTCCTCTCCTCCCTCACCGGCTCGGCGCTCGCCGCCCGCATGGCGGAGCGGGCCCGCGCGTGCGTCGCGACGGAGGCGGGAGCGGGGGGCGCGGAGGCGCCGGAGGCGGGGGCGATAGCCGTGGACGCGCCGCACGAGTGCGACGCCGCGATGGAGCACGACGGCGTCGTCGCGAAGCCACCGGCCGGGCGCGGGGAACGTGCCTGGTGGTTCGGGCAGGTGGTCGAGGCGGCTCCGCTCGCGGTGTGGCCGGAGCACTTCGGCGGGGCCTCGCCCGCCGAGCTGGTCGCCCGGCCCGTCGCGGAGGGCTGGCGCGAGGAACTGCACGCCGCGTGGTGCAGGGCCGCCGTGCGGCAGGGGGACGCGGAGTGGTCGCGGGCGCTGCTCGGCTCGCCCGTCGGCACCGACCAGGGCGCGACGGCGCTCGCGGAGCGGGCCCGGCTGCTCGCGGCGCTGCCCCCGGCGGAGCGGGCCGCGTGGGTCGCGGGTTTCCTCGCGGCCAACGGGCTCTCGGAGGCGTTCCAGTTGCTCAACGGCTGCGCGACCCCGTGGCCGGCCGAGCTGGGCCGGGCGGTCGTGGACGCGCTCAACATCGCCCGGGACGCGGGAAGCTACCCGTGGAGCTTCAGCGGCGTCATGGGCCTGGCCGAACGCTGCCTCGACCCGGCCGAGGCCTCCCACCTGGAGAAGCTCGTCGGCTCCTTCGAGGAGAACGAGGACAGCAAACCCGCGGCCGGCCTCTACTGGACCGACGTTTTCCACCGACTCCTGGCGACGCTGCGGCTGCGCGCGGAGATGAGGGAGGAACTGGACGGCGCCTCACGCACGGACACGCCCTAGCTGTGTTGTCCCGGCACGTTGGTGACGCCCATGACGCGACGCCACGAGCCCGGTCCTCGGCCCGAGCCCGGCTCCGATCCTGGCCCTGAGCCCGAGCCCGGCCCCGGACCCGAGCCCGGACCCGGACCCGAGCCCGGACCCGAGCCCGGCCCCCGCCCCACCCCTCAGCCCGACCCCGGTCCCGACCCCGCCCTCGTGCGGGCCGCCGCCGCGCTCGCCGCGCGGCTCGGGGCGGACGACAACCACTCGGTGGCCGCGGCGGCCCGGGACGCCGGGGGCCGGGTGGTCACCGGTGTGAACGTGTACCACTTCACCGGCGGCCCCTGTGCCGAACTCGTCGTGCTGGGCGCCGCCGTGGCCGAGGGCGCGGGACCGCTCGTGCGGATCGTGGCGGTGGGTGACCGGGGGCGCGGGGTGATGCCGCCGTGCGGTCGATGCCGACAGGCGCTGCTCGACCTGTGGCCGGGTATCGAGGTGCTGGTGCCGGGCGCCGAGGGCGGGGTGCGTGGCGTGCCCGTGCGCGAACTGCTCCCTCATACATACGTG
>NZ_GG770539.1:4368610-4371860 GCF_000154905.1 Streptomyces sp. SPB074 | reverse complement strand
GCCAATACCCCCTGGGGCGAGGGGAGTTACGACACGGGTCCGCTCCCGCACCAGCCCGGCGCGATGCCCGCGCGGGGCGGGGCCTCGGAGGGGCTGAGCCACTCGGGCGCCGACACCGGCACGTACGACGCCTCCGCGTGGAACGCGGCGGCCCCCGGCCACCCCGACCTGAGCACACCCCCGCACGGCACTCCGCTCCCCGTCCCGCCCGGCTCCACGGCGCGCGAGCACACCCCGGAGCCCCCCGCGAGCGACACGGGTGACGTCGGCGGGGCGCGGGAGACCGGCGAGACGGGGGAACTCCCGCTCGTCGGCGCCGGGGCGCCCCCGCACGGGCCCGGGGAGCAGCCCGAGGCCGGACGCGGGCGCGGCAGGCGCCGTCCCGCCAAGCGCTCCGCGCTCCTCACCATCGCGGTGCCGTCCGCGTGCGTCATGGGGGTCGCGGGGGTCGCCGCCGCCTCCGTCGGGGACTTCGGCGGCGACAGCGCCACCGCCAACACGGCGAGCGCCCCGACCTCGCCCGTCAAGGCCGCCGCCGCGAACAACAGGCTCGACACCCAGCTCGCCGATCTCTCCCGCGCCGCCGACGACGTCGCCGACCGCGCGAGCCGCACCCAGGAGCGCATCGATCTCAAGGCGAAGAAGGAGGCGGAGCACAAGGCCGCCGTCGCCGAGGCCGCGCGCAAGGAGCGCGAGCGCCCCAAATTCGTCCTCCCCGTCACGCAGCGCGGCCTGAGCGCCTACTTCGGGCAGGCGGGCGTCAACTGGATGTCGCAGCACACCGGCATCGACTTCCCCGTCGCCTACGGCACCCCCGTCATGGCCGCGACCGACGGCACCGTGCGGAGCCAGTGGAACAGCGCCTACGGGAACATGGCGATCCTCACCGCGAAGGACGGCACGGAGACCTGGTACTGCCACCTCTCCAGCACGACGCTTCCGAGCGGGACCCCGGTCAAGGCCGGACAGGTCATCGCCCACTCGGGGAACTCGGGCAACTCGACCGGCCCGCACATGCACTTCGAGGTACGGCCCGGCGCCGGCGCGGCGATCGACCCCCTGCCGTGGCTGCGCAGCCACGGCCTGGACCCCACCTAGAGACCGGACGCACCCCGGCCGGCCCCTCCGGTACTCGCAGGGCGGGGCGCGGGGCAGCTCCCCACCCCCCGCAGGACCCGCGCTACAACTTCTCCACCGGCGCGTACCGCAGCAGCAGCCGCTTCGGCTTCTCCCCCCCGAAGTCCACTGTCGCCTCCGCGTTGCCCCCGGCGCCCTTCACTCCGACGACCGTGCCCAGCCCGAACTGGTCGTGCGTCACCCGGTCCCCGACCGCGAGGGCGACCACCGGCTTCTCCTCCGCGCGCCGCGTCGCGAACGCGGGCGCGCCGCGCCGCGCGCGCGAGGACGACAGCGAGGCCGCGATCCCGGCCGCCGGACCGGCCGCCACCTTGGCGGGCGCCGCACCCGTCCGCTTCCACTCCAGGTGGTCGGCGGGGATCTCCTCCAGGAACCGCGAAGGCGGGTTGTACTGCGGCTGGCCCCAGGCGCTGCGCAGCGTGGAACGGGTCAGGTAGAGCCGTTCGCGGGCACGCGTGATGCCCACGTAGGCGAGCCGCCGCTCCTCCTCCAGCTCCTTGACCTGCCCGAGCGCCCGCATGTGCGGGAAGACGCCGTCCTCCATGCCGGTGAGGAAGACGACGGGGAATTCCAGGCCCTTCGCGGTGTGCAGCGTCATCAGCGTGATGACGCCGTCACCGTCCTCCTCGTCGGGGATCTGGTCGGAGTCGGCGACGAGCGCGACCCTCTCCAGGAACTCCGCGAGCGTCCCGGCCCCCTCCTCGTCGCCCCGCTCCTGCTCGAACTCCAGCGCCACGGAGGCGAGTTCCTGCAAGTTCTCGATACGCGTCTCGTCCTGCGGGTCGGTCGACGCCTGCAACTCGGCGAGATACCCGGTCCGTTCGAGAACGGCCTCCAGGACGACGGCGGGGCCCGCGCCCGATTCGGTGATCGTGCGCAGCTCCTCCATCAGTGTGTTGAACCGCTTGATCGCGTTCGCCGAGCGGGCCGCCATCCCGTACGCCTCGTCCACCCGCCTGAGCGCCTGCGGGAAGGTGATCCGCTCGCGCTGCGAGAGCGCGTCGATCATCGCCTCGGAGCGGTCCCCGATGCCGCGCTTGGGCACGTTGAGGATGCGGCGCAGCGGCACGCTGTCCTCGGGGTTGGCGAGGACGCGCAGGTAGGCGAGGACGTCGCGGACCTCGCGGCGCTCGTAGAAGCGGACGCCGCCGACGACCTTGTAGGGCAGCCCGACGCGGATGAAGACCTCTTCGAAGACACGGGACTGCGCGTTCGTGCGGTAGAACACGGCCATGTCGCCCGGCTTCGCGTCGCCGGCGTCGGTGAGCCGGTCGATCTCGTCCGCGACGAACTGCGCCTCGTCGTGCTCCGTGTCGGCGACGTACCCGGTGATCTTCGGGCCGTTGCCCGCCTCGGTCCACAGGTTCTTCGGGCGGCGGTTCTCGTTGCGCTCGATGACGGCGTTGGCGGCGGAGAGGATCGTCTGCGTGGAGCGGTAGTTCTGCTCCAGGAGGATCGTCTTCGCGTTCGGGTAGTCCTCCTCGAACTGGAGGATGTTGCGGATCGTCGCGCCACGGAAGGCGTAGATCGACTGGTCCGCGTCGCCCACGACGCACAGCTCGGCCGGCTCCGGCGCCGGGCCGCCGTCGTACCCCGTCCCCCCGTCGGCGGGCCCGACCAGCTCCTTGACCAGCGTGTACTGCGCGTGGTTGGTGTCCTGGTACTCGTCGACCAGGACGTGCCGGAAGCGGCGGCGGTAGTGCTCGGCGACGTCGGGGAACGCCTGGAGCAGATGGACCGTCGTCATGATGATGTCGTCGAAGTCCAGCGCGTTCGCCTCGCGCAGGCGCGCCTGGTACGTCGTGTACGCCTGCGAGAGCGTCTTCTCGAAGGCCCCGGCGGCCTCGCCCGCGACCTCGTCCGCGTACGCCTCGGCGTCGATCAGCTCGTTCTTGAGGTTCGAGATCTTCGCCGTGAAGGACTTCGGCGGGAAACGCTTGGGGTCGAGGTCCAGGTCACGGCAGACGAGCGCCATGAGCCGCTTGGAATCGGCCGCGTCGTAGATCGAGAACGAGGACGTGAAGCCGAGCTTCTTCGACTCGCGGCGCAGGATGCGGACGCAGGCGCTGTGGAACGTCGAGACCCACATCGCCCCCGCACGCGGCCCGACGAG
>NZ_GG770539.1:4345279-4368013 GCF_000154905.1 Streptomyces sp. SPB074 | reverse complement strand
GCGTGGGCCGTGCGGGGGTGGGCGACACCGGGCGCGGATGGAGGCGGGGGCCAGGGCACGCGGGCCGTGCGGGGCAGGCGGCGTGCGCGGTATGGGGCCGGGCGGAGCCGTGCGCGGTGCGGGGCGGGGCCGCGCGGGCCGTACGGAGACAGGTCTTGCGGGCCGTGCGAGGACCGGGGGCGCTGCGCGTGGTGGGGGCGGGGCGGCGCCGCGCGGGAGAGGGGCAAGACGGACGGGCGCGGGCGGCGTGCGCGGAGCGGGGACGCCGTGCGCGGGCGGGGACGTGCGGAGCCGTGCGCGGTACAGGGCCGTGCGGGCCCTATGAAGACAAGGTCGCGCGGGCCGTGCCGGGCCGGGGGGCGCCGCACGTGGTGAGGGCGGGGCAGCGCCGTGCGGGAGAAGGGCTGGACGGGCTGTGCAGGGGCGGGCGGAGCCGTGCGTGGTACTTGGGTCAGGGCGGGGCCGCGCGTTCCGTACAGGGCCGAGCGGCGTGCGCGATACGGGGGCCGGGCGAAGCCGCGCGGGACCGGAGCAGGGCGGGTCGCGCGGACCGTACGGGGCGGGGCCGCGCGGACCGTACGGAGGCGGAGTCGCGCGGGCCGTACGAGGACCGGGCGTCGTGCGTGGTGGGGGCGGGACGGCGCCACGCGGGAGAGGGACGCGGCAGCGTCACACGGAGGCAGAGTCGCGCGGGCGGGCCGCGCGGGACCGAGCTGGACGACGGGACGGGGAGCCGGGCGGCGCGGGTGGTACGGGAACCAATCGGTACGCGAACGGGGCGGGCCGCGCGGGATGAAGCCGCGGCCGCGACGTGAGCGGCGCGGGACGTCGGGAACCGGGAGCGGGACGGTGGGGCCGGAGCGGAGTGGCGGGAGCCGGGTGGCGCAGGCCGTACAAGAGCCGGGCCGGGCCGGGCCGGGAAGCAGCAGGCGCCTTCCCGCGCGGCGGTGCTGGAGGCGCGGTTCGGGCGCGTGCGGCCGTCAGCCGGAAACCGAGGGGCCGGAAGACCCGAGCCGGAAATCTATCGGGCATATCGCCTGCGGTCCTTCCGCCGTGCCCCTCGTCTTGGCTAACGTGCCGGGCGCGGACCCCACCGCCTGCCCGACCGAGAAGGAGCGTGCGGCGTGACGTCGAGCGTGCCCCCCACCACCGAGGCGCCCTCGCGTGCCGCCGCCGCCGGCCGCCGTGTGCCCGCCCGCCGGGCTCCCTCGCACCGCAAGCCGCGCCGCCCGAACCCCGCCCTGGCGCGTACCGGCTTCGGCGTGACGACCGCCGCGCTCACCTCCGTCGTACTGCTCGCCCCGCAGGCGAGCGCGGAGCCCGGCACCGCGCGGCCCTCGGTCGAGGACGTCCAGCGCAAGGTCGACAGCCTCTACCACGAGGCCGGCACCGCCACCCAGAAGTACAACGCCGCCAGGGAGCGCACCGACAAGCAGCGCGCGGAGGCCAACGACCTGATCGACGCCCTCGCCGCCTCCACCGAGGACCTCAACCACTCCCGCGAGGACCTCGCCCGCTACGCCGCCGCCCAGTACCGCGACGCCAGCGGCGGCTTCGCCGGGACCGCCACGATGCTCCTCGCCGACGACCCGCAGAGCTTCTTCGACCAGAAGTACGTCCTCGACCGCCTCGCCGCCGACCAGCACACGAAGGTACGGGAGTTCCGCGACCAGCAGGCCGCCACGGCCCGCAAGCGCACCGAGGCCCAGGAGAGCCTGAACCAGCTCACCACCGCCCAGCAGGACCTGCGCACGAGCAAGAGCGAGGTCCAGGGCAAACTCACCGAGGCCCGCGAGCTCCTCACCCGCCTCACCGCCGAGGAGAAGGCCCGCCTCGCCGAGATCGAGCGCCGCAAGGAGGCGGAGGCGAAGAAGAAGGCGGCCCAGGCGGCGGCCCGGCAGAAGGAGAAGGCCGAGGCGGAACGCGCGGCCGCCGCCGAGGCCGCGAAGAAGGAACAGGCCGCGACGGACACGGGCTCCACGCAAAGCACAGGCTCCACGGACGCGGACCCCGCGCACACGGGTACGAGCAGCGGCGCAGGCTCGGGGACGGGCACCGCCTCCGGCTCGTACGCGACGAAGGCCGCCAAGGCGATCGCCTTCGCCCGCGCCCAGATGGGCAAACCTTACGTGTGGGGCGCCACGGGCCCCGGCTCGTACGACTGCTCGGGACTCACCCAGGCCGCCTGGAAGGCCGCCGGGATCGACCTGCCGCGCACGACCTGGGACCAGGTCGAAGCCGGCACCCGCGTCAGCGTCGACGACGCCGTCCCCGGTGACCTCGTCTTCTTCTACGACGACATCAGCCACGTCGGCCTCTACATCGGCGACGGCGAGATGATCCACGCCCCCAAGCCGGGCGCCTCGGTCCGCGTCGAGTCCATCTACTACATGCCCCTCTACGGCGTCGTTCGCCCGGCCTGACCGAGCCGCCGGGCGGGACCGTACGAGACGGGGCGGAACACGCCCCGGGCGAGCCCCCGGAAACCGGCGCGCCGCCCGGCCTTCCACGGCGCCGCCACCGGCTCAGCGCCAGGTCACCGCGATGAAGATATTGGCCACGGTCAGCGCGCCGACCACCCCGAAGAGCGGCTTCGGAACGCGCGCCTCGTCCCGCTTCACGTACACGAGCGCCAGGATCACGATGAGGAACGCGAGCTTGATCCCGATCTTCGTGTTGTTGAGCGAGTGGTCCTGAGCCTGATCGAGGCCGACGAGCACCGCCCCGGTCACGAGCATCGTGAGCGCGCCGTGCAGCATCGCGGGCGTGAACCGCGCCGTACCGGCGCCCATCGCCTTCATCTGCGTGAGAAACCCGCCCAGCAGCGCACCGATCCCGATGATGTGCAGCCCCACGAAGACATTGATGAGGACGTCCATACCGACGACCCTATGCGCCCCCACCGCAGCCCCCGGCCCGGGGGTCCGGCCCCCTCCCCTCGCCCCGGGAATCAGACCAGGCGGCGGGCGGCGGCCCAGCGGGTCAGCTCGTGGCGGTTGGAGAGCTGGAGCTTGCGGAGCACCGCGCTCACGTGCGACTCGACCGTCTTCACCGAGATGAACAGTTCCTTGGCGATCTCCTTGTACGAGTGGCCGCGCGCGATGAGCCGCAGCACATCGCGCTCGCGTTGCGTGAGCTTGTCCAGTTCCTCGTCCACCGGCGGGACCGTGTTGTTCGAGAAGGCGTCCAGCACGAACCCCGCGAGCCGGGGCGAGAAAACGGCGTCGCCCTCCTTCACCCGGTGGATCGCCGCGACGAGTTCCGTGCCGTTGATCGCCTTGGTGACGTATCCCCGTGAGCCGGCCCGGATGACCCCGATGACGTCCTCGGCGGCGTCCGAGACCGAGAGCGCGAGAAACCTGACCGGTTTCTCGACATCCATGACCAGCTCCGCGCACCGCTGGAGCACCGAGAGTCCCCCGCCACCTGGAAGGTGTACGTCGAGCAGCACCACATCGGGCATCAGCTCCCGCACGCTCCGTACCGCCGCCTCCGCGTCTGCGGCCTCGCCGACCACCGTGACGCCGTGCTCCCCCGGGTGGTCGATCTCCGCCCGCACTCCCGCACGGAACATTCGGTGGTCGTCCACGAGCAGGACACGCACCACCGGCGCGTCCCGCTCCGGCGCCGGGGCCGTCTCCGTCGGTTCATTCATCCCGCAGCCTTTCCATTTCCAGTTCCACCACTGTCCCGCCGCCCGGGGCCGGACGGATCTTCGCCCGTCCTCCGTTGCGCCGCATCCGGCCGATGACCGATTCCCTGACCCCCATGCGGTCGGCCGGCACCGCGTCCGGGTCGAAGCCGGGACCGTGGTCCCGCACGGAGACGAACACCTGCCCCTCGTCCGCCTCCGCGTACACCTGCACCTCACCGCCGCCACCGTACTTGGCGGCGTTGACCATGGCCTCGCGCGCGGCCTGCATCATCGCGGAGAGCGGATCGTCCAGTTCGCTGTCCCCGACGATGACGACCTCCAGCGGCACCCCGTGCTTGTCCTCGACCTCGGCGGCCGCCTTGCGCACGGCGTCGGCGAGCCGCGTCGGCTCCTCTTCCTCCTCCCGTCCGGTGCCCTCCGGGCGCCGCAGCCACTCGCGCAGATCCCGCTCCTGGGCGCGGGCCAGCCGCCGTACCTCCTGTGGTCGTTCGGCGTGCCGCTGGATCAGTGTGAGCGTGTGCAGGACGGAGTCGTGGACGTGCGCCGCGACCTCGGCGCGCTCCTGCGCCCTGATCCGCATGAGGCGTTCCTCGGAGAGGTCCTGCGTCATCCGGATGAGGTAGGGGCCGACGAGGAGGACGAGGCCCACGAGCACGGCGAGGGCCGCCTGGAAGGCCGAACCGAGGTGCTGCGCCGAGCCCTGGAGCACGATGATCACGGAGACGCCCGTACCGACGAGGACGACGCCGGCCGCCGCCCGCAGCACGTTGAGGGTCCGGCGGCGGCTGCCGATCTCGACCCAGCGGGCGCGCCGGGCGTTGTCCGCCTGGCGCCACACGAGCGCGACGCCCGCGCCGACGAGCAGTCCCGGCACGAGGTAGCCGCGTGCCGTCTCCCCGATGTCCGTGCGCGCGGCGAAGGTGAGCGCGACGACCAGCATGAGGAGCAGGGCGACGAGCTGGCCCCGGTCCCGCGCCACGCTCCTGGAGAGCCAGGAGCGCCAGGAGCCCCCGCCGGCCGGGCCGGGTGCGCCGACTCCCCCGGCACCGAGCGGGGCGAAGAACCAGAAGGCGGCGTAGAGGAGAGTGCCGAGCCCGTTGACGAGGAGGAGACCGATGAAGGCCGCGCGCAGCCAGAAGACGGGCAGCCCGAGGTGCCCGGCGAGACCCCGCGCCACTCCCCCCAGCAGGCGGCCCTCACCGCTGCGATAGAGCTTGCGCGGAGGCCGGTCCGGTGCGCTGGGTACCGAGGTGGCTTCCGACATGCTTCGATCCTCACACGGGAGAACGCCCCAGACATCAGGGTTCTCCCCCAGGACAACCCTGAGATTTCCCCGACAGACGGCGGAACTCGGCGTTCCGGCCAAGACCCGCGCATCTCCGTTGACGCGAAGGGGAGTTGAAGGGCGGGCAACCTCCTGGACGAGGGGCGCGGCGAAGGCGCTCGTCTCAGGGGCGTCTCAGGGTTTCTTTCAGGGTGATCCCTGATGCCCGGGAGGGTCCGGAGCCGTCACCATGAACGCATGACAGATTTCCGGACCGGCGCCCCGCCGCCGCCCTCGCCCGCCGAGGCGGGCGGGGCCCCGCCTTTCTGGAGCGGGTTCCGCCGCGACCGCCGGCACAAGGTGCTGGGCGGCGTGTGCGCGGGCCTGGGCCGGCAGTGCGGAGTCGACCCGGTGATCTTCCGGGTCGTGCTCTCGGTCCTGGCGGTCGCGAGCGGCGTCGGTCTCCTCGCGTACGGCGTCGTCTGGCTCGTGGTCCCCTTCGACGGCGAGGAGGAAACCGAAGGACGCCGGATGCTCACCGGGCAGGTCGGCGGACCCGGGCTCGCCGCGCTGCTCTCCGTCCTGGTCGGCTGCGGCGTCCTCCTCTCGACGCTGAACGACGCTGATGTCCTCTTCTTCTCCGCCCTCGTGGTCCTCCTCACGGTGGGCGCGGGGTACTGGTCGTGGCGGCGCGGGAGCGCGGCGGGGCACGACGCCTCCACCGAGCGGGTGACGGCGGACGCTCCGCCGGAGACCCAGGCCCCACCCGTGCGGACGGCACCGGCGTGGTGGCACGACGAGGACCTGACACCCCTTGAATCGGCGCTCGCCGAACGTGCGTACCTGTGGGGCCCGCCCGAGTACGTCCCCGAGGTGCGGGTCTCCCTCTCCAAAGACGGCGTAACGGCGACGGGCGAGCCGGGAACGACGGACGTGGACGGCACCGGACACGGGAAGGGTCCGGGCCCCCGCCCCCCGCAGGAACCGAGCGGCCCGAGTCCCCGCACGCGCCGATACGGGATCGGCGGCTGGACGTTCCTCGCCGCACTCGTCGCGGGCGTCGCGGGTGCGGCGTCCACCTGGGAGGACGAGCCGCTGAGGTCGAGCCTCGTGCTCGGTCTCTCCCTGGCCCTCGCGGTGTTCGGGACGGGTCTCGCGGTCGGCGCCTTCGTGGGCCGGATCGGTGGCGGGACGGTCGTGCTCGCGCTGATCACCAGCGGACTCCTCGCCGCCTCGGCGGCCCTCCCGCGCGACATCGCGGCGGAGTGGGAGACGGCGCGCTGGCAGCCCACCTCCGTGGCCGGAGTGCGCCCCGAGTACCGCCTGGGGACGGGCACCGCCGCGCTCGACCTTCGGGACGTGCCCTTCGGGAAGGACAGCACCGTGCGGACAGATGTCGAGGTGAAGGCGGGCCGGCTCGAAGTGCTCGTCCCGGCGGGGACGGACGTGGAACTGCGCTCCGACATCGGCTTCGGCGGCCTGCGCCTGCCGGACTACGCGAAGGACCGCGTCCACGGTGCCTTCGACGAACAGCGGACGCGGACGCTCCCGGCTCGCCCGGGGGCCCCGCGCGAGGGGAAGCTCGTGCTGCGGACGCGGGTCGAGCTGGGGGAGCTGGTGGTCAACCGTGCGCACTGAGTTCCGCCCCGCCCGGCTCGTCCTGGGCCTCGCGTTCCTCCTCAGCGCCGGGCTCTACCTCGCGGGCCTCGCGGGCGGCGACGGCGTCCCGTGGTGGACGGCGCTGCCAGTGGCGGGCGGCGCGCTGCTCCTCGCGGCCGTGGTGGGCCTGATCGGGTACAGGGTGCGGCGCGCCCGGCGGCGCCGCGCCGCACCGGCGGAGGACCCACCACCGGCGGGGTGAATGAAGGCGGGTCAGCGCATCCAGGTGTTGCCGAAGCCGCCGCGGCGGAAGACGGCCCTGCGCCGTCCGGAGCGGAAGGAGTCGAAGGAGAGGTACGGGGTGCCGGCGAGAAGGAGCGGGAGCCAGGCCATGAGGTAGACGAGGTCGTTGCCGTAGTAGTAGGGCGTGGCCGACCAGCTGACGGTGAGCCAGAGGCAGAGCGAGATCACCGCGCCGCCGAGCGCGGCGACGCGGCCGAAGACACCGAGGAGGGTGCCGAGACCGACGAGGAGTTCCCCGATGGCGAGGGCGTAGCCGAAGCCGGCGGGACTGTGCAGGGCGAGATCCACGAGGGCCGGGACGCCGGCGCTCCCCTTCACGGACCGCATGAGGTCCCCGATCGAACCATTTCCCGAGGAGGAGAGGAAGGCGCTGTCGGTGAGCTTGTCGATACCGGCGTAGACGAAGGTGACACCGAGGAACACCCGCAGCGGCAGCAGCGCGTAGCGCCCGAGCAGCGCGCGAAGGCCGCCGTCCGGCAGGTTGCCCGACCCGCCACCGGGGCCGGACGGGAGGAGGGGGGTACCGGAGGTCATCGGTTCGCCGCCTTTCGGGAGAGCTGGGGACGCGGGACAAGGGAGCGGCGAGCGACGGCACCTCACACCCGGCAGCCCACCGCGCTCGACCCTACGCACCCGCGCGGCACCAGTAACCGGGCGGGGCGCCGGGCGGGCGACGAGGGAGGGGCGGGCGGCGGGGGGACGGCGAGGGAGGGGCGGGCGGCGGGGGGACGGCGAGGACGTGGCGGCGGAGGCGGGACGACAGAGGCGGAACGGCAGAGGCGGGCGCGGCAGAGGCGGGCGCGGCTGTCCGTGTGGTGCCCGGGAACGCGCCAACTCCCACGGCGGTGGCTAGCACGGCGCGGCAAGGCACCGACTCGCACAGGGCGGCGGCCCGCACGGCACCGGCTCGCACGGCGCGGCATCGACTCGTGCCGCACGGCGGCGGCTGGCACAGCGCTGGCGGCTCGCACGGCGGTGCCTCGCACGGACGGGTGAGGCTGGTACGGGCCGGCCGGAGCGTCCTGGCTCGCGCGCGGTGTCGTGGTCGTCCGCGCTGTCGTCGTCGGCCCTGGCCGCCGCACGGACCGTCCCGGGTCGCGCGCCGACCGGCAAGGGCCCGCACGGTTCTGGAACTCGAGGGGGGGACGAGCACGGTTCGCGGGACAAGGCCGACGACCCGGCGGCAGCCGACGGCACCGGACCTCATGGTCAGGAGGCACGCAGTGGGGCGGGATCAGGGAGCCACACCTGCCCAGGGCGGCCCCCGCCGACCTGCGCCCCGGCTGCCTCCAGCGGCTCTCGGGCAACCCGGCGGGTTCCCACCCCAGCGACTCCCGGCCGTCCCGGCAGCTCCCCGTCTCCGGGCCGCCCAGGCCGCCCAGGCCGCCCCGACGCCCCGGCCACCTCCAGCGGCTCCCGGCAGCCCTCGGTCACCCCGGTGGCTGCCCCGCCTCTAGGGGCCACCGGCGGACTCCCTGCGAGCCATCGGAGCCCCCGGCGGGCCACCGCCGACCACCAGGCGGGCCACCGCCGGACTCCCGGCGTGCCACCGCCCGACAGGTCAACCCTCGGTCTGCCCCGATCCCCCCGGCTCCCCCGCCCCCGCCGATCCCCCCAGCTCCCCCGGTCCCCCCGGTTTCTGCGTGGTCAGGTGGAGGCTGGTGGTGCCGTCGAAGGAGGTGACGCGGACCTCCGTCGGAGGTGTGCCGGGGCGGATCAGGATGAGCCAGGGGTCCGTGTCCAGGAGGAAGGTGAGGACTTCCGTCGTGTCCTCGTCCGGGGTGGCGAGGGTCGCGGTCCAGGTGCCGGGGCTCGTCGTCGCGCACAGGTGCACGGGGAAGGTCGCGGCGTTCGTGCTGGTGTTGGCCCGCCACTCCAGGAGGGCGTGGTCTGTGTCGGCGTTCACGCGACTGAGCGTAACTCCCTTATGGGCGTGAGGGGTTCGGTGTGGTCCGAATCGCCGACGTACGCGATAACTTGACCTGCGCCACGGGAGTGGTTCCGGTTACCGCGTGTGCGCGGCCCGTTGTCGCGGGGGCAGGCCGCGTCAGTCCACGAGGTCCATGCCCGCTTCGTTGCTCTCCACGCCGGCCGCCGTGACGACCTGGACGGTGACGCGGCCCGGTTCGGCCTCGGCGGGGATGGGGACGGTGAGGAGGGTGTCGCTCGGGTTGGTGAAGCCGCCGGGGACCGGGATGAGCGGGACGTGCACCTGGACCTGGCCGATGCGGACGGCCATGCGGACGAGGGCCTGCGGGGTCTCGGCGCCCGGGGGGAGAAAGCCGGTACCGCGGATCTCGATGTCGTCGCCGGTACGGATGGGGGCGTCCAGGTCGCCGGCCTCGCGGGTGCGGACGACGGAGTGGATGACGGGGCCGCCGCCCCCGGTGGCCTTGCCCGCCAGGTAGGTGGCGGCGGAGACGAGGGCGAGGACGGCGAACGCCCAGGGCAGATCCGGGAGTTGCTCGGGGCGGCGGGCGAGCCGGACGGCGCAGAAGACGAGCGCGGCGGCGTGCACGAGCACGTACTGGCTGTCGGTGAAGCTGCCGTGCCCGGAGTCGTCGGTGAGGAGGTCGGCGGCGCGCGGCCGGTCGGCGCGCACCTTCTGGAGGCGCCGCCCCCGCACCCGTACGCCCACCGTGTGGTGCACGAGGACGGCGACCGCGCAGCTCGCCGCCAGGACGGTCAGCAGGCCGACGCCGCGGCCGAGTTCGAGGCCGTCGAGGAGTTCGGCGCGGCGGGCGTGGCCGGAGGCGCCGGCGAGTTCACCGGCGAGGACGAGGACCGCGTACACGCAGAAGACGATCCAGCAGGCGGCGACGGCGCGCGAGGTGGACAGGCGCTGGTCCTCGCCGACGACGGGCGCGAGGACGCCGCCGCGCGCGCGGTGGAAGTGGGCCGCGAGGGCGAGGAGCGCGGCGAGGAGGAAGGCGGCGACGAGACCGGCGCTGCGGGCGGTGGTCCAGCCGGCGCCGAGGGCGGTGAGGCCCTGCACGAGGAGGAGGACGAGGAGGATCGCGCCGAGGACGACGAGGGTCGCGGGGCGCAGGCGATGGAGCCAGGAGAGGCGTTCGGCGCGGCCTCGTTCGGCGACGAGGCGCGCGGACTCGGCGAGTTCGTCGGAGACCCACTGGCGGCTCGCGCCCGCGGAGTGCGCGACGGCGGCCGGGAGGCCCTTGCCGTCGGCGAGTTCCTCGCGCCGCCGGACGAAGGCGGCGATCGCGCGTTGGTGCCCGTTGCGAGCGCCCGAAGGGCAGTCCGCGCAGGTGCAGCCGCCCTCGTGCGGCTCCCGGCTCGTGTCCTGCTGTACCGCCACCGGCCCGTCCCCGTCCCTGCTCGCGAGCCCTCGCCGGTACGCGGCCACGGGGCCCCGGGGTCCCGCCGACTGGCGGGTGCGCCGAACTCTGCTGTGATGTACGGGAATTGTGCCTTACGTGAGACTCCCGCGCCCGCCCGGGGCGGCAGCGGGGCCCGTCACCCGGCGCATTCGGAGCCCCCCCCCGCGTCACCCGAACACCACCCAAGAGGCACGTTTCCTCCCCAACTTCTGCGGCGCACCGCGCATCTGAGAGTACGTACGACGCATTCGGTACGCGGGAAACCGCCTCGCTCCTGGAGGAACCCATGCCCGTCCGGCTCCCTTTCGCGCTGCGCTGCGCCTCCGTCGCCGCGCTGCTCACGGCCCCGCTGGTCCTCGCTCCCGCCGCCGGGGCGGCACCCCGGCCGGATTCCGCGCTTCCGGGGGACATCGTTGTCGCGGCGCCGGGCGGTGACTACGTGAGCGTGCTGGCGAAAGGGGACCCGGAACGGCACCGCGAGCTGCCGGGCTCGCGGCCCGTCGTACGGGACCTGGACGGCGACGGCCGCAAGGATCTCGCCGTGCAGCGGGACAGCGAGGACGGCGGCGGCACGGTCGTGTACTAGTACTCCAGCAGCGGTTCGTGTCCTGAGCTGCGTTTTTGGTAGTGGCAGCGGCGGGCGGTGGCTTGGTGGTGTCTTCTCCAGGCTGACCACTTCAGTGCGTGGGTGACTGGGTCGGGGTGGGGTCGGGGGCGGGGAAGGAGAGTGTCCAGGAGGCGTCTGATTTCTGCCACGGTGAGCGGGGCGAGAGAGGTTCGTTTCCAAAGCCCCCTTTTTCGGGCTCGTCGGCGGCTTGGGCTGCGAGTGAGGTCAGGACGGCGTGGGCGAGCACGGCCAGGGTGATGTGCCGGTACCAGCCGACGTAGCGGCGGACCTCGTACTCGTCCAGGCCGCACTCGTTCTTCGCCGCCTGGAAGCATTCCTCGATCGCCCAGCGTGTGCCGGCCGCCCGCACCAGGTCGGCGACAGTGGTGCTCGTGGGCGCGTAGGCGAAGTAGTAGGCGGTCTCCTCGGGCCGTGCCACGCTGCGCCGGGCCAGCACCCATCGGTGGTGGGCTGACTCGTCGCCGTCGAAGAGGGCGATCGACGGCAGTCTCGCGCTCGCCCAGTCGTAGACCCTGGGGCCCTTGGCCCCGTTGCCGCAGGACAGCCGCTGCCAGGCATCCTGGGGCGCCTGGGCGATGAGCTCGTCGATCCGCCAGAACCCCGTCAAGCTCTTGACCTGCTGAGACTTCGGAACAGCGACGACGTAACCGACATCGAGTTCCTCCAGCAGGCGGCGGAACTTCCAGTCCTGCCCATAGGCCTCGTCCGCCGTCACCCACCGCGCCGGCAGACCGGCGGCCAGCGTCCGGGTAACCATCGCCCTCGCGAGTTCACCCTTGGTCGCGAACTCCCGCTCGTCGGGAACCTTCGCCGCCCGGCAGCGTTCCCGATCCCCTGTCCACGCCTTCGGGAGATACAGCTCCCGGTCGACCAGGGCACGTCCGCGAGACGTGGCGTAGGCGGCGAAGACCCCGACCTGACAATTGTCGATCTTGCCCGAGGTGCCGGTGTACTGCCTGCCCACACCCGCCGACGTGATCCCCTTCTTGATGAAACCGGTGTCATCGATGATCAGGACCCCGTCATCACCGAGCACCTCGGCCACATACTCGCGGACATCGTCCCGCACCGCGTCCGCATCCCAGACGCTGGAGTTCAGCAGCCGCTGGAACCCGTCAGGACTACGGTGCCCCGCCCACTCCGCGAGCTGCCAGCCGTTCTTACGCGCCACACGAGCCAGCAGACCCCGAACGTAATCCCGCATCCGCCACCGCAGATCCGCCCGAGCAAACCGACCCGCGACCCGAGCGAACGCAGCCTCCAACTCCGCGGACCATACAGCTACTTCACCCAGCTCCCTCATACCAGGAGAACGACAAAGACCAGCTCAGGACACGAACCGCTGCTGGAGTACTAACGAGTTGGTGCGTGATAGCGGGTGAGGTGTCGTGCCACGTGGATGGCATGATCCCGCTGTGGCGATCATGGTCAATCGGGCGGTGCTGGCGCATCGACTGTTCACGGGGCTCTCCCGGCGTCATCTTGCGTGCTTGGTCGAAGAGTTGGCCGAGCCGTGGCAGGCCGGGGTCGAGGGTCGCCGCCATGCTGTGCGAGGCGGGGCCCGCAAGCGGGCCGAAGGCGCCGGCGCCCGCCATCAGCTGGTGTTCGTCGACCGGTTGGTGGCCACACTCATCCACCTGCGGCACGACCTGCCGCACTCGGTGCTGGGGCTGCTGTCAGGTGTCGACCGATCCACGGTCACCCGGGCGATCGGAGAGGTGCGCACGCTCTTGGCGGAGCGGGGGTGCGCGGTTCCCGACCGTCCCGGCCTGCGGCTTCGGACTCTGGCGGATGTGTTTGCCTACGCGCAGGCCGAAGGTGTCGAGCTGTGTCTGGACGCCACCGAGATCCGGGTCCGCCGGCCACCGGCCGGCCGCGGCGGCCGGCGCGCATTCGTCTCGGGCAAGAAGAAGCAGAACACGATGAAGGCCACCGTGATCGCCGGCTGGCGGGGCCGCACGTTATGGACCGATGCCCTACGACCTGGGCGTATGCACGACGCCACCGCCGCCCGCGACGAAGGCATCGCCATCTGCTTCCAGCACTTCCCCGACGTCGAGGTCCTGTTGGACGACGGCTACCTGGGGCTGAGCCGCGACCATCGCGGGCAGGCGATCACGCCGCCGAGAAAACCCCGGCCGGGAGCACTGCCCGACAGAGTCGAACAACGGGGACGCGACCGCCACGGCCACTCGTCCGACCGCATCACCGTCGAACACGCCCTCGCTGATCACAAACGCTGGAAGCAACTGACCCGCTGGACACATCGCCGCGACCGCCTGCCCGACACCTACCGCGCCATCGCCGGCCTCGTCTCCGACCGCAACACCAGCATCTGAAAACGGCCGTGAGCAGGGCAAACACACCTCACCCCCTATCACGCACCAACTCGTAACGAACTGGTGCGTGATTGCGGTTGAGGCGTGTTTGCCTGATCAGGGGCGTGGTTACGCGTTGGCGGTTCGGTCGGAGACGAGGCCGGCGATGGCCCGGTAGGTGTCGGGCAGGGCCTCTCGCCGGTGCGTCCAGCGGGTCAGCTGTTTCCAGCGTTTGTGGTCGGCAAGCGCGTGCTCGACGGTGATGCGCTTCGATGAGTGTCGGTGCCGGGCCTCTTCTCTGGCGGCGTGCACGTGCGGCAAAGCGATCTTGTTTGGTTTTCTGGGCGGTGTGATCGCCTGGCCGGGGTGATCACGCCGGAGACCGAGGTAGCCGTCGTCCAGAAGCACTTCCACGTCCGGGAAGTGCTGGAAACAGGTTCCGATACCTTCGTTGCGTGTGGCGGTCGCATCGTGCATCCGGCCTGGCCGCAGGGCGTCGGTCCAGAGAGTGCGGCCCTGATGGTCGGCAACGACAGTGGCCTTCGGGCCCTGACCCTGGAGTTTGGACACCGGAGAGACTTGGATCTTGATGGTCCAGGAGAACGGAGTCCCTGTGGGGATGAAGCATTACCCCGCCGAGTTCAAGGCGGACGCGGTCGCGTTGTACCGGTCGCGTCCGGGAGCGACGATCAAGTCGGTCGCCGCCGATCTCGGAGTGAACACCGAGACGCTGCGGAACTGGATCCGGGCCGCCGACGGACGCCGCGCCGGTGCCCATTCCGCCCCCGCAACGGCACCGCAGCCTGCCGGTGACCCGGTTCAGGCGGAGCTGGCCGCCGCGCGCAAGAGGATCCGCGAGCTGGAGGAAGAACGCGACATCCTCCGCAAGGCGGCCCGGTATTTCGCGACGGAGACGCGCTGGTGAACCGCTGCCAGTTCGTTGAGGATCACCAGCGCCGATACGGCGTGAAGCGGCTCTGCGACATTCTCGGGATCGCCCGCTCGAGTTTCTATTACTGGCGTCGCACCGCCCCGGCTCGCATGGCCCGTCAGGCCGCTGACGACCGGCTCGCGGCCCGGATACGCAAGGCCCACAAGGAGTCCGACGGCACCTACGGAGTCCCGAGGATCACTGCCGAGCTCCGCGACGAGGGCGGCCAGGCGGTCAACCACAAGCGCGTTGCCAGGATCATGCGGACCATCGGCCTCGAAGGGGTCCGTCTGCGGCGCCGGCACCGCACCACCATCGCCGACCCGGCCACCGCGAAGGCCCCGGACCTGATCGGCCGCGACTTCACCGCGAAGGAGATCAACACCAAGTACGTCGGTGACATCACCTACTTGAGCGTCGGCGGCGGACGGTTCTGCTATCTCGCGACAGTGATCGACCTGTGCTCGCGCCGCCTGGCAGGCTGGGCGATCGCCGACCACATGCGCACCGAGCTCGTCATCGACGCCCTCGCCGCCGCGGAACGGACCCGCGGCAGTCTGAACGGGGCGATCATGCACACCGATCACGGAGCCCAGTACACCAGCGGGGCCTTCGCGGACGCCTGCCGCCGGGCCGGTGTCCTGCAGAGCATGAGCGCCGTCGGGTCCAGCGCGGACAACGCCGCCGCCGAATCGTTCAACGCCAGCTTTAAAAGGGAGACGTTGAAGGGCCGAAAGGGCTGGTCAAGCGAGCGCGAGGCACGACTCGACGCCTTCCACTGGCTGTCCCGCTACAACACCCGACGCCGTCATTCCCGGCTCGGCCAGCGAGCCCCGATCACCTACGAGATCACCGTCCACCCAACCTCAACTACCCTGGCCCGAGCCGCATAGACGTGTTCAAACTCCAGGGTCAAGGCCCGAACTGGACTTCGACCACGGGACGGTACAGGTGCTGTACGGGTCCGAGACGGGGCCGGGCAAGCCCGCGAGCACCATCACGCAGAACACGAAGGGCGTGCCCGGTGTCAACGAGGACGGTGACGCGTTCGGCGCCTCGCTCTCCGTCGGGGACGTCGACGGGGACGGCTGCGCGGACGTCGCGGTGGGCGTTCCCGGCGAGGGACTGGAGCGGGGCGGGAAGAACCTGGACGACGTGGGGGCCGTCGTGCTGCTGAAGGGCTCGTGGAAGGGCCTCACCGGGGAGGGTGCCACGGCGGTCGATCAGGACACGGCGGGCGTGCCGGGGGTCGCGGAGGCCGGGGACGAGTTCGGCCAGGCCGTCTCCCTGCGGGACATCGGCGCGGACGGGCGGACCTCGCTCGTCGCCGGGGCGCCCGGCGAGGACACGGACGCGGCCGACACGGGCGCCGTGTGGATGCTGCCGCAGGGGAAGCCGGGCGGGGCCCGGGCGGTGAACCCGGGAGACCTGGGGCGTACCGGGAACGAGGACGCACGGTTCGGAGCGGGCTTCGGGCGATAGCGGCAGCGGCAGCGGCAGCGGCGGAGACACCCGCACCGGCAGCGGCCAACCGCGCCCGTACCCAGCACCCCGGGCACCCGGCACCCGCCACCCCCACGCGCCGCGCCGCGCCGCGCCCGCTCGCGGAACGCCGCGGGGGCCGGGTTCCCGCCGGTGCCGATACGTCGGCTCGGGCCGGGAATAACGGCCCCCGCGGTTCCTCAGCGGAGTCTCACTCCCACTCGATCGTCCCCGGCGGCTTGCTCGTGACGTCGAGGACGACGCGGTTGACGTCGGCGACCTCGTTGGTGATGCGGGTCGAGATGCGTTCGAGGGTCTCGTAGGGGAGGCGGGACCAGTCGGCGGTCATCGCGTCCTCGGAGGAGACCGGGCGCAGCACGATCGGGTGACCGTACGTACGGCCGTCGCCCTGGACGCCGACGCTGCGGACGTCCGCGAGGAGCACGACCGGGCACTGCCAGATCTGCCGGTCCAGACCGGCCGCCGTCAGTTCCTCGCGCGCGATCGCGTCCGCCTCGCGGAGCAGGTCGAGGCGCTCGCGCGTGACCTCGCCGACGATGCGGATGCCGAGCCCGGGGCCCGGGAAGGGCTGGCGCTGGACGATCTCGTCGGGCAGGCCGAGTTCCTGGCCGACCGCGCGGACCTCGTCCTTGAAGAGCTTGCGGAGCGGCTCGATGAGCTCGAACTCCAGGTCCTCGGGGAGACCGCCCACGTTGTGGTGGGACTTGATGTTCGCCGTGCCCGTACCGCCGCCGGACTCGACCACGTCCGGGTACAGCGTGCCCTGCACGAGGAAGGCGACGTCGGCGCCGTCCGCCGCGTTCTCCGCGACGATCTCGGCCTGCGCCTGCTCGAAGACGCGGATGAACTCGCGGCCGATGATCTTCCGCTTCTGCTCCGGGTCGCTCACCCCGGCGAGGGCGTCGAGGAAGCGCTCGGCGGCGTCGACGACCTTGAGCTGCACGCCCGTCGCCGCGACGAAGTCCTTCTCGACCTGCTCGGTCTCGCCCTTGCGCATGAGGCCGTGATCGACGTACACGCAGGTCAGCTGCGAGCCGATCGCCCGCTGCACGAGCGCGGCTGCGACGGCCGAGTCCACGCCGCCGGACAGGCCGCAGATCGCGCGCTTCGTGCCGACGCGGGCGCGGATCTCCTCGACCTGCTCCTCGATGACGTTGCCGGTCGTCCAGTCCGGCTCGATGCCCGCGCCGCGGTACAGGAAGTGCTCCAGGACCTGCTGGCCGTGCGTGGAGTGCAGCACCTCGGGGTGGTACTGGACGCCGTAGAGCTTCTTCGCGTCGTTCTCGAAGGCGGCGACGGGGACGACCGAGGTGGAGGCCGTCACGTCGAACCCGGCGGGCGCGGCGGAGCAGGCGTCGCCGTGCGACATCCAGACCTGCTGCTCCTCGGGAGTGCCCTCGAAGAGCGTCGAGGCGGGCTTGCTGACGTTCAGCTCCGTGCGGCCGTACTCGCGCGCGCCGGAGTTGTCGACCGTGCCGCCGAGCGCCGTGGCCATGAGCTGGAAGCCGTAGCACATGCCGAAGACCGGGACACCGGCCTCGAACAGCGAGGCGTCCAGCGAGGGCGCGCCCTCGGCGTAGACGGAGGAGGGGCCGCCGGACAGGATGATCGCGGCCGGGTTCTTGGCGAGCATCTCGGCGACGGGCATGTCGCTCGGGACGATCTCGCTGAAGACCCGGGCCTCGCGGACCCTGCGGGCGATGAGCTGGGCGTACTGCGCGCCGAAGTCGACGACCAGAACGGTGTCGGGAGCGGCGTCTGACGCGGGGGACACGGGCACTGCGGCGGCCTTCCGGCGGGGATGCGGGATCGGGGCAAGGCGCCTGCGCACGGGGTACGGGTCCCGGGCGGCGCCCGGGGCGGGCCTGTCGGGTGCCACCCGGACGGCACGGTGCCTCGCGCTCAGTCTAACGGGGGACGGATGTCACCCATTCCGCCGCAGATCAGGCGGCCGGCGACCCCCGCGCCCCGCAGGCCGGGAAGGAGGGGGATACTGGCTCCGTGATCACGCACCACGACGTCCTCTTTACCTATGGCACCCGGTCCGCCGGCTGCCATGGTCGTGCTGCTTGAGCACAGCGACGTAACCAGGCGCCCCGGGCCGACAAGGCCCGGGGCGTTCTGCGTTGCCGGACCTGGTCGCCCCGGGGCCCTTCACCCGACCGACCCCGACCAGACGACAGGGACGAACCGTCCCCACCACCGAGGGGCCCACCCGCCCCGGCACCGAAGGAGCCACCTGCCATGACCAGCCTTCCCGAGACGACGACCGGCACCGCCGGCTCCCCGGCCGCCCCCGCGCCCGGAGCGGCGTCCGCCCCCGGCACCCCGCAGGGCTGGGCGCGCAAGCCGTCCACCGCGCCGACCGGGTCCATCCCCGCGCACGAGAAGATGATCACCGACGCGCGGGAGCGGATCGACACGATCGACGACCGCATCATCGGGCTCATCCAGGAGCGCTCCGCCGTCTCCGCCGTCGTGCAGAAGGCGCGCGTGGAGGCGGGCGGGCGGCGGGTGAACCTGTCGCGCGAGATGGAGGTCCTGAGCCACTACCGCGACGCGCTGGGCAAGCAGGGCACCGCGCTCGCGATGACGCTGCTCGAACTGAGCCGGGGACGGGTCTGAGGCGCCCGGCACGCGCGACGGGGACGGGCGCGCGGCACCCGGCCGGGCGCGGGCGGAACCGTCCGGGGGACGCCTGCCCGGCGGCGCCGGGGTGCGAACTGGCGAACTGCCCGTCCCCGGCGCGTGACCACTCGGCCGTGAGCGTCGTTGTCCCGTTGACCGCATCGGCCAGGTGCGGGACCGCAACACCACGCGTGGCTTCGCTGGAGCGATGAGACGGACGCCTTGTGCGGTACGTCGTGGGACCTCGCTTCAGCACGGTGACCGGACGGCAGGGGACAGCCTGTCCGGTCACGCGGCGGCCGGTTCCGGGGACGCCCGGTACCGGTCGCACCCAGCGGGGCCCGGCCCCTCCCGCGAGGGGGGCCGTCGAGGTCTCGTACGTCCCGGTGGGTACCGTCCCGTGCCGACAGCGCATACTTGGGTACCGGATGCCCCGTGCGGGCCTCCGGACAATTCCAGACCAGCGACGCCCCCCCTCGGCGCCGCTCCCCCGGTGCCGCCACCGCCCTGGCGGCACCGCAGGCGAAGACCCCGTGGCAACCCGCCCGCCGCGGGGTCTTCCGCTGCCCGCACGCGGACCGGACGTGACGAGTGCGCCGGGGTGAACCGGCGCCGGGCCCCGCGCGTGGCGCATCTCACGGCCCGGCGGTGATCTTCACCACACCCCTGGTTCCGCGTTCCGCGCAGTGCCCTCGGCACGCCCCGTCGCCTCTTCGCGCGCGGTGGCCCGGTCGCCCTCCGGCGCCGCCTCCCGTGTCCCTGGGGCCGCCGCGCCCTCGCGCACCTTCGGCATTCCCTGGAAGGGCAGGCGCAGGGCCGCGAAGGCGTGCGCCGGGACGGCGGGCGCGCGCGGCGGGACGGGGGCGAGGCGCGCGTAGGGCGTTCCCTGGGCGGGGCGCGGGTCGGTCTCGCCCTTGTTGGGCCACAGGGACATCGCGCGTTCGGCCTGCGCGGTGATCGTGAGGGACGGGTTGACGCCGAGGTTGGCGGAGACCGCGGAGCCGTCCACGACGGAGATGCCCGGGTGCCCGTAGAGGCGGTGGTAGGGGTCGATGACGCCGTGGCCGGGGTCGGCGCCGATGGGGCAGCCGCCGAGGAAGTGGGCGGTCAGCGGGGTGCCCATGAGTTCGCCGACGTTGCTGCCCGCGAAGCCGTTGATGTCGCGGGCGAGGAGCGAGGCAGTCTCGGTCGCCGCCCGGATCTGCGTCGGGTTGGGCGCCCCGTGGCCCTGGCGCGCGGTGAGCAGCCCCTTGCCGGGGCCGCGCGGACGGCGGTACGTCGTCAGGGAGTTGTCGAGCGACTGCATGACGAGGCCGATGATGGTGCGCTCGGACCAGCGTCGGTTGGAGAGCGAACGGCCGCTCCGCACCGGGTGCTTGACCGCGTTGAGGAGCCAGCCGAGAGCGCGGGGCAGCTTCTCGGCGTAGGGCACCTGGAGGATCGTGAGGCCGCCCATGGCGTTCGACCCGCGTCCGTACCGCACCGGTTCGACATGGGTGTTGGCGTCCGGGTGGATGGACGAGGTGATCGCGACACCGCGCGTGAAGTCGGGCTCGGCGCCGTGGGCGGCGCGGTAGCGGCGCGGGGTGGTCTGGGCGCCGACGAGGGCTTCGGAGTTGGTGCGGGTCAGGGTGCCGAGCCGGGCCGAGGTGCGGGGCAGGAGCCCGCTGTCGCGCATCCGGTGCAGGAGCGTCTGGGTGCCGTACGTACCGGCGGCGAGGACGACGTGGCGGGCGGTGTAGACGCGGTGGGCGCCCTTGCGGGGCTTGTCCGTGGGCAGCGTGCCGACCGCGAAGCCGCCGCGCGAGTCCTCGGTGAGGGTGCGGACGGTGGTGAGCGGATGGATCACGGCGCCGTTCCGCTCGGCGAGGTGCAGGTAGTTCTCGTTGAGCGTGTTCTTCGCGCCGTGCCGGCAGCCGGTCATGCACTCACCGCACTCGGTGCAGGCGCGCCGCGCGGGACCCGCGCCACCGAAGTACGGGTCGGGCACCTCCGCGCCCGGCTCGGCCCGCCGGCTCCCGTCGCCGTCCTCACCGTCACCGAAGTAGACGCCGACCGGGGCGAGATGGAAGGAGTCCCCGGCACCCATCGCCTCGGCGGCGTTCTTGAGGTGCACGTCGGAGGGCGTGACCGTCGGGTTGAGGCGCACGCCGAGCATCCGCTGGGCCTGCGCGTAGTACGGCTCCAGCTCGCCCGCCCAGTCGGTGATCTCCTTCCACTGGGGGTCCTCGAAGAAGGCGCGCGGCGGCACGTAGAGGGTGTTGGCGTAGTTCAGGGAGCCGCCGCCGACGCCGGCGCCCGCGAGGACCATGACGTTGCCCAGCAGGTGGATGCGCTGGATGCCGAAGAGGCCGAGCGCGGGGGCCCAGAGGTAGTTCTTCACATCCCAGGAGGTGCGGGGCAGTTCGTGACGGGCGAAGCGACGGCCGGCCTCCAGGACGCCCACCCGGTAGCCCTTCTCGGTGAGCCGGAGCGCACTGACGGCGCCGCCGAAGCCGGAACCGATGACGAGGACGTCGTAGTCGTAGTCGTACCCGCCGGACTCGGCATCCTCATCGGGGAGTTGCGCGGGCCGGGACGCGGCCTCGGCACCGGGCGGCGGGGCAGGGCCGTCGTGCGGCGCCTCGCGGGCGTCCGGTGTCGTGGCATGGCTGCCGTGTGGCGCGTCGTGGCGGTGAGGTGTCGTGGCATGGCTGTCGCCTGGCGCCTCGTGGCCGTCCGGTGTCGTGGCATGGCTGTCCCGTGGCATGGGCCCTCCTCGTCGAAAGCCGCTGGTGCGTGGGTGGTCGGGCTGGGCGGCGGGTGCGTGGGTGGTCGGGCCGGACGGCGGGGCGCGTCCGGGGTCAGCGCAGCCGCAGCGCCTTCATCACCTTGAGGCTGCGGCTCATGAAGGCCGCGTAGGCGGCGTCGTCCATGCCGAGGGACGGGCCCATGGGCAACAGGCGCTGCTGGGCGATGGTTTGGGGCTCGGTGTACTTGAGCAGCCCTTCGGAGCCGTGCCGGCGGCCGACACCGGACTCCTTCATGCCGCCCATCGGGGCGCGCACGCTCCCGTAGGCGGGCGCGTAGCCCTCGTTGACGTTGACGGTTCCCGCGCGCAGCCGTGCGGCGACGGCGAGGGCGCGCTTGGCGTCCTTCGTCCAGACGCTCGCGTTGAGCCCGTAGGACGTGGAGTTGGCGCGCGCGATCGCCTCGTCCTCGTCGGTGAAGCGGTAGAGCGAGACGACGGGCCCGAAGGTCTCGTCGGCGCACACCGCCATGCCGGGCCCGACGTCCGTGAGCACGGTCGGTTCGTAGAAGTACGGGCCGAGGTCGGGGCGGGCGACGCCGCCCGCGAGGACGCGGGCGCCCTTCGCCACGGCCTCGTCCACGTGCGCGGTGACGGCTTCGAGCTGGCGGGGCCCGGCCAGGGAGCCCATGTCGGCCCCGTAGGAGAGCGACGTGCCGAGGCGCATGGCCTTGACGCGCGCCACGAACCGCTCCGTGAACGCCTCGGCGACCGACTCGTGCACGTACAGGCGCTCGATGGAGATGCAGAGCTGACCGGCGGAGGCGAAGCAGGCGCGGACCGCTCCGGCCGCCGCCTTCTCGACGTCGGCGTCGTGCAGGACCAGCATCGGGTTCTTGCCGCCGAGTTCGAGCGAGAAGCCGACGAGCCGGCCCGCCGCGCTGCGGGCGACCTCGCGGCCCGTGCGCGTGGAGCCGGTGAAGGAGACGTAGTCACCGCGCGAGACGACCTCGGGGCCGACGGCCGGTCCCTCGCCCAGCACGATCTGGAAGGCGTCGGCGGGCAGCCCGGCCTCGATGAGGAGTTCACGCGCCCACAGGGCGCTCAGCGCGGTCTCCGTATCGGGCTTCATGACGACGGCGTTGCCCGCGACGAAGGCGGGCAGCGCGTCGCCGACCGAGAGCTCGAAGGGGTAGTTCCAGGGGGCGATCTGGCCCACGACCCCGCGCGGCACGCGGTGTTCGGTGACGCGGGTGAGGGTCGGCACGGCGCCGAGGTGGTGCTTCGGCCTGAGGTAGGCGGGGGCCTTGAGGCCGTAGTGGCGGGCGGCCATCGCGACGGCGAGCACTTCCTCGTGCGCGTGCAGCCGGGCCTTGCCGGTCTCCAGCTGGACGAGGTCGAGGATCTCGGCCTGGCGCTGGAGGACGAGATCGTGGAAGCGGAGCAGGACGGCGGCCCGCTTGCGGACCGGCGTCGCCGCCCACGCGCCCTGCGCGGCGCGGGCGCGCGCGAAGGCGGCCTCGACGTCCTCGGGGCTGGCCTCGGGCAGCTCGGCGAGCACCCCGCCGCCGAACGGCGTGTGGTTGGCGGTACGTCCCGAGCCGCCGACCCCCTTGAGGAGCCGCGCGAGCACCTCGGGCGTGACCACGTCGGCCGCCGTGCGGACGCCCTCCGGTACGGGGGCCTGGGGGTTCGCGCCGGTGCTCTGCGGCGCGGGGCCGGCGGGGGCCGCCGAGGCGTGGGTGTCCGTCATGGGCGTGAGCGTACGACTTCGCGCGGGTCTTGGGTACCCGCCGGTAACACTTTCCACCCGGCTTCCACGATTCTGCCAGTGCGTGG
>NZ_GG770539.1:4344130-4345122 GCF_000154905.1 Streptomyces sp. SPB074 | reverse complement strand
CGGGCGGGCGCGGGCCGGGTGCCGGGGGCGGACGGGGCCCGGCGGGGGTGTCCCTCCGGCCCCCGCCCCTCCCTCACTTCACCTGGTACGTGGCGAGCGCCTGGGCGTAGTAGCGGCTGACGTCGTCGCGGTCGGCGTCGAGGCCGCGGAACTGGAGGACGTGGTACTTGCCGCCCACCGCCATGACCATGTTCCTGGCGAACACGTCACCGTCGCTGCCCGGCCAGGTGAACTGGCCCTCCGCCATCTTCCTGCCGCCCTCCTCGATCTCGCGCATCCCGGTGGACGTGACCCAGCTCGACTCGCGGAAGGGCCGCGTCTCGGGCTCGGACTCGCGCTGGTAGCGCAGCAGGTCGTTGCCGAACTCGGTCACGGAGTCGCGCCCGGGGACGACGATCAGCTCGTAGCTCCCGTGCGTCCACCGCACCTGCCCCTGCGGGTTGCGCGCGTGCCGGGTCCAGCCCTTGGGCACGGCGAGCTGGAAACCGGCCGGGTCCTGGTAGAGGACGAACCCGGCGGGGAGCTTCGGCCCGGCGGGCTTCTCCTTGGCGGGCGGCTTCTCCGCCTCCGGCCGGTCCTCCTTCGGTTTGTCCCGCTTCCCGTCCCCGGGACTCGCGGCGGGCGAGGAAGCGGGAGGGGCCGAGGTGGGCGCGGGCTTCTCCAGCGAGCCGGGCGCGTGGCTCAGCTCGGCACCCGTCCGCGCCTGATCGTTCTCGTCGGCCTTCGGCAGGAAGACCATGGCGTAGACGATCGTGCCCGCGAGCAGCACGAACACCGCGACGAGCAGCGTCCGCCCCAGCGAACGCGGCGTACGCGGACGCCCGCTGTCCCGGCCACCGGCGGTACGGGGACGACGTGCCCGGGCCGCTCCCCGGGACCGGTCGCCGCGCGGCGCGGTGCGGGCGCTTCCGGGCGTCTCGGGCGGCGAGTACGCGGCGGCGAGCCCGTAGAGCGGGGTCGTCTCCTCGGGGTCGGCCTCGCGCGCCCTGCGG
>NZ_GG770539.1:4339410-4342770 GCF_000154905.1 Streptomyces sp. SPB074 | reverse complement strand
GTGCCTCCGCCGCCCCAGCCGCCGCCGTAGGGCGAGGCGTCGATGGCACCGCGGGGCCGGGGGCCCTCGGGTCCCGCGCCGTCCTCGACGGCGGAGCGCGGGGGGACGGGGTCGTACCCGCACAGGGCCTCTTCGGCGGCGCCGGCCGCGAGACCCGCGAGGACGACGCGGCCGTCCTCGGCGAGGAGCACGGTGTGCTCGGTGATGTTGCGGTGGACCCAGCCGCCCGCGTGCAGGGCGCGCAGCGCGGTGAGGACGTCGGCGGCGACCTCGGCGGCGCGATAGGGGTTGAGGGGGCGTTCGGCGAGGAGGCTGCCGAGGGTCCGGCCGGGCACGTACTCGCTGACGATCCACAGCGCGTCGCCCTCGGCGAAGACATCGAAGACCTGGTCGAGGCGCGGGTGGTCGGGGACCTGCGCGGCGGCGCGGGCGGCGTCGAGCGCGCGGCGCACGACGGGATCGGCGGACGGGTCGCCCGCACCCGCCGCGGGCGAGTCGCCGGGCAGCTCGCCCTCCACGACGTCGGGCAACGGGACGCGCTGGAGGCGGACTTCCTGACCGCTGTACGTGTCGAAGGCACGCCCGGCGGCCGCCGGTCCCGCGCCCTCCCCGGCGGAGGCGTCCAGGGGTAACCGGTAGCGGTCGGCGAGCACACGCCCCGCGTAGTCGTCCACAACGCCCCCCACCGTGATCACCTGTGTTCGTTTCGGGTCCCGAGCCGTCAGGTACGGTCCCCGTTCTTTCACGATACGTGCCGGGGCCGGATTTTCCGGGTGAGTTGGGCGAGTTCGCCGCAGCACCTCCCGGCCTGCGCCGGCTGTACGCCGCCGGAACACGGGGGGCTCCGGTGACGGCCGGGGGACCCTGGTCTCGTTCGTGCCCGTCACGGGACCCGCTCAACCCTCGGAACACGGCACGAGGAATCGCGCAGGGTCGCGAGGGAGCGCACGGGGGGCGGGAAAGGGGGGTACGGGGGTGAGGGGGATTCCCTAGGGGTGTCCCTTACATGCGGGTTCTCCCCCCCCTGGGGCCGTCAACGCGCGGGGTGGCGCGGGAGTTCCCGTGGGGGGCGGCGGGGTGCCGGGGCGCAGGGGTGCCGAGCCGCTGGGGTGCGCGGGAGTTCTCGGCGGAGGCGGCGTGGAGGGCGTGAGGGCGTCGGGCCGGGTGCGCGAATCAGCCCCTCTCCGCCCGGCTCGACCCGAACCAGCTCGGATCGACTCGTCTCGGATCGACTCGTCTCGGATCGCTCGGATCGACTCGGCTCGGCTCAGGAGGCCGGTTTGAAGGTTTCCGTGAAGGTCTGCCAGGTGTCGCGGACGCTGGTGCTGTCCCAGTCGGCGTCCTTGGCCGTGAACATGAGCCCGTAGCCGCGGTGGGAGTTGACGACCGTGCCGCGGTCGACGCTGTGCATCCGCGTGCCGCCGTCGGTGTACGTGAACTCCCAGTCGGCGGTCTCCCAGCCCCGGTAGTCGACACGCTTGATCGCGAGGCGGTGGTAGTTCGGGCGGACCATGCTCCGCTCCTGCCGCTGCCAGTCGGCGACGGCGTCGCTCTTCGGCGTCGTGGTCGTGCCGATGAGGAGTCTCTGCCCGGCGGGCCCGGCGAATCGCACCCCGGCGGCGCCGGAGGAGACGCGCTTCCACCCGTCGGGCAGTCCTATGGAGAAGCCGGTCGGGTCCTGATGGTTCGTGACGTCGAGCGGCGCACCACCCTTGTTCTCGTCCTTCCCCTCGTCGCCCTTCCCGTCCTCCTCCTTGCCCCCGCCCTTCTCCTTGTCCTTGGCGTCGTCGTCCTTGCCCCCGCCCTCGCTCTTGCCGCCGTCCGCGCCGGCTTCGCGCGAGGTCGCGGGCTGCTGGGCGGAGGGGGAGGTCTCCGGGCTCTTCTCCTTGCCGCCGTCGCGGTGGGCGCCGGAGGAGCGCGCGGAGGTGGAGGGGGTCGTGGCGGCCTTGGCGCCCTGCTTGTCCTCGTCGCCGCCGTTGGTGACGACGAGGAACACGACCGTCGCGATGACGGCGAGCACCACGACGGCGGCGATCACCACGAGGGTGCGGCGCGGGACGACGTCCTTGAGCGAGGCGCGGGGGCGGTCGGGCACGGGCGCCGAGGGCGTACCGGCGGCGGGAGTGCGCGCGGCCCCGGCACCCGTACGCGCGCCGCCGTCCGTACGCCCACCGCCACACAGGTACGCGCGGCACCGGCCGCCGCGCCGCCCGTACGGGTGGAGCGGGCGAAGCCGCCGGTGCGCGGCGTGGACCAGCCGGTGCTCGCCGCCTTCTCCTCGGCGGGAGCGGGCGGGAGGGGGACGACGCGGGTCGCGTCCACGGGCTTGGCCTCGGGCGCGGCGATGACCTCCTGGAGCATCGCGCGGGCGCGGGCGTCGTCGAGGCGCTGGGCGGGGTCCTTGACGAGCAGCCCGAGGATGACGGGCGCGAGCGGGCCGGCGTGCGCGGGCCGCTCGACCTGCTCGGTCATGACGGCGGTGAGCGTGGCGATCGCGGAGCCCTTGTCATAGGGCGGGACGCCCTCGACGGCGGCGTAGAGCAGCCCGCCGAGCGACCACAGGTCGGCGGCGGGACCGGGCTTGTGGCCGCGGGCGCGCTCGGGCGAGATGTACGAGGGGGCGCCGACGAGCATCCCGGTCGAGGTCACGGAGGGGTCGCCCTCGACCTGCGCGATGCCGAAGTCGGTGAGGACGACGCGGCCGTCCTCGCCCGCGATGAGCACGTTGGACGGCTTCACGTCACGGTGCAGGATGCCCTCGCGGTGCGCGTCGCGCAGCACGTCGAGGACCGCGAGGCCGACCTCGGCCGCGCGGCGCGGGTCGAGCAGCCCGTCCTCGCGCACGACCTCGGCGAGGGACTTGCCCTCGATGAGCTCCATGACGATCCACGGCCGGTCGTCCTCGTCCACGACGTCGAAGACGGTGACCGCGCCGTTGTTGCGAATCCGGGCGATGGCCTTGGCCTCGCGCAGCGTGCGGGTGATCAGCCGGCGCTTCTCGTCCTCGTCGATGCTGTTCGGGAAACGCAGTTCCTTGACCGCGACGGTCCGCCCGAGGGTCTCGTCGGTGGCCCGCCACACCGTCCCCATGCCGCCGCGCCCGAGGACCTCCGCGAGACGGTACCGCCCCGCGAGGAGCCGTCCCTGGGATGCGCGCGCCTGCTCCGATTCCGACATGCGTCCCCTCTGCAACCCGCCCTGACAGAGCATCCATTGTCACCCACGCCGGAACCGCCCGGCGCCCTGGGGTAGCGGCCGGGGACGGTCCTCGGCCACGACGCCCGGACGGTCGCCGGGCGGGCGGAGCGGGGATGGGGCGTCAGGTGCGGGGGAGGTCGGGCGTGAGGGGCTGGGTGTGGG
>NZ_GG770539.1:4337617-4339087 GCF_000154905.1 Streptomyces sp. SPB074 | reverse complement strand
GCGCGTACCGCGGTCTGAGGTCTCGGTGGAGACGCAGGTCCGGTGGTGAGAACGTCGTCCAGGTGACGCGCGCCCTCGTACGGGACGGCGTGCGCGACCTCTGCGCGCAGGGGGTAGTCGGCGCCGGTGAGCGGCGGTGGGACGACCTACTCGGCGACGCGCTGGCCGAGGCCGCGCGCCGCCTCGCGCACGCCGTTCCCGCGCCGATCACGTCGCCCCCGATGACGAGCACGCCGAGTCCCTGTTCCGCCATGTCCGCGAGACGTCCGCGAGCACCCGCGCGCGCTGCTCCGGGCCGAGTGCCGCTGCCCTCACCACTTCCCCTCCCCCGCCGACCGGTCGCGAGGTGCGGGGGATGGTGCGTAGGTGTCGTGTCGTCACGCGTACTCCCGGGCCGGAGCGGAGGGGAGCCGGGGAAAGGAGGGGAGCGGCCCGCCGGGGCGCGTCCGGGCATGGCGTGTTTATGACGGAGAAAGGCCGCGCCACTACCCTATAACGGTCATATTTACTCGTAGTCTGACAGTGCGCTCGTCAGGAAGGACCCTCCCATGCCCGCAGACCTCGCCGTGGTCGGCCTCGGCCCTCTCGGCCTCCCGCTCGCCCGCGCGGCCGTCGCCGCGGGCATCGCCACCTTCGGCCACGACGAGCAGGCACGGGTGCGCGAACTCGCGCTCGGGAGACCGCCGCGCGGCAGCGAGGCCGCGCTGAGCGCCTCCGAACTGCGCCGGATGCTCACGGGCAGCTTCCGGGCGAGCGCCGACCCCGCCGAGCTGGGCCGCGTCCGCACCGCCGTCATCTGCGCCCAGACCCAGGCGGCGGGCGACCGCTCGCCCGACCTGAGCGGAGTGGTCACCGCCGCCCGCACCCTCGCCGCGCGCCTGCGCCCGCACACGACCGTCATCCTGGAGTCGCCCGTCCACCCCGGCGCGACGGAGGACCTGCTCCGCCCGATCCTCGAACAGGGCTCCGGCCTGCGCGCGGGCCGCGACTTCCACCTCGCGTACTCCCCGGCCCGCCTGGACCCCGGCAACCGCGCCTACCCGTACCACGCGACCCCCAAGGTGATCGGCGGACTGACCCCGGCCTGCACGGAGTCCGCCGCGGCCTTCTACGGAAGGCTCACGGACAAGGTGGTACGGGCCAGAGGGCCCCGCGAGGCGGAGACGGTGCGCCTCCTGGAGACGAGCTACCGCCACGTCAACATCGCACTCGTCAACGAGATGGCGGTGCTCTGCCACGACCTGGGCGTGGACCTGTGGGACGTCATCCGCTGCGCGGAGACGAAACCGTACGGCTTCCAGGCGTTCCGCCCCGGCCCCGGCGTCGGCGGTCACGGCCTCCCGCCCGACCCCGAGCACCTGCCCCACCCGCACCGCACCCCCGGCCACCCGCTCCGCCTCGTCGGCCTCGCCCGCGAGGTCAACCAGCGGATGCCCGCCTACGTCATCCAGCGCGCCGCGACACTCCTCA
>NZ_GG770539.1:4332779-4336425 GCF_000154905.1 Streptomyces sp. SPB074 | reverse complement strand
TCCACAGATTCTCCGCCGAAGGCACCCGTTGTCAGCGGGCGTTGATAGAACTGGACCCAAGACCTCGTACTCGTGTCCGAGCAGGTCGCAGCCCTGCCATCACCCTGCCCATGCCCGCACCCGCACCCGCACCCGCACCCGCACCCGCGACCATCCCTCCCCGTTCCCCATTCACACCCCCACCCCCTCTCCCCTCCCATCCCAATCCGGAGCAGCCCCATGACGATCAACGAGCACCTCACGACCTTCCACGGCCTCCCCGTGCACAATTTCCCCGCGCCCCCGACTCCGGCCGAGAAGCTGACGCCCGAGCAGGCGAAGCTCCGGCAGCGGGGGGACGATCCGGCCGGGAAAGCGCTGCGGGAGCTGCCGGCGGCGGACGCGGTGGCGTGGTCGCTCGGCGTGGAGCCCTGGGAGAGCGACGAGACCTGGACCGAGTGCTTCGACCGTTTCCGTTCGCACGTCGAGTTGTCCGAAGTGCGCGCGCTCGTCATCGGTTCCTGGGGCGAGGCGTACGAGTCGAGTTCGGCCGAGGTGGTCGCCACAATCCTGGAGCACCGCGCGGAGCTACCCGCACTGCGCGCTCTCTTCCTCGGTGACATGACGATGGAGGACGCCGAGATCTCCTGGATTCAGCAGTCCGACATCACCGGCCTCCTCACCGGATTCCCGGAGTTGGAGGAGCTGGGCATACGCGGGGGATCGGAACTCGCGCTCTCTCCGGTACGCCACGAGAAACTGCGCCTGCTCACCGTCGAGACCGGTGGACTGCCCGCGACCGTCGTACGGAGCATCGGCGCGAGCGACTTCCCCGCGCTCACGCACCTCGAACTGTGGCTCGGCATCGACGAGTACGGCGGGGACAGCACCATCACCGACCTCGCACCCCTGCTCTCCGGGGAGCGGCTTCCCGCCCTGACCCACCTCGCGCTCCGCGACAGCGAGCAGCAGGACCTCATCGCCGAGGCCGTCGTCACCGCTCCCGTGCTCGACCGGCTCGACAGCCTCGACCTGTCGCTCGGTGTCCTCAGCGACCGGGGGGCCGAGGCGCTCCTGAGCGCCGCACCACGCCTCACCCACCTCCAGAGCCTCGACCTGCACCACAACTACCTGACCGAGGAGGTCCGCGAACGGCTGCGCACCGCGCTGGAGCCGGCCGGGGTCGCCCTCGACCTCGCCGAAGGGGACGCCCACTCCTGGGACGACGGCGACACCGTGCACCGTTTCGTCTCCGTGAGCGAATGATCAGCGCGAGGGCAGCCGCGCGGACGGGACCGCCGCTCGCGGTCGTCGGCAACCCGGAGAACCGACGCGTGCGCCTCCACCTCGACGCCGCGCGCCGTGCGGGCCTGCCCGCACCCCGCGTCGTGCCCTGGCTGGACGTCCTCACCCGGGGCGGCGCCGAGTTCGGTCCCGAGGAAATCGTGCGGCTCGACTCGCCCGGCGAGAACGCCGAGGTGGACGAGATACTGCGGGGCCCCGGGCCGCAGACGAGGGTCGGTGGGACGGCACGGTGGTACACGGGGCTGCTCGACGCCGTCGCGAGCCTGCGCGGCGGGCAGCGACTCGACAACCCGGAGGAACTCGCCATCCTCTTCGACAAACGCCGCTGTCACGCCCGCCTGGCCGCCGCAGGCGTGTCCGTCCCTCACTCCCCCACCTCGGCGGGTGCGGGTGCTACGACGGTGCGGGGCTGGGACGACGTACGGGCACTCATGTCCGGGCACGGCCTGCACCGGCTCTTCGTGAAGCCCGCGCACGGCTCCTCCGCTTCCGGCGTCCTCGCGATCGACTCGGCCGGACCGGGCCGCATCCGCGCCGTCACCCCCGTGGAAACCGCGCCCGGCGGTGAGCTGCACAACTCCCTGCGCCCTCGCGTCCTGCGGAGCGAGGCGGAGATAGCCGCGCTCGTCGACCGGCTCGCGCCCGAGGGCCTGCACCTGGAGCGCTGGTGGCCGAAAGCCGCACAAGCAGGCCGCAGCACGGACCTGCGGGTCCTCGTCGTCCACGGGCGCGCCACGCACGCCGTCGTACGGACCGGGAGCAGCCCCCTCACCAATCTCCATCTCGGCGGCAGGCGCGGCGACCTCGCGGCGGCGCGGAGCGCCTTCGACTCGGCGGGCCTCGGCTGGGCGCAGGCCCTGGAGGAGTGCGAGCGCGCGGCCGCCTGCTTCCCCGGCACCCTGGCCGTCGGTGTCGACCTGCTGCCGGCCCGTGGCTGGTCACGCGTCGCGGTAGGCGAGGTCAACGCCTTCGGCGACCTCCTGCCCGGCCTCACCGGGCTCCCGGGCAGCGGCGTCGAGGGACTCGATACGTACGCGGCCCAACTCGCCGCCCTTCCCGCCTTCATCAGCACCCTGCCCACGCCCGCACCTCACCCCTGAGCCACACGCGGCACGTCCTCACCGACACCCGCATTCCGCCCCACGCCGCGCGATCCGCCCGCGCAAGCACCCACCTCGCCGCCTCCACATCACCGCATCACCGCACCACCGCACCCCGCGTCATCGAGCACCCCGCACCCGCTCCCCGCCGCAGCCCCGCCCCACTCGCCCACTCCGATCGCCACGCCCCCAACGCCCGACACCCGGCAACCGCCATCCGCACCCGCCACCCGCCACCCCGCCACCCCGCCACGGAAGAAGCCCGAAAGCACCGCACATGACCAGCACGCCCCGCACCGCCGAAGAACCCCGCGCCCCCGAGAGCCCCGGCGCCAATCACGACCCCCGCGCTCCCGAAGGCGTCGGCCATGAACCACGCGCCGCCGGGGCCGGGTCCCCCGCACCGGGGTCGGCCGACCTCGACATGAACGACATCGTCGGTACGCACGATCTCCTCCTCGTCACGCTCGACACGCTCCGCCACGACGTCGCCGCCGAACTCGCCGCCGCAGGGCGCATTCCTCACCTCGCACGACATCTGCCCGGCGGCCGGTGGGAGGAGCGGCACGCGCCCGGCAGTTTCACGTACGCCTCCCACCAGGCGATCTTCGCGGGGTTCCTGCCGACCCCCGCGCGTCCCGGTCCGCATCCCCGGCTCTTCGCCGCCCGCTTCGGCGGGAGCGAGACGACCGTGCCGCGCACCTGGGTCTTCGACGCGCCCGACCTGGTCAGCGCGCTCGCCGACACCGGCTACCACACGGTGTGTCTCGGCGGGGTGGGCTTCTTCAACCAACGGGACGCGCTCGGCTCCGTCCTGCCCTCGCTCTTCGCGGAGGCGCACTGGGAGCCCGGCTTCGGGGTCACCTCGCCGACGAGCTTCGAGGCCCAAGTCGCAAAGGCCGAGGAGGTCGTCGCGCGGCTGCCCGGTGAACGGAAGCTCTTCCTCTTCGTCAACGTCTCCGCGCTGCACCAGCCCAACTGGCACCACCTGCCGGGCGCGGAGGCCGACCACGGCGACACCCGGGAATCGCACGCGGCGGCGCTGGAGTACGTCGACCGGCACATCGGACGGCTCTTCGCCGCCGCGAGCAGCCGCCGCCCCTGCCTCGCCATCGTCTGCTCCGACCACGGCACGACGTACGGGGAGGACGGCTACACCGGGCACCGCCTGGGCCACCCGGCGGTGTGGACCGTCCCCTACGCCCACTTCCTCCTCGATGCCGGAGACACCCCCGACCCCGGAGCCCGCCGCATGACCCCCA
>NZ_GG770539.1:4330046-4332679 GCF_000154905.1 Streptomyces sp. SPB074 | reverse complement strand
TCGACCCCGTACGAGAGTTACGTCTACGCCTACCCGCACAAGACCGCCTACCGACGGCTTCCCGCCCGGCCGGCGCTGACGGAACTGTGGGACGCCGAGCCGAAGAACGCGCTCTCGCTCTACCTGCACATCCCCTTCTGCGAGGTGCGTTGCGGCTTCTGCAACCTGTTCACGCGGGTCGGCGCGCCCGAGGGCCTGACGACGGCGTACCTCGACGCGCTGGAGCGGCAGGCGCGGGCGGTGCGCGCCGCGCTGGGTGGGGCGGAGCCCGTGCGGTACGCGACAGCAGCGTTCGGCGGCGGGACGCCGACGTTCCTGACGGCCGCCGAGCTGGAGCGGCTGTGCGACATCGCCGAGCACCGCATGGGCGCGCGGCTCGGCGCGATACCGCTCTCGGTCGAGACCTCGCCCGCGACCGCGACCCCGGACCGCCTCGCCGTGCTCGCCGCGCGCGGTACGACGCGGCTCAGCATCGGCGTGCAGAGCTTCGACGAGGCGGAGGCGCGCGCGGCGGTGCGGCCGCAGCGCCGCGCGGATGTCGAGGCGGCGCTCGGGCACGCCCGCGCGGCCGGTTTCCCCGTCCTCAACATCGACCTCATCTACGGCATCGACGGGCAGACGGAGGCGAGTTGGCTGCGCTCGCTCGACGCGGCGCTCGCCTGGCGCCCCGAGGAGCTGTACCTGTACCCGCTGTACGTACGCCCCCTCACGGGCCTCGGCCGCCGGGCGTCCGAGGGGCCCGACCCCGAGTGGGACGAGCGGCGCCTGCGACTCTACCGCGCGGGCCGCGACCACCTCCTCGCGCACGGCTACACACAGGGCTCGATGCGTTCCTTCCGGCGTGCCGACGCGCCGGCCGAGGGACCCGAGGACTACGCCTGCCAGACCGACGGCATGACAGGACTCGGCTGCGGCGCCCGCTCCTACACCCGCGAGCTGCACTACTCCTTCGACTACGCGGTGGGCGCGCACGAGGTCCGCGCGCTCGTGGACGCGTACGTGGGCACCGCCGACTTCACGCGGGCCGAGTACGGGAGGGTCATCGACGGCGACGAACGGCGCCGCCGGCACCTGCTCCAGTCGCTCCTCCAGGCGGCCGGACTGGACCGCGCCGAGTACCGCGCGCGCTTCGGCAGCGACCCGGCCGAGGACTTCCCCGCCGAGCTGACCGGCTTCGCGGCGGAGGGCTGGCTGGACGAACGGACGCCGGGCGTCCTGCGCCTGACCCCGGAGGGTCTCGCGCACTCGGACGCGGTCGGGCCGCGCCTGTTCTCCCCGGCGGTACGCGCCGCGATGACCGCGTACGAGGGAAGGTGAGCCCGGCGTGGACCTGACCCTGCTCTACCGGGGCCCGCTCGCCTCCTGCGACTACGACTGCCCGTACTGCCCCTTCGCGAAGCGGCGGGACAGCCGGGAGCGACTGCGCGCCGACCGGGCGGCCTTGGCGAGGTTCGCGGGGTGGGTCGGCGAGCAGCGCGAGGACCGGATATCGGTGCTGTTCACGCCGTGGGGCGAAGGGCTCGTGCGCTCCTGGTACCGCGACACGCTCACCGCGCTCTCGCACCTGCCGCACGTGGCGCGCGTCGCGATCCAGACCAACCTGAGCTGTCGCACCGAGTGGACGTCGGCAGCGGACCCGGACACGCTGGCGCTGTGGTGCACGTACCACCCGGGACAGACACCGTACGACCGTTTTCTCGCCAAGTGCCTTGATCTGGCTGAGCGTTCGGTGCGGTACAGCGTCGGTGTCGTGGGCCTGCCCGAGCACCTGGACGTTGCGCGGCGCCTGCGCGCGGACCTGCCCGGGCACGTCTACCTGTGGGTCAACGCCGCCGAGGGCCGTACGTACACCGACGCCGAGGCCGCCGAGTGGGCCGCGCTCGACCCGCTCTTCCCGTACAGCCGCCACCCGCACCGCAGCGCGGGACTGCCCTGCCGCACCGGCGAGTCCGTGCTGTCCGTGGACGGGGAGGGCACGGTGCGGCGCTGCCACTTCGTGCCGGAACCGCTGGGGAACCTGTACGACGGTTCGTTCCGAGCCGCGCTGCGGCCACGGGCCTGCCCGCTCGCGGCGTGCGACTGCCACATCGGTTACGTGCACCTGGAGACGCTGCCGCTGTACGACGTCTTCGCCGGTGGCGTGCTCGAACGGGTACCCGCCCTCCCGGTGAGGGAGTTGCCGGTCGTGGGGGTGGGGTCCGGGAGGAAGTGACTGTCCGGTCGCCGATCTCCGCTGCTACTGTGCGCCGTCACCTGACCTGTGCAGTTCAAGCCAGCGGGCCCACGTTTCGTCCCGAGGGGGGACCTCCATGACCCAGCCGAAGCCGCCGTCACAGCCACCGTCCGACCGGCCCGGCCAGCCCCCGGCGCCCGCACGCGCCGCCACACCCGGGTCGCAGGACGCGCCGCCCGCCCCGGCGGGCTTCGGCCCGCCCCCGAGCTTCGGCCCACCCCCGGCCACGGCTCCGGCGCCTTCCCCGGCAGGCCGGTCCGGCGCCCCGGTCACCGCCGGCGCAGCGAGCACCGCCCCGTTTCTTTTTTTTTTTTTTTTTTTTTGTTTTTTTTATTTTTTTTTTTTTTTTTTTTTTTGTTTTTTTTTTTTTTTTTGTTTTTTTTTTTTTTTTTTTTTTTTT
>NZ_GG770539.1:4327876-4329762 GCF_000154905.1 Streptomyces sp. SPB074 | reverse complement strand
CCCACATCCCTCGGCGCTGGACGCCCTTCGGCTCGCCCGCTCCCGACGGCGCCGGGCGGGTCGTGGCCGGCGTTGTGGCCGCGCTCGTCGCGGCTTTCGTGGCGGCCGGGCTCTACGGAGGGCTCATCGGGCTCGTGGAACGGCAGATCTGGTACGGGGCGGTCGGTGTCGGCCTCCTGGTCGGGCTCGCGGCCGGGCGGGTCGGGGGCCGCTCGCCCGTACTCCCCGTCGTCGCCGCGCTGTTCACACTCGGCGGCGTGTACGGGGGACAGCTCCTCGGCGAGGCCGTGGTGGGTGCCAAGCAGCTTCCCGTGAGCGCGTGGGAACTCCTCACGGACCACCTGGGCCTCGTGCGGGAGGCGTGGAGCGCGGACGCGGGCCTTCTCACGGCCGTGTTCTTCGTGATAGCCGCCGCTGCCGCCTTCTCCGCGACGAAGAAGGGCGCGACGCGCGGCTGACGGACCCGGACACGCCGGTGCCCCCTCGCGCGCGAGGCGGAGGGGGCACCTGCCAACGGGTCCCGGACGGTCGCCGCTCGACCGGCCAAGGGCCACCGAGCAACGCGCTCCGACCATCGGGCAACGACCGACAGACAGCGGCCGTCAGGCAGAGGCCGTCAGGCAGCCACCATCCGGCAGCGGCCGATGACAGCCCGGCCGCTCAGCGCTGGTCGTGGCGCGAGGGCGCGACGGTGACCTCGACGCGCTGGAACTCCTTGAGCTCGCTGTAGCCCGTCGTGGCCATCGCGCGGCGCAGGGCGCCGAAGATGTTCATCGAGCCGTCGGGGGTGTGCGAGGGGCCGAGGAGGATCTCCTCGGTCGTGCCGACCGTGCCGAGGTCGACCTTCTTGCCGCGCGGGACGTCCTCGTGGACGGCCTCCATGCCCCAGTGGTGGCCCTGGCCCGGCGCGTCGGTGGCGCGGGCGAGGGGGGAGCCGATCATGACGGAGTCGGCGCCGCAGGCGATGGCCTTCGGGAGGTCGCCGGACCAGCCGACGCCGCCGTCCGCGATGACGTGCACGTACCGGCCGCCGGACTCGTCCATGTAGTCGCGGCGCGCGGCGGCGACGTCGGCGACGGCGGTGGCCATCGGGACCTGGATGCCGAGGACGTTGCGCGTGGTGTGGGCGGCGCCGCCGCCGAAGCCGACGAGGACACCGGCGGCACCGGTGCGCATGAGGTGGAGCGCGGCCGTGTAGGTCGCGCAGCCGCCGACGATGACGGGGACGTCCAGCTCGTAGATGAACTGCTTGAGGTTGAGCGGTTCGGCCGCCGAGGAGACGTGCTCGGCGGAGACCGTCGTGCCGCGGATCACGAAGATGTCGACGCCCGCGTCCACGACCGCCTTGGAGAACTGCGCGGTGCGCTGCGGCGAGAGCGCGGCGGCGGTGACGACGCCGGAGTCGCGGACCTCCTTGATGCGCTGCCCGATCAGCTCTTCCTTGATCGGTGCCGCGTAGATCTCCTGGAGCCGCTTGTTGGCGGTGTCCGCGTCGAGCCCGGCGATCTCGTCCAGCAGGGGCTGCGGGTCCTCGTGCCGGGTCCAGAGCCCTTCGAGGTTGAGGACGCCGAGGCCGCCCAGCTCACCGATGCGGATCGCGGTCGCCGGGGAGACGATCGAGTCCATGGGTGCCGCGAGGAAGGGCAGCTCGAAGCGGTAGGCGTCGATCTGCCAAGCGATCGAGACCTCCTTCGGGTCGCGGGTGCGGCGGCTCGGGACGACGGCGATGTCGTCGAAGGCGTACGCCCTTCGACCGCGCTTGCCGCGTCCGATCTCGATCTCAGTCACCTGGCTGGCCTTTCCCGCTCCGTCGTACTTGCTGGTCCAGTATCCCCCGCGCCGGTCCCCGGCGGTCCTGCCGGGGGTGCGGCGCACGCGCGGCGACG
>NZ_GG770539.1:4298265-4327776 GCF_000154905.1 Streptomyces sp. SPB074 | reverse complement strand
CCTCCCGGGCGGCGGGCGACTCGGTTCAGCGACCGCCGTCGAACACCCCGGTGACCGCCACCGAACGCCCCAGTGACCGCCACCGGGCGGCTCAGCGGCAGCCACCAAGCAGCTCAGTGGCCGCCGTCGAACGGCTCAGTGGCCGCTGTAGTTCGGGGCCTCGGCGGTCATCTGGATGTCGTGGGGGTGCGACTCCTTGAGACCGGCGGAGGTGATGCGGACGAAGCGGCCCCGCTCCTGCGTCTCCTCGATCGTCGTGCCGCCCACGTAGAACATCGACTGGCGCAGGCCGCCGACGAGCTGGTGCACGACCGCCGAGAGCGGGCCGCGGTAGGGGACCTGGCCCTCGATGCCCTCGGGGATCAGCTTGTCGTCGGAGCTGACCGCTTCCTGGAAGTAGCGGTCCTTCGAGTACGACTTGTGGCCGCCGCGCGTCTGCATGGCGCCCAGCGAACCCATACCCCGGTACGACTTGAACTGCTTGCCGTTGATGAACCGCAGCTCGCCCGGGGACTCCTCGCAGCCCGCGAGGAGCGAGCCGAGCATGACCGTGTCGGCGCCCGCGACGAGGGCCTTCGCGATGTCGCCGGAGTACTGGAGGCCGCCGTCCCCGATGACCGGGACACCGGCCGCCTTCGCGGCGAGCGCGGCCTCGTAGATCGCGGTGACCTGCGGGACGCCGACGCCCGAGACGACGCGCGTCGTACAGATGGAGCCGGGGCCCACGCCGACCTTGATGGCGTCCGCGCCCGCGTCCACGAGCGCCTGGGCGCCGTCGCGCGTGGCGATGTTGCCGCCGATGACGTCCACGGCGGGGGCGTTCGACTTGATCTTGGCGACCATGTCGCCGACCAGGCGGGAGTGGCCGTGCGCGGTGTCCACGATGATGAAGTCCACCCCGGCGGCCACGAGGGCCTGGGCGCGCTCGAAGGAGTCGCCCGCGACACCCACGGCGGCACCGACGAGGAGGCGGCCCTCGGAGTCCTTCGCGGCGTTCGGGTACTTCTCGGCCTTCACGAAGTCCTTGACCGTGATGAGGCCCTTGAGGACACCGGCGTCGTCCACCAGCGGCAGCTTCTCGATCTTGTGGCGGCGCAGCAGCGCCATCGCGTCGACGCCGGAGATGCCGACCTTGCCCGTGACGAGCGGCATCGGCGTCATGACCTCGCGGACCTTGCGGGTGCGGTCCGTCTCGAAGGCCATGTCGCGGTTGGTGACGATGCCGAGGAGCTTCCCCGCACCGTCCACGACGGGCACGCCGCTGATGCGGAACTTCGCGCAGATCGCGTCGGCCTCTTCGAGGGTCGCGTCCGGGTGGACGGTGATCGGGTCCGTGACCATGCCGGACTCGGAGCGCTTGACGAGGTCGACCTGGTTCGCCTGGTCCTCGACCGACAGGTTGCGGTGCAGGACGCCGACCCCGCCCTGGCGGGCCATCGCGATGGCCATGCGGGCCTCGGTGACCTTGTCCATGGCGGCGGAGACGAGCGGGATGTTCAGCCGTACGTTCTTCGAGAGACGCGAGGAGGTGTCGATCTCGTCCGGGGCCATGTCGGAGACCCCGGGCAGCAGCAGGACATCGTCGTAGGTCAGCCCGAGGGTCGCGAATTTCTCGGGTACTCCGTCGATGTTGGCCATGACACGATCTCCAATGGTCTTGCTCGCTACGGGTGTACATGGTAACGGGAGATGGTGGGCGTTCATTCCGGGTGCGGTGTGCCGCCGGGTCCCCCTGCGGGGTGTCCGCCCCCGTCCCCCGCTCCTCAGGCGCCGCGGGGACGGGCCCTGTGGTGCCGCTCACGCTGGGCGCGGGCGTGGCGGGAAGGCCGCTTCACGGCTGTTCCGCCAGCGCTCTCAGTCTGCTCAGCGCCCGGTGCTGGGCGACGCGCACCGCGCCCGGGGACATGCCGAGCATCTGCCCCGTCTCCTCGGCGGTGAGGCCGACCGCGATGCGCAGGAGCAGGAGTTCGCGCTGGTTCTCCGGGAGGGAGGCGAGGAGCTTCTTCGCCCACGCGGCATCGCTGCTCAGGAGCGCGCGTTCCTCGGGACCGAGTGAGTCGTCGGGGCGCTCCGGCATCTCGTCGGACGGCACGGCGGTGGAGCCGTGCCGCATCGCGGCGCGCTGGAGATCGGCGACCTTGTGGCCGGCGATCGCGAAGACGAACGCCTCGAAGGGGCGGCCCGTGTCCTTGTAGCGGGGCAGCGCGAGCAGCACGGCCACGCAGACCTCCTGCGCCAGGTCCTCCACGAAGTGGCGGGCGTCACCAGGCAGCCGGGACAGCCTGGTGCGGCAGTAGCGGATCGCGAGCGGATGCACCCGGGCGAGCAGGTCGTGCACGGCCTGCTGCTCACCGTCGACAGCACGGTGGACGAGAGCCCCGATCTCGGTCGTCTCCTCGTCACGCATCCGACCATGGTGCCCTGCGGTCCGCCGAGCGCTCTCCACGCCCTCCCCGCCCTCGGAAGCGGGTGCGCCGGAACTCATGCCCTGCGCCCTCCCCTCCGGATCGGCCGACTCGTCCCCGTGGAACTCCACACCCACAAGGATGCGGCATCGCGCGGGCAACCGACACAGTCCGCTCGCGCGAGCACTCGTACGGGAACCTCGTACCCGCCCGGACCCCTCGACAGCCGTCCCGCCCCCACCCGAACACGAACGGCCGCCCGGCCGTGGACACCGACGAAGGAACGTACGGGCTGCGCACACGGATACGCGCGGCCCCGGCCCGGAGCCGACGGTAGGGGCCGAAGGCCACCGACGGCTCCCGACAGTACGGGCCCAAGGCCGTCGGCGGCTGCCAGCGGTACAGGCCGGAGACCGCTGGCGGCTCCCAGCGGGAGGAACCGAAGGGCATCGGCGGCTCGCGGCGGTACGGGATCCGGACGCGATCCGCCGCGCTTTTCCGGCACGGGACCACGCGGGCCACAGGCCCGCACGGGCACCGGCACACCGGTGGCCCCGGGGCAATCGCGAGCGTCCGGGATCGTGAGGCGGGCGCGGTGGGGGGAGGCGGGGTGGAGGGCGGAGGGAGCGGAGACGGGGTGACGGGAGGAAGGGGTCGGTACGAGTTGCCGGAAGGGTGAGGACGCGAGGGCGTACGACTGCCCGGCACCCGCCGCGCCACGCCCCCGGACCGGCGAAGCCGTCCGAGCCGCCTGGGGCTCGTGCGCCACCTGGGCCGCAGCATCGGTCGTAACGACAGACGCAGCCGAAGCCCCGCGACGCGAAGTCTCCGGGAATCGCGAAGTCCCCTGAGCACGCGGGGGCTTCCGCTCGGTATCCACCCCGCGCGAGCACGGTCGCTCCCGCCCGGCCGGGACCGCCTCGGCCCGCCTGACCACCGCCAGCGGGACACACGCCCCCGGCGGGACGGACACCCCTCGCAGCGCGAACACCCCGGGCTGGACAGCCGCCCTCCGCGAGGCGCGAATCCCTCGCAGGGCGGACGCGTCCGGACGGACAGCAGGCCCCTGCGAAGTGGAGACCCCCGGCAAGACAGTTGTCTCCGGCCGGGCGAACCCGGCAGACCTCCCCGGCAGACCGGGAATCCCTTGCAGCACGCGCATCTCCGGCAGGCCACACGCCCCCGGCCGGACAGCCGCCCCCGACAGAGCGGACACCCCCAGCCAGAGACGCCCCCTCGGCGGGACGGCCCTTCCCGGCAGGCCAAACCCCCCTGGCAAGACGGCCATCCCCCGCAGCACGCGCACCCCTCGCAAGGCGGACACGCACGGATAGACAGCAGCCCCCTGTCGAGTGGAGATCCCCAGCAAGACAGTTGTCGCCCGCCAGGCGAACGTCCCCGGCAGGGCGCCCCTCCCCGGCGAGGCCGGAAACCCGGACGGGACACCCGCATCCGCCTGGGCAGCGATCCTCGGCAGGACGGGCACCCTCCGCAGAGGGAACACCCCCGACAGGGCAGACGTCCCCAGCGGAGCGGACATCTCCGGCCAGAGACACACCCCCGGCGGGACAACCCTTCCCGGCAGGCCGAAGTCCCCTGGCAAGACGGCCATCCCCCGCAGGGCGGACGCGTCCGGCCGGACAACCGTCCACGACTGAGCGGACACCCCTCGCACAGGAAACGTCCCCAGCAGGGGAGACCTCCCCGGCGAAGCCGGAAACCCGGACGACACCCGCGCACCCGGCACGGCGAATACCCCGGCCAGGGCGAACACCCCGAGCCGGGCAGACACCCACAGCGTGGCGGAATTCCCCCGCAGGGCAGAGCCCTCCGGCCCAGCGGAAGCCCCGACCAGCACAGCCACCCCCGACAGGGCACCCGCCCCCAGCAGGGCAAACGCCCCCGGCCCAGCCGAAGCTCCCACCAGCACAGACACCCCGGACAAAGCAGCCACCCCCGGCAAGACAGTCATCCCCCACAGGAAGACCGTCCCCCATAGGAACGCCGCCCCCCACGCGACAACCGCCCCTCCCAGGGCGACCACCCCTCCCGGGGCGCACACCCCCCGCACGGCGCGTCGTGGCCCGGGGGTGAGGGGGGCCGCCGCCCCTGGGGTGGGGCGGCGGGGGGTGAGGGCGCGGGGGCGGTACCCGGGGCCCGGTCCGGACGGCGGGTCCCCGGCCGGGACCGGGGAGGGATCGGAACGGGAGACTCGGGTACGCGCCGAAGCCGCGTCGGCTCGCGGGATGCACGGCGGTGGCCCCTGCCGCCCGCGGGAGGCGGGGCGCCTCCCGCGCGGCCGGTGCCGCTCGGGGAACTCGTGTGGCTGGGGCCCGGGGGCCTCAGCGCACCAGGCCCCAGCGGAAGCCCAGGGCCACGGCGTGCGCGCGGTCGGAGGCCCCGAGTTTCTTGAAGAGCCGCCGGGCGTGGGTCTTCACCGTGTCCTCGGAGAGGAAGAGCTCGCGCCCGATCTCCGCGTTGGAGCGGCCGTGGCTCATGCCTTCGAGGACCTGGATCTCACGCGCCGTGAGCGTCGGCGCCGCGCCCATCTCGGCCGAGCGCAGCCGGCGCGGGGCGAGCCGCCACGTGGGGTCGGCGAGGGCCTGGGTGACGGTCGCCCGCAGCTCGGCGCGCGAGGCGTCCTTGTGCAGGTACCCGCGTGCCCCGGCGGCGACGGCGAGTGCGACGCCGTCGAGGTCCTCGGCGACCGTGAGCATGATGATCCGGGCGCCGGGATCGGCGGAGAGCAGCCTCCGCACGGTCTCCACCCCACCGAGCCCCGGCATACGCACGTCCATGAGGATCAGGTCGGAACGGTCGGCACCCCAGCGGCGGAGGACTTCCTCGCCGTTGGCCGCCGTGGTCACCCGCTCGACGCCGGGCACGGTCGCGACCGCCCGGCGGAGCGCCTCTCGGGCGAGCGGGGAGTCGTCACAGACGAGGACGGAAGTCATGACTGCCCCTCGCAGCTCTCGCAGCTGTTGCGCGTCACCTTGAGCCTCCAGGCTGGTACGGAATCGTCACCTGAGCGGTGGACACCCTCGGACATCTGCCCGAGCGCTTATCGCGTCAACCGCCACAGCCCTCTCAACGACGGTCACCCGAAAGAGTTACGGCCGGACTGTCGCCCTCGGCACTCTACGTGAGGGCACCTTGCGCTCCGGGTGATCACACGCCCAGAGAGAGCCATGCCCCATTTAGCGCCTTTTGATCATCTTTATCAGCGTTTGCCGCTAAATTCCCCATGAGTCATATTTTCAGCTCTTCTCATAGGGTAGATATACGGTCATCAGCACCTCATCGCCCAGATCGTTCAGAAACGGCAAGCAAGGGGACAAGCCATGGCAGATTTCTCCCGCCTTCCAGGCCCCAACGCAGACCTTTGGGACTGGCAACTGCTCGCCGCCTGCCGTGGCGTGGACAGTTCGCTCTTCTTCCACCCGGAGGGAGAGCGGGGAGCCGCGCGCAGCGCGCGGGAGACCTCCGCGAAGGAGGTCTGTATGCGGTGCCCGGTCCGGGCGGAGTGCGCGGCGCACGCGCTCGCGGTACGGGAGCCGTACGGGGTGTGGGGAGGGCTCACCGAGGACGAGCGCGAGGAACTGATGGGGCGGGCGCGGCACCGGCTCGTACGGACTGGATCCTCGGCGGAGGCGGGAGCGGGGGCGGAGGCGGGCGAACGGTAGGGCGGGGGCGAATCGTTTCTGCGATGCCGGGGACGGCTCGCAGGGCTCCGCCCGCCGGGCCCCGGCGCCTGAGGCTCCGCCCGGGTCCCGTTTCGGGGCTCCGCCCCGGACCCCGCTCCTCAAACGCCGGAGGGGCTGGATTCTGCTGCGGTCCGGCCGTGTCCAGCGTCGCCGCGACGCCGGAGGGGCTGGATTCCGGTGCGGTACGGCCCTGTCTCAGCGGCGCGCCGCCCGCTCCAGCCGGTCCAGCGTCGCCGCCACCGTCGGGACCGTGGCGAGGTCGGGCAGGGTGAGGGCGACGATCTCGCGGCGCACGGACGGGGTCAGGGTGAGGGTGCGGACGCCTTCGGGGCGGACGGATTCGAGGGCCAGGGCGGGCAGCACCGCGACCCCGAGCCCCGCGGCGACGAGCGCGTGGACGGCCGGGTAGTCGTCGGTGGCGAAGTCGATGCGCGGGGTGAAGCCCGCCTCGGCGCACACCTTGACGAGTTGCGTGCGGCAGCGGGGGCAGCCCGCGATCCACGGCTCGCGGGCGAACTCGGCGATGCCCACGGGACCGGCCCGGCCGTCGAGGCGGTGCCCCTCGGGGACGAGGCCGACGAGCCGGTCGCGCAGGAGGGGCCGGACGACCAGGCCCTCCCACTCGCGCGCGCTGTCGTCCGCCTCCGTCCCGTAGCGGAAAGCGAGCGCGATATCGAAATCGCCCTCGCGCAGCAGTTCGACCGAGCGGGGCGGTTCGGCCTCCTCCAGGGAGACGCGCGTGCCCGGGTGGTCGCGGCGCAGCGCGGCGAGAGCGCTCGGCACGAGCGAGGAACTGCCGCTCGGGAACGAGACGAGACGTACTCGCCCCGCGCGCAGCCCGGCGATCGCCGCGACCTCCTCCTCCGCCGCCGTGAGCCCCGCGAGGATGCCCGAGGCGTGCCGGGACAGCGCCTCGCCCGCCTCGGTGAGGCGCATCTCGCGGCCCGTGCGCACGAGCAGCGGCGTGCCCGCCGCGCCCTCCAGCGCCTTCATCTGCTGACTGACGGCCGGCTGCGTGCAGCCGAGCGTGCGCGCGGCGGCGGAGAAGGAACCTGTCGTCGCGACGGCGCGCAGGACGCGCAGGTGGCGGGCCTCGATCATGCCTCCGAGGATAGGCCGCGATAAGCCGGCCTTGGGGGCGAGCCGGATTTCGCGGCCCGTGCTTTGAGTCACGCCGCGCGCCCGCGTGGGCCCCGTCCGCCCGTCGCCCGCGCGGGCCCCGTCCGCCCGTCGCCCGCGCTCCCGCCCTGCCGCCGTGGCGGGAAAACCCGCGCGCCACGCGGCCCACGCGGCCTACCCTGCGCGGCATGGACCCCTCGAACGGCGCCGCGCCGAGCCCGTACGTGCTCTCCCTCAACGTCGGGCGGCTCACGCCCGCGCCCCGCGCCGACGCCCCGGGCGGGGTCACGGGCATCGACAAGCGGCCCGTCGCGGGGCCGTTGCTCGTCAGCGCGCCGGGCCCGAAGGGGACCGGCGGGAGCGGGGTGGAAGGGGACGCGGTCGCGGACCTGCGCCACCACGGCGGGGACGACCAGGCGGTGTACGCCTTCGCGCGCGAGGACCTGGACGCCTGGGAGCGCGAGCTGGGCCGGCCGCTGGCCAACGGGGCCTTCGGCGAGAACCTGACGACCTCGGGCCTCGACGTGAGCCACGCGCTCGTCGGGGAGCGCTGGCGGATCGGGGAGCGGCTGCTCCTGGAGGTGACGAGCGGGCGGATTCCGTGCCGCACCTTCGCGGAGCACGTCGGCGAGGACCGGTGGGTCAAGCGGTTCACGGGGCGCGGCGAGACGGGCGCGTACCTGCGGGTGCTCGAAGCGGGCCCGGTGCGGGCCGGGGACCCCGTCGTGCGGGAGTACGTGCCCGCGCACGGGGTGACGGCGGCGATGCAGTTCCGCGCCGTGACGACGGAGCAGGCGCTGCTGCCCCGGCTGCTCCCGGCGGCGCGGGCGCTGCACGCGGAGACGCTGGGACGGGCGCGCGCGTACGCCGAGCGGCACGGCTCGGCGGGGCAGGGTTCCTGAGCGGGCGCCGGCCGCCGGTTCGGGGGTTCGTGGGGCTCGCGCGGATCACTAGCCTTGGCGCATGACTACGGCTCTCATCACCGGTTCCACCGCGGGTATCGGCGCGGCCTTCGCGCGCAGGCTGGCCGCCGACGGCTACAGCCTCGTCCTGGTGGCGCGCGACAAGGAGCGGCTGCGCCGCCAGGCGACCGAACTGCACGACCGGCACGGCGTCGAGGCGACCGTGCTGCGCGCCGATCTCGCCACCGAGGCGGGCATCGCGGCCGTCGAACGGCGGCTGGCGGACGTACGGCAGCCGGTGGACCTGCTCGTGAACAACGCGGGCTTCGGGCACAAGGGCCGCTTCCTCGACGTGCCGCTCGCCGACGAGCTGACGATGCTCAAGGTGCACTGCGAGGCGGTGCTGCGGCTGACCGTCGCCGCCTCGGGGCCGATGCGCGAGCGGGGGCGCGGCGGGATCATCAACGTCGCCTCCGTCGCCGCCTTCCTGCCGCGCGGGACGTACGGGGCGTCCAAGGCGTGGGTCGTGCAGTTCACCCAGGGCGTGGCGCGGGACCTGGCGGGCAGCGGGGTGCGGCTGATGGCGCTGTGCCCCGGGTTCGTGCGGACCGAGTTCCACGAGCGGGCCGGGATGGGGACCGGGAACATCCCGAAGTGGATGTGGCTCGACGCGGACAAGCTCGTCACGGCCGCGCTCGCCGACCTCGCGCGCGGGCGCACCCTCTCGATCCCCGACCCGCGCTACAAGGCGCTCATGGGCGCGGCCAGGCTCGCCCCGCGCGGCCTGCTCGGCGGCATCTCCTCGCGCGCGGGCCGCAAGTACGGGCCGGCGCACGGCGAGGACGGCACGGTGACGGAACGGGCGGGGGACGTGGGGGACGGTACGGGGGACGCGGGGCCGGAGCGTACGGAGGCGCCGGAGCCGGACCGTGCGGAGCGGCCCGGGGGCCGGGCGGCGGAACCCGCGACCGGCGAGAAGCCGGCGGGCCGGAAGAAGCCTGCCGCCAGGACCCGCCCCGCCCCCGGCGCGAAGCCCTCCCGCAAGCCCGAGGCCACCCCGAAGGCCGCCCCTGAGGCCAAGCCGAAGGCCACGTCCGACGCGGCGCCCGAGACCGCCCCGGAGACCAAGCCCGAGGCCGGGCCCGCGGTAACGCCGAAGGCCAAGCCCGAGGCCGCGCCCGCCCCCGGTGCCGTTCCCGCCGTCACGGAGCCTCGTCCCCGCACCCGCCCCCACCCCCGGTCCGGCCCCGGCGACACCTCTGTAGAGTGATCGAATGATCGTTTCTCGCTCTCCGGGGGAGCGAGTGGGTGAGGGAGGGGCTGGGGCGTGCGCGAAGGGGTCGAAGAACGGCATGACCGGCTGCTGAACCTGGTGCGGGAGCGGGGCAGCGTGCGGGTCGCCGATCTCGCGGGACTGCTCGGGGTCTCGGCGGTGACGGCGCGCAGGGACGCGGAGGCGCTCGCCGGGCGCGGGCTGCTGGACCGCGTGCACGGCGCGGTGTCGTGGCCGGAGCGCAACGGCCCGGCGGGCACGGGGCCGGGGGCGGGCAGCCCGGTGCTCGGAATGCTCGCCCCGGCCGCCGGCTACTACTTCGCCGACATCATCCGCGGCGCGCACGAGGCGGCGGCGCGGCTCGGCGCGCGGCTCGTGCTGCGCGTTTCGGACTACCGGCCCGAGGACGACGCGGCGCACGCGGCGGGGCTGCTCGCCGCGGGGGCCCGGGGCCTGCTGCTGATCCCGAGCTGGACGCGCCCCGAGCACCAGGCGCGGTACACGGAGTGGATCGCGCGCCTGTCCGTGCCGACCGTGCTGGTGGAGCGGCGCGGGGACCCGGCCGGGCCCCTCGACGCGCTCGACCGGGTCGGCTCGGACCACGCGCACGGCGTGCTCGTCGGCCTGCGTCACCTGGCCCGTCTCGGCCACCGCTCGCCGGTGCTCGTGGCGCGCACGGACAGCCCGACGGCGGAGGCGGTGCGGGCCGGGTACCGGCGCGCGGTGGAGATCCTGGGCCTGGAGCCGGGGCTGCCCGTGCTCGATTCGGCGCCGGAGAAACCCGGCACGGGAAGTCCTGCCGCCTCGGTCGACGCGCTGGCAAGGCTCGTGCGCGAGGGCCGGACGACGGCGGTGCTCGCGCACAACGACGAGGACGCGACCCGCCTCGTACGGGATCTGGCGGACCGGGGCGTACGGGTCCCGGGCGATCTGGCGCTCGTGACGTACGACGACGAGGTCGCCGCGCTCGCGGAGACGCCGCTGACGGCGGTGGCCCCGCCGAAGCGGGCGGTGGGCCGGGTCGCGGTGGGGCTGCTGGCGGAACGGATCGCGGAGGCGGGCGGAGGACCGGAGCCGAGGCCGGGCTCCGTCTCGGGCTCCGTCTCGGGCTCCGTCGAGGGCGAGCCCCGGCGGCACGTGGAGTTGTTGCCGCGACTGCGGGTGCGGGAATCCTGCGGGGGCGCGCCGCTGCGGTAGTCACCGCGGCCGCCCCTTTCGCCCCGTTTTCCGGCCCCCGCTTCGATCATTTTTCGATCAATCAACCATTCGATCTTGACTTCGCTCACCGCGCGCCGAAACATCGCCGCGACCGCCTGTCCCCCAGCGAAGAGGAGCAGCGCCGTGAGCCGCCATGGGTTCCGGTCCCTGCGTGCCCTCGCGGGTGCCGTCGCCGCGTTCGCCTCGCTCGCCGCCACCGCGGCGTGCGGAGGCCCGAGCACGGAGGCGCCCGCCGAAGGCACGAGGGCCCATCCCGTCACCGTCAGTTTCTGGGCCTGGACCAAGGGTTCCCAGCAGGTGGCGGACGAGTTCAACCGCACGCACGACACCATCAAGGTCAAGTTCGAGGAGATTCCCTCCGGCGGTCTCGGGGGGTACCCGAAGATCACCAACGCCCTCAAGGCCGGCATCGCGCCCGACGTCCTCTCCATCGAGTACCCCTCCCTCGCGCAGTTCGTGAGCCAGGGCTCGCTCAAGGACATCAGCGCCTACATGACGCCGGACGTGAAGAAGAAGTTCCTGCCGCAGACCATCGAGCTGACGACGATGGGCGACAAGAACTGGGCGGTCCCCTCGGACGCGGCGCCGCAGATCTTCTACTACCGCAAGGACCTCTTCGAGAAGTACGGGGTCGAGCCGCCGAAGACGTGGGCCGACTTCCGTACGGCGGCGCGGCAGGTACGGAAGGCGGCGCCGAAGGCCCGCATCGCGACCTTCTTCGCCGACGACGCCTCCTTCTTCCAGACGATGGCGTGGCAGGCGGGCGCCCAGTGGTTCTCCACCGAGGACGGCTCCTGGAAGGTGGACACCGGTGACCCGGCGACGAAGAAGGTCTCCGAGTACTGGCAGGGCATGATCAAGGACGGCCTCGTCTCGACCGCCCCCTCCTACAGCCCCGAGTGGACCTCCTCGCTCAAAGCCGGTACGACGCTCGGCTACCTCGGCGCCTCCTGGAGCGCCGGGACGCTCGCCGGGATCGTGCCCGAGCAGAAGGGCAAGTGGGCGGCGATGCCCATACCGAGCTGGGACGCGGAGCACCCCAGCTCCGGGATGAGCCAGGGCTCGACCTTCGCGATCTCCAAGGACAGCAAGAAGACGAAGGCGGCGATGGAGTTCATCCTGTGGATGTCCACCTCGCCCGACTCGATCAAGGCACGCGTCACCGCGAGCACCTCGACCGCCTTCCCCGCCGCGCGCTCCCTCGTGCCCGTCGCGCGCAAGGCGATCGACACGAGCTTCTACGGCGGCGCCGACCTCTACGGTCTCTACGCCGACTCCGCCGCGACGATCAACCCCGACTGGCTGTGGGGCCCGACCGCCGCCGCCAACAACACCCTGCACGACCAGCTCCAGGCGGTCGTCTCCGGCGAGAAGTCCCTCACGGGGGCGGTCGCCACCACGCAGCGCGCCACCGTGGACGCCCTGCGCAAGAGCGGACTGAAGGTCGAGGACGGCTCATGAGCGGTACGAGAACACCACCGGCCGAACGGACCGCGCCCCCCGCCGTCCCGGCCCCGGCGCGCCAGCGCGGCTCCGCTTCGAGCCGTACCGGCCTCGCCGCCGCGACGCTCCTGACGCCCTTCTTCGTCCTGTTCGCCCTCGCGATGCTGCTCCCCGTCGGGTACGCGATCTGGCTGAGCCTGTTCACCGACAAGCTCTCCGGCCTCGGCTTCGACGGGCCGCACAGCGTCTTCAACGGCCTCGGCAACTACCTCGACGTCATCAAGGACGAGGCGTTCCGCGACGGCTTCTGGGTGCTCGCGCAGTACGTCGTCTTCTACATCCCGATCATGATGGGCGGCGCCCTCGCCCTCGCGCTCCTGCTCGACACGGCGCTCGCCCGGGCCCGCCGCTTCTTCCAGCTCGCCCTGTTCCTGCCGCACGCGATCCCCGGCCTCATCGCGGGCCTCATCTGGATCTACCTCTACACGCCCGGCCTCTCGCCGGTCGTCAAGGCAATGGAGTCGGGCGGCATCGGCTTCGACTTCCTCGGCCCCGACGGCGCGATGCCCTCGATCGTGAACATCGCCGTGTGGGAGTGGATCGGCTACAACCTCGTCATCTTCTACGCCGCGCTCCAGGCCATCGACCGCTCGATGCTGGAGGCCGCCGCCGTGGACGGGGCGGGCAACTGGCGGGTCGCCTTCTCCATCAAGCTGCCCCTCATCCGCTCCTCGGTCTTCCTGGTGCTGCTCTTCACCATCATCGGCTCGCTCCAGCTCTTCACCGAGCCGCTGCTGCTCTCCAGTTCGGGCTCCGCCGTCACGAGCACGTGGACACCGAACATGTACGCCTACTCCGAGGCGTTCCAGATCAACGACTACGGGCGGGCCGCCTCGGCCTCCGTCCTGATCGCCCTGGTCGCCGCGGTGCTCTCCTTCATCGTCACCCGCCTCTCGAACCGGAAGGGGGCCCAGGCATGACCACGCCGCTTCTCGCCGCGTCCGGCGAAGGAACCCCGGGCGAACCGGCCACGATCAAGCCCCCGCGCCGGGCACCCGTCGCGACCCGCAACGGCCGCAGGTCCGGCCGCTGGACCTCGCGCCTCGCCGTCAACATCGTCCTGCTCATCGCCGCCGTCTACGCGCTCTTCCCGCTCGTCTGGCTCGTGACGGCGGCGACGAAGGACGCCGGGAACATCCTCGGCGGCAACGTCTTCTCCTTCGAGGGCTTCAACCTCGGCGACAACCTCTCCGCGCTCACCGACTACGAGGGCGGCCTCTACTTCCGCTGGTACCTCAACTCGCTGCTCTACGCGGGCGTCGGGGCGCTCGGCTGCTCCCTGGTGAGCGTCGCCGCCGGGTACGCCTTCGACAAGTACGTCTTCAAGGGCAAGGAGAAGCTCTTCGCGATGGTGCTGCTCGGGGTGCTGCTGCCCTCGACCGCGCTCTCGCTGCCGCTCTACCTCCTCGCCGTCAAGACGCACACGGTCAACACCTACTGGGCCGTCCTCATCCCCGTCCTGGTCAACCCCTTCGGGGTCTACCTCTCACGGATCTTCAGCGCCGGGTACATCCCGAACGAGGCGCTGGAGGCGGCCCGCATCGACGGCGCCGGCGAGATGCGGGTCTTCTGGTCGATCGGCCTGCGCATGATCATGCCGGGCTTCGTGACGGTGTTCCTCTTCCAGTTCACGGCGGTGTGGAACAACTTCTTCCTGCCGCTGGTCATGCTCTCGGACAAGAAGCTCTACCCGCTGAGCCTCGGCCTCTACAACTGGCACAGCAGCGCCAACGCGAACCCCGAGTTCTACCCGTTGGTCGTCACCGGCTCCCTGCTCGCCGTCCTGCCGCTCATCATCGCCTTCGTGACGCTCCAGCGGCACTGGAAGGCGGGGCTCACGGCGGGCGGCGTCAAGTAGCCCCTCCCGTACGGCGGTACGGGGACCGGCGCGCCCCCGTACCGCACCCCACCCCCACCTTGTGAGGAGTACTCGCATCACTATGCACGAGGCCACCGACCGACGTCCCCGAGCCCTGCTCGCCATGGCCCCCCATGTCGCGGAAGAACTGCTGACGCCGGCCCATCACGAAAGACTCAGCCGCCTCGTACGGACCGATCCCGGCCTGGTCGCGGGCGACTTCACCGATCCGGAACCGGCCGTCGCCGCCGCGCTCGCGGAGGCGGAGGTGCTGCTCACCTGCTGGGGCGTGCCGCGGCTGACGGCCGACGTGCTCGCACGGGCGCCGAAACTGCGCGCGGTCGTGCACGCGGCGGGCACCGTGAAGGGCTTCGTGACCGACGCCTGCTGGGAGCGCGGCCTCCAGGTCAGCTCCGCGGCTGGCGCCAACGCGCTGCCCGTCGCCGAGTACACGCTCGCCGCGATCCTCTTCTCCGGCAAGCGGGTGCTCGACTCGGCGCGCGGCGCGCGCGAGCCGGGCGGGCACCGCGACTGGCACCGCGAGCTGCGCGCGGCGGGCAACTACCGGCGTGTCGTGGGGCTCGTGGGGGCCTCGCGGATCGGGCGCCGGGTGCTCGAACTCCTGCGGCCCTTCGACTTCGAGGTGCTGCTGCACGACCCGTACGTATCCGAGGCGGACGCGGCCGCGCTCGGCGCGCGCGCGGTCGGCCTGGCCGAACTGTGCGCGCGCAGCTCGGTCGTCTCGGTGCACGCCCCCGAACTCCCCAGCACCCGGCACCTGATCGGCGCCGCCGAGCTGGCCGCGATGCCGGACGGCGCGACGCTGATCAACACCTCGCGCGGCTCGCTGCTCGACGAGAGCGCGCTGCTCCCGGAGCTCTCCACGGGCCGCCTCTCCGCCGTCCTCGACGTGACGGACCCCGAACCGCCCGTGCCCGGCTCCCCCTTCTACACGCTCCCGAACGTCCTCCTGACCCCGCACGTGGCCGGTTCGCTCGGCAACGAGGTGCACCGCATGGCCGACCACGCGCTGGACGAGATCGAACGCTGGACGCGGGGCGAGCCGTTCACCGAACCGGTCGCGGCGGAAGGTCTGCACCTGTCGGCGTGAGGGCGCCCGCGGGGGGCAAACGAGGTGGGGGCCGCTCCCGCGCGGAGTCGCCCCCACCCCGTACCCCCGCAAGGAGCCGCACGCGATGACGCACTCCCCCGGCCACGACCCGCGGCGCAAGCCCCAGTGGCAGAACCTCTTCGTGGAGCCGTCCTGGCCGCTGCCCGTGGAGGTCGCGCTGCCCGGCGAGGAGGCGGAAGCGGTACGGAGCGGGATGGTCGCGGCGCCCCACCGCGCGCCGCGCGAGCGGGTGCGGCGCGGCGCGATGTGAGGTGTCACGGCGCCTGGGCCCCCGTCCGTACGAGGCCGTGGTGCCGTGCGCGCCCACGCCGAAGAGGCCGTTCCCCTCGCGGGGGGGACCGGACCTTTTCGCCGTCGTGCGGCGAGGAACGGCGGCCGGGCGGGAGCCCGTCAGCCGGAGCGGCTCACCGCCCGGCCGCCGTCCGGTGCCTCAGTGGCTGTGGCTGTGGCTGTGGCCACCGGCCTCCGGCTCCTCCTCGGCGGGCTTCTCGACGACGAGGGTCTCGGTCGTCAGGAGCAGCGAGGCGATGGAGGCGGCGTTCTCCAGGGCGGAGCGGGTGACCTTGACCGGGTCGATGACGCCGGCCTTCACGAGGTCGCCGTACTCGCCGGTCGCGGCGTTGAAGCCCTGGCCCTTGTCGAGCTCAAAGACCTTGGAGGTGATGACGTAGCCCTCCAGGCCGGCGTTCTCGGCGATCCAGCGCAGCGGCTCGACGGCGGCGGCACGGACGACCGCGACACCGGTCGCCTCGTCGCCGGTCTTGCCGAGCGAGTCGGCGAGGACCTTCGAGGCGTGGACGAGCGCGGAGCCACCACCGGAGACGATGCCCTCCTCGACCGCGGCGCGGGTCGCGGAGATGGCGTCCTCCAGACGGTGCTTCTTCTCCTTGAGCTCGACCTCGGTCGCGGCGCCGACGCTGATGACGCACACGCCGCCGGCGAGCTTCGCGAGGCGCTCCTGGAGCTTCTCGCGGTCCCAGTCGGAGTCCGTGGTCTCGATCTCGGCCTTGATCTGGGCGACGCGGCCGTCGATGTCGGCCTGCTGGCCGCCGCCGTCGACGATCGTCGTGTCGTCCTTGGTCACGGTCACGCGGCGGGCGGAGCCCAGCACGTCCAGACCGGCCTGGTCGAGCTTGAGGCCGACCTCCTCGGCGATGACGGTCGCGCCCGTGAGGGTCGCGATGTCGCCGAGCATGGCCTTGCGGCGGTCACCGAAGCCGGGCGCCTTGACGGCGACGGCGTTGAACGTGCCGCGGATCTTGTTGACGACGAGGGTGGAGAGCGCCTCGCCCTCGACGTCTTCGGCGATGATCAGCAGCGGCTTGGAGCCACCGGCCTGGATGACCTTCTCCAGGAGCGGCAGGAGGTCCTGGATCGAGGCGATCTTGCCCTGGTTGATGAGGATGTACGGGTCCTCCAGGACGGCCTCCATCCGCTCCTGGTCGGTGACCATGTACGGCGAGAGGTAGCCCTTGTCGAAGGCCATGCCCTCGGTGAAGTCCAGCTCCAGGCCGAAGGTGTTGGACTCCTCGACGGTGATGACACCGTCCTTGCCGACCTTGTCCATCGCCTCGGCGATCAGCTCGCCGACCTTCGGGTCCTGCGCGGAGAGCGCGGCGACGGCGGCGATGTCGGACTTCTCGTCGATCGGGCGGGCCGTGGCGAGCAGGTCCTCCGAGACGGCCTTGACGGCGGCGTCGATGCCCTTCTTGAGCAGGGCGGGGGAGGCGCCGGCGGCGACGTTGCGCAGGCCCTCGCGGACGAGCGCCTGGGCGAGCACGGTCGCGGTGGTGGTGCCGTCACCCGCGATGTCGTTGGTCTTGGTCGCCACCTCCTTGACGAGCTGGGCGCCGAGGTTCTCGTACGGGTCCTCGACCTCGACCTCGCGGGCGATGGTGACACCGTCGTTGGTGATCGTGGGGGCGCCGAACTTTTTGTCGATGACGACGTTGCGGCCCTTGGGGCCGATCGTCACCTTGACCGCGTCGGCCAGCTTGTTGACGCCGCGCTCAAGGGCGCGACGGGCGTCCTCGTCGAACTTCAGGATCTTCGCCATGGGAGCGATTCAGCCCTTCGGGAAAAACTCGGAAAAGTCGTGGGTGCGCACAACGACCGCGCCCCCGGGGGCCCCGGCGTCGAAGAAGACGGGGTCCGGGGGCGCGGCTCGGTGCGAAAGCCGGGTGGTCCGGGTCAGACCCGGACGCGACCGGGGTGGTGCTTACTTCTCGATGATCGCGAGCACGTCGCGGGCCGAGAGGACGAGGTACTCCTCGCCGCTGTACTTCACCTCGGTGCCGCCGTACTTGCTGTAGAGCACGATGTCACCGGTCTTGACGTCGAGCGGCAGGCGTTCGCCGTTCTCGAAGCGGCCCGGGCCCACGGCGAGGACGACGCCCTCCTGGGGCTTCTCCTTCGCGGTGTCCGGGATGACCAGGCCAGAGGCCGTGGTCTGCTCGGCGTCGAGCGGCTGGACCACGATGCGGTCCTCAAGCGGCTTGATGGCAACCTTGGAGCTGGCGGTCGTCACGATCCGACCTCCCCCTTCGGAGATCACGGGGTGAATAAGTCAATGGGTGGCGACCAGGTAATCCGTCGTCGCGGGTGCCGGACTGCCCGTCGCTGCTTGGCACTCTCCGGTGGGGAGTGCCAGAGCCGAGACTATGACCGCGATTAGCACTCGGTCAAGCGGAGTGCCAGGCGAGTGCGGCGCGAAGCGGAAAAAGGGCCTTCCGGACGACCTCCGGAAGGCCCCTCTCCCCCTCAGGACCCGGAAGTAGTCCTCCCGGCGGACCACCGGGTCCCCCTGGACGGTGAAGGCCCGCAGAAACGTGCGAGAGGCGCCGGTCACCGCGGCCCGGGGGCCGCCCGCACGCGGTGGTCCACCCCTCCCCCCTGCCGCCGCCTCGCGCGCGCTCCCCGACAATGGCCCGGTGGACCTCGAAGACCTCTCCGCCCTCCGTACCCCCGAGGGCTCCGCGCTCCTCGCCGCGCTGCGCGGGCTGCGCCCCGCCGACGAACTGGCGGAGCTGACCCGGCTGCGGCGCGCGCACCCGCCCGCCCTCGTGACCGCCGCGCTCGCGCAGGCGCGGCTGCGGGACCGGGCCGTCGCGAAGTTCGGGGCCGAGGACGCGGCGCGCATGTGGTTCACGCCCGGCGGCGTGGAGCAGGCGACGCGCGCCCCGGTCGCCGCGTACCGCGCCCGGCGCATGAAGGACCTCGGCGCCCGGCGGGTCGCCGACCTGTGCTGCGGGATCGGCGGCGACGCGCTCGCGCTGGCCCGCGCGGGGATCGCGGTACGGGCCGTGGACCGCGACCCGCTGACGGCGGCCGTCGCGCGCGCGAACGCGGAGGCGCTGGGGCTCACGGAGCTGATCGACGTGGAGTGCGCGGACGTCACCGAAGTCGACGCGAGCGACTGCGACACGGTCTTCGCCGACCCCGCGCGGCGCGGCGGCCGGGGCCGGATCTTCGACCCTGAGTCGTACGCGCCCCCGCTGAGCTGGGCGATCGGCGCGGCGCGGAGCGGGCGGCTCGGCGCCCTCAAGGTCGCCCCGGGCGTACCGCACGAGGCCATCCCGGCCGACGCGGCGGGAGAGTGGGTCTCGGACGGCGGCGAGCTGAAAGAGGCGGTGCTGTGGTTCGGCACGGGCACGGGCACGACGGCGACCCTGCTCCCCGGCCCGCACCGGCTGCGCGGCGCCGGCCTCCCGAACCCCCCGGCGGCCCCTGTCGCCCGCTACCTCTACGAGCCGGACGCGGCCGTGATCCGCGCCCACCTGGTCGCCGAGGCCGCCCGCGCACTCGGCGCGAGCCTCATCGACGACACGCTCGCCTACCTCACGGCGGACACCCTGACCCCGACCCCGTACGCGCGCGCCTACGAGATCACGGACGTGCTCCCCTTCGGCGTGAAGCGCCTGAAGTCCCTGCTGCGCGCGCGGGAGGTCGGCTCGCTGACCGTCAAGAAGCGCGGCTCCGCGATGGAGCCGGAGGAACTGCGCCGCCAGGTGAAGCCGAAGGGCCCGCACGCGGCGACGGTCTTCCTGACCCGGGCGCTGGGGGCGCCGGTGATGCTGGTGGGGCGGGGGGTGTGAGGGGGCGCGTCAGCCCGCGAGCTCCTTCAGCTCGTCGCCGCTGAAGGCGAAGTCCACCGGCTCGGGCAACTCGATGAGCGCTCCGAAGGCACGCGTGGTGATGCTGCGGTAGCCGCTGTCGTCCGGCTCCGCGCACACGGTGAAGCCGCCCGCCTGACGGTCGACGAGGAGACACACGGGGATGCCCGCCGCCGCGTAGCCCGCGGCCTTCTCCACGCGGTCACGCTGATGGGTGTCCCAGTCGTGCGAGGTGACCTCCGCCACCATGAGCACGCCCTCCGGTTCCGCCCAGTCCCCGGACGTCAGGAAGTGCCGGCGCGGGGCCAGCACGCCGTCCGGCCGTGCCCGGCCCTTGCGGTACTTCTCGACCTTGGGCCCCCGTTCCGGGTAGAGCCGCAGATCCGGCCGGTGCTGCAGGCACTGCTCCAGCAGCCACATGATGATTTCGTCGTGCTTGCCGTCCGGCACGGGCTTGCCCTCGATCTTTCCGTTCAGGTACTCCAGCCGGACGGTCTCCGGGGCGGTGCCAGCGATCTGCTCGAACTCCTCGACCGTCATCTCGGCCGTGGCTTCGCTCTTCGGGGTCATGGGCTCGCCTCCTCCCGTACATCCTGCCCGGGTATCGGGAGGTGCGGCATGAATGAGGGACCTCCGTCCTGTCCTTTTCGCGCGGCTCCGGCGGGCCGGGCGGACCGCCCGGACAAGGGCCACGATCTCGCGGCGGACATGCCGGAAGGCCCGTTCGGCGGCTTCTTCCGCCGAACGGGTAAGGGAAGATCGTTCCTGCGTTCCCCGCTCTTGACGCCGGTGTCAGGCGCCGGTGCGCCCGTCACCCTCGACGCCCACCGAGGCGAACCGCCACCTGTGCACCGCGCGCGTCACCAGGTCCCCGGGCGGCTCGGGCAGTTCCGGGTGGCCGGCGTCCGGCGCCCCCTCCCACCACGTCAGCACGAGCACCCGGTCCTCCGTGGCCGTGAAGGTCTCGCGGCGCAGCGGGGTGCCCTCCAGGGGCTGGGCGCGGGCCCAGGCGAGGAGGCCGGGGCCTCGGCCCGCGGCCGCGCGGGCCTCCCACATAAGCGTCGTGACGGTCACTTGTAGAGGTTCTCCTTCGCGACCTCGTGCACGTGATCGTGACCGTGGTGGCCGTGCCCGTGGTGGCCGTGCGCGTGCCCGTGGCCGCCGTCCGTGTCCGAGTCGCCGTGGTCGTGGCCGGGGACGTGCGGTTCCGTGACCGGGAGCGAGGAGTCGGCCGAGAGTTCCCAGTCCGATGCGGCCCGGTTCCTGGCCACCATCTCGGCGCCGAGCGCGGCGACCATCGCCCCGTTGTCGGTGCACAGCTTGGGGCGCGGGACGCGCAGCCGGATGCCCGCGCGCTCGCACCGTTCCTGGGCCAGGGCGCGCAGGCGGGAGTTGGCGGCCACGCCGCCGCCGATCATCAGGTGGTCCACGCCCTCGTCCTTGCAGGCCCGCACCGCCTTGCGCGTGAGGACGTCGACCACCGCCTCCTGGAAGGACGCGGCCACGTCCCGCACCGGCACCTCCTCGCCCGCCCCGCGCTTGGCCTCGATCCAGCGCGCCACGGCGGTCTTGAGCCCGGAGAAGGAGAAGTCGTAGGCGGCGTCGCGCGGGCCGGTGAGGCCGCGCGGGAAGGCGATCGAGGCCGGGTCGCCCTCGCGCGCGTACCGGTCGATGACGGGGCCGCCGGGGAAGCCGAGGTCGAGGACGCGGGCGATCTTGTCGAAGGCCTCGCCGGCCGCGTCGTCGATCGTCTGCCCGAGAGGGCGCACGTCGGAGGTGATGTCCGCCGAGAGGAGGAGCGAGGAGTGCCCGCCGCTGACGAGGAGTGCCATGGTCGGCTCGGGGAGCGGGCCGTGTTCGAGCTGGTCGACGCAGATGTGCGAGGCGAGGTGGTTGACGCCGTAGAGCGGCTTGCCGAGCGCGTAGGCGTACGCCTTCGCGGCCGAGACGCCGACGAGGAGCGCGCCCGCGAGGCCGGGGCCCGCCGTGACGGAGATGCCGTCGAGGTCCTGGGCCGCGACCCCGGCCTCTTCCAGCGCGCGGCCGATGGTCGGGACCATCGCCTCCAGGTGGGCGCGCGAGGCGATCTCGGGGACGACGCCGCCGAAGCGCGCGTGCTCGCCGACGCTGGAGGCGACCGCGTCGGCGAGCAGCGTCGTGCCGTGCACGATGCCGACTCCGGTCTCGTCGCAGGAGGTCTCGATACCGAGGACGAGGGGGGCGTCAGGCATGGCCGGGAGGTTCGCTTTCTGAGGTGCCGGGGAGGGGGGCGGCGGGGTTCGCGGGGTCAGTGAGTCGCATCACGAGGGCGTCGACGTTGCCGGGCTGGTAGTACCCGCGACGGACGCCGATGGGCTGGAAGCCGTACCGCTCGTAGAGGCGCTGGGCGCGGAGGTTGTCGACGCGCACCTCCAGCATGACCTCGGCGCACTCGAAGGCGGTCGCGGCCCGCAGGAGGTCGGTGAGGAGGCGGGAGCCGAGGCCGTGGCCCCAGGCGGCCTCCGCGACGGCGATGGTCTGCACGTCGGCGAGGTCGCCGGAGGCGGCGAGGCCCGCGTAGCCGAGGAGGGTGCCCGCCGCGTCCTCGGCGACGACGTAGTGGCGGCTCGCGCCCGGCCCGCGCGCGTGCGCCAGCTCGGACCAGAACATGCCGCGCGACCAGGCGTCGTCGGGGAAGAGCGTGCGTTCGAGCACGAGGACGGGGTCGATGTCCCACCAGCGCATCTCGCGCAGCCGGGGGGAGGTGTCCTCGCCGGGAGCGGTCACGGGCTCGGCGGCGCTCACCGCGGGGTGACCACCTTGTAGTTCTTGGGCACCTGCGCGTCGGGGCGGCGCAGGTAGAGGGGGCGCGGGCCGCCGAGTTCCGTGCCGGCGGCCAGGCGGTGGGCGGCGAGCGCGGCGAGGGCGCCGGCGTCGGCGTGCAGCGGTCCGGCGGGGCCCTCGGGCACGGCGCCGTCGAAGGTGCCGGGGTAGAGGTGCGCCCCCGCCCCGTACGCGGGGACGCCGCCCACCTGCGCGGCGATCTCGGCGGGGCGGTCGACGGCGGGTTCCCCGAGGGGGGTCGTGGCGTCCGCGTACCGCCGCCAGTAGACCTCCTTGCGGCGCGCGTCGGTCGCGACGAGGAAGGGTCCCTCCTCCCGCGTACGGCCGGTGGCGAAGGCGAGGCCGTCGAGCGTGCACAGGCCGTGGACGGGGATGCCGAGCGCGAGGCCGAAGGTGTCGGCGGTGGCGAGGCCGACGCGCAGGCCGGTGTACGGGCCGGGGCCGGTGCCGACGACGACGGCCGTGACGTCGCGGAGCCGCGCGTCGGCGGCGGCGAGGACGCGGTCCACGGCGGGGAGGAGGAGTTCGCCGTGGCGCCGGGCGTCGACCCGGCTGTCGGAGGCGAGGACCCGCTCCCCGTCGTGCAGGGCGGCGGTGACGGCGGGCGTAGCGGTGTCGAGAGCGAGCAGCAGCACGCCGACAGCCTACGGCGCGGAGCCCGGTGGCGCCGAAGGCGGCGGAGCCCTCCGGGGTGAGCGAGCGCTCACCCGCTCCGGAGGCCGGTTCCCCGCCCGGCTGCTACCGTCGCTGTGCGCGGCGCAGGGCCGGGGCCCGGCGGGGCTGGACGCACAGGAGGCGGCACAGTGGCAGGCAGGAGCTCCGGGATCGTGGCCGGGCTGACGGCGGCGGCCCTGGCCGGAATCGGGTTCCTCGCCTTCCAGGCGAACGCGAGCGCCCCCGAGCACCTCGCGAAGGCCCCGCACTCCCCCAGCGCCTCCCCCTCGCCCTCGGCGGGCCGGGGCGGCTCGGGCGGCCAGGGCAAGAAGGACGACGGCGGCAAGACCGTCGCCGCGGTCCCCGCGGGCTCGGGCGAGGGCAAGCGGGTCGTGTACGCGCTCGGCGCGAAGCGGGTGTGGCTCGTGGACGAGAGCGGCAAGGCGAGCCGGAGCTTCGAGGTCACCCCGAGCACGGTCGACCCGGCGCCCGGTGACTACGCCGTGACGTCCCGCGCGGCGGCCGTTCTCGGCTCGGACGGGGTCCGCGTCGTCAAGGTCGTCCGCTTCGCCGTCACCGACGGGGTCGCGATCGGTTTCAGCGCGGCGGCCGACGGCTCCACGCCGCCGCCCGACCCGGGCTCGCGCACGGGCGGCGTCCGCGAATCCCTCGCGGACGCGGACGCCCTGTGGGATTTCGCGGCCCTGGGCTCCCCGGTGGTCGTCGTCAAGTAGGGCGGACGGCGGCGCGGCCTCGCGCACCGGCCGAACCGTCCTCACACAGGGCGGACGGCAACGCGGCCCCGCGCACCGCCCGCGCGCGTACGGCCTCAGTCCTCGCGCGCTCCCGGGCGTCGCGCGTCCCGCTCGTCCTCCCGCGCCGCGGGCGCCGGGGGTGTGGAGACGGCTGTCGCGGCGGCGCAGGAATCGAGCAGCGCCCGCATCGAGGGGACGGGGGCGGGCTGGGTGCGGGGGGCGTCCGTGGTGGGTGCGGTGGCCGGCATGGCTGCCTCCTGACGGCAGGTGTGGTTAGGTAACCCTCACCAGATCTCGGCCTCCATGTGACCACGGGGGTGCCGCGCGACGCAACATCATGCCGACACCGTGTCGGAAAACCCGCGCGGGCCCCCTCCGGGCCAGGGCGTTCCTCACCCCTCCCGCAGGTTCAGGAGCGCGGCGCCCGCCGCCGGGTCGTCCTGCCAGCGCGCCCCGTACGCGGTGATCGTCACGAGCCGGGGATCGGTGTCGTCGGCGACCGCGCCCGCCGGGCCGGGCGCGGTGGCCGTACCGCCGGTGGCGCGGTCGATGCGGATGAGCAGGCGGTCCTCGGTCAGCTCCTCGACCTTGCCCTCGCCCCACTCGACGACCACGACGGAGTCGGTGAGCGAGACGTCGAGGTCGAGGTCCTCCATCGCGTCGAGCCCGCCGCCGAGCCGGTAGGCGTCGACGTGGACGAGCGCGGGCCCCTCGCCGAGCGGCGGGTGGACGCGGGCGATGACGAAGGTCGGCGAGGTGACGGCGCCCCGCACCCCGAGCCCTTCCCCGAGCCCCCGCGTCAGCGTCGTCTTGCCCGCGCCGAGTTCCCCGCTGAGCAGCACGAGGTCGCCGGGCCGCAGCACGGCGGCGAGCCGCCGCCCCAGCGCGGTGGTCTCGCCGGGCCCGGCGACGGAGAAGGCGGGCAGGACGAGGGCGGTGTTCAGCGGTTCCATGACAGGCACGGTAATGGGCGGCGGGCGGCCCGCCGGACCGCGGCCCGGGGAGCGCCGCGCGTCACCCCGCCCCGAGCGCCGCCAGCAGGGCGGCGAGCGCCGCGCCGACCTCCTCCGGGCGTTCGAGCGGGACCAGGTGACCGGCCCCGGGGACGAGGGTGAGGTCCGCCTCGGGGAGGGCGGCCGCGAGGGTACGGCTGTGGGAGGCGGGGGTGATGAGGTCGTCCGTCCCGGCGAGGACGAAGGCGGGGCGGCCGGTGAGGAGCGGGAGCGCGGCCGTCTTGTCGTGCGCGGCGAAGGCCGGCCAGAAGGCGGCGACGACCTCCATCGGCGTGGCCTCGATCATGCGCGTCGCGAAACGGGCGAGCGCAGGGTCGATCTCGGCGCCCGCGCCGAAGGAGTAGCGCCGTACGAGGGTGCCGAACACGTCCGTGACCGCGCGGCGCCCTCGTTCGGCGAGCGCGGGCGCGGAGCCGAGGGCGCGCAGCACCCCGGGCGCGAGCCGCCGCAGCGCCTCGGCGCCGGGCGCGGGGAGCCCCCAGGCGACCTGGTCGAGCCGCCCGGCGGAGGTGCCGATCAGGCCGAGCCCGGCGACGCGCTCGCGCACGAGGTCCGGGTAACGCTCGGCAAGCGCCATGACGGTCATGCCGCCCATCGAGTGCCCCAGCAGCACGAGCGGCCCGGTGGGCGCGGCGGCGTCGATGACGGCCTTGAGGTCGCCGCCGAGGAGGTCGATGGCGGGCGGCGCCGCGCCGGGCGTCCAGCCCGAGCGGCCGTGTCCGCGCTGGTCCCAGTAGACGGCGCGCACGCCGCGGGCGCGCAGGGCGGCGCGCTGGTGGTGCCAGGCGTCCTGGCTGAGGCAGTAGCCGTGCGAGAGGACGACGGTGCAACGGGCCTCCCCCGCGCGCGGGACGCCACCGCCTTCCCCGGGCTCCTCGATCTCGTACGCGAGAGGGGTGCCGTCCGCCGCGTGGGCGAAGCCGGGGGTGCCGCGCAGGGTGCCGTACGGGCTCGTGGCGTCGAGCGCGAGGCGCGCCCGGCGGCGTACGGAGCGGCCGACGGTCAGCCGTTCGACGGCGACGCCCGCCGCGGCCCCGGCGGCGAGCACGCCGACGGCGGCGCCGAGCACCCCGGCCCGCCGCCGCCCGGCGGCGGTCGGCGGCGTCGGGAGCGGACCGGGAAGCCCGGCGAGAGGTGCGCTGTCGGCCACGTGACTCTCCTCGGCGACGGGGCGTAGGGAGGCGGGGAGGGCGTAGGGGGTCGTGCTCGGGTCGTGCTCAGGTCCTACGGGTGCGGGTCGTACTCGGGGTGCAGGCGTCGTGCGCGGGTCCTACGGGGTCTCTACCCGTTCAGGTGGACGCGTGGCACCCGGGCGCCGATGCGGGTGACGATCTCGTAGACGATGGTGTCCGCCGCACGGGCCCAGTCCTCCGCGCTCGGCTCGCCCCGGTCGCCGGGGCCGAAGAGGACGGCCTCGCTGCCGGGGGCGGGCGTGTCGCCGCCGAGGTCCACGACGAACTGGTCCATGGCGATCCGTCCCGCGACGGTGTGCCACTTGCCGTTCACGAGGACGGGCCCCGTCCCCGAGGCGTGCCGGGGGATGCCGTCGCCGTAGCCGAGCGGGACGAGGCCGAGGGTCGTCTCGCCGGGGGTGACGTAGTGGTGCCCGTAGCTGACGCCGTGGCCGCCGGGGACCTGCTTGACGAGGGCGAGCGGGGCGAGCAGCCGCATGACGGGGCGGAGCCCGAAGTCGCCGTGCGTACCCATGGCGGGGCTCGGCGAGAGCCCGTACATCGCGATGCCGGGCCGCACGAGGTCGTAGTGGCTTTCGGGGAGGCCGAGGGTGGCCGGCGAGTTGGCGATGTGCCGGGCCTCGGCGCGGACGCCGAGGCGCGCGGCGAGCGCGGTCATCTCCTCGAAGAGGGCGAGCTGGGCGGCGATGGAGGGGTGCCCGGGCTCGTCGGCACAGGCGAAGTGCGACCAGAGGCCGACAACCTGGACCGCTCCCTCCGCCTGGAGGGCGAGGGCGTTGCCGAGGAGGGCGGACCAGTCGGCGGGCTGGCAGCCGTTGCGGCCCAGGCCGGTGTCCGCCTTGAGATGGACCCGGGCCGTACGTCCGGCCTCGCGGGCCGCGACGGCCACCTCGTCGAGCGCCCACTGCCCGCTCACGGAGACGTCGATGTCCGCCTCGATCGCGGCGCGCCAGGGCCCGCCGGGCGTCCAGAGCCAGCACAACATGCGCCCCTCGACGCCTTCGGCGCGCAGCGCGAGCGCTTCGGCGGGCGTCGCGACCCCGAGCCAGCTCGCCCCGGCCTCGCGCGCGGCCCGCGCGCAGGCGAGGGCGCCGTGCCCGTACGCGTCCGCTTTGACGACCGCCATGAACGCCGCACCGGGCGCGCGCTCCCGCAGCAGCCGGACATTGGCCCGCAGAGCGGCAAGATCGATCTCGGCCCGGGGGCCCTGTGCGGTGGTGTTCATCGTGACTCAGTGTCGCACTGCCCCCGGAAGCGAGCCGCCCCAAGGGGCAACAGCCCGCCCCGGCGGGCGTCACCGCGATGTCGGGAGGCGGGCGGGCCCGGGGGGCTCCGTGCCGTCACGCCGCCAGTCGCGCTCCCCACGTCGGTTCCGCCGCTGCGAGCCAGGCGTCCTGGTGGTCGGCGAGGGGGGTGGTGAGCGGGAGGGATCGCCAGTGGCAGCGGAGGCGGTGGTCAGCGGTGGGGGCGTGGTGCTCCCAGTGGTCGGGGCCGCCGCGCGGGGCGTGCAGGAGGAAGTACGTGGTGCGGCGCGGGGCGCTGGTGTCCGGGTGGGAGCGGTGATCGACGGCGAGGGCCCGCACGACACGCGCGCCCTCGATGCCCGTCTCCTCGCGCACCTCGCGCAGCACGGCCGCGCTCAGCTCCTCGCCCGGCTCCACGGCGCCGGCCGGGACCCACGCACCGGCCTCCGGCGCACTGACGCGATCGCACACCAGCAACTCGGGCCCGCGCGCCCCGTACCGCACGACATAGGCCGCCACCCGCACCCGGGGCGGAAGAGGGGGATTCATGGGGGAATTGTGGCCACAGCCGGGAAACTCGCGCCACAACAACGCGGCAACAGCGGATGAACCGTGGTGGGGCGCGCGGGGACGGGGGGTGACGTCCTTTTCCGCGCGCGGTGGTCGGGCGGCACCCCTACCTTTCCGCGCGCGTGGGCGGGTGGCCCCGCCCTTTCGCGCCCCCTCAGCCCTCCCGTACGTCCCGCCACGCTCCCGGGATCGCCTCCGCCACGTCGTAGGCCGTGATGGGGGCGCCGCTCCGGCCGCCACCGGCCGCTCTGCGGGCCGCGAGCCCGTGGAGGTGGGCGGCGGCCGAGGCGGCGTCGCGCGCCGGGAGGCCGGTGGCCAGGAGGGAGCCGGCGAGACCGGAGAGGACGTCGCCCGCGCCCGCGGTCGCGAGCCGGGCGTACCGGTCGCGTTCACTCGTACGGGGGAAGCGTCGTCCGGGTCGGCGATGAGCGTCGTGGAGCCCTTGAGGAGGACGGTCGCGCCGAGCCGCCCGGCGAGTTCGCGCACGGCGTCGAGGCGCCGGGCCTCGACGTCCACGCGGTCCGCGCCGAGGAGCCGGGCGGCCTCGCCCGCGTGCGGGGTGAGGAGGGTCGGCGCGGTGCGGGCGCGGATGCGGTCGGGGCCCGCGAGGCTCAGCGCGTCGGCGTCCACGAGGAGGGGGACGTCCGCGGCGAGCACGTCATCGAGCGCCGCGCGCGCCTCGTCCCCCTCGCCGAGCCCCGGCCCCACGACCCACGCCTGCACCCGCCCCGCCTCGGACGGCAGCCCCGAGGTCACGAGCGTCTCGGGGTGCCGCGCCGTCACCGCCCCGGCGGCGGACCCCGCGTACCGCACCGCGCCCGCGCCGCCGCGCAGCGCCCCCGTCACCGCGAGGACCGGCGCGCCCGGGTAGCGCGTCGAACCGGCGGCGATGCCCACGACCCCCCGCCGGTATTTGTCGCTCTCGGCCCCGGGCACCGGCAGCAGGGCGGCCACGTCCGCGTACTGGAGCGCCTCCAGGTCCGGCGCGCCCGGCTCGATGCCGATCGGCACGAGGCGCAGCGCGCCCACGTGCTCGTGCCCGGGATCGATAAGCAGCCCTGGCTTGTACGTGCCGAAGGTGACCGTCACGTCGGCGCGCACCGCCTCGCCGCCCACCTCGCCGCTGTCCGCGTCGATACCGCTCGGCAGATCGACGGCGAGGATCGTGGGACGGCCCTCGGACGCGGCGCGTGCGAGGCGGGCGGCGACGGGCCGCAGCCCGCCCCTGCCGCCGATGCCGACGATCCCGTCGAGCACGAGATCCGCCGCGCGCACCCGTCGGATCACCTCCCCGGACACCTCGGGGGCGGCGGCCCCGCCGGTGGCCTCGGGCGCCTCCAGGACGAGCCCGCCCGCCGCGCGCAGCGCCGCGAGGCCGCCCGCGTGCGTGCGCGGGGGCGACAGGAGGACCGCGCTGACGCCCGCGCCGCGCCGGGCGAGGGCCGCGCCGGCGTGGAGCGTGTCGCCGCCGTTGTCGCCGCTGCCGACGAGGAGGCAGACGCGGCTGCCGTAGACGCGGCCGAGCAGTTCGGCGGCCACGGCCGCGAGCCCCGAAGCGGCGCGCGCCATAAGCGCTCCGTCCGGCAGCCGGTCCATGAGCCGCTGCTCGGCGGCCCGTACGGTCTCCACGCGGTGAGCGGTACGCATGGTGTCGAGTTTCCCGCAGCGCCGACGGGTACGCACGGGCAGCCCCGCCCGGGGCCGTACCGGCCGGTCGGCGTCGCCTCGGCGGACCCGGTCAGTAGGAGTGTTCGGCCGTCACCTCCGCCGAGACGTCGAGGGCGTGACGCGGGGCGTCGCCGCCGAGGTCGAGGAGGGTCTGCACGAGCGCGTCGATCACCGCGAGGTGGGCGAGCCGGCTCGCGACGGCCTCCAGACCGAGGACGAGGTCCTGCCCCCCGGCGACGAGCACGCAGTCGCTCGTCTCGGTGAGCGGGGAGCGGACGTAGCTGGTCAGGGCGAGGACGGCGGCGCCCTGGAGGCGGGCGCGGCGGGCCGCGTCCACCGTCGAGCGCGTCGCGCCCGTGTGGTTC
>NZ_GG770539.1:4256852-4298165 GCF_000154905.1 Streptomyces sp. SPB074 | reverse complement strand
CGCCCGTGTGGCTCACCGCGAGGCACACCGAGGTGTCCGTGAGCAGCCCGGCGGAGAGCTGCGCGGTGAGCGGATCGGCGGGGGCGTCCACGACGCGGCCCACCGCGCGCAGCCGGTACGCGGTGTCGGCGACGACCGGTCGTGAGAGGCCCGCGCCCACGACGAGGACCCTGCTCGCCCCGTGGAGCAGGCGGGCGGCCTCGCCCAGGCGCGCGGGGGGCAGCGTCGTGCGCAGCCCGTCGAGCGCCTCGCGGCTCGCGGCGAGGGTCGAGGCGAGCGCGCGAGCGGCCGGGTCGGCCGCGTCCCCGAAGCCGTCGGCCGGTCCCGGTGGGTGCGGGGCCTGGCGGGCGGCGGCGATCTTCAGCTCCTGGAAGCCGCGGAATTCCAGCCGCTGACACGTGCGCACGACCGAGGAGGGCGCCGTCTCGGCGAGCGCGGCCACCTCGCTCACGCTCAGCCCGACGAGGCGTTCCCCCAGGTCGAGGACGGTGTGCGCGACACGCGCCTCGGCACCGCTGAGCCCGGAGAGACGGGAGCGGATGTGCGCGGCGAGGTCGGCCGGACTCTTCTCGGAATTCTGTTCCACGAAAATAGTGCACCTTGGAATTCAGTTCCTCGCTCGCCGTGCCGCACGGAACGGCGAGCGGGAGACGTCGCGCCCGAACGGATTCCACCGCGGGAAGGAGAACCGAGTGCCCGCCGCCGTCCCCGTCGCCGTGCTCACGGCGGCGCTGCCGCACGCCATCTGGAACGCCCTCTCGCACGCGGCCGCCGACAAGGCGGCGCGCACGGTGATGATCAACCTCGTCTACACGGTCTGCGGCGCGCTCATCGCCTGCTGGACGCCCGTCCCGGAGGCGCGCGCCTGGCCGTTCCTGATCGCCTCGGCCCTGTTGCAGGCGGTCTACCAATGGCTGCTGCTCCAGGCGTACCGGCTGGGCGACTTCGGCCAGATGTACCCGATCGCGCGCGGCACCTCGCCCTGGCTCGTCGCGCTCGCGTCGACGGTGCTGCTCGGGCAGGCGCTGCCCGGGGGGGCAGGCGCTCGGCGTCATCGTCATCTCCCTCGGCCTCGCGGGGCTCGCCCTCGCGGACGGCCCACCGGGGCGGGCCCAGTGGCCGGCGCTCGCCGCCGCGCTCGGCACGGGCGTGATGATCGCGAGCTACACCGTCGTGGACGGCACGGGCGTGCGGGACGCGGGGACCGTGCTCGGGTACATCGGCTGGATGTTCCTGCTCCAGGGACCCGTGCTTCCGCTCCTCGCCCTTATCCGCTGGCGCGACCGCTTCGGCGAGCGCATACGGGTGGGCTGGCGGACGGGTGTGCTCGGCGGGGTCCTCTCGCTCTCGGCCTACGGGCTCGTCGTGGGGGCGCAGGCGTACGGGGACCTGGCGAGCATCGCGGCGCGGAGCGAGACGAGCATCGTCATCGCGGCGGTGATCGGGGCGGTGGTGTTCAGGGAACGACTGGGGAGGTGGCGGCTTGTCGCGAGCGCGGTGGTACTGGGCGGGATCGCGGTCCTGGAGCTGGCCTAGCCGGAACGCGACGCGAGGGCGCGCGCGGTACGGACCCGGGCGGTACGGACCCGGGCGGTACGGGCCGGGGCGGTACGGACCCGGGCGGTACGGGCCGGGGCGGGCCGCCCGGAGGCGGTCACCCCTCGGCGATCACCACCGCCGAGGCCACGCCCGCGTCGTGGCTCAGCGAGACGTGCCAGTGGCGGACGCCCAGCTCCGCCGCGCGCGCCGCGACCGTGCCGCGGACGCGCAGGTAGGGACGGCCGCCCGGCTCGGCGCAGACCTCGGCGTCGGTCCAGCGCAGCCCGGCGGGGGCGCCCAGCGCCTTGGCCAGGGCCTCCTTCGCGGCGAAGCGCGCGGCGAGCGAGGCGATACCGCGCGGCTCGCCGTCGGGGAGCGTGGTCTCGCCCCCGGTGAAAAGGCGCTCCGCGAGCTGCGGAGTGCGGCGCAGGGCCGCGCCGAAGCGGTCGATCTCCGCCACGTCGATACCGACACCGATGATCACGGGAGCCGTTCCTTCCCGGCCGGGAAGGAACCCCGGCCCGGGGAAAACCTACGCCCCGGGCCCGCCGGCCCCCCACGCGCCCGGCGCACCGCCCCCGCACCGCACACCGGGCTCACCCGCCACCGAGCCTGCCGCCGGGCCCGCCACCGCACCCATCACCGAGCCCGCCGCCACGTGCCGCCCCCTTCACCGCTCACCCCCTCACCCCCCGCCCCCTCACTCCACCGTCACCGACTTCGCCAGGTTCCTCGGCTGGTCCACCTCGTTGCCCCGCGCGGTCGCCAGCTCGCACGCGAAGACCTGGAGCGGGACCGTCGCCACGAGCGGCTGGAGGAGCGTGGGTACCTCGGGGACCTCCACGAGGTGGTCCGCGTACGGGGCCACCGCCTCGTCGCCCTCCTCCGCGATGACGACCGTGCGCGCCCCGCGGGCCCGGATCTCCTGGATGTTGGAGACGATCTTGTCGTGCAGGACCGAGCGACCGCGCGGGGAGGGCACGAGGACGACGACGGGCAGCCCCTGGTCGATGAGCGCGATGGGCCCGTGCTTCAGCTCCCCGGCGGCGAAGCCCTCGGCGTGCATGTACGCGAGTTCCTTGAGCTTGAGGGCGCCTTCGAGGGCGACGGGGTAGCCGACGTGGCGGCCGAGGAAGAGGACCGTGTCGTGCCCGGCGAGGGAGCGCGCGAGCTCCCGCACCGGCTCCATCGTCTCCAGCACGCGTTCCAGGTCGGCCGGGATGCCGGCCAGCTCCGAGACGACCTCGCCGATCTCGTCGCCGAACTTCTCGCCCCGGTGCTGCGCGAGCCACAGGGCGACGAGGTAGCAGGCGACGAGCTGGGTCAGGAACGCCTTCGTGGAGGCGACGGCGACCTCGGGACCCGCGTGCGTGTAGAGAACGGCGTCGGACTCGCGCGGGATGGTCGAGCCGTTGGTGTTGCAGATGGCGAGGACGCGCGCTCCCTGTTCACGGGCGTGGCGCAGCGCCATGAGGGTGTCCATGGTCTCGCCGGACTGCGAGATCGCGATGACGAGCGTGCGGTGGTCGAGGATCGGGTCCCGGTAGCGGAACTCGCTGGCCAGCTCGACCTCGCAGGGCAGGCGCGTCCAGTGCTCGATGGCGTACTTGGCGATGAGCCCGGCGTGGAAGGCGGTCCCGCAGGCCACGACGACGATCTTCGACGTCTCGCGCAGCGCCTCGGGCGGGACCCGCACCTCGTCCAGGAGGAGCGTCCCGGACTCGTCCACGCGGCCCAGGAGCGTATCGGCGACGGCCTTCGGCTGCTCGGCGATCTCCTTGAGCATGAAGGAGGCGTAGCCGGACTTCTCGGCCGCCGAGGCGTCCCAGTCCACGTGGTACGTGCGGACCTCGGCGGGGAGCCCGTCGAAACCGGTGACCGCGACGCCCTGGGGCCACACCTCGACCACCTGGTCCTGGCCCAGTTCGATCGCCGTGCGCGTGTGGTCGATGAAGGCGGCGACGTCGGAGGCGAGGAAGTACTCGCCCTCGCCGACACCGACGACGAGCGGCGAGTTGCGGCGGGCGCCGACGACCCTCTCGGGGGCGTCGGCGTGCACGGCGACGAGCGTGAAGGCCCCCTGGAGGCGCCCGCACACCTCGCGCATGGCGGCGGCGAGATCGCCGTGCGCGCCGTACGCCTCGGCGAGGAGGTGCGCGACGGTCTCGGTGTCCGTCTCGGACTCCAGGTGGTGGCCGCGCGCGCGGAGTTCGGCGCGCAGTTCGGCGAAGTTCTCGATGATGCCGTTGTGGACGACAGCGACCCGCCCGGCGTTGTCGAGATGGGGGTGGGCGTTGGCGTCGTTGGGGGCGCCGTGGGTGGCCCAGCGCGTGTGGCCGATGCCGGTCGTCGCGCTCGGCAACGGCCGTTCCATCAGCTCCTTCTCCAGGTTGGCGAGCTTGCCCGACTTCTTCGCCGTCGCGAGTCCCCCGTCCGCGAGCACGGCGGCGCCCGCCGAGTCGTAGCCCCGGTACTCCAGGCGACGGAGCCCGGCGAGGACGACGTCAAGAGCCGACTGCGTTCCGGCATATCCCACAATTCCGCACATATCGGAAGACTACGGCGCGGGGGCGCCCGGCGACGGAGAGCGACGCGGCCCCACTCGGCCTCATTCGCGCGCCTCCGCGAGCAGCGCCAGGTACTCGACCTCCTCGCAGCGGGGCTTGCTGCCGAAGCGGTAGGCGTCCGCGAGCGCCTCCAGGTCCTCCCCTATGCCCTCGTCCGGCAGGTCCTCGGCGAGCCCGGCGAGCCGCGCCTCACGCCGCCCCCTGGCCCGCGCCTCACGCCCGGCCTTCCGTCGCTCTCCGTCACGACGCCACCACTGCGTACGCCACACACGCACCACCTCCCGGCGACAGAAGCTACTCGCCGCTTCCACAGAAAATCCACAGTCGCGCGCCCCCCTCTCCCCGCGCCCCGCCACCCCGCCGCCCTCGCGCGTGACGCACCCCACCCCCGCCGCGCGTATCGCGGGCGTGACAATGGGAGGTGTGATCACCTCACCCCCGAGGAGCGTCCACCGCAGGCCGGAGGCGACTCCCTACGTGGATCTGACCAGGGACGAGTGGAGCGCGCTGCGCGCCAAGACCCCGCTGCCGCTGACGGCCGCCGAGGTCGAGCGGCTGCGCGGCCTCGGCGACGTCATCGACCTCGACGAGGTCCGGGATGTCTACCTGCCGCTCTCGCGCCTGCTGAATCTGTACGTGGACGCCAACGACGCCCTGCGCGGCTCGCTCAACACCTTCCTCGGCGAGCAGGGCACGCAGTACGGGACACCGTTCGTGATCGGTGTCGCGGGGAGTGTCGCGGTCGGCAAGTCCACCGTCGCGCGCCTGTTGCAGGCGCTGCTCGCGCGGTGGCCGGAGCACCCGCGCGTCGAGCTGGTCACGACGGACGGCTTCCTGTACCCGATGGCGGAGCTGGAGAAGCGCGGCCTCATGGCGCGCAAGGGCTTCCCCGAGTCGTACGACCGCAGGGCGCTGACCCGCTTCGTCGCGGACGTGAAGGCGGGCAAGGACAACGTGACCGCGCCCGTCTACTCGCACCTCACCTACGACATCGTGCCCGGCGAGCGCCTGACCGTCTCGCGCCCGGACATCCTCATCGTGGAGGGCCTCAACGTCCTCCAGCCCGCCCTGCCGGGCAGCGACGGACGTACCCGCGTCGGCCTCGCGGACTACTTCGACTTCAGCGTGTACGTGGACGCGCGCCCGCAGGACATCCGCGGCTGGTACCTGAACCGCTTCCGCCGCCTGCGCGAGACGGCCTTCCAGGACCCGTCCTCGTACTTCCGCAAGTACACGCAGGTCTCCGAGGAGGAGGCCCTGGCCTACGCCCGCCGCACCTGGCGCACCATCAACGAGCCCAACCTCATCGAGAACGTGGCGCCGACCCGGGGCCGCGCGACGCTCGTCATACGGAAGGGCCCCGACCACAAGGTCCAGCGCGTCCGCCTGCGCAAGCTCTGACCCCGGACCGCGCGCCACGCGGCCGGCCGGGGGCCACGCGACCGACCGGGGGGCCACGCCGCCCGCCGGGCACCCCGCGACCGACCGGGCGCCGCGCGAGGGCGGGTTCGGCGCCCGTCCGGGGCTACCGGACCCGCGCCACCCCGGCCCAGAACCCGCTGCGTTCCTGCGGCGGCACCCTGTCCCCGTCCTGGTACCAGTAGTTGGCGGTGACGAGTCCGGGGGCGACGAGGTCGAGTCCCGTGAAGAACCGCTCGACCTCCTGGCGGGTCCGCATCCGGAGCGGGATCGCGCCGCGGCGGTAGCTGTCCTTCGTCGTCTCCTCCAGCTCGGGGTGCTCGTCCGCCGTGCCGTGCGTCAGGACGAGGTAACTCCCGGGCGCCAGGCGGGAGACGAGCGTCCGCACGATCGTGTAGGGGTCCTGGTCCTCCGGCACGAAGTGCAGCAGGGCGACGAGCGAGAGCGCGAGGGGACGCCGCAGGTCGAGGAAGTCGCCCGCGCGGTCCAGGAGTTCGGCCGGGGCACGGACGTCCGCGTCGAGATAGGCCGTCGCGCCCTCGGGGGTCCCGGCGAGGAGCGCCGAGGAGTGCGCGAGGACGAGGGGGTCGTTGTCGGCGTAGAGGACGCGGGCGCCCGGGACGAACTCCTGCACGACCTGGTGGAGGTTGGGCTCGGTCGGGATGCCGCTGCCGATGTCGAGGTACTGCCGGACGCCCCGCCCCGCCACGTACCGGGCCGCGCGGTGCATGAACTGCCGGTTGCGCCGGGCGTTGAGCCGCGCCCCGGCGGGCAGCCCCTCCCCCACGGCACGGTCCGCGGGGAAGTTGTCGACGCCCCCGAGAAGCCAGTCGTAGACGCGCGCGGGGTGCGGCCTGCTCGTGTCGACGCGGGGGTCGTAGCTCATGAAAAGGGTCCTCCGTGGGGCGAACCTGGCACTGCTGACAGGGAGTTGACAGACCCCCAGGATGCCTCATGCCACCCCGGCCGCGGACCGGACCCCGCGCGGCCGGGGCGACGGACGCGGTGGACCCGCCCCCCGCGCCCCCGCCCGCGCCCCCGCCCGGCCTCAGCCCAGCGCCGACTTCACGGCGTCCGCGAGGCCACTCGCCACCGAGCGTGCCTGCTCGATGTCCGCCGCCTCGACCATGACCCGCACGAGCGGTTCGGTGCCGGAGGGGCGGAGCAGGACGCGGCCCGTCGTGCCGAGCGCGTGCTCGGCCTCCTCGACGGCGGTGCGCAGCTCGGGGGCCGAGGCGACGCGGGAGCGGTCGACGTCGGGGACGTTGACGAGGACCTGCGGCAGGCGGGTGACGACGGAGGCGAGGTCCGCGAGGGAGCGCCCGGTCTCCGCCATGCGCGCGGCGAGCATGAGCCCGGTCAGGGTGCCGTCGCCCGTCGTCGCGTGGTCGAGGAGGATGACGTGCCCGGACTGCTCGCCGCCGAGCGCGTACCCCTCCGCCTTCATGCGTTCGAGGACGTACCGGTCGCCGACGCGCGTCTCCTCGAAGTGCACGCCCTCGCGCTCCATGGCGAGCTTGAAGCCAAGGTTCGACATGACGGTGGCGACGACGGTGTTCTTGCGGAGCGTGCCGTGCTCGCGCATCGCGAGGGCGAGGACGGCGAGGATCTGGTCGCCGTCGATCTCGCGGCCCTCGGCGTCCACGGCGAGGCAGCGGTCGGCGTCGCCGTCGTGCGCGATGCCGAAGTCCGCCTGGTGGGCGACGACGGCGGCCTGGAGCTGGGCGAGGTGCGTGGAGCCGACGCCGTCGTTGATGTTGAGGCCGTCCGGCTCGGTGCCGATCGTCGTGATGACCTCGGCCCCGGCGCGCGCGAAGGCTTCGGGCGAGACGCGGGCGGCGGCGCCGTGCGCCTCGTCCAGGACGACGCGGAGGCCGTCGAGACGGTTGGGGAGCACGGCGACGAGGTGCGCGACGTACTGGTCGAAGCCCTCGTCGTAGTCACGCACCCGGCCGACATCGGCGCCGGTCGGCCGCGACCACTCGGTGGCCCCGGGCTCGCGGTGGCGGTGGTACTGGGCCTCGACGCGGTCCTCCAGCTCGTCGGCGAGCTTGTGCCCGCCACGCGCGAGGAACTTGATGCCGTTGTCCGGCATGGCGTTGTGGCTCGCCGAGAGCATGACGCCGAAGTCGGCGCCGAGCACCCCGGTCAGGTGCGCGATCGCGGGCGTCGGCAGCACGCCGACGCGCAGCACGTCCACCCCGGCGCTCGCGAGGCCCGCGACGACGGCGGACTCCAGGAACTCGCCCGAGGCGCGCGGATCGCGCCCCACCACGGCGGTCGGCCGGTGCCCCGGCCTGCTCCCCACCTCACCCAGTACGTGCGCCGCCGCGACCGCGAGCCCGAGCGCGAGCTCGGCCGTCAGATCGACGCCCGCGACCCCGCGTACGCCGTCCGTCCCGAAGAGCCGTCCCACCTGGATTCCTCCCGCTCGCTGTCACGCGCGACCCCGCCGTTCACCGGGCCGCCGCACTTCGCACATCAGTTGTTATACGTCATACCGCATACACCGGGTCCCCCCGGGGACGTCGCGCGCCCAGCGGATGCCCGCCGGGGACGTCGCGCGCCCGCCGGATGCCCGCCGGGTACGCGAACGCCCCGGCGACACGGAAGTGCCGCCGGGGCGAACAAGCGATACGGCAGGGGCCGTGATCAGCGCTTGCTGTACTGCGGGGCCTTGCGGGCCTTCTTGAGACCGGCCTTCTTGCGCTCGACGGCACGGTCGTCGCGGCGGAGGAAGCCCGCCTTCTTGAGGGCGCCGCGGTTGTTGTCCACGTCGGCCTCGTTCAGCGCGCGGGCCACGCCGAGACGCAGGGCGCCGGCCTGACCCGAGACGCCGCCACCCGCGATGCGGGCGATGACGTCGTAGCGGTTGTCGAGTTCGAGCACCTTGAAGGGCTCGTTGACTTCCTGCTGGTGCACCTTGTTGGGGAAGTAGTCCTCAAGGGTGCGACCGTTGATCTTCCACTTGCCGGAGCCCGGGACGATCCGGACGCGGGCGATCGCGTTCTTGCGACGGCCCAGGCCGGCGGCCGGCTGCGGCTCGCCGAAGGCGGAGGCGAGGGACTCCGAGGTGTACTCGCCCTCGACGGGGACCTCGGACTCGGTGGTGTACTGCTCGACGTCGACAGCCTCTTCGATCGGCTGCTCGGCGGTGGTCTCGGCCACGATGCTCCTCAGAATTCTCTGTGTCTTAGGGGGTGGCCGGACTTACTGCGCGACCTGAGTGATCTCGAACGGCTGCGGCTGCTGCGCACCGTGCGGGTGCTGCTCGCCCGCGTAGACCTTCAGCTTCGAGAGCATCTGACGGCCGAGGGTGTTCTTCGGGAGCATCCCCTTGACGGCCTTCTCGACGGCCTTCTCCGGGTTGTTCGCGAGGAGGTCGTCGTAACGGACCGAACGCAGACCGCCCGGGTAGCCCGAGTGACGGTAGGCGAGCTTCTGGGTCCGCTTGTTGCCGGAGAGGTGCACCTTGTCGGCGTTGATGATGACGACGAAGTCACCGGTGTCGACGTGGGGGGCGTAGATCGGCTTGTGCTTGCCCCGCAGGAGGCTGGCGGCGGTCGACGCCAGACGGCCCAGGACAACGTCCCGGGCGTCGATGACGTGCCACTGGCGAGTCACATCGCCGGGCTTGGGGCTGTACGTACGCACTGGTCGTAGCCTTCGCTTCTTCTGTGATGGGTGTCTCCCGGGCCGAGAACAGCCAGGGAGGGGGTCCTGACATGGCCACCACGGACGATCACGACAGCCCTGGACGCACTCGTCGACGCAAACGCGTGCGCACCGCTGGTCATCGGCTTGGTGGACCGGTGTAAGGGCCCCTCACGTGAGAATGAGCAAGCCAATACACAACGAGAAGCCAGGCTACCCGCCCGTCCCCGTACGGGTCAAAAGCGTGCGGCCCGCCCCCGCGATATCGCGGGGCGAGGGAGCAGATGTCCGCCCCGCCCGCAGGCGGTCACCGCCCGCATCCGTGTGACTAGTATGCGCGCCATGAGCTTTGGGCACGGGGGACCCCATGGTGACGACGACGGCTTCGGCACGGGGCGGCGGACCCCGGACTGGGACGCGCTCGCGGAGGACAACGCCCGCGCCAAGCGCCGCAGGACGGTGCTGTGGACGGCCTTCGGCGTCGTCGCCACCGGGCTCGTCGCCGCGCTCGTGGCGACCGTCGTCGTCACGGTGAACAAGGACGACGGCACGAAGAGCGACGACGCCCGCAAGAGCCTCCCGCCCACCGCGACGCTCCCCGGGCCCGCCACGAGCGCGAGCCCCCGCTTCTCCTCGGTCGCGCCCCGCCCCCTCCCGAGCCCCAGCGAGTACCTCAACAGCGCCGCGCGCGACACGGCCCCGCTCACGGCCGCCGGGCTCTTCCCCGGGAGCGGGGCCCGGCTCGACAGCGGTACGTACGCCAAGGGGCCGCTCGCCGCGACGGGCGACTGCGCCTCGGCCGCCCAGGGCGCGCTCGGCGGGGTGCTCACCGCGAACGGCTGCCGCCAGGTGCTGCGCGCCACGTACACGAAGGGCGGCGTCGCCGTCACGGTCGGGGTCGCCGTCTTCGACTCGGCGGGGGCGGCGGCGAAGGCGAAGGAGCAGGCGCGCGGGAACGTCGCCTCGCTGCCGGGCGCCGGGGTGCCCGTCTTCTGCCGGACGACGGTGTGCCGCAGCACCACCAACGCCTTCGCCCGGTACGTCTACCTCACGGTCGGCGGCTTCCGGGACGGCAAGGCGGTCACGAAGGCCGACACGGAGGTCTTCCGCGCGGGCGACGAGCTGTCCACGTACGCCTTCCGGCAGATCTACGCCCGGGGCCTCGCCGCCGCCTCGAAGGCGGCCACGTCCCCGGCCCCGTAGCCCATCGCGAGCGCCCCGGCCCCGCCGTGGGCCCCGCGCCTCAGCGGTCCCCGCGCATCCGGAGCCGCAGTGGCACGAGCGCGCTCTCCCACTGCGTGCGCAGCGTCATCTTCGAGGCGCCCTCCGTCCGTTCCTCGAAGCGGATGGGGACCTCGACGGCGCGGTGCCCGGCGCGCGTCGCCCGGTACTTGAGCTCGACCTGGAAGCTGTAGCCCGCGCTGTCGAGCGTCGTGAGGTCGATGTCCCGCAGCGTCGCGGCGGACCACAGGTTGAAGCCCGCCGTGATGTCGCGGATGTCGCTGCCGAGCACGGCGCGCGCGTAGGCGTTGGCGAAGCGCGAGAGGAGCACGCGGTGGCGGCCCCACTCCTCGTCGAGCTGCCCACCCTCGACGTACCGGCTGCCCACGACGAGCCCGGCGTCCTCGGCGCGCGCGGCGGCGAGCATCCGGACGACGGCCTCGACGGGGTGGCTCCCGTCGGCGTCCATCTGCACGACGAACTCGGCGTCCTCCTCCAGTGCCTCGCTCATCCCCGCGACGTACGCGCGCCCGAGGCCGTCCTTCTCGGTGCGGTGCAGCACGGTCATCCGCGGGCGCTCCCCGGGGACGCGGTACTTCTCCGCCAGCTCGTCCGCCAGCTCCCCCGTGCCGTCCGGGCTGGAGTCGTCCACGATCTTGAGCTGGAGCGCCGGGAGCGGCAGCGCGAGGACGGCCTCCGCCATGCGCGGCAGGTTCGCCGCCTCGTTGTACGTGGGCATGACGACGGTGACGCGCGCGGCGTCGCCCGGCGGGGTGTTCTCCGGGGTGTCCGGTGCTGCTGACGACTGGCTCACGGGCTTGCTCCTCGGCGGAAAGGGACGGGAAGGGGAAGTGAGGGGAAGGGAAGGGAAGGGGTGCGGGGAGGGTGGTCAGGAGGTGTGGACCGCGCGGCCCGCGGCGCCGTCGTCGCGCGGGCGCTCGGCCGCGGCGCGGGTGAACAGCAGGACCCGGACCTGGCGCAGCCGCTTGGTGTCCGCGAGGCGGAACCCGGCGCGGATCGCCTTCGCGTTCGCGCGCGGCATGTCCCCGTAGGGGTCCTCGCCGAACGAGGTCGTCACGAGCCACAGCCGCTTGGTCGTGGCGAGGCAGCGCGCGGGGTGCGGGCACTCCCGCGCCCCGTAGGAGCCGAGTTCCTGCGGCGTCTCGTAGAGGAGGACGTCCTTCGGGCGCTCGGGGGCGTCGCGCAGCTCGTAGTCGAGCGCCCGCCGCTCGGAGAACGTCCCGCCGTACGCGAGCGCGTCGCCCTTCTCCTGATGGGCGAGGAGGTACGCGGCACTCCCCCGGAAGTCGGGCTCGCCCACGATGTCGGCGCGCGCGGTCCGCAGGCCCGGCTGCGCGGCGAGGGCGAGCCCGGCGACGGCGAGGAGCCCGAGGACGAGCCCCCCGGCGCGCAGCGCGCGCGGCCCCTCGCCGTTCAGCCGCCCGCCCGCGCGGCCGAGCGCGGCGGCGGCGAGCAGGACCCAGGCGGGCACGGTGAAGAGCAGGTAGCGCGGCAGGAAGAGGTGGAGCTGCGCGGCCGTCGCGAAGGTGAGCAGCGGTGGCAGTACCGCCCACAGCGCGAAGGGCAGCACGTACGCGCGGACGAGGCACGCGCCGGCGACCGCGAGGACGAGGACCGGGACGGCGACCGCCCAGCTCCCGAAGAGCTGTTCCGGGTAGGTCCGGAGGTCGTGGAAGGTGGGGTTGTTCCAGGCGATCTGCCCGCTCTGGCCGCTGCCCGCGAGCGCCATCGGCAGCACGAGGCACAGCCCGATGAGCGCGGCGGCCGTCCACGCCCAGCTCGCGACGCGGTCCCCGGCGCGGCGGGCGCGCAGGACGAGCGCGAGGTGGGTCGCGAGGACGCACAGCGAGGCGAGGTGGCTCCAGCCGACGAGCGGCACGGTGAGCGCGTACGCGCACCAGCCCTTGAAGCCGTGGCGTTCCAGGAGCCGCAGCAGCAGGAGCGTGGACAGCAGCACGGCCGCGACGGCGAAGGAGTAGGGGCGCACCTCCTGCCCGTACCGCGTGATCCCCGGGACGAGGGCGAGGGCGAGCCCGGCGAGGAGCCCGACGCGCGCGGTGAACAGGTGCCGCCCGAGCAGCCCGAGCAGCCCGGCCGCCGCCGCCATCGCGAGCGCGCCGGGGACGCGCAGGGCCGTCTCGGAGTCACCCAAGACCGCGATCCAGAGGTGCATCCCGAGGTAGTACGGGATGAAGACGATGTCGATCGACTTGGTCAGGACGCTCAGGTCGTGCAGCGAGAGCGAGGCCGCCCACCACGTCGCGTGCTCGTCCCGCCAGAGCTGGCGGTCGCCGAGCCCCGGCAGGAGCATGACGAGCGCGAGCAGCGTGGGCAGCGCGAGGACGGGCGCGGCGGTGCGCCATCCGCCCCGGTCGCGGCGCGGCGCGGGCGGCTCGGCGGGCCCGTCCTCGCGCGGCACGGCGGGCCGTACGGCCTGCGGGACGCGCGTGGCGGCCGCGTCGGCGGCCCGGCGGAGCTGACTGGGCAGGAAGAGGCTCATGGTGCGGGTCGACTCGGACTCGCCGTCGAAAAAAGCCTCCCGCTCCGGTGGCCGGTTCACTGTTTGACCCATATCCGGTAGACCGAGTCTCCGCTGCTCGTCGTGGTGGGGAAGCGCCCGGTCAGCCGGTAGCGCGGATTGCCGCGCAGCGCCTTCTCGACCGCCGCGTCGACCTCGGGCGTGACCCCGCCGCGCAGCATGATCACGTCGAACCGCGCCTCGCGCACGGCCGCCGCGAACCCGGCCGGGTCGGAGCCCTCGTAGTGCTTGCCGTCCTTCGCCGTGTAGGGGAAGAAGGTCGTGTTGACCCATTGGTTCCATCCGGTGCGCTCGCGCAGCAGATACGCGGGCACCTCGGACTCCTCGGCGAGGTAGAGCCCCTCGCGGTCCACGACCGTGCGCAGGTACCTCGCGGGGCCGCGCGCGTCCGGCCAGCTGAACGCGTTCTGCGCCTGCACCATGCCGAGCACGAGCGTCAGCACGAAGAGCATGATGCCGAGTTGCGGGTTGCGGAAGTGCGGGCCGACGAGCCGGGACATGCCGAGCCCGGCCATCGGCGCGGCGAAGAGCAGCCCGAAGCCGACGTGCTTGAAGAGCGAGACCTCCGTCTGGAGGTGGATCTGGTACGCGGGGGCGAGGAGCGCGGTGCCGGTCAGGAGCACGCCGAGCAGCGCGCGCCGCCAGCGCCCCGGGGTGCTGCCCCGCACCCAGGGCATCTCGACCATGCGCGCGCGCAGCACGTAGGCGAGGCTGCCGCCGGCCGCCGTGAGCACGAGCAGTCCGCCCCACTGGGCGCTGTGGCCGAGCAGCCGGCCCGCCGGGTCGCCGCCGTGGGCGCGGTCGGTCGTGGTGGAGGTGATGCCGCCGAGCGGGCCCGAGAGCGCGTAGCCGAGGCCGAGCAGCGCGAGGACGCCGAGGCCGAGCACGACGCCGCGCAGCAGGGTGCGCGCGCTGCGCTGCCGGTAGGCGGTGAGCACCGCGAGGAGGACCAGGGTCGGTACGTACAGTGCCGCCGCGTACTTGACGCCGCACGCGAGCGCGATCGGCGGGGCCGCGAGCAGCACGGCGGGCACCCGCATCCGCCCGGTGCGCACGACGAGCCACAGCCCGAGCGCGAGGAGGAAGAGCGCCGCCCCGTCGTAGGTCGCGAGCCGTCCGAGCGTGAGGGTCGGCTGCACGACGGCGAAGAGCGCGGCGGCGCCGAGCGCGGAGCGGGCGTTGAAGAGGCGCCGCGTGCTCGCGTACAGCAGCGCCGTCGTGGCGAGGAGGAAGACGAGGCTCAGCAGGCGCACCCCGGCGAGCCCGAAGCGGTCGTCCACGAGCGCGGCGAGCACCGGGTAGAGCTTCGGGTGGCCGGAGAAGTAGGCGGCGAAGTCGACGGGCAGCGGCGTGCCGTGGAGCAGGTTGGCCAGCTCGTAGTGGCCCGAGGCGATGTACAGCGCCTCGTCCTGGAAGACGGAGCCGCCGAGCCGCAGCGTGAGGATCGCCTGCACGAGCAGGACGCACAGGAGCGCGCCCCTGCTGATGAGCGTCGACCTGCGGGTGTCCACGGACCAGGCCGACTCGGGCACCTCGGGCACCCGGTACCCGGGGACGGGCGCGCGCTGCGGATTGACGTCGAAGGCGTCCGCCCGGGGCGCGGCGACGGGGGCGAAGTTCTGGGTGGGCGGATCGAGCGCGGGGTCGGCCGGGGCCGGGGGGTACGGGTGCGGTGAGGGCGCGGAGCCGTCCGGGGGGTACGGGTGCGGTGAGGGCGCGGCGTCGTCCGGGGGGTACGGGTGCGGTGTGGGCGCGGCGTCGTTCTCGTACGTGCCCGGACCCGCCGTGTTCCAGGAGTCCATCAGCGGCCCGCTCCCCCGTTCCCGCCGCCCGCCGCGCGCACGTCGAAGCCGTACGAGGGCGAGGCCGCCTCGCGGCGGTAGGCGGCCTCGGCCGCCGGATCGCTCGCGATGCGCCAGTCCGCCTCCTTGTCGAAGTCGAACCAGACGTGCCCGAGCACGTCGTCCCGCTTCGCGGCGCCCGTGAACAGGTCGTGGATGTCGGCCGGTTTGCGCGGGGTGTCCTCGGAGGCCGTCTCGGCGATGAGGAAGGGCTTTCGCGTGAAGGCGCGGACCTCGTCCATCGTCGGCCCGTACAGCGTCCCGAAGGTCGAGGGCCCGTCGGCCCCGTAGTAGCCGATGACGCCGACCCAGTCGACGTACGCGTCCCCCGGCCAGTACGGGCGCAGCCGCACGTCCGGCACCGGGTTGATCACGTTCGGGCTCCACACCCAGATCACCTGCGTCGCGCCCTCGTCGGCGAAGACGTCGTGGAGGTGCCGCCAGGCGCGCACGAACTCGGCGGGGCTCGCCTTCTTGCTGCCCCAGGGGTACCAGTGGCCGTTCATCTCGTGCGCGAAACTGATCGCGACGGGCTGGTTGAGGTCGCGCACGTCCCGCGCGAAACCGCGGACGTACTTGTCGTCCTTGCCCGCGCCGATCTGCGCCAGCGTCTTCTTGAAGGGCTCCCAGGCGATGAACGGGAGCGCCCCGTAGTCCCAGGCGTTGACGGCGAGCCGCGTCTCGTAGGCGTCGCCCCACGCCGAGTAGAACTCGACGAGGTCGGGCTTCTTGCCCGCCTGCTTCGCGAACCGCGCGAGCGGCGCGACCGAGGCGGGCGCCCCGTCGAGCGCGACACCGAAGTACTTCTTCGCCGGGGCGAGCAGCGGCCGCACATCGTACGGGAGTTCGCTCGGCTTCGGCGAGGGGCCGCCCTCGGCGTCCGCCGACGCGGTCGCGTCCGAGTGGCCCCGCGCGCGCTCGTACTGCGACCTGCCCTCGTCGCTGAAGACGGAGCAGCCGGCGGCGCCGAGCGCGGCGGCGCCCGCGAGAGCGCCGAGCGCGGCCCGGCGCGGGAAGGCCGTGGCGTGGGGGGAGGTCATACGAGGGCTCCCTGGGGGGGAGGAGGTCATACGAGGGCTTCCTGAGGGGTGGGCGGCAGCGGGGCCTGCGCCCGGGCGGCACGCGGTTGTACGAGGACGCGGGCGACGACGGCCGCGTAGAAGAGACCGCCCGAGAGCATGAGGGCGTAGTCCGGCGGGTAGCCCGTGAGCAGCCGCCAGCCGGAGACCGCGACCCACAGCACGGCGGTGCCGCCGGTCCAGCCGATCATCCCGGCCCAGTAGCGGCCCATGCCGTTCTTCTTCGCCCCGTCCGAGCCGGTCGGCTTCCAGCCCATGGGCCGCCCGCGCAGCACGTCCCACACCGCGAAGACGTGCGACCAGCCGTACATGATCCGCACCGCCCAGGCTTCGAGCCGGTAGGGGGCCCGGTGCCACAGCGGCAGCACGAGCGTCACGTAGAAGACGCTCGGCAGGATCAGCAGGCCGGCCTGCGCGCGCAGCAGGTCGGGGCGGAGCAGGAGCAGCGAGAGCGGGATGAGCGGGGCGATGAAGGTGAGCAGCGCGGTCTGGAGGTAGTAGAGGAACCCGGAGACGTAGCACAGCCGGGTCAGCAACCGGAGGTCCATCTGCCAGAAGGACTTCGAGGTCAGGAGCGAGAGCGAGCCCATGCACCAGCGGTACTGCTGGTTGTGGAAGGCGCCCGCTGTGTCGGGGCAGACCCCGGCGGAGAGCGCGACCGGCACGTACCGCAGCTTCCAGCCCAGCGCGCGCAGGTCGAAGCCGGTGTACATGTCCTCGGAGTGCTCGATCAGCGAGATCCCGCCGATCTCCTCCAGCGCCTCGCGCCGGTAGACCGCGCAGGAACCGACGCAGATCGAGCCGTCCTTGTCCTCGCGGGAGGTCTGCACCGAGCGGTAGAACTGCTCCTGGACCGCGCCCGCCCCGCGCTCGATCCAGTTCTGCCGGTCCACGATGCGGAAGAACTGCGGGGACTGGACGATCGCGACCTTCTCCTCGTCCATGTGCGGCAGGAGTTCGTCCAGGAGGTCGGCGCGCGGGGCGAAGTCGGCGTCCAGGATGAGGATGTGCTCGCCGCTCGTGCGCTCGAAGGCGTACCGCAGGTTCCCGGCCTTCTTGAACCAGCCGCGGTTCGGGCGCACGAGGTAGCGGAAGCCGAAGTCGGCGGCCATGCGCGCCACGTCCGGGTCGTCGGCGTCGTCCAGCACATGCGCCTCGACGCGGCCCGCGTAGGCATTGGCGAGCGCGCGCACGTGCGTCCACGTGTTGTGCAGGACCTCGATCGGCTCCCCGCACACCGGCAGGAACACGTCCACCGTCGGGTACGTGGCGGGCCGCCAGGCACGCGCCATCGCACGGTGCTTCTTGAGGTCGAAGTCCTTGCTGAAACTGTCGAGGACGAAGGAGAGCAGGTAGTCCACGACGACGAAGGCGAGCAGCGGCATCATGACCCAGAACCAGGGGCTCGACGCCGTGAACATGAGCTGACTGAGGCCCAGGCACGCGAAGCTGATGAACGAACCGAGCGTCAGGACCCAGCGGTTGCGCTGCGCGTAGGAGTACTTCTCCCGGTCGTCGGGCGGCTGCGGCAGCAGCCCGTGGCTGTGCGCCACGGCCCTGCGCCACTCCGCCGCGCCCCCGCCGGCCCGCCGTCGGCGCCCGGGCTGCGGCGTCTCACGGGAAGCGGAATGGACGGCGCTCATACAAACCCCCGGGCCCCGAGGACCCCGAACTCTTCGGCAAGCCGTTCGAAGGACTCACCCGGAGTTCGCGAGCATATACGAGCCGGGCGGCCGCGAGGTCAAGCGTCCCCCGGCTCAGTCACAACCTCCGCACTCCTTGGGCGGGTTGCCGGCCGCCGTCTTGAGGGTGCGCATGTTCCGCGCCTCGGCGCTGCGCGCCGCGAGGAGCGCGTCGGCCGGGTACCCGACCTCCTCCAGCGTGAGCCCCACGGGCCGTACGACGTGCACCGCCGAGTCCCGCACCCCGGCCGCGAGCACCTTCGCCGGCCAGGACGGCGGCCGGTGCCCGTCCCCGACGAAGAGCAGCGCGCCGACGAGCGAGCGCACCATGTTGTGGCAGAAGGCGTCCGCGCGCACGGTCGCCTCCAGGACACCGTCCGCGCGCCGGGTCCAGAAGAGCCGCTGCATCTCGCGGATGGTCGTCGCGCCCTCGCGCTTCTTGCAGTACGCGGCGAAGTCGTGCTCCCCGAGCAGCCCTTCGGCCGCCTCGTTCATCGCGTCGATGTCGAGCGGCCTGTCGTGCCACAGCACGTGCCCGCGCAGCAGCGGGTCCGCGCCGCCCGGCTGGTCGGCGACGCGGTACGCGTAGCGCCGCCAGATCGCCGAGAACCGGGCGTCGAAGCCCTCGGGCGCGGGCGCCACACGCCACACCCGGACGTCCTTGGGCAGCCGCCCGGCGAGCCGCTTGAGCAGCTTCTCGCCATGCTCGGCCCACACCTCGTCCGCCATTTCGACGTGGGCGACCTGCCCGCGCGCGTGCACCCCGGCATCGGTGCGCCCCGCGACGGTCAGCTCGTACGGTTCCGGCGCGCGCGTCACGACGCGCAGCGCCTCCTCCAGCGTCTCCTGCACGGTGCGCCGCCCGGCGGGCTGCCTGGCCCAGCCGTGGAACTCCGTGCCGTCGTAACTCAGGTCCAGCCGCAGCCGCACGGCCGCCCTCCCTCTCTGTGGTACGGCAGCGGGCCCGCCCCCGGAGGGACGGGCCCGCTGTCGGTTCGAGTCCTCGCGGACTCAGGCGTCCTTCGACTCCTCGGTGGACTCGGCCTTCGCCTCGTCCTCCTTGACCGCGCGCTTCGTCGCGGCCTCGGCCTCACCGGTGGCCTGCTGGGCCACGGTCAGGGCCTCCACCAGCTCGATGACCGCCATGGGCGCGTTGTCGCCCCGGCGGTTGCCGATCTTGGTGATACGGGTGTAGCCACCCGGACGGTTCTCGTAACGCGGGCCGATCTCCGTGAAGAGCGTGTGGACGACGCTCTTGTCGGTGATGACCTGGAGGACCTGGCGGCGGTTGTGAAGGTCGCCCTTCTTCGCCTTGGTCACCAGTCGCTCGGCGTAGGGCCGCAGCCGCCGCGCCTTCGCCTCGGTCGTGGTGATCTTGCCGTGCTCGAACAGCGCCTTCGCGAGGTTCGCGAGCAGCAGCTTCTCGTGCGCGGCACCGCCGCCGAGACGAGCACCCTTGGTGGGCCTGGGCATATCCAACTCCTAATGTGTCTGCGCCGGCCGTACGAGGTACCGACGACAGTGTCCGCGCGGAGGAGACCCCCCGACGGAGATCCGGCCCGAAGTCCGGAATCCGGCACGGGCGGGAAAAATTCCAGCCCGTCCGGCGCTTGAGAACGAGCGCGAAGCGCAAAAGCACACCCGCACCCGACGTCCCGCCGAGCAAAACCCAGCCCGTCCGGCGCTTGAGGACAGGCGCGAAGCGCGATCACGCACCCGCACCCGGCGCCCCACCGAACAGAACCCAGCCGGTCCGGCGCTTGAGGACCCCGAGCCGGAGGCGAGATCAGAAACCCCGCCCCCGCCCCGCGGAACTCAGTACTGCTCGGTCTCCACGAACCCCGCGTCCGCGTCGTCGTCCGCGCCGAAGGTGTCGGCGGCCGACGTCGGGTCGAAGCCGGGAGGCGAGTCCTTGAGCGCGAGGCCCATGCCCGCGAGCTTCGCCTTGACCTCGTCGATCGACTTGGCGCCGAAGTTGCGGATGTCGAGCAGGTCCGCCTCGGAGCGGGCCACCAGCTCGCCCACCGAGTGGATGCCCTCGCGCTTGAGGCAGTTGTACGAGCGGACCGTCAGCTCCAGCTCCTCGATCGGGAGCGCGAGATCGGCGGCGAGCGCGGCGTCCGTCGGGGACGGGCCCATGTCGATGCCCTCGGCGTCGACGTTCAGCTCACGCGCGAGGCCGAAGAGCTCGACCAGCGTCTTGCCCGCGGACGCCATGGCGTCACGGGGCCGCATGGCCTGCTTGGTCTCGACGTCGACGATGAGCTTGTCGAAGTCGGTGCGCTGCTCGACACGGGTCGCCTCGACCTTGTACGTGACCTTGAGCACCGGCGAGTAGATCGAGTCGACCGGGATACGGCCGATCTCCTGGCCCGCCTGCTTGTTCTGGACGGCGGAGACGTAGCCGCGACCGCGCTCGACGGTCAGCTCCAGCTCCAGCTTGCCCTTGGCGTTGAGCGTGGCGAGCACGAGGTCGGGGTTGTGCACCTCGACACCGGCCGGGGGCGCGATGTCGGCGGCGGTGACGACACCCGGGCCCTGCTTGCGCAGGTACATCACGACGGGCTCGTCGTGCTCCGAGGAGACGACGAGCTGCTTGATGTTGAGGATGAGGTCGGTCACGTCCTCCTTGACACCCGGCACGGTGGTGAACTCGTGCAGGACGCCGTCGATCCGGATCGAGGTGACGGCGGCACCCGGGATCGAGGAGAGGAGCGTGCGGCGCAGGGAGTTGCCGAGGGTGTAACCGAAGCCCGGCTCCAGCGGCTCGATGACGAACCGCGAGCGGAACTCGTCGACGACCTCTTCGGTCAGCGACGGACGCTGAGCGATCAGCATGTGCGTATTCCTTCTGTCGCGGGCGACCACTATTTGACGCCCTACGGGGGCCGGAGGCGGCCGTACGGCCCAGGGGCGTGCACCCCGGGGCCGTACGGCACCACCTCACGGCGAACCGGGACCGGCGGTCCCGGGAGTCGACTCAAACGCGGCGGCGCTTGGGCGGACGGCAGCCGTTGTGCGGCGTGGGGGTGACGTCCTGGATCGAGCCGACCTCCAGGCCGGTGGCCTGGAGCGAGCGGATCGCGGTCTCACGGCCGGAGCCGGGACCCTTGACGAAGACGTCGACCTTGCGCATCCCGTGCTCCTGCGCGCGGCGGGCGGCCGACTCGGCGGCCATCTGCGCGGCGAAGGGGGTGGACTTGCGCGAGCCCTTGAAGCCGACGTGGCCGGCGGAGGCCCAGGAGATCACGTTCCCGGTCGGGTCGGTGATCGAGATGATCGTGTTGTTGAACGTGCTCTTGATGTGGGCGTGCCCGTGAGCGACGTTCTTCTTTTCCTTGCGGCGCACCTTCTTGGTAGCGCCCTGACGGCCCTTCGGAGGCATGTATTACTCCCGTGGAGGTGGTCGGTCCTACAGCGCGACGCTGTCGATCGACGGTCGACTGCTGAGGACTACTTCTTGCCCGGCTTCTTCTTGCCGGCGATCGCGCGACGCGGGCCCTTGCGGGTACGGGCGTTCGTGCTGGTGCGCTGGCCGTGGACGGGCAGGCCGCGACGGTGGCGAAGACCCTGGTAGCAGCCGATCTCGACCTTGCGGCGGATGTCGGCCTGGATCTCGCGACGGAGGTCACCCTCGGTCTGGATGTTGGCGTCCACGTACTCGCGGATCTTGACGAGGTCTTCCTCGGCAAGGTCGCGGACGCGGGTGTTGGGGTCGACACCGGTCGCGGCCAGCGTCTGCTTGGACAGCGTCCGGCCGATACCGAACACGTACGTGAGGGCGACCTCGACGCGCTTTTCGCGCGGGAGGTCCACACCTTCAAGGCGTGCCATTCAAGGCTCCTGTGAATGCTTCGGAGGTCTGCCGCAGCACCGCTCCCAACCGCCGAGGCCCCCATATGGGCCTGGTACGGACTGGGTCCCCGGCCTCCGCGCCGGGGGTGTCGCCCTCCTCGGACCGATGGATCACTCCATGGGCGCGAAGAAGAGGGACGGGTCCTGCGTATATGTACTTTGCTACGTCACGCGAGAGAACTGCGAACGCGGGGAGGGATCTGGGTCAGCCCTGGCGCTGCTTGTGGCGCGGGTTGTCGCAGATGACCATGACCCGGCCGTGACGGCGGATCACCCTGCACTTGTCGCAGATCTTCTTGACGCTCGGCTTGACCTTCATTGCGGTGAGGTTCTCCGGGTCAGTGCCCGCTCCACGGGAGCCGGGGGGCGGGCGAGGGCAGATCTACTTGTACCGGTAGACGATCCGGCCACGCGTCAGGTCGTACGGAGAGAGCTCCACCACGACCCGGTCGTCAGGGAGGATGCGGATGTAGTGCATACGCATCTTGCCGCTGATGTGTGCCAGGACCTGGTGGCCGTTCTGGAGCTCGACCTTGAACATCGCGTTCGGCAGAGACTCGACGACAGTGCCCTCGATCTCGATGGCACCTTGCTTCTTGGCCACGCTTCGCCCTTCGAATCGACTACCTTGGCCGACTCCGTGTCGCGGACATGCCGATACACGAGAGCCGACGACCGAGTCTACGTCACCCCTCGAAGAAACACGAATCGCCTATGTCTGCCCACGAGAGAGCCCCCTCTAACCAGCAGTCGCCGGACGGGCTGGTTTTCTCCAGCCCGTCCGGCGATCGGGGACAAAGGTCAGCCCAGCGGGTCCGGGGCCACGGTGATCCCCATCGCTCCGAGCTTCGCCTTCCCGCCGTCCTCGGCGGTCAGCACGAGCGGCCCCTCGGCGGTCAGAGCGACCGAGTGCTCCCAGTGCGAGGACCACGAGTGGTCGGTCGTCTCCACCGTCCACTCGTCCTCCAGGACCTCCGTCCTGGGCGAGCCGAGCGAGACCATCGGCTCGATCGCGAGGCAGAAGCCGGGCACGAGCTTGGGGCCCTTGCCGCGCCGCCGCTCGACGTAGTTCAGCAGGTGCGGCTCCATGTGCATCGCGGTGCCGATGCCGTGCCCGCCGTAGTCCTCGATGATCCCGTACTTGCCGCCGCCCGGCTTCGGCTGCCGGCGGATGTACGTCTCGATCGCGCGCGAGACGTCCACGAGCCGGTTGCCGAGCTTCATCGCGGCGATCCCCGCCCACATCGACTCCTCGGTCACCCGGGAGAGCTCGACCAGCTCCGGGGCGTGACCCGAGCCCACGAAGGCCGTGAAGGCCGCGTCCCCGTGCCAGCCGTCGATGATCGCCCCGGCGTCGATCGAGATGAGGTCGCCGTCCTTGAGTACCGTCTCGTCGTCCGGGATGCCGTGCACCACGACGTCGTTCACCGAGGTGCAGATCGTCGCGGGGAAGCCCCCGTACCCGAGGAAGTTCGGCTTCGCGCCGTGCTCGGCGAGCACCTTGCGCGCGACCTGGTCGAGGTCGCGCGTCGTCGCACCCGGCACGGCGGCCTCGCGCGTCGCGCGGTGCACGGCGGCGACGACCAGACCCGCCTCACGCATCTTCGCGATCTGCTCCGGGGTCTTGATCTCGACCACGCCCATGCTCACGGCTCCTGTTGTTCTGCTGGTACGGGAAAGGACTCTTACGGGAAGGGGCCCGGCGGCGGGGACGGGCCGATGCCCGGCGAGCGCCGCGCACCCCGTGCACAACACTACGGCCGCACCCCGCGAAGGGGCACGGCCGTAGCGCGTACGTGCGGCGGCGACAGCGCGCCACCGGCGGGCCTCAGCCCTCCAGCGCCGCCAGCGCCCGCTCGGTGACCTCGTTCACCTTGCCGAGCGCCGGGATCGTCTTCACGAGGTCCTGCGCCCGGTAGAAGTCGATGATCGGCTCGGTCTCCGTGTGGTAGACCTCCAGGCGCTTGCGGACCGTCTCCTCCTTGTCGTCGTCCCGCTGGTACAGCTCGCCGCCGCAGACGTCGCAGACGCCCTCCTGCTTCGGCTTGCTGTACGTGACGTGGAAGACGTGACTGGAGTCGTTGCGGCAGATGCGGCGGCCCGCGATGCGCTTGACCACCTCGTCCTCGGGGACCTCCAGGTCCAGGACCGCGTCGAGCGTGACGCCCCACTCCTTGAGGATGCCGTCCAGCGCCTCGGCCTGGCCGACGTTGCGGGGGAAGCCGTCGAGCAGGAAGCCGTGCGCGGCGTCCGCCTGCCCCATGCGGTCCTTCGCCATCCCGATGGTGACCTCGTCCGGAACCAGGTTGCCCGCGTCCATGTAGGACTTCGCGCGCTTGCCCAGTTCGGTGCCCTGGCTGATGTTCGCCCGGAACAGGTCTCCGGTGGAGATGTGCGGGACCGACAGCTTCTTGGCGAGGAACGCGGCCTGCGTTCCCTTGCCCGCCCCAGGCGGCCCGACGAGGACGATACGCATCAGCGGAGGAACCCTTCGTAGTTGCGCTGCTGGAGCTGGCTCTCGATCTGCTTCACGGTCTCCAGACCCACACCCACGATGATCAGGATGCTCGTCCCGCCGAACGGGAAGTTGGAATTCGCCCCGAAGCCCGCGAGTGCCAACGTCGGCACCAGCGCGATCAGCCCCAGATACAGCGAGCCCGGCCAGGTGATCCGGTTGAGTACGTAACTCAGGTACTCGGCGGTCGGTCGGCCAGCCCGGATGCCCGGGATGAACCCACCATACTTCTTCATGTTGTCCGCGACTTCTTCGGGGTTGAACGAGATGGCCACGTAGAAGAAGGCGAAGAAGACGATCAGGAGGAAGTACAGCACCACGTGTGGCCAGGCGGAAGTGTCCGCCAGGTTGTCCCTGATCCAGGTGGCCCAGCTCGCCTGCGAATCGGTGAACTGGACGATCAGCGCCGGGATGTAGAGGAGCGAGGAGGCGAAGATCACAGGGATCACGCCGGCCTGGTTCACCTTGAGCGGGATGTAGGTGGACGTGCCCCCGTAGGAGCGGCGGCCGATCATGCGCTTCGCGTACTGCACCGGGATACGGCGCTGGGCCTGCTCCACGAAGACCACGAGGGCGACCATGATGAGGCCCACGATGATCACGGTGCCGAACTCGATCCAGCCGCCTGCGAGGTCGCCGCCCTTCTTGATCGCCCAGAGCGAGCCGGGGAAACCGGCCGCGATCGAGACGAACATGAGGATCGACATGCCGTTGCCGATGCCGCGGTCGGTCACCAGCTCACCGAGCCACATGACGGTGGCGGTACCGGCGGTCATCGTCAGCACCATGACGATCGTCGTGAAGATCGACTGGTCCGGGACGATGTCCCCGGCGACCGAGCAGCCCTGGAAGATCGCGCCGCTGCGCGCGGTCGCGACGAGCCCGGTGCCCTGGAGCACCGCGAGGGCGACGGTCAGGTACCGGGTGTACTGGGTGATCTTCGCCGTACCGGACTGGCCCTCCTTCTTGAGGGCTTCGAGTCGCGGGATCACGACGGTGAGCAGCTGGAGAATGATGCTCGACGTGATGTAGGGGAGAATCCCGAGCGCGAAGATGGTGATCTGGAGCAGCGCCCCGCCACTGAACAGGTTCACCAGGCCGAAGAGGCCGGAGTTGGTGTTGGCCTGCTCGATACAGGTCTGGACGTTCTTGTAGTTCACCCCCGGGATCGGTACGTGCGTACCGAGCCGGTAGATCACGATGATGCCCAGCGTGAAGAGCAGCTTCTTGCGCAGGTCGGGCGTTTTGAACGCTCGGGCGAACGCGGTGAGCACGGTGCCTCCTGCGACCCCCGCGCTACTGCGCCAGAGGTGACGGTCTTGAGGTTCGGCGGTAACGGAACTGACGGAACTACTGCGGTACTGAGGGAACTACTGCGGTACTGCGTTGTTCTCACAGAGACAACCGCGTGACACCCCGGAGGGACACGCCACGCGGCACAGTCGACGCCACCTTACCGGCGCTCCCTGTCCCTGGGGAACGACCGGCGAAGGGGAGCGCGTGCCGGAGGCGTGGGCCACAGCACCACACACCGGCGCACACCCCCCACAACGACCACCGGGGACACCCCAGGGAAGAACCCTGGAGTGTCCCCGGTGGGGTGTACGTCGCCGAAGTGCCTCACGGTGGGGGCACTTCACGCGTCCGGGCCTCGAAGGCTCAGACGAGCTCGGTGACGGTGCCGCCGGCGGCGGCGATCTTCTCCTTGGCGGAGGTGGAGACCTTGTCGACCTTCACCGTCAGCGCCACGGAGAGGTCGCCCTGGCCGAGCACCTTCACGAGGCTGTTCTTGCGGACCGCGCCCTTGGCGACCAGGTCCTCGACCGTGACCTCGCCACCCTCGGGGTAGAGGGCGACCAGCTTGTCGAGGTTGACGACCTGGTACTCGGTGCGGAACGGGTTCTTGAAGCCCTTGAGCTTCGGGAGACGCATGTGGAGGGGCATCTGCCCACCCTCGAAGCGCTCCGGAACCTGGTAGCGGGCCTTGGTGCCCTTGGTGCCACGACCAGCCGTCTTACCCTTCGACGCCTCACCACGACCCACACGGGTCTTGGCGGTCTTGGCGCCGGGGGCCGGACGGAGGTTGTGGACCTTGAGCGGCTTCTGCTCGCCCATGTCAGTCGACCTCCTCGACCGTCACGAGGTGGCGGACGGTGTGCACCATGCCGCGGAACTCGGGACGATCCTCCTTGACAACCGTGTCGTTCAGGCGCTTGAGGCCGAGCGAACGCAGGGTGTCACGGTGGTTCTGCTTGCTGCCGATGTACGACTTCGTCTGCGTGATCTTGAGGCGGGCCATCAGACACCCGCCCCGGCACGCGCACGGAGCAGGGCCGCGGGGGCCACGTCCTCCAGGGGCAGACCGCGGCGGGCCGCGATCTCCTCGGGACGCTGGAGGCCCTTGAGGGCCGCCACGGTCGCGTGGACGATGTTGATGGCGTTGTCGGAGCCGAGCGACTTCGACAGGATGTCGTGCACGCCCGCGCACTCCAGGACGGCACGCACCGGGCCACCGGCGATGACGCCGGTACCGGGGGACGCCGGCTTGAGGAGCACGACACCGGCCGCCTTCTCACCCTGGATCGGGTGCGGGATGGTGCCCTGGATACGGGGGACCTTGAAGAAGTGCTTCTTGGCCTCCTCCACACCCTTGGCGATGGCGGCCGGCACCTCCTTGGCCTTGCCGTAGCCGACACCGACGGTGCCGTCCGCGTCGCCCACCACGACCAGCGCGGTGAAGCTGAAGCGGCGACCACCCTTGACTACCTTGGCGACACGGTTGATCGCGACGACACGCTCGACGTACGCGGTCTTCTCGGCGGCGGAAGCTCCGCCGTCACGGCCCTTCCGGTCCCGCCGCTCGCCACCGGCACCGCTACCGCGGCGCTGGGGTCCAGCCATTGGATTACCTCTCTCTTTTCCGCTAGCTACGCAGCGACTTCACGTCGCTGTGCGACGGGCGGCTCAGAACTTGAGCCCGGCCTCGCGGGCGGCGTCCGCGAGGGCGGCGATGCGCCCCGCGTACTTGTTGCCACCACGGTCGAACACGACGGCCTCGACACCCGCGGCCTTGGCACGCTCGGCGACGAGCGCGCCGACCTGCTTGGCCAGGGCGCTCTTGTCGCCCTCGGTGCCGCGGATCGAGCTGTCCAGGGTGGACGCCGACGCCAGGGTGTGACCCTTGATGTCGTCGATCACCTGGGCGACCATGTGGCGGTTGGAACGCGTCACGACCAGGCGCGGACGCTCCGGCGTACCGGAGACGTGCTTGCGGACGCGGATGTGCCGCCGCTTGATGGCGGCGCGCTTGTAGGCGTCGCCCTTGGCGATCTTTACGCCGAATGCCATGGCTTACTTACCCGCCTTTCCGACCTTGCGGCGGATGACTTCGCCCTCGTACTTGACACCCTTGGCCTTGTACGGGTCGGGCTTGCGCAGCTTGCGGATGTTCGCGGCGACCTCGCCCACCTTCTGCTTGTCGATGCCCTCGACCGAGAAGTGGGTGGGGTTCTCCACCTTGAACGAGATGCCCTCGGGCGCCTCGATCGTGATGGGGTGGCTGTAGCCCAGGGCGAACTCCAGGTTGGAGCCCTTCGCCTGGACGCGGTAGCCGACACCGCTGATTTCGAGCTTCTTCACGTAACCCTGGGTCACGCCGGTGATCATGTTCGCCACCAGCGTGCGAGACAGGCCGTGCAGAGCCCTGTTCTGACGCTCGTCGTTGGGGCGGGTCACCGCGAGGGTGCCGTCCTCGCCCTTGGCGATGTCGATCGGGGCGGCGATGGTGTGGCTGAGGGTGCCCTTGGGGCCCTTCACGTCCACCTTGCGCCCGTCGATGGTGACGTCCACGCCGGCGGGAACCGTGATGGGCAGCTTGCCGATTCGCGACATGTTGCTTTTCTCCGTTCCCGACTACCAGACGTAGGCGAGGACTTCCCCACCCACGCCCTTCTTCGACGCCTGCTTGTCGGTGAGCAGACCGTGCGACGTGGAGATGACCGCCACGCCCAGGCCGCCGAGCACCTTCGGCAGGTTGGTGGACTTCGCGTAGACCCGCAGGCCCGGCTTCGAGATCCGCTTGATGCCCGCGATGGAGCGCTCACGGTTCGGACCGAACTTCAGCTCGATGACGAGGTTCTTGCCGACCTCGGCGTCCTCGGTCTTCCAGCCGGTGATGAAACCCTCCTGCTGGAGGATCTCCGCGATGTGCGACTTGATCTTGCTGTGCGGCATCGACACGGAGTCGTGGTACGCCGAGTTGGCGTTCCGCAGACGCGTCAGCATGTCCGCGATGGGATCAGTCATGGTCATGAATTGGCCTTGGGCCTTTCTCGCCGTGGTTTCCTATGTGCGCCATCCCTCTCCCCGATCCGGGACGGGACGGGTGCGGCGCGGGGACCTACGGCGTAGTAAGCGTTGACTGCGGGCGTGTGCCCGCCAGTGGTCCAGGGCGGCGGGACGCCCAACCCTCCAAGACTAAGCCATGGAGAGCGGCGTCCCGCACGCCCCGATGCTTACCGAGAGGCTGGCGTCACCCTGAAAGGGGTGACTACCAGCTGCTCTTGGTCACGCCCGGCAGCTCGCCGCGGTGCGCCATCTCACGAAGGCACACGCGGCACAGGCCGAACTTGCGGTAGACGGAGTGCGGACGCCCGCAGCGCTGGCAGCGGGTGTACGCGCGCACGCCGAACTTCGGCTTGCGCTCGGACTTTGCGATGAGAGCCTTCTTCGCCACGGCTCACGCCTCCTTGAACGGGAAGCCGAGGTGACGGAGGAGCGCGCGGCCCTCTTCGTCGTTGGTCGCCGTGGTCACCACGGTGATGTCCATACCCCGGGTGCGGTCGATCTTGTCCTGGTCGATCTCGTGGAACATGACCTGCTCGGTGAGACCGAAGGTGTAGTTGCCACGGCCGTCGAACTGCTTGGGGGACAGGCCGCGGAAGTCGCGGATGCGCGGGAGCGCGAGCGACAGGGTGCGGTCCAGGAACTCCCACATGCGGTCGCCGCGGAGCGTGACGTGGGCGCCGATGGGCTGGCCCTCGCGCAGCTTGAACTGCGCGATGGACTTCCGGGCCTTCGTCACGGCCGGCTTCTGGCCGGTGATCGTGGTGAGGTCGCGGATGGCGCCGTCCATCAGCTTCGAGTCACGGGCGGCGTCGCCGACACCCATGTTGACCACGATCTTGACGAGACCGGGGATCTGCATGACGTTCTCGTACTTGAACTCGTCACGCAGCTTGCCCGCGATCTCCTCGCGGTACTTCTGCTTGAGGCGGGGGGCAGTGGTGGTCGTCATCAGATGTCCTCACCCGTCCGCTTGGCAACGCGGATCTTGTTGCCGTCCTCGTCGAAGCGGTAGCCGACGCGGGTGACGACCTTGTTGCCGTCCTTCTCCACGACCAGCTGCACGTTGCTCACGTGGACCGGCGCCTCGGTGGTGATGATGCCACCGGCCTGCGAGGCCTGCCCGGGCTGGTTCGCCTTGGTGTGCTTCTTGACCCGGTTGACACCCTCGACCAGGACGCGGTCCTCGCGGGGGAAGGCCGCGATGACCTTGCCCTGCTTGCCCTTGTCCTTACCGGTGATGACCTGGACCAGGTCGCCCTTCTTGATCTTCATGCTTACAGCACCTCCGGCGCGAGCGAGATGATCTTCATGAACTTCTTCTCGCGCAGCTCACGGCCGACCGGGCCGAAGATACGGGTGCCGCGGGGGTCGCCGTCGTTCTTGAGAATGACGGCGGCGTTCTCGTCGAAGCGGATGTACGAGCCGTCCTGACGGCGACGCTCCTTGACGGTGCGAACGATGACCGCCTTGACGACGTCACCCTTCTTCACGTTGCCACCGGGGATCGCGTCCTTCACGGTGGCGACGATGACGTCACCGATGCCCGCGTAGCGGCGACCGGAGCCACCGAGAACACGGATGGTGAGGATTTCCTTCGCACCCGTGTTGTCGGCGACACGCAGTCGCGACTCCTGCTGGATCACGTCTGTCTCCTGATCGTCTGCCGGTTCCCCGGGGGCCGTACTCGTGAGCGCGGCCCCCGGAGCCTGGCGGAACTGGTCCGAGGGGACGAAGTGCCCCTCGGAAGGGTTTACTTGGCCTTTTCGAGGATCTCGACGATGCGCCAGTTCTTGCCGGCGGACAGCGGCCGGGTCTCCATGAGGAGGACACGGTCGCCGACACCGGCGGAGTTCTGCTCGTCGTGCGCCTTCAGGCGGTGCGTACGGCGGATGACCTTGCCGTACAGCGCGTGCTTGACGCGGTCCTCGACGGCGACGACGACGGTCTTGTCCATCTTGTCGCTGACGACAAGGCCCTCGCGGACCTTGCGCTGACCGCGCGCGGCCTTGGTCTCTTCAGTCACGTTGCTCTCGCTCATCAGGCGCTCTCCACCGTCTCGATGCCCAGCTCGCGCTCACGCATCAGGGTGTAGATCCGGGCGATGTCCTTGCGGACGGCCTTCAGCCGGCCGTGGTTCTCAAGCTGCCCGGTCGCCGCCTGGAAGCGGAGGTTGAACAGCTCTTCCTTGGCCTCGGTCAGCTTGGCAACAAGCTCCTCGTTGCCCAGCTCGCGCAGCTCGGACGCCTTGGTTCCGGCCGACATCACGCCTCACCTGCCTCGCGCCGCACGATCCGGCACTTCATCGGGAGCTTGTGAGCCGCGCGGGTGAGCGCCTCACGAGCGATCTTCTCGTTCGGGTAGGAGAGCTCGAACATCACCCGACCGGGCTTGACGTTCGCGATCCACCACTCCGGCGAACCCTTACCGGAACCCATGCGGGTCTCGGCGGGCTTCTTGGTCAGCGGGCGGTCCGGGTAGATGTTGATCCAGACCTTGCCGCCACGCTTGATGTGACGGGTCATCGCGATACGGGCCGCCTCGATCTGGCGGTTGGTGACGTACGCGGGAGTGACGGCCTGGATGCCGTACTCGCCGAACGTGACCTCCGTACCACCCTTGGCCATGCCATCGCGCTTGGGGTGGTGCTGCTTGCGGTGCTTGACCCTGCGGGGGATCAGCATGGGTCAGCCCTCCGTTCCGGTGCTCTCGGCCGGAGCGGACGCGGCGGCAGGAGCCTCGGCCTTGGGGGCCTCGGCAGCCGGCGTCGACTGCGGCTTACGACCGCGACCGCCACGCTCGCCACCGCGGCCACCACGGGCCGGGCGGTCGTTGCCGCCACGGGCCGGACGGTTACCGGCGCGGGCCGCGGCGTTCTCGGCGCGAACCTCGGCGATGTTCTTGACGTCGCCCTTGTAGATCCAGACCTTCACGCCGATACGGCCGAAGGTGGTCTTGGCCTCGAAGAAGCCGTAGTCCACGTTCGCGCGGAGCGTGTGCAGGGGCACACGGCCCTCGCGGTAGAACTCCGAGCGGGACATCTCGGCGCCGCCGAGGCGACCGCCGCACTGGATCTTGATGCCCTTGGCACCGGCCTTCATGGAGGACTGCATACTCTTGCGCATGGCCCGCCGGAAGGAGACGCGGCTGGAGAGCTGCTCGGCGACGGCCTGGGCCACGAGCTGAGCGTCGACCTCGGGGTTCTTGACCTCAAGGATGTTCAGCTGGACCTGCTTGCCGGTGAGCTTCTCCAGCTCGCCGCGGATGCGGTCGGCCTCCGCGCCGCGACGGCCGATGACGATGCCCGGCCGGGCGGTGTGGATGTCGACGCGGACGCGGTCACGGGTGCGCTCGATCTCCACCTTCGAGATGCCGGCGCGCTCCATGCCCTTCGTCATCATGCGACGAATGGCGACGTCTTCCTTGACGTAGTCCTTGTACAGCTTGTCGGCGTACCACCGCGACTTGAAGTCCGTGGTGATGCCGAGCCGGAACCCGTGCGGGTTTACCTTCTGGCCCATTACCGGGTTCCTTCCTTGGCGCTGACGACCACGGTGATGTGGCTGGTCCGCTTGCGAATCCGGTAGGCGCGGCCCTGGGCGCGCGGACGGAAACGCTTGAGCGTCGGGCCCTCGTCGACGTACGCCTCGCTGATGACCAGCGAGGAGGCGTCGGTGTGGTCGTAGTTGTGGGCCGCGTTGGCGATGGCGCTGTCCAGCACCTTGCCGACGGGCTCACTCGCGGCCTGCGGGGCGAAGCGCAGGACCGCCTGGGCCTCCGTGGCGTCCATGCCACGGATGAGGTCCACCACACGGCGGGCCTTCATGGGCGTGACGCGGATGTACCGCGCCTGGGCCCTGGCTTCCATGGTTGTCCCTTCAGTGTCTGTCATTGGTCATTCACCCCGCGTTAGCGGCGCTTCGACTTCCGGTCGTCCTTGACGTGACCCCGGAAGGTGCGCGTCGGCGAGAACTCGCCGAGCTTGTGGCCGACCATGGACTCGGTGACAAACACCGGGATGTGGGTCTTGCCGTTGTGCACCGCGATCGTGTGGCCGAGCATGGCCGGGACGATCATCGAGCGACGGGACCAGGTCTTGATGACGTTCTTGGTGCCGGCTTCGTTCTGTACGTCCACCTTCTTGATGAGGTGGTCGTCGACGAAGGGCCCCTTCTTGAGACTGCGCGGCATCTAAACCCGCTCCTAGCGCTTCTTGTTCGTCTTGCGGCGGCGGACGATGTACTTGCTGCTCGCCTTCTTGGGAGAGCGCGTACGACCCTCCTTCTGACCCCAGGGGCTGACCGGGTGGCGACCACCGGAGGTCTTGCCCTCACCACCACCGTGGGGGTGGTCAACCGGGTTCATCGCCACACCGCGAACGGTCGGGCGCACGCCGAGCCAGCGCTTGCGGCCGGCCTTGCCCCAGTTGATGTTCGACTGCTCGGCGTTGCCGACCTCGCCGACGGTGGCGCGGCAGCGCGCGTCGACCATGCGGATCTCGCCGGACGGCATACGGAGGGTCGCCATGGCGCCCTCGCGGGCCAGGAGCTGCACGGAGGCACCGGCGGAGCGGGCGAACTTGGCGCCGCCACCGGGGCGGAGCTCGATCGCGTGCACCGTCGTACCGACCGGGATGTGACGCAGCGGCAGGTTGTTGCCGGGCTTGATGTCGGCGCCCTGGCCGTTCTCGACCCGGTCGCCCTGCTGGAGGCCGCGCGGCGCGATGATGTAGCGCTTCTCGCCGTCGGCGTAGTGCAGCAGCGCGATGCGCGCGGTGCGGTTCGGGTCGTACTCGATGTGCGCGACCTTCGCCGGCACGCCGTCCTTGTCGTGACGACGGAAGTCGATCACTCGGTAGGCGCGCTTGTGTCCGCCACCCTGGTGGCGAACGGTCACACGACCGGCGTTGTTACGGCCGCCCTTGCTGTGCAGCGGGCGGACCAGCGACTTCTCCGGCGTGGACCGCGTGACCTCGACGAAGTCGGCGACGCTGGAGCCACGACGGCCCGGAGTCGTCGGCTTGTACTTGCGGATACCCATTCTTAAGTCCTCGTCCGATATCGAACGATCCGGACCTCCGTCAGGAGGTCGGACCGCCGAAGATGTCGATACGGTCGCCCTCGGCGAGGGTCACGATCGCGCGCTTGCTGTCCGCACGCTTGCCGAAGCCGGTGCGGGTGCGCTTGCGCTTGCCCTGGCGGTTGATCGTGTTGACCCCGGTGACCTTGACCTCGAAGACCGCCTGGACGGCCTGCTTGATCTGGGTCTTGTTGGCCCGCGGGTCGACGATGAAGGTGTACTTGCCCTCGTCGAGCAGCGCGTAGCTCTTCTCCGAGACGACCGGACGCAGGAGGACGTCACGGGGGTCCGTGAAGCTCTTGCTCAGCGGCGTCTCGACGGTGTTCTTTCCCTCGGCCTCGTGGCGGCGCGCCTTGGCGACGCGCGCGGCCTTGGCGGCCTTGGCCGCCTTGGAGGCGATGCTCGGGTGACGCGTGGCCATCAGGCGTCGCTCCCTTCCTTGTCGTTGGCCTGCGGGCCGGCGACGAAGGACTCGAAAGCGGCCTGGGTGAAGACCACGTCGTCCGAGACGAGAACGTCGTACGTGTTCAGCTGGCCCGGCTCCAGGATGTGCACCCGGGGCAGGTTGCGGGCGGAGAGCCACGCGGCCTCGTCGGAGCGCTCGGCGACCAGGAGCAGGTTCTTGCGCTCCGAGATCTTGCCGAACAGCGTCTTCGCGGCCTTCGTGGAGACCTCGCCCTCGATCACGCCGGAGACGACGTGGATGCGCGCGTTGCGGGCCCGGTCGGAGAGGGCACCGCGGAGGGCGGCGGCCTTCATCTTCTTCGGGGTCCGCTGCGAGTAGTCGCGCGGCACGGGACCGTGCACGACGCCACCACCGGCGAACTGCGGGGCGCGGGTCGAGCCCTGGCGGGCGCGGCCGGTGCCCTTCTGGCGGTACGGCTTCTTGCCGCCGCCGCGGACCTCGCCGCGCGTCTTCGTCTTGTGCGTGCCCTGACGGGCAGCGGCCAGCTGAGCGACGACGACCTGGTGGATCAGCGGAACGCTGACCTTCGCGTCGAAGATCTCCGCGGGGAGCTCGACGGTCCCGGCCTTGTCGCCCGCGGGCGAAAGGATGTCAACAGTGCTCATCGTTACCTCAGGCCCCCTTGGCCGCGGTGCGGACCAGGACGAGGCCGCCGTTCGGACCGGGGACGGCGCCCTTGATGAGCAGCAGACCCTTCTCCGCGTCAACGGCGTGGACGGTCAGGTTCTGGGTGGTGACCCGCTCGTTGCCCATGCGGCCCGCCATGCGCAGGCCCTTGAACACGCGGCCCGGGGTGGCGCAGCCACCGATGGAGCCGGGCGAGCGGTGCTTGCGCTGGGTGCCGTGACCGGCGCCGAGGCCCTTGAAGTTGTGACGCTTCATGACACCGGCGAAGCCCTTGCCCTTGCTCTTGCCGGTGACGTCGACCTTCACGCCCGACTCGAAGGTCTCGGCGGTGACTTCCTGGCCGAGGGTGTACTCCGAGGAGTCCGAGGTACGGATCTCGACGAGGTGGCGGCGGGGGGTCACGTCGGCCTTGGCGAAGTGGCCCTTGAGGGGCTTGTTCACCTTGCGCGGGTCGATCTCGCCGAAGGCGATCTGGACCGACTCGTAGCCGTCGCTGTCGTTCGTACGGACCTGGGTCACGACGCAGGGACCGGCCTTGACGACGGTCACGGGGACAACGCGGTTGTTGTCGTCCCAGACCTGCGTCATGCCGAGCTTCTCGCCCAGGATGCCCTTGATCTGCTTCGTCATTCTCAGATCACCGGCCCTCAGAGCTTGATCTCGATGTCGACACCGGCCGGGAGGTCGAGTCGCATCAGGGAGTCAACGGTCTTGGGCGTCGGGTCGAGGATGTCGATCAGGCGCTTGTGGGTACGCATCTCGAAGTGCTCGCGCGAGTCCTTGTACTTGTGCGGCGACTTGATGACGCAGTACACGTTCTTCTCAGTGGGCAGCGGCACCGGGCCCGCGACCGACGCACCAGTACGCGTCACCGTCTCGACGATCTTCTTCGCCGAGGAGTCGATGACCTCGTGGTCGTAGGCCTTGAGCCGGATGCGGATCTTCTGTCCCGCCATGGCTACTTGGTAGTCCTGTCTCTCGTCACGCTCTGCGGCCTGGCGGTCCTGTCTGCTCCGTCCGGCACACGCGGTCGGGCGTGTCGCATTGCCGCCAACAGCGAACCGCTGGGGTTTTGCGATCGTGACCGCGGGATTCGGGGAGGAGCCTCCACCAGGGCGCCTGGTCGGCACCGCGCCTTGCTTCCCGGAAGATTCCCGTACGTCCGGCCCTCAACAGGGCCGACGAGTACCGTGGGACTCGCTTCCGGTCCTCCCGGCGGGAGGCGCGCAGCATCGGCACTCAACCGAGCAACCTGGTCAGTGTGCCACACGAAGCGAGCCGGTCGCCAATCGGGCCGGACAGCTTACCCCCGTGGGGTCGGGGTTCAAACGGGGGTGCGGGCCGATCGGCCGACCGGGGTACCCGGACGGGGCCGTCCGGCCGGCGAAGTCAACCGATCGACCGCCTGTCGCCCGCACCGGCGAAGGTCTGGCATATGCCAGCGCATAGACTCCGACAGCACTTAGCGCGACGCCATGGTCACCGCGCCACACGAAGCCCTGCACCACGTCTTCCTGCAGGACAAGACCCTCTACGCCCGCGTCCTTCGCCGCCTGGGGGTGGAGGTCGGGGAGCCCGCCCGGGTGGAGGAGGAGACGACGGATCTCACCGAGACGAGGCCGCTGGAACGGCGCGTCGACAGCCTGTCGCGGGTCAAGGACACCGGCGGCGAGTACTTGATCGCCCCGCAGTCCCGGACCGGGGTCGATCCACTCAAACCGGCCGCGTGGGCGTACTACGTCGCGTTCCTCATGAGCAAGTACCGCCTGCCCGTCCTGCTCCTGGTCGCGACCGCGAGCCACCGGACGGCGAAATGGGCGGACCGGGCCCATGACCACGGCGTCGCCGACTGGTCCGCCCTCACCGTCCGTCCCCTCGTCGTCGGCCCCGACACGCTCGCCCCGGTCACCGACCCGGAGGAGGCCCGCCGCGACCTCGCACTCGCCGCACTGACCGTCATGACACACGCCACGTCCCCGGCCGTCGATGCCACAATGAAGGCCCTGTCCGCCGCGCTGCGCGACCAGGCCGAAGCCATTGCCCTCGCCTATCTGGAACTTGTCGCACAGGGTCTCGGAACCACCGAGGCCGGAATCAAGTGGAGGAGCCTCGTGGCCACCGATCTGTCGTTCTTCACGTCGCCGCTGAGCGAGGAGCTCAGGGAGGAAGGCCGCGCGGAGGGTCAGGCGCGGTCGCTGCTCAAGGTGCTGCGCGCACGCGGAATCGAGGTGCCCGACGAGAGCCGCGCCCGCGTCGAGTCCTGCGCCGACACGGCGACGCTCGACACGTGGCTGGACAGGGCCCTGGTCGCGACCACTCTCGCCGAGGTCTTCGCCCTTCCCGAGTAGTCCGCCCCGAGCCCGTCGGCGCTTCGGGCGGGCTCAGTACTTGCCGTCGACCGGGAGCCAGTCGGACCAGGCGTCGGGGACGTAGAACTTGGCGGTGCCCGAGTCGTAGCGCAGGGCGCGGAGCTGGATGTTGCCCTTCTCCCAGTAGTCGTAGTCGCACTTGACCCAGTGGTTCACGCCGGCGCTGTTGACGCAGACGCGGGAGGCGCGGCCGTAGTCGGTGTAGACGCCGCCGGCCGCCGACATGCCGTCCTTCTTCGTGTCGAGGACCCAGACCACGTCGCCGTAGGGGACGAAGCAGACGGTCGCCCCGTAGGCGGCCGTCGTGCCGATGCAGGAGGGGGCGGCCGTCGTGGCGGTGGCCGCGCGGGCCGCCTCCGTACCGCTCTCCGCGAGGGGGCCGGCCGTTCCCATGTCCACGCCCTCGACCACCTCGGGGGCCTCCTGCGCCGCGCTCGCGGGTCCCGTGCCGAGGAGCGCACCACCGAGCGCCGCCGCACCGGCCAGCGTCCCCCACCTGCCGAGACGGCGTCCTCGCACTGTGTCCACTCCCCGGAATCGATCGCCTGCGTAAGCCAAGTGATCGTAGCCATCAGGAAAAGTGAAGAAAAGATGACGGCTGCGATCACTCGGTGAGGCGGTGCGGACGGTCCGCGCCGGCGGCTCTCAGCGGAGCAGGTCGGTCACGACCACCCGGGCCGTCGTGCCGTCCTTGAGGGCCTCGTACCCGGCGTCGATCCCGTCCAGCGCGATCTCCCTGGAGACCAGGTCGTCGAGGTTCATCCGGCCCTGGAGGTACATCGAGGCGTAGAAGGGGATGTCCCGCTTGAGGTGCGAGGAACCCATGTAGACGCCCTGGACCTTCTGCGAGCCGCTGAGCGCGGCCAGCGCGCTCACCTCGACGCCCGCGTCCGTGCCGGCGATGCCGATGAGGTAGAGGCCGCCGCCCTTGCCGAGCAGCTGGAAGCCCTGCGCGGTGACGGGCCGAGCGCCGACGAAGTCGAAGACGTGGTCGGCACCGCCGCCGGTCAGCTCGCGCACGGCCTCGACGGGGTCGCTCGTACGGGAGTTGACGACGTCGGTCGCGCCGAAGGCCCGGGCCCGCTCCAGCTTGCCGTCCTCGATGTCCGTCACGATGATCCGCCCGGCCCCGGCGAGCCGTGCCCCGCTCACCGCGTTCATGCCGACACCGCCCGCGCCCATGACCACGACGGTCTCGCCGTGCCGCACGTTCGCGCTGTTCAGCACCGCGCCGGCGCCCGTCAGGACCCCGCAGCCGAGCAGCGCCGCCGGGGCGAAGGGCATCTCCTCGGGAATGATCCCGAGCTGGTTCTCGTGGATGAGGGCCTCCTGCGCGAAGCCGCTGAGCCCGGAGAAGTTCCAGACCGGCTCGCCGTTCCAGCTCAGCCGGGGGGCCTCGCCGGGTGCGCGGACCGTCGTCCCGGGGCGCTCGCACAGGTACGTACGGCCCGCGAGGCAGTTGACGCACGCGCCGCAGTACTGGATGAGACTGCCGACGACGTGGTCCCCGACGCGGACCTGGGTGACGGCGGGACCCGTCGCCGTGACGACGCCCGCGACCTCGTGCCCGAGCACGGCGGGGAACTCGCCGCCGAGGAAGGTCGCGACGCTGAGGTCGGAGTGGCAGAGCCCGGAGGCCCGTACTTCGACCCTGACCTCGTGCCCCACCGGTTCGGCGAGCGTGACGTCCTCCACGACGAAACCCTGCCCCAGCCCCTTGGTTACCGCTGCCTTCATGTGCCGCTTCCTTACATCGCGTGCCCGCCGCCGGGTGCCGGGGGCGGGCGGGTGGAACGAGAGGCCGCGCATGGGGGGACGGGGGCCCGCGAGGGTCGCCGGGCGCGGTCGCGAAAAGGGCCCTTTTCCTACGGTTCGCGCCGCTCTGCCGCTTTGTTCAGTCTGGCACCGCAGGACCGAAAAGAAAAGAGACAGATGTTGCTTTGTGCATGTGAGAGGCGTGACAGGGGCCGAGCGCCGGGGGCGGGCGGCTAGCCTGCGGGGATGAGCGGAAGCACGCGGGAACCACAGCACCCCTCCCCCGGCGACGTCCGGGTGCGCAGGACGTGGGCGCGGCTGAGCGAGGCCGTGCTGCGGCTCGCGGCGGAGCGGCCGGTCGAGGAGGTGGCGGTCGCGGACCTCGTACGGGCGGCGGGCGTCAACCGCTCCACCTTCTACAAGCACGCGCCGAGCCCGGCGGCCGTCCTGGAGCGGGTGCTGTACGCGGAACTGGACGAGATCCGGGCGGCCTGGATCGCCGAGACGAAGACCGAGGGGCGGGGGGCCGGGACGGAAGGGGCGGATGCCCCGGCGGCGAGTACCCCGGCGGCGGACGCCCCGGCGGCGGGCGCGGGGCCGGCGGGGGCGGCGCCCGGTACGTGGCACGGGGCGACGGCGGCGCTGGCGGAGCACGTACTGCGGTACGAGGCCGTGTACACGGTGGGGCTCGTGGGGCAGCGGAGCCCGGCGCTGTACCGCCTGCTCGCGGAGCACCTCAGGACATCGGTACGGGTCCACGTGGCGCGGGACCCGGGAGCGCTGCCGGACGGGGCGGGCCCCCCGGAGTGGCGGGCCGAGGCGTGGAGCCGGTTCGTGGCGCAGGGGCAGGTGGGGGTGATGGAGGCGTGGCTCTCCCTCCCCGGGGAGCGGGAGGTGGGGTTGTTCGTGGGGGCGGTGGAAGAGGTACTGCCCGCGTGGCTCGTGCCCGGACGGGGGTGACCTCGCGGGGCGCCGCCCCGGACCACGGCCCCCGGGCCCCGAGCCCCGGACACCGGCCCCGGGGCGCCGCTCCTCGGACACCGGAGGGGCCGGAACAAGGACCAGCGCGCCTCAGGGGCCGGGAGGGGACTCGCCCGCCCATGTCAGCCCTCGCGCCGTCGCCCTGAGCAGCCGTGTCACCCGCTCCTCGAACTCCTTCGCCGGGTGCGACAGTTCGGGGTTCTGTTCGTAGAGGACGGCCAGCGTGGCCGTGGGGTGGGCGATCTGCCAGGCGTGGGCGGCCTGGGCGGCCGTGGCGGCGATCAGGTCGGCGACCTGCGCGGCCGTCATCGCGCCCGCCCCGGCGAGCGCGTCCGCCATCGCCACGACCGAGGAGAAGGACAGCCTCTTGTAGTGGCGGGCGCGCTCCAGGGGGACCTCGCCCTCCAGGCTCAGCGGGATGTGCGTGAAGAGGTCGCACAGCAGGGGGCGCGCGAGGAGACCCCCGGCGAGCAGGTCCGCCGTCCCCTCCGGGCTGAGTCCCGTGGCCTCCCCCGCGCGGCGCAGCACCTCCTCGCGCCAGTCCACCCACTCGCGTTCGGCGAGTTCGAGGAGGAGTTCCTCCTTGCTGTCGAAGTAACGGCGGATCGCCGAGGGGTGGAGTCCCGCGGCCTCCGTGACGGCCGCGAGCGTGAGGAACCGCACTCCCCCGGCCCCGGCCGCGAGCCTGCGGGCCGCGTCGAGCAGGTCCTCGGCACGCTGCCGCTTGGCCTCCTGGGAACGGGCGCGGCGATGGGTGGGCATGGGTCAAATCTAACGTCCGGGTGGCACGCGGCCCGCGTAACGCGTGCCACGTGCGTTAAGGGCGGGCGCGGTGTAGCGTGGCAGACAGTTAACGCACTCGCATTGCGTTAGATCCCCCGCCCCTTCTCCGGAGGTTTCTCCCATGTCCCAGGTCTTCCTCGTGACCGGTTCCTCGCGCGGTCTCGGCCGCGCGCTGGTCGAGACCGCCCTCCAGGCCGGTCACCGCGTCCTCGCCACCGCGCGCGACCCCCGCGCGCTGGACGGGCTGCGCGCCTCGTACGGGGACGCGCTCGCCACCGCCCCGCACGACGTGACCGATCCGGCGGCGGCCGAGCGCGCCGTCGCGGAGGCGGTCGCGCGCTTCGGGCGGCTCGACGTCCTGGTCAACAACGCCTAGCAGGCCGACCTCGTCACGGTCGAGGACAGCGATCCCGAGGTCTTCCGGCGGCAGATCGACACGAACTTCTACGGGGTCGTGCACACGAGCCGCGCGGTACTGCCCGTGCTGCGGGAGCAGGGCGGCGGCCACATCATCCAGGTCTCCTCGGTCGGCGGGCGCCTCGCGAGCCCGGGCCTGTCGGCGTACCAGTCGGCGAAGTGGGCCGTGGGCGGTTTCTCGGAGGTGCTGGCGGCGGAGACCGCCTCGTTCGGCGTCAGGGTCACGGTCGTCGAGCCGGGCGGGATGCGGACCGAGTGGGGGGCCGCGTCGATGGAGGTGGCGGAGGCCAGCGGCCCCTACCGGGAGCTGATGGCGGGCGCGGCGAAGCGGCGGAACGACTTCGACACCCGCGCGCCGGACCCGGTCCGTGTCGCCCGCGCGATCCTCACGGTCGCCTCGCTGGACGAGCCGCCGCTGCGTCTCCTCCTCGGCAGCGACGCCTACGAGTACGGGCGGGCCGCCTGGTCGGCCCGGGTCGCCGAGGACGCGAAGTGGGAGGAGCTGAGCCGCTCGGCGGACTTCCCGAAGGGGGAGTGAGCGGGGGTGGGGGCCCGACCGG
>NZ_GG770539.1:4254655-4255382 GCF_000154905.1 Streptomyces sp. SPB074 | reverse complement strand
CGCGAGCGGGGCCGTGCGCTGGGAGACGTGGAGACGGGCCGCCGCGCCAAGGACGTCGGAGAGCTGAGCGCCCGGCACCCGCGGCACGAGGGCCTCCGGGCGAACGCCGAGGAGGCCGGCGGAAGGCTCCGCGAAATGCGGGGCGCCTGGGCGGGCAGCACGGCACTGGACCTGGGCGACAAGAGCGGAGACCTGCTGTCGGGAGGTGCCTACGGCAGAAGGAAGGACCACATGCGGACGGGAGACGGGTGAGGGAGCGGAGCGGAAGGCAGGAGCGGCGCGGGAGCGGGAACCGGCCCACGGCGCGGAGCTCGCGCGGCAGACGCGGACGGCAGGCAGAGCAGAGACAGCGCGAGCCGAGGAAGCAGCGGCACAGGAGGCGAGATCGGTGCAGGAGCCGGAACCGGCCCACGGCGCGGACTCCGCACGGAGGTCGGGAGCGGCACACGACACGGCCTCCGCGCGGCAGTCGGACACGGCGCGGCAATCAGGCATGACGCGGGAACCGGATGCGGCGCGGCAGCCGGGTCCGGCCCGGGAAACGGGACCCGCCCGGGAAACGGGACCCGTGCACAAGACCGGACCGGCCCCCGTTCCTCCTCCCGCTCCCTCACCCGCTCCGGAGGACCGCCGCCCGCCCGCGGCCGGGCCCGAGCGACCGCCCGGTCCACGCCGCCCCATCGTCCGCAGGCGACCCCGCGATCACGTACGGCCCCGCCCCGCCCGG
>NZ_GG770539.1:4253063-4254318 GCF_000154905.1 Streptomyces sp. SPB074 | reverse complement strand
CCGTGCGGCGCGCGCGGGCGGTGGCGGCGGGGCGGCTGCCGGTGGCCGCGCGGGAGGTGGAGTACGCGGTGAAGGTGCCCGGCGGGCAGGGGCGTTGGTGCCTCGCCGTCTTCTCCGTGCTCGACGTGGCGGAGCCGCTGGGCGCGACGCTCGTCGAGTGGTTCGACACGGTCATGGGGACCTTCGGCTGGACGTACGGCTGAGCCCGTACCCGCGAGCGCGCACACGGCGAGACCCCCGCCCGGGTGACGGACGGGGGCCTCGCCGCTCGCGGGCCGGTCAGCGGCGCGGGGAGCGGGCGCGGTCCAGGGCGGCCACGCCGATACCGGCGAGGACGACCTGGATCGCGAGTTCTATCCAGTCGATGCCCTTCGTGTCCGCCACGTCGAAGGCCGCCGCGATGAACGTGCCGACGACGGCGGCGACGATACCGACGAGGATCGTCCAGATGATGCCGATGCGCTGGCGGCCGGGGACGACCAGGCGGCCCAGGATGCCGATCACGATGCCGATGATGACGGCGCTGATGAACCCTGAGATCTCCATGGCTTCTGCTTTCTCCGTTGTCGCGGTGACTGGCGCGGTGGCCGGCTCGGTGTGTGGCGGTGCCGGACCGCTTGGCACCACGCTTTACTACACGTGTGTAGAGCAGTGTGCCCCGGGCGAGCCCGCTCAGTCCTTGTTCCCCGCATCCATGCCGCGGAACTCGTCCTTCAGCAGACCGAAGAGGAGGACGTCCCGGTACGCCCCCTCCGTGTAGTCGTGCTCCCGCAGCCGCGCCTCCTCCACGAAGCCGAGACGGCGCTGGAGCGCGACCGACGCCGTGTTGTGCGCCCACGCCTCCGCGACCGCCTTGTGGTAGCGCCGCTCCTCGAACATGAAGCGGAGGACGAGCGTGACGGCCTCGCGCGCGAAGCCGCGCCCCTGGAAGCGGGGGTCGATCTCGATCCCGTACGCGAAGTTCCCCTGCCCCAGCTCGACATGGTGCGTGCTGACCGTGCCCGCCCAGGCCCCGGTCGCGCGGTCCTCCACGACGAGGTGGAAGGTGTCGTCCTCCGCCTTCCTCGCCGCTGCCTCCTTGAGCCAGGTGCGATGGCGCTCGGCCGACCGCGGCACCTCCAGGCGGTCGCCGAAGCGCACGTGGGCCGAGTGCTGCCCATACCGCATGAAGTGCGGCCAGTCCTCCGGCTCGACGGCCCGCAGGCGTACGCGCTCGCCGGTCCAGAAGTCGACCGCCGGGTCGGGGGGCGGGGGC
>NZ_GG770539.1:4247486-4252963 GCF_000154905.1 Streptomyces sp. SPB074 | reverse complement strand
GGCAGGGGGCTCGGGGCGCGTGTGTTCGTCCGGCGTCATGAAGGGCATCCGAGCAGCCGCACCCCCGCACGGTCCACCTATTTTCGCGCCCGCGCGGCGCCGGTGTTCTGATGGCCGCATGAGCGAAGCCGCACCGCCGGAGGGCACGGGCGGACCCTCCGAGGGCGAGCTGCGGCGCGAACGCGCGGTGCGGGCCGCCGTCGTGCAGGGGATCGTCGGCGAGGAACGCCCGCTCGCCGGGCTGCTCGACGTGACCGGCATCCGCCGCACCTCCCGCGCGCTCACGTCCGCGTTCGCGGGGGTCGTCGCGGAGGGCGGGCCCGCCGTGCGGCACACCTTCGCCGTGCGCGCGACGCCGCTCGTGCCCGTGCTGCGGCTGCTCTACGAGGACCGGATCGGCGCCGAGGTCGCGAGCGCGGCCGAGCTGGCGCTCGCGCGGGCCGCGGGGGTGCAGCCGGGGCACACCGTGCTGGACTCGCCGACGAAGACGGTCGCCGAGCTGCGCGAGGCGCTGGCCAGCGGGGTGCTCGTGGACTTTTTACGACGTTTCAGGAGCTGGAGCGGCTCGACGCGCTGCGCGGCGAGGCGGCGGCCACCTCGACGTTCGGGGTGCGGGTCGATCCGCACGCGGGCGAGGGGCGGCGGGCCGTCTTCGGGGTGCCCCTCGGGCACGCGGGCGCCCGCGAGTGGGTGCTCTCGGCCTTCGCCGAGCGGCCCTGGCTGACCCGGCTGCACGCGCACTCGGAGGTGAAGAACGCGGGCGGCGTGGACCCCGGGCGGCTCGCCGAGGGCGTGCGGAAGGTGTACGAGCTGGCCGAGGAGATCAACGCGGCGGCCGGGCGGCGGCAGGTCGACGCGCTCGCGCTCGGCGGCGGCCTCGCGGCGGGCGCCCGCGAGGGGGACGTCGGGGATCGCGCCGGGGCGGACTTCGCCGGGTACGGGGCCCTGCTCAAGGAGACGGTGCCGGGGCTCTTCGACGGGCGGTACGCGCTCGTGACCGGCTTCGGGCGCTCGCTGCTCGCGGGGCACGGCTTCCTGCTCGCGCGGGTCGAGTACGTACGGGCCATGGGCGGGCGGCGGCTCGCGGTGACGCACGTCGGGACGCGGATGGCGGGGCACGCCTGCGGGCGGCGGCTCGCCGCGTACGACGCGCAGGGGCGGCCCAAGGAGGGCTCCGCGCTCGCCCAGGACCTCGCGGGGCCCGCCCAGTTCGACGGTGAACTCCTCGCGTCCGGGGCGGAGTTGCCGGAGCTGGAGCAGGGCGACTGGCTCGCGGTGCTCGACACGGGCGCGTACGGCTTCGCCCGCCACCAGGCGTACGACAGCCTGACGCGGCCCGGGATTCACGGGTTCGCCGCCGCCCCCGAGGGCGTCCGGTTCGCGACGGTACGGGCCCCGCAGTCGCTCGCCGAGTTCGTGGCGGAGTCCGGCGCGGCCCATACCCGCGCGCTCACGGACGACCTGTGACGCCCCGCCCGGCGGGCACCCGGGGGAGCACCAGGACGAGCAGGCTCAGCCCGAACATCGTGACGCCCAGCGGGACATGGACCTCCGCCACGTGCCGGATGCCGAGCACGACCTGCGCCGAGGCCAGGAGCAGGAAGCGGCTCGCCCACCAGACCTGCCGGGGCGAGGCGCCGCCCGGCTTCCAGGCGAGGACCGCCGCGAGCACGTGGAGCATCGTCGCCCCGTACATGACGCGCGCGCCGACGCCGTGCAGCGTCTCGCCGTAGGGGGCGGTGAGCAGGAGCCCGGCGGAGACGGCCTGGAAGAGGATCGTCAGGGTCTGGAAGGCGGTGGCGAGGCGCAGGAAGCGCTCGTGCGCGGTGGGCGCGGTGGGCGCGGTGGCGGGATGCGTGGTCATGGGGTCCCCCGGGTGCGGGTCGTCGGTAGGGTCTCGCCGGTCCGACGAAGCGGGCCCGCGAAGTGTGAGGCGGGGGACGGGACATGGACGCGCGAAGGGGCGGGGAGGCGGCCGGCGGGGGTGCGGGGGACGTCGCCGGGGAGCGGGGGCGGCTCCTCAACGTGGCCTACCGCCTGCTCGGTTCGCTGGTCGAGGCGGAGGACGCGGTCCAGGAGGCGTACACGCGCTGGTACGGGCTCGCGCCCGCGCGGCGCGCGGCCGTCGTGGTGCCGGGCGCGTGGCTGACGACGGTGACGGCGCGGATCTGCCTGGCCGTGCTCGGCTCGGCGCGGGCGCGCAGGGAGAGGTACGTCGGCACGTGGCTCCCCGAGCCGCTGCCGGGCGCGCCGGACGGCGGGCCCGGGGCCGCCCCGGAGGACCCGGCCGCGCGGATCGTGCGGGACGAGTCGGTGGCGATGGCCTTCCTCGTGGTCCTGGAGGCGATGACGCCCGCCGAGCGGGTCGCCTTCGTGCCGCACGACGTCTTCCGCTACCCCTTCGCCGACATCGCGGACGTCCTCGGCCGCAGCACCGCCGCGTGCCGCCGGCTCGCCTCCTCGGGGCGGCGGCGGATCGGTGCCGCCGGGGGCACCGGGCCGGTGCCGCTCGCGGAGCGCGCCGCCATCGTGCGGCAGGTGAAGGAGGCGTGGGAGTCGCGGGACATCCCCGCGCTGGTCGGCCTGCTCGACCCGGCGGCCGTGATGACGGCGGACGGCGGCGGCCTGGCCGGCGCGGCGCTCCGTCCCGTCGAGGGCGCCGCCGCGATCGCCCGGTACATGGTCGCGCTCGCGGACCGCGCCCCCGGTCTCGTACTCCGCCTGGGCGAGGTCAACGGCCTTCCGGGGCTGGTGGCTTCGCGGGACGGCGTGGTGCGGACGGTCGCGGCGTTCGCGCTGCGGGCGGGCCGCGTGGACCGGATCTGGGTGATCCGCACCCCGGAGAAGCTGGGGCCCTGGGCGCGGGAGGCGGCGGCGCAGGGGGCGGCACGGGGCACGTCACGCCGGGCGCCGCGCGCCGCGCGGGGACACGGCGTCCGCGCCGCGCGGGGACACCCTGTCCGCGCCGCGCGGAGCATACCCCGGGCCCGCTCCTCCCGTCCTCTATTCCCCGCTTTCGCCCCGGGTCGGCCTCTCGCCCCCGCACGCTCTCCCCCAGGGCTTCCGCACCGCCACGCCCGGTGCCGCGGCGGGCGCTCCGGGGCCCGCGGCGCGGTGAGGAACGTGAGGATAGGGGGCGCGCGCATGTTCCGCTGGAAAATGCCAGAACTCCCCCCGGCGGGTGGCACCTTGCGTAACCTCATGACCGCAAGCCGTACTTCGGGTCGGGGAAGGTGACGTTCCGCGTGCCAGGAATTGACGAGTGTCTGCTGGACGCCATGAGGCTCCCGGGTGCGCGGGGTGCCGGTGTCGTCGACTGGATCAGCGGGCTCGCCCTCGGCACGATCGGCGACTCCCCCAACGACGACCACGAGGCGACCGCCGCCGAGGCCGCCGAACTGGCCCGCATGGCCGCCGAGCACCGCGCCTTCGCGGCGACGACGACGCGGGTACCCGCCGCGACGGCCGACGGCCCGGGCGGTCAGGCCGAGCAGGGCGGTCACGTGGACCATTTGCTGCCCGTGGAGGACGTGATCGTGACGAACCGGGACAGCTACCACCTCATCCGCTTCGTGCGGACGACCTTCGACAGCAGCGTCTTCCTCCACCTGTGGCTCGACCGCGACGAGGGCAATCTCGCGCTCGCCCGCATCCGCGTCGGCGAGATCGCCGAACGGCTGGTGCTGTGACCGTGGAGACGCTCACGCACGGGACGACGACGACCGTCTCGCCGCTCCTGCGCCGCCTCGCGGACGAGGGCGCGACCGGGACTTTGAGCCGCGACCGGGGCCGGCTGCATCTCGTGGCCGGGCGGATCGTGCACGCCGAGGCCCCCGACTCGCCGCCGCTCGACGTGCTCCTGACCACCGGGAGCACCCTCCCCGCCGCCGCGCTCGCCACCGCGCGCGCCGGGAACGAGGACACGGGCGCCTTCGTGCGCGCGCTCGTGGCCGCCGGGCTCGTCGGCGCGGGAACGCTGGAGCTGTGCCACCTCGGCGCGCTCCACGACGCGGCGTACTTCGCCCTCGCCCCCTCGGGCGGCCCCGCCCGCTTCCGGTACGGGGACGCGCACCCCCTCGCGGTCGCGCACCCCGTGGACGCGGGCGCCGTCGAGCGCGAGTGCCGCCGCCGCCGCGCCTTCCTCGACCGGCTGCACCCCTGCGACGTGCTCGACCACGCGCCGCTGCGGCGCCTCGCGCCGGGCGCGGCGCTCGCGGTGAGCGCGCGCCGCACGCCCGTCCTCGCACTCGTGGACGGCCACCGCACGGCGCCCGAGATCGCCCGTGCACTGGGCAGGCCCGCCTACCACACGCTCGTGGACCTGCGGCGGCTCGCGGCGGCGGGGCTCGTCGGCCCCGTACGCGCCCCGCGCCGCACGGGACGGCCGCGCCACGCGGCGGCCCCCGGCACCCCGCCGCCGCCCGGCACCCCGCCGGGCGTGCGCGCGGCGCCCCGGCCGCAGTTCGGCGCCGGGCTGCTGCCCCGGGTGCAGGACCCCGACATCGCGCTCCTGCGCCGCCTGCGCGACGCGCTGGAGGCCGCGCTGTGATCCGCGGGCTGAGACAACGCGCCGAAAGGAGACAACTCATGTCGGCGGAGGCCGAAGTCCTCGACGAACTGCACCGCCTGCGGGCCCGCGTCCCGCAGCTCACCGGGGCGCTCGCGGGCAGCGTGGACGGGCTCGTCCTCGCGCAGGACACCCCCGGTGTCGAGGCGGAGGGCCTCGCGGCGCTCACCGCCGCCTCGCTCGGCGTGGCGCTGCGCATGGCCGAGGCCACCGGGCGCGGGGGCCTGCGCGAACTCCTCGTACGCGGCGAACGCGGCTACGTGGCGACCTACGCCGCGGGCGGCGCCGCCGTGCTGACCCTCCTGGCCGACGCGCGTGTCAACGTCGGCAGGCTCCACCTGGAAGGACGCCGGTCCGCGGGACGGATCGGCGAACTGGTCGACGCGACGCTCGAACGTGTCGCCGACCAGCGGGAAACGGTCCGGTCACCGAGGCCGGCCACGGAAAGGATGTAGCGACTCATGGCCAACACCGAAGCCTCCCTCAAGGACGCGATGGCATCGATCGACGGGGCCGTCGGAGTCGCCCTCGTCGACTACACGAGCGGGATGGCGCTCGGCACGATGGGCGGCGGCAAGGACTTCAACCTGGAGGTCGCCGCCGCCGGGAACACGGACGTGGTCCGCGCGAAGCTCCGCACGATGGAACACCTCGGGCTCCAGGACCAGATCGAGGACATCCTCATCACCCTCGGCACCCAGTACCACCTAATCCGCCTCCTCAGGGCGAAGGGCGGCAGCGGCCTCTTCCTGTACCTGGTCCTCGACAACGCGCGCGCCAACCTCGCGATGGCGCGCCACCAGCTGAAGAAGATCGAGTCCGAACTGGAGGTCTGAGCGCGGGACGTCCCGGCGCCGCCGAGCTCCGCCGTTTTTTGGTGGTTTTTTTTTGTTTTTTTTTTTTTTTTTTT
>NZ_GG770539.1:4217754-4247308 GCF_000154905.1 Streptomyces sp. SPB074 | reverse complement strand
GCGGCCCAGGAGCATCGGGGCGCACGCGGTGTCGAAGGCGAGCCCGGTGCCGACGGCGGCCGGGATCAGGAGGTCCGAGTGCGCGGCGACGGGGGCGAAGGAGGAGTCGGCGACGGTGACGACGGTGAGGCCGAGGGTCCTGGCGTAGGCGAGCGCGTCGACCACCTCGCGCGGGTGGCGCGGCAGGGCGAAGCACAGGAGCGCGCTCGCCCCGGCGCGGCGGGCCGCGTCGAGCCGGTCGGCGAGCATCGTGCCGCCCTCGTCCAGGAGCCGGACGTCGGGGTGCACCTTCGCGGCGAAGTACGAGAAGCCGAAGGCTTGCGAGGCGGCGGCGCGGAGCCCGAGGACGGGCAGCGGGCACGAGGCGGCGAGGAGCGCGCCCGCACGCTCCACGGGGGCCGGGTCGGCGAGGAGCACGGCGAGGGCGCGCAGGTTCTCGATCTCGCCCGCGACGGCCTGCTGGTACTCGTTCGGCTCGGCCTCGGGGGCGGCGGGCTCGCTCGCCGGGGTGCTCTCGCGCAGGTGGCGGCGGAGCGCGGGGTAGCCGTCGAAGCCGAGCGCGACGGCGAAGCGGGTCACGGAGGGCTGGCTCACCCCCGCCAGTTCCGCCAGCTCGACGCTGGAGAGGTAGGGGACCTCGGCGGCCCCGCGCACCATGCAGTGCGCGATACGGCGCTGCGTCGGCGTGAGGCGCTTCCCGTCGAACAGGGCCTGAAGCCGTGCGGCGGCACTCTCGCTCATGCCATTCAGTTAAGCAGACGGCTGCATGGACATATACGGAGCGGGGAAATCCGCCCGGGATCGCGGGGATTGCGGTCTCCGGGATGCGGGCAGGCGCCCCGGCGGCAAGGATACGAACGGGTACGAACCGTCCCGTACGGTCCGTGAAATCCGCACCGCGGGAAAGGAGCGCGCATGTCCTCCAAGCGACGCCGCAAGAAGAAGGCCCGCCGCAAGCACGCGGCGAACCACGGCAGCAAGCCCCAGACCTGAGAGGCGGGGGCTGGGCGGGCCACCGGGCGAACAGGGGGGATTCCCCCCGTGCACGGCGGTCCGCCCCTTCATACCCTTTTCGGCATGGAGACCTCTGACCGGGAACTGCGCAAGGAACTCGACGCGACCCTCCAGGCCCGTCGCGAGCTGGGCGAGGAGTACGACTCGGCGCTGATCGACTCCTTCCTGGAGAAGGTCGGGCGGCGCGTGGACGAGACGATCGACCGCCGGGTGCGGCGCGGGCTCGCCGAACAGCAGGTGGTGGTGGCCCGCGGCCCGGCCCCGCGCGGACCGCGCGGGCAGGGCGGGAGCTGGCTGCACCACTACGCCTTCGCCCTCATCTCCCTGGTCCTCGCCATCCCGCTCTCGGCGATCGCGGCGGTGCAGGCGGGTACGACGGGCCTGATCGCGGCCTGGGCGGGCATCGTGGGCGTGAACGTGGCGGCGCGGAGGTACGGCACCGCTCCGGAGGACTGATCCGGGAATCAAGCCCCTCCGGCGATCGAGGAGCGGGGCCCGGGGCGGAGCCCCGAAGAACGGGCGCAGCAACCGAGCGCGAGGACCGCCGCACCCCCGGCCGCACGGCCGGGGGGCGGGACGACGGCGGTCCCCGCGAGAGGCGCGCACCCGGGTCAGGCCCGGGCCACCACCTCCTGGCGTCGGAGGTCCGGGAGCCGCTCCGGAGGTCCAAAACGCCGTATCGGTCGCCGGCCTGGGAGGGGAGCCGCTCCTTCCCTGCCGACACCCCCTAATCTGCCCGGCCCGTGTTAACGACGCGCTGCGCCCACGTGACGGCCTCGTACCACTTCCCCGGCCGCTCCCCCGCTCGCGCCGGCCGGGGCTACTTCCCGGCCTCGCGGGCGAGGAAGGCGAGCAGGTCCTGACGGCTCACCACGCCGGTGGGCTTGCCCTCCACGAGCACGATCGCCGCGTCCGCCGTACCGAGGACCGCCATGAGGTCGGCGACGGGCTCGCCCGAGCCGACCTGCGGGAGCGGTGCGGACATGTGCTTGTCGAGCGGGTCGCCGAGCGAGGCCCGCTGCGCGAAGAGCGCGTCGAGCAGTTCCCGCTCCACGACGGAGCCGACGACCTCGGCGGCCATGACGTCCGGGTGGCCGGCGCCCGGCTTCACGATGGGCATCTGCGAGACCCCGTACTCGCGCAGCACCTCGATCGCCTGCCCCACGGTCTCCTCGGGGTGCATGTGGACGAGCGAGGGCATCGGGCCCTCCTTGTACTTGAGGACGTCGCCGACGCGCGGGTGCTCGCCCGCCTCGTCCAGGAAGCCGTAGTCGTTCATCCACTCGTCGTTGAAGATCTTGCTGAGGTAGCCGCGCCCGCTGTCGGGAAGCAGCACCACCACGACGTCGTCGGGACCGGCCTCGCGCGCCACCTCCAGCGCCGCGACGACCGCCATGCCGCAGGAGCCGCCGACGAGCAGGCCCTCCTCCTTGGCGAGGCGGCGGGTCATCTGGAAGGAGTCCTTGTCGGAGACGGCGATGATGGCGTCCGTGACGGTGCGGTCGTAGGCGCTCGGCCAGAAGTCCTCGCCGACGCCCTCCACGAGGTACGGGCGCCCGGAGCCGCCCGAGTACACCGAGCCCTCGGGGTCGGCGCCGATGATCCGCGTCCTGCCGCCCGAGATCTCCTTGAGGTAGCGGCCCGTCCCGGAGATCGTGCCGCCGGTGCCGACGCCCGCGACGAAGTGCGTGATCCGCCCCTCCGTCTGCTCCCACAGCTCGGGGCCCGTGGAGTGGTAGTGCGAGAGCGGGTTGTTCGGGTTGGAGTACTGGTCGGGCTTCCAGGCGTCGGGGAGCTCGCGCACGAGGCGGTCGGAGACGTTGTAGTACGAGTCCGGGTGCCCGGGGTCCACGGCGGTCGGGCAGACGACGACCTCGGCGCCGTAGGCGCGCAGCACGTTGATCTTGTCGGTGGACACCTTGTCGGGGCACACGAAGACGCACTTGTAGCCCTTGCGCTGGGCCACCATCGCGAGACCGACGCCCGTGTTGCCGCTCGTCGGCTCCACGATGGTGCCGCCGGGCCGCAGCGCGCCGCTCTCCTCGGCCGCCTCGATCATGCGCAGCGCGATGCGGTCCTTCACGGAGCCGCCGGGGTTGAAGTACTCGACCTTCGCCAGGACGGTCGCCTGGATGCCCGCGGTCACGCGGTTCAGCCGCACCAGCGGGGTGTTGCCGACGAGGTCGATCATCGAGTCGTGGATGTGCACCGTTGTCTCCGGCCTGCGCGTCTGGGGGCCCGGTTCGGCCCGTTACGAGTCACGACAGCCTACGGGGCGCGGCGGCGGGAGGCGGCCGGACCCGGGGGTACGGGCGGATCGCCGGGCGGGCGAGGGGGCCGGCCCGGGGAGGACCGCGGCGACGACGAGGGAGCGCGGCGAGGTCGTACGGGTGTGCGTCCTGGCGGGGAGCGTGGTGCCCGCCGCCGACGGGGCGCGGGGGCCGCGCGGGCGGGCGCCCGTGCCCCGTCCTCCGTACGCGCGATTGGCACACCGGGCTCGCTGGGCATTGAGTGGGTGTACGGCTACGAGGAGGTGCTGCGTCGCATGTCGTCGAGGGCGAGGGTGGCACGGAGGATCGCCGCGGGCGCGGCGTACGGCGGGAGCGGGATCGGGCTGCTCGGGGTCGCCGGGGTGGGCCTGCTCCTGGCGGAGGTCCAGCTCGCGAAGCGGAACGTGGGCGTGGGCGAGATGGTGGTGCCACCGCACGCGGACGGGCGCTACGGGCGCACGCTCGCGGGCGAGGGCCCCGGCGCGGAGCCGCCGCCGATCCGCTTCACGATGATGGGCGACTCGCTCGCGGCCGGGCAGGGGGTGCGCCGGGCCAGGCAGACCCCGGCCGCGCTGCTCGCCTCGGGGCTCGCGGCGGTCGCGGAGCGGCCCGTCGAGCTGCGCAACATCGCGCTGCCCGGCGCGCGCTCGGACGACCTGGACCGGCAGGTCTCGCTCGTCGTCTCGGACCCGGCCGGGGTTCCCGACGTGTGCTGCGTCATGATCGGCGCGAACGACGTGACCCACCACATGCCGCCCACGCGTTCGGTGCAGCTCCTCAACGCGGCGGTGCGCAGGCTGCGCACCGCGGGGACCGAGGTCGTCGTGGGCACGTGCCCCGACCTGGGCACGGTGGAACCCGTCTACCAGCCGTTGCGGTGGATGGCCCGGCGCGTCTCGCGGCAGCTCGCGGCGGCGCAGACGATCGGGGTCGTGGAGCAGGGCGGCCGCACGGTGTCGCTGAGCGACCTCCTGGGCCCCGAGTTCGAGGCGAACCCGCGGGAGATGTTCGGCCCCGACAAGTACCACCCGTCCGCGGAGGGGTACGCGACGGCGGCGATGGCGGTCCTGCCGACGCTGTGCGCGGCCCTCGGGGTGTGGCCGGAGGACCTGACGGCGGACGAGGGGGCGCTTCCGGTCGCGAAGGCGGCGGCGGAGGCGGCGGCCTCGGGCGGTACGGAGGTGGCCGCGATGCCCTCGCACGGGGGACGCCGGAACCCCCTGGCCCGCCTGCGCAAGACGGGGGCTCCGCCCCGGACACCGCTCCTCAAAACGCCGGAGGGGCTAAGAGTTTCCGGCCCGGGTCAATCCAGCCCCTCCGGCGTTTGAGGAGCGGGGTGTGGGGCGGAGCCCCACGAGTCCCGCCCAGCCATGAGCAAGCGCTTAGAAATGCGGCCCGTGTCACACCCCGCAGCCGGTGACCCGCGCTCTACGTGCCGGTAGCTTCACAAGCGTCGTCGCCGTCGCCGCTGCCCGAGGAGCCCGCCATGCCCGAAGCCGTCATCGTCTCCGCCGCCCGCTCGCCGATCGGGCGGGCGGGCAAGGGCTCGCTCAAGGACCTGCGCCCCGACGACCTCACCGCGACCATCGTGCGGGCCGCGCTCGACAAGGTGCCCGAGCTGGACCCGCGCGACATCGACGACCTCATGCTCGGCTGCGGGCTGCCCGGCGGGGAGCAGGGCAACAACCTGGGCCGCATCGTCGCCGTGCAGCTCGGCATGGACCACCTGCCCGGCCTCACCGTCACCCGCTACTGCTCCTCCTCGCTCCAGACCTCGCGGATGGCGCTGCACGCCATCAAGGCGGGCGAGGGCGACGTCTTCCTCTCGGCCGGGGTCGAGACCGTCTCGCGCTTCGTCAAGGGCAACTCCGACAGCCTCCCCGACACGCGCAACCCGCTCTTCGCCGAGGCCGAGGCCCGTACCGCCGCCGTCGCGGAGAACGGCGCGGACGAGTGGCACGACCCGCGCGAGGACGGTCTCGTCCCGGACGCGTACATCGCGATGGGCCAGACCGCCGAGAACCTCGCGCTGCTCAAGGGCGTCACGCGCCGCGACATGGACGAGTTCGGCGTGCGCTCGCAGAACCTCGCCGAGCAGGCGCTCGCGAAGGGCTTCTGGGAGCGCGAGATCACCCCCGTCACGACGCCCGACGGCACGGTCGTCAGCAAGGACGACGGGCCGCGCGCGGGCGTCACGCTGGAGGGCGTCGAGGGCCTCAAGCCGGTCTTCCGTCCCGACGGGCGGGTCACGGCCGGCAACTGCTGCCCGCTCAACGACGGCGCCGCCGCGCTCGTGATCATGAGCGACACGAAGGCCGCCGAGCTGGGCCTGACCCCGCTCGCGCGCATCGTCTCCACCGGCGTCTCCGCCCTCTCCCCCGAGATCATGGGCCTCGGCCCCGTGGAGGCGAGCAAGCAGGCGCTGCGGCGGGCCGGGCTCTCGATCGGGGACATCGACCTCGTGGAGATGAACGAGGCGTTCGCCGCGCAGGTCATCCCCTCCTACCGCGAGCTGGGCGTGGACCTCGACAAGCTCAACGTCAACGGCGGCGCCATCGCGGTCGGCCACCCCTTCGGCATGACGGGCGCGCGCATCACCGCCACGCTCCTCAACAGCCTCCGCTTCCACGACAAGCAGTTCGGCCTGGAGACGATGTGCGTCGGCGGCGGCCAGGGCATGGCGATGGTCGTCGAGCGCCTGAGCTGACGCGTCCGGCACACCCCGCGCACACCCCGCACCCGGTGCGCGCCCGCGCCGGGCACGCACCCCCGCCCGCCTCGCGCGCACCCCGCGCCTCCCGCGCCCACCGCGCCCCGCACGCTCCGCGTACACTCCAACACCCCCTGCGCACCTGATCAATTCGTGACCCGATCTCCCCCGGGATGTGACACAAATCCCGGGGGAGAACTCTTTGCGCAGGTCAGCATGGTTGAACCGGCAAGCATCGTGGGTGCATATCCCCCCAAGCCGTGACATTAGGCACTGACAGCGGGCCGGGTCAGGGGTCAAGCTGAGGGTGGACAGTTCGGGGGTCCCGTCGGAATCAGGAGTAACGCCTGTGAGCGCCCTGCCTCTTGCCCTGCTCATCGTCACGGCCGGCGCCGTCGTCGTCGGGCTCGTCGCGCTGCGCGTGGCCCAGGCGCTGCGCCGCGAACTCGCCGCCTTCCGGGCCGAGCTGGCGCGCGGCCCCGTGCCCGCACCCCTCCCGCAGGTCCCCCAGGCCCGTACGGACGCCGACACGATACGGGCCGCCGTCGCGGACGCCCTCGCCGAGGAGCGCGAGCGCGAGCTGGCCGAGGCGCGCGCCTTCTGGGCGGCGCAGGAGGTACGCGAGGGCGGCGAGCCCTCCGGCGGCCTCCCGGCGGGCGCCGAGGACCTGTACGCGCCCCGTCCCGCCGACCTCGCCGGGCTCGACGCCTTCGCGGAGGTCCACGGCCTCGACACGGGCTTCGACCTCGCCGAGCTGGACGAGCTCCTGGCGCACACCCGCGAGGAGGACGCCGAGCCGGAGCCCGAGTACCCCGAGGACTCCGCCGAGCTGGCCGCCGCGCGCCGCCGCCACCCCTCGCACCCCGACTTCGTCCCCACGCAGCCGAACCCGATCGGTGACCACGCGGCCACGGTCGCGCGCCTCGAAGCGCTGGCCGCCGCGCGCACCGCGCTCGTGGACGTGCGCCCCGGACCGCTCGGGACGCTCGACGTCTACGTCTTCGTGGACGGCACGACGCTGTGCGCGACGCCCGGCCACCGCGAGACGGCCGAGCTGCTCGCGGAGGCCGTACGGGAGGGCCGGGAGCCGTTCCTGCTGGGCGGCTCGGGCGTCTCCGGCGCCTTCGCCCTCACCTTCGGCTGCGGCGAGCGGAACGTGTACCTCCTCGCGGACCGCGTGATCACCTCGGCGTGAGGCGCCGCGGCGCGCGGCGGGCCCGTTAGGCTCGTCGGCGTGCTGGATACCTCCCCGTTCCTCGGTGCCGTCGAGCAGTTCGCCGACCGCCTGCGCGCCGCCCCCCAGAGCCGCCTCCAGCGGGGCGCGGCAGCCCGCGCCCTCGCGCTGGCCCAGGAGCTGGCGACGCGCGCGCAGGAACGCGAGGAACCGGGCACCGAGCCCCGGGTGATGCCGGACGCCGGCATGTTCGCCGTCTCCGACCAGCTCACGGTCGCGGCCCACGACCTCGCACAGGTCCTGCGCACCCCCGAGGAAACCGAAGAGGCGACAGCCCTCGTTTCCGAGGCGCGCACCGAGGCAGGACTCTGACTGAGCGCCCCAGGCATAAGATCCAGCCCCTCCGGCGCTTGAGGAGCGGGGTCTGGGGCGGAGCCCCAGGAAGACGCGGAAGGGGCCGCCACCCGTACAAGGTGACAGCCCCTCCCGCCCCGCCGAAGGCGGTCAGTCGTTGCCCTGGAGAATCGCGATCAGCCGCAGGAACTCCATGTAGATCCACACGAGCGTCAGCGTCAGCCCGAACGCGGCCAGCCACGACTCCTGCTTCGGCGCCCCGTAGCGGATGCCGTCCTCGACCTGCTTGAAGTCGAGGGCGAGGAAGAGCGCGCCGAGCACGATGCCGATGATCCCGAAGAGGATGCCGAGGCCGCCGCTGCGGAAGCCGAGGCCGTCACCGCCGCCGAAGGCGGCGAAGAGGAGGTTGACCGCCATCAGGAGCACGAAGCCCATCGCGGCGGCCATCACGAAGCCCACGAAGCGCCGGTTGACCCGGATCAGGCCCGTCCGGTACGCCACGAGGACGGCGACGAACGTCGCCATCGTGCCGATGACGGCCTGCATCGCAGCGCCGTCGACGCGGGCGTCGATGGCGCTGCTCAGCACACCGAGGAAGACGCCCTCGAAGGCCGCGTACGTCAGGATCAGCGCCGGGCTGGCCTTGCGCTTGAAGGACTGTACGAGCCCGAGGACCATCGCGATGAGGCCCGCGCCGATCGCGTAGCCGTAGGACTTGCCCAGGTTCGCGTCATCGACCGGGAGCACGGCCCACGCCAGCGCCGCGAAGACGATGAGCGTGCCGAGCGTGCCCGCCGTGCGGGTGACGACGTCGTCCATCGTCATGCGGTCGGCGGTGGGCGGGGCCTGCGGGACGCCGTGCTGGACGTCCGCCTGCGCGTAGGGGTTGTTCGCGTACGGATTCGCCGCGGGGGCGTCCGCATAGGGATTTCCCGCGACCGGGCCCTGAGCGGTCCCGACTGCTGCTCCCCCGGTCTGCGGTGCGGCGTTGAAGCCCGCGGAACCGTTGTCGCGGCTGAAGCCCCGTCGCGAGAAGACCGGGTTGCTGCTCCTCATCTCACTCCTCCATGGCCACCGTGTGTGGCCTTGCGCTCCAGAGTAATGCTTAGGCAAAAGGATGACTCTAGTGCTTGAGGAGGATCTTTCCTCCCCGCGCAGTAGGAACGTGCGATACCGGGCCTGTGTTCCCGCTCACCCCCGCGCCGCCCGCAGCAGCTCGGCGCGTGCCGCCGGGACGCCCACCGCCACCGTCAGCGTGCGCCCGGGGCCCGGTGCCACGTCCGCCTCGCCCGTGACGCGGGGGTGTCCCCCGCCCGGCCCGAGCCCGTAGCGCACGAGCACCGTGCCGCGCCCGCACCACAACTCGGCGAAGGGCCGCCCCTGGGGGGTGCGCACGTAGGGGCCGAGCGGGTACTCGACGGGCTCGTCGGACGGCGGGATCTCGGTGCGCAGGTCCACCAGGGGCCGCGCCGCGCCCGTCCGGCGCCCGACGAGGCCGCAGCGCCCGTCGGCCGCCACGTAGACGAGGAAGCGGTCGGCGCCGCTGCGGACCGTGGCGAGGACGCGGCGGCCGAGCACGGGCACGGGGGTGCCCGCCGCGCGCGGGAGCGCGAGGGAGGGGAACGGGGCCGCGCGGGGCGGTACCAGGGAGGGGAGCGAGGCGAGCGGCGCGGGCGAGGCGGACCCTGCCCCGTCGTCGTCCGCGTACAGCCCGGCGCGCGGCGCGCCCGCCCCCGGACCGCCGCCGCAGCCGGTGAGCGCGGGGGCGGCGAGGAGCGCGCAGAGCAGGAGTGCGGCGGTACGGGGCAAGGGGACTCCTCGGGGGACGGCGCGGCTCCCGCCGGGGGGCGCGGCGCGGGCGGGGAACCCGCCGCCCGGCGGGGGCGGGGAACCCGCAGTGTCGCCGCCGGCGCCCGCGCCCGTCGCCCTCCCGCGCCCCTTCTCACCCGAGCGGGTGAAGGCGCTCCCGGCCCCGGGTTGCCGCCCCCGGCGTGCCGCCCGAGGCTGAGCGGGAGCCGTACCGAGCGGACCCGGACGCTCACGCCGCGTGAGGAGTGGGCCCGGGTGCCGCCGGGCAATCCTGCGGCTCCCGCACCCGGGGCGCGCACGCGGACCCCGTCCGCCGCGCCCCACCGCGACGCGCGAAGGAGACCCGCAGTGGCCGACCCGATCTCCACCAACAACACCGGTATCCCGGTCGAGAGCGACCAGTACTCGCTCTCGGTCGGCCCCGACGGACCGATCCTGCTCCAGGACAACTACCTCATCGAGAAGATGGCGCAGTTCAACCGGGAGCGGATTCCCGAGCGGGTCGTGCACGCGAAGGGCAGCGGCGCCTACGGGACCTTCGAGGTCACCAACGACGTCTCGCAGTTCACCCGCGCCGACCTCTTCCAGCCCGGCCGCCGCACGAAGATGCTCGCCCGCTTCTCGACCGTCGCCGGGGAGCAGGGCTCGCCCGACACCTGGCGCGACCCGCGCGGCTTCGCGCTGAAGTTCTACACGCAGGAGGGCGTGTACGACCTCGTCGGCAACAACACGCCCATCTTCTTCATGCGCGACCCGAACAAGTTCCAGGACTTCATCCGCTCGCAGAAGCGGACGATCCCGAGCGCGCTGCGCGACAACGACATGCAGTGGGACTACTGGACGCTGTCCCCCGAGTCGGCGCACCAGGTCACCTACCTCATGGGCGACCGCGGCATCCCGAAGACGTACCGGCACATGAACGGCTACGGCTCGCACACGTACCTGTGGATCAACGGGGCCGGGCAGCGGACCTGGGTGAAGTACCACTTCCACTCGGACCAGGGCGTGGACCACCTGACCGACATGGAGGCCGCGGCGATGGCCGGGGAGGACGCCGACCACCACCGGCGCGATCTCTTCGACGCGATCGAGCGCGGCGAGGCGCCCTCGTGGACGCTGTACGTGCAGACGATCCCGTACGAGGACGCGGCCTCCTACCGGTACAACATCTTCGACGTGACGAAGACCGTGCCGCACAGCGACTACCCGCTCATCGAGGTCGGGCGGATGACGCTGCACACCAACCCCGCGGACTTCTTCACGCACATCGAGCAGGCCGCCTTCGACCCCTCGGACCTCGTCCCCGGCATCGGCCCCTCGCCGGACAAGATGCTCCAGGCGCGGCTGTTCTCCTACGCGGACACCCACCGGTACCGCGTCGGCACGAACTACACGCAGCTCCCGCCCAACCGGGCGGTCAACGAGGTGCGCTCGTACGCGAAGGACGGCGCGATGCGGCAGTTCGAGCCGAACGTGGCGCGCCCGTACGCCCCCAACTCCTACGGCGGCCCGAGCGCCGACGAGGAGCGCTGGAACCGGCCGGCCGGCTGGCTCGTGGACTCCGCCGAGATCGTCCGCTCGGCGTACACGCTCCACCAGGACGACGACGACTTCTCGCAGCCCGGCGCGCTCGTGCGGGACGTCATGGACGACGCCCAGCGCGAACGCCTCGTGGGAAACGTGAGCCGCCACCTCGACAACGGCGTCTCGGCGAAGGTCCGCGAGCGGGCCTTCGAGTACTGGCGCAACATCGACCCGGCGGTGGGCGACCGCATCGCGGCCAGCTTCGGCTGAGACGCCGAAGGCCGTAGGACCCGCCTCCGCCGCGCGCGGGGGCGGGCCCGGCGCGTGCGGGGGCGCGTAGGTGTGTGGAGAAGGCACGCACCGCTCCACTATCGTCGCTGCCCTGAAGGGTTTCACCGCAGGGGGGGTTGGGACGATGGTGAGCAAACGGCCGCCGCAAGCGACTGTCTATCCGGACGGGTTGCGGATCGGACCACCGGCGAGCGAAGCACGCGGTGGCTCGGCCAACCTCATCGACTTCTTCCTGTGCCTGGTTCTCGCGCTCCCGGTCGCCTTCGCCGGGTTCGCGGCGTACGCGTCCGCCACGCACGGCAGCGCGCGGGGCACGTGGGCGACCGTCGCCCTGCTGTGGGGATCGGCCCTGCTGGTGTCCTTCGGCAACCACGTGCTCCTCGGCCGATGGCGCGGCGGCAGCCTCGGCAAGCTCATGCTCGGCCTGCACGTGGTCCGTACCGGGGACGGCCGCCGTCCCCGCTTCTGGCATCTGGTGGGCCGCTGGCTCGCAGGGCTCCTCCTCGTCCCCTTCGGGGTTCTGCTCCTGGCCGGCGCTGCCGGCATCGACGCGCCGCTGTCCACGGGCGAGTGGCTCGGTGTCAGCCCCGTCCACCGCGAGGTCCCCGAAGGACCCGCGCTCACGCCGGAGGAGCGGGAGGCACCGGAGCGGGCGGCCGAGAGGAGGCAGTCGAAGGACGTGCACGAGTCGCGGGAGCTCACGGCGCGAAAGCGGGAGGAGAGGGCGCGGCAGCGCGAGACGGTGGCGCGGCGGGTGCGCGAGGGAGGGGACGAGCCGCTTCCGTACGGCAGACTCTTCTGGTGCGCGGTCCTCGACCTCGTTTTCACGGTCGTGGTGGGCACCCTGGTGTGGTTCGTACTCATCGTGGCGGTCCCCTCCACCCGCACCGACGACAGCGACACGGTCGCGCCGATCGCCGTCATGTGCGCGGCGTACCTCGGTTGCTCGTTCCTCAACCGGGTCCCTCTCAACCGCACCCTGCGCGGCAGCCTCGGCCGCCGCCTCCTCGGCCTCCGCACGGCCGTCACGCGGACCGGCCGCCCGCCCGGCGTCGCCCGCCTCGTCCTCCAGTGGCTCCTCGGCCTCGCGCTCTCCCCGATCAGCTTCTTCTTCATCCTCTTCGGAGCCGCCCCACTCGCGCAGCGCATTGTCGGCGTCACGGTCGTGTCCACGCGGGAACGCGTCGTGCCACAGGTCGCGGCGATCACGTGAAGGCCGATGAATAACCATGCGCACGGGGGGAGTTCAGCCATATGCCAGCCTTTCCCACAGCGGAGGGCAACAAGCCGAAGGACGCCGTGGAGGCGGCGCTGGACCCAACGCCCCCGCGGTCTGCGGCCGACGCGCTGTCCGACCCCGATGACCCGCCGGCGGCGGGAGAGAGTGGGTGGTGCCCGGAACCGGACTCGAACCGGTACGCCCCGTCAGGGGCAGCGAGGTTTAAGCTCGCCGTGTCTGCATTCCACCATCCGGGCAGGCCATGCACCCCGTTGCCGCCTCGCAGCCTATCGGGGGCGCTCCGTCCGCATGGGCGAACGAGGACCGCATCTTGTCTTATTTTATTGGTGCCTGACGCTCCGTCAGATCTTGGGGCAGGGCTTGGCCCGCCGCCGCCCCGTGCCGGGTGCGGTGGTAAATGACGGGAATTCACTGTCCTCTCCGTGAGACGCCGCGCGCGGGCCCTCGTACAAGTCTGCACACCCCGACCGCCCCGCGGTCGCGTCGGTCTAGACGGTCCGCGGGGCGGTCCTGGTTCCGGTCCGGTAGGGGAGGATTCCTGGGCAGTTGTGCCGGGGCCGGGGCGGGGTCAGTTGTGCCAGGTACGGGGGCGGGGCGGCAGCCCGGACTCGCCCGGCTCGGGGGTGCGGACCGCGAGCACCTGGTTGACGCCGATGCGGTTGCGCGCGAAGGAGAGCGCCGAGGCCGCCATGTACAGGCGCCACACCCGGGCCCGTCCCGGCGAGGTGAGCCGGACGGCCTCCTCCCAGTGCGCCTCCAGGTTGCTCACCCAGGCCCGCAGCGTCCGCTCGTAGTGCTCGCGCAGCGCCTCGACGTCCCGGACCTCGAACCCGGCCCGCTCCAGGAGCGAGACGGTCGTGCCGACCGGCGCCAGCTCGCCGTCCGGGAAGACGTACGCGTCGATGAACTCGTCGATCGTGTACGCGCTCTCGTCGCGCAGCGGGCGGCGCGCGATCTGGTGGTTGAGGAGGCGCCCGCCGGGCTTGAGCAGGGCGAAGAGGTCGTGCGCGTACTCCTCGTACCGGGCCGCGCCGACGTGCTCGGCCATGCCGATCGAGGAGATCGCGTCGAAGGGGCCGTCGCGGACGTCCCGGTAGTCCTGCACGCGGATCTCGACCTTGTCGCCCAGCCCCTCCTCGGCGGCGCGCTTGCGGGCGTACGCGGCCTGCTCGCGCGAGAGCGTGACGCCGACGACCTCGACCCCGTACTCGCGCGCCGCGTACAGCGCCATCGAGCCCCAGCCGCAGCCGACGTCCAGGAGCCGCATCCCGGGGCGCAGGCCGAGCTTCGTGGCGATGAGGTCGAGCTTGTCGCGCTGCGCCTGCTCCAGCGTCCCGTCCTCGCTCCAGTAGGCGCAGGAATAGACCATCGAGGGGCCGAGGACGAGTTCGTAGAAGGGGTTGCCGACGTCGTAGTGGTGGCTGATCGCCTTGCGGTCGGTGCCCTTGGTGTGGCGGTGACCGCGCCCGGGGCGGCGCGCCTCCTCGGGCGGCGGGGGCGGCGGCAGGCCGGGCCCGGCGAGGCGCAGCAGGGCGCGGCCCGCCCGGCGGATCTCGGGACGGCGTACGGCCTGGAGCAGCGTGCTCGGGGCGGTGTCGTCCTCGCCCCGGTCCCACACGAGCGAGGAGAGCCGGTCGAGCACCTCGTAGAGGTCCCCTTCGACCGACAGCTCCCCGGCCACCCAGCCCCGCACGAGACCGAGTTCGCCCGGCTTGAAGAGCAGCCTGCGCAGGGCCCGGCGGTGGTGGACGACGAGGACGGGGGCGCCCGGCGGGCCCGCTTCGCTGCCGTCCCAGGCCCGTACCCGGACCGGGAACGGGGCCCCGAGCAGTTCCTGGGCGAGGTCGGTGAGCCGCGACGCGGCGTCCTGCATGGCGCACACCTCCGGGGGAGTTCCGCTGGGCGCGGGGAGCGCGTCAGGGGCGCGGGCCGTGACGTCTCCCCCCTACGTAAACACCGTGCGGGTGTTCGCGCAGTCCCATGTACGACGTAAGAGAAGCGGAAAATCCGTGGTGGCGCCACGCTTTTCAGCCGCAGGCGGAACGGGGAATGCGGAAATCGGCGCCGGGGCACGCGGGAAGGCACGGGCGGCGGACGGGGCCGGGCCCCGGTTCCGGGCACGAGGAAGGGACGCCCGCCCCACGGATGGCGGACGCCCCTTCAGGTACGTCGTCACGGTGTTCCCGGCGCGCGGGCCGGTGCACCGTTACGGGGACGGTGCGGCCCCCGGAGGGACCGCACCGCGCACCCGGTGTCGCTCGTCGGCTCAGCCGGCCTTCGCGGGCTCGGCGGACTCGCCCTTGGCGGCCTCCGCCTTCGGCGCGGGGACCTCGGCGACGGGCGCGGGCTTCGGGGTCGGCTTGGCGGCCTCGTAGAACTCGCCGCGCGGGGTCTCGACGGCGCCGAGCGAGACGGCCTCGCGCTTGAGGAACATCCCGAGCGTCCAGTCGGCGAAGACGCGGATCTTGCGGTTGAACGTCGGCATCGCCATGCCGTGGTACGCGCGGTGCATGTACCAGGCGAGACGGCCCTTGAGCTTGATCTTCATCTTGCCCATGACGATCATCGCGACGCCCTTGTGGAGGCCGAGACCCGCCACCGCGCCCTTGTTGGAGTGGCTGTACTCCTTCTGCGGGAAGCCCCGCATACCCGAGACGACGTTGTCGCCGAGGACCTTCGCCTGCCGCAGCGCGTGCTGCGCGTTGGGCGGGCACCAGGCGTTCGGGTTGCCGTTCTTGCGGCCGACCATGTCCGGGACCTGGGCGTTGTCGCCCGCGGCCCAGATGTAGTTCGTGCCGGTGGCCTGGAGGTCGGCGGACACGTCCACGTGACCGCGCGGGCCGAGCGGGAGGCCGAACTTCGCGAGGGCCGGGTGGGGCTTGACGCCCGCCGTCCACACGATCGTCCCGGCCTCGACCTCAAGGCCGTTGTTGAGCTTGACGTTGCCGTCCACGCAGGAGTCCATGCCGGTCTTGAGGTAGACCTCGACGCCGCGCGACTCCAGGTGCTTCTTCCCGTACTCGCCGAGCTTGGGACCGACCTCGGGCAGGATCTTGTCCGCGACGTCCACGAGGAGGAAGCGCATGTCCTCGCGGGAGACGTTCGGGTAGTCCTTGGCCGCGTCGCGGGCCATGTCCTCCAGCTCGCCCACCGTCTCGGCACCGGCGAAGCCGCCGCCGATGAAGACGAAGGTGAGGGCCTTGCGGCGGATCGCCTCGTCGTGGGTCGAGTCGGCCTTGTCCATCTGCGCGAGGACGTGGTTCCGGAGGCCGACGGCCTCCTCGACGCCCTTGAGGCCGATGCCCTGCTCCGCGAGACCCGGGATCGGGAAGGTGCGCGAGACGGCGCCCATCGCGATGACGAGGTAGTCGAACGGCAGCTCGTACGACTCGCCCACGAGCGGGGCGATCGTGGCGACCTTGCGGTCCTGGTCGATCGAGGAGACCTTGCCGGTCAGGACCTCGGCCCTCTTCAGGACGCGTCGCAGGGGGACGACGACGTGGCGCGGCGAGATGTTGCCGGCGGCGGTTTCCGGGAGGAAGGGCTGGTAGGTCATGTACGAGCGGGGGTCCACGACCGTCACGGTCGCCTCGCCGTAGCGCATCTTCTTGAGGATGCGCTGTGCTGCGTACAGTCCTACGTACCCACCACCCACTACGAGGATTCGGGGACGCTCCGTGGTGCTCATGAGATCGAGTATCCACCCGCCCCGCACAGGTACCTCGTGCGCCCCTTCACAAGCTTCCCCCACCCCTCTGCTACACTGCGCCGCCCACGTGACGCAGGTCATGCCCATTACGGGTAACGACCGACCCGCGCGGAGCGTTCCGCACCCCTCGTGAGCAGCGCCTCGGCACCCCGGGTCGCGCCGCGCCACCGCCCGTGACCCCGCGCCGCGAGCCCCCCGGAACCCTCATCCGCGCCGAGCGCCGCCCGCTTGAGTGCCTCCTGGATCACAACGACGGGCCCCTCCTCCCCCGGGAGGGCCGATTTCCTTGTGAAGAACTTCACGAAGTTTCTGCGGCAGGGGGCGCGGGAGGGCCGGAATCCCACGTTCCGAAGGGGGTTGGGGACGCGCTCGGGGGGAGCGGAGGGGGGCGGGGAGGGCCCTCCGGGAGGGGGTGCCGTCAGGTGCGGGGCAGGACCCCCAGGAGCGAGGAGGTCAGCGAGATCCGCAGGGCCTCCTCCAGGTCCAGGTGGAGGACGCCGAGGGCGGGCTCGTCCGCGTAGGCGGCGAGGAGGCTGGGCGGCGGCGGGACGTACGCCGCGAAGGCGCCGGCGGAGATCAGGGCCGTCAGGCAGAACAGCTCGGCGCCGTCGCCGAGTTCGGGCACGTGGCGGCGGACCAGCTCGGCCATGCCCGCGAGCTTCGCGAGGGACGCGCGCTTGTGCCGCTTGACCACCTCGACGGAGACGTTGTGCTCCAGGACGCCGCCCTGCGCGCCGAAGAGGTCGCACAGCACCGTGCGGCTCGCCAGCGACCGGCCGAGGATCTCCGCCAGCCGCTCCGCCCGCGCCTCCGGCGCCGCCTGTGCCTCGATGCCCTCGGCCAGCTCGTCCGCCAGGACGGCGAGCCAGTCCCCGAGGAAGTCGTCGAGGAGTTCGAGGAGCACGGCCTCGCGCGACTCGAAGTAGCGCAGGACGTTCGACTTGGCGAGCCCCACCCGCCGGCTGAGCTCGTTGAGGCTCAGCCCGGCCACGGGCATCTCGGCGAGCATCGCCGCGGCCGTGTCCAGGATCGCCCGGCGGCGGATCTCCCGCTGCTCCTCGCTGCGCGCTCGCTGAAAAGTCACGTGGACCAGCCTAGCTTAGAGACCGCCGGTTCCTTGACAGAAGACCATCGGTCTCTTAAGTTCCGCATTTAACAGACCGACGGTTTCTTGGGAGTGCGTCATGAGCAGCGACAACTGGACCGAGCAGGACATCCCCGACCAGAGCGGGCGGGTGGCGATCGTGACCGGCGCGAACACGGGGCTGGGCTTCGAGACCGCCAGGGCGCTCGCCGCGCGCGGGGCGAAGGTGGTGCTGGCGGTACGCGACACCGGGAAGGGCGAACGGGCGGCGGTCCGCATGTCCGGCGACGTCAGCGTCCAGGCCCTCGACCTGACCTCGCTGGACTCGGTGCGCACCGCCGCGGCGGACCTGCGGGCGGCCCACCCGCGCATCGACCTCCTGATCAACAACGCGGGCGTGATGTACACCCCGAAGCGGACGACCGCCGACGGCTTCGAACTCCAGTTCGGCACCAATCATCTCGGGCACTTCGCCCTCACCGGCCTCCTCCTGGACCGGCTCCTCCCCGTCCCCGGCTCCCGCGTCGTGACGGTCAGCAGCACCGGCCACCGCATCCGGGCCGGCATCCACTTCGAGGACCTGCAATGGGAGCGGTCGTACCGCCGCACCGGCGCCTACGGCCAGTCCAAGCTGGCCAACCTGATGTTCACGTACGCGCTCCAGCGGCGGCTCGCGCGGCACGGCACGACGAGCGCGGCGGCGGCCCATCCCGGCCTGTCCAACACGGAACTGCTCCGCAACACCCCCGCCGCGCTCCGCCTCCCGGTCACCTTGCTCGTCCCCCTGCTCACCCAGAAGCCCGAGATGGGCGCCCTCCCCACCCTCCGCGCAGCCACCGACCCGGCGACGGCCGGCGGCGACTACTTCGGCCCCGGCGGCACGGGCGAACTCCGCGGCACCCCGAAACGGGTCTCGTCCAGCCCCGCCTCCCACGACGAGACCGTCCAGGAACGCCTGTGGACGGCGTCGGAAAAGCTGACGGGGGTGACGTTCCCGGTGCGGTAGGGGGCGCGGCGGCCGGGAGCGAGGCGGGCCGCGGCCCGGCGGCGGGGCGGGCGGCAGCCCGCGCGCGGGGCAACGACTCACCGGCCGCGACGCGACGCCCACCCAGGGCCCACCAGGCCCGGACCACCGACACACGGGAAAGCCTTCCGCCCGCCCCCGGTGCGGGGCGGGCGGAAGGCTCCCGGACTGGTTCAGGCCCCGAGCGTCCCGGCACCGGCCGCCGTGGCGAAGGCGGTGAGCGCGGCGGGGCTCACGACGAGGGCGGGGCCCGAGGGCCGCTTGCTGTCCCGTACGGCCACGGCCCGCGCGCCGAGCCTTCCGCACTCGACGCAGTCGGACTGCGTGCCGCTTGCCGAGGACTTCCACCACGTCACGGGAAGACGGGAGGCGTCACGAATCATGGGTGTTCCTTATCTGTGCGATGCGTACGCGACAGCACGAGAGCCGGTCCGGCCAGAAACATGGTCGCGCCCCCGTACGACACCCGCGAGGGGGCGTACGGGGGCGCGGACGGGGCGCCGCGTTACATCCGGCCCTCGGCCAAGCTCCCCACGAAAGCGCGCCAGCCCTCGTACGTGCTGTTCAGGACGGGACCGGCCGCTTCCTTGCTGTCGCGCATGGCCACCGCGCCACTGAGGTAAGCGACCTCGACGCACGCCTGGGTTCCGTTGCTGTGGCTCGACTTGAACCACACGGCCTCATGAACGTTCATAGCTCCCTGCCACTTCCGAGATCAGGCGCCGGGACGAGGGCTCGTCCAGCGCCGCGTTCCAGATGTCAGTGAATGCGCGGTCGTACCGCTGCACCTCTTTTTCCTTGTCCAGGTACAGACCTCCGGTGTACCCGTCCACGTAGACGGTAGGGGGTTCCGTGGCCGCTCCCTGTCCGTTCGCCGGGAAGCGAAGGATGTTGAACGGTCCGGTCACCACTCCGACGTTCATCCCTGCCGAAAAGGGCAGAACGCGCAAGGAGACGTTCGGCGTTTGCGACGCAAACACAAGATGCGCAAGTTCGTGGGCCATCGCCTTCGGACCACCTACCGGACGACGAAGCACCCCCTCGTTCACGACAACGCTCAGCTGAGGGGGATCAAAAGCGCGCGTCAGCAACTCCTGACGCTGCGCACGGAGGCGGACGCGGCGTTCAAGCTCCGCCTCCTCGATGCCGTGCACGTGAGTACGGAAAATCTCGCGTGCGTACGCTTCCGTCTGCAACAACCCGGGCACCAGGTCGTTTTCGTACCCGCACAGGCTCTCGGCGGCTTCCTCCAGACCCACGAAGATGTCGAAGCCCTCGGGAACAACGTCCCCGTACGCCTGCCACCACCCCCGCGCCTTCGTCTCCTTGGCGAGTTCCATCAGCGCCTTGGTCAGGTCCGGCGGAGCCCCGTACACGAAGCACATCGCCTGTACGTCGAGGCTGCGCAGCGGGGTCTGGCCCGTCTCGATGCGCCACATCTTCGCCTCGGACCACTCCAGCTCGACCGCCGCCGCGCGGACCGTCAGGTGCGCCTTGTTGCGAAGCGCCTTGAGGTTCCTGCCCAGCTGACGACGCGGGACCGTCGATCCCGTCATGCCCTCCGCCATGCGTCCCCCTGTCCGTGCCCTCAGTATGCGGGCCGTTCGTCTTTCACGATGAAAGCGGAAAGTCGCTCAGCGCGCAGCCGGAAACATCCGTTCGACACTCTTGCAGGGAGACACCGCCGTGAAGTCTTGCACGGCGCCTCATGCACCGGGCAGCGTGTGATTGCCACCGCCTGTGCGCGCGTCGACACTCCATGTCGCTTGTCGCGCACGGCACTTCCCGTTGAGAGGGCCCCGTATGGATACGGCTCGGCGTCTCGTAGAGGACGCCTCGGAACTCCTCGTACTGCCCGGCGAACCGCAGGCGGCCCGCCTCGCTCGGGAACACGTGCGCAGGGAGGCCCAATTGCTCGATCCGGGCGCCACCGACACGCACTTGGACGACGTGGTACTCGTGACCTCCGAGCTCGTGACCAACGCGATCCGCTACGGAACCGAACCCGGGGACTTCTTCGCCGTGACCGTGCGGGCCGGCGAGGCCGGTACGCGGGTCGAGGTCCGCGATCCGGTCCGGCGCCGGCCGCGCCGACGGGCCGAGTCCGAGGAACGGCAGCGCGGACGCGGGCTCTTCCTGCTCGACGCCCTGTGTCCCGGCCGGTGGGGCGCGTACGACACGCCGTTCGGCAAGGCCGTGTGGGCGGAGGTCGTGCGGTGACGCTCGTGCCGCCGCCGTTCATGTGGGGGTGCACATCGTGTCTGCTGCTGTACGCGGGGGTGCTGCGGGAGGCGCGGATCGGGGACGGGGCCGTACGGGCCCAACTCGCGCTCGCCGCGCACCTCGTGGACGACCACCCCGACGACGTACCGCCCCCGCACACCGAAGGCTGCCGCGTCTGCCCCGGCTACGCCTCCGCCGCCGAGCCCACCGAGGTGGCCCGGCTGTGGGCGGAGCACCGGGTACGGGCGTACTTCCTGCCGGAGAGGGCGGCGCGGCGGTGGTGAGGGAACAGTTCGCATACGCTCCGCGCGTGGAACAGCACGACGAACCCGCGGACGCCGAGGAGTGCCCTGCCTGCGAGGAGGCCGCCGATCGCGCGCTGGCGCGGGAGGCACGGGCCGTACTCGCCGAGGGCGGAGCGACGGTGGGGATGGCGGAGATGCTTGCGACGGTGATGGGTACCGAAAGGCCGGGGACCGCCTGGTGAGTCAGCGGCGTCGCTCGGGCGGGAGCAGCACCCGACGGGTCGCCACGGCACGTGCGTCCACGGTGGGCTTCGGAGAAACGGCGAGGGGCCGGTAGTCGCCGTACCAGTTGCGGAACTGGTAGACGGGCCCGTGTCCCTCGCCGCTGAACTCGTCGTACCGGTCACCGTCTTCGCTGCGCACGCGCGATGGCTTCCCCCGGCGGAAGCCCCCTACTCCCCCGCCACGCTCCAGGCGATTCCGTCCAGGATGTCGTGTTCGCTCACGACCAGGTGGTCCGCTCCCGTGCGGCGCATGAGGGCGCGGAGGATCAGGGTGCCCGAGGTGATCACGTCCACCCGGCCCGGGTGCATGACCGGGATCGAGGCGCGGTCGGCGTGGGTCGAGGTGAGGAATCGGGTGGTCAGGTCTTCCACGGCGGCGCGGGTCAGGGTGCTGTGGTGGATCGCCTGCGAGTCGTAGGCGGGGAGGTCCAGGGCCGTGCCGGCCAGCGTCGTCACCGTGCCCGCCAGGCCGACCAGCGTTGATGCCTCCGTGAGGGGGACCTGCGACTCCACCTCGTCCAGGGCCGCTTCGACGTCCTTCTCGATCGCCGCCACGCGGTCCGCCGGGGGCGGGTCCAGGAAGATGCCGTCGTCCGTCGTCAGGTGGCGTTCGGTCATGCGGACGCAGCCGATGTCCACCGAGCGTGAGGCGCGCGGGGCCTTCTCGCCCAGGACGAACTCCGTCGAGCCGCCGCCGATGTCCACCACCAGGTACGTGTCCGGGCCCAGCTCGCGCGTCGCGCCCGTGAAGGAGAGACGGGCCTCCTCGGCGCCCGTGATCACCTCGGGCCCGACGCCCAGGATGTCCCGTACCCCGTTCACGAAGTCCTCGCGGTTGGAGGCGTCGCGGGAGGCCGAGGTCGCGACGAAGCGGATGTTCCCGGCCGGGACGCCGTGCGCCGCGATCGCCTCCGCGTACTGGCGGCAGGCCGCGAAGGTGCGCTCCAGGGCCTCGGGGGACAGGCGGCCCGTGCGGTCCACGCCCTGGCCGAGGCGGACGATCTCCATGCGGCGGTCGAGGTCCACGAGCGAGCCGGTCGCCGGGTCCACGTCCGCGACGAGCAGGCGGATCGAGTTGGTGCCGCAGTCCACGGCCGCCACACGGGTCACTTCGCGTCCTCCTGAGCACACAGTTCCGAGCAGGGCTTCTTCCGCCACCACTCCGGCAGCATCGCGAGCGCCTCGTCCCCCAGCGGGTTGACGCCGGGGCCCGCCGCGAGCGAGTGCGCGACGAGGACGTGCAGGCACTTCACGCGGTCGGGCATCCCGCCCGCGCTCGGGAAGCCGGTCAGCTCCTCGATCGCGTCGCGGCGCTCGATGTAGTCCTCGTGCGCGGCGCGGTAGGCGGCGGCGAGCTCCGGGTCGCGGCCCAGGCGCTCGGTCATCTCCTTCATGACGCCGTTCGCCTCCAGCGTGCCGATCGCCGAGGCGGCGCGCGGGCACGTCAGGTAGTAGAGCGTCGGGAAGGGGGTGCCGTCGGGCAGGCGCGGCGCGGTCTCGACCACGTCGGGCTCCCCGCAGGGACAGCGGTGCGCGATCGACCGCAGTCCGCGCGGCGGCCGGCCGAGCTGGAGCCGGAAGACCTCGGAGTCGGCCTCGGTGGGCTCGGTGGGCGCGGTGGTCGGCGGGGGCGTGTGCATGGCGGGCTTCCGGTCGGGGGCGCTGGTCGGGTGCGTACGGCGCGCGCGGGCGTGCGGCGGTGCCGGTACGTACGCGGGTACGGGCTTCCAGTATCCCGGACCCGCCGCGCGCCCCGCCCGCCCCGTCCCGTCCGGCGGATCAGCGCAGCGCGGCCGTGCGGTCGGCCTCGTCGATGCCGCCGAGGACGTTGGCGTACCAGGGGCGGGTGGCCGCCGCGTCCTGCGGCGCGGGGCCCGCGCTCGCGGCGCCCGGGACGAGGGCGGTGTAGCCGGTCTCGCCGGGGAGGACGTAGTGCAGGCGCTCGCGGATGCGCTGGCGGGCGAAGGCCGGGTCCTGCCAGCGGGCCTTCTCGTCGCGCAGCCGCTCCACGTCCTCCTGGTGGGCGCTCAGCTCGCGCTGGAGCTCGGCGATCTCGTCGCGCTGGGCGATGTACTGCCGCATCGGGTAGGCGAGCGCGACGATGAGGGCGCAGAGCACGAGGACGAGGATCGCGGCGCGCCCGGTGAGGCGGGAGCGGCGGGCCTGGCGGCGGGACTGGGAGCGGTAGACGCGGGCCGCCGTCTGCTCGCCCAGGACGCGCAGGCGGGTCGCGGTCGAGAAGCGCTCGCCGTCGTTCTTCCGTGCCATCCCGGCTCTTCCCCTCGTACGGGTCGTGCGCACAGGCGTACGACACACACGCGTACGCCCCCGCACACGGTACGGGACCGGGTGCGGGGGCGTGCGGAGGCTCAGCCCGACAGGCTCGCCGTTACGGGCTCACCGTCGCGGGCTCGGCCCGTGGGGACGGCTCAGCCCTTGAAGCGCGGGAACGCGGAGCGGCCGGCGTAGACCGCCGCGTCGTCCAGGATCTCCTCGATGCGCAGGAGCTGGTTGTACTTGGCGACGCGCTCGGAGCGGGCCGGGGCGCCGCTCTTGATCTGGCCGCAGTTGGTGGCGACGGCGAGGTCGGCGATCGTGACGTCCTCGGTCTCGCCGGAGCGGTGGGACATCATGCACTTGAAGCCGTTGCGCTGCGCCAGCTCGACGGCGTCCAGCGTCTCGGTGAGCGAGCCGATCTGGTTGACCTTGACGAGCAGGGCGTTCGCGGACTTCTCGTCGATGCCGCGCTGGAGGCGCTCGGGGTTGGTGACGAAGAGGTCGTCGCCGACGAGCTGGACCTTGTCGCCGAGGCGCTCGGTGACGGTGGCCCAGCCGGCCCAGTCGTCCTCGAAGAGCGGGTCCTCGATGGAGACGAGCGGGTACGAGGCGACGAGGTCCTCGTAGTACTCGGTCATCTGGGCGGCGGAGCGCTCCTGGCCCTCGAAGAGGTACTTGCCGTCCTTGTAGAACTCGGAGGCGGCGCAGTCGAGCGCGAGCGCGACATCGCGCCCGGGCACGTAACCGGCCTCCTTGATCGCCTCGACGATGAGGTCGAGCGCGGCGCGGTTGGAGTCGAGGTTGGGCGCGAAGCCGCCCTCGTCGCCGAGGCCGGTGGACAGGCCGCGCTCCTTGAGCACCTTCTTGAGCGTGTGGTAGACCTCGGCGCCCCAGCGGACGGCCTCGGAGAACGACTCGGCGCCGATCGGCGCGATCATGAACTCCTGGATGTCCACGTTGGAGTCCGCGTGCGAGCCGCCGTTGAGGATGTTCATCATCGGCACGGGCAGCAGGTGCGCGTTGGGGCCGCCGAGGTAGCGGAAGAGCGGGAGGTCGCTCGCCTCGGAGGCGGCGTGCGCGACGGCGAGCGAGACGCCGAGGATGGCGTTGGCGCCGAGCGAGGACTTGTCGGGCGTGGCGTCGAGGTCGGACATCGCCTGGTCGATCAGGCGCTGCTCGGTCGCGTCGTAGCCGACGAGCTCCGGGCCGATCTGCTCGATGACGGCGAGGACGGCCTTCTCGACGCCCTTGCCCTGGTAACGGTTGGCGTCACCGTCACGCAGCTCGATGGCTTCGAAGGCACCGGTGGACGCACCGGAGGGCACGGCAGCACGGCCGGTGCTGCCGTCGTCGAGGCCGACCTCGACCTCGACCGTGGGGTTGCCTCGGGAGTCCAGGATTTCCCGGGCTACGACGACGTCGATGGACGGCACGAGCATCTCCTTCTGGGATGTGGAGCAGGTCTGCGGGGCCCCTTGCGGGGTCTTCCGCTGCATGAGCCTAACCGGCCGGGGGGCCGGGGTCGGCGGACGCCCGGGACTCGGCCGCAATCGGCGGGACAGAGCGGGCGGAGCGGGCGAATCGGGTGGGCGGAACGGGGCCGATCGGGGCATCTGAGCCGGGGGTGCGACAGGTGAGCCGCGCTGGTGAGCGGGGGTGCGCGCGGGTGAGGGGCGCCCCGGCCCGTAGGCAGCGCTCCGCGCCCCGTACCCGGCGCTCCGCGCCCCGTACGCGCCGAAAAGCCCCGCCCCGCCGCGTACGGGGGAGAACGCGGCGGGGCGGGGCGGGGCGGTCCGGCGGGGTGCCCGGGCACGGGGCCCGGCCACCCCGGGAGGGGTCAGCTGAGGTGGAGCTGCTGGCCCGGGTAGATGAGGTCGGCGTCCTTGACGATGTCCTTGTTCAGCTCGAAGAGCTTGTTCCAGCCGCCCGAGACGTGGTGCTTCTGGGCGATCTCGCTGAGGCTGTCGCCCTTGACGACCTTGTACTCGCCGTCGCCCTTGGGGACGGTGATGCCGGTGTCGGTCTTGACCGTGCCGGTCGTGGACTTCGGCGTGGTGTGCTGCTGGCGCGGGGCCTGCTGCTGCGGGGCCGCCTGGCGCTGCTGGCTGCGCGAGGCGCTCTGGTCGCCGGAGGAACGCTCCTGCGTCTGCTGGCCGCCACCGTTGGGGTTGACGCCCGGGTCGACACCGTCGTTGCTGAGGTTGCCGGCACCGGCGCAGGACCAGGCACCCGGGCCCTGCATGTCGAGGAGACGCTCGGCGGTGGCGATCTGCTGGTCCTTGGTGGCCAGGTCGGCGCGCGGGGCGTACTGGGTGCCGCCGGCGGCGGCCCAGGAGGACTGGTTGAACTGGAGGCCACCGTAGTAGCCGTTGCCCGTGTTGATGGACCAGTTGCCGCCGGACTCGCACTGGGCGACGGCGTCCCAGGTGGAGGTCGAGGCGGCGGAGGCGCTGCCGGTCGCCATCAGCGGGACGGCGATCGCGGCACCGGTGACACCGGCGAACGCGACGATTCGGGTGGTACGACGGCGACGGTGCTTGGCCTTGCCGGAAAACAGCATGGAGGATCTCCTCACCGACGCCTGCGAGGTGAGCTGTCGGGTTCGGGCCCGTGAGTTGCCCGGCCGGACGGCGGCTGCCGCCCGGCTTCACCCCTAGCCCCGGACCGGCGCCCGGTCTCCCGGGCGCCGACTGGGACGCAAACCTTGGGTCCCCCGCTCCTGCCTTCGGCGCGTGACGCGACGACTGTCCCGAAACGGGCGCCGGCAGGATTCGGCGTGACGACCGTCGGGGCCTCCCGGTGGGGAAGCGAGCACGACGTTAAGCAAGAAATCAGCGGAACTTCAAAGACGATCAGGGCGGTTGAGACTCATGTCTCACTCGACCCCTACCGGACAATAGCGGACAGATGCGGTCAACCGCTTGTCCCGTCATTGCCCTGAATCCGCACCAAGATCCAGGCTCTGACCAGGGAGAATGAGGTCGGGGTCGTCGCCGACGATCTTCTTGTTCTGCTCGTAGAGCCCGGTCCAGCCGCCGGGGACCTCGTGCTCCTCGGCGATGCTCCAGAGATTGTCCCCTTCGCGCACCTTGTACACATCCGCCTTGTCCGCGCCGTCCGCACCCTTCTGACCCGCCGCGTCCGGGGCCGCGTGACGGCCGCCGGGGGCGGAGCGGTCGGCGCCGGAGTCACGGCCGGCCCCGGAGGTGGCGGAGGTCTCGTCGGCGGGGTCCGCGCCGGGGGCGGCGGCGGAGCCGGAGGGCGCGGCGGGGCCGGCACTCCCGTCGGAGGCGTCCGAGGGGTCGGGCTTGGCGTGCCGGGCGCGGCTCTTGCCGGTGGCGTCGGCCTTGCTCCCGGTGCCGTCCTCGGCCTTGGTGCCGTCCTCGTCCGAGGGGCTCGCGGAGGCGTCGGGGGTCGGGGTGTCCGTGGCGTCGGGGGTGGACGAGGCGGAGGGGTCGGCGCTCTCCGGGGCGGAGGGGTCCGTCTTCCCGTCCTTCTTGTCCTGCCGCGCCTGGTCGGTGTCCTCGGCGCTCGGCGCGTCCTGCGGGACGGTGGTGGACGTTGTCGAGCCGTCCTCCGCGGTGAGCCCGGCGCTCAGGGCGCAGCCGGGCCAGGCGGAGGGGCCCTGCGCGGCGAGGATGCGCTGCCCCACCTGTATCTGCTGGGCGGGCGTCGCCATGTCGGCGCGGGGGGCGAGGTCGAGGCCGCCGTTGGCCTCCCACTCGTCCTCGGAGAGCTGGAGGCCGCCGTAGTAGTCGTTGCCCTTGTCGGCCGCCCAGTCACCGCCCGTCTCGCACTGCGCGAGGCGGTCCCAGGGACCCTGGTCGGCGCTCGCGGTCCCCGCGCCGAGGAGGGGGATGGCGATGGCGGAGCCGGTGACCCCTGCCGCGACGACAAGGGCCGGGGCTTGGCGGGGGCGTCGGTGGCGACCGTTCCCGGAGAGCATTCGGTGCCTTTCGCAAGCAGCTGAGGGGGTCAGCTGGTGGGACTGATGATCCGCACGTGAACGTAGCGGGATTCGAACGCCCGTCACAAGTCGATGCACCATTGATCACGCAAAGATCACATTATTGACGCGTGTTCAGTTCACGGCTGCTCATATCCCTGCCCAGAGGGGGTGAAACGGACAGGAAGGGTGCGCAGCCCGCGCATGATGAGGCCGCCGCGCCAGCGCAGTTCTCCGGGGTCGGCGTCGAGGGCGAGGTCGGGGAGGCGGGTGAGGAGGCGCGCGAGCGCGGTCTTCCCCTCCAGGCGGGCGAGCGGGGCGCCGAGGCAGTAGTGGATGCCGTGGCCGTAGCCGAGGTGCTGGTTGTCGCGGCGGGTGAGGTCGAGCGTGGCGGGGGCGGGGAAGCGGTCGGGGTCGCGGTCGGCGGCGGCGAGGACGACGAGGACGGGGTCACCGGCGCGGATGTCCCGGCCCGCGAGCGTGAAGGGCTCGGTGGCGTAGCGCCAGGTGGCGAGTTCCACCGGGCCGTCGAAGCGCAGCAGTTCCTCGATGCCGCTGCTGAGCAGGGCGTCGCCGCGGTCGGGGGCGGTGCGCAGCGCCTCCTGGAGCCCGGCCCGCTGGCCGGGGTGGCGGAGCAGGGCGAGGATGCCGTTCCCGATGAGGTTGACGGTCGTCTCGAACCCGGCGAAGAGCAGGATGAAGGCCATGGCGGCGGCCTCGTTCTCGCTCAGGTGCTCGCCGTCGTCGGCGGCCTGGATGAGGGCCGAGATGAGGTCGTCGCCGAGGTCGCGGCGCTTGCGGTGGATGAGTTCGGCGAGGTAGCCGCGCATCTTGCCGACGGCGCGCCCCACTCCCCCGCGCGGGCCCTGCCCGTGGCGGATCATCATGCCCGCCCAGTCCCGGAAGTCGTCCTGGTCCTCGCGCGGGACGCCGAGGAGGTCGCAGATCGCGTAGATGGGGAGCGGGAAGGCGAACTCGTGGAGGAGATCCGCGCTGCCGCGCGCGGCGAGGCCGTCGATGAGGTGGTCCGTCAGCTCCGTGACGCGCGGCGCGAAGGCCGCGACGCGGCGCGGCGTGAACGCCTTCGAGACGAGGCGGCGCAGCCGGGTGTGGTCCGGCGGGTCGATGTTGAGCAGGTGCGTCATCAGCTCGGCCTTGCGCTCCCCCGGGATGCCCGTCTTCCCGCGCGCGCCGGAGCCCTCCGCGTGGTGGGCCGGGTTCTTCGAGAGCCGGGGCTCCGCGAGCGCGCGCCGCGCGTCCTCGTACCGCGTCACGAGCCACGCGTCGACGCCGCTGGGCAGCCGGGTCCAGGTGACGGGCTCGTGCGCGCGCAGCCAGGCGTAGGAGGGGTACGGGTCGGCGGCGAACTCCCGGGAGAAGAGGGCCGGGGCGTGCGGGCAGGGGGCCTCGGCCGGGAGGGGGACGCGGGGGGCCTCGGCGGGGAGGGGGGCGCGGGGGTCGGGCATACCGAGACCGTAGCGAAGCTCCCGGCGGGGGCGGGTCCCCGCTCGGGCGCGGGCGTCCTCCCGGGGCCCCGCTCCTTCGTCGCCGGCGGGGCTTCCCTTCCGGGCGCCCGCTTCACGGGGTCAGGACCACCCGGCCGAAGACCGTTCCCGCGTCCATCTCCGCGTGCGCCCGGGCCGCCTCGCCCAGTGGGAGGGTCAGGTGGACGACGGGCGTGAGGTCGCCGCGCGCCGCCGCCGCGAAGTGGGCGGCCCGCACCGTGCGCAGGTCCTGCGGCGGGATCGTCGCGAGGCTCAGGGTGGAGAAGGACAGCGACTTCTGGAAGGCCGCCATCAGGTGCGTGCCGAAGTCCGCCGGTGGCTGTCCGCCGACCGCGCCGACGCTCACGAGACGGCCGTTGGGGGCGAGGAGATCGAGAAAGGCGGGGAGTCCGGGGCCCGAGACGATGTCGAGGATCACGTCGTAGGCGCCGGGCGCGGGCGCGCGGCCCGTCGTCCGCGCGGCGCCGAGGGCACGGAGGCGGGCGGCGCGGGCGGGGTCCGAGGCCGTGGCCGTGACGGTGGCCCCGGCGCGCGCGGCGAGCTGGACGGCGGCGATGCCGAACGAGCCGGAGGCGCCGCGGACGAGCACGCGGTCCCCCGCGCCGAGCCGGGCGCGCTCCAGGCCGAAGTGCGCGACGCCTCCCGCGCTGCCGAGCGTGACGGCGGCCTCGGGGCTCAGGCCGGGCGGGAGGGGCACGAGCTGCTCGGCCGGGGCGAGGACGTGTTCGGCGTAGCTCCCGCCCGCGCCGCTCGCCGCCCACACCCGGCGCCCGCGCCAGGCCGGGTCGACGCCCGGGCCCGTTTCGGCCACCGTGCCGGCCGACTCGCCGCCCGGGACGAAGCCGGGCGCGAAGCCGTACGAGGCGAGCGC
>NZ_GG770539.1:4216410-4217648 GCF_000154905.1 Streptomyces sp. SPB074 | reverse complement strand
CAAGCGGGGGATCGCCCGGCGGGGGGACCGGGGAAGGCGGACCGACCGGAGGCCACCCGGAGGGAGGCGGCGCGGCACGAGGCCCCCCGCCTCGACGTCCCCCGCCCCGACGTCCCCCGCCCGACGCCTCGGCCTCGCGCTCACGCGCCCTCGCGCGCCGCGCTCCCCGGTCCTTCGGTCCCTGGTCCCGCCTCGTGAAGCTCCCCATGGCCCCGTCTCCCCGCGTCTCGTCCGTGCTGACGAGGGGGAAGGCAGGGAGACGGGAACGGGCGGGGCGTCACACCGGGGAGCCGAGCGGGAAGGGGTACGGGGGGAGCGGGAGGCGGTCCGGGACAGTACCGGGGTAGGGGGTCGGAGGCCGCAGACCGGGGGCGGCGCCCGGCGCGGACCGCCCCGCCCCTTGCGCCCCCTACTCCTCCCGGTCCCCCGCCGCCTCCGTCTCCGCCGCCTTCGCCGTCTCCGCGCGCCGGATCGCGTCGCGGTAGGCACGGGCCGAGGCGCGCAGCGACGCCTCCGGGTCCACGCCCGCCGCGTCGGCGCGGGCGGCAAGGGCGAGCAGCGCGGGGCCCCAGTCGGCGCCGGGCTCGGGGACGGGGACGGGAAGGCCCGCCGTACGGGCGCGGGCCGCGAGCTTCGCGGCGAGCGAGAGCGCGGGCTGCGCGAGCGGGATGCCCTCGGTGACGGAGGCGCGCTGCTTCTCGTCGGCCTTCGCGGCGAGCCACAGCGTGCGGACCTCGTCGGGGGTCTCGGCGCTTTCGTCGCCGAAGACGTGCGGGTGGCGGCGGATCAGCTTCTCCACGAGCGCGCCCGCGACGTCGTCCACCGAGAAGGGCTCCTCGGCGTCGTCCTCGGCGATACGGGAGTGGAAGACGACCTGGAGCAGGACGTCGCCCAGTTCCTCGCGCAGTTCGTGCCGGTCCCCGTCCTCGATCGCCTCGACCAGCTCGTAGACCTCTTCGAGCGCGTACTTGGCGAGACCTTCGTGGGTCTGGCGGCTCGACCAGGGGCAGTCCAGGCGGATGCGGTCCATGACCTGCACGAGGTCGATGAGGCGCGCGCCGGGCAGGTCGTACGAGGCGGGGAGGAGTTCCAGTTCGGGCATGGCGTGCCGCCCCGAGCCCGCGAGCGCGGCGAGGCGGTCGGTCAGCCGGTGCTCGTCCTCGCCGTGCCCGGCCACGACGACGACCGTCGAGCCGTCCGCGCAGGCGGCGACCAGTTCCTCGGCGGCCGGTACCCCG
>NZ_GG770539.1:4211720-4215192 GCF_000154905.1 Streptomyces sp. SPB074 | reverse complement strand
GGGGTCTTCGGGACGCCTGGGGGGGCGGGACGGGCGGCTCACCCCGTGGCGGCGGTCACCCCGTGGCGGCCGTTCGCCCCGTGGCAGCGGTTCACCCCGTGGCGGCGGCTCACCCCCGTGGCCGCGCTCACCTCGCCCGGAACCGCGCGGGCGCCTTCGTCGGGGCCGTGCCCTCGGGGAGCTTCTGCTCCGGGCACGTCGTGAGGACCTTCTTCATCGCGGCCTTCTCGGCCGCCGTGACCCACAGCCCGTACTTCGCCTTCACCGCGACCTGCCCCGCCACGTACGTGCAGCGGTAGCCCTTGTTCGCCGGGAGCCACGTCGCCGTATCGCCCTCGCCCTTGCTGCGGTTGGGGCCCGCGCTCACCGCGAGGAGGTTGAGGGGGTCGTTGGCGAGGGCGATCCGCTTGCTCCCCTCCCACTGCGAGGCGCCCTTCTGCCAGGCGTCCGAGAGCGAGACGAGGTGGTCGATGTCTATCTTGCTCGCGCCGCGCGTGAAGCGGATGTCGTCGCCGGAGTACGGGTCGTCGTTGAGGACGCCGCTCGCGATGACGCAGTCACCGGTCTTGAACTTCACGTCCTTCAGGTCGCGCTTGAGGATGTCGTTGCGCGTGTCGCAGTGGTTGGAGTCGGTGTCGGCCCACGCGGAGCCGAACTTGTCGCGGTCGTAACCGGTCTTCGGGGCCCGCCCCTTGACCGTGAGCCCGTCCACGGCCTTGAGGGCCGAGCCCTCCGCCCCCTTCGCGGGGGCGCTCGCCGCGCCGCCGTCCCCGTCCGAGACCTCGATGTCCTTGCATCCCGCCGTGCCGAGCAACAGCCCGCCCAGCGCCACCGCGCCCACCACCGTGCCCGCGCCCCGCCGCGCCCCGTACCGCATTCTCGCCACCCCTCGCCCGCCGCCGGTCCCTCCGGCCACCCCCTCTGTGTACCCGACCCCCGGTGCGGGATGCCGCGCGGGGTGGCGCACGCCGGGGGCGCGCGGCCGTGACGCGGTGCCAGGAGGGCCCCGCCGCAGCACGACGTGCGCGGGCGCCACCGCCGCGCACGGGTTCTGCGCGTATTCGTCCGTGCGGCAGCCGGACACGGCGACTCACGGGCGCCCGTCCATCGGCCGGGTCGTCCCGGGCAGCGGTGCGGCGTGAAGGCCGGGCCGGAGGTGTTTCTCCCGAAGGGAGGTCACCGGTTGGCCTCGTGTGGTCGCCTTGAACCATGAACGTCCTGCGCGTGGCCCAGTTCCGCCGCTACCTCCTGGGGCAGGCCGCCAGCCAGTTCGGTGACAGCCTGGTGCCGCTCACGATCGCGTTCGCCGCGCTCGACGTCTCCGGCCCCGGGGGGCTCGGGCTGGTGCTCGCCGCCAACCGGCTCCCGGTCGCCGGGCTCGTACTGGTCGGGGGCGCTCTGGGCGACCGGTGGCCGCGCCGGGCGCTCATGGTGGGCGCGGACGTGTCGCGGTGCGTGGTGCAGGTGGCCTGCGGGGTGCTCTTGCTGACCGGGCACGCGGGGCTGGCCTCGTTGATCGTTTTGCAGGCACTCGCCGGGGCGGGAACGGCGCTGTTCGTCCCGGCCGCCTCCGGCCTCGTGCCGTCCCTGGTCGGCAAGGAGCGGGTCCAGGAGGCGAACGCGCTGCTCGGCCTCGTCGGCAACATCAACAAGGTCGCCTCGATCTCCGTGGCCGGGGTGCTCGTCGCCTGGAGCGGGACGGGAACGGCGCTCCTCGTGGACGGCGCGACGTTCGCGCTCAGCGCCCTCGCACTGGCCGGGCTCCGCCTGCCCGCGCGCACCCGTTCGACGAGTGGACGGCCGGGCCTGTGGCGGGAGATCCGCGACGGGGCGCGTCTGGTCCTCTCCCTGCCGTGGCTGACGATGCTCCTCGGATACGGGACGCTGCTCCAGGCCCTGGTGATCGGCCCGCACATGATCGCCGGGCCCTTGCTGGCGGAGGGGACGTACGGGGGTGCGGCGGGGTGGGCCGTGATCGGGGTGGCGCAGGCGGCGGGCTCGATCGCCGGGGGGCTTGTCGCGCTGCGCTGGCGTCCGCGGCAACCGCTGGTCTCGGCGTGCGCGGTGGGCCTCTTGATGGTCCCGTACTTGCTCGTGCTCGCGCTCGGCGGCCCGTTGTGGGCGGTGTGCGTGCTCGCCGTGCTGATGGGCGGGCAGGGCTCGGTGTGCGTGGCGGTGCAGGCGGCGCAGATCCAGCGACGGGTCCCCGAGGAGGCCCGTTCCCGGGTGGCGGCCTGGTCCCAGCTCGGCAACCTCGTCGCCCTCCCGGCGAGCCTCGCTGTGGCGGGCCCGCTCGCCGCGCACCGGGGCGGTGGACCGGTGCTTCTGGCCGCCGCGCTCTGGCTGGTCCTCTCCACCGGCGTGGTCCTCGCCGGCCGGGTGCTGACGCTACCGGCGACGACCACGCCGGGCACCGACGCCCCGTCAGAAGCATCCCCGGCCAACGGATGACGACCGGGCCCGCCCGCCCGGGCAGCAGCGGGCCCGGTACCGGCGGTCGGCATCCTGCGGGGACCGGCGGCACTTCTTCACAGCACCCGCACCCGCACCCGCACCCGCACCCGCACCCGCACCCGCACCCGCACCCGCACCCGCACCCGCACGATCGTGCTGGCCGATCTCGGGCACGTCCAGCTCAAGTGCGGCGACACGGAGACCGCGCTGGCCACCTGGGCCGAATTCCTCGACTGCGCCGAGGGCGTCAGCTCAGTACGCATTACGGACGGCCTGACCAACGTCTCCGCCCGCCTTCCCCGTATCGCTCACAGCCGGGCCGCCGCCGAACTGGCCGAGCGCATCGCCACACGGGCGTAGCCGCCGTTCCGGTACCGCCGTTCGTCCCCGCCCGTGCCGGACCCAGCAGGCCCGTGAGGTCACGACCGGTGGCCACGGCGCCCGGGCGCCGTGGCCACTGCCGGCCTCTAAGGTCGGCGCATGACTGTGCAGCGGATGGACAATGTCGCTGTCGTCGTGGACGACCTCGGTGCGGCGGTCGCCTACTTCCTCGCGCTCGGCCTCGAACTGGAGGGGGAGGCGGAGATCGAGGGCCTGTTCGCGGACCACACCGTGGGGCTCGACGGCGTCCGCGGCGCCATCGCGATGACGCGGACCCCGGACGGCCACAGCCGCTTGGAGCTGACCAAGTACCACCACCCGGCGCCCCTCGCCGCCGCCCCGCCCGCGCCGAACACGCTCGGGCTGCACCGCGTGATGTTCGCCGTGGACGACATCGACGCACGATCGCCCGCCTGCGCCCGCACGGCGCCGAACTCCTCGGCGAGGTCGCCCGCTACGAGGACAGCTACCGCCTGTGCAACCTGCGCGGCCCGGCGGGCATCATCGTGGCGCTCGCCGAGCGGATCGGCTGAGGCGGAGCGGAGCGGAGCCGGGCGGAGCTCCCGTGCGGAGAACCCGCCCCGGCCCAGCGCCCCGCCCCGTACCGCCTCCCCCGCCCCGAATCCCCTACGACCCC
>NZ_GG770539.1:4206602-4211524 GCF_000154905.1 Streptomyces sp. SPB074 | reverse complement strand
GATCTCGGCGACCCCGCAGGCCCGCGCGAGCAGCCGGAGCCCGGCGACGAGGAGCAGGTTCTCGACGGGCTCGGGCAGCGGCCCGTACCGGTCGGTCAGCTCCTCGCGTACCGCCGTGATGTCCTCCTCCGAGGTGGCCGCCGCGATCGCCCGGTACGCCTGGAGGCGCAACCGCTCGCCCGGGGCGTACTCGTGGGGGACGTGCGCGTCCACCGGGAGTTCGATCTTGACCTCGGGCGGCAGTTCCTCCTCGGAGGTCCCGTCGAGCTGGGCCCGGTAGTCGGCGACGGCCTCGCCCACCATCCGCACGTACAGGTCGAAGCCGACGCCCGCGATGTGCCCGGACTGCTCGCCGCCGAGCAGGTTGCCCGCGCCGCGGATCTCCAGGTCCTTCATCGCGACGTACATGCCCGCGCCCATCTCGGTGTGCTGCGCGATCGTCGCGAGGCGTTCGTGCGCAGTCTCCGTGAGCGGCTTCTCCGGCGGGTAGAGGAAGTACGCGTACCCGCGCTCGCGGCCGCGGCCGACGCGCCCGCGGAGCTGGTGGAGCTGGGAGAGGCCGAAGTTGTCGCCGCGCTCCACGATCAGCGTGTTGGCGTTGGAGATGTCGATGCCGGACTCGACGATCGTGGTCGAGACGAGCACGTCGAACTTCTTCTCCCAGAAGTCCACCACGACCTGTTCCAGGGCCTGTTCGCTCATCTGCCCGTGCGCGGTCGCGATGCGCGCCTCGGGGACGACGGCGCGGAGCCTGGCCGCCGCCCTGTCGATGGAGTCGACGCGGTTGTGGATGTAGAACACCTGGCCCTCGCGCAGGAGTTCACGCCGGATCGCTGCCCCGATCTGCTTCTCGTCGTAGGGGCCGACGAAGGTGAGGACGGGGTGCCGCTCCTCGGGCGGGGTGGTGATGGTGGACATCTCGCGGATGCCCGTGACGGCCATCTCCAGCGTGCGCGGGATGGGCGTCGCGGACATCGTGAGGACGTCCACGTTCGCCCGCAGCTTCTTGAGCTGCTCCTTGTGCTCGACGCCGAAGCGCTGCTCCTCGTCCACGATGACGAGCCCGAGGTCCTTGAACTTCGTCTCCGAGGAGAAGAGGCGGTGCGTGCCGATGACGAGGTCGACGGAGCCGTCCCGCAGCCCCTCCAGGGTCGCCTTCGCCTCGGTGTCGGTCTGGAAGCGGGAGAGGGCGCGGATCGTGACGGGGAACTGCGCGTACCGCTCCGAGAACGTCGAGAGGTGCTGCTGCACGAGGAGCGTCGTGGGCACGAGGACGGCGACCTGCTTGCCCTCCTGGACGGCCTTGAAGGCCGCCCGTACCGCGATCTCCGTCTTGCCGTAGCCCACGTCGCCGCAGATGAGGCGGTCCATCGGGACCGTCTTCTCCATGTCGGACTTGACCTCGCTGATGGTGGTCAGCTGGTCGGGCGTCTCGGCGTACGGGAAGGCGTCCTCCAGTTCGCGCTGCCAGGGCGTGTCGGGCCCGAAGGCGTGGCCGGGGGCGGCCATGCGCGCGGAGTAGAGCTTGATGAGGTCGGCGGCGATCTCCTTGACGGCCTTCTTCGCGCGCGCCTTCGTCTTCGTCCAGTCGGCGCCGCCGAGCCGGTGCAGCGTGGGGGCCTCGCCGCCGACGTACTTCGTGATCTGTTCGAGCTGGTCGGTCGGGATGTAGAGGCGGTCGCCGGGCTGGCCGCGCTTGGCGGGCGCGTACTCGACCACGAGGTATTCGCGGGTCGCGCCCTGGACCGTCCGCTGCACCATCTCGATGTAGCGGCCCACGCCGTGCTGCTCGTGGACGATGTAGTCGCCGGTCTCCAGCGTGAGCGGGTCGATGGACTTGCGGCGGCGCACCGGCATCCGGGCGCCTTCCTTGCCGGCCGCCTTCTGCCCCGAGAGGTCCGTCTCGGTGAGGACGGCGAGCTTGCGCGCCGGGTCGATGAAGCCGTGGTCGATGGAGCCGCAGGAGACGTGGACGACGGCGGGCGAGATCGCGCCGAGGTCGGGATCGAGGCGGGCCGGGATGCCCTCGGTGCCGAGCACCTCGGCGGTACGGGACGCGGGGCCCTGCGCCTCCGTGACGTACACCGTGCGCCACCCCTCGCTGACCCAGCGCTTGGTGTCGGCGAGGGCGCGCGCGGTGTCGCCCCGGTAGGTCTCGGGGGCGTGCATCGCGAGGCTGATCGTGTCGCCGTCCAGTTCCTCGTCCACGGCGAACGGCGAGACCGACCACCACGGGGTGCCGAGGTCGTGCACGGCGTGCTCGCGCACGTCGGCGAGGGAGCGCAGCGAGGCGGCGCCGACGTCGATCGGCGCCTCGCCGCCGGTCGCGGAGGCCGCCCAGGAGGCTTGCAGGAACTCCTGGCTCGTCGCGACGAGGTCGGCGGCGCGGGTCCGGACCCGCTCGGGGTCGCACACGAGCGTCATCGACCGCTCGGGCATGACGTCGAGGAGCAGTTCCATGTCGTCCACGAGGACGGGCGCGAGCGATTCCATGCCCTCGACGGCGATGCCCTCGGCGATCTTGCCGAGCAGTTCGTGCAGCTCGGGGTGTTCCTCGGCGAGTACGGCGGCGCGGCGGCGCACCTCGTCGGTGAGGAGGAGTTCGCGGCAGGGCGGGGCCCACAGCCCGTGCTCGGCGATCTCCAGGGAGCGCTGGTCGGCGACCTTGAAGTAGCGGATCTCCTCGACCTCGTCGCCCCAGAACTCGACGCGGAGCGGGTGTTCCTCGGTCGGCGGGAAGACGTCGAGGATGCCGCCGCGCACGGCGAACTCGCCGCGCTTCTCGACCAGCTCCACGCGCGCGTACGCGGCGGCGGCGAGCGCCTGGACGATCTCCTGGAGATCGGCGCTCCGCCCCTGCCGCAGCGCGACGGGCTCCAGGTCCCCGAGCCCCTTGACCTGCGGCTGGAGCACGGAGCGGATCGGCGCGACGACGACGGAGACGGGCCCCGCCTCGGGGTCGTCCGCCTCGGGGTGCGCGAGGCGGCGCAGCACGGCGAGGCGGCGGCCCACGGTGTCGGAGCGGGGCGAGAGGCGTTCGTGCGGCAGCGTCTCCCAGGAGGGGAACTCGACCACGCCCTCGGCGGGGATCAGGGTGCGCAGCGCGGCGGCCAGGTCCTCGGCCTCGCGGCCCGTCGCGGTGACGGCGAGAACGGTACGGCGCGCCTCGCGCGCGAGCGCGGCCACGACGAAGGGCCGCGCGGCGGGCGGCCCGACGACATCCGCCCGGGTGCGGTGCCCGTCGCCCGCGGCCTTGACCGCCTCGGCGAGCGCCGGGTCGTCGAGCACCGCGTCGAGAAGACCGTGCAGACTCATGAATGCCATCCGTCCTTGGCCGGGGGTGTCCGTGCGCGACCCGGCACTGTCCGTACGTGGACCGGGGTCCGCTCCCGCCGCGCGGCAGCGGCCCGGAGCAACGCGAAAGACCGGCACGCGGTACGGGCCGGGGGTCTCCCAGCGTACGACGCGAAGCCCCCGGACGGGCGTGACAGTCACCCTCCGTACACGATCACGCCGGACCGGTGTCGCCGGACCGGTGCCATCGGGGCGGTGCGACCATCGCCGTCCGTCGCCGTCGGGGGGCTGCGCCCCCTCCTCAGTCGGCGGACCGGCCCGGCCGCACCGGGAGCCGGTCGGGCGGCCGGGGCGCGGGGGGCGGGGCGAGGTGGCCGATCTCGTGGTGGACCAGGTGGGAGAGGGGGTGGGTGTAGGTGGCGGAGAGGGGGTGCCCGGTGAGGGTCGTGGTGGCCACGGTGATGTCGCGGGGGTGGCGGACCGGGGGGCGGGGAGCGGGATGGCCGGGGCAGGTCGCGACGGACTCGGTCGTCTCGCGGGACGTGGCGGTGACGCGGGGGTTCAGGAGGATGACGGCGGGGGCGCCCCAGGGGGGCTGGACGAGGGCCGCCGCGCGGGGGATGCCGATCTGCGGGGCCGAGAGGCCCACTCCCTCCGGGAAGGGGCACAGCCGCAGCACGCGGTCCAGTACCGCCTCGATCGCCCGTACCGTCCTCGTCGCCTCCTCCCGCTCCCTCGGCAGGTCGAACTCCGTGACCGGGCGCGCCAGTTCCGGCGCCCCCTCCAGCAGCACCCCCAGCTCCCCGATCCGCTCCGGCGCCGGCCGCTCCCGCTCGGCGGGCAGACAGCGTCCCCGGTGCCCCTCCCACAGCCCGCACGGCAGCCCGCCCCCGGCCGCGCCTTCGCACGGCGGCAGCAGCCTCGCCTGGTACGGCGGCATCTCGCGCGTGAACGTCACCCACACCGCCCCCTCCCGCAAATGCCGCACCCGTCCGACGTGTTCGACGCCCTCGTGCCGTTCGAGCCCGCACCGCGTGCGGCTCGCGGGCTCCCCGCCCACCGTGTGGATGCTCAGCCGCTTCGCGAAGATCCGCATCAGATGCGGCACGTCCGTCTCAGCGTCGCAACGCACCGTCGCGGCCTCGTCCTCGGGCAAGCTCGTCTCCTTCATGGGGGCTCCCGCCTTCCGTTCCGCCGCTTCCGTCCGCACGGAAACCGGTTCGGCGACCAGCTCGTACCAGCCGCCGTCCACGTCCGGGAACCGCGCCCCGAACGGCCCCCCGCCCTCCAGCACCTCCCCCACCGCCGCCTGACCGGCCGCGTCCTCCGCCCACGCCCGCAGCGCCGTCGGCGCGTCCGGGCCCGGTACGAACGTCGGTCGTACGAGCGCCCCCGGCGCTCACCGGACGCGCGGCCCCGGATCGAGCCGCATCGCGAGTCGCAACGCCGTCGTCTGCAGCCACGCCGCGCACTCCGCCGCGTCCACGAGTCGAGGGCGAGGACATCAATTAATCTGGTTGGATTTTTTATTCTGGACATAAAAGAAACTCACGAGGCCAGAAAGGTCCTGTCATGACCGGTGTTATCTGTATGTTCAGGATATGTAACGTATGTTTTTTTTTTTTTTT
>NZ_GG770539.1:4204571-4206373 GCF_000154905.1 Streptomyces sp. SPB074 | reverse complement strand
CGAGTAGTCACCTCGCGCGTGTGCGGCCCGCTCCTCGCGCAGAAGTTCGAGACACCTGGGGCAGTCCGCCGCCGAAATCACGGAACGACGCTCTGGGGCTGTGTTCATGCCTCTACAGTGCGTCACCGGGATGCGAGCCAACAGCCGCAACGCCATGAAGGAAGGGGTAGCCCCATTCCCCGTTGGGGAGCATTATTCAAATCGCAGATTGAAGGGGGGAGTTAGTACGCGTGAGCGAATCCTCTCGGCGAAGCCGGGCCATCGCGACCTTCGCCGAAGAAGTACGGAGCCAGCGGCAGCATTTGGGGCTTAGTCAAACGGCATATGCCAATTTGCTCAACTTCTCACAGCCGCTGGTCTCGAAAGTGGAGCGGGGCGAGGTACCGGCGAGTTCCGAGTTCGCTCGCGCCATGGACCGGGCGGGGAAGACGGCCGGCGTGTACGCACGCCGCCACGACGACCTATTCCGCCAGGACTACCCGGACTGGTTCAAGCCGTACGCGGATCTGGAGCAGGAAGCGGCGGCGATAGTCGACTACAGCCCGACGCTGGTGGTCGGGCTCGTCCAGACCGAGGCGTATGCGGCGGCGGTGTTCCGCGCAGGGCACCCTACGGAGACCGAGGACGAGGTGAAGGCGCGCGTCGAACTCCGCGTTCAGCGCCAGGAGATCCTCAACCGATCGCACCCTCCACGCCTGTGGATGGTCGTATCGGAAGGTGTTCTACGGATGCAGGTCGGTGGAGCGGAAGTCATGCGAGAGCAAGTCAGCTACCTCGCTGAGCTCGCTGAGCGCCCCAACGTCACGATCCAAGTGCTGCGCGTGAGGGACGGCGCGCCCCCCGTGTACCTACCGTTCACACTCCTCACCGTCGATGGCCAGCAAGTCGTCTACTCGGAATCGTGGGTCGGTGGCGGTTCAGTGGATAGGTCGCCCGAGGCAATCGCAAAGACGACGGCGGTGTGTGATCATCTCCGCATGACGGCGGCGTCCGCCCAGGATTCGCTGGACCTACTCCGCAGCCTGGCAAAGCAACAAGGAGCAGACGAATGACGAAGAATTCCGCTCGCACGTGGACCAAGAGCAGCTACAGCGGCGCCGACAACGGGAACTGCGTCGAAATCGCGGTCGGCGAGCCTGTCATTCCCGTCCGCGACAGCAAGCGGGCCGAGTCGGGTCCCGTGGTTGAATTCGGTCGTGAGGCGTTCGCCGCCTTCCTCGGGTCCGTGACGACGGACCGTTAAGACGTCGCGTGCGGCCACTCCCCCCTCGGTGGCACCCCCTCCACGCGACCCCGAAGCCCGCTGGGCTCCCCGGACCAGGGAGCACGGCGGGCTTCGCCATGCGCGCGCGTGGGCAGACTCCAGGCCCGTGCGCGAGACGAGGGAGCCAGCCCATGACGAACACCCGAACCCGCACGTGGGTCAAGAGCAGCTACAGCGGCGGCAATAACGGCAGTTGCGTAGAGATCGCCACCGGCGAGGCCGCCCTGCCCATACGCGACAGCAAGCAGGCCGATGAGGGGCCCGTCATCGCGTTCGGCCGGGAGGCGTTCGGGAGGTTCCTGGCCTCGGTGCGGGGCGCCTGACCGGGCGCGGGCCGCGCGGCGGACCGGCCCCGGGTGCCGGGGCACCGGGGCCGTCCCGCGGTCCCGGCCCGTACGTACCCCGCGCCCCTCACGGTCTCGACGCGCCGATCACACGTACGGCGCGGGCGATCTCGGCCCCGGACAGGTCCGCTCGCGCGGTCAGCCTGAGCCGTGAGACGCCGTCGGGCACGGAGGGAGGCCGGAAGCAGCCCACG
>NZ_GG770539.1:4188513-4204398 GCF_000154905.1 Streptomyces sp. SPB074 | reverse complement strand
TCGCGCCGCAGCAGGGCGAGCGCCGCCAGCGCGGGCGACGGCGGCCGGCGCCAGCCCGGTGTCGAAGATGAACGTCCGTGCCGTGTTGACCAGATGGTCGATCACCCGGGCCGGCCCGAGCACGGCTCCGCCCTGGCTGCCCAGCGACTTGGACAGGGTGACCGTCACGACCACGTCCCCGGCGCCCGCGAGCCCCGCCGCCCACGGCACCCCGCGACCGCCCTCGCCCAGCACCCCGAGTCCGTGCGCGTCGTCGAGCAGCAGCCCCGCCCCGGACTCCCGGCACGCCCGTGCCAGCTCCCGCACGGGAGCCGCGTCCCCATCGACGGAGAACACCGCGTCGGAGACCACGAGGGCCGGTCCGCCATGCGTCCGCAACGCCTTGCGCACGGCGTCCGGATCGGCGTGCGCGGCGACCTGGGTGGTGCCCCGGGCCAGTCGGCAGCCGTCGATCAGCGAGGCGTGGTTGCCCGCGTCGGAGACGATCAGCGAGCCGTGGGGAGCGAGCGCGGTGACCGCGGCGAGGTTCGCCGCGTACCCGGAGGAGAGGACGAGAGCCGCCTCGAACCCGGTGAACCGGGCCAGCTCACGCTCCAGCCGGGTGTGCAGCTCGGTCGTCCCCGTGACCAGCCGCGCGCCGGTGGCGCCGCCACCCCAGCTCCGCGCCGCGGCGACCGCCCCCTCGACGGTCTCCGGATGACGGGCGAGCCCCAGGTAGTCGTTGCTCGCGAGATCGAGCAGATCCGAGTCGGCGGGACGGGGACGCAGCCTCCGGACGAGCCCGGCGTCACGGCGCAGCTCCGCCTGGCCGTCGACCCAGCCGAAAACCATGACCCCTCCCGGGTTTTGTGGGTACTGCACAGATGCTAATAGGCCGATCATCCGGCCATACTGTGGTCCTAGCCACGCGCTCGCCTTCGCCTCTTGTGCGAATCCTCCATGTCCGCGAGTGATCCCGTGAAGCAGGATGTGGTCCCATGAACCTGCTGAACGCTCTCGTGGGCAAGGGCCTGCGGTGCGAGCCGCGGACCCGCGCCGAAGCGCTCGCCGTCCTCGCCACCTCCGACGACGACCTGCTGGACGTCGTCGCCGCGGCCGGACGGGTGCGCCGGCACTGGTTCGGGCGACGGGTGAAGCTCAACTATCTCGTCAACCTCAAGTCCGGGCTGTGCCCCGAGGACTGTTCCTACTGCTCGCAGCGCCTCGGCTCCACCGCCGACATCCTGAAATACACCTGGCTGAAACCCGAGGACGCGTCGAAGGCCGCGGCGGCGGGTGTGGCGGGCGGCGCCAAGCGGGTCTGCCTGGTGGCCTCCGGCCGGGGCCCGACGGATCGGGACGTCGAGCGGGTCGCGGCACCATCGAGGCGATCAAGGACGGGAACGAGGGCGTGGAGGTGTGCGCCTGCCTCGGTCTGCTCTCCGACGGTCAGGCCGACCGGCTGCGCGAAGCGGGCGCGGACGCCTACAACCACAACCTCAACACCTCCGAGTCGGTGTACGGGGACATCACGACGACCCACACGTACGCCGATCGCGTCGCCACCGTGCGTGCGGCGCACGCGGCCGGGCTGTCCGCCTGTAGCGGTCTCATCGCGGGCATGGGCGAGAGCGACGAGGACCTGGTCGACGTCGTCTTCGCGCTGCGCGCACTCGACCCCGACTCGGTGCCGGTGAACTTCCTGATCCCGATGGAGGGCACCCCGCTCGCGGGGGAGTGGCACCTCACCCCGCAGCGGTGTCTGCGCATCCTCGCGATGGTGCGGTTCGTGTGCCCGGACGCCGAGGTCCGCATCGCGGGCGGCCGGGAGGTCCATCTCCGCTCGGTGCAGCCGCTGGCGCTGTACCTCGCCAACTCGATCTTCCTCGGCGGCTACCTCACCAGCGAGGGACAGCCGGGCCGGGACGACCTGAGGATGATCGCGGACGCGGGCTTCGAGGTGGAGGGCGCGGGCGAGGAGTCGCTGCCGCGACACCGGGCCTCGGCGGGCGGGCGCGGGACGCGGGAAGGCGCCGGCGCGGAGTGCGGGGCGCGGGAGGGCGGCGGCGCGGAGTGCGGGGCGCGGGAGGGCTGCGGGTGCGGCTCCCGGGAGGGCGGGGGCGTCCGTGAGGCGGCGTCCGCGCCACCGGGGAGACGAGGTGCGCCGGGACCTGGTCAACGTACGCCGTCGCGGTGCGGGAACGGACGTCGTGCCCAATGCCTGACGCGCCCTCACTGCCCCTTTCCGGCTGCGGGAACTGGACCGGCGGCACGTCTGGCATCCCTACGGCCGGATGCCCGGCGGCGGGGAACCGCTCGTCGTCGCGTCGGCGAGCGGGATACGGCTGCGCCTGGCGGACGGCTCCGGCGAGCTGATCGACGGGATGTCGTCCTGGTGGTCCGCGATCCACGGCTACAACCACCCCGTGCTCAACGAGGCCGCGCACGCGCAGCTCGGCAGGATGAGCCACGTGATGTTCGGCGGGCTCACGCACGAACCCGCCGTACGGCTGGCCAAGCTCCTCGCCGACGTGACCCCGGAGGGCATGGAGCACGTCTTCCTCGCCGACTCCGGCTCGGTGTCGGTCGAGGTCGTGGTGAAGATGTGCCTCCAGTACTGGCGCTCGCTCGGCCGCCCGGAGAAGCGGCGCCTGCTGACCTGGCGCGGCGGTTACCACGGCGACACCTGGCAGCCGATGTCGGTGTTCGACCCCGAGGGCGGGATGCACGCGCTGTGGTCGGGGGTGCTGCCGCGCCAGGTGTTCGCCGACGCGCCCCCCGCACGGGCACGGGCACCGAGGTCGGCAAGACGCTCACCACGGCGGCGGTCGCCGCGGCGGCGCCCGCGGCCGGCCGCACGGTGGCCGTCCTGAAACCCGCGCAGACGGGTGTGCGGCCGGACGAGCCGGGCGACGCGGAGGAGTGCGCCCGGCTCGCCGGTGCCGTGACGACGGCCGAACTCGCCAGGGACCCGGAGCCGTTGGCACCGGCCACGGCGGCACGCCGGGCCAGAGCGGCCCCGGTCCGTCCGCACGACATCGCGGCAGCCGCACGGAGGCTGGCCACCGCCCATGATCTGGTGCTGGTCGAGGGGGCGGGCGGGCTGCTCGTGCGGTTCGACGAGGAGGGCAGCACCCTGGCGGACGCGGCCCGGCTGCTCGACGCCCCCGTCCTGCTCGTGACGCCGCCGGGCCTGGGCACGCTCAACACGACGGAACTGACGGCTCGTGAACTGGGCTCCCGGGGAATCGATCTGCTGGGCGTGGTGATCGGCAGCTGGCCCGCCGCCCCTGATCTGGCCTCGCGCTGCAACGTGGCCGATCTGCCGGAGGTGGCGGGGGCGCCCCTGCTGGGCGCGCTGCCGGAGGGCGCGGGTTCGCTCGCGCCGGCCGGTTTCCGGGCCACGGCACCGCGGTGGCTGTCACCGCGGCTGGAGGGGACGTGGGACGCGGAGGAGTTCCGGAACAGGGAGGCGGCGCCCCCGTGGGATGCCGGGGCGGCGGGGAGCCGTTTGAGCCCGTCGCCGTGAGCCCGGTGGTCCGACGCGAGCCGCGCCGGTTCCGCCCGCCCCGGTCCGTACGGGGCGGGCCGCGTACCGGCCGGCGCGGGAACGGCGGCGTGAACAGCACGGCGCCGTTCCCGCGCTGTGGCGGGAACGGCGCCGGGGTGCTGCCGGGGGAGCGGGTCAGCCGGTGGTGGCGCGGTTCCAGAAGCTGTGGACCAGGCCGCTCGCGGAGGTCGTGGACTCGATCGTGAAGCGGTCCTGGACGTCCGCCAGGCCGTCCCAGATCGAGACGCCGCCGCCGAGGACCATCGGCACCGTGATCAGGTGCATGAAGTCGATCAGGTCGGCCGCGAGGAACTGGCGGACGGTGGAGGGACCGCCGCCGATGCGGATGTCCTTGCCGCCCGCGAGGTCGCGGGCGTGGTCGAGCGCTTCCTTCGGGGAGGCGTCGAGGAAGTGGAAGCTCGTGCCGTTGCCGAAGTGCAGGGGCTCGCGCGGGTGGTGGGTGAGGACGACCACGGGCGTGCCGAAGGGGGGCTCCTCGCCCCACCAGCCGCGCCAGCCGTCGTCGGTCCATTCGCCGCTCTGCGGGCCGAACTTGCCCCGCCCCATGATCTCGGCACCGATGCCCTGGCCCCACGTGCTCGTCAGGGCACGGTCGAAGGTGACCGAGTCCGTGACGGCCTGGATGCCGTCGTTCGCCCGCCCGTCGAAACCGGCGAACATCTTCTCGGCACCCCCCATGGGGCTGTCGAGCGTGATCGTCCCGCCCGCGCTGTAACCGTCGAGGGAGACATGGAAGTTGTGCACGCGGACCTTGGCGATGACAGCCACCTCCGTGAGTGATTGCGAACTGCAACTGGTCGCCGAACCCTACAATGGAGCGGTTGCGAGTCGCAATCACTCGGGAGGTGCGTCGTGACGCTGGCAGGGCGCGACGAGCCGCGTTCGGGGTGCGCGATCAACGCCGCCGTGGAGGTCCTCGGGGACCCGTGGACGCTGATCGTGCTGCGGGACGTGATCTTCGGCGGGCGCCGGCACTTCCGCGAGCTGCTGCACGGGAACGAGGAGGGCATCGCGTCGAACATCCTCGCCGCCCGCCTGCGCAAGCTGGTCGCGACGGGCCTGCTCACCCGCGACGAGGCGACCCGGGGCCAGCGGGCGACGTACACCCTCACCGAGGCGGGCATCCAGACCCTTCCCGTCATGGTCGCCCTCGGCACCTGGGGCCTCGCGCACCGCCCCACGACCCCCGAACTCGCCGTCCGCGCCCGCCTGCTGGCCGAGGGCGCCCCGCGCCTCACCCACGAGCTGATGGACGAACTCCGCGAAACCCACCTCGGCATCCCCCACGCCGACCCCCCGTCCCCCCGCGCCTCCGAACGCCTCCGCCAGGCATACGAGGAGACGATGGCGGCGCGGGAACGGTGACGACGGCAAGGGGGGGGCCGAATCGGCGAACCCACACCTTGACGCTTTGACGCAATATTTGCGTCACTTATAGTGGCTCATGCTCTTCCCCCCACCCGCGCTCTCCGACGAGGACCGGCGCGTTCTCGGCGAGATCGACGCGTTTCGCTACGCTCTGTGCCTCCAGGTGCGCTCCTCCCCGAGGAAGTGGACCGAGGGGCTGCGCAAGTTCCTCACCGCCGACGCCGTGGCGGCCTCCAACTCCATCGAGGGGTTCAAGGTCTCCACAGCCGATGTCGAGGACCTTCTCGAAGGCGAGCGGGAGGTCGACATCTCCGAGGAGAACCGCGAGGAGACACTCGCGTACCAGCGGATGATGACGTACCTCCAGACCCTCCACGACGTGGACGACTTCCGCTACGGCAAGGAGTTCCTCAACGCCCTGCACTGGATGCTGCAAGGCCACCGGCACAGTCCGCGCAAACCCGCCGGGCAGTGGCGGCGTGGAGCCGTGTACGTGACGGACGCCCGCAACCCCCGCATCGCCGCCTACACCGCGCCGGAGGCGTCCGAAGTCCCCGCGCTGATGGCGGAGCTGGTCGCGTGGCTGAACACCGGGGACGACGCCACCCACCCGCTCGTGAAGGCCGCGATGGCGCATCTCCACCTCGTCTCCATCCACCCGTGGGCGGACGGCAACGGGCGGATGTCCCGGTCCCTCCAGACGCTGATGATCGCGCGGGCGGGAGAACTCGCCCCGGAGTTCTCCTCGATCGAGGCGTGGCTCGGCAGCCCGGGGAACACCTGGGAGTACTACCGCGAACTCCAGCAGCGCGGCTCCACGTACCTTCCCGAGCAGGATGTCTCCGCCTGGGTGCGCTTCAACCTGCGCGCCTACCATCAGCAGGCGCAGACCGTGCGCAACCACTTCGACCGCTCGAACCGCGTGTGGCTGCTCCTGGGGGAATTCGCCCGGCTCTCGGGGCTGGAGGAACGCGTGGTCTCGGCGCTGCACGACGTGGCGATGTCGGGCCGGGTGCGGCGTACGCGGTACGGGCGGGCGGAGGACCTGAGCCTCCAGCGGGCGCAGCGCGACCTGCGGGAACTCGTCGCGACGGACATCCTGGCGCCGGTCGGCCGGACCCGCGCCCGCTTCTACACGGCCGGGCCCGCCTTCCCCGAGGACGCCCTGGACATCGCACGCACCCCGATGTCGCTGGCCGACCCGTACGCGGGCTGAACCGACGACCGGCCCGGCGGAGGCCGCGCGGCGGGGGGCCTCCCCCCGTGAGAGAAGCCCCCCCCGCCTCCGGGCGCGCTGCCGGCGCGCGCGGTCTTCTCACTCCGTCGCGATCGCTCCCAGGACGTTCATCCGGCCCGCGCGGAAGGCCGGGACCAGGGCGGCGAGGAGGCCGACGAGGGCCGAGCCGGCGAAGACGCCGCCGATCGTCGCCCAGGGGATGTCCAGGACCTTCAAGCCCTCCAGCGCCAGCAGGGACTGCGCGCTCGTGCCCCAGCCGAGGCCGAGGCCGAGGCCCAGCGCCGCGCCGAACAGGGCGATGACGACCGATTCGAGGCGGATCATGCGGCGGAGCTGGCGGCGCGAGAGGCCGATGGCCCGCATGAGGCCGATCTCCCGCGTCCGCTCCACGACCGACAGGGCGAGCGTGTTCACGACGCCCAGGACGGCGACGACGATCGCGAGCGCGAGCAGCCCGTAGATCATGTTGAGGAGCTGGCCGACCTGGTCCTTGAGCAACTGCTTGTAGTCGGCCTGGTTGGCGACCTCGTACTGCGGATACGGGTCCATGACCTTCCTCAGCTCCGCGTACGCCGCCTTCTCCTTCCCCTCGTCGGCCTTCGCGAAGAGCGCGACGGACGCCGGGACCTTCCCCGCCGGGAGGTGCGCGCGGGCCGTGTCGAGCGACACGTACCAGGCGCCCTTGTCGAACACCGTCTCGTCCGAGGTGATCGCGCGGACCGTGAGCCGCGCGGTGGCGCCCTCGTGGAAGGCGACGGGCAGCTTGTCGCCGACCTTCACGCCGTACTTCCGGGCCGCGCCCTCGTTGAGCGACATGCCGTCCTTGCCGTAGGCGGCGGCCAGGCTGCCCGCGACGGTCTTCTGGTGCACGTCCTTCATGTACGTCGGCTCCGTCGCGGAAAGGCCCTCGCGCGAGCGCCTGCCGTCCGGGAAGGTCACCGTCGCGCCGATCCGCTTGAGGTGCGAGACGTGCGCGATGCCGTCGATCCCGGCGATCGCCTTCTCGGCCTTCGGCACGAGCGGCTGGCTCATCGTGTCCACGATGAAGTCCGCGCCCACCGACTCGTCCAGCTGCTCGCCCGCCGAGGTGACCATCGAGGAACCCACGACGGAGAGGCAGGCGACGAGCGCGAGCCCGATCATCAGCGCGGCACCCGTCGCGCCCGTCCGGCGCGGATTGCGCAGCGCGTTGCGCTCGGCGAGGCGGCCCATGGGCCCGAAGACCCGCAGCACGACCGCGCCGATGACCCGGACCACGAACCCGGCGAGCAGCGGCCCGACGAGGATCAGCCCGAGCAGGCTCAGGAAGATTCCGCCGCCCAGCCACGGCGCCCCGTCCCCCGCCTTCTCCACCGTGGAGACCTGGTAGAGCGCGGCGGCCCCGCCGAGGGTGAGCACCGCGCCGAGCGCCGAACGCACCGCGCCCGCGCGGCGGTCCGTCGGGCTGCCCGTCTCGCGCAGCGCCGCCATCGGCGAGACGCGACCGGCGCGCCGGGCCGGGAGGTACGCGGCGAGCACCGTCACCGCGACCCCGAGGACGAGCCCGATGACCGGCGTCGTCCACGCGATCGTGAGGTCGTTCGTGGAGAGGTTCATGCCCATCGAGTTCATGAGCTTCATGAGCCCGACCGCGAGCCCCACCCCGGCACCCGCGCCGAGCACCGAGCCGACGACGCCGAGCAGCAGCGCCTCCACGAGCACCGAGCGGTTGACCTGACGGCGCGAGGACCCGACCGCGCGCAGCAGGCCCAGCTCGCGGGTGCGCTGGGCGACCAGCATCGAGAAGGTGTTGACGATGAGGAAGATCCCCACGAGGAAGGCGATTCCCGCGAAACCGAGCAGCGCGTACTTCATGACGTCGAGGAAGGACGCGGTGTCCTTGCTGTTCTCGTCCGCCGACTCCTGCTGCGTGAGCAGCCTGTGGCCGCTCCCGCCGAGCGCGGCGCGCGCGTCCGCCTTGAGCGCGCTGTCGCTCACGCCCTTGGCCGCGGTGAGGTTGATCTGCGTGAACCGGCCCGGAGCGGCGATGAGTTCACGCTGCGCGGTCGCCGTGTCGTAGTAGAAGACGGCCGCGCCCGGGTTGGTCACGGTGAAGGTCGCGATGCCGCTCACGTGCGAGGTGAAGTCGCCGTGCGCGGTGATCGTGCGGACCTCGTCGCCGGCCTTGAGGTGGTGCTTCTTCGCCGTGTCGGCGTCCACGACGACCTCGGCGCGCGAGCGGGGCAGGTGCCCGGAGGTCAGCTCCATGGACCGCTCGTCGGTACGCGTCCAGTTCCCCGCGAGCGTCGGGGCGCCCGTCGAGGCGCCGAGGCTCTTGTTGTCCGCGCCGACGACGGTGACGGACTGCGTGCTGACCGCGCCCTCGGCCCGCGCGACCGTGCCCACGCGGGCGAGCTTCGCGACCTCGGCGCCGGGCAGCGTCGCCGCGTCCTCGTCCTGCGCGCGCTCCCGCGCGGCCTTGTCCGGGCTGACGGTGACGTCGGCCGCCGTCTTCGCGAAGAGCTTGTCGAAGGTCGTGGACATCGTGTCGGTGAACACGAGAGTGCCGCACACGAAGGCGACGGAGAGCAGCACGGCCACGGCGGAGAGCGCCATCCGGCCCTTGTGCGCCCAGAAGTTGCGCAAGGAGGTACGGAGAACGGTCACGACGTACGCCCCCGCGCGTCGAAGTCCTTCATGCGGTCCAGGACCTGCTCGGCCGTCGGCTCGTACATCTCGTCCACGATCCGGCCGTCGGCGAGGTACAGCACGCGGTCCGCGTACGAGGCGGCGACCGGGTCGTGCGTGACCATGACGATGGTCTGCCCGAGCCGGTCCACCGAGGTGCGCAGGAAGCCCAGCACCTCGGCGCCGGCCCGCGAGTCGAGGTTGCCCGTCGGCTCGTCGCCGAAGATGATCTCCGGCCGCGCGGCGAGCGCCCGGGCCACCGCGACGCGCTGCTGCTGGCCGCCGGAGAGCTGGTTGGGGCGGTGCTTGAGGCGGCCCGCGAGCCCGACCGTCTCCACGACCTGATCGAGCCAGACGCGGTCGGGCCTGCGGCCCGCGATGTCCATGGGGAGCGTGATGTTCTCCAGGGCGTTGAGCGTCGGGATGAGGTTGAACGCCTGGAAGATGAAGCCGATCCGGTCCCGGCGCAGCCGCGTGAGCCGCTTGTCCTTGAGGCCCGTGATCTCCTCGTCCCCGAGGTGCACACGCCCCTCGCTGACGGTGTCGAGCCCCGCGAGGCAGTGCATCAGCGTGGACTTGCCGGAGCCCGAGGGGCCCATGATCGCGGTGAACCGGCCCTTCGCGATGTCCACGTCGACTCCGTCGAGCGCCCGCACGCGCGTCTCCCCCGAGCCGTACGCCTTGACGAGCCCCCGGGCCCGCGCGGCCACTGCCGCCTGCCCGCCCGCACCGCCCTGGCGCGGGTGTGTGGTCAGTGCCGTTGTCATGTCATGTCTCCTATGTCGGTCATCAAGGCGCGTGAGCGCGCTCCGCGCCGCCCGCCGTTCCCCCCGGGGGCGGCTCGCGGAGCGGAAGTCCTGTGGTGCGGGAGTCCTGTGGTGCGGGAGTCCGTGCTGCGGACGTCGTTGCGGTGCGTACGTCGTGCGGTGCGGACGTCCTGCGGGTGTGCCGGTGCGGGGCGGCCGCGCCGGTGCCCGGTGCCGTACGGGCGGGCCGTACGTGCCGTGCTCTCGCGCCGCTCCCCTACCTGCTTACGTGTTCCATACTCGCCGCCCCCGCGCCCCCCGCGCAGTGCGGCTGAGCGCACGATCCGCAGGGGGGTTAGCCCCCCTGCGGCCCTGTGGTCAACCGGCTCCACCAGGCTAGGCGCGGCCCGGTCCCGCCCACCTCATCCGCCGGTACCACCGCCCCGGCGGGGCACTCAGGGACATCCCCCAGGGGACGGCTCGGGGTGCGGGGGCGGGCGGGGGTGCGGGGGGCAGCGCGGGGGTGCGGGGCGCGCCCTTATAGTCGGCCGGGACAGACGGTCGTCCGGGGGGATCACCAGCCATGCCACGCGTGAGAGCGCTCTGCGCCGTCGTCCTGCTCGGCGCCCTCGGCGTGCTGCTGCTCGGCGCCTGCGGGACGGAACGGGCCGGGTCCGCCGGGGCGGCGAGCGCGGCCGAGTCGCCGAGCTGGAAGACGTTCGCGCCGTTCGGGGTGAGCGCCGCCCGGCTCGCCGAGGACCGGCGGACGCTCACCGTGGACGCCCGGGTGCCCGGCGGCGGCAAGACGTGCGCGCGCCGGCTGCGCGCCGTCGTCACGGACAGCACGGACCGCACCGTGTGGGTGCAGGTCACCTTCTCCGCCCTCTCGGGCGGCTCGCCCCGCCCCGACTGCCGCAAGACCTCGACGGCCACCGCGACGGTGCGGCTGCCCTCCCCGCTGGGCCGGCGCGAACTGTCCGTGGACGACGACACCACGTTCACCGCCGACGGCGCCCGCCCGCCCGCGCTGCGCCGCTGCGGCGAACTCGGCTGCCACCCCGCGCCCACCGGCTGCACCCCCGCCTCCTACGAGCAGGCCGTGATGGCCCTCGACGTGCCGCGGCACACCCAGCGCGGCGAGACGCACTGCGACGGCACATGGCTCGTGTTCAGCGTCTCCTCCCGCGTGGGCCCCGCCTGCCCGAAGGGCACCGCCCCCGGCTGTGACGCGAGCATCGGCGACCGCTGGTTCTTCCACGCGGCGAAGTCCGGCTGGCAACCGGTCGCGCGCGGCACGAAGGCCGGCTGCGCAGACGTTCACCGCGTCGAGCCCGGCTTCCCCACCGCCCTGTGCGCCGACCTCCCGGCGCTCGGGCAACCCCGGTAGTACGGGCGAGCGGGGCGGGTGGCCGGACCCGCGCCCCGCCCACGCCCCCGCCGCGACCGCCCGGGCCGCCGGTTCCGGCGTCTGGGGCGGCGGGTAGCCTCTGGGCCGCCGGGGGCCGCGGGCCCGCCGCCGCTGAGAACCCGCCAGCAGGGAGCGCCTTCCGATGACCGCACATCCGGCACCGTCCGCACGGCGTGGGCACCACGGCGCCCCGCACGTCCCGGACGCCCCGCCGTTCCCCTCCGCCCTCGTCAGAACGGTGTTCGCCGAGGTCACCCCGCTGCACCTGGCGCGGCCCGCCGCTCGCGCCGCCGCCGCCGTGGCGCGGACCGTGCTGACGGAGATCATCGACGGCGCGCGCGAGGCGGCGGTCGCGGAGAGCCGGGCGAAGCTCGTCCCCCGCGACTTCGTCTCGGCCATCGGCCGCGACATCTCACTGGAGGTCGGCGCCGAGTGGTACCTGTGGACGCCGACCTTCCGGGACCTGCTCGGTGTCATGCACGACGCGGACGGAAGCGTCATCACCCCTCGTATGCGGCGCGGTTCCGGCAAGCCGACCGGTGTGGACGGCGCCCACCGGTTCGAGGCGGGGATCAGGAGACTGCTGCGGAGCCGGGGCGCGAGGGCCGTGCCCGCGATGGTCCGCGACCTGGACGGGGTCACGAGCGTGTTCCTGACGGACCTCGCCCGCAGCGCCGCCACGGTCGTCCGCGAGGGCGGGATCACCCGCTTCGGAGCGGTCTCCCTGGGCGCACCGGCGGGCCCGCCCCCGGTAGGGGGCGCCGCCGCGCGCGCTCTGGCCACCCGAACCTACAACCGTCGCACCATCGGTTGCCAGGACATCCTGGTCGTCACCACCCTCCACCCTCTACCCCGGACACATCAGTGAACGGGCCCCTCGCCACGGCGCCCGAGGCGGCGACCGCGGCGGGCCCGGCGACAACCGGCGCGCGCGAGGCGGCGCGGAGCGTCCCGGCCGGCTGACCCGCCCCTAGTACTCCAGCAGCGGTTCGTGTCCTGAGCTGCGTTTTTGGTAGTGGCAGCGGCGGGCGGTGGCTTGGTGGTGTCTTCTCCAGGCTGACCACTTCAGTGCGTGGGTGACTGGGTCGGGGTGGGGTCGGGGGCGGGGAAGGAGAGTGTCCAGGAGGCGTCTGATTTCTGCCACGGTGAGCGGGGCGAGAGAGGTTCGTTTCCAAAGCCCCCTTTTTCGGGCTCGTCGGCGGCTTGGGCTGCGAGTGAGGTCAGGACGGCGTGGGCGAGCATGGCCAGGGTGATGTGCCGGTACCAGCCGACGTAGCGGCGGACCTCGTACTCGTCCAGGCCGCACTCGTTCTTCGCCGCCTGGAAGCATTCCTCGATCGCCCAGCGTGTGCCGGCCGCCCGCACCAGGTCGGCGACAGTGGTGCTCGTGGGCGCGTAGGCGAAGTAGTAGGCGGTCTCCTCGGGCCGTGCCACGCTGCGCCGGGCCAGCACCCATCGGTGGTGGGCTGACTCGTCGCCGTCGAAGAGGGCGATCGACGGCAGTCTCGCGCTCGCCCAGTCGTAGACCCTGGGGCCCTTGGCCCCGTTGCCGCAGGACAGCCGCTGCCAGGCATCCTGGGGCGCCTGGGCGATGAGCTCGTCGATCCGCCAGAACCCCGTCAAGCTCTTGACCTGCTGAGACTTCGGAACAGCGACGACGTAACCGACATCGAGTTCCTCCAGCAGGCGGCGGAACTTCCAGTCCTGCCCATAGGCCTCGTCCGCCGTCACCCACCGCGCCGGCAGACCGGCGGCCAGCGTCCGGGTAACCATCGCCCTCGCGAGTTCACCCTTGGTCGCGAACTCCCGCTCGTCGGGAACCTTCGCCGCCCGGCAGCGTTCCCGATCCCCTGTCCACGCCTTCGGGAGATACAGCTCCCGGTCGACCAGGGCACGTCCGCGAGACGTGGCGTAGGCGGCGAAGACCCCGACCTGACAATTGTCGATCTTGCCCGAGGTGCCGGTGTACTGCCTGCCCACACCCGCCGACGTGATCCCCTTCTTGATGAAACCGGTGTCATCGATGATCAGGACCCCGTCATCACCGAGCACCTCGGCCACATACTCGCGGACATCGTCCCGCACCGCGTCCGCATCCCAGACGCTGGAGTTCAGCAGCCGCTGGAACCCGTCAGGACTACGGTGCCCCGCCCACTCCGCGAGCTGCCAGCCGTTCTTACGCGCCACACGAGCCAGCAGACCCCGAACGTAATCCCGCATCCGCCACCGCAGATCCGCCCGAGCAAACCGACCCGCGACCCGAGCGAACACAGCCTCCAACTCCGCGGACCATACAGCTACTTCACCCAGCTCCCTCATACCAGGAGAACGACAAAGACCAGCTCAGGACACGAACCGCTGCTGGAGTACTAGGGGGTGTCTTCAAATGATCGCCACTGATGGATCATGGTGTCGTGATACGTCGTCATGAACTGTCCGATGCCGAGTGGGAGTTTGTCCGGCCGTTGCTGCCCGAGTCGTCGCGGGGACGGAAGCGGCTGGACGATCGCAGGGTGCTGAACGGGATCGTGTGGAAGTTCCGGACCGGGACGGCCTGGCGGGACGCGCCCGAGCGTTACGGGCCATGGGCCACGCTCCACACGCGTTTTCGCAGGTGGGCGATGGACGGCACGTTCGAGCGGATGCTGCGAGCCGCCCAGGCGAAAGCGGATGCGGCAGGCGACATCGAGTGGCTGGTGTCGGTGGACTCCACGGTCGTCCGCGCTCACCAGCACGCGGCCGGAGCCCGAAAAGGGGGCTCCGCGACCCGGCCCTCGGCCGGTCCCGAGGCGGGCTGACCAGCAAGATCCACCTGGCCTGCGACGGGCGGGGCCGCCCGCTCTCCTTCGTCGTCACGGGTGGCGACACCAACGACTGCACCCGGTTCACCACGGTCATGGAGGCGATCCGGGTGCCCCGCCTCGGACCGGGACGGCCTCGGGCCCGGCCCGATCATGTCCTGGGCGACAAGGGCTACAGCTCGAAGGCGATCCGCGCCTGGCTCCGCCGCCGCGGGATCCCGCACACGATTCCCGAGCGAGCCGACCAGATAGCCAACCGGGCCCGGCGAGGCAGCCGAGGAGGCCGCCCGCCGGCCTTCGACCGCGAGGCATACAAGCACCGCAACGTCGTGGAACGGTGCTTCAACCGCCTGAAGCAATGGCGGGGCATCGCCACTCGGTACGACAAGACCGCGCAATCCTACGAAGCGGCGGTTGCCCTCGCCTCACTCCTGATGTGGGCGTGACATTTGACGACAGGCGCTAGCCCCGTCCCCGCGCCACCGCGTCCCGCAGGTCCCGCTCGCGGGGACCGAGGACCGGGGTGCGGTGGACGAGGGCGTCCAGGGCCGCCTTCGGGGCGGCCAGGATCTCTTGGCTCGCGCCGTAGTACCAGGTGACGTCCCGCGGGTCGCGGGCCGCGACGCCCTGCGCCTCGACGCCCGCCGCACGGCACAGCGCCACCGCCCGGCGGATGTGGAAGCCCTGGCTCACCAGCACCGCCCGGTCCACGCCGAAGACCCGGCGCGCCCGCACGCACGAATCCCACGTGTCGAAGCCCGCGTGGTCCCACACCACCTGACGGCCCGGCACGCCCGCCCGCGCCAGGTAGTCGCGCATCGCGGTCGGCTCGTCGTACCCCGCGCGGCCGTGGTCGCCCGTCACCAGGACCGCCGAGACCCGCCCCGCCGCGTAGAGCCGGGCCGCCACGTCCAGACGGTGCGCCAGGTACGGCGACGGCCGCCCGTCCCGCAGCCCCGCGCCGAACACCACCGCGACCGGCGCCGGGTCCACGTCCGCCTCGTCCCGTACGGCACCCCCGCTCGCCACCCGTATCCACGCCGAGGGCAGCAGCGCGAGCACGCACAGCGCCATGACCGCCCACAGCGCCCGCCGCCGCCCCCGCCGCGTCCGCGCCCACCCCGGTGCCCGCACCCGCACCGCACTCCTCAATCACCGTCGCCGTCGCCGTCGCCGTCGCCATCGCCGGGAAGCACGCGCGTCCCCGCCCGGTGGTTCCCGCTCAGCCGTGCGGATCGGCCGCCGCGTCCGCGCCGCCGCGCCCGGTCAGCCCCGCCAGCGCGCCCTTGATGTGCCGCAGCCGCGCCCGCACCTGCTCCCCGCGCTCCCGCTGCTCCGCCGCGTACCGCTCCGCCTCGCGCAGCGCCTCGGCCGCGCGGGCCGTCGCCTGCGCGCGCAGGGCCGCCGCCCGCGCCTCGCTGTCCTCCTGCCGGTGGCGGGCCGTCTCCTCCGCCTCCGCCCGCGCCCTGCGCGCCGCGTCGAGCGCCGACTCCGCGGCGTCCAGCCGCGCCGCCGCCTCCCGGGCCGCCGTCTCCCGTACCGCCTCCGCCTCGCGCGCGAAAGCCTCCGCCCGCTCGTCGTGCTCCCGCTCGATGGCCGCGAGGTGCGCCGACGTCGCCTCCCGCACCTCCCGCAGCGCCGTACGGGCCGCGCCGCGCACCCGCTCCGCCTCGGTCCGGGCCGCCGCCCCTGTCGCCTCCGCCTCGGCGAGCGCCGCCGCGCGCCGGGCCTCCGCCTCCGCGTCCGCCTCCGCACGTACCGCCGTCGCCGCCTCGTGCGCCCCGGCCGCGAGCTCCACCGCCTCCGCCCGCGCCCGCTCCTCCAGCGCGTCCGCTGCCGCGCGCGCCGCCTCCGCCAGCTCGGCGGCCTCCTCCTCGACGAGCCCGAGCAGGTCCAGCGCCCCGGCGCCCAGCTCCGAGTAGTCCGCCGGGGCGAGCCCCGCGACCCTCTCGCGCAGCGCCTCCGTCTCCGCGCCGAGCCGCGCGGCCTCCGCCTCCAGCGCCTCGGCCCGGGCCCGCGCGAGCGCGTACTCCTCGGCGAGCCGCGCCACGTACGGATCGACCTCGCCGGGACGGTAGGCGCGGGGACGGACCGAAGGGGGCGCGAGC
>NZ_GG770539.1:4184713-4186346 GCF_000154905.1 Streptomyces sp. SPB074 | reverse complement strand
AACGTCACCGCACGCCCGTCCCGCGCGATCACCCCCCGCTGACCGCCCCCGTCCGAAGGCCCCGCCTCCGCACGATCCTCCGCCCACACCACGAACCCGAGCCCGAACTCCCGCACCCGCACCTCACGGTGCTGATAGCGCGGCACGTCCCCGTTGATCCAGCGCTCCCCGCGCTCCTGCGCCTGCGCGAACGTCACCACGCCACTCACTCCCCCACCGGGACCACACGCGCGAACCCACCGTCCACCATCAACCGCGCCACCGTCTCCAGCTCCGGCGGATTCCCCGCGAGCCGCGACAGGAACACGTCGAAATCCTCACCACACGGCAGCAGCAACTCCCGCACCCGCTCCGCCACACCCAGCCCGTCCCGGTCCCGCGCGTCGTCGTACGGGCAGAACCACACCGAACCCGTCCCCTCACCCCGCACCTTCACCACCAGGAGCCCGCCCTGCACGAAGGCCACCCCCAGATAGTCCTTCGTCACATGATCACGCAAGCACTTGTTGACGTACGCCAGATCATTGACCGCCGCCTCCTCACGCACCGTGAAGAACGGCTGGTCCACCAGCAACCCCAGCTCCGCGTCCAGCGCCACCCCCACCGGCGCGCACCCGCCCCCCGCCTTCAGGAACGAGCGGTACGCACCCGGCAGGCGGTACCCCAAGTCCTCCTCCAGCGCCAGGACCTGCCGCTCCTCCACCGCCACCAGCTCACGCGGCAGACCGAAATGCGCCGGCCGCGTCTGCTGCAACGGCCGCGTCCCCCGCCGCCCGTGCTCCACCCGCGCCGTCGCCAGCCCCCCGTGGTGCCGCAACAACGCCTTCACCTCCACCGGCACCAGTTCCAGCCGCCGCCCGTCCGCCACGTGATGCCACGTCCAGCCGTGCGGAGTCGCCACCGGGGGCAAGCCCTCCCACAACGCGTCACCCGAAGCCGCCATCGCCGCGTTCGCCGACACGTAATCCGTCAGCCGCAACTCGTCCACACCGAACCCCGACGGCGGCTCCGCGATCTCCACGGCCGCCCGCGCGTACGGCGTGAACACCGGCCGCCCCCCACCGTCCACACCGACACCCGCCGGATACCGCGCCGCCCGCACCGGGTCCGGGAAACGCACCGACTGCCCCGCGTACGCCGCGTTCGGAGGCACGCCCCCCGAAGAAACCGCCCGCGCCGGGGAACCCCCCGCGGGCGTCCCCTCGCCGAGCCGACCTGTCGTCATCGCGGTAGCCCCCTGCACCCTCGCCGACACCAACACCAACACCAATGGACACCAACCGGACACCGCGCCGGAAGCGGTCGCCCCAGCCTATGCGGTGGCCCCCACCCCGCCACAGGGCCGACCACCCCGCAAGGCCCCCGCACACCGCCCCCACAGCCCCACCCGACTGCCCCCACGACCCGCACCCACCGCCCCCACACACACCCCGTGCGAAGCTGTAACCCCGGCAGGACACCCCCAGCACCACCCGGAAGCGCACGTTTGGCAGGCTGTCAGCGCTCTCCAGGACCGGCCCGCACGCCACCCGGCCTGCCCGGGAGAACACCACGGGGGAAGGCACGGAGGGGAAAGCACGCCATGCACACCGCACAACCAGGCCCCGAGGCCACCGCGCACAGCACCCCCGCG
>NZ_GG770539.1:4159642-4184613 GCF_000154905.1 Streptomyces sp. SPB074 | reverse complement strand
CCCCGCCCACGACCCCCGCGTGGGACTGGAGCCACGACGGCAACCGGCCCCCCACCCTGCGCCACCGCCGCGACGGCATCCTCCCCGCCGTCGCCGCCGCCCTCTCCGTACGCGGCACCACCCTCACCGGCACCGGCGCCCGCGGCGACCAGCCACCCGCCCTGCACCCCCTCGTCCAGGACTTCCTCGACACCCTCACCAGCGACCGCCGCGAACGCTTCACCGGACGCTGCGCCGAAGCCGTCCTCCTCTCCCGCCACCTCACCGAAGCCGACACCACCCGCACCGCCCGCTCCAAACGCGCCGCCCGCCGCCCCATGACCCCCGGCGAAGCCCGCAAAGCCCTCAAAGGCGCCAAACTCACCACCCGGCACATCCGCGAGGACGGCGACCCCCTCCACGGCGCCTTCGCCCCGCCCTGCCGCTCCTGCACCGCACTCGCCGAACACTTCGGCGTCCGCGTCATCAACCCCGCCCAGGACTGACCACGGACCGGCCACCCATGAAGAACCCGCCCCACCCCCTCGAAGAACTCACCCGCCTCGAAGGACTCGACGCCCTCACCGAAACCCCCACCGGACGCTTCCCCGAAGCCGCCGACACCGCCCTGCGCGCCGCCGGCTGGACCCCGGGACGCTGGAACATCGCCCAGGCCGAGATCTGGGCCGACACCCTCCGCGCCCACACCTCACCCGCCGGACACCAGCACCACGTCTCCCCCGCCGCCGTCGAAGCCTGGGCCGAATTCGGCGGCCTCACCCCCCATCCCTCCGCCAAAGGCCGCCACCTCGCCCCCGCCGCCCTCGACCTCGACCCCCTCCACGGCCTCCACCTCGCCCGCACCCTCGGCGACCTCGGCCACGCCCTCGGCACCCGCCTGTGCCCCCTCGGCCTCGACACCACCACCCACGCCGCCCTCGCCATCGACGACGAAGGCCGCGTCTACGCCCTCGACCACACCGGCGACTGGTACCTCGGCACCGACATCGACCAGGGCCTCACCACCCTCCTCACCGGCACCGCCCCCGAACGCCTCACCGTCACCGACGACTGAGCCGGCCCCTCACTCCCCCGCCGGCAACACCGCCGACACCCGGAAACCCCCCGCGTCCGTCGGCCCCGCCACGAAGACCCCGCCCAGCGCCAGCACCCGCTCCCGCATCCCCACCAGCCCGTTCCCCCCGCTCGGCAACTCCACATCCACCCCGCCCTCCGGCGGCGGACCGTTCTCCACCTGCATCGCGACCTCCCCCGAGCGCCGCGCCAACCGCACCCGCGTCGCCGCCCCCGCCGCGTGCTTGTGCGCGTTCGTCAGCGCCTCCTGCACCACCCGGTACGCCGTACGCTCCACCCGCGCCCCGTACCCCTCGCCCTCCCCCTCCACCGAGAACTCCACCGCCATCCCCGCCGCCCGCGACTGCCCCACCAACTCGTCCAGCTCCGCCAGCGAGGGCCCCCGCTCCTCCTCCACCAGCACCGCACGCGGCTCCGGCACCGCCACCACCGGCTCCGGCTCCGCCACCCGCGCCACCGGCACCCCCGAGGACGCCCGCATCACCCCGAGCATCTCCCGCAGCTCCGTCAACGCCCGCCGCCCCATGTCCCCCACCAGCGCCGCGTTCCGCGCCGCCTTCTCCGGGTCCCGCAGCACGACCGCCTGCAACGCCGTCGAATGCACCACCATCAGGCTCACCCGGTGCGCCACCACGTCGTGCATCTCCCGCGCGATCCGCCGCCGCTCCTCACCCCGCGCCCACTCCGCACGCTCCTCCGCACGCTCCGCGAGCAACTGGAGCTCCCGCTCCAGCGAATCCGCACGCTCCCGCAAACTCTCCATGAGCCGCCGCCGCGCCCCCACGTAGAGCCCGAGCAGCACCGGCGGCGCCGTCGTCCCCAGCGCCATCAGCACCGCCATCGACGGCGCGAACCACGGCGTCGTCGGCCCGCCGCCCTCGTCCACGTGCTGCCCCAGGCGCACGAGCGACACGACCAGCGAACCCAGCCCCGACATCGACGCCAGCACCGCCGTGATCCGGCGCGGCACCTCCGAAGCCGCCAGGGTGTACAGGCCCACGAAACCCAGGACCAGCCCCATCTCGGCCGGCGAGACCGCCAGCGCCACCAGCACCACCGCCACCGGCCACCGGCGCCGCAGCACGAGCACCAGACCCACGAGCAGCCCGAGCAGCACCCCCAGCGCCGCGCCCAGCCCCACGCGGTCGGCGAACACCGCCCCCTCGACACCGCACTCCAGCGCCGAGACCCCCGCGAGCCCCACGTCCAGCACGGCACTGCGCCATCGCCCCCACCACCACGGCCCCCCGGCCGCCCGGCGCTCTTCCCCCGTCGTGGTCATGGCCCCCAGCGTACGGGCGATCCGTCCCGAATCCCGGGGGAGTGCGCCACCCCACAACACGACACCCGCGCGCCGCGCACACCCCCCACCCTTCACCCGATCAGGCGAAACCCCTCCGAACCATGCCGGAACCTGTGATTCCGCCATGAAGATCGTCCCCATGGTCGCGGCACGCACAGACGCACGAGACAGAGCCCGAGAACTTCGCCTGAAGGGGTGGACGTACGACCAGATCGTGGAGGAGGTGGGCTGCTCCAAGAGTTCCGTCTCGCTGTGGGTGAGGGACCTGCCGAGACCGGCGCGCGACGTCAATGCCCACATGAACCACATGCGGTCCGTACGGCTCCGCTCGCTGGCCGACGCCGAGAAGGAACACCGGGACGCGATCACGAAGGCCCGCGCGGCAGCCGAAGCACTGTCCGACGAACAGTTGCAGACGGCAGGGGTCGCGCTGTACTGGGCGGAGGGCATGAAGGACAAGGGCCACGCCGGTCGTCGTGCGATCCAGTTCACCAACAGCGACCCGGACGTCATCCTCGTCTTTCTGCACTGGCTGGAGCTGAACGAGGTCGCGCGGGACCGCTGGCACCTCCATCTGGCAATCCACGAGACCGCCGACGCCGAGGGCGCGAAGGCCTTCTGGGCGGAACTGACCGGGGTCCCCGCCGAGGAGTTCAACCGCACCACCATCAAGCGCCACAACCCACTGACCAACCGCCAGAACACCGGCGCGAACTACAGGGGCTGCCTCGTCGTCTGCGTCACGAAAAGCAACGATTTGTACCGTCGCATGGAGCGGGCCTGGTACGGCATAGTAGGGGGCGCACAAAGACGGGTAGTCGATATGTCCGATTCTCCCGTTAAACAGTCCCCCGTGGTGTAATTGGCAACACTGAGGCCTTTGGAGCCTTATTTCCAGGTTCGAGTCCTGGCGGGGGAGCAGGTTCGAAGGACTCCCCGTGACATCCCGAGGCCCTGACCCCCAGGTCAGGGCCTTTGCCGCGTTCTCCCTCGCACCCCCCGGTATTGTTCCGGTGTCATCCGCACCGAAGCCGAAGGGCCCGCTCGTGAGTGCCACCAATCGCCCGGCAGCCGTCGTCGTTCTCGCAGCGGGTGAGGGCACCCGCATGAAGTCCGCCACGCCCAAGGTCCTGCACCGCCTCGCCGGCCGGACCCTCGTCGGCCACGTGCTCCAGGCCGCGAGCGAGCTGGAGCCCAAGGAGGTCGTCGTCGTCGTCGGCCACGGCCGCGAGCAGGTCACCGCGCACCTCGCGGAGGACGCCGCGGCGGTCCGCACCGCCGTGCAGGAGGAGCAGCGCGGCACCGGCCACGCCGTCCGCACCGCCCTCGCCGAGCTGGGCGGCTCCGTGGAGGGCACGGTCGTCGTGCTGTGCGGCGACACCCCGCTGCTGACCGGTACGACGCTGGACGCCCTGTGCCGTACGCACTCCGCCGACGGCAACGCCGTCACCGTCCTCACCGCCGAGGTGCCCGAGGCGAGCGGCTACGGGCGCATCGTGCGGGACGGCTCCGGCGCGGTGACGGCGATCGTGGAGCACAAGGACGCGAGCCCCGAGGAGCTGGAGATCCGGGAGATCAACTCGGGGGTCTTCGCCTTCGACGGGCGGCTGCTCGCCGAGGCGCTGGGGCAGGTGCGCACGGACAACGCGCAGGGCGAGGAGTACCTGACCGATGTCCTGGGCATCCTGCGCGGGGCGGGCCATCGTGTCGGGGCGGCGCTGGCGGGTGATCACCGGGAGATCGCGGGGATCAACAACCGGGTGCAGCTGGCGCAGGCGGGCCGGGTGCTGAACGAGAGGCTGCTTGAGGCCGCGATGCTGGGGGGCGTGACGGTGGTCGACCCGGCGAGTGTCTTCGTGGACGTGACGGTCGGTTTCGGGCGGGACGTGGTGCTGCACCCGGGGACGCAGTTGCTGGGGGCGACGCGGCTGGGGGACGGTGCCGAGGTGGGGCCGAACTCGCGGCTGACGGACACGGTGGTGGGCGCGGGCGCGCGGGTGGACAACACGGTGGCGGCCGGGGCGGAGATCGGTGACGAGGCGAGCGTGGGGCCGTTCGCGTATCTGCGGCCGGGGACGCGGCTGGGGACGGGCGCGAAGGCGGGGACGTACGTGGAGATGAAGAACGCGACGGTGGGTGCGGGGACGAAGGTGCCGCACCTGTCGTACGTGGGGGACGCGACGATCGGGGAGCACACGAACATCGGGGCGGCGAGCGTGTTCGTGAACTACGACGGGGTGAACAAGCACCACACGACGATCGGCTCTCACTGCCGTACGGGTTCGGACAATATGTTTGTGGCGCCGGTCACGATCGGGGACGGGGTGTACACGGCGGCGGGTTCGGTGATCACGAAGGACGTGCCGGCGGGTGCGCTGGCGGTGGCCCGTGGCCAGCAAAGGAATATCGAGGGCTGGGTGGCTCGTAAGCGTCCCGGGAGTGCGGCGGCGAAGGCGGCCGGGGACTCGTCCGGGGGGTCGGAAGGCGAAAGCTGACCGAAAACAGGTGCGTCCTTCACGGCGTACCGTGATAGATGCACGCGATTCGGCTGGCTCGTTGGTTCTGGGTGTCGTGATGGGGTCCGGGATGCCCGACGGGTGCAGCAGCGAAAGAACTCGTCCGAGGAGACAAGTGCTGTGACCGGAATCAAGACGACCGGCGAGAAGAAGCTGATGTTCTTCTCCGGCCGCGCCCACCCGGAGCTGGCGGAGGAAGTGGCGCACCAGCTGGGTGTCGGCATAGTTCCGACCAAGGCCTTCGATTTCGCCAACGGCGAGATCTATGTGCGGTTCCGTGAGTCCGCGCGCGGCGCGGACTGCTTCGTGATCCAGAGCCACACGGCTCCGATCAACAAGTGGATCATGGAGCAGCTGATCATGGTGGACGCGCTCAAGCGGGCTTCCGCGCGTTCCATCACGGTGATCGTGCCGTTCTACGGTTACGCGCGGCAGGACAAGAAGCATCGCGGGCGTGAACCGATCTCGGCGCGTCTGATGGCGGATCTGCTCAAGACGGCGGGTGCGACGCGGATTCTCACCGTGGACCTGCACACGGACCAGATCCAGGGTTTCTTCGACGGCCCGGTGGATCACTTGTTCGCGCTGCCGATCCTGGCGGACTACGTGGGTGCGAAGGTGGACCGTTCGAAGCTGACGATCGTGTCGCCGGACGCGGGCCGGGTGCGGGTCGCGGACCGTTGGTGCGACCGGCTGGGCGCTCCGCTGGCGATCGTGCACAAGCGGCGGGACAAGGATGTCGCGAACCAGGTGACGGTGCACGAGGTCGTCGGTGATGTGAAGGACCGTGTGTGCGTCCTGGTGGACGACATGATCGACACGGGCGGGACGATCTGTGCGGCGGCGGACGCGTTGTACGCGCACGGCGCGGCGGATGTCATCGTGACGGCGACGCACGGGGTGCTGTCGGGTCCGGCGGCGGATCGTCTGAAGAACTCGAAGGTGAGTGAGTTCGTGCTGACGAACACGCTGCCGACGCCGGGTGAGCTGGAGCTGGACAAGATCACGGTGCTGTCGATCGCGCCGACGATCGCGCGTGCGGTGCGTGAGGTGTTCGAGGACGGTTCGGTGACGAGTCTCTTCGAGGAGGAGCCGGTGGGCTGAGGCCCTTGGTGCGGGTGGGCCTCCGGGTGCAGGAACGGTTCTGCACGGGGGTTCCCCGCTTCCGGTGATCGATTTCCGGGGCGGCCTCCCGGCCGGGTAGACTCGCGAGAGTTGCTCGGCGAGGGAGGCCGCCCCGTCCGTTCTCAGGGACTCGGGTCCGGCGCTCCGTTATCGACGCGCTCTTCGTAGCAGGCCGTTCGTGGCCGGGTGACCGCCCCTGTGAACCGTCTGTTGAGGAGAAGAGCCATGGCCGAGGTCAAGCTCGCCGTAGAGACCCGTACCGAGTTCGGCAAGGGCGCGGCCCGCCGCATCCGCCGCGAGAGCAAGGTTCCCGCCGTCGTGTACGGCCACGGCACCGAGCCCGTGCACGTGACCGTTCCGGGTCACGAGCTGATGATGGCCCTCAAGACCTCGAACGTGCTGCTCGCCATCGAGCTGAACGGCAAGAACGAGCTGGTCATCCCGAAGGCCGTGCAGCGCGACCCGCTCAAGGGCTTCCTGGAGCACGTCGACCTGCTCCTCGTGAACCGCGGCGAGAAGGTCCAGGTCGAGATCCCCGTGCTCGCCGAGGGCGACCTGGCCCCGGGCCAGTTCCTCCTGGAGTACGTCCTCAACTCGCTGCCCGTCGAGGCCGAGGCCACCCACATCCCGGAGCAGCTGACCGTCTCGGTCGCCGGTCTGGAGGCGGGTGCCTCGATCGAGGCGAAGGACATCAAGCTTCCCGAGGGCGTCTCGCTCGCCGTCGAGCCCGACGCGGTCGTCATCCAGGTGCTGGCCGCGCAGGCCGAGGAGGCCCCGGCCGAGGGTGCCGCCGAGGAGGGCGCGTCCGAGGAGGGCTGAGCCCTCGCGGGGGCCCGCGGGCTCCCGGGGACCGTGGTGGCGGGGTGGTGCGTCCGGTGGGCGTGCCACCCCGCCGTCGTACGCAGGAACGGTGGTGGAGGACGGTATGGCAGCGAGTGCGGACGAGAACGCGCCGTGGCTGGTGGCGGGGCTCGGCAATCCGGGCCCGGAGTACGCGGGCAACCGGCACAACGTGGGGTTCATGGTCGCCGATCTCCTCGCGGCGCGGCTGGGCGGGCGTTTCAAGCGCGCGGCGCGGGCGCAGGCGCAGGTCGTGGAGGGGCGGCTCGGGGTGCCGGGGGTGTCCAGTACGCGGGTGGTGATCGCGAAGCCGCTCTCGTTCATGAACCTGTCGGGCGGGCCGGTGACGGCGTTGCGGGACTTCTACAAGGTGCCGCTGGAGCGGGTCGTGGCGGTGCACGACGAGCTGGACGTCGATTACGGGGTGCTGCGGCTCAAGCTGGGCGGCGGCGACAACGGGCACAACGGGCTCAAGTCGATGACGAAGGCGATGGGTCCGGGGTATCACCGGGTGCGGTTCGGGATCGGCCGGCCGCCGGGGCGGACGCAGGTGGCGGATTTCGTGCTGAGGGACTTCTCGTCGGCGGAGCGCAAGGAGCTGGACTACTTCGTGGACCGGGCGGCGGACGCGGTGGAGGCGCTGGTGACGGAGGGTCTGGAGCGGGCTCAGGGGTCGTACAACTCCTGAGCGCTGTCACGGATGCGGATACGGATACGGGGCCGGCCCCGGCGACGTGGTGTCGCCGGGGCCGGTTCTGTGTGCGGGGGCTTGTTCCGCGGGGGTGCTCAGCCGGTGTTCTTGAGCCCGGCGGCCACGCCGTTGACGGTGAGGAGGAGGGCGCGGGCGAGGAGCGGGTCGGGTTCCTCGCCCGCCTCGGCGGCGGCGCGCTGGCGGGCGAGGAGGGTGACCTGGAGGTAGGAGATCGGGTCGAGGTAGGCGTCGCGGATGTTGAAGGTCTGCTGGAGGGGCTTGTTGGAGTCGAGGAGCTGTTCGCCGCCGGTGATCTTGAGGACTTCGGCGACGGTGAGGTCGTGCTCGGTCTTGATGAGGTCGAAGATGTGCTTGAGCTCGTCGGGGACGAGGGTGTCGACGTAGTGCTGGGCGATCCGCAGGTCCGTCTTGGCGAGGGTCATCTCGACGTTGGAGAGGAAGTTGCGGAAGAAGTGCCAGTGCTCGTGCATCTCGTCGAGGACGCCGTCGAGGCCGGCTTCGCGCAGGGCCTTGAGGCCGGAGCCGACGCCGTACCAGCCGGGGACGATCTGGCGGGACTGGGTCCAGCCGAAGACCCAGGGGATGGCGCGCAGTCCGTCGAGGCCGCCGCTGGAGTCGGGGCGCCGGGAGGGGCGGGAGCCGAGGTGGAGGTCGCCGAGCTGGTCGACGGGGGTGGAGGCGAGGAAGTAGGCGGAGAGGTCGGGGTCGGAGACGAGGTCGCGGTAGGCGGTGTGGGCGGCCTCGGAGACGAGGTCCATGGCCGCGTCCCAGCGGGCGAGGGCCTCGTCGGACTGGCGCGGCGCGGTGTGCAGGGCGCTGGCCTGGAGGGTGGCGGCGACGGTGAGTTCGAGGTTCTCGCGGGCGAGTGAGGGGACGAGGTACTTGTCGGAGATGACCTCGCCCTGCTCAGTGACCTTGATCTCGCCTTCGAGGGTGCCCCAGGGCTGGGCGAGGATCGCGTCGTGGCTGGGGCCGCCGCCGCGGCCGACGGTGCCGCCGCGGCCGTGGAAGAGGCGCAGGCGTACGCCGTGTCGGTGGGCGACGTCGCGCAGGCGGCGCTGGGCGCGGTGGATCTCCCACTGGCTGGTGGTGATGCCGCCGAACTTGGAGGAGTCGGAGTATCCGAGCATGACCTCCTGGACGTCGCCGCGCAGGGAGACGAGGCGGCGGTAGGAGGGGTCGGAGAGCATGTCGTCGAGGATGGTGTCGGCGGCGCGCAGCTCGTCGGTGGTCTCCAGGAGCGGGACGATGCCGATCTTGGCCCAGCCGGAGTGGAGGTCCATGAGGCCGGCCTCGCGGGCGAGGACGGCGGCGGCGAAGACGTCGTCGGCGCCCTGGCACATGGAGATGATGTAGGACTCGATGACTTCGGGGCCGAAGACGTCGAGGGCGCGGTGGACGGTGTGGAAGACGCCGAGGGTCTTCTCGCCGGCCGCGTCGAGGGGCGCGGGGGTGGGGGCGAGGGGGCGGCGCGAGCGGAGTTCCTTGGCGAGGAGCTTGGCGCGGTACTCGCGGGGCATGTCGGCGTAGCGCCAGGATTCCTCGCCGAGGCGGTCGAAGAGCTGGCCGAGGGCGTGGTGGTGGGCGTCGGCGTGTTCGCGGACGTCCATGGTGGCGAGCTGGAGGCCGAAGGCGGCGAGGGTGCGGATGATGCGGCTGAGGCGGCCGTCGGCGAAGAGTCCGCCGCGGTGGGCGCGCAGGGAGTCCTGGACGAGGGCGAGGTCGGTGAGGAGTTCGCTGGTGCCGAGGTAGTCGCGGCCGGGCTCGTGGGGGGTGCCCTTGGCGAGGCGGTTCTTGGTGTTCTCCAGCTTCTGGCGCACGCAGGTGACCTTGAGCCGGTAGGGCTCCTCGGCGTTGAGGCGCTTGTAGCGGGGGCTGATCTCGGGCAGGTGCGCGAGGTCGTTCTCCAGCGAGGCGGTGAGTTCCTCGGTGACTCCGGTGTAGCGGATGGAGTTGGAGAGGAGGCCGCGGAGGTAGTCGATCTGTTCGAGCGCGTCGTTTATGCCGTGCTCGTGCTGGAGGATCAGGACGTCCCAGGTGACCTGCGGGGTGACGTTGGGGTTGCCGTCGCGGTCGCCGCCGATCCAGGTGCCGAAGGTGAGGGGGCGGGTGTCGTCGGGGATCTTGACGCCGATGCGTTCGAGTTCGGCGCTGAGGTCTTCGAGGACGTCGCCGACGGCGTCGGCGTGGAGTTCGTCGAGGTAGTAGATGGCGTTGCGGGCCTCGTCGGCGGGTTCGGGGCGCACGACGCGGAGTTCGTCGGTCTGCCACACGAGGTCGATGTTCTCGGCGAGGCGGGTGTCGACGCGGCGGCGGTCGGCGGGGCTGGCCGGGGTGTCGAGGAGTTCGGCGACGCGGCGGAGCTTGTTGAGGACGCTGCGGCGGGCGGCCTCGGTGGGGTGCGCGGTGAAGACGGGGCGCACGTTGAGGTGAGCGACCGTCTCGCGCAGGTGTTCGGGGTCGGCGTCCTTGAGGCGGTCGGCGGTGCGGGCCAGGAGGCTGCCGTCCTCGGCGCGTCGCTCGCGCAGTTCGCGTCCGCGGTGGACCTGCTCGGCGATGTTGGCGAGGTGGAAGTACGTGGAGAAGGCGCGCACGAGCTGCGCCGCGGTCTCCAGTTCGGTTTCCCCGAGCAGACGGGCGGCGGCCTCGCCGTCGCTGCGGGTGAGGTGGCGCACGCGTTCGACGAGTTCGAGGAGTTCGGGGCCTTCCTGGCGGACGAGGGTCTCGCCGAGGAGGTCGCCGAGCCTGCGGATGTCGGCGCGCAGTTCCGGTGCGGCGGCCGGAGCGGGAAGACGGTGGTCGTCGGCACTGCTCACAGGTGCGGCTCCTTGCAGTGTGGTGGCTGGAGAGGAGGGAACCCGGGCGGTGGGGCCCGGGCGGGTTTCCGAGCGGACCGCGCTGTCCGACCGTCCCCACCATAAGTGGCGTACGGACAGCACAGGCGTTCGGCCTCTTGCCGGAGCGCTGCGCGCTGCCATACTTTCGTCACCGTAGGTTACGTATCCGGAGGAGCGGAGCTGTGCGTGGTCACGCCGTGGCGTGGTGCCGCGAGTCTGCCGCCGCTCGGGCGTATCTACGTGTACGGGTCTACGGAACGGGATCTTCCCGGTCGCACGGCTTCCCACACGCACGACCTCGTCACACGGTTCGCGCCGTACGCACGGGCGTGGGTCGGGATCGCGCGCCCGACCCTCGACACGGGACCTTTGACGACACACAATCCTCTACAGACGCAAGGGGTTCGTATGACCTCGACCGCATCGCCCGCCGAGGCGGGGACGGAAGAGAAGCAGCAGCCGGGCGCTCCGGCGGCGGCGACGATGGGGGGTGACCGCAAGGGCTCGGTGGAGCAGTTCGCGCTGCTGGCCTTCATCGTGGTGCCCTTCGTGGCGCTGCTCGCGGCGGTGCCGCTGGCGTGGGGCTGGGGGCTGAGCTGGCTCGATGTGGGCCTGATGGTCTTCTTCTACTTCCTGGGCTGCCACGGGATCACGGTCGGTTTCCACCGCTACTTCACGCACGGTTCTTTCAAGGCGAAGCGGTGGGTGCGGGTGACGCTGGCGATCGCGGGTTCGATGGCGGTGGAGGGGCCGGTGGTGCGCTGGGTGGCGGATCACCGCAAGCACCACAAGTTCTCCGACGCGGAGGGCGACCCGCACTCGCCGTGGCGGTACGGGGAGTCGCTGCCGGCCCTGATGAAGGGGCTGTGGTGGGCGCACCTGGGGTGGATGTTCGACGAGGAGCAGACGCCGCAGCAGAAGTACGCGCCCGATCTGGTGAAGGACCCGGCGATCCGGCGGGTCTCGCGGCAGTTCGCGCTGTGGACGCTCGTCTCGCTCCTGACGCCGCCGCTGGTCGGCGGGCTGGTGACGTGGTCGTGGTGGGGGGCGTTCACGGCGTTCTTCTGGGGCTCGCTGGTGCGGGTGGCGCTGCTGCACCACGTGACGTGGTCGATCAACTCGATCTGCCACGCGGTGGGCAAGCGGCCGTTCCGTTCGCGGGACCGTTCGGGAAACGTGTGGTGGCTCGCGGTGCTCTCCTGCGGGGAGTCGTGGCACAACCTGCACCACGCGGACCCCACCTCGGCCCGGCACGGTGTCGAGCGCGGGCAGATCGACTCCTCGGCGCGGATCATCCGCTGGATGGAGCGACTGGGCTGGGTGCACGACGTGCGCTGGCCCTCGGCGGAACGTATTCGCTCCCGGCGCAGGGACAAGGCGGCCGAACCGGCATGATGGGACCGTGGCGACGGATGCGGTCTCAGGGGTCTCGGGTGTTCCCGGCAAAGGTGCTTCCTCCGGCCGGAGCGGTTCCGGCCGGGGGGCCGCGGGCCGGGGTGGTGCTCCGGGCCGGGGCGGCCCCGCTGCGGGCGGGGAGAAGTCCCGGCGGGCGCGCCGTACCCGGATGACGGGTGCGCAGCGCAGGGAGCAGCTGCTCGACATCGGGCGCGCGCTGTTCGCCACGAAGGGGTTCGAGGGGACGTCGGTGGAGGAGATCGCGGCGAAGGCCGGGGTCTCCAAGCCGGTGGTCTACGAGCACTTCGGCGGCAAGGAGGGGCTGTACGCGGTCGTGGTGGACCGCGAGATGCGGCAGCTCCTGGACATGGTGACGGGTGCCCTGACGGCGGGGCACCCCAGGGAGCTCCTGGAGCAGGCGGCTTTCGCGCTCCTGGACTACATCGAGACGTACACGGACGGTTTCCGCATCCTGGTCCGTGATTCCCCGGTGGCGCAGTCGACGGGCACGTTCGCCTCGCTGATCAGCGATATCGCGACGCAGGTCGAGGACATCCTGGGCAGCGAGTTCAAGAACCGCGGTTTCGACCAGAAGCTGGCCCCGCTGTACGCGCAGGCGCTGGTGGGGATGGTCGCGCTGACGGGCCAGTGGTGGCTGGACGCCCGCAAGCCGAAGAAGTCCGAGGTCGCGGCACACCTGGTGAACCTGGCATGGCACGGGCTGGACGGCATGGAGCAGAAGCCGCGGTTGATAGGGCACCGGCGCCAGTGAGGCTCTTCAGGGGGCGGGGCGGCGGGAGGCCGGGGCGTCAGCTTCGGGGTGTTGATCACTCTTTGTGCTGACGCACGGCCGAAGCGCCCGTTACGGTGACTCCAGCGCTCCAGACTCGCGTCCATGGGAGGAACGATGACCGCCGAATCCCCGCAGGACGCTGGTTACCGCTGGCCGGTGCCGCCCCCGGGTGGGTGGACCGTGGAGGACCTTTTCACGCTGCCTGATCTCCCGCCGCACACCGAGTTGCTCGACGGGAGCCTGATCTTCGTGAGTCCGCAGCGCCGTTTCCATCTGCGCATGATCGACCTGCTGGTGAGGGGGCTGAGCGCGCACGCCCCCGCCGGGCTGGTGGTGGAGCGCGAGATGACAGTGGTACTCGACCCCGGGAACGCGCCGGAACCCGACGTGCTCGTGGCCTGTGACGCGACCGAGGACGACATGGACCAGGTCCGCTACACGGCGGCCGACCTGACGCTCGTGATCGAGGTCGTGTCCCCGGAGTCCCGTCGGCGCGACACCCGGTACAAGCCCCTCAAGTACGCCGAAGCCGGCATCCCGCACTTCTGGCTCGTCGAGAGGACCGACGACGCCATGCACCCGGTGGTCCGCACGTACGAACTGGACCCCCTGACGAACACCTACAGCCTCACCGGCATCCACCACGAGCGGCTGAAGCTGTCGTCGCCCTTCGACATGGACATCGACATCACCGGCGAAGCGCTCAGGAAAGTCCGCCACTGACGGGTTCGAGGAACTCCAGCCTGTTGCCCACCGGGTCGTCGGCGTAGAAACGGCGGTGGCCCGGGAGGTTGTCGTCCCAGGTGACGGGGATGGCGTGGGTGGTGAGGCGGGTGGCGAAGGCGTCGATGGCGGTGACGCGGAGGCCGGGGTGGGCCTTGCGGGCGGGGCGGAAGTCCGCCTCGATGCCGAGGTGGAGCTGGACGGGGCCGCTGCCGAACCAGCAGCCGCCGCGTGCGGCGAGGGCGGGCGGCTTGGGGAGTTCGGTGAGGCCGAGGACGCCCGCGTAGAAGGCGCGGAGCGCGTCCTCGCTGCCGGGTGGGGCGGAGAGCTGCACGTGGTCGAGCGCGGTGATCATTCGTACCCCCTGGTCAGGTGGCGTGGGCGACGGCGAAGAGGCGGCGGAATGGGAAGACCGTGCCGTGCGGGCCCGCCGGGTAGGCGGTGCGCAGCGCGTCGCGGTAGGTGGTGAGGAAGTCGGCGCGGGCCTCGGGGTGGGGGGCGAGCGCGTCGAGGACGGGGCGCAGTCCGGTGCCCTTGACCCAATCGAGCACGGGGTCCTCGCCGGTGAGGAGGTGGAGGTAGGTGGTCTCCCAGACGTCGGCGGCGAGGCCCTGCGCGGTGAGCCGGGCGTGGTAGTCGGCGGGCGCGGCGACGGCGTCGTCGTGGCGCAGGACTCCGTCCAGCAGGGGGCGGAAGCGGGGCAGGGCGGCGGTCTCGCGCATGAGGACGTGGCTCGGGGCGCCGAAGTTGCCGGGGACCTGGAAGGCGAGGGTGCCGCCGGGGCGGAGGGCCCCGGCCCAGGCGGGGAGCAGGTCGAGGTGGCCGGGGACCCACTGGAGGGCGGCGTTGGAGACGATGAGGTCGTAGCCGCGGTCGGGGTGCCAGCCGGTGAGGTCGGCCTCGGCGAAGTCGAGGGAGCCGCCGCCGTCGAGCGGTCCGGCGTGCTCGGCGCGGGCGCGCTCCAGCATGGCGGGCGAGTTGTCGAGCCCGGTGACGTGGGCGGCGGGCCAGCGGGCGCCGAGCAGCGCGGTGACGTTCCCGGCGCCGCAGCCGAGGTCCACGACGCGGGGGCGGTCGGTGGCCGGTTCGGGGACGCGGGCGAGGAGTTCGGCGAAGGGGCGGGCGCGGTGCCCGGAGTGGCGCAGGTACTGGGCGGGGTCCCAGGTGGGGGCGAGGGGCATTCGTACTCCTGACACGGGCCGGTCCGGGGGCCGGGGCGGGGCGAGGGCGGCGGGGCGGGAGGCGGACCGGCGGGCCGGGTCCCGCTGCGCGTCGCGCTCCGCCGGCGGCACGGCGGCACCTCCCTCGCGGAGGATCGGGTGCTGTCATCATGGAGCCGAGTTATCTCGACGTCAAGAGACTTCATGTCGAGCGACCCTCTACACTGGGGGCATGGAGGACGAGGTCGACCGGCTGGTCGCGGCCTGGCGCCGGGAGCGCCCGGACCTCGACGTGGAGCCGCTGGAGGTGCTCAGCCGCGTCAGCAGGCTGGCGCGTCATCTGGACCGGGCCCGCAGGCTCGCCTTCGCCGAGCTGCACCTGGAGACGTGGGAGTTCGACGTGCTCACGGCGCTGCGGCGCGCGGGGCAGCCGTACCAGCTCTCGCCGGGGCAGCTCCTCACCCAGACCCTCGTCACCTCGGGCACGATGACCAACCGCATCGACCGCCTCACGAAGAAGAACCTCGTCGCGCGCCTGCCCGACCCGAGCGACCGCCGGGGCGTCCTGGTCCGCCTGACGCCCGAGGGCCGCGAACGCGCCGATGCCGCGCTGGCCGGTCTCCTCACCCAGGAACGCGCGCTCCTCGCCGAGCTGACCGGCGACCAGCGCCACGACCTCGCCGGGCTGCTCCGCCGCCTGACCGCGCCCTTCGACAACTCCCCGGGCTGAGACCCGCCGCGTACCGCCCCGCGCCTCACCGTTGCGGCGGTTCCAGCGCGGCCACGAGGTGGCCGAGGTCCCGGCGGTGGGAGCCCGCGTCCCACACCGCCCACGTACGGCGTACGAGGGGATGGCCGGTCAGCGGGTACCACGTGACGGCGCCGGGCAGCGGCTGGGACCAGCCGGGCGGGGCGAGCGTGAAGGCGCGGCCCGCGCTGACGGCGGCGAGCTTCACCTCCGCGATGAGCGGCCCGCCCTCGGGCGGCTCGGCCCCCGGGTCGATGCCGTGGCCGCGCAGCACGGCGGTGACCTCGTCGTACCAGTCGGGACTGCCGGAGCGGGGGAAGCCGGCCCACTCCAGCGCGTGCAGGGCGTCCAGGCGGATGCCGTCGGGCCCGGCCAGTTCGGCCGCGCGCTCCGTGGCGAGCAGGACCCCGAGCCGTTCCTCCGCGACGAGCATGGCGTCGAACTCCCGCCCCGGCGGGCGCTCGCGCAGCAGGCCCAGTTCGAGACCGCCCCGGTGCAGCTCGGCCCGTTGCGCGGCCGAGGAGAGGTGCCGGGCCTCCACGCGCGTCGCCGGGTGGGCCTCCGCGAGCGCGAGGAGCGGGCGGGAGAGCAGGCCGGCCGGCAGCTCCAGCGGAATGCCGATGCGGAGCACCGGCTCCCCGCCGCCGGTGTGGACGGCCATGGCGGCGAGGGCGCGGTCGTAGCGGGCCAGGACCTCGCGGGCCTCCACGAGCAGGGTCCGCCCGGCCTCGGTCGGGCGGACGCCGGTGGAGGAGCGGAGCAGCAGGCGGGTGCCGAACTCGCGCTCCAGGGCGTTCACGGTCTGGGACAGCGCCGGCTGGCTCAGGTGCAGCCGGCGGGACGCCGCCGAGAGGCCGCCCTCCTCGACCACCGCCACGAAGGCACGCATCGCTCGGATCTCCATGCCTCCATGGCACCACGAACAGCGCGCGACCCGGGCGGGGGCACGGGGCGACACGGCGGAACGGAGGGCGGCCGGGACGGGGCGCGGCGGCGCGGGGGCGCGGGAGGGGGCGGGCGCGAGGAGGGCGGGCGGCGCGGCGGGAGCGTCCGGACGGCGCGTGTGCCAGGCGCGCCAAGGGGCTATCAGCTTTCCTTATGGCGCTCCTCGGCAACCCCTCTGGCCTGCGGCTTTCCTTCCGGTACGGCCCGCAGTCGAATGGGAGGCACGGAGCGGGACCCCCCCGCCCGCCCTTACCGAGGAGCCCTTCATGACCACGCAGGCACCCGCCTACTTCACCGCTTTCGAGAACCTCGCCATGAGCCGTACCGACTCCGGCGTCCTGACCGTCCGCTTCCACACCGACGGCGGTCCCGCGACCTTCACAGGGCGGACCCACACCGACTTCCCGCGCGCCCTCTTCGAGATCGGCGAGGACCGCGACAACCGCGTCCTCGTCCTGACCGGCACCGGCGACCGCTTCATGACCGAGATCGACGGCGCGAGCCTGGGCGCCATCACCAAGCCGGCCGAGTGGGACCGCACCCTCGCGGAGGGCCGCCGGGTCCTCCAGCGGCTCGTGGACCTGGAGATGCCCGTCATCGCGGCGGTCAACGGGCCCGTCTCGGTGCACAGCGAGTACGCCCTTCTCGCCGACATCGTCCTCGCCGCCGACACCACCGTCTTCTCCGACTTCCCGCACCTGACCTTCGGCATCGTCCCCGGCGACGGCATCCAGATCGCCTGGGAGGAGGCGCTCGGCGTCAACCGCGCCCGCCATCTCGCGCTCACCCAGGGCTCCTTCACCGCCGAGCAGGCCGAGCGGTGGGGCGCCGTCGCGGAGGTGTTGCCGCTGGAGGAGGTGCTGCCGCGCGCGCTGCGCCTCGCCGAGGACCTGGCCGCCCGTCCCCTGCTCCTCACCCGCTACCTCGCCGTCACTCTGCGGCAGCGCATCAGCCGCCGCATGGCCGAGGCGCTCCAGACCGGCATGGCCCTCGAAGGGCTCACCGCCGCCGACCTCGCCCACCAGGGCTGAGCGCACCGCGCCGGTACCGCGCGGCCGGGTCGCGGTGTCCGGCGCCGCCGTGCCGTACGCCTCCGGCTCAGGCGCCGCGCTGGTCCACCGGTCCGACGCCCGCGCGGCGGGCGAGGGCGACGGCCGCCAGCGTGGAGTGGACGCCGAGCTTGCCGAGGACGTTCTGCATGTGGGTGCGGACCGTGTGCGGGGAGAGGTAGAGGCGGTCGGCGACCGCTTTGCGGCCCAGCCCGGCGACCATGCAGCGCAGCACCTCGCGTTCGCGCGGCGTCAGGGACTCGACCAGGCGCTCCGACTCGGTGCGATGGCGGCGGGCCGCCGTCAGTTCGCGCAGCACCCCGGTGAGCAGGGCGGGCGGCAGGTGCGTCTCGTCGCGCAGCACGCCCCGTACGACCGTGAGCAGCCGCGAGAGGGAGCAGTCCTTCGCCACCCAGCCGCTCGCCCCCGCCTGGAGGGCGAGCGCCGCGCGGCGCGCGTCGTCGCGCTCGGCGAGGACCACCGTGCGCACGCCGGGCTGGGCCGCGCGCAGGCCCCCCACCAGGGAGATTCCGTCGAGCGGCTGTTCCTCGGCGGCGTCCGGCCGCGGGCGGATCCGGCGGGGCTCGGGGCTGACGCCGAGGTCGGCGTCGACGAGGACGACGTCGAAGGGGCGCTTCTCGGTCGCCGCGCGCTCCAGGCTGCGCAGCGCCGCCGGGCCGCTGCCCGCCGCGCCCACCTCCACGTCCGGCTCGGCCGCCAGCGCGGCGGCGAGCGACTCCGCGAAGATCCGGTGGTCGTCCACGACCAGCACTCTCGTACGCATCACGGCCTCCCCCTCCCTCCGTCCCCTGACGGAGGTGACCCCGCCTCAGAGTACGGACGCGGGCTCGTTCCAGGAGAGGATTTCCCCGATTCCCGCCCGAAACACCCCGGCCCGGGGGGCCCGCGGGACGGTGGTGACCCGGCGTCCCACGCGCCGGGCGCCGCCGTCCCGCGCGCGGTTCAGCGCACCCGGCGCGCTCCCTCGCTGGGCACGGCCGGGAAGACGCGCGGCTCCCGGTGGCCCGCCTCGGCGAACGCCGCCCGTACCGCCGCCTCGACCGGCTCCGCCAGGCCCGCGTCCACCAGCACGATCGCCGAGCCGCCGAAGCCGCCGCCCGTCATCCGGGCGCCGAGCGCCCCGGCCGCCACGGCCGTCTCCACGACCAGGTCCAGCTCCGGGGCCGAGACGCGCAGGTCGTCGCGGAGGGAGCGGTGGCCCTCGGTCAGGATCTCGCCGACGGCGCGGATCTCGCCCGCGTCGAGGAGCCGCGCGAGGGTCTCGACGCGTTCGTCCTCCGTGACGACGTGCCGCACGTAGCGGCGCACGCGCTCGTCGTCCAGGGTGCCGAGGGCCTGCGGCAGGGTCGCGAAGGGCACGTCCCGCAACTGGTCCACGCCGAGCAGCCGGGCCCCCTCCTCGCAGCCGGCGCGGCGTTCCGCGTAGGCGCCGTCGCCGAGCGCGTGCTGCACGCGAGTGTCGAAGACGAGCAGTTCGAGGCCGTGCGCGGGCAGGTCGAAGGGGACGTGGCGGGCGCTCAGGTCGCGGGTGTCCAGGTGGAGCACGTGCCCGGCCGCGCACCGCGCCGAGGCGGTCTGGTCCATGATCCCGGTCGGGACGCCGACGAAGTCGTTCTCCGCGCGCTGCCCGATCCGGGCGAGTTCGGCGCGGTCGATGCCGAAGGAGAACAGGTCGTTGAGCGCGAGCGCCGTGACGACCTCCAGCGCGGCCGAGGAGGAGAGCCCGGCGCCCGTGGGCACGGTCGAGGCGAGGTGGATGTCGGCGCCCCCCACGTCGTGGCCGGAGGTGCGCAGGACCCAGACGACGCCGGTGAGGTAGCCCGCCCAGCCGGTGTCGGCGCCGGGCGCGAGCGTCGCGAGGTCGAGGCGGAGCGCGGGGCCCGCCATGTCGGCCGAGTGGACGCGCAGCACGCCGTCCGTGCGGGCGCTGACGGCGGCGACCGCCGTGTGCGGGAGCGCGAGCGGCATGACGAAGCCGCCGTTGAAGTCCGTGTACTCGCCGATGAGGTTGACGCGTCCGGGGGCCGCCCAGATGCCCTCGGGCTCGCTCCCGTACAGCTCGCGGAACCCGGCGGCGACCTCGTCGGCGCGCGCGAGGGCGGTGTCCTCGGGGAGTGCGGTGTCCTGCGCGGGGGCGGGGCCGTTGGCCTGGCCGGGGATCAGTTCGCTCACCGGGCCGCCTCCGCGAGCCGCTGGGCGAAGGCCCAGGCGTCGGCGACGATGCCGGTCAGGTCGGTGCGGGAGGGCTGCCAGCCGAGCGCCTGCCGGGCGCGTTCGGCCGAGGCGACGAGGACGGCCGGGTCGCCCGCGCGGCGCGGCGCGCTCTCGGTGGGGATCGCGTGGCCGGTGACCTCGCGGGCCGCCTCGATGACCTCGCGCACCGAGAAGCCGGTGCCGTTGCCGAGATTGCAGATGAGGTGGCTGCCCTTGGCCGCGGCCTTGAGGGCGAGGAGGTGGGCCTCGGCGAGGTCCGCGACGTGGATGTAGTCGCGGACGCAGGTGCCGTCCGGGGTCGCGTAGTCCTCGCCGAAGACGGAGACGGCGGCGCGGCGGCCCTGCGCGACCTGGAGGACGATCGGGATGAGGTGCGACTCGGGGTCGTGGCGCTCGCCGGACTCGCCGTCGGCGCCGGCGACGTTGAAGTAGCGCAGCGAGACGGCGGCGAGGCCGTGGGCGCGGCACTCGTCGGCGATCATGTGGTCCACGGCGAGCTTCGTGTTGCCGTAGGGGCTCGTGGGGATCGTCGGGTCGGTCTCGACGATCGGGGTGTGCACGGGTTCGCCGTACGTCGCCGCGGTCGAGGAGAAGACGAGGCGGCCGATGCCCTTCTCGCGCATCGCGTCGAGGAGCGCGCGCGTGCCGCCCACGTTGTTGCCCCAGTACTTCCCGGGCTTCTCGACGCTCTCGCCGACCTGCGAGGAGGCGGCGAAGTGGAGGACGCCGTCGATGCCCTCGGGCAGGAGGGCCGCCGCGTCCTGGATGCGTCCCTCGATGAAGGCGGCGCCCTCGGGGACGGCCGCGCGGAAGCCCGTCGAGAGGTCGTCCAGGACCGTGACCCGGTGCCCGGCGCGCAGCAGGTGCGCCGTGACGACGCTCCCGACGTACCCGGCCCCGCCGGTGACGAGGTAGTGGCCGCTCATGCGCGCCCGTCCTTCCGAAGTCGCTGGCAGCTCACGCGTGCGCCGCCTCTCGCAGTCGCTCGGCCGCCTTCTCCGGCGGCACGTCGTTGATGAAGACACTCATGCCGGACTCGGAACCGGCGAGGTACTTGAGTTTGTCCGTGGTCCTGCGGATCGTGAACAGCTCCAGGTGCAGCGCGTAGTCCGCCCGTTCCAGCGGCTCGCCCGCACCCGTGCCGAACGCGGCGTACTCCTCGGGGGTGAGGAAGGGCGCCTGGTGCCAGCCGGAAATATACGGGGTGGGGCCGGCCCCGGGACCGAAGAGCCGGTCGAAGCGGCGGAGCAGGTCGAGGTAGATGACGGGCCATTCGGCGCGCTGCGCCTCGTCCAGCGCGGTGAGGTCGGGGACGCGGCGGTGCGGGTAGAGGTGCACCTCGTACGGCCAGTGCGCGGCGTACGGGACGAACGCGGTCCAGTGCTCGCCCTCGATCACGACGCGTTCCGCGGCGGCGCGTTCCCCGGCCAGGACGTGGTCGAAGAGGTTCCCGCCGCCGGTCGCCGTCTTGTGCGCGGCGGCCGAGCGGAGCATGAGGGCGGTGCGCGGGGTGGCGAAGGGGTAGCCGTAGATCTGCCCGTGCGGGTGGGCGAGGGTCACACCGATCTCCTCGCCCCGGTTCTCGAAGGGGAAGACCTGGCGCACGGCCGGATGGCGGGAGAGCTCGGCGGTGCGGTCGGCCCACACGTCGAGGACGAGGCGGGCGCGGGCCTCGTCCAGGTCGACGAAGGAGGCGTCGTGGTCCGGGGTGAAGCAGACGACCTCGCAGCGCCCGGTGGGGCCGGAGAGCGAGGGGAAGCGGTTCTCGAAGACGACGACGTCGTAGCCGGAGTCGGGGATCTCGGTGAGGTGGTCGCCGTCCCGGGTCGGGTCGAGGGGGCACAGCTCGGCCGGCGGGTGGTACGTACGGCCCTGGCGGTGCGAGGCGATCGCGACGGTGTCGCCGAGCAGCGGGTCCGCGCGGGTCTCGGAGGCGGTGGCGATCGGGTCGAGCGGGCGCTTGTCGACGGCGTCGCGCGGTACGCCGGTCGAGTCGAGGTCGTAGTAGATCAGCTCGCGGCCGTCGGCGAGCCGGGTCGGGGTCTTCTTCAAGGCAACCGTTCTTTCTCGCGAATCACCGCGCGCGGGTGGCGGATCGCCGCACCGGGAGAGGGCGGATCGCCGCGCGCGGGTGGGGCGTCGCCGCGTCGTCCGCCGCACCGTCACCTCGTAACGAACATAATTCAACATAACAAACCACGTCTACGGGGGCGGCACCACGCGACGGGCGACCTCACCCGCGCTCTGCAGGGCCCGGCCCGCACCAGAGAAACATCACGATCGAACAAAGAACACCACGAAAGGCGTTCGTCGCGCGCGAGCACGGGCAGGCGCCCGCCCGTAAGAAGCACCACTCCGACCGCTCCCGCACGTTCCCTCATCCCCAACGCGCAAAGCGAGTTCCCCCCATGTACCTTGCGGACGGGCTCAGACTCCCGACCAACTGGCTGGACTACACGATCCTCGGGCTGTACTTCGTCGTCGTCCTCGGCATCGGTTTCGCCGCGCGGCGCAGTGTGAAGACGAGCCTCGACTTCTTCCTGTCCGGGCGCTCCCTGCCCGCGTGGGTGACGGGTCTCGCCTTCGTCGCGGCGAACCTGGGCGCCACGGAGATCCTCGGCATGGCGGCGAACGGCGCGCAGTACGGCGCCTACACCGTGCACTGGTACTGGATCGGGGCCGTCCCCGCGATGGTCTTCCTGGGCCTCGTGATGATGCCCTTCTACTACAACTCGAAGGTCCGCTCGGTGCCGGAGTTCCTCCTGCACCGCTTCGGGAAGTCCTCGCACCTGCTGTCGTCGGTCATCTTCGCGGTGTCCGCGGTGCTCATCGCCGGCGTCAACCTGTACGCGATGGCGATCGTGCTCGAAGCGCTGCTCGGCTGGCCGCAGTGGGTGGCGATCGTCGTCGCCGCGGCGTTCGTCCTCGTCTACATCACCGTCGGCGGGCTCTCCTCGGCGATCTACAACGAGGTCCTCCAGTTCTTCGTGATCCTCGCCGCGCTCATCCCGCTCACCATCGTGGGCCTCAAGCGGGTCGGCGGCTGGGGCGGCATCTCGGACAAGCTGGACGCCTCGAAGGGGGACAGTTTCCTCACGGCCTGGCAGAACACCGGGATCGGCTCGGACAACCCGCTCGGCGCCAACTGGCTGACGATCGTCCTCGGCCTCGGCTTCGTGATGGGCTTCGGCTACTGGACGACGAACTTCGCCGAGGTGCAGCGCGCGCTCTCCGCGAAGAACCTCTCCGCCGCCAAGCGCACCCCGCTCATCGCGGCCTTCCCGAAGATCTTCATCCCCGCGATCGTCGTCATCCCCGGCCTCATCGCGCTCATCCTGGAGCCGTCGATCGGCAAGCAGGGCGGGGACTTCGAGTTCAACGACGCGATCCCGCTGCTCATGCGCGACCTGCTGCCCAACGGGGTGCTCGGCATCGCCGTGACCGGGCTCCTCGCCGCGTTCATGGCCGGGATGGCCGCGAACATCTCCTCGTTCAACACCGTCTTCACGACGGACATCTGGCAGCCGTACATCAAGCCGAACATGCCCGACGCGCACTACCTCAAGGTCGGCAGGGTCGTCACCGCGGTCGGCGTCGTCGTCGGCATCGGGACGGCGTTCATCGCCTCCGGCTTCAGCAACATCATGAACTACCTCCAGACGCTGTTCTCCTTCTTCAACGTCCCGCTGTTCGTGGTGTTCATCATCGGGATGTTCTGGAAGCGGACGACCGGCGCGGCCGGGTTCTGGGGGCTGCTCTCGGGGACCGTCGCCGCGATGGTCAACTACTTCTGGTTGTACAAGCAGGGCGTCATCGGCATCCCCACCGACCAGGGCGCGAACTTCGTCTCCTCCATCGTCGCCTTCGTCGTCGGCGCGGTCGTCATGGTCGTCGTGACGATGGTGACGAAGCCGAAGCCCGCCGCGGAACTCCAGGGGCTCGTGTACGGGACGAAGTCGCCCGGCGTCGAGGAGCCGCCCGCCGAGGGCGACGACGCCTGGTACCGCAAGCCGGCGCTGCTCGGCTGGGGCGCGCTGATCCTCGCGGCCCTGTGCTACATCCCGTTCTCCCTCTGAGCCCCCGGGCCCCCGGCCGCCCCGCCCCGTCTGAACCGGCAAGGACGACACGACCATGAGCGATCACAGCAACCCCAGAGACGACAACACCCCCGGCGCCCCGCACACCGCGAAGCCCGCGAACCTGGACGACATCGAGGCCGTCGAGCGGCTGGAACGCGAGTCCGCCACCGCGAGCCGCCTCTTCGACGTACGCCTCATCATCGGCGGCCTCTTCACGGTCTACGGGATCATCGTCACGATCACCGGCATCACCGCGTCCGACGCCGACCTCGCCAAGGCCCAGGACATCAACATCAACCTGTGGACGGGCCTGGGGATGCTCGTCCTCGGGCTGCTCTTCCTGGCCTGGATGGTGTGGCGCCCGCAGACGCCGCCGCCGGTCGAGGAGATCGTGGAGGACCTCAACCGCGAGGAGTAGCGGGATCCTCCGGCACGGGGGCCGTTCCGGCCGGGCACGTTTGCCCGGCGGGGGCGGCCCCCTTTCGCGCCGCCCCCGTCCCGCGCCGCCCGCTCCCCGCGCCGGCCCCGTCTCGCGCCGCTCGCTCCCCTGCCGCCGTCAGCCCGTGCCGGGGTCCCGGGGGCCGAGGAGGGGGAGGGCGTGGTCGAGGAGGCCGGTGCGGGCGGCGAGCGCCGCGGCCTCCAGGCGGGAGCCGACACCGAGTTTCATCAGGACCCGCTGCACGTGGGTACGGGCCGTGGAGGGCGCGATGCCCATTTCGGCCGCGATGAGGCGCGTGTCCTCGCCCTCCGCGACCCGGGCCAGGACCTCGACCTCGCGGCGGGTCAGCAGGTGCAGGAGACGCCGGCCCTCGTCGTCGGGCTCCGCCTCGGGGTGGAGCAGCGCGTCGAATGCGCCCTGGAGGAGGCCGGGAGCCACGGCGGCCTCGCCCGCGCGGGCCTTCATGATGGCCCGTTCGACGCCCTCGATGCGCTCGTCGTGCCGTACGTAACCGCAGGCCCCGGCGGCGAACGCCGCCGCGATACCGCGCGGGCTGGGCACCGGGCCGAGGACGAGCACCGCCGTCTGCGGGCGTTCCCTGCGGATCTTCACGACGGGGTCGAAGGCGCCGGGTTCGGCCGGGGCCGCCGTGCCGAGCAGGCACACCTCCGGCGCCCGGCTCACCACGAGATCGGCGGCGCCCGCGGCGGGAGCCGCGGCGGCGAGCACCCGGTGCCCGCGCAGTTTCAGCGCGGAGGCGAGCGCCTCCGCGAGCAAGCGGTGGTCGTCGACCACCATGAGCCGCACTCCCATGGGCATCCCCCGCGTCCCCCCGAGTCCCCGCGTCCCGACCCCGCTCCCGCCGGGGCTGTCCCCCGGCCGGTCCGTCGTGCACCGGAAGCTACACGGATGTTCGACCTCGCGCGCCCCCTCCGGTGAAGAAGTGCCCCGTAATGCTGAAATCCCCCGCTTTTCGGGGGTGTTGCGCAGGCACGGGG
>NZ_GG770539.1:4153922-4159479 GCF_000154905.1 Streptomyces sp. SPB074 | reverse complement strand
TGCCGGGGCCGGGACGGCGGGCGCGGGGTGCCGGGACGGCGGGGGCGGGGCGCCCTCGTCGGCGTCCCGCCCCGTACCCGTGCTCCCGCCGTCAGCGGCGTGCCGGGGCCGCGCTGCTCAGTGCGTGTCGCCGAAGGACATTGCGAGGTAGGGGATGCCGTCGTCGGCTTCGAGCGGCTTCTTCACCTCCTCGGGCATGGTCTGCCCGTAGTACAGGCGGCCGTTGCCGAAGAGGATCTCGGAGAAGTCGTGGAGGAAGAGGCCGGTGGTGGCCCGGCTCCGCTTTTCGTCCGGGGTCCTCAGGAGCACCTCGCTCTTGAGCGTCTTCGTGTCGATCGAGACGACCTCGTTGCCCTTGTCGTACGGGCCGGTGCGGTAGGCGAGCAGCCGGGGGCCGTCCATGCGCAGCGCCCGCAGCTCCCGGTCCTCGCCCGCGTCCATGCGCTGGCCGGTCAGCTTGCCGGTGGCGAGGTCGAAGGCGACGATCTCGTTGGTGGTGGAGTAGCCCTCCTTCTTCCCCTGGTGCTCCTCGGTCGGCACGTAGAGCCGGTCGTTGCCGATCGCGAAGTTGTCGCAGCCGGTGACGGCCGTCGCGCCGCACCTGGTGTCGTACGTCTTCGCGTCCACCGGCCAGCGGGCGCGGAGCTTGCCGGTGCGGGCGTCGATCGAGAAGAAGTCCGAGACACCGGAGCCGTCCGAGGCGGCGTCGTTGACATCGGCGCCGACCACGAGCGGGCTCACCGAGAGGATGTGCGCGTAGTCGATACCGGGCGGCATCTTGTACTCGGAGCTGACCGAGCCGTCCTTGGGATCGAGCCGCTGGACGTAGAGCTGTTCCTGGTCGGTGTTGACCGTGCACTTGCGGATCACCGCGAGGCCGCTGCCGCCCTGGTAGCCCAGGTCGAAGCACTCGTCGCCCGGCTTCGGGGACCACACCTGGTCACCGGACTGGAGGTCCCAGCCGTAGCCGCCCCGGCTGCCGCCCGCGGCGACGGTGCCGGCGCCGACGGTCACCTCGTTGAAGATCGCGCTGCCCTCGCCGGAGCCCACGCTCTTCGTCCACACGGTCTTGCCGGTCGCCAGGTCGAACACGGTGATCTTGTCGCACTGGCCGTACTCCGCCGCCGTGGGCCGCACGCTCTTGTGCAGGACGGCGGTCAGGCCCTCCTCGCTCTGGAAGGAGCTGGCGGAGCACACCGGCCCGGGCAGTTTCAGGTTCCACAGCCGGTTGCCCGCGACGGCGTCGTAGCCGTTGATCTCGGATATGCCGGTCTTCGCGTACACCTTGGCGGTGAGCCAGGAGCCTGGCACGTCGAAGACGTGGGAGTCACGGCCGGTGTAGACCATCGGCACGGTGAAGAGCTGCCGGGCCGCCGGGTCGGCGGGGGCCTTCTCCTTCGCCGGCCCCACGACGGACTCGTCCGTTCCCGCGCCGTCCTTCTCCTTCTTCGTGCCCTTCTTGTCGTCCTTCTCCTTGGCGACCGGCGTCGTCCCCGTGCCGGAGTTCGCGTACCAGACGCCACCGCCGACGATGAGCGCGATGACGAGGACGGTCGTCCCGATGATCCAGAACACCGGCCCGGGACGGCGCCCGCCCGGCGGCGTGGGCGGCTGCCCGGCCCCGTACTGCTGCTGGGTGTACGGGGCGGTGCCGTACGGGGGCGCGGGATGCGGGTAGCCGTAGGCGGCCTGGCCGCCGGGGCCGGGCCCGGGGTGCGGGGCGCCGTAGGCCGGCGGCGCGGGAGCGGACGGCGGGGTGCCGTCGGCCGGCGGGGTGGTGCCGGGCGGCGGGGTGCCGGGCGCGGGCGTGCCCGTACCGGCGCTCGCTTCCTCGCCCTTGCCGTCGCTTTCGCCGTCGCCCTCGCCCTCGCCCTTGGCCAGCCGCGCGCCGGTGTGCGCGCCGGTGCCCGAACCGGTGTCCGTGCTCCGGGCCGGGGCGGCGTCCGCGCGGGGCGGCGCGGGGGTGCCGGGCGTGGCCGGGGGCGGGCCGAAGGCTCCGCCCGGGGCGGGCGGCCCGAAGCCGGGCGGCGCGTCGTGCGGGGGCTCGCCGCCGGACGGCTCGTGCGGGGGCCGGGGCGGTGGCTGGGGCGGCTGAGTCATCAGCGCTACCTCGTGGCGGGCTCGCGCCCCCCGTCCGGCTCCCCCGCCGTTCCGTGAGTGATCACCCCGCGGAACGGAGCGGATCGGGACGCGCTCCCCCGCGGTCCTTGGTCGGTCGGGCGGGGAACTCTTTCTACCACCCGCCACGCGCGCCGCACCCCGCGCCCGCTCTCCCGTGCCCAAGCGCGAACCGGCACGTGATGCTCCCGTGACCGTCGCGCGCCGCCCGGCACCCGGTACGGCTATTCGGCCAGTTCGAGCCAGCGCAGCTCCAGCTCGTCCTTCTCACCGGTCAGGGCGCGCAGTTCGGCGTCGAGCCCGGCGACCTTCTCGAAGTCCGTGGCGTGCGTGGCGATCTTCTCGTGGAGCTTCGCCTCCTCACCGGCGATGCGGTCCAGGCGGCGCTCGATGCGCTGGAGCTCCTTCTGCCGCTCCCGGTCCTCCTTCGCGGAGGTGGCGGCGGGCCTGGACGCGGCGTTCGCGGGGGCGGCGGCGGCCTGGGCCTGCTGCTCGCGGGCGCGGCGCCGCTCCACGTACTCGTCGATGCCGCGCGGCAGCATCCGCAGGGCGCGGTCGCCGAGCAGCGCGAAGACGCGGTCCGTCGTGCGCTCCACGAAGAAACGGTCGTGGCTGATGACGACCATCGAGCCGGGCCAGCCGTCGAGGAGGTCTTCGAGCTGCGTCAGCGTCTCGATGTCGAGATCGTTGGTGGGCTCGTCGAGGAAGAGGACGTTGGGCTCGTCCATCAGCAGGCGCAGGATCTGGAGGCGACGGCGCTCACCGCCGGAGAGGTCGCCGACGGGCGTCCACTGCTTCTCCTTGCCGAAACCGAAGGTCTCGCAGAGCTGTCCGGCGGTCAGCTCCCGGCCCTTGCCGAGATCGACGCGCTCCCGCACCTGCTGCACGGCCTCCAGCACCCGCAGGTCAGGGTCGAGTTCGGCGACCTCCTGGGAGAGGTAGGCGAGCTTGACGGTCCTGCCGACCTTGATCCGCCCCTTCTCCGGCTGCTCCTCGCCCTCCCCGCGCGCGGCGGCGGCCATGGCGCGCAGCAGTGTCGTCTTGCCCGCGCCGTTGACGCCGACGAGACCGACCCGGTCGCCGGGGCCGAGCTGCCAGGTGAGGTGCTCGATGAGCGTCTTGGGCCCGGCCGAGACGGTCACGTCCTCCAGGTCGAAGACGGTCTTGCCGAGCCGCGCCGACGCGAAGCGCATCAGCTCGGAGTTGTCGCGCGGCGGCGGGACGTCCGCGATCAGCTCGTTGGCGGCCTCGATTCGGAAGCGGGGCTTGCTGGTACGGGCCGGGGCGCCGCGCCGCAGCCAGGCCAGCTCCTTGCGGACGAGGTTCTGCCGCTTGGTCTCCTCGGTCGCGGCCCGGCGCTCGCGCTCGGCGCGCGCGAAGACGTAGTCGCTGTAGCCGCCCTCGTACTCGTAGACGTCGCCGCGCTGCACGTCCCACATGCGGGTGCAGACCTGGTCGAGGAACCAGCGGTCGTGCGTCACGCAGACGAGCGCGGACCGGCGGCTCGCGAGGTGCGCGGCGAGCCAGGCGATGCCCTCGACGTCGAGGTGGTTGGTGGGCTCGTCCAGGACGAGGAGGTCCTGCTCCTCGATGAGGAGCTTGGCGAGCGCGATCCGGCGCCGCTCACCACCGGAGAGCGGGCCGATCACGGTGTCGAGCCCGTCCGTGAAACCGGGCAGGTCCAGCCCGCCGAAGAGGCCCGTCAGGACGTCGCGGATCTTCGCGTTCCCCGCCCACTCGTGATCGGCGAGATCCCCGATCACCTCGTGCCGCACGGTCGCGGCCGGGTCCAGCGAGTCGTGCTGCGTCAGCACCCCGAGCCGCAGCCCGCCACTGTGCGTGACGCGCCCCGTATCGGCCTCCTCCAGCTTGGCGAGCATCCGGATCAGCGTCGTCTTGCCGTCGCCGTTGCGCCCCACGACGCCGATGCGGTCGCCCTCGTTGACCCCGAGGGAGACCCCGTCGAGCAGCGCCCTGGTCCCGTAGACCTTGCTGACCGCCTCGACGTTGACCAGATTGACCGCCATCCACCACTCCCGCTCGCGCTCCCCGCACCACTGGAACGGGCCGGGGGACAGATTCCCCAGGGTAGTCGGCGGGGGAACGCCGGTGGAGGGGGCGGGCGGTGGGCGGGCCGAGGGTCAGCGGATCTTCTTGAAGTCGGTACGCAACGTGACCGCCACTCCCACGAGAGAGAAAGCGATCTCCTCACCGAACCGGTAGGGCACGGCAGAGGTGTACTCGTCCCCCTTCGGCACCTGGTAGAGGACGCACTCGCCGGTCAGCACGTCCACGATCAGGTAGGTGGGGATACCGCGGGCCGCGTACTGGTTGAGCTTGCGCCCGTAGTCCTGCCCGACCGTCGACCGGGAGACGCTCTCGGCCACAAAATGCACGTGCCGCTGGTCGACGAAGGCGTCACCAGGACCGAGCGCTCCGGCGTCGACCACCAGCACATCGGGCTCGGGCGTGTAGCCGTCCTTCTCCGGCAGGACGCCCTTGTCCCGCGTGACATGCAGACCGGAGCCACCGCCGAGTTGCTCCGCCAACTGCGAGCGGATCGAGTCGTCCGCCTCGCTGTGCGCCTCGGTGACCGGCGACATGTACAGACGCCCTTGGTCGAACAGCAGTTTGACGGCTTTGGGCAGCTTCATCGAGCTGCGCACCTGACGCAACCACTGCGCATACTCCGGATACATCGCGGCCATCGCGTCTCCCTGATCGTCACGAGGTATCGCCATGGTACGGCCGGGCCCGGCGTCTCCTCGCGTCCTCGGCCCGGTGCCGGAGACGTCCGAGCACGCCGTGCCGAGGGCCTTTTACCGCCCCACCACGACCGCGCCCGGTGCCGGGGCCGTCGTCACACGGGCCGTGCGGCAGTGCGGGGTCAGGGCGCGGGCGATCGTGCGGGCGCTGTCCGCGTCCTGGGCGAGGAAGGCCGTCGTCGGGCCGGAGCCCGAGACGAGCGCGGCCAGGGCGCCCGCCTCCGTACCGGCGTCCAGCGTGCGGCGCAGCGCGGGGAAGAGGCCGAGGGCGGCGGGCTGGAGGTCGTTGTGGACGGCGGCGGCGAGGGCCTTCGCGTCGCCGCTCGCGAGCGCGTCGATGACGGCCCGGTCGGCCTCGGGCTCCGGGACCGTCCGGCCCTCGGCCTCGGCCGCGCGGTCGTACGCGCGGTAGACGGCCGGGGTCGAGAGGCCCCCGTCCGCCTGGGCGAAGACCCAGTGGAAGGTGCCGCCGACCGCGAGGGGAGCCAGTCGCTCGCCGCGCCCGGTGCCGAGCGCGGCGCCGCCCACGTAGCTGAACGGCACGTCGCTGCCCAGCTCCGCGCAGATCGCGAGGAGTTCGTCCCGGCTCGCACCCGTGCGCCACAGCGACTCGCAGGCGAGCAGCGCGCCCGCCGCGTCGGGGCTGCCGCCCGCCATGCCGCCCGCGACGGGGA
>NZ_GG770539.1:4151949-4153767 GCF_000154905.1 Streptomyces sp. SPB074 | reverse complement strand
GCGGGACGCGGCGGGGGTGGCGGCGCGGGGCGCGGCGGGGGTGGCGGTCACCTCGTCGTACAAGCCGACCGCGAGGAAGATGTTCGCGAGGTCGTGGAAGCCGTCGGGCCGGGCCGGGCCGACCGCGAGCTGGACGTTGACCTTCGCGGGCACGCGGACGGTGACGGCGGCGGGACTCACGCGGGGGTCTCCTTCTCGGACTGCGGCGCGGTGGCGGGGGCATCTGCCCGCGGCTTGTGCTCGGCGATGCGGGCGAACTCCTCGACGGTGAGCGACTCGCCGCGCGCCAGCGGGGACACCCCGGCGGCGCGCAGGGCCTCCTCGGCCGCCGCCGCCGAGCCCGCCCAGCCCGCGAGCGCGGCCCGCAGGCCCTTGCGGCGCTGCGCGAAGGCCGCGTCCACGACGGCGAAGACCTCGCGACGGCTCGCGCTCGTCGTCAGCGGCTCCTCGCGCCGTACGAGCGACACGAGCCCGGAATCGACGTTCGGCGCCGGCCAGAACACGCTGCGCCCGATCGACCCGGCGCGCTTGACGTGCGCGTACCAGGCCGCCTTGACCGAGGGCACCCCGTACACGCGCGAACCGGGGGGCGCCGCGAGCCGGTCGGCGACCTCGGCCTGCACCATGACGAGCGTCCGCTCGACGCTCGGGAAGTGCTCCAGCATGTGGAGGAGGACGGGGACGGCGACGTTGTACGGAAGGTTCGCGACGAGCGCGGTCGGCGCGGGGCCCGGCAGCTCGCGCACACGCAGCGCGTCGGAGTGCACGAGCCGGAAGCGCTCCGCCTTCTCGGGCAGCCGGGCGGCGACGGTGGCGGGGAGCGCGGCGGCGAGGGTGCCGTCGATCTCGACGGCCGTGACGTCGGCGGCGACTTCGAGCAGCGCGAGCGTGAGCGAACCGAGCCCGGGACCGACCTCGACCACGGTGTCCGTCTCGCGCACCTCGGCGGTGCGGACGATGCGGCGCACGGTGTTGGCGTCGATGACGAAGTTCTGCCCGCGCTGCTTGGTGGGACGTACGTCGAGCGCGGCGGCCAGCTCACGGATGTCGGCCGGGCCGAGCAGGGGGTCGGTGCGAGTCACCCGGCAAGGGTACGGGGTCGCTCTCGCCGGGACGTCGTACGTGCGGCCGTGGGGGAGAACGGTCGGTCTGGGGAGGGGGCGGAAGGGCGGGGTGACGAGGGAGAACGCTCGGTCGGCGGCGGGAGCGGGATGGCGGGAGTGGCGAGGGAGAACGTTCGGTCCGGGGCGGTGGATGGTGCGATGTGCGGCGTCCGCGTGGGCGGTACCGAACGTTCTGCCTCGTGGGCGGTGCGACCGGCGCGCGGTACCGAACGTTCTGCCCCGTGGGCGGTGTGACCGGTGCGCGCGGTACCGAACGTTCTGTCCCGCGCGCCCTGCCGCCCGCTTGTCCGCCCGCCCGCCGCTGAGGCCCAGGCAGGATCGCGCGGCGTCCGGGGTGGCGTGGCGTCCGGGATGGAGGGCACCCAAGGTCGCACGGCGCATTGACGCGGTACCGAACGTTCTACCCCTGGGCGCACGGGCGGTCCGGGCGGTCGGCGGTCGGCGGTCGGCGGTCGGCGGTCGGCGGTCGGCGGTCGGCGGTCGGCGGTACCGAACGTTCTGTCCCGCGCGCCGTGCCACTAGCTCGCCCGTGACGTCCCACTCACTGCCCGCCGCGTCCCGTCCGGGGTCGTGCGGCCCGCGTGCGCGAGACCGAACGTTCTGCCTCGCGGGCGGCGCGTGCGACCCGGACGGTACCGAAACGTTCTGTCCCGGGCGCCGCGCCGTCCGCTTGTCCGCCCCGCTCGCCCGTGGC
>NZ_GG770539.1:4148761-4151849 GCF_000154905.1 Streptomyces sp. SPB074 | reverse complement strand
GTCCCGGCATTCGCGGCGTCTCGCCGTCCTCGATCTTCCGCCGCCCGCCGCGCCCCATCCGGGGTCGCACATGCTGGTCGGCGCGGCACCGGACGTTCTACCTCATGGGCGGCGCGATGGCCGGACGGTACCGAACGTTCTACCTCCGGGCGCCACGCCATCCGCGCACTCGCCGGTGGCGTCACGCTGCCCATAGCCGCCCGCCGCAGTCCGATCCGGGGTCGTGGCGGCACCCGTGCGCGGTAACGAACGTCCTGCCCAACGCACCCCGCCACCCATTCACCCCACTCACCACCCAAGACCGAACGTTCTCCCTCTCCGCTCCCGCCCGGACGGGCCCCATGGGCGGCGCCGGGACGCGGCGGGCGGAGGCGCCACGGGCGGTGCCCGTCTCAGCTTTCGCTGAGACGGATGAGGCCGGCTGCCGTGGTGGCGAAGCCGCAGCCGTTCTCGTAGAAGGGGCGCAGGCGTTCCTCGTAGTCGACGTGCAGCCAGTCGCAGCCTGCCTCGCGGGCTCCGGCCGCCGCCAGCGCGACGAGTGCGCGACCCAGGCCCTGGTGGCGGTGGCTTCCGGCGACCGCCGTGTCGAGGAGGAAGGCGTGGGCGCCGCCGTCCCAGGCGACGTTGACGAAGCCCACGAGGCGGCCGGGGGCGTCGCGCGCGGCGGCCCAGCCGAGGCTGTGCCGCGCGATCCGCGCCGCGAGCCCGGGGGCGGGAGCCCCGCCGAACGCCTCGCCGAGCAGGGACCCCAGTTCGCCGTCCTCGAACGGGGCGCGCCACAGCGGCACAAGGGCGCCGGGGCGCCGGGGGCATCGGGGTGTGGGGTCATGGGACGGCAGTGTGGCGAGGGGCCGGCGGGGGAGCCAACGGTTTTCGCGGGGTGCGCTTTCGCCTTGTCGAGCCGCGTGCCGGCGTCGCCCGTCCGGTCAGCCCTCGAACAGACCCGGTACCCCGAACGCCCGCTCCGTGTTCCGGGCCAGGGCCTCCGCCATGTCCTCCTCCGCGAGATTCCTGACCCCTGCCATCGCGCGCAGGGTGACGGGGATCAGGTAAGGGGCGTTGGGGCGGCCGCGGTAGGGGGCCGGGGTGAGGAAGGGGGCGTCCGTCTCGACCAGGACGAGGTCGAGCGGGGCGACTGCGAGGGCGTCGCGGAGGTTCTGGGCGTTCTTGAAGGTCACGTTGCCCGCGAAGGACAGGTAGTAGCCTTCGCGCGCGCAGATCTCTGCCATCTCCGCGTCGCCCGAGTAGCAGTGGAAGACCGTGCGCGCGGGCGCGCCCTCCTCCTTGAGGACCCGGAGCACGTCGTCGTGGGCCTCGCGGTCGTGGATCACGAGCGTGCGGTCGTGGCGCTTGGCGATCTCGATGTGCGCGCGGAACGAACGTTCTTGCGCGTCCTTGCCCTCGGGGCCCGTACGGAAGTAGTCCAGGCCCGTCTCGCCGACGCCGACCACCTGCGGGAGCGCGGCGAGCCGGTCGATCTCGGCGAGCGCCTCGTCCAGCGCCGCCTCGCCCCCGGCGGGGCGCTCGCCCTGCCGGGACCAGCCGTCGGGGTCGCCGTGCACGAGGCGCGGTGCCTCGTTCGGGTGCAGTGCCACGGTCGCCAGGACGGGCTCGTACGCGCCCGCCGTCTCTGCGGCCCAGCGCGAGCCCGCGAGGTCGCAGCCGACCTGGACGAGCCGCGTCACCCCGACCGAGGCGGCCTTCGCCAGCGCCTCCTCGACGGTGCCCGCCTGCATGTCGAGGTGCGTGTGCGCGTCCGCCACCGCGACCCGCAGGGGTTCGGGCAGCGGTGGCGGCGCGGTCTTGTCGTCCTTGGCCTTCATGGGACCGATCCTACGAAGGCGCGCCGGACGGGGTGCAGGGGCGACGCCCCCGCCGGTAGGCGCGGGGCGAGGTATCGGGGCCCGGGAAGCGCCGGCCAGCGGAGGCGGACGGGGGCGCCGGTCAGTCGGCGCACGCCCGGGCGCCGCCAGCCACTCAGCGCACGCCGCGCCCCGCCGGTCAGTTGTCCCCGGCGGGGCGGCGGTGGAAGACGTGGAGGAGGTCGGCGAGGACGTGCCAGTGGTGGGGCACCGCAGGCTCGGCGCTCGGGTCGCCGGTGGTCTCCGTGCCGCCATCGGCGGTCTCGCCGCCGGTGCGGGACCGCGCCGGCTTCGCGGGGGCCGTCCCGTGCCCGTACGTGTGCGCCTGCGAGGCCGCCGAGGTGACCCGGCCCGCGCGCATGATGCGGACGACACCGCCGCCGCAGTTGAGGCAGGACGGGCTGCTGAGCGGGGAGGGGACGCGTTCGCCCCCCGCCAGGTAGACCACGTAGGGGTGGCCGTCCTGGCCGGAGTGGCGTTCTATCTCGTACGCCTGCTCCCAGCCGTGCCCGCAGCGCATACAGGCGAAGGAGTAGGACTCCTGAACGGTCCCGGCGGCCCCGGCGGAGCCGCCCGTGGCCCCGGCGGCGCCGCTCGTGGTCGCGGCGGTGCCGCTCGTAGTCGCGGAGTGGATGCTGTCTGCCAACTCGCTCATGCCGGCTCCTCGTGTCGTGCCCGGCCGGCTGCGAACCGCCGGCCCCGGAGCGGCGCACCGCCCCGCACGACCAGTGCACTCCCGCCCGGCGGCCCGCACCATGGGGGCTGCCGAACGTTGGACCGTATTTGGCGAAGCCGTGCACTTCGGGGCTTCCGCCGCGACCCGGGCTTTGCCGAAGGCCCGGGCCGCTTTGCCCATGTTTGGCGCGAAGGAACGGTTACGCCTTCTTCTCCGCGTTCTTCGCCGCCACCACCGCGTCGAAGACCTCCCGCTTCGGCACCCCCGCGTTCGCCGCCACGGCCGCGATGGCCTCCTTGCGCCGCTCCCCCGCCTCCTCCCGCACCCGCACCCTGCGCACCAGCTCGGCCGCGTCGAGGTCGGCGGGGCCCGGCTCGGGGGCGCCCTCCACGACGACGGTGATCTCGCCGCGCACGCCCTCCGCCGCCCACGCCGCGAGCTCCGCGAGCGGGCCGCGCCGCACCTCCTCGTACGTCTTGGTCAGCTCGCGGCACACGGCCGCGCGGCGCCCGGCGCCGAAGACCTCCGCCATCGCGGCGAGGGTGTCGTC
>NZ_GG770539.1:4143182-4147907 GCF_000154905.1 Streptomyces sp. SPB074 | reverse complement strand
GCCGCGTTCCCTACGATGACCCGGTGACCAGTACCGCGTCCTCGACCGAGGCGAGCCAGGGGCAGGCCGCCGATCCCCAGGCCCCGCCCCCCTGGCAGCGGCGCCTGCGCCGCTTCGGCTACGTCCCCGGGCGCCGCGAGGCGGGCGTCGCCGAACGGCTCGCCCCGCCGTGGACGGGCCCGGCCGACCCGGGGCTGTGGACGGCGATCGGTCTGCCGTACCGGCTCTCCGCCTTCCTCGTGCGCTCCGCGAGCTGGCTCGGCCCGCTGCTGATCACGCTCGTCGCCGGCATCACCCGCTTCTGGCACCTCGGCTCGCCGAAGGCGGTGATATTCGACGAGACGTACTACGCGAAGGACGCCTGGGCGCTCATCCACCGCGGCTACGAGGTGAGCTGGGGCGACGCGGCGAACAAGCAGATCCTGGCCGACCCGTCCTCGGTGGACATCCCGACGCAGGCCGCCTATGTCGTGCACCCGCCGGTCGGGAAGTACGTCATCGGGATCGGGGAGTGGCTCTTCGGCCTCACGCCCTTCGGCTGGCGCTTCATGACGGCCGTGCTCGGCACGGCGTCCGTGTGGATGCTGTGCCGGATCGGGCGGCGCATGTTCCGCTCGACGTTCCTCGGCTGCTTCGCGGGCGCGCTGCTCACGATCGACGGGCTGCACCTCGTGATGAGCCGCACGGCGCTGCTCGACCTGGTGCTGATGTTCTTCGTGCTCGCGGCCTTCGGCTGCCTGCTCCTGGACCGGGACCGCTCCCGCGCGCTGCTCCTGGCGAAGCTCCCGGTGGACGCCGACGGGGTCGTACGGGCGGACGCCGGGGTCGCGGCGACCGCGTTCCTCGGCTGGCGGCCCTGGCGCTGGGCCGCCGGGATCTGCCTCGGCCTCGCCTTCGGGACGAAGTGGAACGGCCTCTTCGTGCTCGCCGCCTTCGGCGTCATGACGGTGCTGTGGGACGTCGGCGCGCGCAAGGTCGCCGGGGCGCGGACCGGGCGGGCGTGGCCGGCCATGGTGAGGCGGGACTCGCCGGTCGCGTTCGTCGCCGTCGTCCCCGTCGCCCTCGCCGTCTACCTCGCCTCCTGGACGGCGTGGATCGCCTCGCCCGACAACGGCAGGGGCGGCTACCTGCGGGACTGGGCGCGGACGGCCGGTCAGGGCGGCCACTACACCTGGCTGCCCGACTGGCTGCGCAGCCTGTGGCACTACGAGCACGAGGTCTACAAGTTCCACGTGGGCCTCACCGACGGCCACCGCTACCAGTCCAACGCGTGGAGCTGGATGGTCGACGGCCGCCCCGTCTCCTACTTCTACGAGTCGCCGCCCCCCGGCAGCGACGGCTGCCCGAGCGGCACCACCGGCGACTGCGCGCGCGAGGTCCTCGCGCTCGGCACGCCCGCGCTGTGGTGGGCGGCGTGCGCCGCGCTCGTCTACGTGCTGTGGCGCTGGGTCTTCCGCCGCGACTGGCGCGCGGGCGCGCTCCTCGGCGCCGTGGCGGTCGGCTGGCTGCCGTGGCTCCACTACCAGGAACGCACGATCTTCTACTTCTACGCGGTCGTCTTCGTGCCCTTCCTGTGCCTCGCGCTGACCATGCTGGCCGGTGCGCTGCTCGGCCCGGCGGGCGCCTCGGAGCGGCGCAGGACGGCCGGGGCGACGGCGGCGGGGGTGCTCTTCCTCCTCATCGCGTGGAACTTCGTGTACTTCTGGCCGATCTACACCGGCCAGGCCATCCCGTACGGGTCCTGGCACGACCGGATGTGGCTCAACTCCTGGATCTGACGCGCCCGGAGATCACCCCCGGTCGCGTGATCGTCGCAATCCCGTAACGGGATCTCCACAAGCGCCGCCCGCCCCATAAGCTCCCGACGACCACATGCGGGGAGGGGAAGTGCTGTCATGCGCGCCGGGGTGAAGGTTTCGCTGGTGTCGGGGGCGCTCGTCGCGCTGATCGGCGGGGGCGGGTACGGGGCGTACAACCTCGTGCACGCCGTCACCTCGGGCACGGCGAACGAGAACTCGGCCGAGGCGGTCGCCAAACGCCTCGACACGCCGCTGACGGCGCGGGACGTGCGGGAGACGGGCGAGAAGTTCCTCCGCGCCTGGGGCGCGGGGCGTGTCACCGCCGCCGCGGCCCTGACCAGCCAGTCCGCCCCCGCCGGGGTCGCGCTCCAGGGCGTACGGGACAAGGCGCACGTCACGAAGGTGGCGCTGACGCCCGGCACCGCGACGGACACCGGGCTGCCCTACCGCGTGAAGCTCACCGTGCGCGGCAAGACGCTCTCCTACGACACGCGGCTCAGCGTCGTCCGCTCGGAGACGACGGGCCGACCGGTCGTCAAGTGGGCGCCGTCGCTCGTGCACCCGAAGATGCGCGACGGCGACCTGCTCGTGTCCGGCGACGCCGACGCGCCGCCGGTCGAGCTGACCGACCGCGACGGCAAGGTGCTCGACGTCGCGGCGTACCCCTCGCTCGGGCCAATCCTCGCCCAGCTCAGGGAGCGGTACGGGGAGCAGGCGGGCGGTTCCGGGGCCGTCGAGCTGATGATCCGGCACCCCGACGACGCGCCGGACACGACGCTGCTCACGCTGGAGCAGGGCAAGCCGGGCCGGGTCCCGACGACGCTCAGCGCGGGGGCGCAGGCCGCGGCGGAGAAGGCGGTGGCGCGGTACTCCAACGCCTCCGTGGTGGTCGAGCGGGCGGGCACGGGTGAGGTCCTGGCCGTCGCCAACCACCGCGGAGACCAGTTCAACGCCGCGTTCCAGGGGACCGTCGCGCCGGGCTCCACGATGAAGATGATCACGGCCTCGCTGCTCATAGACAAGGGCCTGACCCGGGCGGACGGGCCCGCGCCGTGTCCGGACACGGCGCTGTCGGGCGGGCAGACCGTGCACAACCTGACGGGCATGAAGGCCGACCCGGGCGCGACGCTCACGCGGGCCTTCGCGATCTCCTGCAACACGTCCTTCGTGTCCTTCGCGCCCCGGCTCGGCCCCGGCGACCTCGGCGCCGAGGCGAGCGAGAAGTTCGGCCTCGGGCGCGACAACTGGAAGACGGGCATCGCCTCGGCGGACGGGACGGTCCCGGTCGCCGAGGGCGACGACAAGGGCGTCTCGCTCATCGGGCAGGGCAAGGTGCAGCTCAACCCGCTCAACCTCGCCTCCGTCGTCGCGACGATCCGCACCGGCGCCTTCCGCCAGCCGGTCCTCGTCCCCGCCTCGTTCGACAAGCGGCCGCTGGCCACGGCCGCCGGGCTGAGCGCGGGCACGGCCGCGCAACTGCGGCAGATGATGAACGTCACCGCGACGAGCGGCACGGGGGCCGCCGCGATGAGCGGGCTCGGCCCGGACATCGGCGCGAAGACCGGTTCGGCCGAGGTGGACGGGCAGGCGCAGTCCAACAGCTGGTTCGCCGGCTACCGGGGCGAGGTCACGGCCGCCGCCTACGCGGAGCAGGGCGGGCACGGCGGCGACGTGGCGGGCCCGATCGTGGCTGCGGTGCTGCGCGCGGCAGGCTGATCACAGGCCGCCGCCTCGCGGTCGTTCCCAGGCGGAGACCGTCACTTGGTGGTCTCACCTGGTCGTTGACTGTCGTGATCGGTCGTGGGCTTGGGGCGGTACGGGCACCTGGGCCACGATGTGCCGGTCCGTACCCCGTACCGCCTCCCCCCGGGACGTCCCGTGCTCGACTTCGCCCTCCTGAATACGGTGCTCGCGGAACACCTCGACCGGCTCGGGCTCGACCCGGAGCCCCGGCGCGAGACGCTGCGTTCCTGGACGCACGGCGGGATCGAGCGGCTGGCCTTCGCCGACGGCCTGACGCTCGTGCACAAGTACGGGCACGCGCCGCTCGCGCACGAGGCGGCGACGCACCGGGTGTTCCAGGCCGCCGGGGTGCCCGTCGCGACGCTGTACTCCGGCGAGGTGCGCGCGAAGCACATGACGCTCCTCATGGAGGACCTCGGCGAGCCGGAACGGGCCGCGACCGAGGACGAGGTGCTGGCCCTGCTCCACGTGCTGCACCGGGCGCCCTCGCCGCCCGGCAGCCCCTCGCTCTCCGAGTACACGATGATCACGCTCCCCGACCGGGCGCGCTGGCACCTGGACCGGCTCCAGGAGACGGGCCGCTGGACCAGCGCGGCGGGCAGGCTCGGCGACGACCTCGACAAGGTGCGCAAGGTCTCCGAGGAACGCTGCGCGGGCGCCGACCAGGAGCCCTTCGGCTGGGTGCACACGGAGATCGCGGGCAACGGCGTGCACGTGGGCCCGAAGGGCGTCCGCCTCATCGACTTCGCGCGCTCCTACGTCGGGCCCGTCCTCCTCGACCTCGTCTCCTGGGGCGACGCCCTCGACCGCCCCCGCCCGCGCGAGGCGCGCGCGTTCCTGGAGAAGTACGTGGACCAGGGCGGCCCCGCCACCACGCTCGACCGCCGCGCGGGCCTCGCCGCCGAACGCTGGGCGCTCGCCTGGCTGCGGGTGTGGCGCGTCGAGTGGTACCTGGAGCAGTCCGCGATCCGCGGCTCCGACCCGGCCCTGGACCCCGAGCGCCAGGCCCTCGCCCGCCGCAACATGGACCAGGCGCTGGACCTCTTCGAGCTGTAGGGAGCCGGTCCGCGAGCGCCGGGACACCCGCCCGTACGGACGCCGCCGGGCGCCCGCCACGCCCGGTCCCGTCAGCCCCCCGCCGCACCCGGGCCCCCGCGCCCACAGCCCCCGTCAGCCGCCCGCC
>NZ_GG770539.1:4125843-4142862 GCF_000154905.1 Streptomyces sp. SPB074 | reverse complement strand
CCCGGCGAGGGTGCGGGTCAGCGAGGTGAGGGCGGCCTTCGCGGCGCTGTAGGCGTGGCCGCCGAAATCGGCCTCGGCGTTGACCGAGCCGATCGTCACGATCGCGCCCCGCCCCGAGGCGACGAGCTGCGGCAGCGCGGCCCGCGCGCAGCGGAAGGCGCCGCCGAGGCACACGTCGATGTCGCGCTCCCAGACCTCGTCGCTCTCGTCCTCGAAGAGCGGCGCGTCCACCCCGGCCGCGTAGGCGTTGTTGACGAGCACGTCGAGCCGCCCGAACCGCTCCACCGCGTGCGCCACGGCGGCTTCGGCATCGGCCCGTACCCGCACGTCGAGCCGGTACGGTTCCGCGCCGGGTATCTCCCCGGCCGTCGCGCGCGCCGCGAGCTCGTCGGCGTCGGTGAGCAGCACCCGCGCCCCCTCGGCGGCGAGCCGCCGCGCGGTCGCGGCCCCGATCCCCCGCGCGGCACCGGTGATCAGAACGGCGTAGCCCTCGAATCGCTTCGTCATGGCGCGGAAGCTACCGGGGGGACGAGGGGCGGGGACAGGGGGCGGGCGCAAAGGCGCGCGCGGGCGGCCGCCCCTGGTCCCGGCGGTCGGCACCCGGCGCGCCGCGGCCGGGCCGCGTTCAGCCCCCGGTCGCCCCCCGCACCGCCTTCACCAGTGCCTGCGCGCGGGGGTCGGCTGTGACGCCTTTGCGGAGGCCGTTCGTCACGTAGCCGAAGCCGATGCCTGATTCCGGGTCGGCGAAGCCGAGGGAGCCGCCGCGGCCGGGGTGGCCGAAGGAGCCGGGGGCGAGGAGGGGGCTCGCGGGGCTGTGGAGCATGAAGCCGGCGCCGAAGCGGGTGCGGGCGACGAGGACGCGGTCGGGGCCCTCGGACTCCTGGGTGCGGGCCATCGCGAGGGTCGCGGGGGTGAACAGGCGGCGTCCGCCGTCCACGTCGCCGATGAGCGCCGCGTAGAAGCGGGCGAGGCCGCGCGCGGTCGTGACGCCGTTGGCCGCGGGGAGTTCGGCGGCCCGGTGGGCGCGGGTGTTCTCGTCGGGCTCGGGGCTGACGGCCGCGAAGGCGCGGCTCGTGAGCGAGCCGGGGTCGCCGTAGGCGGCGGCGATGTCCCTGCGCGGGCGCAGCCGCAGGCCGTTCGCGGCGGGCGGCGGGGCGAGCGGGGTGATGCGGCCGACGCGCCACTCCTCGTCCTCGGGCAGCCCGATCCACAGGTCCAGGCCGAGGGGCCGCTCCAGGTTCCCCGCGACCCAGGAGCCGATCGTGCGCCCGGTGAGGCGGCGTACGAGTTCGCCGGTGAGGAAGCCGTACGTCTGCGCGTGGTAGCCGTGGTCGGTGCCGGGCTCCCAGAACGGGGACTGCGCGGCGACGGCGGCTGCGGCCCGGTCCAGGTCGCGGGCGGCCTCGGGCGTGAGCGGCGTGTCGAGCGCGGGGACGCCCGCGCGATGGCCGAGCACGTGCCGGACGCGGGTGGCGTCCTTGCCGTGCGCCTTGTACGCGGGCCAGTACGCGGCGACCGGGGCCTCCAGGTCGAGGCTGCCGCGCTGGTGGAGCAGGAGCAGGACGGCCGCGGCGACGCCCTTCGTCGCGGAGCGCACGAGCTGCGCGGTGCCCCGGCGCCAGGGCTCGCCGCCGCTCGCGGGGGCGTCCCCGTCCCGCGTACCGCCCCACAGGTCCACGACCTTGCGCCCGTCGCGGTAGACCGCGACGGCGGCGCCGCGTTCCCCGAGCCGGGTGAAGTTCCCGACGAAGGCGTCCCTGACCTGTTCGTATCCCGGTGCGACGAGTCCTTCGACCGTCACGTCCCCGGCTTGGCGCTCACTCTCGTTCACCTCTCCATGGTCACAGATCGCGGATCGAAGCCGAAGGGCAGTTCGAGGCGGTGGGCGCGCATCAGCTCCGGGTCGCTCAGCAGCGCGCCGGTGGGGCCGTCCGCCGCGATGACGCCCTCGCTGAGGATCGCCGCGCGCGGGCACAGCTCCAGGGCGTAGGGCAGGTCGTGGGTGACCATCAGGACGGTGACGTCCAGGCGCTGGAGGATGTCGGCGAGCTCGCGGCGCGAGGCGGGGTCGAGGTTCGAGGAGGGCTCGTCGAGCACGAGGATCTCGGGGCGCATCGCGAGGACCGTCGCGACGGCGACGCGGCGGCGCTGGCCGAAGGAGAGGTGGTGCGGGGGGCGGTCCACGTACTCCGCCATCCCGACCTGCTCCAGCGCCTCCCGCACCCGCGCCTCCAGCGCGGGGCCGCGCAGTCCGGCCGCCGCCGGGCCGAAGGCGACGTCCTCGCGGACGGTGGGCATGAAGAGCTGGTCGTCGGGGTCCTGGAAGACGAGGCCGACGCGGCGGCGGATCTCCGCCATGTGCTTCTTGCCGACGGGGAGGCCCGCGACGGTGACGCTGCCCGCGCCCGCTTCGAGGATGCCGTTGAGGTGGAGGACGAGGGTGGTCTTGCCCGCGCCGTTGGGGCCCAGGAGGGCGACGCGTTCGCCCTTGCCGATCCGCAGGTCCACGCCGAAGAGCGCCTGGTGGCCGTCCGGGTAGGCGTAGGCGAGGCCGCGCACGTCGAGCGAGGGCGGCGCGGCGTCCGGGGCGGCGGCGGGCGGGGCGGCGGCGTCCGGGGCGGCGGCGGGCGCCGTACCGGTGGCGGGCGCGGACTCGGCGGCGGGCGGCGGGTCGGCGGCGGGCGCCGGGTCGGTGGCGGGGTCGGTGGCCGGTTTCGTCACAGGGTCCATCCCAACAGGCAGATCACGAGCGCCGCGCCCGGCAGGGCGAGCGCGTGCGCCCACTGCGTGCCGGACGCGGTGATCTCGTCGATGACGGGCATGGTGCCCGCGTAGCCGCGGCTGAGCATCGCGAGGTGCACGCGCTCGCCGCGTTCGTAGGAGCGGATGAAGAGGGCGCCCGCGGATTTCGCGAGGACGCCCCAGTGCCGTACGCCCTTCGCCTCGAAGCCGCGCGACTCGCGGGCGATCCTCATGCGCCGCATCTCGTCGGTGATGACGTCCCCGTAGCGGATCATGAACGAGGCGATCTGCACGAGCAGCGGGGGCAGCCGCAGCCGTTGCAGGCCGAGCAGCAGTTCGCGCAGTTCGGTCGTGGAGGCGAGCAGGACGGAGGCGGCGACGCCGAGCGTGCCCTTCGCGAGGACGTTGAAGGCGCCCCACAGGCCGTTCACGGAGAGGGACAGCCCGAGGAAGTGGGTGTGCGGGCCCTCGGCGACGAACGGCATGAGGACGGCGAAGGCCACGAAGGGCACCTCGATGAGGAGCCGTTTCAGCAGGTATCCGGCCGGGACGCGGGCCGCCGCCGCGACGGCGGCGAGCAGCGCCGCGTACACGCCGAAGGCCCACACCGCCTCGCGCGGCGTCGAGACGACGACCACGACGAAGGCGAAGGCGGCGGCGAGTTTCGTGTGCGGCGGCAGCCGGTGCACGACGGAGTGCCCGTGCCGGTAGAGCCGGTGGGCGTGGCCCGCTCCCATGTGCTTAAACGGTCCCTGCGGAAGTAGTGGTGCCGTGGTCCTCGTCGGTGCGGCGCTTGCGTACGGCCCAGAAGACTCCCGAGCCGACGACGATCGTCGCGCCGACACCGATCACGCCGGCGAGGCCGCCGGAGATCCGGGCGTTGGCGATGTCCTTGACACCGTAGTCGGCGAGCGGGGAGTCCTTCGAGGCGTGGTCCTTCGCCTCCTTGTCGATGCCCTTGTCGTGGGCGACCTTCTCCAGGCCGTCGGGGTTCGCCGAGGCGTAGAAGCTGACGAAACCGGCGAGGACGACGGAGGCGACGATGCCGGTGATCCAGATCTTGCGGGTGGAGCGGGCGGCGACCGGCGCGGGGGCGGGTGTCTTCGGCGCGGCGTCGACCAGTTCGCCGCCGACGCGCAGCTTGAGCGGCGCCTCCAGGCCGCGCGCGCCGTGCACGAGGTCGGGGCGCACGGCGATGACGGCGCCGACGGTGAGCGCGGTGATGACCGCCTCGCCGATCCCGATGAGGACGTGCACGCCGATCATGGCGCTCGCGACCTTGCCGATCGAGATGTCCGTCGTGCCGCCGAGCCAGTACATGAGCGTGAAGGCGACGGCGGCACCGGGCACGGAGATGAGCGCGGCGACGAAGGAGGCGGCGGTGATGGAGGAGCGGCGGCGCGGGAGGACCTTCACGAGGCCGCGGAAGAGCGCGTACGAGACGACGACGGTGACGATCGCCATGTCGGTGATGTTGACGCCGAGCGCGGTGAGGCCACCGTCCGCGAAGAGGACGCCCTGCATGAGCAGGACGACCGAGACGCACAGGACACCGGTGTAGGGGCCGACGAGTATCGCCGCGAGCGCCCCGCCGAGCAGGTGGCCGCTGGTTCCGGCGGCGACGGGGAAGTTGAGCATCTGCACGGCGAAGATGAACGCGGCGACGAGACCGGCGAGCGGCGCGGTGCGCTCGGCACCGGCGGCGCCGAGTTCCCGGCGGGCGCCGCGCAGCGAGACGGCGACGGCGGTGGCGGCCAGGACGCCGGTCGCGGCGGAGACGGGGGCGTTGATGAATCCGTCAGGGACATGCATGGCGGGATTTCGCTTCCTGCGGGGGCGGGCACGCGGGGGCGGGGAAGGGCGGGACCGGAGGGGGACGGGGGAGGGATCGGGGGAGGACGGGGTGGATCGGGGACGGTGGATCACACGGCGGGGTTATCGCAAAACCGTACGATCATAGTGCCCAGTTGCGAGGTACTTGCAAGAGTGTGTGCGACGCAGCTACTACCCGGCCGCCCCCGCCGGCACCCGCGGACCGGCTCCGGAACCCGCCACGAGAGCCGTCGCGAGGGCCGCAACAAGGACCGCCGCGAGGGTCCTCACGAGACCCGCCGCGAGTCCGCCGCCGCGTTCCGCGTCCGCCGCCCCCTCCCCGCCTCCGCGCCACCCCCTCGCTCCCGCCGGGCGAATCCGCCGGATTCGTGCGAGTCTGCCGTCTGTGACAGGTATGGAGCAGTACGTACGGGTACGGGTGTGCGCGGGCGGGCCCGAGGAGGCGGAGACGCTTCCCGTGCTGTTGCGGTACGACCCCGCCGCCGATGCCGCGCTCGTCGGGCTCGGCTTCCCCGGGACGGAGGGGACGCACGACCACGTCTTCCCGCGCGCCCTCCTGGAGGAGGGACTGCGCAACCCGGCCGGGGCGGCGGGGGTGCGGATCTGGCCCTGCGGGCGCGCGCAGACGGTGCTGGAACTGCGCCGCTGCGCCGGGCTCCTGCTGGTCCTCCAGTTCGACAGCAGCGACCTGATCCGCTTCCTGCGCCGTACGTACACGGCGGCGGCCCGCTACGAGGCGGGGCTCACCGGCCCGGCGCGCGAGGCGCCGGCGGCTCAGCCCTCGACGCGGTCGACGTCCTCGGCGTAGTACGCGATCGCCTTGCGGAAGGCCCGCACGCCCGGGTCGGTGCTCGTCTCGGCGAGGAGGGCGAGGAGGGCGCCCATCGCCTCGCGGTGGGCGCCGGTGTTGTGGCGTGCCATGGCGAGGAAGACGGTGAGCGCGCCGTCGCCGGGGTGGGCGGCGAGACCCGCCTCCAGGGTCGCCACGGCCTCCTCGTACCGGCCGAGAATCCGGTACGTGCTGCCGAGGCCGAGATACACGCCGTGCCGGTCCTCCGCGCCGAGCGCGCCGACGCCGGCGAGCGCGGTCTCGTAGAAGGGGACGGCGGCGGCCTCGTGGCCGAGCACGTCGTGGACCCAGGCGGTCTGGTAGGCGAGGAGCGGATCGGCGGGATGCGCGGCGCTCAGCGCGAGCAGTTCGGCGCGGGCCCGCTCCGCCTCGCCGCTCTCACGCAGGCGGACGGCGGCGTCGAGACGGGCCCGGGCCTCGGGCGGCAGGGTCGGGGTGGTGGGCACGAAAGCGATTCTCTCAGAGACCCGCCCCGGAGCGCTCACGGAGGGGGGCGCCGCGGGAGCGCGTGCCGCGGGAGCGCGTGCCGCGGGAGCGCTCGCGGAGGCGGGCGCCGCGGGAGCGCTCACGGCGTCGCGCGTCCCGCTGTTCCGTCTCGGCGCACCACGTCGAAGATGTTGAGCTGCACGCCGTTCGCGTACGCCACGTGCCGGAAGGACCAGCCCGCGTTGCGGTGGCCGGTCTCGCCGCCGGGGGCCTCCATGACGCCGTCGAGCGGGACGAGGGCCGTGCTGATGAGCGTGCGCATCGGGTGTGTCCCCTGTTGGTGGTGCCGGTCCCCGGCCGGACGGCGGGGGGAGGCGGGCGGGCCGCCGCACCCCCGTAGCGGCGACCCACTCGTGAGGAAGACCGGCCCGGAGGTGAAAACCCATCGCACGCCCCGGAAAAACTTTCCGCCGGGAGCAGCGCCCGGCTACGGGAGAGGGCCCGGGTACGGGAAAGGGGCCGGGCGGGAGAGAGGGCCCGGGGCGGAAGAAATCGCCCGGATAGGGCCCGGTACGGGAGAGGGCCCGGCGAGAGCCTTGCCCTCTCGCCGGGCCCGCCGTGCCGGCCCCGTCCCCACGGACCTCGGCACGGTCACCGGGCGGGAGGCGGCCTCACGCCGCTCACCGCACCGGTCACCGGGCGGGAAACGGCGCTTCGGCCGTACGCCCCGCCCGGGGCCAGGACTGCTCAGACGCGGGTCAACTCCCGTTCCACGTCCGGGTCCTGGGGTCCTTCACCGGAGCCGGAGGAGTCGGTGTCCCCCAGCGCCTTGTGGAGCTTCTCGCCCTCGACGTCGACGTTCGGCAGAATCCGGTCGAGCCACTTCGGCAGCCACCAGGCGCGGCGGCCGAGCAGGGCGAGCACCGCCGGGACGATCGTCATGCGCACCACGAAGGCGTCGAAGAGGACGGCGATCGCGAGGCTGAAGCCGATCATCTTGACCATCTGCTCGCTGGAGCCGATGAACCCGGCGAAAACGGCGATCATGATGACGGCGGCGGCCGAGACGACGCGGGCACCGTGCCGGAAGCCGGTCTCGATGGCCTGCGCCGGGCTCTCGCCGTGGACGTGCGCCTCGCGCATCCGGGTCACGAGGAAGACCTCGTAGTCCATCGCGAGGCCGAAGACCACACCCACCATGAAGATCGGCATCATGCTCATGATCGGTCCGGTCTCCTCGACCCCGAAGAGCGAGCCGAGCCAGCCCCACTGGTAGACGGCGACGACGGAGCCGAGCGCGGCGACCACCGAGAGGAGGAAGCCGAGCGCCGCCTTGAGGGGCACGAGGATCGAGCGGAAGACGAGCATCAGGAGCAGGAAGGCGAGGCCGACGACGACGATCAGGTACGGCACGAGCGCGTCGTTCATCTTCTGCGAGACGTCGATGTTCATCGCCGTCGTCCCGGTCACCAGGACCTCGCCGTGGTCACCGGCCTTGACGTCCTTGCCGATGTCGCGGATGGCGTGGACGAGGCCCTCGGTCTCCTTCGAGGTCGGCTTGGAGCCGGGGACGACGGTGATCGTCGCGGTGTCGCCGGCCGGGTTGAAGGCGGCCGGGGCGACCGCGGCCACGTCCGGGAGCTTCTTGATCTCGGCGACGACGTGCGCGGCCTCCGCGTGCGGATCGGCGACGCCCTTGCCGTCGTAGACGGTCATGAGCGGGCCGTTGAAGCCCGGGCCGAAGCCGTCCGAGAGCAGGTCGTAGGCGCGGCGCTGCGTCGTGGACGTCGGCTGCGAGCCGTCGTCGGGCAGGCCGAGTTCGAGCTGGGTCGCGGGCACGGCGATGACGCCGAGGCCGAGCACGCCGAGGAGGAGGACGCGCACCGGGCGGCGCAGGACGAAGCGGGCCCAGCGGGTGCCGCCGTTGACCTTGTGCTCGCCGTCCTCGCCGCGGTGCGCGGCGGCGACGGCGCGGGCCTGCGCCTCGGGCCCCTGGTCTCGGACGGCCTTCGCGGCCTTGCGGGCCTTGCGGCCGAGGACCTTGTCCCCCGCGAAGCCGAGCAGCGCGGGGATGAGGCTGAGCGCGACGAGCACGGCCACCGCGACGGTACCGGCGGCGGCGACACCCATCTTGGTGAGCAGCGGGATGTTGACGACGGCGAGACCGCACAGGGCGATGATCACCGTGAGCCCGGCGAAGACGACGGCGGAGCCGGCCGTGCCCGTCGCCCGTCCGGCGGCCTCCTCGGGCTGTCTGCCCTCGGCGCGTTCGGCGCGGTAGCGGGAGACGATGAAGAGCGCGTAGTCGATGCCGACCGCGAGGCCGATCATCATGGCGAGGATCGAGGTCGTCGAGTCGAGGTGGAGGACCGAGGCGAGCGCGGTGATCGAGCCGACGCCCACGCCGACGCCGATGAGCGCGGTGAGCAGCGGGAGCCCGGCCGCGACGATCGCGCCGAAGGTGATGACGAGGACGACGGCCGCCACGACGATGCCGACGACCTCGGTGGAGCCGGTCTCGGCCTCGGCCTGGAGCGCGTCACCGCCGATCTCGACGGTGAGGCCCTCGTCCTGGGCCTGCTTCGCGGCGTCCTGGAGCGAGTCCTTGCTCGCGTCCTTGAGCTCCATCGAGCTGACCTTGTAGCTGACGGTGGAGTAGGCGGTCTCGCCGTTCTTGGAGACGGCCGCGCCGCTCTCGAAGGGATCGGCCGCGCTCGCGACCTCCTTCGAACCGTGCTCGATCGCGGAGATCGCCTTGGTGACCTCGGCCTTGTTCTTCGGGTCGGTGATCTTCTGGCCCTCGGGCGCCTTGAAGACGACGCGGGCGCTCGCGCCGTCGGCGCTCGCGGAGGGGTTGCGCTGGTCGAGGAGGTCGAACGCCTTCTGGGCCTCGACGCCGGGTATGGAGAACTGGGTCGGGCCGGGACTGCTGGCGGTCGCGGCACCGAAGCCGACGAGCGCGAGCAGCGCGACCCAGACGAGGGCGACGACGCGTCGCCGCCGGAAGGCGAACCGGCCGAGCCGGTAGAGGAAGGTGGCCACGGGGGTGGAACTCCCGTTCGATCAGGGGCGGAAAAGGGACAAGGCTCTGCGGAGTGCGTCCGGCCCTGACGGGAGGCGGTCACGTCAGGTGGTACGGGTCGCGGCGGCCCGTACCCGGGGGTACGGGGGCGCGGCACGCGGACCGGGGCCCGCCCGGCTCACCCCGGGCCGGGCAGCACGGTCCGGCGGCGCGGGTCACGCTGCGCGGGGGGGGCGTGCCAGCCCGGTGGGGAGGGGGAATCGAGGGGCGGCGCGGCGGTCCGCGCGGGGTTCGGTGTCAGACGCCGAGGGCGGGGAGCACCACGGCGTCGATGTATCGGGTGAGGAAGTCCCGGTCCAAGGGCCGCGCGTCGATCATCTGCCGGGCGACGAAGGCGCCGACCATCATGTGCACGACGTAGTCGATCGCGGGTCTGTCCGCGTCCACCTCGCCGCGCTCCACCGCGCGCCGCAGCACCTGGCCGAGCCCCGTGATCTCGGGCTCGATCAGCAGTTCGCGGAAGGCGCGGTGCAGATCGGGGTTGCTCTTCATCTCCATGGCGATCCCGCGCATGAGCGCGGCGTCCTCCGCCATGCGGCAATCGTCCTGGCTGCCGACCATCGCGTGGAAGTCCCCACGCAGGCTGCCGGTGTCGATGTCGGCGATCGAGTGCGGTTTGTGATGGCGCAGCGCCTTCACGACCAGTTCGGGCTTGCTCCCCCACTGGCGGTAGAGGGTGGCCTTGCTGGACCGGGTGCGGGAAGCCACGGCGTCCATGGTGAGCGCTTCGTAGCCGACCTCGCGGAGCAGGTCGAGCACGGCGCCGTACAACTCGGCCTCGCGCTCCGGCGTCAGACGGCTGCGACGCGTCGTCGCGCCCACTGCTCCAGCCATCCGGCCCACCTCCTGCTCGCTCCCGCGTGCCCGCCCCGCCCCGGGGAGGGGCGACCGGGCGACACGCGTCGGTCCACGCACCCTAGCCCCAGAAGCGGAGCCGGGTGCGCTCTCGCACACCGTGAGCCTACCCGCCCCGCAAGCGAAACGAAACGGTTTCGTACGTGAGATGGGCCACGCGTGCTGCGCGGGGCTTATTTATCCGGTACGTACACGGGTGGCCCGGGTGCGGGGGGGCGCTGGCCTCCGGGCGGCGGGCGGAGGGGGTGCGCCGGGCTCTCCGGCGCGTGGGGGCCGGGCGAGGGGCCGCTCAGCTCTCGTTCCCGGGACCGGGGTGCGGCGCCGACCCGGGCCCTCCCGGCTGCGGCTCCGACGGGGGCTCCGACTCCGACCGGGGCTCCGGCTGGGACTCCGGCTTCGACCGGGGCTCCGGCTCCGACCGGGGTTCCGGTTCCGGCAGCCTTCCGCGCAGTGTCTCCGCGAACTCCTCCGCCCGGGCGAGCTGCACCCGCAGCCGCTCGACCTGCGCGCTCGCCTCGCGCTCGTAGCCCCGCACGCGCGCGAGCAGCGTCTCGCGCTCCCCGGCCGGGAGGGTCCCGGCGTCCGCGTCGAGACGGTCGGTCGCGGCGAGCAGCTCGCGCATCTGTTCCAGGGTGAAGCCGAGCGGCTTCATGCGCCGGACCACCATCAGACGGGCGACGTCGGCCTCGGTATAGAGGCGGAAGCCGCCGCGGGAGCGGGCCGAGGGGATGACGAGACCGGTCTCCTCGTAATGCCTGATCGTGCGCAGCGACAATTCCGTCCGCTCCGCCACCTCACCGATGCGCATGTGCTCGCCCGTCACGCGGGCATTGTCGCACCGGGGGCCGCCCACCGGCCCATCCCTACCCTTACGTAAGGGTAGAGTGTGGCCCCTCCCCGTCCCTCGCCCCCGACAGGTACCTCTCGCTCGTGACCTCAACGCCCGGCCTCACGGACGCCCTCCCCGACGACCCCGCGCCCCGCCTCGCGGACGCCCCCACCGACGACTCCGCGCCCACTCTCACCCCGGCGCCCAAGGGCCCGGCGTCCAAGGGCCCTTCGTCCACGGGCCCGGCCGCGGCGGGCCCGGCCTCCACGGCTCCCCCGTCCCCGGCCCCCGCGTCCCCGGCCCCCGCCTCCCGCCGCCGTCTCCTCCCCGCCTGGTGCTCCGATCCGCGCGTGTGGCGCACGGAGGTGCTCGCCGGGCTCGTCGTGGCGCTCGCGCTCATCCCCGAGGCGATCTCCTTCTCCGTCATCGCGGGCGTGGACCCGGCCGTGGGCCTGACCACGTCCTTCACGATGGCCGTGACGCTCGCGCTCGTCGGCGGGCGTCGCGCGATGATCTCGGCGGCCACCGGCGCCGTCGCCCTCGTGACCGCGCCGCTCAACCGCGAGCACGGCTTCGGCTACCTCGTCGCGGGCGTGATCCTCGCGGGCGTCCTCCAGATCGTGCTGGGCGCGCTCGGTGTCGCGCGGCTCATGCGGTTCGTGCCGCCGGTCGTCATGACCGGCTTCGTCAACGCGCTCGCCATCCTGATCTTCGTGGCGCAACTGCCCGAGCTGCGGCACGTGCCGTGGGCGGTCTACCCGCTCTTCGCGGCGGGGCTCGCGCTCATGCTGCTGCTGCCGAGACTGAGCCGGACCGTGCCCGCGCCGCTCGTCTCGCTCGCCGTGCTCACCACGCTCACGGTCGCCGCCGGGATCGCGGTGCCGACCGTGGGCGACAAGGGCGCGCTGCCGTCCTCGCTGCCGGCGCCGGGGCTGCCGGACGTGCCGTTCAGCCCGGAGACGCTGCGGATCATCGCCCCGTACGCGCTGGCCATGGCCCTCGTCGGGCTCATGGAGTCCCTCATGACCGCCCGTCTCGTGGACGAGCTGACCGGCACGCCGTCCTCGAAGACGCGCGAGTCGATGGGCCAGGGCGTCGCCAACGTCGTCTCCGGGTTCCTCGGCGGCATGGGCGGCTGCGCGATGATCGGCCAGACGATGATCAACGTGAAGGTCTCCGGGGCGCGCACCCGGGTCTCGACCTTCCTCGCCGGCTCCTTCCTCATGGCCCTGTGCCTCGCCCTCGGGCCCGTCGTCTCGAAGATCCCGATGGCGGCACTCGTCGCGATCATGGTCATGGTCTCGCTGACCACCTTCGACTGGCGCTCGATCGCCCCGAGGACGCTGCGCCGCCTCCCGGTGGGCGAGAGCGCCGTCATGGTGGTGACGGTCGCCGTCGTCGTCGCCACGCACAACCTCGCGATCGGCGTCGTGTGCGGCACGTGCCTGACGCTGCTGGCCCGGCGGTACGGCTGGTGGGGCGCGGCCCGGCGCGCGGCCTGAGGCGGGTGGTGGGCCGGCACGCTCCCGAGTTGCCGCCTCCCGCCGCGCGTAGAGCATGGGAGAGGTGAGCGCGCACCCGAGGGACCCCTACCCGCGAGGCGGAGCGGCCTACCTCCGTCACCCCGCCCTGCACGGCGACCTCCTCTGCTTCGTCGCCGAGGACGACCTGTGGCTCGCCCCGCTCCCGGCCCCCGGCGCGAAGGAACCCGCGCTCGCCCGGCGGCTCACGGCGGACCGTACGAAGCTGAGCCACCCCCGCTTCTCGCCGGACGGCGCGCACCTCGCCTTCGTCTCCTGGCGCAGCCTGGACCCCGAGATCCACCTCGCCGAGGTCGCGGGCGACACCCCCGTGCGCCAGCTCACCCACTGGGCGGGCCGCGACACGCGCGTGTGCGGCTGGAGCCCGCCGGACGCGGAGGGGCGCAGCGACATCCTCGCCGTCTCCTCGCAGGCACAGCCGTTCTCGTACTTCTCCTGGGCGTACAAGGTCCCCACCGACGGCTCCCCCGGTGGCCCGCTGCCCTGGGGCCCGGTCGCCGCGCTCGCGCAGCGCGGCCACGACGGCGAGGAGCGCACCTTGCTGCTCACCGGCACTCCCCCGCACGACCCGGCCGCCTGGAAGCGCTACCGGGGCGGCGCCACCGGACGCCTGTGGCTGCACGGCGAACGCCTCCTCGCCGATCTCGACGGACACCTCGACTGCCCCCTCTTCGTCGGCGACCGCGTCGCCTTCCTCTCCGACCACGAGGGCGTCGGCAACGTCTACTCCTGCCGCCCCGACGGCACCGGCCTGCGCCGCCACACCGACCACGACGCCTTCTACGCCCGCAACGCGGCGAGCGACGGCGAGCGGATCGTCTACCAGTGCGCGGGCGAAATGTGGCTCGTGGACGACCTCGGGCCCGAGGCGGTCCCGCGCCGCCTCGACATCCGCCTCGGCGGGCCCCGCTCGGGCCGCCGCCGCCACCAGGTTCCCGCCGCCCGCGACCTCGACGCGGTCTGCCCCGACGAGACCGGCCGGGCGAGCGCCGTCGCGGTACGCGGCAGCCTGTACTGGCTCACGCACCGCGACGGGCCCGCGCGCACCCTCGCGGACACGCCCGGGGTCCGGGTGCGGATGCCGGTGCTGTACGGGCGCGGGGGCTCGGTCGCGTACGTGAGCGACGCGGGCGGGGCGGACGGCATCGAGATCGCCCCGCTGCCCCGCGCGGGCACCCCGGGCCCGGTCCGCCGCTGGGCGCACGGGCGGCTGGGGCTGGTCGAGGAGCTGGTCGCCTCCCCCAAGGGCGACCGGCTCGCGGTCGCGACCCACGACGGACGCCTCCTCCTCGTGGACCCCGCCCCCGCTCCCGCCACGACGGAGGGCGCGGGGCGGGGCACGGGGGGAACGGGCGGGGAGGAGCGGGGCGGGGAGACCGGGGGACCCGGGGTGAGCGAGGAGGCTGGCGCGGCGGCGGAATCCGACGCGGCGACGGCCGAGCCGGGCGAGGACACCGAGGTGGTCAACGCCACCGACCCCACCGAGACCGCCGACGCCCGTGTCGTGGAGGTCGTGCGGTCGTTCAACGGGCCCGTGCGGGATCTGGCGTTCTCGCCGGACGGGGCGTGGCTGGCGTGGTCGCATCCGGGGGTCGGGCGGAGTCTGCGGCAGATCAAGCTCGCGCGGATCAGCGAGGGAGACGGACCGTTCTCCCTCATCGACGTGACCGACGGCCGCTTCGAGGACGAGAACCCCGTCTTCACGGGCGACGGCCGCTACCTCGCCTTCCTCTCCTGGCGCGGCTTCGACCCCGTCTACGACGTGCACACCGGCGACCTCTCCTTCCCGCTCGGCTGCCGCCCGCACCTCGTCACGCTCTCCTCCGCGACCCCCTCGCCCTTCGCACTCAGCGCGGACGGGCGCCCGGCGGCCGGCGGCCTGGACCCGGACGAGCGCGCCTCGGGGTACGAGGGCGTCGTCATCGTGGAGGCCGAGGGCCTCGCGAGCCGCGTCACGCCCTTCCCCGTACCGGCCTCGAAGTACTCCTCCCTGTCCCCCGTCGCGGGCGGCGGCCTCGTCTGGCTGCGCTGGCCCATCTCCGGCGCGCTCGGCCAGACCTTCGTCAACCCCGCCGACACCTCCAGCCGTCCCACGCTCGAACACTTCGACCTCGCCCGCGCCCGCCGCACCCAGCTCGTCGACCACCTGGACGCCTTCGCCGTCAGCGGCGACGGCAGCCGCCTCGTCGTCGTGGACGACGGCGAACTGCGCGCCGTCCCGGCCAACGACCTGCCCGACGACGTGAGCACCTCCTCCATCGACCTGCGCCGCGTCCTCCACGAGGCCGACCCGCCCGCCGAGTGGCGACAGGCGTACGACGAGGCCGGGCGCGTCATCCGCGCGTACTTCTGGGACCCCGGCCTCAGCAACATCGACTGGGACGCCGTCCTCGACCAGTACCGGCCCCTCCTGGACCGCGTCGCCTCGCCCGACGAGTTCGCCGACGTGCTCCGCGAGGCGTACGGCGAACTCGGCACCTCGCACGCCTACGTCACCGCCGCCCGCCGCAGCGAGGGCCCGCCCCACTACCAGCGCGCCCAGGGCCTCCTCGGCGCCGACTTCACCTGCCGGGACGGCGCCTGGGAGCTGCGCCGCATCCTGCCCGGCGAGTCCTCCGACCCGCGCGCCCGCTCCCCGCTCGCCGGTACGGGCATCCGCGAGGGCGCCGTCCTCACGCACGTGGACGGGCGTCCCGTGGACCCCGTGACCGGGCCCGCGCCGCTCCTCGCGGGCGCGGCGGGCACGAGCGTCGAACTGACCTTCACGCCGGCCGCCGGGGGCCCGCCGCGCCGCGTCGCCGTGCTCCCGCTCGTGGACGAGCGCCCGCTGCGCTACCACGACTGGGTCGCCAAACGGCGCGCCGTCGTACGGGAGCTGAGCGACGGCCAGTGCGGCTACCTGCACATCCCCGACCTCGGCGGCTCCGGCTGGGCCCAGTTCAACCGGGACCTGCGCCTGGAGATGTCGATGCCCGCGCTCATCGTGGACGTGCGCGGCAACGCGGGCGGCAACATCAGCGAACTGGTCCTGGAGAAGCTGACGCGCCGCGTCATCGGCTGGGACCTGACCCGCGACGCCATGCCCGTCTCGTACGCGTCGAACGCGCCGCGCGGCCCGCTCGTCGCGCTCGCCGACGAGGCCACGTCCTCGGACGGCGACATGATCACGGCCGCGTTCAAACTTCTCGGCCTGGGCCCCGTCGTGGGCCAGCGCACGTGGGGCGGCGTCGTGGGGATGACGGGCCGCCACCGGCTCATCGACGGCACGGTGGTGACGGTCCCGATGAACGCGGCCTGGTTCGACGCGTACGGCTGGGGGGTCGAGAACCACGGCGTCGAACCCGACGTCCCCGCCCTGCGCACCCCGCTCGACTGGGCCGAGGGCCGCCACGCCCAACTGGACGACGCGGTCTCCCGCGCCCTGGACCTGCTCCGCACCCAGCCCCCGGCCGAACCCCCCACGGTCGCGACAGTCCCGGACCGCGCCCGCCCCCCACTCCCCCCACGCAGCCCCGAAAGCCCCACCGGCACGCCGCTCTGACACCCCCCTCCGGCACGCCACCGTTACAGCCCCTCCGGCGTTTGAGGAGCGGGGTCCGGGGCGGAGCCCCGCACGGCCCCCGGCCGCAGAGGCCCGGAGGCACCCCGAGCACGAAGGGGGCCCGGGGCAACGCCCCGGACCCCTCGTCCACGCCACCGGCTTCCGCGTCAGTGATCGCCCGGCAGCTTGTCCTTCGCGTCCTGCCCCGCGTCCTGCGCCTTGTCCCGCGCCTGGTTCCCGGAGTCCTTCGACTTCTCGGACGCCTGGTCCCCCATGTCCTTCGCCTTCTGCTTCAGCTCGTCGGCCTTCTGCTGGAACTGGTCCTTGATGCCCATGAACCACTCACTCCTCAAAGGGGTGGGAAAAGAGCGGGGGCGCCCCTGACGAACGCCCCCTCCCACCGTGGCACGGGCAGCCCGCCCCCGCATGTCGGCCGGACGCGGCGGGCCGGTCAGGCGCCGCCGCCCCGGCTCCGCTCGTCCGCCGCCCCGCCGGCCCCCACCAGTCCCTTGGGCACCCGCGCGAGCCGCTCCCCGTACCGGGCGACCTCGTGCGCGCCGACCGTCCCGATGAGCGTGGGCAGCGCGCCCCGTACCGACTGCATGTGCCGCAGCCACCACTGCCCGTACACGTGCGCCGAACGCCGCTCGATGCCGTGCAGGAGGCGGTCCACGGCGGGGCTGAGCGGGTACGTCTTGTTGGCGGGCCAGGGCAGCCGCGCGCGCAGTTCGCGCATGACGTCGTCGGTGTCCGCGCCGCGCACCATGTCGGTGTCGGTCCAGCTCAGGTACGCCACGCCGACCTTCACGCCGAGGTGGGCGACCTCGGCGCGCAGACAGTGCGCGTACGCCTCGACCCCGGACTTCGAGGCGCAGTACGCGCTCATCATCGGGGCCGGGGTGACGGCGGCGAGCGAGGCGACCTGGAGCAGGTAGCCGCGGCTCTCGGCGAGCAGCGGCAGGAAGGCCCGCGCGGTCGCCGCCGCGCCGAGCAGGTTCACCTCGATCACCCGGCGCCAGGAATCGGGGTCGGAGTCCATGAAGGGACCCCCGCTCGCGACCCCGGCGTTGGCGACGACGATGTCCACTTTCCCGAAGCGCTCCTTCACCTCGGCGGCGACCCGGGTCATCGCGGCCTGGTCGGTCACGTCGGCGTGCCAGTGGTCGCTGTCCGCGTAGAGCCGGGTGGAGAGGTCCTTGAGCGCCTCGGGTTCCAGCCCGACGAGGGCGACGCGGACCCCGTGCGCGGAGAGCTTGCGCGCGAGGAGTTCCCCGACCCCGCGCGCGGCCCCCGTCACGACGGCGACCTGCCCCTCCAGCG
>NZ_GG770539.1:4123045-4125094 GCF_000154905.1 Streptomyces sp. SPB074 | reverse complement strand
CGGCGGCGGCGTGCTCGCGGAAGGCGGGGCGCCCGGCCGCGGCCATGAAGGTCATGCCGCCCATGGAGTGCCCGGCGAGCACGGCCGGTGCGCCCGGGGCGAGGGTCGCTTCGAGGACCGCTTCGAGATCGTCGGCGAGCGCCTTCGGGCTGTACCCGAGCGGGCCGGGGGGCGCGGGGCTGCGGCAGCAAACGCGCTGTTGGTAGGAGATGACGCGGTGGTCGGGGGCGAGCGCGCGGAACGCGCCGCCCAGAAGGCGATCGAGCACGTCCAGCCGTGCGCGAGCACGACGGCGGGCGCGTCCTCGGGCCCGAAGACCTCGACGTGCACGACCGAGCCGTCCGCCGAGACGACGCACGGTTCGCGCACGGGCACGGGCGGCACGTACGTACCGCGCACGGCGTGACCGGGGTTCCTCAGCAGCGGGCTCACGCGGCCGCCACCTCCTCCGCGCGCAGCGCGCCGCGGCCGGGCTCCGGTGTCGTGCCGGTGCGCGGGGGCCGCAGTACGTCGTACTCCAGGAGATCGACGCGGCGGGTCGCGGCGCGGAACTCGGCCGTCGTGCCCGGCCAGATCGTCGTATTGCGCCCCGAGGCGTCGAGGTACCAGCTCGTGCAGCCGCCGGTGTTCCACACCGTGCGCTCCATCCGCGTCTGGACGCGCGCGTTCCAGGCGTCGACCGCGGCGGGGCGCGGGACGAGCGCCGAGCGCGGGCCGAGCACGTCGAGCTGGCGGAGGTAGTCGGCGAGGTAGTTCAGCTGAGCCTCGATCATGAGGATCATCGAGGAGTTGCCGAGGCCGGTGTTGGGACCGATGACGGTCATGAAGTTCGGGAAGCCGCTCGCGGTCGCCCCGCGCAGCGCGGCCATGCCGTCCTTCCAGCTCTCGGCGAGCGTCTGCCCCCCGGCGCCCACGACGCGCTCGGCGATCGGCATGTCCGTCACGTGGAAGCCGGTGCCGAAGACGATCGCGTCGGCCTCGGCGGTCGAACCGTCGGCGGCGACGAGGGTGTTGCCGCGGATCTCGCGGAGCCCGGAGGCGACGACGTCCACATTCGGCCGCGCGAGCGCCGGGTAGTAGGCGCTGGAGAGCAGGATGCGCTTGCAGCCGATGCGGTACGAGGGCGTCAGCTTCGCGCGCAGCACGGGGTCCTTGACGGACCGGCGCATGTTCGCCGTCGCGAGCCGCTCCACCAGCCCGAGTTCGTCGGGCCGCTTCGTGAACGCCTGCACCTGAAGTTCGCGGATGCCCCACAGCGCGGCCCGGCGGGCGGCGGTCGTGAAGGGCAGCGCCCGGTGCAGCCGCCGCTCCAGACCGCTCACCTCGCGGTCCATCCGGGGCATGACCCAGGGCGGCGTGCGCTGGAAGAGCGTGAGCCGCGCGACCTCGGGCTGGATCGCGGGCACGATCTGGATCGCCGAGGCCCCCGTACCGATCACCGCGACGCGCTTGCCCCGCAGCTCGTAGTCGTGGTCCCAGCGCGCCGAGTGGAAGACCTCGCCGGGGAAGGTGCCGAGCCCGGGAATGTCCGGGATCTTCGGGTCCGAGAGCGGCCCGGTCGCCGAGACCACGACATCCGCGGTGTACGGGCCCGAGGCCGTGTCCAGCTCCCAGCGCATCCGCGCGCCGTCCCAGCGCATGTGCCGCACCTCGCTGCCGAAGCGCAGGTGCGGCCGGAGCCCGAAGGTGTCGGCGACCCGCTCCAGGTAGGCGCGGATGTGCGGCTGCCCCGAAAAGGTGCGCGGCCACTCGGGGTTGGGCGCGAAGGAGAAGGAGTACAGGTGCGAGGGCACGTCGCAGGCACAGCCCGGATACGTGTTGTCGCGCCAGGTCCCGCCGACGGACCCCGACCGCTCCAGCACGACGAAGTCCGTCACCCCCTCCCGCCGCAGGCGCACCGCCGCCCCGAGCCCCCCGAACCCCGAACCGACCACGGCCACCCGCACGTGGGTGCCACCACCACTTGTCTCCGCCATCGAGCCGCCTCCCACACGCTCCGAGTAACCACGCCAGCAATCACTGGCACGATGGGAGCGTAGAACAGACCCG
>NZ_GG770539.1:4121630-4122945 GCF_000154905.1 Streptomyces sp. SPB074 | reverse complement strand
CCGGGGGGTGGGGTGGGCGCGCGGGCGCTTGAGGGGAAGCGCTAAGGGGGCGGCGCCCCGGCGGGGGAAGCGCTAAGGGGGCGGCGCCCGGCGGGGGAAGCGCTAAGGGGGCGGCGCCCGGCGGGGGAAGCGCCAAGGGGGCGGCGCCCGGCGGGGGAAGCGCCAAGGGGGAGGGGCTACAGGAGGGCGCGGGGCAGGGAGCGTGGGGGCGCGAGGGCGTGGGAGGACGCGGAGGCGGCGATATGGGAGGGCGAGGGGGCGAAGGGTGGAGTGCCCGAGCGCGGGGAGGGCCGGAGTCGAGGCACGGCGAGGCGGAGAACGCCGGGTGATGCGACGCCGGGGCGGCACGGACACGGGGCGGCGGAGACAGCGGCACCGGCGTGCCCGAGGCGCCGCAAGCCGGGACACCCGGCGGCGGGAGGGCCGGCGGCGGGAGGGCCGGCGGCCCGAGAGGGACTTGCGCGTGGGGGACTTGCGCGAGGGGGACGGGTGCGCGGGACGGACACCGGCCAACGCGATCCGCCGCCGGAGGCGCCCCGGTCCTCCGGCGGCGGGCGGACGAGAGAGGCCGTCCGGCTCACCACACAGAAGGGCCCCGCCGGAAGGGACACCCCGCGTCACCACAGCCCGTCGAGGGGAACACCCGCGCGCGTCTCACCAGGCAACTCCCCCGAAGACGACGGCGGGCGGACAGGCACCCACGCCCACCCGCCCGCCACCACGCCTTCGGCGCGAGACGAGACGCCGTCAGCCGACGATCTCCGCGCGCTCGATGACGACATCGTCCTTCGGCACGTCCCGCATCCCGTTCCTGATCCCGGTCGGCACCGCCTTGATCTCGTCGACCACGCCCTGCCCCTCCACGACCTTCCCGAAGACGGCGTACCCCCAGCCCTGCGGGTTCTTCCCACTGTGGTCGAGGAAGTCGTTGTCCTTGACGTTGACGAAGAACTGCGCCGTCGCCGAGTGCGGGTCGCTCGTACGCGCCATCGCCACGGTGTACGTGGTGTTCTTGAGCCCGTTGTCCGCCTCGTTCTGCACGGCGGCCCGCGTCGGGCGCTGCTTCATCGCGGTGTCGAAACCGCCGCCCTGGACCATGAACCCGTTGATGACCCGGTGGAAGATCGTCCCGTCGTAGTGCCCGTCCTTGACGTACTGGACGAAGTTCGCCACCGTCTGCGGCGCCTTCTCCTCGTCAAGCGCCAGCACGACATCCCCGCGATTCGTGGTCAGCTTCACCTGCGTCATACGGCTCTCCTTCAATGCGACCAGGACAATCCCCGCATTGTGCCAGCGCGGGGGCGGGGCCCCCTCC
>NZ_GG770539.1:4114856-4121508 GCF_000154905.1 Streptomyces sp. SPB074 | reverse complement strand
CGAGCACCCGACAACCGAGCCCACCCCGGCACCACCCCCACCCCCCGACCCACAGCCCCGAGCGCCCCGGACATCCCGGGCGACCAGGGGAGGCCGGGCGCACCGGGCAACCCAGGGAGTCCGGGAGTCCCGGGGACCCCGGGCGTCCCGGACAGCCCGGATGAGCCGGACGTCCCGAGTGCCCCGGACATCGCGAGCACCCCGCACAGCCCGGACGCTCCGGGCACCGCGAACGCCCTGGGAACGCCGGACGCCCTGGAGACCCCGGACGCCCCGAACGCGTCGGGAGCCCCGGACACCTCAGCCGCCACCGACCGAAGCGCGGCCCGGCCGGCCACCCCCGCCGCCCAAACCCCCGCACCCACGCACACCCCGGGCTCCCCCGCACCCGCTATCACCCCCGCCCCCACCACCGCCCGCGAGTACCGCGCCGCGGAGCTCGCCGAAGCCGCCGGGATCACCACCCGCACGCTGCGCTTCTACCGCGAGCGCAAGCTGCTCGCGGCGCCCCGCCGCGAGGGCAGGATCGCCTGGTACAACGAGCACCACCTGGCTCGTCTGCGCACCATCACCGCGCTCCTGGAACGGGGCCACACCCTCAACGGCATCGCCGAGCTGGCCGAGGCGTTCGAGCACGGCCGGGACGTCGCCGATGTCCTGGGCGTGGGCGAGACCCCGACGGAGGAGACCCCCGTCCGCCTCTCCCCCGAGGAGCTGGCCGACCACTTCGCGGGCGAGGTCACGCCGGAGAACCTCGCCGCCGCGCTCGACCTCGGCTACCTCGCCGTCGACGGGGACACCATCGTCCACATCAGCCGGCGCCTCCTCGACGTCTCCACGGCACTGGTCCGTGAGGGCGTCCCGCTCGCCACCGTCCTGGACGCCGCCCGTCAGGTCCGCGTCCACGCCGAGTCACTCGCGACCCTCTTCCTGGAAACCCTCCGCCCCCACGCGCTCGCCACCGACGTGGACAAACTCCGCCCACTCGCCAAGGCCGTCATGGACGCCGAACTCTCCCTCGCGCTCGACCGCCGCCTCACCGACAGGAGCCCCGGAACCACCACCCCCGAGACCGCGCCCGGCCGCCCCTCCTCACCTCCTCCCGCCGCCTCCACCGACTGACATCACCACCCGGAGCCAGCCCGCCCCGCGAAACTCCCGCTCCCTCCCTGCGGCGCGCACGTCCCGCCCGCGCCACGGAACCCGCCACGGAACCCGCCACAACAGCTACCGCCACCTCCGTCACGACCGCCTGCGCCCCTCCCGACGACAGCCGCCCCTTCCCCTCTCTCCCCTCCCCTCACATCTCGTACGTCACCGTCACCGGCGCGTGGTCGCTCCACCGCTCCGCGTGCGTCGCCGCCCGCTCCACCTCCGCCTTCACCGCCCGTTCGGCGAGCCCCGCGCTCGCCATGTGGTAGTCGATCCGCCACCCCGTGTCGTTGTCGAAGGCCCGCCCGCGGTACGACCACCACGAGTACGGCCCCTCCGTCCCCGGGTACTGCCCGCGCACCACGTCCACGTAGCCGCCGTCCCCGGGATCGAGGACCCGCGACAGCCACTCCCGCTCCTCGGGCAGGAAGCCCGCGTTCTTGCGGTTCCCGCGCCAGTTCTTCAAGTCGGCCTCGGTGTGCGCGATGTTCCAGTCCCCGCAGACCAGCACCTCGCGGCCCTCCGCCGCCGCCCGCCCGCGCAGTTCCTTGAGGTAGGCGAGGAACTCGTCCATGAAGCGGTACTTCTGTTCCTGCCGCTCCGTCCCCACCTCGCCGCTCGGCAGGTACAGGCTCGCCACCGTCACACCCGGCAGGTCCGCCTCCACGTACCGCCCCGACCCGTCGAACTCCGCGCTGCCGAAGCCCGTACGCACCCGGTCGGGCTCGCGCCGCGTGTAGAGCGAGACCCCTGCCCGGCCCTTGTCGGCAGCCGGCGCGTGCAGGCTGAACCACCCCTCGGGGCGGGCCACCCCCTCCGGCAGCTGGTGAGCTTCGGCACGTACCTCCTGGAGGCACAGCACATCCGCCGAGGTGCCCGCCAGCCACTCGGTGAAGCCCTTCTTGGCCGCGGCACGCAGCCCGTTCACGTTCACGCTCGTCACGATCAGCACACTCAGAACCCTAGAGCACACGCTCGGACATTCGTCCGGAGTTATCCACAGATGCGACCGGCGGTACGATCATCCTCATGCAGATCCGTCCCGTCCCGTACGACCACCCGGACGCCGTCAAGCTCAACGACCAGGTGCAGCTCGAATACGCCGAGCGCTACGGTGACGACGGCGACATGACCCCGCTCGACGCCACGATGTTCACCCCGCCCCGCGGCCTCTACCTCCTCGCCTACGACGCGCGCGAACGCCCCGTCGCCACCGGCGGCTGGCGCCGGCAGGACATCAGCGAGGAGGGCTACGCGGACGGCGACGCCGAGCTCAAGCGCATGTTCGTGGTCCGCGAAGCACGCGGCCTCGGTCTCGCGCGCCGCATCCTGGCCCTCCTGGAGGAGGACGCCCGCGAGGCGGGCCGTACCCGCATGGTCCTGGAGACCGGCACGATGCAGCCCGAGGCGGTCGCCCTCTACCTCTCCAGCGGCTACTCCCCGGCCCCCACCAAGTTCGGCCTCTACCGCGAGTACGACACGAGCCTCTGCTACGTGAAGTCCCTCACGCACTGAGACGCCCCCCCACGAGGAAGACCCCGCCCGATCTCACCATCGGACGGAATGTCGTCACCGCTCCCGCAGGAAGTGACGGGCGGCTTCTCCGACCCCGAACGCCCGAGCACCCCCGCCCGAGGCACGTCTTTGACCGAAGCCCGGCCCCGGTTCGTCACGCGCCATGCGCCGGCGCTGCCACCAGGTTGCCTCCCGCCGGACGGTCCAGGACGCCCGCGCCGTGCTGCGGTCGCGGAGGCTGCCCGGACGACGCACGCCCCCCTCCACGCGCCCCACGTCCCGAACCTGGTGCTCGTCCCCCAGCCCGGGAGGTGCTTGGTCTCACACGGGCGAACGTGGACCTGGAGGACGGAGAAATCACCGCACCACTCCAACTCCAGCGCATCCGGCGCCGGCTGGTCCATGCCGAGACCAAAACCGAAGCTTCCTCGGCCACGCTCCCGCTGCCGCAGATCCGCGTGACCGCCCTGAGGTCTCGGAAGCAGGAGCAGGAGCGGGCGCCACTCGCCGCCGGTGAGCTGAGAACCGCCTCGGGTTCCGTCTTCACCGCGCGGCACGGGACTCGGGTGGAACCCCGGAACATCAACCGCCCGCCCATCGCACCAAGAGAGCGGGCATCCGGGCCATCCGCCTCCCTGGCACCCGGCACACATGCGGCTCGCTGCCCGCCGCTCCGGACGTGCGTCCTCACGTGCCCACGCAGATCCCTCACCGAAGCAAGACCGCGGTAACGAGGGAAGCCCAAACGCACACCCCGTCCGAAGCGAGGAGCCAAGCGCTGCGAAAGCCCGGCAAGCACCCGGGACGACAGCCGTAGCGGCTGCTGTACTTCGCCGCTGTACGACGGCAGAAGGTACCTCCCGAGTGACCGCGAAGCGCATCCAAGTGAATTTTCCGTTCCGGCCCGGCTACTCGGTACTCCGGCTGGCTATACAGGATGCGTTCCCCCACCCGACCATTCAGTCGGCCCAGCCAATCGGAGTGTCATGGCAGCACCACGTCGCGGATCGATTTTGGTGATCGCGGCCCTCGCCGCGTTCGCCCTGCTCCCCGGGCAAGGCACGGCCGTCGCCGACGGCCCGGTCGTCGAGACCGGTGACGCCGTGCGCGGACAGGCCGACCTGACGGAGACGGGTCGTCAGGCGAAAGCTCCCAAGCTGCCTTACCTCTGTAGCGGGAAGGTCGACTATCCGCACAGCTCGCACACGAAGAACCACACGATCAACGTCCATTTCGACACGGCGGGCAAGATGGTCGCCCCCAACGTCTCGACCGAAGGGAGCCTTTCCCGGTCCCGCTGGTACGGCTGGGAGCAGTTGAAGACATCCAAGGGCGCGAAGAAGAACGCCCGCACACTGCGTGTGGTGGCATCCAAGGGCTGCAAGGCGGGAACGAAGTACCGCTACAAGGGCCAGGCGCGCCTCTACGTGTCGGGGCCGCAGGGCAAGGGCTCAGCGCACGTGTACAACCAGAACGACAGCGAGATCCAGTGCACGAAACGCTGAGTCGTGTGCCGGCGGCTGCGGCGGGCGCCGTCTGCCTGGCGATGGCGTTGGTCTCCTGCGGCTCGAATCGACAGGGTGGCTCCAGCCCCTTCCCGGATTCGACGCCGCCCGCGCCGAGCGCGCGCGACGGTCGGCACGGCCCCGCGCTGCCCCTGGTGGCCGGCCGGTGGCCGAGAAGCGGTGACCACCGTCCGCCGACACGCCTCACGTGGAGACGAGCGCGCCTCCCGCGGCCGGGAAGTCGTCTGTCCGCGGATGTCAAGGGGCCGGAGCGGCCCTGGTACGCGTCGTTCATGACGCACAAGACCGTCGACCGGGCCGGAATTCCGGACGAAAGTCCGGAAAATCAGCGCGTGCTGGGATGCGGCCAGGGCATCGCGAAGCCCGGCTGCCGGATCACCTCGCTCGGCGGCCGACGATGGCGCGTCGAGACACTCGCGCCCGCGCCCCAGAACCACCCGTACCGGATTCTGTACGTCCAGTGGCCCTCGGCCGGCCCCGGAGAACCTGAGAACTGGACCTCATGGCAACTACCCACCCCCTGAACGCCATGGCCGGAGATCATGCGGGCCTGGCTCGCTGGGCTCTGGGCAGGATGGCTGCCGCAGCGGCATGGGACGTCCACTTCGACGCGGAGGCGCGGTACGACCAGCACCGCTCGCCGGAAGACGTCTCGGGCCGCTACGGCTGGCACAGCGCGGAGCGTTTCGAAGAGACGGAGGCCACTTCCACAGGCCAGCTGCGGATCGACTCCGGGTCCAGCGCCCGCCTGCGCAAGAAGGACGAAGCCTCCGGCGACCCCCTGCTCTCACTCTGTGATCCCGCCCGCCTGATCAGCGGTGTTGCCAGCGCCTCGGCGGGGCGGTGCACCTGGATCGACGGGCGCTCCTGCGTCGAGGTCACGCTCGTCCCGCATCCCTGGACCGCCGACCCGCAAGACCCCTGGCTCCCGCCGGGGGCGACCCACCTGACCGCCGGTATCGACACCGCCACCGGGTTCCTGCTGCACGCCCGCGCCTACGACAGGCAGGGCTGCTTCCGCTCCGGCCAGCTGCGCAATCTGCGCGCGACGGCAGGCGACGGCTCACCGGTCACCGGCGCGGCGCCCACGAGTGCGGAGGAGGGCGCGCCCTTTGTTCTGGCACGTATGGCAACCAGCCTGCTCGATCCCGTACGGCTACGAGCCGGCGTCACGGCCGTCCCGGACATCGAATCGGAACTGTCGGTAGCGAATGTGCCGTCCAGGCGCTCATGGGCTGTCACGCTTGCGGGCAGGAACACGACGCTGGACATAAGCGGCGACTACGAGCCCGACCAGACCGACCCTGCGGCAGCAAGACTCGCGGAACTCCTCAGCCCGGCCCGCGTCGTGTCGCACCTCGCAGAGGTCACCACGGCCGGGCCCACCTCCATCAGGGCCACGGTACGGCCGATGCGGTCCTTCCCGTTCAGCGCCTGGGCTTTTGAGGAGGGGCTCGTCTGCCACTTCACCCTCGCTCCGGACACCGGCATCCTCCTCCGGGCCCACACCGGGGACGGCTCCCGGACACTCTTCCGCATGGACGTCACCGTCCAACAGGCGAACTGACACCAACCGGGTGCCGTACTCACGGAGAAGGGCCAGGGTCCGGGCCGACCGGACCTGGCTGCGGCGCGCCCGGGAGGCCCCGGCGCCGGTCCAGCGTGAAAAGCCCTCTCCGGCCCGGCTTCCCTCGCCGTCTCACACTCCTCACCAGCCGTATCCGGCCGCTGATTTGGCGCGGCTGCGGGACGGGGCGAATCGTCTGCCGGGCCAGGCCCCCCGGCCTCACGCTCGCCGTTTCCTCCGCAGGCCGAGCCGCGTTCCGCGGCGCCTGGCTGGTCCCCCGCTTCCGTCTCCAGCCTGCGGCCGGCGCCTGGCTCGGACCCCGGGAACGACGAAGATCCCGCCCGATCTTGCGATCGGACGGGATCTCTTCACCATTCCTGAGCGAACTCAAGAACAGTCGTGCTGTGGACCTGAGGGGATTCGAACCCCTGACCCCCTCGATGCGAACGAGGTGCGCTACCGGACTGCGCCACAGGCCCTTGCGACGAGTGAAACTCTAGCACCCCCGGAGGGGTGCTCGGTAATCCGTTCCGTACAGGTCAGGAGCCCCGGCGGGGGCACCGGCTCACTCGCCCGCCGCCCGGCGCGGGGGCTTCTCCTCGTACTGGTCGAAGAGCGGGGTGTTGCGGCGGCGCCCGCGCGTGCGGCGCGAGGGGCGTGACTCGACGGGCTGTTCCGGCTCGGGCCGGGCGGTGGGCTCGGCGGAGGTGGAACGGGCCGAGGACCAGACGTCGGGGGCGGCCAGGTCCACGTCCCGGGTCGCGCGCGGGGCCACGGGTGCGGTCACGTACGTCGGCAGCGGGACGGGCACGGGGTCCCAGCCCGCGCCGCGCGGCTCCCTGCCGGGGGCGCGCTGCTGGTCGACCCACTCCGCGTGGTCCGTCTGCTCGAC
>NZ_GG770539.1:4112546-4114712 GCF_000154905.1 Streptomyces sp. SPB074 | reverse complement strand
GGGCCTGCGCTCCGGCGCCGGACGCCGCTCCGGCGCGGGGCGGCGTTCGGCGGCCGGGGCACCGTGGGCCTCGGCAGCCTCGGCGCGACCGTGGTCGCGGAGGCGGGCGGCGGCGTCCTCGGCGCGGCGGCGGTCCATCGTGTACGCGAAGCGCCGGCGTTCCTGGCCGCGCAGGTGGGCGATGTACGCGCTGAGCAGCACGGCCGGCACGGCGGGCACCCACAAAAAGCCGAGGCCCCACACGGCGGCGACGACCGAGCCGAGCGTGAAGACGAGGAAGAGCAGCACCGTGGTGCGCCGCCGCCGGGCCAGGACGCGGGTGCGGCGGGCACGCGCCTGCACCTCCGCGGCGTCGGGGCTCCACACCGTACGAGGCCGCTCGTCCCGTTGAGCCTCGGGCTCGGCGGGCCTGCCGCGCTCGCGTCCGCGCGGCTCCTCGGCGACGGGCTCACGCGCCGCCTCGACGGGGGACGGCGGGGCTTCGCGCGGTGCGGTCCTGTCCACGGCGAAGGGGCGGACGTCGACCGGTTCGGTCGGCTCCGCCTCGCCCGCCAGGGTCGCCGGGTCGCCCGGGGCGCGCTCCCGCAACTCCTTGGCGTAACGGCGTTCCATTCCCGCGCGTCCGGACAGCAACCGGATGGCGGTACTGAAACGTTCCGTCGGACGGGCCTCGTTCAGCTCGTCCTGCCTGCGGAGCCACATCGGCACCAGATATGCCGCCCAAGCACCGACGATGACTGCGTAAATGAGGCCACTGCTGCTCACCTCTCACACGGTAGAGGGGTTTTCGCCGGGCGATCCGCCAATTGAGTCGGTGTGTCGCACGAACCGACTGATAACACAGGCATTTTTATGAACGGTCTGATCAGCAGAAAGGCGCGAAGGGTATGTAAGGATCAGATCACCCTTTCATTCGAATAACTTTTCGAATTACGAGGAAGAGCTTTTCCACTCACCGCGCTCGCCCCGCACCTCGCCGGGTGTCCCGCCCCGCACCTCGCCCCGCCTGCCGCCCCGCGCATCCCCCGGTGCCCCCTGCCGGGACCGCCACCGCGCCAGCATCCCGTGCGGTACCTCCTCCGCCGTCAGCGCGAAGACGAGGTGGTCGCGCCAGCCGCCGTCGATGTGCAGGTAGCGGGGGCGCAGGCCCTCTTCGCGGAAGCCGAGCTTCTCCACGACGCGGCGGCTGGGACCGTTCTCGGGGCGGATGCAGACCTCGATGCGGTGCAGTCCCATCCGGAAGAAGGAGTGGTCGACCGCGAGTGCGACGGCGGTCGGCATGACGCCCCGCCCGGCGATGTCCTGATCGACCCAGTACCCGACGTGCGCCGAGCACATCGACCCCCAGGTGACCCCGGCGACCGTCAACTGCCCGACCAGGCGCCCCTGGTACTCGATGACGAACGGCAGCATCCGGCCGGCCTTCGCCTCCGCGCGCAGGTGCCGGACCATCTGGCGGTAGGTCGGTCGGTGCGTGATGGGGCCCGAGGGGGTCGGCGGCGGGATCGTCGCCTCCCAGGGGCGCAGCCAGTCGCGGTTGCGCCGGTTGACCTCGCGCCAGGCGCTCTGGTCGCGCTGTCTTATCGGGCGCAGGGTCACGTCGTCCTCCGTCAGCACGATGGGCCACGTGGACAGATACCCGTTCAGCTCGGGCTCCCGGCGTTCTCGGCGGGGCCGGAGGTGCCCGGTCCCGGGTGGGTGCCAGCACCGGTCTGCCCCGGTGCCGGGCGGTGGTCGCCGCCGTGGATCTGCTCGACGGCGTGCGGCAGCCAGCGCTCCAGGACGGCGAGTCCGTCGCGGACCCCGCCCGTGGAACCCGGCAGGTTCACGACGAGGGTCGTCCCCGCGACTCCGGCGAGCGCGCGCGAGAGCGCGGCACTCGGCACCTTGCCGAGCCCTTCGGCGCGGATCGCCTCGGCGACGCCCGGGATCTCGCGGTCCAGGACGGCGCGGGTCGCCTCGGGCGTGAGGTCGTGGGGCGTGAGCCCGGTGCCGCCCGTCGTGACGACCACGCCGTAGCCGGTCTCTACCGCCGCGCGCAGCGCGGCCTCCACGGGCGCGCCGTCCGGCACCACCTGCGGTCCCTCGGTCGCGAAGCCCCAGCCGCGCAGCGCCTCGGCGATCAGCGGCCCGCCGCGATCCGGGTAGACCCCGGCGGCGGCCCGG
>NZ_GG770539.1:4083840-4111340 GCF_000154905.1 Streptomyces sp. SPB074 | reverse complement strand
TCCTCGCCCGGCTCCACCGAGGTGCGCTCCTCGGGGACGACGAGGAGCGCGTCGGCCCGCGCGAGGGCGCCGACCAGGTGCGAGGAGGCGCCGCCGACGGGGGTGACGCGGCCGTCCGCGTGGCGGGCGCGCAGGTACTGGCGGCGGCCGGCGGGCGAGGTGAGGGCCTTCGGCGCGTCGACACGGGCGCGGACGGTCGGGCGGTGCGGGTCCGTGAAGCCCGCGAGGGTGCGGATGGCGGGGCGGACGAACAGCTCGAAGGACACGTACGCGGAGACCGGGTTGCCCGGGAGGGCGAGGACGGGTGTCGCGTCGCGGCCGATCGTGCCGAAGCCCTGGGGCTTGCCCGGCTGCATCGCGAGCTTGCGGAAGGCGACGCCGCGCGGGGCCACGGCCCCCGGGACGCCCTCCCCCGTACCCGCCGTCCCCGTGCTCGCGTCCGCGTCCGCGTCCGCGTCCGCGTCGGGATCGTGCCGCGCGTCCTCGGCAGTCGTCCCCGGCAGCCCCTTCCAGCCGGTCAGGGCCTCCTTGACGACGTCGTAGGCGCCGACGCTCACGCCGCCCGAGGTCACGACGAGGTCGGCGCGGATGAGCTGGTCCTCGATCGTGGCGCGCAGGGTCTCGGCGTCGTCCCCGATGGCGCCGACGCGGAAGGCGAGCGCGCCCGCGTCCCGCGCGGCGGCGGTGAGGGCGAAGCTGTTGGAGTCGTGGATCTGGCCGGGGGCCAGGGGCTCGCCGGGCTGGACGAGTTCGCTGCCGGTGGCGAGGACGACGACGCGGGGACGGGGGCGGACGCGGACGGTGTCGCGACCGATGGCGGCGAGCAGGCCGAGCTGCGCGGGGCCGAGCACGGTGTCCGCCGCGAGGGCGAGGTCGCCCTCGCGCACGTCGCCGCCCCGCCTCGCGCAACGTGCGCACCGGGCTCGGCGGGACGGAAGACGCGGACCGTGCCGGAGGCGCCCTCGGGCGCCGTGCTGTGCGGGGTCATGCGGTCGACAGGGCCGCCGCCGAGGCCGCCGTCGGTCCACTCGACGGGCACGACCGTGTCCGCGCCCGCGGGCAGCGGGGCGCCGGTCATGATGCGGACCGCCTCGCCCGCTCCCGCCGACAGCTCCGGGGACGGGCCGGCCGCGGCGTCGCCGACGACACCGAGCGCGACGGGCGCCTCCTCGGTGGCGCCCGCGAGATCGGCCGCCCTGAGCGCGTACCCGTCCATGGAGCTGTTGGCGAACGGGGGCAGCGAGAGCGGCACCGTCACGTCCTCCACGAGGACGCAGCCCTGGGCGTCGAGCAACTGGAGCTCGATGGGCTCCAGCGGGCGCACCGTGGCCAGGATGTCGTCCAGGTGCGCGGTCACCGTCCAGGTGTCCCCGGGCGCCTGGGGCTGCGTCGTCGTGCTCACTACGGCTGCATCTCCTCGTCGACGTAACTGCGGAGCCAGGCGCGGAAGTCCGGGCCCAGGTCTTCACGTTCGCACGCGAGCCGGACGATGGCGCGCAGGTAGTCGCCCCGGTCGCCGGTGTCGTAGCGGCGTCCACGGAAGACGACGCCGTGCACCGGGCCGCCCGCCTTCTCGTCCTCGGCGAGCTGCTGGAGCGCGTCGGTGAGCTGGATCTCGCCGCCGCGCCCGGGCTCGGTCGTACGCAGTATGTCGAAGATGTGCGGGTCGAGGACGTAGCGGCCGATGACCGCGTAGTTGCTGGGCGCGTCGGCGGGGTTGGGCTTCTCCACGAGGCCGGTGATGCGGACGACGTCGGAGTCGGCGGTCGTCTCGACGGCCGCGCTGCCGTAGAGGTGGATCTGCTCGGGCGGGACCTCCATGAGGGCGACGACGCTGCCGCCCTCGCGGGCCTGGACCTCGATCATCCGGGCGAGGAGCGGGTCGCGCGGGTCGATGAGGTCGTCGCCGAGGAGGACGGCGAAGGCTTCCTGGCCGACGTGCGGCGCGGCGCAGAGCACGGCGTGGCCGAGGCCCTTGGGGTCGCCCTGGCGGACGTAGTGGATGTCCGCCAGGGCGGAGGACTCCTGCACCTTGGCGAGGCGGTCGCCGTCGCCCTTGCGGCGCAGCGCCTCCTCCAGCTCGTAGTTGCGGTCGAAGTGGTCCTCGACCGGTCGCTTGTTACGGCCTGTCACCATGAGGAAGTCGTTCAGGCCGGCCGAGACGGCCTCCTCCACGACGTACTGGATCGCGGGCTTGTCCACGACCGGCAGCATTTCCTTCGGGGTGGCCTTGGTCGCCGGGAGGAACCTGGTACCGAGACCGGCAGCGGGGATCACGGCCTTGGTGATCCTCGTGTGTGCGGAAGTCATGGCGCCACCATAGTCAGGGCTCCGCCCGGGCCCGCGGGAGTTGTCCACAGGCGGCGGTCATATTGACTGATATGACGTAATAAGGAGTCTGCGTTGAGCCGATTGCCGAGTGAGGCGACGGAGGCGAAGAGGGCCTTGCGGCGTTCCCTGCTGACGGGGCGAAGGGCACGGCAGGCCGCGGAGGTGCGGCGCCTGGGGCACGCGCTGGCCGGGGTCGTGGCGCGGCTCCCCGAGCTGGACGGCGTACGGAGCGTGGCCGCGTACGTGTCGGTCGGCGGCGAGCCGGACACCGGGCCGCTCCTCGACCTGTGGCACGCGCGCGGCGTGCGGGTGCTGCTGCCGGTGCTGCTCCCCGACGACGACCTCGACTGGGCCGTCTACGAGGGCCCCGGCTCCCTGCGCGAGGCGGGGCGCGCGGGCCGCATGACGCTGCGCGAGCCCGCCGGGCCCCGGCTCGGGCCGGAGGCGGTCGCGGAGGCGGGGGCCGTCCTGCTGCCGGGCCTCGCCGTGGACCGCGCGGGACACAGGCTGGGACGCGGCGGCGGTTCGTACGACCGGGTCCTGACCCGCCTCGCCCGTACCGGCGCCGACCCGCTCCTCCTGGTCCTGCTGTACGCGGAGGAGGTGCGCGACACCGTCCCCGCCGAGCCGCACGACCGGCCGGTGCACGCGGCGGTGACCCCGGCGGGCGTGCGCTGGTTCGGGCGGCGGTAGGGCGACGGACGGCACGGGGGTCTGCGGGCGTACGGACCATGGGGCCGCCGTACGTGGCCTCGCGGGCGTACGGGCGGGAGGCGGTCCCTGCGGTCGGTGGTAGGTGGTACGGCTGAGGGGCGCCCCCCGTCGTGGGAGCGCCCCTCGGCCGGCGTACCGCCGCCGTGCGGGCCCGTGCCGGCGCTTCGCGGGCGGCGTGCCGGTCAGGGTTCCAGGGTCAGCGTGTCCTTGGTCCCCTTCTTCACCGCGGCGTCGCTGTAGGCCCAGGGCAGGGTCTCGCCCTCGGTCCACTTCTTCGTCTGGTCGGTGTAGTGGGCGCTGTAGGCGTGGCCCGAGGCGCCGGTGAGGTTGATCCAGCGGGACTTGTCGAGGTCCGCGAGGTTGACGATCATCCGCATCGACGGGACCCAGACGACGTCGTAGCCGCCCGCCGCGTTCCAGCCGGTCGCGTCGACCGCCGCCTCGCCGCCGCCCAGCTTGTACGGGCCGCGGTTGAGCATCCGCTGGAGGAGGCCGGGGCCCTCGGTGCCGAGCGTCTGGTTCTTGAGCGTGAGCTGGTGCAGCCGGCCCCAGCTCCAGGTGTCGATGTCCTTGCCGAGCTTCGCGGTCAGCTCCCAGCGGGCGTCCTTCATGGCGCGCGCGAAGAGACCGTCACGGGTGGCGGTCGCCGAGTCCTTGCGGGTCTTGGGCGAGGACCACCAGTCGCTCTTCGGGTCCTTGACGAGCTTGCGGACGACCTCGTACCAGCGGTCGCCGCCGTCGGGCTGCGCGCTGTCCGCGTCGCGCTGCCCGCACTCGCGCACCCGGGTGTCCTCGTCCACGGGGCCCGTCGTGCCGGCCGGCTCGACGTTGAGGCACTCGTCCTTGACCCGTACCTCCTTCGGCAGCTTCTGGCCGAAGGCGAGGGTCAGGATGTTGCGCCACACGCCGTTGAAGTAGGCGGCTGCCGCCGAGTCGGGTTCCTGCGTGTAGTCCCAGCCCTCCAGGAGCCTCTGCGCCTCGCGGACGTACGGGTCCTTGACGTCGATCTTCAGCAGGTAGGGCGTGAGCAGGCGGGCGATCTCGCTGCTGTTGTCCATCTGCATGGAGGTCATGTCGTCGGTGGAGATCTTGCCGCCGTCCTTGATCTTCGACTTGATCAGGTCGGTGATGCGCTCGCTGCGGGTGCCGTATCCCCAGTCGGTCGTCAGCTCGTAGGGGTAGTGGTCCTTGTCCACGACGGCCTGGTTGGCGGTGACGATGTAGCCGCGCGCCGGGTCGTACTCCCAGGGCAGTTCGTCCTGCTTGATCCAGCCCTGCCAGTCGTAGCCGGAGTCCCATCCCGGCGCGGGCAGCGAGCCGTCGTCACCCTTGGCGCGGACCGGCATCTTCCCCGGCGCCTGGTAGCCGATGTGGCCCTCGGTGTCGGCGTAGATGAGGTTCTGCGAGGGGACCTCGAAGAGCGCGGCGGCGGAGCGGAACTCCTTGAAGTCCTTCGCCTTGTCGAGCGCGAAGACCGCGTCCATGGAGCGCCCGGGATCAAGTGCGGTCCAGCGCAGCGCGACACCGTAGCCGTCGCCCCGGTCGGGCGCCGCGCTCGCGACGGGCGCCTTCTTGCCGACCTTGGTCAGTTCGTCGTCCCGGTCGGAGATGAGCGGGCCGTTGTCCGTCTCGCGGACGGTGATGACCTTCGACGTGCCGCCCGCGACCTTGATCGTCTCCTTGCGGGACCTGAACTTCTTGATCTTGCCGTCGACCTGGTAGCCGTCGCTCGTGACCTTCTCCAGGTAGAGGTCGGTGACGTCGGCACCGAGGTTCGTCATGCCCCAGGAGATGTCGCCGTTGTGGCCGATGATCACACCGGGCATCCCGGAGAAGGTGTAGCCGGAGACGTCGTACTGGCACTTCGCCGAGACCGTGCGGCAGTGCAGCCCCATCTGGTACCAGACCGAGGGGAGCTGCGGGGCGAGGTGCGGGTCGTTGGCGAGCAGCGGCTTGTTGGTCGTCGTGTACTTGCCGGAGACGACCCAGGAGTTCGAGCCGATGCCGTTGCCGCTCGGGCCGAGCAGGTCGGGGACGCGGTCGAGGGCGTCGTAGACGCCGGTGAGCTTGTCGCTGATGGCCTGGGCGTCGGTGGCGCCGAAGGAGCCCTGGGGGGAGGTGCCGGTGTCCGAGCCGGTGCCGGTGGCGGTGTTCGTACCGGTGCCTGTGCCGCCGGTGCTCACGCCGGTGCCCGTACCGCCCGTACCTGTGCCGCCTGTACCCGTACCACCGGTGCCGGTGCCACCCGTGCCCGTGCCACCCGTGCCCGTGCCACCCGTGCCCGTGCCACCCGTGCCCGTGTCCGTGGTGCGGCCGACGCCCGTGCCCATCTCGCCGGGGGAGCCCTTGTAGTCGGGGTCGTACTCGCCGGTGACCGGGTCGACGCCGCCGCCCTGGATGATCGGCGCGTTCTTGTCGTAGGGGTAGCCGGGGTAGAGGTCCTTGATCTGCTTCGCGCTGAGGCGGCTGCTCATGAGCGAGCGGTCGATCTCGTCCTGCATGTTGCCGCGCAGGTCCCAGGCCATCGCCTTGAGCCAGGCCACCGAGTCGACCGCGTCCCACTTCTGCGGCGTGTAGTCGTTGGTGAAGCCGAGAGCGGCGTACTCCACCGAGATGTCCTTGCCGTCCTTGCCCGCCAGGTAGGCGTTGACGCCCCGGGTGTACGCGTCGAGGGAGCGCTTCGTGGCGGCCGACAGCTTCGTGTCGTACTCCTTCTGCGCCACGTCCCGCCAGCCGAGCGTGCGCAGGAAGGCGTCGGTGTCGACCTGTCCGTCGCCGAACATCTCGGAGAGCCGGCCGGAGGTCGTGTGCCGGCGCACGTCCATCTCCCAGAAGCGGTCCTGGGCCTGGACGTAGCCCTGCGCCATGAAGAGGTCGGCGTCGCTGTCCGCGTAGATCTGCGGAATCCCGTACGCGTCGCGGCGGACCTCGACCTTGCCGCTGAGGCCCTTGAGCTGGAGCGTCCCGTTCGTCTGCGGGTACGAGGCCCGCACGGTGCTCACTCCCCACCAGCCGCCGTACCCGATTCCCGCCACGACGACGAGGACCAGGAGGATCACGAGGAGGCGGGCTCGACGCCCTTTCTTCTTGCCGGACTTATGACCGGAAGAGGGGGTTGTATTCGCGGGCATCGCTGTCCTTGCTGTCCTTCGAGCGGCCGAGCGGGCGGAATCGTCCGGGCGGAGAGTCACCCCAACGCTGGAGCAACCATAGGCGCAGCGCCCGCAGGCCAAGGACGCGGTACGGGGGCCGGGGCCGGGCCCGGTGGCCGGTCCGCCCCGCCCCGCACGGCACTTGAGCCCGCCCGCACACGGCCGGCTTGTCCTTTGTGTGCCGACTTCTCCGGTGCAAGGCGGTCGTATCTCCGCAGGGTCAGACGCGTCCGGGCGCGGGAGCGGGTTCGCGAAGACGCATCAAGAAACCGTTAACGATTAGGTAAGGTAACGAAGTAACCGGGTCGTCTCCGTTCCGGAGCCGTCCCCCTCCGCCCGGCTCGCCCCCCTTGCCGGCGTCTTCTCCCCGTCCGCCTCGGTGGACGGGGGCTCCCACCCCCGCGGAAAGGAACCGGCCCCTGACTGTCGACCGCCTCAACCAGCTCCTGCTCATCTCCGCCCTCGTCCTCCTCGTCGCCGTCGCGGCCGTGCGCCTCTCCTCGCGCAGCGGCCTGCCGAGCCTGCTCGTCTATCTCGGCATCGGCGTCGTCATGGGCACGGACGGACTCGGCAACGTGGCGTTCGACGACGTCCGGCTCACCCAGGTCATCGGCTACGCGGCCCTCGTGGTGATCCTGGCCGAGGGCGGGCTCGGCACGAAGTGGAAAGAGGTGCGCCCGGCGCTGCCCGCGGCGGCCGCCCTGTCCACGCTGGGTGTCGGGATCAGCGTCGGCGTCACGGCGCTGGGGGCGCACTACGTGGTGGGGCTCGACTGGCGGCCCGCGCTGATCATCGGCGCGGTGGTCTCCTCGACGGACGCGGCGGCGGTCTTCTCGGTGCTGCGCAGGGTGCCGCTGCCCTCCCGCATCACGGGCACGCTGGAGGCGGAGTCGGGCTTCAACGACGCGCCGGTCGTCATCCTCGTCGTGGCCTTCTCGACGGCCGGGCCCGTCGAGCACTGGTACGTGCTCCTCGGCGAGATCGCGCTGGAACTGGCCATCGGGGCCGCGGTGGGGCTCGCGGTCGGCTGGCTCGGCGCGTACGGGCTGCGCCACGTCGCCCTGCCCGCCTCCGGGCTCTACCCGATCGCGGTCATGGCGATCGCCGTCACCGCCTACGCCTCGGGCGCCCTCGCCCACGGCAGCGGCTTCCTCGCCGTCTACCTCGCCGCGATGGTGCTCGGCAACGCCAAACTGCCGCACTGGCCCGCGACCAGGGGCTTCGCCGAGGGTCTCGGCTGGATCGCGCAGATCGGCATGTTCGTCCTGCTCGGGCTGCTCGTCACCCCGCACGAGCTCGCCTCGGACATGGTGCCCGCGCTCCTCATCGGCCTGATCCTCACCGCGCTCGCCCGGCCGGCCTCGGTCCTGCTGAGCCTGCTGCCCTTCCGGCAGCCGTGGCGCGAACAGGCGCTCATGTCCTGGGCGGGACTGCGCGGCGCGGTGCCGGTCATCCTCGCCACGATCCCCATGGTGGGCGGGATCAAGGACAGCCAGCACATCTTCAACATCGTCTTCGTGCTCGTCGTCGTCTACACCCTCGTCCAGGGCCCGACCCTGCCCTGGCTCGCCCGGCGCCTGGGCCTCGGCAATCGCGCCGAGACGGCGGACCTCGGCGTCGAGTCCGCACCGCTGGAGCGCCTGCGCGGCCACCTCCTGTCGGTCGCGGTCCCCGCCGACTCCCGGATGCACGGGCGTGGAGGTGAGCGAACTGCGTCTGCCGAAGGGCTCCGCCGTCACGCTCGTCGTCCGCGAGGGCGCGAGCTTCGTCCCCACCCCGACCACGACGCTGCGCCGCGGCGACGAACTCCTCGTCGTCGCCACCGATCCCGTCCGCGAGGCCGCCGAGGACCGCCTGCGCGCCGTCGCCCACGGCGGCAAGCTCGCCGGCTGGCTCGGCCAGACGGAGGATCCCGCCGCCCCGACCCAGGGCGCGGTCGCCGGCGCGGGCCGCGCGGTGACGACCGCCGGTTGGAGCGGGACCGGTGCTGGGCGGGGTGGAGCGGGTGGCGGGCGCGGTGGGGCGGGGGCTGGACGTGCGGGGGCTGGTGCTGGATGTGCGGGAGCTAGTGGCGGGCATGCGGGAGCTAGTGGCGGGCGTGCGGGTAGTGGTGACGGGCGGCCGGGGGACGGTGCCGGGCGCGGGAGTGCGGGTGCGGAGCGTACGGGTGCGGGGCGCGCCGATGCCGGGAGCGCGGCCGGCCCCTCCCACGCGGGCGGACGCGGTTCGGGCGGGCGCACGCGGGGAGCCGGGCAGGGGCGGCGCTCGCTGGGGCGCCTGCGGTTCAGCCGGTCCACGGACGTGAGCGGGCGCGACGAGGCCGGGAAGGTGCGGCAGGGCTACGGGGAACCGGGCGCGGCGGACGGAACGCCGCGTACGGGCGACGCGGGGGTCGGCAACGCGCAGGTCGGCGGCTCGGGAGCAGATGGTGCGGAGGCCGCTGGTGCGGGAGCCGGTGGCACGGGTGCGCAGGGCCGGGACGCGGGTGGCGGGGACGCGGGTGGCCGGGACGCCCGAGGTACGGGCGGTGATGACTGGGCGGCGCGAGGCGTCGGTGCCGGTGAGCGGGCCACGGGCGGCACGGGTGCCGGCGGTCGGGCCGCTCACGGCGCGGGTGCCGGTGTGGGCCGTACGGGGGCGGTGGGCGGCGGCGCCTTCGTGCCCGAGGAGAGGGAGGCCCCGGCGGCCGAGCGTCGCGGCACCGGCTCCGTACCGCCGCTTCCGCCCGCCCCCTCCGTACGGGAGTCCGCCGCGCGCGACTCCTTGCGTGAGTCCGTGCGCGAGAGGGCCCGGGAGCAGACCGCCCGTGGGGCGGACGGCGCCGAGGAGCGGGACCCGGAGGGGGCCCGCCTCCCGGCCGGGGAGCGCGCTGCCGAAGGGGCGGGGGTCGGCGAACCGGACGAGGAGCGGGACCCGGCCTGAGCCGCCGTTCGCGTCCTCGCCGGCGGCCGGCTCAGGGCGGCGGGGGCGCGCCGCCCCGCGCACCCGTCATACGATGGGCGCGCATCACTGACCGACCAACTCTGCCTGACGCAGAGCTGGCGCGACCGTATGGCGGCCGTGACGCCCTCCCGGGCGCTGGTATCTACCGCAGTTCCGCGCGAGTGGACAGCTCTCGGTGCCTCCCCGCTGAGGCGCTACCAGGCGGCAGAAAGGTGTGCGCCGTGGCAACCACGGTCGCCTCCTCGTCCGGCACCGGCTCCCCGAAGGACCCGCACGGCGCTCCCGCGCGCCGCCCCGGTTACGGACAGCTCCTGCGCACCCCCGGCATCGCCGGTTTCCTCCTCTCGGGCTTCGCCGCCCGGCAGCCCTTCGGGATGCTGACCATGGGCATGGTCATGCTCGTGGAACACACCACCGGGTCCTACGGCAACGCGGGTGCCGTCGCGGCCGTCACCGGCGTCTCCATGGCGCTCTTCGCCCCGCAGAACGGGCGGCTCGCGGACCGCCACGGGCAACGCGCCGTCCTCGTCCCCGGTGTCGTCCTCCACGCCGTCTCGGTCGCCGCCCTGGCCGCGCTCGCGCTCCTCGGGGCCCCGCTGTGGACGCTGTTCCTGCTGGCCGTCCCGGCGGGCGCGTCGGTGCCGCAGGTCGGCCCGATGGTGCGGGCGCGCTGGGCGGGCAAGCTCGGCGACACCCCGCTGCTCCCCACGGCCGCCGCCTTCGAGTCGGTGACCGACGAGTTCACGTTCGTCATCGGGCCGGTGCTCGCCACCGCCCTGTGCACCGGCGTGCACCCGGTCGCCGGTCTCGCCGCCGAGGCGACGCTGACCCTCGTCGGCGGCCTGCTCTTCGCCGCCCAGCGCGCGGGACTGCCGGGCGACGCCCGCCCGGGCCTCTCCGCCGGCCAGGCGCCGGGCACGACCGGCAGCGGGCGGCCCAGCCGTGGCACGGACGGGCGCGTGGCGAAGCCGGGGCGGCCGGGCACGGACGGCCCGGGTTCCGGGGCGGAGGCTCCCGTTTCGTCCTCGGCGCTGCGGGTGCCGGGTGTTCTGGTGCTGGTCGTGGCCTTCCTCGGTATCGGGGTCGTCTTCGGCGGGATGCAGGTGTCTCTCACGGCTTTCGCCGAGGAGTCGGGTCACTCCGGTGTCAACGGTCTCCTCTACGGGATCTTCGCCTGCGGGAACATGCTCTCGGGCGCCGCTGTGGGCGCGATCGCCTGGAAGCGGCCCGCCCACGGCAGGCTGCTCGTGGGCTACACGGCACTCGCCCTCGTGGCCTCGACCCTGTGGGCCGTGCACTCCGTTCCTCTCTTCGCGGTGGTCGGTTTCCTCACGGGCCTGTGCGTCGCCCCCACCCTGGTGACCGGGTACACGCTGGTCGACACGCTGGTGCCGGCCCGGGCCAGGACCGAGGCGTTCACGTGGCTCACCGGAGCGGTGGCGCTGGGGCAGGCCGCGGCGGTGACGGTCGCGGGCAGGCTCGCCGACGCGCACGGTTCCCAGGCCGGTTTCCTGGTCCCCGCCTTCGGCACGCTGGCCGCCCTGTGCACCGTCGTGCTCCTCCGGAGGCGGCTCGTGCCCGCCCGGTCGAGGCAGCCGGAAGAGCCTGTCCCGGAACAGGCGACCGGCGTGTGATCGGTCACCGGGGCCCGTCGGCAGTGGACTGACGGCGCGGAATACGTCACTATGGAGTGTCGTTAGCACTCATCGAGTCAGAGTGCCAGGAGGAAGCAAGTGCCGACGTACCAGTACCAGTGCACCGAGTGCGGTGAGGGCCTGGAGGCCGTCCAGAAGTTCACGGACGACTCGCTCACCGAGTGCCCGAACTGCGGGGGCCGCCTGAAGAAGGTCTTCTCCGCCGTCGGCATCGTCTTCAAGGGCTCGGGCTTCTACCGCAACGACAGCCGGGGCTCTTCGAGCAGCAGCTCTCCCGCGGCCAAGCCCTCGACCGGCTCGGACACCCCCGCGAAGCCCGCGGCGGAGAAGAAGACGGACGCCGGTTCCACCTCGGCGAGCAGCGGTTCTTCGAGCAGCAGCTCCTCCTCAAGCAGCAGCTCGCCGGCGCCCGCCGCCTGACGCCCGCACCCCGCTCTTTCGCGGTGGCCCGGTGTGTCCCCCGTGCCGTGGGGGCACACCGGGCCTCCGTATGCGCTCAGGCCCGTCTTCCGTAGCTCGCGCGTGCGCGCGGGCCTCCGGCCTCGGCCGGGATCGCCGGCTCCTCCCTCGGAAACCGGCGCCGCAGTGACAGCGACGGACCTGCCGCTTCCCCGTCCGGGCTCCGTTCCTCCGCTCCGCCGGAGGTCGGGGCCCGGACGTGCGTCCGGTGGTGTCCCGATACTGTGCCGCCATGTCGCACACCACCTCCGCCAGCCCCTCCGCGCCCGGTGCCGCGGGCCCCTCGGGGCCCCGGGCCGAAATCGGGGTCATCGGCGGTTCAGGCTTCTACTCCTTTCTCGAAGACGTCACGGAGGTCTCGGTCGAGACTCCGTACGGGCCGCCGAGCGACTCCCTCTTCCTCGGCGAAGTGGCGGGCCGCCAGGTGGCGTTCCTGCCCCGGCACGGGCGGGACCATCACCTGCCGCCCCACCGCATCAACTACCGCGCCAACCTCTGGGCCCTGCGCTCGGTCGGCGTGCGGCAGGTACTCGGGCCCTGTGCGGTGGGCGGGCTGAGGCCCGAGTACGGTCCTGGCACCCTGCTCGTTCCCGACCAGTTCGTCGACCGTACGAAGGGCCGGGCGCAGACCTACTTCGACGGCGAGCCACGTCCGGACGGCGCCGTGCCGAACGTCGTGCACGTCTCCCCCGCCGATCCGTACTGCCCGACGGGCCGTGCCGTCGCACTCACCACGGCCAGGCGGCACGACTGGGACGCGGTGGACGGCGGAACGCTCGTCGTGGTGGAGGGTCCGCGGTTCTCCACCCGTGCCGAATCACGCTGGCACGCGGCGCAGGGCTGGTCGGTGGTCGGGATGACCGGGCATCCGGAGGCGATGCTCGCTCGTGAACTGGAGCTCTGCTACACCTCGTTGACGCTGGTCACCGACCTGGACGCGGGCACCGAGACAGGGGAGGGTGTCTCGCACCAGGATGTGCTGGAGGTCTTCGCGGCGAACGTCGACCGACTGCGGACGGTCCTTTTCGACGTCGTGGCAGGTCTTCCGGACGCGGAGGACCGGGCCTGCCTGTGCACGAAGGCCCTCGGGGGATGGGACCCCGGGTTCGCGTTGCCGTAACCGTAGAACACCTCGGGTGGTCCTTGTCGAACCGAGGGGAAAGCGATCACTCGTCCGGGTTGTGGATATCTCGGCAACCCCCGAGTTATCCACAGGCGTTCATCGCCTGTCAGTTCTCTGATGCAGGGTGTGGTTGTCCGTTTCGTACCGGCGTGACGCCGGCTGCGGGACGGACCCGGTGGTGGCACGTCCCGTGTCGCCACCGGCCTCCACCCCCGCACAGGACGGACGATCCGCCATGACACACATGCCTCCCGGCCCCCTCTTCCCCTCCGCCCCGCCGGAGCCCGCCGGAGCGCCGTACGAGCCGGGCCAGGCCGGTCAGCCGGGCCGGGCCCGGCAGGAGTTCACGCGTCCCGAGTCGCCGGAGCCCGGAGGGTCAGGGCACGCAGCACAGGGAGCGCAGGGACACGGGGCGCGGGGATACGGAGCGGAGGGATACGGGGGGCCGGGGTACGGGGCCCCGGCTTTCGCGCCCCCGGGACACGGGGCACTCGGGCGCGACAGCTCCGAATCCGGCTTTGCGGGGCTCGGGTTCTCCGGCAGCGGGCTCGCTGGCGCCGCGCCCTCCTACGGCTCCGCCACGCGCGACGCTCCCGGCCAGGAGCAGTACGGCACCGTGGCCCGGGACGGGACGAGGGCGGGAGCGGTGGCGAACACGGGAACCGCGTCGGGGACGGGCTGGGATGCGAGAGCGGGTTCGGGGACGGGACCGCCGGGGCGCGAGGTGCCGCCGACCGGTACGGTTCCGCTCTTCCCGCCACTGCCCGTGCGTCGTGCCGGAGTGGGGCGGCTGTGGCCGCGCCGCCCGGTCGGCCGCGGCCTGGCGCTGGCGGTGCTGGCCTGCTGCGGCGGCCTCCTCATCGCCGTCCCCTCGACAGGTGCCGGCGTTTCACCGACGAGGACGGCGGCTCCCGCGGCGAAGCCGGCTCCGGGGCCGGAGCGAGCGGCGGCTCCGGCCCGGGAGCGGGCCGCGCCCGACCGGCGTCCCGTGCGCACGGCGGTGCGGATCGCGGAACCGGCGGGCCTGCGCGCCTGTTGCGACCGGGGGACCTGGTCGACGTGATCGCGGTGGGCGGCGCGGGATCTCGTGCGGCCCGCGTCGTGGTGAGCGGGGCACGGGTCGCCGCTCTCCCCCGTCCGCCCGGCTCCGCCCCTTCGGCGTCCCGAGGCTCGGCGACCCCGGTCCCGGGCTCGCCGCCGGAGTTTTCCGGTGGCGAGGTTTGGCCGGAGGCAGACCCGGAAACGCGCTGGGACGCGACGGACCCCGGCGCCGTCATCGTGCTCACCGTGCCACGTGCCTCGGCGGTGGACCTCGCCGCGGCGTCCGCCTCCTCCGCCCTGGCGGTGGTCGCGTGTTGAGGGGCCTGCCGCGGAGGGCGGCCGGGGCATTGCTCCGGGGGTTCCGGAGCGGAACGCCCCCGCGCGCCGGTTCCGCACGCGAGATGCTGCACCGGCTCGTGTCAAGTCCCTCGATAGGGGGAGGCAATTGGACAGGGGCCGGGACGGATGTCGTAGGTTGCGGGACTGTTTGCACCGCACAACATACGCATACGGAAAGGTCCTTGGGTGAGCAAGAACAGCAAGCCTGGTGTGTGGGAAGGCTTCAAGTCCTTCCTCATGCGTGGCAACGTCATCGACCTCGCGGTCGCCGTGGTCATCGGGGCGGCCTTCACGAACATCGTCAACGCGGTGGTCAAGGGCGTCATCAACCCGGTGGTCGGCGCCTTCGGCACGCAGGACCTGGATCAGTACAGCTACTGCCTGGAGAGCCCCTGCGTGCCCGCGCACGGGGGCGAAGAGGCCCAGGGCATCCAGATCATGTGGGGCACGGTCCTCAGCGCGGCCCTCACCTTCCTCATCACGGCGGCGGTCGTCTACTTCCTGATGGTCCTGCCCATGTCCCGCTACCTGGCGCGGCTGGCCGCCCGGCGCGAGGCGAAGTACGGCACTCCCGAGGTGCCGGTCTCGGAACTGGACGTGCTCAAGGACATCAGGGACGAGCTCGTCGCCGCCCGGATCGCGCGGGGCGAGTCCGCCCCGAACGGCCCTGCGGCCCCTGGAGCGACCGCAGGGCCCGGGCAGGACGGCCCCGGGGCGCCGGGAGGGCCGGTGGGCGGGCCGCAGGGTCCCGCTGGTCCCACCAAGGGCTGAGGGGCTTCCCTGGGCGTCGGCAGGGGTTCCGGGGCGGCGTGCCGCACGGCTGTGTGCCGCAGGGCCGCTTGCCGCGAGGCCGCCGCATGTCCTGGGATCACCTGTCGGGGGGCCGTTTCCGGTCAGATGTGGTGGGGCGGCTTCTCGTCGAGGAAGCGGGCCAGGTCCGCCGCCGAGCCGCCACGGGGGCGGGGGCGATCCCCCCAGCCCCGGTCGGAGTCGTCGCCGCCCCGCCCGTACAGGGGATCGTCGAAGACCAGGCGCGCCTTGGCCCGCCGCAGACGCTCGACCTCGGGTTCCGCCGCCGTCCCCGTCTCCGCTTCCGCCTCGGGAGCTTCCTCTTTCTGAGGCGCGCCCCCGGTCTCCGGAGCATCCGCCGCCTCCGCGCCCGCACCCCCGGTGGCCGCAGCCGCGCGCCCCTCGTCGTGGGCCGGGGCGCCCTCACCGGGGCCGGGGGTCCCGGCCTCCGCCGGGCCCGGCAGGGGCTGCGGGGAAGGGCTGGCCGTCGGCTCCGGGGACTCGCTCATGCCTCCAGCGTACGTCCGCGCTCCGGCCGCACGAGGGCGAGCGGTCCGGGGCCACGGGGAGGCGGACCCCAGGGCCGTACCCCGGCGGAGGCGGGGGCAGGGACGGGGACGGGGACGGGGGCGCACCGGGCTGGTCCGGCGGGTCTCGTACGGGAGACCGCCCGGCGAGGCGTGAGGACCGGCCCGGGGGCGCTCGCCCTCGTCCCGGCACCCCTCCCGTCCGCCCCGGCGCCCCTCGCTCGCCACCGCACCACCCCTCGGCGCCGTACGCCCCCGGGTGCCGTGGTCGCGTTCGGCGCGGTGGGGCCCGTCGCAGGGCGTGGGCCGGCTCGCGCAAGCCCACCGTGCGGGGCACGGGCCCGCAGCCCTTGTCGCACAAGAGGCGCGGCGCCGGTGAAGGTGCGGTCGGCCCGGCGTCTCGGCGCGGGTTTGAGAAAGGGAAAGCAACCCTTTGGGTGGACGAGGCGTCAGTTTCCGTACAAGCGTGCCGTCTTCCGCCTCGGCAGCACTTGGCGCTACCTTCCGAGCGTCGCTTCCGGATTCGGGGCATACGACGAGGGCATGTGCGGGAACTTCTCATGGCCTTCGTTCGTTTTCACGATTCCCGGACATGATGTCCAACCATAGGGCTACGGTATGCACCCACGAGGTGACATGCAGCAACGCCGGGAGATGCCTTGAGCGTTCCGTACGAGACACCCGAGTCGCCGGAGAACCCCCTCATGCGACTGCTTGGACGCGCCCTCAACTCATTCGAACTGCCCGACGAGATCCTCGCTCGGCTCGACTCCGCACTCGCCCACGACACCTCGCTCCACTCGGCGCACCACAGCGCCACGCTGCACCAGGAGACCTACCGGCACTGCTGGTTGCTCCCCGACGGCAGCGACCTCACCCTGTGGGAGGTCACCCGGCGCGGCACCGCCGGGGACGAGACGCTCCACGAGGTCTACGCGGACCACGAGGAGGCGAGGGTGGCCGCCTCGCGCGCCCCGTTCGAGCCGACGGAGTGGCATACGTCGCCCTATGACGACGAGCCGTCCGCCGCCGACCTGATCGCCGAGGAACCGGTCCCGCACCGCGAGTACGTGCCGGACAACTCCGCCGACCACGCCCGGCGGCTGTTGCGCCGGGCCGAGAACGAGGACCGCCCGCGCGCGGACATCGCGGACCTCCTGCGGAACGCCTTCGCCCACGAGATCACCCAGGCGTTCACGCGTCCGGGCCTGCGGGCCACCGCCGGGATCGGCTTCGCCCTCTACGAGCACGCCTTCCTGCTCCTGGACGGCACCGAGCTGTCCCTGTGGGAGGTCGAGCACACGGCGACACCCGACCGGCGCCACATGTGCGAGGTCTACGAGACGGAAGGGGAGGCGCACGAGGCGATGGAACGCCGCGCACGCGTGCTCTAAGCGGAGAGGCGACGGGCCGCCGGCCCAGCAGCGGGGAGCAACCGGGCACGCCAGGTCGGACACCGGACGGCCAGTCAGGAAACCGGACAGACCTGCCCGGACATGCCGCCTCGTCGGCACGAGCCCGGCCGTACCATTTCCGCCCGCGCCAGCGCACCGAGGCCACCGCACCTGGTCCCCGCAGCCCGAATCCATCCAGCGCGGATCATCGCCCCCAGGAACCGGTGAGGCCCCGGGAACCTGGCGAGTCCAGGACCCGCCCGCAGCGCACGGCGGGCTCGGACCCGTCTTCACGGACGTGGTTGGGCCATGCGGGGACGGTACGCGGCAGCGGGAAGGCACGCCTGCCCGGCTCGGGCCGAACCCGCGCCTCCGGGCAGGCGCACGAGCGGAACGGAGACGACCGGTACCCACGGAACCGGACGACCGGTACCGACGGTCCGGATGACCGACGCGGACCGGCACGAACGGAACCGGGCAGCCGGAACCGACGGGAGCGGGTGACCGGCTTCGGTAACCGCGCGATCACGCGGCGGCCGGACCGCCGTCATGCCCCGCCGGACACCATGACCGGCTCACGCGCGAGGGCGGTGCCTTCGGATCGCGACCGCGCGGCGGGCGAGCGTTTACGTCGCTCGGCCGGCACCGCTCCGGAGGCGGTCAGCCGCGCCCTTCGAGGCGCTGGACGAGACCGGCGAAGGCGGCGCGTTCGGCGGGGGTGAGTTCGACGCTTTCCGAGGCGGGCACCGACTGACGCGGTATCCGTGGGCGTCGCGTACCGGCGGGGGCCGGCATCGCGGTGGCACGGGGAGTGGCGGGCACGGCGGCGGCGCCGCGTACCGCCCGCGCTCCGCGAACCCCACGGGCGAGCCCAACGGCCCAGGCGACCGCCGCCGTTACCAGGGCGGCCACCCCGACCTGCTGCATGACCGAGACGTGCTGAGGCATGGCTTCAGTAGATCTCACTCCGCTGGACCAACGGGAGGAAAATAGGATTCTTACCCCGAAGTGACGCATCTCCTACGTTACTTCTGCCCACGTTCGCCCCCACGCACGCGTCTTCACGTCGGCTCGCAGCCCGTGCGACGGGTCCCGTACTCCCGCAGGGCGGGGCCGCTGTCACAGGCCTCCCTCGCGAGCCCCGTGCCGCATGGGCCCCTCGCGCATCGGCCCGTCACCCGCCCGCTCCCCCACTCCCCCGCCGCACGGCACGCCGAAGGGCCCGTGCCTCATGGCTCGGGCCCTTCCGGTTCGACCGGCTCCGGTTCACTCGGCATCACAGGCCGAGCGGTCCGTTACGGTTCGTGGCGGTTCGCTTCCCTGACGGCGCCCCGTTGCGCTCGCCCCATTCCGACCCGCACAAACAGTTCCTCTCCGCACGCGCCACCGCGCCTCACTCGCGGCGCCTCGTTTCACGCATGGCGCCGGGCCGCGGGCGTGGCATTGGTTGTGCCGCGCCTACGCCGCCGCGTCGAAGCCCGTGTCGTGCGCGAGCTTCTTGAGTTCGAGCAGGGCGTGCTTCTCTATCTGGCGGATGCGCTCCCTGGTGAGGCCGTGCTGCTTGCCGACCTCCGTCAGGGTGCGCTCGCGGCCGTCATCGATGCCGTAGCGCATCTTGATGATCGACGCGGTGCGCTCGTCGAGCCGGCCGATCAGCTCGTCCAGCTCCTCGCTGCGCAGCAGCGTCATCACGGACTGTTCGGGCGAGACCGCCGACGTGTCCTCCAGGAGGTCGCCGAACTGGGTGTCGCCCTCGTCGTCCACGGACATGTTGAGGGAGACCGGGTCGCGCGCCCAGTCGAGGACGTCGGAGACGCGCTCGGGCGTCGAGCCCAGCTCGGCGGCGATCTCGGCGTGCTCCGGGTCGCGGCCGTGCTCGCGGTTGAACTCGCGCTGCACCCGGCGGATGCGGCCCAGCTCCTCCACAAGGTGGACGGGGAGGCGGATGGTGCGCGACTGGTCGGCGATGGAGCGGGTGATGGCCTGCCGAATCCACCAGGTCGCGTACGTGGAGAACTTGAAGCCCTTGCGGTAGTCGAACTTCTCGACCGCGCGCACGAGACCGGCGTTCCCCTCCTGGATCAGGTCGAGGAGGGGCAGTCCGGCACGCGGATAGCGCCGGGCGACGGCGACGACGAGCCGCAGATTGGAACGGATGAAGACGTCCTTGGCCCGCTCGCTCGCCTCCCAGAGGGCTTCCAGCTCCTCGCGGGACGCCTCGTTCTTGGAGTCGGTCTCGCCGTCGAGGATCTGGCGCGCGAAGACGCCCGCCTCGATGGTCTGCGAGAGCTCGACCTCCTTGGCGGCGTCCAGTAGCGGCGTACGGGCTATCTCGTCGAGGTACATGCCGACCAGGTCGCGGTCGGCTATCTCCCCGCTCATGGAACGGGCACCCCTGGAACCCCGGGTCTCCCCGGAGCCCGAAGCCTGGGAGGCGCCGCTCCCGGTGGCGGACTGACGACGGGCGACGGCACGGGTGGCCATGCGTGCTCCCTTGCGATGGTGGGTGGACATGCTCCCTGTCGGATGCCGCACTCGGCGCGCTCTCGCGCGGGAGTGCTTCACCCTCGCGGGTGCCCGGCATCTATAGGAAGCAACGACCGGAAACAGGACAGAATTCCCCGGGAGCCCATCAATCTTCGGGATCATGCAGTACCCTGTCGCGCCACAGAGGGAGGGAACATGCCGGAATCGACCGAAAAGGTGCAGGTCAGGGCGGGGTGCGAGGGGGACCTTCCGCAGCTCACCGCGCTCTACAACCACTACGTGACAGAGACGCCGATCACATTCGACACGGTTCCATTCACCCCTGATCAGCGCCTGGACTGGTTCCGCGCTCACCCGACCGGCGGGCCGCACCGGCTCCTCGTCGCCCACGCGCCCGGCCGGCCCGCCGGTACGGACGTGCTCGGCTACGCGACGAGCGGCGCCTTCCGGAGCAAGCCCGCCTACGCGACGTCCGTGGAGGTCAGCGTCTACTGCCGTCCCGGGGAGGGCGGCAACGGCCTGGGCACACGCTTGTACACGGCATTGTTCGCGTGCCTGGCGGACGAGGACGTCCACCGCGCCTACGCCGGGATCGCCCTGCCGAACACCGCCTCGCTCGCGCTCCACGAGCGCTTCGGTTTCCGGCACCTGGGCACGTACGCGGAGGTGGGGCGGAAGTTCGGGCGGTACTGGGACGTGGCCTGGTACGAGAAAGACCTCGCGCCGTAGCGCGCACGGGCCCCGGCGGCGGACGGGAGCGGCCGAGGGCGACAGCCGAGGCAGCCGGGGCAGTCGGCGGGCTGGAGCGGGGCGGAGCCCGGGCACCCGGGCCGGGAGATACGGGAGCGGGCCGGTCCACGGGCGGGGGTGGTGCGCGGCCGGTCGTCCCGGCTGCCGCCTCTTGCCCCCGCCCGGGTGCGGGCAGGGCTCAGAGCGAGCCGAGGTCCGCGGAGAACCAGTGCTCGGGGCGCATCCGGTAGGTGACGAGCCCGGCGGTGGGGTCGCCGGTGGCACCGGTGCGCTCGACGTAGGCGTCGACCTTGTCGGGGGCGAGGTAGCGGGCGGCGTCGGTGTAGGACTCGTCCGGGGTCGTGGGCGTCGCGCCGACGACCGGGCCCTCGGCGGAGACGTACCGGTACGTGGGCTCCGTACGCTGCACGAGCAGGCTGAAACGGCCCGCGGCCTCCACGAGACGGGACTTCAGCGAGTCGGCCTCGGTGAAGAAGAGCAGGTCGCCGTTGTCCTCCTGCCAGAACCAGACGGGCACGGCGAGCGGCGCGCGCTCCCCCTCCCTGGCGACGGCGAGGGTCGCGACGAGCGGCTCGTCGAGAAAGGCGCGGCGCTCCTCCGGGCTGAGTGTCATGAGGACTCCTTCGGTTGGTCCGGCTGCGGGTTCCCCGTCGGTCTCGGGCTGCTGACCTGGGGTTTCGGTACGGGTCCTGGCGGGCCCCCCGCCGTTGGTCCCGGTTCCTCCGGTCTACCCGAAAAAAGTCACCGGACGTGGGAACCAGGACTACGGTCCGTTACGTTCCTCTACTGAACGGCCTAGCGTGCGGCGCCATGACTCCCGATGACGCCCCGCGCGGGGCCCTTCGCCACCAGCAGGACACCGAGGAACGGCAGAGCCGTGAGCGACCGGGGCGGGCGTCGGCCGGCGAACGGACGGGAGGAGGCGCAAGGGACACGGAACGGGGCCCCCGGGGCGAAGACGGCGGGGTGCTCGACGAGGCCCTGGAGCGGCTGCACTCCACGGGACCGGAACGGAACGGCCGGCTGAGCAACCACGCGCCGATGGCGGTCGAGGCGCTGGTGCGAGGCGGGCACGGCGGCGCGGTCCACCGCTGGGTCGATCGTTACCGGGACAAGCTGGAGCAGGCTCCGTCCTCGTACGCGCGCGTCACCGAGGAGAACTGGCGTGAGGCGCTGGGCGATCCGCGCCGGATCGCGGACTGGACGGCGTACTTCGGCGTACGGCTGACGGAGGCACCGTGGCGCGCGGTGCTCGCCACCTGGTGGCCGCGCCTGCTGCCGGGCATCGTGGCCGGCGCGACGCACCCCGTGATCCGGACCGGCCATGCCGTGCGGACCCTGCTCGCGACGGAGGCGGGAGCGCGCGGCGCCGAGGAGTCCGCGAGGCCACGGGAGCCGGACGGGCCGAGGCTCGCGGAGCTCGCGCACGCCCTCGGCTACTGGGCCGCGCGCAGTCAGCCATTGCCGGCCGTGCGGGCGTTGGGGGCGTACGGGTCGGCGGACGCGGCGCTGGACGCGGTTCCGGCGGTCGCGGAGCAGCGTGGGGGCATCCGCGAGCGGCTGTCGTGCCTGGACGCCTTTCCCGTGTGGCCCGCCACCGAGGTGGGTGGCCCGCGCGAGGCGGCCGAGCGGCTGCGCGAGCTGGTCGCGGCCGCCGTCCGGCGGTACGCGACGCACGCGCACGGGGACCCCGTGATGCTCGTGCACGCCGCGACCGCGCCCAACGCGGTGCTGCGCGTACTGCCCGCGCTGCCCTCCGGGCTGTGGGCGCCGAGCCTGTCGGCGGCCTGGAGGGCGAGTGCGGCGGTGACGGCTGCCTACGCTCCGGCGCGGGCCGCCTCCCCGAAGCACCTGGAGGCCGAGGCCGAAGCCCTGGACGCGGCCGAGGTGTTCGCCCGGGCGGCGGCGCACGGCGACGAGCACGCGGTGAAGTTCGCCGACACGGCGCTCGACCCCGCCCTGAACCTGACGGACCCACTGACACGCGCGGCGGCCCTCCGCGCGGTGGAACTCATCGATCCGCTGTGGTGAGGGGAGGGAAGGGGGACGTTGCCGGATGGCCGGGCGGGACCGTCGCGCCCCGCCGCCCCCAACCGTCGCGACCCGCCCCAACCGTTCGGCGCCCGGTCAGCCGAACTGGAGGGAGCGTTTGGCCAGGCCGAGCCAGAAGCCTTCGATGACGCTGCGGCGGGTGTCGAGTTCGCCGGTGGCGTCGGCGGCGCCCAGGGTGACGAAGAGGGGGGCGAAGTGTTCGGTCCTGGGGTGGGCGAGCTGCCCTGCGGGGGAGGTGTGGCGGAAGTCGAGGAGGGAGTCGATGTCGCCGTTCTCCAGGGCCCGTTTGCCCCAGTCGTCGAACTCCGTGGACCAGCTCGGCACGCCTCCGGCGTGGCGCAGCGCCGCGAGGTTGTGCGTGAAAAAGCCGCTGCCGACGATGAGGACGCCCTCGTCCCGCAGCGGGGCGAGCTTGCGGCCGAGGTCCATCAGGCGCGCCGGGTCGAGGGTGGGCAGGGAGATCTGGAGCACGGGGATGTCGGCGTCCGGGTACATCTCGACCAGCGGCACGTAGGCGCCGTGGTCCAGTCCCCGGTCCTCGACGTCCTGGACCGGGGTGCCGGCGCCGCCGACGAGCTTGCGGACCGCGTCGGCGAGCCACGGGGCACCGGGGGCCGCGTACTCGACCTTGTAGTAGTGCTCGGGGAAGCCCCAGAAGTCGTGGACGAGGGGCAGGGTGCGGGTGGCGCCGAGGGCGAGCGGGGCGTCCTCCCAGTGCGCGGAGATCATCAGGATCGCGCGCGGGCGGGGCAGCTCGGCCGACCAGGCCGCGAGCTCGCCGGGCCAGACGGGGTCGTCGGCGAGCGGCGGGGCGCCGTGGCTCAGGTAGAGCGCGGGCATCCGGGCGGGGGCGGGGGTCGTCATCCGTGGGCCTGCTTCCTTCTCGTGTCCTCGGCCCGGGGGCGGCGCGACCGGCGCGAGGCACCTCGTGATGCTTGAAACATCAAGCGCTTCTCACGAGAGGAGAATACGACAACATTGTTTAAGCTTCAATAAGGCCGTCGGGTCGTCCGGCGCATCGGCCGCCAGACCGGGACGCCAGACCGGGACGCCAGACCGGGACGCCAGACCGGGCCGCCAGACCGGGCCGCCAGACCGGGCCGCCAGGCCCGTCAGCAGCTCGGGTCGCCAGGCCCGCCGTGAGGAGGAGGCAAGGATGAGTGACGGGGAGACGACGCCCGTGCCCGCTTCCGTCCCCGGGCCCGTGTGGCTGGGGGACGACGAGCAGGAGGTCTGGCGGGCGTTCCGCCAGGCCACGACGCTGCTGGACGATCACCTCGACCGGCAGTTGCAGCGCGACGCCGGAATGCCGCACGTCTACTACGGGCTCCTCGTGACCCTCTCCGAGGCGCCCGGCGGGCGGCTGCGGATGACGGAGCTGGCCTGCCGCGCGAAGATCACGCGCTCGCGGCTCTCGCACGCGACGGCCCGCCTGGAACGGAACGGGTGGCTGCGACGCGAGAGCTGCCCCGGGGACAAGCGGGGGCAGTTCGCCGTGCTCACCGAGGAGGGCGCGGAGATGCTGCGGCGCAGCGCGCCCGGCCACGTGGCGGCGGTACGGAAGGCGCTCTTCGACCGGCTGGACGCCGAGCAGCAGCGGACCCTGGGCGCGATCATGCGGACGATCGCCGACGGTCTCCAGCCGCAGGAGCCGGACAGCGACCTCCCCTGGCTCCGCTGAGCCCGGGGCCGGGGGCCCGGCCGCGCCGCGACCCGGGGTCCCGGCCCCGTCGAGCTGCCTCGTCCGGCCCGGGTCCCGGCCCCGCCACGCCGCCCGGCATGAGCCCCGGCCTCTCCATGCCGTCCCGTACGGGAGGGGGAGGCCGGTCCACCGCCGGGTCCACGGGGACGCGGGCACCTGACGTCAGGCACGGAGCCCGTAGGGGGATGGGCACCGGATGAATACGGGTCGGCCCCCGCACCCGTACGCCCCCGCCACCCCGCACCTCGTGCGCACCGACGCCCCGCCCCCGCACCGGGGCCAGGAAATCCGCCACACACTGCCCCGCACCCGCGCCCAGGCCGCCACCCCACCCGCGCCCCGGGCCACCGCCCCGCACCTGAGCGCCCGCCGCACGCCGAACACTCAGCCCACCGCCCCGCACCTGAGCACCCGCTGCACCCCGAACACCCAACCCACCGCCACCCGAGCGCCCAAGCACCCGGGCCCACCGCCCGCACCCGAGCACCCCGAACGCCTAGTGCAGCGCGTCGCAGGTCCTTTGCCGGTTGAGTGCGCGGGGTCTGGCTACACGTGGTAGTCGGCAAGGTGGACGAGGGCGGCGGCGTCGAAGGCTGCCGTCGGGCTGCCGGTGCGCAAGACCGCGTCGGTCTAGGCGGCGGTGGCACTCAAGTACATAGCGAAGCCCCAGGCGTTGTCGTCACCGAGGTATTCGATGCGGCACAGCGGGATGCGCACGTCCTCGCCCTCTTTCTCGACGATCGCCGTGAGGTAGCCGAACGATCCACGCCACCGGGTGTCAACCTCGGCCAAGGCGGGCCAGCTTCGCAGCTGGAAGGCGTGGTGGTCGACGGTGTCGTCGACCTCTTCCTTGAGGCGTTTAGGCGGAACCGGCATGGCTATCACCCAAGCTCCGGCTGGTGCTCACGTCACGTTGCCGCGCAGCAGCGCCGTCGCCGCGCGCGTGGCGCGGGTGGCGACGTCCTCGGGGGAGAGACGGGAGAGCGTCAGGAAGTTCTCCGTGTCCAGGGTGACGTAGCCGTGGGCTAGGACGAAGAGCTGTTCGAGTAGGAGCAGTGCTTGGGAAGGGTCGGCGTGGCCCGCCTGCCGGGCGAGGTCGAGCAGCAGCGCCATCAGGCCCCGGCCAGCCCGGGCCACGTCGGCGTCGCGCAGCGGCCTCAGCTCCCGGGCGAAGATCACGTCGAGACCGGCGCCGCGGTCGGACACGTGGCGCACGTATGCCCCCGCGGTGGCCGCGAGCCGGTCGATCGGGTCGCGGCCAGCCGCCTGCGCGGCGGCCTCGATGGACCGGGTCAGCTCGTCGGCGGCCTGTGCCGCGACGACGGCGAGTAGCGCGTCACGGTGGGGAAAGTGACGATACGGGGCGGCCGTGCTCACTCCGAGCCTGCGGGCGAGTTCGGCGACGGAGAAGCCGGCCATCCCCGTTTCGGAGAGCAGCACGAAGCTCTCAGCGATCAGTGCCGAGCGGAGCTGCCCCCGGGCAGGGCGCTCACTCCCCGCTCCACTTGCTGCGTCAGTCACTCGACCCACTTCCTTGACCATAAGTAAGAGACCACTTACTTTATAAGTGATAGCCCTCTTACTTCTAGCATTGGAGGCCGAGCATGACAGGGATCGACGGCAAGGTGGTGGCCATTACGGGCGCGGGCAGCGGGATCGGCGAGGCGAGCGCGCTGCTCCTCGCGTCGCGCGGCGCGAAGCTCGTCCTCGGAGCGCGTCGGAGCGACCGGCTGGAAGCGCTCGTCGCCCGCATCGAGGCCGATGGCGGCACGGCCGTCTGGAAGACGACGGACGTGCGTCGCCGAGGAGACCTCGCGGACCTGGTGGCGTACGCCTGCGGGCACTATGGCGCGCTGGATGTCCTCGTCAGCAACGCCGGGATCGGTCCCATCTCGCCGTTCGACGAGCTGCGCGTCGAGGACTGGGACCAGATGATCGACGTCAACTTCCGCGGCGTGCTGCACGGGATCGCGGCAGCGCTCCCCGTGTTCCGCAAGCAGGGCAGGGGGCAGTTCGTCAACGTCGTCTCGACCGCCGGGCTGCGCATCGTGCCGAACCAGGCTGTCTACGCGGCGACGAAGAACGCGGTCCGCACCGTCTCCGAGGGACTGCGCCAGGAGGCCGGGCCCGACCTGCGGGTCACCATGGTCTCGCCCGGCTACGTCGGGACGGAATTCGCCGACTCGATCACCAGCCCCACCGTCAAGTCGCAGATCCAGGCGGTCGACTTCTCCCTCTCCCCCGACGACATCGCCCGCGCTGTCGCCTTCGCGATCGAGCAGCCGTCGAACGTCGACGTCGGCGACATCGTCGTCCGCCCCACGGCACAGAGCTGACGCCTCACGGGTTCTGCGGGCGAACTCGTCGATGCCCAGGTGTGTTTCCTCTGGAGGGACGGGCCTGACCGGGGATGTCCCGGCTTCGCCCACCTGTCCGGCATGGAGCAAAGCGTCAGAAGGCTGTCCGCTATTGATGATCACCCAGCTTCCGGTTGGTGCTCACTCCAAAGGAAACGCACCCCTTCGTGGCCCATCCACCCGCCCCGCCGTTGCCGCTTTCCCGCAAGCAGGACCGCAAGGTGCGCAGGCTCGTGGCCGCTGCCGGGGCCGGGCAGGCAGTGGCGCGGCGCGCACGGATCGTACTGCTGGCCGCCGCGGGCCGGCCCACCACCGCCATCGCCGCCGAGCTCGGATGCAGTGTGCCTACCGTGCGCACCTGGCGCGAACGCTTCCGCCGCCGTGGAGTGGCGGGCCTGTTCGACCGACCGCGCAGCGGGCGCCCCGAACAGCATGGTCCCAGCGCGCGCCTGGCCGTGGTGGCCACCGCTGCCAGCGTGCCGCCCGAGGGAGCCACGCCATGGACCCGCGCCACCATCGCCGCCCACCTGGCCGAACGCGGCCTGGTGCTCTCGCCCTCCACGGTCGGCCGGGTCCTAGCCGAGGCGAAGGTGCGCCCGCACAGGGGCCGCGGCTGGCTCAACCGGGCCGACGACGATGCGTTCTGGGCCCAGGCCGGCGCGGTGTGCCACCTCTACCTGGACATCCCACCCGGCACGCTGCTGGTCAGCGTGGATGAGAAGACCGGCATCCAGGCCAAATCCCGCCGCTACCCCACCCGGCGCACCCGCCCCGGACAGGCCGAGCGGCGCGAGTTCGAGTACCGCCGGCACGGCACCGTCTCCATTGTCGCCGCCATGGACGTGGCCACCGGCCAGGTCCTGGCCGAGCGCATCGGGCGCAACGACTCGGCCACCTTCATCGCCTTCCTGCGGCTATTGCACCGGCTGACCGACCCGGCCCTGCGCCTCCACCTGATCATGGACAACAGCTCCTCGCATACCTCCCGGGCCACCCGCGCCTGGCTCGCAGCCCACCCGCGAATCACCATCACCCACACGCCCAAACACGCCAGTTGGTTGAACATGGTCGAGCAGTGGTTCGGCATCCTGACCCGCCGCCTACTCCGCCGCGGCGACTTCACCTCCCGCAAGGACCTCGAAGCCCAGATCACCGCCTTCACGATCCGACACAACCGCACCGCCCGCCCCTACCAGTGGCGCTACGACGCCGACGCCGACCACGCCCGCTACCTCCAGACCGCCCCAGCGGAGTACACCAAGGCCGCATGATCCTCACCCACCGTCACCAGGCGACCACCAGCAACCGGCAAAGGACCTGCGACGCGCTGCACTAGGCCGCCACACGCACCCCAAATGCCCGCCGCGCCCCGAACACCCAGCCCACCGCCCGCACCCGGGCTCGGAAATCCGCCACGCACTGCCCCGCACCCGCGCCCCAGGCCACCGCCCTCACCCGCGCCCCGGGCCGCCGCCCGCACCTGAGCACCCGCCGCGCCCCGAACACCCAGCCCACCGCCCGCATCCGCGACCCCAGGCCGCCGCCTACGCCACGACCACCCGCACCGCCGCCCGCACCCCGAGCACCCGCTACTCCGAGCACCCGGTGCGCCCGCCCGTACCCCCTAGCCGCCGAACACCCACACACACCCCCGCCGACGACGCCACACACACGAACGGCCCGGC
>NZ_GG770539.1:4073148-4083740 GCF_000154905.1 Streptomyces sp. SPB074 | reverse complement strand
GCCGGGCAGTTCGTCTTACGTGCTCGTCCCGCTCCAGCGCAGCGAGCGCGCCGCGCCAAAGCGGCGGGCGGGACCCGGCCACGGCGTGCGGTCCCACCGGACCGGGCGTTCCCGCCAGGCCAGCCAGTCCCGCCAGGCCGAGCAGCCCCCCGGACCGGACGGTCTCACCGGACCGGGCAGTCCCGCCAGACCGAGCAGTCCCCCGGGCCGGGCAGTCCCGCCAGGCCGGACAGTCCCCCGGACCGAGCGGTCCCAGCGGGCCAAGCCGCCCAACCGGACCGATCAGTAGTCCCCCGGGCCGGACAGTCCCCCAGACCAGGCGTTCCCGCAGAGCCGGGCGTTCCCCCAGACCGAGCAGCTCCCCGCCCCACGCGACCCCGCCCGACCCGGCGTCCGCTCAGTGAGCTGTCACCGGCACGTCCACGATCTCGTTGTCCGCCGACTCCGCGTTCCGCGGGCGGCCGTCCGTCGCGTCGCCGTCGCCGCTCGTCGCCGCCGGGCCGCTCTTGCGGTTGCCGGTGGTGACGAGGGTGAAGGCGAGGGTCGCGGCGACCAGGAGGATGCCGACCGCCCACCAGATGGCGTTGCTGTAGCCGTGCACGAGGGCCTGGGCCTGGAGGAGACGGGCGTCGCCGCCCTTGCCCGCGTGCGAGGTGAGGTACGCGGTCGTGGCCGAGGCCGCGATCGTGTTCAGGAGCGCCGTACCGATCGCGCCGCCGACCTGCTGCGAGGTGTTGACCATCGCGGAGGCGACACCGGCGTCACGCGGCTGGATGCCGTGCGTGGCGAGCGACATGGCCGGCATGAACGCCGTGCCCATGCCGAGGCCCAGCATCAGTTCGGCCGGGAGCACGAGGCTCGCGTAGCCGGAACCGACCTCCATCTGCGTCAGGAACAGCATCCCGACCGCCGCGAGGAGGAAACCGGGGCCCATGAGCAGCCGCGCCGGGACCCGGGTCATGAGGCGGGCGCCGATCTGCGTCGAGCCCGTGATCATGCCCGCCATCATCGGCAGGAAGGCGAAACCGGTCTTGACCGGCGAGTATCCCTTCACGACCTGGAGGTAGAAGGTCAGGAAGAGGAAGAGACCGAACATCGCGATGATCGCGAGGCCCAGCGAGAGGTAGATCCCGCCCCGGGTGCGGTCGGTGACGACGCGCAGCGGCAGCAGCGGGGCCTTGACGCGCCCCTCGACCAGGAGGAACGAGCCCAGGAGCACGACGGCGGCGACGAAGCTGCCGATCGTCACGGAGTCGCTCCAGCCGTTCGACTCGGCACGCGTGAAGCCGTAGACGAGCGAGACGAGACCGAGGGTCGAGAGCAGGACGCCGGGGATGTCGAGGGAGGCGCGGTTGCGCTGCCCCTTCGGCTCCACGACCACGAAGATGGCGCCGAGCGCGGCGACGATGGCGAACGGCACGTTGACGAAGAACGTCCAGCGCCAGTTCAGGTACTCGGTGAGGAAGCCGCCGAGGATGAGCCCGACGGCACCGCCGCCACCGGCGATGGCGCCGTAGATGCCGAAGGCCTTCGCGCGCTCCTTCGCCTGCGTGAAGGTGACCGCGAGCAGCGAGAGCGCCGCCGGGGCGAGCAGGGCGCCGAAGACGCCCTGGAGGGCGCGGGAGCCGAGCAGCATGGCCTGGCCGTTCGCCGCCCCGCCGAGCGCGGAGGCGGCGGCGAAGCCGATGAGGCCGGTGATGAAAGTGCGCTTGCGGCCCCACATGTCGGCTATGCGACCGCCGAAGAGGAGGAGACCGCCGAAGGCGAGCGCGTAGGCCGTGATGACCCACTGGCGGTTGCCGTCGGAGATGCCGAGGTCCCGCTGGGCGCTCGGCAGCGCGATGTTCACGATCGTCCCGTCGAGCACGACCATCAGCTGGGCGAGCGCGATGAAGACGAGAGCCTTCCAGCGGCGCGGGTCGGGCGCCGAGGGGTCGGCGTGCGACGCGGCCGTGGGGCCGGTACGGAGGGTTTCTGACATGGGGAGATCCACCTCGGGACGCGGGCGGCGCGCCGTTGGCTCGGCGCGGCGCCGTGGAGGGTGAGGGAAGGACGGAAAGGACGGGGGCCGGTGGGCGACATCGTCGTACGCCGCACCGAGCGGCTGGTTGCGACCGGGTAAAAAAGACAAGAAGTCGGTGGATACCGGCCCGGAGCGGGCCGCCGTCCCGACCGGTCGGGTGTGCGGGTGTGCGGGGTGCTGGGGGTGGGTCGCGGGCGGTACGGGCCGCGTGGCACGCGGTCGTACCGGACCCGGGGCCGCGGCGGGACGTACGGGCTCCGGCACGCGGGTGGCGCGCGGTCGTACGGACCCGCGGGGCCGGGTGTGCGCCGTGCGGCCCGTACGCGCGGTACGCGGTACGGGGCGCGGCCGGTCGCGCCCGCCCCCGGGTGAGGGGCCGTCAGGGGTTGAGCCGTCAGGAGGTGCGGAGAGCCTCCAGGGTGGCGGCGCTGCCCGGCAGGGGCGTGCGGGCCGGGGCCCGCAGTCCCTCCAGAAAGAGCTGGAGATGGCGGTGGACATAGCGGTCGTTGAGGGCCGCGGTGCAGCCCGGGAGTGGCCGGGCGAGCTGGGAGATGACGAGCATCAGGTCGCCCGCGCCGACATCGGGCCGCAGCTCGCCGCTCTCGCGGGCCCGGCCCATCAGCGCCGCCACGCCCGCCTCCAGGCGGGTGCGGGCGGCCCGCAGGTCGGGGTGTTCGCGCTCGGCCTCGTCGGCGTTCGCGCTGAGCATCCCGCACATGGCCCCCGCGTGGTCCTCGACGGCGCCGTGCGCGAAGACGCACAGCGCGTCGAAGGCCCCGGAGAGTCCGAGCGCCTCCTCGGCCCGTTCGGCGGTCCGGTCCATGACGGACCTGACCGTCTCGCGGACGAGGGCGGAGCGGTCGTGGAAGTGCCGGTAGACCGTGGCGTTGCCGACCCCGGCGCGGCGCGCGATCTCGTCGATCGAGACCTCGGCGCCGTGCTCGACGGCCATCTCGCGCGCGGCGTCGATGATCCGCTCGCGATTGCGCACCGCGTCGGCGCGCGGCCGCCCGGCCTTCTTCCCGGGCTCCCCCGCGCAGCCGCTGTCGCACGAGGCCCCCGCGCTTCCGGTACGGGGGCGGGCCGCGCCACCGGCCGTGGCACCGCCGGCGGCCACACCGTCGGCCAGGCCACCGGTCGCGCCGTCGGCCGTGCCGCCGGTCGTGCTGTCCGTCATGGCGAGCACCGCCACCTCCCTTCCGGCCCCTGCCGGGACCTCGCGCGCGGGCCGCTGCCCGCTCGTACGCCGGTCACCGGCACGCGTGGCCTGCGCCCCTGCGTGCCGTGCGGGGCGGCCGCCGCGGCGGCGCCCCGAGTCCTGCGTGCCCGAAACGGGGATTCACTCCCCTCCTCGTGGCGACACCTTCCTAAACGGGGACGCCCTCCCCGGAAATTTCCCTCCCGGCGTGTGACCCGAGTCACACAGAAACCACCGATCGGCCGCACCCGGCGCGCGCCCCGCCCGCCCCGCGCCGAGGCTGGCCGCAAAGGGGGCAGCCTCGCAGGTCAGGACGGCGGCTGCCGCGAACGGAGGGCCGGTACGCATGGAGCAGCCGACCAACGGGGCGCCTCCCCCCTCGGGCCCGATACCCGGCCGGGGCGGCCGGAAGCCCGCACCGGGCGAGCGGAACCCCGCCCCGGACGCGGCCGGTCCCCGCGCCGGCCGGGGCGCGACGGCGCCCGCGGGTCCGCCCCGTTCGTCCGCCCCGTACCCGGCTCCGCCGGCCACCTCCCGCCTGCGGCGCGCCGCGCGGCTGCGGCGCGGTGTCGCGCTCGCCTCGCTCGCCCCGCTCGCCGTCGCCGTCACGCTCAGCACGACGGGTTCGGGCTCCCCCGACGCCGCCGGGCACTCGGCGGCGGGCCCCGTCGCCACCGGGGGCGGGGACGGCGTGGACGCCTGCCGGATATCCGGGCCGCTCGGCACGCAGATGTCCGAGGGGCTGCCGACCGCCGCCGGGTACGCGCGCTCCACCGGCCGCGTGCGCGCGCTCAACCTGCTCGTGGACTTCTCCGACGCGCGCGGCGAGGGCACGGTGGACGAGCGGCTCAAGGAGTTCTTCCCGCAGACGACGCGCTGGTTCGAGCGCGGTTCCTACGGGCGCGTCGACTACCGGCCCGAGACCCCGGTGAAGCGCTGGCTGCGGATGCCGAAGCCCTTCGCCGCGTACGGGATAGAGCGCGGCGCGCCCTTCGAGCCGGGCTACCGCAAGCTCGTGCGCGACCTCGTGAAGGTCTCCGACCCGCTGGTGGACTTCGCCGCGTACGACCTCGTGAACGTGCTCGTCACGCCGAACGCCGGGCCCTCGGCGCTCGACACGGTCCTGTCGGTGACCTTCGCGGGCAACCGCGAGGCGCCGGTCGCCGACGGCGTCCCGCTCGCCAACACGAGCTTCCTCTACAGCCGCCAGGACGACGGCTCGGGCTCCTACGGGCACACGGGCTACCGGGTGCTCCCGCACGAGAACGGCCACGTCTTCGGCCTGCCCGACCTCTACACGCAGGACGGCGGGGGCGCGGTGGGGCACTGGGACATCATGAGCGAGGACTGGGGGGCCGGCAACGACCTGCTCGGCTGGCACAAGTGGAAGCTGGGCTGGCTGGACGACGAGCAGGTGGGCTGCGTGGCCTCGCCGGGCACCCACGACTTCACCGTGGCACCGCTCGCGGCACCCGGCCACGACAGGAAGCTCCTCTTCGTCCCCCTCTCGCACACGTCGGGCATCGCCGCCGAGGTCCGCACCCGGGGCGGCAACGACGAGGAGGTGTGCAAACCGGGCGTGCTCGTCTACCGCGTCGACGCGGACGTGGACACGGGAGCGGGCCCGATCACGGTCGCCGACGCGCAGAAGGAGAGCGGCGGCTGCACCCGCAGCCCCAACGTCCACGCCGAACTCTCCGACGCCCCCTTCGGCGTCGGCGAGACCTACCGCGACGACGGCTCGCGCACGCGGATCGAGGTGCTGGGGAGGACGGACGACGGAAGGTGGCGGGTGCGGGTGGGCAGGGACTGAGGCGGGAGGGGCCCACGCCCCGGGAGCGCCGCCGGGCCCGCCCAGCGAAGCCCCGACTCCGTTTCCCCGAAGCCCACTTGGCCCTACCCTGTCTCGTCCTTTCGTAGGGTGTGGCGCGCGGCGGGCGATGGAAGGATGGCTGGACGAGGGACGAAGGACCACCGGCGGGGGGGCAATGGGGAGCCCGCTCGAAGAGAGTTCCACCGCAGGCATCCAGGACGCACGGGCGCAGTCGCGGGGGACGGGGCACCACCCCGAGTCCCCCGTGGAATCGGTCCTCGTACGTTCGCTCCGGATGACCGGCTCGCCACGGCTCACCCACCCCGGCGAGGAGCACGTACGGCTGCTCGCCGGGGCCGGGACCGAGCTGCCGCCCATCGTCGTGCACCGCCCGACGACGCGGGTCATCGACGGTACGCACCGGGTGCACGCGGCGCGGCCGCGCGGCGAGGAGAAGTTCCGCGCCCGGTTCTTCGACGGGAGCGCCGAGGACGCGTTCGTCCTCGCGGTCCGTTCGAACATCGCGCACGGGCTGCCGCTCCGGAGCGCCGAACGCACCGCGGCCGCCCGGCGCATCATCGGCACGCATCCGGAGTGGCCGGACCGGGTCATCGCGGAGGCGGTCGGGCTCACCGCCGCGAGACGGACCCTGGTGGAGAGCCCGGCGCAGTCCGGCTGACACCACCGGCCACCACCGCCCCCCGGGGCGGCCGCGCGAGGCGGTGACCCAGAGGCCGCCCCGCCGGGGACGGGCCGCGGGCGGGCCGAGGTCCCGCCGCTGCGGGGTCAGGCTCCGGACGTCCGCCGGGAGGCAGCGAGTTCGGGGCGCCGGGGCAGCGCGGCATCGTCGCGGACCAGATGGAGCCGGGCCTGCTCGGCGCTGCACACCACGTCCCCGCTCTCCTTCTCCACGACGATCGAGAGCACCAGTTCCAGGAAAGCGCGCCACCGGCGGGCCGTACGGCCGCACGGACCGGAAGAGAAGAGTGCACCATGAATTCAGGACCGAAAGCTGTCGTCGCGGGCGGAATCACCTTCGTCATCGGCGTGGTGCTATGGCAGTTCACCGGCGATATCGAAACGCCGGTCGTCACCCTGACCAAACTGGGCGTCGTCCTGATGGCGCTGGAGGCCGTCTACGGGCTGTACAAGTCCTCGGCCGGCAAGTAGCCGCGCGCCCCCCGCATTCGACTTCCCTTGCCGTCTTGACGGCTGGGGCGAGTCACTTCGGCTTTTCCCTCAGCCCGCCGGGATGAACTTGCCGGAGAGCGAGCGGGAGTGCGCGACGGAACGCGCGTCAGGCAGTCACTGAGCGTTTTCAGCGTTGCCTCTCCAGGGTGAGGACGGCTCTTGCGATGACGGTCATGCGGTTGGGGCTGATGCGGGATCCGCGGAAGATCTGCCAGGTCTTCAGTCGCGCCATACCGCGTGCGACAGGTGCACGGGCGGCGGAGAGGGCCTGGTTCCGGGTCCGGTCTGTGGGGGCGAGTTCGCCTCCTGGCGGGCGACGCTTGGCGGTGGTGACCCAGTCGCCGGCACCGATGTAGGCCATGTCGGCCAGGATCGGGACGCCCTGGCGTTCGCAGATCCGGAAGATCTTGTGAGTGCGGGCGGCGGTCAGGTCGTGGGCTCGGCCCGGGAGGGCCGGCGAAATCCACAGGATCTCGCCGGCTGGGTCGGTGACGACCTGCACGTTCACCCCGTGCCGCTTGTCTTTCGTCGAGTAGTCGGCCTTGCCGTCGCCGACGCGGTCGCACTCCGCGAGGGTGCCGTCCAGGAGGACGAAGCCCGGGTCGTGCGCGCGCAGCGTCTTCAGCAGACCGGGCGCTTGGCCGGAGAGCAGGCCGGTGACGGAGGTGACGTAGGCGTGGGCGGTACCGACGGATATCCCGAAGCCTGCCGCGATGCGGGCGAGAGTGTCGTGGCGGCGTAGGTACACGAGCGCGATCAGCGCACGACGGTGCGGCGGGAGTTTGCACCGTCGGTCGCCCTCACGGGTGACGATGAGCATGGTGACCCACTCGACCAGGGCGTGGGGCAGGTCGAGTGCGGCAGGATACGGAACCAACAGGGCTCCTGTGCTGATGAGTTGAGACTTCGAACACCTCCCTCAACGGCACGGGAGCCCTGCCCGTTGCGCACCCAGTCCCCGAACCCACCTCATCACCCGATCAGTGGCCACGCTGAAAAAAGCTCACTCACACTTTTCTGAACGGTAATTCCGGCGCTTCGGGTTCAGCACGGGGACGAAAAGAGCAGGGGGCCGATCTATCAGTTTGCGCCCGCCAGAGGCGGGCGACTTCGATGCGAGCGTGCGGTGGCCGGCCCCCGACACCCAGGGCTCTGCCCTCACCGGCGACGCACGGAAGAAGGCGAGCCCCGGGGAACTCCAGGCGACGGCGTACTGGCCCCGCAGGCCGCGTCATGGCCCACTTCGCCCGGACGGGCAACACCCTCCAGTCCAGCCCCGAGGGCCTCGACCGGCTCACCGACCGCGAACGCGACGTCCTGGACTGCCTGGGCGAGGGCCTCTCCAACCAGGAGATCGCCCACCGCCTCTACATCACCGAGGCCACCGTGAAATCCCACGTCTCGCACATCCTCGCCAAGCTCGGCGTCCGCTCCCGGGTCCAGGCCGCCATCCTCGTCCAGGACCACGGCAGACCCAACCGCTGACCACCCTCCCGGCCGGGCCCGCCCCCCTCCCCGCCACGCCACCCGCTACACTGACCGCGGTGAGCGGGCCCCGACGGCCACTGCTCACCACTCTGCCTCGAATGCGCCACGACCCGGCCCGGCGCAAGCGGTCGCCGGAAGCACATTCGCCGACAGACCCCGCCTTCGTAGCTCAGGGGATAGAGCACCGCTCTCCTAAAGCGGGTGTCGCAGGTTCGAATCCTGCCGGGGGCACAGTGAAACGCCTGGTCAGAGGCCCTTCCATCCAATGGGCGGGAGGGCCTTCGTGCGCGCGGCAGCCGTAGGGCACACACGGGTGGCGGGGGGGCAGAGGTGGGGAGCCGCGCGACCTGCCCGCGGAGGACGAGTTGGGCGGGCGCCGGCATGACAAGCCTCTCGGCCGCTCGGGGAGCCTGACGCGGGCTTCACCGGAGCCTCGCTGCCGGGGCCACCACGGGCAGTTGGTCCTCAGCGGCGGGACCGCACAGCACGGCGGAAACCTGTTGAGCCCGGCCCTCCGGCGGCATTAGCTTGGCCGGATGGCCCATGCCAAGACCTCGTACGTTTGCCTGCCCTGCCGGGCCTCGTACAAGCAGCCCCACCCCGGGTACCACGACCACGACCGGGTCTGTCCGCGCTGCGCCGAACCGCTGATCCACGTCGGCTCCGCCTTCGCGGCGCCCAAGAGGCGGGACGCCGCCGCCTGGCGGACCCTCTCCGTGCTGCTGCACGCCGGTGTGCGCTTCCACAAGAACTGCTGCGGCGGCCCCGGTTACCGCCCACGCACCCTCAGCGAGGTGCGCGAGCGGATGGCCCACGCCCGGGCCACCGGAGAACCGTTCGCTCAGGCACTGGTCCGCCGCGACCTGCCCTAGGCGGTGTCCGGCAAAGGGATTCGGGCGGGTTCCAGGAGCCGGAGGATGCCCGCGCACAACGCCCCCCGTTCCCGTACCGCATGTTCGTGCTCGGCACCTGCGATTCCATCGTCGGTCGAAGACCCGCCCGGCGGGACTCCTCAAGCAGCTGTCGCGGGTTCGAATCCTGCCGGGGCCACAGGAGGTGAAGGGACGGGAGGAGGCTCCCCCTGAGCCGGCCCTTTGTCGTGCGTGTTGTGGGGGTCAGTCGGTCTGGTCCGGTTCCGGGGGTCTCAGTTCCTCGGGGCAGGGGGTGCCGCGGGGGATCTGGTAGGGGCCGGCGATGTGGTAGGTGCCGGGGTGGGGGGCGAGGAGTTCGGTCCACTTGTCGCCGGACTTGTCCTCGGGGGTCTCGTAGAGGCAGCCGTGGAGGTTGCGGAAGGACTTGGGGGTCGAGTCGTCCTCGCGGTTCTTGGACTCCTCGGTCTCCTTCGGGGCGTGGTAGCTCTTGCCGTTCTTGTCGACCACGCTCAGCCACGGCGAGTACGGGATGCGGATGAGGACGCGGCCGGGGGTCGTGACCTTGATGACCAGCTCGGACTGGCCCGTGCTGGTGACCGTCGCGGGGGGCTCGGCGAGTTGCACGGGGTGCTCGACCTCGTAGACCTGCCAGTTGGCGTCGGACCAGAGCAGGTCCAGGTAGGGCTGGCCGGAGGTGATGAGGACGCGCTCGCGGGTGGCGCCGTCGCCGTCGGGCTTGTCGTTGCTCGTGGGCAGGACGACGAAGCGGACCGCCCAGCGCTTGAGCCACTCGTGGTAGTTGGCCGAGTTGAGCGTCGAGTCGTAGAAGAGCGGGTTGCGCTCCATGTCGGCCTGGCGGGTCCAGCCGCGGGCCAGGTTGAAGTACGGGGCGAGCGCGGACGCCTCGCGGTGGCCGCCGGTCGGGACGACCTCGACGCGGCCCTTCTCGGCGTCGTGGTGCTGGAGCTGGTGGACCAGCGGGGCGAGTTCGCGGCCCCAGGAGGCGGCGGGCGTCGTGTGGACGATGTCGTCGGCCGTCTTGAAGCCGATCCAGAAGGTGAACCCGCAGATCCCGACGACCGCCGTCCACCAGCGCCAGCCGCGCGCCCGCAGGTGCGGCAGCGCGGCGACGAGGACGACGCCCGCGAAGAGCATCGCGAGGCGGGTGATGTTGCTGCCGATCTGCGAGCTGATGATCCAGACGCCGAGCACCACGACGAAGTAGACCGCCGCCGTGATCCGGACCGTGCGCCAGTCCCTGGGCACCAGGGCGAAGCAGAAGAGCGCGAAGACCAGGGGCAGCGCCGTGGAGCCGAAGGACATCGGCTGGGTGCCGGAGAAGGGGAAGAGGAGCGTCGAGGCGCCGACCACCAGGATCGGTGTGATGCCCAGTACGTACGCGCCTTTGCGGCGTTTGCACAAGAACATCGCGACCGCCACGAGGCCCACGTACAGGCCCGCGACCGGGGAGCCCGCCGTCGCGAGCGCCGCGCACAGGGCGGCCGTCACCGCGCGCGTCCCGCGCGCCCCGCGCCACGCCTCGGGCCAGGTGAAGACGGCGGCCACGGCGGCGATCCCGAACATGAGGCCCAGGCCGAAGGTGACGCGCCCCGAACCGGTGTTGCACAGCAGCGCGTAGACGCCAGCGAGGCCCACCAGGTGCGGGTTGCGGACGGCGCTGATCCGGGTGGCGCAGTAGGCGATGAGCCCGGCGGAGACCGTGCTCGCGAGCATCAGCGTCGTGCGCACGCCGAGCACGTGCATGAGGTACGGCGACACGATGCTGTACGAGACGGGATGCATCCCGCCGTACCAGGCGAGGTTGTACGCCGAGTCGGGGTGGCGGCCCACGAACTCCGCCCAGGCGTCCTGCGCGGCGAGGTCCCCGCCGCTGTTCGCGAACGTGAAGAACCAGACGAGCTGGAGGACGGCGGAGACGGTCGTGGCGACGGTGACGGGGTGGAGGGCGAAGCGGCGCCAGCGGGTGCGGCGGGAGAGGGGCGGCGG
>NZ_GG770539.1:4065763-4073048 GCF_000154905.1 Streptomyces sp. SPB074 | reverse complement strand
AAAAAAAAAAAAAAAAAAAAAAAAAAAAAAAAAAAAAAAAAAAAAAAAAAAAAAAAAAAAAAAAAAAAAAAAAAAAAAAAAAAAAAAAAAAAAAAAGGAGGAAAAAAAAAAAAAAAAAAAAAAAAAATCGACATCCGTATACGGGGAGCGCGCAACGCGGCGCGCACCGTTCACGCCGTCCGCTCGCGTCGGCTCCGCAGTGGCCACCGAAGGCCCTCCCAACCCCGTGCCGGCCGCTCCCGGTCCTGCCGGGTGGACTTCGCGACCGCCTGTCCGTTCTGCCCCGATCCGGTGACGCTAGCACGCGCCCGGTGACCGGGGGCGAGGAGGCCCTCACCCCCGGTAGCCCACGCGCTCACCCCCGGTAAGACGCGCGTACGCACCCGGTCAGACGCGCGTGGACACGCTGCGCGCTCCGCCGGAGACCCGGTCCGCCCCGCCCGGGACCCGGTCCGGTTTCCCGGGCCGCCGGGCCGCCGGGCGCGCGGCCGGCCTCGCTCACCCGAGCCGGGTGAGCTTCGTGCCGAGGCCCGGTTCGCTGAGCGCCGAGCCGAGGACGACCGGCACCTCGACCGCGCTGCTCGTGCCGTCCCCGGCGCGCAGCACGCCGACCTTCGTCCCGGCCGCCGCCTCGTGCGGCGGCGCGGTGCCGTCGTCCACGAGCCCGAGCCGTACCGTCAGCCCGGGCCAGCCGACCGCCGTGAGGTCCTTCGCGGCGACGACGGGCGTCGTGCCGCCGAGGCCGTCGTCGACAGTACCGACGACGTCGCCCTTCTTCACGACCTTTTCGGCGACGAGCGTGCCCTGCGCGGCCTCGATGAGCGCCTTGCCCGCGTTGAGCGCGCCGGTGAGGATCGAGTTGTCCTCGGGGGCGGGCGGCTGGGCGAGCACGGCGCCGACGATGGTCCGCGTCGTGCCGCCGACCTCCTTCGTCGCCGCGTACAACAGGTTGCCGCCGGCCGCCGTCGTGGTGCCGGTCTTGATGCCGACGGTGTTGTTCATCGGGACGAGCCGGTTCCAGTTCGTCTGCGTCGTGCCGTTGCTGTCCTCGTACGAGGGCATCCGCACGACCTCGCGGAAGAGCGGGTCCTTCATCGCGACCTTGCCGAGCCGCACCTGGTCCTCGGCGGTCGAGACCGTCGTCTTGTTCAGGCCCGAGGGGTCGGTGTAGGTCGTGTTCCTCATGCCCAGGTCGTTGGCGGCCTCGTTCATCTTCGTGACGAATTCCTTCTCGGAACCGGCGTCCCAGCGGGCGAGCTGGCGGGCGATGTTGTTCGCCGAGGCGAGCATGATCGCCTCGATCGCCTCCCGCTGCGAGAGCTTCTGGCCCGCGTGCACGGGGACGGTCGACTCGTTCTGCGCGGACAGCCCGGCGTCGTCCTCGGCCTTCTGGTCCATGGTGATGCTCGCGCCGTCGGTGCCCTTCTTGACCGGGTGGTCGCGCAGGACGAGGTAGGCGGTCATGACCTTCGCGACGCTCGCGATCGGTACCGGCTTCTGGGCGCCCGAGGAGCCGAAGCTGCCGAGCCCGTCGACGTCCATCGCGGCCTGCCCGCTCTTCGGCCACGGCATGGGGGCCGCCTTGCCGGAGAAGCGGTACGTGGTCGCGGCGGTGAGCGAGAGCGTGGGCTGCGGCAGCGGGCGCACGGCCTGCACGACACCGAGGACGAGGACGACGAGCAGGACGAGCGGCGTCCAGATCTTGAACCGCCGCACGACCGTGCGCATCGGGGTCTCGGGCGGCGGCGGCCTGTTGGTCAGCTCGGCGAGCAGGTCGAGCGGCGCCTTGGGCGGCAGCGGCTGCTGCCGGGTCTCCTCGGCGCCCACGGCAGTCCCGGCCGGGATCTCGGCGGTGATCGAGGCGGGCGTCGCGGGGCTGCTGGACGTGGGGGTGGAACCGGTCGCGGCGTTGTCCGGCTGGGACGCGGTGTACCCGGCGCCGAAGGTCGTGGTCCTCGTGGTCGTCCTCGCGGAGGTCCAGGGGGACGACGTGGCGGGGGCGCCGGCGGCGGGGTCCGCGGGCTTCGTGGCCCGGGCGTCCGGCTTCGGGGGCTTGCCACCCTTGCCGGGGGCCTTCTCCGGGGCGGCCTCGCGCGGGCCGCCCGGTGCGGACGGGCCCGGGGTCGCTCCGGAGCCCGTGTCCGGCGTCCCGCCGGGGGTCTTGCGCGCGCCCTTGTCCGCGTCCGCGCCGTCTTCCGCGCCGTCGGCCCCGGTACGGGTCCCGGTGGTGCGGGGGTCCTTCGGGCGCAGGGCGGCGGGGCGCGCGTCGTCGAGGGGGCGCAAGGGGACGAACGTGCTCGCGCGCTCGGCGGGGGGCTCCTCCTCGGGGAGCGGACCGGCGGGCGCGGGGGACGCGCTGGCCCCGGCGCTCCGGGGCCGCTCCTCGGCCTTCCCGGGGGCGTCGCTCAGCTTCGAGCTCGGGGCCTCGGCCACGGGGAGTTTCAGGGCGGTCGTGGCGTGGTCGGCGGCGGGGCGCACGACGCCGAAGACGGAGAGCGAGGTGGTGGGAGTGTCGACCTTGTGGAGCGAGAGACCACGGGTCGCGGAGGCGGGGAGGGGAGCGGGGGCAGGCGCGGGCTCGGCGGCGGGGGCCGGGGTCGGCGCCGGGGTGGGCTCGGCGGCGGGATCGGGCTTCGGCTCCGCCCGGGGTTCCGGCTCGGCGTCCGGCTCGGCGTCGCGCTCCGGCCCGGGGCCGCCCGGTCGCTCGGCGGGCGTCTCCGGCTCGACGGGCTCGGCGGTCTCGTCCGAGTCGGCGGTCTCGTCGGAAGCGGCCGGCTCGTCCGGCTCCTCGGCCTCCTCGGCCTCACCCGGCGTGTCCGGCCGCTCGGCGGGTGCCTCGGCCGTCCGCGCCGCCGGGGACTCCTCGGGTGCGGGTACGGGGGTCTCCTCGGCCTGGGCGGGAACGGTCGCGGCGTCCCGTGCGGGCGCCTCCCCGGCCTCCGTACCCTCCGGCTCCGTACCGGCGTCCTCCTCGGCGTCCCGCGCCCACGAAGGGCCCGCGGGCCCGGCGGGCTCCTCCGGCCCGGCGGCGGGCTTCTCAGCCCGTACGTCGGGCTCCCGGGCCCGTACGGCGGACCCGTCGGCCCGTACGGGCGTCTCCCCGGTCCGTGCGGGCGTCTCCCCGGTCCGTGCGGGCGTCTCCCCGCCCGGTGCGGGCGTCTCCCCGGTCCGTGCGGGCGTCTCCCCGGTCCGTGCGGGCGTCTCCCCGCCCGGTGCGGGCGTCTCCCCGGCCCGTACCTCCGGTTCCTCCGTCTCGTCGGCCGTGCTGACCCATTGCGCGACCGCCGCGCGCAGCCGGTCGTCGGGGCGCGAGACGGGGACGCCTCCCCCCGTTCCCGTCGTACGTGTCCGGGCACTCTCCTCCGATGAGTCGTGCTCCTGTGCCCTGTCGGGGGACTCGCCCGCCACCGATGCCTCCTCCGTAAGCCGTGCGCGCACGCACGCGAACCGGTCGTGCTGCCGAACCTCTACCAGTGTCCTTGGCACGGCCGCGACTCGGGCTCGGGACAGGAACGACATGTGCACGCATTCCCTGCCGTAAGGGTCAGGCACCCTCGACAGACCAATGTGAGAGGGGTCACCCTGTCAGACATCCACGCGGGGAGGCATGGATGGGCAAGAGCCGCAGAACACTTCCGGAGGAGCTTCTGCTGCTCGCTCTGGACCCGGCCACGGGTACCACAGCGCAGCCGCAGTCGCTCGACCTCGGTCTGGCCGGAGCGCAGCTCGTCGAGCTGGCGCTGGCCGGACGGATAGCCCCGGACGGGGACCGGATCGCCGTGGTCGTACCGCGGCCGACCGGTGATCCGACCCTGGACCACGCGCTTGAGCTGTTGCGCAGGCGTGGCGCCCCGGTGCGCGCGGTCCACTGGATCGGTGGGCCACGTCTCGGGCTGCGTCAGACGTATCTCTCGCACCTGGAGCGCATCGGCATGGTCACCGCCGTCGCGGGCCAGATGTGCGGGGTGCTGCCGACGACGCGCTACCAGGCCGCGGAGACGTCGACGAGCAGGGAGATCAGGTCCCGGCTCGACACGGCGATCCGCACCGGCGTCCCACCGGACCCGCGCACGGCCGCGCTCGCGGCCCTCGCGCACGCGGTGGGCCTCGGCAAGCACCTCTACCCCGGCAACGAGGGGCGCTCCTCGCGCTCCCGGCTGCGGGACCTGATCCGGCACGACCCGATGGGCGGGCTCGTGGCGCACGCGGTCATGGACGTGCAGAACGGGGTCGCGGCGCCGGTACGGCGCGGGCAGGCACCGGGACGCGTGCCCTCCCAGCCGCAGCGGGCGGCGACGGTGAGCACGGCGGCGGGCTGAGGCCCCCGGCCGGCGTCACCCTCGGCGGAGGGTGACGCGCGCTTCACGGGTACGGGGCGGACCCGGCCGGGCGGTCGACGGCGCGGGACGCCCCGTACCCGTGCGCGCGCTCAGGCCGCGCGCGGCCCCGTACCACCCCGGCGCCCCTTTACACCCTCGGGCGCCGTTTCGTACTGCGCTTTCGCTGATTTGGCTCAACTCGACTGTTTGGCGCCCGGGTACGGCGTGTCGGTGGCACCCTGCTGAGCAGCAGACACGCGCCGCCCCGGGCGGGGCGGTGAAGAACGCGAGCCGGAGGTGCGCTGCCGTGGCGTCCAATGTCAACCCCACCGTCAGGCGTCGGCGACTGGGCCAGGAGCTGCGCAAGCTGCGCGAGGCCCGGAACATGACGGCCGAGGAGGTCGCGGAGCGCCTGCTCGTCTCGCAGTCGAAGATCAGCCGCCTGGAGAACGGGCGGCGCAGCATCAGCCAGCGCGATGTCCGCGACCTGTGCGGGGTCTACGAGGTCGAGGACCTGCGGATCGTGGACTCGCTCATGCAGATGGCCAAGGACTCGCGGCAGCAGGGCTGGTGGCACACCTTCGGCGACATCCCGTACTCCATCTACATCGGCCTGGAGACGGACGCGGCGAGTCTGCGGATCTACGACCCGCAGGTGGTGCCGGGGCTGCTCCAGACCCCCGAGTACGCGCACGCGCTCGTCACGGGGGCACTGCCCGAGACGGCCGCCGCCGACATCGAGAAGCGGGTCCGGGTGCGGATGGCGCGCCAGGACCGGGTCAGGGACGTCAACGCCGAGAAGCCGCTGCGCCTGTGGGCCGTCATCGACGAGGCCACGCTGCGCCGCCGGGTCGGGGACGAGGACGTCATGCGGGGCCAGCTGGAGCACCTCGTGAAGATGTCCCACCTGCCGCACGTCACGGTGCAGGTGATCCCCTTCGAGGTGGGCGCGCACCCGGGGCTCAACGGGCAGTACGCGGTACTGGAGTTCCCGGACACGGCGGACTCCAGCGTGGTCTACATCGAGGGCGTCGTCAGCGACCTCTACCTGGAGAAGGCGACGGAGGTCGAGCAGTACAGCGTCATGTACGAGCACCTGCGGGCGATGGCGCTCAACCCCGACGTGAGCCGCGACTTCATCACGCGCGTGGCGCACGAGTTGTACGGGGCGAGTGGGGAATGAGAGCCGAAGAGGCTCCCGCCGGGGTGAGTTGATCTTCTTGCCCCAGGGGCGAGGTGTTCGCGTGGCGCCGAACGGTACACCCTTTGCCGCTCTCGCGGTAGGCACCTCTGGAATATGCCATCCGGTCGGGTGAACGACCGCTTTCGGCGCGGCGGGTGGCGGGTAGCGTCGTTCACGCCAGCTGATGCGTCCCGAACAGGCACGTCAGGGGGCGTCCCGGCGTCCGTCGGCCGTCCCGGCGGGAGCGTCGCCACCAACTCGTACAACCGGAGCATTTCTCATGGCTATTCAGCACGGTCGCACCAACGAATGGGTCAAGTCCTCGTACTCGACCGGTAATGGCGCCTGCGTCGAGGTCAAGTCGCCCGTCTCCGCCGCGATCGCGGTGCGGGACTCCAAGGTCTCCGCGGGGCCCGAGCTGGGTTTCCCGGCGGCCTCGTGGGGCGCTTTCGTCACGGCTGTCGTCCGCGTCGCGGGCGTCTGATCACGCCCGCGCCACCGGCGCCCGCACCCCCGCGCAGCCGCTTGCCGACCCGTCCCCGGGCGGGGCGAGGCGGCAGGAGCCCTCTCGACCGGTCCGCCGTCCTGGCCGAGGGGGCTCACGCATGTCCGCGCGGGCCCGCGACCGCCTGTCTCCGCCTCCGCCTACCCCTGCCCCTGCCCCCCCCCGACTCCCCTCGTGGGCCTCAGAGTTCGCGGGGGTAGCGCTCCAGCCAGGCGAGGGCCGCGCGGTCCGGGGCGTGGAGCGCGGGGCCCTGGGTCATCTCCAGGGCGAAGTCCTCGGCGAGGGCGAGGAGGCTCGCGCGTCCTTCGAGGGCGGGGAGCCAGTCGGGGGGCAGCGCCGTGTCGCCGTGCGCGGCGCCGAGGAGGGCGCCGGCCAGGGCGCCGCGCGCGGCCGAGTGCGGGCCGTGGCCCACGGCGAGGAGCAGGCCGGTCCGGACGTCGGGGGCGACGGCGGCGGCCCACAAGGCGAGCGCGAGCGCGTGCGCGGGCGAGCCGTCGCCGAGCAGGGCGGCGGCGCGGGCGCGGCCGGGGGTTCCCGCGCGTACCGCGTCGAGCGCGGCGGCCAGCGCCCCGGTGACGGGCTCGTGCCCGGGGTGGCGGGCGAGGAGCGGCAGCGCGTCCCGTACGGCGTCCTCGGGGCCCGCGCCCCGGGTCAGGGCGTGGACGAGGAGGGCGTGGGCGCCCGCGGTGAGGCGCGTAAGGGGGTGGCCGTGGGTCTGCACGGCGCATTCCAGGGCGAGTTGGAGGACCAGGGCCGGGTCCCAGCCGCTGAGCAGCCCGAGCGGGGTGGAGCGGGTGGCGGGGGCGAGGCTCAGGGCGCGCGGGTTGCGGGGCCGGTCGAGGGTCCCCGGGCTCGCGTCGCCGAGGGCGACGAGGCTGTCGCGGTCGGGGGCGCGGCGGGCGTAGAGCCATTCCTCGCGGGCGAGCCAGCCATCGGCCGTACGGCGTTCGTCGGGCCCCCACTCGTGCTGCGTCGCGTACCAGCGGCGGTAGGCGGCGTGCAGGTCGGTGGGCGGGTGCCAGGCGCCGGTGTCGCGCCGTACCTGCGCGCGGATGAGGCCCTCGGTGGTGAAGAGCGCGAGCTGGGTGTGCGCGGTGACGGTCCCGGCGCGCCCGCCGCCGGGCACAGTGAGCAGTTCGCCGGGCCCGTCCGCCCAGAACGCCTCTCCCCCGGCCGCGTCCAGCGGTGCCCCGAGCGCGTCACCGAGGGCGGCGCCGAGGAGCGTCCCGCGGATACGGGCCCGGTAGTCCTGCTGCTCGGGACGGCCCCAGACGGGCT
>NZ_GG770539.1:4062756-4065358 GCF_000154905.1 Streptomyces sp. SPB074 | reverse complement strand
CGGGGCGCCGGGCGGGAGGCGCGCTCCGCGGCCCGGTCCGGCGCCCCGCGCCGGCCTCAGTCCAGGACCGGGAGGAGGTCGGGGAGGTGGCCGTCGGAGGCGCGGGCGGTGGTCACGCGTTCGGCCGGGACCTCGCCGTACGTCGTCGTGCGGGGGCGGTGGGGGCGGCCGGCCGCCTCGGCGATGGCTTCGAGGTCACGGATCGAGCGGTAGGAGCCGTAACGCGAGCCCGCCATGCGGGAGATGGTCTCCTCCATGAGCGTGCCGCCGAGGTCGTTGGCGCCCGAACGCAGCATCTCCGCCGCGCCCTCCGCGCCGAGCTTCACCCAACTCGTCTGGATGTTGGGGATGTAGGGGTGCAGGAGGATGCGCGCCATCGCGGTGACCGCGCGGTTGTCGCGGGCGGTCGGACCCGGGCGGGCGATGCCCGCGAGGTAGACGGGGGCGTTGGTGTGGATGAAGGGGAGGGTCACGAACTCCGTGAAGCCGCCCGTGCGTTGCTGGATCGCGGCGAGGGTGCGGAAGTGGCCGAGCCAGTGGCGGGGCTGGTCGACGTGCCCGTACATCATCGTGGAGCTGGAGCGGATGCCGAGTTCGTGCGCCGTCGTGACGACGTCGATCCAGTCCGCCGCCGGGAGTTTGCCCTTGGTGAGGACCCAGCGGACCTCGTCGTCCAGGATCTCGGCGGCCGTGCCGGGGATGGTGTCCAGGCCCGCCTCGCGCGCGGCCGTCAGCCACTCCCGTACCGAGAGCCCGGTGCGCGCGGCGCCGTTGACGACCTCCATCGGCGAGAAGGCGTGCACGTGCATCCCGGGGACCCGCTCCTTGACCGCGCGCGCGATGTCGAAGTACGCGGTGCCGGGCAGGTCGGGGTGGATGCCGCCCTGCATACACACCTCGACGGCCCCCACGTCCCACGCCTGCTGGGCGCGGTCGGCGACCTGGTCGAGCGAGAGCGTGTAGGCGTCGGCGTCGGTGCGGCGTTGCGCGAAGGCGCAGAAACGGCAGCCGGTGTAGCAGACGTTGGTGAAGTTGATGTTGCGCGTGACGATGTAGGTGACGTCCTCGCCGACGACGCTCTCGCGGATGTCGTCCGCGATCCGGCACACGGCGTCGAGGGCGGGCCCGTCCGCGTGCAGGAGGGCCAGTGCCTCGTCGTCGGTGAGGCGGGTCGGGTCGTCGGCGGCGACGGCGAGCGCCTGCCGTACGTCGGTGTCGATGCGCTGCGGCACCATGCCGGGCGCGGCCTGCTCGCGCAGCGCCGCCCAGTCCCCGTACACCGCGTCGAAGTCGCCGCGCCTGTCGCTCGTACGGCCCTCCGTGTCGATCGCCGTGTGCAGGTCGGTGCGTCCGCTCGCGGTGAAGCCCTCGTCGGGTTCCTGCCAGGGCAGGCCCTCGGGTCGCGCGTCGGGGCGGGCGAGGCCGGTCTCCGGGTCGGCGAGGGCGCGCACGTGCGGGAGGAGGCGCGGGTCGAGCCAGGGCTCGCCGCGCTGGAGGAACTCCGGGTAGATCGTGAGGCGTTCGCGCAGCTCGAACCCCGACTCGGCGGTGCGCGAGGCGAGTTCGTCGATGTGCGGCCAGGGGCGCTCGGGGTTGACGTGGTCGGGCGTGAGGGGCGAGACGCCGCCCCAGTCGTCGATGCCCGCGCCGATGATGAGCGCGTACTCCCGGTCCACGAGGTTCGGCGGGGCCTGCACGCGCGCCTCGGGGCCGAGCAGGAGCCGGGCGACGGCGATGCTGGCGGCCAGTTCCTCCAGCTCCGCGTCCGGCATGGCGCGCATCGCCGTGTCCGGCTTGGCGCGGAAGTTCTGGACGATGACTTCCTGGATGCCGTGGTGGGCGCGCTGGACGCGGCGGAGCTGGAAGAGGGAGTCGGCGCGTTCCTCGTACGACTCGCCGATGCCGATGAGGACGCCGGTCGTGAAGGGGACGTTGCTGCGGCCCGCGTCCTCCAGCACGCGCAGCCGCACGGCGGGCTCCTTGTCCGGGGAGCCGTAGTGGGGGCCGCCCTTCTCGGACCACAGCCGCGTCGCCGTCGTCTCCAGCATCATGCCGAGCGAGGGCGCGACGGGCTTGAGGCGCTGGAGGTCGGACCAGGACATGACGCCCGGGTTGAGGTGCGGGAGGAGACCGGTCTCCTCCAGGACGCGGATCGCCATGGCCCGTACGTAGGCGAGCGTGTCGTCGTAGCCGTGCGCGTCGAGCCACTCGCGGGCCTCGGGCCAGCGGTCCTCGGGCTTGTCGCCGAGCGTGAAGAGCGCTTCCTTGCAGCCGAGCGCGGCGCCCTGCCGGACGACCTCAAGGATCTCGTCGGGCGACATGAACATGCCGTGACCCTCGCGGCGGAGCTTGCCGGGGACGGTGACGAAGGTGCAGTAGTGGCAGGTGTCCCGGCACAGGCGGGTGAGCGGGATGAAGACCTTCTTGGAGTACGTGAGCACGCCGGGCCTGCCCGCCGCTTTCGAGCCCCGCGTCGCGGACGCGGGCGGCCGAGGCGCTGAGGTCGCGCAGGCCTTCACCCCGGGCCTGGAGCAGGTATTTTTGGCCTCGGACACGTCGAGTGCGACCCCGTCCCTCGCTCGCCGGAGCGCGCGGCGCATGG
>NZ_GG770539.1:4060851-4062165 GCF_000154905.1 Streptomyces sp. SPB074 | reverse complement strand
GCCTCCGGCGGCGGTTCGCTTCGCTCGGCGTGCCGTACGTGTCACGCCACCGCCGAGGCCACCACGGCGAGCGCGGCGACGAGGACGGCGACGCGCGCGTAGTGGTAGCGGTCCCAGGCCCCGAGCTGACCGCGCCAGCCCTCCGGGACGCCGGTCTCGTCCCACTTCGCCACCCGCGAGTTGATGGGGACGAGGAGGACGATCGACATCACGACGCTCAGCGCGAGCAGGATCACGCCCACGAGAACGAGGCCACCACCGCCCGTCGCGGCCCACACGGCGCCGAGCACGGCGGAGCCGATGTACCAGAAGGGCATCACGCGGCCGAGGAGCTTCGCGCCGGCCATCCGGCCCCGCAGGCCCATGTCGCCGGGAAGAGCGTTGAGGATCGCGTTCACGAAGAACGCGACCGAGAACTCGACCCCGACGAGCATCCCCACCGCGACGATCGTGACGACTGCGAGCACCTGAGTGGTCATGGCTGTCTCCCCCCAAGGAATATAGCGGCGCTAGTTGTCCGGTCAACGCTAGGCCCGCTTCTGCCGGAAGCCTAGATCTAGCAGCGCTCGGATGTCTAGCGGTGATTTTGACTGGGGGGCGGTGGGGGTGCGCCGGGGCCCGTCCCGTCGGGCCGACCGTCCGCGCGCGGGCAACCTCACCGGCCGGGGCGGAGCTTCGAGCGATGCGGGAGGCTTTCGCCGTTGTGCCGACCGCACCGCACGGCCGGCTCCTGCCCTGTGAGCCCCGCGTCCCGCCTCATCTCGTCCCGACGCGAGGTGATCCCGGCACGCGCGGCCTGCGCGGTGGAAAGGGGTGACTCGGGCATGAACTCGGTTCTCAGAGGGCGTACTTGTCGTGCGGGACGGCCCGCTCCCCTGGGGGGGGTGAGGGGGCGGCGGGGCTGGGAGACTTGTCGGCGGGGTCGTCGCCGGGAGGGAGGGGGCTGTGCCGGGGTGGGTGATTGACATCCCCTCACCCCCTCCCGAGGCTGACGTTTCCGCCCCCGGCAGGCAAACTGGCCTCTGTGACCGCCGACGGCCGGCCCGGGCGGCCGGCGAAGGGGAGACGAGAATGAACGACGGACCCGGGATACCGGGGCGGGGCGCCCCGGACGCGGGAACCGCCACCGCCGCGCCGCACACCCCCACCGCGCCGCAAGCACCCGACGCCGCCCCGCCGCACACCCCCACCGCGCCGCGCGCCACCACCGCGCCGCACACCGCGACCGCGCCGCAAGCACCCCCCGCGCCACAGTCACCCGACGCCCCCGCGCCGCACACCCCCACCGCCCCACCGGCCACCCCCGCCCCCGAA
>NZ_GG770539.1:4057182-4060634 GCF_000154905.1 Streptomyces sp. SPB074 | reverse complement strand
GTGGGGCGAGGAGCCGCCCGCGCGGGCGCTCGCCGCGCTCCGGACGTACGCCTCGCGGCTGCGCAAGGCGTTCGGCGGGAACGTGCTGCGCAGTGAGGCCGGGGGCTACGCGCTGCACCCCGACGCGCTCGGTGCCGGCGCGCTCGACCTGCGCCGGGCCGAGGAGCTGGTCGCCGCCGCCGACGCCGCGCGCGAGGAGGGGGACCTGTGCCGGGCGCGGGCCCTGAGCGAGGAGGCGCTGGCGCTGTGGGAGGGCGAGCCGCTCGCCCAGGTGCCCGGCCCGCACGCCGCCAACCAGCGGGCCCGGCTCGCGGAGTGGCGGCTCCAGGTGCTGGAGTCCCGTTTCGCGATGGACCTGGAGCAGGGCTGCCACGCCGAGGCCGTCTCCGAGCTGACCGCGCTCACCACCGAACACCCGCTCCGCGAGCGCCCCCGCGAGCTGCTCATGCTCGCCCTCTACCGTTCCGGCCGCCAGGCCGAGGCGCTCGCCGTCTACACCGACACCCGCCGCCTGCTCGCCGAGGAGCTGGGCGTGGACCCGGGGCCAGCCCTCGCCCGGCTCCAGCAGCGCGTCCTCGCGGGCGACGAGGAACTGGCCCGCTCCCCGCAGCCCGCCCCCCGCGGCGGCCCGCCCCCGCTCCGGCCCGCGCAGCTCCCCGCCTCCGTACCGGACTTCACCGGGCGCGAAGGGCTCGTCAAGGAGCTGAGCGGCACCCTCGCCGGGGCCGGTTCGCAGGTCATGGCGGTCTCCGCCGTCGCGGGCATCGGCGGGGTCGGCAAGACGACGCTCGCCGTGCACGTCGCGCACGGCGCCCGCGCCGCCTTCCCCGACGGCCAGCTCTACGCCGACCTCCAGGGCGCCGGGGCGCACCCCGTGGACCCCGAGACCGTCCTCGGCGGTTTCCTGCGCGCTCTCGGGGTGCGCGACACCGCGCTGCCCGCGACGCTCGACGAACGCGCGGCGCTCTACCGCTCGGCGCTCGACGGCCGCCGCGTCCTCGTCCTCCTCGACAACGCCAAGGACCCCGCCCAGGTCCGCCACCTGCTGCCCGGCACGGAGGGCTGCGCGACGCTCGTGACGAGCCGCCAGCGCATGGTCGGCCTCGCCGGGGCGCACCTCGTGGACCTCGACGTCATGTCCCCCGAGGAGGCCCTGACGCTCTTCACGCGCGTCGTCGGCGCCGAACGCGTGCAGGCCGAACGCGAGGCGGCGCTCGACGTCGTCGCCTCCTGCGGTTTCCTGCCGCTCGCGATCCGCGTCGCCGCTTCCCGGCTGGCCTCGCGCCGCACCTGGACCGTCTCCGTGCTCGCCGCGAAGCTCGCCGACGAACGGCGCAGGCTGGACGAGTTGCAGGCCGGGGACCTCGCCGTCGCCGCGACCTTCGAACTCGGCTACGGGCAGCTCGAAGCCGACCAGGCGCGCGCCTTCCGGCTCCTCGGTCTCGTCGAGGGCCCCGACATCTCGCTCGCCGCCGCGGCGGCGCTCCTCGGCCTGGACGCGTACGAGGCGGAGGACCTCCTCGAATCGCTGGTCGACACCTCGTTCCTCGAATCGGCCGCGCCCGGCCGCTACCGCTACCACGACCTCGTGCGGCTCTACGCGCGCTCCTGCGCCGAGCGCGACGAGCAGCCCGAGTCGGCGCGCGCCGAAGCACTCGGACGGCTCCTCGACTTCTACCTCGCGACGACGGCGCGCGTGTACGCGCTGGAACGGCCCGGGGACCGGCTCGTCGGACATCTCGCGCCGACCAGCTACCCCGGCCTCCCGCTCCACTCCCCCGACGAGGCGCAGGACTGGCTCTACGCGGAGGCGCAGAGCCTCCTGGCGACCGCCCGCCGGGCCACCGAACGGGCCGAGTCGCTGCCCGCCGCCGTGGACCTGCTGTGGGTCGCGAAGGACCTGAGCGAGTCGGGGGCCAACGCGCGACAGTACCGGGAGGTGACCCGTACGGCGATCGAGCGGGCCGAGCGCCACGGGCTCGGCGCCGTCGCCAACCGGGCGCTCCTCGTCCTCGCCGACTCCGACAACGCGGCGGGACGGCTCGACACGGTCCGCGAGCGGGCCGAGCGCGTCCTGGCCCGGGCGGACGGCGAGAAGGACATCGTGGTGGTGAGCTGGGCGCACAACATCCTCGGTGTCGGCGCGCTCTACCGCGAGGAGTACGAGGTGGGCGAGCGTCATCTCGGCGCGGCCATCGAGCACTTCACCCGGTTCGGCAACCAGGCGGGCGAGGCCGCCGCGCTGTGCAACCTGTCCCGTATCCACCTGGCCACGGGCCGGCTGGACAGCGCTCTCGCGCTCGCCGAGCGCGGTACGCACCTCAACGACGCGGCCGGCAGCGCGCTGCGCGGCGCCAACGGCCGCTACACGCTGGCCCTCGTCCTGACCGCCGCGGGACGGCCCGCCGAGGCGGTGGAGCGGCTGGAGGAGGCGCTCGCCGTCTTCCGCGCCAACCGGCAGCAGCTGTGGGTGGGCATGACGCTGTGCCGGCTCGCCGAGGCGCGGCTCGCGCAGTCCGAGGCGGCGCAGGCCGCCGCGCACGCCGAGGGCGCGCTCACCGCGCTCAACGGGGTGGGCGGCGAGTGGCGTCGCGCGCAGGTCCTCACCGTCCTCGGCCGCGCCCTCGCGAGGACGGGCCAGGAGGGCCGCGCGCAGGTGTGCTGGGCGGAGGCGGAGCGGGTCTACGAGGAGCAGGACGCCGCGACGGAGGCCGCCGCCGTGCGCGCCCTGCGCACGCAGACACCGACGGGCTGAACCGGGGCGGGACGGCGCGGGAAGGGGCCGTCCCGGGCGGGGAGGGGCCCGGGCGCCGGGGCGGCGATCGTCCGTTCATCGTTCGTTTATCGCCGCCGGAGATGCTTCTCCCAACCGTTCCGTCGCGTCGGGGGGCAGACGGCACGGCTCCGGGGGACTCCTCACTCGCACTTGACCGGTGAGTAGGGTGAGCCGCCCGGTTCTCCGCCCGCCCGGCCTCCGACCGGGGGAGTGGCCGGGCGGGCGGAATCACCACCGTCCCCGTCGAAGAGGGAGAGCAGACACGATGGCCGACAGCCAGCAGCCCCAGGGCACCGAGAAGGCCAAGGGTCCCAAGATGAAGCCGCTCGGCGACACCTACGCCACCGGCAGCCCCGCCAACCCCGAGGGTGGCGAGGCGAAGCTGACCGCGGGCGAGGGTGCCACGACGCTCGGCGACACCTACGCCACCGGCAGCCCCGCCGACCCGGAGGCGAAGATCCTCGACCGCCCCGAGGGCGACGAGAAGAAGTGAGCGTCACCCGGCGCCGCCTCCCACGGGGGACACGGGGGAGCGCGGAAGCCGGGTGAGCGGGTCCCCGCCGACCACGGGGGCGTACGGGGGATGTGCGCCGGGGGACCGAGGGGCCGGTGAGGGCTGGGGGGCCTTCACCGGCCCGGGGGAAGAAAAAAGGGGGAAAGCGCGCCGGGCGTGACG
>NZ_GG770539.1:4056437-4057082 GCF_000154905.1 Streptomyces sp. SPB074 | reverse complement strand
CGCCCGGCGCCTCCGCACACCCGGCGCCTCCGCACACCCGGCGCCTCCGCACACCCGGCGCCTCCGGGCGGGGACCGCCGGGCGCCCCCGAGTACCCTCAAGTACCCTTCGCCGGGGTCCTGTTGGCCGAATCCCGTGTCTGCCGCCCGCTCGTGGGGGTAGACGGACGGGAGACAACGGCCGACAGGGAGGCCCCGTCATGGTCCGTAACGTCCTCGGGGGCGTGCTCGCCGTGCTCGGCGCGGTCTGCGCCGTCGCGAGCCTCTTCCGCCCCTGGTACGACGCGCGCCTCGGCCGCGAGTACCGGCTGCCCGACCTCTTCGCCTCCGGCGGCGTCACGGCGGCACGACCCGACCTGCTGTGGTCGCTCTTCCTGCCGTTCCTCCTCGCCGCCGTGCTGACCCTCCTCGGCCTCTTCACGCGCCTGCGCACCCCGGTCCTGCTCGCGGGAGTGCTGGCGCTCGGCTTCACGGTGCTGTGGGCGGTACGGGTCGCGCGGGCCAACGGGGACTCGCTCACGCTCGCCGCCGACGGCTCCGGGCTGCGCGTCGGCGCGGGGAGGGCGGCGGCGGGCGGCGTCCTGCTGCTGCTCTCCGCCGCCGTCACGGCGCGACGCCCGCGGCGCGCGGAGCCCGCCCCCGTACC
>NZ_GG770539.1:4044921-4056282 GCF_000154905.1 Streptomyces sp. SPB074 | reverse complement strand
CCCGCCCGGCAGCCCCGGCAACCCCACCGCCCCACCGCCCCGGCGGCCCGCCGGGGCTCAGCCGCGGCCCTGCGCGGACTGCGTCCCCGTCCCCTCCTTCGCGTCGAGCGCGTACACGCAGCGGTCGCCGCTGCACGCGTAGACCACACCGCCGCGCACGACCGGGGAGCCGGTCACCGCGCCGCCGGTGAGGAGCTTCCAGCGGAGCTGGCCGCCCGAGGCGCTGAGCGTGTAGAGGCAGTTGTCGGCCGAGCCGAAGTGCAGCAGGTCCCCCGAGGCGACCGGGGCGCCGACGATGTCGCCGCCCGCCTGGAAGCGCCAGGCGGGCGTGCCGTGCACCGCGTTGAGGGTGTACATGCCGTTGCCGGAGGCGACGTGGACGAGGCCGCCCGCGACGAGCACCGGGTCGACGGAGGAGCGGGCCTCGGTCGCGATGCGCCAGCGGTCGCGGCCGTCCTCGGCGTCGAGCGCCCACACCGCGCCGTGGTAGTCCGCGACGTACACGCCGCCGCCCGTGACGGCCGGTCCGGGCGCGAACGCGGGCGGGCTGAGGAAGACCGCCGGGGCCTCGAACTGCCAGCGCACCCGGCCGCTGTGCGCCTCGATCGCCAGGACGCGGGTGCCCGCGCACACGTAGACGCTTCCGTCCGCCGCCGCGGTGACGCGCGGCGGGACACCGCCGCAGGCGCTGACGTCGCCGACCGGGTAGGACCAGCGCTCGGTGCCCGTGCGGGCGTCCACGGCGCGCAGCCGGGCGTCCTGCCACAGGTAGGCGGTGCCCTCGTGGAGGACGGGGGCGGCCTCGGCCGTCTCGAAGTCGGTCTGGAGCCCGCCGGCCTCCCAGAGCCGTTCACCGCTCGCGGCGTCCCAGCCGCGTACGGTGCCGCCGCGGCTCGCGGTGAGCACGGTGCCGCGCCCGGCGGCGAGCGCGTAGACCCAGCCGGGCGCCGCCGCGCGCCAGATCTCGGCGCCGGTGCGGGAGTCGAGCGCGTGCACGCCGGGGCCGTCGGAGGCGTGGATACGGCCCTGGTCGACGGCCATGACGAGGGCGACGTCGCGGGTCTTGAAGCGGCGGCGGCCGGTGGCGACGTCGAGGGCGTGCACCTCGAAGGACGTCACGTACACGAGGTCGTCGGCGAGCACGGGCGTGCCCCACACGTCGTTCGACATGCGGAACCGCCAGGGCCGCCACGGCTGTCCGGGGCCGCCGGGGCGCGGCTCGGTCGCGGCCGTGGTGGGCGGGGCGGCGACGGGGGCGCGGCGGTTGGACTCGCGCGTCCACCGGGAGGCGAGGGCGAGGTGACCGGCCTGGCGTTCCGCCTCGCCCGTCGCGCGCGCCTCGGCCAGGCGCGGGCCCTCGCGGACCGGGACGCGCGTGCCGGGCAGCAGGACCTCGGGCTCGGCGGCGTGCTTGCCGGGCTGTTCGGGGACGACGGGCTCGACGGCGGGCCGGGGCGGCACGGGCGGGCTCGGCGGCACGGGCCGGGGCGGGGCGGGCTGGCGGGGGCCGATGCCGGTCCTGCTCTTCGACTCGATGAGCGCGACGGCACGCGGCGGCAGCCACGCGGAGGCGGTGCCGCTGTCGTCGGCGCCCGCCGCGAAGAGGTGCGGCGACAGGGACGCCTGGAGGTCGGCGGGGCTCGGGCGCATCGCCGCCTCCATGCCCATGCACGACTCGATGAGCGGTTGCAGCTCCTCCGGCATCCCCTCGGTGTCCGGGCCCTCGCGCAGCAGCATGAAGACCGTCTCGACGGGGTTGGCCCCGTGGAAGGGCGCGTGGCCCGTCGCGGCGAAGACGAGCGTGGAGCCGAGCGAGAAGACGTCGCTCGCGCCCGTCACGCTGCGGGAGTCCTTCGCCTGCTCGGGGGACATGTAGGCGGGGGTGCCGACGGCGACGTTCGTCATCGTCAGGCGCGTGTTGGAGACACCGGAGGCGATGCCGAAGTCGATGACGCGGGGGCCGTCGTGCATGACGAGGACGTTGGAGGGCTTGAGGTCGCGGTGCACGAGCCCGGCGCCGTGGATCGACTCCAGGGCCTCGGCGACGCCCGCGGCGAGCCAGCGCACCGCGTTGGCGGGCAGCGGCCCGCACTCGTTGACGATCTCCTCCAGCGAGGGCGCGGGCACGTAGGCGGTCGCGAGCCAGGGCACGGCGGCGCGCGGATCGGCGTCCACGACGGCGGCCGTGTAGAAGCCGGACACGGCGCGGGCCGCCTCCACCTCGCGCGTGAAGCGCACGCGGAAGAGCTGGTCCTGCGCGAGTTCGGCGCGCACCGTCTTGATCGCGACCCGCCGCCCCGAGGCGGACCGCGCCATGTACACGAGGCCCATGCCGCCCGCGCCGAGCCGCCCCAGCACCTCGAACTGCCCGATGCGTCGCGGATCGTGCTGTGTGAGCTGGTCCATCTCTTCCTCAGCCGCCTCCCCGTCCGGGACCACGAGCGCGGCACCTGCGCAGCGCCCGCCCCGGTGCACCGCCACACGGTGCCCCCTGATTGTTCCCTCCGAAACCCGCCCTGGCTAACCGGGGTGGCGCCCCGGAGTGTCCTGGGCTATGCGCACGGAGCCGTCCGGAGGGGCCGCGGCGGGGCCGCGAAGACGCCCCGGCCGCTCCCGGCGGCCGTAGGGAACCGCTCCCGGCGGCGGTACGCGCGCCCGCCCCCGTGGTACGGGGGTTTTGCCCCCGCCCACGGTACGGGCTACTCCGCGACGACCCCGAACACGGCCCCCTGGTCGTCGGCGAGCTCCGCGAACGTCCCGTACTCCGTCTCGCGCGGTCCCTCGCGGAGGCTGCCGCCGAGCCCGAGGGCGGCGGCGGCCGTCGCCGCGCACTCCTCGACGCGGAACCGCACGAGCACGTGCGCGGGCAGCTCCGCCGGTACCTCGCCGGGCTCCAGGACCGCCCGCCCGAGCACCGCCGTGTCGATGCCGGGCGCGGCGTCCCCGGGCGACCACAGCCGCGTCCCGCCGGGCCCCGGCACGTCGTGCCCGACGTAGCCGAAGACGTGCTCGTAGAAGGGGTCCACGGCGGCGCTGTCGCGGGTGCGCACCTCGCTCCCGGCGTACGAGCCCGGCGCGGTCAGCTCGCGGAAGCCCTTGTCGGTGCCGGGCTGCCAGAGCCCGAACACGGCCCCGTCCGGGTCTGCGGCGAGGGCGCCCACGCCCAGGTCCCCGACGGCCCGGGGCCCGCTGATCGCGGTGCCGCCCGCCGCGCGGACGCGGTCGAGGAGACGGCGCGCGTCCGGGGTCGCGAAGTGGACCGTCCAGGTGGTCGGGAGGCGGCCGTCGGGCTTGCGGTAGAGCCCCGCGACGGGGTGCGGGCCCACGTACGCGTACGACTCGCCCGCGCCGGGCGGCTCGCGGAACGTCCAGCCGAACAGCGCCCCGTAGAAGCGGCGCCCCGCGGCGGCGTCCGGCAGCGCGCAGTCCGCCCAGCAGGGCACGCCCTCGGCGAAATCCGGCATCCCGACCACCTCCCGGCACACGTCCCTGCCACGCTATTCGCTTTTACCGATTCCCGCATCCCGGCGCGGAGAACCTGATTGGCGGGTCCGGCATATTCCGCGCCCAAGGGCCTCCGGAATTTCCGGTCCAAGATCCCCCGAAAACGCATCACCCCCTCTTCTCCCTTTCCCGGCAGGGGAATTGAGGGGCCGCAGGGCGAGTATTCCGGGAGCCGCTCCCCATTTGCAGTCGGCCGAATAGCGCGACACGCCGGTCTCGGTAAGCTGACGGCATGACAGCACACGTACGCACCGTCGACGGCCGCGTGGCCGGAGAGCGCGGGCAGGCGACGCGTCAGAAGCTGCTCGACTGCCTCAGCGAGATGCTCGGCTCATCGCCGTACCGCGATGTGAAGGTCATCGACGTGGCCCGCAAGGCCGGCACCTCTCCCGCCACCTTCTACCAGTACTTTCCCGACGTGGAGGGCGCTGTTCTGGAACTCGCCGACGAATTGGCGAGCGAGAGTTCCGGACTGTCGGATTCCCTGACGGGCCGCAGCTGGGCAGGAAAGACGGGCTGGCAGACCGCTCAGGACCTCGTGGACTCGTTCATGGACCTGTGGCGAAAGAACGAGGCGCTGCTGCGGGTCGTCGATCTCGGCGCGGCCGAGGGCGACAAGCGGTTCAGCAAACTGCGCGTCAAGATCCTCGGTTCCGTGCATTCCTCGCTCATGACGGCGATCAAGGATCTCCAGTCGAAGGGACGCGTCGACAAGGACGTGAGCCCGGCGGCGACGGCGGGCGCGCTCGTCACGATGCTCGCGGGCGTCGCCTCGCACCAGAAAGGTTTCTCCTCCTGGGGCGCCAAGCAGGCCGAGATCCGGCCCGCCCTCTCCCAGCTCATCTATCTCGGCGTCACGGGGCGCAAGCCGACCCGGTGACCGCGCGCGGCCGAGGCGGCGGGTGACCGCCGTACCGGCCCGCGCGGCGGTGACCGCCGTACGCAGGACCGCAGTACGGGCGATCCGCCCGGCCGGGCCGCCGCGGGCGGCCACCCTGACCGGCCGAGCGCGCCCGTGACCGGCTCCCGTCCCCGGGTGCCGCACAATCGGGCCATGTCCGCCAGCGCACACGACGACGCCGTCGACCCAGGCCCCGAAGCGTTCCGCGCCCTGCTCCACGAGCAGCGCGTGTGGGACCCCCGCCGCACCACGCTCCCCGCGCTCGACCCGGCGCTGATCCCGGGCCGCCCCGTGCCGCTCCTGCGCCGGTGGTTCGCCGAGGCGGCCGACGCGGGGGCGGCCGAACCGCACGCGGTCTCGCTCGCGACAGCCGGGGCGGACGGCTTCCCCGACGTCCGGATCGTCGTGCTGCACGACGCCGACGAGGACACCGGCTTCTCCTTCGCGACGCACGCGGGCAGCCACAAGGGCCGGCAGCTCGCCGAGCGCCCGTACGCGGCCCTGTGCTTCTACTGGCCCGTGCTCGGCCGCCAGATCCGCGTCCGGGGCGCCGTGGCCCCCGCCCCGCACCACGCGGCCCTCGCCGACCTCCACGCCCACTCGCCCGGCGCGCTCGCCGCCGCCCTCACCGCGCACCAGAGCGAAGCCCTCGACTCCCTCGCCACCCTCCGCACGGCCGCCGACGCCGCCTGGGCCCGCGCCCAGCGGGAGCCGGACGCCGACGCACCCGACTGGACCCTCTACCACCTGGACCCCGAGGAGATGGAGTTCTTCCAGGGCGACCAGGCACGACGTCACGTGCGGGTGCGCTACGAGCGGGTCGCGGACGGCTGGCGGCACGAACTGCTCTGGCCCTGAGGGGACCCCGAGGCACCCCCGGCGCGCCCGCACCCCCGGCGCACCGCGCCCCGGCCCGCCGCTCCCGCCCCTCGCCTCACATGCCGGGCGGGAGGGGGCCGGTCGTCGTGCGCAGGCGTCCGGGTCGCCGTGATCCTTTCGCAACCGGTTTTGTTTCGCGCCCGGTCACAAGCGTCCGGGCGGACACTACTCTCCGGTACATGTCCGAAGCCTCGACCGCCGCGCGCTCCCCCGTCTACGTCATCGGGGCGGGGCCCGGCGGGCTCGCCGTCGCCGCCTCGCTGCGCCGGCGCGGGGTGCCGGCCGTCGTGGTCGAGAAGGCCGACCGGGTCGGCAGCTCCTGGCGCGGGCACTACGACCGGCTCCATCTGCACACCACGCGCAGGCTCTCCTCGCTCCCGGGGCTGCCGATGCCGCGCCGCTTCGGGCGCTGGGTCGGCCGGGACGATGTCGTCACCTACCTGGAGAAGTACGCGGAGTTCCACGAGCTGGACGTCCTGACCGGCGTCGCCGTCGAGCGCGTCGAGGCGCGCGAGGGCGGGGGCTGGCTGCTGCGGGCCGGGGGCGGGCGGGTGCTCGAAGGGCGCGCGGTCGTCGTCGCGACGGGCTTCAACCACACCCCGTACGTGCCGGACTGGGCCGGTCTGGAGGGGTACGGGGGCGAGGTGCTGCACGCGGGAGCGTACCGCGCTCCGGAGCCGTTCCGGGGCAAGGACGTCCTCGTCGTCGGGGCCGGCAACACGGGGGCCGAGATCGCCGCGGACCTCGCCGGCGGCGGGGCCGCGCGCGTGCGGCTCGCGGTGCGCACTCCCCCGTACATCCTGCGGCGTTCGACGCTCGGCTGGCCCACGCAGCGCACCGGCATCCTGATCCGGCGGCTGCCCGTCCGGCTCGTGGACCTGCTCGCCGACCCGGTGTCCCGGCTCTCCGTGCCGGACCTGAGCGACAAGGGCCTCCCGCGGCCGGGCGGCGGGCTCCTTTCGCGCGCGCGGCGGGGCGCGATCCCCGTGCAGGACGTCGGGCTCATCGCCGCGATACGCGCCGGGACGGTCGAACCGGTCGCTGCCGTCGAGGGGTTCGCGGACGGCGAGGCCGTGCTCGCGGACGGCACGCGGATACGCCCCGACACCGTCATCGCCGCCACCGGCTACCGGCGCGGCCTCGAACCGCTCGTCGGCCACCTCGGCGTCCTCGGCCCCAACGGGCGCCCCCGCACGCGTGGTTCGCGCCCCCTGCGGGACGCGCCCGGCCTGTACTTCACCGGCTACACCAACCCGATCAGCGGCACGTTGCGCGAACTGGCCCTGGACGCGGAGCGCATAGCGTCCCGCATCGCCAAGTCCCGCTGATCGCGAGCGGAACCGGGGCGCGCGGGCGACGGCCCGCCGCCCGCGCGGGCCCCGCGGCCCCAGCTCAGGCCGCGCCGGAGGGCGGGCCGGAGAGCGAGAGGCGGGAGCCCGTGGCGGCCGCCCGCAGCGCGAGCACCATCAGCGCCGCCCCCGCGCACAGTCCCCCCGACGCCAGCCACACCACGTCGTACGAGCCGAAGGCGTCCCGGGCCACTCCCCCGAGCCAGGCGACGAGCGCCGCCCCGAGCTGGTGCGCGGCGAGGACCCAGCCGAAGACGATCGCGCTGTCCTCGCCGTAGTGCTCCCGGCACAGGGCGACCGTCGGCGGGACGGTGGCGACCCAGTCGAGGCCGTAGAAGACGATGAAGAGCAGCATCGGCGGCTCGTCCCAGGCGCGGAGCAGCAGCGGCAGGAAGAGGAGGGAGAGGCCGCGCAGCGAGTAGTAGACGGCGAGCAGGCGGCGGGCGGGGAAGCGGTCGCTGAGCCAGCCGGAGGCGACCGTGCCGACGACGTCGAAGAGGCCGATCACCGCGAGCAGCGAGGCCGCGCCCGTCACCGGCATCCCGTGGTCGTGCGCGGCCGGTACGAAATGCGTCTTGACGAGGCCGTTGGTCGAGGCGCCGCAGATCGCGAAGGACCCGGCGAGCAGCCAGAACGGGCCGGTGCGGGCCGCCCGCGCGAGGACCGTCACCGCGCGCCGCGCCGCGCCCACCGCGGGCGGCGGCTTCGGTACGAACTCCCCCGCCCCGTACGGCGCGAGCCCCACGTCCGCCGGGTGGTCGCGCAGCAGCAGCCACACGAGCGGGACGACGGCAGCGGCGGTGAGGGCCACCGTGACCGAGGCCGGGCGCCAGCCGTGGTGCTCGATCATCCAGGACAGGAGCGGCAGGAAGACGAGCTGGCCGGAGGCGCCGGCCGCCGTGAGGATGCCCGTGACGAGGCCACGCCGGGCGACGAACCAGCGGTTGGTGACGGTCGCGGCGAAGGCGAGGGCCATCGAGCCGCTGCCCAGACCGACCAGGACCCCCCAGTACAGGACGAGTTGCCACGAGGTCGTCATCGTCACGGTGAGCGCCGAGCCGCCCGCGATGACGAGGAGCGCGAGCGCCACGACCCTGCGGATACCGAAGCGGTCCATGAGCGCGGCCGCGAACGGCGCGGTGAGCCCGTACAGCGCGAGATTGACCGAGACGGCGAAGCCGATCGTCCCGCGCGACCAGCCGAACTCGCCGTGCAGCGGGTCGATGAGCAGCCCCGGCACCGACATGAAGGCGGCGGCGCCGACGATCGTCACGAAGGTGACCACGGCGACCCACCAAGCCCGGTGCACGCGCGGCGCCCTGGCGGGCGAGGGGTGCGGCGCGAGGTCCTCTGTCTGCGTCATGGGCTCAGCCTCGCGCGCCCGCGCGCCCGCGACCATTGGCCGGAGGGACACCCTTCGCTAGGATCGGGCCATGCCCGGCACCCCCCGTCCGCACCGTGTCGTCGTGCTCGCCCTCGACGGCGTCCTCCCCTTCGAACTCGGCATCCCGCAGCGGATCTTCGGCCGGGCGCGGGACGCGAGCGGCGCTCCGCTCTACGAGGTCGTGACGTGCTCGACGCGCCCCCCGGGCCCGGTGCGCGCCGAGGCGGACTTCACGATCCTGGTCGCCCACGGGCCCGAGGCCCTGGCGCACGCCGACACCGTGCTGATCCCCGCGAGCTACGAGCTGGGCCCGGTCCACGAAGAGGGCCGCCTCACCCCCGAACTCACCGCCGCGCTCGGCCTGATACGCCCCGGCACCCGCCTGATGTCGATCTGCACGGGCGGTTTCGTGCTCGCGGCGGCCGGGCTCCTCGACGGCCGGCCCGCCGCCACGCACTGGAGCTCGGCGGACCGCTTCCAGCGGCTCTTCCCGCGCGTCGCCGTCGACGCGGACGTCCTCTTCGTGGACGACGGTGACGTGCTCACCTCGGCGGGCGTCGCCGCCGGGATCGACCTGTGCCTGCACGTCGTACGGCGCGACCACGGGGCCGCCGTCGCCGCCGACGTCGCCCGGCACACCGTCGTACCGCCCCACCGCGAGGGCGGCCAGGCGCAGTTCATCGCCCGCCCGGTGCCCGCCGAGCACGGCGACTCCACCGCCCGGGCGCGCGCCTGGGCGCTGGAGCGGCTGCGCGAACCGCTGCCCCTGCACCGCCTCGCGGCCGAGGTCGCGATGTCGGTACGCACCTTCACGCGCCGTTTCCGCGAGGAGACGGGCGAGAGCCCCGGCAGCTGGCTGACCCGGCAGCGCGTCGAGCACGCCCGCTACCTCCTGGAGACGACCGCGCTGCCCATGGAACGGGTCGCCGCGCACTGCGGCTTCGGGAGCGCCCAGTCCCTGCGGCAGCACCTGCGCGCCACGCTCGGCGTCACCCCGACCGCGTACCGGCGCACCTTCCGGGGCGGCGGGGGCGGGGGCCGGGACGGGCGCGAGGACGCCGGGGGGCGCGGGGACGGTGGCGGACCGGGGGACGCTGACGGGGGCGGCCCGGCGGGTGGCCGTGCTCAGGCCGGGGAGCGTCCACAGCCTGTGGACAGCGCGCGGGCGGCGAGCAGACAGGCGGCGGGGGCCTGACGGTCCACCTCGCACCAGATGCTCTTCCCGGCCCGCGCCGGGCTCCAGCCCCAGCGGTCGGCGAGGCAGTCCACGAGCTCCAGGCCGCGCCCGTTGGTGTCCGCCTCGGCGGCGTGGCGCGGTCGCGGGGCGCGCGGGGACTCGTCGCAGACCTCGACCCGTACCGTGCTGACGGCGGGCCGCGGGATGTCCGGGAGGCACATGCGCAGCAGCGCCGGGCGGCCCGTGTGCACGACGGCGTTGGTGACCAGCTCGGAGACGAGGAGCACGAGGGTCTCGGCGACCGGCTCGTCCGCTCCTATGCCGGAACCCGCGAGCCGGGAGCGCACCCATCTGCGGGCACGGCCCACCTCGGCGGGATCGGGGCCGATTTCGAGCTGCACCTCAAGCACCTGCACCGCTCACACCATCCGAACCGGCGGACACGGGGGTCCGCTGCCGCTGTGCACTGTGGATCACCGAGCGTGATCCCGGAAAGAGACAGCATGGTTGACGTTCTGTCACCCCAACAAGCGCTTCGGACATATTCCCGCGCGAAGGAGTACGTCTGAGGCATACTGTGCGACGCGCTGCGCGGGGAGTCGAACAGGCCGCCGCGTCGGTCCGCGCTGCTCGGCCCCCCAGGGGACCCGGTACCACTCGCATTGCACCGAAGGTACCGGAGTGATCGACCGGCTTCGCGCGGTGACGACGGGGAGTCGGCGCCCGCCTCCCATCCCCGCAGGACAGCGCCGCTAAGCGCGCACGTGTTCACCAGGTGACGCGGCTTTTCCGGACCGCCCGGTACGGACGGGGCACGGCGCGGGGGCCGGGTCCGCCCGGAGCCCGGGAGCGCGCGGGGCCGGGTCCCGGCGGTTCACGCCGTGAGCGGGCTCACGTCCTCCAGGAGCGCGGAGCGGACGTCCGGGTACACCTCGAAGAGCCGCCGGACACCGAGGGCCGCGAGCACCCTGCTCACGTGCGAGCCCTCCTCGGCGCCGCGCGCGGGCAGCACGATCCGCAACCGCCCGTGACAGGAACGCATGAGCCGCCGCGCCGCGATGAGCACGCCGACGCCGCTCGAATCGCAGAAGTGCACCTGGGACAGATCGAGCACGACGCTGTGCCGCCCGCGCGCCACCGCCTCGTGCACCCGCTGCCGCACGGACGGCGAGGAGACGAGATCCATCTCTCCCGCGACGCGCAGCACGGCCCAGCCGTCCCGCTCCTCGTCGGTGACCTGGAATTCCACGTCCTACGCCTTCCGCTCGACTTCCGCCTCCGGACTCCGGAAGCTCCCGTTCCGCTTCTGCTCTTCGGTGAACCCGCCGCTACCCCGGGGACCTTCCCCGAAACCGCCGTGTACGCCGTCACACTTCCGCCGCGCGCCCCCCTGCGCCTGGCACCCCTGGTGAAGGACGCGGGGAGGGGCGGACCGGTTCACCGAACTTCCCCACTTCTTTCGCGTGCGAGGGCGAACCGGGCAATTCGTCCGCCCTTACCATCTCCAGGCTCGCAGAGGGCGCACATTGCCGTAAAGGAGCGCGTGGAAGCACGGGGGCCCTTACATTCGGGGCGCGACAGGGGATGATGGGCTGAACAGTGGTGCGAAGCCGGTCCCCGGGGAGCGCACCCGGAGAGCCAGGGGGTCTTCGGCCGATGGAGGAGGCGTGCCACCGCGACGCGCGGCTGCGGGAGCGGCTCGTCCGCGGGGAGGCGGCGGCACTCGGCGAGCTGTACGACCGCTTCGCGCTGCTCGTGCACGGCCTCGCCCACCGCGTCCTCGGCGACGACCAGGCCGCCGCGCGGGTCACCCACGACGTCTTCGCGCGCCTGTGGGAGGCGCCCGAGCGGTACGAGCCCGCGCGCGAACCGCTGCGCTCCCACCTCGCGGCCCTCGCCCGCGTCGAGGCCGTGCGGCGCCTGCGGCAGTCCGAGTCGGAGGCGCTCCTGGGCGCCGGGGCCGGTACGCGGGAGGGGCGGGCCCGCGCCGACGCGGCCGAGACCCGTGTCCACCGGGCCGCGGCCGCCGCCCGCGCGGACTACATCGCCCGCGCGATGCCGCGCCCGTTGCGGGAGGCGCTCGACCAGGCGTACGCGCACCGCAGGAGCTACCGCGAGACCGCCGCCGGTCTCGGCATCACCGAGGAGGAGGCCCGGCGCCGCCTGC
>NZ_GG770539.1:4041840-4044316 GCF_000154905.1 Streptomyces sp. SPB074 | reverse complement strand
CCTCGGCGAGGCCGATGGGATACCCCGGTGCGGCTGCGCTGGTGGACGCCGCGGGTTACCGGCCGGGCACGGCACGAGCGTCGCCGGGGTCATCGCGCATCTCCTCGCGGTCGACGGGCTCGTCGCGGCGGCGATCGGCCTGCCCGAGCCGCTCGGCGCGCGGGCGCCCGCGCGGCCGGTCCCGCCCGAGGAGCGGACCGCGCGGTACTGGACCGCGCTCGGCGGCCCGCCGACCCGCGCCGAGCACGCCCCCTGGCGCGAGCAGACGCACGCCCTCGCGCGCACGGTCGGCTTCACGGACGGCGAGGGCGTCGGCTCGGGCCGCTACCCGGTGCCGTACGGCGGTTTCTCGCTCCCGCTGCGGGACGCCCTCCTGGAGCGGGCCTTCGAGACGTGGATTCACGGCTGGGACGTGGCGGAGGCGGTCGAGTACCCGTACGCCGCCCCCGCGGGACCGCACCTCAAACAGCTCGTCGGCCTCGCGGCCCGTCTCGTCCCGCAGACCCTCGCGGCCCTTCCCGCCCCGCCCGGGGACCCGCCGCCCTCCGGCGTGCGCAGGGTGCTGCGCCTGGAGATAGAGGGGCCCGCTCGCGGGGTCTGGCGCATCGGGATCGACCCGAAGGCGGAGAACGAGGCGGGCCCGGTCGAGGACGTGGCCGAAGTTCGCCTCGACGGCGTCGAGTTCTGCGAGCTGGCGGCCGGGCACCTCGCCCCCGAGGAGGCGGCGCTCGGCCAGGACGGCGACAAGGACACGATCCTGCGCGTGCTGCGGGCGACGGCGGCGCTGAGCAGGCTGTAGGACGGCAGGACCGGAACGCGCCACCGGTACGCGGGACTTCCGCGCGCGGCCACCGGCCTGCCCGGCGGCGGGCATACACTCCCGACCGGAACAGGCGTGCGAGCCGGGGGGCGAGGCGCGGGGGAGGCGCGACCGCGCGGTACCTCGGGTCCCGTACCGCCGGCGCGTTCCGCCGGCAGTCCCGCCGCCCCGTCCCGCCGCCGACAAGGAACTCCCGTGGTAGATCTCTGCGAAGTCCTGCTGTTCTTCTCCGTGGTCCCCCTGCTGTACCTCGCCCCGCGGTACACGCGGCAGAAGCCGCTCCGCCTGCGCGGGAAGCACACGGTGGGCTGGGAGTTGCGGCGCACGATCCCGGACGAGGGGAAGATCGACGTCGAGTGGGCCTACGACGTGGACGAGCACACCCGGCACACCGTCTGGGAGCGCGGCCGCACCATCGAGCCGGCGCGGCAGCGCGGACTCGTCTTCGACCCCGAGAACCCCCGGCGCGTGTACTTCAGCGAGCAGATGTTCCGGCGTCCGGCCCGGATACGCGCGTGGATCTGGGGGCTCGGCGCGGTCGCCCTGGTCACGGCCGTGGTGACGGTGGTGGGCGAGACGCGCTGACCCGCGCGCCGCCGCGCTCAGGCGAAGACGACCGTCCGGCGGCCGTTGAGCAGGATGCGGTGCTCGGCATGCCACTTGACCGCGCGGGCGAGGGCCTGGCACTCGACGTCGCGGCCCGTGGCGACGAGCTGGGCGGGGGTCGCCGCGTGCGTGACGCGCTCGACCTCCTGCTCGATGATCGGGCCCTCGTCGAGGTCGGCGGTCACGTAGTGCGCGGTCGCGCCGATGAGCTTCACGCCCCGGGCGTGGGCCTGGTGGTAGGGCTTGGCGCCCTTGAAGCTCGGCAGGAAGGAGTGGTGGATGTTGATGATCCGGCCGCTCAGCCGCTTGCACAGGTCGTCCGAGAGGACCTGCATGTAGCGGGCGAGCACGACGAGTTCGACGTTCTCCTCGGCGACGAGGTCCAGGAAGCGCCGCTCCGCCTCCGCCTTGCCGTCCCGGGGGACGGGGATGTGGTGGAAGGGGACGCCGTAGCTCCCGGTCAGCTCGCGGAAGTCGGTGTGGTTGGAGACGACGGCGGCGATCTCGACGGGGAGCGCGCCGCTGCGGGAGCGGAAGAGCAGGTCGTTGAGGCAGTGGCCGAACCTGCTCACCAGGATCGCGACCCGCATCCGCTCCCCCGCCCGGTGGATCTGCCAGTCCATCCGGAACGCCTCGCCGATCGCGGCGAAGCTCGCCCGCAGCTTGTCGAGCCCGGCGGCCTCCTCGTCCGGCCCCGCCGAGGCGAGGGAGAAGCCGACGCGCATGAAGAACAGCCCCGTGTCCGCGTCCCCGAACTGCTGGCTGTCCTCGATGTTCCCGCCGGTCATGAAGAGGAAGCTGGAGACGGCGTGCACGATCCCCTGCTTGTCGGGGCAGGACAGCGTCAGCACGTAACCGGAGGTGGGGGCGGCGGAGGCGGCGGTGCCGGCCACCGGCGCGGGCTGCTCAGTCATGCCCGCCAGGGTCCCACACCGCGCGGGGTACGGGACGCGGTGTCCGGCAAGCGAAACCTGGGACGGGGCGGGTCCCGGGAAATTAGCCGACTTGGGCTGGAAACCGATCGCCACGTTGCACAGACCGACCGCCTTG
>NZ_GG770539.1:4026395-4041740 GCF_000154905.1 Streptomyces sp. SPB074 | reverse complement strand
CCGCGTGCGCCCGCCCCGTGCCCCGTCCCGCTCCGTTCCCCGTCCCGCCCCGTTCCCCGTCCCGCCCCGTCCCCGCGCCCCCGTCCCGCCGTCAGGCCGTGCGCAGAAGGGTGCGCAGTTCGCCCAGGGTGCGCGGGGGCCGGTCGGGGTCGTCGCCGTCGGCGAGGGCGAGGCGGACGTGGGCGGCGCGGCAGGCGGCGAGGGCCTCGGGCCAGCCGGGGTGCTGGAGGTAGGTGGCGGCCGGCGCGTCGGGTCCCACCTCGTGCAGGATGCGCAGCACCCGCAGCACGGCGGCGTCGACCAGCGTCGTCTCCTCGCCGTCGCGGAAGACCGAGCCGAGGTAGCGCTCGGCGGGCCAGTTGTCGAGCCAGGTGTCCTCGACCAGCCGGTACACGGCGTCGGTCACGTCCCCGTACCCCTCGCGCCCCGCGAGCCAGTACTCCTGCTGGAACGCCGGGTCGGAGAGCATGTGCAGCGCGGAACGCACGGTGCTGCGCCAGCGCCACCACGGCATGTCGTTGAGTGGCATGTCCCCCATGGTGGAGGAGCGGCGGCTGCGGCGTGAAGGGTTCTCCGGGCTTTGCACGGTCAGTGATCGTACGTTCCGCCCGGAAGCCGCCGTACCGGTCCCCCGCTGTTCACCCCGACGTCACCGCCCGTTGACCGTGGGTAGCGCGCGGGTTGGCACGCGGCGGCCAGGCTCCGAGGCCATGACCAGCGGCCCGCTCCCGATACGTGTCCGACTCCGCTCCCGCGCCCGGCGCCGCCGCGCACGGGCGCCGCTCGCCGGGGCGCTGTGCGGGCTGCTGTTCCCGAGCGGCTGCGGGCTGCTGCCGGGCGGCGGGGACGAGGAGCGGCCCGTCACGGTGATGACGTGGGCGCCGCTGCACACGACGGGCACCAACGCGCCGGGCACGACGGCCATGGCACGCGCCTACGAACGGTGGGTGAACGCGAGCGGCGGCCTCGGGGGCCGGAAGCTGCGCGTCCTGGTGTGCGACGAGGGCGACGAGTCCGTCGCGGCGGCGGAGTGCGCCCGGCGGGCGGTGCGCGAGAAGGCCGTCGCGGTCGTCGGCTCGTACAGCGAGCAGGAAGCGGCGTTCTTCTCGCCGATCTCGCTCGCGGGCATCCCGTACCTCGGTGGGTACGGGATCGCGCACGAGGAGTTCGTCAACCCGGACTCGTACCCGGTCAACGGCGGGCTGCCCGCGCTGATCGCCGCGCAGGGCGCGCAACTCGCCCCGGACTGCGACCGCGTGGCGCTCGTCCGCCCGGAGGGGGTCACGGGGGACACCTGGCCGCAGCTGCTGCGCGCGGGGCTGCGGGGCGCGGGCGGCGCGGGCGAGGTCGTGGACGTGCCCGTCCCGGCGGACGCCAGCGACTACACGCCGCAGGCGGGAACGGTGCTCGGGCGGCTCGCCCCGGCCCCGGCGGGGCGCCGCTGCGTGAGCGTGGCGCTCGGCGACGGCACGGCGGCGTTCGTGGACTCCTTCCGCCGCGTGGCGCCCACGGGCGGGACGGGCGGCGCGGACGCTACGCGCGGTACGGGTGCGGGTGCGGCGCCCGCCGTGCGGGTCGGTTCGGTGCTCGGGAGTGTGAGCCAGCGGCTGGTCGACCGGTCCGGGGGCGCGGCGGGACCGTACGAGGGCGCGGCCGTGACGAGCTGGTACCCGCCGTCGTCCGATCCGCGCTGGGCGGCGATGCGGCGGGTCATCGCGCGGCACGCCTTCGGCGACAACGCGATCGACCCGGCGGACGGGGGCGTGCAGACGACGTGGATCGCGTACACGGCGCTGCGCCGGATCGTGGAGTCCCTGGGCGAGGGCCCGGTGACGGCGCGGACGGTGCGCGACGCGCTCGACAAGGGCACGAAGGTCACGACGGGCGGCCTCACCCCCACCCTGAGCTGGGGCGACGACTACGCCCGCTCGGTCATCGGCTATCCCAGGACCGCGAACACCCGTGTGACCCACCTGGAGGTCCGGGACGGCCGCCTGGTCCCGGCGAAGTCCACGGGCACCGGTCCGGGCCCCACGGGGGACGCCCGCCAGGCGATGGAGAGCGAGCCGGTGCGGGGCGGACGGGGGTGAGGGCTCGGCGGGGGTGAAGGGGCGGAGGCTCGGCGGGGTGCGGGCCGGGTGTCCGGGGGCGGATCGGTACGGCGCGCGGGCCGGGCGGCGCGGGGAGCCGTGGTCCGCGTGCCGCCCGGCCCCGGGGGCTCAGTTGTGCTGCTCGTCGATGGTGGTGGCCGTGCCGTCGTCGGCGATCTTGACGACGAGGCGCTTGCCCTTCTTCGTGGCCGCGTCGAGCTGCGCGGAGGTGCAGCGCCGGGACTTCTCCTCGGTACCGCAGATCCAGCCGTTGCCGTTGGTGACGGTCTTGCTGGAGAGGAGGAAGGCGCGCTCCTTCTTCGTCGTGTCGTCGGTGACCGAGTACTTGCCGGGGGCGAGGTAGTGCGAGACGCCCTCCCAGTAGACCTTCTTCGGCTGGTCCGCCTCGGTGCCCCCGCCGGCCGGGTGGTCCTCGGCGACCTTGGTGGCGACGCCCTTCTTGAGCGTGACGGTGGCGGGGAGGCCCTTGCGGGCGGCGGCTTCGAGCTGGGCGGCGGTGCAGCGCGTGGCGGACTGGCCGCCGTCCCCGCAGATCTTCTGGGCCCCCGATGTCGGTCGTCGTACTCGTGAGGAACGCCTGGTCGCCGCTCTTGGCGTCCTTGACCAGGTACTTGCCGGGGGCCATGTGGGTCACGGTGCCGTGCCAGGTGCCCGTGACCTCCTTGCCACTTCCTCCGTCGCCGCCGTCGCTGCCGCTGCCCTCGCCGGAGCCCGTGGTGGCGCTCGCCGACCCGCCGCTCGCGGCTTCGGGGGTCTTGGTCTCGGACGGTTGCGAGGAGGCGGGCCCGGGGGAGGCCGCGGCGGCGTTCTCGGCCTTGTCGTCGCCGGAGTCGTCGCTCTGGCAGGACGTGAGCAAGGCGGTCGTCGCCGTGAGGGCGAGGGCGGTGAGCAGGAGACGGGGGCTGCGGGGCATGGGGCTCCTCGGGCGACTCGGCGGGGGACCAGCCTGGTGCGACGGCGTGGTCTTGGTCGCGCTACGAGTTGCCCTGCGACCCCGAAGTAAACCGTGGGCCCGAGGCACGGGGCGGCCAGGCCCGGGGGGGGCGCGAGGCCCGCCGCCGCTCCACCGGGGAGAACCGCCCGCCGGGCCCGCCGCAGGGGCCGCGCCCCCTGCCTCCACAGGCCACGCACCCTGCCTCCGCGAGCCTCCACGCCCTGCCTCCACGGTCCCGGCCCCCGCCGCCCGCGCGGGCCCCGGCAGCTAGAGCCCCACAGCCGCCAAAGCCGTTACAGCTGGCTCTTGTCCCGCTTCGTCAGCTCGTACTTCGTCGCGATCTCGTTCCACAGGCCGGACGCCTGTTCCTTGGCGCTCGTGGCCTGGCCGCTCGCGCGGTCGCCCGCGTTGCGCTGGTTCGTGGAGCGGGCGTGGCCGCCGGGGCAGCCGCCGTGCTTCCCGGTCTGGTCGGCCCAGGCCGCGTAGTGGTTGTCGGCCGTCGCAGACGCCTTCCAGGCGCGGGCGAGGGCGCTCTTCAGCTCGTCCTGGCGGGGCAGCTTGTCGACGGGGAGCTGTCCGAGGCGCTTGACGAGCTCGTTGCGCTGGCGGGCCGCGTCGCGCAGGTCGGCCGCCGCCTTGCCGAGGTCCTTGCAGCCGCCGATGTTGCCGACCGAACGGACCACGGCGTCACGGCTGTTGTTGGAGTCCGCGAGCAGCTTGTCGAGCCCGACGGCCTGCTCCTTGACCGGGTCGGCGGACGGCGAGGGCCGCTCGCTCTTCTTGTCGCCCTTCGCGCCGTCGCCGTTCTGCCGCGTCTCGGACGCGGTCGCCGAGACGGGCGAGGTCTTCGCCTCGTCGCCGTCGTCCCCGCCACCGCCGTAGAGCGCGCCCAGGCCGAGGCCGAGCGCCACGACGCAGACGCCGCCTATCGCGATGAGGAGGCCCTTGTTGCGGTTGCCGCCGCCCCCGCGCGCGGACTTGTCGTACCCGTTGTCGTAACCGCCGTCGTCGTAGCCGCCGTTGCCGTGGCCGTTTCCGTACGCGGCGGGCGGCGGGGCCTTCCCGGGGCCGCTCTGCTGCGGGTAGCCGTAGGCGGGGGGCGGGGGCGGGTAGCCGTAGGCGGGGGGCGGGGGCGACTGCGGCCTGATGGCGGGCATCTGCGTCGTCGCGCCCTCGCCGTCGCTGCGGAAGAGGCTGTCGAACTCGGCGGGCGGCTGGGTGGGGGCTTCCTCGTACGGGCCGGGGGCGGGGGCCTGCTGGACCGGGGGCGGGCCCGGCTGGCCGGGGAACTGCGGGGCGCCGCCACCGGGGACGGGCGGGATGTACTGCGTCGCCTGGGCATCGGAGCCCGCGCCGCCGGGCGCGGGCGGCCGGGCGGCGGCGTAGTACGGGGTGCCCTGGCCCGCCGACTCGGGCGGCAGCGGTCCGGCGCCCGGCACCGGCGCGATGTACTGGGTGGCCTGGTTGTCGTCCCCGCCGGGCCCGACGGGCTGGATGAACTGCGTGGCCTCGGCGTCGCCGCCGCCGTGCGCGCCGTGGGGGCCGTGCGGGGATTCGAAGGGCGGCGGGTAGCCGTAACCGCCGGCGGGCGGCGGGGTGTGCGGGTAGCCGTAACCGCCGGAGTGCGCGTCGGGCTGCGGGTTGCCGTACGCGTCGTAGCCGGGCGAGGGCGCCCAGGGGGTGCCGTCGGCAGGCGTTCCCGAGGTGCCGGGGTAGTGGGCACCTTCGCCCTCGGAGGGATACGGCTGCCCGCCATGACCGCTCTGCGCCACCGGAACTCCTACGAATGGGGGACCCTCGGAATCGTCGGGTCACGCTACCCGGTCTCCCCGCGACCGGCCACGCGCGCACCCGCCCCCGGACTCCGCCGCAGGTCAGAACGCCTCCCACGGAAACGCCCCGCCCCCGCACGATCACCCCCGCACCGTCAACACACCGCCGGGTACGACAAGCTGACATACGAGCCGCACGACCAACCGCGCCCGGACGCCACTCCGCCCCCGGCGACCGGCCGGTGCTTGGCGGACGGGGGCTCGCCCCGTACGGCGGGGACCGGGAGACGGCTGCGGGCTCCCCGGTGGGGGCACGCGGCGCGCACCCGTAGAGGAGACGGCTGCCGCTCCCACCGGGGAGACCCGGCCGCCCGCCCCACCGGAGACACGGCAGCGGACCCCCGCCAAGGGCACGGCTGCGCGCACTCGCCAGGAAGACGGCCATCCGCACCCGGGAGATGGCCGCCCCACCCGCCAGGGAGAGCCGACCGTCCGCCCCTGCCCGAGGCACGGCCGCGCGCAGCCGCCGGGAACACCGCCACCCGCACATCGGGCGACGGCTGCCCGCCCTCGCCGGAGAGAGCCGACCGCCCGCCCCCACCGGGGAGAGGGGGGCGGGCTCCCGCCCGGGAGACGCTGACCGCATCCGTCGCCGGGAGACGGCTGAGCGCTTCCGTCGCCGGGACACGGCTGCCCGCTCCCGCCGGAGAGAGCCGACCATCCGCCCCGCCCGGGAGACGGCTGCCCGCTTCCGGCGTCCCGCGAGGCGGCCGTCCTCCCGTGCCGGGGGGGCGGCCGCTCTCCGTTCAGGGCCGCCGCGCGCAGGTCGAGGCGGGCCCCGCAACTCCCGTACCACCGACTCCTCCCGGTACGGGTCGAGCCGCTGCCGGAAGTCCTCCAGGTACTCCGCGCCCCGGTCGGAGCGGAGCGAGGCGAGGAGTTCGGCGGCGTGCAGCGCGGTGCGGCAGCCCTCCTCGATCTCGCGCTGCTGGACCTGCGCCGTCGCGAGCAGCACGTAGCCGATCGCGCGGCGCCGCGTACGGCTCTCGGGGTGCCCGGCCAGCGCCCGCGAGGCCGCGCGCCGCGCCTGCTCCGGCTCGCCCAGATCCCGGTGGCAGTGGGCTAGTTCGTCGGCCAGGTACGCCTCGTCGAAGTGCGCGATCCACTCCGGGTCGGCGTCCCTGTCCGGCTCGCAGCGCGCGAGTTCGTTCTCGGCGCGGTCGATCGCCTCGTGCGCCGCGCGCCGGTCCCCGAGCAGCGCGTGCCCGCGCGCCTCGGCGGCCTGGAACATCGCCCGCGCGCGGGGCGTGGCCTGCCCCCGCGTGCCCTCCTGCGCGGCCCGGGCGAGCTGCGCGATCTCGCGCGGATTGCCGAGCTGCGCCGCGAGGTGGCTCATCGAGGCGGCGAGCACGTACCCCCCGTACGCCCGGTCCCCGGCGGCCTGCGCGAGCCGCAGCGCCTGGATGTAGTAGCGCTGGGCGAGCCCGGCCTGCCCGGTGTCGACGGCCATGTAGCCGGCGAGTTCGGTCAGCCGCGACACGGCGGCGAACAACTCCCGCCCCACCGGCTCCCGGTAGGAACCGGAGAGCAACCCGGAGACGACACTGTTCAGGTAGTGCACGACGACGGGCCGCACGTGCCCGCTGCCGTAGCTGTGGTCGAGCTGGTCCAGCGCCGTCGTCATCGCCCGTACCGCCGCGACGTCCGAGGCCCCGACCCGGGGGCCGCCGCTGCGCGCGACCTGGGCGTCCGGCATCGAGATGAGCCAGTCCCTGCTGGGCTCCACGAGCGCCGAGGAGGCGACCGAGGAACCGGTCAGAAAGTCCCTGCGTCCCACGTCGCTGCGCCACAGCTCGCAGACCTGCTCGATCGCCCCCGGCACCGTCGGCGAGAACTGGAGGCCGACGCCGGAGGAGAGGTTCTTGCCGTTGGCCATGCCGATCTCGTCGATCGTCACCGTGCGCCCGAGCTTGCGCCCGAGGGCCTCGGCGATGACGGCGGGCGCGCGCCCCCGCGGCTGCTGACCCCGCAGCCAGCGGGCCACGGACGTCTTGTCGTACCGGAGATCGAGTCCGTGCTCGGCGCCGCAGAGATTGACCCTGCGGGCGAGACCGGCGTTGGAGCAGCCGGCCTCCTGGATGAGCGCCTGGAGCCGTTCGTTCGGCTGGCGTGCGACTAGCGGCCTCGCGGCCATGGTGAAACCCCCAAAAGGTACGCCCCGTTCCGTCACCGGTACGCGCCCGGGCACGGTCCGCGCGGCCTTCTCCGTCGCTCGCGAGCGCGCTCGCGCTCGGCTCACGGGGTCGGTCGTGCGGTCGTGTTCGCGGTCGCCGTCCCGGTCACGGAGCCGAAAGGCGTGGTCGTGGACTGGGTCTGGACTGGCTACTTGCTGACCTGCGGGCCCGCGCCGGCGGACGACCCGCCGAGGCGGGGCACCGGGCCGGTACGGACCGTGTGGCTGACCTGCTGGGCGGCGTGCGCTGCGCCACCTGGCTGATCACTGCCCTGCGGACAAAGCGAAGATGCACCCCAAAGGGGACCTATCCGGTATTACTTCTCCCCTCCCGGTGTGTCGCGCGGGCCGGCGAGGGGAGCGGGTCGGGGTGGGAGAGGCGGGAAAGGTGGGACGCATGGGGCGGCGGCGGGGCGGCGGCGGTGCTGCCGCCGTGGAGCGGAGGTGGGGCGGCGGTACTGCCGCGTGTGAGACGGGCCGAAGGGTGCGGCGGGGCGGAGCGGGGTGCGGTAGCGATGCTGTCGCGTGCGGTGGCAGGACGGCGGGGAAGAGGCGAGTGGCCCCCCGCACCCTGCCTGCCCGCCCGCCGGTGCGTACGGCGGCGTTCCGGTTTCTTCTCCTCTCTCTGCCGGGCCCCCCGCCGGAGTCCGCATATGCCCGGGGCGGCGCACTCCCCCGGGGTTCCGGAAAGTCACTCCCTCCTGGGTACCCGCCCCCGGCTCCGGTGGCTCCCGCGCGCCCCCGGCGATGCCCCCGTGCGCCCCGCACTCCGGGTCGGTGCCCCTCCCCGCGCGCGGCGCGCCGCGCGGGGACGTAGCCGCCCCGTAACCCCCGCTCGCAGCGGGAGTTGTGCTGTGCGTGGAAGAGACCCTCGGTGTGACCGGAGCAGGCAGGATTCCCTCGCAGCAGCACGGTGAGCCGCTGCGCGATACCGCGGCGCGGTACGCCGAAGAACGGCACTGGGACGTCGTCCCCGGCGTCTGGCTGGAGACGACCGAGGGAGTGGAACGCTGTTCCTGCGGGGAGCGCGCCTGCCCGGCCCCCGGGGCGCACCCTGCGGACGAGGACTGGGCGGCACGGGCGACCGGCAGCGCGACCGTGGCGCGCGAGATGTGGACGCAACGGCCCGCGGCGGCGCTCCTGCTCCCCACCGGCCGGACCTTCGACGCGATCGAAGTACCGGAGACGGCCGGTTTCCTCGCCCTGGCCCGGATGGAACGCATGGGCGTGACACCGGGCCCGGTGACCCGGGCTCCCGACCGCCGGATGCGCTTCTTCGTCCTCCCCGGCGGCGCCGCGAAGGCGGGCGACCTGGTACGCCGCCTCGGCTGGTCCCCCGAGGCCCTGGGCCTCCGCCCCCTCGCCGAGGGCTCCTGGCTCGTCGCCCCGCCCACCCGCTTCGGCGGCCAGGGCGCCGTCCAGTGGGCCCGCCGCCCCACCCCCGCCAACCGCTGGCTCCCCGACACCCAGGAACTGATCAGCCCCCTGGCCTACGCCTGCGGCAGGGAAACGATCCCGAACTGACAAACGACACCACCCGAGCCCGCCCGGCCGGGAGCCGAAAGCCGTTCGAGGGCTTCTTGCCCTGGCGGGGGCGCGGCTCGTTGGGGGTTCGTCCCGGACGAGGGCAGGCCGGGCGAAGGCGAGCCGCGGCGGGCCCGGCACGTGGGGACCACCCCGGGTCGCACGGAGACAATCCCGGGCTGAGAGACAACAAGGCCAACCGCGCCCGAGCCACGAACCGTTCGAGAGGGCCCGGACCACGGCGGAAGCACGGCCGGGGGCGAGGACGGGCCGCAGAACCAGGACGAGGGCGACGAAGGCACGCCATCGAACGCCCGGCAGGCGCCCCCGAGTCGCGGGAAGATGGTCCCGGGCCGAAGGACGACAAGGCAAAGCCCCCGGGCCACAGCGGAAGCGTGGCCGGGGGGCGAGGGCGGGCCGCAGGGCCAGCGCGAAGGCGACGAAGGCAAGCCACAGAAGGCCCGGCAGGTCAGACCGCTCCGGGTCGCGCGGAGACGATCCCCGGCTGAGGGACGACAGGGACAAGCGCCCCCGGGCCGCGACTGTTCGAGAGGGTTCGGACCACGCCGGGAGCGCGGCCCCATGGGAACGAATCCTCTCGCGCGAGGGCGGACCGCAGGGCCAGCGCGAAGGCGACGAAGGCAAGCCACCGAACGCCTGGCAAGCAGAACCACATCACGTCAAGGGAGGGCTCCCCGGGGCTGAGGGGCAACAAGGACAAGCGCGCCCGGGCCGGGAGCCGTGCTAGAGAGTCCAGGCACGGCGGGAGCGTGACCGACGGGCCGAATCCGCTCGCGCGGGGCCGGGCCGCAGACTCAGGACGAAGACGGCGAAGACAAGTCATCGAAGCGCCTTCCTACCGAAGGACGGACAGGCGAGACCGCCGCGCGTCGCGAAGAGACGGTCCCCGGCTGAGGGAGGACACAGACGAGCGTGCCCAGGCCGGAAACCGTTCGAGAGGGTTTGGACCACGGCGGGAGCGTGGCCCCATGGGCGGCGACTTCCAAGCGCGAGGGCCGACCGCTGAGCCAGATGACAGCGCCGAAGGCAAGCCGCCGAAGCGTCGTCCCGCCGAAGGCCCGAGAGGCGAGACCACGCGTCGCGCCGAACCCGTGCAGCCAGGCCCCGGCGGGAAGAAGCCATCGCTCGCGAGCAACGGCACATAGAGGCCAGGGGCCGGGGCGCGGCTCCGGCACGTCGAGGCCAGAGGCGGCGCGCGGGTTCTGCACGATGGGGACGGGACGGGGCCCACGGATTGGGTCGGACACGGCAAGGCTGCGGACCAGGACACGGGCCCGACACGCCAGGGCCGGGGGTTGGCATACCGGTCCGGCACGTCGAGGCTCGGGGCCAGGGCCCCCGAACACGGGCCCCACACCGGTGCGCGCCAGGCCCGCCTGTCGGCCGTTCCCCGAAGCGAAGGCGGCCGTACGGCGCGAGGCGGCGCGGGCCACAACGCCGCCGGGCCACAACGCCGCCGGGCGTATCGCCCCGGCGGGCTACCCGGGCAGGCCCCATCGGGCCGTTGAAGGGGGACGGGCCCGCGTGCAGCCCGGCCGTTCACCGCTGCGGGTCGCGCACGGTCCGTGGCCGCGCGCAGGCCCGTCGATCAGCGCGGGAGCCCCCATGACACGGCCTTGGTCGACCGCCGGGCCTGCACGCCGAGACCGCGTCGGCACGCAGGACCCGGTGCCTGCGGGTGAATCGGGCGCGACCCCCTGGGGCGGACGGCATTACGGCCGTGCGCCCCCGCACGCCGATTGTGCGCGGGGGCGCGCGGCACCCCTCAGCCTCACCCGGCCCGGACCGACGCCCACCCCACATCAACGCCGTCGGCCTCCCACAGCCGCCGCCATCCCTGCAACGTGACGACCTCCTTCCCCTCCCGTTACCAGAACCTGCGACCCTCCCCTCGTCACGGCAGACCGCCGCACGCCCATCACATTGGGCCCGCCGGACGCCGGCCACCCCCGCATCACCGTGGATCGCGCCCCGCCCTCCACACGGGCCGCACGCACAAGGCGTCACCAGAAACGGGCCGACCAGCCCCCACACCGAACTCACCGCCCGCACCGATCAACCCGTCAGCCCGAACGGACGAAACCCACCTTGGGCCGGTACGGATCGCACGGTCCGAACGCCGAGGACTGCATGGCCCGAACGTCGGCACCCACAGCCCACTCGCCCCGAACCCAGCTCTCCGCACTCCCCATGACGCCAGCCGCCCACCTACACCCGAGCCCCGGGCACCCGCGCAGCCGCAGCCCACCCCCGGCCACACTCCAGCCCCCACCGCCAAAGGCCGGCCCCGCTACCTCCACACGCCACCCGCGCCGAGCGCCGACGCGGCACCCCCAGACGGAACCGCTGCCGGACCAAGTGCCCGTCCGGCGCCGTTCAGCCCCGACGCTCACCCCCCGGGGCGAGCGAACGGAGGCGGCCCACAGCCTGCCGTCCAACCCTCGCAGCGAATCCAGGCCGCGCCGGAACATCGCTCCTTCTCGCCGCAGGCGCGGCACGCGCGTGGACATCACCCGAAGCCTCCGACGAACCCGCCCTCCGTCCGGCCCCGTTCCTCACTGCACCCCGTCGCTAGGGAGCGTATCGAGTCGTGATCAATCTGCGGGATGTGCCTTCGTGGCACGGTCTGGTCCGGTAGACCGTCGTACGTGACGCGAGTGCAACTGACCGACCCGGAGTGGGATTTCATTGAGCCGTACCTGCCGATCGGCGAGTACGGCCCGTACCCCGAGCGGCTGCGGCAGCAGTTCGAGGGCGTGATCTGGCGGTTCAAGACGGGCGGCCAGTGGCGGGAGATGCCGGCAGAGTTCGGCGCCTGGTCGACCGTCCACAACCGCTTCCGGCAGTGGCGTGACGCCGGGGTCTTCGAGGCCCTGCTGGAGGGCCTGATCGCGGAAGCCGCGAAGCGCGGTGAGGTGGACCTGTCCCTGGTCAGCATCGACTCCACCACCGCCCGTGCCCACCACGACGCGGCCGGCATGCACCTGGACGAGGAGGTCCTCACCGCTCTGGAGAAGGCTGCCGCCGAGGCGGAGAAGGCCAGGTCAAAGGGGGCGGCTGCGACGAACAAACCGGGCAGGAGACCGAAAGCGATCCCGCGCGGGAAGAACGACGGCGCGTCCGGCGCCGACGCAAACTTCGGCTGAAGGCCGCCCTGCTCGGACGCTCCAGGGGCGGGCAGACCAGCAAGATCCATGTCGCCGGCGACCGGAGGTGCCGCCCGCTGGCGTTCATCCTGACCGAGGGGCAGGCCGCCGACAGTCCGCAGTTCATCCCAGTGCTGGGGAAGGTACGGGTCCGCGGGCTCGTCGGCCGTCCCCGCACCCGGCCGGACGCGGTCGCCGCAGACAAGGCGTACTCGTCCCGCGGCAACCGTGCCCACCTGCGCAAACGCCGTATCAAAGCGGTCATCCCGGAGAAGAAGGACCAGGCCGCCAACCGGAACAAGAAGGGCTCCCACGGCGGCCGGCCCGTCAGCCACAACGCAGACCTCTACAAGGAGCGGAACACCGTCGAGCGTCTGATCAACAAGCTCAAGGCATGGCGAGGCATCGCCACGCGCTACGACAAGACCCCCGACAGCTACCTCGCCGGACTCTACCTACGCGCCTCGATGATCTGGATCAAGGACCTCACACGAGCAGCCTCTTGATCACAACCGAATACGCTCCCTAGCTCCCCTCGCCACATGCCCGGCCCTCCCCGCCACCCGGCTCAGCAGTCGCGGCCTCCATCGCGGTGGCCTCACCCCCCTCCGCCACGACGGGCCGTTCCGCCCCGCCGGTGCGGCCGGAGGTAAGGACAGAGGCGGAGAAGCCCAAGCCGAACTCACCCTCCGGCAAGCCTCGTTCGGCCTGGTCGGTTTCCTCAGGAGGTCAACGCGCCCGCGAGGAAGGGTTCGACCGCTTCTCTCCATGCCTCCTGTCGTTCGTAGTGGGCCAAGTGGCCTGCTCCTCTCAGCTCCGCGTACTGGCCGCGTGGCAGCACGCGGACCATCTCCTGTGCCTCGGCCCGGCCCAGCTCGCCCGCCGTGCCCCGCAGCACCAGCGTCGGGCAGGCCACTTGGGACAGCTCGTCCCAGTGCGAGTCGTGCACCCACGCCTCGCGGGAGGTGATCATGTGCTCCGGGTCGAAGACGGGCCGCCAGCCGTCCGCCGCGCGGTCCATGATCTCCGCGTAGTAGGCGCCGCGCGCCGCGTTGGGCCGCTCCAGCCAGGGATCACCGGCGGCGAACCACTTCTCCGCCTCGGCGAGCGAGGCGAACGGCAGTGGCCAGCCGCGCAGCCAGTCCACCCACTCCCGCAGTGCGGCGAAACCGAGCGGCGACGCCCGCATGTCCGAGATGACGAGCGCCCGCACCGACTCCGGTTGCTGCGCCGCGAACTGCCATGCCGTCAACGCGCCGAGCCCGTGACCTATGAGTACCGCCGGGCCCAGCTCCAGACTCTCCACCACGGCACGCACGTCCCCCACGTACGCCGCACGCGAGTACGCGCCGGGGGACCGTTCGCTCGACCCGTGCCCACGCTGGTCGAGCGCGATCACCCGGTGCCGCTCGGCGAGCCAGCCCGCGCTGCCCGCCCAGTGCGAGCCCCGCCCCAGGAGCCCGTGCAGCAGGAGGACACCGGGGCGTAACCCGCCACTCCCCGGCACCGCACCCTCGTACTCCCACGCCGCGAGCCGCACTCCGCCCGCCCCTGCCACATCGATCCGGCGCACCATCGGTCCCGGCACCCCCAGTTGTTCCTGTCCAACTCCGCGCGGCGCCCCCGAACCCCGCGATCCACACGCTATCGAAACATCATTCGATTTCCGGCGGAAAACCACGGTTTTCCGCCCAAGTCCCCTCGTACGAGTGACAGCCGAGGAAGGTTGACGCCCGTGGCACGGGGGAGATTTCAGCCGAGGGGCGGGTTCCTCGCGGAACGGACCCGCCCGGGGGTGACCCTGAGAGCTCGGGGCTCCGGGTCAGCGCAGGGGGGACCGGGTTCCGGCGCCGCGAGGCGCCGGGGCCCGGCGCGCACACGGAGCCTCCCCGGTGAGCCACCGCGGGTCTCCACCGTCCCATCGCGTCAGACTGACACGCCTCGCCGGTCAGCGCGCCCCACCCGGCCCAGAAAAAACCAAAACCGGGAACACCCCCCGCATTCCGGACGCCTCCGGTCCGCTTCCCCTCCACCCAAAGCGTCCCGTACTCGGCGAAATCAGCGATCGGATGGACGGCGGACACAGGGAGTTCCGGCCAAGGGAGCAAGGACCGCCGAGCCTCGGCGCGGGCCACCGAAAGCGCGAGGGGGGCGGGCCAGCGGCACCGGGAACACGGCTCGGCTGCCGCCCCCACGGGACCGCCTCTCCCAGCGCGCGCAAGAGACTTGCTCAGGGCGGACCAGGCACCGGCGTCACCGCGCGCCGCAGTCCCGGACCACGGGCTTCGGGCTCACCGCGCGCCGCAGCCCCGGGCTCGGAGCCGCCCCGTACCCGTACCGGCGCGCGCCAACCCGTACGTGCCACACCCCACCCGGCACAGGCCGCACTTCCGCACGGCGGGCGCGTGGTCCCACCGCTCGCGCGTCCCGTACCCGGTCCGCGTCGCTCGCCGCCCGGCCCTCCCGTACCGCTCATGGCATACGTCGGAGCACGGCGAAGCCGACGCCGGCGGTCTCCCGGCACGCGGAGCGGCAGGCGGCCGAACACAGTCGAAGCGCGCCCCCGCACAGCCGCCGTACCGCCTCAGCTCCATAGCGCCGTAGCCCCGTACCGCCGCATCTCCCTACCGCCGTACCCGGACGCCCCTTCCCCGCCGTGCAGAACCGCCGCTTCCCGGCGCTCCCTCCGGGCCCGGGCCCCCGTCCCGGCCTTCGGCTCGGCCGTCCCGGTCTTCGGCTCAGCCCTTCGCGACGAAGACGTGCGAGGCGATCTCCGTGTCCAGCTCCGCGGCCTCGCCGCCGCTGCCGACGAGAACGCCGCCCGCCGCGCGCGTCACGCTCACCACGGCGCCCGGCTGCACGCCCGCGCGACGGAGCGTGTACATGAGCTGGGCGTCGGTCTGGATGGGCTCGCCGATGCGGCGCACGATGACGTTCTTGCCCTCGCCGCCCGGTTCCAGGTCCGCCAGCGAGACCATGCCCGCGTCGAGGAATGGATCGGCCTCGGACTGCTCGCCCAGCTCCTCCAGGCCCGGGATCGGGTTCCCGTAGGGGGACTCGGTCGGGTGGCGCAGGAGGTCGAGGACGCGGCGTTCGACCGCCTCGCTCATGACGTGCTCCCAGCGGCACGCCTCGGCGTGGACCTGCTCCCACTCCAGGCCGATGACGTCGACCAGGAGGCACTCGGCGAGCCGGTGCTTGCGCATGACCCGCGTGGCGAGGCGGCGGCCCTCCTCGGTCAGCTCCAGATGACGGTCGCTGGCGACGGCGACGAGACCGTCCCTTTCCATGCGCGCCACCGTCTGGCTGACGGTGGGGCCGCTCTGGTCGAGGCGCTCCGCGATGCGGGCGCGCATGGGCACCACACCTTCCTCCTCCAGTTCGAGGATGGTGCGGAGATACATCTCCGTGGTGTCGATCAGTCCGGACATCCGTGCCCCTTGATGCTGTGACCGCCGAGGGTCCCGGCGATCGGTGTGCGCTGGCCCTGTCACCAATTCTGACGCATCCCGCCGACAACCGGCCCGGGCCGCCCGGCAGGGACCTTCCGAAGTCCCGTCCCACCCCTCCCGACTCTCCCCCGCGCCCCGCAGGGGCACTGTTG
>NZ_GG770539.1:4024932-4026198 GCF_000154905.1 Streptomyces sp. SPB074 | reverse complement strand
GCACCCACGGCGGCCGGGAGCGCGTCCTCCGGTGCGGGGCCCGTGCCCGGCACCGCGCGCCCGGTATCTCGACGCCGTGACCGCGCTCCTCGCGCGCGTACGGGACGAGGAGGCCGTGCCGGACGGCGCGATCGAGCGGGCGGCGCGGCTGCTCGCCGCGACCGTGACCGGGGGCGGCCGGATCTTCGCCTTCGGGGCCGGGCACTCCTCGCTCATCGCGCAGGACCTCGTCTACAAGGCCGGTGGTCTCGCGCTCGTGAACCTGCTCACGGTGCCGGGCACGCTCGGCGTGGACGTACGGCCGGCGACGCTCGGTTCGGCGCTGGAACGCGTCGAGGGGCTCGCCGGGACAGTGCTCGACCAGTCGCCCGCGGCGGCCGGCGACCTGCTCGTGATCATCTCGCTCTCCGGACGCAACGTCCTGCCGGTCGAGATGGCGGTGCGGGCCCGCGAGAAGGGGCTGCGGGTCATCGGCGTGACCTCGGCCGCGTACGCCGGGCAGAGCCGTCCGGACAACCCGTGGAACTCCTTCCTCGCCGAGCACTGCGACGTCGTGCTCGACAACAAGATCACCGTGGGTGACGCGGAACTGAGCGGCGACGGCATCGCCGCGCCCTTCGGCCCGGCCTCCACCGCCGTGACCAGCGCTCTTCTCCAGGCCACGACCGCGACGGCGGCGGCACTCCTGGCCGCCGACGGCACCGAACCACCCCTGCTGCGCTCGGGGAACGTCCCGGGCGGCCGGGAGTGGAACGGGGAAATCTTCACGCGGCACAAGGAGCGGATCTACTACCAGCACTGAGCCGGGGAGGGCGGGAGCCGCGGGCGGCGGAACGTGCGGGGCCCGGTGCCGGGGGCTTGGTGCCGGCGGCCCGGTGCCGGGGGCTTGGTGTTGTCCGCCGCGCGCCCGTCGTCCGTGGGCCGCGCCTCACTCCCCGTACGGCTCGTGGCTCGCGTACGGCTCCTGGCCGGTGCGGGGGCCGGGGGCGAGGAGGCGGGCGAGATCGACGGCGCCCGCGACGCGCAGGCCGACGGATTCCGCGTACTGGGCGTCGGAGCGGTCGAAGGCGTGGCGGCCCGGGCCGCGCAGAAACGTCACGACACCGAGCGTGAGACCGCGACTGCGCAGGACGGCGCACAGCGCGTGCTCGGTCTCGCGCGGCCAGCGGTGGCGGTGCGACCAGTCCTCGCGCTCCTCGTCGTCCACGCCGCCGTGCCAGCTCGTACGCACCGCACCCGAGCGGCGCACCGCCCGTACGGCGGGAT
>NZ_GG770539.1:4023606-4024832 GCF_000154905.1 Streptomyces sp. SPB074 | reverse complement strand
CCGCCGTCGCCCTCGGGCTCGTGGTGCGGGGCGGGGGTGTCGAGCAGGTCGACGAGCGCGTGGTCGGCGAAGCCCGCGAGGGCGAAGTCGAGATGGACGGTGATCGCCTCGCCGGGGTCCTCGCACTCGGCCGCCGCACGCGCGGCACGCTGCGACTGCCCCGAGCGGAAGCGCAGTTGCGCGCTCTCCTGCTCGGCGAGCCGCGCCTCGGTCACGTCCTGGAAGAACCAGCCGACGCCGAGCGGCACCGGCTCCTCGCTGAGCGGTGAGGAGAGGCGCACGAAGCCGGAGCGCCAGCAGCGCCGCGCGCGTTCCGCGTCCTCGCGGACCGTCACCCACAGCTCGGCGGGAGCGGGCGGGGCCCCTTCTGCGAGCACGTGCGTGAGGGCGCTCTCCAGTTCCTCGACGCCCTGGCCGAGGAGATCGGCGAGCGGACGGCCGAGGAGCGCCGTGCGGCCGGTACCGAGCGCGCGGGCGGCGTAGGCGTTGACGGCGGCGGGCCGCAGATCGGCGTCCACGAGCACGACGCCCCAGGCGGCGTCCTCGAAGAGGGCTTCGCCGAGGGCTATGGAACGCTCCAGGTCTATCTGGGTGTGCACCTCGCTGAACGCGCAGTACACCCCCGCCGGGCGCCCGTCGGTGTCCCGCACGGCGGCGGACTGGACGCGGACGAGCACGCGCCCGCCGTCCTTCGTGAGCAGCGCGAACTCGTGGACCTGGCGCCCCGGCGCGCGCATCGCGCCGGCGAGCGAACGCCACATGTCGTCCGCGTCCGCCTCGCGCGCGGCCCAGCCGCCGAAGCCCTGCCGGCCGACCGCCTCGTCCGGCGTCCAGCCGAGAATGCGCTCCGCCTCACGGTTCCAGTGCGTCACGACACCGTTCGTGTCGAGCGCGCACAGCGCCGCGTCCATGCCGTCGAGAAGCGCGGCGAGCAACTCCGAGTCGTCACGCCCGGGAGCGCCGTGCGCCGGCTCCGCAGCACCCTGCCCGTCCGTGGTCCCACCCCGAGCACCTGGATCGTCCGTGGTCCCACCGCGCCGGGAAACACTCACCCTGGCACCCCCTGCCGTACGTACGTCATTCGTACGTCTGCCTTGCCTGCGCTGAATTGAACTCCACCGTGACACAGCGCACAGCGGCTTCGCGTAAATCGTTGCGCGGCAGTGATGCGGGTGAGGGGCGGCGGGGTGCACGTGGGGGGCGTGTTCGGGGGCGCGCTCACGGTA
>NZ_GG770539.1:4010621-4023237 GCF_000154905.1 Streptomyces sp. SPB074 | reverse complement strand
CCGGGGATGCGGGCGTGGAAGCGGTGGTGACGGGTGCGGGCCGTGCGGCGGCGCGGGGCCGTTGCAGGTGGCTCGCAGCGGGGGTGCGTGCGGCGCGGAAAGGGCGGCTGCGCGGACGGGGCAGGGCGGGGCGGGGGCTCGGCGGCAGGGGGTGAGGTTGGGGTGAGCGGCGCCGCGTCGCAGGTGGCGGGGTGTGCGGGCCTATGCATTCCCGGTGCGGGGTGTCGAATGCCGGACTTCGTTTCCCGCGAAAACCCTTTGCCTCTCGCCCGGAGCGTTCCTACAGTGGTGGGCACATGAGAAGGGAGGTGGTTCGGAGAATGTATGACTACCGGACACGTGAGGTGACTGCGGGCTAGCGGCCCCTGTCCCCGCACTCTTGTGCGGTGGCCGGAAGCGTGTGGAAGAGCAGGCCCGGGCGACCGGACCGGTTCACGTCGCCGTCGGCCCAATCCCAGCAGTACACCCGACCCGCAAGCCGCCGGTATGTCCGGCCGGCTCTCCCGCAAGGGAGACCAGGGCTTGCGGGTCGACTGCGTTTCCGAGGGGGCTTCGGGGCGGGAGGAACGGGGTGACGCCTCGGGAGCGGAGTTGTTCGGCGGTGGGGGGCCGTTCGCCGGGCAGGGTTTTCCTTCGCCTTCGCCGAGGGGTGGTTCGTGCCGAGGCGCTTTCCCTTGCTGTGGGGCGGCGCTTACCTGGGGTACGGCTGTTCCCCTCGCTGTTGCTCTGGGGGGACGCTTCGCCGCCGCAGGGCAGTCCCCCGCCCTCCCAGGGGGCGGCCCCAATACCATTCTTCCGCAATCCCACCCCCGCCCCGCCCCCTCACCCCGCATCTGTGGATAACTCCGCGGAAGTTTTTCAGCGCCTCACTCCTTGGAGTGGCGAGAGTTATCGCTATGCGGCCTGAACAGCGATTTTCCACAGCCGTGAGAGGGATTCCGTGCGCTCTTCAGGGGCTCAGCCGTTCAAGCGCCCACTCCGCCTCAGCCGATACGCCGGCCGGCTCCCCTCCCGTACGGCGGTATCGCAAACGATCGTGCAGGCGGTTCTCACGCCCCTGCCAGAACTCGACCGTCTCGGGCGTGACGAGATAGCCGCCCCAGTGCGGCGGTACGGGCACTTCGCTGCCCTCCGGATACCGGGCGGCGAGCCGCGCGTACTCCTCGTCGAGCACGTCGCGCGAAGCGACGGTCCGTGACTGCCGGCTCGCCCAAGCCCCGAGTTGCGAACCGTGCGGCCGACTGTGGAAATACGCGGCCGTCTCGGCACGGTCCAGTCGCGCCGCCGTGCCGGTCACGAGTACCTGCCGGGCCATCGCGTGCCAGGGGAAGAGCAGGGCGACGTGCGGGTTCTCCGCGATCTCGCGGCCCTTGCGCGAGGTGTGGTTGGTGTAGAAGACGAACCCGCGCCCGGCGTACTGCTTGAGCAGCACCGTCCGCAAACTCGGCCTCCCCCCGGCATCCGCCGTCGAGAGGACCATCGCGTTCGGCTCGTAGATCCCCGCCGCCACCGCGTCCGCGAACCAGCGCCCGAACTGCTCCATCGGCTCCGCGGCGAACCCACCCGCCTCGATCCCCCCGACCCGGTACTGCTCCCGCATCCCCGCGGGATCGGGCACGTGCGGCGCGTACGACCGCCCCGCGTTCTCGTCCGGCTCCCGGCCCGCGTCCCCACCTCGCGCCCCCGGCGCGCTCTTCTCGCTCACGGCGCCATCCTGCCGCACCGTCTCACTCCATGTGTCGCAAACGTCACGCCGATGCCCGCCACTCGAAAAGGGTGGCGCGGCCCCGTACCGGGCATGACGCAGAAACGCGCCCGGTGGACGACGACCCCACCGGCGAGCCCGCCCGCGAGGCGGGGTTCTCCCAGCCGGTGCCGACGTACGCAATGACCCGCAAACGTTGGCACCACGGGAGCCGGCTCGTCACAGCCGGAAACGCGGTCGCCCCGAGACCAGTGTGAGACCAGGAGCAGCGAGATGTCCGATTTCGTGCCCGGCCTCGAAGGCGTCATCGCCTTCGAGACAGAGATCGCCGAACCCGACAAGGAAGGCGGCGCCCTGCGTTATCGCGGCGTCGACATCGAGGATCTGGTGGGCAGGGTCTCCTTCGGCAACGTGTGGGGACTCCTCGTCGATGGCTCCTTCACCCCCGGCCTGCCACCGGCCGAGCCCTTCCCCCTCCCGGTCCACACCGGGGACATCCGCGTCGACGTGCAGTCGGCCCTCGCCCAGCTCGCCCCCATCTGGGGCCTGCGGCCCCTCCTGGACATCGACGCGGCACAGGCCAGGAACGACCTCGCCCGCTCCGCCGTCACCGCGCTCTCCTACGTCGCCCAGGCGGCGCGCGGGCAGCAGTCACCGATGGTCCCGCAGAGCGAGATCGACAAGGGCCGCTCCATCGTCGAACGCTTCATGATCCGGTGGCGCGGCGAACCCGACCCCCGTCACGTGAAAGCCGTGGACGCCTACTGGACCTCGGCCGCCGAGCACGGCATGAACGCCTCCACCTTCACGGCGCGCGTCATCGCCTCGACGGGAGCCGACGTCGCCGCCGCGCTCTCGGGAGCCGTGGGCGCGATGTCGGGCCCACTCCACGGCGGAGCGCCCTCCCGCGTACTCGGGATGCTGGAGGAGGTCGAGCGCACAGGCGACGCGAGCGCTTACGTGCGCCGCGTCCTCGACTCCGGTGAACGCCTCATGGGCTTCGGCCACCGCGTCTACCGCGCCGAGGACCCGCGCGCCCGCGTGCTCCGGCGTACGGCCAAGGAACTGGGCGCCCCCCGCTTCGAGGTCGCCGAGGCCCTGGAGAAGGCCGCTCTCGACGAACTCCACTCCCGTCGCCCCGATCGCGTGCTCGCGACGAACGTCGAGTTCTGGGCCGCGATCATGCTGGACTTCGCCGAGGTTCCCGCCCCGCTCTTCACCTCCATGTTCACCTGCGCCCGCACGGCGGGCTGGTCCGCGCACATCCTTGAGCAGAAGCTCACCGGCCGCCTGGTCCGTCCCTCCGCCCACTACACCGGCCCCGGCAGCCGGTCGCCCGAGGACATCGAGGGATACGCGGACGCCGTCCGCCTCGACGGCTGACCCTCCCTCCGCCAAGGCCGAGCGGGCCGGCGCCGGGCCGAGCCGTCCCGGATCGCGTCGGGGCCCCGCAGCCCCGCTCCGGCCCGGCTCGGCCCAGTCCGGTTCGGGCCGGGCCGGGCCGGCATCGTGCGAGCCGCGGTTCGCGACCGGAAGACGGTGCCGTGCCGGACCGCGGGTCTCTCGCCACGGGTCTCATTCAGCTGCTCGTCCGGGCCTGGCGGACTGCGGGATACGTCACTCCGCAGCCCGACAGGCCGGCCCGCCTCCAAGCGCCGCCCCTCCCGGTCCCTGCCCCGGACCGTCGGTCTGCCGCACACCACAGGCAAGTTCACGAAGGCGTCCCACCGCACGCGGCCACCACTCACTCGGCAGCCCGTCCCGCCGTCGCGTCAGTACAGCGGGACGATATGGAAAACCCCGGGCGCAACGCCTAGCGTGTACAGCCATGACCGTCGAACACAACGCCGATGACCACCTGAAACTCGTCCGGGACCTCCTTTCCCGGATGACCGTGGCCGAAAAGCTGGGCCAGCTCCAGCAGCTCTCCTGGAACAGCGCCACCGGTCCGGGTGGTGGCGAGACCGCGGAGATCGAGAACGCGGCGCGCGAAGGACGGCTCGGCTCGGTCCTGAACATCACGGGCGCCGCGCACACCAACGCTCTCCAGCGGCTCGCCGTCGAGGAGTCGCGGCTCGGCATCCCGCTGATCTTCGGCCTCGACGTCATCCACGGTTACTGGACGACTTTCCCCATCCCGCTCGCCCAGGCGGCCTCCTGGAACCCTGCGGTCGCCGAGCGCGACGGCGAGGTCTCCGCCGAGGAAGCGCGCTCGACCGGGGTGCACTGGACGTTCAACCCGATGATGGACGTGTGCCACGAGCCGCGCTGGGGCCGCATCGCGGAGAGCGCCGGCGAGGACCCGTACCTCACCTCCGTGCTCACGGCCGCGAAGGTGCGCGGCTACCAGGGCCCCGCGCTGTCCGACGACCCGCGCAAGGTCGCCGCCTGCGCCAAGCACTTCGCCGCCTACGGAGGCGCCGAGGGCGGCCGTGACTACAACACCGTCGACGTCTCCGAGCAGCGCCTGCGCAATGTCTACCTGCCGCCCTTCAAAGCCGCGCTCGACGCAGGTGTCGCCACGGTGATGGCTTCTTTCAACACCGTTTCGGGCGTCCCCGCGCACGCCAACTCCCACCTGCTCACCGAGGTGCTGCGCGAGGAGTGGCGGTACGACGGGATGGTCGTGAGCGACTGGACAGGCGTCCAGGAACTCATCGCGCACGGCCTCGCGGAGGACGGGGCCGACGCCATCCGGCAGGCCCTCGGCGCAGGCGTGGACATGGAGATGGTGAGCACCCACATCACCGATCACGGCGAGAAGCTTCTCGCCGCCGGAGCCATCGACCCGGCACGCCTGGACGAGGCCGTGACCCGTGTGCTGCTCCTCAAGGCGCGTCTCGGTCTCTTCACCGCCCCGTACACGGAGGAGTCCGACGAGATCACCGAGCCGAGCGCCGAGGCGCGGCGAGCGGCCCGGGACACCGCGGCGCGCACTCTCGTGCTCCTCAAGAACGAGACGGGCGCCGACGGGTCCTCCGTGCTGCCCCTGCCCGCCACGGCCGCGTCGGTGGCCGTCGTGGGACCGTTCGCGCACTCGACGGACCTGCACGGAACGTGGGCCGGTCCCGGCGCGGGGAAGTTCGCCGCCACCACGGTCCTGGAGGGGCTGCGGGAAGCGCTTCCCACGGCCGAGGTGCTGTACGCCGAGGGCGAGTCGGAGGCGATCGCCGCAGTACGCGAAGCCGAGGTGACCGTGGTCGCGGTCGGCGAGCCGGGCGAGATCAGCGGCGAGGCGTCGACGCGTGCCGACATCTCGCTGCCCGAGGGGCAGGCCGAGCTGATCCGCCTGGTCGCCTCCGTGGGCAAGCCGTTCGCCGTCGTGGTCTTCGGCGGCCGGCCGCTCACCATGGAGGAGTGGATCGACGAGGCACCCGCCGTTCTCTTCGCCTGGCATCCCGGCCTGGAGGGTGGTCACGCCGTCGCCGACGTCCTCACGGGGAAGGTCAACCCCAGCGCCAAGCTGCCTGTCACGTTTCCCCGTTCGGTCGGGCAGATCCCGCTCTACTACAACCACGAGAACACCGGCCGCCCCGCCGATCCGGCCGACCCGAAGGTGCCTTTCCGTTCCTTCTACCTCGACGTGGAGCACGGGCCCCGGTTCGCCTTCGGGCACGGGCTGAGCTACACGCGCTTCGAGACGGGCGCGCCCGTGCTGAGCCGGTCCGAGATCTCGCTGCGGGAACTCGGCGAGGGCGGCTCGGTCGAGGTGAGCGTGCCGGTGAGGAACACGGGAGACCTCGCGGGCGCGGAAGTCGTGCAGGTCTACGTGCACGACCGGGCCGCTTCGCTCGTGCAGCCGGTGCGACGCCTGCGCGGGTTCGCCCGGGTCGAGCTCGCCGCCGGGCAGAGCGAGGTCGTCGTCGTCCGACTGGGCTCGGGGGACCTCGGCTTCTGGGACAACACCCCGACCGGCAACTACCGTGTGGAGACGGGCGCCTTCGACATCTACGCGGGCACCGACTCCACAGCCGCTTCGCACACCACGCTGCACGTCGTCTGAGGGACGTACTGCCTCCCCCGGATCACCGGCCCCCGCACGCCGCGTTCTTCGCGTCGGCGGGGGCTCGGGCGGAGGCCGTACGCCGGACGGGGGTCCGTCACCCGACGTCCGGGCAGCACGGGCACCACAGCGCTGAGCGGTTGCCCGCGTACGGCGGAAGAGGCCGACGAGCGGCCCGTCGTACGCCCTCGCGAGCAGGGACTTCGCGGGGGACGTAAGCAGAGCAGCAGACACGGAACGTAGCGGTCGCGCCGACATGAGCACCTCCGTTGGTGACGCACAGCCATCATTTCATGACGGAGCGTGGCCAACAGAACGGGCGTTCACACCCGAACAGCCCTTTCTTCACTCCTGAGAGTGAAAATTCCGCAGATTGGGCATGATCGGCCTTAATCGTGCCGAACACTCGTCGTACGCACCGCGCCCATGCTGGCGGCGATGACGAGGGCGACGGCCAGCCCTTCGATCCGGCTCAGGTCCTGGTGCAGCACGAGGAAGCCGGCGAGCGTCGCGATGGCCGGTTCGAGACTCATCAGCACCGCGAAGGCGGGAGCGGGGATACGGCGCAGTGCGATGAGTTCCAGGGTGTAGGGAAGAACCGAGGAGAGGACGGCCACACCGGCACCGAGAGCGAGCGTGGAGGGCACCGCGAGCGTCGTGCCGCCCTGCGCGATACCGAACGGCAGGATGAGGACCGCGCCCACGGCCATGGCGAGGGCGAGGCCGTCGGCCTGCGGGAAGCGGCGACCGGTCCGGGCACTGAACACGATGTACGCGGCCCACATCGCGCCCGCGCCGAGCGCGAAGGCGACACCCACGGGATCGATGTCGCTCAGCCCGGTGCCACTGAGCAGGAAGACCCCGAGCAGCGCCAGGAGCGCCCACAGGAAGTTCACGAGACGACGGGAGGCGACCACCGACAGGACCAGCGGACCGAGCACCTCGAAGGTCACGGCGAGACCTAGCGGGACACGGTCGGCGGCCTGGTAGAACAGCGCGTTCATGCCGGACATCGCGACCCCGAACGCGATCACGGTGCCCCAGTCGGCCCGGGAGTGCCCGCGCAGCCTCGGCCGGCAGAAGAGCAGCAGCACGAGCGCGGCCACGGTGAGCCGGATCGCCACCACGCCGAGGGGTCCGGTACGGCCCATGATGCTCACGGCGAGCGCTCCGCCGAACTGCACCGACACACATCCGGCCAGCACCAGGCCGACCGGTCCGAGCGCACCGCGCGGACCCACACGTGAGGTGTCTCCAGAAGGAGAACCCTCCTCGGCCGCCGGAGCCGAGGACGCGGAGAGCGCGGGGACCGGTGTGCCGACGGGACCTCGCGGGGTGGGCAGGCCGGCTTCGGCCGACTGTCCCGCGGTACCGGGCGCCGCTCCCGCTTCGCCTCGCTCAGCCACCGTCAAACCCGCCCTTCCCACTCACATCCACAAAGGAGGCCAGTCGTTGTAAAGAAGCGCCGCATCGACCGACCCGGTGTACCAAAGCGTGCACGCACGTGAACTTCCCGGTCACCGCAACCGCCTGGCGATCGAGGTGCACGCCGCCGCAGGCCCCCGGGAGGACACCGGGCTGGAGAGTCCGAAGGCCGCAGCTCTCCCCCGGCCACCCGCCGACCCGCCAGCCCGCCGACCGGCGGCAGGTTTGCTGTCGCACGGGCGCCGTCGGAACAGCTCCACCCAAGGTAGGCCCGGTGCTGGCAGGCGTGAAATGCCGCGACGCTGCGCTTATGCTCGGCACGCATAAGCAAGGGCCGTTGGTTGGCGTGCGATCCCCTTCTCCCGGCGGGAAACGCACGTCGGGAGCTCCGCCCACCGTTCCAGCCGCGCGAGGGCGGCGGGTTCCGGGGCTCGAAGCGGTTCACAGGAGGGTGCCGCACGTCTTACCTGGAACCAACCACGCGCATCCACACCGAGCGCATCATCACCGATTCACAGAGGAGAGAGGTGTTCATGTCCGTTCACGACCCTGACGACTCGGGGGAAGCCGGGAATCTCCCGGGACCGGTCGCCGGTCCCCGGCTTGGCTCCGGCCGCATGGAAACCCCTCCGGATTCCGGGGCGGCAAAGTTTTCGGGTTCCGGGCCGACGCCGCCTCCCGGGTTCGGCGGCCCGGCGCGTCCGGGCACGGTGGAAGCGGGTGCCGGTTCCGCAGGCGGGCGAGCTGGCGGCGGCGCTTCGGGCCAGGGGCGTGGTGGTGTGGAGGTGCGGCATCTGCGGTGTTTTCTCGCCGTGGCCGAGGAGGGGTCGGTGACGGCTGCGGCGGCGCCGCTGGGGCTGGGGCAGCCGGCGGTGTCGCGGACGCTGGCGGCGCTGGAGCGCGAGCTCGGGGTCAGGCTCGTGGACCGGTCCACGCATCACCTCGCGCTCACAGCCGAAGGGGCGGCGTTCCGGGTGCGGGCGCGGGCGGCCTTGACGGCCTTCGAGGAGGCCGTGTCACCCGTGGGGGGCCGGACGCTGCGGCTCGGGCACGCCTGGTCGGCGGCGGGACGGTTCACGACACCGCTGCTGCGGAGCTGGCGCGAGCGCCGTCCCGATGTGCCGCTGGAGTTGCTGCGGGTGGACGACCGGACGGCGGGGTTGTTGCGCGGGGTGGTGGATCTCGCGTTGTTGCGCGGGCCGGTCACGGAACCGGGCCTGGTGGCGGTCGAGTTGTACGCGGAGCCGAGGGTGGCGGCGGTGCCGGCGGACGGGGTGTGGGCGCGACGGGCGCGGATCGCGTTGGGGGAACTGGCCGGGGGGACGCTGGCGATCAACACCGTCTCGGGGTCGACGACCCCGGAGTTGTGGCCCGCTGGGGCGCGGCCCGTGTCCACGTTGACCGTGGGCAACACCGACGACTGGCTCGCGGCGATCGCCGCGGGACTGGCTTTCGGGGTGACGGCCCGGGCCACGGCGGCGATGCACGCCCACCCGGGTGTCGCTTTCGTCCCGTTGAGCGACGCTCCAGCGCTGTCGGTCTCGCTCGTGCGGCGGGCGGGTCGGGAGCGGGAGGCGGTGCGGGAGTTCGTCGCGCTCGCGCGGGAGGTGACGGCGGTGGCCAGGAGGGAGGGGGCCGGCTGAGGGCGCCGGCTCCGGATGGGGGGACGAAGCGCGGCTCGGGGTGCCCGGCCCCGTACGAATGCTCCGTCACGTACTGAGGGACCGGTCTCGTACGGGACGGCCGAGGGTGTGGGGCCGGGGGTGGGGCGCGGGCTGCTCGCGGCCGCTGATGCGGTCAGAGGAAGCGGCCGATGGGGCGGATCAGGGATTCGCGTGCGCGTTGCGGGAGCGAGCGGTGGGACCAGCGGCTGGGGAGCATCCGGGTGCTGCGGGAGAGGTCGTGGTCGTAGTCGGCGTCGAGACCGGCGACGAAGGAGGGGTCGAGGACGGCGAGCATGACTTCTTCGTCGTGCTCCATGGAGCGGCGGTTGAAGTTGGTGGAGCCCACGAGGGCGAGGGTCCGGTCGAGGGTGAGGATCCTGGTGTGGAGCATGGTCGGCTGGTACTGCCAGATGTGGACTCCGTGGTCGAGGAGACGGGAGTAGTGGCGTTGGCCGGCGAGTTGGCAGACACGTTTGTCGGTGTGGGGGCCGGGCTGGAGGATCTCGGCGCGGACTCCGCGTGCGGCGGTGGCACACAGGAGGTCGATGAAGTAGTCGTCGGGGGCGAAGTAGGCGGTCGCGATGCGGACGCGGTCGCGGGCCGACTCCAGGGTGACGCGGAGGAGGGTCTGCATGTCCTGCCAGCCGAAGCCGGCGGAGCCCCGTACGACCTGGACGACGGCGTCGCCCGCCGGTTCGTGCGGGGTGAAGAGGTCCTGGTCGTCGAAGAGTTCGGGGTTGCACTCGGCCCAGTTCTGGGCGAAGGCGGCGGCGATGCCGTCCACGGCGGGGCCGCGTACCTCGACGTGCGTGTCGCGCCACTCGGAGGGGTCACGGGCATCGCCGCACCACTCCTCGGCGATGCCGACGCCTCCCGTGAACGCGATCGACTCGTCGATGACGAGGGCCTTGCGGTGGCAACGGTGGTTCTGCTTGAGGGGCGAGATGAGGAGCGGCTTGCGGAACCAGGTGAGGACGACGCCCGACTGCTCCATGAGGTCGAGGAGGTCGCGTTCTATCGTGCGGGCGCCGAAGCCGTCGAGGAGCAGCCGCACGCGGACGCCCGCCGCGGCGCGTTCGGCGAGGGCGCGGGCGAAGTCGCGGGCGATCTCACCGCGCCAGTAGACGAACGTCATCATGTCCACCGTGCGGCGGGCGGAGGAGATGGCGCGGAGCATGGCGGGGAAGATCTCGTCACCGTTGCGCAAGGCGTGCAGGCCGTTGCCCTCGGACATCGCGATGCCGAGGAGTCGTTCGAGCCTTCTCCGCAGTTCGGCTCCGCGTGCCGCGAGGTCGGCGGGCTCAGCGGGCTCGGTGGGGCTCGTGAGGTCCGCGGAGCCGGCGGCGGTGCCGATTCCTCCGGTCTCGCCCGTCCCGTCCCGTTCCGTGGTGCTCGTCGTCATCCTCGTCCCCTCCCAGGTGTGCGCCGGGCGGGTGCAGCGGCCCGGCTCCCCTCGTCTGCCCCGTCCGGCGGGCCCCAGCCGTGGCCTACGGGGTGCGCGCGGGAAGGGCCTCGGCCAGGACCTCGGCGAGGTGGCGGCCGGAACGCGGGGCGAGGTGGGAGAGCTGGGTGCGGCACGAGTAGCCGTCGGCGAGGACCACGGTTTCCGGACCCGCCGCGCGGACGGCCGGCAGGAGCTGGTCCTCCGCGCAGGCGACGGAGGTGGCGTAGTGGCCGCGTTCGAAGCCGAAGTTGCCCGCGAGTCCGCAGCAGCCGCCGCTGAGTTCGCCGGTGAGTCCGGCCCGTGCGCGCAGGCGTCGTTCGGCGGTGTCGCCGAGCACGGCGTGCTGGTGGCAGTGCGTCTGGCCGACGACCGGCGCGGCGAGACGGGGCGGCTCCCAGCCCGGGGCGGCCTCTTCCTCCAGGACCTGGGCGAAGGTCCGGACCCGGGCGGCGAGCCGGGCCGCGCGGGGGTCGTCGGGAAGCAGTTCGGGCAGGTCGGTACGGAGGGCGGCGGCGCAGCTGGGTTCGAGGACGAGGATCGGGGGCGGGGCGGAGGGGTCGGCGGGAGCGGGGTCGTGGACGGGCGGCGCGCCCGGCGTCGTACGCGGGCCCGTACCGGTGGCGGCGTCTGCGCCCGTACGCGCGCGGGGGCGGCTGTCGGTGTGGGCACGGGCGCCGTTGCCCGCTTCCGGTGGGGCGTCCGCCGCGTCCACCGCGTCCACCGCGTCCACCGCGTCCAGGGTGCGGTGCATCACCCGTCGTGCCGCGTCGAGTTGGCCCGTCGAGACGTAGGTGAGGCCGCAGCAGACGCCGGGGCCGCTTAGCCAGGGGCGCGGGGTGGTGGCGTGGAGTCCGGCGTCAGCGAGGACGCGGCGGGCGGCGCGGGGGATGTGGGGGGTGAGGTGGCGGCCGAAGGTGTCGGGCCAGAGGAGGACGGGGCGGGCGCCGGGTGGTGGCGCTCCTTCTTCGCCGGGGCGCAGGGGGTGGGTGGCGAGGGCGGGAAGGGGGCGTTCGAGGGTGAGGCCGGTGAGGCGGAGGGCGAGTGAGGCGAGGGGGCGCAGGCGGGCGAGGGCGTTGAGGGGGCGGGCGAGGGGTGCGGCGGCGCGGAGCCAGGCGGGCAGCCGTCCGAGGGCGTAGTGGCTCGCGGGGCGGAGTCGTCCGGCGTAGTGGTGGTGGAGGAACTCGGCTTTGTACGTGGCCATGTCGACGCCGACCGGGCAGTCGCTGCGGCAGCCCTTGCACGAGAGGCACAGGTCGAGGGCGTCGTGGACCTCGGGGGAGCGCCAGCCGCCGGTGACGACGTCGCCCGCGAGCATTTCGTGGAGCAGGCGGGCGCGGCCGCGCGTGGAGTGTTCCTCGGCGCCGGTGGCGCGGAAGGAGGGGCACATGACGGAGGTGCCGTGGGTGCCGCCGGGCTCGCGGCACTTGGCGACGCCGACGCAGCGGCGTACGGCGGCGGAGAAGTCGCCGCCGTCGTGCGGGTAGCCGAAGGCGACGTCCACGGGTTCGCGGGGCAGCACAGCGAAGCGGAGGTTCTGGTCGAGTTGCGCGGGGCGGACGAGGATGCCGGGGTTGAGGAGGTCGTCGGGGTCCCACGCGGCTTTGACCCGCGCGAACAGGTCGGTCAGCTCCGGCCCGTACATGACGGGGAGGAGCTCGGCGCGTGCTTGGCCGTCGCCGTGCTCGCCGGAGAGGGAGCCGCCGTGGGCGACGACGAGGTGCGCGAGTTCCTCGGAGAAGCGCCGGAAGGCGGCGATGCCGGGGGTGCTGAGGAGGTCGAAGTCGATGCGGGCGTGGACGCAGCCCTCGCCGAAGTGCCCGTAGGGGCGTGCCGTGCAGGCCGTGCTCGGCGAGGAGCGCGCGGAAGGCGCGGAGGTACGGGCCGAGTTGGTCGGGCGGGACGGCGACGTCCTCCCAGCCCGGCCATGCCTCGGTGCCGTCCGGGCCGCGCGTCGCGGTGCCGGCGGCGTCCTCGCGCACGCGCCACAGGGCGCGCTGGGTGGCGGGGTCGGTGACGACGCGTGCGTCGAGCGCGCCTGCCGCGCCGGCGAGGAGGCGGGCGTGGTGGGCCGCCTCGGCCGGGTCGGCGCCGCCGGTCTCGGCGAAGAGCCAGGCGCCGCCACGCGGCAGGGACGCGCTGTCCGGTACGAGGTCGGCGGCCATGCCCTCGACGGTGAGCGGGGCGAAGGGGAGGAGTCCGGCGGCGGCCTCGGCGGCCTCGCTCTCGTCCGCGTAGCCGAGGACAGCGAGGGCGCGCGCGGGGGGCGCTTGGACGAGTCGTACGCGCGCCTCGGTGAGCACCCCGAGCGTGCCTTCGCTGCCGCACCAGGCGCGGGCGAGGTCGCAGCCGTGCTCGGGGAGGAGGGCGTCGAGGGC
>NZ_GG770539.1:3995351-4010521 GCF_000154905.1 Streptomyces sp. SPB074 | reverse complement strand
TATCCCGAGATGCGGCGCGGGAGGGCGGGGTAACCGGTGCGCAGGACAGCGAGGTGAGTGTCGACGAGGGCGCGCAGGGCGGCGGGGGCGCCGGGTGTCGCGGAGGGTCCGGAGGCGCTGCCGAGGGCCGGTCCGGACGCGGCGCCGGGTGTCGTGGGCGGTCCGGGTGGCGTGGCGAGGGGGCCGGGCTTGCGCGTGTCCCAGCCGCGGGCGAGGTGGTGGGGGGTGCCGTCGGCGGCGAGGACGTCGAGGGTGTCGGTGTTGTCGGCGGTCGTGCCCCAGGCGACGGAGTGGGCGCCGCAGGAGTTGTTGCCGATCATGCCGCCGAGGGTGCACCGGGCGTGCGTGGAGGGGTCGGGTCCGAAGGTGAGGCCGTGGGGGGCGGACGCGGCGCGGAGTGTGTCGAGGACGAGACCGGGCTGGACGCGGGCGGTGCGGGTGTCCGGGTCGAGTTCGATCAGGCGGTTCATGTGGCGGGTGAAGTCGAGGACGACGCCGGTGCCCGTGGCCTGACCGGCGATCGAGGTGCCGCCGCCGCGCGGCACGACCGGGACTCCGTACTCGCGGCAGGCGGCGAGGGTGGCGGCGACGTCGTCGGTGTCGTACGGGGCGACGACGCCGAGCGGGACGCGGCGGTAGTTGGAGGCGTCCATCGTGGTGAGCGCGCGGGCCCCGGGTGAGAAGTCGACGGTGCCGCGCACGGTGCGGGACAGGGTGCGGTCGAGAGCGGCGAGGGTGCCGGGGGCGGGGGTGCGGGAGGCCGGGGGGCGGGTGGCGGCGGTGCCGGGAGCGGGGCGGGGGTGCGGGCTCATGGGATGTCATCTTTCCCGGGTGGGGCGGGGGCTACGCCGGGGGTGGGGCGGGCTTTATCCACAGGTGGGGGCGGGGTTCACCGGGAAGAGTGAGTGAGCGTTTTTCATCATCGGTTTGAGCTGGCCAGATGCAGCGTGAGGACGGCTTGGACGAGGCTGGTGATCCGGGTGGTCGAGCACCGGAGCTTGCGAAGGAGGCGCCAGGACTTGAGGGTCGCCATGGCCTGCTCGACGAGGGCACGGATCTTCGCGTGGGATCGGTTCACCGCCTGCTGGCCGGCGGACAGGGTGTCCCATCGTCCCCAGTACGGGATGCGGACGGTGCCCCCGGCGCCGCGGTAGCCCTTGTCGGCCCAGCAGGTGACGTCGGCGCGGGTGAGGGCGTCGACGATGCCGTGTTCGCGCGCCGCCCGCACGTCGTGGACAGCGCCGGGCAGGGCGGGTGAGGCCCACAGCAGTCGCCCCATCGGATCGGTGATGACCTGCACGTTCATGCCGTGCTTCTTGTGTTTCCCGGAGTAGAAGGGTCGATCGGCCGCGACCCGGTCGATCGGTAGCAGCGTGCCGTCGAGCATGACGAACGCCTTGGTGGAAGCGGTCTTCATCGCGTCGGCGAGGGTCGGCGCGAGGGCGGCCAGGACGTCGATGGCCTCGGCGACGTACCGGTAGGCGGTGGCGGTACCGATGCCGAAGCCGGCGGCGAGCTGGGCGTATGTGTGGCCGCAGCGCAGGTGTGCCAGGACGAGCAGGGCCTGACGGTTCGCGCTCACGCGACGCCAGCGCGTCCCGCGTTCCTGGCGGCGGGTCCGCAGGCGAGCGGACAGGTAGCGCAGCGTCGAGGTGGACACATCGATGCCGGACGGGTAGACAAGCACGCGGAAGCTCCTGGCAGACAGGCGATCTTGGTCGTGAACCCGTCTACCAGGAGCTTCTTCGCATCCAGACACCGCCCCACCCATCCAACTGGCCACCGACCCAGCCAGGTTGGAAGAGGCTCAGTGGATTTTTTATTTTCGGGAGTAATGCATGATGGGGCCTCCCACCCGCAATTATGCAGATGAGAGGCCCCGAAACTCAGCAAAAACTCAGCTTTCGCTGTCTCCAGCCCTCATCAAGCAGCCGTCGCGAAGCGTTCGCGCAGGTTGATCGCCAACGCCTCTTCAAACGCCGTACTGATCCTCTTCTCGGCACCCACCATAACGTGTGCGTACACCGTCTCCGTGGTCTCGGTGGACTTGTGCCCCATCCACTTGGCAATCTCCCAGACGGGCACCCCCCCGGCAATGGCCATGCTCGCGAAGTAGTGCCGAAGGGACTTGGGGGTGTACCCCTTCTCCTTAAGGCCCGCCTTCTCTATGGCTTCGTTCCACCGGTTGGTGTAAGTGGTGCGGGACGGGTGGTGCCCGGCGCGGGTTGGAGACTCGAAGTACCACCCCGCCTCTCCCCATGGCGTATACAACCTTTTGTGCTCTTGCAGGACCCCGCCGACCGGCAGCCCCACCGGCACCCAGCGCCCGTATCGATCCCATTTCGGTTCGGCCTTCACACCAGTTCCGCGCCCCGCACCAGAGTTTGCCCCGAAAGTCGTCAACTGGTTTTGCACGAAGTACCACCCAGGCTTCCGCGTAAGGTGGCTTTCTGAGAATGCGAGCGCTTCCCCAACGCGCAGCCCACAACCCGCCTGAATCCAAATGGTGGCCTTCAGCTCCGGCCGCATGGCTTCCTGAAGAGCGATGATCTCACCGGTTGTCGGGATTTCATCCAGCCCAATGGTCCGGAGAACGTCATCCCTCCTTCCCATCCTTGGCCCCTTTGCCGCATATCGCGGAACAATATCCGCGTCGTAGCAATATTTGAGGAAGCTTTTCAGGATCACCAGACGAGTCTTTATCCCGGTCCCCTTGTACCCGCGCCGCTTTTGGTCATCCTCCCACTTGACGAGGTCAGAGTGCACGATCGACCCTATACGCCGATCCTTGAAGAAATTCCAGTAGTGATTCTTGTACAAGCCCTCATACTGACTGATCGTGGACGGCTCACGATTCCCGAATTTCAGCCATTCTTTCCAGCAGTCATCAAAGGACCGTTGGGACTGCTTCCGGTCCTCATAAACGCCCATTTTCTTGTCGTGCTCGACCTTGATGGCCAGCGCATTCGCTTCTGTCTTCCTGTTGTAAGGGAAGCTCTCTTCGGCCTGGGGGCCAGATACGGTACGCCAGCGAACGACCCACGAATGCTTACACCGCGCCCACTGAGATTCGGTGTGGTCGCAGCGCTTAATGACTGTGGACATAACTGCCCGCTCCCTCGGTTGATGGCAGACGGGGCCCTATCCCCGTCCACCCTCAGTGCGACATTTTACACAACAACTCCCCCTATACGTAGGGGTGTTGCTCGATCCAAAGCGCCAAATCCCTCTCCCTGAAACGCAAATGCTTGCCGACTCGGCGCGCAGGAATGCCCCATTCCCGCCATTTCGCGTAAAGAGTCCGCTTTGGGATGGCCAAGACGTCCGCCACCTGATTGGGCGTCAATAGTCGATTTGATCCGCCGCTAGCCACGCTTCCTCTCCTCACAGCAGGTATGATGACCGCGACCCGAGAGGGTCGAGGAGCCCCAAGAGCCCTATCTCTTGGGGCTCTTCTATTTCAGGATTTCCCACCCCTCTTCTTTGATCTCCCTGCCAAGCCGTTTGCGCTCCGCTAGATCTTCCGCTATTCCGCGTGCGATCTCGGCTTGTGCCAGGGAATGGCCAGCGCCGACGTAGCGCCATTCGGATTCGGTTTCTGTCCTCCGCCCTTTCTCGGCCGGCCGAGGCCCGGTCAGGTAGTTTTCCCGCACCTTTCGAAGAGCCCCGTAGGTGGTCGAATAAGCCCGGGATTTGGTGAGAACGTGGCCCCGGAATCCCAGCGTGTGAGCCCAACTCCGCAGGTTCAGTGATTCCAGGTCTGTAAGCCCGCCCAGTCGCCAACACTGCATCATGATGGTTCGCACGTGCGGATTGACCGAAGCGAAACGAATTTCGTCCGCGCTTTCCATCCGGCTGTCTACCCCGCCGGAATCACCCACGCTTTTAGCGACGTACTTTGCTACGTAGGCCGCAACAGCGCTGTCGGTAATAACCATACCGGTAAATGCATCACTGCGGATCGAGTGCACATCGAGCTGTTTCCCCCACCGCATTTCCCTTTCGCCAGTCGCGAGCGAGTACGGAGTGCGGACGGCAACTCGCCCCGCAGCCGTCCGGACAGAAGCCGTGAGCATTTCCGGAGTGGCCCACAAAGGCGGGGCAGATGAGGGCCCGTCCGGTCCGTCGATGCGAATTACGGCGTGAAAGTGGATCGCTCCGCGGAGCTGATATTCCGCCACTTTCGCGAAGGACACTCGCAGGTGTTCCCCGATGCGGGATTGAACGATCTCGGCCGCCGAGGCGATTTCCCGTCTCAGGGTGTGGCAAAAGCGGGTCCACAACAGGCCCGCTTCGGCGTTCCACAGCACGTGGCCCGTGTAGTCGTAGCAGGCGGCGCAGAGGGGTTGTCCGAGGTGGGGGTCTTTCTCCTCGTGATGCCTAGGGCAGCCCATCGGCCGGCCGTGGTCACAGATGGGCCCTCCTCGGCGCGGTCGGCACGCGGGACCACCAGGGGCGCTCAGACGGTGTACAGGGCCCCAGGAGGGGGCTGTGAGCGTCACGAACACCCGGGGGTGGTGGCGCACCTGCGGACCGATCCCCTTGCCGCCGAGGAGGCCGGAGCGGACAAGGTGGTACGTGTCGCCGGAGTGGAGGCGGGAGCAGGGCAGGCAGCGGGTTTCCCTCCGGTTCCGGCAGCGGACGGCCAGCCGCTCCCCCGGCTCCTCCCGGGTGTCGTAGTGGGTGAGGATTTCCCCCGTGGCCGCGTCGCGGGTGGTGGTGTGCCCGGAGAGGTAAATGGGGTGGGCGCATCCTCCAATGGATTTCATCTGTTCGAGCCAGCGCGGGAATCCGGGGTCATGAACGATCCGGATAAGGTCGCGCTCAGTCAGGGAAAGGCGCCCGGCCTCGTGGGAAACCGGGCGCCTCTCGTCGGATGGGGGGTAGGCCATGGGCGGCCCCCTTTCGCGAGGGACGATTACGGGATCGGACACGTCAGCTCCATTTGGCTTGGCTACGGGGATTCTCTGCTGCGCAATTCAAGGAAGTAAGCTCAGAAAGTCAAGGTGTGAGTTTTTGGTGTTACGGCTTCTTCGGGGTGGGCGCCCCGTTGGTGCCGTACGGATTGGCGCACTGGTAGAGGACGTATCCCGAGATTTTCGCGCCGTCGCTTCGCCGGGTGATTTTCCCCCGCGTATACCACGTCTTCTCGGACTTCTTGTAGGCCCACTGGTTGTAAACCATCTTGTCGCCCTTGTACGCGACGCCGACCGCTGTCGAGGACTTCGACGCGCTTTTGTGGACCTTGACCGCCGAGCACGAAATCTTCGTCGTGTCGGAGTCGTAGGCCGCCGCCGTTCCCGTGGAGAGCGCGAGGCCGCCGGTAACGGCCGCCAGGCCCAGGGCCGCCGAAATCGTGGCGCGGCGGGTGAAGGGGTGAATCCGCATTGTTTTTCTCCTTCTGTGACTGGCGCCCTTGGCGCCGGATTGGTCGGCGTCAGCCGATGACGAATGCGCCGATGATCGTCTGGAGCGTCCACCACACCGGATACGCGAATGGCGTTCCTGCGAGGATGAACCCGAAAAGGCCGATGAGCGTTGCCTGAATCCAGGAGATTTCCCGGGACCTCACGAGCATGACGACGAACAGCGCGAGGAATGTATCGATGATCCACAGGGTTGTTTGGGTCACTCCTTTTCGCCTTCTTTCGGGGACTGCGCCTGATCGGATTTCAGGCGCAGGGCATGAGGGGGAGGGGTGACGGTCGCGATGCCGTCGATTTCCTCGGGCGTGAGCGGGGCGGAGCGGGCGCGCATCCAGCCGCCGCCCGTGGTGACCACGGCGACGCCGCGTTCGTCCTCCCCGATGCTCTGGATCACGGCCACGGCATCCGCGTGGAGATCGCCCACGGTCATCTGTGCCGACGCCTCGTCGTGCGCCCTGTGGGCTACCCGGCCGCCGAGCTGAGAGCGCAGGGCGGTCACGCGGGGCCCGAGGTCCGAGCCGACGCGCTGCCCGGCGACGATCAGGTGCACACCGAGGGCGGCGCCGAGCTGCGCGACGCGCAGGAGGAGACTGCCGCACCGCTCTGCCTCGTCCCTGGCCTCTCGGCTCCCGTCCGTGAGATACAGCTCCGCCAATTCGTCCACCAGGACCACCACGGGCCCCGGGCGGTCCTCCTCCGGCAGCTCCCACACCGACCGGCACCGGGCGGTCCGGCACAGCCCCGTCCGTCGCTGGATCTCATCGAGGACGCCGCCGAGAAGACCGATCGTCTGAGCCCTGGTGGTGGCGAGCGCGGAGAAGCGCCCGCCGAACACTCCCAGCTCGACGCCGCCCTTCAGGTCCACTCCGAGCAGGGTCACGGGCTGAGGGGTCAGCGCCCGCACGAGGGCCCCGAGAAGAGTGGACTTGCCTGACCGGGTGGCCCCGGTGATCAGCCAGTGAGGGACCCGCCGCAGGTCGATGACCCAGGGCTCTCCCTCCTCCGTCCTGCCGACGTGGGCGACGAGCACGCCGGCCGCCGGGGTCAGGCCCCTGACCGGCGCTTTTCCCGTCAACGGGTCCACAGCGGTCACCCGGATGACGACGACGCCGCGCCGTGGAGTGGTGACCCTGACCGCGTGGACGCGCCAGGCGTGTTCCATCGCGCGGGCCGCCGCCAGGTAGGGGCCGGGAGTCTGCCCGGGGTGGAGCACCACACGCAGGCGCAGCCCGGTCCGCGTCGGCACGGGCCACGCCAGGCGCGGCGCTCGCTGGCGCAGGGACCGGCCCTGTACCACGAGATCACGGCCGATGATCCGGTGATCGGGCCGCGTGCTCACGGTGAGCCCGGTCCGGTCCGCCACCTGCCGCCAAGTGCTTCTGATGTGCAGGGCAGTTGAGGGGTAGCCGGTCAGCCACCAGCGCCACGGCAGTTCGGAGACGCGCACCCCGCGCCGATCGAGGAGGGCACTCCACCAGCCTTGCGTGAGGAGGGCGAGCACCAGGAGCGCGGAGAGGACCCACACCACCAGGGAGGCCACCATCAGTCCTCACCGGCCATCTGCGCGAGGAGGAGTCGCGCCCGGGTCATCGCGGCCTCACTGTGCCGAGCCGCCAGGGCGAGCAGCCACCGCACCGTTTCCGGCTCATCCGAGGTCGTCAGCAGGGCCTCAGCGCCGGTCAGCATATGCAGGTCACGAAGCAGTTCCCCGAAGGCGCCGTCAACGCTGTACGAGGAGTCGGCGCCCCACCCAGGGGCAGGAGCAGAGGCCGCCGCCGCACGCATCGTGTCCGCCATGTCCTGAGCCTCAGCGGCGATCTGCTCGACGCACGGAGTACGGCAGGCGGAGACCTCCCCATCGCGCTCCGCCGACCGCCCCACGGGCACGGCCACAGGTCCGCCGCGCCGGAAAGCCGTCCCACAGCGCACGCACTCCAGCCCAACCGCCTGACGCTCTGTCAGGTGCCAGAAGTAACGTTCCATCACTCAGCCCCCTTGCTGCCGCGCGAACCGGACGCCTGGGTGCTCGACGCCGAGCCGGACGCCGTGGTACTCTGCGCGGTCGAGGGCGAGCCGGGGGCGGGCTCCAGGCCCTCCGCCCGGAATGACACCCCCGAGCGGCCGTCAACCTCCCAGTCATTGAGCGTTTTCAGCGTGGCTACTGATCGGGTGATGGGACGGCGTGACGTTGAGGTACGCAACGGACAGGGCTCCCGTGCCGTTGAGTGAGGTGTTCGACGTCTCAACTCAGCAGCACAGGAGCCCTGTTGGTTCCGTATCCTGCCGCACTCGACCTGCCTCACGCCCTGGTCGAGTGGGTCACGATGCTCATCGTCACCCGCGAGGGTGACCGGCGGTGCAAACTCCCGCCGCACCGCCGTGCGCTGGTCGCACTCGTGTACCTGCGCCGCCACGAAACCCTCGCCCGCATCGCCGCAGCCTTCGGGATATCCGTCGGCACCGCCCACTCCTACGTCGCGTCGGTCACCGACCTACTCGCCGAGCAGGCACCGGGCCTGCTCAAGACGCTGCGCGTGCACGATCCGGACTTCGTTCTCCTGGACGGCACGCTCGTCGAGTGCGACCGCGTCGGTGACGGCAGGGCGGACTACTCGGCGAAACACAAGCGGCACGGCGTGAACGTGCAGGTAGTCACGGACCCGGCCGGAGAGATTTTGTGACTGTCGCCGACACTGCCGGGCCGCACCCACGATCTGACGGCAGCCCGCACGCACAAGATTCTCCGGATCTGCGAGCGCCAGGGCGTCCCGATCCTCGCCGACATGGCCTACATCGGTGCAGGCGGCTGGGTCACCACCGCCAAGCGCCGTCCGCCGGGCGGTGAACTCACCCTTACCGAGCGGACCGAGAACCGGGCCCTATCCGCGGCCCGGGCACCTGTCGAACGAGGCATGGCACGACTGAAGTCCTGGCAGATCTTCCGCAGATCCCGCATCAGTCCCAACCGCATGAGCGTCATCGCCAAAGCCGTCCTCACCCTGGAGAGTCAACGCTGAAAACGCTCATTGAGTAACGTGTTAATGCTGAGGGCGAGGTCTTGCGCCATCTCACGCAGGTAAGGTGGCTCTTGGCCTTTTTCCTGGCGCAATTTCAGGTACGCAAGAATCAGTGGGCGGGTTTCCTTGAAGCGCTTCACGAGAGATCTCGGTTCGTAAGAGTGTGCGATAAAGGCAGACAGTAAAGAGTCCAGATGAGAACAGCGTCACGCGTGAGTTCAGGCCCCGCTCCTCTGGGGGAACTTAGGCTGTAACGCGCCTCTCGCCTTCTCCGCAGGGCTAGGCTCGATCCATGGATGTGCCCTACGTGAACGCCGACAATAACGACCATCCGGCCTGCGGCATCTGCCCTGCAAAGCGGCTTCCCCGAGCGGGATTTGTGGTCTACGACCGCCCCAACCGAGAGGCGCCTTTCAACCCGGACGACGGGTACCGCTACACCTCAGACGGAACGCCCGCGTGCGTCCACCCACACAAACTAGGGATCGAACCCGAGAGGTTCGCGCCTGCCCCCGAACCCGTAGCCCAGGGGCAGGCGGAACCCACTCCGACTAGGCGGCGTTGGTGGCGTCGCTGAGCGGAACGGAAACCCTCTGTCCGCGCTCTGTGATGCCGATGCTGCCGTACAGCCCGTCGAGCACCTGGCGGCGGCGCTCTGCTTCGGCAGCGGGAATCCAGTACCGCTCGTCGACGGGCCCGAAGGCCGCCCTGTACGCCTGATGCGTCCAGTCACCCGTGTCCCACGGGGTGTCGTTCTCGTGCTCGTTCACCGTCGAGTGAACGAACAGGATGCCCGTGCGCCCCTGGATGCGGGAGAGCGCCGTGAACTGCGCCGTGAGCGCGTGGCACACCGTGTCCACGGCCACCGGCACGGGGATCTCGGCGGCCAGTTCGTCACCGGTCATCTCGTAGACGGCCGACTTGATCGCCATGACCTCCAGCGCCAGGTTCAGCAGGGGGGCAGCGTCCGTCTTGACGTTGAACTCCACGACAAGCGGGGTGCCGTAGAACTCGGTCCAATCGGAGCTGTAGTCCGCGCACCCCTCCAGGACGACCCGCATTTCGGGGTCGGCCAGCCAGGCCGCGCGGATCTCGCGTGCGCGCTCCGCCACCTTCTCAGGGGCAGGCCGCACCATCGTTGTCGTTGCCACGTGCACTCTCCTTTTCTCGGATGTGCTTTCTTTGTTGCGACTCACCCCGCCCGCCCGGACCGCGCAAAGGAACACGCGGGCGAGATGAGGTCTAGCCCCGCACGGTCAGCACTGTCCGGTCCGTGACCGCGCGGGAGTCTGCTGGAGATACCCCCCGATAGGGGCGGCGTGTCGGTGAACCCGTCCGGCTGCGGCTCTCCAGACACGCAGCCGGACGGGAGTGGAGTCCCGTCCCCGCCGGGAATTCGTTTTCGAAGACGGGGGAGCCTCTTCAAACGAAGCGTCCAGCGAGGACGGGGGACTAGGGGCGACCGACAATCGCCAAACCGAGCACGACACCGACCGAGGCACTAACGATCAGCACCCAAAGCAGACCCGCGTACCGCGCGACCCACCGCCAAACAGACACGCCCACGCCCCCCGCGGGGCGACTCACACCAGCCCCGGGGGAACGACCCTCAGCGGCAGCGTGCAACGCCACGTGAACTCCACGTGCCGCGTGGCCCTCCAGTGCCTCCCCGCCCACTCCAGGGCCGCGTGCGTCGCCTGTTCGTCAGCCCCCCTGTCCGGCACCGGATCACCCGTGTAAGAAGCCATCTCATTTGGGTGACTCGGTAGTCTATGAGTCATGGTGGGGCTTGTTGAGCGGCTGGTGCCGGACGAATTGTGGCAGTTGTTCCAGCGGGTGGTGCCTGAGGCGCCGTCGCGGCCGCAGGGTGGTGGTCGGCGTCGGCACGGTGACCGGGAAGTGCTGGCCGCGATCGTCTTCGTGGCCACGTCGGGTTGTACCTGGCAGCAGCTGCCTTCGGCGTCGTTCGGCCCGTCCGGAGCGACTGCCCACCGGCGGTTCTCGGAGTGGTCGAAGGCCAGGGTGTGGGCCAAGCTCCACCGCCTGGTCCTCGACGAGCTCGGTACGCGCGGGGAGCTGGACTGGTCGCGGTGCGCGATCGACTCGGTGAACATGCGGGCCTTGAAAAGGGGGACCTGACAGGTCCGAATCCTGTCGACCGGGGCAAGTACGGGTCGAAGATCCACCTGATCACCGAGCGGACCGGTCTGCCCATATCCGTCGCAATCTCCGGTGCCAACGTCCACGACAGCCAAGCCCTTATCCCGCTCGTGAAGGGCATACCGCCTATCAGCTCCCGCCGGGGCCCCCGTCGACGCCGACCCGGAAAGCTCCACGCCGACAAGGGATACGACTACCGCCACCTGCGGCAATGGCTGTCCGGACGCGGAATCCGGCATCGCATCGCCCGCAAAGGCGTCGAGACCTCGCAGCGACTCGGCCGACACCGCTGGACCATCGAACGCACCATGTCCTGGCTCGCCGGCTGCCGACGACTCCACCGACGCTACGAACGCAAAGCCGACCACTTCCTCGCCTTCACCAGCATCGCCTGCACCCTCATCTGCTACCGCAGACTCACCAAATGAGATGACTTCTAAGCCACTACGTGGGCCGGGGACGGTTCCTTACACGTCAGGCACCAGGCCACGTACTCACTGCTCTTGCGGCCCAGACCGTCCACGAGAACCGTGAAGTCCGGGAAGGCGAGCCCCGTCACGGTCGAGGGCTCCTCTACCTGTATCTCGCTCACTGCGTCCCATCCCGAGTTCTTCGACAAGGTGGTATGTGATCCGCTCTTCCAGGTCGGCACACCGCGCGCGCAACTCCGCAAGCGTCGGAGGTCGGCGCCCATCCGGCAGCGGCTCTCCCGGCAACGGGGAAGGCTCCGAACGGGTGCTCACCGTCCCCCCTCCGCCGCCGCTCGCCGCAAGATGCGCACGAGTTCGCCGGCCGTCGAGAGGTTCACGCGCCCCAAGTCGAGGAGCGCCCCGTACTCAGCCACCGCCGAAGGCAGATCCACCCGCAGCGAAGGCAAGGTCAGGTTGACCGCTCTTATCGCCTCAGCCAGTTCGGCGCAGACAATCTGAGCCTCAGCCAGCGGGGTCAAGTTCTCGGGTCGCTCCTGCTCCATGTGCAGTCCTTCGATGTGGTGCCGTCCCGGTGACCGCGAACTACTCATAGGATCGGCGCGCCCAGACGTTCGGAACAGAGAGCTAGCCATAACTCACCAAGAGTTATAGCGAGAGCAGCTATAACCCGAGACGAGTTATAGGACACTGCCCAACGTGACAGCCGAAACTGACGCACCCGACGCCGCATCCTCCCTACTCGCCTTCTTCGGCACGGAGTTGTCGAGACTCCGCTCCGAACGGGGCATGTCACAGGGCAAGTTGGCCAAGGCGGCGTACACGACGCAGGCGATGATCAGCTACGTAGAGAACGCGGAACGGGTGCCCTCTCCGGAGCTGGCGCAGAACCTCGACACAGCGCTAGAGACCGCAGGTCATTTCACCCGGCTCTACCCGCTGGTAGTCCGATACGCCTACCCGACATGGTTCCTGCCGTTCATCGAGTTGGAGCGTGACGCGACGACTATGCGCGTCTTTGAGGCGCAGATCATCCCCGGCCTGCTACAGACCAAGGACTACGCGCGCGCGATGCTCAGCGCGGTTCGGCCGGACAACCTCTCGGACCTCGTTGCGGCCCGCATGTCCCGGCAAGAGCTGTTCGAGCGGGAAGTAACCCCCCGGATGTGGTTCATCATGGACGAGCAGGTCCTACAGCGCCCGATAGGGGGGGATGATGTATGGCGGGCCCAACTGGGCCACTTGCTGAGGCGGGCCGAGTCGCCGAGGACCCTCGTACAGGTCATCCCCCGCAAGGTCGTGGCCCATGCTGGGCTCGCCGGTCCGTTCACGCTGCTCACCTTTGAGAAGGAGGCCCCCGACGTGCTCTACGTGGACGGTTTCTCTCAGGGACGTACCGCGCTTGAATCTCGCGAAGTAGCGGACGGCGCTCATGCCTATGATCTGCTCAGGGCGGTTGCCCTCTCGCCCGAAGACACCGCCGAGTTGATCGGTGACTACATGGAAGGCCGCACGGAGCCATGACCAGCGCATCCAGTCTGTCCGTCGAATGGCAGAAGAGCAGCTACAGCACGAACGGCGGGAACTGCGTCGAGGTGGGGAAGTCGGTTGCCCTGCGAGAGTCCGTGCCGGTCCGAGACTCGAAGGCCCCGACCGGGCCAGCGCTCATGTTCGGGAATGCTGCCTGGACGTCGTTCATTGCCGCCGTGCCGAGCCACGACTAGTCACCGCTCCAAGCATCGGCCCCGCTCTCTCACACACTGAGAGAGCGGGGCTTTTTGCTGCCGACGAGGACGAGCACCAGGACCTCGCGGGCGGGCCGCCGAGCCGTCGAGGACGGGCCGACGAGAACGAGCACGGAGACCTCGCGGGCGGCGCCAGAGCAAGGGTTACTTGGCTGAGCACCGTAGGCGGTGCGGGTGGCCCGCCAGGCCGTCACAAAGCCTCGGGCCCGCCGGGGCACACCTTCTATGGCTGAGGTGAGCGCGGGGTTCGGAGGCGCTTACGGTGGTAGGGCGCCGCAGGCGCAGAACGGCGCTCGGAAGCATGTCCGGGGCCGCGTGTGGGGTCAGCAGGACTCAGCAGAAACTCAGCAGAGCGACGAACACTACCCGCCACGAACCAGCATCAACGGGCAGAGAGCTGCCCGTGTGATCTGCACGTTTGCCCTGGTAGGGAAGGTCTGCTAGGAAGCCAGTGAAACGAATCAGGAGTTATCCACAGATTTGCTGGGGTGAGGGTGGGGGGTGGGGGATTTGCGGAAGACTGTTAGAAGGGGAGCCCCCCGGGCGGGAGGGGGCCGTCCCGGGTGCGGGTGAGCAGCCTCCCCCGAAGAGCCAGCGCCCGCCCCGTGGTGGCGCCCACCCCCAAGGAGGCCCCGCCTCCGAGGCAGCCCCCACCCCCAAGGCGGCCCCACCCCCAAGATGACCCCACCCCCAAGGCGGCCCCACCCCCAGGCACCCCCCTACCCCACCCCCCACCACCCCCGTCTCACCCAACGAACCCCCGCCCCGCCCCACCCCCGCGCGGGATACGCTCGCCCCGTGGCTGATATCCAGATTCCCGCTGACATCAAGCCCGCCGACGGCCGGTTCGGCGCGGGCCCCTCCAAGGTGCGGAAGGAGGCGCTGGACGCGCTGGCCGCGACCGGCACTTCTCTCCTCGGGACCTCTCACCGCCAGGCTCCCGTGAAGAACCTCGTGGGCCGGGTCCGTGAGGGGCTCTCCTCGCTCTTCTCCCTCCCCGAGGGGTACGAGGTCGTCCTCGGCAACGGCGGGTCCACCGCCTTCTGGGACGTCGCGACCCACGGGCTCATCGAGAACAAGTCCCAGCACCTGAGCTTCGGCGAGTTCTCCTCGAAGTTCGCGAAGGCGTCGAAGCTCGCGCCGTGGCTCGCCGAGCCGACCGTGATCTCCTCCGAGCCCGGCACGCACCCGGAGCCCAAGGGCGAGCCCGGCGTCGACGTCTACGCCCTCACGCACAACGAGACCTCCACCGGTGTGGCCGCGCCCGTGCGCCGCGTCGACGGTGCCGACGAGGGCGCGCTCGTCCTCGTGGACGCCACCTCGGGCGCGGGCGGTCTCCCGGTGGACGTCGCCGAGACGGACGTCTACTACTTCGCGCCGCAGAAGAACTTCGGTTCCGACGGCGGCCTCTGGATCGGCCTCTTCTCCCCGGCGGCGCTGGAGCGCGCCGAGCGCGTGCACGCTTCCGGCCGGCACGTGCCCGAGTTCTTCAGCCTTCCGACCGCGATCGACAACTCGCGCAAGAACCAGACGTACAACACCCCGTCGCTCGCGACGCTGTTCCTCCTCGCCGAGCAGCTCGACTGGTTCAACGGCCAGGGCGGCCTCGCGTGGACGACGGACCGCACGGCCGCCTCGGCGCGGGCGCTCTACGGCTGGGCGGAGAAGGTTTCGTACGCGAGCCCCTTCGTCGCTGACCCGGCGCAGCGCTCCGCCGTGATCGGCACGATCGACTTCGACGACGCGATCGACGCGGCGGCCGTGGCGAAGGTGCTGCGCGCCAACGGCATCGTGGACACCGAGCCGTACCGCAAGCTGGGCCGCAACCAGCTCCGTGTCGCGATGTTCCCCGCCGTCGACCCGGCGGACGTCGAGGCACTGACGGCCTGCGTGGACTACGTCATCGACAAGCTCTGAGCGACCGGCCGCAGGCCCGGCCCGGCTGAGGCGTGCCACGCCTGCGGCACGGGCCCCGCTACGAGCGCAAGGGGCGTCCCGCCATACCGGGGCGCCCCTTCGCCGTACCCCCTCCGCGCCCCGCAACCCCACACCCCACACCCCACACCCCGCGCACCCGCACCCGCACCCGCACCGGCCTGCCCCCGGGAACAGCGGATCAGGGGACTGTCAGTGGCGTCGACCACAGTTCGCGACCATGAAGACACGTACAGCCATCACATCATTTCCTGGCCCGCTTGTTCCGCGTCCGGCGCACCCCGTAGAGGACGGCCGCGGCGAGGACCACGACGAGGACGGTCTTGCCCGTCGTGCCGCCGCCCTCCTCGCCCGCGTCGTCCTTGTCGCCGCTCTCCTGGCCCGCGCCGGACCCGGCGGAGTCCGCGCCGTCCCGCCCCCGCTGCCCCGCTCCCCCGTCGCCCGGCTCCGTCGCGCCGG
>NZ_GG770539.1:3979861-3992382 GCF_000154905.1 Streptomyces sp. SPB074 | reverse complement strand
CCCGGGTCGGGGGGCGGTGGCCCGAGGGGGCCGGGGCTTGGGGCTGGCCCGTACGGGTCGGGGGTTGTCGCGCGCGCGGGCCGGGCGGGGTGGCCTCGTACCTTCCGGTCGGGGACGGTCTCGTACGGGCCGATCGAGGGTCCCGTACGGGGCCGAGGCGGGCCGTCCTCGGGGAGGGCGGCGCCTCAGGCGCGGGGGCGGCCGGAGCCCGGGGTCGGGCCTCGTGTTCCGGCCGCCCTCGCGGTGCTCAGGTGGCCAGCAGTCTCCGCAGCCAGTCCGTGCGGGCGGCGCGGGCCGACTGGGAGAGGGCGGCCTGGGGGGCCATGCCGTCGAAGCCGTGGAACCCGCCCGGCCAGACGTGGAGTTCGGCCTGGACTCCGCAGGCCCACAGGCGGCTCGCGTAGGCGACATCCTCGTCGCGGAAGGTCTCCGCCGAGCCCACGTCCACGAACGCGGGCGGGAGCCCGGAGAGATCGGCGGCGCGGGCCGGGGCCGCGTACGGGGGGACGTCCGGCCCGCCGCGCCGCTCGCCGAGCAGCGCGGTCCAGCCGGTGTGGTTCGCCTCGCGGTCCCACACCCCGAGCCCGGCCATCTGCACGGCGGACGCCGTGTCGTTGCGGTCGTCCAGCATCGGGCACATGAGGAGCTGGCCGAGGAGCGCCGGGCCGCCCCGGTCCCTGGCGAGCAGCGCGACCCCGGCCGCGAGGCCGCCACCCGCGCTGCCGCCGCCGATGACCATGCGGTCCGGGTCGAAGCCCAGTTCCCCGGCGTGCTCGGCGGTCCATACGAGGCCCGCGTAGCAGTCCTCGACCGGGGCGGGGTCGGGGTGTTCGGGTGCCAGCCGGTACTCCACCGAGACGATCCCGATGCCCAGGCCGCGCCCCCACTCGTCCAGCAGCTGGGGCAGGCCGATGCGCGCGTCACCGAGGATCATGCCGCCGCCGTGCGTGTGGTAGAGCACGGGGATCTCGCCGGTGAGCCCGGCGGGGCGGCAGATGTAGAGGGTGATGTCGGGGTCGCCGGCGGGTCCCGGCACGGTCCGCTTCTCGACCTCGAAGGCGCCGTCCGCGCGGAGTTTCTTCGAGTGTCGGCGAGGGGAAGCGGAGGGCCGACTCGCGCGAGTCCGAGATCTCCGCCAGCGAGGGCACTTGTACCGGTCCGAGCGCTTCGAGAGCCGCCGCGAGTTCGGGATCGAAGGGCGGCGGCGGGCCGAGCGGAGCCGGGGCGGTGAGGGGCGAGGGAGTGAGGCCGGGGGCGGTGGGGGAGCCGGGCGCTGGAGACTCCGGGACGGCGGCCGGGCTCGGAGCCGGGGCGGGGGACGGGCTCGGGGCGGGGGGCGGATTACCGGCGGAGATGGTGGGGGCCGGGGTGGTCTCCGGGCGTGCGGTCATGTGAAGGGCTCCCTACGTCTTGCGGCAGCGGAAGGGCCGGCGCGCCGGACTCGGTGCGGCGTGCGGGACCACGGGACGGTCCGGCGGCCGGCTGTCCCGGGCGGCCGGCCGGAGTCCTCCCGGTCGTGGGCCAGACTGCCGGGCGGACCGGCCGGGAGCGCAGGCGCCGTCCGGCGGGAATGCCCCGCCGAACGGCGGGACACCGCGCGCACCCGCCGGACGGTGGGGTGCCACGTACCCGTCAACACGGCCCGGTGGTCGGCAGTCCTGGGCTTCGGGACGGCCGATGTCCGGCGGTCGTCGGCGGGGTGTGCGTCGGCTACGGGCCGACTGCGAGGCGCGCCGGGGTTTCCCGGCCACCGGCAGGGCGCGCGGCCACCTGTCCGTCCGCGCCGCCCGCCCGCGTCCGCTCGTCCTCTCATCCGCTGGCCGTGCGCCCAGGGTGTCGCTCATCGCGCCACCCGGACCACACCTCGCCGGACGGCGACCAGCCCGACGCCCCGTCCGGGCTCCGCACCACCGGGCACGCCACGGCGTCCAGACCGCCGGGCCGGGTCCTGACCCGGAACCAGCCGGAACCGGAACCCGCCGAACCGGAACCGGCCGGGCCCCGCACCAGCGACCCGCGCTCTACCAGCGGTCCGCCACCTGGGGTGCGATCTCGCGCTCGTAGAGGTCGCGGATCGCCGCGAGCTTGTCCTCGGCGAGCGGCGGCAGTTCCCCGGCCGCCGAGTTGGCGCGGGCCTGCTCGGTGTTGCGGGCTCCCGGGATGACGGTGGTGACGCCGGGCTGCTGGACGATCCAGCGCAGCGCGGTCTGCGCCGGGGTCGCGCCCTCGGGGGCGAGCGCGGCGAACTCGCGCGCGGCGGCGACGCCGGTCGCGAAGTCGACCCCGGCGAAGGTCTCGCCCTGGTCGAAAGCCTCGCCGTGCCGGTTGAAGGTGCGGTGGTCGTTGGCCGCGAAGGTCGTGTCCTCGGTGTACTTGCCGCTCAGCAGGCCCGAGGCGAGCGGCACGCGCGCGATGATCCCGACCCCGGCGGCACGCGCGGCGGGCAGCACCTCGGCGAGCGGCTTCATGCGGAAGGGGTTGAGGATGATCTGCACGCTCGCGATCCCCGGCCGGGCGATCGCGGTGAGCGCCTCCGCGCACGTCTCGACGCTGACGCCGTACCCGGCGACGCGGTCCTCCGCGACGAGGGTGTCGAGCGCGTCGTAGACCTCGTCGGAGGAGTAGACGGGCGTCGGCGGGCAGTGCAGCTGTACGAGGTCCAGCCGGTCGACGCCGAGATTGCGGCGCGAACGGTCGTTCCAGGCGCGGAAGTTGTCGAGCACGTAGTTCTCGGGGAGCTGGTCGGCGCGGCGGCCCATCTTCGTCGCGACGGTGATCCCGGAGCCCGGGTGGGCCCGGAGGAAGGCGGCGATGGTCTGCTCGCTGCGGCCGTCCCCGTACACGTCCGCGGTGTCGAAGAAGGTGACGCCGGAGTCGGCGGCTGCCTCCAGGACGGCATGGGCGTCCTTCTCCTCGACGTCGCCCCAGTCGGCACCGAGCTGCCACGTGCCGAGGCCGACGACGGAGACGGAGCGGCCGAGCTTGCTGAATTCACGCGATTCCATGGGGCCAGTGTGGCACCTCGGCGGGCACGGCCACGGTCGTGGACCGGGCCCTCGGACCGGCCCTCGGACAGACTTCCCCGACCGGGTCGACGCGCTGGCCGTGGCACGTCCCGGTGACCCTGGCACGTCCCGGTGACCCTGGCACGTCCCGGTGACCCTGGCACGTCCCGGCGGTCCTGCCGCTTCGCGGTGGCCCTGGCACGTCGCGGTGTCCTTGGCGCGTCGCGCGGACGTCGCTAGCGTGTCCGGATGGCCCACGTACTTGTCATCGGTTACGACCCCGAGGGGATTCCCGGCGCGGACGGTCCCGCGCTGCGCGCGGCCCTCGACGCCGAACTCGCCCGCTTCGCCACCCACGACGTCACGGCCGGCATGGTCCTCGTGGAGTACGACGAGCACGCCGACGCCGCGCTCACGACGGCGCTCACGGGCCACGCGTGGGACGTCGTCGTCATCGGCGGCGGAATCCGCAAGGCGGAGCCGTTGCTGCCGCTCTTCGAGACCACCGTCAACCTCGTGCGCCGTCACGCCCCGCAGGCGGCGATCGCCTTCAACACGCCTGGCGGCGACAGCGTGGAGGCGGCACTGCGCCATCTGCCGGACGGCGCCGCGCGCGGGGAATCCGCGCCGTGACGGGCTCCGAGCTGGTCATCGACCTGCGGGGGCACGTCGTCGCGACGCTCGCCGACTTCTGGGAGGCGGTACGGGAACCGGGCGGCCTGCCCGACTGGTTCGGCCGCAACCTGGACGCCTGGGCGGACACGATCGACGCGCGCGGCGTCTCCGAGGTGATCGACCGCCACGACACCCTGACCGTGCACGTCGACCGCCGTGGCCTCTTCGCCGACCCCGGCACCCCGGAGGCACGCTCCTTGGCCGCGACGTTCGACGGCGTCCGAAACCGCCTCGTCGTCCACCCCTGAACGCCCCCGCCCGACCCGGTGCCACTCCCCCTCTCACGACACGGAGTCGGCCGATGTCCGGTGTCCGTGCCGCCGCCCGGAGCGGGCCTGCGGCAGCCCGCGGCTACCCGCGTTCCGCCGCCGGTCTTCCGTCCCAGCGCCAGCCCCCGGAGCGGTCCGGCAGGCCGGGCAGCGCGGCGCGGCCCGTGGCCCAGCGGAGGGTAAGCCACGGGGGTGCGAGGTCGCGCGGCACATCGGGGAAGAGGCGGTCGAGCGACCGGGCGACGAGCGGCTCGGGCGGCGACCACGCGAGGCCGAGGCCGCGGGCGAGGTCGTCGGTGTGCACGAGGGTCTCCACCACGCCCATCGCGGCGAACCCGGCCGCGTCCGAGCGGCCGAACGTGTGATGGGCGCGGACCTCGGGCGGCGTGACCCGGACGGCCGCCGCGAGCAGTCCGCCGCACGCGTCGATCACACGCAGCAGCCCGGCGGGCCCGTGCTTGGGATCGGCGCGGATCGTGTTCGCGGGGCCGCCGTCCGTCGCGCTCTCCCAGCGGAAGGGCACGTCGTCGTCCACGGGTGCGGTGGCGGGGGTGAGTTGGGCCGCGTAGGCGAAGAGGTCGTCGGCGAGGTGTTCGGCCGTCTCCCAGCAGCTCCAGGCCAGCGGCCCGGCGGGGGCCGACCACGTGGCGGCGTTTCCGGTGCCGGCGGCAGGCGCGAGGGTCGCGAGGGCACGCGCGACCACTTCCCGTACGTCCTGGGCCCAGCGGGCCCCCTCCCCCTCGGCAGCAGCACCGCTCATCTCATCAACTCCCTTATCAGCTGGGCCGACTCCGGCGCTGCCGCGAGCCAGCCCCCGTGTCCGCCCGGCAACCGTGCCGGGTCCAGGCCGAGACGGGAAGCGAGCGCGACAGCGGGCTCCCGGCACAGCGCGCCGCCGGTCTCGCGCCCGACGGCGAGCACGAGCCGGCCTTCGGCAGCCGGTCCGCGCAACGCCTCGACATCCGGCAGCCACGAGGTGAAGGAACGCAGTTCGTGCTCCACGAAGCGCGGGCCGTTCGCGAAGAGGCGTGCCGCCAGCTCCGGTGCGGGCTCCCACGCGTCGCCTCCCGCTCCCGCCCACGCCGCGAACCGCGCTCCGGCCGGGCCGAGCCCCTCCCGTACGAAGGTCTCGTGGACCGAGGCGATGAACGCCTTGTGTTCCTCGGCTCCCGGCAACAGGCCGAAGGGCGGCGGCTCGTGGGCGAGCACGCGGCGTACGAGCGCGGGATGCCTGGCGAGCAGGTCCAGGCCCACGAGCGCCCCGTCGCTGCCGCCGATCACGTCGGCCGGTCCGCCGCCGAGGTGCGCGAGGAGCGCCGCCACGTCGTCCGCCTGCCGCTCCACGGTCTGCGTGGCGGGCGGCCCGTCGAGCACGCTGTGCGAGTACCCGCGCGGGTCGAGCGCGACGACGGTGCGGGCGTCGGCCAGCAGGGGCGCGAGCCCGTCGAACACCCCGGCATCTCCCCCGCCGCCCGGGAGCAGCACCAGCAAAGGTCCGGAGTTCCGTACTTCGTAGTGAATGCGCGCTCCCGGAACCGGCAGCGCGGCGCTCCGCGGACAGCCGTCGTCACCCGCCTCGCCGCCGCGCTCCTGCTCCCTGGCTTCCATGGGCCGCGAGGCTACGGACCCCTCCCCCGCTCTCGCGAGCCCTTTTTCCTCGCGCCCGCACGCGCGGCCGTTCCCCCCTGCGCACGCGGCCGCACCCGCGCCCGCACCGTCGGCCCCTCGTCACCCGCCCCTGCTCCCGCACCCCGCGCCTCCCCCTCCGACCGACCACCCCGGCCTCTCGGGAACGTCATGCCCGCCGCCGCACCACCAAACCCGCAAGCCACGCACAAGCCCCCGATAGGGTGAATAAACGGCCAAGTGGAACTTCGGCGCCCAGGCCGAAACGCTTCCTGACCGGCGTCCGACCGATGCGTCGCCCATTGCCCCGGCGGATGTCGTGAGCGTCCCTTCCGGCGACGATCGCAGCGGCCCCCGTACACCCCCAACCACCGCCCACGGCCACCATGGATTGCCATCCAGCCCTCGTCCGCCCCGCCCTCGTCCGCCGCTCCCCCTCCGCCGTCCCCACCGCCGCGCCCGCGCCCACCGGACTCCGCCCGCCTCGCCGCCGCCCCCGCGCCGACGCACCCCGCGCTCCCACGCCCCGCACCGACGCCCCCAGCCATCCGTCAACAGACCGCACACCCAACGTAATTCGCTAGTCCAGCCGCCCGCCCCGTGGTCCCCTCGCTGCCATGGCATCTCTCATACGGCATCTGACCGTCGACTGCGCCGACCCCTACACGCTCGCCACCTTCTGGGCGGCCTTCCTCGACGGCGCGGTCACCGAGGACGATGCCCCGGGCGATCCCGAGGCGTTGATGCACGCGGCGGGCGCGGCGCTGCTCTTCGTACGCGTCGACGAGCCCAAGACCGGCAAGAACCACTGGCACGTCGATCTCCAGCCGCAGGACCGCTCGCGCGACGAGGAGGTGGAGCGCTTGCTCGCCCTCGGCGCCACGCTCCACGAGGACCACCGGCGCGCGGACGGCCGTGGCTGGGTCACCCTGCGGGACCCCGAGGGGAACGAGCTGTGCGTGGAACGGGGCGCGGCCGAACGGTGAGGCACCCGCGCCGTGCGACGGCGGCGGACAGGTCGTGAGACGGGCCGCGCCGGGAGCGGGCCCGGTGGCGATCGGTCGTGCGGCGGACGGTCCTGCGGGGCCGGTCGGCGGACGGTTCACCCGGCGGTGGTAGGCCGCGCGGACGACGCGGTAGACGTGAGGAGGACAGCGCAGGCCGAGACACGAGGACGTACGAGATGAGCCAGGAGCAGCGCACACATCGCGCGATGCGGGTCGACGCGGCGGGCGGGGCCTTCACCGAGGCCCGGGTCGAGACCGGGGAGCCGGGTCCCGGACAGGTGCGGATCGCCGTGGAGGCGTGCGGGGTGTGCCACTCCGACGGCGCTGTCATCAGCGGCGCGATGGGCAACCCCTTCCCCGTCACGACCGGGCACGAGATCGCCGGCCGGATCGACGCGCTCGGCGCCGGGGTCTCCGGCTGGGCGGTCGGGGACCGGGTCGCCGTCGGGTGGTACGGCGGAAGTTGTGGGCACTGCGATGCCTGTCGCACCGGAGACGGGGTGCACTGTCCCGAGGTGGAGATCCCGGGCGTCGCCTATCCGGGCGGGTACGCGGAGTCGGTGATCGTGCCGGCCGTCGCGCTCGCCGCCGTCCCGGACGGGCTGAGCGCGGTCGACGCGGCCCCGCTCGCCTGCGCCGGGGTCACGGTCTACAACGCGCTGCGGCGCAGCGCGGCGCGGGCCGGTGACACCGTGGCGATCCTGGGGCTCGGCGGCCTCGGACACCTCGGCGTGCAGTTCGCCGCGAGGATGGGTTTCCGCACGGTCGCCGTCGCCCGCAGGGCGGAGAAGGCCCCTCTGGCGAGGGAGCTGGGCGCCGCGCACTACATCGACAGCACTACGCAGGATGTCGCGGCCGAACTCCAGGCGCTCGGCGGCGCGAAGGTCGTCCTCGCGACCGTCACCCAGGCCAAGGCGATGGCCGACGCCTTCGACGGGCTCGGCCGGCGCGGCGAACTCATCGTCGTCGGGATCGCTCCCGAGCGCCTCGACCTCACCGCCGCGCAGTTCGTGGACAAGGCCCGCCGTGTCTACGGCCATGCCTCCGGGATCGCCGTGGACACCCAGGACACGCTCCGCTTCGCGGCGGACACCGGCATCCGCCCCTGGACGGAGGAACAACCGCTCGCGGAGGCGAACGCGGCCTTCGACCGGATGCGAAGCGGCGAGGCGCGCTTCCGGATGGTGCTCACCGTGTGAACCGAGACCGCCTGACGGCGGGGACCGGAGGCGGGAGAAGCGGCGAGGGGCGAGGGGTGAAGGGAGGGAGCGGCGGTACGGGGTGGGCGAGGCCGGTACGAGGTGGGCGAGCCCGGGCCGTGCGGAACGCCGTACGCGCCGGGCGGACCCCGTACGGGCGGCGAACCCCCGTACGGGCCGGGCCGCCCCCGTACGCGCCGACCGAGCCCGTACAGGGCTCGCCCCCCGTACAGGACGAACGTCGCCGCTCCGGTGAGCGCCGAACCCGTTCGTTACAGTGAACGGGCCCGGGCCACCCCCGGTCAGGGACCGCGAGACGAGTGAGGGACATGGACGGCGACGAGAGCACGGACCCCGCGCCGTCCGGCCCCCCGGCCCGCGCGCCGTCCGGCCCCCCGGCCCGCGCGTCCGCGCGCCGCGCCGCCCCGCCGCGTGCGACGCCGCCGCGCAGCCGCCGCGAGCGGCCCGCCAAACCGGCGCTGAGCCGTTCCGGCATCGTCGCGGCGGCGATCCGGGTGATGGCCGCCGAGGGGCTCGACAAGGTCACGATGCGGCGCCTCGCGAGGGAACTCGACACCGGGCCCGCCTCGCTCTACGTGTACGTCGCGGGAACGACGGAGCTGCACGCGGCGATCCTTGACGAACTCCTCGGCGAGGTGCGCGTTCCCGCGTCGGCCGGGGTCCCTCCCGAGGAGGACCCCGGCGACTGGGAACAGCGGCTGATCGGCCTCCTCGCGTCGTACACGCTCCTCCTCTTCCGCTACCCGGGCCTCGCGCGCTCCGCGCTCGTCGCCCGTCCCAGCGGACCGCGCTACCTCGATCTCGTCGAGCACATGCTCGCCCTGCTCGCCGAGGGCGGCGTGGCGCCCGACCGGGCGGCCTGGGGCGTGGACCTGCTCCTCCAGCACGCCACCGCCACCGCCGCCGAACAGACCGGCCACGACTCCTCGCCGGTCGCCGAGGAGGAGTGGCAAGCCGTCCGGCACGCCGTCCACGGCGCGGACCCCGGCCGTCACCCGCACATCCGCGCCGCCTCCTCGCTACTCCTCTCCGGCACCCCGGACGCCCGCTTCACGTGGGCGTTCCGCGCCCTGCTCCAGGGCATCAGTCACACTCCGGTACCCCACGAGGGTCCGTCTCAGGGCTGACAGCGGGCGGGGTTCTCCTACCGAAGTCGTGGCCCCGTAGGCCCCCACGCACCTTGCGTGGCCGCACGGCGGGGCGGAAGGCTGGGGGCATGACGAAGGACTCGGGGAAGCCGGGCGATCCGGGGAAGGCGGCACCGCCGCCGACCGGCTCCGCAGGACAGCCCCAGGCGCGAGCGGCCGGCGCGCCGGACCGGTCGGCGCCCGGCGTGCCGGAGGGAGGCGCGACGCACGCGGCGGCGGACGTGGCTGCGGCTGCGGACGCGTCAGCTGCGAGTGCGGGCCCGCCGAGTGGCCGGGACGACACCGAAGCAGGCGCCGCGCACCCGTCCGCGACACCTGCGGCCCGCACCGAGGACGTACGCCCCGTCAGTGCCCCGCGCGCGGACGCGACCGTCGCGGACACGCCCCTTCCGGACGCGGCCGGCGCGGGGGAGAAGCCCGCGAGCGCACCGTCGGAAGGGCAGGTGCCTTTGCTGCTTTTCGGGGTCGCCGCCGTGGGGGCGGCCGTCGGGGCGTGGGTGGCCGGGCCGCTCGCGCGGTGGCTGCTCGACGCGCTGCCGGTGGCGCCGTTCCGGTTCGCGCTGCGGTTCCTGGGCGCGATCGACGCGTGGTGGGAGATGCTGCTGGCGGGCGCGGGCGGCGCCGTGATCCTGGTCGTCGTGGCGCTCGGCGCTATGGAGAAGCGCGGGATCGCCTGACGCGAAGCGCGCGGGCGAAGGGCGCCCGGGCATACGCCGCGCGGAGCGACGCACCGGAGGGGACGCGGGCAGCCGCCCCTCCCGCCACCCCCTCCGTCATCACCTCCCGCTCACTCCCCCACCCGCCCGTCCGTCAACTCCCGTACGACATCCAGGTGTCCAGCGTGTCGCGCGTACTCCTGGAGGACGTGGAAGAGAATCCACGACAGCGTGGGCGGCTCGGCCGGGGGCGGGAAGCGGCCCGTGTCGGCGGCGCGGTCCTGGAGCCCCGCCGCCGCGACGATCCGCCGCGAGTGCGCGCACTCGCGCGCGAAGAGGTCGCGGATCTGTGCCGGGGACTCGTCCTCGCGCACCTGCCAGCGGCCCGACTCGGGGTCGTCGTCGCCCCAGGCCGTGCGCTCGTCCATCTCCTCACCGAGGAAACCCCAGCGCAACCAGCGCCGTTCGACGTAGGCGAGGTGCTTGAGGAGTTCGAGCGGCGACCAGCCCGAGGGCAGCCTGCTGCGGCGCAGCTCCGCCTCGGAGAGCCCGTCGAGCTTGGCGAGCACGGTGGCGCGGTAGTAGTCGAGGTACTCGGCGAGCAGCACGGCGGGGTCCGCGAGGGACTGCGGCGGCTCCGTGGGCGGGCGGGGAGGAGACGTTTCGGGACTCGGGTTCGCGGGCGCGTCGTCACTCATACGAGAAACGCTAGCCCCCCGCGTACGCTTCACCCTCATCCGTGCGCCCCCGCCGCTCCCGTACGCGCCCGGCACCGCGCCCCCTGCTCCCCGGTCCCGGCCCGGCGCGCCCCCCACACCCCCGCACGCCCGTTCCCGTACCGTGTCGGGCCCGCTCCTCCTATCGTTGAGGAACGCGGCGGGGCGTCCATCGCCTCGCCGGGGAGGAGCGCCACGATGACCCTCGTACAGACCGAGGACCGAATCACGATGGCAGACCAGCAACAGGACCACGAGAGCGACCTCGACAAGATCTTCGAGTGCGTGGAACGCGCCACCCCTGACGGATTCCGATCCGAGATCGTCGAGGGGTACGTATACATGTCACCGCAGCGCGAAGCGCACTGGCGCATCATCCGTCGCCTTGTGCGTGCACTGGAGGACACCCACGGCCTGGATGTCCTCGTCCTGTCGGACGTGCGTATCGACTTTCCCGGCGAGAGCAACGCCTTTGCTCCGGACGTGGCGAAGCTTCGCAAGGGCGCCGCGACGACGGACGGACGCTGGCGTCACGAGGACGTCGAGTTCGTCGCCGAGGTGATCTCGCGCGGGACGGGCCAGAACGACTACGGGCCGAAGAAGGCGGCGTACGCGAGCGCCGAGGTGCCGGTCTACCTCATCGCGGACCCGTACCAGCGCCGCTGCCACGTCTACACCGAGCCGCGTGACGGCGAGTACCGCGCCGAGACGATCGTGGAGTTCGGGCTCGACGTCGACCTGAGCAAGACCCCGGCCGCGCTCGTCCTGACGACGAAGGACTTCCCGGAACAGCCCTGAACGACCGGCCGCGGAAGCGGACGCGGGAGCCGGTAACGGGACCGCGGCGCGCACGGGAGGCGGACTCCGCGCCCTGCCCCCCCCACGGCGCCCGGGCCCCCCACGGGCCCACCACGACATCCGGTCCTCCTCCCCCTGCCCGACCACAGCGCCCCGCCGCTCCCCCCGTCCCACCACGGCGCCCCGCTGTCCCCCTGCTCCGCACCCTCCGTCCCCGCCCCTCTCCCCCACTTGCCTGGAGTCCACTCCAAGGCGTTGGCTGGTCGGCATGAGGTACACGCAACTCGGACGTACGGGACTTGAGGTCAGCAGGCTCGTTCTGGGGACGATGAACTTCGGGCCGCAGACCGACGAGGCCGACAGCCACGCCATCATGGACGCCGCGCTCGACGCGGGAATCAACTTCTTCGACACGGCCAATGTCTACGGCTGGGGCGAGAACAAGGGCCGGACCGAGGAGATCCTCGGGACCTGGTTCGCGCAGGGCGGTGGCCGGCGCGAGAAGGTCGTGCTCGCCACGAAGGTCAACGGCTACATGGGTGCCGGTGATCCCTGGCCGAACCACCACAAGCTCTCCGCCGCCAACATCCGCCGCGCGGTCGACGCGAGCCTCAAGCGGCTCCAGACCGACCACATCGACCTGTACCAGTTCCACCACGTGGACCGGAACACCCCCTTCGAGGAGATCTGGCAGGCGATCGACGTCCTGATCCAGCAGGGCAAGATCCTCTACGCCGGTTCCTCGAACTTCCCCGGCTACAAGATCGCGCAGGCCAACGAGCTGGCCTCGCGGCGCGGCATGGTCGGGCTCGTGAGCGAGCAGTGCCTGTACAACCTGGCCGAGCGTCGCGCCGAGATGGAGGTCGTCCCGGCCGCGCGCGAGTACGGGCTCGGGGTCATCCCCTGGTCCCCGCTGCACGGCGGGCTGCTCGGCGGCGCGCTCAAGCGTGAGCGCGAGGGCTCGGCGAGCGGTCGCAGCGCGACCGGCCGCAGCGCGGACGCGCTCAAGAACTCCGCCGTCCGCGAGCAGATCGAGCGCTACGAGACGCTGGTCGACAAGCACGGACTGCTCCCCGGCGACACGGCACTCGCGTGGCTCCTCACGCGTCCCGGTGTGACCGGCCCGATCGTCGGACCGCGCACGCGGGAACAGCTCGACTCCGCGGTACGCGCCGTGGGCATCGACCTCTCGGAAGAGGTCCTGACCGGCCTTGAGGAGATCTTCCCCGGCCCCGGCCCCTCCCCGGAGGCTTTCGCCTGGTGACGCAGGCGGCCGCCTCGTGAAGGGCGCGGTGGCGTTCGTAAACAACCCCCAGCTGCTCATCGCCGACGAGGCGACCACCGGGCTCGACGTGACGGTCCAGGCCCAGATTCTCGACCTGATCCGCGACCTCCAGAAGG
>NZ_GG770539.1:3977917-3979761 GCF_000154905.1 Streptomyces sp. SPB074 | reverse complement strand
GACCCTTCACGTTCAAGGACAGCCGCGCCGCCCTGTCGCGGGCGCTCACCAGACGCGGGTGCTGTCCTGTCGTGGGCGCGCCCCGGCACGAGCGCCGCTCCCACGACGACGACGGCGCTCGACCCGCAATCAGCGATCCTCACCGCGTCGTGCGAGCACCCCCGCCGCGTGACGTCACGGGCGCCGCCGAGGGACCCGCATCCGCGCCGACGCGCGGCCGGGCGTCGGTCGTACGGGGGCTACTGGCCCACGGCCGCCGCCACCGCCACGACGACGAACATCATTACGAGCACACCGGCCATGATCCGGTTCCGGGTCTTCGGGTCCACGCTTCGAGCCTAGCCGTCCCGCCCGACGGGCCCCGTCAAGGGGTACGTCGCCTCGCTCACGTACTGGTTCGCGGCGCCGTGCCCGCCCGGCACGCTCCGCAGCAGCCCGACCCGGTCGGCGGTCCAGGCGCGACCGGCGAACGGGGCGAGCAGTTCCTCGCACGAGCGGAGAAGTGGTGCGTACGCGCCCGGGGACAGCCTCCGTGAGCTGCGCGCCAGCGACACGTGCGGACGGTAGGCGTGCTCCGCCGCCCCGCCCAGCGCCCGCGCGGCACCGGCGAGCGCGCGCAGGGCGGCGACATCGCCCCGTACGCCCGTCCACAGCGTGCCGCCGCGGAAGTGGCCCGCGCCCGTGAGCGACAGGCGCGGTGGCGCGTGGGCGGCCGCCAGATCCGCCAACCCCCTTTCCGGCGGCTCGCGTTCGGTGTCCCCGTAGAACGCGAGCGTCACGTGCCGGCCCTCGGCACGGGTCCAGCGCAGTTCCTCGGCGCCGGGCAGGCGGCGCACGGGGCGGACGGCGGCGTCGAGTTCGTCCAGCGCCTCGGGCGGAGGCAGGAGCGCGGCGAAGAGTCTCATGGTGCCGGGAACGATTCCACAGACCCCGGCACGATTCCCGCCCGCCTGTGGATAACCGGGCAGGCAAACCGATGGTCGGACAAGCGGCCGGGGGCTGGGGACGAGCGGCGGGCGCGGCGCCGGAGCGGGGCCGGAAGGGCGCCGGGAAAGCGGCCGGCAGGCCCGGAAGAACGCCGGCGAGGCGGCCGGGGAGGCGGCCGACGGGACCCGTCGGCGTGCCCCGGGAGCGTCTCGCGCCTCAGCCCCGGAGACGTCTCGTGCTTCACAGTCCTGGCGCATCGCCCGCGTCCGGCGCCCCGCTCCCCTAACCTCGCGGGCATGGACACCTCCCGAGCGCTGACGCTCAGACCCGGCAAGGCAAGCGACGTCCCTTCCGTCCTCGCCCTCCTGGACGAGGCGGTGGACTGGCTCACCGCGCAGGGACGGCCCGGGCAGTGGGGGACCCGGCACCTCAGCGCCAGCCCGCGCACCGTCGAGAGGGTCGAGGGGTACTTCGCGAAGGGCGAGCCCTGGGTCGCCGAGCTGGACGGGCGCGTCGTCGGCTCCATGACGCTGACGGACGGCCCCGGCCCGTGCCTGCGCCCCGCGCCCGAGCCCGAGCGCTACCTGCACTTCCTCGTGAGCGACCGGAACCTCGCCGGGCACGGCATCGGCGCCGCGCTCGTCGCGCACGCCGTCGCCGAGGCGCGCCGCGCGGGCGTCGGACTGCTCCGCGTCGACTGCTACGCGGGCGACGACGGACGGCTCGTGGACTACTACGTGTCCTGCGGATTCCGCCGTACGGAGCGCTTCGACCACGACGGCTGGCCGGGCCAGATCCTCGCGATCCGCCTCGACGGGGCGTGGAGCGCGTAGCCCCGCCCAGGCCGTAGGGCTAGCGCGCCCGCGGCGACGGGCGCAAAGGCGCCGCGGCCACCGGGCCCGTACCCGCGAGGCCCG
>NZ_GG770539.1:3955849-3977548 GCF_000154905.1 Streptomyces sp. SPB074 | reverse complement strand
AAAAAAAAAAAAAAAAAAAAAAAAAAAAAAAAAAAAAAAAAAAAAAAAAAAAAAAAAAAAAGCGACCGGCCTGCTCGACGGGCGCCGCGCCACGACGCACTGGCACTACACGCGGACCCTCGCCGCGCGCCACCCGCGCGTCCGCGTGGACGAGAACGTGCTCTTCGTGGACGAGGGAACCGTCCTCACCTCGGCGGGCGCCGCCTCCGGCATCGACCTGTGCCTGCACATCCTGCGCCGTGACCTCGGCGTCGCCGCCTCGCACCACACCGCGCGCCGCCTCGTCGCCGCGCCGTACCGCAGCGGCGGCCAGGCGCAGTACGTACCGCGCGCCGTGCCCGAGCCGCTCGGCGAACGCTTCGCCGCGACCCGCGAGTGGGCCCTGCGCCACCTCGGCGAACCGCTCGGCCTCGACGTCCTCGCCCGGCACGCCGCCGTCTCGCCGCGCACCTTCTCGCGGCGCTTCGCCGACGACACCGGCTACACGCCCATGGAGTGGGTGACCCGCGCGCGGATCGACGCGGCGCGCGAACTCCTGGAGCGCTCCGGGCGGAGCATCGAGCAGATCGCCACCGAGGTCGGGCTCGGCACGGGCGCCAATCTGCGACTGCACTTCCAGCGGGTCCTGGGGACGAGCCCGAGCGAGTACCGGCGCACGTTCTCGCGCGGGGGACGCGGGTGAGGGGGCGCGAGTGAGGGGGCGCGAGTGAGGGAACGCGCGTGAGCGCGGGGAACGCGCGTGAGCGCGGGGAACGCGCGTGAGCGCGGGGAACGCGCGTGAGCGCGGGGAACGCGCGTGAGCGCGGGGAACGGTGACTGCGCGGTGGGGGTGCGGGGCGAGGCGCCGTACCTGAGAGGCGCCGCGACACACGCGGCGGCCGCACGCCGGGGACCGCTGGCGTGATCCTTGCGGACGATGGCGCTTCCGCCTCGGCCACCGGGCGGCGGCCGGCGCGAGGCTGGTGGGGAAGGCAGGAGCCGCACCGCGGAAAGCCCGCCGGAAGTCAGAAGCCGCACCGCAGAAAGCCCGCCGGAAGGCAGGAGCCGCCCTGCGGGAAGCCCGCCGAGCGGCGGGGGCCGCACCGCAGGAAGCCAGGAAGGGACACCCACCATGACCCGTATCGCCATCAACGGATTCGGCCGCATCGGCCGCAACGTCCTCCGCGCCCTCGTCGAGCGCGACAGCGCGCTGGAGGTCGTCGCGATCAACGACCTCGGCGACCCCGCGACGCTCGGGCGGCTGCTGCGGTACGACACGACGGCGGGGCGCTTCGGCCGCCCGGTGACGGTGGACGGGGACACGCTCGTCGTGGACGGCCGCCGGATCAAGGTGCTCGCCGAGCGGGAGCCCGCGAAGCTGCCGTGGGCGGAACTGGGCGTGGACCTCGTCCTGGAGGCGACCGGTCGGTTCACCTCCGCCGACGCCGCGCGCGCCCACCTCGACGCGGGCGCGCGCAAGGTGCTCGTCGGCGCGCCGTCCACCGGCGCGGACGTGACACTCGCTTACGGCGTCAACACCGGGGCGTACGACCCCGACGCGCACCACATCGTCTCGAACGCCTCCTGCACGACGAACGCCCTCGCGCCGCTGGCCTCCGTCCTGCACGAACTCGCGGGCATCGAGCACGGCTTCATGACGACCGTGCACGCCTACACGCAGGAGCAGAACCTCCAGGACGGCCCGCACCGCGACGCCCGCCGCGCCCGCGCCGCCGCCGTCAACATCGTGCCGACCACGACGGGCGCGGCGAAGGCCATCGGGCTCGTGCTGCCGGAGCTGGACGGCAAGCTCTCGGGCGACTCGATCCGCGTGCCGGTACCGGTCGGCTCGATCGTGGAGCTGAACACGACGGTGGCGCGCGAGGTGAGCCGCGAGGAGGTGCTCGCCGCGTACCGCGCGGCCGCCGAGGGCCCGCTCGCGGGCGTTCTGGAGTACGCCGAGGACCCGCTCGTCTCGGCCGACATCGTCGGCGACCCCGCCTCCTCGATCTTCGACGCCGCGCTCACCCGGGTCGACGGCACGCACGTGAAGGTCGTGGCCTGGTACGACAACGAGTGGGGCTTCTCGAACCGCGTCGTGGACACGCTGGGGCTGCTGGCCGGCTGAGGGGCGCACCCCGGGGACGTACGGCCGTCTAAAACGCCCGTATGGATCTGTACAGACGTCTGTACAGATCCATACGGGCGTTCATCCGTGGTCTATACGGCTGTTCAGGACGAGTCGTACGGGCCTACCCGGACGCCCGCACGGCGCACGCCACGGCCGCCCGCCGCCAGCCGAACGGATCGCGTGCCACCACCGCCCGCCGCGACCGGACGGACCGCGCGCCATAGCCATCCGTCAGCCTGACGAAACGCATGACGACGCCCGCTGACCGGACGAACCGCGCGCCAGCCGCCAGCCGCCAGCCGAACGGATCGCACGCCAGCGCCACCCGCCGGTCGCCCCGGCGAACCTCACGCCAGCCGCCACCCCCAGCCGTCCGCGCGCCACGCCCCCTCACGCCACCGCCGCCAGCTCCTTCGCATGCTGGCCCTCGCGGGGGACGAAGCGCAGGCGCGGGTGGCCGCGGTTCCAGCCGAACTCCATGCGCAGGCCGCCGATACGGGCCAGGACGAGGCCGACAGCGACGGCGGCGAGTGCCGTGATGACGCCACCGGCCGCGAAGCCGACGCGGGCGCCGTAGGTGTCGGTGAGCCAGCCGAAGAGCGGGCCCCCGACGGGCGTACCGCCGGTGAAGACCATCATGTAGAGGCTCATCACCCGGCCGCGCATCTCCGGTTCGGCGGCCATCTGGACGGTCTGGTTGGCGGTCGTGTTGGACGTCAGGCCGCACATGCCGATCGGCACGAGCAGCGCGGCGAAGACCCAGTACGAGGGCACGGCCGAGGCGATGATCTCCAGGACGCCGAAGGCGATCGCGGCGCCGACGAGGAGCCGCAGGCGGGTACGGGCGCGGCGCGCGGCGAGCAGCGCACCGGCGAGGGAGCCGACCGCCATGAGGATGTTGAAGACCGCGTACGTCCCGGCGCCCGCGTCGAAGACGTCGTCGGCGAAGGCCGAGAGCCAGACGGGGAAGTTGAAGCCGAAGGTGCCGACGAAGAAGACGAGGACGATCGGCCAGATCAGCTCGGGCCGCTTCGCGACGTAGTGCAGCCCCTCGCGGAGCTGACCCTTGCCGCGCGGGGTGCGGTGGCTCTCGTGCAGCTCGCCGGAGCGCATGAGGAGCAGGCCGACGATCGGCGCGATGAAGGAGAGCCCGTTGAGGAGGAAGGCGTAGCCGCTGCCGACCGCCGTGATGAGCGCGCCGCCGACGGCGGGGCCCACGAGGCGCGCGGACTGGAAGTTCGCGGCGTTGAGCGAGACGGCGTTGCGCATCATCCCCGGGCCGACCATCTCGGAGACGAAGGTCTGCCGGGCCGGGTTGTCCACGACCGTGACGAGGCCGAGGACGAAGGCGGTGAGGTAGACGTGCCAGACCTGGACGTTGTCGCTGAGGGTCAGCACGGCGAGCGCGAGCCCGGTGAGGCCCATGACGGCCTGCGTGACGAGGAGGGTCTGCCGCTTCGGCAACCGGTCCACGAGCACGCCCCCGTACAGGCCGAAGAGCAGCATCGGCAGGAACTGGAGCGCGGTCGTGATCCCCACGGCGGCCGAGGAGCCGGTGAGGCTGAGGACCAGCCAGTCCTGGGCGATGCGCTGCATCCAGGTGCCGATGTTGGAGACGACCTGGCCGGTGAAGAAGAGCCGGTAGTTGCGGATGCGCAGCGAGCTGAACATCGAGGTGCGGCGCGGGGACCCGGGGTCGGTGGGGGGTGTGGGAGCGGCGGTGTGCGCGGGCGCGTTCGTAGCAGGCTTTCCGGACGTGGGAGGTACGGGGGTACGGGCGCCGGCTCCGGCGGGAACATCCGCTCCGGACGCGGCGCGGTCACCTGGCGCGGCGGGGGCGCCGGGTTCCGTACGGGCTCGGGGCTCCGTGCGGGTGTGCGGGCGGGCCGCGGTGGCGGGGTCTTCGGCGGGGACCGGGATCTCGTCCGGGTCCTCCTGTGCGGCGTCCGCTTCAAGGGCCTGGCGCTCCGCCGTGCGGCGGGCGGGGTCCTCGGCGGAGCCGGGAGCGGGGCGGGCGGTGGTGTCGTGGTGGTCAGGTGCGGGGGCGGAGTCTGCTCCGGGTCCCGTACTCAAAGGGTTTCGCCTTCCTTTCGCTCACGGGTGCGCGAGCCTCCGGCTCACAGGTGTGCGAGCTTCTCCAGCACCGGGGCGGCTGCCCGGAGCTTCTCCCACTCGTCCTCGTCGAGCTCGGCGGCGAGCTGCGCCAGCCACACGTTCCGCTTGCGGCGGCTCTCGGCGAGCATCGCCTCGGCCCGGTCGGTGGGGCTGACGACCTTCTGCCGCCGGTCCTCCGGGTGCGGTTCGAGCCGGACGAGGCCCTTCGCCTCCAGGAGTGCCACGATCCGCGTCATCGACGGCGGCTGCACGTGCTCCTTGCGCGCCAGCTCGCCAGGGGTCGCCGAACCGCACCGGGCGAGGGTGCCGAGCACCGACATCTCCGTGGGGCTCAGCGACTCGTCCACGCGCTGGTGCTTGATACGGCGCGAGAGCCGCATCACGGAGGAACGGAGTGCGCTGACGGCGGCGGCGTCCTCACCCTGACTGAGGTCAAGCATGGTAGTTAGCGTAACTCATTACTCTTACTAAAGAGACTGCACGGAGCCTGCCCCGGCATGACCTGCCCCACACCCGCCCGTCACCTCGGGACACTCGCACGCAAGACCGCACTCACCCGTACGAGTGAGTCGCGGCCGGAAAATATCGACCGGCCCCCCGGTGCGGTGATTCTGGGCGTATGGGGACCGATGTGCTCAGCCTGCGGATCGACGGCAAACTGCTCGACCGGATGCGCACCCATGCCGCGCGACGCGGCATGAGCGTGCAGGACTACGTGATCAGGACGCTCGTACGGGAGGACTTCGACGAGCGCTTCAAGGCCGCGGTGGAGAAGACGGAGAAGTTCTACGGGTGACGGAGCGGCCCCCGGCTGACGGAGCGGGCCCCGGCTGACGGAGCGGGCCCGGCCGACGGAGCGGGCCCGGCCCACGCCGGACGGAGCCGCCTCGCCCGCGAGGGGACGTCCACCCCGTTCACGCGCGAGGGGTACCCGTCAGCCCCCACAGGGCCCCGCGCCCCCCGCGGGCCACGCGTCCGCGCCCTTCGCGAGACGGCCGGTCAGTGACACGAGCGTCGTGAACCCCTCTTCCCCGATGACCCCCACGACGCGTTCCCGCAGGGCACGGGCCAGGTCGTCGGCGAGATCCCCGGCCGCGGCGCGGCCCCCCGGGGTGAGCGCGGCGAAGGTGACGCGGCGGTCGTCCGGGGAGGGGCGGCGCTCCAGCAGGCCGAGTTCGGCGAGGCGGTCCACGACCTTGGTCGTACCGGCGGTCGAGAAGCCGAGCAGCCGGGCGACCTGGTTCATGGGCACCGCGACGCCGGGGCGCGTAAGCAGGAACCACAGCACCTGCACCGCCGCCGGGTCGATCCGCGAGCCGCGCGCCACCTCGGCCGACAGCTCCTCCTGCACACCGCCCAGACCCCGCGCGATCCCGTGCCAGCCCTCCAGGAGGGCGACATCGGTCGCACTGGGACAGCCCCCGCCCCGCACCGTCGCACCCTCGCCGCGCGCCCCGGCCCCCCCCGCCGGACAGAACCCCGCCCTCGCCCCGCGACACCGCCTCGCCACCCCGCGCCACCGCGACATCGCCGCTCAGGCCCGCGCCGCCGTCCCCCGGTACGGGGGCGTCGTCCGCGCCGCTCCCGGCGACCGGCTCCCGCGACGTCTCCACGATTCTCCTCACAGGCACGGCCACCCCGCCGCGCCTCCCTATCCCCCGAGCCACCGGTTCCGACGATACCGCCGCGAGAAAATATCTCACTGGCTACCTAATCGCTCGCTATGTGTTCGACTTTCACCAGAAGCTGAGCGCCGATCCTCCGGCCCCCTCCCACAGAGAGCGCGAGCAGCGATATGAGCAGCAACGAGACCCCCGCCCCCGGTGCCTGGCGGCTCGACGCCGGGTCCTCCACCGTGTCCCTGGGCCACAAGACCTTCTGGGGCCTGGTCACGGTCAAGGGCGAGTTCCGCACGGTCACCGGCGGCGGCGAGCTGGCGGCGGACGGGACGGCGCGGGGCGAGCTGACGCTCGCGGCGGACTCGCTGGACACGAAGAACGCGAAGCGGGACGAGCACCTGCGCTCGGCGGACTTCTTCGACGCCGCGAACCACCCGGAGCTGCGCTTCGAGGCCCGCGAGATCCGCTCCTCGGGCGACGCCCTCACGATCGACGGCGCGCTGACCGTACGCGGCACGACGGAGCCGGTGACCCTCACGGCCCGCCGGACGGAGACCGCCGCGCACGCGGTCCGCGTCGAGGCGGAGACGACGATCGACCCCCGCCGCTTCGGCGTGCTCAAGAAGAAGTCCGGGATGGTCAAGGGCGACACGGCGGTGCGGCTGTCGCTGCGCTTCGTCGCGGCGTCCTGAGGCGCGTGGCCCGGAAACGGCGGACCCCCCGGAGCGCGCGCCACGCGCTCCGGGGGGTCACTCGTACCTGCGGCCCTCAGGTGAGCTGGAGCGCCGGCATCAGGTAGTAGAAGGCGAACACCGCCGACACGATGTACATCGCGACCGGCACCTCGCGCCAGCGGCCGACGACGATCCGCAGCACGGTGAAGGTGACGAAGCCGATGCCGATGCCGTTCGTGATCGAGTAGGTGAACGGCATCATCACCATGGTGAGGAACGCCGGGATGGCGATCGTGAAGTCGGTCCAGTCGATCTTCGTGATCGATCCCGACAGGATCAGGAAGCCGACGGCGACGAGGGCGGGCGTCGCCGCCTGCGAGGGCACCATCGTGGCGACCGGCGTCAGGAAGAGCGCGAGCACGAAGAGCCCGCCGGTGATCATGTTCGAGAAACCGGTCCGCGCGCCCTCGCCGACGCCCGCCGTGGACTCCACGAAGCACGTCGTCGCCGAGGAGGACGAGGCGCCGCCGGCGGCGACGGCGATGCCGTCCACGAAGAGGATCTTGTTCATGCCCGGCATGGTGCCGTCGGCGCGGGTGAGGTGCGCCTCGTCGCCGACGCCCATGATCGTGCCCATCGCGTCGAAGAAGCACGAGAGCAGCACGGTGAAGACGAACAGGATGCCGGTGAGGATGCCGACGTGCTGGAAGCCGCCGAAGATGCTGACGTTGCCGATCAGGCCGAAGTCGGGTGTCGAGACGGGGTTGCCGGGCCACTTCGGCTCGGTCAGGCCCCAGGCCCCCGGCTTGAGGTCCGCGACCGCGTTGATGATCACGGCGACGACGGTCATGGCGACGATGCTGATGAGGATCGCGCCGGAGACCTTGCGGACGAGCAGGGCGACGGTGAGCAGCACGCCGAGGACGAAGACGAGGACCGGCCAGCCGTTGAGGTGGCCGTCACCGCCGAGCTGGAGCGGGACGGTGGTCTGCGCGGCGTCCGGGATGCGGGAGACGAAGCCCGAGTCCACGAGCCCGACCAGGAGCACGAAGAGGCCGATACCGATCGAGATGCCCTTGCGCAGCCCGGCGGGGACCGCGCTCATGACGCGTTCGCGCAGCCCGGTCGCGACGAGCAGCATCACGACGAGACCGGCGAGGACCACCATGCCCATCGCGTCCGGCCACGTCATGCGGGGCGCGAGCTGGAGCGCGACGACGGTGTTGACGCCGAGGCCGGCCGCGAGCGCGATCGGGACGTTGCCGATGACGCCCATGAGGAGCGTCGTGAAGGCGGCGGTGACGGCCGTCGCGGTGACGAGCTGACCGTTGTCGAGGTGGTGACCGTTCATGTCCTTGGCGCTGCCGAGGATGATCGGGTTCAGCACGACGATGTACGCCATCGCGAAGAAGGTGGCGAAACCGCCCCGGATCTCCCGGCCGAAGTTCGAGCCGCGCTCGGAGATCTTGAAGAAACGGTCCACGGCGTTCCGGGGCGGAGTCCCGGACGGTCCTCCGGGCGCGGAGTCCGTGACGATTGCCGAGGTGGGCATGTGGGGAAACCTCTGGTCGTAAGAGCGAGGGCAACGGGGACGACGGGCGGGTCGCGTGAGCAACCGGTCGCTCTCCGTCGAGCAATTCGGTCGCTTTGTCGATTCTTACGAAAGAACTCAGCCACACCCGAGCGGGTTCAGTATGAAGACATGAACGCGAAATAGCCATCTCCGCGCGTAGAACGCAAGTCGGACTGAGACGGCGTGTCGTGTGGATCATGGGGTGGCCTCGGGCTATACGCGGCGGCCGGAGCCCCCGGAGGCGGCCCCCGGCCGCCGCGTAAGCTGACCCGCATGGAGAAGTGGACGCCGCGACACGAGGCACCGGAACCGCTCGAAGGGCCCGTCGTGGCCACGATCGCGGTCGGTACGGGCATCTGGTTCCTGCTCTTCCTCGTCCAGCTCCCCTTCTACGGCTGGTTCGACGACCACGGCCACCTGTGGTGGCTGTGGACCTGCGCCGCCGGGGCGGGCCTCGGCCTCTTCGGCACGTGGTACGTACGCCGCCGCGACGAGGCGATCAAGCGGCACGCGGCGGGGCGGGCGACAGCGGAGGGGCCGGGAGCCTGAGGCGGCGGAGGCCGAGGGCCTGAGGCCGCGGAGGGGCCGGGAGCCTGAGGCGGCGGAGACGGGGCGAGTTCCCCGCGCTTCACGCAACCCGGACCCTCACGACTTCGCGCGCCCCAGCCCGCACGGCTGGCGCGCCCGGATCCTCAGGCCCCAGCTCTCACGGCTCGCGCGTGAGGTGCTTCCGCGCGACCGCCGCGTTGTACTTGCGGAACATCTCGCCGAGCAGGCGCAGGTCCTCCTCGTCCCAGTCGGCGAGGAGGTCGGCGAAGCCCTCCTGGCGGCGTCGGCGCGTCTCGGCGGCGAGCGCGCGGCCGGTCTCGGTGGGGGTGATGAGGCTGCGGCGCCGGTCGGCGGGGTCGGGGGTCGTGGTGGCGAAGCCCTTGCGGCGCAGGGCGGCGACCTGACGGCCCGCCGTCGAGGGGCTCAGGCCGAGCATCGCGGCGAGGGCGTTGATGTCCGGGGGTTCGGGTGCCGACCCGAGCGTGCGGAGCATGAGGTATTCGGAGCGGTCCATCTCGCTGTGCGTCTCCGACCTGCGGTGGAGCAGTTCGAAGTTGCGGTTGAGGAAGGCGGTCTGCCCCTCGATCCGGCCGATGAGGTCCGCGCGGGGCGGTGCGGTCCCGGCCGGGTGTCGCTCGACGGTCATCCTGCTGGCACTCCCCGTAAGGAATATCGGTACGATACTTGTTATTATATGTAACGTACAGGCTCTGGAGGACGCGCCACCGCGACCCGCCCGGGCCCCCTTCCCCGAGCGACAAGGACCTGATGGCAGAGGGCATACGTTCCGAAGCACCGCACGCCGATCCCACGGCGCCGCACCCCGCGACCTCACCCGCCGCCGCACCTCCGTGCGGCGCGCCCCCCGCGCCCGGCGGCTCCGCCCGCCGCGTCACCGCGCCCCCCGCCGCACACCGGCCCGCGCACCACGCCGCACCCGCTCCGCGCGTCTCCGCGCTGCGCACCGCCGCGCACGGCATCCGTGATTTCCACCTCGGTTCCGACCCGGGCCTCGACCGGCTCAGGACGGCCCTGATCGCGGGGCTCGCGATGGCCGGGGCGCTCGGCATCGAGTACCTCTACGCGAGGCTCGGCGGCGCCGCACCGCAGGACATGATCGTCTACATGATCATCGGCACGGTGGTCGCGATGCTGGGCTCGAACGCGCTCGCCGGGCCCTCGGTCGTGGCGAACCTGCGGATCGCCGTGTTCTTCCCCGTCGCGCTCTTCGCCGGGCTGCTGCCGGGGATCGCCGTCGCGGAGCACGAGGGCCCGATGCTGGCCGGTTTCGTCGTCGTGATGTTCGCCGCCGTGTACGTGCGCCGCTTCGGCCTCGCCTACTTCTTCTACGGCTTCATGGGCTGGATGGGCTACTTCTTCGCGGCCTTCCTCCACCCTCAGCTCTCCCAGCTTCCCGGGCTGCTCGTCGCCGTGCTCCTCGCCACCGTCTGGGTCACGGCCCTGTGCGTGGCCCTGCTGCGCAACCGCGCGGGCAACGCGCTGCGCCACGCGCGCGCCGCCTTCGGCGCCCGGGCCCGCGCCGTCTCCCGTACCGCCGCCGCGCTCCTCGCCGCCGGGGAACCGCGCCGCCGCGAGCGCCTGCGCCGCGAACTGCACGCCCGCCAGCTCGGCCTCGCCGAGACCGCGCTGCTCATCGAGGGCTGGTCCACCGAGCCGGGCGCGCTGCCCGAGGGCTGGTCGGCGCGCGCGCTGCGCAGCCGGCTCCTGGAGGCGCAGCTCGCCGTCGAGGCCGTCGCGCACGCCGCCGACACGCTCGCGCGGCAGCCGTACGAGCCCGGGGGGCCGCGCGCCGCCGCGCGCGCCATCGCCCACGCCCTGGGCCGCCACCGCTACGCGCAGGCGGACCGCCTCGCCCGCACGCTCCTGGAGTCGCGCCGCGCCGACGCGCCGGACTCCGTACGGGGCACGCTGCCCGCCGCGCGGCAGCTCGCCGCCGCCGCCGCGACGTACACCGCGCTCGTGGGCCGGGTGCCCGCGCCCGGCGCGGCGGCCTCCGACGACAGCGGCTTCGAGCCGGCCGTCGCGCTGAGCCTCGGCAACCTGCCGGGCTCACCCGCCGTCGCCAAGGACGTGCACGCGCGCGGGCGTGGCTGGAATCCGCTGCGCCGCGTGCGGCTCTCGACGCGGCAGGCGTGCCAGGCCGCGATCGCCGGGGGACTGGCGATCGTCGTGGGCAAGGCGATCTCGGAACAGCGCTACTACTGGGCCGTCATCGCCGCGTTCGTCGCCTTCACCGGGACGGCGACGCGCTCCGAGACCGTCATCAAGGCAGGTCACCGCGTCCTCGGCACACTGCTCGGCATCATCGCGGGCATCGGTCTCGCCCACCTCACCACCGGGCACAGCCTGCTCGCGCTGACACTCATCGTCGTGAGCATGAGCGTCGGCTTCTACCTGGTGAAGGTCTCGTACGCCTACATGATCTTCTTCGTCACGATCATGGTGGCGCAGATGTACACACTGCTCCACGAGTTCTCGGCGCAGCTCCTGCTGCTGCGCCTGGAGGAGACGGCGGCGGGCGCGCTCGTCGGCATCCTCGTCAGCCTCGTGTTCCTGCCGACCGGTACGCGGGACACGGTGAACTCGGCGCGCGCGGAACTGTTCGGGGCGCTCACGGAACTGCTCGAAGGGGTGGCGCTGCGCTTCGAGGGAGCGGCCGTGGAGGACGCCGACCCGGACGCGCTCGCCCGCGAGGTCGACCACCGGCTGCGCGCCCTCGCGCTCGTCGCCCGCCCGCTGACCCGGCCCCTGGTGTGGCGGCACAACCCCTCCTACCTGCGCGAACGGCTGCGGGTCTACGCGGCGGCGGCGCGCCGGGCCCGCGTCCTGGTGCCGCTCGCGAGCGCCGCGACGTCCACCGCGACGCCGACTCCGCCGCGCGCGCACCTCGCCGCGGCGACCCGTGCCCTGGCGGCGGCGACCCGCGACCTGACGAGCCACCCGGACCGTGCCGTCGTCGCGACGGAAGAGGTCCGCACCTCCCTCGCCGCGGCACGCGCCTCCCTCGCGGCGGCCGAGCGGGCCACGCGCGCCGAGGCCGGAAGGCCCCCGCGCGCCCTCCTCCCCCTCCACCACCTCTGCGACCTCCTGAACGACCTCTCCACCGCCCCGGCCCTGCGCCGCGGCGGCCCGGGGGACGTGGTGACCGTACGGGGGACGGTGAGCGGAACGGCGGCCGGTGAAGCGACGTCGGCGGGCGAAGTGACGACGGCCGGTGAAGCGACGCCGGCGGGCGCGCCGCTGGGGAACGCCGGGATGCCCGCCCTGACGGAGCGACAGGGCTGAATCCCCGCGGTCGGCGGCTTCTGCCATGCTCGTGCGCACCTGTGTCAGGGGGCGCACGAGCGGGCAGGGCGGGCCGCGCGCCTTCGCTCCTCCTCCGCCGCCGACCACGGAACGGACACGTCGTGCCCAGCACCCTCGCCCAGGCTGCTCGCGAAGCCCTCACCCGCCCCGGCCGTCTGTGGGACGTCGGAGAGCTGCTGGCCCGGCCGAGCGTCGTGCCGGCCGCCCCCGGCCTCTACGGCTGGCACTTCGGCCGGGCCCCGCACCCGGATCTTCCCGCCGGGCGGCTCCTCTACGTGGGAATCGCCCCACGTGCCGCGCCCGTCGCGGGCCGGACGCCGCAGAACCTCCGCAAGCGCCTGCGCACGCACGTCCGGGGCAACGCCTCCTCCTCCACGCTGCGGCGGTCGCTCGGCGTCCTGCTCGGGGTGGAGCTGCGGTGCACCGGGAGCGGTCGCCTCGTCTTCGGGCCGGAGGGCGAGGCCGAGCTGAACCGGTGGATGGCGGAGCACGCGCGGGTGTGCTGGTGGGAGCACGAGAGTCCGTGGACTGCGGAAGGGCCGCTGATCCAACTGCTCGACCTCCCGCTCAACCTCGCGGGCAACGCCTCGCACCCCTTCCACCCGCGTCTCACCGTGCTCCGCGCCCGAGCCGCCGCGCAGGCACGCTCCCTGCCGACGCCCGGCTGAGACGGACGCCCGGCTGAGACCGACGCTTGCCCGGGGCCCACGCTCTGCCGAGAACGGCGCTTGGGCGAGGACGGCGGGCCCGCCGGTCGCCGTATCTCTGGGCGTGCTCGTGTCGCCGCGGCTCTGCGTCGTCCGTGTCCCCCTCAGGCCCTACTGCGGAAGGTGGAGCCGTGGGGGTGGGGCCTCCGTCTGGGGAGGGAAATCTTGCGGGGTGCGCAGGTTTTCGGGCCTCTCGACAGGTGGTGGGCCTGATCAGCGCATACGGTCGGTTCCATGACGGATGGGGTGAAGGACGGCGCGGGGTCCGGGGGCGGGGTGTCCGCCGCCGGGCTCAGTGCCGCCGAGGTCGCGGAGCGGGTGGGGCGCGGGGAGGTCAATGACGTCCCCGTGCGCAGTTCGCGCTCGCTCAAGGAGATCGTGCGGGCGAACGTCTTCACGCGCTTCAACGCGATCATCGGCGTGCTGTGGCTGGTCATGCTCGCCGTGGCGCCCTTCCAGGACAGCCTCTTCGGGTACGTGATCGTCGCCAACACCGCGATCGGGATCTTCCAGGAGTGGCGTGCCAAGCGGACACTCGACTCGCTCGCCGTCATCAGCGAGGCGAAACCGACCGTGCGCCGCGAGGGGCGGTCGCGGGAGGTCTCGGCGAGCGAGCTGGTGCTGGGGGACCTGGTCGAGATCGGTCCCGGTGACAAGATCCCGGTGGACGGCGAGGTCGCGGAGGCCGACAGCCTGGAGATCGACGAGTCACTGCTGACCGGCGAGGCCGATCCGGTCGTCAAACGGGCCGGCGACCCGGTCATGTCGGGCAGTTTCGTCGTCGCGGGCGGCGGGGCCTTCACCGCGACGAAGGTGGGGCGCGAGGCGTACGCGGCGCGGCTCGCCGAGGAGGCGTCCCGCTTCACGCTCGTCAGCTCCGAGCTGCGCACCGGCATCTCGACCATCCTCAAGTACGTGACGTGGATGATGGTGCCGACCGCGATCGGCCTCGTCATCAGCCAGCTCGTCGTCAAGGAGAACAACTTCAAGGACGCCGTGGCCCGCACGGTCGGCGGCATCGTGCCGATGGTCCCCGAAGGACTCGTGCTGCTCACCTCGGTCGCCTTCGCGATCGGCGTGATCCGGCTCGGGCGCAAGCAGTGCCTCGTGCAGGAGCTCCCGGCGATCGAGGGGCTCGCGCGCGTGGACACGGTGTGCCTCGACAAGACGGGGACGCTCACCGAGGGCGGCATGGACGTCTCCCGGCTCACGCCGCTCGGCACGTACGACGAGAAGCGGGCCGCGACCGTGCTCGGCGCCCTCGGCGCCTCCGACCCGCGCCCCAACGCGAGCCTCCAGGCCGTCATCGACGCCTACCCCGACACGAGCGGCTGGCGCGTCGAGCAGGCGCAGCCCTTCTCCTCGGCGCGGAAGTACTCCGGCGCCGTCTTCGCCGGGGAGGGCGGCTGGCTGCTCGGCGCCCCCGACGTCCTGCTGCCCGCCGGGCACCCGGCGCTCACGGAGACCGAGGAGCTGAACCGGCAGGGGCTGCGCGTCCTGCTCCTCGCCCGCGCGCGCGAGGGCGCCGCGCTCGACGCGCCCGGCGCGGCCGAGGGCGCGGAACCGGCCGCGCTCGTCGTCCTGGAGCAGCGCCTGCGCCCCGACGCCGCCGACACGCTCGCCTACTTCGCCGAGCAGCACGTCGCGGCGAAGGTCATCTCGGGGGACAACGCGGTGGCGGTCGGCGCGGTGGCGGCGAAGCTCGGGCTGCCGGGCGCGGACAGCGCGGTGGACGCGCGGGAGCTGCCGAAGGACCCGGCGGAGCTGGCCTCGGCGATCGAGGACCACACGGTCTTCGGGCGGGTGACGCCGCAGCAGAAGCGCGAGATGGTCGCGGCGCTCCAGTCGCGCGGGCACACGGTCGCGATGACGGGCGACGGCGTGAACGACGTCCTCGCGCTCAAGGACGCTGAGATCGGCGTCTCGATGGGCTCGGGCTCGGAGGCGACGCGCGCGGTGGCGCAGATCGTGCTGCTCGACAACAGCTTCGCGACGCTCCCCTCGGTCGTCGCCGAGGGCCGCCGCGTCATCGGGAACATCACGCGGGTCGCGACGCTCTTCCTCATCAAGACGGTCTACTCGGTGCTCCTCGCGGTGCTCGTGGTCTGCTCCCAGGTCGAGTACCCGTTCCTGCCCCGGCACCTGACGCTGCTCTCGACGCTCACGATCGGTGTCCCGGCCTTCTTCCTGGCCCTCGCGCCGAACAAGGAACGCGCGCGGCCGCACTTCGTGCGCCGTGTCATGCGGTACGCGATCCCCTGCGGCGTCATCGCGGGAGCGGCGACGTTCGTCGCCTACCTCATCGCCCGCGCGCACTACTCGGGGCACGGGGCGCTCGACGCGGAGACGAGCGTCGCGACGCTGACGCTCTTCCTCATCTCGCTGTGGGTCCTCGCGATCGTCGCCCGCCCGTACACGTGGTGGCGTGTCCTGCTGGTCGTGACGATGGGTCTCGCCTTCCTCCTCGTCCTCGCGGTGCCGTGGTTGCAGGACTTCTTCGCCCTCAAGCTGGTCGGCACGACGATGCCGTGGACGGGCGTGCTCATCGCGGTGATCGCCTCGGTGGTCCTGGAGTTCGCGTGGCGCTGGGCAGGCCGCCGCTTCCCGAGCGACCCGGCCGCGCAGACCCCCGCCCGGGCACGGAGGCTCGCGGGCCGCGACGGCGCGACACGAGCGGGCGACCGGAAGCAGGGGTAGCCGGGGGGAGGGGCGGGGAGGGAGCCGGGAGGAGGGAGCCGGGAGGAGGAGCGGAGACACGCGGGGCGGCGGCGGGCCGCGCTACGGCGGACATCGCGCCGGGACGCCCGCCGGCCCACCGGCCGCCAAGCCACCCGACCGCCAACCGGCCGAGCTGCCCGACGCCCCGCACCTCTCCCCCCGGCACTCGGAGGCGCTCAGCTCTCGTGTCTGCGGATCTTGAGGGCGTTGTCCCTGCGGTGGTGGGCCTCGCCGTCGGGGGCGTGCTGCACGCGGTCGTGCTCGGCGGCGGTGAGGACGTCCCATTCGCCGTCGGGGAGCCGCAGGCTCTCCAGGACCTCCTGGGGCGAGGGCAGGTGGAGGGCGAGGTGCGGGTCGCCCTCCTCGTAGGACTCCCAGGGGGCGAGGCCCGCGTGGCCGGTCACGAGGAGGGTGCCGCCGGGGGCGACGGCCGCGGCGGCGCGGCGCAGGATCGCCTCGCGCGGGAAGGAGGCGTCGGGCGAGTGCAGGAAGGAGGCGGTGACGAGGTCGTAGGTGCCCTCGGGGAAGCTCGTGCCGAGGACGTGCCGCTCGAAGCGGGTACGGTCCGCGACGCCCGCCTCGGCGGCGTGCGCGCGGGCGCGGACGAGCGCGGTTTCGGCGATGTCGGTGCCGGTGACCGTCCAGCCGCGCCGGGCGAGCCAGACGACGTCGGCGCCCTCGCCGCAGCCGAGGTCGAGCGCGCGGCCCGGGGCTAGCTCGGAGACCTCACGGACGAGCGCCGCGTTGGGCTCGCCGCTCCAGATCCGGTCGCTCCCGGCGTACCGGCTCTCCCAGAAGGCGCTCCCGTCGCCGAAGTCCTCACCGCTCGTGTGCTCGGGATGTCCGCTCATGCCCGTACCTGCCTCTCGCCCTGGGGTTCGCGGCCATCGTGCGGACGGCGCGGGGCGCGCGCCAAACGGCGTTGCCGTTCCGGCAACAGGACGCGCGCCCCGCGTGCGGTCTCGGCCGCGCGGTCTCAGTCGAACCAGCGGTCCCGCGCCAGCTCCGCCGTCCGCGAGTCGTCCTCCAGGAGCGCGGCGACCTCGAAGCGGCGCGGCCACTGTCCCGCCGCCCAGGCGAGCCCGGCGGCGACGCCCTCCAGGGTCGCGGCGTGCACGGTGCCGTCCGGCGTGTGCCGCCAGTCGACCTCGACGCCGCCGGAGGTCAGCTCCTCGTACTCGGTGTACGTGGCGGGCGTGCGCGGGCCGAGGAGGGTGCGGACGGCGGCGGGCACGTCGTGGACGGTGCCCTCGCCCTCGACGCGCGCGGGCACGGCCTCGCCGAGCCTGGCGACCTGGAGCAGTTCGGCGAGCGCCGCCGCCAGCGCGGGCCGTACGGGCAGGAGCGGGCGGTCCCCGGCGAGCGGCAGCAGGTCGGGGGCGTCGGCGACGAACGCCTCGGTGGCGTCCACGACGAACGGCGTCGCACCCGGTTCGGCGCGGACGGCGCGCAGGTCCTCGGGGAGGGTGACCTCCTCGGGGTCGAGCGTGGCGAGCGCCGAGTAGAGGCCGTGCAGCTGGGCCGCGGTGACCTCGCGGGACGGGTCGGCGAGGCGGTCGAGGAGTTCGGCGGCGCCCCCGGGCTCGTCCAGGAGCGCGGCGGCGCTCGTGCGGACCCCGAGGGCGCGCAGCACCTCGGCGTCCTCGAAGCCGCTCGCGTCGGCCTCCTCGTACAGGCCGCGCAGGAGCGGGTCGCCGCCGGCGGCGAGGAGCCCGGCGGGGCGGCGGCCGTCGAGGACGGGGTGTCCGCGCAGCCACCAGGCGGTGTACGGGCGGACCGACTCGGTGGTGCCGTCCGGGAGGAGTACGCGGACCGGGGCGGTGAGCGCCTCGCGGTAGGGGGGCCGGGAGAGCAGCGCGAGCGCTTCGGGCCAGCGGTCGTCGGCGACGAGGTCGAGGTCGCGGACGGCGAGGAGTTCGGTCGCGACGGGCGGTACGGGCGTGTCGGGGAAGCGGTCGAGGATGTCCTCGCACCACACGTCGACGGCGTCGAGGAGCCCGGCGTCGTCGGGCTCGGGCCAGTCGCCCTCGCGGGGTTCGAGCTCGTCGGGGTCGAGGACGGTGTCGTGGGCGCGGACGAGGGCGAAGGAGCCGAGGACGCCGCAGGCGGCGAGGGGTTCGGCGCCCCAGCGGGCGGCGAGGTCCGCGTCCACGGCGGCGAGGGCGTCGGGGCGCATGACGGCGGCGAAGGGGCCGCCGGGGAGGACGAGTTCGCAGGCGGGGGCGAGTTCGCCGTCCTCGTCGGGCAGGGCGAGCGCGCCGAGCCAGGGTTCGTCACCGGCGTCGAGCCCGGCGTCCCGCACGAGGCCGAGGACGAGCGCGGCCAGTTCGTCGGGGTCGGGCGGCCCGCCGCTCTCCAGGCCGCCGTCCCAGGGTTCCTCGTCGAGCGAGGCGGCGACGGCGGCGCGGACCTGCGGCGTCGTGAGGACGGCGCGCGGGGTCGCGGGGAGCGCGCCGAGCTTTTCGAGGAGCGGGTGCGCCGCCTCGGGGTGGGCGACCTTGAGGCCGAGGCGCGCGAGGGCCTCGGCGGCGGGGCCGCCGTCGGGGAGCGGCAGCAGGATGTGCCGGGGGCCGAGCGCGGTACGCCCCGAGGCGAGCGGGACGGGGAGCCCGGTGAGGCGGTCCGGGTCGACGCCCGCGAGGGAGTCGTAGAGGCGGTACCACCAGCCGGGGGCGCGCTCCAGCCCGGCGAGGCGGTCGATGGCCTCGGTGAGCGGGACGCGCGCGATGTCGAGCGTGCGGAGCGCGGGGCTGCTCTCCAGCCCGGCGGGAAGCAGACTCGGCAGGACCTCGGCGAGCACGTCGACGGTCTCGCGGCCCGCGCCGCTGACGACCTCGGCCTCGACGGGCCGCAGCGCGGTGTAGCTGCCGGGCTCCTCGCCCTCGTGCGGCACGGCGGGCGCGAGGAAGGCGGTCCGGGGCAGCAGCGCGAGGATCGCGGCGCGCACGGCGCCGTCGAGCGCGCCGCGCCCGAGCGGGCCGGGCACGAGGCCGAGCAGGGCGGGGGTGACGGGCCGCCAGCCGGCGAGGAGTTCCGCGTACGCCTCGGCGGCGCGGGCGACGAGGAAGTCGGTGAGCGGGCCCGGCGCGACATGGCGGCGGCTCGTGTCGAGCGGGAGCGTCGCGATGAGCAGCGCGGGCACCCCGAGGGGTTCCTCACTGGGCGTCGGGGCGTGCACGACGGGCACCGTGCCGGGCGCCTCGGGGGCGCCCTCGGCGTCCACGGGAACGGCCCAGGTCACCGCCCACCAGGGGCGCAGGCGTTCCTCGACGGGCCGGCCCGCGAGGAGCGCGGTGTCGAGGGCGCCGCCGTGGCTGACGGTGCGCCAGCGGCGTACGGCGCCGTTGTCCTCGATGACGGTGTACGGCTCCTCGACGCGGCGGCGCAGCACGCGGGTGCCCTCGGGGGTCTCCACGACGATCTCGGCGAGCCCGGGCAGGGAGAGGAGGAGCGCGTCGTCGATGCCCGCGAGGAGGCGTTCGACGAGGTCCTCGGCGACGGAGTCGCGCAGCGGGAGGACGACGACGGTGTCGTAGCCCTCGGGCGCGGAGCCCTCGGCGGGCAGGGGCAGCCGGAGCAGCGGTACGTGGCCCTCGCGGCGCCGCACCTCCTCGTCCAGGGCGGGCACGCCGAGCGCGGCGACCGCCTCGCGGGCCTCGGCGAGGGACCAGCGGACGCCGCCGGTGCGGCCGAGGACGGCGGGTTCGTCGCTCACCGCGAGGACGGCGGCGAAACCGACACCGAAGCGGCCGACCGTGCCGGTGCCGTCCTCGCGCTTCGCGGAGGCGCGCAGCGTCGCGAGCGAGGCGACGCCGCCCGCGTCGAGGGGGGCGCCGGAGTTCGCGACGGCGAGGACGGGAGGGTCGTCCCCGGCCCGGTCGCGCAGGGCGATACGGAGCCGGCCGGGCACCCCGGCACGGGCGGCGGCGTCGGCGGCGTTCTGCGCCAGCTCCACGACGACGCGGTCCCGGTAGCCGCCGAGCGCGAGGTCCTCCTCGGCGTTGGCGTCCTCGCGCAGCCGCGCCGGGGACGCGGTCCACGCGGCGAGGACGGTGTCCCGGAGGCGGGCAGTGCCGAAGACGTCGTCCGCGGTGGTGGGGGGGCGGGGGGATTCCTCGGCTTCTCGGGTCACTGGGCTCACTCCTTGGCGATGCGTGTGCCCATGAAAGTAGCGGGGAATCGGGGTACGCCCGGACCGGGTGGCCGCCCTGTGCACCCGCGGGGCTTTTGTCCCGCGGCACGGGACGGGCCGGGGGACGCTCCCGGGCGCGCGGGACCGCCCGACCGCCCGACAGCAGGACCGCGGGGACCGCCTGACCGCAGGACCCCGGGCTAGAAGAAGTCCCTCGGTTCCGCCACCTCGTCCAGGGCCAGGGGTGGCGCCTCGGGAGTCTTCGGCATGACCGCCGCCTCGGAGTGGCCCCCGCAGCCGTACGACAGGGAGACGACGTGGCCGTCCGCCGGGCCGAACTCGTTGGCGCACAGGCCGAAGGACTGGCGCAGCGAACCCGCGAGCGGGACGAGGAAAGGCGCACGTGTGGCAGGGCGCGGGGGCCGCCTGCGCCATCTGGGTGTCCGGCCCGTACTGCTCCGCCCACCGCTCGGCGGCCGCCTCCAGGCCGTGGCGGGAGAGCACGCGGGGCCGGCCGAGGCCCAGCTCCCGCCCGACCTCGGCGATCGAGCCGCGCGAGGGCACGACGGGCAGGGCGGCGGGCGGGCCGTCGGTGACGCCGGCGTCCTCGGCGTCGGCGCGCTCGGCCAGCTCGGGGCTCAGCGCGGAGTCCGGCGGCGGGGTGTCGTCGTCGCCGTCGTACAGGCCCGGCTCCAGGCGCGGGTCCTCGGCCTCGGTGGGCAGGAGGTCGCCGGGGCCCATGTCACCGGGGCGCAGCCGCTCGCTCCACGGCAGCCACTCGGGCGCGAGGACCGACTCGGGGCCCGGCAGGAGCACCGTCTCGTCCAGCGTGACGGCCTTGGCGCGCGAGGCGCGCGCCACGGTGACGGCCCAGCGCCAGCCCCGGTAGCCGAGGTCCTCGCAGGCGAAGTAGTGGGTGACGACCCGCTCGCCCTCCGCGACGGCGCCGACGTACGCGCCGACGACACCCGGCGCGGCGGTCTCCGCCGCCGCGGCGCGCGCCAGGTCGACCGCCTCGGCACACAGGCGGTCAGGGGTGCGGCTTCGCGTTGTCGCTGCGCTCACAGGTATCGCTTCTCTCCTACGCCGTCTCACGAGTGCGCCCGCTCCGGCGGGGCCCGGACACGGTCGGGGGTGCGGACGGAGCGGACCAGAGGGCCGCGTCGACGTCCGTACCCGGTCGGTTCGGGTCCCGGGTGCGCCTTCGTGATCCATTCTGCGGGATCGCGAAAGGGCGCGCGGCCAGGACCGACCGCCGTGGGCGCGCTGTGCACGCTACCCTCTCCACGCCCCGGGGCCCACACGGACGTCCCCCACTCCCCCGTTCGCGCCCCCGCGCCACCCCCGGCGAGGCACCCGCCGGGGGTGGCGCCGCACGGGTCGTACGGGCCGGGCGGCGTTCGCCCGTACGTCCCCTTCCCGCACAGGAGACGCACTAGGCGGCGCTCTTCGGGGCAGGATGACGACGTGACCGCTTCCACGTCGTCGGGTGAGCAGCGTACGGAGCGCGGGGGTCCCCGGCTCCGGCGGACGCGTGCGGCCGGACGGGTCGCCGCCGCGCCCTTCGCCTCGACGGGCCGCCTGGTGCGGCGTGTCACGCACGCGCACGGCGCGGGCGAGTCGGGGCTCGGCAAGCTCATCGAACTGCACGGGGTCAACGGCGCGGGCGACGTGATGATCACGGTCTCGCTCGCTTCGACGGTGTTCTTCGCGGTGCCGACGGACGAGGCGCGCGGGCGCGTCGCGCTCTACCTGGCGATCACGATGGCGCCCTTCACGGTGCTCGCCCCGGTGATCGGCCCGCTCCTGGACCGGTTGCCGCACGGGCGGCGCGCCGCGATGGCCACGTCGATGCTCGCGCGCGCCGTCCTCGCCCTCGTCCTGTCGCACGCGGTGGTGAGCGGCAGCCTGGAGCTGTACCCGGCGGCGCTCGGGGTCCTGGTCGCGTCGAAGGCGTACGGGGTGGTGCGCAGCGCGGTCGTGCCGCGCCTGCTCCCGCCCCGGTTCTCGCTGGTCAAGGCGAACTCACGGGTCACGCTCGGCGGTCTCCTCGCGACGGGCGCGGCGGCCCCGGTGGGCGCCGGGCTGCAACTGCTCGGGCCGCGCTGGCCGCTGTACGGGGCGTGCGCGCTGTTCGTGCTGGGCGCCTTCCTGTCCTTCCGGCTGCCGCCGAAG
>NZ_GG770539.1:3953855-3954630 GCF_000154905.1 Streptomyces sp. SPB074 | reverse complement strand
CCGCCCGGCCCCGTACCGTCAGGGCTTTCGCGGCTCCTTGACGGCGCGTCGGCGGCTACGGCACGCCGTACCCCCGCGCGGGTGCGCGTGGCGGGAGCCATATAGCCTGCCCCCCATGACCTCCCCGCGTTTCCCGGCCAACCGCCGCCGCGCCGTGGCCGCCATCGGCGCCGTGTCCGCCGGTCTCCTCGCCCTGTCGGCCTGCGACAAGCCGACCCCGCTGGCCACCGTGACGACCGGTACGACCTCGGTGAACTCGGAGGCCACCTGCTACGACGACGGGCACGCCCTCGGCACGGCGGCGCTCCAGAAGTGCCTCAAGGACACGAGCGACGCCAAGACCGTGAAGGTGGACCCGGACGAGACCGTCCGCTTCGGTGTCGACCCGGCCGTGGCCGACAAGGGCTGGACGTTCCTGCTGAACGGTCAGCGGATCACCGAGTCCAGCAAGAAGACGTACACGACCATCCCGGGGAACGTCTTCTTCAACGAGCAGTACGGCGGCCAGTCCTCGACCGGCACCGTCACGATCGTCGAGGGCGACGGCAAGAAGGCGTACGGCCTGTGGACGTTCAAGGTGAAGAAGAAGACGGACGACTGAGCGTCCGCACGGTCAGAACCCGGCGCCGCGCACGGTCGCAAGGACCGGGCATCGTGAAGAAGAAGGACGACTGAGCCACCCCATGCGCGTTCTCATCGCCACCGCCGTCCCCGCCGAACGGGACGCGGTGGCGCGCGCGTTCCCGGGCCGTCCCGTGCCGCGCACGCTGCCGGG
>NZ_GG770539.1:3947970-3953159 GCF_000154905.1 Streptomyces sp. SPB074 | reverse complement strand
TCCCGGAAGCGCTCGCCGTCCTGACCACCGCCTTCACGGCGCTCGCGCCGGTCTTCCAGGAGGCACACCGCTACGTGTGAGCGCGGCGGGTGGCGGGCGAGGCGGGCGGCGGGCGAGGCGGGCGACGAGCGGCGCGGGCGGCGCGGGCGCTACGGCCGGGGGTGCCCGCCGCCTCGTGCGCGGCCCGGTGGGTGCACCATGAAGGGGTACGCGACGGGGGCGGATGATAAGGAGGCGGCGGGATGACGGTGACGGAGACGGGCGCGGGCGCGGAGGGAACGGCCTCCGGCGGGGGGCTGCCGGAGATGCTGCGTATCGCGTACTCGCCGTGCCCCAACGACACCTTCGTCTTCGACGCCTGGGCGCACGGCCGGGTGCCGGGCGCGGCGGCGCCCGAGGTGACGTTCGCGGACATCGACATCACGAACGGCATCGCGGAGCGCGGCGGGGACGCCTCCCCCGAGGTCCTCAAGGTCTCCTACGCGGTGCTGCCGTGGATTCTGGAGGAGTACACGCTTCTGCCCTGCGGGGGCGCGCTCGGGCGAGGCTGCGGGCCGCTCGTGCTGACGCGCGAGGCGGGCCAGGACCTGAGCGGCGCGAAGGTCGCGGTGCCCAGCGAGCGCTCGACGGCGTACCTGCTCTTCCGGCTGTGGGCGGCGGACACGGTCCCCGGCGGGGTCGGTGAGATCGTCGTCATGCCCTTCGACCAGATCATGCCCGCGGTGCGGGACGGCCGCGTGGACGCCGGGCTCGTGATTCACGAGGCGCGCTTCACGTACCAGAACTACGGGCTGCACAAGGCCGCCGACATGGGCGAGCACTGGGAGTCCACGACGGGCCTGCCGATCCCGCTCGGCGCGATCGTCGCGAAGCGCTCCCTCGGCACCGAGCGGCTGCGCGCGCTGGCGGACACGATCCGCACCTCGGTCCGCATGGCCTGGGCCGACCCGGAGGCGTCCCGGCCGTACGTGGCCGCGCACGCGCAGGAGATGGACCCGGCGGTCGCGGAGCAGCACATCGGCCTCTACGCCAACGAGTTCACCGAGGACCTGGGCGCGGACGGCTACGGAGCGGTGCGGGGACTGCTGGGACGGGCGGCGGAGCAGGGGCTGGTACCGGAGGTCCGGGCGGAGGCGCTGGACTTCGGGTGACGGCGGGGGGGAGTCGGTCGGCTGGCGTGAGTTGGCGTGAGCTGGGTTGGCGTGAGCTGGGCCGGGCCGGGCTGGCTGCCGTGGTTCGGCCCGGGCGGCTTGGGTTGGGCTGGTCGGCTTGGGTCGGCTGGGGTCGGCTTGGGTCGAGGGAACGGGGCGGCGGGCTTGCGGGGGTCCGCCGGTGTGGCGTGAGCGCCGAGAGTGGGCGGGCTCGGCCGGGCCGTACGACGCGTACTGCTGGCCGGGGCGGCGCGGCTGGCTCGCCGGGGCGGTTCAGGCCCCGGGGGCGAGGTGTGGCGGCGCGGGTGCGGGTGCGCGGTGCGCTCGCGTGCGCTTCTGGTTCCCGTACCGCCGGTCCCGTACCGCCCCCGTGCGGACCCGCTCAGACGTCGAGCTGGTCCGCGACCGCGCGCAGGAGGTTGGCGGTCTTGGCGCCGCTCGCGCGGTCGGGGTAGCGACCGCGTTCGAGCTGCTGGGCGACGCCCTCCAGGAGGGTCGTGAGGTCCTGGACGATCGAGGCCAGCTCATCGGGTTTACGGCGTTGGGCCGCGGCGACCGAAGGGGCCGGGTCGAGGACCGTCACCGTGAGCGCCTGATCCCCGCGCTGCCCGGCCACGACCCCGAACTCGACGCGCTGGCCCGGCTTGAGCGTCTCCACGTCCTGTGGCAACGCCGAGGAATGGACGAAGACGTCACCGCCGTCGTCACGCGAGAGGAAGCCGAAGCCCTTCTCGCTGTTGAACCATTTGACCTTGCCGGTAGGCAAAGCACACGCTCCCTCGATCGGTCCCGGACGGGGCCGGACGCTGTCTTCGTGCTGCCGCCGCACACCTTACCGGGGCTCTCCCCAGGGACACGCGGCCTTAATCGCGCCCGGATACGCGGCGGTTCCACCGCTGTGAACGGCGGGAGCCCGGAGGGGGCCGGGGCGGGGGTGCGGGGCGGGGCCGAGCGGTGAGGGGGCGGGGGGCGGTGGTGAGACGGCCACGATCGAGCGGCCCCGGGACGTACGCGCGGCGGTCGAAGCCGGCCCGGCCGACCATGGGGGCGTTCCTGGAGCTGGGGACGCACGCCATGGCCGAGGGTGACGGGAACCTCGCGGACGTGTAGGCGGGCACGGAGATCATCGACGCCGGAGGGGGCCGTCTCCGTTGTGCTCGACGACCCGCCCGGCAACCCCGCGTCGTACGCCGCCAAGGGCGGGCCACGTGGGAGTGGTTGTGCACCGCGACGGTGACGACGCCGATCGGCGGGGACGTGCCGGCCCGGCTGAGCGACAACTTCGACGGACCGGGCGTCACCTTCTCGGGGGCGGGCGGGGACGTCCGGGAGCGGCATGGGGGCGGCGGGAAGCGGGACAGAGGGCGTTCGGTGGGGCTTCTGGCGAACGTCGGAGACGTCGAGTCCGGCGCGTACGGCATCCAGGGCGGGAGCCCGCTGGGCGGCGGGGGCGAAAGGATCGGCGCCGTGGGCGGGCGGTGTTCCTCGGAGTGGTGGGGCCCTCGTAGGGAGACCTGGCGCGTTTGAGGAGCCCTGAGCAGGCGTTTCCGGACGGTCGTCGGTGGCTTCGACCGGTGGCCCGTTTTCGGGCTGGGTTCAATCGCTCGGGGCGGTGTCCGGTGGCCGTCCGGCCAACGGGACATCGCTCAAGGCAGCGGGGCGGAAGCCGGCGGTGAGTCTTGATACGGAGCCTGCGTACTCCCGTTGCCGAGCGCGGGCGGGGCTCCCCGTAGCCACGGCGCCCCGGGCCGGGGAACTACCCTGGGGCGGTGCCTGACAAAACCCCTGCCCAGGAGCCCGGCCCCGGCGACCGCCTCATCGTCACCGGCGGCATCGTCTTCGTCATCGGCGCCGTCGCGACCCTCATCACGCTCGCGCCCCTCTTCCTGCACACCGACCCCTTCCCGAGCGTGGCGTACGCGGTGTGCATGTTGATGGGGGTGGGGCTGCTGCTCGCGGGAACGGGGGTCGTACGGGGCATCTTGGCGGGAAGGCGAAGCGCGGGGGCGTAGCGGGTGCTGGTACGGCGGGTGGGAGCGCTGGGGGCGGCGGGCGCTTGAAGCGGGAGACCGGTCTCACGGAGGGCGGCCACACCGCACTCGGCGGCCAACCACCGATCAGCCGCGTGAACAACCTTGTGGGTCAATACAGCCAGACCGCAGGCCGGAGCTGTCCGGCCACAGCGATGGGGCCACATCTGTGAGTCCGCAGGCGCCATGGCGCAGTCCGCAAGCCGTTAGCCGCCAGGGGTCAGCGGTCAGCCGCCAGCCGCCAGCCGCCAGCCGCCAGCCGCCAGCCGCCAGCCGCCAGCCGCCAGCCGCCAAGCATCGGTAAGCGCCCCCGCTCACGCCCCGTCAGCGGACAGCCCCCGCCCTCCCAGGGGGCGGCCCCAATACCATTCTTCCAAAACCACCCCCGCTCCCCACCCCCTCACGCCACATCTGTGGACAAGTCCGGGAAACCCGCACAACGCCTCACCCCTACGAGTGAGCGGCGTACGCGCGAACCGCGCGTCGTCCACAGCTCCCTGACTGACGATCACACCGCAGCGCCCCATCGGTCACCCACCAGCCCCACAGCGTCCCCGCACGCCACCGAAGGCCGCACGACCGGCACCACCGCGCGCCACCCCGCCTCACATACCCCCAACACCCCGCGCCCCGGCCCCGCTGCTCGTCGCCCCCGCCACGTACTCCCCCAGCCACCCCGCGAACGCGTCGAGCGTCGTCAGGACCACGTCGGCCCCCGCCGCCCGCAGTTCCTCCTCGTCGCACGGCCCCGTCGCCACGGCGACCGCCACCGCGTCCGCCGTACGGGCCCCGCGCACGTCCCCGATGTGGTCGCCCACGTACACCGAGGCGCCCTGCGCGCGCAGCGCCGTGCCCTTGGCCTCCGCCCACAGTCCGCCGATCAGCAGGTCGGGTTCCAGGTCGAGGTGGCTGAGGTGCAGCGCGGCGTGCGCGCGGTTCTTCGCGGTCACGACGAGCACGCGCCCGCCCGCGGCCCGTACCGCCGCGAACGCCTCCCGCGCGCCCGGCATCGCCGTCGTGTCGGCGATCGCGTGTTCGGGGTAGAGCGCCCGGTAGCGGTCGCTCATCGCGACGACGCGCTCCGGCGGGAACCAGTTCGCCATCTCGTGCTCCAGCGGCGGCCCGAGCCGGCTCGTCACGAGATCCACGTCGATGTCCGCGCCGGTCTCCGCCGCGAGCGCCCGGTAGACCGCGCCGATCCCGCGCCGCGAGTCCACGAGCGTCATGTCGAGGTCGAACCCGACCACCGGACCGCCGTCGGTCCGCTCGCTGAGCGGTACGGCGGAGGCGTCGGCCTCGGGGTCCTGGCTGGTCACGGCGTCGCTGGGGGCTATGTCCTGGGGCATGGCCCCAGTCTCTCAGGCGGCACGGCTACCCCGCTCGCCCAGTGGGCTCGGGCCCGTGCGCGAGTGACGGCGAGAGGGGCGACAGGGGAGGACGACCCTCTCCCTCCCGTGGCGCATGATCCGTTTTCCCGATGACCAGCTCTCCCGATCTTCACACCACGCACCGCGCACCGCGCCCCCCAGCCTCGCGGACGTCCGTGAACGGGCCGGGGCGCAATCACCTCGACCTCGCGCACCCGCCACCGGCGCAGCGACCGCCGCAGCCGCCCGTCACCCCTTCCCCTTCGGTGTGCGCTGCGAGCGCCAGACGAGGAAGAGCGCGGAGGAGATCGCGGCGATACGCACCACGGACGGCCACGTGTCGGAGATCGCCGCGCTCCACTCGTCCCGCGCGAGCGGCTCCCCCCAGCGGCCCTCGCTGCGCCCCCACAGCCAGACGGCTCCGGCGGCGAGCGAGAGCACCGGAATTCCGATCACGGCGACCTTGGACTCGTTGGTGCTGAGCCGGCGCGAGGCCCAGGCCAGGAGCCACCCCGCCGCGAGCGGCAGCCAGGAACCGAGCACCGCGCCGACGACGAGCGCCGCCGCCGCGAGGAGCAGCAGCGGATTGCTGAACGTGCCCGGCCGGGGCACCCGCAGTCGCCGCCGCTTCTTCCCCGGCG
>NZ_GG770539.1:3943061-3947504 GCF_000154905.1 Streptomyces sp. SPB074 | reverse complement strand
GACGTCCTCCGGACTGCCGAGCCGCGACAGGATGCGGCGCACGGAGGCGGCCGAGTCCGGGGTGGTGGCCCTGGCCCTGCTGCGGTCGATCTCCCCGCGCAGCCCCGCCACGAGCCGCATCCGCTCCCCGGCCGGCAACTGCTGCTGCTGCGCCAGATCCCCGACCCGGCTCAGGTAGTCGAAGACGAGCTGATCAGTCTCGATCCCCACCGCTGGCCCTCCACCACGTCCGACAGCCCCCGCGCGTCCTGCTGCGACGACGGTACCGAACTCGGCCCGCGCGAAGGAGAAGTCCGGCCCGGAACACCCCCTCGCACGCGAATACGGCAGCGCCTCCGGCGCGTCCGGCGAGCGCGCCACGTCGGCGGGGCACGCGACGCGAGGTCGAGGTCCCGTACGAGCGCGAGGCCGAGATCCCGTACGCGCGCGGAGGCGAGATCCCGTACGGGTGAGGCTGATTCCCGCGCCCACGGCGGGAGTTCCGTGCGGGCGGGGCCGGTTCCCGTACCGCCGAAGGCACCGCCCGCCCACCGCCAGGGGCTCCGCCCGCTGGGCCGGGGGCGGTGTGGGCGCTGTGGGCGGAAACGCCCCGTACCGGAGGCGTGCCGGACCGCGGCGCGCGTGCGGTCCGCGACACCCGAGCGGTCTCGCACCCACCCAGCGCCCTTCGCACCCGCTACCGTGGGCGGGATGAGCAGCCCTGCACCAACCGAGGACGGACCGGCCACGCGGCCGGGACCGCGTTCGCTCGCCGAAGCCCTGCGGGTACGTGACGACGCCTCGCTCGTCGCGCTGCTGCGCGCGCGGCCCGATCTGCTCAACCCGGTCCCCGTCGACCTGACACAGCTGGCCACCCGCGCCGCGACCCGTGCCTCCGTGCTGCGTGCGCTGGAACGGCTCGACCGTTTCGCGCTCCAGACCGCCGAGGCACTCGCCGTCGCCCCCGATCCCGCCCCCTACGACCTGCTCGAAGGGCTTCTGACCGGCGACGAGGGCGACCCCACCGCGCGGGAGACCCTGCCGCGCACCCTCGCCCTGCTGCGCGAACGCGCCCTCGTCTGGGGGCCGGACGAGCGCCTGCGTCTCGTGCGCACGGCGCGGGAACTCCTCGCCCCGAGCGCCGCCCACCCCTCCCCCACCGGCCTCGGCCCGAGCCTCGCCGAGGCCACCGCGGGAATGTCCCCGGGCCGCCTCCAGGTCATCCTGACCGAGGCGGGCCTGGGCTCGACGCACGACTCGGTGACCGCCGTCCAGGCGCTCACCGCGCTCTTCACCGATCCCGCGCGGCTCGGCGCGCTCCTGGACGAGGCGCCCGCCGACGCCGTCGAGGTGCTGGGCAGGCTCGTGTGGGGGCCGCCGTACGGGCAGGTCACGGCGCATCCGGCGCCGCACCTGCGCTGGCTGCTGGATCACGGGCTGCTCGTGCCCACCGCGCCGGGCACCGTCGTCCTGCCGCGCGAGGTCGCGCTGCACCTGCGCGGCGGGCGCGCGCACCGTGCCGTCGAGCCCGAGCCCCCGGCCATCGCCGTGCGCGCGGCGCGCGAGGAGCGCGAGGCGGACGCGGCTGCCGCCGGGCAGGCCTACGCCGCGCTCCAGACCCTGGAGGACCTGCTCAAGGAGTGGGGCTCGCCGCGCCAGTCGTGGTCGCGGACGAAGGACCTCGGCCCCGCCGTGCTCCGCGCGGGCGGCCTGAGCCAGCGTGACCTCAAGCGCACCGCCGGATACTTGGAGACCTCCGAGGACATCGCCGCCTTCTGGCTCGAACTCGCCTACGCGGCGGGGCTCGTCGCCGCCGACGGCGAGGCCGACGAGCACTACGCGCCGACCCCGTACTTCGACGAGTGGCTGGAGCTGCCGCCCGCCCGCCGCTGGGCCGTGCTCGCCACCGCCTGGCTCGCCGCGACCCGCACGCCCGGGCTCGTCGGCGGCAGCGACAGCAAGGACCGCACCCTCTCCGCGCTCGGCCCGCACCTCGACCGCACGGCCGCGCCCGAGGTCCGCCACCGTGTCCTCGCGCTCCTCGCGGAACTCGGTCCCGGCAGCGTGCCCGAGCCGGACTCGCTCCTCGCCCGGCTCCGCTGGGAACGCCCGCTGCGCGGTGCCGCCCACGAGAACGACCTGCGGACCCGTATCGCGAGCTGGACGCTCACCGAGGCGGAACTCCTCGGCGTCACCGGTCGCGGTGCCCTCACCCGGCAGGGGCGCGCGCTCCTCGCCGGGCAGGACTCGGCGCTCGTCGATCTGCTCGCCGAGCTGCTGCCGCCGCCGCTGGACCACGTACTGCTCCAGGCCGACCTGACGGCCGTCGCCCCGGGCCCGCTCCAGCGCCCCCTCGCCGAACGTCTCGCGCTCCTCGCCGACGTCGAGTCCAAGGGCGGCGCGACCGTCTACCGCTTCACGCCGGGTTCCGTGCGCCGTTCCCTCGACGCCGGCTACTCCGCCGAGGCGATCCACGAGTTCCTCGCGACCCACTCCCTGACGCCCGTCCCGCAGCCCCTCGCCTACCTCGTGGACGACGTCGCCCGCCGCCACGGCCATCTCCGGGTCGGCGCGGCCTCCTCCTACGTACGGTGCGAGGAGGCCACCGTCCTGGACGAGATCCTCGCCGACCGGCGCTCGGAGACGCTGCGGCTGCGCCGTCTCGCGCCGACCGTCGCCGCCTCGCCCTCGGAACCGGCCGTGCTCCTCGACGGCCTGCGCGGCCTCGGCTTCGCCCCGGCCGCCGAAGGGCCGGGCGGCGATGTCCTCGTACGCTCCAGCACGGAGCACCGCACCCCGCCCCGCCGTGCCCCCGAGCCGGTCGGCGAGGGCGGCGCGCGCCCGCGTCAGACGCTGCTCGCGGCGGCGGTACGGGCCATCCGGGCCGGTGACACGGCGGCGACCACCCCGCCGCCCGCACCCCCGGCCGGGCTCGTCGCCCCCGCCGAGCCGCCCCGCAGCTCGGCGGGCGAGACCCTCGTCGCCCTCCAGAACGCCGTTCTCGTGGGCGAGTCCGTCTGGATCGGCTACATCGACGCGGAGGGCGCCGCCGACCGCCGCCTCATCGCCCCGGTCCGCGTCGAGGGCGGCTTCGTCACCGCGTACGACCACACCGCCGAGGAACTCCGCACCTACCCCCTGCACCGCATCACCGGCGTCGCCGAACTCCCCACCCAGCCGGAAAGCGAACCAACAGCGGCCCCGGGCCAGACCGGGGGAAGCTGACCGCAGGCGGAAACGCCGGGGGCCGCGCGTTTTTGGGCGACGGAGGGGCCACCCGGCACCACGCGCGGACGTGGCGCCGCTCGGGGCCTGTCCGGCACCGCTCGCAAGTCCGGGGCCGCCCGTACGCCCAGGCTCGCCCGATCCCCCGAAATCGCTCGTACGCCCGGGAGCCCCCGGTCACCCGGGACCCCTCGTGCGCCCGCGAGCGCCCGGCCGCCCGAGGCCGTTCGTGGGTTGCTCAGGTCGTGGGGCCGGAGAGGTCCGTCTTCGGCTTCGGTCCGGTGCCGCGCCGGGCGGGGAGGGCGCGGGCCGTCCGCGCGCGCAGGCGGGCGAGCCGGCCCGCCGTGGCGGGCTCCGTCGCGGTCTCCGGTTCTCGCGCGGGCTCCGGCTCCGTCGCGGGCTCCGGCTCCGGCGCCGGTCGTGCGGCGGGCCGCTTCCGGACGCGGCGGACGCGGGAGGGGCGGGGGTCCGTGCGGCGGCGCAGCGAGCGGGACAGCCGGCGGCCGAGGAACGCGTACCCGAGCAGCGCTCCCGTCGTGTTCAGGATGACGTCGTCCACGTCGAAGGCGCGCCCCTCGATCACCGCTCCCTGCGCGAGTTCGACCAGCGACATGACCAGCAGCGTCACGAGGAAGACCCGTACCAGCCGCATCCGGCGGGGTACGAGGAGCGGCAGCAGGACTCCGAAGGGGGCGCCGAGCAGCAGGTTCCCCCCGGCCTGCTTGCAGGCCCCGAGAAACGTGTACTCCTCCGCGTACTGCCGCAGCGAGTGTCCCGGGCGCAGGTTCGAGCCCGCGAGGCCGTCCGAGGCGGGCGAGGGCGTGAGCGTCAGCTTCGCGAGCACCGCCGAGAACGCCACGAGCAGCAGGAACGCCACGACCATCGTCAGCCCGAGCAGCAGCGCCCTGCCCCAGGACCGGCGCACCACCACCTCGCCATCCGGTGCGGCACCGGCCGCCGCCGCACCGTCCGGGGCAGCCACGGCGGAGGACGGTGCCGGGCGCGAGGCGGGAGCGGGACGCGGCCGTCCTCGCCACGCCGCGCGCCAGCGCCCTGCCCCCGCCCCGGACCGCGCGTCCGCGCCCGGTTCCGTCCGCTCGTCCCGCCCTGCCCGCGTCATACCGGCCGCTTACCCCAACGTCTCCCGCACACACGGGCGGTTGCTCCCCCACACCCGCTCCCCGCTCCGTCTCGGGGCCGAGGCGCCGCCCCGACCAGCGACCGATGTGCCCGCAGGGG
>NZ_GG770539.1:3937332-3942798 GCF_000154905.1 Streptomyces sp. SPB074 | reverse complement strand
CCGAGGAACAGCGGCCGGACGCTCCGGAGCCCGGCACGAAGCCACCCGGCACCGCCCCGGCCGTACCCCCCGCCCCGGCCGTGCCCTGCCCCGCGCCGGATGCCGGGGCCGCCGCCCGGCTCGCCGGGGAACGCAATGTGTGGCTGTGCACCGTGCGGGCGAACGGCACCCCGCACGTGGCCCCCGTGTGGTTCGTGCACGACGCCGGCCGCTGGTGGATCGGCACGGACGAACGAGCGGTCAAGGTGCGCAGCATACGGACGACGCCGAGGGTCTCCCTCGCCCTGGAGGACGGCGATCGCCCTCTCGTCGCCGAGGGCACGGCCCGGGTGCTGACGGCCCCGTTCCCGCCCAGGGTCGTCACGGCCTTTCACGAGAAGTACGGCTGGGACGTCTCCGCCGAGCGTCCCGGCTCGGGCGCCCGCCTCCTGCTGGAAGTGCGCACCCTGCGCTGGCTCCTCGCCGGCACCGCGCAGTAGGCACGCCGCGTGATCCCGCCCACGCCCGCGCCCCCTGGGCCCGGCGGGCGTGGGGCGGGCGGAGGTAGACTTCCTTGTTTCGCGCGCAGACGCCGCCACGCCGGGGACAGGGCTCCGGGCCGGCCCCACGACCGGCCCGGGGCGGCGCCGTGCGCGGTGCGGCACTCGTCGCGCGCCGGACGCCCGGCCGAGTCATCGGACGATCCCCGCCCACGGAGGGACGATCCCGCCCACGGAGGTATGCGTGTCCTGCCTGATCGTGCAGAGCGACAAGACTCTGCTGCTCGAAGTCGACCACGAGCGCGCCGACGCGTGCCGCCGGGCCATCGCCCCCTTCGCCGAACTCGAACGCGCCCCGGAACACATCCACACCTACCGGATCACGCCGCTCGGCCTGTGGAACGCCCGCGCCGCCGGTCACGACGCCGAACAGGTCGTGGACGCGCTCGTCGAGTACTCCCGCTACCCCGTCCCGCACGCGCTGCTCGTGGACATCGCCGAGACGATGGCCCGCTACGGGCGGCTGAGTCTCCACAAGCACCCCACGCACGGCCTCGTACTGAGCACCACCGACCGCCCGGTGCTCGAAGAGATCCTGCGCTCCAAGCGGGTCCAGCCCCTGGTGGGACAGCGCATCGACGCCGACAGCGTCGCCGTGCACCCCTCCGAGCGCGGCCAGATCAAGCAGACCCTGCTCAAGCTCGGCTGGCCGGCCGAGGACCTCGCCGGGTACGTCGACGGCGAGGCGCACGCCATCGACCTGGCGCAGGAGGGCTGGTCCCTGCGCCCGTACCAGAAGCAGGCCGTGGACAACTTCTGGCACGGCGGCTCCGGTGTCGTCGTCCTGCCCTGCGGGGCGGGCAAGACGCTCGTCGGCGCGGGCGCGATGGCCGAGGCGAAGGCGACGACGCTGATCCTCGTCACGAACACCGTCTCCGCCCGGCAGTGGAAGCACGAGCTGGTCAAGCGGACCTCGCTCACCGAGGACGAGATCGGCGAGTACAGCGGGACGAAGAAGGAGATCCGGCCCGTCACCATCGCCACGTACCAGGTCCTGACGACGAAGCGGAAGGGCGTCTATCCGCACCTGGAGCTCTTCGACTCGCGGGACTGGGGCCTCATCGTCTACGACGAGGTGCACCTGCTGCCCGCGCCCGTCTTCAAGTTCACCGCCGACCTCCAGGCCCGGCGGCGGCTCGGGCTCACGGCGACGCTCGTGCGCGAGGACGGCCGCGAGTCGGACGTCTTCTCGCTCATCGGGCCCAAGCGCTTCGACGCGCCGTGGAAGGAGATCGAGGCGCAGGGCTACATCGCCCCGGCGGACTGTGTCGAGGTACGGGTCAATCTCACCGAGTCGGAGCGCCTCGCCTACGCGACGGCCGAGACCGAGGAGAAGTACCGCTTCTGTGCGACGACCCCGAGCAAGCAGCGCGTGACGCGGGAGCTGGTGCGGCAGCACGCGGGGGAGCAGACCCTGGTGATCGGCCAGTACATCGACCAGCTGGACGAGCTGGGTGCCGAGCTGGACGCGCCCGTGATCAAGGGCGAGACGAGCAACGCGCAGCGCGAGAAGCTGTTCAACGCCTTCCGTGAGGGCGAGATCTCCGTCCTCGTGGTCTCCAAGGTCGCGAACTTCTCCATCGACCTGCCCGAGGCGACGGTCGCCATCCAGGTCTCCGGCACCTTCGGCTCGCGGCAGGAGGAGGCCCAGCGGCTCGGGCGGGTGCTGCGGCCGAAGGCGGACGGGCACGAGGCGCGCTTCTACTCGGTCGTCGCCCGCGACACGATCGACCAGGACTTCGCCGCGCACCGGCAGCGGTTCCTCGCCGAACAGGGCTACGCGTACCGCATCGTGGACGCGGACGAGCTGTCGAAGGAGAGCTGAGCCCGCCCGCCACCGGCCGGGCGGCCCCCAGCCGGGCGCCCGGCTTCGCCCTGCGGGCGGCGCGGCAGCGGTGGGACGCGCGCCCCCGCGCCCCCCGCCGGGGAGGCGCAGCGGCCCCCGCGCCGCTCCCCGGCTCATGTGCGGTGATCCCCGGGCGCGCACTCCGCCAGGTGCCGCAGTCCTGGCGCGACACCGGCCCGTTCGTCGCGCGCACCGAGCAGCGCGACCTCGCAAGCGGCCGTGGCGAAGGCACGCAGCGCGCGCAGCGAACCGCCCAGGCCCCGGCGCCCGGCCGCGACGGCCGGCTCCGCGAGGCGCGCGGGCGAGAGGGAGGAGACCAGGGACGAGGCGGACAGGGACGGGGCGGACAGGGGCGATGTGGTGTAGCTCACGCTGCTCATGCCTTTCAGCGTGCCCGCACCACCCCTCGGAGCGGATCAACCCACGGGTTGAAATATCCCGTTCATCGCCTCCACTCCAGGAAGGACAGCAACCTCCACCCCCGGAGGGAGCGCACCCCGGAGGGGATCCCTGAGGAAACCCCGAGACGGCTCGAACGGAACCCCCCAGGGACCGAACGGGCTTCCAGAGGCCGAACGGGCCTCCAGGGGACGGAGAACCCCCGCGCCCCTTCGCATTTGGGCCCGCGCCTCCCCCTCCCCTACAATCGCGCGTCTGTCCGCCTCCCTTGCGTGGAGTGCCGCCTGCCGGACGGAAACCGGCGGCAACTCGGCGACCGCGACCGCCCCGGCCTCTGGCCGGTTCCGGCGGCCGGGCCGTTCGTCTCATTCGTTCGCCGTTCGCGCGGCGCCGCCGCCTTCCGCCCTGCGCGCACACGTCGTGCCCCCGCACCTCGTGTCGCCGTGCCGCGCCCGGGAGGTGGCGTGCCCGCGCGTGCCCTTCCGGCAGGAGGCCGCACCGTGAGTCACCCGTCCGCGTCGTCACCGTCCCCCACGCCCGCCGCCCCACCACCCGGCGACACGCCCGCCGATCCGCCCCCCGCCGCCCCATCCCCCAGCGACGCGCAGGCCGGTCCGCCGCCCGATACCGGCGGTGATCCCCTCGCCCGCGAGCGCGCGCACCTCTCCCTCTCCCGGGCCGCGCTGCGCGTGATGCGCGAGGAGACGGAGAACCTCGACATCCGCGACGTGACCGCGAACTGGGTCAACGCCGTCGTGCTCCAGGCGCAGATCGAGGAGCGCGTCAAAGCGCTCGCGGACCTCGCCGACACGCCGCTCTTCTTCGGGCGGCTCGACTTCACCCGCCCCCCGGGGCTCAAGGACGCCGAGGGCGCGGAGGGGGAGCGCTTCTACATCGGGCGGCGGCACGTGCACGACGCGGACGGCGATCCGCTCGTCATCGACTGGCGCGCGCCCGTGTCGACCGCGTACTACCAGGCGTCGCGGCAGCGGCCGATGGACGTCGGGCGGCGGCGGCGCTTCGGTTACACGGGCGGCGAGCTGACCGCGTACGAGGACGAGGTGCTCTCCGGGCCCGGCGCGGAGGCGAGCGACCCCGGCACGAGCAAGCTGCTGCAACGCGAGATCGAGCGCCCGCGCGTCGGCCCGATGCGGGACATCGTCGCGACGATCCAGCCCGAGCAGGACGGCATCGTCCGCGGTGACCTCAGCGGCACCGTCTGCGTGCAGGGGGGACCGGGTACGGGGAAGACCGCGGTCGGCCTGCACCGTGTCGCGTACCTCCTGTACGCCCACCGCGACCGGCTCGCCCGCACCGGAACGCTCGTGATCGGTCCGAACCGGTCCTTCCTGAACTACATCGAGCAAGTGCTGCCGGCGCTCGGCGAGATGGAGGTCCGGCAGGCGACCGTGGGCGACCTCGTCACCGTGCCGGGCGTGGAGGTGCGGGGCGAGGACGACGCGCGCGCCGCGACCGTCAAGGGCGGCGCGCGGATGGCCGAGGTGCTGCGGCGGGCGCTGCGCGCGCACGTCACGATGCCCGTCGAGGGCGTCGTCGTGGTGCGCGGTTCGCGGCGCTGGCGGCTCGCGGCGTACGAGGTGGCGGAGCTGGTGCGCGAGCTGCTCGACCGCGACATGCGCTACGGGGCGGCCCGTGAGGCGCTGCCGCAGCGGCTCGCGCACGCCGTGCTCGTCCAGATGGAGCGCGCCGGTGAGGCACCGGACGACCGGGTGCAGGCCACCGTCGCGCGCAACGCCGCCGTGAAGGCGGCGGTCAACGCGGTCTGGCCGAAAGTCGAGCCCGCGAAGCTCGTCCTGCGGCTGCTGAGTGACGCGGCGTTCCTCGCGGAGCACGCCGAGGGCCTGCTCGACGCCGAGGAACAGTCCGCGATCCTGTGGCCGAAACCGGCTCGTTCCGTGAAGAGCGCGAAGTGGTCGGCGGCCGACGCCGTCCTCGTCGACGAGGCCCGCGACCTGATCGAGCGCACCCACTCGCTCGGCCACGTCGTGCTGGACGAGGCGCAGGACCTCTCGCCCATGCAGTACCGGGCGGTGGGCCGCCGGTGCAGCACCGGTTCGGCGACGGTCCTCGGCGACCTCGCGCAGGGTACGACGCCGTGGGCGACGCGCTCGTGGGCGGAGGCGCTGCGCCACCTCGGCAAGGAGGAGGCGCACGTCGAGGAGCTGACGGCGGGTTTCCGTGTGCCGCGCGAGGTCATCGCGTACGCGTCGAAGCTGCTGCCGGCGATCGCGCCGGGGCTCGCCGAGGTGCGTTCGGTGCGCGAGTCGCCCGGTTCGCTGCTCGTGCGGCGCGCCGGCGTGGAGACACGCGACGCCGCCGTGCTCGAAGCCTGCCGCGAGTCCCTCGCGCACGAGGGCTCGATCGGCCTCATCGCCGCCGACGCGCGCGTCCCCGCGCTCGCGGCGGCCCTGGCCGAAGCCGGGCTCGCGCACCTCGCGCCCGGCACCGAGACCACGCGCGAATCCCGCCTCACCCTCGTCCCGGCCTCGCTCGCCAAGGGCCTGGAGTACGACTACGTCGTCCTGGACGAACCCGCCGCCGTCGTCGCGGGCGAGGCCGACGAGACGACCGGCCTGCGCCGCCTGTACGTCGCCCTCACCCTTCTCGGTCTCGGGCCTGACGGTGATCCACGCGGAGGAACTGCCGGGGGCGCTGGTCGCG
>NZ_GG770539.1:3935589-3936776 GCF_000154905.1 Streptomyces sp. SPB074 | reverse complement strand
GCCCGGCGCTCCGGCGCCGTTTCGCTCAGGCCAGCGCCTCGCGCCAGCGTGCGACCGCTGCCGCTTCGACCGGTCCGTCCCAGCCCTCGGGGCGGGCCGCGCCGCCGATGTGGAAGGCGGAGATCCCGGCGGCGCGCAGGGCGGGGAGGTGGTCGAGGCGCAGGCCGCCGCCGACGAGGAGGCGCTGCGTGTAGCCGGGGGTGCCCTCACGGGCGGCCTCCTCGCACAGCACGGTCAGGCCGCTGTCGACGCCGCCCGCCGCCCCGGCCGTCAGGTAGGTGTCGAGGCCCGGCAGTCCGGCGAGCCCGGTGCGCAGGGCCTCGCGGTCACGGCTGCGGTCGACGGCGCGGTGGAAGGTCCAGGGGCAGCCTTCGAGGACGTCGGCGAGACGTTTCAGCGTGTCGAGGTCGGGGTCGCCCTCCGGGTCGAGGAAGCCGAGGACGAACTCCCGCGCGCCCGCCGCGCGCAACCGGGTCGCGCGGTCCACGAGCGCGGCCACGCCGCTCGTACCGCCCGCCGCGAAGCCGTCGCTCAGGCGCAGCATCACGCGCAGCGGGAGGGCGACGGCGGCGCGGATCTCGCGGAACGTCTCGACCGTGGGGGCGAGCCCGTCGGCCGCCATGTCGCTGACGAGTTCGAGGCGGTCGGCGCCGCCGTCCCGCGCGGCCCTGGCGTCCGCCGCGTCGAGGGCGATCACCTCCAGGAGTGCGGCTGTGCCTTCGGGCATGGTCATGGCCCCTCTTCCCGTCCGTCCCGTGTCCGGGCACCCGTGAGGGGCCCCTGTGCCGGGCCCGCCGCGTCGCGGGCCCGCCGTCGCGCGCGTCAGGGCAGGCACGGCCACCCCTCCCGAACCTCGCCCCGTCGCGAGGCCCCCGGGCGTCCCGCCGGGAGGGAGAAGCGGTCTAGTCCAATCGCGCTGGAGGGCAGCCTACGCGGCGGCCGGCCCCCGGGTCAGCACCGTCGGGGGCGTACGGGCGGCGGCACGGGGCGCGGACGTCGCACCTCTGGGCGCCGACCACCCCTGTGCGGCACGGACCCGGGACCACCGGCGCGCTCCACCACTCGGCGGCCGGAGCGCGGCGACCGGCCCCTTGGAGCACGGGGGCTGCCGCTCATGCCCGGCCGGTGCGCTCGGGGTGAGGACGGTGCGTCCCGTGCGCCACCGCCCGCCGCGCCGCGCCTTGCGG
>NZ_GG770539.1:3932786-3935309 GCF_000154905.1 Streptomyces sp. SPB074 | reverse complement strand
GCGCTCAGCGCGCCGCCGCCGCTTCGCACGCTGCGGCCGTGAGCGCGGCCGCACCCCTGCGGCATGGAAGCGCCGCACCTCTGCGGCACGGAGCCGAGGGCCACCAGCGCGCACCGTCGCCACCTGCGGCGCGGAGCCCCGGAGCGGCAGAGGGGGCCGCCACCCGTGCCCATGCCGCACAGCGGTGGGCCACCGCTCGTGCCCGACCGGCGCTCGCCCAGCGCGCGGACGGTGCGCTCCGTGCCCCGCCCCCCGTTCCACGCTTCGTGGCCGTGGACGCAAACCGTCCCCGTACCGCGCGGGGCCTCGCGGGCTTAGGCGCGCACCACTTCCGTGCCGCGCGGGGCCTCGCGGCACGGAGGCATGGCCTCCCGTACCCCGTGGCGCCTCGCAGCCGTATACGCGGACCGCCCCCGTCCCCGTGGCGCCTCGCGGGCCCGGGCAGGGCGCGTCACCGTGCCGCGCGGAGCGGGCGGGGTGTGGGGGTGAGAATGGGCGTATGGGTGGCCAGCGGGACTTCGCGGAATCAGGGGCGGCGTACGAGGAACTGCGCGCCGGCTTCGCCACGACGCTGCTGCGCGTCCGGGGGGAGGCGCCCGGGCCCGCCCCCGAGCCGTACGCCGATGAACTTCTCGCCCGCTGGGCGGAGCCGCAGCGCGCGTACCACACCCGCGACCACCTGCGCGCCGTGCTGCGGCACCTCGACACGCTCATCGCCGAGACCGCCCGCGCCGCCGCGCACGGCACGGCGGCGGAACGCGCCTGGGCCTCGACGGTGCGCGATCCGGGCCTCGTGCGGCTCGCGGCCTGGTTCCACGACGCGGTCTACCGGCCGGACCGCTCCGAGAACGAGGAGCGCAGCGCGACGCTCGCCGAACGCGCCCTGGGCGAGGCGGGGCTCGCTGCGGCGGCCGTCGCCGAGGTGGCCCGCCTCGTGCGGCTCACCGCCGACCACGAGACGGCGGAGGGCGACGGCGACGGCGAGCTGCTGTGCGACGCCGACCTCGCGGTGCTCGCGGGCTCGCCGCAGGAGTACGCGGCCTACGCCGCCGCCGTCGCCGAGGAGTACGGCTTCCTGCCCGAGGAACGCTTCCGGCACGGCCGCGCCGAGGTCCTGCGCCACCTCCTCGCCCTGCCCCGCCTCTTCCGCACCCCCTACGGCAGCCGCCACTGGGAGCAGCGGGCACGCGAGAACCTGGCCACGGAGCTACGGCTCCTCGGCGGCTGAGCGGCGCCCGGCCCCGCCTCCTCCACGGCCCCGTCGCCCTGCACCGGCACCGTTGTTCCCTGCGCCGGCTCCGTGTCCTCCGCCCCTGCGGACCGCACGGCGTACGCTACGGATTCCGCTCCGCCTCCCCCCGTTCGCCGCGCGTCTTGCGGCGGCGCAGCCCCGCCGCCGTGAGGCGGGCCACGAGTTCCTTGCTGCCGACCCCGGTCGCCCCGGCGGCCAGGGCGTCCGCGTACCGCTGCGCCGGGAGGTCGTAGTGGTCGCGGTCGAAGGCGCGGCGCGGCACGCCGAGCGCCCGCGCGAAGCGGTGCAGTTCCTCGTACGAGTCGTCGCTGACGAGGTGCGACCACATGCGGCCGTGCCCCGGCCAGTTCGGCGGGTCGATGTAGACGGTCACCGGATGCCCGGGACGGAGTCGAGCGCCCCGACGGGCGCGACGAGGACGCCCGCCTCCGTACAGGCCCAGTGCGGATCGGGGCCGAGTTCCGGTTCGACGTCGAGGGCGTGCGGCGCGCCCTCCGTGCACACGGGGCACAGCGGCCAGCGCCCGTGCTGCTCCAGGAGGCCGTCCTGGACGTCCTGCGCGACGAGTCCCGCGACGAACTCGGCACCCTCCGGCCACTGCTCCACCCACCAGCGGCGCTGCGTCACCGCCTCCTCGACGAGCGAGACCACCCGCGCGTCGTCCACCCCGCTCGCGGCGAGGTCCGCGAGCACCCGGGCGCGCGCGGCGTGCAGGGTCTGCTCCAGGGGGCCGGGCTCTGGGGCCGCCCCGGACGTGCCGGAGGAGTCGGGAGTGGTCATGTGGCCATTGTGCGGCAGCCGCCCCGGGACGGGAAATGTCCCGTAGGCGCCCCGTAGACGAACCCTGAGACACCCCGTAGACACCCTCGAACAGAACCCTCAGACGCCCTCAGGCGCGGAGCGCCGGGACCACGGGCGGGGGAGCGGATCGGCGGGGAGGGGCGGAACGACGGGTGGGACAAAACGGCGGCGAGCGCCTGGCCTGCCGGAGGGACCGGAGCGGCCCGGCCCCCGGGCCAGTCGTCGCCGCACAGGCGCCACGCGGGCCGGGAGCGCGCACGGGGCGGCGGCCCCGCGCCTCAACGCACCGGCCCACGAAGGCCCCCCGTCCTTGACCCCCACCCCGCGCTGAAAGTAAATTTCATTCGTGACCAAGGACGTGAAGGATTTCGCCAACGGTGCCTCCGTGCCGAGCCGCCCCGCCGCCGGCCCCGGCCGCACCGCGCGCCCTGCCGCCTCCACCCCCGCCTCCGCCTCCGCGCCCGCCCCCG
>NZ_GG770539.1:3930373-3932566 GCF_000154905.1 Streptomyces sp. SPB074 | reverse complement strand
CGCCGAGGCCGTCGCCGCCGACGCGGCCGGCTGCTCGGCGCTCACCGTGACCGGGCTCGCCGCGCGCACCGGTACGAGCGAGGCGACCGTCGTCCGTACCGCGCGCCTGCTCGGCTATCCCGGCTACCGCGACCTGCGGCTCGCGCTCGCCGGGCTCGCGGCGCACCAGGAATCGGGGGCCGCGCCCTCCGTCACCGCCGACATCGCGCTCGACGACCCGATAGCCGACGTGGTCACCAAGCTCGCGCACGACGAGCGGCAGACCCTCGCCGACACGGCCGCGAACCTCGACACGGCCGCCCTGGGCGCCGCCGTCACCGCGCTCGCGCAGGCGCGCCGCATCGACATCTACGGGGTCGGCGCCTCGCACCTCGTCGCCCAGGACCTCGGCCAGAAGCTGCTGCGCATCGGCCTCTTCGCGCAGGCCCACGCCGACCCGCACCTCGCCATCACCAACGCGGTGCAGTTGCGCGGCAAGGACGTGGCCGTCGCCATCACGCACTCCGGCTCCACGAGCGACGTGGTCGAGCCGCTGCGCGCCGCCTTCGAACGCGGCGCCACGACGATCGCCATCACCGGGCGCCCGGACGGCTCGGCCGCGCAGTACGCCGACCACGTCCTCACCACCGTCGCGGCCCGCGAGAGCGAACTGCGCCCGGCGGCCATGTCGTCCCGGGCCAGCCAGCACCTCGTGGTGGACTGTCTCTTCGTCGGCGTCGCCCAGCGCACCTACGAGCACGCCGCCCCCGCCCTCGCCGCTTCCTACGAGGCCCTGGCGCACCGTCACCGGCCTCGGCAGGGCCTCGGCGACCACACCTGACCCCGGGGCGCGTCCGCTCACGCCCCGTCCCGCGCCCCGGGCGGCCGCCCGCGCGGGGCCGCTCCCGGGCCTCGCGCTCCTCAGCCGCACGATCCCGCACCGCCACCACCCGCACCAACCTGTCCCTCAGCACAGCGGAGAGCCGCACATGACGACCACCGGGCCCACCGACCGGGCCACGCATTCCGATGCCCCGCACGGCCGGAACCCGTCCCCTCCCGGGGGCCCCGCGCCCGCGCAGGGAACCGCCCCGTACGAAGAACTGCGGGCCGAACTCGCCCACCTGACGACCGAGCAATTCCGGCCGGAACTGGCGGAGATCGACCGGATGACGACGGAGGAGATCGCGCGGACGATGAACGGCGAGGACGCGACCGTCCCCGCCGCCGTCGCCCGCGAGCTGCCCCGGATCGCCGCCGCGATCGACGCCGCCGCCGCCCGCATGGCGCGCGGGGGCCGCCTCGTCTACGTGGGCGCCGGGACCGCGGGGCGGCTCGGCATCCTCGACGCGAGCGAGTGCCCGCCCACGTTCAACACCGCGCCGGGCGAGGTCGTCGGCCTCATCGCGGGCGGCCCGTCCGCGATCATCACGGCCGTCGAGGGCGCCGAGGACTCGGCCGAACAGGCCGCGGCCGACCTCGACGCCCTCGGCATCGGCCCGGACGACGTCGTCGTCGGCGTCTCCGCCTCGGGCCGCACCCCCTACGCGGTCGGCGCCGTCCGCCACGCCCGCACGGCGCGCGGCGCGCTCACCGTCGGCCTCTCCTGCAACGCCGGCAGCCCGCTGGCCGCCGAGGCCGAGCACGGCATCGAGGTCGTCGTCGGCCCGGAGCTCATCACCGGCTCGACCCGCCTCAAGGCCGGTACGGCGCAGAAACTCGTCCTCAACATGCTCTCCACCATCAGCATGATCCGGCTCGGCAAGACCTACGGGAACCTGATGGTCGACGTCCGCGCGTCCAACGAGAAGCTGCGCGCCCGCTCGCGGCACATCGTCGGCCTCGCCACCGGCGCGGACACCGCCGAGATCGAGTCCGCGCTCGCCACGACCGGCGGCGAGGTGAAGAACGCGATCCTCGTCCTCCTCGGCCACGTCGACGGCCCCGAGTCCGCCCGCCTCCTCCACACCCACCACGGCCACCTGCGCGCGGCACTGGAGGAGGCGAAGGGGTGAGGGGGTGAGGGGGAGGTACGGGGGCCGCGCGGTCCTACCCGGCTGCGCGCGGGGCGTAGGTGGCCGCGCGGGGCGTACGTAGCCGCGCGGGACTGAGGTACTGCCGGGCCGCGAGTCCCGCTCGGCCGGGGCATCCGGGCCCGGCGCGCGCCGAGGCGGGTGCGGGGCCTCGGCAGGCCCGTTCGCTCCCCCGTACGCG
>NZ_GG770539.1:3925406-3930273 GCF_000154905.1 Streptomyces sp. SPB074 | reverse complement strand
TTTCACTCCCCCGCGCCCGCGAGCCTCCGTCCCCTCCCCCACCCGCTCCCGCACGCTCGGACCACGGCCCGGCGCGCCCCGCGCGGGGTGTCGGCGCCCCGTACCGGGGGTGCCGGTGGCGGCGGCGGAAGGCGGCTGGGCGATGGCCGGGAACGAGCACCGTGCGACGGCGGCGGCGATCCTGCCACTGGTGGGTGGCGCCGCCAACGTCACCGCGGTCACCCACTGCATGACGCGGCTGCGGCTCGGACTCGCGGACCGTTCCCGCGTGGACGACGCCGCGTTGCGCGCACTGCCCGCGGTGCTGGGCGTGGTCGAGGACGGCGACTCCTACCAGATCGTGCTGGGACCGGGGAAGGTCGCCCGTGTGACGCCCGAGTTCGCGGCCCTGGTGGACGAAAGCGCGGACGAGGGCGCGGACACGCGCGCCGAGGCGGGCGCCGTAGCCGCCGCGGGGGCCGCCGCTCCGCCCGGCACTCCTCCCTCCAGCGCCGACGCCCTCGCCTCGCGGGGCGCGGAGATGCGTGCCGCGCGCCGTTCACGCAACCGCACGCCCCTCAAGCTCTTCCTGCGCCGTATCGCGGACATCTTCGTACCGCTCATTCCCGCCCTGATCGGCTGCGGGATCATCGCGGGCCTGGGCGGACTGCTCGTCAACCTCGGCTGGGCAGGCGGTCTCACGGCGGCGCTGACCGCGGTCTCCTCCGGTTTCATGGCGCTCATCGCGGTCTTCGTCGGCTACAACACGGCCAAGGAGTTCGGCGGGACGCCGGTGCTCGGCGGCGCCGTCGCGGCGATCATCGTCTTCCCCGGCGTGGCCAAGGTGGAGGTCTTCGGCACGGCACTCGTACCCGGCCAGGGCGGGGTGCTGGGCGCGCTCGGGGCCGCCGCGCTCGCCGCGTACGTGGAACGCTGGTGCCGGCGCCGGGTGCCGGAGGCCGTTGATGTGCTCGTCACACCCACCCTGACGGTGCTCGTCCCGGGCCTCGTGACGCTGTACGGCCTGATGTACGTGGCGGGGGAAATCTCCGCGGGGATCGGTACGGCCGCCGACTGGCTCCTCACCCACACCGGCGCGTTCGCGGGCTTCGTCCTCGGCGGCCTGTTCCTGCCGCTCGTGATGCTCGGCCTGCACCAGGCGCTCATCCCGATCCACACCACGCTCATCGAGTCCCAGGGCTACACCGTGCTCCTGCCGGTGCTGGCGATGGCCGGGGCGGGGCAGGTCGGCTGCGCCCTCGCGGTCGCCCTGCGACTGAAACGGAACACGTCCCTCCGCAAGACCGTCAGGTCGGCGCTGCCCGCCGGGGTGCTGGGGGTCGGCGAACCGCTCATCTACGGGGTCTCGCTGCCCCTGGGCCGCCCGTTCGTCACGGCGTGCGTGGGGGGCGCCGCGGGCGGCGGGCTCGTGGGGCTCTTCTCCATGCTCGGTACGAAGGTGGGGGCGACCGCCATCGGGCCTTCCGGGTGGGCGCTCTTCCCGCTGCTCGCGGGGAACCGCGGCCTGGGCGCGACGGCCGCAGTCTACGGCCTGGGCCTGCTGGCCGGGTACGGGGTGGGCTTCGCCGCCACGTATCTGTTCGGCTTCGACGCGGCGACGCTGAGCGAGCTGAACGCGGATACCGGGGATGGCGTCAGCGCGGCCGCGCGTGCCTCTGCGGCTGCGGCTGCCTCCGCTGCGGAGTCGTGAGCTGTGGGGCGGCGCGGTGTTCGGCGGGGCGGGGTAGCGGAAGGTTCGGTGAGGGGTGGGGTAGTGGGGGCCGGTGGGGGTGGCGTCCGCCGGTCCCCGCCCCTCCCCGGGTCTCCCCTCCCCTCCCGCCGGGCGATCCGATCATCGGATTTACACAGTGGGATGGTCACACTTTCCCTGAAAAGTTTTTACACAGAGTAGTTGAGGGGTACCTTCCTGTCACGGCGGTGGTCCCGGTACGACGGCACCGCTCCGTGACAGGAGGAGAAGCCTCGCCATGCACACCCAGTCCCCGCACCCCCGGCTCGCGCCCGCTACCCCGCCCGTACCGAGCGCCCCCACCCATGCCCTCCCCGGCGCCCAGGGGACCGGGCAGGCGCCGACGCTGCCACCGGAGGTGGCCGGGGTGGCGATCACGACGGTGGACACGGCGGGGATCACCCGGGTCAAGGCGGTCCCGGCGGCGCGCCTGATCCGCGCGGGGCAGGACGGGGTCGGTCTCTCCCCGGTCTTCGACGTGGCCCTCGTCGACGACTCCTTCACGAACAGCCCGCACATCGGCGGCCCGGAGGGCGACCTCCGCATCGTCCCCGACCTGAGCGCCCTCACGGTCCTCGCGGGACAGCCGGGCTGGGCGTGGGCGCCGGGCGACAGGTACGAGCAGTCCGGCTCCCCGGCGGCGGCCTGCCACCGCGCCTTCCTGCGCCGCGTCACCACCCGCGCGGAGGCCGCCGGGCTCTCCCCGCTCATGGGCTTCGAGACCGAGTGGATCGTCACCGTCCCCGCCGACGGCGGCGGTCACGGGGGTACGGCCGACGCCGAGGCGGAGCCGTGCCCACCGGCGGCGGGCGGCGCCTACGGCATGACGCGCCTCGCTCCGCACGGCGACTACCTGCGGGACATCCTCGTCGCGCTGGAGCGCCAGGGCGTCGAGGTGCTCCAGATCCACCCGGAGTACTCACCGGGGCAGTTCGAGCTGTCCGTCGCCCCGGCCGCCCCGGTCCGCGCGGCCGACCTCGTGGTCCTCGTCCAGGAGACCATTCGCGCCGTCACGGTCCGCTACGGCTGGGAGACGAACTTCGGGCCCAGCGTGCTCGCCGGGCAGGTGGGCAACGGCAGGCACCTGCACCTGAGCCTGTGGCGTGACGGGGTCAACCTGTGCGGCGGCGGTGAGGGCCCGGCCGGGTTGCGCCCGGAGGCCGAGTCCTTCCTCGCCGGTGTCCTCGGGGAACTGCCCGCCCTCCTCGCCATCGGAGCCCCCAGCCCGGCGAGCTACCTGCGCCTGGCTCCCTCGCGCTGGACGGGCGCCTTCCAGTGCTGGGGGCCGGAGAACAGAGAGGCGGCGCTGCGTCTGATCCCCGGGGCGCCGGGGCGGGCGGAGACGGCGAACGCCGAGGTCAAGTGCCTCGACGCGGCGGCGAGCCCGTACCTCGTCGCGGGCGCGGTGCTCGCCGCGGGTCTCGGCGGCCTGGAGCGCGGCGAGCGCCTCCCGGCGCCCGTCACGGGCGACCCCGCCGAACTGCCGGAGACTGAACGACCGGAACGGCTGCCCGCCTCACTGCCGGAAGCGGTGGCCCGGTTCCGGCAGTCGGAGGCGCTGCGCGCGGCCCTCGGCGACCCGCTCTTCGAAGCGATCACGAAGGTACGGGAGGCAGAGACGGAACTGTTCGCCGGCTACAGCCCCCAGGCCCTCGCCAACGCGACGAGGCGGGCTTATTGAGACGAACCATTGAGGCGGGTCTCTCGGGGGGGCTCTTGAGGGGGCGGGTCGCCGGGGGCAGCGGGCGCGCTGAGCCGCGTCCGGCCGAGACCGACCGACGGGTCGGCTGGAGCCGTTCGGCCGGGGGTGGCCGGTCGGTCTGGGCGGCCGGTCGGGGCGGGTCTGTGGCGGCGGTTCTGCAGGGGCGGGCTGGTCGAGCCGGACCGGTCGCGACGTGCCGGTCGCGACGTGCCGGTCGCGGCGTGCCGGTCGCGGCGTGCCGGTCGCGGCGTGCCGGTCGCGGCGTGCCGGTCGCGGCGTGCCGATCGCGGCGTGCCGATCGCGACGTGTCGGTCGAGGACGACGCATCACGGGGCGGACGGCGGCCGGCGGGGCGGCGGCCGCCGGTGGGTCACTTTCCGGGGGTCTCCTCCAGGCGGTCGTGCAGGAACCCGAGGGTGGATTCCCACGCCTGGGCGGCGGCCTCGGGGTGGTACGTCTCCCTGCGGTCGTTGAAGAAGGCGTGGCCCGCCGGGTAGAGGCGGAGATCGGGGGTGATCCCCGCCTGCTTCTCCAGCGCGGCGCGCAGCGCGTCCAGCGAGACGGGCGGCACGGACTGGTCCTCTTCCCCGTACTGCCCGAGAACCTCGGCGCGCATCCCGGAGAAGTCCGGGAGTTCGCCCTGGATCACGCCGTAGAACGGGACGGCGGCGCTGACCCGGGGGTCGGTCGCGGCGAGTTGCAGGACGAAGCCGCCGCCCATGCAGAAACCGACCGCGCCCACGGAGGAGGAGGTGACTTCGGGAAGACCGAGGAGGTAGTCCACCGCGCCGGAGAGCAGTTCCACGCCGCGGTCCACGGGCAGGGCGCCCATTATCCGGCCGGCTTCGGCGGCGTCGTGGGCGACGGCACCGCCGTACAGGTCGGGGGCGAGAGCGACGAAGCCCGCCGCGGCGAGGCGGCGGGTCACATCGGCGATGTGCTCGGTGAGTCCCCACCACTCCTGGATCACGAGCACCCCGGGGCCGCGCCCGGTGGGCGGGAGAGCGAGGTAGCCGTGGGCGGTGCCGCCCGCGCTCGGGAAGCTGACGTTCTGCTGCGGCTCACCGGTCGCGCGCGGGGCCGGGGTGCCGGAGAGGGACGGGGACGGTTCGGGCGCGGACATGCGCACTCCTCCTCCCGTCGCGGGTTGTTCCCGCGCCGGGGCTGCTGACGTGGCGACGGCTGAACACCGTCCTCACCGACGCTACGACGTCAGGCGAGAGCGCACGGAGGAGGGGCTGCCGGTGCGCCGGTGACGTGGGAGGTGGACGCGGTGGGAGGACGCGGACGCGCGGCGGGCGCGGATCGGTGAGGGCGGCCGGGGCGGGGTGGCCCGGGGGAAGGGAGGGCGTGAGGCGGTGACCGGTCCTGCGGCGTCGGCACGGCAGGGAACGGGCCGGGGCGCGGGGCACGCACGGCGCCGCCGCGCCCTGGCC
>NZ_GG770539.1:3922389-3925306 GCF_000154905.1 Streptomyces sp. SPB074 | reverse complement strand
CTTGGGGCGCGGGGGGGGTGTGCCGGTGTCGGCGAGGCGTCGCCGCCTGCGGAAATGCGGAGATGGGATGCGGGCGCTGTCGTCCGCCGGGCCCGCCGCCGCGAGGCGTCGTGCCGTCGGGTTCTCGGCGCGCGGGGCGGCGTCGCGGTCTCCGGCCGGGTCTTCCGTCAGGCGCTCTTCGTGTCGGCGGGGGCGGGGCGGGCGGCGCGTTCGGCGAGTGCGGCGAGTGCGCGGGCGGTGTCGAGATTGACGCGGCCGAGGTCGAGGAGCGGGGTCTGTGCCTCTCCGGAGCAGGACGGGAGGTCCAGGCGGAGCGACGGCAGCTTGACGCCTGCGGCGGTGAGGGCGGCACGGAGGCGCTCCAAGTGGTCCTGCGCCTCGTACATACCGGTCAGTTCTCGCGTGCCCTGCTCGGTCATTCGTCCACGCTCCCGTTGGTCGTCACTCGTCGTGCTCCGCCCCGTCCGGCGCGCGCCGCCGCGGCCGTGCTGCCGGGGGTCGCCCGCCTGCCCGCCGTCCGGGCGCCCGGAGTGGTGGGGCGCCCGGGCGGCGGGGCTCCCAGGAGCGGGAGGCTCCCCGCGGAGGCGAGGCTGGACAGGAGTTCATCACTCCGCCCGGGCGTGCCGCCACGGCGCCACCGGGCTATTCACCATTTCGGCGACGCTTCGGGCGATTCCCCGGCGCGTCGCGCGGAGAGCGGCTAGCCTGCCGCGCGCCTGCGGGGCGAGAGGAGAGGGAGCGGAGCGCCGTGACCGGGGCGAGGGAGTGTGTCAGAGGGTGCGGGTGAGGAAGACGCTGAGCGGGTCTTCGCGGTAGGTGCCGAACGGCGGGCAGGGGCGGAAGCCGAACTTGGCGTAGAGCGTGCGGGCCGGGAGGAAGAAGTCGTCCGCCCCGGTCTCCAGGCTGAGTCGTCCCAGCCCCGCCCTCCGCGACTCGTCGAGGGCGTGCCGCAGCAGTGTGGAGGCGATACCGGAGCGGGTGCGGGTCGGATCGGTGCGCATGGATTTGAGTTCGCCGTGCCCCGGAGCGATGCGTTTGACGGCGCAGCAGCCGACGATGTCGTCGTCCTCACGCGCGGCCCAGAAGGTCACTTCCGGTACGCGCAGCCCGTCGAGGTCGAGCGCGTGGGTGCTCTCGGGCGGGGAGAGGGCACGAAGCTGGGAGACGTGCGCTTCCAGGAAGGCCGCGACGGCGGGTCCGGCCAGATCATCGACTGCTATGTCCATGTCCCGCGAGCCTAGCCGCCTGACCTGCGACGCAGCACGGAATGTGGCACGCGTCACCGCTCGCCCGCCCCGTCAGGCGCGAGGTGCCACGGGACGCACGGGGGGTGCGAGGGGACCGGGGCGCCGTTCTACGTATGGCGCGGGGTGAGGCCGGGGTGAGACACCGGGCGCGTACGACACGAGGCGGCGGGGAGCCGGGTACGCGGGGCACGGGGCGGCGCGCGGTGCGCATCGCGCGAGGCCGGGCAAGGGTACGAGCACCCGGCGCGTACGGCGCGAGGCGGCGGGGAGGAGCGCAGCACACCGGCACGTGGCGCCGGGGGCGCCCCGGAGCGGCACGGGCGAGGGGCGGGTCGGGGCGGAGCGGGCGAACCGGCTTGAGGTGGCGCGGCGGCGTGGGGCGGCGGCGGGTGTCGGCAACGCTCGCCTGCCGAGGCCCCGTGCCGGTCCAGCACGGCGGACGGCCGTCGCGGCACCACGACCGACCTCCCCGGCCGAGCGACGGGGCGGCTCGTCACAGCGAACGGGTATGCCGCAGCACGGGTTTTCCGTTCCGGTCGACCGGTACGCCGGGGCCGAATCCCGCGCGCGAGCAGGGCGCGGGACGCCGTGTTGCCGGTATCAGTATCCGCCCACACGCGGGTCAGGCCGAGCGATGCGCGGGCGAGGACGCACAACTCCCGTACGGCCGAGGTCGCGAGTCCACGGCCCGTGGCCCGGCGTGCGAGCCGGTAGCCCGGTTCCGCGTCCTCGCCGGGGACGAGGTCCATGAGGTTGAAGCGGCCGAGCACGGTGTGCCCGTCGTTGTCGAGCAGCACGTGGAAGCGGCAGACACCCGCGTCCTGCTCGGCGAGCAGCGCCGCGTGCCGCGCGGCGAAGCCCTCGGCGGTGAAGTACGGGTCCCCCCGGTCCGGTACCCATCGCGCGAACCACTCCCGTTCGGCACGCTCGAACTCCAGCAGCGCCGGTGCGTGCGCGGCCGTCAACCGCTCCAGTCGAGGCATCCCCTGACCGTAGCGACGGCGCCCCGATGGCGGCACTTGAGTTACCGGGACTTGATCACGAGACACGGCGGGGGTCAAATCCCCCCTGTGGACAACGAATTCCCCTCACACGGACGAGTGAGAGGAATTTTCTCTTCACGGACTTTATCCACAGATTTCAGCTGGTGGTGCTCGTGGGGTGCCGACTTGCGAAAGACTGGTATTGGGGTCGCCCCCCGGGTGGGTGGGGGTGTGCCCCGGTCGCGGCAGACGATCCACCACCCCAAGCCCCCCGCCACCCACCCAGAGCCCAACCACCCCACCAGAGCCCAACCGCCACCCCAACCACCGCCCCACCACCGCCCAACCGGAGTCCGTCCATCCGTTCCCTCTTCCGGCACGCCCACCGGTGCCGTAGCGTCTTCGCCATGCGTATCACCGCTCACCGTCTCTACGGCGGCCTCGCGGCGCTCGGGCTCCTGGTCGTTCTCGCGCTGCTCATGTGGCCGGTGGGCGGGAGCGGTTGCGGGAGCGTGCTCGGGACCGGGGAATCCGGTGGGCCCACCGCCAGCGCGTGCAACGCGGATCACCAACGGCAGACCAAGATCGCCCTCGGCTTCGCGGTACCCACGCTCGTCCTCGGCGGCCTCTACCTCCGCGCCCAGCGCCACCACTGACCCGGCCCGGCCCCGCACCCCCACCCACTCC
>NZ_GG770539.1:3916798-3922107 GCF_000154905.1 Streptomyces sp. SPB074 | reverse complement strand
CCACCCCTCCCCCAAAGGGGGACCCCCGGTCCCTGGACAAGTGCGGCCTTCATCCCCCTCCCGTCCCGGGCCACTCTCGATGACGTAAGCGAAAGCCCCCGCGCACGTCTACGGAGCACCCCATGAGCGAGACCCACAACACCCCCGCGACCGCCGAGGCCCCCCCACGCCTCCACCCCCACCCCCAAGATCACCCTCGTCACCGGTGCCAACCGCGGGCTCGGCAGGCAGGCCGCTCTGCATCTCGCGGCCGCCGGGCAGGACCTCGTCCTCACCTACCGCTCGCACGCCGAGGAGATCGAGGCCGTGCTCGCCGAGGTGCGCGGGCTGGGTCGTACCGCCGTGGCCTTCCGGCTGGACACGACCGAGTTCGGCACGTTCCCGGCCTTCGCCGCGGACGTACGGGCCGCGCTGGACGAGCACTGGGGGCGGGACACCTTCGACCACCTCTTCAACAACGCCGGCTCCTCCGCGATGGCGCCCGTGGCCGAGACCACGGAGGCGCAGCTCGACAGCGTGTACGCGGTCCACTTCAAGGGCCCCTACCTGCTCACCCAGACGCTCCTGCCCCTGCTCGCCGATGGCGGCCGCGTCCTCAACGTCTCGACAGGCCTGACCCGCTTCACGCAGGTCGACGCCGCGCCCTACGCCGCGATGAAGGGCGCCGTCGAGGTCTTCACGCGCTACCTCGCGAAGGAACTCGGCCCGCGCCGCATCGCGGTCAACGCGATCGCCCCCGGTCCCACCGCCACCGACTTCGGCGGCGGTGAGCTGCGGGACGACGAGGCGGTACGGCAGGGCCTCGCGAGCGTCACCGCGATGGGTCACGTCGGCGACCCGGCCGACATCGGCGCCGCGGTCGCCGCCCTGCTGACGGACGGCACCGGCTGGATCACCGGCCAGCGCATCGAGGCCAGCGGCGGCATGTTGCTGTGACCCGCCCGTGCGACGCGGCCGGCCCGCACCGTGCGACGAACACGGGAAGGCCAGCCCGCACCGTACGACGGACGACACAGGCGCCCCGCACCCCAGGGCACTGAGCACGGGCCCGGGCCACCCGCCCCGCCCCACACCCCCGACACCCCGCCCCCCAGGAGGACCCCCGTGGACCGGGCTCAGCTCGCCGACTTCCTGCGCATCCGACGGGCCGCGCTGCAACCCGAGGACGTCGGGCTGCCGCGCGAGCCGCGCCGCCGTACCGGTGGGCTGCGGCGGGAGGAGGTGGCGGCGCTGTGCGAGATGTCCGCCGACCACTACACGCGTATCGAGCAGGAGCGCGGTCCGCAGCCTTCGGAGCAGATGCTCGCCGCGATGGCGCGCGGGCTGCGCCTCACGCTCGCCGAGCGGGACCACCTCTTCCTGCTCGCCGGTCACAACGCCCCCGCCCGCACGAGCCGTACGGACCACATCACGCCGGGGCTCATGCGCATCCTCGACCGGCTGGAGGACACTCCGGCGCAGGTGGTCTCGGGGGTCGGCGAGACGCTCAAGCAGACGCACGCGGCGACCGCGCTCCTCGGGGACCAGACCCTCTTCACCGGGCTGGAGCGCAGCATCGGCTACCGCTGGTTCGCCGCGCCCGAGACGGTGCGCCCGCTGTGCCCGGTGGAGGACCACACGCTGCGCGGGCGGTTCTTCGTCTCGGAGTTGCGCACGGCGTACGCCCGGGAGGGCAAGGGCGGGCGCGCCGAGGAGATCGCCGAGGCGCTGCTCACGCGCAGCGAGGAGTTCGCCGCGCTGTGGGCGGCGCACGAGGTCGGCCTGCCACAGACGGAGACGAAGCGGGTGCTCCACCCCGAGCTGGGACTGCTGGACCTGTACTGCCAGGTGCTCATCGACCCGGCGCAGTGGCAGTCGCTCCTCGTCTACACCGCCACTCCCGGTACCGAGAGCCACGAGAAGCTCCGGCTCCTCAACTCCCTCCCGGCCCGCACCCCGCACACCTGAGCAGCGAGCGCGGCCCGCAGCACCGGCGCGCGGCCCGCAGCACCGGCGCGGTACCCACGGCAGCGGCGCGCCGCCCGCAGCACCGGCGCGCCCCGCACGGCACCGCCGCACTGCTCACAGCACCCCGGCCTCCCGTGCCCGCAGCACCGTCGCGAGCCGGTCCCTCGTGCCGAACTTGCGGTAGAGGTGCGTGAGGTGGCGGTGGACGGTGCGGGGTGAGATGCCGAGGCGCTGCGCGATGGCGCTCGCGGCGCGGGCCTCGGCGAGCAGGGCGAGGACGGTGATCTCGCGCGGGGTGAGGCCGAGTGCGGCGGCGCGTTCCTCGCGTACGGTCGCCGCCTCCGGTCCCGCGGGGGGTGTGCGCCAGGCGCGCAGGTGGCTCGCGTGCGCTTCGACGGCGGCGAGTACGGGCTGGGCGCGGCGGGCGTAGGCGAGGTGGGCGGGGGTGAAGGGGCGGCGGCCGGTGCGGTGCAGGAGGCAGCCGTTGATGGCACCGTGCTCGGGGCGCGGGAGCGGCAGGGCGAGGATGTCGGTCGAGCCGAGCGTGTCGCGCAGGTGCCCGGCGGGGGCGGCGTGGCGCCAGGCGTGGGCTCCGGCGGTGGTGCGGGCGGTGAGGGGTTCGAGGGGGTGGCCGGCCGTGTAGTGGTCGACGAAGGGGTAGCCGGTGCGGATCACGTCGAGCTGCTGGGGGCCGAGGAGGTGGTGGGCGGGGCCCTCGGGGGTCCAGAGCCGGACGGTGCCCTCGCCGGGGTTCCACTCCTCGGCCTTGCGGACGGCGAGGTCGGCGTCGAGCGCGTCGAGCAGTTCGGTGAAGGCGAGGGACCACAGCTGTTCGGGGCGGGTCTCGTGGAGGGCGGTGACGGCGAGGCCGAGGAGCCGGGCGAGCGCGACCGGGTCCGCGTCGGCTCCGTGCATCCCCCGCTCCCTCCGTGACGTCCGTACCGGCCGGGGCCGGGTGTGTGGGTAGAAGTACTCATACCCTGCCGGACCCGTTCGCGGCATCCTGTCCCGGTGACGACCGTCCCGAACGGGGCGGTGGCACCGGGCCGCCCGCCCGCGCCGGATTCGGGGGAAGCGACGCGGGCGGGACCCGGTGGCACCCTCGCTCCCCGGGGGAACGCGGACGGCCGTCACGGCGAAGAGCGGCACCTCCTGACCCGGAGGTGCCGCTTTCTCGTCCCCGGGAACGCCCGGGGGACGCGCGGGCCGTACGACGGGAACGGGCCGCCCGCTCCGTACGGGCACGGCCCCCACCCGCCACCCGCGATCCAGGCCCCCGCCCCCGCGAGACCGCCCCCGCACGCGACCGGGGCCCGTACGTCCGCAGACGTACGGGCCCCGGGGAACCCTCATCCAGTCCGGCCGGGTGGCCGGGAACGGGATCAGAAGTCCATGTCACCGCCGGGCATCCCGCCCGGAGCGGCCGGGGCGGCCTTCTCCGGCTTGTCGGCGATGACGGCCTCGGTGGTGAGGAAGAGCGCGGCGATCGAGGCCGCGTTCTGGAGGGCGGAGCGCGTGACCTTGGCCGGGTCGAGGATGCCCTCGGCGATCATGTTCACGTACTCGCCGGTCGCGGCGTTGAGGCCGTGGCCGACCTCAAGGTTGCGGACCTTCTCCACCACGACGCCGCCTTCGAGGCCGGCGTTGACGGCGATCTGCTTGAGCGGGGCCTCCAGGGCGGTGCGGACGGCGGCCGCGCCGGTCGCCTCGTCGCCTTCGAGCTCCAGCTTGTCGAAGACCGCGGAAGCCTGGAGCAGGGCCACGCCACCACCGGCGACGATGCCCTCCTCGACGGCCGCCTTGGCGTTGCGCACGGCGTCCTCGATGCGGTGCTTGCGCTCCTTGAGCTCGACCTCGGTCGCGGCACCGGCCTTGATGACGGCGACGCCACCGGCGAGCTTCGCCAGGCGCTCCTGGAGCTTCTCGCGGTCGTAGTCCGAGTCGCTGTTCTCGATCTCGGCGCGGATCTGGTTGACGCGGCCCGCGACCTGCTCGCTGTCGCCGGCGCCGTCCACGATGGTCGTCTCGTCCTTGGTGATGACGACCTTGCGGGCGCGGCCGAGCAGCTCGATGCCGGCGTTCTCCAGCTTGAGGCCGACCTCCTCGGAGATGACCTGGCCACCGGTGAGGATGGCGATGTCGCCGAGCATGGCCTTGCGGCGGTCACCGAAGCCGGGGGCCTTGACCGCGACGGACTTGAAGGTGCCGCGGATCTTGTTGACGACGAGGGTGGAGAGCGCCTCGCCCTCGACGTCCTCGGCGATGATCAGCAGGGGCTTGCCCGACTGCATGACCTTCTCCAGCAGCGGAAGGAGGTCCTTCACGTTGCTGATCTTGGAGTTGGCGATGAGGATGTACGGGTCGTCGAGGGACGACTCCATGCGCTCCATGTCGGTGGCGAAGTACGCCGAGATGTAGCCCTTGTCGAAGCGCATACCCTCGGTGAGTTCCAGCTCCAGACCGAAGGTCTGGGACTCCTCGACGGTGATGACGCCTTCCTTGCCCACCTTGTCCATGGCCTCGGCGATGAGCTCGCCGATCTGGGTGTCGGCGGCGGAGATGGAGGCGGTGGAGGCGATCTGCTCCTTGGTCTCCACGTCCTTGGCCTGCTCCAGGAGCGCGCCCGAGACGGCCTCGACGGCCTGCTCGATGCCGCGCTTGAGGGCCATCGGGTTGGCGCCGGCGGCGACGTTGCGCAGGCCCTCGCGGACCAGCGCCTGGGCCAGGACGGTCGCGGTCGTCGTGCCGTCACCGGCGACGTCGTCCGTCTTCTTCGCGACCTCCTTGACCAGCTCGGCGCCGATCTTCTCGTACGGGTCCTCCAGCTCGATCTCCTTGGCGATGGAGACACCATCGTTGGTGATCGTGGGGGCGCCCCACTTCTTCTCCAGGACGACGTTGCGGCCCTTGGGGCCGAGGGTCACCTTGACGGCGTCGGCGAGCTGGTTCATACCGCGCTCAAGGCCGCGCCGCGCCTCCTCGTCGAACGCGATGATCTTGGCCATGTGAAGTGGTCCTCCCAGGACACGGGGTGGGCTGAGGGACCGTGGTGGCGCCCGCGACGGACGGCCTGGGACCCGCGCCGAATTCCTTGCCACGGCGGGGCCTCCGGGCCTCACCGACCCGGTCTCTCTGTCACTCTCACCATCAGAGTGCTAACGCTAATGATTAGCACTCTGCCCCATCGAGTGCAAGCCACTTGAGTGGGTCCTGCCCGGCCCTGCGTCCGCTCATGCCACCCGTACGGGTAAGCACGCGGGCTCGACGCGCGCGCGTACGCGCGAGACCGCCACCGCCACGGGCGAGCACGCCCCGCGCGAACAGCGCGCCCCCGACGCGAACAGCGCGCCCGTCCCGCCCGG
>NZ_GG770539.1:3911328-3916636 GCF_000154905.1 Streptomyces sp. SPB074 | reverse complement strand
CCTCGCCCGTGCTCGTCGTGTCGTGCCGTACGCGACCGCGGGGCCGCGTACCGGTCGGAGCGCTGTTCAGGCGGCAGCGCGGACCATGTCCGCCTGCGGGCCCTTCTGGCCCTGCGAGATCTCGAACTCGACCCGCTGACCCTCCTCCAGGGTGCGGTAACCGTCCATCTGGATCGCGCTGTAGTGGACGAATACATCCGCACCACCGTCGACCGCGATGAAGCCGTAACCCTTCTCCGCGTTGAACCACTTGACGGTGCCCTGAGCCATGCCTAACTCCCCTATTACTGGCCCTTGCACAGGAACGCACTTCGCGCACCCGGGTCAGACCTCACCCCCGCGGGATTCTTTGGGGGCGTGCGCCGGAACGCGTCGACCGCCGCTGAATGTATCTGCCCAACTGCCGTCCGCAACAGGTCAGTCGGACGAGAAATCGGCCCGGCGCGCATCCTGACAAGGCCGGAGAATTCACGGGAGGTCGGGACACGTCGGGCCCGGCAAAAGGAACGTAAAGCCACAAAGGGGCGGCGCGGAAAGCGGAATTGATTGCCGGACTTCCGACGGATGCGTACGAGGCGCGGGGGATTACTGGAACCGCCGTGAAGAAAGGGGCGAAGCAATACCCAGACTCTACTCCTGCGAATCCCATGGAATTGCCCCCTCCGCATGTGGTGCGGAGGGGGCAGGAGTGAGGCGAGGGGTTCGGGCGGGACGGAGCCGCCCGGCGCGGGCCCAGCGGCAGCCCGCGCGGGCTCAGCAGCCGCCGGCGACCGCCGGGATGATCGAGATGCCGGTGCCGTCCGGCGTGGCCGTGTCCAGGCCCTGCTCGAAGCGGATGTCGTCGTCGTTGACGTAGAGGTTGACGAAACGGCGGAGCTTGCCGTCGTCGTCCAGGACGCGGGCGGAGATGCCGTTGTGGTGGCGCTCCAGGTCGGCGAGGACCTCGGCGACGGTGGCGCCCTCGGCGGGCACCTCGGCCTGGCCGCCGGTGTAGGTGCGCAGGATGGTCGGAATACGTACGGAAACACTCATGGCATGGCCTTTCTCGGGCAGCGCGGGACGTGCGGAGGGGAGGGCGCTCAGCCCGCGAGACCCGCGGCGCGGAAGGCGTCCAGGTCGGGGCGGATGGTCGCGGTGGGCCCGGTGGTCGGGGCGACCGCGTCGAGGGTCTTGAGGCCGTCGCCGGTGTTGAGGACGACGGTCGTCAGGGCGGGGTCGAGCTGCCCGTTCTCGATGAGCTTGCGCGTGACACCGACCGTGACGCCGCCCGCGGTCTCGGCGAAGATGCCCTCGGTGCGCGCGAGGAGCTTGATCGCGTCCACGACCTGCTCGTCGTCCACGTCCTCGACGGCGCCGCCGGTGCGGCGGGCGATGTCGAGCACGTAGGGGCCGTCGGCCGGGTTGCCGATCGCGAGGGACTTCGCGATCGTCTTCGGCTTCTGGGGGCGTACGACGTCCTGGCCGGCCTTGTAGGCGGTCGAGACCGGCGAGCAGCCCTCGGCCTGCGCGCCGAAAATCTTGTACGGCTTGTCCGCGACGAGACCGAGCGCGATCAGTTCCTTGAGGCCCTTGTCGATCTTCGTGAGCTGCGAACCGGAGGCGACCGGGATGACGATCTGGTCGGGGATCTCCCAGCCGAGCTGTTCGCAGATCTCGTAGGCGAGGGTCTTCGAGCCCTCGCCGTAGTACGGGCGCAGGTTGACGTTGACGAAGCCCCAGCCCTCGCCGAGCGGGTCGCCGATCAGCTCGGAGCAGAAGCGGTTCACGTCGTCGTAGGTGCCCTCGATGCCGACGAGTTCGCCGCCGTAGACGGCGGCCATGACGACCTTGCCCTGCTCCAGGTCGTGCGGGATGAAGACGCAGGAGCGGAAGCCGGCGCGGGCGGCGGCGGCGCCGACGGCGCCCGCGAGGTTGCCCGTGGAGGAGCAGGAGAGGGTCGTGAAGCCGAAGGCGCGGGCGGCCTCGACGGCGATCGCGACGACGCGGTCCTTGAAGGAGTGCGTCGGGTTCCCGGAGTCGTCCTTGACGTAGAGGCCGCCGGTGACGCCGAGTTCCTTGGCGAGCCGGTCCGCCTTCACGAGTTGCGTGAGACCGGGGTTGGTGTTCGGGTGGCTCGCCACGTCGGCGGGCACGGGGAGCAACGGCGCGTAACGCCAGATGTTCTTGGGCCCGGCCTCGATCGCGCGGCGCAGTCCCTCGACATCGCCGGAGGGCAGCTCGTAGGCGACCTCGAGGGGGCCGAAACAGCTCTCGCAGGCGAAGACAGGGCCGAGCGGAAAGCGCTCGCCGCACTCGCGGCAGGAGAGCGCGACGGCGGGGCCGAGGTCGACGGCGGAGGTGGTGTTCTGCGGGGTTTCGGCGGCTTGCACAGCCATGGGGAGGCCCTTTCTCCTCATCTTCCTCGCGGCGCATCTCACCGCGAGACGGAATTGGCACCTTCCCGAGCCAGGGCCTTCGGTGGCGGTATCGGTGAACCGCGCGGAGACTGGCTGGAGGGTTGCCGGGGCTTCAACGGGCCGTTTCCCTCTGCCCCTCTGGATGAGCGTTGTGGCACCCGGGCTTCGGGCCCGGGGCGTTTGTGACACAAGGTGACAGCGCACCCCGACATGGGATGGTCACCCGCGTTGTTCAAGACTGTAACCGAAGCCCTGGATCGTGGAGAGAGCCGTCCGCACGCCGAGATGAAGGTCTCACCGGCGCCCTCCGCAAGGGGCGGCAGTCGAAGGGCCCCCTACCGGGCCCGCACGCACGAGGGGACAGACGCCGTGATCGAAGAGGTGGAACGCTGGCTGGAGCGCCGCTCCTGGACCGCGAACGACTGGCCCGTGGAACGGCTCGCCGCGCTCAAACGCGTCACGGGGACCTCGGTCGCCGTCGTGCTGCCCGCGCTGGACGAGGAGGCGACGGTCGGCGCGATCGTGGACGTCATCCGCCGTGATCTCGTCGAGGCGGTCCCCCTCGTCGACGAGCTCGTCGTCCTCGACTCGGGCTCGACGGACCGCACCGCCGAGGTCGCGCGCGCGGCCGGGGCGCGTGTCGTGCACCGGGACGCCGTGCTGCCGCGCCTGCCGGCCCTGCCGGGCAAGGGCGAGGTGCTGTGGCGCTCGCTGCTCGCGACGGACAGCGACGTGATCTGTTTCGTGGACGCGGACCTCAAGGACTTCCGGTCCGCGTTCGTGACCGGCATCCTGGGCCCGCTCCTCGCCGAGCGGGACGTGCACCTCGTGAAGGCGATGTACGACCGCCCGCTGGGCTCCGAGCCGGGCCAGGGCGGCCGGGTCACCGAGCTGATGGCGCGCCCGCTGCTCAATCTGCACTGGCCGCTGCTCTCCGGCTTCGTGCAGCCGCTGGGCGGCGAGTACGCGGCCCGCCGCTCGCTCCTGGAACAACTGCCGTTCCCGGTGGGGTACGGGGTCGAGCTGGGGCTGCTCGTGGACGCGCTGCACACGGTGGGTCTGGACGCGCTCGGGCAGGTGGACGTCGGGGTGCGGGTGCACCGCCACCAGGACGGGCAGGCGCTCGGCCGCATGGCGGCGACGATCTACCGCACGGCGCAGGTACGGCTCGCGCGCGGCCATCTCGTCCGGCCCGAGCTGACCCAGTTCGACCGGCTGCCCGAGGGCGGCTTCACGGCGCACACGCACCCCGTGGACACGGAGGAACGGCCGCCGATGCGGGAGATCCCCGAGTACACGGAGCGGCGGGCGGCGGCCTGAGGCGGGCCGCGCGGGACGCCCGGGCTCGGGACACCGGTGCGCGAGCCGCGCGGGGAGGCGCGCGGGCGCGCGTTCCCGGCGGTGGGCGCGTGCGCGGGGGCGCGGCGGAACACGGTGACCGGGGGCGGATGCCGCCTCCCGCGCGGTTCGTACGTTTGAGCCCATGATCCCGAGGCGAGGAATGCACCATGTCTACTGACGACCCCAACCGCCCCACGGGCACCGCCGCCGGTGCCGCCGTCCTGCTCGCCTCCAACCGCGGGCCCGTCTCGTACGCGTTCGGCGCGCACGGCGAGCTGACGGCCAGGCGTGGCGGCGGGGGGCTCGTGTCGGGGCTCTCGGCGATCGGGCCCGAGGTCGACGCGGTGTGGGTGTGCGCGGCGCTGAGCGACGCGGACCGCGCGGCGGCGCGCCGCTCGGGCGGCGAGCTGGACGCGGCGGACACGGGCGGACGGCGGGTCCACATGCTGGGCCTCGATCCGCGCACGCAGCACGAGGCGTACAACGACATCGCCAACTCCGTGCTGTGGTTCGCCCACCACATGCTGTGGCAGACGCCGCTGGAGCCCGCCTTCGGCCCGGAGTTCCGGGCGCGCTGGGCCTCGTTCGAGTCGTACAACCGCGCGTTCGCCGAGGCGCTCGCGGCGCAGGCGGCGCAGGGTGCGGCGGTGCTCGTGCAGGACTACCACCTCGTGCTCGTGCCGGGGATGCTGCGCGCGCTGCGCCCCGATCTGCGCATCGCGCACTTCTCGCACACGCCGTGGGCGCCGCTCGACTACTACCGGCTGCTGCCGGACGACGTGGCGGAGCAGGTGCTGCGCGGCATTCTCGGCGCGGATCACGCGGGTTTCCTCACCCGCCGCTGGGCGGACGCCTTCACGGCCTGCGCGGACGCGCTCGTGGGCGGTACGGGGCGCACCGAGGTCGCGGTGCACGGCCTGGGCGCGGACGCCGACTTCCTGCGCTCGCGCGCGGGGCAGGCGGACGTGGACGAGCGGATCGCCGCGCTGCGCGAGGAGATCGGGGGCGAGGGGCGGCGCACGATCGTGCGGGTGGACCGTACGGAGCTGTCGAAGAACATCGTGCGCGGGCTGCACGCGTACCGGCGCCTGCTGACGGACCGTCCCGACTGGCGCGGCCGGGTCGTGCACCTCGCCTTCGCGTACCCCTCCCGGCAGGACCTGGAGGTGTACCGGGCGTACACGGCCGAGGTGGAGCGGGTCGCGCAGGAGATCAACGACGCGTTCGGGACGGCGGAGTGGACGCCGGTCCTCCTCAAGGTGGACGACGACTTCCCGCGCTCGCTGGCCGCGTACCGTCTCGCGGACGTCGCGCTGGTCAACCCGATCCGGGACGGGATGAACCTGGTGGCGAAGGAGGTCCCGGTCGTCTCGGACGCGGGTGTGGCGCTCGTGCTGTCGCGGGAGGCGGGGGCGTACGAGGAACTGGGCGCGGACGCCGTGGTGGTGAACCCGTACGACGTCTCGGCGACGGCCGAGGCCCTGCACACGGCGCTCACCCAGGACGCGGAGACCCGCGCGGCCCGCACGAAGCGCCTCGCGGAGGCGGCGACGGCGCTGCCGCCCGGCCGG
>NZ_GG770539.1:3910203-3911228 GCF_000154905.1 Streptomyces sp. SPB074 | reverse complement strand
GCCGGTGGTTCATGGAGCAGCTGGAGGCGCTGGGCGGGGCGTAGGGCCGCCGGGGCCGCACCCCGCCCGGGGCCGGGTCAGGACAGGGTGTCGGCCAGCGCGGAGAGGAAGGCGACGACCTCTTCCGGTCCGCCCGGGAGCGGGAGGTCGGCGCGGACGGTGAGTTCGGGGACCTCGGTGCCGGAGGCGAGGAGGAGGCCGGGCCGGCCGGGGCGGCCGGCCTCGACGGCGGCGTAGGCGGCGAGGTCGCCGAGGTCGTCGCCCGCGTAGAGGACCGAGGTGGCGCCGACCTCGGCGAGGTGGGCCGTGAGGGCCTTGCCCTTGTCCACGCCGGGCGGGCGCAACTCCAGGACCATGCGGCCCGGTTCCACGATGAGGCCGTGGCGTCCGGCGAGCGCGGTGAGCGGGGCGAGCAGGGCGTCGAACGCGCCCTGCGGGTCCGCGGCGCGGCGCGTGTGCACGGCGACGGCCTGGCCCTTGTCCTCGGTCCACAGCCCGGGGAAGTCACCGTTCGCGGCCAGGACGGCGGGGAGTTCCTCGCGTGCGGCGGCCAGGCCCGGGGGCGGGGGCGGGGCGGTGAGTTCGCCGCTCGCGGCCTCCCAGCGCTCGGCGCCGTAGAGGCCGAGGACGACGAGGTGTTCGAGCCCCGGGACGTGCGCGAAGCCGCCGTGGTGAACGGCGGTCTCGGCGGGGCGCCCGGTGATCACGGCGAGGGAGCGGACGTGCGGCGCGAGCCGGGCGAGCGCGTCGACGGCGCCGGGGCGGGCGCGCGCGGCGTCGGGGTCCGGGACGATGTCGGCGAGCGTGCCGTCGAAGTCGAGGGCCACGCCGCCCCTCTCGGGCCGGTCGAGCAGGGCCCGCTGCCCCGCCCGCCCGGCCTCGGTCACGGTTTTCGGTGTACGGTGGAAATTGTAGTAGTTCTAGTTAGGGGTTTGTTGTCTTGTTTCGGATTCTTTTTTTTCCGTCGGGTCCTCCTCTGTATTTTTTTTTTTTTTTTTTTTTTTTTTTTTTTTTTTTTTTTTTTT
>NZ_GG770539.1:3896502-3908881 GCF_000154905.1 Streptomyces sp. SPB074 | reverse complement strand
TCGCGGACGGGCTGCTCATCGCCGTCACCCTGCTCGACCCCCGGACGCTGATCATCGGTGGCGGGCTCGCCGAGGCCGGGGAAACCTTGTTCACACCGCTGCGCGCGGCCGTCGCCGAGCGCGTCACCTTCCAGGCGCTGCCCGAGATCGTGCCCGCCGCGCTCGGGGACACGGCGGGCTGCCTCGGCGCCGGCCTGCTCGCCTGGGACCTACTCGCCACGGAGGTAAGCGCCTGATGGCTGCCAGCACCGACTACACCGTTCTCACCGGCGCCACCGTGGTCCTGCCCACGGGGCAGGTCCCGGACGGCAGGCTCGTCGTGGCCGGGGAGCGGATCGCGGAGCGCGCTCCCGAGGGCGCCCCCGAGACCGATCTGAGCGGGCACTGGCTCGTGCCCGGCTTCGTGGACATCCACAACCACGGGGGCGGCGGGGCCGCGTTCGGCGCGGGCGGTGTGGAGGACGTGCGGACGGCGCTCGCCACGCACCGCGCGCACGGCTCGACGACGGTCGTCGCCTCGACCGTGACGGGAGAGCTGGACGCGCTCGCGGAGCGGGCCGGGCTGCTCTCGGAGCTGGCGGAGGACGGGGAGCTGGCCGGTATCCACTTCGAGGGGCCGTTCATCTCGCCGTGCCGCAAGGGCGCGCACAGCGAGGCGCTGCTGCGCGACCCGGACCCGGCGGAGGTCGCGAAGCTGCTCGCGGCGGCGCGCGGCCAGGCGCGGATGGTGACGCTCGCGACGGAGCTGCCCGGCGGTCTGGACTCGGTGCGGCTCCTCGCCGGGCAGGGGGTGATCGCGGCGATCGGGCACACGGACGCGACGTACGAGCAGACGGTGGAGGCGATCGAGGCGGGCGCGACGGTGGCGACGCACCTGTTCAACGCGATGCCGCCGCTCGGGCACCGGGAGCCGGGCCCCGTCGCGGCGCTCCTGGAGGACGAGCGGGTCACCGTCGAGCTGATCAACGACGGCACGCACCTGCACCCGGCGGCGCTGGAGCTGGCGTTCCGTCACAAGGGCGCGGACCGGGTCGCGTTCGTCACGGACGCGATGGACGCGGCGGGTTTCGGGGACGGGCGCTACCACCTCGGGCCGCTGGAGGTCGATGTCGTGGACGGTGTCGCGCGGCTGACGGAGGGGGGCTCGATCGCGGGCTCGACGCTCACGATGGACCGCGCCCTCAAGCGGGCCGTGACCGTGGACGGGCTCGGCATCGAGGCGGCGGTACGGGCGCTGAGCGCCACCCCGGCCCGGCTCCTCGGCCTCGCGGACCGGGTGGGCTCGCTGGAGCCGGGCAAGGACGCGGATGTCGTGGTGCTCGACGCCGGGTTCACGGTGGTGGGGGTGCTGCGCAAGGGCCGGTGGGTCGTGGCACCGGAGCAGGCGGCGGTGACGGCGGGCGGCGCGCGTTCCCCCCGGTAACGATTCGCCGCGCCTCGGTAGTGGTTCGCCGCGCGGAGCGGTTCGCCGCGCCCCGGTGGTGGTTCGCCGCGCCCCGGGCTCTGGGCGGGCGGGGGCGGCTTTGGCATGATCGGACCTCTGTGCCGGTGCCGGGTCGCACCGGACCGCGAGGGGGAGGGGTCCGCGGGATGCTGCTGACCGTCACGCTGAACACCGCGCTCGATCTGACGTACCGCGTCCCCGCGCTCGTGCCGGGGGCGAGCCATCCGGTGCGCGAGGTGAGCGAGCGCGCGGGCGGCAAGGGGCTCAACGTGGCCCGGGTGCTGGGCGCGCTCGGACGGCACGTCACGGTGACGGGGCTGTGCGGCGGCCCGACCGGCGAGCGGATACGCGCGTTGCTGGCCGGGACCGCGGGCCTCACGGACGCCCTCGTGGCGACGGCGGAGCCCGCGCGGCGCACGGTCACGGTGGTCGCGGAGCCGAGGGCGCGCGTGGTGTCGCGGGCGGCGGCGCGGGCCGCGGCGACGGTGCTGCGCGAGCCGGGGCCGCTCGTCACGCCCGCGGAGTGGGAGGCGTTCCGGCACGTCTACGCGGGGCTGCTGCCCACCGTGACGGCCGTCGCGCTGTGCGGGAGCCTGCCGCCCGGGGTGCCGGTGGGCGCGTACGCGAGCCTGGTGCGCGAGGCGCGGGCGGCCGGGGTGCCGGTCGTGCTGGACACGAGCGGTGAGGCGCTGCGCCGGGGGGTCGCGGCGCGGCCCGACATCCTGAAGCCCAACGAGGACGAACTGGCGCAGCTCACCGGTTCGCGCGAACCGGCCCGCGCGGCCCGGGACGCCCGCCGTCGCGGCGCGGGCGCGGTCGTCGCCTCGCTCGGCGACCGCGGGCTGCTCGCGGTGACCCCCACCGCGGTGTGGCGCGCGGCGCTCCCGCGTCCGCTGCCCGGCAATCCGACCGGCGCGGGCGACGCGGTCGTCGCGGCGCTCCTGGCCGGCCTGGCCGACGCCCAGCCGTGGCCCGCCCGGCTCGGCCACGCGACGGCCCTCGCGGGGGCGGCGGTGGCCTCGCCGGTGGCCGGGCAGTTCGACGCGCGGGTGTACGGGGACCTGCGGGGGCAGGTGAAGGTCGCGGAGGTGGGGTGAGCCCCCGCCGCTGCGGCGGCGGGAGCCGCGCCCTGCGGGCGCCGGTCGCGCCGCTCCGGCGCGGCCCCGCTACTGCGTCACGTGTCCCGCCTTGAGCCACACGCGGTCGAAGTTGGCGTCGCAGGTGTCTCCCTCGTCGCAGGAGAAGGAGATCGCGTTGGTGCCCTTCGTCAGGCTGGTGAAGACGTAGGAGGTGGTCCAGCCCTTCTCCCAGTCGCCCTCCTCGGCCTGCGCCCAGTTCTTGAGGGAGAGGTCGCGGCGGTCGCCGCCGTTGACGTAGAGGCTGGCCTTCTGGTCCTTGCCGGGGACGCCGTAGTCGAGGAAGACGGTGTAGTCGCCGCCCTTGGGGACGCTGACGTTCCAGGTGAGCTTGGCGCCGGGCTTGTTGAACCCGGCGACGTAGCTGCCGCCGCTCGCCTTGGCGCCCTCGACGTCCGAGGCGACCGAGGGGCCGCCGGAGAGCTGGAGGGTCTTCGCGTCGGCCTTCGGCAGCGGCGCCTCGGGCTTCTTCGAGGGGTCGTCGCCGGGCTTCTTGTCGTCGTCCTCGTCGCCCTGGCCCTGCGGAGCGGTGGCGCTCGGCACGGGGTCCTTCGCGGTCTCCTTGCCGTCGTTGTCGTCGCCCGAGAGGACCGCGACGGTGATGCCCACGACGACCGCGCACACCACGGCGACCGCGCCGATCAGCAGTCCCCTGTTGTTCGGCCCGCGCCCCCGGCCGCCGCCCTGGCCGCCGGCCGCGCGGCGCCCGCCGCCCGCGGGCGGCCCGCCGGGCAGGTTCTCCGGGGCGGCGTAGTGGGCGTTCTGCTGCGGGGCGTACGCGGCCGCGGGAGCGCCCTGCTGCGGGGCGTTCTGCTTGCCCTCCTTGGGCGGGTACCCGTACCCGTACTGCCGCTCGCCGACCGCCCTGACCTGGTGGTACGAGCGGGGGCCCGGGTAGCCGTAGCCGCCGCCCCCGGGGGGCCTGGCCCCGGCGGACTGGCCGTCGGCGTACAGGTAGCCGAAGGGGTCGTCCTCCTCCGTGCCCGCCGTCCCCGGGTTCTCGCCCTCGGGCGGGTTCGCACCGTTGTTGCCGGGGGGACCGGGGGTCATCGCTGGCTCACTCCTTGACGTGCTGGAACGTGACGTGCTGGGACGTGCTGATCGCGGTGCGGACTGGCGTACCGGGGGCGCGCGAGCGGCACCGGCCGGTTCCGGCGAGCCTACCCGCTCCGCGGGAGCCCTCCGCGTGGCCGGGACCACACGGCGGCCGGAGCCCGCCGGGCCCCCGCGACGGCGCGTTCCTCAGATCGCCCGCCGGTGCTGGCGCGCCCGCGAGCGCTTCTCCACGTACATCCGCTGGTCCGCCGACTGAAGGACCTCCTCCGGGCTCTCGCCGCAGCGCGCCCAGCCGATGCCGAAACTCGCCCCCACGCGTACGGAACGCCCGTCGGCCCGGATCGGCTGGGTGATCGCGCTGCGCAGCCGGACGGCGAGGTCCTCGGCGTCGCCGCGCCCGACGCCGTCGGCGAGCACGACGAACTCGTCGCCGCCGAGCCGCGCGACGGTGTCCCCGTCCCGCACTCCGCCGCTGAGCCGCCGCGCGACCTCGATGAGGACGGCGTCGCCGACGTGGTGGCCGTGGCGGTCGTTGATCGGCTTGAAACCGTCGAGGTCGCAGAAGAGCACCGCGAGCCCCTTGACACCGTTGTCCGGCATTCCCTCGGGGGGCGGGGCGACGGCGTGGGTGTGCGTGCCGTAGCCCGGGGCCGGGACGGTGAGGTGCGCGGCGGGGTTCTGGGCGAGGTCGTAGGTGTGCCCGCCGGAGTCGGTCACCGGGTGCGGCGCGTACGGGCCGGGCGCCCCGCCGCCGTACGCGTCCGGCGCCCCGGCGCCGTAGGGGTCCGCCGCTGCCGCGCCGTAGGGGTCCGGCGCCCCGGTCGCGTAGGGGTCCGGCCCCGTGCCGTTGGCGTACGGGGTGCCGGGGGCGTACGGCGCGTACGGGGTGCCGGCGGCCGGCCGGTGGGGGTGGCCCGCGTAGTGCGCCGCCGCGTACTCCTCGTAGCTCTCGTAGTTCTCGTGGCGCGCGAAGGCGTCGCGGTGGTCGCCGTAGGCGGCGTCGAGGCTCTCGACCGGGGTCGGGGGGCGGGACGAGGGGCGTTCGCACAGGCGGGCCGCGAGGCGGGAGCGCAGTTCGGCGCTGTTGGGGAGCCCGGTGAGGGCGTCGTGGCTGGCGCGGTGGGCGAGGTGGAGTTCGCGGCGCTTGCGGTCCTCTATGTCCTCGACGTGCGTGAGGAGGAAGCGCGGTCCGTCCGCCGCGTCGGCGACGACGGAGTTGCGCAGGTGGACCCACACGTAGCTCTCGCCGCTCTTCTCGCGGCGCAGCAGCCGCAGTTCGGTCCGGCCGCCCTCGGCGGAGGTGCGCAGCAGGACACCGACGTCCTCGGGGTGGGCGAGGTCCACGAAGGACCAGCGGCGCAGCGCGGAGGCCGAGCGGCCCAGGAGGCGGCACAGGGCGTCGTTGGCGCGCAGGACGCGGCCGTGGTGCTCGCCGCCGAGTTCCGCGATGGCCATGCCGCTCGGCGCGTACTCGAAGGCCTGCCGGAAGGATTCCTCGCTGGCGCGCAGGGCCTGCTGCTCGCGTTCCAGGCGGACGAGCGCGCGCTGCATGTTCGAGCGCAGGCGGGCGTTGGCGATCGCGGTGGCGGCCTGGGCGGCGTACATCTGGAGCGCCTCGCAGCCCCAGGCGCCGGGGCGGCGGCCGTCGCGCGGGCGGTCCACGGCGAGGACGCCGACGAGTTCACCGGCCTGCCCGGACTCGTACATGGGGGCGAGGAGCTGGTCCTCGGGGTGCCACTCGTCGGCGAAGCGCGGTTCGGGGCCCGGGGTGTACCAGGTGGGGATGCCGTCGGCCTCCAGCTCGCGGACGACGTCGTGGCGCAGGAAACGCAGGGCGCCCCACTGCTCGGCGGCGGCGAGGCGGCGTTCCCAGGCGGCGCGGGAGGCGACGCGTCCGGTCAGGACGGAGTCGGCGGCGTCGCTGCCGGAGAGCGCGGCGACGACGAGGTCACCGTCGGGCTGGACGATGTTCACGGCGGCGAGTTCCCAGCCGATGCCGTGGACGACGCCGTCCACGACGGCCTGGAGGGTGTCGGCGAGGCTGCGGGCCGTGGCGAGGTCGGCGACCGCCTGGTGGAGCTGCCGCATGGTCGCAAGACGGACGTAGGGCTCCGACTCGGTCTCCATGCTCGTCCACTCCCCGAGAGCTCGACAGCGACTCCAGGACGCGCGCCTCCCCCGGACCACCGGCGGCACGGGTCGTCGTCCTCGACCACCCGAACTGCTGATCATCCGATCACATCAGCACATTGGTCACTCCCCCACTGAATCACAGTGAGCTGTGTGCCCGGTACTCACGGTCAACTAAATGTGAGCGCTGTGACTCAAGTCACAGCGGAATCTGTGGCCTCACGCGCACTCTCCGTGCGCCTCTTGCGCGATTTCGATCGATTGCGCACCGCTTGGCGACAGCCGACGCCCCGCGCCGCTCCTCGCCCCGGAGGAACACGCGTGTGGTCTTAGGACTTCCGCTTCGGCCGTTGGCCCGATGCGGCGAGTGCTACCGGCGAGTTAGCGTGCATGACGTGCTCAGCTCCGACGCCCCGACCCCCGCCGCCCCCGTCACCCCTCATGCTGTGGGGGTGAGTGACGAGGAGTTCAAGGCCGCGCTGACCCGGCTCGCGGCCGGAGTGGTCCTGGTGACGGCCCACGAACCGCAGACCGACCCGGACGGGCCGCGCGGCGACGACGCGGGGATGACGGCCACGGCCTTCCTCTCCGTCTCCCTCGACCCGCCGCTCGTCATGGTGAGCCTGCGCACCGGCTCCCGCATGGACGACCTCCTGGAGGAGCAGCCCCTGTGGGGCGTCTCCCTCCTCGACCGGAGCCAGATCCACCTCGCGGGCCGCTTCGCGATGCGCGGCCGCCTCAGCGACCGCCTCCTCTTCGAGGACGTCCCCCACCGGCGCGGCACCCACACCGGCGCCCCCCTGCTGGACGGCGCGCTCGCCACCCTGGAATGCCGCACCGAGCAGCGCGTCGAAGCCGGCGACCACACCCTCGTCATAGGCCGCGTCCTCAGCGCGGACCTCCCGAGCGCGGACGGCGAGCCCCTGCTCTACTTCCGGGGCAAGTACCGGGCGTTGGGGTAGACCGGGCGTTGGGGTGAACAGCACGCGCGCGGACGGGGGGTGCGGGCGCGGACGGGGTGCGGGCGCGGACGGGGTGCGGGGGCGGGCGCGGACGGGGGGCGGGCACGGCGGACGCGCGGCGCCTTCGCTACCCCCAGTCCTTGCCCGATCTGCCGCGCTTGCGTTCGCCCTGCTGTTTCTTCTCGCGCAGGCGGCGTTCGTTGATGCCCCGGGGGATCTTGCGCTTGCGGCGGGCGGCCGGGGGCGGGGCGGTGGCCTCGGCGAGGAGCGCGGCGAGGCGGGCGGCGGCGAGTTCGCGGTTGCGCCACTGGGAGCGGTGCTCGGAGGCGCGCACGGCCAGGACGCCGCCGTCACGCAGCCGGGAGGCGAGGCGTTCGAGGGCGCGGGCCTTCCAGACCTCGGGCAGCGCCTCGGTGGCGGCGAGGTCGAACAGGACCTCGACCTGGGTGTCGGAGGTGTTGACGTGCTGGCCGCCGGGCCCGGAGGAGCGCGAGAAGCGCCATCTCAGCTCCGCCTCGGGCAGGACGACCGAGCCACGGATGACATGGGGACCGGACATGACTCCATGGTCGCGCCTCCCGGGGCGTGCGGCACGCGCTTTTCACGCCGGGGGTGCGCGACGGGGTGCGCGGGACGCCCGCGCACCCCGTTCCGCGGAGATTCGTAAAGAAAGCAAAGGAGCCAGGAACCTTGGCAGCGTGCGCCCGCGTTCATAGAAATGACGACGGGCCCGCCGAAGGCGCGGGACCGTGATCGTTCGACGAAAGGGACACATCCCATGGCTGTAAGCCTGTCCAAGGGCGGCAACGTCTCGCTGACGAAGGAGGCCCCGGGCCTGACCGCCGTGACAGTCGGCCTCGGCTGGGACGTGCGCACCACGACCGGTACGGACTTCGACCTCGACGCCTCCGCGATCGCGGTCAACACGCAGGGCAAGGTCTACTCCGACGGCCACTTCGTGTTCTTCAACAACAAGCAGACCCCGGACCAGACGATCGTCCACACCGGCGACAACCGGACGGGCGAGGGCGCGGGCGACGACGAGGCGATCAACGTCAACCTCGCGGGCCTGCCCGCCGACGTCGACAAGATCGTCTTCCCCGTCTCGATCTACGACGCCGAGACCCGCAACCAGAACTTCGGCCAGGTCCGCAACGCCTACATCCGCATCGTCAACCAGGACGGCGGCACCGAGATCGCCCGCTACGACCTCTCCGAGGACGCGGCGACCGAGACCGCGATGGTCTTCGGCGAGCTGTACCGCAACGGGGCCGAGTGGAAGTTCCGCGCCGTGGGCCAGGGCTACGCCTCGGGCCTCGTCGGCATCGCGCAGGACTTCGGCGTCAGCGTCTGAGGCTGCCGAGGGGGTACGGGCCGGGCGGCGCCGGTGCGGGTACGGGCCGCGCCCGGCCCGTACCGCCCGCCCGGCCCCGCCTCGGGGCTCCGTCCCGGGACCCCGCTCCTCAGGGGGCGGAGGGGCCGGAAGGCGTCTCCGCGGGCCGGTGGAGTTCCTCGCGGAACGTGTGGGCCGGGTAGACGCCGAGTTCCCGCAGCTCGGCCGAGAAGAACGACAGCTCCTCCAGGGCCCGGACGAAGCCGGGGTCCTCGGGGTGGCCCTCGACGTCCACGTAGAACTGGCTGGCGTAGAAACTGCCGCCGAGCTGGTAGGACTCGATCTTCGTCAGGTTGACGCCGTTGCTCGCGAAGGCGCCGAGCGCCTTGTAGAGCGAGGCGGGGATGTTGCGGGTGCGGAAGAGGAGGCTCGTCACGTACGGGACGCCCTCGGCCCGCTCGGGGCGCGGGGCCTCCCCGGCGCGGGCGAGCGCGAGGAAGCGGGTCGTGTTGTGGTGCTCGTCCTCGACCTGCGCGGCGAGGACGTCCAGGCCGTAGAGAGCGGCGGCCGCCGGGGGCGCGAAGGCGGCGTGCGCCGGGTCGCCCAGCTCCGCGACCTCGCGCGCCGCGCCCGCCGTGTCCTCCGCGACGCGGGCGGTCCAGCCGTGCTCACGGGTGATCCGGCGGCACTGGCCGAGGGCGTGCACGTGGCTGCGGACGGTCTTGACGTCCTCGATCGTGGCGCCGCGCGGGCCCACGAGGTCGAAGTGGATCGGCTGGAAGTACTCGGCGAACATCCGCAGCCCGGAGGAGGCGAGGAGCTGGTGCACGTCGGCGACCCGGCCCGCCGAGGAGTTCTCGATCGGGATGAGCGCGACGCGCGCCTCGCCCTCGTTCACGGCGTGCAGCACGTCGGCGAAGGTCGCGCGGGGCAGTGTGGGCACGCCCGGAAACATGGCCGCGCTCACGGCGGCTGAGTTGGACCCTGGTTCACCTTGGTACGCGACGGCGGAAGCGCTGCTCATAGGTGCCAACGTACCGAAAGCGGGTGGGACGGCGCGGCGCCGTCCACGTGGTGAGGCGGCGGGGGCCGGTAGGGCACCTACGCTCCGCCCCATGCTCATCGAAACGCTGCTGCCCCCGGCCGGCGATCCGCTCGCGCTCCCCGCCCCGGTCCTGCTCGAACTGACCGAGCTGTACGCGTCCGACAAGGAGTTCCAGCAGCTCGGGGGCGACTTCCCGGACCCGGAGCACATCCGTCCCGAGGAGGTCGCCGCCTCGCTCGCCGGGGAACTCTCGCACCCCGACGCGGAGATCCTGCTCGCCCGCTCGCGCGGCCGGCTCGTCGGCCTCGCCGCGACGCTGCGCCACCACCCCTCGCGCCCCGACGACCCCGACCCGTGGATCGGCCTCCTGATGACCGACGGCCGCGCCCGCCGCCAGGGCCACGGCCGCCGCCTGGCCCACGCCGTCGAGGACCGCTTCCGCGAGCAGGGCCGCACGGGCGTCCGCCTCGCGGTCCCGCGCGGCAGCACGACGGCGCTGGCCTTCTGGACGGCGCTCGGCTACGAGATCGTCGAGGAACGCCCGGACCCCCGGCGCGGACACCCGGCGTACGTGCTCCGCAAGGAACTGCTGGAGCCCCTGCCGGGAGGGACGGGGACGGGGGCGGGGGCGGGGGCGGGCGGAGGCCCGGTGCCCGAGGGGTGAGGGGTGAGGGCTCCTCACTCCAGGGCCGCCACCCCCACCGGCCGCTTCCCGCCCGCGATCCACCGCGTCTTCCCGGTCCGCAGGTCCACCGCCGTGACCCCGTCGCGCCAGCCCTCGCGCGTGTGACCGGCGGTCACGTACGCCGTGCGGCCGTCCGGGGACGCGCTCACGTCCTCGTGCGGCCCGTCGAGGGGAACGAGGCGTTCCGTGCCGTCCGGGGCGCGGATCGTCAGGGACGGGCCCTCGTCCCCGGCCGGGTCGATCGGGCCCGTGCCGACGACGAGGAGGTGACCGTCCGGGGTGAGCGCCGTGCCGTGCTGGTGCGTGTTCGCCGTCATCGGACGGACCCGGGAGCGGCCCGTGTCCGGGTCGAGGTCCACGAGGCGTTCGCCCTCGAAGGGGAGCAGGAGGTGGCCGTCCGAGGGGCGCACCGCCGCGTAGTGCGGCTTGAGCCAGCTCCCGAGACCGCCTTCGGTGCCGTACGGCGCGACCTCCACGCGCCGCCCGACGCGCGCCGCCCCGCGATCCCCGGAACCGCCGTCCCCGGAACCGTCGCCGGGGTCGATGACCGTCACGTCGAACGAGTCGTGCGCGGTCACGTACACGCGCCCGCCGTCGGGGGCCACGTCCACGTCGAAGGGCCGCCGCCCGACCGGCAGGACGGCCGTCACGCGTAGCGTCCGCGTGTCCACCACCTCCAGCGTGCCGCGCCCGTCCGGCACGTTCACGCCGACGTAGGCGTGCCGCCCGTCGGGCGCGAGCGCCACGCCCATGCCGCCGCCCCGGTACTCGCCGTGCGCCACGGGCCCGGTCCGCGTCCGGTACGGGACGCGGGCCACGCGCTCACGGGTCCGCGTGTCCACGACCGCGAGTCCTTCCGCCGTCGCGACCCACGCCCTGCCGTCCGCGCCGACCGCGACCCCGTACGGGGCGGTGCCCACCCGGACGGAGGCCGCGCGGCCCCGCCCGTCGGCGGGCAGGAAGGTCACGGTGTCGGCGCCGAAGTCGGCGAGCAGCAGCGTCCCGGCGGAGCGGGCCGCGGCGCCGCCGGACGGCGCGGGCCGCGCGCCGCCCGTACGGCCCGGCGTGGGCGAGTCCCGCAGGGCCCGGCGTGGCCGCGCCCGTACGGCCCGGCCCCGCCGTGGCGGTGCGGGACGGGCTGTCGTCCGCGCCGGACGGCGGTCCCGCGCACCCGCGAGCGCGAGGAGCGCCGCCGCCCCGACGAGGACCCGCCGCCTCATCCGGCCGCTCCGTCCCCGGCCCGCCCGGCCTCCGCCGCGCCTCCGGCCTCCGCCGCCGCCAGCAGCGCCGCCATCCCCGCGAAGCCGCGCCGCTCCGCGTGCTCCCGGGCCGTCACGCCGTCGCCGTCCGCGAGGTCCGGCCGGGCACCGGCCGCGAGCAGGAGCCGCACGATCTCCTCGTGCGCGGCCCCGCCGTCGCCGAGGATCACGGCCTCCAGGAGCGCGGTCCAGCCGAGCTGGTTGACGTGGTCGACGTCCATGTCCGTCTCGCGCAGCGCCGCGTCCACGTACGCGACGTGCCCGCGCTCGCTCGCCGGGATCAGCGCGATCCCGCCGAAGCGGTTGCGCAGCCCCGTGTCGGGCCGCGCGGGCAGCAGCGCGCGCATCATCGCGACACTGCCCGTGACGCCGGTCGCGAGCCACGCGCTCTCCAGGCGCGTGTCCTGCGCGTCCGGATCGGCACCGGCCGCGACGAGCGCCTCGGCCGCCGCGACGTGGTCGCCCTGCGCGGCGAGCAGCAGCGGCGTGCGCCGCGCCTCGTCCCGCGCCTCCGGGTCCGCCCCGTCCGCGAGGGCACGGCGGACGCTCTCCGCGTCGCCCGTGCGGGCGGCGGCGAGGAGGAGGGCGGTGGCGGGGGACTGGCTTCCCGACATGGGTGGCTCCTGCGGCTACGGGACGTGGACCGGTACTACCTCACCTCACCTGCCCAGCGCGGCGACACCCGCCCGGGCGAAGGTCTCGTCCTGGTCGCCGCTCGGCGCGCCCGCGACGCCGACCGCCGCGACGGGGGCGCCCTTCGCGGTGACCGGGGCGCCGCCCGGGAGGAAGAGGGTGCCGGGGATGTCCTTGAGGGTCGGCGCGGAGTCGAGGCGCTTGACGAGGTCGGAGGTGGGAGCGTTCCAGGAGACGGCGGTGTACGCCTTCTTCACGGCCGACTCGTAGGACTGCGGGCCCGCGCCGTCGCCGCGCAGCGTGACGAGGGTGCGGCCGTCGCGGTCCACGACGGCGACCGAGACCTTCTGGTGCGCGCGGTTCGCGGCGTCGAGCGCGGCCTGCGCGGCGCGGGTCGCGGCGGCGGTCGTCAGGTGCGTCGTCGTGGTCGTGACGCGGCCCGAGGCGTCGGCGGCGGGAGCGGCGGAGGCGGCGGGGCGCGACTGCGGGGACTCGGCGTTCGCGGAGACGGTGCCGAGGACACCGGCGGTGCCGAGCGCGGCGACGAGGGTGCCACCGGCGAGGACGCGGCTGCGGCGGGTGCGGAGGGAGAGGGCCATGGTGTGCTCCTGGGGTGTGCGTCGGGTCTACGGGGCCGGGTGGCCTCGCGGGGGGGGCGGGGCCGGGTGGCCTCGCGGGAGGGCGGGAGCCGCGTCG
>NZ_GG770539.1:3892373-3896402 GCF_000154905.1 Streptomyces sp. SPB074 | reverse complement strand
GTCGGTCCGGCGGCTGGGGGGTGCCGTCGGTCCGGCGGCTCCCGCTCTTCCAGCCTGGCGCCCCGGACCCGGCCCGCCCGTCGCCCGCCCGGCCACTCCCCGCGAGCCGACCGGTTGCCCCCCGGGTCGGCCGATCGGTTGATGCGGGGCGCCGCGCCCGGCGCGATGATCGAGGGGGGCACCCTGCCCCCGTACGACCGACCCCGACCCCGTACGGACACCGCCGCCCCGCTCCCGTACCGCCGGGACGCCCCCGCCCCCGCACTCCACGCACAGGACCCCCGCCGATGCCCCCACCGCACACCCCCGCGCGCCTCGCGGCACCCCGGCTCCGGGCCGACGGGGCCGACCCGGCCGATTCCGCCGATTCCGCCGACTCGGCCGCCGAGGCCGATGAGCGGCGGCTCACCGCGCTCCTGACCACCGCGTTCCTCGCGCTGCTCGCGGGCGCCCTGCTGCGCTACGTGCTGCGGCACGGCGACAGCGGGCGGCTGCCATGGGTCGTGGCGCTGAGCGTCGTGCTCGCGGGCACACAGCTCGTGCGGGGCGGGTCCGCGCGGGCGCGGCGGGCGCGGCTCGGGGTGGTCGCGGTGTGCTGGGCCGTCGTGGTGCTGCTCGCGCCGAGCTTCGCGTGGTGCGCGATCCCGCTCGTGCACACGGCGCTGCGCGTGCTGCCGGTACGGGCCGCGCTCGCGGCGATCACCGCGCTCACGGCGCTCGTGGTGGTCGCGGAACTGCGGCTCGCGGACGGCTTCGACCCGAACCTCGTGCTGCTCCCGCCCGTCGTCGCCGCGCTCGCGACGGGCGTGTTCCTGCACCTGAGCCGGGAGTCGGAGCGGCGCGGGGCACTGATCGACGACCTCGTGCGCACGCGCAGGGAACTCGCCGCGACCGAGCGCCGCGAGGGCACGCTCGCGGAGCGGCAGCGGCTCTCGGGCGAGATCCACGACACGCTCGCGCAGGGCCTCTCCAGCCAGCGGATGCTGCTCCAGGCCGCCGAACGGCAGTGGGACCGCGACCCGGCGGCGGCCCGCGCGCACGTGCGCACGGCGGCCTCGATCGCGGCGGAGGGGCTCGCCGAGGCGCGACGGCTCGTGCACGACCTCGGTCCGGCGGGGCTCGCGGGCGGTACGGACCTGGGGGCGGCGCTCACCGCGCTCGCGGCCCGCTCCTCGCGCGACGGGCTCGTGGTGCGGGCCGAGATGCACGACGAGACGGGGGCGGGCCCCGGGGTGCTGCCGGACCGGGTGGCGTCGGCGCTGCTGCGCACGGCGCAGGGCGCGCTGGCGAACGTACGGGAGCACGCGCGGGCGCGTACCGCGACGCTCACGCTGACCCTGCTGGACGACCTCGCGTTCCTGGACGTCGCCGACGACGGCAGGGGCTTCGTCCCCGACCCCGGCGCGGAACCGCGCGGCCCGCGCGGCCACGGGCTCCCCGCGACGCGGGCCCGGCTCCAGCAGCTCGGCGGCACGCTCGCCGTCGAGTCGGCGCCGGGCGAGGGCACGGTCCTCACGGCCCGGGTCCCCCTGCACGAGCCGCCGGGCGCGGCGGCAGCGGAACGAACGTTCTCCACCGGACCCGACGAAGGACCCCTCTCATGACGGACGCCGTGACCGGCCCCTCCCCGGACGACAGCCCCGTGCGGCTCCTGCTCTGCGACGACCACGCCGTCGTACGGGCCGGGCTGCGCGCGCTCCTCGCGAGCGCGGCGGGCATCGAGGTGAGCGGGGAGGCGGGCAGCGGCGAGGAGGCGGTCGCGCTGGCGGCGAAGCTGCGCCCGGACCTCGTCCTCATGGACCTCCAGCTCGGCGCGGGCATCGACGGCGTCGAGGCGACCCGGCGACTGCTCGCGCTGCCGGCGCCGCCGCGCGTCCTCGTCCTGACGACGTACGACACCGACGCGGACGTCACCCGCGCGGTGAACGCGGGCGCGACGGGCTACCTCCTCAAGGCGGAGCGCCCGGAGGAGCTGTTCGCCGCGATCCACGCGGCGGCGCGGGGCCGCACCGCGCTCTCGCCGCCCGTCGCCCACCGGGTCCTCGCCCACCTGCGCGCCCCGCGCCCCGAACTGACCCCCCGCGAGCGCGACATCCTCGCCCAGCTCTCGCAGGGCCTCGGCAACCGCGACATCGCCCGCGCCCTGCACATCAGCGAGGCCACGGTGAAGACCCACCTGGGCCGCGTCTACCAGAAGCTGGGCGTGGACACGCGCGCCGGAGCGGTAGCGGTGGCGAAGGAACAGCGACTACTGGGGTGAGGGGCCGGGCGGGGCCGGGAGGGAGCGGGCTCGGCCAGGCGGTCGGGACTCGGCCGGGCTGGGCTCGGCCTCACAGCTGCCCAGAGTCGAGTGTGAAGCCGACCGGCTCGGGAAGCGGGACGGGGTCGCCCACCTTGTAGGTGGTCTTCTGGCGGTAGTCGTCACCGGAGGGACGTGTGCAGACGACGATGTGGTCCGCCTCGCGGTCCACGACGAGATACACGGGAATGCCCGCCCGCGCGTAGCCCCGGATCTTGCGCACGCGGTCATTGGCGGCTGTGGAGGGGGATGTCACCTCGGCGGCGAGCAGCACGGGCGAGGGGTCGTGCCATTCCTGCCGGTCGGCGAAGCTCCCGCGAGGGGCAAGGACGAGGTCGGGGATGACTCGCCCGCTGCCAGAGGCGCCGGGCACGCGGAGGCCGATCCCGGTGTAGCGGGCGAGATCACGGCGGTGGTCCCGGGCCTGACCGCTCAGCTCCGACACCATCTCCTCGTGCTCGCCGTTCGCCGGTGGTGCCACGTGGATTTCCCCTTCGACCAGCTCCACGCGCCATCCCTTGGGGGCAGCGGCGCTGAATACCTCGAAGGCCGCGTCCACCGATGGGGCCGGCAGGCTGGAGCCGGCCAGCTCGGCCAGGAGGGACGCACGGTGCGCCCACTGGTCCGGCTCGGCCGACGTGGGCTCGTACCCGGGAACTGGCTCTGCCACGGCGAACCTCCTTCGCTTCAGCGACAGTCTTCAGCGTATGCGGGAAACTTGCTCGCGAAGCCGGAACTTCTCACCCGAAGCGGGCACGGCCGCTCGCCGGGTCGCCGTGCGGCCGCCGGACGGCCGTGGTGCCCGCCGCCCGCTTGTCGCGGGCACCTCCGTGACACCATTCCCTCCGTGCTCGACATCGGCTACGCCCTCTCCCGCCGCCATCCCGACTCGCCGCAGACCGACTACCGGCGCGCCGACCGGTACGCGTTGCGGCACGACCTGTTCCTGGGGGACGTGTATCTCGCGGACACGGAGGAGGACCGGGAGCTGGCCACGGCCTGGGGGTGGGTGCCGGTGCTCGATTTCGCGTGGGCGCTGTGCGACATCACCGAGCTGCTCGACCGGGACCCGATGGGGAGCAGGGCGAGCAGGCCGCAGTTCGCGGAGCTGGACTTCACCGAGTCGGCGGACCGGCTGCTGTTCGCGCGGCGCTTCGGCTGGGTGGACATCGAGGCGGAGTGGCGGCCCGAGAGCGAGCGCCCGCTGAGCTTCCCGCACGCCGCGCTGCGCCGGGAGGCCCGCGACTTCCTCCACGACCTGCTCGCGGACCTCACCGAGATGCACGAGGAACTGGACGAGAACCCGCTGGTGTGGGACCTGCGCGCCCGCTTCCCCCGCGTGTCCTGAGCGGCGCCTCACTCTCCCGGGTCCAGGACCCGCATCCCCAGTTCGGCGGCGAGCGCGGGCGCGAGGTCGATGAGCTGGTCGGGGCTGATCGCCGCGCCGCGCAGCCCGCCGATCCCGGCGGCGACGCCCAGTTCGGCGGCCTGGCGCAGGTCCACGTCCTTGAGCGTCACCTTGTGGAAGTCCGCGCCCTTCACGACGCAGTCCACGAAGGCGACCCGTTCCAGGCCGGCCCCGGCGAAGTCCGGCTCGACGAGGACGCACGCCTCGAAGACGACGTCCTTGAGCTTCGCGCCGCGCAGATTGAGGTAGTCGAGCTTCCCGCCGCGCACCACGACCCCGTTCGAGCACCGCCCCGTGCGCCTGCGTCCCGCCGAGTCGCGCG
>NZ_GG770539.1:3888731-3892096 GCF_000154905.1 Streptomyces sp. SPB074 | reverse complement strand
CGCGGGGCGGCGGAGCGCGGAGCGGCGGAGGCCGGACGACGGGCGGGGCGTGAGGTCATGGGGGCCACTGTGCCGCAAGGGACCGACAGGGCACGGGCAGGGGACCGGCAGAGGACCGGCAGGGGACCGGCAGAGGACCGGCAGAGGACCGGCAGAGGACCGGCAGAGGGCGGTCCCGGTGGCCGTTCGCGCCGGAGCCGCCCCGGGGCCCGGTGCCGGTGCGCCGCCGCACGGTCCGTACAAGCGGAGGCGTGTCCACCGGGCCGTCGGCCGGTTAATGTGCCCACATGACCGATTCCGCCCGGGAGCTCCCCGCTCCCGACACCCCCGCGCCGGGCCCGCCCGCCCAGGACGCCCGGCCGGCGGACGCCCCCGCCCCCGCCGAGGAGGCGCCCGAGGCGGCCTTACCGTCCGCCCCCGGACCCGCCGCGCCCCAGCGCGCGCCCGCCGCGCCCGGGTCGGAACCCGCGCCCTCCCCCGCTCCGGCCCTCACCGTGCTCCGCCTCACGCAGATGCCCTGCCAGCGGTGCGGGACCCTCGTCGCCGGGCTCAACGGCCGCTACGCCTGCCCGGTGTGCGACTGGGCGAACCCCTGGGCGGACGGGGCCCGTTGATACCGGCCCCGGTCGCTCACGCCGCCCCGAGCCGCCGCAGGCTCTCGCCCGTGAGGCGGAACTCGGTCCAGCCCGCGTGCGGGACGGCGCCCATGGACTCGTAGAAGGCCACGGTCGACGTGTTGGAGTCGAGCACGGACCATTCGAGGCGTTCGTAGCCGCGTTCCACGCACGTCCTGGCCAGCGCGGCGAGCAGCGCCTTGCCGTGGCCGCCGCCCCGGAGCGTGGGGCGCACGTAGAGGTCTTCCAGGTAGATGCCGGGGCGCCCGCGCCGCCGGAAGTTGCGGTACCAGAGCGCGAATCCCGCCGTCGCGCCCTCCGGCGTCTGCGCGAGGTACGCGCAGGCCATCGCGTCCTCGCCGAAGAGCGCCTCGCCGATCTCCTTCTCGGTGGCCCGCAGCTCGTGCAACGCCTCGTGGTAGGCGGCGAGTTCCGTCACCATCGCGTAGATCTCGACCAGGTCCTCGGGCAGCGCCGTCCTGATCCGGCCCGCGTACCCGCCGTCGCTCACGCGCCCGCTCGTCTCACTCATCCGCGCAGGTTAACCGGCCGGAACCGCGCATCCCGGCAAGGCGGCCGGGGACGCGGCGGTGGCGTGGCGACGGCGGGGGACGGCGGGGGACGGCGGGGCGACGGCGGGGGCGGGGCTCGGCGGCGGTTCGGCCGGTGCCCCCGGAAGGGTTCGGCCGGGGCCGGTGGCTTGCGGGCGACCGTGACACCGCCCGAGGAGGTGAGGGACCCATGAACGCTGTTTCGACGTCGGTGCTCCCCCTTTCGCGTCACGGCCGGCGGCCGAGGCAGGCCCGCCGGGAGCGCCTGAACACCCGGCACTCCCGAAAGGCACCACCGCGCACTCTCCCTCCTTCACCGCCGAGTCCTCCGCGAACGGCGTGCTCACCCGCGACTTCACCCTCGGCGACATCCCCGGCGTCCTCTGGTCACCCGCCACACCCACCGCGCCCGCAGCGCCGCTCCCTCGCCCGCCGTCTCCTCGGTCCGCAACTGGGCCTTGAGCACCGCCTGTTCGCCGTCCCCTGTCCGTACGGGCAGGACGAGGGCGGCGACGCCGTGCCGCACGCGCCCGTCGGGGCGCGGCGACCACCGTTCCATGCGGCGGGCGGCCATCGCGGGCGCGGCGGCCACGAAGGCGGCGCCCGCCGCGCCCTCGTAGTGCCGCCGGCCCTCGGCGAAGCGGGCGGGGACGGTGAAGGGGACGGAAGGGGCCATACGCGCCATACGGGAAGGGCAGGGGCGCGGCTCCGCCGGGCGGTCGCCCGCCGCTCTACCCGTACGGCGGCCCGGCCCGCTACCGTCCCTCCCCCACCCGCGCGGCGCTCGCGCGCCGTCGCGCACCGAGGAGGCGGATCGGGGATGGACGGAAGGCTCGGCCAGGACGTCGTGAACGGCGGGATCTCGTACTGGTGGGCGCGCGAGGGGCTGCCCGCGCCGCGCGAGCCGCTCGACGGGGACACGCGGGCCGATGTGGCGGTCGTCGGGGGCGGTTACACGGGGCTGTGGACCGCGTACTACCTCAAGCGGGCGCTCCCGTACCTCGATGTCGTCGTGCTCGAACGCTCCTTCTGCGGCTACGGGGCCTCGGGGCGCAACGGCGGCTGGCTCTACAACGGCATCGCGGGCCGCGCGCGGTACGCGCGGCTGCACGGCAGGGACGCCGCCGTCCGGCTCCAGCGGGCGGTGAACGAGACGGTCGCGGAGGTCGTGCGCACCACCGAGGCGGAGGGCATCGACGCCGACCTCGTGCGGGGCGGGGTGCTCGAAGTCGCGACGACGCCCGCGCAGGCGGGGCGCCTGCGGGCCTTCCACGCCGAGGAGTTGGCGTACGGGGAGAGCGACAGGGAGCTGTACGGGGCGCGGGGGACGGCGGCCCGCATACGGGTCGCGGGGGCCGTCGCCTCGACGTGGACGCCGCACGGGGCGCGGCTGCAACCGGCGAAGCTGGTGCGGGGGCTGGCGGCGAAGGCGGAGGAGATCGGCGTACGGATACACGAGTCGACGCCGGTCACGCAGATCCGGCCGCAGCACGCGGTGACGCCGTACGGGACGGTGCGCGCCCCGTACGTGCTGCGCTGCACGGAGGGCTTCACGGCGGGGCTGAAGGGGCAGCGGCGCACGTGGCTGCCGATGAACTCCTCGATGATCGTGACCGATCCGCTGCCGCCCGCGTTCTGGGAGCGGACCGGCTGGGCGGGCCGCGAGACGCTGGGGGACTTCGCGCACGCGTACCTGTACGCGCAGCGGACGGCGGACGACCGGATCGCGCTGGGCGGCAGGGGCGTCCCGTACCGCTTCGGTTCGCGCACGGACCACGACGGGCGTACGCGGCCGTCGGCCGTCGCGGAGCTGCGGCACCTCCTCGTGGCGCTCTTCCCGCAGCTCGCGGGGGCGCGGGTGGCGCACGCGTGGTCGGGGGTGCTCGGCGTGCCGCGCGACTGGTGCGCGACGGTCGGCCTCGACAGGACCACGGGGCTGGGCTGGGCGGGCGGTTACGTGGGCTCGGGCGTCGCGACGAGCAACCTGGCGGCGCGCACGCTGCGCGACCTGATCCGGCGGGACGCGGGCCAGAGCGGGGAAACGCCGCTCACCGCGCTCCCCTGGGTCGGCCACCGCGCGCGCGGGTGGGAGCCGGAGCCGCTGCGCTGGCTCGGCGTGCGCGGGCTGTACGCGGCGTACCGGGCGGCGGATCGCGGCGAGGCGCGCTCGTACGCGCCGGACACGGCCCGGCTCGCCCGC
>NZ_GG770539.1:3885275-3888631 GCF_000154905.1 Streptomyces sp. SPB074 | reverse complement strand
CGCCCCGGCCGGGCGGGCGTTCGCGGGCAGCGTCCGGAACGGCCCGGCGACCGGGGCGGTGGGGCTCAGCGCACCGGTGTGCGCAACAGCACCCGCCAGCGCGGCAGTTCGGTGAACGGCACGATGAGGCAGAGCACGGTCACCGGCACGGCGAGCCAGAGGGGCCACAGGACCCAGGCGGAGACGGTCGCCGCCACGAGCTGGAGCAGCAGGAGCAGGATGGTGACGATCCCGGGCACGGCGACGGGGGAGTCACCGCCCGGACGGTCGCCCGGGGTGGAGAAGACGGCGGGCAGCCCGATGAGCAGGAGGTCCGCGAGGATGGCCAGGGGGATGGAGTGCGACCACAGGGCCCAGGGAGTGGCGACCCAGGCGATGAGTTCGGTGGCGAAGCGCAGGCCGCCGCGCACGTTGTCGTGACCGGGCTTGGCGGCACGGGCGGAAGCCGCTCCGGCGGGGGCGGGCCCTCCGGGGACGGCGGAGTCCGGCGCGGCGGCGCCCGGCGCGGCGGCGCCCGGCGCGGCGGCGTCGGTGGGGGGTACGGGGCGCTCAGGCACGGCTGCGGCTCGCGAGGAAGCGGGTGACGAGGGCGGCCGTCTCGGCGGGACGTTCCGCGTGGAGGTAGTGCCCGGCGCCCTCGACGATCTCCAGCGTGCCGATGCCCGGCGGCAGGGCCGCGACGATCGCGGCGCCCTCGGCCTCGGGGTCGGGGAAGTCCGGGTCCGCCGAGCCCATGATGATCAGGGCCGGGACGGTGACGTGGGCGAGTTCCGCCTCGGCGTCGGCCCCATTGGTCCTCATGGTGAGCAGGAACTGCTTCATGCGCTCGGGCTCGGAGAGCTTGGCCCGCAGCGCGGTCGTGTACGCGGCCCAGTCGTCCGGCTTGGCCGGGTAGGCGACGTTCAGGTACCGCAGCCACATGCCGAGGCTGCGGAAGGCGACGGTGGCGCCCATGAGCAGCCCGCCGCGCCGGTAGCGGCGGACCCGCAGCATGGCGCCGAGGTCCGTCTTGGGCACGCGGGTGAAGGGGTTCAGCTCCACGACCGCGCTGATGAGTTCGGGCGCCCGCGCGGCGGCGATGGTGGCCGCGCCGCCGGAGAGCGACTGGCCCACGAGGACGGCGGGGCCCCCGAGGTGCCGCACGAGCGCCAGCAGGTCGGAGGCGACGTCGGATCTGGAGATCGACTCCCAGCCCGTACTGGACTCGCCGTGCCCGCGCAGGTCGGCGGAGACGACCCGGTAACCGGCGGCGGCGAGGAGGGGGGCGAGGAAGCGGTACGACTGGCGCAGGTCGCCGATGCCGTGCGCGAGCACGATCAGCGGCCCCTCGCCCGTCGACTCGTAGGCGAGGCGACCGCCGTCGACGGTCACGTAGGAGGTGGAAGCGGCGCCGACGCCACCCGGGTTGGGCAGGACAGGGCTGTTCATGGCGTTCATCCAGGAAGGTGAAGGAGGGGAGAGCTAGGATGGACGCCGGAATAGAAACAGCCTGGGGTTCACTTTTTGGACCAGCGTCCAGCAAAGTAGAGCACACCCTGCGGCCCGGAGAAAGCAAAGAAGAGGTAATGCGCGACGACGCCCCCGCTCCCGTCCCCGAAACGGCCCGCCCGGAGCCCGGCGCCGGAGGAGGGCGCCGCGAGCGCCAGCGCCGGCGACGGCGCAGCGAGCTGTACGAGGTCGCCCTCGGCCTGTTCGTGGAGCGGGGCTACGCGGGGACGACCATGGAGGACATCGCCGATCGCGCCGACGTGGCGCGGGCGACGGTCTTCAACCACTTCCCCCGCAAGGCCGTCTTCCTCCAGGAATGGGCCCGGCGGCGCCGGGCCGTCGCCCTGGAGGCCGCCTACCGGTCCGACGCGGCGGACTCCTCGCTGCGCGCGGTCCTGCTGCGCTACTTCGGCGAGCTGGGCAAGGTCTCGGAGGACGCGCGGGACGCCAGCGTCGCGATGCTCACCGGATCGGTCCACGCCACGGACATCTGGCGCAAGTCCCCCCTGGCCGCCGAACTGGCCGGGATCGTCAGCAGGTCCACGGCCGAGAGCGGCGTCGAGCCGCGCGTGGACGCCGAACGGCTCGGCCGGCTCCTGTCGGGCGCGTACTTCCTCATCCTCATCACGTGGGTCACCGAGGACCCGGCCCCCTTCGACATCACGGACGAGGTGACGAAGATGGTGGACACCGTGCTCTACGGCGCCCTCCCGGACGGCACCCCTCCGGACGGCACCCGGGCGGCGGACCACGCCTCCTCGCACGGCCCGGCCGCCTGACCGCCCGCCCCGGCGCGCGAGGGAGCCCCCCGTCCCGCGCACCCCGCTCCGGCCTGCCGCGATGCCGGGGGACGGCGGGGGCGGCGGGCGGGATCGCCGTCACCTTCCCGCGCGAGCGCGGCCCGCGCCCCCAACTCCCCTACTCACGCGACTCCTTGACAGCGCTTTCTGCCGGTCCTTCAATCACAGGGTGAACATCGCGGGCACGGCCCCCACGCCGCGCCTTCACTTGTCATAGTCATGCCACGTTCTCGGGTCGGCCCCACCCCACCGGGCCGGCCCGCCCGTCACCGTCCGGCCCCACCCGGAAGGACCCCCATGCCCGCACCACTCCCCCCACGCTCCCCCGGCCGCTCCCCCCGCTCCCGCTCGCTCCTCCTGCGCCTGCTCCTCCCGCTGGCCCTCCTCCTCGGCCTGGGCGGCACCTCGCCCGCGCTCGCCGCGCCCGAGGCCGCCGACTTCAAGGTGCTGGCCTTCTACAGCGGCACGTGGGACGCGGCGCACATCGACTTCGTGCACGAGGCCAACGACTGGTTCCCGGAGGCCGCCGCCGAGAACGGCTTCGCCTACACGGCGACGAACGACTGGGGCCGCCTCGCGGACGCGGACGCGCTCGCCGCGTACGACGTCGTGCTCTTCCTGGACGACGCCCCGCACGACGCCGCCCAACGGGCCGGTTTCCAGAGGTACATGGAGAACGGCGGCGGCTGGCTCGGCTTCCACGTCTCGGCGTTCACCACCGACGCGGGCGAATGGCCCTGGTACTACGACCAGTTCCTCGGCAGCGGGAACTTCCGCTCCAACACCTGGGGGCCCACCTCGGCGACGCTGCGCGTCGAGGACCGCGCGCACCCCTCGACCGCCGGGCTCCCCGGGACGTTCACGTCCTCGGTCAGCGAGTGGTACAGCTGGTCGAACGACCTTCCGCGCCAACCCGGACATCCACGTCCTGGCCTCCGTGGACCCCGTCGAAGCTTCCCGCTCGGGCACGGACCCCGCCCAGTCCTGGTACGAGGGGCGATTACCCCGATTCCTGTGGGACGAAACTCCGCACTACCCGGATGCTGTACGCGAACTTCGGCCACAACG
>NZ_GG770539.1:3882360-3884741 GCF_000154905.1 Streptomyces sp. SPB074 | reverse complement strand
CTGCACCGCGGGGAGGCCGGGATCGCGGCCCTGCTCCCCGCCTCCGTACCCGTACCGCGCCTCCTCGACCACGTCGAGGCGGACGGCTGGGGTCGTGCTGGCCTACGAGGAGATCGCGGGCCACCAGCCGCGCGAGCCGTGGTCGGCGCGGGACCTCGCGCGCGTCCTGCGCGCGACGCGGGAACTCGCCGCGCGGCTCACGCCCGCCCCGCCCGTCGGCGCGCCCTCGCTGGCCGGGAGCGACGGCTTCCGGCACTGGCGGCGGCTCCTGGCCGCGTACGAGGCGGGCGAGGCGGAGGCGGCGGCGACCGTCGCCGGGCTTCCCGCCCCGGCCCGCGCGCGGCTCGCCGGGCTCGCGGAGCGGGAGGCGCACTGGCCCGCGGCGGTGGCCGGTACGACGCTCCTGCACGGCGATCTGCGCGCGGACAACCTCCTGCTCACCGAGGCCCCGGACCGTCCCGTCGTCTTCGTGGACTGGCCGCACGCGGCGACGGGCGTCGCGTGGCTGGACGTCGTCGGGATGGGCCCGAGCGTCCTCATGGGCGCCCCCGGCCTGCGCCCCCTCCTCGACGCGCACCTCACGGCGCGGGGCGCGGACCCGGCCGCCGTCGCCACGGCCCTCGTCGGCCTGGCGGGCCTCTTCCTGACCGGCGCGGCCCGCCCCGCGCCGCCGGGACTCCCGACCCTGCGCCCCTTCCAGCGGGCGCAGGGCGAGGCGGCACTCGCGTGGCTGCGGGCGAGCTGGGGCGGCTGGTGAGCACGGAGGACGGGGAGCGGGACGAGGAGGAGTACCGGGCGTGTCTGCGCGAGGAGAGGGCCGCCTTCGCGTGGGTCCTCGAACGGCACGGCGAGCGCACGCCGGAGCGGGCCCGCGCGGAGGCGCTGGCGGCCTACCCGTACGAGCCCCCGGCGGCCCCGTACCGCGGCCTGGTCTTCCACGACGAGGCGTGGCACTGGGCGATGCTCCACCTGCACGGACCGCACTACTGGCGCGACCACCCCGGACTCGCCACCCCCTCCCGGGAGTACGAGCGGGCAACCGCCCACCTCGCGGCCGCACCTGAGGACCACGGGGAGCGGCTGCCGCCGGACGTGCCGTGACCCCGCGCTCGTGGCGCCGGATCACCGCACGCCGGGCCCGGCCCCGCGACGCCGCCCCGGCCTCACCCCTCGGCCGTCAGCACCCGCCCCACGAACTCCTCCAGGTTCGCCATCATCCGCGCGACCTTCCGCTCGACCGTCAGCGACTCGTGCATCCGGTCCGCGCCGACGTCCTTCTTGCCGCGCACGTAGAGCGGGCACGCGAGGTCCTCGCACACGTACGTGCCCACGGAGTTGCCCTGCTTGCCGGCCTTGCCCGCGCGCGGCGCGACCATCAGCGCCACGCCGCCGGAGTGCGGCGTGAGACAGATCGAGCACATGCCGCGCCGGGCCTGCCACGACGCCGTGGCCGGGCGGCGCAGCGCCAGCGCGTACGTGCGGCCGTCGATGACCGTGACGAGATAGCCCCGGTCGGGGGCCTGCGGGTCCCGCCAGCCGAAGTAGTCCAGGTCCTCCCAGGGACGTTCCGCCAGGTCGCGAGGGACGTTGAGGCGCTTGGCCTCGCCCTTCGAGCAGTTCACGAAGGCGGAGCGGGTTTCGGATTCGGTGAGCGGCTTCACACACCCCAGGCTGAATTGCCTATAGGTCGTAGGCAAATGCTTCAAGCTCGTAGCAAGCGGCGCGTACGCGCGCCGCAGCACGCACCGCGACACGCGACGAGACGCACGAGGGGAAGGGGCGAACCGATGGGACGTGTGGGACTGAGCACCGAACGGCTCGTACGGGCCGGGGCCGAGCTGGCCGACGAGGAGGGTTTCGCGCAGGTCACGCTCTCCGCGCTGGCCCGCCGCTTCGGCGTGAAGCCCGCGAGCCTGTACGCGCACGTGAAGAACTCGGACGAGCTGCGCACCGGCATCGCGCTGCTGGCGCTCGAAGAGCTGGCCGACCGGGCCGCGGACGCCCTCGCGGGCCGGGCGGGCAAGGACGCGCTGTTCGCCTTCGCCGAGGTGTACCGCGCGTACGCGCAGGAACACCCCGGCCGCTACGCGGCGACCCGTCACCCGATGGACCACGCGACGGCCCTCGCGAGCGCCGGCCCCCGGCACGCCCGGATGTCCCGCGCCCTCCTGCGCGGCTACGCGCTCGGCGAGCCCGACGCGACGCACGCCGTGCGGCTGCTCGGCAGCGTCTTCCACGGTTTCGTGGACCTGGAGCTGAGCGGCAACTTCGCCCACAGCGCGCCCGCCGCCGAGGAGAGCTGGCACCGCACCCTGGACGCCCTCGACCACCTCCTGCGCACCTGGCCCCCCGCGGGCAAGCCCGCCTGAGACCCCCGGCCC
>NZ_GG770539.1:3865342-3882260 GCF_000154905.1 Streptomyces sp. SPB074 | reverse complement strand
CGGCGCCGGAGCCCCGCCCCCGTACCCCCCTCACCAGAAATCCCGGACCACCATGCTCACCACCGTCCCCCTCACCCCCGAACTGATCCGTGGCGCGCTCGAACTGGAACCGACCGCGCACGGCCTGCTCCCGCACCGGCTCCCCGCCGCCGCGCGGGTCCAGAACACCGATCCCCAGCTCGCGATGGCCGAGGGCCAGCCCTCCGGGGTGCGGCTCGCGCTGCGCACCGCCGCGACCGTCCTGGAGCTGGACACCCTGCCCACCAAACGCGTCTACCCGGGCGCGCCCCCGCGCCCCGACGGCGTCTACGACCTGCTCGTGGACGGTGAGCTGACCGCGAGCGGCAGCGTCCCCGGCGGACGGACCCTCGTCATCGATCTCGCGACCGGGCGCGGCGAGCCCCGGCCCGGCGCGGCCCCCGGCACGCTCCGCTTCACCGGGCTCGACGCGCGCGAGAAGGACGTGGAGATCTGGCTGCCGCACCAGGAGACGACCGAACTCGTCGCGCTGCGCGCGAACGCCCCGGTGGAGCCGCTGCCCGCGCGGGGACGCAGGGTGTAGGTGCACCACGGGAGTTCGGTGAGCCACGGCTCGGACGCCGCGAGCCCCAGCACGACGTGGCCCGCGCGGGCCGCCGCGCTCGCGGGCGTGGACCTCGTCAACCTCGGTTTCGGCGGCGGGGCCCTCCTCGACCCGTTCACCGCCCGTGCGCTCAGGGACACCCCCGCCGACCTCCTCAGTCTCAAATTCGGCATCAACCTCGTCAACGCGGACCTCATGCGGCTGCGCGCGTTCGGCCCGGCCCTGCACGGCTTCCTCGACACGGTCCGCGAGGGCCACCCCGAGACGCCGCTCCTCGTGATCCCGGCCCTGCACTGCCCCCTCCACGAGGACACCCCCGGCCCGGCCGCCTTCGACCCGGCCGCCCTGGCCGAGGGCCGGCTCCGCTTCCGCGCGACCGGCGACCCCGCCGGGGTCCCGGCCGGCAGGCTGACCCTGCGGACCATCCGCGAGGAGATGGCCCGCGTGGTCGCGAGCCGCGCCACGAGCGATCCGCACCTGCACTACCTCGACGGCACGGAGCTGTACGGGGCGCGGGACTACGCGGCCGATCCCCTCCCCGACGAACTCCACCCCTCCCCCGCGTCCCACCTCCGCATCGCCGAACACTTCGCGGCGGCGGCCTTCACCGGGACCGGCCCCTTCGCCACCCGCGCCTGAGCCGAACCCGTGCCTGAGCCGAACCCGCGCCCGAGCCGCCACGGGCCCTGGCGCCACGGGCCTCGGGGGCGGTACGTCCCTGCCGCACCGCCCGCCCCTGCCCCGCGAGCCCTGCGCCCGCCTCCGCCACAAAAAAGCCTGGGGGGGTGGCCGGCGGGGCGGGAGGGCGGACGGTGGAGGAGAGCGGGCTCGCGGGCGGGACGGACGGTACGCGGTGCGGGGAGCAGGGGGACGGTAGTAACTCCCCGCACTCACATGACTACCAACAGTGTGGCGTGATGAATCCCATGCTTACGGGTGGTTTGAACAGCGGCGGAGCGGGCCATGGGAGCGCCTTTCCTGCGGCCCGCCATAGCGGACCGGCCCTGTCCGCTTCCCCGCCTACCGTGCCGGGAGTCGCGCCTCCCCCGCCAACCGGCGGGGGGCGCGGCCCGCACACGTACCGCCCGAGCACCCCTGAGGACCGCCATGGATTTCGTCTCGCTCCGCATCATCACCTCCGACGTGGCCCGCCTCGCCGCCTTCTACGAGCGGGCCACCGGCGCGCGGGCCGTGTGGGCCACCGAGGACTTCGCCGAGGTGCACACCCCGCACGGCAGCCTCGCCCTCGCCCACGCCCGGACCCTCGCCGCCTTCGCCCCCGGAGCCTGCCGCCCCGGCGCGAACGAGAGCGTGATCATCGAGTTCCGCGTGCCCAGCGTGGACGGGCTCCGCGCCACCCTGTCCGGCACCGAGATCGTCGCCGAGCCCACCACGATGCCGTGGGGGAACCGTTCCTGCCTCGTCCGCGACCCCGACGGCAACCTCGTCAACTTCTTCACCCCCGTCTCCGAGGCCGCGAAGGCCAAGTACGGGCTGACCGCGAACGCCTGAGACCGCGAAAGGCCGGGGCCACGAGCGCCCGGGGCGGTGAGCGTCCCGGGCCGTGAGCGCCCGGGGCAGTGAGCGCACGATGCCCTGAGCCTCCGGCGCCGCGAAACACGCGAGGGCCCCGGGGGAAACCCCCCGGGGCCCTCGTCCCGCCCGTTCCGCCGGGCTCAGGTCCCGCGCCTCGGCTGCCGCGCGACCCGCTGGTGCGTCTCGCCCGTCATGTCCTCCAGCTCGCGGTTCTTCGTCTCCGGCACCTTCCCGAGGACGAAGAAGAAACTGACGATCGCGAAGAAGGCGAAGGCCCCGTAGAGCCAGGACAGGCCCACGTTCCGCGTCAGCGGCTCGAACGAGAACGTCACGATGAAGTTGAAGATCCAGTTCGCCGCCGTCGAGAGCGCCAGCGCCATGGCCCGCATCCGGTTCGGGAACATCTCGCCGAGCATGACCCACATGACCGGGCCCCACGAGAGCGCGAAGAAGACGACGAACGCGTTGGCGCCGATGAGGGCGAGCGGCCCGTAGGGATCGGGGAGGGTGACGTTCTTGCCGGAGCCCTGCTGCTGCGAGAAGGCGATCGACGTCAGGAGCAGCGCGCAGAACATGCCGATCGAACCGATCAGGAGCAGCCTGCGGCGGCCGACCTTGTCCACGAAGAACATCGAGACGACCGTCATGACGACGTTGATCCCGGCCGTGATGACCGAGGTCGTGAAGGAGCTGGACTCCGAGAAACCGACCGACTTCCAGAGCGTGGTCGAGTAGTAGAAGATCGCGTTGATGCCGACGAGCTGCTGGAACGCGGCGAGCGCGATACCGACCCACACGAGCGGGTGCAGCCCCAGCCGGGCCCCGCGCACGTCCTTGAAGGTCGCCTTCGGTTCCTTGCGAAGCGTCTCGCGGATCTGCTGGACCTTGGAGCGGCCGTCGCTGGCACCCGAGACGCGTTCCAGCACGCCCGCGGCCTCCGCGTCCTTGCCCTTGAGGACGAGGTAGCGCGGGGACTCGGGGATGCTCAGCGCGAGAATCCCGTACACCGCCGCGGGGATCACGCCCACCAGGAACATCCACCGCCATGCCTGGAGACCGAGCCACAGATCCTGCGAGGAGCCGCCCGCCGCGCCCGCGAGCCCCTTGTTCGAGCTGAGCACGACGAGCTGACCGATCGTGATCGCGAGCTGCTGGAGCGAGCCGAGGATGCCGCGCTCGGCGGCGGGGGCGACCTCGGCGATGTACGCGGGGGCGATGACGGAGGCGATGCCGATCCCCAGGCCGCCGATCACGCGCCACACCAGCAGGTCCGGCACCGAGAAGGCGAGACCGGAACCGACCGAGCTGATGATGAACATGACCGAGCCGAGCAGCATGACGCGCCGTCGGCCCCAGCTGTCCGCGAGCCGCCCCGCGTACCAGGCGCCCACCGCGCAGCCGAGCAGCGCGATCGACACGACGAAACCGCTCAGGAAGTCACCGAGATGAAAGTGGTCACCGAGGGCGTCGACGGCGCCGTTGATGACCGAGGAGTCGAAGCCGAAGAGGAAGCCGCCGACCGCCGCCGCGATCGAGACGCCGACCGCCTTCCCCTTGGGACCACCGGCCGCCGTCGCCGGCTGGGGGCTCGTCGCCATCCGCACGCACCTTCCACTCGGATTACGGGATGCCGGCCGCGCGCGCACCGCTGCCGCGGCGGCGTACGGACGTCCCCTTCCGAGGAGTACATCCACTTCTGATCGCTTCCGCCTGTACGGGTGCGCCGAATGGCGGAGTTCATTCCTGCGACCGGGAGGTGCGGAATCCCACAGCAGAGAAGGGTAAGGGGTGCTAGCGTGCTCCGGTCATTACCGAGTGGGTGGCGAGGACTCCAGGAGGAGCGTCATGACGAGCACGGGCACACAGGCGGAGGCGGACACGGGCGGGCGCGCGGAGGCGGGGGCGGCCCGAGCCGACGGCCTCACCGGCGCCGCGTACGTACGGGAGTGGGTCCACGGCTGGGCCGTCTCCCGGGCCGCCGCGCCGCCCGAGCCGCGCCCCTGGGGCTGGTGGGTCACGGTCGGCCAGGAGAAGCACGTCGGCCGGCACGTCTTCGGCGGGATCGGCGCGCAGGTCCGCGAGGCGGACGTACGGGCCGTGACGGCGGCTCCGCAGGGGCTCGGCACCCAGCTCAAGCTCGTCGCCGACCCGGCGCGCGTCGTGCCCTGGTTCGCGCCGGGCTGGGAGTGCTTCCCCGGGGACGACTGGTTCATGGTCAGGGACCTGGACGCCCGGGACACCGCGCCCGGCCCCGCCCCGGACGGCTACCGCCTCACCCGCTGGACCCGCGCCGACGTCACGCGCGTCCTCCTGACGACCGCCACGGGCGAGTTCGCCGCGCGCGGCCAGACCGGCGTGTGCGGCGCCTCGGCCACCGTCGACCAGATCGAGACGGCCGGGGCGCACCAGCGGCGCGGCCTCGGCTCGTACGTCATGCGCCACCTGCACGCCGCCGCCCGCGCGGCCGGGGCCGAACGCGCGGTCCTCGCCTGCACCCCCGAGGGCCGCAAGCTCTACGCGGCGGTCGGCTGGCGCGAGGTCTCCCCCTTCACGCACGCGCGGTACGTGGGGACGTCCACGGGCACCGAAGCCTGAGCGCGCGCCCCCCGCGAAGCCCGCCCGCCCCCGCTCACTCCACGTCCCCCACCCCGATCACCTCCCGCAGCACCGCCGCCACGTCCCCCCGCCCCGTCACCCTCCGCCGCTCGCTCCGCCCGTCGGGGTACGTCGTCGTCGGCTCGGCCGTCTCCGTCGTGCCGTTCACGGGCGGCTCGCCGAGCAGGGCGTAGTGCGCCCCCGGGGCGGTGCGCTGGGCGACGAGGCGGCGGGTGAAGGGGGAGCGGGGGTGGGTCGCGACGTACCAGTCGGCGACCTCGCGGTCGATGGGCGGCGTGGGCGTGGCCGACAGCACGTACCGCGTCTCCCAGCCGTCCGGCGTGCGGGCCGCGAGGCTCCAGCGGTCCCCGGTACGAGACGCCCGCCGTCCTCCCCCTCCGGCGGGTCCGCGCCCTCCCCCGTACGGCCGATAGGCTCGTCCCATGCCCGACTTCCCCGCCGCCCCGGACGCCGCCGTACCGGCGCCCCCCGCCCCGGTCCCCTCCCCCGCCGCGCACCTCCGTGCCTTCCACTCCGCTTTCGGGCTGGTCGTGCGGGAGACGCCGGGGCGGGTGGACGAGGCGACGGCGGCGCTGCGGCGGGCGCTGCTCGCGGAGGAGTTCGCCGAGGCGGACGAGGCGGCGGGCGAACTCGCGGACGACGCGGGGGCACTCGCGCACTTCGCGCAGGAACTCGCCGACCTCGTCTACGTCACGTACGGCACCGCCCTGACCCATGGCATCGACCTCGACGCCGTGCTCGCCGAGGTGCACCGCGCGAACATGTCGAAACTCGGCCCCGACGGCTCCCCGGTGCGCCGCGCGGACGGCAAGGTCATGAAGGGCCCGCACTACCGCGCCCCCGACATCGCGGCGGTGCTGCGCGCGCGGGGCTGGGAACCGGACGAGGCGGGGCGCTGACACCCGCCGCGACCGGCCCCCTCGCGCCGTGCCGACCGGCTGCTCCTACTCCACGAAGTACGTGGGGTTCGGCAGCTTGTAGCCCTTGTCCGCGTAGCCGCCCGTGAGGTCGGACTGCTGGTCGCCGAAGTTGCCGACGAGGCGGTAGCCCTGGGACTCGATGTGCTTGCGCGTGCCCGCCTTGTACTCGACGGTCGTGCAGGTCCAGCTCGTCGCCGTGGCGCAGTTCTTGAGGTAGGACGGCGGGTTCGCCTTGTTCTTGAGGAAGAGGTGCTTCGCGTCGAGCGGCACGTCGTAGCCGGTCTTCGCGAGGTTCTTCTCGGCGCCCGCGCGCTGCGGTTCGCTCAGGCCGGTGAGGAAGAAGACCTCGACGCCCTGCTTGCGCGCGTAGTTGACGAGGCCGGGCATCCCGAAGACGGCGGGGCGGTTCGCCTGGTCCACGTAGGCGTTCCAGGTGGCGTCGTTGTAGACGTAGTTGGTGCGGCGCTCGTAGTCGAAGCTGAGGAGCGCGGTGTCGTCGATGTCGAGGACGATCGCGGGCTTGGCGCCGTGGTGGTGGTGCCCGTGACCGTAGCGCTGCGCGGCCCTGCGGATGTCGGCCTTCGCGCCCTTCTCGATCCGCGCGAGGTCCTTGGCGTAGTCGCTGCGGGCCGAGGCGGTCCACGTGCCGTCCGCCTGCTGCTCGGCACCGTAGTAGGCGTCGATCTGCTTCGTCAGGAGCCCGATGTTCTGCGGCTCGTGACCGGCGTGCGGCGCGTTGCCCTGCGCACCGGCCGCGCCGACCCCGTAGACGAGGGTGCCGGCGAGGGCGCAGGCGGCGGTGAGACCGGCCGCTTTGAGGGACTTCCGCATGGAGGCGCCTTTCGCGAGAGCGATGGTATCGGCCGCTTGTCTACGCGCATTGCGCCCCGTGCCACAAGCTCTTCCGCGAATCGATACCTGACGTATACACGCGGACGCGCGACCCGTTCACGTGCCTCCGGCGCACCGCCCCCCGGCCCCCGGGAGGGGTACCCCTCGCCGGCCGGTACCGGGCGGACCGGGTACCGGTGCGGCGCGGACTCCTTGAAAGAAACGGGGGAAAGAACTCCCACCCACCCACCCTCCGCACGGGCGACGCGGGCGACGGCGCAGGGGGCGGCGACACGAACCGGTGGGGCGAGGTAGTGGCTTGAGGCGGCGGTGGCGCGAGGAACGACCGGGGCGGCGGAGGCGGAGCGGGAGGGCGGGTGGCCGGGCGGGGGGCCGGGCGGTCAACCGCCCATCGCCCGCCACCCGTCCGGGTGAGCCGCTTGCACGCTCTGTGTGCGGGCGGCTACGTTCACCGCCACAAGCACCCACATAGTTCGGCCCCCGGCCGGGACTGGCATCCCGATCGAGGGCCTGACCACTCAGGAAGAAAACGGCTTCCCGATGGATGAGACGCAGTCTAACGCGCCCTCATGCGCCGATTCCGGCGCTTCTCCGCACACTTCGCCCCCTGCCGGAGTGACCCACGTCCGCACCCGGATGACAGCCGATTTCACGGTGCTGTCGAACGCCCTGGCCCAACGGCCGGGCAGCGCGGTCACGGTGGGCGTGGCGGCCTACATCCTCTCGCTGCCGGACGGCGCCCGCGTCTCGATCGCCGCGCTGTGCGCGCACTTCACGGAGGGCGAGATCCTGATCTCCCGCGCGCTGCGGGAACTGGAGGCGGAGGGCTACGTCGAGCGCCGCCGCGTCCGGCTCCCGACGGGCCGGTTCCGCACCTGCACGTACGTGCACGACGTCCCGGGCGCAGCCGCGCGAAAGCGGCCCCCCGCCCCGAAACTCCCGCAGCCCGCGCGCACCCCGAACCCCCAGGAAGCCGTACGCCCCCCGAACCCGGCCGAGGCACCCGCACCGACCCCGGCACCGGGCCCCGCACCCGTATCGGGCCCCGCACCGGCGGACGCACCGCCGCCCGCCCACCCCCGAGCGCCCCTGCCCCTCGCCGGTATCGCCCCCGAGGCCCTGGCCGTCCTGACCTCGCCGCGCCGCCTGGACCCGAGGCTGGTCCTCTCGGAGCGCGAGGCCGCCGGTCTCGCCCCGGCCGTCAGCCGCTGGCTGGCGACGGGCATGGACCGCGCACGGGTCGCGGACACCCTGACGACGGGACTCCCGGCGCACTTCCTCACCCGCCCGGCCGCCCTCCTGGCCTTCCGCCTCAAGGACACCCCCCTCCCCGCACCACCCCGTCGCACCCCGGACCCCCGTCCCCCGCGCCCCCACCCCTTCCAGACCTGCGACACCTGCGACCGCGTCTTCCGCGCCCCCACCCCGGGCCACTGCCGCGACTGCCGCACGACCCCGCGCCTGGGTGCGGCGGCATAGGAAATCCGCCGGTGTACGAAAAGCCACCAGGTGGAAGGCTGGGCCCACGCCCACGCCCCGAAGGAGGCCCGCGTGGCCGACAGATTCACCGACGGACTCCTGACCCCGAAGGAGACGGCGTCCTATCTGGAGATCCCGCAGTCGACGCTGACCTCGTGGCTGCACGGCACAGCGGCCGGAACACCGCTGGTCCACCAGGCCGAGCCGCCCAGGAAGGGACAGCCGTCCGTGCCCTTCATCGCCGTGGCCGAGGCGCACGTGCTCCGCTCGCTGCGCACGCTCGGCCTGCGCATGAGCGAGATCAGGGACGCGGCGGCGGGCGCGAGGCGTACGGCACCCCGTACGGCCTGGTGTCCCGGCGGATCGCCACGGACGGCGTGGACATCTTCGTGGAACACGGCCTCGGGGACCTGCGCCGGGCCCGCGACGGCCAGGCCCCGATCCACGAGGTCGTCTCCGACTACCTGCGCTACCTGAACTGGGCGCCGGACGACGACTTCCCCTACAGCCTGCGGCTCAGGCAGTACCCCGAATCCGTCCCCGTCGTCATCGACCCGCGCTTCGGTCACGGCCTGCCCGTCGTCGCGGCCAACCGCGTGGCGGTCAAGACCCTCACCGATTTGTGGGAGGCCGGTGAGAGCGTGGAGGACATCGCGTACGACTTCGGCATGGCACCCGAGCAGGTGGACGAACTCTGCCGGGCCGTGGTGCGCCTTGCCGCCTGAGTTCTTCCTGGACCGAAACCCGGGCCGCCGCGTGGCGGAGGGCCTGCGCGCGCACGGCTGGATCGTGCACAGCGGAGGACGCCGTGCGGGGCGGGAGTCGCGTGCGTGACGCGCGGCTCCCGCCCCGTACAGGTGGTCCTTACCGGCCCGGGGGCGCCTGGCGGGCCCCCGGGCCGGTGCGGGCTCAGCCCGTGTACGCCGCCAGGGCCTTCGTGAACTCCCAGTTGCTCTGCGGGACTCCCGAGCACGTGTCGGCGCCGCCGCCCGTGCAGGGGCGGTCGCGGTTGACCGACCAGAAGGTCAGCCGGGCCAGGTGGTGCTGCTGCGCGTACGCCGTCATGGTGCGGAAGTCCGCGACCGTGATCGTCTCGCCCACGTCCGTCGTGCCGTTCATGGACGAGATGCCCATGAGGCGGTACGCCTGGTCGTCGCTGTAACCGTAGGCCGCCTTGAGGGAGTTCTTGAGCCCCTCGGACGCCCGCGTCGTCAGCGTGCCCATGTTCTGGCCGTTGCCACCGAAGTTGAACGGCATGATCGTCCAGGCGTCCACCGTGAGGCCGGAGTTGGCCGCGCGGTTGATGAGGCTCGTGTCGGGGCCGTTCTGGCCCGTCCCCATCGTGACGAACACCTTGAGGCCCGGGTTGTTGGCCTTGACGGTCTTGAGCGCGTCGACGGTGCGCTGCTGCACCGTCCCGCTGTCGTACGCCTCCGCCTCGATGTCGATGTCGATCGCCTTGAGGCCGTACGCGCTGATGACCTTCTGGTACGCCCCGGCGAGCGCGCTCGCGCTCGTGCAGGACTGCTCCAGCTTGTTGCCGCTCCAGCCGCCGAAGGACGGCACGACGTCCCCGCCGTTGGCGCGGACCGTGCTGATCGTCTGCTGGTCCACCCCGCCCGTCAGCGGACGGCCGCCGTCCCACTGCGGGTTGCACGTGCCGTTGGAGAGCACGAACGCGAGCGTGAACCACTTCACGCCGGTCGCGTTCATGACCGTCGTCGGGCTCGGCGGGTTGCCCCAGCCGTTGTAGAGGTACGGGGCGACCGCGGCAGGCGCGCCCCCGGCCGGCGGGTTCGTCCCGCCGCCCCCGGAGGGCGCGTTCCACTTCTGGTTGGACGTGCCCGTGCACGTCCACAGCTGGACCCGCGCGCCGTTCGCCGTGCTCTTGTCCTGCACGTCGGCGCACTTGTTCGCCTGCGGGTTGACGAGGTCCTTCGCGGCGCTGACGCTCCACTGCTGGGCGCCGGAGCCGTTGCAGTCCCACAGCTGGAGCTTCGCCCCGTTCGCCGTCGAACCGCTCGCCACGTCCAGGCACTTGCCCAGCGCGCGGATCGTGCCGTCCGAGCCGACGTTCCACCGCTGCGCGGTGGTCCCGTTGCAGTCGTACATCTGCACGGCCGTGCCGTTCGCGCTGCTCGCCGCCGCGACGTCGAGACACTTGCCACCCAGACCGGTGATCGTGCCCGTGTCGGCCACCGCGTTCGGGGCCTGCACGACACCGAGGGCGAGGGCGGGCGCGATGAGCACGGGCAGGAGCCGGGCGCGGCGCGAGGTGAAGGCGCGGCGCAGGGAGATCGGGGTCATGAAACGGTCCACTTCTGGTTGGCGGTGCCCGAGCAGGTCCACAGCTGCGCGCGGGTCCCATTGGCCGAGGAATTGTCGGTGGCGTCCACGCACTTGTCCGCCTGGGGGTTCACGATGTCCTTGGCGGCGGTAACGGTCCACTGCTGGGCGCCGGAGCCGTTGCAGTCCCACAGCTGGAGCTTCGCCCCGTTGGCCGTCGAACCGCTCGGCACGTCCAGGCACTTGCCGAGAACGCGGAGGGTGCCGTCCCCGCCGACCGTCCACGACTGGGCGTTCGAGCCGTTGCAGTCGTAGAGCTGGACGGCCGTGCCGTTCGCGCTGCTCGCCGCCGCCGCGTCGAGGCACTTGCCGCCGAGGCCCTTGATCGTCTTCCCGCCGGCCGGCGGGGTCGTGCCGCCGCCGTCGGTGCTCACGTGCACGTAGTCCACGACGAGTTGCTGCGGGAACTGCGTGGAGCCGTTCGGGTCACCTGGCCAGTAGCCGCCGACCGCGAGGTTGAGGATGATGAAGAACGGCTTGTTGAACGCCCACTGCCGTCCGCCGAGGTCGGCGGGGGTACGGGTCTGGTAGACGTTCCCGTCCACGGACCACTTGATCGAGTTGGGGCTCCAGTCGATCGCGAAGGTGTGGAAACCGTCCGCGAAGGCCGCGCCGCCCGGCAGCGAGTAGCCCGCGCCGATGCCGCCCGAGCCGGAGTAGCCGGGGCCGTGGATCGTGCCGTGCACGGTGTTCGGCTCGAAGCCGACGTTCTCCATGATGTCGATCTCGCCCGAGTTGGGCCAGCCGACCGAGCCGATGTCGTCGCCGAGCATCCAGAACGCGGGCCACATGCCCTGGCCGCGCGGCAGCTTCATCCGGGCCTCGACGTGCCCGTACTGCGAGGTGAAACGGCCGGAGGTGTTGAGCCGCGCGGACGTGTACTCGCACCGCCCGTACCAGCAGTTGTAGTTGCCCGGGTTCTCCTTCTTCGCGGTGATCACCAGGTGGCCCTGGCCGTCGAGGGCCGCGTTGTTGGTACCCGAGGTGTAGTACTGCCGCTCGTGGTTGTTGACGTTGTCGCCCGTCTCCAGAAGCCACTTCGAGCCGTCGACCCCGGACCCGGCCGGGCCGTTGAAGTCGTCGGTGAAGGTCGCCGCCGCCGCGGCGGCGGGCTTCGCGGATACGGCGTCGGGGTCGGCGGCCTGCGCGGCGGCGGGTGTCAAAGCGGCGAAGCCGAGACACGCGGCGGCGGCGAGCAGCGCCAGGGATCGGGGGCGCCGGGCAGGGGATCTGCGGCGCCGGTCGGGGGTGCGCGAAGCGCGCATGGGGCATCACATCGCTTCCGTGGGGGCGGTGGGGTGGGGGTCGCGCGATGGTGCGGATGGAGCGGTGAGGCTGGGTGGGGCGGTGAGGCTGGGTGAAGCGGGTGGGGCGGTGAGGCTGGGTGGGGCGGTGAGGCTGGGTGAAGCGGGTGGAGCGGTGAAGCTGGGCGGTGCGGGTGGAGCGGGCGGTGCGGGCGGTGCCTGGCGATGTGCCCGTACCGGGGCGGAAATGTGTCGCGTTCATGCCAGTGAACACAACATGAACCCGCCGCCGCCTGAAAGGGCTTGCTCCGTTCACCTGTTGACGCAGTTGATTTAAGAAGCGCCCCGGGAGTCCGTCAATACATTCGTCTGGACCAATTCCGCACACCACCGCCCACGTCCTCACCCGCCCCGCCCCCCGCCCCGCGCGACCCCGCACCAGGTCACCACGGTCGGCGGGTCTCGAAAAGATCACGAACCGGAGCTGTGGTGTACATGCCCCGGGGAGGGGCACTCGGAGCAGCGGAGGTTGATAATCGTGGTTCCCCTGCTTCTCGTTCTTCTGCTCGCGCTGGTCCTCTTCGGCGTCGGATTCGCCGTCAAGATCCTGTGGATCATCGCGGCCGTCGTCCTCGTCGTCTGGCTGCTCGGCTTCCTGTTCCGCACCGCCGGAGCCGGCGGCAAGCGTGGTCGCTGGTACCGATGGTGACCTGAACACCGCGCGCCTGAAAGGGAGAAGGGGCGGATCACGGCCTGCACGCCGTGGTCCGCCCCTTCCGCGCGCCCGCCCTCGCGAGCGCGCGTGCCCGGTCCGCCGGGCGGGCCGGTGGTACGGGGCCGGTCACCGTTGGAGGTCGCACACGGTTCCGGTGCGGGCGAGGACCCCGTACGCACCTCTGCACCTCCACCTTGCCACGCTCACCCGCCCCCGCGCGGGCTCACCAGTCGTGAACCGTGCCGTCCCGCAAGCGGTTCACCGGCAGGTAGGCCGCTTCGTACGGGTGCGCGGCGGCCAGCTCCTCGTCCAGCTCGACGCCCAGGCCCGGGGCCTCGCCCGGGTGGAGGTGGCCGTCGGTGAAGGTGTACGCGTGGCGGAAGACGCGGTGGGTCGTCTCCGTGTAGCCGCTGTACTCCTGGATGCCGAAGTTGTGGAGGGCCAGGTCGAGGTGGATGCCCGCCGCCATGCCGACGGGCGAGATGTCCTCGGGTCCGTGGATGGCCGACTTGATCTGGTACTGGCCCGCGAGGTCGAACAGCCGCCGCAGCGGCGTCACGCCGCCGAAGTGCGTGACGGCCGAACGCACGTAGTCGATGAGCTGGTGGGTCAAGAGGTACTGGTAGTCGTGGAGCGAGTTGAAGACCTCGCCGATCGCGAGCGGGGTCGTGGTGTGCTGCCGTACCAGCTTCAGCGCCTCCTGGTTCTCGGCCGGGGTGCAGTCCTCCAGCCAGAACATCCGGTACGGCTCCAGGTCCTTGCCAAGCCGTGCCGCCTGGAGCGGCGTGAGCCGGTGGTGCGCGTCGTGCAGCAGCGGCAACTCGGCGCCGAACTCGGCCCGTACGGCCTCCACGACGCCCGGCAGGTGCCGCAGGTACGCGGCGGTGTCCCAGTCCTCGACGAGCGGGCGCGGGTGCCCGTCGGGGCCCGTACCCGCCTCGGCGCCGCCGACCCCGTACACCGCCTTGAGCCCCGGAATGCCGGTCTGCACCCGGATCGCCGGGTAGCCGAGGGCCAGCTTCTCCCGTACGGCGTCCAGGAGTTCGGGAATGTCCCGGCCGCTCGCGTGCCCGTACGTCATGACCTTCTCGCGGCTCGCGCCGCCGAGGAGCTGGTAGAGCGGCAGCCCCGCCGCCTTGCCCTTGATGTCCCACAGCGCCGTGTCCACGGCGGCGATGGCGGCCATCGTGACGGGCCCGCGCCGCCAGTACGCGCCCCGGTAGAGGTACTGCCACGTGTCCTCGATACGGTGCGGGTCGCGGCCGAGCAGGAGCGGGGCGACGTGGTCGCGCAGGTAGGAGACCACGGCCAGCTCGCGGCCGTTGAGGGTCGCGTCGCCGAGTCCCGTCAGGCCCTCGTCGGTGGTGATCTTCAAGGTGACGAAGTTGCGGCCGGGCGAGGTGACGACGACCTCGGCGGAGACGATCTTCATGCGTGTTCTCTTTCTCGTGTCACCGGCTCCGCGCGGAGCCGGAACGGCCGGGTCAGCCCTTCGTGGCGCCGGAGGTCAGCCCCGCGACGAGGTACTTCTGGCCGAGTACCGCGGCGAGCAGCACGGGGACGGTTATGAGCGTCGCCGCCGCCATGAGCCCGCCCCAGTCGGTGCTGGCGTAGGAGATGAAGTTGTAGAGGGTCACCGGCACGGTCTGGGTGTTCTCGTCGGCGAAGACCAGCGAGAACATGAAGTTGTTCCAGCTGAAGACGAAGGCGAGCAGACAGGCCGTCGCGGTGCCGGGGGCGGCGAGCGGCAGGCTGATGCGCCAGAACGCCCCGAAGGCCGAGAGCCCGTCCGTACGCGCCGCCTCCTCCAGCTCGACGGGCAGACCGGCGAAGAACCCGGTCATGATCCACAGGATGAGCGGCACGGCGGCGAACATGTGGCTCAGGACGAGCACGGTGTAGCTGCCGACGAGCCCGGCCCGCGCGAAGAGGTAGTACCAGGGGACGAGGAGCGAGACGGCGGGCACGATCCGCGCCACGAGCACGAGGGAGCCCGTGCGCCGCATGTCGAACCGCCCCACGGCCCAGGCGGCGGGCACGGCGAGGAGCGCGGACAGCAGCGTGGACACGACGCCGACCAGGACCGAGTTCCCCATCGAGCGCAGCAGCGTCCCCGCTTCCAGGACGCTGCGGAAGTTCTCCAGCGTCGGCTTGAACCACAGGCCCACCGAGGGGTTCGTGACCTGCACGTTCGTTTTGAAGGCCGCGGCGAACATCCACACCATCGGCAGCAGGAAGACGAGCATCACGACGACGATCGCGACGGCCTTGAGCGTCCTGCCCAGGCGGGCCCGGCGCAGGCGGCGGGCGAGGAGCGGGTCGGCCGGCGCGGCGGCGGCCGCCGGTGCCGCGGCGATCGTGGTGGGGGCGCTCATGCGGCGGACTCCTTCCCGGAGCGGCGCAGCAGCAGGACGACGCCGATGATGAAGAGCGTGAACAGGACGAGGACGGCGGCGGCGAGCCCGTATTCCTGGTAGTCGAAGGTCAGCCCGTAGGCGTAGACGTTGAGGGTCTCGGCCTCGAAGTCGGAGCCGCCGCCGGGCCCCTTCGTCGCGTAGAGCAGGTCGAAGGTCTTGAGCGCGTCCACCGCGCGCAGGACGAGCGCCGTTCCGAGCGTGGGCAGGAGCATCGGCAGGACGACGAGCCGGAAGCGCTGCCAGCCGGTCGCGCCGTCCACGCGCGCGGCCTCCTCGGGCTCCTCGGGCAGCGTGCTGAGCCCGGCGAGCAGGAGCAGCGTCATCATCGGCGTCCACTGCCACACGTCGATGAGCATGAGCGTCGGCAGCGACTGCCCGACCGAGCCCAGGAACTCCTGCCGCGGCAGGCCGACTTCGGTGAGCAGGTGGTTCGCGATGCCGTTGGTGGGGTCGAGGATGAGCAGCCACAGGATGCCGATGGCGACCGGGGTCGTGAGCAGCGGTATCAACAGGACCGTACGGACCCAGCGTTGGCCGCGGAACGGCTTGCGGAGCAGCATCGCGACGGCGAGCCCGAAGACGGTCTCCAGGACGACGGCGCCGACGGTGAAGACGGCGGTGCGCCCGGCGGCGGGCCAGAAGCGGCGCGTGTCCCCGAGCGCGTCGGCGAAGTTCTGCCAACCGATGTGCTTGCTGGGCGCGTTGACCGCGCCGAAGGCGTCGGTGAAGCTCAGGTTCAGCGTGTAGAGCAGCGGAAAGACGATCATCGCGGCGACGAAGACGAGCGCCGGGGCGAGCATCAGCCACCGCAGCCGCCGGTTGGTTTGCTCGAACGTCCGCTGCTTGGCAGGCCGTTCGGCCTTCTCCGGCCGGACCGGGGTCATGACGTCGGCGGTCATCACGCCTCCTTGTGGCGGTTGTCGCGGACGAGGAAGTCGGCGAACTCGGCGTCCGCGTCCCGTACGACGCCCTCGACGGGCCGCCCGAGAATCCCGGCGACGATCGGGCGGCCCACGATGTCGCGGGCGCGGCTGACCTGGAGCACGCGCGGCCGGTCGTAGCCGACGCCGCGCGCGGCGTTGAGGCGCATGGCCTCGGCGAGGTCGTCGGGGAAGGCGGCGAGGGTACGGGGGTCCTGCCAGGCCGAGGTACGGGCCCCGGGGATCCCGCCCTTCTGCACGGCGGCGACCATCTCCTCGCTCGCCGCCCAGGCGATGAACTCCCAGGCGTCGTCCTGGAGCCGGGAGAAGGCGTTGATGCCGAGGCTCCAGGACGGGATGTTGTGCGGGCGCGGCCCGGCCGGCCCGGCGGGGAAGGCCGCGAAGCCGACCTTGTCGCGGACGGTCGAGACCTTCGGGTCCAGGAAGCTGCTGTAGATCGCGTCGGCGTCGATGTAGAACGCGGCCTTGCCCTGCGCGAAGATCGGCATGGCCTGCTCCAGGCTCATGTTCGTCGCGCCGGGCGGGCCCGCGTCGTGGAGCAGTTTCCCGTAGAAGCGGTACGCGGCGAGCGACTGGGGCGAACCGATCGCGGAACGCCCGCCCTTGAGGAAGTCACCGCCGTGCGAGTACAGGAAACTCGACCACTGCGAGACGGCCCCGTTGCGCTGCCCGCGCCCGACGTACCCGAAGAAGTTGTCGTCCTTGCGGGTGAGTTCGCGGGCGGTGGCGTACAACTCGTCCAGGGTGGCGGGCGGCCGGCCGCCGACGAGGTCCTTGCGGTAGTAGAGGACGGGACGTTCGGTGACGACGGGCACGCTCAGGATCTCCCCGCCGTTGACGGACACCTCCCTGGCGGACTCCTGGAAGTCCCGCCACGCGAACCGGCGCTCCGCCCTGACCCGTGGGGTGAGATCCACGAGCCACCGGTTGTGCCCGAAGACGAGCTGCTCCTGGAGCGCGCGGACCATCATGACGTCCACGTCGGTGCCGGAGGCGTTGAGCTTGACGTTGTAGCTGGAGGCGAGCTGATCGGCGGTGAGCATCTGCACGGCCACCCGGCGCCCGATCCGCTCCTCGATCTCGGGCAACCGCTTCTTGATGGCCTGCGACCAGACGTGATTGATGGCCATGACCCGAAGCGCAGTGCTCTTGGACGGCACCCCGGAAGAGGTCCCGCACCCGGCGAGAACGGGACCGACGATCGCGGCGGCGGGAGCGGCGAGGGCGAGACGGGCGAGGGCGCGGCGGGAGGGGGCTTGGGGGTGGTGC
>NZ_GG770539.1:3857239-3865017 GCF_000154905.1 Streptomyces sp. SPB074 | reverse complement strand
GGGCGGATGGGGGGTAGGGGACGGACGGGATTGACGGGAGCACACGAGGAGGGGGCGAGCCGCACGGTGGGAGGGGAGCGGGGGCCTCCGCACGAGCGAGGAGGGGCCGGCCCGGGTCCGGCCCGCGCGCGGGGACAAACGTCGGGGGCGGGGCGAGCAGTAGCCCTTGGGCCGGGTCCATCCCCGCACGCGCGGGGAGCAGCCGACCGTGCGCGCCCTGAGGCTCCAGGGCACGGGTCCATCCCCGCACGCGCGGGGAGCAGACGCAGTACGGCCGGACCCGCGAGGCCGCCATGGGTCCATCCCCGCACGCGCGGGGAGCAGCATTAGCTTGTTCGAGTAAGGGTCACCTCCAAAGGTCCATCCCCGCACGCGCGGGGAGCAGGACCCAGGAGGCCGCGCGGCACGGCGCGTGCTTGGTCCATCCCCGCACGCGCGGGGAGCAGGTCGCCGAGGAGGCCCATCAACTGATCGGCGAGGGTCCATCCCCGCACGCGCGGGGAGCAGGCGCTTGTCCTCCCGCGCCTGCTCGCGCCGCCGGGTCCATCCCCGCACGCGCGGGGAGCAGACCAAGGGGCGGTCTGCGGGAGATGCGGAGCGGGGTCCATCCCCGCACGCGCGGGGAGCAGACGGCCGCGTGGACGTGCAGCTGGGGGTCGTCGGGTCCATCCCCGCACGCGCGGGGAGCAGCGGGGTGAGGTCGCCCAGGCGCAGTGCCGCTTGGGTCCATCCCCGCACGCGCGGGGAGCAGAGTTGACGCTTACCCGAGACACCGTCAACCTGTGGTCCATCCCCGCACGCGCGGGGAGCAGCAAGGCGAGCCCACAAGGCGCGCCCCAGAGGAGGGTCCATCCCCGCACGCGCGGGGAGCAGCAGGGCTGGATCGCCTCGGACCGCACGGACGGGGGTCCATCCCCGCACGCGCGGGGAGCAGTCCGGGGCCGTGAACGGCGACGAGCGCGAAGAGGGTCCATCCCCGCACGCGCGGGGAGCAGCACGAGCGGACCTCTTCGGCGTCCTCGCCGTAGGGTCCATCCCCGCACGCGCGGGGAGCAGTCCGGCTGGAACGCAAAGGATCTCGCTCCCGCGGGTCCATCCCCGCACGCGCGGGGAGCAGGGGAGGCGACTCGGGAGGCGCCGGGTGGGGGTGGGTCCATCCCCGCACGCGCGGGGAGCAGGAATGGTGGGGGGGCGCGGGATTCCGGTGGTGGGGTCCATCCCCGCACGCGCGGGGAGCAGCGCCGCAGGTCGCGTCGGCACCCCGTGAGCGAGGGTCCATCCCCGCACGCGCGGGGAGCAGGGCCCTGCGGAGATGGGTGAGGACGCCGGGCAGGGTCCATCCCCGCACGCGCGGGGAGCAGCGTTCGGCAAGCCGCTTCATGCGGTCCGCGGCGGGTCCATCCCCGCACGCGCGGGGAGCAGCGTGAGTGCACCGGCGAACTGCCGACGCGCGTGGGTCCATCCCCGCACGCGCGGGGAGCAGTCTCGCTGATCTGCGGTTTCAGTGTCCGCCGATGGGCTTTCGTGCAAGGAGTTCCGATTCGGTCATATACGACAAAAGCCCTGCCCTTCGCAGCAGACCCCCTCCCCGCCCCAGCGCTCCGGCGCCCCCACCCCAGCCGCTCACCGCCTCCCCTCTCCCAGCAACATCTCGATGTGCTGCTTCGCCATCACGTCCACCTGCACGTCCAGATCCCGCCCGTACGTCCGCAGCCCCAACCGCAAGTGCGCCCGCATCCGTTCCACCGCCAGCTCCGCGTCACGGCGTTCGATGGCCTCGAAGATCTCGGGATGGTGCGGGACACCCGGCTCGGCGATGCTCGGGTCCGAGTTCGACCGCAGCATCATCTCGAACATCATCCCGCTGATGGACGAAAGCATGATCCGCAGTACGGGGTTCCCCGCCGCCACCGCGATGGCCTCGTGGAACTCCAGGTCCGCCCGCGCCTTGCCCACCGGTTCATCCGCCCGCTCCAGGGCGTTGACGGCCGCTCGCATCACAGCGAGATCGTCATCCGTCGCGAGCTCCGTCGCGAGACGGACCATCTCCGTCTCCAGAGGGAGCCGCGCTTCGATGAGCTGCCGCACGGTGGGCCGACCGGCCCGGTAGAGGGCGTCGTATCCCCGCGCCTGCGCGGAATTCTGCTCCCGTACGAAGGAACCGCGCCCAGGCGCGACCTCGATGAGCTGCTGCGCCTCAAGCCGCCGCAGCACCTCCCGTACGACGTTCCGGCTCGCCCCGAACCGTACGGAGAGTTCCCGCTCGGAGGGGAGCTTGTCCCCCGGCGCGTACTCCCCCGTACGAATCCCGTGCTCCAGCTCGCGGGCGATGCGCTCGGTGAGGAGACCGCGCCGCGCGGGCTCGGGGGTACTGGTGGACATGCGGTGGAGCATAGCGGGACGGATCGCGAAGGCGGACGGCCGCGTCACACCCCCGCTAGCGCCGGAGCACGGCCGTACGAACTCGGCCCGCGTGCCCCCCGCCGAAGTGGCCGGAGCCGAGCCGCGCGGAATCGAGAGGCGGTACGTCCGTACTCCCCGCACGCGCGGGGAGCAGCTCTTTGACCAGCGCTTTCAGTCAGCGAGTGGCGTCGGTTGAGCAAGAAGCGGAGAGTCGCGCTTTTCCGGCATATCGACTAGCGGAGCAAGGCGCGCCTCGCTCGCAGCCTAACCCCCAGCACCTCACCCCGACTCGCCCCCGGCCCCGCGCCCCGCCTCCAAGCCCGGCCACCCCGCCCTCCCCTCAGCCCTCCACCTCGCGCCCCCCACACCGGCACCCGCACCCGCACCGTCCCGGCTCCCCCAACTCCCTTGACACCACCAGGTACCGCGTTTCCGCCACGCGGTAACTCGCGTGCCCCGTCGTCCGGTTGTGCTCCAGGCACCACGTCCGTACCGAGTCCGCGTTCACCCCCTCCGGCGAGTACGTACCGCACATCAGGCACCCGCTTCGTACGCGGAGGCCCGGGACCGCCGTGTCCTCGCAGAGCAGGCGTTCGGCGTCACGGGCGAGGGGTCGCACGGCCCAGCACCCCCCTCGCGCTGGCGGATACGTTCGAGGCTTCCGGCTCCAGGGTGAGCAGCGCCCACACGGTCTTGCCCACGACCTCGTCCCGCACCCCCCGGTCCGCCGCCACCGCGTCCACGACCGCGAGCCCCCGCCCGCTCTCCTCCGTGAACGGCACGGCCCCTCGCGGCAGCGGCGCCCCACGCCCGCTGTCCCGCACCTCGACCCGCACGGCCCCCTCCCCGCGTACGAGCGTCAGCGCCACCTGCCGCCCCGCACCGCACCGCGCGTGCACGACCGCGTTGGTGACCAGCTCCGACACGATGAGCGCGAGCGAGTCCGCGAGCTGGAGGTGCCCCCACTCCCCGGCCACCTCCCGGGCGAAGTTCCGCGCCCGCCGCACGCTGGTCCTTCGACGCGGAAGTCGCGTACGACGCACCGCCGCCTCCTGGTTTTCGGACATACCAACGCCCTCATCTCCGTTGGCTCATCCGCGAGTTGAAGCTACCTCGCTATGAGTACCCTGCATGAAGGTGACTCCGTATTGTCAATAACCCAAAATGGTGAGTCACCAATTCCGTTGCCGCTGTTCGCCCCACCAGGCACACTGTCTTTCGTCGCCTGGAGGTGAAGGAATGTCGAGCACGAGCGCGGGTCCGTCGATCCGTCAGCGCCGCTTGGCGCGGCTGCTCAAGGACCTGCGTGTCGCCGCCGGCCTGAAGCACTCGGACGCCGCCCGGGTGCTTGATTCGGCCGAGTCGAAGATGACGCGCATCGAGAACGCCAAGTCCGGCATCCGCCTCGTTGACCTGCGAACCCTTCTCGACGCGTACGGAGTGAAGGACCCCACCGAGCGCGCCCAGATCGAGCAGCTCGCGAAGGACGCGCGGAAGAAGGGGTGGTGGACCCAGTACGCGGGCAGCGTCACCCCGTCGTACGCGGCGTACATAGCGGTGGAATGGGATGCCGTCGAGATGTACGACGTCGAACCCATCGTGATCCCGGGGCTGTTGCAGACACCGACGTACACGAAGGCTCTGGCCCGCATCCACTCTCCCGGAGCGGACGAGGACCGCGTGGACACAGAGGCGGCAGTACGACAGGACCGCCGCAAGGTCCTCACGCGGGCCGAGCCGTTGCAGCTATGGGTAATCGTGTGCGAAGCGGCGCTCTACCACCGGGTAGGTGGCGCCGCCGTCATGCGCGAGCAGCTCAAGTCGCTGCTCACCGACAGCGACCTGCCCAACGTCGAGTTGCAGATCCTGCCGCAGGAGAGCCCGATGAACGCGGCTCTCGCCAGCCCCTTCGTCATCATGAGCTTTTCGCCGTCCTCGGCCGAGGATCTTGTGTACGGAGAGCTGAACAACGGCACGGTCTACTACGAGGAGCCCGGGGATACGGAGCGCTTCGCTGCGCTGTTCCGACGGCTCAACATGGCCGCGCTCGACCCGTCGAAATCTCGGGCTCTCATTCGGAGAGTCCTGAACGAAATGGCAGGCCAGTGAACCACCCGTACGACGATCCGCAGCAGCCCACGTGGATCACGTCTTCCTACTCCCAACCACAGGCCAATTGCGTCGAGGTAGCCAGGAACGGGACGCACCTCGCCGTTCGCGACTCCAAGGACCCCGTCTCCCCGCACCTCGGGTTCGACCCGACAGCCTGGAAACGCTTCCTCGACAGCGTCTGACCTTCACCACACGCTCGCCGCCCGAGCCACACCGGACCTCACGCCCCCCGCAGGTCCGCGTGTGCCCGGGCTGCGACCCGTCCACAGTTCCCACAGTCTCCGCGGCCGGCGTGGCGCCACTGGCACGAACGCGCGTTCCGCGCACACGGGGAACGGTCCCCGTCCCCACGATCTCCCGTACCGGACACGTGCCGCACACCCGGGCGCAAGCCGTGCCCTTCGCCGCCAGGCGGGCCGGCTCCGGCAGGGTCGGCGCGGCTTCCCGGGCCTGGCGCACCGTGGTGCGGATGGCAGGGGCGGCGAGACGGAGGCCGCGCCGGGCCTCCACGGGGCGGGGAACATTGGGCGTACCACGCCCACCACTCCGTACGGCCCGCTCCCCCTCTTCACACCGTGACCACACACCTCACCAGACCCAACCCCCCCTCCCGGCACGGTAATTGCCGTCTCGGGGGATGATGGGGCATCCGGTCCGGCGTGGCGTGGGGAGCGCGGCGGCGCGTCATCGGGGGCACGGCGGCGCAGCGGCCGGGGTACGCGGGTGCGGCGGGCTCCGGTGCGCGCCTCGCAGAGCCCTGGGCGCGCCCCCCGTATCGTACGGGCCGGAGGGTATGACCCCGGGGCAGGCCCCACGGCCGAAGCCGGGTCCCCGATGGAGCGGGTCCGCCACCCCTCGCCATCGAACGCCACCCCCGCGCCGCCCCGAAACCCGCCCCGCGCGGGTGAACGACGTCTCTCCCCGCGCGCCGTGCCGGACCGCCCCACTACCGTGCTCACGCCGTGCCGCCCCTCCCACCGGAGCAATGCCATGCACCAGATCGCGCCCGACGACGACCGCCTCAGCACTCCCACCGGTACCCGCATCAAGCGGCTGCGGCAGGAACGGCACCTCACGCAGAAGGCCCTCGCCGATCTCGCCGGGCTCTCGTACTCGACGGTCACGAAGACGGAGAAGGCTCTCATCCCGCTCACCCCGCACGTCACGGCGTGCATCGCGCGGGCTCTGCGGGTCGATGTCGCCGCGATCACCGGGCAGCCGTACTACACGGAGCTGCGGCAGGACGAACTCGACGTGCTCATCCGGCCGATCCGCGAGGCGCTGGACGTGTACGACCTCGGGGCCGACCCGGACGTGCACCCGCGCCCGTACGAACAACTCGACTCCGAGACGGAGGAGTTGCTGGGACTCGTGCGGGCCGGGGAGATCAAGCGCGTCGCGGGGCGGGTCGCCGCGCTCGTGCAGGAGGTCACGACGCTCGCGCACCGCGTGGGCTCGACGGACGGCTGGTCGCTGCTCGCCCGTACGTACCGGACCGCGTACGACGTCAGTTCGAAGCTCGGCTTCGGCGACCTGGCGGCGCTCGCGCTCGCCCGCATGGACTGGGCCGCGCAGCGCGCGAGCAACGCCGTCGTCAGCTCCATGCACCGCTACATGCGCGCCCTCACCTACCTCCGCGAGGGCCAGTACCGCACTGGCGAACGCCTCATGCGGCTCGGCCTCGACACCCTCCAACAGGCCGAGCCGGGCCGCGAACGGGACGTGGTGACCGGGCAGTTGCACCTCGGGGCGGCCGTCATGGCGGGGCGTGCGCGGGACGCGGAGGCGGCCGGCGCGCACCTGGACGAGGCCGAGCGGATCTCGCGCGGGACCGGCGAGGCGACCCGCGTGCACTGGCTCTCCTTCGGACCGACGAACGTCGCCGTGCACCGCGTCTCGGTCGCCGCCGAGCTCGACGACTGGGGGCGCGCCGCCCGCGACGGCGTACGGATCACCTTCCCGCCGGACTGGCCCGCCTCGCGCCGCAGCCACCACTACGCCGAACTCGCCCGCGCGCAGGTGTGGACCGGGGACCTCTCGGGGGCCTTCACGCACCTCCTCGCCGCACGCAAGTCGGCTCCGCAGCAAGCGCGTTACCACGCGACGGTACGGGAGACCTACGCGGCGCTGGAGGCGGCGAAGCGGCAGCTCCCGGACTCGTTCCTGTCGTACGGCTCGTGGCTGGGCGCCTGAGCCCCGGCCGTGCGGCGCTGCGCAGCGTCAATCCATGGCCCCGGCTGTCAGTAAAAAACTGACAGCCGGGGCCTCGCGCTTGTCCCACCATGTCATGACGAGGACGCGTATCGACATGGAGCCCGCCATGAGGACGACCCAGGGTGACGACACCGCACTTCCCCACGAAACCGCACTTGCCCCCGAAGCCGCGCACCCGCGCGACGCCGCGCGACGGCGCGAGGCAAGCCACCCCCGCGAAGCCGTGTACGCCCACGAGGCCACGCACCCCCACGAGGCCGCCTTCGCGCACGACACCACCCCCTCCCGCGCCACGACGCCTTCGCCCGACGCCACTCCTTCGCCCGACGCCGCCCCCTCCCGCGCCGCCACCCCCTCCCGCGACACCGCGCCGTGTCACGACACCGCCCCTCCCCACGAGAACGCGCTGCCCCACCCCGCCACGCTGACCGCCGACCAGGTGCGCGGAGCGGACTGCGTGTGGTGCGGCGACGCGCTCCACCCCGAGACCGTCGTGGACCTCGGGCAGCGCCAGGACCCGCGCGCGACGCACATCGCCACGTGGTGGCCCCGGGCGTGCGGGGAGTGCGCGGAGCGGGGGTGAGGTGAGGTGAGGTACTGCGGGACCGCAGTCCCGGCCACCCCGCACCCTCTTGCCGCCCCGCACCTCCGGCCACCCCGCCTCCCCACACCTCGCCCCCGCCCCCACCCCTCCCCTCTTTGCCCGTTCTTTACAACCCGCCCCCTCGTCCTCCCGTCTCTGTGTGCGTCCGCGTCAAACGCCACGCGGCCATCCCCGCCCGCCCGGCGTTTCGCGCGGGCTCCCTGTCCGCCCGAATCACCGGGCGGGCTCCCCAGATACGAAGGACCGCTACCTTGCGCCGCAGCTCATTCCTGGCCGCCGCCGTGCTCGCCGCCGCCCTCACCACCGCCACCGTCCCCGCCTTCGCGGACGGTGCCGCGCCCAGCGAGGCCCCCAGCGCCGCCCCCGCGAGCGCCGCCGCCGCGAGCGCCGTCCCCTCCTCCGGCAAGCGGGGCGAGGCCACGCGGGAGTCCACCCCCACGCCGCG
>NZ_GG770539.1:3855618-3856790 GCF_000154905.1 Streptomyces sp. SPB074 | reverse complement strand
CCGCCCCACCCGGCTCCTCGTCCCGGCGGCCGGCGTGGACACCCCGCTCACCCCGCTCGGCCTCGCGCCGGACCGGACCGTGGAGGTGCCGCCGCTCGTCGCGCACGATGTCGCGGGCTGGTACCGGTACGGACCGCCGCCCGGCGAGCGCGGCCCCGCCGTCGTGCTCGGCCACGTGACGACCGGGCCGGACCGCGACGGGGTGTTCCGGCGGCTCGGCGGCGTCGAGCGCGGCGACCCGATCGTGGTGCGGCGGGCCGACGGGAGCACCGTCCGCTTCGTCGTGGACCGGGTGCGTACCGTGGCGAAGAGCGAGTTCCCGACGAAGGAGGTGTACGGAGACGTGCCCCGCGCCGAGCTTCGGCTCATCACCTGCGGCGGGCGGCGCGACGCGGCCGGGTACTCCGCGAACGTCATCGTCTTCGCGCACCGCACGGGAGCCTCGTGAGGCGCCGCGAGCGCGAGGCCGCCGAGCTGTTCGCCGTGCTCTACCCCCGGCTCGCGGGGTGGGTACGGCGGCTCGTCGACGACGACGGGACGGCCCACGAGATCGCCTCCGAAGCCTTCACGCGCCTGTGGGCGCGCTGGGGTTCGGTCGCGGAGCCGCGCGGCTTCCTGTACGTGACGGCGGCGAACCTCGTACGGGACCACTGGCGCGCGCTGGACCGCGAACGCACCGCGCTGCGCCGCGCGAGCACCGAGACGGCGCTGCGCGAACCGGACCACGTCCCGGACCCGGGCGTGCGCCTGCTCGTCCAGTCGCTCCCCGAGCGGCTGCGCGTGCCCGTCCTGCTCCACTACTACGCCGACATGCCGGTCCGCGAGGTCGCCGCGGTCACCGGCCGCAAGGAGGGCACGGTGAAGGCCGATCTGCACGCCGCCCGCGAACTGCTGAGAGCCCACCTGAGGAGGACCGTTGACCACCAGGTTCGATGACGAGGACCCCTCGGGGGACCCGCTCTTCGTGCTCCTGCGGGGCGACGAGGACCCCGGGTATCTCGCCGCGCCCGCGCACCAGTTCGCGACCGTCCGCCGCCGTGCGCGCCGCCGCAAGACGATCCGCGCGGGGGCGGGTGCCGCGCTCGCGACGGCGGCGGCCTGCGCCGCGCTGTTCACCCTGGCCCCGCAGCAGGCCGACCCGCACCGGCGCACCGAACTCCCCCTGGGCCCCG
>NZ_GG770539.1:3842859-3855103 GCF_000154905.1 Streptomyces sp. SPB074 | reverse complement strand
GCAGTCGCGCGCCCCATCCCTGCGCGAACTCCCGTGCCTCGCGCGTCGCGCAGTACGGGTCGTCCGTACTCGCCACGAGCAGCGCAGGGCACGGCAGCGGCTCCGCGCGCAGCGGGACGAAGGCGGGCGCCGCCCCGGCCGGGAAGGCCGGGCCGCGCGGGTCGGGGGCCGCGACGAGGAAGGCCGCGACGTCGGCGGGACGTGCCCGCCGCAGCCACTCGGCCACCGCCCAGCAGCCGAGGCTGTGCGCGACGAGCACCACCGGCCCGTGTGCCGCCACCGCCTCGTGCGCCGCCGCCACGGCCGCCACCCAGTCCGCCAGGACGGGCGCCGACCACGAGCCCGGGGCGATCCGCACCGCCTCCCCGCCCCACGCCGCCTCCCACCGGCTCTGCCAGTGCGCCGCGCCGGACCCGTCGATCCCCGGCACCACCACGTACGCCACCCCGGCCCCCTCCTCAGCCACGCGCCAGCAACTCCGCCACGATAGCCGCGACTTGCCGCGTCTCCGTGAGGAAGCCATCATGCCCGTGCGCCGATTCGATCACGCGGACGCGATCGGCCCCCGGGATCAACGCCGCCAGCTCGCGCTGCTGGGCGAGCGGGTAGAGGCGGTCGGAGTCCACGCCCGCCACGAGGGTGGACGCCGTGACGCGGCTCAGGGCCGCGCGGACGCCGCCCCGCGCGCGACCCACGTCGTGCGCGTTCATGGACTCGCTCAGGACGACGTAACTGGCCGCGTCGAAGCGGCGGACGAGCTTCGCCGCGTGGTGGTCGAGGTACGCGTCCACCTCGAAGCGGCCCCCCGCGCCGGTCGCGCGCCCGAAGCGGTCCTGGAGTTCGGCGGCCGTGCGGTACGTGACGTGCGCGAGGCGCCGGGCCTGCGCGAGGCCGGCGACCGGCCCCCGGGTCCCGCCGTGGTAGTCGCCGCCGTACCAGTGCGGGTCGGCGCGGATCGCCGCGATCTGGAGCCCCGACCAGGCGATCTGCTCGGCGCTCGCCGCCGCCGTCGTGGCGAGCAGGAGCAGCGCCCCGGTGCGCGCGGGATGGGTCACGGCCCACTCGACTGCCCGCATCCCGCCCATCGAACCGCCGACGACGAGCGCCCAGCGGCCGATCCCGAGCGCGTCCGCGAGCCCGGCCTCGGCGGCGACCTGATCGCGAGGGGTGACGAAGGGGAAGGCGCTGCCCCAGGCCCGCCCCGCCTCCGTACGGGCCGACGCCGGGCCTGTGCTGCCCTGGCAGCCGCCGAGCACGTTCGGCGCCACGACGAAGTACCGGTCCGTGTCGAGCGCGCGGCCCGGCCCCACGAGCCCGTCCCACCAGCCCGGCGTCGGGTGCCCGGGACCCGCCGGGCCGTGCACGTGGCTGTCCCCGGTAAGGGCGTGCAGGACGAGCACGGCGTTCGACGCGTCCGGCGCGAGCGTGCCCCACGTCTCGAACGCAAGCCTTAGGTAAGGGAGTTCGGGGCCGCCCTCCAGGGCGAGCGGCTTGTCCGCCGCGTACCAGAGGCGCCGCCCGTCCGGGTCCCCGGGCCGCCAGGCACCGGAGACCCGCCAGGGCTCACCGTCCTCCGGCTCCCGCCCCTGGAAGCTCTCCCGCACCTACGCGGCGCCCTTCGCCGCGCGGAAGCCCGTCTCCAGGTCCGCCTTGAGGTCTGCCAGGTTCTCGATGCCGACCGAGAGCCGCACGAGGCCGGGCGCCGTGCCCGTCGCCCGCAGTTCCTCCTCGCCGAGCTGGCTGTGCGTCGTGGAGGCCGGGTGGATGATGAGGCTGCGCACGTCACCGATGTTGGCGAGATGACTGAACAACTCCACCGCGTTCACGAAGCGTTGGCCCGCCTCGACGCCGCCGCGCAACTCGAAGGAGACGATCGCGCCCGCCCCGCGCGGCAGGTACGTGCGCCCCTTCTCGTACCAGGGGCTGGACTCAAGTCCCGCGTAGTGGACGGCACTCACCTCGTCGCGGCCTTCGAGCCAGGTGGCGAGCGCGGCGGCGTTGGCGGTGTGCCGCTCGATGCGCAGGCTCAGCGTCTCGACGCCCTGGAGGAGCAGGAAGGCGGAGTGCGGCGAGAGCGCGGGGCCGAGGTCGCGCAGCAACTGGACGCGGAGCTTGACGGCGTACGCGCCCGGGCCGAGCGCGGGCCAGTACTGGAGGCCGTGGTAGCTCGCGTCGGGCTCGGTGAAGTCCGGGAAGCGCTCGGCGTGCGCGCCGAAGTCGAACGTACCGCCGTCCACGACGACGCCCGCGATCGCGGTGCCGTGGCCGCCGAGGAACTTCGTCGCGGAGTGCACGACGACGTCCGCGCCGTGCTCAAGTGGCCGCAGGAGGTAGGGAGTCGGGACGGTGTTGTCCACGACGAGCGGGACGCCGACCGCGTGCGCGACATCCGCGACCGCGTGGATGTCGAGGACGTTGCCGCGCGGATTGCCCAGCGTCTCCGCGAAGAACGCCTTCGTCCCCGGCCGCGCGGCGGCGCGCCACGCCTCGGGGTCGTCCGGGTCGTCCACGAAGGACACCTCGATACCGAGGCGCGGCAGGGTGTGGCGGAAGAGGTTGTACGTCCCGCCGTAGAGCGAGGCGCTGGAGACGACGTGGTCACCGGCGCGCGCGAGGGTGAGCAGCGCGAGCGTCTCCGCCGCCTGCCCCGAGGCGACCGCGACGGCGGCGACTCCCCCTTCCAGCGCGGCGATCCGCTGCTCGAAGACGTCCTGCGTGGGGTTGTGGATACGGGTGTAGATGTTGCCGGGCTCGGCGAGCGAGAAGAGGTCGGCGGCGTGCCGGGTGTCGCGGAAGACGAAGGAGGAGGTCTGGTAGATCGGCGTGGCACGCGCCCCGGTGGCGGGATCGGGCACGGCGCCCGCGTGCACCTGCTTCGTCTCGAACGACCAGGACTCGGCGGCGGACTCGTCGGGCTGCGTGCTCATGGCGCTCCTCGTACGGCGACGGCGGCGGACGCCCTGCCCGGCGCACGACGACGACGGCGGACGTCCGACGAGCGAAGCACGCGCGAACGCCCCCGGCCCCGTCATGTCACGCGACCGACACGCGAACGCCACAGGAGGAAACCTCCCGTTCGCGAACGGGCGCGGGGGGGGGAAGGAAGGGGCGGACCGAGGGGCGCGCGGGCGGGCGCCCCTTTTACCGTCGGCGCCTCACCCGGCGCGGTAGCGCAAGCCGTCCATGAGGAGCGCGATGATCCGCCCCGTGTAGGCGGGATCGTCGGGGTTCACGACGTTGGCGAGCGTGGCGAGGAGGTCGAACGGGGAGAGTCCCGCGTGTATCTCACCGGTCGCGGCGGCGGCGTCCATGAGGCCCTCGATGACCGGCACGAAGCGGCTCTCGAAGTACTCGCGCAGCCCCTCGTACGCCGGATCGCCGGAGTGCAGCGCGCCGCTCAGGCCGCGCTTGGTGGCGACGAACCCGGCGAGCCGTTCGAGCCAGCGGACGAGCGCCTCGACGGGCGGGTGCGCGGCCGAGAGCGGCGCGGCGGCGGCCATGAGCGCGTCCACCTCGTTGCGGAAGACGGCCACGATGAGGTCCGAGCGGAGCGGGAAGTGCCGGTAGAGCGTGCCGACACCGACCCCCGCCCGCTCCGTGATGTGCCGCACGGGCGCGTCCACGCCCTCGGCCCGGAACACCTCGGCGGCGGCGAGGAGCAACGCGTCGAGATTCCGCCGCACGTCACGCCGCATGGCCCGGGGCGCCTCCGGCGCGGCGCCGGGGGTCTCGTCGGTGGCCACAGCGCCCCCTCCCTCGAATCGGATCCTCGTTCCACATTGTACGAGACGCGACCCACCACGACACCCGGGGACCACCCCCACCTCCGCACCCGCCGACGCCCACCACCCCACCCCCGCCCTCCGTTACACTGCTGGCACCCGCCTCCTTAGCTCAGATGGCCAGAGCAACGCTCTTGTAAAGCGTGGGTCGTCGGTTCGAATCCGACAGGGGGCTCAACGGAAAGCCCAGCTCAGACGCGCTCTGAGCTGGGCTTTTGTCGTCAGACGATGCGACGCCGCCTCCGCGCGCGGGCCGCGCGGGTGTCTCTGGTCTCAGTCGTGGTCTCAGTGGGGCCGGTTTCGGGCTCGGCGGCTCGCCACACGGCGCGGTGGTTTCGCGTGCGGCTCGCGTCGTGGCGGGCCGCGCAGGGGGCGGCCGTCAGGCTCCTGCGGTGGCGCTGCCGCCCCCGTGGGAGGAGACCGCCGGGGGCCGTCGCGCGGTGGCGGGGGCGCGACCGGTTGGGTCGCTTGTGGCGTGGGTAGTGACGCTTCGGGTCGCCAAGCGCCTTCTCGGCTGGTCCCTCCGGGGCGGGGCCGGGAGCACGCCGGAGGTATCGCCTTGACGAGCACGGGGGCGCCATGACGGATGTGGACAAGGACCGTTTGGGAGTCGTGTTCGTGCACGGCTTCCTCTCCTCACCGGAGACGTGGAACGCGATCACGTCGCTGAGCGCGGAGGATCCCCTGCTCAAGCGGGTGGACGCGCTTCCCTTCGCCTACGAGTCCCGGCTCTGGCAGTTCGACCCGCGCCGCCGCACGCCGACCCTCAAGGTCGTCGCCGACATGCTGAAGGAGTACCTCGACTCCAAGGCGGAGCACCACCGTCAGCTCGTTCTCGTCGGTCACAGCCAGGGCGGCCTCGTCATCCAGTACTGCCTCTCGCGGATGCTGACGGAGGGCAGGGGCAGGGACCTGGCGAGGATTCGGCGCGTCGTGCTCTTCGCGTGCCCCAACAGCGGGACCCAGTGGGGGGGGCGGCGGTCCGGCGGAGGCTCCTCCAGGGGAACGTGCAGGAGAAGGACCTGCGGCCCCTCAACACGGAGATCACCGAGGCCCGGCGCATCATCATGCGGGACGTCGTGGCTGCCAAGGGCGTCACGGAACGGACCTGTCCCATCCCCTTCGCGGTGTTCGCGGGGGAGACGGACAACATCGTCCCGCCGGCGTCGGCGCAGGACGTCTTCCCCGAGGTCTCCGTCCTGCCCGGCGACCACAACGGGATCATCCGCCCCGACTCCGCCGAACACCTGACCTACGTGGCGCTCCGGCGGCACCTCGTTCTCTCGCTCGCCGCCGCGGAGCCCCCGTCCACGCCCGGCGGGGACACCCCGGGCAAGGCGCCCGGGTCCCCCCGGGAACCGTCGCCCGACGCACCGCCGTCCCCGGGCGGCACGGACGCCGAAGCGCCCCAGGCACCGCCCACGAACGGGATACCCCGCCTGACCGCGCGGGCCGCCCGGGTGCTCGGCGGCGGGCACACCACGGGCATCCACCTCGCGCGGTTCACCGCCGACGCCGGCAGGCTGGCCACGTTCGCCGCGAGGCGCCCGACCGCCCTGTTGTGGGACCTGTCCGGGCCGCGACCGGCGGGGGGAACGTTCCTGAAGGCCCGGTGTCTCGCCTCCGGACCGAACTACCGGGAGTACCGGCGGCTCGTGACCGACGCGGTGTTCTCCCCCGACGGCACGATGCTCGTCACGGCGGTGGACATGCGGCTGGGGCCCGAGCAGTTCCGGGGGAAGAAAGTGCGCCTCTGGGACCCCGCCACGCGCTGGTCCATCGGTGAGCCGCTGCGCGTCACCAACATGGCCGTCGTCAGCGCGCTGGCGTTCTCGCCCATGAACGACCTGCTGGCCGTGGCGATGGCGGCGGGCCCCATCCGCCTGTGGAATCCGCGGCAGCGCCGGATGATCCGCGCGCTGCGGCCCGGCGCGCAGTCCGACGTGATGGCGTTCTCCCCGGACGGCCGCACGCTCGCGGCCACCGAGCAGCGCGGGACCCTGATCCGGTTGTGGGACGTGGAGTCCGGGAAATCCACCGCCCAACCCCTCGTCGGGCATTCGGTCTTCGTCCGCGGCATCGTCTTCTCGGCGGACGGTTCCCTCCTCGCCACCCGGTCGGACGACCGGACCGTGCGCGTCCGGGACACGCGCGAGGGCGCCATGGTCGCCCTCCTTCGGACGGAGCCTCGCGCTTTCGTGACCGCGTTCGCCTTCGCCTGCGGCGGGCACCACCTGCTCACCGCCCTGGCGGACGGCAGGATCGTGGGGTGGGACGCGAGGACGGGGGCGCGGCAGGGCGAGGACCTGCGCGTCGATGGGGACGTGGCCGACATGGTGTTCACGCCCGCGGGACACCTCCTGGCGGTCACGGGCGGGGCGGCGCCGATGCTGTACGAGTGGGAGCCGGCGGCGGAAGGAACGGTGTAGCGCGAGGGCGGCTTCCCCCGCTCCTCCTCACAGCTCCTCCGCCCGTGCCAGCCGTCGCGCCCCCGGCAGGTGGCGGTCCAGCTCGCCCGGCGGGAAGCGCGTCATGCCGACCACGTGCCAGAACTCGCCGCCCACCTCTCCCTCCGACTTGTACCCGCCGTCCGGGGTGAGGGCCGCCCAGCCGCCCTGCACGCCGACGAGCGTGGCCTTCGCCGTGACGGTGGCGTCCTGCGCCGCGACCGCCCCCGGGCGCGCCCGCACCCGCCTCAGCCGCACCGTCCCGTCGTCCCCGCCGCTCGCGAGGCGTGTGCCGTCGGGGCTGAAGGAGAGGGAGCAGACGCGTCCGCTGTGGCCGGTCAGCTCGGCCACCCGCGTGCCCGTCTCCGGGTCCCACAGGCGGATGACGCGGTCGTCGCCCGCCGTCGCGAGGAGCGGGAGCGTGGGGTGGACGGCAGCCGTCCACAGCTTGCCGGTGTGCGCGCGGAGCACGTGCCGGGCCGCCCCGTCGCGCCAGACGACGGCCGTGCCGTCCCAGGACGCGCTCGCGAGCCAGTCCAGGCCGGGGCCGAAGGCGACGGCGTAGACGCGGTCGGTGTGCGCGCTCAGGGTCGCGGTGAGCGCGCCGTCCCCGGTGCGCCACAGCCGTACGCGGCCGTCGTCGCAGCCCGTCGCGATCGAGGCGCCGTCCTTGGCGAAGGCGACGGAGCGCACCCGGCCCTCGTGGCCGTCGAGCCGCAGGCCGTGGGAGCCCGTCGCGCGCCGCCACAGGCGCACCGAGTCGTCGTCGTTGGCGGTGGCGATCTCCTCGCCGTCCGCGCTGAACGCCTCCGCCCAGGTGCGGTCGGTCTCGACGTCCAGCTCGCGCAGGAACGTACCGTTCTCCGCGTCCCACAGGTAGACGTGCCCGGTGCTGCCCGCCGTCGCGAGGACGGTGCCGGCGGGGCTGAACGCCGCTGAGATCAACCGGTCGCCCCGGCCCAGGAGTTCGTGCGTGCGCTGCCCCGTGGCGACGTCCCACAGGCGGACGGTGCCGTCGCTGCCCGCGCTCGCGAGACGGGTGCCGCTCGCGTCGAAGGCGACGGCGTTGACGCGCCGCCCGTGGCCGCGCAGGATCGGCTTGCCCTGGCCCGTCGCCGCGTCCCAGATCTGCACGACGCCGTCGTCGCCCGCCGTCACGAGCTGGGTGTCGTCCGGGCGGAAGCGGCAGGCCCAGGCCGAACCCTGGTGCGGCGTGGGCTGGAAGCGTTCGGCGGCGGCCTCGTACCCGTCCGGGCCCGGCGAGAGCTGCCACAGGCGGACCGCGCCCGTCGCGTGGCAGGCGGCGAGGTGGCGGCCGTCGTCGGCGAAGACGACCTGGTAGACGCCGCCGGGCCCCTTGTCGAGCGGCGGTCCCGGGCGTCCGGTGCGCGGGTCCCACAGCCGCACCCCGCCGTCGGTGTCCCCGCTCACGAGGAGGTCACCCCCGGGGTGAAAGGCGAGGGTGTAGACGCGGCCGGTGTGGCCGTGCATCTCGTGCAGCGGCCGCAGGTCGGACACGCGCCAGACGCGTACGGTGCCGTGGTCGTCGATGCCCTCGTCCGCCGTGGCGAGGAGCGCGCCGTCGGGGCTGAACCGGACGCGGAAGACAGGCCCCTGGTGCGGGCCGAGGCTCGCGAGGAGTTCCCCGCTCCTCGTGTCCCACAGCCGTACGGTGCCGCTGCGGTCGCCGGTGGCGAGGAGGCGGCCGTCCGGGCTGAACGCCGTCGTGTAGACGAGGACGGTGTGCCCGGGGAAGGCGTGCAGCCGCTCGCCGCTCGCGGTGTCCCACAGCCGTACGACGCCGTCGCCGTCGCCCGTGGCGAGCACGGCGCCCGTCTCGTCCAGCGTGATGGGCCACACGCCGTCCGGGTGCACGGAGAGCACGGACCGGCAGCGCCCCGAGACGGGGTCCCACAGGCGTACGGTGCCGTCCGCGCTGCCCGTCGCGAGGACCGTGTCGCGGAACTTGATCGCGTAGACGCGCTCGGTGTGGCCGTGCAGGACGCGCAGCGCCTCCCCGTTCTCGGGCGCGCAGATCAGGACGGAGCCGTCCTGGCTGCCGGCCGCGAGGAGTTCCCCGTCCGGGCTGTACGCGACGGGCTCGGGGAGCCGTCCGTGCTGCTGGCCGAAGCCGTACGGGACACTCACCGCCGCCGGGCGCAGCACGGTCTCACAGGGGCATCCCCGGCGCGATGGTCGCGGTGGCCAGTCCTCGGACTCCACCGCCTGCCGGTCGATCTCGCCGCGTACGAGGACGGCGCGGCGCCAGCGGCTCGCGGCGAGGCGGGCGCCGCGCAGGTCGGCGCCGATGAGGCGCGCGCGGCGCAGGTCGGCGTGGCGCAGGTCCGCGCCGCGCAGGTCGGTGCCGTCGAGCCGGGCGCCCGCGAGCCGGGCGCCGTGCAGGACGGCGCCGGAGAGGTTGGCGCCGGTGAGCTGGGCGTCCGTGAGGTTGGCGCCGGTGAGGTCGAGGCCGGACAGGTCGCGCCCGGAGAGGTCCTCGCCGGGGAAGTGCACGCCGCGCAGATCGGCGTCGGCGGGCACGCGGAGCCTGCGCGTGACGCGGTAGGCGTTGGTACGGGCCGCCTCGGTGGCGCCCCGGCCGGACCGGGGAGCCGCCGCCCCGTCGCCCGTAGCGCCGTCGCCCGTAGCTTCCCCCGTGGCGCCGTCCCGCCCGGTGGCGCCCTCCTCGCCCGGGCTCTCCAGCGTCCGCCGCACCCAGGCGGCGACCCGCTCCGCGTCCGCGAGGTCGCAGAAGAACTCGACTGCCAGCGGGGAGAGTTCGCGCAGGGCGAGCAGTCCTTCGTCGCCCTCGCCGAGCCGCCGGGCCGCCTCGCGCGCCACGAGCCACTCGATGACGGATTCGTGGATGAAGTGGAAGATGCCGTCGTCCACGCGGATCAGGAGCGTGCCCGCGCCGACCGCCTGCGCCTCCTGCGCCTCCTGCGCGAAGAGCGTCCCGTCGCTGCCGTGCCCGAAGGTCTCCGCGACGATCTCCGTCAGCTCGTCCAGGCGCAGGCTTCCGCGCCCGCTCTCCCACAGCCGCAGCGCCGTCGCCGTCACGGCGCGCCACAGCTGCTCCAGTTCCAGGCCCGGCGCGGCCCCGGGCCCGCCCTGCCCGCGCCGCTCCTCGAAGCGCAGCCAGGTGCTGAACACGTCCTCGTAGAGCCGGGCCGCGCTCAGCGTCCCCTCGGAGCGTGCCACGGCCCGCACCTGCTCCTCGTCCAGCGCGGCGACGAAGCTGAGCAGCCGGGGATTGCCGCACAGGTCGAGCAACCTCGGTACGCCGAGCAGGAGTTCGTAACGGCGGCCGGCGATCGCCTCGTCGCCGTAGTAGTTGGTGAGGTAGCGGCGGATCTGGTGCGGCGTGAAGCCCTCGACGGAGAGCAGGCGGCGCTGCGGGAGGAGCCCGACCTGCTCGCCGAGCGGGGTGAGGACCTGCTCGCGGGAACGGAAGTGCTGGGTGCGGCCGCTGATGACGATCTTGGCGCGGTCGACGGCGGCGTTGAGGAGGGTGTGCAGGTGGTCGGCGGCGCGCTCGTAGCTGACGCGGTTGACGAGTTCGTCGAAGCCGTCGAAGCCGTCGAAGCCGTCGAAGAGGAGGACGACGCGGCCCTGGCGGAGCATGTAGCGCAGGGCGCGCAGATCGATGACGTCCACGCCGTGGTTGGCGAGGTGCGCGGCGACGAGGCCGTCGAGGCTGTGCGAGCGGTCCAGGGAGCGGAGCGGGATGAGCAACGGGGCCAGGTGCGGGAGGCGTTCGGGGATGCGGCGGGCCAGCTCGCGGAGCGCGAAGGTCTTGCCGTGACCGAAGTTGCCGAGGAGGAGGAGCACCCGGCCCTGGTCGGTCTCCAGCAGGCGCAGCATCTCCTCGACCAGGTCCTCGCCCCGCTCGTCGCCCGGGCTGATCTCGTCGCGGTAGCGCTGCGGCAGGTACAGCTCGGGGGCGTAGGCGCCGTCGCCCGCGAGTTCGGCGGTCTGCGCGGCGACGTACTCGCGCAGGTCGATGAGCCCTTGCAGCTCCAGGAAGCTGCGCACGCGCACCCCGCCGCGCGCGGCCCGCTCGCGCAGCCCCGGCCCGGGCCGCTCCCCCGCGTACACCAGCTCGGCCTCGGTGCCCGCGTCGTCGGCATGCGCCTGGGCGGGGAAGCGGTCGAGGTCGGCGTCGGTGAGGGTGCCGGGCTGGACGGCGACGCGCAGCAGCCGGACGACGCCGCCCTCGTCCCAGGCGGCGACGACCTGCGTCAGGTCCTCCGGCGCGGCGGGCCGTACGTCGCGCAGGCGCACCCCGGGCCGCCGGGCGCGCAGCACGTCCTTGACGCGTTCGGCGAGCTGTGCGCCCGGGTCGTTGACGGCGCGGTTGTCGGAGTGGGAGGCGTCCCGCCCGGAGTCCGGCTCGTCCTCCGTACCGCCGGGGAACCGGGGCGCCGCGCGCCACTCGACGGGGAAGACGGTGGGCCCGGCAGCGGCCCCCGCCGCCTGGGGCGCCCAGCGTTCGACGCCCTGGGCACCGATGCGCAGCAGACTGAACCGCGCCGGACCGGCGGCACCGAGCAGCGGCAAGGGCCCGGCGGCGGAAGGGAGTTCGGCGTGCGTGGGCGCGGCGCCCGGGTCCCGGCCGTCCCCGGCGGGGCCGTGCAGCAGGACGTGCAGCCGGGGCGCGAGGAGCCGCTGGAAGACCTCGGTGTCGCGCAGCGGCCCCGGGCCGTCGGCCGCCGCGCGGGCGGGAGCGAGGAGCGGGTGCCGGACGAGCCCGACCCGCAGCCAGCCCTCGTCCTCGTACCTGCGCAGCGCCTCGGCGAACCACGCGGCCTGCGCGCGGCCGACCATCCCGTAGCGGTCCTCCAGGCGGTGCGTGCGCGCGATGGAGGAGTTGAACCCGGCGACCACGGTGCGCAGTTCGGGCACCGGGAAGAGCGTCCAGGGCTGGTCGGCGCCGAAGACGACGTCGAGTCCCTGGTACAGCTCGCCGAACAGCCTGCTGAAATGGCGCCACTTGGGCCAGTACGGGGGCTGCGGGCGGATCTCGTCGGCCTCGCAGGTGTGGAAGTACGCCTGGCAGGCGGCGTCGCTGACGTCCTGGTTCCCCGGGACGACTGACGTCCTGGTTCCCCGGGACGACTGACGTCTGGTTCCCCGGGACGAGCAGCACCCGGCCCGGCGCGAGGCCGAGCTGGGCGCGCAGCCCGGTGAGGAAGTCGTGCGCCTGCGCGCAGTTGCGGGGCGAGCCGGAGGCGGTCACGTCGCCCGGGACCAGGACGAGTTCCGGCGCGGGAGCGCCCGTGTCCCGCAGCTCGATCAGGTCGCTCTGGATGTCCCTGAGCAGCTCCTCCGGCTCGTGCCCGCGCCCGAACTCCGGTCCCGCGAGGTGCAGGACGTTCACGGCCGCCTGCCGCGTGCCGCCCGGCGCGGCGGGCGGGTAGTGCGGCGCCGTGCCCGGCCGTCGCCGCCCGCCGCGCTCGCCGCCGCCCGTGAGCGGCTGGCGCCAGGACTGCGCGGGGAGCGGCACGGATACGGCGCCGCCCTCGGCGCTCGCGCCGCTCTCGCCGCCCGGGTAGGCGGGACTGCTGCCGAAACGCGCGTGCCCGTCGAGCGCCTGCTCGACCCGCGTGAGAAGCAGGCCGCGCGCGGTCCGCACGTCCGGGACGCCCACGAGATCGACGTACGTGATCGTCGCGAGCAGCCCTTCGACGGGCGCCTCGTCCACGCGCACCGTGAGGAGCCTGCGGTCGGGCTGGTCCGGCTCCGAGCGCAGCGCCGCCTGCCACTCCATCCGGCCGTACCGCGAGCCCTGGTAGCTCCGCGAGAGCACCGCGATCACCGCGACGGACTCGCTCACGCCCCGGTCCATGTAGTCGATGAAGTTGCTGCCCGCGACGAAGTCCCACGCCTGGATGACCGTGCGGAAGCCGGCCTCCTCCAGCGTCCACGCGATCCACGCGGCCCACGCCTCGTCCGCCGGGGAGTAACTGATGAAGAAAGTGGCACTGCCGCTGCGCCGCGTCCGTGCTGCCCGTC
>NZ_GG770539.1:3840288-3842746 GCF_000154905.1 Streptomyces sp. SPB074 | reverse complement strand
CGCCGTGCCGGGGGGCGCGGTGGCGAGGGGCGCCGTGCCGGGGGGCGCGGTGGCGGGGGCGGGGGCGCGGTGACGAGGCCGGGCTGCCGTCCCGCCCGCGTACCTCCGTCCCGCCCTGCGTACCGCCGTCCCGGCCCCGTACCCCGGCCCCGCCCACCGGTCCCGCCCCCGTACCACCGTCCGCACCAGCCCCACCGCGCCGCCCCCGCGCACCCTTCTTCGCCCTCGGCCCGGTGTGCGAACCTGTCGCCGTGCCGACACCCAGACCCCCGCGCCGCCGCCCGCACCCCCTGGACCTGCTGGCCTGCGCCCTGCTCGCGTGCGGCCTGCTCCTCCTCGCGACCGGCGTGCTCCCCGTCCGTGCGGCGGGCGACGTGGCCGGGCGCACGGCACCCCTGCTCGCCTTCCTCGCGACCGTCATCGTCATGGCCGAACTGACCGGCAGAGCAAAGGTGTTCGACGTGCTGGCGGTCGGTATCTCCCGTGCCGGAAAGGGCGGTTACGCGCGCCTGTTCGGCCTCTGCGTGCTCTTCGCCTCCGCCACCGCGCTCGTCCTGAACCTCGACACGACCGCCGTCCTGCTCACCCCGGTCATGCTCGCGATGGCGGCCCGCGTCGGCATCGCGCCGCTACCGCTCGCGATGACGACGGTGTGGCTCGCCAACACCGCGAGCCTCCTCCTCCCCGTCTCCAACCTCACGAACCTCCTCGCCGCCGACCGCGTCGGCCTCTCGGCGGGCGGGCTCGCGGCCCGCATGTGGGCCCCGCAGGCGGCCGTCATCGCCGCGACGGCGGTGTGCCTGTGGGCGCTGTACTGGCGACGGGGACGGCGCGGCGCCGACGCCTACGTACCGGCGGCGGCACCCCGCCCCGCCGACCCCGTCCTCTTCCGCACCTGCGCCCTCGCCTGCGCGGGCTTCCTCGTCGCGATCCTGGTCGCCCCCGTGCCGCTGTGGGCGGACTCGCTCGCCGCCGCGCTCGTCGTGGTCGTCGCCTTCGCGCTGCGCCGGCCCCGGGAGTTGCGCCTCTCGCTCATCCCCTGGCGCCTGCTGGTCATGGTGCCCGGCATGTTCCTCGTCGTGGAGACCGTCAACGTCCACGGCCTGCACACCCTGCTGGAGCACGCGATGGGGACGGAGGAGGGGGCGGGCGGTCTCTTCCGCTCCGCTTCGGTCGGCGCCGGGCTCTCCAACGTGCTCAACAACCTGCCGGTCTACCTCGCGGGCGAGTCCGCCGTCCCCGACGGCAACCGCGACCAGCTCCTCGCCTTCCTCATCGGCACCAACGTCGGCCCCCTCGTCACCCCCTGGGCCTCGCTCGCGACGCTCCTGTGGTTCGCACGCTGCCGCACCGCCGGAGTCGGCGTGCCGCTCGCACGCTTCGTCGGCACGGGACTCGTCCTCGCGGTCACGGGCACGGCGGCGGCAACCGGCGCCCTCGTCCTGACGAGCTGAACGGGCCGGTATACGCCCGTACACATCAGGGTCGCCCCGAAACCCGCCCGCACGCCTCGGCCCGGGCGGGTACACGCCCGTACACACCGGGGCCGCACGGAACGCGTCGGCACGCTTCGGCAGGCACCGGTATACGCCCGTATACATCGGGACCGTTCGGAACGCGCCCCCACGCCTCAGCCCCACCGACATACGCCCGTACAAACAGGGCCGCGAGGTATACGCCCGTACACACCAGGCCACGCGGAACGCACCCACACGCCACAGCCCCACCGATATACGCCCGTACACACAGGGCCGCCCGCTATACGCCCGTACACAACACCCCGCGCCACGCCGTGGCGGCGCTCACGCCACCGACGTCCCCACCGCCTCCCGCGTGAGGGCGACCAGTCGGTCAAGGACCCCGGGGCGCCCCGCGACGAAGCAGCGTTCCGCGTCGGGTCCGGTGAAGCCGATACGGAACGGGCCGCCTTCGAGCGTGCGGAACTCGCAGCCCGCCTCCAGCGCGAGCAGCGCCCCCGGCGGGAAGTCCACCGCCTCCGCGCAGTACCCCACGAAACCGTCGATCGTCCCGCGCGCCAGCATCGACCAGCCGAGCAACGGCGCCCACAGCGCTAGCACCCGCCGCGTGCGCCGCTCCAGCGCGACGCGCAGCGCCTCGGCGCGCGCGTCGTCCCTGCTCACCGAGTGCCCCTGCGTCCACGCCACGACGAGCCGCGGCGCGGAGGCCGGCACGGCCACGTCGGGCGGCAGCGTCTCGGCGAGCGGCGCCCGCGCCGCCGGTACGGTCCCCTCGCCGCCCGCGCCGAACCGCTCCCCACTACCGGACGGCGCCCCGCTACCGGACCGCCCCCCGCCGCCGGACGGCTCCCCTCCACCGGATGCTCGGCTCCATCGGGTACGAGGGGCCCATCTCGGTCGAGTGGGAGGACGCCGGGATGGACCGCCTCCAGGGCGCCCCCGAGGCGCTGGCCCGGATGCGCTCGTACGACTACGAGCGG
>NZ_GG770539.1:3835993-3839392 GCF_000154905.1 Streptomyces sp. SPB074 | reverse complement strand
GTCCCCACGTGCAAACCCGTTGAACATCACATGACCTGGACTACTGACAATTCGCGCACCCCCGGGGTAGCGTCACCCCCAGTTCACCCGCGTGGACTACACCACTTCTTCTCTCTTTACTCGGATCGTCCGGCACGTTCCTGCCGGTGAAGGGGGCCCGCAATGGCCACTGTGACGTTCGACAAGGCGACCCGCATCTACCCCGGCGGTACCAAGCCCGCTGTCGACCAGCTCGACATCGCCATCGAGGACGGCGAGTTCCTCGTCCTCGTCGGCCCCTCCGGCTGTGGTAAGTCCACCTCGCTGCGGATGCTCGCCGGTCTGGAGGACGTCAACGGCGGCGCCATCCGCATCGGCGACCGCGACGTGACGCACCTCCCGCCGAAGGACCGGGACATCGCCATGGTGTTCCAGAACTACGCGCTGTACCCGCACATGAGCGTCGCCGACAACATGGGCTTCGCGCTCAAGATCGCCGGCGTCAACAAGGCGGACATCCGCAAGAAGGTCGAGGAGGCCGCGAAGATCCTCGACCTGAGCGAGTACCTCGACCGCAAGCCGAAGGCGCTCTCCGGTGGTCAGCGCCAGCGTGTCGCGATGGGCCGCGCGATCGTCCGCGAGCCGCAGGTCTTCCTCATGGACGAGCCGCTGTCGAACCTCGACGCCAAGCTCCGCGTCTCGACCCGTACGCAGATCGCCTCGCTCCAGCGCCGCCTGGGCATCACGACCGTGTACGTCACGCACGACCAGGTCGAGGCCATGACGATGGGCGACCGCGTCGCGGTCCTCAAGGACGGTCTGCTCCAGCAGGTCGACTCGCCGCGCAACATGTACGACAAGCCCGCGAACCTCTTCGTCGCCGGCTTCATCGGCTCCCCGGCGATGAACCTCATCGAGGTCCCGATCACCGACGGCGGCGTCAAGTTCGGCAACTCGGTCGTCCCGGTCAACCGCGACGCGCTCCAGGCCGCCTCGGACAAGGGTGACAAGACCGTCACCGTCGGTGTCCGCCCCGAGCACTTCGACGTGCAGACCGAGGGCTCCGGCGCCGGTCTCACCAAGGACGCCCCGGCCGGCCTCCCGGTCACCGTCAACGTCGTCGAGGAGACGGGCGCCGACGCGTTCATCTTCGGCACGATCGAGATCGGCGGCGAGACGAAGGACCTGGTCATCCGCGGCAACTCCCGCGCCGTCCCGGCCAAGGGCGAGGTCCTGCACGTCGTCCCGCGCTCGGGCGAGAGCCACGTCTTCGCGACCTCCACGGGCGAGCGCCTGAGCGACTGACACCGGACGCCCTCACCCGTACGGGTGTATTACCGGCCCGCGCGGGTCGGAGAGGCAACCACACGACGACGGGCCCCGTCCTTCCCCTCGACAGGGAGGACGGGGCCCGTCGTCGTGTTCACCCGCAGCCGAAGCACCCGTCCCCCGACCCGCCCCCGACCTGCGAAGTCAACTTCCATACCCACGAAACACCGAATTACCTCACTCGATAGAGTGACTAAATGTCGCTATATCAGCACGGAGCGCTACGCTTCCCCGCGTGAATTACACCGCCCGCCGCATCGGCCGAACGCTCGCCCTCGTCCTGCCCGTCGTCCTGGTGCTCTCCGGGACGCTCGCCGTGACGCACGTCAGCTGGACGACCCAGGGGCCGAGCGATTCCACGCTCACCGCCTCCTCCTCCAACGCCTCCTCGCCCGCCGGCGAGGACGCGAAGAACAACAAGCGCCGCGCCCCCGAGGAGGTGCTGCGCACCAAGCTCCTCTCCGAACTCCAGGAGAAGGACCCGGGCATCGCGCTCACCCACCTCCAGCAGGCGATCCACGAGCGCCCCTCGCTCGCCAAGCACTGCGTCTCGCTCGCCCGCTCGCTCGGCGAGGCGGCGGTCCGCGCCTACGGCCCCAACCGCGCCCAGTCCTTCGCCCGCCCGGTCTGCGACACGGCATACGCGACGGGCGTCGCCACGATGCAGGGCTGAGCCCGGCACGGCGGCACGGAGCCGCCGGACGCCCCGTACGGGGCCGGACGACGGCCGTACGAGGCCGGGGGCGCCCCGGGGGAACCGGGCGCCCCGCCCCACGCCCCCTCCCCGCTGCCGGGCCGCCCACCCGTGGTACGGCCACCACCGCCGTACGGCCACCGCCCCCTCCGTACGGCTTTCGGCGGAGCCTGTCGCGCCTTCCCCCGCCTCACCGCCGCCCCGTAGTGTGCCGCCATGAGCGAATCGCACGTACGCCCGGACACGGACGTGGGCACCGCCGCCGGGGCACCGTCCCCCGCCTGGCCGGCCGGGGCGCCGCGCCAGGCCGTGATCCTCGCCGGGGGCCAGGGCTCCCGGCTGCGCCCGTACACCGACGACCGCCCCAAGCCGATGGTCGAGATCCCCGGCACGGGCGTGCCGATCATCGGCCATCAGCTGGACTGGCTCGCGCGCGAGGGCGTCAGCGACGTCGTCATCTCCTGCGGCCACCTCGCCGACGTCCTTATCGGCTGGCTCCAGCAGACCGAACTCCCGCTCAACGTCGAGACGGTGATCGAGCCGGAACCGCTCGGCCGGGGCGGCGGCCTCAAGTTCGCCGCCGCGCACCTGCCGCACCCCGACGAGCCCTGGTACGCGACGAACGGCGACATCTGGACCCGCTTCGGCCTGCGCGCGATGGCCGCCTTCCACGCCGAACGCGCCGCCGTCGCCACCCTCGCGCTCGCCCGTCCGCGCCTGCCCTGGGGCGTCGTGGAGACGGACACCTTCGGGCACATCAGCGACTTCGTCGAGGCCCCGCCGTCCCCGTACTCGGTCAACGCGGGCGTCTACGTCCTCTCCCCCGCCTTCACGGACCTCCTCCCCGACCGCGGCGACCACGAGCGCACCGCCTTCCCCCGCCTGGCCCGCGAACGCCGCCTCGCCGGCTACCCGATCCCGCAAGGCGCCTACTGGCGCGCGATCGACACGGCGAAGGACCTCAAGGAGGCCGCCAGGGAGCTGGCCGGGGAACGGGGTTACGAGGCATGACGATCCGGGCCGCCCGCCCCGCCGACCTGCCGCGCCTCCAGCGCGTCGAGACGGCGGCGGGCGAGCCCTTCCGCGCCCTCGGGATGCCGGAGATCGCGGACGACGCGCCGCCCGCGCTCGCGGTCCTGGAACGGCACCGGCGGGCGGGCCTCGCGTGGGTGCACGCGGCGGCGGACGACACCCCGGTGGCCTACCTGATCGCGGACCGCCTCGACGGCTGCCTCCACATCGAGCAGGTCTCGGTGGACCCCGCGCACGCCCACCGCGGTCTGGGGCGCGCGCTGATCGGCCACGCGGCGGCGCACGCCCGCGCCGAGGGCGCGAGCGCCCTGACCCTGACCACCTTCACCGAGGTCCCCTGGAACGCCCCCTACTACGCGCGCCTC
>NZ_GG770539.1:3820039-3835357 GCF_000154905.1 Streptomyces sp. SPB074 | reverse complement strand
CCGGGCAGCTCGTTGCGGGGCCGCTCGCCGGGGCCGGGGGCGGTGATGCGGTCGGCGTCCCGTACCGCGGCGCCGAGCATCGCGCCGATGAGGAGCGTGCAGCCGATCACGACGAAGGCGAGGACGGAACCGCGGCGCAGTACGCGGCCGCGCAGCGCCGCGAGCGTGGCGCGCGGGCCGAGGGCGCGCCAGGCGCCGGAGGCAAGCCGCGCGTCGACGGAGTAGACGGGGGCGCCCGCGATGACGAGCGGGCTCCAGGCGGCGAGGTAGATGAAGTCCGGCGCGTCGTAGGCGGGGACGGTCTTCCAGCTCACCGTCACGAGCAGCGCCGCCGAGAGCCCGACGCCGGTCACGGCGGCGAGCCGCTGCCACAGCCCGAGCACGGTGAGCACCCCGGCGATGACCTGGAGGAACGCGATCGAGAGCCCGGCGCCGACGGGGTGCGAGAGCGCGAAGTCGCGCAGCGGTTCGGCGAGCGCCCAGGGGTGCAGCGACGTCAGCCACTTCACCATGGAGCCGCGCTCGCCGCCGTCGAAGTAGACGGGGTCGCACAGCTTGCCCATGCCCGCGTAGACGGAGATGAGCCCGAGGAAGACGCGCAGCGGCAGGAGGACGACGCCGAGGTTCAGACGGCGGCCCGGGTAGTAGCCGTGCCGCGCGTTGTCCTTGCGGCTGCCCGTGCGGGGCCGGCCCTCGACGAGCGGGAGTTCGCCCGTCGGCACGCCCCCGTACCGGCCGCCGTCCTCCTCGAAGGCGTTCCCGGAGCCGCGCATCCGGGGCAGCAGCGGGGCGCCCGGAGCGCCGGCGGCGGCGAGGGCCCGCGTCTCGACCAGCGCGTCGTCCGCCCCGTAGGCGGGCATCGCCTGCGTCAGCTCACCGGTGTCCCCGGTGTCGCGCGGCGCCTCGCCGTGCCGGATACCGGTCGTCCGCACGGCTTCGAGGAGCCCGGTCGCCGCCGTGTCCCCGGGCCCGGAACTGCCGTTCCACACGACGGGTTTGCGCCGCGCGCCCCCCGTCCCCACGACGGGATCGCGGCGCGGGACGGCGCCCCGGGCGGCGGCCACCCGCGAGGAGGCCCGAGCGGTGGAGGGAAGCTGCACACGGAAACTCGCGTGATTGACGATCACCTGCGCCGGATCACTGGCCACCTTGACCATGGCCAGCAAGGGGGGTTCGTCGAATCCCGTCGAGGTTCCCCCGGTGGGATTGCGGGGTGTTCTTGTGTCCACACTCATCTAACCGAGTGACGCCCGCTTTGGACACTGCCTTGACGCCCACGATCTGTCCGCCCCCGGTCAAACCCCGACGAGACGCCGGCCCGTCCGCCGCTCAGCCCGCGACAGGTGAGCGCCCCTTCTCCTCATCGGGAAACAGAAGAACCGGCTCCCGGAGGATGTCCCGCCCGGCCCCGCTCCGGTAGATGCCGTCCACGCTCCCGAACCGGGCCTCGGCGTAATTCAGTTCGAGGAGCGCGGCGACTCGCCGCACCGCCTGCGCGGCGACCTCTTCGTCCGCTGCGGCCCGGCGCTTCCCCTCACGTACCGCACCCGGCTGCCCCCGGGCCACCGCGCGGACGGACCCTCGCGCCGATCAGTCCTTGCGCAGCGCCTCGGGGTCCAGGTGGCGGCGGGCCAGAGGGAGGCAGGCGACGGTGGCGACCGCGAGGACGGCCAGTGTGCTGACCAGGAGAAGAGGAATGCCCGCGGTGTCCCAGAAGATGGTTCCGCCGCCGGTCACGAGGTAGCTGGACTCGGCGAGCTTCCCGGTGCAGAGGGCGGCGACGAGGCCGAACGCGAGGGGCAGGACCACTTGGGCGCTCTGCGCCGCCCGCAGGGTGCCGGGGCGGATGCCGAGGAGGGTGAGGGCGGCGGTTCTCGTACGGCGGCTCATCGCGTGATCGGCCGTCGAGACGAGGAAGGCTGCGACGCCGACCCCCAGTCCCAGCACCATGCCCGTGCTCAGCAGGCCCTTGATCACGGAGAGCTGGTGCAGGGACTCGATGACGATGCCTTGCGGGGTGATCTCCGTGGTCGGGGAGACGGCCGCGAGGCCGTCGAGCACGGCGCGGACCGTCTCCGGGCCGGACGCACTGCTCAGCAGCAGTCCGGCGCCCGCCGGATGGGTGCCGGCCGGGAGGGCGGACGGAGGGACCAGCACGAAGGCGCCGCTGACGGCGGAGGGCTGGGCCACGCTGACGGTGACCACGCGCCGCGGGACCGTGAGCAGCCTCCCGCCCGCTGGGCCTCCCGTCCCGTCACGGAGGCGCAGAGTGTGGCGCGTACCGGCGAGTTGCTTGGGGTCCAGGGGAACGTCGGGGTCGTGGATCGCGAGGATCTCGCCGTCCACGCAGCCCTTCATGCTGCCGGGGATGACGAACATCGAGAGCTGCGCGCACGTGGCGACGAGTACGCCTTCCTCCCTGTCGGTGAAGTTCCCTGACACGGCGTGCCCGTCAACGCCCCGCACCTGTTTCATCCGCCGCAGCTGTGGAGCCGACAACCGGTCGTACGGGACGCTGTACTCCTGGTTCGGCGCGTCCCGGCGGCTCACCTGGTCCATCTCGATGAGCACGCCTTGCGTGAGCGAGGCGGCGTACACGAGGAGGACCAGGCCGCTCACGACGCGCAGTGCCATGCCGGGGTGGGCCTCGTGGTGGCGCATGGCCAGGGTGAGCGAGACGCGCTGGGTACGCTCCGCGACGCGGCGGGCGAGCCAGGCCGTCGCCGGTGGCAGGGCCAGGATCAGGCCGGCGCCGGTCAGCAGTGCCCCGGCCGGTACGAGGAACGAGGTGGCCGCGCTCGGTCCGGGGGCCTTGCCGACGAGGCCGAGAACGCAGTAGGCGGTGACGACGCCGAGGCCGGGCAGCACGAGGAGCGCCGCGAGCCAGGAGCGGGGCCTCCGCTCGTGCTCCCGCCGGCGCACCGACAGCGGACGCAGTGCGGCTTCGCGCGCGTGCCGCCACCCGGCGACATGGGCGAGGGCCGGGCAGCCGAGCAAGCAGGCCACGAGCGTCGAGGCGCTGGGCAGTCCGTCCGCCGGGTACCAGGCGAGACCGGCCCAGCCCGTCCCCGCGACCACCGCGTTGCCCACGAGGTACAGGCCAAGACCCATGACGGCGCCGAGCGAGGCGGCGCACACGCTCTCCACGGCGCTCACGCGCACGGTGTCGCGCGCGCTCAGCCCGAGCAGCCGCAGGGCGGCGAGCCGCCGGGCACGCGGCTCGGCGGAGAGCCGCACACACACCGAGAGGTAGACGAACAGCGGGAGCAGGACCAGGCAGCACAAGGTGAAGCGCAGGATGTCGAGCGTCTGCCCATCGACCGTGTCACGCGGAGCGTTCCTACCGCCGTAGCGCAGGACCTTCTCAGCGCTGGTGTGGGCGAGCTGCTGCGGAGTGCGGCCGACGTACGCGTACAGCTCGTCGGGGCCGGTGAGGCCCGCGGAACCGATCGTGCCCGTGATCCTCCCGGGAAGCCCGCCCTTGAGCCCTGGTGCCTCCGTCAGCAAGGAGCGCAGGGCGGGCGACACGAGCACTTCACCGGGGCCCGGCAGGCGTTTCACTCCCGGAGGCGTCGGGCCCTCGCCCGTTCCGGAGCGCGCGACGAACACGCGAATGACAGGGCGGCTGCCGAAGGGATCACTGAGCTCCATGGACAGGGGCAGTCCGTCCATGTGCTGGGCGTCGGTCCCCCGTGCCGGGACGGTGTCGCGCAGCGCCGCCCGCGCGTCGTGGGCGGCGACGATCGTGGGGATGCAGAGCACGGCGGCGAGGCACGCCACGCCGACGGCGCAACCGAAGGCCATGAGGAGGAAACGGACCCGGGCGGCGCGGTCACCGCGTACCGCGAGGAGAAGTCCCAGCGTGAGCGTCCTCACGGAGCGCCCGCCGCCGGATCGGTGGGGGGCGCGGGGGCCGGTACGGCCGAGAGGTCGCGCAGTCGCCCGTCGTGCATGTGGCAGCGGCGGTCGGCGAGGGCGGCGACACCCTCGTCGTGCGTCACGAGCAGCACCGCCGTACCCGCGTCCCTCGCCAGCGAGAGGAACTCGTCGAGCACGGCCTTCGCGTTGGCCGAGTCGAGAGCGCCCGTCGGCTCGTCGGCGAAGACGACCGCCGGACGGTGCACCAAGGCACGTGCCACCGCGACGCGTTGGGCCTGCCCTCCGGAGAGCTGCGCGACGCGCCGCCCGCGCAGCCCGTCCAGACCGAGCCGCCCCAGAACGGTGGCCGCCGCCGCGTGGGCGGCGCCCTTGCGCTGACCCGCGAGCCGCAGGGGCAGCGCGGCGTTCTCCTCGACGGTGAGCTCGGGCAGCAGCTCACCGTGCTGGAAGACGTAGCCAAAACGTTCGCGGCGCAGAGCCGACAACTCCTCGTCGCCCAGCGCCGCGTAGTCCCGCTCACCGAAGCGGATCGTGCCCGCCGCGACGGGCACGATCCCCGCCAGGCAGTGGAGCAACGAGGACTTCCCGCTCCCGCTGCTCCCCGTCACCGCGACGGTCTCACCCGCCACGAGCCCGAGCGTCGCCCCGCGCACCGCACGCTGCCCGCCGTACGCGACATCGACCCCCTCGGCCCGAAGTACCCATCCAGGCACGGCAATCCGCCTCTCCGGTTCGATCCGCTAGTCCTGACGGGGGCCCTTGTAGTGCTTGGTGGGGCTGCAATTGTCCGGGCGGAGGGAACCACGGTCCCGGCACACGCGAATCCACGCGTCACTCACGTACAACGCCGCTCCGTCGTACACCACCTTGTTCATGTGAACGGTCCCGCGCTGCTTTCCCCTGAAACGGTTCCAGCTGTAGCCCTCGACCTTGGCCTGGACGTACACGTTGTGCCCATCGCCGTTGTCGGCGTCCTTCAGGCTGCCCTTGAAGCCGAAGCCACCGTGGTTGCTGCCCTTCGGGTAGAAGGTGTACTGCCCGTCCAGGAACTGGACCCCGGATGACTTGAGCACACCGAGCGAGTGCCACGAAGCGGCGACAGCACTGCCCGCCCCTGCCGCGAAGAGAGTTGCGGCGGCAACCGCCACCAGTGACCTGCGCATGAGCACTCCGTCCGTTTCACCGCCAGCCGCCACCCAGTGTGACACGGTGGCGACGGAAAGTGATAACGCTGGAGAGGAGGCTCCCCCGGATAAGTGAATGTCCGGGGCGCGTCGCAGCGCGTCCCGGACAACTCGCCCACAGGAGAAGGGCGGCGGCGGGCGATCGATCCCCCGCGGGGGCGTCTCCGCCCCCGCACGCAGACGCCCCGCTTCCGGATCACCTGCCCCGGCCCGCGACCGTCCCTTCGCGGGCCGGCGAAGCCGTACCGCTTCTTCCTCTGTTACCGCCGCGCCCGGCGCGAGGCCGCCTCGTACATCACGATGCCCGCCGCCACGCCCGCGTTGAGGGATTCCGCTCCGCCCGGCATCGGGATGGAGACGCGGTAGTCGCAGGTCTCGCCGACGAGGCGGGAGAGGCCCTTGCCCTCGGAGCCGATGACGATCACGACGGGGCCGTCGAGCGCCGCGAGTTCGCCCACCGTGTGCTCGCCGTCCGCCGCGAGGCCGACGACCGTGATCCCGGCCTTCTTGTACGCCTCCAGGGCGCGCGTCAGGTTGGTGACGCGCGCGACCGGCGTGCGCGCCGCCGTGCCCGCCGAGGACTTCCACGCGCCGGCCGTCATCCCGGCCGCGCGGCGCTCGGGGACGACGACGCCGTGGCCGCCGAAGGCCGAGACGGAGCGGACGATCGCGCCGAGGTTGCGCGGGTCCGTGACGCCGTCGAGCGCGACGATCAGCGGCTCGCCGCCCTCGTCGTACGCCGCCGCCGGAAGGTCCTCGGGGTGCGCGTACTCGTACGGCGGGACCTGGAGCACGAGCCCCTGGTGGTTGAGGCCGTTCGTCATGCGGTCCAGCTCGGGGCGCGGGGCCTCCATGAGGTGGATGCCGCCGCGGTCGGCCGCGAGCTTGAGGGCGTCGCGCACGCGCTCGTCGTTGTCGATGAACTGCTGCACGTACAGCGCGGTCGCCGGGACGCCGTCGCGCAGCGCCTCGAAGACCGGGTTGCGGCCCACGACCAGCTCGCTGCTCGACCTGCCGCGCCCCTTGGCGGCGGTGGTGCGGCGCTGCGTCTGCTTCGCCTTCGCGTTGGCGAGGCGGTTCTTCACGTGTCCCTTGCGCGCCTCGGCGGGCGGCGTCGGGCCCTTGCCTTCGAGGCCGCGCCGGCGCTTGCCGCCGCTGCCGATCTGCGCGCCCTTCTTGCCGGACATGCGTCGGTTGTTCGCGGCCATCGTTCTACCTGTTTCTGCTGGGGTTCCCCGGTCGGTACGCGCCCGTGGGTACGAGGGACGCACCGACCAGGGTACGTAAGGTGCCGGGCCCGCCCCGAATCGCGGGCCCGGCGCCCCGGATCAACGGGAGCCGAGCGTCCAGCGCGGTCCCTGCGGACTGTCCTCGATCGCGAGCCCGGACTGCGCGAGCTGGTCGCGGATCGCGTCGGCGGCGGGCCAGTCCTTGCGGGCGCGCGCGTCCTCGCGCTGCCTGAGGACCAGCCGGACGAGCGTGTCCACGACACCGTGCAGGTCCTCGGCCTGCTCGCCGCCCACCGCCGCCCACTGGGGGCTCTGCGGGTCGAGGCCGAGGACGCCGAGCATGGCCCGTACCTCCGCGAGCCGCGCGACCGCCGCTTCCTTGTCGTCGGCCCCGAGCGCGCTGTTGCCCTGCCGCACGGTCGTGTGCACGACGGCGACGGCCTGCGGCACGCCGAGGTCGTCGTCCATCGCCTCGGCGAAGGCGGGCGGCACCTCGGCGGCGGGCGCGACCTCGCCCCCGTTCAGCTCGGTGACGCGCTGCACGAAGCCCTCGATGCGGCCGAAGGCGGACTCGGCCTCCGCCACGGCCTCCTCGCTGTACTCGATCATCGAGCGGTAGTGCGGGGTCGCGAGGTAGTAGCGCAGGACGATCGGGCGCCAGCGCTGCACCATCTCGCTCACGAGGACGGAGTTCCCGAGAGACTTCGCCATCTTCTCGCCGCTCATGGTGACCCACGCGTTGTGGACCCAGTACTTGGCGAACTCGTCGCCGTACGCCCTGGACTGAGCGATCTCGTTCTCGTGGTGCGGGAAGATCAGGTCGAGGCCGCCACCGTGCACGTCGAACGCGGTGCCGAGGTACTTGTGCGCCATGGCCGAGCACTCCAGGTGCCAGCCGGGGCGGCCCCGCCCCCACGGCGTCTCCCAGCTCGGCTCGCCCGGCTTCGCGGCCTTCCACATCGCGAAGTCCCGCGCGTCCCGCTTGCCGCTCTCGCCCTCGCCGGAGGGCTGGAGCAGGTTGTCCAGCTCCTGGTGCGACAGCTCCAGGTAGTCGGGGAACGAGCGCACGTCGAAGTACACGTTTCCCCCGGACTCGTACGCGTGACCGCGCGCGATCAAGGTGCGCATCATCTCGATCATCTCGGTGATGTGCCCGGTCGCGCGGGGCTCGTACGTGGGCGGCAGGCAGCCGAGGGCGTCGTACGCGGCGTTGAAGGCACGCTCGTTCTCGTACCCGATCGCCCACCAGGGGCGGTCCTGCTCGGCGGACTTCTTGATGATCTTGTCGTCGATATCGGTCACGTTCCGCACGAAAGTGACCTCGTAGCCGCGGTAGGCGAACCACCGCTGCATGATGTCGAAATCGAGCCCGGAGCGGATGTGCCCGATGTGCGGGACGCCCTGCACGGTCGCGCCACAGAGGTAGATCGAGACACAGCCCGGCACGAGCGGGAAGAAGTCACGGATCTGCCGGGCGCGGGTGTCGTACAGCCGAATAGTCACGGGGTCCAGGGTAGTCGGCGCGGGGCGGTGCTGGGACCGGGCGGCGTACGTGTACGGGGCGGCCGGGGGTACGGGCGCGGGGCGGCGGGGGCGGGGCCCGGCGGCGTACCCGTACGAGACTGCCGGGCCGGTGCGCGCTCAGCCCGCGAGGAGCCGCGCCTTCTGCGCATCGAACTCCTCCCGCGTGAGCAGCCCGTCCCGCAGCAGCGCCCCGAGCTTGGCCAGCTCGTCGGCGGGGGAGAGAGTGGGCTGGGCCTGGGGCGCGGGCTGCCGCAGGGCGGCGATGGCACCCTCGACGGCCTCGCGGAGTGCTTCGAACTCGGGAATGCGCTTCTTGTCGAACGTGACGCTGTTCTCGTCGCGCGAGGCGCTCGACGTCTGGCTGCCGAAGCTGGACCGCGCCTCGACGCCGCCGGGCACGGTGAACTGGATGAACCCGTTGACGAGCGGCCCGGGGCGCTTCCACTGGATGGCGGAGATCTGCGAGAGCGGAATCCGCTTCTCCCCCTTGCCGACCGTGGCGCGCGCGAGGAAGCCCCTGCGAGTGATGGTCACGTACTGCCCGTCGAAGGACACCTGCCCCCCGACACCGACGGCCTCGATCATGGTTCCCCCGTGGTGTGCGGCGCCCGTGGGACCGGGCGCGGTGTGAGGAAACAGGAATGTTGCGGGCGGCCGGGTGAACCAGGGCTATTGGGGAGAGGGGCCGGGGCCCCGCCGGGGGGGGGCAGGCATCAGGGTGCACCTCGACGGGGCGCCCCGGGGGGGGCATCCCCGCACGCGCGGGGAGCGGACCCTACGGCGCCCACAAGGGCGGAGCTATACCGGGCCATCCCCGCACGCGCGGGGAGCGGTGGTACGCGAGGGAGGGCAAGGTCGCGAAGAAGGGGCCATCCCCGCACGCGCGGGGAGCGGGACGGGGCGGATGCCGAGGTACTGCCGCCGGAGGGGCCATCCCCGCACGCGCGGGGAGCGGGCCCGATTTCCCGTCGCGTGCTCGTGGTGGGTGGGGCCATCCCCGCACGCGCGGGGAGCGGGGCGGGTCCTCTCAGCGGTTGCGGACGCTGACGGGGCCATCCCCGCACGCGCGGGGAGCGGTCTCGTTGACCAGCGAGTTTGGCTATCGCCCGGTGGGGTTTCCGCAAGAAGCACCGCCTCCGGCGATTACGACTTTCCCTCACCCCTCCCCCACCGCCTCCCGCAACCAGTCCAGCGACCCCGTCCGCAGCACCGCGTCGGCGAGCGCTCGCCCCGAGGCAGTCGTGAGGCGCCCGTACGAGTTGTCGATCCACCGTTGCGCGTCCGCGTAGCCCCGCGCTCGGTACTCGACGCCCTGCACGAGGCACTCCAGCTTGTCGGCATCCCTGGCGCACACAGCCTCCGCCGATCCCTGCCCTTCGAACTCCGCGACCACACCCCGCACGCTCTCGGCCACCGCTTCCGGCAGCCCCGCCACCTGGTCCGCCGTGACGGCCTCCGGGTCGGCCCGGTCCGCGTACTTCCGGCCGAGATAGTTCACGTCGCCGGTCCGCGACTCCTGCGAGTCGTGCCACACGGCGAGCAGCGCGGCTCGCGCCGGATCGGCCCCCTCCATGGCGGCGAGCACGGAGGCGAGCAGCGCCGTACGCCACGAGTGCTCCGCGACGGACTCAGGGTCCCGCACCCCCGCCATCCACCACCCGGTGCGGCGGGCGTTCTTCAGGGTCCCGGCCTCGAAGGCGAGATGAGCGAGGGGAGTGAGGTCTTCAGTGCGCACTTTGGTTCCTCTCGGAGTCATGGCCCCGGCGCTCAGCGCACCTCGAAGATGATCCGGCTCGGTGGGCCGCCACGCAGGGGCCAAGTCCTCGCCTTCCCTCGAAGGCAGCGCGAGCGCTGGGCTCATCCCCGCACGCGCGGGGAGCGGCGGCAGTTGTCGCGGAGGCGCCACTTCGCTTGAGGCACACCCCCGCAGGCGCGGGAAACAGGCACGACAGTACGGCCAGATCGCAGAGACACAGGCTCACTTCCCGCGCACGCGGGAAACCTGGCCCGCTCCTCCCTCAGCGCGAGACCCGGCCCCCTCCCCGCACGCGCGGGGCTCCCCCGCCGCCGTCCCAGCACCGCCGCCGCTCCCTCCTCAGCCTGCCGCGAGCCTCATCGCGTACACGATCCCCTCCAGCTCCCGCTTCACGCCCGCTGGAAGGTCTTCCTCGTCCAGCAGCATCGCGGCCCTGCCCCGCAGGACTCGTCCGGCCGCCCCGCTGCGGAGCAGGTCGGGGCGCGCCCGCAGCAGTGTCCACACGCTGTGCACTTTGAGATCCATGAAGACGTGCCCCGGCGCGAACCCCTGCGCCAGATGTCCGAGCAGCTTCTCGCCCAGCCAGCTGCGAGAGACGGGCGAGGCGATGAAGTCGTCGGACAGCTCGGTGGTCCACGTCTCACCGATCCAGTACGCCCAGTAGTTGAGGTTCGCCGCCTCCCCCCGATCGTCCGCGAGCGCCGTATCGATGAAGTACGTCATGCGGTCCCGATCCCCGTGTCGCGCACCGACCGTGGCGAGCGAGCGGCCGTTGAGCCAGAGGCCGAGCCAGTCCTGCGGCCGCTCCGCGCGCCGCTGATCGGCAAGCCGGGCGATGGTGTCAGGGGCCCTGTCATAGCCGGACAGGTACAGGGCTTGCCGCCGGAGGAGGAAGGCGCGGCGCCCTCGCGCCCGCTCGGCAGTCTCGCGCATCCGCGGGAAGAAACGTGACCGATCCGTGGCGGACAGCTCGGGGGAGGCCGGGACGGGGCCACGGCGGGCTTTGACCGGAGCGGGCAAACCGCTCAGCGTTTCCGGAACAGGCCCGCCGAGCGGCCAGGCCGGCAGTTCGACGAGTTCCCTTCGGAGCACCATGCTGCCGAGGGGGTTCGGGCCGTCGATGTGCGCGGGGCCGAGCGCCGCCGACAACAAGACGTCGGCTTCCAGCGCACGTCCCAGGGCTTCCAGGAGCTGCGCCGAGGCCCCGGCAGCCTGCATCCGGTGCCGGAACGCCAGCAGATGTGCCACGGGTACGGAGGTCAGCGGGCGTCGGCCGCTTTCCCATCCCGCGACGGTGTCGAGCGAGACCTCCAGCAGTTCTGCCAGCTCGTCCCTCGTGCGTCCGTTCTGCTCCCGGATCATCCGCAGAACGTGCCCGGAGACGATCCCCGATCGACGTCGCGCGTCCCCGCTCGTACTCCGAGTACGGGTTTCCCGCGGCTTCCCGCCCATCACGCCCCGTTCACGGCCGGATACCGGTACCGGCGGTCACTTCTTGTGCCGGTACGGGATTTCTACCGTCGCGCATACCCCAACCGAGCACACAAGGAGGGCACTTCGGTCATGAGCCACGCCCAGGAGTCCACTTCGCCTCCCCCTCGGAGGCGTCCGTCTCGCATCGAAGTGGCCGCTGTCGGGCAGCCCTCGTACAGCGAGAGGCTGCCGCGCACACCAGAGGCTGTCGGGCAGGCGCGACGCCTCGTGACCCTGGCGCTCGCGGTGTGGGGCCTCTCCCAGCTCACGGACGACGCGGCGCTCCTCGTCTCCGAGCCGGCGACGAACGCGATGCCGCACGCACGGGGTGACGAGATCCGCGTGAGCGTGGACCGGCTGAGCGCCGCGCGCGTACGGGTCTCCGTCGCGGACGAGAGCGGGGAGGTGACCTCACGCCGGGAGGCGGGTGGGGCGTACGACGAGTCCGGGCGCGGCCTCTTCCTCGTCGGGGCTCTGGCCCGCGCGGCGGGGACCGCAGTCACTCCGCCGGGGAAGCGGGTGTGGGCCGAGCTGGAGGCGGGGAGCGGCCGCGACTCCGGAGGGCGGTGCCTTCGTCCGTAGCGGAGTCCACGACCGGGGGAACCGTTCATGTCCCGCAGTGAACGCGGGCACGGGTGGGGGCGGCTGAGAACGGGACGGCCTCGCGGGTACGCGGGGCCGTCCCGTTTGCCGCGGTAAACGCGCCGGGCCGCCCCGCTCGGATTCCCCCTGCCCCTCGCCCCGCCCGCGCCCTCACCCCACCGCCCACACCACCGCCGTCGCCAGTCCCGCCAGGCCCTCCGCGCGGCCGGTGAGGCCCAGTCCGTCCGTTGTGGTTCCGGAGACCGAGACCGGTGCCCCGACCGCCTCCGACAGGACCCGCTGGGCCTCCGCGCGGCGCTTGCCGATCTTCGGGCGGACGCCGATCACCTGGATCGAGACGTTGCCGATCTCGAAGCCCGCCTCGCGCACCAGGCGCGCCGCCTCGCCCAGGAGCCGTACGCCCGCCGCTCCCGCCCACTCGGGGCGGTCCGTGCCGAAGTGGGCGCCCAGGTCGCCGATGCCCGCCGCCGAGAAGAGGGCGTCGCAGGCCGCGTGGGCCGCGACGTCCCCGTCCGAGTGGCCGGCCAGCCCGTCGCCCTCCCAGCGCAGGCCCGCGCACCACAGCTCCCGGCCCGCCTCGAAGGCGTGGACGTCCGTCCCGATGCCCACCCGGGGGATCGCGTCAGAAGGCATCGTTCGCCCTCCTGCGCGCCAGGACCGCCTCCGCGAGCACCAGGTCCAGCGGCCGGGTCACCTTGAACGCCTCCGCGTGACCGGGGACCACCACCACCGGCAGCCCCAGCGCCTCGCACATGCCCGCGTCGTCCGTCGCGCCCTCGCCCGACAGGGCGACCTCCTCGTGCGCGCGGCGCAGCGTCGCACGGTCGAAGCCCTGCGGCGTCTGGACCGCGCGCAGCCGGGCCCGGACCGGGGTCGCCACGACCGGCTCCGGCTCACCGGCCGGGCGCGGGTCCACCTCCTTGACGGTGTCCGCGAGCGGCAGCGCCGGAACGACCGCGGGCGCCCCCGCGTGCACGGCCTCGACGACCGCGTCCACCGTGTCGGCGGGGACCAGCGGGCGCGCCGCGTCGTGCACCAGGACCGTGGTCACGTCCTCCGGCAGGGCGTCGAGCCCGGCGCGTACCGACTCCTGGCGGGTCTCGCCGCCCGCGACCACACGGAAGTCCGTGCGCTCGGGCAGCGCGTGGTCCTGGAGCAGCGCGCGCACGGCGACGACCTCGTCCGCCGGGGCGACGACGACGACCAGCGAGACCGCCCGGCTGCGCGCCATCGCGCGCACCGCGTGCACGAGCATCGGCGTGCCGCTCAGCGCGCGCAGCGCCTTCGGGGCGCCGGGCCCGAGACGCACCCCGCGCCCGGCGGCGGGGATGACGGCGGCGGTACGGACCGGGACAGTGGGGGACGGTGGGGCCGCGGCGTCCCGCGCCGGGCTGGCTTGCTCAGTCATCGCTTCCGTTCGGCTCTCAGGGCATACGGGAGACAGGTTTGTGTGCGCGGGCGGGGTGGGTAGGCCCACACCGTGCCGGGCGATGCGCCCAGACCGGTCCCTTCCGTGACGTACCGGTCAGGTCGCCCCGGCCGACGCGCACCGCACGGCAACAGCGTGCCGTATGTCACGCGGGGAGGGGTACGAGGGGGGAGCGAAGTGCGGAAGCCGGGTGACCGGAGCGGGCCCCGGCGCCGCGGGCGCGGGTCCCGCCACCGACATGTGTGCCACAGACACGTATGCCGTGGTGCCCGGCACCCCGGCAGGGGTCCACGGGCACCACGGCACAGGTGTCCAGGCTGCGGCTCAGGAGGCGAGTACCTCGTCGAGCAGCGCCTCGGCCTTGTCCTCGTTGGTGTTCTCGGCGAGCGCCAGTTCGCTCACGAGGATCTGGCGGGCCTTGGCGAGCATCCGCTTCTCGCCGGCGGAGAGACCGCGCTCGCGCTCCCGGCGCCACAGGTCGCGGACCACCTCCGCGACCTTGATGACATCACCGGAGGCGAGCTTCTCCAGGTTCGCCTTGTAGCGACGCGACCAGTTCGTGGGCTCCTCGGCGTAGGGTGCGCGGAGCACCTCGAAGACCCGGTCCAGCCCGTCCTGACCGACCACATCGCGCACACCCACGAACTCCGCATTGTCCGCCGGTACACGCACCGTCAAGTCGCCCTGGGCGACCTTGAGCACCAAGTAGGTCTTGTCCACACCTTTGATCTGGCGAGTTTCGATTGCCTCGATCAGCGCGGCCCCGTGATGGGGATAGACCACGGTGTCGCCAACCTTGAACGTCATGTGACAGGTACCCCTTCCGTGGCTATCCAGGGTAACACGAGAACGCGGCCCTTTGGATGGCGTTTTCGCAGGTCAGGGCATATCTCGGGGCTTGACAACGGTGCCGGAAACGTGCATCCGGAGATCTCCGGGAGCAGGTATTCGCAGGTCGGAGCGGCTGTCCGCACAAAGAGAAACGCGTAAGTTACACGCATCACGAGACCCCACCGAGGGGTCATACGTCCCGATTTGTCCGCACCGCCGGCCGTGTCTTTCGCTACTCCGTTCGGGGAACGGAAGATGTTTCGTGCAAATCCGAAATTCCCCGGGGGACCGTCGCGCCGCCCCGGAAGGCGATCTTCCGGAGTGACGGAAAATCACACCTCCGCGCACGCGGGGCAATATGATCTTCGCCCTCGCCGCAGCGCACTCCGCACCTCGCCCGGCCCGCGGACCAAGAGTTGTTTTCCCTGATCACGGGAGAATCACGGGAGAAATTCAGCGGGGGTTAACGCCGAGCGTGACGGTCCCTCGTACGCGTGCCGGTGGCGGGGCCCGCCGCCCGCGACCCGCCGCACCGCCATCCGCCCCCAAGGGCGGGTCGGGTGCGGCGGCGTGCGGACGGCTCGGTAACCTGAGCGCGCTGACACCCCGTTTAGGCCGGCTTTACCGCTGTCCGTGCGTGCTCGGGGCGTCCGCGCCCGTTCCGTTCCGTGCACCCTTCAAGTCCTCGTTCAAGGAGTAGCCGCCGCCGTGAGCAGCAGCCTTCGACGCGGCGCCCTCGCCGCCTCCGCCCTCGCGTTCTCGATCGCCACGCTCGCCGCCTGCGGCGCCGGTAACAACGCCCAGACGCTGGAAGTGAAGCCCGACAACGCCGCCACCTCGGTCGGCGACGTCAAGGTCCAGAACGTCACCGTCGTCACCCAGCCGAAGCGCGACGCGAGCGGCCCCGCGGCGATCCTCGCGACCGTCTTCAACAACAGCGCCAAGGCGCAGACCCTCGACTCGCTCCGCCTCGGCGGCGAACAGGCCGACCTCAAGCCCGCCAAGGGCTCCGGCTCGCTCTCCGTGCCCGCGCACGGCAAGATCGTCATCGGCGGCAAGGGCAACGCCTCGGCGAAGCTGCCCAGCGGGCGCGAGGCCCTCAGGGACGGCGACGTCCAGGAGGTCACCTTCGGGTTCAGCGAGACGGGCACCGTCAAGCTCAAGGCGTTCGTCCTGCCCGCGAACCACTACTTCAAGGGCTGGGGCCCGAGCCAGACGCCCCGCGCGAGCGCGTCCGCGAGCGAGTCCGCCCCGGGCTCCCCGTCCGCGTCCTCCTCGGAGTCCCCCGGCTCCGGCGCCTCCGGCGAACCGGCGAGCGGCAGCTCCTCGCCCGACACCGACGCCTCCTCCACACCGAGCGGCGACACGTCCGCCGAGTAGCACGCGCGCCGCGCCGCGCACGCGGAAGGG
>NZ_GG770539.1:3801272-3819526 GCF_000154905.1 Streptomyces sp. SPB074 | reverse complement strand
GCGGCAGACCTCGGTTCCCGGCAGGCCGGGGAGCATGAGATCGAGGAGGACCAGGTCGGCTCCGTTGCGGTCGAACTCGTCGAGTCCGTCGGGGCCGGTGGCGGCGATCGCCACCTCGAATCCCTCCTTGCGGAGCATGTAGGACAGGGCGTCGCTGAAGGATTCCTCGTCCTCGACGACGAGCACTCGGGTCACGGAAGGACCTCCGGGGCGGGAAGGGGTTCGAACGAGGCGGTCTCGTCGGACGTACCGGTGGAAGAAGAGGGGGCGGCGCCGCGCGCGCGGGAGGCGCGCGGGGCCGGGTTCTCGGGAGCGGTGACGCGGGGCGCGGACCCGGTGCGGGGCGCCTCGCCCCGGCCCGTGCCGGCCCCGCCGCGCCCGGTGGGGCCGGCCGCGTGGCCGCCGCGCTGGGTGCGGCGGGAGGCGGCGCGGGTGGCGCCGTGGGCGGTGCGGGGCGTGGTGCGGGAGGTGTCGCCGGGGCTGTCGAAGGTGCGGGCGGTGCCGGCCTCCGGGAGGCGCAGGGTGAAGGTGGAGCCCTCGCCCTCGGTGCTCCAGACGGTGACCTCGCCGCCGTGCGAGGCCGCGACGTGCTTGACGATCGCGAGGCCGATGCCGGTCCCGCCCGTCATGCGGGAGCGGGCCGGGTCGACGCGGTAGAACCGTTCGAAGACGCGCTCGCGGTCCTTCTCGGAGATCCCGATGCCCTGGTCGGTGACGGCCAGCTCCACGAGGTCGCCGCCGCCCGCGGGGGCGCGGCGCGCGGCGATGCCGACGCGGGTGTGCTCGGGGCTGTAGTTGACGGCGTTCTCGACCAGGTTGCCGAGCGCGGCGGCGAGCTGGCCCCTGTTGCCCCACACGGACAGGTCCTCGCCCATGCCGCCGGGGACGATCGTGATGTGCTTCGTGCCCGCCGTCTGGCGGCAGCGGTCGACGGCCTCGGCGACGAGGTCCCGTACGAGCACGGGTTCCGCGTCCTCCAGCGGGTCGTCGTTCTGGACGCGCGAGAGGTCGATCAGCTCCTGCACGAGGGTCGTCAGGCGCGTCGCCTCCTTCTGCATCCGCCCGGCGAAGCGCTCGACGGCCTCGGGGTCGTCGGAGGCGTCCATGACGGCCTCGGAGAGGAGGGAGAGCGCGCCGACCGGGGTCTTGAGCTCGTGGCTGACGTTGGCGACGAAGTCGCGCCGTACCGCCTCGATGCGGCGGGCGCGGGTCAGGTCCTCCACGAGGAGGAGGACGAGGCGGGAGCCGAGCGGCGCGACGCGCGCGGAGACCGCGAGCGGGCCGCCCCGGCCGGTGCGGCGCGGGAGGTCGAGTTCCGTCTGGCGTATCTCGCCGTCCCTGCGGGTCTCGCGGGCCAGCTTGAGCATCGGCTCGACGGCCAGGCGCCCGCCCCGGACGAGCCCGAGGGCGTACGCGGCCGAGCTGGCCTTGACGACGTCGTCCTCCTCGTCCAGCACGACGGCGGAGGAGGAGAGCACCGACAGGACCGTGTCGACGCCGGGCGGCAGGGCCGCGTCGGTGTGCAGGGAAGTCCTGGTCGGGCGCTTGAGTTCGCGCTCGCTCCAGCGGAAGGCGAGCGCGGCGATCACCCCGGTGCAGAGCCCGGCGAGAGCGGCGGCTGCGGCCACCGCCGCGTTCACGTCCATGCCGCAAGAGTAGGTCGGCCCGGCGGGTACCTCCCAGACGTTCGGGGGTCACCTCGAACACTCGTCGCCCAGAGTTCACCTTGGTGACGGGACCGGTTCACTTGGGCGGCCGGAACGCGTCGCGTACGGGGCCGACCGTGGCAGCGTGGGCGCGGGGAACTCCCCCGTCCGGCCCTGTTTCGGTCTTGGAGTGAGGAACGCCATGCGCGACGCGTACCACGAGGAACTCGACTCGATCAGCGATGACCTGGTCGAGATGGCCCGGCTCGTCGGCTCGGCGATCGGCCGGGCCACGACGGCGATGCTCGACGCCGACCTCCAGCTCGCCGAGAACGTCATCGCGGCCGACTCGCGCGTGGACGAGCTCCAGCACGAGCTGGAGGCGAAGGCGATCGAGCTGCTGGCCCGGCAGCAGCCCGTCGCGACGGACCTGCGGGTCGTCGTCACGAGCCTGCGGATGAGCGCCGACCTGGAGCGCTCGGGCGACCTCGCCCAGCACGTCGCCAAGCAGGCCCGGCTGCGCTACCCCGAGTCCCCCGTCCCGCGCGACCTCCAGGCGACCCTCCTGGAGATGGGGCAGCTCGCCCAGCGGCTCATGGCGAAGGCGGCGGAGGTCATCATCACCAAGGACATCGACCTCGCCCTCCAGCTGGAGCAGGACGACGACGAGATGGACCTGCTGCACCGCACCCTCTTCCAGCACCTCATCGACGAGCGCTGGAAGCACGGCATCGAGACGGCGGTGGACGTCACGCTCCTCGGCCGCTACTACGAGCGGTTCGCGGACCACGCGGTGTCGGTGGCCAAGCGGGTGGTGTACCTCGTGACGGGGGAGCACGCGGACGACATCCAGGCGGCCGGGCCCGTGGAGGGGAGCTGACCTCCCGGGACGCTCCCCCGGACCCCGCTCCTCAAACGCCGGAGGGGCTGTTCTTCGTGGTGCGGGGAGCCTGACGGGCGCACGGTGGTACGAGCCTCCGCCGCCCTGCCCCCCGTACGCCGTTGACGCCCCCCGCCCCGTGCGGTTCCCCTGGATACGAGGTACGCCCCCGATCGAGGAGGACCCATGCCCGAGACCCCTGACGAGACCCCCACCCCCGCCGAAGGCCCCCGGCCGCCCCTCCTCGGCGCCTGCGGCTGCGGCTCGGGCTGCGGCTGCGGGTGCCAGTCCGGGTCGCCGTGCCAGTGCGGGGGCTGCTCCGGCTGAGCCCCCGCCCCCTGCGACATGGGTGAGCACTCACTCACCTCGCAGGGGGCGCCTCCCGGAGGTGTCCCCCGCCGCGAGCAGCTCCGCCTCACGCTCCGCCGTGTACCCGAGCCCCGCCTCCAGCGCGGGCCGCCCGCGCCCGGCGTCCCACTCCCGCACCGCGGCGACCGTCTCCACGAACGGCGTCGCGGTCAGCCCCACCGCCCGCGCCCGCGCGGCCGAGCGCCGCTGGCTCGCCCAGTCCCGCCGCACGAGCGGGAAATACCCGGGCCGGTCCGCCACGGGCACGGGCCACGCCTCGGCGCCCGCCACCCGCGCGCACACCGCGAGCAGCCCCGCGAGCGTCAGCGGCTCGGCGGGGCCGACCGCGTTGAAGGCTCCGCCCCGGTCCGCGCGGAGCAGGGCGGCGACCAGGCGCCCCAGGTCCCGCGCGTCGAGCGACTGCACGGGCTGCGCCGGATCGGCGGGCACCGCCACCGGGCCGCCCCGCGCGGCGCGCCGAAGCCAGTGGACGAGCGCGTCCGAGGTGTCGTACGGGCCCGTCACCTGCCCGGGGCGGACGAGCGTGGCGCGCTCCCCGAAGCGCGCGGTCACCTCGTCCTCGCAGGCCACCTTCGCGGGGCCGTACGTCGTGTCGTCCAGCAGCGCGACCTCGTCCGCGTCGGGCCGGGGCGCCTTGCGCGGGGTGTCCTCGTCCGCCCCGGGGCCCGCGTACACGGCCTGCGTGGAGACGAAGAGGTACCGCCCCGCGTGGCCGCCCGCCGCGTCGAGCGCCGCGATCGCCCCCCCCCGCACCTGCCGCAGGACGTACCCGCTCACGTCCACGACCGCGTCGAAGGGCCGCTCCCGCGCCGCCGCCGTCAGCGCCGCGTAGTCCCCGGCGTCCCGGTCGCCGGTGAGCCTGCGCAGCCCCGGGAACAGCTCCCGGCCCGTCCGGCCGCGCCCGAAGAGCGTCACCTCGGCCCCGTCCCCCAGCAGCGGTCCACGATCGCCCGCCCCACGAAGGCCGTCCCGCCCAGCACCAGTGCTCTCATGCGCCGAGCCTAGGACCCGGACGGCCGGGGCGTGACCGGGGTCACCGCTCCGCCGTGCCACCGGCCCCGGACCCCGCGCGAAAATGGGTGGTACGCCCATCGAGCCACGATCGGGGGAGCCGGAGCGGAGCCGTCCATGCCACACATCACCGTCGACTACACCGAACGGCTGGACGACACCCTCTTCGACCGGCGCGCCTTCGCGAAGGAACTCGACCCGCTCGTCGTGACCGCGTCACACTCCGCCGGAGTCGGCAAGATCTTCTTCCGCCCCGCGCCGCTCACCTTCGTCGCGGGCGAGGAACACCCCTACGTGCACGTCACGGTCGCGCTGCTCCCGAACCGCTCGCCCGCGCAGAAGGCCCACCTGTCGGACGCGGTCCTCGCGCTCCTCGGCCGGTACGTGGGGGGCGGGCCGCACGTCGTCACGTCGGTGGAGGTGCGGGACCTGCCCGACTCGTACCGGCTGCGGAGCTGAGCCGGGGCGGCCTCACGCCCCGCCCCCTCGCCGCGCCGCCCCCTCACCGCGCTGTCACCTCCCGCGCGCCCACGAGCCGTTCGGTCCTCTCCGCCCAGTACCCGTCGTCGTCCGGCCTCCCCTCCTCGACGAGCAGTTCCTGCCGCCCGTCCCCGGCCTCCACCGCCCGCAGCGGGAGCACGGGGCCGCGCCCGATCCGCCCCCACACGGACGAGCCGAGGCCGTGCGCCGAGCCGCCGTGCAGCACGGTGAGCGTGTCGGTCTCCAGGTCGCGGTCGGGCGCGGAGCGCACGGCGAGGTCGTCGCAGCCGTCGCCGTCGAGGTCGGCGGTGAGCACGCCGAGCCCGAAGCCGCCGCGCGGGGCGCCGCCCTCCACCACCACGGGGTGGGCGCGGTCCCGCCCGTACACGACGAGGACCCGCCCGCGCCGGTCCGCGACGGGGGACTCGCCGTCGTCGTCGGGCACGCCGCTGTCACCGATCGCGAGGTCAGGGCGGCCGTCGCCGTCGTAGTCACCGACGGCGAGCGCGTCACCGCGCGGAAGCCGTACGGGCGGCGCGAGGGCGTGCCGGCCGGTGCCGCCCGGAAGCAGGTACGGGCTCGTGTGCGCGCCCGGCTCGTGCACGAGGAGGTCGTCGGCGCCGTCCCCGGTCGCCTCGGCGGCGAGGAGCGCGAGGCCGGGCGCGGCCCCGGCGGGGGTCCGCCGCACCTCCGTACGGGCCGCGCGGCCCTGGCGGGTGAACGGGCCGTGCAGCACGACGACTTCGGTGCGCTCGTCCACGGCGCGCAGCGAGGCGAGATCGGGATGGCCGTCACCGTCGAAGTCCCCCGCGACGGGCGGGCGTTCGACCTCGGCCCCGGACCGGTACGGGAAGCTGAGACGGGTCGGCGCGAGGGTGCGCGGGCCGCCCCAGCGGACGGCGGGGAGCGCGCCGGTCACGACGTCGTCGGCCCCGTCCCCGTCGAGGTCCGCGACGGCGGGGACGCCGCTCGCGGAGCCGCCCACCGTCTGCCGCTGCCCGCGCAGGCCGAAGTCCTCCTGCGTCAGGTAGGCGGTACGGGCCGGGCCCCCGCCCCCGTACCGCACGCGTATCCGGCCGGTGTCGACGCCCGTCCGCTCGTCCCCGCCCGTCTCCAGGAGCACGTCCCCGTGCCCGTCCCCGTCGATGTCGGGTTCCCGTTCCGCCTGTCTCGGCTCCGCCCGGCACGCGCTCCCGGCGACGGGCCGCGCGATCCCGTCGTTGGCGGAGGCGGTGCCGACGGCACCGAGCACGACGACACCGGCGAGAGCGAGCGCGACCCGGGAACGTTCCATGCCTCCACCTCAGCACGGGCCGGGGCGCGGGAGGGCACCGGTGACGAGGCTGTTGCCGGACCGGGACGAGGCCGCGGGTCCTACCAGTACAGCGCGAGGTCGGGCGTGGACTGCCAGTACGTGACGAAGGCGGAGTCGTCCACGTGGGTGGCCGCGGGGAGGGCGAGCGTGGCGGCGTCGCCGACGGCCTGGAGCTTGCGGTTGGCGAGCCAGGAGCTGAGGTGGTGGACGGTACGGCCGCGCGCGCCGTCCGGGCTGGACGTGCCGATCGCCGCGTACGCGGACTCGCCGGGCTCCAGCGTGACGACGGCCTGCGGGCTGCTGTCCGTGAGGATGCCGGTCGCGGCCGGTTCGTCGTCGAAGACGACGGTCGGGGCCCCGTAGGCGTAGCAGGGGCGCTTGCCGTCGTTGGTGAGGGTGAGGAGGAGGTGGTTGACGGACCGCCTGACCTTGCCGACGGCGAGCGAGGTGGAGCCGGTGGCACACTCCTTGATGGCGGCGGACTCGTGGGCGGCGGGCTTCCCCGCGGCCTGCGCGGCGGGCGCGGCGACGAGCGCGGCGGAGGCGACGAGAACGGCGAGCGGAACGAGACGACGGCGCATGATGCTCCCAGCTTCACAAGAGGTACGTACGCGACATCCCTCCCCGCCCAGGCCCCCACGAATGTCACGAACCATCAACAAACGCCCACCCGTCATGGCTCCGCACGACGACGCCGTCCCGCTCGGCGTCCAGGAGCCGCACGGCGAACACCTCGGCCACCCGCTCCCGCACCTCCCCGGCCGTCAGCCACACCACCTCGCTGGACTCCGCCGACACCCGGAGGACACCTCCCACCGGCCGGCACCGGAACACGAGCGCGACGATCCCCCGGGCCAGGTTCTTGTACACCCCGCTGAGCCCCCCGACCTCCACCTCGACCCCCGTCTCCTCCCACACCTCCCGCCACACCCCCGCCTCCGGAGTTTTCGCCAACTCCAGCACCCCACCCGGCAGTTCCCACGCGCCGTTATCAGCCCGCCGCATCACGAGAAACCGCCCCCGCGAATCGACGACGGCCCCGGCGACGGAGACGGAGTGGCGGGGCGCCGACCCGGGCGCGCGGGAGGGGTGGCTCATGCGGGGAGCGTAGGAGAGCGGCAGGGGCTTCCGTACCTGGTTCCCCGGGCCTCGGCGGGTCTGGCCCTCGGCCACGGCCGGAGGAGCAGGTGGCGGGGCGCGATGCCCGCGTGGACCACGACCCTCCTCCGGGTGCGAGCGGATGCCGGGAGACCGCGCGCACGGGATACGACAACGGTGCCGCCCCCTGCCCGGGGACGGCACCGTGCGGGGGGGGTGTTACTTGCGGCCCTGGTTCTTGACCGCTTCGATGCTGGCCTTGGCGGCCTCGGGGTCGAGGTAGGTGCCGCCCTTCTTCACCGGCTGGAAGTCGGCGTCGAGGTCGTAGGCGAGGGGGATGCCGGTGGGGATGTTGAGGCCGGCGATGTCCTCGTCCGAGATCTGGTCCAGGTGCTTGACCAGGGCGCGGAGGCTGTTGCCGTGGGCGGCGACGAGGACCGTGCGGCCCGCCTGGAGGTCGGGGACGATCGCGTCGTACCAGTACGGGAGCATCCGGACGACGACGTCCTGGAGGCACTCCGTGTCGGGGCGCACGTCCGAGGGGATCGTCTGGTAGCGCGCGTCGTGCGCCTGCGAGTACTCGGCGTCGGCCGCGAGCGGGGGCGGCGGGACGTCGTAGGAGCGGCGCCACTGCTGGAACTGCTCCTCGCCGAACTCGGCGAGCGTCTGCGCCTTGTCCTTGCCCTGGAGCGCGCCGTAGTGCCGCTCGTTCAGGCGCCAGGAGCGGCGGACCGGAATCCAGTGGCGCTCGGCGGCCGCCAGGCCGATCTGCGCGGTGCGGATCGCCCGCTTGAGGAGCGAGGTGTGGACCACGTCGGGCAGCAGCCCGGAGTCCTTGAGCAGCTCACCACCGCGCAGGGCCTCCTTCTCGCCCTTCTCGGTGAGGTTGACGTCCACCCACCCGGTGAACTGGTTCGTCGCGTTCCACTCGCTCTCGCCGTGGCGGAGGAGGATCAGCTTGTACGGTGCGTCGGCCATGGCTCCGAGCGTAATCCACGGGCAGGGGCCCCGCCGCGCCCGCCCGGAGCGTGGAACGGCCCGCTCGTACGGGCGCGGCGGGGCTCTCCGGAGCCCCGCCGACGATTGACGGGCGGCGTCAATCCAGTGGCTGTGCGCTCACCCCGCTCCGTAAGGTGTCGATGGCCGTTCGGCCGCTTACCGCAGCACCGTCCCCAGGGGGTTCCATGTCGTCCGTCGCACGGGTGCGCGGCGCCCTGCACGAGAGCGTGGCGGGGCTGCCGCGCGCCTTCTGGTGGCTGTGGACGAGCACGCTCATCAACCGGCTCGGCGGCTTCGTCTACACCTTCATGGCGATCTACCTGACCGTCGAGCGCGGCTACTCCGCCTCGTACGCGGGTCTCGTCGCGGCGCTGTTCGGGCTCGGCGGGGTCCTCGCCTCGCTCATCGGCGGGGTGCTCACCGACCGCTGGGGGCGGCGGCCCACGATGTTCACCGCGCAGGCGGGCACGGCGCTCGCCGTCGCGGTGCTCGGCTTCGTCACGCACCCGGTCGCCATCGCGGGCGTCGCGGCGGTCGTCGGCTTCGTCAACAACGCCGCGCGGCCCGCCGTGCGGGCGATGCTCGCCGACCTCGTGCCGCCCGAGGACCGCGTCCGCGCCTTCGCGCTCAACTACTGGGCCATCAACCTCGGCTTCGCCGTCTCCTCCGTGCTCGCCGGTTTCGTCGCCGAGTACAGCTACCTCGCCGGTTTCCTCGGCGACGCCGCGCTCACGATGGCCTGTGCGGTCGTGGTGTTCCTCAAGCTCCCGGAGACCCGGCCGGAGCACGCCGGGAGCGACAAGGGGGCGCGCGCGGACGAGGTCGGCCTGCGGACCGTGGCGCGGGACGGGCGGTTCATGGCGGTCGTGGGGCTGTCGTTCCTCGTCGCGCTCATCTTCCAGGAGGCGCAGGTCGGGCTGCCGATCATGATGGGGCAGGCCGGGTTCTCGCCCGCCGACTACGGCAGCGCGATCGCGCTCAACGGCGTCCTCATCGTGGTCCTCCAGATCCCGCTGACCCGCTTCATCGCGCACCGCTCCCCCGGGCGGCTGCTCGTCCTCTCCTCGCTCCTCGCCGGGTACGGGCTCGGGCTCACCGCCTTCGCCGACTCGATGGCCGTGCTCCTCATGACGATCACGGTGTGGACGCTCGCCGAGATGGTCAACGCGCCGACCCAGACGGGCCTGGTCGTCCAGCTCTCGCCGGTCCGCGGGCGCGGCCGCTACCAGGGCGTGTACGGGCTGTCCTGGTCGGCCGCCGCGCTGGTCGCGCCGCTGATGGCGGGCGCGATGATCGACCACCTGGGCGCGGGGTGGCTGTGGGGGTCGTGCGCGGTGCTGGGGACGGTCGCGGGGGCGGGGTACGGGGTCGTGCTGCGGACGGCGAAGCCTTCCGCGGGGTCCCGGGGCCGGCTGTCGGCGGGGGAACCGGACGCGCGGGCGCGGGAGTTTTCGGAGCCGGGCCTGTGCGCGCCCGAGCGTCCGGCGCCGGACGTCGCCGCGCCCTGACCCTCCCTCACGCCGGGCGGCGGAAGAGTCCCGCCCACAGGCAGTCCATACCGAAAAGGCCCTCGTCCGGGCCCGGGACCCGCATCGGGCGCAGCTCCTCGCAGGTCAGGAACGCGGGGCCGGTCGCGAAGACGGCGCGGAGCGCGTCGGCGGAGTAGGCGAGGCCGCCGTGCAGGGAACCCGCGTGCTCCCCCCGGTAGAAAGCGGCGTCGGGAAGTTCCGAGCCCGAGCCGGGACGGCCGCTCGCGAAGCACGTGAGCGTGAGGAGTCCGCCGGGCCGCAGGACGCGGGCGAGCAGCGCGAGATGGCTGAGGCGGCGGTGCGGGGGGAGGTGGTGGAAGCAGCCGCCGTCGTGGACGAGGTCGTAGGGGCCGGTCAGGGCGGCGAGCGCGAAGGCGTCGCCGTGGTGCAGGCGCACGGTGGCGGGGACGCGGGTACGGGCCGTGGCGAGGGCGGTCGCGGACAGGTCCACGGCGTCCACCCGCCAGCCGTGCGCCGCGAGATGGGCGGCGTTGCGGCCCGTGCCGCAGCCGAGGTCGAGCGCGCGGCCCGGGGCGCCGAGGCGACCGGCGGCGAGGTGCGCGGCGAGGTGTTCGTCGGGCCCGGCGTCGCGGAAGGGGACGGCGCGGTCCGCGTCCCCGTAGAAGGCGTCCCACCAGGCGGAGCCGTCGGCGCTCCAGCGGTCGGCGGTGGCGGGGAAGAGGCCGTCGAGGAGCACGAGGACGTCTTCGGTGCTGCGGATGTCGCGCACGGCGGCGGGGCCCTTCCGGGAGGGGGCGGGGGGTGCCGTGAGCGTAGGCGCGGGGCGGAGTGCGCGCGCGGGACGCGGGAGGGAAGGGGTGCCGCGCGCGGGCGTACGTCGTCGTGTGCCGCGGGGGCGCGGGAGCGGTGACCCGGCGGGACACGGGCGGACTCAACTCGTCGGACGGGGGGCGTGGTTGGCCGCCTAGCGGGCTTTCGGCGGGAGGATCGGGGCGGAAATTCAAGAGGCCGGGGGGACTCGGCGCGGCGCGGTCAGCCCGCGCGAAGACCCGCGAGATGGATGCGGACGAAACGGCGCCAGGGGCCGTCGTCCCCGTCCGGCGAAGCGGCGATCACGCCGCGCATCGCCACGATGAGGGCCTTGATGTCATCGCCCGTCACGCCCTGCGCCAGATATCCCGACGCGACCGCGTTCCGTGTCAGCCGCCGGACCCGGTCCGCCGTGCGCGCGCTCACCTCGTCGTCACTGGGCACGCGGTCGGTCAGGGAGGTCGCGTAGCGGCGTTTCTCCGCGTTGAAGGTTCCCACGAAGTCCAGGAACCGCCCGAGGCCGGCGGCGGGATCGGGGTCTTCGAGCGCGGTCGCCGCGGCCCGGTCCAGTTCCTCTACGAAGAGCCGCGCGATGGCGTCGAGGAGAGCGTCCTTGCCCGCGAACCGCCGGTAGATCGTGCCGACGCCCAGGCCGGCCCGGGCGGCGATGGCCTCCATGCTCGCCTGCGGTCCCTGCTCGGCGAAGACCGCACGCGCGGCCTTGATGACGATCGCGTCGTTGCGCAGCGCGTCGCGGCGCGGGGCGCGAGGGGTGGCCGAAGGGCTGGTTCGCGGGCTCATCGGCCCAGTGTACTTAAAACGGAATCGTCGTTCCGCATCACGTTAAGGTGAATTCTGATTCCGTTTTGAGGAGGGGACCTGCTCATGAGGACCACGACCGGCTGGCAGAGCCTTGATCCGGCCAGCAACGCACTGACCCGCGTCACCTTCGCGCGGCGTGATCCGCGCCCGGACGACATCGCCGTGCGGATCGACTACTGCGGGGTCTGCCACAGCGACCTGCACCGCATTCACGGGATGCTCGGCGAGAAGGACCTCGTCCCCGGCCATGAAGCCACCGGCGTCGTCGTCGCCGTCGGCGAGGCCGTCACCGGATTCGCCGTGGGCGACCGGGCCGCCATCGGCACGATCGTCGACTCGTGCGGCGCGTGCGCCATGTGCGAGGCGGGACAGGAGAACTACTGCCACGACCGCCCGACCACCACCTACGGCGGCACCGACCGCATCGACGGCACCCCGACCAAGGGCGCCTACAGCCGCGAGTACGTGCTGCGCGAGAAGTTCGCCTTCCCCCTGCCCGACGCGCTCGACCCCGCCGCCGCGGCGCCGCTCCTGTGCGCGGGCGTCAGCGTCTGGGAGCCGATGCGGGCCGCCGGGGTCGGCCCCGGCAGCCGGGTGGCCGTCGCCGGGCTCGGCGGGCTCGGCCACCTCGCGGTCAAGTTCGCCGCCGCGCTGGGAGCCGACGTCACCGTCCTCAGCCGCAGCGCGGCCAAGGAGCAGGACGCCCGGCGCCTGGGGGCCGGCGAACTGCTCGTGACCACCGACGAGGCACAGGCCGCCGCCCGAGGCCGTTTCGACTTCATCCTCGACACCATCTCGGCCGGCCACGAGCTCTCACCGCTCATCGAGATGCTGGGCCTGGACGGGATTCTGTGCGTCCTCGGGAACCCCCTGCTGACCGGGCCGAAGCTCTGGGAACTGGGAGCGGGCCGCAAGAAGCTCACCTCCTCCGGCACGGCAGGACTGCGGCAGACCGCGGAAATGCTCGCGTTCTGTGCCGAGCACGGCATCACGGCCGACGTCGAGACGCTTCCCTCCGGCGAGATCGAAACCGCCCTGGACCGCCTTGCCGCCGGCGATGTCCGCTACCGGTTCGTCCTGGACATGTCCGACCTCGACCAGTAGGCGAGGCCGGAGAGCGGCGGGGCGAGCCCCGCGCCCCGCGCCCCGCGCCCCGCGCCCCGCGCCCCGCGCCCCGCGCCCGGGGCGAGCGTACGGGCGGGCGTGCGCGGATGTGCCGGGCGTCAGCCCTTCCCCCCGTCCGCGCCGCCCCGCCCCTCCCCCGGGCTCTTGCGCTCCCCCGGCTCTCTCCCCTCCCCCGTCAGCCTTCCGAACGCCTCCAGGTTGCGGGTCGATTCGCCGCGCGAGACGCGCCAGGCGTACTCCTTGCGGATCGCGTCGGCGAAGCCGAGTTCCAGGAGCGTGTTGAAGCTGCCGTCCGCCGCTTCGAGGACCGAGCCGAGGAGGCGGTCGAGTTCGGCGGGGGTCACGGCGGAGAGCGGGAGGCGGCCCGTGAGGTAGACGTCCCCGAGGTGGTCGATCGCGTAACTCACGCCGTACAGCTTGAGATTGTGCTCCAGCAGCCAGCGGTGCACGGCGGCCTCGTCGGCGTCGGGGTGGCGCACGACGAAGGCTTGCAGGGAGAGGGTGTGCTTGCCGATCAGGAGCGAGAGCGTCGTGGAGAGCTTGCGGGTTCCGGGGAGGGTGACGACGTAGCTGCCCGGCGCGGGGCTCTCCCACTCCAGTTCCGCGTCCTCCAGGAAGGCTCTCAGGACGGCGTCGGGGCTTTCCTCAGCGGTCACGGTGCTCGTTCCTCCCAGGTCAGACGTGCTGCGAGCGTACGCGAAGCCTCCGCTCCTGCACGGCGGCGGCGTACACGTCCGCCGTCGCCGAGGCGGCCGTGTCCCAGCCGAACGACAGCGCGTGCCGCGCCGCCGCCTCGCCCATGCGGGCGGTCAGCTCGGGGGCGTCCACGAAGCGGGCGAGGCGCGCCGCGTAGTCGGCGGGGTCGTGGCCCGCTACGAGGAAACCCGTCACCCCGTCCCGTACCGCCACCGGCAGTCCGCCGACCGAGGCGGCGATCACCGGGGTGCCGGCCGCCTGCGCCTCGATCGCGACGAGCCCGAAGGACTCGCTGTACGAGGGCATGACGAGCACGGACGCGGCGCGGAACCAGTCGGCGAGCCGCTCCTGCCCGACCGGCGGCTGGAACCGGACGACGTCGCTGATACCGAGCCGCGCGGCCAGCTTCTGGAGCCGCTCGGGCTTCGCGAGGCCGCTGCCGGAGGGGCCGCCGACGACGGGGACGAGGAGGTGGCGGCGCAGCTCCGGGCGCTCGTCGAGGAGGTGGGCGACGGCGCGCAGGAGGATGTCGGGGGCCTTGAGCGGCTGGATGCGGCCCGCGAAGAGCGGGATGAGGGCGTCCTGCGGGAGGCCGAGGCGGGCGCGCGCTGCGGCGCGACCGTCGTGGGGACAGAAGCGGTCGAGGTTGACGCCGGGGTGCACGACGGCGATGCGGCCGGGGTCGGCCGCGTAGTGGCGCACCAGTTCCTCGGCCTCCTCCTCGGTGTTCGCGATGAGCCGGTCCGCCGCCTCGACCACCTGCGTCTCGCCGATGACGCGCGCGGCGGGCTCGGGGGTGTCGCCCTCGGCGAGCGCCGCGTTCTTGACCTTCGCCATCGTGTGCATGGCGTGCACGAGCGGGACGCCCCAGCGCTCGGCCGCGAGCCAGCCCACGTGCCCGGAGAGCCAGTAGTGCGAGTGCACGAGGTCGTAGTGGCCGGGGCGGTGCCCGGCCCAGGCACGCATGACGCCGTGCGTGAAGGCGCACAGCTGGGCGGGCAGGTCCTCCTTGTTCAGGCCCTCGTACGGGCCCGCGTCCACGTGCCGCACGAGGACCCCCGGGGTCAGCTCGACGCAGGGTTCGAGGCCGCCCTCGGTGGCGCGCGTGAAGATCTCCACCTCGATGTCGTGCGCGGCCAGGCGGCGGGCCAGTTCCACGATGTAGACGTTCATGCCGCCCGCGTCGCCCGTGCCCGGCTGGTGCAGGGGCGAGGTGTGCACGCTGAGCATGGCGACGCGGCGCGGGGCCCGGCGCCCGGGGCCCGGCAGGCGCAGGCGGCCCGCCTGGGCGCCGAGCCGGCCGGCGCCCGTCCTGGCGCCGGGTGCGTTCGGCCGGAACCCGAGCCTCGACACGTACTGGCTCACGGGGCGGTCCTCCTTGAAGCGTGCGGTGGCTGCGGGGACGGTACGGGGGGCGGCGACGCCGTGACGGCCCGCCCCGGTGGCCCGCGCCCCGTCCGGCTCGCGCGTCCCACGCGATACGGGCGGAGAACGGCCCTCAAGCGGGAACACCGGAGCCCCGGAGTCCATTTCCCCCCTGGCGAGAGCGGCCGTTTCTTTACCCAACCCTGACCGCCCGGTGATCATCGCTGACACGGAGTGACCGTACGGGCACCTTTGCCCGCTCCCGCTCCTCCGCCCTCGCCGTACCCTCGTACCCATGAATCCCCGCCCGTCCCCCGCCCGTCCGGTGGGGACGGTGACCCGTGGGACGACGAACCCGAACCGGCTGCGGCGCATGGACCGCTGGATCGCGCGCACGCACGGCCCCGCGTTGCGCCGCGCCGCCTCGCCCGTCGCGGTCGATCTCGGCTACGGGGCCGCCCCCTGGACGGCGGTCGAACTGCTCGGGCGGCTGCGCGCGGCGGCGCCGGGGGTGCGGGTGTACGGGGTCGAGATCGAGCCCGCGCGGGTGGCGGCGGCGCTCCCGTACCGGCGCGAGGGGCTCGATTTCCTGCACGGCGGCTTCGAGGTGCCGCTTCCCGGCGGTGCCGCGCCGCTGCTGATCCGCGCCGCGAACGTGCTGCGCCAGTACGACGAGGACGAGGTCGCCGGGGTGTGGGAGCGGCTGTGCGCGCGGCTCGCGCCGGGCGGGCTGCTCGTGGAGGGCACGTGCGACGAGATCGGGCGGCGGCACGTGTGGATCGCGCTCGGCCCCGAGGGGCCCCGGACGGTCACCTTCGCGGCCCGGCTCGCGGGCCTGGAACGCCCCTCCGACCTCGCCGAGCGGCTGCCGAAGGCCCTCATCCACCGCAACGTGCCGGGCGAGCCGGTGCACGCCTTCCTGCGGGAGGCCGACCGCGCGTGGGCGGCGGCGGCACCCTACGCGGCGTACGGGGCACGGCAGCGCTGGACGGAGACGGCGCGGACGCTGCGGGCGACGGGGTGGCCGCTGGTGGGGCGTGAGGAACGGTGGCGGGAGGGGGAACTGACGGTGGAGTGGGCGGCGGTGGCACCGAGGGGGTGAGCGGATGGGCGCCCACACGGGGATTCACAGCAAACCGTCCCCGCCTGCCTCTGTCGCCGCGCGGGCCCGCCATGGCACCATCCGGAGGGGTTACCCACCGGTAAGGGGCCTTTGACGGCCGGTGCGCGGACAGACGGAGCTACGGCCGGTGCGCGGACAGACGGAGCTGAGGAACCAGGGGGCGGGGACGTTGAACCGTGACATGAGCGCGGCTCGGGACCGGACGCGGCACGGGGAGGACGCGCCGCCTCCCCGGCGGGGCGGGCGGCGGTTGCCGCTCAGCGCGCTCGCCGTCGTCTGTGCCGCGCTCGCCTTCTCCGCCCCCGGTTCCGCCTTCGCCGCCCCGCTCCCCGAGCCGGGCTCGCTGGGCGTCACGAGCAAGTCCCCCGGCAAGGAACTGAGCAACGCCGAGCTGGAGACCGTACGGTCCCGTATCGACGCCCTCTACTCCGAGGCGGGCGAGGCCACCGACGCGTACAACGCCGCCGAGGAGAAGCGCGCCGAGCAGTCCGGCCGGGTGGAGGCGCTCACCACCCGGGTCGTACGCGGCGAACAGCGCCTCGCCGACCTCCGCGAACGCCTCACCGCCGCCGCGATCGCCCAGTACCGCGACCAGGGTGGCGGCCTCTCCGTGCAGCAGCGCCTCGTCCTCAGCGACGACCCCGACGACTTCCTCCGCGCCGCCGAACTCGCCAAGGAGGGCGCCCAGGGCAGCGCCGTCCTCCTCGGCCAGGTCCGCGACACCCAGCGCGCGCTGACCCGCGACAAGAAGGACGCGACCGACTCGCTGCACCGCCTCGAAAGGGCCGAGAAGGCCAAGGACACGGCGCGCACGGAGATCGAGCGGGAGATCAAGGACGCCGAACTCCTGGAATCCCGGCTGGAGAAGAAGGAGCGGCAGCGGCTGCGCGCCCTGGAGGAGGCGGAGGCCGCCCGGGCCCAGGCCCGCCTGCTCGGCACGGGCGTCCTGCCCGGCGCGGGCGCCGGTACGGGGACGGGTCCGGAGACCGGGGCCTCCGCGGGGACGGCCACCGGCGCGAGCGAGCAGGGTGCGAAGGCCGTCGCGTTCGCGACGGCCCAGCTCGGCAAGCCCTACGTGTGGGCCGCCGCCGGGCCCGACTCCTTCGACTGCTCCGGGCTCACCTCGCAGGCGTGGGCGGCGGCGGGCCGCATCATCCCGCGCACCTCGCAGGAGCAGTGGCGGCAGCTCCAGCACGTACCGCTCGGGCAGATCCGCCCCGGCGACCTCGTCATCTACCACTCCGACGCGAGCCACGTCGGCATCTACGTGGGCGACGGCGAGATCATCCACGCCCCGCGCCCCGGGCGCTCGGTCACCCGCGCCGGGGTGGGCTCCATGCAGATCCTCGGGGTGGCCCGCCCCGACCCGGAGGCGGCGGCCCGGACGGAGCCGGAGGACGGGACGAAGCCCGCCGGCAAGGCGAAGCCCGGGGACGAGGACAGGGCCGCCGGCACGGCGAAGCCCGGTGACAAGGGAAAGCCGCAGGAGGGCGCGGACACCGGGAAGGGCGGGGGGAAGGGCGGGGCGAAGGGCACGGCGAAGGACACCCCCCGCGACGCACGGCGCCACTCCCGCACCTCCCCCTCCGGCACCACCACGCCCCCGGCTGACAAAACCCCCGAACCGGGCGGAAGTACCGCCAAGAGCCCCGCCGAGGACTGAGGGCGGGCGCGTGACGCGCGCCACGAATCCGCCTCCGGTTGCAGGCCCCCGGCGTGACCTTCGTCATCCCTCCCCCGGTCGGCTCGTCCGCAAATGGGCTGCTGGGGGCGGCATATGACGGTCTTCCGCGTCCGCCCGGCATTCCGTTCGCCGCGCACCGGCCGCTAGGGTCCCCGTCGGTGGGGCGCCGCCCGGTGTCCCGTCGCGGCCTCGGAGGGAGGCGGAGGAAGTGCCCGTACCCGGAAACGGAAACCGGTCAGGAGCGGCCGGGCCGCCGCCGTCCGCGGCCCCCCGCGCGCACCTCACCCCGGTCACCCCGGGTGACCACCCCCGCGCGGGGCGCCCCGGCGCGGGCCTGCTCGCCCACAGCACGGGCCACACGATCGCCCCCGTCCCCGCACCGGGCGGCGCGGTCCCGGCGGGGAAATCGGCCGACGGCGAGGGCGACGGCGCCGGGAAACCCGGCCCGTACGACGCGGAACGCCGCTCGCGGCCCTCCGCGACCCCGGCCACCGGCGCGAGGCACCTCACGCTGCTCCTCGTGGAGAACGACCCGGCGGGCTCGCTCAGCATCCCCGAGATGCTCGACGCCTCCGGGCGGCCCATCCGCGTACGCACCGCCCGCAACCTCACCGAGGCCGCCCGGCTCCTCACCGACGACGTGCACTGCGTGCTGCTCGACCTCAGCCTCGCGGCGGCGGGCGACGACGACCCGCTCGCCGTCCTGCGCCGCCTCCTCGACCTCGCCCCGCACCACGCCGTCCTCGCCCTCACCGCCTCCGAGGACGTCGAGGGCGGCGCGGAGGCGGTCCGCGTCGGCGCGCAGGACTTCCTCGTCCGCGACGAGCTCGACGGCCGCGTCCTGAGCCGCGCCGTCCGCTACGCCGTCGAGCGCAAACGTGCCGACACCGCGCAGCGCCAGCTCACCGAGGGCCGCCTGCGCGCCGAGGAGAACGCCCGCCTGGAGCGCGGCCTGCTCCCCACCCCGCTCCTCGACGGTGCCCCGCTGCGCTTCGCCGCGCACTACCGCCCCGGGCGCTCCCGCGCGCTGCTCGGCGGCGACTTCTACGACACCGTGCGCACCCCGGACGGCGTCGTGCACGCGATGATCGGCGACGTCAGCGGGCACGGCCCGGACGAGGCAGCGCTCGGCGTCGAGCTGCGCATCGCCTGGCGCGCGCTCACCCTCGCCGGGCTCAGCGGCGACCGGCTCCTCGCGACGCTCCAGGAGGTCCTGGAGCACGAGCGCGAGGACGAGGAGATCTTCGCGACGCTCTGCACCGTGGACATCGCCCCGGACGGTCGCGGGGCCGCGATGTGCCTGGCCGGGCACCCGGCCCCCGTCGTCACGCGCGGCGGCGC
>NZ_GG770539.1:3797164-3799708 GCF_000154905.1 Streptomyces sp. SPB074 | reverse complement strand
CGTGCCCGCGTCGCCGCCCGCGCCGTTCCCGTCCTCGCCGCGCCAGCCGCGTACCGCCTCCTCGCCGCGCTCGGCGACCCGCTCGTACGTCTCCCGGGCGCGCACCGCGTACTCGGCGGCGAGCCCGAAGCCGCGCAGCGCGAAGCCCTGCGCGCTCTCCTGGAGCCGCCGCAGCTCCGCCTCGCGGCTCTCGCGCGAGGAGAACGCGGTCACGACCTCCGTGACGGCGGCCCGCGCGACGGCCTGCGCCTCGCGGGCACGGGCGACGGCGCGGTCCTGGAGCTCCCTCGGGTCGCTCTCGCGGACCGCCTGCACCCGGGCGGGCGCCTCGGCGCGGAGCTGGTCGAGGATCACGGGCAGCCGCAGCGCCTGCTGCACCGCCAGCTCCGCCGTACCGGCGGCGAAGTAGAGGGGGGTCGGGTCGGTGAGGGTCTTGCGCAGATCATCGGCGATGGCCATGACGTGGTCCTCCCGGAACACGAGTGAGGGTGAATGCCCGGCAGTACGGGTGCGGGTCAGTCGTCTTCCGCGGGGAGGCCGTTCTCCCTGCGGAAGGAGTCGTAGATCTGGAGCAGTACTTCCTTCTGGCGCGCCGTCAGCGCGGGATCGGCGAGCAGCACCGCCCGGGTCCCGGCCTCGGACCGGTCCCGCTCGTCCAGAATCCCCGCCTGCACGTACAGGGTCTCGGCGGAGATCCGCAGGGCCTTGGCGAGCTGCTGGAGGATCTCGGCACTGGGCTTGCGCAGCCCGCGCTCGATCTGGCTGAGGTACGGGTTCGACACCCCCGCCGCGTCGGCGAGCTGCCGCAGCGACAGGCGCGCCGCGCGCCGCTGCTCCCGCAGGAACTCCCCGAGTCCCCCCACATCGAGCGAAACCATGCGACCGATGCTCCCGCACCTCGCTAACTATTGCAAGCGCCCTGCTTGCACCCGCTAGCACGACGCCCGGGAGGCGGCGGCATTGTCGGCAGGTCCTGTCAGGGTGGGCGGCATGGATGAGCTGGTGGAGCTGGTCGATGGGCGGGACCGGGGGACGGGGGTCCTGACCGAACGCCGGGACGCGGTCCGGGAGGGGGCGTTGCACCGGGTCGCCGTGACGGTGTGCCGGGAGACGCGCGGCCGGGTGCTCGTGCACCGGCGGGCGGAGGGGCTGTCGCGCTTCCCCGGCCGGTACGAGCTCGTGGTCGGCGGTGCCGTGACCGCCGGCGAGTCCTACGCGCGGGCCGCCGCGCGGGAGCTGGCCGAGGAGCTGGGCGTCCGCGTCCGGCCGCGCCTCCTGTTCACCTTCCTCAACCGCTCCGGCCTGAGCCCGCACTGGCTCGGCGTCCACGAGACCGTCGTCCCGGACGTGGTGACCCGCGATCCCCGCGAGGTCGCCTGGCACGGCCTGCTGACCGGGCCGGAGCTGCGCTCCGCCCTGCGGGAGTGGTCCTTCACCCCCGACAGCCACGAGGTGCTGCGCCGGTACCGCGTCTTCCGGGCCGCGCGGTCCTGACCCCGCCCGTCCTCGCACGCCAGGTTCGGCGGCCGGGGCCGCCCGGGTGCGGCGGCCCGGGTCCGGGAGGAGCACGTATGAGCAGCCGGTTCACCGAACTCGCCGTGGACTGCCTCGATCCGCGCGCGCTCGCGCGGTTCTGGTGCGCGGTGCTCGGTCACGAGGTGCACGAGGACGAGGACGGCGACTACGTCTCGATCGGGGCGCCCGGGACCGGTGCCCGGCGCCCCGGCCACGCGCCGCCCTCGATCGGCTTCGCCCGGGTGCCCGAGGGCAAGGCGGTCAAGAACCGGCTGCACATCGACGTCAACCCGAGCGACCGCGACCAGGCCGCCGAGGCCGAGCGGCTGCTCGCGCTCGGCGCGCGGCACGTGGACGTGGGCGCGGGGCCCGAGGTGCCCTGGGTCGTCCTCGCCGATGTCGAGGGCAACGAGTTCCGCGTCCTCGGGCGACGCGTGGAGTGAGCCCCGCCCGCGCTCCGGTCCTTGCCCGGCGCGAACCGGCCCCTCGCGGGGCTCAGCCCTCCGCTTTCTTCCGCACGACGCAGAACGGGTGGCCCGCCGGGTCCGTGAGGACCCGCGCGCGGGCCGGGTCGTGGGGCTGGTGGGCGGGCAGCACCGCGCCGAGCGCGAGAAGACGGGTCTCCGCCGCCGCCAGGTCCTCGTCCACCTCGTAGCAGAGATGGACCTGCTGCGGGACCTCCTGCCCCGGCCAGCGGGGCGGCCGGTAGTCCTCCACGGCCTGGAAGCCGAGCACGAAGCCGTCGGGCCCGGTGAGCGCCGCGAACCCCGCGCCGGACTCCGGGTGCGGGGCGAACCCCGTCACCCGCCGGTAGAACGCGGCAAGGGCGAGCGGGTCGGCGCAGTCCAGCGTGACGGCGACGGGACGCAGGTGCGCGGGCATGGGGGCGGCTCCTCGCTCGACGGGGCCCGCACCGTACGGAGTCGGGCTCCACACCGTACGGAGGCAGGCCTCGCGCAGTACAGGTCGGGCCCGCACGGGCACAGTGGCCGGCCCCGCGCCGTGCCGGTGCGGCAATACCGCGCCCCG
>NZ_GG770539.1:3791088-3797044 GCF_000154905.1 Streptomyces sp. SPB074 | reverse complement strand
CGAGTTCCGGGTGGCAAGGGGGCCCTGCGGGCCGCAGGGTGTGGGACGAATCCCACGAAAGGGGCACAAGGTGCCTGAGATCACCAGCCCGTACGCGACCGGCACGCCGTGCTGGGTCGACCTGATGGCGCGCGACCAGCGGAACGCGATCGACTTCTACAGCGACCTGCTCGGCTGGCAGGGGCAGCCCGGGCCCGGCGGCTTCGGCGGCTACGCGATCTGCGAGGTGCTCGGGAAGGCCGTGGCCGGTATCGGCAAGGCCCCCGAGGACCAGCCGGAGCCGCCGAACCTCTGGACCACCTACCTCGCGACGACCGACGCCCAGGCGACGCAGGACACGATCATCTCGGCGGGCGGCTCGCTCGTCGTGCCGGTCGTGGACGTCGGCGACCTGGGCCGGATGCTCATCGCGGCCGACCCGCAGGGCGCCGTCTTCGGCGTCTGGCAGGCGGGCGAGTTCGCCGGGGCGCGACTCGTCAACGAGGCGGGCGCGCTCATCTGGAACGAACTGCACGCCGCCGACGTGCCCACCGCCGCCGCCTTCTACGGCGAGGTCTTCGGCGCGAACTTCGAGCCGTTCGAGGGCGCGGAGGACTACTGGGCGGTCAAGGTCGCGGGGAAGACGGTCGGCGGTGCGACCGGGCTCAAGAGCGACCCGCCCGGGACCCCGGCGCACTGGCTGACGTACTTCGCCGTGGACGACGTGGACTCCACGGCGGACGCTCTCATCCGCCGCGACGGCACGGTGCTCGCGCCGCCGTTCGACATGGTGGCCGGGCGGATGGCCGTCGTCGCCGACCCCGAGGGCGCCCGGTTCGCGCTCATCGAGGCGCCGTCGCAGTAACCACGCGGGGGCCGGAGGCCGGGGGTACCCGGTCCGAAGCCCCCCGAGGCCCCCGCCAGGTGGACGCGCCCGCATCCGCCTCGCGGGGGCTCGTTCAGTACGGGGTCCGACCCCGAAGGCGGGCCGCAGCCGTGCCACGTCGGCGAGGTCGTGCGGCCTCGGCTCGTATCCCGTGTGGAAGCGCACCTGTCGCGCGACGGAGAGGCACGGCACCCGTGCGCCCGCGATCGTTGCCCGTCACGAAGCAGCCGGCGGGGGAGCGGAAGTGGCGGCCGGGGTCGAAGGACTCCTTTCGCGCGGAGCCGTCCGCCGCGAACCCGGAGCCGCGCCTGCGGGCCGTTCACCCGAGGCGCACCACAGGGACGAGAAAGGGCGCCCGGCTGTGACACGCGGCCGTGCGACGCGGCTGTACGAACGCGGGGCCGGGCTCCCCCACCGGCCGGTGCCTCGCGGCTCCGCCCCGGCCGTCCCGCCCCCCGCTCACTGCTTGCCCGCGCCCACCGGGTCCACCACGAGGAGGCCCGGTTTGTCGGCCCCCGCCTCGACGCTGAAACCGACCGAGAGGCGCTGGGTGTGGGTCTCGTTGGGCGGGGTCACATCGACCGCGTTGATGAAGACGCCGGAGTTGCCGCTCTCGCTCGGCGGGTAGTGGAGCGTGAAGCGGGTCGTGTCACCGGACTTGAGGGTGACAGCGGGGGGTGTCACGTCGCTGCGCTCGGCGCTGAGCGGCGCCCCCGCCTCGTCGGAGAGGATGTCGATCCCCGGGAAGCCCTTGAGCGAGCAGGCGTCACCGCTCGTGTTGCGCATACTGACGACGAGCGCGCCCTCGCCCATGCCGTGCGCGGTCTCGAAGGCGAGGTTCTCGGTCTTGCACGCCCCGGCGCTGATCGCTCCGCCGCCGCTGCCCCGCGGCTCCCCGTCGTCGGGCGAGGAGGAGCCCGCTGCCGCGCCCCCGTCCGACGTACCCGCCGCCTTCGCCCCGCCCGTACCGCCGCCGCCCGTACCGCCTCCGCCCGTGCCGCCGTCGGTCCCGGCGTCCGGGGCCTGCCCCGAGGGCGCGGCGGGGGAGCCGCCCCCGGCGGCCTTGTCGTGCGGGCCGTTGCCGCAGGCGGTGAGCGAGAGCCCCGCGAGGAGCACGACGGCGGCGAGGCTGAGCTTCTTGGCCCGCATGAGACATCCTTCGTTCGTTCGGCACGCCTTCCCGCCCAAGAGGACCACGCCGGCACCCCGAACCGTTCCGCACCCCCGTGCGAAAAGAAGTGGGCCCCGCCCGCCGCCTCCCGCAGACTGCCTCCATGCCCGCCCTGCACGCCGACGAGATCCCGACGACGCCCGCCCTGGTCCGTGAACTGCTCGCCGCACAGATGCCCGAGTGGGCAGGGCTGCCGCTCCGGTACGCCGGGGCGGGGACCGACAACACGATGTACCGGCTCGGTGAGGAGTACGTCGTCCGGCTCCCGCGCACGCCCGCCGGGACGCTGGAACGGGAACTGACGTGGGCGCCCCGGCTCGCCCCGCACGTCGGCGCCCTGCTGCCGGAGCCCGTGCGTCGCGGGGCGCCGAGCGCGCGGTTCCCGGCGCCCTGGTGCGTCCTGCGATGGCTCGACGGCGCGGAGCCCGGGCCGGGCACGGTCCGGGACTGGGCCACCTTCGGCACCGATCTGGCCACCTTCGTACGGGAGTTGCGCGGCGCACCGCTCATGGGGGCGCGCCGCGCGGACGGGCTGAGCTGGTACCGGGGCGGGCAGTTGCACGGCATCACGGCGGAGGCCGAAGCGGCGCTCGACGGGTGCGCGGCGCTCGGTGACGTCCTCGCGCTCGACCTGGCCGCGCTGCGCGAGGTGTGGGAAGCGGCCCTCGCCCTCCCCGACGCCGCGAGCCCCGAGGGCTGGCTCCACGGCGACCTGCGCCCCGCGAACCTGCTGGTCCAGGACGGCGCACTGCACGCCGTCCTCGACTTCGGCACCCTCTCCCTCGGCCTGCCCGACGCCGAGCACGCCCCCGTCTTCGACCTCCCGCCCCGGGCCCGGACCGCCTACCGCGAAGCCCTCGCCCTGGACGACACGACCTGGGCCCGGGCCCTCGCCGTCGCGGCGATGGCCGTCCCGTACTACTGGAGCACGCTCCCGGACTTCGCGGCCGAGAGCCTGACCCGCCTCCGCAACGTCCTGGCGGACGCGGCCGGTACGGGCACGGGCTGACGCGGCGCTCCGGACCCGCGATCTCACCCCCGGACCCCGCGCCGGACCGCACACGTCGTCGGCACGGCGGGCGGCCGCGGGAAGGCGTCGAGGAGGGCGAGGGCCAGGAGGGCCAAGGTGCGGAGGCGGGCGGGGGTCGGCGGCGCCTCGGCGCGGGCGTGACGCGCCGTCGTGCGCGAGAGACGGGCCACCGCCGGGTGCGGATGCCCGGCGGTGGCCGCCGCGAGCAGGCGCACGCCCCGTAACAGGCCCGCTTGCTGGGCGCCCGGGTCCGGCGGCGGTACGGGGACGAGGCCCAGCACGCGTTCGGCGAGGTCCCGCAGCCGCCGCAGCTCACGTCCCGTACGGCCCCGGCCCACCGGCCGCGCCCTCACAGCCGCCGCTCCCGCACCGCCGACGCGGGCGGCACGAGCGCGTGGGTGCGCTTGCGCCCGTCCCCGTCCACGTCCCAGCTCAGCCGCACCCCGAGGAGCCGCAGCAGCGCGAGCCCGCGCCCCGCCTCGACCTCGGCGTCCGGCATGGCGCAACGCCCCGGCACCCGCGCGCTGTTGTCCGTCACGCCGATGTGGACAGAACGATCGGTCTCGATGGAGACGAGGAGCAGCAACGGGCGCGCGCCACCCCCGTGCACGACGGCGTTCGCCATCAGCTCGGTCACCGCGAGCGGCACCAGCTCCTCGCACCGCGCCCCGAGCCGCGGCAGCACCCGCCGCACCGTCTGCCGGGCCTCCGGCACGGAGGTCAGCACCGGAGCGAACTCCCCCGTCCACTGCGTACGCGGGGCGGCGGGGCCACCTGAACATAGGGCGGTCATATCGATCACGTCCTCGGACCGGCCCCTCCGGGAGGAAGGGCGGGGGGAATTGAAGGGCGCGCGAGGGCGTGTGCCGAAGGCTCCGACCCCAGCGGGAAATCATCATGCGTCTTTTGGCGGGACCTCGGCAATCGATTCCCGCGATCGCGAGTGTTCCGTTCAAATGTACGGATCGCGCGCCGAGTTGGCGGCGTGCCAGAATGCGGACATGGTGCAGAAGAGAGCGGTACCGACCATCAAAAGGCGTCGGGTTGGCGCCCAACTGCGTCGCTGGCGCGGCCCGATGAAGAGTGGTGACGCCGCGAAGCTGATGGGCTGGGACATCACGCGCCTGAGCCGCATCGAACGCGGCACGTACCGGGTGAGCAGCGAGGAGGTCCGGGCCTTCGCGGCGAAGCTCGGCGTGGACGACCCCGAGGGCGTGGAAGAGGTCGCCCTCGCGGCGGAGGAGCCGGCGGGCGCGGGCTGGTGGGTGCCGTACACCGGACACGTCCAGGCGGACCTGCTGGACTTCGTCCAGATGGAGGCGGAGGCGGACGTGATCCGCGTGCAGCACTACTCGGTGGTACCGGGGTTGTTGCAGTCGCCCGCGTACATGCGGGAGCTCATCGCCCACGAAGCCCGTCTGGACGCGCGGCAGGTGGGGATGCTGATCAATCTGCGCCTTGCGCGGCAGTCGGTGCTCGGCAATCTCACGCGCCTTCACGCCATCGTCCCGGAAGCGGCGCTCTACCCCAGGTTCGAAGACAACCCCGGCATCATGCGCGATCAGATGCGTCGGCTCCTTGACGTGTCCGACATGCCGAACATCGACCTCCAAGTGCTTCCGCTCACCGCCCACCCGAAGTACGGATCGAACGGCGCGACCACTCTGCTCGATTTCAAGCACCCTTGGACATCGGTAGCGAGTGTCGACGGCCCCTCCGGCGGTTTCCATACGGAGGATGCTGACCTGGTAGCTTTCCAGTCGGTTGAATTCAGGTCGATCGCGAATGTCGCGCTTCCTTTCAGCGAGACGCGCGACCTTTTGCGCGAGCACTTGGAAAGGCTGCACAAGTGAGCACGAGGAACGTCCAGTACACGTGCGGGGAAGCCAACTGGCGGAAGTCCTCCCGCAGCGGTGACAGCGGTCAGTGCGTCGAGTTCGCCGACGTCCGCCCCACCCACGCCGCCATCGCCCTGCGCGACTCCAAGAACACCCCCGGCCCCGCACTCCTCGTCAGCCCGGCCGCCTTCACGGCCTTCGTGACGGGTCTGACCGGCCGGGGCTGACTGCGTAGCGATCTCGCGGCGCGGACAGTCTTCACCTATGCCCGCGCCCGAGATCGAACCTGCCCACTGGCGAAAGTCCTCCCACAGCGGAGACGCCAACGGCCAGTGCGTCGAGTTCGCCGACGTCCGCCCCACCCACGCCGCCATCGCCCTGCGCGACTCCAAGAACACCCCCGGCCCCGCCCCTTTCGTCAGCCCCACCGCCTTCACGGCCTTCCTCGCGGACGTGGCGGGGCGGGGCTGACTCAGGCGACCTTCCCGTCCCACCCCCGCCCTCCGTCGGCCGAGAACTCCGCGCCCAGCCGGAGCCGGGAGACGGTGAGCGCCCGAGCGCGCGGGGACCTCCCGGGGGCCGCGGGCTGCTCATCGGGTGGTTGCGGCGGATCGGGATGCCGCTCGGGCGGATCGGGGAGGTCGTCGCGCTGGAGCCCCGGGCGGCCGCGGAGGCCGTTCGGGGGTGGTGGGGCGGGGTCCGGGCGGAGACCGAGGTACGGGGGGAACTGGCGGCCTTCCTCGCGGACTCGCTCGCCGGGCACGGTCCCGGGCCGGGGACGGGGCAGGGAGCGGGGTTCGGGTTGCGGTGTGCCGGAGTGAGCGACCGGGGGCTCGTACGGGGCGAGAACCAGGACGCCGGGCACGCCGGGGAGCGGCTGCTCGCGGTCGCGGACGGGTTCGGGCCCGGGGGCGCCCGGGCGAGCGGCGCGGCCGTCGCCGTCCTGCGCCGTCTCACCGAGGGGCCCGGGCCCGCGCCCGGCACGCTCCTCGACGCGCTCGCGGACGCCGTGGACGAGGCCGCCGGCCGGGTGCCCGCGCACGCCGGGACGA
>NZ_GG770539.1:3770577-3790372 GCF_000154905.1 Streptomyces sp. SPB074 | reverse complement strand
CGGGGTGTGGTCGAGGGGATGGAGGAGGTCACCGTCGAGACCGGAGCGGGCGGCCTGCCAGGAGGCCAGGCGCAGCACGGCCGTGGGGACCTGCTGCGGGGGTACGTGCCCGGCCGCCTCGCGGGCCGCCGTGTCCACCAGCGCGCGGCACAGGGCGGCGAGGAGGGGCGGGGTGCGGGCGTCCAGGCACACGTCCGCCACCCGGGTCTCGACCGTGGGCCAGCGGTGCGAGAGGCGGGCGTCGAAGTAGATCATCCCCTTGTCGCGCAGGACGCCCGTCCCGACCATCGCGCGCACCCGGGCCTCGTACGCCTGCGGGGAACCCGAGATGTCGTACGGGCCCGCCGAGGGCCAGCGGTTCCAGACGCGGGCGCGGTGACTGCCGTAGGCGGTGTCCTTTCCCTGCCAGTAGGGGGAGTTGGCGCTCAGCGCGAGGATCGGGGGCAGCCAGGGGCGGATGCGGTCGAGGACGGCGACCCCCTCGGCGTCCGAGGCGACGGAGACGTGGACGTGGCAGCCGCACGTGAGCTGCTCCTGGGCCAGGGCCCCGAACTTGTCCCTCACCCACCGGTACCGCTCGCCGTCGTTGACGCTCGGGCTCACCGGGAGCGGCGAGGTGGCGAGCGCGGCGACCCGGGCGCCCGCCCGGCGGGCGAGGGCGTCCGTCGTGGTGCGCAGTGGGCGGATCTCGTCCGCCAGCTCATCGATGTCGGCGCGCGGGATCGTCGCGAACTCGATCTGCTGCCCGTGCAGTGCGCTCTCCAGGGGCGAGTCCTCGCCCTCCCCCGCGCGCGCCTCCGCCGAGGCGAGCATCGCCGCCGCGCGCGCCCTCGGCTCCCCCGTCCCCTCGTCCACGAGCAGAGGTTCTTCCTCGACTCCGACCGTCCGCACCCGACACCGCCTCTCCGTCGTCCCGCCGTTTGTCCCGTGCCCACCGGTTGCCCCCGCGCGGGCCGTTGAAGCGGCGGGAGGACGGCGCGCCCGGACGAGGACGGGAACGGGCCGGGCGGAAGCGCGGACGGGGCCGGGCGGGGACGGGAGCGCGGGCGGCCGGACGCGCGGGCGGGCGGACGCGCGGGCGGGCGGACGCGCGGGCGGGCGGACGCGCGGGCGGGCGGACGCGCGGGCGGGCGGACGCGCGGGCGGGCGGACGCGCCGGGCTCAGCCCTCGCCCTGGCCGATGCTGCCCATCGGGCCGATCTCGACGCCCTGGCCCTTGTCGCTGTCCGAGACGGGCAGCGAGGGCCGGCCCGGCCAGGCGAGCTTCACGGAGTGGGTCTCGTCGGGCGGGGTGACGGTGAGGCCCGTGATGCGGATGCCGCTGCCGCCGGTCTTGTTGACCGGGTAGAGGACGGGTGCGTAGGTCTCTCGCCCGGCTTGAGGACCACCGGGTGGTCCGGGATGGACGCCTTGATGCCGCGTTCGGCCGAGATGGAGCCCGAGTTGGTGCTCAGGTCCGCGCCCGCGTAGGCGTTGAGGGAGCAGGGGGCGCTCCCGGTGTTCTCGAAGGTGATCGCGACGGTGGCCGGGTCGTCGTCACCGATGGTGGCGTCGGAGGCGGAGAGCTTGAGGTCGCTCGTCAGGCACTTGCCCGTCTTCGCGCCCCCGCCCGAGGAGTCCGAGGAGCCCGAAGAGCCCGAGGAATCCGAGGAATCCGAGGAACCGGACGAGCCGGAGGAATCGGAGGAGGCCGAGGAGCCGGCGGGGTCCGAGGAGTCGCCGGAGCCGGTCGTAGCGGACGGTTCCGTCGTGTTCTCGCCGCCCGCCGCCGAAGACGTGTTCCCCGCCGGGGCGGCCTTGTCGTCACCGCCGTCGTCGCTCTGGCAGGCGGTCAGGGACAGACCGATGAGGACGGCCAGGGCGGTGAGGGCGGTGAGGGCGGTGAGGGCGGTGAGGGCGGTGAGGGGGAGCTTGCGGGAGTGCATCGGGATTCCTCCGTCGAGGTGTGGGGGACCTGCCGGCGTCAAGCGCTTACCTGTACGGGAACTTCCGCGGACGTCCCACCCGTTCCCGTCGGCCCCGCCTCGCAATGGGCTCGTGACAGCCTCATGACACTTCGGCCGCGCGCCCCCGGCGCGGCGCGCCACCGGGCGGCGTACCGGGGCGCGCCCCGCTCCCCCCGGTGCGGGGAGTTGAATGGGCGCATGACGACCGACGCCACAGCCAAGCCGGACGACGCAGCCATGCCCGACTGGGAGAAGCGGTTCCGCGCTCCCCGCGTCTCGCTCCCCGAGTGGGCCGAGGACGCCCCCGACCGCTCCCTCTTCGTCTCGAACGCGACCGGCACGTACGAGCTGTACGCCTGGGACCGGGCCACGGGGGCGCAGCGGCAGGTCACCGACCGCGAGAACGGGACGACGGACGGGACGCTGAGCCCGGACGGCGCGTGGATCTGGTGGTTCGACGACCACGACGGGGACGAGTTCGGGGTGTGGCGGCGCCAGCCGTTCGCCGGGGGCGAGGACACCGAGGCGCTGCCCGGGGTCGCCGCCGCGTACTCGGCGGGGCTCGCGCTCGGCCGCGACGGGCGGACCGTCGTCGTGGGCAGTTCGAGCGACGAGCACGGCTCCCTCGTGCACGTCGTACGGGACGGGGGCGCGCCCGTCGAGGTGTACCGGCACCGCGAGTCGGCGGGCGTCGGGGACCTCTCGTACGACGGGCGGCTGCTCGTCGTGGAGCACACGGAGCACGGGGACGCGATGCACTCCGCGCTGCGGGTGCTGGAGCTCGGCGGGACGGGTGAGGTCGCGCGCACGGTCGCCGAGCTGGACGACACGGAGGGCGGGACGAAGGAACTCGGCCTCTCCGTCATGGGCTTCGCGCCGCTCGCCGGGGACGCGCGGCTCCTCGTCGGCACGCAGCGCGAGGGCCGCTGGCTGCCGATGATCTGGGACCCGGTCGCGGGCACGGAGACTGCCCTCGCCATCGACCTGCCGGGCGACGTGAGCGCCGACTGGTACGAGGACGCCTCGGCGCTGCTGATCGCGCACAGCCACGAGGCGCGCGGCGAGCTGTACCGCTACGACCTCACGGCGCACCGCCTGGAGCGGATCGAGACCCCGCGCGGCACCGTGTCGGGCGCGGGCGCGCGGCCGGACGGCAGCGTCGAGTTCCTGTGGTCCTCGGCCGCCGAGCCGCCCGTGGTCCGCTCCACGACGAGCGGCGTCGTCCTCGACCCGCCCGGGATGAAGGCCCCGGCCTCGGTGCCGGTCACGGACGCCTGGGTGGAGGGCCCCGGCGGGCGCGTGCACGCGCTCGTGCAGACCCCCGGTGGGGACGGTCCCTTCCCCACCGTCTTCGAGATCCACGGCGGCCCCACCTGGCACGACAGCGACGCCTTCGCCGCCGGTCCCGCCGCCTGGATCGACCACGGCTACGCGGTCGTCCGGGTCAACTACCGGGGCTCGACGGGCTACGGGCGCGCCTGGACCGACGCGCTCAAGCACCGGGTCGGGCTCATCGAGCTGGAGGACATCGCGGCGGTACGGGAGTGGGCCGTCGGCTCCGGGCTCGCGGACCCGGCGCGGCTGATCCTGTCGGGCGGCTCGTGGGGCGGGTACCTGACCCTGCTCGGGATCGGCACGCAGCCGGGGGCGTGGGCGGCGGGCGTCGCGGCCGTGCCCGTCGCGGACTACGTGACCGCTTACCACGACGAGATGGAGGGCCTCAAGGCGATGGACCGCACGCTCTTCGGCGGCACGCCCGAGGAGCTGCCCGAGCGGTGGGCGGCGTCGAGCCCGCTCACGTACGTGGACGAGGTGCGCGCGCCCGTCTACATCTCGGCCGGGGTCAACGACCCGCGCTGCCCGATCAAGCAGGTCGAGAACTACGTCGACCGGCTCGTGGCCCGGGAGCACCCGCACGAGGTCTACCGCTACGACGCGGGCCACGGCTCGCTCGTCGTGGACGAGCGCGTGAAGCAGGTGCGGATGGAACTGGACTTCGTCCGGCGGCACGTGCCGGGGAACTGAGCCGCTGTGGTACGGGGGCGGGCACCGGGCGTCCCGGCCCGCCCCGTACCGTGGGGGTGTGTACCGGTTCCTGCTGACTCCCCGGTGGTGGGGAATCCACGTCTTCGTCCTCCTGGCGATCCCCTTCTGCGTCTTCATGGGGTCCTGGCAGCTCAGCCGCTTCGAGGACCGGGTGGACACGCACAAGGACGCCACGGCCGCCGCCGAGGCGCACGCCGAGGGGGCGGCCAGGCCGCTCGCCGAGGTCCTGCCCGTCACGACCGCGACCTCGGGCGAGCGCACCCGCGCCACGGGCCGCTACGTCCAGCAGTTCCTCGTGCCCGACCGGGGGCTCGACGGGCGGGACGGCTACTACGTGCTCGGGCTGCTGCGGACCGGCGGGGAGAAGGTCCTGCCCGTCGTGCGCGGCTGGCACGCGGGCGCTGCCCCGGCGAAGGCGCCCGCCGCGCCGGGCGGCACCGTCACCGTGACGGGGGCGCTCCAGCCCTCCGAGGACGCGCGCAGCACGGGCGTCAACGCGAGCGGCGGGCTCCCGGCCGGGCAGGTCGGGATCATCGGCGCCGCCTCGCTCCTCAACCTCACCTCGTACGACGTGTACGACGGCTGGATCACGCTCGACCGCGCCGAGTCCGGCCTCACGCCCGTCCCGGCGAAGACGCCGGAGGGCGGCGGTCTCGACCTCAAGGCGTTCCAGAACCTGGGCTACACCGGCGAGTGGTTCGTGTTCGCCGGCTTCGTGGTCTTCATGTGGTTCCGGCTCGTGCGCCGCGAGGCGGAGGCCCGCAGGGACGCCGAGCTGGGAATCGCGGCGGACGAGGACGGGACGGGCGAGGACGGGACGGGCCAGGACGAGACCGACGAGACGGAACCGGAGAAGGCGGGGGTCTGAGCCCCGGAGCGGCACCGGCACGTCCGCCCCGTCCCCCGCGCACCCGCCGCGCCCCGGCCCCCGCCCGCCCGTACACCCGTCCCCCGCGCCTCACTCCCCCGCGCGCCACCCCATCCCCGGGACGACCAGCGGGCCGCCGGTCACCGGGTCGGGGACGACGACCGACGCGAGGCCGAAGACCTCCCGTACCAGCTCCGCCGTGATGATCTCGGCCGGTTCGCCCTGCGCCACGATGCGGCCGTCCTTCATGGCGATCAGGTGGTCGCCGTAGCGGACCGCCTGGTTGAGGTCGTGGAGCACCGCGACGACCGTGCGTCCGCGCTCGTGGTTGAGGCGGCGGACGAGGTCCAGGACCTCCACCTGGTGGGCCATGTCGAGGTACGTCGTCGGCTCGTCCAGCAGGAGCAGGTCCGTCTCCTGGGCGAGGGCCATCGCGATCCACACGCGCTGCCGCTGGCCGCCGGAGAGTTCGTCCACGAGGCGTTCGGCGAGCGGTGCCGTGCCGGTGCGCTCCAGCGCCTCCGTGACCGCGCGCTCGTCGTCCTCGGACCACTGTTGCCACCATTTCTGGTGCGGCTGACGGCCGCGCGCGACGAGGTCGGCGACGGTGAGGGGACCGGGGGCTGCGGGGTCTGCGGCAGGACGCCGATCGTGCGGGCGGTCTCCTTGCCGGGGGCGCGGGCGTTTCTCTGCGCCGTCGAGCAGCACGGTGCCGCCGCGCGGCTTGAGGAGCCGGCCGAGCGCGCGCAGGAGGGTGGACTTGCCGCAGGCGTTGGGGCCGACGACGACGGTGATCCGCCCGTCGGGCACGGCGACGTCCAGGTCCTCGACGACGAGGCGGCCCGGGTCGTAGCCCAGGCGCAGGCCGCGCGCGGCGAGACGGGTGGCGGGCGCGGCCTCCACCGGGGTGGCGGGGGGACGGCTCACGAGGGAACACCTCCGGTACGGCCGCGGGTGCGGATGATCAGCCACATCAGGTAGGGGGCGCCGACGGCCGCCGTGAGCACGCCGACCGGCAGTTCCACGGGCGAGAAGAGGCGGCGGGCGAGCAGGTCGGCGAGGGTGACGAGGAGCGCGCCCGTGAACGCCGCCGTGAGCAGCGGGATCTGCGCGGTACGGGCCAGCCGCCGCGCGATCTGCGGGGCGAGCAGCGCGACGAAGTCGACCGGCCCGGCGGCGCCCGTCGCCACCGAGGCGAGGACGACGCCGAGCACGGTGAGGCCGAGACGGGTGCGGTTCAGGCCGATGCCGAGCGCGGTCGCGGTGTCGTCGTCGAAGGAGACGCCGCGCTGGGCGCGCGCGGCCCACACCGTCGCCGGGACGGCCGCGAGCAGCGTGACGACCAGCGGCCACGCCTCCTGGTAGCCGCGCCCGTTGAGCGAGCCGGTGAGCCACACCTTCGACTGCTGGGCGACGAGGTAGTCCCCCTTGGTCAGCAGGAGCTGGGTCAGCGAGCCGAGCGCGACCGAGACGCCGATCCCGATGAGCACGAAGCGCCCCGAGTGCAGCCCGCCGCGCCACGCGCACACGTAGACGAGGAGCGCGGCGGCCAGCCCGCCCGCGATGGACACGTACGGGAGCTGCGCGGCCGGGACGAGGCCGAAGCTCATCGCGGCGACGGTCGCCGCGCCCGCGCCGTGCGTGACACCGATGACGTCGGGGCTGGCGAGCGGGTTGCGCGCGACGGTCTGCACGAGCGCCCCCGCGACCGCGAAGGCGGCGCCCGCGAGGAGCCCGAGGACGAGGCGGGGCAGGCGCAGCGTGCCGACGACGAGCTCGGCCGGGCTCGGCTGCCCGAGCACGACCCGTACGACCTCGCGCGGCGCGACCCAGGACTCGCCCCAGCACAGCGAGAGCACGACGGCGGCGGCGAGCAGCGCGGCGAGCGCGGTCGCGGCCAGGACGGTGCGGCGGTGCACGAGGAAGCTCGCGCGGCGGCGCCGCAGCAGGAGGTGGCCGGCCGGGCGCAGGCCGGGCAGCGGGCTCGCGCTCATGCGGAGACCGCCCCCTTGCGGCGCACGAGGACGATGAGGAAGGGCACGCCGATGAGCGCGGTCATGACGGCCACGGGGACCTCCGAGGGCGGGAAGAGGACGCGCCCGACGACGTCGGGGAGCAGGATCAGCACGGGCCCGAGGAGCGCGGCGAGCGGGAGCACCCAGCGGTGCGCGCTGCCGACGAGGGCGCGCGCGAGGTGCGGCACGGCGAGCCCGGTGAAGGCGATCGGGCCCACGGCGGCGACGGCGGCCCCGGTGAGCACGGTCGCGCCGAGGGCGCCGAGGACGCGCAGGAGGCCGACGCGGTGCCCGAGGTTCTTCGCGGCGTCGTCGCCGAGCGCGAGCGCGTCGAGGCCGCGCGCCAGGGCGAGGACGAGGACGGCCCCGGCGAGCAGGAAGGGCCAGAGCTGCCCGATCAGCTCGCTGCCGCGCCCGTTGAGCGAGCCGACCTGCCAGTAGCGGAACTGGTCCAGCGCGCGGGCGTTCGTCGTGACGATGCCGGAGACGACGGAGGCGAGGAGCGCGTTCATCGCGGCGCCCGCGAGCGCGAGCCGCACCGGCGAGGCGCCGCCGCGCCCGCCGCTGGCGACGGCGTAGACGCCGGCCGAGGCGAGCGCCGCGCCCGCGAAGGCGAACCACACGTACCCGGTCAGCGTGTGCGCCCCCGCGAAGGCGATCGCGCACACGACGCCGAGCGAGGCGCCCTGGCTGACGCCGAGGACGCCCGGCTCGGCGATCGGGTTCCGGGTGACGCCCTGCATGACGGTCCCGGCGAGCGCGAGGGCGACCCCCGCGAGGATGCCGAGCACGGTGCGGGGCACGCGGAAGGCCCGGACGACCTGCGCGTCGTCGCTCGTACCGCCGTGCAGCAGCGCCGAGAAGACCTCGCCGGGGGCGATCTGACGGCTGCCGACGCAGAGGCTGAGGAGCACCGCGAGCAGCAGGATCACGGCACACGCGAGCACCCGGGCGAGCCGCCGCCGCGTCGCGGGGACCGGCCGGGGGGCCGGGCCGCCGGGACGGGACGCCGGGTCGCCCGTACGGGACGCGGAGCCGCCCGTACCGGACGCGGGGCCGCCCGTACCGGACGCCGGGTCGCCGGGACGGGGGCCGGGTGCCCCTGGTGGTGGGGCGCCCGCCCCGGTGCGTGGGGCAGGTGACCCCATGACGTGCTTTCCCTCCGCTCGTGCCGCCCGTGCGGCCTCCGCCGCCCGGCCGTCTCCCGCCGGTGCGGCCTCTCGGGCCGTCAGGTGCTGTCCGGTCAGGCCGTCAGGTGCTGTCCGAGGTCGTCGAGGACGGCGTTCGCCGCCGTGACGCCGAGGCCCAGGTACCAGGTCTCGTCGGGGACGTCGAAGGCGTGCCCGTCCTTGACGGCCTTGAGGTTCTTCCACAGCGGGTTGCCCTGGGCCTTGGACTTGTCGGTGGCCTTCGGGTCGCCGTAGACGCCGGTGAAGATCCAGTCGGCGTCGGCCTTGTCGATGTTCTCGGCGCTGATCTCGGCGGCGAGGTCCGCGATGTCCTGGTTCTTCGGGCGCGGGATGCCGGTGTCCTTGAGGATCGTGCCGATGAAGGAGTCGTTCGCGTAGAGGCGGATGACGCCGTCGGGCATGTAGCGGACCATCGAGACGGTCGGCTTGTGCGCGCCGAGCTTGTCGCCGAGGGCCTTCGCTCGCTTCTCGTAGGCGGCCAGGTTCGCCTTCGCCTCGGCGGTCTTGTCGAGTGCGGCGGCGTTGAGGAGGTAGTTCTCCTTCCACGTGAACCCGGGGCGGATCGAGAAGACCGTCGGGGCGATCTTCGACAGCTCGTCGTAGGAGTTCGCGGCGCGGAGCTGGCTGCCCAGGATCAGGTCGGGCTTGAGCGCGGCGATCGCTTCCAGGTTGAGGCTGTTGATGGTCCCGATGTTCTTCGGCTTCCCGGCCTTGCCCCTGAGGTACGAGGGCAGCGCGGGCGAGCCCTCGGTGGGCGCGAGGCCGACGGGCTTGATGCCGAGGGAGACAACGTTGTCCAGTTCGCCGACGTCGAGGACGACGACGCGGCGGGGCGCGGACGGGATCTCGGTGCTGCCCATCGCGTGCTCGACGGTGCGCGGGAACTGCCCGGCCTTCGCGTCGGTGCCGAGCGCGGCGGTCTGCGCGGCGGCGTCACCGAAGTCCTTGCCGCCCTGCGCGACGGACTTCGAGTCCTTCTTGCCCCCGGCGGCGGCCTGGGAACTGCTGCTCGCGCTCTTCCCGTCGCCGGAGCCGTCGCCGCCACATGCCGTCAGGGACAGGGCGGCGACGACGGCGAGAGCCGCCGCGGCCGTGGAACGGCGCCGAAAAGACATGAGGGGTCCTTGCTGTGATTCAACCGTCAACTAGATAGGTAAGACTTACCTTAATCCTCTGCTCCGTGACGTCGTGAACCGGGCCCCGGGAACGGCGCCCCGAGACCCCCCGGGCGCGAGTTCCGGGCCCCCGCCTCCCCCGGCTTGCTCAGCCGCCCGCCGGGAGGAGGCCCGTGCGGTAGAGGGTGCCGGAGCAGGACTCGCGGATCGTCGTGTTGCTGACGGGGCCGCCCGGGGCCGCGTTGTGGCTGACCTCGACGGTGGCGGCGGGGGCGTCGTCGGCCGGGACGCTCCGCTCGAACTGGGTCGTCGTGCGGTCGAGCGCCGCCGGGTCCTCGGGGCCCGCGCCCGCGCCCTGGCCCTGGTCCGGGCCCTTGCCGGGGCCGGAACCGGGGCCGCCGCTCTCGGCGGGCGACTGGGCGGGCTCGCTGGGCGTCGGGGACGAGGGCCCGGGGTCCTCGGGGGGCTTGCTCGGGTCGCCGCTCGGGCAGCCGGCGTCCGGTACGAAGGCGAACCGCACCTCGTAGGACTGGCCCGGGCCGAGCAGCAGCGCCGACTGCGAGGTGCCGGGGAGGTCCGCCGCCGCGTCGCCGTCCTGGTGCTCCACGACGGGCACGGTCGTACGGGTCCGGCCGCCGAGGACCGCGACGCGGACCTGTCCCGCCGAGGTGACCGCGCACTTCTCGCCGGAGACGTTCGCGACGCGGAAGCTGCCGTAGACCGTGCCGTCGGCCGCCGGGGTGCCGCGGTCGGCGGCGGCGTCACCGAGCTGGGTGGCGGCGCAGCGGGGGGCGTCGGCCAGGACCGTACCGGCGGAGGGGGGCGACTTCGGGCTCGGGGAACCGCTCGCGCGGCTCCGGTGCCCGCTGCTCGCCGAGGGGCGCGGCGAGGCGCTGCGGACGTCGTCCCGTACCTCCCGGCCGGCGTCCTCGTGCGGACGCGCGGAGGACGGGGCCGCGGTGCGCGTGTCCTGACTGCTGCCCGCCATCGTCGGATCGGCCTCGTGGCCGGGCGCGGCGGCGACGTGGACGGCGGCGGGGATCGCCGTGCCGAGGAGGATCACAGCGGCGGCGACTCCGACGAGCGTCTGCCGCTTGCGGGCCCGGCGGGCCGGCACGGCGGCCTGGAGCCGGTCCAGGACCCCCTCGCCGGGCGCGAGCCCGTCCACGGCACCGTGGAACAAGGCGCGCAATTCGTCTTCACCGAAGGAGGAATCGGGCGAAGCGGGGTCCGCCGGGGCGGAGTTCACGGCGGAACTCCCGGCGGGCGGGCTTCCGGCGGCCGCCGGGCTCTCGGCGGCCGGGCTTCCGGCGGCCGGGCTTCCGGCGGCGGGGGTGGAGCCCTCCGGAGCGGGGCCGTCCGGAGTCGAGCCGTCCGCAGTCGAGCCCTCCCGGGTGGCCGGCTCGGCGGAGACCTCCGGGAGTACGCGGGTCTCCTCCTCGCCCGGCGTTTCCGACGTCCCTGCCGGCTCCGGAGTCATACCGCCGTCCACCGCCGCGTCCTTCCCGTCCTTCGTCCCGCCGTCCCTCGTCCCGCCGTCCCGCCTCGCGTCGTCGTGGCCCGCCGCCGTCACGTCACGGCTCCCATCGCGACGCGCAGCGCGGCGATCCCGCGCGAGCCGTACGCCTTCACGGACCCGACCGAGACGCCGAGGGTCTCGGCGACCTGGGCCTCCGTCATATCGGCGAAGTATCGCAGCACGAGCACCTCTCGCTGTCTGCGCTGGAGTCCGCGCATCGCCTTGATGAGGTCGTCGCGCTCCAGGAGGTCGTACGCGCCCTCCTCCGCGCTCGCCATGTCCGGCATGGGCTTCGAGAGCAGCTTGAGGCCGAGGATGCGGCGGCGCAGCGTGGACCGCGAGAGGTTCACGACGGTCTGGCGCAGGTAGGCGAGGGTCTTCTCGGGGTCTCGCACCCGCTTGCGCGCCGAGTGCACCCGGATGAACGCCTCCTGCACGACGTCCTCGCAGGAGGCGGTGTCGTCCAGGAGCAGCGCGGCGAGGCCGAGCAGCGAGCGGTAGTGGGCGCGGTAGGTCTCGGTGAGGTGGTCGACGGTCGTCCCGACCGCCGGTGCCTCGGGGTCCGTCTCGTCGGAGGCGCGCTGCCGCGGAACGGAGGGCCTGGTCAAGGGCATCGGCGCGATCACCGGCATGGTGCCGGGAGCGCGGGCCGGCCTGCGGCGTCCCGGGGGACGCAGCGGGAGGGGCGCCACGCGCGCCGTCGTGAATTCGAGAACCTCAGCCACGGTTGTTCGACACCGCTGCCCCCCTCGGGGTTGTACGGCGATCCGGTACGCCGCGCACCAGCCCCCTCCGCCCCCTTCACGCTCACCCGCACCCGCTTCGTCCTCCCCGTGTCGGAACACCCCCGTGCTCGTGGCCCCGTGAGCCCCCTCGCGCCGTGGGGACCGTGCGGCGTTCCTGATGTGGGGGGAGACGTCGGGTCCACCGTGCGCGGTTGCGGGGGGACGGACTCGCATCGTCCGTGGTGAAGGGGAGGTCACACAAGGGGCGGCCGGGCACAGTTGCACACGGAAACATCACGAATCCGTCACAGGGGGCCCATATTTCGGGCGGATGGTGACGTACGCCCTGCGCCCGCCGGGTCACACGGCGTCAGCGGGCCCCCGCGACCAGCTCGGCGATCTGCACCGCGTTGAGCGCTCTTCCCTTCCGCACATTGTCGGCGCACACGAAGAAGTCGAGCGCGTGCGGGTCGTCGGCGTCCGCGCGCACCCGCCCGACCCAGGCGGGATCGGTCCCGGCCGCGTCCACGGGCGTCGGGTACTCGCCGTTGCCCGGGTCGTCGATGAGGACGACACCGGGTGCCGTGGCGAGGATCTCGCGGGCGCGCCCGGCCGAGACGACGTGCTCGAAGCGGGCGTGGACGGTGAGCGAGTGGGTCGTGACGACGGGGACGCGCACGCACGTCGCGGAGACCGGCAGCCCGGGCAGGCCCAGGACGCGGCGGGGCTCGTCGCGGAGCATCCGCTCGGTCGTGGTCCAGCCGTCGGCCTCGTACGAGCCGGTCCAGGGCACGACGTTGAGCGCGACGGGGTCGGGGAAGGGGCCGGTGTCCCGGCCGAGGACGCGGCGCACGTCGCCCGGGACCGTGCCGGGGCCGGGGGTGCCCGCGCCGCTCGTGCGGCGTTCCTCGGCGACGAGTGTTTCGAGCTGGCCCCACAGGGCCTCGGTGCCCGCGCGGCCGGCCGCGCTGACGGCCTCGTACGTGGAGACGACGAGGCCCGTGAGGCCGAACTCGCCGTGCAGGGCGCCGAGCGCGACGATCATCGCGAGCGTCGTGCACTGGGGTCCCGCGACGATGCCGCGCGGCCTGGCGCGTACCGCGTGCGGGTTGACCTCGGGCACGACGAGCGGCACGTCCGGATCGGCGCGGAAGGCGGCGGAGGTGTCCACGACGACGGCGCCCGCCTCGACGGCGCGCGGCGCCCAGACCGCGGCGACGTCCTCGGGGACGAGGAAGAGCGCGAGATCGACGCCGTCGAAGACGCCGGGCTCCAGGGCGTGCACGCGGTTGGGGGTGCCGCGCACGCTCAGCACGCGCCCGGCGGAGCGGGCGGAGGCGACGAGCCGGATCTCGCCCCAGATGTCGGCGTGCTGGCTGAGGATGCCGAGAACGGCGCCACCGGCGATCCCGGTGGCGCCGACCACGGCGAGCACGGGCCGCCCGGTCACGGCACCTCCGTGCGCGCGCCGTGCGGACCGTGCGGGTGGGTCATCGCCCGGTGCCCCCGTAGACCACGGCCTCGTCGCTGTCGCTGTCGAGACCGAAGGCGGTGTGCACGGCGCGCACCGCCTCGTTGACGTCGTCGGCGCGCGTCACGACCGAGATGCGGATCTCGGAGGTCGAGATCAGCTCGATGTTGACGTTCGCGCGGCTCAGCGCCTCGAAGAACGTCGCCGTGACGCCCGGGTTGGTCTTCATGCCGGCGCCGACGAGGGAGATCTTCGCGATCTGGTCGTCGTAGCGCAGCGACTCGAAGGCGACGGTGGCCTTGAGCTTCTCCAGGGCGTCGATCGCCTTGCGGCCCTCGGCCTTGGGGAGGGTGAAGGAGATGTCGGTGAGGCCCGTGGACGCGGCGGAGACGTTCTGCACCACCATGTCGATGTTGACCTCGGCGCCCGCGATGGCGCGGAAGATCGCGGCGGCCTCGCCCGGCTTGTCCGGCACCCCGACGACGGTGATCTTCGCCTCGGAGGTGTCGTGCGCCACCCCGGAGATGAGTGCCTGCTCCATCGCTTCGTTCCCCTGCGTTCGGCCGACCCACGTGCCCTGGAGCCCCGAGAAGGAGGAGCGGACGTGGATCGGGATGTCGTACCGGCGGGCGTACTCCACGCAACGGTGGAGCAGCACCTTCGACCCGGAGCTTGCCAGCTCCAGCATGTCCTCGTAGCCGATGTGGTCGATCTTGCGGGCCTTCTTGACCACGCGCGGGTCGGCGGTGAAGACCCCGTCCACGTCGGTGTAGATCTCGCAGACCTCGGCGTCGAGGGCGGCGGCGAGCGCGACGGCGGTCGTGTCGGAGCCGCCGCGGCCCAGCGTCGTGATGTCCTTCTTCTCCTGCGAGACGCCCTGGAAACCGGCCACGATGGCGATGTTGCCCTCGTCCACGGCCGTACGGATACGGCCGGGCGTGACGTCGATGATGCGCGCCTTGCCGTGGGAGCTGTCGGTGATCACCCCGGCCTGGCTGCCCGTGAAGGACTGCGCCTCGTGCCCCAGGCTTTTGATCGCCATGGCGAGCAGCGCCATGGAGATCCGCTCCCCCGCGGTCAGCAGCATGTCCATCTCGCGCCCGGGAGGCATCGGGGACACCTGTTCCGCGAGATCGATCAACTCGTCCGTCGTGTCACCCATCGCGGACACCACGACAACGACCTGATGGCCGTTCTTCTTGGCTTCCACGATCCGCTTGGCGACCCGCTTGATGCCTTCGGCATCGGCAACGGATGAGCCTCCGTACTTCTGCACGACAAGGCCCACGTGCGCGCTCCTCGATAGTCAGTCCTGCGATCGGCTCAGTTTAACGAGGGCCCGGTTTTCGCCCGGTACGTATCGGCTGCTGAGACGTCCTGCCCAGCCCCCGCCCCGCACACGGCACCCGGTGCCACTCCTTACCGACCTTGCCCAGGCCGCTGCCGGGCACTCGGATTGTGGGACAGGTCACGTACGAGGCGGGCGAGCGCGAGCCGGGCCAGCGGCTCGTAGCCGAGGACGTACGGGGCGGGGCCCTCGATCGCGAGGCGCGTCACCGCCCCGCCGCCGGGCAGCGCCCGGACGCCGTGGGCGAGGCGCAGCCGTACGGGCCCCAGCCGGACCACCCACGACCAGTCGGCACCCGCGACCCGCTCCACCCGGAAACGGACCCGCACCCCGAGCGGCCCGCGCACCGTCCCGGTCGCCCCGCTCGCGAGCCGTTCCCCCTCCGTCTCGACCCCCCGGATCTGCGGAGACCACTCGGCCCACCGGCCGAAATCGGCGTAGCGCTCGGCGACGAGGGCGGCGGAGGCGGGACCGGAGCGGTGAAGGACACGACGCATGACCCCACTATGCGACCTCCGCCCCACGAAGCCCCTCCGGCGCCCCCCATCAAGCCCCTCCGGCGTTTGAGGAGCGGGGTGTGGGGCGGAGCCCCACGAACGGGGCCCGGGGCGGAGCCCCGCGAGGCCCGCCCCGCCGAACGCCGAACCATCGCTCCCGCTAAAAATTCCCCCTCCGCTCCTGCTCCCGCTCAATCGCCTCGAACAGCGCCTGGAAGTTCCCCTTCCCGAACCCCAGCGACCCGTGCCGCTCGATCATCTCGAAGAAGAGCGTCGGCCGGTCCCCGAGCGGCTTGGTGAAGATCTGGAGCAGGTAGCCGTCCTCGTCGCGGTCCACGAGGATGCCGCGCTTCTGCAACTCCTCGATCGGCACGCGTACGTCACCGATGCGGGCGCGCAGCGCGGGGTCCTCGTAGTAGGAGTCGGGGGTGTCCAGGAACTCGACGCCCTCGGCGCGCATCGCGTCCACGGAGGCGATGATGTCGTTGGTCGCGAGCGCGAGGTGCTGGGCCCCGGCGCCCCCGTAGAACTCCAGGTACTCGTCGATCTGCGACTTCTTCTTGCCGGGGGCGGGCTCGTTGAGCGGGAACTTCACGCGGTGGTTGCCGTTGGCGACGACCTTGCTCATGAGCGCGGAGTACTCGGTGGCGATGTCGTCGCCGATGAACTCGGCCATGTTGGTGAAGCCCATGATGCGGTGGTAGAAGTCCACCCACTCGTCCATGCGGCCCAGTTCGACGTTGCCGACGACGTGGTCGAGCGCCTGGAAGACGCGCCGGGGCGCGCCGGGGCGCCGTACGTGGGTGGAGGTACGGGCGACGTACCCGGGCAGGTACGGGCCGTGGTAGCCGGAGCGGTCCACGAGGCTGTGCCGCGTGTCGCCGTACGCGGCGATCGCCGCGACCCGCACGGTGCCGTGCTCGTCGGTGACGTCGTGCGGCTCCTCCAGCACGCGGGCGCCCTGCGCGCGGGCGTGCGCGACGCAGCGGTCCACGTCGGGGACTTCGAGGGCGATGTCGGTGACGCCGTCGCCGTGCGCGCGCTGGTGGTCGGCGACGGGGCTCGCGGGATCGACGGCACCGTTGAACACGAAGCGGATGGCGCCGCTGCGCAGCACGTACGAGTGGTGGTCGCGGTTGCCGGTCTCGGGACCGGAGTACGCCTCCAGCTCCATGCCGTAGGCGGACTGGTAGTAGTGCGCGGCCTGGCTCGCGTTCCCGACCGCCCACACGATCGCGTCCCACCCGGTGACCGGGAAGGGGTCGGCGTTGTCGTCGTACTCCACGAGCCCGACGAGCTTCTGCAACTGGGGGAGGTCGAGTTCGGCCAGGCGTTCCTGGTCGGTGAGGGTGTCCTGGATGCTCATACGCGCCAGGACAGCCCCGGCGGCGGGGACACGGCAAGAGGACGCGCCCGGAGGTGGGCAGCCTGTTCACCTTGCCCAGCGGACGGGGGGCCGGAACGGACAATGTGCCCGGTTAAACGTGGCCGGGGTGGGCAAAGAGCGGAACGGCGCGGACGAGGGCGCGGCGGGCGGGCGGGAGCGGGCCGGGGCCCGGCGCGGCGAGCGGGCAGGAGCGGGCCGGGCCCCGCGCGGCGCGCACGGACCGCCGCGCACGGACCGCCGCGCGCGTAGCGTGGCCCCATGACCGAGGACGCCCCCGCGGGCCCGCCCGCCGCCGGAATCCCGCCCGCCCCCGAGGCACCCGGCAGGTCTTCGCCGCGCAGCCCTTCACGCGTTTCCTCGGCGCCGAACTGGTGTCGGCCTCGCCCGGAGCGGCCGAGATCCGGATCGCCAACCGTCCCGACCTGCGGCAGCAGCACGGATTCGTGCACGGCGGCGTGCTCGGCTACCTCGCCGACAACGCCCTCACCTTCGCGGGCGGCCTCGCGCTGGGCGGCGACGCGCTGACGGCCGAGTTCAAGGTCAACTACGTCCGCCCGGCCACCGGCGCGGCCGTCACGGCGCGCGCGGAGGCGGTGGCGACGACCCGCAGGCAGGCGGTGTGCCGCTGCGAGCTGTGGTCGGTCGCGGAGGACGGGACGGAGGTGCTGGTGGCGGTGGGGCAGGGCACGATCGTGGCGGCGGGACCCACCCGCACCGGCTCAGCCCCGGCCTGAGCCCGCATGCCCCCGCCCGGACCGGACGCCCGCCCCCTCGTACCGGCTCTTCGCCCGCCCGGACCCGTAGACGTCCTCTTTTCCTCCGCCCGGACCGGCCCTTCACCCGCCCGGGCCCGTACGCGTCCTCCCGCCGCCCGGCGCCGCGCGGCTCACTCGTAGCGCGGGAGGTCGATCGCCGAGTGGACGGCGTGCGTCGCGCCGCCCTCCCCGCCGCCGCCAGCAGGCGACACCGCGCGCAGCACCGTGTTCCGCGCTTCCATCTCCTCCCTGGTCCCGGGGACCACCGAGGTGCCGCCGCTGGTCGCCAGGGCCTGGTTGAGCTCCGCGAACGGCCGGACGATCCGCTCGTACGCGGCGAAGGCCGCCTCGTGGTCACGGTGCCGGGCCAGCTCCCCGGCGAGCACGTACGCCCCGACGAGCGCCACGCTCGACCCCTGCCCGGAGAGGAAGGAGGTCGCGTGCGCCGCGTCCCCGGCGAGCGCGACGCGCCCGTGCGACCAGGCCGGCATGTGGATCTGGCTCACGATGTCGAAGAAGATGTCGTCCGCCTTCTCCATGCCCTCGACCATGCGGGGCAGGTGCCAGCTCCGCTCGGGGAAGCGCTCCCGCACCAGTTCGCGCTGCGCCTCCGGGTTCCGGAAGGCGGTGACCGGGACGTCCTCGTTCCGGAAGACGAGGAAGCCGTGCAGGTCCTCCTCCGGCTCGTGCGCGTAGAGGGCGGCGGCGCGGCCCGGCTCGTTCCAGACGGCGGCCTCGCGCACGAGACCGAACTCGTTGGGGAGCGTGAACCCGGCGAAGACGTGGCCGAGGTAGCGGTGGAAGGGCTCCTCGGGGCCGAAGACGAGGCGCCGCGTGTTCGAGTGCAGGCCGTCCGCGCCGATGACGAGGTCGAAGGTGCGCAGTGTGCCGCTGTCGAACTCGACGTGCACGGCGTCGCCGTCGTCGTCGAGGGTCGCTATGGAGTCGTTGAAGAGGAACTCGACGCGGCCTTCGAGCGGGGCGGTGAGCGCGGTCGCGAGGTCCCCGCGCCGCACCTCCAGGTCGAGCCCGGCCGTGCCGCCCGTCACCTGTTCCGGCCGCACGGAGCAGACCGTCTCCCCGGCCGCGTCCACGAAGCTCAGCCGCCGCGAGTCCACGTGCGCCGCGCGCAGCGCCGGCATCATCCCCATCCGGTCGGCGACCTCGCGCGCCACGCCGCGGATGTCGATCGCGTACCCGCCGCCGCGCACGGTGGGAGCCTTCTCGACCACCGTCACCTCGAAGCCGTGGCGGTCGAGCCAGTAGGCGAGCGCGGGACCCGCGATGCTCGCGCCGGAGACGAGGACCCGCCGGGCGGCGGGGGAGGAGGGAGCGGGGGAAGCGGGCTGGGAGAGGGTGGATATGAGGAACCCCTTTCGACAGAAGATACGTACGTTAGGTATCTTTATTGGTGCCGAGCGGGACCGCCCTGCCCCCTCGGCGCTCCCCACCATATAGATACGTAAGTCAGGTATGCAAATGGAGGCGACACCATGACCCCCGAGTCCCCCGGGGTACCGGCCGCACCCGAACCGGAAGGACGCGAGGGGTCTCCCCGCCCCCGCGCGCCCGAGGCCGGTCCCGACGCGTTCGCTCCCCACCCCGAAGGGCTCGCGGGCTTCCTCGCCGCCCTGCCGAGGTTCACCCAGCTCAGCGCGGCCTTCACGAAGGGCAGGCTGCCCGAGCGGGCCGCCCAGGCGTCCGGGCTGCACCTCGACAAGCCCGCGATGGGCGTGCTCATCAACCTCCGCACCGCCGGACGCCCGCTGCGCGTCGGCGAGATCGCGGAGCGCATGTCCGTCGTCGGCCCGCACGTCACGCGGCACGTACAGGTCCTGGAGAAGCGCGGCCTCGTGCACCGCGTCAGCGATCCCGAGGACCGCCGCGCGAGCCTCATCGACCTGACCCCGGCGGGCCGCGAGGGCGTGGAGCGCTACGGCGCCTCGCTCTTCTCCTGGTTCACCGACGTGCTCGCCGACTGGCCGGAGCAGGACCGCGCCGACCTGACCCGCCTCCTGACCCGCTTCGCGAACGACGTCACGGACCGCATCGCCCTCCTGGAGGAGGAACCCGAGGGCTAGGGCCCGGCGTCACCCGCCCGTCCGCCGCGCGCGCACCGCGGCGGACGCGGCGCCCCGGCCGCCCTCGCCTCCCCCGGCCGCCTCCGGCGCGGCCCGGGTCACTTCTCGGCGAGCAGCTTCCCCACCGCCGCTGCCGCCCTCCGCTCGGAGACGGGCCCCGACATGGCCGCCGCCACCCTCCCCCGCTTGTCCACCAGGAAGGTGAACGGGACGAACTGCGGGTTGACGACGCCCTTCGGCACGCGCAGCAGTTCGCGGCCCGAGGGGTCGTACATCACCGGGTACGTCACCCCGTACCGCGCGACGAAGGCGCGCGCCGCGCTCTCGTTGGCCTCCGCGTTGTAGCCCACGACCCGCAGCCCCCGGCCCCCGTACCGCTGCTGGACCCGGACGAGCCCCGGCATCTCGGCCCGGCAGGGCCCGCACGTGGACTGCCAGCCGTTGACGAGCACGACCTGTCCCGCGAACCGCGACAGCGCGACCCGCCGCCCGTCGAGCCCCGCGCCCGTAAGCTCCGGCAGCGGCTTGCGCTCCGCGCGCGGCAGGAGCGCCAGTGGCTCCCGCGCCACCGCGCCCCCACCGCCACCGCCACCGCCACCGGTCCCGCACCCGGCGAGCAGCAGCGCGGCCACCACGACCGCCGCCCCCACCCCTCGTCCCCGCACATGTCCCCGCCGAAGCCGCATCCCGGCAGGCTATGCGGTCGGCCGCGGGGTCGGGCTGCCGGGCCGTCAGACGCCCGGCGCCGGCACCGGCCCCTCGCCGCAGGTGCCGGCCGCGGGCCATTTTTTTTTTTTTTTTTTTTTAGTTTTTAATAGTTTTTTTTTTTTTT
>NZ_GG770539.1:3767960-3770182 GCF_000154905.1 Streptomyces sp. SPB074 | reverse complement strand
GTGTCCAGGACCCGCCGGACGTCGTCCGGGGAGCCGTCGAGGAAAGAACCCGCCGCGCTCATCCCGGCGTTGTTGACGAGCAGCGACACGTCCCCGGCCCGCCGCGCCGCCGCCTCGACCGAGGCGGGGTCGGTGACGTCGAGGGGTACGAGCGTGACGCGGGGCTCCGCGCGCAGCGCCTCGTCCGCGCGCTCCGGCTCGCGCACGCCCGCGTAGACCCCGGCGGCCCCGCGCGCGAGCAGCTCCGCGACGAAGCGGCGGCCGATGCCCCGGTTGGCTCCCGTGACGAAGGCGGTGCGTTCGGCGATCTCCATGACTCTTCTCCTGGCACGAATCGGTAGGAATCCCCGTTTTCCGGGGTCACCGACTACGCTAGAACCTGACACCAATGTCAGAGATAAGCCGAAGTGACGGGAGCCACACGGTGAAGATCGGCGAACTGGCCCGGCGCACCGGGGCGAGCGTGCGCTCGCTGCGCTACTACGAGCAGCAGGACCTCCTCGACTCCGCGCGCACCTCCGGCGGCCAGCGCGTCTACGCGGAGGAGGCCGTCGAGCGCGTCCACCTCATCCGGCTCCTCTACGCCGCCGGGCTCCCCAGCCGCACGATCCTCGCCCTCCTGCCCTGCGTCGCCACGGGCCGCGCCACACGGGACATGTACGAGAAGGTGCGTCACGAGCGCGCCTCCCTCCAGGGGCGCATCGAGGAACTGACCCGCGCCCGCGACCAGCTCGACGCGATCATGGAGCACGTGCGCGCCGCGGGCATCACGGAGGCGGCGGCGGAGGAGGCGGCTGCTCAGGCGACGGCGGCGGCCTGACGCTCCCCGCCCGTCATCGCGCGCGCTCCTCCATGAGGTCCCGCACGTAGCGCCGCGAGGCCGAGGGGGAGAGCGCGGCGGCGGTCAGCTCGTCCCAGGAGGAGCGGTAGACCGCCACGTCGGAGCGGTGTTCGAGCGCGCCGCCGCCGGTCAGGTGCTCCAGCCACACGGCGTCGACGGGTGGTTCGCCGCGCTGGCTGAACAGCTGGAAGGGCACGCGCCGGCGCATCGGGGGAACGGCGTCGAGCGGCAGGACCTGGAGCGTGACGTTGGGGCGCGCGGCGGCGTCGAGGAGATGGGCCAGCTGCCCGAGGACGAGTGCGCGGTCCCCCGTGACGCGGTGCAGCACCGTCACGTCGACGACCGCGCGGAAGCGGAAGTCCGCCCCCTCGTCCAGGCGTTCCTGGCGCCGCAGCCGCACCCGCGTCAGCTCCCGCGCCCCGGCGGTCCCGTCGCCCGCCCCGAAGACCCGCCGCATGTACGGCTCGGTGTGGAGCAGCCCGGGCAGGACGGCGTTCTCGAAGGCACACACCTGCTCCGAGTCCGCCTCCAGCGTCAGGAAGTCCTTGAGGGTGCTGTCGAGCGTCAGCCCCTCCGCCGCCCACCAGTCCCGCTGGTGGATGCGTCTGGCCAGCCTCCGAACGTTATTGCGGTATCGCTCGTCCTCCACGCCGACCAGGTTGAAGAAGGTCGTCAGGTCCAGAGGGCGGATGCCGCGCTTGCCGTTCTCGATCTGGCTGATCTTGGGCTGGCCGCACTCCAGGGCCTCGGCCACGTCACCGACCCTCAGTCCGGCCTCCAGACGGAGGCGGCGGAGCTCGGCGCCGAGGCGGCGGCTGCGCGTCGTCGGCATGTCGCTCTGAGCCATGGCGACATGATGAGGTGCTGTTTCACAGGGCCACAAGATCCCGGGGTCAACTCATCCCTTTGAGTGACGAGCGCGGCGGAATAACTTGCCTCCGGGTTTGGGTACGGTCCACCCTCGTAAGCGCGGAAGCCGCCCCGTCCGCCAACTCGCCCGCCCAGCTGGAGGGTTCATGCATCCCGCCACTCTTCCCCTCCGGTACTGGTGCCGGTGCGAGCGGACCCCGGCGCCCTCCGCGCCGCGCGGCATCCTCGCGCTCACCCCGGGGGAGGCGCTGGAGTGGGTGCGGGAGGGCGTGCGGGACGTCGTGGCGGAGCTGGCGGCCGAGGAGTTCGACCGCGCGTGGTCGTGGCTGGGCGACCACTGGCGGCGCACGGAGGCCGACCGCCGCTCCCTGCGGGCCGGAGTCCCGTACGCACTGCGCCTCGGCGGCCCCGCGGCCCTGTGGACATGGACCGTCCACCCCGTACACCCCCTCCCCCTCCTGGACCGCAAACAATGGCCCCGACCACCCGCCGCATCACCCGGGAGCAGGAA
>NZ_GG770539.1:3762040-3767424 GCF_000154905.1 Streptomyces sp. SPB074 | reverse complement strand
GGCCCGCGGCGCCGGGGGGGTGCGCACGGCACTGGGCGGACGCGGCTCGCGGGACTGCGCGCGGAAGTGCGCTGGGTGCGCGACTCCCCAGGCTGCGCCCGGCTTCGGGCGACACGCGGGCCCCGGGGACGCGCTGTCCCCGGGGACGCCCGGGCTCGTGGACGGTCCGGCTGGCGGGGGTGTCCCGGGGGGCTCACCCGCCGCGTCGGTTCTTCGGCTCGCGGGGGGCCTCGCGGGCTTCCGCTGGGTGCCGGAGGGGCGAAATCGTCAGCTTCGGTCGCGGCCCAGGATCTCCGCGCGCATCACGCGGCCCGCTACCTCCGCCAGTTCGTCCTCGCCGTCGAGTTCCTGGTCCGTGTCCAGGCCGTCGAGCGGTGTGAGGGGCTGGTCGAGGCGGACGTGGGCGACGAGGGACTGGAGGGCGCGCAGGGCGGCGGAGGCGTTCGGGCCCCAGTTGGTGAAGTACGAGAACTGCCACCACCACAGCGCCTCGGAGACCCGCCCGGCCCGGTAGTGCGCGAGGCCGTGGCGCAACTCGGTGACGATGACCGAGAGGTCGTCGGAGAGGCGGTGGGCGACGGGCGCCTTGCGGGGCTCGTACGGGTCGAAGACCTCGGAGTAGACGTCGACCGGGTCGAGGAGCGCGGCCAGCCCCTCGCGGAGCGGGTCGGTGTCCGGCTCGTCGCCGAGATCGGGCTCGTACCGCTCGTCGGGAAGGATGTCCTCGTACGCGCCGAGACGGCCGCCCGCGAGCAGGAGCTGCGAGACCTCCAGGAGGAGATAGGGCACGGCGCTGTCGGGGTCGTCGCCCTTGGCGATCTCGGTGACCGCGAGGAGGAAGCTCTCGATCTGGTCGGCGATCTGCGTGGAGAAGTCGGCGGGGTCGGAGCCGTCCGCGTGCGGGGGCGCCGCGGCCGGCGCCGGCGGTGCCGGCCTGCTCGTGGTCTCAGACATCGAGGAGTCGTCTCCCTTCGAAGGCCCGGCCGAGCGTGACCTCGTCCGCGTACTCCAGGTCACCGCCGACCGGGAGGCCGCTCGCCAGGCGTGTGACGCGCAGGCCCATGGGCTTGATCATGCGGGCGAGGTACGTCGCCGTGGCCTCGCCCTCCAGGTTCGGGTCGGTGGCGAGGATCAGCTCGGTCACCGTGCCGTCGGCGAGGCGGGCGAGCAGTTCGCGGATGCGCAGATCGTCCGGGCCGACGCCCTCGATGGGGCTGATCGCCCCGCCGAGCACGTGGTACCTGCCCCGGAACTCGCGCGTCCGCTCGATCGCGACGACATCCTTCGGCTCCTCCACGACGCAGATGACGGCGGGGTCGCGGCGCGGGTCGCGGCAGATGTTGCACCGCTCCTCCTGGGCCACGTTCCCGCAGACCGCGCAGAAACGGACCTTCGCCTTCACCTCCATCAGCGCGTTCGCGAGCCTGCGCACGTCGGCCGGCTCGGTCTGGAGGATGTGGAAGGCGATCCGCTGCGCACTCTTGGGACCGACGCCGGGGAGCCTGCCCAGTTCGTCGATGAGGTCCTGGACCACGCCTTCGTACAACGGATCGCCTTTCCTGTGCCCGCGCCGAGGCGCGCGGCGTTCGCGTGCCGGTCCGGAGCGGACGGTCGTGTCTCACGGTAGGGGGCCCGGGGGGGCCGGGGGAACCCGCTTCGGTGAAGATCCGGGTTCCTTCGGGGCCGGACTCCGGGAGTTTCTCGGGGATGCCTCCGAATTACCCCTGATCTTTCCGGGTGTTCAGATCCGGATCAGAAGGGCAGGCCCGGGAGGCCGCCGCCGCCGAGGCCCTGGGCCAGCGGGCCGAGCTTCTGCTGCTGGAGCTGCTGCGCGTTCTCGTTGGCGGCCTGGACGGCGGCGACGACGAGGTCCGCGAGGGTCTCGGTGTCCTCCGGGTCGACCGCCTTGGGGTCGATGACGAGCCCCCTCAGCTCACCGGAGCCGTTGACCGTGGCCTTCACCAGGCCGCCGCCCGCCTGCCCGTCGACCTCGGTCGCGGCCAGTTCCTCCTGGGCCTTCGCGAGGTCCTGCTGCATCTTCTGGGCCTGCTGGAGCAGCTGCTGCATATTGGGCTGGCCACCACCGGGAATCACGATCGGCTCTCCTGGCTGCTGGGTCGGGCCGCGCGGTCGCACGGCCCGTACGGGGTCGTACGGCGGGCAGGGCGGTCTCGTACGGCGCTCGCGCGATCCGCGTACGTACCACCGCCGTCGATTCCACCCGCGTCGAGCCTACGTGAGCAGCGTGCCCCGTGCCCCGGCACTCTTTCGAGTGATCCCGGACACGGTCCTATACCTGACCAGACCGCTCGTCCGGGCGGAAAAGGTTTGAATCGGCGTTCCTCGCCACCCGCCCGGCGGTAGGAAGGAGCCTTGCACCAATCGCACCAATCGCCCGCGGAGCGCGGAGCGGTACCGCAGGCAGAGGGAGTGGACGGGTGAGTCAGCCGGACATGCGGCCCGAGGGTCCCCCCCAGGACCCCCGAGCGCGGCGGGCCGGGCGAGGGGGCCCCACGGCCGCCCGACCCGACCTGACCGGGCGGCCCTTCCCGCTCGGGGACTGGGGCGAGCCCGCCGAGCGGCTCGACGAGCTGTACCAGTGGGTGGAGGCGGGGGCGCTCGCGACGGCCGAGTGGTACCTGCACGACCGCTACTGGAAGCGGCGGCTGGCCCGGCTGCTGCGGCTCGCCGCCGCGGTCGGGGTCGTCGCGGGTGCCGCGCTGCCGATCCTCGACCTGGCGGGCGCGCTCGGCGACCTCGCGCCGTGGGGGTATCTGGCGCTGCTGCTCGCGGCGGGGTGCGTGGGGCTCGACCGGTACCTCGGGCTGGGCTCGGGCTGGATGCGGGACGTGGCGACGGCGCAGGCGGTGCAGCGCAGGCTCCAGATCCTCCAGTTCGAGTGGGCCTCGGAGAGCGTCCGGGAGGTCCTGGGCCCGGCGGAGGGCACGGCCTCGGAGGCGACGGAGCGATGCCTGTCGGTGCTGCGCCGCTTCACGGAGGACGTGACGGAGCTGGTACGGGCCGAAACGGCGGACTGGATGGTGGAGTTCGGCACGGGCCCCACCCCGCTCGCCACCCAGTCGGCCTCCGGCGCGGGCCTCCTCCCCGGCCGCCCCGACCCCCTGCCACCGGGCCGCTTCCCCCTCCCCCCGGGAGCGAGGCCGAACATGCCGAGACAACGCCCCCCGGAACCGAGGTAGAGCGGCACGAAGAACCACGGGGGAACGGGTGGCCGGGGCACACCCCGGGAACGGGTCGCCGGGCACGGCCCCGAAGAAGGGGCCGGGGCGCGACCACCCGGCGCCGGGGGCCGGGGGCACAACCCCGGAAACGGGCCGACCGGACGCACCCCTGAAGCGAGGACCCGGGGCACGACCAGCCGAAACGGAGCCCAGGGGCACAAACCCCGATGCGGGGGTCCGGGAGTCCACCGAAGCAGGGGCCGGGGGCGCAGCCCCCGGGGCCGTTCCGCCGCCCCTGCGAGGGGTCAGCTGAAGACGATCATCGCCCCCTGCGCCAGGCTCCTCGTCGCCGCCGCGTGCAGCCCCAGCCACACGTGGCGCTCGCGGGCGAAGGGGCTGTCGTCCGGGGGCGGGGGCGCGGCCGGTTCCTCCAGGTCCGTCGGTCCCGGGGGCGGCGGGGGCGCGGCCGGGGGATTGGCCGGATTGATGCCCAAGTCGGGCGCGACCAGTTCCAGTTCACGCAGCAGCCCGTGCGCGGAGCCCAAGGGGCCGCCGCTCGCCAGGAGTTCGTCGTCCGCCAGCGGGGACGGGAAGTCCAGCGGCACGTAGGCGCCCGCGTGGTCGTAGTGCCACACGAGGTGCGACTGCTGCGCCGCCTCCTCGAACATCTCCAGCAACTGCACGTAATCGCCGCCGAGTTCGTCCACCGGCGTCACTTCGAGCCCGCACAGCTTGAGCAGGTAGGCGCGGCGCAGGAAGTGCAGCGCCTCGTAGTCGAAGCCCGCGACAGGGGCCACGTCCCCACTCAGGCCCGGCATGTACGCGTACACGGGGACCGGCGGCAGCCCCGCCTCACCGAGCGCCTTGTCGTAACTCGCGATCTCCTCGGCGAAGGGGTTGTCGGGGCTGTGGCACAGCACGTCGACCAGGGGGACGAGCCACAGGTCACAGGCCAAGAGACGTCTCCTCGCTCTCCACGGGCGGGCGGGTCCCGCAAGCGTAGTGCGGCGCGGGGCCCCTCGCGCCCGGGGTTCGGCAGGTTCCGGGCCACGCTCCGGCGAAGGACCCACCGGCCCCGTACCGCAACCCCGCCACACCCCGCGCCCCAGCCCCAAAACCCGGCACCGCAGCCGCACTCACAGCACCCGCAGCCGCACCCCGCATTTCCGCGCCCCGCCCCCGCCCCCGCCAGACCCCCACCGCCTCCGCGCCCCGCGCGGCCCCCGCTCAGAACCCCCGCGTCCGCACCCCGTTGCCCGTCTCGCCGTTGGCGAGTGCCTCCACGAGCCGCAGCGAGTCGCGGTTGTACGTCGTGATGATCTCGCGCGCCGCCGCCGTGTCCCCGCCGAGCAGCGTTTCCACGAGGTGGCCGTGGCCGGTCCACAGGAGCCCGCGCAGATCGTCCTGGCGGCGCAGGAAGGGCACGGTGCTCACCCAGGACTGCACGCGCAGCCGGTGCAGGAAGTCGGTGAGGTACGAGTTGCCGAAAACGGCGCTCAACTCGCGCCAGAAGCGCAGGTCGTAGCCGATGAGCACGTTGAGGTCCCCGGCCGCCGCCGCCCGTTGTGCCTCCTCGCCCCTGCGCCGTACCGAGGCGAGCACGCCGGGCGCGCCCGCGAGGAGCGTCTCGGCGGCGATCCCGCCGAAGACGGCGTCCGAGACGAGGCAACGGGCCTCGATCATGGTGCGGAAGTCGGCGAGCGAGAAGGTGTGCACGCGGAAACCCCGGTGCTGCACCGAGTCGAGCAGCCCCTGCGCGGAGAGATCGACGAGCGCTTCCCGCACGGGCGTCGCCGAGACGCCGAAGCCCTCGGCGATCTCCTTGACGGTGAACTCCTGCCCGGGCGCGAGCCGCCCCGAGAGCACCTCGTCGCGCAGCGCGTCCGCGATCTGCTGCCGCAGCGTGCTGCGCGTGACGATCCCCGCGCCCTCACCACCGCCCATCCCACGTCCTTCCCACCCGGCCCCCCCCCCGTGCCGGAGCCTGCCCATGACCTGCCGGTCACCCTACCCATGAGTACCGGCACCGCATGATTTCACATGCGAACGAGCGAGGTCAGAGGGGCGGAAGCGTGGGCCCGCACGGAAGGTCCAGACCAGGTTAGCCACCCGGCCCCGGCGCCGCGACCCCCGGCGAGCCCCCTCGCGCCCGCCCCGGCACCCCGGCACTGCCCGCCCCGCACCCCGGCGCACCCCGCCTCG
>NZ_GG770539.1:3753465-3761940 GCF_000154905.1 Streptomyces sp. SPB074 | reverse complement strand
CCCCCCGCTCCGCACCCCGGCACCCCCGCCCCCACAACCGGAACTGAACGTTCTCCCTCACCGGCGAACAGGCGGGGAACAGTGGCCGAGACTCGGTTCCCGCGCCCCCTCCCCCGCCCCGCGCCGCTTACGTTGTACGCCCCGAGGCGCCGGGGACGGGGGGACCGGCGCCCGGGGCCGGCCTCCGGGGGGAGCGTGCTGTGGACTGGTTCAGCGCGGAGAACGTCGTCGCGATCGGTACGGCCGTGCTCGGCGTCGCGGCCTCGATCGTCCTGCTCTGGTACGAGCGCCGGGTCCCGCGCCGGCGCCACCTCGGCTACCGCGTACAGGTGGACATGCCGGTACGGGCCAGGGCGGACGCCCGCACGGCGGGCCGCGTCACGCCGGGCGGCCTCGGCCTGCTGGACGGGCTCGGCGAGGACGGGCCCGACGGGGAGGGCCGCGTCCCGCACGGCCGTGTGCTCAGCCTCGTCCTCCTCCGCGTCGAGAACGACGGCGCCGAGTTCCTCGACAGCTCCCACTACACCGGGCACGAACTCCACGGCCTGACAGCCGAGTTCACCGGCAGGCGGGTGCGCGGTCTCGACGTCACCCAGCGGCCCGGCTCCGATCACCTCGCCACCCACTTCACACCCGGGGCCGGACTCGCCTGGGGCGAGGGCACCTTGAAGATCCCGCGCGTGCCGCTGGGCCGGGGTGAGTACTACAAACTGCTCGTCCTGCTCGACGGCGGCGCGCCCGGCGACCCCGTCACGGTGCGCGGCGGCCTCCTCGAAGGCCGCGTCACGCCGAACCGCGCGCTGGGCCCGGACGACACTCCCCCGCTCCTGTCCCGCTGGGCGTGGGTGATCATCAGCGCGCTCACCGCCTTCGTCTGCGTCCTCACGACCCTCATCCTGCTACCCGGCCGCGGCTCCCGCTCGGCTGCGCGACGGGCCGCCTGACGCTCACCGGTTCGACGGCCTTCGCCCCGGCGGTACGGGACGCGGCACGCGCCTACGAGAAGGAGTGCCCCGGGGCCGGGGTGGAGGTGGCCGCAGCCGGGAGCGGCGAGGGCATCGAGACGCTGACCGAACGGGGCCTCGCGGCGAAGGGCCGCTTCCCCTCGGTGATCGCCTTCTCGGACGGCCCGGCGACCGGCGCGGCACCGCGGCTGAGCCGCCGCCCCGTCGCGCTCACGGCGTTCACGGTCGTCGTGAACGCGAAGCTCGGGCGCCGCGACCTGAGCCGGGACGACATCCGCGCGATCTTCCGCGGCGACGTCACCGGCTGGAAGCAGCTCAAGGGCTGGAAGCCCGGCACGAAGCCGCCCGGCCTGCCCATCACCGTCGTCTCACGGACCTCGGGCTCCGGCACCCGCGCCACCTTCGAGCACACGCTGCTCGGCGAGGGCGAACCCCAGGTGACCGCCCCCGACTGCCGCACCCGTACCAACCCCCGCGTCCCGCTCCTGCGCTGCGAACTCCCCTCCACGGAGGCGTTGTTGCGCAGGGTCGCGGACACTCCCGGCGCGATCGGCTACGCGGAGCGCCGTGCGGACACGCTCCCGCGCGAGGTCCGCGCGCTGACGATCGGAGGGACGGCCCCGACGGCCCGTACGTTCGGCTACCCCTTCACGGCGGTCGAGTACGCGTACACCTACGGCACCCCGCCGGAGACCTCCCCGGCGGCCGGCTTCCTCGGCTACCTGACGACGGGACCGGGCGCGAACGCGATCCTCCGCCAGCGCCAACTGCCCTGTGCCGCACCGGAGACGGCAGGACGCTGCGGGGTGGTGGAGGGGAAGACCGGGTGAGCGCGGGAACGGAAGGGCGCGGGGCTCCTCAGGCGGTCCCGCCGCCGAGGGGCCTGACCAGGAAGACCGTCGGGTCCGCCCGCTCGTGCGTGGTGCCGTCCTCGTCCACGTACGTCCAGCGGTCCAGGTAGCGGAGCGCGGGGCGGTAGCCGAGGCGGGCGTAGAGGCGGGCCGCGCGTGGGTTGCCCGTGTCGTCGACGCCCAGGCCGAGGCGCGGCGCGCCCCGGCGGGCGGCGAGCGCCTCGGCGTGGTGGATCAGTGCCGTACCGATGCCCCGGCCGCGCAGTTCGGCCCGCACGTCGAGCCCGTTCAGCTCCGGGCACTCCCCGACCGCTTCGCGCACCTCCGGCGCCGCGCAACCTCCCCACCGGATCTCGCCGTTGCCCACCGGCACGCCGTCCGCCCAGGCCACGAGGTACGTACTGCCGCCCGCGCGCTGCCGCGCGAAGCGGCGCGCGTGGAAGGAGGTGGCCACGCCCGAGGGCAGGTGCGCGTCGAGCGGCGCGACATCCTCCGCACGGCACGCGGCGATCCGCACCCCGGCGCCCCCGCCGCCCCCGTCCCCCGCGCTCCCGTCGCGCCACGCGTCCGAAACGTTCAAGACCCCGCCCCCGCACTCCCGTTACCGTCAGCGCCATGGCACACAGCGCCGCCCGCCACCTGGGCATCCACATCGACCGTACCCGCGACGACGTCTACGCCTACGCCTCGGGCCCCGCGAACCTGCCCGCCTGGGCACTCGGCCTTGGCGGCTCCATCGAGCGCGACGGGGACGCGTGGGTCGCCCCGGACGCCCCCATGGGCCGCGTCACGGTCGCCTTCGTCCCGCCGAACGACCTCGGCGTCCTCGACCACGACGTCACCCTGCCGGACGGCGAGGTCGTCAACAACCCGGTCCGCGTCATCACGGACGGCGCCGGGAGCCTCCTCGTCTTCACCCTCCGCCGCCCGGCCGACGCGACGGACGAGGAGTTCGCGCGCGACGCGGAGATGGTCACGGCGGACCTGACCCGCCTCAAGGAGCTGCTGGAACTGGCGTGAGCCCGGCTCCCGGCGGGAGCGTGCGGCGCGTGCGCCCGGGGAGGGCGGAACGGGAGCCGGAACGGGGCGGCGGAACGGGGCGTCGGAACGAAAAGGACCCCCTCCGCGTGGTGCGCGCGTGCTCGCCCACCACGGGGAAGGGGTCCCCGGGCGCCCGGCTCGCACCGGGCGCCGCCCCGGCTCGCACCGGCGCCGCGTCCTACAGGAACGAGTTGATCTCGATCGTCTCGTCGCGGCCCGGACCGACCCCGATCGCCGAGATCGGGGCGCCGGACATGTCCTCCAGCGCCTTCACGTACGCCTGCGCGTTCTTCGGCAGCTCGGCGAAGGACTTCGCCTTCGTGATGTCCTCGCTCCAGCCCGGCAGGTACTCGTAGACCGGCTTCGCGTGGTGGAAGTCGGTCTGGTTGTACGGGACCTCCTCGACGCGCTTGCCGTCGATGTCGTACGCCACGCAGACCGGGACGCGCTCCCAGCCGGTGAGCACGTCGAGCTTCGTGAGGAAGAAGTCCGTGAGGCCGTTGACACGGGTCGCGTAACGGGCGATCGGCGCGTCGAACCAGCCGCAGCGCCGGTCGCGGCCCGTCGTCACACCGCGCTCGCCGCCGATGCGCCGCAGCGCCTCGCCGTCCTCGTCGAACAGCTCGGTCGGGAACGGGCCCGCGCCGACACGCGTCGTGTACGCCTTGAGGATGCCGATGACACGGCTGATCTTCGTCGGGCCGACCCCGGAACCGGTGCAGGCGCCGCCCGCGGTCGGGTTCGAGGAGGTCACGAAGGGGTACGTACCGTGATCGACGTCCAGGAGCGTGCCCTGGCCGCCCTCCATGAGCACGACCTTGTCCTCTTCCAGCGCCTTGTTGAGCACGAGCGAGGTGTCCGTGACGTACGGACGCAGCTTCTCCGCGTACTCCAGCAGCTCCGCGACGATCCGCTCGGCGTCGATCGCGCGGCGGTTGTAGAGCTTGACGAGCATCTGGTTCTTTATGTCGAGGGCCGCCTCGACCTTCTGGAGCAGGATCGACTCGTCGTACAGGTCCTGGACGCGGATACCGGTGCGGTTGATCTTGTCCGCGTACGTCGGGCCGATGCCGCGCCCGGTCGTACCGATCTTCCGCTTGCCGAGGAAGCGCTCCGAGACCTTGTCCATCGTCACGTTGTACGGCGCGATGAGGTGGGCGTTTCCGCTGATCAGAAGCTTCGACGTGTCGACGCCGCGCTCGTTCAGCCCGCTCAGCTCGGAGAGCAGGACCGCCGGGTCCACGACGACACCGTTGCCGATGACCGGCACGCAGTTGGGCGACAGAATGCCGGAGGGGAGCAGGTGGAGCGCGTATTTCTGGTCGCCGACGACGACCGTGTGGCCGGCGTTGTTGCCGCCCTGGTAGCGCACCACGTAGTCGACCGAGCCGCCGAGCAGGTCGGTCGCTTTCCCCTTGCCCTCGTCACCCCACTGAGCACCGAGCAGCACAAGTGCGGGCACAGGCGTACACCCCTTCCGGGTGGGGCATGTCCATGGTCGGGGCGTACGTGGTTACGGCGTACACCGTCTTCCGGTACGTGCCGCGACGCGTCGTGCGCGGGCAGGTACCGGCGGCCTTCCTCGGCCGCGAGCCGTCGGACCGGTGCCCCGGAATAGACGAAGCCCCTGGCGCAATAGCGCAAGGGGCTCTTGCACAAAGATGCTACCCGACGACCCGAGGAAGGACAGCGGTGTCGGCTCCAGAGCCCTCGGCGTACCCAGCCCCCTCCCTGCTGCTCGTGATCGACCCCACGGCCCGCCGCGCGGACGGCGAGTCCGTCCGCATCGCCCGCGACGTCCTGGCCGCGGGGGCCGAAGTGAAGATCTGCCTCCCCGAAACCCCCGAGGAGTACGCCGACGCGGTACGCCGCGCGGGCCGCCGCCGCGTGATCGTCGTCGGCGACGACACGGCCCTGGTCAGAGCGGTGGGGACGCTGTTCCGGGGGCGGATGCTGGGGGCGGGGGACGCGGGGGATGTGGGGGACGCGGGGGACGCGGGGGATGTGGGGGACGCGGGGGACGCGGGGGGCGGGGCTGGGAGTGGGGGCGAGGGTCGTGTGGGGGGTGCGGGCCGTGCCTGGAGTGCGGATGAGGCCGGGGGTGTGGGCCGTGCGTGGGGCGCGGACGGTGCTGGGGACGGGGACGGCGCCGGGGGCGGCGTCCGGGGGGCGGACCGGGCGGCGGGCGTGGGCGGCGGCGAGGGCGCGGGCGGTGGTGAGGGTGCGGGCCGTGCCTGGGGTGCGGATCGGGCCACGGGCGCGGGCGAGGCCGGGATCGCGGGCGGCAGCGACGGCGCCGGCCGTGCCCGGGGCGCGGACGAGGCCGGGGATGCGGACGAGGGCGTAGACCGTGCCAAAAGTGCGGGCCGTGCAGGGGTTCCGGGAAGCGCCAAGGGTGCGGACGGAGCCGGAGGCGCGATCGGTGCCGAGGGCGCAGAGCGGGCCAGGAGTGCGGACCGTGCCAGCAGTGCGGGCGGCGACGACGGTGCGGATCGTGCTGAGGGAGCGGGGCGCGCCAGGGGTGTGGACGAGGCCGGGGGTGCGGACGGGGCCCAGGGTGCGGACGGCACTCGGGGCGGGGACCGGGCCACGGGCCCGAGCGAGGCCGGGATCGCGGGCGGCAGCGACGGCGCCGGCCGTGCCCGGGGCGCGGACGAGGCCGGGGATGCGGACGAGGGCGTAGACCGTGCCAAAAGTGCGGGCCGTGCAGGGGTTCCGGGAAGCGCCAAGGGTGCGGACGGAGCCGGAGACGTGATCAGTGCCGAGGGCGCAGACCGGGCCAGGACTGCGGACGGCGGCAAGGGGGGAGACCGCGCCGGGGCTGCGGGCAGTACCTGGATCACGGACGAGGCCCGGGATGCCGACGGCGCCGGCCAGGCGGGGCGCGGTTCGGGCGGCGGCTCACGCGTGGAGGATGCGGAGGACACCGGGGCCTGGGGGGCGTCGACGCGCGGAGGACTGGCAGGCGGATGGACGGACGGCGGAGGGGCGGACCACGGGCTGACGGACGGCGGACGAGCGGACGGCGGACGGGTGGCGCGCGCCGGGAGCGGGGGTTCGCCGGGGGGTGGACCGGAAACGGACGGCCGGGACGGACCGGGCTCTGGGCTTCCGCGAGCACGGGCGGGAGCGGAGAAGCCGGAGGCGGAGGGGCCGGAGGCGGAGGGGCCGGGGCCGGACGGACCAACCGGTGAGAGGGGCGGACACCCGAGCCCCCAAGCGCGTGACGTTCAGGGTGGCGCCCGGGTCGGAGGCGCAGCTGGCAGCGGCTCCACGCACGGCCGCCCCCTGACCGGGAACAACCCGGGGGACGCCACCGGGGCGCCCCGGCCGGAGACGGACAGGTCGCGGACTGCGGACGGGCGCACGGAGCGAGGCGCGGAGGACGGCCGACGCACGAGGGATGGCCAGCGCACGGGCGGGGACTCACGGATGACGGGCGGGCCGCGCGCGGGGCACGGCTCACCGTCAGCGGACAGGCGGCGCACGGAGTACGGGTCGCGGACGGCAGACAGGCAACCCACGGAGCACGGCTCACCGGTTACGGACGGACGCCCCACGCAGAACAGCTCACCGACAGCGGACGACTCGCGGACGAAGGACGGGCCGCGCACGGAGCACGGCTCACCGTCAGCGGACGGCTCGCGAGCGAAGGATGAGCCGCGCTCGCAGAACGGCTCGCCCACGGCGGACGAGCGGCGCACGCAGGACGGGCAGATGGATGGTGGGCCGAGGGACGGATTCTCCGGTGATGACCGCCCTTCGGGGAGCGCGCGACGGGGTCACCCCGAAGCGGACGGCCCTCGCAAGCACGTTCCCGGGGGCCGGGGCCCGGGGGTGCACGGCGCACGGAGCAACCGCGTCCGCAACGGCGACAGCCCGGCCGCGTACTCGGAGACAAATGCCCCTGGGGCACCCCGCCCGGAGGCACAGGGCTCGCGCACGGGCGACGCGGAAGCACACGGCTCCGGGGCGAACGTCCCGGGTGGGCCAGGTCCGTGGGGCGGCACGAGGTCCCGGGGGCCCCAGGGCCGACGCGACGGAACCGAGGAGACGCGAGGCAGGGCGGGGCGGCGGACGGGAGGCTCGCCGAGCGAAGAGCCCTGCCGACGGGTCGTCGGGTGGGTACCGGTACTGGCCGGGGACGGAGCGGGCGTCGCGCTCGCCCGGGCACTGGGTGTGCCCGTCGATCCGGTCGCGGCGGCGCGCGCCGTACTGGAGGGGCGACCCGTCGCGCGTGACCTTCTCGTCGACGACAGCGACGGTGTCGTACTCGGAGCCCTCGAACTGCCGGTCCCCGCCGCGCGCGGCCGGGGCGGCGCGCTCCGCCGACGTGGCGTCCGCGCCACGGACGTGACAGAGCCCGAGGCACAGACCACGCCCGGCACCGGACGATCCCCCGGAAAGGGCGCGACCCCTGCGCGCCACCGAGCACCCGGCACGGGAGCGCCAGGAGAGGAATCGACGCGTCGCGGAACGAGCGACGCGGGAACAGCGCGCACGGAAACGGCCCTGGGAAGGTCCGCTCGCCGGAGGACGGGCGGCGCGGAAGCGTCATGGGAGGCAGCGTCCCGAACGGAGCCGGGCGGCGCGCAAACAGGGCGCGGCAGGACGGGAGGCCGCGAGGAAGCGATCGCTGCGGCGGCAGATCGCGACGAAGCGGACGGCGCGGAAGAAACCCGCGCGGAAGCCGGCGGCACAGCAGCACCCCGCAAAGAAGCAGGCGGCACAGCAGCGACCCGCGCGGATTCAAGCGGTACAGCAGCGGTCCACAACGCAGCGAGCGCCGCGGCAGCACCCCGCAACGAACTGGGCGGCATGACAGGACCCCACGACGAACCGAGCTCCGCACCACCGGCCCGCGACGAACAGAGCGGCACGGGCCCAACCCATGACGAAGCGGGTTGGACAGCAGCAGCCCGCGACGAAGCGAGCACCACGCCAGCACCACGCCACGAACCGAGCGGCACAGGCGCAACCCGTGACGAAGCGGGCGCCACGCCAGCACCGCGCCACGAACCGAGCGCCGCAACACCGACCCGCTACGAACCGCGCGGCGCAGCAGCGGCCCGCGAGGAAGCGGGCGGCGCCCGGGGTGCTCGTGAGGAGGCGGGGCGGCCGGGGACGGATGGCGCCGGAGGCGCGCGCGGGGGAGCTGCCCGAAACGGCGCGGCCCGGGCGGGGATGGCGAATCGGTGGCCGGGCGGGGCGCGCGGCTGGTGGCAGCGGATACGCGGAGGACTGCGCGGGGAGCCGGGACAGGCGCCCGGTGGCGGCGTACGGGCCGGGCTGCGGATCGAGGCGGACGGGGAACTCCTCGCCGACCTCACCACCCCCCTGCGCTCCCTCACCGTCACGCCCTCTCCCACCCGCGCCCCGCTCGGCCCGGTCGGCGCACCGTCCACGGCACCGCGCCCCGACACCTCCGGCTATGCCGGGGTGCGCCTCGTGCCCGCCGCCCGCACGGCCGATCCCGTGCTCGCCCGCGCCCGTACCGTCACCGTCTCCGGCCCCGACTTCCACTACCTCGTCGACGGCGCCCCCGTCGGCCCCGTCCGCAGCCGCACCTGGACGGTACGGCGGGGGATCTGGAGCATCGTGGTGACCTGACCCCCGAG
>NZ_GG770539.1:3749893-3752916 GCF_000154905.1 Streptomyces sp. SPB074 | reverse complement strand
CCCCACCCCGGCACCCACGCTGAGAGCTCTGGTATCGCCCACCCCCGGCCCCCACCCGCACATCCCCCGGGCACCACCGTGCGGCCTCTAGCCGCCAGCGCACACCGCTTCCGCCCCGCCCCGCCCCGCCCCGCCCCGGCACCGCACACGTGAGGGCCCCGGCACCGCCCACACCGGTTCGCACCCGCGCAGCCACCACCGCACGGCGCCCAGCCGCCACCGCACACCACCTCCACCGCGCACCGGCACCCCGTCCCCCGCCGCCCGCCGCATCCGCACCCCGGCCCCCCTCCCCCGCCTCGGCTACCCCGGCTCGACCAGCCTGTTCTCGTAGGCGAAGACCGCCGCCTGGGTCCGGTCCCGCAGGCCCAGCTTCACCAGGATTCGGCTTACGTGTGTCTTCACCGTGGACTCCGCCACGTAGAGCTTCGCGGCGATCTCCTGGTTGGAGAGACCGCATGCGACATGGACGAGGACCTCCGTCTCGCGTTCCGTCAGTTCCCCGTAGGCGCCGCCCGTACGGGGCGGCGCGGGGCCGCGCAGGACCGTCTCGGGGACGCGCGCGAACTCCGTGATCAGCCGCCGGGTCACGCTCGGCGCGAGCAGCGCCTCGCCCCGCGCGACGACCTCCACCGCCTCGGCGAGCTGACGTGCCGAGGCGTCCTTGAGGAGGAAGCCCGAGGCTCCGGCCCGCAGGGCCTGGTACACGTACTCGTCCAGGTCGAACGTGGTCAGGACGAGCACCTTCGTCCCGGCCGGGCTCGCGACGATCTCGCGAGTCGCCCCGATGCCGTCGAGCCGCGGCATCCGGATGTCCATGAGAACGACGTCGGGGGCGAGGCGCGCGGTGAGCTCGACCGCCTCGCGCCCATCGACCGCCTCGCCGACGACCTCGATCCCCGGCATGGCCCCGAGCAGCACCGAGAAGCCCTCCCGGACCATCACCTGGTCATCGGCGATCAGCACCGTGATACTCATGCGCCGCCCTCCCCCGGGCCCGATTCCTTGCGGAACGAGATCGTGGAAGCCTCGGGGCTGCGGGGCTCCGGACCCGCTGGGGGTGCGGGCCAGCCGGCCGACTGAGGTGGCGCGCTACGCCCCCCGCCGGGCCGCGCCCGCGGCACCCGCTCCGGACTCCGCCCCGCCACCGGCTCCGCCTCTCGCCCCGCTCCCGCCTCCGGCTCGCGTTCCGCCTCCGCCTCCCGCTCCGGTGCGGCCACCGGGACCGGAATCCAGACCGCGACCTCGAAGCCCCCCGACTCCGTGGGCCCGGCCGTCAGTTCGCCCTCCAGCATCGCGACGCGTTCCCGCATCCCCGTCAGCCCGTGTCCGCTGCCGCCAGCGACCGGGGAGATGGGTGGGGTGGGCGGCGGTCCCTCCGTGCGGGCCTCACCGTCCCAGGGGCCGTCCTCCGGCCACGGGGCGTCCTCGTCCCGGGGGCCCGGCCCCTCCTCGTCCCAGGGGACGGGCGGGGCGGCGTTGAAGACGCGCAGTCCGAAGCCGCCGAGCACGTACGACAGCTCCACCACCGCGTCCGCGCCCGGCGCGTGCCGCAGGGTGTTGCTCAGTGCCTCCTGCACGATGCGGTACGCGGACAGCTCGACCCCCTGCGGCAGCTCCCGCACCCGGCCCGTCACCACCTTCGTCACCTCCAGCGTGCCGCGCACGTTGTCGAGCAGCGCGTCGAGATCGGCCAGGGTGGGCTGCGGGGCGTTCGGCAGTTCGGCGTCCTCCGCCCGCACGACCCCGAGCACGCGCCGCAGTTCGGTGAGCGCGACCACCGCGTTCTCGCGGATCGTGGCGAAGGCGGCGACCAGCTCGGGCGGTGGGTCCACCACCCGGTAGGGGGCCGCCTCGGCCTGGATCGCGACGACCGACATGTGGTGTGCGACCACGTCGTGCAGTTCACGGGCGATCGTCGTGCGCTCCTCCAGGAGCGTGCGGCGCGAGCGCTCGACGAGCGTCACCTCCTCCTTGCGGGCGACCTCCGCCTTCTTCTCGGCGACCTCCGCCTCTTTCACCGCGACCTGCTGCCGCGCCTGCCGCCAGCCCCGCAGCGAGGACGAGGCGAGGAGGACGAGGCCGCTCACGAAGAGGTACGTGCTGATGTCGCCCTCGTTCCCCGTGTGCAGGGCGCCGCCCAGCACGAAGCCGAGGGCCGCGCTGATCAGCCACATGCTCAGCGCCGCGCGCGGCCTCGACTGCCAGGAGGACACCACTAGGACGACGAGGGCGGTGGCGAAACCCACCACCGCGAAGTCCGCGACGGCGGGCAGCAGGCACAGGGGGAGGGAGAGCCACCAGGCGCCGACCGGGCGGAACATGGCGAGCAGGACGAGGCAGCCGTTGACGGGGCCCAGCACGACCCCGTACGGGCCCGTCACGGAGAGGGCGAAGCACACCACCGCCGCGAACGCCACGACCGCCTGCGGCAGCCAGCGCGTCCACGCCCAGCGCGACCAGTGCTCCGGCACCGCGCGCACGGGCAGTGGCCGGAAGGCGAAGGCATCCGCGATCAGGTCCTCGCGCATGACCCGCGCCGCCAGATCCACGATCCGCCGCTCCGTCGCGAGCCCGGGAGCGAGGTCGTCGCGCCCAGAGGCCGAAGTCTTGTTCATGCCCACCACGCTAGGGCGCCGCGCGCTCCCTGGCGTCCCTCGCACGTATGCACTTGCGCCGTCCATCTCAAGGAGGACGACACCGTCTTGAGAGGGACCGTCCCGGCCGCGACACGCCGTACGGTCCGCAACGGGACGGACCGGGAGGGCCCCGGGGCGGCGCGGACAACGCGCACGACCGGACCGGCGAGGCAGACGACGGGACCGGCACGACCGACGGGACCAACGAGGCAGACGGGACCAATGAGGCAGACGGGAACGGAGCGAGCAGCCGCCGTCGCGGCGGACCCGTACGAGCGAACCGGCTCCGCACCATAATCGCCGCCATTGCTACTACTCGTGAAAGATTGGCATTTTCTTGTTTGAATTATGATTTTTAATTCGTATTTTTTTTTTTTTTTTTTT
>NZ_GG770539.1:3746236-3749793 GCF_000154905.1 Streptomyces sp. SPB074 | reverse complement strand
CGCCTCCTCCCCCGCAGACGGCTCACGCGCCCGCCCCGTGAGCGGCCGGAGCGGCGCTCACCAGGCGAGTTGCGCGATCTCCTCCGCCACGACCGCCGAGGCGTCCGCCGCCGGGTCCACGAGCGCGTAATGCCCGACGCCTTCCAGCAGCGTCACGCCCACGGGCTCGCCCGCCGCCGAGGCCGCGTCGGCGAAGGACTCGGCGACGGCGGCGGGGACCTCGGTGTCGTCGCGGCCCTGCACGAGCGTCGTCGCGATCCCGGTCGGCAGCAGGCGGGCCGGATCGGCGTACGGCAGGCGCGCGCCGAATGTCGCGGCACCGCCCAGGAAGGGCTCCGCGGCACCGTCGCAGACGCCCAGTTCGCGCGCGAGGGCCAGGTCGGCGAGGGGTGCGAGCGCCACGACGCCGCGCAACGCGGGCGGCTCGGCGCGGCGCCACGGCGCGTCGGCGGGGAGGACGTGGCGCGCCGCCGCCCACAGCGCGAGGTGACCGCCCGAGGAGTGCCCGCACAGCACGGTGCGCGCGGGATCGGTCCTCGGGAGCGCCTTGCCCGCGAGCTCGGGCAGCGTGTCGAGCAGGACGGAGAGGTCGTCGAACGTCTCCGGCCACCGCCCCGGCCGCGCCTTCGCGCCCTGCCCCGGCAGGCCAGCGCCTCTGCGGTACTCGGCGAGCGCGACGGCGAACCCGCGCCGCGCGAGCAGCCCCGCGAAGGGCGACAGGTGCGCCCTGTCGTACGTGGCCCGCCAGGCGCCGCCGTGCAGGACGAGGACCAGGGGGTGGCCGCCGGGGTGCGCGGGACCGCGCGGGGCGTAGAAGTCGACGAGCTGGTCGGGGTGCTCGCCGTAGGACAGGGTGGCCTCGGGCGGCACCCCGCGGTGCGCGAAGAGCGATTCCGCCTCGGCGGCCTCGCGGGCCACGGCGTCGTCCGGCATGTGCGACCTCTCAGCGTTCGCGGTCCTGCGGGTCCGGTCCCTGCGGGTTTCGCGAGGTGTGCGCGGCCCCCGCGGTTCCTCCGGGGCCGCGCGGGCGGCCCCCTCCGACCGGCCGGGACGCTATCAGCGGGTGACGTGCGCGGATACGGGTGCGGGGTGATCCGGCGGGCCGCGCGCCCGCCGTGGTGCCGTTCCCGCCGCGCACGGCGGCCTCGCGCACGCACCGTGCACGGCCGGGAACAGCACGGGACCGTTTGACCAGGGAAGAGCCGGGCAAACCTCTGCCTTGCGGCAATCCACCCGAAAGGGGGGAATCGACGGCGCGGATGTGGGAGCGGGCGGAGGGTTGGGTACGGAGCCGACAGCGCCGCCCCCGGCCCGGGGCCCCTTCCCACCAGGCCGAGCCCCACCGAACTCCCGCCCCCCGTCCCCCGCCCCCCGCGCCTCTCCCTCTTCTCACCCCACCGCCCTCACCCCACCGCGCCGAGCTCCTCCCCCAGCACCCGCGCCGCGCGCTCCGCGTCCGCGAATCCCACGTACAGCGGGGTGAAGCCGAAGCGCAGGATGTCCGGCGGCCGGAAGTCGCCGACGACGCCGCGCGCGATGAGGCGGGGCATCAGCTCGGCGGCGCGCGGGCTGCGCAGCGCGAGCTGGCTGCCGCGCTCCTCGTGCGCGGCCGGGGTGACGGACTCCAGGCGTCCGGGCGGCGCGTACCGGTCGACGCACTCCAGGAAGAAGTCCGTCAGCGCCAACGACTTGGCCCGTACGGCGGCGAGGTCCACGCCCTCCCAGACGCCGAGCGCGGCCTCCAGGGCGAGCAGGGACAGGATGTCGGGGGTCCCGACCCGCCCGGCCGCCGCGCCCTGCGCGCGTTGGTAGGCGGGCCGCATCCCGAACGGTTCCGCGTGCGAGTTCCAGCCCGGCAGCGGCGAGTCGAACGCCGCCTGGTGCGCGGCGCGCACGTACAGGAAGGCGGGGGAGCCGGGGCCGCCGTTGAGGTACTTGTACGTACAGCCGACGGCCAGGTCGACGCCGTGCGCGTCGAGCCCCACGGGGAGCGCGCCCGCGCTGTGGCACAGGTCCCAGACGGCGTACGCGCCCGCCTCGTGCACGGCGGCGGTGAGTGCGGGCAGGTCGTGCAGGCGCCCGGTGCGGTAGTCGACGTGGTTGAGGAGCACGGCGGCGGTACGGGGGCCGAGCCGGCCCGGGACCTCGGCGGGCAGCACGGGGACGAGGCGGTGCCCCGTCAGCCGTACCGCCGCCTCCGCGATGTAGCCGTCGGTCGGGAAGGCCGAGGAGTCGACCAGCACCTCGTCGCGGCCCTCTCCGGCGAGCCGGACGGCCGCGACGAGGGCCTTGAAGAGGTTGACGCTGGTCGAGTCACCGACGACGACCTGCCCGGGTGCCGCGCCGACGAGCGGCGCGATCAGCTCACCGACCCGCTCGGGCGCCTCCCACCAGCCGCTCTCGGTCCAGGAGCGGATACCGAGCGCGCCCCACTCGTGGCCGACGACGTGGGCGAGGCGGCCGGGGACGGCCTTCGGCAGTGCGCCGAGCGAGTTCCCGTCGAGGTAGACGACGTCCTCGGGGAGCGTGAACCGCTCCCGCACCGGGCGCAGCGGGTCCTCGGCGTCGAGCCGGTGGGCGGTGGCCCGGAGCGCGGCGGCGGTGTCGTCCCCGGACGCGGAACGTGCGGATGCGTCCGCTTCGTGGCGCTCAGACATTGCCGCGCGCCGTCCACAGCTCGGGGAAGACGCTCTTCGCGGCGCGTTTCTCCAGCCAGGCGACGCCCGCGGAGCCGCCCGTGCCCTGCTTGGAGCCCATCGCGCGGCGGGTCGCGGTGAGGTGGTCGTTGCGCCATCGCCACACCAGCTCGCCCACGTCCGTGAGTGCCTCGCCGAGCCGCACCTCCTCGCCGCGCTGATCGCCCCGGTAGATCTCCGCCCACACCGCCTCGACCTGCTCGGACGGCTCGTAGCGGCGGCTGAGGTCGCGGTCGAGGACGGAGGGCGGCACGGGGTGGCCGCGCCGGGCGAGGAAGCGCAGCGCCTCGTCGTAGAGGCCGGGCTCGTGGAGCGCCTTCTCCAGTTCGGCGTGCGCGCGCGGCGTGCCCCGGTGCGGGACGAGCATCGCGGCGGACTTCTCGCCGAGCAGGAACTCCAGGCGCCGGTACATCGCCGACTGGAAGCCCGAGCCCTCGCCGAGCGCGCCGCGGTAGCTGTTGAACTGGGCGGGAGTGAGCCCGGCGAGCGGGAGCCAGGAGGCGTTGAGGGCGTCGAGTTCGCGGCGCGAGCGGCGCAGCGCGTCGAGCGCGCGCGGCAGCTCGTCCTCGCGCAGCGCCCGCGCGGCGGTCTCCCACTCGTGCACGAGGACGGTGAACCACAACTCCATGACCTGGGTCGTCACGAGGAAGACCATCTCGCCGGGGTCCTCGGAGCGCAGCTCCTGGAGGTGCGTGAGGACGTCGGCGTGGACGTAGTCCTCGTAGGGGGTGCTCCCGGCGAATTCGAGGTGCGGGGCCTCGGGCGCCTCGGCGCCCGGCTCAGGGGCCTCGGCGCCCGGCTCGGTGGGTGGGGCGACAGGCGCGGCCGGTTCGGCGGTGCCGGGGGCGGCGGTGGCGCTGT
>NZ_GG770539.1:3734135-3745390 GCF_000154905.1 Streptomyces sp. SPB074 | reverse complement strand
GAGCCGCGCGGGACGGGGGCCCGCAGGTCAGCCGCTCAGGCGCTGAGGCTGTGCCCGGCCGAGCGCAGCGTCTGAGCCGCCTCGGTGACGCGCCCGGCCATGCCGGCCTCGGCGAGCTTGCCCCAGGTGCGGGGGTCGTACGTCTTCTTGTCGCCGACCTCGCCGTCGACCTTCAGCACACCGTCGTAGTTGCGGAACATGTGGTCCGCGACGGGACGCGTGAAGGCGTACTGCGTGTCGGTGTCCAGGTTCATCTTGACGACGCCGTTCTCCAGCGCGGTCGCGATCTCCTCCTTGGTGGAGCCCGAACCGCCGTGGAAGACGAAGTCGAAGGGCTGCTGCTTGCCGTACTTCGCGGCGACGCCCTCGCTCAGGTCCTTGAGCAGCTCGGGGCGGAGCACGACGTTGCCGGGCTTGTAGACGCCGTGCACGTTGCCGAAGGAGGCGGCGAGCAGGTAGCGGCCCTTCTCGCCGAGGCCGAGCGCCTCGACGGTGCGGATCGCGTCGTCCACGGTGGTGTAGAGGTTGTCGTTGATCTCGTGCGAGACGCCGTCCTCCTCACCACCGGTCGGGGTGATCTCGACCTCAAGGATGATCTTCGCGGCCTTGGCCAGCGCGAGCAGCTCCTGGCCGATGGCCAGGTTGTCGTCCAGGGTCTCGGCGGAGCCGTCCCACATGTGCGACTGGAAGAGCGGGTTCTGGCCAGCCTTGACGCGCTCGGCGGAGACCGCGAGCAGCGGGCGGACATAGCCGTCGAGCTTGTTCTTGGGACAGTGGTCGGTGTGCAGCGCGACCGTGACCGGGTACTTCTCCGCGACGACGTGCGCGAACTCCGCGAGACCGACCGCGCCGGTGACCATGTCCTTGCTGTACTGACCGCCCAGGAACTCCGCACCCCCGGTGGAGATCTGGATGATGCCGTCGCTCCCGGCCTCGGCGAAACCGCGCAGGGCCGCGTGCAGCGTCTGCGTGGAGGTCACGTTGATGGCCGGGTAGGCGAACTTGCCTGCCTTCGCCCGGTCGAGCATCTCGTTGTAGACCTCGGGGGTTGCGATGGGCATGTGTCCGCTCCTTGTGATGTGCGGGTGTGTGCAGTGACCCTGACCTGGGGGCGACGCCGGTGTCGGCCGGGTCCATCTTTCCAGACGTACCGATTTGCTCCCAGCGAGGACCGTGGGCATGAGACGACGAAGGCGATGTTTCACGTGAAACATGACGGGTCCGGTGTTTCACGTGAAACATCGCCTCTTGACGAGCGGGCGAGGTCAGGGGCCCGGAGGGCGTCTAGCGGGCTCGCTCGTCGGAGATCCGACCTGCTCAGCGGTGCGGGGGCGTCACCGTGAGCACGGCCGGCACAGGGCGGTAAGGGCCGCTCGTCAGAGGCCCAGTTCCTTGAGCGCGTAGGCGTAGACGTACGGGACGCCGGCCTCGCCGGCGATCTTCTCGCCCGCTCCGGTGTCGCGGTCCACGATCGTGGCGACCGCGACGACGTGCCCTCCGGCCTCGCGCACGGCCTCGACGGCGGTGAGCGGCGAGCCGCCGGTGGTGGAGGTGTCCTCGACGACGAGCACCCGCCGTCCCGCGATGTCCGGGCCCTCGATACGGCGCTGCATCCCGTGCGTCTTCGCGGCCTTGCGGACCACGAAGGCGTCCACCCGCTTGCCGCGCGCGTGCGCGGCGTGCAGCATCGCGTCCGCGACCGGGTCGGCCCCGAGGGTGAGCCCGCCGACCGCCTCGAAGTCGAGGTTGTCCACGAGGTCCAGCATGACCTCGCCGACGAGCGGCGCGGCGGCCCCGTCGAGCGTGATCCGGCGCAGATCGACGTAGTAGTCGGCCTCGATACCCGAGGAGAGTGTCACCTTGCCGTGCACCACGGCCTTGTCCTTGATCTGCTGGAGCAGCTCGGAACGTGCGTCAGTCATGGGCACGAGCTTAGAGGGGCGGTACGGGGGCGGGGCGGGCCGCCGCCGGGCAGGGTACGGGCGCGGGGACGGGCCACCGCTGCCGCGCACGGTACGGGCGGCGGGACCGCGGGCCGACGCCGGGCGCCACGGGGCGCGGGGGACCGCCGCCGACGGGCGGTACGACGGCCGGGGCGACCCGCCCCCACCCGGCGCCCCGCTCCCGTCCCCCCGCGCCGCCCGGCTCCCGGCCGCTCAGCTCCAGCCGCCGCCCACGGAGCGGGCCGAGAGGATCGAGGTGAGGAGCGCGGCGCGCAGTCCGGGCACCCGCGCGTCGAAGTGGGCGCCGAAGCCCTTGAGCGTCTCCCTGTGCGCCTTCTGCTCCTTGCCGGTGAACAGCGCCCCCGTACCGCCCTCGGCGCACAGCACCGCGAGCGTCACGTCCTCCTCCGGAACCTGCTCCGGCCGCGCGTCCGCGAGCACCGGGTTGCGCATCCGCTCGCGCAGCGCGAGCAGCCCGTCCGGGTCGCTGGGCGCTCCCTTGTGCTTGGCGAGCGAATTGAGGCGGTGCCCCTGCGGCTCCTCGACGTACCCGGCCTCGCGAAGCTGCTCGCGCACCGGGGTCTCGGCTGTGTGCGCCTTGTTGTGGACGAGGCGGAGCCAGCCCAGCGGCTTGTCGGCGGGCAGTTCCTCCCACACCCCGTGCAGGAACGTGTCCCGGGGAGCGGACCCCGCGACACGCCACGCCTTCTTGCCGTCGGTGCGGACGAGTCCGTCCGCCACGAGCACCGCGTAGGCGGCGGCGCGCAGCCGCTGGACCCGGAACTGGAGCCCGGTCGCGGTGAAGTCGGCCTTGTCGGGGTCGTAGGCGGAAAGCAGGTAGATCCGCTGGGGCAGGGTCAGCTCCACGGGGTCACGCCTTTCGTCGGTGGACGGGCCCCCCTACGCGTACCCCGTGGGAGCCGCCCGACCTTTCCGGTTCACAGCAGGCGCCAGCTCCACGTCGTGGAAGCCTCCAGCGGGTCGATCGGCGTGATGAGGCGGGGCTGCGTGTTGAGCCCGTTCGGGGGGCCGGTCTGGGGCTCGACGCAGACCCAGTCGGCCTGTTCGTCGTAGACCACGACCCACTTCTCCGGGCTGGTGACCGTCAGTTCGAGCTCGCCCGGCCAGGTGAGGAGGACCGTCACGCCGTCCGGCATCCCGAAGCAGTCGTCCCAGGGGCCGGGAAGCGGGTCGATGCGGTGGTCCGTCGGCAGGTGGTCCGCGCCGCGCTCCTCCTGCCAGCCCGGCTGGAAGCCGATCTTCACGTCCTCGCCGCCCTTCCCGAGGTTCCGCCGGAACCACGGGTGCCAGCCGACCTGGCCGGGGAACGAGTCCCCGTACGTCTCGATGCCCATGCGCAGCGTGAGAGCGTCCTCGCCCAGCTCCATCGTCTGCGTGACCCGCCCCGTGTACGGCCAGGGCTCGGCCAGGTCGTACGTGAACGCGGCCGTGGGGCCGCCGTGCACGCTCTCCGGGGCCGGCGCGGTCGCCCAGCGGTGGTCGCGGGCGGTGCCGTGGATGGCGTGGGGGGCGTCGTTGAGGGGGAGCTGATGGGTCGTCCCGCCGTTGGTGAACCGCCCGTCCCTGGTGCGTCCGCAGAACGGGGCCATCGGGAACGAGCCGTAGTGATCGCCGGGCCGCAGGAGTTCGTACTCCCCCACCCTCAGCGAGGCGAGCCGGGCCCCGAGGTCCGGGCGCACGGTGAGGGAGGAGGTGCGGGTGGTCAGCGTCGTCTCAGGTGCGGTGGTCACGGGGGTGACCTTACGCGGGGCCCGGGACGCCGGGGAGAACCCCCGTACGCGCCCCCGACGCCCCACGCGTCAGCCCGTCAGTGCCTGCGGCGCAACGCCCGGCCCGCCACCACCGCCGAGGCCACGACGAGCGCGGCGACGGGAGCGGCCCAGCGCAGCGTGTGCGCGGTGGCGGCCGCCCCGCCGACCGCCTCGGGCGCGTACCGGCCCCGGGGCGGCGCGTGGTCCACCTCCTCGGCGCTGCGGCCGATCATCGTCCGGCGGGCGTGGGCGGCCTCGGCCGGGGGCTCCGCCTCCTCCGGGCCGGGCACCCCGTCCTCGCGCCCCAGCGCGGACGGCGGGACGTCCGTGTCGAAGACGGAGGCGGGGGTGTCGGGGACGATCCCGAGGAGGTCGTCGTCGGCGGAGGTGTAGCCGGGGGTGTCGGCGTCGGGGGTGCCGTCGGTGGGGGTGCCGTCGGTGGCGAGAGTGTCGTCGGTGGCGGGATTCTCGTCGTCTCGGGTGCCCTCGGTGGCCGGGGTGCCGTCGTCTCGGGTGTCGTCGGCGGCGTCCGAGGCGTCAACAGGGTTGGCCGCGTCCGCGACGTCCCCGCCATCCGCCGGGTTCGCGGCGCCCCCGACATCGGCGCCGCCCCCGCCATCCCCGGGTCCCGCCGTGCCCTCCGGCTCCGGCCCCGTCTCCTCCGTGTCCCCCGGCCCGCGCGCCGTGACCGCTTCCTCCGGTGCCGCCGACGGCTCCGCCCGCTCCCCGGCCTCCGCCGTCTCTCCCTCCGGTCGTCCGTCCGCCCCGCTCGTGCCGTCCGTCATCGCGTCCTCCCCTGCCACCGCACTCGACTCCTCCTGCGTAGCGCCGCTCCCCGTGTCGGCTGCCCCGGTCACCGCTTCCGCAGCCCCCTCGGACTCGGCACCGGTCTCCCCCGTGTCCTCCCGCGTCAGCGCCTCCCCGGCCCGCCCCAGGTTCGCGGCGAAGCGGTTGAGGAGGCGGTGCAGGGCGGATTCGGCGGCCTGGGGCCCCGCCTCGTCGAGCAGCCGGCCCACGACCTCGCCGCTCCCGGCGTACCGCACCCGCGTACCGCCCTCGGCCTCCGCGAGCGTCAGGCTCAGCCGGGCCCGTACCGAGCCCTCGCCGCGCGCCTCGGTCGCCGAGACGTGCAGCGCCCAGCTGTCGTCCGGGCGGACGGTCAGGCGCAGCGCGCCCCGGTACGTGATCGTGTGGCTGGCGGCGCGCAGGCGCAGCCGCCCGTGCACCGCGATGCCCTCGCCGCCGGGGGCCGTACGGGGCTCGGGTCCGGGTTCGGCGCGCAGCCCCGGCACGCAGTCGGGGACCCGGGTGGGGTCGCCGAGGGCGCGGCGCAGCGCGGTGAGGGGAACCGGGACGAAGACCTCATGCTCCATGGCGGGCGAGCCTACCCACGCGCGCCCTTTTCGTACCCCCCTCCTCCCGAACGCCTCGCCGGACCCGCCCGCAAACACCCGACCACCCCCGCCCCGGCCCCACCGCGCCCCGCGCACGCCGTCCGCGTCACCCCCGTATCCCGCGCCCCTCACCGCGTCCGCCCCTCACCGTCCCGTCCCGCGCGCCCGCCGTCCCGTGACACCGTCTCTGACACCACCTCCGACACCGCCTCACAAGCCGTACCGGGGCGACACCAGCGTCGAAGGCTCCAGTCCCCGGACCCGCGTCGCCGCCACCCGCCGCGCGCCGGAACGCAGTTCCCGCGCGCCGAAGCCGCCCCTGGGCCGGGCCGGTACGGCGAGCGGCGGCCGCTCGGGAGTGGCCGCGAGCAGGAAGCCCCACTCCGTACGCCCCTTGTGCGCCGCGTACGGCGCCGTGCGCAGCCCGGCGGCGCGCAGGGTGCGCTCGGCGCGCCAGTAGTCGCGCGCGTCGCGTCCGGGCGAACCGACGTGCACGACGGAGCGGCCCCCGGGCGCGAGGGCCCGCTTGAGGAGTCCGTAGAACTCCTGGGAGTAGAGCTTGGTGGCCGCCGTCTGGCGCGGGTCGGGCAGGTCGGCGACGACGGCGTCGAAGCGCCGCCGGTTGGCGCGCAGCCAGCCGAACGCGTCGGCGGAGACGGCGCGCACGCGCGGATCGTCGAGCGCGTGCCGGTTGAGCCCGGCGAGCAGGGGGTCCCTGCGGGCGAGCCGCAGCAGCTCGCGGTCCACCTCGACCACGTCCACCACGCGTACCCCCGGGACGCGCAGCACCTCCCGCACCGCGAGCCCGTCGCCCCCGCCGAGGACGAGGACGCGGGCGTGCGGACCGGCCAGCGCGGGGCGGACGAGCGCCTGGTGGTAGGCGCCCTCGTCGGCCGAGCTGACGCGCGGTCCGTCACCGAGGTACATCGTCAGCGGCTTCCCGGAGCCGCCGGTCAGGACGATGTTCTGGACGTCGCTGTGCAGCGCCACGCGTATGTCGTCGCCGAAGACGGCGCGACGCGCGGCGCGTTCGAAGTCACCGACGTGGGTCGCCGCCATCGCGAGGAGGCCGAGCACGAAGGCGTTGAGCACGAGAAGGGTCCAGCGGGCGCGACGGCCCAGGTCGCGGTGGAAGAGGCCGAGGACGAGGGCCGCGCCCGCGCAGGCGTTGACCGCGCCGGTCAGCAGGGCGCCGGTGAGCTGCCCGAGGAAGGGGAGCAGGAGGAAGGGGAAGGCGAGCCCGCCGACGAGCGCGCCCACGTAGTCGGCGGCGAAGAGGTCGGCGACGGCGCCGCCCGCCTCCTGCCGCCTGATCCGCTGGATGAGCACCATGAGCAGCGGCACCTCACCCCCGATCAGCACCCCGATGACGAAGGTGAAGCCGATGAGCAGCCCGCTCGAACCGCTCGCCCAGGCGCCCGGGAAGCGCCCCGACCAGGCGAAGGCCCCGTAGAGCGCGAGGGCGCTGCACCCGCCGATGAGCGCGAGCCCCGCCTCGATCGCGCCGAAGGCCGCAGCGGCGTGCGCGCACAGCCGCTTCGCGAGCAGCGAGCCGATGCCCATCGCGAAGACCATGACGGAGAGGACGAGGGACGCCTGGGTGACCGAGTCGCCGAGCAGGTACGAGGCCAGGGCGACGAGTTCCAGCTCGTAGACGAGGCCGCAGGCCGCGCAGACGAAGACGGCGAGCAGGACGAGGAAGCGGCCGACACCGGGCCGCACGGGCAGCGGAAGCGGCCGCAGCTCAGGAGCCACGCTCTCCGCCGGACCGCCCGCACCGCCCCCGGCGCCGCGCCCCGCGCCAGCCCCGGCACCGGCACCGCCTCCCGTTCCAGCCCCCGCACCGCACCCGGAAGCGCCTCCGGGGCCGTCCCCCGGGGCGGCCCGGGGCCCGCCTTCGAGACCGTCCACGCGCAGCCCGCCGGCAGCCTCCACCCCCCGTGGGGGCGGGAGCTGGGCGCGGGGGACGGCGGAACGCGGCTCGGTCACATTGACCACGCTACGTGACATATGGAGCACGCCATGTCACCCACACGAGTGCTTTTCTCCCCGGGAGCGGAGAAAGACTGGACAAGGCGGTGACGGCGCGGATCGCCCCGCGCGGGGGACAACGGAGCCCGCCTCCGTCCGGCGCAAGCTCCGCACTGGTTGAACATGTGAACTGCCCCGCCCTCGGGGGGATGGAAACCGCCCGGAGTTGGGCGAAAAGGCGGTCAGGGCACGAGAGTTCATGATTCCCTCTAAAACGTCGCCGCCCCTCCGCCGCCGTTCCCGTCCCACTCAGCCCACGGGCACGGCCTCGGAGGGCACGAGCCGGCTACTCCCGCACCCCGGCCCGTACCTCGGAACCCCGGGTCCCGACCGGCCGGTCACCCCACCGCCGTCCCGTGGGAGACAGCCCGCCCCTCCTCGTCCTTGCGCGCCTGTGGAGCCGAACCATGCTCACGACCCTGAAAACCACCTACACCGACACGCGCGCGAGTGATCTCGCGTGGGCGCTCGGCCGCGAACCCCTCCCCTGCCTCTCCGCCCTCGATCTGGAGCTGGAGCGCGCGACGGTGCAGTTGCGCCTGCTCGGCGCCTCGCACCAGGTCCTCCTTGAGGACGAGTACGGGGAGTGCTCGGAGACCGTCGCCTGCCTGCCGGGCGGCGGCGCGCCGCTCCCGGTCGGCGTCGTCGAGGAATTCGACGGCTTCGACTACCACTTCGCCGCGCGCGTCGAGGAACTGCCGCCCGGCGCGTTCGCGGGGCGCGCGCAGGAGCTCCTCGCGCTCGTCGCCGAACACCCGCACGGCCTCGCGGGCGTCTTCCCCGGCAGTCCCGACGCGTTCACCGCGATGCTCGTGCAGCGCCGCGACGGCGAGACGCAGTGGCGTACGTGGCACGCCTACCCGGAGGACGGCCAGCTCGTCGTCACCCGCACCCGTCTCGCGCCGCGCCCCGCCGCGCTCAGCGGCACCCGCCGGGGGCGCGCCCGGCGCGGAAAGCGCCTCGCCGGAGTGCCGCACGCCCCCGGCACGACGGGCCTCAACAGCAACGTCCCGGCGGGGGTCGGTACCCCGGGCCGTTCCGACAAGGCGCGCGCGACGCGCGGACGCGGCCTCTCGATCGTGCCGAAGAGCAGCACCGGCGGGACCGGCCCGGTGGTCTCCCCCGCCTCCTGAACCACGGCGGTACGGACCGACGGGGCCCCGCCTGCCGTCCCCGGCTCCCGGCTCCCGGGCTTCCGGGCTCCCGGGCTTCCCGGCTCCCGGGCTTCCCGCTCAGGGCTCCCCGGCTCCTCGCTCCCGAGTTCCGCGCGGCGGAGCGGTCCTCACCGCGGCCCCGCGCCCCCCTGCCCCACGGCGAGATCCCCCCGTCCCTCGCCCGGGCCCGGCCGCGCCGTGTGTCGTTCCCCCGGCGGACAGCCGTCCGTCGCGCGGCGTACGTCCCCGTGCGGGGGCGCGCGACGGACGGACGCCCCCGTGCGCGCAGGCCCGGAAGGTCGCACGCCGACGGGGGACGGCACACACAGGGCCCGGTCCCACGAGTCGCCTCGTGGGCCCGGGCCCTGGCGGATCAGACTGCCCCGTGTCAGTTGCCTCCGCCACCCCCGCAGGAGGAGCCGCCCCCGCAGGAAGAACCACCCCCGCCGCAGGAGGACGAGCCCCCACCGCAGGAAGAACCGCCGCCTCCGCAGGTGGACCCGCCCCCGCCGGAGTCGTGATGTCCGTGTCCCCCGTGGTGGGGACCCGAGCCGCCGTGGGAGGAGTGGCCGTCCGCCCACCAGCTCTGCCCGGAGTCCTGCGCGAAGAAGCCCCCGGTCGCGGAGCCCGAGCCGTACGGCCCCGCGCCCGCGCCGCGCCTCGGCGCCGACGGCCGCCGCCCGCGCGGTCCCCGGGTACGGGTCACCGCCCGCCCCACCAGGACCACCGCCGCGATGACGGCCACCACCAGTACGCCCAAGAAAACCTGCATCCCGAATCCCCCGTTCCAGTCCCCGTCGACGGCTCTCTGGCGACCCACCGCATCCTCGCGGGAGCCCTCATCACGGCCCGTCACGATCACCGGCCGTCACGTCACATGCCCTCAGCCCTCGCGCCACCAGCCGTCACGCGATCAGCCACCACGCCACCGCCCGTCACGCCCTCAGCCCCCGCACACGGGCCATCACGCCACCGGCCACCGCGTCCCGCACCCGTCCCGCGCCCGGCCACGCACCCCGCGCCGCCGCGTCCCGCCCGGTCCGCTTCCCCGCTCAGTCGCCCCCGCCGCCCCCGCAGGACGAGCCGCCTCCGCAGGAGGACCCGCCCCCGCAGGAGGAGTGCCCCCCGCAGGAATGACCACCGGAGTGGTGCCCGCCTCCCGAGTCGTGCGAGTGGGAGCCGGAGGAGTCCCCGCCCACCCACCAGCTCCCGGAGTCGCCCCCGGAGGAGGACCGCGCACCACGCCGGGTCCGCCGCGCGGAGGAGCGGCCTGCGCGGGAGTCGCGCGCGGAGTAGCCCTTCGGCCCCGAGCGCCGGGCGCTCTGGCGCGCCGGCCCGGACCGGCCCCCGGTCACCGCGTTCCCCGTCGCCCGCACGATCCGCACGACCAGCGACGCCACCACGAGCCCGAAGACGCAGAGAACCGCGATCATCACCGCCACGTCCTGCCCCCCTGCATTCCGTCCCGCGCCGCCCGTCCGGCGGCCCCCGTTGCTTCGTTGCAGCGGGATTGCCCGGTGGGGTCCGCGCTCAAAGCACGCTTGAGCAAGACCAGAGCTTCGGCGCAGGATGACGCCATGACCCCGAAGCCCCCGCCCTCAGGCCGCCCCCTGCTCGCCCCGCGTCTCGCCGCGTTCGGCACGACGGTCTTCGCCGAGATGTCCGCCCTCGCCGCCCGCACCGGCGCGATCAACCTGGGCCAGGGTTTTCCCGACACGGACGGCCCCGAGAAGGTCCGCGAGGCGGCGGTCCGCGCGATCCGCGAGGGCCGGGGCAACCAGTACCCGCCCGGGCCCGGTGTCCCGGAACTGCGCGAGGCGATCGCCACCCACCAACGGCGCTTCCACGGCATCGAACTGGACCCGGACTCGGAAGTACTCGTCACGGCGGGCGCGACCGAGGCCATCGCCGCGAGCCTCCTCGCCCTCCTGGAACCGGGCGACGAGGTCATCGCCTTCGAGCCCTACTACGACTCCTACGCCGCCTGCATCGCCATGGCGGGCGCCACGCGCGTCCCGCTCACCCTCCACGCCCCCGGCTTCCGCCCCGACCTCGACCGCCTCGCCGCCCTCATCACCCCCCGCACCCGGCTGCTCCTCCTCAACTCCCCGCACAACCCCACCGGCATGGTCCTCACCCGCGAGGAGGCCACCGAGATCGCCCGCCTCGCCGTCGCCCACGACCTCCTCGTCGTCACCGACGAGGTCTACGAACACCTCGTCTTCGACGACAGCACCCACATCCCCCTCGCCACCCTCCCCGGAATGCGCGAGCGCACAGCCACCATCTCCTCCAGCGGCAAAACCTTCTCCCTGACAGGCTGGAAGGTCGGCTGGGTGACGGGCCCGGCCGCGCTCGTCACGGCGGTGCGCACCGTGAAGCAGTACCTCACCTTCGTCAGCGCCGGGCCCTTCCAGTACGCCGTCGCCGCCGCGCTGAACCTGCCCGACACGTACTACGACGGCTTCCGCGAGGACCTGCGGCGCAAGCGGGACCTGCTCTGCGACGGGCTCGCCGACGCGGGCTTCGAGGTCTTCCGGCCGCAGGGCACGTACTTCGTGACGAGCGATATCACCCCGCTCGGACTCGGCGCCGACGGCACCGCGTTCTGCCTCGCGCTCCCCGAGCGCTGCGGCGTGGTCGCCGTGCCCGACGCGGTCTTCTACGACGACCCCGAGGCGGGCCGCTCCCTCGTCCGCTTCGCCTTCTGCAAGCGCGAGGACGTGCTCCGCGAAGCCGTCGGCCGGCTCAAGCGACTCGCGCACTGATCCGCACAGCGCCACCCGATCGGGGGGCGCGCGCGGCGTGAACGGCTTGTCAGGAACGGGCGGGGGCCCGGCCGCTGCACAGTGCACGATGTGAGCGAACTCCTGGAGCCCGGCGGCGGACGGACGGAACCGAGGGGCGCGGGCCGGGGAGCGGCCGTGCCCCCGGTGCCGACGCGGGGCGGCGGCCCCGCCG
>NZ_GG770539.1:3728716-3734035 GCF_000154905.1 Streptomyces sp. SPB074 | reverse complement strand
CGATCCGGCTCACGGGCACCCTCCTCGTCCTGCTCGGCTCGATGATGTTCGGCGGCTCCCCCTACGAGCGGCTGCTGCGGCCCTGGGACGCGCAGTGGTACGAGCACATCGCCGCCCACGGCTACGGCTTCGCCCGGCACGGCAGGCTGCCGAGCCTGCACTACCGCGACATCGCCTTCTTCCCGCTCTACCCGGGGCTCGTGGGGCTGCTGCGCCTCATCCTGCCCCTCTCCGTGCCCGTCCTCGCGCTCCTCGTCTCCTGGTGCTCCGCGCTGCTCGCCGCCTGGGGCATCCACACCGTCGTGGAACGGCTGCGCGACCACCGCACCGCGACCGTCCTGGTGCTGCTCTGGGCGCTGCTGCCGCACGCGGCCGTGCTCTCCGTGCCGTACAGCGAGTCGCTGCTCACCGCCTGCGCGGCCTGGGGGCTGTGGGCGCTGCTCGACGGACGGTGGGTGTGGGCGGGCACGTGCGCCGCGCTCGCGGGGCTCGCGCGCCCGAACGGCGCGGCCCTCGCGGCGGCCGTGATCCTCGCCGGGCTGTGGCTCGCCCGGACGACCCGCGCGCTCCCCGCGCCGCGCGTCCTGGCGGGCATGGCGCTCGCGCCGCTCGGCTGGTTCGGCTACGTGCTGTACGTGGGGTGGGAGCGGGGCGACGTGCTCGGCGGGTACTTCGCCGTGCAGCGCGACTGGGGCTCCACCTTCGACTTCGGGCTCGCGATGCTGCGCTACACCGACCACATCGAGATCGGTGTGAACCGCCCGGAGCGGATCGTCGCCGTCCTGCTCGTCTCGGGGGCGCTACTGCTCTACGCCCTGCTCCTCGCCGAGCGGCGGCGCCCGCTGCCGGGGGCGCTGCTCGTGTACGCGGGAGTGCTGCTCCTCATCTCGGTCGGCGGCTCCGCCTATCTGACCTGCAAGCCGCGCTTCCTGCTGCCGGCCTTCCCGCTGCTCGTCCCGCTCGCCGACCGCCTCGTGGCGGGGCTGTCGGCCCGGCCGGGGCGCGCGCTGCTCGTGCTCGCTTCCCTGGCCGGGCCGGCCCTGCTCTACGGGGCCTATCTCGTCGCAGCGGCGCCCACGGCGCTGTGACCGGGCGGGCCGCGCGGGGCACCAAGGCCCCGGAAGGACGCGGAGGGCTCAGCCCTCGTCCTCGCCCGGCTTCTCCTCGCCGCCCTCGGCGATGTCCTGCTCCAGGCCGAGCTGCTCGACCAGCCAGCGGTCGAACTCGATCGCGGCGCGCACCCAGCTGACGGTCGAGGAGACGAAGTGCTCCAGGCTCACGCCCGTGCCGATGAGCATCTGCGCCTCACCGATGAGACGGACCGAGCCGTCGTCGTGGGTGTGCGTGTAGACCTTCGGCCACAGGGTGCGGCGGTTCCAGTCGTCGATGGCTTCGAGGAGCTGCGGCTTGTCCTCGATGCGGTGCTCGCGGTCGTAGAACGTGCGGACCGAGAAGACCTGCTGCTCGTTCTCGCCGCGGAACATGAAGTACGTGCGGAATTCCTCCCACGGGGCGGCGAGGTCGCCCTCGTCGTCCACGACGTACTTGAGCTCCATCTGTTCGAGGAGCTGCTTCACCAAATCCTGGTCGGGGACGACGGGGCCCGCCGGTCCTTGGGGCTCTGGCTGGTTGCCCCCGAAGTTCGGAATGGAGGACGGGTCGATGCTCACCGTGTATTTCCCTTCGTACGGATGGGGGCCATCCTCCCCCATGTGCGGTGGGGGCTGGCAAGCCCTCGCCCGGCGGGCGGGGCGGGGGCGGACCGGGGGACGGACGGCGGTCGCCCGCGGGGCAGGGGCGACCGGCTCCCCGGGCGTCCCCCGCCCGGGTGCCCGCCGGGGCCCGGGCCAATCCCCCGGGCCCCCAGTCACGCCTTTCCGCGCAGGTCAGAGCGTTTTCGCTGATCCCTCCGCCTGCTCCGCCACCGGCTCGGTCACCGGGCTCACGAGGAGTTCGTCACCGAAGCGCTCGACGCGGACCGTGTCGCCGTCCTCGATCTCGCCCGCGAGGATCGAACGGGCGAGCCGGTCACCGATCGCGGTCTGGATGAGGCGGCGCAGCGGGCGCGCCCCGTACGCCGGGTCATTGCCCTCGGAGGCGAGCCAGGCGAGGGCGTCGGGGGTGACGTCGAGGCGGAGCCTGCGCTCGGCGAGCCGCTTCGCGAGCCGGTCCACCTGGAGCCGCGCGATGTGCGCCAGCTCCTCCGCGTCGAGCGCGGAGAAGACGACTACGTCGTCCAGCCGGTTCAGGAACTCCGGCTTGAAGGAGGCCCGGACGACCTCCAGGACCTGCTCCCGCTTCTGCTCGTCCGGCGTCAGCGGGTCCATCAGGAACTGGCTGCCCAGGTTCGAGGTGAGCACGAGGATCGTGTTGCGGAAGTCGACCGTGCGGCCCTGGCCGTCGGTGAGGCGGCCGTCGTCCAGCACCTGGAGGAGCACGTCGAAGACCTCCGGGTGCGCCTTCTCGACCTCGTCCAGGAGCACGACGCTGTACGGGCGGCGGCGCACCGCCTCGGTGAGCTGCCCGCCCTCCTCGTAGCCGACGTATCCGGGCGGGGCGCCGACGAGGCGCGCGACGGAGTGCTTCTCGCCGTACTCGCTCATGTCGATGCGGACCATGGCCCGCTCGTCGTCGAAGAGGAAGTCCGCGAGTGCCTTGGCCAGCTCGGTCTTGCCGACCCCGGTGGGGCCGAGGAAGAGGAACGAGCCGGTGGGCCGGTCGGGGTCGGCGATCCCGGCGCGCGTCCTGCGCACCGCGTCCGACACGGCGGCGACGGCCTCCTTCTGGCCGATGAGCCGCCGCCCCAGCTCCTCCTCCATGCGCAGCAGCTTGCGCGTCTCGCCCTCCAGGAGCCGGCCGGCCGGGATGCCGGTCCAGGAGCCGACGACGTCCGCGATGTCGTCGGGGCCGACCTCCTCCTTGACCATGGTGTCTCTGGCGGCCTCCTCCTCGGCGCGGCTCGCCTCCTCCAGGTCGCGTTCCAGCGCCGGGATCTCGCCGTAGAGGAGCTGGGAGGCGGTGTCGAAGTCGCCGTCGCGCTGGGCGCGCTCGGCCTGCCCGCGCAGTTCGTCGAGCTTCTCCTTGAGCTCACCGACCCGGTTGAGGGACCGCTTCTCCTTCTCCCAGCGCGCGGTGAGCCCGCGCAGCTCCTCCTCGCGGTCGGCGAGGTCCTTGTGCAGCTTCTCCAGGCGCTGCACGGAGGCCGGGTCGGTCTCCGAGCGCAGCGCCAGCTCCTCCATGCGCAGCCGGTCCACGGCGCGCTGGAGCTCGTCGATCTCGACGGGCGAGGAGTCGATCTCCATGCGCAGCCGGGAGGCGGCCTCGTCCACGAGGTCGATCGCCTTGTCCGGGAGGAACCGCGAGGTGATGTACCGGTCGGAGAGGGTCGCGGCGGCGACGAGGGCGCTGTCGTTGATCTGGACCTTGTGGTGCGCCTCGTACCGGCCCTTGAGGCCGCGCAGAATCGCCACCGTGTCCTCGACGGTCGGCTCGGCGACCAGGACCTGCTGGAAGCGGCGCTCCAGGGCCGGGTCCTTCTCGATCCGCTCGCGGTACTCGTCGAGCGTCGTCGCGCCGACCATGCGCAGCTCGCCGCGCGCGAGCATCGGCTTCAGCATGTTCCCGGCGTCCATCGCCGAGTCGCCGCCCGCGCCCGCTCCCACGACGGTGTGCAGCTCGTCGATGAAGGTGATGACCTGCCCGTCGCTCTCCTTGATCTCGTTGAGCACGGTCTTGAGGCGTTCCTCGAACTCGCCCCGGTACTTGGCGCCCGCGAGCATCGCGCCGAGGTCGAGCGAGACGAGCCGCTTGTCCTTGAGCGATTCGGGCACGTCGCCCTTGACGATGCGCTGGGCGAGGCCCTCGACGACGGCGGTCTTGCCGACGCCGGGCTCACCGATGAGCACCGGATTGTTCTTCGTACGGCGCGAGAGGACCTGGACGACCCGGCGGATCTCCTGGTCCCTGCCGATCACCGGGTCGAGCCGGCCCTCGCGGGCGGCCTCGGTGAAATCGGTGCCGAACTTCTCCAGGGCCTTGTACTGCCCCTCGGGATCGGGAGTGGTCACCCGGCGTCCTCCCCTGGACTCCTGAAACGCTTGCTGAAGCTTCCCGGCACTGGCGCCCTGCCCCGCCAGCACCTCCCCCGTCTGCCCGCCCTTCGCGGCGATGCCGAGGAGCAGGTGCTCCGTCGAGAGGTACTCGTCACCGAGCTCCCTCGCGCGGGCCCCGGCATCCTGCACGGCGGCGAGCGTCTCACGATCGGGCTGCGGCGGCGCGACCGTGGAGCCCGAGACGCTGGGCAGCGCGCCGAGCAGCCGCTCCGCCCCGGCCCGCACCGCCAACTGGTCCGCGCCGACGGCGGCCAGGAGGTCCGTCACGTTCTCGTTGTCCTGGCCCGCCAGGAGCGCGAGGAGCAGGTGGGCGGGCGTCAGGTCGGGGTGTCCCCCGGCCACGGCCCGCTCCCCGGCCGCCTGGATCGCCTCCCGGCTCCTGTTCGTCAGTTCCACGTCCACCGCGTTCGTCCTCCTCGCCACGACGACCGCCCCGGCTGCTCCCGCAGCCGGGCGCGCATTCCGACAGCTTCTCGATGCTCCTTACAGCCTCGATGAAGTTGAGTCTATTCCACTCAAGGAAGTGGAGCGAGCAATCTTCGCGCACTCTTTCGAGGGAATCGCCGAATCGTCGCGCTGACGTTCGAAGGGGGCGGGCCGGGGGCGAGGCTTGCGCGGGCGGGGATGCGCGGGGACGGCTGTCAGGAGTGGGGTGGCACGAGGTGGGTGGTGCCCGGCGCGGAGGCGCGGACGCCCGGCGGACGCCGAGGCGTGCCCGCGAGCCGCCGCCGTACGGGCGCCCACGGCGCCGGGACACCCCCCGCCGCCGCCTCGCGCGCCCCACGCGCCGCTACTCTCCCCCCATGCCCGTCCCGCTCACCGCTCCGCCCGCCTCCTACCTGGAGTTCTGGCGCGAGCGCCACGTCTGCACGCTCACCACGCTCCGCCTCGACGGCACCCCGCACGTCGTCGCCGTCGGCGCCACGCTCGACCACCCCGCCGGGCTCGCCCGCGTCACCACCAACCGCAACAGCCGCAAGGCCCGCAACGTCCTCGCCGCGGGTCCCGGCGGCGCCCCGGTAGCCCTCTGCCAGTTCGAGGGCCGCCGCTGGGCCACGCTGGAGGGCCGCGCCCGGCTGCTCACCGACGAGGAGGAGATCGCGGAGGCGGTCCGGCGGTACGCGGAGCGCTACGGACGTGTCCCGCGGCCCAACCCGGACCGCTCCGTCATCGAGATCACCCTGACGCGCCTCCTCGGCAACGCCTG
>NZ_GG770539.1:3719016-3728599 GCF_000154905.1 Streptomyces sp. SPB074 | reverse complement strand
GGCGCCGCTGCTGGGGGAAAGCGCCTGGCGATCTGTTCAACGGGGGAATCGCTCAGGCACTGCGGGGGGTGACGTAGGAGTCCGACCAGTCGGCGACCTGCTGGTGGTCGCGCTGATCGAGATTGACGAAAAGCATTCCGTAGCGCACCGCGCACCGTACGGGCTGCGGGGCACCGCGGGGACGGCGGAGACAGCGGTACGCCCGTACGTCCTCGGCCCCGTCCCGCACGACGACGATCGGTTCGCCGAAGAGGGTGACCATCAGCGAGTCGCCGTCCTGGGGGATCGCCGTGACGAGATCGATGAAATGCCAGCCGGAGCGATAGGCCGTGGCCATCTCCCGCCGGAAGGTGTGGTCGTCGGGCGGGGTCGTCATGCCTGGACCGTGCCCCAGGAGGGCTCTCCGGCCGGGGCGACGCCCCAGGACGGCTCACCGGCGGGAACAACACCCCAGGAAGGCTCACCCGCAGGCGCCACGCCCCAGGACGGCTCACCCACCGGAACAACACCCCACGAAGGCTCGCCCTTCTCGGCGGTCGCGTGGACGACACCCCAGGAAGGCTCACCCGCGGGAGCGACACCCCAGGAGGGCTCACCCACCGGAACAACACCCCAGGAAGGCTCACCCGCGGGCGCCACGCCCCAGGACGGCTCACCGGCCGGAACGACGCCCCAGGAGGGCTCCCCCTGCACAGAGGCCGGAACCACACCCCAAGAGGGCTCCCCCGGACGGGCGGAGGCACTCACGGACCCCGACGGCTGGCTTCCCCAGGACGGCTCACCCAGAGCCACCGCTCCGATGGCGAGCGCCGCCATGGCGGAAACGCAGAGCGTACGAAGCTTCATGGACATGACGGGCTCCCACCTCTGTGATTGGTATGTGAACGACCCCCGCCCTGCAACGATGGCCCAGGCAGGGCGCTTTCACTAGGAAACCCATGCATCATGTTCCTGTATTACATGAGCCTGAGGGGGGGACATATGCGGAGGAGGCCCCTCGAAAAGTCTCATTCCCATCCCCAGGAACCGCTCTGCGTCACTGGCCGTGAGCTGTACGCCGCCGCCCTGCGCTCCGGGCGTCTCAAACGCGAGGAACTCGCCGACGCCCCTTGCGTTCTCGACCTGGGGCTGCTGGCTCCCGACCCGGCGGAACCGGCGACCCTGCGCCCCGTCCAGCCGTCCACCGCCCTCGGCAGGCTGCTCCAGCCCCTGGAGAACCGCATCCTGCACAACCGCAAGACGGCGATCGCCCTCACCGAGACCCTGGAGCCCTTCATGGCTCTGAGCGGGCACGATCCGGCCAGCCAGGGCGTCACCGTGCTCGACGGACTCGACCGCATCAACTCCACGCTCGACCAGACCGTCGCCGAGTGCCGTGAGGAACTGCTCACCCTCCAGCCGGGCAGCGGGCGCGCCCCCAACCTCCTCGAAGACGCGCTGCGGCGCGTCGAGCCGTTTTTCGGCACCGGCGTGCGGATGCGCACCCTCTACCACCACACGGCTCGTCACCATCCCTCCACACTTGCCTACGTGGAGAGGACGATGCCGGAGGGAATCGAGTTCCGCACCATGGAACAGCTCCCGGAACGGCTCATCATCGTGGACCGGCGCGCGGCGTTCATCCCCATCAGCGACGACCGCAAGATCGCGCTCAAGATCGAGCACCCGGGTCTCGTCGGCTACCTCGCGGGCGTCTTCGATCAGTTCTGGAGCCTCGCGCGCCCTTGGTCCGAGGCGACCCCGGCCCCCGTGCCGAGCGGCATCACGAGCACCCAGCTCTCCATCGCCCGGCTGCTCGTCGAGGGCCACGTGGACGAGGCCATAGCCCGCCGGCTCGGCATGAACGTCCGTACCTGCCGCGCCCACATCGCCAAACTCGCCACCACCCTCGGCAGCGGCAGCCGCGCCCAGCTCGGCTACCTCATCGCCCAGTCCGGCCTCCTCGACACCCCATGAGCCCGCAGCAGCGGTAGCGCCCACCCCGCGACGGCGCCACAGCCGGGAACCGCACGACGGGGCCCGCGTGGCCGGGGACCGCACGGCGGGGGCCCAACGGATCAGGCCGATACACCCGGGGCCGCCACACCAGCGGCACGAACCCGCGCCCCGCCCCTCGTACGAAACACCCGCGCCGCCACGGGCCGGTACCGGCACCCGCCGGTCACCCCACCCGTCACCCCAGCCCGGGCACCCCAGCCCGGGCACCCCCGCCCACCCCACCCCGCGCCCACGCGGAAGGGCGGCGCCCCCGCGCGAGGTCCGCCTCGCGCGTACGGCACCGCCCAGGTGAAGCCCCGCCGGGGTCCTCAGTCCGCCGTGCTCTGCCCCCGCTTGTTCTTCGGGCGCCACACCACGAGCGCGCTCGACTGCTGCACCTCCTGGTACGGGACCAGGTCCCGCCGGTAGGAGGCGTGCACCTGCGCCTCGCGCTGCCGCAGTGTCGCCGCGGCGCCGTCGAGCGCCGCGTTCAGCTCGGCGATGTGCTGCTCCATCGCGCTGACCCGCGACTCCAGCTCGATGATCCGCTTGATACCGGCCAGGTTCACGCCCTCGTCCTGCGACAACTGCTGCACCTGGCGCAGGAGCTGGATGTCACGGGCCGAGTAGCGGCGGCCCCGGCCGGCCGCGCGATCGGGGGAGACCAGGCCGAGCCGGTCGTACTGACGCAGTGTCTGGGGGTGGAGCCCGGAGAGCTGAGCGGCGACCGAGATGACGTACACCGGTGTCTCGTCGGTCAGCTCGTACGGGTTCCTGCCTCGCCCGTCCATGGTCATGCTCCCTTCGCCGCCTCGAACAACGCCGCCCGCGGGTCCTCCCCGGCACTCGCGTCGCGGTAGGTCTCCAGGGCCTCCCTGGCACGGTCGTCGAGGTGCGCGGGAACCGCGACCTCCACCGTCACCAGGAGGTCCCCGCGCGAGCCGTCCTTGCGGACCGCGCCCTTGCCGCGGGCGCGCATCGTCCGGCCGTTGGGGGTGCCCGCGGGGAGTTTGAGGGTGACGGGCGGACCGCCGAGCGTCGGCACCCGCACCGTGCCGCCGAGCGCCGCCTCGCTGAAGGTCACGGGGACGGTCACCGTGAGGTTGTCGCCCTTGCGGGCGAAGACCGGGTGTTCCTTGACGTGCACCACCACGTAGAGGTCACCGGCCGGGCCGCCGCGCTCGCCCGGGGCGCCCTTGCCGCGCAGCCGGATGCGCTGCCCGTCCTGGACGCCCGCCGGGATGCGGACCTGGATCGAGCGGGCCGACTTCGCGCGCCCGCTGCCCTTGCAGACCTCGCAGGGGTCCTGCGCGATGAGCCCGCGCCCCTGGCAGTCCGCGCAGGGGTCGGTGAGCGAGAAGCCGCCGCTGCCGCCGCGCGAGACCTGCCCCGTGCCCACACAGGTCGGGCAGACCCGCGGGGTGCCGTTCTTGTCGCCCGTGCCGGAGCACGCCTTGCAGGGCTCCTGGCTGGACATCCGCAGCGGGACGGTCGCGCCGTCCACCGCCTCGGTGAAGGTGAGCGTCACCTCGGACTCGATGTCCTGGCCGCGCCGGGCGCGGTTGCGCGTCGTCCCCTGCGTCCCGGCTCCCGCCGTGCCGCCGCCCCGGTTGAAGAGCCCGCCGAAGACGTCGCCGAGGCCGCCGCCGAAACCGCCGCCCCCGCTGCCGCCGGGACCGCCCCCGAAGAGGTCGCCCAGGTCGAAGTTGAAATTGCCGCCCGCGCCACCGGCGCCCGCGCCGCCGGGACGGAAGCCGCCGCCCGCGAAGAGCGCGCGCGCCTCGTCGTACTCCTTGCGCTTCTTCGGGTCGCCGAGGACGTCGTGCGCCTCGGAGATCTCCTTGAAGCGGTCCTCCGCCCGGGTGTTGCCCTTGTTGGCGTCCGGGTGGTTCTCGCGGGCGAGTTTGCGGTACGCCTTCTTGATCTCCGCCTCGGTGGCGTCCTTCGGCACGCCGAGGACCTTGTAGTAGTCCTTCTCGATGAAGTCCTTCGTGCTCATCCCCGACGTCCCTCCTTCCGTGGCGGCGCGGCCCCGGGCCACGGCCCCCGCCCGGCCCGCCCGGCCATCTCCTGTTGTCCCGCTCCCGGGCGCCCGGCTCGCGCCGGCGCCCGTGCCGCTTCGAGGCGGCCGGCTCGCGTCCGGACCGCCTGACCGGTCCGCCCGGCCGGATCATACGATCCGGCCGGGCGTCTCCGGCTGTGCTCAGCCCTTGTCGGGGCCACTCTTCTCCTCGTCCGCCGAGGCCGCCTTCTCCTCGTCGGCCGGAGCCTGCTCCTTGCCGGCGGACGGCGCCGCGCCCGGCTGGGGCTCGGCGACCGCGACCCGCGCGGGGCGGATCGTACGCTCGCCGAAGCGATACCCCGGCTGGAGGATCGCGACGCACGTCGTCTCGGTGACATCCGGGGCGTAGGAGTGCATGAGCGCCTCGTGGATCGTCGGGTCGAAGGGCTCGCCCTCCTCGCCGAACTGCTCCAGGCCCATCTTCGCGGTGATGGACTCCAGCGAGTCGGCGACCGACTTGAAGCCGCCCGTCAGCTCCTCGTGCTCCCGCGCCCGGCCGATGTCGTCCAGCACGGGCAGGACCTCGCTCAGGAGGTTCGCGACCGCGAGCTCCTTCACGGCGACCCGGTCCCGCTCGACCCGGCGGCGGTAGTTCTGGTACTCGGCCTGGAGCCGCTGGAGGTCCGCCGTGCGCTCGCCGAGCGCCGTACGCACCTGGTCCAGCTGGGCCGTCAGGCCGGCCTGCTGAGCGTCCCCGCCCGGGGCGGGCCGCTCCTGCTCGGAGCGGCCCTCCTCGGCGGCGTCGGGGGCGGCGCCGTCGGAGACATCAGCGGGCTCGTTCTTCTCGTCGAAGCCCCCCGCGGTCTCCTCGCTCACGCCGCACCGTCCTTCTTGTCCTCGTCCACGATCTCGGCGTCCACGACGTCGTCGTCGGCCTTGGCACCGGCGTCGGCCCCGCCCGGAGCGGCACCCTCGGCACCGGCGGCCTGCGCGTCGGCGTACATCGCCTGGCCGAGCTTCTGCGAGACGGCGGCGACCTTCTCGGTGGCCGTCTTGATCTCGGCGGTGTCCTCGCCCTTGAGCTTCTCCTTGAGCTCGGTGAGGGCCTCCTCGACCTCGGTCTTGATCTCGCCGGGGACCTTGTCCTCGTTGTCCTTGAGGAACTTCTCGGTCTGGTAGGTGAGCTGCTCGGCCTGGTTGCGCACCTCGGCGGACTCGCGGCGGCGGTGGTCCTCGTCCGCGTACTGCTCGGCCTCCTGGCGCATCCGGTCGACCTCGTCCTTCGGCAGCGAGGAGCCGCCGGTGACGGTCATCTTCTGCTCCTTGCCCGTACCGAGGTCCTTCGCGGTGACGTGCATGATGCCGTTGGCGTCGATGTCGAAGGAGACCTCGATCTGCGGCACCGAGCGCGGGGCCGGCGGCAGACCGGTCAGCTCGAACATCCCGAGCTTCTTGTTGTACGCGGCGATCTCGCGCTCGCCCTGGTACACCTGGATCTGCACGGAGGGCTGGTTGTCCTCGGCCGTCGTGAAGATCTCGGAGCGCTTCGTCGGGATCGTCGTGTTGCGCTCGATGAGCTTCGTCATGATGCCGCCCTTGGTCTCGATACCGAGGGACAGCGGGGTGACGTCGAGGAGCAGGACATCCTTGACCTCGCCCTTGAGGACACCGGCCTGGAGCGAGGCGCCGATGGCGACGACCTCGTCCGGGTTGACGCCCTTGTTCGCCTCCTTGCCGCCGGTCAGCTCCTTGACGAGCTCGGCGACGGCGGGCATCCGGGTCGAGCCACCGACGAGCACGACGTGGTCGATGTCGGCGAGCGCGATGCCCGCGTCCTTGATCACGTTGTGGAACGGGGTCTTCGTCCGGTCCAGGAGGTCGGCGGTGAGCTGCTGGAACTGGGCGCGCGTGAGCTTCTCGTCCAGGTGCAGCGGGCCCTCGGCGGAGGCCGTGATGTAGGGCAGGTTGATCGTGGTCTCGGTGGACGAGGACAGCTCGATCTTCGCCTTCTCGGCGGCCTCGCGCAGGCGCTGGAGCGCCATCTTGTCCTTGCCCAGGTCCACGCCGTGGCCGTTGTTGAACTGCTTGACCAGGTAGTCGACGACGCGCTGGTCCCAGTCGTCACCACCGAGCTGGTTGTCGCCGTTGGTGGCCTTGACCTCCACGACGCCGTCGCCGATCTCCAGGAGCGAGACGTCGAAGGTGCCGCCACCGAGGTCGAAGACGAGGATCGTCTGGTCGTCCTTGTCGAGGCCGTACGCGAGCGCCGCCGCCGTCGGCTCGTTGACGATGCGCAGCACGTTGAGGCCCGCGATCTCGCCGGCCTCCTTCGTCGCCTGGCGCTCGGAGTCGTTGAAGTACGCCGGGACGGTGATGACCGCGTCGGTCACCTTCTCGCCGAGGTACGACTCCGCGTCGCGCTTGAGCTTCTGGAGGACGAACGCCGAGATCTGCTGCGGGTTGAAGTCCTTGCCGTCGAGGTTGATCTTCCAGTCGGTGCCCATGTGGCGCTTGACCGACCGGATGGTCCTGTCGACGTTGGTGACCGCCTGACGCTTGGCGACCTCGCCGACCAGCACCTCACCGTTCTTCGCGAAGGCGACGACGGACGGCGTGGTCCTGGCACCCTCGGCGTTGGTGATGACGGTGGGCTCGCCGCCCTCCAGAACGCTGACGACGGAGTTAGTCGTGCCCAGGTCGATGCCGACCGCACGTGCCATTTCGGGTCCTCCAGATGCTGACTTGAGTGGAACGGACTCAACCATGCAACAGCCCCCGCCCCCCTGTCAACAGACATGAGCCAGGCGCGCTCAACTCTTATCCAGCCCTTACGCGCAAGGAGCCCCCTGACGTGCCACGGAACGGGCCCCGGCCCGGCACGAGACACGGGCCCGACGCGGTGCGGCGCAGTGCGGCGCGGTGCGGCACAGACCCCGGCCCGGCGCGGGACAGCGCCCGCTCGCGCCCCCGCCGCCACGCGACGCGCGCCCTCACCGCCACGCGACCCGCACCCCCGCGCCACGCGACCGCCACCCCCGCGGCGCGCCGTGCGCCAGATCACGCGAGGCAAGAGGCCCATGCCGACGGAGAGTCGATACCCTCCCTACAGAACCGATTAAGTTACTGCTTAGTAAGGCAGCCCTTCCCGGGCCGCACCGGGCCTCCCGGCCCGCCGGGCCTTAGGCCCACCGACCGCCCGCACACCGGGCCACCCGGCCCACCGACCCCCGCACCTCCCCCTACTCCGCACCCCCAGTACCCCGCACCCCACCCGCGCAGGTTCGAGGAGCCCTCCATGCAGCTCGCCGCGATCATCGTGTCGCTGCTCCTGACCGTGGTCGGCGTGGCGCTCATCTCCCGAGCGATCGCGCAGATCGTCCAGCACGTACGGCTCGGCCAGCCGGTCCCGGCCGGCAGCCGCACCGACCGCTGGAAACAGCGTTCCCTCACTCTCGCGAGGGAATTCGTCGGTCACACCCGGATGAACCGCTGGGGCATCGTCGGTGTCGCCCACTGGTTCGTCGCGGTCGGCTTCCTCACCCTCGGCCTGACGATCGTCAACGCGTACGGGCAGCTCTTCCAGGCGGACTGGATCATCCCCGGGATCGGCACCTGGCCCCCGTACGAGGTCTACATCGAGTTCATCGCGCTCTTCACGACGCTCGGCATCCTCACCCTCATGGGCATCCGCCTGCTGAGCCTGCCCTCGCGCGCCGGGCGCAAGTCCCGCTTCACGGGCTCGAAGCTCGGCCAGGCGTACTTCGTCGAGTACGTCATCCTGATCATCGGCCTGGCGGTCCTCATGCTCCGCGGCCTCGAAGGCGCGATCCACCACGTGGACGGCTACGAGGCGGGCTACTGGGTCTCGTACCCCCTCGTCGCGGGCCTGCGCGACCTGGACGTCTCCACGCTCCAGAACCTCATCTACCTCACGGCGACGATCAAGCTGGGCGCCACGATGATCTGGGCGATCACCGTCGGCCTCAACACCAACATGGGTGTCGCCTGGCACCGCTTCCTCGCCTTCCCGAACATCTGGTTCAAGCGCAACGCGGACGGCGCCGTCTCCCTCGGCGCGCTCCGGCCCATGACGAGCGGCGGCAAGCCGATCGACTGGGAGGACCCGGGCGAGGACGACGTCTTCGGCGTCTCGCAGGTCGAGCACTTCTCCTGGAAGGGCCTGCTCGACTTCTCCACCTGCACCGAGTGCGGTCGCTGCCAGTCGCAGTGCCCCGCCTGGAACACCGGCAAGCCGCTGTCGCCGAAGCTCCTCATCATGTCGTTGCGCGACCACGCGCACGCCAAGGCCCCGTACCTGCTCGCGGGCGGCGGCAAGACGATGGAGGGCGAGGAGAAGGCGAGCGAGGAGCAGCTCAAGGACGTCCCCGCCGCGGCCCTCGCGGAGGCCGAGCGCCCCCTCATCGGGACGCTGGAGGAGAACGGCGTCATCGACCCCGACGTCCTGTGGTCCTGCACCACGTGCGGCGCCTGCGTCGAGCAGTGCCCGGTCGACATCGAGCACATCGACCACATCGTCGACATGCGCCGCTACCAGGTCATGATCGAGTCGTCCTTCCCCTCCGAGGCCGGGACGATGCTCAAGAACCTGGAGAAGAAGGGCAATCCCTGGGGCCTCGCGAAGAAGAAGCGCCTGGAGTGGACGAAGGAGGTCGACTTCGAGGTCCCCGTCGTGGGCGAGGACGTCGAGGACCTGACCGAGGTCGACTACCTCTACTGGGTCGGCTGCGCCGGCGCCCTGGAGGACCGCGCGAAGAAGACCACGAAGGCGTTCGCGGAGCTGCTGAACATCGCGGGCGTCAAGTTCGCGATCATGGGCGGCGACGAGAAGTGCACCGGCGACTCGCCGCGCCGCCTCGGCAACGAGCCCCTGTTCCAGCAGCTCGGCGCCGAGAACGTCGCGATGCTGAACATGGCCTTCGGCGAGGACGACGAGGACGAGTCCACGAAGAAGCCGAAGTCCGCGAAGAAGATCATCGCGACCTGCCCGCACTGCTTCAACACCATCGCGAACGAATACCCGCAGCTCGGCGGCGAGTACGAGGTCATCCACCACACCCAGCTGCTCCAGCACCTCGTGGACGAGGGCAAACTCGTCCCCGTCACGCCGGTCGAGGGCCTCATCACGTACCACGACCCGTGCTACCTGGGCCGCCACAACAAGGTCTACACGCCGCCGCGCGAGATCATCGCGAAGGTCCCGGGCATCCGCAGCGAGGAGATGCACCGCCACAAGGAACGCGGCTTCTGCTGCGGCGCGGGCGGCGCGCGCATGTGGATGGAGGAGCGCATCGGCAAGCGCGTCAACAACGAGCGCGTGGACGAGGCCCTCTCCCTGGACCCCGACATCATCTCGACGGCCTGCCCGTTCTGCCTCGTCATGCTGACCGACTCGGTCAACGGCAAGAAGAACGAAGGCCAGGCAAAGGAGTCGGTGCAGGTCGTGGACGTCGCCCAGCTCCTCCTGGACTCCGTCAAGACCCCCAGCGACCCCGAGCCCCCGGCCGCCGACGCCCCCGAGCCCGAGCCCGAACCGGCCCCCGCGGCCGGCTGAGCCCGACCGGCACGCGTCCCGGAAGGGGCGCC
>NZ_GG770539.1:3716945-3718067 GCF_000154905.1 Streptomyces sp. SPB074 | reverse complement strand
CCCGCGACGGCGGCTACGGCTACCCGGGCCCCGCACAGGCCCCGTACCCCTCCTCGGCCCGGCACGACAACCCCGGCCACACGCAGGCGTTCGCGATCGGCGAGGACCCCTACGGGCACGGCGCGCCCCCGCCCCCCGCGGCACCCTCGGGCCCGAGGCTGCGCTGGCAGGACCTGCTCAGCGGCATCGTCCTGCGCCCGAACCAGACCTTCCAGCGGATGCGCGACTACGCGGTCTGGGGCCCGGCACTCGTCGTCACGCTGATCTACGGGCTGCTCGCGATCTTCGGCTTCGACGAGGCCCGCGACGACGTCATCCACGCGCAGCTCAGCACGGCCGTCCCGTACGTGCTCAGCGCGGCGGTCATGATCACGGTGAGCGCCTTCGTGCTCGGCGTCGTCACGCACACCGTGGCCCGTCAGCTCGGCGGCGACGGCTCCTGGCAGCCGACCGTGGGCCTGTCGATGCTGATCATGACGCTGACGGACGCGCCACGCCTGATCATCGCCATGTTCGCGGGCGGTGACGCCTCGTTCGTGCAGGTCGTCGGCTGGATCACCTGGATCGCCGCGGGCTTCCTCTTCACGTCGATGGTGAGCCGCTCGCACGACCTCGCCTGGCCCCGCGCCCTGGGCGCGAGCGCGATCCAGCTCGTGGCGCTGCTCTCACTGATCAAGCTCGGGACGTTCTGAGGCACGGCGTACGTACGCGAAGGGGCCCGCCGGAGGCGAGCGCGCCAAGCTCCAGGTCGTCTTCGTCACGACCGACCCGAAGCGCGACACCCCGAAGGCGCTCGGCTCCTGGCTCAAGGGCCAGGACCCCGACTTCACCGGCCTCACCGGCGACTTCGACACCATCCAGGCCGGCGCCCGCCAGCTCCGCATCAGCGTCGAGCCGACGCACAAGGACAAGAACGGCAAGACCGTCTCGACCCACGGCACCCAGGTCGTCGCCTTCTCGCCGAAAACCGACAAGGGCTACGTCCTGTACGGCGAGCAGGCGACCGCCGACGACTACACGAAGGACCTGCCCAAGCTCGTCGAGGGGCGGAAGCCGTGACGGCGCGCACCCGACGGGTACCGGACCCGCGCGGCACCTCGGCGGCGCGGAGCGCGCGCGGCG
>NZ_GG770539.1:3702445-3716845 GCF_000154905.1 Streptomyces sp. SPB074 | reverse complement strand
CGGAGGTGTTCGGCGGGCCCCTTCGCGTACGTGACCGTGCTCAGGCGTCCAGCACCTGGTCGTCGCGGCGCACGACGGGCGGCAAGACACTCCAGGGGAAATTGATCCAGTCGTCGGTGCGCTTCCACACGTACTCGCACTTGACGAGGGACTGGGACTTCTCGTAAATGACGGCGCTGCGGACCTCGGCGACGTGCGCGACGCAGAAATCGTGCACGAGCTTGAGGGTCTTGCCCGTATCGGCGACATCGTCAGCGATAAGAACCTTCTTATTGCTGAAACCGATGGCGTTGGGAACGGGGGCGAGCATCACCGGCATTTCAAGCGTGGTGCCAACACCCGTATAGAATTCGACGTTTACGAGATGAATGTCCTTCACGTCGAGGGCGTAGGCGAGACCACCGGCGACGAAGACGCCGCCGCGCGCGATGGAGAGCACGATGTCGGGCTCGTAGCCGTCGTCGGCGATGGTCTGCGCGAGCGCGCGCACGGCGCCGCCGAAGTCCTCGTACGAAAGCTCTTCGCGCTGGGCGCTGTTCACGTCCGTCACACCTCGGTCCGGTGGAAATTCAGGTAGGAACGGGAGGCGGTGGGCCCCCGCTGGTCCTGGTAGCGCGAGCCGTACCGCTCCGAGCCGTAGGGGAACTCGGCGGGCGAACTCAGCTGGAACAGGCACAGCTGCCCGATCTTCATGCCGGGCCAGAGCTTGATCGGCAGCGTCGCCAGATTCGACAGCTCTAGAGTGACGTGCCCGGAGAAACCCGGGTCGATGAAACCGGCCGTGGAATGCGTGACGAGCCCGAGCCGCCCGAGCGAGCTCTTTCCCTCAAGACGCGAGGCGAGATTATCGGGCAGCGTGACGACCTCGTACGTCGAGGCGAGCACGAATTCCCCCGGGTGCAGGATGAACGGCTCGTCGCCCTCGGGCGAGACCTGCCGCGTGAGATCCACCTGCTCGACGGCGGGGTCGATATGGGGGTACCGATGGTTCTCGAACACCCGGAAATACCGGTCGAGACGCACATCGACACTGGAGGGCTGGATCATCGATTCGTCGAACGGATCGATCCGTACCCGACCGGCATCGATCTCGGCCCGGATGTCCTTGTCTGAGAGAAGCACGCGTCAAGGGTACGGCCCGCCCCGCGCGGGGCCGGGCCCCACCCCGCTCAGCGCGCCCCGGCCTCCACCGGAACCGCGTACCTCAACCGCGCACACCTCGGGCACCGAACCAACCGCCCCGGCCCGATCCGCGCGGCCCCGAGCCGCCGCATCGGAAACGAGGACGTGGCAAACACATGCCCCTCAGCACATCGCACGACGGTGTCCCCCATCAACCAACAGGCCCCTTCCACCACCCGACAACCCCGGACGAACGCCACATTACGCCCCACCCCCACCATCCCCCGCACCCTACCCCCGCCCCGATACGGTAGAGTTCCCCCCAACGAAACACCCCACAACCACCAGACCCCCATCTGGTAGGCTGCGGGAGTATTTCTACGCGGGTGTAGTTTAATGGTAGAACATGAGCTTCCCAAGCTCAGAGCGCGAGTTCGATTCTCGTCACCCGCTCCATAGAAAAGCCCCAGGTCGATGGCCTGGGGCTTTGTTGTTGTCTAGACCTCTTTATGGGCGGCGTGCCCTCTGCGTGCCCCATCTCCAGCCGTGGGGACGCCTCGGCGCCGTTCTCGGTCCATGGAGGCCACCCCGGGTAGGGCTCCGAAAGGCAGCGCACGCGACACCGGGCCACTGCGTCGAACCAACCGTGTCGTCAGCATGCGCGAGCACGTTTACCGCCCACTTTCAAGGTGCCGATGAATCGCCGCGTGTCGGCCGACGCTGAGATGTTTCTGAGCCAGACAGGAGCATTCACCAGCAAAGCAGGGGCCACATGCCTCAAGGTGTGGCTCTCGTAAGAAGCGTCCTCGGGGGAGGTTGCGTATGCCGCTGCTGTCGTGGCGAGCGGTAGCGCCGCACAGAAGCGGCGAGCACCACAGCGGCCCGCATAGAGCGGACGCCTTCCCCGGTATTCCTGTGGCCACCGGGACCGGAAAGCCCATCGCTTACGTGCCCGGGCAGCGCGCCGCCCGGACCGAGTACGCGAAACGTGACGACGTGCCGAGCAATAACTCGGTCATCCGAGGGATGGCTAGCTCCGTGCACGCACGGGTCAACCGCATCGGGCAAGCGCAGGACAGGCTGGGCCGTTGGCAGGACAGGATTCAAGGCAGGCCGGCGCGTCCCATCCGGGCTCTGGACGAGTTCACTGGCGAGACCCTCGCGCAGTGGGCCCTGACGAACGTGCTGTACGCGCGCAAGCGGCCGGCACCGTCCTTCGGGTTCGGGCTGGCGCCAGTGCTCACGCACAGCGTTGCGGCACGACGACAGCGTCGTCTCCGGGGCACGCTGCTGCTGGCAACGCTTGTCTACCTCGGAGGCTCCCACCCAAGTGGGATGGCAGCGATTCTCGCCGCCGTTTTGCTGTGCCAGTTCTTCGCCGGGCGAGCCGGCCGGACGATTTTGCGCTGGGGCTCCAACGGGCTCGTCCCGGCTCTCCTTCTCGCTGCGGCTCTGTTCGCCCTCTGGAGTTTCGCCAAGCCACATCTCCCGATCCTGCGTGAGGCCGTCCTGGAGGGATTACTGGTCGCGCCGCGTCTGCTGTTCGCCGTCACTGCGCTTCATCTGCTTGACCGCTGGGCGTGTCACGCCTACGTGCAGTCGCTGCGTCCCGGCCGTCACCACATCGCCAGGCGTCCCTTCCTCGCGCCGTTCGCTGCCAAGAGAATCGCGGCGCACGAGGTCACCGAGCAGTGGCAGAGCATCGCCTACCGCAAGGAAGGCCGGGTGGATCGCTTCGTCGGAGCCGGCCTCGACTCGTGGCCGAAGGGCGCGACCCGTATCCAGCTCACGTCAGCCCGCACCATCGAGGATGAAGAAAACGACCGGTCCCTGGCCGCAGAGGACATGCCCGACCTCGACGCGAGTCAGAAATTCGAGGCGGACGAGCTGCTCGTCAAGGTGCGCGACGAGTTGAAGCGGCTCCGGGGAGCGCTCGTTGAAACCCACGCCTTGCCCAATTGTGATGTGGCCGAGTACCTCGGCATCCCCGAGGACCGGTGGAAGAGCTTGAGCCAGAGCAGTGGTGGGGGCGGTGCCAAGTCGGAGTGGCCGGAGGCCACTGAGATGTGCACGGAAGCCCGGGGGGCGCCCACCGGGCACTTCTCCCGGAGATACCTCGCGGCGCAGGTCGTCGCCTGGGACGGCCAAGTCGTCGTCACTGTCTTCGCCCATGCTGCTCTGGAAGGCAACACGCTGCACTTCGTCACCCGCCCCCACGTCCTGGCACCGCTGCTTCCCTCGGCGAACGTAACGCCCGCCAGGGGCTGGGATCTCGCCAGGAGACTTGCAGAAACACCGCTCCATGCCTGCGAAGATACCGTCGCGCTCGCGTCCCGGGCCTACACGACTATCGGACGCGGCCTCGGGCTGCTGACCGCCGTGACGACGGCCGCTGTCGCCGTCCGCGAGAAGGACGACGGACGGCCGGTGAGCCTGAGAGAGCACGGCGGTCGGGAGACCACTGAGGACATGCACCACACCGAGGACGTGCAGCGCTATGTGTCGATCCTGCAATCGCGGATGTTCAGCACGGTGCGCGCCTTCCTCGCCGACCGCGGTCTGGCGACCGCCGAGTTCACACGCCAGACCATCGCCATCACTCAGAACTACATCGAAGGAGACAACAACCAGGTCAACACCGGCAACATGGGCGGTGGCATGCAACAAGGCCCGCCGCCCGCCGGTCCGGCGAACAGAACCGAGAAGGCAGGTTGATCGTGAGGTTCGGTCGAGCAAACGCTGGTGGCACCAACGTCACCGGCAGCGGTAACCAGGTCAACACCGGCAGAGTCGGTGGCGACATGCGCCAAGTCCACGTCTCGGGACCTGCGGCAAGCGATCCCCGACTGCTGGCCGCACAGGCCAGACTCACCGAGTTGGAAGCCGCCCTCGACACCCACGCTGACGAGGTGCACAGCATCGACAGTTGCCGCCGGGCTGTGGCCAGAATTGACGAGGAACTCAGCACGCCGGCACCGGACGGCCGCCGCCTCACCGAAAATCTGGAGATGCTGAGCCTCGCGCTCGGGTCCGCCACATCTCTGACTTCGCTCGCTGGTTCGCTCCGTAGCGCGATCGAGGCACTTCTCAGCTGAGGTCAAGGGGCCGGGACTTCGTGGGGCAGGGCCGGCTGGCCCTGCCCCACGCGCGCCTATTCCTGTCCCCGATTCGAGCGGAGCGCTTCCGCCGTCTTCCGACGTCCCTCCCTCACCAGAGCGTCGATGCCCTCCGCCACCTCCCGCTGCCGTTCCCCGTCCGAGTGCTGGTAGATCAGCGCCGCCTTCTCCGAGGACTGGCCGGCGCGGACCATCGTGTCCTTGAGGGTGGCGCCGGACTGCGTCGACAGAGTGTGGCCCGTGTGGCGGAGGTCGTAGAAGCGGAAGCTCTCCGGGAGCCCGACCTGGGCGCGGGCCTTGCGCCACTTGCGGCCGAAGGTGGAGCGACGGAACGGGGCCTTGCGCTCGCCGACGAAGAGGAGGCCGTCCGGCTCCTTCTCCGCGTACCAGTCCAGGTGGCGCTTCACCTCGGTGTACAGGAAGCCGGGAAGGAAGACGGTACGTCGTCCGGCGGCCGACTTCGTGTCGCCCTCGACCCGGCGTCCCGTGGTCAGCTCCGGCGCGGCCTCCCTGATCCTGACCGCGAGCGGGTCGAGCGTGACGTCGGTCCGGCGCAGAGCCGCCTGCTCCTCCGGCCACATGGGACCGTAGGCGCCGAAGTACACCATCAGCCGCCACCTCGGCCCCATGGCGTCGGCGAGCGCGTCGACCTCCGCGACGGACGCCGTGGGTCGCTCCTTGGCCCGCTCGCTGCCTCCGCCCTTGATACGGCAGGGGTTGCGACGGATCAGTTCGTCGTCGGCGGTTCCATGACGGCCTTCAGGAGGCGGTACGACTTGGCGACCGTCGTAGCGCCGGTCGCCTCCAGCCGCTCGGCTCGCCAGGTGCGTACGGCGGGCGGAGTGATGGCGTCCAGGTTCGTGGTGGCGAAGGTGGGCAGCAGGTGGAGCCGCAGGAGCCTGCGGTAGAGCTCCTCCGCGGTCGCCGAGAGACCGCGCTCCTTGATCCACCGGGTCGCGTACGTGGCGAAGTCGACCGCGCCCGCCTCGGGGTCGACCCAGTGCTTGCGCTCAATGTCAGCCTGGGTGAGCGTGAGCCAGGTCTGGGCGTCGGTGCGCGTCTCGAAGGTCTCCGGGGCGGTCCGCCGACTACCGTCCGGGGCCCAGTAGCGGGCCTGCCAGCGCCCGGAAGGCAGTTGACGTACGGTGCCGAACTCGCGCCGCCGCTGCGGCTTGCGGGCGGCCATCAGACGGCCTTCCGGTAGCGCGCACGCTCGTCACGGGCAGTGGGCACGGTGTGCTCGGCGACGTAGGCAGTCAGGGCGCTTTCCGGTATGCGGACCGGCTTGCCGAGCTTCACGTAGCGGATGCGGCGTTCCTGGATGAGCCGGCGGATGAAGCGGACGCCTGTGCCGAGGCGTTCGGCGGCCTGGTCCACCGTGAGGAGCGGGTCGTGGGTGTTCACCTCCTCTCGCCGAGGGGATCGGGTGGAGGCGTGCGGTATCGCCTGGTGGGGCAAGGGGTGCTCCGGTTCTGGCCGAGGAGCGGAGCGGCAACTCTGAACCACCCCGGGTTTGATGGAGACCATCAAGACCCGGAAGGATGCCGATCATGGCTGCTCCCCGTAAGTACCCCGATGAACTGCGTGAACGCGCGACACGTCTGGCCGTCGAGGCCCGCGAGGACCCGGTCGGCCGGGCCGGCGCGATCAAGCGGATCGCCGACCAGCTGGATGTGCACCCTGAGGCTCTGCGGGGCTGGGTCAAGCGGGCCGAGATCGACGAGGGCACCGTGCCCGGCACCACCAGCGCGGAGGCCGCCCGGATCGCGGAGCTGGAGCGGGAGGTGAAGGAACCGCGGCGGGCGAACGCGATATCGAAGTCCGCCTCGGCTTTCTTCGCAGCGGAGCTGGACCGTCCACCGCGATGAAGGTCGCCTACATCGACCAGTACAAGGAGACGTTCGGCGTCCAGCCGATCTGCGACGTCCTCGCCGAGACGGACGCGCCGATCGCGCCGAGCACCTACTACGCCGCCCACAACCGTCCGCCGTCGGCCCGCAGCCCGCGCGATGGCGAACTGACCGAGGACATACGCCGGATCCACGCCGACAACTACGGTGTCTACGGGGCTCGCAAGGTCCACGCCGCCCTGGTCCGCGAAGGAGTCGAGGTGGCCCGCTGCACGGTCGAACGCCTCATGCGGCAGGCAGGACTTCGCGGGGTGATCCGGACCAGGAGCCCGCGCACCACCCGCCCCGCTCCGGAGACCGACCGCCCGGCCGACCTGGTCGAGCGGCAGTTCACCGCAACTGCACCCAACCAGCTGTGGGTTGCCGACATCACCTGCATCAGGACCTTCGCCGGCCGGGTCTACGCGGCCTTCGTCATCGACGTGTTCTCCCGCATGGTCGTCGGCTGGCAGGTCGCCACCAGCCTCTACACCGACCTCGCGCCCGACGCGCTGGAGATGGCGATTTGGCGCCGCCGGCACACCGGTGCCGACCTCGCCGGCCTCACACATCACTCGGACCGCGGAGTTCAATACCGTGCCATTCGCTACACCGAACGCCTCGCCGACGAGGCGGCCGTGGCCTCGGTCGGCTCCAAGGGCGACTCGTATGACAACGCCCTCGCCGAGGCGTTCAACAGCCTGTTCAAGGCCGAGCTGATCCGCAACAAGGGCCCCTGGACGTCCATCAACGACGTCGAGATCGCGGTCGCCGAGTACGTCGACTGGTTCAACCAGCGACGCCTGCACGGCGAGCTCAGACACGTCACCCCGGCCGAGTTCGAGGCCGCCTATTACGCGGCCGAACCCCCTGCGTCACTCCAGAAAACCAGCTAACTCACTCTCCACGAAACCCGGGGCTTGACAGTTTGGCCGAACGCCTTGCTGGAAGGCCGAGCACTCGCGTCAGACGTCCCTTGAAAAGGGGTACGGAGAGATTCACCCATGCCAATACCGGAAAGACGCCGGGAAGATGGATGAAGGCACCTGAGGCTTTATCTAGTCTCGTCGGTGCGTCAATAATCGACGGGATGATCTCTTTCTCTTCACCCATTGGACAGCCCTTCCGCTTTCGTCGGCTGGGATCCCTTTCATGGGGAACCCCCTCCCATCGGGTAGGGGACGCCGTGGCCCCGCTACTTGTGGACTTCTGCAACCGGCGTAGTGCCGAATCCATTGGTCCAGGAGACATTCACGTGAGTCTTGGAGCTGAAGGTCACGGACCCCACGTTCGCCGTTGTCCACTTGATGTAGCCCCGCGCAGGAGCGGTCTTGCATCCACTGAACTTCGCGATATCCCAGACCTTGGGATTATCACTCTTGACGTTGTACTTGAAGGTGGCGAGAATGTTGCACTTCTTGCCGTCCTCGGGGAACTGGTAGGTGGTCGAATACCACGAATCCAGCTTCAGCCCCTTCCCCTTGAGTATCTGGCAGGTGTCGCCGTTGGCCGTGCACTTGGTGGAGCTCATCACGGAGATGGGAACACCCTCTTCGACGACCTCGGGGATAAGTTCCACAACCTTCGGATCCCTGCTCGAGGGGGCACCGTCAGAACCGTCCTCTGATACCGGAACGGTCAGACCGGCGTCGGTACCAGGGTCGTCTTCGGTCGAGATGGGGTCGTTCTCGGCGACACCAACGGAGGCGGAGGCCTCATGCCTCAGATCGTCGGAGGCCGAAGCGGAAGGGCCCGCCAGGGCAGCCACCACGGCGAAGGAAGCCGCCAGGACGAGTGCGGGTCTGGTTGCTCGCATCATCATCGCTCCTTACAGATTGCGCCCGATCCACTACAGATCGGGCTTTGGGTAGAGCTTTGCATGACCTGTGACTAGGCAGTGAAGATTTACTCATGGTTGGCGCAAACAGTCCCTACCGTGCGCCGAGCGACCTCGGAAGCGGAACCTCCTCTTGCTCAATCGAGGCAGCAATCGAGCAGAGAGAGGCGCCCTGCGTGATGGTTCGCGGAATCCGAAAGGAAGTCACTCACAGCAGTACCTGCGAACAGCGAGGGGCCGAAAAGAGCAGGGCTCAAATGGGCGGCGCTCAGACGCTGGACACCGGGCGCCGCAGGCACGCGGGTACCGGGTCCGCTCAGTGGCTGGCCTCCCGGCCGCGGTGCGGTCCGGACTCCTGCGGGCGGTGTGCCTGCTGTCTGTCCGTGCGCAGCACGCCGGTGTCGTCTCGGCCGGTTCTGCGGTTCGCGCGGGCGCGGGAGTTGTCGCCCACCCTGGCGATCGCCTCTTGCAGGCGGCGGAGCCGGTCGGCCGTGAGGTCGAGGGCTTCCACGTCCGTACGGGACTCTCGTAGAGCCCGCAACGCCGTCATATCGATCGCGTCCGGGGGCCCGGCGGCTGGCTCCTGGTCGTCGTGCCCGGGGTCGTCCGGCTCGGGCGCGAGCAGCTGCTCGGGCATCGCCGCCTGTTGGTGCGCGACGACGTCGTACGCGCGGCCCCGCGCGGCGGTGGCACGCAGCTTCTCGCGCACCACCGCACCCGCGAGGACGGCGCGCTCATACGGCAGCGGGATGCGGGGGATCTCCCACTCCCCCGCATCCTGACCTGGCGGCCAGTGCGCAGCCAGCTCACCGAGGTCGGCCGGGGGGCGCCTGTCGGGGTGGGCGCGGGGGCGGGTGGGCGGCGGCGGGCGGGGAGGTCGGACAGGGACCACCGGGCGGTGTAGAGGCGGTAGCCGGCTTCCAGGCCGCGGATCGTCTTCGGCTCGCTGATGTCCAGGCAGTGCGTGGAGATGGCGGCGGCCACGACCTGGTCGTCCAGGCCGGGGTCGCGGCGACGTCGACGGCCGCCAGGGCGACATCGACCACGGCGGCGACCCGGGCCCGGATCGCCGTGGCGGCTGCGCGGGCGTACTCGAGGAGGGAGATGATGACGTCGGCGGCGACACCCGAGGTGAGGATCGCGCTCGCCTTCCACCACGCGCGCAGTTGTCGGATCGCCGTGCCCCGAGGAGCGCCGAATGCGGATCGCCGTCATCCCTTCCCGAGGTCCCCCGGAGCGCGCGCCGCGTCTGCGGCCCCCCACCCGCGCCCTCGCACCCGTGACCTCCGAAGGGGACCTTATGCGCTGTTACGAATGCGATGCCGCCGGCCACGACACGAGCCCGGCGGTCGCCGTGTGCCGGCGCTGCGGTCACCGAGGCGCCGGAGGCGGTGCGGCTGTGCCGCGAGAACGGCTACGCGGCGCAGCCGCACCGCTCCGGGGAGACCTCCGACCCGTTCATCGCGGACCTCGCGGTCGCGACGGGCTGCGGGCAGCTGAAATCGGGCACGCCCGCGCGCGGCGAACGGGTCGCCAAGTACAACCGGCTGCTGGAGATCGCGCGGTCGCGGCCGGAGCTGGCGTACGAGCCGGCGCGGGGAGGGGAGGCGCGGGAGCGATACGACTGCGGGTGAGGGCGCGGGCGGCGGTGCGGGCCGGGCGGAGCGGGAAGCGGCGTCCGTGGGGCGGCCCGCTCCGTGGGTCACCGCGAGGCCCGTCCCCGTACGCCCGTGGGTCCGTACGTGTGCGGGGCCCGCCGTCCCCGCCGCCCTCGGCGGGCCCGGCGCTCAGGCCGCCGGGTCCGTCGCCGAACGCTGGGGCGCCGGGCGCCTGCGCAGCCCCGGGTCCGTGAGGGCCGGGGGCTGGAAGACCATGTCCATGCGGCCGACGTCCGTCCCCGGCGGGACGATCGCGTCGATCTCGTCCAGCACCTCGTCGCTCAGCGCGACGCCGGCGCCCGCGAGGAGGTCGTCCAGGTGCGCCTTCGTGCGCGGGCCGATGATCGCCGAGGTCACGCCCGGGTGGGCGAGGACGAAGGCCATCGCCATGTGCGTGAGCGAGATGCCGGTCTTCTCCGCGAGCGCGAGGAGCCGTTCGACCGCGTCGAGGCGCCGCTCGTCGCCCAGGTACGCGAACATGCCCTCGCGCCGTCCGTCCGAGCTCTGGCCCTTGCGGTAGCGGCCCGTGAGCTGGCCGCCCGCGAGCGGGCTGAACACGAGCGTCCCCATGCCGTACTTCTCCGCCACCGGCAGGATCTCGCTCTCGATGCTCCGGTCGAGAATCGAGTAGTTCGGCTGCTCGGTGCGGAAGCGGTGCAGTCCGTACCGCTCGGCCGTCCACTGGGCCTCCACCAGGTACGAGGCCGGGAACGACGAGGTGCCGATCGCGCGCGCCTTGCCCGCCCGCACGAAGTCGGTGAGCACCGAAAGGGTTTCCTCGATGTCAGTGTCCGGGTCGGGTCGGTGGATCTGGAAGAGGTCCACGTGGTCCGTGCCGAGCCGGCGCAGCGAGTCCTCCAGGGCCCGCGTCAGCCAGCGGCGCGAGTTCCCGCGCATGTTCGGGTCCTCGCCCATCGGCAGGTGCGCCTTCGTGGCGAGCACGACGCCGTCCCTGCGGCCCTTGAGCGCCTTGCCGACGATCTCCTCGGTCTCGCCCTGCGCGTAGAAGTCGGCGGTGTCCACGAAGTTGATCCCGGCGTCGAGCGCCTGGTGGATGATCCGCACGGAATCCTCGTGGTCCGTGTTCCCGTGCGCCCCGAACATCATCGTGCCGAGGGCGTAAAGGCTGACCTTCATTCCTGTCCGGCCAAGGGGTCGGTAGTGCATGGTGAAGCCCCTGACAGAAAACGGAACAACGTTCAGTCCCGACAATACGGAGCGATGTTCCGCATTGCAAGCGGTGCGCGGCCGGGCGAGTCGGGGGCGGGGGCGGGGCGGACGGGGTGGGCCGGGCGGGGTCCCCCCGGAGCGCGCTCGGGCGGGTCGGGGGGGTTCCGTCGGTTTCCAGACGGTTCGGGCCGGTTCGGCGGGGCCCCGGGGTGTCGGGGCGGTCGGGCCCTCGCCTCCTGACAGCATCCGAAGCCCCTGCGGAGAGGCGCTTCCATGCCCGCCGGCCCCCGCCCGCACTGGCTCTTCGGCGACCAGCTCGGGCCCCACTTCCTCAGCCCCGGCCACGACGGCCCGGACGCCGGGGCACCCCTCGTCATGATCGAGGCGCGTTCCGTGCTGCGCCGCCGCGTCTTCCACCGCGCGAAGGCGCACCTGGTGCTGTCGGCGATGCGGCATCGCGCCCGCGAACTGGGCGACCGCGTCACGTACGTCCGCGCCGAGACGTACGCCGAGGGGCTGCGGCAGGTCTTCGGGAAACGGCGGCCTCGGCTCACGGTCTGCCACCCGACCTCGCGGCGCGCGCTCGGTCTCGTCCATCGCCTGGGGGACATCGAGGTCCTCCCCGCGAAGGGCTTTCTCGTACCCCAGACGGATTTCGCCCAATGGACGGGGGAACGGCCGCATTTGCGGCTTGAGGATTTCTATCGCTGGGTACGTCAGCGGCATGACCTGCTCATGGAAGGCGAGCGGCCCGTCGGTGGCCGCTGGAACCTCGACCACGACAACCGCGAGCCCCCGCCGCGCGGCACCGAGCGGCTCGACGCGCCCGCGCCCTCACGCCCGCGCGAGGACGACATCGACGAGGAGGTGCGGCAGGATCTCGACCGCTGGGAGCGCGCGGGCGAGGTCTCCTTCGTCGGCCGTGACGGGCCGCGCCTGTTCCCGGCGACCCGTCGCGAGGCCCGCGCCGCGCTGCGCCGCTTCGTGCGGTACCGGCTGGCCGGCTTCGGCCCCTACGAGGACGCGATGCTCGCCGCCGACCCGGTGCTCAGCCACAGCCTGCTCTCGGCGCCCCTCAACCTCGGCCTCCTCGATCCGGCCGAATGCGCCGAACTGGCCGAGCGCGCCTACCGCGAGGGCGAGGCGCCGCTCAACTCCGTCGAGGGCTTCGTGCGGCAGATCGCGGGCTGGCGCGAGTACGTGTGGCAGCTGTACTGGCACTTCGGCGAGGACTACCGGAGCCTCAACGCCCTGCGGCACACCGCCCCGCTCCCCGAGTGGTTCCTGTCGCTGGACGCGGGGGCCGTGACGGCGAACTGCCTGTCCACCGTGCTCGCGCAGGTCCGTGACACCGGCTGGACGCACCACATCCCGCGCCTCATGATCCTCGGCAGCCGCGCCCTCCAGGACGGCTGGGACCCGGCGGCCGTCACCGACTGGTTCCACCGCTGCTTCGTGGACGGCTACGACTGGGTCATGCTGCCGAACGTCGTCGGCATGTCCCAGTACGCGGACGGGGGCCGCATGACGACGAAGCCGTACACCTCGGGCGGTGCCTACATTCACCGCATGAGCGACCTGTGCGGCCCCTGCGCCTACCGGCCCACCGAGCGCACCGGCCCGCACGCCTGCCCCTACACCGCCGGCTACTGGACCTTCCTCGACCGGCACCGCGCGCGCCTGGAGCACAACCACCGCACGGCGCGGGCGGTGAAGGGACTGGACCGGCTCGGCGACCTGGCGGAGGTACGGGCGGGGGTGGCGGAGCGGGGAGACGGGGCGCCCTGAGCGGCGGAAGCGGAGACGTGCTGCGGGGGGCGTGGGGGGGCTGTCGTGGCGGGGCCGTCGTGGCGGGAGGGCTTTGGAGCGGACACGCGGAGGGGGAAGGGCGAGGGAGGACGAGCGACGGGAGCGCGGCGCGGGTGAGGTGGCGAAGGGGAGGGCGCCGGAGGGGAGGGCGCCGGAGGGGAGGGCGCCGGAGGGGTGGACGCCGGAGGGGTGGACGCCGGAGAGGAAGGCGCCGAAGAGGAAGGCGCCGAAGAGGAAGGCGCCGGAGGGGAGGGCGTTGGAGGGGAGGGCGTTGGAGGGGAGGGCGTTGGAGGGCGTGGCTAGAAGGCGTAGCGGACGCGGAGCCAGGGGGTGTGCTCGGTGATCAGGGCCCGCAGGCGGTCGAGGGCGCGTGCCTTGACCGCGTAGGCGTACCGCACGTTCTCGGCGCCGTTCTGCGAGCGCTTCGCCTCCTGCGCCTCCGGCTGCCACAGCACGTCCTCGGCACGGGGGTGCCAGCCGAGGTTCACCTCGTGGAGCGCCCGGTTGTGCGTGAGCATGATGACCTCGGCGGCCGCCTGCTCCTTCACGGCGGTGGGCAGTACGTCGTCCAGGTGCGTAAGCAGTTCGGCCCAGTCGCGCTGCCAGCCGGGCCGCAGCACGACGGGCGACAGGTTGAAGTGCACCTCGTACCCGGCGTCGAGGAAGTCGCCTGCGGCCGCGATGCGTTCGGCGACGGGGCTCGTGCGCAGATCGAGGAGGCGTGAGTCGGCGGCGGGCATGAGGGAGAAGCGGATACGGGTACGGCCGCGCGGCTCGTAGCCGAGCAGGTCGGGGTTGACGAACTTCGTGGCGAAGGAGGCTTTGGCGTCGTGCAGTTCACGGAAGGCGGCGACGAGTTCCGCCGTGCTGTCGCACAGCAGCGCGTCCACCGAGCAGTCGCCGTTCTCGCCGATGTCGTAGATCCAGGCGTGCGGGTCGCACTGGTTCGGTTCGCGCTTGGGGCCGAGACGGCGGACGTGGCGGGCGACGGCTCCGGCGATCGCGTCGGTGTTCGTGAACAGGGTGACCGGGTTCGCGTAGCCCTTGCGGCGCGGCACGTAGCAGTAGGCGCAGGCCATGGCGCAGCCGTTCGACGCGCCCGGCGCGATCCAGTCGGCGGAACGGCCGTTGGGACGGACGGTGAGGCTCTGGCGCACACCGAGGACGAGCACCTCGGTCTTGATACGGGTCCAGCGGGCCACGTTGGTCTCGTCGCCGTGCAGGGCGGGGATGCGCCAGTGGCTCGCCACCTCGGTCACCGGCACCCCGGGCAGCGCGGCGAGAACGCGTCGCCCGTGCGGCGAGTCGCGGGCGGCGGGCTCGGCGTACACGTGGCGGATGCGGGCCATGCGGCGGGCGCGGGCGCTCGTGCGGAACGGGTGCGGCGGCGTCGGAGGGCGGTGCCCCTCGGTCGCCTCGTCCCAGGCGAAGAGCGGCTCCTGCCCCTCGGCCGGTGGGAGGGCGGGCACGGGTGGTCGGTCCCTTTCTGACGCGCGGGGGGCGGGCTGGTGTCGGCGCGGATCCGCTCGCGGGGGCGGTTCCCACCGGCGCGGACTCGCGGACGGGGCGGCTGCCCCTCGTAGGGAAAGCCTGCCACGCGCGGGGGGGCCGGAACGGGGGTTCGGGGGGCGCGCGCCGAGAGGTGACGGTGGTAGGCGCGCGGGCGAGCGGGTGGGCGGCGCGCGCGAGCGGCGGGGGCCGTCGGGTGTGCGCGGGGCGCGCACGCTCTCGGGCGGGCCGGTACGCCTCGCGCGGGTGTACGCCCCGCCGGGGACCCACTCGTACGCCGTCGCACAGCG
>NZ_GG770539.1:3688599-3702345 GCF_000154905.1 Streptomyces sp. SPB074 | reverse complement strand
CCGCCCGGCCGCCATCCCGCCCAGCCGCCATCCCGCCCAGCCGCCATCCCGCCCAGCCGCCATCCCGCCCAGCCGCCATCCCGCCCAGCCGCCGTCCCGCCCGGCCGCCGTCCCGCCGTCCCCGCCTGAGCCGCCCTCGCCCCCCCACCCGAGCCGCCCTCCGCCCCCGCCCGAGCCGGCTTCGGTGGCCGGGCGTGGCGTCCGCTGTGACACGTCTCACGTCGCTTCGGCCGGTCCGGGCGGAATGCCGGGCGGGGCCGGTGTCGCTGGCACCTGTGGTGGGGTCCGCGCCTGCGGTCCCCGCTTCGGCGTGCGTGCGGGCAAGGGTGCCCGGCGCGGTCACGCCCGTCCCCCTTCCCCACGTGGCCGTCCCCAGCCCCCTTCCGGAGGTACCCCCGCCATGCCCTTGGCCCTGCTCGCGCTCGCCGTCGTCGCCTTCGGCATCGGCACGACGGAGTTCGTCTCGATGGGACTGCTGCCGCAGATAGCCGACGGCGTCGGCGTCTCCGTGCCGCAGGCGGGCAACATCGTCTCCGCGTACGCGCTCGGCGTCGTCATCGGCGCGCCACTTCTGACCGGTCTCGGCGCCCGTATCCCGCACAAGAAGCTACTGCTCTGGCTCACCGGCCTCTTCGTCATCGGCAACACGGCCTCCGCCTTCGCGCCCGGCTTCGGCACGCTCTTCGCCGCGCGCGTGCTCGCGGGCCTGCCGCACGGCGCGCTCTTCGGCGTCGGCGCGGTCGTCGCCTCGCGGCTGGTCGCACCCGACCGTGCGGCGCGCGCGGTGTCGATGATGTTCCTCGGCCTGACCGTCGCGAACATCGTCGGCGTCCCGGCCGGTACGGCGCTCGGGCAGGCGCTCGGCTGGCGCGCCGCGTATCTCGCCGTCGCGGCGATCGGCCTCGTGGCGCTCGCGGCGCTCGTCAAGCTCGTACCGCACCAGCCGCGCGGCGAGGGCGCGGGCATCGGCCGCGAGATGCGCGCGATGGGGAACCGGCACGTCGCGATCATGCTCGCCACGGCGGTCGTCGGCTTCGGCGGCTGCTTCGCCGTCTACAGCTACCTCGTGCCGATGCTCACCGAGGTCACGGGCATGGCCGAGTCGTCCACGACGTTCGTGCTCGCGCTGTACGGGGTCGGGATGACGCTCGGCACACTCGTCGCCGGGCCGCTCACCGACCGCGCCCCCCGGCCGACCCTGTACGGCGGTCTGATCATCCTCGCGATGACGCTCGCCGCGTTCTACTTCGCGATCCACGTGCTCGCGACGGCGCTGCTGTGCGTCCTGCTGATCGGCGCGGTCGGCTCGCTCATCACGACGCCCGTGCAGATGCTCCTGATGGCGAAGGCCGAGGAGGCGCCGACGATGGCCGCCGCGTCGAATCACTCCGCGTTCAACCTCGCCAACGCGGGCGGCGCCTGGCTCGGCGGCCTCGTCATCTCGGCGGGCTGGGGCTGGACCTCGCCCGCCCTCGTCGGCACGGCCCTGGCGGTCGGCGGCCTCGCGCTGGCGCTCGTCGCCGGTTCGATGGACGGCGGCGTGACACTGCGCGGCCGTACGAAGGTGGTGGCGAGCGGGATGCCGAAGCCCGTGGCCGTCGCCGAGACGGCCGAGGCACGCGACTGAGCGCGAGGGCCGCCGCGGAGTCGGGCGGTGGCGGGTGGCGCCCGGTGCGGCGGCCGGTGATGGCCGGTGCCGTGGCGGGTGACGCCCGCCCGGTGCGTAGCCGGTGATGCCGGGCACGTAGCCGCAGCCGTGGGCGGCCGGGCAGGGTTCGTCCGCACCGTGCCGGCGGCGGTCGGGTGGGCGGGCGCGGTGGCGTTACGCGGGGCGGCCCTTGCCGCGTTCCCACTCTCCTCGGGCTTGCTCGACCGCGACCTGGTGAGCACGCAGCCGCCGCGCCGCGAACGCGCTGGAGGCGAGGCCGACGCCGGTGACGGCGACGGGGAAGGAGAGGAGGAGCGGGACGGTGGTGCTCTGCCAGTCGCGCGTCGCGGCGCATTCCATGACGGGCTCGTCGGGCGCCCCCCGCAGGGCGGGCTCGTAGAGGTGCTCCTCGTCGCGGTGGAACGGGGCGGAGCAGTGGGTGCCGCTGTCGGTCTCGTACGAGGTGAAGGTGTGCCAGGCAGACCAGAGCCAGCACAGTCCGGCCGCGATCAGGAGGCCGGTCCCCCAGGCCAGCCGCCGCTCGGTACCGCTCTGGAACCGCTGTTCCAGCGCCGAAGGATGTATCCGCTCCGCCACAGCCGACTGCTCCCCCATGCCCACCGACTCCCTTACGGCGCAGGACTGTAGGGGAACCCTGCTTACTTCCACAGCGCCGCGCGGCGGAGCGACTGGGGGCAGTGCAGGTAGATCTCGTCGATCGCTATCTCGATGGCGAGCGCGGGGCGCAGCGCCTTGCCGGCGGCCGTCGCCGTCATCGCGTCGAAGTACGGGGCGTCGCTGAGGACGCGGGCACGACCGTTGACGCGCAGCACCTCCTTGCCGCCCGGGATGAGGTAGAGGAGGCCGACGTGCGGGTTGCGCAGAATGTTGTGCAGGCTGTCGCCCCGGCGGTTCCCCGGGCGTTCGGGGAGGACGATGGTCGAGGAGTCCACGACGTGCGTGAAACCGGGGAGATCGCCGCGCGGCGAGGCGTCGCAGTTGCCGGCGTCGTCCGAGGTGGACAGGACGCAGAAGGGGGCGCGGGCGAGGATGTCCAGGTCCTCGGGGGCGAGGTGGTCGTGGACCTTCTCGATCACGATCGGCCAGGGCTCGCCGAGCAGCGCGGACAACTCCTCGGCGCTCCGGATCTCCGAGGTGGGGGCGGCGGTGGCCTCGGCGGGGCGGGTCGCGGTGCGGGCGGACCCGGCGGCGGGGGCCTCCGTGGTGCGCGCGGGGGCCGTGGGCGCGGTGGGGCCTTCGTGGCCGGCGAGCGTGGACATTAGGCATACCTTACTTTCTTCCGTACGTATGCCCGAGACCGGCTCGGCCCCCGTACCCTCGGCGCTACGAGCCCACGGCGGACGCGAGCCGGACGTGAGCCGGACGCACGGCCGTCGTCCGGCCGAGGTACGGCGGGAGTACGGCCGGCATCGGCCGTCGTGCGGCTGACACGCAGGGCGGACGCGGCGCGGGGCGGCACGCGGTACGACGCGAGCCGCGCGCACCGCGCGCCGCGCCACGACGGGGAGGAACCCTGACCATGGCACTGTTCGGCAACGCCCACACCATCGATCCGGCCAAGGCCGCGCACGACTACGCGCGACTGCTCGGCCCCGGCGAGCAGGCACGCCGCGTACCTGCTGATCCGCGACACGATCCTGTTCACCGACCGGCGGCTGCTGCTGGTCGACAAGCAGGGTCTGACCGGGAAGAAGATCGAGTACCACTCGGTCCCGTACCGCGGCATCACGCATTTCGCCGTCGAGACGGCCGGGCACCTGGACCTGGACGCGGAGCTGAAGATCTGGCTCTCGGGCACGGAGGTGCCGATCACGAAGACGTTCACGAAGGGCGTCGACATCTACGAAGTCCAGGCGATCCTCACGCAGTTCGTGACGCGGTGAACCGTGGAGGGGAGCGCGGTCCGGTGAGGGGGGAGGGGCGGTAGCGGGGTCCCCCACTCCCCCTCCCCGCCTCCCCCCCGTCCTCACCCGATCCGGTAGCTGTCCCCGTACACCTTCCACTCCAGCGGCGGCTCCAGACCGAGGTTGCCCGCGTTGAGGAAGACCCGTTGTGCCGTGTCCACGCGGCTCGTGTCGGAGTGGGCCTCCTCCTGCTTCATCGCCCACACGCGCGCGTCGAGGAAGGCGTTGAGCCATACCGTCTCGTCGCCGCCCTCGGCCGGCGGCCTCGCCTCGCGCAGGGCGCGGGCGCGGATGCCGCCGAAGCTCGTGCCGCCGTTCCCGGGGCCGTGCATCACGATCGCGTCGTAGTAGGTGAACTGGCCGAGCGTGCCGACCCCGTCCTTCTTGCCCTGCGCCACCGCGGGATCGAAGTACACGCGGTCGCGCTCGTCGTTCTGCGCCTGCTGGAAGGCCGGGTCCTTCGCCGCCGTGCGCCACGCGTCCTCGAAGGCGGAGCCGAGACCCGCGTGCGAGTCGCCGCCGTTCACCTCGCGCAGCGCGGGGAGGTACGGGGCGAGTACGTTGCCGGGCGCCCTCTTCGCGTACAGCTCCACGAGGTCCAGCATGTCACCGGTCCCCGAGCAGAAGCCGATGATCCCGGCCGTGTAGCCGCGGCCGTCACCGATGTCCTCGATGTAGCGGTACTGGTCCTTCCAGTCGAGCGAGGAGTTCTCGGCGCTGGAGACCAGCTCCATCGCGATCTCCTTCTTCGCCGGGTCGTCGAGGCCCGCCGCGGCCTTCGTGCGGGTCTGCTCCGCCCGCGCGACGGCGCTCGCACCGTGCTCCGGCGAGGCGAGGGCGTACGAGGCGGTGGGGACCGCCAGGGCGAGCGCCACGACGAGCGGTGCGAGCCGCCGCAGCCGAGGGGCTCGCGGGGAGCGGGAGTGGTGGGGGGTGAGGCTCGGGGTGTGGGGGGTTTGAGGGTTCAACGCCCTTCCTCCATCGCAGAGTCGATAGGTGCATGAACGTGCCGCAGACCGGGACCCGGCCTGTTAGGAAGCTTTCCTAACAGATCCCGGGGCATACGTACAGACCTTCGACTTCACTCCTTCGCGCCGCCCGGACACCGAACCGTCCCCGCCGGCCACCACCCGGCGCCGCCCCGCGCCCGTCCCGCCCTCGCCACCGCACCCCCTCATCTCTCATCCGCCACCCCCGCCGCACCACCCGGGCACTCCCACGCCCGCCAACGCTGCCGGGATCTGGCAATGCGCCCCGCCCCCGGACCCGTGCATCATCAATCCATCGCACCGGCCCCACGGGGGACGGCCTCCCACGGGGGACACGGGGGAGCGGGGAGGCCGCCGGGGCCGGTACGAGAACCCCACGGGGACCCACGGGGGATACGGGGAACCGGGGGCGCCAGGGGGTAAGCCCTCGGGCACACGGGGGCACGGGGGATGCCGCCTGCGGTGCGCGGGCCGAGCGCCACATCGCTCACGCCACGCACCGGGGCGGCCGTCCACCCCCGCACGCCGAGCGGCCGTTCCTCCCCTACGCACCGAGGCGACCGCTCACCCCATGCGCACCGAGGCCACCGCCCTCAGGTCACGCCCCCGACCGGGCCCCCCGACCCCGCCGCGAAGTCACCACCCCGCGCCGCGAAGCCCCCCCAACCCCCCACCCCCACCGCAAATTCACGCGCCCCGCCGCCCGTCCCCCTGCTAGCTTCTGGCCGTGCCCAAGCTCAATCAGATCATCGCAGTGGAGAAGGGCGTCAAGGCCAGGTCCGCCCAGGAGCTTGCCCGCGCGCACCAGGAACTCCAGAAGCCCGCCCTCCTGGCCGGGCTCTCCCGCACCTACCAGCCGAAGGACGAGGAGGGCGAGCAGTTGCCGCCCGAGTCGGCCCGTGTGCAGGTCAAGGCCGAGGAACTCCTCAAGGCCGCCTACGAGGCGCTGACCAGGCTCTTCGACGTGACCGCCACGAAGGACTGGGCGAATCTCGACGCGCGCGCCGATGTCGTCGTGGACGGCCGGACGCTGCTCACCGCCGCCCCGGTCCCGTACCTGCTCTTCCTGGAGAAGCAACTCACGGCGCTCGACGGCTTCTTGCGCAGGCTTCCGGTGCTCGACGCCGCCGAGACCTGGTCGCAGGACCCGTCCACCGACACGTGGCGCACCGACCCGGTCCGTACCGTGCGGACCCGCAAGGTCCCGCGCAACCACGTCAAGGCGGAGGCCACCGAGCACCACCCGGCGCAGGTCGAGGTGTACTACGAGGACATCCCGGTCGGTTACTGGACCACCGTGAAGTTCTCCGGCGCGCTCCCCGCCCGCCGCGTCAACGAACTCCTCGACCGTGCCGAACGGCTCCTCCAGGCCGTCCGGTTCGCGCGCGAGGAGGCCAACGCCACCGAGATCGAGGACCGGCGCGCGGGCGCCGCCGTACTCGGCTACCTCTTCGGCGCCTGATCCCGGGCGACACGCCCCCTGGCGGCCACCCGCCGCCACCCCACCAACGCCCTCCGACGAGCGCGGAGGGCGCGCGCACCGCAGGGTGCGCGCACGCTGAGACTCAGACCGTGAAACTGAACGGGCCCACCCGCTGTGCGGTGCGCCCTCAAGCTCAGGCTCTCGCTCCAAGCTCAGCATCGGCCGCCCCACCCCGCCCGACCGGCACCGGACACTTCCGCGAGATGGAGGTTCAACTCCTCTCCGAGCCTCCAGCCCCTCCCCGCGCGGGAGGGCACACGGCTCGGTAGCTCAAAGGCGGAGCGCGCGGGGAGAGACTGATCCGGGGCCTGCCAAGGGCCGGGGGGGACCACACGGTGGCACGCGAGGGGCCCGGGAGTTGGACATGCTCCCGGGCCCCGTCACCACACGCCCGCGGGGAGGATCAACTCCCGCGCGGAGCGCTCATGTTCACATCTTCGGCATCAGCACCGAGTCGATGATGTAGACGTTCGCGTTCGCCGTCCGCACGTTGCCGCACACGACGTTCGCCGTGTCGTTGACCTTGTACGAGGTGCCCGAACCGGACGTCATGAGCTTGCTCTTCTCCAGCGTGTCGAAGCTGCCCTTCTCCAGGTCCTTCGGCGTGAGCTTCTTGCCGACGACGTGGTAGGTCAGGATCTTCGTGAGCTGCGCCTTGTCGGCGAGGACCTTGTCGAGGTCGGCCTTCGGGATCTTCGCGAAGGCGTCGTTCGTCGGCGCGAACACCGTGATGTCCTTCGCGTTGTTGAGCGTGTCCACGAGCCCGGCCTTCTTGACGGCCGTCACGAGCGTCGAGAGCGCCGGGTTGTTCGAGGCCGCCGTCGCGACCGGGTCCTGCGCCATGCCGTCGAACGACCCGGCGCCGCTCTTCGGCACGCCCGCACAGCCCGGGCCGAACGGACCGGCGGCGTCCATCGACTGGTCCTGCCCGGCCGCCGGCGAGCTCGCCTCCGCCGAGGCTTCCTTGGAGGCGGAGGCCGCCTTCGAGGAGCTGTCGGAGGCGTCGTTGTCGCTGTCGCCCGAGCAGGCGGTGAGCGCCACCGGGAGGACGGCGACGGCGAGCGCGAGGACGGTACGGCGAAGGACGGTGTTCATGAGCTTCTCCCAGCGAGTGCGTGTGCAGGCGAGTGAGTGCGTGTACGCGAATGAGTGAGTGAGTGAGTGAGCAGGGCTTGCGCGTTGGTGAAAGCGCGCGTCGGCGGGGGCGGAAGCGCGAGATTGGTGTCATGTACGCGTCACAACACCGCGTACGTGGTCATCGCCTTCCGCCGCCGAAGCGCCGTGCGCCGAGCGCCGTGCGCGGCGGCTGTCAGTCCACGGTGACCACCACCGAGTGCCAGCCGCTCGATCCGTCCGGCACCGTCCCGGCCCGCTTCGCCGTCTGGCGGCGGCCCTCGCCGTCCGTGGCGCGGACGGTCAGGGTGTGGCTGCCGGGGGTGGCCCGCCACGGGAACGACCACTGCCGCCACGTGTCGCGGGTGTCCTGCGCGGCGAGGTCGGCGGGGCGCCAGCGGCCGTCGTCGACGCGCACCTCGACCTTCTCGACGCCGCGGTGCTGCGCCCAGGCGACGCCCGCGACCATCACGGTGCCCGCCTTGGGGCTGCCGAACGGCTTCGGGGTGTCGATCCGGGCCGAGGTCTTGATCGGCGCCCTGCGGGCCCAGTCCCGCTTGACCCAGTACGGGTCGTAGGCGTCGAAGGTGGTCAGCTCGATGCTCTCGATCCACTTGCACGCCGACACGTAGCCGTACAGCCCCGGCACGACCATCCGCACCGGGAACCCGTGCGTGAACGGGAGCGGTTCGCCGTTCATGCCGAAGGCGAGCAGCGCGTCCCGCCCGTCCAGGACGTCCTCGACGGGCGTCCCGAGCGTCATGCCGTCCACCGAGCGGGCCACGAGCTGATCGGCCTTCCCGCCGCGCGAGGGGGGCCGCACGCCGGCCTCGCGTAGCAGCGGCGCGAGCGGCACGCCGAGCCAGCGCGCGTTGCCCACGTACGGGCCGCCGACCTCGTTCGACACGCACGTCAGCGTGATGTCCCGCTCGACCGTCTCGCGGCGCAGCAGCTCCGCGAAGCTCAGCTCGACGTCTGCGCGCACGCCCTCGCCGTGGATGCGCAGCCGCCACGAGCCCGCGTCCACGTGCGGCACCACGAGGGCCGTGTCGACGCGGTAGAAGTCCTTGTTCGGGGTCGTGAAGGAGGACAGACCGGCGACGTGGAGCCGGGCCCCGGCCGGTACGGGACGGGCCGGGGAGTCCGGGCGCGGCAGCCGGATCGCGTCCCGCGAGGCCACCGCGTTCGCGACGTCGCCGCCCGCGAGCGCCCGCCCCGCGGCCCCGGCCGCGGTCGCCCCGACGGCGGTCGCCGCGGCGGTGAGCACGAAGCGGCGGCGGTCCCACGGAGCGGCGGCCTCGGCCGCGGACGCGCCGGAGGGGGCGGAGCCGTCGCTGGCGGGAGGCGCGTCCCCGGCGCCGGCCCCGGAATCGGCGGCCCGGGCGGGCCCCGTCTCCGCGACCGCCCCGCCGGGCCTCGCACCCGCCGCCACTCCGCCGGACGGCGCACCCGCGACCGCCCCGCCGGACCCCGCCTCCGCGTCAGCCTCCCCGCGCTCCCCCTCACGCCCTTCCCCACGCTCCTCCTGACGCGTTTCCTCCGTCTTGCGGCCCCCGGGGTTCCCCTCGGTCCCCCGGAGGCCGTCGGGCGCGGTGGCGCCCCGAATACGCCACCGCTCCAGCGATCCGGGCCACACCCACGGCGGCAGGTACGCACCGGCGTACACCGGTCCCACCAGCAGGTACAGCAGGACCGCGCCCGCCGCCGCTCCCAGCAGGGAGGGCAGCGTGTCCGTGACGCCCGCGGTGTCGGGGCGGCTCAGGGCCGCGACGGCGCCGATGACGCCGATCGCGAGGACCCCGGCCGCGCCGCTCAGCCGCCACCGGGTGGCGAGCGCGCCGAGCGCGAGGGCGAGCAGGGCCAGGACGGCGAGGATGCCGAGTTCCAGCACGCGCTTGTCGTTGCTGCCGAACTCGCGGATCGCCCACGTCTTGAGGGGCGTCGGTACGAGATCGACCGCCGCGCCCCCGACGACGGCGACCGGACCGGCCTCCGCCCGCCCGAAACCGGCCACGAGCTGACCGGCCGCGAGGGCCGCGTAGCCCGCGAGCAGCCCTGCGAGCCCGCCCACGGCCCGGCGGGCGAGAGGGCGGGGCGCTCGGCCCCTTGCGATTTCTCCGGTCACACGAGGCATCCGGAGCCACCCGCCCCTCCGGATGGGTCCGAGTTGCCGCTTCACCCGTTCGTGGGAATTCTGGGGGGTGAGAGGAAAGAGAGCGCACCTGACACCCATCCCCGTCCCGCACGGCTCCGTATCCCCCACGACAGTTGCCATGACAGGCACGGCGGGAGGAACCAGAGATGCGCACCCACGACCACGACGGCCCGGCAGAGCCGGGCGCGGCCCCGCGCACGGCCGTCATCGGCTCGGGTGTCGCGGGGCTCACCGCCGCGCACCTCCTCACCAACGCGGGGCCCGTCGATCTGTACGAGGCGGACGAGCGGCTGGGCGGGCACGCGCACACGCACGAGGTGCTCGACAGCCGTGGCCTGCCCCTGCACGTGGACTCCGGTTTCATCGTGCACAACCGGCGCACCTACCCGACGCTCCTGCGGCTCTTCGCGGAGCTCGGCGTCGAGACCCGCGAGTCCGAGATGAGCATGTCCGTGCGCTGCGAGGGCTGCGGCCTGGAGTACGCGGGCGCGCGCGGCCCCGGCGGGCTGCTCGCCGAGCCGCGCAACGTGCTGCGCGCCCCCTACCGCCGCCTGCTGCGCGAGGTCCCCCGCTTCCACCGGGCGGCGCGCGCGACGCTCGCCGTGCCCGAGCCGGACGAGGCGGCGCCCGAGACGCTCTCCCGCTTCCTCACCGCGCACCGCTTCTCCCGCTACTTCGTCACGCACTTCATGACCCCGCTCGTCGCCGCCGTCTGGTCCTGCGACGCGCGCACCGCGCTGCGCTACCCGGCCCGCTACCTCTTCCGCTTCCTGGACCACCACGGGCTCCTCTCGGTCAACGGCTCCCCGACCTGGCGCACGGTGAGCGGCGGTTCGCGCACGTACGTGGAACTGCTCGCCAAGCGCCTGGACCGCGTCCGTACCGGCACCCCCGTGCGCGCGGTGCGGCGGCATGCGGACGGCGTGGACGTCATGGACGGCGGCGGCACGACCCGTACCTACGCCTCGGTCGTCGTCGCGACCCACCCCGACCAGGCGCTCGCGCTCCTCGCCGACCCGAGCGAGGCCGAGCGGGCCGCGCTCGGCGCCTTCCGCTACGCGCGCAACCCGACGCTCCTGCACACCGACACCTCCGTCCTGCCCCGCGCGCCGCGCGCCCGCGCCTCGTGGAACTACCTCCTCCCCGACTGCGCGGCCGCCGCCGACCACGTGCGGATCTCGTACGACATGAACCGCCTGCAACGGCTGCGGACACCGGACCGCTACGTGGTGACGCTCAACGGCGAGGACCGCGTGGACCCGGGCTCCGTGCTCGCCCGCATGGTGTACGAACACCCCGTCTACACGCCGGACTCGGTGACCGCGCAGCGGCTGCTCCCGGCGCTCAACCAGGGCCGCACCGCTTTCGCCGGGGCCTACTTCGGCTGGGGCTTCCACGAGGACGGCGCGCTCGCGGGCGCCCGCGCCGCCGAGTCGCTGGGGGGTCACTGGTGACGGCCCCGCACCCGCGCTCCCCCCGGCCGGCGGCCGCCCCCGTACCAGCGGCCCTCTACCCCTGCGAGGTCTTCCACCTCCGCGACCGGCCGGTACGCCAGCGCGTCCGCCACCGCACCTACCTGTGGTACGTGGACGCCGACCACCCGCCCCGGCTCCCGCGCGCGCTGGGCCCCCTGGCCCGCTTCGACCCGCGCGACCACTTCGGCGGCACCGCGCCCACGCTCCGCGCCGGGCTCGACCGCTTCCTCGCCGCGCACGGCATCGACCTGCGCGGCGGGAGCGTGCGGCTGCTCGCCAACGCCCGCGTGCTCGGGTACGTGTTCAACCCGCTCAGCCTGTGGTGGTGCCACGACCCCGAAGGCGCCCTCGTCTGCGTCGTCGCCGAGGTGCACAACACGTACGGGGAGCGGCACGCGTATCTGCTGCGGCCGGGGGAAACGGAAGGGAGGAACGGGGAGTTCAGGGTGCCGAAGGAGTTCTACGTCTCGCCGTTCTTCCCCGTCGACGGCGCCTACCGGATGCGGCTCCCCGAGCCCGGCGCGCGCCTCTCGCTCACCGTGCGTCTGGAACGCGAGGGCACCCGCCCCTTCACCGCGACCGTGCGCGGGCACCGGGTGCCCGCCCGTCCCGCGACCGTGCTGCGCGCCTCGCTGCGGCACCCGCTCGCGACCCTCGTCGTGTCGGCCGCGATCCGCGCCCACGGCATCCGTCTCTATCTGCGCGGCCTGCCCGTCGTACGGCGGCCGCGCCACCCGCTCCAGGAGGGAATGCGGTGACCGCCCCGACCACGAGAACACCGATCGCGCGGACGGCAGGACTGCCCCCGATCGACCCCGCGCGCTGGCCCGACGTGGCCTCCGTGCCCGCGAGTTCGGCCGTCCGCTCCGCGATCACGCGCCGCGTCGTGCGGCACGCGCTGCACCGGCTGCCGCTCCTCGTCCGCTTCCCCGACGGCAGCAGGCTCGGCCTCGGCGGGCCGCTCATCGACATCCGCGACGCCGACGCCTTCCACGCGCGCATCGGCCGCTCCGGCCTCATCGGCTTCGGCGAGTCGTACATGGCTGGCGAGTGGGACGCGCCCGACCCGGTCGCGGCGCTGACCGTGCTCGCCGGGAACGCGGCCGAGCTCGTCCCGCGCCCGCTCCAGCGGCTGCGCGGCCTGTGGGCCCCGCGCCGTCCCGAGGCGCACCGGGGCACGCCGGAGGGCGCGCGCGACAACATCGGCGCGCACTACGACCTCTCCAACGACCTCTTCGGCGTCTTTCTGGACGACACCCTCACCTACTCCTCGGCCGTCTTCCGCGCCCTCCCGGCCCGCTGGGAGAACCTCGCGGCGGCCCAGCGCCACAAGATCGACCGGCTCCTCGACCTGGCCGGAGTCGGCTCCGGCACCCGGCTGCTGGAGATCGGCACGGGCTGGGGCGAGCTGGCCCTGCGGGCCGCCGCGCGCGGCGCGCACGTCACCTCGCTGACCCTGTCCGCCGAGCAGCGCGCCTTCGCCCTGGAGCGGGTCGAGGCGGCCGGGCTCGGTGACCGGGTGACGATCGAGCTGTGCGACTACCGCGAGGCGGAGGGGACGTACGGCGCCGTCGTCAGCGTCGAGATGATCGAGGCCGTCGGGCACGAGTTCCTGCCCGTCTACTTCGAGACGATCGACGCGCGGCTGCGCCCCGGCGGGCGGGCCGCGCTCCAGGCGATCACGATGCCCGACGACCGGATGCGCGCGAGCCGCGACACCCACACGTGGATAGGCAAGTACATCTTCCCCGGCGGCCTCATCCCCTCCGCCGAGTCGATCGAGGCCGTCACCGCGAGCCGCACCGCGCTCCGCACGACCCGCGTCGACTCCTTCGGCGCGCACTACGCGGAAACGTTGCGGCTGTGGCGCGAGCGCTTCACCGCGCGCGCGGAGGAGGTGGACGCGCTCGGCTTCGACGCGGTCTTCCGCCGCCTGTGGACGTTCTATCTCGCCTACTCCGAGGCGGGGTTCAGGTCCGGTTACCTGGACGTGCGGCAGTACCAGTTCACCAAGCGGGGGCGGGATTCCTCGTGAACTTCCCCTGGGGCGCCTTCGCGCTCGGTCTCGCGCCCGCCGCCGCGGCCTCGGCGCTCGTGCTCGGCGTGACGTGGCTGCTCTCGCGGCGGCGCGGGATCTACCGGTACGTGGACAGCGCCTGGGGCTTCGCCTTCGCGGCCCTCGCGGTGGTGGCCTGGATCTTCGCGGCCGGCTCGGACGGCACGTACGGGGCCGACGGGCTCGGCGATGCCGTACGGGCCTCGCTCGCCGCCGCGCTCACGGTGGTGTGGGGGCTGCGCCTCGGTGTGCACATCGCCCGCCGGGGCAAGGGCAAGGGCGAGGACCCGCGCTACGACCGGATGCTCTCCAAGGCCCCGGAGGGCACCCCGCGCCCCCGCTACGCGCTCCGCGTCGTCACGCTGCCGCAGGCCGCCCTCGTGTGGCTCGTCTCCGTCCCCGTGCAGGCGGCGGTGCTGCTGCCGTACGGCATGTGGTGGGTCACGTGGCTCGGGGTGGCGCTGTGGGCGCTCGGCCTGTTCTTCGAGGCGGTCGGCGACGCCCAGATGGCCCGGTTCAAGTCCGACCCGGCGAACAAGGGCAAGCTCATCGACGTCGGCCTGTGGCGCTGGACGCGGCACCCGAACTACTTCGGGGACTTCGCGGTGTGGTGGGGCCTGTGGCTGCTCACCCTCCCCGGCCCGGACGCGCCGGGCGCGGCCTGGGGGCCCGCCGCGGCGACGCTCGTCTCGCCGCTGCTCATGACGTACCTGCTCGTCTTCGGCAGCGGGAAGCGCCTCACGGAGCGGGGCATGTCCGAGCGCGCGGGCTGGGAGCGGTACGCGGCCCGCACGAGCGGCTTCCTGCCCTGGCCGCCGGGAGTGTGGCCGAAGGGGCGCGGGGACTGATCAGCCGGCGGTGCCACGGCCACGGCAGCATCCCGCCCAGGAGCGCGAGTTCGG
>NZ_GG770539.1:3684819-3687657 GCF_000154905.1 Streptomyces sp. SPB074 | reverse complement strand
GCCCCGCGTCCCGCCCGCCCCGGCCCCCGGCAGCCGCGCCGGGGCCGTCCCGGAACCGCCCGGGGGACGCGGTCAGCGGCGCGTGAGGATGTCGCTCAGCACGGTGTGCACGTACGTGTTGGCGTGCTTGCCGTTGAAGCGCTCGGCGGAGGGGCCCTGCGCGGTGACGGGAACGGCGACCGAGGTGTGCTGGCCGGTGGTCCAGTCGATCGTGAAGGACTTGTCGGAGTTGCGGATCGGGAAGGGCCCGTCCTCGGTGGACTGCCCCGAACCGGACTCGTCCGTCGCGTCGTTCTCCTCGACCGCGAGGCCGCCCGTCTCGTGGTCGGCGGTCACGACGAGGAGGGTGTCGGGGTGCGTGGCCACGTACTGGCGCGCGACCGCGACCGTGCGCTCCAGCTGGCGCAGCGACTCCAGGGTCTTCTCGGCGTTGTTGGCGTGCGCGAACTCGTCGATGCCCTCCTCCTCGACCATGAGGAAGAAGCCGTTCTTGTTCTTGTTCGCGCCCTTGCCGTCGAGCGTGTCGAGCGCCTTCGTCGTCATCGTCGGGAGGTCCACGACGGGCTTGTAGACGTCGCCCTGGCCCTCGGGCTTCTGCTGGAACATCTCCTCGTTGGCGAAGAGGCCGAGCAGCTTGCCGTTCTTCGCCTTCGCCTTGCCGAGCTGCTTGGCGGAGGAGACGTACTCGTAGCCCTTCTTCTTCGCCTTGGCGACGAGGTTGCCCTTCGTGCCCTTGCTCGCCTCGCTCGGGTCCTCGGCGGGCTTGTCGGGGAAGGCGCCCGCGTTGCCCTTGGGCAGCCACCAGTCCTCGCCGCCGCCGAGGATCACGTCGGGCCGGGAGACGTCAAGGTACTGGCGGGCTATCTCGTCCTGCTGGCCGCGGTCGGCGGTGTTGGAGAAGAACGCGGCCGGGGAGGCGTCGGTGACCTGCGCGGTCGTGACGAGGCCGGTGCGCTTCCCGGCGGCCTTCGCCTGCTGGCCGAGCGTCGCGAGCTTGTTGCCGTCCACGTCCACGCTGATCGCGCCGTTGTACGTCTTCTCGCCGGTCGCCCACGCCGAGGCGGCGGCGGCCGAGTCGGTCACGACGGCCTTCGGGTCGTGCGGGCTCGTGGTGAGCTGGCCGCCGGCCGGGAGCTTGTCCATGGTCAGCTCGCCGTCGAGACCGGCGAGGAAGAGGCGGCCGGCCTCGCGGGCCGCCGGGCCCATGCCGTCGCCGTTGATGAAGATGACGTTCCTGGCCTTGGCGGGCTTCTTCGCGGCGGCCGCCTGCGGGGCCTGCGCCGAGGCGCCGAGGGTGGGGCTGACCACCATCGTCACGACGGCAGTCGCCGCGACGGCGGCGAGGGTCGTGCCGAGGCGGCGGGGCGTACGGGTGATGCGGTCCACGGGTCTGCTCCCCGGTGCTCGAAAGGGGCCGCGCGGGCCGGGGGGCCGGGCGCGGTCGGTACGGGCTCCGGCCGCTGACGACCGTCGCGCCGAGGACGCTAAGGACGGCGGCGGACCTCCCGGTGAACGGCGGATGAGATCCGCGGGCGGATAGGGTGTCGGGACGAGTTGAGCGCGGGGGGCGGCAGTTGGCCACGGGAGCGAAGGAACCGGCCGACGCGCCCGCCGTACCGCGCGGGGTCCGCATCCGCCTTCTCGCGGCCCTGGCCGCACTCGCCACGACCGGCCTCGCCCTCGCGGTGCGGGCGGTGTGGCCCGCCACGGACGGTGCCAAGTACGCGGGGGACGCCCTGTACACCGTCCTGCTCGCCTGCCTGTGCCTCCTGGCCGTCCCCGCCCTCGCGGCCCGCCGCGCCGCCGCCGTCGCGCTCGCCCTGAGCTGGGCGGTGGAACTGACGCGGCTCTGGCCGGCCGTCGCCCGCCTCTTGGCCCGCCACACCCTCGCCCGCTACGTACTCGGCAGCACCTTCAACGCCCCCGACCTCCTCTGCTACGCGGTCGGCGCGGCCCTCTCGGTACTCGTCCTGGCACCACTGGCCGCCAACACGGCGCGGAAGCGGGCTGGTTGAGCCGAGGCCGTACCCCTGCGGGGAGAGCCGCGCGCCACGGCGTCCTCCGAGCGCCCCCGTTCACTCCCCCGCGACCAGCAGCCGGTAGCCGTAGTCCACGGCGTCGCGCGTCAGCAGTTCGGCGTGGCGGCGGTGCCACTCGCCCGACTCCAGGTCGGCGCGCAGTCGCGCGACTCCGGGCCCGACGACGGAGTCGGGGAGCTGCGCGAACGTCGAACTGACCGCCCGTACCCCGGGATCGAGGAACATCTCGGGCCGCCGCCAGTACGCGACCTGGAAGCCGTCCGTGAAGTCGTGCGGGATGGGGAACGGCACGACGGTGTGCGCGCCCAATGCCTCGGCGACCGCGGCGAGCGGCGTGAACCGCGCGTGCTCCATCGCGCGGATCGCGGGGAAGTACTCGGCGACTGCCCACAGTTCGGTGCGGTGCGCGGGGTCCCACGTGAAGAGGACCTGCCTGCGCGCGACGCGCCGCAACTCGGCGATGCCGCGATGGAGGTCCGGCCAGTGGTGCACCGTCATGACCGCCGTGGCCGCCTCGAACTCCCCCTCCTTGAAGGGCAGTCGCGAGGCCCCGGCCCGCACCTTCCACCTGCCGGGGTGCTGGTCCAGCATGACCCGCGAGGGATCGACGGCCACGACCTCGGCCCCCTCCGGCTCGTAGGAGCCCGCCCCCGCCCCCACGTTGACGACCCGCCGCGCCCCGCCGAGCCCTTCCCGGATCAGCGCCGCGAGGCGCGGGTCGGCCCGCCGCACCCGCCGGTACCCGGCACCGATCCGGTCGTAGACGGCGGCGGGACGGGCGGCGGAGGCGGCGGCGGGG
>NZ_GG770539.1:3675901-3684376 GCF_000154905.1 Streptomyces sp. SPB074 | reverse complement strand
TCGCCGCGTACACCCGGCCGTCCGCGAGATCCCGCAACCTCCGCCTCAGCAACGGGTGTTCGCCCTCGCCCACGTCGTTGCGGACGCCGATCGCCGTGAGCTCCCCGATCAGGTGCTCGTTCACCGCGTCGTAGGAGGTGACCAGTTCGCCGAGGAGCCGGCGCACGGCCTGCGCGCCCGGTGTCGTGGACAGCAGCTCCATCTGCGCGCGAGTGTTGTCGGGCACCTCGGCCGCGACGGCCCGCCGCTCGCTCTCGTACGTGTCGAGCAGCCCCGCGGGCGCCCGGCCGCTGATCTCGGCGGCGAGCTTCCAGCCGAGGTTGAAGGCGTCCTGCACACCGAGGTTGAGGCCCTGGCCGCCGGTCGGCGGGTGGATGTGCGCGGCGTCGCCCGCGAGGAGGACGCGGCCCACGCGGTAGTGCTCGGCGAGCCGGGTCGCGTCGCCGAAGCGGGTCAGGCGGCGCGGCTCCCCCACCCCGAAGTCCGTGCCCGCGACGGCCCGCAGGCTCTCCCGCAGATCCGCGGCGGTGGTCGCGGGCGCCTCCGGCCCCGCCACCCCCCGGGCGGGCGTCACGATCCGCCAGTACCCGTCGCCCATCGGGCCGAGCCCGAAGCGCTTCTGCGTCTCGCGGACCCGCGTGACGATCTCGGTGACCTCCTCGGCGGGCGCGGTCACCTCCGCCTCCGCGAGCAGCGTCTCGGTGCGCGTCGGTTCCCCGGGGAAGCCGACGCCGAGCAGCGCGCGGATCGTGCTGCGCCCGCCGTCGCAGCCCACGAGCCACCCCGCGCGCAGCGTCCCGCCGTCCGCGAGCCGCACGTCCACGCCCTCGGCGTCCCGCGCGAAGCCCGTCACCTCCGCACCGCGCACGATCCGCGCGCCGAGCCCCGTGGCGTGCGCCGTGAGCAGTTCCTCGGTCACGGTCTGCGGGATGCCGAGCACGTACGAGTGCGCGGAGTCCAGCCCCTGCGGCCACCGGTCGCCCAGCGCGGCGAAGAAGCCGCCCGTGCGGAACGTCGTGCCGCGCGCCAGGAACTTCTCCAGGAGCCCGCGCTGCGCCATGATCTCGATGCTGCGCACGTGCAGCCCCAGCGCCCGCGACCAGGCGTACGGCGCGGGGTCCTTGTCGAGCACGAGCACCTCGGCACCGTGCAGCCGCAGTTCCGCCGCGAGCATCAGTCCGGTCGGTCCGGCACCGGCGATGACGACCTGGCTCATGTACGTGCTCTCCCTCGTTCAGGCGTCCCGGTGCCGCATCCGGCCCCGGGCGGGAGATTCTGCGCGAAACGGGGGGGTCTTGCCGCAAGGCCCCCCTTGCGCTATACGTTGAGAGTGGAAGGGAGCGGCGACGCTCCCTTTTTCGCTGCCCGGGGCCGCTCGCGCCCGCCGCGGCGTCCGCTCCCCGCGCCGTTCGCGCCCCGCCGCGCGGTCCGCTCCCCGCCGTCCTCCCGCGCCGTCCTCACGCGCCCACGTACGCCACCGCCGTCGCCGCCCCCAGCGCCGTGCCCGCGCACACCTGCGCCACCGTGTGGTAGCCGAGCGCCACGCGGGACCAGCAGACCGCCGCCGTCAGGGCGTACGCGGCGAGCCACCACGGCGAGTGGACGCAGGCCAGCAGGGCGACGACCGCCGAGGCCACGGAGGCGTCCACGCTGATCTTCCAGGCGGTGTTGACCGTGAGCAGCACGATCGTCATGACCCACAGCGCGAGCATGGCGCGCAGGATGCCGTTCGGGGCGTGGCCGAGCAGCATGACCACGGCGCCCGTGCCGATCGAGGCGAGGATGACGAAGAAGATCGGCGCGCGCTGCCGGCGGTCCACGACGTGCCGGTCGCCCCACGTGCCGCGCCCGCGTTCCCAGTCGATGTACGCGGCCGGAATGATGCCCGCGCACAGCGCGCCGAGCAGGCCCCAGGGCAGGCCGGTCCAGTCCCCGGCCGCCGCGAGCCCGACCGCCGCCATGCCGCCGAGCAGCAGGTTGCGCGGCTGGAAGACGTCGGTCACGGCACGGGCCAGGCGGTGGTCCTCAGCGGTCGTGGTGCTCACGAGGGGGTGCCTTTCGGGGTCGGTACGGGGGCGGGGCGCGGCGGGGCGGACCGGCGCGCGGTGTCGCGGTACGCGGCCGAGACGCGCAGCAGCCAGGCGATCTCGCCGTCCTGGTCGGCCGCCTGCGGGGGGACGAGCGCGGGTCCGGGCGGCCCGGCGGGGGCTCCGGAGGCGTGCGCGGCCAGGGCCGAGGCGATCCAGCGCGCGGACTCCTCGGGGCCGCCGTCCGGTACCGGCGCCTCCGGCGCCCAGTGCCGCAACTGCTCGACGGCGTCCGCGATGTCGGCCGCCCACCGGTCGACGCGCACGTCGGCGGGGGTGCCGAGGCGCAGGAGTTCACGGGCCAGGGGCGCGGGCGGCGCGAAGGGCTGCTCGGGGAAGGCGGTCATGAGGTCGCGCCACAGCGGGTGCAGCGCGGCCTGCGCGCGCCACAGGCGCAGCCGCCGGGCTCCGGTGGCGAAGGCGGGTATCGAGGCGCCGACGGCGAAGAGCGTGAAGAGCACGACCTGCCCGGCCTCCGTCCACTTGTCGAAGGCGAGCGCGAAGTCCTCGCCGGGACGGTCGGCGACGCTGATCCACAGGAACAGCGTGCGGCTGAGGGTGTACGCGACGCCGATGACCATCGCGACGGCCATCATGCCGAGCCCGATCCGCAGGTGGCGGCGCGTGGCGGAGCGCACGGCGAGCCACCACTGCACGGCGCACACGGCGGAGGCGGCGCCCAAGTACACGTAGAACACGGTGTAGTAGAGCGTCGCGCCCCACTCGCCCGCGTGGTCGGCGACGAAGCGGTCCGAGGGGTGCGAGCGGTCGACGACGGTGAAGAAGAGCACGCTCAGCAGGACGAGCGTGGCCACCGCGGCTCGCGCGGCGACGCGTTGCACGGTGCGGGCGAAGCGGACGTGGCGGGGCACGTCGGTGTCGCACTCGTACCGGCCGTAGACCGCGACGATGTAGCTGAGGATGGCGAGGATCGCGATGGTCGCCGTGTAGTGCTTGACGAGCACGGCGAGGTCGGTGACGGGGCTGTCGTTGAGGTGGACGCGCACGTACTGGGTCTTCGTCCACAGCGCGGCGGCGAAGCCCGCGTAACAGCCCCACAGGGCCCGCCGTCTTCGGTCCTCCTCGTCCCCCCACACGGCGGCGGGCATACGCCACAGGGCGACGGCGGTCATGAGGCACGCGACGGCGTACCCGGCGAGGTCGAGCGGGGTGGGGGACACGGGGCGGAATCCTAGGCGTACTCGGTGAACTGGTGTGCGGCGGTTCCGCTTTGCGGAGGGGCGGGTGGAGTTGGCCGGTGCGGGGCGGCGCGCGGATCTGGCCGGAACAACCCTTGAAGCATCAACTTAGGCGTACCTAACCTTTGGGGACCACGCGCCGGAGCTGCGACCGCGCGCGCGGCACGAGGCGGCGTGCGTCCTCGCCGTTCCCCCGTGTCCCGCCCCACCCCGGGCAGCCGGTACCCCCACGGTCCCCACCGTTGCCGTATGCCCCTGGCCCCCCCCCCCGGTGGGTCTTCTCACGAGCAGCGTCGCCGAGAGAGAGGCCCCCTTCCTCCCCGCAGAAAGGGCACCCCATGCCCTCCTCGTCCTCGACCACCTCCCCGGTCGCCCCGGCCACGAGCCCGCCCGTCCCCGGCCTCGCCTCGCGCGCCGAGCGGGCACACCCCCACGCCCTCGGCGCCTTCCGCGTCGTGGTCGGGCTCCTCTTCGTCTGCCACGGCAGCGCCGCCCTCTTCGGCTTCCCGGAGGGCATGGGGCGCACGGTCGCCCTCGGCACCTGGCCGGGCTGGTACGCGGCGGTGATCCAGTTCGCCGGCGGCCTGCTCGTGCTGCTCGGCCTCGGCACCAGGGCCGCCGCCTTCATCTCCTCCGGCTCGATGGCGTACGCGTACTTCCACGTGCACCAGCCGCGCGCCCTGCTCCCGCTGGACAACGGCGGCGAGCCGGCCGCGCTCTTCTGCTGGGCGATGCTGCTGCTCGTCTTCGCCGGCCCCGGCAGCGCGGCCCTCGGCCCGGCCCTGCGCCGCCTGCGCCGCACCCGCGAAGGCCAACTGGCCCCGTCCGTAAGGGAGTAGAGGCACGGCGGCCGTGGCGGAGTACGGTCCGGGCCGGTGTCCAGCCGTCTTTCCGCCGAATCCCCCACGGCCGCCCCGCGAGGTTCCCGGGGGGCGCGGCGCGACGCTGCCCGGGCGCCGGCACGGCTTCGGCGCGGGGATGGACAGGGCTCGGGCGTGGCCCCGGCCCGGGGATCGGCACGACTCCCGCGCCACCCCGGCCCGACGCCGGTACGGCCCCCCCCGCTACTCCCCCTCGGGTCCGCGCCGTCCGAACAGGCCCCTCCTGCGGTGGGCGACCGGGCGGGACAGGGAGCTGGTGAGGCGGCCCACCATGTCGTCGCTCACCGCGTCGCGGGCCATGCGCGGGATGAGCGAGGCGCCCAGTTCCGCCATGCGCTCGTCGTGCGTCCCGTACCCGGCCCTGGCCTGGACGGAGCCGCCCGCGCCGACCACCCGGCGGACGAGGTCGGAGTCGAAGACCGGGAGCAGCCGGGCGAGCTGGTCGGCGTCCGGCGAGGTGCCGTGGTCGAACCACTCGTGGCACAGCTCGTGGAGCACGACGTGCTGGGTCTGGTACGGGGTCGGGCGCCGCCGGTACAGGACGAGGCTCACGCGCGGCGTGGCCAGGCGCAGGCCGCAGGCGCCGCCGGGGCGGGCGAGGTGCTCGGGGAGTTCGCGCAGCACGATGCGGCGCCCGCGCACGGCCTCCATCGCGGCGACGAGCCCCTCGATCGTGAACGGGCTCGGCACCGGCAGTCCCGCCAGCCGGTCCTCGCACTCCTTGCGCAGCGCACGCAGGGACACCGCTCAGCCCTCCGGCTCGGCGGCGGCCCGCGCGGCGCCGCCCCCCGGCGCTCCCGGCCCGTCCTCCTCGGCGAGCAGGCTCAGCGCGAAGTCCAGGAGCTCGGGCGGCAGCCCGTCCCGTACGGGGCCGCGCGCCGCGAGACCGCTCACCTCGCCGGTGCGGTGCCGGGCGAGGAAACGCAGCCCCGAGAGCACGTCCTCGACGACCTCCGACTCGTCCTTGAAGAACCGCCAGTCGACCCCGAAGCCCAGCCCGAGCGCCTTGAGGATGTCCTCGGAGGGGTGGGTGACCTTCCCCGCGAGGATGTTGGAGAAGTAGCTGTGGGAGAGGGCCCCGCCCTTGCGCCGGACGTGCTCGGCGAAGAAACGCCCCGAGACCCGCTGCCCCGGAAACGTCTTCTCGATCATGTACTCGACCTTGGCCCGCAAGCTGCTGAGCTGCGGCGCGGACTCCTCCACGGCCACCCCCGTTCCCCCCTCCGCCGGGCCGGAACGCGGAATTCCGTGACCCGGGACGTGAAATCAGACTTGCGCAAACACTCTACGTCACTGTTAACTCGAAAAAACATACGCCAGGGGGCCGCGAGGGGAGTCTCCTGACGATGTGACTACGCGCGTCCGCCAGCCACTTGTGTCCCTTTCGTGGGGTTTCTCACGGGGAAGGGCCACCTCCGGCGGCGGATCGCGCCGTGGCGTACGGGGCGCGCGCCCGGACCGCAGGCGGACCACCTGGGGGAAGGGCGACGCGCCGCCGGGCGCCCTTCTCGCGTACCGGGGGCCGCTTTCTCGCGCACCGGGCGCCGCCTTCCCGGGCGCCGGGCCCGCACCCCCGCCCGAATCCCGTACCCATCCCTTCCGCCCGCCGCTCCGAATCATCCCCGTAACGCCGACGTCCGTGCCTCGTTCGGGGGCATACGGGGCAAGGGCCGCCGGGGCGACGAGGCGCCGGCACCGGGCCGAGGCAGTGGGAGCGAGCGAGGTACGCGTGAAAGAGCCCGTCTACATCGTGGGGAACCCGGCCGCCGCGCCCCCGCTGGAAGAGCTGGTGGCCCGGGTCGCGCGGGGCGACCGCGACGCCTTCTCGGCGGTGCACGACGCCGTCGCGGGGCCGCTGCTGGGAGTCGTGCGGCGGGTGCTGCGCGACCGCGCGCAGTCCGAGGAGGTCGCGCAGGAGGTCCTGGTCGAGGTGTGGCGCACGGCGGGCCGCTACCGGCCCGAGCTGGGCTCGGTCACGAACTGGGTCCTCACGCTCGCGCACCGCCGCGCCGTGGACCGGGTCCGCTCCGTCGAGGCGTCCGCCGCGCGCGAACGCCGCGCGGGCCTGCTCGAACAGAACACCCCCGCCTACGACGAGGTCGCCGAGCAGGTCGAGACCCGCCTCGAACAGGAGCAGCTGCGGCGCTGCCTCGACGGACTCACCGAGCGCCAGCGCGAATCGGTGACCCTCGCCTACTACCGGGGCCTGACCTACCGCGAGGTCGCCGAACTCCTCGCCCTGCCCCTCGGCACCGTCAAGACCCGTCTGCGTGACGGCCTCATCCGCCTCCGCGACTGCCTGGGAGTGGGTACATGAGCACCACGGCCGACAACCACCTCCTCACCGGGGCGTACGCGCTCCACGCCCTCGAACCGGCCGAAGAGGCCGCCTTCGAGCGGCACATGGCCCACTGCGCCGCCTGCGCGCAGGAGGTGCGCGAGTTCACCGAGACGGCCACGAAGCTGGGCCTCGCCGCCGCCGTGGCACCGCCGCCCGGCTTCAAGGACGCCGGGATGGCCCGGATCACCGACGTCCGGCAGGAGCCGCCGCAGGCGGTACGGGCCACGCCGCCCCGCCGCCGCCCGCGCCCCGTGCACTGGGCGCTCGCCGCCTGCGCCGCGCTCGCCGCCGCGCTCGGCGGCACGGCCGTCTGGCAGGGGCAGCGCGCCGGCGAGGCCCGTACCGAGGCCCGCGCGGCCCAGGACCGGGCCGCGCGGCTCGACGCGGTGCTCTCGGCGCCCGACGTGAAGGTCACCAGCGGGGCGATCGACGCGGGCGGCCGCGCCACGGTCGTCGTCTCCCGCGCGCGCGACGGCGCGGTCTTCGCCGCGGCCGGGCTGCCCGATCCCCCGGCGGGCAAGGTCTACCAGCTCTGGCTCGACGTGGACGGCACGATGCGCCCGGCCGGTCTGCTCCCCGGCTCCTCGGGCACGGTCCTGATGAACGGCTCCCCGCGCGAGGCCACGGCGATGGGCGTGACGGTCGAGCCGGAGGGCGGCTCCCCGGCCCCGACCTCGCAACCGGTGGCACTGATGTCGCTGCCGGGCTGAGCGGGAGCGGGCCGCGCGGCGCGCCACGGGCCCGGGGCGTACGGGCGGGCTCCCGCGCGCCGCGTCCCGCGCGCCCGGCGGCTCGCGCCTAGTCGGCGGGCACGCCCTCGGTGACCTCGCCGAAGGCGGCGTCCACGACGCACTCCGGGGGAAGCGCCCCCGCCGGGCCCTCGCACTGCGGGAAGCCGGACGGATCGCCCGGCCCCGCCCCGTCGGCGGGGGAGGCCGTGCGGTCGGGCCGTGCCGAGGGCGCGGTGTCCGGCGCGGAGGACCAGGCCGCGACACCAGCCATGACCGACAGCGCAAGTGCGGCAGAGGCCGCCGCGGCGCGATATCTCATCCCAACTCCCCAGGGTGGCGCGGGCATCACAGTCCGCACACAGCCTGGCACACCTCCGCTCCGCACCGCAGGGAGAAAGCGTGAAGATGCCGTACGCGGTGCGGGCGGACCCGGCGGGGTAGAGCTGAGCGAGGACATGTCCCCGCCCCGGGAGGTTTTCGTGCCGGTCCCCGCCCTCACCCCGCCCTGCGCGCTTGTCGAACTGTGGGCCGTACGCCACGGCGAGAGCACCGCGAACGCCGTGTACGCCGACCCCGCGACGGCACGCCGCACCGAGCCGCTGCCCGGGCTCGACCGGGACGTGCCGCTCTCGCGGCGGGGCGTCGCGCAGGCGACCGCGCTCGGCGGCTGGCTCGCCGCGCGCGATCCCGGGCTGCTCGTCGTGTGCTCCCCGTACCTGCGCGCCCGCGAGACCTGGCGGCTCATGGCCGAGGCCGCCGGGCTCCCGCCCGGTGACGCCCTCGTGGACGACCGGCTGCGCGACCGGGAGCAGGGCGTCTTCGCACTCCACCCGCCGGCCGCGGTCCGCGCCCTCGACCCGCGCGAGGCGGAGCGGCGCGCCCGCGTCGGCACCTGGTACCACCGGCCGCCGGGCGGCGAGGCGCTCACCGACGTGATGGTCCGCGTCGGCCAGTTCCTCACCGAGCTCTCGCGCGCCGCGACGGGGCGGCGCGTGCTCCTCGTGGCGCACGACGCGGTCGTGGTCGCGGTACGGCAGTACTTCGGCGGCATCGGCCACCCGGTCCCGGACCGGCTGCCGCCCGTGCCCAACGCCTCGGTGTCCCACTGGGTCTCGGAATCCGGGCGGCTCGGCCTCGTGGACTGGGCCGGGGTGGACCACCTGACGCGGTGAGCCACCGGACGGACCGAGCCCCGGGAGACACGGACCCGCGCGGCGTACGGGGCGGCGCGTGGCC
>NZ_GG770539.1:3672825-3675047 GCF_000154905.1 Streptomyces sp. SPB074 | reverse complement strand
CAACCCGGCCGGTAGGGGACACGTCCGCGAAACGTGGTGGGAACCGGTCGCGGTGGGCCGTAAACCGCCCGCTCGGCTGCGCCCGGTGGACGCGGCCCGGTAGGCTTTCCGTGTGATCTTCAAGCGCATCGGAAACGGCCGGCCGTACCCCGATCACGGCCGGGAAAGCACCCGGCAGTGGGCGGACGTCGCACCGCGTCCGGTCCGCCTCGACCAGCTCGTCACCACCAAGGGGCAGCTGGACCTGGAGACCCTCCTCGCCGAGGACTCCACCTTCTACGGCGACCTCTTCGCGCACGTCGTGAAGTGGCAGGGCGACCTCTACCTGGAGGACGGCCTGCACCGCGCGGTCCGCGCCGCGCTCCAGCAGCGCCAGGTGCTGCACGCCCGCGTCCTGGAGATGGACTGAGCGCACGCGAGGGCTCCGGCGAGCCCGCTCCCCGGGCAGGTTTCGCTCGGCCGTTCGGGTCGCTCCGGACGAACTGCACCCAAGTGGATGATCATTAAGTAGGCATGGCTCGCGCGCGGCACTACGCTGCGTGTATGACCATGCTCACACCTCCCGGCATGGGCGGTAAATACCGCATCACGGGGGACAAGTACCCCCACATGCGGCGCCCTCGCAGACGCGGCAGGCTCGTGGCGGTGATCGTCGCCTCGGCCGCCGTCCTCGGTCTGCTCGGCTGGGGTTCGCTCCAGCTCTTCGACGTGTTCTCCAGCGGCGGCACCGCGACGGCCGCGACCGGGCCGAAGCACTGCGCCCGCCCCTCCGCCGCGCCCGCGCGGGCCACGAAGCTGCCCGCGCCGCGCACGGTCAAGGTCAACGTCCTCAACGCGACGACCCGCGCGGGCCTCGCCAAGGAGACGGCCGACGAGCTCAAGAAGCGGGGCTTCGCGATCGGCGAGGTCGGCAACGCGCCGGCCGCGTACGACAAGAAGGTGAAGACGGCGGGCCTGCTGATCGGGCCGAAGAGCGCGGCCGACGGTTCGCTCAAGGTCCTCGGCACCCAGTTCGCCGGGGCCGGGACACGGACCGACGCGCGCGAGGGCGCGGCGCTGGACCTCGTGATCGGCGACGGTTTCACGAAGCTGACCGCCCCGGCCGTGGCCGAGAAGTCGCTGGCCGCGCTGCGCCGCGGTCCCGCCGCGCAGGCGAAGCCGAAGTGCTGAGGACGGCGGGCCGGGGCGGGCCGACCGGGCCCTCGGGCCCGCGCCGCCCCCTCGCCCCGGCGGGACGGCCGTACGGATCGACGGGCCCGGGCCGCTGACGGACGGGCGGTGCCCGGCCGCCCAAGCCCCGTCCTGCCCCGGGCGCGGGGCGGGCGCGCTCGCGCCTACTCGGCCGCCCCGTACATCCGGTCGCCCGCGTCGCCCAGGCCCGGGATGATGTAGCCGTCCTCGTTGAGGTGCTGGTCGACGGAGGCGGTGACGACCGTGACCGGGGTGCCGGCGAGTTCGCGTTCCATGACCTCGACGCCCTCGGGGGCCGCGAGGAGGACGACGGCCGTCACGTCGTCGGCGCCGCGCCTGATGAGTTCCCTGATCGCGGCGACCAGGGTGCCGCCGGTGGCGAGCATCGGGTCCAGTACGTAGACCTGGCGCCCCGAGAGGTCCTCGGGCATCCGGGTCGCGTACGTCGACGCCTGGAGCGTCTCCTCGTTGCGGACCATGCCGAGGAAACCGACCTCGGCGGTGGGCAGCAGCCGCACCATGCCGTCGAGCATCCCGAGCCCGGCGCGCAGGATCGGCACGACCATCGGGCGCGGGTAGGAGAGCTTCACGCCGGTGGTCCTGGCCACGGGGGTGTCCAGGTCGACCTGGTCGGTGCGCACGTCCCGCGTCGCCTCGTAGGCGAGCAGGGTGACCAGCTCGTCGGCGAGGCGCCGGAAGGTGGCCGAGTCGGTGCGCTTGTCGCGCAGCGTGGTGAGCTTGTGCGCCACCAGGGGGTGGTCGACGACGTGAATCCGCATCTCACCACAGTAACCGGACGCCCTCGCGCCCCCCGACCGGCATCAAAGCTCCCGGCCGGGGGAACCGAAGGGGCACAAGGGAACCGGGCGCCCCGCCGGGGCGGAGGGCGGTGACGGGCGGCATGGCGCAGGACGCTGTACGTGACGGGGACGAGGCGGACCGGCCCGGCGGACGGGCGGGACTCCCCCGCGCCCGCGCCGAGGATCCGGCCCCGCCCGCGCCGGACCCGGAGCGGCGCCGCCCGCCGCGCG
>NZ_GG770539.1:3671627-3672725 GCF_000154905.1 Streptomyces sp. SPB074 | reverse complement strand
GCTGCGCGACCGCGTCCAGCCCCGGCGGGCCCGCGCGGCGCGGATGCGCAGGCAGCAGCTCCGGATGAGGGCCTTCCGCTGGTGAGCGACCCCGCCCGGCCCCGTACCGGCGCGGTCCGAGGCGCCCCCCACGCCCGTAACGGCGCCCCCCGTACCCGTACCGGCGCCCCCCGTACCCGTACCGGCGGGCCGCCGCCCGTCCCCGGTGTGCGCGCCCGGACCACCCCAATGCCGACCCCGTTCCGGCGCGGCCACTGTTCCTGGGGCGGGCGGGCGGCGCAGACTCGGGGACGGAGTCGAGGCGGGCACGGACACAGAGCCGGGAACACTTCACCCGGCGACCGCGCTTCTGCCACGATTCCCCCGAAGGGGACGGGGACTTCGTACCGCCCTCCGCCCCCGGCCTCAGCCGGGCGACCGGCACCCTCAGAACCAGTGGGAGAGTCACGGTGTACTTCACCGCACTGCTCGCGCGCACCGAAGACGGGTGGGAAGCGAGCGACACGGAGCTGGACGATGTGGAGACCCTGTCCGACCTGACCGATCTGGCCAGGGAGTACGCGGAGAGGACCGGTGCCGAGGACGACACCGTGCTCGTCTACGTGGAGCAGGAGGAGGGGGCCTGGTTCGGCCTCGTCCGGGTCGACGGGGAGGACGATCCCCGCGTCTACGTCTCCGCCGCGCAGGCGGCGGCCCGCAGTTCGTACGGGGAGATCCTGCTCACCGACGAACTGCTCGGCCGGGAACCGGCCGCCGCCGACCCCTCGACCGATCTGGACGCCCTGGACCTCGACGGCACCGAGGAGGGCGACCCCGACCAGGAGGACACCGACCGCGAGGACTACGGCTCCGCGTCCGCCGACTCCGTACCACCGGGCCCGGTGGGCGACGCGGAGATCCTCGCCGACCTGGGCCTGGCCCCCGCCGACCTGCTCACGGTCGACGAGTCCGACCCGCTCGCCGCGATCGGCGAGGCCCTCGGCATCGGCGAACTGGCGGACGCCGTGCGCTGACCCGCCCCACCGCCCCCGCGCCGCCGTACGGGACCTCCCGTACGGCAGCGCTACGGTACGTGCCATGCAGCCCGACCCCGTACGA
>NZ_GG770539.1:3669655-3671142 GCF_000154905.1 Streptomyces sp. SPB074 | reverse complement strand
CCCACCCCCCGCGCCAACCGATTTCTGACCACGGCCCCTCATGGGCTAGAGTCTCCCCCGGTAGCGTGTCCGAGCGGCCGAAGGAGCTCGCCTCGAAAGCGAGTGTGGCGTAACCCGTCACCGTGGGTTCAAATCCCACCGCTACCGCAGGTAGACGAAGGGCCCGGTCCATTGCGGACCGGGCCCTTCGTGCTGCTCCGTCTCAGTTCCCGTCTCAGTTGGGCTGAGCGGGCCCCTCCTCGCGCGGCGTCCAGATCAGTCCGTCCACCTGTCGCGCCACGTCGGCGCGCACAGTGTCGACCATGTGCTGGTAACGCGCGGCCATCGCCGTCGTGGACCATCCCATGAGGCCCATCACCGCACGCTCGGAGACTCCGAGGATGAGCAAGACCGTCGCGGCGGTGTGACGGGCGTCGTGCAAGCGGCCGTCACGGACGCCGGCGGTGCGCAGCAGCTCCTTCCACTCGTCGTAGTCGGTGCGCGGCGGCGTCCCCCGACCCGTGGGCGTGGCGAAGACCCATCCCTCTTCCGACCAGTCCATCCCCGCCGCCGCACGTTCGGTGAGCTGCTTCTCCCGGTGTTCCTTCAGGAGGTCCCCGAGCTGGGCAGGCAGCCCCACCGCCCGCCGCCCGGCGCGGGACTTCGTGTCTGCCGTCTCCGGGTTGGTCCGGCGCCGCTCGGGGCAGTAACCCGCCTTGCGCCCGCAGGTGTCGCCGCACCCGTGGGCGTAGCGCGGCCGGCGGCGACTGCGCCGCACGTAGAGGACGCCACGGGCCGTGTCGATATCGTCCCATTTCAGCCCGAGCGCCTCCCCCTGCCGCAGCCCGAGCGCGAGCGCGACGGCCCATCGTGCGGAGTTGCGGCGCTTGTCGGCGGCGGCGAGAAGACGGCGAACCTCCGCGACGGTGTACGGCTCGATCTCCTCCTCGTTCAGCCGGGGCGCCTTGGCGAGCTGGACCGGATTGCGGGCGAGGTGGCCGCGCCGTACGGCCTCGTTGAGCGCGGTACGGAACGTGCGGTGAATCTGGTGGATGGTCCCGGCCTTGCGCCCGTTCGCCCGCATCTTCCCGTAGAAGCGCTCGATGTGCTCGGGGCCCAGCTTGTCGAGACGGTGCGCCCCGAGGGCGGGGATCAGGTGCTTCCGTACGGCAACCCCGTACCCGACCATCGTGTTCTCGTTCACCGCGAGCGGGGCGATGCTCTCGATCCAGTGCGTCAGCCACATGGCGACGGTCCACGGGCGTCCGGGCTTGCGAAGGGTGTTCGCGTCGCGCTGCTTCTCCAGCTCGCGCACGGCGGCGGTGACCTCTGCGCGGGTCTTGCGCTCCACATGCCGCCGGTCCGGCCGCCCGTCGTCGCGGACGCCGACCGTCACTCGCCCGTGCCACTTCCCGTCCGCACCCTGGTAGATGGATGAGCGGCCATTGGGCTGCCGGGTGCGCTTCTTCTCTTCGGTCACGGTGTCTCCGGTTCTGTGCAGAGCGAGG
>NZ_GG770539.1:3654812-3669555 GCF_000154905.1 Streptomyces sp. SPB074 | reverse complement strand
CTCGCTACGGGTTCAGGCGGCGCGCTGGGCGGCGCGCTGACGGGCGACGTACGCGGCGGGCGCGTCGGCGGGGACGCGGCGGAGATGGTTGATGGTGATGGATTCCAGCTCGCCGGCGCGGATGAGGGCGAAGCAGGTGGTCCGGCCGATGCGGAGGCGGCGGGCGGCCTCTTCGACGGTGAGGAGGACGAGGGTCGCGTCGGCGGTCGGGGGCGGCTGTTCGGCGGTCATGAACGTCCCTTCACGGGCTTGCTCGGGCGTCGCGGTGTCCTAGGTTCGGATTTCTGCGTCACCGCGTCATCTGCGTCACGCAGGGGTGCTGAGCTGCGGTTTTGTGGTGACGCAGGAATGCGGGGGTGCGTCATTGGTGACGCAGGCTCTTCGTCATCGGTGACGCGGGTGACGCTGGGTGACGCAGCCGGATGCCGTCTGCGTCACCCGTGTTGCTGCTGGTCACCGTGGGTTTTCCGGCCGTGGGTGACGCGGGTGACGCAGCATTTTTCTCCTCGGACAGAATCCGGGGTATTGGTGCGCGTCACAGCGTGAATGAGGAGCCTTCGGCGCGCCCTTTGAGCGGCGGCGCTGCCGCCGGACAGGCAAGAAGAGCACGTCGGGGCGCGTGGTGCTCTTCTTGCCTTTGTGCGGTCCGGTTCAGAATCCGGGCGTCTGCTCGGGATCGACGGGACGCCGGGCCATTTCCAGGTAGCGCTTGAATTTGGTGCGGCCGGAGTCGATGAGGACGCCCCGGGACGCGAGGGTGGGCTGCAAGCGCTTGAGGCGGTCGGAGAGCACCTTGCCGGTGGTCGGCCAGCCCTTGGGCAGAGGGCGCATCCCGTCGCCGCTCTGGAGGTTGCTCAGGAGGGTCAGCCACTCCGTGGACGTCATCCGCTGCTCGGCCCCCTCGTTCAGGGTGGCGGCGTGCTTGAGGACGGTCTGCGCGAGGACGTCGCCCTCGATCACGTCGTCGTTGAGGTCGTCCAGGCACACCCGGTACGCCGCCAGCGCGCCGAGGCCCTGCGCGGCGTCGAGCTGGGCGCACAGGTGCGCGAAGTCGGCCATGCGCAGGTCGGTGGGCGTTTCGGCGTCGGTGGCGCGGACCTGGACGGTGAGGTCGAGGAGCGAGCCGAGGATGACGGGCAGCGCTTCCTCGAACTCCGCCCACAGCTCCGCTTCGGTGCGGCGGACGGTGGGGCGTTCGAGGCGGAGGGGGAGGAGGCGTTCGGCGAGGTCGGGGCGGATGACGCCGACGTCGATGCCGGTGAGGAGGAGGGGGCGGCGGTAGCGGGCCCGTACGACGTCGCCGTCGGTGTAGAGGGCGCGCTTGATGGTCTCGGCGCCGGTGACGATGCAGCACATGAGGTCGGAGAGGTCCGGCGCCAGGTGCGAGAGGTTGTCCAGCGCGGTCACCCACCCCGCCGCGACCGCCGCGATCAGGTTCTCCTCGTCCTTGGGCGGCCGGCGCAGGTCGCTGCTCATGCCCTCGATGATCCGGGTGAGCATCCGTCCCGCCGTGGACTTCCCGGCGCCCTGCGGGCCGGTGAGGAACGGCGCGGGGACGGGGACGGAGGGGCCGAGGCAGCCGATGAGCCAGGCGAGGGCGAGGCATTCGGTCTCGGCGCTGGCGAAGTTCGTGAGGCGGAGGAGGAGGTCGATGCCCTTGCCGCCGGTGTCGCGGGCGGGCATGGGCAGTTCCCCGGTGAGCTGGGTGCGGCGCCAGCACACTTCCTGCGGGTTGGGGGTGGTGATGGTCCAGCCGGTGGGGTGGATGCGGACGCTCTGGCCGTCGTCGCGGCCGAGGTCGAGCCAGGTGGCGCCGTCGAAGCCGGGGGCGACGCGGATGTGGGTGGGCTGGACGTCCTGGGAGAGGGCGAGTGCTTCGATCAAGTCGAGTGCCTCCTTCAAGGCGGTGCCGTTGAACACGCCGATGCCGTCGTGGTAGAGCCCGACCATGAGTTCCTGGCGGTGGCTGCCGGTGGTGCCCTGGGAGCGGATCGGGCGGGCGACGGGGTGGCCGTTGCGCTGGGCGTAGACGGTGCCGTCAGCGGTGCGGAAGTAGCGGAAGTGCGCTTGCGCGTACGCGGTGATGACCTCGCGCGCCGGGGTCTTCTCCTCCTCCGACATGGGTCACACCCCCAGCCGCGTGCGGGCGTTGGCCCACGCGTCGGTGCAGTGCCGCAGGCTCTCGCCCTTCGCCTGAGCGGCCGTGAACAGGCGGTCGATGTGGGTGTCGGTGAGGCAGCCGCACCGGCCGTGGGTGGAGAGGACGGCGAGGAACGCCCGGTACACCGTGGTGTGAACGGCGCTGTCGGCGGCGGTGATGCGCTGCTCCGCCATCGCGAGGCCGCGTTCGAGGTAGGCGGGGGTGCGGTGCGGGCACGCGCCCCCGGCCCCGCTCACGGTGAGGCCGGACGGGGCGTGCCGGGCCGGCGCGGGCGCCTTCACGACGAGGGCGCGGACCGCGTCGGGGAGGGCGGCCACGGGGCCGGTGCCGGGGCCGAGCCAGCGGGCGTAGGACATACGGGACTTGATGTCCACGCCGGGCCGCACGGCGTTGGCGGACGGCATCGGTCCCCGGTAGATCCAGTGCTCGCCCCGGGTGGTGGGGACGGTGCGGGTGGGCGGGAGCGTGGCGCGCGCCCACGCGATGGCGTCCGCGTCGTCGAGGTCCACGACGGTGAGGCCCGCGCCACCGGGGTGGTAGGCGACGGCGGCGGCCCGCTCCCAGTACGGGGCCCACTCGGTGGTGTGGCGGTGGGTGTCGGTGGTGGCGGCGGCCCAGCCGTGGCACGGCAACCGGCACGCGCACCCGCCCGGGGTCTTCATGTTCGGCCTGCCACCGCACGCGTTGCGAGCGCAGGCGGGGCAGTTGCCGAACGGGACCTTCCCGGCCCGCAGGGGCAGGACCGGGAGACCGGCGGACGCGAGGCGCAGGGCGAGAACGAGGGTGTTCACGCCGCCACCTCCGCCCCGGTGAGCAGCGCCAGCAGGTGGGCGCCGGTCCAGGCGGTGTAGGCCGGGGGGATGCACTCGCGGATGCCGTCGCGGTTCATCCAGGGCACGCCCATGACCTCGCGAGCGGCCTGGACGCCGGAGAAGTTGCCGACGTACTGCCCGTACCAGCCGGGCGGGACGGGGCGGCCCATCTTCGCCTGCGGCACCGTGTGCGCCAGGTGGGCGGGCTGGGGGAAGGTGAGGCCGCCGCCGGTCTCGAAGTAGCGGTGGCGGTAGGTGCGCACGCCGAACATGGGCCCGCACAGCATCACGGGCTCGCAGAGCTTGGGCAGGGCGCCTCCGACGTTCTCCAGCACCCACGGCCGCCCCGTCGCCTCCAGCGCGGTGCGGGTGGGCGCGATGAGGTCGGGGTGAGCGTTGCGCTGGATGCGCTGGCAGTCGCTGTCGTGCTGGCAGGGCGGGGAGGCGTGAATGGCGTCGAACTCATGCCCGTGCTCGCGGATGAAGGCGACGGCGTCGCCCTGGATGAACGCGTACGGGTAGCGGGGCTGGGGGCTGAGGTCGACGCCGAGAACGTCGAAGCCCGCGTCGGCATAGCCCTTGGCGGCGCCGCCCTGGCAGCAGAACGCGTCCAGCAGACGCGGACGCCGCCCGCGCTCTCGCGGGAAGGGGATCAGGTCAGGCATGCTGGATACCTCCAGTTGAAGAGCTGGTGAGGGCGGCCCCGGACTTTGGCGAGAAGGGGGCCGCCCTCGGTGGTTCAGCTGTGGAAGTGGTTGCGCTTGATGACGGCCTTGCGGATATTGACCCTGGTCCCGGCGCCCCGGTCGCGGTGGCCGAGGGCCTGTACGGCGATCCAGCCGCCGAAGATGACGGCCGCGAGGATCACGAGCTGCGTGATGAACGCCGTGAGCGCCGCGATGAACGCGGTGAGGAGGAACAGCCCGCCGCAGACGGCGGCGAAGCCGACGCCACCGAGGGCGATGTTCACCGCCGCCCGGGAGACGGGCGGCTTGGCCGCGAGCGGGGCGGGCTGGGCGGCGGGGACGGTGTAGCCGGTGACGGTGCGGCCGTCCGGCAGGATGATCGTCGTCACCTCCGGCACGCCGCCCGCCGGGACGACCGGCAGGGGCGCCGGGGCGGGGTTGAGGGGGATGGGGTGGTGGAGTTCTGGGGTGGTGCGGTCGGGGTTCATGGTGTCCCTTCCGGCGCCCGCCCGGCCCGCGCCCGGCGAGGGCGGGGCTGGGCGGGCGGGTGTCAGGCGGGGGTGTCACGGGTGGTGTCAGGAGCGCGTGACGCTGCGTCTGCCTAGGGGTTTGGGTGTCAGGAGCGCGTGACGGTGTCAGGTGTCACGCGGCGGCGAGCGCAGGGCGGATGCGCCACCGGCCGGTCGTGTTCGTCGCCTCCAACCGCCCGTCGAGGGCGGCGTCCTTGAGGCGGGCGGAGACCCACGGGCGGGAGAGCCCCGTGCGGTCGCACCAGTCCATGAAGTCCTTCGGGCCGACGATCATCCGGCCCTCGCGCTCGAACTCCTCCAGCGCCTGAGCGAACAGCCGGCGCGCCTCCTCGGGGCCCGGCTTGCGCCCGGTCTCCGTGCCGAAGAGGGGGGCGTCGTCGCCGTCCTCGGCGGCAGGGAGGTCCGCTTCGGGGTCGATGGCGTCGTCCTCGGGGTCGGTGAGCTTGCCCCCGTACTGCTCCATGTCCTCGTCCCCCTCGTCGGGGACGGCGCGCAGGTGCCGCCCCGTCTCCTGCGGCTGCTGCTCGGACGCCCGGTTGCGGGCCCGGTCGGTGTACGCCACGCCCGCAACGCCCGCCGCCGCACCCGCGGTAACCGGGTCGGGGGTGGCGCCGTTGGTGAGGGCCCAGGCGGCGAGCTGTTCCATCAGCTCGACGGCGTGGTGGGGGAAGTAGCGGGTGCGGCCCGGTGAGGGGTAGCGCTCCTCGTCGATGCCCGGGGAGACGACGTAGCAGTAGCCGGGCCGCCGGTTGCCCCATGCTCCCGGGTGCGCGCCCGCGTCGATGACCGACTCGGGCAGGCTGAACCCCTCGTCACGGGGGTCGCAGCCCAGCGCGATCACGGACGGCAGCGAGGCCCGCGTACTCGTGGACATCTGGTCGTACGAGGGCCGCTGCAAGGAGACGACCAGCGAGATCCCGGCGGAGCGGGCTTCCTGCGCGATGCCGGTGAAGGCGTCGTCGCCCAGCGCGCGCAGGGTGTTCGCCGCCTCCTCCATCCAGGCCACGAGGAACGGCATCCCCGCGCACCCGCACACCCCGCCGGGGCGGCACGAGTGCGCCGGGCTGGTCTGCGGCTGGGCGGCTTCCCGGGTCCACTGCCGGTACTGGTGTGCACCGAGCCACCGCGTACGGGCCGGGATCGCGGCCTGCACGGCCTCCACCATCAGCTCGGTGGGGGCCCCGCCCTCGACGGCCCAGTCGATGCCGGGGACGAGCGGGCGGAAGTCCTGGAAGGACTTGGGGTCGGAGAGCCAGACGACGACGTCGCGGCGGGAGAGGATCTCCGTCTGGAGGTTCAGCGCCGCGTCCCCCTTGCCGGACCCCGTACCACCACTGATCAGCACGTGCGTGCTGTTCCGCTTCGCCTCCGGGTCCCCGGGCAGCCAGATCTCCAACGGCGCCCCGTCGTCGTAGCGGCCGATCACCAGCGGGTCCGCGATCGACCCCCCGAGGTTGGAGGGCCCGTCCCACTCGACGGTGTCGGCGAGCATGTCCTCGGGGACGATGACGAGTTCGCCGCGCCGCTCGCTGCCGGGGTCGGGCCGGTAGCGGATCGCGGTGCGGGGCAGGTCGAGGGCGGAGGCGATCCTGTTGAGGCTGCGGGTGACGTCGTCGTGCGTCTGCTCCCCCGCCTCCAGCGCGATCGGCGCCGTGACCCGGTTCGGCTCCACCCGGGCCGCGCCGACCTGCGCGCGGGCGAGACCGACCTTCGCGAGGAGACCCTTGTCGCCGCTCCCGTTCTCGCCGGTGGGGTCGTCGTTGCGGCGCAGGACCATGCGGACGTTCCACGACAGGGCGACGACCGGGCCGCCCATGAGGAACAGGTCGTCCAGCGGGCCGGCGGTGGGCCCGGCCAGGCACGCCCCCGTCACCCAAGCCGACGCCGCCGCCACCGTGATGGCGGAGTGCAGGCGGCGCTGCGGGCTCGTGGACTTGCCGATGAACCAGGTGGCACCGGTCAGGGCGACGGAGCCGAGGGTGAGGCCGACGCCGGCGGCGGCGCTCTCGCCCCACCGCCAGTTCCCCAAGGCTCCGACGAGGCCGGTCCCGGCGACGCCGAGCCACGGCGGCAGGTGCGGCTTCACCCGGTGCAGGAGGTACCCGCCGACGCTGCCACCGGACGGGCCGCCGAAGGTGTCGTCGGCGTAGGCGAAGGCGGGGTGCAGGTGCTGGTTGCGGTTGGTGCGCGTCATGAGCCTGCCTCCTTACTGCTGGGCCCAGTTGATGACGGGCTGCTGCGGCTTGCGGGCACGGTGACGCACCCGGTTGATCTCCTCCTCGTACTCCTGCTGGAACACCGAATACGTCGCCGCCGCGTTCTTCGCCGCGTCCCGCAGGGCGTCGGCGCTGCGCTGCATCTTCCGCGCGACCTTCGCCGCCCGGATGCGGGAGCCGAAGGCGCGGCCGTCCGGGTCGGGTACGGCCGCGAGGACGCCCTTGAGGATCTCGGCACCCATCGCAACCTCGATGGACAGGGTGACGGCGGCGGCCCGCAGCGTGTTGCAGTAGTTGCGCACCTGCGCCGGGGAGGTGAACTCCGGCGCGGGCAGCAGGCTCTCGGCGTGCGAGCGACGGTTGCCCCCGCCCCGGGGGCCGACGTTCTTCGTGCTGTTCACGGTGACGCTGATCGGCGGGGTCACCGAGCTGCCGAACGCGCCGATGAAGCCGCCGGCGGCGGCCCCGGCGTTCGCGAACTTGTTGGACTTGCCCCCGCCGTCCCCACCGGAACGACCGGCGGACGGGCGAGGAGCGGAGCGGTGCTCAGCCATGAAAAGAACTCCCTTACGCGAGCGGGACGGTCAGCGGGTACGGCGCAGGACGGGCCAGACGGTCTGCGCGACGAGGAGGTTGAGCAGCCACCACACGCCCAGCCCGCCCGCGAGCGGCCCGTACGCGACCACGGTGGCGAGCTGCGCGAAGACGGAGACCGCGAGCGCGACGAGGCTGGTACGACAGGCGAGCGCGGGGCCGTGGGCGGGGTGGGACCGGTGCGCCAGCGTGAGCCAGACCAGCGGGGCGGCAGCGAGCGGCGCCAGGAGCCAGGCGGCCCACGGGGCGACGAGGTGGAGCAGGACGCCGAGGAGGAGCGCGCCGAGAGCGGCGCCGGTCGGCGCGAGCGCGGTACGGGAGCGCCACAGCCAGCGCAGCAGCATCGCGGCGGCCTCGTGGGTGAGGGAGGGGCGCTCGGGCACGACGACGACGTACGGGGACATGCCCCGGCGGCCCCGCGTGCGGGGGATCTGGACGGTGTGGGCGCCGGTCTTCAGGAGACGGGCGCGGGTACGGGCACGGCTGTTCACAGCACAACTCCCGGTGCTGGAAGGGATGTTCGGAGAGGGGGCGCTGCTCAGCTCAGGCCGCGAGCGCGGCGGGGGCCTCGGCGCACTGCGGGCAGCAGCCCAGCGACACCGGCAGGACGTACGGGAAGGTCCGCCCGCAGACCGGGCAGGTGCGGCGGGCCTGGTTCGCCCGCGCCAGCGCGACCGTGCGGGCCGGGGTCATGGGGCGTACGGGCTTCGCCAGGTCGACGCGGTACAGGTACGCGACCAGCGGCCCCCGCCGGCGGCGGGGCCGCTCCACCTGCGCGGCGACGTCCTGCCCGCCGGGCCGCAGCCCCAGCGCACGGAGCTGACGGCGGGTGGCGAGCCCCTCAGGGGCGCAGCGCCAGGGGTAGACCGGCAGGGCACTCACGCGGCCACCGCCTGGTTGCCGCGGTGCTCGGCGTAGCGGCTGGAGACCCAGCCCACCGACCACCCGCAGGCGCTCGCAGCTTCGCGTACGGACAGCCCTACATCGAATGCGGCGGACACCACACGGCGGGCCTCGTCCTCGCCGAGCTTCTCGGAGACCGGGGCTGCGTCGAGGAGGGCGGCGCGTTCACGCTCGCGCCACTCGTGTTCACGGCGCTGCTCCTCCTGTTCACGAAGCGCCCTCTCGCGGCGCTTGCGCTCGGCCTCCTCGCGGGCCTTGCGGGCGGCCTGTTCACGGGCGCGCTCCTGGTGTTCACGCTCGCGTTCACGGCGTTCACGCTCGGCCCGCTCGGAGGCCGTCCGCTCCATCTCGCGGCGGGCCTCCTCGGCAGCCCGGCGCTCCTCGCGCTCCGCCTGTTCACGGGCGAGAGCGGCTTCGTGCTCGCGCTGTTCACGGGCGAGCTGGGCCGCGTGCTCGCGCTCCTCCCGGCGGCGGCGCTCCTCGCGCTCCTCCCGCTCACGAGCACGCCGCTCGGCGTCCTCACGGGCCCGCTGTGCGGCCTGCTCGCGCTCCGCCGTCTGGCGCTGGTCCAGGTCGTCCAGGGCGCTGGTGATGGCCCGCCGGTAGGCAAGGCCGGTCTCGGCGGTGACGATGAGCAGCAGCGGCGCGACCGCGTGCACGGCCACCCCCACCAGGTCTTTCGCCAACGCGGAAGCAGCCGTGTTCAGCGCCAGGGTCATCGCGCCGGTCATCCACCGCAGCACCACCGGCCACCGCCCGCCCTGCCCGCCCAGGCGGGCGAGAACGGAGTCGAGGCGGACGACGATGACGACAGCCGCGTCCACGACGAGAGGCAGGATCGGCGCCGTCCACCGCCACGACGGAACGGTGTGGTCCGCCATCAACGGCGTGACCGTGAGGACCGAGTAGAGCATCGCGCCGGAAACGATCAGCCACGTCCCGACCGACAACGCACGCTCGGCCGAACGCACGTGAACACCCCGCGCGGAGGCGTGAACACTGCCCATCACGCGGCCTCCCCGACAGGTTCCTGGCGAGCGGGGAGGGTGAGGTATCCGAACAGCTCGACCGTCGCTCCGGCGTACGTCGTGAACAGCGTGAGCGCCCCGCCCGTGCCGTCGCCCCACAGCCACATCCCGACCGTGGCCGGGTCCGCGTCCAGGGCCTCACGCCACGCCTCGAAGTCGGCGGGGTCGTCGTGGAAGGCGAGCTGCAACCGGCCCGGGTAAACGGTGCTCATGCCCACGGTGGGCGCGGGGAGCTCCGGGTGTTCGAGGAACAGCAACTCCAGCGCCGTCAGCGGCGCGTTCAAGTCCTTGAGGTGGATGCCGCTCATGCCGCGCCGCCCGCCTGCCGCTCGAAGGCGGCGTTCGCCAGGGCGGCCCGCTCGCGCAGCACCCTGCGCCGGGCCCGCCGCAGCCGCGCCGCGTCCAGCTCACTCGGCGTCCGGTCCAGGACGAGGATCTGCGCGTCGAGCAGGTCGACGTCCGCGAGGAGCGCGGGCATCTCCGCCTCGACGGCGTCCAACTCGGCAGCGGTCGGCTCCAGCCAGTCAGCGAACGCCGTAACGGCGTCCTGAACAGTAACGATGTGGTCCATGGGTCGTGATCTCCCTTGCAGATGGGCAACGGCCCGAACAGAGCCCCCGGTGTTCGAGCACCGGGGGCTCACGCCGTTGGGAAGGTGGCCCGCCGCGAGGAGCGGCAGGCAGTGCCCCGGCCGGGAGTCGAACCCGGCCTACGACCATCGGGGCTGAGATGCGCGCCTAGACACTGACTCCCGCCCGTGAGCGGGGTGTGGCGGCGCGTGCAGCGGCCTACAGGCCCTTGTCGGGCAATGCGAGCTAGCCAGGGACCTACCTGGGGCTCAGCCGGGCCCATGCGGAACTCCCGGCTTCAACCGCTGCTTCAACTGTTCAGTTCTCAAGGAACGACCAGCTCGGGGCCCCAACCGCACGAGCCATCCCGAGCCGAAGCCCTCCCAACCTTCGGGAGCGACGTTCACGACAACTAGACTGGACCGGTGGACCGGTCCAGTCAAGCGGCAAAGCCGAAGTTGACGACGAGTGGATGACGTTCCCACAGCTCAGGCGGCCTAAAAGGGCGTCAAAAAAGCTGGACCGGCTGACCGGTCCAGCTCGCCTGAGGGGTGAATGCCTACATGGCGTAGGTGTCCACCTGCTCGAAGAGGGCGGCGGGAGTGACCCCCTCCTCACACACGAGGGGGCGGCCCTCTTGGTCGTACGCGGTGTGCAGTAGCACAGCGACCGGGCTCCCCTCGGCGACGTTCAGCCGCTCGCCTTCCACTTCGGTCGCCTGGCGGACTGTGGTGACGTCCACGCCCTCCACCGGGAAGCGTCCGGTCTGCCGACGTACGTAGCGCGTCGTCCCCTCGGCAATGGGGGCGGTGTCCAACAGACGCGGCGCCCCTTCACCGATCGAACGGGGAAACCACGCCTCGACGTAGCTGTTCGGGCTGCCATCCGGCAACTGGAGAATCCGGATCCGCCGAAGGGCGAGTTCGCCCGGCGCGGCACGCAGCGCCTCCGCGACATGCGGAGGCGGCTCCGCCCAATCCGGCTCACCGACTCGAAGGAACGGCATCCCTCCGAGGATGCGGGCGGAGCCCGCACGGCGACCACCAGCCGGCCGCGCAACGGGCGTCTCCGTGACGACGAACCCCGTTCCCTGCTTGGCCACGACGATGCCGTCACTGCGCAGCACGTCCACCGCCTTGATGGCAGTGGCTCGCGACACATTCCACTGCTCGGCCAGCTCTCGCCCCGAAGGGATGGTGTCGTTCGGACCGTACTCACCTGCGGCAATGCGTGCGCGCAGCGATTCCGCGATCTCTTCGTATTTCAGGACAGCCATGGGTTTCCCTACCTCGCGCGCTGGACTGGTCCACCGGTACGCAACGATACTGCGCTCATGTCGAATCTCGAATTGGCTCCCTCCGTGATGCGGTTCTACGGCGAGACGGTGAACGAGGACGCCCGCCTGCGCGACACAGCAGACGGGCGCATGGAGCTGGTACGCACGCAGGAGCTTCTGCGCCGGTTTCTCCCCGATGCGCCTGCCCGAGTCCTGGACGTAGGCGGGGCGACCGGCATCCATGCGGAGTGGCTGGTCAAGGACGGTTACGAAGTCACCGTGGTGGACCCCGTGCCCCGTCACGTGGAGCAGGCATCCGCCGTGTGTCATGCCGTCGTGGGTGACGCGAGGTCTCTGCCGGAGCCGGATGAGACCTTCGACGCAGTGCAGCTCCTTGGCCCCCTCTACCATCTGCCGGCCGAAGAGGATCGGCGCAAGGCGCTCGCGGAAGCCTGCCGCGTCGTGAAGCCTGGGGGCCTGATCGCGGCGGCTGCGATCAACCGCTACGCCTCCCTCTTCGAGCACGTCACGTACGCGCACCTGCACACAGACCGGATGCGGGCCTCCGTCTCGAAGATCCTGGCGACAGCGGTGCACGACGGGGCCAGAGGATTCACCCTGGCCTACTTCCACAGGGCCGATGGGCTGGCGGCGGAGCTGAGCGGCGCCGGTCTCACCGACGTACAGGTCTTCGGGATCGAGGGGCCCGCCTGGTCACTCGTGAAGGCCGCCGAGCAGCAGCCGGGCAGCGGCCCGACCGAGGACCTGATCGCCTCCGCTCTGGAAGCGGCCAGGATGGCGGAGCCCTACCCTGAACTGCTCGCCGCCAGTTCTCACCTCCTGGCGGTAGGACGGGCCCCGCAGTAGGTCGGACCGGGAGCGGCCCGTCTCGGTTTCCGTCTCAGTCAGGCTCGTTCGGGCTCGTTCGGCCCGGTACCGGCGCGCTGGAGGAACTGCGGAATGAACGCCCTCGAACGCGCCTGAACAAACCGCCGCGCCCCGCGAGCAGACCTCGAAAGCGAGTGTGGCGTAACCCGTCACCGTGGGTTCAAATCCCACCGCTACCGCCAGCAAAAACCGCCCCCGACCTGTTCATACAGGCCGGGGGCGGTTTTTTGTGTCCTCTCGGGGCCCCTGCCCGGCACGAGGTCCCGGCGGGAACGGCCCAGTGGCGACGGCGGACGGGGGGGAATCGGTGGCGTGGGAACCTCGGGGGCGTGCCGGACACGTACGGGGTATGGAACTGAACGACGCTGATCCCGCCGGGACGGTCGGGGAGATGTCCGACCGGGAGTTGTGGGCCCGGGCCGTCGATGGCGGCCGGGAGGCGTTCGGCCGGATCTTCGACCGGCACGGCAAGGCCGTCTACAACCACGCCTTCCGGCGGACGGCCGACTGGTCCGAGGCCGAGGACCTCACCTCCACGGTGTTTTTCCACGCCTGGCGGCGGCGCGCGGAGATCGTGCTCGACCGCGAGTCCGCGCTGCCCTGGCTGCTGGGCATCGCCGACGGCCTGCTGTAACACGCGACGGCGGCTGCGCCGGGCCGAGGCCCTGCTGCGCCGGCTCGTCTCGCACGACGAGCAGGTCGGCGACCACGCGGAACGCGTCGCGGGGCGCGTGGACGACGAACGCCGCATGTCCGAGATCCATCGCGCGCTCGCCCGCCTTCCCCGGCACGAACGCGAGGTCGTCGAACTGTGCGTGTGGTCGGGGCTCGACCAGCAGGCGGCGGCGACGGTCCTCAGGGTCGCGGTAAGCACGGTGAAGTCCCGGCTGCACCGGGCGCGGCGCAGGCTGGGGGCCGACCTGACGGCCGGGCCCGGCGACGGCGCACCCGGGCAGCGGCCGGAACGAGCCTCGTCCGGTTCCAGGAATCCCGTCGAATCGAAGGAGGTCGCACGATGAACGACCGCGCGCGGGGCGTTCCCGCGGCTCCTTCCGATCGCGAACTGCCGGATCACCGGCGGATGCGAGAGGAGCTGCTCATGAAGATCGGTCCGCAGGAGGACACCGCCGCACCGCGCCGCAGGTGGGGGTGCCGCTGGCCGTCGCCACCGCGGTGACGGCGCTCAGCGTCGGCGCCGTCACGGTCCTGGGCGGTACGGGGGGGGCGCCGAGGCACGCCCCGCCGCCGGCGCGCTGAGCGAGGCGAGCCCGGCGGGAACCGCCGCGCCGCGCACGACACCCGGCGCGGGGTCCTCCGCGCCCGCGACGCCCGACCCGCGGGCCGCGGCGCACGCCTTCACCGTCACCGGGACGCGTACGAGCGCCATCGACGCCCCCGCGGTCACCAGGATTCTGGCCTCCTGCCTGGGCGCGGACGCCTCGCGGTACCGCTCAGCGCTCGCGCTGCGCGCCCCGGCGGCCTCGCGGACCTCGGACGGCGTCGTCGTCGCCGTCAATCCCTCCGGGCAGTACGCGCAGTGCGCCACCAAGGGCGACCGGCGCAGCAGCCAGGACCACCCGCCCACCTTCATCAACGACCGGCTGTGGGGCACCGGGCGCGTGATCGAGTACTTCGACAGCGTCGAGGAGCCCGTCGAGGGCGGCGAGTTCCTCACCCTGGGCGCCGGTCATTACGCGCCCCAGGTCGCCAAGCTCACCGTCAGCTACGGCGACAAGCCGCAGGAGTACCCCGTGCGCATGGCGCGGCGCGCCTTCGTCCACGCCGCGCTCCTGCGCCCCGACACGCCCCCCGACGGCCACTTCCTGGGCCCGAGCACCTACCTCCACGCCTACGACGCGGCGGGCGAAAAGATCTACGACCAGTCCCAGGACCCGAAGTTCACGAAGGAGGAATAGAACGGAGGAGGAGAGGGGGCAGGCGCGGGGGGAATGGGCGGCGAGGGGGATGGGGCGGGGACCCGGCGCCCTTGACCTAGAGCGCACCCCAACTCATAGCGTCGGGGGAGACGCAGACGACGAAGAAGGGTTCGTACGCACATGGAACAGCGCACACTGCGGGACCTGGAGGTCTCGCCGCTCGGTCTCGGCTGCATGGGGATGTCCGCCTTCTACGGCACCACCGACGAGCAGGAGGGCGTCGACACGATCCACCGCGCCCTCGAACTCGGCGTGAACTTCCTCGACACGGCCCAGCTGTACGGGCCTCTCACCAACGAGTCGCTGGTCGGCCGCGCCGTCAAGGGCCGCCGCGACGCGTACGTCATCGCGACGAAGTTCAACCTGCGCATGGACGACGCCGTCCCCGGCGACCGGAGCACGGTCGGACGGCAGGACGGATCGCCGGAGCACGTCCGCACGTCCATCGAGGGCTCGCTCAAGCGGCTCGGGACGGACTACGTGGACCTCTACTACCAGCACCGGGTCGATCCCCACGTGCCGATCGAGGAGACCGTCGGGGCGCTCGGCGAGCTCGTCGCCCAGGGCAAGATCCGGCACATCGGGCTGAGCGAGGCGAGCGCGGAGACGATCCGGCGCGCGCACGCGGTGCACCCGGTCACGGCCGTGCAGACCGAGTACTCGTTGTGGAGCCGCGACCCGGAGGACGAGATCCTGCCCACGTGCCGCGAGCTGGGCATCGGCTTCGTGCCCTACTCGCCCCTGGGGCGCGGTTTCCTGGCCGGCAGGTTCTCCTCCCCCGAGGAACTGGACGAGGGCGACTTCCGCCGCAACGGCCCGCGCTTCACCGGGGACAACCTGACCGCCAACCTGCGCCTGGCGGCGAAGGTACGGGAGATCGCCGCCGAGAAGGACGTCACACCCGCCCAGCTCGCCATCGCCTGGGTCCTCGCGCAGGGCGAGGACCTGGTGCCGATCCCGGGCACGAAGCGGCGCACGTACCTCGAACAGAACGTGGGGGCGCTGGACGTGGAGCTGACGGCGGCGGAGCTGGCGCGGATCGACGCGGAGGTGCCGCGGGCGTCCGGCGACCGGTACGACGCGGCGGGCATGGCGGCGGTCAACCGCTGAGGCGGAGCCACTGATTGCGGGGTACGGGGTGGG
>NZ_GG770539.1:3646823-3654712 GCF_000154905.1 Streptomyces sp. SPB074 | reverse complement strand
CGTCCCGTACCCCGCTCCACGCCCCGCCCCGCCCCCGCTGGGCACCCCGTTCCGCACCCCGCCCCGCCCTCCGCCGCCTGCGCAAGCCCTCGCAAGCCTCCGCAAGGGAACTCCCCCGGCACCCTCGTGACCCCGGTTCCGGCGCGCCGCAGCGGTCCGTCCCGTCCCGGTGCCCCCGGCGGCCCGTGTCCGTGCCGCCGCGCACCCCGGCCACACCCCATCATTTCCCCCAAACGAGCCCGCGAGTTTGCGCAAGTACCCGGTGCACCCGAACACCTTGCGCAAATACGCGCAAGTAACTGGTCGGTGACCCTCCGTTGCGACCATCCTTCGAGGGTCGGTCACACCAAGTTTTGAGAGAGTAACCACCCGTGGCGATTCACCTGGTGTGCAAGGATCCCGCGAGCCCGAACAACAACAGCCCGACGCTGTACTACGACGACGAGACGGACACCTTCCTGCTCCAGTCCTGGATCGTCCAGGACTCCAGCCGGCTGGACTTTCTCGGCGTTCCCGACCACGAGACCGTGGTCGAGTTCCCGAAACGGCTCTTCGCGCTCTTCCCGACCGCCGGCGAGGTGCTGGCCCTCGAACGGAGCCGTAAGAACTAACGGCATTTCAGGCGCGGTTGCGGACAAGCAGGGTGATCCGGGCGACGACGGATTGGGACGAGGCTTTGCGCACGCCAGACTGAACGGCATGTCTTCCTCCTCCGATTTCGACGCCGCACGGATCGCCCTGGGGAACCGCTTACGGGCTCTCCGCAGGCAACAAGGCATCACCGCGAGAGCGCTGGCGGCGAGATGCGGCTGGCACGAGTCGAAGATCAGCCGGATCGAGAACGGCAAGGCCCTCCCCTCCGTCCAGGACCTCACGAAGTGGACGCAGGCGTGCGGCGCCGCTGCCGGCACGGTCGGCGAACTCGTCGCCATGGCGCAGAACATCGAGCTTCTCTACGTCGAGTGGCGGCACCTGGAGCGCGACGGCCTGCGCCGCGCGCACGACCGCACCCGCCCGCTGTGGAGCGCCACCCAGCGCTTCAAGAGCTACAGCCAGTGCCTGCTGCCCGGCATCCTCCAGACCGAGTCCTACACCCGCGCCGTCCTGGCGGCGATACGGGCCCGGCGCGCCGTCCCCGACGACCTGGAGGAGACCGTACGCGCGCGCATGGAGCGCCAGCAGATCCTCAAGGACGGCGGGAAGCGCTTCGCCATCGTCCTGGAGGAGGCCGCCCTGCACTACCGGCTGGGCGACCACCAGCTGATGGTCGAGCAGTTGAGCCGGCTCATCACCGTCTCGGCGTACACCAACGTGAGCCTCGGCATCATCCCGCGCACCGCGCTGCGCGGCGGGATGTGGCCCGTCGAGGACTTCTGGCTCTTCGACGACCGCGAGGCGAGCGTCGAGACCGTCTCCGCGCTCCTGACCCTCAAGCAGCGCACCGAAGTCGCCCTCTACCAGGACGCGTTCACGCGTCTGCACAAGCTCGCGCTGCACGGCAGCGACGCGTTCCCCCTGATCATGGCGGCCTTGCCGAAGGACCTGCGCGAATAGCGCTCCGGCGGCGGGCCCCCACCGGCGCCGCACGGCTGGAGGCCCGTTGTCCCCCTCGTTCCCCCGCTTCCCCCGCAGACGTCCCCGCCTCGCGCGCCGCTCCGCCCGCCCGGGCTTCCCCGAGCCGCGCGGGCTCCGGGTGCCCTACCCGAGGACGCGGCGGCGCGGGGCCGTCGTGTCCGGCCTGGTGTGCGCGGCGGCGCTCGTCGCCCTGGCGGGCACGGACGAGGGGGACGGCACGGGCGGGCCCGGCGGCGCGGCCGGTACGCGCGAGGCGTTCCTCGGCACCCTGGAGCGGGAGCGACTGCCCGCCGAGCACGTACTGCGCAGCGGTCTCGCGCCCGCCGGAACCGTCACCCGTATCGTCCTCGACGGCACGCGGCCCGGTGGCGAGGAACTCGTCCTGCGGTGCCGGGGCGGGGGCGCGCTGCGCATCACGAGACCAGGCCCGCGCGCGCCCTCCGGGCTTCGGTGCGGCGCTGCGAGGGCGCGATGACGCGCCTGCGGCAGCCCGGTACCGCGACGGTCGAGCTGCGGGCCGACACGGCGACCGCTGACGTGGCCTGGGCGGTGACCTCGTACCGGCGGTGAGCGGGGGCGACGGGCCGGGGCGCCCGGCGGGCCCTCGTCCCCGGGACCGCTCCGGCGGGGTCCCGCGCGGAGGGACAGGCTAGACTCCCCGCGCATACCGTACGACCGCACGATGACGCCACACGGGCAAAGTGACCGGGCGTCACGCGCACAGGGGAGGGGGCCGGGGTGCCGCAGGCCAAGAAGATCGCGCTCTTCGCGGTGATCGTCTTCGTGCTGTACGTGATCATCACCGATCCCGCCAAGGCGGCCGACTACGTCCAGATGGGCTTCGAGGGCGTCTCGGACGCCGCGAGCTCCGTCGGCGACTTCATGACGTGGGTGGCCAACGGGGGCAAGTGAGCCCCGCCCCGCACGGGACCGCACAGGCCGCGTACGTCCTCCGCCGAGCCGCGCCCGCCACCGTCCCCACAACGGGCCCCCGACGCCCCGCGAACCGCGCCCGCCACCCTCCGCGAGACCGCGCCCGGCGCTCCCGCTCAGCCGCGCCCGGCGCCCTCCCCCCGGCCCGTCCCCGCGCCCGTGCCGTTGCGCGCGCCCCCTCGCGCCGCCCCTCCGCGCCCCCAACACGAGCTTCGCCGGTGCTTGCGCACGATGCGCATGTCTTGTGATGCTATGACCGCTTTTGACGGAAGAGTGAACAGGTCGGGTCAGGGACAGACCGAGGCGGAAAAGGGATGGCGATGACCGTGCCGGCCAGTACGACGCCCGCGACACCGCCGCCGACGGCGCCCCGGAGCCGGGGTGCCGACACCCGGGCCCTGACCCAGGTGCTCTTCGCCCGGCTCAAGAACCTCACCCCGGGCAGCCCGGAGCACGGGCGGGTGCGGGCCGCGCTCATCGAGGCGAACCTGCCCCTCGTGCGCTACGCGGCGGCACGTTTCCGCAGCCGCAACGAGCCGATGGAGGACGTGGTCCAGGTCGGCACGATCGGCCTGATCAACGCGATCGACCGCTTCGACCCCGAGCGCGGCGTGCAGTTCCCGACCTTCGCGATGCCCACCGTGGTCGGCGAGATCAAGCGGTACTTCCGCGACAACGTGCGCACCGTCCACGTACCGCGCCGCCTCCACGAGTTGTGGGTGCAGGTCAACAGCGCGGCCGAGGACCTGACGACCGCGCACGGCCGCTCCCCCACGACCGCCGAGATCGCCGAGCGGCTGCGCATCGCCGAGGACGAGGTGCTCGCCTGCATCGAGGCGGGCCGCTCCTACCACGCGACCTCGCTGGAGGCCGCCCAGGAGGGCGACGGACTGCCCGGGCTGCTCGACCGGCTCGGCTACGAGGACCCCGCGCTCGACGGCGTCGAGCACCGCGACCTCGTCCGCCACCTGCTCGTCCAGCTCCCCGAGCGCGAGCAGCGCATCCTCCTGCTGCGCTACTACAACAACCTGACGCAGAGCCAGATCAGCGCCGAGCTGGGCGTCTCGCAAATGCACGTGTCACGTTTGCTCGCGCGCAGCTTCGCGCGTCTCAGATCCGCAAACAGGATCGACGCGTAACCGGAACAGGTACTTTCGCTTTTGCCTCCCACCAGGCCGTGACCCGCCTGAAATAGCCCCCGAAGCCCCTTTTCCGGGGTCTGCCCGGCTGCCGTTTGTCGACATACCGCTACAGCGTGTTGCCGACATGTGACATTCTGCTGGAACGGCGTTTGCCGCAGCCCCGCCTCCGGTATTCAGGGGGAAGGCTGCGTTCCTCAGACGGGAGCGCCCGCCGCGACCGTCCGCGACCTCAAGGGGGTGGCATGTCCTCCATGTCCGCCATGTCCGCAGAACAGGGCAGCTCGAAGGTGCTCACGCTCAGCAAGGGCACCCCCGAGGGGCTCGACGGGGTGGCCGCCACGCCTCCCGTCCGGCCCTTCGCGGGCCGCAGCTCACTCGATACGGCGCTCCCGCAGCCGCGTACCGAGGCCGTCACGGAGCGCCTCGCCGAGGCCGCGACCGACACCCCGTCAGACGTGCTGCCGCCGCTCGCGGCTGACGTCCCGTTGATCGACGCGCCCCCGGCCGGCATCCCGCCGGTCGGCCCCCCGCCCGCCGGGACCCCTTCGGGAGCGGTGCCGGAGACGGGCACCGCCTCCCCCGCCGGCCTCGACACCCGCACCCTCTCGCGTGCCCTCTTCCTGCGCCTGGCGACCCTCGCCCAGGACAGCCCCGAGCGCGCCTACGTCCGCGACACCCTCATCGAGCTGAACCTCCCGCTCGTGCGGTACGCGGCGGCGCGCTTCCGCAGCCGCAACGAGCCGATGGAGGACATCGTCCAGGTCGGCACGATCGGCCTCATCAAGGCGATCGACCGGTTCGACTGCGAGCGCGGGGTCGAGTTCCCGACCTTCGCGATGCCGACCGTGGTCGGCGAGATCAAGCGGTTCTTCCGCGACACCTCGTGGTCGGTACGGGTGCCGCGGCGGCTCCAGGAGCTGCGCCTCGCGCTCACCAAGACGAGCGACGAGCTGGCACAGAAGCTCGACCGCTCCCCGACGGTGCCCGAGCTGGCGAAGGCGCTCGGCGTCTCCGAGGACGACGTCGTGGACGGGCTCGCGGTCGGCAACGCCTACACCGCCTCCTCGCTCGACTCCCCGGCCCCCGAGGACGACGGCGGCGAGGGCTCGCTCGCGGACCGCCTCGGCTACGAGGACACGGCGCTGGAGGGCGTGGAGTACCGGGAGTCGCTCAAGCCCCTGCTCGCGAAGCTGCCGCCCCGCGAGCGGCGGATCATCATGCTCCGCTTCTTCGCGAACATGACCCAGTCGCAGATCGGCGAGGAGGTCGGCATCTCGCAGATGCACGTCTCCCGGCTGCTCACGCGGACGCTGGCGCAGCTGCGCGAAGGGCTGATCGCGGACTGAGCACGGCGACGCGGTTCCGGGGCGGGCTCCCTCGACGGGGCCCGCCCCGGACGCGTACGGCCAGGCGATACGTACGGCCGGGCGCTGCCTGCGCCCGGGAAGGCGCTGGTCAGCCGACCGCCAGCCACACCACGGCGGCGATGACGACGACCGCCACGACGATGCCGATGATCACGCCGACGCGCGGTCCGGAGGACGCGGCGGGCTGCTGAGCGCCGCCCTGGCGGCGCGGCGCCTCCTCGTCCACGAAGGCGCGGAACATCTGCGTGTTGCCGGCCGGGTCGGGAGTCTGCTCGGGGCCCTGGTTGTGTGCCATGGGCGGGACCCTAGCGAATCCGGCCCCCGGCCCCAAGCCAGCCCCCCGAACAAGCCCGTTTCGTGGGGGTTTTGAGCCCGATGACGCGGCGTCACGCGCGCCCGGCGAGCCCCTGCCGCGTCTGGGGGAGGCGTTCGCGGGACGCGAGTCGGAGCCCGACGAGCGCCCCGGGGCACAGCCCCCGGCGGGCAGCCCCGGGACGTAGCCGCCGGCGGGCACGGGACGTAGCCCCTCCCGGCAGGCACGGGACGTAGCCTTCCGGCAGCCCCCGCACCGCAGTCTCCCGGCGGGGTCCGGGGCCGTGCCCCGTGCGCCGCAGCACCGCGCCGGGGCCACTCTGCGTCACCACACCCCCACCTTTACGCACCCTTTGCGAAACCTTTGACTCGCTTGGTCCGATTTCGTTTGCCTGGGGCAACCATCGGTTTTATCTTTGCCTTAAGCAACAAAAACGGGAGATCGAGATGGCCAAGCAGCCTCGATACGAGGAGCTGGCCCGTCAGCTCAGTGCCTTCGGCGTCGTCAAACGCAGCCTCGGCCGCATCCTCCCCCCCGATTGCCCCGGTGGTTCCGCCGCCGTCCTCCACCTGCTGAGCAGGTACGGAGAGATGCGGATGAGCAGACTGGCAGAGCTGCTCGCGGTGGACATGTCCGTGACCAGCCGGCACGTGGCACACGTGGCCGATCGGGGGTGGGTGGAGCGCGTGGCGGACCCGCGCGACAAGCGGTCCCGCATCCTGCGGCTCACGCCCGACGGCACGGACCTGCTGGCTCAGCTCGCCGAGCGTCACATCTCGGCGCTCTCCTACTACCTGGAGGACTGGTCCGACGAGGACGTCGACCAGCTCAACACGCTGCTCGCGCGCCTGCGCGACAGCTTCGGGGACTGCCGGACCGACTGGTCCAAGCTCCCGGACTCCATCGCACAGACCACCGGTACACCCTCGTAGAAGAAGGAAGTTCATGGCAACGACCACACCATCCGGTGTGCGGGGCAGCCATGCCAAGCACGGTTCCTCCGCACCTGGCGACAACGGCCAGGTGCAGATGAGCCACCGGCAGATCATGGAGGCGCTTTCCGGGCTGCTGCTCGGCATGTTCGTGGCGATCCTGTCGTCCACGATCGTCTCCAACGCACTGCCGGAGATCATCGGCGACCTCGGTGGCGGCCAGAGCGCCTACACCTGGGTGGTCACGGCCTCGCTCCTCGCGATGACCGCGACGACGCCGCTGTGGGGCAAGCTCTCGGACCTGTTCAGCAAGAAGCTGCTGGTCCAGATCGCCCTGGTCATCTACGTGCTGGCCTCCGCCGCCGCCGGTCTCTCGCAGAGCGCCGGAATGCTGATCATCTGCCGCGTCTTCCAGGGGATAGGCGTGGGTGGTCTCTCCGCCCTGGCCCAGATCGTCATGGCGGCGATGATCCCCCCGCGCGAGCGCGGCAAGTACTCCGGCTACATCGGCGCGACCTTCGCCGTGGCCACCGTCGGCGGCCCGCTGCTCGGCGGTGTCATCACCGACACCTCGTGGCTCGGCTGGCGCTGGTGCTTCTACGTCGGCGTGCCCTTCGCGATCATCGCGCTCGTCGTGCTCCAGAGGACGCTGCACCTGCCGGTCGTGAAGCGGAAGGTCAAGGTCGACTGGACCGGCGCCTTCTTCATCTCCGCCGCGGTCTCGCTGCTCCTGCTCTGGGTCACCTTCGCGGGTGACAAGTACGACTGGATCTCCTGGCAGACCTGGACCATGCTCGCGGGCGCGGTCGTGCTCGCGCTGGTCTTCGTCCTCGTCGAGTCGAAGGCGGCGGAGCCCATCGTCCCGCTGCGGCTCTTCCGCAACCGGACGATCACGCTCGCCTCGCTCGCCTCGCTCTTCGTCGGTATCGCGATGTTCGCGGGCACCGTCTTCTTCAGCCAGTACTTCCAGCTGGCGCGCGGCAAGTCGCCGACGATGTCCGGTGTCCTCACCATCCCGATGATCGCGGGCCTCTTCGTCTCCTCGACGGTCTCCGGCCAGATCATCACCAAGACCGGCCGCTGGAAGGCGTGGCTGGTCTCCGGTGGCGCGCTCGTCACGGCCGGTCTCGGCCTGCTCGGCACCATCGAGTACGACACCGCGTACTGGCACATCGCGATCTTCATGGCGCTGATCGGCCTCGGCGTCGGCATGATGATGCAGAACCTCGTGCTCTGCACGCAGAACCAGGTCAAGCCGCAGGACCTCGGCTCGGCCAGCTCCGTCGTCACCTTCTTCCGCTCCCTCGGTGGTGCGGTCGGTGTCTCGGCGCTCGGCGCGGTGCTCGGCAACCGGGTCAGCGACAACATCAAGGACGGCATCGCCGGCCTCGGCCCGAAGGCGGCCAAGGCCGCCGGTGGCGCGCTGGGCAACGGCGGCGGCATCCCCGACGTCAAGCTCATCCCGGAGCCCTTCAAGACCGTGGTCGAGAGCGCCTACGGTTCCGGCGTCGCGGACGTGTTCCTCTTCGCCGCCCCGTGCGCGCTGGTCGCGTTCATCGTCACGTGGTTCATCAAGGAGGTGCCGCTGCGCACCTCGATGACCCTGGAGCCGGCCACGACCGGCGCG
>NZ_GG770539.1:3645839-3646052 GCF_000154905.1 Streptomyces sp. SPB074 | reverse complement strand
GACGGGGCCTACGGCTTCGCCGACCTGGACAGCGGCGAGTACACGGTCATCGCGACCGGCTACCCGCCGGTGGCCACCGGCCTGACGGTCAACGGTGCCGGGGCCGAGGGCCACGACATCGAGCTCGCCCACCCGGGCGAGTAGAGAACCCCGGTGGGGCCCGCGCACGCCCGGAGCGGAAGCGTGCGCGGGCCCCGCGCGGGCAGGGCCCCG
>NZ_GG770539.1:3642484-3645739 GCF_000154905.1 Streptomyces sp. SPB074 | reverse complement strand
CGCGCACCGGGGCCCGCATTTCGTCGTACGGACGCCGGGGGCGTGCTCCCGGGGGGCAAGGAGAAGGAAAACCGGATGGGACTCAGCGCTCGTATCCGCACCCGTGACGGGTGGGCGGTACCGCACGCGGTCGTCACGATGACCGACATGACCGGCACGCAGGTGCTGCGCGCACAGGCCGGCGCCGACGGCGACGTCCAGGACGCCACGGACCTCAGGCCCGGCCCGTACACGGTGATTGTCACGGCCGTGGGCTACGCCCCGGCCGCGTCGACCGCCCTCGTCACCGTCTCCGGACGGGCCGAGGCGGGGACCGTCGTCCTCGCCCGCCAGGGCGGCAGCGAGCTGCCCCCGCCCGGCCCCTGGGCGATCGACCCGGTGCACTCCACGGTCGGCGCGGTCGCCCAGCACCTGGGGATCTCCAGCGTGCGCGGCCGCTTCACGCGGTTCAGCGGCCGGATCGACGTCTCCGAGGACGTCGCGCGCTCGCAGGTGAGCGCGACGATCGAGGCCACCTCGATCGACACGGGCAACGAGATGCGCGACGGGCACCTGCGCTCCGCCGACTTCCTCGACGTGGAGAGCTACCCGGAGCTGAGCTACCGCTCGACCGCCGTCGTCCCGGCCGGCCAGGACCGCTGGACGGTGGAGGGCGAACTGACGATGCGCGGCGTGGCCCGCCCCGTCGCCCTCGACCTCAGCTACCTCGGCACCGGCGCCGACCCCTGGGGAGGCACCCGCGCGGCCTTCCGCGCGACGGCGGAACTGCGCCGCGAGGACTTCAAGATGAACTACAACCAGGTCGTCCAGGCGGGCATCGCGGCGATCGGCACGACGCTGCGGGTCGAGCTGGACATCCAGGCGGTCCAGGGAGCGGAACTGCCCCAGATGTGACCGGTACCAGCCGGAAAGGGCGCGCTTCCGCCACGGCGGGAGCGCGCTTTTTTCGCGCGCGCGAGGGCGCCCCGCACCGGTACGGTGACGGGCCGCGCGGGTACGAGGCGGCTCGCGTCCGGTGACCGCCGGCGCGCGGCCGGGTGCCCCGGAGCCGTACCGCCCCTCCGGAAGGACGTACCGCCACCATGACCGCCACGCCCGCCCAGGACTGGGAGGACCGCAGCGCCGCGCTGTGGTCCCGGATCGACGCGCTCGCGCCCGGGGACTTCCTCGACCGCACCGACGCGCTCGCCGCCGAACTCGGCGCGGAACACCCCGTCGCGCTCTTCGAACGCGCCGCTGCCCGCGACTCGCTCGGCCGTACCGACGAAGCCGAACCCCTCTACCGGCAGGCGCTGCACGGCGAGTTGCCCGGCGAACGGCGCCGCCGCGCGGTCATCCAGCTCGCCAGCTCACGGCGCGCGCTCGGCGACCCGGAGGAGTCCATCAGCCTCCTGACCGCCGAACGCGCCCACGGCTAGGACCACTTGAGCGACGCCCTGACCGCCGTGCTCGCCCTCGCGCTCGCCGACGCGGGGCGCGCCCGCGAGGGCGTGGCGGAGGCGGTCGCCGCGCTCGCCCGGCACCTGCCGCGCTACCAGCGCTCCATGGGCAACTACGCGCGGGCGCTGGGGGACGCGGCACGCGCGGAGTGAGGGCGACGGGTCCACGCGGCACGCGCGGAGTGAGGGCGACGGGTCCACGCGGCGGGCCGGGCGGCGGGCGTAGGCTCCCGGCATGGCACCTTCCGTCGCGACCAACACCACCGTGGACCTGGCCGGGCTGCTCGACTTCGTACGCCCCCGGCACCACGCCATCCTCCTCACCCGCCGCGCCGACGGCTCCCCCCAGAGCTCGCCGCTGACGTGCGGCGTGGACGACGCGGGGCGCATCGTCGTCTCGACGTACCCGGAACGCGCGAAGACGCACAACGCGCGCCGCGACCCGCGCGTGAGCGTCCTCGTCCTGAGCGACGACTTCGGCGGCCCCTGGGTCCAGCTCGACGGGACGGCCGAGGTCATCGACGCCCCGGACTCGGTCGAGCCGCTGGTCGAGTACTTCCGCAACATCTCGGGCGAGCACCCCGACTGGGACGAGTCCCGGGCCGCGATGATCAAGCAGGGCAAGTCGATCATCCGCGTCACGCCGACAAAGCGGGGGCCCGGTCGCGACGGGCGGCTTCCCGGCACGGCTGGTGGAGGGGGACTGAGGCGGGGCGGGGGCGGGGAGCGGGACGGGCTTGGGGGCTTGGGGGGCGTCAGCACTCGCCCCGGTGAGCGGGTGGACCGGTGGCCGCTGAGTCGGTGGACCGGTGGCCGGGTATCCCGTGAGCCGCCCGTCCCCGTGGCCCCGTGGCCTCAGGTGGCGGCCGTCTCCCTTGCCATCGCTTCGATGCCGGTGACGAGCAGGTCGAGGGCGAAGGCGAAATCGCGCTCGCGCATCTCGGCGACGCCACCGCCCATGCCCTCGGGGCCGAAGAGCTCCTCGGTGTCGCCGAAGGACTCCACGAACTCGGGACGGCGCGCCATGGAGCCCATCGCCTCGCGGTAGTACTCGTCCTGGGTGTGGCCCGCGGCGCGACAGCGGCGGATCACGTTGCCCTCGATCGCGCCGAAGCCGTAGACGAAGCGGAAGACGGCCGAGAGCGCGCCGAGTTGCTGCTTGGCGTCGAGCCCCGAGTCGAGCAGCACGGCGCGAATCCGGCGCGAGAACGCCTGCGAGCAGGGGCCGATGTTGAGGTAACTGCCCATGAGCGGGGCCACCCAGGGGTGGCGGACCATCATCGCGCGGTAGGCGCGGGCGAGTTCACGTAGCCGCTGCCGCCAGTCGCCCTCGGTGCCCTCGGAGCCCGAGGTCAGCTCGCCGACGACGGCGTCGAGGGCGAGTTCGAGCAGGTCCTCCTTGGTGTCCACGTACCAGTACACGGACATCGCGGTGACCTTGAGCTCGCCCGCGAGGCGCCGCATGGAGAACCGCGCGAGCCCCTCGCGGTCGAGCAGCCGCACCGTCGCCGCCGTGATCCGCTCGCGGTCGAGCCCGGAAGGCTGCTCGCTCCTGCGGGTACGTGTCCGGGCCGCGGCGTCCGTGAGCCAGACGCTCGCCCGGACAGCGCCCACCGCGCGCCCCTTCACCATGCCCACCTCACCACGCTGCTCTCACCTCCGCCGCCGGAGCGGGTCTGCCGGCCCCACCCGCGTCCCGCACGGGATGTGCGGACCGCTGCGGACCGCGTACCCCATGATGCGCCCTGTCCTTCCCCCACGTCTGCCACCGTGCCCCCCGCGACCTGCACGAACCGGCCCGGGAGAAGCCGCCCGG
>NZ_GG770539.1:3641187-3642313 GCF_000154905.1 Streptomyces sp. SPB074 | reverse complement strand
GAGCACGGGTGAGACGTGCGGGGCGCGGTCGGTGCGGTCAGTGGTCGGGGGCCGTCCGCGGGGAGGCGGGACGGAGTGGGCCGGGGGCGGAGGGGGTCCGGGCGGGGAGGCGGGTGAGACGTGGCGGTCGCGTGATGGTGGGAGCTTGCGCGGGACACGCCGAGCCGAAACCGGAGGCCACCGGCTTTCATCCCTGCGGGTGAAGTGGGCCGGAGGGGCGGGAATTTCGCGCCCGCGTGTCGCCCTCCCCCGTACCGCGCTTCCGCGAGCCGTCAGCGGCGTCCGGCGGGGACGGCGGCGGGCGCCTGGAGTTCGGCGGGCTTGATGAGGTAGCCCGCGCCGCGCCGGGTGTGGATCATCGGCTCGCGGCCCCGGTCGATCTTCCGGCGGAGGTACGAGATGTAGAGCTCGACCACGTTGGCCTGGCCGCCGAAGTCGTAACTCCACACGCGGTCGAGGATCTGCGCCTTGCTCAGCACACGCCGGGGATTGCGCATGAGGTAGCGGAGCAACTCGAACTCGGTCGCGGTGAGATGGATGTCCGTACCGCCCCGGGAGACTTCGTGGCTGTCCTCGTCGAGAACGAGATCTCCGACCGTGAGCACGGAGGTGGAGCGCCGCCCGGCGCCCGCGCGCCGGATGAGCCCGCGCAATCGCGCCACGACCTCCTCCAGGCTGAACGGCTTGCTCACGTACTCGTCCCCGCCGGCGGTCAGCCCGGCGACACGGTCGGCGGCGGCGTCCTTCTCGGTGAGGAAGAGGACGGGCGTATCCGGCTGAGCACGCCGCATGAGCTGGAGCACGCTGAGGCCGTCCATGTCGGGCAGCACCATGTCGAGCACGACGGCGTCCGGCCGGAACCCCCGCACCTCGCGCACCGCGCCCGCGCCGTCCGTCGCGGTACGGATCTCCCAGCCCTCGTAGCGCAGAGCCATCGAGAGCAGCTCCGTCAGATTGGTCTCGTCGTCCACGACGAGCACCCGGACGGGACGCCCGTCCACGCTCGCTTCGGTGTGCCCCTGGGGCGGAATCGTGGTCATGCGTCTCATCCTGTGCGGCTCCTCTGAGAGGCCCCTTGCGCGAATCTGTGATTTCACTGAGAAATCCGTCGGCGCCCGGCAAAGGA
>NZ_GG770539.1:3637913-3639241 GCF_000154905.1 Streptomyces sp. SPB074 | reverse complement strand
CCGCCCCCACCACCCACATCTGTGGACAACCTCGCCAAACCCGCGCAATGCCTCGCCCTCGGGAGTGAGCGAATTTCCGCTTCACCCCGAGTTATCCACAGATCGCAGCGAACGGTACGTCCGTCCCCTCTCCCTCAACTACCGTTGTGCTCCAGGCCGAAGAGCTTCGCCGCGTTGTCGTGGCACACCGCCCGCAGCCACTCCTCGCCGAGGCCCAGGTCCGCCATGACCTCCAGTTGATGCGCGTACGGATACGGGGTGTTGGGGAAATCCGTGCCCAGCAGCACCCGGTCCCCGTACGCCGCGAGCCGGGGCAGTTCCGCGCGGGGGAAGGGCGCGAACTCCTCGGCGAAACCCGTCCACGCCATCGTCGTATCGAGCCGCACCTCCGGATAGTCGGCGACGAGGTCGAGGAACTCGCTGTACTCGGGCATCCCGAGGTGCGCGACGACGAGCCGCAGCCGGGGGTGCCTGGCCAGGACCTCGCGCATCGGCCCCGGCCCCGTGTGCTTCCCCGGCACGGGCCCCGAACCGCAGTGCGCCACGACCGGCACCCCGGCCTCGGCGAGCAGCCCCCACACCGGGTCGAGCACCGGGTCCGCCGGATCGTAGGCCCCCACCTGCACATGCGCCTTGAAGACCCGCGCCCCGCGCTCGACCGCCGTCCGCACGTACTTCTCGACGCCCGGCTCGGGGAAGAACGTCGCCGTGTGCAGGCACTCCGGCACCCGCGCGGCGAAGCCGGCGGCCCACTCGTTGAGCCACGCGGCCATCTCCGGCTTGTGCGGATACAGCATCGACGTGAAGGCGCGCACACCGAAGTCCCGCAGCACCGCGATGCGTTCGTCCTCGGCACGGCGGTACGTGATCGGCCACTGCCGCCCGACGAGCGGCCCGGCCGCGTCGAAGTACGCCCACACCTTGCGCAGCACCCGGTCCGGCATGAAGTGCGTGTGCACGTCGATGAGCCCCCGCTCCGCGCCGATCCGCCGCGTGAACTCCCTCACCGCCGCCGCCTCCCGCGCGCCGCCCGGCTCGATCGCCGCGACCCGAGCCGACCGCTCCCCGGGCCCCGCGTCCAGTTCCTCACTCTCCATACCGGCCACCCTGCCGCCATCCCCCGCCCCGGAACAACCCGTATCCGGAACAAGGCATCCCGACAACATGCCACGTCACTCAAGGCCCCTGACCTGCCCGGCCTCCCCCCTCCCCACACGGCCTCCCCGCACGCGCCCGACCGCAAGACCTCTCCCGCGCACCCGCCCGCGCCCCTCCCTCACGCGCCCGCGCGGCCTCCCCGCCCAGCCGCCTCCGCCCTCCCCCTCTCC
>NZ_GG770539.1:3628322-3637055 GCF_000154905.1 Streptomyces sp. SPB074 | reverse complement strand
CGAGCGGGCTGACCCGCTCCTCCCCCACCCACCGCAGGCCCACGCGCCCGGACGCCTCCCACCGCGCCCCGGCACACCACCACCCCGCACCACGCTCCATTGCGCCGACCGTAACGGAGACCACTGACAACGCACCGCGACCCGCCCCACCCGGCACGGGTCACGAATAGGACACACCTTCTCCACGCCACCCCCATATTCCCCACGGGGTCACTACCGTCGTCCCACTTCGCCTAGAGCTTCCCGGGGGGACGACATGAACAGCCCGAACCCGTACGGCACCCCAGGGCCGTCCACGGCGCACCCCGCCCGCCCGCTGCACAAGCGCGTCCTCGTCTGGGTGGGCGGCGCGGCGCTGCTGGCCACCGGCACGCTCATCGGCTCCGCCGGGAGCGACGGCCAGGAGACGGTCGCGGCCAAGGCCGCCCCCGCGACCACCGTGACCGCCCGCGCGACCGTCACCGCCACGGCCACCCCCGAGCCCGGCCCGACCGTCACGAAGACGACGAAGGCCGAGCCCGAACCCGCCCCGACGGTCACCGTCACGGTCACCAAGACCACACGAGCGAGCACGACCACGAGCGGCGGCGAGGACAGCGCCGACGACACCGGCTACAGCGACACGGCCGGGACGGAGGACACCGGCACCTGCTCGATCGTCTCCAGCTCCGGCAACTGCTACTCACCCGGCCAGTACTGCCGCAACAGCGACCACGGCGCCCGCACCACCACGGCCGCCGGCACCGCGATCACCTGCTCCTACCGCTCGAACGCCTGGCGCTGGACCGCCTGATACACGGACCACCGAAGACCGGAACAGCCGCACGCCGCGACCCGGCGGGCCGTCGGACAGGGCCGGCCACCGAGCCGGCGCTACTTCCCCGCCGCACGGCGCGCCCGAGACCGCCGGACGTCAACGAGCCACCGCGGCCGGGTCGTACGCCGAGGCCTGGGCCCTGCTGCCACCGAGGTTCGGCATTGACCGGCAACGCACGCCGAGCCGGTGCACCGGTGTCATGTGCCGCTGCCGGCCGACGCGGGCGCCTGAGACAGTTCGGCCCGCTCGGCCGTCACGAGGTAACCGGCGAAGTCGACGTGCGGGCGACGCGCCGCCCAGCCGTCCGCCTCCCGGACCCGCACCAATTCGGTGCTGCCCGGTACCGGCTGCCTCCCGCTCGACGCGCCACCCGGAGGGACTTCGTACCGGCAGTGCACCTCCGAGACGGCCAGCACCCGCAACCGTGTCGGCGCGTGCGCGCCCTCCTGACCGTGGTGCTCCTCGCAAAAGTCGATCTCCGCGGCCCGTTCGCTCCCCACGACAGCCGCGTAATCCTCGGGATCGACCTCCTGGAGGTGCCACGAGACGACATCTCCCGGCGCGAACTTCTCCCCGCAGCACTGCATCTGCCAGTCATCGACCCAAATCGTCAACGTCATACCGTCATTGTCCGCAGCGCCCTCCCCCCTCACCAGAGACTTTCCCCGCCCACCCCACACAGCACTCGAACGGGCAGACACAGTGGGACTGTAAAACGTTCGGTGTAACTCCCGATCATGGAAGATGCTCGATGACCAGCAACAACGTGACCAAGGCCGAGCCCGTCGAGCCGTCTGAGACGGTGCCGTCGAAGTCTGTGGACGACCGGCTGATCGACGAGTTGGTGGGCCGGGCTCAGGCGGAGGGCCTGCAGCTGACCGGCGAGGGCGGGCTGCTCCAGCAGCTGACCAAACGACTCCTGGAGTCGGCCCTCGAGGGCGAGATCACCGACCACCTCGGCTATGACAAGCACGACCCGGCGGGGAAGAACGGCGGCAACTCCCGCAACGGCACCCGCGCCAAGACCGTACTGACCGACGTGGGCCCGGTGGAGACAACCGTGCCCCGCGACCGCGAGGGCTCCTTCGAACCGAAGATCGTCAAGAAGCGCCAGAAGCGTTTGTCCGGCGTCGACGAGATGGTCATCTCACTCGCGGCGAAGGGCCTGACCACCGGCGAGGTCCAGGCCCACCTGGCCGAGGTCTATGGCGCCGACGTGTCGCGCCAGACGATCTCCACGATCACCGACAAGGTCCTCGAAGGCATGGCCGAATGGCAGAACCGGCCCCTGGACGCCGTCTACCCGGTCGTCTTCATCGACGCCATCCACGTAAAGATCCGCGACGGCGCGGTCGCCAACCGGCCCATCTACGTCGCCCTGGCCGTCACCGTCGAGGGCCGGCGGGACATTCTCGGGCTGTGGGCCGGCGACGGCGGCGAGGGCGCCAAGCACTGGATGCACATCCTCACCGAGATCAAGAACCGCGGCGTGAACGACGTCCTCATGCTCGTATGCGACGGGCTCAAGGGCCTGCCCGACGCGGTCGAGACCGTCTGGCCCCGCACCGTCGTGCAGACCTGCGTGGTCCATCTGCCGCGGAACTCCTTCCGCTATGCCGCCCGCCAGGACTGGGACAAGATCGCCAAGGTCCTCAAGCCCGTCTACACCGCGGCGACCGAGGACGCGGCCCTCGATCGGTTCGCGGAGTTCGCCGACGCATGGGGCAAGAAGTATCCGGCGACGTCAGGCTCTGGGAGAACGCGTGGGAGGAGTTCACCCCGTTCCTGCGCTTCGACATTGAGATCCGCCGCATCGTCTGCACCACCAACGCGATCGAGTCCGTCAACGCCAGGATCCGCCGGGCGGTGAAAGCCCGGGGGCACTTCCCGAACGAACAGGCCGCCCTGAAGTGCGTCTACATGGCGATCATGTCGCTCGACCCGACCGGCAAGGGCCAGGCCCGCTGGACCATGCGCTGGAAAACCGCTCTCAACGCCTTCGACATCACCTTCGACGGCCGACTCTCCGCAGCCCGCCAGTAACCCTCAACAACCCTACTTACACCGCTCGTTTGACAGACCCGACACAGTCGATGTGTTTGCGGCACTTCTCTGCTGTACAGCAGGATCCCGGCAGGAGGAGCCTTGGAGAGAGATCCGTTGTTGCAACTACTGGCCGGTGGCGATGAGGCAGCCCTCGCTGCTTTGGCTGCCCTCCATGAGGGCGCTACCTACGTTGTCTGGGACGGGGCTTCGCCGGCCGAGTCGTACGCCAACGTCTATGCACGTCGGCTTCGGCACACGCGACGGAAGGGCGTCGCGACCGTTGGCCTGGAACACGCGGTGCAACGCCTCGGTGAGCACGACCGACCAGTACGCCTTGGGAGGGTCGCCGCCGCCGATAGGTCTTGGGTCTTCATGCTCTTCTTCACGGAAGACGGCGGATCGCTGGTCGCCTGCACTGGCGTACGGAAGGCGGTCGAGTAACCACCGCTTTAGAAGCCATCTCATTTGGGTGACTCGGTAGTCTATGAGTCATGGTGGGGCTTGTTGAGCGGCTGGTGCCGGACGAATTGTGGCAGTTGTTCCAGCGGGTGGTGCCTGAGGCGCCGTCGCGGCCGCAGGGTGGTGGTCGGCGTCGGCACGGTGACCGGGAAGTGCTGGCCGCGATCGTCTTCGTGGCCACGTCGGGTTGTACCTGGCAGCAGCTGCCTTCGGCGTCGTTCGGCCCGTCCGGAGCGACTGCCCACCGGCGGTTCTCGGAGTGGTCGAAGGCCAGGGTGTGGGCCAAGCTCCACCGCCTGGTCCTCGACGAGCTCGGTACGCGCGGGGAGCTGGACTGGTCGCGGTGCGCGATCGACTCGGTGAACATGCGGGCCTTGAAAAGGGGGACCTGACAGGTCCGAATCCTGTCGACCGGGGCAAGTACGGGTCGAAGATCCACCTGATCACCGAGCGGACCGGTCTGCCCATATCCGTCGCAATCTCCGGTGCCAACGTCCACGACAGCCAAGCCCTTATCCCGCTCGTGAAGGGCATACCGCCTATCACCTCCCGCCGGGGCCCCCGTCGACGCCGACCCGGAAAGCTCCACGCCGACAAGGGATACGACTACCGCCACCTGCGGCAATGGCTGTCCGGACGCGGAATCCGGCATCGCATCGCCCGCAAAGGCGTCGAGACCTCGCAGCGACTCGGCCGACACCGCTGGACCATCGAACGCACCATGTCCTGGCTCGCCGGCTGCCGACGACTCCACCGACGCTACGAACGCAAAGCCGACCACTTCCTCGCCTTCACCAGCATCGCCTGCACCCTCATCTGCTACCGCAGACTCACCAAATGAGATGGCTTCTTAGGAGCGAGGCCGGGCGGCCAGGGGGCTGACCTCCGAAAGAGGCACCTCGCCGAGCGTCGGGCGCGCGCCCTGTAGGACACCCCCGTTCCCCGGTGTTCCCCGCTCGAACTGGCACGGATGTGGCAGGGTCCCCGAAGTCTTGAGCAGCCGTGCCCCACACCTCGACTCACCGCCTGGACAGTTGATCAACAGGTCTTGATTGGCGAAACATGCGCCAGATGTGGACGTGTTGAGGACAACGGGGCGCATGTGTTTCATCAAGGGGCTTGAAGCTTTTGCTCTGCTGGCGGCCCTCCTTCTCGGAGGCGTGAAGGTCGTGGCTCTCCTTGCTCGCCGCATTGGGCGTCAGCTCATCGCCTGGGCCTCAGATGACGTTCTGATTGAGTGGTCCCGATTCAAACGCTTCATCGCGAGCGCCTCCACCGAAGCGGAAACAGAGGCGGCGCCTTTCGAGTTCGAGAGGCTGCTTATCGCCATTCGGCGAGACTATGGACATAAGGGGCAGGCGGTCGAAGAGGGAGATCTGCTCGGCCTCTTCATCACTGATGTGTAAGAACTCTAGGAACGGCGCCGCAGCAGGACATCACGTCGTCCAGCAGCTTGAGCAGGGCGAACCTGCGGCCTCGTCCTTATCAGGTCGATTGAGGGGGCATCTCGCTCCCCATCATCTCCGGCTGTCTCTGATCCGCCTGCCGCTGAGGTCCGCCGTTGATCGGCACTGTTCGGGCTTGTCGGTCAACCGTTGATGTCAGCTACAGCAGCGACGCTTGACTCAAGCGACCAACAGGCAGCCCTGCCGAGAATCCTCCGGCCTGGTACTGGATCATGTCGCCATGTCCCTGACTTTCGGTCCCGACCGACAGACCCGCGAGTTCGAGTGCGAGTGCTGTAACGCCCCCATCGAGCGGGCGTGGAACTTCATCTACTCAGGCGGGGCCCCGTACGCCGTCTACTTCGCGAACTGCTACCACCATCGCGACCGCGATCATGATGCCTGGATAGACGTGATCTTCGGGACGTGGGGGGACGGGCCGGATGCTTGGGATGATGGGCCCTGACCCTGGAGTTTGGACACCGGAGAGACTTGGATCTTGATGGTCCAGGAGAACGGAGTCCCTGTGGGGATGAAGCATTACCCCGCCGAGTTCAAGGCGGACGCGGTCGCGTTGTACCGGTCGCGTCCGGGAGCGACGATCAAGTCGGTCGCCGCCGATCTCGGAGTGAACACCGAGACGCTGCGGAACTGGATCCGGGCCGCCGACGGACGCCGCGCCGGTGCCCATTCCGCCCCCGCAACGGCACCGCAGCCTGCCGGTGACCCGGTTCAGGCGGAGCTGGCCGCCGCGCGCAAGAGGATCCGCGAGCTGGAGGAAGAACGCGACATCCTCCGCAAGGCGGCCCGGTATTTCGCGACGGAGACGCGCTGGTGAACCGCTGCCAGTTCGTTGAGGATCACCAGCGCCGATACGGCGTGAAGCGGCTCTGCGACATTCTCGGGATCGCCCGCTCGAGTTTCTATTACTGGCGTCGCACCGCCCCGGCTCGCATGGCCCGTCAGGCCGCTGACGACCGGCTCGCGGCCCGGATACGCAAGGCCCACAAGGAGTCCGACGGCACCTACGGAGTCCCGAGGATCACTGCCGAGCTCCGCGACGAGGGCGGCCAGGCGGTCAACCACAAGCGCGTTGCCAGGATCATGCGGACCATCGGCCTCGAAGGGGTCCGTCTGCGGCGCCGGCACCGCACCACCATCGCCGACCCGGCCACCGCGAAGGCCCCGGACCTGATCGGCCGCGACTTCACCGCGAAGGAGATCAACACCAAGTACGTCGGTGACATCACCTACTTGAGCGTCGGCGGCGGACGGTTCTGCTATCTCGCGACAGTGATCGACCTGTGCTCGCGCCGCCTGGCAGGCTGGGCGATCGCCGACCACATGCGCACCGAGCTCGTCATCGACGCCCTCGCCGCCGCGGAACGGACCCGCGGCAGTCTGAACGGGGCGATCATGCACACCGATCACGGAGCCCAGTACACCAGCGGGGCCTTCGCGGACGCCTGCCGCCGGGCCGGTGTCCTGCAGAGCATGAGCGCCGTCGGGTCCAGCGCGGACAACGCCGCCGCCGAATCGTTCAACGCCAGCTTTAAAAGGGAGACGTTGAAGGGCCGAAAGGGCTGGTCAAGCGAGCGCGAGGCACGACTCGACGCCTTCCACTGGCTGTCCCGCTACAACACCCGACGCCGTCATTCCCGGCTCGGCCAGCGAGCCCCGATCACCTACGAGATCACCGTCCACCCAACCTCAACTACCCTGGCCCGAGCCGCATAGACGTGTTCAAACTCCAGGGTCAAGGCCCGATCACGTCGCGTTCGCATGCCGTGTCGGGCCCGTGGCCGGGCAGACGACCCCGGCTTCGACAGTCGTGACTGCCGGTCTGGCTAACCCTGACGGACCACTGTTCGGCCTGGAACTCGATCGTGAAGCGGCCTTGCAGCATCCACGGTTGTCCGAATTCTGGGCAGCCTCCGACTTCGTCCTGGAGCACGATCCATTGGTTCGTGGCCACGTTTACGGAAGCTGATACACAGAAAACGGTGGAGCGTTTTTAGGTCGAAAGCCCTGCGCGGCATCGACCGATCCGGTCGTTCCTCGTCGTCCGACTGCTCGCCTCTGGCTGGGCCGGAGGTGGGCAGGATGGAAGCTCCCACGCTCACCCCGACGATGCCGGTGGACGCCTGCCGGGCCCCTCGCTCCCCGGACGCATGAGCGCCCCCGCCGGAGGCACGTCTTTGACCGAAGCTCCCGTACGGATCACAACCCATCGGCCCTTCGCCGCGCACTCGCGTGCAGGGGCGCGCGTCGGTGGAGCGAGTCGGAGCGGGGCGGGTCGAAGGCGGCAGCCCCAGCGGAGCCGGGAAGTGCGCCCGGCGGGGTGGAGCGCAGGGGTGTCTTGATGAAGTAGAGAAACCTGTAGCAGCGGCTGGCTGGTTCGCCTCCAGGGCGCGGGCCTCGTGCTGCGCATGACCGGCACGGCGTACTGCGGCGGGTGCGGATGCCGCGTCGCTCGCCCAGGAGCGAGCGGTGCCGGGTGAGCGGTTGTGGTGCTTCGTTGTTGTACGGCACGACAAAGGCCCTCCCGGGTGAACCGGGAGGGCCTTTGGATGATGTGCACTCGGCAGGATTCGAACCTGCAACCTTCTGATCCGTAGTCAGATGCTCTATCCGTTAAGCTACGAGTGCTTGTGCTCAGCGCCTGGGTTTTTGTCCCCCGTCGGCCTTGCGAAGACAACATTACATGAAGGTCGGCCGGACGCGAAATCCGATTACCGCGCCCTGGCTGAGCTGGGGAAACGGCCGTTTTCGGGGGGCGTGCCGGAGGCCCGGACGGGGGTGGCGGAGGGCGGCCGTCCCGTTACTCGTGACCCGCTGGCACCGCCCCGGGCGGCGCCCCTTCGCCGCCCGTCGCTTCCGCCTCCCGACGGACGCCGCGAGGACCGATCCGGCCACCTTCCCGCGAGGACCACGCGGACCGATCCGGGCGGTCCCCTCGGCATCGCGGCTCCCTCCCGCGCGCACCGCAGGAGCATCCGTCTCCGGGCTGCTGGCGCCGGGACCCGGGGGCGGGAACGCCGCAGGGCCCCGTCGTCCTGGGGACGCGCGGGGCCCTGCGGGTGCTGCGGAGGCGGAGGGATTTGAACCCTCGATGGGGGGTAAACCCCAAACCGCATTAGCAGTGCGGCGCCATAGACCGGACTAGGCGACGCCTCCAAAAGCCACACCTGCCTGCGAGCGAGCGCCTGCGGGTGCGTGGAGATGATGACACAGCCGTGCGGGCTGCCACCAATCGGCACCCACCGTACTAGGCGGCGAGGGACGGGGCAAAGAGCTTCCGGAAGCGGTTCCCCCGGGCCCCGCACGTGTCCTCCGGCCCCTCTTTCCCGTTGTGCACCCTGATGCGGAACGGGGCCACCGTGCCGCGCGCCCGCCCACGAGCGAGGGTTCATGTCCGTCTTCCGTCCGCGCGCTTTCCGTACCGCCCTGCTCCTCGCCGGCTGCCTGCTCGGTCTCGGCGCCGGGACGGCTCCCGCCACCGCCGTCTCCGTGCCGGAGCCGCCCGGGGGCGACCGGCTCCTCGTGAAGGTGACGGAGGAGGGCGGCTCCGTCACGCGGTACGAGTTGCGCTGCCACCCCACCGGGGGCGACCACCCCGAGGCCGCGGCGGCCTGCGCGCGCCTGGACGAGGTGACCGTGTGGGGGCGCGACACCTTCGCGCCCGTGGCGCCGGACGCCATCTGCACGATGCAGTACGGGGGAGCGCGCACCGCGCACGTCAGCGGAGAATGGGCGGGGCGGCCCGTCGACGCCACGTTCTCGCGTACCAACGGGTGCGAGATCGCGCGCTGGGACCGGCTCGTGCCCCTGCTGCCCGCGCAGGCCGGGGCGGGGCCGGACCTCGCCGCGTAGCACCGCGCGCCGGGCGGGCCGGCACAGGCGGACCCGCCGCCGCCAGGTGCCACCACGCTGCACGGGCCGTTCGACGTCGCCACACCGCGCCGG
>NZ_GG770539.1:3625802-3628222 GCF_000154905.1 Streptomyces sp. SPB074 | reverse complement strand
CGCGCCCCGCTCGCCTTACACGTGACATGGTACCCCCGGCCGACCGCAACCCCAGCCGCCGACAACCCCCGGCCCTTCCGCCCCGCCCCCAGTCCCCCGCCCCGACACGCCCGGCACATCGCCCCCGGACACGCCCGGGCGCCCACGCGGCCGCCGTCCGCCTCCTCGCGGAACCGGTGCCCGCTCCCCCCGCGCCCTCGCCGCCGCCTCCCCGCCCCCGCGCGCACCGCCTCCCCGTGCCGCCGCTCGCGGCTCCCTCGTACGAGCGCGCGCCGCTGCCCGTAGACTCCCAGGCGTGACACGTCGCGGACCGCGCGGCACGATGGTCCAGGCGGGCCGCCGGTAGGACGGTCCGGGAGGGCAGGGCGGGGAGCCGCAGGCGCGGTCCCCGTGGAACGGCAGGGAGGAACGTTCGTCGTGAGCAGCAGGCCATCCCGGGGCACTGCTCGCCTCGCAGCCATACTCGACTCCCTCCCCGACGCCCTCGTACTCGTCAACACGAACGGCACGGTCGTCAACGCGAACACCATCGCCCTCCAGGCGCTGGAGTCCCCCGGCACGGCGCTCGTGGGTCGCGGACTGCTCGATCTCCTGCCGCAGTTCGACTCCCGGCTCATCCCCGGGTCGATGCGCCGCCCCGACGCGGAGGACGAGCGCGGGCGCACGAAGCCGCTGCGGATGATCGCGCGGCGCACGGACGGCGGCGAGTTCCCCGTCGAGGTGACGAGCGCGAGCATCAACACGGCCGCACAGTCCTCGAGCGCCTATTCGGGTCCGTACGAGGACGCTTCGCGTTATTCCGGCGACGAGTTGCTGATGATCGTGATCCGCGATCTGACCGGAACTGTCGACACGGAGGCGGAACTCGCCCGCTCGCAGCGGCAGACGGAGATGATCCTGCGGGCGGCGGCCGAGGGTGTCGTGGGCACGGACACCGAGGGGCACGTCGTCCTCGTCAACCCGGCGGCGGCGCAGATCCTCGGGCACCGCGCGAGCGACCTCGGCGGTCGTGAACTGCACCCGCTCGTCCTGCATTCGCGCGCCGACGGCACGCCCTTCCCGTACCCCGAGTCGCCGCTCGCCGACACGCTCCGCTCCGGGCGCAAGCACCGGGTGCGCGGGCAGGTGCTGTGGAACAAGAAGGGCGAGAAGGTCCCCGTCGACCTCACGACGGCACCCGTGCGCGACGGCGATCAACTCGTCGGCGCCGTCATGACCTTCACCGACCGGCGGGCCTACGAGGAGCTGGTCGAGCGGCACGCGGCGGAGAGCGCGGAACTGCGCGAGAGCCACGCGGGCGAGGTCGCCGGGCTGCGCGAGGCGCACGCCGCCGAGGTCGCCGGGCTGACCGGGGAGTACGAGGCGCGGATCGCCGAGCTGGACGCGCGGCACGAGGAGGCCGTGGCGCAGGCGCAGGACCGGTACGCGGCACTCGCCGAGCGCGAGAAGGACCGTTTCGAGGCGCTCGCGGCGCGGCACGAGCAGTTGCTCGCCGTTCTGGAGACCTCTTTGCGCGGGCCGCTGGACGAGCTGCGGCGCGAGCTGGGCACCCTCGCGGCCGATCCGGCCGGTCAGTTGTGGCCGGAAGCGAACCAGATCCTGCACCACCTGACCGCCGGTTATTCACGGATGACCACGCTGGTCGACAACGTGCTCAGTTATCAGCGGCTCGACGTCGGTACGGACACGCTGCACCGTCGCAACGTCATGCTCGACGCCGTCGTCCAGGCGGGCGTCGACGGAGCGGTGGAGCTGATCGGGCCCGGGCGCGCGCAGTTCGCGGTGCACGCGCCGCCGATCGAGGCGCAGGTCGATCCCGAGCGGCTCGCGACGGCGCTCGCGCACCTCGTCGCCGATGTCGCGGGCATCGACGCGACGGGCAACGCGCGTCAGGGGCTCGTCAACACGGGCTGGGTGGACTCCACGATCGTGGTCGCGGCGGCGCAGCGCGGTGACGTCGTACGCCTTGAGGTGCGCGGCCCGTACCAGGGCGGCGACCCGGTGCACGGCCCCATCGTCACGGGCATCGTGCGCGCGCACGGCGGCGTCCTCCAGTCGCACGTGGTGCCCGGCATGGGCGGCGCGACGTACGTGCTCGACGTGCCGCTCGGCGAGGGCGCGGGGGCGGTAGCGGCACCAGTGGCGGGCGGGGCCGGTGCCGGCGGCGGCCCGGAAGACGACGCGAACGGCGGTCCGGGGGACGGCGGTTTCGCTCCGGGAGCGGACGCTTCCGGCCCGCACGGGACCGGTTCGGGACCGGACGGGACCGGTTCGGGTCCGGACGGGGGCGACTTCGGGCCGGGAGCGGCCGACGGTACGGGCGAGTTCGACGCCACGGCGGCCGGGCACGGTCGGCGGCGGGCGCGTCGCTCCTCCGTGGACGCCTTCCTGGACGGCGAGGCGGAGGCGGCGAAGGCACG
>NZ_GG770539.1:3623988-3624505 GCF_000154905.1 Streptomyces sp. SPB074 | reverse complement strand
CGGGAGAGCACGGGCGCCCGCCCGCACGCGGTGCCGCCGCAGGGGAGCCCGCAGGGTGGGGCACCGCAGGGGGCTCCGGCGCAGGGTGCGATGGCCCAGGGCACCCCTGCGGAGGGCGCGACGGCGCAGGCCGCCCCCGCTCAGCCCGTACCGCAGCAGTCCGTACCGTCGCAGTCCGTGGCGCCCCAGCCCGCACCGCCGCAATCCGTCTCGCCGCAGTCCGTGGCGCCGCAGTCCGTGGCGCCGCAATCCGTGGCGCCGCAATCCGTGGCGCCGCAGTCCGTCTCGCCGCGTCCCGTCGAGGCGTCCGGTGCCGCTCCGGCGCCACGGCGGCTGGCCGCCGGGCAGGAGCACGGGCGCTCGTACGCGATAGGGGCCCCGGACGCGGGGGCCGAGGGCCCCGAGCCGCTCGACGGGCCGAACGGGGCGGTCGAGGTCGCGAACCGGCCCGCGCCGCGCCCGCAGGACGACGAACTGTTTTTTTGATCCGCTCGACAACCCCCGCAGGCTCCTCGTG
>NZ_GG770539.1:3619590-3623888 GCF_000154905.1 Streptomyces sp. SPB074 | reverse complement strand
GACGAACTGCCGCCCGAGCCGCTCGACAACCCGCGCAGACTCCTCGTGTGGCCCGCGCCCGACGCCTCGACGCAGGCCGCGCTGAGCGATCGCGGCTACCGGCCCGTCGTCGTCGCCTCACGTGACGAGGTGGACGCGCAGATCGCCGCCTTCCCGGCCGCGCTCTTCGTCGACCCGCTCACCGGGCCGATCACCCGCACGGCGCTCCAGTCGTTGCGGCAGGCCGCCGTGGCGGCCGAGGTGCCGGTCCTGGTGACGGCGGGGCTGGGCGCCGCGGCGCGCGAAGCGGCGTACGGCGCCGATCCGGCCGTACTCCTCAAGGCGCTCGCGCCGCGCGACAGCGAGCAGCACCCGCCGCGCGTCCTGCTCGTGGAGGAGCGCGAGGAACTCGCGAGCGCGCTCACGGCCGCGCTCGAACGGCGCGCGATGCAGGTGACGCGCGCCGCCGACGACGCGCAGGCGGTCGCCGCCGCGAGCCAGGTGCCGCCGAACCTCGTCGTCCTCGACCTCATGCAGGTCCGCAGGCGCCGCGCCGGGATCATCGACTGGCTGCGCGCGAACGGCCAGCTCAACCACACCCCGCTCGTCGTCTACACGGCGCCGGGCATGGGCCCCGCCGAGCTGTCCGGCCTCACCACCGGCGAGACGGTCCTCTTCCTCGCGGAACGCTCCACGAGCGAGGAAGTACAGACGAGGATCGTGGACCTGCTGGCGAAGATCGGGACGAACTGAGGCAGAGCGATACGGGATACGGGCCAAAGGGCGCGCTTTCGCTCGCCCGGCAGGCGCGGCTACGGGGCGAGGACGGGTACGGGTCGCCCCCTCGCTCGCCCCGGACGTAGGCACGCGGCGGGCCCGCGCCCGCAGCCGTTCCGCGTCAACCGCAGACCCGCACCCTCACTCGAAAGGAGCGAATCCCGCATGGATTCGCCCCTTTCCGGCACCTCGGACCAATCTCAGACGTCTGTGCGAATGACGACGTCGAGCGTGCGCGGTCCGTGCACGCCCTCGACGCGTTCGAGTTCGATGTCCGAGGTGGCGGAGGGACCGCTGATGAGAGTGGTGGGACGGCCGGGGACGAGGCGCGCGACGGCCTCGGGGACACCGACGGTGACGGTGGAGAGGTCCACGACGCACACGTGCAGGTCGGGGACGAGGCTCAGGGCGCGGCGGCCCTGGTCGGCGCTGCCGTCGAGGAAGATCGTGCCCGTCTCGGCGCAGGTCACGGCCGAAGCGGTCAGGACGCCGTCCAGCTCGCCGAGTTCGGGCGCGGGCACCTCCGGGCTGTCGGCGCGTGCCTCGCCGTCGAAGTCCGCCAGCCAGGCGCGGTCGAGCCCGGCGGGCACGCCGACGAGGCGGGCGCCGCGCGCGCGAAACACCTCGGCGACGGTCGCGGCGGTCCCGGCGGCGGTGCAGGGGTGCACGAATGCCTTGTAGTCAAGGAGCCGGTCGGTCAGGAGCGCGAGCCGCTCGGCGTCCGGGAGCGTACGGCCCGTGCGGTAGGCACGGGGGACGGTCACCGGGTCCTTCGGCGCGAGCGCGAGGGCGTCCCGGACACGGGAGAGAACGGTTTCGCGGGCGCTGCCGCCGCGAGCAGTGGTGGTCTCGCTCATGCCTTCTCTCCCTTGTCCTGGTCGTCGTGGGTCTCGGTGGCGGCGGGGCGCTCGGCCTGTGTACGGGACGGGTCGCCCTGCGTCCGCGACGCGGCTGCCTCCGTACGGGACGCCTCGCCCTCCGCTTTCGCCGCGCGCAGCGCGTCCTGGCCCTCCGCCGAGCCGAGCCAGCGCCGGAAGCTGCGCCGGGGCGGGGCCGGTGTGTCGCGGCTGTCGCTCCAGCCGTCGAAGGGCGGCGGGAGGTGCTTGATCTTCTCGTCCCGGCCGGCGACGACGCGGCCGAGCCCGGCGACGCGCTGCGCGCTCGTGTAGAGGGCGGGGCGCGCCATGACGGCCGCCGCCGCCTTCATCGCGAGCGATTCCGCCGTCGTACCGGCCTGCTCGGTCTTCTGGTGGCGCAGTTCCACGAGCAGCGAGGGGATGTCGATCTTCACGGGGCAGGCGTCGAAGCACGCGCCGCACAGGCTCGACGCGTACGGCAGCGAGGCGTTGGGATCGTCCTTGGCCGCGTCCATGCCCGCGAGCTGCGGGGTGAGGACGGCACCGATCGGGCCGGGGTAGGTCGAGCCGTAGGCGTGGCCGCCCGCGCGCTCGTAGACGGGGCAGACGTTGAGGCAGGCCGAGCAGCGGATGCAGTGCAGCGCCTCGCGTCCGATCTTGTCGGCGAGCGCGGCGGTGCGGCCGTTGTCGAGGAGCACGAGGTGGAACTCCTGCGGCCCGTCGTCCTCGCTGACGCCGGTCCACAAGGAGGTGTACGGGTTCATGCGCTCGCCGGTCGAGGAGCGCGGCAGGAGCTGGAAGAAGACCTCCAGGTCCTGGTGGCGGGGCAGGACCTTCTCGATGCCCATGACGGTGATGAGCGTCTCAGGCAGTGTCAGGCACATGCGGCCGTTGCCCTCGGACTCCACGACGGCGAGCGTGCCGGTCTCGGCGATGCCGAAGTTGGCGCCCGAGACGGCGACCTTCGTCGTCATGAACTTCTCGCGCAGATAGGCGCGCGCGACGGCGGCGAGTTCGGCGGGGACGGAGGTCAGCTCCGGGTCGACGCCGGGGATCTTCTTGAGGAAGATCTCGCGGATCTCCTCGCGGTTGCGGTGGATCGCGGGAACGAGGATGTGCGAGGGCTTGTCGTGGGCGAGCTGGACGATCAGCTCGGCGAGGTCGGTCTCGTGGGCGGTGATGCCCTCGGCCTCCAGGTGCTCGTTGAGCCCGATCTCCTGCGTCGCCATCGACTTGACCTTGATCACCTCCTCGCTGCCCTTCGCGCGCACGAGGCGGGTGACGATCTCGTTCGCCTCGACGGCGTCGCGCGCCCAGTGGACGGTGCCGCCGCGCGCGGTGACCCGCTCCTCCAGCTCTTCGAGGAGCTCCGGGAGACGGTTGAGGGTGTCCGACTTGATCGCGGCCCCCGCGTCACGGAGCTGCTCCCAGTCGGGGAGTTCGGCGGTGACGGCGAGGCGCTTGGCGCGGATCGTGTGGGTCGCCTTGTGGAGGTTGCCGCGCAGCTGGGCGTTCTGGAGTTCGGTGTGCGCGGCCTTCGGGAACTTCTCGTCGCCGCGCAGGTTGCCCGCGCCGTAAGGGGCGCGGGGCGGGGTGCTGGGCAGGCCGAGGAACGTCGTGCTCATCGGTTCACCTCCGGGGTGGTGGCGGGGACGCCGGCCGGGCTCGGGCCCGCGGTGGCCGGGACGCCCGGCAGGACGTACGGGGTCGTACGGGTCGAGGCGAGGATCTGCGCGAGGTGGAGCGTGCGCGCTCCCGCCCGGACGCGGGAGAGGCCGCCGCCGATGTGCAGCAGGCAGGAGGAGTCGCCCGCCGTGCAGACGTCCGCGCCCGTCGTCCTCACGTTGCCGACCTTGTCCTCCAGCATCGCCGCCGAGGTGTCCGCGTTCTTGACCGCGAAGGTGCCGCCGAAGCCGCAGCAGGCATCGGCCTCGGGCAACTCGACCAGATCGAGATCCGCGACGGCGCGGAGGAGCCGGAGCGGCTTCTCACCGACGCGCAGCATCCGCAACGAGTGGCAGGTGGGGTGGTACGTGACGCGGTAGGGGAACCAGGCGCCGACCTCGGTCACGCCGAGCACGTCGACGAGGAGTTCGGAGAGCTCGTACGTCTTCGCCTTGACGGTCGCGACGCCCCGGCGCAGCGCCGCGTCCCCGTAGCGCGCGGCGACGATCTCGTGCTGGTGGCGTACCGAACCGGCGCAGGAGCCGGAGGGCATCACGACGGCGTCGAGCGAGGAGTCGCCGAACTGCTCGGCGAAGTTCCGTACGAGAGGCACCGGTTCGCGCTGGTAGCCGGTGTTGACGTGCATCTGCCCGCAGCAGGTCTGCCCGGGCGGGAAGACGACCTCGTGGCCGAGCCGGGTGAGCAGCACGGCCGTCGCGGAGACGGCGTCGGGGAACATCGTGTCGCCGAGGCAGGTGGCGAAGAGTCCGATGCGCATGAGGACCTTCCCGTACACGGCCCGTACGCCCGCCGCGCACGAACACGAACGAACGCGGCCGCGAACCGCGCGAGCGATCCACGCCTCGTCCGGACGGTCGCGGGGCGGGTACGTACGTGGGCAGGATGAACGATTTACGGTCCGACCATACCGCCGTAGAACCTATATCGATATGGGCGGGGTGGACTTTTCGTTTTCGGGAGGGGGCGTGGGCGGCGTGTCGGTGGCGGGTGGGGGTGGGG
>NZ_GG770539.1:3617705-3619490 GCF_000154905.1 Streptomyces sp. SPB074 | reverse complement strand
CGGGGGAGGTGAGGTAATGCGAGGCGTGGAGGAGCGGGGGCGGGCGGGTGCGGAGGCGCGAGGGGCGCGGGGCGCGGGCGAGGGCCCGGTGGGGCGGGTGGGACGGGGGTGGAGCGCCGGTGACAGGTGGAGCGGGCCTCGGTGAGAAGCGTGGACGGGGCGTGAGGGAGCGAGGCCACGACGACGCGGACGACGCCCCGCCGGGGGTGGGCGAGGCGCGGGCCGAGCGTCGGGGACAGGTGCAGCTGGCCTCGGTGAGGCGCGGACGAGGCAGGACAGGCAGAGCTGCCGGCGACGTGGGCAAGGCTCCCGCCGGACGGGCGAGGCACGGGTCCAGCACCGGTGACAGGCCGGGCGAGCTTCGCTCCGATGCGGGCGCGTGAAGGAGTGGGGCCATGGCGACGCGGGCGACACCTCGGCGGGACGGGCGAGGCCCAGGGTTGGGCACCGGCAGCAGGCCGGGCGAGCTGCGCTCAGGCACGGGCGGGGCGAACAAGAGCGAACCTCCCGTGACGCGGGCAAAGCTCTGGCGGGGCGGGCGAGGGCGCAGGCGGGGACTCCGGGGAGGATGCGGGCCATGCCGGAACAGCAGGCGCCGTGGAAGGTGCGGGCGAGGTGTGCGACCTGGGCCCCGGTGATGCCGGACAGGGGTCAGGTAAGACTCCGGCAGGCCAGGCCGGGGGAGGCTATGGCGTGCCGGTCGGGCCTTCCGCCTGTGCGGGGTCCCGCCTGCTGCTCACGTATTGCGGGCGCCCGCTTGTGGCCGCGGCCGAGCCGCTGCGCGCTATCGCGGCACGCGGGCGACGGGGCTCCCCCGCTCCCCACCGGCGGGTGCGGGCGAGTTCGCGGCTCTCCGTGCTCGGGCCGCTCGGGACGGCCCGGAATGTTTCACGTGAAACCGCGGCTACTCGGCCACCGGTTCATCCTTCACGAGCGTGCCGTGGAAGCCGCGGATGTGCTGTTCGGCGAGGTCGGCGGCGGCGGTGGCCTCTCCCGCGCGGACGAGGCGGAGCAGTTCGGTGTGCTCGGCGTTGAGGGCGGCAGCGGTGGCGGGCCAGTCCTCGGCCGCTTCGAGCGCACGCAGGATGAGGGAGCGTACCGATTCGCGCACGGCGGCGGTGAGCGTGGAGACGAGGCGGTTGCCGGAGGAGCGCGCGATGGCGACGTGGAAGGCGGTGTCGAGTTCGTTGAACTCCGCCGGGCCGAGACCGGTTTCGCGCAGGCGGCCGAGGATGTCGGCGGCTTCGTCCAGGTCCTCGCGCACGGCTTGTCGCGCGGCGGCCTCGAAGCTGGACCGCTCCAGGACCACCCGCGCCTCCAGGACGTCCTCCAGGCGGTAACTGCCGAGGCCGAAGTGGAGACGGAGGAGGCGGCCGAGAGCGTCGTCGGGGTTCCGTACGATCCTGGCGCCCGCGTCGGCGCCGCGTCCCGAGTGGGCGACAAGGACTCCGATCGTCTCCAGAACGCGCAGCGCCTCGCGGAGCGCGGAGCGCGAGACGCCGAGCGCGGGGGCGAGTTCGCGCTCGGGAGGCAGCCGGTCGCCCGCCTTGAGCTGTCCGGCGAGCACCTGTTCCTCGATGCTCTCCAGTACCAGTTCGTGGGTACGCGCCTGCCGCACCGGTCGCCATTCCGCGGCCATGCGCACCTCCCCGACAGGACCGACGTGGATCTCCAATCTATGTCACACACGGGGAATGGTCGGACCGGTTGGGGCGTGAGCTGCGGCACCGGAGACGGGGGTGCGGCGGGGCGGCACGAGGGCAGAGAGGTGCGGCACGGCGGGGA
>NZ_GG770539.1:3616381-3617605 GCF_000154905.1 Streptomyces sp. SPB074 | reverse complement strand
CAGTGCGAGGTGCGGCGGGGCCTCGTAGGCGGCCCCACGTTCCCGTATCGCCGCAGCCACCGCCGGCCCGCCGGCACCCCGTCCAGAGCGCCACGAAGTCGCCGCCTCAAGCCGCCGCCGCGCCCCGCCACTCCCGCCCAGCTCCACCGCCGCCGCCAGCCCGCAGCCCTGCCGACCCGCAGCCCGTCGCTCACCTCCGGGCGCTCGGCGCCTCCTCACAGCACGGTGACGTCGAGCCCGTCGTCCGCGTATCGCGCGCGCAGCACCTTCTTGTCGAACTTGCCGACGCTCGTCTTCGGCACCGAATCGATCACCGACCAGCGCTCGGGAAGCTGCCACTTCGCGACCCGTTCGGCGAGGAAGGCGCGCAGTTCGGCCGGGCCGGCGGCGGCGCCCTCGCGGAGAACGACCGCCGCGAGCGGACGCTCGCCCCACTTCTCGTCCGGTACGGCGATGACCGCCGCCTCGGCGACGTCCGGGTGCGCCATGATCTCGTTCTCCAGCGCCACGCTGGAGATCCACTCACCGCCGGACTTCACGACGTCCTTGGCTCGGTCGGTGAGGGTGAGGAAGCCGTCCTCCGAGATGACGCCGACGTCGCCGGTGCGCAGCCAGCCGTCCGGGCTGAACTTGTCCTCGGGCCGCACGGGCTCCTGCCCCGTACCGCCGAAGTAGGCGCCCGCGATCCAGGAGCCGCGCACCTCCAGCTCACCGGCCGACTCGCCGTCCCACGGCAGTACGTCGCCGCCCGGGCCGATGAGGCGCGGCTCGACGCCGGCGGGGAAACGTCCCTGCGTGAGTCGGTAGCGCCACTCCTCCTCGGGACCGGCCGTCGTGGCCGGGGGGCGTGCCACCGTGCCGAGCGGCGAGGTCTCGGTCATGCCCCAGGCGTGACAGACCCGCATCCCGAGGCGGTCGAACGCCTCCATGAGCGCCGGCGGGCACGCCGAGCCGCCGATCGTCACCTGACCGAGCGAGCTGACGTCGCGCGGCTTCTCGGTCAGCTCGACCAGCAGGCCCTGCCAGATCGTCGGCACCGCCGCGGCGTGCGTGGGGCGTTCGGTCTCGATCATCTCCGCGAGCGGCGCGGGCTGGAGGAAACGGTCCGGCATGAGCATGTTGACGCCGGTCATGAACGTCGCGTGGGGCAGCCCCCACGCGTTCACGTGGAAACTGCGGAACGACCACGAGGCTCGTGTCGCGGTCGGTCAGCCCCATCGACTG
>NZ_GG770539.1:3614382-3615658 GCF_000154905.1 Streptomyces sp. SPB074 | reverse complement strand
GGCGTCCTCCCGATGGGGCAGGGCGGTAGGCAACGGCTCTGTCGTCTCAACGACCGGGGGCGCGGCGGCCCGTGGGGGTCGTGGCTTGATTCTGCGCACATACCAAGCGGTATGTCACTAGGGCCGGCCAATCGATTCACGGAACACGCGAAGACAGCCGGGACCGGTAGCGGGAGGGGAGGAGCCGGCGGAAGGAGGCGCGGCAGCGGGGACGGCCTGGGGGCCTGGGGGCTTGGGCCTGGGGGCCTGGGGTTGCGGCGGAGGGCGGGGGCCGGGGCGGTCCGCACGGTCCGGGGCCGGACCGGGTACCTGCCCGGGTGCTGCGAGTCGGCGGCAGGCGGGAGCGGGCCACTGCTCGGGGGCGGTGGCGGATGGGGGGCGGGGGACGAACCGATCCCCCGGCGGCCACCGGCCAGGTGGACGGGCGTAAACCGCTCCCCCAGGGACCGCCAACCAGGTGGGCGGCAGCGAACCGCTTCCCCGGCCGGTGGCCGAGTGGGTGGGGGTGGTCAGCGGATGAGGACCAGTTCGCGGTCCTCGCGGAGCTTGGCGAGGGCGCGGGAGACGGCGCTCTTGACCGTCCCCACGGAGACGCCGAGCACCTCGGCCGTCTGTGCCTCGCTCAGGTCCTCGTAGTACCGCAGGGTGACCATCGCCCGCTGCCGCGCCGGGAGCCTCAGCACCGCGTGCCACATCGCGTCCCGTACCGCCTGCGCCTCGGCCGGGTCGGTCGCGGGCAGGGGCTCGGGCTCGGGCAGTTCGGCGCACGAGTACTCGTCCACGCGTCGCTTGCGCCACTGCGAGGTCCGCGTGTTGACGAGGGCCCGGCGCACGTACCCGTCCACGGCCCCGTGGTCCTCGATCCGCTCCCAGGCGCTGTACGTCTTCGCCAAGGCGGTCTGGAGCAGGTCCTCCGCGTCGTACGGATTCGGTGTGAGCGAGCGCGCGGTCCGCAGCAGCCCGGCGCCCCTGGCCCGCACGTAGGACTCGAACGTGAGGGGGAGGGCCGGCGTCGCGCGGGGAGTACGGGGGCGGGTGCGGGACGCACGGGACTGGGGCCCCGCGCCCGGACCCGACTCCGCGGTCGCCCCAGCCTCAAAGCCGCCGTCCCCGGAACCGCTGGTTTCGGCGCTGCGGGTTTCGGGGCTGCGGGTTGCGGAGCTGTACCCGTCCGGGCTGCTGTCCGCCGACCTGCTGGTTTCCGGGCCACGGGCTTCCGGGCCGCGGTCCGCCGACTCGCAGCTCTCCGAGCCGCGCGTTTCCGGGCTACGGGTCT
>NZ_GG770539.1:3605891-3614277 GCF_000154905.1 Streptomyces sp. SPB074 | reverse complement strand
GTGGCCGGGGCGGAGACCGGCCGGTGCCCCGAGGACGCGGGCACGGACGCCTGCGAGGACCGCGGAGCGGTGCGCGCGGGGGCGATCGGTGCGGCGGCCGGCGCGGCAAGGCGCCGAGGGACCTCGGTCACAGTCATATCCCCCACGCTAGAAGCGCGGAGCGCGCCGGGGATCGCCCGCAGGTCCCGACCGCCCGTCCCCCTTGGGGAGTAGGACGGGGGGTTCGCACCACCTCCTGTAGGGGGAGGACGCACCCCGACCCCCTCCGGGTTGAGCGCCGCCCCCACCTCGTCCACCGGGCCGGCGAAGGACTCAGCCGAGGCGCGCGACCGGCGCGTCCACCTGGTTCCGGTCGACCGAGAGCACCTGCCCGCCGTAGCGCTCCGTCACGTTGCCCGCGTACTGGTGGATACGTCGCTGGGGCTGCCACGCCTGCGGCTCCAGTACCTCCGGCGCGTCGAGCGAGGCCCTTCCCGTCCAGTGCGCGAACCACATCACTCCCGGCAGATCCGCCGTTCCGGCGCGCCGCTCCCGCTCCAGGTGCGCGACGCCCGAATCCGCGCTGCTGTAGAACCCCGGTACGTAGCCCTCCACCGTGACCGCCCGGTCCCAGGCGCGCACGAAGGCGAGCACCGCCCGCGCGCACTCCGCCTGCCGTTCGTCGTACGCCTCCACGTCCAGGTAGAGCGGGCTGCGCGGCACGATCCCCAGTGCCCGCGCGGCCCGTACCGCGTCGCGTCCCTCCTTCGTCCCGGTGCCGGCCGGGTCCTCGCCCAGGCGGTACTTCTTCTTGTGCGCGGCCTGGACGCACGGCGCCTGCGAGCCGACGTAGAGCGGCAGCACCGACCAGCCGAGGTCCCGCACCCCGCGCAGCCAGCTCGCGTTCAGCTCGGGCTGACGGCAGCCGCGCGCCCAGCCACCGACGTACACGCCCACGGCTCCGTACGGCGAGGCGCGCCAGGCCCGCATCGTCGCGAGCGGCGGCGCCGTGCACGTGTCGAAGGCACGTCCGGTGAAGGTCGCGACCCCGCGCGCGGACCACGAGGGCCCGTCCCCGCCGGAGGCGGCCGAGGCGGCGGTGAAGGAGTTCCCGAGGAGAAGTACGAGGATGGAGCCCAGGACGCTCGTCCGGAGCGGGACGCGTCCCGCGATTCGTCGCATTCGCATCCCGCGAGTCAAGGCGCCCACCGCACCTCCTTCCCCGCGGACACGCCCCACCTCGGACCGGCTCCCCCTTCTGCCCACCGATGTCCGCCCCCGCGCCCCCACGCGGATCGCCGGAGGCAGCCCGCGTCGCGGCGTCCTGCGGGATGACGCCTCGCGACCCGGCCATGCGAAGCGCGGCCGCCCGCGACCCGACCGGCCGAAGCACGACCGCACGCGCCACGGCCGCCCACAGCACGGAGGCACGCGACACGGCAGCCCGCGCCGCAGCCACCCGCGCCCCGGCCACCCGCAACATGGCCGCACGCGCCATGGCGCCCCGTGCCCTCGCCCCCCTCCGCACCACGGCCGTCCCGCCATCGCGGTCCGGCTGCCTCGGGGCTCGCGCTGTGGCGGGCCGACGAGCCTCCCCGGGGGGCCGGGGCAAGGCGCTCGTGGTGATGCTCGTTTCCTCGTACGGGGCGCCCCTCGCCACCCCGTACGAAGCTCTTTTCGGTACTCCGGCGTTCCCGGCTCCCGCTGCCGTCCACTCCCGGCCCCGGTGCGGCATCCGGCTCTCCGCCCCCTGAAATCCCATGTCTCCCCCTGCGGGCCCCTCTCCCCCTCGGGCCGTCGTCGTCCCCCGGCGCCGTGCGCGCCGGTCCCGCTGCTCTTCCGCCGCGCGGCCTCGCGGTGTGCCCCCGCACTCCGCACCGCCCGGATGTCCTCGCGCTTCCACAAGGACTCGCCAAGGACCCGCACCGCGTACAAACTGCCCGGGCGAACCGGCCCCCTTTACCGGGGCATCGGTCCCGGTCTCTTTCGTCGCCCCGAGCCCCCCGTGGCTCTCCTCGCGACTGTGGCCCACGTCCGGTGAACAACCGCACCCCACCGGGCGGAGCTTGATATCCCCTCCACCGAGGACCCCGAGGACCCGAAGACCCCGGCCCCGGCTCCGGCTCCGGCTCCTGCTCCTGCTCCTGCTCCTGCTCCTGCTCCGGCGGTGGCATCACGCCCTCCGGGGCACACCCCTGGAGGGGCTGGCCCCGGCCCCGGCCCCGGCCCCGGCCCCGGCCAAAGCCTCCGCGCCCACGTCCTCCCGACTACCAGAGGTCGGTGTAGTCGATGTCCAGGTTGAAGTTGTGCTGGTCGACGGCTGTGAAGGCGGAGCCCTCCACCTGCGCCGTGTTGCTCTGGTTCGAGGCGCCGGCGCCCACGGCCTGCTGTTGCGTCGAGGACGAATTGCCGAAGTTGTCGCCGCCGACGCCGGAGGCGTCGTTGGTCGACACGGCCGCGTTCGCTCCGTTGCCCGCGACGGCACCGTTGTCGGCCTGGGCGACGCCGGTGAACAGCGCCGCGGCGAGCGGCAGTGCGGCAACGGCGGCGAGAGTGCGGGCGGTACGGATGCGTGCCATGTCTTTCCTCCACTGACCGGGATGACCGGTGCGGTAGCCGACTCCCCCGGTCCGCGCGCGGCGGCTGGGAAGGCCGGTCAACTGTTCGCGACACCGGAACGGTTGGCCAGCCGATCCGGAGTGAACTGTGCGACGTCGTGCATCCAGAATTGCCCAGGTGACAGCCGTAAAACCAGCCCACGGGCCACTATTCGCTCGCACGCGTGATGATCTCCGGATAAACCCCATATGGCCCTGAAACACACCCGCGTGGAGTATCAGGGTTCCTCGGGGTAAACCCCGAGATCGCCCCTGAGAAGAGGCCCGGAGACGACCGTCCACCGCTGTGGCCTGCCGTGCGCCGCACGCGCGCCACCGCCCCCCTCGCACGCCCTGCCCCCGCGCGAACTCCGGTACGAGACTGGGGCCATGGATCGCGAACCCACACCGCTCGCGCTCGCCCTCGCCGCCGCGGCCCACGGCTACGCCGTCTTCCCGCTCGGCCGCACGAAGCGCCCCGCGCTCCCCTCACCGCACCGTCCCCCGGCGGCCCCCGCCCCCGACTCCGGGACCGGCTCCGTCCCTCCGACCGGCCCCGGCCCGCAGACCGCCCCCGTCTCCGCCACCCCCGGAACACCCCCCGGCTCCCCCGCCCCCTGCCGGGGCGCCTGCGGACTTCCCGGGCACGGGGTCTACGACGCGAGCACCGAACCAAGCGTGATCCGCGCCCTGTTCGCACGTGCGCCCCACGCCTCCGGCTACGGCATCGCGTGCGGCCTCGCTCCGCACCACCTGCTCGGCCTCGACCTCGACACGAAGCACGGCGCCGATCCTCTGCGCGCGCTCGTGCTGCTCGGTGCCCGGCACGGCTTCGTTCTCCCAGTCACCCTCCGCGTCGCCACGCCGAGCGGAGGCGCGCACCTGTGGTTCTCCGCTCCGGCCGGGCGGACCGTGCGCAATTCGGCGGGCCGCCTCGCCCCCGGGATCGATGTACGAGGCGCGGGCGGCTATTTGGTGGGCCCCGGCTCCCGTACCACCCGGGGCGTGTACCGCTTCCTGCCCGGCGCCCCGCCGGGCCCGCCTCGACCGGCTCCGGCTCCCGAGGCACTACTGCGTCTCCTCGCTCCCTCGCGCCGCCCCGTCCCGTACGCCCTCCACCGGCACCCCGGCGACCACGAGCGCGCCACCGAGGCCCTGCTGCGCTTCGTACGCGCCTCGCTCCCGGGCGAACGCAACACCCGTCTCTACTGGGCGGCGTGCCGCGTCGGCGAGAGCGGCCTCGCGAGCACGGCGGTCGCTGCCCGCCTCGTCGCGGCGGCCCACGCCACGGGCCTCCCGACGCACGAGGCCGCCCGCACCGTCGCCTCCGCGTTCCTCCGTACGGCACCCGGCAGCGCGACGGGACCGGTCACCACCGCACCGGCCGGGACGACGCGACGGCGGGGCAGGGACCGAGCGTCCTGAGAAACGCGGCCCCCGGCCCGGCGGACGCCCCGGCACACCGTCAGCCCCCACACGCGGGGAGTCCCCAGCGCTGCCCCCTCCCCCGCGCCTCACACCCGTTCCGGCTCCGCGAACGAGTCCTCGCGGCGCCACACGAACACCTCGGTACTGGGGAGGCGTTCGGAGAAGAGGCCGGGCGGGGAGATCTCGCGCAGCAGACGGCGCAGTGCGTCCTCGAAGTCCTCACGGTGCGGGCCGAAGAGGTGCGGTGCGGTAGCGGAGTGCGAGAAGACCCAGGCCACGAGGTCGTCGTCGGTACGGTCCAGCGGCTGGCCGCCCGGCACCACGTGCCGCTCCGGGGACGAGAAGCCCGAGCCCGCGAGCACGTCCCGCTCACCGCCGGGCGTGCCCTGTGGCAGTACGCCCTGTCCCGCGCGACGCACGGGCCCGAGGTAGCGGTGGACGAGTTCCTCGATCTCCTCGTGCGGAACGCCCGGGTACGGCAGTCCCGCGAGCGTCCGCACCTCGTCCTTGACGTCCGTGACATGCACGAGCGAGCCGCCCGGCCGCAGCAGCCCGCGCACCGTCCGCGCCACGCGCTCCTGGTCCATCCAGTGGAAGGAGTGGCCGAAGGTCGCCACCGTGAAGCTGCCGAGTCCCGAGGGGAGTTCCTCGGCCCGCGCCCGTACCCACCGCACCTTGCCCGTCAGGCCCGCTCCCGCCGCGCGGCGTCCGGCCTCCGCGATCATTCCCCGGTCCGGATCGACGCCCACGACCTCGCGGAACAGGTGCGCCAACCGCAGCGTCAGGGTGCCGGGGCCACAGCCCACGTCCACCAGGCGCCCGCGCCCGTCCAGGCGCAGCGCGGCGGCGAGCGCCTTCGCGAGCCCGGGCGCGTACGGCAAGCGCCCGCGCTCGTAGTACGGGGCAGCCCCCGCGAACAGCGTCTCGTCCCACTCCCAGCCGGAAACCACGCCCGTTACCTCACTCCGTCGTCCGTGCTCTGTCGCCGTGCGCTGTCGTGCCTGTCCCCGGTGGCACGCGGCGAGCGGCGCCGGACCGGCGGGGGCCTTGCCCAGAGCAACGAGCAGGCGGCCGAGGAGCGACGGCCCGGCGCGCGGAGCGACCGGGAAACATCCCGCACCCGGCCGGGAATCGCCACCTCCGCGCTCTCGCCGGCACCGCGTTCGGGCACCCCCCCACCCTCGTTCGCGGGCACCCCCACACCCTCTCCCCGCCCACTTCGTCCGCGTGCTCCCCGCCCCGAACGCCTACGCCGTCGCTGCCTCCGCCGCTGCCGCCAGATACGCGCCCACCGCGCTCGTGCTCCACGCGCCAGTCTCGCCCAACCCCTCGGCCAACTGGGCCAGATAGCGCTCCGACGGCGGGTTCGGCGCCACATCGGCCGCCCGCCAGGGAGCGGTGAAGGTGAGGGCGGGGCGACCGTCGAGCGCGCCGAGGCAGAGCAGCGTCTCGTAGCGCCCGGGCCCGCATCGCACCGCCCGTTCCCCGCCCGCGAGCACCGCCCCCAGCGCGGGTCCGTCCCCGGGCGCACAGTACATCTCCTGTGCGGCCACGTCCGCGAACTGCTCCCGGCTCACGTCGTACGCGCGCGCGAACACGCGCCCCGCACCGGTGCCCGACCGGCCCGAGGAAACCGGCGGCTCGAAGAACGCGCGTCCCCCGCCCCAGACCCGCGATTCCGTCGCGAAGTACAGCCGCCCCCGCAACTCCAGGGCCGCCCAGGCGCGTGGCGGTTCGGGGTCACGGCAGCCGGGGTGCGCCAGCGCTCCGCCCTCGGGCCGGCCGCCGTGTACGTACGTGAGGAAGCGGGCGAGCCGCATGTTCGAGCCGTAACTGACGTACCAGACCCGGCGGACAGCACGCTCCGGTGCGCCCGCCCAGGGCTCCAGCCTCCGCACCACGGTGGTCATCAACGCCCCTCGCTTCTCGATGTTTCACGTGAAACATTCCCGCAAGTACGGCACGACCGACGATGTTTCACGTGAAACATTGCGGGAGGTGGGCACCGCCCGCACGACGGAGTGCGGGAGGCGGACGAGGCGTGGTCAGTCGTACCGGCGCAGCAGTTCAGCCACGTAGTCCTCCAGGCGTGCCCTGAGCAGCGACGGGGTGAGGTCGGGGCGGCCGAGTTCGCGCCAGGGGACGGCGGCTTTCTCGGCGTCCGGGGCGAAGGCGAGAGCGTCGAGCAGACGCCAGTACAGGTGCGCGGCCGGTTCCGGGCTCAGTTCTCCGCCTGCGGCGACGTACTGCTCGGCGAAGCGCATCCCGGCCGGCACACCGTGGAGGAGCGCGAGCGCGGTCGAGCAGTGGGCGACATCGAGATCCGCGGGCCCCCACGAGGTCTCGACCCAGTCGACGACGCCGCTGACCGCGGCCCGCGCGCCCGTCCCGGTGAAGAGGACGTTGCCGGGATGGAAGTCGCGGTGCAGGAAACGGGCTTCGTACGGGGGCGGGGCCGCGCCGATGCGTTCGACGGCCCGCGCCCACACAGCGGTCCTGCGCGTGCCCTCCGGCACCCGGACGCGCGCGGGCGCGGTCCACGCCTCGTAGACGCGGGGCCGGTCCGCCACCGTGGGCCGGACCTCGTGGATGGCGCGGAGCTGCCGCGCGAGCAACTCGGCCCGCTTCCCGGCGCCTTCCTCTTCGAGCCGTACGCTCCCCGGCAGCAGTGTCATCGGCAGGGAGGGCGGCTCTCCCTCCGGTCGGACACCGAGGCACCGTGCGACCGGCACCCCGTCCTCCGCCGCGAGGAGCCGCAGGACCTCGGCCTCACGCCGCAACAGCCCGGCGGCGTGCCGTACGTAGAACTCCTTCACGAAGCTGCGCAGCACCACCGCGTACGCGCCCGAGGCTCCGCGCACGTCGATCCGCCGCATCTCCGAGGTCCAGCCACCCCGCAACCGCTCCACGCCGACGATCCGTTCCCCCGGCGGCAGCACCCCCCGGGCCCCGCCGACCGGGCCCCCGTCCCTGGCCACGCTCCCCATGCCGCGACGGTACGTCACCCCGAGACGGCCCCCACCCCGCACGCCGAAGGGGCGCCCCGCTCTCGCGGTGCGCCCCTTCTGAGCTGCGGTCTTCGTGACCTGCGGCGGAGGGTGTGGGATTTGAACCCACGGTGGTGTCGCCACCACGACGGTTTTCAAGACCGTTCCCTTAGGCCGCTCGGGCAACCCTCCCCGCCCCGCCGGAGGCCGGTGGGGCGGGGTACAGCGTACCGGTCTAGTCGTCGCCCTTGCGCTGGCCGAGGGTCACTTCGGTGGTGCGTTCCTTGCCGTCGCGCTTGTAGGTGATCTTGACCTTGTCGCCGGGCTGGTGGGTCCAGATCTCGCCGATCAGGGTCGGGCCGCTGTCGATGATCGTGTCGTCGAGCTGGGTGATCGTGTCGCCGGACTTGAGACCGCCCTTCGCGGCGGGGCCGCCGGGCGTCACGGCGGGGTCGCTGCCCGCACCCTGGTCGGAGATCGTCGCGCCGTCCATGTTCTCTTCGAGCGAGACGGTCGCGCCGATGACCGGGTAGACGGGCGTGCCGGTGCGGATCAGTTCCTGGGCGACGCGCTTGGCCTGGTTGATCGGGATGGCGAAGCCGAGGCCGATCGAGCCGCCCTGGCCCGAGCCGCCACCTAGACCACCGCCCGAGTTGCCGGGCTGAATCGCGGAGTTGATGCCGATGACCTGGCCGCGCTCGTTGAGGAGCGGGCCGCCGGAGTTGCCCGGGTTGATCGAGGCGTCGGTCTGGAGGGCGCTCATGTACGAGCTCTTCGCGCTCTCGCCGTCGCTGGAGGCGACCGGGCGGTCCTTGGCGCTGACGATGCCGGTGGTCACCGTGTTCGAGAGGCCGAAGGGCGCGCCGATCGCGATCGTCGAGTCCCCGACGGCCGTACGGTCCGAGTCGCCGAGCACGAGCGGCTTGAGGCCCGAGGCGTTCTTGAGCTTGATCACCGCGACGTCGTAGCCCTGCGCGTGCCCGATCACCTCGGCCGCGTACTTCTTGCCGTTGGAGAAGGTCGCGGTGAGTTTGCCGCCCGTCGCGGCGGAGGCCACGACGTGGTTGTTGGTCAGGATGTGGCCCTGCTTGTCGTAGACGAAGCCGGTGCCCGTGGAGCCTTCGCCGTCGCCGCCCTGTGCGTCGATCGTGACGACGCTCGGCAGCGCCGCCTGGGCGATGCCCGCGACGGAGCCCGCCGCGCGCTTGGTGCTCGCCGGGCTGTCGGCCGCGGCGATCGTCGTGGAGCCCGTGCCGTTGTCGTCGCGGTCGGCGGCCCAGTAGCCGATGCCGCCGCCGACGCCGCCCGCGACGAGCGCGGCCACGATCACGGCGGCGAGGAAGACGCCGCGTCCGCGCTTGCGGCGGGGCGGCTGGGCGGGCTGCTGGAAGGCGC
>NZ_GG770539.1:3600125-3605666 GCF_000154905.1 Streptomyces sp. SPB074 | reverse complement strand
GTGTCCGGGCATCGTGGGCGGCTCCGCGGCGGCGGGGGCCTCGGGCGTCGCCCCGCCGGCGGGCCGCTCCGGCGGGGTGGCCGGCTTGTCGAAGGCCATGGTGCGGTCCGTCTCGCGGGCTGGGGGCGCCGCGTCGCTCGGCTCGGCCGGGCCCGTACGGTCGCCGGCGGCGGTCTCCGCTCGCCGCTCCGAGCCCTCGGCCGCAGCGGGAGGTGCGGACGGGGCGGGGGGTACCTCGTTGCCCTCGTTCTCGGTGCTCACGGGCTCAGTCTCCTCGGTCACGGCGGTCCCACGGTCGTTACGGGTCCCACGAGTGGGTGCACGGCAGCCTCGCGGCGTCCGTCCACCCGCCCCGGCGCCGGAGCGCCGGTACGTCCTTCCGATCGTTGCGCACGATCGTCCTGCTGCGGTCAGCTTTTCCCACCGCACGTCAGGGCACTGTAAGCCGACCCTGTGTGTACGCGTCATGTCGATCATCACCGCGCGCACAGCTGTCGGCGCGTCGGATTTCCTGGGGGAAACCCGACTGGAGTGCGCTCCGGAGACTCCGTTCGTGTACCCGTACGCCCCCATCAAACACCCCCGCACGCCCCCGGCGCGCGCCCCCGCTCAGACCCCGCACAGGGCCCGTACACCCCTCGTACACGGGGTGGACACCGGGCGGACAGGGCCTTCCGGGAGCGCGGGCCGGGCGGGGGAGCGGGAGAAGGGAGCGGAAGGAGGGAGAAGCGGGAGGAGGGGGCGGGGCGGGAAGGAGAGAGGCGGGGATTGGGAAGGGACGCGGGCTCGGGGCGGCGGCGCGGGAAGGAGGTGCAGGGAATGGGATGGGGAGGGACGCGGGCGCGGGAAGCGGGAGGGGGGCGGAGCGGCCTCCGCCCGCCGCGTGTGCCGCGCGGGGGTGGGGGGTGCGGTGCGAGCATGGCGGCGTGACCGACGCTCGACAGCACACCCCCCAGGTCGTCGCCCACCGCGGGGCCTCCGAGGCCGCGCCCGAACACACGCTCGCGGCCTACGCGCGGGCCATCGAGGAGGGCGCCGACGCCTTGGAGTGCGACGTCCGCCTCACCGCGGACGGGCACCTCGTCTGCGTCCACGACCGGCGGGTCAACCGCACGTCGAACGGGCGCGGCGCCGTCTCGGCGCTCGAACTCGCCGAACTCGCCGCGCTCGACTTCGGCTCCTGGAAGGGCCGCGACGAGGCGGAGGAGTCCCCGGACTGGGACCCGGAGACCACCTCCGTCCTCACCCTCGAACGCCTGCTCGAACTGCTGGTCGACACGAATGCCTCGGGACGGCGCCTCGAACTCGCCGTCGAGACGAAGCACCCGACCCGCTGGGCCGGACAGGTGGAGGAGCGTCTCATCCATCTGCTCGAACGCTTCGGCCTCACCGGCAAGACAGGGGTCGCCGAGGACGGCGGGAGCGCGGGAGACCTCTACCGCCCCGCCCCCTCACCCGTCCGGGTCATGAGCTTCTCGGCGCGCTCGCTGCACCGGGTACGGGCGCTCGCGCCGCTCCTGCCGACCGTCCACCTCACCCAGTTCGCCTCGCCCCGGCACCGCGAGGGGCGGCTGCCCCCCGGGGTGCGGATCGCGGGGCCGAGCATCCGTCTCGTCCGCAACCACCCCGCGTACGTCGCGCGGATGCAGGAGGCGGGGCACCCGGTGCACGTCTGGACGGTCAACAATCCGGCGGACGTGGACCTGTGCGTACGCCTGGGCGTGGACGCGGTCATCACGAACCGGCCCCGGGCGGTGCTGGAGCAACTGGGGCGGTAGTCCGGGCGGGCGCGCCGCACGGGGTCCGGGGCCGGGAGGGCGCGCGACGGACCCCCAGGCGCGGCGCGCGGGTGCGGAGCGACGAAGCGGGGTGGCCGGGGCGGCCGTACGTGTCGTGGCGGCACGGGGCGCGCGGGGGAAGCGGACCGGAGGCCCGCACGGCGGCACGGGGCGCGGCGGCGGCCGACCGGAGGTTCGCGTGGCGGCTGGAAAACGCCTTGCGGCCGGGGCGGGTGGGGGATTTGGGCGGGTACGGGGTGCGGGCCTGCCCGGTACGGGGCGGGGCGGGCCGCCGTGCCGCCGGACGGCCCGCGCGACCGATCCGGGCAGGGGTCCGCAGGTGAGGGCCCCGTGCATATGACCGGGGAATGTTCGCAGCACACCGGGGGTGGAACGCGCGGCGGGCGTGGGCCCGGAACCCGGCGCGGAACCACCTGGCACCGTCCGTCCGCTCCCGTCGCCACCTCCGGGGGCGGGCTGTCATGTACGCGGAGTGCTCCGGCGCGTTCGCTGCGTGGCGTGCGGAGCGAATGCCTCAGGACGGTGGGGGTTGGCCGGTTTCCGGTCCAGTCCGGGAGGGCATTGACTCCCTGGCGTGGGGGTGAAGGAGGTTCCGGGGGTGGCAACGTTGGTCGCACAGGAAGTGCCCGCGACGTCGAGCATGGCCGTACCGCACGGCCCATCGGGCGTACGCACGGCACGGCATCGGCTGCGGGACGAGCTGGCCGGGCACGGAGTGCCGGACCAGGTCATCGACGACGCGATCCTTGTCCTCTCCGAACTCCTCAGCAACGCCTGCCGGCACGGCAGACCGCTGCCCGAGGAGACGGTACGGCCGGGCCCGGAGGAGTTCGAGGAGGGTGACGTCCTCGCGGCCTGGGAGGTGACGCCCGGCGGCCGGCTGACCGTCGAGGTCACGGACGGCGGGGGGCCCACCCGGCCCGTCCCCTCGACCCCGTCGGTGAGCGCGCACGGCGGCCGGGGGCTCGGCATCGTGACGGCTCTCGCGGAGAAGTGGGGCGTCAGGGACGATCCCCACGGTGAGGTCACGGTCTGGGCCACGCTCTCGCCCGGCGACCACCGCGCCGAGGACTTCGCGAGCCGGGTCACCGGCGCGACGGCGGTCCCTGGCCTCGCCGGCCTGGGCCTCGACGAAAGCGGGTTCGAGGAGACCGGCTTCGAGGGGCCCGGTTTCGGGGACCCCGAGCCGGAGCCCGCCGAGGACGGCGGCCGGGATCGCGCGGGGAACGGCGGCGGCCGGAACGGCGGCAGCGGATTCGGGCGCGGCAGGGGCTTCGGGCGCGGCGGTGGCCTCGGTGGCGGGCGCCTCGGCGGCTCGTCGTACGGAACGCCGCGCTTCGGCGGCGCGAGCTGAACCGAGGGGGCGGCTGAGCGCGGAGAGGGGCGCGCCCGGGAGCAAATCGCGCCCCGGAGAGGGGTGCGCCCTGATGAGGTCGCGCCCGGCGGGGGTGCACTCGGGACGTGGCCGCGCCGGAGTGAACGAGAGCCCGCGCCGAGTGCCGGCGCGCCAGGCATGAAGCCGCGTCCGCAGGGGCGGGAAGCGGGCCGCCCGCAGGGCTGAGAGCGAGACCGAGCCACGTCCGCAGGGGCCGTGCGGAGGCCGCCTGCCGAGACCGGAAGCGGGGCCGAGCCGCCTCCGCAAGGTCCGGGCAGGGGCCGCCGCCAAAGGCCGGGCGCGGACGGACCCTCGACCCCGCGTGGCCGCCCGCACAAGCCGGGTCCCGGCCGTCCCCGCCCGCACCCGCCCCCTTCCGTGCCCGCTCGGGCACCCCCGGCGCCCTCCGCCGCCCGCATCCTGACCGGCTCCGCGTGCCGTGGCACGCCCTCGCGCGCCGCCCCCGGCTCCGCCTCCCCGTTCCCCCCACCCCCTTCCGTTCACCCGTTCGAGTGCGTGCGGGCGGAAAGGTGCGAGGCGTTAGGCTCGCCGCCGTACCTGCCGAGCCGTGACGGGAGAACACCGACGATGGCCAAGAAGCGCCCGCAGTCCAAGGGCAAGGCGAGCACCGCGTTCGCGGGCGGTGAGGTGCCGGTGGTCGGGGCCCGGGAGCCCTGCCCGTGCGGTTCGGGCCGCCGGTACAAGGCGTGTCACGGGCGGGCCGCCGCGCAGGCGGCGACGGAGCTCGTCAGCCGCCCGTTCGAGGGGCTGCCCGGTGAGGCTGACTGGGTCGCGCTGCGGGAACTCGTACCGGCCGCGACCGTGCCGCTCCACCTCGCGGGAGGGCTGCCGGAGGGCGTGCCCGCCGTGACGCTCGCGACCGTGCTGCCGATGGCCTGGCCCGCGCTGCGCCGCGAGGACGGCACCGTCCTGCTCGGTCTCCAGAACGACACCGCTTCGGGCGACCTGAGCCGCGACCTCGCCGACACGCTGCGCCGCGCGCTCGCGACCGAGCCGGGCAATCCGGTCGAGGCGCGTCGCGCGCCCGTGGACGGGCCCCGCCTCCAGGACCTGCTGGACCTGGACGCGCCCTTCGTTCCCGAGGTGCACGAGGGTTTCGCCTTCTGGCTGCCCGAGGGCGAGGCGGAGAACGCCTCCGCCGAGGTCACGGCCTCGCTGGAGCGGGCCGACGCGGCGGCGGTGCCGACGGTGCGGCTGAGCGGGGTCGATGCCGCGTACTGGTGCGAGGTGCCGGAGAAGAACCACCTGCGGTGGGTCTCGACCGTGCCCGAGGAGCGGCTGCTCGACGCGCTCGCGCGGCTCCACGCCGCCGGTGAGTCCTCGCTCGGCGAGGGCACACGGCTCGTCGGCTCCTTCCGCGCGCACGGGCTGACGGTGCCGGTCTGGGACCTGCCGGGCACGATGAGCGCGGCGGACACCGAGAAGCCCGCCGCCGCCTTCGCCGAGCGCCTGGAGACGGCCCTCGCCGCGACGGCGCCGCTCACCGCCGAGGAGCGCCGCGCCCGCGCCGGTCTCACCAACCGCCAGGTCACCCTCAACTGAGGCCCGGCGCCGGTCCGCCGCGCGCGCTCGCGTGAGCCCGGTCACACGGAGGCTAGGAGTCCGCTTGAGACCGGGCCCGAACGGATGAGACCGAATTTGCGAACCGGCGATCTCTTGTTACCGTTCAACTAGCCCGGTTGCTGGTGCATCCCCCGTCGCCAGCAACCGGGCCCTTCCATGTCCGGACCTCGGCGTCCGGAAGCGGGTCACCGAGACACCACCCGGCCCCGCCGCTCCGCGAGCCCGGGCCCCACGGCTCGTGAGCCCGGTCGGCCCACGAGCCCCGTCCCCGCCGCCCGGCACCCCCCACGGCCCTGCAAGCCCCACGCCCCGCAGGCCACGCGCGCCCGCACGCGGAGCACCACCGCGCCGCAGCACGACCAAGCCGCGCGGCTCAGCCGGACGACTCGGCCGCACGGCTCCCCCGCACCCCTCAGAACTCCGGCGCGTTGACCCCCGGCCGGGTGAGCGTCTCCACGATCGGCCCGAGCAGCGTCCCGACCTCCGGCAGCCACGGGCGGGCCATCCCGCCCCGTACGCCCGCGCCCTCCGTACCCGCGTCCTCCGGGGCTCCCGCCCCGCCGACCGGCTCCGCCTCCGGCAGGGGGCCGCGCGCCCAGCCCGTCGTCCCGGCCCCCGTGCGCGAGGGCGGCAGCACGAGGTAGCCGCCGCTGCCGTGGAAGCGCAGGGCGCCCGGGACGCGGTCCATCGCGTGGAGCAGCGCGCCGAGGCGGGCGAGGTCGTACGGGGCCACGAGCGGCGCCCAGCGTTCGGGACCCGCCACGACGGGGCCGAGGCGCACCC
>NZ_GG770539.1:3598052-3599675 GCF_000154905.1 Streptomyces sp. SPB074 | reverse complement strand
CGTGCCCGGGCCGGGGCCTTGCCCGCGGCGCGGTGTTGCGTGCGGTGCCGGTGGTGCCTGCCGTGCCGGTGGTGCCTGCGGTGCCGGTGGTACCTGCCGTGCCGATCGTGCGTGCGGTGCCGGTGCGGCGCCCGGGCAGGGGCCGCGGCCCGGGTGGGGACGGCGCCCGGGTGCGGGGCGCGCCTGCGCCGCGGTCGTCCGTGCGCCTGGTGCGCGCGCACGCCTGGCGCGGCCCGGCGCGAGCGGCACCGCGCGGTTCGCGGGTGCGTGCCGGGCGGATTCGTACGTGGTGCTGTCGTACGTGGTGCTGTCGTACGGGTGCCGAGGCGCTGTACGTGCTCTCTGTCGTACGGGTGCCGCTGTCGTACGGGTCGCGCGAGGCGGACGCGGGCGTGGTCCCCGCGCCGGAGTTCCGCCGCCGGTGCGCGGATCGCGCGGGCCGGTCGTGGACCTGCCGTGCGGGAGCCGGTGGTGGGCCCGCCCGCCCCGGCGGGCCCGGCCCCGGTCGGCCAGGCTCCCGGCCGTATCAGGCCGGGTTCCGTGCCGTACCGCCCCGTTGTGCCGTCGTTCAGGACGCTTTCCGCGCGTCACGGGGTTCCGCCCCAGCCCCCACCGGGTCGAAGCCCCCACCACGTAAGTACCCCGAGCGACTTCGGTGACGCTCCCCGAGGACCGTTCGCATTCCGGCGCCGCCGGGGGGCGAACTCCCCCAGTCGACCCCAGCCGCCTGTCCACACCTCCTTTTCCGGCCAACCTGGCCTCTCACGACGGAATCACCGTCCCGCACCCGCCTCGCGCACGCCGTGCCGACCGAGTCGTGGACACCGGGAAACGGCCCTGGACAATGCTGGACATGCCGTGACGTACCCGTGTAGATGTGAACCTCTCGCCCAGCCGCAGCACACTTTGGGGGTTCGCGATGCTGACGCGCCACCGGCACCGGCCAGAGAGCCGGACACCATGAGCACCCCGCCCGCCCCGAAAGTGGCCGGAACCCACTCCCCGAATCCCTCTTCCGGCCACAATGCCGACGCTTGCGCCGAGACCGGTACAGAGCCTGGCACGCCGTCCTCCACCGACGCCTCGCTCCCCGCCCCCGCGAGTGCCCCGGGCGCCGGAGCGGCCCGGGCGGCCCGCGCGCCGCTCGCCCTCCAGGAACGCCTGGCCTCCTGGCTGCTCGACCTCAGCACGCTCCACGAACTGACCGAGCGTCTGCACCGCACCCGCACCACCGAGGAAGCGCTCGGCGAACTCCTGCGCGCGGGCGCCGCGCTGCTCGGCGCGGAACGCGGCCTCGTCCGCTTCACGCACACCCCCGACCGCCCCGCCCGCGTCCACGGCTTCGGCCTGGACCGGGGCGAGCTCGGGCGCCTGGAGGCGCTGCCCGAGGAGTGCACCTCGCACGGCGCGCTGCTCGCCGCGAACACCGGCGCCCCCATGACCCGCAGGGACCTCCTCGCCGAGCCGGGCATCGACCCGCGCTGCGCCGCCGCGGCCCGGAGCATGGGCTGCGCCGCCACGTACGCCGTGCCGCTGCGCGACGCCGGGCGGATCTTCGCCTCGGCGCTGTGGTCCTTCCCCGAGCCGGGCGCCCCCTCCTCCCGGCAGAGCCGACTGCTCTCG
>NZ_GG770539.1:3594051-3597754 GCF_000154905.1 Streptomyces sp. SPB074 | reverse complement strand
CCGTGCTCCAGGGCGAGGACCCGGCGGCGGTGCTCGCCGACCTCGAACTCGTCCTGCGGCTCAGCGAGCCGGGCCGCAGCGCGACCGCGCTCTACGCGCACCTCGGCGAGGACGGCAGGAAGCTGCGCTTCGCGGGGGCCGGGCACGCGCCGCCGCTCCTTATCGGCCCGCGCCGCGTCGAGTACCTGGAGAGCACAGTCTCGGCGCCGCTCACGATGCTGAGCTGCTGGGAGGCGCCGAGCGTCGAGGTACGGCCCGAGCCCGGCGAATCGCTCGTCCTCTACACGGACGGACTGCTGCGGGCCACGGGCGACACCACCGACCGTGCCTTCGCCCGGCTGCACGCGGCGGCGGCGAGCAGCCCGCCACGCCTGCGCCGCGACCCGGGAGCGCTCGCGGACCACCTCCTGACGCGCCTGCTGCCGGAGCACAGCCTGCCGCCGGGGGACGACCTGGCACTGCTGGTGCTGACCTTCGACTGAGCGGCCGGGGCCGGACTGCGGGCAAGCCGTGATGTTTCACGTGGAACATCCGCCACGTCCCTGCTCGACGTGTTTCACGTGGAACATCCGTCACCTCCCTGCTCGTGATGTTTCACGTGGAACATGCCGCCCTCCCGCCCCGTTCTGTGGCCCTGCTCACAGCCGTTCTCCCGCCCGCGCGGGACGTGCCGCGCCCGTACCGGAGTTGGCTCATGCCCCCCTCGTGCACCCCTGACGGGCGAAGCGGACGACCGTACGATGGCCGGATCAGGCGTTCGTAGAAGGAGACAGCCCATGCAGGACGGCGGACAGCAGGTTCCGAGCACCGAGGACGGGTCGGAGGAGGAGGCGATCAAGCAGCGCAAGAACGGCCTCTACCGCAATGTCTCGGAAGAACTCGCGGAGAACATGCGGACCGGCTGGGCCGACACGGAGCTGCACGACCTGAAGCCGATCCCGCAGGCCGCCGAGACCGCCGCGCGCCGCGCCCGGCTGTCGGCCGCCTTCCCCGGCGAGCGGCTCGTGATCCCGGCGGGCAACCTCAAGGTCCGCTCGAACGACACGGACTACCCCTTCCGCGCCTCGGTCGAGTACACGTATCTCACGGGCGACCAGACGCAGGACGGCGTGCTCGTCCTGGAGCCGACCGCGAGCGGCCACGAGGCGACCGTCTACCTGCTGCCCCGCTCCAACCGCGAGAACGGCGAGTTCTGGCTCGACGGCCAGGGCGAGCTGTGGGTCGGCCGCCGGCACTCCCTCACCGAGGCGGAGAAGCTGCTCGGCATCCCGGCGAAGGACGTCCGCGAGCTGGCCGAGGCGCTGCGCGAAACGAGCGGCCCGACGCGGCTCGTACGCGGTCACGACGCGGGCATCGAGGCCGCGCTCACCGACAAGGTGACGGCCGAGCGGGACGAGGAGCTGCGGGTCTTCCTCTCGGAGGCGCGACTCGTCAAGGACGCGTTCGAGATCGGCGAACTCCAGAAGGCCGTCGACTCGACCGCGCGCGGCTTCGAGGACGTCGTGAAGGTGCTCGACAAGGCCCAGGCCACCTCCGAGCGCTACATCGAGGGCACCTTCTTCCTCCGCGCCCGCGTCGAGGGCAACGACATCGGCTACGGCTCGATCTGCGCCGCCGGGCCGCACGCCACGACGCTGCACTGGGTCCGCAACGACGGCCCGGTCCGCGCCGGTGAGCTGCTGCTCCTCGACGCCGGGGTCGAGAGGCACACCCTCTACACCGCCGACGTGACCCGCACCCTGCCGATCGACGGCCGCTTCACCCCGCTCCAGCGCACGATCTACGACGCGGTGTACGAGGCGCAGGAGGCCGGCATCGCGGCCGTGCGCCCCGGGGCAAAGTACGCGGACTTCCACGAGGCCGCGCAGCGCGTGCTCGCGACGTACCTGGTCGAGTGGGGCATCCTCGAAGGCCCCGTCGACCGCGCGCTCGAACTCGGCCTCCAGCGCCGCTTCACGCTGCACGGCACCGGGCACATGCTCGGCCTCGACGTGCACGACTGCGCGGCCGCCCGCACCGAGACGTACAAGGACGGCGTCCTGGAGCCGGGCATGTGCCTGACGGTCGAGCCGGGCCTCTACTTCCAGGCCGACGACGTCACGGTGCCCGAGGAGTACCGGGGCATCGGCGTGCGGATCGAGGACGACCTGATCGTCACCGAGGACGGCAACCGCAACCTCTCGGCCGCGCTGCCGCGCACCTCGGACGACGTCGAGGCGTGGATGGCGCGCGTCCAGGGCTGAGCCGCGCCGCGGCGGCACCCGCCGCCAGCGATACGCCGACGGGCCGACACCCCCTTCCACAGGGGTGCCGGCCCGTCGGCGTGCTTCGCGGGGGGTGCCGGCCCGTCGGCGTGTCCGGGCCCCGGCGCCTCAGGCCACCGCCAGGGGAGCCCCCTCGCGCCACTTCACGACCTTGTCGAAGCGGACGACCGCGCCGCCGCGTCCCGCGCGGTTGCGGAACTGGGCGTGGTCGGAGAGTTCGCTGATGATGCCGAGGCCCCGGCCGCTCTCCGCCTCCAGCCGGGTGCGCCGTAGGGGGATGCCCCTGCGGCCGCGGAAGCCCGGCCCCGAATCGCTCACCTCGACGTGGCAGCGCTCCTCGTCCAGGCGCACCGTGACGTGATACTTCGCGGTGCTCGCGCCGCCGTGCTCGACGGCGTTGGCGCACGCCTCGGTGAGCGCGAGGGAGAGGTCGAAAGCGGTGTCGGGGTCCACGCCGGCCGTGTCCATGGCACCGGCCAGCAGCTTCCGGGCGAGCGGGACGCTCGCCGCCTCGCGCCGCAGATGGAGTGACCACCAGATGCTCATGTTCCAGCCTCCTGTGCCCGGCTCGACATAGAAGTACGTATTGCCGCCAACAGCACGTCTCAACCGCCCTCTTGACACCGTGAAATGCGGATGATACGGCACGAAAACTAATGAATCCGGCGGGAAGTTCACGCCACGGCCCCGCTCCGGCCGCTCGCCCCGGGCGCCCCACACGTCACACCCGCACCGGCGGCGGGCGTCCCATTCCCCCGTACCGCCGCCATCCCCGCCCAAGCAGACCTTCGGGACCTTGCGGACCTGCCCGCCCGCGCCGCGAGGGGCGGTGGGATGATGGCTCCGCCATGGCTGCCCCCCACGTGTTCACACGCGCCGGAGCGGGACTCCGGCTGCTCAGGGCCGCGGTGTTCACCGCGGTCTGTGTCGCGTTGTCCGCGCTGGGGCACTCCACGGCCTCGGGCGCCGGTGTTCCGCTGTGGAGCCTGGTCCTCGGTTTCCTCCTCGTCCTCCTCGTCGTCTGCCCGCTCGCCGGGCGGGAACGCTCCCTGCCCGGCATCGCCGCCCTCCTCGCCACCGGACAGCTCGGGCTGCACGCCCTGTTCGGGCTCGGCCAGCACGACATGGTGATGGGCGCGGCGCCGGACAGCGCGGCCGAGCGCGCCGCACGCCTCGTGTGCGGCGCCGGGGCCTCCTCGCTGAGCCCCCTGGAGGGGCACCGCATCCTCGCGACCGCCGGGCTGGACGACCCGGCGGCGGCGCACGGGCACACCGGCATGGGCGTCCTGCCCTCGCTGCCGATGCTGCTCCTGCACCTGCTCGCGGCGCTCGTCGCGGGCTGGCTGCTCCGCCACGGCGAGCGGTCGCTCTTCGGGCTCGTGCGGCTGTCGGGACAGCTCCTCGCGGGGGTCGCCGCGGGCGCGCGGCTGCGGGCGCTG
>NZ_GG770539.1:3591209-3592005 GCF_000154905.1 Streptomyces sp. SPB074 | reverse complement strand
CGTACAGGGCTGCTCGCGCTCCTCGCGGGGGGCCTCGCCCTCGCCCTCACCGCTTGCGGCGGCGGGGACGGCGGCAGCGGCGACGACGCGAAGCCCGCGCTGAGCATCAGCACCGCTTTCGTACCGCAGCCCGTCAGCGACGACATGGCCGCCGGTTTCTTCGTCGTCACCAACAAGGGCGGCGCCGACCGCCTCACCTCCGTGACCAGCCCGCTCGCCCCGGAGGTGACCCTGCACCGCACCGAGAACGGCCAGATGCGCGAGCAGGACTCCTTCGAGGTCCCGGCGCACGGCCGTCTCGACTTCGCGCGCGGCGGCAACCACCTCATGTTCGAGCGGCTCCGGCATACGCCGAAGCGCGGGGAGACGGTGACGATCACCCTGCACTTCGCGAGGTCCGGGGCCGTCAAGGCCGTCCTGCCGGTGAAGGAGACGACCTACCAGCCCCCCGCGGAGACGCAGGACAAGCAGTGAGGAGCACCCGATGCGCAGCCCCGCACCACTCGCTCTGAGCACCGCCCGCACCCCGGGGGCCGTCCGCGCCCCCGGGGGCGCCCGGCCCGGCACGGCCCGCCGCCGCGCTCCCGGCCGCCGTCGGCCGCCCCTGGGCCGTCGGCTCGCCCTGCTCCTCGCGAGCCTGGCCGCCGCGCCGCTCGCCGTGCTCGCGGGGGCGGCGCCCGCCTCGGCGCACGCGGCGCTCATCGACAGCGACCCGACGCAGGGCTCGGTGCTCGACACCGCGCCGGACCGTGTCGTGCTCGACTTCTCCGAGAAGATCGGCGTCTCCGACAACGCC
>NZ_GG770539.1:3567830-3588669 GCF_000154905.1 Streptomyces sp. SPB074 | reverse complement strand
AAGACGGCGGCGGCGGACGGGCACGACACGGGAGATCGCGCTCGACGCCGGGCCCGCCTCGCTCACCGTCACCCTCGGCTTCGGGCACAGCTTCTTCGGCCGTACGGGGCTGGAGAAGCAGCGGCCCGAAGCGCTCGCGCCGCTCCCGCAGTTCAGCTCCGACCACCTCGACGCGAACCGCGGCAACGGCGATCTGTGGGTGCAGATCGGCGCCGACGACGCGCTCGTCGCTTTCCACGCACTAAACGCGCTCCAGAAGGACGCGCGCGGGACGGCGCGGGTGCGCTGGCAGATGAACGGCTTCAACCGTTCCCCCGGCGCGACCGCGAGCCCCAGGACGGCCCGCAACCTCATGGGCCAGCTCGACGGGACGGGCAATCCGCAGGAGAGCGACAAGGACTTCGCCCAGCGCGTCTTCGTGGCGCCGGGGGACGGCCCGGCGTGGATGGCGAACGGCTCGTACGTCGTCATGCGCCGCATCCGGATGCTGCTGGACGACTGGGAGGGGCTCGGGCTCGCGGAGCAGGAGCACGTCATCGGCCGCCGGAAATCCACCGGCGCCCCGCTCACCGGCGGCGGGGAGCGGACCGAACCGAAGCTCGACGCGACGGACAAGAGCGGCGATCTCGTCATCCCGCTCAACGCCCACGCCCGTATCACCCGGCCCGACCAGAACGGCGGGGCCGCGATGCTGCGCCGCCCGTTCTCGTACCACGACGGCATCGACGCGGACGGTGTGCCGGACGCGGGGCTGCTCTTCCTGTGCTGGCAGGCGGACCCGCTGCGGGGCTTCGTCCCGGTGCAGCGCAAGCTCGACCGCGGCGACGCGCTCTCCGAGTACATCCGCCACGAGGCGAGCGGGCTCTACGCGGTACCGGGAGGCGCGGCGAAGGGGGAGTACGTGGGGCAGGCACTGCTGGAGGGATGACGGGAATGACGGGGATGACGCCACACCCTCACACGAGCCGCACTGCGGTCGTACAAGATGAAGAAGTTGTCCACAGGGTTATCCACAGGCACGGCTCCGCGGCTGGGGACAAGTCGACAGAAGCGCCCGACATGGTCGATAAATCGCCCTAGCGACCCCTACGGTCACGAAGTCCGTCCACAGTCCTTTCCTGGCCGCTCCGGCCGGTTCGGCGCCATTCCGTGCCGCTTTTCCCTTGATCAACTCTATGAGAACGCGAATTTCCACCCGAAAGGGGTCGTCCACAAGGTTTCGAAAGGGAAATCCACGGAACGAACGGCTGGATTCGGAACTCCGCATTCCGACATCCACAACGCGCATCCGCAGCCTGTGGATAACTTCGCGGAGACACCCACCCCTGTGGACAACTCCGTGCGGCGACCGCCCTCACAGCGCCCCGAGCGGCGATCGCGCGGCCCCCGCACGGTCACCGCACCGCGTCACTCACGGACCCCCGGCCGGGGCGCTCCCGCGCCCTCGCGCGAAGGCTGCGGCCCGCGCCGCCCTCGCGACCTCCGCGACCGTACGCCGGGAAGCGCGGCCCACTCCGAGGAATGCCGGATAACCCCTCCCCACATTCCGGCAAATCACCCATTTCGCCCTTACTACTCAAGCGGGCCGCGTAAAAGATCACGCCCGCGAGCCGATGCGCCCCGAATCCCGGTCGAGCCGGGGACCGGCGCCCCGGTAGCCTGGCTCTGTGATTGACCTTCGCCTGCTTCGTGAGGACCCCGACCGTGTGCGCGCTTCGCAGCGTGCCCGAGGAGAGGACGTCGAGCTCGTCGACTCCCTCCTCGCCGCCGACGAGCGCCGCCGCTCCTCCGGGGTTCGCTTCGACGAGCTGCGCGCCGAGCAGAAGCAGCTCGGCAAGCTCATCCCCAAGGCGCAGGGGGACGAGAAGCAGGAGCTGCTGAAGCGGACGGGCGAGCTGGCCGCCGCCGTCAAGGCCGCCGACGCCGAGCAGAGCGACGCCGCCGCGCAGACGCAGGACCTCCTGCGCCGCCTCGGCAACCTCGTCCACCCCGACGTCCCCGTCGGCGGCGAGGAGGACTTCGCCCTCCTGGAGACGCACGGCACGATCCGCGACTTCGCGGCGGAGGGCTTCGCGCCCAAGGACCACCTGGAGCTCGGCCACCTGCTCGGCGCCATCGACGTCGAGCGCGCCGCGAAGGTCTCCGGCTCGCGCTTCTACTACCTCAGCGGTATCGGGGCGCTCCTCGAACTCGCCCTCGTCAACGCCGCGATCGCGCAGGCCACGGCGGCCGGTTTCACGCCGATGCTCACGCCCGCGCTCGTCCGTCCGCAGGCGATGGAGGGCACCGGCTTCCTCGGCCAGGCCGGGCAGGACGTCTACCACCTCAAGGACGACGACCTCTACCTCGTCGGCACCTCCGAGGTCGCCCTCGCCGGCTACCACATGGACGAGATCATCGAGGCGGACCGGCTGCCGCTGCGGTACGCGGGCTTCTCGCCGTGCTTCCGCCGCGAGGCCGGCTCGCACGGCAAGGACACCCGCGGCATCTTCCGCGTCCACCAGTTCGACAAGGTGGAGATGTTCACGTACGTCGCTCCCGAGGACTCCGAGGCGGAGCACCGGCGGCTCCTGGAGTGGGAGAAGCAGTGGCTGACCTCGCTCGGGCTGCCGTTCCGCGTCATCGACGTCGCGACCGGTGACCTCGGCTCCTCCGCGGCGCGCAAGTTCGACTGCGAGGCGTGGATTCCGACGCAGGGCAAGTACCGCGAGCTCACCTCGACCTCGGACTGCACCGAGTTCCAGGCGCGGCGCCTGTCGATCCGGATGCGCGACGGCAAGAAGACCCGCCCGCTCGCGACCCTCAACGGCACGCTGTGCGCCGTCTCGCGCACGATCGTCGCCCTCCTGGAGAACCACCAGCAGGCCGACGGCTCGGTCCGGGTGCCGGAGGTACTGCGCCCCTACCTGGGCGGGCGCGAGGTCCTGGAGCCGGTCGCGACGGCCGGCACCAAGTGAGCGGGCTGCCCACCGGCAGGGGGACCGGGCCGGCCGGTACGGGGGCCGAGCGTACGGATACGGGGGCCGGGGCGGCCGGGGCGGCTGATGCGGAGGCCGGGCTCGCGGGTACGGCGGCCGGTGCGGAGGCCGGGCTTGCCGGTACGGGGGCCGGGGCGGCCGGTGCCGGGAGGGCGCCCGTACCGGGGCAGGTCTCCGCGCCCGGACGGGCCCGGGAGACCGGCGGTTTCCCCTACCGGCTCGTCGCCACCGACCTCGACGGCACACTGCTGCGCTCCGACGACACCGTCTCGCCGCGTACGCGCGCCGCGCTCCTCGCGGCGGCGGAGGCGGGCGCACCGCACATCGTCGTGACGGGACGCGCGGTGCCCTGGACGAAGAAGGTCCTGGAAGAACTGGACTACCAGGGGCTCGCGGTGTGCGCGCAGGGCGCGCAGGTCTACGACGCCGGGAGCGGGCGGCTGCTCACCTCGGTGACGCTGGAACGCGGGCTCGCCCGGCGCGCGATCGAGCTGATCGAGGACGTCACCGGGCCGCTCGCCCTCGCCGTCAGCCGCGACGGCCTCGACGGCGACGTCCTCACCGGCCCCGGCTACGAGACCCTGAGCGACGCCCTCGCCTCGATCCGGCTGGACGACGCGGACCGCGCCGCCGCGCTGTGGGAACAGCCGATCAACAAGGTCTACATCCAGCACGCCGCCCTCGACTCCACCGCCCTCGCCGCGGTGGCCCAGTCGATCGCGGGCCAGCTCGTGGGCGTCGTGATGGCGGGCGAGGGAGTGGTCGAACTCCTCCCCCTCGGCCTCACCAAGGCCACGGGCCTCTCGATCGCCGCCCGCCGCCTCGGCGTCAAGCCGGCCGAGACGATCGCCTTCGGCGACATGCCCAACGACATCCCGATGTTCCACTGGGCCGCCTACGGCGTCGCGATGGCCGAGGCCCACGAGTCCCTCAAGGCCCTCGCCGACGAAACCACCCTCTCCCACGACGCGGACGGAATCGCGACCGTACTGGAGCGGTTGCTGTCGCACTGAGAAGCGGCGGGGGGATAGCGGGCGGCCGGTGCGGGCTGGGGGCAGCGGGGCCTGGGCAGGGGGCGGGCGCGGAGCCGTGCGCGGCGAGTGGAAGGCCGTGGGTGGCAGGCGCGGGGCGGCCGGCGCGGGGCGCCGGGCGGTGGGCGCGTCCGCTCCCGGGGCCGGGCTGGCGACGGTGGCGGGCGCGACGGCCATCGGACCGGCCGTGCTCCCCCCGCAAACGCCCGTCCGGGGCAAAAGCCCCGCGCGCGGCCCTCCGTTTTGGGGCCCGTTTTCCGGGCCCCCCCGTACGCCGGCGGGGGGGGTGTGGGGGTACGGGTCAACCCCCCAGGGGGTGGGGCGGCCCCGGGGGGACAAGGGGCACCATTAAACCCGCCCCCGGGCGGGTCCGCGGGGAAGCTCGACGGAGCGGAGGTGTGTCGACTCCGGAGCTGCTCGGCCGCGAGGGTCCGCCCTTTCGGGAGCGTGGGGGACGCGGAGGTCCGCGCCACGTTCCTCTCCCCGTGGAGACCGGACTCGGGTGAGGGGTCCGGCACGCACAACTCTGCCCGCCGCCGCCCGCCCGCGCCAGGCCTTTTTCATTACGTTTCGGCCGCCTTCCCTCCTCGATCGGCGAACTTCGGCTACGGCACACCGCACAGGCCGAAGCCCCGTACGGCGGAGAGCGATTTCCCGCCCTCGCTCACCCCTCCCCGCGCCGCTTCCTCCGTCTCCGCGCCCGTCGGGAACGGCTGAAGAACCAGCCTGCGGGCGGCTCGTCCGAACGCCACGGCTGAGGCGACGGCGGACCACCCTCCTCACGCCAGCGCGCGGCGAGCATCCGGGCCCGCGCGGACGGCTCCGTGGTGTCGGCGGCACGTATGAAGTCCATGTCGAACTCCACGTCGTCCCAGTCCCCGTCCCCACCCCCGTCCGTGCCCGCCTCGCGCCCGGGCTCCCCGTCAGCGGGCCGGTCCACGCCACTCCCGGCTCCCCCGGTCTCGCCCCCGGCCCCCGCCGGAGAACCGTCCCCCGTCTCCGCGTCGCCGCGCGATCCCGCGCCAGTGCCCGCACCCGTACGAGGATCGTGGGCCCTCGCCTCCTCACCGGGACGTGCGCCCTGCTCCCCACCGCGCTCCGCCTCACGACGGCGGGCGCCGGGGTCGGGCTCTCCGGGGGGTGGGGTGTCGTGTCCGGTCATGGGTTCCGCTCCTCACGAGTCCGGGAACCGGCGGCTCGCCTCCATCGGCTCGGCCCACTAGATGCACTAAGCACCTTTCGTACCGATCCGTCCCTGCCTCTCCAGTGTCGCGCGCCCGCCATCAGAACGGCGTGAGTCCCCCGACGGCCCCTGGACACGGCGACCACGATCCGCCCACAGCTCCCGGACGCTCTCCGCCTCCGGCCTGCACGAGCCCGGCCCAGCCGCCCGGCCCCCGTAGAGCCCCTCGCGCGCCCCGGGCGCCGCCTGCCCCGCACCCGAGCCCGCAGCCCGAGCCCGAGCCCGAGCCCGCAGCAAGCAATCCGCCCAAGTCCCGAGCGAGCCAGCTGCACGCCCGCCACACACCCGAAGCGAGCCCCCCGAGCCTCGGCATCCAGTCCGCACGAGGACCCCAATAGCCTCCGCCCCCGGGGCCTCCGCAGAACCGCCCCCCGGCGCGTAGACCCGGGTGCCACGGCACCCGGCACCACGTCCCAGGGACGCCCGTGGACAGGCCCTTCCCGCCTTCCCGGGGCACCGCCCGCCTCAAGCCCCCGGCCGCAGAACCGTCCAACGCGCCCCGATGCCACGGCCCACGCTCCACGCGGCTTCCGCACGGCTCCGCGAGCCAGGTGCACGCCCCGCCCGCACCGAGACAAGACCCCCGCACCTCGACCCGCAGTCCGCACGAGGCCCGCAGCAGTCTCCGCCCCGGGGCCTCCGCAGAACCGCTCCAGGCCCAAAGACCCGGGTGCCCTGGTACCCGGTCCCACGTCCCACGCGACGCCCGTGCACGGACCCTTCCCGCCTCCCCTGGGCACCGCCCGCCTCAAGCCCCCGGCCGCAGAGCCCCGCCCGACCTCGTCCCCTGCCGACCCGCCCCCCTTCACCAGCACTACCGGCGCCGCCCCACCCCCAGACCAGAACGGACCCGCACCGCTCAGCGCCGGCGGGGCCCAGCACCACCCCGCCGGGCCCCGCACGACCCCCGCGCCGCCCCGCCCAGAACCATCCGGCGACGCGCTGGCGCCTCGCCCCCGCTACTCCTCCCCCGCCGCCAGTTTGAGGCTGCGGAGCTTCTGGCCCGCGTACCAGGTGGCGAGTCCCGTCACCGCGACGAGGAGCTCGATGCCCACCGGCAGGCTCACGTCGGAGTTGACCAGGTCCGGGCGGCCCACGACCTTCTCGGCGACCGCGAGCGCCCACTGCTGGACGCTGAGCGTTCGGGCCCCGGCGACGAAGGAGCCGAACAGGGCTTCCCAGACCAGCGCGTAGACGAGCCCCGCGATGACCGCGTGCCGCGTGATCGTGCCGAGGAGGAGGAAGATCGCCGCGTAGGCGATGGAGGCGACAAGGGCGGCGATGGTGTAGGCGACGGCGAGTTGCTGTCCGTTGCCGTTGAGGATGAAACCCGCGATGAGCGTCGGGACGGCGGCGAAACCCATCGTCACCGCGATCGCGACGATCAGCTTCGTGAAGATGATCGTCGGGCGCTTCACCGGCTTGGCGAGCAGGTAGAGCACGGAGCCGTCGTCGATCTCGGGGCCGATCGCACCCGTCCCGGCGATGACCCCGATGATCGGGACCATCGTGGCGAGCGCGAAGCCTCCGAGGACGTCTCCCGCCGTCCTGTCGTCGGCGCCCGCGAGGACACGGGTGCCGACGGCGAGGACGAGGAGGAGAACGGGCAGGGCGAAAAGGATGAGCGCGCGGCGTCGGCCGAGCAGTGCCCGGTAGGTGAGCCGGGCGACAGTGGGGTGGTACATCGGACTCCTTCCGGCCCGCTAGGCCGCGACGAGGTAGGAGAAGACGGATTCCAGCGACTCGTCGGACGGCGAGACGGTGAGCAGACGGATGCCGCCCGCGCGGGCGACCTGCGGCAGCAACGTGGTGAAGCGGGCGAAGTCCACGGCCTGGACCAGCAGCGCGTCCTCCTTGAGATCGACCTCGATCCCGGCGGTCGACGGATCGGCGATGAGCGCCGCGGCGAGCGCGCGGTCGTCGCTGGAGCGGACGAGATAGCGGTGCGGCCGGTCGGTCATGAGGCGGCGGATACGGCGGAAGTCGCCGCTCGCCGCGTGCCGCCCGGCGACGATCACCTCGATGTGCGAGGCGAGTTGCTCGACCTCCTCCAGGATGTGCGAGGAGAAGAGCACGGTCCTGCCCTCGTCGCCGATGCGCCGGAGGAGGTCCATGAGCTGCATCCGCTGTCGCGGGTCCATGCCGTTGAAGGGCTCGTCCAGCAGCAGCACGGACGGCTCGTGGACGAGTGCCGAGGCCATCTTGACGCGCTGGCGCATCCCCTTGCTGTACGTGGAGATCTTGCGGTCCTGCGCGTACTCCATCTCGACCGTGGCGAGCGCCCGTGCGGCCGCCTTGTCGTCCAGTCCGTGCAACTCGGCGTTGGCGACGACGAATTCGCGGCCCGTGAGGAAGTCGTACATGCCTTCGCGCTCGGGCACGAGGCCGATCGCGCGGTAGCTCTGCTCGTTGCGCCAGATCGGGGCGCCGTCGAGGGTCACGGTGCCGCTGGACGGGGCGAGAAAGCCCGCCATCATGTTGATGAGTGTGGACTTCCCCGCGCCATTGGGCCCGAGCAGCCCGGTGACGCCGGGGCCGATCGTCATCGAGACGTCGTTGACGGCGACCACGTTGCCGAACCAGCGGGAGGCGTGGTCGAGGTGGAGGGTGGTCACAGCACGGCCTTTCGGTAGCGGCGCAGCAGGAGCGAGTAGCAGCCGGCGACGAGGCCGAGCACCAGGAGCAGGAAGACGAGCCCCTGCGCCACCGAGGGGTCCTCGGCGCCGGGCCAGGCCGGGGAGGCACCGAGGAAGGCGGACTGCACCCCGTCGATGAGCGTGATCGGCGAGAACAGCCCGAGCCAGGAGACGGCGCTGCCGCTGCTCTGCGTGTAGGCGATGCCCTGGAGGGTGCTCACCGCGCCGTAGCTGATGGTGAACACGGCGATGACGGCCGCGACCCCGAAGCCCCGGCGGGGGGTGACGGCGGAGACGACGAGCCCGATTCCGGCGAAGAGGAGCGAGAGCAGCGCCACGGAGACCAGTCCCTGCGCGAAGCCCTTGGTCTGCTCCGCGATGTCGAATTTGGCGAGGAGCGCCCCGATGTACATCACGAGCAGCGGGGTGCCGGTGAGGATGAAGAGCGCCGTCGCCGTCGCGGCGAACTTCGCCCGTACGTAGTCGGCCGTCTCCAGGGGGCGGGAGAAGTAGAGCGGCATCGTCTTGAACCGCAGGTCGTGCGAGACGGCCTGCGGGGCCTGGGCGGCGAGGAAGAGGCCGATGACCGCCTGCATGACGATCGCGAAGCGCGTGTAGTCGAGCGGGAGGTCCTTGAGCTTCGCCGCGATGGTGACGGCCGCCATGATGCCGGCGACGAGGACCATGACGCCGAAGAGCAGGGCGGGCAGCACCTTGGACTTCGTGGCGCGGCCGAGGCCGAAGCTCCCGCGCAGGGACTGCACGTAGAGCGCGCGGCGGATCGCGGTGCGGCCCTGACGGGGGCCGTCGTAGTGGCGGTAGCCGATGTCGTGGATCGTCGAGGACCCGGCGGGGCTTGTCATCGCTTCCGCACCTCCTGCGGGGACGGGCCGGCGGCTGGACCGGCGGGTGCGGCGGTGGACGGGGGAGCGCCGGCGGGCTGGGGCAGGGCCGGGCCGCCGTGCCCCTGCGGCGCCTCGGTGGCGGTCGCGGTCGTCGCGGTCGAGCGGAAGACCTCGGCGATGTGGTGGCGGCGCTGTTCCATGCGGACGAGCCCCAGGCCGAGGTCGGCGACGGTGTCGCGGACGAGGTCGTACGTCTGCTCGCCCGCGGCCTCCAGGAGCAGGATGTGGCCCGCGCCCGGCAGGGCCGCCTCGGCGGGCCCCGTGTCGAGCGCGACCCCGGCGGCGGTCAGCGCCTCGCGCAGGGCCTTGGTGCCGTCCGGGTGCGTGTCGGAGTCAGTGACCTCGACGGCCAGTGTCGTGGTCGTCTGCGTGAAGTCGCTCGTGGAGCTGGAGCGCAGCAGGGCGCCGCCGTCGATCACGACGACGTGGTCGCACGTGCGCTCCAGCTCGCCCAGGAGGTGCGAGGTGACGAGGACGGAGATACCGAAATCGGCGTGCACACGGCGGATGAGGCCGAGCATGTCGTCCCTGCCGACGGGATCGAGCCCGTTCGTCGGCTCGTCGAGGAAGACGAGGTCCGGGTCGTGCACGAGGGCCTGTGCGAGCTTGACGCGCTGCTTCATGCCCGTCGAATAGCCGCCCATGGGGCGGTAGCGCTCCTCGTAGAGGCCCACGTGCCGGAGGGTGTCGGCCGTGCGCTCGCGCGCGGCGGTGGCCGGGAGCCCCGCCATGCGCGCCATGTGGACGACGAACTCGGTCGCCGAGACATCCGGGGGCAGGCAGTCGTGCTCCGGCATGTAGCCGACACGGCGGCGGACGTCGGCGCCTTGGCGTGCGACGTCGAGTCCGAGCACGGCGGCCCGACCCTCGGTGGCCGGGGAGAGGCCGAGGAGGATCTTGATCAGGGTGGATTTGCCGGCCCCGTTGGAGCCGACGAGCCCGGTCACCCCGGGCCCGATCTCCACGGTGAGCCGGTCGAGTGCGGTCACCTTGGGGTACCGCTTGCTCAGGCTTTCGGTCGCGATCACAGTCACGAGAATGACGCTAGTGGCCCGGACCGCGGCGGTCGTCAGCCTGTGGATTGGTCTTCGGCTCCCTCTCGGGTACTACGGGTACCCCTAGCTAGGGGGTGTCTTCAAATGATCGCCACTGATGGATCATGGTGCCGTGATACGTCGTCATGAACTGTCCGATGCCGAGTGGGAGTTTGTCCGGCCGTTGCTGCCCGAGTCGTCGCGGGGACGGAAGCGGCTGGACGATCGCAGGGTGCTGAACGGGATCGTGTGGAAGTTCCGGACCGGGACGGCCTGGCGGGACGTGCCCGAGCGTTACGGGCCATGGGCCACGCTCCACACGCGTTTTCGCAGGTGGGCGATGGACGGCACGTTCGAGCGGATGCTGCGAGCCGCCCAGGCGAAAGCGGATGCGGCAGGCGACATCGAGTGGCTGGTGTCGGTGGACTCCACGGTCGTCCGCGCTCACCAGCACGCGGCCGGAGCCCGAAAAGGGGGCTCCGCGACCCGGCCCTCGGCCGGTCCCGAGGCGGGCTGACCAGCAAGATCCACCTGGCCTGCGACGGGCGGGGCCGCCCGCTCTCCTTCGTCGTCACGGGTGGCGACACCAACGACTGCACCCGGTTCACCACGGTCATGGAGGCGATCCGGGTGCCCCGCCTCGGACCGGGACGGCCTCGGGCCCGGCCCGATCATGTCCTGGGCGACAAGGGCTACAGCTCGAAGGCGATCCGCGCCTGGCTCCGCCGCCGCGGGATCCCGCACACGATTCCCGAGCGAGCCGACCAGATAGCCAACCGGGCCCGGCGAGGCAGCCGAGGAGGCCGCCCGCCGGCCTTCGACCGCGAGGCATACAAGCACCGCAACGTCGTGGAACGGTGCTTCAACCGCCTGAAGCAATGGCGGGGCATCGCCACTCGGTACGACAAGACCGCGCAATCCTACGAAGCGGCGGTTGCCCTCGCCTCACTCCTGATGTGGGCGTGACATTTGACGACAGGCGCTAGGGGCCCCGGAGGGACGCGCCCGGAGGGGACCGCTCCGGCCTGCGGTTTCGCCCTTGCCGTCCCGGCGCGGGAAGGTTTCCGCAGCTCCCTCGGGGTTTCCTGCGGTAACACCGGGTCTTGACGCGGACGGCACGGGGTTGGGACGGTCGTCACCGGAGCCGGACCCGTACGCGGTCCGCCGGACGGACCAGGGGGCACGGTGCCGGAGCGACGAGCGGAAGACGGTACGAGCACGGGGCACGACGACGACCCGGAGCCGCTGGAAGCGGCCGACACCCCGGACGGTACGGGCACGGCTGACGCCCCGGACCGTGCAGAAGCGGCCGACGCTCCGGACCGTACGACGCCGTCCGCCGCCCCGGACGGCCCGGCCCCCGCCGATGTCCGCGAGAGCTGGGTGGAGACCGGTGGCGTACGGCTGCGGGTGCTCGAACGCGGGGACGCGGCACGGCCCACCGTCCTGCTCGTGCACGGCTACCCGGACTCGCAGGAGGTGTGGGGGGAGGTCGCGGGCTTCCTCGCGGACCGCTTCCACGTCGTGACGTACGACGTGCGCGGCCACGGCGGTTCGAGCGCGCCGCTACCGCTGCGCGGCGGTTTCACGCTGCCGAAGCTGACCGACGACTTCCTCGCCGTCGCGCACGCGGTGAGCCCCACGCGGCCCGTGCACCTGGTCGGCCACGACTGGGGCTCCGTGCAGGGCTGGGAGTTCGCCACCGTGGGCCGTACGCAGGGCAGGATCGCCTCGTTCACGTCGATCTCCGGGCCTTCGCTCGACCACCTCGGCCACTGGTACGCCGCGCGCGGCCGGCACCCGAGCCCGGAGGGGCTGCTCCAGCTCGTGGACCAGGGGATCAAGTCCTGGTACATCGGCGCCCTCCACCTGCCCCGCCTGCCGGAACTCGCCTGGCGGGGACCGCTCGGACGGCTCTGGCCGCGGCTGCTGCGCCGCGCGGAGAAGCTCACGTCGGCCACGTACCCGACCGCCTCGCTCCCCTCCGACGCCGCCAACGGCGCCTGGCTCTACCGCGACAACATCCTTCCCCGGCTGCGCAGGCCCCGTCCGGACGCCTTCGCCCACGTGCCCGTGCAGCTCGTCGTCCCGACGCGCGACGCCTTCCTCTCGCCCTATCTCTACGACGAAGTGGGCCACTGGACGCCGCGCGGGCTGCGGCGCCGCGCCGTCCCGGCCAAGCACTGGGTGCCGCGCTCACGACCCAGGCTGCTCGCCAATTGGATCACCGAGTTCGTCGCGCGGCAGGAAGAGTTGGGCGGGAAGGAGGGCTGAGGGGCGAGCCAGTCCCCGGCCAAGGCCCCTCCCTGGAAGACGTGTTGATAGCTCATCACACAACTTGCCACTGCGGGCGTATACTTGGACAAGTGACGCAAAATACCCGCCAGTTATCCACAGTTCAGCCAATAACCCTGTGGATAAGTCGAGTTGCTTGTGGATCAAACCTGTTCAGCCATACGAGTGAGGCGAAAACGCGGTGCGGTCTTACTGATCCGATGGTCTGCTGATACGCATGAACGAAAGCCGCGTCCCGAACAAAACGCCGAGGGCGGCCGCAGAGGGGCCAGGGAACACGCCCGCGACCGAGGACGCCCTCGCCGCGCCCCTCGACCGTCGCCTCGTCGCACTCTCCCGCTTCCTCTCCCGCCACCTGCGCCACGCACCGGACCGCATCGGCATCACGCTCGACCACGCGGGCTGGACCGGCATCGGCCCGCTCCTGGAGGCAGCGGCGCGTCACGGGCTGCCCGCCACGCGTGCCGATCTCGCGCGGGTCGTCGCGGGCAACGACAAGCGCCGCTTCGCCGTCGAAGGCGACCGCATCCGCGCCCAGCAGGGCCACTCGGTCCCCGTCGACCTCGGCCTCGTGCCGCTCGTGCCGCCCCCGTACCTCTTCCACGGCACCGCACCGGCCGCGCTCGCCGCGATCCGCGCAGAGGGACTGCGGCCCATGCGGCGGCACCACGTGCACCTCTCCGCCGATCGCGAGACGGCGCGGCGCGTGGGCGCGCGACGCGGCCGACCCGTCGTCCTCACCGTGCGCGCCGGTCAGTGGCACGAGGACGGGGCCACCTTCCTGCGCTCGGGCAACGGTGTCTGGCTCACCGCGCACGTACCGCCCCGCTACCTCGGCCTTCCGGAGCCCGGGACTGGCTGAGCGCCACCGCCCCGCCGCTCCCACCGCTCCCACCGCTCCCACCGCTCCCACCGCTCCCACCGCCGAAACGGTCCTGAAAGCCTCCGAAGTCCCCGTCGCGCGCGGGAGAATCGCCCCATGAGCGAGTCACCAGGCACCCACGCCCCCGCACCCGCGTTGCGCACCGCGCCGCTCGACACCTACCTCGGCCGGCTCGCCGCGCGCGAACCGGCCCCCGGCGGCGGCGCGGCGGCAGCCGTGCACGCGGCACAGGGCGCGGCGCTCGTCGCCATGGTGGCGCGCTACTCGACGGGCCCGAAGTACGCCACGCACGCGGAGCGCATCGCCGAGATCACGACCGAGACCGATGACCTGCGCGAACGTGCGCTGACGCTCGCCGACGAGGACGCCGCGGCCTTCACCGCCGTCACCGACGCCTACCGGCTCCCGAAGGGCACGCCCGAGGAGAAGTCCGCCCGCTCCGGCGCCATCGCGGCGGCCCTGCTCGGCGCGGCGCCCCCCCCGGCCGCGCTCCTGTCCCTCGCGGAGCGGATCGTCAGCCTCGCCGAGGAGTTACTGCCGCTCGGCAATCCCAACGTCGTCACGGACGTCGCGGCCGCCGCCGAGGCCGCACGGGCCGCCGCGAGCACCGCGCGCGTCAATGTCGAGATCAACCTCGGCGGCATCAAGGACACGGACGCCCGCGAGCGCCTCACCACGACGCTCGGCCGCACCGATCCCCTCCTCGCCCGCGCGGAGGCGGTCACAGCGGAGGTCAGACGACGGCTGGAGCCGGAAAACGGCTGAGGTCCCCGGGCGGGCGCCCGGCATCCCGTACGCCCCCGACGCGCCACGCCCGCACCACCGCCGCACGCACCCGCCCCGCGCCGCGCACCCCTTTCCCCCCTCCCGACCGAGGAGCCCCATGAACACCTCCCTGAACACGGCCGGTACCGAGAGCGGTGAGAACGCCCGCCCGCTGCCGGGCAAGGCGCTCGCCGCCTCGCTCCGCGCGGAGACGCGCGCCGCCGTCGAGGTCGCACGCCGGGCCGGGGGCGCGCCCAAGCTCGCCGTCGTGACGGCGACCGACGACGAGTCGAGTGCCTGGTACGTACGCTCCCTCTCTCCGCCGCCGAGAAGTCGGGGCTGCTCCACGAGGTGCTGCACCTCGGTCCGAAGGCGAGCACGGAGGAGGTACGGGACGCGCTGCGCGGGCTCGGCGAGGACGCCTCCGTGCACGGCGTGATCCTCCAGACCCCGCTGCCGGCAGGCGTCGACGCGCGGCCACTCGCCGAGGCTGTGCCGACGGAGAAGGACGTGGACGGCGCTAATCCGTTGTCACTCGGCCGCCTCACCGCCGGGCTGCCGGCCTTCGCCCCCGCGACCGCGGAGGCCGTGATCGCCCTGCTCGATCACCACGACATCCCCCTGCTCGGGGCGCGGGCGGTCATCGTGAGCCGGTCCACGGTCGTCGGCAAACCCCTCGCGCAACTGCTCCTCGCGCGCGACGCGACCGTGACGGTGTGCCACTCGCGAACGCGTGACCTGGCGGAGGCCACCCGCGAGGCGGACATCCTGATCGCCGCCGCCGGTCAGCCGGGACTCCTCACGGCGGAACACGTCCGCCCCGGCGCGATCGTCATCGACGTCGGCACCAACCCGACCCCTGACGGCGGCCTCACGGGCGACGTCGACCCAAGTGCGGCACGCGTGGCCGGAGGGCTCAGCCCCGTCCCCGGCGGTGTCGGCCCGGTGACGACGGCCCTCCTGCTGGCACACGTGGTGCGGGCGGCACAGGGTGCGGGTGTCGGGGAGGGCTTGCGAGGCTGAGGGAGGCGCGGCGGGCGGTCGGCGGAGCGGTCTTCGGGGAGCGGGTCGCGGCCCTCACCGGCCAGCCGGCCCCGGACCTCGGCAGGCTCGCGGCGCAGGTACGGGAACGAGCGGACGCGCCGGAGGGCGAGGCGAAGGTCGCGTACGAGGCCCTGGCCCGCTTCGACCGCCCGTACTTCGCCGCCGCGTGGACCGACCTCCTCGCGAAGACCGGCTGAGCGGCGAGGCGCGTACGGCTACGCCTGCGCGGCGGCCAGCTTTCCGGCCGCCGCGTCCAGGCGGGCGAGCACGCGCTCGCGGCCGAGCAGCTCCATGGACTCGAAGAGCGGGAGTCCGATGGTCCGCCCGGTCACCGCGACGCGGATCGGGGCCTGGGCCTTGCCGAGCTTGAGCCCGTGCTTCTCGCCCACGGCGAGCACGACGGCCTTCAGCTCGTCCGCCTTCCAGTCCGCGAGCGCGGCCAGCTCGGCGCGCGCGCCGGTCAGGATGTCAGCGGCCCCCGGCTTCATCGCCTTGTTCCACGACGCTTCGTCCTCGACGGGCTCGTCGAGGAACAGGAAGTCCACGTTGTTGGTGATCTCGGAGAGCACGGCCACCCGCGTCTGCGCCAGCGGAGCGGCGGCCTCGAAAACGTCCTTCTCGAACGCCTCCGGGGGCCACGGCGCGTACGGGGCGACGAGCCACGGGGCGCAGGCGGCGGCGAACTGCTCCGGCGACAGCGCGCGGATGTAGTCCCCGTTGAACGCGGTCAGCTTCTTCACGTCGAAGAACGCGGGCGCGGTGTTGACGTCCTCGATCCGGAAGAGCCGCTCCAGCTCCTCGTACGGCATGATCTCCCGGTCCCCGCCGGGGCCCCAGCCGAGCAGCATGAGGTAGTTGACCATCGCCTCGGGCAGGAAGCCCTCGGCGAGGTAGTCCTCCAGCGCGACCTTGTCGCGGCGCTTGGAGAGCTTCTGCCGCTTCTCGTTCACGATCACCGGCAGGTGCGCCCACGTCGGCGGCCGCGCCCCCAGCGCCTCCCACAGCAACTGCTGCTTCGGCGTGTTCGACAGGTGCTCCTCACCCCGGATGACCACGGTGATGCCCTCGTCGAGGTCGTCCACCACGTTGGCGATCAGGAAGACGGGGGACCCGTCCCCGCGTGCGATCACGAAGTCCTCGATGGCGCTGTTGGGGAACGCCGGCTCCCCGCGCACGAGGTCGACCACGACGGTCTCCCCCTCGTCGGGCGTCCGGAATCGCAGCGCCCGCCCCTCCTCGTACCGCAAGCCACGGTCCCGGCAGAACCCGTCGTACCCGAGGTGCTCGGAGCCCGTCCGCTCCTTCAACTGCTCCCGCGTGCAGTCGCAGTAGTACGCGCGCCCCTCGGCGAACAGCCGCAGCCCCGCCTCCCGGTGCCGCTCCGCGTTCTGCGACTGGAAGTACGGCCCCTCGAAAGCCGGGTCCTCCCCGTGAATCCCGATCGCCGCGAGCGCGCTCACGATCCCGTCGATCCACTCCGGCTTGTTCCGCGCCGCGTCCGTGTCCTCGATCCGCAGAACGAACGTCCCCCCGGACTGTCGCGCCACGGCCCAGTTGTAGAGCGCGGACCGCGCCCCACCCACGTGAAACATCCCCGTGGGGGAAGGGGCGAAACGGACACGGAGCGGGGTAGTGGACATGGGAGCCAGGGTACCGAGCCGGGGGTGTGGGCGTGGACCGTCGCGGGATTTGCGGAGGGCGGGCTTCGGTGGTGTGGGTGCGCCGGGGCCTTCAGGAGAGGAAGGTGAGGACGGAGACCACGGCGGTGAGGAAGCGGCCCCGGACCCGGTGCTTGCGCGAGCAGTACCGCCGGGTGAACCAGCGGCCGGTCTGCTTGACGGGCGCCCCGCAGTAGCAGGTCTGCGGCTCCCGTATCCGCTCGATCTCGATCCATCCCATGACCGCACTGTAGCCAGCCGCTGTACGGGGGTCGCCCCCGCGCGCGAGCCGTGGAGCTGGCACGATCCGGCTCCCGGCGTAGGCTCGGCCGCATGAGCATGCGCCTGAGCACCGTGATCCTCCCTGTCGACCGCTGGCACGAGGGAGGCCGCGCGAAGTGGCAGCGCGCGGAAGAGCTCGGCTTCCACACGGCGTACACCTACGACCACCTCTCCTGGCGCACCTTCCGCGACGGCCCCTGGTTCGGCGCCCTGCCCACCCTCACCGCCGCCGCCACAGCCACAGCCACAGAACACCTGCGCTTGGGCACCCTCGTCACGTCAGTCAAGCCTCGCTCGCCTACCACGGCCTGACCTGGGAAGCCGTACACCGGGCGGCGTGGTCCCGACCGAAGAGGATCAGAGCGCGATGAGTCGGACGCGGCTACCGCACAGCTTGGCCATGTCGTCGACGTCCGACGTGAGCATGGCCACCGGGCCCGGCCGGCGAAGCGCCAGCTCGGCGACGGTGGCATCGATCGCGTACTTGTGGCCGTGCAGTCCGGCCTCTTTCAGCAGCCCGGCGGCGGCTCTGGCCGCCTGCTCGGTCACCGCTTCCACCTTGACCTGGGAGAACACCCAGTTCAGCCGGGCGGTGTTCACCCGGGCGTGCATGACTTCCACGATGGTGTTGGAACAGACCACCAGATCGGCAGCCATCGAATGGAAGGACCGGATCATCGCGAGCACACCCCGGTCCTGCGAGATCCAGGCGGACAGCCCTTGGGAGTCCAGTACGACGGACTCGATGCGCTGAAGGTTCACATGGCGCTCGCCGACTCCTCGTGCCCGCCCGCGCCGAAGATCCTGGCCTGGGCCGCGGCCAGTTCCTCGTCGGTGAACGCGCCGTGCTCCTCCTCGTAACGGCGCAGCTCCTCACCGAGCAACTGGTGCCTGATCTGGCGGGCGACGGCCTCCGCGACATAGCCGGAGACGTTGTCCGTGAGCCTCTTCAGCTCCGCCACCTGCTCGGTGGGCAGAGTGACCGTGATGCGGGTCGTGTCAGCCATGGAGTCAGCATACTGCGGTATGCGCGCTATCTGTCAGGCTTCTCCACCTACGAGCTCAGCGCTGGCCCCCACCGAGCAGCTCACTCAGACGGTCGCCGATCACGGACACTCCAGGACGCGGGTTGCTCTCGTAGTACCAGGGCTTGCGCCGGCGCAGCAGCGCGTCGCCGTGTTCGCTCCAGACGAATCCGGGCTTCCTCAGCAGCTTCCGGAACACGGCGTCCGCTGTCTCCGGATGAGCGGTGGCCAGCCGGCGGATCGGCAGTGGCGTGATCGACTCCTCGCGCAGGTACGTGCGCAGCAGGTCCTGGTGCCGACTGCGCCCTGCGAGGGCGGGGTCCGCGAAGAGGTCCCGCAGCATCCCGTAGTCGGCGTAGAAGTTGAGCCCGTCGACCTGGTCGTAGATGACGCCGACGGTGTCCGAGTCCGCCAGTTCTGACGGCAGCTCGAAGAAGGGCAGGTCCCGGCCGGCAAGCCGCCTGCGCGGGGCACGGCTGGGCTGCGCGGCCACGGCTGCCTCCTGGCGGTGGCGATAGTAGGCGTTGAGGAGGTCCTCGGCCTCGGAAGGAGGAAGAACCAGTTCGTCGCAGCCGCAGAACTCGACGAACGCGGCCCGGTCCTCCCGCATCTGCTTCCACCCCTGCTCGAACTTCTCCAGGTTGCGGAAAACCAGTTCAGGGTGGTGCGTAGCCAGTTGCAGAGCTGCCTGGGCGATCTCGGCGGCGCTGGACTTGGGGTAGCTCGTCATCGCCCCGGACAGCAACCACGCCCCGCCGGCCGAGTGGACGGGCACCAGGCAGGTATGGAGGAATCCACCCTTGGACACGCCGCGGAACGCCGCCCGCCCGACGTTCGAGTACGTGCGGTACTCCAGGTCGTCGACAAGGTTCAGCAGGATGACGGCATCGCCGTCCTTGCGCCGGATCTCGAAGACGCCCTCGACCGGGTCACGCCAGCCGAGCAGCATCTCCCGGTCGGCCGCGGTCAAGTCCTTCCGGCTGGCGACGAACCGGTCCACCACGGTCGAACCGTCCGGCAACCGGTACCGCAGGATGAAGTGGTCGGTGATCCGGATCGCCTCACCCTCGTCCAACTGCCGTTCAAGCCCAGCGGCCTCTAGTAGGAGAGGTGTCAACCACCGGTCGAAGCGGGCACTCTGCGCGAAGGTGACCAGCCGCCCCTTCAATTCGGCGCTGCGCTCGATGAGATCAGCCAATGACAGTTCATGGGCACCCTGACGTGCGCCCGGTACGGCCTCAGCCACGTTCAGCCCTTTCGTACGAGCCAGTTCCGCGTGAAGTGAGAGGTGTCCGGCCTCAACCGGCCCAGTGGCGGTACGCCTCGATCCTTCCCCGAGCTCTCGGCTCCGCTTGAGCAGGGGAGACCCCATTCGCCCCCTCGGGCGCCTGGCTGGGCAACGGCAAATCCAGGATCCCGATCGACTGCCGGACGCGACTGCGAGAGCACAGGGCGACGATCATGCCGTCGAGCGTGAGGTCGACGCCGCACACCGTCACCTCGATGCCGAGAACCGTGGTGGTGAAGGGCAGATCGAGGTACTCCCCAAGCCTGGTGAACAGACCGGTCCGCTGCTCGTCCTCGCCGTAGGCGTCCACCGTCGCCTCGTCGATCATGGCCTCAAACTCGGCCCTGCCCAGCGTGCCCATGACGCCACGGTAGCGGCCCGCATCGCGACGTCGAAGCGGCTTCCCGAATCTGCTCCGTCGGCATACCCGTGGCAGCGAGAGGCCCGCGTATCGTCGGGGCCATGCGTCTGAGCACGGTGATCCTCCCCATCCACCGATGGGCCGAAGGGCAGAAGATCTGGCGGCGGGCCAAAGACCTCGGATTCCATGCCGCGTACACGTACGACCATCTGTCGTGGAGGTCGTTCCGGGACGGGCCGTGGTTCGGGGCAGTCCCCACGCTGACGGAGGTAGCGACAGTAACTCAGAGTATGCGATTGGGTACTCTGGTGACGTCAACGAACTTCCGGCTTCCGGTCACGCTCGGGGTCGGCGCCGGGGTGACGGGTTCAACGCCAAGGCTGCGAAGGTGCTTACGGACGAGCCGAGTTCATACTGCTGCTTGACCACTGCTCACCGAAGCGCCGTGACGCAGGAGGGCGGCTCCTGCTCCACCGTGAGGCGCGGAACCATGCGCGCAGCGGCCCCGGTTACCGGTCGCCGTCGCCGCGACAGGGCCGCGCGGGTCAGGCTCGCCGCGCGGTACGGGCGGGCTGGGTGACCACGCACGCCCCAAGCTGTACGTGACGGCACGCCCATCGAGTTGGACGCGGCGCTGCGCGCCGATCGCGAAGTGGGCCCGGCGTACGAGACCGCTGGGCATGACATGAGCGAGTTGGACGAGATCTCTCACCGCCGTCCACGCGACCGCTCCACGATGCTCACCTCGCTCGACGCCTTTGTGGACTCCGCACACCGCCAGCATCGTCAGCGCGAGGCCGGATGCACCGAGCCCGCGCGGCGCCGGCGGATCGCAGACTCCGGCTTCGCCGCCGGGCAGCCGGTCTTCGAAAGCATCGCGCGGCACGGGCTGGCTCAGCCCTCTGACGGAGGGTGAAGGGACGGTGGGTTCGGTCTTGCGGGGATAGAGCCAGCCCGGGGCTTGGAGGGACGGGGCGGTGGCGAGTGGGACACGTGATCGCCCCGGCCCGTGCTCGCCCGCCCCTCACCCGCACGACTCATCCTCGGCCCGTGCTGTCTGACCCGCCTCCCCGGGCCCGATCCGCCTCCGCCCCAGATCGTCCCGCCCCGGACCCGGCGAGAGCGGAGTGCCCGGGCTCCCGGTGGCGAGCATCAACCAAGACGGCGCTGCCTCTGCGGGTCACACGCGCTCCCTCCACCAGCCGCGTCACTTCCGCCTCAGCGCCACAGCCACCACCGCCGCCGTCACCGCCAACGTCACCCTCGCCCTCGCCCACGCGACCACCCTCCCCTCGCGACCGCCTCGGCGTGCGCTCGCCTTGCCTCCTCCTTTTCGGCCGATTCTCCGTGGCTGGAGGCTGCGCCGGTGCGGCGCCCGTCTGCGGTGTCCGGGAGCCGGCGGGGGAGAGGG
>NZ_GG770539.1:3563673-3567667 GCF_000154905.1 Streptomyces sp. SPB074 | reverse complement strand
CGGGGGCAAGGGAGCGGGGTATCGGGCGGGGGCGCGGCGCGGGGGCGCGTTCGGGACGTACGCCCCCTGTCGTCGCTGACGCCGCTGACCGGAAAGCGGTGTCCGCCCAGGACACGGGGTTTGGCCCGTGACGGTATGGGCGCGGGCGGCGGGTTCCGCTCCGAGGGGGCGCGAATGGCTCATCTGTGCGGGAAGCCGCACGCCCGTGCTGGCATATGCGCCACAATGCCAAACGTGACCTCAGCGACCTCTCCGACCGCAGGGCCTGCGGCCGTCCAGCCCGGTACGAACCGTCCGTCCCGGTCCTCGCAGTCCGGCGCCCGCGCGAAGGGCGAGCCCTCGGCCGCACCGGTGCGCGTGGTCACCGATGCGGAGCCCGCCCACGAGCCGCACGTCCATGACGGAGAACCGCCGGCCGGTACGGGCGAACCGTCGGCCCGCGCCGACGGGAGAGCCGTGAGCGCCCACCGGCTGCGCCTCGCGGGCGGCTCCGAGCGGCCCGGCCCGCCTTCGGTCTCCGCCCGCGCCTGGCCGGAGATCCCGCCGGGCCCCCGGCCACGGCTCATCGCGACCGACCTCGACGGCACGCTGCTGCGCGAGGACAAGACCGTCTCCCCGCGCACCCTCGCCGCCCTCGCGGCGGCGGAACGCGCGGGTGTCGCCGTCTTCTTCGTGACCGGGCGCCCTGCCCGCTGGATGGACGTGGTCGCGGGGCACGTGGACGGTCACGGCCTCGCGATCTGCGGAAACGGCGCGGCGGTCGTGGATCTGCGCACCCCCGACCGGGAGCGCGGGGTGCCCTACCGTTTCGTACGGGTCCGGCCGCTCCCTTCCGCGACGGTGCTCGACGTCGCCGAGCGCCTGCGACGGGCAGCGCCCGGAACGCAGTACGCGGTCGAGCGCACGGGCGGCATCCACCACGAGCCGGGCTACCCGCCCCTCCACCTCGACCCCGCTTCGAGCATCGCCCCGATCACGAAGCTGCTCGGACTCGACTCGGGGACGCCGCCGGAGGGGGACGCGTCCGAACCGGTGCTGAAACTGCTCGCGCACCACTGCGAGCTGGCGCCGGACGCCTTTCTCCGGCTCGCGAGGGACACGGTCGGGGACCTCGTCGCCGTCACCCGCTCCAGCCCGACCGCGCTCCTTGAGATCAGCGCACGCGAGGTGTCCAAGGCGAGCACGCTCGCCCAGTGCTGTGCGGAACGGGGCATCGCTCCCGAGGAGGTCATCGCCTTCGGGGACATGCCCAACGACATCGAGATGCTGACCTGGGCCGGGCGCTCCTGGGCGATGGGCAACGCCCACCCGGAGGTCCGCCTCGCCGCCTCCGCCGTCACGCACCCCAACACGGAGGACGGGGTCGCCGCGGTCATCGAGCGGCTGCTGGCCTGAGCGGTCCACACGTACGGGCGGAGGGCGCCACGCCCGCCGCCCGTCCCCGCGTCCGCCGCCCGCCGACGCACGCACCGACGCGCCGCCCCGGCTTACTCCACCCGGACCCCGTGTTCCCGCAGCCACGGCAAGGGTGAGACCGCCGAGCCGTAGTCAGGGGTCAGCCGGACCTCGAAGTGCACGTGCGGGCCGGTCGAGTTCCCCGTCGTGCCGGACTGGGCGATCCACTGGCCCGTCCGCACGGTCTCCCCCTGGTCCACGGCGACCGAGGAGAGGTGTGCGTACTGCGTGTAGTAGCCGCCGGGGTGCCGGAGCACGACTTCGATCCCGAAAGGTCCCCCGCAGGAGACCCGCACCACGTGTCCCCCGCCCACGGCGCGGACGGGCGCGCCGATGCCGACCGCGAAGTCCTGACCCGTATGTCCCTGGGACCAGTGGCTCCCCGAACCGCCGAAGCCCGCTGACAGGACGAAGTCCTCCACCGGGGTCACCCACGGTTCCTTCGGGTACTCCGAGGCCGCCTGCTCGATCCGGTTCGCGCCCCGGCAGCGTCCCGCGAGCACCGCGCTCTCGCCCTGCGCCTGGAGCCGGGCCCGCGCGCTCTGGAGCTTCGCGTCGATCTGCCGCTTGAGCGAGGCCAGGTGCGCCGTGCGCGCCTCCACGGCCTCCCGGTTCGCCCGTACCTTTCGCTCGGCTCCGGCCAGAGCGCTCGCGGCGTCGGCGGAGCGCTGCACGAGGTGGGTCACGGCCCGGTCCGCGTTGCTCGCGAACCCCGCGTTCTCCATCAGGGCCTCGGGGTCGTCCGAGAAGAGCAGGTTCGCGGTGAGTGAGAGGCCGTCGTCATGGGCCCGGTACTGCGCCCGCGCGAGCCTGCCCACGTCCTTGCGGAAGAACCTCAGCCGCTGCCGTTCCTTCGTGAGGCGCGCCTCCAGCACCTTGGACTTCGCCCGCTGGGCTGTGACGGCCTTCCGGACCTCCTCGTACTTCGCGGTGGCCTGGGCCGCCTCGCGGTACAGGACCGCGACCGCCGCGCTCGGTGTCCCGGGCCCGTCACCCTCCTGGTGGTCCGCCCCCGCCGCCGGGACCGTCAGCCCGAGGGCGCCGAGCAGCAGAAGACACAGGGCCGAGGCCACGACAGTGCCGCGCAGGGGTGCGGGGGTTCCGGTACGGAGTGCCATGCCCCGGATCGTGGGCGTGCCGAGGAGCGGGCGCCTCCGCAGCGCGTACAGCCGGGGGACCCGCTGGGCCGTACGAAGGACAACGGGAGGTTGACGATGTTTCACGTGAAACATCCACCCCGAACCGCGCGCAGACGATGTTTCACGTGAAACATCGTCACTCGCTCCTCACGCAGGGCGATCAGCGCATCCTGCCTCGCGCACCCGCTCCCCCGTCCTCAGCGCGCGGCAGCCACGGTCTCCCGCGCCGTGGCGCCGTCGTCCTCGGCGGGAGCGGCACTGAGCGGCGTCTCCCCCGTCGCTCCGCGCAGGGCGTCCGTCGCCCGTTCCTGGCGCCACATCCGGTGGAGCGGGCCCGGGGTGCGCAGCAACGTGGCCACGTCACCGCGCTGCACGACGCGGCCCTGATCGAGGACGACGACCTCGTCCACCGCGCCTTCGAGGCCCGCGAGGCGGTGGGTGATGAGGAGCGTCGTGCGGCCCTCGGTCGCGGCGAGCAGGTCGCTCGTGAGCGCGTCGGCGGTCTCCAGGTCGAGGTGCTCGGCCGGCTCGTCGAGGACGAGGACGGGGAAGTCCGCGAGGAGCGCGCGGGCGAGCGCGAGCCGCTGGCGCTGACCGCCGGAGAGCCGCGCCCCGTGTTCGCCGACGAGCGTCCCGAGCCCCTGCGGCAGCGTGTCCACCCAGTCGAGGAGCCGGGCGCGCGCGAGCGCCGCGCGGACCTCGGCCTCGGTGGCGTCCTTCCGCGCGAGGAGCAGGTTCTCGCGCACGGAACTGTCGAAGACGTGCGCGTCCTGGGCGCACAGGCCGACGATCCGGCGTACCGCGTCCCCGTCGAGCGCCGCGGCGGGCGTGTCACCCAGGCGGTAGGTGCCGCTCTCCGTGTCGAGGAAGCGGAGCAGGACGTGGGCGAGCGTGGTCTTGCCCGCGCCCGAGGCGCCGACGACGGCGATCCGCCGTCCCTCGGCGAGGGTCAGGTCCACGCCGTCGAGCGCGGGACGCGCTGCGCCCGGGTGCCGTGCCCCGAGCCCTTCGAGGCGCAACGGGAACGCGGAGCCGGGCGTCTCGGCGGGCCGCTCGGGTTCCCGTACGGGCGCGGGTGCGTCCAGGACCTCGTAGACCCGCTCCGCGCCGCGGCGTACGCGCTGCCGCTGGCGCGCCGCGAGCGGCAGGCCGAGGACCGCTTCGAAGGCGGCGAGCGGAGTGAGGACGACAACGGCGAGAGCGACGCCGGAGAGGCGGCCGTCCGCGACAGCGTTCGCGCCGACCGCCGCCGCGCCCGCGACGGTGAGCCCCGTCAGAAGTGCCATAAGGCCGTCGCCGACCGCGGTCAGCGCGGAGGCGCGCGCCGCGATTCCGGTGAGTTCCACGTCGGCCGCCCTCGCGGCCCGCAGCCGGGCGGGCAGCGCCCCCGCGACGGTGAG
>NZ_GG770539.1:3554650-3563021 GCF_000154905.1 Streptomyces sp. SPB074 | reverse complement strand
CGGCACGGGCCGGGCTACCGGGGCGGACGGCGCCTCCGGCCGCGTACCGCCGGCCGTGACCGCGCCACCGGCTCCGGCGGGAACGGCCTGTGCGGTCGCCGCCTCCGCGCCCTGCGGCGCCTCGATCCGCACCACCCGGTCCGCCACCGCGAGGAGCGCGGGCCGGTGCACGACGAGGAGGACCGTGCGGCCCTCCGCGAGACGCCGGACGGCCGCCACGATGCCCGCCTCGGTCGCCCCGTCGAGCGCGGCCGTCGGTTCGTCGAGGAGCAGGACGGGGCGGTCCGCGAGGAAGGCGCGGGCGAGGGCGAGGCGCTGCCGTTGTCCGGCCGAGAGCCCCGCGCCGTCCTCGCCGAGTACCGTCCGCAGTCCGTCGGGCAGGTCCCGCACGAACTCCCACGCCCCGGCGTCGCGCAGCGCGCGCTCGACCTCGGTGCCGGTGGCCCCGGGCCGGGCGAGGTGGACGTTCTCGGCGAGCGTGCCCGCGAAGAGCGCGGGGCGCTGCGGGACCCAGGCGATCCTGGCGTGCCACTGGGCGGGGTCGATCTCCGCGAGATCCTTGCCGCCCACGGTGATCCGGCCCGTGTCGGGGCGGGCGAAGCCGAGGACGGCACGGAGCAGCGTCGACTTGCCCGCGCCGCTCGGCCCCACGAGAGCGACCGTCTCGCCCTGCCGGACCCGCAGCGAGACCCGGTCGAGCGCGGGCGCGGTACGGCCCGGGTGGCGCACCGTCAGTTCTTCGACGCGCAGTTCGCCCTCCGGCACTCCGGCACTGCCCGTGGCCTGCTCCTCGGCCTCCAGGACCTCGAAGACCTCCTCGGCGGCGGCGAGTCCCTCGGCCGCCGCGTGGTACTGCGTCCCGGCCTGGCGCAGCGGCAGGTACGCCTCGGGCGCCAGGACGAGCACGACGAGGGCCACGTACAGATCCATGTCGCCGTGGACGAGCCGCATCCCGATCGTGACGGCGACGAGCGCGACGGAGAGCGTCGAGAGGAGTTCGAGCGCGAAGGAGGAGAGGAAGGCGATCCGCAGCGTGCGCAGCGTGGCGCGGCGGTACTCGCCCGTGATCCGGCGGATCGACTCGGCCTGCGCCTTCGCGCGGCCGAAGACCTTGAGCGTCGGCAGCCCCTCGACCACGTCGAGGAAGTGCCCGGACAGGCGCGAGAGCAGCCGCCACTGGCGGTCCATCCGCTTCTGCGTCGCCCAGCCGATGAGGATCATGAAGACCGGGATGAGCGGGAGGGTGAGGACGATGATTGCCGCCGAGACCCAGTCCTCGGTGACGATCCGGGCCAGTACGGCGACGGGGACGACGACCGCGAGACCGAGCTGCGGGAGGTAGCGGGAGAAGTAGTCGTCGAGCGCGTCGACGCCGCGCGTCGCCAGGTTGACGAGCGAGCCGGTCCGCCGCCCTTCCAGCCATCCGGGGCCCAGGGCGGCCACCTTGTCGAGTACGCGTTGCCGCAGTTCGGATTTGACCGCCGCGCTCGCGCGGTGCGCGGCCGTCTCGGTGAGCCAGGAGACCAGGCCGCGCCCGCACGCGACCACGACGAGCAGCAGCAGCGGACGCAGCAGGCCGCCGGCGTCCCTGCCGTGCTGGAAGGCGCCCACGACGACCTCGGCGATGAGCATCGCCTGCGCCACCACCAGCAGGGCGCCGAGCACACCGAGTCCGACCACGGCCGCCAGGAAGAAGCGGCTGGCGCGGGCGCACCGCAGGAGTCGGGGATCTACAGGTTTCACGTGAAACATCCTTCCGCGAGCGAGGCGGACGGGGCGGGGTGGCGCCCGGGGAGAGCCGGGGACCGGAGAGGAAGCGGGGGAAACCGGGGGGCCGGGGGGAAACCGGGGGCGGCTCCGTACTCGTACGGGAACTCTGGCGGTACGAGTCCGGGCCGGCCGCGGAGGGTGCGGGGGCCGGCGGGTCGCCGGCCGACGGCCCCCGCACCGGTCTCAGTGCGCCCGGGCGATGTGCTGTGTCCCGATGCGCTTGCGGAAGACCCAGTACGTCCAGCCCTGGTAGAGCATGACGAGCGGCGTGGCGATGCCCGCGCACCACGTCATGATCCGGAGCGTGTACGGGCTGGACGAGGCGTTCTCGACGGTGAGGCTCCAGTCGCCGTTGAGCGAGGAGGGCATGACCGCGGGGAAGAGGGTCAGGAAGAACATCGCGACCGTGGCCACGATCGTCACCCCGGAGAGGGCGAAGGCCCAGCCCTCGCGCCCGCGCAGGCTGGCGAAGAGCGCGAGCAGGAGAGCGAGCACGGCCACCAGGAGGGCGACAAGGCTCTTCCCGTCCCCGCTGTCCGCCTGCGTCCACGCGAGGAAGCCGAGCGCGAGCAGGGCGGTGACGAGCCCGAGGCGCAGGGCCAGGGTGCGCGCCCGGTGCCGGATGTCCCCGGTGGTCTTGAGGCCGGTGAAGACCGTGCCGTGGAAGGTGAAGAGGCTCAGCGTGACGAGCCCGCCGAGGAGCGCGTAGGGGTTGAGGAGATCACCGAGGCCGCCCACGTACTCCAGGTCGCGGTCGATCTTCACCCCGTGCACGATGTTCGCGAAGGCGACGCCCCACAGGAAGGCGGGCAGCAGGGAGCACCAGAAGATGGCGTGTTCCCAGTTGCGCTGCCAGCGCTCCTCGTCCCGCTTGTGGCGGTACTCGAAGGCGACGCCGCGCACGATGAGGCACAGCAGGATGACCAGGAGCGGCAGGTAGAAGCCGGAGAAGAGCGTCGCGTACCACTCGGGGAAGGCCGCGAAGGTGGCGCCGCCGGCGGCGAGCAGCCAGACCTCGTTGCCGTCCCAGACCGGGCCGATCGTGTTGATCAGGACGCGCCGCTCGGTGCGGTCCCTGGCCAGCAGCTTCGTCAGGACGCCGACGCCGAAGTCGAAGCCCTCCAGGAAGAAGTAGCCGGTCCACAGGACGGCGATCAGGACGAACCAGACGTCGTGGAGTTCCATGGTCCTTTCCCTCCTTCGGGCTCAGTAGGAGAACGCCATCGGGCGGTCGGCGTCGTCATCGTCGTCGTCACGCACGCCGTCGCGGGTGGCGTCGCGGGTGGCGTCGCGGTCGTCGGGCGCACTCTCCGCCGCGTTCGCGGCGTCGCCGCCGGTACGGGACGGTCCGGGCCGCCCGCCGATACGCGTCGGCGGATGCAGGTCGGCCTCGGTCAGCTCGGGGGGTCCCGCCTTCGCGTACTTGGCCATGAGCTTGAACTCGATGACGGCGAGGACCCCGTACAGGAGCGTGAAGGCGCTGAGCGAGATGATCACCTCGGCCTGCGAGACGCCGGGCGAGACCGCGTCGGCCGTCTTGAAGAGCCCGTACACCGCCCAGGGCTGACGGCCCGTTTCGGTGAAGATCCAGCCCCAGGAGTTGGCGATGAGCGGGAAGCCCATCGTGGCGAGGGCCGTGAGCCAGTAGAGGCGCGTCAGGCGGGGGCTGAGCAGCTTCTCACGGAAGAGCACGAGGTGCGGCACCTCGTCCTCGCCGGTCCGCAGGTGCTGCGGCAGGAGGAACTTCTTCCTGGTCAGCCAGAGTCCGACGATGCCGAGGCCGAACGAGGCCATCCCGAAGCCGATCATCCACCGGAAGCTCCAGAAGGCGACCGGGATGTTGGGGCGGTAGTCGCCGGGCCCGTACTTCTCCTGCTCGGCCTTGTTCGTGTCGTTGATGCCGGGCACGTACGAGCGGAAGTCGTTGTCCGAGAGGAAGGAGAGGACGCCGGGGACCTCCAGGGCGACGCTGTTGTGCCCCTTGTCGACGTCCCCGTAGGCGAAGATCGAGAAGGGAGCGGTGTTCTGGCCCTCCCACAGCGCCTCCGCCGCCGCCATCTTCATGGGCTGCTGCTTGAACATGACCTTGCCGAGCGAGTCGCCGCTGACCGCGGTGAGCATCCCGGCGACGACGACCGTGACGAGGCCGAGCCGCAGCGAGGTCCGCATCGTGGCGACGTGCTGCTTGTCGTGCTTCGCACGGCGCTTGCAGCCCAGGTGCCAGGCCGCGATGCCCACGATGAAGGCGCCTCCGGTGAGGAAGGAGGCGGCGAGCGTGTGGAACATCTGGGTCAGCGTCATCTCCTGGGTCAGTACGGCCCAGAAGTCGGTGAGTTCGGCTCGTCCGCTGCCCTTGTTCACGCGGTAGCCGACGGGGTGCTGCATCCAGGAGTTCGCCGCGAGGATGAAGTAGGCGGAGAGGATCGTGCCGATCGACACCAGCCAGATCGTGGCGAGGTGCAGCTTCTTCGGCAGCTTGTCCCAGCCGAAGATCCACAGACCGATGAAGGTCGATTCGAAGAAGAAGGCGATGAGGGCCTCGAAGGCGAGCGGCGCCCCGAAGACGTCGCCGACGAATCGCGAGTAGTCGGACCAGTTCATGCCGAACTGGAACTCCTGCACGATCCCGGTGACGACCCCCATCGCGATGTTGATCAGGAAGAGCTTTCCCCAGAACTTCGTCGCGCTGAGGTACTTCTCCTTGCCGGTACGGACCCAGGCCGTCTCCAGCCCCGCCGTGAGCGCGGCGAGCGAGATGGTCAGGGGTATGAACAGGAAGTGGTAGACGGTCGTGATGCCGAACTGCCAACGGGCCAGCGTCTCGGGCGCCAGAGCGAGATCCACGAAATCCTCCTCGCTTCGCTGATCTCTGTGCACGCGGTGGGCACCGTGGGCACAGCCTGATTCCGCCCTCACGTCGTCCGGTTGATCCGCATTCGCCCAGGGCAAAGCAGCCCCAACCGGGACGCGCTTGTGAAAGCGTTCACATTCACAAGCATTATGTCCCACGGTCGTTTCATACGAACAGGGGGTCCCGCAGGGTGGGGCCCCACGATTCGGAGGTTTGCGGGGTTTGCGTACTTTATTTTGTCGCTTTTATGGCTTTTTGTGGTGGTGGTGAGGTGGTGTGCGGCTACCGAAAACGGGCTATGTGACGTCCACTACAGCGGTACGGAGCGCTCCGCTCCGACCAGGGGCTTCGAGGGCGGGGCGGCGGGGCGGCGGGGCGGCGCGGGTGGACGACGGCGGTCGGTCCGCTGGGATGCGTACGTGGCACGAGCCGGCCGCGCCGGGGTACGTACGAGGCGAGCCGGGCCGCTCGGGGGCCGCCGCACGCGACGCCCGCCCTTGCATGGGACCCCCCGCTGTCGCGCGGCGGGGCATCGCGTCGAAGGGCAGGGGACGGGCGTCCGGCATCGCGGCCTGCCCGGGACGGAGCGCCGGACGAGGCAACCTGGCCCGAGTCCCGGGGCGCCCGGAGCATCGCGGGGCGCTTCGGGAGCCGCCGCGCGCCCCTGCCGGTGAGCCGGGGCCACCACGGGCGGGCCGGGCCGTCAGGCCCGACGCACCCGGGACGTTCCACCGAAACGAGCCCGCCCCCGGGACAGCCGAGCCGCCATCTACAGGCCAGCCAGCACCTACGGACGAGCGACCGGCCCCGGCGCCACGAGCGGACCGGCGCCAAGCGCGGCCCGCCCCCAGGGGGCCCGACGGCAACCCCGTCCCCGCCCCGCGCCCCGCCCCGCGCGTCCGGCGGCTCCGTCACGTACGCGGGAGAAGGACCGTCAGCGGTTCAGTTCCTTGCGGTAACTCGCCGCGGCTGACAAGAAGATGTCGTTCGCGTCCGTCTCGCCGACGGTGACGCGGACTCCCTCGCCCGCGAAAGGCCGTACGACGACTCCCGCTCGCTCGCAGGCGGCGGCGAAGTCGAGCGTGCGGGCGCCGAGCCGCAGCCAGACGAAATTGGCCTGGGTGCCGGGAACGGTCCAGCCCTGGGAGCTCAACTCCCCCGCGACACGAGCGCGTTCGACAACGAGCGCGTCGACGCGCTCCAAGAGCGCGGACTCGGCGGCGAGCGAGGCGACCGCGGCGTCCTGCGCGAGCTGGCTCACGCCGAAGGGGACGGCGGTCTTGCGGAGTGCGGCGGCCACCGGCTCGTGCGCGATCGCGAAGCCGATCCGCAGCCCCGCGAGACCGTATGCCTTCGAAAAGGTCCGCAGCACGCACACATTGGGCCTGTCCCGGTACAGCTCGACCCCGTCCGGGACCTCGGGATCACGGATGAACTCCCGGTACGCTTCGTCCAGCACCACGAGCACATCGGAGGGCACCCGGTCGAGGAAACGTTCCAGCGCGGCCTTCCGCACCACCGTCCCCGTCGGGTTGTTGGGATTGCAGACGAAGACGAGCCGGGTCCGCTCGGTGATCGCCGCCGCCATCGCGTCGAGATCGTGCTCCTCCTCCCCCGTGAGCGGGACCTCGACGGCCTTCGCACCGCTGATCCGGGTGATGATCGGGTACGCCTCGAAGGAACGCCAGGCGTAGACGACCTCGTCACCGTCCTGAGCGGTGATCTGGAGGAGCTGCTGCGCCACGCCGACCGAGCCCGTGCCCGTGGCGAGGTGCGAGGCCGGCACGGAGAAACGTTCCGAGAGCGCCTGCACGAGACCGGTCGCCGCGAGATCCGGGTAGCGGTTGAGCGTCCCCGCCGCCGCGAGTGCGCTCTCCATCACCCCGGGGAGCGGCGGGTAGGGGTTCTCGTTGGACGACAGCTTGAACGCGGGGCCGTTCGCTCCCGAGGCCGCCTTGCCCGGCACGTAGGCCGGGATGTCGTCCAGTACCGCTCGCAGTCTGGGGTTCGTACCGCTCACCGCGGGACCTCCTTCTGTCCGTACCGGTCTACCCGAGCGGCCCGTGCCGCGCCGGGAGACGAGCCCGCGAGCCTCCCGGCCGGCCCGGGGATCGCCCACCGCCGGCGGGCCGTCGCCGCACCCGTCCGCATATTGGACACCGTGGAGAGCGCGGCCGGTAGACACCCGGCGCATGAAATGACCCACGCGCCCCCACCTTGACGCGGGCGCTCCCGCTCCACCCTCCGGGAGAGGTGCCGCCGGGCACCTTCCGGGAAAGACGGGAACAGGGCCGTCCGCCGCGCTCCGCCCGAGCGAGCACCGGGGGGGCGCACGCTCATCTGTGTGCGCCGCTGGCTGGCGCCGTGGCGCGCGTCGCCCGTAAAGGTGAGCCGCAGCCCCGGGGCGGGCCCCACGGAGGGTCGGCACGCACGCGGCAGACCGGTAGGTAGCCAGTGCGAAATGCGCTAAGTTCCTTTTGATGCAAGGTTTTTGACGGCGCATCACCTTGCAGAAACGTGACATCACAGGTCTGCATATGCACCCGCCGTGCCCGCCTGGCAGACCCCTACTATCGGCAACCCATGACAGCAGCAGGGAAGCAGCAGGTGAGCCGAGCGGAAACGCCTCGCAAGGGCAAACGGTCCGGACGGCCGGGAATCAGAGATGTGGCAGCGGCGGCGGGGGTCTCCATCACCACCGTCTCCGATGCCCTCAACGGCAAGGGCCGTCTCCCCGACATCACCCGCCACCATGTGAAGGAGGTGGCCGAACAGCTCGGCTACCGCCCTTCGGCGGCGGCACGCACACTCCGTACGGGCAAATCGGGCCTCATCGGCCTGACCGTGACCACGTACGGGGATGAACCTTTCACCTTCACCGAATTCGCCTACTTCGCGGAGATGGCGAGAGCGGCGACCTCCGCCGCCCTCGACCGGGGGTACGCCCTCGTCATCCTCCCGGCCAGTTCACGCCTGAGCCCGGTGGACGTGTGGTCGAACGTCGCGCTCGACGGCACCGTCGTCGTGGACCCGGCCGACCACGATCCCGTCGTCGCGGAACTCGTGCGGCAGGGACTGCCGGTGGTCTCGGACGGGCGCCCGGACGGCACCCTTCCGGTGACGGCATGGGTCGACAACGACCACGAGGCCGCCGTCCTCGGCATCCTCGACCACCTCGCGTCCTCCGGGGCCCGCCGCATCGGCCTCCTCACCGGGACCACGACCGACACCTACACCCGGCTCTCCACGACCGCCTACCTCGAATGGTGCCGCCGCGTGGGCCAGGACCCCGTCCTGGAGTCGTACCCGGCGCACGACCCGTGCGCGGGCGCGGTCGCCGCCGACCGGCTGCTCGCCCGCCCCGACCGCCCCGACGCCGTCTACGGGCTCTTCGACCCCAACGGCACGGATCTGCTCGCCGCCGCGCGCCGCTACGGGCTCCGGGTCCCCGAGGACCTGCTCCTGGTGTGTTGCAGCGAGTCGACGGTCTACGCCTCGACCGAGCCCCCCGTCACCACGCTCTCGCTCAAGCCCCGCCGCATCGGCACGGCCGTCGTCCAGCTCCTCATCGACGCGATCGAGGGCATCGGGGCGCCGCATCAGCTCGAACGGGTCATCCCCACCGAACTGATCATCCGCACCTCCTCCCAACGCCGCTCCCCCCGCACGACGGTGAGCCCGCCACGGGAGTCGGGGGAGGGTGCGGGTAGCGGGGGCGGAGGGGGCGGGGCGGCGGTACGGGGGGGCGGC
>NZ_GG770539.1:3551607-3554241 GCF_000154905.1 Streptomyces sp. SPB074 | reverse complement strand
CCAGCCCTCAGTTCCGCGACCTGAGCAGGCTTGAGTCCTGGCCTCGGGGGCCTGGGGTCGGGGCTTGGGCCCCGCCGCCGGCGGCTGAGCGGGCTCCGGGCCGGCGCGCAGCCCAGGTGCTGGGGCGTCCCGCCAACGACGCGTACGGGGCCGGTCCGAAATCGGCCCCCCATCGCGGTGGTCCCGGGCCGAGGCAGGCCCCCCGGCGTACGTCCCCGGGGCCACGGCTTCGACGTTGCTACTTTGAGACGGCCCCCTCCGGGCGGAACCCAGCGCCGGAGCGAGCAATTCACGACGGAGTCAGGCGTCACGGCAAACGCCTCAGGACGGGGCCCGCCGCCGGAGCAAGCGCCTCGGGACGGAGCTCGGCACCGGGGCAGGCGCCTCCGCGCGAAGCCAAGCACGCCCGCAGGTACCTGCGGGCGAAGCCCAGCACCAGGGCACGCCTCAGGACGCGGCGTACTACCGGGACACGCACTTCTGGGTTTAGCCCAACGCCGGATCGGACGTTGGAGCCCACCACCGAAGCCCGCGCCCCACGGCAGAGCCGAGCACCGGAGCACGCGCCCCAGGGCCAGGCGTAGCGCCGAGGCAGACACTTCCGGACCCCGCCCAGCGCCGGAGCGGAAGCCGGGGCGAAGCCGAGCGTCCCAGCGAGCCCTTCACGACGGGAGCCCGGCGCCGACGCGCGCACTCCCGATCACGCCCCAGCGCCGACGCATCGCGGGCGGCCCAGCCCCCGCGCGCACGCATCGGGCACAGCCCCACGCCCCCGCACACGCTCACAGCGGCCCAACACCAGCACGGACGCTCCGCGCGGCCCACCCCGGCCCCACGACGCCCGCACCCCCCAGACCCCACGCCCCGTACAACGCCAACCTCCACGGCCCCGCCATCCCCCGCCCCAAGCCCCTTCCCCCGTGGGACCTTCCCTCCCCCACGCCCGGTCCCGCCCCGCCCGTACTCCCTACGGGGGACCGGGGCCCCGCTCGGTGCGAACGCCGTGGGCGCCGGAAAGGGCGCCCCGCCCCGCCATTTCGGCGCAAAACACCGTCCAGGGGCAGAGTGCGGCGGGATTCACGACCCTGATGCGTCCCACACCCGGCACCGCATTCCTATGATGGGCGAACGACACCGAGGGCCGCTGCGACCGAGCAGTCCGGGCGGTGGGGAGCGGCGCGATCGTGGTGGAGGGGTCAATGACTCAGGGGGCCGGTCAGGGACCCGTGGAACGAACACCGACGGTGCGCGATTTCCGCGTCCCCGCCTACATGCCCCAGCCCGAAGCGTTCGCGGACGGAGCGGAGCCCTACGCGGGCGAGGGCGACAGGTACGCGGACGCGGCACAGGCGTACGCGGAACGTCAGGCCCCCGAGGCGGTCGCGCAGCCAGAGGCCGCGCCGGCCGCCGGTCCCGAGGCTCCCCGGGTTCCCCTGGACGAGGACTACACCCCCACCCAGCGCGACCTGCCCGTCATCGGCTCCCAGCCGGAGCCCGCGCCGGAGCCGTCCGCGAGCGGCCTCGGGCCGCTCTACGTCGTCGGCGACGTGCACGGCTACCTCGACGCGCTCGTGGCCGCCCTCCAGGAACAGGGCCTGCTCGACGAGGAAGCCCGCTGGGCGGCGGGGAACGCGCGGCTCTGGTTCCTCGGCGACTTCACCGACCGGGGCCCCGACGGCATCGGAGTCATCGACCTCGTCATGCGCCTGTCGGCCGAGGCCGCCGCCGCCGGCGGGTACTGCAAGGCCCTGATGGGCAATCACGAATTGCTCCTCCTCGGTGCGCGCCGCTTCGGCGACACCCCGGTCAGCTCCGGGGCGGGCACCGCGACCTTCCAGGCGGCCTGGCTCCTCAACGGTGGCCAGAAGACGGACATGGACCGTCTCCAGGACGTGCACCTCCAGTGGATGTCCCGGCTCGACGCGATCGTGGAGGAGGACGAGCACCTGCTGGTGCACTCCGACACCACCGCCTATCTCGACTACGGCTCCACGATCGAGGCCGTCAACGACACGATCCACGACGTCCTCACCCGCAACGACCCCGACGAGTGCTGGGACCTGTTCCGCAAGTTCACCAAGCGCTTCGCCTTCCGTGACGAACGGACGGGGCCCGAGGCGGTGCGGGAACTGCTCGACACCTTCGGCGGCTCGCGCATCGTCCACGGCCACAGCCCCATTCCGTACCTCCTCGGCGACGTCGGCTCCGAGGACGGCGAAGAGATCCAGCGTCCGGTGATCGAGGACCCGCACATTTACGCGGACCGGCTGGCGGTCGCGATGGACGGCGGCGTGACCATGGCGGGCACCCTGCTGGTACGTCAGGTGCCCTTCCCCGCCTGACGATCCCCCGGCCCGCCCCGGCTCCCGTCGTACGCCGCCACCACGGCCCGCACCCGCTCCCACCGCACGGCCCGCGCCGTGCCACGCGGCCACGCGCCCGCCGGGGCCGCACGGCTTCGCCTCGCGCCGCGCCGTACCACCCCGGGTCCGCCGTACCCGCCGCCGTCCCACCCCCGGCCCGTACGTACCCCGGTTCCGCTCCGGCGCGTGGCGGAGCCGTGCCGCCCGGCGCGCGGCGGCGACCGCCGTCCGCACGCCCCTCCCCGCCTGCCCGGACGGGCGCGCCGCCCGG
>NZ_GG770539.1:3535071-3551507 GCF_000154905.1 Streptomyces sp. SPB074 | reverse complement strand
CTTATCCGTAGCAGGCTCTCCTCCGCTTCCGCCCTCTGCCCGCACCCAGCGGGCGCCTTGGTCCTACGGAGCATCGGGGGATGCACATGAACAGCGCTCCGCACTTGCTGCCCGAGGACCACCCGGAGTTCGAACGGCTCCTCGACGAGGCCCTGCGTCAGGCCGTCCCACGGCCCGTGGCGCCCGATTCCGGCGACCCGCTCCCCACCGCTCGGCTGAGGGATCTGGCACTCGGCTCGGCAAGTCTCATCGCGGCCGGCGCCGCGCCCGAGTACCGGCACTACGTCAGAATCCGCGAGGAAATACGGATACGAGCGACCGGGAACCCCTCGGAGGGCGAGGGCCCGGTGCGCGCGCAGGAGGGCGGAGGGCTCGCCGTCGCGATCGGCGAGGTCACCGAGGCGTCCGGAGCCGGAGCGGTCGCCGTGCTCGCCGCGCTCACGCCCGTGCTCGCCGGGATCGCCGCCGTCGTGCTCCTGCTCATCGGCTACCTGCTGCGGCTCGTGGACGGCGAGCGCGTCATCGCCGACGCGCTGCTCACGGCGGGCTGGGTCTTCGCCGTCCTCGCGGCCGCCGCCATCCTCGTCGCCGGGGTCGCTCTGCTCTTCGCCGCCCTGCGCAACGGAGCCACGGCGCTGCCCGCCGATCCGCGCCGTCGGCGAGCCACCGCACCCGATCCGGAGACCGCGGACATGGACCGGGCCCGCGCCGCGTGGCAGCGCGCCCTCGTGGAAAAGGGGTTCCTGCCCTTCTTCCAGCAGCAGACCGCTTCCCCGGAGCACGCGGACACTCTGAACACGGACGCACTGAACGCGGACGCACTGAACGCGGACGGGCACGAACAGGCGCGGGAAGAGGAGCGGGAAGTTCCTCCGGACCAGGGGCACCGGGCATCGGACGACCGCCCCGTCCCCAGCCGCAGCGGCGGCCCGTCCCGGATGCCCCGGCTCGGCTACCACCGTCCCGGCTTCAGCAGCCCCGAGGCGGACGGCGAGGCGTCCTCACGCCCCCGCTACTCCAGCCCGGATTTCAGCAGCCCCGACTTCGGCGGCCCGGAGCACCGCCCGGAATGAGCGAGCGATGTTCCACGTGAAACATCGCCGGGCCCCGACGCCCACGCCACGCCACGCCCACCGAGCATCCCGGGCCACGCCCCAGTCCCCGCCGACGCCCACGCCCACGCCCACGCCCACGCCCACGCCCACGCCCCCAGCGATTCACCCCGCCACCGAGCAGCGCAGCCGCCACCAAGTACGCAAGCCGCCCACGGAAAAGCCCGATGTTCCACGTGAAACATCGAGCACATGTTTCACGTGGAACATCGGGCCGCGCGGGGCACCGCTTCCCGCGCTACAGCTTTCCGCCGGTCAGCCGCGTGAGCGGTCCTGTCGCCCGTACCCCGGACTTGCGCCCGGCGAGGAACGAGGCCGTGGCCACCGTCAGCAGCCCGGCGACCGCGCTCGTGACGGCCACCTTGTGCTCGCGCACGGTGTCCCAGGCGGTGCCCGCCGAGGCGACCGCCTTCTCCGAGACCTCGGACACCTTGCGGCGCCCGGCGTCCACGCCCGTCCTCGCCTTCTCCTCCACACGTTTGCCCGCCGCTCCGGCGGCGCGAGCCTGCGCCCGCGCCGCCTCGGCGGCCTGCTCCGTCTTCGCCCCGGCCGCGGAGAGTGCCTCGTCGGCCTTCTGAGACACCGTCGACGTCACCGGGGCATTCTCGGTCCCGGGCACGGCGGCCGAAGCGGCCACGGCGTCGCGGGGATGCTTGGTCTGCGGGTTCTCTCCAGTCATGGCCTGCGGGTTGCCGCTCAGCCCCGGAGGAAACCCGCAAACGGCCGGCGAACGGGCTCATATCCGTCCCGGCACAAGCACGGAGGGCGCGACCGCCTCCGCCTACGGACCCCCCTCACTCCGCCAGCGGCAGATACACGCGGTTCCCCGAAGCGGCGAACTCCCGTGACTTCTCTATCATCCCGGCCGCGATCTCCTCCTTGCTCAGCTCCACGTCGCTCCCCGCCCCGAAGCGCTCGCTGATGTCCCTGCTGATCCGCATCGAGCAGAACTTCGGTCCGCACATGGAGCAGAAGTGCGCGGTCTTCGCCGGTTCGGCGGGCAGCGTCTCGTCGTGGAAGGCCCGCGCGGTGTCGGGATCGAGCGACAGGTTGAACTGGTCCTCCCACCGGAAGTCGAAGCGCGCCTGGGAGAGCGCGTCGTCCCACTCCCGCGCCCCCGGGTGCCCCTTCGCGAGATCGGCGGCATGGGCGGCGATCTTGTACGTGATGACGCCGGTCTTCACGTCGTCCCTGTCGGGAAGGCCGAGGTGCTCCTTCGGTGTCACGTAGCAGAGCATCGCGGTGCCCCACCAGGCGATCATGGCGGCGCCGATACCGGAGGTGATGTGGTCGTACCCCGGTGCGATGTCCGTGGTCAGCGGCCCGAGCGTGTAGAAGGGCGCCCCGTCGCACATCTCCTGCTGGAGCTCGACGTTCTCCTTGATCTTGTGCATCGGTACGTGGCCGGGGCCCTCGACCATCGTCTGCACACCGTGTTCGCGAGCGACCGCGGTGAGCTCGCCGAGCGTGCGCAACTCCGCGAACTGCGCCTCGTCGTTGGCGTCGGCGACGGAGCCCGGACGCAGCCCGTCCCCGAGCGAGAACGTCACGTCGTAGGCGGCGAGGATCTCGCACAGTTCCCCGAAGTGCTCGTACAGGAAGGAATCCTGGTGGTGCGCCAGGCACCACGCCGCCATGATCGAGCCGCCGCGCGAGACGATGCCGGTGGTGCGGCGCGCGGTGAGCGGCACGTACGCGAGCCGCACCCCGGCGTGCACGGTCATGTAGTCGACCCCTTGCTCGGCCTGCTCCACGATCGTGTCGCGGTACAGCTCCCAGCTCAGCTCCTCCGCCTTCCCCCCACACTTCTCCAGCGCCTGGTAGAGCGGCACGGTGCCGATGGGGACGGGGGAGTTGCGCAGAATCCACTCGCGGGTGGTGTGGATGTCGCGGCCCGTCGAGAGGTCCATGACGGTGTCCGCGCCCCAGCGCGTCGCCCAGGTCATCTTCTCGACCTCCTCCTCGATCGAGGAGGTGACGGCCGAGTTGCCGATGTTGGCGTTGATCTTCACGAGGAACCGCTTGCCGATGACCATCGGCTCGCTCTCGGGGTGGTTGATGTTCGCGGGCAGTACGGCCCGTCCGGCGGCCAGTTCCTCGCGCACGACCTCGGGCGCGATGCCTTCGCGCAGTGCGGCGTACTCCATCTCCGGTGTGATCTCGCCCCGCCGCGCATAGGCGAGCTGCGTCACCGGCGCGCCCGTGCGGGCGCGACGCGGGCGGCGCGGTCGCCCGGGGAAGATCGCGTCGATGTCGCGCGCGCCGCCCCGGGGGACGGTGTGGCGCGGCCCGTCGTCCTCGGGCCGCACGGTCCGGCCCGGATACGTCTCCGTGTCGCCGCGCGCCGCGATCCAGGGCGCGCGCGGGGTGTCGAGCCCGCGCCGCACGTCGGTGGTGACGGACGGGTCGGTGTACGGGCCCGAGGTGTCGTACAGCGTCAGCGTGCGGCCGTCGCTCAGGTGCACCCTCCGCACGGGCACCCGCAGCCCGGGCCGCTCACCCTCGATGTACGCCTTGTGCGCGCCGAGGGCGCGGGCGGGTGCGGTGGCTTCGTGCGGCTGTCCGGCAGCCGTGTCCGGCTGTCCTGCGGCTGTCCGCGGCTGCCCGGAGGCAGGGGTGTGCGCGTCCGATGTGGTCATGAGACCTACTCCCTACGCCGGCATTACCCGGTAACAGGTTCAGCGGTCGGCGCAGCCGTTCGCTCCCCGGCCGCGGGTGCGGCCGTACGAGCGGATCAGCGCCCTCTCAGCCCGGTGCTCCGAGCTCCCGCGGGGACAAATCACGGGCCACGCTAGCGTCCGTCCTGGCGTGCTGGCCAGAGGGCCCCCTCCGTTCTTGCGATGATCGGCCGGTGACGACGCCACCTCCCACGCCCCAGGCACCCCCGCCGTCCCCCTCGCCCGCGGCCGGTCACGCCCACGCCCCGGGCCACGAGCACAGCCATCACCACGGACCGGCGAGCCCTGGCTCGCGACGGCTGCGCACGGTCATCGCGGCCGTCCTGGTGCCGTTCGCCGCAGCCGTCGTCGCCGGGCTCGTCCTGCTGTGGCCCGGGGCCCCGGGCGCGCACGAGCGGTCAGGCGTCGGCTTCGACCGGCAGACCGTCAGCGGCAAGGTCACCGGCATCGAGCACGTCGGCTGCGAGGACGCGCCCGGGGGCGGCTCGCCGGGGCAGGCGAGCGGCGGGGGCGCGGGGCCGGGCCCGTCATCGGGCGACACCGGCGATCCGGCCTCGGGCGGCGGCGCGGGCGCGTCGGAGTCCGACGGCACGGGCGCTTCCGATCCAGGGGGCGCGGGCGCCCCTGCGGCGGACGGCGCGGGACCGGGCGGCGATTCGGGGGAGCACGCGGCGGGCGTCTGCGAGCAGGCGACGGTCGAGGTCACCGAGGGGAAGGACAAGGGCCACCGCTACCCCGAACTGATCCGCCCCGACGCCTCGCGCCGGCTCCACGCCGGTCAGAAGGTGGTCCTCGCCTACGCGCCCGACGCGCCCCGCGCGCTCCAGTACTCCGTCACGGATGTGGGCCGTACGCCGCCGATGGTGCTGCTCGCCGCGGTGTTCGCACTCGTCGTCGTGGCGGTGGGCCGGTGGCGGGGGCTCATGGCGCTCGTGGCGCTCGCGGTGAGCTTCGGGGTACTGACCCTCTTCATCCTGCCCGCGATCCTGGAAGGGTCGAACCCGCTCGTCGTGGCGGTGGTCGGCGCGAGCGCCATCATGCTCGTCGCCCTCTACCTGTGCCACGGCCTCAGCGCGCGCACCTCCGTCGCGGTGCTCGGCACCCTCACCTCACTCCTGCTCATCGGGGTGCTGGGCTCGCTCTTCATCGGCTGGGTGGCTCTGACGGGCAACACCGACGACAACACGGGCCTCATCCACGGGCTCTACCCGCACATCGACATGAGCGGGCTGCTCCTGGCGGGGGTGCTCATCGGCTCCCTCGGCGTGCTGGACGACGTGACGGTCACGCAAACCTCCGCCGTCTGGGAACTGCACCAGGCGGACCCCGGGATGACGCGGCGGGCGCTGTACCGCGCGGGGCTCAGGATCGGCCGCGACCACATCGCCTCCGTGGTCAACACCCTGGTTCTCGCCTACGCGGGCGCGGCGTTGCCGCTCCTGCTGCTCTTCTCGCTCGCGCGCAGCGACGTGGGCGCGGTCGCGACGAGCGAGCTGGTCGGCGAGGAGATCGTGCGGACACTCGTGGGCTCGATCGGCCTGGTCGCCTCGGTGCCGGTCACGACGGCGCTCGCGACCCTCGTGGTCTCGGCGGACCGCGCTCCGCATCCGCCGCAGGATGCCCGGAGTACTTTGGCGGGCGCCGAGGTCCCCGGTCCGGCGCTCGCGGGGCGGCTGCTCGGAGGCGGTGGGCGCCGCAGGAAGCGCTGAGGCAGGCGCCGTCGCGGTCGCGAGGAGCACGACTGTCGCTCCGGACTCGGGACACCACCGCTGCTGCGGGTGGTTCGGGGGTCCGGCGACACCGGTGCTGTAGGGGGCACGGGGGTCCGGGCGCCACCGGTGCTACGGGGCGGTTCCACCGCACGGATGGCACAGGCGGTACAGGCAATCCGGTCACACGGACGGCAGAGGTAGTGGAAGCGACTCAGGTCGCATGGACGGCACGGATACACGCGATCCGGTCGCAGGGCCGGTCGTACGCAGGTGTTCTCGGGGCCAGTGGTTCCAGGCGCCGCTGCGCGCCGGGCCTTGGCCGGATGACGGGTGGGGCTTCGGCAGGATCAGCCCGCGCTCGGCTCCTCGGCGAGGATGCGGTGGAGGGCGTCGTCAAGGTGGCTCTCGAAGTCGGCACAGGCGCGCTCCTCGCCCAGCGGGACGAGCCGGTCGGTCCGGTCGAGGAAGGCGACGATCGGCGCCATGCCCACCCGGAAGAGTGCCTGGTCGGTGCCCACCTGGAGTCTGATGTGCAGTTCCCCGGGGCCCTCGCCGTCGAGCAGGGGCTCCGGCTCCACGGGGGAGACCCGCACGTCCCCGTCCCCGCACGCCTCGTCGATGCCGTCCGCGAGCAGTTCGCGCCCGAACGTCCACGAGACCGGGGCATCACCGGGCAGGTGGAAGGTCAGCCGCACCGCGTAGGGATCGGCGGCCTCGTAGCGAAGCTCGACGGGGATACGGAACGAGAGCTCCTCGGAAACGAGGAAGCTCATCATGACCTCTGCCTGTACGGACTCGCGCATCGCCAACCCCGTCGATTGCCGTCACCTTGCCAGGGGCAAGTCCCCTGACACTCCTGACATCTAGCTCAGTGAACACATCACATCACAGCGCGTGAGGCCGCTGTTGCTGATTGCGGTAAGAAACGTGAGGGAAAATCCGTCCGAGCCGTTTCCGGTCGGGCGGTTCGTGGAATCCCCGCCACCGATCACCCGTATTCCGGCTGCCCCCGAGCGGTCCGCACATGCAAGGCACGCAAGGATTCCCCCACGTTCACCCCTTCGGCCCGCACGAACCATACGAACACACCGGCCCCAGGCGGCGACACCGACGGCCCAAGCGTCACGCAGAGCTATGTACCGGCGGAGGGCAAAGCCGCTCCCCGGGACGGGAGTTGGTGACGCAACGCGTCCATTCGGGGTGGTCCCGTCAACTCCGTGAGGCAGGGTCCCCCGCCGGTGGCCGCGCGACGGGCGCGGCACCGCGTGGCGGAGGACCGGGCGGTCAGCGTCGGCCTCCTGGCCCCGAGGACTCCTTGACCTTCCGCACGACGAAGACGAGCGCGGCGACCACGACGACGAAGACGAGCACCTTGAAGAGCAGTCCGACCACCACGCTCAGGATCGAGACGATCACCCCGCCGAAGATGGCCAGCGCGATGAGCGGGACAGCCACCCACTTCACCCACCACGGCACATCCGCGACCAGCTCCCGCATGTTCATCGTTGCTCCCTCCCTCTGCCACCTCCGGGTCCCGCCCGGCCTGCTTCGATGCTAGGCGGGAAAACCCGTCGGCAGGGCGGTCGGCAACCCTGGCTCTTCCCTGATTCGTACCCTTAGGGGTCAGCGCCGGTTTTCCCGGAGAACCCTGAGAGAACCCCCTCCGAGCTGGCCTTTTCCTCTCAGGGTCGCCCCCCGGGACGCTCGCGGCCGACCCCGGACCGCTCAGGGTTGCCCCCGGAGGCGCTCAGGGCCGCCCCCGGACCGCTCAGGCTCTCGCCCGTCCGCCCGCCCCATCCCGTCCGCTCAGCCCTCCGGCGGCGAGAAGACGACGAGGACGCGCAGGTCCTCGCTGATGTGGTGGAAACGGTGCGGAGTCCCGGCCGGTACGTAGACGACGCTGCCGCGCGCGACCTCCGTCGTCTCCTGCCCCACGGTGATCGCGGCCCGGCCGCTCACCACGAGATAGACCTCGTCCTGCCGGTGCGGCTGCTGCGGATCGGCAGCCCCCGCGTCGAGCGCGTACAGGCCCACGGACATGTTCCGCTCGCGCAGGAACTGCAAGTACGCGCCGTCGTTCACTGACCGTTCGAGGTCCAGTTCGTCCAGCCGGAATGCCTTCATCGACTTCCTCCACCCCTTCGCCGCTCCGGTGCCGCCGGTCCGGGCACCATCTGTCACGATCGGCCCATGAAGACCTTCGTGCTCAGGACCCTCGCCAACTCGGCGGCCCTCGCGGTGGCCGTGTGGCTGCTCGACGGCATCACCCTCACCGGCCACAACACCGGCCACAGGGCGCTGACGCTGATTATCGTCGCACTGGTTTTCGGCGTCGTGAACGTGCTGGTGAAACCACTCGTGCAACTGCTGACCCTCCCGCTGCTGATCCTGACCCTCGGACTTCTCACGCTCGTCGTGAACGCCCTCATGCTGCTGCTCACGTCCTGGATCTGCGACGTCATCGACGTGCCGTTCCACGTCAGTGGCTTCTGGACCGCCGTCCTCGGCGGGCTCATCGTCGCGGTCGTCTCCTGGGCCGTCTCGTTGGCGCTGCGCGACGGCCGCCACGACGAGCGCGTCTGACGCGGGGCGCGCGTCTGACGCGGGGCGCGCGTCCGAGGCGGGACGCGCCCGCCAAGGTCCGGGGCCGCCTCGGGGGCCCGCCGCCCCGTACCCCATCCTGGGAGCCCGGCACAGCGCGGTGCGGGTGAGGCGACGAGCGGTCCGGTCCGGGCCCCGCGGGTCCCGGAGCGGCAGTGGACGAGAAGAGGAACAGCATGACGGGCGACGGAACGAGGGCAGTGCGCGCGGGGCTGCCCGAGGCGGTACGGAACGAACCGACCCTGCCGGGCCCGGTCTTCGCCGCTCACTTCCACCTGCCGGGGGAGGTCGCCGGACCCTATACGTACGGGCGCGACGGAAACCCGACCTGGACGCACCTCGAAAGCGCGATCAGCGAGCTGGAGGCCCCCGGGGAGGAGGCGGCAACGCTGCTCTTCGCCTCCGGGATGGCCGCGATCTCCGCCGTGCTCTTCTCCCAGTCGCGGGCCGGGGACACCGTCGTCCTTCCCTCGGACGGCTACCAGGTCCTGCCCCTGGTCCGCGAGCAGCTCACCGCGTACGGCGTGCGGGTGCGCACCGCCCCCACCGGCGAGGACGCCCAGCTCGACGTGCTCGACGGCGCGCGGCTGCTGTGGATCGAGTCGCCCTCGAACCCCGGGCTCGACGTCTGCGACATCCGGCGCCTCGTCGCCGCCGCGCACGAGAGGGGCGCGCTCGTCGGGGTCGACAACACGCTCTCGACTCCGCTCGGCCAGCGCCCGCTGGCCCTCGGCGCGGACTTCTCGGTCGCCTCCGACACGAAGGCCCTCACCGGCCACGGAGACGTCCTCCTCGGCCACGTGACGACGCGCGACCCGGAGCTCCTGGAAGGCGTACGGCGCTGGCGCAAGATCATCGGCGCCATCCCGGGGCCCATGGAGACCTGGCTCGCGCACCGCTCGCTCGGGACGCTCTCCCTGCGTCTCGACCGGCAGAACGCCAACGCGCGCGCGGTCGCCGAGGCGCTGCGCGGACGGCCCGGGGTGAGCGCCCTGCGCTATCCCGGTCTCCCCGAAGACCCCGCGCACCGGCTCGCGACGGCGCAGATGCTCCGGTACGGAACCGTTCTGGGCTTCACGCTGCCCTCCCGCGAGCACGCCGAGCGCTTCCTCAACAGCGCGCGGCTTGTGGAGGACGCCACGAGCTTCGGCGGTGTGCGCTCCACCGCCGAGCGGCGCCGCCGCTGGGGCGGGGACGCGGTCCCCGACGGCTTCGTCCGCCTCTCTGCGGGGGCCGAGGACACCGCCGACCTGGTGGCCGATGTACTGCGTGCGCTGGACGAAAGCGACAGCTGAGCCGGACCGCAGGGCGCGCGGAGCGGCCCGAGCCTCCCCCCTCGTGGCTCGGGCCGCCCGCTTTTCCCGTGAAGGGAAGCGCGAACAAAGCTAGTTGACCTTCTGTCATTGTCCAATCACCGTAGAGACGGCCGGGTATCGCCAGATCTATCGTTGACCGCTCGGGCTCGCTTCCGGGCCCGCGACCACCGGAGGGGGCAGTGGCGATGGATCTCGCCCTGTTGCGCACCTTCGTCGCCGTGCACCGAGCCGGTTCCTTCACCCGCGCCGCCGCCCTGCTGGGTCTCTCCCAACCCGCGGTGACCTCGCAGATAAGAACCCTGGAACGCCAGGTGGGCCGCCCGCTCTTCCTGCGCCAGGCGCGCGGGGTGACGCCCACCTCGCTCGGTGAGGAACTGGCCCACAAGGCGGCCCCGCACCTCGACGCGCTCGTGGAGATAGCCGAGTGCGGCGCCGACGCCGGGAAGGGTCACGCCCGTACGCTCCACCTCACCGGGCCCCCGGAGTTCCTCGCCGAACGCGCCCTGCCCGCGCTGAGCGGCCTCGGCGCGGGCGAGAGCCCCGGCTTCGGTGTGCGGGCCACGTTCGGCACGGCGCAGGAGAGTCTGGAAGGGCTCGCCGCAGGTCATCACGACCTCGCGATCAGTACCGTCCGCCCCCGCGGTGGGCTGCTGACCGCCACCGCGCTGTGCGACGAGGAACTCGTTCTCGTCGCCGCGCCCGCCTGGGCGGACCGGCAGCCCGCCGGACCACTCAGCGGCGTGGCGGCCGAGACGCCCCCCGGCCGCACCCCGCGGCTTCCCTTCGTGGAGTGCCACGAGTCGCTGCCGCTCGTCGCGCGCTACTGGACCGCCGTCTTCGACGCCCTGCCCCGGGGCACTGGCGCGGTGATCGTCCCCGATCTGCGCGCGGTGCTCGGCTGCGTCCTCGCGGGTGCGGGCCTCGCGGTCCTGCCGCGCTACCTGTGCGCGGGCCCGCTCGCCGAGGGGCGGCTGCGGCTGCTGCGCGATCCGGCGGTGGCCCCACTGCGTACGTACTTCCTCGTGGCCCGTACCGGCACCCTCGCCCTGCCGCACCTCTCCCGCGCCCACGACCGCTTGCTGCGCGCGGCGGCGGACTGGGCGTGAACGCGCTCCGGAGCACGCTCCGCGCCGCACGTCGGCCCTCCAAGCGCCTGGCGCGCGCATGTTTCACGTGAAACAACTCGGGCCACATTCCCTCCATGACCGTTCGCCCCGTGGTCAAGCGCACCGCACGTGCCGTCCTGCTCGACGGCGAGGATCTTGTCCTCATCAAGCGCGTCAAGCCCGGCGTCGACCCCTACTGGGTCACTCCGGGCGGTGGCGTGGAGCCGGAGGACGCCACTGTCGTCGAAGCCCTGCACCGGGAGGTGCACGAGGAGCTGGGCGCGAAGATCACCGACGTCGTGCCCTGCTTCGTGGACACGGTCGAGCACATCGGCGCGGATGGCGGCGCTACCGGGGTAAAGGTCCAGTACTTCTTCGTCTGCCGCCTCGTGTCCATGGATCTGGAGCAGCGGCACGGACCCGAGATGGAACAACCCTGTGGAACCTACGAGATCGTCCGCATCCCCTTCACTCGCGTCGGTATCGCCTCCGTCCACCTCGTCCCGCTCTCCTTGCGGCACTACCTCGACGGCAATATCGAAGGGGTCCTCGCCCTCCTCGACGCGGATCTCGGCTGAGGCCCGGGGGCTGCCCACGGAGGCCCGGGGGCTTCCGGCGGAGGCCCGGGGGCTTCCGGCGGAGGCGCGAGGTCTGCCTGCGGAGGCGCGGCGCATACCGGGAGCGCCGCAGCGAATACCCCAGGAACCGCCTCCCCGGGCAGGCGGCACGGGCGTACTCGCGTCATCCGGCGAGCATCCGGACGTTGTTCCCACGTCACGCGATGTTCCACGTGAAACATCCCTCACCACGGAACGGGCCCGTAGTCCGAAAAGAGGGTGGACGCATCCCCCTGACGTCGGTAAGCCTGAGCGCGTGCTGCCCACTCCTCCGTCGTCCGCCACTCTGGCTCTCCGCAGGCTGACCCTGCACGATCTCCCCGACTGCCTGGAGCTGGCGCAGAACAGAGGCTGGTACCCGGACAGGCGACTGTGGACCCTGCTGCTGACCGCAGGCACCGGTTACGGCATCGACGACCCTCGCGGCGGGCTCCGTGCCGTCTGCGTCAGCCACCGTTACGGCCCGGAGGAGCGCCCGGGCCTGACCGTCCTCAGCATGTTGCTCGTGCACCGCGACCACGCGGGGCAGGGCCTCGGCCGCCGTCTGCTCGGCGAAGTGATCGCGCACGAGCCCGTCGAGGCCCTCGCCCTCTACGCGAGCGAGGAACGGGTACCGCTCTACGAGGATCTCGGCTTCCACGCGGCGCCGGCGGGGGACGTCGAGACCCTGGAGGGCCGCTTCGCACGGGTCGAGACGGTTCCGGGGGTACGGGTCAGGCGGGCGACCGCCGGGGACCTGCGAGCCCTGCTGGACGTGGACCGGGAGATCTTCGGCCTGGACCGCACCCCTCTGCTCACCCGGCTCCCCGCCTTCGCCGACGGGATGAGCCTCGCCGAGGACGACGAAGGCCAGGTCCTGGGCTTCGCGGCGCTGCGCACCGAGCCGCACACCGCCCTTCTCGGCCCCCTCGTCGCCCGCGAACCGGCGCTCGCGCGAGCCTTGGTCGCCGACCTCGCCCGCGAGGTCCGCACGCCGCTACGGATCGTGCTGGAGCACCACCAGGAGGAGCTGCGCGCCTGGCTCACGCGCAACGGGCTCCGCCCCGTCCTCCGCAGCCGGCTCATGCTGCGCGGCACCCCGGCGCTGCCCGGCGACCGGCTCCGCCGGTACGCACCCCTGAGCACGGCGACGGGCTGAGCGAGGGCAGGGGCCCGGCCCCCGCCCTGCCGCCCTGGGCCGGGTCCTCTCTCCGGTGGGGCGCTCCGGAGGCGGTGTGACCGGAATCCGACTGGAATATTTGCAGGCGCCGTATAGTTGCAATCACTGGTTATTTCACACGTGTCCCAGGCCAGGCCATCCGGGACGGACGGAGGAGGAAACGATGACGGCGACCGACCCTGCTCTCACAGCACTCGCGCACAGCTGGTCCGCCCTCTCACTGCTGCACAGCCGGATCGAGACGCGCATCGAACGCGCCCTCCAGGCGGCGCACGAGCTCAGCGTGCGGGAGTACTCCCTCCTCGACGTCCTCAGCCGCCAGCACGACGGCGAGGGCGGCCACCTCCAGATGCGGCAGGTCGCGGAGGCCGTCGTACTCAGCCAGTCCGCGACGACCCGGCTCGTGACGCGCCTGGAGGACCGGGGCCTCCTGACCCGCTACCTCTGCCCGACCGACCGGCGCGGCATCTACACCGACGTGAGCGCCGCGGGCGGGGTCCTCCTGGAGGAGGCCCGTCCGACCAACGACGCGGCCCTGCGCGCCGCACTGGACGAGGCCGCTCTCGATCCGCAGCTCGCCCCGCTCGTCACCGCCATGGAACAGCTCGACGCCTCGCCCCGGCTCCTCGGCGAGCCCGCCTGAGCCCCGGCGCCGACGCGAGGCGGTCGACCGGGGAAAGTGACGCGACGCCCGGCCTGGGGCGTGCCCGCACACTCCCGCCGTCCGGTCAAAGGGGGCTCCCGGCGCCCAAGGCGTGCGCGCGCAATGCAGACACGCGTGCCCACAGTGCGGTCTGCTCCGTCGATCCCGGCAACAGAGCGCGCGTACCGGCGTCGCGAGCGAGACGGGACGTCAGGGAGCCGCCCTAGGATCGCGGGCATGAGCACCCTTCACATACGCCCGGCCACGCGCGACGACATCGGCGCGATCGTCGCGATGCTCGCGGACGACCCGCTCGGTGCCGAGCGCGAGTCCCCCGACGACCTCACCCCGTACGACGAGGCGTTCGACCGGCTGGACGGGGACAGGAACCAGCACCTCGTCGTGGCCGAGAGCGACGGCGAGATCGTGGGCACGCTTCAGCTCAGCGTGCTGCACGGCCTCTCCCGCAAGGGCACCACCCGCACGATCATCGAGGCGGTGCGGGTGTCCGCCGCCGCCCGTGGTGCGGGACTCGGCACCCGCCTCATCACCTGGGCCATCGAAGAATCCTGCCGCCGGGGCGCGAGTCTCGTACAGCTCACCTCGGACGCCACGCGCGTCGACGCCCATCGCTTCTACAAGCGCCTCGGCTTCGTGGACTCGCATGTCGGCTTCAAGCTGACGCTCTGAGCCCCCGCCGAAAGGGATGTTCCACGTGAAACATTCCTGGCGTGACACACGGGATGTTCCACGTGGAACATTCGGGCCGAGCGCCCGGGGAGCCCCGTCCACGGCAATGTTCCACGTGAAACACTGCGCCGGAAAGCGAGGGTCCGCCCATGTTCCACGTGAAACATCCCCTGGGCCTCAGCCCGGCAGCCCTCGCCAGCCCTCGGCCACGACCCCGCCCGGCGTGGGGCCGCCCTCCGCGTACGGCGCCCGCGTGAAGACGAAGGAGCCCAGGTCCAGGTGGCTCACCTCGCCTCCCGGGAACCGGACCACGCTCAGCACCTCGCCCGCGTAGTAGCCGTCGAGCCCCACCCAGTTCCCGTCGTCCGAGGGCACGAAGCGCGAGCCGCGCCCGCCCTTCACCGGGCCCAGTTCGAGGCCCCCGCCCGCCCGGAGACGCACCGCGACCGGATCGCTTCCCCAGTACCACAGACCGGTGAGCGCCAGCAGCTCACTGTCTCCGTGCGGCAGGGGCTGCCACGGCTCGGGAAGGCGCGGCTCCGCCTCCGCCACGAGTTCGAGCAGTTCGGCGGCGAGCGTCCCCGCACCGAGCTGCGAGGTGGCATTGCCTAGGACTACGGCGCCGAGATCCTCTTCCTCGCAGACCCACAGCCCGGCCGTGAACCCCGGCACGGAGCCCGTGTGCCCGGCCAGGTCACGGCCCTCGCGGTGCAGGAGCTGGGTACCGAGTCCGTACCCGCCGGACCCGTCGCCGGGAGCCGCCGGGGTGCGCAGCTCACGCACCCCGTCGATGCCCAGCACCTTCTCGTCGCCGTGCAGCAGGAAGTCGGCGAAGCGCGCGAGGTCGGCGGTCGTGGACCACAGCTGCCCCGCCGGGGCCATGAGCCCCAGGTCCTCGACCTTCTCCTCCTGGAGCAGATCGGCCCACGGGTGCACGGCCCAGCCGCCGGCGCTCGGTGCCTCGGCCCGTACGCCGGTCCGCCGCAGTCCGAGCGGTTCCAGGATCTCCGCGCGCAGCGCCTCCTCCCAGGTGGTCCCGCGCACGGCGGCGACGAGCGCGCCGAGAACGGTGAATCCCGGATTGGAGTAGTGGTGCCGCAGCCCGGGCTCGTGGCGGAACGGCTCCGGGCCCAGCACGTCGGCGAGGCGAGGGCGCAGGCTCCCCGGCGTCCGCTCCCACCACGGCGGGGGCGTCTCTGCCGCCAGCCCGCCTGTGTGGGCGAGCAGTTGGCGCACCGTCACCTCGGGGCCCAGCGCGGCCTCCGGCACGTACCGGTCCACCGGGTGCCCCAGTTCGAGCAGTCCTTCCTCGCGCAAGCGGAGGACGAGCACGGCGGTGAAGGTCTTGGTGATCGAGCCGACGCGGTACTGCACCTGGCCGTCAGGGGTGCGCCCGTCCACGGAGCCGCGCGCTCCGCACCACACCGGCCGGCCGCCCCGCGTCACCGCCGCCACGACGGACGGCACCCGCTGCTCGGCCTGCGCCACGGCGATCTTGCGGAGCAGAGCCCGCCGCGTCCCCTCCAGGAGCCCGCCGGGCACCGTGCCCGTCTCTACGCCGGACGCCTCGCCGGCCTCATCGATGGAAGTCATGCCCCGCACGCTAATCGCCGCCCGAGAGCCGTCACCAGCCCGGCCGCTCCGCTGCGAGCCCCTGACCAGCCCGGCCGGACCCTCCCCCGCCCCTGAGCAGTCCGATCAGCCCGCCGCCACCACCTGGGCAACCCGGACCGCCCCGCCCGCAGCACCTGGACAGCCCCCGAGCATCCCCGGTCCGCTCACCCATGAGCCGTCCTTCGTAGGGCGGACCTCGGGGTACCGGGCGTGAGACGAGATGGAGCGGCGGGGACGGAACCGGTGTGATCATCCTGGCTGTCGTCTTCGCCGTACTCGGCGCCGCGAGCGACGCGATGGGAACGGCCTTTCAGCGCAAGGCCGCCGCCGGGCAGCCCGAGGGCGGGGGGCTGCGTCTCGTCCTCGCGCTCGCCCGCCGGCGCGCCTGGCTCCTCGGCATCGGCGGCGTCATCGGGGCCGCGTTCTTCCAGGCACTCGCCCTCACGAACGGGCCGCTCGCGCTCGTCCAGCCCGTCTTCATCCTGGAGCTGCCGTTCGCCCTGCTCATCGGGCTGCCGCTGCTGCACCGCCGGATGCCGGTGACCGGCTGGTACGCGGTCGCAGGTGTCGTCGCGGGGCTCGTCCTGCTGCTCGGCTGCGCGGCTCCGCACGGTGGCACGAGTCAGGCCCCGGCCGCCCGCTGGATTCCGGCCGTGGCCCTGTGCCTCGCGGTGATGGGGCTCATGGTGCTCGTCGCCCGTCGCTCCCGCTCCTCGCTGCTGCGCGCGACCGTCCTCGGTGTGGCGGCGGTCGTGGGCAACGCGCTGACCGCCGCGCTCCTCAAATCAGCGACGCGCACCTTCGCCGACCACGGCCCGGGCGCCTTCCTCACCTCCTGGCAGACTTACGGCTTCGCCCTCACCGGCATGGCCGCCCTCCTGCTCCTGGAGAACGCGCTGCAAGCGGGGTCGCTCGCCGCCTCCCAGCCCGCACTCACGATCGGCGACGCCTCCGTCAGCCTCCTGCTCGGCGTCCTCGTCTTCCAGGAGCGCCTCCACCCTGGGATGGCTCGTCCTGCCGGAACTGCTCGGCGTCGCGCTGATCGCCGCCGGAGTCCTCACGCTGCCCCGCGCGGTTCCCCACATCCGCGATCTCGCCTCCTGAGAGACCCCTGCGCTGCGGCCTCCGCCGCGTAGCCTGCCCTGGTGGATCTCTTCTCCCAGGCCCTCACATCTCTGCTCGACACGG
>NZ_GG770539.1:3524970-3534599 GCF_000154905.1 Streptomyces sp. SPB074 | reverse complement strand
TTCCCGCCCTCCTTCTCGGACCGCGAGGCACTGCTCATCGGCACCGGCCGCCGCATCCCGACCCCCGAGGAACGCGCGGCGGCACCGGTACGCCTCCCCCTGATCCTCGGCTGAGAGGCGGACCACGCCTTACGGGCCCCGGGCCGCCCTCGGGCGGGCGGCCACGCGCACTCGCGCTCGGATATCGGGGCCCCGGCCCCCCGGGCATCGTGCGCGAGGACGGCGATGAGCCCCGGCGGTTTCACGTGGAACACCGTCGGCGCCCCGCTCGCGGGCGGTGACGCACTCCCGGAATGCCACGCACCCGCTCCTCCCGCCAGGGTCACCGTCGGCGCCCCGTCTCCCCGGCGCGTGCGGGCGAAGTGCGCAGAGCGAGCCCAGTGTGGGTCTTCACCTTCTCCAGGAGGGCGGAGGCGGGAACGGCGCGCGGCAACGTGGAGGAAGCGGCGACTCGTTGCTCCCGTCCGGCCACGCCGGGGATGTCGGCGAGGGACCCACCCCGCGCGCGGCGTCCAGCGTCTTCGGCGGAGCCGAGAGGTCAGTTCGGCCGGGAGGCGAGCTGCCGACGGGCAGTGCGCCAGATCTCCTCGAACTCCTCGGAGGTGAGCCGTTCGGGCTCGTGCCCTTCCCATTCCGAGACGGGCAGCTCGGCCGTGATCCCGAACCTGCTGTCGTATGCGCCGAGGCGCCCCGCTTCGTGGGCCTCCTGCCACTCGGCGAGGGAGGCGGCCGCGATGGGTGTCAACGCAGGCCCTTGGAGTTCGACTTGCCTGGTTACCCAGCCACCCGCTCCGACCTCGAAGTGAAACCAGACGTCTTCCTCGTCCCAGTAGCAGCGCATCCATGTGGTCACCAGCACATGGTGCCGTGCCGGACAGGGGAGCGGGCCTGAGTGCTGGCCCGACCGACACGAAGTCAACGACTGTGAAGGTGCGATGCCCGCCCACTCGATGCCGGACACCTGCCAACCGCCGACGCCGTAGGAGCGACGTCTCATCACGCTGTCGGATCAGATCCGGCAGTCAGCCAACACCAGCCGCAGGATTCCGACGCGAAAACCTGGACGTCGCAACGCGCTCCCTCACACCTGGGCCATGTCCACGAAGCGGGAGTAGTGGCCCTGGAAGCCGACCGTGATGGTGGCGGTCGGGCCGTTGCGGTGCTTGGCGACGATCAGGTCGGCCTCGCCCGCGCGGGGGGACTCCTTCTCGTAGGCGTCCTCGCGGTGCAGCAGGATGACCATGTCGGCGTCCTGCTCGATCGAGCCTGATTCACGCAGGTCGGAGACCATCGGCTTCTTGTCGGTACGTTGCTCGGGTCCACGGTTCAGCTGGGAGAGCGCGATCACCGGGATCTCCAGCTCCTTCGCGAGCAGCTTGAGGTTTCGGGACATGTCCGAGACCTCTTGCTGACGGCTCTCCGCCCGGCCCTTGCCACCGGACTGCATGAGCTGGAGGTAGTCGATCACGACGAGCTTGAGGTCGTTGCGCTGCTTGAGCCGCCGGCACTTCGCGCGGATCTCCATCATCGACAGGTTCGGCGAGTCGTCGATGTAGAGCGGCGCCGCCGAGACCTCCGGCATCCGGCGCGCGAGGCGCGTCCAGTCCTCGTCCGTCATCGTGCCGGACCGCATGTGGTGCAGCGCGACGCGCGCCTCGGCCGACAGCAGACGCATCGCGATCTCGTTGCGGCCCATTTCGAGCGAGAAGATGACACTCGGGAGGTTGTTCTTGATCGACGCCGCACGGGCGAAGTCGAGCGCGAGCGTGGACTTGCCCATCGCGGGACGGGCCGCGATGACGACCATCTGCCCCGGGTGCAGCCCGTTGGTCAGCGCGTCGAAGTCCGCGAAGCCCGTCGGGACACCGGTCATCTCGCCGCTGCGGGAGCCGATCGCCTCGATCTCGTCGAGCGCGCCCTCCATGATGTCGCCGAGCGGGAGGTAGTCCTCACTCGTGCGCTGCTCAGTGACCTTGAAGACCTCGGCCTGCGCGTTGTTGACGATCTCGTCGACGTCGCCGTCCGCCGCGTACCCCATCTGCGTGATGCGCGTCCCCGCCTCGACGAGGCGGCGCAGCACGGCCCGCTCGTGGACGATCTCGGCGTAGTACTCCGCGTTGGCGGCGGTCGGCACCGTCTGCACGAGCGTGTGCAGGTACGGGGCGCCGCCGACCTTCGTGATCTCACCGCGCCGGGTCAGCTCGGCGGCCACCGTGATCGGGTCGGCGGGCTCGCCCTTCGCGTACAGGTCGAGGATGGCCTGGTAGACGACCTCGTGCGCGGGCCGGTAGAAGTCGGAGCCCTTGAGGATCTCCACGACGTCGGCGATGGCGTCCTTGGAGAGCAACATGCCGCCGAGCACCGACTGCTCGGCGTCGAGGTCCTGCGGGGGTACGCGTTCGAAGGCGGCCGGGCCGTCCCAGTCGCCGTTCTCCCGGCCCCGGTCGTGGCGCTCGCCGCGCCCCTGCTCACCCCGGCCCTGACCGCCGCGCGCCTGGTCCCCGCGCCCGCTGTGGCCGTCCGCGCGAGCGTCCCCGTCACCCTCTTCGCGGCGCCTGCGAGAAGGCGGCAGCCGGTCACCGGGCCCGCTCTCGGCCCAGGGATCGTCCAAGGGCTCGGAAATGCTCACCGGGCCTCCTCCTCACATCCGTGGAACGGACCTTGCCGTGCCGTTCCACGCGCCGCCGCACGGTGGGCGCCGCATAACGTTAGGCCCGTCGGCACCGTCAGCCAATCTGGTTATCCACAGGCGCTGTGGATAACCAGCCCAGAGCTGTGGAGAACTCGCCCGAACCTGTGCATGAGCCGGTGGAAAGCTCCGCCCGCAAGGACACCCCTCACCCTGAGGACCGCTCCTGAACTGGGGTTTCCTCATCCACTGCCTGTGGGGAAGAAAAAATTTCCCGAGTGGCCCAAGATCCCGAAATCGGACAGCCCCGCGCAAGCCCACCGCTTCCGAACGTAAGGACCTCAGCTCTTTGCGTATCTTACCTGTGGAAGATTAGATTGAGTCCATGACCCACCCTCCCGAGCAGTCCCGTGCCGCCCTGCGCCGGCATGACCGCGAGATCGTCGCCCTCGCGCTCCCGGCCTTCGGCTCCCTCGTCGCGGAACCGCTCTTCGTCATGGTGGACAGCGCCATCGTCGGGCATCTCGGCACCCCGCAACTCGCCGGCCTCGGCGTCGCCTCCGCCCTGCTCACCACGGCGGTCAGCGTCTTCGTCTTCCTCGCCTACGCGACCACGGCGGCCGTCTCCCGGCGCGTCGGCGCGGGCCATCTCGCCGCCGCGCTGCGCCAGGGCATCGACGGCATCTGGCTGGCCCTGCTCCTCGGGGCCTTGGTCGTCGCCATCGCCGTTCCCGCCGCCCCCTGGCTGGTCGATGTCTTCGGCGCTTCCGGTACCGCGGCACCGTACGCCACGACCTATCTGCGCATCTCCGTCCTCGGCATCCCGGCCATGCTCGTCGTCCTGGCGGCCACCGGTGTCCTGCGCGGGCTCCAGGACACCCGGACACCGCTCTACGTCGCCGTGGGCGGCTTCCTCGCCAACGGCGTCTTCAACGCCGTCCTCGTCTACGGAGCGGGCCTCGGCATCGCCGGCTCCGCCTGGGGCACGGTGATCGCCCAGTGCGGCATGGCGCTCGTCTACCTCGCCGTGGTCGTACGGGGTGCCCGCCGCCACGGCGCCTCGCTCCACCCCGACCTCGCCGGGATACGCGACAGCGCCCGCGCCGGGGCCCCGCTCCTCGTCCGCACCCTCTCGCTCCGCGCGATCCTCCTGATCGCCACCGCCGTCGCGGCGCGCCTCGGCGACGCCGACATCGCCGCGCACCAGATCGTGCTCTCCCTGTGGAGCCTGCTGTCCTTCGCCCTCGACGCCATCGCCATCGCGGGACAGGCCATCATCGGACGCTACCTGGGGGCGGACGACGCCGAGGGCGCCAAGAACGTGTGCCGCAGGATGGTCCACTGGGGCATCGCGTCGGGCGTCGGGCTCGGCGCGCTCGTCATCGCGGGACGGCCGCTGTACATCCCGCTCTTCTCCGGGGACTCCGTCGTCCACGACGCCGCGTTCCCGGCCCTCCTGGTCGTGGCCTTCGTCCAGCCGGTCTGCGGGATCGTCTACGTACTCGACGGGGTGCTGATGGGGGCGGGGGACGGGCGGTACCTCGCCGTCGCCATGCTCCTCACCCTCGCGGTCTTCACCCCGGTCGCCCTGCTCGTCCCCGTCTGGGGAGGCGGGCTCACGGCGCTGTGGGGAGCGATGGCGCTCATGATGGCCGTCCGAATGCTCACTCTCTGGTGGCGCTCGCGCTCGGGGCGCTGGGTCATCACGGGAGCGAGCCGCTGAACCAGCGGGAATGTTTCACGTGAAACATCGTGAAACCGTCACCACATCGCGAGCCCGGCGAATCCGCTGGAGCGGGTGATACCGGATGTTCCACGTGAAACATCCCTCGCGCACGGACGCGTCGAACCGGAGGGGTACCGGTGGGCCCCGGACACGCCGAGGGGGCCGCACCACGTGTGGTGCGGCCCCCTCGCTGCTTCGCGTCAGCGAGACGCTCAGGCGGAGACGACCTCGATGCTGACCTTGGCGGCCACCTCGGGGTGCAGACGCACGGACGCCTCGTGGGCGCCGAGCGACTTGATCGGCGTCGTCAGCTCGATGCGGCGCTTGTCCACGTTCGGGCCACCCGCGGCCTTGATCGCCGAGGCGATGTCGGCCGGGGTCACGGAGCCGAACAGACGGCCGGCGTCACCGGAGCGGGTCTCAAGGCGGACCTTGACACCCTCCAGCTCGGCCTTGATCTGGTTGGCCTGCTCGATCGTGGCGATCTCGTGGATCTTGCGCGCGCGACGGATCTGCGCGACGTCCTTCTCGCCACCCTTGGTCCAGCGGATCGCGAAACCACGCGGGACCAGGTAGTTACGGGCGTACCCGTCCTTGACGTCGACGACCTCGCCGGGGCCACCGAGACCGGAGACCTCGTTCGTGAGGATGATCTTCATGCGATGGTCACCCTCTCTCAGCGCGCGGTGGACGTGTAGGGCAGCAGCGCCATCTCACGGCTGTTCTTCACGGCCGTGGCGACATCGCGCTGGTGCTGGGTGCAGTTGCCGGTCACGCGGCGGGCACGGATCTTGCCGCGGTCGGAAATGTACTTCCGCAGCATGTTCGTGTCCTTGTAGTCCACGTACGTGACCTTGTCCTTGCAGAATGCGCAGACCTTCTTCTTAGGCTTGCGCACAGGCGGCTTCGCCATGGTGTTTCTCCTGTGTGATCAAGAAGTGGGAAGGCCCACCCCAGGACCCGAAGGTCCTAGAAGGGGGGCTCGTCCGAGTAGCCGCCGCCGGAGTTCCCGCCCCAGCCGCCGCCACCCTGCTGCCCTCCGCCGGAGGGAGCACCGGTGGCCCAGGGGTCGCCGGCGGGTGCACCGCCACCGCCCTGCTGCGGCTGCTGCTGACCGCCGCCGGGGTTTCCGCCCCAGCCGCCGTCCTGCGGGCCTCCGCCGTAGCCTCCCTGGCCGCCGCGCCCGCCCCCGCCGCTGGTCTTGGTGACCTTGGCGGTGGCATTGCGCAGGCTGGCGCCGACCTCGTCGACGTCCAGCTCGTAGACCGTGCGCTTGGTGCCTTCACGGTCCTCGTAGGACCGCTGCTTCAACCGGCCCTGAACGATGACGCGGGTGCCGCGCTGCAGCGACTCCGCGACGTTCTCCGCGGCCTGCCGCCAGACCGAGCACGTGAGGAAGAGGCTTTCGCCGTCCTTCCACTCGTTGGTCTGCCGGTCGAAGGTGCGCGGGGTGGACGCGACGCGGAACTTCGCGACGGCCGCACCGGACTGGGTGAAGCGCAGCTCCGGGTCGTCGACAAGATTGCCGACGACCGTGATGACGGTCTCGCCTGCCATGGGATGTACCTCTCGGCGGAATGTGCTCTGGCGGGTACGTGGCTACTCGACGTCCGCGAGTCCCTGAGCCAGAGCGCTCAGTGGGTCTCGGGACGGAGGACCTTGGTCCGGAGGACCGACTCGTTCAGATTCATCTGACGGTCGAGCTCCTTGATGACCGCGGGCTCGGCCTGGAGGTCGATGACCGAGTAGATCCCCTCGGGCTTCTTGTTGATCTCGTAGGACAGACGACGACGGCCCCAGGTGTCGACCTTCTCGACCTTTCCGTCGGCCTCGCGGACGACGGAGAGGAAGCTCTCGATCAGGGGAGCGACAGAGCGCTCTTCGAGATCGGGGTCGAGGATCACCATCACCTCGTAGTGACGCATAGGTAACCCACCTCCTTCGGACTCAGCGGCCACGGACAATCCGTGGCAGGAGGGTTGTTCATGCGTAGCGACGGTACTGGGCCCCACTGACAACGCGCCCTCCGCCGAGGAGGAGGGCCGTCCGGGTGGCCGGACAGACACCGGCGCAGACGGTACACAGTACCCGCACACCCGCTTCCGGTTGAAATCCGGCCGCGAGGGGACGCAATCTGTACAGAACGGATGTGACCGGCGCTACCGGGTGCCGGTCCCGTCAGGAGGTGCCCGATGGCACAGGCAATACGTCCCCCGTCCGCACATCAGCCCTCTGCGAACTCGCTCGTCTCCGGAGACGGACGGCCGCATCCCTTGCAGAACACCCTCACCGCGCTCACCGTCGCGCTGGGGTTCCTGGCCTTCGTCTCGTCCTTCTTCCACAGCTTCCACCTGCTCAGCTCCTGGGCAGGGCTCGTCGGGCTCGCGGTCGGCGGCTGGGGGCAGTACATCTCCGTCACCACCCGCGAGCGCTTCGGGCTGATCATCGGCATGGGTGCGGCGGGGATCGGGCTCCTCGTCGGCATGGCCCACGGCGGCCTCTTCGGCGGCGTGATCGGCGGCTGAGCCCCCGGCTCACCCCGCCATCACTCGCGGAGCCCTCCAGCCCGCCACCGCACCCCTTCCCAGCCCGACCACACCGCCCGGCACCGCACCACCGCCCGGGCCGACGGCCCGCGGCGCCGGAGTCCCTCCGCCCCAGATGCGGAGGGCCCCGGCGTCGCGGGCTTTCCCTGCGCACGGTGTCCGCCTCGCTCCCAAAAGCACCACCCGAACCGCCGCCCCTGAACCGCCACCCCCGCACCGCCTCCGCCGCCGACGTCCCGGCGGACAGGCCGCCGCGTCCGCCGCTTCGCCCGGCTGGAGCAGTGTCCGCGTCCGGTCGCCGCCCCCGTCCGGCCGTGCCACCGCTCCCGTGCCCGCCCGGGCGAGCGGTACGGCCCAGTGAGCGCCCCGCACAGGCGCAGTAGGCTTCGGCGCGAGAGCCGGAGCCCTGTACCGATGGGGACACACCAGCCCGAGGAGCGCCCCGAATGAGCCTGACCCTGAGGACCATCAGCCGCGAGCACCATCTGGCTTTCATCCAGAGCCTGCCCGCGGCCAGCCACATGCAGGTCCCCGCCTGGGCAGACGTGAAGTCGGAGTGGCGCTCGGAGAGCCTCGGCTGGATCGACGAGAAGACCGGGCAGCTCGTCGGCGCCGGCCTCGTCCTCTACCGCCAGCTCCCCAAGATCAAGCGGTACCTCGCCTACCTGCCCGAGGGCCCGGTCATCAACTGGTACGCGCCGAACCTGGAGGACTGGCTCCAGCCGATGCTGGCGCACCTCAAAAAGCAGGGCGCCTTCTCGGTGAAGATGGGTCCCCCGGTCGTCATCCGCCGCTGGAAGGCGCCGACGATCAAGCAGGGCATCCAGGACCCGGACGTCAAGCGGCTGCGCGACATCGAGGCGGACGTCATCGAGCCGCGCGCCTTCGAGGTCGCCGACAAGCTGCGGCGGATGGGCTGGCAGCAGGGCGAGGACGGCGGCGCGGGCTTCGGCGACGTACAGCCCCGCTACGTCTTCCAGGTCCCGCTCGCCGGGCGCTCCCTGGAAGAGGTCCACAAGGGCTTCAACCAGCTGTGGCGGCGCAACATCAAAAAGGCCGAGAAGGCCGGGGTGGAGGTCGTCCAGGGCGGCTACCACGACCTCGCGGAGTGGCAGCGGCTCTACGAGATCACCGCGATCCGCGACAAGTTCCGGCCCCGCCCGCAGGCGTACTTCGAGCGCATGTGGCAGGCGCTGAACAGCGAGGACCCGAACCGGATGCGCCTGTACTTCGCGCGTCACAACGGGGTGAACCTCTCGGCGGCCACGATGCTCGTCGTCGGCGGGCACGTCTGGTACTCGTACGGCGCCTCGGACAACATCGGGCGCGAAGTGCGCCCGTCGAACGCGATGCAGTGGGCGATGCTCCGCGACGCCTACGCGCTCGGCGCGAGCGTCTACGACCTGCGCGGCATCAGCGACTCGCTCGACGAGACCGACCACCTCTTCGGCCTCATCCAGTTCAAGGTGGGAACCGGGGGAGAGGCCGCGGAGTACCTCGGGGAGTGGGACTTCCCGCTCAACAAGCTGCTCCACAAGGCGCTCGACATCTACATGTCGCGGCGCTGACCCTCCCCCTCGCGTTGCCGCGCCCGGCCCCCGCCGGTTCCCGCGCGGCACGCCCCTCTGCACCACACAGCTAGAAGAAAGGTCCGGGACCGGCCATGGCGCTCACGCTGTATGTCGACTCCACGCGCTGGCGGGCACACCACAAGCACGTCCTCGAACAGTTCCCCGGGATCGTCCCGGTCTGCAAGGGCAACGGCTACGGCTTCGGCCACGAGCGGCTCGCCGAGGAGGCGACCCGCTTCGGCTCCGACATGCTCGCCGTCGGCACCACGTACGAGGCCGCGCGGATCAAGGACTGGTTCAGCGGCGATCTGCTGGTCCTCACCCCGTTCCGCCGCGGTGAGGAGCCGGTGCCGCTCCCGGACCGGGTGATCCGCTCGGTGTCCTCGGTGGACGGGGTCCAGGCCCTGGTGGGCGCGCGCGTGATGATCGAGGTCATGTCCTCGATGAAGCGGCACGGTGTGTCCCGGAGCGATCTTCAGGCCCTCGGCAGCGCGATCGACGGCGTGCGCCTCGAAGGCTTCGCGATCCACCTGCCGCTGGACCGCACCGACGGCACGGACGCGGTGGAGGAGGTCATCGCGTGGATGGACGCGCTGCGCGGGGCGCGGCTGCCGCTCCACACGATGTACGTGAGCCACGTCAAGGCGGACGAGCTGGCCCGGCTGAGCCAGCAGTTCCCGCAGACCCGGTTCCGCGCCCGGATCGGGACCCTGCTCTGGCTCGGTGACCACGAGGCGACCCAGTACCGGGGGACGGTTCTCGACGTGACCCGGGTCGCGAAGGGCGAGCGGTTCGGCTACCGGCAGCAGAAGGCGGCCTCGGACGGCTGGCTCGTCGTCGTCGCGGGCGGCACGTCGCACGGTGTGGGGCTGGAGGCGCCCAAGGCGCTGCACGGCGTGATGCCGCGCGCGAAGGGCGTGGCGCGGGCCGGTCTCGCCACGGTCAACCGGAACCTCTCGCCGTTCGTCCACGACGGCAAGCAGCGGTGGTTCGCCGAACCGCCGCACATGCAGGTCTCGATCCTCTTCGTGCCCGGGGACGCCGCCGAACCGCGGGTGGGCGAGGAACTGGTGGCGCACCTGCGCCACACGACGACGCAGTTCGACCGCGTCGTGGAGCGCTGAGCGCGCGACCCGCACGTTCCGGTACGGCGAAGG
>NZ_GG770539.1:3494961-3524870 GCF_000154905.1 Streptomyces sp. SPB074 | reverse complement strand
CTTCGCCGTACCGAGACGCAGCGAGGCGCAGCTAGACGCATCCACGAATACCGAGACCTCCGCCGAGACCCCGTACCAAGGCCCCCGCTACCGCGCCCCGTACCGGCGGTCGCTCAGGCCCGGCGCTCCTCGTCCGCGAAGCGCTCCTCCGGCCCCTTGCCCCAGTCCGTGTACGTCCCGTCGGCCTGCGCCGAGTGCCTCGCCGCGCGTCCGTAGACGTGCCGGTCGGGCGCTCCGTCGAGGACTCCGCCGGAGGGATCGTCGTCGCCGCCGGCGCGGACGGGGTCGCGCTCGGGCAGCAGGATGTCCCGCACGACGACCGCGCAGAGGTAGAGCGTGGAGAGCAGGTGGCAGCAGACGACTAGGTGGTAGCCCTCCTGGGAGAGCCCCATCGCGCCTTTGCCGCCGCTCGTGTAGGCGAGGTAGAGCCAGATGCCGAGGAAGTACAGGACCTCTCCGGCCTGCCAGACGAGGAAGTCCCGCCAGCGGGGGCGGGCGAGGGCGGCGAGCGGGACGAGCCACAGGACGTACTGCGGTGAGTAGACCTTGTTGGTGAGGATGAAGGCCGCGACGACGAGGAAGGCGAGCTGGGCGAAGCGGGGCCTGCGCGGAGCGGTGAGCGTGAGGACGGCGAGGAGAGCGCAGGCGAGCACCATGAGTAGCATCGCGAGCGTGTTGACGGTGTCCGTGCTCGGCGGGGAGTCGAGGCGCTGGGACAGGATGAGCCAGAAGGACCCGAAGTCGACCCCTCGTTCCTGGCTGAACGTGTAGAACTTCGCCCAGCCGTCGGGCGCCAGCAGGATGACGGGGAGGTTCACGAGGAGCCAGGCCGCCGCCGTCCCGCCCAGAGCCCTGCCGAACTCCCGCCAGCGGCCCGTGCGCCAGCACAGGAGCAGCAGCGGTCCGAGGAGGAGGACGGGGTAGAGCTTCGCGGCCGTGGCGAGTCCGAGCAGGACGCCGAAGCCGAGGGAGCGCTTGCGGGACCACAGGAGCATCGCGACCGCGGTCAGCGCGACAGCGAGCAGGTCCCAGTTGATGGTGGCGGTGAGCGCGGCGGCGGGCGCGAGGGCGACGAGCAGGCCGTCCCAGGGACGACGCCGGTGGGTGCGGCTGACGCACACGGCGAGGACCACCGCGCAGATCATGAGCATCCCGGAGTTCACCAGCCAGTACACCTGCTCGCGGTGCACGAGGTCCTTGCCGCCCGGCGTGAGCCAGGAGGCCACCTCCATGAAGACTCCCGTGAGCACGGGGTACTCCAGGTACTGCATGTCGCCGCTGAGCCGGTCGAAGTAGGGGACGAGCCCGTCGGCGAAGCCGCGCCCCTGGAAGAGATGGGGGATGTCGGAGTAGCAGGCGTGCGTGTACTGGGCGTTCACCCCGCGGAACCAGCCGCCGTCGTAGCAGGGGATCTTCTGCACCATGCCGAGGGCGAAGAGCCCCAGAGCGACGAGCGCGACGACCCGTACCGGCGTCCACCACGTGGAGCCGAGCAGGGCGTGACGCCCCACCGGGCCACCGAGCAGTTCGCTGCCCTCGGCGGCGACGGGGTCCTCCTCGGTGGGAAGCACCGGGCCGGACTGCTGCACGCGGGTACTCGTCATGACGGACATCCTGCCGTACGCCCCTGAGCGACGGCGGCGGGGAACGCCGCACGGGACGCAGGGGACGCCGCGCGGGACGCACGGGCCGCCACGGACCTGGGGCGCGCGGCACACCCGCCCGCCACGCGGCGAGGGCCGCGGTACCGGAAGTCGGTACCGCGGCCCTCGTAGGGCGAACCCGCCCGGAGCTCCTGGAGGAGATGTCCATGTTTCACGTGGAACATCCGGCTCCCCGATGTTTCACGTGAAACATCGCGCCTTCACTGTTCCACGTGAAACATCACAGATGTTTCACGTGGAACATCGCCTCGACGGGGTCAGGGCTTGAACCAGCCGTTGTCGTCGCCGTCGCCGGGGTCCCCTTCGCCCGGCATCGAGGGCGAGGAGGGCGAACCGGAGGTCTGCCCGGGCCCCTGGTTGTCACCGCCTTGGTCGCCGCCGTCAGCGCCTTCACCAGCGTTCGCGCCTTCGTCGCCGCCGTCGGCACCCTCGTTGCCACCACCGTGCTGGCAGTTGAAGTCCAAGGGAGCGCAGGTGTTCCTGGACTCCGTGACGGACGGGCTGGGCGGCGGCTCCTGGGTGGGCGACTTCGAAGGCGTCTCCGAGGGGGAGTGCGAGGGGCTGGGCGAGGACGGGGCGCTCGGCGAGGGCGGGGCGTCGACCGTCTCGACGACCTCACCGATCTTGTCCGGCTTCGGGAAGTCCTCCTTCGGGGCGCTCTTGAGCGCCAGGAGCATGTAGTCCTTCCAGATCTCGGCCGGGAACGAGGCACCGTGGATCGAGGTCTGGTTGCCCGTGCCATACATCTTCTCGAACTGGCGCTGCTTGTTCTTCGCGTTGTCGTCGAAGCGGAACATGGCGATCGCGGTGGAGACCTGCGGGGTGTACCCGACGAACCAGGCGGACTTGTTGCCGTCGGTCGTACCGGTCTTGCCCGCGACCTGGCGGCCGGGCAGCTGGGCCGAGGTACCGGTGCCGTGGTCCACGACGTTCTTGAGCACGTCGGTGACGTTGTCGGCCACGGGCTTGGGGAAGGCGGACTTGCTCTTCTTCTTGTGCTGGAAGAGCGTGCCCTTCTCGCTCTCCACCTTGGTCACCGAGTACGGGTCGTTCTGCTCGCCCTCGTTCGCGAAGGTCGCGTAGGCGCCCGCCATCCGGATCGCGCTGGGGGAGGAGGTACCGAGCGAGAACGAGGGGTAGTTGTTGCTCGCGAAGATGTTCGGGCCGTCCTGGATGCCGGCCTTGATGGCGGCGTCCTTCACCTTGTCCAGCCCGACGTCCATGCCGAGCTGCACGAAGGCGGAGTTGACGGAGTGCTCCATCGCCTCACGCAGGGTGATGCGGTAGTTGTCGTCCGAGTGGTAGGACTCGTCCCCGTCGTTGGACTGGTTCCACTGGTCGCCGTTCTTGTCCGTCCAGACCTGCCCGTTGTACTGCTTGATCTTCAGCTTGTTCTTCGCGCTGTAGATGCTCATCTGGGAGACCGGCCGACGCGTGGAGTCGTCCTGCTCGGGCCCCAGCTTCGGGTCGCGGATGCCGTGCTCCATCGCGGCGGCGAGCACGAAGGGCTTGAAGGTCGAACCGACCTGGGCACCGGTGACATCGGCGTTGTTGCTCCAGTGCGTAAGGGCGTCCTTACCACCGTAGACGGCCTCGATCGCCCCGCTGTTCGCGTTGACGGAGGCGCCGCCGAACTGCACGTGCCGGTCCGTCTTCGGCCGCTTCTTGGGGTCGATGTTCTCGTTGTAGACCTTGTTGACGGACTTCTCCAGCTCCTTGACCCGGTCCTTCTTGAAGGTCGTGTAGATCCGGTAGCCGCCCTGGTTCAGCTTGTTCTGGGTGATGCCCGTCTCCTCGGAGTGGCTCATCACCCAGGAGTCGGCGAGTTCCACGAGGTAGCCGATCTGGCCGCCGAGCGCGCTGTTCGCCCGCGGCGGCTCCGTCTTCGGCAGTTCCCGGTACTTGGCCCGTTCGCTCGTGCTGAGGTGGCCGTCCTTGACCTCCTCGTCGAGAATCCACGACCAGCGCTCCGTGGCGCGGATCGTATTGGCTTCCTTCGTCGTCTTCGCCGGGTTGTCCGAGGCGACGCCCGCCGGGTCGTAGTACGTCGCGCCCTTGAGCACGGCGGCCAGGAGGGCCGATTCGCCGGCGTTGAGATCGACCGCGTCCTTGTCGAAGTACGCGCGCGAGGCGGCCTGGATACCGTAGGCACCGCGACCGTAGTAGGCGGTGTTCAGGTAGCCCGCCATGATCTCGTCTTTGTCCTTGGTCGTGCCCACCTTGATCGAGATGAACAGTTCCTTGAACTTGCGGCTCAGCGTCTGTTCCTGATCGTCCAGCACCGCGTTCTTGACGTACTGCTGGGTGATGGTCGAACCACCCTGGGTCTGGCCGCCCTTGGCCATGTTGAAGAGGGCGCGGCCGATACCCATGGGGTCGATGCCGCTGTCCGTCTCGAAGGACTTGTTCTCCGCCGAGATGACCGCGTACTGCATCGACTTGGCGATCTTGTCGAGCGGGACGATCTGCCGGTTGCGCTGGCTCTCCCCGCCCGTGGCGACCATCTGGCTGCCGTCGGACCAGAAGTAGACGTTGTTCTGCGCCTTGGCGCTCAACGCCTCGTCAGGCACCTCGACCATCGCGTACGCGAGACCCGCGAGTCCCATGAGACCGCCCAGGAAGGCGACGAAGAGCCCGGTCACGAGCTTCCAGGAGGGGACCCAGCGCCAGGCCCCGTCCTTGCCGGCACGCGGGTAGTCGATGAAGCGCTTCTTCGCCGGGGGACCGCCGCGCCGGCCGGCTCCCTGAGCCGCCGGGGTCGCCGCGCGTCTGCGCCCGCCACCGCGCTGAGCGGCGCGCCGGGCCTCGGCGCGGCCGCCTCCGTGGGACGGCGGCTCCATACCGGCCGAGCCGGACGCGGCGGACGAGGGGGCGGAACCACGGGGCGTCGCCCGGCGTCCCGTGTTCCCGGAACGGGCGCGTCGGGCCGCGGCCCGTCCGCCGCCTTCGGGCTGCGACGGTTTGCGACGGTGCTCGCTCATCGAACGATTACTCCTCGGGCAGGCGCAGGCTTACGCGCCTGGAAACGGCGGCTGAAGCGGTTCCCCCGGCGTGGCACGGGACCCTCGGCGGGCTCGCGCGCTCACGTCTGGGGCGACGACGTTCCCGGGCGCCTCACGGTTCCCGGTGGACAGCATGGCGCCCAGACTACGCACCGGCTCGGCGCACAGACTCCGAAGTTCACCCCAAAACAGGCAACTTGCTCCCATCCTCACAGCGATGTGACGCCGGTCACGAGGTCCCCACTTGTCGTCACGAGGACACCGCTCTATCGTGCTGATGTATCGAATCGATACATCAGCACGAGATAAAGACGCGCTACGGCGGTCCGGGAAAAGGAGGACGAGAGGATGAGCCGACGTGCGGGCATCCTTGAGTTCGCCGTTCTGGGCCTGCTGCGCGAGTCCCCCATGCACGGCTACGAGCTGCGGAAACGCCTCAACACCTCGCTGGGGGTGTTCCGGGCGTTCAGCTACGGGACGCTTTATCCCTGTCTCAAGACGCTGGTGGCGCGGGGCTGGCTCGCCGAGGAGTCTGCGGCCGCCCCGGGCGAACCCGCCACCGCCCTCTCCGGGCGGCGCGCGAAGATCGTCTACCGGCTGACCGGGGACGGCAAGGAGCACTTTGAGGAGCTGCTCTCCCAGACCGGCCCGGACGCCTACGAGGACGAGCACTTCGCCGCACGCTTCGCCTTCTTCGGCCAGACCTCCCGGGACGTGCGGATGCGCGTCCTGGAAGGCCGCCGCAGCCGGCTGGAGGAGCGCCTGGAGAAGATGCGGGCCTCGCTCTCCCGCACCCGGGAGCGTCTTGACGACTACACCCTCGAACTTCAGCGCCATGGGATGGAATCCGTGGAGCGCGAGGTGCGCTGGCTCAACGAGCTGATCGAGAGCGAGCGCGTGGGCCGCGACCTGCGGACCTCCCGGCCGGGGGACGTGGAGCGGCAGAAGGGAGCGCCGGGCGATCTGCCCCGGTCCGGGAGCGACTCCCGGCCGGATTCGCCCGGCACACCCACCTGAGACCGCAGCACCGCGGCTCTCATAGGACTCAGAGATCACACAGGGAGCAACCGGAATGAGTTCGGTTCGCGTAGCCATTGTCGGCGTGGGCAACTGCGCCGCCTCGCTGGTGCAGGGCGTCGAGTACTACAAGGACGCCGACCCGGAGGGCAAGGTCCCGGGTCTCATGCACGTGCAGTTCGGCGAGTACCACGTCAAGGACATCGAGTTCGTCGCCGCCTTCGACGTGGACGCCAAGAAGGTCGGTCTCGACCTCGCGGACGCCATCGGCGCCAGCGAGAACAACACCATCAAGATCTGCGACGTGCCCAGCACCGGCGTCTCCGTGCAGCGCGGCCACACCCACGACGGCCTCGGCAAGTACTACCGCGAGACGATCGAGGAGTCCGGCGAGCAGCCGGTCGACATCGTCCAGGTGCTCAAGGACCGTCAGGTCGACGTTCTCGTCTGCTACCTGCCGGTGGGCTCCGAGGCCGCCGCGAAGTTCTACGCCCAGTGCGCCATCGACGCCAAGGTCGCCTTCGTCAACGCTCTCCCCGTCTTCATCGCGGGCACCAAGGAGTGGGCCGACAAGTTCACCGAGGCCGGTGTCCCGATCGTCGGCGACGACATCAAGTCGCAGGTCGGCGCGACCATCACGCACCGCGTGATGGCGAAGCTCTTCGAGGACCGCGGTGTCGTCCTCGACCGCACGATGCAGCTCAACGTCGGCGGCAACATGGACTTCAAGAACATGCTGGAGCGCGAGCGCCTGGAGTCGAAGAAGATCTCCAAGACGCAGGCCGTCACCTCGCAGATCCCCGACCGGGACCTCGGCGCCAAGAACGTGCACATCGGCCCGTCCGACTACGTGCAGTGGCTCGACGACCGCAAGTGGGCCTACGTGCGCCTCGAAGGCCGTGCCTTCGGCGACGTCCCGCTGAACCTGGAGTACAAGCTGGAGGTCTGGGACTCCCCGAACTCCGCCGGCGTCATCATCGACGCGCTCCGCGCCGCGAAGATCGCCAAGGACCGCGGCATCGGCGGCCCGATCCTGTCGGCCAGCAGCTACTTCATGAAGAGCCCGCCGGTCCAGTACTTCGACGACCAGGCCCGCGAGAACGTGGAGCTGTTCATCCGCGGCGAGGTCGAGCGCTGAACGGCTGACACCCCGTCCGGCCCGCCACCCCTCGCGGGGTGAGCACCGGCACCCGCGTGTCCGAAGGGGCCCGTACCGCACCGGTACGGGCCCCTTCGCCGTACCCGTGCGCGGCACCCCTCACCAGGCATGTGAAGCTGTGCCGCATGGCTGTCGTCCCCGATCTCCGTCTCCTGCTGCGGCGGGGAGGCTTCCGCCGGCTGCTCGCCGTGCGACTGCTCTCCCAGGCCGCGGACGGCGTCTTCCAGGTCGGTCTCGCCACCTACGTCGTGTTCTCCCCCGAGAAGCAGGCGACCCCGGGCCAGATCGCCTCCGCGATGGCCGTCCTGCTCCTCCCGTACTCCCTCGTCGGCCCCTTCGCCGGTGTCTTCCTCGACCGCTGGCGGCGCCGTCAGGTCTTCCTGTACGGGAGCCTGCTGCGGGTCCTGCTCGCCGCGCTCACGGCCGTGCTGATCCTCGCCCGCGTCCCTGACTCGCTCTTCTACGTGGCGGCCCTGTGCGTGACGGCGGTCAACCGCTTCGTCCTCGCCGGGCTCTCCGCCGCGCTGCCCCGCGTCGTCGACGGCGCGCGCCTCGTCGTGGCGAACGCGCTCTCGCCGACCGCCGGGACGCTCGCCGCCACGGTGGGCGGCGGTCTCGCCTTCCTCGTCCGGCTCCTGGGCTGGGACTCGGACGCCGCTGTGCTGCTGCTCGGCGCCGCGCTCTACCTGGCCGCCGCGCTCGCCTCGCTCCGCATCCCGGTGAACGCGCTCGGACCCGGCCGGGAGGAGCGCCCCCGGGTCCCGGTGCGCGCCGCGCTCACGGCGACCGCGCAGGGCCTCCTCCAGGGGCTGCGGCACCTCGCGGCCCCCGCCCGCCGTCCCGCCGCGCGCTCGCTCGCCGCGATGACCCTCCTGCGCTTCTGCTACGGGGCGCTCACCGTCACGGTGCTGATGCTCTGCCGGTACGCGTGGTCGGCGACGGAGGAGGACGGGCTCGCCCTGCTCGGTCTCGCCCTCGGCCTCTCGGCGGCGGGCTTCTTCGTGGCGGCGCTGCTGAGCCCGTGGGCGATCCGGCGCTTCGGACCGCTCGGCTGGATCGCCGCCTGCGCGGCCCTCGCGGCGGTCCTCGTCGGGCTCGCGGGCCCCTTCTTCGCCGAGCCGGTGATGATGGCGCTCGCGTTCTTCCTCGGCGTCGTCACCCAGGGCGCGAAGATCGCGACCGACACGGTGGTGCAGTCCGAGGTCGCCGACGCCTACCGCGGCCGGGTCTTCTCGGTCTACGACGTGCTCTTCAACGTCGCTTTCGTCGGCGCCGCGGGCGCCTCGGCCCTCGTCCTGCCGGGCGACGGACGCTCCGTGCCGCTCGTTCTGGGCGTCGCGGTGATCTACGCGGGTGTGGCCGCGCTCGCCGGGCGCGCGCTCCGCGTTCCGGCGCCCGCGAGCTGAGGACGGGACGGATGTTTCACGTGAAACATCCGTGGGGCGGCCGAGGATGTTTCACGTGGAACATCGCGTGATGCCCCGGCCCGGCGATGTTCCACGTGAAACATCGCGTGCTCACTGCGGCTGAGTGCTCCACCACTCCCGGAGCGCCTCGCCCGCCGCGTCCTTGCCGAGCGGCCCCTTCTCCATCCGCAGATCGAGGAGGAAGGCGTAGGCCCTGCCGATCGCGGGCCCCGGGGTGATCCCGAGGAGCGCCATGATCTCGTTGCCGTCGAGGTCGGGCCGGATCGCGTCCAGCTCCTCCTGTTCCTGCAACTCCTCGATCCGCTGTTCCAAACCGTCGTAGGCGCGGGCCAGGGCGTTCGCCTTGCGCTTGTTGCGCGTCGTGCAGTCGGATCGGGTGAGCTTGTGGAGCCGGGAGAGCTGCGGGCCCGCGTCGCGCACGTACCGCCGTACCGCGGAATCGGTCCACTCACCGGCTCCGTAGCCGTGGAAGCGCAGGTGCAGCTCGATGAGGCGGCACACGTCGCGGATCATCTCGTTCGAGTACTTGAGCGCCGCGAGCCGCTTCTTGGCGATCTTGGCGCCGACGATCTCGTGGTGGTGGAAGGAGACCCGGCCATCCCCCTCGAAGCGCCGCGTCTTCGGCTTGCCGATGTCGTGCAGGAGTGCCGCGATGCGGAGCGTGAGGTCGGGACCGTCCTCCTCCAGGTCGATCGCCTGCTCAAGCACGGTGAGCGAGTGCTCGTAGACGTCCTTGTGGCGGTGGTGCTCGTCGCTCTCCAGGCGCAGCGCGGGCAGTTCGGGGAGCACCTGCTCCGCGAGCCCGGTGTCCACCAGGAGCCGCAGCCCCTTCACGGGGTGCGCGGACAGCAGCAGCTTGTTCAGCTCGGCCTGGACCCGTTCCGCCGAGACGATGCCGATGCGCTCCGCCATCGCCGTCATCGCCGCGACCACGTCAGCGGCGACCTCGAAGTCGAGCTGCGCGGCGAAGCGTGCCGCGCGCAGCATCCGCAGCGGGTCGTCCGAGAAGGACGCCTCGGGGGTGCCCGGGGTGCGCAGCACCTTGGCCGCGAGATCGTCCAGCCCGCCGTGCGGGTCCACGAAGCGCTTCTCGGGCAGGAACACGGCCATCGCGTTGACGGTGAAGTCCCGCCGTACGAGGTCCTCCTCGATCGAGTCGCCGTAGGAGACCTTCGGCTTGCGCGAGGTGCGGTCGTACGCCTCGGAACGGTACGTCGTGACCTCGATCTGGAAGCTCTGCTCCTCCTCGCCCACGCGTGCCGCCTTCTGGCAGCCGACCGTGCCGAAGGCGATGCCCACCTCCCACACCGCGTCCGCCCAGGGCCGCACGAGGGCGAGTACGTCCTCGGGCCGGGCATCGGTGGTGAAGTCGAGATCGTTGCCGAGCCTGCCGAGCAGCGCGTCCCGTACCGAACCCCCGACCAGGGCCAGCGTGAATCCGGCCTCGTGGAAACGGCGGGCGAGTTCGTCCGCGACGGGCGAGACGCGCAGCAGCTCGCTCACCGCGCGCTGCTGCACCTGGCTCAGTGCACTGCTGGGTTCATGGTTGGCGTTCGGCACAACAGGAGAGGGTACGTGGCTCCGTCGCGCCCTCCGAATCCTGCCGGAACACCGCCGGAGTACCGTCCCCGCGGCCTTCACAAGATCGCCCGTCCCACTCCGCGGCACTTCGGCCCAGCTCACCTCGTTACCATGCGTGGACGCACCAAGCGACAACCACCGACCACTGACGACGACGAGGACGGGCGAGCGCGTGGCCGAGGCGGCAGTTACCCATCGAACCCCCTGCCCCTCCCCTGCCCGGCGACGGCTGCGACGCGTGATGGCCGTCACAGTGGCGGTCCCCCTCCTCGGACTCCTCACGCACCTCACCCCCGCGCAGGCGGACGCCCCGCGACAGCCCGCCGCCGCCGAGCCCACCGGCTCCCGCACGGTGGACGTCCAGCTCACGGGCCTGACGCCGGAGGCCCCCGAGGCCGGGAACACCGTGACGGTGACCGGGACCCTCACCAACCGCAGCAAGCAGACCATCACCGAGGCGCACGTCGCCCTGCGGGTCGGCCAGTTGCTCACCAGCCGCAGCGCGATCGACGTCGCCGACGACCGCAGCGGCTACACCCCGGGACTCGACGGCAACGAGATCGCGGACAAGTACGACCACAAGGTCGGGAAGCTGACGCCGAAGCAGAAGGAGAACTTCACCCTCTCCGTGCCGGTGAAGGACCTCCAGCTCGGCGCCGACGGTGTCTACCAGATCGGCGTCTCCTTCGACGGCCGCACCAGCAGCGTCCCGTGGCAGGAACAGGTCCTCGGGATCAAGCGCACCTACCTGCCCTGGCAGCCCGAGCCCACCGCCCGTCAGTCGCAGACGACCGCCCTGTGGCCGCTCATCTCCAGCGCCCGCATCGGCGCCCGCACCGTCGGCGGGGGCGACGACGACCAGAACAGCGTCTTCGAGAACGACGACCTGGCGAAGGAGATCCTGCCCGGCGGCCGTCTCGACCGGATGGTCGCCCTCGGCAAGGAACTCGACGTCACCTGGGTCATCGACCCGGACCTGATCAACACCGTCGCCGACATGGCCGACGGCTACCGCCTCGCCGGCAAGGACGGCAAGACCGTCGCGGGGTCCAAGAAGAACAAGGACGCCGCGGCGAGCTGGCTCGACACCCTCGGCAAGGCCCTGGCCGGACGCTCCGTCGTCGCCCTCCCCTACGGTGACCCGGACCTCGCCTCGATCGCGCACAACGGCACCAAGGTCCCCACGACCCTCGCCCGGCTCAAGACCGCCACGGACATCGGTCGCCCCACCCTGTCGATCCTCGGCAGCGACCTCAAGCTCAGCACGGACTACGCCTGGCCCGCGGACGGAGCGATCGACCGCTCGATCGTCGACGTGGCCACCTCGGCCGGCGCGACACAGGTCCTGACGCGCAGCGACAGCCTCAGCGAGCCCGACAGCCTCCTCTACACCCCCTCGGCCGCACGGCCCATCGGCGGCGGCACCACCGCGATCGTCACCGACACCCGCCTGTCCACCGCCTTCGAGGGCTCCATGGACTCGCCGCAGAGTGTCACGCTCGCGGTGCAGCGCTTCCTCGCCCAGAGCCTCGCCCTCACCCGGCAGGACGAGCAGAAGCAGCGCACGGTCGTGATCGCCCCCCAGCGCACCCCGACGGCAGCCCAGGCAGAGGCGATGGCCACCGCCCTGCGCGCCCTCCAGGGCGGTCGCTGGTCGCTCTTCCAGGAACTCGACAAGGCCGCGAAGACCAAGGCCGACCCGCAGGCGAACACCCGCGTCCCCCCGCGCTCCGCATACCCCGGCTCGCTGCGCAAGCAGGAACTGCCCACCGCCGCCTTCACCTCGCTGCACGCCACGCAGAAGGGGCTCGACAGCTTCCAGGAGATCCTCCAGAGCCGCGATCGCGTCGTCACCCCCTTCGGCCTCGCCATGGACCGCGCGGTCGCCACGACCTGGCGCGGCCGGGCCGGTCAGGCCGCGACGTACCGCACCGACGTACGCGGCTACCTCGACTCGCTCGTCCGGCAGGTACGGCTCATTCCCAAGACGGACGCGAAGCTCTCCGGGCACAGCGCCACCATCCCGGTCACGGTCCAGAACAACCTGCTCCAGGACGCGCAGCACCTCAAGGTGCGGCTCACCTCCACGAAGCCGACCCGCCTCAAGATCGGCGAGCGGCCCTGGGAGGAACGTGCGGTCAAGATCGGCGCCGGGCACAGCCAGACGGTGAAGTTCGACACCACGATCAACGCCAACGGCCCCGTCCTGGTGACGGCGCAACTGGTCACGGACGACAACCGCGCCTACGGCCAGCCCGTCGAGTTCAGCGTGGACGCCACCGAGGTCACCTCGACCGTCATGCTGGTCATCGCCGGTGGTGTCCTCCTCCTCGTCCTCGCCGGACTCCGGATGTACACCCAGCGCAAGCGCCGCGCGCGGGAGGACGGCACCGGCGGTGGCGGCACCCCCGCAGGCCCGCACGCCCCCGGCGCCGGCGGCCCCGCCCCCGCGGGAGAGGACACGCCGCGAGACCCGGCCGCGGGCACCCCCGAACCCCCCGCCGGGAATCCCCCGGAGGGCTCCCCGGCGGCGCCCGACACCGGAAGCGAAAACATCGAGCGCTCCGGTACGGGTGAGAGAGTGGACCGTTGAGCAATGTCGTGGCTCCCGGGCCAGGGGACGATGAGTGGGGTAGACCATGAACGCGCCGTACGACGGTGACCGCGGGCAGGGCCCGGGCGGCCCCGCCCCGGACGGGCAGCAGCCCCCGGGTCAGGACGGCCCCGCCGAGCGGCCCGGCCCGGCACAGCCGTACCCGGGACAGCCCTCCCCGCAGTACCCACCGCCCCCGCAAAACGGCCGCCCACCGCAGGACGCCTACCCTCAGGACGCGTACCTGCGGGACGCCTACCAGCAAGACCCCTACGGCGCGCAGAACCCCTACGCCCAGGACCCCGTCACCGAGGCCTACTACGACCGCTCGGCGCACCCCCCGCCGCCCCCCGGCACCTACCAGGAGAACGGCCCGCTCTACGCGCCCCCGCCCCCCGCTCCCCAGGGCCCCGACCCCCGCCTGTGGGCGCACACCCCCGCGCCCGAGCCCGAAGGCCCCTCCCAGCACCTGCCGTACGACGACGAACCGCGCACGACGAAGTTCGTCGGCGTCGACCGCATCGTCGGCGGGCGCCCCGGCGAGGAGCAGAACGCCTTCGCCCACCTCTACCGCGACCAGCAGGGCAACAGCGCGCCCGCGGCGCAGGCCCCCGCGCCGGAACCGGAGCCCGAGGCCCCCGCCGCCGCGCCCGTCAAGTCCAACCGCGCCGCGAGCCTGCTCAAGTCCAGCGCGCTCATGGCCGCGGGAACGATCGTCTCCCGCATCACCGGCTTCCTGCGCACCCTCGTCGTCGCCGGAGCGATCGGCGTCGGCACGCTCAACGACACCTACCAGGTGGCCAACACGCTGCCGACGATGATCTACGTCCTCGTCGGCGGCGGCGCCCTCAACGCCGTCTTCATCCCGCAGCTCGTCCGCGCGATGAAGAACGACGACGACGGCGGCGAGGCGTACGCCAACCGCCTCCTGACGCTCGTCGTCACGCTCATGGCCGCCGTCACCCTCGTCTGCGTCCTGGCGGCGCCCCTCTTCATCCGGCTCATGTCGACGGAGATCGCCAACGACCCGTCCCAGCGCGCGGTCGCGATCGAGTTCGCCCGGTACTGCCTGCCGACGATGTTCTTCATGGGAGTCCACGTCGTCCTCGGGCAGATCCTCAACGCGCGGGGCCGCTTCGGCGCCATGATGTGGACCCCGGTCCTCAACAACATCGTCATCATCGCCACGTTCGGCGCGTTCATCTGGGTCTTCGGCGGCTACACCTCCTCCGGCGTGGGCGCGGGGAACGTCACCCCGGACGGGGTCCGCCTCCTCGGTATCGGCACGCTCCTCGGCCTCGTCGTGCAGGCCCTCGCGATGGTCCCGTACCTGCGCGACGCCGGGTTCAGGCTGCGGCTGCGCTTCGACTGGCGCGGCCACGGCCTCGGCAAGGCGATCGGCCTCGCGAAGTGGACGTTCCTCTTCGTCCTCGCCAACCAGCTCGGCATGGTCGTCGTCACCCAGCTCGCCACCGCCGCCGGGCACGCCGCCGAGAAGCACGGCGTCACTGGCACCGGCATCACCGCGTACAACTACGCGCTGCTGCTGTGGCAGATGCCGCAGGCGATCATCACGGTCTCGGTCATGACCGCCGTGCTGCCGCGCATCTCGCGCGCCGCCGCGGACGGAGACGCCGCGGCGGTCCGCGAGGACATCTCGTACGGGCTGCGCACCTCCGCCGTCGCGATCGTGCCGTGCGCCTTCGCCTTCCTCGCCCTCGGCGTGCCGACCACGCTGCTGCTCTACGCGGGCTCGGGCAGCGAGGGAGCGCGCGGCATCGGCTTCGTCCTGATGGCCTTCGGCCTCGGCCTCATCCCCTACTCGGTGCAGTACGTCGTCCTGCGCGGTTTCTACGCCTACGAGGACACCCGCACCCCCTTCTACAACACCGTGATCGTCGCCGTGACCAACGCGGCGGCCTCCGGACTGTGCTTCCTCGTGCTCCCCGCCCGCTGGGCCGTCGCCGGGATGGCGGGCTCCTACGGCCTCGCCTACGTCGTCGGCGTGGGGATCGCCTGGCGCCGGCTCCGCAAGCGGCTGGGCGGCGACCTGGACGGCACGCACGTCGTACGGACCTACGCACGGCTCATCGGCGCCTCGATCCCGGCCGCCCTCGTCGGCGGCGGCCTCGCCTACGTCCTGCTCAAGGCACTGGGCAACGGGGCGGGCGGAGCGCTGGTCTCCCTGGTCGTGGGCGGTATCGCCCTGCTCGGGGTCTTCTACGTGGCAGCCAGGAGGATGCGGATCGCAGAGCTCAATTCCATGATCGGTATGGTGCGCGGACGGCTCGGCCGCTGATCGGGCACAACTCCCGGCGCTCGCCGCGTGTCGTGCATTACGCCGGTCCATGGGCACAATTGGTTCGGCGCCACACCAGGCGCGCAACGGATGGGGAGGCAGGGACGACGGTGGCGGAACGCAGCACGTCTGCCGTCGACGTGGCCCGGGAAAGCGGTGAGGAACCGCAGACCGCGCAGGCGGAGCAGGCCACGGCCGACGCGAAGGCCGATATCCCCGAGCGGGAGACCGCGCAGGAGGAGACGGAGCACAGCGAGGAGGACAGGAGCGGGGCGGAGGCCGTCGCCGCTCCCCCCGAGCTGCACAGCGGCCACAAGCTGGCCAGACGCTACCGCCTGGAGGAGTGCCTCACCCGGCTCGACGGCTTCAGCAGCTGGCGCGCCGTCGACGAGAAACTCCGCCGCGCCGTCGGCGTCCACCTCCTGGCCGCCACGCACCCCCGCGCCCGCGAAGTCCTCGCGGCGGCCCGCTCCACGGCGCTCCTGAGCGACCCGCGCTTCGTGCAGGTCCTGGACGCCGTCGAGGACAACGACGTCGTCTACGTCGTCCACGAGTGGCTTCCCGACGCCACCGAGCTGACCGCCCTCCTCGCCTCCGGCCCCCTCCAGGCGCACGAGGCGTACGAGATGGTCCGGCACGTCTCGCAGGCGATGACGGCGGCCCACCGGGCCGGCCTCTCGCACCTGCGGCTCAACCCGGGCTCCGTGCTCCGCACGTCGAGCGGCCAGTACCGCGTCCGGGGACTCGCCGTGAACGCCGCGTTGCGCGGCATCACGAGCGAGAACCCCGCGCGTACCGACACCGAGGCCATCGGCGCCCTGCTGTACGCCTCCCTCACCCAGCGCTGGCCGTACGAGGACGACGCCTACGGCCTCTCGGGGCTGCCCAAGGGCGTCGGCCTGCTCCCGCCCGACCAGGTGCGCGCCGGGGTGCACCGGGGCCTGTCGGAACTGGCCGTCCGCGCGCTCGCCAACGAGGGCGCCACCGCCTCGCGGCAGGAACCGCCCTGCACCACCCCCGCCGAGCTGACCGCAGCCGTCGAGGAGCTGCCCCGTATCCGGCCGCCCGAGCCCGCCTACACGGCGCCGCCCGAGTACCAGGCGCCCGCCTTCCCCCAGAACCCCTACGGCCGCCCGCCCGCCGGGCCCACCCCGCCCCAGGCACCGCCCCCGCCGCCGCCCCCGCTCCAGGGACGCACCGGGCGCGCGCTCAAGTGGGGCGTGTCCGGGCTGCTCATCGTCGCCCTCGGCCTCGGCAGCTGGCAGCTCGCCGACACCTTCCTCGACAAGAAGACCGAGAAGCAGCAGAGCGACCCGGAGATCGACAAGGGCTCCGGCAAGAAGGCCGCCCCCGCCTCCAAGCACCTCTCCGTCAAGGGCGCGGTGGAGTACTACCCGGACGGCACTCCGCAGCACACCGACCAGGTACCGCTCACGTACGACGGCAAGAGCGACACCTACTGGCGCACGAAGTCCTACACGGACGGCCCGGACATGAACCCGGCCTTCAAGAAGGGCGTGGGCATCACCTACGACCTCGGGGCCGAGAAGAACGTGTCCAGCGCGACGATAGACATGCTTTACCCGGGTGATCACACGACCGTGACGCTCTACGCCGCCGACTCGCTCACCTCCTCCGCCTCGCTGTCCGGGATGACGAAGATCGCGGACGACACCACCATCGGCTCCAAGATCGCGATCAAGGCCAAGAAGCCCGTGAAGGCCCGCTACGTCGTCATGTGGGTCACGGCCATGCCGTACGCGGCGAAGGACGGCTACAGCGGTGCCGGATACAAGCAGGCCATTACCGATGTGACGTTCATGGGCTAGGTTCGAGTCGGCGTCCGCCGGGGGAGGGCAGCGTGGACGAAGGCAAGTACGACGGAGTCGGCGACCATGAACTGCTCGCCCGGCACGTGGCGGGCGAGCACGAAGCCTTCGGCGAGCTCGTAAGGCGCCACCGGGAGCGGCTGTGGGCCGTCGCCCTGCGCACGCTCGGCAACCGCGAGGACGCGGCCGACGCCGTCCAGGACGCCTTCGTCTCGGCGTACCGGGCGGCCCACACCTTCGGCGGCCGGTCCGCCGTCACCACGTGGCTCCACCGCATCACCGTCAACGCCTGCCTCGACCGCGCCCGCAAGGCCGAGGCCCGGCACACCTCACCCGTCGAGGACACGGTCCGCCTGGAGCACCTGCTCCGCCCCGAGGAATCCGCCGAGGCCCCTGCCGAGCGCGCCGACCTGCACCGTGAACTCCTCGCGGCCCTGCGCACCCTTCCCGCCGAGCAGCGCGCGGCCCTCGTCCTCGTCGACATGCAGGGTTATCCCGTCGCCGAGGCCGCCCGCATCCTCGAAGTGGCCCCCGGGACGATCAAGAGCAGATGCGCCCGGGGCCGGGCCCGCCTGCTCCCCCTGCTCACCCATCTCCGCACCGGCGGCCCGGCGACCGAGACAGCTCCCGGACCGCGCGAACCCAGAGACACGGCTCCTTCGCAGGCCCTTCCCCCACCCGGCCGAAAGTCCCCGCGGGCAGGGAACCGGCAAGGGGGCACTCCCGTCCCACCGCAAGCAGATCCCCGGAACCCCACGACAGCGCAGGACGGAGGTGGGCGAGCATGACCACGCGAACGGAACCGACCGAGCACCCCGCTCCCGAGGAACTCGCCGACCTCTCCGAAGACCTTCTGTCCTCCGGACGCAGCGCCGAGCTGCGCGGACACCTCACGGACTGCCCCGACTGCGCCGAGATCTACGCCTCCCTGGCGGAGATCCGCACGCTGCTCGGCGCTCTGCCCGCTCCACCGCCGCTGCCCGCCGACGTGAGGGCGCGCATCGACGCGGCCCTTCGCGAGGCGGCGGAGGAGACCGATGTTTCACGTGAAACATGTGCGTCGGCGGAGACGGAGATCGCTCCCGATGTTTCACGTGAAACATCGCGCACGGCTTCCCCCTCGGAGGCCCATGTTTCACGTGGAACATCCGCTGTCCCCGCCCGTCCCTCGTCCCGCGATGTTTCACGTGAAACATCGACCCGACGCACCCGGCCCGCACCGTCCCGCCCCGCTCCGGCCGGCCCGGGCAGGACGAGCACACGGTGGGGCTCCCGGCGCCGCCTGTTCTGGGGCGGCACGGCCACCGTGCTCGCACTGGGGGCCGGCTCCCTGCTCCTTTCGTCACTCGGCTCCGGCAAGGACGAACAGACCCCCTCCGCCCAGCAGAGTCAGCAGTCCCCCGTCTTCTCCGGCAGCCCGCTGAAAATGGAGGTGAACGCGCTGCTCCAGGACGCCGGGGACAGCGGGAGCACCGCCGGGAACAGCCCGAAGAGCGCGGACAGCGCCCCCGCAGGCACCCGGCAGCCGCCCCTGAAGACCGGCGCAGAGACGCCCCTGCTGGCGGACACCCCCGGGGTCCCGGGGTGTGTGAAGCGAGGGATAGGGCGCGAGGACACGGCCCTCGGCGTCGAGAGGGGCACGTACCGGGGGCGCGATGCGTACCTCGTGGTGCTGCCCCACGCCCGTGACACCGCGAGGGTCACCGCGTACATCGTGGATGCCGCCTGCGTCGGGCTGCGCAGCGCCGCGAAGGGCGAGGTGCTGCACTCCTCGTCCTTCCCTCGGTGAGGGGATGGCGCGCCTTCCCTCGGCGAGGGGATAGCCGACGCTGCCGAGGGAGACGCTTCCCGGGTGCCAGCCCTTCACGTCCACGTTCTCGGCCCGCTCCCTCGGGGCTCTCCGCGTCCCCGCCCCGTACCGCCGGCGCCCGTACCGTGGACCGTGAGCCACGGACCGGCCGGGAATGTCCGGCCCGTAGGATCGGTTGGGTGGGATGAAGGCGTCGAGAGCCCTTCCCTCCGTAGTGGACGCAGTCGGCAGAGACGAGGAAGCAAGCCGTGAGTGACGTGCGAAACGTGATCATCATTGGCTCGGGCCCCGCCGGTTACACGGCCGCCCTGTACACCGCCCGCGCGTCGCTCAAGCCCCTGGTCTTCGAGGGCGCGGTCACGGCCGGGGGCGCGCTGATGAACACGACCGAGGTCGAGAACTTTCCCGGCTTCCAGGAGGGCATCCTGGGCCCGGAGCTCATGGACAACATGCGCGCCCAGGCGGAGCGCTTCGGCGCCGAGCTGATCCCGGACGACATCGTCTCCGTCGACCTCACGAGCGAGATCAAGACCGTGACGGACACGACCGGAACCGTGCACCGCGCCAAGGCCGTCATCGTCACGACCGGCTCGCAGCACCGCAAGCTGGGCCTGCCGCACGAGGACGAGCTGTCCGGGCGCGGCGTCTCCTGGTGCGCGACGTGTGACGGCTTCTTCTTCAAGGACCAGGACATCGCCGTGATCGGTGGCGGGGACACCGCCATGGAGGAGGCGACGTTCCTCTCGCGCTTCGCGAAGTCCGTCACCATCGTCCACCGCCGGGACACGCTGCGCGCCTCGAAGGCCATGCAGGAGCGTGCCTTCGCGGACCCGAAGATCTCCTTCGTCTGGGACAGCGAGGTGGCCGAGATCCACGGCGACCAGAAGCTCTCCCACTTGACCTTGCGCAACCTCAAGACCGGCGAGCAGAGCGACCTCGGCGTCACCGGTCTCTTCATCGCGATCGGGCACGACCCGCGGACCGATCTCTTCCGCGACCAGCTCGACCTCGATGATGAGGGCTACCTCAAGGTCCAGGCCCCCTCGACCCACACCAACCAGGCCGGTGTCTTCGGCGCGGGCGATGTCGTGGACCACACCTACCGGCAGGCGATCACCGCTGCCGGCACGGGCTGCTCCGCCGCTCTCGACGCCGAGCGCTACCTGGCCGCCCTCTCGGACGCGGAGCAGACCCCCGAGCCCGAGAAGACCCCGGCTCCGGAGCAGACGGCCGCCGTCTGAACCGGTTCCACCCCACCCTCCCTCCCGCTGGAATGAAGGAGCCCACTGTGGCTGGCAACCTGAAGAGCGTCACCGACGCCGACTTCGAAGAGGTCGTGCTCAAGAGCGACAAGCCCGTGCTCGTCGACTTCTGGGCCGAGTGGTGCGGCCCCTGCCGCCAGATCGCCCCGTCCCTGGAGGCCATCGCCAAGGAGTACGGCGAGCAGATCGAGATCGTGAAGCTCGACATCGACGCCAACCAGGAGACGGCGACGAAGTACGGCGTCATGTCCATCCCGACTCTCAACGTCTACCAGGGCGGCGAGGTCGTGAAGACGATCGTCGGCGCGAAGCCGAAGGCCGCGATCCTGCGTGACCTCGACGCCTTCGTGACGCCGAGCGCCTGACTTCACCCGCCGCGCTCGCGCGCGGAGATGTCTCCTTCGGGGCCCATGTTTCACGTGAAACATGGGCCCCGATGTTTCACGTGAAACATCGGGAGTTCACAGCGGTCGCAGCGTCGGTTCCTTCTGGACCGCGCCGAGGAGCCGGTCCAGTGCGTGTTCCACGTCTTCCTTCCAGGAGACGGTGGACCGCAGTTCCAGCCGTAGGCGTGGCCTCGTCGGGTGGGCCCGTACGGTCTTGAAGCCCACGGCGAGCAGATGATCCGCCGGAAGCAGGCACGTGGCCGAGGCCCTGCGGGTATCGCCGAACGCCTCCATCGCCTTGACGTTGCGCCGCAGCAGATCCTTGGCGACCGTCTGCACGAGTACCCGCCCCAGGCCCTGCCGCTGATAGCCGGGGTGGATGCGCGCGGTCATGAGCTGTACGGCGTCCGGGCCCACTGGGCTCGTCGGAAAGGCCGTGGAGCGCGGGACGTAGGCGGGGGGCGCGTACATCACGAACCCGGCGGGAACGTCGTCCACGTAGACGAGACGGCCGCAGGAGCCCCACTCCAGCAGAACGCTGGAGAGCCAGGACTCCTTCTCCCGGGCTGCGGTGCCTTGGGCCACGGCCTCACCGCCACGGACCGAGTCGAGTTCCCAGAAGACGCACTCCCGGCACGGCGTCGGCAGATCAACGAGATTGTCCAGGGTGAGAGGTACCAGGCGACGCCCCATGAAGGCTGCTCCTCACTTCCTTGGGCCGCCGCTCCGGTCCACCACCTGCCGTCGCGGGAGTGCTCACCGACGCCCGGAACGCCGGACCCGGTGGCATCGTATCCACGACGCCACCGGGTCGGCACCGTGAGCGGGCAAAGAGCGGACCGTCTCCGGACCGGCACAGCAGTCGGGGGCGATGTTTCACGTGAAACATCGCCCCCGACCGGACTGGATCAGCCTTCGTCCTCACCCTTCTCGGCTTTCCCGTCCTTCGTCTGACGCTGCGTGGAGAAGACCGAACCCTCATCCGGGGCGAGCGTGGAGAGGATGCGCTGGAGGTCGTCCACGGAGGCGAACTCAACGACGATCTTCCCCTTCTTCTGCCCCAGGTCCACCTTCACACGGGTCTCGAAGCGATCCGAGAGCCGACCGGCCAGCTCGCTCAACGCCGGCGACGTCACCGAACCTGCCCGGGGCTTCGACGCGCTCTTGGCCGGACCGGGGTGCGAACGCATGAGGTGAGTGATCTCCTCCACGGCCCGGACGGATAGCCCCTCCCGGATGATGCGCTCGGCGAGCTTGTCCTGCTCGGTGGAATCCTCCACCGACAGCAACTCCCTCGCGTGCCCGGCGGAGAGCACCCCCGCGTCCACCTTCTTCTGCACGGACGGCGAGAGCTTGAGGAGTCGCAGCGTGTTGGTCACCTGCGGGCGCGAACGGCCGACCCGCTTCGCCAACTCCTCATGGGTGCAGTTGAAGTCCTTGAGCAACTGCTCGTAGGCGTGTGCCTCTTCGAGCGGCGTGAGCTGGGAGCGGTGCAGGTTCTCCAGCAGCGCGTCCAGGAGCAGCCGGTCGTCCTCGGTGGCCCGGACGATCGCGGGGATCGTCGTGAGGCCGGCCTCCTTGCTGGCCCGCATCCGTCGCTCACCCATGATGAGCTCGAACTGCTTCTCGTCGAGCTGGCGCACGACGACGGGCTGGAGCAGCCCCACTTCCTTGATCGAGTCGATGAGTTCACGCAGGGCGTCCTCATCGAAGATCGCGCGGGGCTGATCGCGGTTCGGAATGATCTGGTCGAGCGGCAGCTCGGCGAAGAAAGCACCTTCCGGTGCCGGAGGCAGGCCGCCGCGCTGCTCGCTCTCCGATGTTTCACGTGAAACATCGTTCTCCACGGGCGCCGTCAGCTTCGCCGCCGCGACACCTCGCTCACCCCGTACGGGCCCTCCCGCCGCCGGTACCCGAGGTCCATCGGGTCGTGAACCCGCCGCGGCGGCTGCCTTCTCGGCCGACGCCGCCGTCGGGATGAGAGCCTGGAGCCCGCGCCCCAGCCCCCTGCGCTGTGTTGTCACTGTGTCCCCTCCGCCATGCTGTGTTGATCGGTCTCAGTGCCCGTGCCAGGGGCGGACTCCGAGTTCTCGAAGACACCCGCTCCCCGAAGCGCGATCTCGCGAGCCGCTTCGAAGTAGGAGAGGGCACCGCTGGAACCCGGGTCATACGTCAGTACGGTCTGGCCGTAGCTGGGAGCTTCGGAGATGCGGACCGAGCGAGGAATGCTCGTCCGCAGCACCTCCGCTCCGAAGTGGCTGCGTACCTCATCGGCCACCTGCGAGGCGAGGCGCGTCCTGCCGTCGTACATCGTCAGCAGGATCGTCGAGACGTGGAGTGTGGGGTTGAGATGCCCCCGCACCAGCTCGACGTTGCGCAGCAACTGCCCAAGTCCCTCCAGGGCGTAGTACTCGCACTGAATCGGGATCAGCACCTCGGCTCCGGCCACCAGTGCGTTCACGGTGAGCAGGCCGAGGCTGGGTGGGCAGTCGATGAGGACGTAGTCCAACGGTTGCTCGTAGGACTGGATCGCCCGCTGGAGGCGGCTCTCCCGAGCGACCAGCGAGACGAGTTCGATCTCGGCACCGGCGAGATCGATGGTGGCGGGGGCGCAGAAGAGACCTTCGACATCACGTACGGGCTGCACGACATCGGAGAGCGGCTTGCTCTCCACCAGCACGTCATAGATGGACGGGACTTCGGCGTGGTGGTCGATCCCCAGGGCGGTGGAGGCGTTCCCCTGTGGATCGAGGTCGATCACCAGAACACGCGAGCCGAGCAGGGCGAGGGATGCGGCGAGATTGACGGTGGTGGTGGTCTTCCCCACCCCGCCCTTCTGGTTCGCCACGATCATGATCCGGGTCTGTTCCGGACGAGGCATTCCCTCGGCGCTACGACCGAGGGCTTCGGCGGCGGCTCGTTGACCACCGGGAACAGCCGGGACGTTCTGAGCGGACGGCGATGTTTCACGTGAAACATCGCCTTCTGCTTCGGTACGGGGACCGGGGACCGGTTCGGTCATCGGTCCTGCGATAGGGGCATCGGACCGCAAGGATTCACCCTCCTCGACTTCGGGCTCGCGTTGAACAGAGCCTCCCATGCCGGGACCCCCTGCAACCAGTGAGGTCCTGTCTTCTGTGGATAGACTCGCCCTTTCCGAAAATCCCGCCACTCTTCCGAGTGAGCGCTGCGCGGACTTCCCCGAAGTTTTCCCCAGGGGCCTGCGTTCGCGCGGTTCGGCCGCCGTGCGGCCCCGGCTGATGATGCCTTGAAGCAGCGAGCGATGTTTCACGTGAAACACGATGCCGAGCGGCCTGCCCGGGGCGGGGCAGACACTCCGTCACCCTCTTCCTCCCGGCACCGCCTACACCCCGCCGGGCGTACTCCCCACCGGTCGGCCCAAGCGAAGAGCCGCAACGGAGGAGCGACCACGTCTCGCCCCGACCGCCAGGACCGGCCATCGCGTTCCGCGCCCCCTCTCGGAGACGAGCGCGTCCTGCCCGGCAGCGCTCCTCAGGGATCGCCTTTCAGCGCCGTCTGCGGGTGGTCCTTCCCGTGCGGGCCGCCTTCGCCCGCTTCGCCGCGAAGCGCACCCCGCCGGGGCTCTCCCCCACCTCGACGCGGACCACGGTCGACAGCGGGTCCACCAGCCTCTCACCGACGTGCAGGACAGAGGTGCGGACAGCACCGAGCTTGCTGAGCGCGGCGCCCGCGTTGCGCACCTCTTCCGCGGCGGTGTCCCCCTTGAGCGCCAGCATCTCCCCGTACGGCCTCAGGAGTGGGACGCCCCAGCCGGCAAGACGATCGAGCGGTGCCACCGCGCGAGCGGTCACGACGTGCACGGGCTGGAGGGTGCCGAGCACCTCCTCCGCCCTGCCCCGGACGACCGTCACATGGTCGAGGCCCAGGAGCTCCACGACCTCGCTGAGGAAGTTGGTGCGCCGGAGGAGCGGCTCCAGAAGCGTGATCTTGAGGTCCCTGCGGACCAGCGCGAGCGGAATGCCGGGCAGCCCCGCTCCCGAGCCCACGTCGCAGACGGTGACTCCCTCGGGGACCACCTCGGAGAGCACCGCGCAGTTGAGGAGGTGACGCTCCCACAGGCGGGGCACCTCGCGCGGGCCGATGAGCCCCCGGCGGACCCCGGCGTCGGCGAGGAGTTCCGCGTACCGGACCGCGTCGGCGAAGCTCTCGCCGAAGACCTGCCTGGCCACCTCCGGGGCCGGGGGGAGCTGTGCTGCCTCCGTCACGGGGACCGTCCTTCCGTACCGCGCTCTCGTTCCCGGCCTCGGTGGCGGGGAACTCGTTCCTGGAACAGCTTCGGGAAAAGGGGAAAGCAAAAAGGAGGGGCCGGGTGTCGGGGACGCCCCACGCACTCCGGCCCCGTCTGTGGTCAGACGGGGCCGGACACGAGAACTGCGGGCCCGCGCGGCCGGGGGCCGGGTGCCCCGCCCGCTCGGGACGTGGCCGGTACGGACGACAGGCCCGTACCCGCGGACTCAGGCGGGCAGGACGACGACGAACCGCTCCGGCTCCTCGCCCTCGGACTCGCTGCGCTGACCCGCCGCCTTGACCGCGTCGTGCACGACCTTGCGCTCGAAGGGCGTCATGGGCCGCAGCCGGACCGGCTCGCCGCTGCTCTTGGCATCGGCGGCGGCCTCGGTCCCGAGCTCGCTCAGCTCCTGGCGCTTCTTCGCCCGGTAGCCGGCGATGTCCAGCATCAGCCGACTGCGGTCGCCGGTCTCCCGGTGCACGGCGAGCCGGGTCAGCTCCTGGAGCGCCTCCAGGACCTCGCCGTCCCGGCCCACGAGCCGCTGGAGGTCGCGGTCGCTGTCGCTGACGATGGAGACCGCGGCACGATCGGCCTCGACGTCCATGTCGATGTCACCGTCGAGGTCGGCGATGTCGAGCAGACCTTCGAGGTAGTCTGCGGCGATCTCGCCTTCCTGCTCCAGGCGGCTGAGCGAGTCGCCACCGTCGGTGGCTTCCTCGGGAGCGGCGGAGGTGGTGCCTTCCGTCACGGGCTGGACTCCTTCTTACTTCTTGGAGGACGGGTGCTTGGGGCGCTGCGGGCCGCCCTTGCGCTGGCCCTGCTTGGAACCGGACCCGGAGGCGCCGGAAGCGCCGCCGCCCGCGGGCTTCGCGGCGTTCGAGCCGCCGCCCGTGCTCCTGCCCGGACTCTTCTTCTGCTTCTGCGCGGGCTGGTTGGCGCCCTGCTGCTTGCTCGGGCTCGTGCCGGGCTCACCGGCGGCGGTGGTGCCGGACTGGCGCTGCGACTTCGACTGCCGCTTCGGCTGCTGGCGCCGCTGCGCGGCACCGCCAGTGGTCTCCTCGCCGCCCTCCAGCGTCGCGACCGAGCTCTCGCCCTTCGCGATGTTGCCGTCGGGCTGGGCGGCGTAGCCCGCCTTGCTGAGCCCGTTGATGAACTTCCGCTCGGCCTCGTTGCGCTCCCGGCCCTTCGAGACGATCGCCTTGATCGCGGTGCGGTCACGCTTGGTGCGGACCTTGCCGGCGTGGGTGAGGTGCTTGAGCTGGCGTTCCAGGTAGGCGGCCTGGGCCTTGGAACCGGGGGTCGGGTTCTGACGGATGACGTACATCTGCTGGCCCATGGTCCACACGTTGGTGGTCAGCCAGTACAGGAGGACACCGACGGGGAAGTTGATGCCGAAGACGGCGAACATGATGGGGAAGACGTACATCAGCATCTTCTGCTGCTGCATGAAGGGGGTCTTCACCGAGGTGTCGACGTTCTTCGTCATCAGCTGCCGCTGCGTGAAGAACTGCGAGGCCGACATCATGACGATCATGCACGCGGTGACGATGCGCACCGTCGTGAGGTCCGCACCGAGCGAGTCGGCGCCACTCGTGAACTTCGCCGCGAGCGGGGCACCGAAGATGTGCGCCTGCTGGGCGGAGTCGAGGAGCTTGTCGTTGATGACGCCGATCTTCTTGTTCGACGCGATGCCGTCGAGCACGTGGTACAGCGCGAAGAAGAAGGGGGACTGCACGAGGATGGGAAGACACGAGGCGAGCGGGTTGGTGCCGCTCTCCTTGTAGAGCTTCATCATCTCTTCGCTCTGGCGCTGCTTGTCGCTCTTGTAGCGCTCCTGGATGCGCTTCATCTCCGGCTGGAGCGTCTGCATCGCACGGGTCGCCTTGATCTGCTTCACGAAGAGCGGGATCAGGCAGATCCGGATGATGATCACGAGGGACACGATGGACAGGCCCCAGGCCCAGCCGGTGTCAGGGCCGAAGATCCATCCGTACAGCGTGTGGAACTGCACGATCACCCAGGAGACGGGTGTCGTGATGAAGCTGAACCAACTGGCAATCGTGTCCACTAATCAGGCTCCTTGAGCGGGGGACGGGGTCTCGGCGACCGGGCTGGATGAGTCCGGGGCACTGACCCCGGCCGGGGCACCACCCTCGGGGGACGTACCGCCCTCGGGAGACACAGGCGTGGCGGCGGGTCCCTGGGACCGCGCCCGCCAGGCAGCGCGCAATGCCTCGTGCCATCGGGGGCGTTTGCGCGGTGGTACGTGGTCGACTCCACCGTGCGACCAGGGGTTGCAGCGCAGGATGCGCCAGGCGGTCAGCGCCGTCCCCTTGATCGCCCCGTGGCGGTCGATGGCCGTGAAGCCGTAGTGGGAGCACGACGGATAGTACTTGCACACCGGCCCGAGCAAGGGGCTGATGGTCCACTGGTAGAGCTTGATCAGCGCGAGCAGTGGGTACTTCATCGGGTGCCCCCTCCCAGCAGCCGCTTGAGGGCGGCGTCGAGGTCTCGGGCCAGTTGGGCGTGGTCGGCGTCGCCCGCCCCGGGCAACGCGCGTACCACCACCAGGCTACCGGGGGGGAGGAGGGAAAGGCGGTCCCGTATGAGGTGACGAAGCTTCCGCTTCACCGAGGTGCGCACCACGGCCTTGCCGACCGCCTTGCTCACGACGAAACCCGCACGCACCGGGAGAGTGCTCTCCCCGGCGGCGTGCGGGTCCGTGGAACCGCTTTTCAGATGGACGACCAGCAGCGGGCGACCCGCCCGGCGTCCTCGGCGTACTGCGGTCGAGAAGTCCTCGCGCCGCCTCAGCCTGTTGTCAGAAGGCAGCACGACGTCATGACCTGTACAGAATCAGGCGGACAGACGGGCGCGACCCTTGGTGCGGCGGGACGCGAGAATCGCGCGACCGGCGCGGGTACGCATCCGCAGCCGGAAGCCGTGGGTCTTGGCGCGACGACGGTTGTTCGGCTGGAAGGTGCGCTTGCTCACTCGGGGGCTCCAGAGAAGTATCGATAGGTGGCGGGCGTCGCCCTGGCTGTCACCGTGCGCCCACGAGTAGCTCGTTCAACGCACCGAGTGCACCGCTTTGTATTGATCACCCGGACCGCGACTCATCGGAATCGTGAAGTTCGGTTGCGATCCATGCCCATCGGAGGCAGGCGGCAGCAGCCATCGACAACTCGACCTGTGCACGGTACGCGGGCGGGCCTCTTCCGGTCAAACCAGGCCGGGTGCGCGACACTGTGCACAGGCTGTGGACAACAACTTGAACCGTACAGGCCCCGATGACTACCGTGGCTGGACTGGAACCCTCGTGCCTCTGTGCCACGCCGCCGCCCGGAAAGCCTTTCCGGATGCCGCGGCTGCGCCCCAGCCACCGGTCCACCCCGATCCGACCTGTGTGAACCCGCCCCGGAACCACTCCACGGAGTGCGCCGGAACCGTGTGAGAGAGCGTGCCCCGTGGCTGACGTACCCGCCGATCTTGCCGCAGTGTGGCCGCGCGTGGTGGACCAGTTGCTCGGCGAGGGCCCCGACAGCAGGGCCCCGGGGGTCGAGGGCAAGGACGAGCACTGGGTGCGGCGCTGCCAGCCGCTGGCGCTCGTCGCCGACACGGCGCTGCTCGCGGTGCCGAACGAGTTCGCCAAGACCGTTTTGGAGGGCCGTCTCGCCCCGGTCGTGAGCGAGACGCTCAGCCGCGAGTGCGGGCGTCCCATCCGCATCGCGATCACCGTGGACGAGTCGATGGGCGACGCTCCGGCCGCTCCGCGTTACGAGGAGCCCGTGCCGGTGCCGCGCCCCCGCTTCGAGGAGCCGGCCCAGCCGCGCTACGACTCCCAGGACCGGTACGAGTCCCAGGAACGGTACGAGCAGATCGAGGCCCAGACCCTCTACGAGCCGCCGATCGAGCGCGGCCCTACCGTCCGCCCCGTCTACCACGAGTACCAGGCCCCCGGCTCCTGGCCGCGCGTGCGCGAGGACTACGGCTGGCAGCAGCAGCGCCTGGGCTACGCCGAGTCCGACGCGTACGGCCAGGGCGGCCGGGGCGACTACCGGCAGGCACCGGCCGAGCGCCCCCCGTACGAGCAGCAGGACGGGCGCGAGGGCAGGGACGAGCGGTACGAGCAGCCGGAGCGCGGGGAGCGCTCCGAGCGACCCGACCGTTTCGACGCGGGGGACCGCTACGAACCGGGCGAGCGGTACGAGTCCGGCGAGCGCTACGAACAGGACCGTGCCCCGGAGCGCTACGAACAGGACCGCTCCGCCTACGAGCAGCCGCGCGGAACGTACGAGAAGCCGGGGGCGCGCGGCGGGTACGGGCGCGGCTACGAGAAGGCCGGCGCGCGCGAGGAGGTGCGCGGGTACGAGGAGCACGGCTCCGGTGAGCAGCGGGAACGCGGCGAGGAGGCGGCGCGGCCGGGGCGGCAGCGCGGTCAGGGCGGGGTGTCGTTGCCCGCGCAGGGGGGGCCTTCGCTGGCGCCGAGCGGCGCGCCGGGACCGCTGGCCGCGCAGCCCGCACCCGCGGCGGGGCCGGGCGAGCCGACGGCGCGCCTGAACCCGAAGTACCTCTTCGACACCTTCGTGATCGGCGCGTCGAACCGTTTCGCACACGCGGCGGCGGTCGCGGTCGCCGAGGCACCGGCGAAGGCGTACAACCCGCTTTTCGTCTACGGCGAGTCCGGGCTCGGCAAGACGCACCTTCTGCACGCCATCGGTCACTATGCGCGCAGTCTCTATCCCGGGACGCGGGTGCGGTACGTGAGTTCCGAGGAATTCACCAACGAGTTCATCAACTCCATCCGCGACGGCAAGGGCGACAGCTTCCGCAAGCGGTACCGCGAGATGGACATTCTCCTCGTGGACGACATCCAGTTCCTCGCGGACAAGGAGTCGACGCAGGAGGAGTTCTTCCACACCTTCAACACGCTGCACAACGCGAACAAGCAGATCGTGCTCTCGTCGGACCGTCCGCCCAAGCAGTTGGTGACGCTTGAGGACCGGCTCAGGAACCGTTTCGAGTGGGGACTGATCACGGATGTCCAGCCACCGGAGCTGGAGACCCGTATCGCGATCCTGCGCAAGAAGGCGGTGCAGGAGCAGCTCAACGCGCCGCCGGAGGTCCTGGAGTTCATCGCCTCGCGCATCTCGCGGAACATCCGCGAGCTGGAGGGCGCGCTCATCCGGGTGACCGCCTTCGCCTCGCTGAACCGGCAGCCCGTGGACCTGGGCCTCACGGAGATCGTGCTCAAGGACCTGATCCCGGGCGGCGAGGACGCCTCGCCCGAGATCACGGCCTCGGCGATCATGTCGGCGACCGCCGACTACTTCGGGCAGACCGTCGAGGACCTGTGCGGCTCCTCACGCAGCCGCGTGCTGGTCACCGCGCGGCAGATCGCGATGTATCTGTGCCGCGAACTGACCGATCTCTCGCTCCCGAAGATCGGCGCGCAGTTCGGCGGCCGCGACCACACGACCGTCATGCACGTTTTACCGGAAGATTGTCGCGCTGATGGCGGATTGTTTGCTCGATCTACAACCAGGTCACGGAACTGACGAACCGGATCAAGAACGGGTGAGGGTCGCCGGTGGCGGGGGGATGGCGGGG
>NZ_GG770539.1:3493283-3494861 GCF_000154905.1 Streptomyces sp. SPB074 | reverse complement strand
GGGGCCGGTGGTGAGCGGTGAGCCGTGGGGGCGGGCGTCCCGGGGCCGGTGGTGAGCGGTGAGCAGTGGGGGCGGGCGTCCCGGGGTCGGTGGTGAGCGGTGAGCGGGAGGGGCGGCGGGCGTCCGGGGGTCGGTGGTGAGCGGTGAGCGGGAGGGGCGGCGGGCGTCCGGGGGTCGGTGGTGAGCGGTGAGCGGGAGGGGCGGCGGGCGTCCGGGGGTCGGTGGCCCAGGGGGCGGCGGGCGCCTGGGAACGGTGAGCGGTGAGCCGTGGGGGGCCCGGGGTGGGGCCGGGTGTGACGTTGGGTTTGAGGGCTTGGGGCTGACTTCTCGGTACCAGGGGCCCTGGGGAGTGGCCGGCGTCGCAGTTGGTGGGTGACGGAGGGTTGGCTTCTTTTCGCGCCGGCTGTTGAGGTGCTTGAAGCTGAATCGGCGCGCGGCGTGCTTCCTTTGATCGGCCGCTGACTGTTTGCGACATCTTGCTTCGCGGAATTTCCGTCACCGGAAAGGGTGACGGGATTTTTTATTTCGGCTTGGTTATCCACAGATTGGGGGGAGTGGCGGGGGACGGTTTTTCTTTTTTGCGAAATAATGGTTGAAGGGGAGCCCCCCAGGGCGGGTGGGGGCTGTCCGCAGGGCGGTGTTCGGGGGGCGGGGCGGGGCGTTCCGGCACGGTCCGGTATGTGCGGCGCGTGCGGTCCGGCACGTGCCGTCCGGCCAGCGGTGCAGCATGGCGCGATGGAGCTGGCGCGATGCGATGCGGCGCGGTCCAGCGCTGTGCGGGCCACGGGAATGGCGCGGTCCGACGCGGTGGAGCTGGCGCGGTACGGAGCAGTCCAGCGCTGCGCACGCAGTGGACCTGGCGCGGTCCAATGCGACGCGGCCCGTGAGTTCCGGCCGGTACAACGCGGTGCGAACCGGCGCGGCGCGCGTGAAGCCGCATGACGCCGCGCGCCTGAAGCCGCATGACGCCGCGCACATGAAGCGCCGTGAAGCGGCGCGGCGCGTGCGGTCCGGTAGGTGCCCGGCGCCGGTACGTGCCCCTGTCCTGGCGTCCCGGATGAGTTGCCCAGCAGCCTCCCCACGGGTTCGCTTCCGCAGCCCGGCTTCGGTGCCTCGCCCCACGTGCCGCCTGCGCCACTCATCAACCGGGCACCACGAACCAACCGATGAACTGAGCTGTCCTCAGCGGGACATCTCCTCGGGACGTGCATCTAATTGAGGGCGCCTCACCTGGTCCGCTCCCGTTCTTCGGCCCCTCACCCACGCCGCCCGCCAGATACCCGTTCGCGCCCCTCCCCGGCGCGCAGAGAAACCAGCGTGGAACACCTGCGGTAGCCGTAATCGACTGCCGAACGGTGTGACGAGGTCGCGTCGCAGGACTGCTTTCGGGGACGTGGGCATTGCAACTGCCCACATCAGTACGAACGAACAGGCCATGACCGGCGCCGCGTGCCCGGAGGCACCACTTGGTGCCTCAGTTCTCAACGCAGCAAGGTCCCTAACGCACGCGCTGCGCCGCGCCACACACGGTCGGCAGCACGCGCGCCTGAAACGCAACGGTCCCCAACGAACGCGCGG
>NZ_GG770539.1:3487364-3491027 GCF_000154905.1 Streptomyces sp. SPB074 | reverse complement strand
GAACACGGGCTCTCACTGGCGCGAGTGAAAGGCGTCACAGTGAAGCTGACAGACCCCCTGTGGGAAACGGTCGCGAATCTGGGGACGCAGCTGGGGACAACTCGGCCCCTCTTGTGGACGGCCTGTGCACAACTTTCGGCTGTCCACAGTTACCCCGGGTTCTCCCCAGGCTCCATCCCCAGGCCCTGGGGATAAAAAACCGGGTCTGAGCTGCGAAAACGGGGTTATCCACGGTATCCACAGGCCCTACTACTACTAACGACTAGAGAGAGCTGGGAATTCGTTTCGAAGCGGGGGCTGTGCACAACTCGCTCCGAGGGCCCCGAAGAGCTCGGAGGCCGATTTGACGACCAAGGGCACCAGCTGTCAGTGCGGTGCGTCAGACTGGACACCGACGTCCTTCCCCGCAGCGGGCCGGAGGACACCTCGCTTCTCCCGGCGGAGCGCCGGAGACCGCGAGGTCCCGGCCCGGCGGGCGGGCACCAGACAGCACAGCGGTCGCGGCAGCACACGAGCGGGCGAGCGGCGGCAGACGAGCAGGAATCACGCAGGAGGCGGGCTCAGGTGAAGATCCGGGTGGAACGCGACGTACTCGCGGAGGCAGTGGCGTGGGCGGCACGCAGCCTCCCGGCTCGCCCGCCGGCTCCGGTCCTCGCGGGCCTGCTGCTGAAGGCGGAGGAGGGGACGCTGAGCCTCTCCGGCTTCGACTACGAGGTCTCGGCGCGGGTCTCCGTCGAGGCCGAGACGGAGGAGGAGGGCACCGTCCTCGTCTCCGGCCGTCTCCTCGCGGACATCTGCCGCGCCCTGCCCAACCGCCCGGTGGAGATTTCCACAGACGGTGTACGGGCGACGGTCACCTGTGGATCGTCCCGCTTCACGCTGCACACGCTCCCCGTCGAGGAGTACCCGGCCCTGCCGCAGATGCCCTCCGCGACCGGCACCGTGCCCGGTGAGGTCTTCGCCTCCGCCGCCCAGCAGGTCGCCATCGCCGCCGGCCGCGACGACACGCTCCCCGTCCTCACCGGTGTCCGCATCGAGATCGAGGGCGACACCGTGACCCTCGCCTCCACCGACCGCTACCGCTTCGCGGTCCGCGAGTTCCTGTGGAAGCCGGAGGACTCCGAGATCTCGGCCGTCGCGCTCGTCCCCGCCAAGACGCTCCTCGACACGGCCAAGTCGCTCACCAGCGGCGACAACGTGACGATCGCGCTCTCCGGCTCCGGCTCGGGCGAGGGCCTCATCGGCTTCGAGGGCGCCGGTCGCCGGACCACCACGCGCCTCCTGGAGGGCGACCTCCCGAAGTACCGCACGCTGTTCCCCACCGAGTTCAACTCGGTCGCCGTCATCGAGACCGCGCCCTTCGTGGAGGCCGTCAAGCGCGTCGCGCTCGTCGCCGAGCGGAACACCCCGGTGCGGCTCAGCTTCGAGCAGGGCGTGCTGATCCTGGAGGCCGGTTCCAGCGACGACGCACAGGCTGTGGAGCGCGTCGACGCGCAGCTGGAGGGCGACGACATCTCCATCGCCTTCAACCCGACCTTCCTGCTCGACGGGCTCAGCGCCATCGACTCGCCGGTCGCGCAGCTCTCCTTCACGACCTCCACGAAGCCCGCGCTGCTGAGCGGTCGCCCGGCCGTCGACGCCGAGGCCGATGACGCCTACAAGTACCTGATCATGCCGGTACGGCTGAGCGGCTGAGCCCACAGGTGTGCACGGCCCCCCGGCAGTAGGCTCGGGCACCGGTACGAAAGCCAGCACGCTACCTAAGGAACAGTGATGGAGCTCGGTCTCGTCGGCCTCGGCAAGATGGGCGGCAACATGCGCGAGCGCATCCGCCGCGCAGGCCACACCGTCATCGGTTACGACCGGAACCCGGACGTGTCGGACGTCGCCAGCCTTGAGGAGCTCGTGAGCAGCCTCAAGGGCCCGCGCGTCGTCTGGGTCATGGTTCCGGCCGGCGCGGCGACCCAGTCCACGGTCGACGAACTCGCCGCACTCCTGGAGCCCGGCGACATCGTGGTCGACGGCGGGAACTCCCGCTGGACCGACGACGAGAAGCACGCCGTCGAGCTGGGTCTCAGGGACATCGGCTTCGTGGACTGCGGAGTCTCCGGCGGTGTCTGGGGCCTCAAGAACGGCTACGCGCTGATGTACGGCGGCACCGAGGAGAACGTCGCCAAGGTGCAGCCGATCTTCGACGCCCTCAAGCCCGAGGGCGACTTCGGCGCCGTGCACGCGGGCAAGGTCGGCGCGGGCCACTTCGCGAAGATGGTCCACAACGGCATCGAGTACGCCATGATGCAGGCGTACGCCGAGGGCTGGGAGCTCCTGGAGGCGGCCGACTCGGTCACCGACGTCCGGGAGATCTTCCGCTCGTGGCAGGAGGGGACCGTCATCCGCTCCTGGCTCCTCGACCTCGCGGTCAACGCGCTGGACGAGGACGAGCACCTGGAGCAGCTCCGCGGCTACGCCGCCGACTCCGGTGAGGGCCGCTGGACGGTCGAGGCCGCGATCGACAAGGCCGTGCCGCTGCCCGCCATCACGGCCTCGCTCTTCGCGCGCTTCGCCTCCCGCCAGGAGGACTCGCCGCAGATGAAGATGATCGCCGCGCTGCGCAATCAGTTCGGCGGCCACGCGGTCGAGAAGAGCAGCGAGAACACCAGCAAGTAGCACCCGCGCGGGGCGGTGTGCGGCACGGTCGACGTGACGCGCCCCGCCCCGCCGCCGGTGAGCCCGCGCCGGGAGTCGAGGAGCCCGCTCAGCCCATGCACGTCACGCACCTGTCGCTGGCCGATTTCCGCTCGTACGAGCGCGCCGAGGTGAGCCTCGGACCAGGCGTCACGGCCTTCGTCGGCCCCAACGGGCAGGGCAAAACCAACCTCGTGGAAGCCGTCGGCTACCTCGCGACCCTCGGCAGCCACCGCGTCGCCTCCGACGCGCCCCTCGTCCGCGCCGGCGCGGAACGCGCCTTCGTGCGCGCCGCCGTCACCCAGGACGAGCGCAGCCAGCTGGTCGAGCTGGAGATCAACCCGGGCCGCGCCAACCGGGCCCGGATCAACCGCTCCTCGCAGGTCCGCCCGCGCGATGTGCTCGGCATCGTGCGGACCGTGCTCTTCGCGCCCGAGGACCTCGCCCTCGTCAAGGGCGACCCGGGCGAGCGCCGCCGCTTCCTGGACGAACTCCTCACCGCCCGCCAGCCCCGCATGGCCGGGGTCCGCTCCGACTACGAGCGCGTCCTCAAGCAGCGCAACACGCTGCTGAAATCCGCCGCGCTGGCCCGCCGCCACGGCGGCCGCACCCTCGACCTCTCCACGCTCGACATCTGGGACCAGCACCTCGCCCGCGCGGGCGCCGAACTCCTCGCGCAGCGAACCGATCTCATCGCCGCCCTGCAACCGCTCGTGGACAAGTCCTACGAACAGCTCGCCCCCGGCGGCGGCCCGGCGCTCCTGGAGTACCGGCCGTCCGCGCCCGGTACAGCGCAGGGTCGCGAGGAGTTCTCCGCGCAGCTCCTCGCCGCGCTCGGCGAGATGCGCAAGCAGGAGATCGAGCGCGGTGTGACCCTCGTCGGCCCGCACCGCGACGACCTCCTCCTCAAGCTCGGCGACCTTCCCGCCAAGGGCTACGCGAGCCACGGCGAGTCCTGGTCGTACGCGCTCGCGCTCC
>NZ_GG770539.1:3480329-3487264 GCF_000154905.1 Streptomyces sp. SPB074 | reverse complement strand
GCCCTGGGGCCCGCAGCCCGATCCGGGCACCGAGGGGCGGCGCAGCGGCGAGCCGGTCCTGATCCTCGACGACGTCTTCGCCGAACTCGACGCCCGCCGCCGCGACCGCCTCGCCGAGCACGTGGCCCCCGGCGAGCAGGTCCTCGTCACGGCGGCCGTCGAGGAGGACGTGCCCGCGCCGCTCAAGGGCGCCAGGTACGCGGTCGCCGAAGGGACGGTGCGGCGCGTATGAGCGAGGAGCAGGCCGCGGGCGGCCGTCCGCACCAGCCCTCCGGGGCCCACCAGCCGGCGCTCGACGCCGCCGCCGTGCCCGATCAACCGGTACGGCCCGCAGCGAAGCCCGCGCCGAAGACCGCGGGGTCCGGCGCCGACCTCGCCCGCGAGGCCCTGCGCGCCGCCCAGAAGCAGGCCCGCGAACAGGGCCTCGGTGTCCACGCCCGCGGCCCCGAACGCCGGGGCGGCCGGCGCGGGAGCCGCGGCGAGGGACGCGAGCCCCTGTCCTTCGGCGCGGCCATCCACCGCCTCATGTCCGACCGCGGCTGGGAGACCCGCGCCGCCGTCGGCGGGGTCATGAACCGCTGGCCGCAGATCGTCGGCGAGAACGTGGCACGCAACTGCGAGCCGCAGCACTACGACGAGGACGAGCGGGTCCTGCGCATCCGCTGCCACTCCAGCACCTGGGCCGCCGAACTGCGCCTCCTCGCCCCGCAACTCGTCGCCCGCCTCAACGAGGCCCTCGGCCCCGACACCGTGCGCCTGCTGCGCATCGAGGGCCCCACCGCCCCGGCCCGCCGCTACGGCCCCCTCCGCGCCCCCGGCAGCCGGGGAGACCGCGACACCTGGGGATAGGCGGGGAGGCGGCCGCTCCCGCGAGGGTACGGACCCAGCCCACGCTCCTCACGGCACGCCTCGCGGTGCGAAGCGACCTCGCGCGCCGCGCCGTACCGGCTTCGCCCGCGCGCCTCGCGGTGAGGGCCTACGGCACACCCCTCGGCGCGCCGCCCTCGCCCGCTCCTCTCGCGGTACGGGCCCACGCGCACCCCTCGCGGCGCGGGCCCGCCCTGCACATCTCGCCGTACGGGGTCCCGCGCGCGCCTCTTGGCGTGCCCCCCAGCCGTCCGCAGCCCGATCGGTGCCCCCTCGCGTAGCGGCTCGCGCGCCCCCGCTCCGGGACTTCCGCGCGCGCTCGCTCCGGCCCTCCCGTGCTCCCAGCCGCACGCCCCTCGCGGTACCAACCTCGCCCGTACCCCGCGCGGCCCCCCGGCGCTCGCCCCCGATCGTCCACGCGACCGCGATCCGCTCATGTGTCCCTCCCCACCAGGGCCCTGCGGCCTCGGTCCCCCGCACTTTGGCCCCGCCCGCGCCCTCGCCCGCAGCCCCGGGGCGCGCGCGGCGCCCCGGGGCGACCGGGGGACCGTTGCCGTCCTGTCGAAAGGGCTTGCCCGCTCTGTTCTCCGCCTGGTCATAGGGTCTCTGACCTGCGTTTCTTGCGGGTCTGGGCGGGGGAGGCGCGGAGTCGTCACCGGCGGTTGACACCCCGGAGCCGGGCCGAAGCGCTGAGTGCCGCTGTGAGCCCCCTGGAGCCCCGGTCCGTATATGGGGAGTCGGAAGAGGCCGGTTGAGGGCGGCACATGCGTACTCAGCTACCTGCAAACCCTCATCGCTGTCGGCGTTACCGGTAGACTGAGCAGTAATCCCGCTCTCGGGGCGGGGGCTTGACGAGTGACGAGGCATCGACGCTCGGTGAGATCCGTTCCCGTACCACCCGCACCACCTCGCACACCGCGAGACCCGCAAGCTCTCGCGAGCGTTCGCGAGACACCGCACCGCCGACTAACGCCGAGTAGAACGACGCAGCCGCTCCCGCCCTTCGGGTTCAGGTCTGTGCTGTGCCAGAAAGGGCGCTTCGTGGCCGATTCCGGCAACCCCAACGAGAACAATCCGTCGAACCCGGACGAGGACGGCGGCAACGCCGTACCCGCACCGGGGCAGAGCGATGTTTCACGTGAAACATCGGTGGCGGCCGAGTCGGAGGCGGGTGCGGTGAGCGGCGATGTTTCACGTGAAACATCGGGCAGTGCCGAGACCTCCTACGACGCCAACGCGATCACCGTCCTGGAGGGCCTGGACGCGGTCCGCAAGCGCCCGGGCATGTACATCGGCTCGACCGGTGAGCGCGGCCTGCACCACCTCGTCCAGGAGGTCGTGGACAACTCGGTCGACGAGGCCCTCGCCGGGCACGCCGACACGATCGACGTCACGATCCTCCCCGACGGCGGCGTGCGCGTCGTGGACAACGGGCGCGGCATCCCCGTGGGCATCGTGCCCTCGGAGGGGAAGCCGGCCGTCGAGGTCGTGCTGACCGTTCTGCACGCGGGCGGCAAGTTCGGCGGTGGCGGTTACGCGGTCTCCGGCGGTCTGCACGGGGTGGGTGTCTCGGTCGTCAACGCGCTCTCCACGCGTGTCGAGGTCGAGGTGAAGACCGACGGCCACATCTGGACCCAGCAGTACGAGCGCGGCGCGCCCACCGCCCCCCTGCACCAGGGCGAGGCGACCGAGGAGCACGGCACCTCGGTGACCTTCTGGGCCGACGGCGATGTCTTCGAGACGACCGAGTACTCCTTCGAGACGCTCGCGCGCCGCTTCCAGGAGATGGCCTTCCTCAACAAGGGCCTCACCATCAAGCTCACCGACGAGCGCGAGTCGGCGAAGGCCACGGTCGGCGCGGACAGCGCGGAGGTCGTGGACGCGGAGGAGCCGCCGGAGGCCCGTACCGTCACGTACCACTACGAGGGCGGCATCGTCGACTTCGTGAAGTACCTCAACTCCCGCAAGGGCGAGGTCATTCACCCCTCGGTCATCGATGTCGAGGCCGAGGACAAGGAGAAGCTGCTCTCCGTCGAGGTCGCGATGCAGTGGAACGCCGGGTACACGGAGGGGGTCTACTCCTTCGCGAACACGATCCACACGCACGAGGGCGGTACGCACGAGGAGGGCTTCCGCGGCGCGCTGACGACGATCGTCAACAAGTACGCGCGCGACAAGAAGCTGCTCCGCGAGAAGGACGGCAACCTCACGGGCGACGACATCCGCGAGGGCCTGACGGCGATCATCTCCGTCAAGCTCGGCGAGCCGCAGTTCGAGGGCCAGACGAAGACGAAGCTCGGCAACACCGAGGCCCGTACCTTCGTGCAGAAGATCGTCTACGAGCGTCTCGCGGACTGGTTCGACCGGAACCCGAACGAAGCCTCCGACATCATCCGCAAGGGCATCTCCGCCGCGACCGCCCGTGTCGCCGCCCGCAAGGCGCGCGACCTCACGCGCCGCAAGGGCCTGCTGGAGACGGCCTCGCTCCCGGGGAAGCTCTCCGACTGCCAGTCGAACGACCCGACCAAGTGCGAGATCTTCATCGTGGAGGGGGACTCCGCCGGTGGTTCGGCGAAGTCCGGGCGCGACCCGATGTACCAGGCGATCCTGCCGATCCGCGGCAAGATCCTGAACGTCGAGAAGGCCCGCGTCGACAAGATCCTCCACAATCAGGAGATCCAGGCGCTCATCTCGGCGTTCGGCGCCGGGGTGCACGAGGACTTCGACATCGAGAAGCTCCGCTACCACAAGATCATCCTGATGGCGGACGCCGATGTCGACGGGCAGCACATCAACACGCTGCTGCTGACCTTTCTCTTCCGCTTCATGCGCCCGCTGGTCGAGTCCGGGCACGTCTACCTCTCGCGTCCCCCGCTCTACAAGATCAAGTGGGGCAAGGACGACGTGGACTACGCCTACTCCGACCGCGAGCGGGACGCGCTCATCGCCCTGGGCCGCGAGAACGGCAAGCGGCTCCGCGAAGGCGCTGTGCAGCGCTTCAAGGGCCTCGGCGAGATGGACGCCGAGGAACTGCGCGTGACGACGATGGACCAGGACCACCGCGTCCTCGGCCAGGTCACGCTCGACGACGCCGCTCAGGCAGACGACCTCTTCTCCGTCCTCATGGGCGAGGACGTCGAGGCGCGCCGCCAGTTCATCCAGCGCAACGCCAAGGACGTCCGCTTCCTCGACATCTAGGCATCCCCCTCCGGTGTCCGGCGGCCCGCGCGCCGCCGGACACCGGGGCCGGGCCCCGCGGCACGGGGCCGGAGAGACCCTGGACAGCGAGCAGGCCGAAAGGACCAGTACGGCACATGGCCGACGAGAACACCCCCACCCCCGACGAGGAGCCCACCGGGCCGATCCCCGGCGCCGACGACGGCGCCGCGGGCCTCGCGATGCGCGTCGAGCCCGTCGGGCTCGAAACCGAGATGCAGCGCTCCTATCTCGACTACGCGATGTCGGTCATCGTCTCGCGTGCGCTGCCCGACGTGCGGGACGGGCTCAAGCCCGTGCACCGCCGCGTGCTCTACGCCATGTACGACGGCGGGTACCGGCCCGAGAAGGGCTTCTACAAGTGCGCCCGCGTCGTCGGCGACGTCATGGGCAACTACCACCCGCACGGTGACTCCTCGATCTACGACGCCCTCGTGCGCCTCGCCCAGACCTGGTCGATGCGGATGCCGCTCGTGGACTCCAACGGCAACTTCGGCTCCCCGGGCAACGACCCGGCCGCCGCGATGCGGTACACCGAGTGCAAGATGGCCCCCCTCTCGATGGAGATGGTGCGGGACATCGACGAGGAGACCGTCGACTTCTCGGACAACTACGACGGCCGCTCCCAGGAGCCGGACGTCCTGCCCTCGCGCTTCCCGAACCTGCTGATCAACGGCTCGGCGGGTATCGCGGTCGGCATGGCGACCAACATCCCCCCGCACAACCTGCGCGAGGTCGCGGCCGGTGCCCAGTGGTACCTGGAGCACCCCGAGGCGAGCAACGAGGAGCTGCTCGACGCGCTCATCGAGCGGATCAAGGGCCCCGACTTCCCGACGGGCGCCCTCGTGGTCGGCCGCAAGGGCATCGAGGAGGCGTACCGGACCGGGCGCGGCTCCATCCCGATGCGCGCGGTCGTGGAGGTCGAGGAGATCCAGAACCGGCAGTGCCTCGTCGTCACCGAGCTGCCGTACCAGGTCAACCCCGACAACCTCGCCCAGAAGATCGCCGACCTGGTCAAGGACGGCAAGATCGGCGGCATCGCCGACGTCCGGGACGAGACCTCCTCGCGCACCGGTCAGCGCCTCGTCGTCGTCCTCAAGCGGGACGCGGTCGCGAAGGTCGTCCTCAACAACCTGTTCAAGCACACCGATCTCCAGACCAACTTCAGCGCGAACATGCTGGCCCTGGTCGACGGGGTGCCGCGCACGCTCTCCCTCGACGCCTTCATCCGGCACTGGGTCACGCACCAGATCGAGGTCATCGTCCGGCGCACCCGCTTCCGGCTGCGCAAGGCCGAGGAGCGCGCCCACATCCTGCGCGGTCTGCTCAAGGCGCTCGACGCGATTGACGAGGTCATCGCGCTGATCCGGCGCAGCGAGACCGTCGAGGACGCGCGCGGCGGCCTGATGGGCCTCCTGGAGATCGACGAGATCCAGGCGAACGCGATCCTGGAGATGCAGCTCCGCCGTCTCGCGGCCCTGGAGCGGCAGAAGCTCATGCAGGAGCACGACGAGCTCCAGCGGCGCATTGACGAGTACCACGCGATCCTGGCCTCGCCCGAGCGGCAGCGGCAGATCGTCAGCGACGAACTCGGCCAGATCGTGGACAAGTTCGGCGACGACCGCCGCAGTCAGCTCGTGCCCTTCGACGGCGACATGTCCATGGAGGACCTGATCGCCGAGGAGGACATCGTCGTCACGATCAGCCGCAGCGGTTACGTCAAGCGGACCCGTACCGATGACTACCGGTCCCAGAAGCGCGGCGGGAAGGGGGTGCGCGGCGCGAAGCTCAAGGAGGACGACATCGTCGACCACTTCTTCGTCACCACGACGCACCACTGGCTGCTCTTCTTCACCAACAAGGGCCGGGTCTACCGGGCGAAGGCGTACGAGCTGCCGGACGCCGGGCGGGACGCGCGCGGTCAGCACGTCGCGAACCTGCTCGCCTTCCAGCCGGACGAGTCGATCGCGCAGATCCTCGCGATCAGGGACTACGACGCGGCCCCGTACCTGGTCCTCGCGACCCAGGGCGGGCTGGTCAAGAAGACCTCGCTCAAGGACTACGACTCGCCCCGCTCGGGCGGTGTCATCGCGATCAACCTGCGCGAGACCGACAACGGTGCCGACGACGAGCTGATCGGCGCCGAGCTGGTCTCGGCCGACGACGACCTGCTGCTCATCAGCAAGAAGGCGCAGTCGATCCGGTTCACCGCGACCGACGACACCCTGCGCCCGATGGGCCGCGCCACCTCCGGCGTGAAGGGCATGAGTTTCCGGGACGGGGACGAACTGCTCTCGATGAATGTCGTGCGTCCGGGTACGTTCGTCTTCACCGCGACCGACGGCGGCTACGCGAAGCGCAGCCCCGTGGACGAGTACCGGGTCCAGGGACGTGGCGGCCTCGGCATCAAGGCTGCGAAGATCGTCGAGGACCGGGGTTCGCTCGTCGGTGCGCTGGTGGTCGAGGAGACGGATGAGATCCTCGCCATCACGCTCGGGGGCGGTGTGATTCGCACGCGAGTCAATGAGATCAGGCAGACGGGCCGTGACACCATGGGCGTCCAACTGATCAACCTGGGCAAGCGCGATGCCGTCGTGGCCGTCGCGCGCAACGCCGAGGCGGGACGCGAGGCCGAAGAGGTCGAGGCGGCCGGCCCCGACGACGAGCCCCAGGCGGACCCGGCCGAGGGCACGGCTGAGGGCACGGAGCCCTCGGCCGAATAGGCGCGAGGAGTGAGGACGTGACTGGAACCACGGGTGCGGGCACCAGCGGGACCCCGCCGGAGGGGGCCCGTGGTTCCGGGAGCGGCAGACGCCGGCGCGCACCGGATTCCCAGGGGGGAACAGTGACCG
>NZ_GG770539.1:3477516-3480229 GCF_000154905.1 Streptomyces sp. SPB074 | reverse complement strand
CGCAGGGGCAGACAGACCAGCCGGGCACCTACAGCGGCGGCCGGCACGGCGGCGTCGGCGGCCACCCGGCGGCGAGCACGCCGTCGGCCGGGGCCGCCCCGTACCAGCCTCCGCAGGCGTACCAGGCGCCCGCCGGCGGCGGTCCTGGCGGGATGGCGGCGGGCGGCGCGGCGGGCCGCGGGGTGCGCAAGCCGCGTACCGGGGCCCGTCCGGTGCCGCGTACGCGCAAGGCCCGGTTGCGGGTGGCGAAGGCCGACCCGTGGTCGGTCATGAAGGTGAGCTTCCTGCTCTCCATCGCGCTCGGCATCTGCACGGTCGTCGCCGCGGCGGTGCTGTGGATGGTGATGGACGCGATGGGCGTCTTCTCCACCGTCGGCGACACCGTCGCGGAGGCGACGAGCTCCAGCGACGGGGGCGGCTTCGACCTGGAGTCCTTCCTCTCGCTGCCGCGCGTGCTCATGTTCACCTCGGTGATCGCGGTCATCGATGTCGTCCTGATGACGGCGCTTGCCACGCTCGGAGCCTTCATCTACAACCTCTCCGCCGGCTTCGTGGGCGGTGTCGAGCTCACGCTCGCCGAGGACGAGTAACCGATTTTGGGACTGGCCGTCTCGTGCGCTAATCTTCAGAGGTCAGCGCGCGAGCGCGCGGGGCTATAGCTCAGACGGTTAGAGCGCTTCCCTGATAAGGAAGAGGCCACAGGTTCAAGTCCTGTTAGCCCCACCGACACGAAAGACCCCCGGTCCCAGGACCGGGGGTCTTCTCGTTGTGCGGGGCCGGTGGTGGGGCGCCCGGTGTGTGCGGCGGCATCTCGGGGACAGGGCGCGGTACGGGTGCGGGCGGTGCGGGGACACGGCAAAGGGCCCCTGCGGCCTGGGGCCGGGGGCGGGACACGCGGGAGGGCGTGGAACGGTACGGGGTCGTGCGGGCGGGGGCGGCACAGGGATACGCAACAGGGGGCAGGGGCGGACGCGCCCAAGAGGGCGTGGCGGAGCGGGAGTTCCGGCGGAGTGGCGGAGTGTCGCAGGTGGTACCGGGGGAGCCGCCGGTGGGGCGGGGTCGTGCCGGAGCGGTGCTGCCGGGAGGGAAGCCGCCCGGAGCGGGTGAACGGCTCCGTGGGCGAAGACGTGCGGGGCGTACGCGGGTGGGGCCGGGAGTTCCGGTGGTGGTTGCGGCCGCCGGGCGGACGGTGGTGGGCCGTGGTGCTCGCGCGGGACGCGACGGGATGGCGCGTGCGGTACGGGGCGGGGTGGCGCGGGCCGTGCGCCGTGGGGTGGCGCGTGCGACAGGCCGTGCGAGGGCGGGCGTGCCGCGATACGGGAGAGGCGCGTGCGCGCCCTGGTCGGGGCGGTTCACCGGGCCGGGGTGGGGAGCGGGGCGGCGGCGCTGTCGTGGTGCTCGCGCGCGGCCGGGATGCCGGGGAGCGTGAACGGGGCCTCGGAGGCGTGCGGCAGGGCGGTGTCCGGGGCGCCGGCGGGGGCGGGGATGCCGGGGGCGAGCGGGGCGGGGTCCGTGGCCGGGGCGGGCTCGACGGCGGGCAGCGGGTGTGCGGCGGTACCGGTGCGCTGTTCGGGGCTGCCGCTCGTGGCGGTCTCCGCGGTAGTGCTCTCCGTCGTGGCATTCCGCGGAGTGGTGCTCTCCGTGCCGGGGGCGACCGCTCGCGTGGCGGTGGCGGCCGTCGTACGGGGTGCGGCGAGTGAGCCGCGGGCCGGGACCGCTCCGGTGTCGTAGGGGTGGTCGAGCGGGATGAGGAGCTGGCGGCAGGACGGTGAGGAGCCGTGCTGCTCGGCGCGGATGCGCTGCTTCATCGTGGGCGGCAGCGAGCGCCCCTGGGCGAGCGGTGGCCCGAAGAGCGCCGGGGCGACGGCGAGATCGCGCGGGGCGTCCTCCGCGCAGGGCAGGTCGCGCGGCTGGGGCGCCGGGGTCGCGGGGGCGGCGGCGGCCTGGGCGGGGGCGGCGGCGAGGCCGAGGAAGGCGAAGAGCGCGAGGAAGGCGCCGACGAGCGCCTTCCACAGCGTCGAGAAGGTCTGGGCAGCCACGGTGTGCTCACTTTCAGCTTGGGCGATTTGCGTACTTCCTCATGATGTGTACCGACGGTGTGAAGGGGAGGAGCGACGCTCGTGGCGCGCAGATCTTCTGATGAACGTCACTCGGACGGAGGGGTGCGGGCGGAGCGGGGGACGGCTGCCGCCCGGGTGCCGAAGGGGGCGCCGAGTGGTATGGGCCGGTGTGTATAGTCGGGCGGCAGAGGTCCCTGAACGTCAAAGAAGGACGAGGTCGCGCGGTGAAGAAGCTTCTCCTGGTCGCACTGGCCGCCATCGGCGGGCTCCTCGTGTACCGCCAGATCCAGGCGGATCGCGCCGAGCAGGATCTGTGGACGGAGGCGACCGACTCGGTTCCCTCGGGTTCCTGAGCAGTCGCGCTCCCGCTGAACGAGCTGAACGGGCTCCTGCCGCCGAGGGCGGCGGGGGCCCGTCGCCGTATCCGCCCCCCGGCGTCCCAACAGACCCTTCCGCCCGGTGAATTCGGCCCCCGCGCGGGACAGCACCCGGTCCGGGGCGGCAGGATGGACCCGCGCGCGGGGGCGGGGGCTCCCGGGAACAGGGGGCTGCGATGCGGGGCGGGCGTGCGGGTACGGCGTGGCGCGGTGGCGCGGGCGCGGTGCTCGCGCTGGCCCTCGGGCTCGCGGGCGCGACGCCCGTACCGGCGGCCG
>NZ_GG770539.1:3476046-3477416 GCF_000154905.1 Streptomyces sp. SPB074 | reverse complement strand
TTCGCGCCCGGGACACGGACGGTGCGGGGCCTCGCGTCGAGCGCCGAGGCCCCCCTCCTGGCCATCGGCACCCCCTACCGCAGCAGCGTGCGCCCCGCCGACGGGGCGCTGTACTACCGAGTCGAACTCCCGGGCGGCGGCGAGTCCTACGCCTCCGTCGTCGCCGTGCCGCCCCCGGGCACGCGCCTGACCTACGGCGACGGCGTGCGGGTCACGCTGCGCGACACCGGCGGCGGGTACTGCGACAGCGCGGACGCGAACGCGGCGGGGACGCTGTGGGCGCGCCCGATGGGGGCCGTGGTCGAGCAGACGCCCCGGCCCGCCGGGGCGTGCGCGGCACCCGGCACGTACTACGTCGTCGTGGAGCGCACGACCGGGCACGGTACGGACGCGGTGGCGCCCTCGCTCGACGCCTGGGCGCTCGACCTGCGGCTCTTCACCGAGCCCGCGCCGCGCACCGCTCCCCCGGCCTCCGCGCCGCCGCGCGCCACGAGTTCGCCGCCCGCGCCGCCCGGCGGGACGCCGCGCGAGCGCGAGGGCGGCGCGGGCCCGGCCGGTCTGGGCGACGAGGCGCGGATCGGCCCGGGGACGTGGCGCGACCGGCTGCGTCCCGGCACGACCCGCTACTACGCGCTGCCGCTGGACTGGGGGCGTCGCGCCTTCGTGGAGGTCGAGCTGGGCAGCGCCGTCGCGAGCGGTTCGGGCAGGAAGACCGTCGCCTCGGCGCTGCGGGCCGGCCTCGACAGCCCGGTGCGCGCCGAGGTCGTCGCCGACAGCGCCTTCTACACGGGCTCCCCCTCCTCGGCGCACCTCGACACCGGGGCGCCCGTCGCCTTCGCCAACCGCTGGGCGGGCGGCGGCCTGGGCGCGCTGCGCTTTCCCGGTACCTACGTCGTACGGGTCTCACTGAGCCCGGAACTCGCCGCGGCCTACGGCGACGAGCCGCTCGGGGTCGTCCTGCGGGTCGCGGAGCGGGACGAGGGGCGCGCGGGCCGGGCCGTCACGTACCCGGGGGACGCCGGGATCTTCCGGGCCGACGGGAAGCCGGCGGACGGGCCGCGCGCGCAGCGGCGGGCGGCGGCACCGGAGGGCGGCGGGATGCGGTGGCTCGCGGCGGGGAGCTTCGCGGCGGGACTCGCGCTGCTCGGCTGGCTCGGCGTGTGGCGGCTGCGCGGCCGCCGCACCGCCTGACGCGGCATCCCGGAGAGCCTGAGGCGGCATCGCGGACGGCCTGACGCGGCACCCCGGACGCCTCACGCGGCACCCCGGCACCCCGGAAAGCCTGACGCCGACTCAGGGCGCCTGTGTCAGTGCCCAGAAGCTGATCGCGAAGCACAGCAGCGCGAGGAGCAGCACGGGCACGGCGACCC
>NZ_GG770539.1:3472582-3475323 GCF_000154905.1 Streptomyces sp. SPB074 | reverse complement strand
CCGCCCGCAGGAGGGAGCCCGGAGACGGGCGGGGGCGGCGTCCCCGTGCGGGTGCGGGGGCGTGCTCTCCTCGAACGGCAACCTCGGGGATCGAAGGGGGCGCGGGAGCGGCCCCTGCTCCGTGAAGCCCGGTGGGGGCGGGCCGAGTTGGTCGAAGACCTCGACCGGCTCCTCGTACGGACCCGGGCCCGGCAAGAGCCGGGCGGCCTCGGCGAGGGCCTTGCGGACGGCCGTCGCGGTCCGGAACCGGTGCCGCGGATCGGGATGGAGGAGCGGGCCGAGCACCTCCCACAGCGCGGCGGGGACGTCGCGCGGGGCGCTCGGGATGCCGCGCGCGTACGCCGCGACGAGGCCCTGCGCGTCGGGACGGCCGCCGGTGAGGAGATGGATCGCGACGAGCCCGGCCGCGTACAGGTCGGCGGGCATGTCCGGTTCGGCGCCGAGGAGTTGCTCGGGGGCGATCCAGCCGGGGGTGCCGACGACGTGGTCTGGCTCCGTCAGCCGCGGTTCGTCGCGGTGCGCGGCGATGCCGAAATCGGAGAGCCACAGGTGCGGGGGCCCGGTGCCGCTCGCTTCGAGCAGCAGGTTCGCGGGCTTCACGTCGCGGTGGACGACACCCTCGGCGTGCACCGCGCCGAGCCCGGCGAGGAGCTGGTCGAGCAGGACGCACACGTACGCGGGCGGCAGCGGCCCGTAGTCCCCGACGAGGCGCTCGACGCTCCCGCCGCGCGCGAGGTCCATCGTGAAGAGGACCTGCTCGTCGTCGGCGGCCCAGCTGCGCGGCGCGAGGACGTGCGGGTGGTCGATGCGCAGCGCCTGCTCCCGTACGAAGCGCAGCAGCGTGTGCGCGTCGCGGCGGTGCAGCACCTTCGCCGCGACGTACTGGCGGCGGCGCCGGTCCCAGGCACGCCAGACGGCGCCCGCGCCGCCGCGCCCGATGGGGTCGGCGAGGACGTAGCGGCCCGCGAAGGTCCCGGTCACGGCGGCGCTCAGACCTGGTGGCGCGCGTAGTGGTCGATGGCCTCGGAGGTGCGCCCGGCCCCGTAGACCCGGAGCAGCTCGGCGAGTTCGGGGTGGTCGTCGGCGATGAGCGCGGCGGCGGTGACGATGTCCTGGGCGGAGGCGACCGAGCGCAGCAGGGCCTGCATCTCGCGGACGACGCGGCGCACGGTGGGGGCGCCGCCGCCCGTGGAGCCGCTCTGCCCCGTCGAGAGCACGGAGCCGCCGCGCGAGGCGCGGATCTCGTCCATGCGTACCGCGGCCTCGGCTGCCGGGACGCTGCCGTCGGCGACCTGCGCGGCGAGTTCCTGGAGGAGCTGGACGCGCTGGACGACGCTCGGATTGCCGATCTTGGCGCGCTGCCCGCTCATGAGCTGCGAGAGCATCGGGGCGGAGAGGCCGAGGACCCCGGCGAGACGGGCCTGGTTGAGGCCGAGGTCGTCGATGAGGCGGCGGAAGAGCGCGCCGAGCGGCTCCCCGTACCAGAGGCGCTGCAACTCCCGGGATTTCGCGGTGGTTTCCTGGTTCCGGCCGCGTTCCTCGGGCGCGCGGCCCGGCTCCGGTCCGCTGTCGCGCGGGGGCGGGGTCTCCGCGGCGGGGCCCGGGAGCCGGGAGCCCTCCGCGCTCGCCGCTCTCGCCGCCGCTTCCTGTCGTGCTGCGTCCATGGTCCGTCTCCCCTTGGCTTCCCCACAGGCGCGGTTCGTACGGGCGAACCACCGGCCGTGCGCCGGCGGCCCGTTCCCGGTCCCGCTCCGGCCCCCACGTGCCTGAGCGCATCCTACGGAGCGGCCCGCGCCGAGGGCAGTACCCCACGTGCCCCGGCGGAACCGCTCCGGATCGCTTTTGCGGAAGCCGGGGGGTGTACGGCTATCCTGTGCCAGGTGTCCGCGCCGCCCCGGTGGTGCCGCGACAGCCCGGGCCCTTAGCTCAGTTGGTAGAGCGCCGTCTTTGCATGGCGGATGTCAGGAGTTCGACTCTCCTAGGGTCCACCGCAGGTCAGAGCCCCCCTCGCCCTCGGCGCGGGGGGCTCTGGCGTACTCCGGGCCGGTTCATCGGCGCGCGGGCGGGGAGGAGACGGGACAACGACCCGGACAGGGGGACGGCGATGATCGGTGAAGTGGCGCTGTACGGCGGGGTGGCCGTGGTGCTGGTGGCCGCACTCGTGAGCGGGCGCGGTGCTCGCAGGCGGGCGCGGGTCTTCGAGAAGCGGTACGGCTCCTACGAGGGCTTTTGGCGGCAGGTGGACGGGGGCCGGGTACGGCAGGTCGCGCGGGAACGGGGCCCGGTCGCGGCCGTCAAGGAGGTGCGCGAGCGTCACCCGGGCGTCTCGCTCGTGATGGCCAAGCGGTACGTGGACCAGCTGGCGGGCTGAGACCGAGGCGGCGCGGGGCGCCCCCGGCGATGTTTCACGTGGAACATGGCGTGACGTTTCCCGCCGGACATGGCGCGATGTTTCACGTGGAACATCGTCCGGCGCGCGCAAAGCCCCCGGACGGATGGCTCCGTCCGGGGACGTACGCGTGCGGGAGGGCGGTGGATCAGCCCTTCTGCTCGGCGCTCGACGGGGATTCGGCGTCGAGCGTGCCTTCGACGGCGGTGAGGTGGCTGCCGTCCTCGGGAACCTCGGTCGGGGCCGGGGGTTCCACGAGCCAGTCCGGGTTGGCCTGTTTGTCCCACCACTTCCAGGCGGCGTAGGCGCCGCCCGCGAGCAGTGTGACGACGGCGAGGCCCTTGACGAAGCC
>NZ_GG770539.1:3469746-3471270 GCF_000154905.1 Streptomyces sp. SPB074 | reverse complement strand
GGCCCCGGGCCCCGGGCCCGAAGGCCCCCGGGCCCGGGGCCCGGCGATCCCGCGGTCTTCGTCAAGCGCGGCTTTCCCGCTCACCAAGCGGGAACCAAGCGCGGCGGGAACAAAACGCCCCGTCCATCCGTCAAGGGGGACGGGGCGTGCCCACGTCCCGTCCCCCGCCGAGCGGCGGTGGCGCACTCGGCTCAGGGAAGGAGCCCCATGGACCCGAAGGACCAGCCCGGCGGCCCCGGCGGCGGGCCGGGCGGGGAGCCGACGGGACCGGGCGGGCCCGAGGCGGCGGCCCCGGCGTGCTACCGCCACCCGGACCGCGAGACGGGCATCCGCTGCATCCGCTGCAAGCGGCCCATCTGCCCGGAGTGCATGGTCAGCGCCTCCGTCGGCTTCCAGTGCCCCGACTGCGTGCGCCAGGGCGGCGGCCCCGTCCCGGCCCCGGCGGGAGCGCCCGGCGGGGCGAGCGGCGCCGCTCGCGTGCCGCGGCCCTGGCAGCGGGGCGGCGGTGGCCCGGGGCCCGCTCCGCGCGGGGACTCCCGGCCGCGCACCCTGGCCGGGGGCGTGGTGCAGGGCGATCCGCGGCTGATCACCAAGGTCCTGATCGCGCTCAATCTCGCCGTCTTCGTGCTGGTGAAGGCGGCGCCGGACTCGGCGCGGCTGCTCGACGACCTCGTCATGGTCGCCCGCTTCCCGTCCTACCCGCAGCCCATCGGAGTCGCCGAGGGCGAGTGGTACCGGCTCCTGACCGCCACCTTCCTGCACGAGGAGGTGTGGCACATCGGGCTGAACATGCTCAGCCTGTGGATGCTGGGCGGGCCGATCGAGGCGCTGCTCGGCCGGGCACGCTTCCTCACTCTCTACCTGCTCGCGGGAGTGGGCGGCAGCGTCGCCTCCTTCCTCTTCGCCGATCCGCTGGGCGCCTCGCTCGGTGCCTCGGGCGCGATCTTCGGCCTCTTCGGCGCGACCGGCGTCCTCGTCCTGCGGGTGCGGGCCGACTTCCGGCCCTTCGTCGCGCTGCTCGTCATCAACCTGATCATCACCTTCGGCTGGAGCGGCATCGCCTGGCAGGCCCACATCGGCGGTCTCGTCGTCGGGACGCTCCTCGCCGCCGGGCTCGTCTACGCGCCCCGCCGCCACCGCGCCCTCGTGCAGTGGGGCACATGCGCGCTCGTCCTCGTCGCGCTCGTCGTCTGCGTCCTCGCCCGGACGGCCGCCCTCACCTGAGCGGGCGCGGACCCCGGTTTATGCGCAGGTGTTCGAATGTTCGGGCCGAGTTGTCCACAGCTCGTACACGGAAAGCGGCGCCGGGTGCGCGTTCCGTGCGGTGATCCCGGGCTCGTTCTGTGGGGCCCGCCCTGACCTGCGGTTTTGCCGGAAAGTGGTGCGCCGGGAGGTATTCGAACGCGCGCGCTACGGGGGAAGTGGGGTGCCGGTGCCGGTCATACCGGCGTCAACTCTCTGAGAGTTATTTTTTTTATCGTCTGAACTTTTCCCCACTGTGGATAGCGCTGTGGATAACTCAGG
>NZ_GG770539.1:3467087-3469552 GCF_000154905.1 Streptomyces sp. SPB074 | reverse complement strand
GCCCGCGGCGATGAAGCCGAAGCCGACGAGGATGTTCCAGTTGTCGAGCGAGTCGATCGGCAGACTGCCGTCCGTCACATAGTAGACGACGATCCAGGCGAGCCCGAGGGCGAACATCGCCAGCATCAGCGGGGCGACCCAGCTTCCGTTGCTGAGCTTCACGGTCGTCGCCTGCTGCTTCGCGGCAGGCGGCGGCGTGTAGTCGGCCTTCTTGCGGATACGGGACTTCGGCACGAGGGGGCTCTCCTGTCGATGCGCTGTTCGGTGCGGACCTGTGAGGCCGGCCGCAAGGAACGGGGCGGGCGCTCTTCGGGCGCTCGGGCGGACCCCGGGGCCCTCCGGGCGTCCGTTAGCGTAGTGCTTCCACGGTGCCGAAGGAGATCAGGGTACGTTGAGCAATTCTGCCGACTCCCCCCCGAAGCGATCCACCCCCCAGGGCCACGGGTTCCGCTTCCGTCCCGCGAGAATCCTCACGCTCGCGGTCTTCGCCCTGGCCGGGCTGATCTTCTTCACGAGTTTCCACACCGCGCGCGGTACCAACATCCGTACCGACACCTCGCTCCTCAAGCTCTCCGACCTCATCAAGGAGCGCAGCGACAAGAACGGAGACGCCGAGCGCGGGAACGCCGCGCTGCGCAGCCGCGTCGAGGCGCTCGCGGCCCGCGACGACGGGCGCAGCGCGGCCGAGGACAAGCGGCTCACCCGCGTCGAGGACCGCGCCGGCACGCGCCCCGTGCGCGGCCAGACCGTCTCCGTCACGCTCCAGGACGCGCCCCCCGACGCCGGGCCCAGGCTCCCCGGCTACCCGGAGCCCCAGCCCAACGACCTCGTCATCCACCAGCAGGACCTCCAGGCCGTCGTCAACGCCCTGTGGCGGGGCGGGGCGCGCGGCATCGAGGTCATGGGCCAGCGGCTCATCTCCACGAGCGCGGTGCGCTGCGTCGGCAACACCCTGATCCTCCAGGGCCGCGTCTACTCGCCGCCCTACAAGATCACCGCCGTCGGCGACCCCGACGACCTGCGCACGGCCCTCTCGGAATCCCCCGCGATCCGGAACTACATGCTCTACGTCAACGCCTACGGGCTCGGCTGGAAGGCCGAGAACGAGGGCACCAAAACCCTGCCCGGGTACACCGGCACCGTCGATCTGCACTACGCGGAACCGGTGGAGTGAGCCGGCAGGGTAAAGAACACCCTCGCGCCGCACCAAGGCTTTCCGCAGCACGCCCACGCGGCGGGCCCCCCTCCCCTTAGGCTGGGGCCGCACCCGCGGAGCCTTCGGGAAGGCCCGGGTGCCCATGAAGAACGACACGGCGGCACGAGCGACAGCAGGGACGGCACGGCGCATGTACGGGTGGATCTGGCGGCATTTGCCGGGCAACGCGTGGGTCAAGGCGCTCCTGTCGCTCCTCCTCGCCCTCGCCGCGGTCTTCCTCCTCTTCCAGTACGTCTTCCCGTGGGCGGAGCCGCTGCTCCCCTTCAACGACGTCACCGTCGACCAGGGAATGCGAGCAGCGCGATGACCACCGAGGCCCCCGCCCGTACCGCGAGCCGGGTGCTCGTCGTCGACAACTACGACAGCTTCGTCTTCAACATCGTCCAGTACCTGCACCAGCTCGGCGCCGTGTGCGAGGTGCTGCGCAACGACGAGGTGAGCACCGCCGACGCCGACCCCGCGCGCTACGACGGCGTCCTGCTCTCCCCGGGTCCCGGTACGCCCGAGGAGGCCGGGGTGTGCGTCGAGATGGTGCGGCACTGCGGCGCCACGGGCCTCCCGGTCTTCGGCGTCTGCCTCGGGATGCAGTCCATGGTCGTCGCGTACGGGGGTGTCGTGGGCCGGGCCCCCGAACTGCTGCACGGGCGGACCTCCGAGGTGCTGCACGAGGGCGGCGGCGTCTTCACCGGGCTCCCCTCGCCCTTCACCGCCACGCGCTACCACTCGCTGGCCGCCGAACCCGCCGCGCTGCCCGCGGCCCTGGAGGTCACCGCGCGCACCCGCGACGGGATCATCATGGGCGTACGGCACCGGGAACTCGCCGTCGAGGGCGTGCAGTTCCACCCCGAGTCGGTCCTCACCGAGCACGGGCACCTCATGCTCGCCAACTGGCTCACCGCCTGCGGTGACCCGGGCGCGGTCGGCCGCTCGGCCGGACTCGCGCCGGTGGTGGGCAGGGCCTCGGCGTGACCGCGCTGCGGCCCGGGCGCGAGCCGGGACGCCACGGCACCGGGAGCGGGCCGGGACAGGAGCCCGCGCCGTTGACGGACACCCCCGTCATGGGCACCCCGGCCGTCCCCGCGCCCGCCCCGCCGCACTCCGCCTCCTAGATGGTCGGGACGAGTATCTTTTTTCTTTCTCTTTAAATAATTTAATTATTATATAAAATGTAATTAAATAAAAAATTTTTTTCTTGATAGTTTTTTTTTTTTTTTTTTTTTTTTTTTTTTTTTTTTTTTTTTTTTTTTTT
>NZ_GG770539.1:3464917-3466389 GCF_000154905.1 Streptomyces sp. SPB074 | reverse complement strand
GCGGGTGAGCGCGGCGCTCGGCGAGGGCTTCATCACGCTCGGCCTCGTGATGCTCCTCTTCGTCGCCTACCAGCTCTGGTGGACCAACGTGCGCGCGCACCGGGAGGCGAACGGCGCCGCGCACCGGCTCCAGGACGACTGGGCCGACGGCAAGCGCAGCCCCGGCGCCTTCCAGCCCGGGGAGGGCTTCGCGATCCTCACGATCCCCAAGCTCGACGTCGTCGTCCCGATCGCCGAGGGGGTCAGCAAGCCGAAGGTCCTCGACAAGGGCATGGTCGGCCACTACGGGCAGGGCGCGCTCAAGACCGCGATGCCGGCCGCGAAGAGCGGCAACTTCGCGCTCGCCGGGCACCGCAACACGCACGGGGAGCCCTTCCGTTACCTCAACAGGCTCCGGCCGGGCGACCCCATCGTCGTGGAGACCCGCGATACGTATTTCGTGTACAAGATGACGAGCATCCTGCCGCAGACCTCGCCCGCGAACACCGCCGTGCTCCGCCCGGTCCCTGCCGGTTCGGGCTTCACGAAGCCGGGGCGCTACCTCACGCTGACGACCTGCACCCCGGAATTCACCAGTACGTACCGGATGATCGTCTGGGGCAAGATGGTCGAGGAACGGCCGCGCGGCGAGGGCAAGCCCGACGCGCTGCTGTGAGCGAGCGGCCGGGCCGAGGAACGGGGCGTGCACAGTGTCGGCAACCAGGGACGAGGCGGCGCCGCCGCAGGGCGCGGACACCGGGCCGTCCGGGCGCGGCGGGCCCGGCGGGCGCGCGCGCCGCGGCAGGGCCGCCGGGTTCGCCGCCCTCCTCGGCGAACTGCTCATCACCGCGGGGCTCGTCCTCGCTCTCTTCGTCGTCTACTCGCTGTGGTGGACCAACGTCGTCGCCGACCACGAGGCGGGCCGGCAGGGCGACCGCGTGCGCGACCACTGGGCGCGGCAGCCGCAGCGGGGCCCCGGGGCGCTCGACACGAAGAGCGGCATCGGCTTCCTGCACGTACCGGCGATGAGGAACGGCGAGGTGCTGGTCAAAAAGGGCACCGCGACGGGCATCCTCAACGACGGTGTCGCCGGTTACTACACCGATCCGGTCAAGTCCGCGCTCCCGCAGGACGACATGGGGAACTTCACGCTCGCGGCGCACCGCGACGGGCACGGCGCGAAGTTCCACAACATCGACAAGCTGAGGAAGGGCGACCCGATCGTCTTCGAGTCGCGGGACCGCTGGTACGTCTACCGCGTCTTCGCGATCCTCCCGCAGACCTCGAAGTACGACGTCGAGGTCCTCGACCAGGTCCCGGCGAAGGCGGGCGTCAAGAAGCCCGGCCGCTACATCACCCTCACGACGTGCACGCCCGTCTACACGTCCGACTACCGGTACATCGTGTGGGGGAAGCTGGAGCGCGTGGACCCGGTCGACGCGAAGCGCACACCGCCGGCCGAACTGCGCTAGCGGAGACGGCCTCTGGGGCCC
>NZ_GG770539.1:3456977-3464817 GCF_000154905.1 Streptomyces sp. SPB074 | reverse complement strand
AAAAAAAAAAAAAAAAAAAAAAAAACCAACATGTTCATTCACAACGAAAAACGCTGTGTTTATGAGATTAACCAATCCGGACTCTAGCAATATCAGCAGATTACAACCGGAAAACGAGATCAAATAATATCGCAGAGAATAAATTTCCCCGCGCGGGGGGGGCGCCCTTCCTCATGGGCCCCAGAGGCCCGTACCGGCTACGGCAGCGTGAAGACCGTCACCGGGGTGTTCTTGTCGACCTCCGAGCCGGGGCCCGGGTTGGAGTTGATGACCTTCGAGTTGGGGTCGCTCGGCAGACCCGGCTGGACGTTCACCTGGAGGCCGAGGCCACCGAGGATGCCCTGCACCTCCTGGAGGCTCTTGCCGCGGATCTCGTCCGGGATCTTGACCTTCTCGGGCTCCTGCTCCGCCGGCTTCTTCGCGACCGAGAGCGTCACCACGGAGCCCGGGTCGGCCTCCGTGTTCTGCATGAGGCTCTGCTCGAAGACGGTGCCCTCGGGAACGGTGTCGTTCTCCTTCTCGACGCAGTTCGCCTTGAGGTCGTTCTTCTCGAGCTGGGCCGTCGCGTCGTCACAGCTCTGGTTGACGACGCTCGGGACCGTCACCGTCTGCTTGGCGCGCGCCACGGTCAGCGTGATCGCCTTGCCGATCTGGAGATCGGTGTCCCCGCTCGGGCTCTGCTCGATGACGACGCCGGGGGTCTGCTCCGACTCCTCCGACTTCTGCTTCACCTCGAAGCCGAGCTTCTGGAGCTTGTCCTGCGCCTTCTCGAAGGTGAGCCCGGTGACGTCGGGGACGGTCTTCTCGGGGGCACCCGTGGAGACGGTGACGGTGATCGAGGAACCCTTCTCGACCTCGGTGCCCGCCGGGGGGTCCTGCTTGCAGATCTTCTTCGCCGGCTGGTCCTCGCAGGGCTCGCTGACGCTCTTGAGGGCGAAGTCCCCGTTGTTCGTGGCCATCACCTTGGCCTCGGCGAGGGTCTTGCCGACGTAGCTCGGCGCGGCGATCTTCGCGGGGGCCTTGTCGTCCTGCCCGATGAACTTGCTGCCGATGAGGATCGCGCCGACGAGGACGAGGACGCCCGCGACGACGAGGAGGATCGTCGACGTGTGGTTCTTCTTCGGCGGGGCCTGCCTGCGCCGCCCGCGCGGCTCCTCGCCGTAGCCGTAGCCGCCGTCGTCCGGGTTGACCGGGGGCAGCATCGACGTGGGGCCCGCGCCGCCGTTCTGCGCGTGGAACGCCTGCGTCGGCTGCTCGCCGCCGTAGCCGTAGCCGCCGTTCGCGTCGGCCATGCCGAGCGCGGCACTCGCGGCGACCGGGCGGCCGTCGAGCAGCGCCTCGATGTCGGCGCGCATGTCGTCGGCCGACTGGTAGCGGTAGTCGGGGTTTTTCACCAGCGCCTTGAGCACGATCGCGTCCATGTCGGGCGTGATCTCCGGGTCGAAGACGCTCGGCGGCTGCGGCTCCTCGCGGACGTGCTGGTAGGCGACCGCGACGGGCGAGTCCCCGATGAACGGGGGCCGCACGGTGAGCAGTTCGTAGAGCAGACAGCCCGTCGAGTACAGGTCCGAGCGCGCGTCGACCGTCTCGCCCTGCGCCTGCTCGGGGGAGAGGTACTGCGCGGTGCCGATGACGGCGGCGGTCTGCGTCATCGTCATGCCGGAGTCGCCCATCGCGCGGGCGATGCCGAAGTCCATGACCTTGACCTGCCCGGTGCGCGTCAGCATGACGTTCGCCGGCTTGATGTCGCGGTGCACGATCCCGGCGCGGTGCGAGTACTCCAGCGCCTGGAGGATGCCGATGGTCATCTCCATCGAGCGCTCGGGCAGCAGCTTGCGCCCCGAGTGCAGCAGCTCGCGCAGCGTCGAGCCGTCCACGTACTCCATGACGATGTACGGGATCGAGACGCCGTCGACGTAGTCCTCGCCGGTGTCGTAGACGGCGACGATCGCCGGGTGGTTGAGCGAGGCCGCGGACTGGGCCTCCCGCCGGAACCGGGCCTGGAACGAGGGATCACGGGCGAGATCGACGCGCAGGGTCTTGACCGCGACGGTGCGGCCGAGACGGGTGTCGTGGGCGAGGTACACCTCGGCCATACCACCGCGGCCGAGCACGTGGCCCAGCTCGTACCGGCCGCCGAGGCGACGCGGCTCTTCCATAACTGATCCAGCCCTCTCCGTCGATCCCGACCGCACCCGTGTGTGGTCCGGCGGTGTGCTGTCCGGCTTACCGTACCCGCCCCGTACCATGCCTTTCGGCCCGGACCGGCAAGCTGATACCGGACCGGTACCGCCACGTGCGCGGATGCGCGGGGCTCGTGACCGGCTTCACCCGTGAGGGGTGGTTCCGGACGCCGGCTCCCAGCCGGTCCCGGCGCGCGGGCCGCCCCGCGGGGGCGCGGGGCGGGTACGGGTCACTTCTTGACGACCGACTCCATGACCGCCTTCGCGATCGGCGCGGCGAGACCGCCGCCGGAGATGTCGTCGCGCCCGGCGGCACCGTCCTCGACCACGACGGCGACGGCGACCGGGGAACCCTGGTCGGTCTTGGCGTAGCTGATGAACCAGGCGTACGGCAGCTCGCTGTTGTCGACACCGTGCTGCGCGGTACCCGTCTTCCCGCCGACGGTGACGCCGGGGATCTTCGCGTTGGTTCCCGTGCCGTCGTTGACGACGGTCTCCATCATCGACTGGAGCTTCTGCGCGTTCTCCGCGGTCAGCGGGCGGCTCATCTCCTTCGGCTCGGTCTTCTCGATCGTGTCGAGGCTCGGCGACTGGAGCTCGCTCACCATGTACGGCTTCATGAGCTTGCCGTCATTGGCGACCGCCGAGGCGACCATGGCCATCTGGAGCGGGGTGGCCGCCGTGTTGAACTGGCCGATCGAGGACTGCGCGACACCGTCGGGCGACATGTCGTCGGAGAAGTTCGAGGCCGCGGAGCGCACCGGGACGTCGTGCTTGGCGTTGAAGCCGAACTTCTCCGCCTCCTCCAGCATCGTGTCCTGGCCGAGGTCGGCGCCGATCTTGCCGAAGACCGTGTTGCACGAGTACTTGAGCGCGTTGCGCAGCGTCGCGTCCTTGCAGGGGATGTTCCCCTCGTTGTTCAGCGGCGTCTTGGTGCCGTACATGATCCACGGCAGCGGGGTGTCCGTCTTCTGGTCCGGCTGGTACTTGCCGCTCTCCAGGGCCGCGGCGGCCGTGACGACCTTGAAGGTCGAGCCGGGCGGGTACGTCTCGCGCAGCGCGCGGTTGGTGAGCGGCTTGTCCTTGTCCTTGTCGAGCTTCGCGAAGGTCTCGCCGTCCTTGTTCGAGATCCCCGCGAACGACGAGGGGTCGTACGAGGGCGTCGAGGCCATCGCGAGGATCGCCCCCGTGGACGGGTCGAGCGCGACGACCGCGCCCTTGCGGGAGCCGAGCCCGTCGAACGCGGCCTTCTGCGCGGCCGTGTTGATCGTCGTGACGACGTTGCCGCCCTGCTTCGGCTTGCCGGTGAGCATGTCGAGCTGGTTGCGGAAGAAGAGCCGGTCGTCGTTGCCGGTCAGGATGTCGTCGTTGAGGCTTTCGAGCTGGGTCGCGCCGATGAGCTGCGAGGAGTACCCGGTGACCGGCGCCCACATGGGGCCGTTCTTCCAGGTCCGCTTGTACTTGTAGCTGATCCCGTTGGTGTTCTTCGACCCCGTCACGGGCTTGCCGTCGGCGATGATGTCGCCGCGCGGCTGCGCGTAGCGCTCGATGGTGACGCGGGGGTTGGCCTCGTCGCTCTGGAGGCTGTCGGCCTTGACGTACTGGATCCAGTTGTCGCGCAGCAGCAGGGCCAGGACGAGCAGCCCGCAGAAGATCGCGATGCGGCGGAGCGGCTTGTTCACGGGCGGACCACCTGCGTCATCTCGGCGTCGGAGTTCTGTGCGGGAGCAGGGGCGGGCCTGCGCGCGGTGTCGCTGACGCGCAGCAGGATGGCGACGAGCGCCCAGTTGGCGATGACGGAGGAACCGCCGTACGCGAGGAAGGGCATCGTCATACCGGTGAGCGGGATGAGGCCCATGACACCGCCCGCGACGACGAACACCTGGATGGCGAAGGCGCCGGAGAGGCCCGCGGCGAGCAGCTTGCCGAAGGGGTCGCGCGCCGCGAGCGCGGTGCGCAGCCCGCGTTCCACGATCAAGGCGTAGATGATGAGGATCGCCATGAGCCCGGTGAGGCCCAGTTCCTCGCCGAAGGTGGCGAGGATGAAGTCGGAGTTCGCGGCGAAGCCGATGAGGTCGGAGTTGCCCTGGCCGAGCCCCGTGCCGAGGGTGCCGCCGGAGCCGAAGGACCACAGCGCCTCCATCGCCTGCTGCGAGTGGCCGGGCACGCCCTTCTGGCTCAGCGCGAACTCGCCCGCCGGGTCGAGCCACGCCTGCACGCGGCTGTGCACGTGCGGTTCGAAGGAGGCGACGCCGACCGCGCCCACCGCCGACATGAGCAGCCCGAAGACGATCCAGCTCGTCCGCTCGGTCGCCACGTACAGCATGACGATGAACATGCCGAAGAAGAGCAGCGAGGTACCGAGGTCGGTCTCGAAGATCAGGATGAGGATCGACATGATCCACACGGCGATGATCGGGCCGAGGTCCCGGCCGCGCGGCAGGTACAGGCCGAGGACGCGGCGGCTCGCGAGCGCGAGCGCGTCGCGTTTCACCATGAGGTACCCGGCGAAGAAGATCGCGATCACGATCTTCGCGAACTCCCCCGGCTGGATCTGGAACCCGCCGACGCGGATCCAGATCCTCGCGCCGAAGATGTTCAGGCCGAGCCCCGGCACGAGCGGCAGGAGCAGCAGCAGGATCGCTCCGGCCATCGAGATGTACGTGTACCGCTGGAGGATGCGGTGGTCCTTGAGGACGATGAGCACGCCGGCGAAGAGCGCGATGCCGATCGCCGAGTACATGAGCTGCTTGGGCGCGGCGGGCGCGAACGTCTTGACCTGCTGGAGCCGCTCGGACTGGTCCAGCCGCCAGATGACGACGAGCCCGAGCCCGTTGAGGAGCGTCGCGAGCGGCAGCAGGAGCGGGTCCGCGTACGGCGCGAAGCGGCGCACCGCGAGGTGGGCGACGCCCGCGAGGAGGCCGAGCCCGATCCCGTAGCCGAGCAGGCCGGCCGGGAGCGAGCCGTCGATCGCGAGCCCGACGTTCGCGTAGGCGAAGACCGGGATGACGACGGCGAAGAGGAGAAGGGCGAGTTCGGTGTTGCGGCGGCTGGGCGCGCCGATGGAACCGATGGTCGAGGTCTGTGTCGTACTGCTGCTCATGGTGTGATCCGGCCCCCTGTGGCGCTCACTGCTTTCCGCACTGCGGGACCAGCTTCTGTTCTTCCTCGGAGAGGCTGGGGCCGGGCGACGGGCTCGCCGCCGCCCTGGCGGTGTGCCAGGCGGCCGGGTTCGCCGTGCTCGTACCGCCGGGCGTCGTGCCCGGGACGGTGCCCTGCGCGGTCCCCGCGCCGCTCTCCTGCTGCTCCTTCTCCCGCTGCTCCTTCGCGCGCTTGTCCCTGGCCTCCTTCTCGGCCCGGGCCTTCGCCGCGGCCTTGCGCAGCTCGGCGTCCTTGCGGCACGCGCCGGCCTGCGTGTCCAGCTCCTCGATCTTCTTCTGCGCCTCGGCGCGCGAGGACTCCGTGATCGTGCCCTCGACCTGCTTCTGCTGGTAGGGCGGGAGGTACTTGAGTTCGATCTCGGGGTGGGAGCGGTCGATCTTCGAGAGGTCGAGCCAGGCGAGGTCCTGGCTGATGCCCCGGTAGAGCGCGACGTGGTCGTCCTCGACGCCCACGTAGTACTGGTTCTGCGTCCAGCGGTAGCCGCCGTAGAGGCCACCGCCGATGACGGCGAGCGCGACGACGGTCCACAGTCCCCGCTTGAGCCAGCGCCTGCCGCCGCGACGGGGGCCGTAGTCGCCGTCCTCGTCCCAGTCCTCGGGGGCGTACGCGGGCGCCGCGCCGTTCCCGGAACCGTGCCCGCCGGGCGCCGGGGCCTGGCGGCCGAGGCCGGCGGCGCGACCGGCGGGCGTCTGCATCGCGCCGTCGTCGTGGGCCTGGTGCTGGTTCTCGGCGACGGCGCCGACGACGACGGGGGTGTCGTTGAGGGAGACGGACATCGTGTCGGCGTGGTCGACGTCGAGGACGTCGGCGACGATGACCGTCACGTTGTCCGGGCCGCCGCCGCGCAGGGCGAGCTGGATGAGGTCCTGGACCGTCTCCTGCGGGCCCTGGTAGCTGGCGAGGGTCTCTTCCATCGTCTGGTGGCTGACGACGCCGGAGAGCCCGTCGGAGCAGATCAGGTAGCGGTCGCCGGGGCGCACCTCGCGGATCGAGAGGTCGGGCTCGACCTGGTCGGCGCTGCCGAGGTTGCGCATGAGCAGCGAGCGCTGCGGGTGCGTCGTGGCCTCTTCCTCGGTGATCCGGCCCTCGTCCACGAGGCGCGCGACCCAGGTGTGGTCCTGGGTGATCTGGGTGAGGACGCCGTCGCGCAGGAGGTACGCGCGCGAGTCGCCGACGTGCACGAGGCCGAGGCGCTGCCCGGTCCACAGCAGCGCCGTGAGCGTCGTGCCCATGCCGTCGAGCTGGGGGTCCTCCTCGACCATGACGCGCAGGCGCTCGTTGGCGCGCTGCACGGCGACGCCGAGCGAGGTGAGGATGTCGGAGCCGGGGATCTCGTCGTCCAGGTCCACGAGCGAGGAGATCACCTCGGAGCTGGCGACCTCGCCGGCCGCCGCGCCGCCCATGCCGTCGGCGATGGCGAGCAGCCGGGGGCCGGCGTAGCCGGAGTCCTCGTTGCCCTGGCGGATCATGCCTTTGTGCGAGCCGGCGGCGAAACGCAGGGAAAGACTCATGCGTACCTCGCCTCTCGGCTGGTCCGGGGACAACCGGTCCTGTCGAGCCACACTGCCCACCCTCCGGTCGGGAGCACGGTCGGTTCCGCGTGGGGGACCGCCGCCGGTGCCACGGCGGGGACCGCCCCGGGGGACGCCTTCGTGGCCACCGGGGTCCGCTCGCTCCGCTCGCTCCGCTCGCTCATCTGTCGTACTACTTCCGCAGCTCGATCACGGTCTTGCCGATGCGGATCGGCGCGCCCAGCGGGACGGGGACCGGCGTGGTGAGCCGGTTGCGGTCCAGGTAGGTGCCGTTGGTGGAGCCGAGGTCCTCGACGATCCACTGCCCGTCACGGTCGGGGTAGATCCTGGCATGGCGGCTGGAGGCGTAGTCGTCGTCGAGGACGATCGTGGAGTCGTGCGCGCGGCCGAGCGTGATGGTCTGCCCGTGCAGGGCGACCGTCGTGCCCGTGAGACTGCCCTCGCTGATGATCAGCTTGGTGGGCGCGCCCCTGCGCTGCCGGCCGCCCTGCTGCTGGCGCTGGGCCGGGGGGCTGCTCGCGGCGCGCGCCCGGCCCCCGTCACCGCCCCCGCGCTGGGCCCGGCGCTGCGAACCGCGCTGGGTGACGCGCGTACCGAAGAGGTCGCTGCGGATGACCTGGACGGCCACGATGACGAACAGCCACAGAACGGCCAGGAAACCCAGCCGCATGACCGTCAGGGTCAGCTCTGACATTGCCCCCGCTTCACCCTTCGGCTTGCCGGAAAATAATGGTCGTGTTGCCCACGACGATCCGCGAGCCGTCGCGGAGCGTAGCGCGGGTGGTGTGCTGCCCGTCCACCACGATGCCGTTGGTGGACCCGAGATCCTGGATCGTCGAGGGCGTTCCGGTCCGGATCTCGCAGTGCCGGCGGGAGACGCCGGGGTCGTCGATCCGCACATCGGCTTCGGTGCTGCGGCCGAGCACCAGCGTCGAGCGGGTGATCTGGTGGCGGTTGTTGTTG
>NZ_GG770539.1:3455462-3455784 GCF_000154905.1 Streptomyces sp. SPB074 | reverse complement strand
TAATGGGATAGGTCACGTTGGTGTAGATGGGCGCATCGTAACCGGGGTGACGGCTTGGGGGCGGTCAGGGGGACGGGTGGACCGGCCTGGGGTGAGAGCCGGGGCGGCCTGGGGTGACGGGCGGGACCGGCCCCCGGGGCGGTGGGTGCGACCGGCCCGAGGGTGATGGGTGGACCGGCCTGGGGGGCGGCCGGGGGCACGGGAAGCGAGATGAATCCGGCCCGGTCAGCGTGCTAATCTTCTGATGTCGCCACGGCAACACGGCGGCAACACCCAATTTGCGCGGGTGGCGGAATAGGCAGACCGCTGGATTCAGGTTCCA
>NZ_GG770539.1:3448820-3450276 GCF_000154905.1 Streptomyces sp. SPB074 | reverse complement strand
ACCCCCCTCCCCGAAGCCCGCCTGGAGCGGGCGGTCCGCTGCCGCAGAACAGGCCCTCATCGAGTACGAGATCGCCGTCGAGACCTTCCGTATCGAGGTCGACAACTTCTCCCGCCTCCACCACCAGCGCCTCGGCCCCGTCTACGCCCGCCTCGACGAACTCGACGCGCTCATCGCCGAGGCCCGCGCCGCGCGCACCGGCAGCGACGAGGACCGGCTCACCGCCGCGCGGCTGCGCGCCGAGGCCATGCCGATGCCCGCCGTCGAGGAGCTGTTCCACGGCTGGATGGGCGCGGAGGGCCTGTGGCCCGAGGCCGCCGCGATGCTCACCGAGCAGCCCGTCCGCCCCCCGGAGCGGGTGCGGCCCAGCGAGGAGGCCCGCGCGCTCTACCGCGAACTCGTCCGCAAGGCGCACCCCGATCTCGTGCAGGACGAGAAGGAACGCGCGCGGCGCGACGAGTTCATCAGCCGCGTCACCACGGCGTACGCGCGCGGCGACGAGGCCGCGCTGCGCGCCCTCGCCACCGAGTGGGAGTCCGGCCCCGCGCCGCAGCCCGTCTTCCCGAGCCGCAGTGAGGAGCTGTACGCGCGCCTGGAGTGGCTCGCGCAGCGCAAGGACATGATCGCGGCGGTGGCGCGTGAGCTGGAGGAGAGCGCGATCGGCTCGATGCTCCGCCTCGCCCCCGACGACCCCGACCGCCTCATCGAGGAGGTCGCCGAGCAACTCCTCGCCCAGGTCGCCGAGAAGGAGCACGAACTGCTCCGCTGGACCTCCGGCGAGCCGGGACACGACGCCGGTACGGGCACGGGCACGGGTACGGAGCAGCCCGGTCCTACGGTGGGCCCGTCCGGCTTCACCGGTCCCACGGCGAACCCGGCCGACCCGGCCAGCCCCGCCGACCCCGCCGGTTCCACCGGTTTCGCCGCCCCCGGGGACGACCCCGCGTCCGGTGGCGGGCGGGTCGGGTAGCGTCTCAGCCATGCATTTCGGATCTCTGCCCAGTGTCGGTGTCGGCGAGCTGAAGGCCGACGACTTCCTCCTCGACGTCCGCGAGGACGACGAATGGCAGGCGGGTCACATCGAGGGCGCCCTGCACATCCCGATGAGTGATTTCGTCGCGCGGTACGGCGAAGTCACCGAGGCCGCCCCGCAGGACGGCAAGGTCAACGTCATCTGCCGCTCCGGCGGCCGCTCCGCGCAGGTCACGATGTACCTCGCCCAGCAGGGCATCGACGCCGTCAACGTCGAAGGCGGGATGCAGGCGTGGGAGGCCGAGGGCAAGCCCGTCGTCGACGACAAGGGAGCCGCCGGCTTCGTCATGTGAGCCGGTGGCGGGGCGGGCAGGGATGAGCGCGGACGAGGGCACGACGGGCGCGGCGGCACGGGAATCCGGCAGTACGGGCCCACCCCGCGCCGCCCCGGACAAGCGCCCCGCCCCCGATACGGCCCCGGAAC
>NZ_GG770539.1:3446314-3448653 GCF_000154905.1 Streptomyces sp. SPB074 | reverse complement strand
TCGCCCCCAACCCGATCCAGCGGAACACCGCCGTGCAGGCGCGCGCGAGCGGTCTGCACGCGGACGGCACCAGCTTCGTGACCGGCTGGTACGACCTCTCGGCGCGGGACGGCGCCGCTGTGCACGGCGCCTTGCTGCCGAGCCACGCGCGGCAGAACGTCCTGCGGCGCGCCTGGGACGTCTACGCCTCCTCGCACGACAACGACGGCCGCCCCCTCGGCACCCGGGGCGAGCTCACCGCCGCGTACCTCAGCCGCCTCGCGACCCAGCGCCTGGAGCGCGCGGGCGCGGGCGGTCCCGGCGCCGAGCTGAGGCGGATACAGGTGCGGGCCCGCAGCACGCCCGTGCCACCCCCGGCCTGGAGCGACGAGAAGTTCTCCCTCCGCCCCGCCTACCGCACCCTCGGCTGGTCGGAGGCACAGCGATGAGCCCGCCCGCGCCGCAGCGCACGCCGGCAGGCGCCGCCGTCCCCCGGCCGCGTGCGCCCCTGCCCGGCGCGGAACCGCGCCGCTCGCGCCCGGAGGCCGTCCGCGCGGCGTTCCGTACCGGCGTCGCCCGTGTCACCGGCGCGACGCTCGGCGCCCGGCAGACCGCCGCCGTACGGATCGGTGTCGCGGGGACCTGGGGCCTCTACCTGCTGCGCGAGTGGCCGCACCGCGCGGAGCTGTACGGGCCCGGCAGCGCCTGGGGCTGGGACCTCGCGCAGCGGCTCGTCTCCGGCAACGGGGCGTTCACCGCCCTGCTGTGGTCACGCGGCGAGGCGTGGTTCACCTGCGTGTACGTGCTGGCCCTCCTCGTCTCCTTCCTGCTCGTGCTCGGCTGGCGCACCCGGACGATGTCCGTGCTGTTCGCGCTGACCCTGCTCTCGCTCCAGAACCGCTCGGTCTTCGTCGGCGACGGCGGCGACAACCTGCTCCACCTGCTCGCCCTCTACCTCTGCCTCACCCGGTGCGGGCAGGCGTGGTCGCTCGACGCCCGCCGCCGCGCCCTCGGCCGCCCCGACCGCGCGGGCCCCTGGCTGTGGGGGCTCCTCGGCGCCGCCCTCCTCGCCGCCGTGTCGGCCGGGCGCCTCAGCCCCGGCTGGACCCTCGCCCTCGCGACCGCCTGGGCGGCCCTCGGCGCCTGGTGGTTCCTCGAACGCCACCCGCTCGGCGAGACCCGCGCGCTCGCCGACGTCCTCGGCAACCTCCTGCACCACGCCGGACTGCTGCTCCTCATGGCGCAGACCTGCCTCGTCTACGGCGCCGCCGGCTGGTACAAGATCCAGGGCAGCCGCTGGCAGGACGGCACCGCTGTCTACTACCCCCTCGAACTCGACGCCTTCTCCCCCTGGCCGGCACTCTCCCACGCCCTCGCCGCCCACGGGACCCTGATCGCCCTCCTGACCTATGGAACGGTGTTCGCGCAGGTCGCGTTCCCGTTCTCGCTCCTGAACCGCCGGGCCAAGAATGTTCTGATCATCGTGCTGACCGCCGAACACCTGGGGATCGCCCTCCTGCTCGGGCTCCCGTTCTTCTCCCTCGCGATGCTCGCCTCCGACGCGGTCTTCCTGCCCTCCGGACTGCTGCGCGCGACGGAGCGCGGGGCGCGTCGGCTCGGGCGCGGCGTCGGCGGAACCATGCGGGGGACGCGGAAGGCGCGGGGGATGCGCGGCGCGGATCGCGGGGCGCTGCCGCACGAGGGCCGCCGGAGCGCCCGTGCCGGCGACGAGACGGCTCCGGCACGGCCGGGCGCGGCGAGTGCCGGTGCCGCCCCGTAGGGTGCACGACATGCCTGAGTACGAGGCGGCCGGGGAGGCCGCGCGGGAGGAGGCCGCCCGGGAGGCGGCCGGGCGCTGGCACGCGCTCGCGGCCGGTCCGCAGGGGGCGGACATGGTGCTGCTCGACGGTTTCCACGCGCTCAAGCACGCCCTGCGCTTCGGCGCGGACGTGCCGCTCGCGGTCGCGGAGGACCGCCCGGCGGCGCTCGCCCTCGCCGCGGAACTGGCCCCCGACCTCGCCCCGCGCCTCGCCGGACTGCTCGTCCCCGTTCCCCCGGCCCTCTACCGCTCGCTCGTACCGCGTCCGCACCCCACGGGCGTCGCCGCGCTGGCCGCGCGGCCACCGGCGGCGGGTTTCACGGGGCCCCGTACGAGTCCGCTCCTCGTCCTCGACGAGCCGCGCAACCTCGGCAACACGGGCGCGGTGATCCGGCTCGCGGCCGGGTTCGGGGCGAGCGGTGTCGTCACGACGGGCGCTCTCGACCCCTGGCACCCGGCCGCCGTCCGCGCCGGGGCCGGACTGCACTTCGCGCTCCCGGTCGCGCGCCGCGCCGTCCCCGGACTGCCGGCCGGGCCACTG
>NZ_GG770539.1:3444426-3446104 GCF_000154905.1 Streptomyces sp. SPB074 | reverse complement strand
CGCCTTGTCGCGCTGCCCATGCGCCCCCAGGTCTCCAGCTACAACCTCGCGACGAGCGTGGGCATGGCCCTCTACCACTGGTCCCTCGGTACCAGGCGGCCGTGACGCGGCGGAGAACCGCTCCCGTCGCGCGGACCCTCCCTGCCCCGTCCCCGCCCGGTGTCAGCGCGGGCGCAGGCCGTCGAAGGCCAGGTGGAGCACGGTGTCCGCGAGGTCCTTCGCGCGTTCCGTCTCCTGCTCGCGCGCGTTCGCGTCCCCGCCGTCCACCGGCCGGTACCACTCCACGATCGAGTTGATCATGCCGTAGAGGAGCCGGGTCGCGAGCCGGGGAGCGATGTCCGCGCGCAGCCCGCCCTCCGCGACGGCGGCCCTGACGAGAGCGGAGAGCCGGTGGTCGAAGTCGCGGCGGCGCTCCATCGCCCAGCGCTCCGCGTCCGTGTTGCCGCGCACGCGCAGCAGCAGTGTCACGTACGGCAGCTCGGCGACCAGGAGGGTGACCGTGCCCCGGACGACGTGCTCCAGGCGCTCCGTGGCCGTGCCCGTGCGCGCGTCCTCCTCGTCCAGCACGCCGAACAGGCCGTCGAGCGCGCGGCTCACGGCCCGGCGCAGCAGCTCTTCCTTGCTGGAGACGTGGTGGTAGATCGAGGATTTCGAGATCCCGGCCGCCCGTGCCAGGTGCTCCATCGAGGTGCCGTCGTAGCCGCGTTCGTTGAAGACGCGCACGGCGACCGAGAGGAGGGATTCCGGCGTGTAGGCGTCGCGCTTGACCGCAGCCGTCATGATCAGGACCACCGTTCAGGGGAGGGCTCAGCGGCTCTCCTTCGTGCCGACCGATCGTTCGGTCACTCTAACGCCGCCGCGCCGCGTTGCCCAGGGTGGAAGCCGGGCGCGGGGGCCCGGCGCGGGCCACGGCGCGTGGCCGGACGTGCGGCCGGGCGCGTGGCCTGGCCGGGGCGGTTCAGCGGGCCGGGTGGTCCGCCGGGTGGTCCGCCGGGTGGTCCGCTGCCGCCGAGGACTCGGGGCCCTGGCCCACCTCTTCCTCCTCGAACACCAGCAGCGTACGGGTACTGAGGATCTCGGGGATCGCCTGGAGGCGGGTGAGGACGAGTTCGCGCAGGGCCCGGTTGTCCGGCGAGTGCACGAGGACCAGGACGTCGAAGTCTCCCGAGACGAGCGCGATGTGCGAGACGCCGGGCAGCGCGCGCAACTGGCGGTGCACGGTGCGCCAGGAGTTCTGCACGATCCGCAGGGTCAGGTATGCCGAGGCGCCCTGACCGGCCCGTTCGTGGTTCACGCGGGCGCCGAAGCCGAGGATCACGCCGTCCTCGACCAGACGGTTGATGCGCGCGTAGGCGTTCGCGCGCGAGACGTGCACCTGCTCGGCGACGGAGCGGATCGAGGCCCGCCCGTCCGCCTGGAGGATGCGCAGGATGTCGTGGTCCACGGCGTCGAGCGGGCGCGGCTCGCGCGGGCGCGCGGCGGCGGCCGGGGGCGGCGCGGCACGCTCCCCCGCACCGGGGGCGGCGACCGCCCCGCCGCCCCCGCCCCCCGGGGCCGTACGGGGTGCCGGGGGGCGCAGCCGGGGTGGCGGCGACGCCTCGCGCGGGCGGGCCTCGCCCTGCGGCGCGGCCTCCTGCCGCGCACGGGCGTGCCCGGCCGCGCGGCCCGCTTCGCCGGG
>NZ_GG770539.1:3433752-3443612 GCF_000154905.1 Streptomyces sp. SPB074 | reverse complement strand
CGCTACAACGCGCAGGCCACGGCCCTCACCCGGCAGGGCAGGCTCGCCGTCTACCCCTCGACCACCGGGCAGGAGGCCGCCGAGATCGCGGCGGCACTCGTGCTCCAGGACCAGGACTGGCTCTTCCCCAGCTACCGCGACACCCTCGCCGTCGTCGCGCGCGGCGTGGACCCGCTGGAGACCCTGACGCTCCTGCGCGGCGACAAGCACACCGGCTACGACCCGCACGCGACCCGCGTCGCCCCCCTGTCCACGCCGCTCGCCACGCACCTCCCGCACGCCGTCGGCCTCGCGCACGCCGCCCGGCTGCGCGGCGACGACGTCGTGGCGCTCGCGATGTGCGGCGACGGCGGCACGAGCGAGGGCGACTTCCACGAGGCGCTCAACTTCGCCGCCGTCTGGCAGGCACCCGTCGTCTTCCTCGTGCAGAACAACGGCTACGCCATCTCCGTGCCCCTCGACAAGCAGACCGCCGCCCCCTCGCTCGCCCACAAGGCCGTGGGCTACGGGATGCCGGGCCGGCTCGTGGACGGCAACGACGTCCTCGCCCTGCACGAGGTGCTCGACGAGGCCGTCCAGCGGGGCAGGACGGGAGGCGGGCCGACGCTCGTCGAGGCCGTCACGTACCGCCTCGACGCGCACACCAACGCCGACGACGCGACGCGCTACCGCGACGCCGAGGAGGTCGAAACCTGGCGCGCGCACGACCCCGTGCGGCTCCTGGAGCGCGAACTGCTCGCGCTCGGCCTCCTGGACGAGGACGCGATCGAGGCGGAGCGCGAGCGCGCCGAGGAGTTCGCCGCCGGGCTCCGCGCCCGGCTCAACGCCGACGCCGACACCCGCCCCGGCGAGCTCTTCGCCCACGTCTACGCCACACCCACCCCGCAACTCGCCGAGCAGGCGGAACAACTGCGCGCCGAACGCGAGGCGGAGGCCGAGGCCCACGGCGAGGGAGCGGGCATTGCGCCCGGCACCCCGCGCGACGCCGCGCACGACACGGAACGGGAGAGCCGCCGATGACGACGGCCACGACGGTCACCAGCACACCCGCGACGGACGCGCCCCGGCCCACCACGATGGCCGCAGCGCTCAACCGCGCCCTGCGCGACGCGATGACCGAGGACCCCGCCGTGCACGTCCTCGGCGAGGACGTCGGCACCCTCGGCGGCGTCTTCCGTATCACCGACGGGCTCGCCGCCGAGTTCGGCGAGCAGCGCTGCCTCGACACGCCGCTCGCCGAGGCCGGCATCCTCGGCGCGGCCGTCGGCATGGCGATGTACGGGCTGCGGCCCGTGGTCGAGATGCAGTTCGACGCCTTCGCCTACCCGGCCTTCGAGCAGGTCGTCAGCCACGTCGCGAAGATGCGCAACCGCACCGGCGGACGCCTCCCGCTCCCGCTGACCATCCGCATCCCGTACGGCGGCGGCATCGGCGGCGTCGAGCACCACAGCGACTCCTCCGAGATCTACTACATGGCGACCCCGGGCCTGCACGTCGTCACGCCCGCGACCGTCCCCGACGCCTACGGCCTGCTCCGTGCCGCCATCGCCTCGGACGATCCGGTTGTCGTCATGGAGCCGAAGCGGCTGTACTGGTCGAAGGCCGACTGGTCGCCGGAGAGTCCCGAGCCCGTCGGGCCCATCGGCCGCGCCGTCGTGCGCCGCCCCGGCCGCAGCGCGACGCTCCTTACGTACGGCCCCTCGCTGCCCGTCTGCCTGGACGCCGCCGAGGCCGCCGTCGCCGAGGGCTGGGACCTGGAGGTCGTGGACCTGCGCTCGCTCGTGCCCTTCGACGACGAGACCGTCGCCGCCTCCGTGCGCCGTACGGGACGTGCCGTCGTCGTCCACGAGGCGCAGGGCTTCGCCGGACCCGGCGGCGAGATCGCCGCGCGCGTCACCGAACGCTGCTTCCACCACCTGGAGGCGCCCGTGCTCCGCGTCACGGGTTTCGACATCCCCTTCCCGCCCCCCATGCTGGAACGGCACCATCTTCCTGGTGTGGACCGCATTCTCGACGCCGTCGCGCGCTTGCAGTGGGAGGCTGAACGCTGATGCCGCAGGTCCTGGAGTTCGCCCTGCCGGATCTCGGTGAGGGGCTGACGGAGGCACAGATCGTCACCTGGCTCGTGGAGGTCGGTGACACCGTCGTGATCGACCAGCCCGTCGTGGAGGTCGAGACCGCCAAAGCGATGGTTGAGGTCCCGTGCCCGCACGGCGGGGTCGTCACCGCCCGCCACGGCGCCGAGGGCGTATCCCTGCCGGTCGGCGCGCCCCTCGTGAGCATCGCCGTCGAGGAGGGCGACGCCGGTACGGGCGCGGGTGGCGCGGGTACGGGTGCGGGTGGCGCCACGGCGGGTGCGGGTGGCGTCGGCGCGGGCGCGGGTGGTGCGACGGTGGACGCGGGCGGGCCCGCCGCTTCGCCGTCCGCCGACGCGGCCGACGCGGCCGACGGCGGCTCCGGGAACGTGCTCGTCGGCTACGGCACGGCCACCGTGACCGCCGTACGCCGCCGCCGGGTCCGTACGAGCGCCGCGGCCCCCTCGGCCGTACGCGTCAGTACGACCGGGACCCCCGCGGCGGCGGCCACCGCCGCACCCGTCACCGCCGCGGATTCCGGCGCTGCTCCGGACCCCGGCCCCGCTCCGGCCCCGGCCTTCGAGGGACCCGTTCCCGTCATCTCGCCGCTCGTGCGCAAACTCGCCCGGGACAACGGCATCGACCTGCGGGCCCTCAGCGGCAGCGGGCCCGACGGCCTCATCGTGCGCGCCGATGTCGAGCGGGCGGTCGCCGATCCGGCCCGTACCCCGGCCGCGGCGGACGTCGTGACCCCGCCGGACGCCGCCGAGGAGCGCGTCCCGCTCACCGGGATGCGCGGGGCGGCGGCCGAGAAGCTCTCGCGCAGCCGCGCCGAGATCCCTGACGCGACGTGCTGGGTCGACGCCGACGCGACCGAACTCCTCGCCGCCCGCGCGGCGATGAACACGGCCGCCGGCCCGGACGCGGCGAAGATCTCCGTCCTCGCGCTCTTCGCCCGCATCACGAGTGCCGCGCTGGCCCGCTTCCCCGAGCTGAACTCGCGTGTGGACACGGCCGCCAAGGAGATCGTGCGCCTGCGGTCCGTGCACCTCGGCTTCGCCGCGCAGACCGAGCGCGGTCTCGTCGTGCCCGTGCTCCGCGAGGTCCAGGACCAGAACACCGAAGAGCTGTCGGCCGGAATCGCGGAACTGACCCGCATCGCCCGCGACGGACGCCTCAGCCCGGCCCAGCTCACCGGCGGGACGTTCACGCTCAACAACTACGGCGTCTTCGGCGTGGACGGATCGACCCCGATCATCAACCACCCCGAGGCCGCGATGCTCGGCATCGGCCGCATCACGCCGAAGCCGTGGGTCCACGAGGGCGCGCTCGCCGTCCGCCAGGTCGTGCAGCTCTCCCTCACCTTCGACCACCGCGTGTGCGACGGCGGCGTGGCGGGCGGCTTCCTGCGCTACATCGCCGACTGCGTCGAACAGCCCGCTCTCCTCCTCCGCACCCTCTGACGCGTCCGCACTCCCTGCCGCCTTCGCGCCCTCGGACGTGTCCGGCCGCTCCGGTCCGTTTCGCGGGCCGTGATGTTCCACGTGAAACATCACGGCCCGCCTGTCCCCCGCCGCTCCCTCGCGCCCCCCCTAACTGGGGGGCATGAAGGACGGTGTCGGGCGAGCCGGCAACGGAACCGGGAATCGCGGGACGGGCGAAGGGGTGGCTCGGGCGAGGGAGGGGATTAGACAGGGGCGGCGGCCTCGGTGGGGTCGGTGGCTCCGGCGGTGGTGGTCGGCGCGGTGGGAGCGGCAGCCTCGGTGGCCTTGGCGGCGGCCGGTGACGGTGCCGGGGACGGGGGCGCGGGCGCGGGCGCGTTCGATGCTGTCGTGCTCGCCGGGGGCGGCGCCCGGCGGCTCGGGGGCGCGGACAAGCCGGGGCTGCGTGTCGGCGGCCGGACGCTGCTCGACCGGGTGCTCGGAGCGTGTGCGGGAGCCCGTACCACCGTCGTCGTGGCGGCGCCGCGCCCCGTCGCGCGGCCCGTCGTGTGGGCGCGCGAGGACCCGCCGGGCGGCGGGCCGCTCGCCGCGCTCGACGCGGGGCTGCGCCACGTCACCGCCGCCCGCCTGTGCCTGCTCTCCGCCGACCTCCCGTTCCTCACCCCGGCCGCGCTCGCCCGTCTCCACGCCGCGCTCGACGCGGACCCCGCGAAGGACGGCGCCCTCTACGTGGACGGGGACGGCCGCGAGCAGTACCTCACCGCTGTCTACCGCGCCGCGCCGCTGCGCGAGGGCCTGTAGCGCCTGCGCGGGAGGCCCGGGAACGCGCCCGGGGGACTGCGGGACGGGAGCGGCGGGCAGGCGAGGACCGGCGGGTTGCCCCTGCGGCGGCTGCTCGGCCCGCTGGACCTCGTCCGGGTGCCCGACGAGGAGCGCGTCTCCTTCGACTGCGACACCTGGGAGGATCTCGGCGCCGCCCAGGACAGGATCAGGGAGCATGGGCACGTGCTGGATGGATGGATCACCGCGGTCAAGGCCGAACTCGGCATCACTCTCGACGTGGACGTACGTCTGCTGCTCGACCTCGCCCGCGACGCGGCGCACGGCGTCGATCGCCCGGCGGCGCCCCTCACGAGCTTCCTCGTCGGCTACGCGGCGGGCAGGGCCGAGGGCGGCCCCGAGGCCGTCGCCGAAGCGGCGCGCAAGGCGGAGGCCCTCGCCAAGCGCTGGGCGGCTGAGGCGAAGTGAGCGCCCCGGACGGCACGACTCCTCCCGGGCGGAAGCCGACCCCCGAAGCAACGCACGGCGAAGCGGCCGACGGTGCGGAGGCGGCTCACATGGAGACGGCCCGCGACGCGGAGGCGACCTCTGACGCAGGGGCGGCTGACACGGAGGCGGCTTACGACGCCGAGTTCGATCAGGCTCTCGCTCTCGCCCGGGCCCACACCACCGCCCCGCGCTCCGGCCCGGCTGCCGCCGACGCCCCGGAAGCGCCCGCTGAGGGGCGCGAGGCGGAGAAGCCACGCGAGGCGTACGACTGGGCCGCCGTCTACGACATGGAGGACGCGGCGGACGGGCGCGGTGGTCCCACACAAGGCGGAACCGGGCGGGTGAGCGCGCCGGGAGCCGGAGCGGCTGGGGCACGGGCCAAGGGCGCGGTCGGTGCCGATGACGCGTGGACCGCGATCGAAGAGGCATGGGCCGGGGACGTACCGGCGGCCGACGGCGTACCGGCCGTCGAGGCGTGGCCGGAGGACTCCGCGGCTCGCGACGGCGGGCGGGGCGAAGGCGCGCGGGGTGATACCGGCCGGAGTGAGGACGGGCGGAGTGACGGCGGGCCCGTACGAGAGCACGCCGCGAGCGCGGCGGGCGACGGCGATTCCCGGTCCCGGGGCCGCCGCCCTGCCACGATCCCCCGCAAGCACTCCATCGCCATGCTGAGCTGGGACGATGCCCGCGAGACAGCGTTGCGGGCGGCGCGCGACACCGTGGCGCGCACAGCGGCGCACCCCGTACCGCTCGTACCCCTGGAACAGACGCCCGGCCTCGCCCTCGCGGAACCACTCACCGCCCTCACCGACCTCCCCTCCTTCGACACCTCCGCCATGGACGGCTGGGCCGTCGCGGGACCGGGACCCTGGCGCCTGCTCCCCGACGCGCAGGTACTGGCGGGGCATCAACTCATGACAGCCGACGGACGTCTCGAAGACGGGTCCGCCGTACCCGTGGCCAGCGGCGCACGCGTCCCGGACGGCACGACCGGCGTACTGCGCAGCGAGCACGGGGAGGTGACGGCCGACGGCGTACGCCTGCACGCCCTGCGCCCGCTCGCGCAGGGCGAGGACATCCGCCCGCGTGGACAGGAGTGCCGCACGGGCGATGCCCTCCTCGCCCGGGGCACGGTCGTGACCGCCCCTGTCCTCGGACTCGCGGCCGCCGCCGGCTACGACGCCGTACGCGCCCACCCCCGCCCCACCGCCGAAGTCTTCATCCTCGGCGACGAACTCCTCGGCCACGGCATCCCCGCGGACGGTCTCATCCGCGACGCGCTCGGCCCGATGCTCCCCGCCTGGCTGGACGCCCTCGGCACCCGCGTCCTCGGCATGCGCCGCCTCCGCGACGAGGAGGACGCCCTTGCCGAAGCGCTCGCCGCCTCGGAGGCGGACCTCCTCCTCACGACCGGCGGCACGGCGGCCGGCCCCGTCGATCACGTACGGTCCGTGCTCACCCGGCTCGGAGCCCGCCTCCTCGTGGACGGCGTCGCCGTCCGCCCGGGACACCCGATGCTGCTCGCGGCCACCGCGCCGGGCCAGCACCTCGTGGGCCTGCCGGGCAATCCGCTCGCCGCCGTCTCCGGGCTGCTCACGCTCGCCGCCCCCCTGCTCGCCGTTCTCGCGGGCCGCGAGGAACTCCCCCGTACCCGCCTGCCGCTCACTGAGAGCGCCGAGGGCCACCCCAGGGACACCCGGCTCCTGCCTGTCCTGGTACGTGAGGGGCGGCTGTGTGTCCTGCGCTACAACGGGCCCGCGATGTTGCGCGGAATCGCGAATGCCGACAGTCTCGCGGTCGTCCCTCCGGGCGGTGCCGAGGCCGGAACCGTCGTGGAGGTGCTCGACCTGCCACGAGCGGGTGGACGTTTCACGTGAAACATGGCCCGGATGGACGAGCGCGATGTTTCACGTGAAAAATCGTGGGGTGGTGTGGGAGGGGATGTTTCACGTGAAACATCGCCAGGGCCTTGATGGAGGATGCACGTGAAACTGCCCGGACAGGACGCGATCGCGCGTCAGGCGGGTGAGCAACTGGTCGCCACGCGCATCAAACTCCCGCGCCGCGTGGTCGAGAAGCCCTTCCGTCAGGTCGCCAGGCGCATCGCCATGGCGCTCGCGGTGCTCGTGGGCACCGCGCTCCTCGTCTACGCGGGCCGGGACGGCTACAGCGACAACTCCGACCACAAGGTCGATCTGCTCGACGCGTTCTACTACGCGACCGTGACGCTCTCCACGACCGGCTACGGCGACATCGTGCCGGTGAGCGATACGGCGCGGCTGATCAATATCCTCGTCGTCACGCCCCTGCGCGTGCTCTTCCTGATCATCCTGGTCGGGACCACCTTGGAGGTCCTCACGGAGCGAACCCGTGAGGAATGGCGGCTGCACCGCTGGAGGAATGCCTTGAGGGACCACACCGTCGTCGTCGGCTTCGGCACGAAGGGACGTTCGGCGATCAAGACCGTGCTGACCGCCGGTTCGCTGACCCCGCAGCAGGTCGTGGTGGTCGACCCCAGCGAGAAGGTGATCGAGCTCGCCACGGCCGAGGGCTTCGCCGGCGTCGTCGGGGACGCCACCCGGAGCGACGTCCTGGCACGCGCGGAGGTCAGCAAGGCGCGGCAGATCATCATCGCGACCCAGCGCGATGACACCGCCGTCCTCGTGGCCCTGACGGCACGGCAGCTCAACCGGGCCGCGCACATCGTCGCGGCCGTGCGCGAGGAGGAGAACGCCCCGCTGCTGCGGCAGTCGGGCGCGGACGCGGTCATCACGAGCGCGAGCGCGGCGGGGCGCCTCCTCGGACTCTCGGTGCTCAGCCCCAGCGCGGGCACGGTGATGGAGGACCTCATCCAGCAGGGCACGGGCCTCGACCTCGTCGAACGGCCGGTCATAAAGGCCGAGATCGGGCGCGGCCCGCGCGAGACGAACGACCTCGTGGTCAGCGTCGTACGCGGCCACCGGGTCCTCGGCTACGACGACCCGGCGGTCGGCACCCTCCAGGCCGCGGACCGTCTCATCACCATCGTCCGCGCGGGCCCGGACCCCCGAGCCCTCCGCGACACCCGCCCCCTCCGCGGACACCCGTCCTGACGGGCGCGGAACGGGGCGCGACCGGGCAGGGGTGAACGCGGGCCGGGCTTGGTGGCGCGGGCCGGTGGCACGGATGGCGGGTCGGGTGCCGGGCCGGGCCGCGCGAGTTGAGGCGCGGCGGGTCCCTGTGCCGGGCGGGGCGGCCGGTCTGGGCGCTACGGGTCCGGTGTCGGGCTGCGCGGCGTGGGTTGGCCCGGGGGGCGTGTGCTGGGTTCTTGTGGTGGCTCCTTCGCGTGGTGGTTCCGGTGTGCTTGACGGTGTGGCGCCGCGTTTCCGGCCGTGGCTGCCGCCGGGCGGGACGGGCGCGGGTTCGGCCGGGGGCGGTGGGACGCGGCGGGCTCGGGCGACGGCTCGGCGTGAGGGCCGTATACGGAGCTTGGACGGCGGCCGGGCACGGTGGATCGTGTGCTGCCGCCGGACGCGGCGGCCGGGCAAGGTCGTAGTTGTGGGCGTGGTCGCGTGCCCGGCCGGTGGGCCGGGGCGGGATGGTGGACCGCGCGGACGCGACCCAGTACGTACGGGTGCGGGCCGCGTCCTGTGCGGGGGACAGCCCCGTACGAGTGGGAGAGCGAGCACCGGTGCGGTCGCTTGCGCGGTCGACGGCGCCGTCGCCTGTGCGGCCCACGGCGCGGTCCCCGGCGTGCGGCGGAGGGGCGGGCGGCGTGCCGGTGCGGGCTGTCGTAGCGGTGGTCGGCGGGTTCCGGGAGCGGACCGCGACCGGCGAGTAGCCTCGCGAGCATGTATGCGATCACGATTTCCGAACCCGGTGGACCGGACGTGCTCCAGTGGTCCGAGGTCGCCGATCCCCGCCCGGCGCCCGGAGAGGTGCTGGTCGAGGTGGCGGCGAGCGCGGTGAACCGCGCCGACCTCCTCCAGCGCCAGGGCTTCTACGACCCGCCGCCCGGCGCGTCCCCGTACCCGGGCCTGGAGGTCTCGGGCAGGATCGCCGAACTCGGCGCGGGCGTCTCGGGCTGGGCGGTCGGCGACGCGGTGTGCGCGCTCCTCGGCGGCGGTGGCTACGCCGAGAAGGTGGCCGTACCGGCCGGTCAGCTCCTGCCGGTGCCCGAGGGGGTCGATCTGGTGGACGCGGCCGCGCTGCCGGAGGTGGTGTGCACGGTCTGGTCGAACGTGTTCATGGTCGCGGGGCTGCGACCGGGGGAAACCCTTCTGGTGCACGGCGGTTCGAGCGGGATCGGGACGATGGCGATCCAGCTCGCGAAGTCGGTGGAGGCGCGCGTCGCGGTGACGGCGGGCACGGCGGCGAAGCTGGAGAGCTGCCGCGAGCTCGGGGCGGACATCACTCATCAACTATCGCGAGCAGGACTTCGTCGCCGAGCTGGGCAAGGCGACGGAGGGGCACGGCGCCGACGTGAAAACAAAAACAACATGGGCGCGAAGTACCTGGACCGCAATATCCAGGCACTGGCCACGAGCGGCCGCCTCGCGATCATCGGGATGCAGGGCGGAGCCAAGGGCGAACTCAACCTGGCCGCGCTGATGGGCAAGCGCGCCGCTGTCACCGCGACGTGAGAGGCGTGCCCGCCCGGCGGCGGAAAAGGCCGCGGTCGTGGCGGCGGTACGTGAACATGTGTGGCCCCTCCTTTCCTCGGGTGCGGTCAAGCCGATCGTCGACCGCCGCCTCCCCATGAGCGAAGCGGCGACCGGGCACCGTGTCCTGGACGAGAGCACCCACATCGGCAAGGTGCTGCTGACGACGGGCTGAACTCCACGACTCCCTGCGGACGCCCGTGGATGCCACGGCCGTGCACTTCACGGAGGCACGGCCGAGAACCTCCGGTCGGTGCGTCCGTGGGGAGGGCACGGACACACGGTGGCGGAGATCCACGGGCGCGTCGGCTGCCATCGCGGGCGCACGGCCGTGGCGGTCCGGCAGGCACCCGTGATCGTGCTGGCACACGGAGAACTCGGTGTGCTCACCAGTCTGGCCGCTGAGCTTGCGGCTTTGGGCCCGAAGAAGCACA
>NZ_GG770539.1:3430964-3431241 GCF_000154905.1 Streptomyces sp. SPB074 | reverse complement strand
TGGTCACGTGGAACGGGGTTCTGTGGAGGGGACGGCATGACTGCTGTGCTGCGGGTGGTGACGGCTCCGGCCGTTCTGGTGGTGCTTCTCCTGGCCCTCGTACTCGTTCTCCTGCTGCCCCACGGGCCCGCCCACGCGGTGGGCCCCGTCGCGTGTCAGCCCTCCTGCGGCACCGGGTCCCCTTCACCCGCTGGTCCCGCCGACGGACTCACGCTGCCGCTCACCGGCTACGAGGCTTCACGGACCACCACCCCCGCCCCCGCGCCACCCCCCGAAC
>NZ_GG770539.1:3420756-3430692 GCF_000154905.1 Streptomyces sp. SPB074 | reverse complement strand
GGCGCCCCCACTCCCCTCGCCCACCGGCGCCGGAACAAAACACACCCCCCACCCCCTCCGCGTCCCTCCCCCCGGCCACGCTCGCCCCCACCCCCCCTGCCTCCCACCTCGGCGCCTCGCTCCCCTCCGGGAGTCCCGGCCCCTCCACCTCCTCCGCCTCGCCCGGCGAAGGCCCGGCCGGTGCCTCCGCAGGCGGCGTGCCTTCCCGTACGGCCTCCCCGTCCCGCACCGGACGTGGAGCGCCCTCGCCGCGTCGCCCGGCCACCTCCCCCGCGCCGCTCGCCGTGCCTGCCCCTCCGCCGCCCATGTCCTCGGCACCCCGGCACGTGCGCGGCCCCTCCACCGTGCCCCCAGCAGCGGAACGACCCGAAGAGGGCACCCAGGCCGGGGAACTGCCCCTCGCCGACGAGGTCCCTTTCCCCGTGGGGCCGAGCGGCACGGGATTCCTCACGGACGGCCGCAGCCGGCTCGTCCTCGGCGGCGGTCTCATGTGCCTGGGCTGCGGCCTCGCCACCGCCCTCCTGGCCTTCCGCCTGCGCCGCGCCTGACCCGACGGGCCGACCGCACCCCCGCACCCCACCCCGGCCGTCACTCCGTACGCCCCACTCCCCCCACCGTCCGCGCCCCATCCGGCCGGTATCGCCCGCGCACCCGCTCCCGTCCTCACCCCTCGCGGCGGCGCGACAGCGCCACAGCGCCACAGCCTCCGCCCGTGCCCCGCAGCCCCCGTTCCGCTCCTCACCCCCCACTCCCTGCAAGCAATCTCCTGCGGTGCGAGAGAATGACCGTATGGAGATCCCGAGGAACGAACGGTCGCAGGAGCAGCCGCAGGTCCTGGTCGTCGGGCAGGAGGGGATGGCGCTCGGCGGTGGGGCTGTGGACGACGAGTCGGGGGAGACCCCGATCACCGAGATGGTCGCCCAGCCCGCGAAGGTCATGCGGATCGGCAGCATGATCAAGCAGTTGCTGGAGGAGGTGCGGGCCGCGCCTCTCGACGAGGCGAGCCGGGCCCGGCTGCGGGAGATCCACGCCAGTTCCGTCAAGGAACTGGAGGACGGGCTCGCTCCCGAGCTGGTGGAGGAGCTGGAACGGATCTCGCTCCCCTTCACCGACGAGGTCACGCCGAGCGACGCCGAGCTCCGGATCGCGCAGGCACAGCTCGTGGGCTGGCTGGAGGGCCTTTTCCACGGCATCCAGACCACGCTTTTCGCCCAGCAGATGGCCGCTCGCGCGCAGCTCGAACAGATGCGCCGCGCGCTGCCGCCCGGCAGCGGCGGCGAAGAAGCCGACCTCGGCGGCGGTCGTACGGGCGGCCCCTACCTCTGATCCCCGCCGCTCACCCCTGCCCGTGACCGCCCGGAGCACCGGGACGGCGCATCGCCGCGACCGGAGCGGCGGGTCAGGGCGAAGAGCGGGGCACGGCGAAGGCGGGCCACGGCGCACAGCGGGCCACAGGGGGCCACAGCGAAGAAGGGCGGCGACCGGAACACGGAATCCGGTGCCGCCCTTCGCCGTCCCCGTCCCGCACCGCCCCCCGCGCGCCGGTCAGATCCCGTACGTCGGCCCCCGGCCCCGCGCGCCGGTCAGGCCCAGTACGCCGCGCCCACGCCCCACCTCAGGCTCCGTACGCCCCGCGTCAGGCCGTACGCCGCCCCGCGCCCCGCACCAGGCCCTACGCCGCCCCGCGCCCCGTCCGCCGCCTCGGCCCCGCGCCCGGCCACGTCCGCCGCCTCCGGCCCCCGCCCTCCGTCAGGCCGGGTTCCCCGTCGAGACCCGCAGGGTGATCGTCGGACGGTTCTTCTTGTCGACGTCCTTGTTCGGCTCGGGCTTCTGGCTGATCACCGTGCCGTCACCGAACGTGTTGTTGTCGACCTTCTCGACCGTCCACTTCCAGCCGCCCGCGCGCAGGCACGCCTGCGCCGACTTGAGGTACTTGTACTGGACGTCCGGCACCATCACCTTGTCCGGTGCCCACGACAGCGGCTTGTCCGAGACGCACTTGTCCGGGTCCAGGGTCCGGTCCGTCTCCGGGCTCCGGTAGCCCTGCGGGTGGGCGGGGGACCTCTGGGCCACCGGCTCGCGGTCGGGCTCGTCCTTGCTGTCGCCCGGCGGGAACGCGGCCCACAGCACTCCGCCCAGCACCACGAGCGTCGCCGCGGTGATCATGAGGATCGTCCGCCCCTTCTTCCGCCTGGGCTTCGGTCCCCCCGCCCCGCCGCCGCCACCCGGCCCGCCCGTGCCGGCCGGGCCGCTCGCCCCGCCGCCGTTCTGCGGATACCCGTACGCGCCGGAGCTCTGCCCGTACGAAGGCGCGCCGTTCCCGTACGCGGCACCCCCGTTCCCGTACGACTGTGTCTGCCCGTACGGGTTCGGCGGCGGGCTCTGGTAGCCGCCCTGCGAGGCCCCGTACGCGGGCGGAGGCGTGCCGAACGCCTGCGGCCGCGCGGTCTGCGGAAACCCCTGCTGCGGCACGGGCGGGAAAATCGCCTGCCCCGCCTGCCCCGCCTGCCCCGCCTGCCCCGCACCCGCACCAGCACCGGACACTGCACCCGGACCGGCCCCCGCACCGGACCCAGCCCCCGAGCCGGCCCCCGCGCCCGCCCCCGTCAGCGACCCCGCCACCCGCTCGCACTCCTCCCGCATCGCCTCCGCGTGCGGGAAACGCTCGGCGGGGTTCTTGCGCAGGGCGCGGGCGATGAGCGCGTCGATCGCGGGGGGCAGCGCCCTGTTCAGCGTCGAGGGGACCGGCGGGGGCTCCTGGACATGCGCGTACGCGATCGCGAACGGCGAGTCCGCCTCGAAGGGGAGGCGTCCGGTGAGGAGCTGGAAGAGCATGACGCCGACCGAGTAGATGTCGCTGCGCGCGTCCACGGGGCGGCCCAGCGCCTGCTCGGGGGAGAGGTACTGAGGGGTGCCGACGACCATCCCGGTCTGCGTCATCGAGGTGACGCCGGACTGGATGGCCCGCGCGATGCCGAAGTCCATCACCTTCACGACCCCGCGCCGGTTCACCATGACGTTGCCCGGCTTGATGTCGCGGTGCACGAGCCCCATCTCGTGGCTGAGCTCCAGGGCCGCGAGCACGTCACCGGTGATCTTCAGCGCGCGCTGCGGCGGCATCGCCCCGTGGGCCCGTACGTCCCGTTCGAAGAGCGTGCCGAGCGGATCGCCCTCGATGTACTCCATGACGATGTACGGGGTCGTCGCGCCGTCGAGCTGGTCCTCGCCCGTGTCGAAGACGGAGACGATGTGCGGGTGCGCGAGCTTCGCCACGGCCTGGGCCTCGCGGCGGAAGCGCTCGCGGAAGGCGGGCTCGCGGCCGAGGTCGGTGTGGAGCGTCTTGATCGCGACCCGGCGGTCGAGCGCGGAGTCGTACGCGAGGTGGACGGACGCCATGCCGCCGGCCCCGAGCAGCTCCTCCAGCCGGTACCGGCCACCCGCCACCGTCTTGCCGACGTAGCGGTCCCGCACCGCGTCGTCGCCGCCCGCGTATCCGTCCCGTGCCTCGCCGCCGTCCGCCGCGTTCCCCGCGTGGGCGTCGCGCGCGTGGTCGTCCTGGCTCATGTCCCCCGCCGTCCCCGCCGTCCCGGTGCCGGTCCGGGCGCGTTCCGGCCTCCCGGCCGTTCTCGATGTGCTCCGGCCGCGTGCGATGATCCCTGACCGGTCCCCGCCAAGTCTGCCCCAGGGCACGGGAAGGTCAAGCGAGGTGCCCGAGTCGTGACCGTACGCGGTACGACCGCGGGGGCGGGCGTGACGTGGGGCACACCGGCGCGGCCGGTGAATATGCCCGGCCTGCCGTGCGGCGGGCCGGATGGTCGTTCCGTCCCGGACTGCGGGGCCGCTGTGAGGCTGTAGCGTGGCGACGGAGGACCGTGACAACCCCCGCACGGACCGCGGGACAGAAACGACGGCGAGGACCGATGGCACAGACGCAGCGCGCCCAGGGCCCGTCCGACCCGGAGGCGACTGGCGGCCCCCTGTCGGACGCCCCCGAGTCCTTCGGCAACGGAGGACTGGTCGGTGACGGCCGCTACCGGCTGACCCACCGCCTCGGCCGGGGTGGCATGGCCGAGGTGTGGGCCGCCGAGGACGTACGTCTCGGCCGCACCGTCGCGGTCAAGCTGCTCCGTGCCGACCTCGCCGAGGACCCCGTCTCCAAGGCCCGTTTCACGCGTGAGGCGCAGTCCGTCGCGGGTCTCAACCACCATGCCGTCGTCGCGGTCTACGACTCCGGTGAGGACACGGTCGGCGGCAACGTCGTGCCGTACATCGTCATGGAGCTGGTCGAGGGCCGGACGATCCGTGAGCTGCTGCTCAGTGCCGAGGCGCCCACCGCCGACCAGGCTCTGATCATCGTCTCCGGTGTCCTCGACGCGCTCGCCTACTCGCATCAGCACGGCATCGTGCACCGTGACATCAAGCCCGCGAACGTCATCATCACGAACTCCGGCGCCGTCAAGGTCATGGACTTCGGCATCGCCCGCGCGCTGCACGGCGCGCAGTCCACGATGACGCAGACCGGCATGGTCATGGGCACCCCGCAGTACCTCTCCCCCGAGCAGGCGCTCGGCAAGGCGGTGGACCACCGCAGCGACCTCTACGCGACCGGCTGCCTCCTCTACGAACTCCTCACCTCGCGCCCGCCGTTCACGGGCGAGACCCCGCTCTCGGTGGTCTACCAGCACGTGCAGGACCCGCCCGTGCCGCCCTCGCAGACGGCGGAGAGCTGCCCGCCCGAGCTGGACGGCCTCGTGCTCCGCGCGCTCGCCAAGGAGCCGGACGACCGCTTCCAGAGCGCCGAGGAGATGAGCGGCCTCGTCCAGTACGCGCTGCAAATGCTCCACGACCAGGGGGCGTTCACCGGGAGCTGGAACACCGGGCACGTGGACGTGGCCGCCTTCGGGACGCCCCAGCAGGGCCCCGCGACCACTCCCTTCGGCAGCGGTACGGCCCAGATCCCGCAGCAGCCGATGCTCCGGCCGCTCGGCGAGGACGACGGCGGGTACGAGGGCGGGGGCCGCCCGCAGCGCGGCGGCAGCCGGGCGCGGCTCTACGTGGTCGTCGCGCTCGTCGTCGTCGCGATCGCCGTCGGCGCCGCCTTCGCGGTGCCGAAGCTCACCGGCGGCACTTCCGGCGACACGGACAAGAAGCCGCAGCCCTCCGCCTCGCAGACGGAGAAGAAGAAGGAGAAGAAGACCACCGAGCCCACCAAGTCCGCCGAGGAGGAGCAGGGCGGCGGCACGGACAACGGCACCGGTACGGGTGACGGGGGCGGCTGGACCGAGGACCGGCCCAGCCAGGGTGGCAACCAGCAGTCCCGGCCGACGCCGACGAAGAGCGACCAGGCTCCCGAGGGCGGCAACGGCGGCGACCCGCAGCCGAGCCACACCCAGGGCGAGGGCGGCACCGACCCCGGCACCGGCGAGGAGACCAAGGACCCGGGCTACGGGCAGCAGTCCCAGCCGACCGACCCCGGCGGCGGCGACGGCGGCCAGGGCGGCCAGGACCCGGGCGGGGACCCCACCACGGGCGGCGGCGACCCGGGCGAGGGCGCCGAGTCCCCCGGCACGGGCGGCTGAGCCGCACGCACCCCCCGACCACCACGAGGGCCGGACCGATCCCCTGATCGGCCCGGCCCTCGCGCGATGTTCCACGTGAAACATCCCCCACGCCCGCACCCGCCCGTATATCCCCCTTTTGTCCGCTCCCTCCCCCGGATGGCGGTCACTCCCCGGCCCGTCGGCACTTCCGCGCCCCCGATCCCGCCGGCGGAGCACTCCGCGCGCCCGCCCCCGCCCCTTCCCGCCCCCGCGAGGCCCCCGGACATTGACTCTTCCCGTTCTCGGGGTGCGCGGGTTAACGTGCCCGTGTTCCGGCCCCCTGCGAGGCTGTGACCAGGAGATGCGCGCGAAGCCTTCCCCGGCTTTCTGGATTTACTTGGAAATCCAAGCAAAATTGCAGGTCAGCGGGGGTTCGCGGAGTATTGCCGCACTGGGTAACGTGCTTGTTGCAGGGGCTCACCGGGGCACTTGTCACGCCTGTTCCCGGCCGAGCCGCACCCACCCCGTGCGCGGGAGGGGAGCAGGCGCCTTCCCTCTCCGTCCCAGGAGACGGAGGGATACCCAGCTTCCGGCAGATCCCGGGAGCCGGACCGACGGAGGAACACACGTGACTGCCAAGAAGGCGCCGGCGCGAGCCGCTGCGCCCGCCCCGGCGAAGAGCGCCGCCAGCACGGCCAGGAGCGCCGCCGCCCAGGCCAAGGCCCCCGCCCGCCGCGGCTCGGCGGCCAAGACGCCCGCCACCGCCCGCAAGGCCAAGGCCACCCCCGCGAAGAAGGCCACCCCCGCCGCGAGCACCGCGCCCGCCGGTGAGCCCGAGCTGGTCCAGCTCCTCACCCCGGAGGGCGTCCGCGTCCCCCATCCGGAGTACGACCGCTGGGTCGAGGACATCACGCCCGAGGAGTTGCGCGGTTTCTACCGCGACATGGTCCTCACGCGCCGCTTCGACGCCGAGGCGACGAGCCTCCAGCGTCAGGGCGAGCTGGGCCTGTGGCCCTCGCTGCTCGGCCAGGAGGCCGCGCAGATCGGCTCGGGCCGCGCGCTGCGCCCCGACGACTACGTCTTCCCCACCTACCGCGAGCACGGCGTCGCCTGGTGCCGGGGCGTGGACCCGACGCTCCTCCTCGGCATGTTCCGCGGCGCGAACAACGGCGGCTGGGACCCGACGAGCAACAACTTCCACCTCTACACGATCGTGATCGGCTCCCAGGCCCTGCACGCGACCGGCTACGCGATGGGCATCGGCCTCGACGGCGCCGACTCCGCCGTCGTCGCCTACTTCGGCGACGGTGCCTCCAGCCAGGGCGACGTGGCCGAGGCGTTCACCTTCTCGGCCGTCTACAACGCGCCGACGCTGTTCTTCTGCCAGAACAACCAGTGGGCCATCTCCGAGCCCACCGAGCGCCAGACCCGCGTCCCGCTCTACCAGCGCGCCCGCGGCTACGGCTTCCCGGGTGTCCGCGTGGACGGCAACGACGTCCTCGCCGTCCTCGCCGTGACCCGCGCCGCGCTCGCGCACATCCGCTCGGGCCAGGGCCCGATGCTCGTCGAGGCGTTCACGTACCGCATGGGCGCCCACACGACCTCCGACGACCCCACCCGCTACCGCGCGGACGACGAGCGGCAGTCCTGGGAGGCGAAGGACCCCATCGAGCGGCTGCGCGCGCACTTGCTCGCCGAGGGCCTGGCCGACGAGGCGTTCTTCGCCTCGCTGGAGGAGGAGAGCGAGGCCATGGGGCGCAGCGTGCGCGAGGCGATCCGCGCCATGCCGGACCCGGACCGCCTGGCGATCTTCGAGAACGCCTACGCGGACGGAAGCTCCCTCGTGGACGAGGAGCGCGCGCAGTTCGAGGAGTACCAGGCGTCCTTCGCTGACGTCTCGGCCGGAGAGGGCGAATGACCATGGCCGCGGAGAAACTGGCACTGGCGAAGGCGATCACCGAATCGCTGCGCACCGCCATGGAGAACGACCCCAAGGTCCTCGTGATGGGGGAGGACGTCGGCAAGCTCGGCGGCGTCTTCCGCGTCACGGACGGCCTCCAGAAGGACTTCGGCGAGCGCCGCGTCATCGACACCCCGCTCGCCGAGTCCGGCATCGTCGGCACCGCGATCGGTCTCGCGCTGCGCGGCTACCGGCCCGTCGTGGAGATCCAGTTCGACGGCTTCGTCTTCCCCGCGTACGACCAGATCGTCACGCAGCTCGCGAAGATGCACGCCCGCGCGCTCGGCAAGATCAAGCTGCCCGTCGTCGTGCGCATCCCCTACGGCGGCGGCATCGGCGCCGTCGAGCACCACAGCGAGTCGCCGGAGGCGCTGTTCGCGCACGTCGCGGGCCTCAAGGTCGTCTCGCCCTCGAACGCCTCGGACGCGTACTGGATGATGCAGCAGGCCATCCAGAGCGACGACCCGGTGATCTTCTTCGAGCCCAAGCGACGCTACTGGGACCGTGCCGAGGTGGAGCGCGAGTCGATCCCGGGCCCGCTTCACAAGGCGGGCGTCGTGCGTGAGGGCACGGATGTCTCGCTCGTCGCGTACGGGCCGATGGTCAAGACGTGCCTGGAGGCCGCCGAGGCCGCTGCGGCGGAGGGCAAGTCCGTCGAGGTCGTGGACCTGCGCTCGATGTCCCCGATCGACTTCGACACCGTGCAGGCCACGGCGGAGAAGACCGGGCGGCTCGTCGTCGTGCACGAGGCGCCCGTCTTCCTCGGTACGGGCGCGGAGATCGCCGCCCGCATCACGGAGCGCTCCTTCTACCACCTGGAGGCCCCCGTCCTGCGGGTCGGCGGCTACCACGTCCCCTACCCGCCCGCCCGGCTGGAGGACGAGTACCTCCCGGGCCTCGACCGGGTGCTCGACGCCGTCGACCGCTCGCTCGCGTACTGAGACGGGGGGAAGGAGCCATGACGACGATGACACGACAGACCACAGGGCTGCGCGAGTTCAAGATGCCCGACGTGGGCGAAGGGCTCACCGAGGCCGAGATCCTCGGCTGGTACGTCCAGCCCGGTGACACCGTGACCGACGGCCAGGTCGTGTGCGAGGTCGAGACGGCGAAGGCGGCCGTCGAGCTGCCCATCCCGTTCGACGGAGTGGTCCGCGAACTGCGCTTCGCCGAGGGCACCACGGTCGATGTCGGCCAGGTGATCATCGTGGTGGACACGGGTGGCGGCGAAGGCGACGAGGGTACGAAGCCGGTCGGGGCCGCCGAGGCACCGGCGGCCCCCGCCGAGGCTGCCCAGGCGCAGCCGGCCGGGCGCCAGCCCGTGCTGGTCGGCTACGGCGTCGCCGAGTCCTCCACGAAGCGCCGCCCGCGCAAGGCGGCCCAGGCCCAGCCCGCGACGGAGAGGGGACGGGTCAACGGCAACGCCCACCCCGCACCGGCCCCCGCCGCGCCCGCCCCTGCGGCGCGCCCGCTCGCCAAGCCGCCCGTCCGCAAGCTCGCGAAGGACCTCGGCGTCGATCTCGCCACCGTCGTCCCGAGCGGCGCGGACGGCGTCATCACGCGCGAGGACGTGCACGCGGCCGCCACGCCCGTATCGCGGGCCGCGCAGGAGCCCGGACCGGCGCCGGAGCCCGTGGCCCCGCAGGCCGCCGAGGCGGCGGAACCGGCGCCGGAGTCCGTCCCGGGCGCCCGCGAGACGCGTATCCCCGTCAAGGGGGTGCGCAAGGCGACCGCGCAGGCCATGGTCGGCTCGGCCTTCACCGCGCCGCACGTCACGGAGTTCGTGACCGTGGACGTGACGCGGACGATGAAGCTCGTGGAGAAGCTCAAGGCCGACCCGGACATGGCCGGACTGCGGGTCAACCCGTTGCTTCTCATCGCGCGCGCCCTGCTCCTCGCGATCCGCCGCAACCCGGAGATCAACGCGGCGTGGGACGAGGAGAACCAGGAGATCGTGGTCAAGCACTACGTGAACCTCGGGATCGCCGCCGCGACCCCGCGCGGGCTCCTCGTGCCGAACATCAAGAACGCGGACGATCTCTCGCTCGCCGAGCTGTCCACCGCGCTCTCGGACCTCGTGGGCACCGCGCGCGAGGGCCGGACGAGCCCGGCGGCGATGCGCGGCGGCACGGTGACGATCACCAACGTCGGTGTTTTCGGCGTCGACACGGGCACGCCGATCCTCAACCCCGGCGAGTCCGCGATCCTCGCCGTCGGTGCGATCAAGCCGCAACCGTGGGTGCACAAGGGCAAGGTGAAGCCCCGCCAGGTCACCACCCTGGCGCTCTCCTTCGACCACAGGCTCGTGGACGGCGAGCTGGGCTCGAAGGTGCTCGCGGACATCGCGGCGGTCCTGGAACAGCCCAAGCGGCTGCTGACCTGGGGCTGAGCACGAGCCGTACGGCAGAGGGGGCGTGGCCCGCACACGAAGTGCGG
>NZ_GG770539.1:3398523-3420656 GCF_000154905.1 Streptomyces sp. SPB074 | reverse complement strand
CCCCTCTCCGATGTTTCACGTGAAACATCGACGAGCCCACCGGGACCCGATGTTCCACGTGAAACATCAACGAGCGGCCAGGAGGGGATGTTTCACGTGAAACATCCGCGACCGGCGCGTCCCGTCGTCAGTCCTTCTGGGCGCCGCGGGGCAGGTCCCTGAGCTGCATCGCCTGGGCGCTGTGGGACTTGAACGCGTAGTCCATGATCTTCGCGGCGTCCTCGAAACGGTTGCTGTCGTTGAGGATCACGCCCGCGACGGTCCTTCCGTGCCGCGTCGCGGCGAAGACGAGGCAGGGGCCCGAGCCGCTCGCGGTGCCGGTCTTGATGCCGATCGCGCCGTCGTAGGAGCCGAGCAGCTTGTTCGTGTTGTACCAGGTGTACGTCCGCGTGTTGCCGTTGCTCGCGGTCGCCGTCTGCTTCGTGCTCTTCGCCTTGACGACCGTGCGGAAGGTCGAGTTCTTCAGCGCGTGCTGGGCGAGGAGCGAGGCGTCGCGCGGCGTCGTGTAGTTCTTGCTCTTCGTCGGGATGCCGTCGAAGGAGTCGTACGACGTGTTCGCCATCTTCAGCGACTTGGCCTTGGCGTTCATCTTCGCGATGAAGTCGGCGGTACGGGCCGTCGCGGTCTTGCCGGTGCCGAAGGTGTCGGCGAGGGCGTAGGCGGCGTCGCAGCCGGAGGGCAGGAGCGCCGCGTAGAGGAGCTGGCGGACCGTGACCTTGTCGCCCGTGCGCAGGTCGGCGGTGCTCGCGCCCTTCTTGACGACGTAATCGCGGTACGCCTGCTGGATGGTGACCTTCTTGTCGAGATTGAGGCCCTTGGTGTCGAGGACGACGGCGGCCGTCATGACCTTCGTCGTGCTCGCCATCTCCCGCTTGGTGTCGGCGGCCTTGCTGTAGAGCGCCTTGCCCGAAGAGGTGTCGAGGAGGTAGGCGCCACTGGCGCTCACCGAGGGCGCCGAGGCGGCCTGCGCGGTGCCGACGAGCGGCGCGACGAGGACGGCGCCTGCGGTGAGGGCGACGGTGGCGGTACGGCGCGGACTGAGACCGAGGTTCACACAATGCTCCGTGAGGGACGAGGACGAGGTATTCGAGGGTGGCGCACAGCACACGCCTACCCCCTTGAGACAACGAGCCGACGTACGGAGTTGCACGTGCGGAGTGGGGAGTTGTGCGGTTTTTTCGGGACGGGTGGGGCCGGATGTCCGGTCCGCCCCGCTCCCGTACGCGCCTCCGCCCCCGCGCGGGGCCCCGGGCCACCGCCCTCTACTGTCGTGGGCATGATGTGGTGGGAGGGGCTGCTGATCGGGATCGCCGGGGTCTGGGCCGGGGCGATCAACACGGTGGTGGGCTCCGGGACGCTCGTGACGTTCCCGGTCCTCGTCGCGCTCGGCTATCCGCCGGTGACGGCGACGACGTCGAACGCCGTCGGCCTCATCACGGGCACGATCACCGGGGCGTACGGCTACCGCCGCGAACTCGCGGGCCAGGGACGCCGCGTGGCCCGGCTCGCCGTCGCCTCCTTCTTCGGCGCGATCGGCGGCACGGTGTTGCTGCTCTCGCTCCCGAAGGACGCCTTCGAGGTCATCGTCCCCGTCCTCGTCGGACTGTCGGTCCTCCTCGTGGCCCTCCAGCCGCTCGCCACACGGCGGTTGCGCGAACGCAAGGCGGCGAAGGCGGCGGAGGCGGGCGGGGCGCGGACGGGTCCCGAGCCACACCCGGCCGCCACCGCCCCGGCCGCTCCCGGCGCGTCCACCGGAGTCACTCCGGCCGCTCCTGCCACGAGTACCCCGGCCGGGCCGGATGCCGCCCCCTTCACCCCGCTCCTCTACGTCCTGATCTTCCTCATCGGCGTCTACGGCGGCTACTTCACCGCGGCCCAGGGCATCATGCTCGTCGGCGTGATGGGGCTGCTCCTCGCCGACCCGCTCCAGCGGATCAACGCCTTCAAGAACGTGCTCTCCGCCGTCGTGAACCTCGTCGCCGGGGTCATCTACGCGGTCGTGGCGCCCGTGGACTGGGCCGTCATCGCGATCCTCGCGGTCGGTTCGATCCTCGGCGGCTTCCTCGGCGCCCGCGTCGGCCGCCGCCTCTCACCGACCGTGCTGCGGATCACCGTCATCGTGATCGGTCTCGTCGCGGTCGTACGGCTCGTGGTCTGACGCGGGAGGCCGGACCCGGCCCGCCGGAGGCCGGACGGGGCTGACGGAGGAGGGCGGGGCGGGGGTTCCGTCGCTGCCGTCGCTGTCCTGCCTGCCGTTCCTGCCGGAAGGCGGCAGTCCTCTCGCGCCGACGCTGCGGGTCCGGCCCCTGCCGTCGTCGTGCCCCCGTGGTCGAATGGCCGCACGAGGGGGTGGCGCGGATGGGTGCGGGGGGCCGTGCCGGTGGTGTCCTGAAAGCGTTGCTGATCCTGGTGCTGAGCGCCGGGCTCCTGGCCGTCGCCGTGTTCGCGGCGCTGGCCGTGCCCGGGAAAGCTGCGCGCGTAGCGGGACTTCCGGGCCGCCGGTCCCTGCCCCGTCGCCCCCACGCGCCCCGCGGAGTGCCGCTGGGAGGAGACGCTGACGGTCCGGGGGACGCGCGAGGAGGACCGGGGGCGCTCGACCGCGTGGGTCGCCGACCTCGCCACGGCCACGGGGGAGGTGTGGCGCGGCGTCGAGTTCCGGGACGGCCTGCCGCGGACGCTCGCGCGCGGGGACCGGCTCACCGGGGTGCTCTGGCGCGGCAGGCTCGTCCGCGCCGATGCCGACGGGGTGCCGCACGAGAGCGTGCACGGGGTGGCGGACCAGGGGACGGCTTGGCAGTCCGGCGCGCTCATGGCGGGACCTGCGGGGCTCCTCGGCATCGTGGCCTCGGTGTGGTGGCTCGCCGCGCGCGGTGAGCGCCGGCACGGCAGGGCGGCGGCGATCGTGGGCTGGCACGGGGTCGCGCTGAGCGTCCTCGCCTTCCCTTGCGGGCTGATCCAGGAGAACTACGACTGGCCGCTGTGGGGGATCTGGGCCCTGTGGGGCCCGCTCGCCCTCCTCGGGCTGTGCACGATGACGGCCTTCGCGCGCGACGCGCCGCGGCGCCCGCGCGCACATCGGCCCGCCGATCCGGGCCACGCCGCCCGGCCACCCGGCCCCGCCTGAGCGGCCGGACCCGGACTCGTGGGGTCCGCGACCGCGTCCGGGTACGGGGAAGGCCGGGCGCCCACGGGGGAGAGAGACACCCGGCCTTCCGTACCGGAGGGGTGCGGCGCCCGGCTCGCGGGATTCGCCGGCCTTTCGGCCGTACCGCCCGCGCACCGGCGCTTGTGCACCCGTTTGTCCACCTTAACGCGTCGGCTCACATGCCGTGCACGGCGGGGACGCTCCCGAGCCTCCCGGCCTGGAAGTCGTCGAAAGCCTGCTGGAGCTCGCGGCGGGTGTTCATGACGAACGGCCCGTACTGGACCATCGGTTCGCGGATCGGAGCGCCGCCGAGCAGCAGCACCTCCAGGTCGGGGGTGTGGCTGTCCTGCGACTCCTCGGCCCGTACGGTCACGGAGCCGCCCGCGCCGAAGACGGCGGTCTGCCCGGTGTGCACGGGACGCCGCTCGGTGCCCACGGTGCCGCGTCCGGCGAGCACGTACGCGAGGCCGTTGAAGTCCTCGCGCCACGGCAGCGTGGCCTCGGCGCCCGGCCGCACGGTCGCGTGCACGAGGCTGATCGGCGTGTGCGTGACGCCGGGGCCCTCGTGCCCGTCCAGCGCACCGGCGATGACGCGGAGCAGCGCGCCGCCGTCCGGGGTGGTGAGGAGCTTGACCTGGCCGCCCCGGATGTCCTGGTAGGCGGGGTCCTTCATCTTGTCCGCGGCGGGCAGGTTCACCCACAGCTGGATGCCGTGGAAGACACCGCCGCTCATGACGAGCTGCTCCGGGGGCGCCTCGATGTGCAGCAGGCCGGACCCGGCCGTCATCCACTGGGTGTCCCCGTTGGTGATCGTGCCGCCGCCACCGTTGGAGTCCTGGTGGATGAAGGTCCCGTCGATGATGTACGTGACGGTCTCGAAGCCCCGGTGCGGGTGCCACGGCGTGCCCTTCGCCTCGCCGACGCCGTACTCCACCTCGCCCATCTGATCCATCATGATGAACGGGTCGAGATGCTTGTAGTCGATCCCGGCGAAGGCCCGGCGCACCGGGAAGCCCTCCCCCTCGAAGCCGCTCGGCGCGGTCGAGACCGCGAGCACGGGCCGCGCCTGCGCCCCGTCAGCCACGGCCACCCTCGGCAGGGTCAGCGGATTCTCCACGGTCACGGCGGGCATGGCGCGCTCCTTCTCGTCCTCGTCTGCACGGCTCGACTGGTCCGAGCCGTTGAAACTCGAACTTTCTGAACCCGAGATTAGTTGAATCTCGAACTTCTCGCCAGGGGGAACCCCGCAGAGCGACGTGACATTCCCCGCACGCCGGGGCGCGACCGGAGCGGACGTTCCCCGGCCACCCCCGGCCATCCCTGGCCGTCGCCGGAGCGCGCGGGGCGCGGGCGGACATGCGCGCGGCCGACACGACGACGGCGTCGGCCATCCGCGACGTCCTCTCGATCCCACGTCCCGCCAGGTGAGGCGCACCGGCTGCCGAAGCCGCCGCGACCGTCAGGCGGTCTCGCCCGTCCGCGCGGGCACGTACGCGCCGGGAGGGTCGTCGTAGAGCCCGCACGACGCGGCCCACGCCCGGCGCGGGCAGCGCGGCGCGACCCGTACCCGCCACACCGGCATGGCGGCCCCGAACGTCCCGCACGCGTGCCCGCCGTCCCCGCTCAGCTCACGGACGATCCCCTGATGCTCGTGCGTCAGGTGCGGGGCGAGCGCGCAGGGGATACGGGAGCGGGGCGGAACCCCTGGCGTGCGCGTCAGCTCGGCGGCCAACTCCGCCATGATCTGCGTGACGTGCGCGGTCGCCTCGCGACGCGGCACATCGGTGTGGGGCTGCTTCCTGGAGTCGCCCGCGTTCTCCACGGGGGCGGCGGTCGGTTCGCACCAGGAGCCGCCCGGGTCCTGGAAGCGGCGCGCGGATGGGTGCCCATGGATCAGCAACGCCCTTCATTCCCGCACCTGTTCGGGCCGCCCGGCCCACGCCCTCATTGCCGTCGGAGCGTCGGCCCCGGACCGCGCGCAGGGTGGACGAGGCCGGGCGCCGCCCACCGGGTACGGGGCCCCGGGCCGAGCCGCGACGCCTCCCCGCGCAACCACGCGGCGGCGTCCTCCGGCGTCCCTGCCCACGTCCGCCCGAGCGGCACGGCGCGGTGGGCGTCACCGCCGAGCGATACGACGATCATGCACCGTCCCCGTGCGGGGGCAGCCCGCCGTCCCCCTCCGCGACAGCGAGCGTGCGGACGACGGCCCGGTCATCGAGTCCGCCCGCCCCGCCTTCGCCGGTTGGCGTGCGTTCGCGCGGGGCGGGGCGCCCAGGTTCTGCGCGGGCGAACGTCCCGACGTGTCCTGAACCGAGGGCGAACATCGTTGCCGTTGGCACGGTCCGACCGGCCGTCGGCTCGTCGGTCAGGGCTCGCCTGCCCGTTCGGCGGCGTCGAAGGCGGGCGCGAGCGGGGCCAGTGCCGCGCGGAGCCGGTCGGGCAGGGAGCCGGAGGGCACCACGAGCCCGCCGCCGGCGCTGTCGGCGGCCTCGGCGTGCTCGGGCGGTGCGAGCCAGCCCTCCAGCGCGATGCGCACCGCCGCCGCCACGCTCGCCGAGAGAACGCGGGCCGTGTGCGCGCCGGTGTCGCCCAGGCGTTCGGCGAGCACCGCCGTGAGCGGGGGCTCGATGCCGGCGGTCGTGTCGAGGAACGCTTCCCGCAGCGCGGGACGCGTGGTGAGCAGCAGCAGCGCCCGCTCGGCGCGTTCGCCGGTGCGCGTGTACTGCTCGGCCACCGCTTCGGTGACGGCGTCGGCCAGGCGCGCTCCGGCGGGCCGGGCCGTGACCGCCGCCGCGATCCGCGCCTCCCGGTCGGCGGTGACGGCCGAGACGATCGCCTGCTCGCGGCTGGCGAAGTAGTTGTTGTAGGTGCGCGCGGAGACCCCGGCCGCCTCGGCGATGTCCTCGACCCGCACCTGCTCGGGCCCCCGCTCCACGGCCAGGCGCAGGGCCGCCTCGCGCAGCGCCTCGCGGGTGGCCTGCTTCTTCCGTTCCCGCAGTCCTGGTGGTGGTGTCGTCACGTTCCTCAGCCTCTCACGACACACTGCGTGCACGCAAATTTGCGTGCACGCATTTTTTCTGTCAGTCTCGACCTGGCCGGAACGGACGGAGGGGGCGCCGCCATGCGGGCACGAGGAATGACCTACGACACCGGGCTTGTCGTACACGGGCGCACGTCCCGCCCGCACTTCGACCCCGCGACGGTGCGGCGCGAACTCGCCGTCATCCGCGACGACCTGCACTGCGACGCGGTCCAGATCATCGGCGGTGACCCGGAGCGGCTGGAGCTGGCCGCCGCTGCCGCCGCCGAACTCGGCCTGGAGGTCTGGTTCTCGCCCTATCCGCTGGAGCTGGAGGCCGAGCAGATCCTCACGCTGTTCCGCGACTGCGCCGGGCGGGCGGAACGGCTCCGGCGGCAGGGGACGGCGGTCGTGTTCGTCGCGGGGGTCGAGCTGAGCGTGATGAACCGGGGCTTCCTGCCCGGGGAGAGCGCCGAGGAGCGGGTCGGGCGATTGATGGGCCCACCCGGGCGGCGGGCCGAGGTGATGCGCGAACTCGGCGTGCGGGTCAACGCGTTCCTGCACGAGGCCGCCGCCGAGGTCCGCGAGCGCTTCCGGGGCGGGCTCACCTACGCGGCCATCCAGTTCGAGCAGGTCGACTGGACCCCCTTCGACATCGTGACGTACGAGCTGATCCGTTCCGCCGAGGTCGCCGACCGCTTCCGGGAGGCGGTGCGCGTCCTGGCGCAGGGCCCGAAGCCGCTCGCCATCACCGGCTTCGGCACCGCGGCCTACCGGGGGGCGGGAGACCGCGGCGGACGCGTGCTGGAGGTGGTCGAGCACGATCCGCACACCCGGGAGCCCATATGGCTGAACGGCGTGTACGAGCGGGACGAGGCGGGCCAGGCCGCGTATCTGAGCGAACTCCTGGAGATCTTCGACAGCGAGTGCGTGGACAGCGCGTTCGTGTTCCTGTTCGCCCTGGCCGGCTACCCGCACCGCCCGGACGGCGACCCGCGGGACGACCTGGACCGGGCCGGCCTGGGGATCGTCAAGCTCCTCGAAGGGCACCGGGGGCGGACGTACCCGGGCATGGAGTGGGAGCCCAAGGCCGCCTTCGACGCCGTGGCGCGGCGTTATCGGAGGCGACCGGCCGGCGGAGTGCGCGCCTCCCCGGTGGCGGTCGGCGCCGGAAGGCGGGCAGCGGAAAGGTCAGCCGTACATTCTGCGCATCGCGTAGTCCACCATCTCCTCGACGGCCTTCGCGTCGAAGACGATGCGGTGTTCGCCCTCCATGTCCAGGACGAAGCCGTAGCCCGTGGGGAGGAGGTCCAGGACCTCCGCGCCCGTGATCACGAAGTACTTGGAGTCCTTGCCCGCGTAGCGGCGCAGTTCCTTCAGGGACGTGAACATCGGGATGACCGGCTGCTGGGTGTTGTGCAGGGCCAGGAAGCCGGGGGTGTCGCCCCGGGGGCAGTAGACCTTCGAGGCGGCGAAGATCTGCTGGAAGTCGTCGGAGGTGAACTGGCCCGTCGTGAACGCGCGGACCGCCTCCGCGAGCGAGGGCGGGGACGGCTCGGGGTAGAGCGGGGGCTGCTGCTGGCCGTACGCGTCCTGCTGCTGGCCGTAGGAGCCGGGCTGGGGCTGCTGCGGGGCCTGCGGGGGCGGGGCGTACTGCTGCTGGGCGCCCGCGTTCGGGTCGTAGCCGTACATGGGGGAAAGAGTACCGAGGCGGTACGGGGGCCGGGAGGGCCGTGAGGGGGCCGGGCCGGGACCGCCGACGTGACGACTTCCTCATCGGCTTGGGCCGTCAGGGCTTGCGCCTTATTACTCGTGGGTAGCATCATCGTAGCTACCGGCCGGTACTGGTACGTGTGCGCGTGGGCATCCTGTACTGATATCGGCTTGTATGTCTGATACGTCCGGGTGGAGGGCAGCCTCCCCGTACCGCGCAAGGGAGCCGTCGCCGTGGGGCACTACAAGTCGAATCTCCGAGACATCGAGTTCAACCTCTTCGAGGTCCTGGGCCGCGACAAGGTCTACGGTTCCGGTCCCTTCGCCGAGATGGACGCCGACACCGCCAGGTCGATCCTCGCCGAGCTGGCCCGGCTCTCCGAGAACGAGCTGGCCGAGTCCTTCACGGACGCGGACCGCAACCCGCCCGTCTTCGACCCGGAGACGAACACCGCGCCCGTCCCCGAGACCTTCAAGAAGTCCTACCAGTCCTTCATGGACTCCGAGTACTGGCGCCTCGGCCTCCCCGAGGAGATCGGCGGCACCACCGCGCCGCGCTCCCTCATCTGGGCGTACGCGGAACTGATCCTCGGCGCCAACCCGGCCGTCTGGATGTACTCCTCCGGGCCCGCCTTCGCCGGCATCCTCTTCGACGAGGGCAACGAGGCGCAGAAGAAGGTCGCAGGGATCGCCGTCGAGCGGCAGTGGGGCTCGACCATGGTCCTCACCGAGCCGGACGCCGGTTCGGACGTCGGCGCCGGCCGCACCAAGGCCGTCGAGCAGGCGGACGGGAGCTGGCACATCGAGGGCGTGAAGCGGTTCATCACGTCCGGCGAGCACGACATGTCGGAGAACATCCTTCACTACGTCCTCGCGCGCCCCGAGGGCGGCAAGCCCGGCACCAAGGGCCTCTCGCTCTTCCTCGTGCCGAAGTTCGAGTTCGACTGGGAGACCGGCGAGCTGGGCGAGCGCAACGGCGTCTACGCGACGAACGTCGAGCACAAGATGGGCCTCAAGGCGTCCAACACGTGCGAGATGACCTTCGGCGACCGCCACCCGGCCAAGGGCTGGCTCATCGGTGACAAGCACGACGGCATCCGCCAGATGTTCCGCATCATCGAGTTCGCCCGCATGATGGTCGGCACGAAGGCCATCGCGACCCTCTCCACCGGCTACCTCAACGCCCTGGAGTACGCCAAGGAGCGCGTCCAGGGTCCCGACCTGGCGAACTTCACCGACAAGACCGCGCCCAAGGTCACCATCACGCACCACCCCGACGTGCGCCGCTCGCTCATGACGCAGAAGGCGTACGCGGAGGGGATGCGCGCGCTCGTCATGCACACCGCCGCCGTCCAGGACTCGATCGCGGTCAAGGAGGCCGCGGGCGAGGACGCCGCCGAGCTGCACGCCCTCAACGACCTGCTGCTCCCGATCGTCAAGGGCTACGGCTCGGAGAAGTCCTACGAGCAGCTCGCGCAGTCGCTCCAGACCTTCGGCGGCTCCGGCTACCTCCAGGAGTACCCGGTCGAGCAGTACATCCGGGACGCCAAGATCGACACCCTCTACGAGGGCACGACGGCGATCCAGGGCCAGGACTTCTTCTTCCGCAAGATCGTCCGCAACCAGGGCGCCGCGCTCAACTCCGTCGCCGAGGACATCAAGAAGTTCCTCGCGGTCGGCCCCGGCGGCGAGACGCTGGCCGCCGCGCGCGGCGAGCTGGCGGAGGCCGCCGGCGAGCTGGAGGCGCTGGTCGGCGCGATGCTCACGCAGCTCGCGGCCACCCAGGAGAACGCCCGCGAGATCTACAAGGTCGGCCTCAACACCACGCGCCTGCTCCTCGCGGCCGGTGACGTCGTCGTCGGCTACCTGCTGCTGCGCGGCGCGGCCGTCGCCGAGGAGAAGCTGGCCTCGGCCTCCTCGAAGGACAAGCACTTCTACGCGGGCAAGATCGCGGCGGCCAAGTTCTTCGCCGCGAACATCCTGCCGCGCGTCGCGGTCGAGCGGGCGCTCGCCGAGTCGACGGACCTGGAGCTGATGGACCTGGCGGAGGAGGCGTTCTGAGCCCCGCGCTCGTGCGGCGCTGAGCCTTCGGCCCACGGCCCGTCCCGCCTCGGCGGGGCGGGCCGTGGCGATGCCTGGGGGGCGAGCCGCAGTGCTCGTGCGCGGGCCGACCGGCCACCCCCGCCGAGAGGCGGAGCGTCCGCCCCCGCCCCCGCCCCGAGGCCGAGGGCCGCCCCCGCGCCGGGCCTGAGGGGCCGCCCCCGCGCCGGACCTGAGGGGCCGCCCCCGGGCGGCGGGAGCCGGGCGTCCCGCCTCCTCCCCGTACCGCCTCGTTAGGCTCTCCCCATGACGACCAGCACCTCCGCCCCCGCCTCCGCGCCCTTCGGCCGCGCGCACACCGACGACCTCCTGACCTTCCTCGCGGCGTCCCCCACGCCGTACCACGCCGTCGCCGAGGCGGCGCGGCGCCTGGACGAGGCCGGGTTCCGGCAGGTCGCGGAGGAGGCGGCGTGGGAGGGCACCCCGGGCGGCGCGTACGTGCTGCGCGGTGGCGCGCTCGTCGCCTGGTACGTCCCCGAGGGCGCCGAGGCGCACACGCCGTTCCGGATCGTCGGCGCGCACACCGACTCCCCGGGCCTGCGCGTCAAGCCGCAGCCGGACTTCTCCGCGCACGGCTTCCGGCAGGTCGCCGTCGAGCTGTACGGGGGCCCGCTGCTCAACTCCTGGCTCGACCGGGACCTCGGCCTCGCGGGCCGGCTCAGCCTGCGCGACGGCTCCACGAAGCTCCTCACCGCGGACCGCCCCCTGCTGCGTGTCCCGCAGCTCGCCGTCCACCTCGACCGGGGCGCCAACGACGGCCTCACGCTCGACCGGCAGCGCCACCTCCAGCCCGTCTGGGGCCTCGGCGAGGGCCACGAGGGCGAGCTGATCGCCTTCGCCGAGCGCGAGGCCGGCCTCGAAGAAGGCAGCGTCACCGGCTGGGACCTGCTCGCGTATCCCGTCGAGGCGCCCGCCTACCTCGGGCGCGAGAACGAGTTCGTGGCGGGCCCGCGCATGGACAACCTGCTCTCCGTGCACTCCGGTGTCGCCGCGCTCATCGCCGCCTCGCGCTCCGGCGAGCTGTCCTCCATCCCCGTCCTCGCCGCCTTCGACCACGAGGAGACCGGCTCGCAGTCCGACACGGGCGCGGACGGGCCGCTCCTCGGCAACGTCCTCAAGCGCTCCGTCGTCTCGCGCGGCGGCTCCTACGAGGACCGCGCCCGCGCGCTCGCCTCCTCCGTCAGCCTCTCCTCGGACACCGGCCACGCCGTGCACCCGAACTACGCGGAGAAGCACGACCCGACCCACCACCCGCGCATCAACGGCGGCCCGATCCTCAAGGTCAACGTCAACAACCGCTACGCCACCGACGGCGCGGGGCGCTCCGTCTTCGTCGCCGCCGCCGAGCGCGCCGGGACCCCGTACCAGAGCTTCGTCTCGAACAACTCGATGCCGTGCGGCACGACGATCGGTCCCATCACGGCCGCGCGGCACGGGATCAAGACGGTGGACATCGGCGTCGCGATCCTCTCCATGCACAGCGTCCGTGAGCTGTGCGGGGACAAGGACCCGTACCACCTGGCGAACACGCTGGTCGCGTTCCTGGAGGGCTGAGGCCCCGGCGGTCCGGTTCCGGCACGGCGGCGCTCCGGGGGCGCGCGGTTGTGTGCGGGGCGCCCGCGGGGGTACCCGTGCGGAACGGACGGCAACAAGGAGGCTCGTCATGGGACTTGGTGGGTGCATCATCCTGCTCGCGATCGGCGCGATTCTGGCGTTCGCGACCGACTGGCACGTCAGCGGGCTCGACCTGAGTCTGGTGGGGGTGATCCTGATGGTCGTCGGCATCATCGGTGTCGTGACCTTCACGAGCATCGCGCGCAAGCGGCGCATGATCACCACGACCGGCGGCGCCCCGATCGTCACCTCGCAGCCGATGACCGAGGAGGAGCGCATCCGCCGCGAGCACGGCGGCTACTGACGGGCCCCCGCCCGAAGCTTCCGCCGCTCCCCGACCGGCCGTCACCCATAACGGGTGGCGGCCGGTGGCGTGTTGGCGCACGATCCCTCGCATGGCCCCGCTCTACCCGGCTCTGCCGCTCGCTTTCACCGACACCGGCAACGCGCACACCGGTGCCCCCACCGTCGTCCTGCTCCACTCCGGCGTCTGCGACCGCCGCATGTGGTCCTCCCTGCTCGCCGCCCTGCCGCCCACCTACCGGGGCCTCGCCCCCGACCCGCGCGGCTTCGGCGGCAGCACGCTCGACCAGGACATCCCGCACGACGACGCCCGCGACGTCCTCGCGCTTCTCGACGGGATCGGCGTGGAGCGCTTCGCCCTCGTCGGCTCCTCGTACGGGGGCAGGGTCGCGCTCCGGCTCGCGGGACTCGTGCCCGAGCGGGTTCCGGCCCTCGTCCTGCTCTGCCCGGCGGCCCCGGGACTGGAGGAGACCGAGGCGCTGGCGGCGCTGGACGCGCGCGAGGAGAAGCTGGTGGCCGCGGGCGACCTCGACGGGGCCTGCGCGCTGATGACGGACACCTGGCTCGGCCCGGACGCGGACGCGTCGGTGCGGGCCGAGGTCGCGCGGATGCAGCGCCGCGCCTACCAGCTCCAGCTCGCCGGGCCGCAGGGCGCGGGCCGTACGGAGGAGGGCGGCCCTGTCCCGCTCTCCGCTGTCACCGCCGCGACCCTCGTCGTCACGGCCGCCCACGACCTCCCGGAGTTCCGCGCGCTGGCCGCCGGTCTCCCGGACCGGCTCACCGGGGCGCGCGAGACCGAGTACGTGGACCTCTCCTCCTCGGGACACCTGCCGAACATGGAGCGGCCGGAGGAGACGACGCTCCTGGTGCGGGACTTCCTGGGGCGGAGCGTGCGGTAGCCACAGGGGCGGCGGCCGGGCCCGCCCGGACCGGCGGGGGCGGCCGGGTGCCGGGCCGCGGTCTCGCGGGCGCGCCCAGCCCCCCGCGGCCTCGCACGCGCTTCCGCCCCCTCCCGGCCTCCCGCCCCCGCCCTCAGTCGTCCAGTCCCGCCAGGACCAGCGCCAGCCGGGTCTCGCCGTGCTCCGCGACGAGTTTCACGGGGACGCCCCAGTCCTGCTGGTGCACGTGGCAGGCCGGGTACTCGTTGTCGTCCGCGTCGTCGCACGAGGCCGCCATCGCCGAGACGTGCAGGACGCCCTCCGGCACGGACGGGTTCAGCTCCAGGACGCGGTCCAGGTCCGTGCCGGTCCCCTCGCCGGACACCAGCAGCTCCGGCGGCGTGGACGAGACCAGGAGGCGCGTCGAGGGGCCGTAGCGGGTGTCGAGCTTCTGGCCGGTCGGGGCCTGGAAGATGACGTCCAGGGCGAGCTTCCCGGCCGCCACCTCGGTCGCCGCGCGCCGCGTGCGGTGGGCGACGGCCTCGACCCGTACCGCCTCCTCGGGCAGCCGCAGCCGGGTCAGGCGGTGGCGCGCGGACTCCACGACGACGATCTCCTCGCCGTCCACGACGGCCGCGCTCGGCTCCCGCAGGTCGGTCGCGAGGGTCGTCACCTCCCCGCTCGCCGGGTCGTAGCGGCGCAGCGCGTGGTTGTACGTGTCCGCGACGGCCACCGAGCCGTCCGGGAGCGCCGTGACGCCCAGCGGGTGCTGGAGGAGCGCCTGGGCTGCGGCCCCGTCGCGGTGCCCGAAGTCGAAGAGGCCGGTGCCGACCGCCGTGCGGACCGTGCCCGCGCGGTCGATCCAGCGCACCGCGCTCGTCTCCGCGTCCGCGATCCACAGCCGCTCGCCGTCGGCGCTCACCGCGAGCCCCGAGGGCTGCGCGAACCACGCCTCGGCCGCCGGGCCGTCGACCAGGCCCTCGTTCGTCGTGCCCGCCGCCGCGCGGACCGTCCCGGTCTCCGGCGCGTACGCCCACAGCTGGTGCGTGCCTGCCATCGCGATCCACACCTCGCCCGCGAACCAGGCCACGTCCCACGGGGAGGAGAGCGAGACCTCGCGCGCCGCGCCCGCGACCGGCTCGCCCTGCCACCACTGCCGCCCCGTCCCCGCGAGCGTCGTGACCTCGCCGCTCGCGAGGTCCACGCGGCGCAGCGCGTGGTTCACCGTGTCCGCGACGACGACCGCGCGGTCCGGGAGCAGCGCGAGGCCCTGCGGCTCGTTGAACCGCGCCGTCGCCGCGTCCCCGTCGAGCAGCCCGCGCTCCCCGCCGCCGATCCGCCGCCGGACCGTCTCGCCGTCCGCCTCCAGCTCGACCAGCGCGTGCCGCGTCGTATCGCTGACCAGGAACGTCCCGCCCGGCAGCCGCAGCGCCTTCCCCGGGAAACGGAGGTCGCCCGCGACGGGCTCGGGCGGTACGTACGGGCCCTCGCCGCGCCGCAGCGTGCCCTTCGCGGCGTGCTCCGCCTCCAGCTCGTCCACGAGCGTCGCGAGGGCGTGCGCGTGGCCCTCGCCCGCGTGCTGGGCGACGACGTAGCCCTCGGGGTCGATCACGACGAGGGTCGGCCAGGCCCGTACCGCGTACTGCTTCCAGGTGGCCAGCTCGGGATCGTCCAGGACCGGGTGCCCGACCCCGTACCGCTCGACCGCGTCCACGACGGCCGCGTGCTCCGCCTCGTGCACGAACTTCGGCGAGTGCACGCCGATGATCACGACCGTGTCCCGGTGCTTCTCCTCCAGCTCGCGCAGCTCGTCCAGGACGTGGAGGCAGTTGATGCAGCAGAAGGTCCAGAAGTCGAGGATCACGATGCGCCCGCGCAGATCGGCGAGCGAGTACGAGGTACCGCCGGTGTTGAGCCAGCCGCCCTTGCCGACCAGTTCGGGGGCGCGGACACGGGCACGGCGGGGGGCGGGAGCTGCGTCGTTCATGCTCTCCAGGGTGCCACCTCACCTGCGGCGATCCCCCGTCCGGATGTTTCACGTGGAACAACTCTCGGCGGGGGCGCGCCGGGGCCGCAGGTCGGTTGCCGGGCGGGAATGTTCCACGTGAAACATCGCACACGGCGCCGGGCCGGATGTTCCGCGGGGAACACGGCCCGTCGTGCCCGCTTTCCGGCGGGAAAACGGGTAGCCGTAGCCCCATGAGATATCTCGTGCGTGAGCGGCTGTTCTCCATCGGTGACGACTACTGGATCGAGGACGACTCGGGCCGCAAGGTCTTCCTGGTCGATGGGAAGGCGATGCGGGTCCGGCAGACCTTCGAGCTGAAGGACGAGCAGGGGCGGGTGCTCGTCGACATCCATCAGAAGCTGTTGAGCCTCATGGGCGAGATGGTCATCGAGCGCGAGGGCACGCACCTCGCCAAGGTGAAGCGCAAGCGGCTCTCGCTCCTCCGCAACCACTTCCGGGTGGACATGGCGGACGGGACCGAGCTGGACGTGAGCGGCAAGATCCTGGACCGCGAGTTCGCGATCGAGTACGACGGCGAACTGCTCGCGCAGATCTCGCGCCGCTGGTTCACGGTCCGTGACACGTACGGGGTGCAGGTCGTCCGGGAGGACGTGGACCCCGCGCTGCTCATCGCCGTGACCGTGTGCGTGATCGCGCTCGCCGAGGGCAACGACGGCTGAGGACGGTCACGGGCGCCAGCGAAGGGGGTGCCTCTCCGGCACCTCGATGACCGCGATCCGGACCCCGTCCGGATCGCGGACCCACATCTCGATGAGTCCCCACGGCTCCTCGCGGGGCTCGCGCGCGATCTCCACCCCGGCGCGGCGCAACTCCTCGTGCGCCGCCGCCGCGTCGGGCACCTGGAGCCAGATGCCGAGCGCGGACGACGGGGGTTCGGCGGAGCGGCCCGAGACCTCCAGGAAGCCGTTGCCCAGGAAGTAGACGACGCCGCGCTCCTCGCCCGTGCCGAACTCCCTGTGCACGGCGAGGCCGAGCTTGCGGCCGTAGAAATCGCGGGAGCGGTCGGGGTCCGTGGGGCGCAGCAGAATCCTGCTGCTCAGTACCTGCACCATGCCCACCGAGGGTAGGGGACCGGGGCGTTGCCGGGTCGCGCGTACAGGCCCCGCGTGACGGTGCGTCCGGGGGCACGCGTGCCGGGCATATGCGTGCTCGTGAGGTGTCCCTGCGGGCGCCCGTACCGGGCATACGCGGCGCGGGGCCGTCGTGCGGCGGCGAACCGTACCACCGCCGGGTGGGGCGGGACGTCAACTCCGGCCTACCATCGTCACTCGAAAGCACTGCCAGGGCGACACCCGGCGGCGTACTGTGCTCCCCGGGGGACTCTCCCCCGGCCCCCGAGCACCCGCGCACCGAGCACCCGCGCACCGACGAGCACCCGCGCACCGAACGGCGCCGCACCGCCGCCGCCCTGACCGCCCGCCAGCCGTCCCTGACGACCTGATGTCCCGCCGCGGCCACCGCCGCGCCGTACCGACCGCACGAGGGGTCCCGTGAGCCTCCATCCCAGCCTTCAGACCTATGCCGACGCCTGGTCCCACTCCGTGGAAGCGATATCCGCGCTGGTGCAGCCACTCGCGGACGCGGACTGGAACCGGGCGACACCGTGCCCCGGCTGGTCGGTGCGGGACCTGATCTCGCACGTCATCGGCATGGACTGCGAGATCCTCGGCGACCCGCGCCCGATCCACACGCTCCCGCGCGACCTCTACCACGTCCGCACCGAGCACCAGCGGTACATGGAGATGCAGGTGGACGTGCGCCGCCACCACACGGCGCCCGAGATGCTCGGTGAGCTGGAGTACACGATCATCCGGCGCAACCGCCAGCTCCGCAACGAGAACCGGGGCCCGGAGGCGACGCTGCGCGGGCCGCTCGGCACCGAGCAGACCCTCGAAGTCGCCATGCGGCGGCGTGCCTTCGACGTGTGGGTGCACGAGCAGGACCTGCGTCTCGCGCTCGGGCAGCCCGGGAACCTCGACTCGCCCGGCGCCTACGTCGCGCGCGACGAACTGCTCATGGGGCTGCCGAAGGTCGTCGCGAAGCGGGCGGGCGCTCCGGCCAACAGCGCGGTCGTCTTCGACGTGAGCGGGCCCGTCGAGTTCCTGCGGACGGTGCGGGTCGACGCGGAGGGGCGGGGCAGCGTGGACGGGGCGCCCTCGCTCGGGCCCGTCGCCACGCTGAGCCTGGAGTGGGAGACGTACTTCCGGCTGGCGTGCGGGCGGATCTCCGCGGAGCGCGCGGCGGCCGACGTCAAGTCCGAGGGGGACGAGGAACTGGTCGCGGCCATCCTGGCCCACTTCGCCGTCACCCCCTGAGCGGGGCGGGCCCCTTCGCGGGGCTCCGCCGCCCCGGAACGGGCGGACGCGCGCGGTGGGCCGGGAGGGCTACGCCGGTACGTGCACCGTTTCCACTCTGCTCGCCACCAGCCGTTCCCGCTCCCTGCGGATCGCCCGGCCCCGCAGCCGCAGGAACTGGCTGAGGCCCAGCGCCTCCACCGCGAAGATCGCGCAGAAGGCGACGCGGTAGTCGTCACCGGTCGCGTCGAGCAGGACGCCGATCGCCAGCAGCAGGATCATGCAGGCGGTGAAACCACCGATGTTGACGATTCCCGAGGCGGTGCCCTGGCGCTCGGGCGGGTTGGCCGGGCGGGCGAAGTCGAAGCCGATCATCGAGGCCGGGCCGCAGGCGCCGAGCACCGCGGTCAGCACGACGAGGAGCCACATCGGGGCGTGCGGGCCCCAGCCAAGGACCAGCGCCCACACGAGCGCCGTCGCGGCGACCGTGCCGAGGACCAGCGGGACCCGGGCGCCGTGGTGACGGGCGATGAGCTGCCCGTAGACGAGACCCACGACGATGTTCGACACGATGACGAGGGTGAGCAGGTTGCCCGCCGTGCCGCGCGAGAGCCCCTGCTGCTCGACCAGGAACGGCATCCCCCACAGGAGCAGGAAGACCATCGCGGGGAACTGTGTCGTGAAGTGCGTCCACATCCCGAGCCGGCTGCCCGGCTCGCGCCACGTCGCGGCGATCTGCGCGCGCACGTAGGCGGCGCCCCGGTGCGTGCTGGGCAGCGGTGGCGGCGCGTGGCCCTCGGGGTGGTCCTTGAGGAAGAGCAGCGTCACGACGAGGACGAGGACGCCGAGCCCCGCGCTGCCCGCGAAGGCCGCCGTCCAGCCGACGCCGTGCAGGAGCCGGGCGATCACGAGCGTCGAGACGAGGTTGCCCGCCATGCCGACGAGGCCGGCGAGCTGCCCGACGAAGGGGCCGCGCCGGGCCGGGAACCAGCGGGTGCCCAGGCGCAGCACGCTGATGAACGTCATCGCGTCGCCGCAGCCGAGGAGCGCGCGCGAGAGCAGGCCCGCCGTGTAGTTCGGCGAGAAGGCGAAGCCGAGCTGGCCGAGCGTGAAGAGGACGGCGCCGAGGCACAGCACCTTCTTCGGTCCCATCCGATCGACCATGAGGCCGACGGGTATCTGCATCCCCGCGTAGACGAGGAGCTGGAGTAGGGAGAACGTCGAGAGCGCCGAGGCGCCGACGTGGAAGCGGTCGGCCGCGTCCAGCCCGGCGACGCCGAGGGACGTCCGGAAGATGATCGCGACGAAGTAGACGGAGACGCCGACGCTCCACATCGTCACCGCGCCCCGGCCGCCGGGCGGATCGCCGGGCAGCGTGGCGCGCGCGGGCACCGACTGCGCGGTCATCGCACCTCCCCGCGGGCGAGCGTGTGGAACCAGCCGACGTGCCGGTCGACCACGGCCACGGCCGCCTCGGCCTCGCCCGCGCGCAGCGCGGCGAGGATCTCGCGGTGCTCGTGCAGGGTCTTCTGGATGCGGTCCGGGTGCGAGTACATGACCGCGACGCCCATGCGGAGCTGACGGTCGCGGAGCTGGTCGTACAGGCGCGAGAGGATCTCGTTGCCGCCGCTGCGCACGATCTCGGCGTGGAAGCAGCGGTCGCTCGCCGCCGCGCCCTCGTAGTCCCCCGCCCCGGCGAGCCGCTGGTGCTCGGCGATCAGCTCTTCGAGCCGGGTGAGGAGCGCGGGCGAGGCGGGCACGGCCTTGCGCGCCGCGTGCCGCTCGACGAGGAGCCGGGTCTCCACGACGTCCTCGATCTCCTGCGCCGACACGGGCAGGACGAGGACGCCCTTCTTCGGGTAGAGCTTGAGCAGCCCCTCCACCTCCAGGCGCAGCATCGCCTCGCGGACGGGGGTGCGCGAGACACCGACCTCCTCGGCGACCTCGCCCTCGGTGAGGAGGGTGCCGCCCGCGTAGCTGCGGTCGAGGATGCGGTGCTTGACGTGCGTGTAGACGCGGTCGGCGGCGGGCGGCTGCTTGGGCGGCCTGGGCTCGGCGGAGGGGCTGACCGTGGGGACGGAGGACATGCGCACAGCATAGATACAAGATGCGTACGTCCTCGAAGGTGTCCGCGAAATGGACAGCGGGCGGGAGGTGTGAGGCGCGAGGGGCGGGGCACTCGGTCGGTGTCAGCGATACGGCTCGCAGCCCGAAGCGAAGGAGCACGATCATGGCCGCCAAGCACGGCAAGCACGCACACCGTACGGACCATAAGGCGACCGCCCGCGCGGAGCGCGTGAAGGGCGCCGCGAAGGAGACGGCGGGCGAGCTCGTCGGCAACGAGCGGCTCCAGGCCGAGGGCGGCGTCGAACGCTCCCGGGGCGACATGCGGCAGGCGAAGGAGAAGACGAAGGACGCCTTCCGCCACTGACACCGGCTGCCCCGGGCGCTCCCCGCCCGCGGCACCCCCCTACCTGGACCGGGGCGATTCCCTGACCCGAGCGGCCCCGCGTCCACCCCGGGGACCGGGTGCCACCGGAGCCACGCCCCCCTCGGGCTCCGGTGCGCACCCGCCTCCACGACGAGATCCCCGCCCCTTCCGGGGGCGGGGATCTCGGTGCGTGTGGGGGCGAGGAGAAGGCCGTGCGGGTACGGGCCGCCGAGTCCCCGGCCCCCGGCGCCGGACTTCCCTCAGCCCCTTCGCCCCCCAGCCCCCGTCCACGGCGATCTCCGCCCCCGTCACGTAGGTCGCGTCCGGACCGCAGAGGAAGGCGACCGTCGCCGCGATCTCGTGCGGGGCGGCGTAGCGGTCGAGGGCGGTGAGGGCGCCGACCGCAGGGGCCTGGGCCGAGGAGGCCGGGTTGGCGTCGGTGTCGGTGGGGCCCGGGTGGACGAGGGTCGCGGTGATGCCGCGCGGGCCCAGCTCGCGGGCGAGCCCCTTCGTCAGCCCGACGAGGGCCGTCTTGCTCATCGCGTAGAGGGCGAAGCCGGGGAAGGGGAGGCGGACGGCCGTGTTGCTGCCGATCGTGATGATCCGGCCGCCCTCCGGGAGGTGCGGGGCCGCCGCACGGGCCGCCTCGAAGGGGGCGCGGACGTTGACCGCGAGGGTCTGCTCGATCTCCGCGTCCCCGAGGTCCGCGAGCGCCCCCACGTGGAAGGCGCCCGCGTTGTTGACCAGGACGTCGAGGCCGCCGAAGGCTCGTACCGTCTCGGCCACCGCGCCCCGCACCGCCGCCGGGTCCGCGCTGTCGGCCCGCAGCGCGAGCGCGGGACCGTCGAGATCCTTCACGAACGCGGCGGCGCGCGCCTCGTCCCGTACGTACGTGAACGCCACGCGCGCGCCCTCGGCGGACAGGCGCCGCACAACCGCCTCCCCGATGCCCCGCGAGCCGCCGGTCACCAGGGCTGTCTTTCCCTCAAGTCCGTTCATGAGAGCAATGGTTGAGGAAGCACGCCGACCGCGCTGGCGGGAATCCGCCCTCGCGTTCGGAGCGCCGCGCCGGGCCCGCTCGGACCGCTCCGGCCGACGTCCCGCACCTCTACCGGGCGACGGCCGCCGACGCGGAAGCGATCCCCCTCGTCCGTTACCCGGCCTGACCGCCCCCCCTTCCGGGCCCCCGCCCGGCATGGCACCACCTGCCGCGCCCCCGGTCCGTGGTCCGCTGGCCCCATGCCCGTATCCGTACCGTCGTCGTCCGCCAAGTCCACCGCGGCGCTGCTCCCCGAGCCGATGCGCAGGCTCGGGGCCTGGTGCGTGCTCGCGCTGCTCGTCACCGGGGTCGCCGCGGTCGGGGTCTGGCTGTGCGTCGAGCTCAAGACGGCGGTCACGCCGATCCTGCTCGCCGTGCTCGGGACCGCGCTGCTGCGTCCCCTCTACTCGCTGCTCGTGCGGCGCGCGCACGTGCAGCGCTCGCTCGCGGCCGGGCTCACGTGCGCCGCCGTCGTCGCCGCGGTCGGCGGGGCCGGGTACATCGTGACGAGCGCGATCGTGGACAACGGGCAGCAGATCCTCGACTCGATCCGCAGTGCCTTCGACGACGCGGCCTCCTGGGTCGGCGCCGGGCACACCTCGCTGGACGACATCACGCACAACGCCCGGCAGCTGCTGAACAAGTTCGGCGGCACGGCGGCGACCGGCGTCATCAACGGGCTCAGCGTCGTCGGGAGTTTCGTCGCCACGGCCGTGCTCGCGCTGCTCCTGATGTTCTTCTTCCTGCGCGACGCGGGGCGCGCGCTGCACGCCCTACGCGAGCTCTCGCCCGGCGGCAGCTCCGACCTCGTGGAGGCGATGGCGCGCCGCGCGTACCAGGCGGTCGCGGGCTTCATGCACGGCACGACGATCATCGCGCTGATCGACGCCACGTTCATCACGATCGGGCTGCTCGTGCTGCGGGTACCGGGCGCGCTCGGCCTGGGCGCCCTCGTCTTCCTCGGCGCGTACATCCCCTACCTCGGCGCCTTCCTGTCCGGCGCCGTCGCGATCCTCGTGGCGCTCGCGGACCGGGGGTTCGTCATCGCGCTGTGGGTGCTCGGGGTCGTGCTCGCCGTGCAGGTCCTGGAGGGGCACCTGCTCCAGCCGGTCGTGCAGAGCCGCACCGTGCAGATGCACCCGGCCGTCGTCATGGTCACGATCACGGCGGGCGCCTCGCTCGCGGGCATCCTCGGGATGCTCCTCGCCGTCCCGCTCACGGCCGCCGCGTTCGGGATCTTCCGGGAGCTGCGGGAGCGGTACGGGGACGGCGGGGCCGGCGCGGAGACCGGCGGGGCGAGCGCCGCCGGGGCGGGCACGGGAGCGCCCGGCGACACCAAGTAACCCGTTCACCGTTAAATCACACAAAACGGTCCGTCACGCTCTACGGTGTGGCCAGGGGGTCCGGGACCGCACGGGGGTCCCGGACCCCCTGGCCACACCGTAGAGCGTGACGGACCGTTTTGTGTGATTTAACGGTGAACGGGTTACTTGGTGTCGCCGGGCGCTCCCGTGCCCGCCCCGGCGGCGCTCGCCCCGCCGGTCTCCGCGCCGGCCCCGCCGTCCCCG
>NZ_GG770539.1:3391401-3398423 GCF_000154905.1 Streptomyces sp. SPB074 | reverse complement strand
CCTCCCCCGCGCCCCCGCCTCCCCCGCGCCCCCGCGCCCCCGCCTCCCCCGCGCCCCCGCGCTCACCGCGCCCCGCCGGGCTCGTCCCCCTCCCCCTCCTCCCCTTCCTCCTCCTCCCCTTCCTCCTCCTCCCCTTCCTCCTCCCGCAGCTCGAACCAGATCGACTTGCCCTCCCCCCGGGGCGACACCCCCCAGTCGTCCGCGAGGAGTTCCATCAGCACCAGGCCCCGCCCCGAGGAGGCCAGCTCGCCGGGGTCGCGGCGGTGCGGGAGCGTGTCGTCGTCGTCCATGACCTCCACGCGCATCCGGCGGGCGCCCGGCGGGCCCGACACGGAGGCGATGAGGAGGGCGTCGCCCTCGGTGTGCACGAGGACGTTCGTGAGCATCTCGGAGCACATCAGCACCGCCGAGTCGACCTGTTCCCGCTCCGGCCAGTCGTGCAGCAGGTCGCGGAGCTGCCGCCGCGCTCCCGCCACCCGCTCCGGCTCCGCCTGCGCGACGGACAGGATCGCGCGCCGGCCGCGCGGGTGGCGCAGCCGCGAGGAGGAGCCGATGAGCGCGCGGCGCAGCAGCAGCACGGCGATGTCGTCCTCGTGGAGCGGGCGCAGCGGGCCCGTGTCCTCCTCGGCGTCCGGGCCGTGCACGGCCCCCAGCAGCGCGTCCGCGAGCCCTTCGACGTCCTCGCCCTCGTACGACTCGGCCGCGCGCCGCAGCCGGTCCCAGCCGGTGTCGAGGTCGTGGCCGCCGGTCTCGATGAGCCCGTCCGTGCACATCATGATCGTCTCGCCGGGTTCGAGGACGAGGCGCGTCGTCGGGTAGTCCGCGTCGGGATCGATGCCGAGCGGGAGGCCGCCCGCGACGGGGCGGCGCATCATCGTGCCGTCTGCCATCCGGACGGCCGGCTCGGGGTGCCCGGCGCGGGCGATCTCCAGCGTGCCGTTCGCCGGGTCCACCTCGACGTAGAGGCAGGTCGCGAAGCGCGGGTCGTCCTCCGGGTCGTCGGGCTCCCCCTCCGCGTCCACGGCCGCCGCGTCCACCTCGCGCGTCTCGCTGATGCCGTGCAGGAAGCGGGTGGCGCGGGTGAGGACCACGTCGGCGCGGTGGCCCTCGGAGGCGTAGGCGCGGACGGCGATCCGGAGCTGGCCCATGAGCCCGGCCGCCCGCACGTCGTGGCCCTGCACGTCGCCGATGACGAGCGCGGTGCGGCCCGAGGGGAGCGGGATCATGTCGTACCAGTCGCCGCCGACGCGCAGCCCGCCCCCGGTCGGCACGTACCGGGCCGCGAGGCTCATGCCGGGCATGGCGGGGCCCAGGCGCGGCAGCATCGAGCGCTGGAGGTCCTCGGAGAGCGCGCGCTGCGAGTCCGCGATCCCGGCGCGGCTCAGCGCCTGCGCGAGCATCCGCGCGACGGTCGCGAGCACGGAGCGCTCGTCGGCGGTGAAGGAGACGGGGTAGGTGAACGCGGCGAGCCAGGCGCCCATCGTGCGCCCGGCGGCGACGAGCGGCAGGAAGGCCCAGGACTTGCGGTTGAACGCGGCGACGAGCGGCCAGGTGGCGGGGTAGCGCTCGCGGTAGTCCTTCGGCGAGGACAGGTAGATCGCGCGCCCGGTGCGGATGACCTCGGCGGCCGGGTAGTCGGCGTCGAGGGCGACCTCCGCGAAGGGCGCCGCCGCGTCCCTGCGGTGGCCGTGGTGGCCGACCACCGTGAGGTGGTCGTTCTCGATGCCGAAGACGGCGAGGCCGTCCGGCGAGAAGCCCGGCATGGAGAGGCCGGCGGCGACGCGCAGCACCTCCGTCGTGGAGCGGGCCTCGGCGAGCGCGCGGCCCGCGTCGAGCAGGAACGCCTCCCGCGAGCGCCGCCAGTCGCCCGTCACCGGCGCGCGCGCGACGGCTCCGGGCGAGGGCTCGGTGATCTCCTGCAAGGTCCCGACGAGGACGAAGCCGGGGCTGGTACGGGGCGAGCGCCCGGCGGCCGGGGCCCTCACGTCGCTCCCGAGCCACGTCGCGGAGGTGTCGCCCACGTCGTGCTCGTTCGCCGCGCCGTCGCCCTCGGGGGCCTCGACGGGGCGGGTGGGCCGCGAGCGGGTGCGGACGACGCGGACGACGTTGCCCTGCTCGTCCATGACCCGCAGCCGCGCCTCCCCGAGGGTCTCCTCGGCGGCGGCGAGGGTGATGACGCTCTGGATCTCGTTCCAGTCCGAGGGGTGGAAGCGGGCGCGGACCGCCGACTCGCTCAGTGTCGCCGGGCGCGGGGGCAGGCCGATCAGCCGGGCCGCCTCGGCGTCCACGGCGATGGTCCCGGCCTCGTCGTCCCACCGCCACAGGCCCGTGTGCAGCGCGGAGAGCGCTTCGGCAGCGGTGGGGGCGACGTTTTCGCTACCCATTGTCTTATTTTACGCGGATTTAGTGTCGTTCTGCGAGCCAAAACCGGGGCCCGGGGGGCCGGGGACGCGGCGGTAACCTTGCGGGGTAACAGCAACTGAGCCCTCATACCCCGAGCGACTGGATAGAGATGCACCGGTACCGGTCCCACACCTGCGGCGAGCTCCGCGCCTCCGACGTCGGCACCGACGTCCGGCTGAGCGGCTGGCTGCACAATCGGCGCGACCTCGGCGGCATCCTCTTCATCGATCTGCGTGACCACTACGGCATCACGCAGCTCGTCGCCCGCCCCGGCACCGCCGCCTTCGAGACGCTCGACAAGCTCTCCAAGGAGACGGTCCTGCGGGTCGACGGCTCCGTCGTCTCGCGCGGCGCCGAGAACGTGAACCCGGACCTGCCCACGGGGGCCGTCGAGGTCGAGGCGGGCGAGGTGGAGGTGCTCGGCGAGGCCGGCCCGCTGCCGTTCACGATCAACGCCGAGGACGGTGTCAACGAGGAGCGGCGCCTGGAGTACCGCTTCCTCGACCTGCGCCGCGAGCGAATGCACCGCAACATCATGCTGCGTACCGCCGTGATCGCGGCCGTGCGGCAGAAGATGGTCGCGCTCGGCTTCAACGAGATGGCGACGCCGATCCTCACCGCGACCTCGCCCGAGGGCGCCCGCGACTTCGTCGTCCCCTCGCGCCTGAACCCCGGCCGCTTCTACGCGCTGCCGCAGGCCCCGCAGCAGTTCAAGCAGCTCCTCATGGTCTCCGGCTTCGACCGCTACTTCCAGATCGCGCCGTGCTTCCGCGACGAGGACGCCCGCGCCGACCGCTCGCCCGGCGAGTTCTACCAGCTCGACGTCGAGATGAGCTTCGTGGAGCAGGAGGACGTCTTCCAGCCGGTCGAGAAGCTCATGACGGAGCTGTTCACCGAGTTCGGCGGCGGGCGCGAGGTCACCTCGCCGTTCCCGCGCATCCCGTTCCGCGAGTCGATGCTGAAATACGGCAACGACAAGCCGGACCTGCGCGCCCGGCTCGAACTGCACGACATCTCGGACGTCTTCGCCGGTTCGGAGTTCAAGGCGTTCGCGGGCAAGCACGTGCGCGCGCTGCCCGTGCCCGACACCGCGAAGCAGTCGCGGAAGTTCTTCGACCAGCTCGGCGAGTACGCGGTCGAGCAGGGCGCGAAGGGCCTCGCCTGGGTGCGCGTCGGCGAGGACGGCCAGCTCGCGGGCCCGATCGCGAAGTTCCTCACGGCGGACGACGTGAAGGCGCTCACCGAGCGGCTCTCGCTCGCCCCCGGCCACGCCGTCTTCTTCGGCGCGGGCGAGTACGACGAGGTCTCGAAGATCATGTCGGCGGTGCGCGTCGAGGCGGCCAAGCGCTCCGGGCACTTCGAGGAGGGCGTCTTCCGGTTCTGCTGGGTCGTGGACTTCCCGATGTTCGAGAAGGACGAGGAGACCGGGAAGACCGACTTCTCGCACAACCCGTTCTCGATGCCGCAGGGCGGCATGGACGCGCTGGAGCACAAGGACCCGCTGGACATCCTGGCCTGGCAGTACGACATCGTGTGCAACGGCATCGAGCTGTCCTCCGGCGCGATCCGCAACCACGAGCCCGCGATCATGCTCAAGGCGTTCGAGATCGCCGGCTACGACCGTGAGACCGTCGAGCACGAGTTCGCCGGGATGCTCCGCGCCTTCCGCCTCGGCGCCCCGCCGCACGGCGGCATCGCCCCGGGCATCGACCGCATCGTGATGCTCCTCGCCGACGAGCCGAACATCCGCGAGACGATCGCCTTCCCGCTCAACGGCAACGCCCAGGACCTCATGATGGGCGCGCCGACGGAGCTGGACGAGACGCGGCTGCGCGAGCTGAACATCCAGCTCAGGAAGCCGGTTCAGAAGTAACGGAACGCGGCACGCGGAAGGGCCGGACCCGGGAACGGGTTCCGGCCCTTTCCCGTCCCCCCGGTGACCCTCACCCGATCGGGGGGTCGTCCCTCGCAGAATGGTTTTGCCGGTGGTGGCGCTCCCTACCGTTGCGGGCAAGACTTGCCGTGAGTGTGGAGGGCCCCCGTGAGCACCGCTGTGAAGGAGTGTTCCGTCATGGACACGAGCGCGAGTCCGCTGAGCCAGGAGGACTTCGAGGAGATCGCCCGCGCCGCCGCGCGGACGAACGAGTCGGTCCGGCTGGAATTCCTCGACGGGAAGATCAGGGAGAAGGCCGTGCCGGACGGAGTGCACCAGCGCATCTACGCCTGGTTGCTGGGTCTGTGTATGCAGGCGAATCAGGGGTGGATGCTCTACCCCGATCACGGAATGCGCGTGGAGGCGTATCGCAAGGGCAACGCGCGCCCGGACGGTGTGCTGCTTCCGGTCGACGCGGTGATCGGCGACGGCGAATGGGCGAGGCCGGACGGCGCGCTCATGGTCGTGGAGATCACCTCGCGCGACTCGGACACCAACCAGCGCGACCGGGTCGACAAGCCCGCCGCCTACGCCGCCGCCGCGATCCCCGTCTACCTCCTCGTGGACCGCGGGAACCAGTCCGTCAAGGTGCACTCCGAGCCCGAGGGTGGGCGGTACGCGAAGGTGAACGAGGTGGCCTTCGGCAAGAGCGTGTCCCTGCCCGAGCCCGTCGGCTTCGAGCTGGATACGGCGCCGCTGCTCGGCTGGGCCGGCTGACCCCCGTCACGCGGCCGGGGCCGCCACCCGCGCCGGGCGGCGGCCCCACCTCCGTACCTCCCCGAGGGGTCAGTCCTCCGCGCCGCCGAAGCGCTCCTTGAAGACCTCCAGGTCGTCGTCCGTCAGCTTCGCGAAGAGGACCGGCGGCACGATGAACGGGGTGCCGGCCGGGACGGCGTCCAGGGCGCGGGCCTCGTCCGCCGCGACCCAGGCCGCCGTGTCCGCGTCCAGCCGGAAGGCCGTCCGCATCGCCTTCGCCGTCGTCGGGACGAACGGCTCCGAGACGACCGCGTAGAGGTGGATCAGGTTCATCGCGGTCCGCAGGGTCAGGGCCGCCGCCGCCTGGTCCGTCTTGATCTCCAGCCAGGGGGCCTTCTCCTCCAGGTACGAGTTCCCCGCCGACCACAGCGCGCGCAGCGCCGCCGCCGCCTTGCGGAACTGGAGCGCCTCCATCTGCTCCTCGTACTCGGCGAGCAGCCGCGCGATCTCCTCGCCCAGCTTCGCCTCCGCCTCGCCCGGCGCCCCGCCCTCGGGGACCGCGTCGCCGAAGCGCTTGCGCGAGAAGGACAGCACGCGGTTGACGAAGTTGCCGAGCGTGTCCGCGAGGTCCTTGTTGACCGTGGCCTGGAAGTGCTCCCAGGTGAAAGACGTGTCGTCGGACTCGGGCGCGTTCGCCATCATGAAGTAGCGCCAGTAGTCGGCCGGGAGCAGTTCGAGCGCGTCGTGCGTGAAGACGCCCCGGTTCTGCGAGGTCGAGAACTTGCCGCCGTAGTAGTTGAGCCAGTTGAAGGACTTCAGGAAGTCCACGCGCTTCCACGGCTCGCGCGTCCCGATCTGCGTCGCCGGGAACATCACCGAGTGGAAGGGCACGTTGTCCTTGCCCATGAACTCCGTGTAGCGCACGTCGCCGGCCTCGTACCACCACGACTTCCAGTCGCGGCCCGCGCCCTCGGGCGCCTCGTCGGCCCACTCGCGCGTCGCGCCGATGTACTCGATGGGCGCGTCGAACCACACGTAGAAGACCTTGCCCTCGGCCGCCAGCTCCGGCCACACGTCGCCCGGGACGGGCACGCCCCAGTCCAGGTCACGCGTGATCGCACGGTCGTGCAGGCCCTCGGTGAGCCACTTGCGGGCGATCGAGGAGGAGAGCTGCGGCCAGGAGTCGGCCGTCGCGTCGATCCACCGCTCGACCTCCTCCTGGAGCTTGGACTGGAGCAGGAAGAGGTGCTTGGTCTCGCGCACCTCCAGCTCCGTCGAACCGCTGATCGCCGAACGCGGGTTGATCAGGTCCGTCGGGTCCAGGACGCGTGTGCAGTTCTCGCACTGGTCGCCGCGCGCCTTGTCGTAGCCGCAGTGCGGGCAGGTGCCCTCGACGTAGCGGTCGGGCAGGAAGCGGCCGTCCACCGGCGAGTACACCTGCCGGATGGCGCGCTCCTCGATGAAGCCGTTCTCGTGCAGCCTGCGCGCGAAGTGCTGCGTCGTCTCGCGGTTCTGCGCCGAGGAGGAGCGGCCGAAGTGGTCGAAGGCGAGCGAGAAACCGTCGTAGACGGCCTTCTGCGCGTCGTGCGCGGTGGCGCAGAACTCCGCGACGGGCACGCCCTGCGCGGCGGCGGCCAGCTCGGCGGGGGTGCCGTGCTCGTCCGTGGCGCAGATGTACAGCACCTCGTGGCCCCGCTGGCGCAGGTACCGCGCGTAGACATCGGCCGGGAGCATGGACCCCACCATGTTGCCCAGGTGCTTGATCCCGTTGATGTACGGAAGGGCGCTGGTGATGAGGTGTCGAGCCATCGGGGGCTGCTCCCAAGTCGCTACGGAAGGTGAGGGGCGGGGCGGATACCGCGCACGCGCCGGTCACCGGTTAACCCGGAAATCGTAGCCGAACGGGCGAGACGGGCTTCGGCGGTTTCTCTCCGTGGACAGCCCGGGCTGCCGCCGTGGCCTGGGAGGGGCCGGCCGGTCACGCGCGGTG
>NZ_GG770539.1:3387327-3390552 GCF_000154905.1 Streptomyces sp. SPB074 | reverse complement strand
GCGGGCGCGGGCTCCGCGACGGGTTCGGGCTCTGCTGCGGGCGCGGGCTCGGCTACGGGCGCGGGCTCCGCTACCGGCGCGGGCTCGGGCTCGGCCACGGGTGCGGCCTCGGGGAGGGGCGTGGCGGCCGTCCCGGGCTCGGGCTCCGCGTCGGCCTCGGCCCGCTCGGCGGCCTCCTCCGCCTTGACCGTCTCGGCCTCCTCGACCGCTTCCGCCTCCTCAACGGGTCCCGCGTCCCCGGCCGGGTCCGTGACCGGCTCGACGCGCCCCTCGGCCGTCTCGCCCGGCTCGGCCTCGTCCACCGGCTTGATGTCCCGCACCGGCTCGGCCCCGTCCACCGGCTCGGCCCCGTCCGCCGGCTTCGCCTCCTCCACCGGCCCGGCCCCGTCCACCGTCTCCGTCGGGTGCGGGATCGTGGGCTGGTCCTTGGCGCGGTCGAAGGCCGCCGCCACCAGGTCGTCGGCGAGGGCCGCGTCGGTCCTGCCGCGCTGCCCGGGGAGCGGATCGGCGGTCCGCTCCGGCTCGGCCGCCGTCGCGGCCGGTGCCTCGTCCTCACCCGTACGGGCGGCCGGGACGGTCGGCGCGGCGGTCCCGGCGTCCGGGGCGGCGGACGGCTCGCCCGGCTCGGCGCCGGAGGCACCCGTTTCCGGCGTCTGCGCCGCTTCCTGCGCCTCGGCCTCGCTCGGCTCCGCCTTCCGGCGGCCGAAAGCGTTCCGCAGCAGATCCAGAATGCCCATGCGCGCACCCCTTCGCGTCAGTTGGTTCACGGCTTGGTTCCCGGCGATCCGTGGCCAGGGCGGGTACGTAAGGTTAGCCGCCCTCCGGGGTGCTCGACGGAAGGGGCGTGGGCCTCGCTGAGCCCGTCACCCGGGTACCGCCACGTCCCCTTCCGTAGGATTTTCGGAGGGTTTGTCGTCGTGCTCGCCGACGGATGCCGTGCCCGTAGTACCCGAGGTGCCGCCTCCCGCTCAAGTGCCCGCGCCCTCCACCCTCTCCAGCCACTCCACCACGAGTTCCCCGACCCGTTCCGGCGCCTCCAGCACCGGCAGGTGGGCCGCTCCGGGGACGACGGCGAGGCGCGCGTCGGGGAGGAGGTCCGCCAGGGCCCGGGCGGACGCGACCGGGGTGTACGTGTCCCGTTCGCCCACGACGACGAGCGCGGGCGCGGTGAACTCGCGCAGGACGGGGCGGTAGTCGGGCCGCAGGGCCCGCCCGCGCAGCGCGGCGGCGGCCCCGGCGGGGGGCGTGCCGCGCATCATGCGCCGCACGTGCGCGGTGACGGCCGAGCCGGGCGGGGTCGCCGTCATGCGGGGCAGCGCTTCGGCGGTGTACGGGTCCATGCCCTCGCGTTCGAGTCGCGCCGCCAGCTCGCGGCGGGCCCGTACGCCCTCCGGTGTCTCCGGCTCGGGGGTCGTCCCCACGAGCAGCAACCCCCTGACCCGCGTGCCGAAGTGCCGCACGCACTCCATCGCGATCTGTCCGCCCATCGACAGCCCGCCGAGCGCGAAGTCGCCGATCCCGTGCGCGTCGAGCAGGTGGGCGATGTCGGCCGCGAAGGTCGCGAACCCGACCGTCCCCGGGGTGACTTCGCTCTCGCCGTAGCCGCGCAGGTCGGGCACGAGGACGCGGCGGCTCGCGGCGGCGCGTGCGCGCAGCGGGGCCCAGAGGGTGCGGTCGAAGGGCGTGCCGTGGAGGAGTACGAGGGGGAGCGGACCGCCGGGGGTGGAGGCGGGGCCCGAGGCATCGTGGGCGAGGGCGACGGGGGGCGGAACGAGCTGCGGGGGTGTCATGCCGGGAACGTTAGAGAGGGCCCGGGGCGCGGTGCATCATGAGGATTGTTCTCGGTGCGATCGTGCGCCCGCGAGCCGCCCGGGAGGCCGGTCATGGACGAGTACCTGCGCCACGCCCACGTCCTCGCGAACCGTATACTCTCCGGCCGTCTGCGCCCCGGCGACCGCCTCCCGCCGCAACGCGTCTACGCCCGCGAGCGCGGCATCGCCGCCTCGACCGCCGCGCGCGTGTACGGCGAGCTGAGGCGGCGCGGCCTCGTCGTGGGGGAGGTCGGCCGGGGCACGTACGTACGGGCCGCGCCGCCCGTCGCGGAAGCCGCCGCGCTCACCGCCGCCCCGCCCGGCGCCGCCCCCGCCGACCTCGAACTCACCTATCCCTCGGCTCCCGGCCAGTCCGCCGCGCTCGCCGCCTCGCTCGCCCCGCTGCTGCGCCCCGACGTGCTCGCCCGGGTGACCGCGCCCCTGTCGCCGCGCGGGACGCGGGCCGCGCGCGAGGCGGCGGCCCGGCTCTTCGGCGCGGCCGGTGACCCGGAACGTGTGCTCTTCGCCGGGAACGGCCGTCAGGCGCTCGCCGCCGCGTTCACGTGCGCCGTGCCGCGCGGGGGCGTGATCGGCGTCGAGGCGCTGACGTATCCGCTGGTCAAGGCGGTGGCGGAGCGGCTCGGGCGGGTCCTCGTGCCGCTGCCGCTGGACGCGTACGGGATCGTGCCCGCCGCGCTCGCCGCCGAGCGGCCCGCGGCGCTGTACTTCCAGCCGGCCCCGCACAACCCCACGGGCCGCGTCATGCCCCCGGAGCGGCAGGCCGAACTCGCCGAGGTGGCGGCCCGGTTGCGTATCCCCGTCATCGAGGACCGGGTGTGGTCCTTCCTCGCCGATCCGGAGGCGGAGCGGGTGTTCGGCGCGCTCGCGCCGGAGCGCGCCTACGTCGTCGAGAGCCTGTCGAAGCGGATCGCTCCCGGGCTCACGGCCGGGGTGCTGCTCGTGCCGGAGGGGCGTACCGCGTGGGCGGAGACCGCGCTGCGGGAGGGCGGCTGGGCGGCGGGCGGCTTCGCGGTGGAGGCGGCGGCGCGCCTCCTCGCGGACGGCACGGCGGCCCGGCTCGCCGCGGCGAAGCGGGCGGACGCGGCCCGGCGGCAGCGCGTCGCGGCCGGGGAACTGTCCCGTACCGAGGCGCACGCGTCGGGTTACTTCACCTGGTGGCACCTGCCCGCCCCCTGGCGCGCCGAGCCCTTCGCGGCGGCCGCCCGCGCGGCCGGTATCGCCGTCACCCCCGGCGCGGCCTTCGCCGTCCCGCCGTACACCGCCCCGCACACCGTGCGCCTCGGTCTCGCGGCGCTCCCCGTCCCCGCCCTGCGCCGCACCCTGCGCACCCTGGCGGCCCTGGCCGCCGCACCCCCGGCCTGAACCCGCCACCACGCCGCCCGCCCCCCGTTTG
>NZ_GG770539.1:3376752-3387227 GCF_000154905.1 Streptomyces sp. SPB074 | reverse complement strand
CACGACCGTTCCCGGCCCCCGGGGGGTGTCCCGTGCCCACGATGCGCGCCTGGTCCCTCACCGCTCCCGCTCCCGCCGAGTCGCGCCCCCTGCGGCTCGTGGAGAAGCCCGTGCCCGTCCCGGCGCCGGGCGAACTCCTCGTGCACGTGCGCGCCTGCGGCGTGTGCCGCACCGACCTGCACGTCACGGAGGGCGACCTGCCGCCGCACGAGGCGCACGTCACCCCGGGCCACGAGGTCGTGGGCGAGGTGGCCGGGACGGGCCCCGGGGTGGCGGACTTCGCCGAGGGCGACCGCGTCGGCGTCGCCTGGCTCCGCTCGGTGGACGGGACGTGCCGCCACTGCCGCCGGGGCGCGGAGAACCTGTGCCCGGCGTCCGGCTACACCGGCTGGGACGCCGACGGCGGCTACGCCGAGTACACGACCGTGCCCGCCGCCTTCGCGTACCGCCTCCCCGCCGCCGTCGGGGACACGGCGCTCGCCCCGCTCCTGTGCGCCGGCATCATCGGCTACCGCGCGCTGCTGCGCACGGACCTGCCCGAGGGCGGGCGCCTCGGCCTGTACGGGTACGGGGGCAGCGCCCACCTGTGCGGCCAGCTCGCCCGCGCCCGGGGCGCCCGCGTGCACGTCCTCACGCGCGGGGCGGCGGCACAGGCGCTCGCGCGCGACCTGGGGGCCGCGTCGGTCGGGGGCGCGTACGACACCCCCGCCGAACCGCTCGACGGCGCGATCCTCTTCGCCCCCGTGGGCGACCTCGTCCCCACCGCGCTGCGCGCCCTGGACCGCGGCGGCGTCCTCGCCGTCGCCGGCATCCACCTTAGCGACACCCCGCCCCTCGACTACGAGCACGAGCTGTTCTACGAGAAGGAGTTGCGCAGCGTCACCTCCAACACCCGTGCCAACGGGCGGGAGTTCCTGCGCCTCGCCGAGCGGTACGAAGTGCGCTCGACCGTCCACCCGTACCCCATGTCCCGCGCCCCCGAAGCCCTCGCCGACCTCAAGGCCGGCCGCTTCGACGGGGCGGCGGTGCTGGTCAACGACTGGAGCGCGTAGGCGGGTTCGCGAGGACGGCGGTCTCCCGGCGGCCGGGGCGCGCGCTGCCCGGGCGGGTCAGGCCCCCGGAGCCCGCCAGCCCTCCCGCAGCATCCCGAACAGGGCGTCCACCGCGCCTCCCCGGTCCGCGCGGCCGCGGGCGAGCGCCGGGACCTCCAGGACGAAGCGGGCCAGCGCGTCGCAGGCCAGATCGCCCGCCGGTACTCCGGACTCCGCCGCGAGCGCGGCGCTCAGCGTGTCCGTGTGCCGGACCCACATCCGCTCCGAGTAGGCGCGCAACGCGGGTGTCGTGTCGATGAGTTCGTGGAACTCGGCGTGCCGCGGGTGCGCCGCGTGCGGGAGCCAGGTCTCGCGTACGTAGCGGTGCAGCGCGTCCACCACCCCCTCGCCCTCGCGCCGCTCCCGCACGGCCGCGACGAGGGCGGCGTCCGTGTGCTCCTCCTGGTCGAAGACGAGCGTCTCCTTGCCGCCGGGGAAGTGCTTGAAGACGGTCGTCGGCGAGACGTCCGCCTCCTCGGCGACCTCGCGCACGCTCACCTGCTCGTACCCGCGCTCCAGGAAGAGGCGCAGCGCGGCATCGGCGATCGCCTGCCGTGTCGCGGCCTTCTTCCGCTCGCGGCGGCCGGGCCCGGGGGATGCGGGGTTCGCGCTCATGCCCCCAGCCTACCCGTCGAGTGGTACCGGACCATTAGTGGTACACGATGAAAAGTTTGCGCGTACCACTTTTGCTGGTTACGGTGAGGGCACGGGCCGGGTCGAGCACGAAGGCACCGGGACGCCACGCCGTGGCGGACGCCGCGCTCCCCGCCCCGTCGTACCCCGCCCCTCTCGCCTCAAGGAGGCCCCCATGCCCACACCCGTATCCGCCCCCCGCATCGCCGTCATCGGCGCCGGTCCCGGCGGCCTCACCTGCGCCAGGGTGCTCCAGCGGCACGGCATCCCCGTCACGGTGTACGACCGCGAGGCGAGCCGCGCCGCGCGCGACCAGGGCGGCACGCTCGACCTCCACGCCGACAACGGGCAGGTCGCGCTGGAGGCCGCCGGCCTGCTCGACGCGTTCTTCGCGAAGGCGCGCCCCGAGGGCCAGGAGATGCGCACCTACGAGGCCGCGAGCGGCGCGCTCACCGGGCGGCACGTCCCCGGGCCCGAGGAGATGTTCAAGCCGGAGATCGACCGGGGCGTCCTGCGCGACCTGCTCCTCGACTCGCTCGCCCCCGGCACGGTCCGCTGGGGGCACGCGCTCGCGGCCGTCGATGGCCCGGCCGAAGGGCCTCGCACGCTGCGCTTCGCGGACGGCACGACGGCCGCGGCGGACCTCGTGATCGGCGCGGACGGCGCCTGGTCGAGGGTGCGCCGCGCGCTGTCGGGCGCGCTGCCCGCGTACGGCGGGGTGACGTTCCTGGAGGCGTGGTTCGACGACGTCGAGACCCGCCACCCGGAACTCGCCGCGCTCGTCGGGCAGGGCGGCGCGCACGCGGCGGACGGCGAGCGCACGATGTTTCGGCAGCGCATCGGCGGCGGGCCACATCCGCGTCCCACCTGATCCGCCGGGTGCGGGCCGACCGGCTCGCCGCGCGCGGCCTCACCCCCCGGCGACACCGAGGCGATCCGCGCGCTGCTCCCGGGAGGAGTACGCCGGGCTGGTCCCCCGGCCCTGCACCGCGTCCTCACGGACAACGACGGCCCCTTCGTGGACCGCCCGATCCACGCCCTCCCCGTCCCCCACCGCTGGACGACCCAGCCCACCGCGACCCTCCTGGGCGACGCGGCCCACCTGATGCCGCCGCTGGGCGTGGGCGTCAACCTGGCCATGCTGGACGCGGCCGAACTGGCCCTCGCGCTCGCGAACGCCCCGACCACGGCGGAGGCGGTCACCGCCTACGAGTCCACGATGCGCCCCCGCTCCGAGGAGATCGCCGCCCGCCTGGAGGGAGCGGCGACGGGCCTCCTGGAGGCGGGGGAGGGCATCGGGGCCCACCAGCACCACGACTGACCACCGCGAGGCGGCCCCGCGCGGTGTCCCGGCGGTCAAGTGCGACGAGCCGTTCGGGCCCCGAGGTCACAGAGCGTGCCTGGCGGCAGGGTTACGCGGCAGGCGCGTCGCTCCGTCGCCTTCCGCAGGGCGGGCCGCAGAGCCTGCTTGACGAGGCCGGGTGAGCCGTCCAGCAGAACCGTGGTCCACCCTCGCGTGACCGTGACGGTCATCCTGCGGTCGCGCGATCCGTCGCCGCGGTCCGTCGTGACGCGCTCGTAGCCGTAGACCGTGCCTGCCACGCCCGTGACATCGACCCTGCGCGTCGTCACGTCACGCTCGACGCTGCCCTTGTCACCGAGGCTGATGGTTTCGGCGTACGAGGGACACGCGGTCAGCACGGCGAACAGCTTGCTCACGCGGCCCGACATCGATGCGGACATCCGGCTGTAGAGCCGCTGGGTCAGGAACTCCCCGTCGCGGCCGAACGCCGCCTCCGCGGTGCGCCCGGTTCCCATCACTTTCCCGATCGGACCGCGGACACCGTACGGCTTCAACTCCTCGCAGTCCCGCGGCCCTCCCCCGACGACCGGGGAATCGCCGGAGTCCTCCCGCGTCTCCAGGGCCCGCGTCCCCTCTCCCAGCTCCGAAGCCTCCAGCAGCAGCGGCTTGAGGTCCCCGGCCTCCAGGAGCGTCGAGGTCGGCGCCGGGCCCGGCGCGGCCTTCCCGCCACCGGAACCGGCGCCGCCGCATCCCGCGAGCGCGACCAGCACGGGCGACACCGGCGACAGCTCTCCACCCCCGCCGCACCCTCGGCGCGACTGCCGCGCCGCTCGCACCTCTCCGCTGAACCGCACGCTCGTCCATCCCACCTCAACTCTCGCCACCCGTCCGGCCGCCGCGGGCGCCGGCCGTCCGCGGACGGCCTTGCTCCACGGATCTCCCCCTCACTGTGCAACCCACAGCCGCGTCCGGGGAGCGTCTCTTGGAAGATGGGCCCCGCGCACCCACCTCGCTCCCGGTGCCGGACGGGGACGAACCGGAGGAAGTCCGTCGATATTCGGCGGGCGGGCGACGCCGACGACCGGGCCCGGGCCCGGGCCACCACCGTGATGGAAGCGATTCAGGATTGCGCGCGTCGGCGCGGGCCGTGGCAGGGCGAGGCCCGCACAGGCGCCGGTCGGCAAGGGCCACGGCTCCCGCGCGGTACGGGCCCGGCCACGCCGGACACGGCCTAGATACGGGACTTGCGGACCGAGTTCCAGGCGGCTCCGGCCAGGGCGCGGGCCGACCTGGGGACCGAGAGGTGTTCGTGCTCGCGGTAGAGGGCCCAGTTGAAGGGGATCAGGGCCAGCTTGTTGGAGGAGAGCGAGTTGGCCTGGTGGGCACGGTAGACCGCGAGGGGTTCGCGCAGCGCGCGGGCGTCGGCGCCGTCGCGCATGATCGACAGCCACAGGCCGTAGTCCTGCCGCTTCGGCATGTCCGGCATCAGGCGGGTGCCGAGCGCGTTGCGGTCGTACATCGCGGTCAGGGCGCCGATGTGGTCCTGGACGAGCATGTCGCGGTAGTTCACGTGCTCCGGCGCCCACACCACGCGCCCGTTCGGCGCGAAGTCGGCCGCCTCGCCCGCGTACTCCGCCTCCATCTTGTAGTACGAGGTGAAGGTGAGCGGCGTCCCGGCGGTCGCCGCGAAGGCGACCTGCTTCTCCAGCTTCGCCGGCAGCCACATGTCGTCGCTGTCCAGGAACGCGACGTAGTCGCCCTTCGCCCGCGCGATGGCCAGGTTGCGGGCCTTGGCCGCACCGCCCTGCTCGGGCGCCGCCTCCGCCAGGACGCGCGCGTCCCCCGCCGCCAGCTCGCGCAGCAGCTCCATCGAGCCGTCCGTGGAGGCGTCGTCGGTGATCAGCAGCTCGACGTCGGTGTGCGTCTGCCCCAGCACGGAGCGCACCGCCTGCCCGAGCGTGGCCGCCGCGTTGTGTACCGGCATGATCACAGAAACCAGGGGCACGGCCGTGTTCCTCACTCAGAGCGGAATCGACATGGACGTAGTCGTCTTCGAACAAGGCTACGTGGCTCCGCCGCCCGCCGTACGCCCGGCCCGCACCGGCCCCACCGCCCCTTGACCCTTCCCCCGCGTCACCCCCCACGCTCGGGTCATGAGCGAACAACTCCTCACTGTCGGACGGGTCGCCGAGCTGACCGGCACGACGGTCCGGGCCCTGCGGTACTACGACACCATCGGGCTGGTCACGCCGTCCGGGCGGACACCGGCGGGCTACCGCGCCTACGCCCCCGCCGACATCGCGCGCCTGCGCCGCGTGCTCGCCTTCCGGCGGCTCGGCTTCGGCCTCCGGGAGATCGGGGAACTCGCCGAGGCCCCCGAGACCGAGGCCGTCGCGCGCCTGCGGCGGCTGCGCGGGCTGCTCGGCGAACGACGCGACCGGGCGGCCGCCATGGTCCGCGCCATCGACGCGGAGCTGGACGCCCGAGGCCGGGGAACACACCCCGGCGAACAACCCGCCGCAACCGGCGCCCGGTTGTACGAGGACATCGGCGCCCACTACGCCCCCGCCGCCCGCCGCACCGAGCCGCGTATCGCCGCCCAGCTCTGGGCCGCCCTCGGCGACGCCCGCACCGTCCTCAACGTCGGTGCCGGTACGGGGTCCTACGAGCCCCCCGACCGCGAGGTCACCGCCGTCGAGCCCTCCGCCGTCATGCGCGGCCTGCGGCCTGCGGCCCGCCGGAGCCGCCCGGTGCGTCGCCGCCCGCGCCGAGCGACTGCCCTTCGCCGACGGCAGTTTCGACGCCGCCATGGCGTTCAGCACCGTGCACCACTGGCACGACCCCCTCGCCGGGCTGCGCGAGCTGCGCCGCGTCGCCCGCCGCGTCGTCGTCTTCACCCACGACGCCACCGACGCGGCCTGGCGCCACCGCTTCTGGCTCAGCCGCGACTACCTCACCGAGACCGCCGGCCTCGTCACCGGGCGGCCCCCCGTCGAAGCCCTCGCCCGCGCCCTCGACGCCCGCGCCCTCGACGCCCGCGCCCTCGACGCCCGCGCCCTCGACGCCCGCGTCGAACCCGTCCTCATCCCCTGGGACTGCGCCGACGGCTTCTTCGAGGCCCACTGGCGCCGCCCCGAGGCGTATCTCGACCCGCGCGTGCGCCGCGCCGTCTCGGTGTGGACCCGGGTCGGCCCCACGGCGGAGCTACGCGCCGTGACCGCCCTCCGCGACGACCTCGCCTCCGGCCGGTGGGCCGCCCGCAACCCCGAACTCCCCGCCCTGGAGTCCGCCGAACTCGGCCTCCGCCTCCTCGTCGCCGAGCCCTCCTGAGCCCACCGGCACCCGCGCCCTCCCCCTCCGGCCCCGCTCACGCCCTCGGCAGCGGCGTCCCGTGCGCCGCCGCGCGGTGCCGGGCCAGGAGCACGCGGCAGTCCGTCGCCGCGCTGTAGTCGAAGACCGCCTCCGCCCGCCGCGCCCCCTCCGCCAACTCCGCGCAGCACGCGCACAGTTCCTCGCCCCCTCCGAACTTCCCCCTCACAGCCTCTCCCCCCTGCTCCGCGCGTTCGCGCGGGCCGTGCCGCCGCGCAGCCGCTCCGCCGGGCTCGCCGGACGCACATCCCCCGGCGCCACACTCCACTCGCACCCGCCCCGCACCGGCCGGAGCCACCACCTCCCGCCCATCACCCCCTGGAACTCGGCCACTTGGTCCCGCGCCACGTCCACCACCAGCGCCCCCCGCTCCGGCGCCCCCACGCCTTGCGCCGCCACGTCCCGCTGCCGCGCCTGCGCGCCCCTGCGCACCACCGACGCGAGCCTCAGTGCCTCGTGCGCCTCCAATGCCTCAAGCCGCACCCCGGGCGTCTCCACCCGCGACCCGGCCCGCGTCACCTCCGTCTCCACCCCCGCCAGCCACAGCGCCCTCCGCAGCAGGCCCGCCGCCCGCTCCGCCTCCTCCCACGGGTCACCGGACGTCGTCACCGGCGCGGGAGGCTCCAGCAGCAGCGCCACGTACGCCGCCACCTCCGGCCGCAGCGGTCCGCAGAACACCACCTGCCGCCCCTCCGCTTCCGCCAGACTGACGGGCACGTCGAACCCCCGTGCCAGCAGAGCGAGATGGAGCGAGGAGGCGCACTCCGTCGCCTCCGGCCGGGCGGGCGTTTCCGATGTTGCCGTCATCACCATGCATCCCTTGTGCGGTGGTACATCCTGATAAGAGAATTTCTTCCGCTACTGAGGGTGAGTACAGCGTCTCCGTGGGGTAGGTAGCAGCGCAATGGGTGACACGTGACACGGCGCGGCGTCACTGATCATCGGGGCAGCGAGAAAGGGCCCGCATGGCAAAGGTGAAGCGGCTCAGGAACGGCGAAGGAGCCGGTTCGGGGCGCTCGGGACCGGCGGTCTGGGGCCGCATGGAGGTCCACTTCCGGACGCAGTCCGGTGTCACACAGGCCGAGTTGGCACGAGCGCTGAACGTGGAACGGTCGCTCGTCTCCGAGTTCGAGTCGGGCGACCGCGTCCCGGACTTGAAGCACGCGGAGGACGCGGACGCGTTCCTCAACGCGGGCGGGGCGCTGGTGGAGCTGTGGAAGGAGACGGACTGGTATCCGCAGGTCGAGCATCCCGACTGGTTCGAGCGCCGGGCATGGATGGATGCGGAGGCCACTAGCGTTCATCTGTATCAGGCGATGTTGATGCCAGGACTGATGCAGACGCCTGAGTACGCCGAGGCGTTGCTCGAACGTTTCGAGGAGGACAAGCCGATGGGGGAGCGTGTGCAGGCTCGTATGAGTCGGCAGGCTCGCTTCCGGGTGCCGAACGGCCCCATTCTTGTGGCCGTTCTAGATGAGAGCGTGCTCCGAAACGTGGTCAAGAGCAGCGAAATCATGGCTGCGCAGTGCAAGTACCTCCTCGACATGGGCCAGTTGCCGAACGTGCGCGTCCAGGTCGTTCCCGCTGATTCCCCACGCATCAACAGGCCCGATGCTTCAATGTCACTGATAGCGCTGCCCGATGGCACGACCACGGTGTACTCGGAGTCGCTGGACCGTGGGCATTTCATCGTTGAGCCGAAACTCGTTGCGCAACACGCCCGTACCTATGATGTGCTGCGGGCGGATTCTCTGTCCGCGGCGCACTCGACGGCCCTGATCAGGGACGCGATGGAAAGGTACGAACGGCATGAGGCACCTCGGCTCGTCCGACGCGAACTGGATCAAGAGCAGCTACAGCGGAACCAACGGCGGCGACTGCGTGGAAATCGCACTCGGCTCCCCCGGCCTCGTCCCCGTTCGTGACAGCAAGGTCGTGGACGGTCCTGTCGTGACCGTCGGCGCGGCGTCGTTTTCGGCCTTTCTTGAGGGCGTCGTCAAGTCCCGCTGACCCCACGGGCGTTGTTTGAGGGCCACTTCCTCGCGGGTACATCCGCGCCGAGGTGGCCTTCCGCGTACCCGAGGGGAGTTCCGGCATGGTGATGTCCTGGAAGCGGAGCAGCTACAGCGGCGACGACGGAGGGGACTGCGTCGAGGTCGGGACCGCCGGTCCGTCCGCTCCGCACGTCCTCGTGCGGGACAGCAAGCGGGCCGCCGAGGCGGACACGCCGGTTCTGCACCTCGCTCCCGCCGCCTTCGCGGCCTTCCTCGCGGCGGCCCGTACCGCCTGAACGACGTGCCGGAACCGGCCGTGAACTGGGCTTGTTTGAATGCTGGTACGGCTGGGGTAGGTGCGCGCCCGAGTGGCCTTCTGCGTACCCGAGGGGAGTTCCGGCATGGTGATGTCCTGGAAGCGGAGCAGCTACAGCGGCAACAACGGCGGGAACTGCGTCGAAGTCGGCTTCGAATGGCGCAAGTCGAGCTACAGCGAGAACGATGGCGGCAACTGCGTCGAGGTCGGGACGGCCGGCCCGTCCGCTCCGCACGTCCTCGTGCGGGACAGCAAGCGGGCCGGTGAGGCCGCCGTGCCGGTGCTGCATCTCCATCCCGCCGTCTTCACGGGCTTCCTGGGAGCGGTCCGCACGTCAACCTCGCGCCCCTAGACACGGTCATCCGTACGGGTGGTGCCCCGGCGCGGTGTGCGAAGGGCGGTGAGGCCGGCCGCGCGGGCCAGCGCGAGGAGCGGGAACCAGCTCTCGTAGGCGGTGAAGTGCGCCCTGCGGTAGCGCCGTCGTACTCCTGCCCCGCCCGGTGTCAGGCCTCCTCCGGGTCGAGCGAGGCGCCCGCGAGGGCCCCGGCGAGGTAGGCGAGGCCCGCGCCGGCCAGGAGCAGCGCGGCGGTACCCGCGTACCGGCCGGGGCGGTCGTGCCACGTGCCCGCGCGCAAGGGACCGGACCAGAACCACAGGGCGGGGAACAGGAGCGGGAGCACGAGGAGGAGGGGAGGACGGCGACCCGGTGATTGTGCGCGATCCGCGCCGCCGCCGGTCCCCCTCGCGCTCTCCTCGCGCCTCCTCGCGTTCCTAGGCCGCGCGCGGCGCCGTGTGGCGGGTCAGGGCCGTGATGAGGGTCGGCCAGAGTTCGCGCGGGCGGTCGTGGCCCATGTCCGGGACGAGCAGCAGACGGGCGCCGGGGACGAGCTGGGCCGTGCGGCGGCCGCCGCTCGGGTCGATCAGGGTGTCGTCCAGGCCGTGGATCACGAGCGTACGGACCGTGAGCGCGCGCAGCTGCGCCGCGCGGTCGCCGCTGAGGATCATCGCGCCGAGCTGCCGGGCCGTACCGGCGGGGAAGTAGCCCCGGTCGAAGGAGCGGGCCGCCAGCTCGCGCAGCGCCGCGAGGTCCCCGTACCGGCGCGAGGCCCACACCAGTTCGCGGTCCGCCGAGGCGATGAAGCCCTCGCGGTCGGACGGCCTCGGCGCGAAGAGCGCCGCCTGCGCCTCGGGCGTCGAGTCGCCGTAGCCGGGCTCGCCCGTCGAGGACATCATCGAGGTGAGGCTCAGGACGCGGCCGGGGTGGTGGATCGCCATCGTCTGCGCGATCATGCCGCCCATCGAGGCGCCGACCACGTGCGCCCGCTCGATGCCGAGGCGCGTGAGCAGGTCCATGCCGTCCGCCGCCATGTCGGAGAGCCGGTACGGGATCATCGCCTTCGCCGTCTCGATGTCGCCCGCGCTCACCGCCGCGACGAACTCGTCCAGCGCGACCGGGTAGGCGTCGAACCGGGTGGACAGACCGCAGTCCCGGTTGTCGTACCTGATCACGTACCGGCCCTCGGCGGCCAGTTCGCGGCAGAAGTCCTCGTGCCAGGAGATCATCTGCGAACCGAAACCGGCGACGAGGAGAACGGCCGGGTCGGCGGGATCACCGAAGGTGTCGTGGGCGAGGGAGACGGGGCGGGTGGTGGCGCTCATGGGGACAGCTTTTCAGGGGGGAGGGGGTCACGGCATCCCGGTTCCGGTGACCAGGAGTGAAAGCCCCGCGGACCGGACGGTTCCCGGCGGTGGACGCGGGGGCGGCGCGG
>NZ_GG770539.1:3372712-3376652 GCF_000154905.1 Streptomyces sp. SPB074 | reverse complement strand
CCGCCCGCCGCGCCTCTTCCCCGCCCCGCGTCAGGCGATGTCCACGGCCGTGCCGGGACGGGGGCGGTCCCCCTCCTCGCCGTTCGCGGTCCCGCTGAGGTTGCCGCGTACCGAGTCCAGGATGGTCAGGCCCTGGCTCACCAGGCCCGCCGCGATCTCGCCGAGCCCGTCCGCGCCGTTGAGGACGTTGACGTTGGCGCCCGAGAGGCCGCCCGCCGCCTCCTTGACGATCATCGGGAGCTGGTCGATCAGCATCCGGTCCAGGGCCACGCGGTCGTTCGACGCCGCCGCCTCGGCCTGGACGCGCATCCGCTCCGCCTCGGCCTGCGCGAGGAGCCTGATCCGCTCCGCCTCGGCCTGCGCGGGCTTGACCACCTCGGCCACGAGCTGCTCCTCGCGCAGCCGCGCCTGCCGCTGGGCGAGTTCGGTCTGCGCGGCGAGCACCTCCTGCTGCGCGTGGGCGAGCGCGAGCGGACCGGCCTGCTCGGCCTCGGCCCGCGCCTGGTCGACCTCGGCGTTGTACTTCGCCTGCACGATCGCCGTCTCGCGCGCGTACTCGGCCTGCTTGCGGTTCGCCTCCTGCTGTGCCTCGGAGGCCGCTTGCGTGGCCTGCGCCTGCGCGATCTGCGCGGCGCGCTGGATGTTCGCCTTGTGCGGGGCGGACATGGCCTCGATGTAGCCGGTGTCGCCGTCGTCGATGGACTGGATCTGGAGCGAGTCGACGTGCAGGCCGATCGAGGCCATCTCGGACTTCGAGGTGTCCAGCACCTCGGTGGCGAGCTTCTGGCGCTCGGTGACGATCTCCTCGACGGTCATCGAGCCGATGATGCTGCGCAGGTGGCCCGCGAAGATCCGGCCGGTGAGGACCGACATCTGCTCCTGGTCGGAGAGGAAGCGCTGACCGGCGTTGACGATGGACTCGACGTCGTTGCCGACCTTGAAGGCGATGACGGCGCGCACGGTGAGGGCGATGCCCTGGCGCGTCACGCACTTCTCGACCACCTCCGACTCCGCCATCGCGAGGGAGAGGAAACGGGACTTGCGGATGATGGGCAGCACGAGCTTGCCGTGGCCCGTGACGACGCGGAAGGGCGCGCCGCCCAGTCCGCGCTTGCCGCCCGAGATGAGCATGGCCTGGTCGGGCGCGGGAACGCGGTAGCCGAACATAGGGTCAATCCCCCCGAAGTGGATGGTTCAGGTGTGCGGGCCGAGGAGTCCGTCGAGCGGGCCCTCCCAGGGCACCACGTCGATCTGGCGCGTGCCGCGCGAGCCGACGACGAGGACGCGGGTGCCGCGCGGGATCGGCGCCTCGGACCAGGCGAGGAACAACTCCCGCCCGCCCCGCACCTCCGCGAGCACCTCGCCGGGACCCCCCGGGCCCCGCGTGGCCACGACGACTTCCCCCGTGCGGCCGAGCACCGCGTCGTCCGACGCCAACGCACCATCCCCCGGACCATTGCGATACGAATGCGTGCAGGGTACGGCGAGGAGGCCGCGCGAACCATCCCCGGCACACCATGAACGGCCCATGAACGGACCATGGGCCGGCAGCCGGGCCGCGTCGCCCGGCGACGCCGCTCCCTCACCACTCACGGGGCGCCGTCAGCTCGTCCACGTCGGCCTCCTCGAAGCCGTACGCCCGTGAGATCCGCCAGAACTCCTCGCAGATCTCCTCGCGGGCCACCGTCTCGATCTCGCTGCCCGCCTCCTCGAAGGCCGCCTCCAGCGCGTTGAACTCGCGCGTCGCCGCGTGCGTCAGCGCGTACAGGCCCGGCAGCCCCGCCGGCGGGGCCGCCTCGATGCGCGCGCACAACCGCCGCAGGATCGCGACGCCCCGGTCCAGGACGGGCGCGGGGAAGTAGTCGTCGTCGTAGAGGGCGTCGAGGAAGCGGTGCCCGCGCAGGGCGGGGTTGCCGGGTGCGGTCGTCATGGGGGGAGTCTCGCGCGGGGCACCGACAACGCGGGCGCGGCCGGGCGCGGGGACCGACAACGCCGGGCGCGCCGCCGGGGCCACGGGCACCGTTTCGACGTGTGAACGTCATGTGCGCGTACCGTAAGGGTGGTTCGCGCGGCACCGGGCCCGTGCATAACTCCCCTTGCAGACACCGCACTTCAAGCGGCCACTTCACCCTGCCAGGGAGTATCGCGTGCCCCACCTCACGAGACGCCTCGCCACCCTCGCCGCGCTCAGCGCCGTCACCGTCCTCGCCGCCGCCGGTACCGCGCTCGCCGATCCGCCCGGCGCGCTGCCCGAGAACGCGAGCGCCCTGGAGAAGACGTACGAACCGGCCTACGACTACGACAAGGACGGCTGCTACGCGAGCACCGCGATCGGCCCGGACGGCACCCTCAACGGCGGCCTCAAGCTGGGCGGCGACGTCAACGGGCAGTGCAGGGACGCCTCCGACCTGGACAACGTCAACGTCTACGCCCGCACGAAGTGCGACCACGACTGGTGCGCCATCGTCTACGCCTCCTACTTCGAGAAGGACCAGGCCGCGCTCGGCCCCGGCAGCGCGGGCCACCGGCACGACTGGGAGCACAACGTGGTGTGGGTGCACGAGGACCGCGTCGCCTACGTGTCGACCTCGCAGCACGGCGGCTTCGCCGTGCACGCCGCCGACAGCCTCCCCTTCGACGGCACCCACGCCAAGGTCGTCTACCACAAGGACGGCATCAGCACGCACTGCTTCCGCGCCGCCAAGAACAACGGCGGCGACGAGCCCCCCGAGAACCACAAGGGCACCTGGCAGCGCCCGCCCGTCGTCGGCTGGGACGGCTACCCGCCCGGCATCCGCGAGAAGCTGACCGCCGCCGACTTCGGCTCCGCGCTCCTCGGCATCCGCGACGACACCTTCGCCGGCCACCTGGAGAAGGCGAAGCCGGCGGGCATCCCCTTCGACCCGTACGCCTGAGCCGCCCGCCGCCCGCCGCACGCCGCCCGCCGCCCGCAGCCCGCCGCCCGCCGCCCGCCGCCCGCCGCTCCGCTCCCGCCTGCTTTGCCGGAACGGCAAAGATGTTTGCCTCTCGCGCCGCGTCTGCCGCACGGTGGCCGCAACGCAAGGAGAGGTGGTGGTCGCGATGACCGAGGTACGGGAGCGGTACGACGCCGTGGTCGTGGGCGGCGGGCCCGCCGGGCTGGCCGGGGCGCTCACCCTGGCGCGGGCGCGGCGCTCCGTGCTCGTTCTGGACGCGGGCGAACCGCGCAACGCCCCGGCCGAGGGCGCGCACGGTGTGCTCGGGCTCGAAGGGATCGAGCCCGCCGAACTGCTGCGGCGCGGGCGCGCGGAGGTGCGCGGGTACGGGGGCGAGGTCGTCGCGGGCGAGGTCGTGGACGTACGGCGCGACCGCGACGGCTTCGCCGTGACCTCGGCGGACGGGGCCGTCGTACGGGCCCGCGCGGTGCTCGTCGCGAGCGGGCTCGTGGACGGGCTCCCCGAGGTCCCCGGGCTGCGCGCGCACTGGGGCGGGGACGTCGTGCACTGCCCGTACTGCCACGGCTGGGAGGTGCGCGAGCGGGCGATCGGCGTGCTCGGTACGGGCCCGATGTCCCTGCACCAGGTGAAGCTCTTCCGGCAGTGGAGCGACGACCTCGTCTACTTCCCCGACCGTCAGCCGGTGCCGGACGACGAGTGGATCGCCGCGCGCGGCATCCGCGTCGTGCCGGGCGAGGTGGCGGGCGTCGAGAGCGACGCGGAGGGGCGGCTCGCCGGCGTGCGGATGGCGGACGGGACCTTCGTGCCGCGCCGGGCGCTCGCGGTCGCGACCCGGATGGAGGCCCGCGCCGGGTTCCTCGCCGGCCTCGGTCTCACCCCCGTGCCGCACCCCTCCGGCATGGGCACCCACATCCCCGCCGAGCCCACCGGGCGCACCACCGTGCCGGGCCTGTGGATCGCGGGCAACGCGACCGACCTCTCCGCGCAGGTCGGGGCCTCCGCGT
>NZ_GG770539.1:3369797-3372575 GCF_000154905.1 Streptomyces sp. SPB074 | reverse complement strand
AGGGCTGAGCCGCGCAGCGCGTCCCCCGCGCCCCCGCCCTCGCGCGGGTCCGTCCGCCGCGGCGGCCTCCAGGGCTGACGCCCCTCGCCCTGGGGGTCACCGGGGCGGACGGGTCATCGCACGCGTTCCGTGCGGGGGTTGAGGAGCACGTGGACGTGCATGTCGTGCCGGCCGTCCGCGTGGCGGGCCCCGGCGGCGCGGGTGGCTTCGAGGGCGTAGCCCGCCTTCCGCGCGACGCGGCACGAGGCGTTGTTGCGCGTGGAGTGCTGGAGGACGAGGCGGGCGAAGCCGTCCGCGAGGGCCCAGGCCGTCAGCGCCGCCACGGCGCGCGGCGCGAGGCCCTTGCCGCGTGCGGCGGGGACGGTCCAGTAGCCGATCTCGGCCTCGCCGTCGCGCGCGTCGATCCGGTGGAGACCGCAGCGGCCGAGCACGGTGCCGCCCGAGGCGATCGCCCACTCGGCCCTGGCCCCGGAGTGCCGCGCCTGCCGCCACCCGGCGATCCACTCCGCCGCCTCCGCCGCCGAATCGGCCCGGCGGGCGTGCCAGTACTGGATCGCCGGATCGTCGTACGCGGCCCGGACCGCCTCCGCGTCCCCCTCCTCCCACGGGCGCAGCGCCGCCTCCGTACCGGGCAGGGGAAGCACCGGTTGCGGGCGGCCGGAGAAGGCGCCGGGGGACAGGGCGGGCGGGACGAGTCGCGGCACGGGGGCATTCTTCGCCCGGCGGCCCGTGCCGCGCACCGGATTTCCCGGCGGCCGCGCACCGGGGCTCCCCGGCGCCGTCGCTCAGGCGCTCGAACCGGGGCGCGCGATCATCAGGACCGTCACCGCGACCCACAGCAGGTTGAAGATCCCCGTCACCATGCCGAGGCGCGGCGCCGCCCACGCCCCCGTCGCGGGGCCCTCGCCGGTGAGCGCGTGCTCCTGGCCCGGCAGGATCAGCAGGACGAGGAGGACGGCCGCCAGCGCCGTGAGCGCGATCGACGCCCCCACCCACGGGTCCCCGAGCACGCCCATCGTCGCGCCCGTCGCGAAGCCGAGGAGCGGCACCGCGAGGGAGACGGCGGCGTAGACGCGGCAGATCCGGTGCAGGAGCGCGGGGCCCGAGGCGGTCGCCTCACGGCGGTGGAACGCGGGGAACACGCTCGCCGCGACCGCCACCGGGCCCACCGCCAGGATCGCCGCGACGACGTGCAGGGACAGGAAAAGAGTCTTCACGGGACGACGACGCTACGGGGGGCCACCGCCCGGGCCCAGTGACAAAAGTGACACCCTCCGCCGACTTTCCGCCACCGCGCCGGAGCGGTGCGCATGGCCCGTCCCACCTGCATGGATGCCGCGTCTCGGTCCGTACGGAGGGAGGAACGCGCCGGGCGCGGGGCGGTACGTTCATGCCATGCACACCGTCGCCGTCCTCGCCCTCGACCACGTGATCCCCTTCGATCTCTCGGTGCCCGTCGAGACCTTCGGGCGGACGCGGCTGCCGGACGGCCGCGACGGGTACCGGGTCCAGGTCTGCGCCGCGTCCCCGGGCGAGGAACTGGCCACCGGGGCGTTCACGCTGCGCGCGCCGTACGGGCTCGACGCGCTCCGTACCGCCGACACCGTCGTCGTGCCGGGCACCGCGACACCGCTCGCTCCGCTGCCCGTGCCCGTCCGGGACGCGCTGCGCGCGGCGGCGGCGCGCGGGACGCGTATCGCCTCGGTCTGCACGGGCGCCTTCCCGCTCGCCGCGACCGGGCTGCTCGACGGCCTGCGCGCCACGACCCACTGGGCCGCGGCGGCGCTGCTCGCCGAGACGTACCCGGCCGTCGAGGTCGATCCCGACGTCCTGCACGTCGACAACGGGCAGTTCCTCACCTCGGCCGGGGCCGCCGCCGGACTCGACCTGTGCCTGTACCTCGTACGCCGGGACTACGGCTCCGCCGTCGCGGCCGACACCGCGCGGCTCTCCGTCATGCCGCTCGAACGCGAGGGCGGACAGGCGCAGTTCATCGTGGCTGCACCCGCCGGGCCTGCCGGGGGCGCCGAGCTGGAACCCCTGCTCGCCTGGCTCGACGCGCACCTCGACGAGGAGATGACGGTCGAGCGGATGGCGCGGCGGGCCGGGACGAGCACACGGACCCTGATCCGGCACTTCAAGGAGCAGACGGGGACCACGCCCCTGCGCTGGCTGCACCGGGCGCGGGTGCGCAGGGGGCAGCACCTGCTGGAGACGACCGGGCACTCGGTGGAACGGATCGCGGGACAGGTCGGCTTCGGCTCCGCCGGGGCGTTCCGCGAGCGGTTCAAGCGGACGACCGGGGTCAGCCCCCAGCACTACCGGCGCGCGTTCGGCGGGGCGACGGCCGGGTGAGGCCCGCCCCGGGAGCGGCCGGGAAGGGAGCCCGCGAGGCGGGTGAACGCCCACCCGCCTCGCGGGCGGGGGTCACCAGCCCTGGTGGCCGTGGTGCCGGGCCGGGGCGTCGGCGTTGACGCAGGTGTTGCCGAAGGCCGGGTTGAGCAGGCCGATCACGTTGACCATGTTGCCGCAGGCGTTCACGGGGATGTGGACCGGGACCTGGACCAGGTTGCCCGAGAGGACGCCGGGGGAACCGGCGGCGAGGCCCTGGGCCCCGGCGTCGGCCGAGGCCGCCCCGGCCGCTCCGACGAGGGCCGCTCCGGCGGCGAGGGCGAGGCCCGCGGTCCTGATCATGCGACGCATGGTCGTGCTCCGTTCCTGACCCGCGCGGACCGCGCCGATCGCGGCACCGTCACGGGGTGAGGCCGCCCCGGGGGG
>NZ_GG770539.1:3353570-3369649 GCF_000154905.1 Streptomyces sp. SPB074 | reverse complement strand
CCAGCCACCACGAGGCCGTCGTCAGGGCGTGGGCCAGGGCGTCGAAGCCCGCTCCCGCCGCCGGGCGGGAGAAGCCGGAGGGGATGCGGTCGAGCGTCTCGTCGCGCGCCGACATCAGCGTCAGGCGCAGCGCGACCCCCGCGAGCGCGACACCGAACGCCAGCAGGGACAGGGCGCGCAGCCTGCGGTGCGCGAGCGCGATCGCGGCGCCGCCGAGCACGAAGGCGGCGATGGCGGGCCAGGGCCCGGCCGTCTCGAAGGCGTGGAACACCTTCCGCGCCGTGCCCAGTTCACGGGACTCCACGAAGGTGATCGACGTGTCCGTGTCCGGGATGCGGTCCGCGTACGGGACGTGGTTGTCGATCAGCCGCTGCTTGACCTGCTTGGTGACCGGGCCCAGGTCGATGCGGATGTCCGCGCCCGACTCCCGGTCGCTCAGCGCGTCGAGCACCGCCCGGTGCGCGCCGCGCGCCGCCGCGTCCCACGCGTCCCGGAACGCGGTCGAGCCCGTGAACGAGACCGCCGCCTCGCGCACGAACTCCCGCCCCTGGTCCTGGAGCGGACCGAGATCGACCTGGCGCATGACCCCGTCCGTCACCGCGTCCGCGACCGCCTCGCGCACGGCCCGGTCCGAGGCGAGCGGCGAGACGGTGTCCACGAAGGTGTCCGTGTCCCCGATCTCGTACTTCGCCCACACGGAGAGTGCCCCGGCGGGCACGCACACGCAGGCCACCACCGCGAGCACCACCGCGAGCAGGGCACGCACCACGTACCCGGCGCCCCGCCCCCGCACCCGCGTCTCGCCCTCCGCCACCGCGCCGCCTCCCGCAAGCCCTCACACGACCGTACGTCCTGCCCTCCCGCACCTACCCAGGCAACGCGCCCCCGCACGCCCGCGCCAGTCCCGCGGGCGTACGGGTGAGGAGGGGGCGGCGCGGGGCGGCTGCGGCCCTCACAGGTGGGCGTCCGTCGGGACCTCGCGCGTGTAGAAGTGGTAGAAGGTCATCACGAAGGCACTCGCCGCGAGGATCAGGCCGAGGAAGACCGACCACATGATGCTCGGGTTCGACAGGCTGTGCAGGTAGCCGATGGAGCCGCCCCAGAACACCGCCCACACGAGGGCCCGCCGCAGCCGCGGGATCGCCGGAGTGATCTGCCGCAGGGCGAGGTACACGAGCCCGAAGACGACGCCCGCGACGACGCCGTAGAGCACGTTGAAACCGGTCATCCGGTGCTCGTGGCGCGTCGTCACCGAGGCCCAGAGCCCGTATCCGGCCGCGAGCCAGAAGACGTTGCTCGCCGTGATCGCCGTGACCCCGCGGGCGGGGCGGCGGCGGGCGGCCGGGGGGCGGGGAGCGGTGGCGGGAGCGGCGGCATGGGACATGACTGTCTCCTTTGCGGTCCTTTGTCCCCAGGGTCCTCCTCCCTCGCCCGGCGGCAACCGGAACCCGCGCCGGGCCGCGCGGGGGAGGCCGGTTCGCCGGGCGGTGGCGTCAGGCTCCCGCCGGGTGACGGAGGCCGGTTCCCGCCGGTGCGGGCCGGGCCCGCACCGCCCGTCCCGGCTCCCGCAGAGGGGGCCCGGCTCCCGTGGCGCCCTCCCGTACCGCGTGTTTCGCTGGGCTGGTGAGTTCTCGCCCGGCGATGCGACCCGTCTCGTCCCGCATGTGGGTCGAGGAGCCGCTCCGGCTGCGCGGGCGGCGGGTGGCCTGGCTCGTACCGGCCGCGCTGCTCGTGCTCATCGTCGCCCTGGACTGGGAGACCGACGCGGACTTCCGGATGATCACGTGGATCGTCGTCGTCCCCGGTATCGCGGCCGCGCTGTGCGGGGTGTGGACCACCGCGCTCTTCGGGGTGCTCTCCTGCGCCGGATACCTGCTCATGAACAGCGTCTGGTCGGCGCAGTACCGCACCGGGTGGCCGGACTTCGTCCTCGTCGTGGGCGGCGGAGCCGTCGCCGTCGCCTCCTGCGCCGTGCGGCTGCGCGCCGCCCGGTACGTGGGGCACCTCCAGGACATCGCGGAGACCACCCGGTCCACCGTGCTGCGCCCGCTGCCCCCGCACTGGGCGGGCATGGAGCAGGCCGCGATCTACCTCGCCGCCGACTCCACCGCGCGGGTCGGCGGCGACTTCTACGACATCCAGCCCTCCCGGTACGGCACCCGGGTGATCCTCGGCGACGTCCAGGGCAAGGGCCTCAACGCCGTCACCGCCGCCGCCGCGCTCGTCGGCTCCTTCCGCGAGTGGGGCTACCACGCCCCCGGCCTCGGGGTCGTCGCCGACCGCATGGAGACCCGGATGCGCCGCTACCAGGCGTACAGCGCCGCGATGGGCCTCGCCGACGAGGAGGACCGCTTCGCGACCGCCGCCCTCATCGGCTTCCCGCCCGTCACGGACGCCGATCCGCTCGACCAGACCGCCCAGGCCGACCCGGCGAACTTCCCCGCCCCCACCGCCTACGAGATCGAGATGGTCGACTTCGGGCACGAGCCGCCCCTGGCCGTGAGCCCGCGCGGGGTGCGCGAGATCGCCACCGAACCCGTGATCCCGCTCGGGCTCAGCGCCCTCATGGGCAGCGTCTTCGTCGTCCAGCGCTTCCCCGTCGCGGCGGACGAGACGCTGCTGCTCGTCACCGACGGCGTCACCGAGGCGCGCGACCGCTCCGGCGTGTTCTTCCCGCTCGCCGAGCGGATCGGGGCGCGCGTCGGCGCGGACCCGGGGCTCACGGACCCGGTCCGGCTCGTCGCGCTCGTACGGGACGAAGTGCTGCGCCACACCCGCGGGCGGCTCACCGACGACACCACGGTCCTCGCGGTACGGCGCGCGGGCGGCGGCGAGGTCCCGCGCGAGCCCCCGGGGCCCCGTACCCGCGACGGACCGGCCCCCGCGCCCCCCGCACCCCCCGGCGGGCCCGCCGCCCCCGGCGGACCGCCCCCCGCAGTGAAGGAGTCCCCCATGGCAGCCACGATGAAGGCAGTCCAGTACCGCACCGTCGGCGCCGCCCCCGAGGTGGTCGAGATCGAGAAGCCCGAGCCCGGACCCGGCGAGATCCGGCTCAAGGTCACGGCCGCCGGCGTCTGCCACTCCGACATCGCCGTGATGAGCTGGAGCGCCGACCAGCTCACCTTCCCGCTCCCGCTCACCCTCGGCCACGAGGGCGCGGGGGTCGTGGACAAGCTCGGCGAGGGCGTGCGCAACGTCGCCCTCGGCGAGTCCGTCGCGGTGTACGGGCCCCGGGGCTGCGGGCGCTGCTCCAAGTGCCAGCAGGGCAAGGAGAACTACTGCCTGGACGCGGCCCGCCTCGGCATCTACCCGCCCGGCCTCGGCAACCCCGGCGCGATCGCCGAGTACATGATCGTGGACGACGCCCGGCACCTCCTGCCCCTCGGCGACCTCGACCCCGTCCGGACCGTGCCGCTCACCGACGCGGGACTCACCCCGTACCACGCCGTCAAGCGCTCGCTGCCCAAGCTCGTACCCGGCTCGACCGCCGTCGTCTTCGGCACCGGCGGGCTCGGCCACGTCGGCATCCAGCTCCTGCGCGCCCTCACCTCCGCGCGCGTCATCGCGCTCGACGTCAACGACGAGAAGCTGCGCCTCGCCAAGGAGGTCGGCGCGCACGAGGCGGTGCTCTCCGACGAGCACGCCGTCGAGAACGTCCGCCGGCTCACCCCCGGGGGCCGGGGCGCCGAGGCCGTCTTCGACTTCGTCGGCGTCCCGCAGAGCGTCAAGGCGTCCGGCGCCTGCGCCATGATCGAGGGCGACGTGGTGATCGTCGGCATCGGCGGCGGCAGCCTGGAGGTCGGCTTCGGGCTCCAGGCGTACGAGACGGCCGTGACCTCCCCCTACTGGGGCAGCCGCTCCGAGATGGGCGAGACCTTCGACCTCGCGCGCGCCGGGGCCGTGGACGTCCGCATCGAGACGTACGGGATCGACGAGGCCCCGAGCGCGTACGAGCGTCTGCACGACGGGAAGGTCCGGGGCCGCGCGGTCGTCCTGCCGAACGGCTGAGCCCGCGCCCGCCCACCCACGACGCCCGTGCGGGCCAGCACCACGACGCCCGTGCGGCCCGCGCCCGCCCACTACGACACCCGTGTAGAGCGCGGCGGACGGGACAGTCGTAGAGTCGCGGAAACCCGTGGGGCCCGGCAGCACGCCGGGCCCCACACCCGGCACCGCGCCCGAAGCGCCCGTACGAGTCAAGGAGCCCGAGGAACCGATGGGTGAACCCCCGCGAGCCGTCCGCGCCCCGCGAGCCACCTGCGCCGCCCGCGCCGCCCGCCTCCCGCGCGCCGCCCGCGCCGCGCGTCCCGCCCCGCTCCGCGCCCGCCGGGCGGTGACCGCGTGATCGCCGTCGTCCAGCTCCTCGTCGCCGCCCTCCTCACCCTCGCCTGCGCGCTCTTCGTCGCCGCCGAGTTCTCCCTCACCACCGTCGAGCGTTCCGACCTGGAGCGCGCCGCCGACGTGGGCGAGCGCGGCGCGGCGGGCGCGCTCGCCGCCGTGCGCTCCCTCACCTTCCAGCTCTCCGGGGCACAGCTCGGCATCACCGTGACCTCGCTCGTCATCGGGATGCTCGCCGAACCCGCCGTCACCGAGCTGCTGCGCGGCCCGCTCTCCGCGCTCGGCCTGCCGGACGGCGCGACGTCCACGATCGGCTCGCTCCTCGGCGTCGGCATCTCCACCGTCGTCCTCATGGTCGTCGGCGAACTCGTCCCGAAGAACTGGGCGATCTCCCGGCCCGTCCCCGTCGCGCGCGCCGTCGCGGGCCCGCACCGCCGCTTCTCGGCCTTCTTCGGCTTCTTCATCCGCAGCCTCAACGCGACCGCGAACTTCTTCGTGCGCCGCCTCGGCCTGGAGCCCACCGAGGAACTCGCCTCCGTGCGCGGACCCGAGGAACTCGTCGCGCTCGCACGGCACTCGGCGGCCGAGGGCGCGCTGGAGCCGGACTCGGCGGAACTGTTCATCCGCACGCTGCACCTCAACGACCTCACGGCCGAGAACGTCATGACCCCGCGCGTCGAGGTGCAGGCCCTCGCCGAGGGCGCCAGCGCCCTGGACGCCGCGAACCTCGCCCACGCGACCGGTCTCTCCCGCTTCCCCGTCTACCGCGAGCACCTGGACGACGTCATCGGCACCGTCCACATCCGCGACGTCCTCGCCCTCGAACCCGCCGCGCGCGCCCGCACCCGCGTCACCGACCTCGCCACGCCCCCGCTCCTCGTCCCCGACTCGCTCCCCGCCGACACCCTCCTCGCCCGGATGCGCGCCGCGCGCACGATGGCCGTCGTCATCGACGAGTACGGGGGCACCGCCGGGGTCGTCACGGTCGAGGACATCGTGGAGGAGGTCGTCGGCGAGGTGCGCGACGAGCACGACCCCGAGGAGACCGAGGACCTGCTCCCCGGCCCGCCCACCGCCACGGGCCGCGCGACCTGGGAGGCCGACGGCTCGCTGCGCCTCGACCAGCTCCGCCTCATCGGCCTCAGCGCCCCCGAGGGCCCCTACGAGACCATCGCCGGCCTGCTCGCCACCCGCCTCGGGCGCATCCCCGAGGCGGGGGACACCGTCGTGCTGGACGAGCGGGACGCGGCGGCGCGCGGCTGGGAGTTCACCGTGCTCGCCGTCGAGCACCACCGGGCCGGGCGGGTACGGGTCGTGAAACCCGCCGAGGAAGAGCCCGCCCACGTCGAGGAGGACGCCCGATGACCGCCGTTCAGCTGCTCGTCGGGCTGCTCACGCTCTTCACCAACGCCTTCTTCGTCGGCGGTGAGTTCTCGCTCATCTCCGTGCGCCGCAGCCAGATCGAACCGCTCGCGCAGGCCGGGGACAAGCGGGCGATCAGCACCATCAGGGCGCTGGAGCACATCTCCGCGATGCTCGCGACCGCCCAGCTCGGCATCACCGTCTCCTCGCTCGTCCTCGGCGCCGTCGCCGAACCGGCCATCGCGCACCTGCTGGAGCCGGTCTTCGAGGCGGTCAGCATCCCGCACGGCCTCGTGCACCCGCTCTCCTTCGTCATCGCGCTGACGCTCGCCACGTATCTGCACATGCTCATCGGCGAGATGGTCCCGAAGAACATCGCGCTCGCCGAGCCCGTGCGCACCGCGCTGCTCCTCGGGCCGCCGCTCGTCGCGCTCACCCGCGTCCTCAAGCCGCTCGTGTTCGGCATCAACAGCCTCGCCAACCACCTCCTGCGGCTCCTGCGCGTCGAGCCGAAGGACGAGGTCGAGTCCGTCTTCACCGACGACCAGCTCGCCCGCATGGTGGAGGACTCCAGCGAGGCCGGCCTGCTGAGCGAGGCCGACCGCGACCGGCTGCGCGACGCGCTCGAACTCGGTACCCGGCCCGTCGGCGAGATCATCAAACCGGGCGCGACCCTCGTCACCGTGGACACCACCGTGACCCCCGCCCGCCTCGAACGCGTCGCCGCCGAGTCCGGCTTCTCGCGGCTGCCGGTGACCGGCGAGGGCGGCACCCTCCTCGGCTACCTCCACATCAAGGACACCCTCGGCGTCACCGAACGGGACAAGCCGTTCTCGCGCGCCGCCTACCACCCGCTCACCCGGGTCCGCATCGACACCCCGCTCGACGACACCCTCACCGCGCTGCGCACCGACGACAGCCACCTGGCCGCCGTGACGGGCGAGGAGGGACGGGTACGCGGCTTCGTGACGATGGAGGACGTGCTGACCGAACTCGTCGGCCCGGCGGCCGAGGGCTGAGGTACGCGCGGGGCGTCCCGGGCGGCGGCGGAGAGGTTCCCGTGCGGAGTCTGTGAGGGGCCCGGGGAGGGCCTGGGAAGCGGCTGGGAAAGCGGCCCGGCCGAAAACGGACGCATCGGCTCCAGGGTGGGACAAGCCACACCGGGCGGGCTTGTGCCCGGTGCGGTGGGGGCCACTACGCTGCCGCTGATGCCTTCCACCGACATACTTCCCGCATTTCTGGTGAGACGCGTAATGACCCGTCGGCGTTCCATCGGGGAGGGATTGTGAGCGAGTCCGCGCGCGGACACGGACCAGAGGGCGGTCCGGGGCCCTCGCCCGACCGGCGCGTGCCGCTGCCCCCGGAGAGCGGGGCGGGAAGCGCGCGGGCGACGGGCACGAGCCGGACGACGGGCACGCACACGGTCCGGGCGAGGGGCACCGGCCGGGCGACCGGCGCGGGCGGTCCCGCGACGGGCGCGGGCAGCGACACCCTCGTGCTCAAGCGCGTCGGGGCCACCGGCGGACAAGCGGCCCAGGGCGAGGGGAACACCGCCGCCGGGAACGGCGCGAAACCCGCCGCCAGGCGCCGTGACCCCTTCTTCGACAACGCGAAGTACCTCGCGATCCTGCTCGTCGCGATGGGCCACGCCTGGGAGCCGCTGCGCGGCGACAGCCGGGCCGCCTCGGCGCTCTACATCTTCGTCTACACCTTCCACATGCCGGCGTTCATCATCATCTCCGGCTACATGTCCCGCAGTTTCGACATGCGCCCGGACCGGCTGCGCCGTCTCATCACCGGGGTCGCGGTCCCGTACGTGCTCTTCGAGGTCGCCTACACGCTCCTCAAGCGCACGGCGGGCGGCGACCCGGACTACCCGTTCAGCCTGCTCGACCCCTGGTACCTGACCTGGTTCCTCATCGCGCTGTTCGTGTGGCGCCTGACGACCCCGATCTGGAAGCTCGTGCGCTGGCCGGTGCCGCTCGCGCTCGCCATCGCGATCCTCGCGGCGATCTCCCCGGACATCGGCGACGACCTCGACATGCAGCGGGTCCTCCAGTTCCTGCCGTTCTTCGTCGTCGGCCTCAAGCTCAAGCCCGAGCACTTCCAGCTCGTGCGGCGCCGCGAGGCCCGCATCCTGTCCGTGCCCGTCCTCGTGGGCGGCGCGCTCTTCGCCTACTGGGCGGCGCCGCGCATGAACGCGGCCTGGTTCTACCACCGCGACAGCGCGCAGGAACTCGGCGCGCCCGGCTGGACCGGGGTCGTCATGACGCTCGCGCTCTTCGGCTGCTCCCTCGTGCTCACCGCGTGCTTCCTCGCCTGGGTGCCGCGCCGCCACATGTGGTTCACGGCGCTCGGCGCGGGCACGCTCTACGGCTACCTGCTGCACGGCTTCCTCGCGAAGGGCTCGCGCTTCGGCGACTGGTACGCGGCCGACTGGCTGCACAGCCCGGCGGGCGAGATAGCGGTGACGCTCATCGCGGCGAGCGTCATCACGGTGCTGTGCACGCCGCTCGTGCAACGGCTGTTCAAGTTCGCGATGGAACCGGAGATGCGGTGGGCCTTCCGCCGGGACGTCGAGGACATGGCCAAGCGGCGGTGACTTGTCGCCGGGCGGACCGGTGAGAGAGTGTCGGCAGCGAGACGAAAGGGTGGACGCGATGCCTCTGAGTGGTGCGTACGAACCGAGCCCCGAGAAGTGGGTGCGCGAGCAGGTCGCCGAGTACGAGAGCAGCGGCGGGACGCGCGGCACCGAGATGCGCGGGATGCCGGTCATCGTCCTGACGACGCTCGGCGCGAAGAGCGGCAAGATCCGCAAGACCCCGCTGATGCGGGTCGAGCACGACGGCGAGTACGCGGTCATCGCCTCCAAGGGCGGCGCCCCCGAACACCCCGTCTGGTACTACAACGTCAAGGGCCACCCCGAGGTGGAACTCCAGGACGGCCCGGTCCGCAAGGACTACACGGCCCGCGAGGTCACCGGCGCCGAGAAGGCCGAGTGGTGGGACCGCGCCGTCGAGGCGTTCCCGGACTACGCCGAGTACCAGAAGAAGACGGACCGCCCGATCCCCGTCTTCGTCCTGACCCCGAAGGACTGACGGACAACGACGCGGAACCGCCCGCACCCCGAAGGGGGCGCGGGCGGTTCCGTCGTACCGGGCTCGCGCCCTTACAGCTCGCCGGTCTCCAGCACGAGGTCGAAGGGAGCCGGAAGGGGAAGGGGGGTGCCGAAGGGGTGGGGGCCTTCGACGCGCGTGTAGCCGAGCGGTCCGGGCTCCGCGAACAGCGTGATGCTGCGCTCCTGGCGGTCGACCAGGAGATACAGCGGAGCGCCGTACTCGGCGTAGCGGCGGCGCTTGACCACGCGGGCGGTCTCGGCGTTGGAGGGCGAGGTCACTTCGACGACGAGGAGGGTCTGGTCGGGAAGGAGGGAATTGGAGTCCTCGACCAAGTCGTCGGGGACGATGGCGAGATCAGGGATGTACCAGTTGGGAGACCCCGGCAGGTCGAGGTTGCCGGAGCCGATCTCGTACCCCAACTCCAGACAGCGGCGGGAGATCTGCCGACGAATCTTGTTCGCCGTCCGTTCGTGGGGCCAGCTCGGCGACACCTGTGTGATGACCCCTTCGACGATCTCGGCGTGTTCCCCCGCCACATGCTGGATGGCGTACTTGAGCGCCTGCTCCGCGTCGATGCCCCGACCGTAGTCGGACGTTGCCTCGCTCATGCCGCACCTTTCGCGGACGTTCTACCAGAGAGCGTCAGAGTAGTACAAAACTACCCCTATTCGTCTTGCGCATCCCAGACGTTGCCCGGGACGGCCTCATCCCCCGCCGCCCAGCGCCGCGTCGCCCTCCATTCCCCGCTCCACCTGGCCCGGTACGTCCGCCAGGAGGTAGAGGGACTCGTCGAAGACGGTCAGGACGACGACCACCATCACCGCGTGCGCGACCACGTACTCGATGAGGACACCCGGCGCCACCTGCGCCTTCCGGTTGTCCTCATGCGTGCCGATGGGGGCCGTCGCCGGGTGGTACGGGTTGCGGGCGAGGACCGCGAGGCCCCGTTCGAGGGTCTCCCTGCGGTCCGGTGAGAGCAGCGCCGCCGACTCGGCGCACTCCACCGTGTAGGTGACGCGGAATCCGTCCATGGCGGGAGGGTAACCGCTGCGGCCCTCAGTACTCGCGCCGCTCCGGGTAATGGCACGCCACCCCGCCCTCATTCGTGGGGACTTCCCCCGCGCAGCGCCCCCGGTCGGCTTCCGGTAGCACCGCGTACAGCGGGCAACGGGAGCGGAAACGGCAGCCGTCCACGCGGGTCGTGGGGCTCGGCGGATCGCCCGCGAGCAGGACACGGCGGGCCGCGCGGGCGCGTTCGGCCGGGGGGTCGGGAACGGGAGCGGCGGCGAGGAGGGCGCGCGTGTAGGGGTGGCGGGGGCGGGCGAACACCTCCTCGGCGGGGCCCTGTTCGACCGTCGCGCCGAGGTACATGACGGCGATGTCGTCCGCCATGTGCCGGACCACGGCGAGGTCGTGCGAGACGAGCAGCGAGGCGAAGCCGAACCGCGTCCGCAGGGAGCCGAGCAGGTCGAGGATTCCGGCCCGTACGGACACGTCGAGCGCCGAGACCGGCTCGTCGAGCAGCAGCAGCCGGGGCCGCACCGCGAGGGCCCGCGCGATCCCGACGCGCTGCCGCTGCCCGCCGGAGAACTCGTGCGGGAAGCGCCCCAGGTCCCGTGCCGGATCGAGCCCGACGAGCGCGGTCAGCTCGCGGACCCGCGCGTCGGTCTCGGCCGCGCCCACCCCCTGCGCGCGCGGCCCCTCGGCGATCAGGTCCGCGACGGGGAGGCGGGGGTCGAGCGAGGCCATCGGGTCCTGGAAGACGATCTGCACGTCCCCGCGCAGGGCCCGCCGGGTGGCGCGGTCGAGGGAGTCGGTGCGGTGCCCGAGCACCTCCACGGTGCCGGACTCGGGCGCGCTGAGCGAGAGGATCGCGTCGAGCGCGGTGGACTTCCCGGCCCCGGACTCGCCGACGAGGGCGAGCGTGCGCCCGGCGCGCAGATCGAGATCGACGCCGTCCACGGCGTACACTGTACCGTTTGCCGCCGCAGCGGCCCGGGGGCGCGCAGCGGTTTACTCGGTGAGGGCAGCGGACGCTCAGGACGGTCGGGGCGTCGGCGGGTAACCCCGGCTTCGGAATCACGGCGACGGAAGTTCCGGGGGCGGGTGTCCCGGCGGCGGTCGCTCCGGCGGGGGCCGCCTCGGCGTGCGGGTCGTTCGCGGGGAGCGAGGGCGAGGGCGCCGGCGCGGGCGGCCGGAAGAGCTCCACCGGCGTACGGCCCACCACCTCCTCCGTCCGCAGGCACGCCGCCCACCGCTCCGGCTCCGCCCCCGCGAGAGGTGCCAACTCCGGCTCGTACGCGCGGCATTCGTCCGTGGCGAGCGGGCACGGGGCGCGAAGGGGCAGCCCCCGGGCCGCGCGCCCGGACGGGGCGGGGTGCCGGGCAGGGGGACGAGCGGGGCCCCCGGGCGGGGCACCGCGCCGAGCAGCCCGAGCGTGTACGGCATCGCGGGCCGCGCGAACAGCCCGTCCACGGGCGCCGATTCGACCAGCCGCCCCGCGTACATGACCGCGACCCGGTCGGCGGTGCCCGCGATGACGCCGAGGTCGTGGCTCACGAGGAGCAGCGCCGCCCCGGTCGCCTCGCGCGCGGTGCGCAGCACCTCCAGGACCTGCGCCTGCACGGTCACGTCGAGCGCCGTCGTCGGCTCGTCCGCGAGGAGCACCTCGGGATCGTGCGCGACGGCCATCGCGATCATCGCGCGCTGCCGCATCCCGCCGGAGAACTCGTGCGGGAACGCCTCGGCGCGGCGCCGGGGTTCGGGGATGCCGACGAGATCGAGCAGCTCGACGGCCCGTTCGGCCGCCACCGCCTTCGGCACCGGCGTGTGCACCCGTACGGCCTCGGCGAGCTGTTCCCCGATGCGGTAGACGGGCGTGAACGCCGACAGGGGGTCCTGGAAGACCATCGCGATACGCCGCCCGCGCACCCGGTCCAGCTCCCGCGAGGGCGCCCCGACCAGCTCCGTACCGTCGAGCCGCACGGAGCCCGAGACGCGCGCGCCGCCCGGCGGGAGGCCGAGCACGGCGAGCGCGGTGAGGGACTTGCCCGAGCCCGACTCGCCGACGAGGCCGAGGACTTCGCCGCGCCGCAGGTCGAAGGAGACGCCGCGTACGGCCTCTTCGGCGCCGCCGCGGAAGGAGACGGTGAGGTCGCGGACGGAGAGCAGGGGGGACGTCACGTGGTGTGCCGATCGTTCGGGCGGCTGGTCGGGTCGAAGGCGTCGCGCAGGCCGTCGCCGACGAGGTTGACGGCGAGGACGAAGAGGACGAGGAGCCCGGCGGGGAAGAAGAACATCCAGGGGTAGGTGACGGCCGAGCCGGTGTAGTCGGCGATGAGGGTGCCGAGCGAGACGTCGGGGGCCTGGATGCCGAAGCCGAAGTAGGAGAGCGCGGTCTCGCTCATGACGGCGCCGCCGACCGCGAGCGTCGCGTCGATGACGAGGAACGAGGCGACGTTCGGGAGCACGTGCCGCGTGATGATCCGCGCGGGGGAGACGCCCAGCGACCGGGCGGCGCGCACGAACTCGCGTTCTTTCAGCGACCGCGTCATGGACCGTACGACCCGCGAGGTGATCATCCAGGCGAAGAGCGCGAGCAGGCCGACGAAGCCGGGCCAGCCGGTGCCGCGCAGGCGCGGCGCGAGGATCGCGAGGACGAGGAACGAGGGCAGCACGAGCAGCAGGTCCACGAGGAACATCAGGACGCGGTCGGCCCACCCGCCGAAGTACCCCGCGCAGGCGCCGACGAGGGCCGCGAGCGCCGTCGCGACGAGGCCGACGAGCAGCCCCACGAGCAGCGACTTCTGGAGGCCGCGCACGGTCTGCGCGTACACGTCCTGGCCGATGCGGTTCGTCCCGAACCAGTGGCGCGCGGAGGGGGGTTCGCGCAGTGCCGTGTAGTCGATGTCCGTGTACGACCAGTGCGTGACGTACGGGCCGGCGAAGCCCAGGACGAGCAGGAGGACGACGACGGCGAGCCCGGCGAGCGCGGCACGGCGGGCGAGGAAGCGGCGCAGCACGAGCCGGGCGCGGGTGGGGGTGCGGGGCGTGCCGGCGGCGGCCTCGGCCGGTGGCGCGCTCATCGGCGTACCCGGGGGTCGAGGGCGGCGTGCAGGACGTCGGCGAGGAAACCGGAGAGCAGCACGACGACGGCGGCGAAGCCCGAGACGGCGACGACCGCGTTGACGTCGTTGTCGGCGACCGAGGCGATGAGCCACTCGCCCATGCCGTGCCAGCCGAAGACGATCTCGGTGAAGGTCGCGCCCGTGAAGAGCGCGAGGAAGCCGTACGAGAAGTACGTCGCCATCGGGATGAGCGCGGTCCGCAGCCCGTGCCGCAGCAGCGTCGCGCGCCGCCCGAGGCCCTTGGCGCGGGCCGTGCGCAGGTAGTCCGCGCCGAGCACGTCGAGCATCGTGTTGCGCTGGTAGCGGCTGTAGGAGGCCGCCGTGACCAGGCCCATCGAGAGCGTCGGCAGGAGCAGGTGCACGCTCCGGTCGCCGAGTGTGGCGAGGAGCCCCGGGTGCGGGCCCGGATCGCGCTCCCCCGTGAAGCGGATGAGGTCGGTACCGAGGACGGAGTTCAGCTTGATCGCGCCGATCTTGAGGAGGACGGCGAGCAGGAACGTCGGCGTCGACAGGAGGAGGAACGAGACGAGCGTGACGACGCGGTCGGAGAGGCGGTACTGCCGCACCGCCGTCCACGCGCCCGCGAGGACGCCGCCGAGCGTGCCCAGGACCGTGCCCACGAGCAGGAGCCGCAGGCTCACGCCGATCCGGCGGCCGAGTTCGGCGGCCACCGAGGTGTCGTCCAGCGTGCGGCCCAGGTCGCCGTGGAGGAGCCCGCCGAACCAGTGCGCGAGGCGCGCGGGGAGCGGGGTGCCCTCGTCCAGCCCGAGGGCGCGCAGGTGCGCGGTGACGGCGGCGGGGTCCGGGGGCGGGCGGCGGCCCTCGAAGTAGGCGCGCGGGTCGAGCGCGGAGGCGGCGAGGAGATACGCGAGCGCGAGGGCGAGGAGGAGCAGCACGAGGTGGTGCAGGAGACGGCGCAGGAGGTACGTGGTCATGCGGGGGGCGTCTCCTGGTGGGGGCAACAGGCTTGACCGGTGGGTGAGTTGGGCCGAAGGCTCCGATCCTCGTCACGTCGTGTTGCGCGCGTGTGAAGGGAGCATGGCAGGTACACGAAAACGCTTACGGAGGGCGATTCCCCGGCCTACGCTCCGGGCGTCCCGTCGTGTCCCGCGTTCTGTCCCGCGTCCTGCGGGCCGTCCTGCCGGTCGCCTCGTCGGGCGCCCTGCCCGTCGTCCCGTCCCGCGCGCGGCACCGCGTCGCGCGTTCCCGTCCCTGCCGCGTCCCCCCTGCCCCGTTCCCGTCGTCCCGTCCCGGAGGCTCCCCCATGTCCCCCCTGCCCAGGAACCCGGCCCGCACGGGCCCCGCCCTCACCGCCGTCGCGCTCGCCGCCGCCCTCCTCCTCACCGCCTGCGGCGGCTCCGGCGACGGTGACGGGGGCGACGGCTCCGGGCACAAGCGCGCCGGGGCCCCCGCCGCCGGGGCGCAGGCGATCAACGCGCGGCCCGTCTCGCGGCTGCGCGCGGGCGGAACGCTCAACCTCTCGGTCCGGCAGTGGATTCACCAGTACAACGCGTACCAGGTGGACGGTACGAACGGTGACGCGACCGCGATCCTGGAGCAGGTCGAACCCGTCCTCCAGCCGCGCGACAGCCACGGCGTCCCGCACCCCGACGCCGACTACCTGCTCTCCGCGAAGGTGACGTCCACGTCCCCGCTGGAGATCACCTACCGGCTCAACCCCAAGGCCCGCTGGTCGGACGGAAAACCGCTGTCCTACCGGGACTTCGCGGCGCTCGCGAAGGCGCTCGACGGCTCGGACCGGCGCCACCTCGTCGCCGACACGAGCGGCTACGACCAGATCGCGAAGGTCTCGCGCGGCAGCGACGACCAGGAGGCCGTGGTCCGGTTCCGCGCCCCGTACGCCGACTGGCGGCGCCTCTTCCGCGTCCTCCTCCCCGCCGACTGGATCGACACCCCCGAGAAGTTCAACAAGGGCTGGCTGGAGAAGATCCCGGTCACGGCGGGCGCCTGGCGCGTCAAGTCGGCCGACAAGACGACGCAGACCGTCACCACCGAGCCGGACCCCGCGTGGTGGGGCGCCAAGCCGCGGCTGAGCGCCATCACCTGGCGCGCGCTCCAGGCGCCGGCCCAGACGGAGGCGTACCTCAACAAGGAGATCGACGAGACGAGCGCGATCCTCCCCGAGGACTACAAGCGCCTGGTCAAGGCCCCGAAGACGGACATCAGGAAGGGCGCCCGCTGGGACGAGGTGCACATCACCCTGGGCACGCGCGGACCGCTCGCGGACCTCCGGGTCCGGCAGGCCGTGGACCGCGCGATCGACCGCAAGGGCATCACGACGGCCTTCGCCAAGGACGTGCCCGTCGACGTGGTCCCGCTCGACAACCACTTCTTCATGCCCAACCAGAAGGGCTACCGCGCGAACGCGGGCGTGTGGGGCACCCACGACCCGAAGGCCGCGGCGAAGCTCCTCGACGGGGCCGGGTGGAAGGCGGGCGCCGCGGGCGAGACCCGGACGAAGGGCGGCAAGCGGCTCACGCTCACGTACCTCATCAGCGCGGGCGCCAACGGCTCCGCCGTCGACCAGGCGCAGATCGTGCAGCAGCAACTCGGCGCCGTCGGCATCGGCGTCGAGGTCCGCAAGGTCACCGACGCCGACTACTTCGACAAGTACGTCAACCGGGGCAACTTCGACCTCGTGAGCTTCCGCAACGTCGACAACATCTTCCCCTCGCAGCTCTTCTCGACGTTCCAGCGCCCGCGCGGCGGGCAGAGCTTCCTCAACTTCGGCGGCGTCGGCACGAAGGAGATCGACACCCTGCTCACGAAGGCCGGGCGGGAGACCGACCCCGAGGCGGCCCGCGCCCTCTACAACCAGGCGGACAAGGCCATCTGGGCCCAGGTCCACTCGATCGAGCTGTACCAGCGCCCGCAGATCATCGCCACCCGCTCCGGGCTGGCGAACTGGGGCGCGTCGGGGCTGGGGGACGTGGACTACACGAAGGTGGGCTGGGAGAAGTAGAAGGCGGGCCGGGAGAAGTGGCGGGCGGCGGGGGAGCGGAGTGCTGCGGGGGAGCGGAGGACGGTGGCGCGGGGGCGGGGTGCGTACGCGCGCGGGTGGTGGTCGCCGCGGGTGGCGGGCCGCCTGCGCGGCGCCCCCGTTCACGTACCG
>NZ_GG770539.1:3352221-3353470 GCF_000154905.1 Streptomyces sp. SPB074 | reverse complement strand
CGCCGCGTCGCCCCGCACCACCGCGCCGCTTCCGTCGCCCACCACCAGCCAGGGCCGTACCTGCCGCCGCGCGTGGTGCAGCCGCGACTTCACCGTGCCCAGCGGAATCCCGGTCCGCTCCGAGATCTCCGTGTATTCCATCTCGCAGATGTCCCGGTAGACCAGCGGCGCGACCAGGTGCGGGCTGTCCCTTTCGAGCCGGTCGAGCGCTTCCAGGAGGTCGAGCCGCGAGCCCGCGATCACGCTCGTCGTGCGCGGGTCGGGCCGCTGGTGCTCGTCGGCGGGCAGCGGCTGCTCGGCGGCCCGCCGCTTGAGCTCGCGGTACTTCTGCCGCGCGCAGTTCGCCACGATCGTGTACAGCCACGTGCTGAACTTGCTGCGCCCCTCGAACCGCCCGATGTTCCGCGCGACTTGGAGCAGCACGTCCTGCGCCGCCTCCTCCGCGTCCTCGCGGTGGAGCAGGAACCGCCCGCAGCGGCGCACCACCTCCGGAGAGACCGCCCGCAGCAGCGCGTCCAGCGCCGTCCCGTCCCCGGCCGCCGCGGCCGAGGCCAGCGCCTCCGTGTCCGTCCCGTTCCCGTACGTGTACGACTCGCCCTCGCTCATCGCCTCACCCCCGTACCAGTGTGCCCCGACGGCGGAAAAGTGATCCCGCGACGAAAAGAACGGAGGCGGCGCGGAGCGGCGGAAAGCATCTGGGCATCATAAAAAGCATGTCCCCACCTCAGCGGATCGGCCGGTACCTGGTTCGGCGCAGGCTCGGCTCCGGCGCCTTCGCCGTCGTCTGGCTCGCCCAGGACGAGCGCCTGCAAGCCCCCGTGGCCGTCAAGGTCCTCGCCGACAACTGGGCCGGCCGCCTCGACATCAGGGAACGTTTCCTGAGCGAGGCCCGGCTGCTGCGCCAGGCCGGTTCCGGCGGCGTCGTGCAGGTCTACGACATCGGGGAACTGGAGGACGAGCGGCCCTACTTCGTCATGGAGTACGCGGACGCCGGGACCGTCGAGGACCTGCTGACGGCCGGGCCGCCGCCGCTCGCCGAGGCGCTGCGCCTCGTGGCGGGCGCGGCGACCGGCGTCGCGGCGCTGCACGCGGCGGACATCGTGCACCGCGACATCAAGCCGTCGAACGTCCTGCTCAAGGGCCCCGGCGGCCCCGGACCGGTCCGCGCGGGCACCGAACGCGTCCTCGTCGCCGATCTCGGCCTCGCCAAGAACCTCGCCCGCCTCCTCCGGCCTCACCGTCGTCGCGG
>NZ_GG770539.1:3349515-3351962 GCF_000154905.1 Streptomyces sp. SPB074 | reverse complement strand
GCGACGCGACGGAGTTCGCGCGCGAGCTGGAGCGCGTACGGGAGGCGTGCGGCGCGGCGGGACCGGCACCGGGGGACGCGGTGCCGCCGGAGGTGCCATCGTCGGAGGCCGCCGTTCCGGCCACGCCGGTGCCGGACACGCCCGTACCGGCTCCGGTGCCCCCGACGCCCGTACCGGCTCCGGTGCCCCCGACGCCCGTACCGGCTCCGGTGCCCCCGACGCCCGTACCGGCCACGCCCGTGCCCCCGACACCCGTACCGGCGAGCCCCGCCCAGGCCGCCGCCACCCCGGTACCGCCCGGGGCCCCCGTACCGCCCGATTCCCCCGTGCCCGCCGAGGCCCCCGCCCGCCGTCGCCGTCGCCCGCGCCGGCTCCTCGTGACCCTCACCGTCCTCGCCCTCGCCCTCGCCGCCGCGGGCACCGCGCTCGCGCTCCGCGAGAGCGGCGGGAAGGGCGGCGACGGCCCGGGCTCCGGCTCCGGCGAGAGCGCCGCGGGGCGCCGTGTCGCCGACGCCACCGGCGAGCTGCGCCTCACCGTGCCGGCCGCCTGGGCGCGCGAGTACGCCGACGGCGGCTGGGACCCCGCCGCGATCGGCCTGCCCGCGGCGAAGGAGCCGGGCCTCACCGTCGCCACGAAGGTGGCGGACTGGTCCGACCCGGACAGCGGCGTGGACGGCGTCTTCGCGGGCGCCGTCGATCTCGGCGCGAAGCGGGACGCCGCGCCCCTGACCGCCGCCGTCGAGGCGCTGCGCCACGACGGCTGCCGGAAGCCGAGCGAGGAGGAGTGGGACGCGGGCGAGTGGAAAGGAGTGGTACGCACCTGGACGGGGTGCTCGCGCCACCGCCTCGCCGAGGCCGCCCTCGCGCCGAGGAAGGACGGCGACGGGCGCGGCGCCTACGTGCAGATCCGCTGCGCGCGGGACGGGAGCGACTGCGAGGAGACGACCAAGAAGGTCCTGAGCGGGCTGGAACTGGCCCCGGCGGGAAAAAGCACCGAACGGCCGTGAACTTTCCCCGGTGAGCACGCATCGAAGAAGTACGTAAGCGGGCCGTCCTCGGCGAAGCCCCCCACGAGACGCGGAGAACACCATGCGCACGACCACCGGGAAGACCACGAAGACCCGCAGGGCCGGCACCGCCGCCGCGGCGCTCGCCGCGGCGGCCCTGCTCCTGACCGCCTGCGGCGGCAACGACGACGGCGGCTCGGACAGCGCGCAGAAGGTCGGCAGCGAGGCCAGCCCGCTGCCCGGCGACAAGACCGGCACGAGCGACCAGGGCGGCTCCGGGGCGAGCGAGGACAGCGGCAAGGACCCGAGCACCCCCGCGACCCCCGGCGGCGAGGGCTCCGTCCCGGCCGCGAGCGAGACCCCCGGCGGCGGCGCCACCAAGGGCGGCGGCGCGGACACGGACGACGGCGGCTCGGACTCCAAGCCCGCGGCGAGCACCCAGTGCCACACCTCGGAACTCTCCGCGCGCGTCGGCGAGAACCACCCCGGCGCCGGTCAGGAAGGCTTCGCCCTCGTCCTGACCAACACCTCCTCGCGCACCTGCACCGTCTACGGCTATCCGGGCCTCGCCTTCGTCAACAGCGCGGGCGAGCAGGTCAGCGTCGATCCGCAGCGCGCCCCCGGCACCAAGGAACGCGTCTCGCTCGCCCCCGGCAAGAGCGCCTGGTCCCCGCTCACCTTCAGCGACCCGCGCATCACCGGCGTCACGACCGTCACCCCGGACTCGGTCCGCCTCACCCCGCCCGACGAGCGCGACTACCTGAAGGCCCCCTGGAAGGGCGGCCCGGTGAGCAACACGGGCAAGGCGAGCGTCCCGCGCGTGGGCCCGTTCACCGCCGGTACGGGGGAATGAGCGCCCCGCGCCACCCGTAGCGGCGCCCCCGCACCGCTGGCCCGCCCCGCGCCCGTACCCCGATCAGCCCCCTTCCGGACGGCACCCGGCCCGCTTCCCCCCGACGATGGGGGCAACGGGCCGGTACGTCCCCCACGCGATGGCCGCCCGACCCCGTAGCGGGACGGCGAGAGGCGGGCACAGTGACCGGAAGCGGAGACGGGGCGACGCCGCCGGGCGGTCAGGACCCGGATGCCGCGACCGGCGACCGGCACCCGGCGGCCCCCTCCGGCGGCGAGGACCCGGACTGCGGCCACAGCGCCGCCGAGCGCGCCCAGATCGACCGCCTCAACGCCCTCGAAGCCCCGCGCCGCACCCGGCGACGGGACGGGGCGGGGACCCGCGAAGCCGAGGCCCGCGCCGCCGACGGCCGTACCCCCGAGAACGGCGCCCCCGAGGACCCCGCCGCTGAGGACCGCACCTCCGAAGACCGCACCTCCGAGGACCGCACCTCCGAGGGCAAGGAGAAGGGCGACCCCGACCCGAGCTGGGCCAAGAACGACAGCACGCGCGTCCAGGACCCCGAGCGCCCCCTGGAAGAACCCCTC
>NZ_GG770539.1:3304153-3349415 GCF_000154905.1 Streptomyces sp. SPB074 | reverse complement strand
GAGGCCCTGCGCGTCACCGCCCGCCTCCGCGACGAACAGGGCTTCGACCTCAACGGCCAGGTCGTCTTCGGCGTCGGCGAGAACTTCCTCCTCGCCGAGGGCCAGTCCGGCTACCGCGCCCCCGGCAACACCGAGGGCGGCCAGTTCCGTATGCCGCTCAGCACCCGCCACCCCGCGACCGAGGTCGCGCACACCGGCCGCGCCGTCTGGCTCGAATCCCCCGCCGAGTACGAGCGCCGCTACCCGGCGATGTGGCACCTCACCTCCCGGCGCGGTCGCGAGGCGTGGGCGTACCTCCCGCTCGTGACCGGCGGCAAGGTCCAGGGCGTCTGGCTCGCCGCCTTCGGCGCCCCGCGCACGTTCAGCGGCGCGGACCGCGCCCTGCTCCGCACCGCCGCCGCCCTCCTCGCCAGCGCCCTCGAACGCTCCCGCACCGGCTCCGCCGAACTCGCCCTCTCGCGCGGACTGCGCTCCAGCATGGGCGCGGCGGCCGACGGCGTCCGCAAGGGCCTGACCGTCGCGAACCGCTACGTGCCGACCGGCGGCGGCCTCATGGTCGGCGGCGACTGGTACGACGTGATCCAGCTCCCCGGCGGCAAGATCGCCTGCGTCGTCGGCGACGTGCAGGGCCACGACGTGCACGCGGCGGGCCTCATGTCGCAACTGCGCACGGCCGTGCACGCCTACGCGGCCGAGGGCCACGGCCCCGACGCGATCCTCGCCCGCACCTCGCGCTTCCTCGCCGCCCTGGACGAGGACCGCTTCGCGACCTGCCTGTACGTGGAGGCCGACCCCGCCACGGGCGTCCTGATGCTCGCCCGCGCGGGCCACCCCCACCCCGTCCTGCGCCTGCCGGACGGTACGTGCCTGATCAAGCACGTACGCGGCGGGCTCCCGCTGGGCCTGCTCGGGGGTGCCAACGACTACCCCGTCGACCTGGTCGAACTCGACCCGGGCGAGATCCTGATGCTCTGCACGGACGGGCTCATCGAGAACGGCGGCGACGACATGTTCACCGGCTGGGCCCGGCTGCGCGACGCGCTCACCGAGGCCGACCCGGACGACCTGGAAGGCATGGCGGACCGCCTCCTGGACACCGTCGAGCCCCCCGACCCGGAGACCGCCCCCGCGCACGGCGGCGACGACATCGCCCTCCTCCTGCTCCGCCGCGACTCCCACCCCGAGGACGGCGCGGGCGCGGTCCCCGAACGCCGCCTCCTCCTCACGCTGCGCCAGGACCGCCCCGAGGGCCTCGCCGAGGCCCGCGAGGAACTGCGCCTCCTCCTCCACGACTGGTCCCGTCAGGACCAGGTGGACACGGCGGTCCTGCTCACCTCCGAACTCCTCGGCAACGTCCTCGTCCACACCGACCAGTCCGCCGCCCTCGGCGCCCGCCTCCTCGGCCACCCCGGCGCCCGGCACCTCCGCGTCGAGGTCACCGACCAGGGCGACGAACTCCCCCACCGGCAGGCCCCCGGCGAACTCGCCTCCTCCGGCCGCGGCCTCATCCTCCTCGACCTCCTCGCCTCCACCTGGGGTGTCCGCCCCGAACCCGAGGGCAAGACGGTCTGGTTCGAACTGGACGAGTCCGAGGAGGACACCGGGGCGGCGGAGAAATCGGAAGAAGAACTCCTCAAGGGCTGGTGACCCGCGAAGCCCGGCCTCCCCGCAGGCCCCCCCGGCGATCCCCGCCCCGCACGGCGGTACCGGCACCGGCACCGCGGCATGGGCGGCTGTCACACCTTGTACTCCCCCCGGGCTTCGGGCGAGATCACCAGGTGGTACTCGCTGTCGGTCGTGCGCTCCAGGCTGATGTACAGGCCGACGTAATTCGTCGAGCGCATCGTCGTGGACAGCACGCCCCAGTGGAGGACCGTGGGCACGTTTCCCTGCCCGGAGATTCTTTTGGGGTCGTGGCTGATCCTGAGTTCCTGAACGCCGTGGTCCGTCCCGTCGATCCAGGTGCGGAAGGCGACGACGACCTCCTGCTCCGTGTCCTTGCCCTCCGTCGGTGTCCACGGCAGACCACCGAAGAAGTCCTCCCGGAAGTAGCGCTTGTGGTCCATCGAGGCGTCTTCCTGGCTCAGCCGGAGATTGCCCGTCGGATTGCTCCCCGCGGACTTCGTCTGTTGTGCCGCCGTGTTGTCGAGACGCTTGAACCAGCGACGCTGCACGTTCGCCGTGGGAAAGGGAGCGGGCCCGGCCGGTGCGGGGTGCGGGACGGCGACGGGCGCGCCCGGTCCGGCCGACGGCGCGGCTCCGGACTTCTTCGGAGCCACCGGCTCGGCGGCGGGGGTCAGCGGCGCGATGTGGGAGCTGAGGCCCGGAAGCTTTCTGAGCCCGGCCGGCACCGGCTTGAACAGGCCGTTGATCGTGGCCGCGATCGCGCTGTCGTTGTCCTCCGGTGTGTCCGGCGTCTTTTTCCTCCGCACCCTTCGCGCCCCGGACTCGGAGCCGATGACGATGTCGGCGCTCTTCTCCAGGTTCGCGATGAGGTCCGTCGTGAGAGGACTGCACGACGTGGTCTCGGCGATGAGGCCGTCGAACCACCGCGACACCTCGCTCGTCACGTCCTCGCCCTCGCCGGCGTCCCAGTCCACCCACGTCGAGGCCTCGTAGTTCCAGCCGAGACCGCCGGCCGTCAGGTTGCTCGAACCGACGAACAGGGAGCGCGGGCCGGGCGAGGAGGCGAAGTAGACCTTGGGGTGAAAGGTCCGCCGCGGGTCGTGAAAGACGTATCCCTCGTCGGCGATCCCGAGGGCGAGTTCCAGGCCCTCCTTCGTGGCCCCGCCTTCGCTGACCCCGAGTATCAGGAGCACCTTGCCGCCCTGGCCCCGGAACTCGCCGAGGGCGTCCCAGACGCGACCGAGGCCCGAGCGCTTGGCCCAGGCCACCGCGATCCTCAGCTCGTCGAAGCCGCCGTCCCGCGCGTGTTCGATGAAGTCGACCAGGTTGGGCTGATCGGCGAAGGGCTGTCCGGCAAAGCGCATTTTCATGGCCGTCAGGGTGGCACAACCGGTTACCGACCGACGTCCCACCGGTGGGGTAGGGTGACGCCTTCAGTAACTGAAGCGAAAGTTGGTTCGATGCGGACTCGGGACGAAGTCAGTGACGACAAGCTGCGCGGGGGCTTCTACTCGCCCGATGTTCTTGTCGAGCTCTGCATCCGCCGGTCCGCCGAACTGCTCGAAGGCCGGTCGGGTCTCAGCGTGCTGGAGCCGTCCGCCGGGGACGGCGCCTTCCTCCGCGGAATCCGGCGAAGCGATGTCGCCGCCTGTGTCGAGCGGGTCGAAGCCGTCGAGATCTTCGCGGAGGAGGCCGCCAAAGCGGCCGATGTCCTGCGGTCGATGGACGTGCGGGGGCACGTGGCCAACGAGAACGTCCTGGAATGGTCGCAGGGGCGCGCCCCGGAATTCGACTGGGTGCTGGCGAACCCTCCCTACGTGCGCTTCCAGTTCATCTCGGACGAGGACAAGCAACGCGCGAAGGAGATCAGTTCCGGGCTCGGCGCGACAGGCAGTTCCGTGTCGAACCTCTGGATTCCCGTCTTTCTCCTGTCCTTGTCGAAACTGCGTGACGGCGGCGTCTTCTCCGTCATTCTCCCGACCGAATTCCTGACCGGAATCTCCGCGAACGCCGTCCGCAACTGGCTCCTCGCCCACGCGACCGATCTCACGATCGACCTTTTCGAGCCGGGATCGTTTCCCACCGTATTGCAGGAAGTCCTCATCCTGAGCGGCCGGCTGTCGAAGGGCGCCGACTCCGGCTCGGTCGTCCGGTTCCACGACCACAACGGCTCCGTCCGCTCCTGGTCCCACCGGGTGGCGACGGCGTCGGGCACGTGGACCAGCTATCTGCTGCCCCCGGAGCAGAACGACGCCCTGGCCGCCGTTCAGTCGATCCCCGCAGTGGGGCGGCTCGGTGACGTCGCACGGTTCAGTGTGTCGACGGTGACGGGTGCGAACGGCTACTTCTGCGTCGACTCGGCCCTCCTTGAGGACTACGGCCTGGAGGAGTGGGCGATCCCCCTCCTGCCGCGGGCCCGCCACGCGGAGGGGCTGATTTTCACCAGTGAAGAACAACGGGACCTGGCCGACGCGGGCCGGCCCGCGTGGCTGCTCAGTTTCGCGGCGACCACTTCCTCCCCCGAGGCTCACGGACCGGCGCGGCAGTACCTCGACGAAGGCGTTCGCCTCAAGATCCCGCAACGCTTCAAGTGCCGCGTGCGCGAGCCCTGGTACCGGGTCCCCGTCGTGCCCGCCGGGGATCTGCTGCTGTCCAAGCGGTCCAACCGCTACCCGCGTGTCATCTCCAACCACGCGAAGGTCGTGACGACCGACACGATCTACAAGGGAAAGATCCTGGCAGGCGCGCCGATCGCGGCGGACGACTTCACCGCCGCGTTCCACAACTCCCTCACGATGCTGTCCGCCGAGATCGAGGGAAGGAGTTTCGGGGGCGGAGTCCTGGAGCTCGTCCCCAGCGAGGTCAGCACCCTGCGCGTCCCCGTCGTCCCGGGGGCCGCCGCGGAACTGCCGGAGCTCGACAAAATCTCCCGGACGCACGACGACCCGGAGGCCCTGATCGAGGCCACGGACAAGATGCTCACCCGGCTCATCCCCGAACTCGACACGCGAACGATGGGCGTCCTGAGCGACGCCCGGCACACGCTGATGGACCGTCGGCTGCAACGCACGCACACGAAGTTCTACGGCTGAGAAAAGCCGACCGCCGTGCAACGGCCCCGGCCGGCAGACCCCCCCGCCCCCGCCACGTGAGAACCCGGGCAGCCGGGGCTTGTCCACGGCCCCTGACGTTGGACAGGGTGCCTCGGTGACTTCTTTCACGCGGCGGTACGCGAGTGGAGACCATGACGGCGTCTGGGCCGACCTGCGCCGCCTCGGCACGGTCCCGGACGCGCCCGACGAGGACTGCCGGGAAGTGGCGTTCGCGACGATGCGGCGGGTGGCAGCCCACGTGGACCGCCTCGCGGAGCGGCTGACCGGCCTCGGGCTCGTGCCGGTCATGCCCGTCCGCGAGCCGGTCACCGCCGAGGACCTGCGGGAACTCGACGCTCTTCGCGCCGAAACCGGCCCCGTACCCCCGGCCCTGGACGCCTGCCTCCGGCAGGTGGGCGGCGCGTGGTTCGCCGGGGACTGCGCCGCGCTGAACGAGTGCTACGCGACGGGAAACCAGTACAGCGCCGCTCCGGTCCTCCCCGACCCGCTGGTGCTCCCGACCGCGCGGTACCTGCGCGAGAGCTGGAACGCCCACCGGGACGCCGCCGAGGACGGCGAGGAGGACTTTTTCTTCGACTTCGCACCCGACGAGTTGCACAAAGCCAACATCAGCGGTGCCACGCACGACATCGACATGAGCGCGTACGTGGCCGACCCGGTCCTTCACGGCGTGGCCGGCCGCCCCGGCATCACCCTGGTCGCCTACCTGAGACTGTCGATCGCCTGGGCCGGAATGCCAGGCTGGTCCTTCGCCGCCCACCACACCCCCCCCCGCAGCCCTGATCCCCCTACGCACACCCCCCGCCTTCTGACCCACCCCGGCGAAGCACGGTCCTACGCCGTCCCCAAGCACCGCCTTCAGCACTCCACGGGGACAGCCCTCCACCACGACCACGCCACCCCCCAACGCCAAAGGGCCCCACCGTTCCCGGTGGGACCCTTCGACGTATTGCCCGGTGAGAGCAATGGCGGAGGATACGAGATTCGAACTCGTGAGGGGTTGCCCCCAACACGCTTTCCAAATGTTCGTACGGGGGTCCGACGGGGGTCATGGGCGTCCTGACCTGCGGCGGAACGTTCGGGGTGGCCCTGTCCGGACGGGGCCGGACGGCGGCGAATGAGACCAGAACTGAGACCCGCCAGCCCCGGCCTTCCGTGATCATCTAGGAGCCCTCGGGGGCTCATCAGGCCGGTGGGGATCCGGTCCTTGAAGCGCTTGCACCGCTTCTGTCAGCTTCCATGGAGCAGTTCCAATTCGGCATGGCATTCGTGATCACGGACTCGACGGCTGGGCCGACGCCGGATTATGCGTCGGTGCCGCAGGCTTCCTTGAGGATGTCGAGGCTCGCTTGGTCCTTTGGCTCGGAACGCCGGAACTGGGGATGGCCAAGGTCCATCTGCAGCGCGGCGTGAAGTGGCGCGGGGTAGCGGGTCCGGTCGGACCACGAGAGTGCCTGGTGGCTGAGTCGGGCTGCGGCGACGGCGAGGGCCTCGCGCTCGTACCCGTAGCGTGTGTGCATCGGAGTGATTTCGCGCGTGGTCATGCTGTACCAGGGGGAGTTGAGCTCGTTCTCCTTGCGCTCGTCAGCGTTCTTTGACGCCTTGCCCGGGTCCGCGCGCCAGCGGGTCTTCCACTGTCCGTGGCGCTTCTTACCGTAGTTGCGGGGCTCGGTGAACAGGAACCACGGATGCCCCTCGGGTCGCTCTTCAGGGTAGTAGAGGTCGCTGGAGGTCTTAAGCGGCTTGGTGGTGCCGTTCTTCAGCTTCTCGGTGACGGATACGAGTCGCGGCATCTCGGCCTGCGCGCAATTCATGCGGATGATGCTGACGGGGTTCCAGGAAGCGGGCAGGCCGCTCCCCGGAAGCCACAGGCGCGGGTCGTTCGGGTCCGGGGGGAGGCCCTGCTTGTTGTTATGCAGGCCCGGCCATACGCGGCGGCTGGCATGGCCGTCGATCATCAGGGCGTACGGGAGCCCATCGAGCTCGTCGCTGAGCTCTTGGAGGGCGGTACGGACGTCCTCGCCGGCCTGTGCCCAACGCTGCATTTCGCCTTGGCCGTCCTGCGTGTGCAGAGGGTAGTTGGAGGCGTGGAAATTGCTCTGCGCCCGCGCATAGTGCTCCCACTGCGGGTGGATGTTGCTCCAACCGAGCATGCGCCAGGTCTCGCCGGCATTGCGGGACGGGATCACCGCGGTGGCGGTGATGATCCTCTTGGGCTGTCCCTTGTACTTGCGATCGGTGGCCTGCTTGCGGATATGGATGCCCACGAAGGCCATGCGAGGCAACGGATAGGGGTCGTCTTCAGGGTAGAGAGCACGCTCGAATCGATCGTCGATCACGCCGCACGATCGGTACAAGTCCAGCTGGCCCATGTAGACGCGGTGGTCTTCGAACGCCGCAGCGGGCCTCTTGACGGTACTGAACGACTTGGTGAACGGGTCGAAGGTGCGGCCGACCAAGAACTGAGACGGCACTCTGGCCTTTGCGAGCTCCCGTACTACCTGGTGTTTGGCGTCATTCTCGGCGAGGGCGGACTTCACCTCGGCGGGCTTCATGCCTTCATGCTCCTCCCCGCGGACGGGGAGCTCCGTCTCGCACCAGGCCGCGAGGAGCACGCCCGGTTCCGCGAACTGGCTGATGAGGGCCTCGGCGTCCGAGGCCCTCTCCTTTCCAGGACCGTGCTTCAGCAGAGCCTCGGCGTTGCAGAAGACTGCCTCGATGCCCTCCGCGAGAGGCGTGGTGTCCCTTCCGTTGGGGTTGGGGTCGATGTGTTTCGGATCGAGGCTGTAGGGGTGGGCGAGGCCATGGATCATGCGCGTAAGGGTCTCGTCTCGGTACCAGAGGCACAGGATCCGGAGCTTGGTGTAGCCGGCTGCTTCGATGGACCGCCGGATGCTATCGGGCGAGGGATTACCGATGAGGTCGATGTAATCCCCGTCGCTCTTTCGCTTCTTCTTCTCCTTCCCCTGCGCCGAGGTGGCGGGTTCGTGGAGCCGCTTGCCGAACACGTTCCCCTTCGACTTCAGCTCGAGCAGAGAGACGGTGTCGCCGAAGGCGCGCCGGATCTGGTCCTGGAGAAGAGAGAGCTGGTAGATGCCGGCGCCGGTACCGACAGCGAAGGAGTCCGTTTTGGGCATGGTCGGCCGGATGGTGCCCGGCGCGGGCGTGAGGATGTCTACCCTCTTACCGTCTTCGTCCCTCAGGTTCAGGCGGTGGCGTTCGTCGGCAACGCGCTCTTCCAAGGCTGTGAGCGCTGTCCGGTCGGCGTCGAGTTTAGCCAGGATCTCCAGCGCGTGTTTGTTCGCCTGGCGCAGGCCCCACCCGTCCAGAGAGAGGGAAAGCAGTGGGCGCTGCGTCCCTTGATCAAGCAAGGCAGTGCGCGCGTGGACCACGGTGTTGTTGACGCGGCGGATGTGTGCGTTCAGGTTCAGGACGGGGTTGGGCTCGGCAGTGTAGGTGGCCATTTTCACCGACACGCGGGACATTGCGTACTGGACTTGCGTCCGCGTGGGGTCCTTGGGACGGGCGGTGGCAGCCTCACTGAGATTGACAGGATGGGCCAGGGAGGCGAACAGCGGGCCGATGGGGTGGTCCCATGCGAGCAGGTCGCCGTCGCTGTCGGGTCGGTAATACACGGCCGCGGTGTTGGTGGACGGCCGCCAGTCGACGATGCGTTCCTTCGTCTCGCCGTCCTTCGTCTCGTACGGCTCGCGGACCGGTTCCACTTCCGTGTCCAAGAGCGGTTTAGCGGCCAGCTTCTTCGCGATGTGCCACTTCACCGCCTGATAGGCCCAGCTTTCAGGGCTGGCCGGCCTGTCGTCTTTTTTGGCGAGGATGTTCTCGGCGAGGCTGAGCGACTGCGGGGTGACGTCGGCCACGAGTTTCGCCAAGGCGGGCTCGTCCATGAACGGGATCTCGTCGAGAGGGATCTTGCGGACGATCCCTTCCAGGTAGGTGAAGACATTCTTGAGGACGGCGGGTTCGACGGGGCTGAGCGTCACCATGAACGCCAGGTCTCTGTCCAGGTACACATACCCGTCAGTGATCTGCTGGAGGACGGTGACCGCGATGGAGTACGGAATCAGGAAGGGGTCGGAGTCCTGTACGCCTGCGATCCGCTTGCTGTTGCGGTTGGCCGTGCTGCCCAGGTCACGCCAGGCTCTGCGCGTCGGCGAGTGGTAGTCACCGAAGCCCCAGACCAGGGCGGTCATGCCGTCCAGGAGCTGTGGGGTGCACTTGATCGATGTGGTGTGTGCGGTGAGATCCCGCTGCGTGCTGCGACGCCCCATGGACGGTCTTACCTCTTCTCTCGGCTTTTCTCCCTGGCAGGGAGAAAAGCCCCCGCCTGCACCAAGGGAGGGCGGGGGCAGATGTAGCTCGTTCAGAGCATCTCGCGATCGAGTCCTGCGTAGGTGAGGAATGCCTGAAGTGCTTGACCGTAGAGCTCGTTCATGATTGCCCGCTGCTCGGGGTTCCAGTCGGCATAGATCTGCTTGATGATCGTGGCCAGGTCGGAGCTGAACTTCTGGTCGTGGATGGCGTGGTCCACGATGTGCAGGGTCATGTCGGTTTCGCCGCGGCGGGCTCGGCCGGCGAGCTGGATGAGCAAGACGAGCATTCCTGCGACGAGTTCTTTGCGCAGGTCGTGGTCCATGTTGGAGAACCGGGCCGGGGAGCGGAGGATCTTGGAGAGTTGCTTCCAGGATGCTTCCCCGGCTCTGCGCAAGTCGGCCAGCGGGGTGTCGCTGCCGCCGACGGGGAGGGTGTTGACGCCGGCGGCGTTGACGCTCGCGTGCAGCCAGTCGGTGTCCTCGATGCTGAGGACGGGCCGGACACAGAGGTAGATGTCGCGGACAGCGGAGCGTGTGCCCACGACGATGTTCAGACCTCGTCCGATGACAGCGAGGGGGGCGATCAGGATTTCCCCGCGTTCGGGGAAGTCCTTCAGTTCCTCGCGGACCATCCTGTCCACATGAGGAGGCAGGTGCTCCTCGTAGTTCTGCTTCTCTGCCTTCTTCACGAGCAGGCAGACCCGGTGGTTAAGACCGTCGGCTTGCGCCACTCCGGAAGCGAGGTGGGCGGCCTGCTCGTAAGAGTTGACCGTGAGAATGGCACGGGCTCGCTCCGGCTCCCGTTTCTCCAGGTAAGCCAGGCGTCGGGCGAGCTGCTGCTCGTAAAGACCCCGCCCGAGATCTCGCAGGGCGTTGGGTTTCAGTTCCGGTGGCAGACCACCGATACGCATCGCGTCGCCGGCGCCACTGCGTACAGGGGTTGCGAGAGCGACGATGGATTCGGGGCGCGTATCGGGCAGCCACCATCGCACCGGGGCGTGGATGTGCTCTTGCACGGCCTGCGGCAGGTAGGCAGTGGCCGACAGCCCCATGACGGGACGCTGCACGCCGGCGGTCAAAAGCGATGTCAGGCCGCCGAGTTCGGAAACGAACGTATGCGGATCGCCTCCGAACGACCGGGACAGGAGCTCGGCCTCCTTCTCCTTGTTGTCCATGCCCTTAACCTGGTAGCCGTGGATGGAGCGGCCCAGCATCGCCAAGGGGTACAGGGTGGCGACCGTGCTGCTGCGCATGGTCTCAAGGATCTTGCGGACCGACCCCAGGTCCAGGTAACGCAGGGTCTGTGCCTGCGCGCGCAGTTCGTCGAGTGCGCCATCGAGTTCGCGCAGCACCGTCCGGGTGACCAGCAGGTTGATCACAGCAGCCTGCCGGTGCGCGTCGGGCACGAGCCCGAGGAGAAGCTTGCGCATCTCGTCGCGGGTGTCCGTGAGATGGTCCTGGCCGCGCTGCGCTGTGAGCGTCATCAGGGCGGTCTGAACGGCGTCCCAGTCCGCGCCTTCGGGGAGGTCGAACTCTTCCTCGTCCGGCTCAGAGCCGTACCAGCGGGCGGGCATGATTTCGTTGAGGAAGGCGAACAGCTCGGGCGGGATGTCCTCGGCCGCAGTCGCTTCGGGGAAGAGGATCTGGAGGATCTCGCGGTCCCGTGAGTGGGCCAGACGCCAGCCGGTGTTGTCGCGGCCGGCGCCGTCGGGGCCGTCCATTTCGTTGCCGGGATTCAGCTTCAGCCCACGTCCGGAGCAGAGCCACAGCAGCAGCATCTCGGCCATGAGGCGGGCATGGCTGACCGGTGAGACGAGCCCCATCTCGTGGACAACAGGAAGGTTCTTCGCGTCGGAGTCGATCTCCCGCAGTGCGGTCGTCCTCTTCCGGGAGGCGAGGGTGATTTCCGAAGTGCAGCGGCTGATCGCTGCTGTCTGGAAGGCGTCGATCTCGTCGATCACCAGGGCATCGCAGGCGCGCAGGGTCATCTCCAGGACGCTCATGCCCCGGGTGCCGCGCGCCTGACCGCGGAACTCCTGCCCGTCCAGCACGACACCGATTCGAGTGCGTCCTTCGAGCAGGTTTGCGTGGTTGGTGACGATGACGGCCGCGTTGGTGGCCCGGTAGAACTGCTGAAACTTGCCGCACGTCGGTGCGAACGGGCAGGTCAGCCGGTTGGAGCCAGTGGCCTCAGAGGTCAGCGAGGTGCAGTTCTCTTCCCCGTAGGGGTACAGGGTGGGCGGGTCCATGAGCGCCCGCTGCGCGCATCCGGTCGACAGAAGGCCGATGTCCGTCCTGGCGCGACGGTCCCACTCGTCGATCTGGGTGGAGGTGCCCAGGGCTGCATAGTCCATGGCGCGCCGGTGCATGCTTGACGGGGACATCAACGGCGTGCAGTGAGTGGGCTCGATGAGCCGCTTGATCTTGTGGAGATAGGCCAGGTCGTTATTGATGTCCCAGGCCATCTCCAAGGTGGCCCGGACGTCTGTGACGCCGAGAGCGATGCGCCGGTCGTTCAGAGCAGCCCATGAGGCCAGAACCCTCACCAGGACGGTCTTGCCGCTTCCCGTGGGAGCGTTGAGCAGCTGCAGATCGCCAGCAGTCAGGTCGAGTTCGGTCAGCGCGCCCGTCGTCGTCTTCATGCTCTTGAAGAACCGCTTGAGCACCTTGTGCAGGTAGCGGACGCTCTTGTCCTGCCCGCTGAGGGTCTTGGCGACCTCCAACAGCTGCTCCACGGTCGGTGCGACCCGGTCACGCGGCGGCCGAGTGTGCACCTGAGGCAGGAACTCATGCCCGGGTGCTTCCCGAAAGTCGGGCGTGGCCGGGATGACGATCTCCCTGCTGGTCGTGCCGTGCTCCGGGCCCAGGTAGGCAGTCCTCGTCTTCAGCTTTCCCGGGCCGGCGAATGCCTGGGCCTTGGGGCGCTTGCCGAAGGTGAAGAAGGGGCCGGTGACGCGTTGCACGTAGCCGAGAAAGTCACCTCCCATACGCGGGATCGCTGCGTCCGCACGGTGTGGATCTCCAGGTGGCAAACGCAGCGAACCTCCGGAGCGATCGGCGATGTCCGGCTCTGATGACAGGACTCCGAGCATGGCGAGCACCGAGGTCCGGAGCTTCTTCGGATCCGTCCAGTCCTGAGCCATCAGGGTCATAACCTGACGGATGAGGTTTCGCTCAGTAGTGGGCAGGTTCGCCCACTCGGACCAGGCTTGCGGCTTTCGGTGCGCGAAGAACGTGGCTTCCTCGAAGCCAGCCAGAACATGCCCCTCGTCGTCCTTGCGTGGGAAGTAGTGGGCGGCCAGCGCAAGTGCTCCGGCGAGGCCGGCCTCCGTGCCCGTCATGTCGCCGCTCATGCCTGGCCCCCCTTGGCGTGGTTGATGACCATCTCCAGGTATTCCGTCGCGGTCATCGCCGCTTTCATCCCGTGTCTGCGGCACACCGCATTGAGCTGGTCCACTTGCTCCCTGCGATGGTCAGGCACCACCAAATACTCGGCGCCGCCTCGGTCGCCGCCGTCCAGGTCGAGTTTGCTGACCAGATGGTTGGACCAGGTGTAGTCCTTGAAGTCGGCCATGAACTGGGGTTCATCGTTGTCGGCATGGGTCATCCACAGGTCGCACTGATCCCCGTTGGGCCACAGGTGCGACGTCCAGGGTGTGCCCTCGAGGCTGGCCGAGACTGCCCGATGCAGGGCCAGCTCGGGAAGTCCGGGTACCACGGTGTATCGCCATACGGGCCGCACCAGCACGACCGTTTCCTCCACCGCTCGGGCCTCCGGCATTAGCGGAACGGCACCGGTCCACAGCGGGGCGAAGCGACCCGAAGGCACTCGGCACTCGAATGTCGGGTGCAGCTCGGGAGCCGTTTTCCGGCGAGTGGTCACGACGAACTCGTATGACGCGCCCGTCTCATCGTGCCAGGGGTACAGGCAGCGTACTTGGCCGCGGATACGCCCGGTGGATCGGTCTGTCGTCACCTTCATCGGCCACTGACAGGCCGGACAGGGCCACCACCAGCCGCTGTACTGCGCGTATTGAGCGATGGGGCGGTAGAAGTCGTTCGCCCGGGAAGGCAGGCTGAGGGTAGCCAGATCCTTCCTTGGGACGGTCGGGTTCTCGACCAGCGTCCTGCGGTGCCTCTCGTAGAAGGGGCCCTTGATCGCGCTGAAGATGGATTCTTGGCTGTACTCGTCATCCAGCTTGGGCTTGGTGACCTGGCCGCTGAACTTCCCGACCTTCTCCGCGGCGCGCATGACACGTTGCGCCTCGTGCCGGAAATCGAAGCCGTCCTCGGTTGCGACGCCGTCGCTCTCCAAGAGCCGTACGCCGGCGAGTTCCTCAGCGTTGATCCACTCGGGCAGCAACCTCTCGAGGGACCCCGCCCGTTCACCGGTGAGTCTGCCCATCAATTCGTCGAAGGCGATGTGGTGTTCGGGACCACATGCCGCCATCAGAATCCCGTGGGCTTCCATGAGGCGGTCCAGACGCCGGGGACCGGTCAGCTCCCCGGCAGCCACCGCGTGTTCACACACCGCGAATGCCTTGACGATTTCCAGCAGGACATGGGTCTGCTGGACCGTGGTCGTGTCTCCGTGTCGAGTCATCGGTGGGGAGGCTACGACACCCCACTGACAATGGGCCTCGGTGTCACTCCGTCGGGTGATCAGGTGAACGTATTTGCGATCGAATCAACGTCGACGGTTGGATACAAGGACCGGTAGGTATCGATGTGGTCCTTGATATGGCATCGGCCGGAATCGGTGAGGAACCAGCGGTAGGGTCCGTGGTCCGCTCCGTCAGGGAGACGCAGAACGATGAAGCCGCGGCTGGGCGTGCGCCCGTCGGGGCTCTGACCCACGGCAAGGTAGTGCGGTCCTCGCCCAGCGAGGCTGCCGTCCACGCCTTGCGTCCCTGCCCGCGCGACACGAACCACGATCTTCCACAGCCACCGCGAGAGTAGCGCTGCAGGCGGTGCTGGAGCGGGAGTAACCCCGAGCGCTGCGCGCGCGACCGTTCTGCCGTGCCGAGTCATCTCTACGCGCGTACGCGGAACATCCCCCAGTCCATCGACGTACAGGCGATCCCGGTAAACGATGATCAGGCCCCGCCTGTCCAGTGCGCTCACGGAGGATCCCGTCCCCGGATCGTGAATGCCGGCCTCCCGGAGCCGCTCCTGGATGCGGGTGAAGCCGACAAGGTCGGCTGGCGCACTGAGTGCCAAGGTCAGTCGTCGCCACGCTGCAGCGGGCGGTTGGGCCTCCCCTGCATAGCGGCTCTGGCGCTGTTCCTCTTCTGCTTCCTGATCCTGATGGAAGATGCACGCCAGGTAGCTGCGCTGCCGCTCGTTGAGCTCACGCCAGGTTGTCAATGCGCTCTCGGACGCGTTGCGAGGTCGACGAGCTGGAAGCGCGGGGGCCGCGTCGTTAGGGCGCGTGCGGCGCCAGGCATCAATGACTACGCGGTCAGGGATTCCGTAGACCTGGGCCAGCATCCGTGCCACTCGGCCTTGGGTTTCGGGCGACAGCCAAGTCCGCCCGCGCACCGGGCGGCCACGCTCAAGGTCACGTATCTTCTCAGCGCTGATGTGCAGACCTTGCGATGCTCGTTTACGGCGAAGCAGCGAAGCGACCTCGGCGGTACTCATACCCGCCCGATGACGCAGATCCTGCAGAGTCTCGGTTCCCCGTTCGCTCGCAGTCAGGTCTTGCGCATCGCAGCGCAGCACCTTCAACAGGCGCCCGAAAGCGCGATCGCTTACCGCTTGCGTTCCGGCCTCCCAGCGGCGTACGGATGCAGGTGAGACGCCAGTGGCTTCGGCCAGCTCCTTCACGCTCATACTTCGGAACTCACGCTGCTGTCTCAGAGCGTGAGGAGTGAGGGACTGTGCCATACCTCCCAGCAAAACGCAGTCGACGGGCCGGAGCAACCACCATCCAGTGGAACAACGCCGAGCGAGTCCGCGAAGACTTCCACGGCAACGCCGAGACAACCTGAGAGGTAAGAGCGTCATCTCGGCGGACAGCGTGAGCTGCGCTTGTCCTCACCGCTGGTAGGACCATGCCTGGCCGCTCTGCCGGTACTGCTCGACAGGGATGGGCTCACTGTCGGCGGCCATACGTGCGGTGTAGAGGAGGCCGTCGAGGTGATCGATCTCGTGGTGGATCAGGCGGGCGAGTCCGCGTTCGTACGTCGTGGTGATCACCTGGCCGTCCAGGGTGCCGGCCACCACGGTGATCCACAGCGGCCGAGGGGCCAAGCCGCGTACGTCGAAGAAGGACAGGCAGCCCTCGAACTGCTCGTCCGTCTCCTCGGAGCGGTCGGTGATCCGCGGGTTCAGCAGGACGATCGCCGGAGCATCCGCGGCAGCGGGCTGGACGAGGGCGGCGGCCCTTCCGATCCCGATCTGTGGTGCCGCGAGGCCCATGCCCTTGGCGAAGGGGTGGACCTGGCCGATGCGCTCCATCGCGGTGAACAGTTTCTCGACGACCTCCTCGGCGACCTCGCGCTCGCTGGGCAGGTCGAACTCTCGGGCGCGCTCGGCGAGGACGGGTGCGCCCTCTTGGACGACGCCGAGGTCACGCATTCGCTCGCTGGGCCGCACCTGGATCACCTGAACTCTCCGTGATTCGTGTCGCGTTCGGGTCGAGCCCGGAACCGCCATTCCAGACGGTACCGGGCGTGGAGGTCTGGCGTGGACGTGCTCCAGGAGAAGACGCGTACCCCGTCCTCCTCGCGCCGGATCGGAGCGGTCCGCAGCGGCGCCGCCTCGGCCGTCATGGACGTCTCCGTGCCCCATACGGCTGGGTCGAGGCCGACGGGGAAGGCGAGTTCGACTTCGAGGTGCTCGGTGGGCAGGCGGACCGCGCGCTGGAACCAGCGGCCCCACTTCTCCTCGCCGACCGAGTAGGCGTACTCGATCCAGACCTCCTCGCCCGGGTAGAGCGGGAAGCGGCCCTGCTCGTTCTCGAACAGCAGCCACACTTCCTTGAACGCGTCGCGGTCGTGCTTCGTCTGCCACTTCATCGTCTCGCCGTGGCACGTCGCGGTCAGTGCGAGTTCGTCCCAGGTCAGCGGGTGTTCGCGGTAATGGGCGTTGGAACGCTCGGGCTCACGGGGGTAGCGGTCGACGCTGATCCGGATCAGGTAGCGGGTGATCGGCTCGCTGCCAGTGTTCCGCAACAGTCGGCGCATCGTCAGCCGGTAGTGGGTGCCGTCGAAGTCCAGGCGGGCGCCGTCGTGCGCCACGATGATCGCTGAGCCCGTCGCGTAAGGCTGCTCGGGGCGGCGCGGGGCGGGTGGAGCCGCCGCCGGGGCCGTTCGGTTCTTGGCGGCCTCGTAGTCCAGCCAGCGCTTCCAGAGGGCCTTGCCCGCGTTGAGGGTCTCCTCCGCGCGACGCGCGAAGTCCCCGGTCGGCTTGTGCCGGCCGGATTCCACGTGGCTCACGTACGACGGGTCGAAGCCCATCTTGAGGGCGAGCCCCCGCTTGGACAGACCGCGCACCTCGCGCCAGTACGCGAGCTCCGCTGCGAACGCCTCGGCGGCTTGTTCGACGGTCGGGCTGTCGTCGCGCTCGTCCATCAAGGCCCCCGCCCCGGCTGCTGGATGAGATGAATGAACCGTGAGTGATCTCGATTCATCATTCTGTCACGCTCCTGGTCGCCGGTTTCCTTCTTCTGCCAGCCCGGGTCTCCACCCGGGCCGAGAGAAGGAAGGCTCAAGCGATGCGCCTGCTGTACCTGCTCAACGTCTCCAACTCCAGTCGGCTCACTGCCGATTCCGGCTACACCTTCGCCGACATGCTCACCCCGGCTCTGGCCGACGCCGGGGTCGAGGTCACCGTGGCCGCTCCCCTCCCGGCCGGTGACGGCCGCGTGGACTTCGTGCGGACCACGTCGCCGTCGACCAAGTACCGGGCCCGCTTCGACCCGAGCGTCGGCGCCATGGTCCGGCTGTTCCGCCAGCAGCAGCCCGACGTGGTCGTGGCCAACCAGATCGAGGCCGCCCCCGCGATCCGTGCCGCGCTCCTGGAAGCCGGAGTGGACGCGAGGATCGCCGGTTACTGCCACTACCTGCCGTTCTCCTTCACCGACACCGGCCAGTTGGTGCCGGACCCCGCGATGGACGACGGTGGGCTGGGCCGCAGCGTGCTGCTGGCCTTCGCCGCCGGTCTCGCGGCCTGCGACCGCGTCCTCGTCCACTCCGGCACCGCCGCCTCGTGGACCGTCGCTGCCGCCACCCGCACCGGCATCGAGATCAGCGACAAGTTGCATGTGGTCCCCGCGCCCAGGGACGTGCGCCTGGTCCGCGACCCCGCCGAGATCACCCCGCCGGACGGCCGAGCTGTCGGCATCTACAACCACCGTCTGTACGCCCACTACGGCACCGACCGCTTCACCCGGCTCGCCCGCCACCTCGTCGCCGAGGCCCCGGTGCGGCTCACCGTGATGGACCTGTTCGGCACCCGTAGCGCCAAGCGGGTCCGGCTGGACCCGAGCCCCGAGCGGAACCTGGAGGAGCTGGCGTCCGTGGACGGCGTCGCCATCGCCTCCGACCGCGGAGACCGCATCCGTTACCGCAACCTGCTGGCCGGCGCCGACTTCGGCATCGCACCGTTCCGGCCCGGCTGCCCCTGGTCCATGTCGGTCATCGACTGCCAGGCGATGGGCCTGCCCGTGATCGGCCCTCGCATCGGCTGGCTGGCCGAGCACCTCGACCCGGAGCTGGTGTTCGACACCGACGACCAGGCCGTCCGCATCGCCGAACGCCTCGCCACCGACCCGGAGTTCTACCTGGTGCACGCCAAGCGCGCGCACGCCTCCACCAGTGACCTGACGCCCGATGCGGTGGCCGCCCGCTACCTGGAAGCGATCAAGTGACCGGCTTCGACGCGGTCCTGCTTTCCTACGACGAGCCGCTGGCCGACTCCCTGCACACTCGCCTGGCCCGCGTGCTGGGCGGAACCGTCAAGCGCCTGCACGGGGTGCGCGGGATGCGCCGCGCCTACCGGCTCACCGCCGAACTCGCCGACACCGAGCAGTTCTTCCTCGCCGACGGCGACTTCGCCATCGACCCCGCCTTCCCCGCCGGGGCGGTGGAGCCGCTGGCAGCGGGCGTGTCGATGCGGGTCTGGCAGGCCGTGAACCCGGTCAACGGCCTCACCTACGGCTACGGCGGTCTCAAGCTGATCCGCACCAGCGCACTGCGGGAGATGGGCCAGGCTGTCGACGTGCTGGCGGCGTTGCCCGGCCGGGTCGAGTTCAGCCCGGACACCGCCGGGGTCACCCTCTTCAACCAGACCCCGTTCCACGCCTGGAAGGCGGGCTTCCGGGAGTGCGCGATGCTCGCGCGCGGCAGCGAGTACGGCATGACCGACTCCTCCGCCCAGGAACGCATCGAGGCGTGGACGGCCGGCAAGGACGGCGACTTCGCCGACTACGCGGCAGCCGGGGCCCGCGACGGAATCGACTTCGCTCGTACTGCGGCCCGTGACCCCGAGCGCTTCGAGGCGCTCAACGACCCGCCCACGCTGCACCGGCACTTCGTCGCGCTGCACGGCGAGCAGGCGGTCGCCGGATGAGTACGGGCCCACTGGTCCTGATCGAGCCGCTGGCGCACCTCGGCGGCGGGCACCACCAGCGCACGCTGACGGCGCTCGCCGCTGCCCGCCCAGGTGCCGTGGTCATCGCCCCGCGGGGGGTCGCAGACGGACCCGGACCGCTGCTGCGGTCCGGCGCCCGCGTCGCCACGCGGCCGGTGGGCCCGGCGGCGAAGACTCTGCTGGCCGCAGCCCGCGCGGCGGAACGCCTTTCAACCGTCGGCAAGCGCGCCTTCCGCTCACGGCGCTGGCCGTTGCCGCTCCGCCGGCTGCCGCACCAAATCACCCTGGTCGCGCGCTGCCTCACCGAAGCCGGATGCCTGCGTACCGCACGCCGCCTCGCTTATCAGCCGACGGCCGTGGTGATCCTCAGCGCGAGCGAAGCCCTGCACGGCATGGCCGCTCTGCTCGGTGGCACCCCGCACCTGCGGTTCGTGCACGAGCTGGCTACCACCGAAGACGCGCCGGTCCGGCTGCTCGGTCGGCTCGCCCGGCGGAGCGAGAAGCGCGTGATCGCCCTATACCCGACCACCGCCGTCCGCGACCGGCTCTCCCCGGTCTTCCCCCACCTCCCAGGGCGGGTAAGGGCGTTCGCGGTCGACGACGGCCAGCCCCTCACCGCCGCCGAACGCGACGGAGCCCGCGCCGCCTTCACCATCTCCACCTCGGCAGCAGCGGTCAGCCTGATCGGCGGCTGGTGGCCCTACAAGGACATCGCCACCATCGACGCGGCCCTGGCCCGTCTCACTGAGCCGCTGCACGTCCTTGTCTGCGGCACTCCGCTGGACGACGCGGTACTCGAACGGTGGCACCGCCTGCCCCGCGTACGGGTGCATACCGTGCCCGGCCCGGTCGGCGAGGACGTACTCCGGCTGGTCTACGCCGCCGCCGACGCCGCCGTAGTGGCCCGGTGTCCCGGTACGGGCAAGGAGTCCGGCCTGGTCATGGACGCCGCCCGGCTCCGTGTCCCGCTGATCGTCTCCGACCACGACCCGGACCTGACCGAACGGCTGGCCGGGCAGCCCTGGGCGCGGGTGGTCCCGGCCGGCGACCCGTGTGCCCTTGCCGCCGCGCTCGACGCTCTGGCGGACGGGCCGCCGGAGCGGCCGGGACTGAAGGCCCCCACGGCAGTGGACATGCCGTCGGCAACCGAGCAGGCCGCCTATTTCATCGACACCTACACCGAGCTGATCAAGGAGCACCGATGATGCCCGCCGCCCCCGCCCTGGTCGCCGTGATCGGCGCGGTCGAACCGGCTCTGCTGACCGCCTGGACCGCCCACTACCGTCGCCTCGGCGTCGAGCGCTTCCACCTCGCCTTCCACTTCGCCGAGCACGTCCCGGACGCCTGGCGTCGCCAACTGCTGGACACCGCCTGGGAACTCGGCCTACCCACAAGCCTGGTCAGCACCGGGCCGTGGCACGAGCACACCAACACCGAACTGCGCGACGCTCTGCGCGAGCAGGCAGGCCCCGGCTGGCACCTGCTCGCCGACTCCGACGAGTTCCAGACCTACCCGGCCGCGCTCAACGACGTGGCGGCGGAGGCCGAGGAGAACGGCCGGGCAGTGGTGGGCGGCCTGATGCTCGACCGAGTCAGCGCGGACGGCAGACTCGCGCTCTGGCGGCCCGAGAGCGGGCTTGACAGGACCTTTCCGCTCGGCGGCCACCTCACCCACCGTCTCCTGCAGGGCGACCCTCGCAAGATCGTCCTCGCCCTCTCGGACGTCACCGTCGCCTCCGGCAACCACCGCGCACCCGGCCGCAAGCCCGACTCGCAGGCCCTCGCCTGCGTCCACCACTTTAAGTGGCGCTCCGGTGTTCTGGACGACCTCCGCCGCCGTGTCGACCGCTTCGCCTCCGGCGCATGGAGCGAGCAGAGCCCCGCCGTCCGGGACGAGGCCGGCCGCCTGCTGGAGCACGTCGACCGCCACAACAGGCGCATCGATGTCTCCGACCCGCGCCTCGGCTTCCGCCACGTCACCCTGGAGCGGATGCCCCACGGCTGGGCCACCGAAGCCGCCCGGATCGCCACCGCCTGGCGACCGCCCCGTCAGAGCCGGCCCGGCTCCACGATCTCCTCGCCCTCGCCGTGAGGCGCCTCGAAGCGGGCGAAGAAGTCGTCCAGCGCCTCGGGGGTCACGATCAGCGCGTTCGCGTCCCCCCGCTGGTTGCGCTCGGCCAGCCTGCGCAGCAGTTCGTCCCGCTCGACCGGGAAGTACAGCAGGCGCCACCGACCGCCGGCCGACTCCACCAGTTCCTTCATCGTGTCGCGGTCTTTGCGCGGCCACAGCCCGTGGTCCCACACCACGTCCCGGCCCTCGGAGACCAACTCGACCAGCCGGGAATGCAGTTCGGCGACGACCGGGGCCTCCTTCTCGAAGTAGGTGTTCTCGGGATAGTCGACGCCGTACCGGCCGTGCCGCTCGTGGACGACCTCGTCCACCGACAGCCGTACCGCCCCCTGCGGCTCCAGCTCCCGCCGGGCGTAGGTCGTCTTCCCCGAACCGGTGATCCCCACCAGCAGGAACACCACCGGAGCACTCTCGGTCACCGGGAACTCCCTTCACCACCACCCATGGTCACCAGCAAGTCTGCCACCACGGCCTACTCAGGAACCGCCTTCCGCCCTCTCCGCCACCTGAAGGAGCACACGCGTGCCCGCCTCCGCACTCGCCCGCCTGCTGCGGGCCTACGTCCGCCACACTCCCGGAACGATCGGCAAGGCCCAGCTCGTCGACCGCTTCCTCGACGACCACCTGCGAACCCGTCCGCTCGACACCAAGGCCCGGTTGCGCTCGGGTGACCTGGTCACCGTCACCACCAGCGACGTCATCCAGCGCTACCAGTACCTCTTCGGCGAGTGGGAGCCGAACCTGAGCGCATTTCTGCGCGACCGCCTGCGGCCGGGGGACACCTTCATCGATGTCGGGGCTCACCGCGGCGCGTTCAGCCTCCTGGCCTCCCACACGGTCGGACCGACCGGCCGAGTCGTCGCCATCGAGCCCACCCCGCAGTTCTACGACGACCTCACCAGCGCGGCCACCGCCAACCACCGGACCAACATCCGCCCCGTCCGCGCCGCCGCCACCGACCACACCGGCACGCTGGCCCTGTACCTGGAGGACCCGGCCAACCTCGGCCACACCACCGCCACCCAGCCCCGCCACTTCCACTCCACCTTCGCCGTGCCGGCCGCACCACTCACCGAACTCCTCGACCAGACCGAGCTCGCCACCGCCCGAGTCATCAAGATCGACGTCGAGGGCGCCGAGGCAGCGGCGGTCAGGGGGCTGCGGCCCGCACTGCCCCATCTGCGTGCGGACGTGGAGCTGGTCGTGGAAGTCACCCCCAAGCTCCTGGCCAAGCAGGGAGAGAGCGCCACCGGCATCATCGCCACCCTGCGCGAGCACGGCTTCCACCCGTACACGCTCACCAACGACTACGACCCGGCCACGTACCCCCGAGCCATGCGCCGACCGAAGTCGCCCGTCCGGTGCGCCGAGCCCCCGAAGCACATGACCGACCTCGTCTTCTCGCGCACCGACGCCGCCCGGCTCACGCTCGGGCGCCGAGCGACCAGGCTGTCCTAGCTGCGGAGCCAGTCTCAGTTCCCCGGACCACCGGAATCCTCAGGCACTTCACCAAGGAGTGGCACCGTGACCACCACCAACGTCATGAACAGCCGCAACGTGGTCAGCGTGATCGTCCACGACCGGAACAACCGCACGATCGCCGCCGTGCTCTACGCCGCCCGCAACTGGTCTCCGCAGCCCGCCTGGACCCTCCCCGGCGGCAAGGCCGAGCCCGGTGAGTCCTTGGACGAGTCCGCCGCACGCGAACTTGAGGAGGAGACCGGCCTGCTCGTCGACCCGGCCGATCTCGTACTCGTCCAGGTCATTCACGTAGAGCAGGGCTTTGACCAGGCCGGGCAGTTCGTCCTCTTCGTCTTCGCCACCGAGAAGTGGACCGGCGAACTGACCAACACCGAGCCGGACAAGCATCTGGCCGCCCGGTGGGTGGCGGCAGATTGTTTCCCCGAACCGGCGTTCCCGACCTCCGCGCAGGCACTGGCCGCCTACCACGAGGGAGGTCCCTCGTTCGTTCGCCACGGATGGCCGGTCACCGCGCAGTAGGCGGAGGCGGGCCCCACCAAGTCCTTTCGCCATGCTCGCGCTCGGAGATTCAGTCGGTCCTCCGTTGGGTGTCAGCGTCGGCGTGCAGGGGCGCTGGCGGTCCTTGGCGCCGGTCGGCACGGCGGGTGTGTGTGGGGGCGTGGCCTGCGGGGGGCTGCTGTCGTGAACTCGGGCAGCCTGGACTCGCTCGACGATGCGGTCGGCGGTGGCGTTGCGGAGCCCGGGACGGCTGCCGGAGAACACCCGAGCCGGGCAGGCCGGGCGGAGAATGGAACCAACCTGGGGTACTCCGAGGGGGCGCGGTGCGGCGCCGGGCCGGAATCCGCAGAGCTTGGGGAGCCGTAGACGTGACACAACGTAGGCGCGTCGTCGTCGGAGCGGGCGTCGCCGGGCTCACCACCGCGATCGTTCTCGCGGAGGCGGGACTGGCGGTGCACGTGGTGGCCGAGGAGATCCCGGGGGTCACGTCGTTGGCGGCGGGGGCGATGTGGGGCCCGTACCTGGTCGAGCCGAAGGCCAAGGTGGACGAGTGGAGCCGACGGTCGCTGGAGGTCTTCCGGGAGCTGGCGGGCGACCCGGCGACGGGCGTACGGCTGACGAGCGGCGTCGAGGCATCGCGTACGGCGGAGGCTCCACCGGAGTGGGCGACGACGCTGCCGGACTACCGGTCGTGCGGGCCGGCCGAGCTGCCGCCGGGGTTCACGGCCGGATACCGGTTCACCGTCCCGCTGATCGACATGCCCGTCTACCTGGGGTACTTGCTACGCCGGCTGGAGGCGGCCGGAGGGACGGTCGAGCAGCGGCGCGTGACCTCGCTCGCGCAGGCGGGACCGGCCGACGTGATCGTGAACTGCTCGGGGATGGGGGCGCGGGAGCTGACCCCGGACGCTGATCTACGGCCGATTCGCGGTCAGCACGTCGTGGTCGAGAACCCGGGCCTGACGGAGTTCTTCTCGGAGGACACGGGAACCTCGTCGGAGCTGCTGTGCTTCTACCCCCACGGGAAGACAGTTGTGTTGGGCGGTACGGCAGTGGATGGCGAGGGTGGCCTCGCGGGCGACGACGAGGCGGCGGCCGGGATTCTGGCCCGGTGCGCGGAGGTCGAGCCGCGACTGGCCGGGGCGCGCGTTCTGGAGCACCGGGTCGGAGCCAGGCCGACCCGCGCCGCCGTGCGCGTGGAGGAGGAGCGGGCGACGGGCGGGGCGCGGGTCGTGCACAACTACGGGCACGGGGGCGCGGGGGTGACGTTGTCGTGGGGGTGCGCGGGGAAGGTGCTCGACTTGGTGAGCCGTGGGCGCGGGGCGCCGTGATCTCTGGGACTCCGTGTCGGTGATGACTCCAGCCGATGGTTTCAGCGGTGCCGTGTGCGGCTGGGCGCGGGAGCGAGGGCCGGGGCTCCCTCGGGTGGGGTGGAGCTGGCGGCGCGACGAGTCTTACGGGCGGGAGCCTTGGGCGCGTCGGCTGACAATGCGCCCAAGTGCCGTATGCGCCAGAGCAGGACGTCGCTGACGTCCTTGGCCGAGTCCAGCTCGCGTCGCGCCGCCGCCTTGCGGAGCAGGGCGCGCGGATCGCCGCCCCCGCGTCGCACCTCGTCGAGGGTCGCCGCAAGCGCGGGCCAGCCTGGCTCGGCGAGGACGCGGTCGGCGAGTTCCGGGAGGGCGTTGTGGAGGGTGGCGGCGTGGTGGCGGCGCTGGGTGGGGGTGAGCACGGTGCCGTTCTTGTGGAGGCGGGCAAGCGGTGCGGCGGCGGCCGTTCGGTAGGCGGCGCGCAGGTGCTCAGCGGCCCGATGGGCCGCTTCGGCTTGCTGCTCGTGGTGCTTGGTCGCGTGCCAGCGGGCTGCGGCGGTGACCAGGAAGACGAGCATGTCCAGCGCCATCGCTGTGGCGGCTCCCTCCTCGCCCCGGCCGAAGGCCGGGCCGCTGTGGACGAGGTCGCGGGCCGCTCGGCGCAGCGCTTGGCTGTGGCCGTGGGCGGCGCGGATGTGGGAGCGGGAGGCGCGTTCGTAGGCGGTCGCGGCGGCGCGTAGGTGCTGGCGGGTGTGCGCGGCAGAGGTCTGGGCGAGGGCGTCGAGGACTTCTCCGGTGGCGGCGACGTGCGCGGCGACCACGGTGTCCTCTCCGTGGTCGATGACGAGGAGCGCTTCCCAGGCGGCGGTCATGGTGCGGCGGCGTGCGAGCGCGGGGCCGTTGGTCACGGGGAGATCCGTCCGCCGCGTACTCTCCGGCGCGGCCCAGCGGGCGCGGATGCGCGGGAGGGAGAGGTCGGGGGCGAGCTTGGAGCCGGAGTACCAGACAGGTTCGTTCTTGCCGTTGCGGTCGCCGGGCTGGGCGACGGTGTAGCCGATGACGTCGCCCGAGGGGGGCGACGCGCGTGCGGACGCGCAGGCCGGCCTCGGAGAGGCGGCGGAAGAACTCCGCGTCGCTGGACGCGCCCGCGACGGCGCTCCGGACGGCTTGGCGGAGCTCTTCGCGGGGTGTGCGGTCACGGTTCCTGCGGGCGGCCTTGTGCTGTTCGGCGGGAGTGGGGCGCTTCGCGGCGGTGCCGTCGCCCGTCCTCACGCGGCGCAGCCCGTAGTCCTTCTCGATGGCGCGGCACTCGGTCTGCGCGCGCTTGGCGGAGAGGTGGTGGCGGGGGCGGCGGCCGTCCTCGCGTACGAGGGTCGCGACGAGGTGGATGTGGTCGTCGGCGTGGCGGACGGCTGCCCAGCGGCAGCCCGCGCCGTCGCCGGGGTCGATGCCAGTGGCGGCGACGACGCGGCGCGCGATGTCGGCCCACTCGGCGTCCGTGAGGGTCCTGTCTTCGGGGGCGGCGCGTACGGAGGCGTGCCAGACGTGGCCGGCGGGGCGGGTGTCGGCGGGCAGGAGGTGCAGCGGCTCGTCGAGGAGGCGGGCGAGGTCGGCGCGGGTGGTGTCCGGGTCACGGCCGGGGTCGGGGGCTTGGTGGTCGAAGGAGGCGACGAGGTGCGGGTCGGTGTGCTCCTCGCGGCGGCCCGGCCCGTAGAGGTAGGCGAGGAGGCGGGCCGTGTCGCGGCCCTGCTTGTGGAGGGACGGGATCACCGGGCCGGCCCGCCCGCGTCCGGGCCGGTCATGCGGGCGGTCAGCCGCCTTATCCCCTCGGCGGCCTGGCGGACGGCGGTGAGGGTGGTCTCCACGCCGGTCGGGTAGACGCCGCTGTTCAGGGCGTGGGCGACCTGGTTGAGGTTGTTGCCGATGTGGCCGAGCTGGCGTTGCAGGCTGAAGAGTGCGGTCAGGGTGTCGCGTCGGTCGGCGATGGTGGCGGCGGTGCGGTCGAGGTCGCTGGCGGCGGCGAGGCCGCTGTGCGCGAGGAATCCGGCCACGCTCATCCCGACCGTTTCTGCCGCCGTGCTGACGGCCGCGAGTTCGGACGCGCTGAGGCGGACGCTGTGCGCGCGGCGCTGCTCGCGCTCGCGGATACGGGCCTTGGCCCGGCGCCCTCCCCGCCGCGCACCGCCCTCGGTCGCCGCCTCCCGTGCCCCCTGGCGCGGGAGCGGGCCCGCCACCCCTGGGGCGGGCTCTGGTTCGGACGCGCCCCCCACGGGGGAGTGTCCGAACCTACAACTTGCTCCGCCTGAACGGTCGGTGGACGACTGCGGCTGCTTGGACGGGGCGGGGGTGTCGCGGTGCTGCTGGTGCATGGCGCTCCTTCAAGGGGGTTCAGTCGGTGGGGCGTTTCAGTTCGGCCTTGAGCTGGCGGACGATCTCGCCCGCGTGGTCGCTGGCGACGCTGTATCCGGCCTCGCGCACGGCCTTCTCCAGGAGGTCGCGGGACAGGCGGCCCCGCGCGGCGTGGATCTCGTGGGCGACGCGGCGCAGGTGGTCGTCTGAGGCGCGGGGCTTGCGGCCCGGGGAGCGGTGAGGCTCGGGAGCCGTACCGGTGGCGGGCGGACGCGTCCCGCCACGCCCGTCCGGCTTCTCCGGGCGGACGGTGTCGTCGGGCCGGGCTGTTTCCGGGCGGGCGACAGGCTGAAAGGGCGCTCCGCCCGGGTGCTCCCGAGGCCCGTCCGCTGCCCGCCCGGCTGTGCTCACCTGCGTGGGGCCGGGCCGCCCGCCCGTCCCCGCCCAACGCGCGGGCAGGTCGACGGTCGCCAGATCAGCGGCCTGACGGCGGGTCGCGAGCTGCCGGAGGAACTGCCCGTCGCGGGTGGGATCGGCGTCGATCCCCGCCCGTGCGAGCGCCCGCGACAAGCGGCGGACCACGCGCCGCCCGGACCGCCTCGCCCTCCGCCCGGGCGGCATCTCCGAGAGCCGGGCGGCCAGGGCGACGGCCCGCCGCGCCGCCCGGTCCTGGACGATCTGCTCGGCTCCCCGGTCCTGCTCGACGATCCCGAGCCGGGCCAGCAGCCGCTCACGCCCCTGCCGTACGAGGACCGCGCCCAGCCCGCGCGACGCGGCGTCGGGCGCGCGGTGCCGGAGCTCGATGCCCATCGCCGAGTGCCAGAGCACGGCGGCCATCACGGGTCCGACGAAGGCCCGCACCGTACCCCCGACAGGCCCGGACTCGGCGTACGCGGGAAGTGTCTGCACGGCGGTGATCACCCACACCAGGACCCCGGGCAGCCCGGCCGCCCGCCTCGGCCCGTGCAGGTTCTGCCGCGCCAGCAGCGCCATCGCGAACAGCGCGAGCTCGGCGGCGCCGAACATCACCGTCCGCTCAACACCGTCCCGCATGTCGAGGTGGTGCGCCGCGAACCGCCAGCTCGTGTCCGCGCTGTACGCGGTGCAGCACGCGGCGGCGAGCGCGGCGACCTTCACCGCGACCGTGCCGCGCCCGCCCGTACGGACTCGCCGGAGACGGCCGGCGGCGAGGAGGGCGACCGCGACGAGCACTCCGCCGACCGCGAGCGGCGCGGTTCCGAGCGGGTTGGTCACGCCGCCTCCCGCTCGCCGCGCGCCACGGCGAGGTCGCGGCGCGTCGGGTGCGGGGTGGCCCGGCGTGCGTTGCCCCGCGCCCGCCCGTCCGGGCTGACCCGGCGGCTGCGGCACGCCTCGCCCGCCCGCGCCCGGCACCACGGGCACGGGACGCCGAGCGCGTCCGGGAGCCCCTCCCATACGGCCGCCTCCCGCGCGGTACGGGCCGGGCGGTACGGAGCGAGCGCGGCCCGCGCCTCGGCGGGGATGCGGGACCCGACGGAGCCGAGACGAGCCGCGACGTCGCGGTGCGGGCCCCCGCTCGTGAGCTGCCGATGCGACGCGGGGGCGGCCTCACCGGCCGCCACGGCCCCCCGCGTACGGGCCAGTTCGGCCTGCCACGCGGCCGTGTCGTCGGGGTCGGCGGCCGGGGTCGGATCGGTGTGCCGGTCGAGACGGTCGCGGCGGTGCGCGCGCCAGGCGCGGGCGATGTCCACGGGCAGCGGCGGGTACGGCGAGGCGAGCACCTGCGCGCGCACCGTCTCGCGGACGTCCCAGCCCTGGCCGGTGGTGAAGGGTATGTCGTGCAGCAGCTCGTGCCACTGGGCGAGCTGGTCGCGGGTCTCACCCGGGTCCGTGCGGATGGTGCGGGGGTCGAGGCGGCCGAGGTAGGCGAGGACTGCGGCGATCTCGTTGCGTTCCATGGTGGCGGTCACTCCGTTCCTGTCGGTTCGGCGAGGGCGTCGAGGAGGGCTTGCAGGTGGGCATCGGCTCGGGTCATGCCGGTGGCGGGCCGTGCGCCACCGAGGGCCGGGGTGGGCTGCGGCGGGGCGGGGGTGTGTTCTCGGGCGATCCACGCACGCCAGTCGGCAGCCCAGGCGGCGGCCGGGCGGGGCGTGCTGGTCACCCGGTAGGCGCGCCATTTGTCGTCGGCGGCGCGCAGCCCCGCCTCACCGAGGCGGGCGAGGTGCCCGGCCCGGCGGGACCACTCCCGGGAGGCGGCGTCGGTCTCCCACTGAGCGGCGGGGATCGGGGCGGGACTGCTGCTGTACCTACCGTTCACCTTCGGTTCACTACGGTTCTGGGGGCCGGAAAACGCACCCCCAGCGGGCCGGAATCCGCTCCCCGAGGGGGCCGTTATCCGTGCCCCCGGGTCGCGATCCGCACCCTCGACCGGTTCGTGTTCCGGACCGGAGGAGGGCGGGGCCGATTCCCCGGCCCTCGACGGCTGCTCGGGTCCGGTCGCGGCCAGCGGCAGGCGGTAGTACGTCTCGCCGCGCGGCCCCTTGCGCCCCGCGATCTGCTCCAGCTCACCAGCGGCGACGAGCTTCGCGAGGGCTGCGCGCACGGCCGTACGGGAGGCGTTGGCGCGCTTCATGAGGCTCGGCACGGACGCGTACGCGACACACCGGCCGTCGCAGCAGCGGTCGGCGATCAGGGCGAGGACCAGGCGGGCGGTCCCCTTGCTGGTGCTGTGCTCCCACACCCACTCGCGGGCGTCGTGGCTCATCGGGGCGGCTCCTTCGGCAGGGCAGGCAGGCGCGACGGCCCGCGTACGGGCTCGCGCGAAGATCAGGGGGGTGGGGGCGGCATCGCCCAAGGGGTGGACGGCGGCTACGTATCCGCAGACCAGAGGGCTGTCGGCACCCGGCGTCCCGGGCCCCACACCAACACAGCCACACCCTCGCGCGAAGATCCACTACTACGCCGAGAAACCCCACAGCTCACGGCGAACAGGTCTCGGAGCCCCGGCTGACGTCGTGACCCGGTTCGTCAGCTGATGAAGATGATCTGGAGCCACACGACGGCCTGAGCCTGCCTGGGCATCGGTGATGGCGGGTGAGGGGGCGAAGGCCTCGGGGCGGCGCTGGGCTGCCTGAGTCAGCCGGAGAGCGAGAGGTGAGCCGCGAGACGCGCCGCGCTGCGTGGACTGATCGTGGTGGTGAATCCCGCGCACACCCGCCGGAGAGCGGCCTCCCGGTCGGAGTGCGGTGCGGCGAGCGCTGTCCGCACTTCGCGGGCCGCGCTGAGCGCGTCATCGGCGTCGGGCAAGGAGAGGGAACTTGCCGCCGAGGCCCCTGGGAAGTGCCGCGCCGCGCGCTCGGCGTCTCCATCGAGCGGGGCTTCTGCCGAGGGGCAACCCTCTTCGTAGTGAGATGGCACCTGGGAAGGCATGCACGTACTCTGGTCCACGGAGCTCCTCACCCGGCAGGCCAATACGGGGCGGCAACCCCGGCCTCCGGCTTTGATCGTTCAGGGATGGATGGTTGTGCGGTGGAGCCTCTACGTCGGCCCCGGTGTTCGTAGCACCGGGGCCGTTTGCGTGCGCGGAGGTCGTCCGCCGTCGTGCGGTTGGCTACGACCATAGCCCACATTTTCGGCCGCGCAATGGCTTGCATTTCGATCCGCAACGAGCTTTAGTTGACGACGCTGGTGCTCGTGGGCGTCGTGACACGTGAGGGGTGTGATGAGCAGCGAAGAAGGCGCGCAACGGGCCGGCCCTGGACGCCCTGAGCCGGAGGACCATGTCGCCGCGCGCGTGAAGATCGAACGTGAGACGCGCGGCTGGAGCACGGTGAAACTCGCCGAGGAGATGGCTGCCGTCGGCCACCCGATCAACCAGTCAGCGATCTGGCGTATCGAGAGCGGCAAGCCCCGTCGGCGGGTCAATCTCGATGAGGCCCTCGGCTTCTGCAAGGTCTTCGACCTCACGATGCAGGACCTGACCGGCCCCCCGGGAGAGCTGGCCACGCCTCGTATTCGACAGCTGGTCAGCGAGTACGTCCAGATGACCTTGGAGTATCGCCAGCTACGGGCGGCGATCGACCGCAACCAGATGCACCTGCACGAAATCGACGCGGAACTCAACGCCTACGGGGACAAAGGCCCCGAACAAAGAGGACAGCTCGACGAACTCATGCAACGCGAAGAGCGGGCCGCGCGGCGCAATCTGCACCCTTCCCGGGCCCACCTACGGAACCGGGCCCACCTGCGGAATCGGCAAGAACCCCCGGCCGCAGATTAGGTCTACTCTGCCCTTCACGGCGCTACGAACGCCGCGAGGCCCGCGCGCGACGACTCACGTCGTCCGCGGGTATCCACCGCCCCATCCATCCCTGAAAGAAAACGCCGCGGCCGGGCCAACGGGAGTTGCCGCTCCCCGAGGCCCTGCCGCCGTGGCGCGAGGAGCACCTCCATGCCTCAGTCCCCCCTGCCTGTGTCCGAGATAGCCCGGCTTCTGGGCGTCCCCGAGGACGGCCTTCGCCGCCTGATGGACGAACGCCGCTCGGCCCCCGACACGACCCTCGCCGCCCTCACCGTCACCGAAGCCGCTCGCCGGATCGGCATCGGCCGTACGAAGCTCTACGAGTACGTCACCTCAGGCGAGATCACCTCCGTGAAGATCGGCAGCCTGCGCCGTATCCCCGCCGAGGCAGTGAACGAATTCCTGGCCCGCCGGGTATCGGCGAGCGACTTCGGCGCCGCCGCGTGACGCGCGAATCCACCACGAAGACCAGGCAGCCCAACGGCGCCTCCACCGTTTACCGCGGTAAAGACGGTCGTTGGCACGGCCGTGTCACCGTCGGCGTGAAAGACGACGGCACCGCCGACCGACGCCACGTCAGCCGCAAGACCCGCGCCGAAGTCACCAAGGTCGTGCGCGAGCTAGAGCGCCAGCGCGACAGGGGATCCGTGCCCAAGGCCGGCCAGTCCTGGACCGTGCAGACGTGGCTGACCCACTGGGTCGAGAACATCGCCGCCGCCCACGTCTCGGAGAACACGATCGACGGCTACCGGGTCGCCGTCTACCACCACCTCATTCCCGGCCTCGGCGCCCACCGTCTGGAAAAGCTCGACCCGGAGCACCTGGAGCGCTTCTACAAGAAGATGCAGGCCAACGGCAGCGCCGCAGCCACCGCGCACCAGGCTCACCGCACCTTGCGCACCGCCTTGAACGAGGCCGTACGTCGCCGCCACCTGATCTCGAACCCGGCCTCGGTGGCGAAGGCGCCCAAGGTCGAAGAGGAGGAGGTCGAGCCGTACACCGTCGAGGAGGTACGACGACTCCTGGCCGAAGCGGGCAAGCACCGCAACACGGCCCGCTGGGTCATCGCGCTCGCCCTCGGCCTGCGTCAGGGCGAAGCCCTCGGAATGCAGTGGGATGACGTCGACTTCGAACTCGGCGTCATCCGCGTACGGCGAGGCCGTCTGCGTCCCCGCTACAAGCACGGCTGCGGCGACCGCTGCGAACGCAAGCCCGGCTTCTGCCCCCAGAAGATCAACATTCGCCGTGAGACGAAGAGCGCCAAGTCACGGGCCGGTCAGCGTCCAACCGGCGTCCCCGACGAGCTACTCCAGCTCCTCCGCGAACACCGCGAGCGTCAGGCGCAGGAACGATCCCTGGCCCGCGACCTCTGGACGGAGAAGGGGTACGTCTTTACCTCGCCGACCGGCGAGCCCCTGAACCCGAACACGGACTACCACAAGTGGAAGGAGCTGCTGAAAGCCGCAGGCGTCCGAGACGCCCGTCTCCACGACGCCCGTCACACGGCCGCCACAGTGCTGCTCATCCTCGGCGTCTCCGACGCAGTTGTCGACGCCATCATGGGCTGGGAGCCCGGCAAGTCCGCCCGGATGCGCCGCCGCTACCAGCACCTGACCAGCCGCGTCCTCCGGGACACGGCCGCGAAGATCGGTGGGCTGTTGTGGGCTCCCGAGACGACCACCACGCAGCTGGACAGCAGCCGCAGTCCCGTGCCTGCCGCACTCGCGGTCTACGTCGCCCACCTCGGCGAACGGCGCGTCGCGTTCAGGCGCCGGGAGCACGCGGCCACGGTGGTCGCTCGATGGAGCGACGACTGGCCCGACCACACGGCAGAGATTGAGGAGTGGGACCGTTCGCACTGGGAGCAGGAGGGCGCGAGCGACGGGCGCGCTGTCCGGGATCACGTACCGGACAGGGCAGTGATCTACCACGCTCAAGCACGTTTCCTGCCCGGAGGCGACCGAGCGGCGACAGCTGCTCCGGACCAGTGGTCCGTGCCGGCCTGGGACTTCGAGACGGACCGTTACACCACCAAGCGGTCCACGTGGCGGACTGCTCGACGGCGTGGCCCGCAGCAAGAAGTCGAAGCCCAGGTACGAGGCACGGACGAGGCAGCCGTCAACGCCGCCTTCGTCGAGGCGTGTGCACAGGCTGTGGACCGCGCCCGGAACCCCGGAAGGTACGGCGACACGGATGACTGGTGACGCCTGCGGTCCCACCCCCGGGAGGCGGCCGAGCCCGTGAGAAGAGCGATGGCCCGACGGGCAAGAGGCGCCCGTCGGGCCATCGCGCTCCCTCAGTCGACGAGGTAGTGAGCTTCGATGTAGGCGACGGTGGAGCTGTACGGCTCCCCCACCGGCTTCAGCATGTACCGGCGGAAGACGGCCGCCGCGGCACGGCGGACCCCGCGGTTGCGAGCCTCGGCGTTGTCCCAGGACCGGGCGAGGGTGCGCTTGACGACCTGGTCGATTTCCTCAGCCAGGTTTCGCTCCGTGACGGTGAGGCCGGGCGGAGCGTGGTCGTGGATGATCCGTGACAAGACGCCCACGTGGTCATCGTCCAGCACCACGGCTTCCTCAGGGTGCTTCTCAGCGTGCACGACTGCTTGGGCGACTCGGAGCGCTTCGGCCAAGAACTCCATTGCGTCGTGGGCATTCTGGATGATCCTGTCCCGCAGCTGCCTTATCCGCTCGGACAAGGCGGTGTACTTCGCCGACCCCGGTTCGACACCTCTGTCAAGGGCCGCCTTGATGTGATCCAGGATCTCCGCCGCGGAGGGGGGTCTCTTTTCCTCGCCGTCGTCAGTGCCAGGCTTGGGACGGACGAGGGCCAGCAGTTCCTTGAGGATCGAGATGCCCTGGGCATCCAGGACGAGAGGTTCCTCCTGCGAGGCAGCTACCGAGAAGGAGTGGACGTGGGCGTTGATGATCTCCAGGACCATCGGCCCCAGTCCGCGGAGCCGCTCCTTCCGCTCCTCGTCGGAGGACTTCTTGAACAAGGTCGTGTAGGCGGACCCGAAGAGCCCGAACCCACCTTCATACTTGGCGACTCGCTTGTCCGTGTTGATGAGCGGGTACAGGCGGGCCAAGAGTCGGTAGTCCTTGCTGAAGACCTCGGCGGCGTCAGAGTTCGCGTCCAGAAAGCCGTTGATGGCACGTACCGACTCGTATCCGTGGGCAGTGAGATCGAGGCCGTCCACCTCTGCCAAGAGGTCTTCGATGCGGGCGAAGATCGTACGGAACTCGGCGACCAGCGCGGTCAGGTCGGTGACGAACCCTCCGCCCTTGTCCGCGGATCCCTCTGAGGTCGGGTCGGCGACAGCACGCTGGACCTCTTCCGCCAGGCTGATGTAGTCCACGACGATGCCGGTGGTCTTCACGAACCCGGTGGGGGACACCCAGGTGCGGTTCGGGCGGGTGATCGTCTGGAACAGATTGTGAGCCTTCATCGGCTTGTCCAGGTAGAGGACGCCTTCGTTGGGGGCGTCGAACCCGGTCATCAGTTTCGCCGTCACGACCAGGAAGCACAGTGGATCGTCAGGAGAAAGGAACCGCCGTTTCTGGGCTTCCTCGTCGACCTCGGAGAGCCGATAAGGCCGCATAGCAGGGTCCTCGGACTTGGCGTCCGAGACGTGGATGTTCACCTCGGCGGTGATCCGCTCGTGCTTGCCGACCTCGGCAAACACCTGCGATGCCTCGTAGCTTGTCAGCAGCTCGTTGATCTTGTCCGTGTATGCCACGGCCAGCTCACGGTTGTAGGCGACGACCTGTGCTTTGAGGCCGTTGCGGTAGGTGCCGGAGTGCGGCCTGGACGAGTACGAGGTCCGCCGCTACGTCGGCTGGTACCGGCACATCACCCTGGCCATGCTCGCCCACGCCGTCCTGACCTCACTCGCAGCCCAAGCCGCCGACGAGCCCGAAAAAGGGGGCTTTGGAAACGAACCTCTCTCGCCCCGCTCACCGTGGCAGAAATCAGACGCCTCCTGGACACTCTCCTTCCCCGCCCCCGACCCCACCCCGACCCAGTCACCCACGCACTGAAGTGGTCAGCCTGGAGAAGACACCACCAAGCCACCGCCCGCCGCTGCCACTACCAAAAACGCAGCTCAGGACACGAACCGCTGCTGGAGTACTAAGCCGTCCGTCTACGGATAGGTCGGTGACAGCTCGCAATGGTATCTATGCCAGACTATGACCATGAAGTCGATCGCCCCGCGCTCTCGCTTGCTTTCTGTCGCTTTGACGATTTGCTGCCTCTCTCTGGCTGCTTGCAGTTCCAGCTCAGGTTCTGGATCATCACAGATTGGCTTTGTGGCCGGCGATTCTGGCGTTTCTACCGTCCCAAAAGCAAAGCGCGGCAAACCTATCGAAATCACTGGCAAATCACTTCAGGGCAAGCCCCTCGACCTTGCAGGCTATAGAGACAGCATCGTCGTACTGAATGTGTGGGGGTCATGGTGTCCCCCATGCCGCGCCGAGGCGTCGAATCTCACAAAAGTCGCCACGGAATACAAGAATAAACAAGTTGACTTCATCGGAATCAATACAAGGGACGATAACACCTCCCTTCCCCTGGGATTCGAAAAAACCTATAAAATCAAATATCCGAGCTTCTTTGACCCCTCGGGGCGGATTATTCTAAACGCCTTCCCTCCCGGCACATTGAATCCGCAATCAATTCCCACGACCATCGTCCTGGATCGTGATGGGAAGATTGCCGCCCGCGCTATCGGGGCAGTAAGCACGGCAAAGCTCAAGTCAATGCTTGATCCCCTGCTTGCCTAAAATTGGTTCTACCTTCTGGTCACGAGTAGATGACTTTTCGCATGTCGGATATGGTCACGCCCTCCGCGTTTCTGAGCAATCCACTTCACCTCTTTCCTCTGCGCGGGAGGGTGAAATGGACTGGTCAGCGGGTCTCGTGGCCAGGAGGGCCCCTGTCGTTGGCGTGGTGATTGAGCGTTTTCAGCGTGGCTACTGATCGGGTGATGGGACGGCGTGACGTTGAGGTACGCAACGGACAGGGCTCCCGTGCCGTTGAGTGAGGTGTTCGACGTCTCAACTCAGCAGCACAGGAGCCCTGTTGGTTCCGTATCCTGCCGCACTCGACCTGCCTCACGCCCTGGTCGAGTGGGTCACGATGCTCATCGTCACCCGCGAGGGTGACCGGCGGTGCAAACTCCCGCCGCACCGCCGTGCGCTGGTCGCACTCGTGTACCTGCGCCGCCACGAAACCCTCGCCCGCATCGCCGCAGCCTTCGGGATATCCGTCGGCACCGCCCACTCCTACGTCGCGTCGGTCACCGACCTACTCGCCGAGCAGGCACCGGGCCTGCTCAAGACGCTGCGCGTGCACGATCCGGACTTCGTTCTCCTGGACGGCACGCTCGTCGAGTGCGACCGCGTCGGTGACGGCAGGGCGGACTACTCGGCGAAACACAAGCGGCACGGCGTGAACGTGCAGGTAGTCACGGACCCGGCCGGAGAGATTTTGTGGCTGTCGCCGACACTGCCGGGCCGCACCCACGATCTGACGGCAGCCCGCACGCACAAGATTCTCCGGATCTGCGAGCGCCAGGGCGTCCCGATCCTCGCCGACATGGCCTACATCGGTGCAGGCGGCTGGGTCACCACCGCCAAGCGCCGTCCGCCGGGCGGTGAACTCACCCTTACCGAGCGGACCGAGAACCGGGCCCTGTCCGCGGCCCGGGCACCTGTCGAACGAGGCATGGCACGACTGAAGTCCTGGCAGATCTTCCGCAGATCCCGCATCAGTCCCAACCGCATGAGCGTCATCGCCAAAGCCGTCCTCACCCTGGAGAGTCAACGCTGAAAACGCTCATTGCTGCTGGCCGGTTTAAGAAGCCATCTCATTTGGGTGACTCGGTAGTCTATGAGTCATGGTGGGGCTTGTTGAGCGGCTGGTGCCGGACGAATTGTGGCAGTTGTTCCAGCGGGTGGTGCCTGAGGCGCCGTCGCGGCCGCAGGGTGGTGGTCGGCGTCGGCACGGTGACCGGGAAGTGCTGGCCGCGATCGTCTTCGTGGCCACGTCGGGTTGTACCTGGCAGCAGCTGCCTTCGGCGTCGTTCGGCCCGTCCGGAGCGACTGCCCACCGGCGGTTCTCGGAGTGGTCGAAGGCCAGGGTGTGGGCCAAGCTCCACCGCCTGGTCCTCGACGAGCTCGGTACGCGCGGGGAGCTGGACTGGTCGCGGTGCGCGATCGACTCGGTGAACATGCGGGCCTTGAAAAGGGGGACCTGACAGGTCCGAATCCTGTCGACCGGGGCAAGTACGGGTCGAAGATCCACCTGATCACCGAGCGGACCGGTCTGCCCATATCCGTCGCAATCTCCGGTGCCAACGTCCACGACAGCCAAGCCCTTATCCCGCTCGTGAAGGGCATACCGCCTATCAGCTCCCGCCGGGGCCCCCGTCGACGCCGACCCGGAAAGCTCCACGCCGACAAGGGATACGACTACCGCCACCTGCGGCAATGGCTGTCCGGACGCGGAATCCGGCATCGCATCGCCCGCAAAGGCGTCGAGACCTCGCAGCGACTCGGCCGACACCGCTGGACCATCGAACGCACCATGTCCTGGCTCGCCGGCTGCCGACGACTCCACCGACGCTACGAACGCAAAGCCGACCACTTCCTCGCCTTCACCAGCATCGCCTGCACCCTCATCTGCTACCGCAGACTCACCAAATGAGATGACTTCTAAAGCGCCGACTTGGGCTGGGGGCCATGCACACGTTGCCGCGGAGCGATGCCGCAGAGCGCCGGCGAAGCCGGTTCGTGGGTGCCCATGGCTGTCCGCCCCGCCAACTGAGACCAAAACTGAGACCAGATACGTCGAAGGGCCCCACCGCGAACGGTGGGGCCCTTCGACAATGTGCCCGGTGAGGCACTGGCGGAGGATACGAGATTCGAACTCGTGAGGGGTTGCCCCCAACACGCTTTCCAACTGTGCATCCAGCCGTCCGGGCGTGTTCGGGCGCGTTCAAGGGGCAGGTCAAGCGCGGGGAGTGAACGCGTACGAACGGCTGCGGTCGGTGGCGTACTGGACAAAGAACAGGACAAGCGGCGGCAACTGCGCCCGGTCTACGAGACCAGTGCGGACGGAAGCAGCCGACTGGAGAAGCCAGCGTGTCGCAGCCGCTCGCAGGAAGCGACGACCCACGCTTCACAAGTTGTCCGTTCGGATTGCAGGGGTGCCTGAGAGCCTCCGAGCAACTGAGTTCGCCGCAGCTCTGGCCCGCGCTCGGAGACGTACGGACGGGGACGGCCGTCTCCGGAACAGTCCAAAATTGAGACCACGACTGAGACCGGAGCGTGTCCGCAAGCAATCCGAGTAGGCGCGAGGTGAGGGGCGTTGTCAGACTCGCCGCGTAGGCTCAGCTCATGGAAAAAGGGGCCATCTCGCGCGACGACATCCTGAAGACCTTGCAGGAGTACGACGACCTGGGAGCGGAGTCGTTCCTCAGCCTGTACGGCTTCAAGCCTGCCCGGAAGTTTCTCATCTTGCACGAGGGCAAAGAGTACGAATCGAAGGCAGTCGCCGGGGTAGCCCACAAGTATTCCCATGGGAGGACGCTGAAATGGGACGAGTTCAGCGGCGGGGTGGGACATGCGGTGGACTGGCTTAAGCGTGAAGGCTTCCAGATCGGGGTTCCGCGGAGCCCGAAGTGGGCCCGTGACGAGCTGATCCTTGCGTGCGATGTCGTAGCTCGGAACGGCTGGCGGGGGGTCTCCTCTGCGGATCCACGGATCGGAGAGCTGTCCGACCTCCTGCAACTCCTCGGCGCCTACCCGCCGGAGCAACGCTCGGCTGAGTACCGAAACCGCAACGGAGCGGCCCTAAAGACACACAACATCGCCAGCTTTCATCCTGACTATCAAGGCAAACCCACAAATGGCGGACAGCTGGACCGTGAGGTGTTGCAGGACTTCCTGGAACGGCCGGCAGAAATGGCGCAGGCTGCTGAGCTGATTCGTGCAGGACTGCGATCCGGTGAACTCCAGCCAGCACCCCTCAACGAGGATGAGGACCAGGACGACGACGTCGGCGCGCCCGAGGGGCGCGTCCTCTACCGGCGCCACCGCACCCGCGAACGTAACAAGGGACTGCGCAAGAAGAAGATCGCGTCAGTCCTGAAACAAGGAGGCGCGCTCTCGTGCGAGGCGTGCGGCTTCGACTTCGGGAAGTTCTACGGGGAGCGTGGTGACGGCTACATCGAATGCCACCACGTAGTGCCGCTCCATGAGGCGGGCGAAGGAACCACGAGGCTGGCGGACCTCGCGCTGATCTGCTCGAACTGCCACCGAATGATTCATCGCAGTGCGCCCTGGCCCACGCCTGCCGAGTTGCGACTGGTGGTTTTGGATAGGGCTGGTATGCAGGAAGAGGGCCTGCCGCGGCAGCGCCCAGTCGCGAGGACCGCGGACAAGTAACAAGCCTCGTAGCTGCCGGTGTGACCACCGCTGCCCAATCCAGCTAGAGCTAAGGATCGAAGGGCACAGATCCGAGTCCCGTCGAGGGCACCCCGTCGTCAGCTGGGGTGCCCTCGGTTGTTGCCGCGCCGAGACTGCCAGCCACGAGCCCATGAGGAACCATGAGTACGAACGTCCGGAGGCAGCATGAACGAGGCCCGTTACGCTGGTGTGCACCATGGCCGAACGGAGTGTGCGCCGCGTATGGGACCCAAGACGAGCAAGGTCTACGAGACGCTGCGGGGGCGTCTGTCGGGTGGCGAGTACGGCGCTGGCGACAAGCTGCCCTCGGAACGGAAGCTGAGCGAGGAACTGGGGATCGGGCGCACCGCGCTGCGGCAGGTGCTCGCGCGGCTTGTCTCCGAGGGTGCGCTTGAGGTGTACGGGCGCAGCTCATACCGCGCGCCCGGCGCCGTGAGCGTCGAGCAGCCGCATGACGTCGAGCCGTGGCGTATCCACGGTGAGCGCGACGTCTACGACAACGAGTGGGTCAAGCTCCAGCTCTGGGACGTCGAGCCGCCCGGCGTCGAGCGGTTCGAACATCACGTCGTGCGGCTCCAGCACGTTGCCGTGACCGCCGTCCTGGACGACCGGGACCGCGTGTTGATGATGTGGCGGTACCGCTTCGTACCGCAGCGCTTCGGCTGGGAGCTGCCCGGCGGGATCGTGGACGAGGGCGAGACCGCCGCCGAGGCTGCCGCCCGGGAAGTGCTGGAAGAGACCGGGTGGCGCCCGCGCGACCTGGAGCACGTCGTCACCTTTCAGCCCATGGTCGGCATGGTGGACTCGCCGCATGAGGTCTTCCTCGCGCGCGGGGCCGAGCGCGTCGGGGAACCGACCGACGCCGAGGAGGCTGGGCACATCGAGTGGGTGCCGCTGAGCGACGTGCCGGGCCTCATGGCGCGCGGCGACCTTATGGGCGCGGGCACGCTCGTCGCCCTGCTGCACGTGCTCGCGAACCGGCCCGGACTCACGTCCTCTCGGTGAGCTTCTCGATTCGGCGGCGCTGGCGGGCGGAGCCCGTACGGCTCGCGAGGAGGCGCGCCTCGCGCAGGTGGGGGCGCGCCTCCTCGTAGTCGCCCCGCACGATGTGCGCGTGGGCCAGGTCCGCGAGGAGTCCGGCCCGCGCGCGGACGAAGCTCGGGTCCATGACCTTCAAGGCCGCGTAGAGGCTCGATACGGCGTCGTCCTCGCCGAGGAGCGCGAGCACGTTGCCGTGCCAGCGGGTGAGATGCGCGCCGTTCAAGAAGATGCTCACCATGTCGGGGTCCCGCGCGTCGGTTCCCTCCGGGATAAGGCGCAAGGCCGCGTCGAACGCCCTTTTGCAGGCGTCGCCTTGCCCGGCGTACGCGTGCATCTCCGCCTCGGCGGCGTACAGCCATGCCCGCAGACGCGGGGACGCGGCCTCGCCCGCCGTCCGCCTGGCGTCCTGCACCAACTCGGCGGCGAGGGCGGGTCGCCCTGCTTCGCACAGTACGTACGCCTGCTCGCCCATGGCGTGCGCCAGGTACATGGGCTCCTCGGCGTCCCTCGCCGCGTGCTTGGCCGTCTCGTAGTGGCGCCACGCCCGCTCGATGGCTCCTGCGTCAATGGCCTGCCACGCGGCGAGGGTTGACGCGCCAGCGAGCGCCAGAGCTACGGGCCGACGCGCACTCGGAAGGACCGCGAAGCTCAACGCCTCTTGCAGCGCCGAAAGATGCCCTGTCATCTGGTCTACGAGGCCGGAAGCGCCCATCTGGCGGTCCATCGACCTGAATAGCTCGGTCTGAGCGTTGAACGTCTCCACCATCGAGCCGCCCACGCTCGCGGCGGCATCGATCCGGTTCAACAGATCGTCGTACCCGTCTGCGGATGGCGGCGCCATGGCGGGCGCTCCCCGCAACTCTGCGTCTGTAGCACCGAGGAGGGGCCGCAAGATCGCCGCGTACCGATCCGAGATGGCGCGCTTCCCGTTCTCCCACTCGGAGACGTAGACCCGAAGGCTCGGCATCGAAGCCACGTCCACGAGGTGCTGTCTGGCGTACCGCTCGATTTCACGCACGAGCCGTTCCTGCGACCAGCCGCGAGCCGTGCGCGCGGTACGAAGCCCAGCGCTCATGCCCTCACCTCCGAGCCTGCCGTCCGAGTCTTCACTAAACAGCATGGCGCACAACCTCGCAGGTCAACAGCCCCTAACAGGCCGGTTGTTAACCGATCCAATCTTCCGGAACCCCCGCCCCCGCAGGTCTCCTGGAAGGGCACCAAGCGAAGCTGGGCCGGACTCTCCGGCCGATCCGCTTGACTCTGGTGCGCACCAGATGCAATCTATTGGTGCGCACCAGATGGCGGGTCATTGACCGGTCTCTCTGGTGCGGGGCGGACTGCTCTGCGGTTCGCCAAGGGGCCCGGGACAGAGCGGGCCGAGGGCGCCGGGGTCCTTTGCATTCACCCGAGGGCTGAGACCGAAAGGTCACGTCTCATGTGCCTGAAACGGGAGCGCGCTCCCGAAGAGACCGCACCACCTTCCCCGTCCCGGCTCCCCAAGGGGGCCGGATGTACCCACCGCGTCGATTGCCTCGGGCGTCGCTCGTACTGGACCGGTACGAGCGGTAGCGCCCTTCGCGTCATCCCGCCGCACTCACAGCGTTCCGGTCGCGGCGGCCGGCTGCCTCTCCTCCTCGTCCTGTCCGCGTGGCGGTACGAGGAGGAGCGCAGGGAGCCGGAGTTCCGACCCCCAACGGCGTGAGCCCCCGGAGTTGCACCTCCGGGGGCTCTGTTCGGGCCGTTGCCACCTACCAGGGAGATCACGACCCATGGATCACATCGTTACTGTTCAGGACGCCGTTACGGCGTTCGCTGACTGGCTGGAGCCGACCGCCGCCGAGCTGGCGGCGATCGAGGAGGAACTGCCCGCGATCCTCGCGGACGTTGACCTCCTCGACGCGCAGATCCTCACGCTCGACCGCCCGCTGTCCGAGCTGGACGCGGCCCGGCTGCGGCGGGCCCGGCGGCGGGTGCTGCGGGAGCGGGCCGTTCTGGCGAACGTCGCCTTCGGGCGGTGGGCGGGCGGTGCGGCGTGAGTGGCATCCGTCTGGAGGACTTGGGCGCGGCGCTGACCGCGCTGCGACTGCTGGTGCTCGACCACCCGGAGCTTCCCGCGCCCACGGCGAGCGTGAGCCCCATCTACCCGGACCGCTTGCGGCTTGACTTCCACGACGACGCCGCCGACTTCGAGGCATGGCGTGAGGCTCTGGACGCGGACCCGGCCACGGTCGTACTGCGGCGGTGGGGGGTGGACGGCGGGGCGCTCACGGTGTGCACGGCGTATGCCGGTGCGACCGTCGAGCTGATCGGGTACCTCGCCCTGCCCGTCCGGGAGGAACTCGCCGGGAGGGCCGCGTGATGGACAGTGTCCACGCCTCCGCGCGGGGTGTTCACGTGCGTTCGGCCGAGCGTGCGTTGTCGGTCGGGACGTGGCTGATCGTGTCCGGCGCGATGCTCTACTCGGTTCTCACGGTCACGCCGTTGATGGCGGACCACACGGCCCCGTCGTGGCGGTGGACGGCTCCGATCCTGCCCCTCGTGGTGGACGCCGCTGTCGTCATCGTCGTCCGCCTCGATTCCGTCCTCGCCCGCTTGGGCGGACAGGGCGGGCGGTGGCCGGTGGTGCTGCGGTGGATGACCGGCGCGATGACCCTGGCGCTGAACACGACGGCTTCCGCGCTGGCGAAAGACCTGGTGGGAGTGGCCGTGCACGCGGTCGCGCCGCTGCTGCTCATCGTCACCGCGGAGACCGGTCTTGCCTACCGGCGGGCCATTACCCGCGCCCTGGACGACCTGGACAAGCGCCAGACGGCGGAGCGCGAGCGGGCCGCGCAGCGCTCTCGTGAGGACGCTGAGCGGCGTGCTCGTGAGGGTGAGGCGCGGGAGGAGCGCGAGGAGCGCCGCCGCCGCGAAGAGCGCGAGCACGCGGCTCAGCTCGCCCGTGAACAGCGCGAGCATGAAGCCGCCCTAGCCCGTGAACAGGCCGAGCGGGAGGAGCGCCGAGCGGCCGAGGAAGCCCGCCGAGAGGCGGAGCGGACGGCGGGTGAGCGGGCCGAGCGTGAACGCCGTGAACGCGAGCGTGAACACCAGGAACGCGCCCGTGAACAGGCCGCCCGCGAGGCCCGCGAGAAGGCCGAGCGCGAGCGCCGCGAGAAGGCGCTTCGTGAGCAGGAGGACGAGCGCCGTGAACACATGCGCCGTGAGCGTGAACGCGCTGCCCTCCTCGACGCCGCCCCGGTCTCCGAGAAGCTCGGCGAGGACGAGGCCCGCCGCGTGGTGGCGCTCGCCTTCGAGACCGGCCTGTCCATTCGTGAGGCCGTGGCCGCGTGCGGGTGGTCGGTGGGCTGGGTCTCCAGCCGCTACGCCGAGCACCGCGACAACAAGGCGGTGCCCGCATGAGCGCTCTCGACCTCCTCGGCCTCGTGCCGCTCGCCGGGTGGGCCGCCCACGTGACGGTGCTGAGCCGGGGCCTCACCCGCGCCCGCCGTGACCCGCTCACCGGGCTGTGGACGCGCGACGCCTTCACCCGCCGCGCCCGCCGTCTGCTGCGCGACAGGCGGGCCGTCGTCGTCCTCGCGGACATCGACCACTTCAAGCGGATCAACGACACCCACGGCCACGCCGTCGGCGACGCGCTCCTCGCCTCCGTGGCCCGCCGTCTCGACCACGCCACCGGCGCGGACGGGGTGTGCGGACGCTTGGGCGGGGACGAGTTCGCCGCCGTCCTGCTCGACAGGGACGGCACCGCCGCTGACCTCCTCGCCCTGCTCCACGGTGTCCTCGCACGGCCCGCCGAGGGGCAGCCGGCCGAGGTCGCCACGACGGTTTCGCTCGGCTGGGTCCGGGCCGCCGACCACCCCGGTGGGGACCTCTCCTCGCTGCTGGAACGCGCGGACGAAGCGATGTACGAGGCCAAGCGCGCCGCGCACGGGCCCGTACGCGCTCCGCTCGGCCGCCGCCTGTGGCACGGGCTCACTGCCCGGCGGGGCGGACGCCGTGCGGGGGTGGCGGCATGAGTACGCCCCTCGCCGCTTCGGCCCTCCATCGTGCCGTCCTCACCGCGCACGATTTCCGGTGCTGGTGCACCGGGCACCAGGCCCGCACAAGAAGGGTGAGGGGCGGTGCGAGGCCGAGCACGACGGCTGGACCAGCAAGCACGGTCGCCGCGTCCGCCTCGTCGCCGCCCCCGCCGACCTCCTCACCCCCGCTCGTGTCGCGGTCACGCTCTCCGCCGAGGAGCTGCGGGCCTGGTGCCCGGACTGCTGCGACCACGCCCGCCGCGCCCAGAGCAAGACCGCCACCTCCGCCGTGCCGGAACAGGACGGCCTCTTCGAACTCTGACCCGCACGCAAGGCAGCCCGGCCACGCAACCTCTCACAGCACCGTGGCCGGGCCTACTCCCAAGGAGTGCAGTCATCATGACGGACACCGTGGCGCCCCCGAAAGTCTCCGAGGTGGCGCCCCCTTCCGAAAAGGCCACCCCTACCCCGATCCCGGCGGCGGGGTCCGCCGAGGAGCACACGCCGGGCGGCTGGCCCGTGGTGCCGCTCGCCTTCTCCGGCGCGAACACCGTCGTGAGTACCGTCGCGGCGGCGAGCATCGCCGGCGGCCCGGTCGGCCTGGCCGTGGCGGCCAGCGGCCTTGCCGCCCTCGGCGTCGCGGCCTCCCGTGCCGCCTTCCGCGCGAAGCCCGGCACCCGCCGGGCCGCGCGCCGCACCGCGGCCCGCACCGCCAGCCAGGCCGCGCGCACCAACAGCGCCCGTCCCGCGCTCGGTTCCCGCAACCCGTCCACGTCCTCCGGGCGTGGCGGGGGCTCGCGCGTGCCCACTCAGCGCCGCGCGCAGGGCGGAGGCGCCTCGACGGCGGGCGCGAAGTCGTTGAGGTCCCCCGGCACGGGTTCCTCTCGCTCCGTGACGGGCGGCGGGGGGCGGTTGCGGCAGGTGAAGGCCCTCCGTGCCGCCGAGCGAGCGGACGGAGGTACGCGCGGAGAGCGCCGTACGGGGCTGCGGGACGCCCGGCGTGCCGTCGCGGACGCCC
>NZ_GG770539.1:3295561-3304053 GCF_000154905.1 Streptomyces sp. SPB074 | reverse complement strand
CCGCACTCCCCCTTCCCTCGCCAAGCAGGACAGCGCGCACCGTGCCGCGCCCGGTGGGACGGTCCGGCCGGGCGGTGCCGGGAGCACCGGGCGTCACGGCGGCGGGCCGGGTGCGAAGTCGGGCGTGACGGGTGGCCGTCACGGCGTCACGTCCCGCCGCAACGGCGGGGGCACGCAGGTCAAGCGCGGTGGCGGGAGTAAGCGGCGGGGGCCTGTCGGGCGTTTGCTGAGTGCCGCGTCACGGCGTGCGGGTTCCCTGCGTGACAGGGCCGTCACGGCCTCCCGGGCCCGGCGTGACGGCGCCACGAAGCGCTCGTTGCGCGAGCGGCGGCGGGTGATACGGCGCTTGCCGATCCGTAAGGCGGCGCGGCGGGCGTTGCTGCGCTCGGCGGCCCGGATGCACGGGCGGCGCCTGTTCGCCGCCCTCCTCGCGGCTCCGCTCGGGGCGCTCGGCCTGCTCTCCTCGCCGCTGGGGCGGCGGCTGGGCTGGTCGTGGCTGATCCACCCCGGCCGTCGCCTCTACCGCCGGATGACCCGCACCGCGGCCGAGCGCCGTGCGGCCCGGGACGCGGCCATCCGCAAGAAGCGCGAGGACGCCGAGAACGCGCTCGACGCCGAGAACGAGGACGACGAGGTCGCGGACCGCGTCGAGCGGCCCGAAGGGCCCGTGGCCAGCAACGAAGCACCCCAGGAGGTACCGCACATGTCCGGTTTCCGCTTCGAGGAGTACGCGGCCGAGATGGAGCAGGCCGCCCAGAACTACGAGCCCGAGGACGCCATGGAGATCCTCTCCATGATCGAGGGCCTGCCCGCGGCGCTGACCAGCGTCGCCAACGTCATGCGCATCCTCGCCGAGCGCTCCGACTCGGAGTTCCCGCTGGAGAAGGCGATCGCGCAGTCCTTCGACGACATGTACGGGGCGATGAGCGCCGCCGTCGCGGTCGCCGAGGACCTGGGCCCGCTGTTCCGGCAGGTCCACGAGGCCGACATCGCCCGCCACGAGGACCCCCGCAACGGCACCGAGGCCGAGAAGGGCTGGAACGTCTGATGACCTCCTCCGCTGCCAAGTCCGGCAGTGGCCCGGTGCTGGACTGGGCCGCCGGTCACGGGCCCGTGACCGGCGCCCTGTCCGCCACCACCGGAGCCCTCGCCGTCGCCACCACCGGAGCCGCCACCGGGATGCCCGCGAGCTGGGCCCTCGCGGTCGGCGCGGCAGGGGCCCTCGGGCACACCGTCGCCGGCCTGCGCCTGCGCAACGCCGGGCGCACCCTCGCCGCCCGCGGCGCCTCCTGGCTCGTCGGGGCAGGGTGGACTACCTGGGCCATCACCCACGGCCCCCTGACCTGGGCCGCCTTGGGCTCCCTGGCCACGATCGGTGCCGGGATCGGCGCCGCCGCCCGCTCAACCGCCCTGTACGAGGAGGCGCGCGAGGACGAAGCCCTCGCCGCCGCCGAACAGCGCGTCGCCCGCGAGCTGTCCGCCGACCGTCGCCAGCTCGCCGCCGAGTGGGCCGAGCGCATCAACCGCGTCAGCGGCATCGCTGTACGGGTCCTGGGGGTGGAGCAGTGGCCGACTGGGACCGGGTTCTCCCTGGACCTGGAGATGCCGCCGGGCGGCGCCACCCACACCAAGCTCGCCGCCGAGGGCCCGCGCCTGGCCGCCGACGCCCGCCTCCCGCACGGCTGCACCGTCGCCGCGAGCCCCGGCCTCCACCAGGGCCGGGCGATCGTGGACGTCACCACCGTGAACGTCCTCACCGAGGAGCGCGCCTACCCCACCGACTACAGCCCCCTGTCCGTCCACACCGGCATCCCCTGGGGCTATCGCACCAACGCGGAACAGATTCTCGTCCACCTGCGCGAACAGTGCGCCCTCATCGTCGGCCCCACCGGATCGGGCAAGACCAACATGGTCCACCTGATCCTCGCCGGCTTCGCCCGCGCCGAAGACCTCCTGACCTGGGTCATCGACCTCAACGCCGGGTCCGCCGGGCTCCCCTGGGTCCTGCCCGCCCTCGAAGACCCCGACCGGCTGCGCCCGGGGGTGGACTGGCTCGCCGGGACCTACGACGAAGCCCTCCTGATGCTGGACACGGCCATCAAGGTGGCCAAGCACCGCAAGACCGTCTACCAGAAGCTCATGGCCGAGGCGAACACCGACCTTCTCCCGATCAGCCCCGGCATCCCGCAGATCATGCTGGTCGTGGACGAGGGCGCCGAACTCCTCGTCGCCACCGACCGCAAGCTGCGCAAACTGGGCGAGAAGCTCCTTGAGGTCATCCGCATCGCCCGCGCCATGGGCGTGCGGACGGTCATCACCGCGCTCGGCGCCACCGGCAGCGTCCTGGGCAACTTGATGATCCGCCGCGAGGCCAAGGTCCGCGTCGCCCTGACCGGCGGCGAGACCGAGGGCATGGACCTCACCAAGCTCTTCCCCGGCTCGCGCGGACTGCGCCCCGACCAGGCCCCGTTCAAGGGAGCCGGGTTCATGGGCACCCCCGAGGACGCCGTGGCGCTGTTCAAGGCGTGGCGAATCAAGCCCCACCAGATTCGCGAGATCATCGCCGCCACCAGCGAGCGCCACCCCGCCCTGGACAAGCCTTCCGCCACCGCGGCCGGTCCCGCCTACGCCGACCGCTGGAGCGCCGCCCGCACGAAGTGGATGGGCGAGCACACCCCCGCCCCCCAGCCGCAGGACACCGCGGCGGACAGCGGGCGGGCGGGGCTCAACCTGTCAGCGCTGCGTGATGAGCCCACGAAGGCCGGGGGCTCGCCGGAGGACGACCTCATGCGCCGCTTCCTCGCGCAGATCGACGCCGAGTTCGCCACCGCCGACGACCCCCGTACCCCCGACAACCCCGCGCCGCGCGCGGGGGCCGGGCTCAACCTCTCCGCGCTGCGCGAGGAGCCCGCGGACTCCGCCGCGAAGCGGGCCGCGCTCGCCCTCCTGGACCAGGCCGGGCCCGGCGGCACGGGGGCCTCCGCCATCGCCCGGGCGCTCGCCGACGAGCACGGCACGAGCCGACAGACCGTCTCCGGTTGGCTCAACGAATGGGCCGAACAGGGCACCGCCCGCCGGGTCGGGACCGGCACCCAGACCCGCTACATCCACGCCCGCCACGCCCCCGAGGGCGGCCCCGCGCAGACCTGACTTGTCGCTTGTCGCCCCGGGCCCTGAAAACCCCCCAGGCGGGCGCTCAGGGCTTGTCGTCCTCTTGTCTGACCTGCGAGGCGACAAGCGACAAGACAAGACAAGCGACAAGCAGACGACAAGCCGCGCGACAAGCAAGGCGACAAGCACCCACCGCCCACCGCACCCGACCCGGGAGCGGTGGGCGGCCCGTTGAAAGGACCGCGTTGTGCACCCCGACGACACCGCCCAGGGCACCCCCGAGGGCATTCCGCTTACCGACGCCCAGGCCGCCACCGAAGCCCGCCGCCTCATCCACGACGCCTACCAGAACAGCCCCGCCGAACTCACCGCGACCACCTACCGCGACCCCACCCCGGTGCCGCCGTACGGGAGTACCCCGGCGGTCGCGCAGCCCGGCCGGCCGCCGATGAGCCAGCGCGCCACCGACGCCTCCGCGCTCATGCTCACCGGCTCCGTCGCCACCCTCGCCGCGGGCGGCTCCGTCTCCCTCGTCCTCGCCGTCCTCGGCACCCTCGACCCCGTCACGCTCGGTGTCGCCGGAGGCGGCGCGACCACCGTCCTCCTCGCCCTCGGCGCCCTCATCCGCCGCGCCGGACGCGCCGCTGGTGACGCCGCCCGCCCGGAAATCCACCACCACTACGCCGCGCCCGTCACCCAGCAGCACACGAGCCTGACCACCCACACCCGCGGCCTGACCGCCCGCACTCACAACCACCAGCACTGAGAGGACTCCCGCATGGCCATCACCGTCTCCGCCGTCGCCCTCTTCGGCCTCGTCCTGCTCCTCCTCCTGCACGGGCGCTACCTCGGCCCCGGCTCCGCCTTCACCGCCAGCGGCTTCGGCTTCTTCCTCGCCTCCACCGGCGCCGCCGAACCCATCACCCAAGTCCTCACCGCCCTCACCGGCGCCCTCCCGGGCTTGTGATCGCCGGCCACTGGCACGCCTACACCTGGACGGGCCCCGAGCTGCCCCGCGACCGGGACGCCCGGGACCCGTCCAAACCCACCCCGCCCCCGCTCATCGCCCACTGGCTCTCCAAGCCCCGCCACCTGCTCGCCGCCACGTTCGCGATGCCGGACGAAAATGGCCACGCGTACGCCTGGCTTGAGACTCAGCTCAAGGAGCACCCGCGCGGCCCGCGCGACTGGCCGCCCCGCGTCGACCTCGACGGCGCCCAAGACCGCCTCACCCGCCGTGCGGATGTCGTCTGGGGCTACTGGTCCGCCTCCGGCCCCTTCATCGCCCGCGTCCTCATTACCTGCCCCCGCCCCGGCATCCCTGCCCGCAGCCATTCCTCCGGACCGAGGAGAAGTCGGCATGACGCACCTCCGACTCACGCTCACTCACTGCCCCCGCCGGGCCCTCACCCTCAGCGACACACCCCGCCCTCACTGCCCGCAGTGCGCGGGCAAGGGCTTCACCCGCGACGGCTACCACCTCGCCGCCAACGTGTACGTCTAGACCGCCTACGCGACCTGCCCCTGCTGGGACGTGTACCGGTGCCGGGTGCTTCTCCCGCTCCCGCACCTGCCCTCGCGACGCCGCACACGCGACCTCCCGCCCTTCTGACCCCCCCCACACACAAGGGCGGCCCCGCTCTCGCCAAAGTCCGGGGCCGCCCTCGTCCAACCCGACCGTGAACGGACCTGTTGGAGGTTCCAGGATGCCCGACCTGATCCCCTTCCCGCGAGAGCGCGGGCGGCGTCCGCGTCTGCTCGACGCGTTCTGCTGCCAGGGCGGTGCCGCCAAGGGCTACGCCGACGCCGGCTTCGACGTGACCGGCATCGACCTCAACCCCCAGCCCCGCTACCCCTTTGCGTTCATCCAGGGCGACGCGGTCGTCTTCATCCGCGAGTACGGGCACGAGTTCGACGCCATCCACGCCTCGCCGCCCTGCCAGCACGACTCCGACTGCCAGCGCATCCAGGGCCGCGCCCACCCCGACCTCATCGCGCCCACCCGCGCCGCGCTGGAGGCGACGGGACGGCCGTGGGTGCTGGAGAACGTGGGCGGTGCCCTGCCCAAGCTGCATCGGCCGGTGATGCTGTGCGGGCCGATGCTCGGCGTACGCACCTACCGCCACCGCTACTTCGAGACCGGCGGCGGCCTCACCCTCCCCCAGCCCCCGCACCCCGAGCACACAGTGCCACAGGCGAAGATGGGCCGTCCCGTCCCGCCCGGCTGGTACGGGCAGTACGTCGGCAACTTCTCCGGCGTCGCCCTCGCCCGGGAGGTCATGGGCGTGCCGTGGATGAACCGCGAGGGCATCCGCGAGTGCATCCCCCCGGCCTACACCGCCTGGACCGGCGCCCACCTCCGCGCGCTGCTCATCGGGGCGGAGGCCGCAGCGTGAACGCCCTCGCTCTCGCCCTCCGCCTCGCCTCCGCCGGCCTCCCTGTGCTGCCCCTGCGGGCGGGGAAGGTCCCGTTCGGCAATTGCCCGGCCTGCGCCCGCAACGCGTGCGGCGGCAGGCCGAACATGAAGACCCCGGGCCGGTGCGCCTGCCCGCTCCCCTGCCACGGCTGGGCCGCCGCCACCACCGACACCCACCGCCACACCACCGAGTGGGCCCCGTACTGGCAGCGGGCCGCCGCCATCGCCTACCACCCCGGCGACGCGGGCCTCACCGTCGTAGACCTCGACAACGACGCGGCCATCACGTGGGCCCGCGCCACGCTCCCGCCCACCCGCACCGTCCCCACCACCCGGGGCGAGCACTGGATCTACCAGGGCACCATGTCGTCCGCGAACGCCGTACGTCCCGGCGTGGACATCAAGTCCCGCATGGCGTACACCCGCTGGCTCGGTCCCGGCGAGGGCGCCATGACGGTGCTGCCGACCGTGATCCGCGCCCTCGTCGTGAAGGCGCACGCCCCGGCCCGCCGCGCGCCGTCCGGTCTCGTCGTGAGCGGGGCCGGGGGCGAGTGCCCGCACCGCACCCCCGCCTTCCTCGAACGCGGCCTCACGATGGCCGAGCAGCGCATCATCGACGCCGACAAGGCCGTGCACGCCACGGTCTACGGGGCGTTCCTCGCCGTGCTCTCCACCCACGGCCGGTGCGGCTGCCTCACCGACACCCACGTCAACCGGCTGTTCACGGCCGCGCAGGCCAAGGGCGAGAGCCTGCGGCACTGCACCGACGCGTGGGCCAACGCCCGCACGCGGCTGGGGGTGTAGGGGCGTGTCGGAGGAGGAGAAGACCCCGGCGCGCGAGGTCATCACCGACTACGCGCAAGCGCACTTCCGCTACTTCCGCACCGCCGACGGCACCGTCTACGCCCAGCGCAACGGCCACCCCGTCGCCCGCCCGATCCGCTCCCAGGGCACCACCGGCAGCCACCGCCAGGAACTCATGGTCGGGCTCTACCGCGACGGTATCGGCGTGTTCAACGGCACCGCTCTCAAGGAGGCACTCGATTTGATCGAAGCACTCGCCCTCTCCCAGGACGTCCAGCCCACCCACATCCGCGTCGCCCCCGGCTTCGACGGCGCCACCTGGCTCGACCTCGGCCGCGACGACGGCCAGTCCGTCCGCATCCACCCCACCGGCTGGACCATCACCACCCCCGACCCCGAGGAAGTGTGCTGGCGACGGACGCAGCTCACCGGGGAACTGCCCATGCCCGCCCGCGACACCGGCGGCAAGGGCATCGACCTCCTTCTCCGCCTGACGAACTTCGCGAGCGCCGAGACCGAATGCCTCGCTCTCGCCTGGCTCGTCGGCTGCCTCGGCCCGTCCGTCCCCGTGCCCGCGCCGTTCCTCACCGGCCCGCAAGGGGCGGGGAAGTCGACGGCGGGGCGGATGCTCACCCGGATCATCGAGGGGATGAGCAGCGACCTGCGCCGGCCGCCCAAGGACGAGGAGAACCTCATTGCCGCGGTCGCGGCGGGGTGGGTGACCGCCCTGGACAACCTCTCGCACCTGGCACCGGACCTCTCCGACCTCATGTGCTGCATCGTCACCGGCGCCGAGACCATCAAGCGCGCCCTCTACACCGACGGCGACGTCGTACGGGCCCGCTACCGCCGCCCCCTCCTCCTCACCGGAATCGACGTAGGCGTCATCCGACCCGACCTCGCCGAACGCCTCCTCCCCCTCCGCCTCGAACGCCCCACCGTCCGCCGGACCGAGGCCGAGCTGTGGACGGAGTTCGAGGAAGCCCTCCCCGTCATCCTCGGCTCGCTCCTCGACCTCACCGTCCAGGTCCGCGCCACCGACGCCGAGACGCCGACCGACCTGCGCATGGCGGACTTCGCGCACCTGTGCGCGCAGCTCGACGCCGCGCAGGGCCTCGGCGCGCTCGCGGCGTACCGGGTGTGCCTCGACGACCTCAACGACGACGTCATCGAGGGTGACGTCCTCGCACAGACCGTCCTCAAGCACGCCGCGACCCTGAACGAGGGCGTCGAGCAGCGGATGACGTCCACGGAGTGGCTGACCCTCCTGAGCAACCTCCAGAGTGGCGACGGGATGCGCCCGCTGCCGAAGGGGTGGCCGACCACGGGCAAGGTGCTCTCCGACCGGCTCAAGCGGTTGCAGCCCACCCTCGCCTCCCGGGGCGTCCTCATCGACTCCGGCCGCACCAAATTCAAGCGCTACCTCGAAATGGCCCGGCGTCCCGCCGACCCCGACCAGACGCCCGGGCTCTGAGCCGGACCGCACAAAGGCAAGAAGAGCACCACGCGCCGCGCCGTGCTCTTCTTGCCTGTCCGGCGGCAGCGCCGCCGCTCAAAGGGCGCGCCGAAGGCTCCTCATTCTCTCTGTGACGCGCACCAAGACCCCGGCTTTTTGTCCGAAGAGAAAAATGCTGCGTCACCTGCGTCACCCACGGACGGAAAACCCCAGTGACCAGCAGCGACAGCGGTGACGCAGACGGCATCCGGCTGCGTCACCCAGCGTCACCCGCGTCACCGATGACGAAGAGCCTGCGTCACCAATGACGCACCCCCGCATTCCTGCGTCACCACAAAACCGCAGCTCAACACCCCTGCGTGACGCAGATGACGCGGTGACGCAGAAATCCGAACCTAGGACACCACGACGCCTGAGCAAGCCCGTGAAGGGACGTTCATGACCGCCGAACCGATGCCCCCGCCAGCCGACACCACCCTCGTCCTCCTCACCGTCGAAGAGGCCGCCCGCCGCCTCCGCATCGGCCGGACCACCTGCTTCGCCCTCATCCGCGCCGGCGAGCTGGAATCCATCACCATCAACCACCTCCGCCGCGTACCTGCCGACGCGCCCGCCGCGTACGTCGCCCGTAAGCGCACCGCCAGCTGACCACCCGCCCAGTCCGGCGCGGGGTGCGGTGCCCCGACCGGCCCGCACCCCGCGCCG
>NZ_GG770539.1:3292398-3295461 GCF_000154905.1 Streptomyces sp. SPB074 | reverse complement strand
TGTAGAGGGCGCGCTTGATGGTCTCGGCGCCGGTGACGATGCAGCACATGAGGTCGGAGAGGTCCGGTGCCAGGTGCGAGAGGTTGTCCAGGGCGGTCACCCACCCCGCCGCGACCGCGGCAATGAGGTTCTCCTCGTCCTTGGGCGGCCGGCGCAGGTCGCTGCTCATCGCTGCTCCTCCGGACGCTGCCTCACGAGGAGAGGCGCCAGTGTCCGAAGAGAAGAAGCGCACGCGTCGTGCCAACGGTGAATCCGCGATCTACCTGGGGAAGGACGGGCGTTGGCACGCGCGGGTCCCTATGGGCTACAAGGACGACGGAACCCCCTACCGGCGTCATCTGACGCGCCCCACGGGTACCGAGCTGGTCGCGGAGGTGCGGCGCCTGGAGAAGCAGCGCGATCAGGGCAGCGCCCAGCAGCCCGGTAAGACGTGGACGGTGGGCAAGTGGCTGGAGCACTGGGTCGAGAACATCGCGAAGCCCACCGTGAGCGAGAACACGTACGACGGGTACGAGGTCGCCGTGCGAGTGCACCTCGTACCCGGTGTCGGCCGGCACAGGCTCGACCGGCTGGAGCCCGAGCACCTGGAGAGCCTGTACCGCCGGATGCAGGCCAACGGGCAGCGCAAGGCGGGGACCGCGCACCAGGCCCACCGGACCGCTCGGACCGCGCTCGGTGAGGCGGTGCGACGCGGCTACGCGGCCAAGAACGCCGCCGCCCTCGCGAAGCCGCCCCGCATGGAAGAGGACGAGGACGAGGTCGAGCCGTACACCGTCGATGAGGTTCAGCGCCTCCTGATCCAGGTCAACAAGCGCCGGAACAGCGCCCGATGGATGCTGGCTCTGGCGCTCGGACTACGGCAGGGGGAGACGCTCGGGCTGCGTTGGACGGATGTGGATCTGGAGAACGAGTACCTCAAGCTCCGCCGCAACCGACTGCGCCCCAAGTACGCCCACGGGTGCCGCGACGACGCGCCGTGCGGGCGGAAGCCTGGCTACTGCCCCGACCGCGTGCAGACCCGGCGCGAGACGAAGAACACCAAGTCGCGGGCGGGGCGGCGTGCTGTCCCCTTGCCCGGCCCTCTCGTGTCGATGCTGCGGCTCCACCGGGGTCAGCAGGCGGCGGAGCGGGCGGCAGCCGGGAGCCTGTGGACCGAGTCCGCGTACGTGTTCACCAAGCCTCTCGGTGGGCCGCTGAGCCCCAATACCGACTACCACGACTGGAAGCGGCTCCTCGCCGACGCGGGTGTGCACGACGGACGGCTCCACGACGCCCGGCACACCGCCGCCACCGTGCTCATGCTCCTGAGCGTCCCGGACCGGGTCATTGATCTGATCATGGGATGGGAACCGGGGACCGCCGCACGGATGCGGGCCCGCTACCTCCACGTGCCGGACGCGATGTTGAAGGACGTGGCGCGGAAGCTCGCGGAAGCGATCTGGGGAGCGTCCGACGCGGGGCCTGTGGACAAAAACCAGGACAACGGCGCCTGAGAACGCGTTGAAGGGCCCCACCGAAACCGGTGGGGCCCTTCAACGTATTGCCCGGTGAGAGCAATGGCGGAGGATACGAGATTCGAACTCGTGAGGGGTTGCCCCCAACACGCTTTCCAAGCGTGCGCCCTAGGCCTCTAGGCGAATCCTCCGCAGGAGACATTACATGAGCGAGGGGAGTGCTCGCGAACTCGATCGACGGGCCGGGGATCGGGTAGGGTGGCGGCCAGCCCCTCACGTGGCGCTATCTGACTGAACTCCCCCAGGGCCGGAAGGCAGCAAGGGTAGGTCGGCTCTGGCGGGTGCGTGGGGGGCGTTGTCGTGTGCGGGGCCGTTTGTCGGTGGGCGCCTATAACCTCGTAGGTGTGTCGTCCCTCGCGCTGTACCGCCGCTACCGTCCCGAGACCTTCGCCGAGGTCATCGGGCAGGAGCATGTCACCGACCCCCTGTCGCAGGCCCTGCGCAACAACAGGGTCAACCACGCGTATCTGTTCAGCGGGCCGCGCGGGTGCGGCAAGACGACCAGCGCCCGCATCCTCGCCCGCTGCCTGAACTGCGAGCAGGGGCCGACGCCCACGCCGTGCGGCGAGTGCCAGTCCTGCCAGGACCTGGCCAGGAACGGGCCGGGGTCCATCGACGTCATCGAGATCGACGCGGCTTCGCACGGTGGCGTGGACGACGCCCGTGACCTGCGCGAGAAGGCGTTCTTCGGGCCCGCGTCGAGCCGGTACAAGATCTACATCATCGACGAGGCCCACATGGTCACGTCGGCCGGTTTCAACGCGCTCCTCAAGGTCGTGGAGGAGCCGCCCGAGCACCTCAAGTTCATCTTCGCGACGACCGAGCCCGAGAAGGTCATCGGGACGATCCGCTCGCGCACGCACCACTACCCCTTCCGGCTCGTCCCGCCCGGGACCCTGCGCGACTACCTCGGCCAGGTCTGCGGGCAGGAGGACGTACGGGTCGAGGACGGGGTGCTGCCGCTGGTCGTACGGGCCGGGGCCGGCTCCGTGCGCGACTCCATGTCCGTCATGGACCAGCTCCTCGCCGGTGCGGGCGAGGACGGGGTGACGTACGCCATGGCGACCTCGCTCCTCGGGTACACCGACGGCTCGCTCCTCGACTCCGTCGTGGACGCCTTCGCCGCCGGGGACGGCGCCGCCGCCTTCGAGGTCGTGGACCGCGTCATCGAGGGCGGCAACGATCCGCGCCGCTTCGTCGCCGACCTCCTGGAGCGGCTGCGCGACCTCGTGATCCTCGCCGCCGTGCCCGACGCCGGGGAGAAGGGCCTGATCGACGCGCCCGCCGACGTCGTGGAGCGGATGCAGGCGCAGGCGTCCGTCTTCGGGGCCGCCGAGCTGAGCCGCGCCGCCGACCTCGTCAACGAGGGCCTGACCGAGATGCGCGGTGCCACCTCGCCGCGCCTCCAGCTCGAACTCATCTGCGCGCGGGTCCTGCTGCCCGCCGCGTACGACGACCAGCGCGCCGTCCTCGCCCGGCTCGACCGCCTGGAGCGGTCCGGGCCACCGGCCGGCGCGGCCCCGGCGGCCGCGTTCCCGCAGGCAGCGGC
>NZ_GG770539.1:3289146-3291727 GCF_000154905.1 Streptomyces sp. SPB074 | reverse complement strand
CCGCAGAGCGGCGGGGCCCCCGCGGGCCCCGGCGGCCGTCCCGCCCCGCCGCAGGCCCAGTCCCGGCCCGCGCCCGCCCCCGCCGTACCGGCTCCCGCGCCCGAGCCGCGCCCCGCCCCCGCGCCCGCGCGCCCGCCCGTCGCCCCCGAGGACGACGAGCCGGCCGCCGACGACCCGGACCTCGTGGAGAGCGCCCTCAGCGGGTACGAGCTGATCGTCCGCGAGCTGGGGGCGACGGTGCTGGAGGAGTACGACAACGACGCGGCGCCGCACTGAGGCGCTCGCCCGGGACGGGTGGCCGGAGCCGGCCGTCTCACCCCCGCGCCCACGCGGCCCCCGCCGCTCACCCGCCCGTTAGGGTGAGCCGTGTGAAGGTCCTCGTCATCGGAAACGGCGCCCGCGAACACGCCCTGTGCCGCTCTCTCTCGCTCGACCCAGCCGTCGAAGCCCTGTACTGCGCCCCCGGCAACGCCGGGATCGCCGAGGTCGCCGAGGTGCGGCCCGTCGATGCCCTGGACGGGGCCGACGTCGTGCGCCTGGCCCGGGAGACGGGGGCCGGTCTCGTCGTCGTGGGGCCGGAGGCGCCGCTCGTCGCCGGGGTCGCCGACGCCGTGCGCGAGGCGGGCATCGCCTGCTTCGGGCCCGGCCGCGAGGCCGCCGCGCTGGAGGGCTCGAAGGCGTTCGCGAAGGACGTCATGGCCGCCGCGCAGGTGCCCACCGCGCGCGCCTACGTGGGCACGACGGCCGAGGAGATCGACGCCGCGCTCGACGCCTTCGGAGCCCCGTACGTCGTGAAGGACGACGGGCTCGCGGCCGGGAAGGGCGTCGTCGTCACGGACGACCGCGCGGAGGCGCGGGCGCACGCGCTCGCCTGCGGCCGGGTCGTCGTCGAGGAGTTCCTCGACGGGCCCGAGGTCTCGCTCTTCGCGGTCACGGACGGTACGACGGTCGTCCCGCTCCAGCCCGCGCAGGACTTCAAGCGCGCGCTCGACGGCGACGCGGGCCCCAACACCGGCGGCATGGGCGCCTACTCGCCGCTGCCGTGGGCCGAGCCCGGCCTCGTGGACGAGGTCCTGCGCGCGGTGCTCCAGCCGACCGTGGACGAACTGCGGCGGCGGGGCACGCCGTTCAGCGGGCTGCTGTACGCGGGACTCGCGCTCACCTCGCGCGGCGTGCGCGTCATCGAGTTCAACGCGCGCTTCGGCGACCCCGAGACGCAGGTCGTCCTCGCGCGCCTGCGCACCCCGCTCTCCGGCCTCCTGAACGCCTCCGCGCGCGGTGAGCTGGCGACCCTGGAGCCGCTGCGGTGGAGCGAGGACGCGGCCGTCACGGTCGTCGTCGCCTCCGCGAACTACCCGGCCGCTCCCCGTACGGGTGATGTGATCACCGGCCTTGACGAGGTCGCCGCGAAGGACGCCCCGGACGCGTACGTGCTGCACGCCGGGACGCGCCGGTCCGGCGAGGACGTCGTGAGCGCCGGGGGCCGCGTGCTCTCGGTGACGGCGACCGGCGCCGATCTGACGGTGGCGCGCGAGCGCGCCTACGCCGCCGTGGCGCGGATCGGGCTCGACGGCTCGCAGCACCGCACGGACATCGCCGAGCGCGCGGCGCGCGACGCGGCGGCGGCCGGCTGAGCGCCCGTACCCCGGCAGCACCACCGCCCCGGTTTCCCGGGTGTGCGCGCACGCGTGCACACCCGGGGGGCCGGGGCGGCCGCTTGTCAGCACCTTTGCCCAGAGCCATTCCATCGAGTGATCGAAGCCGTATCCGGCTGACGGCGGCGCGCGCCCCCACTAGGGTGCGGCGCACGTGCCCGACCGCCGGTGGAACCGTGCGGAACGGGCCGTACGGGCGGGCTGCGGCACTTGGCCCACCGGCATTGCGATGTCAGGGGCCGGTGTCAGAGTGGGGGATGTGAGCGACGCCGGAAAGCGCGACGGACTGCGGTCCGCCGCCGATCAGCGCGGGAAGCAAGCGACGAGGCAGAAACGGACCGGGCACCAGCACGGGTGCCCGGCCCGTCGGCGCAAGCCGGGCCCGCCAGGGTCCGGCGGGTGCCAGGGGTAGGGGGTCGGCAGGTCGTGTCGTCGGGTACGGGTGTGGAGGTGGGCGCGCTCGCCGCGCGGTCCAGAGCCGCCGCGGTGCTGCGGGTCAAGTCCGCCGCGACCGCGGTCGCGGTGCTGCCGGCGGCGTGTGCCGTCGTGCTGTGGGCCGGCGCGGCGGGCGGACGGCTGGACGGTACGGGCTGGGACGCGGCGAGACTGTGGGTCGCGGTGCTCGCCGTGCTCGCGCTCGTCCTCGCGGGGACGACGGCGCTGCTCATCGCGCGTGCCGCCCCCGCCGAGTCCCCGGCCGTGCCGGTCGAGGAGCGCGCCGCGCCCGCCCTCTACCAGCTCGTCCGGGAGCTGGCGGAACGCCTCGGGGTCCCGGCCCCGGCGGCCATAGCGCTCACGCCCGACTGCGACAGCTGGCTGGAGGAGCGCGCCGCCGCCCCCGGGGTGCGGGGCCAGGTCCTCGTGATCGGCTCGCCCTTCCTGTGGTGGCTGCGGGTGGCCGAACTGCGCGCGCTGCTCGCCCCCCG
>NZ_GG770539.1:3288326-3289046 GCF_000154905.1 Streptomyces sp. SPB074 | reverse complement strand
CCCCGTCGTCGCGGGCACGGAGCCGGCGGCCGAGCCGGCGACCGCGCAGGCGCGCCGGTTCGTCCGCGGCCTGGACGCCGCGCTCGCGACGGCCGGGCCCCGCGCCCCGCTGGCCCGCCGGGTGCTGCTCGCGGTCCCGGCGCGCCTCGCGCGGCTGCTGCTCGTACGGTGCCGGGGCGCGGCGGCCGACATGGAGCGGTACGTCGCGGCGGCGTGTGCCGAGCGGGCCAGGAAGGTGGAGTACGGGCGGCGGATCGCCGCGCAGGAGCAGGTCGGGCTCGCGTACGCGGGCTGGGACCGGCTGCTGAGCCGGGTCGCCGTGCCCGCCTGGCGGCTCGGGCGCTGGCCCGCGCGGCTCGACGCCGGGGTCGCCGCCGCGCTCGCCGAGCTGTCCCGCAGGGACCGGCTCGCCGCCGAGGAACAGGCGCTGCGGCTGACCGAACCGCCCGCGAGCGAGCTCCTGGAGGAACCCGAGCTGGCCGACGAGGCGGCCTCACTGCTCGCCGCGCGGCTCTTCCACGGGGAACGGGGCGAGGAGTGGCGGCCCGTGAGCTGGCGCGCGTACCCGCACGAGGTCGTGGAGCGGCTGTGGCGCGCGGACGCGGCGCGCCTGGGCGAGGAGCTGGGCGGGGAGGGCCGGTCCTGCGCGGTGGCGCGCGTCCTGGACCACCTGACGGTGAGCGACAGCCCGCCCGAGCGGGTCGGGGTGGCGGCGGCGCC
>NZ_GG770539.1:3282489-3287857 GCF_000154905.1 Streptomyces sp. SPB074 | reverse complement strand
GGCGGGCCGGGAACGGGCGGGCCGGGGCGGGTCCAGGCGGGCCGGCGCGCCCCCTGACGGGCCGGGACGGTGGGGGCGTACGACGGCGCACCCCGCCGGGAAACGGGTGCGCGTGTGTACGGCCTCACCCGAACGGGGAACTCCGTTTCCGCTCGTCCGTCCCGCCGTCACCAGGCAGAAGCGGTTCTGCACCGCACCGGCACCAGGGCCGTCGGCGCGGATTCGCCGGGAACGGTGACGGTCCGGGTGCTGAGTGTGATGTGCTGGCTCCCATCCCCGCGAGACGGGGCGAGGCACTGGGATGCGGGGGACGAGGGAGGGGCGGCGATGGGGGCGGAAGCAGGGAAGGGCCGCTGGGAGTCGGGGGCGGTCGCGCACGCGGCGACGGACCCCTTCGGACAGGGCCCGCTGCCGTGGCTGCGCGCGAGCGAGACCTACTTCGACGACACGGGCCGGGTCGTCCCCTGGTACGTCGAGCACGCCCCGGCGCCCGGCGCCGAACTGCGGATGCCGAGGCCGCGCCGCGAGGAGGGCTCGCCGCGCTCCTCGGACGACGTGCACCAGCAGATCAAGGGCTTCACCTCCACCGGCGCCGTCGCCCCGGGCGAGTCGATCGACTTCCACGTCACCGTCAACCCGCCGCAGTCGTACTCCATCGACTTCTACCGCATCGGCCACTACGCGGGCGCCGGGGCGAGCAAGATCGCGTCCACGCCCCGGCTGCAAGGACTCACCCAGCCGGAACCGCTGCTCGCCGACCGCACGATCTCCTGCCACCACTGGTGGCGCACGTGGCGGCAGCAGATCCCCTCGTACTGGAAGCCGGGCGCCTACGTCGCGGTGCTCACGACGTACGACGGGCACCGCTCGCACATCCCGTTCACCGTCCGCGACAGCGAGCCCGCCGACCTGCTCCTGCTGCTCCCCGACGTGACCTGGCAGGCGTACAACCTCTACCCGGAGGACGGCAGGACGGGCGCGAGCCTCTACCACGCCTGGGACGAGAAGGGGAAGCTCCTCAACGAGGAGGACGCCGCGATCACGGTGTCCTTCGACCGCCCCTTCGCGGGCGCCGGTCTCCCGCTGCACGTCGGGCACGCCTACGACTTCATCCGCTGGGCGGAGCGCTACGGCTACGACCTCGCGTACGCCGACGCCCGCGACCTCCACGCGGGGCGGGTGGACCCGACCCGTTACCGGGGCCTCGTCTTCCCCGGGCACGACGAGTACTGGTCGGTCCCGATGCGCCGCACGACCGAGCGCGCCAAGGAGGCCGGGACCTCGCTCGTCTTCCTCTCCGCGAACACGATGTACTGGCAGGTCGAGCTGAGCGCCTCGCCCTCGGGCGTCCCCGACCGGCTCCTGACCTGCCGCAAACGGCGCGGGCCCGGGCGCGCGACGCTGTGGCGCGAGGTCGACCGGCCGGAGCAGGAACTCATGGGCATCCAGTACGCGGGCCGCGTGCCCGCCCCCGCCCCGCTCGTCGTGCGGCACGCGAAGCACTGGCTGTGGGAGGCGACCGGGGCGCACGAGGGCGACGAACTCCCGGGGCTCGTCGCCGGGGAGGCCGACCGCTACTTCCCGCGCACGCAGTTGCCCTCGTACGAGGACCGGATGCTCCTCGCGCACTCGCCGTACGAGGACCAGGGCACCGTCCGGCACCAGGAGACCTCCCTCTACCGGGCCCCGAGCGGCGCCCTCGTCTTCGCCTCGGGCACCTTCGCCTGGTCCCCCGCGCTCGACCGCCCCGGACACGTGGACACCCGCATCCAGCGCGCCACGGCGAACCTGCTCGACCGCATCTGCAAACGCGACTGACCGGCGTCCGCCGGGGCGGGACGCGGAGGCGGGAAGCCGCGGCGGGATGTGGGGCGGGATCTGGGGGCGCCGTCCCCCCCGTCGCACCCCGCTGTGCCCGCCGTCGCGTCGGTCGGCGTGCCCCTCGCGGCCCCTCGCGGGCCCCCGGTGACCCTGCGGCGTCGTCCGGTCCGCCCGTGCGGGACAATCGGGGCATTGGACGGAAGCACGTGGAGGAACCGTGTCCGGATTCGTCGAGAAGCCCGAGCCCGTACAGGTGCCGGGGCTGGTGCATCTGCACACCGGCAAGGTGCGCGACCTCTACCGGAACGAGGCCGGCGAGCTCGTGATGGTCGCGAGCGACCGCCTGTCCGCCTACGACTGGGTGCTGCCCAGCGAGATCCCCGACAAGGGGCGCGTCCTGACGCAGCTCTCGCTGTGGTGGTTCGACCAGCTCGCCGACCTGGTCCCGAACCACGTCCTGTCGACCCGGCTCCCCGAGGGCGCCCCCGCCTCCTGGGCCGGGCGCACGCTGGTCTGCCGCTCGCTGGACATGATCCCTGTCGAGGCCGTGGCGCGCGGTTACCTCACCGGCTCGGGGCTCGTGGAGTACGAGCGCTCCCGCACGGTGTGCGGGCTCGCGCTGCCCGAGGGCCTGGCGGACGGCTCCGAGCTGCCCGGCCCGATCTTCACCCCGGCGACGAAGGCCGAGGTCGGCGAGCACGACGAGAACGTGAGCTACGAGGAGGTCGCCCGGCGCATCGGTTCGGAGACGGCGGCGCAGCTCCGGCAGACGACGCTCGCGGTCTACGGCCGGGGCCGGGACATCGCCCGCGAGCGCGGGATCATCCTCGCGGACACGAAGTTCGAGTTCGGCTTCGACGGGGACGAACTCGTCCTCGCCGACGAGGTGCTCACGCCCGACTCCTCACGCTTCTGGCCCGCCGACTCCTGGGAGCCGGGCCGCGCCCAGCCCTCCTTCGACAAGCAGTTCGTCCGGGACTGGCTCACCTCCCCCGCCTCCGGCTGGGACCGCAAGAGCGAGCAGCCGCCGCCCGGGCTGCCCGCCGAGATCGTGGAGCGGACGCGGGCGAAGTACATCGAGGCGTACGAGAAGTTGACGGGCGTGCGCTGGAGCTGACGCTCCGGGGACGGGCCTAAAAAAATAAAAAAAATTTCCGCACCCGTATCCGCACCCGTATCCGCACCCGTATCCGCACCCGTATCCGCACCCGTATCCGCACCCGCACCGGCGGCCCTCGCGCGATGTTTCACGTGAAACATCGGCCGCACCGGCGCACCCGCACACGAAGAAGGCCCCCCGTTTCCGGGGGGCCTTTCGCTGAGCGGACGACCAGGTTCGAACTGGCGACCTCAACCTTGGCAAGGTTGCGCTCTACCAACTGAGCTACGTCCGCACCGCGCTTCGGGGCCGCTTTCGCGGTGTTCAGCGCGTGCGCCCACTATACCCAACCCCGGGAGCGGGCCGCACGCACCGCGGCGTGACGGTTCTCGGCCCCGAGCTTGGTCACGGCGGAGGAGAGGTAGTTGCGGACGGTGCCGGGGGAGAGGCCCGCGCGCTGGGCGATCTCCGCGACGGGGGCGCCGTCGGCGGCGTACTCCAGGACCTCGGCCTCGCGGGCGCTGAGCGGGGAGTCCCCGGCGGCGATGGCGTCGGCGGCCAACTCGGGATCGACGTAACGGCTTCCGGCCTGGACGGTACGGATGATCTCGGCCAGCCGGCGCGCGCTGACGGTCTTCGGTACGAAGCCGCGCACGCCCGCCTCCAGGGCCCGCTTGAGGTGGCCGGGCCGGCCGTGGCTCGTCACGATGAGGCAGCGGCAGCCCGGTAGTTCGCTCCGCAGGGCTGTGGCCACACTCACACCGTCGCCGTCCGGCATCTGGAGGTCGAGAACGGCGACGTCGGGCGTACGGGCCCGGGCCATCGCGAGGGCTTCGGCACCCGAGGCGGCCTCCGCGACGACTTCGAGGTCCTCCTCCAGGGCGAGGAGGGCGGCGAGGGCGCCCCGGATGAGGTGTTCGTCATCGGCGAGCAGCACACGGACCCGGGAGGTGACGGGCTGCGCGGGCGCGGGCTCGGTGGTCACGGTCAGGGCGTGCGGGACCTCGGCCGTGAGGCGGTAGCGGCCCGGGGCCGAGAGGCCCGCTTCGAGCCGGCCGCCCACGGGCGCGAGGCGTTCGCGGAGCCCGGCGAGCCCGGAGCCGCCCCGGGTGGGGCTGGGCGAGGCGGGGGCGCCGTCGTTCTCGACGGTGAGGCTCGTGCCCGTACGGCTCGTGGCGAGCGTGATGGTGCAGTGGCGGGCGTCGCCGTGGCGCAGGACGTTCGTCGCGGCCTCGCGCACGACCCAGGCGAGGGCGGTGCGCACGGGCGGGGCGAGCGCCCGGATGTCCCCGGTGGCGGTCGCGCAGTCGATGCCGGCGGCCTCCAGGACGCCGCGCGCGCCCCGCAGCTCGGCGCCGAGGTCGATGCCCCGGTAGCCGCGGACGACCTCGCGGACCTCGCGCTGGGAGCGCTGGGCGATCTCCTGGACCTCGGCCATCTGCGCCACCGCGTCCCCGGTCCGCTCGCGCCGGGCGAGCTGGACGGCGAGTTCGCTCTTGAGGGCGATGGTCGCGAGGTTGCGGCCCAGGACGTCGTGCAGGTCGCGCCCGAAGCGCAGGCGCTCCTCGGCGACGGCGAGGCGCGACTCGGTCTCCTTCGCGCGCTCGACCTTCTCCTTCGCCGTCTCGATCTCCTGGCGCGCGTCCTCGATGTCCCAGGTGCGGGCGAGGGACCAGGCGGAGGGGCGGCAGATGAGGAGGGCGAGGACCGCCGCGCACGGGACGAGGATCGCGAGGACGCCGCTCAGGGTGCCCTCGGGGTCGGCGAGCAGGGCGGCGGCGGAGAGCAGCGCGGTGCCGCCGACGACACCGAGGAGGAAGCGGGGGACGGGGACGCGGAGGGCGAGGACGGCGAAAACGGGGTTGATGAAGAACATCACCGCCGTGGCGAGCGCCGGGACGTCGATCGTGCCGGTGCCGAGGCACAGCAGGTAGAGCGCCGAGGTGAGCACGGTGAGGGCGAGGAGCCGCCAGGCGGCGGGAGCGTTCGGCGCGTGCGGCCTGCCGAGGTAGCGGTCGAGCGCGTCGAGGAGGGCGGGACGGGTGGCGGCGCAGAGCGCGAGCGAGGAGAGGATGAGCGCCCCGCGCAGCGCGAGGTCGGTGCGGTCGCCCCGCGTCAGGTGCTGGAGCAGTTCGGGAAGGACCCAGCCCGCGAAGAACGCCCACACGTAGCGGCTGAGGGTCGCCCGCGTGTAGTGGTCGATCTGCTGGACGGGACGGTGCCCCTTGGCGAGCGAGGAGGGCCGCCAGGAGAGCCGTTCGAGGCGCGGGAACCGTGCCCCGGAGCCGTCACCGGCCGTGTTGTCACCGGCCGCGCCGTCACCGGCCGCTCCGTCGTCCGTCTCTCCGGCCGCCGCCGCGACCGGCGCCCGCTCCGTGCCGGACACCGGCTCGCCCCCCGGCGCCCGCTCTCCGGCGGGACCGGGCACGGCCGGCGCGGGCCCGGCGG
>NZ_GG770539.1:3270778-3282264 GCF_000154905.1 Streptomyces sp. SPB074 | reverse complement strand
TCCGTGCGGTCGGTCCCTCCATGGTGCGGGGTGCGCGCCCGGTGACGGTACGGCCACGGAAAGCCGCCCCGGCGAAGACCCCCCGCCTCGTTCCGCCACCCGGCGAAGGCCGCCCCGCCCCGTACCCCCGCCCCGTTAGCCCCCGTCCCCCCGTCCGCGTCAGCGGCGCGGTTCCCAGCGGAACCAGCGGCGGACGCCGTAGGCGGCGAAGAGGGCCCAGGCGAGGCCGCTGACGACGGCCAGCGGGGTCTCGCCGCCGTCGAGGTTGCCCGCCCAGCCGCCGCGCAGCAGCGTGAGCGGCGGCGTGAACGGCAGGAAGCGGGCGGCGGTCGCGAGCCCGTCCGGCATGACGTCGAGCGGGATGGCGACGCCCGAACCGATCATGGTCAGGATGATGACCGGCATCGCCATGACGGCGGCGGTCTCCGCGGTACGGCTCAGCGTCGCGGTGAGCGCGCCCAGGCCCACGGCCAGGACGAGGCCGAGCACCGCGCCGAGCACGACGAGCGCCGGGTTCGAGGGCGCCCCGGGGTGCACGAGCAGGACGGAACCGATGATGATCACGGCCCACTGCACGAGGCACGTGAGGACGGCCGGGAGCGCCGAGCCGACGAGGATCTCGTGGTCCCGCACCTCGCCGGTGCGCAGCCGCTTGAGCACCAGTTCCTCGCGCCGGGTCACGTAGGTGCTCACGAGCGTCGAGTAGACGGCGAAGAGGAGCGAGAGGCCGAGCGCCGTCGGCAGGAGGACGGTGCCGAGATCGAGCCCGGTGCCGCCCAGGTCCATCGAGTCGATGGCGTTCTTGAAGCTGAACGGGAGGACGAGCGGCACGACGAGGGCGGCGAAGAGCGTCCCCTTGCCGCGCAGCAGCAGCGTCGTCTCGGCGCGCGCGAGGGCGCCCATGCGGCTGCGCGCGGTCGAGGCGGGGCCGGTGGGGGCGAGGGTGCTCATCGGGTGGTCTCCTCTGCGAGCGCGGGGGTGGGGAGGGGGGACGGGGCGGCGGGGCCGCCGGTACGGGTGCCGGCCTGGGCCGCGATCCGCAGGAACGCCTCTTCGAGCGAGGCCGCGCGGATGTCGAGCCCGTCCAGCTCGATCTGCTCCGCGCGCGCCCACAGCAGCAGCTCGGTCGCCGCGTGCTGGAGCCGGTGGGTGCGGAGCCGGACGGTCCTGCCGTCCGCGTCGAGGAGCGCGGCGCGCAGCGCGGCGGCGTCCTCGGGGGGCGCGAGCCGGTCGGCGCGCGCCCCGGCGGGCTCGGCCCACAGCCGGGCGAGCTGGGGCAGGTCCTCGGGCCGGTGGCTCGCCGGGAGGCGGAAGGAGATCCGCGAGGGCTGGCTCGCGAGCACCTCGTCCACGGTCCCCGTGACGTTGATGCGGCCCGCGTGGAGGATCGCGAGCCGGTCGGCCAGCTCCTCGGCCTCCTCCAGGTAGTGCGTCGTGAGGAGGACGGTGGTGCCCTCGGCGCGCAGCGCGCGGACGAGGTCCCAGGTGGCGCGGCGGCCCTCGGCGTCGAGCCCGGTCGTCGGCTCGTCCAGGAAGAGGACCTCGGGGCGGCCGAGAAGGGCGCTCGCGAGGTCGAGGCGGCGCCGCTCGCCGCCGGAGAGCTGCTTGACGCGGACGGTACGGCGCTTGCCGAGGCCCACGAGGTCGAGCGCCTCGTCCACCGGGCGGGCCCCGCTCGTGCAGGCGGCCCACATCCGTACCGTCTCCTCGACGGTCAGCTCGGCGGGGAAGCCGCCCTCCTGGAGCATGACGCCGGTGCGGGGGCGGACCCGGGCGCGCTCGCCGACAGGGTCGTGGCCCAGGACGCGGATCGTGCCGCTCGTGGGCCGGGCCAGTCCTTCGAGGAGTTCGACCGTGGACGTCTTGCCCGCGCCGTTCGTCCCGAGCAGGGCGAAGAGCTCGCCGCGCCCGACGTGGAAGGTGATCCCGCCGACCGCTTCGAACCCGCCCCCGTAGACCCGGCGCAGGTCGGTCACGTCGATGACTCGCGTGGTGTCTGTCGCGCTGTTCATGCTTCGAGTCTTCCCGGGGCGCGGGGCCCGGAGCAGTGCGCGCTGTCATGAAGGCGGATGACAGATGTCATCGGGGACCCCGGCGCGCGGAGCACCCGCGCACCCGCGCTTCGGCGTGCCCCGCCCCTGCACGGCCCCCGCCCGCGCACACGAAGAAGGCCCCCCGTTTCCGGAGGGCCTTTCGCTGAGCGGACGACCAGGTTCGAACTGGCGACCTCAACCTTGGCAAGGTTGCGCTCTACCAACTGAGCTACGTCCGCAGATGCGCCCACGACACGCGTCGTGCGGTGCGGCGACCACCCTACCTCACGGTCGAGCGGTGCAGAGCGGGTGACAGGAATTGCACACTGCGCCTCCCCCTTGGAAAGGGGGTGTTCTACTACTGAACTACACCCGCGCGGCTCCGGGTTCCGGCCTTGCGGCCCGTTCCCTTCGGCGTGCTCCAGACTCTAGCCGATCACCCGGGGTGCAGCGCAAATCCGGGGGCGACGGCCCGTCAGGGGCGGGGTACGGGGACGGGCGGATCGCGGCGTGCCGGTGGCCCCGCCCGCCCCGTACCACCGGGGCTCACGCCCCGGCGCTCGGCTCGGCCGGCTGCCTCCCGGCCGCCGCCTGGGATCAGTTGGCCGCCTCGAACTCCTCAAGGACCTTCTTCGGGATGCGCCCGCGCTGCGGCACGTCCATCTGGTGCGACCTGGCCCAGGCGCGCACGGCGGCGGGGTCGGCCGCCACGGAGGTGCGCCGGTAGGCCCGGCCCGAGGAGGAGCGTTTGCGGCCCGCGGCCACGAACGGCTCCAGTGCCTTGCGCAGTTTCTCCGCGTTGGCCTGGCTGAGGTCGATCTCGTACGACTTGCCGTCGAGCCCGAAAGTGACGGTTTCCGCCGCTTCCTTGCCGTCGGTGTCGTCGTAAAGCGTGACCACGACACGCTGCGCCACGAATATCGGTCCTTTCGTCGGCGGCTCCCGCCGCCCGACCTGTACGCGACCGGAGTTCCGCGCTCCCGGTCGGGGCGCGGCCCTGTGCACGCGGCTGTGCGTACGGGATCATGCGTGCCCGTACACACTTTTACCGAATGTCTTTTCCCGGCCGATTCCTTTTTACAGGCCGGGGTGCGGAGTGGGGAAGTCCTTAAGGAGTTCTGCCGCGTGTTCCGGTCGCCGTTCCCGCCGGGTGCGTGCGCATTGCCGTCCCCTATATGCGGACGGATTTTCCGGCCCGGCGGACTTCTCGTGTGAGTACCGCCACAGCGCCGCCACAGCGCCGTCGCGGCGCCGTCGCGGTGCCGCCACGGCGCCGTCCGCGCGCACCCGTGAGCCCTGGTGAGAGCCGCTACTCCCCGCAAGTGATCCACTTCCGCTCTACCCGCGTAGAAATTCCGGGCCGGTACGCTGAACGGACAAGCTCAACGAAGCACCACACACCGGGAGTGCCCGTGGCACGCGTCGTAGTCGACGTCATGCTCAAGCCGGAGATCCTCGACCCGCAGGGGCAGGCGGTGCAGCGTGCACTGCCGCGCCTCGGCTTCGAGGGGATCGCCGACGTGCGGCAGGGAAAGCGATTCGAACTCGAAGTGGACGGCGAGGTGGACGACACCGTCCTCGCGCGTGTCCACGAGATGGCCGAGACCTTCCTCGCCAACACCGTCATCGAGGACTTCGTCGTAAAGGTGGAATCGTGACGGCACGTATTGGGGTCGTCACTTTTCCCGGCACCCTCGATGACCGTGACACGCAGCGCGCGGTGCGGATCGCCGGCGCGGAAGCTGTTCCGCTGTGGCACCGCGACAAGGACCTCAAGCAGGTCGACGCCGTGGTCCTGCCCGGGGGATTCAGCTACGGCGACTATCTGCGCGCGGGCGCGATCTCGCGCTTCTCGCCGGTCATGGAATCCGTGATCGCCGAAGCGAAGTCCGGATTGCCGGTCCTCGGTATCTGCAACGGATTCCAGGTCCTCACCGAGGCCCACCTGCTGCCCGGCGCGATGCTCCAGAACGACCGGATGCGTTTCGTGTGCCGCGAGCAGAGGCTGCGCGTGGAGAACGCGGACACCGCGTGGACCACCGAGTTCACCGCGGGCCAGGAGATCCGTATCCCGCTCAAGAACATGGACGGCCGCTACACGGCCGACGAGCGGACCCTCGACGCCCTGGAGGCCGAGGGCCGGGTCGTCTTCCGGTACGTGGACACCAACCCCAACGGCTCGCTGCGCGACATCGCGGGCGTGACCAACGAGGCCGGCAACGTCGTGGGCCTCATGCCGCACCCCGAGCACGCCGTGGAACCGCTCATCGGCAGCGGTGGCACGGACGGCCTCGGGTTCTTCACCTCGATCCTGAGGAAGCTGGTTTCCGCATGAGCGCCACGAGTCCCGAGAGCGCCCCGGTCCGCAGCGGCCTGGACACCGTCGAGAACGCCGCCGCGACCCCGGACACCCCGCTGCCGTGGAAGGAACTCGGCCTCAAGGAGGACGAGTACCTGCGGGTCCGCGAGATCCTGGGCCGCAGGCCCACGGGCGCGGAGCTGGCGATGTACTCCGTCATGTGGTCGGAGCACTGCTCGTACAAGAGCAGCAAGATCCACCTCAGGCAGTTCGGCGACAAGGCCCCGCACTCCGACGCGATGCTCGTCGGGATCGGCGAGAACGCCGGGGTCGTGGACGTCGGCCAGGGGTACGCGGTCACCTTCAAGGTCGAGTCGCACAACCACCCCTCCTACGTCGAGCCCTACCAGGGCGCCGCGACCGGCGTCGGCGGCATCGTCCGCGACATCATCGCGATGGGCGCGCGCCCGGTCGCCGTCGTGGACCCGCTGCGCTTCGGCGCGGCCGACCACCCCGACACCAAGCGCGTGCTGCCCGGCGTCGTCGCCGGGATCGGCGGCTACGGCAACTGCCTGGGCCTGCCGAACATCGGCGGCGAGGTCGTCTTCGACGCCTGCTACCAGGGCAACCCGCTCGTCAACGCGGGCGCGGTCGGCGTCATGCGGCACGAGGACATCCACCTCGCGAAGGCGTCCGGCGCGGGCAACAAGGTCATCCTCTACGGGGCCCGCACCGGCGGCGACGGCATCGGCGGCGCCTCGATCCTCGCCTCGGAGACCTTCGACGCGACGAAGCCGAGCAAGCGCCCGGCCGTCCAGGTGGGCGACCCCTTCCAGGAGAAGCTGCTCATCGAGTGCACGCTCGAAGCCTTCGCCGAGAAGCTCGTGGTCGGCATCCAGGACCTCGGCGCGGCCGGGCTCTCCTGCGCGACCTCCGAGCTGGCCTCGAACGGCTCCGGCGGCATGACGGTCGTCCTGGACGACGTACCGCTGCGCGACTCCACGCTCTCGCCCGAGGAGATCCTCATGAGCGAGTCGCAGGAGCGCATGTGCGCCGTCGTGGAGCCGGAGAAGGTCGAGCGCTTCCTCGCGATCTGCGAGAAGTGGGACGTCATCGCGACGGTCGTCGGCGAGGTCACCGACGGCGACCGCCTGGAGATCTTCTGGCACGGCGAGAAGATCGTGGACGTGGACCCGCGCACCGTCGCCCACGACGGCCCGGTCTACGAGCGCCCCCTCGCGCGCCCCGCGTGGCAGGACGCGCTCCAGGCCGACGACGCGAACAGGCTGCCCCGCCCGGCCTCGTCGGCCGAGCTGAAGGAGCAGGTCAAGCGGGTCCTCGGTTCGCCGAACCAGGCGTCGAAGGCGTGGATCACGGACCAGTACGACCGGTACGTGCAGGGCAACACCGTCCTCGCGCAGCCGGAGGACTCCGGCATGATCCGCGTGGACGACGAGAGCGGTCTCGGCGTCGCGCTCGCGACGGACGGCAACGGCCGCTACGCGAAGCTCGACCCGTACACGGGCGCCCAGCTCGCGCTCGCCGAGGCGTACCGCAATGTGGCGACGACCGGTGCCCGTCCGCTCGCCGTCTCGGACTGCCTCAACTTCGGCTCGCCCGAGGACCCGGCGGTCATGTGGCAGTTCTCGGAGGCCGTGCGCGGGCTCGCGGACGGCTGCCTCCAGCTCGGCACCCCGGTGACCGGCGGCAACGTCTCGCTGTACAACCAGACCGGTGACGTCGCGATCCACCCGACCCCGGTCGTCGCCGTCCTCGGCGTCATCGACGACGTGGCGCGGCGCACCCCGGTCGCCTTCGCGGAGCAGGGCCAGCTCCTCTACCTCCTCGGTGACACGAAGGAGGAGTTCGGCGGCTCGGCGTGGTCCGAGGTGGTCCACGAGCACCTGGGGGGCCTGCCCCCCGCGGTGGACCTGGAGCGCGAGAAGCTGCTGGGCGACATCCTCATCTCGGCCTCGCGCGACGGCATGATCGACGCGGCGCACGACCTCTCGGACGGCGGTCTCGTCACCTCCGTCGTGGAGTCGGCGCTGCTCGGCGGCAACGGCGCCCGCCTCGTCGTGCCCGAGGGCCTGGACGCCTTCACGTTCCTCTTCTCGGAGTCGGCGGGCCGCGCGGTCGTCGCCGTGCCCCGGAGCGAGGAACTGCGCTTCACCGACATGTGCGGCGCGCGCGGCCTGCCCGCGACCCGGATCGGTGTCGTGGACGGCGAAGCGGTCGAGGTGCAGGGCGAGTTCGCGCTCTCGCTGGACGAGCTGCGCGAGATCCACGAGGGAACGGTGCCGGGCCTGCTGGCCTGAGCGGCCCCCGTGTACGGGGCGCCGCCGCGACCGCGCCCCGTACCCGCGTCAGCCGACGCGCTCCCGAGCCCCCGCCCGGTCCCCGCGACCGGGTGGGGGCTCCGGCGTTCCCGGGGGCGTCCCGGCGGGCGCGGTCCGCGGGGCGGGGAGGCGCAGGACGAGCGCTGTCGCGAGGAGCATGAGGACCGCGAGGCACGCGAAGACCGTGTCGATGCCGCCCGTGAAAGAGAGGGCCGCGCCGGGGACGGTGACCGAGGGGTCGTGGCCGCGCCCCGCCGCGCCGTCGAGCCCGGTGAGGCGGGTGAGGAGCACGCCGGTGAGGGCCGCGCCCGCCGCGCCGCCGAGCGTCTGGAAGAAGCGGGCGGCCGTCGTCGTGACGCCGAGGAGACCGGCGGGCGCGGAGTCCTGCGCGTACTGGACGAGCCGGCCCACGAGGAGCCCGAAGCCGCAGCCCAGGACGAAGAGCGCGCCCCGTGTGGCCCAGGGGGACGTGTGCGCGCCGGAGGCCGCCAGCCGGGCGAGGCCGAGCGCGCCGCCCCCGGTGCCGAGGGCGAGGGGCAGCCGGGTGCGGCGCCGCGCGTACCGCTGCGCGAGCAGGCCGGAGACCGTCATCCCGGCCGCCATGGGGAGCAGGAAGAGCCCGGCGCTCGCGGAGTCGAGGCCGCGCGCGACCTGGAGGTAGAGCATGACCTGCACGATCGCCGAGGTGAGCCCGATGCCGAGGAGGAGCTGCACGGCGAAGCCGAGGCGCAGGGCGCGCGGCCGGAACAGGCGCGGCGGGAGCACCGGTTCGGGCGCGGTGCTCTGCCGCCGCAGGAAGAGCCCGAGGAGCGCGAGGGTGGCGGCGGCGAGGGCGAGGGTCTGCGGCGCGAGCCAGGGCCAGCGGTCCCCGCCCCATTCGAGGGTGAGCAGGAAGGACGAGGCGAAGGCGGCGGCGAGCGCGGCGCCCGCGTAGTCGACGGGGCGGCGCTCGGGGCGGTCGGGGAGGCGCAGGACAGCGGCGGCGGTGAGCAGGACGGCGAGGCCGACCGGGAGGTTGACCCAGAAGATCCACCGCCAGGACAGGTGCTCGGTGAGCAGCCCCCCGACCCAGGGGCCGAGCGCCATCCCGGCCCCGGCGACCAGGCCCCCGGCCCCGGCCCCGGCACCGCGGCCGGGGGGGGCGGGGCGGATGGCGTGGTGGCCGCGGGCGCCGCTCCGGGCGGTACGGCTCCGGGTGACGGGCGCCCCGCCGGTGCGGTCCCCGTGTCCACCGCCCCCGTACCCGCCGCCGCCCCGGAGTCCTCCGCCGCCCCGGAGCCCGGCGCCGCGAGGCGGATCACGACGAGCGTGATGCTCATGAGCCCGCCCCCGCCGATGCCCTGGAGGGCCCGGAACGCGAGGAGTTCGGGCATCGACCGGGAGAAGCCGCACAGCGCGGAGCCGAGCAGGAAGACGCCGAGCGCGCCGAGGAAGACGCGTTTGGCGCCGAGGGTGTCGCAGAACTTCCCGTAGAGCGGGAGCGCGGCCTTCGCGGCGAGCTGGAAGGCGGTGACGAGCCAGGGGACCTCGGCGAGACCGCCGCCCGGGTCGAGATCGTGGACGAGCGGCACGGCGGCGGCCGAGACGATGTTCGAGTCCAGGACGGCCAGGACGATCGTGACGAGACAGAGCACCGTGACCAGGCGGAAGCGGGCGGCGGGGGCGAGCGGGGGCGGTGACGGCATGAGCGGGCTCCTCGGGTCGGTTCGCTGCCGAGGATGACGCAATTTTGTGTACCGAGTCAATATTTCAACCGGGTCAATGTCGTGTCGGGCCTCCGTGCGGCCGGGAAACAGCAGGTCCGGGCCCGCCGAAGCCGCTGGTAGCGTGCGCGGCATGAGCGGCCTGCGGGAGCGGAAGAAGGCGGAGACGCGGCGGCGGCTGCGCGAGGTGGCACTCGGCCTCTTCACCGAGCGCGGCTTCGAGGCGGTGTCGGTCGCGGAGATCGCCGAGGCCGCGGGGGTCTCGAAGATGACCGTCTTCAACTACTTCGGCAGCAAGGAGGAACTCGTCCTCCAGCCGCTCCAGGAACACGTCGAGGACACCGCGCGGGCGGTACGGGAGCGGGCGCCCGGCGAGCCGGCGGTGGCCGCGCTGCGCCGTACGTACCTCGCGGCGCTCGCGGCGGGCGACGCCTCGCTCGGCGGCAGCGATCTGCCGCTCGTGCTGCGCCTCCAGGGGCTCATCGCCTCGACCCCCCCGCTCCTGGAACGGGTGCTCGTGCTGCGCGGGCTCTCCGAACGGGCGCTCGCGGCCGAGCTGACGGCGGCGACGGGGGACGAGGCGGGCGCCGCGCTCGCCGCCGCGCAGATCCTCGCCGTGTGGCACACGCTCGTCGGCCGCAACTTCCGCGCCCTGCTCGCGGGCACCGGGGCGCGCCGCGTCATCGCGGACGGCCTCGCGCTCGCCGAGCGCGCCTTCGGCCAACTGGAACACGGGCTGGGGGACTTCGGGAGCGCGGACCCCGTGCGTACGGACCCGGCACCCGCAAACCCGGCTCCCGCAAACCCGGCTCCCGCAAACCCGGCTCCCGCAAACCCGGCTCCCGCAAACCCGGCTCCCGTAAACCCGGCTCCCGTAAACCCGGCTCCCGCAAACCCGGCACCCGCGGAACCCGGGCGCGCGGCCCCGGAGGGCGACGCCCCGGGCACGTGAACGGCGCCCGGCGCGGCCGAAGGACCGGGCGGCGGCCGGGCGGGCGCGGAAAGGAGGGCCGTACGAGGCGACTTGGCGGGCATCCGTTCTCCAAGAGTCCGTCGTCGTGAGGAGAGCGCGTGACCCTCTACCAGCGTCCACTGATCCCCGCGGGCTCGCCGGAATCCGCCCCGGACGAGACCGGGCGCATGTTCCAGATGATCACCGGCTACTGGGCGACACAGATCGCCCGCACGGCGGCCGAGCTGCGGCTCGCCGAACACCTCGGCCAGGGACCCCGCACGGCGGCGGAACTGGCCCGTACCGCGGAGCTCGACCCCGCGGCGACCACGCGCTTCCTGCGCGGCTGCGACTCGCTCGGCCTCGTGAGCACCGAGGACGGCGAGACGTACGCCGCGACCCCCCTCCTCGAAACACTGCGCGCCGACCGGCCCGGCTCCCTGCGCGACCTGGCCCTGTGGGGCGGCATGACCTCGCACTGGCAGCCCTGGGGCCACCTGCCCGAGGCGGTGCGCACCGGACGGCCGCAGGCCGAAGGCGTCTTCGGCGAGGACCTGTTCACCTACTTCGCCGCGCACGAGAAGGAGGGGACGCGCTTCGCCGCGGCCATGGCGGCCATGACCCGGGGTGTCGCCGACGACCTCGCGGACGTCATCACGCTCGCGGGGGACGAGACCGTCATGGACGTCGGCGGGGCGTCCGGCGCCTTCGTCCAGACCCTCATGGCCCGGCACCCCGCGCTGCGCGGCGCCGTGCTCGAACTGCCGCACCTGGCCAAGGCCGCGGAGGAGGCGACGGCGGCGGCCGGGCTCTCCGAGCGCTTCACCTTCGTCGCGGGCGACTTCCTCGACGTCGTGCCGCCCGCCGACGTCTACCTGCTCAAGTACGTGCTGCACGACTGGGACGACGAGACCGCCGTGCGCATCCTGCGCAACTGCCGCGCGGGACTGCGTCCCGGCGGCCGGGTCCTCGTCACCGAACTCGTCATCGACCCCGAGGACTCGCGCGGGCTGCCGCCCCTCATGGACCTCAACATGCTGACCCTCTCCAACGGCGGCCGCGAGCGCGAACGCGCCGAGTTCGCCGCGCTGTTCGAGGCGGCCGGGCTGCGGCTCACCGGCGTGACGCCCTCGGCCTCGCTCGTCTCGGTCGTCGAGGGGTCGGCGGCGTGAGCCCCCGGCCGGGAGGAACGAGCACCCGACGATGATGGACCGGCCCGGCGGCCCCCGGGGGGCTGTTGTACACGGGGCTGCCCGTCGTCGCCTTCGTCGTCGCCAACGCGGCCTTCGGGCTCACCGCCGCGATCGTGACCGCGATGGCGGTCGCGGTCGGCCTCGCGGTGCCGCGCCTCGTGCGCAAGGAATCGGTCCGGCCGGCGATCGGCGGGCTCATCGGCGTGGGCACCGCCTCCCTCGAGGCCTGGAAGACAGGCTCGGCCAAGGGCTACTTCCTGCTCGGCATCTGGTTCAGCCTCGCGGCGGCCGTCGTGCTGCTGCTCTCGGTGCTCATCCGCAGGCCGCTCGCCGGATACGTCTGGAGCACCCTCAACGGGCAGGGCCACGAGTGGCGCGAGGACCGGATCGTGCGGCGCGGCTACGACATCGCGACGCTCGCCCTCCTCGCCGTCCTCGCCGCCCGCTTCGTCGTGCGGCAATGGCTCCACGACCACGACAGCACCGGCTGGCTCGCCTTCGCCCGCCTCGCGATGGGCTACCCGCTGCTCGCGCTCGCGCTCCTCGCGGTCGTCTGGGCGGTGCGCCGGGCCACGAAGCGGTCCGCCGCGCTCCGCGAGACGCGGCCCGGGCAGGAAGCGCGCGGCGGCGCCGGTCCCGCCACGGAGACCGGGCACGCCCACGCCCTGGCGCCCCTCGGCGCCCCGGCCGGCGGCCGGGTCCCGGGCGCGGAGCCCCGGCGCCGGGCCACGACGGACGGCGCCGGACGCGGGAGCGTCGGTGTGGCGCGCACCGGGCGCGACGGCGGCGGCACCGGCTGGGCCCGCGACCCGCGCACCGCGTGGGCCGCACGAGCGGCCGCCCCGCCGCGCCGGGACCCGACCCCCGCACCTGAGCAGGGCGTGCGAGGCCCCGCCACGAGCGGGACGACCGGAGCCCCGCGCGCCCACTCCCACTCCGGGAGCGGGCCCGGCTCCCACTGCTGGGG
>NZ_GG770539.1:3269738-3270623 GCF_000154905.1 Streptomyces sp. SPB074 | reverse complement strand
GAGCACCGCGCTCTTCGCCCAGTACGGGCTCGCCCGAGCGGCGGTGCGCGGCCTCGGCGAGCAGGAGCTCGCGAAGCCCTCGGGGCTCGGCGCGTGGACCGTCGCCGAGCTGGTCACGCACCTCGGGCTCACCCTGGAGTCGGTGACGCGCGCGGTCGAGGCGGAACCGCCGACGGCACCCCGGCTGGCGCTCACCGCCTGGCCGTTCACGACCGCCGCGCGCGCCGCCCGCAACGAGGAGCGGGTACGGGAACGGGCCGCCGGGCTCGCCGGGCGGGCCGCGCTCGACGACTGGCTCGCCGAGACCGCGACCCGCGCCGACCAGGTGCTCGAAGGCGCCCTGCCCGGGCGGCTCGTGGCGGCCCCGGCCGGTCCCATGGCGCTCGGCGACTTCCTCGTGACGCGCTGCGCCGAACTCGTCGTGCACAGCGACGACCTGGCACGGGCGACCGGGCGCGAAGTCCCCCTGGACCGGCAGGCGCTCGCCGCCTGCGTCCGCCTGCTCGCCGACGCGCTCGCCGCCCGTGTACCCGGCGCCTCCACCGAGGTACGGGTGCCGCCCTACGCCGTCGTGCAGTGCGTCGAGGGCCCGCGGCACACGCGCGGCACCCCGCCCAACGTCGTGGAGACCGATCCGCTGACCTGGGTCCGCCTCGCCGCGGGCCGTACCGACTGGGCGAGCGAGCGCGCCGCGGCCCGCATCAGCGCGAGCGGCGAACGGGCCGACCTCTCCCCGTACCTGCCCCTGCTGGGCTGAGCGGGCCCGCGCCCCGCGCGCGGCGGCGTCCACCTCGGGAACGGGTGCCGGTTCCGTCTTTCGGGCGAACGCGCCCCGCCCGCCTCACCCCGCCCGGCCCCCGGGAACCCCCAGCGCCACCACCCCGC
>NZ_GG770539.1:3268138-3269002 GCF_000154905.1 Streptomyces sp. SPB074 | reverse complement strand
GCCGCAGCGCCCCGCGACTCTGACTCGCGACCGTCGCGAGCAGCCGCGCCCGCTCCGCCTCCCGCTCCCCGGGCAGCTCCCGCAGCGTGTCCTCCGCCGCCACGAGCCGCGCCGCCCGCACCGGGCCGTCCGAGCGCGTCCACAGCGCCGGTACGTCGTGGACGCCGATGACCCGCGCCGTCAGCTCCGGGTCCCCGTGCCGCCGCGCCTCGGCGACCGCCGCGCCTCGGCGACCGCCGCGAGCCGGTGCTCGCGCGCCGCGCTCAGCCCGTCCCCGCCCGGCCCGTCCTCGTACGCTCGGCCATGGCCCTCACCGATACCGACCTCGCCCACCTCCGCCGTGCCCTCGCCCTCGCCGCCGAAGCGCTCGCGGCGGGCGACGAGCCCTTCGGGTCCGTCCTCGTGTCCGGCGCGGGGGAGGTGCGCGCCGAGGCGCGCAACGAGGCCGGCGGGGGCGATCACACCCGGCACCCCGAGTTCGCCCTCGCCCGCTGGGCCGCCGCGCACCTCACGCCGGAGGAACGCGCCCGCGCCACGGTGTGCACGAGCGGTGAGCACTGCCCCATGTGCGCCGCCGCGCACGGCTGGACCGGGCTCGGCCGCATCGTCCACGCCGCCTCCGCCGCCCAGCTCGCCGGCTGGCTCGCCGAGTGGGGCCTGCCCCCGGCACCCGTCGCCGCGCTCCCGGTCACCGCCGTCGTGCCCGGCGCCCTCGTGGAAGGCCCGGTGCCCGCGCTGACCGAGGAGATCCGCGCCCTGCACCACCGCGCCCGCGTCCGCCCCTGAACCGGCCGTCCGCGCGGCGCTCGCGCGGGCGCCGACGTGAGACACCGCACACCCGCGCACCCCCGCACGCCCCCCGCA
>NZ_GG770539.1:3238168-3268038 GCF_000154905.1 Streptomyces sp. SPB074 | reverse complement strand
CACGCCCCCCCGCACCCCACGGTGCGCCCCCGCCCCCCGCGCCCCCCGCGCGTAGACCCCCTCCCCCTGCGGGATCACCGGTCCGCGCAGCCCCTCCCGGAAGGCCCCCGCCGGGCCCCCCCGCACGGCGTCCTCGCAGGTCGAACGCCGGCAAGACCGGTGACCCCGTCCCCAATTCGGACCAGTGCACGACCTCCCCTACACTCGAAGGCGTGCCAGTACGTGGTGACGGACTCCTTAATCACGATCTCCTCCCGGGCGAGAAGGGCCCCCAGGACGCCTGCGGCGTCTTCGGTGTCTGGGCTCCGGGCGAAGAGGTCGCCAAGCTCACCTACTTCGGGCTGTACGCCCTCCAACACCGGGGCCAGGAATCCGCGGGTATCGCGGTCAGCAACGGCTCCCAGATCCTCGTCTTCAAGGACATGGGCCTCGTCTCCCAGGTCTTCGACGAGACCTCCCTCAGCTCGCTCCAGGGCCACATCGCCGTCGGTCACGCGCGCTACTCGACCACCGGTGCCTCCGTGTGGGAGAACGCGCAGCCGACCTTCCGCGCCACCGCGCACGGCTCGATCGCCCTCGGCCACAACGGCAACCTCGTGAACACCGCGCGGCTCGCCGAGCTCGTCGCGGCGCTCCCCAAGGAGAACGGCCGCGCGACGCAGGTCGCCGCGACCAACGACACCGACCTCGTCACCGCGCTCCTCGCCGGGCAGACGGCCGAGGACGGCACCCCGCTCACCGTGGAACAGGCCGCCCCGCGCGTCCTCCCGCACGTCAAGGGTGCCTTCTCGCTCGTCTTCATGGACGAGCACACGCTCTACGCCGCCCGTGACCCGCAGGGCATCCGCCCGCTCGTCCTCGGCCGCCTGGAGCGCGGCTGGGTCGTCGCGAGCGAGTCCGCCGCGCTCGACATCTGCGGCGCGAGCTTCGTCCGCGAGATCGAGCCGGGCGAGATGGTCGCGATCGACGAGAACGGCCTGCGCACGAGCCGCTTCGCGGACGCCCGCCCCAAGGGCTGCGTCTTCGAGTACGTGTACCTGGCGCGCCCCGACACCGACATCGCCGGGCGCAACGTCTACCTCAGCCGCGTCGAGATGGGCCGCCGCCTCGCCAGGGAGGCCGCCGTCGAGGCCGACCTGGTGATAGCGACCCCGGAGTCCGGGACGCCCGCCGCGATCGGCTACGCCGAGGAGAGCGGCATCCCCTTCGGCAACGGCCTGGTGAAGAACGCCTACGTGGGCCGCACCTTCATCCAGCCCTCGCAGACGATCCGCCAGCTCGGCATCCGCCTCAAGCTCAACCCGCTCAAGGAAGTCATCCGGGGCAAGCGCCTCGTCGTCGTGGACGACTCGATCGTGCGCGGCAACACGCAGCGCGCGCTCGTCCGGATGCTCCGCGAGGCCGGGGCCGCCGAGGTGCACGTACGGATCTCCTCGCCGCCCGTGAAGTGGCCGTGCTTCTTCGGCATCGACTTCGCGACCCGCGCCGAGCTGATCGCCAACGGGATGACCCCCGACGAGATCGGCGCCTCGCTCGGCGCCGACTCGCTCTCGTACATCTCGACGGACGCGATGATCGAGGCGACGACGATCCCGAAGGACCGGCTCTGCCGCGCCTGCTTCGACGGCGAGTACCCGATGGACCTGCCCGACCCCGAGCTGCTCGGCAAGCAGCTCCTGGAGACCGAACTGGCCGCCGGGGTCGCCGAGCCCGCCGCGACCGAGGCCCTGCGCCGGCCCTGAGCCGGGCGAGGTGCCGGGGTACGTGCGCGAGCGCGGCCCCCGGCACCGAAGGCGCGGGCCCGCCCTTGCCCGTACGCCCGCACCCGCCCGTACCCCGGCGGCCCGACGCCGCGCGTACGCGAGACCGTGACCGCAAGCCCGCGCGGAGAACCGCCGCCGCCCCGCAGACGAAAGACCTGGATCGCATGTCTCCCACCCCCGCCCAGCCCGCCGGCGCCTCATACAAGTCGGCGGGTGTCGACATCGAGGCCGGTGACCTCGCCGTCGAGCTCATGAAGAAGTGGGTCGCCAAGGCCACCCGCCCGGAGGTCGTCGGCGGCCTCGGCGGCTTCGCCGGGCTCTTCGACGCCTCCGCCCTCAAGCGGTACGAGCGCCCGCTGCTCGCCTCCGCGACCGACGGCGTCGGCACCAAGGTCGACCTCGCCCGCCGGCTCGGCGTCTACGACACCATCGGTCACGACCTCGTCGCGATGGTCATGGACGACATCGTGGTCTGCGGGGCCGAGCCGCTCTTCATGACGGACTACATCTGCGTCGGCAAGGTCCACCCCGAGCGGATCGCGGCGATCGTCAAGGGCATCGCGGAGGGATGCGTCCTCGCCGGCTGCGCCCTCGTCGGCGGCGAGACCGCCGAGCACCCGGGGCTGCTCGGCGCCGACGACTTCGACGTGGCCGGTGCCGGTACGGGAGCGGTCGAGGCCGACCGCGTCCTCGGCGCGGACCGGGTCCGCGAGGGCGACGTCCTCATCGCGATGGCCTCCTCGGGCCTGCACTCCAACGGCTACTCGCTCGTCCGGCACGTCCTCCTGGACCGGGGCGGGCTCTCGCTCGACCGCCGCTTCGAGGACTTCGGCCGCACCCTCGGCGAAGAGCTCCTGGAGCCGACGAAGATCTACTCCCTCGACTGCCTCGCGCTGCTCCGCACGAGTGAGGTCCACGCCTTCTCGCACATCACGGGCGGCGGGCTCGCGGCGAACCTGGCCCGCGTCATCCCGGACCACCTGCACGCGCGGCTCGACCGCGCCACCTGGGCGCCCGCACCCGTCTTCGGCCTCGTCGGCCGGACCGGTGACGTGGCCCGCGAGGAGCTGGAGAAGACCCTCAACATGGGTGTCGGCATGATCGCCGCCGTGCCGGCCGAAGCGGTCGAGCCGGCGCTCGCGACCCTCGCCGACCGGGGCGTGGACGCCTGGGTCGCCGGTGAGGTCGTGGCCCGCGGCGCGCACACCGAGGGCGCGGCCCTCACCGGGGAGTACGCCAAGTGACACACGGGCGCGGCGGTCGCACGACGGCACACCCGGTGACCCGGGTGCCGCCGCGCCCGCGGTGCCGCTCTCGGTTGTGGTTCTCCACCACGACGTACGGGACGCACGTGCCGTTGCCGGCTACGCGGCGTCGCCGCTACCGCTCGGGGACAGCAGTAAACCCGGTCCGGGTCGTAGCCCGGACCGGGTACCGCGAGACCGCGAGGTCAAGCGTCGTGGTGGCGGGAGGGGGACGGAGACTGCCCGTCCGCCTCGTCCTCGTCGTCGTCGGCGTCGTAACGATCCGCGTACTGCGCGTACGGGTCGTCTTCCTCGTCGTCCTCGAACGGCTTGCCGTTCGGAGGCTGACTCGACGTCGAAGCGCCCAGCTCGTTGGCCAGACGCGAGAGGTCAGTCCCGCCGCTGTTGTACTTCAGCTGGCGGGCGACCTTCGTCTGCTTGGCCTTGGCCCGGCCGCGCCCCATGGCTCGACCCCCTCGGTGACGGGGCTCGACGGCCCCAGAGTCTTGACACGCGTTCATGTATCCGGGACGGCACTCCGTGATGAGAGGCCGTGTCCGTAGTGGTTCCACGGTACCTGCTCCGACGGGCATCCGGTACGCCGCCCGTGACGGCGGGGCCGCCGAGAGGGCGGTACGGGTGATCGTCGTCGCTGGTCAACGCCGATTTTAGCCTGATCTGGACGGGCGACCCGCCGGACGGGGTGAGTTCCGTCTCGGGCTGGGATCCGCACGTGCGCGTTCAGCCCCTCAGGGGTCCCCCGGCCGGAGGCCGGGGAGCGGCGTCCGGGCGGAGTCCCGTGAGGTCACCCCGCGGACGAGGGCGCCGGCACCACCGCCGCCCCCGCCCGCATCCGCTCCTCCGCGAGCCGGTCCGCCGCCACCGCCGGCGGCACGCCGTCCGCCTTCGCGCTCGCGAACACTTCGCGGACCGTGTCGTAGATGCCCGCCGTCTTCGCCTTGCACCGCTCGAAGTCGAAGCCGCCGCCCTGCTCCGCCGCCACCTGGATGACGCCGCCCGCGTTCACGACGTAGTCGGGCGCGTACAGGATGCCCCGGTCCGCGAGGTCCTTGCCGACGCCGGGGTGGGCGAGCTGGTTGTTCGCCGCGCCGCAGACGAGAGCCGCGGTCAGCGCCGGGACGCTCGTCTCGTTCAGCGCGCCGCCGAGCGCGCACGGCGCGTAGACGTCGAGCCCCGGCGTACGGATCAGCGCCTCCGTGTCCGCGACGACCCGGACCCGGCCCGCGTGCCGCGCGGCCACCTCCCGCACCGCCGCCTCGCGCACGTCCGTCACGACGACCTCGGCCCCGTCCCCGACGAGGTGGTCCACGAGGTGATGCCCGACCTTCCCGATCCCGGCGATCCCGACCGTGCGGCCCGCGAGCGCGGGCGCGCCCCACAGCTCGGCGGCGCCCGCGCGCATCCCCTGGAAGACGCCGTAGGCGGTGAGCACCGAGGAGTCGCCCGCGCCGCCGTTCTCGGGGGAGCGGCCCGTCGTCCACGGGTTGGTCCGCGCCACCACGTCCATGTCGGCCACGTACGTGCCGACGTCGCAGGCCGTCACGTACCGGCCGCCGAGCGAGGCGACCGCGCGGCCGTAGGCGAGGAGCAGGTCCTCGGTCTTGTCGTGCGCGGGATCGCCGATGATGACGGCCTTGCCGCCGCCCTGCCGCAGCCCCGCCATCGCGTTCTTGTACGACATGCCGCGCGAGAGCCGCAGCGCGTCGGCGAGGGCTTCGGCCTCGCTCGCGTAGGCGTGGAAGCGGGTCCCGCCCAGGGCGGGACCGAGGGCGGTGGAGTGGACGGCGATGATCGCCTTGAGGCCGCTCGCGCGGTCCTGGCAGAGCACGACCTGCTCGTGCCCGCCGGCGTCGCCGGAGGTGGTCTCGGGGTGGAAGAGGCCGCGCAGAACGCCGTTGTCCGTGTCGGTCACTGTGGTGACTCCTCGATGCTGGGTCCGCTTGCGCCGCCGCGCGTGTGCGGTGGCGAACGTCCCGCCCCCGCATGGGTGGTTGGGGACGGTCCGGCACGAGCGTAGGACGTACCGCGCCGCCCCGCGCCGGACGTGGCGGGGATCACCCGGGAGGGTGAGGGACCCGCGTGGCACGATGGGCGGGACGGTGTCGTCGCACGGGTGCCCCGCGGGGCGTCCGCGCGCGCGGGTGCCCGGGCGGGTTTTCCTGACGCGGGACCGGGGAGGGAGGAAGCGTGCCCAAGGTGTCCTCGCTGAGCGTCCCGTACGCCGCCTACCTCCGTGTCTACGAGCCGCTCGCCGCTTTCCCCGGCCCCGAGCGCGAGTACTGGGAGCGGTACGCGCGCGGCCCCGAACTCCCCTCCTGCCAGGACGAGTTGCGCCGTTCACTCGCGGATCTGCTGCCGACCCCGCCCATCCCGGTGCCCGTCCACGAGAGCGGCGAGGCGTTCGTCGCGGACGTGGACGGGGTGGTGTGCGTGTGCCCCTGGCGGACCCGGCTGCGCGGCTGGCAGGCGCTCGGCTCCCTCGCGGAGGAGCTTCCCGCGCCCGTGCTCGACGCGGCGCTGCCCGAGGTGGTGCGCAAGCAGGCGATGGCCGATTTCGATCGGTGGCTCAGCCGCAATCCGGACGCCCGTCCCTGGATTCGCACCGGCCGCTGGCAGGTCCCGCTGAGCTGGTTCGCGCTCGTCGCGGACGCCGAGCGCGAGTGGCTGCCCGAGCTGCCCCGGCTGCGCTACCGGACGCCGATGGTCGAGGCCCGCCGCCGCGTCGCGCGCGGGCTCAAGGCGCTGCGGGACACCGTCGAGGACGGGGCGCTCGTCGACGGGCTCATCGACGTGGGGAGCTGGCTGGAGGACTTCCACCCGCGCTCCCTGGTCGAGCTGGACTACGGCGGGCTCGTCCACGCGCTCGCGGCGGACGGCCTGGACGAGGACCACTCGGCGGCCGACATGGCGGCGGCGCTCGCGGGCCTGCGCGACGACGAGCCGGAGGCGGCGGCCGAGGCGTACGGGCGCCTGGTGGAGCGGTGGCGCGCGGTGCGCGAGCGGCAGTTCGCGAACTGAGCGGCGCGGGCGCCGGGCGGCGACGCGGGGGGCGGGCGCCGTCTCGGGGGGCGCGGGGGACGCGGCGGTGGGCGTCGGCCCGGGGGCGCGGCGGGGTGCGCGTGTTCGCGAGTGTTCGCGAACCGGGAAGCCGGGGCCGTGCCGGGACCCTCGCGTGGGCGTGGGACCTGCGGCTCTCGCGCGTTCGCGCGTCCCTGCGTACTCTTCACTTCCGCGCACACGGTGAACACTTCCGAGTCGATCCGCGTGCGCGGGAGTTGACGGTTCCGTCCGGCCCGGCGCCAGATCGGGGCAAGCGGGGTGATCCGTGACGGATCGCACGTAGAGGGCCCCTTGCGGCCTTCCCCCCTCCTCGTGCCAAAATAGGACAAGGAGCCCCGAGCGGGCTCCTTCCGTTCGCTTGTGGGCGGTTTGTCGTGCCTCGTCCGGGAAAGTACTTTCGTGGGGGGTGTGGTGGTCGGCGATGGTGCTGTGACTGATCGTTACGGATAGATAACTGTCCGCTATGACACAGTCCATCGGCTTCCGTCGCTGATGGCCGCCTGGGAGGGCAATTCCATCGGTTTGGCCGACGCGGCTGGACGGATGGTGTAGTTGTAGTGCCGAGGACAAGCCGTTCGTCCTATAACCGACTCGACCTTCGTCCGCCCATTTCGGGCAACGTGGGTCAAGGTGCAGAATTTAGAGGAATGAACCGAGAAGGTTCGGTTCTCCCGAGGAGGCCGCTCATGACCGCTCGCACCCCTGACGCCGAGGCCCTGCTGACCCCGGCTGAGGTCGCCACGATGTTCCGCGTCGACCCCAAGACGGTCACGCGCTGGGCGAAGGCCGGCAAGCTCACGTCGATCCGCACGCTCGGCGGGCACCGCCGTTACCGCGAGGCCGAGGTTCGCGCCCTGCTGGCGGGTATCCCCCAGCAGCGCAGCGAGTCCTGATCGCGCGGCGAAACGCGCTCTACCGGGCGTTTCGGGTCCCCAAACCCGTTCCGCCCCGCTCCACAGCTCCATATCCGACGTCGGCCGCCTGCCCCAACAGGCGCCTTTGCCGCAAGTCTTGGGTACGTCATCGGCCGCGCTGGACTCCGCCGGGTCCAGCGCGGTTTTTTGTTGCCCGCGCCCGCCGCCCCTCCCCGTGATCCGCCGGGCCCGGTCCGGTGCCGCTCCCGCTCCCTCCCGCGCGCTGTCGCGGCGGGGTGTGCGGACGTGTGCGGACCGGGTGCTCCAGGCGGCGATCGGCGGGCGGTCGCGTGGCAAAGTGTGCGGTCATGCCGGAGGACTATTCACCGCCATGCATGACGGTGCAATTGCACATATTAAATTGACCTCATGTAGGCACGGGTTAAGTCCCACCTGTCTGCGAAGAAATTCCGTGACACCCGTCACACCGCGAACTCTTTGTCACCACGACGCACCGTGCGTTAGTGGGCTGACGGTCCCCTCCGGCCGGGCGCCGACGTGTTCGACGGTGCGGGAGAACACCTATCAGCTCTCACCCGCTGAGGGGGCCTCTCCCGCCGCGAAGTCACTCGTTGGAGGGACTTTCGTATCCGTGCGCCTCCCGGGCGCTCTCAGGGGCACTCAGGGGCCGCGAGGCCCCGCTTACGGAGTACTCGCACGCCGGTCGACAGGTCAAGGCAAGAGTTGGTCAGCCGAGGGCAAGGGGCGGTCAACTACCCGCGTCCGGCTGGGCGCACGCACCGCGCGCCCGGCAGGCCCACGCACCGCGCGCCCGGCAGAGCGCACCCGCCGCGCGCCGGCGGGAACCGCGTCCGTCCCGGCGCACGCGGAAGGCCCGCCACCGAAGTGACGGGCCTTCCGACGTATTTCTCTGCTGCGGTCCTGACGGGATTTGAACCCGCGGCCTCCACCTTGACAGGGTGGCGAGCACTCCAAACTGCTCCACAGGACCAGAAGCCGCTCCCTCGCGGTGGTTCACCGCGCTGGGCTGCGAGAAGGACTCTACAGCAGCCCCGGGGTCCTGGTCGAACTCGCTGTCCGTGGGTGCCCGCTCACGGCGCCGCCGCGTCGATCGCCTTCACGATCCGCTTGTCCGAGACCGGGTACGCGGTGCCCAGCGCGTGCGCGAAGTAGCTGACCCGCAGCTCCTCCACCATCCAGCGGATGTCCCGCGCCTCCCGCGGTACCGGGCGCCCCTGCGGGAACTGCTCCAGCAGCCACAGGTACTCGTCCCGCATCTCGCGGACCTTCTCCATCCGCGTCGTGTCCCGCTGCGCGTTCGCCGGCATCTGCTGCAAGCGCCGGTCCACCGCCCGCAGATAGCGGAGCAGATCGGAGAGCCGCAACAGGCCCGCCTCGGCCACGAAGCCCGGGTGCACGAGCTCGTCGAGCTGTTCGCGCACATCCGCCAGGTTGGCCAGCAGCGCGGGGGAACGGGTGCTTTTCAGCCGTCTCTCGCACGCCTGCCAGGCCGCCACGACCTGCTGCACGGCCGCCACCGCGTTGACGGTCGTGTCCACGATCCCGGCCCGCACGAACTCGTACAGCTTCCGGTACCCCGCCTCGTCCCACGCCGGGCCGCCCGCGCGCTCGATCAGCCGGTCCGCCGCGGCCGTCGCGCAGTCCGCGAAGAGCGCCTGCATCGAGCCGTGCGGGTTCGCCGAGAGCGCGAGCTTCTGCGGGTTGGTCAGCCTGTCCCGCGCGAACTTCGCCGGGTTCACCGGGATGTTGCGCAGGATCAGCCGCCGCGTCCCGTGCCACATCGCCACGCGCTGCTCCTCCTCGCTGTCGAAGAGCCGCACGCCCACCGTGTCGCCCTCGTCCACGAGCGCCGGGTACGCCTTCACCGGCTGGCCGCCCCTGCGGGTCTCGAAGACCTTGCTCAGCGTCCCGAGGTCCCCCCAGTCCGTGAGCCCCTTCCGCTCGACCGACGCCTGCCCCGCGCGCTCCGCCGTCGCCGCCGCCGCGCGCGAGAGCGCCTGCCGGGCCTTGGGCCGCAGCCGGTCGCGCAGCGCGTCGAGGTCCTTGTCCTCGGCGAGCTTCCTGCGCCGCTCGTCCACGATCCGGAACGTGATCTTGAGGTGGTCCGGGACCTTCGCGACGTCGAAGTCCTCGGCCGTGACCGGGACCCCCACCATCTGCTGGAGCCCTTTCGCGAGCGCGGTCGTCAGCGGCGCGCTCAGGGGGCTCGCCGTCGCGAGGAAGCGCCGGGCGAAGTTCGGCGCCGGCACGTAGTTGCGGCGCACCGGCTTCGGGAGGGAGCGGATCAGCTCCGTCACGACCTCCTCGCGCAGCCCCGGGATCTGCCAGTCGAAGCCCTCGGAGGTGACCTGGTTGAGCACCTGGAGCGGTACGTGCACCGTCACGCCGTCCGCGTCCGCGCCCGGCTCGAACTGGTACGTCACCCGGAGGTCGAGCGGCCCCTGCCGCCACCGGTCCGGGTAGTCGTCCTTCGTGATGCCCTGGGCCGCCTCCGTCAGGAGCATCGAGCGCTCGAAGTCGAGGAGTTCGGGCTCCTCCTGCCGCTTGCGTTTCCACCACGAGTCGAAGTGCGCGCCCGAGACGACGTGCGTGGGCACCCGCTCGTCGTAGAAGTCGAACAGCGCCTCGTCGTCCACGACGATGCCGCGCCTGCGCGCCCGGTGCTCCAGCTCCTCGACCTCGGTGAGCAGCCGCCGGTTGTCCGCGAAGAACTTGTGGTGCGTGCGCCAGTCGCCCTCGACCAGCGCGTTGCGGATGAACAGCTCGCGCGAGACCTCCGGGTCGATCCGCCCGTAGTTGACCTTGCGCTGCGCCGCGAGCGTCACGCCGTACAGCGTGACCTTCTCGTACGCCATCACGGCCGCCTGGTCCTTCTCCCAGTGCGGTTCGCTGTACGTGCGCTTCACGAGGTGCGCGCCGAGCCGCTCGGCCCACTCCGGCTCGATCCGCGCGTTGACGCGCGCCCACAGCCGCGAGGTCTCCACCAGCTCGGCGCTCATCACGTACCGGGGCGGCTTCTTGAAGAGCGCCGAGCCGGGGAAGACCGCGAACTTCGCGCCGCGCGCGCCGAGGTACTCGTTGCCGCCGCGCCGCTTCTCCTTCGCCTGCTGCGCGGGGTCCTTGGCCGTGGACTCCTTCACGTCCTTCATGCCGATGTGGGAGAGCAGCCCCGCGAGCAGTGAGACGTGCACCTGCTCGGGCGGCGAGTCGTCCGTGTTGACGTGCAGGCCGAGCTGCTGCGCCACGGAGCGGACCTGTGCGTAGATGTCCTGCCACTCCCTGATCCGCAGGTAGTTCAGGAACTCGTTGCGGCACATCCGGCGGAAGGCGGAGGAGGAGAGCGCCTTCTGCTGCTCGCGGATGTACGTCCACAGGTTGAGGAAGGCGAGGAAGTCGCTCGTCTCGTCCTTGAAGCGCGCGTGGAACTGGTCGGCCTGCGCCTGCTTCTCGCTCGGCCGCTCGCGCGGGTCCTGGAGCGAGAGCGCGGCGGCGACCACCATGACCTCGCGCACGCAGCCGTTGCGGTCCGCCTCCAGGACCATGCGCGCCAGGCGCGGGTCCACGGGCAGCTGCGCGAGCCTGCGGCCGGTCTGCGTGAGCCGCTTGCGCGGGTCCTTCTGCTCCGGGTCGAGCGCGCCGAGTTCCTGGAGGAGCTGCACGCCGTCGCGGATGTTGCGGTGGTCCGGCGGGTCGATGAAGGGGAACTTCTCGATCTCGCCGAGCCCGGCCGAGGTCATCTGGAGGATGACGGACGCCAGGTTCGTACGGAGGATCTCCGCGTCCGTGAACTCGGGGCGCGCCTCGAAGTCCTCCTCCGAGTACAGCCGGACGCAGATGCCGTCCGAGGTGCGCCCGCAGCGGCCCTTGCGCTGGTTCGCGCTCGCCTGCGAGATCGCCTCGATGGGCAGCCGCTGCACCTTCGTACGCGAGCTGTAGCGCGAGATGCGGGCGGTGCCCGGGTCGATCACGTACTTGATGCCGGGCACCGTGAGGCTCGTCTCGGCGACGTTCGTCGCGAGGACGATGCGGCGCGCGCTGTCCCCGGAGGCCCGCTTGAAGACACGGTTCTGCTCCGCGTGCGAGAGGCGCGCGTACAGCGGCAGGACCTCGGTGAAGGGGAACTTCCTCTTCTCCAGCGCGTCCGCCGTGTCCCTGATCTCGCGCTCCCCGGAGAGGAACACGAGGATGTCGCCGCTCGGTTCGCGGCGCAGTTCCTCGACCGCGTCGATGATCGCGGTGACCTGGTCGCGGTCCGGCTCCTCGCTGTCCTCGGCGAGCAGCGGCCGGTAGCGCACCTCGACCGGGTACGTACGGCCCGAGACCTCCACGATCGGGGCGTCCCCGAAGTGCCGCGAGAAGCGCTCGGGGTCGATCGTCGCCGAGGTGATGATCACCTTGAGGTCGGGACGCCGGGGGAGGAGCTGGGCGAGGTAGCCGAGGAGGAAGTCGATGTTGAGGCTGCGCTCGTGCGCCTCGTCGATGATGATCGTGTCGTACGCGCGCAGCTCGCGGTCCGTCTGGATCTCGGCGAGCAGGATGCCGTCGGTCATCAGCTTGACGTACGTCCCGCGGCTGACCTGGTCCGTGAAGCGGACCTTCCAGCCGACCGCCTCGCCGAGCGGCGTGTCCAGCTCGCTGGCGACGCGCTCGGCGACGGTACGGGCCGCGAGGCGGCGCGGCTGCGTGTGCCCGATCATGCCGCGCACGCCGCGCCCCAGTTCCAGGCAGATCTTCGGGATCTGCGTCGTCTTGCCCGAGCCGGTCTCGCCCGCGACGATCACGACCTGGTGCGCGCGGATCGCGTCCGCGATGTCGTCCTTCTTGGCGCTGACCGGGAGCTGTGGCGGATAAGCGACCTCGGGGACGTGCGCGGCGCGTTCGGCCAGCCGCTCCTCGGCCTTGGTGATCTCGGCCTCGATCTCGGCGAGTACGGCGCTCCTGGCCTCCGGCTTGCGCACCCGGCGGGTGCCTTCGAGCCTGCGGCCCAGCCGCTGGGCGTCGCGCGGGGCGAGGAGGGCGAGTCGGGGCGCGAGGTCCGCGCTGGTGGGGGCGGGGGCAGGCGAAGTGGACATACGGGCTCCAGTATCGCACCGGCGACGCGGGCGCGGCGAGCGGATTTTTACCGGGCCGCCCGGCCGCCCTGCCGGTGCCTTCTTGACCTCAAGCGCACTTCACGCCGTTGTCTGCCGGTGTGCGCGAGCGGCGGCCGGACCGCGGCCGCGCCGCCCACCACCACCTCAGGGAGAACCCATGTCCCAGCCCGAGTCCCCGGACCGGGTGCGCCTGGCCGTCATCGTCGGCAGCGTCCGCGAGGGCCGCTTCGGTCCCGTCGTGGCGCGCTGGCTCGTCGAACGGGCCGAGGAGTACGGCGCCTACGAGGTCGAAGTGCTCGACCTCGCCGAGGCCGAACTGCCCCTCGCTTCCCGGCCTTCGGCAGCACCCCGCCACCCGCCACCGCCGCGGCCCTGGAGAGGGTCACCCCGGTCCTGGCCCGCGCGGACGCGTTCGTGGTCGTCACGCCCGAGTACAACCACAGCTACCCGGCCTCGCTCAAGAACGTCATCGACTGGCACAACCCGCAGTGGCACGCCAAGCCCGTCGCGTTCGTCTCCTACGGCGGACTCTCCGGGGGCCTGCGCGCGGTCGAGCACCTGCGGCCCGTCTTCGCCGAGGTCCACGCGGTCACCGTCCGCGACACGATCAGCTTCCACGGAGCCCGGGAACGGTTCGCCGAGGACGGCTCGCCCAAGGACCCCGAGAGCGTGAACACGGCGGCGGAGACCCTGCTCACCCGGCTGGAATGGTGGGCCCGCAGCCTCGCCGAGTCCCGCGCGAAGCGCCCCTACACCGTCCGACCGACGACAACGCCCCGGACGGCGGGCCGTCCGGGGCGTTGTGTGTGAGGTGGCTGGGGCCGGGATCGAACCGGCGACCTATCGCTTTTCAGGCGATCGCTCGTACCAACTGAGCTACCCAGCCACGCGACCTCGAAGGGTCAGCGCGGTCCTGACGGGATTTGAACCCGCGGCCTCCACCTTGACAGGGTGGCGAGCACTCCAAACTGCTCCACAGGACCTCGACGTACGTTTCCGCACGGTAAAGCGTGCCCCCAACGGGATTCGAACCCGTGCTACCGCCTTGAAAGGGCGGCGTCCTGGGCCACTAGACGATGAGGGCTAATTGGCCCGCCTGGGCGCTTCGCAGCGCGTCGGGGACGTGAGAAGCATATGGGATGGGGGGAGGGTTCGCCAAAACGGTTTCCCGGGGGCGGTCCCGCGGGCTCCGGAGCGGCCCGTCCGGCGTCCCGCCCGGCCGCTGGTCCGGCGGCCCGGCGGCTCAGCCCCAGCCCAGCTCGTGCAGCCGCGCGTCGTCGATCCCGAAGTGGTGCGCCACCTCGTGCACCACGGTCACCGCGACCTCCGCGACGACCTCGTCCTCCGTCGCGCAGTACCGCAGCGTGGGCCCCCGGTAGACGGAGATCCGGTCCGGGAGGACGCCCGCGTACCACTCGCCGCGCTCGGTCAGCGGCGTGCCCTCGTAGAGGCCGAGCAGTTCGGGGTCGTCGGCGGGCGGCTCGTCCTCCACGAAGACGGCGACGTTGTCCATCACCCGGGTCAGCTCGGGCGGGATCGTGTCGAGCGCCTCGGCGACCAGTTCCTCGAAGCGGTCCTCGCTCATCTCCAGCACCCCGCCATTGTGCGGGACGGGCGCGCGCCGTGTCCTGCGCGGGCCCGGGGGAGTTGGGCAGGGAGTATCCGCTGTCCCGCGCCACCGGAGGTCCTTCCGTGCGCCATCTCCCCGTACCCCTGCGCCTCGCCGCCGTCCTCGCCGCCACCCTCGCGGGCAGCGGCTGCATGAACGTCGGCGAGGGCCCGGCCGGCCCGGCGAGCCCCGGCGCCACCGCCGGGGTCGCCCACGAGTCCCCCGACGGCGCCGGTACGGGGACGCTGCGCGCCGTACCGCAGGGCGGCGGGACCTCCGCCGGGGACGGGCGCGGCGCCCGCCCCGGGCCCTCCGCCTCGGGCGGTCCCTCCGTGTCCTCCAGCCGTCCCGCGGCCGGGGAACCGGCGGAGGACGGACCGGAAGGCACCGCGAAGGACAGCGCGCGCCCCCACGAGGAGCGCCCCTCGCGTCCCGCCTCCTCCCGTCCCGCCCACTCCGCCCCGCCCACGCGCGAGACCCCGGGCCGCCCCCCGAGCAGCCCCACCGGGCCCACGCCCGGCGGGACCACGGCCCCGCCCACCTCGGCGCCCACGAGCCCCGAGCCCAGCGACACGCCCGGCACACCGACCGGGAGCGACCCCGGCACGGAGGACGGGGACGCGGCCCGCACCCACGAGCGCGGGCAGCGCGCGCCGGAGCCGCTCGCGGCGGGGAAGCCCGCGGCGCGACCCGTCGCCCAGTCCGCCGGGGAGTCCGGCGGCGCGCCCGGCGGGAAGCCCGGTGGGGAGTCCGGCGGCGCGCCCGGCGGGCAGTCCCCCGCACGCACCGGCGGGGAGGAACCCGCCCCCGGCTGATGCCGCCGGACGGGAACAAGGCGGCGACGGCGCGCGTTCGCAGGAGTACGCGCCGGTGTCCCGGGAAAGCCAGCCCGGGCGCCCCGGTCCCGTACGGTGTGTACGACCGGGGCCCGCGTGCCCCGTACGTCCGGCCCGAAAGCTCCGCGGCCGGGCCCGACCCGCTGCCCTTGCGCGCTCCTGACCGGCTGGTTTGCCAGTGGGTCGACGTGGTGCGTATGGTGGTAGATCGTTTCATCCGCTGTTCGTTTTTCATCCCCCTGTGCCCGGCGCTGATCTAAGAGCGCCGCGTGTGGCGCGTACCTTCCTTGCCGTAGCTGGATCGCACTGAGGCGGTCGTCTGCGCGTACACGGAGCTGGGGCACGTGCCGAAACTCCGGAAGGTTTCGCGTTTCACATGTCTGTTTCCACATCCGATCACTCTGTCGTGCCCGCGTCCCAGCAGGCGCCCGCCGACATCACCCCCGAGCTGGTGACCGCTCCCGCGCAGCCGACGGCCGAGACCGTCGACGCGGTTGACGCGGTCGAGGCGCCGGAGAGCGCGCCGGTGGACGAGGCCCCCGAGGCCCCCGCCGAGAAGACGCCGACCTTCGCCGAGCTCGGGCTCCCCGAGGGCATCGTCCGCAAGCTCGCGCAGAACGGCGTCACCACCCCGTTCCCCATCCAGGCCGCGACGATCCCCGACGCCCTGGCCGGCAAGGACATCCTCGGCCGCGGCCGTACCGGCTCCGGCAAGACCCTCTCCTTCGGCCTGCCGCTCCTCGCGCAGCTCGCGGGCGGCTTCACCGACAAGAAGAAGCCGCGCGGCGTCATCCTCACGCCGACCCGCGAACTGGCGATGCAGGTCGCCGACGCCCTCCAGCCCTACGGCGACGTCCTCGACCTCCGCATGAAGGTCGTCTGCGGCGGTACGTCCATGGGCAACCAGATCTACGCCCTGGAGCGCGGCGTCGACATCCTCGTCGCCACGCCCGGCCGCCTGCGCGACCTCATCAACCGCGGCGCCTGCTCGCTGGAGAAGGTGCAGATCGCGATCCTCGACGAGGCCGACCAGATGGCGGACCTCGGCTTCATGCCCGAGGTCACCGAGCTGCTCGACCAGGTCCCGGCCGGCGGGCAGCGGATGCTCTTCTCCGCGACGCTGGAGAACGAGATCGACGCGCTCGTGAAGCGCTACCTCGTCAACCCGGTCGCCCACGAGGTGGACGCCGCCCAGGGCGCCGTCACCACGATGAGCCACCACATCCTCATCGTGAAGCCGCGCGACAAGGCCCCGGTGACCGCCGCGATCGCCTCCCGCAAGGGCCGCACCATCATCTTCGTCCGCACCCAGCTCGGCGCCGACCGCGTCGCCGAGCAGCTGCGCGACGCCGGGGTGAAGGCCGACGCGCTGCACGGCGGCATGACGCAGGGCGCGCGCACCCGCGTCCTCGCGGACTTCAAGGACGGCTACGTCAACGCCCTCGTCGCGACCGACGTCGCCGCGCGCGGCATCCACGTGGACGGCATCGACCTCGTCCTCAACGTGGACCCGGCCGGCGACCACAAGGACTACCTGCACCGCTCGGGCCGCACCGCCCGCGCCGGCCGCTCCGGCACCGTCGTCTCGCTCTCGCTGCCGCACCAGCGCCGCCAGATCTTCCGCCTCATGGAGGACGCGGGCGTCGACGCCGCGCGCCACCAGATCGGCGGCGCCGTCTTCGACGCCGAGCTGGCCGAGATCACCGGTGCCCGCTCGATGACCGAGGTCCAGGCCGAGTCGGCGGGCCAGTCCGCCAAGCAGGCCGAGCGCGAGGTCGAGGACCTGACCCGCGAGCTGGAGCGTGCCAAGCGCCGCGCCGGCGAGTACCGCGCCGAGGCCGACCGCCTCGTGGCCCGCGCGGCGCGCGAGCGCGGCGAGGAGCCCCCGGCGCCGAGCGCGGTCGCCGCGGACGCGGAGGCCGGTACGGAGCAGCCCGCCGCCGTCGCGGAGCAGGCGGCGGCCCCCGTCGCCGCCGAGCCCGCGCCCGTAGCGGAGCGCCGCCCGTACGAGCGCGACCGCGACCGGGACGAGCGGCCCTCGTACCGGCGGGACAACGACCGGCGCGACGACCGCCGCGACCGGGACGACCGTCCCTCCTTCCGCCGCGACAACGATCGCCGCGACGACCGTCGTGACGACCGCGGCGGGCGGGGATTCGAGCGCCGTGACGACCGCGGCGGCTTCGGCAACCGGGGCGGGGACCGCGAGCACCGCTCGTACGACCGTCGTGACGACCGCGGCGGCCGTGGCTTCGAGCGCCGTGACGACCGCGGGGGCTTCGGCAACCGGGGCGGGGACCGCCGTGACGACCGCCGCGACGGCGACCGTCCCTCGTACCGCCGTGACGACCGCCCCGGTTTCCGCCGGGACAACGACCGTCGTGACGACCGCGGCGGGCGCGGCTTCGAGCGCCGTGACGACCGGGGCGGGCGCGGCTTCGACCGCGACCGCGGCGGCCAGCGCGACGCGGGCCGCCCGCACCGCGGCGGCAGCGACCGCCCGTTCAACCGCGACCACCGCGGCACGGGTGACCGCCCCTACGGCCGTCGTGACGAGCGGGGCGCCGGTTCCTCGTTCGGCCCCCGCCGCGACGACAAGCCGCGCTGGAAGCGCAACGGCTGAGTGAGCCCATGACCAAGGGCCCGTACGGAACTTCCGTACGGGCCCTTGGCAATTCCCGCTCCCCGCAAGGGGGTTGACCGGGGCGCGCGCGGGGCATCGCTGCGCACATGACAAACACAGCAGCGAGTGGCGAGAAACCGCCCCCACGGTCGGCGGGGACGGCCGGCGACTCCTCCGGCTCCCCGGGCTCCTTTGGCCCCTCCGCCCCCTCAGGCTCCGCTGGTTCCTCCGACGAGGCGCGGCTCGCGGAACTCGGCTACACGCAGGTCCTCGCGCGCCGCATGTCCGCGTTCTCGAACTACGCGGTCTCCTTCACGATCATCTCGGTCCTCTCCGGCTGCCTGACCCTCTACCTCTTCGGCATGAACACCGGCGGTCCCGTGCTCCTGACCTGGGGCTGGGTCGGGGTCGGCGCGATGACGCTGCTCGTCGGGCTCGCGATGGCGGAGATCTGTTCGGCCTACCCGACCTCCGCCGGGCTCTACTTCTGGGCGCACCGGCTCGCCCCCGAGCGCTCGGCCGCCGCCTGGGCGTGGTTCACGGGCTGGTTCAACGTGCTCGGGCAGGTCGCCGTGACCGCCGGCATCGACTTCGGCGCGGCCAACTTCCTCGCCGCGTACCTCAACCTGGAGTTCGGCTTCGGCGTCACCCCCGGCCGCACGATCCTCCTCTTCGCCGCGATCCTCGTCCTGCACGGCCTCCTCAACACCTTCGGCGTCCGCATCGTCGGCCTGCTCAACAACATCAGCGTGTGGTGGCACGTCGGGGGCGTCGCGGTCATCGTCGGCGCGCTCGCGCTCGTACCCGACCACCACCAGTCCACGACGTACGTCTTCACGCACTTCGAGAACCACACGGGCTTCGGCAGCGGCGCCTACGTCATCCTGATCGGCCTGCTCATGGCGCAGTACACCTTCACCGGCTACGACGCCTCCGCGCACATGACCGAGGAGACGCGTGACGCGGCGACGGCGGGCCCGAAGGGCATCGTGCGGTCGATCTGGACCTCGTGGATCGCCGGGTTCGTGCTGCTGCTCGGCTTCACGTACGCGATCCAGTCCTACGAGAGCGCCAGGAACTCGCCGACCGGGGCGCCGCCCTCGCAGATCCTCCTCGACGCGGTCGGCGCGACGGGCGGCAAGCTCCTGCTCCTCGTCGTGATCGGCGCGCAGCTCTTCTGCGGCATGGCCTCGGTGACCGCCAACAGCCGCATGATCTACGCCTTCTCGCGCGACAACGCGCTCCCCTTCTCGGGCCTGTGGCGCACCGTGAGCCCCCGCACGCGCACGCCCGTCGCCGCGGTCTGGCTCGCGGCGCTCGGCGCGCTCGTCCTGGGCCTGCCGTACCTGATCAACGAGACGGCGTACGCGGCCGTGACCTCGATCGCCGTGATCGGCCTCTACATCGCCTACGTCGTCCCGACCCTGCTCCGCCTGCGCCGGGGCGACGCCTTCGCGCGCGGCCCCTGGCACCTGGGCCGCTGGTCGCGCCCGGTCGGTATCGCGGCGGTGACGTGGGTCCTGGTGATCACGGTCCTGTTCATGCTCCCGCAGGTCTCCCCGGTCACCGTCGAGACCTTCAACTACGCGCCGGTGGCGGTCCTGGTGGTCCTGGGCTTCGCGGCGACGTGGTGGTTCGCGTCGGCGCGGAAGTGGTTCCTGCGGGGAAAGGGCCCGACGGCGGAGGACTGACCCCCGCCCTCCCCCGGGCACCCCGAACCGCGTACCGGATCGGACTCACGCGGCCGGGGGGCTATGCTCGGGGGAGCACCACTGGGACCGTTAGCTCAATTGGCAGAGCAGTGGACTTTTAATCCATTGGTTGTGGGTTCGAGTCCCACACGGTCTACGCGCATACGCCCCAGGCCAGGGACTCCCGGCCTGGGGCGTTCGGCGTTCGGGGGCTGCGTCGCGCCCCTACAGGGCGGGCTGGTTGCTGCCCGGGCAGGTGCTGGGGTCGCCCGGGGGCTGGTGGATGGTGGTGGGCTCGCCGGTCTGGGAGCCCACGATCTGGCCGCAGACGGGGCAGTTGCCGTAGCAGCGACCGGGGCCGAAGTCGCGTCGTCGGGCACGTACAGGCATAGCGTCCTCCTGAGAGGGTTGGCGTGCTTCCTGTGGTGGTGCGTTCCCCGTCGAGCGGCCGGGCCCTGGCCGCGCGACGAAGCTCAGAGGGCGCGGATGAAGGTCTTCGCGCCGTTGTGGTAGTCGATGGTGAGGCCGTAGTTCCCGGGGCGTTCGCCCTCGCGGGTGGACCAGCGGGTGACCGTGGCGATCTGCGGGTTCTCGGCGGCGAGGAGAATTCCGGCGAGCCACTCCTCGGCGCCCGCGTCCCCGGCCGGGGCGGGCCCTGAGGCCGGAGTGCCCTCGACGGGCGCGGCCGGGGCGTCGAACTTCTCGCTCGGCGCAAGCTGCCCGATGAACTGCCAGCGCTCCTCAGTGCTGCGGGTGACCGCGAGGCCGAAGGGGTGCTTGGTGTCTCCGGCCTCGGCGAGGGTCCGCACGCGGGTGACACCCGCCGTGTTCTTCGCGAGGTCGAGGGCGTAGTCCTGGAGCTGCTCGGGGCGCATGATCGGTCCTTTTCTCAGGGGCGGGGGACGGCAACCCTACCCACGGCGGGGGCTGGCCGGGGCGCTCGGCGAGCCGGGCGACAGCCGGGTGCGGCGCGGCGGGCAGACGGCGTGGAGGGTGGCTGCGGGGCGGGCCCCGGAGGCGGCCTCGCGCGGTATCTCCTCGATTTCGTCGCCGGGTTCGAGGGGGCGCCGCAGCGTTCACACATGCTGGTCCTCATGGGCGTTCCTCCCAGGTGATGAGGCGGTACGTCTCGCGGCAGCGGCGGCAGGCGTAGAGGGCGCCGCCGGGCTCGGTGGCGGGTTCGGGCGCCGGCTGGACGAGGGCGATGTCATCCGCGAGGTCGCGATGCCACGCGCACCAGGCGATGGTGCGGGCGAGCTAGGCGGTCATCGCTCCTCCCTGCCGTAGCAGCAGAGGCGGCAGCCGCGAGGGAACCAGGCGGGCCCGGTCGCGGTGGCCCGGCGGGCGCCGAGATCGACGTCGTCAATGCCGGGCTGGAGCGCGGCCGCGCACCACACGCACGCGGCGCCGCGCCGCTGCTCCACCGTGAGCGTCCCGACGGCGGGCAGGACGACCTCGCCCGCGGGGCGCTCACCGGACCGTCACCCCGGACGGCCCGAACGCGGCGCCGAGCTGGGCGACCGGGGTGAGCCGCCCGCTTCCGTCCGGGGGTTCGAGCCACAGCCGCCCCTCGCTGCCGATGCCCTCGTGCGGGCAGTCGAGCACCCACCCGCGCGGGTGCACGGTGAGCTGCCGAAGGTCGGCGAGGTCGTCCGCCTCGTCGGCCGGCACGAGCCACCACGCGAGCGGTTCGCGGACGGAGGCGAGGACGGGGCCGAGCGCGCCGGTGGGGCAGATGGCGCACATCGCGTCGATTGACGGGTAGAGCGGCTCCCCAACGACCCGCCACGCGCCGGATGAGGGTACGGGCACGAGTCGGTCATCGAGCGCCCATATGCGGAGTGCCTGCTGCGGGTTCGCCACGGTGCGTGTGAGCCACTGGCGCCCGATCTCACCTCGGATGACTGCCATGACACGGACCGTAGGCGGCAGGGTTGCGCGCTTGCGCGGCGATTGCGCCGGATTGCGGACCGGGCGCGGGAGTTGTGCGGATTGCTGCTACGCGAGCCCCAGGGACGCCCTGGCGCGCGCGATCAGGCGGTGTGCCTGCGTGCCGCGAGCGGCGGTTTCGGAGAGCTGGTCCCAGACGCGCCCGTACAGGCTGAGGTCGTCGTCCGATTCCAGGGTCAGTTCGCTGCTGATCGTCTCCACGATGACGCGGGCCTCGTCGTAGATCCAGAAGCCGTGTTTGAGAGCGAAGGGCATGGGGGCGCCCAGGGGCACGATGCCTAGGTCGATGCTGGGCAGGCCGATCAGACTGACGAGCCGGTCGAGCTGAGCCGCCATGGCATCCCGCTCGCAGATCAACGCGTGGAGCGCGCCCTCCCAGATGAGGACGCGGAAGGTGCGGCCCGGCTCGTAGAGCACCGCCTGGCGGGCCATCCGGGAGTTGACTGCCGCCTCGGCGTCCGGCGGCGTTCGGTGGAGCTGCGAATTGCACGCGAACAGGGCGCGTGCGTAGTCCGCGGTCTGGACGAGGCCCGGGATGACGGTTGCCTCATACCCGCGCACGGTGCGCACTGCACGGTAGGTGGAGACGTAGCGGTCCTGGACGGCCCGGTGGCCAGCCGTGAGCTGACGGCGCCAAGACCGGTGCTGTGACTCCAGACCGCGCAGGCGGCTCGTGAGGTCCGAGGCTGCCGTCTCGTCTGTGGCTTGTGCCCAAGCTGCGAGGTCATCGATGGTGGGGGTCTGCTTGCCGGTTTCCAGCCGGGAGATCTTCGACCTCTGCCAGCCGAGGCGGGCGGCAAGGTCTTTGCCCTGGAGGCCCGCCTCGGTGCGCAGCTCGCGCAGCCGCGCGCCGAGGGCCTCACGCCCGGTTTGGAAATCCGTCGCGCTCACGCGTCAGACGGTACCCGGCTCTGGTACTCGGCGGTGCGGACCGCGTGATGCCAGGCGGCCTCGCGTATCTGGCACGCCCGGAGCACGTCCTCGGGCGCCTCTGTCGTGGTGACGCCGAGCATGTCCCCCGCCTCTGTGAAAGCGAAGCGGACAACGAGCCGGGAGTCGAAGACCCAGAAGTCCTCCGTGGGCAGGCCTAGCCGCGTTGCGGTGAGGCGGTCGAGGTTACGGATGTCCTCTCCTGCCGCGACGTTGCTGAGACCGCTGGCGAGGAGAAAGCGCTGCCCCTCGGTCGGGGGTGCGTCCACGATGCGCACGCGCTCGAAGCGCTTCCCGAGGGCCACCTGCCGGGCGACGTTGAGCCGCCACTCGTCGGCGGGTTCGGCTAGGAGGTCCTGCCCTGCCTTCCAGCGGGCCCATTTCGGGCTCTCCCGATCGGAGGCGTAGCCCTGCTGGGACTCCAGTCTCCAGGCGGTGTGCTCGAAGTCCTGGAAGAGGTAGGCGACCTCTGTGAAAGGAAGAAGGTCGGCCACGTCACTCCTTCGGTGCGAAGCGGGTGAGCAGTTCGCGCGGGATCACGACGAAGGTCTCGCTGTCCTTGACGTCGCGGAGCTGTGCGAGGTCCTTGGGGTCGGTGAGCTGATCGCCTTGGACCACGATGTCGCCGGTCTCCACGACCTCGTAGAGCGTGGGGCAACCGCCGTTGTCGCTGGTGGTGCCGATGAACCGCAGCGTCATGTCTGCTTCCTTCGTGTCGGCTGAACGTGCGCTCAGAATGCTTCGAAACGAGCGGCGGCGGGGCGCGATTGCTGAGAATTGCTCCTCTGCTCGGCGGAACGTCGAGACCGAGCAACGCCCGAGCAACAGAAAGGCGCCCCCTCCCCGCGCGTGGCGGGGAGGGGACCGCGGCCGGTCGGCCAGGCGGTAGGTGACGGTGTTGCCGGGGCCTCGGGTTCCGGCGACGACGCCGTCTCTCCGGAGTTTCCGGAGGGCATGACGCGTCTGCTTGTCGCTGCCGCGTTCGCTGGTCGCGGTGAGGCCGGCGTCTCGCCGGGCGGTCCTCGCGCGCTGCGTGTCCCACTCTCCGCCGAGGGAGCGGATGACCTTGTCGAGGATGTCGTGTCGGGCTGCCATCCGCCCATCCTGCGGGAGGCGGACGGGCGGGTGTGCCGGTTGCTCAACTTCGCCGTCGCGGGGGCCTCTTCCTCTGCCTGTGGACCACCATCACGGTCCGCTGGATCAGGAGTGCGGCCATGGTCAGGAGCAGGCCCGCACGGAGGGCGCGGAGCACGGTCGCCGGGGTGCCGTCGGGCCCGACGAGGATGATCGCGACGCTGTACATGCCGAGCGCGCCCAGCGCGCCGGACAGCATCATGAGATGCCGGACCATCGGGGTGGAGCGCCACGGTGCGAGCCGGTGGTAGGGGACGCAGAGCGTCGCGGCCGTGGCGGCGACGAGCGCGGACACGCCGGTCTTGAGGTACTGCGTGATGGTCACGCGCCCCTCCCCTCCAGAGGCTGGCGGAACATCTCTGCGAAGTGGTTCTGCTCGCGTGCGCGGCGCAGGCGGTGCGCGGTCTCGGATACGACGGGCTCCCGCTCCTCGGCCTCGCGTCGGCTCGCCCGCGTCCGGTCCAGGGCGCGATCGGCGGTGGCACGCCCGGGTGTGAGGCCGCCGTGGCGGCTGCCGGAGCCTCCTCCATGGCGTCCGCCCGGGGTGGGGGCGTACGGCCTGTCGTGGGGCGTTGCCCGGTGCCGTTGTGGTGGGCGGGGGTGGGGCCGTGGTTTCCGGGGTGTTCGTCCTCGCGGGTGGACCAGTGGGTGACGGGGGAGAGCGGCCGGAGGCCGGGGGCCCTCGATCGGGTGCGGCCGGGGCGGCGGCAAGCCTGGTTGTGGGGGGCTCAGTTCCTCGTGGGGTCCGGCGAGGCCTCGGTCAGGAGGTCCAGGGCCTCTTCCCAGCGGAAGCGGTCCGCCGCGCCGCCCGATCCGGGGCGGTGCGGCGCGCACGAACCGAGGCGGACGCCCATCGCGCGCAGCCGGTCCAGGCCCCGGGCGTAGGCCGGGTGGGCGCTCAGGGCGGTGTTCACGTACGGCAGGGCGGCGGTCGGGACGCCGAGCCCGTACGCCTCGCACAGGATGCCGAGGGCGAGGGTGTCGGCGATGCCCGCGGCCCATTAGGGAGCGTATTCGGTTGTGATCAAGAGGCTGCTCGTGTGAGGTCCTTGATCCAGATCATGGAGGCCCGGAGGTGGAGTCCGGCGAGGTAGCTCCCCGGGTCTTGTCGTAGCGGGTGGCGATGCCTCGCCATGCCTTCATCCCGTTGATCGTCCGCTCGACGGTGTTCCGTTCCTTGTAGAGCTCGGTGTCGTGACTGACGGGCCTGCCGCCTCCACTGCCTTTCTTCTTCCGGTTGGCGGCCTGGTCCTTCTTCTCCGGGATGACCGCTTTGATACGGCGTTTGCGCAGGTGGGCACGGTTGCCGCGAGACGAGTAAGCCTTGTCTGCGGCGACTGCGTCCGGCCGGGTGCGGGGGCGGCCGACGGGCCCGCGTATCCGCACCTTCTTCAGGACGGGGATGAACTGTGGGCTGTCCGCTGCCTGGCCCGCGGTCAGGATGAACGCCAGCGGGCGGCACTTGCGGTCGGCGGCGAGGTGGATCTTGCTGGTCTGCCCGCCCCTGGAGCGTCCGAGGAGGGCGGCCTTCAGCCGAAGTTTGCGCCGACGCCGGACGCGTCGTCGTTCTTCCCGCGCGGGATCGCTTTCGGTCTCCTGCCCGGTTTGTTCGTCGCAGCCGCCCCCTTTGACCTGGCCTTCTCCTCCTCGGCGGCGGCTTTCTCCAGGGCGGTGACGACGTCCTCGTCGAGGTGCATGCCGGCCGCGTCGTGGTGGGCACGGGCGGTGGTGGAGTCGATGCTGACCAGGGACAGGTCCACCTCACCGCGCTTCGCGGCTTCCGCGATCAGGCCCTCCAGCAGGGCCTCGAAGACCCCGGCGTCACGCCACTGCCGGAAGCGGTTGTGGACGGTCGACCAGGCGCCGAGCTCTGCCGGTATCTCCCGCCACTGGCCGCCCGTCTTGAACCGCCAGATCACGCCCTCGAACTGCTGCCGCAGCCGCTCGGGGTACGGGCCGTACTCGCCGATCGGCAGGTACGGCTCAATGAAATCCCACTCCGGGTCGGTCAGTTGCACTCGCGTCACGTACGACGGTCTACCGGACCAGACCGTGCCACGAAGGCACATCCCGCAGATTGATCACGACTCGATACGCTCCCTAGGGAGGGTGTTGAAGGTGGCGGGGGCCACGGCGATGGCGTCGGCGGGCGGCAGCGGGCGGGCGTCGCCGGGGGTGCGCCAGGCCGAGCGGACCGGATGGCCGGTCCGGGCCTCGACGGCGCCGACGTCGAGGGAGCCCAGGCCCTGCGGTGTCGCCACGACGCCGACCCCCCAACCCCGTTCCAGGGCCGGGCCGATGAGCCGGTCGACGTCTCCCGCGTTGCCGGCGGCGCAGACGACGACGTACAGGAACGGCTGTGCGGTCACGCGGGGACTCCAGGTGGTCGGCCGGGGCGGCGCGCGGCACCTGCACCGCGCGGGACGGGGGCCGGGGGGACCGGGGGGCCGGGGATTCGCGCCGGGTGCGGGCGGTGCCCTGTCGGGGCCACCTTCGGCGTGCGGCGGTGGGTGCGTCAACTCGGTTGCGTGCGGGAGGGCGGGCGGGTTTTGGCCAATGGTGTGGGGTGCCTTGCCGGGGTGCGTGCGGCTTCGTACGGTTCCGGACTGAGGTGGTCGGGAGCGCTCCCAGACGCGGCTGACCGGAGCCGTCCCCACGGGCGGGTTCCCGCCCCTCGTACGACGGGCCCCACGGCCCTCCCCCCACGTTGTCCGAGGGAAGGAACCTTCCATGCACGTCACTTCACGTCTCCGCCCGGCAGGGAAGTCGTGCACGCTGGCCGCCGCGCTCGTGCTCGCCGCCGGCTCGCTCGGCGCCGTCGCCGCGACGAGCGCGCCCGCCGCCGCGGACGCGCAGACCTGCGAGCAGTTCGGCAGCGTCACCACTCCCGGCGGGTACATCGTGCAGAACAACGCCTGGGGCACGACCGCCCCGCAGTGCGTCGACCAGTCCGGCGACGGCTTCACGCTCAGCCGCGCCGACGGCTCCGTCCCCACGAACGGCGCCCCGAAGTCGTACCCGTCCATCTACGCGGGCTGCCACTACACCAACTGCTCGCCCGGCACGGTGCTGCCCCGCAAGGTGAACGCCATCGGCAGCGCGCCGAGCCGGATCGCCTACCGCTACACGGACGGCGCGGTCTACGACGCGGCCTACGACATCTGGCTCGACCCGGAGCCGAGGACGGACGGCGTCAACCGCACCGAGATCATGATCTGGCTCAACAAGACCGGCCCGGTCCAGCCCATCGGCTCCAAGACCCACAGCACGACGATCGCGGGGCAGAACTGGGACGTGTGGAAGGGCAGCAACGGCTCCAACGACGTCGTCTCCTACGTCGCCCCCGCCGCGCTCGGCGGCCTGGACTTCGACGTCAAGGACTTCGTGAACGGGGCCATCACCGAGGGGCTGGCGACACCGGAGTGGTATCTCACCAGTGTCCAGGCGGGTTTCGAGCCGTGGGAGAACGGCGCGGGCCTCGCGGTGACGGACTTCTCGCTGAGCGTGCGGTGAGGGGGTGATGGCGGCCGGTCGTCGCGACTGAGGGCCGGGGTGAGGGCGCGAGGGTCGGTGTGGCTGACGACGCGGCCGGTCCCGGGTGGTTGATGGCCCGGACCGGTCGCGCTGGGGTTCGGGGCTGCGGGGAGGCGCCCTCGGGGTGGGGACGCGGGGCGGGACGGCGTAGGGGCTTGAGGGGTGGCCGGGATCGTACGGGTCAGGGGCGGGCGGCCCAGATCTGGCGCGTGGTGCGGACGGTCACATCGCGGCGTGACGCGAGGTTCTCGGGGGCGATGAGGGTGTCCAGCGCGGCCAGGTCTTCGGCGGACAGGGAGTCGGCGACCGTCGTGCGCAGGCGGGTCAGGGAGGCCAGGGCGTAGCGGCCGATCGCGGGGTTCTCCGGCGCCTCGATCCGTACGTCCAGGGCGCGTTCGCCCGCGACCGAGAAACCCGCCGCCGTGAGCATCAGGCCCCAGTCGGCGCCCCGGTGGGGGACGTGCCCGGCGTGGAAGGCATCGCTCGCGGTGTGCGCGCGCTCTTCGAGCGCCGCTTCCTCGCCCGGGGGCAGGAAGCGGGGGAAGCCGGAGAGTTCGACCAGGGCTAACAGGCCCTCGGGGGAGAGGAGTTCGCGCACCCGGCGCAGGGCGAGGGCCGGGTCGGCCATGTGGTGCATCGAGGCCGAGGCCCAGACGAGGTCGTAGGCGCCGAAATCGGGCCAGTCCGCCGCGTCCAGGTCCGCCTGCACCGTACGGACGCGCCCGTCCAGACCCGCCGCGCACGCCTTCTCGCGCAGCCGCTGGAGGTGCGGCGCGGAGGAGTCGACGGCCGTGACGTGTGCCTCGGGGAAGCGGTCGAGGAGCGCGAACGTCCCCGCCCCCGTACCGGAACCGAGGTCCACGATGTGGCGGGGCGCGGCGGTCAGCGGGAGCCAGTCCGTGATCGAGGCGATGTGCGCGGCGAGGATCTCGGCGTCGAGGTCGAGGATCTCCGCCTGATCGGCGGACGGCGCGTGAGGCTGGTCGTGGGCGGTGGGGTGCGGGTGGGCGTCGGGGCGCGTGTTGCCGTCGGCGGGCGCGTTGCGGTCGGTGTGTGGGTGGGGCTCGGGGTGCGCGTCGGTGTGCGTGGGGGCCTGCGCGGTGGGCGGGGTGTGTGCCTGGCCGGGGGTGTGGGGCTCGGGCGTGTGGGCGTTGGGCTCGGGGGCGTGGGGGGCCGGGGTGCGGTGTGGGTGCGACATGGGGACACGGTACGGCGGATATGCGCCGGGGGCTCGGGGTCTGGCGTCTCGCGCAAGGGCGAGGGGGGTCACGGTGCCGTACGCGCTTTTTGTTTTTTTGAGGGGCCGGTGTCTGCCGTACGCGCCCGGTGGCGGCGTCGGGGGTGGGTGTCGGTGAGGTGGCCTCGCGGGTGATCCACCTCCGTCGGTGAGCCGCGCTCGTCGTCGGCGGCACGGGCACGGGCACGGGCCCGGCGACCGGGCTCGTATCCGGGACTCGGCCGCCGCTTTCCCCTTCTTGGCCTCCTGTTCCCGGCCCGGCCTTCCCTGCCCCCCGCCGTCGCGTCCGTCTCGGCCTGCGGTGTCAGCCCCCGTTCCGGCCTCCGCTCATGTCGCCGCTGCCGCTGCCGTCGCCACTCGTTGCCGCGCCCGCCGTGCCCTGCGTTTTTGCCGCACCCGGTGCCGTACCCGCGTCCCTGTTTCCGTCGCCGCGCTGGTGTCCCCTGCGGGCGTCGCGGTCGAAGATGCCGAGGATCTCGCAGGGGCCCGACTCCGTGCCGATGGCATGCGGGAGCATCGTCGGGAACTCGGCGGACTGGTTCGTCTCGACGCGGAAGCGGCGGTGGCCCAGGAGCAGCGTCGCCGTGCCGGAGAGGACGACGAGCCATTCGCGGCCCGGGTGGGCGCGCAGTTTCGAGGGGTTGTCCGGCGGCGGTTCCGTCATGCGCTGCCGTACGACGGTCAGTCCCGGGTCGGCCTTCACGGGCCAGCGCATCTGCCCGCGCGCGCCGTCGACCACCGGGTTGCTGACGACGTCGTCCGACGCCGTCTCCACGAGCTGGTCGAGGCTGGTGTCGAGGGCGCGGGCGAGCGTCACGAGGCTGTCGAGCGCGAGGCGGCGCTGACCGTTCTCGATCCGGCTGAGCGTGGACTGGCTGAGGTTCGCGCGGCGGGCCAGCTCTTCGAGCGACCAGCCCTGGGCCACCCGCAGGGCGCGCACCCGTTTGCGCACGAGGCTGTCCAGATCGTCATCGTCTTGCTTCATGAGCAAGATGGTATGCGCGCTGGGCATCCATCGCCTTAGTTTCGGCCGTGTCCGTTTCCGTGCCGTCCGTTTCGTCCCCGGCTTCCGTGCCCGGGACCCCGGGAGTAGCCATGTCCCAGCAATCCGCCGGAGAGCCGCGTCAGTTGCGGCTCGTCCTGATCGCCGTGTGCGTCGCGCTCATGGCGGTCATCGCCTCCGTGTCGGGGCTCAACGTCGCCCAGCCCGACGTCGCGGTGGCCTTCGGGGCCTCGCAGTCCACGATCCTGTGGATCATCAACATCTACACGCTCGAGCTCGCCGCCCTCCTGCTGCCGCTCGGCGCGCTCGGCGACCGGCTCGGGCGCAAGCCCGCACTCCTCGGCGGACTGCTCGTGTTCGGCCTCGCGAACATCGCCGCCGGTTTCGCGCCGAACGTCGAAGTCATGTTCCGCGCCCGTCTGTTGAGCGGCGTGGGCGCCGCCATGATCATGCCGGTCACGCTCGCGGTCATCACCGCCACCTTCCCCGCCGAGCGGCGCGGCAAGGCGATCGGCGTTCGTACGACCGTGGCGGTGCGGTCGCCTCGGCGGTCGCCGTGGTCGGACTCATTCTCGTCCTCCAGGAGGGGCCCGCGCGCGGCTGGGGCGACCCGCTCACCCTCGTGGCGCTCGCCGTCGGGGTGCTCGCGGCGGGCGGCTTCGTGGCCTGGGAACTGCGGCGCGGGGAAGGCGCGTTGCTCGACATACGGCTCTTCCGGGCGCGCGGGCTCGCGAGCGGGTCCGTGACGCTCCTCGCGGTGTTCGGGGTGCAGGCCGGGATCTTCGTGGTGCTCTTCCCCTTCTTCCAGGCGGTGCTGGGCTGGTCGGCGCTCGCCTCGACGCTCGGCATGATGCCCATGGCCCTGCTGATGATGGTGAGTTCGGGACTCGCGCCGAAGCTCGCGGTACGGGCCGGGGCGCGCGCCACGATGGTCGCGGGCATCGCGCTCGCCGGGGCCGGGCTCGCGCTCATGGCGGGCATGGTCTCGGCGACCGGCGGCTACGTGTCGCTGCTGCCCGGGATGCTCGCGATGGGTGCGGGAATGGGGCTGTCCATGACCCCGTCCACCGAGGCGATCACCGGCGCGCTGCCCCGCGAGCGGCAGGGCGTGGCCTCGGCGCTCAACGACGTGACCCGCGAGTTCGGCACCGCGCTCGGCGTCGCGCTGCTCGGCGCGCTGCTCTCGGCGGGCTACCGCCACGCGCTGGCGGGTCGTCTCGACGGCGTACCGCGCGACACGGCGGCG
>NZ_GG770539.1:3235500-3237662 GCF_000154905.1 Streptomyces sp. SPB074 | reverse complement strand
GGGGCCGGGAGGGGATGACCGGGCGCGGGTTGAGGCGGGGTGAGGGCGCCGGGGGGGCGTATGTCGGTCGGGAGGCGGACGGTCCGGGGGTGAGTGGGCCGGGAGGGGGTGACCGGGCGTGGGTTAAGGCGGGGCGAGGGCGCCAGGGTGAGGCGGATGTCGGTCGGGAGGCGGACGGTCCGGGGTGAGGGGTGCCCGGGAGGAGGCCGCCAACCCCCTCCGGAGAATCTCGGTCGCCGCCAACCTCCCGATCGACCCGGCCATCAGCGCCCGTTGCCCCGCTTGCCCCCTCAGTGCAGAGCCGCAGGTGCGAGGCGAAAAACCGGTCCATCTTGCACTTGCGAGCCGAGGCGCCCTAGTTTTCCGCACATGCAGTCCTACACAATTGGCCGCGCGGCGCGGCTGCTCGGGGTGAGCCCCGACACCGCGAGGCGCTGGGCCGACGCCGGGCGGGTCACCACCCACCGGGACGACTCCGGTCGCCGGCTCATCGCGGGGCGCGACCTCGCCGCGCTGTGCGTCGAGGTCGGCCAAGGCGGAGGCGGTGGTGAGGACGAGGAACCGTACACCTCCGTGCGCAACGCCTTCCCCGGCATCGTCACCGCCGTCCGCCTCGGGGACGTCGCCGCCCAGGTCGAGATCCAGGCCGGGCCCCACCGGCTCGTCTCCCTGCTGACCCGCGAGGCCGTCGAGGAACTCGGCCTGGAAGTCGGTATGGAAGCGACCGCACGCGTCAAGTCCACGAACGTGCACGTGGACCGCTACTGAGCCTCCTGCCCCCGGCCGCACCGCCTTCCGCGCCCCCGGCACCCGCAGGATCTCGCCCCGCCGCACCCCCCTTCTCAGGCCTCCTCCGCCCCACCGTCAGGAGCTCTCCGCCATGTCCCCGCTGCCCACCACCCGCACCCTGCGGCGCGCCACGACCGGGGTCTTCGCCTCGGCCCTCCTCGTCGGCGCCCTCGCCGCCTGCGGCGACGACCACGAGACCGCCGAGAAGCGTGACCCGAGCTCCACCAGCTCCTCCAGCGCCAAGGACGTGAAGGAGCCGAAGAAGGCCGACCTCACCGTCCTCGCCGCCTCCTCGCTCACCGACGTCTTCGCCGAGGCGAAGAAGACGTACGAGAAGGAGCACCCCGGCACCACCCTGAAGTTCTCCTTCGCCGGTTCCCAGGAACTCGCCGCCCAGGTCCGCCAGGGCGCCCCCGCCGACGCCATCGTGACCGCCGACACCAAGACCATGGACGGCCTCAAGGGCGAGACGGACACCCCGGCCGTCATCGCCAAGAACCGTCTCGTCATCGCCGTGGGCGACGGCAACCCCGAGAAGGTCGCGAATCTCAAGGACCTCACCGACCCCGGCCTCAAGGTCGTGCTCGCCGCGAAGGAGGTCCCGGTCGGCAACTACTCCCGCCAGGTTCTCGACAAGCAGCACCTCGACGTCAAGGCCGTCTCCGAGGAGCCGAACGTCCGCGCCGTACTGAGCAAGGTCCAGCTCGGCGAGGCCGACGCCGGCATCGTCTACAAGACCGATGCCGCGACCGTCCCCGACAAGGTCGACGCCATCGACATCCCCGACGCCCAGAACGCCGTCGCCTCCTACCCCGCCGCAGCCCTCAAGGGCTCCAAGCACGCCGAAGCCACCGCCGACTTCCTCGCCTGGCTCTCCGGCGACGAGGCCCAGGACATCCTCCAGCACGCAGGCTTCCAGCAGCCGTGACCGACCCCGACCACCCGACAGCGCCCGACGGCTCCACGGAACCCGATGGCTCTGCGGGGCCGGACGGCTCTGCGGGGTCCGGCGGCTCTGCGGAACCCGACGGCTTCACGGAACCCGACGGCTCTGCGGGGTCCGGGCATCGTGAGGGGGCCGACCTCCGTGCGGAGGACGGCCACTCTGTGGGGTCCGGCCAGTCTGCCGGGCCCGAGCGGTCTGCGGGGCCCGAGCGCTCTGCGGCGTTCGCGCACCGTGGGGGGCCGGACCACCCTGCGGAGGACGGCCACTCTGCGGGGCTCGGCCAGTCTGCCGGGCCCGAGCGCTCTGCGGGGCCCGACCGCATCGCGGCGTCCGGGCACCGTGAGGGGCCGGACCACCCTGCGGAGGACGGCCGCTCTGCGGGGTCCGGCCAGTCCGATGAGTCCGAGCGCCCCGAGGAGCCTGAGCA
>NZ_GG770539.1:3227052-3234850 GCF_000154905.1 Streptomyces sp. SPB074 | reverse complement strand
ACGGCCCTGAGGCGCGGGAGAACCTGGAGGCACAAACGCCGCCCGGCCGCCCCGGAGGCCCCGTCGGTGCCCACCGCACCCCCGGCCCCTCCTCCAGCGCCACCCCAGCCTCAGGCCCGGGCGCCGCCTCGCGCCCCCGTCATGGCCCGACGAGCGCCCGCCGCCCCCGCCGTGGCCAGTCGAGCGCCCGTGACCCCCGCCGCGCCGCATGGCCGCGCCGCCGCGCCCCGCTGCCCCGCCGTCGTGCTCCGCTCGCCCTCGTCGTCCCCGCTCTCCTCGGCGTCGCCCTCCTCCTGATCCCGCTCCTCGGGGTCCTGGCCCGTACCTCGTGGAGTCAGCTCGGGACCCACCTCACCAGCCCCGAGACACTCACCGCGCTCCGTCTCTCCCTCCTCGTCTCGCTCGGTGCCCTCGGGCTCTCCCTTCTCTTCGGCGTGCCCCTTGCCTGGCTCCTCGCCCGCACCGACTTTCCCGGCAAGGCGCTCGTCCGGTCCCTCGTGCTGCTGCCGATGGTGCTGCCTCCGACCGTCGGCGGGGTCGCGCTGCTGCTCGGCTTCGGACGGCGCGGACTGCTCGGCCCGTGGCTGGAGGACACCTTCGGCATCGTCCTCCCCTTCCACACCTCCGGTGCCGTCCTCGCCGCCGCCTTCGTCTCCATGCCGTTCCTCGTCATCAGCCTGGAAGGCACCCTCGCCGGGCTCCGCCCCGGCTACGAGGAGACGGCCGCCTCGCTCGGCGCCTCCCCGCTGCGCGTCTTCCGTACCGTCACCCTCCCCCTCGTCGCACCCGGCCTCGCCGCCGGAGCCGCCCTCACCTGGGCCCGCGCGCTCGGTGAGTTCGGCGCCACCATCACCTTCGCCGGGAACCTGCCCGGCACCACCCAGACCCTTCCGCTCCAGGTCTACCTCCTCCTCCAGGACTCCCCGGAAGCCGCCACCTCCGTCTCCTTGCTCCTCCTCGCCATCGCCATGGCCGTGCTCATCGGCCTGCGCGGTCGCTGGACGGGCGCCACCCCCGGCACCCGCACCGCCTTCCGCCCCCGTACCGCCGCCCCCGGCACCCGAGCCGCCCGCTCCCGTTCGGCCGCCGTCACAGAAAGAAGACGACCGGGACCCCGCTTTTGGGTGCCCGCAAAGCCGAACAAAGCGGCGACTTCACCCGTTGGAGTGAAGAAACGGCGAAAAAGGGTAGAGCGCGCCCCGCCGGGCAAAGTGCCGGCAAGCAGTCCCGCGTCGAGCCCCCCGCCAGGCTCGGCGAAGGGCCCGCGTCCCCCACCTCCGGCAACGGCTTCGCACCCGGCGAGGCCCACGACATCACCGAGGAGGCCCATGAACCCATCCCCACGTACGCGCTGCACGCGAGCCTGAGCGGCTACACGAAGCTCGACCTCGACGTGGACCCCGGAACCACGGTCGCCGTCGTGGGCCGCAACGGAGCCGGTAAGACGACCCTCCTGCGGGCTCTTCTCGGCCTCACGCCCCGCGCCCACGCCGAACTCCGCCTCGGCACCGATGACGTCACCGCCCTGCCCCCGCACCGGCGCGGCGTCGCGTGGGTGCCCCAGGACGGTGCGCTCTTCCCGCACCTCAGCGCGCTCGCCAACACCGCGTACGGTCTCCGTGCCCACGGCGTCCCGCGCGCCGAGGCGCGACGCACCGCACGCGTGCACCTCGACCGGCTCGGAGTGGGGCACCTCGCCCACCGCCGCCCGGCCCAGCTCTCCGGCGGACAGGCCCAGCGCGTGGCGCTGGCACGCGCCCTCGCCGTACGCCCCCGCCTGCTCCTCCTGGACGAGCCGCTCGCCGCGCTCGACCAGTCCACGCGTGCGCAGGTGCGGCACGCCCTGCGCCGGCACCTCGACGGTTTCGGGGGCGTCTGCCTGCTCGTCACGCACGACCCGGTCGAGGCGGTCGCGCTCGCCGACCGCGTCCTCGTGCTCGACGGTGGCCGTACGGTGCAGGACGCGCCGCCCGCCGAGGTCGCGCGCCGTCCCCGCTCCGCCTGGGTGGCCCGGATGCTGGGCCGTAACGCCTGGCCAGGCACCCTCACCGCCGAGGGGCTGGCCCCCGCGTCGGGCGGTCACCTCGTCGTCGCGCCACCCGCCGACGCCCCCGCCCCGCGCCCCGGCGGGCCCGGGCTCGCCGTCATCGCCCCCGAGTCCGTCGCGCTCCACCCCGCCCGTCCGGCCGGCAGCCCCCGCAACGCGTACCCCTGCACGGTCACCGAGATCACCGCCCTCGGGAGCCGCCTGCGCGTCCTGCTCACCGGGCCCGACTGCCCCGACCTCATCGCCGAGATCACGCCCGGGGCCGCCGCCGACCTCGGCCTTCGCGAGGGGGTCCCCGTCTGGGCGAGCGTGAAGGCCACGGACATCACTCTCGTGGCCCTGTGAGGAAGGGTGGCGCGGGGCACCCCGGGAAGGGTGTAGAGTTGGGTTCACCGACGCGGGGTGGAGCAGCTCGGTAGCTCGCTGGGCTCATAACCCAGAGGTCGCAGGTTCAAATCCTGTCCCCGCTACTCAGTACGAAGGCCTCGGCGCCCCCAAGGCGCCGGGGCCTTCGTCATGCCGGAGCGCACCCCGCCCGGCGGCCCCCGACTCGCGGCCCGTCCCGCTCGGCGCGACCCTGAGGGAGTACGTACGCACAAGGGGCGCGGGCGCGCGCACGGCCGGTGGGAGACGAGCCTTGGGGCAGCGAGGAACGGGGCCGGGCGAGGACAAGGACACTCCACGCCCTGAACACCCCCACCCCGGCCCGCCCGCCACCCCCCCTTCCAGCACCTCGGCCCAGCGCGAACCTTCCGCCCAGCGTGAGCCCTCGGCCCAGCGCGAGCCTTCCGCTCAGCGCGAGCCCTCGGCGCCCCGTAAGCCGTCCGGCCCCCGGGAGTCCTCCGCTTCTGCGCGCCCCGCGCCTCCGCCCGACCGGCAGACCCGCGCCGACTCCTCGGTTCGGCCCGAGGCCCCGGCCTCCGCCGACTCCACGGCGCCCTCGGCCCCGTCGTCCGCGCCCGATTCCTCGCGCGATCCCTCGCGCGGCTCCTCGGCCGGTTTTTCGGCCGCGCGCGATCCGTCACCCGCGCCCCGTCCCCCGGCTGTCTCGTCCGACCCCGGCCCCGCCGCACCAGCCGCCGGTTCCGTACCCCCCTCCGGCCGGAAGCCGTCCAGCGACCCGGCGTCCGTCCCTGGCCCGGAGTCCGTCCCTGGCCCGGCGTCCGCCGCCCAGCCCTCGCCCCCCAGTGCCCCCACCCCGCCCCCCAGCACTCCCACCCGCTCCGACGCCTCCGCGCTTTCCGGCGGACCGGGTGGTGGGCCCGGTGCCGCTCGTGCCGCCGCCTCCCCGGGTGATTCCGCGGCGGCGGGCTCTGGCGGTGGTCCCCGCTCCGACTGGGACACGCCGCCGCGTCAGGACTACAAACCGGTCCCGCCCCCGCCCCGCCCCCGGCCCCGTTCGCAGCTCGCCGAGGTGTGGGCGCGGCGGGAGGTGGGTGTGCGGGTGGCGGTGCGGGTGCTGCCGCTGGTCCTGGTGGTCTCGGGGTTCGTCTTCGGGCTGTTCGCGCCGGTCACGTTCACCGGGGCGCCGTTCTTCGCCGCCGCGCCGCTCGTCGCCGCGCCCTTCGCCACCTCGCGGGACACCGTGGGGGTCGGGGTGCTCGCGGCGGTCGGGGAGAGCCTGCTCCAGATCATCCGGGGGCGGCTGCCCACCGAGCCGTTCCTCATCGAGCTGACCACGGTGCTCACCGTCGCCGCGCTCGCCGTGGTCATCAACGCCCTCATCCGCCGTGGGGACCGCCGCCTCGCCTCCATGCAGAACGTCGCCGCTGTCGCGCAGCGCGCCGTGCTGCCCGTACCGCCCGAGCGGATCGGCGGGCTGGATGTCGCCGCGCAGTACGAGGCCGCCGAGGCCGACGCCTTCATCGGCGGCGACCTGTACGCGGTGCAGGACACCCCTTACGGCGTCCGGATGGTGCTCGGTGATGTGCGGGGCAAGGGGCTCGGGGCGGTCGAGGCGGTCTCCGTCGTCATCGGGGCCTTTCGCGAGGCCGCCGAGCAGGAGCCGACGGTGGAGGGCGTCGCGCAGCGCCTCGAACGCGCCCTCGCCCGCGAGGGCCTGCGCCGTCGCGCGCTCGACGCCTTCGAGGGCTTCACGACCGCCGTCCTCGCGGAGGTCCCGCGCGGCGCCGCCGAACTGCGCCTCGTCAACCGGGGGCACACCGAACCGCTGCTCCTCGAACGTGACGGCCGCCTCCGCGTCCTGACCCCCGGCGAGCACGCCCTTCCGCTCGGTATGGGCGAACTCGGCGCCTGGCCCGACCGCGCCGAGATCATCGACTTCCCGCCCGGCGCGACGCTGCTCCTCTACACCGACGGCCTCTCCGAGGCGCGTGACGCGCGCGGCCGCTTCTACGATCCCGTCGCCCGCCTCGGCGGCCGGACGTTCCCGCACCCGCGCGCCCTGCTCACCACACTCACGGAGGAAGTCCTGCGGTACACGGGTGGCGCCACGACGGACGACATGGCCCTGCTCGCCGTACGCCGCCCCGAACCTCCCGCCGACGCCACGACGGGCGAGACGGCCGCGACTGGCGAGACCGCCACGACCGGCGCGGCAGGCGAGACCGGCCCGTCCGCCGCAGCGGGCACGCCCCCCGCTGCGGGCGCCTCCGGCGCGTCCCGCGAGCAGGGCGGGACCGGCGGCCCGTCAGGCCCGGCCGACGCCGCCGGATCGCAGCGGCCGAGGGCTGTGACCCCACGTAAATCCTTCGATAACAAATGACGGTCCATCCGATTCACAGCCTGGACGAATATCCGGTCAACTCGTCCGGATCACTCGCCACATGTCCGTTTAGCCGCTGGTGATGGCCGTAAAGGATCATCGGGAACGGCTTGGAATCACCCCTGCGGGTCTATTAACGTTCGATAACGCAGCGCGGTCGTCCCAGTCGGCACGAGCGTCGGCTCCGCGCGCGTGCGCCGAATCCCGCGAGGGAACCGGGGAACCACTCTTCTGGGGTGAATCGGGTGCCCTTACCGGTACCCGTAGGAGACCTTCCTGCTCCGAACCCGTCAGCTAACCCGGTAGGCGAGAAGGAAGGAAAGGAGAGTCGCCTTCGTGGCGTCCAACCCGCCTGCCCCCGGCCCCAGCGCCTTCCCCACCGGCATCCTGACTCCCGGTGGTTGGCTCCCGGCCCAGCCGCCCACCGCGTTCTTCGGCGGACCGTACGGGACCGACGTCCCCACCCCGTCGTACGGGACGGTCCCTCCGCAGTCGTACGGGTCGGCTCCCGCCGGGCCCCACGGCTTTGACGCCGCGCCCGCCGCGTACACCCACCCCGCGGAGCACCCCGCGCCGACGGCGGTCTACCCCGGCTCGGCCGGCTTCGGCGCCTGCGGCGACGACGCCCCCGGACCGGCCGGCGCATGGAACCCGACCGAGGACTCGCTCGGCCCCGTGCGCGGCAGACACCGGGTCGCCAGGCAGCGTGGCGGACTGGCCCGCAGCTCGACCGTCCTCGGAGTGGGGGTGCTCGCCGCCGTCGGCGCGGGTGGTATCGCCTCGGCGCAGGAGAAGCCGGCGGTCAAGCTTTCGCTGCCGGAGAAGGTCACGGAGGTGACCGGGCAGCTCAAGCAGGTGCTCCCGGACGCCGAGTCGCTTCCGGGCATCGGCTCGCTCGTGGCCGACGCCGAGGGCGACACGCCCGAACAGCTCGCGGTCAACCCCGCTGCCGCGCCGCTCACCAACGCCGGGCTCACCGACACCGACCGCGAGCAGGGCACCACCGACGCGGGCGAGGCGCTGCGCGCCCGCATCCTCGCGCAGGCCGAGAACCAGGCCGACAGCGCGGACCGCACCGCCCGCGAACAGGCCGAGGCGGTCGCGGCGCAGGCCGCCGCCGACCACGCCGCGCAGGCGCAGAAGAAGGCCGCGGACGAGCAGGAGAAGAAGGAAGCGGCGGCGAAGGCCAAGGCGGAAGCCGAGGCGAAGGCGAAGGCCGAGGCGGAGCGGCTCGCGCGGCTCGCCCGCAGCTACACCCTCCCCGTCGCCTCCTACACCCTCACCTCGCACTTCGGCGACGGCGGCTCGATGTGGTCCTCCGGGCACCACACGGGGCTCGACTTCGCCGCACCGACCGGTACGCCGCTCAAGGCGATCCACACGGCGACGGTCAAGGAGGCGGGCTGGTCCGGCGCGTACGGCTACCGCACCGTGCTCGCGCTCGATGACGGTACGGAGCTGTGGTACTGCCACCAGTCCTCGATCTCGGTGAGCGTCGGCCAGAAGGTGACGACCGGTGAGGTCATCGGACGCGTCGGCGCCACCGGCAACGTGACCGGCCCTCACCTCCACCTGGAGGTCCATCCGGCGGGCGGCGCGGCGGTCGACCCGCTGCCGTGGCTCCAGAACCACGGCCAGCAGCCCTGACCCTGCGGGCTGCGAGACGTTCGCGGCCCTCGTTCGTGCTGACGGATGCAACCGAGTGGGGAGCGGGAGCGGGGAGCGGCGGCAGGTGCCGGCAGCGGGCGCAGGCGGGAGCGGGAGCCGGGCGGTACGTGCCGGCCCCGCTGGTTCTTCCGCCCGCGGCGCGCCCCCGCGCGGCCGCACCCTCTCCGCCGGGAATTTCCCGCCCCCTTCGCGCGTTACTGCTCCTCATGACTTCACTCCGCGCTCTCGGTGCTTCCGGCATCGAGGTCTTCCCCCTCTCCCTCGGTGGCAACGTCTTCGGCTGGTCGGCCGACCGTGACACCTCCTTCGCCGTGCTCGACGGCTACACCCGGGCGGGCGGCAACTTCATCGACACGGCCGATGCCTACACCCACTGGGTGCCGGGCAACGAGGGCGGCGAGTCCGAGCGCATCATCGGCGAGTGGATGAAGGCGCGCGGCAACCGCTCCGAGGTCGTCATCGCGACGAAGGGCGGCGCGCTGCCCGCGCACAAGGGCCTGCGTGCCGCGACGGTCAAGGCCGCCGTGGAGGACTCGCTGCGCCGCCTCCAGAGCGACTACATCGACCTCTACTACACGCACCGCGACGACGAGACGGTCGAGGTCGGGGAGTTCCTGACCGCGCTCGACGAGCTGGTCACGGCGGGCAAGATCCGTGCCATCGCGGCGTCCAACATCTCCCCGGAGCGGCTCCAGGAGGCGCTGGACTTCTCCGATCGCGAGGGCATCACGAAGTACGTCGCGCTCCAGCCGGAGTACAACCTCGTCTCGCGCGACACCTACGAGGGCCGGCTCCAGGACATCGCCGGGCGCGGCGGGCTCGCGGCCGTCCCGTACTTCGGTCTCGCGGCCGGTTTCCTGACCGGCAAGTACCGCCCGGGCACCACCGTGGACAGCGTCCGGGCCGAGGGCGCGGGCAAGCACCTCGAAACGGCGCGGGGCCGCAAGGTGCTCGCCGCCCTCGACGAGGTCGCCGAGGCACGCGGCGCCGCACTCGCGACCGTCGCACTCGCCTGGCTCGCCGCGCGTCCGACCGTCGTCGCGCCGATCGCCAGCGCCCGCACCCCCGAGCAGCTCAAGGCACTCGTCGCGCTCGCGGACCTGACCCTCACCCAGACCGAGGTCGACAAGCTCACGGCTGCCTCCGCCTGAGCGATCCCGCCGCCGTCAGCCCGGCGGGGGCGTTCCCGCGTCCCCCGGCGCACCGTCCCCCGGCTGCTGCCGCCCCGTCCCCGTCGGAGCCCCGGCGGGGACGCGCGCGTACGGGGGCGTTCCGGGTCCGTACGGGAGCTGGCTCGGGCCGTACGCGGGATGCCGCCCTAACTCCGTACGGCGGCGGCGCCACGTACCCGTACGCCG
>NZ_GG770539.1:3222668-3226898 GCF_000154905.1 Streptomyces sp. SPB074 | reverse complement strand
CGGGGAGGAGGTGGGGGGCGCGGGGCGGGACGAGGCGCCAGGAGTAGGCGAAGGCGGGGCGGGCCAGCGCGCGGTGCTGCCACAGGTGGTCGAGGAGGGCGCGTTCGCGGCGGGGGAAGTCGGGTGTGCGGCGGCCTTGCTCGGCGTCGTGGCGGAGCAGTGCGAGGCGGGTCGCGGCGGCGGCGTACTGGCGCAGGCGGTGCGCGTCGGCACGTACGCCGTGGTACGCGGCGAACTCGGCGGCGACGCGGCGGGAGCGCAGCGAGCCGAGGGCGAGGGGCTCGTACGGGGAGAGCCAGCCGGCGAGCGCGTAGCGGGGCAGCGTCTCGCGCACCGTGCGCAGTTCGCGCTGCCGCTGCCACAGCACGCACCACGTGGCGAACCCCAGCGCGGGGATCATGATCGTCACGTACACGAGCGGGAAGCCGAGCGGGCCGAGGACCGTCGAGCCGTTCCACGCGGCGTGCATCCCCATCGCGAGCAGCAGGCCGGCGAGGGGGAGCAGGACGCGGCCCACGCGGCGCCGGCTGAGCAGCGCGAAGCCCACGCCGAGGCCCGTCATGCAGGTGAAGAGCGGGTGCGCGAAGGGCGAGAAGACCGCGCGGACGAAGAAGGTCGCGACGGTGATGGCGGCCCCCGTGCCCTCGTCGCGGTCCGAGCCGAACGCCTTGGCGAGGTAGAGGATGTTCTCCGTGAAGGCGAAGCCCGTCGCCGTGAGGCCCGTGAGGACCACCGCGTCGACGGGCCCGCGTATCAGACGGCCGCGGAAGACGAGGACGAGCAGCAGCGCCGCGGCCTTCGCGCTCTCCTCGACGACGGGCGCGACCGCGAGCGCGGCGACCGTGTTCGGGTCGACCGGACGGGCCCAGACGTCGGCGAGCCACACGGCCGCGAAGCTGTTCGCTATGAGCGCGATGAGCGCTCCCGCGCAGGCGCCCCAGGCGAGCACGAAGGCGTGCGTGCGCCAGGGCAGCGGGTGGGCGCGGCCCAGCCAGCGGAACGCCAGCACCACGACGGGCGCCGGGAGCACCGCGAGCACGAGGCCCACGAGGAACGCCTCGGTCCCGGTCTCCTCCCGCACGAGCCCCAGCATCACGAGACCGCACAGCGCGAGCAGCACGGCGAGGCCGGTGAGACGCACGTCGCGGCGTCGCCACCAGCGGGCCCGTCGCGGCGTCAGAAGCCCCTGCGGTGCGGGCGGGGCAGGCGGATGGTTCACGCCTTTGACCTTAACGACCCGCACCGACAGCCGAACCCGGAACGCCTGTTCGTCACGGCGAAGGGGTGGTGGCCGCCCCGGGGCTCAGCCCTCCTCGGCCGCGGCCCCCACCCGCTCCGGCTCCGCGACCTCGTACCCGTTCCGGCGGAAGAGCAGGTCGTGCACCACGTGTCCCTTCCGGAGCCCCTGCCCTTCGAAGCGCGTCTCGGGCCGGAACCCGGGGCGCGGCGCCCAGCCCCCGTCCGGCACGGTGTTGCCGAAGGCCGGGTGCGCGCTCAGCACCTCCAGCATGTGTTCCGCGTACGGCTCCCAGTCGGTCGCGCAGTGCAGCACCGCGCCCTCCGCCATGCGGCTCGCGGCGAGGTCGAGGAAGTGCGGCTGGATGATCCGGCGCTTGTGGTGCCGGGTCTTGGGCCAGGGGTCGGGGAAGTAGACGCGCAGGCCCGCGAGCGAGGCCGCGGGAAGCATGTCGCGGAGCAGGACGACGGCGTCGCCGTTCGCGACCCGTACGTTCTCCAGTCCGGCCGCCGCCGCGAGACCGAGCAGCTGCCCCTGCCCCGGCGTGTGCACGTCGACGGCGAGGATGCCCGTCGCGGGATCGGCGGCGGCCATCTTCGCGGTCGTCTCGCCCATGCCGAAACCGATCTCCAGGACGACGGGCAGCCCGTCGAAGAGGGTGCCGAGATCGAGGACGTCGCGCCCGTCGACGTCCAGGCCCCAGCGCGACCAGTGCTGCCGCAGGTGCTCCGCCTGGGCGGTGGTCACGCGGCTGCGGCGCGGGGTGAAGCTCTTGATACGGCGCTCGCCCAGCGCCCGCGAGGGGTCGGCGGCGGGGCCCACTCCTTCGACGAACATCCGCCCCTGCGCCCGCGTGCGCGGCGGCAGCTCCTCGGGGCCGGGGCGTCGCGAGGCGGTCCGGCCGGGGTGCGCGGCGGGTTCGGTGGTCGGCGTGGCGGACTCGGCGGCCGGGTGGCTCGCGGTCGGCGCGGGGGTGCTGGGGTGCTCGGACACAATGCCCCCGATTCTCGGAACCGGGACGGCGGACGGGGGCGGGTGGGTGTGGAGAGATTTGGCTGCGGTGTGATTGTCCACAGCCTGTGGATAAGTGTGGGTGGGGTGGGGTGGGGTGGGAGTGCGCGGTACGGGGCCGGGCCGGGCGGGTGCGGGGTGCGTCCCCTTCGCGTGGCCGGAGTCACCCCCGTACCGCCGCGCCGCCCCGCGCGCCTGTCCCCGTACCCCGCCCGCTACGCCGGTGCCACCAGCAGTGGCTTCGCGCGTTCGCGCAGTTCCGCGACGCGCGGTTCGTCGCCGTACGGCTCCAGCTTCCGCAGCAGATCCTTCACGTACTCCTTCGTGCGCGCGGAGGAGATTCGCCCCGCGACCTCGACGGCCCGCGAACCCTGCTCGCACGCCGCGTCGAGGTTGCCCGACTCCAGCTCGGCGACGGCCGAGACCACGAGCCGCAGGCCGTGCGAGCGCACGTACTCCTCCGTGGGGCGCGACAGCGCCTGCTCCGTGAAGCGCCGGACCTGGCGCGGGTGCTTGAGGTCGCGGTAGCACTCGGCGGCGTCCGCGGCGAAACGGTCCTCGCCGTAGAAGCCGAGCCATGCCGGGTCCTCGTCGCCGGGCCGCGCCCGCTCCAGCCAGCTCTCCGCGGCCCGCAGCGCCGCCGAGGCCGCCGGGGCGTCCTTGGCCCTCGCGTGCGCCCGCGCCTCGACGAGCCTGAAGAAGCTCATCGTGCGCGCGGTCGCGAGTCCCCGGTTCCGTTCGGCGGCGGCCTGTGCGAGATCGACGCCCTCGTCCCCGAAGCCCCGGTAGGTGGCCTGGAGCGACATCGTCGCGAGCACGTACCCGCCCAGCGGCACGTCCGCCGCCGCGCGCGCCAGCCGCAGCGCCTGGATGTAGTAGCGCTGTGCCGCCTCCTGCTGCCCCGTGTCGAAGGCCATCCAGCCCGCGAGGCGGGTCAGCTCGGCGGTCGCGCCGAAGAGCGCGCGCCCGACGTCGTCGGAGTACGCGCCGAGCAGGAGTGGTGCCGCCTCGACCCGCAGGCACTCCGGCACCATCGAGGAGCGCCAGTCGCCGCCCCCGTACTTGGAGTCCCAGCGCCGCGCGTCCTCGGCGGCCTCGCGCAGCTTGCGCACATCGCTGTGGCCGACCCGGAAGGGCGTACCACCCCCTTCTCCCGGCCCCGCGGCGGCGGGCTCGCGCGCCACCGAACCGTCGGCCGGGGATATGAGCCAGCGCGAGGCCGGCGTGGCGTAGGCGCTCACCGAGAAGGACCCGGCGAGCGACTGCCAGATGCCTCCCCCGGCGCGGCGGCCGGCGAGGTCGAGCCGGTACAGCTCGGTCGCCGATTTCACGGCCCGGCCGACGTCGCGCGGGAAGGTGAGGCCCACCTCCGGCGTCGGGTCGGCGTCGGCGAGGCCGATCTCGTGCAGCGGGACCGGTCGGCCCAGCTTCTGCCCGATGGCCGCCGCGATGAGGTGCGGGGCGGCGCCCTGCGGCACCATCCCCTTCGACACCCAGCGCGCCACCGAGGTCTTGTCATAACGCAGGGTCAGCCCCCGCTGCTGACCGAGGTCGTTCACACGCCGCGCAAGCCCCGCGTTGCTGATGCCCGCGAGGGCGAGGACGGCACCGAGTTTCTCGTTCGGTCCGCGTTGCTCCCTGGACATGCGCCACCCCTCGACACAGACGCCCGCCGCTCCGGCATAACCGTGCGGCATTGGTAAACCCAGCGTAGTTCCCCGCATCCCAAGCGTTAAGAGCGGCGGTTCCGGATGGCGAGATTGTTGCCGCTCCCCGTATCCGGGCATGCCGCGCCACCGGTGTACGGGGACACCCACGCACCGGCCCCGGCGGAATCCCCCGTCCGCCGCCGTCCCCCGCCACTGGACAGCACCTTTCCACGCCCCCGCGCCCCGCACCGGTCCCCGCCGACCGGCTCGCGGCCCCCGCGCGCTCCCTCCCGCCGCCGGTCACGCACTGTTGACGCCCTCGCCCCGCGACCG
>NZ_GG770539.1:3212271-3222324 GCF_000154905.1 Streptomyces sp. SPB074 | reverse complement strand
GTGGCTCAGCCGGTGGGGCGCGGTCGGCGGGTGATGCGGGGTTCACCGGGTGGCGAGTGGCGGATGTCGGAAGGCGGGGGCGGCGGCGGATGACGGGGCGGGGGGCCGGTCGGGACCGGGTGGGTGCAGGTGTGGCGGCTTCGGCGCCTGGCCGAGCCGTGCGCGTGTCTGCGGTCGTCCCTGACGGGCGGTCGTCGCCGCGGCTCCAGGCCGCCGCGGGCTCCCGGTTCCGGCCGCCCCCGCGTCCGCCCCGCCGCCGCCCTCTGCCCCCAGCCCTCCGCCGCACGCTCCGTACATGGCACCGTGCGCCCGGCCGTGCGCTCTCCACACGGCCCTTACCAGCGGCTTTATTGGTGGGGCGTGGGTCGGCCCGCTGGAAAGGAAGCAGTGGGCCGAGGGGAGACGCCGTCCCATCCCCGCGGACGGCGGACCGGTCCGGGAGGTGAACGGCGCCTCCCGGACCGCGCACGTTCTTGCCCCCCCGTGCCGCCACACCCCTCCGCCCACCGCGCCCGGCTGGAGAATCCAGCGGGAGCTGCCGCCGTCGCGGCCCTCACTGCCGCCCGAACCGGCCCCGCCCGGTCTACGGTCTGCGATGCCCGCCCGGTGACGACCCGTGCGAGCGGCATCCGGCGGCATCCGGCGGCATCCGGCGGTATCCGGCGGTATCCGGCGGGGTCCGGCGGTATCCGGTGGCGGGGGCGGTGGGGCAGCGGGGACTATCGGTGGCGCCCTCGCCGCCTCAGCGGTTCGAGGTACGTACGAGGCGCGTGGGGGACGCCCGCGCCTCGACCGAACGAGGCCGGACTGCCCTGGGCGGGTATCGCCCGGACGGACTGTGATCGTCCGGATCTGGGCGGAGGGATCGAGGGCGAGCGGATCTGGAACGAGCGGACCGCGGTCCAGAGATCGGTAAGGGACCGCAGCGCAGCCGGGAGGAGCCTTGCGAAGCGGTGCCCGGCTCGGGCGTACCCCTGGCGCCGCCCACGGCAGCGGTCGGCCGCAGCACACGGAATCCGGGAACGGTGGTAGGTGGTACGAGCAAGGCCCGTCGGCTACCGGGACACACACCCCCCCGCCCGTATCGCCGCCGCCCCGCCACCCCCTGCACAGCCTCTTGCACGGCTCCCCAGCCCGGCACATGCCCCTGGCCTGCCCGCCACGACCGGTTCCCGCCCCGGACAAAACGTTCCGCTCGTGCCGTCACCCCGCGCCCGACGTACTCCGCCTCGCCCCACCGAGGTACCCCGCGCCCCCCAACCCGCCGTAACCGCTCCTTCGCTCGTCGTCCACCGCCACGCGACCAGCCCACCAGCTCCGTACCAACTCCGCCCAACCTCGCCCTCCTCGCACCAACTTCACCCAGCGATCCACCAAGCCCGCATTCCGGCCGCCGCCCTTACGGCCGAAGCGGGGCGTTCCGCTTGCGGCCCGCGGCTGCCCGGTGGCCGACGCCGGAACCCGTGGAGCCGGGCTGGTGAGCGCTTGGTGACAGGTGGGTGGCGGATGCGGAGCGCCAAGGGCCACAGGTGCTTCGGGGCGTACGGCTGGCGCGTGCGAGGGCGTGCGGTGACGGCCGGTTCCGGTGGCCGTCCAGGTGCGGAAGCCCCCGGACGCGGCCGCGCGCGTCGGTGAAGCGCGCCGGCCCGCACCGTAGGAAGAGGTGCGAAGGAGGAGTACGCGCTACGCCCCGACCCCACCGAAGGCGGCCTCGGCGGCCCACCGGAGAGCGCCACGCCCACCCGCGCACTGCCCCTGCCCCGCCCCGTAATTGGCCGGATTCCTTCGGTGCCGGTCGTCCCTCGGCCCCGTCCGGCGGGCAACGGCCTCGTGACGCGCGGGGCGCACGTGCCCACCGTGGCGCACGTCGCCCAACGCGCTGCCCTCCGCCCCGCACTCCCCGCCCCCGCCCGCCGCCCCCTCGGCCCGTCCCGCACCACTGCCGCAACGTCGCCGTCCAGCCCCCGAATCCGTGACACGGCCGGTTGCCGTGGACAGCCGAACCCCGAGGCCGTGGCCAGAACTCATCGACAGCGAAGGTGAGTTCGCCAGGGGTCGCTTCGTGCTGTGTCGCCGTACGGCCAAGTGGCCTGTGCCGGGGGCGCATTCACTCGGCGCATGTGCCACCGCGCAGGTGTGCGCACCAGCTCCGCCAGGCGGGAACGGGCACACCGCGACGCGCGCCGCGTACCCCCCTGCGTGCGGCTCCTTCGTGGCAGCATGGGCGCAAGCGGCGGGACCTTCCGGCGGAACTCCCCTGCCCGACTTGGTTGTCCACAGGCTGTGGAGGCGGCGATGCGCTGGTTGGTGGGGTGGAGCAGCACCGCGGCCCGGCGTCGCTCGCCCGGCCCCGCCACGTACGCACCACCGGGCCCACCCACCGGTTCCGTCGCCGCCCAGGACACCGCCTTCGGGAGCACGGGACCCGAGCACGGCTACGGCGACCCCTACGGCTTCGACCAGTACGGCAGCCGCGGCGGCCCCGCCGAACACGGCCGGGGCCGGACCGGTGACCCGCACTCCGCCTACGGGACCCCGTACGGCAGGGACCACACGGGCGTTGCCGACGACTACGCCGAGGACACCATCCAGCCCGTGGGCGCCCAGCTCCTGTGGGGAGACCCCGATCCGCTGTGGGCCGTCGGTGACTGGCGTCCCGACGAACTCCGCGTCGTCCGCGCCGACGCCGAGGACCCGGATCGCGGTCCTCGGCACCTGCGCGGCCACCGACGCGCAACTGCGCGCCGCCCTCTACTCCGCGAAAGGTGGTGCGCTGCGCCACCTCACCGCCTGGGCGGGCAGCTACACGGCGGTCGTCCAGGTCGGCCGCCGTACCATGGTGGTCGGCGACCTCGCGGGCGCGCGGCCCGTGTTCCACACCCCGTGGGCCGGGGGCATGGCCTTCGCGACCGCCGCCCTCCCGCTCGCGGATCTCATCGAGGCCAACCTCGACATCGGCTACCTCGCGGCTCTCCTCGCCGCACCCGACGTCCCGGAGGCCCTCCAGGACGCCACCCCGTACGCCGGGGTCCACCGCGTTCCCCCCGGCCACGCCCTGATCATGCGCGCCGGCGTCCCCGAGATCGCCGGGTACGAGCAGATGACCTCGCTCGCCGTCTCCGCCGCACCGGTCGCCGCCGACAGCGCCGTCGAGGCGGTCCGCGAAGCGCTCGTAGAGGCCGTACGGGTCCGGCTCGCCGCACCCCGCCACGTGCCCGGTACCGAGACCGACCAGGGGCCCGTCCCGGGTATGGGCCCCGCCGAGCGCCGCGCGGCGCGCGGGATGCCGCAGCCGGGCATCGGCGCGGACCTCTCCGGGGGCAGCGGCTCCGCGACGCTGGCCCTGCTCGCGGCCGGACTGCCGGGGATGCCCGGCACCCTGCTCGGGCAGGGCACCGGAGCAGGGGAACGACTCGTCGCCGTCACCTTCAACGACCTCGTCGTCCCGGGCCGCGAACCGGAGACCGAACGCGCCGCCGCTCTCGCCGCCAACCCCCGTCTGCACCACGTCGTCGTCGCGGGTGGCGCGGACACGCTGCCCTTCGCCGAGCTGCGCGTGCCGCTCACCGACGAGCCGGGCCCCGCGCTCGTCGCGGCCGGCCGCCACCGCGCCCGGCTCCTCGCGGGCAGCGCCGACCACTTCACCGGCCACGGCGCCCGCCAGGTGCTCGACGCGCACCCCGCCCGTCTCGCCGACCTCCTCATGGACCGGCGCAGACGCCACCTGGTCCGCCCGGTCGCCGCGCTGACCAAGGCCGAGGGCTCCGTCATGGTTCCCGGCAAGGTCTATGGGGCCGCGCGCCGTCTCGCCCGCACCCCGTACCGCGAAGGACTGGAGGACGCTGCCGACCTCCTGCTCCGCCGACGTTTCCCAGAGACTGCCGAGGGGGCGGTGGGCGCCTCGCTGGCGGCTCTCGCCTGGGCCCGTCCGGGCCCGGCCGCACGCTGGCTCACCGGCGAGGCGCTCGCGGAAGTATCGGTTCGCCTCCACGAGGCGGCCGCGCGCCCGGGGCCCGGCTCGGGCCGACGCCCCGGCGACTTCCGTGCCCGCGCCGCCCTCGCCCGCCACGCCGCCGACCTGCGCGTACTCGAACAGGCCGCGGAGATCCGTTCCCAGCGCCTCCATGCCCCCTTCCTCGACAACCAGGTCGTCCGAGCGTGCCGCGCGCTCCCCGAAGCATTGCGGGTACGCCCGGGAGCGCGGGCCGGAGTATTGCGCGCCGTCCTGGAGGGTGCGGGCGTCCAAGAGCTGCCCCCTGGTTGGGGCACCCCATCCGCTGCCGACCCGTACGCGCCTCTCCGTATCGGTCTGCGCAACCATCTGGACGCGCTTCTCGATGTCTTCCGCACACCTCTGCTCGCCGAGGCGGGCCTGGTCGAGGCCCGGGTGGTGCGCAAGGCGCTACGACAGGCCGCGGAGGGCGCGCCCGTACCGCTCGACGGCCTCGCGGAACTCGTCGCGACCGAGCTGTGGCTGCGCCGCCTCCTGGAGCGCCGCGGCACCTCCTGGACGGGCACCCCGACACGCCAGCGTGCGGTGCCCACCGGTTCGGTGGCGCCGGCAAGGGGGGCGGCTGGTGCGCTCGGCGCGGGTCGCGGAGCCGTCAGCGGCTGACAGCACGGCGGGTCGTCAACCACCTGCCGAATAGCCGCGTGCGCGAGAAGCAGGGCGGGCGCGGAACCTGCGGGTGGCAACGCGTTCGTCTGTCTGAACTTGCTGTCATCGCATGTCTATTTGCCACAGTCACCAGACCTCCCCATCCGCCCTTCTGGCCTGGACGTGGCCTTGGTCTTACTCTTCTCCGTTCTCGGTCACCACACCGGCGTCTCGGTCGTGGTGCCCGCGACGGGACGCGCCGCACCTCGTGCGGTGCACACTCACCTCGGCTGACCTCACCTTGCTGTTCACCCGCTCCCTCGTACGACGTCTCGTCGCCCGGCAAGCCAGTTGCTCTGTACGTACTGTGGATGGCCGCATGTCTGCCCTCGCGACTCCGCGCACGAAGCGTAAGGACCTCCTGGCGACCCTGCGTTCAAAGCGCGGAGGTGAGGAGGCCGGTCCCGAGACGGGCCCCGGCCGGGAAGGGGCCCGGCCCCCTTGCCGTCGGCTGACGCCGGGGACTGCCGACCAGCCTCCTCAACTCCTGGATGGGCGTGATTCCACGTCGCCACCCTTCCCCGGTTCGTACCGGAGACGTTGCCGCATCTCGCGATGGGCGGTTCCCCTCACGTGTGTGCACGTCACGCTCGGACTCGTGTGGTCGCCAACTTGGCCGGCTGCGCCTGTCTGTGTACCTGGCGCCCACCTCCGTCAGCCCAGGGCACGCGCGCTCTTGGACAGGGTGACAGGAGGTCTCATCGCGGCCCTGGCGATCCGGCCGACGATGAGCAGCTGAGCTCGCCTGCGGAAGGGGCCCCGGACGTGGGGCCCGTAACAGCGGGCGGCCTCCGGGCCCACGAGTTGCCCGGGAGATCCGGAGCGGCCTCGGATGCCCCGGTGCCCGCAGCATAGGCACATCTCCACGGAGCCTGCTGACCGCTGCACATCTCCCCACTCGGACGAGTGGCGCGATTATTTTTTCGGCCCGAGTTATCCACAGATATGGGGGAGTGGTCGGGGATGGGCCAGGGGGTGCGAAAGAATGGATGCAGGGGCGCCCCCCTGGGAGGGCGGGGGTATGCCCGCACCCGGGCCGCGCCCCCCGGCAGGCCCCTCCCCGCCACCCACCCTCCCCCGAACAATCGTTCCCACCCCCACTCCTCGTGGACAATGGCCAGGTGGAGTACCTCATCCTCGGCGCCACCGAGGCACACGGCCCCGACGGCACCCTCGTGCCGCTCGGCGGCGCCAGACTGCGCGCGCTGCTCGCCGCCCTCGCGTTGCGTCCCGGTCGTGTGGTGTCTGCCGGGGGCCTCGTGGACGAGGTGTGGGGCAGCGAGCCGCCACGGGACGCCGGCGCCGCGCTGCAAGCGCTCGTCGGGCGCCTGCGCAGAGCCCTCGGCCACGAGGCACTCGTCTCCGGCCCGGGTGGATACCGGCTCGTCGCCGAGCGCGCCGATGTCGACCTCTACCGGTTCGAGGACCTGCTGAGCGAGGGCTCCGCAGCGCTCGACGCTCACTCCTACGAGAAGGCCGCTGAGGTCCTGCGCGCCGCCCTCGGGCTCTGGCGCGGCCCCGCGCTCACCGACCTGCCCGAGGCCGCGGCGGAGGCCCGGCACGCCGAAGACCTCCGCCACACCGCCGTACGCCGCCGGGTCGAGGCCGACCTCGGCACGGGGCGTGCCACTGCGCTCGTCCCCGAACTGCGAGGGCTGACCGCGGCCCATCCGTACGACGAACGCCTCCACGGCCTCCTTCTTCGCGCCCTGCGCGCCGACGGCAGGCCGGCCGACGCACTCGCCGCGTACGAGGACTTCCGCCACACCCTCGCCGAACACCTCGGCACCGACCCCGGCCACGAACTCCGCGCTCTCCACGCGGAACTCCTGCGTGAGACCACGGACTCCGGCCCCGTGCCCGCAGTGGCGCCCCCACCCGTCGAAAGCCCCGCCCCCACTGCGGGATCACCGGCCGCTGGGTCACCGGCCACCACCGGCGTCCGCCGTAGGCTCACCTCCTTCGTCGGCCGCGCGCGGGAGATCGACAGCATCCGCGCCGCCCTGCGCGCATCCCGCCTCGTCACCCTCACCGGTCCCGGAGGCTCGGGAAAGACCCGCCTCGCCGAAGAAGCCGCCGTCGGCTACCCGTACGCGCACATGCTCGCTCCGGCTACTGCGACCCCGCCCCCGCTACCCGACGAGCCCCCGCGCCCCTCCCCGGAAGCCGCACCCCACCCCGTCGCACCCCGCCCTGCCCCGAGTGGACCTACGCAGGCCCCCACCACTCCCGCGCCGCGCCCCTCCGCCCCCATCCGCATGGCGGAACTCGCGCCTCTCGACCGCCCGGAGGACGTGCCCGCCGCTGTCCTCAGCGCGATCGGTGTGCGCGAGACGGTGCTGCGCACGACCCCCGAGCGGCCCGTGGCCACCACCGACCCTGTCGAGTTGCTGGTCGAGTACTGCGCGGGCCGCGAACTGCTGCTCGTCCTGGACAACTGCGAGCACGTCATCGAGGCCGCCGCGCGCCTCGCCGAGACGCTCCTCACGCGATGTCCCGGACTCACGGTGCTCGCCACGAGCCGTGAACCGCTCGGTGTCCCGGGCGAGGCCGTGCGACCCGTCGATCCCCTGCCCGCCGCCGAGGCGGTGCGGCTCTTCGGAGAACGCGGCGCCGCCGTACGCCCCGGCTTCACCGTCGCCGAGGACCCGGACGCGGTCGCCGAGATCTGCCGCCGGCTCGACGGCCTGCCGCTCGCGATCGAACTCGCCGCCGCGCGCCTGCGCCTCCTCGGCCCGCGCCAGCTCGCCGAGCGCCTGGACAACCGTTTCCGGCTGCTGACCGGCGGCAGCCGCACCGTACTGCCCCGCCAGCAGACCCTGCGCGCCGTCGTCGACTGGTCCTGGGACCTCCTGGACGAGGAGGAGCGCCACGCCCTGCGCGAACTGTCCGTTTTCGCCGGTGGCTGGGACCTCGCCGCCGCCGAGGCCGTCTGCACCGGTCCCGCCGACGACCTCGTCGGTGCGCTCGTCGACAAGTCACTCGTCGTCGCGAGTCCGGAAGCGGACAGCACGGGGATGCGCTTCCGGATGCTGGAGACGATCCACGAGTACGCCGTCGAACGTGCCGCCGAGGACGCGGATCGTGTCCTCGCCGCCGGGCACCGCCACACGACGTACTACCGCGCGCTCGTCACCACCGCCGAACCCCTCATTCGTTCGGGTGAACAACTGCCCTGGATCGACCGGTTGGAGACCGAACTCGACAACATCCGCGCCGCTCTCACCCGCGCCCTCGCCTCACACGACGAGGAGGACGCGGTCGCGCTCGTCCTCGGCTGCGGCTGGTTCTGGTGGCTGCGCAACCACCGCATCGAGGGAGCCGAATGGGCCGAGCGCACGATGGTGCTCGCCGGTGGCGTCCCCGCCGCCGTCGCCGACCTGCACGTCCGCCACCGACGCGCCGAAGGCAGTACGGGCCGGTCGGAGCCGACCCCGGCGTCCCGCCCGATGACCCCCGCTACTGGCCCCGGCTCCACCTCCGGATGCTCCACCTCTTCCTGTCCTCGGAGACAGACCCCGACCACGAGAACCTGACCCCCGCCGCACTCGATTACGTGATGGGGCTGCGCGGGGTCTTCGCCGCCTCCGACGCTCCGGAGGCCACGGTCTTTCCCGGGCTCCTCGCCGCGTTCGCCCCCTTCTTCCTCGACACGAGTGAGGACGCGTACCCGCTCATCGACGCGGCCGTCGAGCGCTGCCGCCGCCTCGGTGCCGACTGGGAACTCGCCACCACGCTGATGTTCCGCGTCCACATCACCGTCGACGTCCCGCGCGAGGGCGCTCACGCCGAGGACGATCTCGCCGAGCTCCACCGGCTCTGCGCCCGCACGGGCGATCGCTGGCTCAGCGCACAGGTCGCGAGCGCGCGTGCCGAACTCGCCATGGCGCAAGGTCGCTACGACGACGCGCGCACCGAGTGCGAAATCGCACTCCACTTCGCGCAGGAGGTCGGCGCCTTCGCCGAGGCACCCTTCCTCCTCGCCCGCCTCGCCGAGATCGCCCACCACTCCGGCGACCGTTCCCGGGCCGAAGACCACATGGCACGCGCCGCCGCGCTCGCCGAGGAGACCGCCTCTCTCGACGCGCACGCCTTCCTGATCCTGCTCCGTGCCCGCATGGCTCTGGAGGACGGCGCACCCCACGAGGCCGATGCCTTGTGCGCTGAACTCAGGGCCGTCAACGGCAGAACGGGTGGCCCACCCACCTGGATGGCGGCCTTCGCCGATACGGAGATACGCGTACGGGCCGCGATCGAGGGTGCCTCGGCGGCGCTCCCGCAGTGGCGCGGGGCCCTCGACGCCGCCGTTTCCGCGCACCTCTCCGGCAGCATCACCGCCTCACTCCTCGAAACCGGCGCGCTCCTCTTCACGGAGAACGGCGACCACACCACCGCCGTCCACGCCCTCACGGTCGCCACCCGCCTGCGCGGTCCCCACGCCCGGGGCCCTCAAGAGGCGGCCCTCGCCGCCCGCGTCACGACGGCCGCCCAAGCCGCCCTCGGCCCCGAGGCCCACGCCCAGGCCGTCACCGATGCCGCCACCCTCAACCCGGCCGACCTGGTCACCTGACCCGCGAGAACCACCCGCGATCCCCCCCGCGAGCCCTTCGCGAGAACCGTCTGACTCGTGAACACCGCGCGCCCGTGAACACCGCGCGCCCTGTGAACACCGCGCCCCCCCGCGCGCGCACGCCTGAGCGGCACAAAGGGGCCGTTACCTACTCACTCGCAGCTGAACCGCGACCCCGCCCAGTCCGCCACCCCCAACCGCCCCAGCCGTCCCAACGTGTCCCCCACGTTCCCGAGCTCCGCACCGCCCTTGCCCGCCCCGATGCCCCCACCAGCACGAGACGAGCCGAGGTCGCCCGTCACCGGGCCGGACACCCCCGGGTCCACCGCCTCCACGACGAGCCGCACGGTCCGCCGCCCCTCGATCCCCACCCGCACAGGGACCGCCGGGTCGCCGCCGCGCACCACTCCCGAGCGCCACAACCGCTCCCCGTCCGCCCAGACGGCGAAACGCGCCGCGCCGATGCCCAGGGTCATGTCGTCCAGCCCCGCGAAAGCCTCGTACCTCGTGCACGCGCGGTTGAGGTCGATCGTCGTTTCGGACGGGATACCCACGCTCACCCCGTGCCCGTACCGCGTCCCGCCGATCGACATCCCGCCCGGCCGCTGCCACACCGGACTACCGGTGAGGCGCATCTCCGGCCCCGTCCCGTCACCGGTGAGCCCGTACGGCAATGTGCTCCAGCGGTACTCGACCGGCTCGGCCGGCGCCGAGGGCGGGGCCGGGGACGGTGGGACGGGCGTCGGCGAGGGCTCGGGAGCCTGAGGCGCCGACGAGGCGGGTGCGGGCCGCGAGGGCGAGGGCGAGGGCGCGGGCGCGGGGCGCG
>NZ_GG770539.1:3202972-3211774 GCF_000154905.1 Streptomyces sp. SPB074 | reverse complement strand
CCCCCGCGCGCGTAGGCACCGAGGCGGTCCGCGTAGGCCGCGCAGCCCTCGCTCGCCGTTCGTGTCGCGCTGACATGCGCCTGGAGGTACGCCTGCTTGAGGCCCTCGCGCGCCCGGCTCGCCAGGACCCGGGTGCCGTTCGCGTCGAGCCCGAAGAGTACCGCGACCTCGCTCGGCGACTCGTCCTCGACCTCCGTGTGCCAAAGGACCGCCTGCCAGCGCTCGGGCAGGCTGCGGAAGGCGCGCACCGCCATCGACTGCTCGGCCTCGTGCATCGCCAGTACGTCCGCGCCGAGGTCGACGGTGTCTTCTTCGGCGCCCCCGACACGTGCGGCCTGTGTCGCGAACACCGCGAAATCGTCCACCAGTTGCTCGCGCCTGGCCGTCTTCGTCCAGTCGGCGGCAACCCGCCGCACCGTCGTCAGCAGGTAGGCGCGCATCGCGTACTCGGGGCCCGCGCCGCGCCGGAGCGCGGCGAGCGTGCGCGCGAAGACCTCGGCCGTCAGGTCCTCGGCCGTGTCCCGGTCGCGGCAGCAGGTGCGGGCGTAACGCCGCACCCCGTCCGCGTGCCGCCGGTACAGCTCCCCGTACGCCGTCTCGTCGCCGCCGCGCGCCCGGTTCAGCAGGTCGCCGTCACCGACCGCCGGGTGCCCGCCCTGGCGCGGCACGTACGCCCGGGCCTCGTCCCGATCCGTACCGCCGCCGCTCTCGCGCCCGCCGCGCCCCTGCCCGGGCACGGTCTCTCGCGCCGGGCTCCCGACGCCCTCCGTGCCGCTCCCCGTGTCCCCCGCACCGGTCCGTGGCTCGGACCGGTCCTTCTTGCTCACCGCGACTACGCCCCCGTACCGACACCAAGATCCGGACTTGAACACAGAGTCGCACGGACCGGGACATGGCGGGAGGGGTGAGGAGCCGTCCCCCGGCCCCTCGGTACTGCCCCTGAACTGCGCGAACACCGATTCGCATCGGGTCCCGTTCCTCACTCGAACGGATGAATGTGCGAAGCGGCGCGGTGACCCCTGAGGCGGTACGACCGCTCCCCGGGGCGCACCGCGCGGCCGCGCGAGGTGCCCTCACTCCAGAGGGCGGCTGCGCAGCCCTTCGAGGAGTATGTCGAGCAGCCGGGTCGACGCCGCCGCCTGCTGGTCCGGATCGGGCAGCGCGGGCGCCGCCGTGGCGATCACGAGGAGGATGTCCGAGACTGTCACGTCCTCGCGCAACTCACCCGCCTTGCGGGCCCGTTCGACGAGTCTGCCCACGACGTCGAGCAGTACGGCAGCCCCGGAGTCCTCGGCCAGGGGCGTCGTACCGACCCCGTCCCCGAGCGCCCCGCGTTGCGCCGGCACCCGCTGCGCGTCGGTGGCACCACCGGCACCCGGGAGCAGGCGTGCCGCCCAGCGCCGTACCCGCGCCGAGTCCCGCCCCCGTTCCCCCGGCCGGAACGATCCGCAGCACCTGCGGTGGCAGCAGCCGTCCCGCGCCCGAGGCCACCGACATGCGCAGGAACCGCGCGAGGGCCGACCAGGGCTCGTCCTCCTGACCGAGTGCCGAGCGGGCCTGCTCCGTGAGCCGGGCCGTCTCCTCCTCGGCGATCCGCCGCACCAGGACGTCCTTGCTGGGGAAACGCCTGTACACCGTCCCGACGCCCACCCGCGCGCGCCGGGCCACGTCCTCCATCGGCGCGCCGTAGCCCAGCTCGCCGAACACCTCACGCGCCGCGCGCAGCACATGCTCCAGATTCCGTTGCGCGTCCACGCGCAACGACGCGGTCCGCGAGGCGGCCCGTACCCCGCGCGGTGCCGGGGCCCCGCCCCGGAAACCCGCCGCGGAGCCCGCCGTCACCGCCCCCGGAGTGATCCGTGCCGCCGGCCATTGCGCATCCCGTATCTCCATGCTGTTCCCCCGGTCATGGGGTCTCCCCCCCGGAAATCCCCTCAGCTGCGGCCGGAACGTGAGGAACGGTCCGTTTCCCCGGGAGCGCGCCCAAGCCGCTCCGGCGACTTACGAACATAGTTGAGTGCGGGGCAATTCAGAAGGGTCCCGTTCCGGACAGAAAACACCCCGGGCCAGGCACGCCTCGGCCTCTTGTCCCGCACTCCCGGCCACCCCATCCGTACCACCCGCGCCGACCTGCGGGAACACTGACTTTTCCAGCTCTTCACGTCTCCCATAAGGCATCTGATAGCCAGTCATATGAATTGCGGGGCCTGTGGACAAACCCGAAGTGCCGTTGCCTCATGGGGTGGTGAAGGAACCCGTGCGCATTCTCGTGATCGGCGGAGGTCATGGCGGCACCTATACCGCGCTGCGCCTGGAGCGCCTGCTGCGCGCCACCGGGGCGCCCCGCGCCGAGGTCAGCCTCGTCACGCCGGAGCCCAGCCTCACCTACCGGCCGCTGCTCGCCGCGGCGGCGGCGGGCACCCTCTCCCCGCGCCACGTCCTCGTCCCGCTCCGCCGCGTCCTGCGCACCACGACCCGGCTCCTCCTCGGCGAGGCCGCCTCCCTCGACCTGCCCGGCCGGGCGGTGTACATACGTACACCGGCTGGACCCGAAGAGGCCCTTTCGTACGACGAACTCGTTCTTGCCCCCGGCAGACCCCGCGTGCCCCCGCCGCCTCACGCGCTCCCGCTCCACGACCTCGCCGACGCGCTCGCCCTGCGTTCGCACGTCCTCGCCCAACTCGACCTCGCCTCGTCGACCCGCGACGCCGCCGTGCGCGAGGCCGCGCTGTGTTTCGTCTTCCACGGCGGCGGCAGCGCGGGTCTCGACGCGCTCACCGCCTTGCGCGCCATGGCCGAACGCGCCCTCACGCACTACCCGGGCCTGTGCGCAACGGACCTGCGCTGGGTCCTCGCCGAGCCCGGCGAACGACTGCTTCCCGACACGCCGGAGGACATCGGTACCCACGCCGCACGCGCGCTGCGCCGCATGGGCGTCGAAGTGCGGCTCGGCGCCTCCCCGCGCACGTTCCGTCCCGGCCTTCTCGTACTCGACAACGGCGAATCCCTCCCCACCCGTACCCTCGTCCACTCGCGCCGAGCGCCACCAGCGCCCCCGGCGCACCACCCCACCCCCTCCTCACCACCCCCGCGCTTCCACTCACCCCGGACAACCGGCTGCGCTGCGCCCCCGACCTCACCGTCCCCGGCACCCCGCACCTCTGGGCAGCCGGAGACGCCGCCGCCGTCCCCGCCACCCCCGGCACCGATTGCGCCCCGGACGCCGAACACGCCCACAACCAGGCCGAAACCCTGGCCGACAACCTCGTCGCGACCCTGCGCGGCGAACCGACACGCCCGTACGACGGGAAGAACGAGGAGCTGTACGTGGCGCTCGGCCCCCACGACGGCCTCGCGCGCCGCCACGGCCGCACCCTCACCGGGCGCCCCGCCACGCTCCTCCTGCGCGCCCACCACCTCAGCCGTCTGCCCACCGCCCGCCACAGAGGCCGCGTCCTCACCGAATGGGCCCTCGCCGCGCTCTTCCCGCGCGAGGACGTCGCCCTCGGCGCACCCGCCACCGAACCACGCGAACCGCCCTGACCCCGGCCGGCCACCGCACCGGAAACCGTTCCCGTCCCTCCGGTCACCCGCGAGCCGCGATCGGCCCGAAAGCCCCTGGCGCAAGCGCACCACCCCCGCGCACGCACGGACACACACCACCCCGGGAGCGCCCCGCGCAACCCGAAAGCCGGGCGACCCCGCCGAACCGGAACTCCCGGTGAGCGCCGTCCGTCTGAGGGGTGACGGAGGGGGCCCGACCCGTCCGGAACCCCGCGCCGTGCCCTGCCCACCCTCTCCGGTGTTCGGTACCTTCACAGGCTCCGGACACCACCGGCCCCGCACCGGACCGGCACCGTCGCCCGCACCCGGAGCGACGGCCGCCGCCCACCGCACCCGCACGATGCACGACGACCCCGACACCACGAGGCGAGACTCGGTGAACTTCACGCGCTGGAGCGCCCGGCTTCCCGGCACGCAGCGTCGCGCCGCCGCACGGACCGACCGGGGCGCCGTCCCCGCGGCCCGCGCGCGGGAGCACGGCGAAAGCCCGGCCGACAGCGTCCCGGAACCGGCATCGCCGGCCCCCACCGTCGACCGGCTGCCCGCCCGCGAACTCCTTGAGCACGCCCCGGCCCTCACCGCCCTCCTGCACGGCCCCGACCACCGCCTCCTCCACGTCAACGAGGCGTACCGCACCGCCTTCGGCGCGCCCCCGGACGAGGCCGACGGCACCCCGGCGCACGAAGCACTCCCCGAACTCGCGGAACTCGGCCTCCTTCCGCTGCTCGACCAGGTCCACCGCTCGGGCCGCCCCCGCACGGTCAAGTCCCGCAAGGCTCCGGACGGCCGCAGCTACACCTTCACCTGCGCTCCCGTCCGCGTACCGGCCGAGGCCCCGGACAAACCCGCCGACACCGCCATCCTCGTTTTCGCCACCGACGTCACGGACCACGCCGAGGCCGCCGAACGCCTCCGGGCCAGCGAGCGCAGCCAGCGCGAGACCGCCGTCACCCTCCAGCGCTCCCTGCTCCCACAAGAACTCGAACAGCCCGACGACCTGCGCATCGCCGCCACCTACCAGCCCGGCGGCACCGAAGCGGCGGTCGGTGGCGACTGGTACGACGTGATCACCCTCGGCGGCGGACGCACCGCCCTCGTCATCGGCGACGTCATGGGCCGCGGCGTACGGGCCGCCGCCGTCATGGGCCAGCTCCGTACCGCCGTCCGCGCCTACGCGCGCCTCGACCTGCCCCCGCACGAGGTCCTGCAACTCCTCGACGGCCTCGCCGCCGAGATCGACGCGACCCAGATCGCCACATGCGTCTACGCGGTCCACGACCCCAACGAGGGCAGCCTCGTCTACGCCTCCGCCGGGCACCTCCCGATCCTCGTCCGCGACGAGAACGGCGTCATCCACCGCGCGGAAGAACCCACCGGCCCCCCGCTCGGCACCGGCGGCTGGCTGCACGCCTCCGGCTCGGTGCCCCTCACCCCCGGTTCCACCGCCGTGCTCTACACCGACGGTCTCGTGGAGCGCCGCGACCAGGACATCGACCAGGGAGTCTCCGCCCTCGCCGACGCCCTCGCCGGAGCGAGCGGCACCCCCCAGGTCATCTGCGACCGCCTGCTCCGCGCCCTCGGCGTCACCGCCGCGCACGACGACGACGTCGCGGTCCTCGTCGTGGAGCACCCGGCCCGCGACGGCTCGGACGCCGACCTCTTCCGCAACGCGACCCTCGAACTCCTCGGCGGCGTCGAGGCCACGCCCCGCGCCCGCGCCTTCGCCACCGGGGTGCTCAGCAGCTGGCGGTGCCCGCCCGAGCTCCACGACATGGGCGTGCTCGCCGCGAGCGAACTCGTCGCGAACTCCCTCCAGCACGGCGCCCCACCCATGCGCCTGCGCCTGCGCCGCACCGATCGCCGCCTCATCGTGGAGGTCACCGACGGCGACGACCACCTCCCGCGTCGGCGCCGCGCCGAGCCCGCCGACGAGGCGGGGCGGGGCATCGCGATCGTCGCCCACGTCTCCTCGGCCTGGGGGTGCCGGCGCATCCCCGGCGGCGGCAAGGCCGTCTGGTGCGAGTTCGCGCTCCCGTCGAAGCGCCCGCCCGCCGGCTCCTGAGCCACCGGGACCAGGCCCGCAAGCGGCCCGCCCTGGCAGGCCGAGCCCGGTCCTCGTCCCGGCGCGGGTCAGATCGCGGCGGGCGCCGGGTTCTCACCCGTCGTGCTGGACTCCCGCGCGTCCAGCGGGAGCGGAGCCGCCTCCGCGGCGGGTATCAGCCCGCCTTCCGCGGCGGCGCTCTTCGCGACGACCCGCGACTTCGCGCCGTAGGGGCGGTCCTGCGCCGCGGTGAGCCGCGGTCCGATCCGCAGCGCGAGCACAGTGATGACCAGCGAGAAGAGCAGGAAGGTCAGGATGTACGGGGTGTGCAGCGAAGCCGCCATCGGGCCCCCGACCGCCGGGCCCACCGCCAGCGCGAGCTGCTTGACCAACGCGAACGCCGAGTTGTACTGCCCGACCATGCCCCCCGGCGCCAGGTCGGCGACGAGCGGAGCCACCGTCGGCGAGAGCATCGACTCGCCGAGCCCGAAGAGCCCGTACGTGGAGATGAACGCGGCCGTCGCCATCGCCTGACTTCCGTGCCCGAGCCCGGCGAAGCCCGCGACGGCCCAGGCGAAGGCCCAGATGAGCCCCACGAGCGCGATGACGCGACTGCGCCGCCGCCGCTCCACGAGCCTCAGCACGGCGAACTGCGCCACGACGATCACCGCGGTGTTCGCGGCGAGAGCGACACCGAGCGTCGAGGCCGAGACCCCGGCCGCCTCCACGCCGTACGCCGCGAGCCCGGAATCGAACTGCCCGTAGCAGGCGAAGAAGATCACGAAGCCGAGGACGGACAGCTGCACCATCGCCCGGTCCTTGAGCAGCGAGCGCATCCCCCGCTTGTCACCGTCGCCGGTGGGCACGTCCTCGCTGAGACCACCCGCGTGCGGGAGGCGCGTGCTCGCGGCGATCGCGGCGAGCACGAGGAACATGACCGCTTCGATCGAGAAGAGCAGGACGAAGCTGGACGGGTCGTGCTCGTCGACGAGCTGTCCGCCGACGAGCCCGCCTATGCCGAGGCCCAGGTTCTGGAGGAAGAACTGCGTCGCGAAGGAGCGCGTCCGGGTCTGCGGCGTCGAGCACCACACGACCATCGTCGCGAGGGCGGGAGCCGTGACGGCCGTACCGGCACCGAGCAGCGCGGCCGAGGCCAGCGCCGAGACCTCGTTCGTGGAGAGACCGAGCGCCATCGCGCCGGCGGCCGAGAGCAGCGAGGCGACGACGAGGACGGGAAGCGGCCCGCGCCGGTCGATGGCACGTCCCACGAACGGAAGCACGACCAACGCGGCGACGGCGAAGACGGCCAGGACGAGCCCGGCCGCTCCTGAGCCGAGATCCCGTGTCTGCGCCACGTAGACGTAGAGGAACGGAACCGTGAACCCGATGCCGAACGCGCTGAGCGCGCTGCCGACCTGGATCCTCCGCATGGCCATGCTCAGTGCCCTGGTCACTTTCACCTGCCTTAGGTCTCAACACTTCGAAGCTAAAGTTTCGAGTTGAAGAGTACATCCTCAAGGACTTCAATGCCAAGCCGGGGCGTGCGATACTCGGCGCCATGGGCGATACGACCGGCCCCCCTGAGCCGACACTCGAAGAGCAGATCGCCGCGTACCAGCGCGAGTACAGCGATCTCGACCCGCAGGTGGAGCAGATCGTCTCGGCGCTCGGCCGCCTCAACCGCCGCATGAACGTCGCCTACGGACGGCAGAGCGCGCAGCTGAACATGAGCAACGCGGACTGGGAGGTCGTGAAGGCCCTCGTCCTGTCGGGGCCGCCCTACCAGCTCGGTCCCGGCGACCTGGCGAAGCGCCTCGGTCTCACACCGGCGGCGATGACCCACCGCATCGACCGGATGGTCGCGGAGGGCCTGGTCACCAGGGACCGTGATGAACAGAACCGGGTACGGGTCATCGTGGAGCTGACCGATGAGGGGCGGCAGAAGTGGCTGCGCTCCATGAGCCTCGCCTCGGCCTTTGAAGAGGACCTTCTCCAGGACCTCTCCTCGGGCGAGCGCAACATGCTCGGTGGCATGTTGACCCGTCTCCTCCGCCGGGTCGAGGAGACCCAGCCGGACGCGGGCGGCCGGCTCAGCGACCTCGACTGAACCGCTCGACCCCCGCTGAACTGCTCAACTCCCGTCAGGACGTGCCTGGTCCGCTGCCTCACCTTCTTCTCCGCCCCGGGTTCTCGTCTCGCCTGGCATGGCCGACGCGACCGGGGGTACGAGGAATACAGCGACGCTGTGGCTGTGGTCGGGGTCACGTTTGACATCGGCTGATCGGGTCCGTAGGGTTCCACGAGTTGCCACGGAGCCGTAACAACTTCGTAGCAGCCATCTCGCCGCGCGAGCGGCACACTCCATCTTTGATCAGCAAGGCTTCCCGCATGGGAAAGTCTTCGGGCTACTCATTTCTTTGTGCTGCCCGAATTCTTTTCCCGGTCGGCTCGATTATGAGCCGGGACGAGAATCCACTACTGTTCAGGACGTCGGAACGGACCGGAAACGGCCGGGAAGACAACCCCGACCGACGGGGAATCAGAACCGCGAGGATCTGCTAGAGTCGGAAACGCCGGAAGGGAAACGGAAAGGCCGAAAGGCCGGGCCGGGAACCGGAAAAGCGCCGAGGAAATCGGGCCCGAGAGAGTCTGATAGAGTCGGGAACACGAAATACCGAAGGGAAAACGCCCGGAGGAAAGCCCGAGAGGGTGAGTACGAAGGAAGCGTCCGTTCCTTGAGAACTCAACAGCGTGCCAAAAGTCAACGCCAGATATGTTGATACCCCGACCGAGAGCCTCTTGTGGCTTGAGGTTGAGGTTCCTTTGAAACACAACACAGCGAGGACGCTGTGGACCGGGGGGATTATTCCTTCCCCTGGTTCCGCTCTCGTGGTGTCTCCCGATTACGGGAAAACATTCACGGAGAGTTTGATCCTGGCTCAGGACGAACGCTGGCGGCGTGCTTAACACATGCAAGTCGAACGATGAACCGCTTTCGGGCGGGGATTAGTGGCGAACGGGTGAGTAACACGTGGGCAATCTGCCCTGCACTCTGGGACAAGCCCTGGAAACGGGGTCTAATACCGGATACTTACCATCTTGGGCATCCAGGGTGGTGGAAAGCTCCGGCGGTGCAGGATGAGCCCGCGGCCTATCAGCTAGTTGGTGAGGTAATGGCTCACCAAGGCGACGACGGG
>NZ_GG770539.1:3175746-3198004 GCF_000154905.1 Streptomyces sp. SPB074 | reverse complement strand
GTTCGGTCCCTATCCGCTGTGCGCGTAGGAATATTGAGAAGGGCTGTCCCTAGTACGAGAGGACCGGGACGGACGAACCTCTGGTGTGCCAGTTGTTCTGCCAAGGGCATGGCTGGTTGGCTACGTTCGGGAGGGATAACCGCTGAAAGCATCTAAGCGGGAAGCCTGCTTCGAGATGAGTGTTCCCACCTCCTTTGAGAGGGTAAGGCTCCCAGTAGACGACTGGGTTGATAGGCCGGATATGGAAGCCCTGTGAGGGGTGGAGTTGACCGGTACTAATAGGCCGAGGGCTTGTCCTCAGTTGCTCGCGTCCACTGTGTTGGTTCTGAAACCACGAATGATCACACACTGCCCCCGTTATTACGGTGTGGCGGGGTGGTCGGGTTTTATAGTGTTTCGGTGGTCATAGCGCGTGGGAAACGCCCGGTTACATTCCGAACCCGGAAGCTAAGCTGCGTAGCGCCGATGGTACTGCAAGGGGGACCTTGTGGGAGAGTAGGACGCCGCCGAACAATTCTTATACGGGGGAGCCCCGCACCAGTATTGGTGCGGGGCTTTTCCGCGTTCACAGGTATCTTCGGCCGCATGAATGTCATACGAGCAGTGGTTGCCGAGGACTGGCCGCGGGCCAGGGAGTTGCGGTTGGCCGCGCTGCGGGACTCCGTCGCGCACCTGGCCCTTCTGGATACGTACGAGAACGCCCTGACGAAGCCGGACGCGGTCTGGAGGGGGCAGGCCGCGAACTCCGAAGCAGGGGTGACCAGTCGGCAGTTCGTCGCTGTCGCGCCGGACGGCAGCTGGGTCGGGTCGGCGGCCGGGATCGTGGAAGAAGCCGGGGTGCGGGACTACTTCGGGCTGCCCGTCGAGGAGCGGCAGGCGCAGCTCGTCGGGGTTTACGTGCGGCCGGAACACCGAGGCGGAAGGCGGGTGCTGGGGCCGCTCGTCGCGGCGGCGCGCGAGTGGGCGGACGAGGTGGGGGTCGGCAGGCTCCGGCTCTTCGTGCACGCCGAGAACGGACGGGCGGCAGCGTCCTACGAGAAGCTCGGCTTCGTTCCCACGGGGCACCGGTTGCCGGACCGTACAGGTACGGGCGAGGAACTGGAGTATGTCCGGGACGGGCCCCTCGTGCGCAGCGCGCAGGCCATCGGCTGAGGCGTCAGCCCACGAGGTCGGCGTCCGGCCACCTGGAGCGCGCTTGCTCCTGAGAACGCAGGAAAGCGAGGGGACGGAGACCTGCGGCCGGGCCTGTCGCGAGGAGGGCCGGCAGATCCGGGAGGGGGGCGACCGCGGCCACGTCCTCCAGGACGAGCGTGAGTGGTGGGTCGAGCCGGCCGGCAGGAGACCTGGCGGCCTCGCGGCGGCCGTGCTCGACCACGTCGGAGGCGAGCGCCGTCGTGAAGGGCTGGGCACCGGTGGGTGCTTTCGGGTCCTCCGTGGAGACGCCCACGAGGTACAGCGTTCCCTCCTCGGCCAGGAAGGAATCCAGTCGCGCGGTATCGGCGCGGCGTGAGGCGCAGGACTCGCGCAGGTGGATCTCGGAGAGCCCCGCGAGGGCACGGGCGGTCAGTTGCTGGGCCATGTCGCGGCGTTCCGGGTACGCGGTGAGTGCCGCTTCCAGTTCGCCCCCGAGCCCGGGCGCCGCCGTGGGGTGTGTGCGCAGGATCGTCACCGCTTCGTGCACACGGGAACCCTGGGCCCAGCGGTGGACGTGCGAGACCGGGCGTCCGTCCGTGTCGGCTGCGTGCAGGAAGCAGCGCAGCAGGGTCTCGGCGGTGTCGGCGGTCGCCATGTCCAGCCGGGAGACGGGGCGGACCGGGGCGAGCAGGGCTCTGGCACGTACCGTCGCGGTCCGCGCGTCCACGCAACCGGCCGTCGGCGACCAGTGGAGGCGGTCGGGTGTGTCGCAGCGCAGCAGGGGGTCGTGGACCAGGACGGGGCCGAGCTTGGCGCGGGCGTCCTTCGTCTCCTGCCACAGCGCGGGCTGGGAGGTGACGACGAGGACAGGGCCCGCCGCTTCCTGGACGGCCTCGATCGCCTCGGCCAGCCGGGTCCGGGCGTCGCCGAGGAGGACCGGGGAGCGACGTGGGGAGGGGACGGCGGGAGCGGCGTGTTCGGCGGGGGGCGTGCGGGGTGTCTGCTTGGTGAGGTCGAGGGTCTCCCGGCGGGCTTCCAGCGCCTTCTCCCGACGGCTGAGGGCTTCCTCCTCCCGCCGGGTGAGTTCCTCCTCCTCGCGACGGAGGGCGGCCTCGCGGCGGCGCAGGGCCTCTTCCCGTATCCGTACCGACTCCTCCCCAGGGAGGAGGCCGGGATCGGGGGTCGCGGTCCGCGGCGGTGCGTTCTTGCGCGCGGCGCGCAGCGCGCGGTGGCGGGCGAAGGACGACAGGACGAAGAGCGCGAGGACGACGAGAACCATGGCGAGGCCGAAGAAGAGGCCCCAGAAGAGCCCGTAGCCGGCCAGCGCGGACGCGGGCGCGTCGGGCCAGGCGGCGTGCAGGTCCTTCGGGTCCGTCAGCAGGGAGCGCAGGGCGAGCGGCGTGTTGCGGAGGCTGATCGCCGTCGGCCAGGTGCCGTGCGCGAAGAGGGCGGCGAGGCCGCTCGCGAGCCACAGAAGCAGTGTGAGGCCGAGGGCCAGGACGAGCACGCCGAGCAGCACGCCGTCGGGGACGCCACCGGGGCGGCCGGGCGTGGCGCTCTTGCGGGGGCTCATCGGGGCCCGTCCTCTCGTACGACGTCGCTCCGTCTCCCGTACCACCGGCGAAACCGGTGAGCCGGATACTCACGACGTGAGGACGACCCTCTCGGGTACGACCCGGCCTCCTGCCGTGCGTGCATGGTCAGGCGACTCCGGAGTGGCGCTGTTCCATGAGAGCGGCGCGTTCTGCGGTCTCCTGCTCGGCCGCGAGGAGCTCCTCGGGGTACGGCTCGGACGACTCGGTCATGGCGCGGTCGGTGAAGACGAGGGGGCGTTCGGCCTCGGTGATGAGGTGTTTGACGACCTGGACGTTGCCGTTGACGTCCCACACGGCGATGCCGGGGGTCAGGGTGGGGATGATCTCCTGGGCCCAGCGGGGGAGGCCGAGGACGGCGCCGGTAGCGCGGGCCTCGTCGGCCTTCTGCGCGTAGATGGTGCGTGTCGAGGCCATTTTGAGGATCGCCGCGGCCTCCTTGGCCGCCGCGCCGTCGACGACGTCGGAGAGGTGGTGGACGACGGCGACGAAGGAGAGGCCGAGTCGGCGGCCGAACTTCAGCAGGCGCTGGAAGAGCTGCGCGACGAAGGGGCTGTTGATGATGTGCCATGCCTCTTCGACAAGGAAGATGCGCTTTTTGCGATCGGGCCTGATCCAGGTGTGTTCGAGCCAGACCCCGACGATGGCCATGAGGATCGGCATCGCGATCGAGTTGCGGTCGATGTGGGAGAGGTCGAAGACGATGAGGGGCGCGTCGAGATCGATTCCGACCGTGGTGGGGCCGTCGAACATGCCGCGCAGGTCGCCGTCCACGAGACGGTCGAGGACGAGCGCGACGTCGAGACCCCAGGCGCGTACGTCCTCAAGGGCGACGTTCATCGCCTCGGCGGACTCGGGCTCGGGGTGGCGGAGCTGTTCGACGATGTCGGTCAGCACGGGCTGACGTCCCGTAACCGTCTCGTTGACGTAGGAGTGAGCGACCTTGAGCGCGAAGCCGGAGCGTTCGTCGAGGCTGCGGCCCATCGCGACCTCGATGATCGTGCGGAGCAGGGCGAGCTGTCCCGTCGTGGTGATCGCGGGGTCGAGCGGGTTGAGGCGGATGCCCATGTCGAGGGCGGCGGTCGGGTCCAGGCGGATGGGGGTTATGCCGAGCTGGGAGGCGATGAGGTTCCACTCGCCGACGCCGTCCTCGCCCTGGGCGTCGAGGACGACGACCTGGCGGTCGCGGAAGCGCAGCTGGCGCATCACGTACGTCTTCTCCAGCGCCGACTTGCCGTTGCCGGACTCGCCGAGGACGAGCCAGTGGGGGGCGGGGAGCTGCTGTCCGTAGAGCTGGAAGGGGTCGTAGATGTAGCCCTTTCCGCTGTACACCTCACGGCCGATGATGACGCCCGAGTCGCCGAGGCCGGGGGCCGCGGTGGGCAGGTAGACGGCCTGCGCCTGTCCTGTCGAGGTGCGGACCGGGAGACGGGTGGTCTCGACCTTTCCGAAGAGGAATGCGGCGAAGGCGTCGGTGAGGAGGGTCAGCGGGTCCTTCATCTCGGGCTCCCGGGCGGTGGCGGGTCGTGCGGTGGATGCCGGTGGGACGGCGGGGTGCTGGATCGGTGGGGCTGTCGAGCGGTGGGTGGGTTCGCGTTGCCGCGGGGGACAGGCGTCCGGTCCGTCGTGAGAGGGACGGCGGGGCGGGACGTGGGGGTGGCCGGTCCCCCGGCGGATGGATTTTTGGAGGTGATGTCCAACGTGCGACGGATGTGGAGTCTTCCTCCCGGAGGGGGAGGTTTTGTCGAGAAGGCCGGGGAATGATGATCAGCGACGGATACCGGTGGCGAAAGGCAGAGTGTTGACGAAGGCGCGGTGGTGCTCGCGGTCGCACCATTCGAGCTTGAGGTAGGACTTGCCGGCGGAGGCGCGGATGGTGCGCTTGTCGCGGGCGAGCGCCTCGGGGTCGCGGGACGAGACGGTGATCCAGCCGACGAGGTTGACTCCGGCCGCGCCGCTGGCGAGGTCGTCGCCGCGCTGGTCGATGCGGCCGGAGGCGGCCATGTCGCGGGGGTCGACGGTGCGGTTGAGCTTGGCGGCGCGGCTGGCGTCGGCGGCGTCGTTCGTCTTCTCGGTGAGCATCCGCTCGATGGCGATTTCGGTGGGTTCGAGGTCCATGGTGACGGCGACGGTGCGGATGACGTCGGGGGTGTGGACGAGGAGCGGGGCGAGGAAGTTCACGCCGACGGGGGTCATGGGCCATTCCTTGACCCATGCGGTGGCGTGGCACCAGGGCTCGCGGGTGGCGGACTCGCGGGTCTTGGCCTGGAGGTAGGTGGGTTCGGTGGCGTCGAGTTCGGCGGGCCAGGCGTTGCGCCGGGTCATGGCCTGGAGGTGGTCGATGGGGTGGTCGGGGTCGTACATGGAGTGGATGAGGGAGGCGAGGCGGCCTTGGCCGAGGGGCTGGCGGACGCGGATGTCGGCTTCCTGGAGGCGGGAGCAGATATCGGTCAGTTCGCGGGCCATGACGATGGCGAGCCCGGCGTCGCGGTCGAGTTTGCGGCCTCCTTGGGGGCGCGCGGCCTTGGCCATGGCATTGGCTTCGGCGGCCAGCTCGCGTCCGTAGTCCATGCAGGCGACGAGGTAGGCGCGGTGCTGTTCGCTGGAGGTGGAGACCATGGAGAGGAGCTGCTCGTAGCTGTCCTGGAGCCAGAGCGGGGCGCGCTGGTCGCCGCGCTGGCTGACGTCCTTGGCGTGGGCGTCGGGGTCGGCGGGGAGGGTGCGGGCGAGCATTTGCAGGCGGGTGACGAAGCCGTCCCCGTTCGCGACGTGCTTGAGGAGGGTGCCGAAGCGGTCGACGAGGGCTTCCTGGTCCTCGGAGTCGCGGAGGCCGACGCCGGGGCCCTCGATCTCGATGGCGGCGGTGACGGTGCGGCGGTCGGCGTGCAGGAGGACGGCGATCTCGTCGGGGCCGAAGGGGGCTGACAGCCAGGAGATGCGGCCGATGCCGGGCGGTGGGCCCACCTCGATCTCGCGGCCGTCGACGCGGGTGCCGGCTTCGGCCGCGGCGGAGCGGTAGGCGGCCTGTCCCCTGCGGTTGAGCCGCTTGAAGCTGCGGTTGATCTCGTACCACTTGTAGAAGGTGCGGCGCTTGTACGGCACGTACACGGCGGCGAGGGCGATCAGCGGGAAGCCCATGAGGAGGACGAGGCGCAGGGCGAGGAAGGGGACGAGGAGTCCGCACATCATGCCGAGGAAGGCCCCGGCGATGATGAGGCCGAGTTCGCCGCTCTCGCGGTTGCGGCCGATGACGGCGTTGGGCCGCGCGCGGCCGATGAGATAGGTGCGGCGGGGCGTGTAGGTCTGCGGCGGAGTCGTCAACGCCCTTCACCTCCCGTGCTGTTCGTGCTCGTGCCTCGGTTGGACGCGTGCGGGGTCTGGGTGGCGGAGCGGGGGGCCGGGGCGGCTGCTTGCTGGCCGCCGCGCGTGCCGTGGGCGGCGATGCCTTCGCCGACCGAGTGGGGGGCCTTGGCGCCGCCCTGGCCCTGGCCGCCGGAGGCGCCTCCGCCGTCGTTGCGGGCGCTGTGGGTCTTGATGCCCTGGGCGACGAAGGAGGCGGGGGAGGAGAGGACGGCGGCGGCGCGGGACTCGGCGCCCTGCTGGAGGCGGTTGGAGCGGGACGCGACGAGTTCGTCGCCGAAGCCGGGGACGAAGCGGTAGATCATGGCGCTCGCGAAGATGGCGAGCAGGATGATCGCGAGGCCGGAGACGACGGCGGAGAAGGCGGAGGGGCCGTCGCCGCCCGCGAGGGCGCCGGCGAGGCCGAGGACGATGACGATGACGGGTTTCACGAGAATGACCGCGATCATGACGCCGGCCCAGCGGCGGACGTGGCCCCACATGTTCTTGTCGACGAGACCGGCGTAGACGACGGTGCCGAGGAGGGCGCCGACGTAGAGGAGGGCCGCCCGGATGACGAGTTCGAGCCAGAGGACGCCGGCGGCGAGGATCGACACGAGGGAGACGACGACGAGCATGATGGGGCCGCCGCCGATGTCGTCGCCCTGGTCGAGGGCTTTGGAGAAGGAGCCGAAGAAGACGTCGGTCTGGCTGCCGGTGGTGCGGGCGAGGACAGCGGTGATGCCGTCGGTGGCGGAGACGACGGTGTAGAGGACGAGGGGGGTGAAGGCGGAGGCGAGGACGGTGAGCCAGAGGAAGCCGACCGCTTCGCTGATGGCCGTGGTGACGGGGACGCCGCGGACGGCTCGCTTGGCTACGGCGAGGAGCCAGAGGAGGAGGGTGAGGATGGTCGAGGCGGCGAAGACGACGGCGTACTGCTGGAGGAACTTGGGGTTGGTGAAGTCGACGTTGGCGGTGCTCTTGACGGCTTCGGAGAGCTTGTCGACGGTCCAGGAGGCGGCGTCGGCGCAGCCCTTGGCGAGGGAGGCGAGGGGGTCGAGGGCGTCGGGGACCGCTGGCGTGCTCGGACCGCTGTCCCCTTCACACGCGGACTTGACCGGGCCCGGAACGATGTCACAAGGCTTGCCCGGGTCTGCCTGGGCCTGACCGGCCCAGAGGAGAAGCGTTGCCGGGATCACCGCGAGCAGGGTGGTGGCACGAGTGAGCGTGCGCCGTTCAACGGGCATAGGTGAACCCTCCGTACTCCTCGACGGCCTTCTCGATCTCCTCCGAGGTCGAGACTGTGCCGTCCCCGTTGACAGGGGTGGGCCCGTCCTTCTGCGTGAAGGCGGCGATCCGCCAGTCGTTTTCTTCCCACCGCAGGGTCAGGACCGTGGTGTACCAGGTGGTGGTGACCGGGTGCGTCGTCGACTTCGACGCGGTGCCGGACAAACTCGTGCACCAGACCTCGACCTTGGCCTCGTTGTCCGCGTACGCCGTCGTCTTCGTACCTACCGGCATCGCCCGGGAGACGTACGTGCCGCCGTCCACCGGGCTGCCCTGCGGGTCCAGGCCGATCTTCGCGAGAAACGCGGCCGAGTAGACGGAGTCGAAGCGTTGCTTAAGAGGCGCGAGCTGATCTTTCACGAGGAGCTGCGCGAGGAGCTGCTCGCGGCGCTCCTTGGTGAGCATGGCCTCGGATGCGAGTGCCACCGCGTAGTTTGCTGCGGCGCTTTGGGCTCCCTCTTTGGTGTGGGGGTAGCCGGTGGGGATTCCTGTGGGGGTGTGGGACTGGGTGGGTTTGGTGCCGGTGGGGGTGGTGGGGGCCGGGGCGGGGGCTTTGGCGGCGTTGGTGGTGTCGGGGTGGGTGGGGGAGTCGTCGGTGTGCCGGTTGGCGAAGGCGATCGCCGCGATGAGGAGGGCGACGACGGCGCCGATGACGACGAGGCCGCGCGAGGAGCGGCGGGGGGTGGCGCCGCGCGGGGGGGTGGCGCGGTCGGGGAGGCGGGTGCGGGTCTGCCCGGTGCCGCCGTAGTCGTCGGGGAGCGGGGGCACCCCGTACCGGTGGTCGTCGCCCGTGCTCATGCCCTCCGCGCCCCCTCGGCCGTTCGGTGAACCCTCGCGCGGTCCGCGGTGCGGTGCGCGTAGTACGAAGGTAGCCCGGTGGACGGCCGTTCGCGTGGGGTGTGGTGACTGGACATCAGAGGCATGAGGGGGACGCAATCTCGACCGGTGGCACGTGGGACAGGGGGGACGCGGGTGGCGTGCGGGGCACCCCCGTGGCCCCGGTCGTGCCGTCCCGCGACTGGACGGCACGGCCGCGTGCGTGGCTAGACGGCCATGCCGTACACGATCGTGAAGACGGTGCCGAGGGAGCCGATGATGAAGACTCCGCTCAGCCCGGCGATGATGAGCCCCTTGCCCTGTTCGGCGCTGAAGGTGTCGCGCAGCGCCGTGGCGCCGATGCGCTGCTTGGCCGCGCCCCAGATCGCGATGGCGAGGCAGAGGATGATCGCGAAGGCCATCACGACCTGGATCATGACGCGGGCCTCGCTGCCGAGGCTCCCGAAGGGGCCCCAGTCCGGGGCGATCCCGCCGATGATCGTGTTGATGTCGCCCTTGTCGGCCGCCATAAGCATGTAACTCACCGCCCCTAACGGGTCGTTCCGTCCTCTGCTCGACACAGAGGTCTCGCTCATTGTCGCTGACTCCGGCGCCAGTGCATGTCGACTTGGCGTCAAACCTGGCCGAGTTTTGCCTTCTTGTCGCCTGCGGGAACCGGACCCAAGGGGTGAAAGAGGGCACGGCCGCCCGCGTGATTACTCTGTGTATCATGCAATGTGACTGCGGGCAACGACGCTGGCGTGTCTCCGGCGGGTCGCTCTTATGGGTGAGTGCGGTGAGAAGGCGCGGGTGGAATCGGTCGTGGGAGAGCTGTCGGGTCATCAGGTAGGTGAACGTCATGGGGTGTCGGTGGCAGCGGCTTCGTGTGCGCCCTCGGGTGCTGCGAGGTGCGGCTCATATGGCTGGTACGTGCGCCTCGTGCTTCCGTACACCGTGGCGAAGCGCTCTCTCATGGGGGACAGTTGACGCGTGCGCAAGTTCTGGCTGATCGGCTCGCTGCTCGCCGCCCTCGGGACGGGGTTCGTGGCGCTCCTCGTCGTCGGTGTCTTCGTCGTCGCCGGAGACCTCACCGGTGGGGGCGCGGGCCGTGCGACCGGTCTCGCGAAGGGCTCGGTGCCGGCCGCGTACCAGGCGCTCGTGCAGAAGTGGGGCAATCTCTGCCCGGCCCTCACTCCGGCGCTGCTCGCCTCGCAGCTGTACCAGGAGTCGGGTTTCGACCCCCGTGCGCGCAGCGCGGCGGCGGCCGAGGGAATCGCGCAGTTCATCCCGAGCACGTGGGCCGCGCATGGCGTCGACGGTGACAAGGACGGCGTCCGGGACGTGTGGAACCCGGCCGACGCCATTCCCTCGGCGGCCTCGTACGACTGTGAACTCGCCTCGTACGTGAAGAACGTGCCGGGGGACCGGTCGGCGAACATGCTCGCCGCCTACAACGCGGGGCCCGACGCGGTGATCCGGTACGGGGGGGTCCCGCCGTACAGCGAGACGCGCAACTACGTGAAGACGATCCGCGGCCTGGAGGAGAGCTTCTCGGCGCCGGCCGGGCGGCTCCAGCCCTCCGAGCAGGCGGCGGCGGCGATCTCGTACGCGCAGGGCAAGCTCGGTACGCCGTACCTGTGGGGAGGCACGGGGACGGCGGCGCAGCGCGGGCGTTTCGACTGCTCGGGGCTCACCCAGGCCGCGTACGAGAGCGTCGGTATCGCGCTGCCGCGCGTCGCGAACGACCAGTACAACGCCGGACCGCACCCCGGCCGGGACGAGCTGCTTCCCGGGGACCTCGTCTTCTTCTCGGACGATCTGGCCAATTCGCGTGCCATCCGGCACGTCGGGATCTACGTCGGTGGCGGCTACATGATCGACGCGCCGCGCACCGGGGCCGTCATCCGGTTCGACCCGATCGACACCCCGGACTACTTCGGCGCGACCCGGGTCACGCAGGCCGCCGCGGCGGCGCTCCCCGAACCGGGGGCGAGTGAATCCCTGCGGCCTGTTGACGAGGATCGCGAGGCGGAAAAGGCGGAGAAGGCGGCCGCGGCCCAGGGAGTGGAGGCGGTGGGTGGTGCGGCGGTGGCTGGCGGGCCGGCGGACGTGTCCCGGGGGCCGAGCGCGGGCGCGTCTCCTTCGCCGGGGAGCGCCCTGCTCGCCGGGGCGGGTGCGGGTGCTCGGCGGGCGGACTGAGGGGGCGGGTGTGGAGGTGATCTGGCACGTGCGCGGAGGTGGGTGTACGCGTGTGCACCTGTTTCGGTGTACATCTGTACGCGCGGTTGGGTTTACACCTGTCGGCTCGGCGCGGCGGGCGCTTCCCCCGCCCCCGCCTCCGTGTGGCACGCGCCCCGGCGCGGTCGTGGGTGAGCGGTGCGCCGGGTCTTGTGAGCGGGTGACGTCCGGGCCGGGGGACGCGTCTCTCTTCGATAACGTCTGGGTGATCATTTGGTGGAGTGCGGAACGTGGGGGCAGGGAGCAGGCGTTCTCTGTTCAGGACCACAGGTGTGTGCGCGAGCGGAGCGGTGCCGGCCGGTGCCGACCACGGGGGTTGGTGAGGGACGTGCAGCGTGTGCGTCCCGGTACGAAAGACAAGGGGCCGCGGCGCCATGGCTGGACTCGACACTTCCGGGTCGAACCCCGATGTCAGCCTGCTCTTCGACATCAACGGCCTCACCGGGCACACCCCGGGCTGGTGCGATCAGGCCGTGCGCTTCCTCGGTGAGTACGGGCTGCCGGTGCTCTCGGTGCTGCTGGTGCTGTGGTGCTGGTGGGGTGTCAGGCGGCGGGGCACGCTGGACGCGGCGGCGTCCTCGGTCGCCGCGGTGGTCTGGGCGCCGCTGGCCGCCGCGCTCGCGGTGGGGGTGAACATCCCGATCCGCGGCTTCGTCGAGAGACCGCGCCCCTTCGTGGACCACAAGGGCATCGAGGTCCTGGAGCACGGCAAGACTGACTTCTCCTTCGTGAGTGATCACTCGACGCTCACGATGGCCATCGGCGTCTCGCTGTTCCTCGTGCACCGCAAGCTCGGACTGGCCGCTATCGGCCTCGCGGTGGTGGAGGGCTTCTGCCGGGTGTTCATGGGCGTGCACTACCCGACCGACGTCGTCGGCGGCTTCGCGCTCGGCACCGCCGTCGCGCTGCTGCTCTCGCCGCTCTTCACGGCGATGTTCACGCCGGTGCTGCGCGCCCTCGGCCGCAGTCGCGCCGGGCGCCTCGTGTGGGCGGGCGACGTGACGGGGGACGTCATCCCGGTCGCGGGGGAACGGGAGCCCGGTGGGGCGGTGCGTCCGGTGCCGGCGGGCGAGGACCGGGACCTCGCGGCGTAGCGGCGCGGGTCGCCCGACGGGGTCCGTAGTCCACAGGGCTGGGGCCGCGGGCCGATCGTCGTACGAATGTCCGGAGGCGGGCGCAGGTGGGCCTCACGGTTCCCTGCGGTTCTCCGTCTCCTGCGCCGCGTGTACGTGTTCCGCCGCGTCGGAGCGGGCCTTGGAGCGGGCCCGGCGGGCGGGGCCGCGCCAGCCGCACAGACAGGTGGCGGTGCAGAAGGGGCCGCGTTCCTCGGTCGTGGTGCGGTGGGCTTCGGGCGGGGGCTCCTCGTGGGTCACGTCCTCACGGTAGTCCTGGAGAACGAGGCGTAGGTCTTGGGGCGGATTTCGGGGAATCCCGGGCGGGCGGCGTGACGGCCCTCCGTATTGTTCGTTGACCCGATGAGCGCTCGGGGCGAGCGGCGGAGCGGTGCCAGGCGGATGCGTCGGCCGGTCGTGCGCCCGTCGTGCGCCGGGTGGATGACCCGTAAATGGTCCGTCCGTGTCATGCGCCCGGCGCGCGCGGCTCCCTACGCTGGATGGCGCGCCGGCCGGGAGCAGTGCCCGAGAAGGTTCCCGGAAAGGCCCGGGAAGGGGCCGGGAGAAGGGGGTGAGCCCGAGGTGACGACAGCTTTCGCGGTCGAGGACCCGGTGGCACTCGCGGAGATCGAGCTCTGCGGGGAGCTGATGATCGCGGCCGTCTGCTCGTGCGAGGAGCGGCTGAGCGTGGAACGGATCGACGAGGTCTTGCAGGTCAGAGGCGCGGGCCCGGACGAGGGCGCGGGCTTCGGCGAGGGCGCCGGTTTCGGCGGGAGTGCAGGTTTCGGCGAGGGCGCCGGTTCAGGGGGCGTGAGCGGCTCTCACGGTTCCCACGGCTCTCCTGCGGCCCGTGCGCGGCTCGCGCGTGATCCTTGGGACGCGTGAGCCGCGCTCGTCACGCCTGGGGGTGCCTCTTCACGCCTGACGGTGCCCCTTCACGCCTGAGGGCGTCCTTCGCGGCGGAGGCCGGGGCCCGGACCAGCCCCGGGGCGCGCGTTCCGGGTGCCGGGCACCCGGGGGCCGCCATCCGGCACCCCCGGCGCCCGGTCTCCCGTGGCTCAGGTGCGGAGCATCCGGGCGATGGCCCGGGTGGCCTCCGCGACCTTCTCCTCGACCTCGTCCCCGCCCCGTACCGCCGCGTCGGCCACGCAGTGCCGCAGGTGCTCCTCCAAGAGCTGGAGGGCGAAGGACTGGAGGCCCTTCGTGGAGGCGGAGACCTGGGTGAGTATGTCGATGCAGTACTGGTCCTCCTCGACCATCCGCTGGAGGCCCCGGATCTGGCCCTCGATGCGGCGCAGGCGCTTGAGGTGCTCCTGCTTGTGGTCGTGGTAACCGTGCACGGCGTGCTCGGCGGCGCCCGTGCCGGGAGCGGCCGGTTCCGGTGCTCCGGACGCCGCCGCGGATGCGGTCGCCGCCCTCGCGGGAGTCGCCGCTCCGGTGCCTTCGGCCTCGGTGGTCGTCATCGCGTCCTCCCGGTGCGGGGGCCGTGGGGGACCACGGCGCCGATGTGAGCTGTCCGACACCCCGCGCGGACCGGGCGGACCGCCGGGGCCCACGGGGTTACGGCCAGTGTGGGGCAGGCTGCGCAGAAGCGTCGAGACGGGCGCTGAACGGCCCCTCTATACCCCATAAGGGTATATCGTAACGATATTTCCGATCTATTGGGATCGGTTCTGTTCCTCTGGGGCTGGTTGGGGCCCTGTGATGATCGCTCGCTTTCATGGGCGACACTGTGAAAGCCGGTTCGCCGTGGCCGGATGATGCGCCTAGCATCAGCCTGACCGAACCCAGAGGACACCGAGGACCCCACGTGCGTTTTCGTCTGACCCCCCGGGAGACGAGTTTCTACGACATGTTCGCCGCGTCCGCGGACAACATCGTCACGGGCTCCAAGCTCCTCATGGAACTGCTCGGGGCGGACCCCTCCGCCCGGGCCGAGATCGCCGAACGGATGCGGGCCGCGGAACACGCCGGGGACGACGCGACCCATGCCATCTTCCACCAGCTGAACTCCTCCTTCATCACGCCGTTCGACCGCGAGGACATCTACACCCTCGCCGGTTCGCTCGACGACATCATGGACTTCATGGAGGAGGCGGTCGATCTCGTCGTCCTCTACCAGGTCGACCAGCTTCCCAAGGGTGTCGAGCAGCAGATCGAGGTCCTCCACCGTGCGGCGGAGCTGACCGCCGAGGCGATGCCCAACCTGCGGACGATGGACAACCTCACCGAGTACTGGATCGAGGTGAACCGTCTGGAGAACCAGGCGGACCAGATCCACCGCAAGCTGCTCGCGCACCTCTTCAACGGCAAGTACGACGCCATCGAGGTGCTGAAGCTCAAGCAGATCGTCGACGTCCTCGAAGAGGCCGCCGACGCGTTCGAGCACGTCGCGAACACGGTGGAGACCATCGCGGTCAAGGAGTCCTGACCCGGTGGACACCTTTGCTTTGGTCGTGACCGTCCTGGTCGCGTTCGCCTTCACGTACACCAACGGCTTCCACGACTCCGCGAACGCGATCGCGACCTCCGTCTCGACCCGGGCGCTCACGCCGCGCGCGGCGCTCGCGATGGCCGCCGTCATGAACCTCGCGGGCGCCTTCCTCGGAAACGGCGTGGCGAAGACGGTCAGTGAGGGCATCATCGACACCCCGCACGGCGACAAGGGGATGTGGATTCTCTTCGCCGCGCTCGTGGGCGCGGTCGTGTGGAACCTCGTGACCTGGTACTTCGGGCTGCCCTCCTCGTCCTCGCACGCGTTGTTCGGCGGCATGGTCGGGGCGGCGCTCGCGGGCGGGATCGGGGTCATCTGGTCCGGGGTGGTCGACAAGATTGTCATCCCGATGTTCCTCTCGCCGCTCGTCGGCCTCGTCGTCGGCTATCTCGTGATGTGCGCGATCCTGTGGCTGTTCCGCAGGTCGAACCCGCATCGCGCCAAGCGTGGTTTCCGTATCGCGCAGACCGTCTCGGCCGCGGCGATGGCGCTCGGGCACGGGCTCCAGGACGCGCAGAAGACGATGGGCATCGTCGTGCTCGCGCTCGTCATCGCGGATGTCGAGGACCAGGGCGACGCGATCCCGGTCTGGGTCAAGATCGCCTGCGCGCTCATGCTCTCGCTCGGTACGTACGCGGGCGGCTGGCGCATCATGCGCACGCTCGGCCGGAAGATCATCGAGCTGGACCCGCCGCAGGGCTTCGCCGCCGAGACGACCGGCGCGTCGCTCATGTTCACGACCGCTTTTCTCTTCCACGCGCCCATTTCGACCACACACGTGATCACCTCGGCGATCATGGGTGTCGGCGCGACGAAGCGGGTCAACGCGGTGCGCTGGGGCGTCGCGAAGAACATCGTGCTCGGCTGGTTCATCACGATGCCGGCGGCGGCGATCGTGGCGGCGGTGGCGTTCTGGGTCGTGAACTTCCTGTTCTTGTGAGCTTGTGATCTTGAGTGGGCGCGGTCCCGTCCTCGCCCGCTTGGTCTCCGCCAAGGCGTCTCCCTCCGCGGGAGGCGCCTTTCGCGTTTTCGTGCCGCGCCCTCCTCCCGGCTGACGCCTGCGGCCTGCGTTGTCGTTCGCGAAACGGAACATCGTTCCGTAAGTAGTCGGAACGATGTTCCGTTTCGATCGGAAGGGCGTGTCCCATGTCGCGGGAGTCGCAAAAGTCGTGGTCGTCCCGGCAGTACCCCATCGGTTCGCCCTTCGGGGCTGCCGCCACCGCGGCGGAAGTGCTCGCGGGGGTGGATCTGCGGGGGAGGCGCGTGGTCGTCACCGGGGGGGGCATCAGGGGATCGGCTTCGAGGTGACGCGGGCGCTCGCGGGGGCCGGGGCGGAGGTGCTGGTCGGGGCGCGGAGCCCGGAACGGGCCGCGGCGAAGGTCGCGGGGATCGCCGGGGTGGAGGTGGACCGGCTCGACCTCGTGGACCCGGGGTCCGTGGACGCGTTCACCGGGCGGCGGCTCGCCGACGGGCGGCCCCTCGACGTGCTCGTCAACTGCGCCGCCGTCGCCCCGCCCGCCGAGCGGACCCTGGACGCGCACGGGCACGAGATCCAGTTCGCGACGAGTCACCTCGGGCCCTTCCGGCTCACCCTCGGGCTGCTCCCCCTGCTGCGTGCCGCGCGCGGGGCGCGGGTCGTCAACGTCTCCTCCGGCGCGCAGCGGATGGGGGCCATCCGCTGGGACGACCCCGGCTTCACCGCCGGCTACCACCCCGGGGCCGCCTACGCGCAGGTCAAGCGCGCCAACGTGCTCTTCGCCGTCGAACTGGACCGGCGGTGGGCCGCCGGGGGATTACGGGGGTACGCCGTGCACCCCGGGGTCGTGATCGGGACGAACCTCAACAACCGTCCCGAGGACCGCGAGGCGTACCGGTCGCAGGGGCTCCTGGACGAGGAGGGCAGGCCCGTCATCGATCCCGAGGTGGGGAAGAAGACGCCCGCGCAGGGGGCGGCCACCGTCGTCTTCGCCGCCGTGAGCCCGCTGCTCGACGGGATCGGCGGCGTGTACCTGAAGGACTGCGAGGTGTCCGTCGTGGACGGGGCGGGCCGGCCGCTCACCGCCGACAGCATCCCCGCCGAGGTGCACCCCGACTCGATCGACCCCGAGGCGGCGCGGAGGCTGTGGGAACTGACGGAGGAACTGCTCGCCGGCTGAGCCCGCCGGGGGGCTCGCGCCGAGCCCGCCCCCGGGGTGCGCGCCGAGCCCCTCAGTGGATACGCGCCGAGCCCTCCCCGCACCCCCGGCCGCTCCCCCCCCAGCCGCCCCCGCGCTCGCCCCCCGGCCCCCCGACCCCCCATCTTCCCCCGCAGGGAAGAGCCCGCCCCGTCATTGTCGGGGCGGGCTCCTCTTGGCCTTCGTGGTGGCACCGCCATGCAGCACCGCGAAGGGGTTCGGGGGGACGGTTCAGCCGAAGCGGCCCGAGATGTAGTCCTCCGTCGCCTGGACGGAGGGGTTGGAGAAGATGCGCTGGGTCTCGTCGATCTCGATCAGGCGGCCCGGCTGGCCCACGGCCGAGAGGTTGAAGAAGGCCGTGCGGTCCGAGACGCGGGCCGCCTGCTGCATGTTGTGCGTGACGATCACGATGGTGAAGCGTTCCTTCAGCTCACCGATCAGGTCCTCGATCGCGAGCGTCGAGATCGGGTCGAGCGCCGAGCAGGGCTCGTCCATGAGGAGGACCTGCGGTTCGACGGCTATCGCCCGCGCGATGCAGAGCCGCTGCTGCTGGCCGCCGGAGAGGCCCGCGCCCGGCTTGCTGAGGCGGTCCTTGACCTCGTTCCAGAGGTTGGCGCCCTGGAGGGACTTCTCGACCACGTCGTTCAGCTCGGACTTCTTGAAGGAGCCGTTCAGCTTGAGGCCCGCCGCGACGTTGTCGAAGATCGACATCGTCGGGAAGGGGTTCGGGCGCTGGAAGACCATGCCGATGGTGCGGCGTACCGCGACCGGGTCGACCTGGTTTCCGTACAGGTCCTCGTCGTCCAGGAGGACCTTGCCCTCGACGCGGCCGCCGGGGGTCACCTCGTGCATCCGGTTCAGGGTCCGCAGGAAGGTGGACTTGCCGCAGCCCGAGGGGCCGATGAAGGCCGTCACGGAGCGGGGCTCGACGGTCATCGAGATGTCCTCGATCGCCTTGTGGGCCCCGTAGTACGCGGTCAGTCCGCTGACATCGATGCGCTTGGCCATGGGTTCACTGCTTCTTTCGTACGAAAGGCCGCCTCAGCGACCGGAAGTCTTGGGGGCCTTCCACCGGGCGAGCGCGCGGGCCGCCAGGTTGAGGATCATCACGAAGGCGATCAGCGTGAGGGCGGCCGCCCAGGCGCGGTCGTAGGAGGCCCCGTAGCCGCCGCTCGTCGCGTACTGCTGGTAGATGTACAGCGGCAGCGAGGACTGGCCGCCGTGGAAGGGGTCCATGTTGATGTACGAGGAACCCCAGACCAGGAGCAGGACGGGCGCGGTCTCGCCGGCGATGCGGGCGATCGCGAGCATGACGCCGGTCGTGATGCCGCCGATCGACGTGGGCAGCACGACCTTGAGGATCGTGCGCCACTTCGGCACGCCGAGCGCGAGCGAGGCCTCGCGCAGCTCGTTCGGGACGAGTTTCAGCATCTCCTCCGTCGAGCGGACGACGACCGGGATCATCAGGATCGCCAGCGCGAGGGAGCCGGCGAAGCCGAAGGGCTCCGCCTTGAGGAGGAGCATCAGGCTCAGGATGAACAGGCCCGCGACGATCGACGGGATGCCCGTCATGACGTCCACGAAGAAGGTGACGGTCTTGGCGAGCTTCCCGCGCCCGTACTCGACCAGGTAGACGGCGGTGAGCAGGCCGATCGGCGCGGCGATGACGGTCGCGAGACCGACCTGCTCGACCGAGCCGATGATGGCGTGGTAGATGCCGCCGCCCTCGTCCATCGAGCTGATGTTGACCATCGAGTGGGACAGGAAGTACGGGTCCAGGATCTTCACGCCGCGCTTGACGGTCTCCCACACGAGCGAGGCGAGCGGGATGAAGGCGGCGAGGAAGGCGACCCACACGACGCTCGTGACGACGCGGTCCTTCGCCTGCCGGCGGCCCTCGACGCGCGCGGCGAGCGCGTAGCCGCCGAAGACGAAGAGGAGCGCGGCGATCAGGCCCCACTGGACCTTCGATTCGAGCCCGCCCGCGAGGCCCACGGGGCAGGCGACGAGGACGGAGACGGCTGCGACGGCGAGGTTCGACCACCGGGGCAGGCGCGCGGCCCGCAGCGAACCGGTTCGCGCGGCGACGGAAGGCGTGGAACCGGTTCGCGAACCGGTTCGCGAGTCTCGGCCGGGGCCGTCCGCCGGGTTCTGGTCGTGGCTCATGCGTCGGCCCCCGAGTACTCCTTGCGGCGGGCGATGATGGCCCGCGCGGCTCCGTTGACGAGGAGCGTGATGACGAAGAGGACGAGTCCGGAGGCGATGAGCGCGTCACGGCCCTCCACGCTCGCCTCGCTGAACTTGCTCGCGATGTTCTGCGCGAAGGTGCCGCCGCCCGGGTCGAGCAGGCTCGACTGGATGGTGAAGCCCGGCGAGAGCACCGTCGCGACGGCCATCGTCTCGCCGAGCGCGCGGCCGAGGCCGAGCATCGAGGCGGAGATCACGCCGGAGCGGCCGAAGGGCAGGACCGCCGTGCGCACGACCTCCCAGCGCGTCGCGCCGAGGGCCAGCGCGGCTTCCTCGTGCGCCTGCGGGACCTGCCGGAAGACCTCGCGGCTCACATTGGTCACGATCGGCAGGATCATGATCGCGAGCAGGACGCCGACGGTCAGGAGCGAGCGGGGCGCGCCGCCCTGCCAGGAGAAGATCCCGGTCCAGCCGAGGTACTGGTCGAGCCAGCCGAACAGGCCGTTGAGGTGCGGCACGAGGACGAGGGCGCCCCAGAGCCCGTAGACGATCGAGGGCACGGCGGCCAGCAGGTCGATGACGTAGCTGATGGGGCCGCGCGCGGCGCGGGGCGCGTAGTGCGTGAGGAAGAGCGCGATGCCGACCGAGACGGGTACGGCGAGGGCCATCGCGATGACCGAGGAGACGACCGTGCCGAAGGCCAGCACGGCGATGCCGAACACCGGCGGCATCGCGGTCGGGTTCCACTCGAAGGTCGTGAAGAAGTTGCCGTGGTTCTTCGTGAGGATCAGCGAGGAACGGTAGGCGAGGAAGACGGCGATGGCCGCCATCACGACGAGCAGGAGGATGCCGGAGCCGCGCGAGAGGCCGAGGAAGACGCGGTCGCCGAGGTGGCGGGAGCCGCGCGCCTTCGCGGGGTCCGCCTTCCTGCCGTCGTCCTGCGGACGGACGGGGCCGGGCTGCGCGGCTTCGGGAGTCGGTGGGGCGGCGGGTGGGCCGCCGGGGGCGGGGGTCGTGGGTATGTCCATGGGGTTTCTCCGGTCTGCGGACCCGTTCCCCGGCGAGGACCGCGTCGTGGCGGGGGTGCGCCTCGGCGGTGGCGTCTCGGGGGGAGGGGCTTGCTGGCGGCGGTGCACCGGACGGTGCGGGCGGCCCGGCGGGGGCCGCCCGCACGCGGGGTCAGCTGAGGGCGTTGATGGTCTCGCGGACCTTGGCGATGATCGCGTCCGGGATCGGGGCGTAGCCGGCGTCGGCGAGCTGGCCCTGGCCGTCCTCGCTCGCGATGTAGTTGAGGAAGGACTTCGTGGCGGGCAGCGAGTCCGCCTTGTTGCCCTTCTCGCAGGCGATCTCGTACGTCACGAGGGTGATCGGGTAGGCGCCGTCGGCGGAGGGGTTGTAGTCCAGCTCCAGCGCGAGGTCCTTGCCCTTGCCGGCGACCTTGGCGGCGGCGATCGCCTTGGAGGCGTTCTCCGTCGTGGCCTTGACCGGCTCGGCGGCCTTCGTCTTGATGTCGACGGTCTTGATGCCGTCGGTCGCGTAGGACAGCTCGAAGTAGGAGATCGCGCCGGCGGTCTGCTTGACCTGCTGGGCGAGCCCGGAGGAGCCCTGCGCGGACTGGCCGCCCTTGGCCTGCCACGCCTTGCCGCCCTCGTACTTCCAGTCGGCGGGCGCGACGGCCTTGAGGTACTTGGTGAAGTTGTCCGTCGTGCCGGACTCGTCCGAGCGGTGGAACGCCTGGATCTTCGTGGACGGGAGCTTCGCGTCCGGGTTGAGGGCCTTGATCTCCTTGTCGTTCCAGGCGGAGATCTTGCCGTCGAAGATGTGCGCGAGGGTCTTCGCGTCGAGGACGAGGTTGTCGACGCCCGGGACGTTGTAACCGATCGCGATGGGGCCGCCGACCATCGGCAGGTCGATGGCCTGCGAGCTCTTGCAGACCTCGGCGGACTTGGTGATCTCCTCCGGCTTGAGCGCGGAGTCCGAGCCGGCGAAGGCGGTACGGCCCTGGAGGAACGCGGTCACACCGGCGCCCGACCCGTCGGGGGAGTAGTTGATCCGTACGTCCTTGCAGGCGGCCGTAAAGCTCTTCACCCAGGCGTCGATCGCGTTCTGCTGCGCGCTGGACCCCGAGGCGAGCAGTTCGCCCTTGGCGTCGGCGCAGTCGATGTCCGAGGACGCGGAGGGGGCGGCGGCGGCCGAGCTGTCCTTGCTCTTGTCACCGCTGGGGCCGCCGCTCGTGTCGTCCGAGCCGCACGCCGTGAGGGCCAGGGCGCCGGACACGGCGACGACGCCGAGGGAGAGCGCCCGCAGCCGGTTCTTGCGCTGAAGCTTCACTGTTGGGGTGTTCCTTCCGGGAGCCGGGACCCTGCGGGGGGCTCGGCGGTGGCTTGGTCGGGGTCTTTGCGAACCTCGTGAGGCCGAAAGTAGGCAGCCGAGATGACCAGGCGTTCCGGGAAGAGTGAACCGGGAGTTGAACCGTGAAGGTATGGCGGGTTGCCCCTGGCGGGGGCGCGGCGCGGGGAACGGACGAAGGCCCGGCGCGCGGGCAGGGCGGCGGGGACGGGGCGCGGGGTACGGGCGGGAGCGTGGGGGTACGGGCGGGAACGCGGGCATAGGGGCGGGGCCCCGGCGCTACTCCGTGCTCACCCCCACCCCGTCCCCCGCCAGGCGGACGTGGATGCCCTCCCTCGTGACGCGGACGCCGGAGAGCACGACGTGTCCGCGCCGCGTGGGCAGCTCGGGGAGCCGGAAACCGAGGGTCAGCCGGTCGGCGAGGCGGGGGCGGGTGAGGGTGGAGAGCGAGGTGAGGAGGCCGGGGTCCAGGCCGAGGCGGCGCGGCAGGTCCGGGTGGTCCAGCGCCGCGTCGATGAGGTTGACCCGCATGAGGTCGTGGAGGAAACGGGGCGTGCCGGTCACCTCGTGGAGCTTGGCGTCGCTGCGCAGCGCGGCGCCGGCCGCCGAGGGCGGGACGCCGAGGCGGCGGGTGATCTCGCGTACCCCGAAGAGCGCCTTCATCTTCGCGGTCCGCCGCGCAGCGCCGCCGCGCTCTTCGCGGTGAGGTGCAGGCCGTCCCCGGGACCCGTGCCGGGGCGGAAGGTGGCGAGGTCGCCGACGCTGAGGGAGATGCCGCCGATGTCGGTGCGGATGCCCCGGGCGCCGTCGCGCGTGACGCGGGCGTCGGCCCGTACCCGTACGTCGTGGCCCGCGACCGGGAGCGTGCCGCGCGCGAGGACGCGGTCGCGGCCCGTACCCGTGAAGGTGATCTGACTGGCGCCGAGTTCGCGGTCGAGGTCGTCGAAGGAGAGCAGGACCTCGCCGCGCACCCTGCCCGCGAGGGCGCCTTTCAGGCGCGTCGGCAGGTCGCCGCTGAGGCGGATGTCGTCCGCCCGCGCGCTGACCTTCGCGAGCGAGACGCGGTCGGCCGCCACGTCGGGGACCGTCACCGTGACCGAGCCGAGGTGCTTGCCGAGCACCTGCGTGACGAACGGGAAGCCGCCGATGCTCACCTCGGGCGTCGCCTCCAGGTGCATCGTGTCCTTGAGCTTCTCCGCCGCCGTGTGCTCCGCGTACAGCACGGCCCAGCGGTCGCCGAGCGCGAGGAAGGCGAGCAGCGTGACGAGCGCGACGACGGCCTTGAGCGCGAAGGGGATGCCCGCGAGGCGGAAGAAGAGGCGCGGCCTGCGGCGGTGGTCCGGCGCCGACCAGGGCGCTCCGTCGTCGTCCGCGTCCGCGAACGGCGGCTCCTCGCGGCGGAGGAGGCCGTCGAGCGGCCCGGGCCCGGCCAGCTCGCCGAGTTCCTCGTACGGGTTCGGCGCGGCCCCGCGCCCTTTCTGTTTGTGGGCGGCCTGCCGCGCGGGTGCGGACGGTGGTCAGGGGTGGTGCGGTCGG
>NZ_GG770539.1:3172296-3174451 GCF_000154905.1 Streptomyces sp. SPB074 | reverse complement strand
GACGCGGACGTCGCGGCCGTCCGTCGTCGTGCCGTCGCGGGTCTGCGCGCGCGCCCTCGGGGTCGGCGGCGAGCGCGCGGTCGGCGCCGGTGACGCGCACGACCCCCGTCGAGCCGTCCGCGACGCACGGGTGGGCGTAGTCGACGCTGACGATCTGGACGTACATCGGCGCGGACGGCGGGCGCTGCGCGGAGTCCTGCGCGGGGGGCTCGGAGTTGCAGGGGCCCGCGACCGTCTGCACCCACGACAGGTGCACCCGGCCCGCCTGGTCCTTGAGCTGCGAGTCGACCTCGTCGTAGAGCTTGCCGCGGACGAGGAACCAGCAGGCCACCGAGACGACGGCGACCGCGAGGGCCACCGCGGCGGCCGTGAGCAGGGAGAGCCGGGAACGCAGGGGCAGCGCGCGGAAGCGGCGGACGACGCCGGTCACTCGCCACCGCCGCGCAGCACGTAGCCGACGCCGCGCACGGTGTGCACGAGGCGCGGTTCGCCGCCCGCCTCGGTCTTGCGGCGCAGGTACATGACGTAGACGTCGAGGGAGTTGGAGGAGGGCTCGAAGTCGAAGCCCCACACCGTCTTGAGGATCTGCTCGCGGGTGAGCACCTGGCGGGGGTGCGCGAGGAACATCTCCAGGAGGGTGAACTCGGTACGGGTCAGCTCCACGGCACGGCCGCCGCGCGTGACCTCCCGGGTGGCGAGGTTCATGCGGAGGTCGCCGAAGGAGAGCGTCTCCTCGTCGTCGGCGGCCTGCTCGGCGACCGCGTAGGAGGAGCGGCGCAGCAGGGCGCGGATACGGGCGAAGAGCTCGTCCAGCTCGAAGGGCTTGACGAGGTAGTCGTCGGCCCCGGCGTCGAGCCCGGTCACGCGGTCGCCGACGGTGTCGCGCGCGGTGAGCATGAGGACGGGCACGGTGGAGCCGGTGGCGCGCAGGCGGCGGGCGGCGGTGAGGCCGTCCATGCCGGGCATCTGGATGTCCAGGACGACGAGGTCGGGCGGGGTCGCGGCGGCCTGCCGGAGGGCTTCGTGCCCGTCGGCGGCGACCTCGACGCCGTATCCCTCGAAGACGAGGGAGCGGCGCAGCGCCTCCCGGACGGCGGGTTCGTCGTCCACGACGAGGATGCGCTGCTGCCGCTGCTCGCGGTCGCTTTCCTGCGGGCTCATCGCTTCCTGCTCCTCGGTCTGCTCGGGTCCTGTGCGCGGGTGGCCGTCACGGTGCACGCGCCGGTGACGACGGCGCCCAGCCTGCCACGCCAGGGGCCGGACCGGCCGTTCAGTCCTGTGCGCCGGAGCGCAGCTTGGCCAGGTCGGCCTTCACCGTGTTGACGGGGATCGCGAAGCCGAGGCCGACGCTGCCCGCGTCCGAGGAGGAGGACTGACCGCCGCCCGACGCGGCCGAGTACATCGCCGAGTTGATCCCGATGATCGCGCCGTTCATGTCGATGAGCGCGCCGCCGGAGTTGCCCGGGTTGAGGGAGGCGTCGGTCTGGATGGCCTTGTAGGTGGTCGTGGAGTCGCCCGTGTCGCCGTTGAACTGCTCGCCGCCGAACTGGAACGGCCACGAGTCGCCGCCGCCGAAGCCCTGCCCCTGACCGCCCTGGCCACTCTGCCCCTGCTGCTGGCCCTGCGAGCCGCCGCTCTCCTTCGCGACGGTCACGTCCCGGTCGAGTGCCGAGACGATGCCGCTGGTCACCGTGCCGCTCAGGCCCTCCGGGGAGCCGATGGCCACGACGTTGTCGCCGACCTGGAGGTTGTCGGAGTTGCCGAGCGTCGCGGCCTTGAGGCCGGAGGCGTTCTTGAGCTTGATGAGCGCGAGGTCCTTGGAGCTGTCCGTGCCGACGACCTCGGCCGTGTACGTCTTGCCGTTCTTGAGCGCGACCTTGATCTGCTGGGCGCCGGAGACGACGTGGTTGTTGGTGACGATCTCGCCGTTCGACGTGATGACGACACCGGCCCCGGTCGACTGGCCCGCGTTCGATGTGGCGCTGATCTCCACGACGGCGGGGCTGACGGCGGAGGCGACGCCCGCGACCGTGCCCTTGCTCGAATCGGAGACCGTCGTGCCGCTCACCGTCGTGACGGTGTCGCCGCCGTTGCCGCCGCCGAGCTGCTGGAGTCCGTAGGAGGTGGCGCCGCCGACGACCGCGGCGGCGACCGC
>NZ_GG770539.1:3167976-3171911 GCF_000154905.1 Streptomyces sp. SPB074 | reverse complement strand
CGGACGCCCGCCGGGGACAGTCCCTCCCCGGAACGGGATTCCCCCGCGGCCGGTCTCAGCCGCAGCCGCAGGACCGCCGGATCACCAGCCGGGACGGGTACACCCGCAGCCGCTCGCGGCGCGGTGCCGTCACGCGCAGGGCGTCGTCCAGGACGAGATCGACGGCGGCGCGCGCCATCGCCGTGCGGTCGGAGGCGACCGTCGTCAGGGGCGGGTCGGTGAGGGCCGCCTCCTTCACGTCGTCGAAGCCCGCCACCGCGAGTTCCCCGGGCACGTCGATGCGCAGCTCGCGGGCCGCGCGCAGGATGCCGATCGCCTGGTCGTCCGTCGCGCAGACCAGGGCCGGGGGGCGGTCAGCTCGCGGGCCGCGCGCAGGATGCCGATCGTAGGCGTCGTAGCGGTTGTACCAGGGCCGGGGGGCGGTCCGGGCCCGCGAGCAGCTCCAGGCCGACCCGGTAGGCGTCGTAGCGGTTGTACGGGCTCTGGAAGAGGCGGCCCGCAGTCGGCAGCCCCGCCTCCGTCATCGCGCGGCGCCAGCCCTCGACGTGGTCCGAGACCGGGTCGCCCTCGGCGGGGGTCTGCTCCGTGCCGCCCAGGCACGCCACGTAGGGGGCGCCGTGTTCGAGGAGGTGGCGGGTGGCGAGCTGCGCGCCGCCCACGTCGTCCGTCACCACCGCGACGTCGTCGATCGGCGAGGGGCGCCGGTGCAGCAGCACGATGCGCGCGTCCCAGGCGTCGATCTCGGCCGCCGCCGTCTCGCTCGGGCCCTGCGAGACGAGGATGAGCCCCGCGACGCGCATCCCGAGGAAGGCCCGCAGGTAGTGGACCTCGCGGGCGTCCGCGTAGTCGGAGTTGCCGACCAGGACCATCTTCCCGCGCTCCGAGGCGGCCTGTTCGACCGCGTGCGCCATCTCGGCGAAGAACGGCTGGCGCGCGTCCGGCACGATGAGCCCTATGAGGTCGGTGCGGCGCGAGGCCATCGCCTGCGCGACCCGGTCGGGCCGGTAGCCCAGCTCCTTGATCGCGGCGAGCACACGCTCGCGGGTTGCCGGGGCGACCGGCCGGGGTCCGTTGTTGATGACGTAGCTCACGACGGCGGTCGAAGTCCCCGCCCGCCGCGCCACGTCGTCCCGCGTCACCTTGGCCACGCCCGGCAGTCTACGCGGGGTGAAAGCGCTGCCCAGGGCCCGGAGCGGGGCCGTGGGCGGGCGCCGCGCACGGGGACGCCGAGCGGTTCAGCCCTCGGCCGGGGCGGTGGCCCTGACCTCGCTCTTCTCCGGCACGACGGGCTCCGGCCCGGCGTCCCCCGGCGTCTCGGCGGTGGCCGGCCCGGCCGGGTTCTTCTCCGTCCGTTCGCGCTCCGGCTTCTCAGGAGTCACGAAGCGGTATCCCACATTGCGGACAGTGCCGATGAGGGATTCGTGCTCGGGGCCGAGCTTGGCGCGCAGCCGCCGCACGTGGACGTCCACGGTGCGGGTGCCGCCGAAGTAGTCGTACCCCCACACCTCCTGGAGCAGCTGGGCGCGGGTGAAGACGCGGCCCGGGTGCTGCGCGAGGTACTTGAGGAGCTCGAACTCCTTGAAGGTCAGGTCCAGGACCCGGCCCTTGAGCTTCGCGCTGTAGGTGGCCTCGTCCACGGAGAGGTCGCCGTTGCGGATCTCCATGGGGCTGTCGTCGGCGGCGTTCTGGCGGCGGCCGGTCGCGAGCCGCAGCCGCGCCTCGACCTCGGCCGGGCCCGCCGTGTCCAGGAGGACGTCGTCGACGCCCCAGTCCGCGGTGACGGCCGCCAGGCCGCCCTCGGTGACGACGAGCAGGAGGGGGCAGCCGGGTCCGGTGGACCGCAGGAGCTGGCACAGGGAACGGACCTGCGGCAGGTCGCGGCGGCCGTCGACCAGGATCACGTCGGCGCCCGGGGTGTCCACGAGCGCGGGCCCCTCGGCGGGCGCGACGCGCACGTTGTGCAGGAGCAGGCCGAGAGCGGGCAGGACCTCCGTGGACGGCTGGAGGGCGTTGGTCAGGAGGAGCAGGGAACTCATCGGAGGCCACCTGCCTCCGTGGTCGTGCGGGGCCGGCTGGAATGGTGTGCGTCTCGCTCGCCCATCACAGGTTCCTCCTCGGTACCGATGGGTCCCCGGCCGGTGCGCGGCCGGGATATGCGGCACTTCTTCGTACGGGGAAGCCACGGGCCCCCGCGTCCCCGGGGAGCCCCGCGCCCTCGCGGCCCGCCGCACACACCCGGCGGGGGCCGGTCGTATACAACGCGCCGGAAAGCACGAAAGGACCCGGGGGCTTCGCTGCCCAGGTCCTCTGCCGAGGAGAATAGCCCACATGAGCGCGACGGCGGCAGGTTCCGGACGCGGCGGCCCGGCGGCGGCGGGCGCCGGGGCGCGGAGCGCGCGCCGGGCGCGGGCCCGGTTGCGGGCCGCGGACGGGGTACGGATCGACGCGGCGTACGAGCCCGGTCCCGGGCCGGTCGGGGGGCCCGTCGTGGTCCTCGCGCACGGCTTCACGGGCGACCTGGACCGGCCGCAGGTACGGCGTGCCGCCCACGTCCTGGCCCGGCACGCGGCGGTCGTCACCTTCTCCTTCCGGGGGCACGGGCGCTCGGGGGGCCGCTCCACGGTCGGGGACAGCGAAGTCCTCGACCTCGCCGCCGCCGTCACCTGGGCGCGTTCACTCGGACACAGCCGCGTCATCACGCTCGGTTTCTCCATGGGCGGCTCCGTCGTCCTGCGCCACGCGGGCCTCCACGGGCTCGCCCGGCTCCGGGCCCGGACCACGCCGGAGGCGGCGCCCGGTACGAACGGGGGGCGCACGGAAGCGCGGGGCGGGACGCAGGGGGCGGAATCGGCGGCTGCGGCGGTTTTTGCGATTCCGGCGGCCCCGTCTGCCGCGTCCGCCCCCTCGGCCCCGGCCGTTCCGGTACCGCTCTCGGAGGCCGACCGCGTCGTCGCGGCGGGGAGCCGCGCGGACCGCACCGATCTCGTCATCGCCGTCAGCTCCCCGGCCCGCTGGTACTACCGGGGGACGGCGCCCATGCGCCGCCTGCACTGGCTCGTGACCGGCCGGCTCGGGCGCACGGTCGGCCGGCTCGGCTTCCGCACCCGGATCAGGCCGGGCGACTGGGACCCGGTGCCCCTGTCGCCGACCGCGCTGGCCCCGTACATCGCCCCCGTGCCGCTCCTGCTCGTGCACGGCGACCGCGATCCCTACTTCCCGCTCGACCACCCGCGCGCGCTCCAGCGGGCCGCGGGGACGCACGGCGAGCTGTGGATCGAGCGCGGGATGGGGCACGCGGAGAACGCGACGGACGAGGCACTGCTGGGGCGGTTGTGGCGGTGGGCGGAGCGGACGGGCGGCACGGCGGGGGCATGATGGACGCCCCGCGCGTGCGGGGCGGACCGGGAGAGGAGCGCGGCGTGGCAGTGGGCACGGTGCGGTACTGGGCGGCGGCGAAGGCCGCGGCGGGGACCGCCGAGGAGCCGTACGAGGCGACGACGCTCGCGGAGGCCCTGGCGGCGGTGCGTGTCCGCCATCCGGGAGAGCTGGTCCGGGTCCTGGACCGCTCCTCCTTCCTCGTGGACGGGAATCCCGTGGGGACCCGTCCGCATGAGACGGTACGTCTGGCCGAGGGCGGCACGGTCGAGGTGCTCCCGCCGTTCGCAGGAGGGTGAACCCCACACCATGAGCAATCAGCCGTACGACCCGTACGGGCAGCCCCAGCCCCAGGAGCAGTGGACCACCGGTCAGCAGCCCGGGCAGGGGCAGCGGCCGGACGACATGCAGCAGACCCAGACGTGGCAGGCGCCGACCTGGGAGACCTCCGTGCAGCCCGCGCTCCCGCCGGAGTCGGCGAGCGAGGCGACGGCCTACCTGCCCCCCGTCCCGCCCGCGCGCCCCGCCCCGCCCGCCCCGTACGGACAGCGAGCACCGCG
>NZ_GG770539.1:3163351-3166943 GCF_000154905.1 Streptomyces sp. SPB074 | reverse complement strand
AAAAAAAAAAAAAAAAAAAAAAAGGGCACCGGGTCGCCTCGTACGACTACCCCTCGCGGTTCGTGCACATGACGGCGGGGGTCGCGCTGCCGCTCGCCGCGGCGGCCCCCCTGGTGTGGTGGATCGGGTCGCTCGCGGGGTGAGCCTCCCGCCGGGGCGGGCCGCACGGGGCACCGGCCCCGTGCGGGGCCCGCCCGGTCCCGGGGAGGGCGGGAGAATCAGCGGGGCTTGGACCGTGGGTGAGGGGAATCCGTTCGTCATGCGTGCTGTGCGCGTACTCGTCGTGCTCGTCGTCCTGCTCGGCGGCGGCGGGCTGCTCGCCGACCGGTGGGCGCACCACCGCGCGGAGGAGGAGACCGCGAAGCGGATCGTGGAGCGGGAGGGGGTGGAGGGCGCCCACGCGAGCATCCAGGGGTTCCCGTTCCTCACGCAGGCCCTCGCCGGCCGGATGGAGCGCGTGGACGTCCGCATGGACGGGTACCGGGCGCGGACCGGGCAGGGGCGGGTACGGGTCGCGCGCGTGGACGCCGCGCTGCGCGGGGTGCGGTTCGCCGACGACTACGAGCGCGCGCGGGTGGACGGGGCGAGCGGGAGCGCGCACCTCGCGTACCGGGACCTCGTGAAGTCCCTCGGTAGCGAGAAGATGTCCGTCGCCCCCGGCGTCTCCGCGAAGGTCGCCTCGCTCAAGGACGGCGGCAAGGGCCGGATCGCCGTGGGCGTCAGGGGCAGCGTCCTCGGGCGCACGCTGCCGGGGACGTTCACGGTGCTCTGCTCCGTCTCCATCGAGGACGGCGACCGCTTCGCCATCCACGCCGACACCCTCCCCGACCTCGGCATCCCGCTCCCGGGCGGCTCCGGGGACTCCTTCGACATCGAGCAGCGGGCCGGTGACCTGCCCGAAGGGCTGCGCCTGGACTCCGTACGGACCGAGGGCGACGGGCTGCGGGTGCGGTTCTCGGGGAAGGACCTCGACCTCAGGGAGGACGCCCGCTGAACTGCGGTGCCCGCCATGCGGACCACATCGTCTCAGTATGTGAACGGACGGTGACATGTCCCGGAATCGATCCCTACGATCGGTGCCATGACGCACCAGGCGGACCTCACGAAGCGGCGGGCAGTGGACCTCTGCCGCGTCGCCGCCATGCTCTGTCGCCTTTCCTGACGCCCGCGCGGGCCGCGTTCCCGGCCCAGAGCCCCGGAACGCAGCCGGACAGCACCGCCTGACCGCGGCGCGCGACGCTCCGGCCGCCCCTCGCCCGGGCCGCACTCCCGCTCGTACGGCCGCATCGCCCCGTACACCCCGCACTTCGCGCACCCCTGCCGGGCCACAGCCCGCCCGCATCCCGCACGACGGAGGAGAAGAGTATGAGCCGCAGCGACGTCCTGGTAGACGCCGACTGGGTCGAGGCCCGCATCGACGACCCGAAGGTGGTCGTGGTCGAGGTGGACGAGGACACCTCGGCCTACGACAAGAACCACATCAAGAACGCCGTCAAGATCGACTGGAAGACGGACCTCCAGGACCCGGTGCGCCGCGACTTCATCGACCAGGAGGGCTTCGAGAAGCTGCTCTCCGCGCGCGGCATCGCCAACGACGACACCGTGGTCCTCTACGGCGGCAACAACAACTGGTTCGCGAGCTACGCCTACTGGTACTTCAAGCTCTACGGCCACCAGGACGTCAGGCTCCTCGACGGCGGCCGCAAGAAGTGGGAGCTGGACTCCCGCGACCTGGTCGACGGCTCCGAGGTCCCGGCCCGCCCCGCGACGACGTACACCGCGAGCGCGCAGGACACCTCGATCCGCGCCTTCCGCGAGGACGCCGTGAGCGCGATCGGCGCCGAGAACCTGGTCGACGTGCGCTCGCCCGACGAGTTCAGCGGCAAGCTGCTCGCCCCCGCGCACCTGCCGCAGGAGCAGTCGCAGCGCCCCGGCCACATCCCGAGCGCCCGCAACATCCCGTGGTCGAAGAACGCCAACGACGACGGCACCTTCAAGTCGGACGAGGAGCTGCGGGCCCTCTACGCCGACGAGCAGGTCGACCTGGAGAAGGACACGATCGCCTACTGCCGCATCGGCGAGCGCTCGGCCCTCACGTGGTTCGTCCTGCACGAGCTCCTGGAGATCCCGAACGTCCGCAACTACGACGGCTCCTGGACCGAGTACGGCAGCCTCGTCGGCGTGCCGATCGAGCTCGGCCCCGCGAAGTAGCCCCCGGGGGACCGCGCGCCCCGCGCGGTCCCCGCACACCCCACCCCGACCCGCTACAGGAGTAGTTCATGTGTGGAGCGAAGGCCGGCGGCCCCGACGCCTCGGCGATCAAGCCCGGTGAGACCACGATCCAGGGGCAGGTGACCCGCGACGGCGAGCCCGTCGCCGGATACGTGCGGCTCCTCGACTCGACGGGCGAGTTCACCGCCGAGGTCCCGACCTCCGCGACCGGGCAGTTCCGCTTCTACGCGGCCGAGGGGACCTGGACCGTGCGCGCCCTCGTCCCCGGCGCCACGGCGGACCGCACCGTCGTCGCGCAGGAGGGCGGGCTCGCCGAGGTCGCCATCGCGGTCTGAGCGGTACCGGAGACGCGGTACCACGGCCCTCGCGCGTGACGCGGGGGACGTGAACCGGCCGGAGGGCCGTGCCCCAGGGGGTTGGACGCTTCCTGCTGACGGGGCACGGCCCTCCGCGCCGTTCCGGGCGCGGCCGCGCGCGTGCCTTCGCGCGCGTGCCTTCGGGCGCGGGGCGGCCTACGGTGGTGGGATGTACGCGCGACGGCGACGGGCCTACTTCCTGATGATGGGGATCTGCCTCGTCCTCTTCGTCTCCGCCTGGGCCTTCGTCCGCATCTGGTCCGTTCCGGCGGCCATCGCCATGTGCGTCGTCGCCCTCGTCATCCCGCCCGTCGCCGCGATCGTCGCCAACCGGCGCGGCCCCGAGGACCGCTGGTGGGACGAGAAGGACGGGGACGGGAACGGCCCCGGGGGCGAGGGGCGCGGCGGAGGACGCACGCCCCCGCGCGACCGCCGGCGCTGAGCCCCGTAGCGGCGCGCCGGGCTCGCGTACCGGCGCCGGGCCCTGACCGGTCCCGTACCGGCGCCGGGCCTCAGTAGACGAGCGCCTGCACGTCGTCCTTCATGATCTCGCTCACGAAGACCTGCGCCCCCGCGATCCGCACGCCCTCCAGGACGTCCTTCTGCTCGATGCCCCTGCGTGCCGCGCACTGCGTGCACAGGGTGATCGTGCCGCCGGCCCGGATCGCCTCGATCAGGTCGGGCAGCGGTGCCGCGTGCGGGAGCGCGAACTCCGCCGCGCGGCCCGGCAGCGCGAACCACGCCGATTCGCCCGTGAGCCACAGCGAGACCTCGACCCCGCTCGCCGCCGCCACCGAGGCGACCGTGAACGCCTGCGAGCAGCGCTCGGGCGCGTCGGTGCCCGCCGTCACCTTGATCACCAGCTTTTTCGCCATGCCGCATCGTAACCGCGCGGTGCGCGGCTCCCTCCTGGAGAGCGGGGAGTGGGGAGCGGGGAGCGGGGAGGGGAGAAGCGGAGGAGTGGGGTGGGCGAGCGGAGGACGAGTCCGGCGGCGCCCGCCGCC
>NZ_GG770539.1:3160293-3163069 GCF_000154905.1 Streptomyces sp. SPB074 | reverse complement strand
CCGCCGCACCCCGAGAGATCGCTGAGCACGCACGCCATGATCCAGACCCCTCCGACCTCCACCGCGACCTCGTCCCCCTCGCCTGGCCCCTCGGCGACTGGGCCGGCGCGGGCGTCTTCGACTTCCCCGGCGCCGAGAAGTGCAATTTCGGGCAGGAGCTGTCCTTCCGCCACGACGGCAGGGACTTCCTGGAGTACACCTCGCACAGCTGGGTGCTCGACAAGGACGGCGACAAGGTGGGCCCGCTGGAGTCCGAGTCGGGCTTCTGGCGGGTCGGCAAGGACCGCCAGATCGAGACCGTCATGACCCGTGACGCCGGGGTCGTCGAGGTCTGGTACGGGCAGCTCGCCGAGGGCAAGCCGCAGATCGACCTCGTCACGGACGCCGTGGCCCGCGTCGAGGCGGCGGCCCCCTACAGCGGCGGCAAGCGCCTGTACGGGTACGTCAACGGCGACCTGCTGTGGGTCGGCGAGAAGCAGACGCCCGAGGTGAGCCTGCGCCCCTACATGTCCGCGCAGCTCAAGAAGGTCGTGAGCCCCGAGCAGGTCGCCGAGATGGCCCGCAACCTGCCGGACATGCCGGACGACGGCATCGCGTTCTTCAAGTAGGCCGCCACGCGCGCTGATCCCCGGGGCCGGGGCCGCCTTCCGCGGTCCGGTCCCGCTTTCCGCGCCCGTGCCTACACTGGTCGGGTGGTGAGCACCGACTGGAAGAGCGACCTCAGGCAGCGCGGCTACCGGCTGACGCCGCAGCGCCAGCTCGTCCTGGAGGCCGTGGACGCGCTCGAACACGCGACGCCCGACGACATCCTCTGCGAGGTGCGCAAGACCGCCTCGGGCATCAACATCTCGACCGTCTACCGCACCCTGGAGCTCCTGGAGGAGCTGAACCTCGTCAGCCACGCGCACCTCGGCCACGGCGCGCCCACGTACCACCTCGCCGACCGGCACGACCACCTGCACCTCGTGTGCCGGGACTGCGCCGACGTCATCGAGACCGAGGCGTCCAGCGCCGACGCCTTCGCGCGCAAGCTCCGCGAGGAGTTCGGCTTCGAGACCGACCTCAAGCACTTCGCGATCTTCGGCCGCTGCCGCACCTGCCGCGAGGACCGCGAACCGGCCGCGGAGGATGCCGGGCCCGTGGAGCACACGCGTTCCCTGCCGGAATAACGCGGGCCCTGCCGGGGTCGTACCCTTCGTGGATATGAAGACGACCGAGTCGCAGAGCCCGCTCCTCACCCTTCCCGGAGCCGTCGCCGCCGAAGGCGTGGACGCCGGGGTCGCCGCGCACTACGGCGACCTCTTCCGCGAGCAACGCGCCCTCGCGGACGGGCGCGGCTTCGTCGACCTCTCGCACCGGGGCGTGCTCACCGTCGAGGGGCCCGAGCGGCTCGCCTGGCTGCACCTGCTCCTGACGCAGCACGTCAGCGAGCTGCCCGCCGGGCAGGCCACCGAGGCCCTCGTCCTCTCCGCCAACGGCCACGTCGAGCACCACCTCTCGCTCGTGGACGACGGCACGACGACGTGGCTCCACGTCGAGCCCGGTACGCGCGAGGCGCTGGCCGCGTACCTGGAGAGCATGAAGTTCTTCTACCGCGTCGAGGTCGTGGACCGCACCGAGGAGTACGCGGTCGTGCGCCTGCCCGCCGGGTCGATCACGCCGAGCCCCGAGGGCGCCGCCGTCCGGGAGACCCCGGAGGGCCGGGACGTCTTCCTGCCCCGTGCGGAGCTGGCCGCCTTCGCCGGGGCCGCGGGGCCCGCGATCGGGCTGCTGGCCCTGGAGGCGCTGCGCGTCGAGGCGCACCTGCCCCGGCTCGGCTTCGAGACCGACCACCGCACCATCCCGCACGAGGTCGGCTGGCTCGCGCGCGCCGTGCACCTGGACAAGGGCTGCTACCGGGGGCAGGAGACCGTCGCGCGCGTCCACAACCTGGGGAAGCCGCCGCGCCGCCTCGTCTTCCTCCACCTCGACGGCAGCGAGGTCCACCTCCCGCCGCACGGCGCCCCGCTGCGCCTCGCGGCGGACGGCGCCGAGAGCCGCGTCCTCGGCTTCGTCACCACCTCGGCCCGCCACCACGAACTCGGCCCGATCGCCCTGGGCCTCATCAAGCGCAACGTGCCGCTCGACGCGCCCCTCCTCGCGGAGGAGACGGCAGCGGCGCAGGAGGCCGTGGTCCAGCCGTAGCGGTACGGCGGGGGTGCGGGGCGGGGGCGCGGCACGCGGGCGCGGGCGCTCACATCTCCAGCAGGACCGTGAACGGCCCGTCGTTCGTCAGCGTGACCCGCATCGAGGCCCCGAACCGGCCCGTCTCGACACGCGCCCCCAGCTCGCGCAGGCACCGGACGACCTCGTCCACGAGCGGTTCGGCGACCTCACCGGGCGCCGCCGCGTTCCACGTGGGGCGGCGGCCCTTGCGCGCGTCGCCGTAGAGCGTGAACTGGCTGACGACCAGGAGCGGGGCGCCCGTGTCGGAGCACGACCTCTCCCCGCCCAGCACCCGCAGGCTCCACAGCTTCCGCGCGAGCTGGGCCGCCTTCGCCGGGGTGTCCTCGTGCGTCACCCCGACGAGGACGCACAGCCCCTCGCCCTCGATCGCCCCCACGACGTCCTCGCCGACGACGACCTCGGCCCCGTCCACTCTCTGCACCACCGCACGCATGGTCCCCATTGAACCGTGCCGCCGAACCGCGCCGTCCCGCAGGGCGCCGCGCGGGCCCGGGCCGCGCGGGCGTCCCGGCCCGGCCGCGCGGGGCGCCCAGGCCCCGGCCGTGCAGGG
>NZ_GG770539.1:3129770-3159536 GCF_000154905.1 Streptomyces sp. SPB074 | reverse complement strand
CCGCCGTCGCGGGCCCCGGGGACGCCGACGTCGTGGCGCGGCTCGCGGACATCCTGCGCGACGGGCCGCCCCGGCACCGGTCCTCGGTCCGGCACCTCGGCGTCGTGACACCGGACGGCGTGGAGGCCGACCGGCTCGCGGGGACGATGCTCCAGGAGGTCGCGCTCTCGGACCTCGCGGCGCGCACCGACGAGGAGTTGTCGCGCGGCCGGGCCCGCCTGCTCGCCTACGAGGCGGACGTCTCGCGCCGCCGTCTCGCCCTCCAGCGCACCGCCGACGGGTGCAGCACGGAGATCGCCCGCAGGTACCGTGAGGGAGAAGCGCAAGTAGACGACCTGCTCCTGTGACGCGGCGGTGATCCCGCCGCTCCCGGCCGTGCCGCCCCACCGGGCGCGCGGCCGGGGGCCGAGGGGGCGGGCCGCCCGCCCGGAAGGCCGTACCACCCCCCATGAGCACCACCCCGTCGCACTCCGTCGTCGCCCCCGTACTCGCCGAGGTCGTACGGTCCGGCTTCCCCGAGAGCAGGCATCGCGGCAGCCTCGTCCTGCTCGCCCCGGACGGCTCGGTCCGTACCGCCCTGGGCGATCCGGCCGCGCCGGTCTTCCCGCGCTCGGCGAACAAGCCGATGCAGGCGGCGGCCGTGCTGCGCGCCGGGCTCGACCTGGAGGGCCCCCGGCTCGCTCTCGCGGCGGCCAGCCACTCCGGGGAGCCCTTCCACCGTTCGCTCGTACGGACGATGCTGGACGAGTACGGGCTTGACCCGGCCCGGCTCCAGTGCCCGCCCGACCTGCCCCTCGACCCCGAGGAGGCGGAGGCGTACCTCGCGGCGGGCGAGTCCCGGGCCCGTATCACCATGAACTGCTCCGGCAAGCACACCGCGATGCTCGCCGCCTGCGAGGCCGCGGGCTGGCCCACCGGCTCCTACCTCGACCCCGGGCACCCGCTCCAGCTCCTCGTCCGCGACTGCGTCGAGGAGGCGGCGGGCGAGGAGATCTCCGCGCTCGGCATCGACGGCTGCGGCGCCCCGCTCATGGCGCTCACGCTCACGGGCCTCGCGCGCGCCTTCCGCTCCTTCGTGCTCGCCGAACCGGGCAGCGCCGAGGGCCGCGTCGCCGCCGCGATGCGCGCGCACCCGGAGTACGTGGCGGGCACGCGCCGGCCGGACACCTGGCTCATGCGTGCCGTGCCCGGCGTCCTCTCCAAGATGGGCGCGGAGGCCGTGCAGGCGGTCGCGCTCCCCGACGGCTCCGCGCTCGCCTTCAAGATCGACGACGGCGGCGGCCGGGCCCTGCGCGCCGTGCTCGCCCGCGGCCTGGAACTGCTCGGCGTGGACGACCCGGTGCTCGACCGGATCGGCGAAGTACCGCTGACCGGGGGCTCCGTGGTGGTCGGCGAGGTCCGGCCGACCTTCTGAACGCCCCGGAAAGCGGGTGCCACCGGACCGGCACCCCGCTTAACCTGCCCCCATGCCTCTCGACGTACGCCCTCTCACCGGCCCCGACGAACTCCCCGCCTGGCTCAGGGTCGTGCGCACCGCCTTCCTCGAACCGCCGACCGTTCCGGCGGACCGGCTCGCGGAACTCACCGCGAGCTACGGCGAGTCCCGCTTCACCGGGGCCTTCGAGGACGGCGACTGCGTCGGCACGCTGCGCTCCTTCCCGCAGCGCGTCACGGCGGTCGGGGGCGCGGAGGTGGTGGCGGACGCGATCAGCGGGGTGTCGGTCGCGCCGACGCACCGCAGGCGCGGCATCCTCAGCCGCATGATCGGCGCGGACCTCGCCGCCGCGCACGCGCGCGGCGAGGCGGTCGCCACGCTCATCGCGGCCGAGTACCCCATCTACGGCCGCTTCGGCTTCGGCCCCGCGACGCACTCCCTGGACTGGCGCGTGGCGCTCGCCGCCACCGGCATCGACCGGCAGCGCGCGCTCCCCGCGGGCGGCGGACGGCTCGCCCTCGTGGACGCCGGGACGGCCCTCGCGCAGGGCCCGGCGCTGCACGAGCGCCTCCGCGCCACCCGGCCCGGCGCCATCGACCGGAGCCCCGCCTGGTGGCGCACCCTCACGGGCACCGGCGCCCGCGCCCCCGGCTGGAAGGAGCCGGTGTACGTCCTGCACCGCGACGCGGACGGCACCCCGGCCGGGCTGCTCTGCTACGAGGTGGACGACACCTCCCGCACCGCCAAGGTCCACGACCTCCTCGCCACGAGCCCGGCCGCCCGCCGCGCGCTGTGGACGTACCTGTGCACGATCGACCACGTCACGCACGTCGAGATCTACCACCGGCCCCCGGACGACGTCCTCCCGCTCCTGCTCCCCGACCCCCGCGCCGCGCGGGTCACGCGCCTGGCGGACTTCCTGTGGGTGCGGGTCCTGGACGTCGCAGCCGCCTTCGGGGCCCGTACGTACGAGGCTCCCGGCAGCCTCGTCTTCGGCGTGGCCGACGCGAGCGGCCCGGCGGGCGGCACGTACCGGCTGACAGCGGACGCGGACGGCACGGGGCAGGTCGAGCGGACGGAGGAGGAGCCCGAACTCGTCCTCGATGTGGGCGACTTGGCGCGGCTGTGGCTCGGTGACGGCTCGCCGCTCGCGCTCGCGGAGGCGGGGCTGCTCGACGAGCGCACGGAGGGCGCGGCGGCCCGTGCCGAGCGCGTGCTGCGCACCGCGCGCCGGCCCTGGTGCCCCGACGGTTTCTGAACCGTACGCCTCCCCGTCACCGAACCCCTCGCCGTGCTACGCGCGTTGACCGTATCCTGCCGCCCGTACGGGCACCGCGTCCGTACAGGCTCCGCACAGCGAATCTCCCGAGCGCACGAGGGGACCCCTATGCCCGCCACGCCACCCCGCCCGCACCGAAGAGGCCGCCGGCTGCTGACCGTCGCCGCCGGACTCGCCACCGTCGCCGCGCTGACGGCGGCGAGCCCGGCGGCGGCACACGGCCACCCGGGTCACGGCCACCCGGGTCACGGCCACAGCTCCCGCACCGTGGACGTCCAGTTGCTCTCCTTCAACGACTTCCACGGCAATCTCGAACCCCCCGCGGGCTCCTCCGGCTCCGTCACCGAACTTCAGCCGGACGGCACGACGAAGCCGGTCGCGGCGGGCGGCGTCGAGTATCTCGCCTCCTCGCTCCGCACCGCCCGCAAGGGCCACCCGTACTCGGTGACGGCGGCGGCCGGTGACCTCATCGGCGCGAGCCCGCTCCTGTCCGGCCTCTTCCACGACGAACCGACGATCGAGGCGATGAACAAGCTCGATCTCGACGTCACGAGCGTCGGGAACCACGAGTTCGACGAGGGTGCCACCGAGCTGGCCCGGATGCGGAACGGCGGCTGCCACCCGACCGACGGCTGCTACGAGAAGGGCAAGAAGTTCCGCGGCGCCGACTTCCCCTACCTCACGGCGAACGTGACGAAGGAGAAGACCGGGAAGCCGCTCCTCAAGCCGTACTGGGTGTGGAAGCAGAACGGCGTGAAGGTCGGCTTCATCGGCGTCACGCTCGAAGGCACCCCGGACATCGTCACGGCGGAGGGCGTCAAGGGCCTCGCGTTCCACGACGAGGTCGAGACGATCAACAAGTACGCCAAGGAGCTCGACAAGCAGGGCGTGAAGTCGATCGTGGCGCTCCTGCACGAGGGCGGGCTGCCCGCGAACGGCGCGTACAACTACGACTGCGACTCCCCGGCGGCGGGCGGCGGGATCTCCGGCCCGATCGTGGACATCGCGAAGGGCATCACGCCCAAGGTGGACGCCCTCGTGACGGGCCACACCCACAACGCGTACGTGTGCACGATCCCCGACCCGGCCGGGAACCCCCGCCTGGTCACCTCGGCCTCGTCCTTCGGCCGCCTCTACACGGACACCACCCTCACCTACGACCGCCGCACGCGCGACATCGTCCGCGCGAAGGTGGGCTCCGCGAACCACGTCGTGAGCCGTACGCAGCCGAAGGCCGCCGACATGACGGCCCTCATCAGCCGCTGGAACACCCTGGCCGCCCCGGTCGCGAACCAGGCGGTGGGCTGGATCTCGGCGGACATCCCGCGCGGCACGGGCCCGGAGCAGCCGCTCGGCGACCTGATCGCGGACGCCCAGCTCGCCCACGCGAAGACCCTCGACCCGAGCACGTCGCTCGCGCTCATGAACCCGGGCGGCATCCGCGCGGACCTCGTGCACGCGGCGAGCGGCGCGGAGGGGGACGGCGTCGTGACGTACGGCGAGGCGTTCACGGTGCAGCCGTTCAGCAACACGGTGAACCTGGTGACGCTGACGGGCGCGCAGCTCGTGAGCGCGCTCCAGGAACAGGTCAGCGGCCCGAACGAGGCGTCCCCGAAGATCCTCCAGGTCTCGGACGGCCTCACGTACACCCTGGACCAGACGAAGACGGGAGCGGCCCGCGTCGACACCGCCTCGATCCGCCTGAACGGCGAGCCGGTCGACCCCGCGGCCACCTACCGCGTCGCCATGAACAGCTTCCTCGCCGGCGGCGGCGACGGCTTCACGTCCCTGGGCAAGGGCACGAGCCCCCTGGTGGGCAGCGACGACCTGAAGGCGCTCAACGACTACCTGACGGCGAACTCCTCCGCGTCAACCCCCCTGGCCCCGCCGAAGGCGGACCGCATCACGGTGGTGAAGTAGCGGCACAGCCGGGTCGCCCCGTCCCTGACGCGCACGTGTCGGGGACGGGGCGCTCGCGTGCGGGCGCGGTTCCCTGGCACCCGGGCGGCCCCTCACATACGCTTTGGTTCGTCCAGAGGACGAATAACGGCCTGACGCGACGCGAAACGACAGTCAAGGAGCGTGCACAGGTGCTGCTGCGATTCCGCGCGACGAACCACAAGTCTCTTCGGGACACGACGGAACTCGTGCTGACGAAGTCCGGTTTTGACGCGGTACGCCCGAGAGACGGTGACTGGGGAGCGGTCACCAACCAGGTCGTGGGCCTGTTCGGGGCGAACGCCTCGGGGAAGAGCACGGTCCTGGACGCGATGTCCTTCGCGGCCTTCGCGGTGCGCACTTCCTCGTCCTGGAGCGACCGGGAGGAGATCCCGCACAAGCCCTTCCTCCTCGATGGCGAATCGAGTGCCCAGTCCTCCGCCTACGAGTTCGACTTCACGGTCCATGGCGTCAGGCACGTGTACGGGTTCGAGCTGACCGCCCGGGGCATCGCCTCGGAGTGGTTGAGCAACTTCCCGAAAGGCCGTCGGCGCCTGCTTTTCGAACGCAGCGGGCCGGAGCCTTCGGACATCTCGTTCAGCCGGAACCTCAAAGGGGAGAACGTGCGCACCGCGCGGCTCCTCGGCGGGAAGAACCTTTTTCTCTCCGTAGCCGCCATGGCCAACCATCCCGACTTGAAACGGATTCACCACCAGCTGAGCGGTCACATGGTCTACGCGGATTTCTCCGAGGGGAATCAGACCAGGCGCATGGAAGCGGTGAAGCGGTGGCTGGAAGAAGAGCGATATGTGCGACAGGCGCACAGTCTGCTGCGCTTCGCGGATCTGGGAATCACCCGGGTGAGCCTGGAGGAGAACGAACTGACGCCGGGGTTGCGGCTGGTCGTCAAGCGCACGCTGTCAGCTCTGCACGAGGCGCGCGGGGAAGAGCTTGACGAACCCACCTTCACCGAGTTCATGGAGGGCCAGAAGAAGGCGATTGCTTTCTGGCACGAGGCGGGAGGCGGAGCCGCCCCCCGCAAACTCGATCTGGTGGACGAGAGCAGCGGCACAGTCGCCTGGCTGGCCCTCGCGCTGCCCGCCCTCAGGGAGATCCAGTACGGCGGGACGCTTCTCGTCGACGAACTGGACGCGAGCCTCCATCCCCACCTTGCCTCCGCGTTGATCTCCTTCTTCAAGTCCCCCGAGATCAACCCCCGGGGCGCCCAGCTGGTCTTCACGTCCCACGACACCTCCCTCATGGGGCATCTGTCGGGCGAGAGCCTGGGAGCGGACGAGGTGTGGTTCGCCGAGAAGGGCGGCAACGGAGTCACGGATCTCTACCCCCTCACGGATTTCCCTGTGAAGAAGGACCAGAACATCGAGCGCCGCTACCTCGGTGGCCGCTACGGTGCCGTTCCCTCCCTCGCCTGGGAGGAACTGCGCTCCACCCTTGTGGAGATCACCTCATGAGCCGCCGGCAGATCAGGGGCGGGCAAAAGATCTCCAAGCCCCGCGCCCGCCGCCAGGAACACCGGAAATTCCTCGTGGTCACCGAGGGGACGAGGACCGAGCCGCAGTACTTCGAGAACCTGGCCGCGCTGCTCAACGCGAAGGCCGTCCAGGTGGTGAAGGTCAAACCGGTCGGCATCGGCAGGGACCCCGCCTCGGTGGTGAAGGAGGCGGAACGCCGAAGGCGGCAGGAGCGGAAGGGCGGCGACCCGTTCGACGAGGTCTGGTGCGTCGTGGATGTCGACCGGCACGAGACCTTACCGAGGGCGTGCAAGGAAGCACGGGATCTCGGGATCGAGATGGCGATCAGCTCTCCCTGCTTCGAGATCTGGTTGCTGTGGCACTTCGAGAGCAGGACCCGCTGGATCGACGCGGGCGAACTCAAGAGGCTGTTGGGCAAGCAGGGCTTCGCCGACAAGAACGTGCCGGAGAACTTCCCCTACGGCGAACACGGCTTGGCCGCCGGACGCGCTGCCGCGTGCGAGCCGATCGTCCATCCCCACATGCCGCCGAACCCGTCGAGCAGCGTCGCGTCGCTCGTCGCCTCGCTCGTCCGGGCGCGCGGGGGCGGCCGGACGAGCTGAGTCCCCGGAGCCGCTCCACGGGCGGACCGGCCTCAGGGTGATACCGGCACGCACTCCTCCAGGAGGCGGAGGAGATCGTGCCAGGCGCGGGGGGAGTGCGTGGGGTGGAAGGCGACCCCGGGGACGGTGGGATGGGCGACCGGGGGGTGGGTGAAGGCGTGGTGGGCGCCGCCGTAGACGGTGAGGCGCCAGTCGACGCCGGCTGCCTGGAGCTCGGCGGTGAAGGCTTCACGCTGGGCGGGCGTCATGATCGGGTCCTCGGAGCCGACCCCGGCCCAGACCGGACAGCGGATACGGGCCGACTCGGCGACGCCGCCCGTCATCAGCGCGTTGATCGTGCCGATGGCCTGCAACGGCGCCCCGTCGCGTCCGAGTTCGAGGGCTACGGCACCTCCTGTGCCGTAGCCGATCGCGGCGACGCGGGCGGGGTCGGTGCGGGGTTCGGCCGTCAGGACGTCCAGGGCGGCGTGCCCGATGCCCCGCAGCCTGCCGGGGGCGGCGAGCAGCGGCAGGCAGCGGGCGAGCATGTGCGTGGGCGTGCCGAGGTACTGGCCGCCGTGCAGGTCGAACGCCAGCGCCACGTAGCCGAGTTCGGCCAGGGCCTGCGCCCTGTCCCGCTCGACGTCGCTGAGCCCCGGCCCTTCGGGCCCGATCAGCACGGCCGGTCGCGTCCCGGAACCGCCCGGCAGCGCGAGGTGCCCGCTCATGTGCAGCCCGTCCGCGTCGTACGCGACAGCGCGGGTGCGGATCTCTGTCATACGGGGCACGCTACGAGCCGCGCGGCCCGCTTGGGGGCGGGTTCACCACGGGCGGACGACGGCGGAGCGCGGCCGTACGGGCGCGCTGGGCGCGGAGCCGGGGGCCGCCGCAGCCGTCCGCCTTCAAGAAGTGGCCGTCGTCCCCGCCCACGGCGATTGGACCGGCGACCACAAGAACGACCGCTCCAACGGCGACGTCGTGGACCGCTCCGGCCACTGGACCCACCGCGAGACGCCGCCGCCGCCGGGCGGGCGGGGGCGACCGCGCTCACCCACCCCCTTCGTGCGGGTGCCGCTTGATGAGGACGCGGCAGTCGGTGGCCCGGGAGTAGTCCCCGACCGACTCGGCGACCACCTCCTGGCGCCTCAACTCCGCGCATCGGACGCACACTTCCTCCCGGTCCCGGTCGGCACTCACCCCCGTACCTCCGCCCAGACCCGCTTCCCCCACGGCTTCGACTCCGTCCCCCACTTCGTCGCGTACGTCTCCACGAGCAACAGCCCCCGCCCGCTCAGGGCTTCGGGCCCTGCCGGGCGCGGTACGGGGCGGGCTCGCGAGGAGTCCGAGACGGCGATCTCCGCGCCTCTCCCGTCGAGCCGTGCCACCACGACCCGGATCGTCTCGCCCCGCGCGTGCGTGACCGCGTTCGCGACGAGTTCCGACACGACGAGCGTGGCGGCGTCCGCGAGCGCGTCGAGCCCCCACACCGCGAGCGCGAGCCGCACCAACCGCCGCGCGGGGGCGGCGGATTCGCCGGTGCGGGGCAACACCTCGTTGTACGCGGGCACGCCGACACCGGAGGCGAAGGCGCCGGAGCCGCCTGGGGCGTGGCCGGAGCAGGGCGCGAGGTCGTCGTACTCGTTCACGTCACTCCGCTTTTCGGCGGACAGTTGTACGCCGTTCGGGTGAGGTGGTGGCACGAACGGGCGGGCACGGGCGGGCAGTTCGGCCGGGGGGTCAGCAGGGGCGGGGGTGGGCTTCTGACACATGTGCAGACCTCGACTTGCAACTAGGAACGCCGAGAAACGCGGTCCTCCGCTACCGAACGCACATGCATCGTTACGGAGCCCGCGAAAGGAGTGTTACCCGGCGCACCCGAAACCGGCAAGTGAGTCACCTGAATTCGAAATCGATGGCATATTCGGTTGCGCGATTGCGTCACCTGGCGCGGTACATTCGGGACCGGCAGAGGTGCGGCGTCACCTACGGTTTCGTCAACGCACCTCGCAACTGCCAGACTTCACCCCGTGCCCGTTCACCTACCGGAGGTGTCAGCACCACATGCCGAACCAGAGGGCCGTCCCCACTTTGCGCCGCAGGCGCCTGGGCAATGAGCTGCGACGGCGCCGCACGGCGGCCGGCCTGGAGAGCCGGGCTGCCGCCGAGGCGATGGGCTGGGCCGAGAGCAAGTACTCGCGCGTCGAGAACGCCAAGGGGAGGGTGACCCCGCAGGAGGTCGAGTCGCTGCTCAAGCTCTTCGGCGCGGAGGACCCGCAGGTCGTGACAGCGCTGACGAACCTGGCCAAGGACGCGGGTAAGCGAGGGTGGTGGCGGCCGTACGGTGATGTGCTGGTCGACTCGTACCGGGACTTCCTCGACCTGGAGGCGGACGCGGAGCTTGAGCAGGTCACGGCACCGGGCCTGATCCCCGGGTTGTTGCAGACCGGGGGCTACGCCAGGGAGATCATCGCCGCGACGGGGCTCACGCTGACTCAGGACGAGGTGCACGCGCTGGCCGAACTGCGCCGGGCCAGGCAGGCCATACTGACGACGCGTCCAGGTGGCCAGGCGCCCCTGAGGCTCTGGGCTGTGATCCACGAAGCAGCTCTGCACATGACCTCCGTCGAGCAACCCCACATGATGCGCGAGCAGCTACGGCACCTCTTGGACATGACGGATCTGCCGAATGTGACCATCCAGGTGCTGGACCTCAAGGGGACAGCGAATCCCGGCCTGGTCGGGCTGATCGAGGTCGTTCACTTCCCGGCCCCTTGGCCGACGGTGGTCAACCTGGAGAACTTGCAGGGGAGCCACTTCGTCGAGGGGACCGAAGACGTGAAGGTGTTCGAGGACGCCTTCGCTCGCGTGGTCGCCGCTGCCCTGTCCGTGGACGATTCGCGCTTGAAGATCAGGAACATCATGAACGGAATGAACACGTGACAGCATCCCCGCCCAGCTCCGGCCTGCCGAGCGCCAACTGGTTCAAGTCCTCGTACAGCAACGCGGCCAATAACTGCGTGGAAGCAGCCTTCTTGCCAGGTGGACTCGCCCTCCGCGACTCCAAGGACACCTCCCTCACCCCCCTCCGCTACACCACCTCCCAGTGGGCCGCGTTCTGCGACGGGATCGTTTCCGGCGCCCTCTGATCACCGCACCACCTCACGATGGGCCCTTCTCGGAGCAAGCGGGGAGGGCCCACTGTCATGCCCTCGGCCCCAGGTACGCGAGGCACTGTTGCCGGTGGTCTGTCCAGGTGCTGTCATGGCGCTACGGCTCAGTCGCCAACACCAGCGCGCGATTGCCCTGTCAACGGGAGGGACGCATCATGACCGATCCCGCTCCGCACCTCACCTGGTTCAAGTCCTCGCACAGCAGCGCCGCCAACAACTGCATCGAGGCGGCCTGGTTCACGTCCTCCTACAGCACCGGGGCGGAGAACTGCGTTGAAGCTGCGCCATTGCCCGATGCCATCGCCATCCGCGACTCGAAGGACACCGCGCTCACCTCGCTCCGCTATCCCGCCCCGCAGTGGGCCGACTTCTGCGCCGCGCTCGCCGCCGACGCGCTCTGAGCCACCGCCCGCGTGGGAGGGGTCCACTCGCCTCGCCCTGTATTCGGCCCCAGCGCCCCACCGGCCGGCTGGACCGGGCCGGAGGCGGGGCAGAGCTGCGGTGGGCGTGGCGTGGGACCGTACCGTGTGAAGAGGGAACGACTCGGCGGGCGGCCGGGGGCCGGTCTCAGGGGCCGGTGCGGTCGCCGCCCGGAGGGACCCGCCTCAGCGCTTGCGTTGCAGCGCGCCCCAGCCCCTGGCTTCGGGACCAGGCGATACATCGAGCTCGGGAAGACCGGACCGGACGTTTCCGCCATCGCCCCCGCCTGCGCGAGCTGCGACGAGCCCTGGTCCCTGCGGGATGACACGGTCCGGGCTCTTCCGTGTTCCGCAGGTGGGACCAGCTGTGAAAGTCGGGACCCGGTGTGGCCGTACGGGCCGGGGAAACCGGGACCCCGATCGGCTCGCCCCTTCTTTCAAAGGACTGGCAGAGAGAACCAACCTGCCTTCCGGCCCGCCGTCTTGTAGGTGCGGGACTGACGGGCGGGCGCTCGCGTGGGGGTGCCTGCGTGGGCGCCGGTGCGGGAGGCGTCACTCTGTTGGGTGATAGATCCGGATATCAGAGGGAACTGGGGTTTGGCGGGCATATGCTCCGGCCAACGGCCATGAGAATGACCCCCGTCGGGAGTCACGATCCCGAGGCGGGGGCCGACCACGAGCGAAGCGAGAACTTCCTCGTGGATTACCACAAGGAATCAGACCTTCCCCATGGATGCCTCAGAGCTTATCCGCCGTCGGCGTGCCTCGCGGGGCGTTACGCACGTCCGAACCCGCCTCGACCGCGAGTTCTGCGTCGTCTCCAACGCGTTGGCGCAGCACAGGAACCTGGACTACCTGGCGATCGGCATCGCCACGTACATGCTTTCCGTCCCCGAAGGGACGAAGGTCTCGATCAAGGCGTTGACGGAACGCGACCCGCGCCACGGCGAACACGCCATCGCCGGGGCCCTTCGGCGGCTCGAAGCCGTCGGCTTCCTGCGCCGCGAGACCTCCCGGCTCCCCACCGGCCGCATCGTCACGCGCACCTTCATCCACACGCTGCCGGGGCGGGAGGGGGAGCGGGGCGGAGGGGCCGGAGAGCGCGGGAGCGTCGTACGGGACGCCGGGACGGAGCCTCGGGGCGTGCGGGCCGGGACGGAGCCGCTGGGCGTACGGTTCGAGCCCGCGCGGCAGTGGAGCCGACGGCCGAAACGGAGGCGGTGGCGGCCGAGGCGGCCGGGACCGAGGCGGCCGGGACCGAGGCGGCCGGGACCGAGACGGCGGTGTTCGAGGCGGCCGGGACCGAGGCGGCGGTGATCGAGGAGGCGCAGGCGGAGGCGACGGACCGCGCTTGCGTACGCGAGGAGTTGCGGGCCACGCGCGTACGGGAGACGCCGCGCGAGGAGCCCGTACGGGACGCGCCGCCCCCTCCCGTAGGCCCCGAGCCCCGTACCCATCTCGTCGCCGCCCACGTGCTCGCCACTCCCCATCGCGAGGACCCACGGCTCCTCCTCCCCGAGAGGGACCTCGCGCGGCTCGCTCCGCTCGCTGCCGCCTGGCTGGAACGGGCCGTCGATCGTGACGTGTTGCGGGCCGCGCTCCTCGCGCAGCTCCCGCAGCACATCCACCGTCCCGCCGCCTTCCTCGCGCACCGCCTCGTCACCGACCTGCCGTCGATGCCCACGAAGCTGCCCACCGCCCGCCATTCCTCCGGCCCCGCCCGCACGGCGGCACGGGAACCACGCCCCTCCCCGTGGTGGCACAGCTGCGAGAACTGCGAACGGGCACTTCGCGACGGGCCGGGACTGTGCGGCGAGTGCCGGGACGGGCGCGACGGGAGGCGTCCCGCCGCCGGGTGGTGAACGGAGCGCGGGACCGCCCCGGGCGGTTCGGCGAGGGTCGCCTGCTCCGGCAACTGGCGGGGTGTGCCCGGGGGGTCGCCTTTTTCCTCGACATTTCTCCGCAGATCCCGGCCGTGCCCCGGGGGGCAGATCTCGATGCCGGCCGGAGCCGGATCATGAATTCGCCCCGGATGTGTGGTGGTCACCTTTCCCTCGCAAGCGGAATTTTTGCTTCCCTTGTATTTGCGTCTGCAATGGGCGAGGATCGGAAATCGCGCGGACGAATCGATTGCATGGGGGTAAGGGAATGAAGAAGGTATGGCGCATCGGAGCGGTCACCGCGACCGCTTTCGCTATGGCACTGGGGTTCACCGGCTCCGCTTCCGCCGCCGGTTACGTAGCGAAAGCCGTGAATGTGTCCAGTTCACCCGACTTCACCAAGGTGCACTGCACGAACGTGGCGTACGCGAAGCACAAAGCCGCAGGCCGGGCGTGTTTCGAGCCTTACGGCGACGAGTTCTGGGTGCTCGACATGAGCGCGGACGGCTACTACGTCGAGATGTACGGGCAGGTGGCCGACGGTTACCGCTGCGAGGATCACAAAGGTGCCGCGGCAGGCTGGACCAGGTGCGATGGATTCTCCAGCAAAATACCGGAGGGCAAACGCATGGTGTTCTTCACCGGCGTGATGGACAAGGGAAAGATGGTCTCCAGCAGCACGGACTGGTTCGCGACCACCTGAGATACCCCGCCCGCCGGTGGCGTTGATGCAACCGGCGGGCCGGCCCGAACGGAACGCGGGCAAGGGAACGTTCGGGAAAGGAACTCAGTCGAGGTCGAACTCGTTTCCCTCTACGTCGCGCATGAGGATGCAGGATTCCTCTTCGCCGTCCGCGTAGAGGGTTTTCACGTGCGTGGCGCCGAGCGCGACGAGGCGGGCGCATTCCGCCTCCAGGGTGGCCAGGCGCTCCGCGCCGGTGAGGCCCGCGCCGGCGCGGACGTCCAGGTGCACGCGGTTCTTGACCGTCTTGCCCTCGGGGACGCGCTGGAAGAGGAGACGTGGCCCCGTACCGTCCGGGTGGGCGCACGCGAAGTAGACGGGTCGCTCCTCCGGCGGCAGCGAGTGGTGGTACTCCTCCCACGTCGTGAAGCCCTCTGGAACGGGAGGGCAGACATAGCCCAGGACCTCGCACCAGAAGGCGGCGAGGCGGACGGGATCGGCGCAGTCGACGGTCACTTGGATTTCACGGATCGCAGGCACCGGCGCAGCGTAAGGGGAGGGGAAGGCCGGGGCCAGCCGGTTTACGGGCCGGTGCGGCCTGTCGCGCGGGTGACGTGGAGGATGCCGCTGCGGACGGGGCGGGAAGTCCGCGGTGGGGCTGGGTGTCGATGGCTAACTGGCCACGGTGGCCGGTGAGTTATCTGGGTTCCTGGGCCCCGGGGTGGTGGCGGTGGCGGAAAGTGGTGGGCTAGGTTCGATCTCGTAGTGAGGAATGAGGGGCAAGGGCTGGGGACTCCGGGGGGAGATATGGCCGCCGAGGAAGCGAAGCCGAAGGTCGATAATCCGGATCGCCTGCGGCTTGAGGGCCTGCGCCAGGCGCTGGTGAAGGAGCGGACGGATTTTGTCCTGGCCTTCGAGCTGGCCGAGAAGGACGTCGGCAAGGGGAGTGCGACCGCCGCGCTGGCCTGGGTGGGCGATACGGCTGAGCGGTGGCACGGCGAGGTGGCGGGGCACCGCACGAAGGTGCGCGAACGGATCGACGCGGTACTCGAAGACCTGCGGCGCCGTATCAACTCGATGCCGGCGAAGGTGACCCCGGAGGAGGCGACGGCCATGAGCCGTAACCGGCGGATGCTCTGAAGAGGCGCTGAGAGGGAGGGTTGGCCGCGTCCGGGCTGTTCGCCAAAGTCTGTGGTGGGCAGTGCCGCCGGCATCGCGACCGCCTCCCTCACCGGTCCCGGAGGTGCCGTGGCGGGCGACCTCGTGGGGACGGCGGCCGGGCAGACCTTCGACGGGATTCTCAATGGATTTGGTGACGCTGAGGACAAGAGAATCAAGCAGGTGTACAAGAACATTCTGAAACAAGGAGACGCTGAATCCTCTGCGGTCTTGACGGTCCAGGAATCGGTCAAAGCGGCTACCCAAGACAATGCGGTCGCCACCGCAGTGGGGTCGGATGTGAGTCAGGGATTGGATGATGCCCAGGGAGTGATTGACAAAATCAAAGCAAGGGGAGACGAATGATGAACCAACATTCCTACCGTTTGCGTGAGTTGTGCCCACGAGTGGCCTGTGCCTGCGGGGAGTTCCGGTGACGCGGGGGGCGCGGAAAAACCGCTGGCTCGTGGTGGGTGCGGCGGTGTGCGGGATCGCGGTGCTGGTAGCGCTTGGGGTCGTTTACGCGATCGGCGGTTTCAGCTCGCGCGGGAAGATAACCGCCGACGATGTCTGTCCCCACACTCCGGGCCGGGGCAAGGTCGCCGAGACGCTAGGATCTGTCCTGCCGAAGGCTTCTTCTTATTCTTTCAGGGACAGATGGTCTCCGAAGGAGGGGATGGAGTTCCGTAATTCCTGCACCGTGCGGGGAGACGGCAAGGTGCTTCTTCTGCTGACGGCCGAACCCAATACCGTTTCCACTTGGCAGGATTGGCAGCAACACTCGGTTGATCCCGAGGACCAGCGCGGCCTGTCTCGCTTCCCGGCGGGTGAGCACGCTGTCGCGAATTCCACTGTCGCCGCCCTCGCGGTGCAGTGCGCGCCCTACGAGGAGATGGAAGGAGCGCCTCCCGTCTATCTGACGGTTGTGGCCCAGGCCAACCGGTCCCTCGACGTCTCCGGCGACAAGGCAAGGTCCGCTCTTGTTCGGCTCGCCACCGACTTCGCCCGGCAGGCGCACAAGGACGCCCGGTGCGATCTACCTTCGCAGCTGCCCGAGGGGTGAGGTGCCCGCGCGGTTGCCGGTGGGGTGAGGGGGAGGCGTAGTGGTCGGCGAGGAGAGGCGGGTGCGTATGGGTTGGGTGAGAGGGCGGCGACGGTCGGTCTTGGTGGTGGTCTGGGGTGGGGTTTTTGCTGTGCTCGCGGGGGCCGGTTTCGGGATCGCCGCGTGGCAGGGGGCGTTTGCCGAGGAGCGGGGGGATATCGCTGCGGGGGATGTCTGCTCGAATGTTCCGCATCGGGAACGGGCGGCTGAGATCTTTCGGTCCGTGTTGCCCGAGAATACTTCTTACTCTTTCGCGCCGTTGATCAAACATGGTGGTGACATCTTTGCGAGCGGATGTGACGTCTACGGCGGCAAGTTGAAGGACCGAAAATATCTGCTGAACTTCTATGCGCACCGGACGGCGCTTGGCTGGACCGAAGCGTTGGATGGTGAGGTGGTCCGTCCGGAGTACGGGGTGGGGCTTGAGCCGTTCCGGGCTGGGGACAAGGCATGGGCGGGGCCGCGCATGGCTTTTGTCGGGACGACGTGTCGGGAGAAGACGACGAAGAGGCCGGAAATGAATCGCATGGTGGTGGCCGTCATCGCGCAGACGCCGCTGGAAGCCGGTGACGCCAAGTCCACGTCCGTGCTCAAGGAACTCGCCGTCGATTTCGCCCGGCAGGTGCACAAGGACGCCGAGTGCGAGGTGCCCGCGCGGTTGCCGGTGGGGTGAGGCGGAGGCGTAGTGGTCGGCGCGGAGAGGGGTGGTGTGTATGGATGGGGCGAGAGGGCGGCGACGGTCGGTCTTGGTGCTGGTCTGGGGTGGGGTTTTGGCCGTGATCGCTGGGGCCGGGTTCGGAGTCGCCGCGTGGCAGGGTGTCTTCACCCAGCGCGGGGACATCGCGGCGTCCGACGTTTGCTCGAACGTCCCCGATCGCGCGAAGACGGCCGAGGCTCTCCGCTCCGTCTTGCCCAAGGAGGCCAGCTATTCCTTCGAAGAGACTTTGCTGCCCAGAAAGAACGATCACTTCACGAGTCTGTGCACGGTGTACGGGAAGGACGACAAGGCGCTCCTGCGGCTCAGGGCACTGCCCCGGGGCGGAGTCCCCTGGGATGAGTGGTGGAGTCACGCCCTTTTCGGGCTCAAGCGGGACGGGCTTGAGCCGTACCGCGCCGGTGAGAGGGCGTGGGCGGGCTCCCGGGCAGTGGTGATCGGGGTTCCTTGCCGGCCTGCCGAGACGCCCGGCGAGGAGGTGCGCGACATCGCGGTGTCGGTTCAGGCGAGCGAACCGCTCGACACCGGGAGCGGGAACGCACGCAAGGTACTCACCACTCTCGCCGTCGATTTCGCCCGGCAGGCCCACAAAGACGCCCGGTGCGAGCTGCCGTCGCGGTTGCCCGAGGGGTGAGGGGGAGACGTGGTGGTGGGCGCGGAAGCGAAGGGCTGAAGCCGATGGTGGAGGGTCACCCAACGAGACACGACCCCCACCGCGGCCGCCACTTCAGACCCCAGCGCCTCCACGCCGACAAAGCCTGCGACCGGGCCGATGTGCGCAGAAGGCTGCGAGGGAAGCGGATCGGCGTGCGTATCGCCCGCGAAGGCATCGGTCCAGCAAACGATTGGGGTGCCGCAGACGGGTCATTGAGCGCACCATGTCCTGGCTGTCCGGCTACCGCAGCCTCGGCCCCGCTACGAACGCGACCCCCGCAACTACCTTTCCTTTCTCGGACTCGTCGCCGCCCTGTGCTGCTACAAGCGACTCGTCCGCGTCACCACGTAGGACACGGGCTAAGTTCCTCGTGGTCCCGCAAACCGTATACCTATGACTTTGCGGATGACCTGACAGAATGAATTCCCGTCACTGCCAGCAGTATCGCTGTCAGAGACCACGCAGGGACGCTGCCTGACGGATACAGGACCACTGCCCACCAAGCGTGGCTTCCCGCCGGACCACGACCGGCAACGATGCTGGCAATCAACAGCATCATGCTGACGGAAATACCTGATGCACTGTTCCCCACGTGGGCGACCAAAAGGCCGATGCAGGTCAGCAGTAGCACGTTGCGCGCGTTGTCGAAGCCTGTGACGAAGCCTGCCACCAAACACAGGACGAATACGGACGCTATGAACACCGCATCGATAACGGCGACAGCTACGGCTGCAGTGCGCTCGATGTGGTCGGCGCGTCGGTTCAGGCAGTACAAGACCGTGGAAGACACCAGCAAGGGAGTGAAGTAGGCCAAGGGCGTCACGCCACTGCCGTTGAGCGCGGGCAGGTCGACACTGCTCGTGCCCGAAAGCTGACACACCACTGCCATCACGATGATTGCTGCTAGCGCAATCCACCACCTCCGCACTGTTGTGATGTATAGCCTCAACGAGCCCCCTCCTCATGGCAGGCATGGGTGAGCACCTGCTGCCTGAACCAGGCGGACTGTTGCTTCGCCGGCGCGTTCAGCACAGGGCCTACCAGACCCCACAGTTGCGGGTCGGTTACCTGGCGCACCTCATCCTTGTTGCCAGCGACGGCAGTGGCCCACACAAGTTCTGGGGCCGAAGGGCCTCCACATGGGCGCCTTCCGTACTGCGCTGCAGTCCCCTCTACGGCCGATCCGGCGATGACGTCCACGGGGGTCTGGGACACGACTCCCGCGTCGTCGGCAGGCAGCGACCAATCCAGTGGCCATACGCCTGGTGCGGGCCTTTTCGACGGCGAAAGGATCTCCATACGCTTCGGTTGCGCTACCCCGGCATCAGCCAGCGCACGGAGCGGAGCTTTGGTGCTTTGGCGAATCTGGGGTATGTAGGGCCGGTACTCCGGTGGAACGCAGATCTGCGGGCTGGTTCCAGAACATGCGGAAGAATAAGCACGGACAGTCGTCGGGTTGCTGTAGCCCCATCCGCTGACGACGGCATATCCGGCAAACAGTGCTGCGACGACGATACCTACACCGGCGGCGAGGAAACCTGGGCGAAAACCGCTACGGGTGACGAGCCATGCTACGACGATAAGACAGGAAGTGAAGACCCACGGCACAAAATAGATCTCAGGCCGGTGGACGTCGGTGATGGTGGAAGTCCCGTCGATAAACCCGCCCAGATGCCTCAGCCACCCGTTCCTCATCGCGTGCGGCATCGTCAGCCAAGTCCAGCACAGAGCTGCCATTGCCGGTGCTGCGATACTTTTAGGAAGACGCTTGCCGGCGTACCAGCCGATGACGGCCCACTCGGCAGGAATTATGACTACGTGTGCCAGTCCGGTCCACCCGGCACCAGCGGGAAAAACGCCAGTGTTGATCCGCGACAGAAAAATAGCGAGGACCAGAAGTGCCGACTCCAGGGCAGCGATAGGAGTTCCGACGAGCAGGAGCAACGACCACCGCGACCGCGAGGATGTGGTCAGCATGTGGCGCACGGACTGCATACGCCCCGAGTCCCATGCGGCGCACGCGGCAACGGCCGGTGCTATGACAGCCAGAGCATAGATCGTGCTCTCACCCGACTCGACACCGTAGTGAGAAGGGGCGGTGTACGCCACGCTTTCCATATACAGCGATACGAACAGGATGGCTGGCAGGATCACCCAAGGGGCCGCCGAACGACGCAACTGCTGCCAAAAAATCACTGGAAACCACCTTCGAGAACAGCGGTGTAGGCGTTCTCCGCAGCGCGTTCCGAGTCGATTCCGACACCCGAATGGGCAAGGAACGAAGAAACAGAGCCGCTGAACAAGACCTTGCCCTCGTGAAGTACTACGACATCGCTGAAGGCTTCCCCGATATCGGCGATGTCGTGAGTGGAGACGATCACATGCGTGTCATCTCGCAGTGATGCGATGAGCTGTAGGAACGATCTGCGCTGCATCGGGTCTAGTCCCACGGTGGGTTCGTCAAGGAGGAGCACCTTGGCACGGTGGACAAGAGCCTGAGCGATGGCGACACGCTGCTGCTGCCCGCCGGAGAGATCACTGACCTTACGGTCCGCCTGCTTAGCAAGGCCGACACGTTCGAGTGCCACCCCGGATGCCCTGGATGCGTCACGCTGCGACATGCCCTTGAGCCAACCTGCGTAAGTAACATGCTGACGGCAAGTCATCCCTGATAGGAATGAGGGCTTCTGGGGTAGCCACGCCACTGCAGTGCGATACGCCGAAGACTGCTTCCGGTTCCATGCATCCAGGCCATCGAACGTGACGCCCCCGGTCTGCGGGCGCAGCGCGCCAGCTGCTAGCGACAAGAGCGTGCTTTTGCCTGCTCCATTAGGCCCGAGGAGGACGCTGGCTCCGGGGCTGAAAGCCAGGTCGAGGCCCTGGATGACGTCTGCTCCTCCCCTGTAGTGAAAGCCGCATCTGCGGAACTGGATAGGCATAAAGAGCCTTTCTGTGCGCTGGGCCCCCGCCGCAGTCGTCGCGGCGGGGGCCCAGAGAAGCGCTTGTCAGTAGTAGACGCTCAGAGACTTGACCGAGAAATAGTCGTAGCTGTTTGAACCGTAGTTGACGACAAAGTAGTAGTCGCCTGACCCGTGATCACTCCACGTGCCGCTCGATGTGGCCCCCGACTTGAAGCAAGCGGTGTAGCTCGCGGTGGTGTACACCGGGTCGGGACCGAACTGGTCCTTCCGCAGCGTCACACCGATTGCCTTGGTTCCGGTTGACGTGCAGCTCGTGAACTTGATCGTCGTGGACCCGCCGTTGTTGTCGTGCCAGCGAGACGACTCGAAGTCAGTGTTCACGTTGGTGAGGTGGCTGGTGTAGGTGGAGGCTTGCGCGGGCATGGCAAAGGCCCCCACTAGGGCAGTAGTTGCCGTTATGCCGACTACCGCCACGCGCTTGCTTCTGCGAGCCTTTTCCTGAGTGGACATCAGATCCGTTCCCCCATTGGTGCGTTGACGTTGGCCCACAGATCAAACACTAAAGCTTCATGACCTGTACACAGCAATCGACATGTGACGATGGTCTCACTCGCTGTCGCTGGTCGTACTCGCAGGGCAACCGATAGCGTCGACCGCATAGTCTGTTGGCAGTTGCGCTGTACAGGGGCGGTCGGCACTGCGGACTCGGGGTTGCAGATGGCAGCCGCCGATGGCGGCCTCGACGTCCCTCGCGCCTGAAAAACTAGCTGCGCCCACGAGGAACGCGTCGCCTGACTCTCCCCGGCGTACGCCTATCTCGCCTCGCGGGGCTTCGGCCTACCGGCGCAGGAATTCGCGCGCACCGCGCGGAGCACGTGTGCGGCGGTTTCGGGTGGCGTGGGTGTCGAGGCAGATGTCGCACGCTCCTTCCGGTACGCAGCCGCCGCGCGGTCCGGCGGGGAGCCGGGAGGCGTCCAGTCCGTCCCGTACGGGGATGGAGCAGCCGGGTTCGTGACGGCTGACGGTGTCGGGGCCCGCCACGTACTGCAAACCGGTCGCCTCGTCGTTGACGGCGAGTTGCAGGACGGCGGCCGCCAAATCGCTGACGTGCCCGGGGCAGCGGATGTTGTCGGTGAACAGCATCCCCTCGCGGGTGCGGGCGATCAGGCCGTACACGGCATGTTCGTGCGGGGAGCGCCCATGGCCGGCGATCAGCGAGGTGCGCACGGCGGTGGCCGGGTTCGCCAGGAGGATGCCGGTCTCCGCCGCCGCCTTCGCGGCGCCGTAGGGGGTGATCGGATCGGGCAGGCTCGTCTCCGCGTAGTTGACCCGCGTCCCGGAGAAGACGGCGTCGCTGGAGAGGTGGACCAGGCGGGCCCCGCACTTTGCGGCCGCAGCGGCGAGCCGGATGGGCCCCTGCGCGGGGGACCGCCCATTCGGGCTTGTTGCTCGACGTGTTGATCACCAGGCGGGTACGCACAGTGCCGATCACGTGTTCCGCCTGTCCCGGGTTGCGCAGATCCAGCCGGCGCCAGGCGACCCCGGGTGCGTCCCCGCGCTTGTTTGCGTACGTCGCGGCCACGTCGTCTCCGGCCGCCGTCGCCCGGTGGATCAGCTCTGTGCCCAGGCCGCTGCCGCCCGTGATCAGAGTCGTCATGCTCGGACACGGTAGACCGGACAGCGTCGTCTCGGCGTACAAGGCCCGCGGTGGGCGGGAGCGGGACGGCGAAGGCAGTCTTCTCGTCCGCGCCCCCGCGACAGGGCCGGCTACTCCCCGGGCTGCCAGACGTAACGGATGTCGGGCTCGCGCTCGTCGTTGCCGCTCCCATCCGTCCGTTCACGTGCGACGGAGCCGTGCCGCTCATGGAACCGGTGTGCCGGGCCGTTGATCTGGAACGTGCACAGGGCGAGCCCCTGTGGACGTTGCCGCTTGGCCAGGGAGACGAACCGGTCTCCCAGTCCGCGCCCGCGCCAGAAAGGTTCGAGGTAGGGCTGCTTGAGTCCGGCGGCCTGGAGCACCGTCACCCCCACGACGGTGCTGTCCGCGGTGGCCGCCACTCATGTCTCGTGTCCCGGGACGAGGACGTGCGCGAACCCGTCCCGCACCTCGGCCGCACTGTCCGCGCACTCACGAAGTCCGGTACGCACGACGAAAGAACCGACCGTCGCCTGGCGGCCGTCACAGCCGATACCGCCATGCAGGCCGGTTGGTACGCGCTCGACGGCGGCCGACACGAGGCCGCACAGCGCCTCCTCCTCGGCGCGCTCCGCGCGGCCCATGCCTCGCAGGACTCGCGGCTGCGCGCCGGAGCGCTGTCGTTCCTCGCCATCCAGGGCTACTCCGTGGGCGACCCGCGTGATGCGGTCACCGCGGCCAGGACCGCACGGCAGTTGCTCGCGGACCAGGACGCGGCCGCCCTGCGCGCGATGCTGCTGATTCACGGACAACGGGGCAGCGTCTACATGGAGTTGGGCAAGCCCGCCGAGGCTGCGACAGCCTTCGCGTCGGCCCGAGGCTCACTCGCTGCGGACGCGGCGCGGACGAAGGCGCAGTTCCTCTCCCGCACGGCCACGGCACAGATGCGCGCGGGCGATGCCGACGCCGGGTGCGCGACCGGGGAGGAGGTCCTGGCGATGGTGCGAAGCGTGCGCTCGCGAGGCTGGGCGAGCACCTGCACTCGATGCTCGCTGAGGCCCGCCGCTCCGGCGGCGCGAGGGCCGTACGGTCCTTCGTCGAGCACGGTGAAGAAGTCCTCCGGGAGCGGGTGCCGGCATGATCCTCGTCCTCTGGGGCATCGACCGGTCCCTCCTCTACGCGGGGGACACCGACCGCCTCGTCTACCGCGAGGTCTTCCGCGCCGCCGTCGGCCGCCCGGCGACGAAGCTGCCAGCGAAGGGGACGGGGGCCACGATGCCCGTGGCGGTACGGGAACTTCTCGGGGCACGCGCGGACGCGGACCTCGGCCCGTCGATCGTGACGGGGAACCTGCGGGAGAGCGCGGAGATCAAGCTTGCCGCCTTCGGCCTCACCGACTACGTGCACATCCCACTGGGCGGCTACGCCTCCGACGACCCCCACCGCCCCGCCCTCGTTCGTATCGCCCAGGCCCGCGCGGAACGCGCCCGCGGCCGACCCTTCACCCGCGCGAACACGGTCATCGTTGGTGACTCCCTGCAAGACGCCTGCACGGGCAAGGAGGGTGGCGCCCGGGTGATCGAAGTCGCCTCGACGTTCTGGACGACCTCGCCTACCCGGTGCGGTTGCGGCCGGCGAAGCTGCCGACCACCTTCCGGGCCGATTCCGCGCCCGTCGAGCCGTCGGACCTCCCCGACGTGCGGCCCTCCCCGTGGTGGCACAGTTGCGACGTCTGCGAGCGGGCCCTGCGGTACGGGCCCGGGCGGTGCCGGGACTGCGAGGCGGAGCGGGGTGCCGCCGCCGACAGGTGGTGAGCGGTCGGGCGGCGGGGCTCAGTCGAGGCAGAACTCGTTGCCCTCGATGTCCTGCATCGTGACGCACGACTCGTTCTCGCCGTCGGCGAGCTGGGTGTACAGGTGGACGGCGCCGAGGGCTTCCAGCCGGGCCTGCTCCGCCTGGAGCGTCGCGAGACGTTCGTCCCCGACGAGGCCCTTGCCCGCCCGCACGTCGATGTGGACGCGGTTCTTGACCACCTTGCCCTCGGGCACCCGCTGAAAGAGCAGCCGCGGACCCGCGTCCGTCGGGTCCGAACAGGCGAAGTACACCGGCTGTTCCTCACGCGGCACGGCGTCCCCGTACTCCGCCCAGCTCCCGTAACCGTCGGGCGCCTCGGGAAGGACATACCCGAGCGCCTCGCACCAGAAGGCGGCGAGGCGGACGGGGTCGGCGCAGTCGACGGTCACTTGGATTTCACGGATCGCAGGCACCGGCGCAGCGTAAGGGGAGGGGAAGGCCGGGGCCAGCCGGTTTACGGGCCGGTGCGGCCTGTCGCGCGGGCGACGCGGAGGATGCCGCTGCGGACGGGGCGGGAAGTCCGCGGTGGGACGAGGTGTCGATGGCCAACTGGCCACGGTGGCCGACGAGTTATCTGGGTTCCTGGGCCCCGGGGTGGTGGCGGTGACGGAAAGTGGTGGGCTAGGTTCGATCTCGTAGTGAGGAATGAGGGGCAAGGGCTGGGGACTCCGGGGGGAGATATGGCCGCCGAGGAAGCGAGGCCGAAGGTCGACAATCCGGATCGCCTGCGGCTTGAGGGCCTGCGCCAGGCGCTGGTGAAGGAGCGGACGGATTTTGTCCTGGCCTTCGAGCTGGCCGAGAAAGATGTCGGCAAGGGGAGTGCGACCGCCGCGCTGGCCTGGGTGGGCGATACGGCCGAGCGGTGGCACGGCGAGGTGGCGGGGCACCGCACGAAGGTGCGCGAACGGATCGACGCGGTACTCGAAGACCTGCGGCGCCGTATCAACTCGATGCCGGCGAAGGTGACCCCGGAGGAGGCGACGGCCATGAGCCGCAACCGGCGGATGCTCTGAAGAGGCGCTGAGAGGGAGGGTTGGCCGCGTCCGGGCTGTTCGCCAAAGTCTGTGGTGGGCAGTGCCGCCGGCATCGCGACCGCCTCCCTCACCGGTCCCGGAGGTGCCGTGGCGGGCGACCTCGTGGGGACGGCGGCCGGGCAGACCTTCGACGGGATTCTCAATGGATTTGGTGACGCTGAGGACAAGAAGGGGTGAGGTGCCCGCGCGGTTGCCGGTGGGGTGAGGGGGAGGCGTAGTGGTCGGCGAGGAGAGGCGGGTGCGTATGGGTTGGGTGAGAGGGCGGCGACGGTCGGTCTTGGTGGTGGTCTGGGGTGGGGTTTTTGCTGTGCTCGCGGGGGCCGGTTTCGGGATCGCCGCGTGGCAGGGGGCGTTTGCCGAGGAGCGGGGGGATATCGCTGCGGGGGATGTCTGCTCGAATGTTCCGCATCGGGAACGGGCGGCTGAGATCTTTCGGTCCGTGTTGCCCGAGGATACTTCTTACGCTTTTTCGTCGGATGTGAAAGACGGGCATGAACTCTTCACCAGTCTCTGCGCCGTCCACGGCGGCAAGCCGAGGGATCGGCAGGATCTGTTGACTTTTACGGGGCACAGCACGGCGCTTGGCTGGACCGAAGCGTTGGATGGTGAGGTGGTCCGTCCGGAGTACGGGGTGGGGCTTGAGCCGTTCCGGGCTGGGGACAAGGCGTGGGCGGGGCCGCGCATGGCTTTTGTCGGGACGACGTGTCGGGAGAAGACGACGAAGAAGCCGGAAATGAATCGCATGGTGGTGGCCGTCATCGCGCAGACGCCGCTGGAAGCCGGTGACGCCAAGTCCACGTCCGTGCTCAAGGAACTCGCCGTCGATTTCGCCCGGCAGGTGCACAGGGACGCCGAGTGCGAGGTGCCCGCGCGGCTGCCCGAGGGGTGAAACGGGTGGTCAGCGGTTGTCCGAGAGGGTGGCCGGGTCGGTGTTGGCTCCGCAGAGGATGATGGCCACGCGTTCGCCGGGGGCGGGGGCGTAGGCGCCGGTGGTCAGGGGGGACAGGGCGGTCGCCGCCGCGTGTTCCACCGCCAGACGGTGGTGGTCCCACAGGTCCCGGCGGGTGCGGATGATCGCCTCGTCCGGGACGGTCAGGAGCGTGGAGAGCGGGTGTTGGGCCGCCGTCAGCGCCAACTCCGCAGCACGGCGCGCTCCCAGGGAGTCCGCCGCCACCGAGTCCGGTACGACGTCCACCACTTCGCCCGCCCGTACCGCCTCCGAGAGCGCCGCGCAGTGCGTCGGCTCCACGCCCACCGCGCGGATGCCGTGGTGGTGGGCCGCCGTCGCCACGCCCGCGAACAGGCCGCCCCCGCCGACCGCCACCACGAGCGTGTCCAGGCCGGGGACCTGCTCCAGCACCTCGTCCAGCAGCGTGCCCGCGCCCGCCGCGATCAGCGCGTCGTCGTACGCGTGCGAGAGCAGCGCGCCCGCGTCGGCGGCGAAATCCGCGCAGGACGCGGCGGCCTCCGCGTACTCCCTGCCGACCAGGCGCACCCGCGCCCCGTGCTCCGCGAGCCGGTCCACCTTCACGCGGGGCGCGTTCTGCGGCAGGAACACCGTCGCCGGTACGCCCGCCCCGCGCGCCGCCCACGCGCACGCGAGCCCCGCGTTCCCGCCCGAGGCGATCGTCACCCCGGCCGCCGGAAGCGTGCCCGCCTCGCGGTGCGCCGCGACGAAGTTCCACGCCCCGCGCGCCTTGAAGCTCCCCGTGTACTGCGTGAACTCCAGTGCCACGGACACGTGTTCCGCGTACGGCAGCACGGCCGCCCGCCGCACGTGCCCCGCGATCCGGTCGCGGGCGGTCTTGATGTCGTCGTACGTGAGGGAGGTCGGGGACGGCATGGGACGCGGGGCTCCTCGCGCTCGGGGGCCGGGGTACGACGGTACGTCCCGCCCGCCGCGCACGGCGGAGTTATTCCCGTACCGCCCGCAACTCCCGTACCGCGCGCGCCAGGAGGGACCGGTCCCGCGCCGCGGTCAGCAGTGCCGCCGCCGCCTCGGGGGGCAGCCAGCGGATCGCGTCGATCTCGTCGTTCGGCGCGAAGCTGCCGCCCGTCTCCTCCGCGAGCCAGTAGTCGACCGTCTTCGCCCGTCCGCCGTGCGTCCGGTAGGCGACGCGGGGGAGGCGGGTCAGGGGGCGGCACGTGCGGCCCGTCTCCTCCTCCACCTCGCGCAGCGCGGCGGCCAGTTCCGTCTCACCGGGCTTGAGATGCCCCTTCGGGAAGGACCAGTCGTCCCACTTGGGGCGGTGGACGAGGCAGAACTCGACGCCGGGCGCGGGCGAGCGGCGCCACAGGACGCAGCCCGCCGCGCGGGCCGGGGTGCTCATACGCGTACCGCCTCCCGCCACGCGCGCTGGAAGGTGTGGCGGGCCGCCTCCACCTCCTGGCGCTGGACCGCGTGCAGGACACCGAGCGCGTACGCCGTCGGCGGCGCGATGCGCGGGGTACGGGCGGCGGCCGCCGCCGCCGCTGCCGCGTCCGCCGCGTCCCGGTGCCGGTCCAGGGCGCGGGCGCCGGGCACGGTACGCGCCTCCGGTACGGCGCCCAGCGCCTCCGCCGCGTACACCCGCACCCGCAGCAGGCGGCGCACCCGGTGCCACGGCGCGTCCTGCGGCTCCCCGCCGGGCGCCGCGCTGCCGAGCGCCGAAGCCTCCGCGTTGTACGGGGCGCCCGCGCGGTCCAGCGGGAGCGCGGCGATCGCGTCGGCGAGCCGGTGCGAGGCCAGCGCGGCGAGCGCGCCGACGACTTCCGGGTCCTGCGGGGAGGCCCCGCGGCGGTAGGGGACCTCGCTCGCGAGGACGGCGACCGCGTCCGCGACCGCGTGGAAACGCGCCGAGCCGAGCGCGTCGAGCGCCGCCGAGTGCGCGCGGGTACGGGCGAGGGTCAACTGCCGGTCGAGCAGGGCGCCCGCGCGCGCCGCGCCCATGGGGAGCGGCCCCTCCGGGTGCCCCTGCGCGGGCACGGCGCCACCCCGTACGCCCTCCTCGTCCCGCAGCCGGCGCAGCGCGCCGAGGAGCCGGCCGAGCCGGTGCGCGCACGCGTACTCGCTGCCCGACACGGCCGAGAGCCAGTGCAGTTCGGCTTGCAGGTGCTCCGCCCACTCGGCTTCGAGGAGCGGCCGGAAGGTGTGCAGGGTCGCCTCCACGCGACGGGCGGCGGCCCGCAGCGCGCGGACGGCCGCCTCCGTCTCCACGGCCGAGGTGCCCGATTCGCGGCGGGCGCGCAGGGCGCGGAGGAAGGCGGCGGCCTGCTCCTGGAGGTAGGCCGATACGGGGCCGCCGGGGGGCGCCGGGGCCGCTCCCGGCGTCCCGGGCGGCTCGGGCGCTCGCGGGGCACGGACCGGCACGCTCTGCGGCCGGGCCCGCTCAGGGGGTCGAGGTGCCACGCCTCCGCCTCCGTGCGTCGATCAGGAGTTCCTGCACGTTGGGGAGTCGCTGCCCGTCCGCGTCCGTCGAGTGGTGGACCCACTCGCCGTCCGGGCCGAGGTGCCAGGAGGCGGTGGAGTCCGACATGCCCGTCTCCAGGACGCGCGCGAGCGCCGCGCGGTGGGCGGGGTCCGAGACCCGCACCAGCGCCTCGATGCGGCGGTCCAGGTTGCGGTGCATCATGTCCGCGCTGCCGAACCACACTTCGGGCTCGCCGCCGTTGCCGAAGGCGAAGACCCGGGAGTGCTCCAGGAAGCGGCCGAGGACGGAGCGGACGCGGATGTTCTCGGAGAGCCCGGGGACGCCGGGGCGGATGGCGCAGATGCCCCGCACCCACACGTCGACCGGGACGCCCGCCATCGAGGCGCGGTAGCAGGCGTCGATGATCGCCTCGTCCACCATCGAGTTGACCTTGAAGTGCACGTGCGCGGGGCGTCCGGCGCGGTGGTGGCGCACCTCGTTCTCGATGCGCTCGATCAGGCCGTCGCGCAGCGAGCGCGGGGCGACGAGCAGGCGGCGGTACGTCTCGCGGCGCGAGTAGCCCGAGAGCCGGTTGAAGAGGTCGGAGAGGTCCGCGCCGACCTGCGGGTCGGCGGTGAGCAGGCCGAGGTCCTCGTAGAGGCGGGCGGTCTTCGGGTGGTAGTTGCCCGTCCCCACATGGGAGTAGCGGCGCAGCGTCTCGCCCTCCTGGCGGACGACGAGGGAGAGCTTGCAGTGGGTCTTGAGGCCGACGAGCCCGTAGACCACGTGGCAGCCCGCCTCCTCCAGCTTCCGCGCCCACTTGATGTTCGCCTGCTCGTCGAAACGCGCCTTGATCTCGACCAGGACGAGCACCTGCTTGCCCGACTCGGCCGCGTCGATGAGCGCGTCCACTATCGGCGAGTCGCCCGAGGTCCGGTACAGCGTCTGCTTAATGGCGAGCACGTCCGGGTCGGCGGCGGCCTGTTCCAGGAACGCCTGCACGGAGGTCGAGAAGGAGTCGTAGGGGTGGTGCAGGAGCACGTCCCGCTCGCGCACCGCCGCGAAGATGTCGGGCGCGGAGGCGGACTCGACCTCGGCGAGATCACGGTGCGTGCCCGCGATGAACTTCGGGAACTTGAGCTCCGGCCGGTCCAGCGAGGTGATCCCGAAGAGGCCCGTCAGGTCGAGCGGCCCCGGCAGCGGGTACACCTCGACGTCCGAGATCTTGAGCTCGCGCACGAGCAGGTCGAGGATGTACGGGTCGATCGACTCCTCCACCTCCAGGCGGACGGGCGGCCCGAACCGGCGGCGCATCAGCTCCTTCTCCAGCGCCTGGAGCAGGTTCTCGGCGTCGTCCTCCTCCACCTCCAGGTCCTCGTTGCGGGTGAGGCGGAAGGAGTGGTGCGCGAGCACCTCCATCCCCGGGAACAGCTCCTCCAGGTGCGCCGCGATGACGTCCTCGATGGGGACGTACCGGTCGGGCGCCGCCTCCAGGAAACGGCTCAGGAGCGGCGGGACCTTGACGCGCGCGAAGTGGCGGTGTCCGCTCACCGGGTTCCGCACCACCACCGCGAGGTTGAGACTCAGTCCCGAGATGTACGGGAAGGGGTGCGCGGGGTCCACCGCGAGGGGGGTGAGGACGGGGAAGATCTGCTGCCGGAAGAGCGTGAAGAGCCGCGCCTGCTCCGTCTCGCTCAGCTCGGCCCAGCGCACGAGCTGCACGCCCTCGTCGGCGAGCGCGGGCAGCACGTCCTGCTGGAAGCAGGCCGCGTGGCGCGCCATGAGCTCGCGCGAGCGCGTCCAGATCAGCTCCAGAACCTCGCGCGGCAGCAGCCCGGACGCGGAACGGGTCGCGACACCCGTCGCGATGCGCCGCTTGAGGCCCGCGACCCGGACCATGAAGAACTCGTCCAGATTGCTCGCGAAGATCGCCAGGAAGTTGGCACGTTCGAGCAGCGGGGTGCGGGGGTCCTCGGCGAGTTCGAGCACGCGCTCGTTGAAGGCGAGCCAGGAGCGCTCGCGGTCGAGGAAGCGGTCGGCGGGCAGCTCGATGCCCTCGGGGTCCTCGTAGGCGTCGAGGTCCGCGTCGAGGTCGGGTTCGAGAGCGGAGCCGGCGCCGGGGGCACCGTGCGCGGTGTCGCGCGGCGACTGCCCGGAGGGGGCCGCGCGGTGGCCGGGCAGCGAGGCGACGGCGGGACGGCCGCTTCCGGCACGGGGACTGGCGGCGGACGAGGGGGCGGAACCGGGCCGGCCGGGGACCGGGGAGCTGGGACTGCTGCTGCTCGGCTGCGTCATGGGGTCATTCTTCCGCCTGGAGGCCGCTTGTGGCGCGTCGAGCGGCGATGTTCCCGGCCCGGCGTCCGCGCCGCTCACGGCCCCGGGCGCGGGCGCCGGGCGCGGTGCGGGGCGCAGGGGGCGGATGCGC
>NZ_GG770539.1:3127468-3128700 GCF_000154905.1 Streptomyces sp. SPB074 | reverse complement strand
GCGTCCGCTTCGTGACGCCGGAGCGCTCGGCGATCAGGTCCACGCCCACGGCCGTGATGCCGGACGCGTAGAACAACTCCTCCGCCGCGGCGACGACGCGGCGCCCGGCGGGGGAGAGCGGCCGCCGCGGTGCCTCGGGGGCCGGGGGCCCGGCCGGGGCCCCCGGGGACGCTGGGTTCTCGGTCACGCGCGCTCCTCCACTGATCGGTGTACCGTACGACGAGTACACAGAACAGTATATCCAGGAGGTGGGCGGCGCGATGGCTGCGGCGAGGACCATGCGCGCGGTACGGATCACCGGGCACGGCGGCCCCGAGGTCATGCGGCTGGACGAGGTGCCCGTTCCCGTGCCGGGCGCGGGCGAGGTGCTCGTGGCGGTGCGTGCGGTGGCGCTCAACAACACGGACCTGTGGACGCGGGAGGGCGCCTACGGCACGCCCGGCGATCCCGAGGCGCTCTCGGGGTGGCGCGGGCCGCTCGACTTCCCGCGCGTGCAGGGCGCCGACGTCGCGGGCCGCGTCGCCGCGGTCGGCGCGGGTGTGGACGCGGCGCTCCTCGGGCGCCGCGTGGTCGTGGACCCCGCGCTCTACGACGGGGACGGGCCCGACGCCCACCCCGTGGGCCTCATGGGCAGCGAACGCGACGGCGGCTACGCCGAGTACGTGACGGCCCCGGCCGGCCAGGTCCACGACGTGACGGACTCACCGCTGGACGACGCCCAGCTCGCGAGCCTGCCGACCGCCTACGGCACGGCCCTCGGCATGATCGAGCGCGCCGGGCTCGCCGGGGGCGGCACGGTCCTCGTCACGGGCGCCTCGGGCGGCGTCGGCCTCGCGGCGGTGCAGCTCGCGCGGGCACGGGGCGCGCGGGTGGTCGCGCTGAGCAGCGGCACGAAGCTCGCGGCGGTACGGGAGGCGGGGGCGGATGCCGTCGTGGACCGGGCCGGGGACGTGCCCGCGCTGCTGCGCGAGGCGGCCCCGGAGGGCTTCGACGTGGTGCTCGACGTGGTCGCGGGCGCGCTCCTCGGCGACGGGTTGCCGCTGCTGCGCGAGGGCGGGTGCTGGGTCGTCGCCGGTGCCCTCGCGGGCTGGGCCGTGAGGCTCGACGTACGCCGCCTCTACCTGCACAACGCGCGGGTCATCGGCTCCGCGATGCACACGCGCACGCACTTCGCGCTGCTCATGGACCTGGCCCGGGCGGGCGCGGTGCGCCCGGTGATCGCGGCCTCGTAC
>NZ_GG770539.1:3122718-3127239 GCF_000154905.1 Streptomyces sp. SPB074 | reverse complement strand
TCCGACCCGGCCGCCCCGCCCCGCCCGTTTTCGCGGACCCGTGCCGGTCCGAGTGGTGCGGTGCGGGGGCCGGGCGGATGGTGGGGGTCCGGGGGCGGGGGGTTCCGTGGACGAGCGGACGGAGAAGACCATGGCGTATTCGGGGCAGGCGCCCGGCCGGGCGGACGAGAACGCTCCCGGCGGGCGGCCGGAGAGCCCGTGGGCGGTGGGCGGCACGGTGTTCGCCGCCGTGCTGCTCTTCGTCAACGGGGTGCTGGACATCCTGCGGGGCATCAGCGTCATCGCGGCCGACGACATCTGCACGCGCGTCAACGACTACGTCTTCCGCTGGACCACGACGGGCTGGGGCTGGGTCCTCCTCATCATCGGCATCGTCACGGCTCTCACCGGTCTCGGCCTCTTCCGCGGCGCGTTGTGGGCCCGCGTGACCGGCGTCCTCGTCGCCTCCGCCGGGATCGTCGCCAACTTCCTCTGGCTGCCGTACTTCCCCCTCTGGGCGCTCATCTCCATGGCCCTCAACGCCTGGGTGATCTGGGCACTGACGGCGCAGCGGGCGAGGACCCACTAGGCGGGCGGCGGCGGGAGTCGCCGGGCGGGGACGGTGGACGCGGGAGGCCGGCGGCCCCGCCGCGCTACCGCCTCCCGCAGCGGACGCGCAGCTCGGTGAGGACCGCCGCCTCCTCCGGGGACGCGGGGCCGTCCACCGCGGCCACCGCCTCGGCGGCGGTCACGAGGCCGCTCAGGTCCCCGGTCAACGCCTCCAGACGCCGCCACACCTCGGCGGGCTCGATCTCGACCAGCCGGGCCAGCTCTTCGTCGGTGACCTGGTGCCGCTCGCGCACCGCGCGCGTCAGGTGGCGCATCAGCAGCTTCTTGTCGTCGCTCGGCGGCCCGGGCTTCGCCGCCATGACGAGCCAGGCCACCCACGGCAGGGCGCCCGGGTGCAGGGTCCGCTCGCTCAGCCTCCCGGCGAGTTCCCGGACGCGGGCCTCGTTGCGGAAGACCTCGCGCGCGTGGCGTCCCGTGATCAGCGTCGTCCACCGGTTCAGCACCACGGCGAGCGGGACGCCCACGACGGGGATGCCGATCTTGATCACGTTGCGTTGCAGGAGGTGCCGCCCGACGACGGGCAGGCTCCTCCCCACCGCCAGCGCCGACTTGGAGTAGTAGCGCTTGATCAGCCGCCGGGTCAGGGCGGGCGCGGCCTTGAGCAGCCCTTCCCTGACGCTCTCCCCGCCCTTGATCGTGAAGGCCACGCGGACGAGCTTCCACATGTCCTCGGGGTCGTCCAGGTCGACCGGGACGCGGTAGAGGACGGCGATGTCGTGCGCCAGGCGGAGCTGGAGCCGGGTGGTGTAGGCGATGTCGACCATCGCCGTCGTGACCGCGGCGGGGACGGTCGCGGGCGAGGCGCCGCCGAGGCTGCCGAGGGTGGCGGCGACGGTGGCGGTGTACGCCCCGGCGGAGAGCCCGCCTTCGAGGGCCGCGTAGCGGGCGGCCAGCTTGATGCGCGCGTCCACGACGGCGTCCGGCGGGACGCCCTCGTACCGCTCCTGGAAGTACTGCCAATCGGCTGTCCGCGCGTACGAGTTCAGCGCGTGGGACAGCAGTTTGGTGAACCAGTGACCGGACTTGATGTCGTCGGCGCGGAGTCCCTTGACGAACTCCCGCAGCTCGGCGCGCTCTTCCTCGACGGCCTCCCGGTCGGCCTCGTCGTTCTCCGCCGCGCCACCCGCCGCGCTCCCCGCGCCGACGGTGTCCTCGGCGCCGCCGTCGGCGCTTCTCGGATTCTTGAACACGGTGCGTTCCCCCCACCACTCGGCCCCCGCGCGATTATGCCGTTCCGGTGGGGGAACGGGAGGGGATTCGGGGAGGGGATGTGCGCGAGGTGCGAGGAGGGGGCCCGGAGGCGAGACAAGGCGCTCGCCTCCGGGACGGACACCGGTCCGCCGGTCCGCCGGTCCCGCGCGACGCCGCTCCCGCGCGACGCCGCTCCCGTGCGACGCCGGTCCCGTGCGACGCCGGTCCCGCGCGACCTCGCTCCGCGTGCGGCAACTCAGTTCTCGGTGCGGTACATCAGGTCGGTCTCGTACGTCGTGAAGCCCAGCCGCTCGTAGACCGTCACGGCGGGGACGTTGTCCGCGTCCACGTAGAGCATCCCGGTCGGCAGGCCGCGGGCCGCGAGGTGGCGCAGGCCGGTCGTGGTGAGGGCGCGGCCCAGGCCGCCGCCCTGGGCGCCCGGGCGGACACCGACCACGTACACCTCGCCCAGCTCCTCCGCCGCGTGGACCTTCGTCCAGTGGAAGCCGACCAGCTCGCCGCCGTCCTCGCGCACCGCGAGGAAGAAGCCCTCCGGGTCGAACCACGGCTCCGCCTCGCGGTCGGCGAGATCACGCCGCGTCATGCCGCCCTGCTCGGGGTGGTGCGCGAACGCGGCGGCGTTCAGCTCCAGCCACGCCTCCTCGTCCTGCCCCGGCACGAAGGCACGCACCGCGATCCCCCGCGGCCACACCGGCTCGGGCAGGTCGAGCCCGGTGAGCGGACGGCGAAGCTGCCGCAGCTCGCGGAAGAGCCGCAGCCCGAGCACCTGGGCGAGGTGCCGGGCGGCCGGGTGCCCGCCGTGCGCCCAGATCCGCAGCCGCCGCCGGGTGAGCCGCAGCAGCTCCTGCCCGAGCGCCCTGCCGTGGCCCCGCGCGCGCAGCCCGGGCGCGACGAGGAGTTCGGCGGCGGGCGACTCGACGGGGTCGGAGCCGTCGAGCTGCGCGTAGCCGGCGAGGGTGCCGTCCGGCAGGCGCAGCAGTACGTGCCGTACGCCGGGACGCTCGCCGCCGCGCAGGTGCAGGCGGCCCTGCTCGGAGACGGCGTACTGGCCGTCCTCGCGCGCGCCCGCCGCGATCAGCTCGCCGACCGCGGCGGCCCCGGCCTCGTCCAGGACGTCGAGGACCTCGATACGGCGCGGGGGGACGGGGGCGGCGGGCCCGGTGGAGGTGTTCGCTTCGCTGCTCATGCTGCGAGCGTACGAGTACGGGGCGGGGTGACGCCCGCACCACCCCCGCCGCGACCAACCGTCCATTTGGCGACCAAGCCCGCCCATCCGCCTCCGTTTGGTCGCGCGGAATGACCAGCGAACCAGCAACTCCCTCAACTTGGTGTGAAGTTGTAGGGTGAGCTTATGAGTGCGGACCGTGCCCGCGGCGCGAGCGCTCCGCACGAGGGCACCCGGCCGCGGCGGAGCCACCGCGAGGTGGCCGACGAGCTGCGCACCCGGATCAGGACCGGTGTGCTGCGTCCCGGCGACCGGATGCCCACGCAGGCCCGGCTCGCCACCGAGTTCGGCGTCGAGCGCGGCACCGTGCGCGAGGCCCTGCGCATCCTGCGCGCCGAGCACCTCCTCACCCACGCCACCCGGGGCGCGCCCCCCGCCGTCGCCGACCCGCCCGCGCGCGGGCCCGGCGGCCCCGGCGAGGTCCCGCGCTCCACGACCGCCGCGCTCGGCCCCCGTATCGCGGCGGCCTTCGAGCAGCCGCACGTCGAGATCCGCGCGCTGTGCCTCACCTCCGTCTCGCTCACCCTCGCCATGGGCGAGCCGCTGCGCCAGATCCACGCGGGCGAGCTGAAACCGGACCGTATCGACCTGCGCGTCCTCCTCCCCGACCGCGACATCGGGCTCGCCTTCCCGGCCCCGGTGGAGCGGACCGCCCCGGCGGGGCCCGCCGCCGCCCGGGGGGCGGGCCCCGCCGCGCAGGAGCCGGGCTCCGGTGCGTACGGGCCGGGCTCCACCGCGTACGGAGCGGGTCCCGCCGCCCGTGAGGCCGTGCACCGCCACTGGCTCGCGCAGCGCAACGCGCAGGGCAGGGTCCTCGCCCACAACCTCCTCGCGCTGCGCTCCTCGCACGGCATGGACGTCCACGTCGAGTACCGCGCCATCCCCTTCACGCCGCCCGTGAAGCTCTACCTCCTCAACGAGGAGGAGGCGCTCTTCGCGTACTACACCCTGGCGCGGCGCGGCGCCGACTACGGCAGCACGCACGTCGAGACCTTCGACGCCGAGGGCACGGAGGCGGTGCTCTTCGCCTTCGGCCAGGACGGCGGCCCGCGCGACGCCGCCTTCGTCGGCCAGTCCGCCGCCTGGTTCGACGGGCTGTGGAACACGATCAGCGCGCCGTTGCGGCTCACGTGAGGGGCGGGAGGGGGCGTGGGTGCGGGGGCGCGGGTGCGGTGGCGGGTACGGGAGTCGCGGGTCCGGGGGCGTGGGTACGGGAGTCGCGGGTCCGGGGCGCGGGTCCGGCGCGGAGTTGGCGGAAAGAAGGTCCTGGTTGCGGGGCCGTTGTGCGCGGTTGGCCCGTACTTTCCTCGCATCTCCCGACAACTCCCCTGAGGTGGCATGAAGTTGTACGGTGATGAGGTGAGCGAGGAGAACGCCGTCGAGCCCCCGGCACCGGCCCCGGACCCCGGCCGGACCACCGGAGGCGGCTTCGCCGCACCGGTACCCGCGCACGCCCCCGCGCGCCCCCTTCCCGG
>NZ_GG770539.1:3120928-3122618 GCF_000154905.1 Streptomyces sp. SPB074 | reverse complement strand
ACCCCCTTCCCGCCACCCCCGCCGCCATCGCCGCCGCGCTCCGCGACCGCATCGCGCGCGGCGTGCTCAAGGCGGGCGACCGCATCCCCACCCAGGCGGAGCTGTCGCAGGAGTTCGGCGTCGAGCGCGGCCGGGTCCGCCAGGCGCTCCAGGCGCTGCGCGCCGAGGGGCTGCTCAGCCGCTCCACGAAGGGCGTGCCGCCCCGCGTCGCCCAGCCGGGCCACGACGGCGAGCGCGCGGCCGGCACCCCCGAGCCGCGTCCCACGCTCGTCGCGCTCGGCCCCCGTCTCGTACGGGCCTTCGCGGCGCCCGAGGTACGGATCGACGCCCTCTGCCTCACCGCCGAATCCCTCATCCCGGCCGTCAGCGAGGCCGTCATCGGGGTGCACAGCGGGAGCCTGCGGCCCGAGTCCGTGGACGTGCGCATCCTGCTGCCCAGCCGCAGCATCGACCTCGCCTTCCCCGTCGCGGCCTCGGGCGAGCCGGTCGAGGCGGCGGCCGTCCACCGCCGCTGGCTGGAGATGCGCGACTCGCAGGTACGGGTCCTGAGCCGGACCCTGACCGGACTGCGGCAGTCCCACGGCACGAAGGTGTCCGTCGCCTTCCGCACGGTCCCCTTCACCCCGCCGGTGAAGCTCTACGTCCTCAACGGGAGTGAAGCCCTCTTCGCGTACTACCTCGTGCGGAGGACCGACGAGAACGGCGAGGACGTCCCCGAGATGATCGACACCTGGGGACCGCGCGCCCAGCTCTTCCCGTACGACGTCACCCACGGCCCGCGCGACGAGGTCTTCGTCGCGCAGTCCGCCCGCTGGTTCGAGGGCCTCTGGCAGACCATCAGCGAGGAGCTGAGACTCGACGGGTGACGACAACCAGGACCCACACGGAATCGGAACACTCCTACTCCGCGGGAAAATCGGCGCCGGAGCCCGGACCCGGGCAGCACCCGGAGCGGGACGCGGCCCCTTCCGCGCCGCGCGCGCAGACCCCCGCCGAACCCCTCGCCGCCCTCCTCGACCGCACCCGCTGGGTGCTCCTCGACTTCGACGGACCCGTGTGCCGCCTCTTCGCCGGGCACCCCGCGCGCGGCATCGCCCGCCGCATGGCGAGCTGGCTCGACGCCCGCCCCGGCGGCCGGGCCCTCGCGGCGGGGGCCGCGCTCAGCAAGAACCCGCAGGCCCTGCTCCGCGCCGTGGGCCGGAGGGACGCGGAGGGCGGCACCGTCCGCGCCCTCGAATCCCTCCTGACCGACGAGGAGTTGACGGCCGCCGAGAGCGCCCGCCCGACCCCGTACCTCGCCGAGCTCCTGCACACGTGGTACGCGGCGGGCCGCCGCTTCGCCGTGACGACCAACAACTCCCCGCTCGCCGCCCGCCGTTACCTCGAACGCCAGGGCCTGGACGGCTACTTCGCCGACCAGTACCACGGCAGAGGTCTCCCGCTCCGCCTCAAACCCGACCCGTACTGCCTGACCCAGGCCGTGAAGGCCCTCGAAGCCGACCCGCGCGCGACGCTGATGATCGGCGACGAACCCGGCGACGCGAAGGCCGCCCGCGCGGCCGGCATCCCCTTCCTCGGCTACGCCGAACGCCCCCCGAGGCGCGCGGCGTTACGGGCGGCGGGAGCGCGGCACGTGGTCGCCTCGTACGCGGAGGTGCTGTGGGGGGCGGGCCAGGCGGACTGACGCGCG
>NZ_GG770539.1:3119052-3120828 GCF_000154905.1 Streptomyces sp. SPB074 | reverse complement strand
GTGGCGGGCCGGGACGGGGCGTGAGGGGGCCCGCACTGCCGTGCGGCGAACCGTTTCTGCACGGCCTCGCGAGCGGAAGCACTCCTTCCGCCCGGTTACGGTGAGCGAGCGGAGCCCCGGCGGGCGGGGCCGGTTCGGGAGTGGCACGTGCGTACCGTCAGGTCCGGCAGGCAGGGCAAGGAGCCGTTCGGCGGCGAGGGCGGCGGAGGCGGGTTCCCGCACGGCGCCGCGCACGGTGCGTCACACGGGAGCCCGGCGACGCACGGGGGCCCGTCGTCGCACGCGAGCCCCGCGCCGCACGGAAGCCACGAGCCGCACGGGGGCCCCGGATCGCACGGCCTCCGTCCCGCGCCGCACGTCTCCGTCCCCCGGCTGCACGCCATCGCCTGCGGGGTCGCGCACGCCGCCGGCGCGCAGACGGCCGGAGCCCGCGCGCCGGGCCCGGGGCACCACCTCCCCGCGAGCCCCCTCGGCTGGACCCCGGACGAACGCCTCGCGCTCACGGGGGAGTTCCCGGCCGCCGCCGTCAGCGAGGCGCTCGCCGCCGCCCGCGCCGCCGACCCCGCGCGGGTCCGCGTCCTGAGCGGCACCGCGCACCGCAACGCCGTCGTCTGGCTCCCGGCCTGGCAACGGGCCGTCGTGGTCAGGCGGTTCGCGCCGTCCGTCGCCGTCCGCAGGGAGCGCGGCTTCTACAGCGAGCACAACGTCCTGGAGGCGATCCACGCCACCTACGGGGACGGGCACCCCGGCGCCCCGCGCGTCCCCCGCGTCCTCGCGCTCGGCCGCGACGCGCTCGGCTCCTTCGCGCTCCACACGTACGAGGGCCCGCTGCCCGCCCCCGGCCGCGTGACCGCCGAACGGCTCACCCCGCGCCACCCCGTCAACGGCCTGCGCGTCCGGGAGGCCGACGCGCTCGTGGACCAGCTCGCCGCGCTCAGCCGCGTGGACTGCTCCCACCTCGAACCGGCCGCGGGACGACCGGAGTTCTTCGCCTGGCTGCGCGCCGAACTCGTCCGCATCGTCGCCTCGCTGCCCGCCCCGGTCCTCGACCGCGCGCACGCGAGCGGACTGCCCGGCCCCGCCGCGCTCGAAGCGCTCCTCGCCCCGCTCACCGTCACCCCGCGCACCCCGGGCCTCCTGCACGGCGACCTCAACCCGTGGAACCTCGTCCGCCTCCCCGGCGACGACCTCGCGCTGATCGACTGGGAACTGGCCCTCACCGGGGACCCCCTCCACGAGCTGATCCGCCACCTCCACCTCGCCCCGGCCCGCCCCTCCCTGCGCGCCCGCATGGTGACCCGCTGGAGCCGCGCCCTCTCCCCGGACCGCACGGCCGGCTGGGAAGACGACGCCCCCCTCTACACCCACATCGAACGCCTCCGCAGCGCCTACCTCGATCTCGACCGCATCGTCATGGGCAGCGCCCTCGACGCCCCCAACGTCGCCCGCGCGGTCCGCCGCTACGGCCGCACCCTGACTGCCGCCCACGCCTCTCTGACCGCCCTGTCACACCGGGCGCGGGGCGTGGAGGGGCGGGGTTGAGGGGGCGGGGACCGGGGGAGGGGGACGGGCGCTGGGCCGGGCGGGTAGCGCGCGAGGCGGTGGGGGCGGCCGGGGCCCGGGTGGGGCGGTCCGCGCCTTGGGCGGTCGCGTGCGAGCGGCCGTGTGCGGTGACCGGAGCACATGCGCGGCCCCTTGCGGGGCGGTGGGGCCGGGCGCGCGAGCTCATGCCCCGCTGTGTCGGGTGGTCCGAGCTGTGCGCGGGTGTGCGGGGCG
>NZ_GG770539.1:3099641-3118845 GCF_000154905.1 Streptomyces sp. SPB074 | reverse complement strand
CCGTAGGCGGCCGTGCCGGGTCGCGCGAGCCCATGTTGCCCGGCCGTCCCGGGCGGCCCGAGCCCGTGCGAGGCGGTGCAGAGCACGCGCTGTTCCGTCCGCCCCCGGCGCGGCGCCTCCAGCCGTGCGGCGCGTGCGGCACGCCGCCCCCGTCCTCCCCGGCCACCAACCCGCCCGCCGTACGCCCGCCGTGCCGCCCGGCGCCTCCCGCGCGGAGCGCCCCGGTCCCCGGTCTCCCGAGCCCCGTCCCCGTCGCTCAGCCCTGTGCCACCGCCGCGCGCAGCGCCTCGTAGCCGCGCGCGTCGAAGCCCACGAGCCGGATGGCCGTGACCCGGGTCGGGGTGGTGCGCAGGGTGTGGACCGCGATCGTCGCGGCCTCGTCGGCCGGGAAGCCGTAGATGCCCGTCGAGATGGACGGGAAGGCCATGCTCGTCACGTCGCCGAGGCCGTCCGCGACCTCCAGGCAGCGGCGGTAGCAGGAGGCCAGTGTCTCGCGCTCGCCGTCGCCGCCGCCGTGCCGGACGGGGCCCACCGTGTGGATGATGTGCCGGACCGGCGGCGACAGGCGGAACGCCGGGGTCGCCTTCGCGTCCCCGGGGCGGCACGGCGCGACATCCCGCCCGGCGAGGGCGAGCGCGGGTCCCGCGGCGCGGTGCAGGGCCCCGTCCACGCCCCCGCCGCCCTGGAGCGAGGAGTTCGCCGCGTTCACCAGCGCGTCCACCTCCTGGCGGGTGAGGTCCCCGCGCACCACCGTCAGTTCCGGCCGCTTCCGCTCCGTGTCGCTCATGACGCCGATCCTGCCACCCGGGCGCCGCGTCGCAGCAGCACGAACCCCTGGGGGGACGGTTCCCCGCCGTCCGGGCCGCGCACCACCCGCGCGGTCTCGGTGAGCCCGTGCCGGCCGAGGAGCGCGCACAGCGCGTCCACCGGGCGCCGGTAGACGGGCAGCCGCACCTCGTGGCCGTACGCGTGCCGCAGCCACCCCGCCGGGGCCGAGCCGTCGGCGCCCACCTTGAACGCGACGCACAGCACCCCGCCGGGCGCGAGGACCCGCGCGAACTCCGCCGCCATCGCCTCCACCTGCTCGTCGGGGGAGTGGACCGTCGAGTACCAGGCGAGCGCCCCGGCGAGCGCGCCCGGGGCGAGCGGCAGCCGGGTCATGTCGCCCGTGCGGAAGGGGACTTCGCGGTGGTCGCGGGCCGCGACCCGCAGCATCTGCGGCGAGAGATCGACACCCAGCACGGACACCCCGAGCCCCCGCAGACGCCCCGCCGTCCGGCCCGTCCCGCACCCCAGGTCCCCGACCCGCCCGCCGGGCGCCACGGATTCGGCGAACGCCCTCAACACCGCGCGCTCCCAGGTGGCTTCGGGCTCCATCCCCTGCCCGACCAGCTCCGCGTCGTCCTCCGCGACGGTGTCGTACGAGGCCCGCACGGCGGGACCGCCGCCGGGCGCGCGGCGCGAGGAGACCGTCCGCTCGGCGGGAGCGAGGGCGCGGGGCGGCGGAAACGTCATGGCGGGAGGCTACGCGCACGCCCCCGTACCCACCTGCCGATTCCCGCATCCGCGAGCCAGATCCGCGCAGCACCCCGCCGGCCCCGGGTACGCGGCGCCCCCGCACGCCGCGCCCGCCCCATGCCCCCACCCGCCGAGCCCGCGCCGCGACGGCCGCCGAACCCGCCGCTACGCCCGCTCCGCGTCCCCACCCGTCCGCCGCTCCCGCGACTCCACGCGGTAGATCGCCCACGTCCTCGGCGTCTCCGAGACCCAGACGGCGACCAGCTCCGGGTACCGCTCGGCCCAGCGGCTGAACACCCACAGCGCCAGGTTCTCCGCGGAGGGCGAGACGTCCATGACGTCATTGAGGTGCCGGTGGTCGAGCGTCTCGTCGAGCCACGTCTTGAACGCGTCGAGATCGGCGTAGTCCCGTACGAACCCGGCCTCGGTCAGCTCGTCCGGGTGCGCCGAGAGCTCCATCACCACCACGTAGTTGTGGCCGTGCGGACGGGCGCACTTGTGCCAGGAGGGCAGCTTGTCGAGGACGTGGCCCGCCGAGAAGTGGAACTCCTTGGTGATCGTCATCATCCCGGCCGTCCCGGCCCCGGACGACACCCCGGCGGGCGTTCCCATGGCGTATTCCCTCACGCGTCAGTCATCCTCCAGCCGGCCGTTGACGACGGCCCGGTTCAGTGCCACTTCGGTGAGGAAGGAGTGCCGCAGGGCGGGGTCCGCCAGGCTGTCGGCCTTCGCCATGACCTTGGCCCGCGCCTCCCCGAGCAGTTCCGCGACCTCCTCGGGACTCGCGCTCCCCGGCCCGGCGGCGTGCAGGGCGCGCGCCGCGTGCAGGAGTACCTCCTCGCTGCGCAGCGCCGGCATGTCGCCCGTGCGGCGCAGGAGTTCGACGGACCGCCGGGCGAATTCGGCGGCGGGCCCGAGCTCGCCCCGGACGAGATGGACCCGGGCGCTCAGCGAGAGCGCGGCGATCTCGCTGCGGACCATCCCCGTGCGCCGCGTCTCCACCACGGTGTCGGTCGCGAGCCGCAGCGCGTGGTCCAGGGCCCCGGCGGCCGTACGGTCCGCGGCGGAGGAGCCGGGCGCCCGGGAGCCGGGCCCGCCGGTGCCGGTGCCGTGCGAGGCCGTCTCCAGCAGCACCTCCGCGTACAGGTTCCGCACGATCGGCACCAGGTTGATCAGCCACGTCGCCTCCGTCTCCAGCCACGCGTCCTCCGCGAGCGTCAGGGCCTCGCCCCGCCGTTCCGGGTCGCGGACCGCGCACCGGGCGAGCAGCGCGGTGTTGTAGGCGTGCCAGCCGCTCTCGCCGCCCCGCTCCGCCTCGTGCGCCCGCGCCTCCACGAGAGCCGCCTCGGCCTGCCCGTACTGCCCGACGCCCATCCGCACCTGCGCCAAGTAGTTGAGCGCTATCGGCAGTTCGGCGTTGAGCGGTTCCGTGCGCAGTCGTTCCACGCAGCGGACGAGACGGTTCAGGGCCTGGCCGAGCCGGCCCATGTCGTAGTGGCCGATGCCGAGTTGCATCTCGTTGAGGTTGCGGGCGTGCTGGAGCACGGGGTCCTGGCCGCCGCCGAGCCTCGGCTCGGACGCGTACAGCTCCTCCGCTTCCTCCAACTGGCGCGTTCCCTCCGCGAGGTCGCGCTTGGACGCCTGGCGCCCGTACTCGACCTTCGCGACGAACAGCGCGACGGGATCGTCCTGCTGCCCGGCTATCTCGACGGCGGCCCGCAGTTTGTCGAGCCCGGGCAGCAGCCCCTGGGTCGCCATGAGCGTCTTGCCGCGCAGGAGTGTCGTACGGGCCAGGAGGTGCGGCTCCCCGAGCCGCGCGGCGGCCCCCTCCGCCTCGGCGGCGAGGGCGTCGATCCCGGGCCCGCCGCCGCCCGTGTGCTGCCCGCGCCAGCGCACCTCGGTGAGCGACAGCAGCAGCTCGATGGCCCGGACGAGGAGCGCGTCACGGCCCGGCGCGGCCCCGGGCAGCGCCCGCGCGGCCTGGATCGCCTTCTCGCAGTGCCGTTCCGCCTCCGCGAACGACAGCCCGTCGATCGCCGCCGAGCGGGCCAGCGCGTAGTGCGCCCGCGCCGCGTCGGCCAGGCACTCGGGACCACCCTCCTCCAGATGCCTGGCGATCTCCAGGCGCCGCCCCAGCTCGTGCCCGCCGCCCGGCGCGAACGCCTCGTCCGCCAGGGAACGGGCGATTCGCGCGTGCCGCATCCGGCGCTGCTGCGGCGTCTGCCGCCGGTAGAGCACCTGCCACAGGGCCTGGTGCGGGAAGGCGTACGCGTCCGAGGGCTCCCGCGCGGCCCAGTCGGCGGGCTCCGCCCGCACGATGAGCCGGTGGTCCTTCGCGATGCGCCGCAGCCGTGCGGTGACGTCCTCGTGCGAGGCGCCGACGGTCTCGGCCGCGGGCCGCGAGAGGAAGACGGGCCCCTGCGTGGCCGCCGCCTCCAGGAGCGCCTGGTCCTCCGCCCCGAGCCGCCGCATCCGGTGCTCCACGACCCGCTCCACGCTCTCCGGCAGCGCGAGCCGCTCCCCGTCCTCCGGCAGCCACTCGTCCAGGCACAGCTGCACGAAAACGGGATACCCGGCCGTGAGTCGGCTGAGCGCGGCGGGCAGGCCCGGGGGCGCGTCGGGATAACGGCCGCGGACGAGTTCGGCGACGGCGTCCTCGGGGAGACCGTCGAGCGCGTACGAGCGGATGAGCGACTCGCTCTCCCAGCGGCGCAGCAGTTCCTCCGCGCTGTCCCCGGCCGCGTCCTGCGCCTCGTCGCTCGCGTGACTGAGCACGAGGCCGATCGGCGCTCCCGGGAGCAGCCGGAGCAGCCGGTCGAGCACGAGCAGGCTGCTCGCGTCGATGTGCTGCACGTCATCGATGACGAGGACGACGGGCGGCCCCGCGGTGGCGAGCGACAGCAGCGCGTCCACGATCTGCGCGGCGAGGCCCTGTTGGAAGGGAAGCAGCGAATCGGACGGCATGGAACCGGAGTTGAGCGCGGCCTCGGTGACCTCGCGGCCGATCGTGAACACGGCGCCGAGCCCCGGCACGAGCGAGGAGAGCAGTTCGGGCACCGAGCTGCCCGCGCCGCGCGCCGCGCCGCCCAGCATCCGGCGGAAGATGCCCGGGGGCGGCGGGGGCGTGTGCAACTCGTGCAGGATGTCGATGACCGGCCCGTACAGCAGCCCCGGGCCGATGCCGGGGTGGCACCGCGCGAGCACGAGCCTGCACCGCCCGGCCGCGTCGGCGTCCTCGGCGGCCCGCCGGACGAAGTTCCCGAGCAGCGAGGTCTTCCCCATCCCGGAGGCCCCCTCCACGAGCAGCGCCCCGCCCCGCCCCTCGCCCAGCGCGCGCACGAGCGAACGGAGCTCCTCCATGGGCTCGACCCGGTCGACGAACTCCGTTTCCACGCCAGCCCCGCCTCCGCTCTCGACCTGCCCGGCACCCGGCCGCCACGTCTCCGTCACCCGGCGCACGCGGACGACCACACTAGAGCACGGGCGAAGCGACGGCGAGAAGCCCGGGGGCGCCGCGCGTGGGCGAGCGGGCCGGGAGGGTCCGGTTCGGCGCCGTGACGGAGGACGGGCAGCCCCCCGGCTCGTCGGACACCCCCTCCTCCTTGCCCCCACGCGCGCTGACGCGGGCCCGTCCCCACGCCCGCTGGGAGGCGGTCCCGCGCACCCGCACGCCCCGCGCCTCGCTCGCCGCTCCTGATCGTGCCGGCCCGGTCACGGAGGGTCGAGCCGGTGCCGGTGGGGCTCGGCCGTCCGCTCCGCCGGGCGGGAGCGGGGCCGTAGGATCGCGGGGTGATTACCGGCGAGCTGAAGAGCAAGGTGGACCGCGTCTGGAACGCGTTCTGGTCCGGTGGCATCGCCAACCCGCTGGAAGTGATGGAGCAGATCACCTACCTGCTCTTCGTCAAGCGGCTCGACGAGATCCAGACCCGCAAGGACCGCAAGGCGAGGGCCACCGGCACGCCCGATCCGTCCCCATTCTTCACGGCGGGGCAACAGGACCTGCGCTGGCAGAACTTCAAGGTCAAGGACCCCGAGATCATGTACGGGATCGTGGCCGACGGCCTCTTCCCGTACCTGCGCCGGATGGGCGGCGACGCCTCGACGTACGCCCACCACATGAAGGACGCCCGGTTCACGATTCCGGGCCCCGGCCTCCTGGCGAAGGTGGTCGATCTGCTCGACGGCATCTCGATGGACGCCAGCGACACCAAGGGCGACATCTACGAGTACATGCTCGCGAAGATCGCCACGTCCGGCCAGAACGGCCAGTTCCGCACCCCGCGCCACATCATCGACCTCATGGTCGAGATGACCCGGCCGGGCCCGCGCGACGTGATCTGCGACCCGGCGTGCGGCACGGCGGGTTTCCTGGTGCAGGCCGCCTCGTACCTGCGGCGCGTCCACCGGGAGGACCTGCTCGAAGCGGAACACCGCGGGCACTTCAACGAAAAGATGTTCCACGGGTTCGACTTCGACACCACCATGCTGCGCATCGGCTCGATGAACATGCTGCTGCACGGGGTCGAGAACCCGGACATCCGCTACCGCGACTCCCTCGGCGAGAGCGCGGCGGGCGAGGCCGAGCGGTACTCGCTGATCCTCGCCAACCCCCCCTTCGCCGGAAGCCTCGACCACGACTCCACGGCGGCCGACCTCCAGCGCATCGCCAGGACGAAGAAGACGGAACTCCTCTTCCTGGCGCTCTTCCTGCGCCTCCTGAAATCCGGCGGCCGCGCCGCCGTGATCGTCCCGGACGGGGTCCTCTTCGGCGCCACGAAGGCCCACAGGGAACTCCGCCGCGTCCTGGTGGAGGACCAGCAGCTCCAGGCGGTCGTCAAGCTCCCGAGCGGCGTCTTCAAGCCGTACGCGGGCGTCTCGACGGCGATCCTCCTCTTCCAGCGGACCGACTCCGGCGGCACGGACCACGTCTGGTTCTACGACGTGCGGGCGGACGGCCTGAGCCTCGACGACAAGCGCAACGACCTCCTCCCCGCCGACCGCCTCGGCGTCCGCCCCCAGGGCGACCCGCTGACGCCGGAGGAGCACGCGAAGAACAACCTCCCGGACGTCCTGGCCCGCTGGGCGGAGCGCGAGGGCACGGAACGCGACCGCGCCCGCACCGAACAGAGCTTCTGCGTCCCCAAGTCGGAGATCGCGGCCCAGGGTTACGACCTCTCCCTGAACCGCTACAAGGAGGTCGTCCACGAGGAGACCGTGACGCGGAGGCCCGGGGAGATCCTGGCGGACCTGGAGCGGCTGAACGAGGAGATCGCGAAGGGCACGGCGGAACTGAAGGGGATGCTGGCGACGTGAGGTGGCCCGAGGTCCGTTTCGAGGAGGCCCTGCGGGACGTCTCCGCGGCGGCGACGAAGATCCCGAAGTCGCGTCTTCGCGACGCGGGTGCGCTGCCGGTCGTGGACCAGGGGCGCGGCCTCGTGGCCGGATACGTGGACGACCCGGGGCTCGCGCAGCCGAACGAGGTGCCGGTCATCGTGTTCGGTGATCACACGCGACGCTTCAAGTACGTCGATTTCCCGTTCGCCCCGGGCGCCGACGGCGTGAAGATCCTGGCCGCGCGGGAAGGCTTCGACCCGCGATACCTCTACCAGTTCCTCGCGTCGCTCGACATCCCGGACGCCGGGTATGCCCGGCACTTCAAGTTCCTCAAGAACTTCCCGGTGGTGAAACCGCCCCTGGCGGAGCAGCAACGCATCGCCGCCCTCCTCGACCACGTGGACGCGCTCCGCGCCAAACGCCGCGAGGCCACCACCCTCCTCGATTCCCTCGCCCAGTCCGTCTTCCTGGACATGTTCGGCGACCCGGCGGCCAATCCGCGCCAGTGGCCCGCCGGGACGGTGGCGGATCTCGTCGCCGGATTCGAGAGCGGGAAGAGCATCGCTCCGGGGAGCGACGAAGGGGCCGAGAAGCGGGTGCTCAAGGTGAGCGCGGTGACCTCCGGAGAGTTCCGGGGGTCCGAGAGCAAACCGGTTCCGGAGGACTACACCGTCCCTCCGGCCCATCTCGTCCGCGAGGGCGACCTGTTGTTCAGCCGGGCCAACACGGAAGACCTGATCGGTGCCGTCGCCCTCGTGGAGGAGTTCACCGGAGCGCTCGCCCTCCCCGACAAGCTGTGGCGTTTCGTGTGGCACGACGGACAGGACGGCCATCCCCTGTACGTACGGCACCTGTTCCGCCAGAAGGAGTTCCGGCGCCGCATCCGGGAGCGCGCCTCGGGAACGAGCGGCTCCATGAAGAACATCTCGCAGCCGAAGGTCCTGGGTATCCGGTGCGGAATCCCGCCCGAGGGGCTGCGCGCCGAGTTCTGCGCGCGCGTACGGAGCATCGACGCGTCGCGCCGGGCGCACCGCGGCCACCTCGCCGCCCTGGACGAACTCTTCACCTCCCTGCGACACCGTGCGTTTTCCGGCTCGCTCGGGGACCATGAGGCCAGCGGCGAAACGGCGTAGGCCGTCCCGCCCTTCACCGGCACAGGGAGAACCGCGCGGGGGGAACGAACAGCGGCACGGACAGGGCCCGCGCGGGGGACCGGCCACCGCCGGCCCCGCCGGGGACACCGGCGGGGACACCGGACTCACCGGCGCAGGCCCCTCCCTCGGCAACTTCGCCTTCCTCCAAGCCGAATGGCCCGCCCTCCTGGACGAGGCCGTCCGCGCCGAGCGGCTGATCCACCACGATCCCCGCACCGCCTGCTTCTACGCCCGCCGCGCCATCGAGATCACGGCCCGCTGGATGTACGACAAGGACCCCGGCCTCGTCCCGCCGTACCGGAACGACCTCGCGGCGATGCTGCACACCCCGGGCTTCCAGCGGCTCGTGGGCCCGGCGGTCCGCACGAAGATGGACCTCGTCCGCCGGCACGGCAACGACGCGGTGCACAGGGGCCGCGCCCGTCCCCGGGAACGTGGCCGAGACGTGCGTCAAGGAACTGTTCCACTGCCTGTACTGGTTCGCCCGCACCTGCGCGCGCGACCCCGCCGCGCTGCCGCCCGCCGCCCTGGAGTTCGACACCGGCATCGTGCCGCGCCCCCTCTCCCCGCACGCCCGCGCGCTGAAACAGGCCGAACTCAAGGCCAAGGAGGCCGAGGACGAGACCCGTTTCAGGGAGCAGGCGCGGCAACTCGCCGCCGAACGCGCGCAGAGCGCGGAACTCACCCGCCGCCTCGAAGAACTCAGGGCCGGGATCGCCGCGGCGAAGGCCGCCAACCAGGCCGTCGGCGACACCCACGACTACGACGAGAAGACGACTCGCGACGCCTTCACCGACCTGCTCCTCAAGGAAGCCGGCTGGGACCTCACCACTCCCGGCCGGGACACGGAGTACCCCATAGCCTCCGGTATGCCGGCGAAGAGCGGCAAGGGGTACGTCGACTACGTCCTGTGGGGTGACGACGGCAGGCCGCTGGCCCTCGTCGAGGCCAAGCGCACCCGGCGCGACGCCCGCGAGGGACAGCAGCAGGCGAAGCTCTACGCCGACGCCCTCGAAGCGCGGTTCAACCGCCGGCCGGTGATCTTCTGCACCAACGGCTACGAGACGTACCTCTGGGACGACGGCCTCGGCTACCCGCCCCGCCAGGTGCGGGGCTTCTTCACCAAGGACCAGCTGCTCTGGCACATCCGGCAGCGGGCCGGACGCCTCTCGCTGGCCTCGACGCGCATCGATCGGAAGATCGCCGGACGCCCGTACCAGCTCCGCGCGATCCAGCGCGTGGGCGAGACCTTCGAGCAGGACCGGAGCCGGCAGGCGCTCCTCGTGATGGCGACCGGCACGGGCAAGACCCGTACGACCGTCGCGCTCGTGGACCAGCTCATGAAGGCCGGCTGGGCCCGGCGCGTGCTCTTCCTCGCCGACAGGCAGGCGCTGGTGACGCAGGCGATGAAGGCGTTCAAGGAGAACCTGCCCAACACCCCGGTGGCGAGCCTCCTGGACGACAAGACGGCGACGGCCCGCGTCTACCTGTCCACGTACCAGACGATGCTGAGGCAGATCGACGTCATCGACGGCGACGGCCGTCGCCGCTACGGGCCGGGGCACTTCGACCTCCTCGTCATCGACGAGGCCCACCGCTCCGTCTACGCGAAGTACGGCGAGCTGTTCCGCTACTTCGACTCCCTGCTGCTCGGCCTCACGGCCACCCCCAAGGACGAGATCGACCACAACACCTACCGGCTGTTCGCCCTGGAGGACGGCGTCCCGACCGACTCCTACGGCCTGGACGAAGCCGCGGGCGAGGGCTACCTCGTCCTGCCCAAGGCGGTGAAGGTGCCGCTGAGGTTCATGGAGCACGGCATCCGCTACGCCGACCTCTCCGAGGAGGAGAAGGCCGAGTGGGACGCCAAGGAGTGGACGGAGGACGGGGAGATCCCCGACGCCGTGGGCCGCCACGACATGAACACGTACCTCTTCAACGAGGACACCGTCGACAAGATGCTCCAGACGCTGATGACGCGCGGGCACCGCGTCGAGGGCGGCGACCGGATCGGCAAGACGATCATCTTCGCCAAGAACCACGCCCACGCCCGCTACATCGAGGAGCGCTACAACGCCAACTACCCGCGGGACGGCGGCCACACGGCGCGCGTCATCACGTACAAGGAGACGTACGCCCACACGCTCCTCGATGCCTTCGCCGACCCGAGGAACCCGCCGCGCGCTCCCGACATCGCCATCTCGGTCGACATGCTCGACACCGGCATCGACGTGCCCGAGGTGGTCAACCTGGTCTTCGCCAAACCGGTCTTCTCCAGGACCAAGTTCTGGCAGATGATCGGCCGCGGGACACGCCTGCGCCCCGGCCTCTACGGGCCCGGACCGGACAACCCCGCCCACGACAAGCAGGACTTCTTCGTCTTCGACTTCTGCGGCAACATCGACTTCTTCAACAGCCGGCTGGAGCATTCCGAGGGGCGCAGGGCCACCACCCTCACCGAACAGCTCAGGCACCGCCAGCTCGACCTGATCCGGTGCCTCGACAAGAGGCAGCAACCCGACCCGGCACGTGACACCGGCCTCGACGCGTACCGCACCGAGGCCGAGATCCGCTGGACGCTGGCCCGCAGGCTGCACAGGACCGTCACCGGGATGAACCCGGACAACGTCCTCGTCCGCCCCCACCGCAGGGAGATCGAGCGCTTCGCCGACTTCGGCGGCTGGCACCGCGTGGACGACGAGGCGGACGGCGCGCTCCGGGACCACCTGCTGGGACTTCCGAGCGACCACCACCCGGCGAGCGAGGAGACGGGGGAGGAGGCCAAGCACTTCGACCTGCTGTCCTACCGCCTCCAGCTGGCCGGGCTGGAGGGACGCCCGGAGTTCGCGGCGCTGCGCGCGAAGGTCCAGGACCTCGCCTCCGACCTGCTGACGAAGACCAGCATCCCGGCGGTCGCCGAGCAGGCCGGGCTCCTGGAGGCGGTGGCGGGCGAGGAGTGGTGGCAGGACGTGACCCGGCCCCCGCTGGAGGGCATGAGACGGGCGTTCCGCCCTCTCGCGCGCCTCACCGACGCCAGGACCAGGCGGAACGTCGTCTACACGGACTTCACGGACGAGCTCGGCGAGATCAGCGAGACCGAACTCGTCGGAATGCCGCAGGGAACGGACGAACAGCGTTTCCGGCGGAAGGCGCGCACCTACCTGCTCCGCCACGAGGACCAGCCGGCGGTGCGCAAGCTGCGGCACAACGAACAGCTCACGCGGGCGGACCTCGACGGGCTGGAGCAGACCTTCCTCGCGGAGGCGATCGCGTCGGCGGACGACCTGGACGCGGTGCGCGCGGCCGGGGGCCTGGGACTCTTCGTGCGCGGCCTCTGCGGGATGGACCGGAAGGCGGCCGAGAAGGCATTCGAAGGCTTCCGCGCGGGCAGGGACCTCGGCCCCCGGCAACTCGACTTCCTCACACTGATCACCGACACGATCGCCCGGCGCGGAGTCCTCCACCTCGGAGACCTGTACGAGGACGCCTTCACCGACCTGGCCCCCGGAGGCCCCGACGACCTCTTCCCCCGAAGGACCTCGACACCCTCAAGACGCTCCTCCAGAACCTGGAACGGACGGCGAGGGCCCTGACGACCTAGACCCCGCCCCCCGACCCCGGGGAGCCCTGCGGCCGGTGGCGACGCGAACACCGGAAAACGCCCGAGGACCGCCCGCTCCATGAGCAGGCGGCCCTCAGACTGATTGCCTCGGCTGTCGGGGTGGCGGGATTTGAACCCACGACCTCTTCGTCCCGAACGAAGCGCGCTGCCAAGCTGCGCCACACCCCGGTGTCGCGGTGACTGGTCACTCGGTGGTGATTTCGTCGTGGCGACAACCGATACTTTAGCCGACTACCGGCCCAGTGCGAAATCCGGTTCTCAGGGGGCGGGGGTCAGGGTGAGGAGTGTGGCCTCGGGGGGGCAGGCGAAGCGGACGGGGGTGTAGCGGTTGGTGCCGCAGCCCGCGGAGACGTGCAGGTGGGCGGTGTGGCCGGCGCTCGTGTGGGTGGACAGGCCCTTGACGCGGCCGGTGTCGAGGTCGCAGTTGGTGACCAGGGCGCCGTAGAAGGGGACGCACAGCTGGCCGCCGTGGGTGTGACCGGCCAGGATCAGCGGGTAGCCGTCCGCCGTGAAGGCGTCCAGGGCGCGCAGGTAGGGGGCGTGCACGATGCCGAAGGAGACGTCCGCGTCCGGGTCCGGGCCGCCCGCGACCTCGGCGTAGCGGTCCCGCTTGATGTGCGGGTCGTCGATGCCGGTCAGGCCGATGCGGACGCCCTCGGTCTTCAGGGTGCCGCGGCTGTTGGTCAGGTTGAGCCAGCCCGCCGCGTCGAAGCCGTCCCGCAGCTCCTCCCACGGGTTGTGCACGACGTTCTCGGCGGGCGCGTTGCCGTTGAGGCCGTGCGCTCCGCGTGCCTTCTCCAGGAGGTAGCGGCCGGGGTTGCGCAGCCGGGGGCCGTAGTAGTCGTTCGAGCCGAACACGTACGCCCCCGGGAACTCCATGAGCGGCCCGAGCGCGTCCAGGACCTCGGGGACACCCTCCGTGTCCGAGAGGTTGTCGCCCGTGTTGATCACGAAGTCCGGGCGCAGCCCCGCGAGGGACTGGAGCCAGCGGCGCTTCTTCCGCTGGCCGCACACCATGTGGATGTCGGAGACCTGGAGGACGCGCAGCGGGCGCATCCCCTCGGGCAGGCACGGGATCGTGACCCGGCGGAGCCGGAACGACCTCACCTCGAAACCGGCCGCGTAGACGAGGCCGGCCACCGCCGTCGCCCCGATTCCCGCCGTGATGCCCAGGGGTACCTTCACTCGCGCGCGCATGGCCTCATCGTGTCAGACGCGGGGCGGACGAAAAATCCGGCGGGCTTCCCGTGCCCACCTGAGACACTGGCCTCATGACCACCCTCAAGTCCACTCTGCGCGACGACCTCCAGACCGCCATCAAGGCGCGTGACGAGCTGCGTTCCGCGACGCTCCGGCTGACGCTCACCGCGATCAGCAAGGAAGAGGTCTCCGGTACGACGGCCCGCGAGCTCTCCGACGAGGAGGTGCTCCAGGTGCTCGGCAAGGAGGCGAAGAAGCGCCGCGAGGCCGCCGACGCCTTCGCGCAGGCGGGCCGCACCGAGCAGGCCGAGCGCGAGAAGGCCGAGGGCGAGGTGCTCGCGCACTACCTGCCCAAGCAGCTCGACGACGCCGAGCTGGACGGGATCGTCGCCTGGGCGGTCGCCGAGGCGCGCGCCAACGGGGCCGAGGGGCCGAAGGCGATGGGGCAGGTCATGAAGCTCGTCGGCCCGAAGGTCAAGGGCCTCGCCGAGGGCGGTCGCGTGGCCGCCGCGGTGAAGAAGGCGCTCGCCGCGGGCTGAGCGCCCCCAGGCACGGAACGGCCCCGCCCGGATCACACCCGGGCGGGGCCATTCCCGTACCGCCGCCGCTCCGTGCGGCCGAGGCGGCTCAGCACCCGGCGGGCGGGACACCTCCGCGCCAGGCATTCCGAAACACCTCCGCGCCCGGACCGCCCGGAACACTCCGCCCCGGGGCGCGCCGCCTCGTCGCCGGATCAGCCGGACCTGCCGCCGTTCCCGCGGCCGTTGCCGTGGCCCGGCTTCGCGGCTCCGCCGCCGTCGTTCCCGTCGCCGAAGGGGAAGCCGCCGAAGTCCGGCTTGTCGTCGCCCCCGCCGTCGCCGTCGTCGTCGCCCTGGTCGTCCCTGGGCTTGCCCTCGTCCCCCGGCTTCTTCTTGTCCTTCTTCTTGGGGTCGGGGATGTCGATCAGGTGGAAGCTCTTCGTGGGCTTGCCCGCGAGCGCGCCGGCCATCGCGTCGCGCCAGATCGGTCCGGGAACCTGACCGCCGTACACGTACTCCTGGAAGACGCCGCCGATCGTGACGTTGTGCATCTTGACCTTCTGCGTGGCGCTTCCGACCCAGACGGCGGCGGCGAGGTTCGGCGTGTAGCCGGCGAACCAGGCGTTCTTCCGTTCGTCCGTCGTACCCGTCTTGCCCGCGCTCGGACGGTCGCCGAGACCGGCCTCCTTACCCGTACCGGAGTCGATCACGCCGTTGAGGAGCGTCGTGATGGTGTCGGCCGTCTTCTCGGACATCGCGCGCTGGCACTGCGACTTCGGCACCGGGAGCGGCTTGCCGTTCATGCCGGTCACGGAGTTGATCGCGACCGGGGTGCAGTAGACGCCGCGCGAGGCGAAGGCCGCGTACGCGGAGGAGAGGGTGAGCGGGGAGAGCTCGGAGGCGCCGAGCGCGATGGCGGGGAGCTGCGGGAGCTTGTTGCCGTTGCCGAGGACGACGTGCAGCTTGTCGGTCATCTTCGTCACGGGGCAGACGCCGACCTCGGAGATGAGCGAGACGAAGTAGGTGTTGATGGACTTCGCCATCGCCTCCTTCATCACGTACGGGCCCTTCTCGGACTCGTTCTCGTTGTGCACCGTCTCGTTCTTCTCGTTGGTGTACGTGCCCTGGCACGTCGTCACCGGGCTCGGGTAGTCCATCTCGTACGGCGAGGGGTACTCCTTCGTCGGCGCGACGCCCTGCTCGATGGCCGCCGCCGCGACGAAGGGCTTGAAGGTCGAACCGGTCTGGAAGCCGAAGTTCGAGCCGCCCATGTCGTGGTTGACGTTGTAGTTGATCGTCGTCTGGTGCTTCTTGTCGTCCGTGCCGTACGGGGACGCCTGGCCCATCGCGAGGATCTTGCCCGTGCCGGGCTCCACGAGGGTGCCGGCGGCGGTGACGCGGTCGGTCGTGTAGACGTGCTTGCTCAGCGAGCCCTGGAGGGAGTTCTGGGCCTGCGGGTCGAGCGTCGTCTGGATCGTGAGGCCGCCGCGCTTCCACAGCGCGAGCCGGGCGCCCTTCGTCTTGCCGAAGGCCGGGTCGTTGAGGAAGACGTGCTCGACGTAGTCGCAGAAGAAGCCCGCGCCGCGCGAGGCGGTGATGCAGCCGGAGCGCTGCGGGGTGACCTTGAGGCCGAGCGGCTTGGCCTGGGCCTCCTTGGCCTCCGCCGGGGTGATGGCGTGCGTCTCGGACATGCGGCGCAGCACCGTGTTGCGGCGGTCCGTCGCTTCCTTCGGGTCGTTGATCGGGTCGTAGCGGCTCGGCGACTGCACGATGCCCGCCAGCAGCGCGGCCTGCTCGACGGTCAGGTCCTTGGCGTGCTTGGAGAAGTAGCGCTGGGACGCGGCCTCGACCCCGTAGGCGCCCTGGCCGAAGAAGGTGATGTTGAGGTAGTTCTCCAGGATCTTCTTCTTGCCCAGTTCCTTCTCGATCTGGATCGCGTACTTCAGTTCCTGGATCTTGCGGCCCATCGTCTGCTGCGTGGCCTGCGCGACCTTGTCGGGGTCGTCGCCGGCCTCCTCGATGAAGACGTTCTTCACGTACTGCTGGGTCAGGGTCGAGGCGCCCTGGGCCACGCCGCCGCTCTGCGCGTTCTGGTTGACGGCGCGCAGCACGCCCTTGAGGTCGATCGCGCCGTGCTCGTAGAACCGCGAGTCCTCGATCGCGACGAGCGCCTTCTGGACGTACGGCGACATGTCCTTCGCGTCCACGACGGTGCGGTCGCGGTAGTAGACGGTGGCGATCTCACCGCCCTTGGCGTCGAGGATCTTGCTGCGCTGGGTGAGCGGCGGTCGCTTGAGATCGGCGGGGATCTCGTCGAACTCCTTCACCGTCCCCTTGGTGGCGAGCCCCAGTGCCCCCACGCCCGGCAGGGCGATGCCCGCGAGCACCCCGCCCGCGAGGACACTGACTCCGAGGAACCTGGCGGCCAGCTGAACCGGGGAGAGTCCACCGCCCGCGCGCTTCTTTGCCATGGGGGCACCCTACGGTCTGATTCCCCGGACACGGGCACATCCCTTGGCCTAAGCTCTTCCCGACTGTCACGACGGCCCTTTCTCCTGGCCGGGTGGACGGGGTGCGCCCACCCCACCCCCGCTCGTCCTGCCGGATTCCGCCCCGTACGTCCTCCCTTGCCCCTTCCGGGGGGGGCGAACTGTCCCGTACGTACGTAAAGGGACGTATGTCGTTCGCTCACTCCGTTGGGTGATCTGCCGGATGCGCATAGTCCGTTCGGGCCATCCAAGATTGGGCCCGAAGGGGGTGTTGCGCTGTGCCCACCTTCCGTAACGTCCTGCACTGGCGGCGGTGAATATGCCGCTGCCGCCGTGGGGGAGCCTCGATTCGGGAGAGGACGGCGCCGGCATGGGCTGGGTTACCGACTGGAGTGCGCAGGCAGCCTGCCGCACTACTGATCCGGATGAACTGTTCGTACAAGGGGCAGCGCAGAACAGGGCCAAGGCGGTGTGCACGGGATGCCCGGTGCGCACGGAGTGCCTGGCGGACGCGCTCGACAACCGCGTCGAGTTCGGCGTCTGGGGAGGGATGACCGAACGGGAGAGGCGCGCGCTGTTGCGCAGGCGCCCCCTGGTCGAGTCCTGGCGCCGCCTCCTGGAGACGGCGCGCAGCGAGTACGAGCGGTCCTGCGGGCCGCTCGGTACGGGGACCGACGAGCTGGACTTCGAGGAGATGGAGCCGGAGGAGACGGGGACCGTCACGGCGGGACCGGGGGACCGGCCGTACGTGGTGGACCCGGGGGACCGGCGGTACGCGGCGGCTCCGGACGAGCGGCGGTACGCGGCGGGCCCGGGCGAGCGGCGGTACGCGGCGGTGGGCTAGGCAGCCGGGTCGGCTGGAGCGCGTCTCCTTCGTCGGCGGTCGGCTGGTTGGTCTCGCTGTCTGCGGTGGTCGGCTGGTCCGGGTCGTCGGCGGCGGGATGGCGGGACGGGTACGCGTACAGGTCGCGGGGGGCTGTACGTGGGGGCGGGTCCGGGTGAGGTGCCGGGCCTGCCCGGTGGCGCGGGTGCGGGTGCGGGTGCGGGTGGCGGCGGTCGCGCGTGCGTGGGTGAGGCGGGCACGGTGCGGCCGTACGCCCGTTCTCAGTCCCCGGTCGCCGGGTTCTCGCCCGCCAGGCGCGCGGCGACCGTGCGCAGGCCGGTGAGGTCGTGGACGTCGCCCGCGAGCGCGGGGACTTCCGCGACGGGGACCTCGGGGTGGAGCGCGGTGAAGCGGTCCCTGGTGCGTGCCTCGCGGGCGTGCCGGCGGGCGCGTTCGGCGTGCAGGCGCAGCAGCCCGGCGGCGAGGGCTGCGGCCTGGGGCGAGGGACCGGACCCGGGGGCCGCCGAGCCGGTGTGGGCGGCTCGGGGCGTACGGCTCGGTTCTTCGGTTGTGTCCCGCGAACCGGCTTCGGCCTCGGGGGAGTCGAGAGCGTCACCGGTCGTGTTCCGGGGGTTACGCAGTCCAGCTTTCCCGTCCGGCTGATCCACAATGCCGGGGTCCTCAAGATTTTCCGCCGCGCTCAGCGCGCGCTCCGCGGTGAGCGCGGCGGGGCCGCCGCCGTGCACGCGGTTGAGGACGAGACCGGCGAGCGGCATCCCGTCGTCGGCGAGCCTGCGGACGAAGTAGGCGGCCTCGCGCAGCGCGTCGCGTTCCGGCGCGGCGACGACGAGGAAGGCCGTGCCCGGGGCCTGGAGGAGCTGATAGGTGGCGTCGGCGCGGGCGCGGAAACCGCCGAACATCGTGTCCATCGCGGCGACGAAGGTCTGCACGTCGGAGAGGAACTGGCCGCCGAGGAGCTTGCCGAGCGTGCCGGTCATGAGCGACATCCCGGCGTTGAGGAACTTCATGCCCGCGCGCCCGCCCGCCTTCGCGGGGGCCATGAGGACGCGCAGGAACTTCCCGTCGAGGAAGGAGCCGAGGTTCTTCGGGGCGTCGAGGAAGTCGAGCGCCGAGCGGGACGGAGGCGTGTCCACGACGATGAGGTCCCACTTCTCGCCGGCCCTGAGCTGGCCGAGCTTCTCCATCGCCATGTACTCCTGCGTACCGGCGAAACCGGCCGAGAGCGACTGGTAGAAGGGGTTCTCCAGGATCGCGCGCGCCCGGGCGGGCTCGGCGTGCGCCTCCACGATCTCGTCGAAGGTGCGCTTCATGTCGAGCATCATGGCGTGCAGTTCGCCCTCGCCCCGCGTGCCCGGCACGCGGCGCGGGGTGTTGTCGAGCGCGTCGATGCCCATGGACTGCGCGAGGCGCCGGGCCGGGTCGATCGTCAGGACGACGACCTTGCGGCCCCGCTCGGCGGCGCGCAGCCCGAGCGCGGCGGCGGTCGTCGTCTTGCCGACGCCGCCCGAGCCGCAGCACACCAGGATGCGGGTCGCGGGATCGTCGATGAGCGGGTCGGTCTCCAGCGCGGGCGCGGGGTCGAGGCTCACGGGCTCCTCCTCGGGGTCTCCTCCGTGACGCCCCGGCCGCGCAGGTCCTTCGCCATGCGGTAGACGGCGGCGAGGTCCATGCCGTCGGGGGCGAGGGGCAGTTCGTGGACGGGACGGCCGAGCGCGGCGAGGCGGGCGCGCTGCGCGCTCTCCAGCGCGTGGCGCTCCCCGTACTCCTCGCCGAGCGCGAGGAGCGGGCCCGCGAGCGCGCCCGCGCGCGGGAGCCCGGCGGCGGTGAGCGCCGCTTCGAGGGCGGCGCGCGGGACATCCCGGGCGAGGGCCTCGGGGGCCAGCGGCGCCGGACGCACCATGTTGACGAGGACGCGGCCCACCGGGAGCCCCGCGCCGCGCAGTTCGGCGATCCCGTCCGTCGTCTCCTGCACCGGCATCTCCTCCAGGAGCGTGACGAGGTGCACGGCGGTGCTCGGGGACTTGAGCAGGTGCATGACGGACTGGGCCTGGTGGTGGACGGGGCCGATCCGGGCGAGCCCGGCGACCTCGTCGTTGACGCCGAGGAAGCGGGTGATGCGCCCGGTGGGCGGGGCGTCCATCACGACGTGGTCGTACACGTGCCGCCCGTGTGTGTCCTTGCGGCGGACGGCCTCGGCGGCCTTGCCGGTGAGGAGGACGTCCCGGACGCCGGGCGCCACGGTGGTCGCGAAGTCGATCGCGCCCATCTTCTTGAGGGCGCGGCCCGCGCTGCCGAGCCGGTAGAACATCTGGAGGTAGTCGAGGAGCGCCAGCTCGGGATCGATCGCGAGCGCGAAGACCTCGCCGCCCCCGGGCGCGACCGCGATCTTGTGCTCGCCGTACGGCAGCGGCTCGGTGTCGAAGACCTGGGCGATGCCCTGTCTGCCCTCGACCTCGACAAGGAGCGTGCGCCTGCCCTCGGTCGCGAGGGCGAGCGCGAGCGCGGCGGCGACCGTCGTCTTGCCG
>NZ_GG770539.1:3075444-3092684 GCF_000154905.1 Streptomyces sp. SPB074 | reverse complement strand
ATTCTTCCGCACCCCGCGCCCCCGTCCCCGCCACTTCCCCGCATCTGTGGACAACTCCGCGAAACCCGTACGCCGCCTCACTCGTGCGAGTGAGTGCCGTCGCGACTTCGGCCGGGTCGTCCACAGCCGAAGTCGTACGAACGCCGAAGAACGCCCTGTGACAGGGCGGAAGATCGCACCGACTGCTCCGATCATCGCCACATACGCCCGGCAGCGGGAGCCAAGCTCAGCGCACCCGGTAGGCGAGCCTCCGCCAACGCTGTGGACGAGCCCGGGCCCCGCGCGAGGCAAGTCCCACGCGGGAGCCGAGCCCCCATGCGCGAGCCGACCCCCGCTCGCACAAGAGGCGGCAGCCCCCACCCGGGGACTGCCGCCTCTCGTACATACGTGATCGGGCCCGTATCGCGTCAGGCCGGTACCGCATCAGACGCGCACCGGTCGGGCCCCGCGCCGGACCGCTCCGCGCGGCAACCGCGTGCCCCAACGAGCCGCCGACCCCAGCCCCGCGCCTCCGCGGCCCAGCACCTCGGCGCCCTCAGCCCAGCACCTCGGCGGCCTCCGCCTCAGCGCCCTCGCCTCAACCGCCACCGCCTCAGCGGGATCGCTTCGCCAGTCGCTCCACGTCGAGCAGGATCACCGCGCGCGCCTCCAGCCGCAGCCAGCCGCGTCCGGCGAAGTCGGCGAGCGCCTTGTTCACCGTTTCGCGCGAGGCGCCGACGAGCTGCGCCAGCTCCTCCTGCGTCAGGTCGTGGACGACGTGGATGCCCTCCTCGGACTGCACACCGAAGCGGCGCGAGAGGTCGAGGAGCGCGCGGGCGACACGGCCGGGCACGTCCGAGAAGACCAGGTCGGACATCTGGTCGTTCGTCTTGCGCAGCCGGCGCGCCACCGCGCGCAGCAGCGCCGCGGCCACCTCGGGGCGCCCGCTGAGCCAGGGCTGGAGGTCGTTGTGACCGAGCCCGAGCAGCTTGACCTCGGTGAGCGCGGAAGCGGTCGCCGTGCGCGGGCCCGGGTCGAAGAGCGAGAGTTCACCGATCAGCTCGCCGGGGCCGAGCACCGCGAGCATGTTCTCGCGGCCGTCGGGCGAGGTGCGGTGCAGCTTGACCTTGCCCTCCGTCACGACGTAGAGGCGGTCGCCCGGCTCGCCCTCGTGGAAGAGGGACTCCCCACGCGCGAGCGTCACCTCACTCATGGAGGCGCGGAGCTCCGCCGCCTGTTCGTCATCGAGCGCCGCGAACAGCGGTGCGCGCCGCAGAACGTCATCCACGAGTTCTCTCCTTGTCGGCTGCTCAGGGGGACCGGTCGTCTCCCATTGTGCCGGACGTGCCAAACAGTGTGATCAGTCACAAGTGTGCCGCACAGATGCTCGGTCCTGTGCGCCAGGGGGGCCGTGGGAGTGGCGTACCCCGTAGTCGGCGGCGGATGTCCGTACCCCGCCGTAGGCTGAGCGGGTGTCCGCGACGCCCGGCGGTACGGGCCCGGTCGAGGCACCTGCGATACGGCCCCGACCAGCACGTTCCGCTGTGAGCGAACGCGGCGCGGATAGGGCCGTCAGAGGCGTACGAGGCCGGTCGGGCCGGTACGGGACGAGCGGTCGCCGCGAGCAGGCGCGCGGCACCGGCGGAGGGCACGGAGGTCAGCCGGGTGACGACGAAGAAGACGGCGACGAAGAAGACGGCGGCGGAGAAGACGGCGGCGGAAAAGCCGACGAAGAAGGCGACGCCCGCCAAGAAGGCGACGCCCGCCAAGAAGGCGACGCCCGCCGCGAAGGCGCCCGCCGCGAAGGCGCCCGCCGCGAAGGCGCTCGCCAAGAAGGCCCCCGCCAAGAAACCCCCCGCCAAGAAGGCCGCGAAGAATACCCCCGCCCCCAAGCCCCCCGGCTTCGCCAAGCGGGAGTCCCGCGCCGCCATGGTCGAGCGCGCGCACGCCATCAACGAGGTCCTCGCCGAGACCTACCCCTACGCCCACCCCGAGCTGGACTTCGAGGACCCCTTCCAGCTCCTCGTCGCCACCGTCCTGTCCGCGCAGACCACCGACCTGCGGGTGAACCAGACGACCCCCGCGCTCTTCGCGAAGTACCCGGCCCCCGAGGACATGGCGGCGGCGGTCCCTGAGGAGCTGGAGGAGCTGATCCGGCCGACCGGCTTCTTCCGTGCCAAGGCCCGCTCGCTGCTCGGCCTCTCGGCGGCGCTCCGCGACGACTTCGGCGGCGAGGTCCCGGCGACCGTGGACGCGCTCGTGAAACTGCCCGGCGTCGGCCGGAAGACGGCCTTCGTCGTCCTCGGCAACGCCTTCGGTGTCCCGGGCATCACCGTGGACACCCACTTCGGGCGCCTCGCGCGCCGCTGGAAGTGGACGGCGTCCGAGGACCCGGTGAAGGTCGAGTCCGACGTCGCCGAGATCTTCGAACCGGGCGAGTGGACGATGCTCTCGCACCGCGTGATCTTCCACGGCCGCCGCATCTGCCACTCCCGCCGCCCCGCCTGCGGCGCCTGCCCCGTCGCGCCGCTCTGCCCCTCGTACGGCGAGGGCGAGACGGACCCGGAGAAGGCGACGAAGCTCCTCAAGTACGAGAAGGCCGGGATGCCGGGCCAGCGCCTCAAGCCCCCCGCCGACTTCCCCGGACCCCCCGCGCCGCCCCTGGGCGGCTGACGCGACTCGGGGGCCTCCCTGAGAAGTTTCAGGGGCGCCACAGGGCCTTCGTACGCGCCCCCGCGCTCCCTGTGCACCCGCGTCTCTCCCGTCCCCGGAACACAGCGGCTTCGCACTGACGTTGGAGCGGGTGAGAACGACGACGAAACGACGACCGGCCCCGCCGGGAGGAGAACTGGTGGTGAAGCGACCCTGAGCACCGAGAGCGAGTTCCGCGCCGAAAGGCCGAACCCCGGCCCGAGCGCCGCCCCGCGCACGCGCGAGGCCGGCACGTACCGGCGCGACAACGCCACGCCCGCGACCGGGCGCGAGGTCGGCGCGTACCGCCGTGACAACGGCTCGTACGAGAACGGGCGTGCCGACCGCCCGGAGCGCCCACCCGCCGACGCGGCGGCCACGCACAGGAGCGGGCCCGACGACATCCCCCTCGCCGAGCACGGCCCCCACTCCGCCGAGCGCGCCCCCCACCCCGGCGGACACCCACGCGTCGGCCCGGCGGGTACGTACGCGCCCCCCGCCGACACCGCGCGCGCCGACGCCCTCCACGGCCCGCCCGTGAGCCCGGCTCCCGTCGTGGCCACCGAGGGGCTGCCCGGCTGGCTCGATCCGGTCGTCGAAGCCGTGCGGACGGTGCGGGGCGAGCAGCTCAGCGCGTTCCTGCCACCGGCGGACGGCGGGGGCCGTCAGTCGGCGGTGCTCATCCTGCTCGGCGAGGGCGAGGACGGTCCCGAACTGCTCCTCACCGAGCGTTCCTCCTCCCTGCGCGCCCACGCCGGTCAGCCCTCCTTCCCCGGCGGCTCCCTCGACCCCGGCGACGGCGACCCGCTCACCACCGGGCCGCTGCGCGCCGCGCTGCGCGAGGCCGAGGAGGAGACCGGTCTCGACCCGGCGGGCGTCCAGCTCTTCGGCGTGCTGCCCCGCCTCTACATCCCGCTGACCCGCTTCGTCGTGACGCCCGTGCTCGGCTGGTGGCGCGCGCCCAGCCCCGTGCGCGCCGTCGATCCCGGCGAGACCGCGCGCGTCTTCACCGTTCCGGTGAGCGAACTCACGGACCCCGCGCACCGCGCCGTCGCGGTCCACCCGCGCGGCCACGAGGGCCCCGCTTTCCTCGTCCGCGACGCTCTGGTCTGGGGTTTCACCGCCGGGGTCATCGACCGGCTGCTGTACTTCGCGGGCTGGGAACGACCATGGGACAGGGGGAAGAGGGTCTCACTCGACCGGCACGCATGACAGGGTGTCCCGGTGAACGCGCTGGACTTCTTCTTGCTCGCCGCCGCCGTGTGGTTCGCGATCGTCGGCTACCGCCAGGGTTTCGTCGTCGGCATCCTGTCGGTGATCGGCTTCCTCGGCGGGGGCCTCCTCGCCGTGTGGGTGCTGCCCGTGCTCTGGGACGCGCTGACGGACAATTCCGAGGCGAGCACGACCGCCGTCGTGGTCGGGGTGATCATCGTGATCGTCTGCGCCTCCACGGGCCAGGCGTTCACCACCCACCTCGGCAACAAACTGCGCACCCACATCACGTGGAGCCCGGCGCGCGCGCTCGACGCGACCGGCGGCGCCGTCGTCAACGTCCTCGCGATGCTCCTCGTCGCCTGGCTCCTCGGCTCGCTCCTCGCGCAGACGACGCTCCCCACGGTCAGCAAGCAGGTCCGCGCCTCCAAGGTCCTCCTCGGCGTCTCGCGGGCCATGCCCCAGGAGGCCGACAACTGGTTCTCCGACTTCCGTTCCGTCCTCGCGCAGAACGGCTTCCCGCAGGTCTTCAGCCCCTTCTCGAACGAGCCGATCAAACCGGTCGACCCGCCGGACCCGGCCCTGGCCAACAGTCAGGTCGCGCGGACGGCGAAGCAGTCGATCGTCAAGGTCGTCGGCACCGCCTCGGGCTGTGGCAAGGTCCTGGAGGGCTCCGGTTTCGTCATCGCCAAGGACCGCGTGATGACGAACGCGCACGTCGTCGGCGGCGTCAACGAACCCACCGTGCAGATCGGCGGCCAGGGCAAGCGCTACGACGGCACGGTCGTCCTCTACGACTGGAAGCGCGACATCGCCGTCCTCGACGTCCCCGGACTGCCCGCGCCCTCGCTGCGCTTCACCGGCTCGGACGCCGAGCCGAACGACGGCGCGATCGTCGCCGGGTTCCCCGAGAACGGCGACTACGACGTCCGCCCCGCCCGCGTCCGCAGCCGCATCACCCCGACCGGCCCCGACATCTACCACCGGGGCACGGTGAGCCGCGACGTCTACTCGCTCTTCGCCACCGTCCGCCAGGGCAACTCGGGAGGCCCGCTCCTCACGACGGACGGCCGCGTCTACGGAGTCGTCTTCGCCAAATCGCTCGACGACCCCGACACCGGCTACGCCCTCACCGCCGACGAGGTCCGCGACGACGTCACCCAGGGCCGCACGGCCACCCAACGCGTCGACACGCAGAGCTGCGCCCTCTGAGCGCAGGCGTACCGAGCGCGGTCGCGCGAGGGAGCGCACTACTCGCGCGAGGGCCCCGGTCGCCACGGATCACGTGGGCCGGGGCCGGGTGCTCTCGTACGTACGTGGGGTGGGGTCCGGGAAGCGGGACGGCCGCGCGCGCTCGCGGTGGCGGCGCGCCCTGCCGGCCGTACGCGCGGGACGGCCGTCCCGCGACTGCCGCAGGACCGTCCTGAGGCTGACGTGCGGCAGCCCCGCGTGCGGTGTGCGGTGTGTACGGGGCGCGAGGTGTGGCGGGTGTGCGCCCCCGCGCCTCCGTGCTTCCCTGCCGGGCCCTGGTGCGGGCACCGGGGTGGTTCAGTCGCGCGGGTGCCGGAGACGGGCCGAGACCCAGCGGGCCCGGCGGCGGAGGATGAGGGGGATGTTGACCCCGTCCGGGGAGGGGTGCGGTGCGCCGGAACCCAGCGGGCCCGTCCCCTCGTGGCTGCTCAGCGCGGAGACTGAGCGGCGGTCGCGTGCTGCGTCACTGTAGTCGTGCGTCCAGCCCATACCCCGTCCCTGCCCTGCTCCCATGGTCGGTAATCGCGCCCTCGGCACCTAATTGGCCTATGCGTGTGGCAACAGCTGTTCGATCGTCAGGCGGGCGCGTCGCTCAGCGATACGGGTGGGGCCCGACGAGCGGAGGGAAGGGGAGCACGCGACGGCTCAGGGGGCGCACACTCCGGACCGCACCCCACCCCCGGACGAGCCGCCCGGAGGGACGGAGCCCCGTCACGCGCGGGAACCCGGCCGCCCGGCCGCGCTCAAGACGGCGTCGGCGGCCCGCGCGCTCAAGACGGCGTCCCCGCCCGGCCCTCGCTCCCCGGCCGCGCCTCCCGCGCGCCCGGACCCTCGCGCCTCCCGCGCCCGGAGCGCGGCGCCGACTCAGCGGTCCGGTTCCGGGTCCCGCAGCCAGTCGATCAGCTCGCGGTTGAAGCCGAGCGGGTCCTCCTCGTGCGGGAAGTGCCCGAGCCCCTCGTAGAGCCGCCAGCGGTACGGGGCCTCCACGTACTCGCCGGAACCGGCCGCCGAGCGGGTGCGCAGCACCGGGTCCAGCGCCCCGTGCAGGTGCAGCGTCGGGACCCGTACGGGCCGCCTCATCCGCCGGTAGAACTGCACGCCGTCCGGCCGCGCGAGCGAGCGCACGAGCCAGCGGTAGGGCTCCACCGCGCAGTGCGCCGTCGAGGGGATGCACATCGCCCTGCGATACACGTCCACCGTCGCGTCGTCCGGGAGCCGCGGCCCCGACCAGCCCCGCAGCAGCTCCCCGACGAGCGCGCCCTCGTCGGCGACGAGCTGCCGCTCCGGGACCCAGGGGCGCTGGAAGCCCCACACGTACGAACCCGCCGCGGACTGCCGGGGGTCCCTGAGCATCGCCGCGCGCCAGCGGCGCGGGTGCGGCATCGAGGAGACGACGAGGCGGCGGACCAGCTTGGGCCGCATGACCGCCGCCGTCCAGGCGAGATAGCCGCCGAGGTCGTGGCCGACGAGGGCCGCGTCCGGCTCGCCGAGCGAGCGGATCACCCCGGTGATGTCGAGCGCGAGGTTCGCCGGGTCGTAGCCGCGCGGCGTGCGGTCGCTGCCGCCGACCCCGCGCAGGTCCATCGCGACCGCCCGGTACCCGGCGTCGGCCAGCGCCGTCAGCTGCTCGCGCCACGTCCACCAGAACTGCGGGAAGCCGTGCACGAGCATGACAAGCGGCCCCTCGCCCACCTCCGCGACGTGGAAGCGCGCGCCGTTCGCCGCCACGTCCCGGTGGGTCCAGGGACCGTCGATCCGGATCGCGGGGGCGGATTGCGCCGAACGGGGGTCGGTAGCCGTCATGAGGAGGAGCGTGCCACAGCTGTGGCACCGTCCGCTCCCTCGGCGTCCTGCCGCGCGAGCGGCGGGAACTTCTCCAGCTCCGGCGTCTCGGGACGCGGGTGCGGCTTGGCGTTGGAGAGGACCGAGGCGTCGGCCTTCGCGGCGGCGGCGGCCTTCTGCGGGCCCTTGCCCTTCCGCGCCTTCTTGAAGAAGACGAGCCCGATGAGGGCGAAGAACCCGGCCACGAGGAGGCTCGCGGCGAAGGAGAGCAGGAAGCAGACGGAGAGGTGCCAACCGCTCCAGGCGTGGATGCCGTAGGCGAGCGCGAAGCTCAGCATCGGCAGGGAGAAGAGCGCCAGGACGAGGGCGACGATGAACGCCGCGCTGCCGACCAGGCCCTTCTTCACGTCCTTCATGATCTGGAGCTTGGCGAGCGCGATCTCGTCGTGCACCAGCGCGGACAGCTCGGAGGTCGCGTGGGCCACGAGCTGGCCGAGGCTGCGGTCCGCGCTCACCGCCGCTGCCGCCGCCTTCTCCGGGTCGCCGGGACGGTGGCTCGCGCTGTCGGGTGCGCTCATCGCGTACTCCCTCTTCTCTTTCGCCGGTCTGCGCGGGGGCCGGACTCGCGGCCCCCGGTCTCCTCCGGGCGGCGGCGCACCCGCCCGAAACACGGTCAGGGTTCAGATCATGCCGGACCCTTGCCCTTGCCGCTTCCCCCGCCCCGCCCGCCTGACTCCTGTCGGGTGCGGAAGGGGCTCCGCCATCGGTCGTACGGGTACCTCCTCCGGTCGTACGGGCACTTCCCTCCGGTCCTACGGGTCCGCCGGAGACCGCAGGGATCCGCCACGCCGCGCGCGGCTCCGCCCGACGGCGTAGCGGTCCGTCAGACAGCCGTACGGGGCCGTGCGGCGTCGGGGCGGGACGTCCAGCAGCCGTGCGGGGTGCGCGGGGCAGTCGTGCGGGTCCTTCTCGCGGCGGACGGGTCCGTCCGGCGTCGTACGGGGCGGGGGACACTGTCTTACGAGGGCGGCGCGCCGTGTCCGTACGAGGCGTCAGGCGTCCCTGTCCTCCGCGTCCTCCGCGCCGCGTTCCCGCTCGCGGGCGCGCGCCCGGTGCTCGGCGGCGCGGTTCTCGTAGGCGTCGGCCAGGCGTTGATGGTGCGCCGGGTCCTCCTGCTGGTAGACGTCCGGCACGCCGTCGCGGTCCTCGTCGCGCTCCTCCTCGGCGGCGAGCCGCACGTACGCCCGGTTCCGCAGCCGCAGCAGTGCCGCGGCGAGCAGGACCGCGACGAGGGAACCGACGAGCACGGCGGCCTTGACCTCACCGGTGAGTTCCGCGTCCCCGTCGAAGGCGAGTTCACCGATGAGGAGCGAGACCGTGAAGCCGATCCCGGCGAGCACGGAGACCGCGAAGAGATCGGACCACCTGAGGGCCGGATCGAGTTCCGCCCGGGTCAGCCGCGTCGTCAGCCACGTGCCGCCGAAGACGCCGACCGCCTTGCCGACGACGAGCCCGAGAACCACCCCCAGCGTCTCCGGCCGGGTGAAGATATCGGCGAATGCGTCCCCGCCCACCGCGACACCGGCCGAGAACAGCGCGAAGACCGGGACAGCGACCCCGGCCGAGAACGGCCGCACGAGGTGCTCGACCCGTTCCCCCGGCGACTCCTCCTCCCCCTCCTCACGGTGGCAGCGCAGCATGAGGCCCATCGCGACGCCCGCGATCGTCGCGTGCACGCCGCTGTTGTACATGAGCCCCCAGATCACCAGCGCGAGCGGCACGTACACGTACCAGCCCCGCACCCGCAGCCGCCGCAGCAGGAACCAGAAGAAGACGAGCCCGGCGACCGCTCCGCCGAGCGCGGCGAAGTCCAGGTCACTCGTGAAGAAGACCGCGATGATCAGGATCGCGAAGAGATCGTCCACGACGGCGAGCGTGAGAAGGAACGCGCGCAGGGGCGAGGGCAGCGCGGTGCCGAGGACGGCGAGCACCGCGAGCGCGAAGGCGATGTCCGTCGCGGTCGGTACCGCCCAACCGCCCAGGTCGCCGCCGCCCACCGTGTTGACGAGCGTATAGACGAGCGCGGGCGCGATCATTCCGCACGCCGCCGCGACCACGGGCAGAAGCGCCGCCTTCGGATCGCGCAGGTCCCCGGCGACCAGCTCACGCTTGAGTTCCGCGCCCGCGACGAAGAAGAACACCGCGAGCAGCCCGTCCGCCGCCCAGTGCTGGACGGAGAGACGCAGGCCGAGCGCGGCAGGCCCGAGATGGAAATCGCGGACGGTTTCGTAGCTGTGCGACAGCGGGGTGTTCGCCCAGACGAGAGCGAGCGCGGCGGCCACGAGGAGCAGCGCCCCGCCGAGGGTCTCGGCGCGCAGGGCGTCGGCCACGTAGCGGTACTCGGGCAGCGGGAGGCGGCCGAGGAAACGGCGTCCGGGAGCGTTCGGGCGGTTGCTGGGCACAGGCGTCTCCAGATGCGGCGCCCGTACGGGCGCCGTTCGGCGTCAGATGATCACACGCCGACCAGACTTCCCGGCACCCCTCTTCGTTTGTCGGTACGCAGGGCGTACAGGGCCACCTTACTCACCGGCGAAGGGGTGGGGGCCTGACCGGCGGATGCCGCTGGGAGGTGCTGTCGGGGGCTGGCAGTGGCTGGGAGTGGCTGGGAGTGGCTGGGAGTGGCTGTAAGGGGCTGGGCGGGATGCGGCGTGGCGCAGGGTCGTACGTGGGGTGTGCAGCTGTGCGCTGAGTTCACGCGTGTGCGCTGGGAGTACGACTGTGCGCCGAGAATGCGCGCGTCCGCCGCGAGCACGCTTGTGCGCCGACACGACGCCTGGCCGCGTACCTCCCACCTTTCGGTGTACACCCGTATACCGTTTCGCGCCGTACGGTCGGTGTACACCCGTACACCCGTACACCCGTACACCTGGTGCGCGCCCGTGCACCCGAAGCCCCCACGCCCACCCGGTGTACACGCGTACACGGGAGCACACCCGTACACCCGCCCCCCCCACGACGAAGGGACGAGTCCCGGGGGACCCGTCCCTTCCTCTCCCAGCCGGCGGCAGCAGTCACCACCCCGTCGACGTAGACCGTCAGTCGTCACTCCCGCCGGAGGCCGGCAGCTTGGACTGGATGAGGTCCATGACCGAGGAGTCCGTCAGCGTCGTGACGTCCCCCAGCTCACGGTTCTCCGCCACGTCCCGCAGCAGCCTGCGCATGATCTTCCCGGACCGCGTCTTCGGCAGCTCGGCGACCGCCATGATCCGCTTCGGCTTGGCGATCGGCCCCAGCGTCGCGCCCACGTGGTTGCGCAGGTCCGCGACCAGGTCCTCCGACTCCGTCGCGGTGCCGCGCAGGATCACGAAGGCGACGATGGCCTGCCCCGTGGTCTGGTCGGCCGCGCCGACCACCGCGGCCTCGGCGACCGCCGGGTGCGAGACGAGCGCGGACTCGACCTCGGTCGTGGAGATGTTGTGCCCCGAGACGAGCATGACGTCGTCCACCCGGCCCAGCAGCCAGATGTCGCCGTCCTCGTCCTTCTTCGCCCCGTCACCCGCGAAGTACTTGCCCTCGAAGCGCGACCAGTACGTGTCGATGAAGCGCTGGTCGTCGCCCCAGATGGTGCGGAGCATCGAGGGCCACGGTTCGGTGAGCACGAGGTAGCCGCCGCCCCCGTTCCCGACCTCGTTGCCCTCGTCGTCCACGACGGTCGCCGCGATGCCGGGCAGCGGCGTCTGCGCGGAGCCCGGCTTCGTCTCCGTGACGCCCGGCAGCGGCGAGATCATCATCGAACCGGTCTCGGTCTGCCACCACGTGTCCACGATGGGGGCCTTGTCGTGGCCGATGTTCTTGCGGTACCACATCCACGCCTCGGGGTTGATCGGCTCACCGACCGAACCGAGCACGCGCAGCGAGGAGAGGTCGAACTTCGCGGGGATGTCGTCGCCCCACTTCATGAACGTGCGGATCGCCGTCGGCGCCGCGTACAGGATCGAGACCCCGTACTTCTGGATGATCTCCCAGAAGCGTCCCTGGTGCGGGGTGTCGGGCGTGCCCTCGTACATCACCTGGGTCGCACCGTTGGAGAGCGGCCCGTAGACGATGTACGAGTGGCCGGTGACCCAGCCGATGTCGGCCGTGCACCAGTACACGTCCGTCTCCGGCTTGAGGTCGAAGACGGCGTGGTGCGTGAAGCTCGCCTGGGTGAGGTAGCCGCCCGAGGTGTGCAGGATGCCCTTCGGCTTACCCGTCGTACCCGAGGTGTACAGGATGAAGAGCGGCTGCTCGGCCTCGAAGGCCTCGGGCGTGTGCTCGGCCGACTGGCGCTCGGTCAGCTCGTGCCACCACACGTCGCGGCCCTCGGTCCACGCCGTCTCCTCGCCCGTACGGCGCACGACGACGACGTGCTCGACCGTGTCGAAGCGGGAGACGGCGGCGTCCACGGCGGGCTTGAGCGCGCTCGGCTTGCCACGCCGGTAGCCGCCGTCGGCCGTGATGACGACCTTCGCGTCCGCGTCGGCGATCCGCGCCGCGATCGCGTCGGCCGAGAATCCGCCGAAGACGACGGAGTGCATCGCGCCGATGCGCGCGCAGGCGAGCATCGCGACGACGGCCTCGGGGATCATCGGCAGGTAGACCGCGACCCGGTCGCCCTTGCCGACGCCCAGCTCGATCAGGCCGTTGGCCGCGCGCGAGACCTCGTCCTTGAGCTGGGCGTAGGTGATGCTGCGGCTGTCGCCCGGCTCGCCCTCGAAGTGGATCGCGACCCGGTCGCCGTTGCCCGCCTCGACGTGCCGGTCCACGCAGTTGTACGCGACGTTCAGCTTGCCGTCCGCGAACCACTTGGCGAACGGCGGATTCGACCAGTCCAGGGTCTCGGTGGGCTCGGTGTCCCAGCTCAGCCGGCGCGCCTGCTCGGCCCAGAAGCCGAGGCGGTCCTCGCGCGCCCGCTCATAGGCGTCCGCCTTCACGTTGGCGTGCGCCGCCAGCTCCGCCGGCGGCGCGAACTTGCGCTCTTCCTTGAGCATGTTGGCGATTGACGAACGCTCGCTCACTGACCCACCGTCCCGTGGTGTAGACCAATTTTGCCTGCCAGAGGGATTCAACGCTCGCGGAGACACGAGGTCAACCCCCGCAAAGCGGACCCGCCAGGGCGCGCGCCGACGGCGCGGACCCGCTACCCCTGACACGTACGTCCCAGGTGAGAGGTTCATCCGCCACGCCCGCGAGGTGCGCGGACGCACCGCGAGCTTCAACGAGCCGGCCAGCCCGGCGACACCCGGACGGCCCCGCTTTTCCCGCTCCTGCCCATCCGCCCGGCCTCCCACTCCCCGCCGTCCGGCGGCACGTCCCCGCCGGACGGCGGGGACGGCGGAGAGGCGGCCCGTCGGCGGGCGCGGCTCCGTCCTCGTACCTACGGCGAGAGAACAACCGTACGCACGAGGACGGACTCCTCGGACGGGAGTCCCGGCCCCGGACGGACACGCCGTGGCGCATGAGCCGTCCAGTCCGTGGCGGAGCCCCCGCCACAGGTCCCCGATCAGGCGGGCACGGGCCGCTCCGGTTCCTGGGCGGCGCTCACCTCCTCGAAGACCGGCACGGTCCCGGTCTCGTCCTCCCGCAGCAGATAGGCCTGGGCCTCACCGACGTGGAAGTACATCCCGTGCAGCGCGAGACTGCCCTCGGCGAGCCTGCGGGCGACTGCCGGGTGCCCCCGCAAGTGGTCGAGCTGCTGCACGATGTTGACGAGACAGAGCTGCTCCGCGACATCCGCAGGAGCGCGTCGCGCGAATCCCGGCAGCAGGCCGGCCTCCCCACGCAGGCGTGCGAGGCTCGGCGCCCCGTGCCGCAGCCACCGCCACAGCGGTGTCAACGGCACGTCGCTCCTGCCCCCTTCGTCGCCCGTCGCCCGGCTCCGCCGCTCGTCCTCGGCGAGCAGCGCCTGCATCGCGCCGCACCCGGAGTGCCCGCACACGGTGATCGACTCGACGCATAGCACATCGACCGCGTACTCGATCGCGGCCGCCACCGAGTCGTCCCCGGTCAGGGTTCCGGAGCCGTTCGCGACGTCCGCGCCGCGTGCGACGCCGTCGTCCGTGTCGGGCGGCGGGACGAGATTCCCGACGTTGCGGACGGTGAACAGGTCGCCCGGGCCGCTCGCCGTGATCATGCTCGTGACGAGACGTGAGTCCGCACAGGTCAGGAAGAGCTGCGAGGGCCGCTGCCCCTCCCGCGCGAGGCGGGCGAGTTCCTCGCGCATATGGGGCGCAGTGTCGCGCTGGAAGGCGCTGATCTTCAGGGCGAGGCGCTGCGCCCCGCTGCCCGCCCGCGTCGAAGCCGCGACGGGGCCGGTCGTCGCGTACGCCGCGGGCCTGTGGTTGCGCCGAGGCGTCCAAGGCCGGCAGTGGCTGTGCGCGCCCGCCGCCGGTTCGGTGATACGGGTGCCGGCCGGGCCCGTCATGCTGACCGCGCCGCCCTGCGCGGTGTGCGAGGTGCTCCAGTCCTGGAGCGTCTCGAAGGCGGCGTGGTCCATGAAGGAGCCGTCGAGTTCCACGACCACGGTCGCCTTCGCCGGTACGTGGTGCAGCGTCCGGCTGAGCCTCGGCACGGCCAGGAACGTCAGCTGCCCGCGTACGTGTACGAGGTGGTGGCCCGCCCGCTCGTGATGGACGATCCGGGTGCGGCTGAGCCGGTGGAGGGCGAGGCCGACGGCGACGGCGATGCCGAGACCGACACCTTCCAGCACCCCGAGGAAGACGACACCGCACGTCGTCACTCCGTAGACGAGGAACTCGCCGTGCCGTGTCACGGTCCTGATGTGGTGCAGATTCACCATCTGGATGCCCACGGACATGACGAGCGCGGCGAGCACCGCGAGAGGGATGTACTGGAGCAGGGGCACCGCGAGCAGTGCCGCGACCAGGACCCACACGCCGTGCAGCATGGTCGACGCCCGGCTCACGGCACCGGCGTTGATATTGGCGGTGCTGCGGACGGCCACCCCGGCGACGGGCAGGCCGCCGAGCGCGCCGGAGACGATGTTCGAGGCGCCCTGGCCGAGGAGTTCCCTGTCCAGGTTCGACCGCGGTACCCGGACGGCCTGCGCGGGCCGCCCGGCGACGAGCTTGTCCACGGCGACCGCGCCGAGCAGTGACTGCACGCTCGTGACGAGTGTGATCGTCACGACCCCGGCGACGATGCCGCCCAGCGAACCCTCCGGCAGCGTCGGCAGGGCGTGGTTGCTCCACGACGGCAGATCGACGCGGGGCAGCGAGAGCCCGGCGAGCGCCGCGAAGAGCGTCGCCGAGGTGACCGCGACGAGTGTGGCGGGCAGCAGCTTCGCGAGCCGCGTCGCCCGCCCCGGCAGCTTCGGCCACAGATAGAGCACGGCCAGCGTCACCGCGCTCATCGCGAGCGCCGCCCACTGGGTCTCCGCGAGCTGGGCCGGAAGCCCGCGCAGGTTGTCGAGCACGCTGCTCTGCGGCGTACCGCCGAGCACGATGTGCGCCTGCGCGACCGCGATCGTGATGCCGATGCCCGCGAGCATCCCGTGCACGATCGCCGGGCTCACCGCGAGCGCGGAACGCGCCACGCGCAACATCCCGAGCCCGAGCTGACAGAGCCCGGCGAACGCGGTGATCGCGCAGGTCGCCCGCCAGCCGTACTGCTGGATGATGTCGGCCGTCACGACCGTGAGCCCGGCTGCGGGACCGCTCACCTGGAGCACCGAGCCGCCGAGCCGCCCCGCGATCAGCCCGCCCACCGCGGCGGCGACGAGCCCCGACTGGAGCGGCGCTCCGGTCGCCAGCGCGATACCGAGCGAGAGCGGCAGGGCGATGAGGAACACGGAGATCGACGCGGAGAGATCAACGCCCTCGGGAAGCCGGAACCGGGCACGGGCGTTCGGCCGGGCGCCGGGAGGACGGGAGGGTTCCGGACGGGGGGTGTCGGGCGGAGCGTACTGAGTGGGGGACTCGGCCGTACGGGACGGGGGTTCGGCCGGAGCTGTTGGGGGTTCGCCGGGTGCGGCCGGGGCTTCGTCGGGAGCGGTTGAGGGGCCGGTGGCCGGGGCCGGTGCTTCTGCCGTACGGGACGGCGGTTCGGTCGTACGGGTGGGGCTGGGTGCCGAGGCTGGGCCGGAGGCGGGGGCACCGGCGTCGGGCCCGCCGGAGTGGCGGGGACCAGTGCCGTCGAGGCCGACCGTGCCTCCTGTTTCGCGGGCACCGGCTTTGCCAGCACCCGCTGTGTCGGGGCTCGTTGTGTCAGGGCCCGTCTCTCCGGGGCCTGCTGCGTCGAAGCCGGGGCCGGGTTTGTCGGGCTCCGGCGGTCCGTGCGAGGTGTGTGGGTTTACGCGAGAGGTCATGTTCCCGTCTCCTCCGGGGCTGCGCGGTCGCGTCAGGGCGCGGCCGTGGGTCACGGCGTACAGCGGCGGGATGCGTGGGGTGCGGGGTGCGGGGTGCGTGAGGAGCGTCGAGTCTGCGATCGGCGGCGCGCCGGAGGGAGTCCGGAGCCGGGAGGCGTGCGCGCGGGGTGGGGGTGGGGGAGGCGCCGCGCCGGTTGCGGGGGGCCGCTGAGCGCAGTGTTCCAACACTCGGTAAATGGATCGTAATTGAGAGTAAAGGATTCTTGGGCTCTATCGGGGCAAACAGGCCATCGATTCACCCTCAAGGGTGATTAGTCATTTTGTACGGCTTGTCAGTCCATGACGGAATCGCTCCGTGTGTGACTTTGGCGCGGACCTCGGCCGGACCCCTTCCCGCCTGCGGGACGCGGTGCGACCCACGTGAGCGATCCAAAGGAAGAAGGTGGGCCGTCATGGCTGCCACCAGAAGAATGACGGCGCTGGCCACCGTCGCCGCCTGCGCCGTCGCCCTGACGGGCTGCGGCGGCACCCCGCACGACACCGGTCACCCGCGGGCTCAGGCCAAGAAGGAAAAGGCCGAACCCGCTCCCGCCCCGAAGAACGCCGTCCACCTCATCGGCGACGGCTCGACCGCCTTCACCGGAGTCCAGCCGCACCAGCTCCGGCCCCAGAAGCTCAAGGCCGGCGAGGAGCCGCCCCAGTTCGTCGTCTTCTCCTGGGACGGCGCGGGCGAGGACGGCCAGAAGCTCTTCTCGCATTTCCGCAAGGTCGCCAAGGAGAACAACGCGACCATGACCTTCTTCCTCAGCGGGGTCTACATGCTCCCCGGCGCGAAGAAGGACCTGTACCACCCGCCCATGCACTCCCCGGGCCGCTCCGACATCGGCTTCAACGACCTCAAGGGCATCCACGACACCGTCGACCAGGTCCGCGGGGCCTGGCTCGACGGCCACGAGATCGGCACGCACTTCAACGGCCACTTCTGCGGCAAGGGCGGCGGCGTCGGCGAGTGGTCCGTCGCGGACTGGCGCAGCGAGATCACCCAGGCCAAGCAGTTCGTGAAGACCTGGAAGACCAACACCTCCACCGGCAAGACCGACCCGCTCCCCTTCGACTACGACAAGGAGCTCATCGGCGGGCGCACCCCCTGCCTCGAAGGCCAGAAGAACTTCATGGCCGCCGCCGGGCCGATGGGCTTCCGCTACGACAGCAGCGGCGTCCGCGAACAGGTCTGGCCCACCAAGAAGCAGGGCATGTGGGACCTCTCGATGCACATGGTCCCGATGCCCGGCCACACCTACGAGACCATCTCGATGGACTACAACTTTCTGGTCAACCAGTCCGGGACGACGCAGGGCGACCCCGCCAAGCGCGCCTATTGGGGCAACCAGATGCGCGAGGGCCTGCTCCAGTCCTTCGACCGCTCCTACCGGGGCAACCGCGCTCCGGTGATCATCGGCAACCACTTCGAGTCCTGGAACGGCGGCACCTACATGCGCGCCGTGGAGAACGTCGTCAAGACGGTCTGCCACAAGAAGGGCGTCCGCTGCGTCTCCTTCCGCGAACTCGCCGACTGGCTCGACGCCCAGGACCCCGCGACCCTCGCCAAGCTCCAGAAGCTCGGCGTGGGCCAGGCGCCCAAGAACGGCTGGGACGCGCTCGACTCCGCCACCCCGGCCGCCGCCGACGCCGCCGCGGGTGCCCCGCCGCAGAACAAGGCGGAGAAGAAGGACTGAGCGGGCCGAAAGGCGACGAGGGACTGAGCGGTCCGGAAGTCACGGACGCAGGTCCCTGCGGGGCCGGCGTCCCACAGGGACCCACCCCGCCGAGACCATCCTCGCGCCGTGTGCCTCCGGAGCCTTGCGGCACTCCCGTGAACGAACGGGAACGCCACGGCCGCCGCGGACGCAGGGCGGCAATGGCCGACAAGCGGTGAGGTGCGGTGGGGGTCCGTCGCGAC
>NZ_GG770539.1:2955548-3075344 GCF_000154905.1 Streptomyces sp. SPB074 | reverse complement strand
CCGCCTCCGTGCCCGGACCGGCATTCGGGGTGCCTGCCCAGGCGCGGGCTCAGGGCTGATCGTACGGGTCCCGGGCCGGGGGAGGGGCCGGTTCGGGAGGAACGACGCAGACCGTGATCCGGACGCTACACGGAACACCCGCCCCTGTGGCCCGTATTGCCCCGACCGCCCCTCCCCGGGCCCGTCCCCGCGCCGCCCCCTCGGTTCGAACACCCGGCCCCGAGGCCCCCGGCGCGCACGTCGCGGCCGTGCGCGATTCCCCGCCGCACAAGGGCTCCAGGCCATCAACCGCTCTCCCCGGACCGGGCGAACCGCTCTCGCATCCCCCGCTCGCGGCGTCAACCCGGCGCCTCTTCCGGTCCCCTCCATCGTGGAGCCCCGAGCGGTCAACGAACCAACAGGTTTTCGCCCACGCGTGTCACTGCGACGCCCGCACACCAGCCGGATCGGACGGCGAGCCCCGGGCTCCAGACATCGTTTTCCGGGCCGCGGGCCTTCCGAACCTCCGAGCGGGCCCTTCTGGCGCCGTCGTACGGACACCGCCTCAAGCCCCGGACGGGTGGATACGCACGGCCTCGCCCCTCGTGCCACGCCTCGTCCGTCCCTGACGTCGGCACTCGCGCGCCACACCGGAGCAGCTCACCATCCGAGGCGACCGGCGACCGGCGACCGGCGCCCGGCGACCGGCGCCCGGCGACCGGCGACCGGCGCCCCCGCAAACCGCCAAGAGCCAGCCCGTCCCCTGTCAGACCGCGTCCGTCACCGCGTCCTGGTCGAGCAGGTGCCGCAAACCGCCCGGAATTCGTTTCCGCCCGCTCTCGTCGAGGACGAAGTCGGGGTCGACCTGGGAGGCGAGGTTGGCGCCTGTGCGCTCGTTTCCCCAGCTCTGCGCGTTCTTGAGGTGGAAGTGCACCATCTGCCGGGTGTACCGCTCCCAGTCCCGCCGGGCGTAGGTGGCGTCCACGCACTTCTGGAGGCGGGTCAGAGCCGCCCTGTTCTCCTCCTCCAGCTCCCCGAACGGCGCCGGGCACCCCTTCTCCATCGCGCGCACCCACCGCGAGCCGCCGACCGTCACCAGCAGGTCATCGCCGATCTCGTCCCGCAGGAAAGCGAGGTCCTCCGGCTCGTTCACCTTGTTGCCCACGACCCGCAGCTCCACCCCGAAGTCCCGCGCGTACTGCTTGTATTGGCGATACACCGACACTCCCCGCCGGGTCGGCTCGGCCACGAGGAAGGTCATGTCGAAGCGGGTGAACAGACCGGAGGCGAAGGAGTCCGCGCCGGCGGTCATGTCCACCACCACGTATTCGTCCCGGCCGTCGATCAGGTGGTTCAGGTACAGCTCGACCGCCCCGACCTTGGAGTGGTAGCAGGCCACCCCGAGGTCAGCTTCGGTGAACGCCCCGGCGACCATGAGCCCGGCGTCGGCCCCGTCCAGTTCCACGCGGCGGGCACAGGCGTCGTGCACGGGGTTCGCCTCCCGCACCCGCAACAGTCGCGAACCCGTCCCCGGAGGGGTGGTCTTGATCATGGCGTCGACCGAGGCGATACGGGGATTGCTCCCGCGCAGGTACTCCTTGATGAAGGGGAGCCGCACGCCCATGGCGGGCAACGTGGCGGCCTCCTCCTCCGCCAGGCCGAGGCCACCCCCAGGTGCTGGTTGATGTCGGCGTCCACCGCGAGGACGGGAGCGCCGGTCCGCGCCAGGTGGCGGACGAAGAGTGCGGCCAGCGTCGTCTTGCCGCTGCCGCCCTTCCCTACGAAAGCGATCTTCATATTCACGTAGCGTAGAGAGCCGGTGGCGATTCGTGTCTTATCCGCGTGAAGAACACCACTCCTTCGAGGGGCCGGTGCCCCGAATGCGTAGGGTCTTACTCATGAGTACGACAGCAGCGGCCGCAGACCCGTTCGCCGCCCTCGCGGACCTTCCCGGGGTGCCCGAAGCGGTCGAATCCGTCCGCACCGCCGTGGACCGGGTCTACGCCCACCGGGTCATGCGGCGCCGCAGCAACGAGATCAGCTCCGAGGCGGCGCTGCGCGGTGCCCGGGCCTCCGCGGCGCTCGACGGGTCGGACTGGGCGCTGGAGGAGGTGCGGCGCCGCAGCGACTTCGGCTCGGAGCCCGAGGCGCGCACGGTGGGCGCGGCGCTGCGGCTGAGCGCCGAGGCGGGCCAGCTCCTTTCCGTGTGGGGCCAGTCGCCCCTGCGCGTACTGGCCCGGCTGCACGTGGTGGCCGAAGCCCGGGAGGCCCCCGAGGTGGGGCGGCCCCGGGTGGCGGGCGAGGGCGTGCGGGATCACGACCTCGGCCTCGTTCTCCCCGACGCGGCCGAGACCGCCGCCAGGCTGGAGGCACTGACCGGCCTGCTCGGCGCCGGTTCCAAGGCGCCCGCCCTCGTCGTCGCCGCGATCGTGCACGGCGAACTCCTCGCCCTCCGCCCCTTCACGACGTGCAACGGGCTGGTCGCGCGCGCCGCCGAGCGCATCGTGCTGGTCGGTTTGGGCCTCGACCCGAAGGCGGTGTGCCCCGCCGAGGTCGGGCACGCGGAGCTGGGAGCCGAGGAGTACTCCCGAGCCCTGGCCGGCTATGTCACCGGCACCCCGGCGGGTGTGGCCGACTGGATTCGGCACTGTGCGCGGGCGGTGGAACTCGGCGCGCGCGAGTCCACCGCCGTGTGCGAGGCGCTTCAGCGCGGGGCTGCTTGAAGCGCCCTCCCCGAGTGGGTGAGCCGTCGGCGACGGCCTCCTCGCATCCCGTGGTCGGGGTGCGAGGGCTCGGGGGGATCACGAGTGGGGGCTCAGCTCGTGAGGGAGCGGCGGCGGCTGGAGTACCAGACCAGCCCCGCGGCGGCGACGGCGCCGACCGCTGCCGCGGCGAAGAGGACCGGCGTGGGCGGCCGGAACCTCGGCAGGCGCTGCTTGAGCCGTACCGGACGGTGGAAATCCAGTACCGGCCACTCGCGCGCCAGTGCCTCCTTCCGCAGGGCGCGGTCGGGGTTGACCGCTGCCGGGTTTCCCACCGCTTCCAGCATCGGCAGGTCGGTCGCCGAGTCGCTGTAGGCGTAGCAGCGGGCCAGGTCGTAGCCCTCCGTCGCGGCCAGTTCCTTCACCGCCTCTGCCTTGGTCGGGCCGTAGGCGTAGTACTCCACCTCTCCCGTGTAGCACCCGTCCTCACCCACCACCATGCGGGTCGCGACGACCCGGTCGGCGCCCAGCAACTCACCGATCGGCTCGACCACTTCGGCGCCCGAGGTGGAGACGATCACGACATCGCGCCCCGCCGCGTGATGTTCCTCGATGAGGGACGCCGCCTCGTCGTAGATGATCGGGTCGATGAGGTCGTGCAAGGTCTCTGCCACGATCTCCTTGACCTGCCGCACGTTCCAGCCGCGGCACAGAGAGGACAGATAGGACCGCATCCGCTCCATTTGGTCGTGATCGGCACCGCCCACGAGGAAGACGAACTGGGTGTACGCCGTTCGCAGAGCGGCCCTGCGGTTGATCAGTCCGCCTTGATAGAAGGACTTGCTGAACGTGAGTGTGCTCGACTTCGCAATGACGGTCTTGTCGAGGTCGAAGAAGGCGGCCGTGCGCGGCAAGGAGTGGTTTTCCACGGGCCTGAGCATAGGCGCCCTCCATTCGGCGTAAGGCGGCGCGTACGGGTTTGCCTGAGAGGGGGCTCGGGTACACCATGGAAGTCACGGATCGTTCGCGACCGTGTCTGACACGGCCCGGCTCCTCCCCCCGGAGTCGGCCGTGAAGACGACCCCCGCCCTCCCCCCCCGGCGGGGGTCGTCGCATGTCTGCGGCCGTTTGGTGCGGTATGTCCGCCCTGTCATCGCCTTCCCCCTCCCCTGCGGGAGCCCCGCTCACTTTCGTGCGTGTTACGTCCAGCCCCGCCCGCCGCTGCGGCTGGGGAGCTTCTGATGCACAGCCTGTCACGGTCCGTGGTCGATCGGCAGCGCCGAGCTTAAATCTGTGGATAACTCCGGTACTTCTCTCACTCTCGTCACCGGTATGAGTGACGCGATTATCCACTTCCACTGAGTTATCCACAGATTTGCTCTCGGATGCTCAATGCCTCCTCAACCTCTGCAAGCCTGAATGCGTTCGTGAAGAACGTGCGGGCCGTTCCGGGGACTTCCTCGTCGGCGCGACGCGTCATTTCGCGGTGCGCGCATATGCGCGGCAGGCCGGTCGGACCGCGCGGACTCCGCGCGGCAGCCGGAAAGGACGAGGGAAGGAAGCGGAAGCGATGGACGTGCACGGGGGAAGACGCGACCGGGCCCGAGGCGGCGCGGCGAAGGATCGTACGAGGCGCGGCGTGGCCGCAGACCTCACGCGGGGAGGCGCGACGCCGATGTCGCGCGCACGGCCGCCGGGCAAGGTTTCGGGCACGGAAGTGAGGGACGAAGGCTCGACCGGACCGCTCGTCATCACCGAGGACCCCGAACTCCTCGACGACATCCTGCGGTTGTGCGCGGCCGCCGGTGTCCTGCCCGAGGTACGGCATACGGCTCCCGAGCGACGCGGGGACTGGGAGGCGCCCCCTCTCGTCCTGCTCGGCGCCGACGTACTGCCCCGCCTGGCGGGGGTGAACCGCAGGCCGGGCGTGCTGGTGCTGAGCCGCGTCCCGGTCAGTGGGCCGGGTCTCTGGCGGCACGCCGTGGAGACCGGCGCCGAGCACGTACTCGTGCTTCCTGACGCCGAGGAATGGCTCACCGACCGGCTGGCCGAAGTCGCCGAAGGCGGAACAGCGGGGCCCGCCCTCACCGTCGGCGTCATCGGCGGCAGAGGAGGCGCCGGTGCCTCCACGCTCGCCTGTGCCCTGGCCCTGTCCTCGGCCGCCGACCGGCGCAAGACGCTGCTCGTGGATGCCGACCCCTGGGGCGGCGGTATCGACGTCGTCCTCGGCGCCGAGCGCCAGAACGGCCTGCGCTGGCCCGACTTCGCCCACTCCCGGGGCCGGGTGAGCGGCACCGCGCTGGAGGAGTCCCTGCCCGCCGCGCACGGCCTCCGTGTCCTGAGCTGGGACCGGGGGGACACCCACGGCATCCCTCCCGAGGCGGTGCGCGCCGTCCTGGCGGCCGCACGGCGCCGCGGCGGAGCCGTCGTCGTGGACCTGCCGCGCCGCTGCGACGCCGAGACCGCCGAGGTGCTGCGCCAGCTCGACCTCCTCCTGCTGCTCGTTCCCAAAGAACTGCGGGCCCTGGCCTCCGCGCGCAAGGTCGCCACCAGCCTCGCCGCCCTGGCACCCGATGTCCGTCTCCTCGCCTCCGCGCCGCCCGTCCCGGCGGCCACCGCACTGGACACGGCCGAGATGGTGCGCTTGCTCGGGCTGCCGTGCGTCGGCGAAGTGCCATGGGAAGGCGGGCTGGTGCGCGCCCAGGCTGTCGGCCGGCCGCCCGGCTCGCGCGGCCCGCTGGCTCGTTTCTGCCAGGACTTCTGGGACGAGGCCGCACCACCGCAGCAGGAAGCGCACCAGCGTGGCCGTGGCGGCAAGAGGGTACGGGGCGGCCGCGCACGTCCCGCCCGCCGAGCACGTCCCGCCCCACGCAACAGTGCGGAGGACCCGTCCCCCATCGCCGCAGGCCCCCGTGACAGCGACGCCGCGCACCGTACGGCAGGGGAGTGGGAATTCGGGAGCGGCACACGCGTGATCGGCCGCCGCCCGGCAGGGGCCTGGCCCGAGGGAAGCCGCCCGGCACGGCCCGGCCGCGCAGCGGCGGGTATGGAGCACGCGCGGGAGCACATGGCGGACGAACAGGCGGCGCTCGCCTACCGGGCCGCCGTGCGCGAGGCGGGAGCACACCGGTGATCGCCACGGCCGAAGGACTTCTCGACGGGGTGCGCCGCTGGCTCGCGGAACGCGGCGCCGAACCCACCCCGGCCAAGGTCGCGCTCGCCGTCCGCGAGCAGGGCGGCGTGCTCGGCGACAGCGAGGTGCTGCGTTTCACTCACCTGCTGCGCCGCGAGCTCATCGGCGCGGGGCCGCTGGAACCGCTGCTCGCCGACCCTGACGTGACGGATGTCCTGGTCTCCGCGCCCGACCAGGTCTGGGTGGAGCGTGGCGGCGGGCTCGAACTCAGCGACGTGCGCTTCGCCGACGCCACGGCGGTACGCCGGCTCGCGCAGCGGCTCGCCGCAGCCGCCGGACGCCGCCTCGACGACGCCCAGCCTTGGGCGGACGCCCGACTGCCCGACGGGACACGCCTGCACGCCGTGCTGCCACCGGTCGCGGTCGGCTCCGCCTGCCTGTCCCTGCGCGTCGTACGCCCCCGGGCCTTCACCCTGGTCGAGCTGACAGCCGCAAAAAAAATCCCTCCCGGCGGGAACGCCGTCCTGCGCGCACTCGTCGCCGCCCGCCTCTCCTTCCTGGTCAGCGGCGGCACGGGAACGGGCAAGACGACGCTGCTCAGCGCGCTGCTCGGCCTCGCCGGACCGGCGGAACGCCTCGTACTGGCAGAGGACTCCGCCGAGCTGAGACCCGCACATCCCCATGTCGTGCGGCTGGAGACACGGCCCGCCAATCAGGAGGGCGCGGGACGCGTCACGCTCCAGGACCTCGTCCGCCAAGCGCTGCGGATGCGTCCCGACCGACTCGTGGTCGGCGAGGTGCGCGGCGCCGAGGTCGTACACCTGCTCGCCGCGCTCAACACGGGGCACGAGGGGGGCTCGTGCACTGTCCACGCCAATACGGCCTCCGATGTCCCGGCCCGGCTGGAGGCGCTCGGCACCGCCGCGGGGCTCGACCGGGCCGCGCTGCACAGCCAGGTGGCCGCCGCGCTCTCCGTCGTTCTGCATCTGGTCAGGGACCGCGCGGGCCGCCGCCGGATCGCGGAAATCCGCGTGCTCGCGCGCGACACGGCCGGGTTCGTGGTCACGGTGCCCGCACTGCGCTGGGGCGAGCACGCCTTCGTACGCGAAGAAGGCTGGCCCCGTCTCAAGGAGCTGTTGCGCGAGCGAGGCCAGGAGATCGCCTCGTGACCGGGCAGTCGTGGTCGGTGCTGGCGGACGCGGCCCCGGGATATCGCCGAGTGCTCGGCTCACCGGCCTGGGCGCTCATACTGGCAGTGGCGAGCCTGGTGCTCGTGCGGCGGGGGCGACGGCCCGGGGCGGCCAGAGCACGGGCGTTGCTGGCCGACGGCCCGCGGTACGAGGCGCCCGAGGCGTGGCGGCGCGCGTTCGCGCGGCTGCGGGCCGTGTGGCGTCCGGAGTGGTGGTGTCTGCCGGGAGCGGTGGCGGTGGCCCTGCCGGCAGGGTCCTTCGTCCCGCTGGTTCTGGCGGCACCGGCCTGGCCCCTCGTGCGCGGGCTGCGTCGCGCCCGGGCGGTGGCGCGAGCACGGGCCGCACGGGCGGACGCGGTGGTGGTGCTGTGCGGGCTCCTGGCCGGTGAGGTACGTGCCGGGAACAGACCCGCCGAGGCCCTGGCCCACGCGGTGAGCGCCTGCGGTGAGCTCGGCCATGGCCGGGCGGACATCCTGGCGGCGGCCCGCTTCGGCGGGGATGTCCCCGCCGCGCTGCGCGTGGCGGCGCGGGAGCCGGGTGCCGAAGGGCTGGTCGGCCTGGCGGCCTGCTGGCGGGTGGCACTCGACCGGGGAGCCGGGCTCGCGGTCGGCTTGGAACGCCTGGAACGCGCGCTTCTCGCTGACCGGGACCAGCGCGCCGACCTCCGCGCGCAGCTGAGTGGGGCCCGTGCGACGGCGGCACTCCTGGCCGCGCTGCCGCTCCTCGGACTGCTCCTCGGCTCGGCGGTCGGCGCGGCCCCGCTGAACGTCCTCTTCGGCTCGGTACCGGGCTTCGTGTGCCTCGTGCTCGGGAGTGCGCTGGAGGCCGCCGGGGTGTGGTGGTGCCTGTGGCTCGTGCGGCAGGCACAGCGCGGAGCGGGGCTCGCGCGGTGAACGGGGAAGTCATCCACAGGGCGGGGACAGCCGCGTGGACCCTGACGCTGTTCCTCCTGCCGGGGATGCTGCTCGCCCGCCGCCGCGGGGCGGTCGTACGGGCCCGCGGCCGGAGGCTGTTCGGCACGGAGGAGCGCGGCTCGCCACGCCGTACGGACACCGGGTCCGGGTCCGGCGCGGCACGACGATGGGTGAGCGTCGCGGGGGCGGGGCTGGCCGCGTGGGCCCTGGTCGGCGGTGTGAGCGGGCCGGCCTGTGGCGCTGTTGTGGCCCTCCTCGTGCGCCGGTGGATAGGTGCTGAGGAGGCACGCCGGGCGAGGAACGGGACCGGTGGGAACCTGCCGCCGACGTGGCTTCGCCGTCCGCGGCGGCAGGACGGGACTCCGGCCGATCTGCCGCTGGCGGCGGATCTGCTCGCCGCCTGCGTCGCGGCGGGTGCCGGGCCGGTGGAGGCGGCGGAGGCGGTGGGAGGTTCGCTCGACGGACCGGTCGGGGAGCGACTGCGGCATGTCGCGGCGGAGATCCGGCTGGGCGGGGAACCGGAGCGGGCCTGGGCACTCTTCGGCTCGCTGCCCGGAGCGGGCGGCCTCGCCGGCCTGCTCCAGCGCGCCACGCTCTCGGGCGCGCCGATCGCGGCACCGGCCCTGGCACTCGCGGCGGACTGCCGCGCCCGCTGGGCGCGCGGTGCGACGGCGGCGGCCCGGCGGGCCGGGGTGCTGGTGACGGCGCCGCTCGGTCTCTGCTTCCTGCCGGCGTTCCTGATCCTCGGGGTGGCGCCCGTACTGCTCGGGCTGGCAGGGCAGCTGACGCACCGCTGAGCGGAGCGGCGGCGGAGGAAGAACTCGGAGGGCGCACGGTCCGCCGAGACGGAAAAGAACCAAGGAGCATGTGATGGGGAACAACGTGAAGGCCGGGCGCGGGACTCGGGGCCGGGGCGGCGCGGGCGTGCCCGGAGCGGTTACGCGAGGTGGCACGCACGACAGGAAGCGCGGTGGAGCAGCTGCCGGAGGCAGGGAGCGGCAAGACCTCGGGGAGGAGCGTCTGGTCATCGCCCGTGGTTGTCGTGCTCTCGCGGCCGCGGCGCGTGAACGCGGTGCTCCGGGGGAGGGCCCGGCGGGAGGTCGGCCGGCGAAAGGTCGCCCGGCGGCGCACCGGGTGGCGGAAAGTCGTCCGGCCGGGGAGCACCCCGCGCGGGGGAAGCGAGCGGACGGCGCGACATCGCGGCGTGGTGGCGAGTGGGCGCCGGGGTGCACGGCGCTGAGGCCGCGACGCACGGGCGAAGTGGTGGACACGGGACGCCCGGTGGAGGGTCGTTCCGCGCGACCCGCGAAAGCGGGTGGGCCCGTAAAGCCGGGTGGCGCGGGACGGGCGAGCGGAGCCGTCGAGCGGGACGCGTCCGTGGAGGTGGGCGCACCTGCGAGGGCCGGTGGCCCCCGAGGCTCGGATCGTGCGGTGGGCACGGACTGCTTCGCGAACTCCGGTCGGTCCGGGGAAGCGGACGGTCCCGCGCACTCGGTTTCCGTGGACGCGGATCGTTCCGTGGACGCCGGGAGTTCTCGGGTGCCGGGCGATCCCTCCGCTGCCGGGCGTGCGGAGAAGGGTGCCCGTCGCGGCGAGGCGAAGGCCGGTACCCGTCGGCGGCGTAGGAGGCGGCGCGCGGCGGGTGATGTCCCCGCTCTCGGCACGGGGGTGTTGCCCCGGGCGGGTGGCGAGGGAATGACGGCGGACCGTGACGTGGCCGCAGCGGCGGTGGGTAACGCGGCGTCGCTCGTCCGGGACGAGAAGGCGAGGACAGCGCCGGTCCCTCAAGCGGACGGGGACCGCGATGCGCGGTTGGCGCGGGCCGGGGTGCGGCTGGAACGGGCGCGGCGCCGGGCGGAAGTGCTGGACCGTCGGCGGACGGCGGCCCAGGGAAGCGAGGCATTCCCCCGGTACCACCGCAGGGACGCGGCGCGGCGGGACCTGATGCGACGGCGCATCCGCTGGACCTTGCGGCAGGCCACGAAGGAAGCGAGGGAGCGCGGGGATGCCGGCATGGCGACAGCCGAGTACGCCGTCGCCCTGCTCGCCGCCGTGGGTATCGCCACGGCGCTCTACAAGGTCGTCACGAGCGGCGCGGTGCAGTCGGCTCTCCAGTCCGCGGTCATGAAGGCGCTCCATGGGTGAGAGGAGCCGCCCCGGGCGTCGTGTGGCGTGCGCCGACGCCCGGCCGGGCGCCTTCCGCGGGCGGGACGAGGGGATGGTGACGGCGGAGTCGGCGATCGTCCTGCCCTTGCTCGTGATGGTGACGCTCGCTCTGGTCTGGGCGTTGTTCGCGGCGGCGGCGCAGGTGCGCTGCGTGGACGCGGCCGGTGCCGGAGCCCGGGCCGCCGCGCGGCAGGACCCGGAGGCACGCGCGGTGGCCACGGCCAGGGAGGTGGCACCGGAGGGCGCGCGGGTGACGATCGCGCGGGAGGGGGACCTCGTACGGGTCACGGTCACCGCCGACGCGCCCGGTCCTGGCGGGCTCGGGGTCCGGCTCGGCTCCTCCGCCGTCGCGCTCGCCGAAGAGACGGACGGCGACGGGGAGACCGACGGCGACGGGGAGGCGACCTCGTGAGCCGCGAGCACCGCGTCGGCGGTGTGTGGACGGGGGATGGCCGGAGCGCGGGGGACCGAGGGGCGGCGACGGTGTGGGCCGTCGCGGTGCTCGCGGCGCTGGGAGTCCTCTTCGCCGGAGTCCTGGGCTACGGGCAGGTGGTCCTCGCCCGGCACCGCGCCGCCCAGGCCGCCGACCTGGGGGCGCTCGCTGCGGCGGACACATGGGCGCGGGGCACCGTCGCGGCCTGCGGGACGGCTCGGCGCGTGGCCGGGGCGCAGGGCGGGCGGCTCGCCGCGTGCGGACTGCGCGGGCGGTACGCGGACGTCGCCTCCGTCGGGACGGTCGGGCCGTGGACCGTGCGGGTCAGGGCACGGGCGGGGCCGCCGGTGGTGGCACCGGTGCCACCACCGGACGAGTATCCGGTGCCGGGCGCGGCTTCGGAGCCTGACCGGTCTCCGTGGCCGGGGCCGCCGCGTCAGGAGCGCCCTTGAGGAGTGCGGCGAGGAGGCGGACGGCGGCACGTTTGTGGAGGGGTTCGTTGCCGTTGCCGCACTTGGGGGACTGGACGCAGGAGGGGCAGCCCGAATCGCACTCGCAGGCGGCGATGGCCTCGCGCGTCGCGGTGAGCCACTCGCGGGCGGTGGCGAAGGCGCGCTCGGCGAAGCCGGCGCCGCCGGGGTGGCCGTCGTAGACGAAGACCGTGGGCAGCAGCGTGTCGGGGTGGAGCGGCACGGAGACCCCGCCGATGTCCCAGCGGTCGCAGGTGGCGAAGAGCGGGAGGAGACCGATGGAGGCGTGCTCGGCGGCGTGGAGGGCACCGCCGAGTTGCTCGGGGTGGATGAGGGCGGCGTCGAGCTGGTCCTCGGTGACGGTCCACCACACGGCGCGGGTCCGCAGGTGGCGTGGGGGCAGGTCGAGCTTCGTCTCGCCTAGTACCTCGCCGGTCAGGAGCCGGCGGCGCAGATAGGAGACGACCTGATGGGTCACCTCGACCGAGCCGAAGCAGAGGCGGCCCTCGCCCCAGGGAATCGAACGATCGGTCTCCAGGACCGAAACGGAGGTGGTGTCACGAGCGACGGTGGTGTACGGCGGTGACGCCTCCGTGACCAGGGCGACGTTCGCTTCGAGGTCGAAGGCGCGGACCTGGTAGGTACGGCCCTGGTGGAGGTGGACGGCGCCCTCGTGGACGGTCGAGTGCGAGGCGGAGGCGTCGACCGTGCCGAGCAGACGCCCTGTGCCGTCCTCCACGATCTGCACCGGCGGGCCGCCCTCGCCGCGGATGTCGGTGAGGTCGGCGGCGCGCTCCTTGCGGGTCCAGTACCAGGACGGGCCGCGGCGGCGCAGCAGTCTGGCGCCCTCCAGCTGCGGCAGCAGCTCGGCGGTCGCCGGGCCGAACAGGTCCCTGTCCCGCTCGGTCAGGGGCAGCTCGGCGGCTGCCGCGCACAGGTGCGGGGCGAGGACGTAGGGGTTGTCCGGGTCGAGGACGGTGGACTCGACGGGCTGGTCGAAGATCGCCTCGGGGTGGTGGACGAGGAAGGTGTCGAGCGGGTCGTCGCGGGCGACGAGGACGGCGAGGGCACCCTGCCCCGTACGCCCGGCGCGGCCCGCCTGCTGCCAGAGCGAGGCGCGTGTGCCCGGGTAGCCGGCGATGAGGACGGCGTCGAGACCGGCCACGTCGACGCCGAGTTCGAGGGCGGTGGTGGCGGCGAGGCCGAGGAGTTCGCCGGAGTGGAGGGCGCGTTCGAGGGCGCGGCGTTCCTCGGCGAGGTAGCCGCCCCGGTAGGCGGCGACGCGGGACGCCAGGCTCCGGTCCCGCTCGGCGAGGCGTTCCTTGGCGATCACGGAGATCAGCTCCGCGCCGCGCCGGGAGCGGACGAAGGCGACGGACCGCACGCCCTGGAGCGTGAGGTCGGTGAGGAGGTCGGCGCTCTCGGCGGTCGCGGTCCGGCGTACGGGGGCACCCTTCTCGCCCTGGAGCTCGGTGAGCGGGGGCTCCCACAGCGCGAAGACGACCTCGCCGCGCGGGGAGCCGTCCTCGGTGACCTCGGCGACCGGCAGCCCCGTGAGCCGCTGCCCGGCGAGGGCCGGTTCGGCGGCGGTGGCGGAGGCGAGGAGGAAGACGGGCTCGGAGCCGTAGCGGGCGCAGAGCCTGCGCAGCCGGCGCAGGACCTGGGCCACGTGGGAGCCGAAGACGCCGCGGTAGACGTGGCACTCGTCGATGACGACGTACTTGAGCGCACGGAGGAAGGAGGACCAGCGGGGGTGCGAGGGCAGGACGCCCCGGTGGAGCATGTCGGGGTTGGTCAGGACGTAGTTCGCGTACTGGCGGACCCACTCGCGTTCCTCGACGGGGGTGTCGCCGTCGTAGACGGCGGGGCGCACGGCACGGCCGAGCGGCGCGGCGAGCGCGCGGACGGCGCGCCGCTGGTCGGCGGCGAGCGCCTTCGTCGGGGACAGGTAGAGGGCGGTGGCGCCGCGTCCGTTCGGGGCCTCGGAGCCGTCGAGGAGGGTGGAGAGCACGGGGACGAGGTAGCCGAGGGATTTGCCGGATGCGGTGCCGGTCGAGACCACGACGGATTCGCCGTTGAGGGCGTGCTCGGCCGCCCGCGCCTGGTGGGACCACGGATGCTCGATGCCAGCCTCCTGCACGGCGGCGATCACTTCCGGCCGAACCTGATGCGGCCAGACGGCATAGCTCGCCGGGCGCGGGGGCAGGTGCTCCGTATGAGTGATGCGCTCAGCGCGGCTCGACCCCCCGGCGAGACGGTCCAGAACCGCTCGGGGAGAGTGCTGTGCGGCCGTGCCCCGAGGGGGGCGGCCGGTCGTGGAGTACGTGGCCATCGACATCGAGTGTGTCACTGGCGCGGTGGACAATGCCCGGAAGGCGTCGTGCACCTGCACCGGTAAGTGATTGAATGCCATGGCGGCTGGCGAACCGTCCCGGGGGCTCAGGCCGAGGTGTCCCGAGGGACGACCGCTCGATAGCAAGGTGCTGGAGGATCAGTGGACCTGTCCCTGTCGACTCGCAATGTGTCCGGCCCTGGTGGCGACCGTACGGTCGTCGAGGTTGGCGGCGAAATCGACGTTTACACCGCTCCCAAGCTGCGTGAGCAGCTCGTGGAGCTGGTGAACGACGGCAATTTCCACCTGGTGGTCGACATGGAAGGGGTCGATTTCCTCGACTCCACCGGTCTCGGCGTCCTGGTGGGTGGCCTCAAGCGTGTCCGGGCCCATGAGGGCTCGCTCCGCCTCGTGTGCAATCAGGAGCGCATCCTCAAGATCTTCCGAATCACGGGCCTGACGAAGGTCTTCCCCATTCACACCTCGGTTGAGGAAGCCGTCGCGGCCACCGACTGAGTTCCGCTCCGCCCCGGGCCGCTGGGCCCGGGGCCGGGGGCGGGCCACCGGCGGGTCCTTCCCCCGGTGCGCCCGCAGGCACGTTCGTACGTCTGAGGGGGACCGCATGGCCACCGTCGAACTCCGCTTCAGCGCGCTGCCCGCGCACGTCAGGACGGCCCGGCTGGTGGCGGCATCGGTGGCCCGTCGCTCCGGTGTCGACGAGGCCGTGCTCGACGAGGTACGGCTCGCCGTGGGCGAGGCGTGCACGCGCGCCGTGGGGCTGCACCAGAACCACGGGGTGACCGAGCCGGTGAGCGTGCGGCTGATCGAGGGGGAGAACCAGTTCTCCATCGAGGTCGTGGACCAGGCTCCGCACGCCTTGGTGACGGATGCCACTCCCGGCGCGATGATTCGCGACGAGGACGTGGACACCGAGGGTGAGGACGAGATGGGCCTCGCGGTGATCAGCGGACTCGTGGACGACGTGGAGGTCACCACGGGCGAGGACGGCGGTCGTCTGCGGATGACCTGGCCGGCCAAATCGGACGTCTTCGCGGACAGCGGGCCCAGCGCCTGACGGTGAGGCACCGCCTCGGAAGGCGGAGTGGCGTCCCCGGTCGTCACGGCCCCGCCTCTGCGAGTGGGTCCGGCCCGCCCTGGGCGTGACGCAGCGTTTGTGGACGCGCGTGCCCAGCTCTGGGCCTTTCGTTGTCCGTCGTCCCCTCGGGCCGCGTTCTTCTGCGTCCGCCCGGATTTTTCGTTCCCGCGTCGCTCCGACTCCCGCCTGGGTCGTCCGCGCCCGGTCTCGGTTCCGCCCGGTCTGGTGCGCGCTGTGTGCGGTGCGCCTGCGGAGCCGCGTACGGGGTGCGCCTCCGTGCCTCGTACCAGTTTCCCGCGGCTGCCTCGAACCGGTGCCCGGTCCGCCTTGTCGCGGGGAGCTCGGCTGCCTCGTAGTGGCGGCTCGGTCGATCGGATCGTGCGGGCTTTCACGCCGCTGAGCCCGCGAAGCCGCGCAGTATGCCGTGAGTCATCTCTCTCGTGGGGCAAATGGCGCAATAAACCGCGAACTTCTCGAAGGGCGCGTGGGCTCTTCGTCGGCCCCGTGTAAGTTCCGGGGCCGACAGTCATGGAGGGACCGATCCGTTGAGCAAGAAATTCGTGTGCGCACTGTCCGGCGGTGCGGTGCTGCTGCTGGCCCTGTCGGGGTGCGGCGATGACAACGACGCCAAGGTCAACGACTGGGCGAAGACCTTCTGTGGCGACATCAAGCCCGACGTCGACAAGATCAACGCGTCCACCGCCGCGATCGACAAGCAGACGGCCGACACGAGCAAGCCGGCCGAGGTCCAGAAGACCGACTCGAAGGCGTTCCAGGACCTCTCGACCGCCTACAAGGGGCTGGCCCGTTCTCTCGACCAGGCGGGCGCGCCGCCGGTGGACAACGGTGAGGACATCAAGAAGGACGTCGTCAGGGAACTGAACGCCAGCTCGGCCTCGTACGCGAAGCTCAAGAAGACGGTGGACGGGCTCGACACGGGCAACCAGGCGAAGTTCGCCGACGGGCTCAAGGACGTGGCCGGGCAGCTCGCCAAGATCTCGCAGGGCAGCAACGCGGCGCTCAACGAGCTCCAGTCCGGCGATGTCGCGAAGGCGATGAAGAACCAGAAGAACTGCCAGAAGGCCTCGCCCTCGCCCTCCGTGCCGAACGCGTCACCGTCCGCCTGAGTCCGGGTGCCCGAGTCCCGTCGCTCGCGTCCGGGCGGCTGGGGCCGCCTTCCGGAGTCCCGCCCCGGCGGTGGGAAGCGGGGTGCCTGAGTTCGTTCGCCTGAGGGCGGGCGGGGGAGACCAGGCGTGAAGGCCGGGCCCGGGAGGCGGGGCGGGATGGCGTCGCGTGGGGGCGTTGCCCTGTGTCGCTCGGCGCTTCGCGTGCTGCGTGGTTCCGAAAGGCGCGGTCCCGCTCGGCGCGCTCACGGACGCGGCGTCGCGGGCAGCCAGGCTCTGCGGAAGACCCACCCTCAGCTGCATGGGCGCCGCGCCCTCAGCTCCTGGGCGCCGCGCCCTCGCCGCCCCCCATGCCCCCTCCCCCCGTTGTCAGTGGTACCCGTCACAATGGACGGGTGAGCACGACTTCTACGCACGCGAGCCCGCAGGACCCCGCCGAGCCGTTGCCCGGTGCCGAAAGTTTGCCCCTTCATGAGGGCAGGGGGGCCGAGGTGGCGGAGCTGTTGCGGGAGGCGCTGCGCACGGCTGAGTTCACCGCCGACGGCCTGCTCGATCTGCTCGGCGCACCGGCGTACGCGGCTCTCGCGCGCGGCGAGACCGTGCCGGCCCTGCGCGCCACCCGCGCCGACGGTCCCGTCGCGACGCTCGTGCGGCTCTTCCTGCTCCAGCGCGCCGTGAGCCGCGCGGCGCTCGTGGCGGTGCTCGGCGAGGAACTGGTGGCAGCGGCGGCGGAGTGCGGCTGGCTGCGTGAGGACGACCGGGGCGAGCTGCTCGCCACCGTCGATGTCCGCCCGTACGGCGGCCCCGAGGGCGAGGACTGGTACGTTGTCTCCGATCTGGGCTGCGCCGTGGGCGGTGCCGGCGGGATCGGCCGGCGCGCGGAGGGCGTCGTCCTTGGCGTCGGCGGTGCCTCCACGACCCTCGCCGGACTCACCGTGCGCGCCCCGGCCGACAGCGTCCTCGACCTGGGTACGGGCTCCGGCATCCAGGCCCTGCACGCCTCCGCGCACGCCGTCCGTCTCACGGCCACCGACCTCAACCCGCGCGCGCTCGTCTTCGCCGCGCTCACCCTCGCCCTCTCCGGAGCCGGGCCCGCGCGCCTCCTCGCGGGTTCGCTCTTCGAGCCGGTCGGTACGGAGACCTTCGACCTCGTCGTCTCCAATCCCCCCTTCGTCATCTCGCCCGGCGCCCGGCTCACCTACCGCGACGGCGGGCGGGAGGGGGACGGCCTCTGCCGCGAGCTGGTTTCCTCGGCGGGGGAGCGGCTGAACGAGGGCGGGTACGCGCAGTTCCTCGCCAACTGGGAGCACGTCGAGGGCGAGACGTGGACCGAGCGGGTGCGCGAGTGGGTGCCGGCGGGTTGCGACGCCTGGATCGTGCAGCGCGAGGTGCAGGACGTCACGCAGTACGCGGAGCTGTGGCTGCGGGACGCCGGTGACCACAAGGAGGGGAGCGCGGAGTACGCGCGGCGGTACGAGGAATGGCTCGATTCGTTCGCCGCGCGTGGCACCACGGCGATCGGCTTCGGCTGGATCACGCTGCGGCGCACAGCCGCCGCCGAGCCCTCCGTGACGGTCGAGGAGTGGCCGCACCCGGTCGAGCAGCCTCTCGGCCCGGCGGTGCGCGCGCACTTCGCCCGCCTCGACTACCTCCGTACGCACGACGACGCGGCGCTCCTCGCCGACCACTTCCGGCTGGCCCCCGAGGTGGTGCAGGAGCAGATCGGGCAGCCGGGCGCGGAGAACCCCGAGTACGTGGTGCTGCGCCAGCATCGCGGGATGCGCCGGGCGACCAGGGTGGACACGATCGGCGCGGGCTTCGCCGGCGTGTGCGACGGCACGCTGAGCGCGGGGGCGATCCTCGACGCCATCGCACAGCTTGTGGAGGAGGACCCGGTCCTGCTCCGGGACCGGACCCCCGCGCAGATCCGCCTCCTGGTCGAGCAGGGTTTCCTCTCGCCGGTGGGCCCGAGCGGCCCGCGCGGGGCGGAGGAGGGAACGCCGGACGCCCTCTGAGACAGCGGCAGGGGACGGGGAGCCCCCACCTCTGTCCTCGCCCCGCCCCCACCTGCGCCGCGCCCTCGCCCCGCTCGCTCCCGCACCGCCCGTCGCCCGCGCCCCCGCCGGTCGTCCCCTCCCCCCGTCGTCCCCCGGCGTCCCCGAGTTCACCTGGGGTTTGTGTGGACGAAGTGCCCCGGTGCCAGCCTTCCCGCAGTGGAGGGGCCGGGACCGGACCGGCCCGTGGTGGTGCCGGGGACGGCGCCGGGGAGGCGGGGGCCCGGATGGACGGGGTCGATGCGGTCACGGAGAACCTTCCGGCGGTCTTCGCCGGGGTGGTGTTCCTGCTCTTCGGGGGCCGTCTGCTCGTGTGGACCTGTGTGCGACTCGCCCTCGGCGCGCCGGTGGCCGAGGGGGTCAGGGCGGGGACGGCCGCCGCACTGGCGCTGCTGGGCGCGGCGGGCAGTCTCGGGCTCGGGCTCTGGTGCTTCGGGCGGATCTGAGGCGGCGGGGGCGCGGGACGGGCGTACCGCCGTTGTCGTAGAGCGGGCGGCGGCCGGGGCGAGCGGAGCGGCGGGGCGGGTGGTCCGGGCGGCGGCTCGCTCGTGAGGAGGGCCCTGGCCCGTACCGCCAGAGGCGCTCGCACCCCCTCCGACCTGCGGCGGAGCACGGGCGGCCGGTCGCGCCGCGCGCCGTGCGCAGCGGCGGGTAGCCGGTCCGGGCGGCAGGAATGGCGGTAGTCGGGTTACCGTTCGAGTGGCCGTTGCGGGCTTTTCCCGTTTGACACGGGGGCGGGAGGTACCGTCACACTCCGCAGCGTCAGCAGTCACCCACCCGCAGGAGTGTGGGAGGCGTCGGGCCCCCTGCGGCCCGGCCCCGGGCACGTGTCCACGTCCCGCGGACCTTGAGCCTCGACCGGAGAGAAGAGCCACGTTGTCCCCGACCAGCGAGACCGCGAACGGCGGTCGCCGACTCGTCATCGTCGAGTCGCCCGCGAAGGCGAAGACGATCAAGGGCTACCTGGGCCCCGGCTACATCGTCGAAGCGAGTGTCGGGCACATCCGCGACCTCCCCAGTGGTGCCGCCGAGGTCCCGGAGAAGTACTCCGGCGAGACGCGTCGCCTCGGGGTCGACGTGGAGCACGACTTCCAGCCCGTCTACGTCGTCAACGCGGACAAGAAGTCGCAGGTCAAGAAGCTCAAGGACCTGCTGCGCGAGTCCGACGAACTCTTCCTCGCCACCGATGAGGACCGGGAGGGCGAGGCGATCGCCTGGCACCTCCAGGAGGTCCTCAAGCCGAAGATCCCCGTCCACCGGATGGTCTTCCACGAGATCACCAAGGACGCGATCCGCGCGGCCGTCGCCAACCCGCGCGAGCTGAACCAGAAGCTCGTGGACGCCCAGGAGACCCGCCGCATCCTCGACCGCCTCTACGGCTACGAGGTCTCGCCGGTGCTGTGGAAGAAGGTCATGTCGGGCCTGTCGGCCGGGCGTGTCCAGTCCGTCGCCACGCGGCTCGTCGTCGAGCGGGAGCGCGAGCGCATCGCGTTCCGTTCGGCCGCGTACTGGGACCTGACCGGTACCTTCGGCACCGGCCGCACCGGGGACGCGAGCGACCCGTCCACCGTCGTCGCGCGGCTGAACAGCGTGGACGGCAAGCGCGTCGCGCAGGGCCGCGACTTCGACGCGAGCGGCCGGCTCAAGTCGGACGTCCTCCACCTCGACGAGCAGGCCGCGCGCACCCTCGCGAGCGCCCTCGCCGAGGCGCGCTTCGCCGTGCGCTCCGTCGAGTCGAAGCCGTACCGCCGCTCCCCGTACGCGCCCTTCCGCACCACGACCCTCCAGCAGGAGGCGAGCCGTAAGCTCGGCTTCGGCGCGAAGGCGACGATGCAGGTCGCGCAGAAGCTGTACGAGAACGGCTTCATCACCTACATGCGTACGGACTCCACGACGCTCTCCGACACGGCGATCTCCGCCGCGCGCGCCCAGGTCACGCAGTTGTACGGCGCCGACTACCTCCCGGAGAAGCCGCGTACGTACGCCGGGAAGGTCAAGAACGCGCAGGAGGCGCACGAGGCGATCCGCCCCTCGGGCGATCGTTTCCGCACGCCCGCCGAGACCGGCCTGAGCGGCGACCAGTTCCGGCTCTACGAGCTGATCTGGAAGCGCACGGTCGCCTCGCAGATGAAGGACGCGACCGGCAACAGCGTCACCGTCCGCCTCGGCGGCACGGCGAGCGACGGCCGCGACGCCGAGTTCTCCGCCTCCGGCAAGACGATCACCTTCCACGGCTTCCTCAAGGCGTACGTCGAGGGCGCCGACGACCCGAACGCGGAGCTGGACGACCGCGAGCGGCGCCTCCCGCAGGTCGCCGAGGGCGACCCGCTGAGCGCCGAGGAGCTGACGGCCGACGGGCACGCCACCAAGCCGCCCGCCCGCTACACCGAGGCCAGCCTGGTCAAGGAGCTGGAGGAGCGCGAGATCGGCCGCCCCTCCACGTACGCCTCGATCCTCGGCACGATCCTCGACCGCGGCTACGTCTTCAAGAAGGGCACCGCGCTCGTCCCGTCCTTCCTCTCCTTCGCCGTCGTCAACCTCCTGGAGCGCCACTTCGGGCGCCTCGTGGACTACGACTTCACGGCGAAGATGGAGGACGACCTCGACCGCATCGCGCGCGGCGAGGCGCAGGCGGTGCCGTGGCTGCGGCGCTTCTACTTCGGTGAGGGCGACGGCGCGGGCGAGGGTGCCGCCGCTGCCGCCGGCAACGGTGACGGGGACCACCTCGGCGGGCTCAAGGAGCTCGTCACCGACCTCGGCGCGATCGACGCGCGCGAGATCTCGTCCTTCCCCGTCGGCGACGGCATCGTGCTGCGCGTCGGGCGGTACGGGCCCTACGTCGAGCGCGGCGAGAAGGGCACCGAGGAGTACCAGCACGCCGACATCCCGAGCGACCTCGCGCCCGACGAGCTGACCGTCGAGTTCGCCGAGGAGCAGCTCGCGAAGCCGAGCGGCGACTTCGAGCTGGGCACCGACCCGGAGACGGGCCGCGAGATCGTCGCGAAGAACGGCCGCTACGGCCCCTACGTGACGGAGATCCTGCCCGAGGGCACGCCGAAGACCGGCAAGAACGCGGTCAAGCCGCGGACCGCCTCGCTCTTCAAGTCGATGACCCTCGACACGGTCACGCTGGACGACGCGCTCCTGCTCATGTCGCTGCCGCGCGTCGTCGGTACCGACCCGGAGGGCGTGGAGATCACCGCGCAGAACGGCCGCTACGGCCCGTACCTCAAGCGCGGCACGGACTCGCGGTCGCTCCAGACCGAGGACCAGATCTTCGGCATCACCCTCGAAGAGGCCCTCGCGATCTACGCGCAGCCCAAGCAGCGCGGGCGCGCCGCCGCGAAGCCGCCGCTCAAGGAGCTGGGCGAGGACCCGGTGAGCGGCAAGCCCGTCGTCGTCAAGGACGGCAGGTTCGGCGCGTACGTGACCGACGGCGAGACCAACGCGACGCTGCGGGCCTCCGACAGCGTCGAGGAGCTGACGCCGGAGCGCGGCTACGAGCTGCTGGCGGAGAAGCGCGCGAAGGGCCCGGCGAAGAAAACCGCCAAGAAGGCGGCGAAGAAGGCGCCCGCGAAGAAGACCGCCACGAAGACGGCCGCGGCGGGCGCCGCGAAGAAGACGGCTGCCAAGAAGACGGCGGCGAAGAAGACCACCGCGAAGAAGACCACCGCGAAGAAGACGACGGCCGGTGCCGCCGCGAAGAAGACGGCGGCGGGGGCGCGGTCGGCCTCGGCCGGAGGCGCTGGGGACGACGGCGAGTGAGCCTCGCGGGGTGAACCGGTGCTGAGAAGCGGTGAGGGCCGGGCGGCGAAGACGCTGCCCGGCCCTCGGTCTGTGCCCACGACGTGTGGGGCGACGCAGCGGTATGGGCGGTGGGGATGGGGCTGGGTATGGGGGCCGGGGCTGCGGTCGGGAGAGTGGGCTGCGGCCGAGGGCTTGGGGCTGCGGCTTGGGGCGGGCGATGAACGATTGTGCGCGCGGGTTTCGGTGTCCGAGTCCGCGCCGAGCCTCGCATCCGAGCGTGTGTCAGACCTGGTGAACGAGCGTGCGCCCAATCCGGTGAACGAGTGTGTACCCCGCCCGGTGAACGAGCGTCCACCGAGCCTGGTGAACAACTGTGCGCCGAAACCGGTGAACAATTGTGCGTGGATTCGGTGAACGACTGTGCACACATTTCGGTGAACGGTTGTCCCCGCGCGCGTCGTGTCAACAACCGGGCACCTGCGGCGCGGGCATTCTCCGGTCACCGAAGCGCGGTCGGCGTCGAGCCCGGAAGAGGGTTGTTTGCCCGTGACGGAGTGGGTACGGGCACGGCACGGGGCGGAACGCCGCCCCGCGCAACCGAAGTCGGGCCGAGCACGGAACCCGGCGGCAGCCGGCTGAACGCGGAAGGAAGAAGGCGTGCGGGTGAGGGGACGTATGTTCGGGCGCGGCCACGGAATGTCCGACCCGGCCGATAGGCTGGGCGAATGATGCGAGCCGAGCAGGAGGCGGTCGCCGCCCGGACCTCAGACCACGCGACGTCAGGCGGCGCGAGCCCGGAGAACGCGACGCCGGACCGCGCGACCTCGGACAGCGCCCTGGTCGCGGACTCCCGCGAGCGCGCCGTCCGCGCGCTGTTGCGTTCGCAGCCCCTCAAGCGGCTGTGGAGCGCCCAGTTCGTCGGCGGCGTCGGCGACGTCCTCGCGCTGCTCGTCCTCGTCGTGCTCGTGCTCCAGTCCGCCGTCCTCCAGGACTCCTTCGGCGGCGGCTACCGCGGCGCGGCCCTCGCGGTCGCGGCCGTCGTCGGCGCGCGCCTCGTCGCCACGCTGCTCTTCGGCGCGGTCCTGCTCGGCCCGCTGACCGCGCTCACCGCGCCCGAGGGCCCGCTCGACCGGCGCTGGACGATGACCGGCGCCGACGGGGTACGGGCCGCGCTGCTCATCGTGGCCCCGCTGTGGATCGACTGGACGCCGGACAACGCGCTCGCGCTGCTCCTCGTCACCGTGTTCGTCGCCGGTCTCGCGGAGCGGCTGTGGACGGTGTGCCGCGAGAGCGCGGCGCCCGCGCTGCTGCCCGCGCCACCGGTCGAGGGCGACGCGGTGCGTCCCCTGCCCGACCACCTGCGCGCGCTGCGCACGCTGTCGGTCCGTACGACGTTCTTGGCGATCCCGGCCGCCGCGCTCGCCCTCGTCGCCGTCACCCTCGTGGGGAACCTGCTCGGCGCCGGTCTCGACTGGTTCGCGCTCCACCAGGCCGCGCTCGCCTCGTACGTCGCCGCCGGGCTCTTCGCCGCCTCGCTCTCCGTCGTCTCCGCGCTCGAACTGCCCGGCGGGCGCACACCCCGCCCGCGCTCCCCGCTGGAGGGCCTGCGCCGCCCGCGCGCCGGCGCCGAGGGCGGACGCGACAAGGGCCGTACGGGCGCGGTGCCCGCCCTCGTCGGCGCGGGCGCGGCGGTCGCCGGTGCCGTCGCCGCCGCCGTCGGCGTCGCGGTGCTGCACGCGCGCGACCTCGGGGGCGGCCCGGTCGCCTACGGCCTCTTCGTGCTCGCGCTGCTCCTCGCCGGGCTCGTCCCCGACATCACCACCGTCCTGCTGCTCCTGCTGCTCGCCGGTCTCGCCGCCGGTGTCTCCGCGCACACGGCGCACACGCTGCTCGACCAGGAGAGCGAGGAAGGGCGCCGCGACCGCGCGGGCCAGCACCTCCAGACCGTGGCCCGCGTGACCGCCGCGCTCGCCGCCGTCGCCGCGCCGGTCGCCGCCGCCTTCATCGGCCCGCACCGCGTGGAGAATGGCAAGTTCACCTTCGACCACGCCGGCGCCTCGTACACCCTGATGCTCGTCGGCGCGCTCCTCCTGCCCGTCGCCGCGCTCGTCCTCGCCAAGACCGACGACCGCAGCGGAGTCCCGCTCCGCCGGGACCTGCGGGAGGCCCTGCGCGGCGGCGAGCCGGTGCAGGCGCCCGCGACGAACGGCTTCTTCCTCGCCCTGGAGGGCGGCGACGGCGCCGGGAAGTCCACGCAGGCCGAGGCGCTCGCCGAGTGGATCAGGGGCAAGGGCCACGAGGTCGTCCTCACCCGCGAGCCGGGCGCCACCCCGGTCGGCAAGCGGCTCCGCTCGATCCTCCTCGACGTCTCCAGCGCCGGGCTCTCGCACCGCGCCGAGGCACTGCTGTACGCGGCTGACCGCGCCGAGCACGTCGACACCGTCGTACGACCCGCCCTCGAACGCGGCGCGGTCGTCATCACCGACCGGTACATCGACTCCTCCGTCGCCTACCAGGGCGCGGGCCGCGACCTCTCGCCCGTCGAGATCGCGCGCATCTCCCGCTGGGCGACCGGCGGCCTCGTCCCGCACCTGACGGTGCTGCTCGACGTCGCCCCCGAGGCCGCGCGCGAACGCTTCACCGAGGCCCCGGACCGCCTGGAGTCCGAGCCCGCCGAGTTCCACGCGCGGGTACGGACCGGTTTCCTCACCCTCGCCGCCGCCGCGCCGGAGCGGTACCTCGTGGTGGACGGGGCGCAGGAGCCGGAGTCCGTCACGCGGACCGTGCGGCACCGCCTCGACCAGCTCCTTCCGCTCTCCGAGGCCGAGATCAAGGCCCAGGAGGAGGCGCGGAAGGCCGCCGAGGAGGAGGCCAGGCGCAAGGCCGAGGCCGAGGCCGCGCGCAAGGCGGAGGAGGAGCGCCAGGAGCGCGAGCGGCAGGAACAGCTCGCGAAGCTCCGTGCCGAGCAGGAGGAGCGCAAGCGCCGCGAGCTGGAGGAGGCCCGGCGGCAGGAGGAGCTGCGCCGCGAGGAGGAGGCCCGCCAGCGCGAGGAGGAGGAGCGCCGCCGTGCCGAGGAGGAGCAGCGCAAGCGCGAGGCGGAGGAGGCGGCCCGCGAGGCCGAGCAGGAACGCCTCCGCAAGCAGGCCGCCGAGGAGAAGCGGCTGCGCGAGGAGGCCGAGCAGCGCCGCGTCGAGAAGCAGCGCAAGGCCGAGGAGGCACTGCTGCGCGCCGAGCGGGCCCGCAAGCTCGCGGCGGAGCAGGAGGCGGCGGAGCGGGCGGCACGCGAGGCCGAGGAGGCCCGGGAGGAGGAGGAACGCGCGGAGCGGGAGGCCGCAGAGCGGGCCGAGCGTGAGGCGCGGGAGGCCGCGGAGCGGGAGGCGGCCGAGCGGGATGCCGCTGAGCGGGCGGAGCGTGAGGCGGCCGAGCGGGAGGCGCGCCGTTCCGCCGAGACGTCCGTGCCCGACAACGAGACGACGCTGCGCACACCGGTCGTCAGCTTCCACAAGCCGGAGGCGGGACAGGACGAGTCCGCCGGGGCGGGACGCGAGGACGAGGGCGCCGGGGCGGGACGTGACCGGTCCGCCGGGGCCGGACGTGAGCAGGAGGACGCCGCGCGTCCGGGCGCCGGCTTCGCGGCGGGAGACCAGGACACCACGGTCTCCACGCCCGTCGTCCGGCCGGGCGCCGAGGACGAGACGACGGTCCTGCCGCAGTACCGGGAGCAGCGGGACGGCACCGAGGACGAGACGACCGTGCTCCCCCAGTACCGCGAGTCCCCGGCCGCCGGGCGCGAGGCGGCGGGGGACTCGGCCGCCGAGGACGAGACCGCCGTGCTGCCGCAGTACCGGGAACCCGGGTCCGCCGCTCCCGGCGACGGTGCCGCGCAGGCGCCCGCGGACAGCCCCGCCGACCGCGTACCGCCCGGCTTCTTCCGCGACGAGCGCCCGGGCCCGCCCCCCGCCGGGCTCGGCCCCGACGACCGTACGCGGGAGCTGCCCCAGGTGGACGAGACCGGCGCCCCCCGCCGCCGTCCCCGCCCCGCCTGGGCCGAGGAGACCCCGCTCGACGACCTGCCGACCCTCGCGGACGAACTCCTCGGGGCGCGCTACGAGCCCCGGGAGCGGCCGGGGGACGGGTCCGGCTCCGGGACGAACCCCGGCGCCGGGACGGGTTCCGGTTCGGGCGCGGGCTCGGGGGAGAAGGAGCGCAAGCGTCGTGGCTGGGGCGGGCGCGGGCGCAGGGACTGACACGCGAGGGGCCGGGCCGGGAGCCGGCCGGGCCGCCTGCGCGCGGCCCGGCCCCCGCAGCCCCCGCTCCCGGCCCGCCACATCGCCCCGACCCCCGGCCCACAGCCGCGCCACCCCCCCCGCACCCCCCCGCGTACCCCCCACCCACCCCTCGCCTGTCACACCCTTCGCCCACAATGGAGGGCGAGGTACGACGAAAGGTGCGGTGACCGATGGCGGTCTGGGACGACCTGGTGGGCCAGGAGCGGGTGAGCGCTCAGCTCGCCGCCGCGGCGAAGGACGCCGACGCGCTGGTCACGACCGTTGCCGGGGGCGGGCAGGCGGCGGCGGGCTCGCGGATGACCCACGCCTGGCTCTTCACCGGCCCCCCCGGCTCCGGACGGGCCGAGGCGGCACGGGCCTTCGCCGCCGCGCTCCAGTGCGTCAGCCCGGACCGCGCGCTGGGCGGTGAGCCCGGTTGCGGCTTCTGCGAGGGCTGTCACACGGCGCTCATCGGGACCCACGCCGATGTCGAGTTCGTCCGCACCGACCTCCTCTCCATCGGCGTGAAGGAGACGCGTGACCTCGTCCGGCGCGCGCAGCTCTCGCCCGCCACCGGCCGCTGGCAGGTCATCGTCCTGGAGGACGCCGACCGCCTCACCGAGGGCGCGGGGAACGTGCTGCTCAAGGCCGTGGAGGAGCCCGCGCCCCGTACGGTCTGGCTGCTGTGCGCGCCCTCGCTGGAGGACGTCCTGCCGACCATCCGTTCCCGCTGCCGGCACCTGAGCCTGCGGACGCCACCGGTCGAGGCCGTCGCGGACCTCCTCGTCCGCAGGGACGGGGTCGACCCGGCCCTCGCCGCGTCCGTCGCGCGCGCCACCCAGGGCCACATCGACCGCGCGCGGCGGCTCGCGACCGACGAACGGGCCCGGGCCCGCCGGGCGGCGGTGCTCAAGCTGCCGGTGCGGCTCGGGGACGTCGGCGCCGGACTGCGGGCCGCGCAGGAACTCATCGACGCGGCCGGGGACGACGCCAAGGAGGTCGCGGAGGTGACCGACGAGAAGGAGACGGAGGAACTGCGGGCCGCGCTCGGCGCGCAGGCAGGCGGCCGGCTCCCGCGCGGCACGGCAGGGGCGATGAAGGAGTTGCAGGACCGGCAGAAGCGCCGCTCGACCCGTACCCAGCGCGACAGCCTCGATCTCGCGCTGCTCGACCTCACCGGTTTCTACCGGGACGTGCTCGCCCTCCAGTTCGGCGCGGGCGCGGAGATCGCCAACGAGGACGTACGGGACTCCGTCGAGCGCGTCGCCCGGGACAGCCGTCCCGAATCGACGCTGCGCCGCATGGAGGCCATCGGCGCCTGCCGCGAGGCCCTCGCCAGGAACGTGGCGCCGCTGCTCGCGGTGGAGTCGATGGCGATGGCACTCCGGGCGGGCTGAGGCGGGGGGCGAGGACCGGTTTCGGGCTGAGGGGGCGGACGAGCCCTGTCGCGGGCTGAGGCACGGGCGGACGAGGCCGGTCGCGGCGACGGGTCACCGGGCCCCGATGAGTGCGGATAGTAGTCATGCCGTCGCGCACCGTTAAGCTTGCCGAATGAGCCTCCCGCCCCGCCGCACGTACCTCCCCTCCCGCGCGTGGTGGAGCGCCGGGGCCGCCTCGGCCCTCGCGCTCGCCCTGGCCGCAGGCGGGACGGCGGGGGCGGCGGAGCCCCCGGACGCGGCGCGCCTCGCCCCGTACTACAGCCAGCACCTCGACTGGCACCCGTGCGGCAAGCCCGCCTCCGCCTCCTCCGCCGCGCCTGCCCCTACCGCCGGGCCTGCCCTGGCCCCTGCTCCCACCGCCGCGCCTGCCCCCACCTCGCGCCCGGCCTCCGCGCGGGCCGCCGCCGTCGCTCGCGAACGCGGCTTCTCCTGCGCGACCGTCCGCGTGCCCCGCGACTACGCGGACCCCGACGGCGCCGACATCGCGCTCTCCGTCGCGCGTAAACCCGCGACCGGCCCGGGCAAGCGCCTCGGCTCCCTCCTCCTCAACCCCGGCGGCCCCGGCGGCTCGGCGGTGGACTTCCTGACGGGATACGCGGGCGCGCACTACCCCGCGGCGGTCCGGGAGCGGTACGACCTGGTGGGTGTGGACCCGCGCGGCGTCGGGCACAGCGCGCCGGTGCGCTGCCTCGACGGACCGGCCATGGACCGCTGGGCCGCCACCGACATCACGCCCGACGACGCGGCCGAAACGGCCGCCCTGCGCCGCTCCTTCCACCGCTTCGCCGAAGCCTGCCGCACCCGTACGGGAGCGCTGCTCGGCCACGTCTCGACGCCCGAGGCCGCCCGAGACCTGGACATCGTGCGTGCGGCGCTCGGCGAGCGGAGGCTCGACTACGCGGGCGCCTCGTACGGTACGTACCTCGGTGCCGTGTATGCGGAACTGTTCCCGCGCCGCGTCGGCCGCATGATCCTCGACGGCGCGATGGACCCGTCGATCGACGCGCGCCGCCTGAACCTGGACCAGACGACCGGCTTCGAGACGGCCTTCCGCGCCTTCCTGCGCGACTGCGCGCGGCACGAGGACTGCCCGCTCCCCGCGACCGCTCCCGCCGCGAACCGCGCGCTGGCCGCCTTCCTCACGGGGCTCGACCGGAGGCCGCTCCGCACGGGCGACGGCACCCGCGTGCTCACCGAGGCGCAGGCCGCCACCGGCGTCATCGCCGCGCTCTACACGGAGGCGGCCTGGCCCGCGCTGCGCCAGGCGCTCGGCGAGGCGAGCGGCGAAAAGAAGGACGGCACGACGCTGCTGAGCATGTCCGACGCCTATTACGAGCGCGGCGCGAACGGCCACTACTCGTCCCTGATGGCCGCCAACGTCGCCGTGAACTGCCTCGACGCGCCCCCGGCCTTCACCGGCCCGGCGGCGGTACGTGCCGCGCTGCCCGACTTCGAGCGGGCGTCCCCGGTCTTCGGCCGCGCGCTCGCCTGGATGTCCCTGACGTGCGCGGACTGGCCCCACCCCGCCACCGGCACCCCGCACCGCGTCACGGCCCCCGGCGCACCCCCGATCGTCGTCGTCGGCACGACCCGGGACCCCGCGACCCCCTACCGCTGGGCCCGCTCCCTGGCCGGTCAGCTCACCTCGGGCCGCCTGCTCACCTACGACGGCGACGGCCACACGGCGTACAACAGGGGCAGCACCTGCGTCGACACCACCCTGACCACCTACCTCCTCACCGGCACCCCACCGGCCCTCCGCACCACCTGCCACTGACCCGCCCTGGTCGGAACCACCCCGAAGAACTGTGTAGACTTGCCGAGGCTGCTGCACCACCATGGAACAGCACACCAGCCGCCTTAGCTCAGTTGGCCAGAGCAACGCACTCGTAATGCGTAGGTCTCGGGTTCGAATCCCGAAGGCGGCTCCGATGAACCCCCAGGTCACATAGCCCGTGACCTGGGGTTTTGTTGTTGAAGCGGGTGATGGAGGAGCCGGCGGCTCCACGTTTTTGCCCTCTAGGTGGGCACGCGTGGCATACGCGTGGCAGCGCGTGCAGGGAGAGTGCAAGCCGGTACTTCGCGCCGTTGGCGGAGCTGACTCACCTTTTTGGAGGGGGGCTACAACGTCCGGACGTGGGTGACGCTTCGGAATCGAGGCCAGCTCAGGGCTCAGCGCTATCGCTTGGCTGCGGGCGCGTGCTTGACGAGCGGTCGCCTTTGGGCGGATCGCCGAAGACTCGCTACTCCCTCCAGCTTGCCCGCCAGGCCCGGCCGCTCACCCGGCCCCGTGGGATGCGCCCGATGTGCGGGACATCAGTGGCGGTCGAAGCCCTGCTCGCCGCCGAGTAGCTCCGTTGTCAGTGCGGTGGGGTAGCTTCCACCGCATCGTGCACGCAGTCCCGTGCTCGCACGTGACGGCTTTGTGATGTCCTGGAGATGGGGGTGAGTGATGAAGACGGAAATCTTGCGGGCCTTCCGCTTTACGCTCGCTCCCACCCCCGCTCAGGAACAGCGCCTGCTGCGCTGGTGCGGCAACTCGCGTCTCGCCTTCAACTACGCCCTGGCGGCCAAGAAGGCCGCCCACGAGGACTGGCGCACTCAGGTCGTCGCGCTGGTCGACGCGGGCGTCGAGGAGGCGACGGCACGCAAGCGCGTGAAGGTGCCCACTCCGACCAAGCCGACGGTCTACAAGCGGTTCGTCGCCGAGCGCGGGGATGACCGCCGAGGTGTTGAGGGCATCGCACCGTGGTGGCACGAGATGAACACCTACGTCTTCCAGTCGGCGTTCCTCGACGCGGACGCGGCGTGGAAGAACTGGCTGGACTCCTTCAAGGGCAAGCGGGCCGGACGCCGTGTCGGCTACCCCCGCTTCAAGAAGCGCGGACTGGCCCGCGACAGCTTCCGTCTCCACCACGACGTCAAGAAGCCAGGCATCCGGCTGACCACGTACCGCAGACTGCGCTTGCCCGCGTTCGGGGAGATCCGTCTTCACGACAACGCCCGCCGTCTTGGGCGGCTCATCAGCCGTGAAGAGGCTCGCATCCAGTCGGTGACGGTGTCCCGGTCCGGGCACCGCTGGTACGCGTCCGTGCTGTGCAAGGTGCAGGTGGATCTTCCGGAGAAGCCGACGCGCGCACAGCAGACGGCGGGAACCGTCGGCGTCGACCTCGGGGTCAAGATGCTCGCGGCCCTGTCCCGCCCCCTGGACCCGAAGAGCCCGGACCGAGAGGGTCACTTCGTCACCAACCCCCGCCACCTGGCCCGGGTCGCGAAGCGACTGCGGCAGGCGCAACGCGCCCTGTCCCGCAAGCAGAAGGGCTCCGCGCGCCGGGACAAGGCCCGTCGCCGCGTCGCACGCCTCCACCACGAGGTGACGGTCCGTCGGCGTGCCGCCCTGCACCAGGTGACCAAGAAGCTCGCCACCCGTTACGCCACGATCCACATCGAGGACCTGCACGTCGCGGGCATGACCGCGACGGCGCGCGGCACCCTGAAGCGCCCCGGCCGGAGCGTCCGACAGAAGGCCGGCCTCAACAGGGCCATCCTCGACACCGCCATGGCGGAGACCCGCCGCCAGCTCACCTACAAGACTTCCTGGTACGGCTCCCAACTCGCGGTCCTGGACCGTTGGTGGCCCTCCAGCAAGACCTGCTCCGACTGCGGATGGCGAAACCCAAGCCTCACGCTGAACGAGCGGGTGTTCCACTGCGCCCACTGCGGCCTGGTGCTCGACCGCGACCTCAACGCGGCCCGCAACATCGAACGGCACACCGCGGCGCGACCCACGCCACAACAAGTCGCCTCCGGTAAGGGGGAGACTCAAAACGCCCGTGGAGAGTCCGTAAGACTTCCCCGCCCCCGGGCGGAGAAGCAGGACCCAGTGAAACGGGAAGACGCCCGGCCCAGCCCGGCGCCACCTCGGCGGAGCAATCCACCGACATCCCCTCCCACGTATAACGGACAAGCAAAGTCGTCCTGAACGTGCAGGCCAGAAAGGGTCTGGCCCGTACGCGCAGGGGATGACCGGCGACTTCCACACAGCCTTGGGCGGTTTCGGAGTCTGGCCCGTACGCGCAGGGGATGACCGGCGTCCGCTTCGACGACGAACGCGTCGAAGCCGTCTGGCCCGTACGCGCAGGGGATGACCGCTGCCCGAAGACCCACATGGAACCGTCCGGGCGTCTGGCCCGTACGCGCAGGGGATGACCGGCGCACGATGAGTGCATGGCGGCTGCCGGGGGGTCTGGCCCGTACGCGCAGGGGATGACCGGATGGGGCGCGGACGCGGCGGATCGCGGGGGTGTCTGGCCCGTACGCGCAGGGGATGACCGGCGGCGCTCGTGCCTTGAGAACTGAACAGAGAGTCTGGCCCGTACGCGCAGGGGATGACCGACACGTGGCCTGCGGGCTTCTTCCCAGGGGCTGTCTGGCCCGTACGCGCAGGGGATGACCGTACCCCGAGCTGAACAACACGCTCCCCGAACGGTCTGGCCCGTACGCGCAGGGGATGACCGTATGTAGAAACGGCCCTCGCGGCGGGCCGTCAGTCTGGCCCGTGCGCGCAAGGGATGACCGGGCTGGCTCCAGCCCTTGCGCGGGGCGATCCGGTCTGGCCCGTACGCGCAGGGGATGATCGTTGAACTCGTACTCCGCTCCGTCGCGGTGTTCGTCCGGCCCGTACGCGGAGGGGATGATCGCCGGTCTCGTGCACGCGGATGAGGAGTCTCACGCTTGGCCCGTACGTGAAGGGGACGACCGCGCAGAGGCGGTGCGTCCCCGTGTTCGCGGGCTCCCGGCTCGTACGCGCAGGGGGATGACCGCAGCTAGCGGCTGGAGCCGGAGATCCGCCGCGCCAATTTCGAGGCCCGCGTCGGCGCCGCCCCGGACTGGACCTTCGCCGTTGAAGTTCAGGAGGGGCTGAGAGCGCTCGGGTTCGGCGGTGCTTTCGCCGCGCTGTACCTGGGGTTGCATCCGAGGGGTCCCGCCGGGGGCCGGCGGGCTCCGTGAGCGTGAAGCTGTCCTCAGGGGCGGGGTTGATGTTTGTGCAGTTTGCCGCGGTAGGTGCAGCCGGGGCAGGTGTCTTCGCCTTCGATGTGGCCCTCGTACCAGCCGTGGGCGGCGGCGTCGAGGATGGCTTCCTCGGCCGTGGCTTCGCCGTTGTGGAGGGCTTGGAGGGCCTTGGCGACAACGATGCGGAGCGCTGCGTTGTCGGGCGAGGGGAACGGCGGGGACGGCATGGGCGAGGGCGAGTCGGTCGGCATGGCGGCAGCCTACGTGCCGGGAGGGGGCCCGCCCTCGTCGTCGGGGGATGTGCCGAGGCCCGCTGTCGGTGCGGGGCGGCGCCTCGCACCGGCTGGGAGGGTTCCGGAGACAGCAGCAGGCCGTTCCCCGTTGGGTGGGCGGGAGACGGCCTGCGGAGGGACGGGGGGTTAGGCGGAACGCTTATGCGCGCGGGCTCCCTCGATGGGGGTGACGTTGGCCGAAGCCGTCGTTGCGGGGGGCGCGCTCTCGACGTTCTGAGCGGGGCGTGTGTGGGGGACGAAGGCGGCGACCTTCTCCGCCGAGTCGCGGCCGAGTTCGGTGAGGACGGACTGGTAGATGTCGCGCGTGATCCGGGTGCTCGTGTGGCCCAGGATGGTGGAGACGACCTTGATGTCGTCGTGCACGGCGAGCATCAGGGTGGCGGCGACGTGACGCAGGTCGTGGAGCCGGATGGGCGGCAGTCCGGCTGCCCGGACCAGCCGGTCGAACAGGTCGGAGAGCCTGCCCGGGTGGAGCAGCCCGCCGTCCTCTTCGGTGAAGAGGTGCCCGGTGTCCTGCCAGCCTTCTCCCCAGGCTTCGCGTTCGGCTTCCCGGCGCCGGAGGTGCTCCTGCAGCCCGGTGTTGGTCTCGCTGTCGATGTCGACGGTGCGGACGCTGCCGTCGGTCTTGGGGGTGTCCTCGTAGAAGTTCCACCCGTCCTGGACGAGCTGTGTGGCGATCGTGAGGGTTGCCGAGGTATGTGAGTAGTCCACGTCCCGGAGCCCGCATCCTTCCCCTCGGCGAAGACCTCGGTAGGCGATGATGCGGAACAGCAGGTAGAGCCGGTGGTGGCATATGGAGTCGAGGAACGTCGCGGCCTGGGCCGGAGTCCAGACCATGACGGGGCTCGGCTTCTGGCCGGTCCTCGTCCACTCGGCGACGCGCTCATCGGTCCAGATGAGCGCCTTCGCGGACTGGGCGGTTTCCAGCTCGACATGCTCGGCCGGGTTGAAGGCGGGCATGATCTGCTGGGAGATCGCCACGTTGAGAGCGGCGCGCAGGGTCGCCCGGATGTGCTCCTGCGTGCTCGGATTCGTGACGCGGCGGAACGCGGGCATGTCGGCGAGCTGGAACCGCAGTGCCCGCCGCTTGGCCCTGTTCTCGGCGCCCTTGTTCGGCGTGGCCTTCAGCTCGGCCGCGACCGCGCGGCGCTCGGTGTTCTGCTCCACGATTTCGTGGTTGGTCTCGTTCATCGCGATGAACATCGCGGTGACGTGGTGCACCCGCAGGCGATCCAGGCGAATGGTTCCGAGGTGCGGCTTGAGGTGCACGCGGACATCGGTCTCGTACCGCTTCGCGCCACCGCGCTTGAGCTTCCTCTTGTTCGCGAGCCACGTGTCGAGCCACTCGGCCACGGTCGTCTTGAGGGCGACGGGCTGGCCCACCTTCACGCGCTTCTGCGTCGCTTCGAAGTCGGGCAGCGGCGATCGGTCCCTGGAACACTTCGCCAGCGCGTCGCTGACCTGCTGACGGCCCCACTCGTCGTCTTCGTCGGGGATGCGCAGCAGGGCCCAGACCTTGTCCAGCTCCTCCTCGGCCTTCGTCGACGACTCGAACCCGGTACGCCTGTAGCGCCGAACGGTGCCGTCCTGCGCGGGGTCGAGGACCTGTGCTACGCGCCAGACGCCGTGGCGGCGGTTGCTGGTGAGTTTCGGGCAGGAAGCACCCCACCGCTTACCCGTGCCGGGCTTCACGCAGTTGCAATGACGGGAGACGGTTCCTCGTTTGAGCTTCACGCCGTGGCCTCCTGGTCCTTCGCGAGCGCGGCCTCGTCGACGTGCTGGAGGTCAGCAGGCAGTGGCGGGGGAGTCAGGCCGCGAGCGCGCATGCGGTCGCGATGTGCGCGCAGATCTTTGCGGTCCTCAAGCGAGAGCGCTTCGTAGGACCGGGCGCGTTCCTGCAAGCCCGGTACGAGCGTGGGGTCGAGGGCGGTCTCGGCGGCGCGGCGGCGGGCAGTGGCCATGGCGATGGAGGCTTCCACCGCCGCGAGCACGTCGTCGTGCGCCCGGTACAGGTCGAGAACCTCCTGGTGCTCACCGGAGGGGGCGGCGGAGTGTCGCCCCTCGCCGGTGAACCAGGCGAGACCGTCCCACGGGGAGGCGGTGCGATGAGGAAGAACTTCGACCTCCGCCTCGGTGCCGTCGAGCGGGAAGAGGAGCAGCACGGGGGGTACGCCCACGACATCGGCCAGGACGAGGAGGTCGGCGACGGAGAGGGACGTCCTCCGTCCGGTCTCCAGGTTCTTGATCGTCTGTGCGGTCATCTCCTCGTAGCCCCGTTCCGCGCAAGCGGCCGCGACTTCGGCCATCGTCATGCCTGCCGTCGTGCGTGCGGAGCGCAAGGCGGATGCGATGCGCGCGGTCAGTTGCGAAGTCCACGAGGTAGGTGCCATGTAGGCACTTTATGATCTGAGAAAGTGCGGCCGCAAGTTCTGTGCTACATGTACACCCTGCTCGTTACCGTCGAAGTCGCGCCCGGGTGCGACGAGGGCACCAAAGGAGGCGTGATGGATAAGGGCGTTGGCGCTAAGGATCTGCTGGCTCTGCCCGCCGTGATCAGCATCGAGGAGGCGAACGCTGTCCTTGCGATCGGGCGCTCCACCGGGTATGCCCTCGCGAAGAAGGGGGCATACCCGGTCAGGGTGCTGCGGCTGGGGCGTTCTTACCGGGTTGTCACGGCGGAGCTGATCGAGTTGCTCGGCGTCAACTGAGCTGCCGGCGCGGAGGTTGGCCCGGCGCCGGCAGCGTCCTGTCGATTGCCGCCATGAGCCATGGTGACACCACTGGCTTTCAGGAGGCCCTGGATGGATCCGTAGGAGCGGCCTGTCTCCGTGGCTATGTCGCGGATGGTCATGGTCGGGTAGACGGCGAGCGCTGCTCGGGTGAGGTCGGCGGCTTCCTCTTCTGTCAGCCGCTTGCCCTTCGGGAAGCGGGGCAGCGTCCTCTGCTTCGCTGTCCGTTGCGGCACGATGTTTTCCACTTTCCTCGGATGATCGCGTTGGGGGTTGTCAGTTCGAGACGTTGCTGTGGACGCTCCGCGCCCGCGGTCGCGGAGCGCCGGAGCCCGGTGGTCCGCAGGAGCCGCCGTTTTTCGGGGGCATGAGGAGTTCGAGGCCAGCGCTAGGGAGCGTATCGAGTCGTGATCAATCTGCGGGATGTGCCTTCGTGGCACGGTCTGGTCCGGTAGACCGTCGTACGTGACGCGAGTGCAACTGACCGACCCGGAGTGGGATTTCATTGAGCCGTACCTGCCGATCGGCGAGTACGGCCCGTACCCCGAGCGGCTGCGGCAGCAGTTCGAGGGCGTGATCTGGCGGTTCAAGACGGGCGGGCAGTGGCGGGAGATGCCGGCAGAGTTCGGCGCCTGGTCGACCGTCCACAACCGCTTCCGGCAGTGGCGTGACGCCGGGGTCTTCGAGGCCCTGCTGGAGGGCCTGATCGCGGAAGCCGCGAAGCGCGGTGAGGTGGACCTGTCCCTGGTCAGCATCGACTCCACCACCGCCCGTGCCCACCACGACGCGGCCGGCATGCACCTGGACGAGGAGGTCCTCACCGCTCTGGAGAAGGCTGCCGCCGAGGCGGAGAAGGCCAGGTCGAAGGGGGCGGCTGCGACGAACAAACCGGGCAGGAGGCCGGGAGCGATCCCGGGCGGGAAGAACGACGGCGCGTCCGGCGCCGACGCAAACTTCGGCTGAAGGCCGCCCTGCTCGGACGCTCCAGGGGCGGGCAGACCAGCAAGATCTATGTCGCCGGCGACCGGAGGTGCCGCCCGCTGGCGTTCATCCTGACCGAGGGGCAGGCCGCCGACAGTCCGCAGTTCATCCCAGTGCTGGGGAAGGTACGGGTCCGCGGGCTCGTCGGCCGTCCCCGCACCCGGCCGGACGCGGTCGCCGCAGACAAGGCGTACTCGTCCCGCGGCAACCGTGCCCACCTGCGCAAACGCCGTATCAAAGCGGTCATCCCGGAGAAGAAGGACCAGGCCGCCAACCGGAACAAGAAGGGCTCCCACGGCGGCCGGCCCGTCAGCCACAACGCAGACCTCTACAAGGAGCGGAACACCGTCGAGCGTCTGATCAACAAGCTCAAGGCATGGCGAGGCATCGCCACGCGCTACGACAAGACCCCCGACAGCTACCTCGCCGGACTCTACCTACGCGCCTCGATGATCTGGATCAAGGACCTCACACGAGCAGCCTCTTGATCACAACCGAATACGCTCCCTAGCGATGCTGCTTGGACGAACGGGGCGATCCGGCCGGAACGGACCTCGTACTCCGTCCACGGCTCGTTCCCAAGGTGCGGTCATCGGCGTGTCGGGGCACCGGCAGGTGGACTGGGCAGTGACCAGGGGGTGACATGTTCGACGTGGCTGAACTCCGGTACTGCGGGCGGAACTCGCACGGCATTCTCGCGTCGTGGTGCGTCGGGTGCAGGTGCCTTCCGGGAGAGGGGGCGATGCGGGGCCGCTGCCATCCGGTCGTGAGGTTTCGGCCGGTTCCACGAGGTGATCTGGTCGAGCAATCCAGGGGCGTCCACCCCGGCACGGGTGACGAAGAGGTTGCCTCGGGCGCGAAGACCTCCGTTGTCTTCCACGAGGATTCCACTCGCGCAGAGCCGGACGACTCCGTACTGGGCGCTCACGTAGGGCAGATCAAGTGCGTGCGCGAGCTGAGCGATGGTCGCACCCGGGTTCGAGGTGAGGTGGTACAGGAAGGGCGCCAGGTGCTTGTACGCAAGGTGGTGGAGAGCGTCCTCGACGCGTTCGGCTTCCGGTGCGGGAGGGGCGAGCAGGTCGTGCTGGCGCGACCAGTCCCCGAGTGCGGTGTGGACGTCGCGAAGGCTGGCCCCCAGGGGGGTGAGGGCCACGGGCTTGCGCGGCGCCGCGGATTCGATGAGTCCGTCGGCGGCCATGCGTGTCAGCCGCTTGGCGAGGACGCCGTTTGGGACGAAGGGCAGGTTCTTTGCCAGGGCGCCCGGCTGGAGGGGGCCGTGGTGCTCCAGGGTCTGCACAACCCAGGTCGTCCACCGGGGGGCGATCTTGATGATTGCCTGTCCGGCGTCGGTCACGTGCTTCGTCGTCTGGGGGCTCATACGGTCTCCGTTCGGGAAAGCAGTGCGCGGACGAGGTGGGGCAGAGATTCGGGGCCGCCGGGCGCGAGGTTCTCCGGGCTGTGGAGTGTCTCGGCGTCCTCCCGTAGTCCGGCGGCGATCTCTTCGCACTCGGTGTCCAGCCGGGCCCCGGCCTCAAGGGCTGAGGTGAGTGCACCGGCGTAGCGATTGGGCGCGATGTCGCACAGGGCGGCGGCTGCCCGGACGGAGGCGAGCGGGAGCGTGGGGGGCGCGGTGGCGGTCGACGCCGGGAGGGGAGGGGAGTCGGGGGAGCCCTCGGGCAAACCGGTGTTGTCGCAGATCGTTTCGACGGCGTGGATCAGGGTGGTGAGGGATTCGGTGTACCAGCCGAGGGCCGAGGCGAGGCTGGACAGGGCGAAGAGGTCCGCGAGGGAACGACCCGGGGCGTCGATGAGGGCGTCGAGCCGCTCGGACAGGTGCGCTGCCACCTGCGGGCCGGCCGCCAGGGGGCCGAGGACGGGGTGGAGGTAGGAGCGCGTGGGCGGGGTCGGGTAGGGGGCCGTGAGACTTGAGGCCACCTGGTCGGCGGCCTCAGCCAGAAGGTCGGCCAGATTCACGGTGGTTGGCACGGTTCCTCGTTTCAGCGGTTGCGTGCGGGGGCGGCGGCGGGGTGCAGCTCGGTGCGCGGCGAGGCAGCGGCTTGGCGGCCGTTGCGCGCGCGCAGGGCGTGGGGGGAGCGAGCCCGCGCCGCGGCGAGCTGCTCCGGGGAGGGGGTGTCTCGGTCGTTGATCCGGCCGAGGCGGAGCTGGGCGTCGCGGTAGACGGTGTAGCCCCTGCGGGGACCCGCCGCGATCAGGAACACCTCCTGGTCGTGGTGAAGGTCGTAGCGGGTGTCCCGGTACTCGACGACGAGCCGCCACCGCGCCTCGGGGTCGAGCACCACCTTGTGGGCACCGTCGAGCGCGCCTCGCAGCGGCTGGGCTGTGCCGTCGCCGTGGACGAGGCGCTGCAGCTCCAGAAGGGCGCGATTGCGGATCCCTTCCGGCAGCCTGCGCAAGTCGAGCAGCGCGTCGGGGTGCGCGGCGAATCCGTACCGCGCCGTCACAGCGACCGCCCCCGCTCGGGCGCACAGAGCGGCGCGGGAATCTCGCCGTACGCCGGGACGCTTGAGGAGTACGAGGAGCGGCTGCGGGCTGCTCGGACCCGCAGGTCCGGCGAAGGCGGGGGCGGGAGGGGGGTACGCCGGTCGCCGCGGAGCCAGGCTCGTGCGGTGGTCGTGGACGCGAACGCGCCCTCCTTGAGGGAGTAGGTGTCGGCTCGTGCCGTCTCCAGGAAGACTCGAAGGGGGCGCGTGCGGGCGGTCTTGTCGATGCCCATGACCCAGGACTCGTCCTGCCCGTGCCATTGGTCGAGGATCCGCAGACGGCTCCGGCGCAGCCGGTTCTCGGCGATGACCGTGAAGGGGTCGCCTGGCCGGGGCAGTCCGTCGGCGAGCCGGACGGCAGCGGCGCCGGGGCAGCCGTGTTCGATGAGCCATGCCTGTGCGAGAGGAGCGAGGGTGTGCCGCTGGTGCTCCATGCGGAACAGGCCGGCCTCGGGCGCCCGCTCGACCCGGGCGGAGAGCAAGGGCGGTTGGCCGGCGACGGCCCACCCGGCTGAGGTGTCGTGGAGCAAGTACCACGACGTCGTGCCGGTATCGGTGGTGTTCTCGTGGTGCTCCGTGAGCGGTTCGAGGTCTGTCTCCAGAGGGGCCTTGATGGAGAAGAGCGTTGCCCCTTCGTCGGGGACGAGGCCCTCCAGGCGGAAAGAGAAGTCGGTCTTCACGCGTCCGCCAGGTCGGCCGGGGACGGGAGGAGACGGTGGGCTGGACGGGCGGCGTTGGTGGTGCACGCCGCGAACGGTCCTTCCGGGGAACGAAGTTGCGCCATGACGTGGTCAAGGTGGTCGCGGTGCCAGACGGCCGGCCCCGTCAGGCCCGCCTCAACGTCGGTGAGCGACTGCCAGGCCAGCCACAGCCCGTGGAGCCGGGCAACCGCCTCGGGGTGCTCGCGCCAGTCGGGGCACCACGGTCGCGCGGCGCTGATCTCCCTGCCGTACACGGGAAGCAGGAGGTACTCGACCCAGGCGGTGAGCCCCTCCAGCTCTCGCGCGTACTCCTCGCCGCCGAGTGCGAGGATGAAGAAGGACTCGCCCCCCTCCTCGCCTTCCACAAGCGGCTCCAGGGCGGGGACTGCCCCGTCGGCGCCACCCGAGACCCGTTCGATCTTCCGCTGGAGCGCGGAACGGACGTCCGCCAGCTCGTCGTCGTCCAGACGCACCTCGTCCGGGATCGGATCAGGTTCGACGTTCTCCTCGGTCAAAATCTCCTCCTACGGCTCGGGTGGGCACAGGGTCCGCAGAAACCGCGGTTTGGCCATGCCGTGGGGGAGGAGGTAGAGACGGTCGCTAACGCACCGCGTGCTCGCCGTGCGGGCACGCGAACTCCGGTACGAGGAGGCGCAGAGCCTCCTGGGCCTGCTGCGGGACGACGCCGTTGCCCAGCAGCGTGAGGGCGGCCGGACGGCCGAGCCCCGGTGTGTGCGTGACCCAGCCCGCCGGGAGGCCCTGCATCCACTCCACGAACTCGGGCCGCAGGCGGCCCTCGACGGTGGGCGCGGGCGCGGGACGGGTCAGCCCCTCCCATCGGGCGATGGCGGCGGCGTACGGGCCCCACTGCCGCTCTGGCCCGGGTGGGGGGACGGAGCCGAGATGCTGGTGCTGCACGGAGGGTTCCAGTCGCTCGGCGTTGAGCTGAGCGCGGCTACCGCGCCGGGCAGGGCGGGGTCGCCCCGTCCGTATGCCTGCCGGGGCGAGCCCTTCGGGCCGTCGCTGGCCTTCGGCGTCGGGAGAAGGTGCTCGACCTCGTCCTGGAGGTTCGGTCCGTGGCCCCCGGCTCGACGGCGATCGGGGTGCTGACTCCCCCCGTTCGAGCCGAGATTGCTCGTCGGCGTCTTGAAGAGAGGGGCTGGGCCGGGCGACGAGGAAGACGCGCTCACGCCGGTGCGGGGCACCGATCGCGGAAGCGGGTAGCACGAGCCATCGAGCGTCATACCGGAGGTCGGCCAAGGAGCCGAGTACGGCGCCGAGTGCCCGCAGACCAGGATCTGCCTGGTCTCCCATGCACCACGGGCAGGGTTCCACGTCGCGAGAGGGGGCGGCGGGGGAGGTGAGTAGTCCTCGGACGTTTTCGATCACCACCAGGCAGGGGCGGAGGGCCTTGATGGCGCGCGCGACGTGCAGCCACAGGCCCGAGCGGGTGGACGGGGCGAGACCGGTACGCGGACCGGCGACCGAGACGTCTTTGGCAGGGGAAACCCGCCGTCAGCACGCACACGGGTCGAACGTCGGGCCACGGCACGGTGCGGATGTCGCCCGCGTTGGGCACCCCGGGCCAGTGCCGCTCCAGGACGCGCGAGGCCGCGGGATCGGTCTCGCAGTGCCAGACGACCTGGCCGTCGAAGAAGTGCTCCACGGCCAGGTCCAGGCCCCCGTAGCCGGAGCAGAGGCTGCCGACCGGGCGCGCGCTGGTCGTCGAGTCTTGTGGGGCCAGTTCGAATGCCGGTTCGCGTAGGGGCGAGGTCATCGCGCGTGTCCCTCCTTCGAGCGCGCTGAGGGGTGTGAGGAGGGCTTGGCTGCGGCGCTCGTTGCAGCGGGGCGACTGCGGGCGCGCGCGAGGCCGGGCTGGGCTACCTCGCGGATCCGCTCTTCCCGCGTCCGGCCGACGGCGGGAGGAAGTCCCGTACGTGCCTGCTCCAGCCGGTTGCGGGGAGAGGAGATCGTTTCGAGAGCCAAGCGCCCGTGGTGCACGAGCCGGGCGGGGGAGTACCGGACATCACCGGCCATGCTCTGCACGCGGTCGGCGGCGAGATCGATGGCCCGGAGCAGGCCGGAGGCGAGAACGCGCTCGCCGAGCCAGTCGAGCGAACCCGCCGCCGGTCCCCGGCTGACGGCGTCGAGGCGGCGGCGGTTCTCGGGCGACAGCAAGTCGCGCCGACGGGCCTCCCACGTCAACGTCAGGGTGTCGACGGGCTCTCCACGGTGTGCGAGAGCGCGTGCGCAGGCGAACAGATCCCCGTACGCGGCGAAGTCGCCGGGTTCGAGCCAGGAGATCGCCTCCAGCCCAGAGGCCCTTCCCCGTTCGAGTGCGGCGAGAAGGTCACGTTCGTGCTCGACGGGGAGGTTGAGCGGCGAGTGCACCGCGTCGTTGAAGGCCGGCGCGTGCCCCCTGGCCCGGGGAGGTGCGCCCCACCGCCGTCCCACGGCGTCGAGGTGCTCGGCGAGGGCGTCGACGCGATGAAGAGCAGTGCTCAGTGCTGTGTCCAGGCCGGAGCGGTGCACCTCCCGCGCGGCTTGTCGTGTGGCCGTGGCGTGGCGCAATACAGAGCGGTGGAGCGAGCCTTCGAGGACCATGCGCCCGTAGACCGGAGCGTGGTCGACGTACGGGCAGGAAGCGATCAGGTCGTGGAGGTACGGAGCCGAGAGCCCGCGCACGCGCCGCTGAGCCTCGCCGAGGATCGCCTGCGGCCAGGCGAGGGTGACCGGCTCGGCCTGCGCCTCGGTTGGCTTCGCGGGGGCCATGGCTTGGGCGGCGGCGAACAAGGCGGTGTGGTGGGGGGAGTGGAAGTCGTCGGGATGCAGCCAGGAGAGACGGTCGAGTTGGGAGGGTGAGAGCAGGACGGCCCCGAGCAGGGCCTGCTCGGCGCGCAGCAGCGGGTCGACCCACGGCCTCTCGGGCGTCGGCGCGTTCATCGGCGATGCCGGTTCGAAGACGGCGAATCGGGGTGGCAGGCGGCGTCGCCTGCGCTGGGCCTGTGAGCGTCGGCTCGCGTTCCCTTTGACCGAGGTGCCGGATACGCGGCAGCAGAGGGTACGTCCGACTGGAGGCCGCCGTGCGCGGCGATGAAGGGGAGAAGGTGTGGGTGGCGCCAGTGGTGTCGGGGGGTCTCCGCGATGACCACGCACGCGGGGCTTGTGGTGTGCCGGGTGAGGCACCGCGGGGCGGTGATCGCCGTCATGCGGGCGTGCCACTTCGGCGGGGCCGGCCAGGTCGGGGGTGGTGTGGTCATGAGCACGCTCCGAAGTCGTCCTGGGTGAGCTTGGCGAGGGCCCGGTCAGTGATGGATGCGGTGGCGGCGTCCGAGGCGGGCCCGAGGGTCTTGGCCGAGGGCTCCGCGTACCAGGGCTTGAGATCGATGAGCGCGATGCGCGTACCGGTGGCCAGAACCAGCGCCTTGCCTTTGGGGAGGGCGCGGATCTGGTCCGGGGGGAGGATGCGCTCGGTGCGCATGCTCACCGAGGTCGACGTGCCGCTCTCGGAGCGCGAGACGGAGGTCGTCTGCACTTCGTGCTCGCCGATGGCCCGCGAGAGCTGGTCCGCGAAGTCGATGTCGTCGATGCCGGAGCCGACCAGCTTGATCGTCGCGGCCGACCAGAGGGCGTCCATACCGTTGTCGCCCCACACGCGTTTCCCCTGCTTGTAGCTCTGCAAGATCGTGATGGGGAGTACGCCTCGGCTGCCCAAGTGCGAGTAGAGATCGGGGAGATCGCTGATGCGGCAGACGTTCGCGGCTTCGTCGAGTACGCACAGGGCGGGCGGGTCGAGCCTGCCTCCGCTGCGCTCGGCGACGGCGACGGCCGCGCGCATCACCGAGTCGGCGGCGGCGGCGATGATCGCCGCCGCGCTCCCGCCCCCGTCCTTGGAGAGCAGGAAGAGGGTGTCCCGGGACTGGGCGAAGTCGAACGGTCGGAACTCGGGCAGTTTTGCCGAGCGGGTCACCCACGCGGCGATCTCCGGTTCGAGGAGGCAGCTCGCGTACTGGCGGGACGTCTCGTAGATCCCGTCCCGGGTCTCGACGGCACCGGAGACGGTCCCCTGGAGCTGAGCGGCCACGGCGTGGTGGCCGGCGTCGGCCAGCAGGTCGACGGGGGTGCGGTCCGAGGGCGAGGCGAGCCAGGCGAGGACATCGGTCACAGGCCGTCCGGCGGAGGCGCCGGCGAGGAAGAGCGCCGCCAAGGTGTTGCTCGCGGCGGTCGACCAGAAGTCGTTGCTGTTGTTCTCGTCCACCGACGCGGCCACGAAGTGCCCTGCCAAGCGCTTCGCGCCCGCCAGGTCATGAGCGGAATCGAGGATGTCCCACCACATCCGCCGGGGGTAGTGCGCGATCTGCTGGGGATCGAGCGTCCACACGGTCCCCACCGCAGCGCGCGCGTCGAACGTCGTGGTGAAGGCATCGCCGCCCGCCTTGTTCGAGGTGAGGACCACCGGCCCGGGGGCATCCAGAATCGCGGGGATCGCCAAGCCCGTCGTCTTGCCGGAGCGTGGCGCCATGATCGCGACGATCACGTCCTCCCAGCTCGCCCGCAGTTCGGTGCGGCCCAGGACTCCGAGACGGACACCCCGGTCCGCAGCGGGTACCTCTTTTCCAGCTCCGGTCCTTCAGGCTCGGGCGGAGCGAGATGGCCCGCTGTGCGATCGCCTTGCCCGTGAGGGCGGCCACGTCCTTGCGCGTGGCCATCCCCTGGCGGCGACCGGAGGTGAAGCGCGCCCAGAGGAGGGCGGCGAGCCCGGCGAGAGCGGCGGTGAGAACGGCGGGCACGATCCGGGCGCCGACCAGGAGCGCGAGCGGAGGCACGCGTGGCCAGAGGGCGGCAGGGTGGAGCGCGGCCTCCACGGGGGCGAAGGGCGACCAACCGCGCTGTCCGAGCGCGAGGTTGACGGCGTTCCCCACGAGGTAGGCGAAGGTGCCGTATGTGAGGCCGGCGCCGACGGCGCCGAGCAGCGCGACAAGAGCCGCGTCGGTGCCGGTGGCGGAGGTGGGCGGGCGAGTGGTGCGCAAACGTTTCTCCAGGTGGGCTGGCGACGGGGGCGTGCTGCCTGCTGCGGTCCGCACATCACAGGTCCCATAGCGGTACGAGGGTTGAGGGTGGGCCCGGATCGGCGCCCGCGCGGGACCGGCTCTTCTACTGCGCGGGCTCGGGTTCGACGTGGAGCACGAGCGCGGCTTCTGCCGCGTCCCGTGCGGTGACGGCGTCGGTGAGAGTGGGCCCCGAGGTGATGAGGTAGCCGATGCGCGCCTCGTCGAGGGAACCGTTCGGGGGGAGCGCGACCCGGTCTCCGGCGTCGCGCAGCCAGCCCCACTCGCCAAGGCGTCCCGCACCGCTGCCCGTGGGACGAAGGGCGTTGAGACGCCGCTCGGTGAGGGTGCCGGAGGTCTTGGGGTAGAGGAGGCGTACGGCCGCCGCACCGTGGCGGGTCGGCATGAGGTCAGGCGTCATGTCCGCCGCCACGGAGGCGGCAATGCCCGGGAGGTCAAGGCCGGTCGCCCGGCACACCAGGCGTCCGATCCAGTCGCCGCCGATACGTGCGTTCACCTCGATGATGCGCGGCCCGTTCTTCGTGACGCGCATCTCGACGTGCGAGATCCCGTCCGTCACGCCGAGCGCCGCGAGGGCCTGCCGGGCGACGGGGGAGACGAGGGGAAGCAGCGGGTCGTCGCGCTCCACGGTATGGCCGACCTCTTCGAAGAAGGGCGCGAAGGCGACCTCCTTGCGAGTGACGGCGAGAGCCACGGTCTCGCCCGCGAAGGTCATGCACTCCACGGAGATCTCCGGCCCGTCCAGGTACTCCTCGACGAGAACGCCGTGCCCTTCGGGGCCCTGCTCCCCGGCGCCCGCATTCGCGAACTCCCATGCCTCGGCGAGCGCTTCGGACCGGGCGGCCTTGATCACGCCGATGCTTGCGGCGTGGGAGGCCGGCTTCAAGACGACGGGGTAGCCGATGGTGGCGGCGGCCTGGGCCGCCTCGTGCGCCGACTGGACACGTATCGACCGGGCCGAGGGCACTCCGGCCTCGGCGAGCAGGCGGCGGGTGGTTCCCTTGTCCCGGCAGGCGAGCATCGCCTCGACGGAGTTGCCGCGCAGCCCGAGGCGTTCGGTGAGGGTGGCGGCGGGGACGAGAGCGTATTCGTCCCACGTCAGCACACCACCGATCTCATGACGTGCGGCGATGGCCAGACCGGCGGCGACCACGGCGTCGGCATCGCGCGGGTCGGCGATCTCGTGGTCGACGACGAGGTCGCCGACCAACCCGGCAGGAGGCGCGGCGTCGATGACGACGAGTTCATGCTCGGCGGCGGCCGACTCCCAGCAGTAGCCACGGTATGTCTCATCCGTCCCGCCCACGATCACGAGGACGGGCAGAGCGGAGGAAGAGAAGGGCATGGTGATACTCCAAGTTCCTTTTGGGTGTGGGTATTTCAGAGCGCGGCGGTGGTACGGGCGTCGTTCGTACGTAGTTGCCACAGCGCGCCCCCGAGCACGAGGCCCTGGACGAGAGAGCAGACGGTCACCACGGTCCCCAGGTGGGAGGACGGGACCGCTCCGACGACGAGGCCGGCCACGGGGAGGGGCACGAGGACGCAGATGATCGACGCGGAGAGGGTCGACGCGAAACCCGAGGCCGGGATGAGCCGAGCGCGAAGGGTCCGGAGCACCACCGTCAGGCCGCCCTCGGCGGCCATCATCACCGCCACCGCCCCCGCGTAGGACGCGAAGTCCGGGGCCACGGCGACGGCGAAGCACCCGGTGGTGCAGAGCCCGGCCGAGGCAGCTCCCACAGGCCAGATCCCCCAGCGGGTGATGAGCCTCTGAGCAGCCCAGACGACGCCGAGCGAGCCGAGGGCCGCCAGCGTCCACACGAGACCGAGGTGCGCGGCCGACCCGTCGAAGCGCTCGACGACCACGATCGGCGCGGCGGCCTGCACGAGCCCGGTCGCGGCATTCGAGGCCGCCAGGCCCCCGACGAGCCACAGCAAAGCGGGTATCGAGCACAAGGTCCGCCAGCCGTTTCGCAACCCGCCTCCGGCGCGATGAGGCGCGGTCAATGCTCCCGTCTGCTTCGGCGTGAGGCAGCTCGTCGCGAGTGCAAGAGCGGTGACGCTCAGGAGCAGGGGCACCGGTCCCGCGAGGAGGAGCAGTCCACCGAGAGCGGGCCCCGCCAGACCTGCCCCCATGTCGATCCCGGTGAGGCCCGCCTGCACCCGGTGTGGGACGGACGCGTGGCGCGCCGCCTCCGCGCCGAGCGCTTCCGAGGCCACGAACCCGATCTCCGCGAGTAATCCGCTGAGCGCGCCGAGGACGAGCACCGTCGCCGTACGGCCTCGGTCTTCGTGCACACCGAGGAGGACGGCCGCAGCGGCGCACAAGCAACCGGCCCGCACCAGGTTCCCCCAGCGAAGAATCCGCGCGGGGCCGTACCGGTCCGCGAGGCCGCCTGCAATTCCGAAGGCCCCGATCCGGGGCGTCCACTCCACGGCGAAGACGAGCCCGGTGAGCGCGGGCGAGCCCGTCGTGAGCAGGACCAGCAGCGGGATCGCGTAGGTGATGAGCGCACTCGCCAGGGCGTCCGACCCCCGCACCGCGTACAGCCTCGGACGGGAAAGGGAGGTGAGAGCGACGGTCACCGCACACATCCGCCTCGTCCAGCCGCAGGAGGCGGGATCGGGGGAAGAGCGGGTTCGCCTGCACCACGTCCGCTGTTCTGCACCTGCGAAGCACGGACTGCCACGTCCCGGGCCGGGGCGAGGGAGGCGGTTTCGGCAGGCACGCTCTTGAGGTCCTCCGAGACGGACCAGAGGAGATCGGCCGCACCCTCAAGGCGATCCGGCAACTCGTACGCCTCGGGGGCAAGATCCTTCACCTGCTCGGCCGCCGCCTGCACCGCCTCCTGCACGCGCACCAGCGCACCGTGTTCGGGGTCGAGGAGCTGGCGGAGGTGATCGCCGAGGGCGACGCCCCCTTCGGCGCCCCGTACGGCATCCGACAGGTCCCGGATGCGGTCCCCGAGCGGGTGGAGACGCTCACCGAGGCCGGGAGAGAACCGGACCTCGTAGCGGGCCGCAGTAAGCATGTCCACGGCGTGAGCGGTGGTCGAGTCCCGGAGGGACGGCTCCATCTGGGCCGCCAGCCGGTGCCGAAGGCCGTGCCAGTCCGCGTGGCGCCTGAACCCCGCGCGCTCCAGCAGCTGATGGGCCAGGCCGTCGCCGCCGAGGGCGACAACGGCTCCGGTCGGCTGTTGAGTGATCGTGATCGACAACATGAACTCCCACCGCGGCACCACGAAGGCCCTATGCCTGAAGCCGCGCTGGGGAGAGGATCTGTGTAAAGCGCGGTTTGGCCATGCCGAGGAAGTCTGGTAGACGCCCCAACAGCTGGTCTGTACGGCGGCGGTACCACATATTTCGGCGGCCGTGAAGATGGGGGTGTAGGAAGTAGTGAGCGAGTTTTGGGATGCGGCGAGCGCGGTCGCGACTGCTGGTGCCACGTTGGTCGCCCTTGGGCTTGGCGTTTTCGAGGTGCGAGCACGCCGAAAGGACAGCGACGACAGAGCGGCGGCGCAGGCGCGTTTGGTTATATCGAGTGTCAGCGGAAATCGCGGGATTGTGAGGAATCATAGTTCCGATCCCCTGCTCGAACTGAGAATCATTCGGGTAGACGCAACGTATGGTGGACGCGAGCGCGGTGCTGCTGTGCGGTGGTCGGACGAAGACGAACGGGTCTTTTACGATGTGCCTGCTGGCGGGGAACGGCAACTGACGCTTATCGAACAGTCCTGGGGCCCCGTATACGGTCAGGAGGGCTGGGAAATCGGAACAGATGAGGGAATCGCCCCTGCCGGTGCTGCCGATATCCGACTCACTGTCCAGTTCATGGATGTAGCAGGACTCTGGTGGGAGCGGGTCGGGCGCAGGACACCCACCCGAATATTCGGGGAACCCGCTATGCCGGAGCCGAATCCCGAATAGTCGGCGCTTCATAAAAAGCTGGTTGCGGACCGCTGTGTGTCTTCCTGGGTGGGCCGTTCGAGAGCCGGATTCAGGGTGCGCACGTTGCCGCTTCCAGCAGCTCCGGAAGGTCGGAGGGGTCAGCCTTGCGCTGGTCGAGCCACCAGCCCGCGCAGTCCACGCTTCGTGCGGCTTCCTCGACGGTCTCCCACTCGGCCTCCGTCGTGTCTCTCTCCATCACGAGGGCGGTGTACGCGTCGGAGAGGAGCTGGTGGCGGCAACGGGTAGCCCACGGGACCATTCGTTCCGTGCCATGGAGAACGGGCATCTGGTGAAGTTTCGCCCACTCCTCGATGGCCTTCTCTTCGGCCGCGCGTTCCTTTGAACGTTCGGCGGCGCGCGCGGTTTTCCAGCAGGTGGTGCAGGGTTGTGTCCCGAGCCACTCGGCGAAGCCGGCCCGGCGATCGGCGGGCCGGGTAGTGAGGTCTCGTGCTTCCGTGTGGCCGCAGGCGTGCTCGATTGTCCATTCCGTGGGGATCGCCACGTTTGTTCCTGCTTTCTGTCCTTTGGGCGTAATCAGCGTGGTTGTGTGGCGGCTCAACGTGTCTTGCGGATGGCGTCTGTGGCTGCCTTGGCGATGGCGGCGGGAGCGCTGGAGGGCTGGGGCAGGTGGAGGAGGGTAGTCCCCGGGAGGTGCTGGGACTCCGAGGTGAGGGTGAGTTGGAGTACGGCGCAGCCGGCGGTCGTGAGCTGCTTGACGCGGGTGACGGCCTGCGCCGTTTCGTCGATGCCGTACCGGGCGTCGGTGACGATCACGAGGAGCCGGCCCGCACCCGGGCGGCTGAGGTCGAGGCCGTGGTCGAGTGCGTCGATGGCGTCGCCGAGGTTGTGGGCGGCGCCGTTGGCATTGAACGTGGTCACGCGCTCGGGCGCGCGGTTGCTGGGGCGGGTCAGTGCGGTCAGGTGCATGTCGTAGGCGATGGTGGCGGTACGGGAGTCGGGGTCGGTCAGGGCCGCTGCGCGGGCCACGATCCAGGCGGCGGATGCGACGGGCGCGCAGGCAGCACTCATCGAACCGGAGACATCGACGGCGATGCCCACGCGCAGTGGTGGGGTGGGGGAGTTACGGCGGCGGGTGTGGGTGAAGGGCTCCGCGGTGGGGACCGATCCGGCCGCGCGCTGTGCGTCGCGGGCGAGGGCACGGCCCATGTTGAGGCGGCCGGGAGGGGTGGGGCTGGTGGTCCGTTCCTCGGTGCGCTCGCGGTAGGCGGCGGCGCGTAGGGCGCGGCTCAGGCGCGCGGCGGCACTCTGCTCGGTGGCGGTGGGCTTGCGGGTGCCGGTGACCGGGTTGCCGCGGGGCGCCGGTGTGCCGTCGGGGGTGACGGTGGTGCCATGGGGATTGAAGACGCTCTTGGCGGTAGCGGCCTTACGCCGCTGGTTGGCGGCCCGCTGGGCGCGGTCCTGGGCCTGCGCCTTGGACCGCGCGGCGACGGCGACGTCCGCTGCGACCTGTGCCGCGAGGTCGGCGGCGTCGGTCGCGGCCATGCTGTCCATGACGGACTCCACGGCGCCGGACAGCAGATCGCTGAGGTTCCCCGGCACGGGCAGGGCGGGGGCCGCGCTGTCCAGAGCGTCGCACCAGTCTTGGGCGTGCGCGAGCATGGTCGTGGCGTCGTGGTCGGCGCACTGGTGGGCGGCGGTCCAGATGCGGGTGAGGGTGCCCAGCAGGTCTGCGCCCAGGACCTTTTCGCAGAGGTCGGCGACGGCCCGGGTCTCGCCCGCGTCCAGGATGCCGACGTCGCGGCGGCCGAGGATCAGGGCCGCCACGGTGGCGGCGTGATCGATGCCCTGGAAAGCGGGGTGGGCGATGTCGGGCATGACGAGGGTCCGGGCACTGGTGCGCAGGTACGGGCGGTCGGTGGGCCGCGTGACCAGGTGTGCGCCTTCGACGCGGCTCTCTTCCAGCAGGAGCGCGGCCTCGACGACACGGGGGTTCGCTCCGGCGGGTTCCGTCCAGACGGAGTGGGCCGCGTGTGCGGCCTCGTGGACGAACACCCCCCACGCGCCGGGATACCGCGCCTCATCGCCCACGATCCGTGGATGGATCTCGTGGGGCTGGAGGGGGGCGAACAGCCGGGCGTCGAACTCGACCTCCCCCAGCGTGGGGAAGTAAGCGGCGGGTGCGCCGCTGCGGGTGCCGGGCCGACAGGTGACGAGGAGGTCCTGGCGGCCGGCGAGGTCGACGAGGCGGTCGCCGAGTTCGGCTCCCACGCGCAGCCACGCGGTCGGGGAGGAGCGGGGCTGTGCGGGCGGGGCGCCGTCGTCGGCCCAGCGTGCGAGGTCGGTCTCGTCGTCGGGCGTGGTGGTGGTGGGCTGGACGTGGTGGTGGGCGCTCATCGCGCGTGTCCCCGGTTCGCGGAGCCGGCGCTCGGGGGCTGCCGGGCGGCCGAGGCGGGGAGCTGCTTGCCGAGGGTGAGGGGCTTGACGTGCTTGATCCCTGCGGCCTTGGTGACGGCGTCGGCGACAGCGTCGCGATCCTCCAGCGGAGCGATGCCGATCAGATTTGCGAGCGCGGCCTTGGTGCCGAGGACGGCCTCGGTCTTCTGGTAGCTGAGCAGCTCCCGCAGTTGGGGCGCCCAGCCCAGTTCGCCGAGGTCGACCTGGCGGGCGAGGTGCCGGGCGACCCGGACGACCCGGGCATCGATCCGCAGCGCCAGCGCGAGGTCGTAGTCCGTGCCGACCTGGATCTGCACGCTGAAACGACTCGACAACGCCTCCGTCAGCACTGCCCCGTGGACGCCGGGATTGTGGCCCGCGACCACGTAAAAGCCGCTCTCGGCCTTGATGGTCTCGCCCTTGTGCGCCTTGACCTGGATCTGCCTGCGCCCGTCCATCGCGGGATACAGCGCCGCCAAGACCTTCGGCGCGATCAGGCTGGCGTCGTCGATCAGCAGGGCGCGGCCCTCGGTCATCGCGGTGACCACCGGGCCGTACTGGAACACGTAGGCCCCCGCGTCGTCCTGCGTGTACTCGCCGATCAGGTCGCCGACCGTGGTGTCGCCGTCCCCGGCGACGGTGAGCAGGTCCGGGAAAGCGGCCTCCACCAACGACGTCTTACCGGTGCCCGGAGGGCCGTAGAGCAGCACCGGCACGTCGGCGTCGCGCAAGCGGTTCAGCGCCTCGACGTCGGGCAGATCGGCCAGCTCCCGGGGGTGGTAGAGCTGGCCCCCCGCGCGACGGATCGGGCCGGTCTGCCTGGGCGTGGTTGCTGCGGGAATGGTCGTGCGGGCCGTCGCCGCCTGGGCGCGGGGAGAGTGGGTGCCCGGTGGGCTGATCACAGCGGCTCGACCGGCTGCGGCGGTCTTCGCGTTCGCGCGGAACGTGGGCTGTCCGGTTCCGGTTCCGTTTCCGTCTTGATCGGCCTCGCCGCGTCGCACCAGGGTGAGGGCGGCGTTGCGGACGGCACCGTGGGAGTGCCCCAGTTGCCTGGCCATGTCACCGATGGTGAGCGCATCCGCAGGCCGGTCGGCCAGCAACCGGGCAACCTTGGCCCGTAGTTCGCCAGCCCTCGTGCGTGCTGGACTGGTGGGCGGTCCGGGTGTGGTCAAAGCGGGAACCCTTCAGCGGATGGGGAAACGACCCGAGTTGGCGATGTGCTGCAAGGTGGGCCGGTCTCGAAGCGGGTCAGGGACTGTGCCGACGTCGCCGACCGGCCCGGCCGGGCCGTGGCGTCGGCGCTCACCAGATGACCGAGGGATCGGTCCACATGCACGGGGTGGTCGGCGACGAGCAGTTCGCCAGCCGCCGAGCAGGGCCGGGCGTCCGCTCCGTACCGGGCTTGGTCGCTTCGCAGGCGCAGTCGGGCGTCTCGTCGAAGCCGGACTCGAGCAGGATCCTCCGGGCGGCGGCGTTGTAGCTGGTCGTGGTGATCTCGCCGGTGAGGGCGTGCCGGATCGTCATGAACGACTCTGGCGCTTCGGACAAGGGATCTCCTACCGGTGGTGACGAGGATGAGGTGGGGTGGTGGGCGAAGGCGACGCGGGCGACGAGATGCTGATGTTCGGTTCGGCTACTGCGGGTGTGGGATTGCGCCGGGGGGCGGGAGCGGTCTGCACAGCCGCGACTGCGGCGTGGGGCCCCACGCGAGACGCGAGCGGAGCGGCGTTGCGGGCCTCGGTGCGACTGTGGAAGACGGCCTGGGCAAGGCCGGGGTCGGCTGCGACGATCCGCCCCTTGTTCTGCAGGGCCCGGATGGAGCCCGAGACGACGGTCAGGGCCGAGGCCCGGTCCAGTCGTCCCGGCAGCGTGAAGATGTCCAGTTCTTCGTGGTGAATCCAGCCGCGAGCGGTGAGAGCGTGGTCGCCTCGGTCGGGCCCGTCGGGGGTGCTGGCGGTGGCGGCGACGATGCCGAGTTCGGGGTGCTCGGCGAAGACGACGTCGGGATCGGGGAGAGAGGTCATGGAAGCGTCTTCCTCTCGGTGATGGCGAGAACGCTGTGCGATGGAGGGGCGCCTTAGCGGGAGCGGTGCGGTGGCGCCGGTGGGGGAGGTGATGGGGGCCGTGGGCTGACGGGTGTCTCGCCTGTCGGCGCGGCCGGTCGGGAGGGCGCGGCGTGGGGACGCACGGAGGGCACTGGCGGGCCGGTGCGGCTTGCGAGGTGGGCTCCGGCGCGCGCGAGCGCCGCTCCCTGGGCGGACAGGAGGTCGGCGTAGTGCCATCCTTCGCTGTTGCGCAGTTCGATGGCCCGGATCTCGTACAGGTCTCGGTACCTGGACGGCATGGGGTTGAGGTAGGTGACGGCCTCCGCCCACTCGTCCTGCAGCTCGGCGGCCCGTTCGAGGGTGGTGTCGATCCTGCGCAGTACGCTCAGGTCGAGACTGATCGGGCCGTTCAGGTAATCCACCGCCAGCGCGCTCGCCCGGACGCCTGCGAGGACTTCGGGACCGTGGGCGAGGAAGGTCTCGACGTGGGTCCATGCCTCGGCGTCGCGCCGGACTTTGCCGTCGGCGTAGCGCTCTTCGTCCAAGGGCCAGCCGTCGCTGTCGCACAGGGAGTCCGAGATGTCGTCCCATGCGTCGGAGGCGCGGGTGATGCCCTCGGCTGCGGCGGCCAGCGCGGGAACATGGCGGGTCCAGGCGGGCTCGTCGGCGGGCTCAGAGCCGGGGGCGCCGGTCGGGGTGGTGTTTGCGTCGGTCATGTGGTGGACCTCGTGAAGTGTGCGGGCCCTTGCCGGGTGCTCAGCGGGAGCGTGGGTACAGCAAGGGGGCCGCTGGGTTCGTGACCTCGGCGTTTTCGGGTCCCATGCGTGTGTCGGTGTCGAAGAGTTGGCGTTCTTCGGGGTGGAGGATGTGCTGGGTGATGAAGCTGCGGCCGGCGACCTTCCAGAGTCCCCGGCCGCGGGTTAGGGCGGAGACGGCCTGGGCCTCGACGCCGGTGAGGCCGAGGAGCGTGGTCGCGGCGGCGAGCTGGTCCTGCTCCTGGCGGTAGATGACGCGCGTGGAGCAGTCGCTGAGAAGTCCTTCGGCCAGGGCGCGTCCGCGCGAGCCCGCCGAACCGGCGGCGAGGAGGTCGCTGAGCCGGTGAATGATCATCCAGTTGGCGATGCCGAGGCCGCGGGAGAGCTTCCACTGCGCCTGCATGCGTTCCAGGAGCCCGGTGTGGCGCATGATGCGCCAGGCTTCGTCGTAGATGACCCAGCGGCGCCCGGCCTCGGGGTCGGCGAGGGCGGCCTCCATCCAGGCGCTGGCGCAGGTCATGGCGAGGACGAGGCCGAGGTCGTCGCCGGTGCCGCCGAGGCGGGAGAGGTCGATGGTGAGCATCGGCGCGTTCGGGTCGAAGGCGACGGTGGAGGGGGCGTCGAACATGCCGCTCAGGTCGCCGTGGAGCAGGCGGCGGAGGGCGTGGCCGAGGTCGTCGGCGGCGGTCGCGATGCGTCCGGCGGACCCGGCGAGGACGGCGTCGATGCGGTCCGGGTGGGTGAGGATGCGGGCGACGTCGCCGAGCAGGGGGACGGCGCCGGCGCTCTCGGCCTCGGCGACGGCGAGGTCGAGGGCCGTGTCGAGGGCGGTGTGCTCGGCGGGGCGAAGGTCGCGCCCGAGGACGGTGCGGACGAGTCCTGCGAGCAGCAGAAGGCGCCGCTTGCGGACTTCGCCGCGCCAGTCCTGCGGCGATACCGAGGCGGGCCGGGCCGGGGCGTCCAGCGGGTTGAGGCGTCCGCTCAGTCCCGGGCCGAGCGCGATCGTTTGCCCGCCCAGGGCCGAGGCGACCGGCCCCCACTCGCCCTTGGGGTCGGAGGGCACGTAGATCTTGTAGCCGTGGGCGATGGCGCGCAGCGCGATGCTCTTGGCGAGCGCGGACTTGCCTGTCCCGATGATCCCGGCGATGACGCCGTTGGGGTTGGTGAAGCCCTCGACGCGGCCTGAGGCGTATAGGGCGAAGGGGTCGTAGCAGAAGGCGGCGTCGGCGTGGACGTCGCGCCCGATGTAGAGGCCCTCGGCGCCGAGGCCACCCTCGGCGAGGAAGGGGTAGGCGCCCGAGACGACGGCAGTGGTCAGCCGGTGGGCGGGCAGACGGAGCTTCCCGCCGCGCGCGGAGGCGGGGCCGGGCCTGCCGGAGGCCGGATAGGTGGCCCGCATTTCGGAGTCGAGCCCTGGCGTGGGCTCCTCGCGGTCGCTCTGTCCGGCGGTGGCTGCGCGGCGGCGGGCGGCGGCGAGGCGGGCGCGGTGGACCTTGCGCTCGGGGCGGTCGGGCCGCTGGGTGGGGGAGAAGAAGGGGGAGGCGGTGGCGCGGCGCATGAAGTCCTCGTGTCAGGTGCGGAGTTCGGCGGCGGTGGCCCGGCGGCGGATGAGCCGTACGGCGCCGTGGTGGCGTCGGCACAGGTGGGTGGGCGCGGGGCGCGGCCCGGGTGCGGCGTGGGCGGCGCGGTGCAGGAGGTCGGTCAGCTGCCAGGCGCGAAGCCGTGCTTCGCGTAGTGGTGTGGCGGCTTCCTGGATCGGGGTGGCGCGCTCGGCGTGGACGTCGAGGAGGCGTAGCAGGGCGCATCCGAGGTCGTGGAGAGCGTCGAGGTCGTCCGGGCCGGCGAGGAGGGGCCCGGTGCAGGTGGCGCGGTGCAGGTCGAGGGCGGTGGCGGCGAGCGGGAGCAGGCCGTCGGGTGGGGGCGGTTCGGGCTGGTGCATCGGGTTGCCCGCTTATGCCGCGAGGGTCAGCGGGAGCGCGGCGCTCGTGAACGCTTCGGCCTGCTGCATGAGGAGGGGGCGAAGGTCGAGCTGGGCTGCGACGGCCGCCGTCTCGATCGTGGCGCAGGCGGCGCGCAAGTCCTTGTCGTTCTCGGCGGACACGGTGATCAGCCCGGTCAGCGCGACATCGGCGTGACCGGCGATCAACTGTCGTTCCCGGTCGCGGACGTCGGCGTACTCGGTGCTGTCCGCCTCGGATTCCACCTGTCCGCGCCGGGCGCGCTCGGCGGCGTCCGCGATGATCGCGGACTTCCGGCGGCGTACGTCGCGCAGCGCGGAATCCAGGCCCTGCGGTGTGTAGATGAGGGAGAGGGAGCGGCGTACCCCGGCGGAGAACTGGACGGGGTGGAGGAAGGCGGCGCTCACGGCCGTGCGGGGCCAGTTCTCCACCCAGTAGGTGGCGTGGACGGCGGAGTCGGTGCTGATCCGGTCCCGGTGCTCGACGAGGACGACGGGCCCGGCGGCGGTCGGCGCGGCGGCGGGCAGGGGGCCCTCGCTCCAGGAGTCGAGGGCGGGAAGGGCTGCCGGGTCGTACGCGGAGCGGGTCACGGCGGCGATCTGCCCGGCGGTGAGCCATCCGGAAGAGGTGAGCCCGGCATCGCGCAGGGCCTGCTCGGCGGTCGAGGTGAGCTGGGCGAGCACGCCGAAGGCGCCGCTCAGGCCGCCGCCCGCCTGCGCGGCGAGACGTCGCGTCGCCTTGAGGTCGAGGGCGAGCGCGACGTACATCTCGTGCGGTGCCGCCGCCGGGCCCGCCGAGGCGATCAGCTCCTCGTACAAGGCCCCGGCCCCGGGGGCGTGCGGGGCCCCGTGCTCGGCCCAGTACCGGCGCAGGGCGTCGCCGGAGCCGGGCACGGTCCGCTCCAGGACCTGGACGCGCGCCACGTGGCCGGTGCGGGCGAGCGCGGCGAGCGCGCGGCCCCACCCCGCGACGTTGGCCTGCTGGGTGGCCGGGTCCAGGAGGGCGAAGGCGCGCGAGGAGACGCGCAGCACGGCGGTGAGAGTGGCACCGTGGGGGTCGTGCACTGCGGACAGGCGGCCGTCGCCGCTCGTGACGACGCGAAGGCTCGCGGCCCGGCCCGGCAGATGCAGCAGCCCGTCGCGCACCGGGCGGGAGCCGGGGCGGCGCAGCCACAGGAGCTGGTGGCGTATGCGGCGCAGCGCGTACCGGAGCACGACGGGTGTCCAGTCCGGCAGTGGGCGGCCTCGGCGGCGGCCGAGCGTGAGGGCGAGGAGGACGGCCCACAGGGGCAGTAGCGCAAGCGCGGTGAGGACGCCGCCGAGCAGCACCACCAGCAGGAGCAGGAGCCCGGAGAGTGCGGAGAGCGCGAGCTGCGCGGTGGAGAGGCCGGCGAGCACCCCTCGGCGGGAGCGGTGGGGGAACTTCACGGTCGGGGGGGAGGGGGTTTCAGGCATGGTGGTCCCAGCGGTCGAAGAAGCGAGGGGCACGGGGGCGGGCGGCGCGACGGGCTGCCCGCCCCCTGTCTCAGGTCACGAGCCCTCGGGCGGTGGGGACCCGGGCCCCGGGGCCGGCATGTTCGCCTTGCGAAGGTCCGGCGGGGCCGGGGCCGGGCTCGGCGCGGGAGCGTCGGCGGGCGGCCGGGTGATGAGCGGGGGGATGCCGGGCCTGCGGATGAGCGGGGTGCCGCCGTCGCCCTCGGCGTCCGGGTCCTCGCCGTAGCGGAAGCGGACGGGGGACTGCTCCGCCCCGCCGTCGATGCCTTCCTTGCTCAGCCGGCTCCCGCCGCTCGGGTCGATCCCGGCGGCCGTGCCGGAGGAGTCCGTGCCGGGCACGGAGGACGGTCCCTGCGGCGCGGGGACACCGGTCGATGCCTGGAACGCGAGACGGCCCGCGGTCTTCGCGGCGTTCGCGGCCACGGTCACGCCCGCGACGGCGGTGCGGTGCAGGTCGTCGTGGCCGCCGCTGTCCGTCGCCCAGTGCACGAACTTGTAGCAGGCGTAGGGGCACAGCAGCACGAGGACCATCACGACGAGCCCGGCCAGGGCGTCGGAGACCGCGCCGATGCCGTCGCGGGCGTGGGTCTGGCCCAGGGCGGAGACGCCAATGAGGAAGACAACGGTCATCACGAGTTTGGAGAAGACGAGGGCGGCGGTCGCCTCGATCCAGCCGCGTCGCCACCGCTTTGCCGCCTCCCAGCCACCACCGGCTCCGGCGAAGACGGCCAGGGTCACCATCACGAGGACGCCGACCTTGCGCGCGACCATGACGCACCATTAGAGGAAGGCGCCGATCGAGCAGGCGAGCGCGACGAACGTGGGCGTGACCCACCCGTTGCTGTACATCGTGCCGAGGTCGGGTCCGCCCACGAGCCTGCGCACGGCCTCCGCGATCGAGGTGTGCGCAGTCGCGAAGAGGCTGTCCGAGAGGCTGTCGGTCACGGTGATCGCGACGGACGTGAAGGAGACGGCGCAGCAGGAGAAGAGGACACCCGTGACGGTGCCGGTGACGGCCTGGGCGAGCGCCCGCTCGTCGCGCCGGAACGCGGCCTGCACGAGCTGGAGGCAGAAGGTGGCGACGATCACCACCAGGCCGATGGGCAGGATCAACTCGTAGTTCTGCCGGAACCAGTGCGCGTCGAGGTCGATCGCGGTGGTGGCGTCGACGGTCCGGGCCGCGAGGTCAGCCGCGGACGCGGCCAGTTCCCCCACGCTCTTCGCGATCCAGGCGCCGACCGCGTTCGTCACCGTCCCGCCAGGATTCTGCGCGAAGTCGATCGCGCCGCACACCTTGTCCATCAAGGGGAGATCACAGACGGCCACGCGAACCTCCCTTCATCTGACTTGAGTTCGAGGTCACGGGGCCACCGCCGGGAGCACTCCGGCCAGCGCGCACGCGCGCTGGGGCCGGCACTGGACGGCGAGCGTGGCCGTACGGGTCTCCGCGCCGGCCTTCGCGTGCCCCTTCCAGGCGATCGACTGGTGGCCGGTGACGGTGACGGCGTAGACGTACGCCGTGCCCAGACGAGCCGGGTCCTCGCGCAGTGCACGGGCGAACGCCTCGGGATACCGGGCCTCCGACGCGGTCGCCTTCGCGTACTGCCCGGAGGCAGACATCTCGCTCCACAGCGTCGGCGAGGGCACCTGCTCCTCGACAGAGCCCCGATCCACCATCTGCTTCTCACGGGTGAGCCAGCGCTCCAGCAGCGCGAGGTGCTCGACCTGCGTGGTGCTGCGGGTGTCGTACGACCACAGGGCGGCAGCGGCGGCCTTGGCGTAAGTGAGCGGATCGGACGTCGACGGGGGATCCAACACCTCTGCGGGCGGGGCCGCTTCGGCCTCCGGCGAGCCCTCGGCAGGGGCGGGCGAGGAGGAATCGCGCCCTGTGGGGGCGGGCGACGCCGCCGGGACGTGAGCGGCAGGTGCGCTCTCGGGGCGGGTGAGATACCCGACGAGTCCGGCGACAGCGAGCAGGACCACGAGGACGAGCGCGCCGAGTGCGAGCCGGCCCCTAGCGCCTACAGCGCTGTGGGCCGGGGTGAAGGAACGTTTCATCAGTGCACCTGTGTGCCCAAGGCGGAGAAGAAGGTCACGATCCCGTTCGCCGCCCCGAGCAGCAGGGCAGCCCCGGCGCTGACGAGCACGCCCTTCTTTCCGGTCGCCTCCGCCTGGTGGCCGCCGGAGTGGTGCCCCCACGCCCAGACGGCAGCGCTGACCGCGAGTGCCCCGACGGAGGCGATGATCGCGAAGAGGTTGATGCCCCCGACGACCTTCTTGAGGACGGAGAGGCCGGGCAGACCGCCCTCGGTGGGTTTGACGCCCGGGTCGTAGGCGAGCTGGATGACGTCGAGGACATGGTGCACGGGCACTCCGATTCCGGGCATGCCGAAGGCAGCCCTGGCGCGGACGGGAGAAAAGAAGAGAGAAGAGAGGGAGCGGTCAGCGCTGCTGGGACGACTGGGTGGCGGACGGCGGCGGCGATGCGGCCGGGCGTTCGGCGTCGACGGGATGCGCGGCGCGTGCGGAGCGGCTGGCGGAGGCGCTGCTCGCCATGCGGCTGAAGACACCGGGACGCTTGGCCTTGATCTGCCGGAGCAACTCGGGCTCGGGCCCGGACAGCCCTTCGGAGAACTCGTCGACGGCCCGCGCCGCTTCCCTGAGCTGCCCGTGGACGGACAGCAGGGAGCTGCGGTACTCGTTCTGTTCGGTGGGCGCAACGGGCTCCGGGGAGAGGTGGAAGCGCACCGCGCACTCCAGGGCCGGTGCCGCCCGCAGCAGCGCCTTGTTCACCAGCAGCGCGGCATGGGCGTACGCGTACGTGGACCGGCGATCGGCCTCCGCCTCCGGCGAGTCGCCCGCCACGTCGACCGGTCCGACGGCGTTGTCGACGAGCCCCGCGTACGACTCGGAGAGGTGCGTCAGCATCCCCGAAAGTCCTTCCCCGTGCACGGTATTGCGAGAGGTGAGGCGATAGAACAGGGCGGCACACCGGTTGAGGTGGCGGGCCGTCTCCCGCAGGAGGCGTGCCTGCTGTTTGACCGACAGGAGAGCCTGCGGCTGGTACGGCAAATGGATTCCCTTCTGGTCAGACGACCCGCCGGGCGGCGAGGACGTCCCCCCGCCAGGCGTCGAGGGTCGTGATGCGGACGACGTCGCCGGTGTGCGGCGCGTGGATGATCAGTCCGGAGCCGATGTACATCCCGACGTGCTCCGGCGAGGCGGCGCTCCCCTCGGTGAAGAGGAGGTCGCCCGGCTCAAGGCGGCCGACCGAGACGGCCTTGCCTTCCTTGACCTGCGTGTACGTCGTGCGGCTGAGGCGCACCCCGGCGGCGGCGTACGACTGCTGCATGAGCGAGGAGCAGTCGCACCGGCCCATCGGATCCGGGCCGTGCGCATCCGCGCAGGACCCGCCCCACTGGTACGGCGTGCCGAGCTGCCCCTGAGCCCAGCGGATCGCGGTCCGCACCGCGACCGGGGCGTCCTTCGGGATGCTGTAGCCCTTCGGGACCGTCCCGGCCGGAATCGGCCCGAACGCCGCCTCATCTGCAGCGCATCCGTCGCCCGTGGCGAGGGAGGCAGCGCCTGTGCCGCCGCCGGGTTCCAGGACGTGGGCGAGCGCAGTCCGCAGGGCGAGCGCGAGACCCTCCCACTTGGCGTAGGCGTCGGGGAGAGCCGAGCGCTGCACGGCCTGCGCCGCCTGGGTGAGGGACAGCGACTGCCACCCGTCCACCTTCCGCAGCGCCTCGTAGAAGCGCGTCGCCGCGTGCACCGGGTCCCGGATCTCCTCGACCGTCCCCCACCCCTGCGAGGGACGCTGCTGAAAGAGCCCCACGGAATCGCGGTCCCCGTACGCGAGGTTGCGCAGCCCCGACTCCTGAAGAGCGACCGCGAGGGCGATCACCTGGCCGCGCGCGGGGACGCCGAGCGAGATACCGGTGGCCACGATCCGCTCCGCGTTCGGGATCTGCTCGGCCGGGTCGGGAAGACCCTCGACGTTCACCTCGGTGGCCTTGCCGCCCGCGAGGAGGTGCTCGACCTGGCCGGCCACAGCAGCCGTGTCGACGGGGGAGGTTGAGGTGCAGCTCGCTTCGGCCGTCGTACTCGCGACAAGCAGTACGGGCGCGGCGAGCAGCAGGGGTGCGGCGGCCAGCAGACCGAGCGCCGCTCCGGTGGTCTTCACGAGGTCGTAACCCGTGTTGATGTGTGCATGGATGCCTCCCGTGGTGAGAAGGCGCGGCGCCGGAGACAGTACGAGAAGGTCCGCGACGCCGCGCCAGGCACGTACCGCTCAAGGCGGCCCGGCCAGAGAGGAATTGGGCCCCTGTTGGCCGTGGGTGCGAGCGCGGCAGCAAGCCGCCCTCGTAATCTCTCGCGCCGCACGAATGCCTCCGAACACGCAGGTCAACGCCCTCCGAACCGGTTTCCGGCGGGCTGTGCGGCGAGACGGTACGCACGAACCTCGGCCGCACCAAACGGCAGCCGAGGCACGGGAGTCGAGAGGCGGTCGCGTTAGGTACGGCCGAGGTTCGCGGCTACTCTCCGCCGGACCCATTCCCGCCTGGCAGAAAGGGGGCGAGCCGATGGGCTACACGCTTCACCGCGGCGACGCGCTCACCATCCTCAAGACCCTCCCCGACGAATCGGTCCACGCCGTCATCACCGATCCCCCGTACAACAGCGGCGGACGCACCAGCTCCGAGCGCACCGGGCGCACCGCGCGCGCGAAGTACGTCACGAGCAACAGCGCCCACGACCTCGCCACCTTCCCCGGCGAGAACCGCGACCAGCGCTCCTACCGCTCCTGGCTGACCGAACTGCTCACCGAGGCGTACCGCGCGGCGACCGAGCACTCCGTCGCCATGGTCTTCTCCGACTGGCGCCAGGAGCCCACCACCACCGACGCCCTCCAGATGGCGGGATGGACGTGGAGCGGGACGATCTCGTGGATCAAGCCCGCGAGCCGCCCCCGCAAGGGCGGACCCAAACAGGACACCGAGTTCGTCACCTGGGGTGTCAAGGGCACCCTGGACAACACCCGCGACCTCTACCTCCCCGGCCACTACATCGCCTCACAGCCCCGCAAGGACCGCGTCCACATCACCCAGAAACCCGTCGAGATCATGCGGCAGCTCGTCAAGGTCTGCCCCGAAGGCGGCACGGTCCTCGACCCCTTCACCGGCAGCGGCTCGACCGGCGTCGCCGCCCTGCGCGAAGGACGCAACTTCCTCGGCGTCGAACTCTCCACCCACTACGCGGACATCGCCGAACGGCGGCTGCGCGCGGAGCTGACCCAGGACGACTTCGTCCTCGCCGGGCCCGAGGAGTGAGGTCGAGAACCGGCCCGGGGCCGGCGGATCGCAGACGGCGAAGGGCGGCTGGTGCACCGTGAGCCGGTGCACCAGCCGCCCTTGCGCGTGTGTCAGGCCGCTTCGAATGCCCGCCGTATCAGCGGCTGCACTCGCCTCAGGGTGGGTGGGCACCTAAAACGACAATACGCGAAGATCGCGAAGAAGAGGAAACGAAGCGCAGCCTCCAGTAACGGGAACGTCAGCATGGTGCGCCGGGGGTCTGCTCCACTCCATGGTGATGTTGTCTGGCGTAGCCCACGAAGCGGCTCACGAGCACACCATTTTCGCCACTACGTCTCCCGCTGCCGCTGCGGCCGTGTAAAACTCCACCAGGTCGTCCACCCGGGTTGCCAGCCACCGCTGGAAATCAGCGTCCACGTCCGCGCCGAAGGCTTCCACCACTGCGTCCAGATGTCTCGCCACCCATGCCTGGCCGCCGCCCTCGGCGGAGCTCATAGAGGCCGCAGTCCGCTGCACCCCTTCCACGCTGAGGTACGTCACGATCTCCGTGCCGGTTTCGCCCAGCAGATCGCCGCCGAGTACGGCCTGGTATCCGAGTGTATCTGGGCTGTCGTCCGCGCCGGCAAGTGCGGCCAATACGAGGTTCCACTGTTCCCCCAGGTTCATCAGTACTCTGGATTCCTCCTCTGCGCGGCGCCGGTCGGGGGGACACGCGTCGGGCAACGCCTCGATAGCTGCTTCGGCGCTCGTGGGAAGGTCATCAGCCTTGAACCGACGAAGGTACAGCGCTACAGACATGGAAATTCTCCTGATCGCGGACATGCGGTGCGCGTACAAGGCAGGCAATCTTGACGGCCCTGCCAATGACGAGTCGACTCGCGACGACGGTGACGCCCTGCCGCTGTGTAGGGCCACTGTCCGCTGACGTTGCCGTCACCTATCGCGAAAGCCCCGCCAGGATTCACCTGACGGGGCTTCACACTTGCTCACTTGTACTGCTGTACGGGGCTCAGCACCTTGGCTGGATCGACTCCGGCGAGCCGCCCCGCGACATTACGGCCGCCTGCCGGTCAGTCCATAGTTAGCGGTCAGGGCTGCGGCGTACATATCCGGAACAGGACGCCCGCCGAACGCTATCGGAAGGTACGACTCCAACGTACCTGACACGTCCAGGAAGGGGCCAAATCGCGCGCACCATTCACTGCGCGCGGCCTCGTCCGGGAACCCCTGGAATACGGCCACCTCGGGATCCCGTTCACCCCAACATCCCCATTTCGCGGATGGTCCGGTTATCGCGATCACATTCGCTGAGATCGCGATCGACCCCAAAGCGTCGCCACCCGGCTCGAAGCCGATGGCAGCCCAGTGTTCGTCTTCACTGGCCTCGACGGACAGAGAAACCGCCGGACGCCCGAGTCCCTCGTGGACATAAAAATCGTCTCCGTCAGGCTCGAGAACTAGCAGTTCGACACGGTCGTCTCCGTGCCATCGGGCCATCGTGCAAAGCGCTGGCCAGATTTCCGGAGCAAGAGCCACGTCGAACTCACAGAACAACGAGTCTCCAGTGCCCTCCCTGAAAACCTGGTGAGGAAACCTGGCGTCAAGATCGAAGGTCATCGCAGTACGGGAGCGGATGGCAGGATACTCGTCACGGTCTGGCATGAGTGAACCCTCGCCCGGCATCATTCATCCCCCAGCCTGATCTTGATGTTGGCCTTCTTGGCTCCCGGTCTGTAGTAGTCCGCTGTCCATCCGTCGACAGTCTTGGCCTTGCTCCGCAGGAAGTAGCGTGCCCCATCCTTCTGATATTCAATGTTTGGCCCCCTTTCGAGGCGGGTCCATCCGTTGGCCTCAAGGTTCTCTCCGAATTCCGTGGGGCCGACGTCGGTCCGCACGTTCTTCATGCGAGCCTTGGGTTCTGTGATGTCTTCGTATTTCGATGCGGTCCGACAGTCGCTGTTGTGAACGAGGACCGGTGTCTCGCCCGCCAGCACATAGTACGTGTGCTGCGCGGCACCCTTTCACCTGCTCCTTCGCTGGTCAGCGCAGGTTTCGGGTTCCGCTGGTGTCCGTGGTTGTACGGCGAAATCCGTGGGTGTTGCCGTCGCTACTGCCGTCAGCCGGTTCAGCCCAGGTAGGGCCTTTCACGTTGTTCCAGGAAGTGCTGGAGCCTGAGTCGTTGGGTGTGGTGCATCGGCAACTGCTCGATCTCTTCTGGCGGCAAGAACCGGAGTTCGGTGGACTCGTCAGAGATCTCCAGCCGGCCGCCGGTGATGCGGGCGGTGAAGCAGACGTTGAACTGGCGGCGGACCTCGCCGTCGGTGTAGGCGATGATGTGTTTCGGGTCGGTGTAGGTGCCGACCAGGCCGGTGATCTCTACGTCAAGGCCGGTCTCTTCCTTGACCTCGCGGACGGCCGTGCCTGGCAGGGAGTCGGTGAGGTCCATACCGCCTCCGGGCAGGGCCCATAGGTCGTTGTCGCGGCGGCGCTGGAGGAGGATGCGCCCGTGATCGTCGGTGACGACGGCGGATGCGGCGACGACTATGCTGTTCGGCTTGGGCGCGTTCGGGTCGTCGTAGTACTCGGTGCGGGCCACGGTCAGCCTTCCTCTCGTACGGGGGTTGCCGTCGCCCATACAGCGTCGAAGCTCTCGGCGTAGGTGTCGAACAAGCCGCCCGTCTCGTGTCGGCGTAGGTGCCACACGGGGGCGGCGTACGCGTTGACGCCCCAGACGTGGGCGTTGACGAGTAGCTGATCGTCGGCGCGGTAGAGGGAGTTGTAGAGCGTGGTTTCGTGGGTGCGGACTTCGATGCCGGGGGTGCCTGCGAGCGGCCTGTAGTGCATGAGAGCGAGGCGGCAGCGGGATTCGATGCCGTGGCCGAACCGCTCCTCCTGGCCGCGGGCTTGGACGTTGTCGCTGTCGGCGTCCCCGATCGCGATGCGGACGGTGCGGCCTTCGGCGGCGCGTTCGGTGAGGAGTTCGTTCAGCCGCGGGTACGCCTCGTGGAGGAAGACGGCCGCGTAGACCAGGATGTCGATCCGTTCCCGCGCCTGGGCCATCAAGTCGGTGAACGTCGAGACGGGGATATCGGCCCGCTGCTCGTAGAGCGCCACCAACTCAGGGCTGATGGCGCGGGCGGGGCGGGCCTGGCGGAGCGCCGGCCAGAGTGCGTGCACGTCTTCTCCCAGGGCCTTGGCCGCCTGGAGGGCGGAGGCACGACGTGGGATGCGCCCGAGGTTCACCCAGCGTTCGACCGACTTGGCGTCGACCTCGACCTGCTGGGCGAGTGCGGCGTACGTCCAGCCTCCCGCCGCCATGACGGCTCGTAGTCTCTCGTTCGGCACGAGTCTCCCCCTTCTTCTCAGGACGGCGCTAGGGACGTTCTACACGGTGCAGGACGTCCCGAAGTGGGGTTTGGTGGAGGTTCCTTCGTCCCGGTGACCGGCGTGAGGATCGGTGCCGACCCTGCGGCACCAACAGGCCCAGGGGCACGCATCAACGCCGCCGAGGAGCGTCACCGTGCGAAAGAGCGCCACCTCATGTGTTCCCGCCCTGCGACTGGACGCCCGGTCGCGCGCCGCCTCGCCGGGGTGGTCACGATGACGGCCCCCACCCCTGATGCCAATGGGCACACCGTCTCGCCCGATGCCGGCGCCCTGGTGGTCGACCGGCGGAGCGGCAAGGTGGGCGTGGTGATGGGGCATGTGGGACCGTACGTGCAGCTTCGGCCACCGCGCGGTGGCCGGGAGTGGGACGTGCCGCCCGAGGACGTACGTCCGCCGACTCCGACAGAGGAGTTGAGCGCGAAGGTGGCCGTGGCCAACCGGAGGTGGGGACGGTGACGGGGACCCCTCGTTCGGTCCTGCGCTACGAGACCTGGACGCTCCAGCCCGACCGCGAGCCGGACGCGGAGCAGGTCCTGTACGCGATGCAGTGCGCCGTGGACGGCGAGACGTCCCCTACAAGCGAGGACTTCGCCGAACCGCAGGACTGGGTGCTGCGGCACTGCGGCCAGAACCCGTCCCACCACACCTACCGGGAGATCATCACCCGCCCCTGGCGGACCTGGCGCCAGACGTGACCTGCCCCTCTCGCCCAGGCGCCACACCGCGCTGACCCACCCGACTCCCGCCCTGCCGGGCGCGGCCAATCGAGGCTCCCCGCACTCGTCAGCCCCGACAGAGACGGGCCCATATGTGCGTGCTGTGCTCATGACCATGGGGTCGGGGCCTCAGCCACAGAAAGTCAGCCACGACGGCGGGCGTGCCGACCGATCACCCGCCACGTGTGTCTCGCTCAACCCCGCACCGGCATCAGCCCAGTTATCTCCATCGTCACGGCCCCTGGCCAGGCAGCAAACATGGGCGTCCGGGACGGCGCGAACCCGCCGGGCGGCCTCTCGGGTGCCCGGCCGGCCTGCTGGTGAGCGGTCGGACCGGGGGGCTTCTGATTGGTAGTCCGGCCTACGCTCCGGGCTCTGCGCGCCGAGTGGTCGGCGGCCGTCGCCAGCGGGGCGGCAGACAGGAGCGGGCGGCGGTCACCGACCGCCGACGCGCGGCGGCCCGCGTCAGCGGGACGCCCTTGATCAAGTAAAGAAACTCTGAACAGCTCACCCGCTGGTCAGGCTGCCCGGCCGATGGTCAGGGCCGCTGCTGCCGGCGCTTCTTCGATTCGGCCAGTGCGGTCTTCAGCTTCTCGCTCGGCGATACATCCGGTTCGGCGTCGTCGTCATGGAGGGGTGGCAGGAACAGGCCGCGTCGGCTCTTCTCCCGCTTGACCTTGCGGCGCTCGTTGAAGAGCCGCTGATGCTCTTCCCGAAGCACGTCCCATCGCTGGTCCAGCTCCGCCTCTCGCGCCAGCAACTCTTGGTCGCTGAGGTCGGTGAACTCGGTGGCGGCTGCGCGCGCTTCGCGGGCGATCTCATCGCGCAGCAGGTAGTTCGTGATGGGCCCGTGGTACTTGCCCGGCTCCGGTTCCTGGCGCACGAAAACACCGCGCCCCTTAACCGCGTACACCAGACCCGCCTGCTTGAGGCTTCGATAGGCGTTCTGCGCGGTGGAGTTGGCGACTTTGAACCGCTCTTGAATCTCGCGGGCGGGAGGGAGTTGGGAGCCCGGAGGGTAGGTGCCTTCCACGATTTCCCGGCGGAGGATGTCGGCGACCTGGGCGTACGGCGGTCGGGCGTCTTCGTTGCGGATGACGTCGACCGGCCAGTCCGGCCCTTCGGTGTCGGCGTCCTCGTGATCACCATCGGCCCCTTCGACGCTCCCGCCGATAGAGGTGCTGACGTAGCTGCCCCGGCCGAGCTGGGAGTAGACCAAGCCTTCCTGCTTGAGCACACGCAGGGCGTTCTGGACGGTGGAGCTGGATACCCCGAACCGGTCACGCAGCACGTTGGCCGAGGGCAGGCGCTCACCCGGGCGGAACTCGCCATTCAGGATCGCGTCCCGCAGGGCCTCGGCGGCCTGGAGATACGGCGGCCGGGAGTCCTCGTCCAAGGGCAGGGTCATGCCCCCACGGTATCGGCAAGCCGTAGCGCTACAGGCACATCCCCGGGTTCCCCACCTGACCACCTACCAACCTGATCGAGTTCACAACCTAATCGAGCTTGCAAGGTGAGCGATCATCTCCTTATGCTCCGTGTCGAGCCGATCAAGCGGCTCCATCGAACGAGGATGTGATGGCATGGCCATGACGCGTATCCGTGTTGCCCTGCTGCCGTCGGCGGTGTGCATCGCGGGCACCGACCCGACGCTGAAGATCAAGGACCAGCAGACCGGGGAGATCGCCACCGACCGGGAGACTGGCGCGTCTCTGTACACGGTGACCGTGATGCTCATGGAGGACGGCCGGGCCGAGGTCCTGAAGATCACCGTCCCGGAAACCGGCCTGGCCGCCGGGCTCAAGCCGGGCGCGATGGTGCGGCCGGTGGAACTGTTCGCGACCCCGTGGGCGCGGATCTTCAACGGTCAGCTCTCCGACGGCGTCGCCTACCGCGCCGCCCGCCTGGAGCTGGTGACGATGGAGGCGGCTCAGTGATCCGCTTCGAAAATTCCGTGCCGGAATACGCACCGGACGCGCTGCTGGCCGTGGCCGTCCTGGTCGGTGTGTGGCTGCTGGTGACGGTGGTGCGCTACGTGTGGGCCGACCGGGGCACGCGGGTCAGCATGCGGCAGGCCGTGCGGGTTCGCTGGGGCTGGGCACGGCTCGCGCGGATGGCCGGGCTGACGGTCACCGACAAGACCCCGAGCCTGCTCGCCCAGATCACCGCGCAGAAGGACGGCCCCACCCCCGCGCCTCGGGTGCTGACGCCCCGCATCAAGGTGACGCCGGACCGGTTCGGGGTGATCGTGCGGGCCCGGACGCTGCCGCAGGTCGGGGTGGAGGAGTACCAGAAGTCTGCGCGGTTCCTGGCGGACGCCTGGCAGTGCACGCGGGTTTCCGTCCTGCCGGACGGCCCCGGCAAGGTGGTGATCCGGGGCGTGAGATCCGACCCCTTGACCACGCCGACCACGCACCGGCCCAGCGGCCTCCCGCCCGTGGACCTGACGCGCTGGGAGCTGGGCATCGACGAGTACGCCGCGAAGGTGTGCGTGTCCCTGGCCAACGTGCCCGGGGTGACGGTGGCCGGCGTCCCGGGTGCGGGCAAGACCTCCGGGGTCAACAAGTTCGTCTGTGACTTCGCGCCGTCTCCGTCCGTGCAGATCGTGACGGCGGACGGCAAGGTGTCGCGGGCCTCGGAGGGCGACTACGCCGACCTGGTCAAGCGGATGTTCGCGTTCTGCGGAGACGACCTGGATGAAGCCAACGCGCTGTTCAAGCGCCTGGTGGAACTGCGCAAGCGGCGCTCGGCGACCATCCGTGACGTGCTGGGCGTGAAGAACCTGTGGCACGTCGGCCCCTCGCCGCAGTGGCCGCTCACGGTCCTGATCATCGACGAGGCGCACACGTACTTACGCGAGTACAAGGGCAGCGACGCCACCACCAAACGGCTGGCCGCACTGACGGCGGAGAACGCCCGGCTGGTGGAGGACCTGGTCAAGAAGGGCCGTAGCGTCGGCATCCTGGTGATCTTGATCAGCCAGAAAACCACCGGCGATGCCATCCCGACCTTCATCCGCGACGTGTGCCCCATCGGGCTGTCCTTCGCGCAGAAGACCGTGGAAGCCGCGGTGGCCGCGCTCGGTGACGACATCCGCAACTGGCCTGATGCCAGCCCGGTCACCCTGCAGGACCCCGCCTACGTCGGCGTCGCGGTGATGGCGATGCAGGGTCGCCCCGGCTATACCCGCATCCGCACCCCCTACGTCTCCGACGCCGACGCCGCCCGCGTCGCCGAAGCCACCTCGCACCTGACCGCCGACCCGGACCTCTGCCTGGACGCCCTCCTCGCCTCGACCGGCCGGACCACGGCACCTCCGCCGTCGCACACCAAGTAGTCCCGAAAGCCCACACCGGAAAGGAGGTTGAGGACGTGGCGGAGGAACGGTTCACCCGGCGCACCGTGACCGTGGTCATGGCGGTCATCGCGGCCCTGGCCTTCGTCTTCTCCTTCGGCAACGTTTGGGCACTCGCCCTGCGGCTCGGCGTCCCCCACCCGATCGCCCCACTGATCGCGCCCATGGTGGACCTGTCCGTCGTCGGGCTTCTGGTCGCGCTGCGCTTCCTCGCCCTGCGCGGCGTCCCCAAGGAGGAGCTGAAGGCCGGCACCCGGCTGCTGCACCTGTGCGGCCTGCTCACCCTCGCCCTGAACACCGCCGAACCGCTGCTGGCCGGACGCTACGGACGGGCCTGCCTGGACACCGTCGCCCCGCTCCTGCTGCTCGGCTGGGGCCACGTCGGCCCCGCCTTCCTCACCCAGTTCCACACCCTCACCCGCCCCACTCCGCCCCTGGAAGCCACCGCCGCAACCCTCGTCACCGAGCCGGTGCCCGGCGTCGCACCGTCACCCGCATCGACACTTCCGACGCCCGCCCCGGCTCCGGCCGCCGCTCCGCCGGTCATCGTCACCATGACGGGCCGACCCGCTTCCGGCCCGGCCCTTCCGGCCGCCCTGCTGGACGCGGCCCGGCGCATCGCGGACACCCACCGCGCCGAGCACGGAACGCCGATCAGCGGCGCCCACCTGGGCACGCGCATGGGCGTCGCCCTGCCAGTGGCCACCGCCGCACTCGCTCAACTCTGAGCACCGGCCCGCCCTGGTCGCATCCTCCTCGCTGAACCCACGCCCGCCCCTGGGCCTGGTTCGTCATGCCCCGAGCAGCACCAACATGCCTTCCAGTTCGGCTGGTTGCTGCTCAGGGCCACCCACCCGAACAGAAGGGACACGCCCCGAATGGTCACCCTGGACCTGCGCGACGTGGCAAGCCCCGCCGTACGGGACCTGCTCCACCTCGTCAACCACCCCGACTTCGACCGCGCACAACAGCAGATCGAACACCTCGGCGGCTGCACCGAACCCGTCCGCCTGACCGGGCAGACCACGACCGTCGACACCACGACCGGTGAGGTGCTGCGTACCTACAACACGTCGGACGAGCCGACGGGCAGCCTGCTCACCGCGTGCGGCAACCGCCGTGCCTCCCGCTGCCCGGCCTGCTCCCGCCTCTACGCCGCCGACACCTACCACCTCATCCGCGCCGGCCTCTCTGGCGGCAAGACCGTGCCCGACACCGTCCGCACCCACCCCCGCGTCTTCATCACCCTCACCCCGCCATCCTTCGGTCCCGTCCACAACCGCCTCACCACCCCCGGCGGCGACATCCAGCCCTGCCGCTGCCGCAAGCTCCACGAACTTAACGACGCCCTGATCGGGACGCCGCTCAACCCCGGGACGTACGACTACGAAGGCGCGGTTCTGTTCAACGCCCACGCCTCCGCCCTGTGGGCCCGCTTCACCACGTACCTGCGCCGCGAGATCGCCGCCGGGCTCGGCATGACCCAGAAGGCCGCCCGCGCGGTCCTGCGGGTGTCTTTCGCGAAGGTCGCCGAGTACCAGCAGCGCGGCCTGGTCCACTTCCACGCCGTCATCCGACTCGATGGCCCCGACGGCAACACCGCGCCCCCGCCGCCGTACGCCACCATCACCGTGCTCACCAAGGCCGCCCGCGCAGCCGCAGCACGGGTCCGCGTCACGGTTGCGTCGGATGCGGCCGGGGATCGCGAACTCGGCTGGGGCGAACAGTTCGACGTGCGCGAGATCGCCTCCTTCGGCACCGACGCCGAACTCACCGACCAGGCCGTGGCCGCCTACGTGGCGAAGTACGCCACCAAGTCCGCCGACGCCTCCGGCACCCTCGACCACACCCTCCTCTGCCGCCCCTGCCAGGGACGCGGCGCCACTCTTCTGCCCCACGGAACGCCGCTCCCGTGCACCGCGTGCGAGGGGACCGGACAGGCCCGCCCGCTGACCCGGCTCCCCGTCGCCCGGCACGTCCGGCAGATGATCCGCACCTGCTGGGAGCTGGGCAGGTTGCCGGAGTTCGCCCACCTCAAGCTCTGGAAGTGGGCGCACATGCTCGGCTTCCGGGGCCATTTCTCCACCAAGTCCCGCAGCTACTCCACCACCCTCGGCGCGCTCCGCGAAGCCCGCCGCACCTGGCGCACCGAACAGGCCCGTGCCCACGCCGGCCTGCCCGAGTCCGACCCGACGACCACGCTCGTCGTCGGCCGCTGGGACTACCTCGGCTCCGGCTACAGCCCCGGGGCGGCTCTCCTCGCCGCCGGTGTCTGGCATCGCAAGGAACTGGAACGGCAGTTCACGGCCGAAGGGGGCTGCTGATGACCTCGCCCCCGCTCGCCGCCCTCCGCAAGGAGGTGGCCCCGGCCCTGGATCTGCTCACGGTGCCCCAGGTCATGGCCCGCCTCCAGCTCGGCCGCTCCACCGTCTACGACCTCATCCGCACCGGCCAGCTCGCCTCGATCACCCTCGGCCGCGCCCGCCGCATCCCCACCCAAGCCCTCACCGACTTCATCCGCACCCGCCTCGAACAGGAAGCCGCCTGATGACCGCAGCCCACCCCGCTCCGTCCCGCCGCTCCCGCACCCGTGCGAACGGAGACGGAACCGTCTACCAGCGCAAGGACGGACGCTGGGAAGCCGCCGGATACGTGCTGGCCCCCGGCAACACCCGCAAGCGCGTCCGCGTCTACGGCGCTACCCGTAAAGGCGCGATGACCAAGCTCACCGAGAAGATCGCCGCTAGCAACCGCGGCCTTCCCGTCGCCGCAGCCGACAGCACCGTGAGCGCCTACCTCACGTACTGGCTGGACGGCGTCGCCGTCCATCACCTCCGGGAGAACACCCACACCCGCTACGCCGCCTCCATCCGCCTCCACCTCAACCCCGGTATCGGCGCCAAGAAGCTCGCCCGGCTCACCACCCGCGACGTCCGCACCTTCCTCGACGGGCTCCGCACCACCTGCCAGTGCTGCGCCCGGGACCGGGACTCCGTCCGTCGGTCCTGCTGCGCCATCGGCCAGTGCTGCGGGAAGCGGCTCTCGCCGCTGACCGTCACGTACGTCCACGCGGTACTCAAGTCGGCCCTGGAACACGCCGTCCGCGAGGACGAACTTCCCCGCAACGTCGCCCGGAACGTCAAGACGACCACGCCCCGCCCCCGGCGCTTCCAGCCCCTCACCGCCACCGAAGCCCAGCGACTGCTCCACGCGGCCAACGGCGACCGGCTCCACGCCCTGTACGAACTCGCCCTGCGCACCGGACTCCGGAAGGGCGAACTTCTCGGCCTCCACTGGGAAGACCTCGACCTTGACGGCGGCACCGCGAGCATCCATCGCTCCCTCCAGCGCACCCGCAGCCAGGGCCTGACCGTCCTGAACACCAAGACCCTGGCCTCCGAGCGGCGCATCGCCCTCCCCACCGAGTGCCTCAGCTCCCTCAAGGCCCATCAGGAACGGCAACAGGAAGAACGCCAGACGGCCGGAACGAGCTGGACGGACAACGGACTCGTCTTCACCACCCCGAAGGGCAAGCCGCTCGACCCCACCAACCTCACCCGCAGCTTCCGCCGCCTCCTCCACGGCGCGGAACTCCGGACGATCCGCTTCCACGACCTCCGGCACTCGACCGCCACCCTGCTCCTGGAACAAGGCGTCGACCTCGTCGTCATCAAGGAACTCCTCGGCCACGCCCACATCGGCGTCACCGCCGGCGTCTACGCCCACGTACGACTCCGCCTCCAACGCCAGGCCATCGAGACCCTCGGCAGCATCCTCGGCCCGACCGACGCCTCCGATGACCCACCCAACGCAGCCGTCGTCCGCTGACGTTGCCGTCACCGTTGCCGTCAAACGGCATGAGGCCCTCCCGAAATTCTCGGGAGGGCCTCACTTCGATGACTACTAGATTTCAGTCAGCCATTCCCAGTCGCCGGGCCTGGCACGTAGCCGTACGAACCCTTGCTCCAGACAGTCATTGAGGCTGGAAGATTCGGCACGGATAAATCCCTGCTCACCTAGCCCCGGCCCCGACATTACCAACGTCCAAGGCTCCCCACCTTCCGCCATCCTCTCATCATCCACCTTTAGGATGACAGTGACGCCAGAGCGGCCCAACTTGTCCATGAGCTGCTCGATATCCATCACTTTTGCTCCCATCAATAGCCCCTCAAGGCTGCTGAGATGTCACTGACGTCATGCAGCTGACCTTTGCCTACCCTGTCGATGACACTTCGGAGATCAGCGGAAGTGGGACCGCTCGTGACGCCGTTCCGTTGCATCAACTGCTCAACGGTAGCCTGAGCAGTTCGCTTGTTTCCATTGTTGAACATATGGCTTCCCGCAATATCCCTGATCACAACTGCCGACTTATCCCAGAAGCTGTTATAGCGACTGGCGTTAGCCAACGTGTTTGCTGGCGAGCCACTCAACAACGTCTCCCCACCGAAACCGCGGTTAATATCGGCGATCTCGTCCGGGCTGACACCCACCTTGAACCCGCCAGTCAGCGGGCAGTTGGAATTGTGAACCAGAACCGGAGTCTGCCCCGCCAGCACATAGTACGTGTGGTCGCGATCGACAGTGAGGTCGTAGGTGCGCTGATGCTTGGTGTAGTGGCGGGTCGCTGTGATGTTGACGACGGTCTCGTCAGTCGAACGGAGTCTGTCGCCGGGGTGGAGGTCTCCGGCGTTGATCCACGCCTTGTCACTGAGTGACCAGAAGGGGTGGGTGTCCGTCGCGGTGATCTTTGAGTTTTTGCCGTGGGCCCGGACCGTCAGTTCGGTGAATTTTTTGTCGTCGTGCGTGACGATCGTGCCGACTACCTTGCGCGGAGATGTCTTTCCTGTTTCCGGGTCGGTGGCGAGAACCTGGTCTCCGACGTCTACGTCTTCGATGTCCTTGGTCCCGCCGTCGGCGAGTTCCACGTCCGTGCCTGCGAGGAAGCTATGCTTGACACTTTCCTCCAAGCACTTTCCTGCCTGTGCCATCTTCTTGGCCAGCTTCTCCGCTTTTTCGGCCTCGTGGGCGGCTTTGGCGACCTTGGCTGCTTTGCCGGGCGTGCCAACGAGCGGAATATCGGTGAGAATCCACCCACACTCCGGTGATATGTCCCAGCACGCTTTCAGGTCAGCAGGGTCGAAAACGAACCCCTTGAACAGATCCTTGAAGTCGCGCCAGCGCCTGTTTTCACCCTTGGGTGCTACACCCGGAACGAGTTGGTTGTCGCGAGTCAGTGTCTGCTGCCGGTAGGCTACTCGATCGCCGTTATTGTATGTCTCGTCAGTGAAAACGTATGAACCATCACTGCGGGACTTCGTGGTGCTCTTCGTGAAGATCTGGTCGAAGCCTCCGTCCCGGTTCATCACGAAGGTTTCCTTTACCCCGCCCGCGCATTCGCCTCTCGGGCCGCACGAGCCGTCGACGTGCAGACCGGAGGGGTCGGAGGACGAGAGGGGGCTGTTTTTGCCGTAGCTGTACCCGTTGGTCTGTTGCGGGTCGGTGAGGTCCATGACCGGGTCGACGCTGATGAAGCGGCCGGTGGTGGTGTCGTATTCGCGGGCGCCGATGTGCGTGAGGCCGGTGGTGGTGTCGTCGACGCCGACGCCGAGGTAGGTGTGTTTGTCGGGCCAGTTGGTGGGTTTTGTTCCGCGTGTTTCGCCGTAGGGCTTGAATTCGCGGCGGGTGACCGCTTGGTTGCCGGTGAGTTCGACGGCGGTTGATGAGGTGCCGAGGGGGTCGGCGGGGGTGACGGTGAGGCGGTGGGCGGTGGTGGCGCCGTTGCTGGTGGAGCGGGTGACGGTGGGGGTGCCGGCCTGGCTGTAGCTGCGGGTGGCCTTGGTGATCTTTCCGCTGGCGTCTGTGGTGAGTTCGGTTTCGCCGAGGTACAGGGTGCTTCCGGTGGCGGAGTGCTCCAGGAGGCGGTTTCCCTCGGTGTCGTAGACGTAGGTCGTCTGGGACGTGCCGACGGTGGCCGTCTTCAGTTTCCCGTCCTGCGTCCACTTCAGGTCCTGGGTCCCGGTGGGCAGGGTGCGGGTTTCCGTATTGCCGAGGTCGTCGTTGACGTAGGTGCTGTTCTGGCCTGTGGCGGTGGAGGTGACGGCGGTGAGGGTGTGGGGCTGGGCATGGGTGGGGGCGCTGGTGCCGTTGCCGGTGACCTGCTTGCCGTAGGCGTAGGTGCTGGTGACGTTCTTGGTGGCGTCGCTGGTGTTGTGCTCGGTGAGGGTGGCGCGGTTGGCGGCCCAGTCGTAGGTGAAGCTCTGCCAGTAGCTGGTGGCGCCGGTGCTGATTGTGGTCGCGGCTGGGCCAGCGTCGGTGAGGGTGTCGGTGAGGGAGGTGTCAGGGGTGCCGGTGGTGTCCGCGGCGGTGTCGGAGGCGTCCGCGCCCCCGGCTCCGGAGGGTTCGGCGTTGCTCTGGTAGCCCCAGGCGCTGCCGGCGGTGTTCTTACAGCCGGTTCCCTTGCCGTTGGGGATGAGGTTGGAGGTCCAGGCGTGGACGAGTTGGCCGAGGCGGTCGTAGGTGTAGCACTGGTTGTCCCAGGTGCCGTCGCCGAACTGCCGTGCCTGGGAGGAGATGAGGCCGGAGGCGTCGTAGGAGTAGGTGCTGTCCGTGACGCGGTGAGGGCCGGCGGTCTCGCGGTCGGTCACGGTGCGCTGGAGGCGACCCGTGTGCTCGTCGATGAAGTTGGTGGTCCACAGGCGGGAGGGCTGCTTGCCGCTGACGGAGCGCAGTACCTCGCCGAAGGGCGAGTAGGTGGTGTCGGAGGTGTACCAGTCGATACCGGACGTGGATTCGGCGAGGCCGTCTTCGTCGTAACGGGTCAGGACGCGCTCGGCGGCCAGACCGCCCACGGCGGGCAGCGTGACGCTGAGAGGCTTCCCGGTGGGGGTGTAGGTGTACTGGTAGGAGTAAGCGTTCCGGTCCAGTCCCTTGGTGAAGTCGTTCTTAGGAATGACGATGTCTTCGCCGGTGGGACGGTAGGCGGCGTCGTAGCCGGTCACGCTTTTGGTGTAGTCGCCGGTACTGTCGCGGCGGGTCGAGGAGACAGGCAGGCCCAGAGCCCCGGGGAGCGTGTCGTACGTGTATTCCTTGACCGGGTCGCCGGTCTTGTCGCCTTCCCACACCTTGGTGATGCGGCCGAGGACGTCGTAATCGGTGGACGTGACCCGCCCGAGGGTGTCCGTGGACTTGGTCTGACGTCCGGCGTCGTCGTACTCGAAGCTGCTGTCACCGGAGTCGGGGTCTCTCTGGCTCTTGAGCTGGCCAAGAGCGTTGTAGGTGTAAGTCCACTCGGTGCCGTCGGGGGCGGTGACCTGGCTGAGGTTGCCCCGGGCGTCGTACTCGTAGCCGGTGACGCGTTTCGCGGTTGCGGCGGCGTTGACGTACTGGCGGATGGACGTGGTGCGTCCGAGGACGTCGGTGTAGGTGTCGGTGACGGGCGTGGTGGAGCCGGGCGCGTCGACCTTGATGTAGTTGTCGCCGTAGGTGGTGTACGTGGCGTACTTGAAGGTCTGACCGTAGAAGGTGGAGACCTGGACGGGGCGTTCGAGTCCGTCGTAGCGGGTGCGGGTCTTGCTGGGGAGCAGGCTGTCCGAGCGTCGCTCGAACAAGTGGGTCGAGGGCTCGCCCTTGGCGAGGTAGGGACTCGTCTGCTCGTTGACGAGGCCGTGGTCGTTGTAGCTGGTGTCGGTGATAATCCGGCCGCTGCCGTGGGCTTCGGTCTGTGTCTGGACGGCGCGTTGCAGGCCATCGTAGAGGGTGACGGAGCTGCTGTAGGTGCCGTCGTCCTTGAGCGTGCGGGTGGTGACGGCGGCAGGTGAGGTCGTCTTGGCATCTGCCACAGCCGCCTGGTAAGCGATCTGCACGTCCGGGTTGGTGGCCGTGGCATGCTCGGGCAGCCAGCCCTTGACGAGGCGGCCCAGTGCGTCGTATTCGGTGCGCGTGACCCGGTTGTTGGGGTCGGTGACCGTCAGGGCGGAGCCACGGCCCGGGTCGAATGTCGAGACGGTGGCACGGCCCATGGCGTCCAGGACCTTCATGGAGGTGACGGGGCCTCCGTTGTCCTCCGGCTTGTCGATCGCAGGGGTGTACTGCGTCTCGGCGGTGCCTTCACCGGGCTTGCTGACGGTCCGGGACCGACCCGCATCGTCGTAGGTGAGGGTCGTCTTGAGGCCGCAGCACTTCCCATCGCCGTCGTTCGTGGCGATGGCCGTGGCGTCCCCCTTAGTCGGTGTGGCGCCGTAGGTGCCGCCGTCGTAGCTGGTTTGGACGCTGCTCATCAGCTTGGTGGCTGGGTCGGCGTCGGCGGCGCCGGAGCACGGGGTCGCGGTGGTGCGGACTTGCTTGGGCAGGCCGATGATCCAGCGGTCGGCCGTTGGGTCGTGCACGTAGTCCGTGACGACGCAGTTCTGCTCGCTGAGGGTTTCGCCGCCCGACTTGGGCTTGACGACGGAGGTCTCCATCTTGACCGGCAGCCCGTAGGTGTCCTCGACCTCGGTCGTGGTGCGTACGGCCTCCCAGGTGGTGCCAACGGTCCTGATGGCGTCGGTGCGCTTGATCCCCGCGCGGTACGCCTTCACCGGTGTGAGGTCCGTGCCGTCTTCGCTCTCGCGCTCGCGGGAGGCTGTCTGCTTGAGCCAGGGGTAGTTCAGGGTGCGCTGGACGACTCGCCCGTCGGTGCGGTCGTAGGTGATCGCCTCCGCCGCAGTGCCTGCGAAGGGCTCGGCGTCGTCGTCGGTGAGGGTGTAGGTGCCGGTGGAGTCCTTGACCGTGCCGCCTGTGCCCTGGAAGTACCGGGTGGTCTGCGTCGACTGGGCCTGAGGGTCGCCGGCCTTGACGTTGCCCTTCTTCCCCTTGGTCGTCGTGACGCTGCGGTAGCCGCGCCAGTCGCTGTACGTGCGCAGCGACGGTTTGCTGAACTCGTCGTCGCTCTTGGCCCAGGCCGGGTCCTTGTAGGTGTACTGCGTGTAGATGGGGTCGCCGTGTGCGGCGACCTTGTCCGTCTCCACGACGGAGGCGACGACGTACTTGTTGAACCACGCCTTCGCGGGCTTCTTCTCCTCGCCGTCCGGCGACCAGCGCACCGGGAAGCAGGTGCCGTTCTTGCTCTCGGCGTCCGCGGCGGGCTCGGCGGAGCAGCCGCCTGTGTACTGGACTTCGATGTCACCGCCGTCGGGGGTGGAGACGATCCCGATGCGCGGGCGCGTGAAGGGAGGCCGCTGGTCCTTGGGGCCGCTGGTGACGAGGTTGGGGAGCTGGCGGTCCAGGAGCCTGCTGTGCAGGGGGTCGCGGCTGCCGACCGTGTATGCGGTGAAGCTGACGCCGGAGGCGGAGTCCAGGGTTCCGGTGCTGTCGCCTGGGGCGTAGCCGCGGTGGGTGATGGAGTTCAGCCACAGGCCAGGCGCGCTGTCGTACCACTCCTCGGGGAAGGACTGGTTGAGCTTCCAGCTGTCGACCTTGCCGAGGGTGCTCTGCCCCGGGCGGGCGGCCTTGGTGGTGATGGTGTCCAGGCGCATCTGCGTCCAGAACGACGGAAAGCTCGGGCACAGGTCCGAAGTGGACTTGCAGTTGAGGCTGCCGGGGGTGTCCCACCAGTAGCGGTAGGCGCCGGGGTCGTCCGTCTTGGCGAAGTTCGCGGACGCGCACAGGGTGGCCGACTCCAGGCACCGCTGCGCGGCGGTGAACTCGATGGTGGCAGCGGGCTTCGTCAGGTCCGCCCGCATCCCGTACTCGATGGAGGCCGGGTAGGCGGAACGGTCGTACTGCTCGGGGGACTTGTACTTCTTCCGGGCGCTGTAGTAGTTGGTCTCCTGCTTCCAGTTGACCACCGTCGTGTTGCCGTGCAGGTCGACGATCTTGTCGAGGCCCCACCGCCATGCCTGCTGCTTGCCGCTGCCGCACCGGGAGTCGGCGAAGGAGTTCTGGTGGCAGGGCTCGCCGGGGTGGTTGCCGAACACGGGGACGGTGGAGACGGAGTCCGTGGTGGCGTGCCCGCCGCCGACCGCGTTCAGGCCGTAGTAGTAGTCCGTTCCGTCGGTGGTCGTGACGACCCAGTACTCGCCGTCGTTGTCGTCATTCGTGCCGCCCGTGCGCAGTTCGACGCGGGTGCCGTCGTCCTGCTGGGGGCGGTAGACGTCCCCGTTCGCGCCGACCTTGACGAGTTCCGTGTTCTTCCCGTTCAGGGACATGACCGCGTTGTCCGACACCCAGCACAGGTCACTGGTCTTGTCGCTCTTCGCCGTGTTGTTCGGGGTTCCGGCGTTCAGCTTCTTCGTGTCGTCCGAGCAGGAACGGTAACGGCGCTCGATGTGGCCCGGGTCGTATCCCCAGCCCTCGCCGATCCACGACGACTGCGGCGAAGCGATCGCCGTCTTCCCGTCGACCTCCTGCGAGTTGTACGAAAGGGAGACCTGCGGGGTGGGCCCGGCGGGCGCCGGCGGAGTGGTGAGGGGGTAGGACCAGGCGAACGCGCCGGACGAGTTGCCTGCCGACCATTTCCCGCTCGACGCCAACGGCGTTGCCTTGAACGTTCCCCCGGGGCCGCTGCCGGAGTCGACGGCACCGACTACGGCCGAGGAACCCGAGGCGGTGGCCGAACTGATCGCCGTCTTCGCCCACTGCGCGGAGACGCCTTGCGTGACGAGGGGTGTGTTCGGGCGGGGCGCGACGGTGGCGGTGACCGTCTTCGTCAGGGTGTCGTTGGCGGTCTCCAGCTCCTCGTACTGCCGGCACTCCTCGACGTCCGGCGTCGTCCGGAAGCAGTCCGGGAACTGCACCAGCCGCAGCCGCGAGGCCCAGTCGGCACCGTAGAGATTCTGGAACTTCGCGTAATCGAGCTCGACCGACACCGGAACGGCATCCGCCGAAGGAGCATCGACCTGGAGGACGGCCCCGTCAACGCCCTGCTCGACCACGTCGGTGCGCGCGTCCAGGCTGACCTGCCAGGTGCCGGTGGGCGCGGGCTGGTCGGGAGCCTGTCCCAGCTTCACCGGCAGCGAGCCCACCGGTACCGCGTCAGTCGCCGCTTGGGCCGACAAGGTGCGAGCGGCGCTACCGGAGAAGGTCACCGTGCCCGAGCCTGCCGCAGGTGGTGTCGCCGTTCCCGAGGGCGCCTCGTGCTGGTCGTCGGGGACCTCGGCCTTCAGTGAGTCCAGGTTGACGTCGAAGGTCCCGCCGTCCACGGGCTTGTCCTGCTTCAGCTTCTCCAGTACCAACTCATCGCGACCCACCTCGGCCTGATCAGGGCTCGGTGGCACCGCGAGAGCCTGCGCCGGCAACAGCCCGAGGACCAGCGCCACACCGAGGACCGTCCTGGTGGCACGACGTGATGGACGGCGATGCGCGCGCCGCGATTGACCGAACACTGGCGGAAGTCCCCTCGGACCGTGGGAGCGAGACCAGACGGTCACGCGGGAGACAGCAGATGCCCGAGATTTTGTGACGCTCAAGTGAAGATCCGCTACCTGTGCAGCCTCTGTGTGAACATCATCACGCACTAAATCGTGACTTACTTGCCAGTCGCGAACTCTGCGCCCGAAGCGGCCATACATGGCTGTGCGGCGCAGTCGGCGCGTAATAATATATTCGCCCTACATGCATCTTTACTGTCCTTCCAGTGCGGGCTTTCATGCCTATTGATGTGCATTCAGCACCTGCGCGTGAGGCGCGGACTTCAAGCGGCCCATCTCGGGGGTCCGTGAAGAGGGCCAAGCCACTGCCCGTGATCGCGCGTTTCATGTGTGGAGATTCCGTGACCTCTGGTGTGTGGGCGGGGCATCATCAGCACGCTGACCGCGCTCATCACTGCCCCCGGCATGCGAGGCCGGCGCGTCGCACAGCCACGCCGGGTCGTTGTGGCCGGGCCCCAAGGGGAGGAATACGTACCGTTGTTGTCGCAACAACAGAGGCACCGCAGGCGCGGCGCCCTCGCAGCCGGCGGACTCGCCGCCGCGATCCTCGCCTCAGGGCTCACCTACGCCGGGCTCCACGACGACCCCGCGCAGTCGGCCGAGGCGCCCGCCCGGCCCCCAAAGGCCGCACCCCGCACGGTCGACGCGGCTGTCGCCGCCGCTTCCCGCACCGGGAAAACCGTCGAGGTGACGGCGCTGCGTACGCCCACCTCCACGACGTGGGCGCGTCCCGATCACCTGATGGAACGCCGCATCACACCGGTGCCGGTCAGGGTGTTCAAGGACGGCGAGTGGAAGCCCATCGACGCCACGCTCACGCGTACGAAGAGCGGCTGGGAGACCAAGGCGACCAGCGCCCGCATATGGTTCTCGCCCGGCGGGCGCGGCGAGGGCAAGCGGTCGTCCCGGTCGGTGCGCCGCGTGCCCCTGCTCCAGCAGGCGGCAGCGGCTGACGCCGAGCCCCAGACCCCGCTGGCGTCCCTCGATGTCGGCGAGCACACCGTCCAGTTGACGTGGCCCGGTGCCGTACCGACGCCCATCGTGGACGGTTCCCGCATCCTCTACCCCGAAATCCTCCCCGGCGCCGACCTCGTCCTGACCGCGAGCGACGGAGGATTCGCGCAGCTCCTGGTCGTCAAGAACCGTACGGCCGCCGCCGACGCCCGCGTGCGCCAACTCTCCTACGGGCTGACGTCGAGCACCCTCGTCTTCCGCATCGACCCGCTCTCCGACATCGTCTCCGCCGAGGACAAGAACGGCGACGAGGTCGCCTTCTCCCCCTCCCCCGTCATGTGGGACAACGCCGGTATGCCCGCAGTGACCGATGGACAGGTCGGTGCGAGCGCGCAGCCCTCCACTGCCGAAAGCCTTCCTCCCGCCTCATCCGAAGCGCCCGACGAGAGCGTCACCCCTACTCCCGAGGAAGAGGAGGTGGAAACGGACGAGCAGACCGACACGAACCCGGAGGTGCTGCCCAGCGCCAGCGATGAGGCTGCTCCCTCCCTCTCGGACGAGCCCCTGCCCTCCGTTCCTCCGGAGCCCACCGCCGCCCCCAGCCAGTCCGGCAGTGCGGCCACCCTCGGCCTTCCCTCACTGGACGGTCCCGGCCCTGACAGCCACGGCTCCCTCGTAGAGGCCGACTTGGTCGGGGACCAGTGGCTCATCAAGCCCGACGCGGACTTCCTCGACGCCAACGACACCGTCTACCCCGTCTTCATCGACCCGTCGTTCAACAAACACATGAACAGCTGGACCACCGCCTACAGCCGCTACCCCCACTCCACGTTCTACAACGGCCGTAACTTCAACAAGGGCGGAACTGCCGAAGCCCGCGTCGGCTTTGAGTCCGACACCTGGGGAACGTCCCGCTCCTACTTCAACATGGACTTCGGGTCGGACCTGAAGGGCGTCAAGATGGAGGACGCCACCTTCCGTCTCCTGGAGACGTACTCCTGGTCGTGCAGCGCCCGGTCGATGAGTGTGCATGTCACGGGAAAGATCGGGTCGAAGACCAACTGGTCCAACGCTCCCAAGCTCCACGACGGCAACAAAATCACAAGCCGCTCCTTCGCCCACGGGTACAAGTCCGGGTGCAGGGACGCGTACGAGAAGTTCACCGTGACCAAACAAGCCCAGGCAGCAGCTGACGACGGCAAGGCGACGATGACCTTCGGCCTTCGCGCCTCGAACGAGGACTCGCAGTACGCCTGGAAGAAATTCCGAGCCAACGACAACGACGGCGCACCCATTCTGAGGCTGACCTACAACCGCAAGCCCTCCGCCCCCACCGGCCTCGACCTCAGCCCCGACTCCAAGTGCACCACCACGGAGCCCTACGTCCGCATGGGCGCCGAGGACATCACCTTCACGGCCAGCGCCGCCGACAAGGACGGCAACCTCGACTACCTCGACTTCGACCTGTGGCCCACCGGCAAATGGGACACCACCAAGGACCTCCTGAAGACGACGGGACAGGCCAACCTCTCCGGCTCCTCCGCCAAGGCGACCACAGCGAAATTCCCGACGAGCAAACTCACCAACAACACGCTCTACTCATGGCGTGTACGAGCCGTCGACGACCGCAAGGCGACCTCCGCCTACTCCCCGTCGAAGACTCCCTGCCGGTTCATCCTCGACACCTCGGCCCCCAAGGCGCCCGAGGTGACCTCCACCGACTTCCCGGACGCCGATCTGAGTGACAACGGTTTCGGCAACGGCAACGAGGACGCGGCCTGGAGCACCAAGAAATTCGGCACTGCCGGCTCCTTCACCTTCCGCGCGCTGAACACCGACGTCGTGAAGTACGAGTACAGCTTCAACGGCGGCAACTACAACTTCTCCCGCACCCGCACCGCCGGGACCGCGACCTCCGTCAAGCTCACCATCACAGATGCCAAGCCGCCGACGGCCGGCCCCAACGTCCTCTTCGTACGCACCGTCGACGGAGCAGGCAACGTCTCCCAGGCCACCAAGTACTACTTCTACGTCTCCCCACGCGACGAAGCCGACGCGCCAGGCGACTTCACCGGCGACAAGCTCCCCGACCTCATGGTGGTGACCGAAGCCGGCAACCTCGCGCTCTACCCCTCCCAGGGCCAGGCAACCGACGTGACGAAGGGCAGCGGCGACCTCGACTACTCCATGTCCGGCGCCTACCGTGCCAACCCGAGCAAGGACCCCGCAGGCGACGACCTCCCGCCCTACGTCTCCGCCTCCGGCCACTTCAAGGGCAGCACCCTCATCACCCACAACGGCGACATCTACGGTGGCGACGGCCTTCAGGACCTCGTCGCCCGCGTCGGCGGAAAGCTCTGGGTCTACCCCGGCGACGGATACGGAGCCGTCAACACCGACAAGCGACGCGAGATCCTCCTCCCGTCCAACGCGCCCGATCCCTCGAAACTCATCCAGATCGTGGCAGCGGGCGACATCACCGGGGACGGGAAAACTGACTTCTTCGCCACGGCTGGAGACGGTCTCTGGGCCTTCACCGGCTACAACGGCGCCGCTATCGCCACCGCAATCCACCTGACAAGCGCGTCCTGGCTCGACCGGGACATCGTCATGGTTCAGGACATCAACAAAGATGGCGCCGCCGACCTGCTGTTCCGCGACGACCGCACACAGAAGCTGCAACTCCGCCTCGGAAAGAAAGCCGCAACCGGCGGCACCGACCTCAACTCCCTCGCCGTCGCCGCCAACTCCGTGACCGGCGTGGACGACCCCTACAGCGGGGGCGGCTGGACACGCGCCAGCATCCCCTTCGTCATCGGCACCCCCGACGCCAACGGCGACGGCATACCCGACGTCTGGACCGTCCGCAGCGACGGCTCCGTCCGTTTCTACGCCGGAGATAAAGCCGTCCTGCCCGGTGCGGGCACCACCATGATCACCGCGAACGACGCCTGGAAGAAACGCATCGCAGTCGGCTGAACCGGCACCCGGACCGGGCCGAGGAGGCGCTACTGCCACCTCGGCCCGGACCCGTTCTGAGCCTGTCGCCCCCTCCGCGACTGTCAGTGCACGCAAGCGGCGCCTCGGCGACCGAGCACGCCATCGCGATGGCCTTCTCCGACTAGCGCCAGGAACCCGCCACCTCCGACGCGCTTCAGATGGCGGGCTGGACGAGGAACCGGACGCTCCCGTGCATCAAGCCCGCCAGTCGCCCGCGCAAGGGCGGCTTCAAGCAGAGCGCTGAGTTCATCACCTGGGGCGTCAAGGGCACCTACAGCACCCACACCAGGCGGGACCTCTACCTGCCCGGACCCCTTCCAGGCCGTCGTGTCGATCGCCCCGGCAGGTCCCTCACGTGGGGCAGCATCGCGTTTGACGATCCGTAGATCTGGGTGCCCTTTCTCCCGCTCCGTGCCCTCCGGGTAACACGGGCACCGGGCGGCGCATTAGGGAGCGTATGTGGTTGTGATCTCAGGTGGTCCGGGTGAGGTCTCTGAGCCAGATCATCGAGGCGCGTAGGTAGAGTCCGGCGAGGTAGCTGTCGGGGGTCTTGTCGTAGCGCGTGGCGATGCCTCGCCATGCCTTGAGCTTGTTGATCAGACGCTCGACGGTGTTCCGCTCCTTGTAGAGGTCTGCGTTGTGGCTGACGGGCCGGCCGCCGTGGGAGCCCTTCTTGTTCCGGTTGGCGGCCTGGTCCTTCTTCTCCGGGATGACCGCTTTGATACGGCGTTTGCGCAGGTGGGCACGGTTGCCGCAGGACGAGTACGCCTTGTCTGCGGCGACCGCGTCCGGCCGGGTGCGGGGACGGCCGACGAGCCCGCGGACCCGTACCTTCCCCAGCACTGGGATGAACTGCGGACTGTCGGCGGCCTGCCCCTCGGTCAGGATGAACGCCAGCGGGCGGCACCTCCGGTCGCCGGCGACATGGATCTTGCTGGTCTGCCCGCCCCTGGAGCGTCCGAGCAGGGCGGCCTTCAGCCGAAGTTTGCGTCGGCGCCGGACGCGCCGTCGTTCTTCCCGCCCGGGATCGCTCCCGGCCTCCTGCCCGGTTTGTTCGTCGCAGCCGCCCCCTTTGACCTGGCCTTCTCCGCCTCGGCGGCAGCCTTCTCCAGAGCGGTGAGGACCTCCTCGTCCAGGTGCATGCCGGCCGCGTCGTGGTGGGCACGGGCGGTGGTGGAGTCGATGCTGACCAGGGACAGGTCCACCTCACCGCGCTTCGCGGCTTCCGCGATCAGGCCCTCCAGCAGGGCCTCGAAGACCCCGGCGTCACGCCACTGCCGGAAGCGGTTGTGGACGGTCGACCAGGCGCCGAACTCTGCCGGCATCTCCCGCCACTGGCCGCCCGTCTTGAACCGCCAGATCACGCCCTCGAACTGCTGCCGCAGCCGCTCGGGGTACGGGCCGTACTCGCCGATCGGCAGGTACGGCCCGATGAAATCCCACTCCGCATCCGTCAGTTGCATACGAGTCACCCATGAAGGCCTACCCGCCCAGGACCCACCACGCAGGCAAAACCCGCAGATTGATCACGACCAAATACGCTCCCTAGGGCGCGGTTCCCGCTGATGGGTGGACCAGATGAGGCCGTCCGCCTTCTCTGCGAGGTGTTCTGCATGATCCCTACAACGCAGAAGCGGAGCACAAGTAGCTCCGGCCCAAGCCAACGCGTGGCAGCGCTGTGGCAGGACGGCCGTGGACGTGGCAGCAGTAGGTGGACACGGTGGACCAGCACGCACCGTCTGATCAGGCAAAACAACCCTGCGCGGCATGACGTGGCACAGAAGAGCACGATCTCTGACGGCCTCGTAATGCGTAGGTCTCGGGTTCGAATCCCGAAGGCGGCTCCGAGAAGGCCCAGGACAGATAGCCTCTGACCTGGGCCTTTGTGCTTTTCTTGATCCATTCTCGGCGGTGATGTGTCCCGTTCGGGGCACCATGATCGCCACCGGTGGACAACCGGTGGACAGGCGTGCAGCGGGCGTGCAAAGCGGTGGACAGGCGGGGGCCGGCCGACCGGCAACGGGGAGGCGACTTCAAGAGCGCATCTGCGGTCGACGGGTCGTAATCCGTCGTGAGTGCTCTTGGGGGGTTCCTATAAACCGACGTCGTCACCGCGCCGCCTGGTAGAGAATCGGTCGGTCGGAAGATCACGGTGGAGGGGGCGGTCGTGAACGTGATGCGCTTCGACGCGGAGGTCGGCGAATTCGTCCTCGGCGTCCGGGAGGAGAGCGTCCAGCTCCTTCGGGGCATGGGCACGATCTGTCTGCAGGTCGGGCTGGATGTGAAGGCACCCAGTGCGACGAAGGCCGGCAGGTTCCTGGCTCTCCAGACCGACCTGTACGGGATCGCGAACCCCTACCAGCGGACGCTCGTCGGACGGGGCACGGAAGTGCTCGCGTTCACGCCGGAGACCGGAGTCGAGCGGCCCGTCCTCAAGTTCCTCCTCACCTCGGCCCAACTCCACGCCATCAACGAGGCTCGCGACGGCGACCTCCGAATGGAACTGGAGGTCACCGGCACGCTTCCGCAGGCCCCCGGCTACCCCGGTAGCACGACGGAGGTCCTGCACTTCAGCGTGGCAAAGAGCCGCTGGATCGAACAGGTCTCCGCCCTCGGCCCCGCGGTCGCGTTCGAGATGCAGGTCCCGTTCCCGTTGGAGGGCGACCCCCGCGCGACGCCCGCCCGGTTCCTGCGCTCAGCCCAGCGCCGACTCCTGGACGACGACATCGAAGGCGCGATCCTGGAGGCCCGTCGCGCGCTTGAATGGATCAAGGACCACAGCGGCTGGAAGTGGCCCGGCGGCAAGGACAGGTTGCAGCGCACGCAAGACGAACGCTGGGCTTGGATCCGTCTCGCCGTCGAGGACCAGACGAGCGCAGCGGTTCACAAGGACGCGGTGACGTCGGCGTTCAGCTACAGCCGGGACGAGGCGAAAGCGCTGATCGCCATCGCCGCAGCGCTGTTGACGGTCGTGGATGACCCTCTCTGAGCAGCCCAGCGAGGCCATGAAGCGGCTTCGCGCACAAGCCGGAGCCCCGGTCAGCTTCCCTCTGACCGGGGCTCCTTCTCCGTCCACCGTCAGGCGGAACGATTCTGCTGGGTCGGGTCGTCCTTACGTGGCGGCGCCACCCTCGGCAGGCGAGACGCGGGGTCTACCTGCGGCACGACGTCCGGAACAGCCGCCAGCGCCTTACGCGCATGAGGGACGAGCTGCACGACCTTCTCGGCGGCGTCACGCGCCAGGTCGTCAAGGACCGACTGGTAGATGTCCCGCGTGATCCGCGTGTCCGAATGGCCGAGGGTCTCCGAGACGACCTTGATGTCGACGCCCGCCGCGAGCATCAGCGTCGCAGCGACGTGCCGGAGGTCATGAAGGCGGATCGGCGGAAGGCCAGCCGCCTCCACGAGGCGCTCGAACAGATCGCTGACCTTGCCCGGGTGGAGGAGAGAGCCGTCCTCCTGGGTGAAGATCCGACCGGTGTTCTGCCAGCCCTCACCCCATGCCTCGCGCTCGGTCTGCTGGCGCGCCTTATGCGTGAGGAGGCCCTCGTTGGTCTCGCCGTCCAGGGCGATCAGCCGGAGGCCGCTGTCGGTCTTGGGCGCACCCTCGTGGACCTCCCAGCCGTCTTGGACGAGCCGCGTGGCGATGGCCAGCGAGCAGTGCTTCGCGGAGTAGTCCTCCCAGCGCACACCGCACGCCTCTCCTCGCCGAGCACCGCGAAACGCAATGAGTCGCCAGAGCAAGTACAGCCGGTCTCCCGCGACGAAGTCGAGGAAGACGGCGGTCTGCTCCGGGGTCCAGACCATGACCGGCGACGGCCGCTTACCGGTCTCCTGCCAACGAGCGATGCGCTCCTCGGTTCAGACGAGGGCCTTCGGCTTGGTACCGGGCAGCAGCTCGACGTGAGCGGCCGGGTTGAAGGCGGGCATGACCTGCTGAGCGATGGCGACGTTGAGCGCGGCCCGGAGCGTGTCGCGGATGTGAGGCTGGGTGTTCAGCCCGGTGACTCGACGGAACGGCGGCATCGCGTCGAGCTGTGCGCGGAACCACTTCCGGCGCGCCCGGTTCTCGGCTCCCTTGTTCGGGGTGGCCTTCAGCTCGTCGGCGACCGCGCGTCGCTGGGCGTTCTGCTCCTGGATCTCGATGTTCCGCTCGTTGATGGCGTCGAACATCTTGTCGATGTGGTGGACCCGGAGCTTGTCGAGGCGAAGATGCCCGAGGTGCGGCTTGAGGTGGACGCGGATGTCGCATTCGTAGCGCGACGCACCGCCACGGCGCAGACGTTTCCGCCCGGCCAGCCAGGTGTCGAGCCACTCCCCGACGGTGGTCTTCGAGTTGAGCGACTGACCCGTCTGGAACCGGCGACGGGTCTCGTCGTAGTCCGGCAGAGGGGTCTTCTCCTTGACGCAGTCCTCCAGCAGGTCGCTGATCTGCGTCCTGCCCCACGCGTCGTCCTCTTCGGGAATCGCCATGAGGGCGCGGACCTTGCCCAGCTCCTCCTGGGCTTTGGTGGAGGTCTCGAAGCCACCACGACGGAACCGCCGTCGTCGGCCGTCCTGGGCGGGGTCCAGCTCCTGGAACACCCCGAAGGTCCCGTGCCGTCGCGACTGGAGCTTCGGGCACGACGCCCCGAGGTCCTTGCCGGTCTCGGGGTCAGTGCACCGGCACCGTCGCGTGATGGTGCCCTTCTTCATTCACGCTCCTCGGCCTCGGGGTGTATGTGGGGCTCGTCGACAAAGGCGAGTCGGTCAGGAAGGGCCGGAGGGGTGAGGCCGCGCTGACGCATCCGCTCTCGGTACGCGCGCAGCTCTTGGGCGTCCTCGAAGGCGTGCGCCTCGTATCCCTCGGCCCGCTCAAGAAGCGTGGTTCGGCGACTGCGGTCCAGAGTGGTGCTGGCCACACGTCGTCGCTCCTGCGCCAAGTCGTACGACGACATCGACGCGGCAACGAGGTCGCCATGGTGTCGGAAGCTGTCGAGCACGTCCCGGGGCGAGCCCTCGGGGGCCGCATCATCCAGAGGTGTCTCACCGGTGAACCACGCGACCGCGTCCCAGGTGGACAGCTCGCGACCCGGCAGAACCTCGACCGCCGCCGAAGAACCGAGCGGGAACAGCAGGGTGACCGGCGGGACGTCCAGTACGTCGGCAAGCATGACGACGTCCGCCACGCTGACGCTCGTCTTGCGCCCGGACTCCAGGTTCTTGATCGAGTGCTCGGTGATTTCCGGCATGCCGCGGGCCGCGCACTCCTGCGCGACCTCGGCCATCGTGAGGCCGGCGGCCCGGCGCGAGTCTCGTAGGCGCTGAGCGATCCGACCGGTGAACGCTGTCGACCATTGATCAGGTGTCATGGTGACACCCTAAGAAGCGAGAAGGCGCTGCCGCAACTCCGTGATACATCTTTCGCGTCACTACGGCACGCGTAAACGTCAGGAGAGCGTCATGGTAGCACCTAGGGCGGCAGGAGCGGGGCGGGGACTGACGAGCGACGAGCTGCTCGCTCTTCCGGCTGTGATCGATCTCGACACCTCGAACAAGGCGCTGATGATCGGACGGTCCACCGGGTATGGGCTCGCGAAGCAGGGGGAGTACCCGGTTAAGGTGCTGCGCCTAGGGAACGCCTACCGAGTGGTCACGGCCGACCTGCTGAAGCTGCTGGGCTTGGGGCACCGGCACTCTGGAGGAAGCCAGGAGGCGAGCGACAGCGAGCGGCACGGCCTCGCTGCGTAGTCCGTACGCCGCGAAGGATGGCGCAGCCCCATCCGGCCAGTCTCGCAAGGGCAGGGAGCTTGCAGGGATGAGGTGCACGAACACCTTGATCAGAGGATGCCCCTCCACGACCACGGCCGCGGTCCGGATCGACCACGCAGACAGTCGATCCGAAACTGCGCCTGGCTCCGCCACTCCGCATTGCTGGCTGCGTGTTGCGCCGCGTACGTCACCATCCGCAGCTCACGGGCACGCGCGAGGATGGGGTAGCCCTCCCACGCAGCCACGTCATGTCCGTACACCGCACAGAACCGGTCGTACTCGCCGCTGCTGACGGCTCCGGTGGTCTTCGCGCGTACGGCGGTGGATACGAGGTCCCATTCTGGAGGCCCCACCGAGAAGCGCTCCAGGTCCATCATCAGGACCCCGTCGGCCGTGCGGACGATGTTGCCGGGCCATGCGTCGCCGTGCACAGCCCGGTCGGGGAGACCGGCCGGCCGCTCGGCCCAGGCTGCTGCGAGGTCGCGGTGAAGAGCGCGCAGCCACTCCTTGTCATCATCGCGAATCGTGGTGGCCGCTTGCAGCCGTTCGTCGACCCGGATGAAGGGGTCGAGGTACCCCAACTCGATGTCTGGTGTGGGCAAGGAGTGGAGCTGTGCGAGGAGCTGAGCGACGTCTTCAACGGAGCCGTGCTCCTGCGGGGGGAGTTCTGCCCAGAAGGTGACGGGTCTGCCGCCTGCCTCGACCGGCTGCTCCACGTCGACCAGACGAATGGCGGGGACGTTCTCCTGGTCGAGCCAGCGTGCGACGCGCACCTCGCGGGCTGCCGCAGCACTCTGTCCTTCCCGGGCGATCCGCACGATCACCCCTTGATGAGGCAGCCGCCATATCTGGTTCTCGGCCAGGCGAAGAGGTTCCGCTCCGGCGGAGTCCAATCCGACTGCGGAACATGCCTGCTTCAGGGCGTGACGCGCCGGTGCGGCTGCCGAAGAAGTCATGCCGAAACCGTAGCGGCGATCCGATCTCGCAGCGCTGAAGCCTCCTGGACGGTCCGATGCTTCGAGGCGAAGCGGCCGAGCTGCCGCAGATCGTCGGCAGCGCGCCGGGAGGTGAGCCGGCCTACCTCGTTGAGGGCGTCGTGGCCGAGCGCCGCCGCCTGGCGAGGGTCACCCTTGGCCATGAGCAGAGAGGCCAGCTTCGTCCGTGAGATCGCACGAGACCGTTTGTAGGCGTCTGCGTGTCCCTTCACCGCTGTGTCGAATCGACGAGCGGCCCGGCCCGGGTCCTGCCCGGCCAGGATCGCGAGATCGAACAGGGCGTGAGCCGTGTCCCCGTTGTGCTGCGCCTCGTCGTAGTAGGCCATCCACGACGGGTCCTCGGCGGGCCGGGCCCGGGTGAACGCTTCGTCCGCGGCGCCGACGGCCGCCATGGTGTCGCGGACATTCCCCATCTTCCCGAAGGCCCTGGCCCGCGCCGTGTGAAGCATCGCCTGCTCTGTCGCCGTCAAGCGGTCGGAGCGCACGAGCCCCTTCTCGGCGTAGGTGAGGCCGTCATCGGGGGCTCCGATCCATACGGCTTGCCGTGCGAGGAACGAGTACGTCTTGGCCCGCAGATGCCAGTCGCCGGCCTCCTCGGCGCAATCCGCTGCGAATCGGAACGTCTTGGTGGCTTCGTCGTGGTGGTAGGCGTCGAAGGCAGAGGCGCCGACCACGATGCCGAGGCGCGATACGGCGGCGAACAGGTCGGTTCGTAGGTGCTCTGGGAACTGCGCTTGCAGCAGGCCGGCCGACCACTGCATCGCTCGGGCGGCCACGTCACGTACCACGCCCCCGCCACCCAGCTCGTTGTCCATGCTGCTGAGGGCGTTGGCCACGGCCAAGACCTGGTCGACGTGGCTCGGGTTGACGTGGGTCGGGAGAGACAGCTCGGCGGGCGCGAAGACATCGGTGAAGTTGAGAGGGGCTATGGCGGCGAGGCCGCCGATTCCGAGGAACGAGCGTCGAATCACGGGCTCATGGCTCCCAGGGCGAAGAGTCGGTTCGTCTCCGCCCAGGATGCGGCCTGCGGGCGCCTGAACGCGCACTTCCCCCCGGCGCGCGGAAGCCTTATCGGCATCGGCCCGCTTTTTATCGGCATCGCCGTCGCCGAAGACCATCCGCCACGCCCGGTCAAGGAGCCCACCCGTGCCGAGGGCGTCATCGAGCCGCTGCACCACGTCGCGACGACAGCTCGGGTACTTGCCCTTCTCAATCGACAAGATCATGTCGTCGCTGACCTGCACTAACCGACCAAGCGCCTTGGCCGACAGCCCCTGTTCCAGGCGAAGTCTGCGCAGCTCGCTGCCGAACCACTCCTGGGGGGACGCCCCCGGAACGAGCTGCTTCATTGGCTGCGGCATGTCCTGTCCCCGAAGTCGTCGATGCCGAACTCTTCACCTCTCGGCATCAGGCTCTGCACGTTCTCGGTGCGCTCTGCCTAAATGGTTGCTGATCGGTTCTAGACCAGTACACACCGCAACCCACCCCTGCTGAAGGGGTTCTGGCAGAACGGAGGAAGCAGCGATGGAACTACTCGTCGACACCCGCGAGCGGGATGCTTCTGTTCGAGCCACGTCCAGAAGTGTGGACGGCCAACTCGACATGAGTTTCAACGTCCGGGCCGAAGACCTGGGAACCGTCCGGGACATCGTCGCCGCGCACCTCTGCTGGTGGCGCGTCGACAACGGCACCGCGTTCCGCATGCTGACCGTGGTCAACGAACTGCTCACCAACGTCTTGCAGCACACCCCTGCGGACGCCGACGGGTGCCGGATGGCCAGCCTGCTCCTCCAGAAGGTGCCGGACGGCGTCACCGCCATCATCCGCGACCAGGACCCCCACCCGCCGGTGTACTCGTCGCCGGACCCCCTGGCCGAAGAGGGGCGTGGGCTGATGCTGCTCCGTGCCCTGGCCGACGACGCGTCCGTCTCCATGACCTCAGCGGGCAAGGACGTGTGGGTCTTCATAGGGACCCCGGAATCGACCGAGCACTTCTAGCCCCCACGGCCGGCACTTGGCCCTCCCCAGGAGTTCCCGATGTCCCTCACCGCTCTGGTACCGGAGAACGACGTGGTTCCTCCGCCAGCCAACGAGCCCGGCGTCCCGAAGTGGACACCTCCACTTGACGCCGGCAGCTTGAAGTTGGTCCTGGAGCGGATCACCGCATGGAAGCCCCTCGACGTCGAGGCGATCTTCGATGATCTCGACATGACGATCGGCAACCAGCCGCCGCCCGTGGCTGCGACCGGAGCATTGATCGAACGCCTCCGCGACCACCTGAAGCGACTCAGTGACATCGCTGTCGCTGACAAGCAGTTTGCTCCCACCGTAGAGATGGCCCGGCTCGTTGAACTGGGACGCCCTATGCGGGATGAGCGCACGCCGGCCGACCACCAGAAAGCTGTCGGCTTCGCTCGTCGCCTCGCTTTCGTGACCTCCGACCTGGTCGATGAACTGATCGAAGCCCGGTACATCAAGGGGCAGATCGAATGCTGACCGCCGCCGCAACGCTGCCTCGCCGCCCCGCCGTCTCCCTGCGCCCGGCTGCGGAAGCGTACGACTACGAATACTTCCGCAGCCGTCTCGCCGAACCTGCTCTCCTCGCGGACGCCGTAGCAGTCCGTGTTTTCCGGGCGCCGCTCCTCGCGGTCCCCGCCGGCGGGCCGCGCCGCGGCGGATACATGTCCTTCGATCTGCTGACGCACGCGACAGCGACGCATGCCCTCCTCGCGGAGCACCCCGGCTTCCCGCGCCTGCGCGTTCGATGGTCGCCATACCGCGAGACCTGCCACACCGTCGAGTGGGGCGACCCCGCTCCCGATTGGCGGGAGGACGATGCGGTCTTCGGACGCTTCTACGGCTACAGCGATGCAGCGATAGCCGCCTTCACGCAGCGGCACCACCAGACTCCCCCTTCGGCCACGCCCGCCCCGTGTTCCCCCACGGCACCGTAGCTGGCCGAAGAGGGCCCGACTTCCCACCCGAGAGGACGAGCACCATGTGTGCGCACAACCCGCCGTGCCCCACGGCTGAGGCTCCCGACAGGGAGGCCGCGCGGCCCCTCGCGCACCGGCCTGAGCAGGGCTGGAGCCTGCTGTGCAACGGAGTGCTCCTCTTCGAGGACACCGGTGAGCTGCTGCCGGACGGCCAGGTCATCGCCCCGCACCGCGCCCTCAACGTGGCGAGGGCAGTCGCGTGAAGCGGACCAGCGCGGCGCCCCGGCTGGTCCCGTACATCACCCAGCGCGAGGGCGAGTACGGCGGGCTGGAGTCGGAACTCACGCTGAGCATGAACGCCTTCGGCGCCGTGCGTCTCGCCTACCAGGACGAGACCCCGGCTGACCGCGGGCCCCGCGGTGAGCTGTGGGCCCGGTGCTCCCAGTCGCTGAACGCGGCCGGGAAGCCGACGGGCAGGCCGCAGTGGCGCATGGTCAATCCCGTCCGGCAGCGGGAGGCGATGGAGCAGCTTCGGTGCCAGGTCAGCTTCTGCCCGGCCGAGACCGACCAGGGCTACATCTTCCTCGCCGGGAATTCGGAAGGCGCTTCCCACCGTGCTGGTGAGCCGGTGAGGACGGCCCAGCCGCCGGTGTGCCTGAAGCACCTGCGACCGTCCATAGAGCTGTGCCTGCATCTACGGAAGGGGCACATCGCCTTCCGCGCGCGGGCGACGTCCCCCTGGGGCGTCATCGGCACCCGGTACCGCCTCACCGCCACCGGCCTGGAACCCCTTCTTGCCGACGACGATGACGCGCCCGTGGCGTACGGGCACCCCCAGTCGGGCTGGTTCCTGGCGAGCCAACTCATACGCGAACTGAGGAACTACGAGGTCGTCAATCTGGACGATCTTGTACCCGCCGCCTAGACGGCCGCCGGGGGCCCTGAGTGATACGGACGGGGCTCCTGGGCGGCTCACCACCGGCGCCGAACGGAGAGCGTTCGCCGATAGCCTCCCGGCCCACTGGCACACCGTGCCGACCTACCCCCTCCCCCTGAACACGAACGACCGAAGGAAGTCCATGACGAACACGACCGTCAAGCCCGACGAGGCGACCCGCCTGCGGAACAAGGTGGTGGACGAGCTGTGCGCGGACGGCAACATCTCCTCCTCGGAGATCGAAGCGGTGATGCGCAAGGTGCCGCGGCACGAGTTCACCCCCGCCGACACGCCGCTGGACAAGGCGTACGACACGTACGCCGCCGTGATCACCAAGACGGACGAGCACGGTGTGCAGATCAGCTCCGTCTCCGCGCCGCAGATTCAGGCCATGATGCTGGAGCAGGCGCAGGTGAAGCCCGGGATGCGGGTCCTGGAGATCGGCTCTGGCGGGCTGAACGCGGCCTACCTCGCCGAACTCGTCGGTGAGGACGGTGAAGTCGTCACCGTCGACATCGACCCCGAGGTCACCGACCGCGCGCGCCGGCTCCTGGACGACCACGGGTACGGTCGGGTGCACGTCGTCACTGTTGACGCCGCCGAGCCCATCCCGGACCTCGGTGAGGTCGACGTCGTGATGGTGACCGCCGGGGCCTGGGACATCTCCCCGGCCTGGACCGCGCAGCTCAAGTCCGGCGGCCGGCTCGTGGTGCCGCTGCGGATGCGGGGCCTGACCCGGTCGGTCTCCTTCATCCAGGTCGAGGGCGAGCACGGCCCCTACCTGGCGAGCGAGTCGGCGAAGATCTGCGGCTTCGTCCCGATGCAGGGCTCCACCGCCCACCGGGAGGAACTCCTCCTGGTCAACGGCACTCCGGAGATCGGGCTCAAGTTCGATGACGGCCTGCCGGCCGACCCGCACCGGCTCGACAACGCCGTCACGTTCCCGCGCCACGAGCTGTGGACCGGCGTCAGCGTCCGCATCCAGGAACTCATCGACACCCTCCAGATGGCGATGGCGATCAGCCTGCCGGGCTTCTGCACGATGGCCGTCGATGAGAACGCGGACACGGGCGTGGTCGACCCCGTGAACAAGCGGTTCGCGCTCGCGGCTGTCGAGGACGACACGTTCGCCTACCTCGTTACCCGCCGCACCGAGGACAACAAGCACTTGGAGTACGGCGTGCACGCCCTCGGCCCGCACGCGGAGCAGTTCGCCGACGAGATCGCCGGCGTGCTCCGCGACTGGGAGGCCAACCGGCGCGGCGGCCCCAGCCCGGTAATCCGGGTCTATCCGGCCAGTACCCCCGATGAGCAGATCCCGGCCGACCGGGTCATCGACAAGGTGCACAGCCGGATCTCGCTCTCCTGGCCCTCGGCATGACGCCGGGAGTCAGGTAACCCCGCACCACCCCAACTAGGAGAAGAAGGGCACATCATGACGAGCGCTACTCTCGCACCGCCCCCGGTCGTCGCACCGTCGGCGGACCTGGACGACGACTTCGCGCCCCTGGACGTGAAGGTCGTCATCGCCGAGCACTCGTACGGCCACCTCATGTGCTCCACGGGCGACGGCTGCGGCACCACCTGCGCGACCGGTGCCTCCGCCTGCGGTTCCTTCACCGAGGACCCGGCCTGATCGAGGCCGACCCCGCACCCGTGGGCCGGGCGAAGCGCTTCGCCCGGCCCACGGGCCCTCTCCCCTCCCGCGCCGCCTCATGGAAGGGCCTCATGGCTTCCCGAGCAGCCGCCGGATACCTGTGGCAAGGCGTTGCGATGCTGCGCGCCACCACCAGCCCCGGGCCGGCAGACATCCCCCGCACCCTCGACCTGGACAACGTGGCCGTCACCCGCGGATGGCTGAACCGCATCTGGCAGCGCGAGGACTTCCGCAGTGCGCTGGAGCTGGCCACCCCCGTCCTGTCCGACGCCATCGAGGCGGTCGTCCGGGGCAGGCAGACGGAGCCCCGTCACGTGCGCCGCACCGCGCTGTCGACCGTGTCCTACCTCCTGCGGTGGCAGCACCGGCCGACCCCGCTCGGCCTGTTCGCCGGCACTGCTCCGGTGTCCGTCGGCCCCCGGGCGAGCGCACGGTGGCGCGACAAGCACCGCGCCACGATCCGGCCGGACGCCGAGTGGGTCACTGACATGGTGCTCCGCCTCCAGCGCACCCCCGCGTTACTGGAGCGGTTACCGCTCGTCGCCAACAACGCCGCCCGCGCCCGCGGTGACCGGCTCGTAGCGCCGGGCCCGCCCTCCGACGGCCACGCCGTTCTCCTGGCCCCGGTCGAGATATCCGTCCGCAACGCCCGGCCGGTGGCCGCCGCCCTGGACGCGGCCCGGACCCCCATCCCGTACCGGGGACTCCACGGCCACCTCCGCGACCTCTTCCCGCAGGCCACGCCGGAGAAGATCGACGCTCTTCTCGCCAGCCTTGTCGAGCAACGGTTCCTCATCACCAGCCTCTGGGCGCCCATGACCACCGTGGACGCCTTCCAGCACCTGTGCCGCGAACTCGACGGACTCCAGGCGGACAACATCCCCGAAGTGCGGGACCTGGTCCACGAGCTGTACGCCCTGCGCGACGAGCTGTCCGCGCACCAGCCGACCCTCTCCGACACCAGCGTGAGCACCGTCGCCACGCGGATGCGCGCCCTCACCCCCGTCACGCCGACACCGCTGCTCATTGACACCGCCCTCGACTGCGAGACCACGCTCCCGCAGGCCGTGATCGCGGAAGCGCAAGCATCCGTCTCGGCCCTCTACCGCACCACCCCGCAGCCCTACGGCTACCAGCACTGGCGCGACTACCACCGCCGCTTCCGGGCCCGGTACGGCGTCGGCGCCCTGGTGCCGGTGATGGACCTGGTCGCCGACAGCGGCCTGGGCCTGCCCGCCGGATACGTCGGCTCCGAACGCGGAGCCGCCCTGAAGGTGCGCACCGACCGCGACGAACTGCTGCTCGCGATGATGCAGCAGGTTCTCCTCGACGGCGGCCGTGAACTGCGGTTGACGGACGACATGGTCGACGCCTTGGAGAAGGCTGCCGGGAAGGACGAGCGGCTGTTCGTACCCCGGGTGGAGGTCGCCTTCGAAGTCCACTCCTCCAGCACCCGGGCACTCTCCAGTGGCGCCTTCGACATCCTCCTCACCGCGGTCCCCCGGCCCGGCAGCAGCATGGCCGGCCGGTTCGCCCACGCCCTGCCGCCCGAGCATCAGGACGCGCTCGCCGCCACGTACCACGGAGCGCCGAACAGCCTCACGGCGCAGCTCGTCTTCCCACCGCGCCGCCACCGCAACGAGAACGTCACCCGCACGCTGCGGCTGCTGCCCCACGTCATCGAGCTGTCCGGCCACCAGGAGACAGACGCGACGACGATCCCGCTCGCCGACATCGCCGTCACCGTCGACCCGCGCAGCTTCCACCTCGTACAACTCTCCACCGGCCGACGCATCGACGTCCGGGTCCTGCACGCCCTGGAAGGCGGCACGCAGACCCCGCCGCTCGCCCGATTCCTCGCCGAAGTAGCCAATGGACGGTTCGCCGCCTACAAGCCATTCGACTTCGGCGCCGGCTCCCGGCTCCCGTTCCTCCCGCGGGTGCGCTACCGCCGCACCATCCTCACGCAGGCCCGATGGCTGCTGATGGCCGACGACCTGCCCGGCCGCAAAGCCTCGATCCAGGAGTGGGAGAGCGCCTTCGCCGCCTGGCGGGACCGGCTGCGGGCCCCGGAGCAGGTCGCCATGATCGAGTACGACCAGCGCCTCCCCCTTGACCTGTCCCACCCGGTCCACCTCCGGGTACTACGCGCCCACCTCGACAACACCCGGCGCCTGGAACTACGCGAGCTACCGGACGCAGACGCCCACGGCTGGATCGGGCGGGCACACGAGATCTGGCTCTCCCTGGGCCGCTCGGAGCCGGCCGCCGAGGTACCCCGGCCGCGCACAGCCCCGTCAGCGGCCCCCGATCGGCACCTTCCGGGCGCCGGCGACGTCCTCCTCGCGCAGCTCCACGCCCACCCGCGCCGCTACGACGAGATCCTGAGCCGCCGCCTGCCCAGCCTCCTCGCCGCGTTCGGCGACGCCCCGCCCCTCTGGTGGTTCACCCGGCACCGGGAGATGGCCCGCCCGGACGCCGACCAGCACCTCGACCTCACGCTGCACCTGCCGCCCGACGCGTACGGGGCAGCAGCCCAGCACGTCCGCAGGTGGGCGGACAGCTTGCACGGGACCGGTCTGGCGGCCGGGCTCGTCCTGGCTCCCTACCAGCCGCAGACCGGGCGGTTCGGCCACGGGACAGCCATGGACGCCGCGCACCGGGTGTTCGCCGCGGACTCCGCCGTCGCCCTCGCGCAGATCCAGCTCACCGAGCGCACCGACGCGCTCGCCCCGCAGGCCCTCGCCGCGGCCAGCGCCCTGCACCTCGTCACCCCCCTGGCGCCGGACACCGCGGCGGCCGAGGAGTGGCTGGTGCGCAACCTCCCCCAGGGCACGGGACGGCTGAACCGGGCCCTGCGTGCCCAGGTGCTCGAACTCGCCGCGCCGAATGGCGACTCCGTGCTCGCGGCCCTCCCCGGCGGCCCTGCGGTCGTCGAAGCGTGGCGGGCCCGCGCCGCCGCCGTCGACACCTACCGGACGGCCTTGACCGACCACCGTGACCCGCTCGACGTCGCCCGGTCGCTCCTGCACCAGCACCACGTCCGGGCCCTGGGCGTTGACCCGCGCGCCGAGGAGACCACCATCCGGCTCGTACGAACCGCGGCCCTCCAGCACCGGAGGGCGGCTCGATGACTGCGCTGGCCGCTACCACCGCGATCCTGGAGCAGTACACCGCCCACCTCGCCCAACCCGCTCCCCCGCCTCCGGACGAGCCGTGGGCAGTGCAGTCCCTCGCCGACGGCGCCGCCGGGATCAGCCTGCTGCACATCGAGACGGTCAGCCGTCACGGCGGCTCCTGGCGCCCCGCCCACCGGTGGATCACCGCCGCGGCGGCCGGCCACATCAGCGCGGCCGACACTGCGGGACTGTTCCTCGGCGCCCCGGCCCTCGGCTTCGTCCTCACCACTGTCCCGCCGTCCTTCCAGCACCTGTACGAACCGGCGCGGCGGACCCTGCACCAGCACATCACTGACCTGACCCACCGCCGCGTGGACGCCGCGCTCACCCGTATCCGCAAGGGCGACCTGCCCGCGTTCGCCGAGTACGACCTGTTCTACGGCCTCACCGGCATCGGGGCGTACCTCCTGCGCACCGACCCCGAGGGGCTCCCCCTCGAACGAGTTCTGAAGTACCTCGTCGCCCTGACCCGCCCCCTCGCACCCGACGGCCGCGGCCTGCCGGGCTGGTGGGTCCGCCACGACCCCGCCCGCGGCGAATCCCCCCACTTTCCGGGCGGCCACGGCAACTTCGGCGCAGCCCACGGCATCACCGGCCCGCTCCTTCTGCTGGCCCAGGCCATGCGCCGCGGCATCACCGTCGGCGGCCACCGCGAAGCCATCTGGAGCATCTGCGAACACCTCGATACCTGGTGCCAGCTCAGCCCCTCCGGTCCCTGGTGGCCCGAGCACATCTCGCGCCGCGACTTCGACCTCGGGCGCCCCCACCACGACGCTCCCGCCCGGCCGAGCTGGTGCTACGGAACCACCGGAATCGCGCGAGCCGGGCAACTCGCCGGACTCGCCCTGCACGCTCCCGACGTCCAGGGGTTCTACGAGGACGCCCTGTACCGGGCGTTGACCGACCCCGAACAGCTCGCGCAGGTCACTGACTCGGGCCTGTGCCACGGCTGGGCGGGCATCTACCAGACCGCCACCCGCGCCGCCGCTGATGCCGTCGACCCTCGCCTCCAGGCCCTCCCGAGAAGCCTCGGCGACACCCTCGCCACGAGCGCCCGGCCCGGCCTTCCCGAGCCCGGCCTGATCAACGGTGACGCCGGCACCGCGCTCGCCCTGACCACTCACGCCTCGCAGCAGGCCCCGAACACCGGATGGGACGCATGTCTGCTGATCAACTGATCTCGACGGAGCCGAGCCCGATCCACCGCGCGGTCACGGCCGCCCTCACCAGCCTGTTGATCCCCGAAGTCGCAGCCCAGCACGGGATGGAACCGACGACCCTGTCCGACGCCCTGGCGGTCTACGACCAGGCCGGCCGGGAGGCCCTGGCCCGGCACGCTTCCACGGACGACTGGTGGCAGGTGTACCTCCACTTCACCGACTGGACGAAAGCCGACGAGACCTTCACCGTGCACGTCCTGCCCCTGCTCCAAGAGGCGGAGACCGCCGGCCTCATCGGCGGCTGGTGGTACACCAGGAAGCACCCCTGCTGGCGTCTACGTCTCCGCGTCCGGCCGGGGATCGGCGCCAAGATCGGCGCCGCGGAGGGCTTGGACCGACTCGGCTTGCACCGCCTTGTGGCCGACGGGCACCTCGCGCGCTGGTGGCCCGGGATCTACGAGCCCGAGACTGCGGCATTCGGGGGCGAGGCCAGCATGACGGCCGCGCACGCCCTGTTCATCACCGACAGCCGAGAGGCGGCGCAACTCAGATAACGTGGGGACCTGGCTGTGGGGCCGCGCGAGCTGTCTGTTCTCCTCTGCACGATCATGATGCGCGCCGCCGGCCTGGAGTGGTACGAGCAGGGGGACGTCTGGCATCGCGTCATCACGGAAGAGCACCGCTCGGCCGTCGGCGACGTCCCAGGGGACCGGCTCGACGCCCGCGCCCAAGAGATCCGGCCCCTGCTCTTCGCTGACAGCGACGTCCTGCTGCGCCCCGGCGGACTGCTGGAGCCCGTCTCCGAGTGGGTCGGCGCCTTCCGCAGCACGGGGCAAGAACTTCGCCGTGCCGTACAGGTCGGGACGCTGGACCGCGGCCTACGGCAGGTGCTCAGCTACCACGTGATCTTCCACTGGAACCGGCTGGGCCTGTCCATGCGAGGGCAGAGCATCCTGGCCTGGGCAGCCCGGGCGGCCATCCTGCACGGCGTCGATCACCAGGGGAGCCAGGGAGTATGACGACGCTACGACCCAGCACTTGTTGTCTCTACGCTGGAGCACCATGAAGAAGGTCGCCATCGTCGGCTGCGCAGGCAGCGGCAAGTCCCACGTGGCCCGCCATCTCGGCAGGATTCTCAATGCCCCGGTGACGCACCTGGATGCCGTGTTCTGCGACGACGAGTGGAACGCGCTGCCCATGGACGAGTTCACCCGAGTGCAGAGCGAGCTGGTCGCGGAGCCGCGGTGGGTGATCGACGGCAACTACAACTCGACGCTGCAGGTACGGCTCGAAGCTTGCGACACAGTGGTCCTGATGGACGTGTCGACCGTGGCGGCGCTGTACGGGATCTTCTCCCGGCAGGTCCGGCACGGAGCCGGGCACAAGGGCAACGGGGTGCATAACCGCATTCACTGGGGCGTGATCAAGTACGTCGCCACGTACCGGCGCATGATGCGCCCCCGCGTGATGGCGAAGATCAACGAGTTCAACTCGGGCGCCGAAGTGGTGCTGCTGGCAAACCGGCGCCAGACGCACCGCTGGCTGCGAAGGGTGGCTGGTGAGCAGTGACGTTGCCCCTTCTATGCACGCCCCGGGCCTCAAGTGGAACCCGGATACGCCGTACAGACGGTCCATGTCCCACGGGCGCAGCCCGCAATAGGCAACGCGAAGCGCTCTGTTCACGCGCCTTCCCCTCAACTAGGGAGCGTATTTGGTCGTGATCAATCTGCGGGTTTTGCCTGCGTGGTGGGTCCTGGGCGGGTAGGCCTTCATGGGTGACTCGTATGCAACTGACGGATGCGGAGTGGGATTCATCGGGCCGTACCTGCCGATCGGCGAGTACGGCCCGTACCCCGAGCGGCTGCGGCAGCAGTTCGAGGGCGTGATCTGGCGGTTCAAGACGGGCGGCCAGTGGCGGGAGATGCCGGCAGAGTTCGGCGCCTGGTCGACCGTCCACAACCGCTTCCGGCAGTGGCGTGACGCCGGGGTCTTCGAGGCCCTGCTGGAGGGCCTGATCGCGGAAGCCGCGAAGCGCGGTGAGGTGGACCTGTCCCTGGTCAGCATCGACTCCACCACCGCGCGGGCCCATCACGACGCGGCCGGCATGCACCTGGACGAGGAGGTCCTCACCGCTCTGGAGAAGGCTGCCGCCGAGGCGGAGAAGGCCAGGTCGAAGGGGGCGGCTGCGACGAACAAACCGGGCAGGAGGCCGGGAGCGATCCCGGGCGGGAAGAACGACGGCGCGTCCGGCGCCGACGCAAACTCCGGCTGAAGGCCGCCCTGCTCGGACGCTCCAGGGGCGGGCAGACCAGCAAGATCTATGTCGCCGGCGACCGGAGGTGCCGCCCGCTGGCGTTCATCCTGACCGAGGGGCAGGCCGCCGACAGTCCGCAGTTCATCCCAGTGCTGGGGAAGGTACGGGTCCGCGGGCTCGTCGGCCGTCCCCGCACCCGGCCGGACGCGGTCGCCGCAGACAAGGCGTACTCGTCCCGCGGCAACCGTGCCCACCTGCGCAAACGCCGTATCAAAGCGGTCATCCCGGAGAAGAAGGACCAGGCCGCCAACCGGAACAAGAAGGGCTCCCACGGCGGCCGGCCCGTCAGCCACAACGCAGACCTCTACAAGGAGCGGAACACCGTCAAGCGTCTGATCAACAAGCTCAAGGCATGGCGAGGCATCGCCACGCGCTACGACAAGACCCCCGACAGCTACCTCGCCGGACTCTACCTACGCGCCTCGATGATCTGGATCAAGGACCTCACACGAGCAGCCTCTTGATCACAACCGAATACGCTCCCTAGTAGTCCGCCGCGAACAGCTTGGCCAGCGTCGTCAGCCTCGGGAACAGGTTGGGTTGGTGGATCGCGCACTGGCCGCCGGAAGCAGGCCGCTCACGAGGCGATGAGGCGGCTGGTGAAGCCGGAACGAATGAGAGATTCGTACGCTGCATGTACGTCCTCAGGAACTTCCTGCTCGATGGCGAATCCGAGCTTCGGGTACTCGATGACCCGCTGGAGGTCGCCGGCCAGCATGTCGAGAACGAGCTTCTCGTCCCCGATGCTCCTCAGATAGTCGTCGAACTCCAACCGCTCTGACGCGCACAGGAACTCGACATCGGGCCACAGTTTGCGGGCGGTCGCGAACGATCGCCGTTCCATGTACGGCTTGGAGACCAGCAGCACCGTGGCCGGATGGATACCGGAGGCGGCAAGGACTTCGCGGGAGAGCGTGATGTTCTCTCCAGTGTTGGCAGCGTGCGGTTCCAACAGGATGGCATCGGCGGGGACGCCCAGGTCGATGGCGTGCTCACGAAAGTGGATCGCCTCGCCCCGAGGAAAGACCTTGGCAGTGGTGGGGCTGTTGCCACCGGTGAATACCAGCGTCTCGAAGAGCCCGGCACGGTACAGCTCGGCGGAGCGGGTCGCGACGCCGAGATCGTGGCTTCCCAGCCCGATTGCCACGTCGACAGGTCGCAGCTCGTGCTGCATCTGGTGGTAGTCCCAGATCAGCCTGGCCTGGTGCCACTGGTCCTCGGTGATGCCCTGCTGGTCGTTGCGCACGCGTTTCTCCCTGGTCACCGTTGCCGGGGGCCGGTCAGCCCCTCACTCATGGCCCTGATGCCCTCAATGCTGCGCAGTTGGTGCACGAGCCCGTACTGCGCGGCTACCCTGGCGGCCCGATCGAGGACGAGGACTCCATCATCCCGGGTCGCCGCATCGGAAAGCAGGATGTGGCCATGAGCGGTGTCCAGACGTACGCGTTGCATAGGTGAGTCGGTCGTCCCGCTGCTTCGGGCGATATCGATGAAGTGCAGGGCCTGCGAGAGATCGCCGACGCCACGGCGGGCCAGAGCGAGCTTCTGATGGGCGACCGACCAGTCCTCCGGTTCGGTGAGGTCTTCGAACTCGCGGGTCGCCGCCTGCATGACGCGGGTCGCGTAGTCGTGCTCACCATCTTTGCTCAGCGCCGTTCCCACCCACAGGCGTGCGCGAGCCCGGTCGCGGCGTGAGAGGCGGTCGTCGACGGCGAGGGACTCGTAGCTATGGGCAGCGACTTCCAGCTTGCCGGACATCTCGGTGACGACCGCGAGTGACAGATCGAGCTGGGCGACGCGGCGGGGGATGTCGAGCTGAGTGAAGACCGTCCGGGCACCGTTGTAGGAGTGCTGCGCCGAGAGCGGGCCCAGAACGACGCCTTGATCGCGCTTGAGGTCGCCGAGCAAGGTGGAGGAGCGGCCGAAGAGGTACAGGCCCTTCTCATCCAGCTCGTGGGCCGTGAACCTGCCCAGCCACCGCGTGAGAAGGCTGTCGGCGAAGGCGAAGTCCTGCCGGGACAGGGCGACCACGACGCGGTCGAGGTCATCGGCCCATGACTCGTACTCCCACGCCCGGGGTCCGGAGGGGGTGACACGTCTGCCGGCGGTCGCGACGGAGCCGGCCATCTCCGACAGGAGAGTCTCGAAGCGCAGGTGGACCGCCGCGTCCGCCCGCCCGAGGGCCGTGTCAAGGATGGCCTGGGTATCGGGCCTCGGCTCGGTGGCGGCGAGCTTGCTCTCCCACTTGGACACGGTCGCGACCGCCAGGCCAAGACGCTCCGCGAAGGACCGCACGCTCAGCCTCAGGGCGAGCCGCAGCGCCTTCGCCTCAAGCCCGGTCCAGTGATGCACGGTCGCCACGCGTCGCTCCCTTCCACCAGCCATCGAAGCAGACCCGAGGACGCGCCGGGACGGAAGTGGAACGGAAGTAGAACAAGCGTCGATTCCGCGCGAGTTGGGTCGCTGACATGCTCAATGCGTCACCACGAGTCGAGCCATTGGACGGTCCTGAACATGGAACCCCTCACCGAACACCGCCTGGTCAGCGGCCCGGTCGTCTACGGATTCCTCCGGTTGATACGCGTACCTCGCGCACGGCAGAACGCGCTGGCCGCCTCGCTGGCCGAGTACTGCCGCGCCCACGAGCTGCGGCTGTCCGGTCTCTTCACCGATCGCGAGGCCACCGGGGCCGCTTCGGCGGCGTTCAACGGTCTCCTCGACGCGCTCGCGCTGCCGGACGTCTACGGCGTCGTCGTCCCCGCCATGTCCCACCTGGGCCCGAAGGCCGTGGCGGTCGAACGGGGACGCCAAATCGAATGCGCCGGGGCCCGGTTGTTGCTGGTCCGACGGGCGCGTCCCACGCCCTCGACCGTTCCCCGAAGCGGTCCGGTTCACCGCCCGCACTCGGGCACCACCCGCGTCGTAGACGCCACGTCACTGTCATGAGGACCATCGCGATGACCAAGACGACCCAGCGGTTCTTCGAGTCCCGGCCCGAGTCGGTCGCCGAGGCACGGACGTTCACCGCCGAGGCCCTGACCAGCTGGGGCTTGCTGGAACGAGGCGACGACGTCCGCCTCTGCGTCTCCGAACTCGCCACCAACGCCGTGCTCCACGGGGCGGCCCCCGGCCGAGGCTTCCTCGTGAAAATCGACGCCGATGACGAGGCCGTGCGCCTGGAAGTACACGACAGCCGCAGCCGACGCCCCCACCCTCGTCGCCCTGACGACACGGACACCGTCGGCCGCGGGCTGATCCTGGTGACCGCGCTCGCCGACGGCTGGGGCGTGGAGGACCGCACCCCGCTCGGGAAGATCGTCTGGTCGTGCTTCAAAGCCCCGGGAGGGACGGCAGCATGAGCATCGCTCTCATCCCACCGAGCCCTGAACTGCGCCTGCACGTCTCTCTCGCCGCCTGGACCTGGAAGGGTGCCGGACCGGACAACCGCGAGATCGCACGCATCCTGATCACGCACACTCCGGCCCCGACCAACGGCGGCACCGCTGCGACGACCGAGGACCACATGCGGCGCTTGTCCGGATGCCTCGGTGGACTGACCGGAGCCCGTGAAGTCATCCCGCGTCTCGGACGTCGTCTGCGGCTCGTCGGCGACCGCGCGCTGCTGCACGTGCCCGGGGCTTCCCGTCGACTCCCCCTCCCCACTCGCCGCTCCTGGAACGAACTGGTCGCCCGCACCAGCGAGGCGATCCTCGTGCTCGGTCTCGACGCGCTGCCACAGTCCGCGGACGCCGCTCGCCTCGACACCTACCTGGATGCCGCTCTCACGTCCGACCGACTGCTGTTTGGGCGCATTCAGCTCTCGCCGTCGGTGCCGCGCGCTGACGTCTGCCCGACGTGCGGCGGCAGCGGTACGGACCCGCTCTCGGGCTGCGCGTGCCCGGACTGCTCCCTGCACTGCTGAACCCACCCGCGAAAGGAACGCCATGCACCAGCTCATCGCCGCCCCTTTCCTCGACGGCCACCTCCTGCTCCGCCCCGGAGCCCGATCCGGGGCCCGCATCCCGGCCACCCACTACGAGCAGCTCCGAGCCGCCGCCGTAAACGCCCAGCCCCTGCCGTCCTGGGCGGTCGAGCTGGCGGCCGACGCCTGGGGCCTCGATGTCGCCGGTGCCCCGACGAAGCACACGGTCCTGATCCGGGAACCGTCCGCGTACGGATACTGCCGGGCTTCCTGGGAGATAAACCTCGGGTGCAACTTCGGCTGCAAGCACTGCTACCTCGGCGAACGGCCCTTCTCCGGCCTCACCTGGGAGAACAAGGTCGAACTCCTCGACATCATGCGCGAGGCCGGCGTCATCTGGCTCCAGATCACCGGCGGCGAACCGACCATGGACCCGGACTTCCAGAACGCCTACCGGTACGCCTGGCTCAGCGGCATGATGCTCACGATCTCCACCAACGGCTCCCTGCTCTCCCGTCCCGACCTGCTCCAGCTCTTCCGGGAGTGCCCGCCTTACCGCCTCGTCGTCAGCATGTACGGCGCGAGCGAGGAGTCCTTCGACGCGCTCACCCAGCGGCGCGGAGCATGGAAGGCGTTCCGGCGCGGCATGCACGCCGCCCGCGCCGCCGGGCTGCCGCTCCGTATCAACGTCGTCGTCACGGAGGACAACGCCCGCGAGGCCGACGCGATGGCCGCGCTCGCCCGGGAGTGGGGCGTGGAGCACCACGCGTACACCAACATGACCCCGACCATCTACGGCGGCGGCGAACCCCTCCTCGCCCAGTCCGCCGACCACCTCCGCCGGCGCAAGCCGTTCGCTGGATGCAACGCGGGCCACACGTTCTTCCACGCCGACCCGCACGCCAAGGTCTCGATCTGCAAGGTCGGCCGCGAGGAGCAGATCGACCTCATGGCCGAAGGCGTCGAAGGACTGCGACGGCTCGGCACGATCGCCGACCGCCTGATGCTTCGCACCGGAGGGTGCGAGGGCTGCGCCCTGTCCGGCACCTGCCGAGTCTGCCGCCCCCTGGCCAAGCACTACCAGGAGGCGAAGGCGCCACTGCACAGCTACTGCCAGCACGGAGACCCACAGAAAGAGACGGTGCCCCCATGACGCCCGGACCCGTACCGGTACAGATCCTGACCGCCCCGCCCAGCAGCGCCCGCCACGCGGCGCCCCCGGTGGCCTCGGCCGCCGTGACACTCGTCGCGGACCTCGACGACGTCGTCGAGAGCGCCGAGTGCTCCTGCGACGCCGGCGACGACAACCCCTTCTGACCACAACCCGACCTACGCGCTCCGGCCCGTCCACCGACGGGCCGGAGCGCCCTCACATACAGCGCTAAGGTGCCCGCATGGTCTTCCGCTGGGACTGGCTCCGCCCCGCGCTCGCCGCACCGGTCGTGCCCACCCTCGGCCCCGTCCACCCGCACGCCCTGACGGTCGACCTCTTCGAAGCCACCCTGGTGGCGGCCGCCTCAGAGTGCCACTTCCTGCCGTACGACAAGGACCGCCGCTGGGGCGCGGAGAAGCAGGAGGCTGTCCTCGTCAACGATGTGGTCCATCACCCCGACCACACGCTCATCCCCACCCTGCTGACCCGCGGCGGGCGAACAGTGAAAGTCTTCGCCTACGGTCAACGAGGAGACGTCCTCGACCAGGCCGCCGAGCTCGCGGGAAAGCTCGCGGCAGTTCACGGAGCAGCCACTGCGCGCGTTGTCCGGCCGTTGGGCCCGGAGACGCCGCATCCTCGTGGGGTCCGCATCCAGCTCCAGGACTTCACGGCGCGGCACTACTCCCCCTCCGTCGGCCCCGTCCGGCGGCTCGAAGACTGGCCCCTCCCCGTCCGCCGCACCTTCACCACCTTCGCCCAAACCATGGCGGCCGACGGCTTCGCCTTCCTCGACCGCCAGATGAGGGCCAAGGGATGCGGCCCGGTCCTCGTGGCCGTGCTGGAGGACCGTGTTGTCGGTGCCATCGGCCCCATGGAGATCTGCCCCGACCCCACGGGCATGGCCCAGCTCATGCCGCAGTACTTCGCCGTAGACCCTGACGCGCGCGGGCACGGTCTCGGCCGGCACTTGTGGCGTGCCGCCATGCACTGGGGCCAGACACACGGCGCGACCTACCAACTCCTCCAGACCGAAGTCGGCGGTGCGTCCGACCACCTGTGCCGCAACGAAGGGCTCACCACGCTGGGCTTTCTGCACGCCAGGACGGTCTGACACGAGCCTGGCGCACTGCACCGACTACCGATCGGGCCGCCATGTGTCAGAGGGACACGCTAGCCTGCTTGCGTGATTACAGGTGAGCTGAAGAGCAAGATCGACCGACTCTGGGACGCCTTCTGGTCTGGCGGGATCTCCAACCCACTGGAGGTCATCGAGCAGATCACCTACCTGATGTTCATCCGGCGCCTCGACATCCTAGAGCAGGCCAAGGAGAACAAGGCCAACCGCACAGGCCGTCCGGTCGAGAACCCGATCTACGCAGACGACACCCAGATCCTGCGCTGGTCCGTGTTCATCAACGAGTCCCCCGAGAACATGCTCACGCGGGTACGCGACGGCGTATTTCCCTGGCTGCGCACGCTGGGTGGCGAGGACTCCACCTACGCGCACCACATGAAGGACGCGCGCTTCACCATCACGACTTCGAACTTGCTCACTAACGAGTTGGTGCGTGATAGCGGGTGAGGTGTCGTGCCACGTGGATGGCATGATCCCGCTGTGGCGATCATGGTCAATCGGGCGGTGCTGGCGCATCGACTGTTCACGGGGCTCTCCCGGCGTCATCTTGCGTGCTTGGTCGAAGAGTTGGCCGAGCCGTGGCAGGCCGGGGTCGAGGGTCGCCGCCATGCTGTGCGAGGCGGGGCCCGCAAGCGGGCCGAAGGCGCCGGCGCCCGCCATCAGCTGGTGTTCGTCGACCGGTTGGTGGCCACACTCATCCACCTGCGGCACGACCTGCCGCACTCGGTGCTGGGGCTGCTGTCAGGTGTCGACCGATCCACGGTCACCCGGGCGATCGGAGAGGTGCGCACGCTCTTGGCGGAGCGGGGGTGCGCGGTTCCCGACCGTCCCGGCCTGCGGCTTCGGACTCTGGCGGATGTGTTTGCCTACGCGCAGGCCGAAGGTGTCGAGCTGTGTCTGGACGCCACCGAGATCCGGGTCCGCCGGCCACCGGCCGGCCGCGGCGGCCGGCGCGCATTCGTCTCGGGCAAGAAGAAGCAGAACACGATGAAGGCCACCGTGATCGCCGGCTGGCGGGGCCGCACGTTATGGACCGATGCCCTACGACCTGGGCGTATGCACGACGCCACCGCCGCCCGCGACGAAGGCATCGCCATCTGCTTCCAGCACTTCCCCGACGTCGAGGTCCTGTTGGACGACGGCTACCTGGGGCTGAGCCGCGACCATCGCGGGCAGGCGATCACGCCGCCGAGAAAACCCCGGCCGGGAGCACTGCCCGACAGAGTCGAACAATGGGGACGCGACCGCCACGGCCACTCGTCCGACCGCATCACCGTCGAACACGCCCTCGCTGATCACAAACGCTGGAAGCAACTGACCCGCTGGACACATCGCCGCGACCGCCTGCCCGACACCTACCGCGCCATCGCCGGCCTCGTCTCCGACCGCAACACCAGCATCTGAAAACGGCCGTGAGCAGGGCAAACACACCTCACCCCCTATCACGCACCAACTCGTAAGCAGTAACGCTGAACCCGATCGAGCGGTGACCGGAACCACCCTTACGAGCGCCACCCGGGCAGAGCCACCGACTTTCGGCGTCCACATCTGTGGAAGACAACGCGAGAGCCGCACCGCCCAGACCTCACCGGCTTGTTCGCCGCGTAACTCTGGAGGGGTTTTCCCGAAGCGCAGCAAACCCCGTACGCAACCTTCGAGCAGAAGCCGCCCGGCTCCGCTCGACGCAATCGATACCAGCCGCCAGCGGTACGGCCTCGGTGCAGCCGCGTCCACCGGTGTCTGTTACCGCTCCCGAGCGAGGGGGCCGTACCCGGCGGTAGCGGCCGCGAGTGCGGCATTGTCGTCGGCAACCGAGCGGAGGCGGGCAGCCAGGGTGTCCGGGCCGAGAGCCGCCAGGGCGTACAGGGAGCTGAGCCGGCGTGCGGTCGACCAGATGCCGGTGGTCGGGGGCCGGAAGGCGGCCACGGGAATGTTCCTGGCGGCGAACGGGGCGGGGTCGAGGTAGGTCATGCCGCCGGTCCCGCACAGGTACGCGCGAGCGCCCGTCGCGGCGGCCAGGTCGGCGAGTCGCGAGGAGCGGCCCGGTCTGGCGGCCAGGAGGCTGCTGCTGAGCATCCTGCCCCGCCAGCCGAACAGGTCGAGGAGCACGCGGGTGGACGTCTCCGCGACCACCGCGATCCGGCCGAGGGCATCCAGCACCGGGTCCAGGACGTGGGTGAGGGAGTGCCAGTACGGGCTGGCTCCGAAGTTCTGCCGCAGCATATTCCGGCGACCCTTCGGCGGGCGAGTTCGGTGTCGTCGAGCAGCGCTTCCCGGATGAGAGTGGATCGCCCGCCCGGGAGGTGGGTGGGGAGGGAGAACCACTGCTGGCGGTCCGGCGCTTAGAAGGCGGCGAGGCGCACTCGGTGCTGGTAGTCGCGGCGGGTGAACTGCACGTCGTCCAGGACGATCCAGTAGTCCGCCGTGAACAGCTTGGCCAGCGTCGGCAGCCTCGGGAACAGGTTGGGTTGGTGGATCGCGCACTGGCCGCCGGGGGCCGGCAGGTCACTGCCGGATGAGGTGGCTCGTGAAGCCGTCACGGACGAGGGAATCGTACGCATCGCTCACGTCCTCCGGGACGTCCTGCGGGATGGCGAATCCGAGAGCCGGGTACTCCCTCACCCGTTGCAGATCGCCGACCATCATGCTGATCACCATCCGCTCGTCGCCCATCGCCTTGAGGTAGGAGTCGAACGATAACGGGTCGGAGGCGCACACCACTTCGACCTCGGGCCACTGTTTGCGGAACGTGGCGAAAGCCCGTCGTTCCATGTACGGCATGGTGACCAGCGGTACGGAGCGCGCCCTGACATCGGCGGCTGTGAGCGTCTCGCGGGCGAAGGCGATGTTCTGCCCCGTATTGGCTGCTTTGGGCTCCAGCAGCATCGCGTGCGCGGGGACACCGAGTGCGAGCGCGTGTTCGTGGAAGTGCACCGCCTCGCCACGAGGAAACACGCCGAGGGTGTCCGAACTGTTGCCGCCGGTGAACACGAGGACGGGGAACAGGCCGGCCCGGTACAAATGGGCAGCATGGGCGCTGACACCGAGGTCGTTGCAGCCCAGCGCGATGGCCGCGTCGCAGGCGCGAGGCTTGTGACGCAACCGGTGGTAGTCCCAGATCAGCTGGGCCGCCTGCCGCTGCTCCTCGGTGATGTCCTGCGGTCGCTCGTCCGCCACGTCGTGCTCCATGGTCAATGATCGGTATCGGTGGAAGTGAAGGCGTCTTCGCACGTCCGCCTGATGGCTTCGACGCTACGGAGCTGATGGCCGAGCCCGGACCGCGCGGCGATCCGCGCGGCCTCGTCGAGGAGGCGGAGGCCGTCCTCACGGGTCGCGGGGTCGGTGCGCAGTACGTGGGCGCGCGCGGTGGTCAACTGCACCCGCTGCATGGGCGACTCAAGGACGCCCGCAGTCCGGGCAATGTCCAGATACCGGTAGTCCCGGTGCGAAAGCAGCCTGTCGCGAGCGGCGAGGCGCCGTCGGTGTTCGGCCTCGTCGCGGTGGAGGCAGTACGTGAGCGGGCGGGGCAGGCTGTCCGGCAGCGTGACGCCGAGCCGGGCGCCGAGAGCGCGGTGGGGCGTGAGGCAACGGGCGAAACAGCTCTTCACGAGCACGGAGGCCCCGGCGTCCGGGTGACCCCGTATCGTCTCGCTCGGCAAGGAAGGCAGGGGGTGGCCAAGCTCGTCCGGCTTGACCGACGCCGACTGTGTGGGCGGCAATTCGGGATCCTGCTCGGTCACTCTTCTGCGGTCACCCCTTGGACGCCGAACGCGAGCTACCGGACGGGCCGACGGCTTGTAGGCGAGTTCGGTGATCCCTTTACGGAATGTCGTTTTGCTGGGCCCTGCCACGCAGGCCACCGAGCGTATGCCGCCATGCCCCAGTTCGCGTTCTTCGACGGGAAGTTACGGGCGTCGCTGTCTTGCGTTGAGGTGCGGGAACAACGCAACGCCCGGTGGCCCGTCGCCGTCGGCGCCAGTGCCTTTCGGGGAGGGCCGGCGGGACTGTTCGTCTGCCCGGTGCCGGCCACGAAGTTGTGCTGCCGCAGTGGGGAGTCATTGACGCGGAAGCCGTGGGGCCGTTCCTGAGGTGTACGTGATGCCGCTCGGCGGGGGCTCGGGGGCGGCTGGGGCGTTGGGCGGGGCGTGCGTCGTCGGGGTGGGGGGCAGGCGGGGCGTATGAATTGGTGGAAACGTGAAGTCGTCCGGCAACTCCTCGCCCTGCCGCTGGCGTTGCTCGCCACTGTCGTGCCGGGCGAGGCGGTGGTGAAGTCGCTGGCCGCCTGGGACATCTACGCCCTCTGCTACCTCTTCCTCACCTGGCTCACCTACCGGGGGCACGACGCCGAGTCGCTGCTGGACGTCGTGCGCGCCGCCCGGCGCCGGCGGGCGTCCGACCGGTGGTTCACCGCCACGCCGAAGCAGTTTCCCCAACTGGCGGCGGGTATCGCCCTGATCGCGACGCTGGTCGCGCTGCCCCGCGCCGACGAGCTGGGCGCGGCGGCGTGGCTGACGCTGAGCGTCGGCGTCCTCGCCGTGGTCACCGCGTGGATCACCCTCCAGACCGGGTTCGCGATGATCTACCTGAGCCTGTACGCGGACGAGGGCGGGCTCGACTTCCCGGGAACGGAAGACGCGCCGGAGGCACTGGACTTCGCCTACTTCGCCTTCTCCGTCGGCACCAGCCTGGGGACGACCGATGTCCAGGTGACCCGGCGCGCGGTCCGTCGGCAGGTGCTCGCCCACACGCTGCTCTCCTTCGTCTTCAACACGCTCCTGCTCGCCATCGCGGTCGCCGTCGTGACCTCCCGCATCGCCGATCGGTGACGCCACGGGCACGGGCACGGGCACGGACACGGGCACGCTCACCACGTGAGCCGGCGCCCGTTCGCCGTGACCAGGCGGTTCCGCCGGGCCCCGGGGCGCTCGCGGGAGGCGCGGTAGGCTGGGAACGGCCCCCGTTCGCGGGGGCGCGGCGGTGGGGCCCGCCGTAACCAACCGCGGATGAGCCGCCAACGGTCCCTGCTTGCGAGGTGAGGTGTGCGCTCAGGCGCGCGCCCGTGCGAGTGGGAGAGTGCGCGTGATGTCTGTGCGGTCGCGGGAGCCCGTCGATCCCGATGTCGGTGCCGAGGTGCCCGTCAGCGGTCCGTGGGACGGGCAGGGGTCCGTCTTCGCCGTCGTCGCCGGGGGCGGGGCGCTCGGGGCGCTGGCGCGGTACGGCGCGGGGGTGCTGTGGCCCGTCCGGGGTGGTGACTTCCCGTGGACGACCTTGCTCGTCAATGTCGTCGGCTGCGCGCTGATCGGCGTCCTCATGGCGGTCGTCGCCGAGTTGCGCCCGCACACCCACCGCCTGGTGCGGCCCTTCCTCGGCACCGGGGTGCTCGGTGGCTTCACGACCTTCTCCACGTACGCGCTGGACGTGCGCGGGCTCTTCGTCGCCGGGCGGTACGTGCCGGCCGCCCTGTACCTCTTCGGGACGATGGCGGCGGCCGTCGTGACGGTGTGGGGCAGTGCCTCGCTCGCGCGGTACCTGCTCCGGGAGCGGTTCGCGGTGGTCGCGGAAGCGGAGGAGGCGCGGTGAACTGGCTGCTCGTGGTGGTGGGGGCGCTCGTCGGGGCGCCCGCGCGGTACGCCGCCGACCGGTGGGTCACGGCGCGGCGCCGCGGGGTCTTCCCCTGGGGAACGCTGAGTGTCAACGTCGTCGCGTGTCTCGCCCTGGGGCTCGTGACCGGCGCGGCGCTCGCGGGTGCCGCGTCCTCGCACGTCGTCGCGCTCCTCGGGACGGGGCTGTGCGGGGCGCTCTCCACGTACTCGACGCTCTCCTACGAGACCCTGCGGCTCGCCGAGACCGGCGCGGGCCGCCTCGCGGCCGGCAACGCGCTCCTGTCGATGGCGGCCGGGCTCGCCGCCGGGTGCGCGAGGGTCGCGGTCGCGACGGGGGTGTGGGGGTAGGGGCCGAGGGGGAGGGTGCGCCGGGCCGTCTCCAGGGGCCACGCGTGCCGTGCCCCGTACCGCCGAGGCCGGTCCGTACCGCCGAGGTGCCCCGTCCCGGCCGAGGTGCCCCCGCTCAGCCCCGCGGGTCTTCCTTGCCCGTGAACAGATCCACGAGGTGCTTGGCCGGGTCCTCGCCGAAGAGCAGGTCGAGCGAGGCGGCGGAGAGCGCGGCCGTCCCGGTGGCGCGGGGGAAGAGGACGGACTCGTACGCGGCCAGGGCGGCCTCGGGGTCGCCGGGGTGGGCGAGGAGCGCCGTGCCGAGGTCGGCGGCGTCGGCGCGGGCGAGGTTGGCGCCCTCGCCCGCGAAGGGGGACATGAGGTGCGCGGCGTCGCCGACGAGGGTGGTGCCGGGGACGCGCTCCCAGGTGAGACCGGCCGGGAGGGCGTGGATGCGGCGCGGGACGAAGCCGCCCCCCGCCTCGTCGCGCAGGGCGCGCGGCCGGGGCGCCCAGCCGGTGAAGGTGTCGAGGAGGAGCGCCCGGGTCTTTTCCGTGTCGGTGAAGTCGTGCGCGTCGAGCCATTCCTCGTGGGCGCGCAGCGCGGCGTAGAGGTGCAGGGAGCCGTCGGTCTCGCGGTGGGCGAGGAAGCCCTGACCGCCGCCGAGCGCGAAGCACATGCCGTCGCCGACGACGCCGGCGGCCCCGGGGTGGCGGGTGTCGGCGTCCGGCAGGTCGAACTCGATGAAGGAGATGCCCGTGTACGCGGGCCGTGCGGGGGTGAGGAGGGGGCGGACGCGGGACCAGGCGCCGTCGGCGCCGATGAGGAGCCCGGTGGTGAAGGCGGTGCCGTCGGCGAGGGTGACCTCGTGGCGCCCGCCGCCGAGCGGGCGCGCGCCGGTGACTTTGGCGTTCCAGCGCAGGGCGTGCGGGGGGAGCGAGGCGAGCAGGAGGGCGCGCAGGTCGCCCCGGTCGATCTCGGGCCTGCCGCCGTCGCCGGTGTCGGGCTCGTCGTGGACGAGGGTGCCCGCCCGGTCCCAGACGCGGACGGCCTCGCCGCCGGGGTGGACCTTCGCGCGGAACTCCTCGTAGAGGGCGGCCGTGCGCAGGGCGGCCTGGCCGGTCTCCTCGTGGATGTCGAGCATCCCGCCCTGGGTGCGGGCGCCCGGCCCGCTCTCCAGGTCGAAGACGGTCGCTTCGAGGCCGCTCGCGAGCAGGACGCGGGCGAGGAGGAGGCCGCTGAGACCGCCCCCGATGATCGCGACGGGGTGGTGCGGGAGGGATGCGGGCGGGGGCGAGGGTGTGCCGGCGGGGCTGGTCATGGCTGCCTCCGGGGGGCGGGGACGGGTGCTTGCGTCTCCACCGTAACGAACGCGTTCGTGACGAACGAGTTCGTTGGAGGGTGTGCCGGGTCACGGACGGGCGGTGGGGGAGGTACGGGGGGGTGCGGGGCGGAGGTACGGGGGAGCGGGGCCCGTGCCGGGCCGGGCGGGCGTGGGCCCGCGGTGGGCCGGGTGGTGGGCCCGGCCCCGGGCGGGTCAGCGCAGGCTGCGGACGGGGAGGAGGACGTGGGCGGAGGTGGTGAGCATCTCCGTGTCGCCGACGAAGGCGGCGAGCGCCTCCTCGGTGATCTGCTGGCCCGGTACGGCCTGCGGCCAGGGGCGGGTCGCGAAGATGAAGTAGGCGTAGCCGCGCTGCTTGGCGGCGGCGAACCACTCCGGGGGGACCTCGCACTGGGCGTTGAGGTTCGGGGGCATGGTGAGCGCGGCCGAACCCGCCTCCACGAGGAGGGTGAGGGGGAGGTTCGTGGTCTGCGTACCGTCGAGGAGGGTGCCGCCGACCGGGAGTTTCGTGTCAGCGAGCAGGGCGAGGGCCGCTTCGGTCGTTCCCTCGTGGCCCGCCGTGCCGTCGCCGAGCGGGTAGGCGAGCAGGAACGGCATGTCGTGGTCGTCGTCGGGGTGTTTGCCGCTCCACGCCACGACGACGAGCGTGCCGAGTTCTGCGGGGCGGAAAACGCGCTGCGCGCTGTCGGTCGAAGTCACCCCCGGACCCTAGCGAGTCCGTCCCGGCCCGCCCCCGCCTCTTTCACCTGTCCGGGGGAGCCCGAACCGGCCATCACTCCAACGGGTTTGGGCTTCGCACGGCCGTTCCGGTCGGGCGGACGGCCGTTCCGGTCGGGAGCGGGTCCGTTCCGGTCGGGAAGGGAGCCCGTTCCGGTCGCGCGGACCTTCCGGCCGGAGCGCGGTCGTTCCCCGCGCCGCCGGAGCCGGTTCAGCCGCCGAGGGGGAGGCCGCCCAGCAGGCCGGTGGCGTCGGGCAGGTCGCTGGTGGGGAGGCCGCCGAGCAGGCCGGTGGCGGCGGCCGTCGTGGAGTCGTCCCGGACGAGCGCGGCGGGGTCGATCTTCTCCTGCGGCAGGAGGGGCTTCGCCTCGCGGGCGACGGCGTCGACGGTCTTGCCGAGGGAGTCCGGCTTCGAGGGGTCGAGCGCGTCGTTCGCGACGGTGTCCACGGCGCCCTGGAGCTGGGTGGCGGCGGTGTAGTAGCCGCCGTTGAGGCTCGTCGGGGTGAGCGCGGCGGTGTCCACGGCGGGGGCGGCGAAGGCGGGGGCCGCGGCGCTCGCGGCGGCGAGGCCGCCCACGACGACGGCGGCGACCTTGGCGACGGAGGGGGAGGTGCGGGGCTTGCGGTGCTTGGCGGCCATGGTGGTCCTCTCATCGGGGTGGGGCGCCCGGCGGGGGCGGGGCCCCGGGCGGCTCCGCCCCGGACCGGGCCACTCGTACGCCGGAGGGGCTGATCCGTGAGCCCCCGTGCGATGGGCCGCCCCCCTCCCGGGGGGGCGGCCGCTGCCTGTGTCAGGCGTTGACGCAGGTGTTGCCGAAGGCCGGGTTGAGCAGGCCGACGACGTTGATCGTGTTGCCGCAGAGGTTCACCGGCACGTGGACCGGGACCTGCACCGCGTTGCCGGAGAGGACGCCCGGCGAGAAGGCGGCGCCGCCCTGCGCGCCGGCGTCGGCGGAGGCGAGACCGGCCGAGCCGGCGAGCGCGGCGGCGGCGACGGAGGAAAGGACGAGGGCCCTGGCGGTACGCGACATGGCGAAGCGCTCCTTACGGGGTGTGGGAATCGTGCGGGGCGCCCGGCCGGTGCCGCTGGCTGCGTGCGGGCCGGGATGCCGGGAACTGACCCGGCGTCTGCAACAACGCCGTCGGGGCGCCGCGCGTTGTGCCCCGAAAAGGTGAAAGAGCGTCGGCCGGGGGACGCGGAACACGCCGTACCCGCCGGATGGTCACTTTGTGTGATCGTCGGAGTGGGGAAAACGTGGCTGGTCCGGGGTGCGGGCTGGGCCGTTCGGGCGGTTCGGCAGTCGATCCGACAAGTACACCCGAACCGCTTCGCCGACGCTGACGCATTCTCCGGGGGGCCGGGGTTAGAGTCCCGACGTTCCGCCCTTGTTGTCACGACTTGCCACCAGTGTGCGATTCAACGGCGTGTTGGGCGTAATGTCCCGTTTCTGGATCCTGGTTCGGGCTGTCCCGCCCCCCAAGCCGCCCCCGGAGGGCCGTCATGCGAAGCCGACTTCCGCTGTCCGCCGTGGTGCGCCGTGGCGCGGCCTGCGCACTGCTCGCCCTCGCCGCCCTCGCGCAGGGCCCGCTCGCGGGCGCCGCCGCGCGCGCG
>NZ_GG770539.1:2952882-2953781 GCF_000154905.1 Streptomyces sp. SPB074 | reverse complement strand
TGGGAGCGGTACGGGGCCCGCTGGGCCGACCGGCTGCTCTGCGTCAGCGAGGCCGAGCGGCGTACGGGCGAACAGGCAGGCGTACGAGGCGAGTTCGCCGTACTGCCGAACGGCGTGGACCTCACGGCCTTCCGGCCGGACGGGGGCCGGTACGCGTACGGGGACGGCGCTCCGCTCGTCGTGTGCGTGGGGCGGCTGTGCCGGCAGAAGGGGCAGGACGTGCTGCTGCGGGCCTGGCCCGCCGTCCGCGCGGACGTACCGGGGGCGCGGCTCGTCCTCGTCGGCGACGGTCCCGACGCGGCGGAGCTGCGGCAACGGGCCGGTGAGGGAGTGGAGTTCGTGGGCGCGGCGGCGGACTGCGCGCGCTGGTACCGGGCCGCCGACCTCGTGGTGCTGCCCTCGCGCTGGGAGGGCATGGCGCTCGCCCCGCTGGAGGCGATGGCCTGCGGGCGGGCGCTCGTCCTCACGGACACGGGCGGCGCCCGCGAGAGCCTGCCGGGCGCGGCACTCCCGTACGCCCTCGTGCCCCCCGAGGCGCCGCTCGCGCTCGCCGCCGCGCTCGTGCGCCTGCTGCGCGCGCCGGTGCTGCGCGCGGACCTCGCCGCGGCGGGGCTCGCGCACGTACGCGCCCGGCACGACGTCGGGCGGACCGCGCGGGCCGTCTCCGCTCTCTACGGCGCGGTCCTCGCGCGGACCGGCAGGACCAGCCCCCCGGGCCCGCGCGGCACGACCGCAGCGGCCCGCCCTTCCAGGGAGTCGATGAGCTCGTGAGCGTGGAGAACGACGTGGTGCGGGTGGAGCTCTCGCCCGCGAGGACGGCGGAACCGCTGGTGCCGGTGGGCGCGGAACGGGTCACGACACCCAGGGCCGGAACGGGCCGCGGGTGCCGGGGCGGCACG
>NZ_GG770539.1:2951076-2952566 GCF_000154905.1 Streptomyces sp. SPB074 | reverse complement strand
CGCTCACCACCCGGTCCCCTGGCCTGTACCGGCCAGGACCGGAGACGGGGTGTGCTCGACGAGGTGCCCGCGCTCTGCGCCCGTACCGCCCTCGCCTGGGCCGTCGTCGCCGCGCTGCTCGCCGCCGTGCGGCCCGCCGCGGCGCTGCCGCTCTCCGCGCTCGTCACCGCGTGGGCCGCGCAGAGCCTCGTCGCCCTGAGCGGGCGCGGGCTCGTGCACGCGCGGCGCCGGGCGCGCCGCCGGGCGCGGCCCGCTGCCGCGCTGCTCATCGGGGACGCCCGTACGCACACCGTCGCCGAGGTGCTGCGCCGGTCCGAACGGCCCCTCGTGCGGCCCGTCGGGATCGTCGGGCCCCGGGCGGGCACGCCCGGTGACGTGCCGGTGCTCGGCTCGGCCGACGAGGTACGGCGCGCCCTCGGCACCCACGACGTACGGCTCGCGCTGTGCGTGGGGGAGCCCTCCGCCGCGTATCTGCGGCTCCTGCGCGCGCACGGCTGCGCCCTGTGGCGCCTCGACGCGCGCGGCCCCGGGCACGGTGCCGCGCCCGGCGGCGCGAGCCTCGCCGGCTACCCGCTCACCCCGCTGCCCCCGGGCCCCCGCCGCCCCGGCGCGGGCAAACGCGCCCTCGACCTCGCCCTCGCGGGCCCCGCTCTCGTCCTCCTCTCGCCGCTCCTGCTCGCCTGCGCCCTCGCCGTCCGCCTCAGCGACGGCCCGGGCGTCCTGTTCCGGCAGGAACGCGTCGGCCAGTACGGGAAGACGTTCACGCTCCTCAAGTTCCGCAGCCTGCGCCCCTGCGACGACCGCGAGGCCGCCACCCGCTGGAACGTCGCCCAGGACGACCGCATGAGCCCCGTCGGCCGTTTCCTGCGCCGCTCCTCGCTCGACGAGTTGCCCCAGCTGTGGAACATCCTGCGCGGCGACATGAGCCTGGTCGGGCCGCGTCCCGAACGGCCCTTCTTCGTCAACGAGTTCGGCCGCAGGTACGAGGGCTACCGGCACCGGCACCGCGCCCCCGTCGGCCTCACCGGGCTCGCGCAGATCAGCGGCCTGCGCGGGGACACCTCCATCGAGGACCGCTCCCGGCACGACAACTACTACGTGGACCACTGGTCGTTGTGGCACGACGTACGGATTCTCGTCCGCACCGCTCTCGCGCTCGTGCGCCCCTCGGGGAGCTGAGCCGGTGACCCACGCAGCCGCCCGCCCCGTCACTCCGGCCGCCACCGCGCAGGCCGGGACCGCTCACGCCGGTACGGCTCCGGCTCCCGCGCCCGTCCGCCCGGACACCTCCGCGCCCGTGACCTCCGCGCCCGGCGGCCCCGTCTCCGGCGGCCCCGCGCCCGGCGGCCCGCCCCGTCCCCCCGCCGCTCCGCGCCCCGCGCCGCTCACCGTCCTCGCCCGCGCCCTGTGCCGCCACGTCCCCGCCCGGCTGCTGCCCGCCCTCGCCGTGCTCGTCCTCCTCGCCCGCCCCGCGGCCCCCGGCGCCGAGG
>NZ_GG770539.1:2947445-2949464 GCF_000154905.1 Streptomyces sp. SPB074 | reverse complement strand
CTCCGTCTCCGAGGAGCGCGAGGACCCGTACCGCGTCACCGTCACCCCGCGCCGCCTGGAGCGCCAGCTCCGCTGGCTGCGCCGGCGCGGGCTGCGCGGCGTCTCCGTCGCCGAACTCCTCGCCGCCCGCGCCGCCGGGCGCGGCGCGGGACTCGTCGGCCTCACCTTCGACGACGGCTACGCCGACTTCCTCTCCCACGCCGTCCCCCTCCTGCACCGGCACGGCTGCACCGCCACCGTCTTCGCCCTCCCCGGCCGCCTCGGCGGCGACAACGCCTGGGACCCGCTCGGCCCCCGCAAACCCCTCCTCACCGCCGCCGGACTGCGCCGCGTGCGCGCCGAGGGCATGGAACTCGCCGCGCACGGCCTCACGCACGTCGATCTCACCCGCGCCGACGACGCGACCCTGCGCGCCGAGACCGCCGGGGCCCGCTCCCGCCTCACCGCGCTCACCGGCACGCCCGTCGACGGCTTCTGCTACCCGTACGGGACCCTCGACGCCCGCGCCATGGACGCCGTGCGCGCCGCCGGCTACCGCTACGCCTGCGCCATCGACCCCGGCGGCCTCACCGGCCCCTACGCCCTGCCGCGCGTCCACGTCGGCAGCCGCGACACCGCGCCGCTCCTCGCCCTCAAACGGCGCCTGCACGCCCGCCGCCGCCCCACCGCGCTCACCACCCTCCCGTACGCGCCCCTCGCGCCCGAGGAGGCGGCCCGCGTATGAGCACCGCGCACGAGCCGCGCCCCGGCACGCGCGACGCGGCCCGGCCCACGGCGCCCGGCCCCGCCGGGCCCCGCGTCCTGCACGTCATCACCGGCCTCGGCGTCGGCGGCGCCGAGCAGCAACTGCGGCTCCTCGTCCCGCGTCTCACCGCCACCAGCGAGGTCCTCACCCTCACCCACCCCGGCCCGCTCGCCACCGCCCTGCGCGCCGACGGCATCCCCGTGCACCACCTCGGCATGGGCGGCAACCGCGACCTGACCGCCCTGCCCCGCCTCGTGCGGCACGTGCGCGCGGGCCGCTACGACCTCGTGCACACCCACCTCTACCGCGCCTGCCTCTACGGCCGGATCGCCGCCCGCCTCGCGGGCGTGCGCGCCGTCGTCGCCACCGAGCACTCCCTCGGCGACACCGGGATCGAGGGCCGCCCCCTCACCCCCGGCGTGCGCGCCCTGTACCTCGCGGGCGAACGCCTCGGCACCGCGACCGTCGCCGTCTCCGACACCGTCGCCGAACGCCTCACCCGCTGGGGCGTCCCCGACAGCCGCGTCCACGTCGTCCCCAACGGCATCGACGCCGCCGCCTTCGCCCACGACCCGGACCTGCGCGCCACCGCGCGCGCCGCGCTCGGCATCCCCGGGCACGCGCACGTCCTCGCCGGGGCGGGCCGCCTCGTCCCCGGCAAACGCTTCGCCGCGCTCGTTCAGGCCCTCGCCCTCCTCCCCGCCGACCACCACCTCGTCCTCGCCGGCGGCGGTCCCGAGGAGTCCGCCCTGCGCGCCCTGACCGCGCGCCTGGGCCTCGCGGACCGCGTCCACCTGACGGGCGAGCAGGACCCGCACGGACTGCGCGCGCTGCTCTGCGCCGCCGACGTCTTCCTCTCGCCCTCCGCCGACGAAGCCTTCGGGCTCGCCGTCATCGAAGCGCTCGCCGCCGGGCTCCCCGTGCTCTACGCGCGCTGCCCGGCCCTGGAGGACCTGCCCCCCGAGTCCGCGCCGGCCCAGCGCGTCGGCGGATCACCGGCCGCGCTCGCCGAAGCCGTCCGCTGGGGCCGCGCCACCGGGCACGGGCGCGGACTCCCGCCCGGCGAGCGCTTCCCCGTCCCCGCCGCCGTGCGCCACTACGCCGTCGAGCGCTCCGCCGCCCTCCTCGACACCGTCTACCGCCACGCCCTCACCCAGGCCGCGACGCCCGCCGCCGCCCGCCCCCCGCGCCCGCGCGCCCCCCACCCGAACCGCACGAAAGCGAACACGCCGTGAGCACCAGCCCCGCCAGCACCCCGGGCAGCCCGAACCCCG
>NZ_GG770539.1:2946026-2946817 GCF_000154905.1 Streptomyces sp. SPB074 | reverse complement strand
CCTGCCCGACCCCGCGCCCCTCCCGGCGGGCGCCGTCCCGGCCCCGGCCGAACGCAAGGGCGCCGACGCCTCCCGCACGAGCGAGACCGCGAGCTGAGCGGGCGCCGCCGCGCCCGCCGCCCGCCCCCCGCGACGGTCCCGCGACCGGGGACCCCGCCACCTGAGGGCCTGCCGCCCCGCCGCCTTAGGCCCCGCCGCCTCGTTCCACCCACACCATGACCCACTCCGAAGAGCACGAAGAGCACCGGGGGAAGCCCGCACCGATGAGCACCGAGCACGACACCCTCGCCCGCGCGAACCGCGTCCCCCTCCCCGGCCGCGCCGCGCCCCGCCCCGGCGACGGACTCCGCACCGAGGCCGACCCGGCACCCTGCACCACCGAATGGATCACCGAGCCCGGGGCCTTCGCGCTCCTCGCCCCCGCCTGGCGCCGCCTCACCGCCGCCTGCCCGAGCGCCACCCCCTTCCAGAGCCACGCCTGGCTCTCCTCCTGGTGGCAGTCCTACGGCACCCCCGGCGACCTGCGCGTCCTCGTCGTCCGCAGCGGCGACCGCCTCGTCGCCGCCGCGCCCCTCATGCGCGCCCCCGGCCCGCTGCCCGCGCTCGTCCTGCTGGGCGGCGGGATCTCCGACTTCGGCGACGTCCTCGTGGACGCCGCCCACGCGGGCCCCGCCGCCCGCGCCCTCGCCGCCGCCCTGCGCCGCGCCGCCCGCACCAGCCTCATCGACCTGCGCGAACTGCGTCCCGGCGCCGCCACCGAACTCCTCCTGGCGCACTGGCGCGGCCTCGTC
>NZ_GG770539.1:2944311-2945203 GCF_000154905.1 Streptomyces sp. SPB074 | reverse complement strand
TCCTCCTCGGCGGGCGGCCGGCCGCCCGCCCTGAACGCCTCCCGGTAGACGTCCGTCGCCCGCGCGTTCATCCGGCACTGCCACACCCCGTGCGGGCAGTAATCGGAAATCGTCTGGTAGAGCGGCGGGTGCTTCTCCATCCAGCCGATCATCCGCCGCATGTACTCCGCGTTGTCACCGTTCTTGAAAAGCCCCCATTCGGGGTACGAGGTCGCTTTCCCGTGCCGCGCCGCGAAATCCACCTGCGCCTGGAGCCCGTACGGCTCCGAGATCTGCTCGTCGAAATCCGTCCCGTGCGGCAGGTCGTAGGAATCCATCCCGATGATGTCCACCGCGTCGTCACCCGGATAGCACTCCGTCCACGGCGTGGCGTCCCGCCCGCGCGTCGGCGCGAAATCGAAACGGAATCCCGCGCCCTCGACCTTGTTCATCACGCGCGTGATCCGCGCCCAGTACGCCCGCCACGCGCGCGGGTCGGGACCGCACCGGTGCGTGTACGTCGTGCCGTTCATCTCCCAGCCGACCACGAGCACCGCGTCCGGCACCCCGAGCCCCACGAGCCGCCGCGCGAGCCGCTCGAAGTGCGCGTCGTACAGGCCCGCCGCGCCGCGCCGCAGCTCCAGCGCCACCGCCGCGTCCGGCACCCGGGTCTCCGTGCGCTCCAGCATCGGCACGTTGAGGACGAACGTGCGCCCCGGCTTCGCCTTGTACCACCCGGCCCAGTCCGCGAGCCACGCGGGCGCGCCCTCGATGTTCGACCAGACGTCCCCGGGCAGGTACGTGTGCCCCACCGTCACCTCACGGCCGCCGAGCCAGCGCGAGAAGTCCGCCATGCTCGTGACCCCGCGCGGGCCGTAGTGGAGGTACGCGCCGAAACCGGTGCCGGGCGCGG
>NZ_GG770539.1:2937561-2943348 GCF_000154905.1 Streptomyces sp. SPB074 | reverse complement strand
CCGTCGAGCATTTGCCGCCCGCTCTCGCGGCCCGCTTCCCGCGGCCCGCGCAGCCCCCCGGGCTCGCCGCGCGCGTCGCCGACAAGGCCCGGCTCGCCGAGGTCTGCGCCGCCGCCGGGATCGCCCACCCCGAGACCGCGCGCCCGGCGAGCCCGGCCGAGGCCGCCGAAGCGCTCCGCGCGCTCGGCGCCCCCGCGATCGCCAAGTGGAGCCGCCCCTGGCTCCTTCCGCCGGGCAGCGGACTGCGCTCCACGAGCCTCGTCCGCACCCCGGCCGAGGCCGCCGCGCTCCAGGCCCGCACCGCCGAGGCCGGGAGCCCCCTCCTCCTCCAGCACCTCCTGCCGTACGCCCCGGGCCGCGACTGGTTCTGCCACGCCTACGCCGACCGCGCGGGCCGCCTCGCCGCGGGCGGCACGGGCCGCAAACTCCGCGCCTGGCCGCCGGGCGCCGGGCTCACCGCCGTCGGGCGCTGGGAGGAGGACCCGCGCATCGCGGACTGCGCCCGCCGCCTCGTCGCGACACTCGGCTACCGGGGCGTCCTCGATCTCGACTTCCGCTACGACGCCACCGGCACCACCCCCTACCTCCTCGACTTCAACCCCCGCCCCGGCGCCCAGTTCCGCCTCTTCACCGACCACGGCGGTCTCGACGTCGTCCGCGCCCTCCACCTGGACCTGACGGGCCGTCCCCTCCCGCCCCGCGCCCCCGCCCCGGGCCGCCGCTTCACGGTCGGCACGTACGCGCTCCTCTCGGCGGCGCGCGGGGAGCGCGCCGGTCCTGGCGCCCGTAAGGGGGCGGGCCGGGCCGGTCGCGAGGGCGCCTGGTGGGCCGCCGACGACCCCGCGCCCGCCGTCGCGATGACCGCCGCGTGGAGCGCCCACGTCCTCACCCGCGCGGCCCGCCGCCTCACGCCCCGGCCCCACCCCGAGCCGCCGGAGGGCTCCGTACCCGAGGGGCGCTCCGGGGCCGAGGGGCGCCCGGCACCCGGGGGACGACCCGCGTCCGGGGCACGACCCGTATCCGTACCGCCGCCCCCCGCGGGGGACGGGGCCGACGACCAGCAGAAAGCGAGCAGCACCGCATGTACGACCTCGTAGTGGTGGGAGCCGGTCCCTACGGCCTGTCGATCGCCGCGCACGCCGCCGCCGCCGGGCTCCGCTCGCGCGTCTTCGGGCGCCCGATGGCCTCCTGGCGCGACCACATGCCGCCCGGCATGTTCCTCAAGTCCGAGCCCTGGGCCTCGCACCTGTCGGACCCGGCCGGGCGCTTCGGCCTCGACACGTACTGCGCGGGCGAGGGCATCGACGCCCGGCACGGCACCCCCGTGCCCGTACCGGTCTACGCCGCGTACGGCCTGTGGTTCGCGCGGCACGCGGTCCCCGGCGGCGTCGACGAACGCCTGATCAGCGGCGTCCGGCCGCTGCCCGGCGGCGGTTTCCGCCTCACGACGGAGGACGGCGAGGTCCTGCTCAGCCGTACCGTCGCGCTCGCCGTGGGCGTCATGCCCTTCACCGACCTGCCGCCCGTCCTCGCCCCGCTGCGTGCCGGGGGACTCGTGTCGCACAGCAGCGACCACGACGACCTGAGCCGCTTCGCGGGCGGCGACGTGACGGTGGTCGGCGGCGGACAGGCGGCGCTGGAGACGGCGGCGCTCCTCGCCGAACAGGGCACCCGCGCGCGCGTCGTGGTCCGCGCCCCCGGCCTGTGCTGGAACACGCTGCCGCCGCCGTGGAAGCGCCCGTGGTGGCAGTCCGCGCGCGCCCCGCACAGCGGCCTCGGCAGCGGCTGGCGGAACTGGTTCTACTCGGAACTCCCCGGCGTCTACCGCAAGTTGCCCGCCGACTACCGCACCCGGGTGGCCCGCGCGGCCCTCGGCCCCGCGGGGGCGTGGTGGGTGCGCGAGCGGGTGGCGCGCGGCGTCGAGGTCCTGCTGGGCCGCGAGGTGCGCCACGCGGCGCCCGCGGGCACGGGCCTGCGCCTCGCGCTCTCGGGCGCGCGGCGGGAGGAACTGCGCACGGACCACGTGATCGCGGCGACGGGCTTCACCCCGGCGGCGACGCGCCTGACCGTCCTCGACCCCGAAACGCGGGGACGCCTGCGCACGGCGGCGCTGGACGGCTCCCCCGAGGTGGACGGGGGCTTCGAGTCCTCCCTCCCCGGGCTCTTCATGGCGGGCCTCGTCACGGCCGCCTCGTACGGGCCCTCGATGCGTTTCGTCCTGGGCGCCGACTACACGGCGTCCCGCCTGGTCCGCGGCGTCCGCACCCGCCTGCGCACCGGCCCTGTCCCGGCCCCGCCGAGCACGCTCCCGCACCCGGCGACGGAGCAGGCGGCACAGCTGGAGCGCGGCTGAGCGACGGGCCGGGGGGCGGGGTCCGGGGTCCTGGTCCGGTTTCCGGGGTCCGGGGTTCTCCGGTGGGGGCGGGCGGCGCCGAAACGCGCGACCCGCCCCTCACCCCTGTCCCCGTCCCCTCCCTCCTATCCCCGCCCGCCCGAGCGGGCTGACCCCCTCCACCACCACCGCGAACAACCGCTCCGCCTGCGCCGCCGGGTCCCCGTGGTGCTCGGTCGCGAGCGCGATCCCGACGCCCAGCGTCAGCAGGTCGTGCACGGTGATCCCGGCCGCGACGGCCCCGTCCCGCTGGGCCCGGCGCAGCAGCGGCGCGCCGGCGTCCTCCAGCGCGGTGGCGCACGTGCTCGGGGTGTCGCTCGGGGGCTCGTACGTGAGCGTGTCCGCGAACCCGCGCGCGCTCACCGCGTACGCGACCAGTTCGCGCAGCCACGTGAGCAGCGCCGCGCGGCTGTCCTCGGCCGCCTCCAGCGCCTCGGCCCGCACCCGCAACGCCTCGATCCGCTCGCGGAAGACCGCCTCCAGGAGTGCCCGCCGGTGCGGGAAGTGCCGCCGCACGGTGGCCGAACCGACGCCCGCCGTACGGGCGATGTGCTCCAGCGAGGCGTCGGCGCCGCGTTCGGCGACCTCCGCCTCGGCGACGGCGAGGATACGGGCGTAGTTGCGCCGTGCGTCCGCGCGCTGACCGGTCATGACGTCTCGCTTTGCTAAGTGGTGGGGCCCGCCGTATCGTACCGGAAAGAGAAACGGCGACCCCCGCCGTTTCGCGTTCGCGCGCCCTCGGCCACCGGCCGCGAGCCACCCGCGCCCGCCCCCAGACGCCCCGAAGGAGCCCCCCGTGCCCACCTCGCCCGCCGCCTCCCCGTCCCCGTCCCCCTCTGCCTCCGCTCCCGTCCTCGTCACCGGTGCCACCGGGCGGCAGGGCGGGGCGACCGCCCGCGCCCTGCTCGCCGCCGGGATACCCGTACGGGCGCTCGTGCGTGATCCGCGCGCCGACCGGGCGCGTGCGGTCGCCGCGCCCGGCGCGGAACTCGTCACCGGCGACCTCATGGACCGCGCCTCGCTCGACCCGGCGGTGGCCGGGGTCCGGGCCGTGTTCTCCGTGCAGATGCCGCCGATGAGCGGGGCGGACGTCGACTTCGCCGGTGAACTGGCCCAGGCCACGCACCTGATCGAGGCCGCCCGCGACGCGCGCGTGCCGCAGTTCGTCCAGTCCTCGACCAGCGGTGTCGGCACGCACACCGGATGCCCGGCTGGGGCGAGGGCGACCTGGCGCCCTTGGCGGAGTACTACGCGACGAAGTCAACGATCATCGCCCGCGTGCGTGCGGCGGACTTCCCGCGCTGGACGATCCTCAAGCCCGCCTTCTTCATGGACAACCTGATCGCGCTCCTGCCCCGGGGCCGCGAGGGAGGCTTCGCCACCGTCATCCGGCCGGACACCCTCCTCGCCCTGATCGACCCCGACGACATCGGCACCGCCGCCGCCCACGCCGTCCAGCGGCCCGACCGCTTCCACGCCCTCGAACTCGACCTGGCGAGCGACCGCCTCACCATGCGCCAGATCGCCGACACGCTCTCGGCCCAGTGGGGCACCCCCGTCACCGCCCCCACGATGACCGTCGAGGAAGCCCTCGCCGCCGGGATGCCCCCCTGGGGCGCCGGCCACGTCACGAGCAACGCCGCCACCCAGCCCGCCCACCCCGAAGCCGCCCACGCCCTCGGCATCCCCACCACCCCCTTCCCCACCTGGTCCCGCACCCACCTGGCCTTCTGACGTCCCAGGGGGCGTGTCGGGCAGACCTCGGCGGGCGCCCCGTACGCGCCGAAAGCCGCAGGGAGCCCGCTCTCCCGCCCCCGCCCGGCCCCCGCTCCCGCTACGGCGGTCCCGAGCCCAGGAGCCAGAAGGCGCCGTAGGTGGCGGCCGCGGCGGCCGCGGCGGTCAGGGTGAGCCAGGCGCGCCAGGGGTGGCGGAGGCGGGAGAGGGCGAGGGCCAGCGGGAGGAGGAGGGGGAAGGCGGGGAGGAGGAGGCGGGGCTTGGAGCCGAAGAAGCCGGAGGTGCACAGGGCCAGGAGCAGGACCACGCCCGTGTAGAGGACGAGGGGGAGGGGCTGGCCCTGGCGAATGCCGCGGGCGTAGAGCCAGAGCAGTGCCGCCACGCCGAGGAGCAGGCCGATACCGCCCGCGAAGCCCGGGCCGCTCAGCAGACCGCCGAGGAAGCGGGCGAAGGCGAGACCCCCGTCGAAGCCGTTGCCCCAGTCGCCCTGCACGTCCAGGTAGCCGAAGACACCGTGGCCGGAACCGACCCCCGACCACACCACGTACCCCGCCGCGCCCAGCGGCGCCAGCACGCACCCCGCCACCACGCGCCACGTGAGACGCCGCCCCGCCCACGCCGCCCCCCACACCGCGAGCGCCACCGCGAGGCCCACCGGCCGGGTCAGGCCCGCCGCCGAGGCGAACAGGCCCGCCAGCAGCCAGCGCTCGCGCAGCAGCGACCACAGCGACCAGGCGGCCAGCGCCGTGAACAGGGACTCGCTGTACGCCATCGACTGCACGACCGAGACCGGCAGCACCGCCCACAGCACCACCGCGAACACCGCCGCGCGCTCCCCGTACAGCCGCGCCGTGATCCGGTGGATCGCCCACGCCGCCGCGAGCGAGGCGAGCGCGCTCACCCCGAGCCCCACGTCCTGCGGGGCGAGGCCCGTCAGCGCGTGACCGGCCTCTTCCAGCCACGGCAGCAGCGGGAAGAAGGCCCGGTCCGAGAGGACACGCCCGTCCGGCGCGGTCAGCGTGAAGTCGTAGCCGTGCTCGACGACCCGGACGTACCACAGCGAGTCCCAGCGCTCCGCGAGCACCTGGTGCGCGCCGCGCCCCTCGGCACCCGCCCACACGGCGAGCGTCACGAGACACAGCGCGCGCACGGCGGCGAAGAGCAGCAGCGAGAGGAGGAGGGGACGGGACACCGCCGCCGTCGCCCGCGCGGTCCGTTCGCTCGCGGACACCGGGCCCCTCACCTCGCTCGATTCGCCGGCCGGCCCGCGCGGGATTCACCCGTCCGGGCCACGCCGGCGACCCTACCGGTGAGCGGGCACCGGCCTGCGCCGGTAGAGGATCGCGCCCCCGACGAGCAGCGTGGCGGAGGCCCCGACGACCCCGAGCAGCCCCGCGTCCGCCCCGGTCTCGGCGAGCTGGGGGCGCGTCGGAGGCACCTCGGCCCGGCCGCCGCCCTCCGGCGTCTGCCGCGGGACGTGGTGCGGCGGCACGTGGTGCGGCGGGACGTGTGGGGGCGGTACGTGGCCGGGCGGGCGCGGGGCCGGGTGCTCCGGGGCCGGGGTGCCGTTGCCGCAGCTGTTGCCGAGGGCCGGGTCGAGCAGCGCCACGACGCCCACCGTGTTCCCGCTTGCATTGAGCGACACGTCGAGCGGCACCTGC
>NZ_GG770539.1:2934207-2937406 GCF_000154905.1 Streptomyces sp. SPB074 | reverse complement strand
CCGCGTGCCGCCCGGACCGCGCGCGCTCCGGCCGCGCCCCCTCGTCCCCCGCCGCCGGCTCCCCGTGCTCCTGCTGTTCCGCGGGCCCCGCCGACGCGCCGCCCTCGTTGCCGCAGCCGTTGCCGAAGGACGGGTTGCCGACCCCGGCCCCGTCCACACTGTTGCCGCAGACGTTCACGGGAACGTCCACCGAGGCCTGGACGCTGTTCCCGGAGAGGATGCCGGGCGAGCCCGCTGCCGTCGGCTCGGCGGCGAGGGCGGAACCGCCGTTCAGGGAGAGGATGCCGGAGGCCGCGGCGGCCGTGACGAGCATCCCCTTGCTGAGGGTGTGGCGCATGGGGAGGTTCTTCCTGACTCGGAACCCGGAGGACCCGGAAGCGGGGACCCGGAAGGGGGCGCGGAAACCGGCCCTGGGAGCGTGCTCCCAGGGCCGGCGGACCCGGGCCCGCTCGGCGGGCCCGGGTGATGCGGGATCAGACGTTGGCGCAGCCGTTGCCGAAGGCCGGGTTCAGCAGGCCGATGACGTTGACCGAGTTGCCGCACAGGTTCAGCGGAACGTGCACCGGGACCTGGACCAGGTTGCCGGAGAGGACGCCCGGCGAACCGATGGCGGCGCCCTCGGCACCCGAGTCGGCGAAGGCGGGAACAGCGGCACCGAGCGCGAGGACGGCGCCGGCGAAGACGGCGGCGGTCTTCTTGAGCATGTCGTTCCTTTCGGAAGGAGGAGAAGCTGTGGCACGCCGGATGGGGCCCGGCGCGTCCTGTGAACGAAAGGGGGGAGCGGGAGGAAACCCCCGCCCGCGCAAGCGCGCGCAACTTCACCCGAACGGACAGTCGAGGATAAAGAAAGAAAAAGCCCGCCGAAGGCGGGCGGGAGCGTGACTCTCTGTTATTTCTCGGGGGTCGTTTATTGCGTGCGGAAAACTCCCCGCGCCGAATTCCCGGGTGTCTCCCCGGAGGCGCGCGACCGTGCCCCGCACACGACCGCGCCCCGCCCGCGCGCGTCCCTGGCGGGGACGGGGCGGACGGGGCGTTCGACGCCGGTGGGGCGACGGTCAGCCGTTGGCGGCACCGTTGCCGGACAGGACCGGGATGTCGTCCAGGATGTGGGAGAGCGGCTCGTCGCCCTTGGCCTGGGTGCTGTTCTCGGTGCACTGCTGGTTCTGCGGCGAGGACAGGACGTTGATGTCCTGGACCGCGACGGGCACGAGGCCGACGAGCGAGCCGACGTTGCCCTTGACCGGAAGGCCGATGCAGGGCTTGTTGAGCGAGCCCTGGACCAGGCTGAGCTGCGGGCTCTGGTCGCCGAAGGTGGCCTGGTTGCCGTACGACTGCTTCGAGCCGTTGCCGGAGACCGACGTGGTGCCGCCGTCGTCGGCGATGGCGAGGGCCTGCGGGGCGCCGAGGGCGACGACACCCGCGGTGAGCGCGGCGGCGGCCGCGAACTTCTTGATCATGTCCAACCTTTCGATGCCCCCGCACGCTGTCCCCGGGACGTTCGGGGCGGCCCCGGGAAGGGCGGGCGGCGACGGGCGATACGGAGCGAGCGCGTACGCAGCGACCCCCGGCGCGGAACGCGGCGGCCGGCTGCTTCCTGGCAAACTGCCGTACCGCCCATCGGTTTCGCCCCCTCGCTCCCCTTCACCCGTTCAGCGTCTTCGCACCCCCGGATTCGTACGTTTTCGCAAGAATTTCTGAGAAGAACCGGCGTGGTGGGCACGATTTCTTCCGCGCGGCGCTGTTTATCATCTCAACTGCCTTGATGCGGCCCGCGTTCTTCGCCCGCCGAATTCACGGCAGTTCCCGATTTGTTCACCGCCCAGGGAGGAATCCGTGATGGCTACGCGCACCGCCGTCGAGGGAAAGGGGGCCGGGGGCAGAGCCGGTACCGCCGCGAAGTCCCCCAAGGCCGCCCGCCCCGCCAAGCCCGCGAAGACCGCCGGGTCCGCCGAGCCCGCGCGGGCCGCCGGGTCCGCGAAGACCGTCGGGTCCGCCGAGCCCGTCCCGGCCGCCCGGCCCGCCGCGCCCGCGAAATCCGCGCGCGCCGCCAAGCCCGCCAAGGCCGGGAGGGCCGCCAAGCCCGCGAAGACCGGTAGGCCCGCCAAGTCCGGCAAGGCCGCCCGTCCCGCCCCGCCCCTCGCCGCCGCCGCCGGGGCCTCCACCCCCGCCCGCGCCCCGCGCCGCTCCCGCGCCCGTTCCTGGAGCGCGCGCGAACTGCGCCTCGTCGACCGGCTCGCCGAGGTGCACGCCGAGCTCGACGCGGCCCAGCGCGAGCGCGCCGGGCTCATCGCCTACGTCCTGCGGCTGCACGCCGGGAGCGTCGGCGCCCCGGGCCCGGACGGCTGGTCCCCCGTCCATGTGGACACGGCGGCCGGACGGCTCACCTGGCGTGTCGCGCCGGAGGACGCCGATCTCTTCCAGGAACAGGAGGCCGCCGTCCGGGCGCGCGGCCGCACGCGGAGCCTGCCGGTCGGCACGGCAGGCGACCGCGAGCGCTCCGTCGAGACCCTGACCCGGCTCTCCTTCCTCCACCTCCACCGGCGCCCCAACCGCCCCACCCGCACCAGCGGCGGCGGCTGACCCCGTGCGAAGGCCGTACGGGTGTTTCGCCCGGTGACAGCGGTGTGATGAATCTCTGCTCCATTGGAGTGAACGCCCGCATCCCGGACCCGGCCCGCCAGTTGTCCAGCGTGCTCCGGGACGGGGCCTGTACTCGAAAGGATCACTCATGATCAAGAAGGTCATGTCTGTCGCGGCCGTCGCCGCTTCGGTCGTCGGCGCGACCGCCGCTGTCGCCGCCCCCGCCATGGCGATCGGCGACGACGCCGGCACGACCTCCCTCTCCGGCAACGGCGCGGTGCAGTCGTACGGCAACCAGGCCACCTACGGGAACATGAGCCCGCAGATGGCGCTCGTCCAGGGTTCGCTCAACAAGCCCTGCATCGGCCTGCCCGCGAAGATCAACGCCGGTTCGCTGGTCGGTCTCGTGCCGATCGCGGTCCAGGACGTCAACGTCCTGTCCTCGCCGCAGAACCAGCAGTGCACCGAGAACAGCACCCAGGCGAAGGGCGACGAGCCGCTCTCGCACATCCTGGAGGACATCCCGGTCCTGTCCGGCAACGGCGCCGGCAACAGCTGAGCAGCCGTACGCCGCCGTCGCGGCGCACCGAGGGCCGCCTTTTTTTTTTTTTTTTTTTTT
>NZ_GG770539.1:2933078-2933955 GCF_000154905.1 Streptomyces sp. SPB074 | reverse complement strand
CGGGGGGTAGGGGGTGGCGGGCCGTTCGGAGGACTGGCGGCTGACGGGGATGAAGCCCTGTCGCTTCCAGCCGCCGCCTCTGGGTTCAGGTTCCGTCATGCTTCCTCATCGTCGCCAGACGTGCTCCGTGCTCAGGCCGTCACACCCCAGGGTCCCCCGTTCACCGCACGGTATGGGGGCGAATGAGCGATTCCCGCAACTCGCGCCCCCTCGTGCGCCCCTTTCTCCGGGCCCGCGCGCGGGCGTCGCCCCCCTCGGCGCCGGTGTGTCGTCCCGCTTCCCCGGCGCCGGCGGGGTCCCCCGCGGGCGGCTCGCGTGTGGGCTGATCGGGTGTCATGCGCTCGGGCGGCGCAACTCCGGGTGGGCAAGCGCGGTTGGGGTGGCTGGTGATCCTGTCTCGGGGTCCGCTTTCGAAAGGGGCAATCATGAAGAAGCTGTGGGCCGCCGCCGCGGTCGCCGTCACGGTCGCGGGTGCGGGTGCCGCTCCGGCCATGGCACTCTCGGACGACGGTGGCACGACCTCCGTCTCGGGCAACGGCGCCCAGCAGGCGTACGGCAACCAGGCGACGTACGGGAACATGAGCCCCCAGCTCGCCCTCGTCCAGGGTTCGCTCAACAAGCCCTGCGTCGGCCTGCCCGCCAAGGTCAACGCCGGTTCGCTGGTCGGCCTGGTGCCGATCGCGGTCCAGGACGTCAACGTCCTGTCCTCGCCGCAGAACCAGCAGTGCACCGAGAACTCCACCCAGGCCAAGGGCGACGAGCCGCTCTCGCACATCCTGGACGACATCCCGGTCCTCTCGGGCAACGGTGCCGCCAACGGCTGACCGCCGCACCCGACGGGATCGACGAGGGCCCGCCCTCCCGCGCACACGCGCGG
>NZ_GG770539.1:2931261-2932306 GCF_000154905.1 Streptomyces sp. SPB074 | reverse complement strand
GCCCCTTCCGCCGTCTCAGACGTTGACGCCGAAGTCCGAGGCGATGCCCGCGAGCCCGGAGGCGTAGCCCTGGCCGACGGCGCGGAACTTCCACTCCGTGCCGTGCCGGTAGACCTCGCCGAAGACCATGGCCGTCTCGGTCGAGGCGTCCTCGGAGAGGTCGTATCGCGCCAGTTCGGTGCCGCCCTCGCGGTTGACGACGCGGATGAAGGCGTTGCGGACCTGGCCGAAGCTCTGGCCGCGCGACTCCGCCTCGTGGATCGAGACCGGGAAGACGATCTTGTCGACCTCGGCGGGGACCTGGCCGAGGTCGATCTCGATCGACTCGTCGTCGCCCTCGCCCTCGCCCGTCAGGTTGTCGCCGGTGTGGCGGACGGAGCCGTCCGGGCTGGTCAGGTTGTTGTAGAAGACGAAGTGCGCGTCCGAGACGACCTTCCCCGCCGACGAGCACAGCAGGGCGCTCGCGTCGAGGTCGTAGTCGCTGCCGGTCGTGGTCCGGACGTCCCAGCCCAGGCCGACCGTGATCGACGTGAGGCCGGGGGCCTCCTTCGACAGCGAGACGTTGCCGCCCTTGGCCAGCGTGACTCCCATGGTGTGCGCTCCTTGGTCTCGGGTGCTGCCGGATGTGACTCGTTACCGAAACTACAGGACTCTCTACAGAGCTGTAGAAGTCGCGGGCGGGGGCCGCGCCCCGGTCCTCGGTACCATCGGGACCCGGTGTGAGCGGGTGCGAGGAGGTGCGTGCGTGAGCGGGACCGAGCGCAACGGCGGCCGTCGGCGTGGACAGGGCGAACTGGAGGCCAGGGTGCTCGCCGTGCTCCACTCCGCCCCCGGACCCGTACCCGCCGGGTGGGTGCGTGAACACGTCGGCGGGGAACTCGCGTACACGACGGTCATGACGATCCTGACGCGGCTGCGCTCCAAGGACGCCGTGAGCCGCGAGCGCCGGGGCCGCTCCTTCCTGTGGAGCGCCGTGGCCGACGAGGCGGGCCTCGCGGCGCTGCGGATGCGGCGGTTGCTCGACGGCGAGCACGACCGCGACGCG
>NZ_GG770539.1:2922049-2930237 GCF_000154905.1 Streptomyces sp. SPB074 | reverse complement strand
CGGGGGCGCTGTGGGGGCCGGTGGGGTGGGCGGTGCTGATGGCGGGCGGCGGGGTGGTCGTCTCGGCGGCGTCCTCGTTCAACGCGGCGGTGACGGTGGTGGAGGTGTGGATGGGGGCGGGGGTGGTGTGAGCGCGGGCGGTGTCAGTCCCACCTCATGACGACGACGCCGGGGAGGGCGAGGTCGGTGAGCGGGCTGCCGTCGGTCCGGCGGCAGCGCTCCAGGGTCACGTGGGTGGGGGAGGGGAGGGCGGAGAAGGGGAAGGGGGCGGTGGCGTCGAGGGTGCAGTCGCTCAGCATCAGGTGCCACAGCTCCGCCGGGGTGCCGAGCGCGCCGTCGTGCCAGCCGCTCACGTCGAAGCCACCGAGGACGAACGCTTCGAGCGCGGTGAAGGCGCTCAGGTCGGGGGCCTTCGTCATCCGCCGGGTGCTGTGCACGGAAAGCATCGTGAGCCGGGGCAGCGGCGTACGGGTCAGGGCGCGCAGGGTCTCGTCCGCTCGTATCTGCACGGAGAGGAACGTCAGGTCGGGATAGGTGGCGATCTCGCGGAAGACGCCCTCCCGCTCCGCGAGGCCGAGGGGGATTCCGACGCGTGTGATCCCGGGCACGGTCCTCCCGGCGCGCACCTGCCCGGCGTGCTTCACGACGACGGGGACGGATTCCAGCCGGATGACCGCCAGCACCTCGCACGCGTAGTCCTCGGCGGGGAAGTAGGACCACGCCTCGACGAGGGCCTCGACGGTCTTCGCGTCCTGGCGCACCGCGTACGCCCTCAGCAACTCCCGTGTCTCCTCCCCGCCGATGAGTGCCACCGTCTCCACCGTGCGGGCCGCCGCCGTCTCGCTCAGCCCGGCCAGGGACCTCGGGAGCTTGCGCAGCAGGCCCGGGCCCACCGCGGCGAGGGCCGCCGGGTCGGTGGAGCGGCGGGGCGGGAGGAGCTTGTCGATCGCCGCGTCGATCCGTTCCGCGACGCGCACGGGCAGCGAGGTGCACGTCTCCTGGCACGAGGCCGCCACCAGCCGCAGCTTGCGCGCGTACTTCCGCTCGGCGTCGGCGCGGTCCAGAATCCCGTTCAGCAGTTCCTCGCGCTGCCGCGTCCCCGCGTGGCCCGCCGCCAGGACGATCGTCTCGCGCCACAGGTCCAGGTGCGCGCGGCCCACCAGGTCGCCGACGCGATCGGCGTCGACGGCCTCCGCCGCCGCCAGGTACTCCTGGAAGGTGCGGTGGACGAAGTCGATGCGGTCCTCGGCCGGGTCGCGCAGGAGGCCGGAGCGGTGGCGGAGCTGGTCGAGGACGGCGGCGCCGCCGAGGTCCGCCACGTGCCGCATCGTGCGCAGGCGCTAATCCGTCCAGGCGGCGGCGCGGGGCACGTCGATCTCGCTGCGGTTGTTGTCGGACAGGCGCCAGGCGAGGTCGCGCAGGAGGACGAGCTTGTCGTCCAGGGTGAGGCGGCTGTCGGCCGCGCTGGGGATGCCCCGGTCGGCGTCGCGTTCGTGGACCAGGGTGTGGAGCGCGTTGCGGTACAGCTCCATGCGGCCGCGCGGGAGCCGGCGGCCCTGGGCGAGGTGCATCGCGCACAGCATCGCGGCCGGGAGCGGAGTGCCCGCGAGGGCCTGGAGGTGGGCGCGGTCCTTGGGCGCGGTGAGCAACGCCTCCTCGTACTCCGGCAGTTCCTCCGGCTCGCAGGGCAGCGCGCTGCCGGACGCCCGCACCGCCTGGTGCCAGCGGCGGACGAAGCCGGCCAGGCCGGAGGGGGACATGCGGTCGAGGTGCAGGGGCGCGAAGCCCTCGGCGGTGAGCCAGCCCGCGCGCGCCGCGGCGGGGCGCGAGGTGACGAGGACGCGGATGCCGGGGTACTGGCCGAGCAGCCGGCGCAGCCACTCGCGTACCGCCGGGCGTTCCCCGGCCACCAGCTCGTCGATCCCGTCGACCATCAGCAGCACGCGTCCGGAGGCGAGTTCGCGTTCCGTCCAGCCCCGGGGCAGGATCCCGGTGATCATCCCGGCCACGCCGTCGAGCATCCGTTCCGGCAGCGGGGGCCTGCCGCCGCCGTACTCGCGGAGCTTCACGAGGACCGGCGTGAGGCCGTTCCACTCGCTCAGCTCGCCCGTGAAGGCGCCGCGCGCGGCGGTGACGGCGAGCCAGCGCAGGAGCGTCGTCTTGCCCGTACCCGCCTCGCCGCGCAGCAGGACGCGGGCGCGGGTGCTCAGCGCGCTCTCGACCCGCAGCGAACGGGCCTCGGCCGCCGCCTCCCACCGCCCCATGTCGAGCCGCCCGGCGACGGTGGGGCGCGGACGCGTGCGCGCGGGGCCCTCCTCGCCGCGCGTGCGCAGGCTCATGTACGCGACGGACAGCGGCACGCGCGGCGGAGAGTCCTGGCCGGGGACGCGGCGGAACATCTCCACCTCGTCCACGTCGCGGCTCAGCAGGGCGAGGTACTCGCGGCGGAAGGCGCCGTCCAGGTCGGCGCCCTCGGGGGCGAAGTGCGAACGGTCCGGGAGGCGGGCGAGGACGCGTGAGATCTCCGCGCCCACCGTCGCGGTACGGGCCAGGAGTTCGGCCGCCGCGCGTTCCTCGAAGACGGGCAGGCCGCGCACGATCCGTACGTAGTACTCGGCGCACTCCGCCAGGAGCAGCTCGTAGAGCCGGGTCTCCTCGGCGTCCAGGCCGGGCGGGGGAGTCGTCGTGGTGACGAGGTGGCGGACGAGTTCGGGGGCGCGGGCGTCCGTCGCGAAGAGGGCTTTGTCGGAGAGGTCGCCCTTGGCGAAGGTGTCGGCCACGGCGTCCACGACGGCCTGGCGGCTGTGCTCCTCGCGTCGCTCGAAGGAGTGCCGCAGGGAGGGTTCGAGGCGGTCGAAGACCGCGTTGGTGATGTGCGTGAACTGCGCCTCGACCTCGCGCTGGAGACGCACGCCGGGCAGCCGCAGGCGGATCAGCTCCTCCATGGACAGGGCCCGTTCCTGCCCGCGCCGCCCCCGGTCGAGCCAGGCCCTGCCCGCCGCGCCCGCCACCTTCGAGCCCAGCCGCAGCGCCGCCGTCTCCGCGAAGACCATGACCGCCCACCCCCGTCACCCGCCCGTCCCTCGCAAGTGTGGCAGCAACGACCCGGGCGTGCGGGTCACTTCGCGTCCGCGTAGCACTCCACGACCGCCGTCGTGAAGGGGACGCGGAGGGGGATGTCGCCGAAGCAGACGCGGGTGGCCTCGCGGGCCGCCTCCGCGATCAGGGCGGGGATCTCGGCCGCCTCGGCTGCGGGGGCGTGGACGATCACCTCGTCGTGCTGGAAGAAGACGAGTTCGGCGGCGCGGGCGCGCAGCGCGCGGCGCAGGGCGGCCAGGAGGAGCAGGGTCCAGTCGGCCGCCGCGCCCTGGACGACGAAGTTGCGCGTGAAGCGGCCCCGGGCGCGGGAGGCGGAGGGGGACGGGGCGGGCTCGTCCTCCTGCGGGATGCCGGCCTCCCCCGGGTCCTCGCCGCCCACCGGGGGGCAGGTCCGCCCGAGCCACGTCCGCACGAGGCGGCCCTCCTCGCCCGCGCGGGCCGCCTCGTCCACGTAGGCGACCGCCTTCGGGAAGCGGCGGCGCAGCGCGGCGAGGTTCTTGAGGCCGTCGCCGGAGGTCTGGCCGTAGATCGCGCCGAGCACGGCGATCTTGGCGCGGTCGCGGTCGCCCGCGAAGGCGCGGTCCGAGACCGCCGCGTAGAGGTCGTCCGCCTTGGCGGCCACGTCCAGGAGGCCCGCGTCGCCCGCGACGGCGGCGAGGATGCGCGGCTCCATCTGGGCCGCGTCCGCGACCACGAGGCGCCAGCCCGGGTCGGCGACGACCGCGCGGCGCACCACCTTGGGGATCTGGAGCGCGCCGCCCCCGGCCGTCGTCCACCGTCCCGAGACCGCCCCGCCGACCACGTACCGGGGGCGGAAGCGGCCCTCGCGCACCCAGTCCGCGAGCCAGCCCCAGCCGTGCGCCGTCCACACGCGGTAGAGCTTCTTGTAGGCGAGCAGCGGGGCGACCGCCGGGTGGCCGACCTTCTCCAGCTCCCAGCGCCGCGTCGAGGTGAGCTTGACGCCCGACTCGGCGAAGGCGCGCAGCACGTCGGCGGGCAGGTCGGGGCGGACGTGCCGGCCGAAGGCGCGCGAGACCTCCTCCGTCAGCTCCGCGAGCCTGCGCGGCTCGCCGCCGCCCGCGTACCGCTCGCCGAGCAGTTCGCGCAGCAGTTCCCGGTGCCGCTCCGCGCTCCACGGCAGGCCCGTCGCGTTCAGCTCTGCGGCGACGAGCGTGGCGGCCGACTCCGTGCCGGTGAGCAGTGTGAAGCGGCCCGGGTGGCCCGTCTTCGCGTGGCGGCGCAGCTGTTCCGCGTAGACCCCGGCGACCGCCTCGGGAGGGAGCGGGGCCGGGCGGGCCTCGAAGAGGGAGGACTGCGCGTCGGGCTCCGCCGAGGGGCCCGGCGGGTCCTCGGGGACGGGGGCGTCGCGCAGGCGGGCCCACGCGGCGGCGAGCGCGCGGGGCTGCCCGTGCCGGCCCTCGTGGCCGAGGAGCAGGGTCTCGGCCGCCTCGATGTCGTAGCACCGCTCGACGCGCACCCCGGCGGCGAGCAGCGCCGGGTACACGTGCGCCGTCGCGCGCCAGACCCAGCGGCCCACGCCGGGACGGGCCCGTACCGCCGTGGCCGCGTCCGGCTCCGTGACCGGGGGCGCGGCGAGCGCGCCGTCCGGCGTGAGCGGGGCGACGCGCACGCCGGGGCCGTCCGCGTCCGCGGAGGTGAGCAGCCAGCGGGCGGCGGAACCGGTCATGCGGACGAGTCTCGCAGCGGGGTACGACAACGGGCGCCCGCGCCGGTCCGTCCACAGGGTGTGGACAATGGGGGAGTGCCCCGCGAGACCGGTAGGACCCGCAAGAACCGCCAGGGTGGCCGCGCCCCCCGCGACACCCGCGCGGGTGAACCGCCCCGCGACACCCCCGCGAGCGGGCGGCGCGGCGACCGCCCCCGCGACGAGGCGCGCGGCGCCGACGGCGACCGTCCCCGCGACGGCGACCGTCCCCGCGACGGCGACCGTCCCCGCGACGGCGACCGTCCCCGCGACGGCGCGCGGCCGGGTCCGGTGACCGCGACGGCTCCCGGCCCGACGCGGCCCGCGCCGCCCGGGACGCCCTCGGGGCCGCGCTCGGGGACGACACCGACCGCTCGCTCGACACCGCCGCCTCCCTCCTCGCCGCGCTCCCCGGCCCGGCCGCGCGTGCCCTGCTCGCCGAGCGCGGCGCGGTGCTCCTCGGCGCGGCCTGGCGGCGCGGCTGGGAGCCCGCCGACCTCGCGCGGCTCGTCCGCCGCGACCTGCGGCCCGCCCACAGCCTGCGCTACGCCGCCCTCGTACGCGACGAGACCCGCCGTTACGCGCGCCTCGCCCCCCGGTGGACCGCCCAGCTCGCCGAGCTGGACGCGGGGGACGCCGGGGACGGCGCGCGCGGGGACCGGTTCAGCGCGGCGGCGGAGGCCGTGGAGCTGTTCCGGCTGCTCTTCCGCGTCCCCGCGATCGAGCCCGTCGGCCCGCCGCCGGGCTCTCCGCCCACGGCGCCGCTGCCCACCGACGACCGTGAGCTGAGCCGGGTCCGGGCGCTGCTCGCCAAGGCGGAGGCGACCGCGTACCCCGCCGAGGCCGAGGCGCTCAGCGCGAAGGCGCAGGAGCTCATGACCCGGCACCGCATCGACGCCGCGCGCCTCGCGGGCGCGGTCACCGGGCCCGGCGACGGCGTCGCCGCCCGGCGGATCGGTGTCGAGCAGCCGTACGGCGAGGCGTGGGCGATCCTCCTCGACGCGGTCGCCCGCGCGAGCGGCTGCCGGGCGGTGTGGAACGAGGAGCACGGCTTCTCGACCGTCGTGGGGGAGGCGGCAAACCTCGCGGCCGTCGAACTGCTGCACACCTCGCTGCTCGTGCAGGCGCACAGCGCGCTGACGCGTGCGGAGGCGGAGGCGCGGGCCGCCGGGCGGCGGCGCACGAAGACCTTCCGGCAGTCCTTCCTGCTCGCCTACGCCGACCACGTCGGGGCGCGCCTGGAGGCGACGGCCGCGGCCACGGTGACGGAGTCCGCCGGGCCCGAGGTGCTGCCGGTCCTCGCGGCGCGGGACGTGGCCGTGACGGAGGCGACGGAGCGGATGTTCCCGAAGACGAAGGCGGCGCGGGTGCGGGGGATCAGTGACGAGGCGGGGTGGCTGCGGGGACGGGAGGCGGCGTCGAGAGCGGACCTCGACCACCAGCCCCTCCGGCGTTTGAGGAGCGAGAGCGGGGGCGGAGCCCCCGGGGGTGCCTCACCCGCACGCTGAGCCAGCCGCACCGGGCACCCCTTATGTCCGTATGGTGAAGTCGTGAGCTGGCTCAACGCCCTGGCCGAGACCTCCCGGACCGGCCTCAGAGTGGAACGCAAACGCCTCGTGCCGCTCGTCGCGCTGCGCGGCGCCGCCGGGCTCGCGCTCCTCGTCGTGGTGAGCCTGAACCTCTTCGGACCCGGCGTCGCCGCGTCCTCCGCCTTCGGCGCGTTCTCCGCCGCCATCGCCACTCTCCAGCGCTCCTGGCGGCCCCGGCCGCTGCTCGCGCTCGCCTCCGGCCTCAGCCTGGCCGTCTCCACCTTCCTCGGCTACGTGTGCGTCGTCCACCTGTGGTTCTTCGTGCCCCTCCTCATGCTGTGGGCCTTCGCCGCCGGGATGGCCTGGGCGGCCGGGCCCACCGCGGGGATCATCGCCGCGTCGAACGTCTCCATCGTCATGGTCACCGTGACGCTGCCGGGCTCCGTGCTCTCCGCGCTCGGGCACGCGGCGGTGATCGCGACCGGCGGGCTCGTGCAGGCCGCGCTCGTCTGGCTCGTACCGATCCGGCGCTGGGGCGCGCACCGCGACGCGCTCGCCGACGCGCTCGCCGCGGTCGCCGACTACGCGCGCAGGCTGCGCCAGGACCCCGTCGCCGACTTCGACCCCGAACCGCTCATGGAGGCACGCAAGGCCGCCGTGCTCACCCCCCGGCAGGCCCGCCGCCGCCCCGCCGAACTGCGCGGCCCGCGCGGGGTCGCCGAGCGCATCAGGCCCGTGCTCGCCTCGCTCGCCGACCCGGGCCTCGGGGTCCCCGCCGAGGGGCCCGCGCGCGAGCGGGTGAAACGAGCTGCTGTACGCGGCGGGCACCGTCCTGGACGCCTGCGCCCACGCGGTGCGGCGCGGCGAGCCCGTCCGCGTACCGGCGGCGACGAAAGCCGTGCTGCGCACGCCCGACACCGAGGAACTGCTCTCCGGGGCACCGCTGCGGGCCGCGCGCCGCCTGCGCGTGCTGCTCGACGACGTGCGCGAGACGGCCGACCCCGGCGGCGGCACCTCCCCGCGCGTCCCCGACGACGCGCGCGGGGCCCCCTCCGCCGCGAGCCGCGCCCGCACCCGCGCGCCGCTCTCGGAGCAGGCGGCGGGCATCGCGCTCCTGCTGCGCCTCCAGCTCCGCCGCGACTCGCCGGTCTTCCGGCACGGTGTGCGGATCTCCGTCGTCGCGGGAGCCGGGTACCTCCTCGGTTCGCTGCTGCCGCTCGGCCACCCCTACTGGGCGCCGCTCACCTCCGTCATGGTCCTGCGCCCCGACTTCTCGCAGACCTACGCGCGCGCGGCCGGGCGGTTCACCGGGACCCTCCTCGGCGTCGCCCTCGCGAGCCTCGTCGTGCGCCTCGCGCACCCCGGCCCGGAAGTCCTCGCCTGGCTCGCGGTGCTGTGCGGCGGGCTCATGTACCTGCTCATGCGCACGGGGTACGTCGTCGCGCAGTTCTGCGTCTCGCTGTACGTCGTCTTCCTCCTCGGCATGGCCGGGACCGACCTCGAACAGACCACCCTGGAGCGCATCGGGCTCACCCTCGTCGGCGGTCTCCTCGCGATGCTGGCGTACGCGGTGTACCCGGCCTGGGAGGCGCCGCGCCTGCGCGGCAGGCTCGCCACCGCGCTCCTCGCGCACACCGCCTACGCCGCCGCCGTCTTCCGCGCCTGCGCCAACCCCTCCGAGGACCGGGGCGCCGAGGTGCGCAAGGCCCTGCTCGCCGCGCGCGACGCCCGCTCCGAGTGGCAGGAGGCCGTCGAGAAGGCGCGCGACGAGCCCGTGCGGCAGCGGGGGCTCTCGCGCGCGGCGGCCGACGAGGCGGACGAGGCGCTCGCGAGCATCGCGCGGGTCGCGATGCTC
>NZ_GG770539.1:2912752-2921746 GCF_000154905.1 Streptomyces sp. SPB074 | reverse complement strand
ACGGGCGGGCGGCTCCGGGCGGAGTGACGGGCGGGGCGAAGGGGGGACGCGGACCGGCGGTCGCGTCGGCCGGCCGCGCCCACCCTGCGTAGACCCCCTACGCACAGTGATGTGCGCCACGTCTCCACGAGCCGGCCCGCTTACGGGGCCGGCTTTCGGGTGTTCAGGAGGAGAGCCGCCGCCTCCCGGGAAGCCTGTAGTCGCGGGACCACCCCGCGTGCACGTGCATCTGCTCATGCATCAGCACGTGAACGAAGCTATGATCACGCGCAGTTGACCGATGCACCATTGGCCACGGCACCACCAGGAGCAAGCAGTGCACCAGGCGTACAACGGCATGGCGGCAACCGAACTCCAGCAGGTCCACCGGGTCGTGTGGCAGAAGAGCCGGCACAGCAATTCCCAGGGCACCTGCGTGGAGTTCGCCAAACTCCCGGGCGGCGATGTCGCTGTGCGCAACTCCCGCCATCCCGAGGGCCCCGCGCTCGTCTACACGCGCGCCGAGATAGAGGCGATGCTCCTCGGTGTGAAGGACGGGGAATTCGACCACCTGGTCACGGGCTGAGGGCGACTTTCGCCCGGCGGCCGCCCCGGCGGGCCCGCCTCGTCCCGCACGCACCCCCGGTGGCGTGGCGGAAGGCCGGGCGCGCGCCCGCGCACGGAGCGTGAAAAAGAGCGGTGACCGCGTACGGCGGCACCGCTCCTCGTTCTTCCCGGGCCCCCGGCCCGCGCGTTCACACCCGGAACAGCGCCCACACCATCTTCCCGTGCAGCGACCCCGCGAGCGGGTGCCAGCCCCAGCTCTCGCTGAAGGAGTCCACGAGGAAGAGACCGCGACCGCACTCCGCGCCGAAGTCCTCGGCGCGGGCCACCGGGCTCGCGTCGCTCGGGTCGCGCACCGCGCACATCAAGCGGCCCGCCCAGCGCATGAGATGGAGCCGTACCGGCCCCTCGTCCTCGTCCGGGGACGGCGCGGGCAGCGCGTGGCGCAGCGCGTTGGTGACGAGCTCGGAGACGACCAGGGCGATGTCGTCGGCGAGTTCGGCCAGTTCCCAGCGGTCCAGGGTCGTGCGCGCGAACTGCCGTGCCTCGCGCACGCCTTCGAGGCGGGGGCTCACGGTGCAGGAGGCGGCGTCGCTGACCGTCGCGGGGTCGAGCGGCGGAAGCCCTTGCCTCAGCGGGTCGAGCATGGTCGATCCATTCGTCCCCATGCGAGGCACTCCCGGAATTCGCGATGGCTGCGCGGCGGTGCGCCCCCATCGTGGCGGAACGCACACAGCGGATGCAAGGGCAGATGCACGTGCACGCGCCGGAATTGCCGCCACACCTACCACTTCACCCCCATTTCTTCCCGCCAACTCGCGGCAACTCTTCCCGGCACATGACACAACCTTTCCGTTTCCGTAACCGAACGAGTACGGCACGGAGCCTTTTAGTGGCAGACTGCGGGGCTTGAAAGGCATCGCCCTTGACGCCACATGGAGGGGAGGCTGGGTGTCGTGACCGCAGGGGACTGGGGGCAGCCCCAGGCCGAAGGGGCAGGCGGCGGCTCGGTCGTACGGCGCATCCTGCTCGGCTCGCAGCTGCGGCGGCTGCGCGAGTCGCGCGGGATCACTCGCGAAGGCGCCGGCTACGCGATCAGGGCCTCGGAATCGAAGATCAGCCGCATGGAGTTGGGACGGGTGAGCTTCAAGGCGCGGGACGTGGAGGATCTGCTCACGCTCTACGGCGTGCACGACGCGGCGGAGCGCGGTCAGCTGCTCGGCCTCGCGAAGGAGGCGAACATCGCGGGCTGGTGGCACAGCTACTCGGACATCCTGCCGAGCTGGTTCCCGACGTACGTGGGCCTGGAGGGCGCCGCCTCGGTGATACGGGTCTACGAGGTGCAGTTCGTGCACGGGCTCCTCCAGACGGAGGCGTACGCGCAGGCCGTCGTCACCAAGGGGATGCCGGACGGCGACCCCTCCGAGATCGAACGGCGCGTCGCGCTGCGCCTGGAACGGCAGAAGGTGCTCGTCGCCGAACGCGCCCCGCACTTCCACGCGGTGCTGGACGAAGCCGCGTTGCGCCGCCCCTACGGCGGCAGGGACGTGATGCGCGGACAGCTGGAACACCTCATCGAGATGTCCCAGCACGAGAACGTGACGCTCCAGGTGATGCCGTTCAGCTTCGGCGGGCACTCGGGCGAGAGCGGTGCCTTCTCGCTCCTCGGTTTCCCGGAGTCCGACCTCTCCGACCTCGTCTACCTCGAACAGCTCACCAGCGCGCTCTACCTCGACAAGCCCGAGGAAGTCGCCCTGTACGGCGGCACGTTCGAGCGGCTGAGCGCGGACTGCCCGGGCCCCGAGGAGAGCCGCGACCTGCTGCGCGGGCTGCTCCAGCTGATGTGAGGCGGCGGGGGCCTCCGGGGGCGGGAGCGGGGCGTTCGCGCGCGGGGGCGTGATCCGTGCGGGGGAGCCGCGGGGGAGCTTCCGCCCGCGGGCGGGATTCCGGGCGGGGGCCGGATTCCCCGCGGGCCGGGGCCTGTTGCGTATGCGAGGGGCGCTCCGTCCCCCTGGCACAGCGTCTCCCGCGCGGCCCGGTTTCCGCCTGCGCGCCGCCGCTCGCGCGTACCATGCACGCCAACGGGGAGTCGCGGGCGGGCCCTTGGGCCCCCGGCGGCACGTGCGCAACCGGCAAGGATATGGCCCATGTCGTTCTTCACCGACCTGTCCCAGCAGTACATCGACGGCGAATGGCGCGTCGGCCGGGGTTCCTGGGACGTCATCGACTTCAACCCGTACAACGGCGAGAAGCTCGCCGCCGTGACCGCGGCGACCGGCGTCGAGGTGGACGAGGCGTACCAGGCGGCGGCGCGGGCCCAGCCCGGCTGGGCCGCCGCGGGACCGCACGCGCGCCGCGACGTGCTGGAACGGGCCCGTACCGCGCTCGTCGGGCTGCGCGAGGAGACCGCCGACGCGATGATCGCCGAACTCGGGGCGACGCGCGCGAAGGCGTACTACGAGATCGACCTCGCCGCCGAGTTCCTGCGTCACGCCGCCGGGGTCGCCGTGATGCCGGACGGCGAACTCCTGCCCGCGCTCGCGCCCGGCAAGGAGAACCGCGTCTACCGCGAGCCCGCCGGGGTCGTCACCGTCATCAGCCCGTTCAACTACCCGCTGCTGGTGACGCTCAAGTCCGTCGCGCCCGCCCTCGCCCTCGGCAACGCGGTCCTCGTCAAGCCGAACCAGAACGCCCCGATCGTCGGCGGCGGCCTCGTGGCCCGCATCTTCGAGCTGGCCGGACTGCCCGCCGGGGTGCTCAACGTGCTCGTCACGGACATCGCCGAGATCGGCGACGACCTCATCGAGCACCCCGTCCCGAAGGTCATCTCCTTCTCCGGCTCGGACCGCATCGGCCGCCACGTCGCCGCCGTCGCCGCCCGCGCCCTCAAGCGCACGGTCCTCCAGCTCTCGGGCAACGGCGCCTTCGTCGCGCTCGGCGACCTCACCGGGGCGGCCCTCGACCGGGCCGTGGACGCGGCCGTCTTCAGCCGGTACGTGTACCAGGGCCAGGTGTGCATGGCCGCGAACCGCATCCTCGTGGACCGCGCCCTCGAACCCGGGTTCAGCGCCCGCTTCACGGAACGGGTCGCCGCGCTGCGCACCGGCGACCCCGCCGACCCGGCGACCCAGCTCGGCCCCGTCATCGACTCCTTCCACGCCGAGGCCCTGACCGCGCTCGTGGACGAGGCGCTCGCCGAGGGCGCGACGCCGCTGCTGCGCGGCCGCACCGTCGGCAACCTGGTCGAGCCGACGATCCTCACCGGCCTCTCGCCGCACTCGCCGCTGCTGCGCCAGGAGATCTTCGGGCCCGTCGCCCTGCTCGTCCCCTTCGACGGCGACGAGGAGGGCCTGCGGCTCACCAACGACACCCCGTACGGGCTCAGCAGCGCCGTCCACACCGGGGACGCCGAGCGCGGCGTCGCCTTCGCGCGGCGCGTCGAGGCCGGAATGATCCACGTCAACGGCACGACGATGGAGGACGACCCGATGGCGGCCTTCGGCGGCGTCAAGCGCTCCGGCATCGGACGGCTCAACGGGGCGGCGTCGGTGGACGCGTTCACGACGCAACGGTGGATCTCCGTGCAGCACGGGCCCGCGACCTACGAGCTGTGAGGCGGCGGGCCGCCCCCGGCCCGCCGCGCGAGTGCCCGTCCGTGAGTGCCCCCCCCACAGCCCGCCACCGCGCCCCACCGCGTGCCGCCGCTCCCCGCCGCGCGCCGTCCCCGCCCGCCGCGACGTATCGCGGACCGAAACTGTCCGCGATGGTTCCTGCCTTGCTCCTACCGGTCCGAAAGGGCCGGGATACGGGACCCGTCACGGGTACCGCGAAGCCCCTCACGGGCCCTTCGGAGCCCCCGGGCCGCCGGGCGGCCCACGGAACAAGGAGAACCCCATGGCACAGCAGGTCGGTCCCGAGCGTCCCGGCGACGAGACGGGCGCGCTGCTCGCCTTCCTCGAAGACCAGCGCGAGGCCATCCGCCGCGCCACCCTCGGGCTCACCGAGGAGCAGGCCAGGCAGCGGCCCTGCGCGAGCGGACTGAGCCTCGGCGGGCTCCTCAAGCACACCGCCGAGACCGAGCAGGGCTGGCTGGCCCGCGCCCAGGGCGTCGCCCCCGACATCGCGCGCACGCCCGAGAACTGGAACGAGAGCCACGTCCTGCTCGACGGCGAGACCCTGGCGGACACCCGCGCCTACGGCGAGAAGGTCGCGCGCGACCCGGAGGAGTGGATCAGGTCGCGCCCCGGCCTCGACGAGACCTTCCCGCTCCCGAAGGCCCCGTGGTTCCCCGACGCCGACGGCGTCTCGCTGCGCTGGCTCCTGCTCCACCTCATCCGCGAGAACGCCCGCCACGCGGGCCACGCGGACATCCTGCGCGAGCAGCTCGACGGCGAGACGGCGTACTCCCTGGCGACGCGCGAGGGCTGAGGGAAGGCGCGGGGCGGGCCCGGCCCGCCCCGCGCGCCTCAGTGGTGGAAGGCCGTCGCCCGCTCTTTGCCGCGCGTCGAGGGCCCCGGCTGCGCCCGGAGCTGCGGCAGCAGGGCCGCCAGGTCCCCCAGCAGGAGGTCCGCCAGGTCGGAGGAGAAGCCGTTGCGGCAGACGATCCGCAGGACCGACAGGTCCTCGCGGTGCGCCGGGAAGGTGTACGCGGGGACGAGCCAGCCGCGTTCGCGCAGCCGGCGCGAGACGTCGAACACGTCGAAGGCCGTGACGTCGTCCGCCGTCGTGAAGGCGAGGACGGGCAGCTCGTCGCCGCGCGTCAGCATCCGGAAGTCGCCCAGCGCCTCGATGCGCTCGGCGAGCCTCCGCGCCACGTCCCTGCTCGACTGCTGCACCGCCCGGTAGCCCTCGAAGCCGAGGCGCAGGAACGTGTAGTACTGCGCGACGACTTGCGCGCCCGGCCGGGAGAAGTTCAGCGCGAACGTGGGAAGTTCACCGCCCAGGTAGTTCACGCGGAAGACCAGCTCCTCGGGCAGCGCCGCCTTGTCCCGCCACAGCGCCCACCCCACTCCCGGGTAGACGAGCCCGTACTTGTGCCCCGAGGTGTTGATCGAGGCCACCCGCGGCAGCCGGAAGTCCCACACGAGGTCCGGGTCGAGGAACGGCGCGATCATCGCCCCCGAGGCCCCGTCCACGTGCACCGGGATGTCGAGCCCGGTCCGCTCCTGGAGCGCGTCGAGCGCCGCGCACAGCTCGGCGACCGGCTCGTAGGAGCCGTCGAACGTCGAGCCGAGGATGCCGACGACACCGATCGTGTTCTCGTCGCACAGCTCCACCGCCGCCTCCGGCGAGAGGTGGTAGCGCTCGCCCTCCATCGGCACCTGCCTGGGCTCCACCTCCCAGAAGGCGCAGAACTTCTCCCAGCACACCTGCACGTTGACCCCCATCACGAGGTTCGGCCGCGCGCTGCCCGGATACCGGTCCTTGTTCCGCCGCGCCCACCGCCGCTTGAGCGCCATCCCCGCGAGCATGGACGCCTCGCTCGACCCGGTGGTCGAGCACCCGACCGCGTCCCGCGCGTCCGGCGCGTGCCACAGGTCGGCGAGCATCGCGACGCAGCGCCGCTCCAGCTCCGCCGTGCGCGGGTACTCGTCCTTGTCGATCATGTTCTTGTCGAGGCACTCGCTCATGAGCACCCCGGCCTGCGGCTCCATCCACGTCGTGACGAACGTGGCCAGGTTGAGCCGCGCGTTCCCGTCGAGCATCAGCTCGTCGTGCACGAGCTGGTACGCCGGGTGCGGAGCCATCGGCTCGCGCGGCAGCCGGTGCCGGGGCGGGGCCTCGCGCATCCCGTCGAGCGGGTCGGCCTCGCCGAAGAACGGGTTCACCGCGAGCGGCTTGTCCCGCTCCTTCGCGTCCTCGGGCGGGTGGTGCAGCATGGCGGCTCCCTCGGGGGTACGGGGCTCGTGTCGCGGGCAGCGTAGGCGGATTCCGTACAAAAACGGGGCAAGCCGCTACGTGCCGGAGCCGCGTTCCGCCGGTACGGGCCCGGGGGCGCCGAGCCGCATCGGCGGCCGCCCCGTCACGAGCAGCCACGCGGGGAGCGCCGCGAGGCACAGCAGCGGCAGCACCGCCGTGTCTGCGACCAGCACCGCCGCCGTGAACAGGCTCAGCCACCCCTGCCGCGTCACCGCGAGCAGCACACCGAGCACCCCGCACGCCACCGCGGGAGCCTCCGGAGCCGCGCCCGGGAAGAGCTGATGCGCGCTCAGCCCCAGCGCCACCCCTACGAACACGGCCGGGAAGATCCGGCCGCCCCGGAACCCCGAGGACGCCGCCACGAGCAGCGCCGCCGTCTTCACGACCGCCATCCCCGCGAGCGCCCCCGCCGACCAGTGCCCCGGGTGCGCGCTCAGCTCCTTGACCTCGTCGAGCCCCTTGAAGAGCGTCAGGTGCCCGCCGAGCACCCCGAGCCCCCCGAGCACGAGCCCGCCCGCGCCGCACACCAGGACGGGGTGCCCGAGCCGCGCGAAGGCCCGGTGCGCGTACGGGAGCGGCGCGACCGCGCACAGCCCGAGCACCGCGCCGGCCAGGCAGACCAGCAGAGCGGGCGCCAGGTGCGCCCAGCGCGGCTGTCCGTACGCGGGCAGCGCGAGGTCGAAGCTCGGCTCCGCGACGAGCGTCATCGTGAGCGCGCCGGCCGCGCCCGCGAGCAGCGGCGCGTACAGCCGGTCCCACAGCGCGGCGCCCGGCCGCTCCGTGAGCATCTCGGTGAGGACGAGGGCCGCCGCGACCGGCGTCCCGAAGAGCGCCCCGATCGTCCCGGCCGCCGCGAGACCCGTCCACAGCTGCCCGGCACGCGGGGCGCCGGCCTGTGCCCCGCCGCGTACACGAGCGCCACGTTGACCGCCGTGATCGGGTTCTCGGGGCCGAGGCTCACGCCGCCCGCGAGCGAGAGCACCGTCGCGAGGAGGAGGCCGGGGAGCTCGGCGAGCGGCAGCGGCGCGTCCACGAGCCCGGTCGTCGCCGGATCGGGCCCGGCGTGCCCGGGCACGTACCGCACGACGAGGCCCGTGAGCACGCCCGCGCACGTCAGCACGAGGACCACCCACCCGGCCGCGTACCGCCCCACCCCCAGCGCCTCCGGCAGGCTCTCCCACCACACCCCCTGGAGCCGCTCCTCCACCGCGCTCACCCCGAGCAGCACGCACGCGGCGAGCACGCCGGTGACGAGCGCGGGGAGCGTGAGCGGGGCGAGGCGGCGGGCGGTCGGCGTCAGGACGGGGGGAATCGGGGCATGGCGGTACGTTACGGGCGCCGGGTCCGTCGTGAGGTGCGGCACCCTCGCGCCGGGCGCGGAACCGCCCCAGCGCTCGCGCGCGTCGACCGGGGCAGGCGCGCGCCGCCCCGGCGGCGGCCCCAGGCGCCTCGCGGGCCCGTGCGGCGCGGCGGTCCCGGGGGACGGGCCGTGCGCGGGCCGGGAACGCGGGCGGGACGGGCCTCGTTGGTAGCTTTGCTACCGCATGACTTTCCCCCGGCGGCAAAACGATCCCCGCCACCCCTCCGCCGAACGGCCGTCCCTCCGCCGGCCAGGACCCCCAGGAGCCCGAACGTCGTGAACTCGCTTGCTCTCGGACCGAGCTGGCTCGATCCCAACACCATGCTCGACAACTTCGGCGTCTGGGGACTCGCACTCATCGTCTTCGCCGAGTCGGGGCTGCTCATCGGCTTCTTCCTGCCGGGCGACTCGCTGCTCTTCACCTGCGGGCTGCTCATCACGAGCGGCGACCTCGACTTCCCGCTCGCCGGGGCGATCGCGATCATCTGCGTCGCGGCGATCCTCGGCGACCAGGCCGGGTACCTCTTCGGCAAGAAAGTCGGGCCCTCGCTCTTCAACCGGCCGGACTCGCGGATCTTCAAACAGGAGAACGTGCAGAAGGCGCACGAGTTCTTCGAGAAGTACGGCGCGAAGTCGCTGGTCCTGGCCCGCTTCGTGCCCGTCATCCGCACGTTCACGCCGATCATCGCGGGCGTCAGCGGTATGGCCTACCGGTCCTTCGTCACCTTCAACATCATCGGCGGCGTCCTGTGGGGCGCGGGCGTGACGCTGCTCGGCTCGTGGCTCGGGAAGATCGACTTCGTCAAGGAGAAAATCGAGTTCATCCTCATCCTGATCGTCCTCGTCTCGGTCGTGCCGATCGCGATCGAGTACCTGCGGGCGCGCGGCAAGAGCGGCAAGAAGTCCGCCGACTCCACCGACTCCGCCGCGCCGGGCGCCGGTGACCCCGTCCGCCGCGAGGGCGAGGACCCGCGCGGCCCGGGCGCCTCCGCGCGCTCCGCGTGGGACTCCGCCCCCGCCGCCGGGGGCGCCTCGTACGGCTGCCCGTTGACCCCGGCCCCGTTCGGCGGCCTGTAGGTTCCCGAGGGGTATGCTCCGTATTTTTCGTTCGTCGGTCCGCATCCTTTACTGCTTCTTTTCTTTTTTTTTTTTTTTTTTTTTTTTTTTTTTTT
>NZ_GG770539.1:2909309-2912652 GCF_000154905.1 Streptomyces sp. SPB074 | reverse complement strand
GGTCCGCAGCCCTACGGCGGCGGCACCTACGGCGGCCAGCAGGGCCTCACGTACGGCGAGGAGAGCCCGTACCAGGCACCGCGACACCCGGACCCGTACGGGCGGCAGCAGTACCCGCCCGCCTACGGCGGCGGCGAGCGGCAGGGCGGCGGCCAGACCCCGTACGGCAACGGGCAGCAGGCCCCGTACGGCGGTCAGCAGCAGCCCTACAGCGGTCAGCAGCCCTCCCAGGGCCAGCAGCAGTACGGCAACCCGCAGCAGCCTGGCGACCCGCAGCAGTACGGCGGTCAGCAGCCCTACCAGGGGCAGCAGCCCTACGGCGGTCAGCCCCAGTACGGCGGGCAGCCGCAGTCCTACGGCGGGCAGCAGCCCCAGCCGTACCCGGCGCAGCAGCGGCCCACGCCGCCGGACGGCGGTTACCAGGCGCCCGACGCGACCCAGCCCTTCCCCGCCTACGAGCAGGAGCAGGAGCAGGCGCAAGGGCAGGGGCAGGGGTACGGGCAGCGTCCCCCGCACGGCGGCTACGGCTACCCGGACGAGGACCGGCGCCGCTGAGCCGCCCGTCGGGGCGTCCGCACGGGCCCGGGGCGGGCGTCAGAAGCCCCGGGTCCGTTTCGCTCCCTTGCGCGCGATGGTGCCCGGCACACGCAGGAAGAGCCGCGAGATCTCCGAGCCGAGGTTGACGCCGATCGCGATGGCGAGCGCCGTCGCGACCGCGCGCGAGAGCGAGAGCAGGCCGTTGTCCAGCTCGTTCTGCGCGATGCCGAGCAGTCCGTAGTACGTCGCGGAACCGGGCAGCAGCGGCCCGATCGCCGCCGTCACGTACGGCAGCGAGGAGGCGAACTGGTAGCGCGAGAGGAGCTGCCCGAAGAGGCCGACGAGCCCGGCGGCCACCGCCGTCGCGGCGACCGGCGAGATCTTCCCCGTCAGGTGCATCGAGCCGAAGATGAGCCAGGCGACACCGCCGTTGAGCGCGACGGGGAGGACCGTCGAGCGCTCCTGCTGGAGCAGCACCGCGAAGGCGAGCGAGAGCGCGACCGAGGCGAGGAGCTGCGCGACGGGCCTGTTCACGGCGCCCCCGGTCACGTCCGGGTCGAGAGACGCGTGGAGCTGGACGCCCGCGTACAGCACGACGAGCACCCCGATGACGATGCCGACGAAGAAGTACAGGACTTCCAGCAGCCGCGCGGCGGCCGTGATGTAGTACCCGGTCAGCCCGTCCTGCACCCCGGCGACCAGCGCCCGCCCGGGCAGCAGCGCGAACAGGCCACCGGTGATGACGGCGGACGCGCGCAGGTTGGCGTGGGTGAGGTTGAGGGCGACGCCGATCGCCGCGGGCGGGGTCGCGGCGACGAGGAACTGGTAGAACTCCGGCAGCCCGCGCCCGGCGGCGAGCCAGGCGAGCCGGTCGCCGAGCATCGCGCCGATCGCCGCGCAGAAGAAGACGGCCGGGCCACCGCCGACGAGCACCGAGGCGCTCCCCGCGAGCAGCCCGTTCGCCGCCGTGAGCACCCAGCCGGGGTACGGGTGGCGGTTGCGCCGTATCTCGGCCAGCCGCCGGTACGCCTCTTCGAGCGAGACGTCCGTACTGGGCGAGGTGAGGTCGTCCACGAGCTGGAAGACCGCGGCCAGCCGCGTGTAGTCGGTGCCGCGCCGCCGCACGGTGCGCGCGGCGGTCACGGGGTCCTCGACGAGGCTCGGCTGGTAGCTGATGTTGAGGAGGGTGAAGGTGACGTTCGGTTCGACGCGGTCGAGCCCGTACGAGCGCGAGACGGCGAACATCGCGGCCTCGACGTCCTCGGCGCCCTCGCCGCCCGCGAGCAGCAGCTCACCGATACGGAGCGTCAGGTCGAGCACGCGCGGCACGGCGGGGCCCTCGTCGGCGTCGTGCTTCTGCGCCGTCTCGGGGGTGGGACGCTCGGCGACCGGCATCCGCAGCATCGTGCGCATCCGGTCCTGCCACGGCGCCTCCTTCGTCAGCCGCAGGACGGGGATGCCCCCGGCGGGCGTGAAGGCGGGCGGCGCCTCGCGGGCCTCGTAGGAGGGCGGGAGGGAGAAGGCGGAGGTGGCCGCGGCCGGGTCGGCCTCGACGGGCTCGGGCGGCACGAAGCCCTCGGGGAGCGCGAACTCGGAGGTGACCTGCGAGTCGTCCTCGGGCTCGCTCCAGCTCGCCCACCCGTCGGGGGAGGGGAGCCCCGAGGGCGGCGAGAAGGCGCTGCGGGCCTCGTCGGACTGCGGTTTCGCAGAGCCGTCGCCGGGTTCCGGGCCGTCGCCGGGTTCCGGGCCGTCGCCGGGTTCGGGGCCTTCGCCCGGCTCCGTGCCGTCGCCCGGTCCCGGGTCCGCGTGGTCGCGGTCCGCGCCGGGGCCCGCGTGGTCCCGGCCCGCGTCCGCGTCCCGGTCCTCGTGGTGCCGGTCCCGGTCCTCCGCCTCGCTCACCTGTCGCCTCGCTCCTCGTTCGCCGCCGGCTCGTCTCCCCGGGCTTCGGCTCACCCACTGCACAGCACCGTAAACGCCGCGACGGCACAGGGCCCGGCGAGTACCGCGTGGTGAGGGCCCCGCACGTCCCGTACGGCCGCACCGGGCGGGCGCGCGGGGGCCGGGTCCCCGCGCGGGGACGGCGAAGGGCCGCACGGAGACCCCGTGCGGCCCTTCGGGCGCGGCCCCGGGCGGGGACGCGTGCGGCTCAGTGGCCGCCCTGCTCCTGGAGGCGCTTGCGGCTCGCCTCGATCTCGGCCTCGGCCTCGGCGCGGCCGACCCAGTCGGCGCCCTGGACCTCCTTGCCGGGCTCCAGGTCCTTGTAGGACTCGAAGAAGTGCTTGATCTCGTCGCGCAGGAACGGCGAGACGTCCTCGATGTCCTGGAGGTGCGCGAAGCGCGGGTCCCCGGCCGGGACGCACAGCAGCTTGTCGTCGCCGCCCGCCTCGTCGGTCATCTTGAACATGCCGATCGTGCGCGCCTCCACGAGGACGCCCGGGAAGAGCGGCTCGTCCAGGATGACGAGCGCGTCGAGCGGGTCGCCGTCCTCGCCGAGGGTGTTCTCCACGAAGCCATAGTCCGTCGGGTACGCCATCGACGTGTAGAGGCGGCGGTCCAGGCGCACCCGACCGGTCTCGTGGTCCACCTCGTACTTGTTGCGCGAACCCTTCGGGATCTCGATCGTGACGTCGAACTCCACCGCTGGCTCCTCCATGTCGGTACGTGTCCGGGCGTGGCCGCGCCACGCCCGTTGCTGAGCTGTTCGTGACTGCGTCCGACCGGGGGACCCCGTCCGCCGCCGTTCCCGGGGAGGGACCCGTACGGACCGGGGCGCCGTGCTCGCGGTAAGGCGCAGTGGTTAAGTGTC
>NZ_GG770539.1:2905933-2909119 GCF_000154905.1 Streptomyces sp. SPB074 | reverse complement strand
CCGCGAGCCCCGCCCCGGGGGCCGCCGGTCCGCAGGCCGCCCGGAAGCACCGCCCCCTCACCTCCGCCGGGCTCCCCTCCCCGGCCCCGAGCGCGAGCCCCGTGCTCGACGGGCTGCGCACCGGCGGCGGCGACACCGCGGGGGGCCGCGGCCCGGCCCTCGCCGGGCGCCTCGACCCGCTGCTCGGCGTCCACGCGCTCGGCAAGGGCCCCGCCGCCTCCGTCGTGGACCTCACGAGCGGCGAGCAGGTCTACGGGGACCGTGCCACCGCCTCGGCGACCCCCGCCTCCGTCACCAAGATCGCCACCGCCGTGGCCGCCCTCGACGCCCTCGGCCCCGGGCACCGCATCGAGACCCGCGTCGAGAAGGACGGCCACCGCCTCGTCCTCGTCGGCGGCGGCGACCCCACCCTCACCGCCCGCGCCCACCCCGGCGCGTACGCGAGCCTGCGCACCCTGGCCACCCGCACCGCCGCCGCGCTCGGCCCCGGCCGGGGCACGTACACCCTCGTCTACGACACCTCCCGGTACACGGGCACCACCCGGCACCCCATAGGGCCCAACGAGAACCTCGCCCCCGTCACCCCGCTCATCGCCGACGAGGGCCGCCTCGACTCCAGCGACCACGGCCCCGCCGACCGCAGCACCGACCCCGCGCTCGACGCCGCCCGCGGCTTCCACGCGCTCCTCTCGGCGGCGGGCGTGAGGCTCACGGACGAGGTCGAGACGGGCGACGGCGAGAAGTCCCCGGCGAAGGAGCCGGGCAAAAAGTCCGGCAAGGAGTCCGGCAAGGGCGGGGCGAAGGCCGCCGGGAAGCCGTCGCGAGCGGCCGGGGACGGGAAGGCGGGCGCGGGGGACGGCGGCGGGACGGGCGCCGGGGGCGGAAAGGGCGCCGGGGACGGCGGGGAGGCCGGGGACGGGAAGCTCGCCTCCGTCTCCTCCGCGCCGCTGGCCACCATCGTGGAGCGGATGCTCACCTACTCCGACAACGACATCGCCGAGCACCTCGCCCGCCAGACCGCCCTCGCGACCGGCGCGAAGGCCGACTTCAAGGGCGGTGCCGGGGCCGTTCGCGACCGGATCGCGAAACTGGGCCTCCCCGTCGGCGGCACGTCCTTCCACGACGGCAGCGGCCTCGACCGCGCCGACAGACTCACCCCGAAGCTCCTCACCGCGCTCCTCGCCGAGGCCGCCGCCAAGGACCGCCCCGCACTGCGCCCGGTCCTCACCGGCCTCCCCGTCGCCGGGTTCACCGGCACCCTCGCGAGCCGCTACACCGCCGCGCACAACAAGGCGGGCACCGGCCTCGTCCGCGCCAAGACCGGCACTCTCACCGGGGTCAACACCCTCGCCGGCACCGTCGTCACCCGCTCCGGCCGCCTCCTCGGCTTCGCCTTCATGAGCCACGAGGCCCCCGACCCCATGGCGGCCCAGGCCGCGCTGGACAAGATGGCGACGGCCCTCGCGGAGAGCTGACCCGCCTCCCCCTCGCCCGCCGCCGGGCCCGGCCCCCTCCTCCCCGCCCGCGAAACCCCGTACCGTTGACACATGACGAGCCTCGGTGGTCCCTCCATGGTCGACTGGAATCTCGCGGTCACCACCGCGACCCGCCTCGTGCGCCCGGGCCCGGAGGTGAGCCGCGACGAGGCCCGCGCGGTCGTCGCCGAACTGCGCGCGCACGCCAAGTCCGCCGAGGAGCACGTCCGCGCCCACACCCGGATGAACCCCCCGCCGTCCGCCGACACGCCCGTCCTCGTGGTCGACCGGCCCGGCTGGGTCCGCGCCAACGTCGCCGGGTTCCGCTCGCTCCTCGCGCCGCTGCTCGACAAGATGCAGGGCCGCAGGAACGAGGGCGGCTCCTCCAGCATCGTGACCGCCCTCGGCGGCAAGGTCACCGGCGCCGAACTCGGCGTCCTCCTCTCCTTCCTCTCCTCCCGCGTCCTCGGCCAGTACGAGACCTTCGCCCCGCCCTCGCGCGAACTCCCCGGCGGCGCGGGCGGCGGCCGGCTCCTCCTCGTCGCGCCGAACATCGTGCACGTCGAACGCGAACTCGGCGTCGACCCGCGCGACTTCCGCCTCTGGGTCGCCCTCCACGAGGAGACCCACCGCACCCAGTTCACCGGCGTGCCCTGGCTGCGCGACCACCTGGAGAACGAGATCCGCGGCTTCCTGGACGAGACCGAACTCGACCCGGGCCACTTCGCCGACCGCCTCGGCGAGACCGTCCGCTCCCTCCTGGACCGCGAGGGCCGCGAGAAGCGGCAGGACAGCGCGGACGACGAGGACGGGGGCTCGCTGGTCGAACTCGTCCAGACCCCCGCGCAGCGCGAGATCCTCGGCCGCCTCACCGCCGTCATGTCCCTCCTCGAAGGGCACGCCGACTACGTCATGGACGGCGTGGGGCCCGCCGTCGTGCCCTCCGTCGGCGAGATCCGCGAGAAGTTCCAGGAACGCCGCGCCAAGGGCGCCAGCCGCGTCGACCTCGCCCTGCGCCGCCTCCTCGGCCTCGACGCGAAGCTCCGTCAGTACCGCGACGGCGAACGCTTCGTCCGCGCCGTCGTGACGGAGACCGGCATGGACGGCTTCAACCGCGTGTGGACCTCCCCGAACACCCTCCCGACGAAGCGCGAGATCCACCACCCCGCCGAGTGGATCGCCCGTGTCCACGGCGAGGGCGAGGACACCGCCGAGGAGACCGGCGGGGAAGCGGGGAGCTGACGGGGGACCGGGAGCGGCGGCCGACGGGACACGGGCGGGCGGAAGAACGGGACCTGACGGGGCGTGACCACAGGTGCCCGCCGCCCGTTACCCGAGAACGAGCCCCGCACGTGTCCCGGCGGCAGCGAAACGCCCCGGTAATCACCCATCCGAGGGACCATGAGCCCCCGGCGGGCGTGCGATGCTCGAAGAAGGGCCCCCTTCTGTCACCATCTACGCACCCTGCGTGACAACCGGGGTGGTGGACGAACGCCGTGCGCCCGCGCGCCGCCCGCCCGTCCCCTCCCCGCCCCGGCCCCCCGGGGGCACACGCGCTCCAACGAAGGGAACACGGACATGGGTCCCCATCCCGCGGTCGCGGCGATACGTCTGGCGGTCCGCCGCGCCCTGCACGACATCCTCAGCGAGCACGCGGCCGGCCCCGGCACGCGCCCCGCGCGCCCCGACCCCGAGCCCCCCGCGATGGCCG
>NZ_GG770539.1:2893236-2905833 GCF_000154905.1 Streptomyces sp. SPB074 | reverse complement strand
CGACTGGGCCGCGCGCATCCTCCGCTCGCGCCGCCCCTTCCCCGCCCCCGACCCTGGGGCCCCCCTCGTCCTCGTCGCCTGCTCCGGCGGCGCCGACTCCATGGCCCTCGCCTCCGCGCTCGCCTTCGAGGCCCCCCGCCTCGGCGTCCGCGCCGGGGGCGTCACCGTCGACCACCGCCTCCAGGAAGGCTCCGGCCGCCGCGCCGCCGAGGTCGCCGCCCGGCTCACCGCCCTGCGCCTGGCCCCCGTCGAGGCCGTCGCCGTCGACGTCGGCCGCGCCGGAGGACCCGAGGCCGCCGCGCGCGAGGCCAGGTACGCGGCACTCGACGCCGTCGCCGAGGAGCACGGCGCCGCCGCGATCCTCCTCGGCCACACCCGAGACGACCAGGCCGAGACCGTCCTCCTCGGCCTCGCCCGCGGCTCCGGCACCCGCTCCCTGTCCGGCATGGCCGAGATCTCCGGGCCCGGCGGACGCTACCGCCGCCCCTTCCTGCGCATCGACCGGCAGACCGCCCGCAAGGCGTGCATGGTCCAGTCGCTGCCCGTGTGGGACGACCCGCACAACACCGACCCCGCCTACACCCGCTCCCGGCTGCGCCACGAGGGCCTGCCCGCCCTGGAGAAGTCCCTCGGCAAGGGCGTCGTCGAAGCCCTCGCCCGTACGGCCCAGCTCTCCCGCGACGACGCCGACGCACTCGACGCCTGGGCCGCGCGCGCCGCCGGGACCGTCCGCGACGAGGACGGCGCACTCGACTGCGCCGGCCTCTACGCCCTGCCCGCCGCCGTCCGCCGCCGCGTCCTGCGCGCCGCCCTCCTCGGCGCGGGCGCCCCCGGCGGAGCGCTCTTCGCCGCGCACATCGAGGAGGTGGACCGGCTCATCACCGCCTGGCGCGGGCAGCGGGCCCTCAACCTCCCCGGGAAGGTCGAGGCCAGGCGGCTAGGTGGCAGACTGGTCATCCGGCAAGGCTGAGGCGCGCGCCCACGGGCGGGCGCGCCGCCGCCCCCGGTTCGACAGACGAAAGTGATGCGCGTGGACGCGAAAGACATGGGCTCCGACCTCCAGTCGGTCCTCCTCACGAAGGAAGAGATCGACGCGAAGCTCGCCGAGCTGGCCGCCAAGATCGACGCGGAGTACGCGGGCAAGGACCTCCTTCTGGTCGGAGTCCTCAAGGGCGCGGTGATGGTCATGGCCGACCTCGCCCGCGCCCTGTCCACACCGGTCACGATGGACTGGATGGCCGTCTCGTCCTACGGGGCGGGCACCCAGTCCTCCGGCGTGGTGCGCATCCTCAAGGACCTCGACACCGACATCAAGGGCCGTCACGTCCTGATCGTCGAGGACATCATCGACTCCGGGCTCACCCTGTCGTGGCTGCTCACCAACCTCGGCTCCCGCGAGCCCGCGTCCCTGGAGGTGTGCACCCTGCTGCGCAAGCCGGACGCCGCGAAGGTCGCGATCGACGTGAAGTGGACGGGCTTCGACATCCCCAGCGAGTTCGTCGTCGGCTACGGGCTCGACTACGGCGAGAAGTACCGCAACCTGCCCTTCGTCGGCACCCTCGCACCGCACGTCTACGGCGGCTGACCCCCGCCGGGGGCCGGCGCCGCCGCCCGTACGGGCCACCGGGTGCCGCGCGGCGGCGCCCGGCCGGGGGCGCGTCACACTCCGCGCGCCGCCCCGGGAACCCGTACGCCCTCTCCCGCGTTGGACGAGGCGTAACCAGGTTCGCCAGCACTCCCCTGCGTCTTCGGGTGACAATGCTGGGGTACCGTCCGAAGAGCAGTCTTTATCTCACTCACTATGGCAGGAGGGACGGGGCGCATCCCGCTCCGTGTGGATGGACGTGAAGCGATACTTCCGTGGGCCGGTCATGTGGATCGTGCTGGCCGTCCTCGCCGTGGTCGTGTTGATGCAGTTCGTCGGTAATTCCGGCGGCTACAAGACGGTGGACACCGGTCAGGTCGTCAAGGCGATCGACCAGGACAAGGCGAAGGCGGTCAAGCTCAGCACCGGCGATGACCAGATCATCAAGGTCGAGCTGAAGAAGGACCAGAAGGTCAAGGGGAGCAGCAAGATCCAGGCGAGCTACATCGGCACCCAGGGCGCCGATCTCGCCGACACGCTCCAGCAGAAGTTCCAGGACAACAAGATCCCCGACGGCTACACCGTCCAGCCGTCGAAGCAGAGCCCGTTCCTCAGCATCCTCTTCTCGTTGCTGCCGATCATCGTCATCGTCCTCATCTTCCTGTTCCTCATGAACCAGATGCAGGGCGGCGGTTCCCGCGTCATGCAGTTCGGGAAGTCCAAGGCGAAGCTCCTGACGAAGGACACCCCGAAGACGACCTTCTCGGACGTCGCGGGCTCCGACGAGGCCGTCGAGGAACTCCAGGAGATCAAGGAGTTTCTCCAGGAACCGGCGAAGTTCCAGGCCGTCGGCGCCAAGATCCCCAAGGGCGTCCTGCTCTACGGGCCCCCCGGCACCGGCAAGACCCTCCTCGCCCGCGCGGTGGCGGGTGAGGCCGGGGTGCCGTTCTACTCGATCTCCGGCTCCGACTTCGTGGAGATGTTCGTCGGTGTCGGTGCCTCCCGGGTGCGCGACCTCTTCGAGCAGGCCAAGGCGAACGCCCCGGCCATCGTCTTCGTGGACGAGATCGACGCCGTCGGCCGGCACCGCGGCGCGGGCCTCGGCGGCGGTCACGACGAGCGCGAGCAGACGCTCAACCAGCTCCTCGTCGAGATGGACGGCTTCGACGTCAAGGGCGGCGTGATCCTCATCGCCGCCACGAACCGGCCCGACATCCTCGACCCGGCGCTCCTGCGCCCGGGCCGCTTCGACCGGCAGATCGCCGTCGACCGCCCCGACATGCAGGGCCGCCTGGAGATCCTCAAGGTGCACGTGCAGGGCAAGCCCGTCGCCCCCGGCGTCGACCTCGCGGCCGTCGCCCGGCGCACCCCGGGCTTCACCGGCGCCGACCTCGCCAACGTGCTCAACGAGGCCGCGCTCCTCACCGCGCGCAGCGACAAGAAGCTCATCGACAACAGCATGCTCGACGAGGCCATCGACCGCGTCGTCGCGGGCCCCCAGAAGCGCACCCGCATCATGTCGGACAAGGAGAAGAAGATCACCGCGTACCACGAGGGCGGACACGCCCTGGTCGCGGCGGCCTCCCCGAACTCCGACCCCGTGCACAAGATCACCATCCTGTCCCGGGGCCGCGCCCTGGGGTACACCATGGTGCTCCCGGACGAGGACAAGTACTCGACCACGCGCAACGAGATGCTCGACCAGCTCGCCTACATGCTGGGCGGCCGGGCCGCGGAGGAACTCGTCTTCCACGACCCGACGACCGGCGCGGCGAACGACATCGAGAAGGCGACCGGGACCGCCCGCGCCATGGTCACCCAGTACGGGATGACCGAGCGGCTCGGTGCGATCAAGTTCGGCGGCGACAACTCGGAGCCCTTCCTGGGCCGCGAGATGGGGCACCAGCGCGACTACTCGGAAGAGGTCGCCGCGCTCGTCGACGAAGAGGTCAAGAAGCTCATCGAGACCGCGCACAACGAGGCGTGGGAGATCCTGGTCGAGAACCGGGACGTCCTGGACAACCTGGTCCTCGCGCTCCTGGAGAAGGAGACGCTGGGCAAGGAGGAGATCGCCGAGATCTTCGCGCCGATCGTGCGCCGCCCGGCGCGCCCGGCCTGGACCGGATCGTCCCGCCGGACGCCGTCCACCAGGCCGCCGGTGCTTTCGCCGAAGGAACTCCAGCTCACGCACGGCGCCCACGGCGCCCACGGCGCCACGGGCGCCAACGGCACCCAGCCGAGCCAGGTCTCCGTCGACAAGGCACCGCAGGCCGAGCCGGAGTCCTCCCCGGAGGACCGCGGCGAGAGCTGAGCGCGCGGCGCGCCCCGGGCGGACGGCCCGGGGCCGCACGCGTGGCGCGGGCCGGGCCCGGAATGAAGCCCGCCCCCTCCAGGTTTTAGCCTGGAGGGGGCGGGTTTTCCCGTATCCCCAGGTCCGGGCAGCGGCCCCGGGCGGCGGCACGGCAACGGAACGAGGCAGACATGACCGACCCGGTGACCCTGGACGGCGAGGGCACGATCGGTGTCTTCGACGAGAAGCGGGCCGAGAACGCCGTCCGCGAACTCCTCCTCGCCGTGGGCGAGGACCCCGACCGCGAGGGGCTGCGCGAGACGCCCGGCCGGGTCGCGCGCGCCTACAAGGAGATCTTCGCCGGGCTGTGGCTGCAGCCGGAGGACGTGCTGACCACGACCTTCGACCTCGGGCACGACGAGATGGTCCTGGTGAAGGACATCGAGGTGCAGAGCACCTGCGAACACCACCTCGTGCCCTTCGCCGGTGTCGCCCACGTCGGCTACATCCCCGCCGCCGACGGCAAGATCACCGGTCTCTCCAAGCTCGCCCGCCTCGTGGACGTCTACGCCCGCCGCCCCCAGGTGCAGGAACGGCTCACCACGCAGGTCGCCGAAGCGCTCATGCGGATACTGGAGCCGCGCGGCGTCATCGTCGTCGTGGAGTGCGAGCACCTGTGCATGTCCATGCGCGGGGTGCGCAAGCCCGGCGCCAAGACGCTCACGTCGGCGGTACGGGGCCAGCTCCGCGACCCGGCGACGCGGGCCGAGGCGATGAGCCTGATCATGGCGCGCTGAACCCGCCGGCCCGGCGGTGCGCCCCGCGCCGTGCCACCCCTGCTCCGGTCACCCGTACCCCGTACCCGCGAGGCTTCTCAGCCCGCCGGGTGCGGGGTGTCGTCGTCGTGGTCCTCGGGGAGCTTGCAGACGTGCTCCAGGAAGAAGGCGACGGCGACGACGGCCGCGCCCGCGAGGACCGTGAGCGCGGCGTACACCGCCTGGTCGCGGCGGGCGGGGATGTCGAGACGGGTGAGGAGGAAGACGCCCGTACCGCCGTAGAGCCCGGCGACGACGGCCGCGACGAGGGCGCTGGCCTGGCCGAGGACGACGGCGCGCGCGGCCTGGAGCGGGTTGACGCCCTCGGCCTCCGGCCTGCGCTCGCGCTGGGCGCGCAGCCGGGAGCGCATGGACAGGGCGGTGGCCAGGAGCAGCGCGGCGAGCGCGAAGAAGACGACGGGCGCGGCGACGGGCACGGAGGGCAGTTGCCCGTAGGCGTCCCAGAGCCTGGCCCCGGCCCAGGCGAGCACCCCGGCCACGAGGAAGATCCCGGCGAGCACCCGGAGGCGGAGCTTCTGCACCTGACTGTCGTCCCTTCGTACGCCCACGGGGCGCGTGGCCCTTCCGCGAGCGCCCCTCTCCGACCCTAACGGCTATTCGGGGACGATCAGTTCCAGATCGTGCCGCCGGACGACGCCCTCGTCGCCCACCGCCGCGCGCAGCTCACCGACCGTGCCGCGGCCGGGCAGGCTCGCCTCCGGCTCGATGTCGGCCCAGGGCGCGAGGACGAAGGCGCGTTCGTGGGCGCGGGGGTGCGGGAGGGTGAGCACGGGGTCGTCCGAGGCGATGTCCGCGTACGTGACGATGTCCACGTCCAGGGTGCGCGGCCCCCAGCGCTCGGCGCGCTCGCGGTGGAACGCCTCCTCGATGGCGTGCGCGCGTTCCAGGAGCGAGGAGGGCGGCAGCGTGGTGCGCAGGGAGACGACGGCGTTGAAGTAGGTGGGCTGGCTGCCCGGCTCGACGCCCCAGGGCTCGGTCTCGTAGACGGGCGAGACGGCCTTGACGCGCAGGCCGGGGGTGTCCTCCAGGGCGTCGATCGCGCCCTGGAGGGTCTCCAGGCGGTTCCCGAGGTTCGAGCCGAGGGCGATGACGGCGCGGTGCGGGTTGGAGAGCGTGGTGTCGGCGGCGTCCACCTGGGCGACGACCGATGCGGGCACCGGCTGGACGGTGGGGTCCCCGGGGGACTGGTCGCGTGCGGTCATGCTCGGCTCCGGGTGATGGTGACGGTCACGTCGTCGAAGGGGACCGTGATGGGTGCTTGGGGTTTGTGGACGACGACCTCCACCTCGCGCACGGCCGTGTGCCGCAGGCAGGTCCGCGCGATGCGCTCGGCGAGGGTTTCGATGAGGTCGACCGGTTCGCCCTCCACGACGGCGACGACCTCCTCGGCGACCACTCCGTAGTGCACGGTCCGTTCCAGGTCGTCCCCGCTCGCGGCGGGGCGGGTGTCCAGGCCGAGGCTCAGGTCGATCACGAAGGTCTGGCCCTGCTCGCGTTCCTCGGGGAAGACACCGTGGTGCCCCCGGGCGCGCAGGCCGCGCAGCGCGACTCGGTCCACGTACTCACTCCAGCGGTCGGCGGTCCCCCTGGGCCTGCCGGGTCGGCGCGAGCGGCACCGTCCGGCACGGCGGGGCCGCGTTCGAATGCTTCTGGCGTATTCGAATCTACCCGCGCGGGGGGACGGGGGACGTGGAAGGGGGGTGTGGGGGGACGGGGGGTGTGGGGGACGCAGCCGTGTGCGCGCAGCCCCCGCCCTCCCAGGGGGCACCCCTGCAACAAGTCTTTCAGCGATTCGGCCCCCCGCCCGACCACTCCCCGCGATCTGTGGATAACTCCGCACAAGTCAAAAATCCGCTCGCTCTTCCGAGTGAGCGGATTTTTCGCCCGGAGCACGCGGATGCCGCGTCGCGCTACGGTTCAGGCCGGCGTCGCGTCTTCCGGCCCCCGGGACTCCTCGTCGGGACCGTCCTCCTCGTCGTCGTCCCTGGTCAGGACGGGCGAGGCGTGGTGCGACCACAGGCGCCAGCCCGCGGCCGTGCGGCGGAAGAGGTTCGTCGCCACGACGAGCTGGCCGAGCAGCGGGCCCGGACCCTCCTCGTCCTCGGGGGCCGGGGCGCCCGAGAGGATGTTCTCGGTGCAGGTCAGCAGCGCCGTCTGGCCGTGCACCCTGACGGCCACATCGGTCAGGAAGAACTGGATGTACTCGGTGTTCGCCATGATCACCGCGTAACTGCGCAGCACCTCGCCGCGCCCGCTGAGCACCGGCCACCCCGGGTGCACGCACGCGATGTCGGAGCCGTCGCCGTCGTTGACGTCGTCCGTCGTGTCCAGCCACAGTCCGGCGAGCGCGTCGAAGTCGCCCGCCTCCATCGCCGCGTAGTAGGCGGCGTTCGCCTGCTCGACCTCCTCGGCCGCCGTACGGGCGCTCACCGGGCGGCCTCGACCGCGCGCGCCACGCGTACCGCGTCGGCGCTCGCCCGTACCTCGTGCACGCGCACGCCCCAGGCGCCGCCCGCCGCCGAGAGCGCCGTGACCGCGGCCGTCGCCGCGTCCCGCTCGCGCGCGGGGGGCGGCGTCGCCGCGGCGCCGCCCGCCAGGACGCGGCCGAGGAACCGCTTGCGGGACGCGGCCACCAGGAGCGGGCGGCCGAGCGCGTGGAGCCGGTCGAGGTGCCCGAGGAGGGCGAGGTCGTGCTCCGTCGTCTTCGCGAAGCCGAGCCCCGGATCGAGCAGGACGCGCTCGGGCGCGACCCCCGCCCCGACCACCGCCGCCACGCGCCGTTCCAGCTCCTCCACCACCTCGCCGACGACGTCCGCGTAGACGGCGCGGGCGTTCATGCCCTCGCTGAAACCCCGCCAGTGCATCACGACGAACGGGGCGCCCGTCGCGGCGACCATCGGGACCATCGCCGGGTCGGCGAGGCCGCCGCTCACGTCGTTGACGAGGTGCGCCCCCGCGTCCAGCGCGGCCTCGGCGACCCGCGCGCGCATCGTGTCCACCGACAGCGTGACGCCCTCGGCGGCGAGCGCCCGGATCACGGGCACGACCCGGCGCAGTTCCTCCTCCTCGTCCACCCGGAGGGCCCCCGGACGCGTCGACTCGCCGCCGACATCGACCAGGTCGGCGCCCTGCGCGACGAGTTCGAGACCGTGCTTCACCGCGGCGCCGGTGTCGAACCAGCGTCCCCCGTCCGAGAAGGAATCGGGCGTCACGTTGACGACCCCCATGACCGCGCACCGGTCCCACTCGGGCAGACCCTCGACGCGACCGCGCCCTCGCAAGGTACTCATGCCGCCCAGGGTAGGCGCTGCACGGGCCCGGAAGCGGGCGCGCGGACGCGCGGGTCCGCGCGCCCGCGACGCTGGTCAGCGGGCGTGGGCGGGGGTGCGGGGGTGGACGGGGCGGGGGCCGCCGCGGCTCAGACCGAGCTGACCGTCTCCAGCGCGATTTCCGCCCTGGCCACGTCCCGGGCGTCGGCCGCCGTCGAGCGGCGCAGGGCCTCGTGGAGGCGGGCCGGGGTGAGGACGCCGAGGAAGCGGTCGCCGTCGTCCGGGTCGGTCACGGCGATCCAGCCCGCGTCGTGCTGGAGCATCGTCGCGAACGCCTGCTTGAGCGTCGCCCCGACGGGCAGCCACGCCTCCATGCGCCGGACCCGGTCCGCGACGGTGCCGGTCCGCGCCGCCGCCTCCGCCTCGTTCTCCGGGCCGCCGATCCAGCCGCGCAGCGCGCCCGCGCCGTCCAGGACGACGGCCCAGCGGGCGTCCTCGGCGCGCAGCCGCGCGGAGACCTCGGCGAGCGGGTCGCCGAGCCCCACCACGGGCGGCTGTTCGAGGTCGCCGGGCTCGATCGGGGTGACCGAGAGGCGCTTGAGGCCGCGGTCCGCGCCGACGAAGTCCGCGACGTACTCGGTCGCCGGGCCGCCGAGGACCGTGCTCGGTGTGTCGAACTGCTCGATGCGGCCCGCCCCGTAGACGGCCATGCGGTCGCCGAGCCGGACCGCCTCCTCTATGTCGTGCGTCACGAAGAGGACCGTCTTGTGGACGGCGGCCTGGAGACGCAGGAACTCGGACTGGAGGCGTTCGCGGACGACCGGGTCCACCGCGCCGAACGGCTCGTCCATGAGGAGGACGGGCGGATCGGCGGCGAGGGCGCGGGCCACGCCGACGCGCTGGCGCTGGCCGCCGGAGAGCTGCTCGGGGTAGCGGTCGCCGTAGACGGAGGGGTCGAGACCGACGAGGTCGAGGAGTTCGGCGGCGCGGGCGCGCGCCTTCGCCTTCTTCCAGCCGAGCAGGTGCGGCACGGTCGCCGTGTTGTCGAGGACCGATTTGTGCGGGAAAAGGCCCACTTGCTGGATGACGTAGCCGATCCGGCGGCGCAGTTCGACCGGATCGATGCCGGATATGTCCTCTCCATCCAGGTGTATGCGCCCGGCCGTCGGCTCGATGAGCCGGTTGACCATCTTCATCGTCGTGGTCTTCCCGCACCCCGAGGGGCCGACGAGGGTGACGAGTTCACCGGCCGCGACCTCGAAGGACAGGTCGTCGACGGCGGTGGTGCCGTCCTCGTAACGCTTGCTGACGTGCTCGAACCGGATCATGGGTCCCCATTGTGGTCGGTCGTATGTCTCCAGTGTTGCCCCTTGTTGCCGGAATGCGACGGGGCGACGAAGAGTTCGGAGGATTGTCGGTGCCGCGGGTTAGGGTCGCGGCAGATCGACCACCTGTGCGAACGCGTGGGGCGGGCGGTGCGGCGGGCGCGGCGCGGACGGGGACGTCCGGGCCCGGTGGCGGCGGCCCGCCCACGGCTCGGTCACGGTACGGACGCGGTGGGGTTGGCGTGCGCGCCGGCGGGTAGTCGGACGGCTGTTCTCGGGAGGTCCGGGGGCGACGGAGGACCGGAGGAGGTGGGCTCGCGCATGAGCGGACAGAACTGTTTGGTCACGAACGAGTGGATCTGCGGGGAGTACCTGCGAACCCGCAGCCATGAACTGACGGACGCGACGGTGCGGCACGTGCTGATCACCGTCGTCTCGGTCGCGATCGGCCTCGCCGTCGCACTGCCCCTCGCCCTCCTCGCCCGGCGCTACAAGGCGTTCGCCGGCCCGGTCCTGGGCCTCACCACGATCCTCTACACGATCCCCTCGCTCGCGATGTTCTCGCTGCTCCTGCCCGTCTTCGGGCTCTCCCCCGCGCTCGTCGTGACCGGGCTCGTCCTGTACTCGCTGACGATCCTCGTGCGGAACATCCTCGCCGGGCTCGAAGCCGTCCCGGAGGAGGCCCGCGAGGCCGCGCGCGGCATGGGGTACGGGTCCTGGCGCCTGCTGTGGGAGGTCGAACTGCCGCTCGCGCTGCCCGCCGTGCTCGGCGGGGTCCGCATCGCGACGGTCTCGACCGTCGCGCTCACCACCGTCGGCGCGATCGTCGACTACGGGGGCCTCGGCTCCCTCATCCTCGACGGCCTCGACACGACCTTCAAGGCGCAGGTCCTCGCCGCCTCCGTGCTGTGCGTCGTCCTCGCCGTGGCCGCCGACCTCCTGCTCCTCGGCCTCCAGCGGCTCCTCACCCCGTGGACCCGCGCGGGCCGCGTGCCCCGCAAGGCGCGCCGCGCCGCTTCCCGTTCGAACCCGGCGCCCGCGGAGGCGATATGAACGCGCTCACCGGAGCCTTCGACTGGCTCGGCGCCGCGAAGAACTGGCGCGGCGACGCCGGTATCCAGCACCGCCTGCTCGAACACCTCGCCTTCACCGGGCTGAGCCTGCTCGTGGCCTGCCTCATCGCCCTGCCCGTCGCCCTCTGGCTCGGCCACCTCGGCAAGGGCGGCGCGCTCGCCGTCAACATCTCCAACGTGGGCCGCGCCATCCCCACCCTCGCCCTGCTCGCGCTGCTCTCGCTCACCCCGCTGCGGCAGCACGGCGAGACACCGACGCTCATCGCGCTCGTCCTCTTCGCGATACCGCCCGTCCTCACCAACGCCTACATCGGGATGCGCGAGGCGGACCGCGCCGTCGTGGAGGCCGCGCGCGGCATGGGCATGAGCGGCGGGCAGGTCTTCCTCCGCGTCGAACTGCCCCTCGCCTTCCCGCTCCTCATGACCGGGATACGCAGCGCCGCCGTGCAGACCGTCGCCACGGCGACCCTCGCCGCGATCCCCGGCGGCGGCGGCCTCGGCCGCGTCATCACCGCCGGCTTCAACCTCCAGAACACCTCCCAGGTCGTCGCGGGCGCCCTCCTCGTCGCCCTCCTCGCGCTGCTCGTCGAAGGGCTCCTCGTCCTCCTCGGCCGCTGGGCCGACCCGATGCGCCACCGCGGCGCCAAGGGCACGGGACGCGGCACGGAGCCCGCCACCGCCTGAGCGATTCCCGCGCGCCCGCCCCGCGCGCCCGCGAACACCTCGCGCCACGACTTCCCCCCCTGTGAACCGATGAACGGAGACCCCGACATGAGCAGCAACACGCGCCGCGCGCGGCTGGCCGGAGCGGTGCTCGCCACCGCCGCACTCGCGGCGGGGCTCACCGCCTGCGGCGGCGACAGCCTGGAGGACAACGGCAAGGACACCTCCGCGAGCAAGAAGGACGACGGCGGGGACAAGAAGGGCTCGCTCGTCATCGGCGCGGCCCGCTTCACCGAGGCGAAGGTCCTCGCCGAGCTCTACGCGGGGGTCCTCAAGGACGCCGGGTACAGCACCTCGGTCAAGACCGTGCAGAACCGGGAGGTCTACGAGCCCGAGCTGCGCAAGGGCTCGATCGACGTCGTGCCCGAGTACGCCGCCACCTTCGCCGAGTGGCTCAACCACGACAAGAACGGCGAGAACGCCAAGGCCGTCGCCTCCAGCGACGTCGAGGCGACCGTCGCCGCGCTGCGCGAGCTGGCCGAGCCGCAGGGCCTCAAGGTCCTCGACGCGGGCAAGGCCGTCGACCAGAACGCCTTCGTCGTCACCAAGGACTACGCCGCCGAGCACAAGCTCAAGACGCTCTCCGACCTCGGCAAGTCGAAGGAGAAGGTCACCATCGCGGCGGGCGACGAGTGCGCGACGCGCTCCTTCTGCGCGCCGGGCCTCAAGAAGACGTACGGCATCAACGTGGCCGGAATCGACCCCAAGGGGGTCGGAACGCCGCAGTCCAAGCAGGCCGTGAAGGACGGCAAGGACCAGCTCGCCCTCACCACCACGACCGACGCCACGCTGGAGAGCTTCGGGCTCGTCGTGCTGGACGACGACAAGAAGCTCCAGAACGCCGACAACATCCTCCCCGTCGTCAACGCCAAGGACGCGGGTGACTCCGCGATAGCCAGTGCGCTCGACAAGCTCAACCAGACCCTCACGACGGACGATCTCGTGGAACTCAACCGCAAGGTCGACGCGGAACGCCAGAAGGAGAAGGACGTCGCCGCGGATTACCTCAAGGAGAAGGGGCTCGTGAAGGGCTGAGCGGGAATTCCGCGGGCACGCGGGCGCCGGTCGGAGGCGTGGCGGCCTCGGCGGGGCCGTCACGGGTGCCCGCGCGCGGGCCGCGCGTGGGGGGCGGCGGTTGGAGGCGGGCTCCGTACGAGCGCGCGGGGGATCTCGCGACGGCGTAGGGCGGGACCTGTCCGGCCCGCGTGGCGTGGGGTCCGCCCGGCCCGCGCGGCGTGGGGGGTCCACGGGCACCTCGTCGCGGGGGGCTCCGCCCGGCCTCGCCCCGTGGCCCCCCCGAACTTCGTCGCCGGTTCGACGGTCTTTCTCTAAAGAAGTCGTTACTGGGACAACCGCAGGGTACGTTTGTGGTTCCGGTGGGATCACGATTGTCGAGTTCATTTGATTTTTCTGTTAGGTTTTTTGATTATTTTCAGAGGCGGGATGATAAAATTTTTAAAGTGTGTAAGTTCTTTTTTTTTTTTTTTTTTTTTTTT
>NZ_GG770539.1:2886654-2892589 GCF_000154905.1 Streptomyces sp. SPB074 | reverse complement strand
CCCACCCGGGGACGGCCCCCGGCGCCGTGCCGCCCGCGCGCCGCCAGATCGCCGCCGCCTCGGCCTTCGGCCCGGCCCCCGCGCCGCGCCGCCCCGTCCCGCAGGGCAGCTTCGACTTCTTCGGCACGCACAGCGCCGCCGCCCCGGCCCGCCACCCGGCCGAGGTGCCCGCCGCCGTCCGCGAGGCCGTGCAGGACGCGGACCTCGCCGACGTCGTGGGCGAGGAAACGGCCGAGGCCGCCGCGACGGAGGAGGTCATCGACCTCACGGCACACGACGAGACGGAACAACTCGACGAACGGCGGACTGCGCCAGGCGATGGGAGCCTGAGCCTCCGGCGGACAGCGGGACGTCCCGGGAGGCCGGGCCCGCCCGCGCCCGCCACGGCCGGCCCGCCTCCTGTCCGCCGCAACCGTCCCCGTACGCGAGGAACCAGGCCCGCGCGGGCTCAGCCTCGTCCGGGCCGCGGTTCCACCCGCGCGGACGCCCGGCGGCTCGTGCGGGAGCGGTCGGCCTGGGCGTGGAAGACGGCGCGGGCCTCACCGGCCGCGCGCGCCCGGACCCGGACCGTACGGTTCGCGCCATGGTCGACGGCGAGCGAGGCGAGGCCCAGGGCGCGTTCCCACGGCCCCTGCGTGAAGCGGACGCTCTGCACCTTCGCGTGCGGCACCAGCGAGGTCGTACGGCGCAGCACCCCCTGCCGCGCGACGAAGAGGTGCCCGTCCACCGCGAGGCCCTGGCCCCGCCACCACCAGGCGAGACGCCAGCGCGCGCGGGCCGGGGGCCGGACCGGCTCCGGCACCCCCGCACCCGGCAGCACCCGCGCCACGAGCGCCCGGCCCTCCGCGTACGGCGCGACCGGGACCAGCACCGAGTTCTGCGAGCCCGCCACGTGCAGCTCGACCCGTACCCACCCCAGGAGCCGCCACAGCAGCGGCTGGACGAGCCGCACCGCCTGCACCCGGCCCGGCGGCACCGTCTCGTGCGCCGTCTCCAGGAGCCCGTGGTCCAGGCGCAGCCCGTCCGGGGACGCACCGACCGTCCAGTCGTAGGCGTTCGCGTACGTACGGAACAGCTTCGCCGCCGCGCCGCCCAGGATCGGCACCGCCGTCACGGCGATCGACCACGGGCTGTGCGAGGCCGTCCACAGCAGCCACGACACGAAGGCCGTGACGAGCAGCGAACCGCACAGGCCCCCGCTCAGCAGCACCGACCCCGCGAGCTGCCCCGGCGCCACCCGCCACAGCACCCGCCGCTCCGCCTCCCCGGGACCCCGCACCACGCCCCCCGCCGCCCGGGCCAGCAACTCGGCGCGCAGCGCCCGCGCCTCCGGCTCGGCGAGGTAGGCCAGCTCGTCCTTCGACTTCGTGCCCACCACGTCGAGCTTGAGCTTCGCGACCCCCGCGAGCCGCCCGAGCAGCGGACGCGTCACGTCCACCGCCTGGAGCCGGTCGAGCCGGATGTGCGCGGTACGCCGGAACAGCACCCCGGAACGGATGCGCAACTCGCTCTCCGTCACCGCGAACCACGTCACCCACCAGCTCAGCACCCCGTAAACGCAGGCGACGAGGATCACGCCGAGACTCGCGAGCACGAGGGTGCCGGTCGCGAGCGCCGAGAGCTGCCGGTACGCCCCGTTCGGATCGTGCACCGCCCAGCCGAGCACCACCGCGACCGGCGCCCAGGCCCGGCGCAGGGGGGTGAAGGGGTGGAGACGGCGCTCGGGGTGGGGGAGCGGGGTGGGGGGCGCGGCGAGTTCGGAGGGTGCGGAGGGCGGGAGGGGCGCGGCGGGCGAGGCGGGTGCGGAGGCGAGGAGGGGTGCGGTGGGCGAGGCGGCTGCGGCGTCTATGGCGGCAGTTGTGCCCGTGGTGGCGGGGGCGGGCATGTTTTCGTGCGCGCCCGCAGGTATCGCCCCGTACGGGTTCTCGCGGGCGTCCTCGTACGGGTCGCCCGGCAGCCCCGCCGTGCCGCTCACAGGCCCGCCGATCGGGCCTCGCCGAGCGCGGTGAGCCGGTCCCGCAGCCGCTCCGCCTCCGCAGGCAGGAGCCCCGGCACGCAGGCGTCGCTCGCCGCGGCTGCGGTGTGCAACTGCACGCTCGCGAGCCCGAACCGCCGCTCCACCGGTCCCGAGGTCACCTCGACGAGCTGCATCCGCCCGTACGGGACGATCGTCTCGCGCCGCCACAGCACCCCCCGCGCGAGGAGCAGATCGTCCGCGCGCTCGCGGTAGCCCCACGAGCGCCAGTTCCGCGCCAGCAGCACCCAGCCGCAGCCGAGCACCGCGAGCGGCAGCAGCGCGAAGAGCCCCCACACCGGCCCGGCGAGCCAGCCGGCCAGCCCGGCCACGAGGAGCGCGGGCGGGACGGTGCAGAGCGAGAGGAGGAGGCGGCGCAGAGCGAGCACCTGGCGGGGGAGCCGGAGCCAGGGCGCGGGGGACGCGGGCGCGTCGAGGGGCGGGGCGGCGGGTGGAGATGCGCCGAGGGGCGGAGGTGTGGTGACCGGTGAGGGTGTGGTGACCGCTGGGGGAGTGGTGACCGATGGGGGAGTGCCGCCGTTCTCGCGCGTGCGCTCGCCGTCGCCCGCCGGGCCCGTGGGGTCGCCGATCGGGCCCGTGGTGTCGCTGCGGCCCGTGTCACTGCCGCGCGTCGTGCCGTCGTCCGCGCCCGGGCGCGTCCCCGTCTCCATGCGTCCAGCGTAGGTGCGAGAGACTGCAACCATGACGGAGACCGTGATCGGCATTGGCGGCGCGGCCGAGAGCACCGACATGGTGCTGAACATCGGCCCCCAGCACCCCTCCACGCACGGCGTGCTGCGGCTGCGGCTCGTGCTCGACGGCGAACGGATCGTGAGCGCCGAACCCGTCGTCGGGTACATGCACCGCGGCGCGGAGAAACTCTTCGAGGCGCGCGACTACCGTCAGATCATCATGCTGGCGAACCGGCACGACTGGCTCTCCGCGTTCTCCAACGAGCTCGGCGTCGTCATGGCCGTCGAGCGGATGCTCGGCATGGAGGTCCCCGAGCGCGCCGTCTGGCTGCGCACCCTCCTCGCCGAACTCAACCGCGTCCTCAACCACCTGATGTTCCTCGGCTCCTACCCGCTCGAACTCGGCGGCATCACGCCGATGTTCTACGCCTTCCGCGAGCGCGAGGAGCTCCAGGCCGTCATGGAGGAGGTCTCCGGCGGCCGGATGCACTACATGTTCAACCGCGTCGGCGGCCTCAAGGAGGACATCCCGCTCGGCTGGCCGGGCCGCGTCCGCACGGCGCTCGCCCGCGTCCGCGAGCGGATGCCCGACTACGACGGGCTCGTCCTCGGCAACGAGATCTTCCGCGGCCGGACGCGCGACGTGGGCGTTCTCTCCGCGCGCGCCGTGCACGCGTACGGGGTGAGCGGGCCCATCGCGCGCGCCTCCAGCGTCGACTTCGACCTGCGCCGCGACGAGCCGTACCTCGCCTACGGGGAACTCCAGGACGTGCTGCGCGTCGTCACCCGCGAGGAGGGCGACTGCCTCGCCCGCTTCGAGTGCCTCCTCGACCAGACCCACAACTCCCTCGACCTCGCCGAAGCCTGCCTCGACCACCTCGCCGAGCTGCCCCCGGGCCCGGTCAACCAGCGCCTCCCGAAGGTGCTGAAAGCACCCGAGGGCCACACCTACGCCTGGACCGAGAACCCGCTCGGCCTCAACGGCTACTACCTGGTGTCGAAGGGCGAGAAGACCCCGTACCGCCTCAAGCTCCGCTCGGCGTCCTTCAACAACATCCAGGCGCTGACCGAACTGCTCCCGGGAACGCTGGTCGCGGACATGGTGGCGATCCTCGGATCGCTGTTCTTCGTGGTGGGGGACATCGACAAGTAGGGGGGCGAGGCCGGGACGGGCAGGGTGACGGGCCTGGCTAGGGTGCGCGTGTGACCGCTCGACCCGCCGCCCCCGTACCGAACTTCCCGTGGCCGCGTCCGTGGCTCCCGTGGCGCGAAGCCATGGCCACGGCTCTCTACGGCCCGGGCGGCTTCTACCGCTCCGCCGGCCCGGGACCCGCCGCGCACTTCCGCACCTCCGTGCACGCCTCACCCCGCTACGCACACGCGGTCGCCCGTCTCCTGACCGAGGTGGACGCGGTGCTCGGCGGCCCGCCCGTGCTGGACTTCGTGGACATCGGCGCGGGACGCGGGGAACTCCTCACGGGCGTCCTCGCCGCGCTCCCGGAGAAGACGGCGGCGCGGCTGCGGCCCCACGGGGTCGAGCGCGCGCCGCGGCCCGAGGGGCTCGACCCGCGTATCGGCTGGGGCGAGGAACTGCCCGGCCACGGCCTCACCGGCCTGCTCTTCGCCAACGAGTGGCTGGACAACGTACCCGTCGACGTCGTGGAAACGGACACGGAGGGCGTGGCACGCCTCGTCCTGGTCGCCCCGGACGGCACCGAACGACTCGGCGAACCCGTGACCGGCACGGACGCGGACTGGCTGGCGCGCTGGTGGCCGCCGGACAGCCCGACCACGGACAGGGCGGACGGCGCGGGCCCTCACGGGGTGACGGGGGCGCGGGAGGCCGGGACCCGTGCCGAGCCGGGTACGGGGCGGGACGCGGCCTGGGCCGCGGCCGTCTCCTGCCTCGGGCGCGGCCTGGCCGTCGCCGTGGACTACGCCCACGTCGCGCACGCCCGCCCCGCCTTCGGCACCCTCACCGGTTTCCGCGCCGGACGCGAGGTCGCCCCCGTACCGGACGGCACGACGGACCTCACGGCCCACGTCGCGCTCGACGCCTGCGCCGCCGCGACAGCCCACCACGGCCCCGCCGTCCTCACCCGCCAGCGCGAAGCCCTCCGCGCACTCGGCATCACGGGCGGCCGCCCACCCCTCTCCCTCGCGAGCACCGACCCGGCCGCCTACCTACGAGCCCTCGCCGGGGCCGGAGAAGCGGGCGAACTGACCGACCCGGCCGGACTGGGCGGCTTCGGGTGGCTCCTCCAGGGGGTGGGGGTGGACCTGGGTGCGGGTGCGGGTTCTGGTGCGGGTTCTGGTGCCGGTGGTGTGGTGACGGGCGTGGGCCTGGGGGTCGGTGGTTGTGTGGCGCCGGGGGTGGCGGGCTCGGGCGGGGCGGAGCCGGGTCTGCGAGGGGCTCCGGGGCTGGCTGAGCTGTTCGCGGGAGGGGAAGGCGCTGGCGAGGTGGGAGCTGTCGGGGGCGCGGGGCCGGGCCACACGTCCGGGGAGAGGGGTGGGGGAAGGCGGCGAGACCGAGGGCTGAGCGGGGAGGGTCGAGGGGCAGGGGCGGGCACCGAAAAGGACGCTGCCCGTTGGCCGGAGGGGGCGCTGCTCCGTGACCGTGCCGTCGTGGTCCCGCCAGGGGGGCGCTGTCCGTCCGACGGAGGGGGCTCCTGGCCATAGCGGGTGGGGGCGGCCGTGGCGGGGAGAACGCGGGCTGATGAGAGGGCGCGGTGCGGTCCGGCCGATGGGATTGCGGTGCGGCCGACGGGGGCGCGGTCCCGTCGGCGCGGGTGGCGCCTGGCGGTAGAGGGCGGGGACGGCCGGTTGGGATGCCCCGTGGTGGGTGGCGGGGGAGAGCGTTGGTCTGCAAAGACCGGAAACAGGGCGGGCCAGGGGGGTGAGGAGCGGTCCGGCCGATGGGGTCGCGGTGCGGCCGATGGGCGCGGTCCCGTCAGTAAGGGGGGCGCTTGGCCGTTGCGGGCTGGGGTGGCCGGTGGGGATGACCGGTGGTGGGCGGCGGGGGAGCGGGGTTCTGCGAGAGGCAGGAGCGGGGCGGGCCAGTGGGGATGGGGAGCGGTCCGCCGATGGGGTCGCGGTTCTCCCGACGGGGGTGCGGTCCCGGCAGCGTGGGTGGCGCTTGGCCGTTGCGGGCCGGGGCGGCCGGTGGGGATGACCGGTGGTGGGGGAGAGCACGGTGCTTCGAGGGGCGGGAGCAGGGCTGGCCAGTGAG
>NZ_GG770539.1:2884740-2886218 GCF_000154905.1 Streptomyces sp. SPB074 | reverse complement strand
GACCGGGGCGGAGGGGGGCTTCTCCACCTTGGGGAGTACGGTGATCGCTCCCGGATCGGTCCTTCGGCTGACCCGTCTCCCCCGTCCCCGTTCCTACGCTGGGCAACGTGCAGCGTCTCTACGACTTCATCCGCAGACACCCCTCGTGGGTCGACGGGTGCTGGGCCGTGCTCCTCGTCACGGTGACGCTGCTCACCTTCGCGGGACAGCACGGGCAGCGCAACATCCCCCTGTCCGTCACCCTCCTCGTCGGCCTCGGCTGCGTCGTCGGACTGCGCCGCCGCAGCCCCGAACACGTCCTGCTGCTCGCCGTCGGCCTCGGCATCGCCCAGCTCGTCCTCGACGTGGAGCCCTACGTCGGTGATTTCGCGCTCCTCGTCGCGGTCTACACCGCCGCCTCCCAGGGCGCGCGCTGGTCCTCACGACTCGCCCTCGTCGGCGCCTTCCTCGCCGCGCCCGTCGCGGGACTGCGCTGGCCCACCCCCACCGCCGGCACCTCCGAGGACGTCTTCTTCACCGGCATCCTGATGGTGCCCTTCGTCCTCGCCTGGGTCATGGGCGATTCCGTGCGCACCCGCCGGGCCTACTTCGCCCACCTCGAAGAACGCGCCGCCCGCCTCGAACGCGAACGCGAGGCCGAGGCCAAGGTCGCCGTCGCGGCCGAACGCGCCCGCATCGCCCGCGAACTCCACGACGTCGTCGCTCACAACGTCTCCGTCATGGTCGTCCAGGCCGACGGCGCCGCCTACGTGCTCGACGGCTCACCCGACCAGGCCCGTAACGCCCTGGAGACCATCTCCGCCACCGGCAGGCAGGCCCTCGCCGAGATGCGCCGCCTGCTCGGCGTCCTGCGCACGGGCGAGCCCCGCGAAGCGGGCGAGTACGTGCCGCAGCCCGACGTCGACCAGATGAACGAGCTGATCGAGCAGGTCAGGGGCGCCGGGCTGCCCGTCGACTTCCGTATCGAGGGCGCGGTACGGCAGCTCCCGCGCGGCGTCGAGCTGACCGCGTACCGCATCGTGCAGGAAGCCCTCACCAACACCCGCAAACACGGCGGCGCCGACGCCGGCGCCAGCGTCCGCCTCGTCTACTTCGACGACGGACTCGGCCTCCTCATCGAGGACGACGGACGCGGCGCCCCCGCCACCCTCGCCACCGACCGCGGCGCCGACGGAGCCGGTCACGGCCTCATCGGAATGCGCGAACGCGTCGGCATGGTCGGCGGCACCCTCGACGCCGGCCCCCGCCCAGGAGGAGGCTTCCGCATCAGCGCCCTACTCCCCCTGAAAACCATTTAACCCGTCCCGGGGGGCTCCCTCCAGATCCTCGACGTGATCCCGCAACTCTCCGCGCTCCAGCCGTACTTCTTCTCGCACCACTGGCTCGCCTTCGCCGACCTCGTCCGCGACCCGCTGCTGTGGGACGACGTCGTGAAGAATCTGGGCCTCCAGGCCGTCTACGTGGCCGTCTTCGGCTCG
>NZ_GG770539.1:2881061-2882461 GCF_000154905.1 Streptomyces sp. SPB074 | reverse complement strand
GGCAGCCCCGCGAAGGCCGTGAAGACGTCGGAGAACGTCGCCCCCCACAGGAACCTCGCCTCCTCCAGCCGGTCGGCCAGGTGCGGGTCGAGCCGTGCCGTGCTCGCCGTCACCCAGGCCGCGAGGCCGGGGTGGTGCCGGGACTCCGTGAACGCGTGCAGCGCCATGCCCAGCTCCGCCAGCGGCGAGGGCTTCACGCGGACCCGGTCGTGGGGCAGTCCGGCAATGTCGATGATGACGCTCACCGCACCATGGTGCCCCGCCCCCCTCCCCTCCCGTCAGCCCGTACGACACCGGCCCACCCCACCGACCACTCCTGCCGGAACCACCACGCCACAGCACCAACCCCGCACCCCCTAGCGCCTGTCGTCAAATGTCACGCCCACATCAGGAGTGAGGCGAGGGCAACCGCCGCTTCGTAGGATTGCGCGGTCTTGTCGTACCGAGTGGCGATGCCCCGCCATTGCTTCAGGCGGTTGAAGCACCGTTCCACGACGTTGCGGTGCTTGTATGCCTCGCGGTCGAAGGCCGGCGGGCGGCCTCCTCGGCTGCCTCGCCGGGCCCGGTTGGCTATCTGGTCGGCTCGCTCGGGAATCGTGTGCGGGATCCCGCGGCGGCGGAGCCAGGCGCGGATCGCCTTCGAGCTGTAGTACTCCAGCAGTACTTCGTGGCTTGACCTGGGGAAAAGTGGAGCGGTGGGAGTGTAGCGGGCGGAGCGCTGTCATGGGCGGCTTCTGCCCGTAGACCCCTCGAAGGAGTGCCCACGGCGGCGATGTCGTCCAGGGCCGGGGAAGCCTCAGGTCGTGATTACCGAACAGGTAGCTGAGACCTGGGACCGCGACCTGGACCACCTCTTCACCACCATCGGGCACCACTTCGGACGCGTCGAACCCCGCCGCCGGATGCGGGACTACGTACGCGCGCTGCTCGCCCCGGTAGCCCGCAAGAACAGCTGGCAGCTCGCCGAACACGCCGGCCACTCCACCCCCGACGGTCTGCGGCACCTACTCTCCCGCGCCCGCTGGAATCCCGATGACATCCGCAATGACCTGCAGACCTACGTCGCCGAACACCTCGGCCGCCCCGACGGAGTACTGATCCTCGACGACACCGGATTCCTGAAGAAAGGCACCACCTCCGCCGGCGTCCAGCGGCAATACTCCGGCACCGCCGGCCGCACCGAGAACTGCCAGATCGGCGTCTTCGCCGCCTATGCCAGCACGGTCGGCCGCGCCTTGGCGGACCGGGAGCTCTGCCTGCCCAAGTCCTGGACCGACGAACCGGAGCGCTGTCGCGCGGCCAAGGTCCCCGAAGAGCGGCAGTTCGCCACCAAGAACACCCTGGCGGCGACGATCGTCCGCAGGGCACTGTCCTCGCCGCTGCCGATCGCCTGGGTGACG
>NZ_GG770539.1:2875157-2876265 GCF_000154905.1 Streptomyces sp. SPB074 | reverse complement strand
CGGTCTTCGTCAACCCGCTGCAATTCGGCGCGGGTGAGGACCTCGACCGCTACCCGCGCACCCTGGACGCCGATCTCGACCTCGCCGGCTCGGCGGGCGCCGACCACGTCCTCGCCCCCTCCGCCGAAGAGGTCTACCCCGGCGGCCCGCCCGAGGTCCGGATCAGCGCGGGCCCCATGGGCGAGCGCCTCGAAGGCGCGAGCCGCCCGGGCCACTTCGACGGGATGCTCACCGTCGTCGGCAAGATGTTCCACCTCGTACGCCCCGACCTCGCGCTCTTCGGTCAGAAGGACGCCCAGCAGCTCGCGCTCGTCCGCCGCATGGTCCGCGACCTCGCCTTCGGCATCGAGATCGTCGCCGTGCCCACCGCGCGCGAGAGCGACGGACTCGCCCGCTCCAGCCGCAACCGCTACCTCTCCCCGGACGAGCGCGCCGCCGCCCTCGCCCTCTCGCGGGCGCTGTACGCGGGCCAGGACGCCGCCGCGCGCGGCGAAGGCCCCGAGGCGGTACGCGCCGCCGCCCGCCGCGTGCTCGACCGGGCCGCCCAGGCGGCGCCGCCCGTCGTCCTCGACTACGTCGCGCTCGTGGACCCCGCCGACTTCACCGAGATCACCGGCGCCTTCCCCGGCGCGGCGGTCCTCGCCGTCGCCGCCCGCGTCGGCGCCACGCGCCTCATCGACAACCTCCCGCTGGCCCCGGCCTCCGGGCCCGCACCCCTCCCCGGAGCCACCCCGTGAACGCCGCCCAGCCGCCCATACCCCGCGAAACCCTCCGCCTCCCCGCCCCCGCACCCGGCTGGAGCCGCGAGGCGGACGTCGTCGTGGTCGGCTCCGGCGTCGCCGGGCTCACCGTCGCGCTGCGCTGCGAGGCGGCCGGACTGCGTACCGTCGTCGTCACCAAGGCGCGGCTGGACGACGGCTCGACGCGGTGGGCGCAGGGCGGGATCGCCGCCGCGCTCGGCGAGGGCGACACGCCCGAACAGCACCTGGACGACACGCTCGTCGCGGGCGTCGGCCTGTGCGACGCCGACGCCGTGCGGCTCCTCGTCACCGAGGGCCCGGGGGCCGTGCGCCGCCTCATCGAGACGGGCGCGCGCTTCGACACCGAG
>NZ_GG770539.1:2870764-2874652 GCF_000154905.1 Streptomyces sp. SPB074 | reverse complement strand
GCCCACCTCGTGGACGCGGACGGCGTCCGTTTCATGACCGGGCAGCACGAACTCGGGGAACTCGCCCCGCGCGACATCGTCGCCAAGGCCATCACGCGCCGGATGCGCGAACAGGGCACGACGCACATGTACCTCGACGCCCGGCACTTCGGCGCCGACATGTGGGAGAACCGTTTCCCCACGATCCTCGCCGCCTGCCGCGCCCACGGCATCGACCCCGTCACCGCGCCCGTGCCCGTCTCGCCCGCCGCCCACTACGCCTCGGGCGGCGTCCGCACCGACACCGAGGGCCGTACGACGGTGCCGGGGCTCTACGCCTGCGGGGAGGTCGCCTGCACCGGCGTCCACGGCGCCAACCGGCTCGCGTCCAACTCGCTCCTCGAAGGACTCGTCTACGCGGAACGCATCGCCGCGCACCTCGTCACGCGCCACCGCGCGGCGGCGGAACGTTCCCCCGCCGCGAGCGCGCCGGACGGGCAGGCCGCGACAGACGCGAGCGAACCGGTTCGCGAACCGGTTCGCGACCGCGTGCGCACCGAGGTGCTCCAGTACGCGGAGGACCGTTTCGCCGTGCAGCGCGCGATGAGCGAGGGCGCGGGCGTGCTCCGCTCGGCCGCCTCGCTCCGCGCGGCGGCCGAGGCCCTCGACGCGCTGCGCGCCCGCTCCCTCGCGGCGGCCGGACGCGACGGGGCTTCCGCCCCGGGCGACGCCCGGCCCGCCGAGCCCGGCGTCGAGACCTGGCAGGCCACCAACCTCCTCACCGTCGCCCGCGTCCTCACCGAGGCCGCGCTCGCCCGCGAGGAGACCCGGGGCTGCCACTGGCGCGAGGACCACCCCGAGCGCGACGACCCGGACGGGGCGCGGCATATCGTCGTCACCTTGGACGCCGCGACGCACACCCCGCGCCTGCGCCCCACGAGCGGCACCACCTTCCCGCCGACCCGCCCGCACGACTGACCCCCTCACTCGTGCGGGTGAGACTCCCGCCCGGCCCGGGCGGCCCCGTCCCCCCGGTACCGGCCGCGCGCGCCGTACGACTGTCGTGCGTACCGCCCGGTACGCCCGGACGGGCAGCCGACCGTCCGTGCGAACGCGTACTCTCCGTACGCACGCACGTACCCGCGACCGCCCGGTCCGCCGCGCCCGGCGGCGCGGGCGGTCACACTCGTACGTACCGCACGACCACGCACCGCGCGACCGGTCCCGCACGACGCGCACCACCCGGTCCGCGCGCACCACCCGCCGGGCGCGCACACGACGCCCGCACGACCCGTACCACCCGTACCGCACCAGGAGCCCAGAGCGTGAGCACCAGCCCCGAGCAGCCCGAGCCGACCGAGCCCATCCCCGCAGCCGCGCCAGGGGCCGTGCTGCCGCTGCTGCCCGCGAGCGACGGGGAGGCGGACGGCGGCTGCGGCGCGGGCTGCGCCTGCGGCGCGCAGGACGCCGACGACCACGGGGACGACGAGGACGTCTGCGGCCTCGACCCGGCGCTCGCCGCGCTCCTCGCGGCCGGGGGCCTCGACCCCGTCCACGTCGAGGACGTCGCGTACCTGACCCTCGCCGAGGACCTGGACGGCGGCGAGGACGTCACCTCGCTCGCGACCGTCCCCGCCGACGCCGTCGCGACCGCCGACTTCACCGCGCGCGAGAACGGCGTCGTCGCCGGGCTGCACATCGCCGAAGCCGTCATCTCGCTCGTCGCGACCGAGGAGTTCGAGGTCGAGCGGCACGTAGCCGACGGCGACACCGTGCACGCCGGGCAGAAGCTGCTCAGCGTCACGACCCGCACCCGGGACCTGCTCACCGCCGAGCGCAGCGCCCTCAACCTGCTCAACCGCCTCTCCGGCATCGCGACCGCGACCCGTGCCTGGGCGGACGCCCTCGCCGGGACGAAGGCCCGCGTGCGCGACACCCGCAAGACGACCCCGGGCCTGCGCGCCCTGGAGAAGTACGCCGTGCGCTGCGGCGGCGGCGTCAACCACCGCATGTCCCTCTCGGACGCCGCGCTCGTCAAGGACAACCACGTCGTCGCCGCCGGGGGCGTGGCCGCAGCCTTCGACGCGGTCCGCACGATGTTCCCCAGCCTGACCGTCGAGGTCGAGGTCGACACGATCCACCAGCTCCGCGAGGTCCTCGACGCCGGCGCCGACCTCGTCCTGCTCGACAACTTCACGCCCGCCGAGACCGAGGAGGCCGTCGCCCTCACCGCCGGGCGCGCCCTGCTCGAATCCTCCGGGCGCCTCACCCTCGACAACGCCCGCGCCTACGCCGCGACCGGCGTCGACTACCTCGCCGTGGGCGCGCTCACGCACTCCGCGCCGATTCTCGACGTCGGCCTCGACCTGCGCGAGCCGGACAACGGCTGACCCTTCCCCCCCCCTCCGCCCCCGCCTCCCCCTCCAGGACACTCGCGATGCTGCTGACCATCGACGTCGGGAACACCCACACCGTGCTCGGTCTCTTCGACGGCGAGGAGATCGTCGAGCACTGGCGGATCTCCACCGACTCCCGCCGCACGGCCGACGAACTCGCGGTCCTCCTCCAGGGCCTCATGGGCACCCACCCGCTCCTAGGCATGGAACTGGGCGAGGGGATCGACGGCATCGCGATCTGCTCCACCGTGCCCGCCGTGCTCCACGAGCTGCGCGAGGTCAGCCGCCGCTACTACGGGGACGTGCCCGCGATCCTCGTGGAGCCCGGCGTCAAGACGGGCGTGCCGATCCTCATGGACAACCCCAAGGAGGTCGGCACGGACCGCATCATCAACGCGGTCGCCGCGCAGCACCTCTACGGGGGACCGGCGATCGTCGTGGACTTCGGCACGGCGACGACCTTCGACGCGGTCTCCGCGCGCGGCGAGTACACGGGCGGGGTCATCGCCCCCGGTATCGAGATCTCCGTCGAGGCGCTCGGCCTGCGCGGCGCGCAGCTGCGCAAGATCGAGCTGGCGAGGCCGCGCAGCGTCATCGGCAAGAGCACCGTCGAGGCGATGCAGTCCGGCATCCTCTACGGCTTCGCGGGCCAGGTGGACGGCGTCGTGCAGCGCATGGCCCGCGAACTCGCCCCCGACCCCGCCGACGTCACCGTCATCGCCACGGGCGGCCTCGCCCCGATGGTCCTCGGCGAGGCCGAGGTCATCGACCACCACGAACCCTGGCTCACGCTGATCGGCCTGCGCCTCGTGTACGAGCGGAACGCGGGGCGGCGGTGAGGCGCGCGGCCCGGGGCTCAGCCGAGGGGGCGCGCGGGTGAGGTGAGGGGGGCGCGGGACGGGGGCGCAGGACGGCACCGCGCCCCGCCCCGAGACGCCACCGCCCCAATAACCACATTTTCGTCCGTTATGTGCGTATCGTCCTTCCATGCCCACGCCATACGGATCTTCCCGGGGCGGCATGGTCTTCGGCGCGGACGAAGTGCGCGTCGTGCGTCGTGCCCTCGCCCTCGCCCTGCTGCCAGGACCCTCCCGCCCGGACGACGTCCGCGACTGCCTCCGACTCTCGCGGGCGGTCGACGCCGCCGTGGACGAGGCCGCGCGGCTGCGGGCCTTCCTCGTGGCCGACCTCGCGCGCTACCGCGACGCCCTCCCGGGCAGCCTCGCCGGCTACCTCCCCCTCCTGACCGAGGCGCTCGACGCCGGGTACCAGCCGGGACCCGACGACCTCGCCTCCCTGCGCGCCGTGCGCCACGACCCGGCGGCCGCGCGACTCCTCGTGCGATGCCAGGACCTCGCCGAGCAGGCGGTCCGGGCCCGCCTCGCGGGCCGCGCCCTCGCCCCGGGCCCCCGCACCCCGCTGCGCGCCCTGCCCGGCGGCCGCGCGGCCGACGAGCCCGCGAAGCCCGCCCCCGCCAAGCCCGCGCCAGCGAAACCGGCGACCCCGGCCCGTA
>NZ_GG770539.1:2858689-2870292 GCF_000154905.1 Streptomyces sp. SPB074 | reverse complement strand
GCCGGGACACGCACCCCTTTTGCCGTGCGACGGCGGGAATTGCCGGGAATGGGAGAGATGGTGCCGCTTCGCGCACGTACAGTGCACGCGTGGTCCGTCCTTTGGGAGAACTGGAAGACGCGGTGATGACCCGCGTGTGGAAGTGGAACCGTCCGGTCACGGTCCGCGAGGTCCTGGAGGACCTGAAGCTGGAGCGCTCCATCGCTTATACGACCGTCATGACGGTCATGGACAACCTGCACCAGAAGGGCTGGGTCCGCCGCGAGTCGGAGGGCCGCGCCTACCGCTACGAGGCCGTCTCCACCCGCGATGCCTACGCGGCCTCCCTCATGAACGAGGACTGGGGCCGCAGCGACAACCGTGCCGCCGCCCTCGTCGCCTTCTTCCGCATGATGAGCGCCGACCAGCAGGAGGCCTTGCGCGACGCGGTACGCATGGTGCAGGGGCCGGACCCGGCACCGGAACCCGCCACCGGCCCCCGGGCCGGGACGGAAACGCCTCCGCCGGCCACGCCCGCGCCCTCCGGGGCTCCCGCTGCCGGTACCGGGTCCGGCGAACCGGTGGGTCCCGAGGCTCCCGCTCACGGGCCCACCGAACCCGCGCCCCCCGAGGCTCCCGGTTCCGCGTCCCCCGGCACCTCCGCGCCCGGAGCCGCGCCCCCCGCACCCGGGCCCGCCGAGGAGGACGGCGAGCGGTAGCGTCGTGATCATGTCCAGCGAAGCCGTACCGCCCGCCACCGGCCCCCTCCCTGCTCCCGGCGTCTCGCTGCGCCGCGCCCGTACCGCCGACGTGGCCGCCGTGCGCGCCCTGCTCGACCCGTACGCGCGGCGCGGCATCCTGCTCGACAAAGCGACCGTGACGCTTTACGAGGACATCCAGGAGTTCTGGGTCGCGGAACGCGACGACAACGCGGAGGTCGTCGGCTGCGGGGCGCTCCACATCATGTGGGAGGACCTCGCCGAAGTCCGCACACTCGCCGTCGATCCCGCGCTCAAGGGCGCGGGAGTGGGACATCTGCTGCTGGAGAAGCTCCTCCACACCGCGCGCTGGATCGGGGTCCGAAGGGTTTTCTGTCTCACCTTCGAAGTGAACTTCTTCGCCCGGCACGGCTTCGTGGAGATCGGCGAGACCCCGGTCGACACCGAGGTCTACAGCGAACTGCTCCGTTCCCCGGACGAAGGCGTCGCCGAGTTCCTCGACCTCGAACGAGTGAAACCCAACACCTTGGGCAACTGCCGGATGCTGCTGCATCTCTGAGCGCGCGCACCCTTCCCTCTTCCGTTTCGCGTGCGGCGCACGCTTCCCGATACGCGTCGCGTCCGGTTCTCCGTACGCCGTGTGCCCCAGGTTTTCCGTACGAACCGTGTTCGCGCGAGGACGCGCCGCAGCCGCTCCGCGCCCTGACGTGCGGGAAGGGACGCGCCACCGGCCCCGCTCCCGGGTTCGCGCGGGCGCGCGACCGGCGCGGCTTTGCGCGCGCCGGTCGCTTGTCTATCCGTACGCCTATCACTCCGCCTATGGGCGCGGCTTTGGCCCCGCCTATGCCCCCGGCTATGTCCGGGTCTATGCCGCGCCTATGCCAAAGGCAGGCGCTGGCCAAAGCTTGTGGGGCCTTCCGCAGCCGTCTTCCTTCGCGTTCCCGTGCTGTTCCGGACCGTCGCGCATCGTGGCGCGCCCGCTTCCCGCTGCTGTTCCCGTGCTGTTTCGCGATCGCAATCGCGGTCCATTCCCCGCCGGACGGACCTGCTGCGTCCTATGTCCGAAACGCGCATGTTTCCCGAGGGCCGGGTCTGCGCAGTCTCTCCTCAGCATCTCCGAAGGGTTTGTGTTTTCCCGGAAAAAGCGGTTTGCTTTCCGGCGTACTGCATTTATGGCCGAAAGGAAATCCAGTGGCCCAGAAGGTTCAGGTCCTTCTCGTCGACGATCTCGACGGCGGAGAGGCCGATGAGACGGTGACGTTCGCGCTCGACGGCAAGAGCTACGAAATCGACCTCACCACGGCGAACGCGGACAAGCTCCGCGGGCTGCTTGAGGACTACATCAAGAGCGGGCGCCGTACCGGCGGCCGCGGTTCCGCCGGCCGCGCCAAGACGCGTTCCTCCAGTGGCAGCAGCGAAGAGACCGCCGCCATCCGCGCCTGGGCCAAGGAGCAGGGCATGGAGGTCAACGACCGCGGCCGTGTCTCCCGCACGGTCCGCCAGGCGTACGAGGACGCGCACCGCTGAGCATCCTGATGCGATACGGGAGTGGGCGCGGCCCGCGGCGATACGGGGCCCGCGGGCCGGACTCACGTGGCAGGGCGATGCCCCCGTTTTCGTGACGTTGCGGCGGAAACAGGCGTGCAGAGGCAGGCGCGGAGGCGGAGACAGGCGCGGAGGCGGGAGTCCGGCCGTCGGCCCGATCCGTACGCCCCGCACCGGGACTCCCAGAGGCTCGTGATCCCCGCGCCACTGCCGCAGGGCCCCCTCGCCGGGACCGGCCGGGGCTGTGAGCCCGATTCCGGGCGAGCCTCCTCGCTGGGGGCTTCCAGGCACCCCGCCCCGGAGCAGCGCACCCGTGGTCCTGTCTCGGAAGCCGCAGCCCGGTACGGGCGACATTCGGACGGCGCCCCGCCGCCCCCTCCCGCCGGGTCCGCGCGTGCCACCGCACCCGCCCCGTGGGACCCCGCAGTACCCCCGTCCGTGGAATCACCCGCGTTCTTCCCCTCCGCTCGGGAACTCCGGCGCGCCCCGAGGGGTTACGAAGAGTGTGCCGGTGTTGACGCCTCGTGGGCGTCGCGGCCCGGTAATGCCCGGCGGATGCGCGCAAGGCTGTTCGCCCGTAGCGGAGGGGGCGGGGTCGTGTCGCATGGACTGTCCCTGCTCGGGGGTAAGACATTCCCAGTAGGGAGGGGTGACGCGGTGGTCCTGGGCTCCCCGCGTTCGCCATCGGCGTAGCGATGGAGCGGGTATCGGCTTGGCCTGGGGGAACATCGTCTCGCACCATCAGTGTTAGTGAGTTCGTTCAGCAGTTCAGGAAGGACGCTGGTCCCCGCGGAGGCGGGGATGGACCCGAGCGGTCCCCGCTTGCGGGACTAAGCTGCGGAAGGACAGGGAGGGGACCGACCCCTTTACTGCCTGACCGCTCTGAGGAGCGATTAACGATGTTCGAGAGGTTCACCGACCGCGCGCGGCGGGTTGTCGTCCTGGCTCAGGAAGAAGCCCGGATGCTCAACCACAACTACATCGGCACCGAGCACATCCTTCTGGGGCTGATCCACGAGGGTGAGGGTGTCGCCGCTAAGGCCCTGGAGAGCCTCGGGATCTCTCTGGAGGCGGTCCGCCAGCAGGTGGAGGAGATCATCGGCCAGGGCCAGCAGGCCCCGTCCGGGCACATCCCCTTCACTCCCCGGGCGAAGAAGGTCCTGGAGCTCTCGCTCCGCGAGGCCCTCCAGCTCGGCCACAACTACATCGGCACGGAGCACATCCTGCTCGGCCTGATCCGCGAGGGCGAGGGTGTCGCCGCCCAGGTCCTCGTGAAGCTCGGCGCCGACCTGAACCGGGTCCGTCAGCAGGTCATCCAGCTCCTCTCCGGCTACCAGACCGGCAAGGAGACGGCGACGGCCGGCGGCCCCGCCGAGGGCACTCCCTCGACCTCGCTGGTCCTCGACCAGTTCGGCCGGAACCTGACGCAGGCCGCCCGCGAATCCAAGCTCGACCCGGTCATCGGGCGCGAGAAGGAGATCGAGCGGGTCATGCAGGTGCTCTCGCGCCGCACCAAGAACAACCCGGTCCTCATCGGCGAGCCCGGCGTCGGCAAGACCGCCGTCGTCGAGGGCCTCGCGCAGGCCATCGTCAAGGGCGAGGTGCCCGAGACCCTCAAGGACAAGCACCTCTACACCCTGGACCTCGGCGCCCTGGTCGCCGGCTCCCGGTACCGCGGTGACTTCGAGGAGCGCCTCAAGAAGGTCCTCAAGGAGATCCGCACCCGCGGCGACATCATCCTGTTCATCGACGAGCTGCACACGCTCGTCGGCGCGGGTGCCGCCGAGGGCGCGATCGACGCCGCCTCGATCCTCAAGCCGATGCTCGCCCGCGGCGAGCTCCAGACGATCGGCGCGACGACCCTGGAGGAGTACCGGAAGTACCTGGAGAAGGACGCGGCCCTCGAACGCCGCTTCCAGCCCATCCAGGTCGCCGAGCCCTCGCTCGCCCACACCATCGAGATCCTCAAGGGCCTCCGCGACCGCTACGAGGCGCACCACCGGGTCTCCATCACCGACTCCGCGCTCGTCGCCGCCGCGACCCTCGCCGACCGGTACATCTCCGACCGCTTCCTGCCGGACAAGGCGATCGACCTCATCGACGAGGCCGGCTCCCGGATGCGCATCCGCCGCATGACCGCGCCGCCGGACCTCCGCGAGTTCGACGAGAAGATCGCCGGTGTCCGCCGGGACAAGGAGTCCGCGATCGACTCGCAGGACTTCGAGAAGGCGGCCTCGCTCCGCGACAAGGAGAAGCAGCTCCTCGCCGCGAAGGCGAAGCGGGAGAAGGAGTGGAAGGCCGGCGACATGGACGTCGTCGCCGAGGTGGACGAGGAGCTGATCGCCGAGGTCCTGGCCACGGCCACGGGCATCCCGGTCTTCAAGCTCACCGAGGAGGAGTCCTCGCGCCTGCTGCGCATGGAGGACGAGCTCCACAAGCGCGTCATCGGCCAGGAGGACGCCGTCAAGGCGCTCTCCCAGGCGATCCGCCGTACGCGTGCCGGGCTCAAGGACCCGAAGCGCCCCGGTGGCTCGTTCATCTTCGCCGGCCCCTCGGGTGTCGGTAAGACGGAGCTGGCCAAGACGCTCGCCGAGTTCCTCTTCGGCGACGAGGACGCGCTGATCTCCCTCGACATGTCGGAGTTCAGCGAGAAGCACACCGTCTCGCGGCTCTTCGGCTCGCCCCCCGGCTACGTCGGGTACGAGGAGGGCGGCCAGCTCACCGAGAAGGTGCGCCGCAAGCCGTTCTCCGTCGTTCTCTTCGACGAGGTCGAGAAGGCCCACCCGGACATCTTCAACTCGCTGCTCCAGATCCTGGAGGACGGTCGCCTGACCGACTCCCAGGGCCGTGTCGTGGACTTCAAGAACACGGTGATCATCATGACCACCAACCTCGGGACCCGCGACATCTCCAAGGGCTTCAACCTGGGCTTCGCCGTCCAGGGCGACACGAAGACCGGCTACGAGCGCATGAAGGCCAAGGTCAACGAGGAGCTGAAGCAGCACTTCCGCCCCGAGTTCCTCAACCGTGTCGATGACACGGTGGTCTTCCCGCAGCTCACCGAGAAGGACATCACCCGCATCGTCGACCTGATGATCACCAAGGTCGACGAGCGGCTGAAGGACCGCGACATGGGCATCGAGCTCAGCCAGCCGGCCCGCAAGCTCCTCGGCAAGCGCGGTTACGACCCGGTGCTCGGCGCCCGTCCGCTGCGCCGCACGATCCAGCGCGAGATCGAGGACGTGCTCTCGGAGAAGATCCTCTTCGGCGAGCTGCGCCCCGGTCACATCGTGGTGGTGGACACGGAGGGCGAAGGCGAGAACGAGACCTTCACCTTCCGCGGCGAGGAGAAGTCCACGCTCCCCGACGCACCCCCGGTCGAGTCCGCCACCGGTGGCGGCCCCAACCTGACCAAGGAGAGCTGAGCCCCAGCAGGCAACCGGCTCCACCGCGAAGGCCCCGCCTTCTCCCGCCCGGGAGAAGGCGGGGCCTTCGCGGTGTGCGGTGTGCGCTGCGGGGGCCCTCGTGACTCGGTGGGCCGGATCGGCCGGGACGGGATGAGCCTCGCGGCCCGGGACGGGACGAGCCTTGCGGCCCGGCGCGGGTGGGGTGGCGTGCGGCTCGCGGATTGATGGGGCGGGGCCCGGCCCGCCCCGGGAGGGCCGACGGGTGGCGACCCGGCTCCAGACGATGCCGCGTACGTGGCGCGTGGACCGCGGCCATGGCACGGCGTGACCGAGCCACCACCCTCGGCCGCCCCCGCGGAGCGGAACGGCACCCCCGTCACCCCCGCAGACGTGGTCGCGGTCACTCCCACCCCGGCCCCGAAAGGCGCGAAAAGGGGGCTATGGGTGACGTGGGGCACAGGAGGTGCGTCACGTACTAAACGCATTAGGGGATGAATAGGTACAAAACGTCCTCATTGGATCCAGGGGTATTCCGTGTCTGCTCGGGCGTATGGCCGGTACTTCCCTCCTCGCACCCCATTCCACCTGGGCTTTCCCTCTGTGGGCGGCGTCACGTAAGGCGCGTCACAGGCGGTGGAAAAGCCTCCCGGGGTCCGGGGAGGCCCGGCAGTGGCTACGTCTTCTGTTAGTAGATGCCCTGTTTCGGGTGTTCTGAGTGGCTTGTTACCAATGGGGTTGTCGCCCCGGCAGTCCGCCGGAATCCCCCCACGCGGAGGTACTCCCCCCATGCCGAAGAGCACCACGTCCTCGAACGCCCGCACCACCGCCCGTCTCCGCAACCGCGCCGCCTTCATGGCCGCCGGTGTCGGTGCCGTCGCCGTGCTCGGGGCGGGGGCCGCGGTCGCCGCCGACACGGGCACGCAGACCAGCAAGGTCATCCCGGCTGTCAGCGCGACCGGCGTCTCCGCCCAGGCCGACGCGCAGTCGAAGGCCGCCGCGCTCGCCGTCAAGACCAAGGCCGCCCACGCCAAAACCGCCAAGTCCTGGATCGACCCGGTCAAGAAGTACGAGCTCTCCGCGAGCTTCGGCAACGACGGCTCGCGCTGGGCGCACAAGCACTCCGGCCAGGACTTCGCCGTCCCCACCGGCACCAACGTGATGGCCGCCCACTCCGGCACCGTCGTCAAGGCCGGCCCCATCGGCGCCGGTGACGGCCCCGCCTACGGCAACGCCATCGTCATCAAGCACGGCTACAAGCTGTACTCGCAGTACGCGCACCTCTCGAAGATCGACGTCAAGGTCGGCCAGACCGTCAAGACCGGTCAGCACCTCGCGGAGTCCGGCAGCACCGGGAACTCCAGCGGCCCGCACCTCCACTTCGAGATCCGCACCACCCCGAACTACGGCTCCGCCGTCAACCCCGTCAACTTCCTCCACAAGATGGGCGTGAAGGTCTGACCGGCACGCGCTGAGCACACCGCGAGCGCGCCGCGCGACCCCCGCGAGCAACCGCTCCGCGAGAGCGGCGCGGGCACCGCGCGAGCGCTCCTCCCAGGGCCCCGGCCCGGCGACACACCCTGTCGACCGGGCCGGGGCCCTGCCGCGTCCCGGCCTCAGACGGCGTCGGGCGCGCCGCCCCCGTCCGTCGGCGCGTGCTCCGGCAGCCACAGGACCGCCACCGCGCCCTCCGCCTCGGCATCGTCCCCGGCGCCGGGCGGCAGCAGATTGCGGAACGTGAGCCGCGCCCCGAGCACCCGCGCCTGTCCGGCCGCGATCGTCAGCCCCAGCCCGTGCCCGCCCCCGGAACGGTCCACGCTGCCGGTGCGGAATCGGCTCGGCCCCTGCGCCAGCAGCTCGGCGGGGAACCCGGGACCGTGGTCCCGCACCCGCACCACGCGGCCCTCCACCGTCACCTCCACGGGTCCCCGCCCGTGCCGCGCGGCGTTGGCGAGGAGATTGCCGAGGATGCGTTCCAGGCGCCGGGGGTCGGTCACGACCTCCGATTCCCGCAGCACCCGCACCGAGATGCCCGGGTCGGAGGTGCGTACCCGCCGCTCCACGAACTCGCCGAGCATCAGCTCCTGGAGCTCGGCCCGCTCCGCCGCGCTGTCCAGCCGCGCCACCTCCAGCACGTCCTCCACGAGAGTGCGGAGCAACTGCGCCCGGTCCTTGACCAGCTCCGTGGGCCGTCCTGGCGGCAGCAGCTCCGCCGCCGTGAGCAGCCCCGTCACCGGAGTCCGCAGCTCGTGCGCGATGTCCGCCGTGACCCGCCGCTCCGCCTCCAGACGCTGCCGCAGGGCGTCCGCCATCGCGTCCACGGCCCGCGCCAGGTCGTCCGTCTCGTCCCGTACGATCCCGCCGATCGCCTGCCGCACCTGCACGTCCCGCCGCCCGCGCGCCACCTCGCGCGCCGCCGCCGCGGCCTTGCGCAGCCGCCGCGAGAGCTGCCCGCCGATGAGGACCCCGAGCGCGCTGCCCCCGAGCACCACCGCGATCGAACCGATCACGAGGGCCTGGTCGAGGTCCTGCATGATCCGCTGCTTCCGCGTCGACCAGCGGGTGTGCAGGGACAGGACGTGCCCGTTGCTGAGCGGGAGCCCCGCCCAGATGTCCGGCCGTCCCCCGGGACCGGAGGCGATGTACGTCGCCCGCCGGTTCTTCGCCACCCGGTCGCGCAGCGCCTTCGGCAGCCCCGGGTCGTCGAGCGTCGCGCCGAACTGGAGCCGCCCCGTCGTCTCGTAGATCCGCTGGGCGAACTGGACGCGCTGGTCCTGCACGTCCCGCGCGCTGTCGAGCATCGAGAGCTGCGCCGCGTTGTGCACGACGAGGCTCAGCGCGATCGCCACGAGCGCCCCGACGAGCGCGATCGCCGCGCTCAGCTTCCAGCGCAGCCCGGTACGGAACACGCTGCGCAGCCGCTCCCGCCACGGCGGCCCGGCCCGGCCCGCCGCGGAGCCCGCCCGCCGCTCCTCCCGGTCCCCGCCCGGGTCCCGCTCCGTCTCCACCACGCTAGGCCCGCAGTTTGTAGCCGAAGCCGCGGACCGTCTCGATCCGGTCCTGGCCGATCTTGGCGCGCAGCCGCTGCACATGGACGTCCACGACCCGCGTGTCACCGCCCCAGCCGTAGTCCCAGACCCGTTCCAGGAGCTGGTCCCTGCTGAGCACGGTGCCGGGGGCCGCGGAGAATTCCAGGAGCAGCCGCATCTCGGTGGGGGTGAGCGCGATCCGCTTCCCCTCGCGCCGCACCTCCATCCCCTCGGTGTCCACCTCCAGGTCCCCGAAGCGCAGCGGCCCGTCCGCCCCTGTCTCCACCGGCTCTCCGCCGCCCCCGGCGTGCCCGAAGCGGCGCATCACGGCGCGCAGCCGGGCCACCAGCACGGAGACGTCGAAGGGCTTCGTCACGTAGTCGTCCGCCCCGGCCTCCAGGCCGAGCACGACGTCGATGCTGTCCGCGCGCGCGGACAGCATGATGACCGGCACCGTGGACTCGTCCCTGATGCGCCGGCACAGGCTCACCCCGTCCATGCCGGGCACCATCACGTCCAGGAGCGCGATGTCCGGGGCCGCCACGCGGAAGGACTCCAGGCCCTGGAGGCCGTCGGGGACCGCCGTCACCCGGAATCCCACCCGCTCCAGGGCGAGCTGCGTCGCCTCCCTGATCACGTCGTCGTCCTCCACGAAGAGGACGCGCGCCCCCGCCCGCCGTTGTGTCTGCTCGTCCATGCCCGTCAGTCCGTCTTCCCGTCGTCCAGCCGCCCGCCCCGCCGGGGCCCGGCCGCTCCGCCCCGCCCGGCCCGCGAAGCCTCGCCCCGCTCCCGCCCCGTCCGGGGAGCGCGGCACCGTCATCCGCCGGGAGAGACCGGTACGGGGGTGGAGTCCTCCCCGCCGTCGTCCTCCCCGTCCGGGTTGTCCCCGCCCACCGTCTTGCTGTAGTCGTTCCGCGTCCGGTACGACTCCGTGAACTCGTCCCCGTGCCAGCCGTACGTGACGACCTCCTCGCTCGACGGGTACGAGACCGGGTCGCCCTTCTGGTACAGCTGCCTGGTCACCACCAGGGCGCCGCGGTCGATCTCCCCGTAGACCGGCGGGTCCTCGGCACGGAAGACGTTCACGTACCCCGGCTTCTCCTTGCGGTAGACGTACGTCGCGACACCCACCCCGTCCCCGCACGTCATGACGTTGACGAGGAGATCGGGCGCACCGGTTCCCGTGAGGTCGCCGGAGGACACGTCCACCGGGTAGTCGTGCCCGCCGCACGGCTTGAGGTCCTTCTTCGTCTCCGCGCTCACCGAGCCGTCGGAGAGCAGCAGCCGCACCACCTGCTGCTGCCCCATCACGGGCATCGAGGCGCTGCGGGTGGTGCTCGGGGCCGGGCTGACCTGCGCCGCCGACTCGGGGCGGGCCGGGCCCTCGTCCCGCGTACCGGTGCCCCCGACGGCGCAGCCCCCGGCCGCGAGCAGCGCCGTGGCCCCCAGGCCGAGCCCGCGCCAGCGCGCCGCCGTACGCGGACGCGCCGCGCCCGCCGCCTTAGCGGCAAAGCCGCGGGGCCCGGCACACCACGGCCTCCGGGGCACTAGGCCACGCACCGCTCCAGCTCCTCACGTTCCTGCGCCCGGTCTTCGCGCGCCCGGCTCTCCAGCTCCTCGCGGAGCCGGGCCAGCGCACGGTGCAGGGTGCTCTTGACGGTGCCGGGCGACATACCGAGCGCCGCGGCCGTCTCCTCGGTCGACATCTGTTCCCAGTGTCGCAGCACGACGACGCTGCGCTGCTTGGGAGCGAGGACGGAGAGCACGTCCATGAGCAGCGAGCGGTCCGCGTACTGCTCGGTGGGGTCGGGCACCGTGTCGACGGCGTCCTCGGGGAGCTGGGCGCTCGGCACCTCTTCGAGGCGCCGCGCCCGCCACCACTCGGTCCGCGTGTTGATCATGACGCGACGCAGATAGGCGTCGGCGAGACGCTTGTCGGCGATGCCCTGCCAGCGGCGGTACGTGCGCGCGAGCGCGGTCTGGAGCAGGTCCTGCGCGTCCACCGGGTCCGGCACGAGACGCCGGGCGCTGCGCAGCAGGGCGTCCTGGCGCGCCCGTACGTAGTCCTCGAAACCGAGGATCTCCTCGGGCAGCCCGTCCCCCGCCGTCTCGTCCCGCACCCCGTCGCCGACCGTCGCCTGCGCCATCTCGTCCGCCTCCCGTGTCCCCGTGGTCCCCGCGTCCCCGTGTGCTCTGGTCGGAGCACACGGCAGACGCTACGGAGCAGGTGTAACGGAGCCTTCCGAGTAGCCGGTCGATGGAGGCACAGCTACCCATCGGTTGTGTAACAGCCCACCTGGGAGCGGCGGCCGGCCGCGCTCACGCGGCCCCTGCCGGGGGATCGCGGAGCGGGGGCGACGGGGGTCAGCGGGGCTGGTGCGGCGGGAAGGAGCGGTGTCCGGGCAGCCGGTAGCGGCCGTTCTCCAGCGGCTCCACGAGACCGTCCGCGACGAGCCCGTCGAGCGCCCTGGCCCGCTGCGCCGGATCGTGCCAGACCCGGTCGAGCGCCGCCTGCGGCACCGGCTCCAGCGCCTCGCGCAGCACCGCGAGGAGCTTTCCGCGCACCTGGCGGTCGGTGCCCGCGTACGTCTGCGCGCGACGCGGCGGGCCGGTGTGCTCGGGCTTGCCCGCGAGCCGCCAGGCGCAGCGGTCCCGGAGCGGGCACGGCTCGCACCGCTCGCCCTTCGCCGTGCACACGAGCGCGCCCAGCTCCATCGACGCCGCCGCCCAGCGCGCCGCCGTGTCCTCGGCCTCCGGGAGTGCTGACCGCGTGAGCCTATTCTCTGTCGTCGTCTTGCTTTTTGGGGGGAACTTGTTTTTTTGTTTTTTTTTTCTTTGTTTTTTTTTTTTTTTTTGTTTTTTTTCTATTTAACGTTTACATTTTTTTTTTTTTTTTTTTTTTTTTTTTTTTTCTTTTTTTTTTTTTT
>NZ_GG770539.1:2851639-2858131 GCF_000154905.1 Streptomyces sp. SPB074 | reverse complement strand
AGCGGACGCGGCGGGGGAAGCGGGCGGACCGGGCCCGTCGAGGACCGCCACGGGGGGGACCGGAGGGACACGCGCGCACGACCTGCCCTTACGCGGCGGGTCCGCTACACAGCGCGTCCACGCGGTCACGGAGGGATTGTCAGTGGTGGCCCGTACCGTGAACGGCATGACAGTCACCGCGCTTCCGCACGGCGTCCGGGCCCTCGGGCTCTGGGCCGTGCTCGCCGTGCCCGTCCTCGTGGCACGCCCGCTCGATCTTGTCGAACACGTGCCCTGGGGGGCCACCGCGCTCGGCCTCGCCGCCCTCGCCCTCGCCGCCGCCTGCGCGCGCCGCCTCCCCGCGACCTCCCTGCTGCTCGCCGCCGCGCCCGGCCTCGCCTTCGGGACGTCGCTCCTCACCGCGGACTACGGGCTCGCCCTGCCCGTCCTCGGCCACCTCCTCGGCCTGCGCGGCGGGGCCCGGCAGTCGGCGGCGGCGTGCGCGGCGCTCGCCCTCGCCGGCTCGGCGCGGGTGCTGTGGCGCGGGCAGGACGTCGTGACGGCGTTGCTGCTGCTCCTCGCCGTCCTCCTCTTCCTCGTCGTCTTCCCCTGGCTCGCCGGGCGGTACCGGCTCCAGCGCCGGGCCCTCGCGGAGGCGGGCTGGGCGCGCGCGGCCCGCCTCGAAACGGAGCAGCAGGCCGTCGCCGAGCGCGCGGCCCTGCGCGAGCGGGCCATGATCGCGGGCGAGATGCACGACGCGCTGGGCCACGAGCTGAGCCTGATCGCGCTGCGGGCCGGGGCGCTCCAGCTCGCGGCCGGGCTGCCCGAGCGGCACCGCGAGGCGGCCGCCGGGCTGCGCGCGGCGACGGCGGAGGCGGTGGACCGGCTGCACGAGATCGTGGACGTCCTCCGCACGGAGGACGGCGGGCCCGGCCCGGCGCCGGGCGACCCCCCACCGGGGCGACCACCGGCCCCCGACCTGGCAGGGCTCCTCGGCCGCACGGTCGCCTCGGGCCTCGCCGTCCGCGTCACGGCCTGGCCCGCTGCCCCCGACGCGCACACCGCTTTGCGCCACCGGGTGCTGCGCGAAGCACTCACCAACGCCGCGCGGTACGCGCCGGGCGCGGAGGTGACGGTCGCCTGCGTCCCGGGCGACGGGGGCTCCTACCTGCGGATCGCGAGCGGGACGGCCGCCGTGGGGGAGAGCGGGACGGCCGCCGTGGGCGCGGCGGGGACGGGTTCGGGAGGGGCGGGGACGGTTCCGGGAGCGGCGGGGAGGGTGGACTCGGGCGCACCGGAGGCGGGAGCGCCGGGCGTTTCCGGGGCGGTGGCTCCCGGTGGGCCTGGCGCCGCGTCCGCCTGCGGCCTGCGGGCTCCGGGGGCCGCTCCGCCCGGTGCGCGGGTGGTCAAGGGCGGCGGCTCGGGGCTCCGCGCGCTCGCGGGCGCGGTGCGCGCGGCGGGCGGGCGCTTCGCGGCGGGGGAGCGGGAGGGGGGCGGCCACCTCGTGGAGGTGTGGCTGCCCGCTCGCGGACCGGAGCACACGAGCGGCAGGGCACGCGGCCGGCTCCGTGCCTGGCATCTGAGGAGCCAGCTCCCTCGCGTGGGCGGCGCGCCTCGCGCGGAGGCCAGGGCGCCCGCGACGGGCCTCCGGCCCGGGACGCGTCCGGTCCCAGGGGCGGGTCCCGTGCTCGGGCCCATGCCCCTGGGGCGGCTGGTCGTGGCGGGGGTCGTGGCCGGGGCGGTGCTGCTCGGTGGCGGGTTCGGCTGGTACGCGTACAGCCGCGGCCACTCCGTGCTCGACGCGCGGGTCTACGCGGACGCCCGCCCGGGCACGCCGTACGCGGATCTCGCGCCCCGGCTCCCCGCGCGCACGGTCAGTGACATCCCCGTCGAGCGGGAGCCCGCGCGGCCGGCCGGGGCGGCGTGCCGCTACTACCGGGCGGTCCCTCAGCTCTTCGTGAGCGTGGATCACTTCCGGCTGTGCTTCCGGGACGGCCGCCTCGTGGAGAAGACGGTCGTGCCGGGAGCGGGCGTGGCGGGGGACGCCCGCAGGGAACTCGCGGAGCTCGGCGGATGAGAGCGGATGAGAACGGAGTACGGATGAGAGGGGAGTACCAGGTGCCTGCGGAACCGGCCGGGGGCGGGGCTCCGGTGCGGGTGCTGCTCGCGGACGATGAACGGCTCGTGCGCGAGGGCGTGGCGGCGATCCTGGCGAGCGCGCCGGGCATCGAGGTGGCCGGGCAGGCGGGGGACGGGCGCGAGGCGGTCGCCGAGGGCCTGCGGCTGCGCCCCGACGTGGCACTGCTCGACGTCCGGATGCCCGTGCTCGACGGGCTCGGCGCCGCCGGGGAGTTCGCCCGGCTGCTCCCGGCCACGGCCGTCGGGATGCTCACGACGTTCTCGGAGGGCGAGTACGTCGAGCGGGCGCTGGCCGGCGGGGCGGCCGGGTTCCTGCTCAAGTCGGGTGACCCCTACGAGCTGATCGCCGGGGTGCGCGCGCTCGCGGCGGGCGGCGCCTTCCTCGCGCCACGCGTGACCCGGCACGTCCTGGACGGGCTCGGCGGGCGGCGCCTGGAACGGGCCGCCGGGGCGCGCCGGGCGGTGGCCCGGCTCACGCCCCGGGAGCGCGAAGTCCTCGCCGGGCTCGCGGCCGGGCTGTCCAACGCGGGGATCGCGCGGCGGCTCGGCCTGAGCGAGGCGACGGTGAAGGCGTACGTGAGCGTCGTCCTCGACCGGCTCGCGGTCCCCAACCGGGTGCGTGCCGCCGTGCTCGCGCACGAGGCGGGACTGCCGGTGGGGGAGGAGGGCTGAGGAGCCGGGCGGCTCAGCGGGCGTAGGGCGCGGCGTGCGCCGCGCGGCGCTGCCCGGGACCGGCGAACCAGACGAGGAGACCGACCGAGGAGGCCCGCATGGTGGCGGCGAGCGCGGCGAGCGGACGCGTGCCGAGCTTGACGACAACGATCGAGGCGAGCGCGCCGAGCACGAGGCCGGTGGCGACGTCGTGCGGGTAGTGGACCCCGACGAAGACCCGCGAGAACGCCATGAGGACCGCCATCGGCAGCGTGAGCCAGGCGATCACGCGCCAGGCGAGCAGGAGCCCCACGGCCGCCCCGGCGGCGATCGTCGCGTGGTTGCTGGGGAAGGACCAGTCGCCGTGGGCGGGACAGTCGATCAGCGGGCGGGCGCCCTTTACGGCACGGCAGGGCCGCTCCTCGGTGATCGAGGATTTCGCGACCTCGCTGATCACGTAGGCGACGGCCGTGCCGAGCGGGGCGAGAACGGCGACGGCGAGAGCGCTCGGGTCCCCGCGCCGGGCGCGCCACCAGGCGACTACGAAGAGCACCGCGAAGAGCAGCAGCCCCAGTTCCGTCCAGATCTCGGCGAGCTTCTGGAACCACTCCGGCGTGCTGCGCCCGAAGTCGAGGATGTCGAGATAGAGGTCAGAGTCGACGCTGGTCATGCCTTCCATGGTCGGGGACGCTACGGGCTGCTCCCGACCACCACATCCTCCGCCGGGACCGTTCCCGCCCCTGCCGATCGGCGGGGGTGGCGGGTGAACCGGGGGAGGACACGGCACGAAGCGGGGGTGAACCGGGCCGGGCCCGGGCGCGCTCCCGCGACGGCGCCGGGGCGGAAGGGGCACGCGCGGACAAGCCGGGCGGAAAGCGGGACGGCCGGGGGCGGGCGGTGCCGCGCGCGGCACGGATGCGTGGCGAGGGCACGCGTGCCGGACGGCCCAGGAAACGAAAAGGGCACGAAGAGGGAACGGAGTGATCACGCCCCGGACGTGGGGTGACGAGGTGTCGCGGGGGTGCGGCCCGGGGGCGCGCGGGGTGGCGCGGAACGGCCCGTACCGGCGCGAAACCGGCGGTCGTGGCGCGGGCCGCCGCCGATGTGAAGACCAGCCGGAATGATGATCCGGGAAAGTTGACGGTGGGGCGGCGGGTGGCGCCGGGAGTGGCGTGCGTCTCTCGTAGAGTTGCGCCGTGGGATCTATGCGCAATCCGGTCGGTCCGCTTCCCTCCAGCATCTACTGGCGACGGAGGGCGATTCTCGGCGCCGTGCTGGTGCTCGTCGCCCTGCTCGCCGTCTGGCTGGTGTACGCCACGGGCGGAGGCGGGGGCGGCAAGAAGGACGGTGCGCAGGGTTCCGGCAGCTCCTCGGGACCCGCCCCCTCGATCACCCCCGGACCCAGCGGCTCGGGCCCGGCGATCAGTCAACAGCCCGGCGGCCGGGACGAGTCCGGCGGCTCCGGCAAGGACGACGACGCCACGGGCACCCCGGGTGACGGCGCCTCGGACGGCGCCTCGGACGGGGACGAGGGCGGCGGTTCCGGCAAGGACGGTTCCGGCAAGGGCGGCACGGGAGACGGCTCGGACGCCGCCGAGGGCTCGAACGACGCGGGCGGCGGAGGCGGTTCGGGCGGCGGTGCGGCGGGCGCGGGCGCCGGAAGCAGCGACGCGCAGCGCGTCACCGCGGGGTCCAGCCTTCCCGACTGCACGACGGACACCGCCGAACTCTCGCTGCGCAGTGCCCACAACACCTACGAGCCGGGCAAGAAGCCGAAGCTCGAACTGTCCGTCAAGAACGCTTCGGCCGCCGCGTGCAAGGTGGATCTCGGCGCGGCGCGCACCGTCGTGACGATCACCCTGACCGGTGAGGACGACCCGTACTGGTCCTCCAAGGACTGCCCCGCGGCCGAGAGCCTGTGGCTGCGGGTACCGGCGAAGGAGACGATCCGGTACGAGATCGAGTGGGACCGCAAGGCGAGCCGCGCCGCCTGCGCGAAGCCGCCGAGCGGCTCGGCGAAGCCGGGCACCTACCTCGTGGAGGCGAAGGCACCGGGGCTGCCGAAGGCCCGCACGTCGTTCCGCCTCGACAAGGACTGACGGCGGCGGACCGCGGGGCGGCGGGCTGAGGGCGGCGGGCCGACGGGCCGCGCCGCCCGGAGGGCCCGGGGAGCGCCGCAAAGGGGGGCGACTCCGGAAGCGGGGCGCCTGCGCGAGCCGAGGGCCGGAAACCCGCCGCCCCCGGCCACTGTCCCCAGGCCGGTGCTGCCGCCCCGGCCACTACCCCGTCAGGCGCTGCCGCGCCCCGCCAGCCGCTGCCGCGCCCCGCCAGCTATCGCGTCCCCGGCCCGTCCCCCGCCCCGTCAGACATACCGCTCCAGGATGGACGACTCGGCCAGCCGGGACAGGCCCTCGCGGACGCTGCGGGCGCGGGCCTCGCCGACGCCGTCCACGGTCTGGAGGTCGTCCACGCTCGCGGCGAGCAGCTTCTGCAAGCCGCCGAAGTGCTCCACGAGCCGGTCGATGATGGCGCCCGGCAGGCGCGGGACCTTCGCCAGCAGCCGGTAACCGCGCGGCGAGACCGCCGAGTCGAGCGCCTCGGGCGAGCCGGTGTAGCCGAGCGCGCGGGCCACGACGGGCAGTTCCAGCAGCTCGGTGTGGGTCAGCGCGTTCAGTTCGGTCAGCGCCTCGTCGACGGTGCGGGCCCGGCGCGCGGTCGGCTCGGGCACGTAGTCACGGGCGACGAGTTCCCGTTCCGGCTCGACACCGGCGATGAGCTCGTCGAGCTGGAGCGCGAGGAGCCGCCCGTCGGTGCCGAGTTCGAGCACGTACTCGGCGATCTCCGTGGCGATCCGCCGCACCATCTCCAGGCGCTGCGCGACGGCGCAGACGTCCCGCACCGTGACGAGGTCCTCGATCTCCAGCGCGGAGAGCGTGCCCGCCACCTCGTCCAGGCGCAGCTTGTACCGCTCCAGCGTCGCCAGCGCCTGGTTCGCGCGCGAGAGGATCGCGGCGGAGTCCTCCATGACCCGGCGCTGCCCGTCCACGTACAGCGCGATGAGCCGCATCGACTGGCTCACCGACACGACGGGGAAGCCGACCTGCTTGGAGACCCGGTCGGCGGTGCGGTGCCGGGTACCGGTCTCCTCGGTCGGGATCGTCGGATCGGGCACGAACTGCACGCCCGCGCGGAGGATCTTCGTGAGGTCCTTGTCGAGCACGATGCCGCCGTCGAGCTTGCACAGCTCCCGCAGGCGGGTCGCGCTGAACTCGACGTCGAGATTGAACCCGCCCGTGCACAGGGATTCCACGGTCTTGTCCCAGCCGAGCACGATGAGACCGCCCGTGTTCCCGCGCAGGACCCGTTCGAGTCCGTCCCGCAGGGCCGTGCCCGGCGCGACCGCGCTCAGTGAGGCGCGCATCAGCGCGTCGGCACGGGCAACACCGCCCGACTTGCCGGGGGTCGCTCCCCGGTCGCCTGCTGCCACTGCATTCCTCCGGTCGCTGATCTACGGTGCCCGGCCGCGCCACGCCGCCCGGTCCTTCCGAGGGCCGAGGCGACCCGTGGCCCACCGTACGGACGGGCGAGACCGGGGCAAAGTCTACCGGCGCCGCCCCGGCGTGCCGGGGCGAAGGCGCGGGCGCGCGGACCGGTGCCGCGCGCGGGGCTCAGAACGGGGCCGGGGTGTCCTCCTCCCAGAGGTCCGGCGCCGCCTCCTCGCGG
>NZ_GG770539.1:2848877-2851272 GCF_000154905.1 Streptomyces sp. SPB074 | reverse complement strand
CCTCGCCGATCGCGACGAGGTTCTTGGGGAGCGGGGTGTCGCTCGCGGCGCTCGCGAGGGCGAGGGCGATGGCGAGGTCCGCGGCCGGTTCCGAGAGCTTCACGCCGCCGACCGTCGCGCTGTAGATGTCGCGCTTGCCGAGCGCGCTGATCCGCCCGCGCTGTTCGAGGACGGCGAGCATCATCGAGACGCGGGACGTCTCCAGGCCCGAGGTGGTGCGGCGCGGCGAGGGGATCTGCGAGTCGACGGTGAGCGCCTGCACCTCGGCGACCAGGGGCCGGCGGCCCTCCAGCGTGACGGTGAGACACGTACCCGGCACGGGCTCGTCACGGCGGGTCAGGAAGAGGCCCGAGGGGTCGGTGACGCCGGTGATGCCCTCGTCGTGCAGCTCGAAGCAGCCGACCTCGTCGGTCGCCCCGAAGCGGTTCTTGACGCCGCGCACGAGGCGCAGGCGCGCGTGCCTGTCCCCCTCGAAGCCGAGGACGACGTCCACGAGGTGTTCGAGCAGACGGGGCCCGGCGATGGCGCCGTCCTTCGTGACGTGCCCGACGAGGAGGGTCGCCATGCCGCGCTCCTTCGAGGCGCGGATGAGCGCGCCCGCGACCTCCCGCACCTGCGCCATGCCGCCGGGCGCCCCGTCGATCTCGGGCGAGGCGACGGTCTGCACGGAGTCCACGACGAGCAGCGCGGGCTTCACCGCGTCGAGGTGGCCGAGGACGGCGGCGAGGTCGGTCTCGGCAGCGAGGTACAACTCGTCGTCCAGCGCGCCGATACGGTCCGCGCGCAGCCTGACCTGCGAGGCGGACTCCTCGCCCGTGACGTACAGCGTGCGCCGCCCGGGGCCGGCCGCCTTCGCGGCGACGTCCAGGAGCAGCGTGGACTTGCCGACCCCCGGCTCCCCCGCGAGGAGCACCACGGCGCCCGGCACGAGCCCCCCGCCGAGCACCCGGTCCAGCTCGGGCACGCCGGTGGAACGGGCGGTGGCCTGCCGTCCGTCGACCTGCGCGATGGGGAGGGCGGAGGTGGTGACGCGACCCGGCGCCGTGGTGCGCACCGCCGGGGCCCCGTACTCCTCGACCGTCCCCCACGCCTGGCACTCCGGGCAGCGCCCCAGCCACTTGGCGGTCTGCCAGCCGCACTCGGTGCAGCGGAAGGAGGGCCGGTCTTTGGCGGACTTGGTGCGGGTGGGCATACGGCCACGGTAGCGGGAGGCGCTGACAACGGGGGCCGGGCAACGGGGCCCGGCCGGGAGGGGAGGGCTCGACGGGGGCGCGGAGTCCGGTGGGGCGTGGAGGGGCGGGGGCGCGGGCGGGAGCGCTTCGTACGCCCCCTCCCGGACCCGTACGCGCTCCTCGCTGTCCCCTTTCGAGCGATCTGTTCACCCGTAAGGAGTAAAACGGCTCAAGGAGGGGCGAGTGAGGGCGCACGGGCGCCTACGGTCGCCGGGTGATGAGCAGCAGGACCGAGCACTCCACCTCCCGGGACGGTACGGGCTCCTCGGGCGTGCCCGGCGCGGCCGCGACGCGGCCCGGCGAGGGCATCGACGAGCGGTTCGACCGGCATCTCGACGGCCTCTTCACGTACTGCCTCTCCGTCCTGTGCGCGCACGAGACGGCGGTCGGCGTGGTGCGCGAGGTGCTCGACCTCGCCGCGCGCAAGCACGGTCGCGCCCCGCAGGACGAGGAGGACCGGCTGGCGTGGCTCTACGCGCTCGCCCGCTGGGTGTGCCTACGACGGCTCACCGCGACACGCGGGCACTCCGAGGAGGGGGCGCGCGAGGAGTCCGAGCAGGGGCGCGAGCGCCGCAGGGAACTGGCGCGGCTCGCCTGGCCGGAGGCGGCGGGTACGAGTCCCGAGCAGCGCGAGGCACTCGAACTCGCCGTCCGGCACGGGCTGAGCCCGCTCCAGGTCGCCTCCGTCATCGGCCTGGAGGCCACCGCCGCCAGGGAACTGCTCGCGGCGGCGGCGTGCGAGGTGGAGCGGACCAGGGTCGCGCTCGGCGTCGCGGCCAGCGGCGGCTGCCCGGTCGCCGCCCGGTACGCGGGCGACCGCCGCATCCCCCTCGGCTCCGCGCTCCGCGGCGAACTCGTGCGCCACGTGGACGAGTGCCCGCGCTGCCGCCGTACCGCCGAACGCGCCGGCGCCGCCGAGCCGTGGCCCGGCACCGCCGTCACGCCCGACGCGCTGCCCGTCCTCACCGCCCCGCGCGCCGAGATCCTCGCGCGCCCCGCCGTCGCGCCCCCCCGGCGCCGCCGGAGTCCCGCCCAGCCCCGGCTCGACCGCAGGGGCTTCCCGATGGATGCCAGGGAGCGCGCGGCCCGCCGCGACCGGCTGCGCTCGCGCGCCGTCACGACGACGGTCGTGGCGACCGTCGTCGCCGCCCCGCTCCTCGCCC
>NZ_GG770539.1:2841800-2848021 GCF_000154905.1 Streptomyces sp. SPB074 | reverse complement strand
CTTGCGGGCCCCCGGGGATCACCTCACGCGGCCCCCGGGGTCACCCCGCCCCCCCGCGTCACCCCACGCGGTCCGCCGGGTGCGGCGCCACCAGCGGCAGGTGCGAGGCGAGCCGCGCCTCGCACAGCTCGACCAGCCGCGCGTACGCCTGCTTGCCCATCAGCTCCGTCAGCTCCGGCCGGTACGAGACGTAGACCGGCTCGCCCGCGCCGTGCGCCGAGGTCGCGGAGGTGCACCACCAGTGCAGGTCGTGACCGCCCGGGCCCCAGCCCCTGCGGTCGTACTCGCCGATCGACACCTGGAGGATCTGTGTGCCGTCCGGCCGCTCCACCCAGTCGTACGTCCTGCGCACCGGGAGCTGCCAGCACACGTCCGGCTTCGTCTCCAGCGGCTCGCGGCCCTCGCGCAGCGCCAGGATGTGCAGCGCGCAGCCCGCGCCACCCGCGAAACCGGGCCGGTTCTGGAACACGCACGAGCCCTGCCAGCGCCGCGTCTGCCGCTCCCCGTCGTTCTCGTCGAGCTGCACCCAGCCGGTCGAGGTGCCCACGTCGTGGTGCTGCCAGATGTCCGGCGTCAGGCGCTCGACGAACCCCGCGACCCGCTCCTCGTCCTCCTCGTCCGAGAAGTGCGCCCCGAGCGTGCAGCACCCGTCGTCCGCGCGCCCGGCCTGGATGCCCTGGCAGCCGCTGCCGAAGACGCAGGACCAGCGCGAGGTGAGCCACGTCAGATCGCAGCGGAAGACCTGCTCCTCGTCGTCCGGGTCGGGGAACTCCACCCACGCCCGCGCGAAATCGAGCCCCTTCTCGTCGCCCTCGGGGAGCGGGGGCGCGCCGGGACCGGCCGCGGCGACGGCCACCGCACCCGAGCCCTCCGCGTCCGAAGCGTCCTCCGGCGAGGCGGTCCGCAGCTCGCGCGCGAGCAGAGCGGCCTGCTTCGCGCTCCGCTTGGCGTCCCGCCCGCCGACCGGCTTCCCGCCCCGCCCGGCACCCGGCTTCGCGCTCCGGCCGTCCGCCCGCTTCTCGTCCTGCTTGCGCTTCCGCTTGTCCTGCTTCTGCTGCGGCATCTCGGGAGCCTCTTCGGAGCGCGGCATTTCCGGGGACTTCGCCTTTTTCGTCTTCGGCACGCGCCCAGCGTAAGCGCGTCGCCCCGCCGACCGGGAACGTCGCGCCCGCGTCCCCCGAAGGTCACACCGCGGGCCCCCGGCGCGCGGCCGCCCCCGCGCCGTTCCCGCCACCCGTGCGCCACCCGTGCTCCCGGCCCCGCGCCCGCGCTTCCGGTCCCTCGTGCCCCCGTACGCCCCGGCCCGCCGCTGCGTACCCCGCCCGCGCGCCGGGCCCGGCGCAGTAGCGTGTGCGGCCACGAGGCTCGGAGTACTCGACGTCGGCTCGAACACGGTGCACCTGCTCGTCGTGGACGCCCACCACGGCGCGCGGCCGCTGCCCGCGCACTCGCACAAGGCGGAACTGCGCCTGGCCCAGCTCCTCGACGCGGACGGCGCGATCGGCGAACGCGGGGTGACCGCGCTCGTCGCCACCCTGCGCGAGGCACTGCGGGTGGCCGAGGACAAGGGCGTCGAGGAACTGCTCCCCTTCGCGACCTCCGCCGTGCGCGACGCCGTCAACGCCGACGAGGTCCTGCGCCGTGTGCGCGCGGAGACGGGCGTGCGGCTCGACGTGCTCAGCGGAGCGGAGGAGGCACGGCTCACGTTCCTCGCCGCGCGCCGTTGGTTCGGCTGGTCGGCGGGCCGGCTGCTGCTCCTCGACATCGGCGGCGGCTCGCTGGAGATCGCCTACGGCCTGGACGAGGAACCCGACGCCGCCGTCCCGCTCCCGCTCGGCGCCGGCCGCCTCACCCACACGCGCCTGCCCGGCGACCCGCCCGCGTCCGCGGACGTGCGGGGGCTGCGCACCTACGTACGGGCCTCGATAGCCCGCGTCGTCGGCGAGTTCAGCCGCTTCGGGCCGCCCGACCACGTCGTCGCGACCTCCAAGACCTTCCGCCGCCTCGCGCGCGTCGGCGGCGCCGCCCGCTCCTCCGAGGGCCTGTACGTGACGCGCGAGCTCAAGCGCCGTTCGCTGGAGGAGTGGGTGCCGCGCCTCGCCGCGATGACCGCCGCCGAGCGCGCCGAACTCCCCGGCATCCCCGAGGACCGCGCCGACCAGCGCCTCGCCGGGGCGATCGTCGCCGAGGGCGCCTTCGACCTCTTCGGCGTCGAACGCGCCGAGATCTGCCCCTGGGCCCTCCGTGAAGGCGTCATCCTCCGCCGCCTCGACAGCCTCGACCGCGCCGGAGGGACGCGCGGTCCCGGCCGCGCGGGAGACGCGAGCGGGTCCGGCCTCGCCGGAGAGACGCGCGGGGGCGGTCTCGCCGAGGGCGTTCGCACGACGGCGACGACGCCGGTCACGCCCCGGACGCCGGGGAGCTGAGGACGGGACCGCCCGCCCGGCCCGCTTCCGCCCGGCCCGCCTCCGTTTCCGCCCTCCCCGCCCCGACCGTGGCGCACCGCACACGTCGCGCCCGCGCGCAGGCCGGGCCGGGCGCGACCGCCGCCCGCGCGTCGCGGCGGGCTCGCGCACGGACGGCCGCGTGCCGCCGCCCCGTACGCTGTGGGGGTGGTTGAAGCAGCGGTCCGCGTTCCGGTGGCGAAGGTCGCCCTGTCCACGGCCTCGGTCTATCCGGAGTCGACGGCGACGGCCTTCGAGATCGCCGCGCGCCTCGGGTACGACGGCGTCGAGGTCATGGTGTGGACCGACCCGGTCAGCCAGGACATCGACGCCCTGCGCAGGCTCTCCGACTTCCACCGCGTCCCCGTCCTCGCCGTCCACGCCCCCTGTCTGCTGATCACCCAGCGCGTGTGGACGACGGACCCCTGGACCAAGCTCCAGCGCGCCCGCAGCGCCGCCGAGCGCCTCGGCGCCTCGGCCGTCGTCGTCCACCCGCCCTTCCGCTGGCAGCGCCAGTACGCGCGCGACTTCGTGACCGGCGTCTGGCGCATGGCGGACGAGACGGACGTGCGCTTCGCCGTCGAGAACATGTACCCCTGGCGCTACCGCGAGCGCGAACTCCTCGCCTACGCCCCCGACTGGGACGTCACGCACGACGACTACCGGCACTTCACCGTCGACCTCTCGCACACCGCGACGGCCCGCACCGACGCCACGGCGATGATCGCGCGCGTGGGCGACCGCCTCGCCCACGTGCACCTCGCCGACGGCTCCGGCTCCGGCAAGGACGAGCACCTCGTCCCGGGCCGGGGTACCCAGCCCTGCGCCGAGACGCTCGAACGCCTCGCCGCGAGCGGCTTCACGGGGCACGTGGTCATCGAGGTCAACACGCGGCGCGCGATGTCCAACGCCGAACGCGAGGCCGACCTCGCCGAAGCCCTCGCCTACACGCGCCTCCACCTCGCCGCCCCGCTCGCCCCGCCCCGCCCCGAGGCCAGCGGGAGCCCGCACACCGAGCCCGGCCCGCCCGCCCCGTCATCCGCGAGGTCCCCCCGCCCCTGAACACCACCCGGGCGAGCGACCCGGCGGACACGCGGAACAGGCGCGTGCCGCACGCGCGGCGCACTTTGCACCTCATCGCAACAGGGCAGGGCAGCACACGGCACGGCAGCTCACGGCACGCACGCGGGAGGCGCGGTACGCAGGCGGACGACTACTCATGTGGTGGATTCCCCGCCGACGCCCCGGCCGGCCCCCCAAGGCCCTCGCCGCGAACGGCCCCGGCGCCAGGGAACGCATCCTCGACGCCGCCAGGACCGCCTTCGCCGCGCAGGGCTACGACCGCACCCCGGTCCGCGCCGTCGCCCGGCTCGCCGGGGTCGACGCCTCCCTCGTGCACCACTACTTCGGCACGAAGGACGCCCTGTTCGCCGCCGCCGTCGAAGCGCACTTCGGCCCGGCGCACGGGCTCGCCGACGTGATCGGCGCGGGCGCCGACGGCGTCGGCGAACGCCTCGCCGCCTACTTCTTCGGCATCTGGGAGAACCCCGCGACGCGGGCCCCGCTGCTCGCCCTCGTCCGCTCCGCGCTCACCCACGAGGCCGCCGCCGGGGTCCTGCGCTCCCTCGTCCTCAGCCGCCTCCTCGAACGCATCGCCCAAGGGCTCGACGTCCCCGAACCCCGGCTGCGGGCCGAACTCGCCGCCTCGCACCTCGTCGGCATCGCCCTGCTCCGCTACGTGCTCGCCGTCGAACCCATCGCCTCCGAACCCGCTGCGAGCCTCGTCGCCGCCGTCGCCCCCACCCTCCAGCGCTACCTCACCGACCCGGACCCGGGCCTCACGGCGGAACGGACCACCGCCGGGCCCTGACCACCCCCCACGCCCGCCCGCGGGGGCCGCGGGGACGGCGCCGCACCGAGAAGGAACGTCCCGCATTCCGGACACCCTGTCCAGATCTTGGAGCGCAGGCGTACGCTCGACGGCAAGCCCGACGCGTCGCGGGCGGCCCTCCCGGCCGCACCCGGCGCGCATCACCACCCCGTACGACGAGGAGCGAGCGACGATGCCCGAGCTGAGGTCCCGCACTGTCACCCACGGCCGCAACATGGCGGGTGCCCGCGCCCTTATGCGCGCCTCGGGCGTAGCGAGCGCGGACATCGGCAAGCCGATCGTCGCCATCGCGAACTCGTTCACCGAGTTCGTGCCCGGCCACACGCACCTCCAGCCCGTCGGCCGGATCGTCTCCGAGGCCGTCAAGGCGGCGGGCGCCGTGCCGCGCGAGTTCAACACGATCGCCGTGGACGACGGCATCGCGATGGGCCACGGCGGGATGCTCTACTCGCTGCCCTCGCGCGACCTCATCGCCGACTCGGTCGAGTACATGGTCGAGGCGCACTGCGCCGACGCGCTCATCTGCATCTCCAACTGCGACAAGATCACCCCCGGGATGCTGATGGCCGCCCTGCGCCTCAACATCCCGACGGTCTTCGTCTCCGGCGGCCCCATGGAGGCCGGCAAGGCGACGCTGGTCGACGGCACCGTCCGCAAGCTCGACCTGATCAACGCGATCAGCGACGCGGTCAACGAGTCGGTCTCGGACGAGGACATCCTCCGCATCGAGGAGAACGCCTGCCCCACCTGCGGGTCCTGCTCCGGCATGTTCACCGCCAACTCGATGAACTGCCTCACCGAGGCGATCGGCCTCGCGCTCCCCGGCAACGGCTCCGTCCTCGCGACGCACACGGCCCGCCGCGCCCTCTACGAGAAGGCCGGCGAGACCGTCGTGGAGCTCGTCCGCCGCTACTACGAGCAGGACGACGACAGCGTCCTGCCGCGCAACATCGCCACCCACGCGGCCTTCGAGAACGCCATGGCGCTCGACATCGCCATGGGCGGCTCGACCAACACGATCCTCCACCTGCTCGCGGCCGCCCGCGAGGCCGGCGCGGACTACGACCTGCACGACATCAACGACGTCTCCCGCCGCGTCCCCTGCCTCGCGAAGGTCGCCCCCAACGTGGCCGGCTCGACCACGTACTACATGGAGGACGTGCACCGCGCGGGCGGCATCCCCGCGATCCTCGGCGAGCTGTACCGGGGCGGGCTGCTCAACGAGGACGTCCACACGATCCACTCGCCCTCCGTCAAGGAGTGGCTGGGGACCTGGGACGTGCGCAGCGGCACGCCGGGCCAGGAGGCCGTCGAGCTGTGGCACGCCGCCCCCGGCTGCCGCCGCAGCGCCGAGGCGTTCTCGCAGTCGGAGCGCTGGGACTCGCTCGACACCGACGCGGCGGGCGGCTGCATCCGCGACGTCGCGCACGCCTACTCGCAGGACGGCGGGCTCGCCGTGCTGCGCGGCAACCTCGCCGAGGACGGCGCCGTCGTGAAGACCGCGGGCGTGGACGAGTCCATCTGGACCTTCGAGGGCCCCGCCGTCGTCTGCGAGTCGCAGGAGGAGGCCGTCGAGAAGATCCTCGCCAAGAAGGTCGCCCCCGGCGACGTCGTCGTCATCCGCTACGAGGGCCCCAAGGGCGGCCCCGGAATGCAGGAGATGCTCTACCCGACGTCCTTCCTCAAGGGCCGCGGGCTCGGCAAGGTGTGCGCGCTCGTCACCGACGGCCGCTTCTCCGGCGGCACCTCCGGTCTCTCCATCGGCCACGCCTCGCCCGAGGCCGCCGCCGGCGGCACCATCGCGCTGGTCGAGGACGGCGACCGCATCCGGATCGACATCCCGAACCGCTCGATGGAACTCCTCGTGGACGAGGAGACCCTGGCGG
>NZ_GG770539.1:2821285-2828313 GCF_000154905.1 Streptomyces sp. SPB074 | reverse complement strand
CGTGAGACAGTTCGGTCCCTATCCGCTGTGCGCGTAGGAATATTGAGAAGGGCTGTCCCTAGTACGAGAGGACCGGGACGGACGAACCTCTGGTGTGCCAGTTGTTCTGCCAAGGGCATGGCTGGTTGGCTACGTTCGGGAGGGATAACCGCTGAAAGCATCTAAGCGGGAAGCCTGCTTCGAGATGAGTGTTCCCACCTCCTTTGAGAGGGTAAGGCTCCCAGTAGACGACTGGGTTGATAGGCCGGATATGGAAGCCCTGTGAGGGGTGGAGTTGACCGGTACTAATAGGCCGAGGGCTTGTCCTCAGTTGCTCGCGTCCACTGTGTTGGTTCTGAAACCACGAATGATCACACACTGCCCCCGTTATTACGGTGTGGCGGGGTGGTCGGGTTTTATAGTGTTTCGGTGGTCATAGCGCGTGGGAAACGCCCGGTTACATTCCGAACCCGGAAGCTAAGCTGCGTAGCGCCGATGGTACTGCAAGGGGGACCTTGTGGGAGAGTAGGACGCCGCCGAACAATTCTTATACGGGGGAGCCCCGCACCAGTATTGGTGCGGGGCTTTTCCGCGTTCACAGGGATGTATTCCGGCCCCGGCTATTGTCGGAGTCATGCGCTACGACCTGGTCATCTTCGACAACGACGGGGTGCTCGTGGACAGCGAGCCGCTGTCCAACACCGTGCTTGCCGCCCACCTCACCGAACTCGGCCACCCCACCACGTACGAGGACTCCCTGCGGGACTACATGGGCGGCGCCCTGCACCGTGTGCACGACACGATCCTCGAACGCACCGGGCAGCGGCTGCCCGAGACCTTCGACGAGGACTTCCACGCACGGGTCTTCGCGGCCTTCGCACGCGAGCTGAAACCCGTCGCCGGGGTGGTCGATGTCCTCGCGTGGCTCAAGGAGAACCGGACCCCCTACTGCGTCGCCTCCTCCGGCAGTCACGAGCGCATCCGCTTCGGCCACGGAGTGACCGGGCTCGACCGCTGGTTCCCCGGGGAACGGGTCTTCAGCGCCGAGGACGTCGGCCGCGGGAAGCCGGCCCCCGACCTCTTCCTCCACGCGGCCCGCGCCATGGGCGTGCCCCCCGCGCGGTGCGCCGTCGTCGAGGACAGCCCGCTCGGGGCCGAGGCCGCGCGCGCGGCCGGGATGGACGTGTACGGATTTACCGCCATGACCCCGGCGGCCTCGCTGGGCCCGGTCACGGCGAGCTTCGCGCGCATGGCCGAACTCCCCGATTTGCTCGGCTGATTGATCTACCGGCTGGTAGCGCGGGCGCCTACGCTCCCGCCATGACCGCTCCCGTCACCATCGACGCGCGCCTGCGGCACGGCAGGGCCGCGCTCGCCCTCAGCTTCTTCGTGCAGGGCGCGGCCTTCGCGCTGCTCGTGACCCGTATCCCCGCCGTCCAGGACAAGTACGGGATATCCGACGGTCTCCTGCCCGTCTTCCTCGCCGCGGTCCCCGTGCTCGCCGGTATCGGGAGCGTCGTCACGGAGCAACTGGTCAAGCGGGTGCGGCCCAGCCGGGTGCTGCGCTGGTCGCAGCCCCTGGCATTGCTGGCCCTGCTCGGGGTCGGCTACGGCGACGGCATGGTGGCCCTGGGGCTCGTCCTCGCCGTCTTCGGCCTCGGTGTCGGCGCGCTCGACGCCTCGATGAACATGCTCGGCGTCAGCCTCCAGCGGGCCTACGGCCGCAGCATCATGCTCGGCTTCCACGCCGTGTACAGCCTCGGCGGCATCCTCGGCGCCTCGCTCGCCTGGGCCGGAGCGCACTGGCACCTCTCGCTCGGTGTCTCCTATCTCCCCCTCGTCGCCATCGCCGTCCCGGCCGCCCTGTCCGGCAGCCGGTGGTACGCCGACGCGCGGCCCGGGGAGGAGAAGAAGGCCGCCGTCCGCGCGGACCAGGAGCGGGCGCCGGGCTCCGGCATCGTCTTCCGGATGCTCCTGCCGCTCTGCCTCGTGATGACCTTCGCGTACATCGCGGACTCGACGGTCTCCAACTGGAGCGCGAAATACCTCCAGGACGTCCTCGGCAGCTCCGAGCAGCTCTCCACCGTCCCCTACAACGTGTACATGGTCACGACGCTCGTCGGGCGGGGCGTCGGGGACTTCGGGGTGCGGAACTTCGGGCCCGTCGTGGTCGTCCGGGCCGGGGCGGTGCTCGCGGCGATCGGCTTCGGGGTCGTGGCGCTGGCGCCCAGCGCCTGGGCCGGGATGTCCGGGTTCCTGCTGCTCGGGCTCGGGCTGTGCGTCCTCGTACCGCAGACCTTCGCGGCGGCCGGGCGGATGTTCCCCCACGCCTCGGACGCCGCCGTCGCGCGGCTCAACATCTTCAACTACGTGGGATTCCTCATCGGCTCCCCGCTCGTCGGAGCCCTCGGCGACGCCTGGAACTACCGCGGCGCGATGCTCGTGCCGCTCGTCCTGGTCCTGGTGACGCTCGTGTACGCGCGTTCCTTCGCGCCCGCCGGGGCCCGGTACGGTGACGGGCATGAGCGGCCTCGCGCACTTGATGTGGGATGACGGTGTCACCGCGTACGACTTCGGCGACGGTCACCCGATGGACCCCGTACGGCTCGACCTGACCCGCAAGCTCGTCGCGGGCCTCGGTGTCGATGCCGCGCTCAAGGTCGTCGCGGCCCCGGCCGCCGGGGACTCGACGCTGCGGCTCGTCCACCGCGAGGACTACATCGCGGCGGTGAAGGCGGCCTCCGCCGAGCCGCGGCACGCCGACCAGCGGTACGGGCTCGGCACCACCGACGACTGGGCGTTCGCCGGGATGCACGAGGTCTCCGCGCTCATCGCCGGGCAGTCCGTCGCCGCCGTCGAGGCGCTGTGGCGCGGCGAGACGGCGCACGCCGTGAACTTCGCGGGCGGCCTGCACCACGCGATGCCCGCCGCCGCCTCCGGCTTCTGCGTCTACAACGACGCCGCCCTCGCGATCGCCCGGCTCCTCGAACTGGGCGCCGAGCGGGTCGCGTACGTGGACACGGACGTGCACCACGGTGACGGCGTCGAGGCCGCGTTCTGGTCCGATCCACGCGTCCTGACCATCTCGGTGCACGAGCACCCGCGCACCCTCTTCCCGAACTCCGGCTGGCCGCAGGAGACGGGCGCCGAGGAGGCGGAGGGCTCGGCGGCGAACCTCCCGCTGCCCGCCGGCACCGGCGACGCCGGGTGGCTGCGCGCCTTCCACGCCGTCGTGCCGGAACTCCTCGCGGGCTTCGGCCCGCAGTTCCTCGTCACCCAGCACGGCACCGACACCCACGTCGAGGACCCGCTCGCGCATCTCGCCGTGTCCCTCGACGCGCAGCGCGCCGTGCAGTCCGCGTGCCACGACTTCGCGCACACGTACGCGGGGGGCCGCTGGCTCGCCCTCGGCGGCGGCGGGTACGCGGTCGCGGACGTCGTACCGCGCTCGTGGACGCACCTCACCGCCATCGCGGCGCACCGTCCCGTGGAACCGCTCGCGGCCGTACCGGAGGCGTGGCGGCACCAGGTGTACGCCGCGACCCGCGAACAGGCCCCGTACCGGATGACCGACGGCCGCTGGCCCGTGCGGTGGCAGCCCTGGGAGGAGGGCTACGACCCGGCGGACCGGATCGACCAGGCGATCATCGCGACCCGCAAGTGCGTCTTCCCGCTGCGGGGGCTGCTTCCGTAACCGCCGGCGTGGGCCGGGGAGCACACCTCCTACGCCCAACGCCCGACCCCGCTCTGGCCACCGCGCCCCACCCGCCTCCCCGCCCCCGCGCGCCGACGTATCGACAAAACGACCCGCTTCCCGCTACGCACGCCCTCTTCGCCTACGTTTTCCCGCTGCTCGCCGGTCCTGCGGCGCACGTCCCCCGCGCCGGGCACGCGCCGGGCGCGCATCGCCCGTCCGCGCCTCCTGGGACGGACCGGCTCACGGGGGCGGACGGGACGGAAGCCGTGGTGGGGCGCGGGGAGACGGCCGGGGCGCGGCGCAGGTCAGCTCGGTCGTGGGACTGGGGGGCACGGGGGCGCGCGTGGCCCCCGCCGGGCCCCGCCGCCAGAGAGGGGCGGGTGGCTCCTCGCGTTCCGCCCGGGGGTGGCGTGCGGGCCGGGTACTACCGGCCGATTACTCGTTATGTACTCAATCCGGCGTGTCTGTCACGGTAAACAGAGGATGCCTGCTCCTCTTCCCCACTCGCATCACCCGCCCCTAATCTGGGGAGTGAGCGCTCAGCGACGAGGAGTCACCGGAGGGGAAGCCGGTGCGCGTCCGAGTGGAAGGTGCAGGTGTAGTGATGGCCACTGCTGACGAGCGTCCTCTCAACGAGGTCCAGTTCCTGACCGTCGCCGAGGTCGCCTCGGTGATGCGAGTGTCGAAGATGACCGTGTACCGCCTGGTGCACAGCGGTCATCTGCCCGCCATCCGGGTCGGAAGGTCCTTCCGGGTCCCCGAGCAGGCGGTGCACGAGTACCTCCGCGAGTCCTACGTGGGGGTGGAGACCGCCTGAGCCCGCCACCCCCTGCCCGGAACCCGGTGCTCGGCCGGGTCCCGGGCAGGGGCGACGCCCTCGATTTAGGGCTCGGGGCGGGGGCGGGTAGGCTGGGCCGACGTAGGTCGTGTGGGCCCATGCAGCCCCGCACCAAGTGCCCCCGCCAGTTGCGGGGGTGTTCCGAGTAGTGAGCGAGGGTTGTTGTGGGCTCTGTCATCAAGAAGCGGCGCAAGCGGATGGCCAAGAAGAAGCACCGCAAGCTGCTGAAGCGTACGCGCGTCCAGCGTCGTAACAAGAAGTGAGCCCCTCCCCGCGCGAGCGGGGCGCTCCACCGCGGCCCTTCCCCGGATTGTTCCGGGGGAGGGCCGCGGTTCTGTGTACGGCGCGGGCCCGCCGGGGCCGTACGGGGCCGCGACCCGTTCCCCTCCCGCGCCCGCTACCGTGGCCCCCGACGGCGTACGCCACGGAAGGGCGGGCGGATCGCGTGGGACGTGTCGTGCTGGTGACGGGGGCCGGGCGCAGGCTCGGGGCGCGGTTCGTGCGGGGCGTGCAGGAGGACCCGGCGGTGGAGCGGGTGGTCGCGGTGGACTCCGTACCGCCCGGACAGCCGCTCGGGCGCGCCCAGTTCGTCCGCGCCGATCTGCGGCAGCCCGTCATCGCGCGCGTGCTCGCCGAGCACGCCGTGGACACCGTCGTGCACCTCGACGTGACCGGGACGGCGCCCGGGGTGCCGCGCGCCGGGGTCAAGGAGACCAACGTCATCGGGAGCCTCCAGCTCCTCGGCGCCTGCCAGAAGTCGCCGTGGGTGCGCCGCCTCGTCGTGAAGTCCTCGACCGCCGTGTACGGTTCGGCGGCCCGCGATCCCGCCGTCGTGGACGAGACGGGCCCGCACCGCGGCCCCTCGCACGGCGGCTTCGCGAAGGACGTCGGTGAGGTCGAGAACTACGTGCGGGGCTTCGCCCGCCGCCGCCCCGATGTCGCGGTGGGCGTGCTGCGCTTCGCCGGCATCCTCGGGCCCGGCGCCGAGTCGCCCTTCGCCGCCTACTTCGCGCTGCCGGTGCTGCCGACCGTGCTCGGGCACGATCCCCGGCTCCAGTTCGTGCACGAGGACGACGCGCTCGCCGTCCTGCGGCTCCTCGCCTGCCTGCCCGAGAGCGCGTCCGCGCGCGGCAACGGCACGTACAACGTCGCGGGCGAGGGGGTGCTGCTGCTCTCGCAGTGCGCGCGGCGGCTCGGGCGGCCCACGGTGGCGCTGCTGCCGCCCGTCGCACGCTGGGCGGGGGCCGCGCTGCGCGGCGCGGGGCTCGGGGACTTCTCGCCGGAGCAGTGGCGCACGCTCACCCACGGGCGGGTCGTCTCCACCGCGCGGCTGCGCGAGGGCCTCGGCTTCACCCCGGCGTACGGGACGGCCGAGACCTTCGCCGACTACGCGCGCGCCCGCGGCCCCGGGCTGCTCCCGCCCGCGCTCCTGGGCACTCTCGTGGACCGCCTCGCCCAGCTCCGTACGCCGTGAACCGCCGCACCCGAAGGAGTCCCGCCCCATGTCCGACGCGAAGGTGATCCCGTTCGACGACGACCGTGCCCGGGAGCGGCGCGGGGAGCGGCGGGACGGCGGCGAGGCGGAGGTGCGCGCACTGCCGGGCGCCGCGCGCGAGCCGGCGGGCCCCGAGTGGGAGCGGCGGCTCGCCGGCGGCCTCGCCTTCTTGCGGCGGCGGCTCACCGGGGCCTACGAGGTGGACGATTTCGGGTACGACGCGGAGCTGACCGAGGGCGTGCTCCTGGAGGCGCTGCGGCCGCTGTACGAGAAGTACTTCCGCGTCGAGGTGAAGGGCCTGGAGCACGTGCCCGCCGACGGGGCCGCGCTCCTCGTCGCGAACCACTCGGGGACGCTGCCGCTCGACGGGCTCATGCTCCAGGTCGCGCTCCACGACGAGCACCCGGCGGCGCGGCGCCTGCGGCTGCTCGCCGCCGACCTCGTCTTCCGGCTCCCCGTGGTCGGTGAGCTGGCGCGCAAGGCCGGGCACACGCTCGCCTGCGCCGAGGACGCCGAGCGGCTGCTGGGCGCGGGCGAGCTGGTCGGGGTCATGCCGGAGGGGTTCAAGGGGCTCGGGAAGCCGTTCGCGGAGCGGTACAAGCTCCAGCGCTTCGGGCGCGGCGGCTTCGTCGCGACCGCCTTGCGGACGGGGGCGCCGATCGTGCCGTGCGCGATCGTGGGCGCCGAGGAGATCTACCCCATGATGGGCAACGCGAAGACCCTCGCGCGTCTCCTCAACCTGCCGTACTTCCCCCTCACGCCGACCTTTCCGTGGTGCGGGCCGCTCGGCGCGCTGCCGCTGCCGACGAAGTGGACGATCGAGTTCGGTGAACCGCTCGACACCGCCGGGCAGCCACCGGCCGCGGCCGAGGACCCCATGCTCGTCTTCAACCTGACGGACCAGGTCCGCGAGCGGATTCAGCACATGCTGTACGAGGCGCTGGTGCGGCGGCGCTCGGTCTTCTTCTGAGGACGCCCGCCGCGCGGGGCGGGCGCCTCGCGACGAGCCGCGCGTACGG
>NZ_GG770539.1:2808684-2821185 GCF_000154905.1 Streptomyces sp. SPB074 | reverse complement strand
CGCCGTGGCGTGTCCCGGTCCCCCGCGGTCCCGGGACCGCGTCAGGAATCGTCCTCCACGCCCAGGCCGAGGCCCGGCAGGACGCCGGGCAGGAGCGGGGGCAGCGTGATGTCGGGCACCGGGTCGGGGGCGTGGTCCTTCGCGCCGCCCGGGGTGTCCGCGCCGTCCGTACCGCCCTGATCGCCGGGGGAGGCCCCGTGCCCGGTGCCGCCCGGGGAGGAGGCGCCGGCCGAGGGCTTGAGCGGGTCGAGGAGCCGGCCCGCGTCGCCGAGGAGTCCGTCGTCCTCCCCGGCCTTGCCGGAGGGCGCGGGCGAGGTGCCGTGCCCGGCGCCCTTGGAGGGCGTCGCGCGCGGGTCCTCGTCCTTGCCGTCGCCGGGGTGCGCGTCCCGCTCGCGGGCGTGCGGGGAGGCGTTGCCGCGGTCGCCCGCGGCCGGGGAGCCCGGCTGCTCGGGGGTGCCGGGCTGCGCGGCCGGGGGGTGCGGCAGCAGCGGGGTGACCTCGCTCTCCATCGCGTCGAACACCGAGGTGACCTCGTCGCTCACGTCGACGAACTGGACCGGGAGCCGGTCGCGCAGCTTGTCCCAGGCTTCGCGGTGGGTGCCCGCGAAGGAGGAGAGGGCCTGGAGGTGACCGAGGGAGTGGTCGGCCTCGTACGCCTTGCTGAGCAGGCGGTGGCCCTCGCCCGCGTCGTACTTGACGCCGTTGAGCGCGCGGCGGACCTCGCCCAGGTGCTCGTGGTCGAGGCGGCCCGCGCTGCCCCGGTCCATGAGTCTGCGGGCCTCGGAGAGCCGGGTGGACGCCTGGTCGAGCAGGAGCTGCCCGCGATCGGCGTCGTCCCCGGCCATGCCGAGCCGGAGGTCCTCCATCCCGCGCTTGAGCCCGTAGAGCGAGTCACCGGGCAGGGCGTCCCCGCTGGCCGCGGCGACCCCGCCGAAGGCCCCCGCCGCGACACTCACCGTGAGGCCGCCGGCGGCGAGCCGCTTGGAGAGGCGGGTGCGGGGTTTGAGCTTGCTGAGCGGGTTCGCCCGGTGGGCGCCCTTGCGGGAGCGCTGACCGGGCACCGAAGGGCGTGGGCTGTCCAGGCCCGGCACGGTGCCCTCGCGGAGCATGGTCTCCATCGCGGCGACCAGCTGGGCCCGCTGGACCACTTTCACCTCGGGGTCCAGCACGGGCGGTGGCAGGGCGCCGAGACCCCCGGCGAGCGCGAGCATCCGGCTCGCCTCCTCGGTACGGTCCCGCGACTCCGGCGCGGTGCCCTGCTGTGCCGCGCGGCCCTGCCCGGGCCGCTCGTCCAGGGCCTGGGCGAAGGCGTTCGCCCGCCGGTGCGCCGAGACGTTCGCGATCACTGGCGGCACCTCCTCTCGTCATGACGATCGGCTCCCCGGAAGGTCCTGGTGGGGGCCGCCACCGTGGCGGGGGCGGCGTGACCGGAGGGAGCCTGCGTCCAGGACAACGACGGGCTTGGGGGCGGGGTTACGGACGGGTGACGAAGACGCGGGGACCGTGGCGGTACGTGCCGCTCCGGGCACGCCGCGTGAGGGCGCCGCGCCCTCGCGCCCGCCCTCACCGCCACCCCCGGGGACGCCTTCGTGCTCGCCTCCGCGCCCGCTCCGGGGGCCGCCTTCGTGCCCGCCCTCGTGCCCGCCCCCGGGGACGCCCCCTCGTTCAGCGGGCGTCCTCCGGGAGGAGGCGGGCGAGGGTGCGCACGGCCCGGTACTGGAGGGTCTTGATCGCCCCCTCGTTCTTGCCCATGACGCGGGCCGTCTCCGCGACGGAGAGGCCCTGGAGGAAGCGCAGGGTCACGCACTCCTGCTGCTGCGGGTTGAGGCGGCGGACGGCGTCGAGGAGGGCCGCGTTGGAGAGGGATTCGAGGACGGAGTCCTCCGGGCTCCGCTCGACCTCGTTGGCGTCGAGCATCTCGCCCGTCGTGACTTCGAGGCGGAAGCGGCTGGACTTGAAGTGGTCGGCGACGAGGTTGCGGGCGATCGTCACGAGCCAGGCGCCGAAGTCGCGGCCCTGCCAGGTGAAGGTGCCGATCCGGCGCAGGGCGCGCAGGAAGGTCTCGCTCGTGAGGTCCTCGGCCGTCGCCTTTCCTCCGACGCGGTAGTAGATGTAGCGGTAGACCGTGTCGCTGTACTGGTCGTACAGGCGGCCGAAGGCGTCGGCCTCGCCGCTCTGTGCCCGCTCGACCAGGTCCATCATGCGGGCGCTGTCGCTGTCGGCGGCAGGCCGGCGGTGGGTGGTGGTGGCCGCGGCGGACCTGCCGCGTCTGCCGACGGCCGTGGTCGACTCGGCCAGGGCGTAGCAGGGCCGGGCGGGTACGGGCGTGGCGAACACGGGTGTGGCGTACGCGGTGGGGACGAAACCGCGCAGGCGGTCGACTACCGAGGCGCGGAGAGCGGCCAGGCCCGCGGCGTCAACCCCGACGTGTGGGTACACGGGACTCCCAGAGGCAGAGCTTCCATCACGTGCACTCCGGCTCCTCGTCCCCGGCCGCTCGGGCTCATGTTCACTCGGCGTACTGGAGGCGGGGGGCCGTCATGCGTTTGAGGAGAATAACGCTTCGTACAGGCGACGCTACACCGAGTTGTCTAAATCGCCGCTTGCGTCGCTTCTCTTATGGAGTCGCAGGCACTGCTGATCGTTCAAAAGACCTGTTGATGACCGTTTTTGCGCGAAGACTTCCGAGTGCGTGTCGCGGGGACACGGCTGCCCGGAATCGGGACTACCGGGCGCCCCGGCGGGGTATGCCTGAACCTCGGGCCGTCGCGCCGAGCTTCACTCAGAGTGAGGCGAGGGGCCTGACGTGCCGCTTCGTGGCGTGCGCGGTCAGTGACGGCGGCGGTGGATCGCCACCGCCGCGGCCGTGCCGCCCGCCACCGCGCCGAGCCCCGCGGCGGCCGGAACGCCGATCCGGGCGGCCTTGCGGCCGGTCCGGTAGTCGCGCAGCCGCCACTCATGGGCGCGGGCATATTTGCGCAGTTTCGCGTCAGGATTGATCGCGTACGGATGTCCCACGAGCGTGAGCATGGGAACGTCGTTGTACGAGTCGCTGTACGCGGCGCAGCGCGCGAGGTCGAGCCCCTCGGCCGCCGCCAGCGCCCGTACCGCCTCCGCCTTCGCCGGGCCGTGCAGCGGCTCGCCGACGAGGCGGCCCGTGTAGACGCCGCCGACCGACTCAGCGACCGTGCCGAGCGCGCCGGTCAGGCCGAGGCGGCGGGCGATGATCGTCGCCGTCTCGACCGGCGCGGCCGTCACGAGCCACACCTTCTGGCCCGCGTCGAGGTGTGCCTGGGCGAGGGCGCGGGTGCCGGGCCAGATGCGGTCGGCGAGGTACTCGTCGTAGATCTCCTCGCCGATCGAGGTGAGTTCCGCCACGCGGCGGCCCTTGACGATGGAGAGGGCGCTGTCCTGCGCGTCCCGCATGTGGGCCGGGTCCTCGACGCCCGCGATCCTGAACCACGCCTGCTGCCAGGCGAAGCGCGCGAGCTCGCGGCGCTCGAAGAAGTGCCGCTTGTACAGGCCCTTGCCGAAGTGGAAGAGGGTCGCGCCCTGCATGACGGTGTTGTCGAGGTCGAAGAAGGCGGCGGCGCGGGTGTCCCCGGCGACCGGGAACTCGGGCTCGGGGGCGTCCTGTCCGGACTCGGTCTCGCTCTTGCGCGCGGCCTCGGCCGCCGCCTCGCCCGCCAGGACGCTGCGCGCGGTGGCGGGACGCCTGCGGGGAGTGAGCCATCCGGGAGCGGCCATGCGGTCGAGCATAACGAGTCGGCGGGAACGGCGGCGTACGGGAAACGGGCGCCCGGGGGGCGTACGGGCGGCGGGACGGTGCGGCGGGTCGTGCGGCGGACCGCGGGGCGGCGCGGCGGCGGCGCGGCGACGGCGCGGCGGGGTGGTGACGGGACGGGGCCAAGGCGGCGCCGTGGAGTGGCGGCGGGCGGAGAATGGCCCGTATGACTGGACGACTCTTCGGCCGCCGCCGGCCCGCCGCCGGGCGGACCGTGACGCTCATCGCCAAGCCCGACTGCCACCTGTGCGAGGACGCCGAGCGCGTCGTGGACGCGGTGTGCGGGGAGTTGGGGGTCCCGTGGGAGGCGAAGGACATCACGCGGGACGAGGAGCTGTACCGGGAGTACTGGGAGCAGGTGCCGGTCGTCCTGGTGGACGGGGAGCAGCACACGTTCTGGAAGGTGGACCCGGAGCGCCTGCGCAAGGCGCTGCGCTAGGCGCGGGCGGCGGGCGTTCGGGGCCTCGCCCCGGGCCCCGCTCCTCAAGCGCCGGAGGGGCTCAAATGCTCCGGGTACCATCGAATCGCAGGCTGCGGGGGCGTTGCGCATTCGGAAAGAGGTGTCGGGCGTGGTCCCGCACGGTCGCTCGCGCCCCGCGCGAATTGGTTCCCCGGCAGGGGGTTTCGGCCACGTGACCCCGGTCACTTTGGCCGGACAAAACGGACACCATCTTTGTGCACGCGTTCACAAAGACATAGCCTGCTGGCGACGGGGCGGTCCTGGGACAACTGACCGCCCAGAGCCCCGCTCTACCCGCAGGAGCACCGTGGCAACTGGCCGAACTCACCGACCGGCGACCCGCAGCCGAGGCATTCCCGAGGCCACCGTCGCCCGTCTTCCGCTGTACCTCCGCGCACTCAACGCACTCTCCGAGCGCTCGGTTCCCACGGTCTCCTCCGAGGAACTCGCCGCCGCCGCCGGGGTCAACTCCGCGAAGCTGCGCAAGGACTTCTCCTACCTCGGCTCCTACGGGACCCGCGGCGTGGGCTACGACGTCGAGTACCTCGTCTACCAGATCTCGCGCGAGCTGGGCCTCACCCAGGACTGGCCGATCGTCCTCGTCGGCATCGGCAACCTCGGCGCCGCGCTCGCCAACTACGGCGGCTTCGCCTCGCGCGGCTTCCGGGTCGCCGCGCTGGTCGACGCGGACCCGGCGCTCGCCGGGAAGCCCGTCGCGGGCATCCCCGTCCAGCACATCGACACGCTGGAGACGGTCATCCGCGAGCAGCACGTCTCGATCGGGGTCATCGCCACGCCCGCCGGAGCCGCGCAGCAGGTCTGCGACCGGCTCGTCGGGGCCGGGGTCACCTCGATCCTCAACTTCGCCCCCACGGTCCTCGCCGTGCCGGACGGCGTCGACGTGCGCAAGGTCGATCTCTCCATCGAACTCCAGATCCTCGCCTTCCACGAGCAGCGCAAGGCCGGGGAGGACAACCCCGCCGAGGAGAGCGCCGTGCGCGACGCGCCCACCACCGCCGTCAGCGGCGTCGCGGCCAAGGAGACCCCCGGCGAGCGCGCCGCCCGCACGGAGGGCACCGGGCAGGCCGGGGACGGCAAGGGACCGGAGGGCGATCTGCCCGCCGTGATGCCGGCATGAGTCTCCTCGTCGTCGGGCTCAGCCACCGCAGCGCCCCCGTCAGCGTCCTGGAACGGGCCGCGCTCGCCGCGGACACCCAGGCCAAGCTCCTCCAGGACGCGCTCGCCGCCGAACCGGCCGCCGAGGCCGCCGTCCTCGCCACGTGCAACCGCATCGAGCTGTACGCGGACGTCGACAAGTTCCACGCGGGTGTCGCGGAACTCTCCACGCTCCTCGCCCAGCACGCGGGCGTCGGCCTCGAAGAGCTGACCCCCTACCTCTACGTCCACTACGAGGACCGCGCCGTCCACCACCTGTTCTCGGTGGCCTGCGGCCTCGACTCGATGGTCGTCGGCGAGGGCCAGATCCTCGGGCAGATCAAGGACGCCCTCGCGCGCGCCCAGGAACTGCACACCGCCGGGCGGCTCCTCAACGACCTCTTCCAGTCCGCGCTGCGCGTCGGCAAGCGCGCCCACAGCGAGACCGGCATCGACCGCGCGGGCCAGTCCCTCGTGAGCTTCGGCCTCGAACAGCTCGCCGAGGACGCGGGCGCCGGGAACACGGGCGCTGAGAACGCGGGCGCCGGGAACACGGGCGTCGAGGACTGGGCGAAGGGCAAGCGCGCCCTCGTCATCGGCGCGGGCTCGATGTCCTCGCTCGCCGCCGCCACGCTCGCGCGCGCCGGGGTCGCCGAGATCGTCGTCGCCAACCGCACCCGCGCCCGCGCCGAACGGCTCGTCGAGATCCTGACCCAGCCGGGCGGTACGGGCGTCGCCGCGCGCGCCCTGCCCATCGGCGAGGCCGGCGAGGAACTGCCCCGCGCCGACATCGTCGTCTCCTGCACGGGCGCCACCGGGCTCGTCCTCGCCGCGCAGGCGATCGAGGAGGCCGTCGCCGGGCGCGCCGCGCGCCCGCTGCACCTCCTCGACCTGGCCATGCCGCGCGACATCGACGCGGCGGCCCACCTGCTCGACCACGTCCGCCTCGTGGACATCGAATCCCTCGCCGCCGCGAGCGCCGACGCCCCCATGGCCGCCGACGTGGAACGCGTGCAGCTCATCGTCGCCCAGGAGGTGGACCTCTTCGGCGCCGCCCAGCGGGCCGCACACATCACCCCCACCGTCGTGGCCCTGCGCACCATGGCCGCCGAGGTGGTGGCCGCCGAGACGGCCCGCCTGCACGGGCGCCTCCCCGGCCTCGGCGAGCGCGAGTTCGCCGAGATCACCCAGACCCTGCGCCGCGTCGTGGACAAACTCCTGCACGCGCCGACGGTGCGGGTGAAGCAGCTCGCCAGCGAGCCCGGCGGTGCCGGGTACGCGGACGCGCTGCGCACCCTCTTCGACCTCGACCCGCAGACGGTGGCCGCCGTCAGCCGGGCCGACGCGAGCAGTACAGACGACCCGAATCGAGGGCGGTCATGACCGACAAGCCACTCCGGCTCGGCACCAGGCGCAGCAAGCTCGCCATGGCGCAGTCCGGGCTCGTGGCCGATGCCGTGCGCGAGGCGACGGGCCGTCCCGTCGCGCTCGTGGAGATCACGACGTACGGCGACACCTCGCGCGAGCACCTCGCGCGGATCGGAGGTACGGGGGTCTTCGTCACCGCGCTGCGCGACGCGCTGCTGCGCGGTGACGTGGACTTCGCCGTGCACTCCCTCAAGGACCTGCCGACCGCGCAGCCCGAAGAGCTCGTGCTCGCCGCGATCCCCCGGCGCGAGGACCCCAGGGACGCGCTGATCGCGCGCGACGGGCTCGCCCTGGAGCAGCTGCCGCGGGGCGCGCGGATCGGGACCGGCTCGCCGCGCCGCACGGCGCAGCTCAACGCCCACGCCCGCGCCCACGGGCTCGGCATCGAGACGGTGCCGATCCGCGGCAACGTCGACACGAGGATCAACTTCGTACGGGACGGTGAGCTGGACGCCGTGGTTCTCGCCGCGGCCGGGCTCCACCGGCTCGGCAGGGGCGCCGAGGTCACCCAGTACCTCGCCCCCGACACCGTCCTGCCCGCCCCGGGACAGGGGGCGCTCGCCGTCGAGTGCCCCCCGGGGCCGCTCGCCGAGGCGCTCGCCCGGCTCGACGACCCGTACACGCGGGCCGCCGTGGCCGCCGAACGGGCGCTGCTCGCGACGCTGGAGGCCGGTTGCAGCGCGCCCGTGGGCGCGCTCGCCGACTTCCCCGACGGAACGCAGGACCAGGCCGCGCGGCCGAACGAACCGGCGCGGCAGACCACCGAAATGCGCTTGCGGGGCGTCGTCGGCTCGACCGACGGTTCCGCGCTGGTGCAGCTGACCACCACCGGTCACGTGCCCTCCACGCAAGCGGAGGCCGAGGCGCTCGGCGCGGAACTCGCCGCCGAGATGCTGGCGAAGGGCGCGGCCGGTCTGATGGGGGAGCGAGCACGATGAGCCCCACCACCTCCGCCCTTGCCGCCGTCCCCACCGAGGCGGCCCACGGGCATGTCACCTTTCTCGGCGCGGGTCCCGGCGACCCCGGCCTGCTCACCCTGCGGGCCGTGGAGGCGCTGGCCGCCGCCGACGTGCTGATCGCCGAGCCACGCGTGCTCGACGTCGTACGGGCGCACGCGCGCGGCGACGCGGACGCACCCCTGCTGACCGACGAGGCGTCAACCGAGCCCGGAACGCCGGGAGTCGGTGACGCGGTCAATCTTGTCATGGCGGCCGCGCGCGGCGGCAGGCGGGTCGTCCGGGCCGTCTCCGGCGACCCCGGGCTCGACACCGACACCGCCGCCGAGATGCTCGCCTGCGCCGCCGAGGGCATCCCCTTCGAGGTCGTCCCCGGCATCGCCGCGGCCGTCGGCGTCCCCGCCTACGCGGGTGTCCCGCTGCGGGACGCGCAGGGCACCGACGTCCGGTTCGTGGACGCGGCCTCCGCCTCCGAGCGCTGCTGGACCGAGGTCGGGCAGAGCGACGGGACCGTCGTCGTCACGACGACGCTGGAGAGCGTCGCGCGCGCGGCCGGTGAGCTGGTCAGCGCCGGGCGCAAGCCCGACACCCCCATCTCGCTCACCGTCGCCGGGACCACGACCCGGCAGCGCACCTGGACGGCGACGCTCGCCTCCGTGGGCCAGGTGCTCAAGCAGGCGAAGGTGCTGCCCTCGCCCGAGGGCGCGCAGCCCGTCATAGCGGTGGTCGGGGAGCGTTCCGCCCCTGCGCTGCGCGATCAGCTGGCCTGGTTCGAGTCGAAGCCGCTCTTCGGCTGGAAGGTCCTGGTGCCGCGCACCAAGGAGCAGTCCCGCGCGCTCTCCGACCAGCTCCGCTCCTACGGCGCCGTGCCGCACGAGGTCCCGACGATCGCCGTCGAGCCGCCGCGTACCCCGCAGCAGATGGAACGTGCCGTCAAGGGTCTCGTCACCGGGCGCTACGAGTGGATCGCCTTCACGTCCGTCAACGCCGTCAAGGCGGTGCGGGAGAAGTTCGAGGAGTACGGGCTCGACGCGCGCGCCTTCGCGGGGATCAAGGTCGCCGCGGTCGGCGAGCAGACCGCGAAGGCGCTCATCGCCTTCGGCGTGAAGCCCGACCTCACGCCGTCCGGCGAGCAGTCGGCGGCGGGGCTCCTGGAGGACTGGCCGCCGTACGACCCGGTCTTCGACCCGATCGACCGCGTCTTCCTGCCGCGCGCCGACATCGCCACCGAGACCCTGGTGGCCGGGCTCATCGAGCTGGGCTGGGAGGTGGACGACGTCACCGCGTACCGCACCGTGCGCGCCTCGCCGCCCCCGGCGGAGACGCGGGAGGCGATCAAGGGCGGCGGTTTCGACGCGGTCCTGTTCACCTCCTCCAGCACCGTCCGCAACCTCGTGGGCATCGCGGGCAAGCCGCACAACGTCACCGTGATCGCCTGTATCGGCCCGGCGACGGCGAAGACGGCCGAGGAGCACGGGCTGCGCGTGGACGTCATGGCGCCCGAGCCGTCCGCCCTCAAGCTCGCCGCCGCGCTCGCCGACTTCGGCACGCGGCGCCGGCTCGCGGCCGTGGACGCCGGCGAGCAGGTGACGCGGCCCAGCGAGCGGCGTCCCGGTTCGCGGCGGCGGCGCAGCACCACGTCATGATCTCTCGCAGTCCCGGTAAAGGCGGTTGGAAGATGAGCGAGTACGGCGACGGTTTCCCGGGCGTCCGGCCGCGTCGGCTCCGTACGAACGCGACGATGCGGCGCATGGTCGCGGAGACGCGGCTCGACCCGGCGGACTTCATCCTTCCCGCGTTCGTGCGGGAGGGCATCGCCGAGCCCGTCGCGATCGGGACCATGCCGGGCGTCGTGCAGCACACGCGTGACACGCTGCGCAAGGCGGCCGTCGAGGCGGCCGAGGCGGGCGTCTCGGGGATCATGCTCTTCGGCGTGCCCGAGGACGCGAAGAAGGACGGGGTGGGCTCGGCCGGGACCGACCCGGACGGCATCCTCCAGCAGGCGCTGCGGGACGTGCGGGCCGAGGTCGGCGACGTGCTGCTCGTCATGTCCGACCTGTGCCTGGACGAGTTCACCGACCACGGGCACTGCGGCGTCCTGGACGCGCACGGCCGCGTCGACAACGACGCGACGCTGGAGCGGTACGCGGAGATGGCACAGGTCCAGGCCGACGCGGGCGCGCACGTCGTGGGCCCGAGCGGCATGATGGACGGCCAGGTCGGCGTCATCCGCGACGCGCTCGACCAGACGGGCCACGAGGACGTGGCGATCCTCGCCTACACGGCGAAGTACGCCTCCGCGTTCTACGGCCCCTTCCGCGAGGCCGTCGGCTCCTCGCTCACCGGCGACCGCAAGACCTACCAGCAGGACCCCGCGAACCTCCGCGAGTCCCTGCGCGAACTCGCCCTGGACCTCCAGGAGGGCGCGGACATGGTCATGGTCAAGCCCGCGGGCCCCTACCTCGACGTCCTCGCGAAGGTCGCCGAGTCGGTGGACGTGCCGGTCGTGGCGTACCAGATCTCCGGCGAGTACGCGATGATCGAGGCCGCCGCCGAGCGCGGCTGGATCGACCGCGAGGCGGCGATCCGCGAGTCGCTGCTGGGCATCCGGCGCGCGGGGGCGCGGAACGTGCTGACGTACTGGGCGGTGGAGGTCGCGCGGGCGCTGCGCTGACCTTCGCGGGCGCCGGGACTCCCGGCGCGGGCCCCCGCTCTCCGGTGTTCCGGGGCGGGGGTTTTTCCGTGGGGTGCGGCCGTCCCCGGCAGGGGGCGGCGCGGGGCCAATTCGGGTGCGGGCGCGGGCGGGCCGCTCTTGAATGGGGCGTGGAGATCTCCGGGCGCGGGCCTTCGGGGCCGCGTCCTCGCGTGCCGGGAGGGGCGACGTGGCGGACGAGGAGTGGCCGGTGGTGCCGGTCGAGACACTGTGCCGGGTGTGCGGCAACGAGACCGGGGACGAGGAGCACCCGAGCTGGGACCGGTACGGGGCGCCCCGTTACCTCATCTGCGACTGCTGCGGAATCGAGAGCGGCCTCGGTGACGACGCGGTGGCCGGTACGTGGGAGGGCACCGTGAACCTCCACTCCCGGCGCGGCACGTGGGTCACCGCGCGGGGCGCGGCCTGGGAGGACCCGGGCGGCCGCCCGCCCGGCTGGGACCTCGTGGAGTGGATGCCCCGGGTGCCCGCCGGCTACCGCACCCCGCCCCCGCCCCCCGCGGGACCGGAGCGGCTGCGCGCCGCGTGGCGGGCGTGCCCGGGGGCGGGCACGGAGACGGTGTGCCGGGTGTGCGGCTTCGCCGACGGCGGCCCGCGCTGGCACGAGGGGGTGCCGACGGGGGCGCGGTGCCCGTGCTGCGGGGCGGAGCCGGGCGTGGACGACGTACCGCTCGCCGGTACCTGGCGGGACGAGGTCCGGGTGGTCGCGCGGCGCGGGTGGTGGCTCGCGAACGGCGCCCGCTGGGCCGAGCCCGCCGCGCGCCCCGGGGGCTGGGACGTCGTGCGGCAGCTCGCCGCCGTGCCGCCGCGGTGGCACGGGGCGGAGTGAGCGGGCCGGGGGCGCCGGGCACGGCGGACCGCGATTGCGGAGAATTGCTGCGCCGCGCGGCCACACCTGGTAAGCCCATAGCCATGGCTGCTGATCTCGCGACGAGGCGACTGGTGTTGCATCCCCTGACGGTGGCGGAGGCCGAGCAGATCGCGGCGGGGGTGCCCGGGGTGGGGCCCGGGGCCGTGCCGTGGGCGGCGGGGTACCCGGCGCACACCTCGCGGGTCGGGGCCCTGCACTACCTGGAGATGCTGGAGAAGTACGGGTACCCGGCGGAGTTCCCCGCGTACGAGATCCGGCGGCGCGCGGACGGGGCCGCCGTCGGCGGGATCGGTTTTCACGGGCCGCCCGACGAGGGCGGCTGGGTCGAGCTGGGGTACGACCTGGTGGAGAGCGTGCGCGGGCAGGGCTTCGCCTCCGAGGCCGTGCGGGGGCTGCTCGTCTTCGCGCGCGAGCAGGGGGTGTGCGGGGTCGCCGCCGACACCGATGCCGCGAACGTCGCCTCGCAGCGCGTGCTGCTCGCGGCCGGGTTCACCCTGCAGCGCGAGGAGGACGGGGTGCGGTACTACGGGATTCCGCTCTAGCGGACCGGCCACCCGGTCGGGGGAGGGGCGCGGGTGGTTCCGGCGGGCGCCGCCGCCGCGCGCGGGGTGCTCAGGAGGGGCCGCTCCGGGGGGTGTTGGGTACCGCGCGGGGCGCGGGCCCGGCGGGGCGGGCCCGGGCGCGGGCGTGCGGGCGCGGGGCGGGGTGGTTAGCGTCGGTGCGGTGGTGCGTACCGGCGGCGCGTGGTGCGCACGGCCGTCCCCGCGCACGAAAGGGAGCCTCCGGTCATGGCCTGGAACGCGAACGTCCTCTTCTTCTGTTTCCCCGACCCCAGCGACACCTACGCGGCCTTCCACGACGCCGAGGAGACCGAGGAGGTGAGCCGCGCCGCCGTCCTGGAGCGCGCGAACGACGGCACCCTCTCCGTCACCGAGACCTACGCGCCGGCCGAGTACCTCACGACCGGCGCGGGCGGTGTCGTCGGGGCGCTCCTCGGGGTCCTCGCGGGGCCGGTCGGCATCCTCTTCGGCTGGACGGCGGGCACCCTCTTCGGGCTCGCGGCGACCGGTGAGGAGGAGGCGGGCGAGGTGGACGCGCTCACCGTCCTGAGCCGGGGGGTGCCGGACGGCTCGA
>NZ_GG770539.1:2805369-2808388 GCF_000154905.1 Streptomyces sp. SPB074 | reverse complement strand
CGCGCGGGGGGAGCGGGCGGCGGACGGGGCCTGAGCCGGGGGCGGGGCCGGGCGGCAGTCGGGGCCCGAGCCGCGGGTGGGGCGGCGGGCGGGGCCGTGCGCGCGGCGGCCCGGGTGCCGGCGGCCCGCTACTCCGGTGCCACGACCAGCGTCGTGTGCTGGGTGCTCAGGCCCTCCACGAAGACGAGCGTGCAGGGGGTGACCCGGCCCAGCCACGTCCGCGCGGTCTCCAGGCCCTTCGTGCGCGGGGCGAGCGGGTACCGGTTCGCGGTGAAGGAGTTGCCGCCGTTGCCGTACGGGCTCGCGTGCACGTGGTTCATCCAGCGGATGCCGGTGTCCAGGTCCGTGACGACCGGGTGCCGGAACGCCTCCGCGCCGTCGAAGCCGTGCCGTTGGCGCTTCTTCTCGGGGCGCGTGTCCGCGTACTCGGTGATCTCGACGCGGTGGCCCACCGGTATCGGGACGGGCTGGTTCAGGTGGAGGGTGACGGGCGCGGCTGCGGGGCTCGTGGCCGCAGCGTACGGGCCACTTCGGCGGACGGGTACGGGATGGCACGCGCGCCCTCGGCCACCGCGACGAGGAAGGGCGTCAGCACGGAGGCGAGCGGCAGGTCCCGCGCGAGGAGGGCGGCGCCGGGGCCCGGGGCGGGCAGGGGGCGGGGCGCGCGGAAATGGGCGCGCCGTTGCGCGCCGGACAGTCCGTACGCCTGCGTGAGGAGCCAGTTGACGAGGAAGCTGCGCGCGTAACCGAGGTCGTGCGCGCGGTGCGCGGCGAGGAACGCGCCCTCCTCGGCGGTGAGCGCGAAGGAGTCCGTGAGGGCGAGGCCGAAGTCGGTGTGGAGGACGCGGCTGCCGTCGGTGAGGACGTTGCCCCAGTGCCCGTCGAAGTGGACGAGCCCGTGGGCGCTCATCGTCCGGGTGGCGGCGTCCAGCCGCTCCGCCACGCGCGCCGCGTCCGCCTCGGCCCCGGCCTCGTGGACCCGGGGCAGGAGCCAGTCGTGGAGGGTGTGCGGCAGGTGCTCCATGAAGAGCAGGAGAGTCGCGGGAGCGTGCCGCAGCTCCTCGACGCGCAGCGCCGCCGCCGGGCCCCATCTCTTCGCCACGGCCGCCGTGTCGGCGAGTTCGGCGGGCAGCGGCGCCGGTTCCGTCTCCCGGATCAGCCGCCAGTGGTACAGCTCCGGCGCGAGCCCCAGCCCGGCCGCCGCCCGGTGCGCCTCCAGTTCGCGCCACGCCCCGCCCGCGGGGCTCGCGCCCATCCCGTAGTGGGTGACGAGCGGCAGCCCGTAGGGGTCGGCGGTCGAGCGCCGCTCCGCCTCGCGCGCGGTGAGCGGCACCCGCTTGACGAACACGGGGGTGCCCGCGACGTCGAGCCGCGCCGTGCGGCCCCCGATCCCGGCGCCCAGGGGCGTGCTCGTGGCGAGGAGACGCGCGAGGGCGGCGTCGTCGAGGGCGGCGAGTTCCGCGGCGGGCATGGGGGCCTCTCGGAGCGGGGTCGGTGGCGGCGGTCAGCCGGTCGGCAGGGGTGCCCCGAGGCGGCGCGCCAGGTCGGGGAGGGCGGTGCCGAGGGGGAGGCCGATCCGGAGGTCCGCGCGGTCGTCGCCCCGGGTGGGGCCCTGGTTGATGATCGCGACGGGTTTGCCCGCGCGGGCCGCGTGCCGTACGAAGCGCAGGCCCGACATGACCGTGAGCGAGGAGCCGAGGACGAGGACGCCGTGCCCCGCGTCCACGAGGCCGAAGCAGCGCTGGACGCGGGGCTTGGGGACCGTCTCGCCGAAGAAGACGACGTCCGGCTTGAGGACGCCGCCGCAGTGCGCGCAGGGGGCGATACGGAAGTCCCTGACCAGCTCCGGGGGCAGCTCGACGTCCCCGTCCGGGTTGATCCGCGCCCCGGCGGCCTCCGTGAAGTCGCCGTTGAGCGCGCGCAGCCGTTCGTCCAGCTCCTCGCGCGCGGTGACGCGCCCGCAGCCGAGGCACAGGACGCGGTCGAGCCCGCCGTGCAGCTCGACCGCCGTACGCGTGCCGGCCGCGCGGTGCAGCCCGTCCCACGTTCTGCGTGATGACGCCGGAGACGAACCCGGCGCGGCGCAGCGCCTCGACCGCGTGGTGCCCCGCGTTGGGCGCGGCCCGCCAGATCCGCCGCCACCCGGCGTGGCTGCGCGCCCAGTACCTGCGGCGCCCCTCCTCGCTGCCGGTGAACTCCTCGTAGGTCATCGGCGTTGTGGGTGCCGCAGGCTCCCGGCCGGGCCGCGGTAGTCGGGGATGCCGGACTCGGTGGAGAGGCCCGCGCCGGTGAGGACGGTGAAGGGGGCGGTGGTGAGCAGGCCGGCGAGGGCTTCGAGGTCCTGGGGCCCCGCGACCTCGTGGGCGGGGGCGCCGGGCGCGGAGCCGGGGGGCCGGTGCGGCTGCGTGGGCATGGGCCCAGGCTACGACGCGGGCCGGGACGGGGCCCGGCGCCCGGGGGAGCGGGCGGCGCGGGCCCCGCGGTCAGCGGCGCGGGGAGATGCGGCGCAGGAGCTTGTCGCGGGTGACGAGGGTGTGGGTCAGCGTGCCCGTCACGTGGAGGGCGAAGAGGCCGAGGAGTGTGTAGCCGAGGACCTCGTGCACGGTGTGCAGCGTCGAGTAGAGCCCGTAGTCCTGGCCGAAGAGGGCCGGGAGGCGCGCCGAGCCGAGGAGGGGCACGGGGAGGCCGGCGGCGGACTGCATGGCCCAGCCCGCGAGCGGCTGGGCGAGGAGCAGCGCGTAGAGCGCGTACTCGGAGGCCGTCGCCGCGAGCCGCTCGGCACGGGGCATGGTGGGCGGGTACGGCGGGGTGCGGCGGACGAAGCGGTTGACGAGGCGGACGACGGCGAGGACGAGGACCGCGACGCCCAGGGGTTCGTGGATGCGCGACAGGACGTCGTAGTCGCTCAGCCACCGGGTCAGGGCGATGCCGGTGAGGAGCGCGGCCGTGACCAGCAGTGCCATGATCCAGTGCAGCCAGCGGGTCAGGCCGTCGAAGCGCGCCGGGGCGGGCGGCGGGG
>NZ_GG770539.1:2800740-2803992 GCF_000154905.1 Streptomyces sp. SPB074 | reverse complement strand
CTGGAGCACCCCCATCTCCTCGAAGGCCGCGCGCAGGCTGCGCACGGCGTAGTACGCCCTGGACTTCACGGTTCCCTCCGGGACGGTCAGCCGGAGGGCCGCCTCCGCGACGCTCAGGCCCTCGTAGTAGAGCAGGCGCACCACGGCCCGGTGGTCCTCGGTGAGGCGGCCCAGGGCCGCTTCCACGAGCTGGCTCTCCAGGGCGAGCTCGATGTCGTCCCCGGACGGGACGGACATGAGCGCCACCTCGTCGTGCACCAGGCGCGGTCTCGCCTGCTGCGCCCGCCACGTGTCGGTCAGGACGTTGCGGACCACGGTGAAGAGGTACGAGCGCACCGAGGCGCCCTCCAGGCGTCGATCCGCTGCCAGGCGCGCAGCAGCGTCTCCTGGACGGCGTCCTCGGCCTGCTCCCGCGAGCCGGTGTACCGGGAGGCGAAGGCGAGCAGCACGTCGTAGTGATCGCGGTGCAGCGCCGTCATCAGCTGCTCGTCCGGCGTGGATGCCGCCACTGACCTTTTTCCTCGCTCCCGGCTCGGCGCCCGCGGCGCCTCTGCCGACCCGGTATACGGAACGGGACCCGGTCCGGTTCACCGGTTCTCATGATGAATTCGCGAGGGGCGGGGAAGGGGGCGGCGCACGGCACGGGGGCGGCGCGCCGGGGGCGTCGCTCAGCCCGCGTGCGCCAGCACGTTGAGGACCTCGCCGCTCCCCGGCTCCCGCACGAAGAAGCGGCGCACGCCCCACTCCTCGTCCCGGGGCGCGAACAGCACCTCGACGCCGCCCGCGCGCAGCGCCTCGTGGGCCGCGTCCACGTCGTCCACCTCGATGCTCAGCACGGGCGTGACGGGACCGGTCGCGTCACCCGTCGTCGTGCTGAGCTGGGCGGCCGGGGTCGCGGCCGAGGCGTGGGTGGCGATCCAGCCGTGGTCCATCACCTGCTCCATGCCGAGCAGCGCGAAGAAGGCGCGGCTGCGGGCGGGCGAGGAGGTGCGGAGCACCGGAACGACACGGCGTACGGAGACCATCGGGGGCCGCCTCTCAGTCGGTGGGCCAGCGTTCCCCGCATTGTGAGCAGAACACCGGGCGCGTGTCCGCCGAAACGCGACCGCACCCCGGGCACACCAGCGGCAGCAGGCACGCGGGTTCGCCCCCCTCGTCGGCCGTCCCCCGCCGCGCGCCCCCGGCCGCGGGCCCTGCCGCCCCGGCCCTGGCGCCGCCGATCGCCAGCCCCGCCCTGCGCCGGTGCGCCGTCACGTACGCGAGCCCGTGCGCGCCCGCCCGCAGCGCGCGCGTCGCCCCGCGCGGCAGCCAGAGCGCGCTGCCGGGGCCCAGATCGACCGGCCCGGCGTGACCGCTGCCCGCCACGACGAGCAGCAGTACGTCCAGCGCGTCCTCGCGGTGCGCGGCCACCTCCTCGCCCGGGCCCAGCCGGACCAGGTTCGCGTCGAGCTGGCGCGCGGGCTCGGCGAGGCGCCACAGGGCTCCGCGCGCCTCCTCGGGCGCCGCGCGCAGCACCGCGTCGAAGTCCGCGAGGAGGCGGGGGGCCGGAGCGGGCGCGGGGTCCGTCATCGGGGGTGCCTTCCGGGAGAGGGGGCGGGGCCCGGTGCGGCGTCCCGCCCGAGGAGCGGCAGCACGATCGTGTCCACGATCTCTTCGAGCACGTCGTCGGGCACCGGGGCGAAGGAGACGAGGATCTCGTGGCGCAGCAGGTCGAAGGGGAGCCGCTTGATCCGTTCCGTCAGGCGGCCCGGGGCGATCTCGCCGCGGGCCAGCGCCCGCTCCCAGATCACGTCGCCGTTCGCCTCGCGGGCCTCGGCGAGGAGGTCGCCCGGGTTCGTGCCCGTCTCCTGGTAGTAACCCGCGAGGTGCGCGTTCATAACCGTGATGAGTCGCACGCGCGTCTCGTTGATCGTCCGCATCAGGGTCAGGAGGTCCCCGCGCAGACCGCCCGTGTCGGGCACGTCGAGGTGCGCGCGCTCCAGGACGTGGGTGACGGCGGCCCGTACGAGGCTGTCGCGGTCCGGCCAGCGGCGGTAGAGGACCGGGGGGCTCGTGCCCGCGCGGCGCACCACCGCGTCCATCGTGAAGCCCGCGTACCCGCGCGCCGTCAGCTCCTCCCACGCCGCGTCCAGGAGCGCCCGCTCCAGGGCGGCCCCGCGTCGCCGCTCGGCCATCCTCGTACCTCCTTGCCCTTTAGATAGACTTGCCTATCTAAAAATCGGCGCCTACTCTCGGTCTCGCAAGCTCTAGATAGGACTCTATATCTAAAGGCGGTGGCCCGTCATGCCCGCACACCTCTCCCGCTCCTCCTCCCCGGCGCCGCCGGGCTCCGCGCCCGGCGGGCCCGCTCCCGTCGATCCCGCCGTCTGGCGGCTCGCCTTCACCGTGGTCGTCGGGGCGCTCGCCGTCGTCTTCGACACCACGATCGTCACCGTCGCGCTCGACGGCCTCGGCCGCTCCCTGCACGCCTCGCTCGCCACGGTCCAGTGGGTCAGCACCGGCTACCTGCTCGCCGTCTTCGTCACGATCCCGCTCGCAAAGTGGGCCCAGGCCCGGGTCGGCGGCAAACGCCTGTGGACCGGCGCGCTCCTCGTGTTCCTGCTCGGCTCGGTACTCAGCGCGCTGGCCTGGAACGCGCCCGCGCTCATCGCCTTCCGCGTCGTCCAGGGCATCGGCGGCGGCATCATGATGCCGCTCATGGCGACGCTGATCATGCAGGCCGCGAAGGGCCGCGAGACCGGCCGCGTCATGGCGACCGTGACCCTGCCCACCGCGCTCGGGCCCATTCTCGGGCCGGTGCTCGGCGGCCTCATCCTGAGCGTCGCGAGCTGGCGCTGGCTCTTCCTCGTGAACATCCCCTTCTGCCTCGTCGGCGCCGTACTCGCGCACCGCGACCTCCCCGACGACCGCCCCGCGCCCGACGCCCCGCGCCCCGGCCTCGACGTCACCGGGCTGCTGCTGCTCTCGCCGGGCGTCGCCGCGTTCCTGTACGGCCTCTCGCGGGTCGGGGGCAGCGCGGGCGTGCTCGTACCGCTGCTCGCCGGGCTCGTGCTCGTCCTCGCCTTCGTCGCCCGCTCGCTGCCGCGCCCGCACGCGCTCATCAACCTGCGACTCCTGCGCCACCGCGCGCCCGCCGCCTCCGCCGCCCTGCTGTTCCTCGGCGGCACGAGCCTGTACGGCGCGATGCTGCTGCTCCCGCTCTACTGGCAGCAGGTACGGGGCGAGGGCGCGCTCGGCGCGGGGCTGCTCCTC
>NZ_GG770539.1:2788835-2800257 GCF_000154905.1 Streptomyces sp. SPB074 | reverse complement strand
GGGAGGGGGGGAAGCCCGGCGTTCCTCGGCCCCGGCGCTCGGCCGCTCCCGCGCCCGGGCCCCGGCGCCCGCCCGCCGCCTCCGCCCCGCCCCCGTTCTCCGTCGCTCAGCCCGAGGAGAGCTGGGCCGCGATCTCCGTGTGCCAGGACGCGGTGCGCGCCGGGTCGTCGAGCGAGGCGGCCCACTCCTCCTCGCTCAGCCCGTGCTGGGCGGGGCCCGCCTTGAGGGCGACGAGGAGCGCCCGCGCCGAGGCGCGCATATCGGGCGCGGTGCCCTTGCTGCCCGGCACCGAGTCGCCCGCCGCCCGCCGGTAGATCTCCCGCGCCACCGCCTGCCGCTGTCCGTGCTCGACACCGCGCCAGAACTTGAGCGACTCCTTGAGCGCCTCCTCCTTGCTCGCCGGCTCGCGGCGCGGGGCGTCCTCGGGCGCGTACCGCTGCGGGTCGATCGCGTCGTCGTACCGCTTCTTGCCCGCGCGGCCCGCCTTGTAGAGCGCGCCGCCGAGGAGGAGCCCGGCCGCCCCGGCCGCGAGGCCCCAGCCGACCGGCGTGGTGGCGAGCCCGGCCGTCACGGCCGTGGCGATCGTCGCCGCGCCGCCCGCCGCCTTCAGGCTCTCGCCCGCCGCGCTGACCGCGAGCTTGCCCATCTTGTGGCGCTGCTTGCCGAGCGCGTAGTCCCGCGCGTCCGCGAGCGCGTTCGAGTCCTCCGCGTGCCGCAGCTCGGTCGCCGCCTCGCGCACCTGTGTCACGGCGTCGAGCGCGGAGTCCACGGCGCCGCTCAGTTCGCTCGCCAGGCCCTCGCCGCCGTCCCCCCCCACAGCCCGTCGAGCGCGACGTAGGCCCGCCCGAGCGCGAGGTGTCCGGCGCTGTTGGCCGCGCTGAGCCGCGCCAGGGCCTCGTCCGGGGTGCGCACGGGCTTGTCGAGGCCCTTCAGCGCGCTGTACTTGCGCTGGGTGAGCGCCAGCCTGCGGGTGTGGCGGCCGGCCTTCGCGGCGCCGAGGACGCCCGAGACGGCGCCGCTCGCCTCGCCGACCGTGAGGGCCTGCTCCAGCGCCTGGTTCTTCATCATGTCCTTGACGGCGCTGAGCGCGTCGCCGCCGGTGGTCGCCGCGTTGCTGACCGCGTCGGTCGGCTTGACGGCCGTCTTCTTGCGCGGCTGGTGCGAGGCCGGCCCGCTCGGGTTCGCCGCGCGGTCCTTGCGGGCCTTGTGCGCGTCGATCACGTCGAGCGAGGCGTTGACGCCGTCCGCGAGGAAGTTCTCGACGCCCACGGCGAAGCCGGAGGCCGCCGCCGCGTGGCTGATGCCGGTCTCGCCGCCGGTGGCGCCGAGGTTGTTCACGCCCGCGTTGCCGGGGATCTGGCCCCGGCTGACGAAGGCGTCGGAGATGTCGAACGACTTCTTCGCCCGGGCGAGCGCCGCCGCGATGCGCTCGCGCAGCGTCTTGCGCTCCTTCTTCACGGCGATCTCCGGGTCCGTGTGCCGTACGGCGATCTCCGGGTCCGTGTGCCGTACGGCGATCTCCGGGTCCGTGTGCCGCGCGGGGGCGGCGATCTCCGGCACGTCCGTCATGCCCGCGCCCCGCGCGCGCTGCACGGCCGCGTACGTCGCCGCGTTGCCCGCGCGGGCCTGGAGCGCGTGCAAGGGGTGCGAGGCGTGCGGCGGCAGCGCGCCGCCGCGCCGCGCGAGGAGCGGCTGCCGTACGGGGCCGCCGCGGGCGGGGATGCCGTGAACGGGGTTGCTCATACGGGGGCATCAATTCTCTGTCGCCGTGTCACATACCGGTCCTGCCGGGCACGGACTGCCTTGACGGGCCGGTCCGACAGTAGCGGTCGCGGGGGCGCCGCGGGCCGGACGCGGGGGCAGTGTGGGGGGCCGAAAGGGCGGGCCGCGGGGGGCGGCGGGGCGCGGCGGTGGCTCAGGGACGGTGGTCGCGGTGCGCCTCCTCGGGGCGCTTCCCGTTCCGTACGCGGCGGACGAGCCAGGTCACGAGGGCGGCGGCGGCCGCCGCGAGGACGAGCTCGCTCGCCAGGCCCGCGTACCGCTCCACCAGCTCCCAGCGGTCCCCGAGGAGATAACCCGCGTACACCAGAACGAAGTTCCACGCGAGACTGCCGAGAGCGGTGAGCGCCGTGAAGGCGGGCAGCGGCATCCGGGTCGGTCCGGCGGGGACGGAGACGAGACTGCGGAAGACCGGGATCATGCGGCCGAAGAGGACCGCCTTCGTCCCGTGCCGCGTGAACCACGCCTCCGTGCGCTCCAGGTCGCGGACGCGGACCAGGGGGAGGCGCGCCCAGAGCGCGTGGAGGCGGTCCCGGCCGAGCCGGGCGCCTATCGCGTAGAGCGCGAGGGCGCCGACGACGGAGCCGAGCGTGGTCCACAGCAGCGCGGAGGCGAGGCTGAGCACGCCGCGCCCGGCCGCGAACCCGGTGAGGGGCAGCACCACTTCGCTCGGCAGCGGCGGGAACAGGTTCTCCAGCGCGATGGCGGCCCCGGCACCGGGCCCGCCGAAGCGCTCCACGAGATCGGTCGTCCACCCGGTGAGGCCCCCGGAGGAGGCGGGCGCGGTGGAGGTGGCGGTCGTGCCTGCCTTCGAGGTGGCGGCGGGCGAACCGCGTCCCGCTCCCGCTCCCGCTCCCGTTCCCGGTCCGCCCGCCGGTCCCCGCCCCTCGCTCAGCGCCTCGCGCCCTGCCCCACCCGCGCCGCGCTCGTCCCGATCCCCGAGGGGTACCGCCAGGCGGGCGCCGGTTCCTCCGCGCCCCGTACCGCCGTGTGCGGCACCGCCCCGTAGGGGGGGGCAGTCCGGCAGGAAGGCGGCGTCGTAACGGCGCACGCCCCGGTGCCAGTTGAGGATGCCCGCGAGCCAGTCGCGGAGTTCGCCGAGGTAGGCGTCCATCTCGGCGATCTGCGTCCGCGTGAGGCCGAAATCCTCGTACAGCACCGGAAGTTCGTGCGCCACCGCGTGCTCGAACTGGTCGAGACGTGCCGCCATCAGGTGCTCCACCGTGCGGAACGCCGTCGGGTAGTCGCAGGCGAAGAAGTTCTCCACGACCAGGACCAGGTTGTGCAGCTCGCCCTCGTACTGCACCTCCTTCTGGTACGAGAACACGTCGTTGATCAGGCAGCCGTAGTCCGCCACCGCGTTCTCCAGCGCCCGCACCGTGCCGCTGTCGAGGACCCCCGGCGGGAGCGCCGCCGCGTGCCGCATCCGGCTGAGGCTCATGGTGAGTTCGGAGCCGAAGGTGTGGCGGCGCATCTCCAGGTAGTCCACCGGGTCGGGCACGCGGTGCTGCGCCTGGTTGCCCAGCTCCCACAGCCAGCTCTCCAGCATGTGCTCCACTCCGTCGCGGAACGCGGACCGCGTGACCGGGTCCATCGGCAGCGCGGTACGGGTCCACAGGTCGGCGAGGCGTGCTCGATCGGCGCCCCGGCGAAGCCCGCCGCGAGTGCCGGGTCGGCCAAGGGCATACAGGCCAGCAGCCGTTCGTGCAGCGCGCGGGCCGCGGGCAGGTCGCGGGGTCGGCCGAAGACGAGCGGGTAGTAGTCGTCCCCGTACGTCCCCCACGTCAGCCACTCCGCGCTCAGCTCCAGCTCCTCCGCGCTCGCGTCCGGGTCCAGCCCCGCCGAGCAGAGCGCGAAGTCGTAGCCCTCCAGCTTCTCGCGGTCCCAGATGTCGTGGAGCAGCCCCATCCGCTCCGCCCAGTCCACCGAGGCGGTGCGCGCCCGCGCGTGGTGCGGGCTCAGGCCGAGCGGATAGCCCAGCGTGAAGTCCGGGAGCAGGGAGGGGCCTTCGTGGGTGTGCGGGCGGCGCGTGTGCGCGCGCAGCCGGGCCCGCGCGGGTTTGCCGAGCGCGGCCACGAGGTGCGCCGCGCTCGTACCGAGCACGCCCGTGAGGCCGGCGGCGACGCCGGAGACCGCGCCCTCGTTCATGTAGCGGCTGGAACGCAGGTGCCACTCGTGGCCGCCCGACTGCCAGTCCTGGAGCCCCTTGACGTACCGCGCCAGGGCGGCGTTCTCCGCCGGGTCCAGGCCGTACTCGGCGCTCAGCGCCGGCAGTTCGGTCAGCGCGGTGTTCTCGAACTGCTGGAGCCGCGAGGTGAGCAGGTCGTTCACGGCCTCGGCGGCCTCCGGCGTCGTGCAGCCGAGGAAGTGCTCCAGCACCAGGACGCCGTTGCTCAGCTCCCCCTCGTCCTCCACCTCGCGCTGGTAGGAGAAGAGGTCGTTGCGCAGGTGGACGGCGTCCGAGAAGGCGTCCGTCAGGACGCGGAGGGGCCGGGTCCTGGCGACGCGCGCGGGCAGTTCGGCCCCGGCCGCGTACTCCACGAGCCCCGCCGACCACGGCGCGCCGCCGACTTTGCGGCGCATCTCGATGTACTCGACCGGGTTGGAGATCCGGCCCGCGTTGATGTTCGACAGCTCCCACAGCGACTCGTTGAGGAGGTTGCGGGTCGAGACGGCGAAGCGCTCGCGCCAGTCCGGCGACATCGCGGGGACCGTGCGCCGCCACAGGTCCGCGAGTCCCGCCTCGACCGGGTTCTCCGGCGTGGGGAAGCCGTCCGCGAGGTCCGCCGGCATGAAGGCGGGCAGCCGGTCCAGGTACGCCTTGCCGCCCGCGCGGTCCTGACCGCGCTTGAACAGCTCCAGGAAGTGGTCGTCGAAGAAGAAGACCCACACGTACCAGTCCGTGACGAGGTCCAGCGCCTCCTCGTCGCAGTCCGGGTGCGTGTAGGCGCACAGCAGCGCGTAGTCGTGCGCGTCCAGATCGCACTGCTCCCACACCCCCGAGCCCTCCAGCATCCCCATCGACCGGGCCCACGCGCGCGCGTGGACGCCCTCCGACCAGTCGCCAATTGGCGACCGCGACGACCGGGCCCACGCGCGCGCGTGGACGCGGGCCGCTTCGAGGTGCGAATTCAGCCGGGCCGGGTACGGGACGTAGAAATCGGGGAGCGTGAAGGGCTGGGCCATGGATCAACGCCAATACGCGTCGGGAATACGGACCCCCGGAGTATCGGCCACTTCCGCAAGCCCCCGCAATACATTAGGCTTTTCCGGAAAGCGGTAGCAGGTACGGCCCGGACGGGAGTCGGGGAAACGTCGACCGGAACACATTTCGCACGGGCGGGCGCTGTTTTTCGTACGGGTGACCCGCATGGGTGATCACCGGCGAAACGGCTTGACCGGTCCAGGCATTCATGCAGCTCGGGAGGGATGTGGCCGGGATACCGGCGCCGGAAACCCGCTCGCGTCGTTCACTCGTACGGACGTACGGCGATTCACGCCGCAGAGGGGTGCGGGGAAATGCGATCGGCTGTAAAAATGGCTCGGCATTTCACCGGCGCGGAGGTATTCATTTGTCCGTCCGCGCTGAAAACGAGGCACAGGAAACGCCCCAGCAGGCTCTTGGGGCGGCGGCGGCGCGCAATCTCGCCACCACCACGAAGTCCGCGCCGCAGATGCAGGAGATCACCTCCCGCTGGCTGCTCAAGGCGCTGCCGTGGGTCTCTGTGCAGGGCGGCACCTACCGGGTCAACCGCCGCCTGTCCTACTCCGTGGGCGACGGCCGCGTCACCTTCGTCCAGACCGGTTCGCAGGTCAGCGTCATCCCGGACGAGCTGCGCGAGCTGCCGCCGCTGCGCGACTTCGAGGACGCCGAGGCGCTCCGCGAGCTGGCGGCCCGCTGCGTGCAGCGCGTCCACCCCGCCGGCACGGTCATCACGACCGCCGGGGAGCCCGCCGACGCCGTCCACCTCCTCGCCCACGGCCGCGTCGCCCGCCTCGGCACCGGCTCCCACGGCGACGAGACGAGCCTCGGCCTGATCGGCGACGGCTCCTACTTCGGCGAACAGGCACTCCTGTCGGACGACGCCGTCTGGGAGAGCACCGCCCGCGCCGAGACCGAGTGCACGGTCCTCGTCCTCAGCCGCTCCGACGTCCTCAACCTCGCCGAGCGCGCCCCCGCCCTCGCCGAGCACCTGCGCCGCGCGGCACTCGTCCCCGAGCAGCGCACCGACAAGTACGGCGAGGCCGCGATCGACCTCGCCGCCGGGCACAGCGGCGAGCCCGTCATCCCGCACACCTTCGTGGACTACGAGGCGAGCCCGCGCGAGTACGAACTGTCCGTCGCGCAGACGGTGCTGAAGGTCCACACGCGCGTCGCGGACCTCTACAACCAGCCGATGAACCAGACCGAGCACCAGCTCCGGCTCACCGTGGAGGCCCTGCGCGAGCGCCAGGAGCACGAACTCGTCAACAACCGCGACTTCGGGCTCCTCGCCAACGCCGCCTACGACCAGCGCCTCCAGCCGCACGACGAGGTGCCCAGCCCCGACGACATGGACGAACTCCTCTCCCGCCGCCGGGGATCGAAGCTCTTCCTCGCCCACCCGCGCGCCATCGCCGCCTTCGGCCGCGAGTGCAACAGCCGCGGCCTCGTCCCCGAGTCGGTCGACATCGGCGGCCACCGCGTCCCGACCTGGCGCGGCGTCCCGATCTACCCGTGCAACAAGATCCCGGTGCGCGAGGACCGCACGACCTCCATCATCTGTATGCGTACGGGCGAGGAGGAGCAGGGCGTCATCGGCCTGCACCAGCCGGGCATCCCCGACGAGCTGGAGGCGAGCCTGTCCTGCCGCTTCATGGGCATCGACGAGCAGGCGATCATCTCCTACCTCGTCACCGCCTACTACTCGGCGGCGGTCCTCGTCCCCGACGCCCTCGGCGTCCTGGAGAACGTCCAGGTCAGCCGCTGGCGCTGAGCCCCGGCCCGGAGCCCGCACGAACGGCGGCCCGTACCCCCTCGGGTGGGGTACGGGCCGCCCCCGCGCCAGGTGGTCACCAGGTCAGCGCGTCACCCAGCTCGCTCTGCCAGTAGGTCACCGCGGCGTTGTCGTCCAGGTACACCTTGCCGCCCGGCGCCTTGAGCGTGACACTGCCGCCGACCGTGCCCGCGTCGTTCCTGCCCGGCATCGAGACGGTGACCTTCCGCGAGCTGCGGGAGTGCTCGCCGTCGCCGCCGAGCGCGACCGAGGCGTAGGCGTGCTCGCCGGGGTTGAGCGTCACGACCGCCTGCGGCTTCGAGTCCTCGATCCGCTGCGTGGCCGCTTGGTCCCCGTCGAAACCGACGTACGGGGCGTAGTACGCGTTGCAGGGGGCGCCCGAGGTGTTGGTGAGGGTGAGGAGAAGGTGGTTGAGGGGGCGCGAGACGGCCGAGACCTGGACCTTGCTGTTGACGGTGGTGCACGCCGTCCTGGTGGGCCCCTTCGCCGCGCCGGCCGGGGCGGAGGCGGAGGAGGCGGTTTCGGCGGAGGCGTGGGACGCGCCGCCCGTACGGTCCGTACGGGTCGTGCTGTCGGTGCTGTCGGTGCCGTTCGTGCTGCCCGTGCCCTCCGTGCCCTCCGTGCCCTCCGTGCCCTCCGTGCCCTCCGTGCCCTTCGTGTCGTGGGCCGTGCCGCCGGTGCTCGCCGCCCCGGCGTCCGTCCCGTTGGTGTCCGTCCCGTTCGTGTCCGTCTTCGCGTGCCGGCTCACCTGGGAGACGGTCGTGGCGGGGCCCGCGTCCTTGGCCGCGCCGACGCCGCCGCTCGCCTCGCCCGAGCAGGCGGTGAGCGAGAGGGCGCCGGCCGCGACGAGGCCGGCGGCGAGGGTACGGAGGGAGCGGGTGCGGGTGAAGGTGCGCATGGCGAAGCCTCTCGGGCAGTACGTGGGTGGCGCACGGTCCCCGGCGCTGTGCCCGGTGGTGCGGCCGGTCGTGAACCGGCCCCGTGCTTTGATGTCCTGAGCTTGGCCCCGCCCGTGTCCCGGCCGCCAGCACGGCGGCCCCTGACGGGACGCCGGAACGATTCCACCCCCTCTGACCTGCGCGGACGGGGGGTGCCTGGAACGGCCGGACGGGACGGCGGCGGGGGTGCGAGGACTGAGGAAAGGCGGTACGGGGTGGCTTCGGGAGCCGAGGGCGAGGCGTTCGCGGCACGGTTGAAGGAGCTCAAGGAGCGGTCGGGGCTGAGCTACGGTCAGCTTGCCAAGCGCCTCCACCTGAGCACGTCGACCCTGCACAGGTACTGCAACGGGAGCGCGCTACCGGCGGAGTTCACCCCCGTCGACCGCCTCGCCCGCCTCTGCGGCGCGGACCGCGCCGAGCTGATGGACCTGCACCGCCGCTGGCTGCTCGCGGACGCGGCGAGAGCGGCGGCCAAGGAACAGCAGGAGGCGGTACGCGGCGCGGCGGCACCGCCCGGAAAGGCGGAGCCCGGACCGGAGCGGCCCGCGCGGGCCGCCGCGAGCGGACAGCCTGAGGAGCCACGGGGGCCGGAGGCGGGGGAGGAGCCGGAGGGGCCGGAAGCTCCGGAGCGGCCCGCGTCGGCCGCCGGAGCCGCCGGAGCCGTCCGCCCCGCCGCCGCCCCGCACGAGCCCCGACCGGCATCCGCGCCCACGCCGCTGCCGGTGCCCGCGCCCGCCGTCGAGCAGCCCGGCGAGGCACCCGCCGCCGCGCCCACCGCCGCGCCCGCAACCGCCCCTCCGGCCCCCCGCCGCCCGCGCCGTACCCGCGTCGTCCTCGCCTCCGCCGCCGCCCTCGTGGTGCTCGTCGCCGGGGGCGGGATCGTGGTGGGGCGGCTCGCGGGCGGCAGCGGGGACGGGGACGGGGGAGCGGCGGCCGACGGCGCGCCGAAGGCGGGACACGCGGCGGCGCGCCGGACGGTCACGCCGAGCCGTACGCGCGAGACGCGGCCCGCGCCCGCGCGCAGCCCCTCGTCCTCGCCCACCCGCTCCTCGCCCCCGGCCCCGAGCCGCACGGCCGCCGCCCCGCCGAGCCCTTCCGCACCGGCGGTGGTCACGGGCACCCCGGTCACGGCCCGCGTCGACGCGCACGCGTGGGAGGACCCGTGCAGCCCCCGCTACCTCGTGCACGCCGACCACGAGCAGATGCCGCCGCCGCCGACCGAGGGCGACGCGGCGGGGTGGGCGCGGGCGCTCGGCGCGGTACCGGCGGGGCAACAGCGGATCGCGGTGACGCTCCAGGGGAAGAGCGCCGAGACGGTCGTCCTGAACGCGATGCGGGTGCGGACGCTGCGCAGCGGGCCGCCGCTCGCCTGGGACGCGTACATCATGGGCGTGGGCTGCGGCGGCAACGTCCCCGCGGAGGGCTTCACGACGGACCTCGACGCGCCCCGGCCCGCGCTGAAACCGTTCTCGGGGCAGCGGGACTTCCCGTACAAGGTGAGCGCGAGCGACCCCGAGGTCTTCTACGTGACGGCGAACACGGCGGCGCACGACGTGACGTGGTGCCTGGAGATCGACTGGTCCAGCGGCGACCGCCACGGCACCCTCCGCGTCACCGACGGGGGCACCCCCTTCCGCACGGCCCCCGCCAAGGACCGCCCGACGTGGCAGTGGCCGCCGGGGGACACGCGGTGGGGGCCGGAGGAGAAGGGATAGGGCTCAGTCGTCCGTCGGGGCGAGGACTTCCGCGATCGTACGGACGGTCAGGGCGCGGTCGAACCAGGTGTCGAGGACGTCGATGTCGGTGCACGCCCTGATACGGGCTTCGGCCGCCTCGGCGAAGGGGACGCCGCGGGCGTGGAGAAGCCGGAGAAGAGCGGAGATCCTTCCCTCGGCCTTTCCCTCTGCCATGCCCTCGGCCTTGCCCTTGGCCTGTCCTTCGGCTTCCCCTTCCAGGAAAGTCCGCTCAAGGAGAGTGCCGCTGCCGGGAAAGTAGCTGGCCCTCATGATGTCCTCCCAGAGTGCGCGGTGGCTGGTGTCGGTCAGCCCCATGTTCACGATATCGATACGGCGCTCGACGGGACGCCGTATCCCTTGCCGCGTCCACGCCCTAAGAAGCCATCTCATTTGGGTGACTCGGTAGTCTATGAGTCATGGTGGGGCTTGTTGAGCGGCTGGTGCCGGACGAATTGTGGCAGTTGTTCCAGCGGGTGGTGCCTGAGGCGCCGTCGCGGCCGCAGGGTGGTGGTCGGCGTCGGCACGGTGACCGGGAAGTGCTGGCCGCGATCGTCTTCGTGGCCACGTCGGGTTGTACCTGGCAGCAGCTGCCTTCGGCGTCGTTCGGCCCGTCCGGAGCGACTGCCCACCGGCGGTTCTCGGAGTGGTCGAAGGCCAGGGTGTGGGCCAAGCTCCACCGCCTGGTCCTCGACGAGCTCGGTACGCGCGGGGAGCTGGACTGGTCGCGGTGCGCGATCGACTCGGTGAACATGCGGGCCTTGAAAAGGGGGACCTGACAGGTCCGAATCCTGTCGACCGGGGCAAGTACGGGTCGAAGATCCACCTGATCACCGAGCGGACCGGTCTGCCCATATCCGTCGCAATCTCCGGTGCCAACGTCCACGACAGCCAAGCCCTTATCCCGCTCGTGAAGGGCATACCGCCTATCAGCTCCCGCCGGGGCCCCCGTCGACGCCGACCCGGAAAGCTCCACGCCGACAAGGGATACGACTACCGCCACCTGCGGCAATGGCTGTCCGGACGCGGAATCCGGCATCGCATCGCCCGCAAAGGCGTCGAGACCTCGCAGCGACTCGGCCGACACCGCTGGACCATCGAACGCACCATGTCCTGGCTCGCCGGCTGCCGACGACTCCACCGACGCTACGAACGCAAAGCCGACCACTTCCTCGCCTTCACCAGCATCGCCTGCACCCTCATCTGCTACCGCAGACTCACCAAATGAGATGACTTCTAAGCTGCCCAGCCATGACCCTCGCGTCCGCTCCCGCCGATGCCGTCTCCCGCCGGGAGCCCGCTCCGCTCGCCGCCCGTGTCGCCGCCGTCAGGTCCTCGCCCGTGCGCGACATCCTGGCCGTCACCGCGCGCCCCGAGGTGATCAACTTCGCGGGCGGGCTGCCCGCGCCGGAGTTCTTCGACGTGGCGGGCGTCGCCGCCGCCTTCGCCGCCGTGCTGGGCGAGGTCGGGAGCGGCGGCAAGGCACTCCAGTACGCGACGACCGAGGGCGAGCCGGTGCTGCGCGCCGCGCTCGCCGCCCGTATTACCGCGCGCGGGCTGCCCACCGAGGCCGGCGACCTGCTCGTCACGACCGGTGCGCAGCAGGGCCTGCACCTCGTGACGAGCGCGCTCGTGGAGCCCGGGGACACGGTGCTGGTCGAGAGCCCCTGCTACCTCGCCGCGCTCCAGGTCTTCGCCTTCGCCGGGGCGCGCGTCGTGCCCGTGCCCTGCGACGCCGACGGCGTGGACCCGGACGCGCTCGCCGCGCTCGCCGCGCGCGAGCGGCCGAAGTTCTTCTACTCCGTGCCGACCTTCCAGAACCCCACCGGGCGCACGACGCCCGCCGTCCGCCGCGCGGCCGTCGCCGCCCTCGCCGCCCGGCACGGCTTCTGGCTCCTGGAGGACGACCCGTACGGGGAGTTGCGGTACGAGGGCGCGCGCGTGCCCTGGCTCGCGACGTACCCGGGCGCGGAGG
>NZ_GG770539.1:2765053-2788260 GCF_000154905.1 Streptomyces sp. SPB074 | reverse complement strand
CCCCGCTCCCGTCACAGGCTCTTCGGCGCCCTGATCCCCAGGAGCCCCAGCCCCGCCGCCAGCGTCCTGCCCGTCAGCTCGCACAGGAAGAGCCGGTTCGCCACGACCTCCGGCGCGTTGTCGTCCGACAGGACGTGGCACTGGTCGTAGAACGTCGTGTACAGCGAGGCCGTCTGGTAGAGGTACGCGGCGAGCTTGTGGGGCGCGTACTCGCCCGTGGCCTCCAGGACCTGGTCCCCGAAGGCGTCGAGGTGCAGGCCGAGGGCCCGTTCCGCCGGGGCGAGCGGCAGTTCGGTGTGCGCGGCCGGGGCCGGGGCGCCCGAGGCCGTCGCGCGCCGCAGGATCGACTGGATACGGGCGTACGCGTACTGGATGTACACGCTCGTGTCGCCGTTGAGCGAGACCATCTGGTCCAGGTCGAACTTGTAGTCCCTGTTCGCCGACGTCGACAGGTCCGCGTACTTGACCGCGCCGATGCCGACCTGCGCGCCCCGCTCCGCGATCTCGTCCTCGCCGAGCTGCCCCTTGACGTCCTTCTCGCGCACGACGGCCGTCGCCCGCGTCACGGCCTCGTCCAGGAGGTCCACGAGCCGGACGCTCTCGCCGGCCCGCGTCTTGAACGGCTTGCCGTCCGCGCCGAGGACCGTGCCGAAGGCGAGCTGCACCGCGCGGACGTCCTCGGTGAGCCAGCCCGCCCGCTTCGCGGTCTCGAAGACCATCTTGAAGTGCAGCGCCTGCCGCGCGTCCACGACGTACAGGAGCGTGTCCGCCTTGAGGTCGAAGACCCGGTTCCGGATCGCCGAGAGGTCGGTCGCCGCGTACCCGAAACCGCCGTTGGACTTTCGCACGATGAGCGGGACCGGCCGGCCGTCGGGGCCCTTCACGTCGTCGAAGAAGACGCACAGCGCGCCCTCGGAGCGCACCGCGACGCCGGACTGCTCCAGCAGGTCGCAGGTCTCGGCGAGCATGTCGTTGTACCCGGACTCGCCGACGATGTCCGCGTCCCTGATGTCCATGTCGAGCTTGCCGAAGAGCGCGTTGAAGTAAACCTTCGACTCGTCCACGAACCGGTGCCAGAAGGCGAGGGTCTCCTCGTCGCCGGCCTGGAGGTCCACGACCCGGTGCCTGGCCCGGTCCTTGAAGCCCTCGTCCTCGTCGAAGAGCTTCTTGGACGCCTTGTAGACGCGGTCCAGGTTCGACATGGCGGCCTCGCCGGCCTCCTGGGACGCCTCGGCGGGGTCCGCGGACCTGTCCAGCTCGGCCGGGTGCTCCACGAGGTACTGGATGAGCATCCCGAACTGGGTGCCCCAGTCCCCGATGTGGTGCCGCCGGATCACGGTCTCGCCCGTGAACTCCAGCATCCGCATGACGGCGTCGCCGATGACCGCCGAGCGCAGGTGCCCGACGTGCATCTGCTTGGCCACGTTCGGCTGCGCGTAGTCGATCACGGTCCGGCCCGGGTGCTCCGCGTACGGGACGCCGAGCCGTTCACCGGCGGCCGACCGCGCGGCCAGGTTCCGCAGGATCGCCTCGTCCGGCACGGTGATGTTGAGGAAGCCGGGGCCCGAGACCTCGATCTCCTTGATCACCGCGCTGTCCGGGAGGCCTGCCACGACCCGGTCCGCCAGCTCCCGGGGGTTCGCCTTCGCCTTCTTCGCGAGCGCGAGCACCCCGTTGGCCTGGAAGTCGGCCCGGTCGCTTCGGCGCAGCAGCGGGTCCGCGTCACCGGCGGCCGGCAGGGCGGCGGCGAGAGCGTCCTTGAGCTGCTGTTCGACGGAAGCGGTGAGGGACGTGACCGAAGCCATAAGAAGGGGAGCCGTTCTCCTCGGGGGTGCAGATACTCCGGCAAGTATCCCACCAGGCGGGTACGTCTCTCGAACGGTTATCCCGCGCGCGCTCCGTATCCCGTTTCCCCCCACGCCCCCGCTCCTGGGACAATGGCGGCGACCATCCCCGTTCTCCCCGGAAGAAGGACGTGCCGATCGTGGCTCAGAGCACAGAGACCGCAGACTGGGTCTCCCGTTACGCCGACGAGGTCATCGCCGAGTCCGAGCGTCGTGCCCCGGGCAAACCGGTCGTCGTCGCCTCCGGCCTCTCGCCCTCGGGCCCCATCCACCTGGGGAACCTGCGCGAGGTCATGACCCCGCACCTCGTCGCCGACGAGATCCGCAGGCGCGGGCACGAGGTGCGCCACCTCATCTCCTGGGACGACTACGACCGCTACCGCAAGGTCCCGAACGGCGTCGACGGCGTGGACGAGTCCTGGGCCGCGCACATCGGCAAGCCCCTCACCTCCGTCCCGGCCCCCAAGGGCTCCGCGCACCCGAACTGGGCGGAGCACTTCAAGGCCGCGATGACCGGCGCGCTCGCGGACCTCGGGGTCCAGTTCGACGGCATCAGCCAGACCGCCCAGTACACGGCGGGTGTCTACCGCGAGCAGATCCTGCACGCGATGCGCGAGCGCGGCCGGATCGACGCGATCCTCGACCAGTACCGCACGAAGAAGAAGCCCGCCAAGCAGAGCCAGAAGCCGCTGGACGAGGCCGAGGTCGAGGCCGCCGAGGGCTCGGGCGCCGCGAGCGAGGACGACGGCAGCGGCGGCGCGGGCGGCTACTACCCGTACAAGCCGTACTGCGGGAACTGCGCGAAGGACCTCACGGTCGTCACGGCCTACGACGACGACACGACCGAGCTGACCTACACGTGCGCCGACTGCGCCTTCTCGGAGACCGTGAGGCTCTCCGAGTTCAACCGCGGCAAGCTCGTGTGGAAGGTCGACTGGCCGATGCGCTGGGCCTTCGAGGGCGTGATCTTCGAGCCGTCCGGCGTGGACCACTCCTCGCCGGGCTCCTCGTTCGTCGTCGGCGGGCAGATCGTCCGCGAGATCTTCGGCGGCACCCAGCCCATCGGCCCGATGTACGCGTTCGTCGGGATCAGCGGCATGGCGAAGATGTCCAGCTCCAAGGGCGGGGTCCCGACCCCGGCCGACGCGCTGCGCATCATGGAGGCGCCGCTGCTGCGCTGGCTGTACGCGCGCCGCCGCCCCAACCAGTCGTTCAAGATCGCCTTCGACCAGGAGATCCAGCGGCTGTACGACGAGTGGGACAAGCTCGGCGCGAAGGTCGCGGACGGCTCCGCGCTCCCCGCCGACACCGCCGCGTACACGCGCGCGGTCGGCACGGCCGCCGGGCCGCTGCCCGCGACGCCGCGCCCGCTCCCGTACCGCACCCTCGCCTCCGTCGCGGACATCACGGCGGGCGCGGAGGACCAGACGCTGCGCATCCTCGGCGAGCTGGACCCGGACCACCCGCTCGCCTCGCTGGACGAGGTGCGCCCCCGCCTCGACCGCGCCGAGGCGTGGATCTCCACGTACGTCGCCGCCGACCAGCGCACGGTGGTACGCACCGAGCCGGACGCGGAACTGCTCGGCTCGCTCGGCGAGGCGGACCGCGAGTCGCTGCGGCTGCTCGTGGAGGGGCTGGGCACGCACTGGTCGCTGGACGGGCTGACGACGCTCGTCTACGGCGTGCCGAAGATCATGGCCGGGCTCGACCCGGAGGCGAAGCCGACGCCGGAGCTCAAGACGGCGCAGCGCACCTTCTTCGCGCTCCTGTACCGCCTCCTCGTCGGCCGCGACACGGGCCCGCGCCTGCCCACGCTGCTGCTCGCGGTGGGCGCGGAGCGGGTGCGGTTCCTGCTGGGGCAGTGAGCCCGGCGCGCACGTGAAGGGCCGGACCTCCTCGCGGGGGGCCGGCCCTTTCGGCTGTCCGGGGGCGGGCGGCTCAGGCGGGCGCGTCCACGTCCAGCTCACCGGTGTAGCGGGGCTGGAACTCGTCGAGCCACGCGGTCAGTTCGGACTGCGGAAGGGGGCCGCCGCCGGGGCCGCGCACGTTGAAGTTCTCCAGCAGGAACCGGCCGAACTGGCGGGAGTTCGGGAAGCCGCCCATCTCGCGCACGTACTGCCGGAACACGTCGTAGAGCGCTTCCTCGCGCGGCATGTCGTCGGGCAGCCAGTCACCGTCCGGCTCCTCGGCGACGGTGTCCGCCACGGCGCCGTGCGCCACGGGGCTGGCCGCCACGGCGCCCTCCTCGGCGTCCGCCTCGGCGCGGCGGCCCGGGATACGGGGACCGGGATCGGGCTCGGAGCGCTCGGCGAGGGGCCGGGTGCGGTGGGGGCCCGCCGGGACCTGGATGGGCTCGGGGCCCTGCGCCTCCCGCTCCTGCCACTGCTGGGGTGCGGGGGCGGGTGCCGGTGCCTGGTCGTGCGCCTGGCCCTGCTGATCCTCGTACCAGTGCTGGGGCTGGTAGGGGGCGTGGAAGCGCGGGGTGAAGCGGGGGTCCTCCTCCTCGGCCGGGGGCTCCGGGTACTCGGGGTCCTCGGGCGGCGCGCCGGGCTCGGGGGCCTCCGGCTCGGGGGCGAAGGAGGGGTCGTAGCCGCCCTGGTACGCCACGGCCTGCGGGTGGCCCTTGAACCACGGGCTCGTCGGGTCCTGCGCGGCGGCGGGCTGCTCGTGGACGGGCGCGGCCTGCTGGGACGGGGACTGGGGGCGCTGTCGCTGGTGCGGTACGGGCCGGGGCTCCGGGGCGCGGGCCGTGAGCTGGGCCCTCGGTCCCGTCTCCGGGTCGGCGGCCGGCTCCACCCGGGCCACCACCGGCCTGCTCGGGTCGATGCCCGCCGCCGCGAGCCCGTCCGGGGCGGTCTCGGCGAGCGGCACCCCGTAGCGCGCGAGGCGCAGCGGCATGAGCGATTCGACGGGCGCCTTGCGGCGCCAGGCGCGCCCGAAGCGGGAGCGCAGGCGGGCCCGGTAGACGAGCCGTTCCTGCTCCAGCTTGATGACCTCCTCGTAGCTGCGCAGCTCCCACAGCTTCATGCGCCGCCACAGCAGGAAGGTCGGTACGGGCGAGAGGAGCCAGCGGGTGATCCGCACGCCCTCCATGTGCCGGTCCGCCGTGATGTCGGCGATCCGCCCGATCGCGTGCCGCGCGGCCTCGACCGAGACGACGAAGAGGACGGGGATCACGGCGTGCATCCCGACGCCGAGCGGGTCGGGCCAGGCGGCGGCGCCGTTGAACGCGATCGTCGCGGCCGTGAGCAGCCAGGCGGTCTGCCGCAGCAGCGGGAACGGGATGCGAATCCACGTCAGGAGCAGGTCCAGCGCTTCCCTGATGATTCAATGAGTTCAAGCGTCAAGGGAGGCGTGCATGAGTTCGTGGTTCGTGGGGTGGGTGCCGGATCCGGAGCGGTGGGGTGTCCTGCCCGCAGAGGGGGTGCTGGGGGTCCGGGATCTGCCGCAGGCAGTGGCACGGATCGGGCTGCGGCCCGGCGATCCGGTGTTCGTCCGGCCGGACGGCGCGGTGGATACGGATCTGCTCGACTTCGTCCGCTCGAAGGATTTCCGGGGCCTGGAGCGCGAGACGAAGCGGAACTACGCGACTGACATCCGGCTGTTGCTGGAGTTCCTCTCGTCGCGGCGGGTGCCGTGGCGAAAGGCTACCGAGCAGGATCTGGCCGACTACCGGGACTGGCGGTGTGAGGCGCCAGCGAATCCCGAGCGGATCAGTGGGGCCAAGTGGAACCGGGAGGCGGCGGCGTTCACGAAGCTGTTCACGTGGGGGAAGGTCCGGCCGTTGCCGGTGGACGTGTCGCGACGTGAGGACCGGGCGGCGGACTCCGTCAGCGCGCGGGTGTCGTGGCTGACGCCGCGGACCTGGGCACTGTGGTCAGACATCGGGCTGCGTGGTCACGACAGGGCTGGGGTGCCGGTGCCCGGGTGGGACGCGCGGACGGAGTTGCGCAACACGGCCTTCGTGCAGCTGCTGCTCAGCTCTGGACTGCGGCGGCAAGAGGGCGGATCGCTGCTGACGTTCGAGCTGCCCACACAGCAGCTGAGGCACGGTCGGTACTGCCACGGCTCCATCGCCGGGGCGGTGACCAGGGCGAAGCGGGGGAGGACTTTCTACGCGTCGGTGGATGCGGTCGGGCAGGTCGAGGCCTACATCGAGTCGGAGCGGGCGTGGGCGGTACAGCGAGCCCAGGCAGAGGGCCGCTACGAGCGTCTGCCAGTGATGTGGCTGGTCACGAAGGTGAGTCGGGGACTGAAGCCTTCGGTGGAGTGGGTGGACCAGGATGGCGTTGTCGGCAGCCGGGAGCTGGGGCGGCTGGGGTGGCGAGAACGCCAGTGGCTGTTCCTGGACGGGGCCGAGGGGCCGGAACCGGCCTGGCTATGGCTGTCCGAACAGGGCATGCCGATGGCGCCGGACCGCTGGAACGCCGTGTTCCGGTCCGCGAACCTGCGCTGCGAGGAAGTTCTGCTCACGCCGCAGGAGCGAGCGCTGGGGAGGGGATTTCGGCTGGCGGAGGTACGTGGCAGAAGCCCGTATGTGACCCCGCATTCCGCCAGACACTCGTACGCGCTCTACATGTTGGTCGTGCTAAACGAGCTGATGGAGAACCGCTACGGACTTACGCGCAAGGATCGGCGGGACTTCGCGCTGCTCTTCGGCGACCCTTGGTGGCTGGTCAAGACGCTGCTGGGGCACGCGGACGTGGAGACGACGAAGCGGCACTACCTCGCGCCCGTCGCCCACCTGCAACTGGAGTCGATTCTCGCCGCCGCCGAGACCGACAACGAGCCAGACCAAGAGCGCGGAAACCTGGACGACGTCTTCGGACGGCTCGCCCGCGAGTCGGCCGGAATCCAGGACATCGGCATCCTCCTCGGGGAGGCCTCGTGAGCCGCCGAGGGCACCGGGCTGCGCTGCCTCCGGCCGACCACCGCACTGAACCACCACTGGGGCCGGATGGTCTCGTGGTGACGGTGATCAACAAGATGGGTCTTCCGAGACAGTTCGACTTCGCGGAGCTGCCGGTGCCCGAGCCTTTGCAGCGTTCGCTGGCCCGGCTGTTCGCAGCGCAGTCGCGGGCCTGGAACAGCCATGAGACTGCCAAGACGTGCTGTTCCAGGGTGACGGTGTTCGCCACGTTCCTGTCCGAGCTCGAGAACACGCCGCAGGACTTGGACGAGGTGACTGTGGCCATCCTCAAGCGCTGGCGGACCCGACACGTCAGCACTACGACGGGCAAAGCGGTGCTGAGCACGATCCGATTGCTGCTGCGGCAGGATCCGCGGTTCACCGGTGGCCCCGTGGCGGAAGAACTGTTGCGGCGTTTCCCGGCTGCGAAGCCCAGCAAGCAGTCCTACGAGGACGACGAGAGGAAGCGCGTCGTACTGGCCGCACAGCGGCAGTTCAGGGCGGCATGGCTGCGGATCGGTGAGAATACGCGCTTGCTGCGGGCGTGGCAGGCGGGCGAGTTGGTGGAAGGCAGCCGGGACTGGCGGCTCGGGGAAGTCCTGGATCACCTCGCACGTACGGGGGATGTCCCGCGCAGCATCCTGCCGAGCGGTCAGCCCCATGTGGACCACCGCAGTCTGCTCGGCGGTGCCAGTCCTGAGAAGACCTGGGGACGGCTGTTCCTGTCTCGCATGGAACTGACGGCACTGGCTGTTCTCCTCACTGACCGGTTCGCCTGGAACCTGAAGGTCTACGACCGAATGCCGACGCCAACCGCCGCGCCCTCCGTGGGCGAGAAGGCTTCGATCACGTACCAGGTCCAGGTGGAGAAGCGCCGTGCGGGCCGGGGGCGATGGTTCTCCACAGAGAACATCACCGACTCCGGTGCCGACTCCCCGGGACGGCTGATCACACAGGCCCTGGAGGCGACCGAACACGGGCGGGCTCTGGCGGCCCGCCTGGCACCAGGCACTGATCTGCTGATGGTCTCGCGCTTGTATGCCCCCTCGCGGGTCGCCCACCGGCATCAGGACACCGAGCGCCCACGCCCGGTGGGGCCGTTGTCGTTCGGCATCGCCTACAACGACGCGCAGCGCTGGCAGGAGGTACATGACCTCGGCGGTTCGCCGTTTCAGCGTGCACGCCGCACTACGGTGACCCGCGAGGGGCGTCCTCGGCAGCACACCCAGGACACCAACGAGCGCGTCTACGTACTGCCCGACACACGTGTTCAGCGCGACTCACGAAGCGTCTTCGCGGACGGCGCCATGGAGGCTCTGGAGCAGGCCCGCGCGGCGGTATTCCCGGGGCACCTCGCCGACGCGCCGAACCCCACCCACGTACAGACGGTGACGGCGGACTGTGAGGATGAGAAGACGAGCCCCTGGCCGGCGCCAGGAGGCGGCTGCGGAGCCGACTTCATGCTCTGCCTCGCCTGCAAGAACGCCTACGTCCACCCCGGCCACCATCCACGTCTCGCGCTCCTGCACCAGCAGCTCGAAAGCCTCCGTTCCGTTCTGGAGGACGGCGACTGGAACGAGCAGTGGCAGGACCACCTCCTGCGGCTCGAAGACCTGCGCGACGTGGTTGGCGCCGCCGCCTGGGACGCGGCGCTGGCCCGCGCTGGCAGCGACGACCACACCCTTATCCGGCTGCTGGTGAAGGGAGACCTCGCCCCGTGACCACCGCTCTCGCGTACGAGGACGACCCCTACGTCCTCCCGGTGCCCACGCCGGACACCCCCGTAGTACTGCCTCGATGGATCAGTCCCGGCAACACCCATCCGAACTCCCACTTCCGTGACCCTGTCTGGTCCCTGGCCCCGCTCATCGACAATCCCGGTGCCACTCTGATCACGATTCACTGGAAGAACTGCCCGGCCCCGTTGCAGGGGGAGATGAAGCGTGTCGTCTGGTCTCTGATCAACGGTGAGCGAAGGCCCACCTACCTCCGCAGCAAGGGGCTCTCGGCCCGGGGGCGGGTCTCGGCCTCGACCATGCTGCAGAAGTACTGCGAGTGGTTCCGGCTGGCCAACTGGCTACACCAGCGCGGCATTACTCATCTCGCGGACTGCACCGCAGATGTATGGCGGGCCTATGCGAGCGAACGCCGAGACGAGGGCATCAGCCGGGTCCATGCCGAGATGGTCATTGGCTACTTCACCGACTTGTGGGTGTACGACCAACTCAGCACGTGTCCCGCTGGCATCAGCCGCCCTCCGTGGGAGACCGAGGGCATCGACGACCTTCTCCCCGCTGCCGACGGGACGGACAGCGCCGAGAACTCCACAGAGCCGCTCGACCCGCAGGTCATGGGACCGCTGTTGGTATGGGCGCTGCGGTTCGTCGACGACTTCGCCGACGACATCCTGGCAGCATGGACCGAACAGCGCCGCCTGGTGGACGTGGCGGTGAACAACACCGCCACGTCGGCGAGTCGGGCTGCGCTCAAGGAGTACCTGCTTCCATTGGTCGACACGGGGGCTCCGTTGCCTGCGGTCCATGTCAAGGGCAGGTTGTACCTGGCCCGCGACTACGTCGCCGCCCACACGGGCGCCACTCACACCCAGATCGAGAGACTCGTCAAACTGCATGGTCTGCAAGACCTCGTTGTTCAACGCCCGGCGCCCTGCCCGCTGGACGTCCCGATCGCCGGAAAGATTGACGGTAGGCCCTGGCGCGAGTACATCATCTTTGGCGAAGCCACCACGCTGATGCAGCACCTGGGCACCGCCGCCGCCATCGTGATCGTCTACCTCACCGGCATGCGTCCACAGGAAGCCCAGGCCCTTCGCTCGGGCTGCTGCCCCGACCCCGAACCAGCCGACGACAGTACGCTGGGACGGCATCTCATCCGGAGCCGCCATTTCAAGAACGTCCTCGATGAAGACGGCAACCACGCCTCCGCCGGCGAGGTCCGTGAGGTTCCCTGGGTCGCGATCACCCCCGTCGTTCGGGCTATTCGGGTCCTGGAACGGATGGTTCCCGAGGGGGAACTTCTCCTCAGCGCCGCCCACCATGATGTTCACCGCTTCGGTGGCAGGCAGTTCCAAGGTGCGATCCGGAGAACCTCGCTGAACAGGCGGATCGAAGCATTCGTCGCATGGGTGAACCGCGAGGCCGAGACACAAGGGCTGCCCGACCAAGCCGTCCCTGAGGACCCGCACGGCGCGATCGGCATGTCCCGCTTCCGCCGCACCCTGGCCTGGCACGTCGCCCGTCGCCCCGGCGGGCTGATCGCCCTGGCCATTCAATACGGTCATATGCGCACCGTCCTGGACACCCGGACCACCAGCGGATACGCCTCCCGCAGTCGTCGCGGCCTGCACAGCGTCCTCGACGTCGAGACCGCCCTCGCGGCCGCCGAAACCGCCGTCCGCCTCCGCGACCGAGCCGCAGCCGGCGAGAAGATCTCCGGACCGGCCGCCCGCCGAGCCCTCACCGCAGCCGGGCATGCGCCCCGGTTCGAGGGCCGTCTCGTCCCAAAGACCTTCGCCAGAAAGGCCACCAAATTTCTGGCCCGAGACGGAATCGTGCTCTACGACAACCCCGACGCATTCCTGATCTGCGCGTTCAAGCACGACAACGCACTGTGCGAACCCGCCCCGGGCGCCACCGCCCCGCGTCAGTACGCCTGCACACCGGGCTGTGGCAACACCGTCCGCACCGACACTCACGCCCGTCAACTACGCCGACGAGCCGAGGAGATCGACCAACTCGCTGCCCGCGCCCCTGGCCCGGTAGCCAAGCGCTTGCGGGCCAACGCCGATCGGCTCCGAGAAACGGCCGACACTCACGACGCCACCGCCCAGTCCATCGAGGCCCTGACATGACTCAGCATCACCCTGACGAGCGCACCCGCATTCGGGCGGCCATGGACCGCCTCCTGACTGGACAGGCCACCGTCTCCAACGGCAGTCTCACCGTCGCCGCTCTCGCCGTCGAGGCTGGCGTTCACCGCATGGCCCTGATGAAGCGCCACGCCGACCTGAAGAACCAGTTCTACGAACGAGTCCGCGCCGAAACCCCGCAGGTCCCCGAGGCCGAGAAACGACTCCGCGAGACCGTCACCAAGCTCAGGCAGACCATCGCGAACAAAAACGCCGAGATCGAGGAGCTCCGCCAGCAGGTGACCCGTCTTACTCTCGCAAGCGCAGTCCTCACTCGGCAGCAGGAGGACTCCTCAGCACCGCTGAAATCGAACCCTGGCAACGTCGTTCCGTTCCGTCAACTGGAACACTGACGACCTCACCAGCTTGGGCTCCTTCTCGCCGGGCTCTGTGAAGCCCACCTTCTGGGCCAGCAGGTTTCGTGGATGGCATAGCGATAGGTTTCGGGTCGGTTACCGAAACGGTGGCTGGCGAACCAGAGATCTTGCTGGCGCGCCAGCCGTGGAACCTACTATTTCGGCTGAAACTTCCGCTGCTCGGCCAGCGTGAGGCTATCCGCAAGGTCTGGCCAGTCCATCTCCTTCATCAGAAGGCGTGCGGTGGCGACGAAAAGTTTGTGGCGAGCCGGGTCGCCTTCCAGCCTCTCGACCACTTGGGCAAGGACATGAGCAGTGCGCATGGCGTTTGTTTGTGCGTCCCCGGCTCGGCCGACGAAAGGCAGGATGTGCGTGTTGAACTCATCCCACATGATCGACTGGTGCCCTTCGCGATGGCGTTCGAGCCACCAGGCACGTGCTGTATCCGCGTCGGCGAGCACCTTGTCCCGCATGTATGCCACACGAGTCTCATGCAGATCATGTTGGAGCTGCTGATCGCGCAAGGCGTCTTCGTATGCCTGGGCACGAGCTGCCGCTTCGGATTCCAGCCGGAGGACGAGGTGTGCTTTGATCTCAATAGGCCACCTCGCATCCACCTGCCGCCAATCGGACAGCTCCAGCGCGAGCGCGCTCTCCGCCTCGTCAATTTGCCCAGGCAGATATCCGCGGGTGATCTGCGAAGCCTTCTCCTCTAGCGCCATCCGTGCAGCCGAACGTACCAGGGCGCGTTTTTGACGCTGCTCCCCTGAAGCGAGGCGGCAGTGCATCACACCGCTGACCGTATAGGCCACGCCCCAGAGCTTCGTTGGCCACGTAGTCGAAACGCGGTGACGAAGACGTCGGCGCAGCCCGAGGTACGCCATCATCAGCTTGATGCCTTCTCGCGTTCATGAGTCCTGATGATTACTCGTTCGAGGACTTCGCCCCAGAAGGAATCCTGGAAGTCACGGTCCTGTGCAAAGAATCGCTGCAGACCGCTTCGATAGATCTTGGGTTCGTACACATCGGCCATGAGATCGACTAGCAGCGCTGAGGGCAGCAGCCCGCTCTCGGCTGCGACTCCCCACCTGCCTAGCTGCTCATCTGCTGCACTCTGGGACTCATCGTCCTGGAGTAGTTGCTGCCAGGCTCGTACGAAGCGATGCCTGCCCGCAGCATCATCCGTCATGCTCAGAAGAAGCCGTGTCCCTTCGTCGGTGGCAGCCAGGGAGAGGAAAGCGACCAAAGCATGCCTTTTTGTGGGTTCCTCTGTCAGCCACGTCTCGAGAGCCTTGGCTACTTCGGCCGCGTTGATCTGGGTAAGCCGCCGGAATGCATCAACCATGGCGGAGGATGGGAACGGAGCGTGGACGGCTGCCCTGGCCAGTCGCGTCATTGCGATTGACGGCTGACGGACGGCAAGTTCCCCTCCACAGATCTGCGTCACCAGATCCACCATCGCCGGCGACGGTTTACCGAGCATCCACCGGTACAGGCGTCCCCGGACGTATTTGCCCAGAGTGGGGTCGAGTGCCGCAGATGTGAGAGCTTCCACTGCTAGCGGAAGGCGGCGCCCACTCACCTCCTTGGCGACGCTGTCGATAATGCTGGTGTCGTGCACTTCCTTCGACAATTCGAGGAGTGCGGAAAGAGCGATGCGCGCGTCATCCTCGGGCACGGCCTGCTGCGCGACGACCGAAACAGCCCATGAACGCAACAGATCTCGTTGGGTCGGGAACTCATCCCAGAGATGCCTGAGGATGGCCGGTGCCAGATCGTGCTTGTCCAACTCGTGGAACGCCCGATCTCCATGCGGCCTGAGCGCGGCGGCCTTCAGGCGGTGACTGGACGTGGCATCTGCCAGAATGTCCAGGGGTTTTCGCCCGAATTCGAGTTTTTCGAGAAGTGCATCGGCGGCATGAAGCACTGACCGCTTTCGGCCGCCGTTGATCAGCGCCCCCGCCCAGACGGTGGCACGGGTGGATACGAGCTCTGGCTCACCAGGTCCTTGCCTGGTCGGGGTGAGGAGTTTGTTGATGTGTGTGTTCCATCCCTGAAACTCCTCAACGACGGTGTTATCGTTCTCTTTCGCCTCATAGACGATGCGAGCGAGTCGTCGGGCTTCCTGGGCAGGTGGATTGGAACGCCAGATGTCGTTGTACGCATCCTGGTCGAGCCAGGAGACTCGATTTTCTGCACCCATCTGTCGAAGTTCTTGGCGCACCAGAGGCTTAGCGTTCGGTGAAGAATGCTTGACAGTGATGTGGCGCGTCTCTTCAGACCATTCATTCGTCCACTCGTCAGGGGTGGTGAGAACGACGAGATAGCAAGACTTCTTTACGCCGTCGATGCCGTAATTGATCAGACCCTGACCGAATCGAGGTCCAGGCTGCTGCGGCATGCCTGAGAGGTCGAGAACGTAGCCGTGACCAGTTGCGGCTGGCAGCTTCGTAGCGTCGGGTTTCGACCACTCCGGCTCGAGGTCCACGAAGGTCAGCGGTAGCGATCCCACGGTAGTCAGGAGACGCAGCGCGGTGCTGCGCCGGCCCGTGCCCGGTGGCGCGCAGAGAATGACGACTCCGTGTTCCTTGATCAGGAACTGTGCCTGTTCCCAGCAGTCGGCGTCACGTGGCGGGATGAAACGATCATTGGTGCATGCAGCGAGATCTACTTGATGCACCGGCTGCTGCCGCACAAAATCGCCGCCGTAAAAGTGCTGGCTCTCCGCCTGGAATGCGGTGGCGTAGGGGGCCACGTTCTGCACATGAGAGCCCATGGCAGGCATGACCTGCGGGGGAGCAGCTGGCCCAGGAGTAACCCCCTCGATGCCCGGCTCTTCTGTTGGTGCCGCAGGTACTGGCAGCTCGTCGATCCTCTCGCTGCCCTCGCTGACGCGTGTGGGCGCAGGCACGGGGGCACTGTGAGCGGCCGGCGGAGAAAGCGTGCCTCTGTCGGTCGAAAGCATGCCTCCCTGCCCAGGCGTGAGCTGGCTTTCGGGCCTTGCGTGGGGGACGGCCCACTCCCCGGATCCGTCGGCTGTCGTCGGGGCGGGTTCCCCCGGATACAGGACGCTAGTTGCCTCCGATTCCTCTTCCGGAGGGGAGGCGTTGCCTGAACGGCCTGTGAGGTTGAACCGGTCGGCCCAACGCCAGCGCGGTGTGGCAGTGGAGGATGGGTCCTCCTGAGCCGGTTCAGGCTGGTGCCCGTACCCATCGGCAGACGGCTTCGGGGGAGTACGGGGTGAGTTGTCAGGCTCACCAGCAGTGAATGGGTTATCGGTCATCGCAGGCCTCCCACGCCGCCGTTGAAGTACTGGTGCTGGCCCTGGAAGTTCCCGTTGCCGTTCTGCACAAAGGATGGCGCGGAGGCAGGTTGTGAGTCCCCACGGCGTGTTCCCTGTGCGGGCGGGGCCGTACTGCTCTGCTCTGGGACTTCGAAAAGCGAACGATCGGCAAGTCCCCAATCGAGGCCGGGAACGTGCAGCCAGGCAGGCTGGGCGAACTTCTTGGCCTTGGCGATGTTCTGCGCGAAGTCCTCGGCGACAGTGCTGCCTGTCTCGAGGCCGCTCTGAAAGACGTCCTCGTACACGCGTTGCGAGATGATCATCACTGTGTTGGCGCGCTTGGCCTTCGCGAGGAGATCCCGGAGGGTCTGGTCGTCGAGAAGGCGGTGAGTCTCAACCATGGGAACGCCCAGCCCGGAAGGGGGCAGCGGACCTACATGGACGCTGACGCGCAGTTGCAGCGGGCTCTTGCCGGGGTTCTGCCTTCTGTACTCGTGCAGAACATCACTGAGGGCTCCGGGGAAGCATCCCACCAGGGCCGGCAGCACCTCGGGGTCCAGGCCTGAGACATACCCGTCACCCGTGTGTTGCGGGAAGGCCCGCTGTTCCCAGTGCGCGCTAAGGCCGGTGGCCGATAGGGCCTGCGCGAGTACTTGCTGGATGTCTGCGTTGATCTCCTGCATGCGTTTGCTGGTATGAGAGCTGAAGTCTCTGGCATCAACCGCGAGTACAGCCCGGTAGGGCCACAAGCGCTCCCATGAAGGTGCCATTGATGTGTCCTCCTCTTGTCGGGGTGGTCGAAGCCACTGTGGCGGTGAACGCCGCTGGGTACCGTCCAGCTTTGGACGGTACGAAGGTGACGTGGGTCACGGCGAGACTGGTGGGTGCTGTCACCCCTCGGACAGCTTGGTGAGGGCTGCGCTGTCCCTGACCACCAGACGCTCCCGGCCCAGCTCGAGGACACGGGCATCGTGAAGCTCTCGTAAGACGGCCATCGCTGACGAGCGGCTCATCGAAGCCATCGCTGCCAACTCGTCTCGGGACATCCCAAGCCGGAGGACGACCGTCCCGTCGTCCGCACTCTCGCCGACTTCCGAAGCCAGGTACTCAATCACCCGGGCCACCCGGGCTTGCGGCGACAGCCTCGTCAACGCGGTGCGCAGCTGCTCGTTCTCGTGCATGCGCTGAACAGTGAGCCGATACACGGTCGGGTTGAGGCCGTGGCGGTCGATGTATCCCCGAAATGCGTGGGCGGGAAGGACGTACCCGACGGATTCGGAGACCGCCTTAACGGAGGCCGATCGAGGCTTGTCGAGGAGTGCGCCGATCTCGCCCAAGACCTCGCCCTGGCCGCGCAGCGCCAGAGGTGTCTCTGTCCCGTCTCCCGCCAACCGGACGATCTTGACGATTCCCTCAGTCAGGGCGATGACGAAGTCAGGTGACTCTCCCTGGTGAAAGAGCCATGTGGCTCGCGCGTAGCGGCGCCTCTGCCCTCGGTGCAGTAAGTCATTCCAGGCGGCATCCGATACTAAATGACGAAAATTCACTTCATTCCCCCCGAGGTGTCGCTCACCCTATTGCGGCCGAGGCGCCAATCACCGCGCAACCCGTCACCGCTAGCAGCAGGGAGAGCTGTACTCGACGGTGCTTGGTCCAGGCGATCTCGCTCATGACGACGATCTGCCGTGACAGCGCGGACAACGCGGAGCCCGAGCGCAGAGCAGCTTCCAGGGTCTCGGGCTCGAAGTGGCGGAGATGCCCGAAGAACAGGTAGTCGTCGTCCGGGCCAGGTCCTCTGCGCTCCAACCGCAGGTTGGGGGCCACCGCAGCGGCGGCCAGAAGCGCACCGCAGAGAAGGATGCACCCACCCGTCCACAGCAGCACTTGGCCAGCCATGGACCGTGCGTCGACTCCGCGGCCCGAGGCGGCCAGTACCCCGAGCAGGGCGAGCACGGTCGACTGGAGGCTGAGAGCGATGGACGCCTTTGTGTCCGCCTTGCCTGTCGAATCGGCCAATGCCGCCTGGATCTTCCAGGCCGTTTCCAGCGGGTCGGCGGCCACCCTTGCCTCCTCCTGGCTACTGCAGCTGAACTGCGGTGATCCGCCCCCAGGATCCGCTACGGACTCCCTCGGCACATCCGTCACCGGGTGAGTTGGCTGAAATTGGCCACCCTCTTCGTTCTCTCTGGGCTTCTGCAGCTCGCCAAGGTGCTTTCCGGCTGGGAGACCCGGGCGGCACCGAGATCGTCGCTACAGCCGTTCTCCCCATGTGGGCAATCAAACTGAACAGAAGAACTTGACAGGGAACAGCGCGAGCAGGACGCAGATGCCCGCGTCGATGCCGATCGGCAGGACGTAGCTGAAGTTCCCGAAGCCCTTCTCCAGGGCGAGTTCGCGCACGGCCGCGTAGGAACCGGCGAAACCGATCCCCGCGATGATCACCGCGCCCGCGACGACCACCCCCACGAGGATGCGGTGAGTCCGTGTCAACTGCGTCGCGGCCACCCGCGATCCCTCCCTCTCGCTCACCAGGCGCCTTCCGACGTGCGCCCCCACAGGTTGGCACACGCGTTCGGCGGGTGAGCGTACCGGGCGGGCCGGATGCGGCATCGTGCGCGGGTTCGCCCACGCGGGAACGGGGATGGGGCGTGTCCCGATCGTTACGGCGCGAGCGCGCGAAACCCCCGTACCGGCCGGTCCGGGCGGGGACCGGGGTACGGGGGTCTGGAGCGCGGGCGGCTCAGCCGGCGGACTTCTCCGCTTCGGCGGACTTCGACGCACTCGCCTTCGGGGAGGCCGAGGACGTGCCGTCCTTGCCCGAGGGGTCCGCGTCCGGCTTCTTGTCCTCGTCCTTCTTCCCGGCGTCGTCCTTCTCCGGGGACTCGCTCTTGCCCGGGGACGCGCTCGCGCCCTTCGAGGCGTCGCCGGAGCCGGTGCCCGCGTCGCCCGGGGCCGAGCCCGCGCCGCCGTTCGCGGACGCGACCGCCGCGACCGCGTCGCCGGCCGCGCGCTCGGCGTCCTTGCGGAGCTTCGCCGGGTCCGGGGTCTTCTCGCCCGCGAGGCCCGCGCCGTTGTAGTCGAGGGTGAGGACCGCGTTCGCCGTGCGCACGAGCAGCGTCTGCTGCTCGAAGTCCCCCTCCTTCTTCTTGAGCGCGTACGTGACGGCGGTCGCCTCGTCGCCGAGCCCGGCGACCTTCTCGCTCTTGAGGTCCTTCGCCTCCGCCGTCGCCCGCGTCGCCGTGATCTGCTTGGCGAGGTAGGCGGCGGCGCGCTCGTCGCCGGTGCCGAGGGTCGCGTCCGAGTCGAACCGGACGAGCGCGAGGCTCAGCCAGCGGTACTGCGAACCGTGCACGCCGTTGCTGTCGAGGCTGTTCCAGGAGCAGGTGCCGCGCGCGTTCAGGTCGTCGGAGCTGCCCTGGCTGCCCTTCGTGTCCTTCGCGGCGGGCACGAGCGCCTTGAGGGTCTTGGCGCTCAGCGCCGTGCAGGGCTCGGGGAGTTTCGCGTACTTCGCCCGTACGGTCGCGGTGGCGCTCGCGTCGGGGGACGCGCTCGCGCCGTTCTTCGCGTTCTTGCCGCTCCCGGCCGCGGCGGACTGCTTGGCGTCGTCCTTCGCCTTGCCCTCGTCGCCGGAGCCGGAGGAGCAGCCCGCCGCCACGAGGATCACGGGAACGGCCGCGCAGGCGAGTATGCGGGAGAGGCGCTGTACTGGTCGGTGCATGGTTCCTTCGCTCAGGTCGTGCGACCGGGGCCACGGGGGCCCGGCCGGCAGGTCCGGTGAGTCACCGTACGCCGGACGGGGACTCCCGTACGTCCCGTGCGCCGTCCCGGGCGGCGGGGTGCGAGCGCCGCCGCGCCCGCTCACTTCTCGAAGGAGCCCACGAGCCGGGCCGCCAGTTTCCGCGCCTTGTCCTGCATTTCCTCACTGCCGGGCACCTCGTCGCCGCCGCCCGGCTGCTGCCGGTAGACGACGCTCACGACGACGTTCGACGTGCGGAACACCACAGTGACGGTGCGCTGCGCGCCGTCCGCCGAGGCGGTGCCGAGGGAGTCGTTCACGAAGGCTTCGTCGCCGAGGCCGGAGAGGACACGGGGGAGAAGATCGGCGGGAGTCGTGCCGGTATCACCCGAAGTGGACGGCGAAGGGCTGTCGCTGGCGGATTGTCCGCTCTTGCCAAATTCTGCGGCCCCGGGGGAGGGGCTGCCGGAGTCGCCGGGCGAGGAGGGGGAGGCGCTGTCCCCGGCGGAGGCGCTGTCCCCGGGGGAGGCGGAATCCCCGGGGAAGGCGGGGCCGCTCGTCGGGGTGCCGGGGGACCCGCCCGGAGTGCCGCCGGAGGCGTCGTCCGCCCCGCCGCTCGGGGAGGGGGCCGGGATGTGCGCCGCCGTGAGGCGCTTCTCGAAGGTCTCGCGCGCCCGGTCGTCGTCGCTCTTGGCCGCGTCGTAGGAGACGACCCGCTCCAGGTCGAGCGTGAGCGAGTCGGTGCGGCCCTCGCCCCCGGCGGCCCGCGCGGTCTCCGCCTTCCAGGAGCAGCCGACCATGCGCTCGTTGTCGAAGGTCGGGGCGAGCGTGCCCGCGTACCCGTCCTCGCGCGCGTCGGCCGCCAGCTCGCGCAGCCCGGGCAGGAACGAGTCGAGCGTCGCGCGGTCCACCGCCTTGCAGGGCTGCGGGAGGGTGTCGAAGCGTCCGGGGCGCGGGGCCGCCGCCGTCGTGGTGCCGCCCGTGCCGCGCTTGGCGTCCGGGCTCCCGGTCTCCCCGCCGCCCGTGCAGCCGGCGAGTGTCACCGTCAGCAGGACCGCGGCGCCGGACGCCCGCGCCTTCCCGCGCATGTGTGCAGCTCCCCTCGTCACGACCCGCGCCGCCGCACGGCGCGCGGCGCGCCGGGGAACGGGGTCCCGAGCCGGTTAATCACTTGCCGCGATCATGCGGCCGATGGACACAATGTGTACCGCACGAGCCGAGGAGCACGCCGGTCGCTTGTCCCTTTTGGTGCCCCTGGCTGCGGTATGTGTGACCGCATTTTTGTGTGAACGATATGGAGCACGGGCGTAGTTCCGCCCGTCACATGATCATTTGAGTCGTTTCCCGGCGTTTCCCTTTCAGGCGTGTTCGTACGCCCTGACGGGTGTCCCCGCCGGGCGTTTCGAGGGGGAACCATGCCGTACACCGAACTGCCCGGCGCGCGGGTGCCGATCCGGATGTGGGCCGACCCGGCCGAGGTCGATCCGGGCGCGCTCGACCAGCTCCGCAACACCGCGACGCTCCCGTGGATCGCGGGCCTCGCCGTCATGCCGGACGTGCACTACGGCAAGGGCGCGACGGTCGGCTCGGTGATCGCGATGCGCGACGCGGTGTGCCCGGCGGCGGTCGGCGTGGACATCGGCTGCGGGATGTCGGCGGTCCGTACCTCGCTCACCGCGAACGACCTCCCCGGCGACCTCTCCCACCTGCGGTCCCGCATCGAGCAGGCGATCCCGGTCGGGCGCGGGATGCACGCGTCCCCCGTCGACCCGGGCCGCCTGCACGGCTTCCCGACCGCCGGGTGGGACGACTTCTGGTCCCGCTTCGGGACCGTCGCCGAGGCCGTGCGCTTCCGCCGCGAGCGGGCGGGGCAGCAGATGGGGACGCTCGGTTCGGGCAACCACATGATCGAGTTCTGCCTCGACTCGGAGGACCAGGTGTGGCTCATGCTCCACTCCGGCTCCCGCAACATCGGCAAGGAGCTGGCCGAGCACCACATCGGCATCGCGCGGGCCCTCCCGCACAACCAGGGCCTGGTCGACCGCGACCTCGCGGTCTTCCTCGCGCGGACGCCGCAGATGGCCGCGTACCGCAACGACCTGTACTGGGCGCAGGAGTACGCGAAGCACAACCGCGCGGTGATGATGGGGCTCTTCAAGGACGTCGTCCGCAAGGAGTTCAAGAAGGCGAAGCCGCTCTTCGAGCAGGAGATCAGCTGCCACCACAACTACGTGGCGGAGGAGCGCTACGAGGGCGTGGACCTGCTCGTGACGCGCAAGGGCGCGATCCGGGCGGGCAGCGGTGAGTACGGGATCATCCCCGGCTCGATGGGCACGTCCTCGTACATCGTGAAGGGCCTCGGCAACGACGCCGCCTTCAACTCCGCCTCGCACGGCGCGGGCCGCCGCATGAGCCGCAACGCGGCGAAGCGGCGCTTCACGCTCAAGGACCTGGAGGAGCAGACGCGGGGCGTGGAGTGCCGCAAGGACGCGGGCGTCATCGACGAGATCCCGGCCGCGTACAAGCCGATCGAGCAGGTCATGGAGCGGCAGCGGGACCTCGTGGAGGTCGTCGCGAAGCTCAAGCAGGTGGTGTGCGTGAAGGGCTGAGGAACAGGGCGCGGCGGGCACGGGGGTGCCGCCGCGCCCGCTCCGCCTCAGCCCGCGTGCTTGATCGCGAGGATCATCACGAAGGCGACGAGGTGGATGCCGAAGAGGAAGTAGGCGAGGTACCACCACAGGTACCGCTCGTTGCGTTTCTCCTCGGCGAGCCGGCGCCGGTCGTACTCCTCGTCGTACTCGCGCTCCAGGCGGGTCAGCGGGTCCTCCGGGCCGCCGCCCGGCTCAGGACTCACGGTGCACCTTGGTGTTGCTGGCCTGGGCCCGGGGCCGTACGACGAGCAGGTCGATGTTCACGTGGGCCGGGCGCGTCACCGCGAAGGCCACGGTGTCCGCGACGTCCTCGGCGGTCAGCGGCTCGGCGACGCCCTGGTAGACCTTCGCCGCCTTCTCCTCGTCGCCGTGGAAGCGGGTGAGGGCGAAGCCCTCGGTGCGGACCATGCCGGGCGCGATCTCGATGACGCGCACCGGGGTCCCCACGATCTCCAGCCGCAGCGTCTCGGCGAGCACGCGCTCGGCGTGCTTCGCGGCGACGTACCCGGCGCCGCCCTCGTACGTGGCGTGCCCGGCCGTCGAGGTGAGCACGACGACGGTGCCGTCGCCGCTCGCGGTGAGCGCGGGGAGCAGGGCCTGCGTCATGTGCAGCGTGCCGAGGACGTTGACCTCGTACATCCGCCGCCACTCGTCCGGGTCGCCGCTCGCGACCGGGTCGGCGCCGAGCGCGCCGCCCGCGTTGTTGACGAGGACGTGCGCTTCGCCGAGCGTGCGGGCGAAGGCGTCCACGGCGGCACGGTCCGTGACGTCCAGCGCGTACGCCTCCGCCTCGTGCCCCGCCGCGCGCAGCTTCGCGGCCAGCGCCTCGATACGGTCCGCGCGGCGCGCGGTCAGGACGACGCGGTACCCGGCCCCGGCGAGCCGTTCGGCGCTCGCGGCACCGATCCCCCCGCTGGCTCCGGTGACGACGGCGGTACGGGGGGCGGCGGTCATGGACGGACTCCAGGGGGCGCGGGCGGGCACGGGGCGCTTTCCAGCATAGGCGCGGGGGCCCACGCGGCTCCGGGGCGCCCGTGCTCAGTGCCCCCGGGGCGCGTACATGATCACGGCCATCCCCGCCAGGCAGATGAGCGCGCCCGTGATGTCGTAGCGGTCGGGGCGGTAACCGTCCGCGAGGACGCCCCAGGCGATCGACCCGGCGACGAAGACACCGCCGTACGCGGCGAGGATGCGGCCGAACTCGCCGTCGGGCTGGAGCGTGGCGGCGAAGCCGTAGAGGCCGAGGGCGATGACGCCCGCGCCGATCCACACCCACCCCTTGTGCTCGCGCACGCCCTGCCAGACGAGCCAGGCACCGCCGATCTCGAAGAGCGCGGCGACGGCGAAGAGGACGAGGGACTTGAGAACGCTCACCCACCGGATAGTGCCACGCACCCCCTCCGGCGCCCACACCGATCCAGCCCCTCCGGCACGTAATCCAGCCCCTCCGGCGTTTGAGGAGCGGGGTGTGGGGCGGAGCCCCACGAAACACCCCGACGGGGCGGAACCCCACGACCTCGCCCCGCCGGGAGGCCGTACGCTCTGACCCGTGGACGACCTCGCCCTTGCCGCCCGCCTCGCCCGTTTCCGCGCCTCCGTCGCCCGCCGCCAGGCGCGCCGCGTCGTGGAGGTCCCCGGCGGACTCGCCGTGCTCGACGACGATTTCCCGCTCTCGCACGAGCACAACCAGCTCCTCCTCACGGAGCCGGAGCCCGCCCCGGGCGACCTCCCCGCGCTCGCCGACGAGCTGTTCGCCCACCTCCCGCACCGTCGCGTCGCCCTCCTCGGCGGCACCCTCACGGCGGCGTACGCGGACGTGCTCGCCCGCGCCGGGTACGCCCGCGAGGACGAGGTCGTCATGGTCCACGAGGGCCCCGTGCCCGCGCCCGCCGCCTCGGTGCGCGAGACCGGCGCCGACGCCCTCGCGGGACCGTACGGCGAGCGGCTGCGTACGTGGATGCCCGAGGCCGGGCCCGAGCTGCTGCGCCAGCTCGTCGCGCGCAGGCCGCGCAGGCTCGCGGGAGCCGACGACGTGCGCTTCCTCGCCTCGTACACGCCCGCCGGCGAGGTCGCCTCCTGGGCGGACCTCTACCTGGACCGCGCCACCGGGACCGCGCAGACCGAGGACGTCGTGACCGCCGGGGCGCACCTCGGGCACGGCCACGGCGACGCGGTGCTGGCGACCGCCCTGCACCTCGCCGCCGGAGCGGGCTGCGACGTCCGCTTCCTCGTCGCGGACGCGGCCGACTGGCCCCGCACGTGGTACGCGCGGCGCGGGTACCGGGGGGTGGGCGCGAGCAGCGGCTTCGTGCGTACGGGCTGAACGCCCGGGGCCGCCCGTGACCTCGTAAGCGCACCGGCTCCCGCACCCGCGGCCGTGGTCGCCGCCCCCGCCCCCGCGCGCCCCCGCAGTCGCCCCCCGCCCCTCCGCCCCCGTCTTCTCCGTCGAAGCCGCAGCTCAGCGCCTTGCGCCTGCACCCTCCCGTGCCCTGTGCTGCCC
>NZ_GG770539.1:2741909-2764953 GCF_000154905.1 Streptomyces sp. SPB074 | reverse complement strand
AAGGGGAAGGGGAAGGGGGAGCCGGGGCCCGCGCGAGGCCGGAATAAGCCCCCGCCCCTCCCTGTTGTCGCGGACGCACCGTATAGTTGAATCGTAAACTAAGCGGGTAGTCGAGAGGCGGACGAGAGCCATGGCCATGCAGTTCGGCATCTTCAGCGTCGGTGACGTCACCACCGACCCCACCACCGGCCGTACGCCGGGCGAGGCGGAGCGGATCAAGGCGATGGTCGCCATCGCCGAGAAGGCGGAGGAGGTCGGGCTCGACGTCTTCGCGACCGGCGAGCACCACAACCCGCCCTTCGTGCCGTCCTCGCCGACGACGATGCTCGGCTACCTCGCCGCGAAGACGGAGCACCTCGTCCTCTCCACCTCCACGACGCTCATCACCACCAACGACCCGGTGAAGATCGCCGAGGACTTCGCGATGCTCCAGCACCTCGCGGACGGCCGCATGGACCTCATGCTGGGGCGCGGCAACACCGGCCCGGTCTACCCGTGGTTCGGCAAGGACATCCGCGAGGGCATCCCGCTCGCGATCGAGAACTACGCGCTGCTGCACAAGCTGTGGCACGAGGACGTCGTGAACTGGGCGGGCAAGTTCCGCACCCCGCTCGAATCCTTCACCTCGACCCCGCGCCCGCTCGACGGCGTCGCGCCCTTCGTGTGGCACGGCTCGATCCGCTCGCCGGAGATCGCCGAGGAGGCCGCGTACTACGGCGACGGCTTCTTCCACAACAACATCTTCTGGCCCATGTCCCACACCAAGCGCATGGTGCGTCTGTACCGCGACCGGTACGCGCACTACGGCCACGGCACCGAGGCGCAGGCGATCGTCGGGCTCGGCGGGCAGGTGTTCATGCGGAAGAACTCGCAGGACGCGGTGCGCGAGTTCCGCCCGTACTTCGACAACGCGCCCGTCTACGGGCACGGCCCCACGATGGAGGAGTTCACCGCGCAGACCCCGCTCACCGTCGGCTCGCCGCAGCAGGTCATCGAGCGCACGCTCTCCTTCCGCGACGAGATCGGCGACTACCAGCGGCAGCTCTTCCTCATGGACCACGCCGGGCTCCCGCTCAAGACCGTCCTCGAACAGCTCGACATCCTCGGCGAGGAGGTCGTCCCCGTGCTGCGCGAGGAGTTCGCCAAGGGCCGCCCGGCCGAGGTGCCGGACGCGCCGACCCACGCCGCGCGGGTGGCCGCGGCCCGGAGCCCGGAAGGAGCGAACGCCTGATGAAACTCGTCGTCGTCTCAGCGGGCCTCAGCGTCCCCTCGTCCACCCGGCTGCTCGCCGACCGCCTCGCCGAGGCGGTCCGCGCGGCCGTCGCGGAAAAGGACCCGGACGGGCCGGTCCAGACCGAGACCATAGAACTGCGCGATCACGCCAAGGACATCGCGAACACCTTCGTGACGGGCTTCCCGCCGCCGAAGCTCGAAGAGGCCCTGGAACACGTCACGCGCGCGGACGGGCTGATCGTCGTCACGCCGATCTTCTCCGCCTCGTACAGCGGCCTGTTCAAGTCCTTCTTCGACGTGCTCGACCAGGACGCCCTGACCGGCAAACCGGTCCTGATCGCGGCGACGGGCGGCTCCGCGCGCCACTCCCTCGCCCTCGAACACGCCCTGCGCCCCCTCTTCGCCTACCTGCGCGCGGTCGTCGTCCCCACCGGCGTCTACGCGGCCTCGGAGGACTGGGGCGGCGAGGGCGCGGCGGAGGGCCCGCTCGCCGCCCGGGTGGCCAGGGCGGCGGGCGAGCTGGCCGCCCTGACCTGCGGCACGGGCAGCCGCCCGGGGCCGCCCAGGGACGCCTTCGAGGAGGTCGTGCCCTTCGCGCAGCAGCTCGCCGCGCTGCGCGGCGAGGAGTAGCCGGGGGGCCCGCACGGCGCTCTCGCCGTGCGGGCCGGGCCGCGCGGGGTCAGGCTGGACCCATGGAGCTGATGGAACCGATCTCGCTCGACACCGTAGCGAACGAGCTGCACCTCGAAGCGATGGCGTCCCCCTCGAAACGCGCGGCGCGCACCCTCCAGGGCGGTACGGGCCACGCCCTGCGCCAGACGGTCATCGCCCTGTGCGCGGGCACCGACCTCTTTGACCACGAGGGCCCCGACGAGGCGACCCTCCAGGTCCTCAAGGGCCGCGTGCGGATCACCCGCCCGGAGTCCGACACCCTCGCCGAAGCGGTCGTGGACATGGGCGAGATCCTCCTCGTGCCGCGCACCTTCCACGGCCTGCGCGCGGTCAACGACGCGGTCATCCTCCTGACGGTCTCGATGGCCGAGGCGGCCGACAACCACCGCCCCCCGGCCGAGGAGGCCCATCCCCTGCCCCCGACGGCGGACTCCCAGCCCCTCACCTCCACCCCGCAGACCCCGCTCTCCACCCCGCAGGACCCGCCGAGCGGGGTGGCGTGAGCGACCCCTTCGACAGTGCCGGGCCGCTACCCTTGAATCCCACACCGGGACTTGAGGGGAGGCGGCACATGGCGACAGCTGTTGATCACCGCCCGCAGATGAGCACCGAGGACTTCGAGGAGCTGGCGGCGCACGCGCCGGAGACGGTCACTCTGGAGTTCCTGGGCGGAAAAATCGGGGTGAAGGCGGTGCCGGACGGCGATCACGACGTCATTGTGATGTGGCTGCTGAGACGCTGCATCCAGGCGCGTCCGGAGCTCGACCTCTTTGTCGAGCGAGGATTGCGTGTCGAGAGCTACCGCGGCGGACGAGCGCGCCCCGACGGCACTCTGGCTCCCGTGGGCCATTTCGCCGGCCACGGGGAGTGGGCCGAGCCGGACGGGGCCCTCATGGTCGTCGAGGTCACCTCGCACGACGGTGACACCGATCGCCGGGACCGCACGGAGAAACCCGCCGCCTACGCCGAGGCGGGAATCCCGCTGTACCTCCTCATCGACCGCGATTCCTGCGAGTCGGTCGTGCACAGCGAGCCGGAGGGCGGCAAGTACCGCACGATCCACTCGTACCCCTTCGGCGCCGGCTTCTCCCTGCCGGGCCTCGGCATCGACCTCGCCACCGAGGACCTCAGGCGGTACGTGCGCTGAACACCGGCCCGGGAGCGCGCGGCGTTCCCGGGGGCGCACCGCCCGCCTCGCGCCCCGGCGGTACGGGCGCCCCGCCCCGTACCGCCCCCGCCGTCACGGCCACACCAGGCAGTACGGCTGGTGGCCCGCCTCGTGGAGGCGCTGGCTGAAGTCCTGCCACTCGTGGAGCAGCCGGTAGATGTCGAAGGCGTCGCGGGGGCCGCCGCGGTCGGGGACCGTGGACCAGATGAAGGCGGCGGCGCCGACCGACTCCTCGCCGATGCCGCGCAGCGGGTCGACCGCCGTCATGGGGAGCTTGACCACGGCGTAGTCGGGGTGGAGGACGACGAGTTCGAGCGGCGGCACCCGGTACAGGGGTATGCCCTGGATGCCGGTGAGGACCATCGCCGCCATCGTCTCCGGCTTGATCTTCGTGAACATCCCGTTCATGCCCAGCTCGTCGCCGCCCAGCTCCTCGGGCCGCATCGAGACCGGGACCCGCGCCGCCGTCGCGCCGTCGGGGGCGCCGAAGTACTTGTAGGTCACCCCCATGCGCCCGCTCCCCCCTGTGGGCACTTCGCGGCGCTCCTCCGTGTCGTCGCGCCGGTGCCGTCCCCGCCTGGCACGCCGAGGACCGAGGTCACCGGTCCCCTCGCCCAGTCCGCCACCGCGTTGCATATGTCCACCCGACTGCCCTCAGCGTCGCACGGCTTCGCCGTACAACCCGATCATCGTGTCGTTGACCTCCCCCGCGCCAGCCCGCCGAAACGTGCCCCGCCGGATCAGCCGGAACCCCTCACGCGGCACCCCTCGGGCCCCGCCGCGCCACGGTCGCCGCCGGTCCCTGGTCGGGAGATCGCACGCGGCTCTGACACCATGGCGGGAGTGAGCTGCTCCGTACGGGCCCCAGTTTCGCAGACGCGCGCGGGGACCGTCCCGAAGCCGGGCCCGCGCGAGCCCCCGGCCCGCGGAACAGCCGCCCCCGTCCGCCGCCGAGCCCCTGAGAGACCGCCGTGACCCAGCCCCACCCCTACGAAGCCCCCGTCTCGCAGCGCCTCTTCGACCGCGCGCTCCAGGTCATCCCGGGCGGGGTCAACTCGCCGGTCCGGGCCTTCGGCGCCGTCGGCGGCACGCCCCGCTTCATGGTCTCCGGGCAGGGCGCCTGGCTCACCGACGCCGACGGCCGCGACTACGTCGACCTCGTCTGCTCCTGGGGGCCGATGATCCTCGGCCACGCCCACCCCGAGGTGGTCGAGGCCGTGCAGGCCGCCGTCGCGCGCGGCACCTCCTTCGGGACCCCCGTCGAGGGCGAGGTCGCGCTCGCCGAGGCGATCACCGCCCGGGTCGCCCCCGCCGAGCAGGTGCGGCTCGTCTCCTCCGGCACCGAGGCGACGATGTCCGCGATCCGCCTCGCGCGCGGCTTCACGGGCCGCGCCAAGGTCGTGAAGTTCGCCGGCTGCTACCACGGTCACGTGGACGCTCTCCTCGCCGCCGCCGGTTCCGGCCTCGTCACCTTCGGCCTCCCCGACACCCCCGGCGTCACCGGCGCCCAGACCGGCGACACCCTCGTCCTGCCGTACAACGACCTCGAAGCCGTCCGCGCCGCCTTCGCCGCGCACCCCGGCGAGATCGCCTGCGTCATCACCGAGGCGTCCCCCGGCAACATGGGCATCGTCCCGCCCGCCCCCGGCTTCAACGCGGGCCTCAAGGAGCTGTGCGAGGCGAACGGCGCGCTGTTCGTCTCCGACGAGGTCATGACCGGCTTCCGCACGAGCCGCGCGGGCTGGTACGGCGTCGAGGGCGTCGTGCCCGACCTCATGACCTTCGGCAAGGTCATGGGCGGCGGCTTCCCCGCCGCCGCCTTCGGCGGGCGCGCCGACGTCATGGCCCACCTCGCCCCCGTCGGCCCCGTCTACCAGGCCGGGACGCTCTCCGGGAACCCGGTCGCCACCGCCGCCGGGCTCGCCCAGCTCCGCCTCCTCGACGCCGCCGCCTACGAGCGGATCGACGCCACCTCGCTGCGCCTCCAGGCCCTCGTCACCGAGGCGCTGGACAAGGAGGGCGTCGCGCACCAGGTGCAGAGCGCGTCGAACATGTTCTCCGTCTTCTTCACCGCCACGCCGGTACGGGACTTCGACGGCGCCAAGCGCCAGGACGCCTTCCGCTACACCGCGTTCTTCCACGCGATGCTCGCCCAGGGCGTCTACCTGCCGCCCTCCGCCTTCGAGTGCTGGTTCGTCTCCACCGCCCACGACGACCGCGCCCTCGACCGCATCGCCGCCGCGCTCCCCGGGGCCGCCCGCGCCGCCGCGCGGGCCACCCCCGAGAATGCGTGAGGACCATGCGTACGGCAGCGGAAACGGCACCAGCGGAAGGCGGGCCCTCGTGGCTTCGGTGAACAACAACGGCGACGACGCGGAGCTGACCGTCGTCCACGTCCTGCGGCACGGCGAGGTGGAGAACCCCGAAGGCGTGCTCTACGGGCGCCAGCCCGGCTACCACCTCTCGGCGCTCGGCCGCGCGATGGCCGAACGCGTCGCCGAGCACCTCGCGCCGCGCGACATCACGTACGCCGTCGCCTCGCCCCTGGAGCGCGCCCAGGAGACGGCGACACCGCTCGCCAAGAGCCACGGCCTCGACCTCGCGACCGACCGCCGCCTCATCGAGGCCGCGAACATCTTCGAGGGCAAGACCTTCGGCGTCGGCGACGGCGCCCTCAAGAACCCGGACAACTGGAAGTACCTCGTCAACCCCTTCAAGCCGTCCTGGGGCGAGCCCTACGTCGACCAGGCGGTCCGGATGGTCGCCGCCGTCGAGGCCGCGCGCGACCGGGCGCGCGGGCACGAGGCCGTGTGCGTGAGCCACCAGCTCCCCATCTGGATTCTCCGCAGCTACCTGGAGCGCCGCCGCCTGTGGCACGACCCGCGCAAGCGGCAGTGCACCCTCGCCTCGCTCACGACGCTCACCTACCGGGGCGACCGCCTCGTCTCGGTCGGCTACTCGGAACCGGCGCTCGACCTCGTCCCGGCGCACCTGCGGGCGGGCGCGCGCCCCGCGAAGACGGGCGGCGGACAGCCGCAGGGCAAGGCGTTCGGGGCCTGACGCCCCCGGGGCGCCGCACCGCCCCGCGCGGCCGCGGCGCCATCCCGCACGGCCGTGCCGCCGCCTCGCGCGGCGCCCCACAGCCCGTGCAAAGCCCCCCGACAGCGACCCTTCCGGCACTCCGTCTAAACCTCCTGACGTGCGGTTTTCCCCCGCCGAGGGGGGTGTCGAAGATCCCGGGGGGCGACATGCGAAACTTTTCACATGAGCGCTCGTTCCGCCCGGGCCGACCAGGCCCCGCACCGTTCGTCCCGCCGCCGTTCGCGCACCCTCGCGACGGGCGCCGCCGGGGCGACGGTCGCGGCGCTGCTCCTGTCGGCCTGCGGCTCCGGCAGCTCGGGCGGCTCCGGCGGTACGGGATTCGTCGCCGGGAAGGGCGGCATCGCGACCGTCAGGACCGCCGACCGCAAGGACGCCCCCGCGCTCACCGGCACGTCCCTGGAGGGCAAGGCACTCGACCTCGCCGGCTACAAGGGCAAGATCGTCGTCGTCAACGTGTGGGGCTCCTGGTGCGCCCCGTGCCGCGAGGAGGCCCCCTACCTCGCGAAGGTCGCCAAGGAGTCGAAGGCCGACGGCGTCGAGTTCGTCGGCATCAACACCCGCGACCCCGACCGCAGCCCCGCGCGGGCCTTCGAGAAGCGCTTCGGTGTGGAGTACCCGAGCTTCTACGACCCGAGCGGGAAGCTGATGCTCCGTTTCCCCAAGGGCAGCCTCAACCCCCAGGCGATCCCGTCCACGCTCGTCATCGACCGCGAGGGCCGGATCGCGGCCCGCGCCCTGACGCCGCTCAACTACACGAAGATGCGGAAGATGATCGACCCCCTGCTTGCGGAGAAGTGATGAGCGCGGGTGCCCTCGCGGCGGTGGACCCGGCGACGCTGCACACGCTGGCCTTCGTGGAACAGAACGAGACGGTGTTCAGCGGAGCGCTGCTGCTCGCGCTGCCCGTCGCGGTCCTCGGCGGTCTCGTCTCCTTCTTCTCGCCCTGCGTCCTGCCGCTCGTTCCCGGCTACCTCTCGTACGTCACCGGCATCAGCGGTGTGGACATGGCCGAGCAGAAGCGCGGCCGGATGTTCACGGGCGCCTCGCTCTTCGTGCTCGGTTTCAGCGCCGTGTTCATCTCGACGGGCGCCCTCTTCGGCTTCTTCGGGCAGAACCTCCAGGCCCACAGGTCGCTGATCTCGCACCTGTCCGGGGTCCTGATGATCCTGCTCGGGTTCTTCTTCATGGGACTCATGCCGTGGATGTCCCAGCGCGAGTTCCGCTTCCACACCCGGCCGGCCGCCGGCCTGGTGAGCGCGCCGCTCCTCGGGGCCGCCTTCGGCGTCGGCTGGACGCCCTGCGTCGGCCCGACACTCACCTCCGCCATCACGCTCTCGCTCCAGGACGGGACCGCCGGACGCGGCGCCCTCGTCACCACCGCCTACTGCCTCGGCCTCGGCGTCCCCTTCGTCGTCGCCGCGCTCGTCTTCCGCAAGGCCCTGGGCGCCTTCTCCTGGGTCAAGCGCCACTACCAGTGGGTCCTGCGGATCGGCGGCACGATGATGATCGTGACCGGTCTCCTCATGGTCACCGGCGTCTGGGACTCCTGGATGCAGCACATGCAGGGCTGGGTCTCGACCTTCAACACAGGGATCTGAGGGAACCTGCACTCATGAGCACCACCCCCCCCGACACCGACACCGCCCCCCAGGCCGACGACGGCCTTGAGGCAGCCGGCGCCCAGCTCTCCACCGCCCCCGTCGAACACGCCGTGCCCGGTTCCTTCGGCGGGATGCGGAAGCCCGGCCTCACGGGGTACGTGGCGTGGCTCGGCCGCGAGGTCACCGGGTGGGTGCGGTGGATGTGGCGCCAGCTCACCTCGATGCGCGTCGCGCTGATCCTGCTCTTCCTGCTCTCGCTCGGCGCCGTGCCCGGCTCGCTCATCCCGCAGCAGGGCACCGACGAACTCAAGGTCGCCGAGTTCCGGCAGACCCACGACACGCTCGCGCAGGTCTACGACAAACTCGGTCTCTTCCACGTCTACAGCTCGGTGTGGTTCTCCGCGATCTACATCCTGCTGTTCGTCTCGCTCATCGGCTGCATCGTGCCGCGCACCTGGCAGTTCGTGGGCCAGCTCCGGGGCCGTCCGCCCCGCGCCCCGCGCCGCCTCGACCGGCTGCCCGCGTACGCGACCTGGCGCACGGAGGCGAGCCCGGAGGAGGTGGCGGGGTGGGCGCGCGGCGCGCTGCGGCGGCGCCGCTTCCGCACCGACACGTACGCGACCGGCGACGGCGCGGTGGTCACGGCGGAGAAGGGCTACCTGCGCGAGGCGGGGAACCTGATCTTCCACGTCGCGCTGATCGTCATGCTCGTCGCCTTCGCCTCCGGCTCGCTCCTCAAGTACGAGGGCGGCAAGCTCGTCGTCGAGGGCGACGGCTTCTCGAACACGAAGACGCAGTACGACGACTTCAAGAGCGGCAGCCTCTTCACGGACGACGACCTGGCCCGGTTCAGCTTCACGCTGGACGCGTTCACCGGTACGTACGAGAAGGCCGGCCCGCAGCGCGGCACGCCCCGCGTCTACCGCGCGGACGTCGCGTACCAGGACGGCGCGGACGGGGCGGAGCGGCACAAGGCGATCGAGCCGAACCACCCGCTCGTCGTGGACGGCACGAAGGTCTTCCTCAACGGGCACGGCTACGCGCCGCAGTTCACCGTGCGCGACGGCAAGGGCAAGGTCGTCTACAAGCGCGCGGTGCCGATGCTGCCGCAGGACGGCATGGGCACGGCGACCGGCGTCGTGAAGGTCGCCGACGGCTACGCGAACGCCCGCGGCGAGCGGGAGCAGCTCGGCTTCGAGGCGCGCTTCCTGCCGACGCTGGACCGGACGACGATGACGTCCTCGTTCCCCGGCCTGGACTACCCGGTGCTCGCGCTCAACGCCTGGCACGGAGACCTCGGCATCGACGGCGGCGTCCCGCAGAACGTGTACCAGCTCGACACCGCGAAGATGAAGCAGTTCAAGGACGCGGACGGAGCGAAGTTCGCGAAGCTGCTGCTGCCCGGCGAGACGATGAAGCTGCCGGGCGGGGCGGGCTCGGTGACCTTCGAGAAGGACGTCAAGGAGTGGGCGAGCTTCCAGATCTCGCACCAGCCGGGCGGCGGGCTCGCCCTCGGCGGCGCCGTCGCGGCGATCCTGGGCCTGGCGGCCTCGCTCTTCATCCAGCGCCGCCGCGTGTGGGCGCGCGCCACGACGGGACCGGACGGCGTGACCGTCGTGGAATTCGCCGGTCTCGGGCGCAGCGAGTCGGCGAAGGTGCCGGAGGAGCTGGCGGCGCTCGTGGACACGGTGCACACGAAGGCGCCGGTCACGGCGGAGCCGCTGCGGGACGAGCCCGCGCCGTCCGCCGGGGCGGCGGGTGACGCGTCCGAGCCGTCCGCCGGGGCGGCCCCCGTACCCGGTCAGCAGCACCCGCGGGACCCCGCACCGTCCCCGTCCCCCGATACCCCGGCCGATCCCGCCCCGTCGCACCCCTCGCACCGTGACGAGACCGGTACCGATTCTCCCGCCGACGCCGAAGGGGCGCAGAAGTGAATCTCGCCGCCGGAACCAACGAGACCCTGGCGCACACCAGTAACGTCCTCATCTACTCGGCCATGGCCGTCTACCTGCTCGCGTTCTTCGCGAGCATCCTGGAGTGGATCTTCGGCAGCCGCAGCAAGGTCGGCAGGACCGCGCAGGCGGCGGGTGCCGCGGCCGCGCGTGCCGACGCGCCCGCCGTCGCGGTCCGCAAGGGCGGCAGCACCGCCGTCCTGGAACGCCCCGAGGTCGTCACGCGCGCCGCGTCCGGCAGCCGCGACGTACCGGACGGGCCCGGCGCGGCGGGCGGCAGCGAGAAGGGCGACGTCTGGGGCCGGATCTCGGTCTCGTTCATCGTGCTCGCTTTCCTCATCCACGCGGGCGGCGTCCTCACCCGCGCGCTCTCGGTGCGGCGCGCGCCGTGGGGCAACATGTACGAGTTCTCGATCACCTTCTCGGCCGTGGCCGTGGCGGTGTTCCTCGGGCTCATGCTCGCGAAGAAGAACGTGCGCTGGCTGACGCTGCCGCTGACCCTCACGGTGCTGCTCGACCTCGGCCTCGCGACGACGGTCCTCTACACGGCGAGTGACCAGCTCGTGCCCGCGCTGCACTCGTACTGGCTGTGGATCCACGTCTCGACGGCGATCTTCTGCGGCGCGGCGTTCTACGTCGCGGCCGTGGCGACGATCCTCTACCTGTTCCGCGACCACTACGAGGCGAAGATCGCGGCGGGCGGCACGCCCGGCAAGTTCGCGCAGTCGGTCCTGTCGCGGCTGCCCGCGGCCTCCTCGCTCGACAAGTTCTCGTACCGCATCAACGCGGCGATCTTCCCGCTGTGGACGTTCACGATCATCGCGGGCGCGATCTGGGCGGGCGACGCCTGGGGCCGCTACTGGGGCTGGGACCCGAAGGAGACCTGGTCCTTCATCACCTGGGTCGCCTACGCGATGTACCTCCACGCCCGCGCGACAGCCGGCTGGAAGGGCCGCAAGGCCGCCTACCTCGCCCTCCTCGCCTTCGCCTGCTGGCTCTTCAACTACTACGGCGTCAACATCTTCGTGACGGGAAAGCACTCGTACGCGGGGGTGTGAACCCGCCGGAGGCGAAAGCCCCCGTCCGGTCCGGTCCGCCGCCCGCGCGGACACCAGCCCGTTCGCCTCGCGCCCCGCACGAGGCGAACGGGCTTTCCCGTCAGCCCCTCGCGTTACCCGTGCGCGGGAATTCGGCGCCCCTCACTCTTTGCTTGCTTTTGGTTGCTTTGCGATTGCTTGCCGCAGCGTTCATGCGATCGCCCTGATCCCCTTTCCCCGGCCCCGGGTTCAGTGGGCGTGGCTCATCCAGCCCCCGACTGCCCCCCACCGCAAGGGAAGCGGATTCCTCATGGCCGAAATGACCCGTCGCAGACTCCTCGGTTCGGCCGGGACCGTCGTCGGCGCCACCGCCGCGCTGAGCCTGCTGCCGCCGAGCGTGCGGGAGGCGGTGGCGGCCGGACCGCCGCACGGAGGCTCGCTCGACGACGTCGAGCACGTCGTGATGCTCATGCAGGAGAACCGCAGCTTCGACCACTACTTCGGGACCATGCGCGGCGTACGGGGCTTCAACGACCCGCGCGCGCAACGGCTTTCGACGGGCAGGTCCGTCTTCTACCAGCCGGACGCCGCCCACCCCGACGGCTACACGCTCCCGTTCCACCTCGACACGCACGCCACGAGCGCCCAGGCCATCCCCTCCACGAGCCACGCCTGGTCCGTGCAGCACGAGGCGTGGAACAACGGGAGGATGGACAACTGGCTGCCCGCGCACCGCAAGGCTGACGGCGCGAACGGCCCCTACGTCATGGGGTACTACACCCGCGAGGACATCCCCTTCCAGTTCGCCCTGGCCGAGGCGTTCACCGTCTGCGACAACTACTTCTGTTCCGTGTTCGGGCCCACCTGGCCCAACCGCATGTACTGGATGACGGGAACGCTCGACCCGAACGGCGAGCACGGCGGCCCGATCCTCGACAACACCGCGCCCGCCGGGGGTTACACCTGGACCACGTACGCCGAGCGCCTGGAGGCGGCCGGGGTGAGCTGGAAGGTGTACCAGGAGGACGACGACTACGGCTGCAACATGCTGGAGAACTTCGCGAACTTCCGTGACGCGAAGCCCGGCGACCCCCTGTACGAGAAGGGCGTCCGCCCGCAGCCCACCGGCACCTTCGAGGCCGACGCGCGCGCCGGCAAACTCCCCACCGTCTCCTGGATCATCTGCACCAGCGAGCAGTCCGAGCACCCCGACTACCTCCCCGCCGCGGGCGCCGACTACGTCGCCTCGAAGATCGAGGCCATCGCCTCCAACCCGGAGTTGTGGCGCAAGACGGCTTTCATCCTCAACTACGACGAGAACGACGGGCTGTTCGACCACGTCGTGCCGCCCACGCCGCGCCCGGGAACGCCCGACGAGTTCGTGCAGGGCCTGCCCGTCGGGGGCGGGTTCCGGGTGCCGTGCGTCATCGTGTCGCCGTGGACCGCCGGGGGGTACGCGGCGGGCGAGGCGTTCGACCACACCTCGGTGCTCCAGTTCCTGGAGCGCGTGACGGGCGTGCGCGAGCCGAACATCAGCCAGTGGCGCCGCCGCACCTTCGGCGACCTCACCTCCGCCTTCGGCTTCCGCTCCCCGGCCCACCGCCCCCCGCACCTGCCCGAGGACACCGCCGAGCAACTGGAGGAGGCCCGGCACGAGGTGAAGACGCTGCCGAAGCCGACGCTGCCGGGGACGTCGCGCCAGAGGCTCCCGAGGCAGGAGCCGGGGCACCGGCCGCGCCGCTGAGCGCCCGCCTCACCGGCCCGGCGAGCGGGTGGGGCGGGCCGGGCCGCCCCGTCCTGCCTCACTCCTGCCCGATGTCCTCGTTCCACGCGTCCGGGTAGCGCTCGCTGAACTCCGTCATCAGGCCGACGCACTCCGGGTTCGTCAGGCGGATGATCTCGACGCCCTGTTCCTCCAGCCAGTCCTCGCCGCCCTTGAACGTCGTGGACTCCCCGATCACGACGCGGGTGCTGCCGAACTGGTTGATCAGGCCGGAGCAGTACCAGCACGGCGAGAGGGTCGTCACCATCGTGGTGCCCCGGTAGGTGCGCTGGCGGCCCGCCTTGCGGAAGGCGTCCGTCTCGCCGTGCGAGGACGGGTCGGCGTCCTGGACGCGGCGGTTGTGGCCGCGGCCGAGGAGGGTGCCGTCCGCGCCATAGAGGGCCGCGCCGATGGGGACACCGCCCTCGGCGAGACCCTGGCGGGCCCGCGAGCGCGGGGCGCAGCCACTCCCGGGCCTGTTCGGTCGTCAGCGTCGTGGGCATCAGGACTCCTTCGGGGGACGGGCCGGCAGCGCGTAGAGCAGAGCGCTCACCGCGAAGCCGACGGGGCAGGTGAGGTCGCCGAGGCCCGGCCAGTGCGAAGGCAGCGGGCCCACGTACATCTCCTGGTTCGAGGAGAGCGGAACCGAGACGGCGACGCCCGCGAGCAGGGCGCTCAGCTCGGCTGCGTTCGTATGGCGGGGATCGGCGAGACGGCGCGCGACGACCGTGCCGGGGGCGCGGCGCCGCCGCCACACCTCCCTGAGGACGACGCCGCGCCATGGCGCCGTCCAGGGGGCGGCGGGCGCGGGGACGAAGGTGGCGGCGGGGGCGGTGCTCGCCGGGGTGCGTCCCCATGCGCCGCGCTCAGCCTGCGTCGCGCTCGGCCCGCTTCGTTCTCAGCCCTTCCCGTTCCCCTTGTCCTCGTCCGCGTCCCGGCGCTTGAGCTCGTCCTCCCTGCGGCGGAGGTCGTCCTCCCAGGCGCGGAGGCGGGCCGCGTCGTCCTCGCTCCCGGCGGGCGCGGGGATGTCCGCCCCGTCCTCGGAGGAGATCGGTCGGTCTTCCCCGGGGTCCTCCCGGGACGGCCGTTCCTCCTTGCGCAGCGAGTTCAGGAACTCCGGGTTGTCGTCGGGGGCGACCCAGCCGCCCGCGCCGCCCGCGCGCGAGGCCGCCCCGGCCGCGTACCCCCGCTCCCGCCCGATGATCAGCCAGCACACCGGCCCGACGATCTGGAAGAGGAGGATGAGGATCGCCCACAGCGGCTTCGGCAGCCAGCGCACGTCCTCCTCGGCCGTCGTCACGCAGTCGATGAAGGCGAAGACGCACAGCGCCAGCGGCAGCAGGATCAGGAGCACCCGGAGCATGTCGCTCTCCTTCGCGGGTCGCGGCGGTCGTGCGGTGCGACGCGGCGGCGCTCCTCGTGGCGCCCGCCCGCTTCGCGGCGTGAGCCCCGTCCGGGCCCCGTTACCGGCTCAGGTTAACGGGTGCCGGATACTGGTCGGCATGGCTTACGACGATCTCCGCTCGCTGCTGCGCGCACTGGAGCGCGACGGCGACCTCACGCGCATCAAAGCCGAAGTGGACCCCCACCTGGAGGTCGGTGAGATCGTCGACCGGGTCAACAAGGCAGGCGGCCCGGCCCTCCTCTTCGAGAACGTCAAGGGCTCCTCGATGCCCCTGGCGATGAATGTCTACGGCACCGACCGCCGCCTCCTCAAGGCCCTCGGCCTGCGCTCGTACGAGGACATCTCCGGGATGATCGGCGGTCTCCTCAAGCCCGAGCTGCCGCAGGGGTTCACGGGCGTGCGGGACGCCTTCGGCAAGCTCGGCGCGATGGCGCACGTACCGCCGCGCAAGGTGAAGGACGCGCCCGTGCAGGAGGTCGTCCTGCGGGGGGAGGACGTGGACCTCGACGCGCTGCCGGCGCTCTTCACCTGGCCCGAGGACGGCGGCTCCTTCTTCAACCTGGGCCTCACCCACACCAAGGACCCCGAGTCCGGGGTGCGCAACCTCGGCCTCTACCGGCTCCAGCGCCACGACGCCCGCACGATCGGGATGCACTGGCAGATCCACAAGGACAGCCGCAACCACTACCAGGTCGCCGCGCGCCGGGGCGAACGGCTGCCCGTCGCCATCGCGTTCGGCTGCCCGCCGGCCGTGACGTACGCGGCGACGGCGCCGCTGCCCGGGGGCATGGACGAGTACCTGCTCGCCGGATTCGTGCAGGGCAAGCGGGTCGACATGGTGGACTGCGTGAGCGTCCCGCTCCAGGTCCCGGCGCGCGCGGAGGTCGTCCTCGAAGGCTGGCTGGAACCGGGCAAGACGCTCCCGGAGGGCCCCTTCGGCGACCACACCGGTTTCTACACCCCGCAGGAGCCCTTCCCCGCGCTCACGATCGACACCGTCACGATGCGGAAGCGGCCCCTGCTCCAGTCCGTCGTCGTCGGACGCCCGCCGACCGAGGACGGCCCGCTCGGACGCGCCACCGAGCGCTTCTTCCTGCCGCTCCTCAAGGTCATCGTCCCGGACATCGTGGACTACCACCTGCCGGAGGCGGGCGGATTCCACAACTGTGCGATCGTTTCCATCGACAAGAAGTACCCGAAGCACGCACAGAAGGTCATGCACGCGGTGTGGGGTGCCCACATGATGTCGCTGACCAAGCTCATCGTCGTGGTGGACTCCGACTGCGACGTCCACGACCTCCACGAGGTGGCCTGGCGCGCCTTCGGGAACACGGACTACGCCCGCGACCTCACCGTCGTAGAGGGTCCCGTCGACCACCTGGACCACGCCTCGTACCAGCAGTTCTGGGGCGGCAAGGCCGGGATCGACGCGACGCGCAAATGGCCCGAGGAGGGCTACACGCGGGACGGCGGCTGGCCGGAGATGATCACCTCCGACCCGGAGGTCGCCGAGCGGGTCACGAAGCGGTGGAAGGAGTACGGGCTGTGAGCAGCGAGGCCACGGTGGGCGGGGGAGCGGCGGCCGGGCCGCCGCGGTCGCGCGGGGGCGTCTCGGCGTTCCTGCGGCTCGTCATGATCGAGCACTCGGTCTTCGCGCTGCCCTTCGCGTACATCGCGGCTCTCACCGCGATGTACCAGGTGGACGAGAACATCCACTGGGGCGATCTGCTCCTCGTGACCGTCGCGATGGTCGGGATGCGGACCTTCGCGATGGCGGCGAACCGGATCATCGACCGCGAGATCGACGCGCGCAACCCCCGCACGGCGGGCCGCGAACTCGTCACGGGCGCGGTCTCCGTCCGCTCCGCGTGGACCGGCGCGATCGTCGCGCTCGCCTTCTACTTCGGCGCGGCGGCGCTCCTCAACCCGCTGTGCCTCGCGCTCTCGCCGCTCGCGGTGATCCCGATGGTCGTCTATCCGTACGGGAAGCGGTTCACGAACTTCCCGCACGCGATCCTCGGCCTCGCGCAGGCGATCGGGCCGATCGGCGCGTGGGTCGCCATCACGGGCGAGTGGTCGTGGCACGCGGTCGTGCTCGGCATCGCGGTCGGTGTGTGGATCGGCGGCTTCGACCTGATCTTCGCCTGCCAGGACGTCGCGGCCGACCGCGCGCACGGCGTGAAGTCCGTCCCGGCGCGCTTCGGCATCCCGGCGGCCCTGTGGGGCGCGCGCGCCTCGGCCGTGGTGACGACGGGCCTCCTCCTCTGGTTCGGCCTGCTCACCGGCGCGGGCGTCCTGTTCTGGGCCGGCCTCCTGATCGTCGCGGTCGCCTTCGTCTACGAGCACACCCTCGTGCGCCCGCACGACCTGAGCCGCCTGAACCGCGCCTTCTTCTCGGTCAACGGCTTCATCGGGATCGCCCTGTTCGTGTGCGCGCTGGCGGACCTGGCGGTGCGGGGGCTGACGGTCTGAGGCCGCGCGGACGGGACCGGTACGCCGCCGACGCGGGGCGCTGTTACGTGACCGCGCGGGGCGTACGGAAGGCGAAGGCCGCGAGGACGCCGCCGATGAGGCCGAAGAGGTGCGCCTGCCAGGAGACGCCGGACTGGTTGGGCAGGGCGCCCCACAGGATCGAGCCGTACACGGCGGCGACGATCAGGCCGAGGACGACGTCCACGACGCGGCGGTCGACGAAGCCCCGGACCAGCAGATAGCCGAAGAGGCCGAAGACGACGCCCGAGGCGCCGGCCGTGACGGAGTGCGGCGGGGCGAGGAGCCAGACGCCCGCACCGCTCACGATGATCACGACCGCCGAGACGGCGACGAGGCGGCCCGCGCCCGAGAGGGCGGTCAGGAAGGCGAGCACGAAGAGCGGGACGCTGTTCGCCGCCAGGTGGTCGTACCCGAAGTGGAGGAAGGCCGCCGGGATCAGGTCGCGCAGTTCGGAGACGTCACGGGGGCTGATGCCGTAGGTGTCGAGGACGTTGCCGTTCGACTGGTCGTAGAACTCCAGCAGCCACAGGAGCGCGAGCCAGCCGCCCGCGAGCAGGGCCGCCGTCTTGACGCGGCCCCCGCGAGCGGCGCCGGTGCGGGCCGGAGTGGTGCTTGCCGTCATGAAGTCCTCCCCCTGTCCACTGTCCGAACGCCCGGGCGCCGCCCCCGGTTCCGCCGCCTGCGCACTTTCTCAGAAAAACGACATCCCGGGCGTGTTGTCGTGAGGCCGTCCGGTTGCCCGCCGGGGCCGGGGCCGGGGCAGGGACCGGCCGGGCCACGCCCGCCCCCTGCCCGTACCTCGCGAACCTCCCCCACCCCCACCCATTAGGCTCGACGCCGTGGAGTATGCCCAGCCGGACCGCCCTGCCAACCCCTCCGCTTCCCCGCGCCGTCCGTGGGTCGTCGGTGTCTCCGGTGCCTCCGGTACGCCCTATGCCGCCGCCGTGCTGCGCGCCCTGCTCGACGCGGGGGAGAGCGTGGACCTCGTGGTGAGCCGGGCGGCGCGGCTCACGCTGCTGGACGAGACCGGGATCTCCTTCCGCGACGCGCACTGGCGCGAGGATCTCGGCGCCTGGCTCGCGCGCGGCGCGGACGGCGGGCCGGGGGCCTTCCCCGCGCCGCCGCTGGACGCCGTACGGCACTGGGCGGCGGGCGATCTCGGGGCCGGGCCCAGCTCGGGTTCGTACCCCGCCAAGGGGATGCTCGTCGTGCCCGCCTCGACCGCCAGCGCGGCCGGTATCGCGCTCGGCCTCTCCAAGGACCTGCTCCAGCGCACCGCGAGCGTCATGCTCAAGGAGCGCCGCCCCCTCGTCGTCGCCCTGCGCGAGACACCCCTGAGCCGCCCCACGCTGCAACACCTCCTCGCCCTGGACGAGGCGGGCGCCGTCGTCCTCCCCGCCTCCCCCGCCTTCTACGCCGGTGCCACGCGCCTCCAGGACGCCGTGGACTTCGTCGCGGGGCGCGTGCTCGACGCGGTGGGCGTGGAGCACGGGCTCTACCGCAGGTGGCGCGGCGAACTGGGCGAGGCGCGGGCCGTACGGGAGGGGTAGCGGCGCGGGCCGTACGGGCGGCGCCCGCGCGGGCGCCCGCGCCCGTACCGCCGTAAAAGCCTCACCCGCGCCCCCACGCCACGCGCATTTCGCAGGAAACTTGCTGTGAGGGCCTTCGATTCTTTATGTATAAGCTCGCCGGGACGCGAATAATGAAAGGTATCGGGGATATGGACGCCGTGGACAGGAAGCTCATCCAGGCTCTGCGGGAGAACGGACGGGCCTCCTACGCCGAGCTCGGCCGGCTCGTCGGGCTCTCCGGGCCGAGTGTCACGGACCGCATCAACCGCCTGGAGGCCGCCGGTGTGATCACCGGCTACCGCGCCACCGTCGACTCCGCCGCGCTCGGCCTCGGCGTCGTCGCGCTCATCGGCATCTCGCTCAGCGACGCGGCCGATCACGAGGACGTCGCCCAGCGGCTGCGCGACCTGCACGAGATCGAGGACTGCTGGTTCATCGCGGGCGACGACTCGTTCATGCTCAAGGTCCGCGCGGGTGACGTGGACGGGCTGGAGCGCACGATCCGGCGGCTGTCCGGGACGAAGGGCGTCTCGCGCACCCGTACCACCGTCGTGCTCTCCACGAAGTGGGAGAACCGGGTGGGGGAGCTGCCCGAGGAGGAGTGAGCGGGTGCCCGTGGGGGAACGGCGGGCGCGGGGTAGCGTGGCAGGGCACGGAAGACGACATTCGGGAGGTTGCCGCATGGACGCGGGACTGAAGCGCGAGCTGGAGCAGAAGGTGCGCGCCGGTGAGCGGCTGACCCGTGAGGACGGCATCGCCCTGTACGCCTCGGACGACCTCGCCTGGCTCGGCGGCCTGGCGCACGAGGTGCGGACCGCGAAGAACGGCGACGTGACGCACTTCAACGTCAACCGCCACCTCAACATGACGAACGTGTGCACCGCCTCCTGCGCGTACTGCTCCTTCCAGCGCAAGCCCGGCGAGAAGGACGCGTACACGATGCGCATCGAGGAGGCGGTCCGGCTCGCCAAGGCGATGGAGGGCGACGGGCTCACCGAGCTGCACATCGTCAACGGCCTGCACCCCACGCTGCCCTGGCGCTACTACCCCCGTTCGCTGAGCGAGCTCAAGAAGGCGCTCCCGGCGAACGTCGCGCTCAAGGCGTTCACGGCGACCGAGATCCACCACTTCGAGACCATCTCCGGGCTGCCCGCTTCCGAGATCCTCGACGAACTGATCGACGCCGGTCTCGAATCGCTCACCGGTGGCGGCGCCGAGATCTTCGACTGGGAGGTCCGGCAGCACATCGTGGACCACGCCACCCACTGGGAGGACTGGTCCCGCATCCACCGGCTCGCGCACGAGAAGGGCCTCAAGACCCCGGCGACGATGCTCTACGGGCACATCGAGGAGCCCCGGCACCGCGTCGATCACGTGCTGCGGCTGCGGGAACTCCAGGACGAGACCGGCGGTTTCCAGGTCTTCATCCCGCTGCGCTACCAGCACGACTTCGTGGACATGAAGGACGGCAAGGTCCGCAACCGGCTCCAGGCCCGCACGACGATGGCCTCCGGCGCCGAGGCCCTCAAGACCTTCGCCGTCTCGCGCCTCCTCTTCGACAACGTGCCGCACGTCAAGGTCTTCTGGGTCATGCACGGCCTCCAGACCGCGCAGCTCGCCCTCCAGTTCGGCGCCGACGACATGGACGGCTCCGTCGTGGAGTACAAGATCACGCACGACGCCGACGACTTCGGCACACCGAACAAGCTGACCCGCGAGGACCTGCTCGACCTCATCCGCGACGCCGGTTTCCGGCCGGTGGAGCGGAACACGCGGTACGAGATCCTCAAGGAGTACGAGGGGCCGGAGCGGGGGCGGCGGGACGAGCCGCAGGCCATGCGGGTGTGAGGGGCGGGAGGGGGCGGGGCTGCGCCCCTCGCCCCCGTGCGGGGCTCCGCCCCGCGGCCCCGGTTCGGGGCTCCGCCCCGGGCCCCGCTCCTCAAACGCCGGAGGGGCTGGATGGTGGTGCCGGTGGAGTTGGGGTGGGGCTGGATTTTGGTGCCCGTGGGGTTGGGGTGCGGCTGGGTGTTGGTGCCGGTGGGATTTGAGTGCTCGGGGGGAGGCCCCGCGTAAGGGTTAGCATGGGGGGATGTCCCTTGCCTTCGTGCTTGATCCCGCTGTTGACTCGAAGCTTCGTGACGAGATCCTGGAGTTGTGGGCCCGGGTCACCAATGCCGGGGGGGCCGTCGGGTTCGTGCCGCCGGTGACTCCCGAGGAGATCCGGCCGCAGCTCGTCAAGCAGCTCGTGACCATGACCGAGGGCGGCAGCCGGCTGCTCGTCGGCAAGGACGAGGAAGGGGTCGTGCGGGCCACCGCCTTCCTCACGCTCAACGCGCACCGCCTCATGCGCCACTGGTTGTGGCTGTACACCGTCATGGTCGATCCCGGTCTCCAGGGGCAGGGCGAGGGCCGGGCGCTCATGGCCGCCGCCGCGGACGCCGCGCGCTCGCTCGGCGGGATCGAGGCGATCCGGCTCACCTGCCGCGGCGGACAGGGTCTCGAAGGCTTCTACGAGCGCTGCGGATACAAGGAGGTCGGGCGGATTCCCGATGCCATCAGGGTCGCCCCGGGCGACGACCGCGACGACATCTTCATGCTCCTCCCGCTGACCTGAGCCGACGGGCGCGCCACCACCCCCTTGACCGCCGGGGCGGGGCCGCGTGCTTGACTGGGGGTTGCGTCCTGCCCCCGCCTGGGCCCCTTCGCGACGGAAGAGTGAGATGACATGCTCCGCTACACCTTGATGCGTTTCGGCGTCTTCGCCGGCTGCTTCGTGGTCGTCTGGGCCCTCGTCTACAGCGGTGCCCTGCCGAAGGGGCTCGGTGACTCCAACTACCTCTGGGTCATCCTCCTCGCACTCCTCCTCTCCGCGCCGCTCAGCTTCGTCCTGCTGCGCGGGGTGCGCGACGACGCCTCGCGCAAGATCGTGGAGCGCGTCGACCGCGCCAAGGCGAACCTCCAGGCGAACCAGGAGTCGGAGGACGCGGCCGACGACGCGGCCCGCGCGGTCACCGAGCCCTCGGGCACCTCGGGTACCTCGGGCAGCGGCGGCGCGCGCACCGTCTGACGCGGAGCCCGCCCACTCCGAAAGCCCCCGGAACGCCCGCGAAGACGGCGAACCGGACCCGGTCGCCCCCTCGCGTGACGCGAATCACCCGCGCCCCGGGAACCGGTTCACGCCAATCGGCGTTCGCCCGCCTGACGCTCCCTCAACTCCCTTACGCCATCGCCGTATCCCGCCGGGGTGCGGCGATTTCGCATGTCGGCGCCCCCGCGCGCCCGCGCCGGGCGTACGCGTGTTCCCGCCCCCGTACCCCCGGGAACGCGCCGTTCTCCAGGCTTGCCCCAAAGAAGGGCTTTGATTGCCTCAAAGCGCTGGTGTTAACGTGCTGGACATGACCAGCGCGACGACACCCCGCCACCCCAGGAGCAGCCCGCTGCCCGTGGCGCGGCTGCATGTCGATCTCTGTCGCCGGGTCAGCGCGGCCTGTCGGCGCGGCTGAGCGAGGCCGTGCGCACGCGCGGCTGAGCACCTCCTCCCGTACCGCCCCCGTCCCCTCCTTTCACCCACGCCTCACCGGAGTGTGTCCGTGTCCGCGAACATACCTACGGGTGATCGGTCTGCCGCCGCGCAGAGCGACCGCCCGCAGTCCGCCCGCCCCCGTCTTCCCGAGGTCCCGTTCTGGGCGCAGATCCTCGGCGGTCTCGTCCTCGGCGCCCTGCTCGGCTGGCTCGCCCGGGGCCAGGACATCTCCTGGCTCGGCACCACGCTGCAGAAGATCGGCGGGATCTTCGTCCAGCTCCTGAAGCTGGCCGTCGCGCCGCTCGTCTTCTTCGCGATCCTGGTGTCGATCACCAACCTGCGCAAGGTCAACAACGCGGCCCGCCTCGCGGTCCGCACCCTGCTGTGGTTCATGATCACCTCGCTCATCGCGGTGGCCATCGGCCTCGTCATCGGCCTCGTCACGAACCCGGGTTCGGGTACGGACCTGACCCCGGCGGACGGCGAGAAGCCGCAGCACACCGGCTCGTGGATCGACTTCCTCACCGGGATCGTCCCGACCGACATCATCACGCCGTTCTCGCAGCTCCAGGTCCTCCAGATCGTCTTCATGGCGGTCGTGGTCGGTATCGCGATCCTCAAGATCGGCGAGAAGGCGCAGCCGATCCTCACGCTCAGCGAGTCGGTGCTCGAACTGCTCCAGAAGGCGCTGTGGTGGGTCATCCGCCTCGCCCCGCTCGGCACGGTCGGCCTCATCGGCAACGCGATCAACTCGTACGGCTGGGACCTCATCAGCAAGTACGCGACCTTCACCGCCGACGTCTACGTGGGCTGCGCGCTCGTGCTCTTCGGCGTCTACCCGCTGCTCCTGTCGACCGTCGCGAAGGTCAACCCGCTCCAGTTCTTCAAGGGCGCCTGGCCGGCGATCCAGCTCGCCTTCGTCTCGCGCTCCTCGGTCGGCACGATGCCCGTGACGCAGCGCGTCACCGAGCGTCTCGGCGTCCCGAAGGAGTACGCGAGCTTCGCGGTGCCCTTCGGCGCGACGACGAAGATGGACGGCTGCGCCGCCATCTACCCGTCGATCGCCGCGATCTTCGTCGCGCAGATCTTCGACATCCACCTCGGTGTCGGCGACTACCTGCTCATCGCCTTCGTCTCGGTCATCGGCTCCGCCGCGACCGCCGGGCTCACGGGCGCGACGGTCATGCTCACGCTGACCCTCTCCACCCTCGGCCTCCCGATGGAGGGCGTCGGCCTCCTCCTCGCGATCGACCCGATCCTTGACATGATGCGCACCGCGACCAACGTCGCCGGCCAGTCCGTCGTGCCGATCATCGTCGCCGCCCGCGAGAAGATCCTCGACCGCGTCGCCTTCGACCACGCGCACGCCTCGCCCCTGGACGAGGAGCCCTTCGCCGCCCCGGCGGAGCAGGCCGCCGAGGACACGAAGCAGCCCGTCGGCGTCTGACGCCGCCTGACGGCACGTGAAGGCGTCCGCACCGCGGGACGGACATACGGGATACGGGGACGGGGCCGCGCTCACGGC
>NZ_GG770539.1:2735744-2741809 GCF_000154905.1 Streptomyces sp. SPB074 | reverse complement strand
CGGGGCGGGGGAAAGCGACCGTGGGATGACCGGGAAGGCGCGGGTGCGGGCGCGACGGATGCCGCGTGCCGAGCGCGAGCGGCAGATGCTCGACGCGGCGGTGCGGGTCATCGGACGGCGCGGCTACCAGGCCGCCTCGATGGACGAGATCGCCGAGGCCGCCGGGGTCTCCAAGCCCCTCGTCTACCTCTACCTCCACTCCAAGAGGCGCTGTTCACGAGGTGCGTCGAGCGTGAGGCGCGCACCCTGATCGCGGCGATCAGCGAGGCCGTCGGCCAACAGGACCCCGCTGACCGGCAGTTGTGGAGCGGCCTGCTGGCCTTCTTCCGGTACGCGGACGAACGCGCCGACGGCTGGCGGGTCCTGCACGTCCGGTCCCGTACGCACGGCGAGCCCTTCGCGCGCCTCGCCGACACGATGCGTACCCGCGTCCTCGGTTTCGTGACCGTCCTCCTGGCGCACGCGGCCCGCACGGCGGAGGGCGCCAGGAGCCTCACGGGGCACGAGATCACCGGCCTCGCGCACGCCCTCGTCGGCGCGGCCGAGTCCCTGGCCACCCGCGCGGCCGACGACCCCGCCCTCACCCCGGCCGCCTCGGCCCGCACTTTGATGGACTTCGCGTGGACGGGGCTCGGGGGGGCTGGTGGCGGGAGAGCGGTGGGGCGAGGACGCGTCCGCCTGAGCGGAGGCCCGGGAGCCCCGCCGCCGGGTGTCCGACGCCACGTCACCGGGGCCGCCCGCCCGGGTGAAAGGGAAAAAGCAGAGGCCCCGTCTCCGCCGCCGGGCGGAGACAGGGCCTCTTGATACCGCGTACTAGGTCCGGGACCGGGAATCCGGTCCACCGCTCGCGAATGGGCTCCGCGAGACCGGTGTCAGAGCGCGCTGACGTTCTCCGCCTGCGGCCCCTTCGGGCCCTGGGTGACGTCGAAGGTCACGGCCTGGTTCTCCTCAAGGGAGCGGAAGCCGTTGGCGTTGATCGCGGAGTAGTGGACGAAGACGTCGGGGCCGCCGCCCTCCTGGGCGATGAATCCGAAGCCCTTTTCGGCGTTGAACCACTTCACGGTTCCGGTAGCCATAAGCCCTCCTTGGGCCAAAGGGTTGCCCTGCTCCAGAACCTGCACGTGCGATAAACAAATGCACACCCTGAAAACGACGAGAGCCCGCGGTCACATGCTCCGCAGGCTCTGTACTGCAAGGGAAACCAAACTGCAACTTGCGGGCGAGCCTAGCATGGGGCCGCCCGAAAGCGATAGAGGGCAAGATCACTTCACCCGGATGTCTGAAACCGGGTGAAGGCGTCTTGACATGCGCGAAAACACAAGGTTCGGCCGAGGTGTGCGGGCCCGCCCGATTCCTTCCCTCTTTAGAGGTCTAGTCTCGCGATGTGGACCATTCTGACTTCGCCGCGCGCCCTGCCACCGCCCGCCCCCGCGTCGGGCACATCCAGTTCCTCAACTGCCTCCCGCTCTACTGGGGCCTCGCCCGCACGGGCACCCTCCTCGACCTGGAGCTGACCAAGGACACGCCGGAGAAGCTGAGCGAACAGCTCGTCGGCGGTTCGCTCGACATCGGCCCCATCACGCTCGTCGAGTTCCTCAAGGCGAGCGACGACCTCGTCGCGCTCCAGGACATCGCCGTGGGCTGCGACGGGCCCGTCATGTCCTGCGTGATCGTCTCGAAGGGGCCGCTGGAGGATCTGGACGGCGCGCGGGTCGCCCTCGGCTCCACCTCCCGTACCTCCGTCCGCCTCGCGCAGCTCCTCCTCTCGGACCGCTACGGCGTCACTCCCGAGTACTACAGGTGCCCGCCCGACCTCGGCCTGATGATGCAGGAGGCGGACGCCGCCGTCCTCATCGGTGACGCCGCGCTGCGCGCCAACCTCCACGACGGCCCCCGGCTCGGTCTCCAGGTGCACGACCTCGGCCGGATGTGGAAGGACTGGACGGGCCTTCCCTTCGTCTTCGCGGTCTTCGCCGCCCGCCGGGACTACCTGGAGCGCGAGCCCGAGGTGGTCGCGGAGGTGCACCGCGCCTTCCTGGAGTCGCGCGACCTGTCGCTCGTGGAGGTCGCCAAGGTCGCCGAGCAGGCGGCCCGCTGGGAGAGCTTCGACGCGGAGGTCCTGGAGCGCTACTTCCGCACCCTCGACTTCCGGTTCGCGGCCCCGCAACTGGGCGGCGTCCGCGAGTTCGCCCGCCGGGTGGGGCCCACGACGGGCTTCCCGGCGGACGTGCGGGTGGACGTGCGGGAGCCCTGAGGGGGCGCGGGGCGGGCGGTGCGGGGCGAGGAGGGGGCGGTGCCGCGGGGGTGAGCGGCGGGCACGCGATGGTGGCGTGTGCCGCCGGAGGTGCGAGAGGGGCTGTCTGTGCCGTACGTACGGACGTGCGGTAGTCGCTCCGCTTTCCCTATTTGCGGCTTGTCGTCATGAATGCGTTCACCCCTCCGGGTGCATTCGCCCGGTCGATACCCGGTGGATAGGGGTGGCGCGATAGGCGCCGATACGGCGCGGCGGCCCCGGGGAAATGGGCGTGCCCTTTCCCGCCCTTTTCGGTCCGCCCCCGCGGTGGCCGCGAACAACCGCCCACGTCTTGTACGGCGTACGTTCCCGAAAGCGACGGAGCGGCGGGAAAAGGGTGAGGCGCGGGGCGCGGGGATGTCCCGCGCGGGGAATTGGGCGGGCGGAATTCGGGACGGCGGCGGGCGGGCGGGGCTCAGTGCGGCACCGTGACCCGTACTGCCTCGCCGTCGCCCAGGTGCAGGAGGCCCCGGCCGGGGATCACGGGGCCGCCGGTCTTAGCGCGGGGGAGACGGACGCCCGCCAGGTCTCCCGCCGCCGTGGAGCGGGGGGAGAGGAGCAGGCCCCGGCGGGCCGTGCGGGCCTCGGCCTGCCAGCCGGAGAAGCCCGCGCGGAGCTCGTCCTCGTCCCCCGCGAGGAGGAGGGCCCGGCCGAGGGCGGCGCCTTCGCGCAGGAGGCGGGTGAGGACGGCGGACACGTCGCGGTCGGTGAGGGCTTCGGCGTCGTCCACGAGGACGGCCGTGGGCCCCTCGCCGCGCGCGAGGGCCGATGCGAGATCCGCTGCCTTGAGGCCGGGAGCGGTGAACATCGCCTCCGCCTGCGGGGCGAGCCGGCGCAGCGGGGAGGGGCGGGACGTGACGAGGACGAGGCGGGTCCCGTGGGCGAGGAGGGAACGGGCGAGGCAGCACAGGGCCGTGCTGCGCCCGGAACCGGCGGGGCCCGCGACGACGAAGGCGGGAGCGGGCGCGGTGGCCAGGTCGGGGCCGAGCGCGGTCAGGGTGTCGCCGCCCACGCCGGCGAGCGCCCACAGCGGGCCGGGTTCGGGGGGACGCAGCCGCCACGCCTCGGCGAAGGCGATACGGGCCGGGAGCGGGTCGAGGCGGAAGGGGCGGCGTGCGGCGGGGACGGCCCGGTCGCGCGCGGCGGCGGCGGTGCCGATCGCGGTCAGCGCGGCGGCCTGCGCGTGGCCCTCGGGCGGCGCGTCGAGGACGGCGAACTGCGTTTCCGTGCCGGACTCGGCGCGGAAGGCCCTGCCGGGCGGGACGTGGGCGGGGAGGGAGCGCGGCGGAATGCCGAGGAGGCTGTAGTCGGAGCGGTCCGCGAGGCGCAGGGCGTACTTCTCCTCGGTGAACGAGGCGAGGCGGCCGAGGAGGAGCTGACGGTCTCCGGTGAGGACGAGATGCAGGCCCGCACTCGCTCCCTCGCGGAGCAACGCCTGGATCTGCTCGGTGAGTTCACCGTGGTCGTGGGCGCCGAGGGTGGGGAGCCAGCCTTCCCAGCGGTCGAGGAGGACGAGGAGGTGGGGGAGCCGTTCGGCGGGTGGCGCGGCGGCGCGCTGCTCGGTGATGCCCGCGTGGCCGAGGCGTGTGAACAGGGCCTGGCGGCGGGCGAGTTCCCGCGTGAGGCGGGTGAGGAGGCGCGTCGCGCGGTCGGTCTCGTGGCGGGCGACGACCGCTCCGCAGTGGGGGAGCGAGGCGAGGGCGGCGAGAGCGCCGTCCCCGCAGTCGATGCCGTAGAGGTGGACGTCGGCGCAGGAGTGGGTGCGGGCGAGGGAGCCGGCGAGGGTGCGCAGGGCCTGGGAGCGGCCGGAGCGCGGGGAACCCGCGAGGAGGAGGTGGGTGAAGGAGCCGAGCGCGAGGGCGAGGTGGTGGCGGGACTGGGTGGCGGGGTGGTCGGCGAGGCCGTACGGCGCCGCACCGGGTGGGCTGTCCGGCGTGGTCAGGGTGGCGAGCGGGACGTGCTCCGGGAGGGCGGGGAGCCAGGGGGCGTGCGGGGGAGCGAGGGCGAGGGCCGTGGTGGCCGCGCGGATGGCGGCGACGAGGGCTGTCAGGTCGCTCGGGCCCTCGTCGTCCGGGGACGTGGGGCCTGGGGGCGCGGGGGCGGGACGGCCGAGGGCGGTCCAGGGCAGGGGGTGGGTCCACACGGCGCGGGGAGCGGGCTTGCCGGGGCCGGCGACGCTCGCGACGCGGGCGGTCTGGAAGGGGACGAGTGAGGCGTGGCCGAGCCGCGCCAGGGCGCGCCCCGGGGTCGTCTTCGGGAGGCGGGCGGCTTCGGGGGAGTCGATGACGTCGCTGGACTCGCCGGGGTCGGTGACGCGCAGGGCGATACGCAGGGGGGTGTTGGCGCGGATCTCGGGCGAGACGACCCCGGCGGGACGCTGCGTCGCGAGCAGCAGATGGATGCCGAGGCTGCGCCCGCGCTGGGCGATGTCCACGAGGCCCGAGACGAAATCGGGGAGTTCGCGCGCGAGCGAGGCGAACTCGTCGATGACGAGGAGGAGCCGGGGGAGGGGCGGGCGAAGAAGCGGGTGCGGGGCGGGACGCGTGGCCGTCCCGGGGGCGGCGGTCCCGTACTCCTCGATGTCCTTCGCTCCCGCCTCGGCCAGGACGCGTTCCCTGCGGTGCAGTTCGGCGCGGAGTGAGACGAGGGCGCGTTCGGTGAGGTGGGGGTCGAGGTCGGTGACCGTGCCGACGGTGTGGGGCAGGTCGTCGCAGTCGCGGAAGGCGGCGCCGCCCTTGTAGTCGATCAGGACGAAGGCCAGGTGCTCCGGGGTGTTGGTCGCGGCGAGGGAGGCGACGAGGGTCTGGAGCAGCTCGGACTTGCCCGAGCCCGTGGTGCCGGCGACGAGTCCGTGCGGTCCGTCGCGGCACAGGTCGAGGGCGAAGGGGCCTTCGTGCGACTCGCCGATGACGGCGGTGGTGCTGGGGGCGCGGGTGAGCCAGCGGGCCTGGACGGCGGAGGAGGTGGGCGGGTCGAGGGCGAGGAGCGGGAGGAGGCGGGAGGTGGCGGGGAGCGCGGAGCCGGTGGTGCCGGGGCCCGGGTCGCGCAGCGGGGCCAGGGCGCGGGCGAGGCGTTCGTTCCAGGCGGTGCGGACGAGATCGGGCTGTACGGAGCCGAGCGGCGCGGCTCCCGTGCCGCGTACGCGCAGGTGGCGCGGGTGGTGGGGGTCGGGGGTGACGAGGCCCTGGCACTCGGCGGGCAGGCGGGCCGCATCGGCGTCGAGGCACAGGGAGTACATGCCGGCGGAAGGCCCGTCGCGGAGGAGGCGTACGGCGCCCGCGTACTCCCGCAGCCGCCGTGCCCCGTCCCAGACGACGACGAGGTCGGGTTCCTGGCGCTGGGCGTGACGTCCGCGCTCCGTGGCCGCCCCGGTCCTGGCGTCGAGCAGCCGGGTCAGCTCCTTGAGGCGTGCGGTGACGGTTTGCGGGTCGGTGCCGATGAGGGTGTGGGGTCCGGCCGGTCCGGTGGGGCGGGCGTGGGGGAGGTGGCGGAGCCAGTCCCAGTCGGGGCGGGCGGCGGGGTCCGTCAGGACGAGGACGCGCACGTCGCGCGGGCTGTGGAGGGAGGCGAGCTGGGCGACGGACCAGCGGGCCAGCGTGCGGGCCGAGGGGCCCGCGATGCCGAGGACGCCGAGCGTCGCGAGGGGGAGGGCGACGGGGACGTCGTGGAGGGGGTGCGGGGTGGTGCGCTCGTGCTCGTCGGCGGCGGGGTCTTCGAGGACGACGGTGGAGGGCCCATACCGGTGCCGAAGCGGAGAAGGAGGTGGTCGGGG
>NZ_GG770539.1:2723476-2734527 GCF_000154905.1 Streptomyces sp. SPB074 | reverse complement strand
CCTTGATGCCGCGCCTGAACTCCTTGAAGGACTCCTCGAAGGCCACGCTGCCGCGGCGGGTGGCGTAGCCGTCACGGACCAGTTGCTCGATGTAGCGCTCCAGGGCGTCGAGGTCCTCGTCGATCGTCGTCCGGGCGTCGCCGAGGCGGCCGGCGGCGCGGCGCATCTCGGCGTAGGTGAGTTCGGCGTCCTTGGCCATGGGGGACCTTTCGTCGGTGGTGGGGAGCGTAGGACGAGGTGGGGCGGGTGCCCGTGGGGGTGACGGGGGTGCCGCGACGAGAGGGCTCACTCCTTCGGGGGCGGGAAGCGGAAGAAGTGAATCCGGTTGGGCGGGCGTGGAGATCGGGTGAACGGGCGTCGCTACGCGGTCTGTTACGGACGTGTTCGGGTCGATTTCGGTCAAGTGGGCGCGCTCGGACGAGCCTTGAGCGGCCTCCGTGCCGCTGGTACGGTGCGGGGGCTTGACATGGCCCGTGGGAGACGGACCGGCGGGGGAGACGGCACGCGGCAACGCGAGGCGTGCGCGCCGGAGTCGGGGCCGCGAGTCACGGAACGTACCGGAACCGGCGCAGTGCCCGGTCGTCGGCGGGGATACGGGGAGCACACGCGTGAAGGTCCAGGAGAGGGCGTCGGGCCGTGCGCCCGCGCAGCAACCCGCCGCGGGCGAACGGCTGCCCAGCCCGCCCCGGGAACGCAAACCCGCCCTCGCCGCGCTCGCCGTCCTCCTGATCCTCGCGGGCGCCCTCGCCGCGACGCTCCTGGTCATGAACGCCGGGGATCGCGTCTCCGTCGTACGGACCACGAAGGACGTCCCGGCGGGCGGCACGCTGTCCCGGGAGAACACCACGGACGTCCTCGTGGCCGAGGACGAGTCCATCCACTACCTGCGCTGGGACCAGATCGACCTGGCGAAGAGCAAGTACAAGCTGCGCTCCGCCCTTCCGCAGGGCTCGCTCGTCGTGGGCGAGATGCTGATCGGCAAGGACAAGTCGGTGGTGGACCAGGGCAAGGCGCTCGTCGGGCTCGCCCTCAAGGAGGGCCAGTACCCGGGCGGGCTCAAGCCCGGCGACACCGTCGCGGTGTACCACGTCGGCAAGGACGCGGGCGCGCCCGCCGCCGGGGAGTCCGGCTCCTCGGGCGGGGACCGCACGCTGCTGAGCGCCGCCGCCGACGTGAAGGACGCGGACGGCAGTTCCAAGGGCGGCGAGGCCCTGTCCACCGGGGACCGCACCCTCACCGTCTCCGTCCCGGCGGGCGAGGCGCAGGCCCTCGCCCAGGCGTCCTCCGTGGGCGAGGTCGCCGTCGTTCTCGTGCCCGGCCGCTCCCGCGACTGAGCCGCTTCACCAGGAGGTACGGGACATGGCGCTCATCGCACTCGCGGCGGACAAGGGCTCGCCCGGGGTCACCACGGCGGCCGTCGCGCTCGCCGCGGTCTGGCCGCGCCGCGTGCTGCTCGCCGAGACCGACCCCGCCGGGGGCGACCTCGTCTACCGCAGCGCCGCCGCGCACGGCGGGCAGCTCGACCCGAACCTCGGCCTGTTGTCGATCGCCGCGACCGCCCGCCGCGGTCTCGCCCCCGACCAGCTCTGGGACCACGCCCAGTCCCTCGCCGGGGGGCTCGACGTCCTCGTCGGGCTCGGCGGGGCCGAGCAGGCCGCCGGGCTCAGCGGTACGTGGCCGCTCCTCGGCCGTGCCTTCGCCCAGCTCCAGGACTCGCCGCACGCCCCCGCCGACGTCATCGCGGACTGCGGGCGCGTCAGTGGCGACAGCCCCGTGCTCGACCTGCTCCCGCACGCGGCGCTCGTCCTGCTCCTCGCCCGCACCACGCCCGAGTCCCTGGCCCGCGTCCGCGACCGCGCGAGCCACCTGGCCCGCCGGCTGCACGGGGAACGGCGCGGCGCCGTCCAGCTCGGCACCCCCCTCATCGGCGTCGTCCTCGTGGCGGAGCACGGCGGCGCGGCCAAGCTCGTCCATCAGGTGGACGAGATGCTGCACGCCACGCAGTCGGGCGCGCGCGTCGTCGGCACGCTCGCCGAGGACGAGTCCGGGGCGGAACAACTCGCCGGGCGCCGCCGGGGCCGCCTCGACAAATCGCTCCTCGTACGGTCCGCGCGGAAGGTCGCGGCGGACCTCCAGCAGCGGTACGGGACCCTCTGGGCCACCGCGCCCACGCCCGGCCAGGCCCCGGGCGCCCCCGGCCCCGCCGCCTCCGTAGGACCGCGGGCCGCCGCGCAGCCCCAGCCCCTGCCCGGCAACCAGCCCCTCCCCGGCGCCCCCGGCGCCTCCGCGCCCGGAGCCCCCCGGTGAGCGGGGTCGATCATCAGCTCGTCAAGCGGTTCCGGCAGGAGGCCGGGGACCGGATCGCCGAGCAGCGGCGCCGGGACCAGGCCGACGGTGTCGCCGCGATGTCCGGCGAGGACGAGCGGCAGTACGCGCGTGCCGTCATCGCGCAGATACTGGAGGACCACGCCCGCGGGGAGATCAACGCGGGCCGTACCCCCTTCGACGCCGAGACCGAGGAGGGCTACGCCTCCGCCGTGCACGCGGCGCTCTTCGGCGTCGGGCGGCTCCAGCCGCTCCTGGACGATCCCGAGGTCGAGAACATCGACATCAACGGGCACGACCAGGTCTTCATCGGCTACGCGGACGGCCACGAGGTCCTGGGCGAGCCCGTCGCGGAGAACGACGAGGAACTGATCGAGCTGATCCAGGTCCTCGGCGCCTACTCCGGGCTCTCCTCGCGCCCCTTCGACTCCGCGAACCCGCAGCTCGACCTGCGCCTCCCCGACGGCTCCAGGCTCTCCGCCGTCATGGACGTCACGCGCCGCCCCGCGCTCTCCATCCGCCGCGCCCGGATGGGCAAGGTGTTCATGTCCGACCTCGTCGGCAACGGCACCCTCACGCCGGAGATCGGCCACTTCCTGGCCTGTGCCGTGCGCGCCCGCAAGAACATCATGATCGCCGGGGCCACCAACGCGGGGAAGACGACGCTGCTGCGCGCGCTCGCCAACGAGATACCCCCGCCCGAACGCCTCGTCACCGTCGAGCGCGCCCTCGAACTCGGCCTCGACGCCTTCCCCGAACTCCACCCGAACGTCGTCGCGTTCGAGGAACGGCTGCCCAACTCCGAGGGCCAGGGCGCCATCACGATGGCGGAGCTGGTCCGCCGCTCGCTGCGCATGAACCCCTCGCGCGTCATCGTCGGCGAGGTGCTGGGCGACGAGATCGTCACGATGCTCAACGCGATGTCCCAGGGCAACGACGGCTCCCTCTCCACGATCCACGCCAACAGCTCCGCCGAGGTCTTCAACCGCGTGTCCACGTACGCGCTCCAGGCCGCCGAGCACCTGCCCGTCGAGGCGAGCCAGATGCTCGTCGCGGGCGCCATCAACTTCGTCGTCTTCATCGAGCGCCGCAACACCTACCACCTCGGCGGCGGCCTCCAGCGCCTCGTCACCTCCATCCGCGAGGTCAACGGTGTCGACGGCCGCGTCCTGTCCAGCGAGATCTTCACCGAGGCCCCGGACGGCCGCGTCGTCCCGCACGCGCCCGTCTCCTGCCTCGACGACCTCGTCGCACAGGGATACCGGGGGGCTTGGGGATGAACCACGACCACACGGGGAGCGGCCACGGCGTGCTCGCCTCCGGACACCGACTCGCCTCGTCGCTCGACGGGTTCGGTGACTTCGGCGGACTGCTCTCGCCGAGCGTCCTCGGCGCGCTCGGGGCCGGGCTGCTCGCGGGCGGCGGCTGCGCGCTGCTCGTCGTGGCGCTGTACGGGCTGCCCGCCAAGCCCGCCGGGACGGACGGCCCCGGCGGTAGGAGGCGCGGCGCCGAACTCGCGCGCCTCCTCAGCCGCCGCGCCTCGGCCGCCGTGCTCGTCGGCGTGCTCGTGCTCGTCGCGACCGGCTGGGTCATCGCGGGCGTCGGCGCCGGCATCCTCGTCCTCACCTGGGACCGCCTCTTCGGTGGCGCCCGCGAGGAGCGCACCCAGATGCGCCGCGTCGAAGCCCTCGCCACCTGGACCGAGTCGCTGCGCGACACCATCGCGGGCGCCGTCGGCCTCGAACAGGCCATCCCCGCCTCCGCGCGCGCCGCCGCGCCCGCCCTGCGCCCCCACCTCGAAGCGCTGGTCGACCGGCTCCGCGCCCGCACCCCGCTCCCCGACGCGCTCCAGCTCCTCGCCGACGAGATCGACGACGCCTCCGCCGACATCATCGTGGCCGCGCTCATCCTCAACGCCCGGCTGCGCGGCCCGGGGCTGCGCCAGGTGCTCGGCGCGCTCGCGAAGTCGGCGCGCGAAGAGGTGGACATGCGCCAGCGCGTCATGGCGCAGCGCGCCTCGACCCGGCGCAGCGTGCAGATCGTCGTGGCCGTCTCCGTGCTCTTCGTCCTCGGACTGGCCGTCTTCAACAAGGACTTCGTCTCGCCGTACAACTCGCCGGTCGGGCAGGTCGTGCTCGCGGGGGTCTGCGGGCTCTTCGCGCTCGGCTTCTGGTGGCTGCGCAAGCTCTCCACCATCGAGACGCCCGAACGCTTCCTCGTCCGGGACACCCGGACCCAGGCCCCGCGCCCCGACCTGGGCGCGCCACGCGGCGCGGGCGGCAGGACGGTGCCGCGCCAGGGCGGCGAGCACGAGGGGACGGTACGCCGGTGAACGGCCAGTGGATCGGCCCGGTCATCGCGGGCGCCGTCGTCGGGCTCGGCCTCTACGTACTCGTCCGGGCCCTGCTGCCCGGGGCGCGCAGCCCGCTCCAGACCGTGGCCCGCGTGGACGCGCTGCGGGCCAGGGGCGCGTACGAACCGCCGGTGCACCGGGGCGGCGAGCACGAGGAGGACGACGGCAGGTTCGCCTCCGCGCGCGCCTCGCTCGGTGTCCGCCTCGCGGCCTTCTACCGGCAGCAGGGCTGGGAACTGCGCTCCCTGCGCGCCGATCTGGCGGTGCTCGACCGGAGCTGGGAGAGGTTCCTCGCGACGAAGGTGCTGCTGGGCGTCGCCGGGCTCGTCTTCGGGCCGGCCGTCTTCGCGATCGTCGTCGTGCTCGGCCTCGGGCGCAGCCCGCTCGTCCCGGTGTGGCTCGCGCTCGCGTGCGGTGTCCTCTTCTTCTTCCTGCCGGACCTGGAGATCCGCAGGGACGCGCAGGACAAGCGCCGTGACCTGCGGCGCGTCATCGGCGCCTACCTCGACCTCGTCGCGATGAGCCTCGCGGGCGGGCGCGGACTGCCCGAGGCGCTGCTCGCCGCCGCCGAGGTCAGCGACGGCTGGGCCTCGCGCCGCATCCGCGACGCCCTCCACGACGCGCGCATCACCGGGCACACGCAGTGGTACGCGCTCGGCCGCCTCGGCGAGGAACTCGGCATCGAGGAACTCAAGGAACTCTCCTCGTCGCTGGCGCTCGTCGCGGACGACGGCGCGAAGGTACGGGAATCCCTCGCCTCGCGCGCCGAGACGATGCGGCACCGCGAACTCGCCGAGATCGAGGGCAGCGCGGGCGAGAAGTCGCAGTCCATGCTCATCGCCCAGCTCCTGCTCTGCGCGGGCTTCCTGGTCTTCCTGATCTTCCCCGCCGCGATGCGGGTGTTCCAGATGTGAGCGCCGCCGCGCGCGTACGGCGCCGCGCGCGGCCCGCACCGGGCGTGCGCCCACCGGACCGACCGACCGCAGTACCCACCGGAGAGGACCCGGACCCATGAACGAACACGACGCACCCACCGAGAACTTCTACACGCGGCGCCTCGTCGGCTCCGCGCACCCCGCCGTCGCCTTCCTGGCGGCCTTCCTCCAGACCCGCTACCGCCGCGCCACCTCCGGCGAACTCGACCGGGGCGCCTCGGCGGTGGAGTGGGTCATCATCTCCGCCGTCGTCGTCGCGATCGTCGGCGTCGTCGCGGCGATCCTCAACGCGGCGCTCAAGGGCGGCGCGGACAAGGTCGGCAAGTGCATCGAAGGGGCGAGCGCCGACAAGACCTGCTGAACGGAGGGGAGGGAGAGGAACCGGGCGGACGAGCGAGGGGCGGACGGACGTGGGGCGGGGGCGCGCAGTGCCGCGGAGGTGCCGGGGGGACGCCTCCGGCCCCGGCACGCCCGCGAAGGGCCGCCGCGCGCCCGCGAGGGACGGCCGGGAGCCCGCGAGGGACGGCCGGACGCCCGCCGAGGGCTCCCGGTGGCGTGGCGGGGACTCCGGCATGACCGCCATCGAGTTCGTCGTCCTCACCCCGGTGCTCTTCTTCATGATCTTCGCGACGGTGCAGTTCGCGCTGTACTTCTTCGCCGATCACGTCGCGCAGGCGGCGGCGCAGGCCGGGGCGCGCAAGGCGCGGGCCACAGCCGACGCGAACCCGGGCGGCTGGCGCGGCGCGGCCCGCGAGGTCACGGACTCGTACATCGACCAGCTCGGGCCCACCCTCGTCCTCGGGCCCGACGTGAAGCTCGTCCAGCCCCGCGCGCACACGGTCGGCGTGGAGATCACCGCGCGCGTGCCCTCCGTCTTCCCCGGGCTGAACCTCCACGTGCACGCGCAGTCGGTGGGGCCCGTGGAGCGCTTCGTGCGGGAGGGGGACGAGTGAACCGCGAGGAGCGGGGGCCGGCCCGCGCGGGGGAGCGGGTGAGCGGTCGCGTGCGCGAGGACCGGGGCATCTCGACCGTCGAGGTGGTGATCCTCGCCCCCGTGATGATCCTGTTCATTCTCGTGCTCGTCGCGATGGGGCAACTCGTGGACGGGCGCGGGGCGGTGGACGGCGCGGCGCGGGACGCGGCGCGTTCGGGCTCGCTCCAGTGGGAGGCAGGGACGGCGATGGCGGAGGCACGGCGCGCGGCGGAGGCGGACCTGAGCGACGTGTGCGCGGGGCCCGTCGAGGTGCGCAAGACGAGCGCGGGCTTCGCGGACGCCGACTTCTTCTCGGTGGAGGTGAGTTGCCAGGTGCGGGGACTCGCGATGCTGGGGCTGGACGTGCCGAAGACGCTGACCGGCAAGGCGACGTCGCCGCTGGACCCGTACAAGCGGAAGGCGGGGTGACCGTGCGGCTCGCTTCGCTCAAGTCCCTTGTCGGGCAGAGGCGTTCCCTGGCGGACGATCGCGGCTCCGGCGCGGGCGCGGTGATCCTCTTCGCTCTCGTCTTCCTCTCGCTCGCCGCCTTCGTCGTGGACGGCGGCCTGTCGATCTCGCAGCGCGAGCGCGCCGCCGATCTCGCCGAGCAGGCGGCGCGGTACGCGGCGCAGGACATCGACCGCGAGGCGCTGTACGGGAACGAGGGCGAGGCGCCGATCAACGAGGGCAACTGCCCCGCCCGCGTGGCCGCGTTCGCGGCGGAGAGCGGCATGTCGGGGGCGGACGCGGCGGCCTCGGGGTGCGTGGAGGCGGACGCGGACCACGTGGAGGTGCGCATCCAGCTCACGTACCGGCCTGTCTTCACGGGCATCTTCTACGGCGGCTCGATCCACGTCTCGGGCACGGCGGTCGCGGAGAACAAGGTCGGCTGAGGCGAGGGGCCGCCCCGGGTGGGGTGGGGCGACGATGCCGGTGGTGCGCGGAGGAGAGACCGGGGGCCGAGGGCGCGTTCGGGTGCGTCCTGGTGCTCGTGGGATTCCCGAACGGCCCTGGCTACCCTGACCGCGTGAGACGAGTCCTGACGCCGCTGGCCGGCCTCCTCCTGTGCGCCTGCGCCGCGACGTCGGCCCTCGCCGGTGCCCGCCAGGCCACGGCGACCCCCGCCCCGGGTGGCCGGTCCGCCGCCTGCGCGGGGCTCGTGGCCCAGGCCCCCGCCTCCCTCCTGGGCCGGCCCCGCGACGCCCCGCCGCGCGCGGGAGCGGTGTCGTGGGGCTCGGGACGGGCGGAACTGAGGTGCGGAGTGGAGGAACTGAGCCCGACAGCGGACCCGTGCATCGAGGTGGACGGTGTCGACTGGGTCCTCGACGAGCATCTCCTGAACACGGACTCGACGGCCCGCCTCACGACGTACGGTCGCCGACCCGCCAGCGAGTTCACGTACCACGGGCCGCGCGAGGAGGTGGCGGGCTACCTCGTCTCCCTGCGGGACGCGGTACGGGCGGCGCCCCGGACGGAGCACAAGTGCGTGAGCCTCAGCGAGGTGGGTTGAGCCGGCCCCCGACCGCTCCCCGTCTCACGCCGCCCGCCCGCCCGCCCGGCCGCGTCCGCCGGCAGGGCGTGTCGCGCGTCCCGTCGCTGGGCGATGGCTCATGCCGCCAGTCCGGGCATAGCGGGATTCGTCCGCCGGAATTGCGGCCCTCATCCTTAACTCCGTTGTCACAACGCCCTCTTGAGGCTCCGGCGTACCGCTTCTAGGCTGCTTGATCGTCGGTCGCGTGTTCGACGCGCGGCCGGTGCCGCACCTGCACCACCCCCCCCGCGCTCCACGCCCCAGAGGGAGTTGCACGTGATCAGACGTCCCGCGGTCGCCCTGGCCGCCGCCTCCGCCGTTGTCGCAGGACTCGCCCTCGCCGGGCCCGCCGTCGCCTCGCCCGCACACCACGCCTCCCCGCGCGGCGGCACCACCCACGCCGAGAACGACCGCGTCCCCGCCGGTTCCGCCTGGACGCAGGAGTACTTCCCCTCCTCCGACCGCTCGGGCACCCAGCTCCACGCCGACGTCCTCCTTCCCGAAGGGCTCAGGAAGGGGCAGAAGGTACCCGTCATCCTCTCCGTGGGCCCCTACTTCGGGCACTCCGGGCAGACCGACGACGAGGGCTTCACGCACACCGGGCCCTCCGCCCGCTTCAACGACTTCATCGAGGGCAGCGACCTCTTCAAGCAGGGGTACGCCTTCGTCATGGTCGACCTGCGCGGCTTCGGCGGCTCCACGGGCTGCCTCGACTGGGGTGGTCCGGGCGAACAGGCCGACGTCAAGGCCGCCATTGACTGGGCGGGCAAGCAGTCCTGGTCCACCGGCAAGGTCGGCATGTACGGGAAGTCCTACGACGCCGTGACCGGGCTCATCGGCAACGACCTCGACCAGAAGCCCCTCAAGGCCGTCGTCGCGCAGGAACCGGTGTGGGACCTGTACCAGTACATCTACTCCAACGGCGTCCCCCGGCCCAACGTGACCGGTACCGCGAACGCCTACAACTCCATCGCCACGCTGCCCCAGCCGGCCGACGACGACCCGCACTACCTCGCCAACGCCACGTACGAGCAGCAGCACCCCGAGTGCCTCACGCGGAACGCCGACGGGTACAAGATCGCCGACCAGAAGTCCGCGCACTGGAAGGCGCGCGACCTCGCCGCCAAGGCCAAGGGCAGTGACACCCCCCTCTTCGTCACCCAGGGCTTCGTCGAGAACAACACCAAGCCCGAGGAGATGCAGGAGTACCTGGACAACCATCACGGCCCCGAGCGCGGCTGGCTCGGGCAGTGGGACCACGTACGCGGCGGCGACCGCGTGAGCGACGGGCGCCTCGCGATGGGGCGCGAGGGCTGGTACGCGGAGACGCTCTCCTTCTACGACCAGTACCTCAAGGGCAAGCGTCCCCAGGTGAGTTACCCCGCCTTCGCGATCGAGGACTCGACCGGCGCGTGGCGCGCCGAGCGCGGCTGGCCCACCGCGTCCCGTACCACCACCGTGCGGCTCGGCGACGGGGCGTACGTGGACGACGGCGGCGCCTCGGCGCGGAACACGCTCTCGCTGAGCCCCCAAGGGGGCGGCACGCCGGGTGACTTCGACATGGAGCACGCTCCCGCGCTCGACCCCGTCGCGCCGCAGGGGCTCGCGAAGGGTCTCGCCAGGATTCAGGAGGCCGGGGCCGTCACGTCGAGCTGGTTCACGTGGTCGCGCCCGCTCGCGCGGGACACCCGGATCACCGGGACGCCGAACATCTCCTTCAAGGCGAAGGGCTCGGGCAACGTGATGCTCAAGCTCTACGACGTCGGCCCGGACGGCAAGGCCGCCATGTTCGACGAGCAGGTGTCCCTCGTGAAGAGCGGGCGCGTGTCCGTCGACCTGAAGGCGACGGACTGGACCCTTGAGCCCGGGCACGTGCTCGGGGTTGAGGTCGGTTCGATCCAGAGCGGGTCGTGGCGGGACACGCCCAGCGGCGAGACGATCGCCGTGGACGACGCGCGGCTCGCACTCGCGCTCGACGACCCGGCCCGCGACGTCGCCACGGCGGGCGCGCGCTCGCCGTTCCTGGACACGTATCTGCGGCAGTACACGGTGACGCTGGCGGCGGGGGAGGGAAGCTTCACGCTGCCGCGAGCCTGAGCGAAGGCGCACGAAGCACCGTACGGGCCCGCCTCCCCTGTCACCGGGGGAGGCGGGCCCTTCTTCCGGCGGGCCCGCTATCCACGGGCCCCTTCCCGGCGGCGGCCCTTTCTCAGCGCGCCAGCCGCTCCCCGTCCCCCATCGCGATCACCGGGTGCCACTCCGGGCGCAGTTCCCTCAGCAGCGCCACCAGGTCCGCACGGGCCAGGCTCACGCAGCCGTGGGTCGGGCCCCCGTGGTCGACGTGGACCCAGATACCGCCGCCCCGCTCCTCGCCCAGGGGGCGGGCGCGGTCCAGCGGGGAGACGCCCGCGACGCGGTTGTAGTCGATCGCCAGGACGTGATCGAAGGCGGTGTCGAGGGACTCGCCGGCGAAGCCCGTGCCGCCCTCGGCGAACTCGTCGGACCTGTCGTAGGGCAGGCGCGTGCCCGGGTTCGGGAGCAGGCCGCCCGCGTCGCCGATGCGGTAGACCCCGGCGGGGGAGCGCAGGTCGCCCGAGCGGTGGTCGTCCGTCCAGCCGCGCAACGCGTTCCGCGTCGGGCGCGCGCTGCCCGGCACCCAGTCCCCGGCCCCGGTACGGGTGTACAGGCGGGCCGTCCCCCGGTTCGCGTCCGGGCCCGCGCCCTTCACCACGAGGACCTGCCGCGCGTCCACCGGGACCCGCGCCAGGGTCTTCGGCCCGAGCCCGGCCGCACGGAGCACGGCACGACCCGCGCCCTCCCCGGCGGCGGAGGACCCCGCGGGGGAGGCGGCGCCGAGGGCCGCCGCTAAGGAGGCGGCCGGCGACACGGTGCGCGCCGCGCCTGCGGCGCCCCGTACCCCCTGCGGCCCCGCCG
>NZ_GG770539.1:2705934-2723294 GCF_000154905.1 Streptomyces sp. SPB074 | reverse complement strand
CCGCGTCCCCGCTCCCGCGCCGCCCCCCGTCCCCGGTATCCCCTCCGCCCCGCCCAGCGTCAGCCCCGCGACCCCCACCACCATCGTGCTCGCGAGGGCGGCGGCGAGAGGGAAGAGGCGGCGGGGGCGGCGGCAGGGGTGTCCCTGGGCTGCGTGCGGCTCGGTCATGGTGCTCAGTCTTGACCGCATCGTCCCGGTACGTCGCTTCTTTCTCGTCCATGCGGGAGCGGAGCCCGCTCGTGTGTGTCCGTATGGGTGGCCCTTGCGCACGTATACCTGGCCGGGTTCGACTGTTAGCCTTGCCTTACTTCGTACAGCAAGGGATCAGCGCAGTGAGGCACGAGCCGTGAGCGGCGGCCCCCGGGGGGATCACCCGGAGCGGCCCACCGAGTCCGCGTACGCACGGCGGCTGCGGGCGAAGGCCGCGAGCATCCAGGCGGCCCGCGCCGCGAGCGGCACGACGACCGCCGCGCTCGCCGAGGACCCCGGCGACTTCCCCCCGGCCGAGACCCCCGCCGAGGCGAAGGCCCGCATCCGCCCCGCGCGCGCCCGTTCCGCTCTCGCGCTCGGCCTGCTCCTCTGCTTCCTCGTCCTGGTCGCGGCCGTCCTCGCGAGCCTCTTCATCGGCTCCGGGCACGACGTCTCCGGGGGCGACGTCTTCCACGCGCTCTTCGACGCCGACCTGAGCGACAAGGGCCAGCTCGTGGTCCACGAGGTCCGCATCCCCCGGACCGCCGCCGGTGTCCTCGCCGGGATCGCGCTCGGGCTCGCGGGCTGCGTCATGCAGGGCGTCGCGCGCAACCCGATCGCCGACCCGGGCCTCCTCGGCATCAACGCGGGCTCCGGCGTCGCCGTCGTCGCCGCGATCAGCCTCCTCGGCCTCGCCTCGCCCTCGCAGTACATCTGGTTCGGCTTCCTCGGCGCGCTCCTCGCCGCGCTCCTCGTCTACGGGATCGGCTCGCGCGGCCGCGAAGGCGCGACGCCCGTGAAACTCGCCCTCGCCGGCACCGCGACCCAGGCCGTCCTCGTCGCCCTGACCAGCGCGATCCTCCTCAAGGACCGCGACAGCTACGACCAGTACCGCTTCTGGCAGGTCGGCTCGCTCACCGGGCGCGAGGGCTCGGACCTGTGGCAGGCGCTGCCGTTCATCGCGGTGGGCGCCGTCCTCGCGCTCGCGCTCGGCCCCGCGCTCAACGCGCTCTCCCTCGGCGACGACCTCGCGCGCGGCCTCGGCCAGAAGGTCGGCCGCACCCGCGCCGGGTCCGCGCTCGTCGTCGTCATCCTGTGCGGCGCCGCGACCGCGATCGTCGGGCCCATCGCCTTCGTCGGCCTCGCCGTGCCGCACGCCGCCCGCCTCGTCACGGGCCCCGACTACCGCTGGATTCTCCCGTACTCCGCCCTGCTCGCCCCCGTGCTCCTGCTCCTCGCGGACATCGTGGGACGGCTCGTCGCGCGGCCGGGCGAGGTGCAGGTCGGCGTCATCACGGCGGCGATCGGCTGCGTCCCGTTCATCATCCTGGTCCGGCGCAGGAAGCTGGTGGAGCTGTGAGGACGCCCGCCCCAGGGACGGTACGGGGCACCGCCCCGGCAGGGCCCGGCCACGACCCCGCCCGCCTCGCCGAGGCCCGCCGGGCGGTGGCCGGGGTGCGGCGGCGGGGCCGCGTGCGCGCGCTGTGGACCGGCGGCGTGCTCGCCGTCCTCGTCTTCGCGCTGCTGTGCCTCTCGCTGTGCGTCGGGGACTACGTCATCCCGCTCGGCGACGTGCTCGGCGCGCTCTTCGGCGGCGGCGACGCGGGCGCGCACTTCGTCGTCATCGAGCTGCGCCTGCCGCGCGCGCTCCTCGCCGTCCTCGTCGGGGCCGCCTTCGGCATGGCGGGCGGCGTCTTCCAGACCGTCCTGCGCAACCCCCTGGCGAGCCCCGACGTCATCGGCATCAGCTCCGGCGCCTCCGCCGCCGCCGTGCTCGGCTCCCTCGTCCTCTCCTTCAGCGGCCTCGCGCTCTCCGGCGCGGCGCTCTTCGGCGCGCTCGCGGCGGGCACGCTCATCTACACGCTGTCGTGGCGCGGCGGCGTCGTCGGCGCGCGCTTCGTGCTCATCGGCATCGGGGTGGGCACGGGACTGCTCAGCGTCCTGTCGTACCTCCTGACCACGGCCGACGTGGACGAGGCGCAGGAGGCGTTCCTGTGGATGACCGGGAGCCTCAACGGGCGCTCCTGGACGCAGTTCTGGCCGCTCCTGTGGCTCCTCGCCGTGCTCGTCCCGCTCACCCTCGCCGCCGCGCGTGCGCTGCCCGCGCTCTCGCTCGGCGACGACACGGCCGCCGGGCTCGGCTCGCGCGTGGGACGGCGGCGGCTCGCGCTCCTCGCCTGCGGGACCGTCCTCGCGGGCGCCGCCACGGCCGCCGCCGGGCCCGTCGCCTTCGTGGCCTTCGTCGCGGCCCCCGTCGCGCGGATGCTGCTCCCCGGGCGCGGCGCGGTGCTGCCGCACGCGGCGCTGACCGGGGCGCTCCTCGTCCTGGTCGCCGACTTCGCGGCGCAGCACGCGATCCCGGGCATCCAGTTCCCCGTCGGGATCGTGACGAGCCTCGTGGGCGCGCCCTACCTGCTGTGGCTGCTGGCGCGGGCGAACCGGGTGGGGAGGGGCGGGTGAGCACGTATCGCCGCCGAGCCCGTACGGGGCCGGGCGCGTCCGTCCCCGTACCCGTCACCGCACGACCGTCCCTGCCTCCGAAGGAGCCGCGCCCGTGAAGAGCGAAGCAGCGCCGACGACGAACGAGGCCGCGCCGGCCCGGCTGGAAACCCGCGACGTGCGCCTCGGCTACGACGGCCGGGAGATCGTGCCCGGCCTCAGCGTGGCCATCCCGACCGGTGGTTTCACGGTCATCGTGGGGCCGAACGCGTGCGGCAAGTCGACGCTCCTGCGGGCCATGGCCCGGCTGCTCCCGCCGCTCTCCGGGGCGGTGCTGCTCGACGGGAGGTCGGTGCAGGAGATGCCGACGCGGGAGGTCGCCTCGGTGCTCGGCATCCTGCCGCAGTCGCCCGTCGCGCCGGAGGGCATCAGCGTCGCCGACCTCGTCGGCCGCGGCCGCTACCCGCACCAGGGCTTCTTCCGGCGCTGGACGGACGAGGACGACACCGCCGTCGCCGAGGCGCTGCTCTCGACGGACGTGCTCGACCTCGCCGACCGGCCGGTGGACGAACTGTCCGGCGGGCAGCGGCAGCGCGTGTGGATCGCGATGGCGCTCGCCCAGCGCACCGAACTCCTGCTCCTGGACGAGCCGACGACGTTCCTCGACCTGAGCCACCAGCTCGACGTGCTCGACCTGCTCACCGACCTCAACCGCGAGCGGGGCGTCACGATGGTCGCCGTCCTGCACGAACTCAACCTCGCCTGCCGGTACGCCGATCACCTCATCGCCATGGCGGACGGGCGGGTCGTCGCGGAGGGCGCCCCGGCGGACGTGGTGACCGAGAAGCTGGTGACGGAGACCTTCGGGATGCGGTGCTCCGTGATCCCGGACCCGGCCTCGGGGACGCCGATGGTGGTCCCGCTCGGACGGCACCACGTGAGCGGGCGCTCCTGACGGTCCCGGGCGCCCCTCGTGTGACGCATCCGACGCCCGCGCACGCCCCCTCCGTACATCAGTCCGATAAGGGCAGGCTAACCTCATGGGTATGAACGCTTCCGTTTTCCCCGTCCCCGCCCGGCGCCGCCGCCGCACCCGTACGGCCGCGCTGCTCTCCGCCGGTGTCGCGACCCTCCTCGTCACCGCCACCGCCTGCGGTTCCGACGACGGCGACAAGGACTCCGGCGACGGCGGGACGAAGGACTCGGCGGCGTCGAGCGGCGCCTTCCCCGCGAAGGTCGCGACGAAGTTCGGGACGGTCACTGTCGACAAGAAGCCGAAGCGCGTCGTGGCGCTGGGCTGGGGCGACGCCGAGGCCGCGCTCGCGCTCGGCGCGCAGCCGGTCGGCGCGAGCGACTGGCTGCCGTTCGGCGGCGAGGGCGTGGGCCCGTGGGCCAAGGGCATGTACGACAAGAAGCCCGAGCTGATCGGCACGCTCGAACCCGAGTACGAGAAGATCGCGGCCCTCAAGCCGGACCTGATCCTCGACACCAAGTCCAGCGGCGACAAGACGCGTTACGAGACGCTGAGCAAGATCGCCCCGACGGTGGACGTGCCCAAGGGCGGCGACGCCTACCTCACGTCGTGGAAGCAGCAGACGCTCATGGTCTCCCAGGCGCTCGGCGTGCCGGAGAAGGGCCAGAAGCTGATCTCCGACACGAACGCCAAGTTCGCCGCCGCCGCCAAGGCGCACCCGGAGTTCAAGGGCAAGACCATCACGGTCGGCGCGCTCTCCTCCGAGGGCTACGGCGCCTACGTCAACGGCGACGGCCGCGTGGGCTTCGCGACGAACCTCGGCTTCAAGAACAACCCGAAGGTCGAGGCGAAGAAGACGGACTCGTTCTCCATCCGCGTCTCGAAGGAGAACCTGGACCTCCTCGACTCCGACCTGACCGTCGTGGCGGGCATCGGCGTCCCCGACTCGAAGATCACCAACGACCCGCTGTTCAAGGCCGTTCCCTCGGTCAAGGCGGGCCACTCGCTGATCCTGGACGAGACCTCCAGCAAGGCGTTCGCGACGGGGTCGGTCCTCTCCATCCAGTACGCGATCGACCACGTGGTGCCGCAGTTCGCGAAGGCGGTGAAGTAGCCGCTCGCCCGGGCCCCGCGCGGGGCCCGCTCCGCGGCGGAGCGCTTCGGGCCCCGCCCTCCCGCACCAGGGGGGCGGGCCCTCCGCTGTCCCCGCGCGGGGGAGCGGGCGTCCCGGAACGGGGGATGTGGGAGGCTCGCGTATGGACTCAGGCACGAACCCGCACGTGGAACCGCCGGCGGACCCGCCCGTAGACGCGGCCGCGGACCCGCTCGCGGATGATCTCGTCGGCCAGGCGCGGCGCCTCGTGCGCGACCGCTTCCCCGAGGCGCTCGGCGCCGTGCTCGGCGGCTCCGCCGCGACCGGGCGGGCGGGGCCGCTGAGCGACCTGGACCTCGCCGTGCTCGTCCCCGGCACGGCCGGGGCGCACCGCGAGACCGTGCGGTACGAGGGCCGGATCGCCGAGCTGTTCGTCCACACCGGGACCGGGCTCGCCGAACTGTTCGCCGCCGACCGCGCCTCGCGCCGCCCCGTGCTCCCCTACCTCTACGCCGAGGGCCTCGTCCTCCTCGACCGCGAGGGCGCGGCCGGTGAGGCGCGTGCCCGCGCCGTCGCGCTCCTGGACGAAGGCCCGCCGCCGCTGCCCGCGCCGAGCGTCGAGACGCGGCGGTACGGGCTGACGGACGCCCTGGACGACCTCGCCGACGCGGACGGCCGGGCGGGGCGGGACGGGAGGGGCGGCCGGGAGGACCGTCACGAACGGCTCGCGCTCGGCGGGTACGTGCTCGGGGCCGCCGCCGAGCTGCTGTGCGACCACCGGCGGGCCTGGACCGGGGGCGGCAAGTGGCTGCCCCGGAGACTGCGGGCGGCCGACCCGGAGCGGGGCACCGCGCTGCTCGACGCCCACCTGCGGCTCTGCGCCGACGACGAGGCCGCACCCCTGGTCGAGGCGGGGGGCGCGGTGCTCGACCTGGTGGGCGGGCCGCTGCGCGAGGGGTACCGGCGGGTGTGGGAGGGCACCATCGAGTCGCTGGCGGAACGGCCGGGGGGCTGAGGCGGAGCGGTCGTCAACGCCCGGTGCCGAGGCGGCGGCGTGACGGGGCGCGGAGGCCGGGCGCCAAGGCCGGGCGCCGGACGTGGCGTCACGGCAGGCGCGGGGGCGGGGCGCCGGACGCGGGGGGCGTCACGGCAGGCGCGGGGGCGGGGCGCCACCCGGGGACGTACCGTCCCACGCCGCGCAACGCGCGCAAAGCGCCCCGCACTTCGGCCCGCGATTCCTGCGGCGTGCGTTTACCGGCCGTTAGGCTCTGCCCGTAAACCCGCTCGGCCTCGTTCAGCGGCTCCCACCGGTCGCCCGGGAAGGCTTTCATGGCACGTAGTTCCGCACGGTCCGCGAGCCCGATACCCCTGCCGCCGCGCCCGCGGCGGACGTTCGGGGACGTGGTGAAGGCGCTGCTCGCCGTCCTCGCGCTGCTCGCGCTCGTCCTCGGGGTGCCGTTCGGGCTCATCCAGGCGGGGCGGCCGGTGCCGGACGGGCCGCCTGGCGAGTGGCTGAGCTCGGCCGTCGACGCCGACACGCTCATACGCATCCTCATGCTCGTCGTGTGGATCGCCTGGGCGCAGTTCACCGCCTGCGTGCTGGTCGAGGTGAAGGCCGCCGTCTCCGGCGTCGGCCTGCCCGCGCGCGTGCCCGGAGCGGGCCCGAGCCAGCTCCTGGCCCGCCAGCTCGTCGCCGCCGTCCTCCTGCTGGGCGCCACGGCCGCGAGCTTCACCCCCGGCCTCGCGGGCTTCGGCCAGCAGGCCCCCGACACGCACCGGCCCACCGTCGCCGCCGCCCAGCAGACCCCCGGCGGCCTCCTCGGCGGGCAGCAGCAGGCCGCGGCGGACGCCGTCGCACGGCAGGCCGAACAGCTCGCCCGGCAGGGCGGGACCGGCCAGGCCCACCAGCGGGGAACGAAGTTCTACCGCATCCAGCCGCCCGAGGGCCGCCACCACGACTCCCTCTGGGAGATCGCCCAGCGCCACCTGGACGACGGCCGCCGCTACAAGGAGATCTACGCCCTCAACAAGGACCGCGTGCAGCCGGACGGTTCCCGGCTCTCCGAGGCGAGCCTCATCCGGCCCGGCTGGATCATGGAGATGCCCGCCGACGCCCACGGCGGCGAACTGGTCGAAACACCCGGCGCGAACCCGGAGCTGACCGGGGGACAGCAGCGCGCACTCGACGCGTACGCGAAGGACGGGCAGGGCGCCGGGGCCCGGGACAGCGCGGGGGACGCCCCCCGGCAGCGTCCCGCCGCGCGCGAAGGGGACACCACCACGGGGCAGTTCACCGTCCCCGCCCACCACGCGCACCCGGCGCCGGGAGAGACCGCGACCCCGCCCGCCACCGCGACCGCCGACTCCGCCTCGCACAGCCCCGGCCTCCCCGAGGCCCTGATGGGCGCCCCGCTGCTCGCCGCCGGGCTCCTCGCCGCGCTCGGGCGCCGCCGCAGGGCCGCGCTCTGGCAGGCGGCGACCGCCGTCGCGGGCCGCCGCCGGGGCAAGGAACTGCCCACGCCGAGCGGCGACGAGGCCGACGCGCAGGACGCCCTCTTCGCGGGCGCCGACCCCGGCGCCGTCCGCTTCCTCGACCAGGCGCTCCGCGCCCTGGCCCGCTCCCTCGCCGCCGAGGACCGCCCGCTGCCCCTCGTCTACGCGGCCTGGCTCGCCCCCGGCGAACTCCACCTCCAGCTCGCCGAACCCGCCGCCGCGCCGCCCGCCCCCTGGGTCCAGGGCGAGGACGAGACGTTCTGGCGCCTCGAAGGCGGCGAACTCCCCGCCCCGGACGGCACGGACGCCCCGGAGAGCACGGACGCCCCGGACCGCACGGACGACACCGACGCGGCGGACGAGGAGGAGCGCCAGGCCGCCCCCTACCCCGGCCTCGTCAGCCTCGGCACGCACGACGGCTCGCGCCTGCTGCTCAACCTGGAGGCCGTGCCCGGCCTCGTCTCGCTCTCGGGCGCGCCCGCCGACCGGCAGGCCGTGCTCTCCTCGGTCGCCGCCGAACTCGCCACCAACGGCTGGTCGGACCGCATGACGGTGACCCTCGTCGGCTTCGGCGCCGACCTCGTCCCGCTCGCCCCCTCGCGCCTGCGGCCGCTCGAAGACGTCGCGGCGCTCCTCGACGTCATGGAGGCCGAGACCGCGAGCCGCCGCGCGGGCCTCGGAGCGGCGGGCGCCGACTCCGTCCTCACCGGCCGTGCGGGCCCCGCCCGGCAGGCCGGCTGGGCCGCCCACCTCGTCCTGCTCGCCGCCGAGCCCGACGCGGAGCAGGCGGCCCGGCTGGCCGCACTCGCGCGCGAGGCCGCGCGGCTGGGCATCGGCTACCTCGTCGGCACGGGAAGCGGCCAACTGCCCGGCGCAGCCTGGGAGCTGGAGATCACTCCGGCCGGCCGGCTGCTCGCCCCCCTCCTCGGCCTCGAACTCGACGCCCAGCTCCTCCCGGCACCCCAGCACAGAGCCGTCGCCCGCCTCTTCGCCGCGGCCGAGACCTTCGGCGGTGGGGGCGGGGACGACGACCCGGCCGGCCCGGCGGCCGCCCACCGCCCCCCGTTCCTCATCGACATCAGCGAGCAGGGCCGCCCCTCCGTGTACGCGCGCCTCGTGGGCCGCTACGAACTCATGGGCCTGGACGCCCCCGACGACGAGCGCGGCCCCCTCCTGCGCGAGGCCCTGGCCCTGCTGCTCCTGCACCGCGAGGGCGTCCACCCGCGCGTCCTCGCCTCGGCGCTGTGGCCGCGCGGCGCCGGGGACGACGTGCGCGAGGCGACCGTCGGGCGGCTGCGCGAGTGGCTCGGCACGGGCGAGGACGGCACCCCGCGCCTGCGCGAGGACGCCACCGGCCGCCTCGTCCTGGACGTCTCCGTCGTCTCCGACCTCGACGTGCTCCGCTCCCTCTACCACGAGGCGACGAACGGGCGCGGCGCCGAGGACCGCGCGGTACGCGGCCGGCTCCTCACCGACGCTCTCGGCCTCGTCCGCGGCCCGCTCCTCGCCGACCGGCCCGCGGGCCGCTACGGCTGGCTCACGCACGAGATCGTGGACGCCCAGCTCCCGCTCCTGGTGGCCGACATCGGGCTGGCCCTCGCCGCCTTCCACCTGGAACGCGACCGCGCCCCGAAGGCGGCCGAGGCGCTGGAACGCGCCCTGGTGAGCGCGGGCACCGACGAACGCCTCTGGAACGCGCTCCTGCGCGCCGTCCACGCGACGGGCGACACGCCCCGACTCCGCGCCCTCGCGGGGGAGTTCGCGGAACGCTCCGGAGCCCGCGGGCTCCCGCCCCGCACCGCGGCGCTGCTGGAGGAGCTGCTGCCGGGGGCGGGCGCGGCGGGCGGGGCGGGACCGGCGTGAGGGGCACGGCGCGGGCGACGCGCGGGCGCGGGGCGGGGCGGGGCATGACCTCCGCCGCCGGACTCGCCTCCTCAACCGCGTTCCAGGCGGCCTGCGCCGCCCTGTGGGGCGCGCTCGCGGGCGCGTTCCTGCCGCGCGCGGCCCACCGGTTCGCCGTCCCGGCGGGCGAGCCGTGGAGCACGCGGTGCGCGCAGGGTGATCCGGTACGGGGCTGGATGGGCGTCCGCGCCTGCGCGGCCGGGCACGGGCCCTCCCCGTACCCGTACGCGCTCGGCACCGCGCTCGTGTGCGCGCTGCTCGCGGCGGCGACGGGCCCGCGCCCCGAACTCCCCGTCTGGCTCCTGCTCGCGCCGGCCGGTGTCCTCCTTCTCCGCACCGACCTGCGCGTCCAGCGCCTTCCCGATCCCCTCACCCTCACCGCGGCCCCCCTCGCCGCCGCCCTGCTCGGTCTCGCCGCCCTGCACCCGGAGCACGCGGGCAGCTGGCCGCGCGCCCTGCTCGGCGCGGTGGTCCTCGCCGGGGCCTTCGCGGTCCTCTTCCTCGTCAGCCCCTCGGGCCTCGGCTTCGGCGACGTGAAACTCGCCCTGGTCCTCGGCCTCGCCCTCGCCTGGTACGGCTGGGGCGTCCTCTTCCTGGGCGTCTTCGCGGGCTTCGTCCTCGCCGCCCTGTACGGCCTCACCCTCATCGCGCTGCGCCGGGCCACCCGCCGTACCGCGATCCCCTTCGGCCCCGCGCTCCTCGCGGGGGCGTACCTCGGGGTGCTGGCGGGGGCGTTCGGGGCGGCGTGAACTTTTTCGTCCCGGTCGTCATCACAGTGAGGGTCAGCATGTTCCCCGCACGAGAGGCAAAGAGGCGATCATGACGAACGCACGGACACGAACCGGACTGCTCGCCGCCGCCGCCCTCGCCGGCGTCCTCGGCCTGACCGGCTGCGGGGGCGACGACGACACCGCCGCTCCCGCCGCCGAGTCCCCGGCCTCCACCACCCCGGACTCCCAGCCGCCCGCCTCCGACCCCCAGCCGTCCGCCTCCGAGAGCGGCGGCGAGGACAAGGACGCGGCCCCGGCCACCGAGGCGGACTCCGGCTCCGCGGACGCGGGCCTCCCGAGGTCCGACTGCACCGCCCCCGGCCTGAAGGTCGCCCTCGTCGCCAAGGGCTCCGATATGAACAGCGCGTACTACGACCTCCAGGTCACCAACACCGGCGGGCGCTGTGCCGTACGCGGTTACGCGGGCCTGTCGCTCCTCGACGGCGGCGGCAAGCAGATAGGCAAGCCCGCCACCCGCTCCGAGGACGGCCACGGGGTCGGCAACGTCGTCCTCGACAAGGGGGACAGCGCCCACGCCGTGGTCAAGACCCCGGGGGAGGGCGTCACCGGCGGCGACTGCGCGGCGAAGCCCGCGAAGATCAAGGTCTACGCCCCGGGCAACACCGAGGCGGTCACCTCCACCGGCACGGCCGGTATCCGCGTCTGCGGCGGCACCCTCACGGTCGGCCCCCTCAGCACCGCCTTCCCTGGCTGACGGCACCCGCGGGCGACGGCACCGGCCGCGGACCGCGCCCCCCGCACCGGCCCCCACGCGGCTGCCCGCCCCCAAGCCCGCGGTGCCACCCCGCCCGTCCCCCCCGCACACCTCCACCACCCGCCCACCCCGCCACGCCCGCCCCGCCACGCCCGCGACGGCCCCTGACGGGCGGGGGCGGCCGCAGTTCGTGACCCTTCATGGAACCCGCCGCCGAGAGGGGCGGTCGTGTGGACCTGTGAGGGAGTGGGCGCTCTGCGTCGGACGCGGCACGGTCCCGGCGACGGCGGGAGCCGCGCGAGGCCAGCCGTGATTCTTGTGGCGCGGTTCGCCGCCTCCCTGGTCCGCTTCGTCAAGCGGAGCTGACCTCGGGATGTCCCAGCAGTGTTTCGATGGCATGGACCATCCGGCGGAACGATCTGCTGTTCTCCCTCGCCGCGCGCAAGTCCAGGAGCGCGGAGAACTTGGCCTGGTGAAGCGTCTCCTTGTAGGACTCGCACATCATGGACTCCAGCCGGGCCTTGGCGCCTCGCCTGGCCTCCGGGTCGGCCGGTGCCGTCGCGTCGTCCCGGACCGAGGGGTGGTCGCGCAACGACTCGGCCGCGGCGAGGAACCACGACTCGTACTCCTGGCGAGCGATCACGATCTCCACCGGCACTCCTACGAGCCCGGGCGCCGGGGCCAGCAGACGGGCGAGTTCGACAGGGCACGTGATGTCGCTGTCATCGCCGTCCCGCAGCGCGAGGACGCCGCCCGCCCCCGGGACTCGCGCGGCTTGCACCCGTACGGCTTTCGCCAGTTCATCAGGCTTCCGCATCTTCCCGGCGTCGAGCCGGAAGGGCTGGGCCACTTCGGCCCAGCCCCCGCAGAGTTCGACGGCGATGCGGGTGATGAGGCCGCGCACGGCTTGCATCTCGCCGTGGCCTTCCACGATCGGTGCCACGACAGGCAACGGGGTCACGGACGGGTCTCCCGGGTTTCCGAGTTGACGGCGGGCAGGAGCTGGTCGCTGCGCAGGAGCTCGCCGGGCGTGTAGAGCTGCTCGCGGAGGGCCAGGACCCCGGCCGCGTCGAGCTGTCCGATCCTGGTTTCGCCGCCGATCGACCGCACGGCCCGCAACTCCGCGAGGGTGAAGTCGTTCCGGTCCAGGAGGTCCGGGCTGTGGCTGGTGACGATGACCTGTCTGCGCTCGGCGGCGTCGCGCAGGGCATCCAGCAGTACGCCCGCCGCCGCCGGGTGCAGCGCGCTCTCCGGTTCCTCGATACCGACCGTGCTCAGCGTGCTGCCGGTACGGGCGAAGAGCGAGACGAGTACGCCGAGGGCGCGCAGGGTGCCGTCCGATACCGACTGTGCCTGGAAGCGCCACGGGTTCTTGGCGCCCGGCACGTCCTGGGAGAACTCCAGCGTCTCCCAATTCCCCAGGTCGGAACGGGTCACGCCGCGCATTCCGGGGACGATGAGGGAGAGGTAGTTCTGAATGCGGTCCTTGTCGTCCATGCCGCGCTTGCTGCGCTCCAGCCGGTGCAGCACGCTCGCGATGTTGGAACCGTCGCGATGCAGGAACTCCCCCGAGTCGGGGGTCTGCGGCCGGCGGATCACGTCGGGGTTCAGGCTGAAGACGCTGATCCCGGACAGTCCCTCGTACACGAGCCGGAACGCTTCGATACCGGCGGCGGCGACCAGGTACAGCCGTTGCTCGCTCGCCGGGGGCATGACCGGTTCCGAGGCGTCGCTCAGTGCTCCGTTCGCGACCCGGAAATGGGCCTCGGCGTATTCGGTGCTGTCCACCTGTGCCGTGACGTATCCGGTGTTGTACCGGACGCGGCAGTGCTCGCGGGGAATACGGAAGCCGCCCCCGCGAACCGCGGCGACCTCGAAGCCGTACTCGCCCGTGAACCCGGGCCCGCGGAATTCCAGGTCGATCGCGAAGTGCGTCGGGTGGCCGGTGGACCTGCGGCGGACCTCGGCCACACCGCCGCGGCCCCGCAGCGCCTGGTCGAGTGACGATTGCAGGGACTCCGAGAGCAGGCGCAGGGCGTCAAGGAAATTGCTCTTGCCCGAGCCGTTCGGTCCCACGAGCAGGAGCAGCCTGCCCAACTCGACGTCGGCTTCCGCGATGCTTCTGTAGTGCTTCAGCCGGACTCGCGTGAGCGAGAAGTAGTTGTCCTGCATGAGGCCAGTCTGGCAGCAACCGGGTGGGTCGGTGTCCCCGTGGAGGGAGCAGGGGCGGAGCGGCGCGGTGGTCATTCGGTAGCGCCGGCCCTTCACGTACAGGCAAGGCTGTACAGCTCAGGCTGTACGAGTTACGGTAGGTGGCGTGACCACTGATTCCGTCGGGAGCGGTGCCGCCGGTGCGGCGCCGTCTCCCTCGCCCGTCGCCGTGCGGGCGTCCCGGGAGGTCCGGGCCGTCATCAGCCGCTTGCGGCGGCGCATCCTCGGGGCCTCGGAGGCCGAGGACCTCACGCTCGGGCAGTCCACCGCGCTCGCCCGCCTCGCCCGCGAGACCGAGACGCCCGCGACGGCGGCCGGGGTCACGACCAGCGTGCTCGCCGCCGCCGAAGGCGTCCGGCACCAGTCGATGACCGCGACCGTCGCCGCCCTCGCCGCGCGCGGCCTCCTCGTCCGCACGCCGGACCCCGAGGACGGCCGGCGGCTGCTGGTCACGCTCACGCCCGAGGGCCGCCGGCGGGTGCAGGAGGGGTGGCAGGCCCGTACCGAATGGCTCGCCAACCGGCTCCAGGAGGAGTGCACGCGGGAGGAGCTCGAAGCGGTCATCGCCGCCATGTCCGTACTGGAGCGGCTGACGCATGACTGACCCCGGCACGCGGGCGGCGACGGAGAGCCGCGAGGAGGACCAGCCGCCGCGCTTCGACCGGCGGTTGCTGCCGCCGATGATGCTCGGCTCGGTCCTCAACCCGGTCAACTCCACGATCATCTCGGTCGCGCTCATCCCCATCGGCGACGCCCTCGGCGCGCCCCCTTCGCAGACCGCGTGGCTCGTCTCGGCGCTCTACCTCGCCACCTCGCTCGGGCAGCCCGTCGTCGGGCGGCTCATCGACATCTTCGGGCCCCGCCGGCTCTTCCTCATCAGCACGAGCATCGTCGGCCTCGCCGGAATCCTCGGCACCCTCGCGCCCGGCCTCGGCGTCCTCATCGCGGCCCGCGTACTGCTCGGCTTCGGCACCTGCGGCGGCTATCCGGCCGCGATGGCCCTCGTACGCAGCGAGGCGAAGCGGACCGGGCGCGACAGCCCGGGCGGAGTCCTCACCGCGCTCGCCGTCGCCAACCAGACCATCGCCGTCGTCGGCCCGCTCCTCGGCGGCCTGCTGATCGCGGTCGGCGGCTGGCGCGCGACCTTCGCGCTCAACATCCCGCTCGCCGTCGCGGCCGTCCTGCTCGGCTGGTGGCGGCTGCCCAGGACGGCCGGGACGGGCGAGCGCCCCCAGCGCGGCCGGATCACCGCCCAGCTCGACCTGCCCGGCATGGCGCTCTTCGCGGCCACCCTCACCTCGCTGCTGCTGTTCCTCATGAACCTGCGCGCGGGCGACTGGTACCTGCTCCTCGTCACGCTCCTCGCCGGATGCGCCTTCGCGCTGCGGGAGCTGCGCGCCCCGACCCCCTTCATCGACCTGCGCGTCCTCGGCGGCAACACACCGCTCCTCGCCACCTACGGGCGCGCCCTGGTCGCGTACGTCGTCTCGTACTCCTTCCTCTACGGGTTCAGCCAGTGGACCGAGGAGGGGTACGGGCTCTCGCCGTTCCGCGCCGGGCTCGTGCAGATCCCCATGTTCCTCCTCGCCATCGGCGTCTCGATCTGGTCCGGGCGGCGCAAGGGCGTACGGAGCAAGCTCCTCGTCGGCGCGGCCGGGCAGCTCGCGGCGTGCCTGATCCTGCTCACGCTCTCCGGCTCCAGCCCGCTGTGGGGCCTGCTCCTGGTCGCGCTCGTCTTCGGCGTGCCGCAGGGCCTCAACAACCTCGCCCTCCAGAACTCCGTCTACTTCCAGGCCGATCCGGAGCGCACCGCGTCCTCCGCCGGGCTCCTGCGCACCTTCGCCTACATCGGCTCGATGGTCGCCTCCTCGGCGAGCGCCGCATCCTTCGGCGCGCGCGCCGACACGGGCGGGATGCACGCGCTGGCGTGGGTCATGCTCGCGGCGGGCGGCGTCTTCCTCCTCGTGACGCTCTTCGACCGCTCGCTGAGCCGGGTCGGCACCCCCGGCTGACCACCACCCCCTTCCCGCACGCGCCCCGCCGCGCACGAAAGAAGGCCCCGTGTCCCGCCCCGCCCTCCTCCTCATGGACTTCCAGAACGCCCACACCTCCCTCGTGGACCCCGCCTGCCTCGGCAAGGCCGCCGAGGCGCTGCGCGTCGCGCGCGAGCGGGGGGGCCTCGTCCTCCACGTCGCGCTGCGGCTGCTCCCGGGGCACGTGGACGCGCACCCCGGCAACCGGACCTTCGGCGCGCTCCCGCACGACCGCTTCGTCCCGGGCGACCCGGGCGCCGAGATCCACCCGGACCTCGCGCCCGCGCCCGGCGAGGTCGTTCTGCACAAGAACCGCGTCAGCGCCTTCGCCGGTACCAACCTCGACCAGATCCTCCGGGCCCAACACGTCACCGACCTCGCCCTCGCGGGCATCTCGACCGGCGGCATCGTGCTCTCCACGGCGCTCCAGGCCATCGACCTCGACTACCGCTTCACGGCGCTCTCGGACGCCTGCGCCGATCCCGACCCGGAGCTGCACGAGCTGCTGACGCGGCGCCTGCTCGCCAAGCGCGGCGACGTCGCGACGGTGGGGGAGTGGGCGGCGACACTCTGAAACCCGCGCGGTGCGGGGGCGTGCGGCGCGAGCGTGCCGGGCGGCGGGGTGAGGGGCGGGAGGGCGGCCGTGCGGCGCACGGCAACCCGCGCGGCGCGAGCGCGTCCCCGGCCGCTGCGCCGTGCGCGGCGCCAACGTGAGACGCCTCCCGTTGTGGCGGGGAACGTGGCTTCGCGCGGGGTCCGGGGCGCACGATGACCGGTGGCGCCCGGCACCGTGGCCGGGCGGCCCGAGGGGTTCCGGCGGTCGCGTACCCGCGTACGTGCCGGGCTCGGGCGAACGCGAGGAAGCGGAGCACCACCATGAGCGACGTGGCCCAGCGGCAGATCCCGGAGGCCCAGGCGGCCGACGGCCCCCGGGAGTCCACCGGCAGCCTTGTCCAGCACCTCCTGGACACCGCCCGCCGCACCCCCGCCGCCCCCGCGCTCCTCCTCGGCGCGCACGCCCTCGGCTACCAGGCCCTGGAGCGCTCTACGGCCGTCGTCGCCGCGCGCCTGCGCGCCGAGGGGCTCGCGCCCGGCGACCGCGTCGGGCTCATGCTGCCCAACGTCCCCGAGTTCGCCGTCCTCTACTACGGGGTGCTGCGCGCCGGGGGCGTCGTCGTGCCGCTCAACCCGCTCCTCAAGGAGCGCGAGGTCGCCTTCCACCTCTCCGACAGCGGCGCCCGCGCGCTCTACGCCTGGGACGGCGTGCCCGGCGAGCCCGCCGAGGGCGCGGCGGCGGCGGGCGTCCCGCACCACCCCGTAGCGCTGGGGCAGTTCACGCCGACCGGGGCCGAGGACCTGGAAGGCCCCGGGGAGCTGACCGCGCGCGGCCCCGAGGACGACGCGGTCATCCTCTACACCTCCGGCACCACGGGCCGCCCCAAGGGCGCCCGGCTCACCCACCGCAACCTCGTGAGCAACACCGCGACCACGGCCGCCCTCGCGCGCCTCACCGGCGCGGACACGGTCCTCGGCTGCCTGCCGCTCTTCCACGCCTTCGGCCAGCTCACCGGGCTCAACGCCGCCGCGTACGCGGGCTCCGCGCTCGCCCTCGTCCCGCGTTTCGACCCGGCCGCGGTGCTCGCGACGCTCACGGCGAGGCGCGCCACCGTCTTCGAGGGCGTCCCGACGATGTTCGCCGCGCTCCTGCACCACCCGGACGCCGCGGGCGCCGACGCGTCCTCGCTGCGGCTGTGCATCAGCGGCGGCGCGGCGATGCCCGTCGAGGTGCTGCACGCCTTCGAGAAGGCGTTCGGCTGCGACGTCCTGGAGGGCTACGGCCTCTCCGAGACCTCGCCCGTCGCGGCCTTCAACCACCTCGACCGCCCGCGCAGGCCCGGTTCCATCGGGACGCCGGTCACGGGCGTGGAGCTGAGCGTCCTGGACCCGGAGGGCGCCGAGCTGCCGGACGGCGAGACCGGTGAACTCGCCGTGCGCGGCCCGAACGTCATGAAGGGCTACTGGCAGCGGCCCGAGGCGACGGCCGAGGTCCTTATGCCCGACGGCCGGCTGCGCACGGGCGACCTCGCGCGCCGCGACGAGGACGGCTTCTACTACATCGTGGACCGCAAGAAGGACCTCATCATCCGGGGCGGCTACAACGTCTACCCGCGCGAGCTGGAGGAGGTCCTGTACGAGCACCCGGCCGTCCTGGAGGCCGCCGTGCTCGCCGTCCCCGACGCACGCCTCGGCGAGGAGGTCGGCGCGGCGGTCGTGCTGCGCCCCGGCGCCGGGGAGACCCCGGAGTCGCTGCGCGCGTGGATGAAGGAGCGCGTGGCGGCGTACAAGTACCCGCGCCGCGTCTGGTTCCTCGCGGAACTCCCGAAGGGCCCGACGGGCAAGATCCAGAAACGGGACATCGAGGTGCCGCACCCCGCGTGACGGCGCCGGGGGTGGCGGAGCGCGGTGCCCCGCCCGGCGGCTCGCGGCGCCCGGGCCGTCGCCCGTCGCCCGCGAGGGCCCGCCGCCCGCCTCCCGTCCCGCC
>NZ_GG770539.1:2704428-2705619 GCF_000154905.1 Streptomyces sp. SPB074 | reverse complement strand
CGAACGTCTGCGTGACGGCCTGCAAGTTCTGCGCCTTCTACGCCGCCCCCAAGGACACGAAGAAGGGGTGGAGCCGCGACCTGGACGACATCCTGCGCCGCTGCGCGGAGACCGTCGAGCTCGGCGGCACGCAGATCATGTTCCAGGGCGGGCACCACCCGGACTACGGCGTCGAGTACTACGAGGAGCACTTCGCCGCGATCAAGAAGGCGTTCCCGCAGCTCGTCATCCACTCGCTGGGCGCCTCCGAGATCGACCACATGGCCCGCATCTCCGGCGTGAGCGCCGAGGAGGCGATCCGCCGCATCCACGCCGCCGGACTCGACTCCTTCGCCGGCGCGGGCGCCGAACTCCTGCCCGCGCGCCCCCGCAAGGCCATCGCGCCGCTCAAGGAGTCCGGCGAGCGCTGGCTGGAGATCATGGAGACCGCCCACAACCTGGGCGTCGAGTCCACCGTCACGATGCTCATGGGCACCGGCGAGACGAACGCCGAACGCATCGAGCACCTGCGCATGATCCGCGAGGTGCAGGACCGCACCGGCGGCTTCCGCGCCTTCATCCCGTACACGTACCAGCCCGAGAACAACCACCTCAAGGGCCGCACCCAGGCCACGATGTTCGAGTACCTGCGGATGATCGCGATCGCCCGCATCTACCTCGACAACGTCGCCCACATCCAGGGCTCCTGGCTCACGACGGGCAAGGAGATCGGGCAGCTCTCGCTGCACTACGGGGCCGACGACCTCGGCTCGGTGATGCTGGAGGAGAACGTCGTCTCCTCGGCGGGCGCCAAGCACCGCTCCAACCGCCAGGAACTCATCGACCTCATCCGCACGGCGGGCCGCGTCCCGGCGCAGCGCGGGACGACGTACGAGCACCTCGTCATCCACGACGACCCGGCGAACGACCCGGTGGACGACCGCGTGGCCTCGCACATCTCCTCGACGGCGATCGACGGCGGCACCGCGCACCCCGAGCTGAAGCTCATCCCGGCGAGCTGAACGGACCCCGCGCGTGCTGACGTTGCACACGGCACCGCTCCTGGACGCGGGCGACGGCACCCCCGTCCCGGACGGCGCCCTCGCCGTCTCGGGGGACCGGATCGCGGCCGTCGGCCCGCTCGCGGCCCTGCGCGCGGAGCACCCCGGAGCGCGGGTACGGCAGTGGCCGGGCCGTCTGGCCCCGGCCCGC
>NZ_GG770539.1:2673468-2704187 GCF_000154905.1 Streptomyces sp. SPB074 | reverse complement strand
GCGGTCGATGCCGCGCTCCGCGAGGCGGCGGTACGCGGCGGGCTGCGCCTCGTCGCGAGCCCCGCCCCGACGCCGCTCACGCCGGGGGCCCGCGCCGACTTCTTCGCGCGCACGGACGAGGGCACGTGCGTGGCGACGGTGTGCGCGGGCCGCCTGGTCTACCGGCGGCGCTGAGGGGAGGGGCCGGCGGCGGCCGTGCCGCGTCCCCGGCCCTCGCCGCCGGGCACGCGGTGCAGGCGGGCGAGGGGCACGTACCCCCCGAAGAGGATCAGGAGCACCGCCCAGGCGTCGCCGCGCAGGACGTCCACGAGCCCGCCCAGCGCCAGGAACGCGCCGAGCGCCCACCACGGCGGGCCGGGGACCCCGCCCCTGAAGTACCAGCCGTGCCGCCCGGCGAAGGCCGCCATCCTCGCGCCTGCCATGGCCGCTTTCCTTCCGCCGTGTCCGGACCGGACGGGGAGTATCTCAGGAGCGCGATGTCTTGGCCAAAGGTCCGGGGTGGGGTTCAGCACCCCGCGTGCAGCACCCCGCGTTCAGAACCGCCCGGGCGGGCGCGTACCGGCGGTCGCGTCGTCGCCGTGCCGTCCGGCCGCCGCGGGCGCAGGCGCGGGCGGCTCCTCGCGCCGCCCGGCGGCGGCGAGGGCGTGTTCCGTCTCCCGCAGACAGGCGCTCGTGCGGCGCCAGGAGAAGACGATCCCGAGACCGAAGCCCAGCCCGACGAGCGCGACGACGACTCCCAGCGCCGCGTCCCCGTCCAGCACCGAGACCACGAGGGCGCCGGTCCAGAGGAGGGTCAGGAAGCCGCAGGGGACGACGAGCACCGCGGGCCGGGCGCGTCGCCCCCGCACGTACCGGACGTAGGCGCCGAGCAGCCGCCCCTCCTCCGCGTCCGCGGGCACCAGGCGCTTGCGGAAAGCGATCTGCGCGCGGCGGACTTCGTACAGGTCCGTGCCGAGCGCCCGGGCGACCCGCTGCGTCTGCCGGCGCGTCATCGGGTAGGAGACGACCACGACGGGGAGTATCCGCGGCACCGTCTCCAGGGGACTGCGGCCGAACGCCGGCCCCACCAGCACTCCCGCGAGCAGGCCCGCCGCGATCGCCGTCAGCAGTGGCACCACCTTCCGCCACACGCCGCGCTCCCGGCCGTCCCGCCCCGTTCTCCTCACCATCTCCGCGCGCCCCCCTGTGCGTTGGCCTTCCGCTGCCAGGCCGGGTACCCCCACCCGCACCCGGCACGCACCGCTCCCGGCACGCACCGCACCCGCACACCGCTCCCGCCCCCGGCCGGCGCGGTCAGCCCGCCGCGCCCCCGCCCGCGAGCAGCCGCGCGAACTCGCCCTTCTCCTGCGCCACCCCCGTGCACCGCTCCCGCGAGGACTCGCCCCGCGCGCAGGGCCTGTCGCGGAAGGAGGCCCACAGCGACAGGCCGCCGAGCCCGGCGCGCACGGCGAAGGCGTGCGTGCGCCGGGCGTCCGCGCGCGTGAACGTCTCGTGCGGCACGTCGTTGACCCCCGGCATCACCGTCAGGCGCAGCCGCCGCCACGCGGTACGCGAGGACCAGCCCAGCACCGCGCGGAGCTGCCCGTGCGCGGCGCGGGCCGCCCGCTCCCCGTACGCGCTCATCGGGCCCTCGGAGTCCGGGTAGGCGGAGCCGTAGCTCATCGTCATGATGTTGACCTCGCCGACCCGCACGCCCGCCGCGCGCAGCCCGCGCAGCAGCGCCCGCGCGTCTGCCTCCAGGCCCTCGGGCATGACCGGCAGCGTGACCAAGACGTCCAGGCCCCCGTCGGCCTGCAGGCGCGCGAGTGCCCGCGCGCGGCGCGCGTTCGCCGCCGTGTCGCCGAGCGTCCCGCCCTCGATGTCGAAGTCGGCGCGGTCCGTGCCCGCCGCGTCCGGCGCCCGGCGGTACGCGGCGGCCAGGGCGTCCACCGAGCCGCACGCCCGCGCCAGTTCCGTACCGGCCTCGCCGCCGAAGGACACGCGCACGCGGCCCAGCCGCCCCGCCCGCTCCACCACCGCCGGGTCGTCCACCGGCTCCGTGCCGCCCCACACCGGCACGCACCGCCGCCCGTCCGCGACGGCGAAGGCCAGGCGGTACTCGTCCGGGTGAGCCGTCGCGTCCAGCGCTGACGCGGACTCGGCGCTCACGTACGGGGCGAAGCCCACGCGCCGCGCGGGCGCGTCGTCGGCGGAGTCCGCCGGGGCGCCGCCGCAGGCCGCGAGGAGCAGCGGCAGCGCGCAGGCGAGGGCGAGCAGGGGGGAACGGCGCGGCGGCGGGGGCACGGGGGCCTCTTCCGGGAGAGGGGGCGGAACCTCCCGAACCTCGCACACCGGGCCGTCCCGCGTGACGTTTTCGACGGGAAGTGACGGACAACGGACGGTTTCCGGCACTTCGCCGCCCGTTCGTGACCCGCGCGGGGGCCCCGCCCGTCGCCGTCCGCCCCCGGGCTCGTACGCCGTCTTTATCCGGGCCTGCCACAATGACCCGGTGACGACACGCGCATCCCTGGACAAGCAGCCGCAAGAAGTCGCTTCGATGTTCGACGGTGTGGCCAAGCGCTACGACCTCACCAACGACATCCTCTCCTTCGGCCAGGACCGCGCCTGGCGGGCGGAGGTGGCGAAGGCCGTGGACGCGCGCCCGGCGCAGAAGGTCCTCGACCTCGCGGCCGGCACCGCGACGTCCTCGCTGCCCTTCACGCGGACCGGCGCCTACGTCGTGCCCTGCGACTTCTCGCTCGGGATGCTCCGGGTCGGCAAGCAGCGCCACGGCTGGCTGCCCTTCACCGCCGGGGACGCGACCCGGCTCCCGTTCCGCGACGACGTCTTCGACGCGGTCACGATCTCCTTCGGCCTGCGCAACGTGAGCGACACCCCGGCCGCCCTGCGCGAGCTGTACCGGGTGACGAAGCCGGGCGGACGGGTCGTGATCTGCGAGTTCTCCTCACCGACCTGGACGCCGTTCCGCACGGTCTACACCGAGTACCTCATGCGGGCCCTGCCCCCCGTGGCCCGTGCGGTCTCCTCCAACCCCGACGCCTACGCCTACCTCGCCGAGTCGATCCGCGACTGGCCCGACCAGCCGGCTCTCGCCTCGCTGCTCCAGGACGCGGGCTGGTCGAAGGTCGCCTGGCGCAACCTGACGGGCGGCATCGTGGCACTGCACCGCGGTTTCAAGCCGCAGGAGGGCTGAGCCGCCCGGGGCGGAGGCCCGTAAGCGCGCGAGGGCGGCACGGGGGCCGGTACGGGTACGGCTGCGGGGCGGCCCGTACGCCCGGCCGCCCCGCGCCCGCCTCCGCGCCCGCCCCGTCTCAGCCCGAGACGGCGACGCCCTCGGGCCCGTCCCCCTCCGGCTCCGGCTTCTCCCGCTCCAGGCCGCTGACCCCTGGCCCCGGGTCGAGCGGTTCGCGCACCCCGGTGCCGCCACCGCCCTCGTCGCCCTCGTCGGGCCAGGTGTCGAACCACAGCGTGAGGACGGCGCCGTGCGGGACGCGCGCGCCGGGCTCCGGGTACTGGCGCACGACGTAGTCGAGGCCCCCCTCCAGCACCTCGGGATCGTCGGGGGACTCGGTCGCGAGCCCCTTCTCCTGCGCGGCCGTCACCGCGTCCATGGCCATGAGGCCGAGCAGGCGCGGCACGAGGACGAACTCGGTCGGCTCCGGCACGAGCGAGGACATGCTCTCAACTCCCCAGGTCAGGCGGTACCCAACGGTAGCGGCGCCCCCGGTGCGAGGCGGTCCGTACGCGCGGGACGCTCCGGAACAGGCGTGTGCCCCGGATCGGGGCGCGCTCACGCGGGGCGCCGCCGCGCGGCCCGGGGCGCCGCTCTCACAGCGCCAGCTCGTACCTCCGGCCCCGCTCCGTTCCGTCCGGCAGGGCGAACGTCTCCGCGTGGCGCATCCCGAGCCGCTCCACGACCGCGAGCGAGCGCGTGTTGTGCTCCTTGACCATCGCCACGACCGAGGGGACCCCGGCCGCGCGCAGCCGGTCCAGGGTCGTACGGGCCGCCGCCGTCGCGTATCCCCGGGCTCCAGGCGGTACGGGCCAGCCGCCAGCCGATCTCGATGGCGCCGACCGGGCCGAAGTGGGCGTGCGGCCACGGCTGCGCGCCCGTGAAGCCGACGACCTCACCGGCCGCGTCGGTCACCGTCCACAGGCAGTAGCCGAGTTCGGCGTCGTGGCGCCGCTGGCGCGCGGTCAGCTCCTGGTAGACGGAGAGCTCGGCGGGCCGGCCGCCGTGGAACTCCATGACCTCGGGATGGGCGAAGGCGCGGTGCCAGTGGTGCGCGTCCTCGTCGGTGGGGACACGCAGGGCGAGTACGGGGGCGGGACGGGCGGCGGCGGGGGGCGAGGTGGTCACTTCCGGTCAGCCCTTCGGTCGGGGGAGACGACGCCTGAATAGACTGCCCGTGTCCGGTGCCGCTCGGCACGTGATTTCAAGTCGTCGGGAGAAGTGTCGTGGCCGAGGCCCTGTCCGAACACAGCGCGGATGTGATCGTGGTGGGCGCCGGACCCGCCGGGTCGGCGACCGCATACCACCTGGCGAAGGCCGGACTCGATGTCCTGCTCCTGGAGAAGACGGCCTTCCCGCGCGAGAAGGTCTGCGGCGACGGCCTCACCCCGCGCGCCACGAAACAGCTGATCGCGATGGGGATCGACATCTCCGAGGAGGCGGGCTGGCTCCGCAACAAGGGCCTCCGCATCATCGCGGGCGGCAACCGCCTCCAGCTCGACTGGCCGGAACTCGCCTCCTTCCCCGACTACGGCCTCGTCCGCAAGCGCGACGACTTCGACGAACAGCTCGCCCGCGCCGCCCAGAAGGCGGGCGCGCGGCTGTACGAGCGGTGCAACGTCGGCGCGCCGGTCACCGACGAGTCCGGCCGCATCACGGGTGTGCACGCGAAGCTCGGTGAGGAGAAGACCCCCGTCACCTTCCACGCCCCGCTCGTCGTCGCGGCCGACGGCAACTCGACGCGGCTCTCGCTCGCGATGGGCCTGCACCGCCGCGAGGACCGGCCGATGGGCGTCGCGGTCCGCACGTACTTCACCTCGCCGCGCCACGACGACGACTACCTGGAGTCGTGGCTGGAGCTGTGGGACCGGCGCGGCCCCGGCGAGGACCGGCTCCTGCCCGGCTACGGCTGGATCTTCGGCATGGGCGACGGCACCTCGAACGTCGGCCTCGGCGTCCTCAACACCTCCTCGTCCTTCAAGGAGCTGGACTGGCGCGAGGTCCTCAAGGCGTGGTGCGCCTCGATGCCGGAGGACTGGGGCTACACGCCCGAGAACATGACGATCCCGATCCGGGGCGCGGCCCTCCCGATGGCCTTCAACCGCCAGCCGCACTACACGAAGGGGCTGCTCCTCGTCGGTGACGCGGGCGGTCTCGTCAACCCCTTCAACGGTGAGGGCATCGCCTACGCGATGGAGTCCGGCGCGATCGCCGCCGAGGTCATCGTCCAGGCGCACGGCCGCCGCACCGCGCAGCTGCGCGAACTGACCCTCCAGCGTTACCCGAAGGTCCTCAAGGACACCTACGGCGGCTACTACAGCCTCGGCCGGGCCTTCGTGAAGCTCATCGGCAACCCGAAGATCATGAAGCTCGCGACGGAACGCGGCCTCACGCACCCCGTCCTGATGAAGTTCACCCTCAAGCTCCTCGCCAACCTGACCGACCCGACGCACGGCGACGCGATGGACCGCGTCATCAACGGCCTGACGAAGGTGGCCCCCAGGGCGTGAGCCCGGGGGCGAGGCGGCGCGGGCCGGGGGCCGCCGCCGCGGTGGCCGCCGGACGCGGTGACGTCTCCGGCGGCGCGCGGCGGGCGCGGTCCTTACTGGATGAGCTCGATCCGCGGGTGTTCCGGGGACGCCGGGCACATGTGGATTTGCAGGTCGTAGCCGTGGGCGAGCGTCACCTGGGTGAACCCCGCGGGCACGCTGCGGGGCAGGAGCCGCGTGGGCGCGGAGCGCTCCTCCAGGGGCATCCAGTTCCGGCTGCTCGCGTTCCACTCGGTACTGGCGATCGTGAGCAGCGGCACCTCCTCGGTGCCGCACTCGGGGCAGGACCTGGGCTGGGGGTCGGTGAGGCCCCAGCGGGTCCAGCCGCCCACCTTCCAGCCGGGGCTGATCGACAGCGTGGTGCGGTAGAAGTCGTACGACACGGACTCGTCCTCGTCGTAGTCGTCCTCGTCGGAGCGTGCGGGCACCGCGACCCCGGCCGCCTCCCAGGTGCCGGGGTCGGCGAGCCACTCCTGGAGCTCGCCGCTCAGTTCCAGGGGGTGCGGGTACTCGACGACCTGCTCCGGTGCCAGCAGGCACGGTTCGGGCAGGTAGAAGGAGTACTGGATCGCGGACGGCTCCGGGGGCGCGTCGAGAACGCGGGAGACCTCGGCGGCGACGCGCCAGTACAGCGCGGTCCTCGGCTGCGAACCGTGGTCGAAGGGGCACCACAGGACCTGGAGCAGATCGGCGCCGGACGGGCCCGGCAGGGGAAGGTCGCGCGCATAGAGCTGGGCGACCGGCAGCATCGGGACCGGGCCCCGCGCCTCGCGGCCGTCCCGGCCCCGCGCCACCACCGGCCGCCGTCACACCCGCCAGGGCGGGTCAGAAAGGAGACACCAGCGTGAAGAGGAGCGACGACTCCCTTCCGGAGCAGGACTGGGACCGCTTCCTGCGGGAGGCCACCGCCGGGACCGGGGCGGCCGACGCGCCCAAGGAACCCTCGGCACGGGCCCGGATGGTGACCCGCAGGCTCCAGGGGCAGCCCCCGCCCGAGCCCCCGCGCGCCTACCGGCTCGCCGCGCCCGCCGCCGCGCGCGGGCGCAGGCCCTGGTTCACGATCGTCGTCGCCGCCCTCGTCGTCCTCGCGATCGTCGCCTTCGTGCCCGGCCCGCTGACCGGCCTGTTCCGGTTCGGGGGCGGCTCCGGCGGGCCGGCCGCCCCCCAGGGCCCCACCGTCCGCGAGCCGTTCCGCGACTCGCCCGCCGAGGACTGGGCCGGCGGCGCGGACGGCATCGATGTCCCCGTCGCGCGGGCGACGGGCGGGCTGAGCGCGGCCGGGGTCGGCGAGGCGCTCGGCCGGACGAAAAACTTCCTCGCCGGCACGAACCTGGACCCCGGCGTCCTGCGGGGCGAACGCCCCACCGCCGCGCTGCGCTTCCTCGATCCCCGCCAGAAAGCCGTACGCGAGTACGTCGCCGACGCCTTCGGAGCGCCCGGCGCGCCCGGCGCGGAGAACGACCCGCTGCGTCTCGCCACGCGCTTCGACCCCGAGCGCTTCGCCTTCGCGGGGGACGTCGTCAAGACGCGCGGCGGGATGACGGTCCGCGCGGCCGAGGACGGGGGGATCGACGTGCGGACGGACGTCACCTTCGTCTACCCGGTGGTGCGTGCCTCCGGCGGCGGCGAGGTCGTGCGCACGATCGTGCGGCGCGCGGCGGTCCTGCGCTGGCCGGCCCCGGGGGCGCCCGGAGCGGGGACGTTCCAGCTCGTGTCGTACGCCTCCGATGTCACGAACGGGGGGTGCGGGGAGCGGAAGGGGTACTTCAGCCCCGAGTTCGGCGCCGAGCGCGCCACGGTGGCGCCCGACGAGGGTGTCGTCATCGACCCGTACGACCGCGCGGGCACGGTCGACGCGCACGCGGGCGCGCGGGGCCACTGCGCCGCGGCGGTCCGGTCCTGAGACGCGCGCCGGGCGGGACCCCGTGGGGGGACCCGCCCGGACGTCTCGTGTGAGGGAGGCTCAGAGGAGCCGGATGGCCCCCGAGGCCGGGTAGCCGGAGAGGTCCTGGACGACGACGCCCTTGCCGGGGTTGGCGGCGTCGAGGTACTGGCCGTTCCCGAGGTAGACGCCCACGTGGTACGCGGAGCCCGCGCCGCCCCAGTAGAGGAGGTCGCCCGGCTGCGCCGAGGAGACGGAGACCTGGGTACCGGCCGTCGACTGCTCCTGCGAGGTGCGCGGGAGGTCCACGCCGACGGAGCGGAACGCGGCCTGGGTCAGGCCCGAGCAGTCCCAGGAGTGGGGGCCGGTGCCGCCCATGACGTACGCGTCGCCGAGGTGCGACTTGAGGAAGGCGATGACGCTCGCGGCGGAACCGCTCGCGGGCGCCGAGGCCGACTGCGCGGGCGCCGCGGCGGAGGCGGTGCGCGTGGAGGTGCCGGTGCTCGCGGGGGCCGAGGGGGCGAGGGTCGTGCGCGTCGCGGAGCGGGAGGCGGCCTCGCGCGCCTCTGCGGCGCGCTTCGCGGCGGCCTCCTCGGCGGCCTTCTTCTTCGCGGCGGCCTTCTCCTCGGCCTTCTTCTCCGCCTTGTCGCGGTCGGCCTTCGCCTGCTTGGCGGCCTGGGCGAAGGACGCGTCCTGCTCGGCCCGCAGTTCGTAGCTCGTGGCCATCTGCCGCGTCGAGTCGGCGGCGGCGGCCATGGCGGCGGACAGGTTGGCGGTCAGGGTCGGCATTTCGATGGTCTCGGTCACCGGTTCGGCGGCCGAGGCCGAACCCGAGGCACCGGCCACCGCGAGCGTGCCGAGCACGCCACTGGCGACGCCGGCCCGCAGGGCGATGCGCGAGGCGCTCCGGCGGGGCTTCCGGTGGCTGGGTATCTGAGCGGTGTGGGGCATGGGACCTATCGCTATCAAGAGGCCGCCGGTGGGTTCAACAAACGTGGGATGCGCCACTGTTGACCGCAAAACGGGCGAAAGGTGCGGGCCTGTTATCGGTCTGATCGCCCATAGGGGGCGAAAGGGGTGGGCCCTGTCTGTGGTGATCATGGCCGTGATCCCGCTGTTTCCGCGATACGTCCCAATTGCCCCGCGCCTACCATCGCTTCCGCTTCGTGGCCAACCTCCCCGCCCCGGGGCACGGGACGGGAGTGGCGCAGGTCACGGAACGGTGTAGGCGCGACCTGCGTCCGCGCGCCCCTCGTGATGGCCCGCGTCCGCTCCCTCGCGATGTCCCGCGTCCGCTCCCGCGCGGCCTTCCGCGCTCGCTCCCGCGCGGCCCCCTCTCGTCGCTCCCGCGCGCTCCCGCGCACCCGCTCCCGGGCACTTCCCCCGAACAGCCCCACCCGCTTCCCGGCGGGGGTGATTTCCCCCTCGTGAACGCGCGCACGCGCGAGGGCCGTTGGGGGAGGGGGAACGGGCGGGGAAAGAGGGGCGGCGGGGGGAGAAGCCGAATTCCCCGGCGCAGGAACGGCGTTGTGTGGACTTTTCGGGCTCTTGGCGGCGACGGTCCCTATATCAAGAGATCGAGTCCAACGCCAATTTGCTTGATCCTACATCCTCTTGATAAAGCGACCACGCCCCCCACCTGCGGAAATCCCGCCCCGGACTCACCGGAAGTGATCATTCCGCCGCGCGCTGTACGAAACTCCCGGCATATGCGCGCTCATGATCGGCCGTCAGGTGGCGTAGATCACAAACGCAGGGGTGTACCCCGTGTCGCAGATCACAGAGAGGCGGGCATAGGATGCGGGGCAGTCGGGCTTGTGAACTGCCTCACATATTCGCGATCTTCGTCGGCGGGACGCCGCGGAACGCGGGGAGAAGCGGGGCGGGGAGCGGGTCCGGCGGCCCCGGGCGGCACAGCGGCGGCCCGGGGGGACCCGTGTACGCAGTCAGTGCCGACTGAGAGGAGCGAGGAGCGGTGAACGCTTATGCGCCCATCCTCGTACTGGGAGCCCTCGGGGCAGGCTTTGCGATCTTCTCCGTGGTCATGGCCACGCTTATCGGTCCAAAGCGTTACAACAGGGCGAAGCTCGAAGCCTACGAATGCGGAATCGAACCCACCCCCACGCCGGCCGGTGGCGGGCGGTTCCCCATCAAGTACTACCTGACGGCGATGCTCTTCATCGTCTTCGACATCGAGATCGTCTTTCTCTACCCCTGGGCCGTGACCTTCGACGCGCTCGGGGTCTTCGGGCTCGTGGAGATGCTCCTCTTCGTGCTCACCGTCTTCGTCGCCTACGCGTACGTCTGGCGGCGCGGCGGCCTGGAATGGGACTGAGACCCGCAGCGGACGAAAAGGTCTAAGGGGCCATCAATGGGACTCGAAGAGAAACTCCCGAGCGGTTTTCTGCTCACCACCGTCGAACAGGCCGCGGGCTGGGTGCGCAAGTCGTCCATGTTCCCGGCGACGTTCGGACTCGCGTGCTGCGCCATCGAGATGATGACGACGGGCGCGGGCCGCTACGACCTCGCGCGCTTCGGCATGGAGGTCTTCCGGGGCTCGCCCCGGCAGGCGGACCTGATGATCGTGGCGGGCCGGGTGAGCCAGAAGATGGCCCCCGTCCTGCGGCAGGTCTACGACCAGATGCCGAACCCCAAGTGGGTCATCTCCATGGGCGTGTGCGCCTCCTCGGGCGGCATGTTCAACAACTACGCGATCGTGCAGGGCGTGGACCACGTCGTCCCGGTCGACATCTACCTGCCCGGCTGCCCGCCGCGCCCCGAGATGCTGATCGACGCGATCCTCAAACTGCACCAGAAGGTGCAGGGCACCAAGCTCGGCGTGAACGCGGAAGAAGCGGCCCGCGAGGCCGAGGAGGCCGCGCTCAAGGCGCTGCCCCTCATCGAGATGAAGGGGCTGCTGCGATGAGCGAGGAGCGGCGGAACGATCCGGCGGGCGGCGGTGAGCCGGTGGACGCTGCGCCCGAGGGAGCGGCGCCCCGCGACCGCGAGCCCGGGGGCGCCACCCCCGCCCCCGCCGACCCGGCCCCCGCGCGCGTGGCGGGCCCCGAAAGCCCTGGCGCCGAGGGCCAGTTGCCCGCGCCCCGCGCGCGGGCCGACGAGGTCATCGCCGTCCGCAGGGGCATGTTCGGCGGCTCGCCCGGCGCTGACACGAGCGGCTACGGCGGGCTCGTGCGCACCGTACGGTTGCCCGGCGCCTCCAGCCGGCCCTACGGCGGCTGGTTCGACGAGGTCGCCGACGAGCTGGAAGGGGCCCTGGAGGAACAGGGCCTGGTCCCCGAGGAAGCGCTGTGGAAGACGGTCGTGGACCGCGGCGAACTCACCTTCCACGTCGCGCGCGAGCACCTCGTCCAGGTCGCCCGGACGCTCCGCGACGACCCGGCGCTCCGCTTCGAGCTGTGCACCGGCGTGAGCGGGGTGCACTACCCGGGCGACAAGGACCGGGAGCTGCACGCCGTCTACCACCTGCGCTCGATCACCCACAACCGGCTCATCCGCGTCGAGGTGAGCGTGCCCGACGCGGACCGGCACCTGCCCTCGCTCGTCGCGCTCTACCCGACCAACGACTGGCACGAGCGCGAGACCTACGACTTCTTCGGGCTGATCTTCGACGGCCACCCGGCCCTCACCCGGATCATGATGCCCGACGACTGGCAGGGCTTCCCGCAGCGCAAGGACTACCCCCTGGGCGGCATCCCCGTGGAGTACAAGGGCGCCCAGATCCCGGCTCCCGACCAGCGGAGGTCGTACACATGAGCAGCACCACCACGCCGGGGTCCCGCAGGACCACCGAGGGCACGGTCTACACCGTCACCGGCGGCGACTGGGACGAGGTCGTCGAGGCCGCCGCCAAGGCCGACGACGAACGCATCATCGTCAACATGGGTCCGCAACACCCCTCCACCCACGGGGTGCTGCGCCTCATCCTGGAGATCGACGGCGAGACCGTCACCGAGGCCCGCTGCGGCATCGGCTACCTGCACACGGGCATCGAGAAGAACCTGGAGTTCCGCACCTGGACCCAGGGCACGACGTTCGTGACGCGGATGGACTACCTCACGCCGTTCTTCAACGAGACCGCGTACTGCCTCGGCGTCGAGCGCCTGCTCGGCATCGAGGACGACGTACCGGACCGCGCGAGCGTCGTCCGCGTCCTGCTCATGGAGCTGAACCGCATCTCCTCGCACCTCGTCGCCATCGCGACGGGCGGCATGGAGCTGGGCTCAACGACGATCATGATCTACGGCTTCCGCGACCGCGAACTCTGCCTCGACCTATTCGAGCTGTTCACCGGGCTGCGCATGAACCACGCGTTCATCCGCCCCGGCGGGCTCGCGCAGGACCTCCCGGCCGGTTCGCTCGACGCGCTCGCCGAGTTCGTGAAGACGATGCGGCACAACCTCACCGAGTACGACAAGCTCGCCACCGGGAACCCGATCTTCCGCGCCCGCATGAAGGACGTCGGCCACCTCGACCTCACCGGCTGCATGGCCCTCGGCGCCACCGGGCCCGTCCTGCGCTCGGCCGGGCTCCCGCACGACCTGCGCAAGGCGCAGCCGTACTGCGGCTACGAGACGTACGACTTCGACATCCCGACCGACGACGGCTGCGACTCCTACGGGCGCTTCCTCATCCGCATGGCCGAGATGCGCGAGTCGCTGCGCGTCATCGAGCAGTGCGCGGAGCGCCTGCGCGAGCCCGGCCCGGTCATGGTCGCGGACAAGAAGATCGCCTGGCCCGCCCAGCTCGCCCAGGGCCCCGACGGGATCGGCAACTCGCTCGACCACATCAGGGAGATCATGGGCACCTCCATGGAGGCCCTGATCCACCACTTCAAGCTCGTCACCGAGGGCTTCCGGGTCCCGCCCGGACAGGCGTACGCGGCCGTCGAGTCCGCCAAGGGCGAGCTGGGCGCGCACGTCGTGTCGGACGGCGGCACCCGTCCCTTCCGGGTCCACTTCCGCGACCCGTCCTTCACCAACCTTCAGGCCGTGGCGGCGATGTGCGAGGGCGGCCAGGTCGCCGACGTCATCGTGGCCGTCGCCTCCATCGACCCCGTGATGGGAGGAGTCGACCGGTGACCGACGTCAGTCTGGGGATGCCGCAACTCCCCGCGCCCGACTACCCGCCCGAGGTCCGCACGCGCCTGGAGGCGGACGCGGCCGAGATCATCTCCCGCTATCCGGGGGCCCGTTCGGCGCTGCTGCCGCTGCTCCACCTCGTGCAGTCCGAGGAAGGGCACGTCACGCGGACCGGCATGGCCTTCTGCGCGCAGCAACTGGGCCTGACCACCGCCGAGGTGAACGCGGTCGCGACCTTCTACACCATGTACCGGCGCAAGCCCTCCGGCGACTACCAGGTCGGGGTCTGCACCAACACGCTGTGCGCGGTCATGGGCGGCGACGCGATCTTCGAGACGCTCCAGGAGCACCTCGGCGTCGGCAACGACGAGACGACCGAGGACGGCAAGGTCACGCTGGAGCACATCGAGTGCAACGCGGCCTGCGACTTCGCGCCCGTCGTGATGGTGAACTGGGAGTTCTTCGACAACCAGACCCCCGAGTCCGCCGTCCGGCTCGTGGACGAACTGCGCGCCGGGCGCGAGGTCGAGCCGACCCGGGGCGCGCCGCTGTGCACCTTCAAGGAGACCGCGCGCATCCTCGCCGGTTTCCCCGACCAGCGCGAGGGCGCGGTCGCCGCGAGCGGCGGCGCCGGACCCGCCTCGCTCGTCGGGCTGCGGTACGCCAAGGGCGAGAACCCGCAGCCGCGCGTCGTCCACCCCCGCCCGGTGAGCGGGGAGCCCGAGGACGACGCGCCCGCGCACGGCACCGGCGGCCAGTCGCCGAGCGCCCACCCCAGTTCGCACGACGCGCCGCAGGAGACCTCGGCGTCCGATCCCGCCCACCCGGCGGGACCCACCGCAGAGGAGGGGGAGTGATGACCGTGGCAGCCGAAGACGCGGGCAACGCGGGCGACGCGGGGAGCAAGGGGAGCGCCACCCCCGGCGACTTCCTCGCCCCCGTCCTCTCCGCCTCCTGGGACCAGCCCGAGTCCTGGACGCTCGACACCTACCGCCGTTGCGACGACGGCTACGAGGGCCTCAAGAAGGCACTCGCGATGAGCCCGGACGACCTCATCGCCTACGTCAAGGACGCGGGCCTGCGCGGCCGGGGCGGCGCCGGGTTCCCGACCGGGATGAAGTGGCAGTTCATCCCGCAGGGCGACGGCAAGCCGCACTACCTCGTCGTCAACGCGGACGAGTCGGAGCCCGGCACCTGCAAGGACATCCCGCTCCTCTTCGCCAACCCGCACGCCCTCATCGAGGGCATCGTCATCGCCTGCTACGCCATCCGCTCCTCGCACGCCTTCATCTACCTCCGCGGTGAGGTCGTGCCCGTGCTGCGGCGCCTGCACGAGGCGGTGCGCGAGGCGTACGCGGCCGGGTACCTCGGCGAGAACATCCTCGGCAGCGGGACCGATGTGGAGCTGACCGTGCACGCCGGCGCGGGCGCCTACATCTGCGGCGAGGAGACCGCGCTCCTCGACTCCCTCGAAGGGCGGCGCGGACAGCCCAGGCTCCGGCCGCCCTTCCCGGCCGTCGAGGGCCTGTACGCCTGCCCCACCGTCGTGAACAACGTCGAGTCCATCGCCTCGGTTCCCGCGATCCTGAACCGGGGCAAGGACTGGTTCCGCTCGATGGGCAGCGAGAAGTCCCCCGGCTTCACGCTCTACTCCCTCAGCGGCCACGTCGCGAGCCCCGGCCAGTACGAGGCCCCGCTCGGCATCACGCTGCGCCAGCTCCTCGACCTCAGCGGCGGGATGCGCCCCGGGCACCGCCTCAAGTTCTGGACCCCGGGCGGCAGTTCCACGCCGATGTTCACCGAGGAACACCTCGACGTCCCCCTCGACTACGAGGGCGTCGGCGCCGCCGGGTCCATGCTCGGCACCAAGGCGCTCCAGTGCTTCGACGAGACGACGTGCGTCGTGCGCGCCGTGACGCGCTGGACCGAGTTCTACGCCCACGAGTCCTGCGGCAAGTGCACCCCCTGCCGCGAAGGCACCTACTGGCTCGTGCAGTTGCTCCGCGACATCGAGGCCGGCAAGGGCCGCGCCGACGACCTCGACAAGCTCCTCGACATCGCCGACAACATCAACGGCAAGTCCTTCTGCGCCCTCGGCGACGGCGCCGCCTCGCCGATCGCCTCCTCGCTCAAGTACTTCCGCGAGGAGTACGAGGCCCACCTCGACGGCAAGGGCTGCCCCTTCGACCCCGCCAAGTCCACGCTCTGGGCGGACAAGCGTGATTCGCACCTGGAGGTGACCGCATGACCGTGACGACCGGCGCGCCCGCTTCGGGCGCCCCCGCCGCGCCCCCGCCCGAGGACCTGGTCACCCTGACCATCGACGGCGCCGAAATCAGCGTGCCCAAGGGCACGCTGGTGATCCGCGCCGCCGAGGAACTCGGCATCGAGATCCCCCGCTTCTGCGACCACCCGCTGCTCGACCCCGCCGGGGCCTGCCGCCAGTGCATCGTGGAGGTGGAGGGCCAGCGCAAGCCGATGGCCTCGTGCACCATCACGTGCACCGAGGGCATGGTCGTCAAGACGCAGCTCACCTCGCCGGTCGCCACCAAGGCGCAGCACGGCGTGATGGAACTGCTCCTGATCAACCACCCCCTCGACTGCCCCGTGTGCGACAAGGGCGGCGAATGCCCGCTCCAGAACCAGGCGCTCTCGCACGGCAACGCCGAATCCCGCTTCGAGGGCAGGAAGCGCACGTACGAGAAGCCCGTGCCGATCTCCGCGCAGGTCCTCCTGGACCGCGAGCGGTGCGTGCTGTGCGCGCGGTGCACGCGGTTCTCGAACCAGATCGCCGGGGACCCGATGATCGAGCTGATCGAGCGCGGCGCGCTCCAGCAGGTCGGCACCGGCCAGGGCGACCCGTTCGAGTCGTACTTCTCCGGCAACACCATCCAGATCTGCCCGGTCGGCGCGCTCACCTCCGCCGCCTACCGCTTCCGCTCCCGGCCCTTCGACCTCACCTCCAGCCCCAGCGTGTGCGAGCACTGCGCGGGCGGCTGCGCGACCCGCACCGACCACCGGCGCGGCAAGGTCATGCGGCGGCTCGCCGCGAACGACCCCGAGGTCAACGAGGAATGGCTGTGCGACAAGGGCCGCTTCGGCTTCCGGTACGCGCAGCAGACCGACCGCCTCACCCACCCGCTCGTGCGCGACGCGGAGAGCGGTGAACTGCGCGTCGTCTCCTGGCCCGAGGCCCTGGAGGCCGCCGCCGCCGGGCTCGCGGGCGCGCGGGGACGCGCCGGGGTCCTCACCGGGGGCCGGCTCACCGTCGAGGACGCCTACGCCTACAGCAAGTTCGCGCGCGTCGCGCTCGGCACCAACGACATCGACTTCCGCGCCCGCGCGCACACCTCCGAGGAGGCCGACTTCCTCGCCGCGCACGTCGCGGGGCGCGGGGCCGATCTCGACGGCACGGGCGTCACGTACCGCCTCCTCGAAGAGGCGCCCGCCGTGCTGCTCGCCGGGATCGAGGCCGAGGAGGAGGCCCCCGGGGTCTTCCTGCGGCTGCGCAAGGGCTGGCGCAAGCACGGCCAGCGCGTCTTCTCGCTCGCGACGCACGCCACGCGCGGCCTGACGAAGGCGGGCGGCACGCTCCTGCCCGCCGCGCCCGGCACCGAGACCGAGTGGCTCGACGCGCTCGCGGGCGGCGTGGGGCTCGAAGACCTCGGCCGCGAGGCCCTCGAAGCGCTGCGCGCCGAGGGCTCCGTGATCGTCATCGGCGAACGCCTCGCGACCGTCCCCGGCGCCCTCACCGCCGCCGTGCGCACCGCGACGGCCACCGGCGCCGACCTCGTGTGGATTCCGCGCCGGGCGGGGGAGCGCGGCGCCCTGGAGGCCGGGGCGCTGCCCTCGCTCCTCCCGGGCGGGCGCCCCGCGACCGACCCGCGCGCCCGCGACGAGGTCGCCCGCGCCTGGGGACTGGCCGAACTCCCCTCCCGCTACGGGCGCGACACGGCGCAGATCCTGCGCGCCGCCGCGGACGGCGAGATCGGCGCCCTGCTCGTCGCGGGCGTCGAACTCGACGACCTGCCCCAGCCCGCGCTGGCCAGGGAGGCCCTGGACCACGCCGGGTTCGTCGTGAGCCTGGAGCAGCGGCCCAGCGAGGTGACGCGCCGCGCCGACGTCGTACTCCCGGTGGCCGCCGTCGCCGAGAAGGCCGGCACCTTCCTCAACTGGGAGGGCCGGGCGCGGATGTTCGAGGCCGCGCTCAAGCCCGACCAGATGACCAGGCGCCTCGCGCAGAGCGACGCGCGCGTCCTCCAGACGCTCGCCGACGCCATGGACGTCCACCTCGGCCTGCCCGACCTCGCCGCGGCGCGCCGCGAACTCGACGCGTTCGGCGCCGCCGAGATCGCGCCCCGGGCCCGCTTCGACGCCCGGCCCACCGGCACCCCCGTACCGCAGCCGCGGCCCGCCGCCGGGGAGGCCGTGCTCGCCGGGCACCGGCTCCTCCTGGACCGGGGGCGGCTCCAGGAGGGCGACCAGGCGCTCGCCGCGACGCGGCACGCCGCCGTCGCCAGGCTCTCGGCCGCGACCGCGATCGAGGCGGGCGTCGCCGAGGGCGAGGTCCTGGAGGTCTCCGGGCCCGCCGGGACCACCGCGCTGCCGCTCGTCGTGACCCCCGCGATGCCCGACCGGGTCGTGTGGCTGCCGCTCAACTCGACGGGCGGGGGCGTCGCGGCCGACACCGGCGCCGCAGTGGGCTCGCTCGTACGGATCGGGCCCGCGCGGCCCGCCCCCGTCGCGGAACCGGAGGCCACGTCGTGACCGCTCGCCACCCCTCGGGCGGCGCCGGGACCGGCCGCCTCGTGAACTGTCAGCACACCGGAGGTGCGCGCGTGAGTCAGGTGCCCGTGGTACCGCGTTGCGGATTCGCGGCGGGGGTGACGGCATGAGTCCCGTGCCCGGGGCGGCAGGCGCCCTGCCGCTCACCCCGCTCGCCGCCGAGGACCTGAGCGTCTTCGGGACCGACCCGTGGTGGCTCGTGGCCATCAAGGCGGTGTTCTGCTTCGCCTTCCTGATGATCTCGGTGCTCTTCGCGATCGTCTGGGAGCGGAAGGTCGTCGGCTGGATGCAGCTCCGCATCGGCCCCAACCGCACCGGCCCCTGGGGGATGCTCCAGTCCCTCGCGGACGGCGCGAAGCTCATGCTCAAGGAGGACCTGCTCGTCAAGCGGGCCGACAAGGCGGTCTACATCATCGCCCCCGTCGTCGCCGCGATCCCCGCCTTCATGGCGATCGCGGTCATCCCCTTCGGCCCCGCGGGCAACGAGATCTCCGTCTTCGGCCACCGCACCGCGATGCAGCTCACCGACCTCCCGATCGCGATGCTGTACATCCTCGCGACGGCCTCGGTCGGGATCTACGGCATCGTCCTCGCGGGCTGGTCCTCCGGCTCCACGTACCCGCTGCTCGGCGGTCTGCGTTCCTGCGCGCAGATGATCTCCTACGAGATCGCCATGGGCGCCGCCTTCGCCTCGGTGTTCCTCTACTCCGGGTCGATGTCCACCTCCGCGATCGTGGACGCGCAGAACGGCCGCTGGTACATCGTCCTGCTGCCCGTCTCCTTCCTCCTCTACATCGTGACGATGGTCGGCGAGACGAACCGCGCGCCCTTCGACATGCCGGAGTCCGAGGGCGACCTCGTCGGCGGCTTCAACACCGAGTACTCGTCCATCAAGTTCGCGATGTTCATGCTCGCCGAGTACGTGAACATGGTGACGGTCTCCTCGGTCGCCGCGACGCTCTTCCTCGGCGGCTGGCGGGCCCCCTGGCCCATCAGCACCTTCTGGGAGGGCGCCAACCACGGCTGGTGGCCGATCCTCTGGCTCGTCGTGAAGGTGCAGCTCCTGCTCTTCTTCTTCATCTGGCTGCGCGGCTCGCTGCCCCGCGTCAGGTACGACCAGCTGATGAAGCTGGGCTGGAAGGTCCTCATCCCGGTCTCGGTGGTGTGGCTCATGCTCGTCGCCACCGTGCGGGTTCTGCGCAACGAGAACTACGACTACGCGCAACTCCTGCTGTGGGTCGTGGCGGCCGTCGTGGTGATCCTCCTCGTCACCTTCCTGGTCGACATGTACCGGGACCGGGGCCGGGGCGCGGACGAACCGGAGCCGGACCCCGACGCGGGCCCGGGCGCGGGCGCGGACGGCGCCTTCGACCCGATGGCCGGCGGCTACCCCGTGCCGCCGCTGCCGGGGCAGACCCTGCCGCCGGTGCCGCGCCGCAGGCCGCGCGGGGAGCGCGAACTGGTCCCGAGTGGCGGACCGCAGACGGATGGCGAAGGAAAGGAGGGGTCCGATGGCTGAGCGCAAGAAGCGTCTCTCCCGCGGCGGGGACGGCGAACTCGCCCCCCGCACGGGCGCGGAACCCGCGCGCGCGGAGGCACCGGAGGGCGGCGAGCACCCCGTCGCCCCGGGCTTCCAGAACCCGGTGGCCGGCTTCGGCGTGACCTTCAAGGCCATGTTCAAGAAGCGGCTCACCGAGCAGTACCCGGAGCAGCCCAAGGTCACGGCCCCCCGGTTCCACGGCCGTCACCAGCTCAACCGGCACCCGGACGGCCTGGAGAAGTGCGTCGGCTGCGAGCTGTGCGCCTGGGCCTGCCCCGCCGACGCGATCTACGTCGAGGGCGCCGACAACACCGAGCAGGAGCGGTACTCGCCCGGCGAGCGCTACGGCCGCGTCTACCAGATCAACTACGCCCGCTGCATCCTGTGCGGGCTGTGCATCGAGGCGTGCCCGACGCGGGCGCTCACGATGACGAGCGAGTTCGAACTCGCCGACTCCACGCGCGAGAACCTGATCTACACCAAGGACCAGCTCCTCGCCGGGCTCACCGAGGGCATGGTCGACTCGCCGCACGCGATCTTCCCCGGCATGGACGAGGGCGACTACTACCGGGGCCTCGTCACCGAGGCCGCGCCCGGGACCGTACGGCAGGTCGCCACGTCCAAGGGCGAGAAGACCGACGAGGAGCCGGTCACCGTCGAGCACACGGCGGCGGCCGTCTCCTCGGGCGCCCCGCACGAGGCGAGCCCCATGGACCGGGGGGTGGCCGAATGAGCGGCATCGCCGGGTTCGCCGCGAGCGGTCAGCTCGACACGCTCGCCGCCTACCACACGTCCACGGGCGAGGCCGTCCAGTTCTGGGTCCTCGGCGTCGTCGCCGTCATCGGCGCCCTGTGCACGGTGCTCATGCCGAAGGCCGTGCACAGCGCGCTGTGCCTCGCGGGCACGATGATCGTCCTCGCGGTCTTCTACCTCGCCAACGGCGCCTACTTCCTCGGCATCGTGCAGATCGTCGTCTACACCGGCGCCGTGATGATGCTCTTTCTCTTCGTCGTGATGCTCGTCGGCGTCACCGCCGCCGACTCGCTCAAGGAGACGATCAAGGGGCAGCGCTGGCTCGCCGTGCTCTGCTTCCTCGGCTTCGGCGCGCTCCTCGTCGGCGGTATCGGCAACGCCTCGGTCAGCCAGTTCCAGGGCACCGGGCGCGCCAACGCGGGCGGGAACGTGCAGGGCCTGGCGCGGGAGATCTTCACGACGTACGTCTTCGCCTTCGAGATCACCGGCGCGCTGCTCATCACCGCGACGGTCGGCGCGATGGTGCTCACGCACCGCGAGCGCACCGAACGCGCCCTGAACCAGCGCGAGATGGCGGAGAAGCGGGTCCGCGAGGGCAAGCACCTCCCGCCGCTGCCCGCCCCCGGCGTCTACGCCCGCCACAACGCGGTGGACGTGCCCGGACTGCTCCCGGACGGCACGCCGTCCGAGCTGACGGTGAACCCGACGCTGCGGCAGCGCGGCCAGATCAGGGACGTGTCGAGCGAGGCGCTCGCCGACCTCAAGGCACTGGAGCAGCGCTCGACCGAACGTCTCGGCCGCACGCGTGAGGAGGAGAGGACCAAGTGAACCCGGTCTACTACCTGTATCTCGCGGCGATCCTCTTCACCATCGGCGCGACGGGCGTGCTCGTGCGCCGCAACGCGATCGTCGTGTTCATGTGCGTCGAGCTCATGCTCAACGCGTGCAACCTGGCGTTCGTCGTCTTCTCCCGGATGCACGGCAACCTCGACGGGCAGATCATCGCGTTCTTCACGATGGTCGTCGCCGCCGCCGAGGTCGTGGTGGGGCTCGCGATCATCGTGTCGGTCTTCCGGGCCCGGCACTCCGCCTCGGTCGACGACGCCGACCTGATGAAGCTCTGAGGGGTCGTTGACAGTGGACAACCTGATCGCGCTGCTCATCGCGGCGCCCTTGCTCGGAGCGGTCGTGCTGCTGTGCGGCGGCCGTCTCCTCGACCGGGCCGGGCACCTGCTCGGCACGGCTCTGGCCCTCGCCTCGTTCGCCGTCGGCGCCGTCCTCTTCGTGGACATGCTCGGCAAGGACGCGGAACAACGGGGCCTGCACCAGCACCTGTTCACCTGGGTGCCGGTCGAGAGGTTCCAGGCGGACGTGGCCTTCGGCCTCGACCAGCTCTCGATGACCTTCGTGCTCCTGATCACCGGCGTGGGCACGCTCATCCACGTCTACTCGATCGGCTACATGGCGCACGACCCGCGCCGCCGCCGCTTCTTCGGCTACCTCAACCTGTTCCTCGCGGCGATGCTGCTGCTCGTCCTCGCGGACAACTACCTCCTGCTGTACGCGGGCTGGGAAGGCGTGGGGCTCGCCTCGTACCTCCTCATCGGCTTCTGGCAGGACCGGCCGAGCGCGGCCACGGCGGCGAAGAAGGCGTTCCTCGTCAACCGCGTCGGCGACATCGGCCTCTCGATCGCCATCATGCTGATGTTCACGACTTTCGGCGGCTTCGGCTTCGGCGAGGTCTTCTCGAAGGCCGGCGACGCGGGCGTGAGCCAGTCGACGCTCAACGGGATCGCTCTCATGCTGCTCCTCGCGGCCTGCGGCAAGTCGGCGCAGGTGCCGCTCCAGTCCTGGCTGGGCGACGCGATGGAGGGCCCGACCCCGGTCTCCGCGCTCATCCACGCGGCGACGATGGTGACCGCGGGCGTGTACCTCATCGTGCGCTCGGCGAACATCTTCGACGCGGCGCCGGACGCGCAGCTCGTCGTCGTGATCGTCGGCGCCGTCACGCTCCTGTTCGGGGCGATCGTCGGTTGCGCGAAGGACGACATCAAGAAGGCCCTCGCGGGCTCGACGATGTCGCAGATCGGGTACATGATCCTCGCCGCCGGGCTCGGCCCGATCGGCTACGTCTTCGCGATCATGCACCTCGTGACGCACGGCTTCTTCAAGGCCGGGCTCTTCCTCGGCGCCGGCTCGGTCATGCACGGCATGAACGACGAGGTCAACATGCGCCACTACGGGGGCCTCTGGCGGAAGATGCCGGTCACCTTCGTCACCTTCGGCCTCGGCTACCTCGCGATCATCGGCTTCCCGGGGCTGTCGGGCTTCTTCTCGAAGGACAAGATCATCGAGGCGGCGTTCGCGAAGGGCGGCACCGAGGGCTGGATCCTCGGCGCGGTGACCCTGCTCGGCGCCGCGCTCACCGCGTACTACATGACGCGCGTGATGCTCATGACGTTCTTCGGCGAGAAGCGCTGGAAGCCCGACGCGGAGGGCAAGGAGCCGCACCCGCACGAGTCCCCGAAGTCCATGACGATCCCGATGATCGTCCTCGCCCTCGGCTCGGTCTTCGCGGGCGGGATCTTCGGGATCGGGGACCGCTTCCTGCACTGGCTCGAACCGGTCACGCGCCACAGCCACGGCGACGCGCCGGTGAGCGCCGCGACGGTGACGGGGGTCACGATCGTGCTGCTCCTCGCCGGCGTCGGCGTCGCCTGGCTCCAGTACGGCAGGCGCCCCGTGCCCGCCGTCGCGCCGCGCGGCTCGTTCCTCACCCGGGCGGCCCGCCGCGACCTGCTCCAGGACGACTTCAACCACGTCGTCCTCGTCTCGGGCGGCGAGCACCTCACCCGCTCGCTCGTCTACGTCGACCACTCCCTCGTGGACGGGGTCGTCAACGGCACCGCCGCCGGTTTCGGCGGCCTCTCCGGGAGGCTGCGCCGGGTGCAGAACGGCAAGGTCCGCAGTTACGCCTTCTCGATGTTCGGAGGTACGGCGGTGCTGATCGCCGCGACCCTACTCATGAGGGCGGTGTGACATGTCCTTCCCCCTGCTGACCGTGACGGCCGCGGTGCCCGCGGTGGGCGCCGTGCTCACCGCCGCGGTCCCGGCCGCCCGGCGCACGGCGGCGAAGTGGCTGGCGCTGCTCTTCTCGCTCGCCACGCTCGCCCTCGCGCTCGCCGTGCTCGTCCGCTTCGACCCCGACGGCGGCCGGTACCAGCTCACCGAGTCGCACGCCTGGATCGCCGACTTCGGCGTCCGCTACGAACTCGGCGTGGACGGTATCGGCGCGGTCCTGCTCGCGCTCACCGCGCTGCTCGTCCCGTTCGTCATGCTCGCCGGCTGGCACGAGCCGGACGGCCTGGAGACCAACAGCCGCCGCTGGCGCCCCACGCAGGGCTTCTTCGCGCTGATCCTCCTTGTCGAGGCGATGGTGGTGCTCTCCTTCGAGGCCACCGACGTCTTCCTCTTCTACCTGTTCTTCGAAGCGATGCTCATCCCGATGTACTTCCTCATCGGGGGCTTCGGGGACCGCGCGAGCGGTCGCGACGCGCAGGAGGAGGCGACCCAGCGCTCGTACGCGGCGGTGAAGTTCCTCCTGTACAATCTCGCGGGCGGGCTCGTCATGCTCGCCGCGGTGATCGGCCTGTACACCGTCACGCACACGTTCTCGCTCACCGAGATCCTGGACGCGCGCGCGGACGGCTCGCTGTCGATGGCGACCTCCACGGAACGCTGGCTCTTCCTCGGCTTCTTCTTCGCCTTCGCGGTCAAGGCCCCGCTGTGGCCCGTCCACACCTGGCTGCCGAACGCGATGGGCGAGGCGTCCACGCCGGTCGCCGTGCTCATCACGGCGGTGGTCGACAAGGTCGGCACCTTCGCGATGCTCCGCTTCTGCCTCCAGCTCTTCCCCGAGGCCAGCAAGTGGGCGACGCCGGTGATCCTGGTCCTGGCCGTCATCAGCATCCTCTACGGGGCGCTGCTCGCGGTCGGCCAGCGCGACATGAAGCGCCTCATCGCGTACGCCTCGCTGTCGCACTTCGGCTTCATCATCCTGGGCATCTTCGCGATGACCTCGCAGGGCCAGTCCGGCGCGACGCTCTACATGGTCAACCACGGCATCTCGACGGCCGCGCTGATGCTCGTCGCCGGGTTCCTCATCTCGCGGCGCGGCTCGCGGCTCATCTCCGACTACGGGGGGGTGCAGAAGGTCGCCCCCGTCCTCGCGGGGACGTTCCTCATCGGCGGGCTCGCGACGCTCTCGCTGCCCGGGCTCGCCCCGTTCGTCAGCGAGTTCCTCGTCCTCGTCGGCACCTTCGAACGCCACAAGGCGCTCGGCATCGTCGCGACCCTCGGCATCGTCCTCGCCGCGCTGTACGTGCTCGTGCTCTACCAGCGCACCATGACGGGGCCGGTGAAGCCGGAGGTCTCCGCGATGGGCGACCTGCGCGCCCGTGAACTCGTCGTCGCCGTACCGCTGATCGTGCTGCTCGTCGTCCTCGGCGTGTACCCGAAGCCGGTCACCGACGTGATCAACCCGGCGGTCAAGCAGACGATGTCCGACGTACACGAGAAGGACCCGCAACCGCACGTGGAGGCAGGGAAATGACAGCCACGGCCGTCCACAGCCTGTGGACATCCGGAGCGTGGACGAGCGCGGCGGGGCCGGTCGACAAGATCAGCACCCCGCACATCGAGTACGCGCAGATCTCGCCTGTGCTCGTCGTGCTCGGCGCGGCGATCCTCGGCATCCTCGTCGAGGCGTTCGTCCCGCGCCGCGCCCGGCGCACGACCCAGCTCCTGCTCTCCGTACTCGCGCTGGCGGGCGCCTTCGCCGCCGTCGTCGTCCTCGCCGCGCAGGGCTACGGGACGACGAAGGCGCACATCGCGGCGATGGGCGCGCTGGCCGTGGACGGGCCCGCGCTCTTCCTCCAGGGCACGATCCTGCTCGTCGGGCTCGTCGCCGTCTTCACCTTCGCCGAGCACAGGCTCGACCCCGCCTCGCACGGCAAGCCCGTGGACTCCTTCGCCGCGCAGGCCGCCGCCGTGCCCGGCTCGGAGTCCGAACAGGCCGCCGTGAAGGCCGGGTTCACGACGACGGAGGTCTTCCCGCTCTCCCTCTTCGCGCTCGCCGGGATGCTCGTCTTCCCGGCCGCGAACGACCTCCTGACCCTCTTCGTGGCCCTGGAGGTCCTGTCGCTGCCGCTCTACCTGCTGTGCGCCCTCGCGCGCCGCAAGCGGCTGCTCTCGCAGGAGGCGGCGGTCAAGTACTTCCTCCTCGGCGCCTTCTCCTCCGCGTTCCTCCTCTTCGGCATCGCGCTCGTCTACGGCTACGCGGGCTCCATGTCGTACGGGACGATCGCGCGCGTGGTCGAGGGCGACCTCACCTCCATCAACCCGGCGCTCGCCGACACGATGGGCAACGACGCGCTGCTCCTCATCGGCGGCGCGCTCATCGTGATGGGCCTGCTCTTCAAGGTCGGCGCGGTCCCCTTCCACATGTGGACCCCGGACGTCTACCAGGGCGCCCCGACGCCGGTGACCGGCTTCATGGCGGCGGCGACGAAGGTCGCGGCCTTCGGGGCGCTGCTGCGGCTCCTGTACGTGGTCCTGCCGGGGCTGCGCTGGGACTGGCGCCCGGTGATGTGGGGCGTGGCGATCGTCACGATGCTGGGCGGCGCGATCATCGCGATCACGCAGACCGACATCAAGCGGCTGCTCGCCTACTCCTCGGTCGCGCACGCCGGGTTCATCCTCGCGGGTGTCATCGCGACGAACCCCGACGGCGTCTCCTCCGTCCTCTTCTACCTGGGCGGCTACTCCTTCGTGACGATCGGCGCCTTCGCCGTGGTCACGCTGGTGCGCGACGCGGGCGGCGAGGCCACGCACCTGTCGAAGTGGGCGGGCCTCGGCCGCAGGTCCCCGCTCGTGGCCGCGGTCTTCGGGATCTTCCTCCTCGCCTTCGCAGGTATCCCGCTGACCAGCGGTTTCGCGGGCAAGTTCGCGGTGTTCAAGGCGGCGGCCGAGGGCGGCGCCATCCCGCTGGTGATCGTCGGCGTGCTCTCCTCGGCGATCGCGGCGTTCTTCTACATCCGCGTCATCGTGCTGATGTTCTTCAGCGAGCCGAAGCCGGACGGCCCCGCGGTCGCGGTGCCCTCGGTCCTGACGACGACGGCGATCGCGCTCGGCGTCGTGGTGACGGTGGTGCTGGGGGTGGCGCCGCAGTACTTCCTCGACCTGGCGGGGTCGGCGGGGGTGTTCGTCAGGTAAGAACTCGGCGGACCCCGGGGCCGCGCCCCGGGGTCCGCTTGTCATACCCGCGGTGTCACCTGTGGATAACCCTCCGCGACCTGTCCGCCGTTGTGCCTATGGTTGCGGGGACAGGAACGACCGGACGAGCGGGACGTGAGAGATGGACGAGGCGAGCGGCGTGACCGAGAGCGGGACCGCCTTCGACGACCCCGACCTCTGGGGCGGCTGGGACAACGCCCCCGAAAGCTTCGAGGAGGACGCGGTCCCGGCCGCGCGCCCCTCCGGCGGCGCCGCGCGCGAGGCGCAGGGGGAGCCCGCCGAGATCCTCAAGCGCGTCTTCGGCTACGACTCCTTCCGCGGCGAGCAGCGGGCGATCATCGAGCAGGTCGTCTCCGGCGGCGACGCCGTCGTCCTCATGCCGACCGGCGGCGGCAAGTCGCTCTGCTACCAGATCCCCGCCCTCGCCCGCCCCGGCACGGGCGTCGTGATCTCCCCGCTCATCGCGCTCATGCAGGACCAGGTGGACGCCCTGCGCGCGCTGGGCGTGCGCGCGGGCTTCATCAACTCGACGCTCGACCTGGACGAGCGCCGCACGGTCGAGGCGGAGTTCTTGGCCGGCGAACTCGACCTCCTCTACCTCGCCCCCGAACGCCTCCGCGTCCCCGCGAGCCTCGATCTCCTCGCGCGCGGCACGGTCTCCCTCTTCGCCATCGACGAGGCCCACTGCGTCGCCCAGTGGGGCCACGACTTCCGCCCCGACTACCTCAACCTGTCGGTGCTCGGCGAGCGCTGGCCCGAGGTCCCGCGCATCGCCCTGACGGCGACGGCGACGCGGGCGACGCACCAGGAGATCACCGAACGGCTCGGCATGGACCGGGCCAAGCACTTCGAGGCGAGCTTCGACCGCCCGAACATCCAGTACCGGATCGTCGCGAAGGACAGCCCGAACCGCCAGCTCCTCCGCTTCCTCACCGAGGAGCACCCGGGCGACGCGGGCATCGTGTACTGCCTCTCGCGCAACAGCGTCGAGCGCGTCGCGGCCTTCCTCAACGACAACGGCGTCAAGGCCGTCCCGTACCACGCGGGTCTCGACGGCCGGACGCGCGCCGAGCACCAGTCCCGCTTCCTGCGCGAGGACGGGCTCGTCGTCGTCGCGACGATCGCCTTCGGCATGGGCATCGACAAGCCGGACGTCCGCTTCGTCGCCCACCTGGACCTGCCGAAGTCCGTCGAGGGCTACTACCAGGAGACGGGCCGCGCGGGCCGCGACGGGCAGCCGTCCACGGCGTGGCTCGCGTACGGCATCCAGGACGTCGTGCAGCAGCGGAAGATGCTCCAGGGCGGCGAGGGCGACGAGGCGTTCCGCCGCCGCGCGGGCCAGCACCTCGACGCGATGCTCGCCCTCTGCGAGACGGTGGGCTGCCGCCGCGCCCAGCTCCTCGCCTACTTCGGTCAGGAGCAGACCGGCGAGAAGTGCGGGAACTGCGACAACTGCCTGCACGGCAGCCCCGACGCCTTCGACGGCACCGTGCCCGCGCAGAAGGCCCTGTCCACCGTGATCCGGCTGCGCCGCGAGCGCGGGCAGAGCTTCGGCACGGGCCAGATCATCGACATCCTGCTCGGCAGGCGCACCGCGAAGGTCATCCGCTTCGACCACGACCAGCTCTCCGTCTTCGGGGTCGGCGAGGACCTGAGCGAGACCGAATGGCGGGGCATCGTCCGGCAGTTGCTCGCGCAGCGGCTCCTGGAGGTGGGCGGCGAGTACAACACGCTGTCCGTCACGGAGGAGGCGGGCGCGGTGCTGCGCGGCGAGCGGCAGGTGATGCTCCGCAAGGAGCCGAAGAAGGCGCCGCGCGCCTCCGGCGGCTCGGGCTCCTCGGGGCGCGGCGGCGCGAAGAAGCCGCCGGTGGACCTCCCCGAGGCCGACGTGCCGCTCTTCGAGGCGCTGCGCGCCTGGCGCGCCGAACAGGCCCGCGAACAGGCCGTCCCGGCCTACATCGTCTTCACCGACGCGACCCTGCGCGCCATCGTCGCGGCCCGCCCCGACTCGGTCGAGGGACTGACCGGGGTGAGCGGCGTGGGCGAGAAGAAGCGGGCGACGTACGGGGAAGGGGTGGTCGCGGCGCTCAAGGCGGCGCGGGAGGGGTGAGGGGGCGGGCGGGGGGCCCGCGCGGGCTCCCGGCCTGAGCGGGGCTTGCGGCCTGAGCGGGGTGCTTCCGGCCTGGGTGAGGGCTCCCGGCTCGTGCGGGGTCACGGGTGGGCGCACGGGGGGAGGGGCCTCGGCTGGTGGCCGAGGCGGGACGGTCCCCGGCCGGGCTCCCGTCTGCCCCGGCCGGGGTCTCCAGCGCCCGCCCCGCGCGCCCGAGACCGCCCTCAGCCGGTCGCGTCGGCCCCGTCCGCTCCCTTCGCCGCCTCCGTCTCGTCCGCCGCGTCCGCCAGGATGTGGGCCAGCGCCTCCGGTCGCGTGAACATCGGCCAGTGGCCCGAGTCGATGTCGGCGTAGGAGAGGTGCCGGGCGAGGGGGAGTTCCGGGGCCTCCCCGGCGGCGATCCAGGCGCGGGCCTGCTCGGGGGAGATCTCCGCGCAGACCAGGAGCACGGGGACGTCGTAGCGGCGGGGGTCCGTGAGGCGGACCGTGCCGCGTGCCACCCCCTCGGGGACGGGCACGGCCGCCGCTTCCAGGGCGCGGCGGCCCTCCTCGCCGAGGTCGTCGGACTCGGGCCCGGCGAAGGGCTCCCAGCCGGGGAAGGGCATCGCCCCGTCCCGTACCTCGAAGAAGTCGGCGTACGTCTTGCCGTCGGCGACGGGGACGCCGCCGATCAGGGCGACCCGCGCGACCCGTCCGGGCCGCCGGTCGGCGGCGAGCCAGGCGAGCCCGCAGGCGGCCGAGTGCCCCGCGACGAGGACGGGGCCGGGCGCCGCGTCCACGGCGGCGAGCACGGCGGCGAGCTGGTCGTCGAGGGTGGCCGTCCCGTCGCCGTCCCCCTGCCCGGGCAGCGTCACGGGCACGGGCCGGTGTCCGCGCGCCGCCAGCGCGGGCACCACCCGTTCCCACGCCGAACCGTCGAGCCACAGCCCACCGACGAGCACCACGTCCATGCCATTCCCCTTCCGGAGGACCGGTCCTGGCGACCGGGAGCCCTCACCGTAGAAGGAGATGCGGACGTTTCCCGGCCGCGTTTCCCGCCGCGTTTCCTCGCCGCGTTTCCCGGCCGGGCGGAAAGCGTCCCCGTCCGCCCACCGGCCACCCGCTCCGGCCCTCCGCGCCTGCCCTACGCTCCTCCCCATGCCCGCCCGTCCGGCCGCCCCCGACCTCACGCCCCTCGCCCGCGCGCTGCGCACGCTCGACCTGCTGTGGGAGCGGCCCGGGGCGGGGGCCGGGGAACTGGCGGGGCGGCTCGGGGTGACCGAGCGGGCGGTGCGCCGCTACGTGGGGATGCTGCGCGAGGCGGGGGTGCCCGTGGAGTCCGTGCCCGGTCCCGGGGGCGGGTACCGGCTCGGGCGGGGCGCGCGGCTCGCGCCCGTGCGGTTCACGCAGGAAGAGGCGCTGGGGCTCGTGATGGCGGTGCTCGGCGGGCGGCCCGAGCTGGTCGCGACGGCGCTCGGGAAGGTCGTGCGCGCGCTGCCGCCGGAGGTCGGCCGCCAGGCCGCGCTGCTCGGGGCGCACGCGGCCGCCGCGCCCGACCCGTACGTCACCCGCCCCGATCCCGTCCTCACGGCCGAACTCGCCGCGGCGGTCGCCGCCCGCCACCGCGTCCGGCTCGGCTACCGCGAGGACGAGGAGAGCGAGATCGATCCGTGGGCGCTCGTGGTGCGCCACGGCCGCTGGTACCTCCTCGCCCACTCGCACCGGGCCGCCGCCGTCCGCACGTACCGCGTCGACCGGGTCCGCACCGTGCGCGGCACCGGCCGCCGCTTCACGCCGCCGTCCGGCCTCGATCCCGTCACCGCGCTGGAGGAACACCTGGGACACGGCTGGGAGTTCGCCACGCGCGTCGTCTTCGACGCGCCGCTCGGCGAGGTCGCGCCCTGGCTCCGGCCGCACATGGGCGCGCTCGAAGCGCTCGGCGAGAGTTCCTGCGTGCTCGTCGGGAGCACCCGCAACCCCGGTGCGTACGCGCGCGAATGGCTCGCCCGGGTCCCGTTCGGCTTCCGGGTGGAGGGCGGCGCGGAACTGCGCGCCGAGATCGCGGCCCTCGCCGCACGCTTCGCACACGCCGCCGAAGCCACCCCGGGGACGGGCGAGGTGACGGCCTGAGCGGCACGGCCCGCCCGCGCCATCACCCGGAAGGACGAAGAACACGCTGTGAGGCGGAGGCGTCCGGACCGTCGTCAGAAGCGGGCCGGGCCGTCGCGCTGAGGGGGCCGGGGCCGCCGTGCGGGGGAGACCCGGGCCACCGTCGGCGGGACGTCAGCGCCGTCGCGCGGAGAGGTTCCGGACCGCCGTGCCGCGGACCCCTGGCCGTCGTAGACGGGGCCCTGGGCCCTCGTACGCAGGGGCGCGCGCGGCGCGGGCGGAGAAGGCCCGGCCCACCGCGTCTCCTCCCTCCGCGCCCGGGACGGCGGCGCACGGTCCTTCGGGGTGCCCCCCCCCGCCCCCGGTCCGGGGGCGGCCGGGCGGCGG
>NZ_GG770539.1:2655445-2673323 GCF_000154905.1 Streptomyces sp. SPB074 | reverse complement strand
GCGGGACACGGTCACCGCGCGCACGTAGAGCCGCGCTCGCCCGGGCCACCCTGGCGGGCGCGCGGCACATCGTCGTGACCGGCCGCCCCGCCCCCCAGACCCGCGCCCTCCTGCACGCGATCGGCTACCGGGGTCTCGCCGTGTGCGCCCAGGGCGCGCAGGTCTACGACGCGGACTCGGGGCGCCTCGTGCACTCCGTGCGGATGGAGCGCGAGCTGGCCGAGACGGCGCTCGGCAAGATCGAGGCCGAGCTGGGCCAGGTGTACGCGGGGGTCAACCAGGACGGCAGCGACGGGCTCATGCTCATGGAGCCCGGCTTCGTCACCCCGCCGCCGACCCTGCCCTCCGTACGGGTGCGACGGCGCGGCGAACTGTGGTCGCGGCCGATCTGCAAAGTGCTCCTGATGGCGCGGGGCCGCACCGAGGACGAGCTGACGTCCGTGGCGCGCGCGGTCGTCGGCGACCTCGTCAACGTGGTCATGGCGGGCCCGGGCGCCGTCGAGCTCCAGCCGCGCGGCCTCTCGAAGGCGTACGGGCTCGAACGCGCCGCCGCCCTGCTCGGCCGCACGGGCGCCGACACGATCGCCTTCGGGGACATGCCGAACGACATCCCCATGTTCGGCTGGGCCCGGCACGGCGTCGCCATGGCGAACGCGCACGCGGAGCTGCTGGCCGTGGCGGACGAGGTGACGTGCGCCAACACGCAGGACGGGGTCGCGGCGGTCCTGGAGCGCCTGTACGGGGCGTGAGGCGACGGCTCGCGGGGGCGCCGGGCCCTCGGCCGCGCCGGCCGCGCCGACGCCCGGCGGTTCCCGCTCCCGGTTGCCCGTCCGGCCGCCCCGTCCGGCCGTTCCGTGTCCCCCGCGCCCCGCTTCCGGGCCCGCTTCCGGGCCTCCCGAGGGCCCCGTCCCGGTGCCTCGCCCCCTTCGCCGCCCTTTCTGATCATATGAGTTGATCACGAACATACCGGCGTCAGTCGCATACCGCCCCCGCTGGTCGGGCAGGCGCTCTCCGTGATCGAAAGGGGACCGGATACGCTGCCTTGAGAGGCAGCAGCGACACATCGACACACCGTGTGATCGTCAGCAGACAGGAGAACCCTTCGTGACCGTCGTCGGGCCATTTGGGCTGAGCGTGCGGGACCAGGCTCTCGAAGCCGATGTCCAGGCCGGTTTGACGGCTGTCGAGGAAGGCTTGCTGGACGCGACCAAGAGCGGGGTGCCCTTCATCACCGAGGCCGCCCAGCATCTCGTGCTCGCCGGGGGCAAGCGGTTCCGGCCGCTCCTGGTGATGCTCGCGGCGCAGTTCGGCGACCCGGAGGCCCCGGGCGTCGTCCCCTCGGCGGTCGTCGTGGAGCTGACCCATCTCGCGACCCTCTACCACGACGACGTGATGGACGAGGCGACCGTGCGGCGCGGCGTGGAGAGCGCCAACGCCCGCTGGGACAACTCCGTCGCCGTCCTCACCGGCGACTTCCTCTTCTCGCGCGCCTCGCAGATCCTCGCGGGTCTCGGGCCCGAGGCCGTACGCATCCAGGCCGAGGCGTTCGAGCGGCTCGTCACCGGCCAGATCCTGGAGACCGCGGGCCCGCAGGACGGCCGCGACCCGGTCGACCACTACCTCGACGTGCTCAGCGGCAAGACCGGCTCGCTCGTCGCCGTCGCGACGCGCTACGGCGCGATGATGTCCGGCGCCGGCAGCGAGGCCGTGGAGATCCTGACCCAGTACGGGGAACGGCTCGGCGTCGCGTTCCAGCTCGCCGACGACGTCCTCGACATCGCCTCGGACAGCCACGAGTCCGGCAAGACCCCCGGCACCGACCTGCGCGAGGGCATCGCGACGCTGCCCGTGCTGCGCTTGCGCGAGCGCGTCGCGCGGCTCGGGCTGGCGGAGGACGTCGCACTCGACACGCTCCTGCGCGGCGACCTCACCGAGGACGCGAAGCTCGCCGAGGCGGTGGCCCTCATGCGCGCCCACCCCGCGCTCGCCCAGGCCAGCGAGGACGCGGCCCGCTACGCCCACGACGCCCGCGCCACCCTCCAGGCCCTCCCCGACACCCCGGCCCGTACCTCCCTGGCCGACCTCTGCGACGCGGTCGTCCACCGCGTGGGATGACCCGCTCCACCCCACGTCGTAGGGGACAACCCCGAGCCCGTCATCCCAGAGAGGTACGCCGCTTCGGTCCCCAGGACTGACGCTTCGCCGGCCTCGCTCTGGTGTGATGGATATCGACCGCTCCTGCGGGCACCCCCTCGGGGGGAGAATGGCGACGGAGGTGGCAGGGATGACGGCACACGCGGAAGACAGGCGGCCGGAGGACGAGTGGCCGGCGGACACCCGGTACGGGGCGGCCCGGCGCAAGGCGGCCCGGTACGCGGTCCCGGCGGCGGTGGTGGGCGTGACCGCGCTCACGGTGGGCCTCGTGCCCGCCCTCGCGGACAGCGGCGACCCCGACCTGCCCGAGCTGACGGCGCACCAGCTCGTGGCGAAGCTCGCCGCCGCCCACGAGGAGCACTTCTCCGGCACCGTGCGCGTCCGTACGGACCTGGGCCTCCCCGGCATCGGCGGCACCGCCCTCGGCGGCCTCGGCAGCGCCACGAAGGGCGACGGCGAGGACGGCGGCGGCGCCGACCCGCAGGCCAAGCTCGCGGAACTCGCGAACGGCACCCACACGCTGCGCGTCGCCGCCGACGGCCCCGAGCGCCAGCGCCTGTCGATCCTGGAGGACGCGGCCGAGTACAGCGTCATCCGCGACGGCGCGCGCGCCTGGGCCTACGACAGCGCGAGCGACAAGGCCGTCCGCCTCGACGTCCCGCGGGGGCGGCAGCATGGGGAGCGGTCCCCGTACACGGCCCTCACGCCGCATGAGCTCGCCGACCAGGCCCTCAAGGCGGCGGCCCGGGCACACACCTCGGTCCGCGCGGACGGCACCGCGCACGTCGCGGGCCGGGACGCCTACCAGCTCGTCATCGCGCCGAAGCAGTCCGGCTCGACGGTCGAGGCGGTGCGCATCCTGGTGGACGCGAAGACCGGGACCCCGCTGCGGGCCACGCTCACCGCGCGCGAGGGCGGAAAGCCGGTCATCGAGGCCGGGTTCACGAAGGTCAGCTTCACCGCCCCCGAGGCGAAGACCTTCTCCTTCACGCCGCCCAAGGGCACCGAGATCACCGAGCCCAAGAAGCAGCCGCGCGCCGAGCGGCAGGCCGCGCCCGGCCCGGGCGCCCTCAAGGACGCGCTCGCCGGGTCCCGTACGTACGGCGAGGGCTGGACCACCGTCGCGCGCCTGGACCTCCCCGCCGGGACGGGCGGCCTCGCCGCGCCGAAGGCGGGCGGCGGCCAGGCGGGGCAGCTCCTCGACAGCCTCGCCAAGGAGGTCAAGGGCTCCTTCGGCACCGGGCGCCTCTTCTCCACGCGCCTCGTCAACGTCCTGCTCACGGAGGACGGCCACGTCTACGCGGGCGCGGTGACGAAGGACACCCTCGTGAAGGCGGCCGAGTCGGAGAAGTGAGCGCACGACCGACGGAGGCGGCAGAGACCGGGGCCGGGGCGGCGAGCGCGGCCGGTACGGCGGACGGGGCCGGGGCGGTCGCCGCCGCTCCGGCGGCGGGCCCCGCCCGCGCGCCGCTCGGCCCCGGCGTCCCCCTCGTCATCGAGACGGAGGGGCTGACCAAGCGGTACCCGGGCGACCGCCTCGCCGTGGACGGTCTCGACCTGCGGGTCCCCGAGGGCAGCGTCTTCGGCTTCCTCGGGCCCAACGGCTCGGGGAAGACGACGACGATCCGGATGCTCCTCGGGCTCGTCTCGCCGAGCGCGGGCCGCGCGCGCGTGCTCGGCGGCGCGATGCCGGGCGCGGAGCGGCGCGTGCTGCCGCACGTCGGCGCGCTCATCGAGGGCCCCGCCCTTTACGGCTTCCTCTCGGGCCGCGACAACCTGCGCCGCCTCGACGCCGCCGACCCCACCGCCTCCCGCGCCGACCGCGAGCGCCGCGTCACCGAGGCCCTGGACCGCGTCGGGCTCGCCCCCGCCGCGCACCGCAAGGCCCGTACGTACTCGCTCGGCATGAAGCAGCGCCTCGGCCTCGCCGCCGCGCTGCTGCGCCCCCGCCGCCTCCTCGTCCTCGACGAGCCGACCAACGGCCTCGACCCGCAGGGGATGCGCGAGATCCGGGCCCTCGTCCGCGCGCTTGCCGCCGAGGGCACGACGGTCTTCCTCTCCTCGCACCTGCTGGACGAGATCGAGCAGGTCTGCGACCACGTCGCCGTCATGGCGGCGGGCCGCCTGCGCGCCCAGGGCACGGTCGCGGACCTCCTCGCGGCGCGCGCGGCCCGCGTCACGGTGACGACGCCGGACACGGAGGAGGCGGTACGGGTCCTGACGGCGCACGGCCTCGCGGACGTACGCGCCGACGGGCCCGGGCGGCTGAGCGGCGAGCCGCCCGCCGGGCTCGACCCGGCCGCGCTCAACGCGGCGCTGGTCGGCGCGGGCGTGCGGGTGCGGGCTTTCGGGACGGACGCGATGACCCTGGAGGAGAGGTTCGTGGAACTGACGGGCGAGGGCTTCGATGGCGGACGCTGAACGGCCGGGGACCACCGGGGACCGGGAGAGCGGGCGGACCACCGGGGACCGGGGGAGCGCGGAGACCACCAAGGGCCGTGACGGCGCGGGAGCGGGGAGCCCGGCCGCCGGGACGGGCGGCGCGCCTCGTACCGCGTCCGGTGTCGCGCCCCGTTCCGTCGCCGAGGCGCCCGCCGCCCCCTCCCGCGCTTGGTCCCTCCCCGGCTCCGGGCTGCTCGCCGACGAGGTGCGGACGACCTTCCGGCGGGGGCGCACGCTCGCCCTGCTCGGGGTGCTCGCCGCGATCCCCGTGCTCATCGGGATCGCCGTGCGCATCGAGACGGGCGGCGGGGGCGGACTGGACGCCCACGGCGGGGGCGGACCCGCGTTCGCCTCGCAGATCACCAACAACGGCCTCTTCCTGGTCTTCACCGCGCTCGCCGCGACCCTGCCCGTCTTCCTGCCGATGGCGGTCGGGGTCGTCGCGGGAGACGCGATCGCGGGCGAGGCGAGCGCGGGGACCCTGCGGTACCTGCTCGTCGCGCCCGCCGGACGGACGCGGCTCCTCCTCACGAAGTACGGTTCCGTCGCGGTGTTCTGCGTGGCGGCGACCGCCGTCGTGACGCTCGCCGCGCTCCTCACCGGGCTCGCGCTCTTCCCGGCCGGTGACCTCACGACGATCTCCGGCACGCGCATCGGTTTCGGCGAGGGCGTGGGACGCGCGCTGCTCATCGCGCTCGTCGTGGCGGCCTCGCTGCTCGGCCTCGCGGCACTCGGCCTGTTCGTCTCGACGCTGACGAACAGCGGCATCGCCGCGATGGCCACGACGGTCGGGCTCGTCATCACGGTCCAGATCCTCGACGTGATCCCGCAACTCTCCGCGCTCCAGCCGTACTTCTTCTCGCACCACTGGCTCGCCTTCGCCGACCTCGTCCGCGACCCGCTGCTGTGGGACGACGTCGTGAAGAATCTGGGCCTCCAGGCCGTCTACGTGGCCGTCTTCGGCTCGCTGGCGTGGGCACGGCTCGGGACGAAGGACATCACGACCTGAGGGAACCCCCGCGCGGACACCGGAAGTTCACCCGTACCCCCGCCACTCCTCACCGGGCGCTCCCCGGCCGTCGGCAAGGTGTCCCCTTCCGGTGGCCGCACCCCGCCGCCACCCCGGGCCGCAGGAGACCGCCACGATGAAGAGCGCCGCACCGGGCCGCGCCGCACCCGCCCCCACGGCGGACGACCCCGCCGCCGGGCCGGCTCCCGCGCCCGTACCCGGGGCTCCCGCGCCCGGACCGCCTCCCGCGCGCGCCAAGGCCCGGGACCCCTGGTTCGACAACACGCGCTTCGTCGCGGCGACGCTCATCGTGGTGCTGCACACGATCGGCAGCATCATGAGCCGGCACGAGGCGCTGCACGCCTTCAACGTCGCCGCGTGGGCCTTCCGCGTGCCCGCCTTCGTCGTGCTCGCCGGGGTGTTCAGCAGCGCGAGCCCGCTCGACTCCCGCCGCCTGCGCGACCTGCTGCGCACCATCGCGCTGCCCGCGCTCACGTTCAGCCTGCTGTTCTCGCTGGAGTCGTACGCGCTCGGCGGGCCCTCCACGCTCCACCTCGCCCAGCTCCCGTGGACGCTGTGGTTCCTCATGTCGCTGTTCTGCTGGCGGCTGCTGCTGCCGCTGGTGGCGCAGTTGCGGCACCCGCTGCTCGTGACGACGGCGGTGGCGGCCGGGCTCGGGTACGTGGAGGAGTTCGGGCTGCTGTTCTCGGCGAGCCGGACGCTGGTCTACCTGCCGCTCTTCTGGCTCGGCCGGCGCCTCGGCCAGGGGGCGGGCCGGAGTGGCTGGAGAGCCGCTGGAGTCTGCCGGTCGCGGTCGCCGGTGTCGCCGGCGCGGCCCTCGCGGCCTGGCGCTGGCACCGCGACGTCCCCGGCACGTGGCTCTCGATGCGGCACCCGTACGAGGCGGACACCCCGCTGGGCTTGGAGGGCGCCTGGCTCGTGCGCCTGGCGGTCCTCGCGGAGGCGGCGTTCCTGGTCCTGTGCCTGCTGCGCCTGGTCCCGAAGCGCCGCCTGCCCCTGATCTCGGCGCTGGGGGCGGGCGGCTTCACCGTCTACCTCCTGCACCCCCTGATCATCATGCCGCTGCGCGAGAAGGGCCTGATCGCCCGCGCCGACACGACGCTGGAGCTGATCGCCCTCCTCCTGGCGGGCGTCCTGCTCACGGCCCTCCTCGCCTCACCCCCGGTCCGCCGCCTGGTCGACCCCCTGACCACCCCGTCGGCGCGGTGGCTCCTGGCACCGCAGGGGGCGGGCAACACGGCCTCCAGGAGCGGGGGAACGGGCGCGGGACGCCCCTGAGGGGCCGTGACACAGATCCCCCGGCGGCCGCCGGTCCCACCGGCTCACCAGGTGGGGCGGACCGGTCCCTGGGGCGTGATCCGGGCCAGGTCGGCGGCGAGTGCGCCGAAGCGTGCTTCGCCCAGCGCCCGCCGCCATGGCGCGACAGCGGCCCGACCGGCCTCGGCCAGCCCCAGGAGCCGCACGCGGGCGTCGTAAGGATGCGGAAGCCGCACCATGTACCCCTGGTCGACGAGTTCCTTGCCCCACGGGGGCCGTCCCCTGCTTGGTCACCCCCACGCGCTCCCCCGGGGAGGCGGTCGTGCACGAGGTCCACGGCGCCCGTTTCGTCTCCTCCCTCCGGCGGGGCTCAGCGCCGCGCCGGCCGACGGCAGCACCATGAGCCCGCCCTGGAGTAACTGACCGCGCGTCCGGGGTCGGTGGCCGGGTCCCGGACGCGCGCCGTCCGGGCCGGAACCGCGCCCGCCGTCGGTCTCCGGGGACCGCTCACCAGCTTCCGGAGGCGAAGGCCGCCAGGGCGTGCGGGGAGTCGAGGGCGCTCGTCGTGTTGGCGAAGGCGAGGACCAGGGCGGCCAGGGTGAGGACGGCCGTCGCCACCGGGACGAGGCGCGGGGCGCGGCGACGCCACAGGAGCACGGTCGCGGTGGCCGCCGCGAGGACGACGAGCGCCGCCGCGACCGCGAAAACCGCGTGGTAGGTCGCGAAGTCACCGATCATGGCATCGAGTACGGGGGAGTGCGCGCCGCCCGGGTCGGCGGCGAGACGGTCACCGACCTGGGCGAGCGTGGCGTCCCCGGCGCCGAGCATCGGCAGGAGCGAGGAGAAGGGCGCCGCCGCGCCCTGCACGTTCGCCATGAGCGCCACGAGCGCGAAGAGACCGACGCTTCCCGCGCCCACCGTGCCGAGGACGAGCGCCGCCCGGCGCCCCTCCCGGGCCCGCAGCCGCCGCCACAGCATCACGCCGAGCGCCACGGCCACCGCCAGCAGCAGCGCCGAGACGCCCGCCTTGACCACGTGGAACCGGAACCAGAAGTCCACCGTGCCGCGCAGCCCGGCGGGCAGGTCACCGTCCCCCGCGTCCCAGTACGCGGCGAAACCGCGCCGGAAGACGGGGGACACGTTGCCGGTGTTGACGGCGTCCCGCGCGAGCGCGTTCGGCGCGACGAAGAACGCGAGCAGCAGCGCCGCGCCGAGGGCGGAGAGGACTCCGGGACGGCGCAGCGGGGCGAGAGCGCGGAGGTGCATGAACGGGCCTTCGGACGGTACGGGTGGCGGACCACCCCAGCCAAGCGCCCCGGCCTACCCCGCGCGATGCGGCTGCCCGCCGGACCGGGGTGGGGAAAACCCCAGCAGAGGCCGCGTCCCTACTCGATCGGGTAGATGTCCCCGCTGCGCATGTCCCGCTCCTGCTCGCTCAGCGACTCCAGGTGCCGGGCCTTCTGCGCCAGCCGCTCCCGCTCCTTCGGATCGCTCTCGTGCTCCGCGCTGTCGCTCAGCTCGCGCGCCTTCTCCCGCATCGCGTCGAGCCGCTCGCGGGTCTCGTCGAGCTCGCGCATGGCAAGGCTCCTTCCCTGAGGCCGGGGGTCCTGTGGCGCTCGGGTACCCCCCTTCCAGGGGAGCACGCGGGGGCGGGTGCGGCATCCGGAGCGCCTGCGCACGGCAGGACGGGCGGGGAGCGGAGCGCGAGGGCGTGGCGGGACCGGGCCCGTCGCCGGGGACGGACCGGTACCGTGCGCCTCGCATCCGCCCGTCCTCGCCCACCCGCTCCCGGCCCGCCCCCTCTCGGCGTTCCAGAGCTACGTGCCCGAGGACGAACTCGGTCGCATGTCCGCTTTCGACAGCATCGGCGAACGCCTCGCCATCCCCTTCGGCTACCTCCTCACCGCGCTCGCCGCCCACCTGTGCAGCCGGAGCAGCGTCCTGTTCGTGTGTGCGGGTCTCATCCTGCTGGCGACGCTGCTCAACCTCTGCGTACGGGACGCCTACCGCATCACGCGACCCGCCCCCTCACGTGCTTCCGCGTCCCGCGCCGCGACGACCGCCGAGGCCGGCTCGGGTGGGTAGAAGCGCTTGGCCCAGCGGCGGAAGGGGCCGATCGGGCCGTCTCCCTGACCGAGCTTCGGCGGCTGCACGTACTTTTTCGAGTCCCAGATCGGGAAGTCCGCCGCCGTGAACTCGATGTTCGACCGGAAGAGCAGACCTTCGAAGAGCCGTGCCGCCGTCCGGCTCACCGCCTTCGCCACCGGGGACGGAAGGCCGGAAGGCTCCGAGAAGGCGATCCGGTTGCGCTGGCGGAACTGCATCCGGTGCGGGCCGATCGCGGTCGGCAGGATCATCGTGCACATGCGCATCCCCATGCGGGGCGTGTACATGTCGGCGTGCAGGCAGGCGAGCCCGTACCCGCGCACGTCCACGTCCACCGTGAAGTCACCGATGAGCGGGGCGGACTCGGTGGCGCGCATCCTGAGGCGGAAGGTGTCCCCCTCGTACGTCAGGGGCTCCAGGATCTCGGCCTTCTTCCAGCCGTGCAGCGTCGCGAAGTGCCCGTAGTCCACCGAGTTCTCGATGACCTCCTGGGCGTGCCCGGAGAACTCCCAGGCCGCGTACCGGGCGGGGCGGTGGCCCAGTTCGTGCCAGGCGGGGACCGTCCAGTACGGCTCGCGGCCCGCGTGGTGGCGCCAGACGAAGACCGCGCCGTTGGCCTCCAGGACGGGGAGACGGCTGAGCGGCGAGCGGGGCGGCGGGGTGTCGTAGCCCGTGCGCACGCAGCTGCCGTCCGGGCCGAAGGCGAAGGCGTGGAAGGGGCACACGAGGTCGTCGCCGTCGAGCTTCGCCAGCCCGAGATGCGCGCCGAGGTGGGGGCAGTACGGGCGGATCGCGCGCAACTCCCCCGAGCGCAGGCGGTAGAGGACGACGTCCTCGCCCGCGAGGGGCCGGGTGAGGACCTTGCCCGCCGGAAGCTCCTCCGAGAAGGCGAGCGCCGCCCAGCCGTCCGGATACGGCAGCGGTGGCGCCTCGCTCGTCGCGGAGGCGGGGGTGGGGCCTTCGGTGAGGGGGCTTCCGTACGTGCGTGACAGTCCCACGGGATCCCTTCGGGCGAATGCGGAGCGAAATGGTGTGGCTACGTAGCGTGCCAACAGGACAATGCCCGGCCGCCCGCCGTTTGCTCCCGCCCGCCCGATTTTCACCCGAAGGGGGCTCAATGGTCCGCGTGTTGACCTTGCGTTCCCGTTCCCCCGCCGCCCCGCCTCAGCCCAGCTGTTCCCCCCAGGCGTGCCCCGGGTGCACCCGTTCCAGCCACCCCCGCAGCCGCTCCCGCCGCTCCGCGCCGAGCAGCGGCAGCACTCCCGCGAGATCCGCCTCGTCCTTCGGCCGCGCCGCCTTCGCCTTGAAGAGCAGCACCACCTCCGGGATCAGGTACGGGACCCCGTCCGCCGTGTGCGCGACGACCTCCGCGTACGGGAGCCGGATCGCCGGGTCCCGGCGGCAGATCCACGTCCCGCCCTCGTGCGGCTCGCGGAAGACGCCGAGCAGCCAGCGGTCCGTCGCCGGGTCGCGCAACCAGGTCTGGTGCTGACCCGGCAGCGGCCCCGACCCCGGCCACACCCGCCGGTCCCCCACGCCGTCCCCCACGTACTCGGGGAAACGCGCCGCGAGTTCGGCGAACCCCGCCTCGGGCACCGCGGGTTCGAGATCCCCGTGGGGGCGCGAGGGCGGCCCGCCCCTGTACAGGTCGAGCGCCCACCCGGCCGCGACGCACCACGGCACCGCGAGCCCCCGCAGCCGCTCCGCCGCCTGCTCCGGGTGCCACGGCCGCGCCCAGCCCGCGTCGAGCCGCGTCTCGTCCACCGCCACGCCGCCCGGCGGCTCCCGCCCGCTCACGGCCGCCACACGTACCGCACGTCCGGCTCCTTCTCCTCGTTCCGTCGCCCGTCCGTCTCCTCGGCCACGACGAAGCCGTGACGCTCGTAGAAGCGGCGCGCGGGAGCGTTGACCTGGAAGGTCCACAGATCGAGCCCGGCCGGTCGCCGCTCCTTGGCGAGCGCCACGAACCGGTCCCCGAGCCCCCGCCCGCGCGCCTCGGGGGCGAGGTAGAGCTGCTCCAACTCGCCGTCGGAAAGCGCAAGTACGCCCACGAGGTCGCCGCCGCCCCTCTCGGCGACCCACGTCTCCAGCCCGGGCACCACGATGTGCGCGAACCACTCCCGCACCGCGTCGTCCGCGTGCGCCCGCCGCACCCCCGGCAGCGCGGCGGCGAACGACCGCAGCCACACCTCCGCCGCCCCTCGCGCGTCCGGCGCACCGGCCCTGCGCAGCACGATCACGTCCTCGTCCACGGCAGGAACCTTTCAGCGGCCCCGCCCGCCCGCAAGGGGTTTTCCCCGAGGCTGCCCACGGGGGAGGGCTGAACGGTCGTGGAGGGGGCGCCGCAGCTCCCCGCCCGGCGGCGGGGCCGGTCATACGGCCGGAGGCACGGAAAGACAGCCGACGGGCCGCCCGGGACCGCGGGGAAGTCAGTCCTGGACCGGCGTGCCCCAGACCGCGGGGAGGTCAGTCCTGGACCGGCGTGCCCGGGCTGATGTCGTACGCCTTCCGCACGAGGGCCGGACGGGTGCCGTCGTTGACCCGGCGCTCCCACAGGGCGTCCACCTGTTCGCGGGCCTGTGGCTCCATCTCCTCGGGCAGCAGGTTGCGGTAGCGCCGGTCCTCGCCGAGCAGGACCCGCACCGTGCGCTCGAAGACAGGCTCGGGGTCGTACTGCTCGTGCGGGAAGGCCAGTTCGGCGTAGTCGTAGAGGCGGTCGGCGGGGTCGTCGCGCCACTCCTTCCACGTCTCGAACATGGTGTCGTTGAAGCCGGTGAGGAAGGGCCCGGGGTTGATCGTGGCGACCGTGACGCCGAACTCGGCCAGCTCCTGGTCCAGCGCGTCGGCGAACGCCTCCACCGCGTGCTTCGAACCGGCGTAGGCACCGGTGAACGGATCGACGGTGAGTCCGGCGACCGAGGACATGAAGACGATGCGCCCGCTGCGGCGCGCGGCCATCCGGCGGGCGATGCCCTGCGTGAGCAGGACGGGCCCGAAGACGTTGACCTCGAACTGGCGGCGCAGCCGTTCCTCCGGGATGTCGGCGGTGGCGCCGCCTTCGGAGACGCCCGCGTTGTTGAGAAGCACCTCCACGTCCCAGGTCCAGGCGTTCTCGCGGTCGCCGGGGTCGGTGACGTCGAGCTTCTCGACCCGCAGATCGACGCCCCGCTCCCGCGCCTCGGCGCGCACCGCGCTGACCTGGGCGATGATCTCCACGCCCGCGATCACCTGGTGCCCTCCGGCCGCGAGCCGCAGAGCGACCTCCTTGCCGAAGCCGCTGCCCGCACCGGTGATGAGAATGGGTCCCGCCATGGTGGTGACGCCTTTCCTGTGCTGGTGTCCGGCCTGTTCCGGACGCCGGTCCTCGGATGCCCCGCCTCCGCCGCCGTATCCGCGGCCGGCTCGTCTACGGGGCCGCGCCTGCTACGAGGCCGCGGGTGCGGCCTCTGCCGCGGAGGGGGTCCTGCTCACGCGAGCCGCCGACGAGGACCGGCACCCGGCTCGACGCCCCCGAGCCGGGCCCCGTCCCGCCGCACGTGAGCGAGCGGACTGCCACCCGCGTCCGTGGCGGCGACGGCGCCGGAGCGCCGACGCGGTCCGCCTCGGCGATGCCCGCGTCGATGATCCGGCGGGCATCGCCGAGGTCCACCGCGTGTGCGCTGCGCATAAGAAAGACGGTAGGTCCTCACACGTCAGGACGCCTTTCGGGGCGAGCGGGCTCGTCGGCCTCCTCACCGGGGGCGAGCAGGCTGCTCGGCCCCGGGACCGCCTCCGGGAGGTACCCCGCCCACCGAAATGGGTCGGCCCGGAATGCCGGTACGCGTACGGATGCCGGCCGGTCCGCGCGCCGCCGCCCGCGGCTGGGGTCCCACGCGACGCCACCCCGGCGGAGGAGGGCAGGGGCGGCGTCGGGACCGTGCCGGTGCCGGAGGCGGCCGGTCGCGGGACGGGCGGGTGCGGCGGCTCGGCGAGGCCCTGACCGACGTCCGCCGCGTCCGTGGAGCCCGTACGCCGGTCGAGTCCGTCCTGCGCCCTGCGGACGGGTGCGCGCGTCAGACGAAGGGGAGGAGGTCGGTGAGCGAGGCGATCGACGGCACGTCGCCCCGCGTTCCCTCGCGGTCCAGGAAGAGCCCCGCGTACCCCAGCGCCGTCGCGGCCGTGACCAGGGCCGGGGTGTCGCCCACGAAGAGGCAGTGCGCGGGGTCCGGGCCGAGGCCCTCGCTCGCGTGGTGGTACATGCGCGGATCGGGCTTCTCGCAGCCGAGCACGGCCGAGGTCGCGTAGACCTCGAAGTAGCCCCGGATGCCGAGACCTTCATGGAGGCCGGGCAGGTTCGGCCAGGCGTCCGACACCACCGCGAGGCGGACCCCGCGCCGTCTCAGCTCCGTGAGCGTGGGCAGCACGTCCGGATACAGCTCCAGCACCGCCGACGGGGGCACCTCCCGGCGCAGCTCCGCCAGCAGCTCCCCTGTCGCCCCGACCCCGAGCCGGTCGAGCAACACGCGGTGGTACGTGTCGATCTCAGGCGTCCCGGCTGCCTCGCCCGGGAACCGCTCACCCGCCGCGATCGCCTCGGCGAACCGCTCGGCCGGGACCGGCGCCGCGTGCCGCAGGACCGTCTCCTCGAAGTCGGCGCGCGGGTTCCACCGCCCCCCGATGGGCCGCATGAGCACCCCGCCCGAGTCGAACAGGACGGCGCGGATGCCGGGTGCCCGGGTCGCTGAGTCGGTCATCGCGCGCAGGCTACGCGGTCGGTCGCGGGAGTGTCAGGCGCGATTCCGGCGCCCCCGTACGCCCCGCAGGCGCGGGGGAACCCGCCGAGCGCGTGGGCGCATTTGGCGGTCCAGGGCCGCGCAGGAGGCGGTGGCGCCCTCCGCGTCCGTTACGAGACGCGCGACCGGGTGCCGGCCCCCCGGGGTCTGCGGCCGCCGTACCGCGAGGCACGGGCGCGCGGGCTGATGACCCCGTGCCCCCGGCGCCGCGCCCCGCGCCGCCTAGACCTGCCGCCGCTCCCACTGCTCCTTCGTGATCTCGTACCGCACACCGCCGTGCTCGGAACCCTCGACCGCCATCATGTCGTCCGGCGTGGGGATGCTCTACGTGAGCGTCATCCCGAGCTTTTCCATGACGTTGCGCGAAGAGCGGTTCACGGTCATCGTCTCGGCCCAGACCATGCGGACGCCGAGTTCGGCGAACCCCTTCGCCAGGAGCGCCCGCGAGACCTCCGTGGCGTACCCCCGGCCCCAGGCCGCCCGGCGCAGGCGGTAGCCGAGTTCGGCTTCCTCGCGCGGCCCGTCGCGGAGCGGGCGCAGGCAGAACCAGCCGATGAACGCGCCGCCGTCCTTCTCGTGCGCGGCGAAGAGGCCGAGTGCGTGGTCCCAGCGCTCGTAGCCGGCGAGGATGCCGGGGAGGGCGAGGTCGCGGATCTCCTCCGGCGGGGTCGGAGCGCCACCGCTCAGGTAGCGCATCACCGCCGGGTCGCTGTCCAGCTCGATCAACAGGTCCGCGTCGGCGGCGGCGAAGGGACGCAGGGCCAGCCGCTCGGATGCGAGGTAGGAGGTCACGCGGGGATCATGGCCGAGGCGGGTCCGAGGGTCCACGGCATTTCCGGACCGCCTCCGTCTCCCGGACACACCGCGCCCTCCGGGGCAGCGGGCCTCAGCCCACCCCGAACCCTTCGCGCCGCACACTCGCCACGAAGGCGGTGAAAGCGGCGGGGGAGAGGTGGAGATGGGGCCCGGCGGGGTTCTTGGAGTCGCGGACGGGGACGGTGCGGGGGGTATTGGTGGCGACCTCCACACACTGGCCGCCGTTGTTGCTGTACGAGGAGGTGCGCCAGTCTGCCGCCGCCTCCACACAGGCGCCCCCGTTGTTGCTGTACGTGGACTTCCGCCACTCCGCCATTCCGGCCTCCCGCTCGTTGAGTTGAGTCCTGCCGGGAGGTGTGCCCCGCCCCGCACAGCGCGAAGCCCCGTCCCGCGCGAGGCGACGGGGCTTCGGAACGCGGAAGGTTGGCTCAGACGCCGAACTCGCCGCGCTTCACGCCGGAGACGAACCCGGTGAAGGCGGACGTGTGGAGGGCGAGGGAGGGGCCGCCGGGGTTCTTGGAATCACGGACCGGGACGATGCCGTGGGCGGGGACGAGGTTGGTGGCGACCTCGACGCAACTGCCGCCATTGTCGCTGTACGAGGACTTGAACCAGCGGGGCGCGTTACTCACGGGTGTTCCCTTTCAGCCTGTTCGATCAAGGCCACAGTCTCCGCTTGGGAAAGCGATACGGCCTGTGCCTGATGGTAGGCGGTCATGAGCGTGGTGACAGAAGTGATTTCGCGATCAAGGTGCCCCCGCGTCTGCGACTCGACGTAGGAGACGATGCCGCGATCGGGAAGCGTGAGCAGATTGGTGAGCATGTTGAGCGGGCGACGTTCACCTATGGCGAAGGGGGCGATCTGGAGGACGGTGTTGGGGAGGCCCGCGAAGTCGGCCAAGTGGCGCAACTGAGCTTTCATAACTTCCGAGCCGCCGATAGATCGCCGGACACAGCTCTCGTCCAGCACCGCGAAGACCATCGGAGGGCTCTCACGCCGTACGGCCTGCTGGCGTTCGGCGAGGGCGCGGAGACGCTGCTCCGCCAGTTCCGCTGTGATGGCACCGCGCTGAACTGCGGCCTCCGTGAGAGCACGTGCGTACTCCGGTGTCTGGAGGAGCCCAGGGATGACGCCGTTCTCAAAGACCCGGACCTCCACTGCCCGCCCTTCGAGCTTCAGGTACTCGGGGAAGCCCTCCAGCAAGGCCCCGAACGTGATGTTCCGCCACTCGCGCTCGAAGGACCGCTCGGTGTTCGTCAGCCCCAGTGCGGTGTCAAGCGCCACCGAGAAATTGAGTGTTGGTTTCTTCGCGGCGATTTCCACGCCGGACATGTGCGACTCGGCGTACCCCACTCGCTGCGCCACGTCCTTCTGTCGCAGCCCCAACTCCTGCCGTACCTTGCGCAAACGCGCTCCGTAGGCCGCGTAAGGCCCCGCGTCCGGGTTCAACTTCTTGATGTTCAAGGGGCGTTCCCCTCCGCCTTCCACCCGTTGGCACAACGTTGAGTAGTTCTCCACGCTAGGCCACCGTGTACCTCCCCGGTAGCCAAACCGACACGGAGAGGAACCGTCATGTCCCTGTACCTCGTCCACGAACGCCCGCCCGGGTCGCCCGAACCCGTCCTCCCCTGCCGTCTCTGCGAGCGGCTCCGGGCGGAGGAGCGGGCCGCCACCGCCGCCGGGGATCACTCCCGTGCCGTTGACTGCCGCGTCCTCATCGCGCGGCACCCGCACGGATTCTCGCGGCGGTGAACCGCGCGGGTCGGCCGCCCGGGCCTCGGGCGGCGGGGGAGCGGGGCGGGGCCGGGGGCGTTCAACACCCTCACCGCCGCGCGTGCGTTGGATTTCCTCCGGCCGTACGGCGCGAGGCGCTGGCGCGAGGCCGCCCGGCCTGGTCCGTACAGGCGTGCGACGGGTGAACGGGCCGGGTGCGCGTCAACGGGGCCCGGGGCAGGTGGTTCCTCGCCGGTGCCGTGCCCCGGAAGCCCTTTCCGGCGTTTGACTCACATCCCCCACGGGTGCTGTTCAGCCAGAGACAGAGGTGCCGTCATGCCCCCACCCCCGCTCCGTCGCCCCGCCGCGCACGCGTATCCGTACGAGTGTCCGGAGGTCGAGCGGCCATGGTGACGAGCGAGCGGGGCGGCGGCGAGCGGGAGGCGAGGCTGCGGCTCGGGCGGCGGATGAGTGCGGCGGGGGTGCTCGCGCCGGACTGGCGGGCGGCGTACGAGGAGGTGCCGCGCGCCGCGTTCCTGCCGCCGCTGATGTGGCCCTGGGACGCGGAACAGCGCGCGCACGTGGCGGTGTCGCGCAGCAGGGACCCCGGTACGTGGCACGCGTACGCCGGCAGTGACGCGCCGATCGTCACCCAGTGGGATGACGGCGAGCACACGGGGCTGACGCCGGGGCGGCTGGCGACCTCGACGGCGCTGGGCCCGTCCGTCGTCTTCGGGCTGCTCGCCGATCTCCGCCTCGGCGAAGGGGTGGGACGCGTCCTGGAGGTCGGTACGGGGACGGGGTGGACGACCGCGCTGCTCGCGCACCGGCTCAGCGTGCCCGCCGTGACGAGCTTCGAGATCGACGAGTCGGTGGCGGCGCTCGCGCGCCAGCGGCTGCGCCGCTTCGGGCTCACGCCGGAGGTGCGGGTCGGCGACGGCCTGTCCGGGTACACCACCCAGGCCCCGTACGACCGGATCGTGTCGTGCTGCGGGCTGCGCGAGGTCCCGTACGCGTGGATCGAGCAGAGCGCGCCGGGGGCGCTGATCGTGCTGCCGTGGGGGACGCACTTCTGCTCGGCGGACGTGCTCGTGGCGCTGCGCGTGAGCGGGGACGGGCGCTCGGCGAGCGGGCGGTTCCTGCGGCCCCTGGAGTGCACGCGGGCGCGCGGGCAGCGCTGGCGCGGTGGCGCGCGGGCCGAGTACCTGCGCGAGACGGGTGCCAAGGCGCAGCGCTCGTCGGCGTGGATCGGCACGGACATCCTGGACTCGGACCTGCTCGGCAGCGCGCGGTTCGCGCTCGGCCTGCGCGTGCCGCGCTGCGCGACGGCGGTCGCGCCGACGGTGGGGCTCGACGGCAGCCTTCCCGTGTGGTTCCACGACACGGGGGGCACGGGGTCCTGGGCCTGCCTGGTGCTGCGGCCGGACGCGGAGTCGACTGTTCTCCAGTACGGCGAGCGGAAGTTGTGGCTCGAGGTGGAGGCGGCCTACCGGTGGTGGCAGTCGGCGGGGCGCCCCGGGTACGGGGACTTCGGGCTGACGGTGGACGCGGAGGGGGCGCGGGCCTGGCTGGGGGACGCGGGACGGA
>NZ_GG770539.1:2645660-2655345 GCF_000154905.1 Streptomyces sp. SPB074 | reverse complement strand
CTGAGGCGGGCCCCCGGCGCCGGGCACGCCCCCCGACACGCCGGGCACGACCCTCGGACACGCCGGGCACGCCTCCCGTCCCGCCCGAGGACGCACCCCGCCCCCGGATGCCCGTCCCGCCACAAGACGCTCCCGCCCCGTGTGCGCCGCTACCCCAGGAGCTGGTCCGCCAGGTCCGTGAAGTCCGCCGCCAGGAAGTCGAAGCGGTCGTCCCGCCCCGGCGCCTCGCGCTCCTCCCGGTGCACGTACGCCGTGCGCATTCCGAGGCTCTGCGCGCCGCGCAGGTCCCAGGCGTGCGCCGCGACCATCAGGACGCGTTCCGGCGGGCGGCCCGCCGGGGCGAGGGCGAGTTCGTACGCGGGCGGGTCCGGCTTGAACGTACGCGCCTCCTCCGTGGAGAGCGCGAGGTGCCAGCGCAGCCCGGCCCGCACGGTGATGCCGAGCAGTTCGGCGCGGCTCGCGTTCGACAGCGCGATGAGCGGGAAGCGGCGCGCGAGCCGGTCGAGCCCCGCGGCACTGTCCGGAAACGGCGCGAGCGCGTGCGCCGCGTGCGCGAGCGCCGCGACCGCCGCGACGTCGTCGTCCAGACCGGCCGCCGCGGCGACCACCCCGGCCGTCTCCATGTCGAGCGCGTCGGCGGGGAGGTAGGGCCGTTGCCCGGCCATCATCCTGCGCTGCTCGGTGTCCGTGTGCTTCCTGCCACAGCGCGAAGAGCCGCCCGGCTTCCGCCGCGTCCGTCGTCAACTCGCCGATACCGGCGCGGATTCCGGCCACGTCGTCCACGAGCGTCCCGAGGACGTCGAAGACGAGGGCGTCGATGTCCCGCGCGACGTCGATGTCGTGATCAGCCATGGCGTCGAGTCTTCCCGGCTTCGGGCCCTTCATCCCGCGCCGCGCCGGATCACGCCTCCCGGGCCGGTGCCCGCGCCGCGTCCCGCGCGGTCGCGTCCGCCGCCTTCCGCGCGGGCGGCTCGGTGCCCTCGCACGGCGGCGTCTCCCCGGCCACCGGGTCCGCCGCCCGCGTCTCCGCGCCCGCCGGGTCCCCCGCCGCCTCCGCCTCCCGTACCGCCCGCCGCAGCCGCTCCGCCGTGCGGCGGTTGGCGCGGGCCGTGCGCAGGGCGTCCCAGGTCAGGAGGAGCAGCGCGATCCACACGAGCCCGAAACCGGCCCAGCGCGCGGGCGGCATCTCCTCGTGGAAGTAGAAGATGCCCAGGGCGAACTGGAAGACCGGGGCCAGGTACTGGAGCAGGCCGAGCGTCGAGAGCGGGACGCGGATCGCCGCCGCGCCGAAGAAGACGAGCGGCACCGCCGTGACGATGCCCGTCGAGGCGAGCAGCGCCGCGTGTCCAGTGCCCTCGCCCGTGAACGTGGAACCGCCCCGGGCGCCGAGCCAGAGGAGGAAGCCCAGCGCGGGCAGGAACTGGAGGGCGGTCTCGGCGGCCAGCGACTCGATCCCGCCGAGGTTGACCTTCTTCTTCGCCAGCCCGTAGGCGCCGAACGAGAACGCGAGCGCCAGCGAGATCCACGGCGGCTTCCCGTAGCCGATCGCGAGGACGAGCACGGAGGCGACGCCCGTCGCGACCGCGACCCACTGCACGGGCCGCAGCCGCTCCCCGAGGAGCAGCACGCCGAGCGCGATGCTCACGAGGGGGTTGATGAAGTACCCGAGGGACGCCTCCACGACGTGGCCCGCGTTGACCGCCCAGATGTAGACGCCCCAGTTGACCGTGATCACGGCCGCCGCGACCGCGACGAGGGCCAGACGGCGCGGGTCGCGCGCGAGTTCGGCCGCCCAGGCCCAGCGGCGGACGCACAGCAGCAGGATCGCGACGACGCCGAGCGACCAGACCATGCGGTGCGCCAGGATCTCGCCCGCCCCGGCCGGCTTGAGCAGCGGCCAGAAGAGCGGCACGAGACCCCAGATGCCGTAGGCGCCGAAGCCGTAGGAGAGGCCGGCACGCGAGGTGCCCTGCCCGGTGTCCTGTGGTGCTGGTGCGGCGGCCATCGCGTTCCCCGATCCGGTCCCGGGCCGCGCCCTGCCGCCGCCCCCGTCGGAAGGTAACGGGAGCGGAGCGGCTTGTCATTCCCGTATCGGCCTACGGTCATGACGCGAGGGGTCGCGCGGAGGCACGGGGAAGCACGGCGGCCCGCCGGGCATCGGCGGGGGAGTGGCGCCGCGTGGCCCGCGGCCCCCTCCGCCCCCGCGGTCCCCTCCGCCCCCTCAGCCCTCCAGCTCCTTGAGCCCCGCCGCGATCGAGTCCGCCAGGGGGGTCGTCGGGCGGCCGATGAGCCGGGAGAGGTCGCCGGGGGTGTGGGCGAGGGAGCCGCGCGCGATCGCCGCGTCCACGTCCACGAAGACGTCCGCCAGGAACTCCGGGAGCCCCGTGCCGAGCAGGATGTCCTTGTGCCGCTCGGGCGTCACGTTCTGGAAGGTGACCGGCCTGCCGGACTGCCGCGTGAGCTCGGCGGTGAACTCGGCCATCGTCCAGGCGTCGTCGCCGCTCAGCTCGTAGACCTTGTTCTCGTGGCCCTCGCCCGTGAGCACGGCGACGGCCGCCGCCGCGTAGTCCGCGCGCGGCGCCGCCGCGAGGCGGCCCTCGCCGGAGCTGCCCACCAGCGCGCCCTGCTCGAAGAGCTGGGGGATGCGCCCGACGTACATCTCCGCGTACCAGCCGTTGCGCAGGAAGGTGTAGGGAACGCCCGAGTCGAGGATCGCCTGCTCGGTGATCTTGTGCTCGTCGGCGAGCGTGAAGTCGGCCCGGGGGCCGCCGAGCACGCCGGTGTACGCGAGCTGGGCGACCCCGGCGGCCTGCGCGGCGGCCACCACGGCCCGGTGCTGCGGGCCGCGCCTGCCGATGTCGCTGCCCGAGACGAAGAGCACCCGGTCGCCCTCGTGGAAGGCGCCCTTCAAGGTCTCCGGCCGGTCGTAGTCGGCTATGCGCGGCTCGATGCCCCGCGCCGCGAACTCCGCGCCCTTCTCCTCGCTGCGGACCACGGCCGCGATCCCGCTCGCGGGGACCTTCTCCAGCAGGCCGGCGAGGACGAGACGGCCGAGCTGCCCGGTGGCGCCGGTGACGACGATGCTCATGAGGGGTGCCTTTCGCGCTGCAACAGGTGCACAGGGGGTTGCTCCGTGCTTCGCCTCCACATTAGGGATCGCACTTACCAAACGAAAGTACCCACTTTCGAGTAAGGTACTGGCATGACAGTGAGTGCGGAGATGGCGGAGCTGCTCGGCGGGCGCGAGGGGATCGCGGACGGGGCCCCGGACGTCAACCGGGCGATGTGCCCCTCGCGGGGCATCCTGGAGCACGTGACCTCGCGCTGGGCCGTGCTCGTCCTCGCGGCGCTGCTCGCGCGGACGTACCGGTTCAGCGAGCTGCGGCGGACGGTGGGGGGCGTGAGCGAGAAGATGCTCGCGCAGACGCTCCAGACGCTGGAGCGGGACGGCTTCGTGGTGCGCGAGGCGAAGGCGGTCGTGCCGCCGCACGTGGAGTACTCGCTCACCGCCGGCGGGCGGGAGGCGGCTGAGCAGGTCTTCGGCCTGGCGCGGTGGAGCGAGCGGCAGGTTTCCGCGGTGGAGGAGGCCAGGGCCGCGTACGACGAACGCCGGAGGGGCAAGGAAAGCCCCTCCGGCGTCTGAGGAGCGGGAGCCGGGGCAAAAGCCCGGGGGTTTCCCGCTCAGGGGGTGGGCGTCAGCCCACCACGGTCCAGGTGTCCTTGCCCGCGAGGAGCGCGGACAGGTCGCCCTTGCCCTGTTCCGAGACGGCCGCGTCGAGCTGCTCGGCCATGAGCGTGTCGTAGACCGGCCGCTCGACGTCGCGGAAGATCCCGATCGGGGTCTGGTGGAGCGTCGTCGGGTCCGCCAGGCGCGAGAGCGCGTACGCCGCCGTGGCCGTCTCGCGGTGGGCGTCGTGGACCAGGACGTCGGCCTCGTTCTCCGGCGTCACGTCCACGACGCGCAGGTCGCCGGAGGCGTGGTCCCGTACGACGCCCTTCGTGCCGAAGCGGATCGGCTGCCCGTGCTCCAGGCGGATCACCGCCTCCGCCGCCTTCTCCTTGTCCTTGAGGACCTCGAAGGCGCCGTCGTTGAAGATGTTGCAGTTCTGGTAGATCTCCACGAGCGCCGTGCCCGGGTGCTCCGCCGCCGCCTTGAGGACGCTTGTCAGGTGCTGGCGGTCGGAGTCCACCGTGCGCGCGACGAAGGTCGCCTCGGCGCCCAGCGCGAGCGAGACCGGGTTGAAGGGGTTGTCGAGCGAGCCCATCGGCGTGGACTTGGTGATCTTGCCGATCTCGGAGGTCGGCGAGTACTGGCCCTTGGTGAGCCCGTAGATCCGGTTGTTGAAGAGCAGGATCTTGAGGTTCACGTTGCGGCGCAGCGCGTGGATGAGGTGGTTGCCGCCGATCGAGAGGGCGTCGCCGTCACCCGTGACGACCCACACGCTCAGGTCCTGCCGCGAGGAGGCGAGCCCGGTCGCGATGGCCGGGGCGCGGCCGTGGATCGAATGCATCCCGTACGTGTTCATGTAGTACGGGAAGCGGCTGGAGCAGCCGATGCCCGACACGAAGACGACGTTCTCCTTCGCGAGCCCGAGCGAGGGCATGAAGCCCTGCACGGCCGCGAGCACCGCGTAGTCCCCGCAGCCGGGGCACCAGCGGACCTCCTGGTCCGACTTGAAGTCCTTCATGGACTGCTTCGCCTCGGCCTTGGGCACGAGCGAGAGCGAGAGCGGACCCTCGGGCGCCTGCGTGGTCTCAGTCATCGATGACCTCCTTGAGCACCGTCGCGAGCTGTTCCGCCTTGAACGGCATTCCGTTGACCTGGTTGTAGGACCGCGCGTCCACGAGGTACTTGGCGCGCAGCAGGGTCGCGAGCTGGCCGAGGTTCATCTCCGGGACGACGACCTTCTCGTAGGACCGCAGGACCTCGCCGAGGTTCGCGGGGAAGGGGTTGAGGTGGCGCAGGTGGGCCTGCGCGATGCTCTCGCCCGCGACGCGCAGCCGCCGCACCGCCGCCGTGATCGGCCCGTACGTGGAGCCCCAGCCGAGCACGAGGGTGCGCGCCTCGTTGCCCGGGTCGTCCACCTCGATGTCCGGGACGCGCACGCCGTCGATCTTCGCCTGGCGGGTGCGGACCATGAACTCGTGGTTCGCCGGGTCGTAGGAGATGTTGCCCGTGCCGTCCTGCTTCTCGATGCCGCCGATGCGGTGTTCGAGACCGGGGGTGCCGGGCACGGCCCACGGGCGCGCGAGCGTCTCGGGGTCGCGCTTGTAGGGCCAGAAGACCTCGGTGCCGTCGGCGAGTTCGTGGTTGAACGCCGTCGCGAAGGAGGTCGTCAGGTCGGGCAGCTCCCCGGCCTCGGGGATGCGCCAGGGCTCGGAGCCGTTGGCGAGGTAGCCGTCCGAGAGGAGGAAGACGGGGGTGCGGTACGTGAGCGCGATGCGCGCCGCGTCGAGCGCCGCGTCGAAGCAGTCGGCGGGGGTACGGGGCGCGACGATCGGCACCGGGGCCTCGCCGTTGCGCCCGTACATCGCCTGGAGCAGGTCCGCCTGCTCCGTCTTCGTCGGCAGCCCCGTGGAGGGACCGCCGCGCTGGATGTCCACGATGAGGAGCGGGAGTTCGAGGGAGACGGCCAGGCCGATCGTCTCCGACTTGAGGGCCACGCCCGGGCCGGAGGTCGTCGTCACCGCGAGGCTGCCGCCGAAGGCCGCGCCGAGCGCGGCGCCGATGCCCGCGATCTCGTCCTCGGCCTGGAAGCTGCGCACACCGAAGTTCTTGTGCTTGCTCAGCTCGTGCAGGATGTCCGAGGCCGGGGTGATCGGGTACGAGCCCAGGTAGAGCGGCAGCTCGGCCTGCCGGGAGGCGGCGATGAGCCCGTAGGCGAGCGCCAGGTTCCCGGAGATGTTGCGGTACGTGCCGGTGGGGAAGGCGGCCGAGGCGGGGGCCACCTCGTAGGAGACGGCGAAGTCCTCCGTCGTCTCGCCGAAGTTCCAGCCCGCGCGGAAGGCCGTGAGGTTCGCCTCGGCGATCTCCGGGCGCTTCGCGAACTTGGCGCGCAGGAACTTCTCCGTGCCCTCGGTGGGCCGGTGGTACATCCAGCTCAGCAGGCCGAGCGCGAACATGTTCTTGCTGCGGCCCGCGTCCTTGCGGGACAGCTCGTACTCCGCCAGCGCCTCGACCGTCAGCGTCGTGAGCGGCACGGGGTGGACGCTGTAGCCGTCGAGCGTGCCGTCCTCCAGCGGGGAGGCGTCCCAGCCGACCTTCTGCATCGCGCGCTTGGTGAACTCGTCCGTGTTGACGATGATCTCCGCGCCGCGCGGCACATCCGCCAGGTTCGCCTTGAGCGCCGCCGGGTTCATCGCGACGAGCACGTCCGGGGCGTCGCCCGGCGTGAGGATGTCGTGGTCGGCGAAGTGGAGCTGGAAGGACGAGACGCCCGGCAGGGTGCCCGCGGGGGCACGGATCTCGGCCGGGAAGTTCGGCAGCGTCGAGAGGTCGTTGCCGAAGGAGGCGGTCTCCGAGGTGAAGCGGTCACCCGTGAGCTGCATCCCGTCCCCGGAGTCACCCGCGAAGCGGATGATCACCCGGTCCAGTTTGCGGACCTCCTTCGCGCCGGACTGAGCGGGCGCCTCCAGGCGCTCGGTGTCCGGCTCGGGGCCTTCGAGTACGTCCGTCACGGGGGCGGGGGCCTGCGGCGCGTCCGTGGGGCGCGGCTCGCCGACGACCGCACCCTCGGACGGCCCGGCTGGGCTGCTGACCTGGCTGGTCACTGGAAGTGGACCTCCCGTCGAGGCGGTGGCGGCTCCCGCCGGGGCGGCGGGGGCGTTTCCTGGCCGATGCGTGTGCCTGTGGCTGTGCCTGTCTGTGCGCCGGCGGACCGGCGCTGTCCCTGCGGCACAGCCTACGTCGGTAAGGGTCCCCTTCCCGGGACGGGTCATATCCCGAACACCTCACGGAGACGGGCAGGTGCCCCGAAGAGGACCCCTTTCGATCGCGGCGCGGTCAAATCTGCCCGTTTCGCGGGCTTTTTTCGGGGTCCGGCTCTCCGTGAAGGACGGGAGACGGAAATGTCTGGTTCTTTTGGCCTAGGCAGCCCGGCGGGAGGGCGGCCGGGAGCGGGGCGGGCGGCCGGGAGCGGGTACCGGCTAGGACCGCAGGTACGTGAGGACGGCGAGCACCCTGCGGTGGTCGCCCTCGCTCGGCGAGAGCCCGAGCTTCATGAAGATGTTGCTCACGTGCTTCTCGACCGCCCCGTCACTCACCACGAGCGCCTTCGCGACCGCCGAGTTCGTCCGCCCCTCGGCCATCAGCGCCAGCACCTCCCGCTCGCGCGGGGTCAGGTTCGCGAGCACGTCCTGCTTGCGGGAGCGGCCGAGGAGCTGGGCGACCACCTCCGGGTCGAGCGCGGTGCCGCCGCTCGCGACGCGGTCCACGGCGTCCACGAACTCCCGCACGTCCGCGACCCGGTCCTTGAGCAGGTAGCCGACCCCCCGGCTCGACCCGGCGAGCAGCTCGGTCGCGTACTGCTCCTCGACGTACTGCGAGAGCACGAGCACCCCGAGCGCCGGGTACGCCTTGCGCAGCGCCACGGCCGCGCGGACGCCCTCGTCGGTGTGCGTCGGGGGCATCCGCACGTCCGCGACGACGACGTCCGGGAGCTGGGACTGCTCCGCGAGGTCCCGCACCGTCTTCACGAGCGCGTCCCCGTCCCCGACGCCGGCCACGACCTCGTGCCGGGCGTCGCTGAGCAGGCGGGTCAGCCCCTCCCGCAGGAGGACGGAGTCCTCCGCGATGACGATCCGCACCTTCGCCGCTCCTGCCTCTGCCATGTCCGCCACTTCTGCCACGTCCCCCGCCGTCGGAATCCCCGGGGCCCCCTCCCGGGACGCCCCTCGCGGGGGACAGCATTTCAGGAAGCGGTGCCCTCGCGCGCGCCGGTGGCGGCACCGGTGCCGGGGCGCGCGGCCCGCGCCGTCCACGGCAGCTCGGCGGTGAGCGTCGTCGGCCCGCCGGGCGGCGAGTCGACCAGGAGCACGCCGTCCACCGCGCCGAGCCGGTCCGAGAGCCCGGCGAGCCCCGTGCCGCCGTCGAGCGAGGCGCCTCCGTGTCCGTCGTCGTGGACCTGGAGGAGCAGGCGGTCGCCGGCGCGCCAGACCTCGACGGTGGCGGTGCGGGCGCCGCTGTGTTTGCTGACGTTCTGGAGGAGTTCGGAGACGGTGAAGTAGGCGATGCCCTCGATGGCTTCGGCGGGGCGGTCGTGGAGGTCCACTTCGACGGAGACGGAGACGGTGCAGCGGGCGGCGACGGAGGAGAGTGCCGCGTCGAGTCCCCGGTCGGTGAGGACGGCGGGGTGGATGCCGCGCGCGAGGTCCCGCAGCTCCTGGAGTGCCGTCTTCACCTCGCCGTGCGCCGAGGCGACGAGCCGCGCCCCCGCCTCCGGGTCCTCCACCAGCTTCTCCTTCGCCACCCCGAGATCCATCGCGAGCGCCACGAGCCGCGCCTGCGCCCCGTCGTGCAGGTCCCGCTCGATGCGCCGCAGATCGGCGGCGGCCGTGTCCACCACGACGCCCCGGTCCGACTCCAGCTCGCCGACACGGCTCTCCAGGCGTGAGCGCCCGAGCAGCGCCCGCACGAGCAGCGCGTCGACGGTCGTCAGCCCCCGTACGAGCCAGGGCGCGAGCAGTGTCAGGACGAGGCCCGCCGCGCAGGTCAGCGCGATCTCCAGGCCGGAGTCGACGTACTCGGCGTGGTGGGTGTCCCCGTAGATCTGGATGCCGTTGTGCCCCACATCGCCCGGTACCGCCCACACCCACAGCGGGTACGTGAGCGCCGTCAGGCCGCTGCTCCACACCGCGAGCGAGAGCGTCGCTGCGAACGCCGTCCAGGGGAAGTGCAGGACGGCGAAGAGGAGGTGGCGCCAGGACTCGCCGCTCTTGAGGAGCGCGCCCATCAGCCCGAACAGCGAGTGCCGCCCGCCGCGCAGCGGCCCCGCCCCGGCCACCTCCGTGCCCAGCAGCCCCCGCGCGAGCCCCCGCTCCACGTGCGCGAGCCCGCGCATCGAGGCGAGCAGCAGGGCCAGCACCGGCACCCCGATGAACGTGATGAGCAGCCCGGCCCCGAGGCAGAACATCACCACGGCCCACACGAAGGCGACGAGTGAGAGCGGCAGGCTCACGAAGAGGTAGAGCAGCTCCCGCCAGAATCTCGGGCTCACCGGCGCGAACAGGGCGCGCGCGAGCGGCGTGCGGCCGTCGCCGGGGGCGTGCGGGCGCCCGCCGGAGGGCGGCGCGAGGGGCCAGCCGTCACGGTCGTAGCCCCGTGCGTACGTGCCCGCGCCGCGCGGGTACGTGCCCGCGCCGCGCGGGTGTGCGCCGGGGACGCGCCCCGCGCGCTCTCCCACCGGCCCGTCCTTCTCGTACCACGTCCCTGCCGTCATCCGGACGCCTCCTCTCGCTTCTCCTCCAGCATGGTGGGCGGGGCCGCGCGGGAACATGCGGGAGATCGGTCTCTCGGGCGGGGGGTTAACCCCCCGCCCCACCCGTTTTTTTTTTTTTTTTTTTTTTTCCGGACGTGGCCCGCGCGCCCGAACTATTTTTTTTTTTTTTTTATTTTTTTTTTTTTTTATTTTTTTTTTTTTTTTTTTTTTTTTTTTTTTTTTTTTTTTTTTTTTTTTTTTTTTTTTTT
>NZ_GG770539.1:2631149-2645560 GCF_000154905.1 Streptomyces sp. SPB074 | reverse complement strand
GAACCGGCCGCCCCGCACCCGTACCCGTACGTGTCCCGCCCCGCGCGGCTACCCGCGCCCCTCGCCCGGCTTCCCCGCCAGCCGTCGTCCCGCCCGGTCCGCTCCCCGCTCCCGCCACGGCAGTTCGGCGGTGATCGTCGTCGGGCCGCCGGGCGGCGAGTCGATGACGAAGAGGCCGTCCACCGCGCCGAGCCGGTCCGAGAGCCCGGCGAGCCCCGTGCCGCCGTCGAGGGAGGCGCCTCCGTGTCCGTCGTCGTGGACCTGGAGGAGCAGGCGGTCGCCGGCGCGCCAGACCTCGACGGTGGCGGTGCGGGCGCCGCTGTGTTTGCTGACGTTCTGGAGGAGTTCGGAGACGGTGAAGTAGGCGATGCCCTCGATGGCTTCGGCGGGGCGGTCGTGGAGGTCGGCCTTGACGGAGACGGGGACGGTGCAGCGGGCGGCGACGGAGGAGAGTGCCGCGTCGAGTCCCCGGTCGGTGAGGACGGCGGGGTGGATGCCCCGCGCGAGGTCCCGCAACTCCTGGAGCGCGAGCTTCACCTCGCCGTGCGCCTCCTCGACCATGAGCGCCGCCGCCTCCGGGTCCTCCACGACCTTCTCCTTCGCGAGCCCGAGTCCCATCGCGAGCGCCACGAGCCGCGCCTGCGCCCCGTCGTGCAGGTCCCGCTCGATGCGCCGCAGATCGGCCGCCGCCGTGTCCACCACGACCCCGCGCCCGGACTCCAGTTCGGCGATACGGCGCTCCAGCTCCGTCGAGGGCGAGAGGAGCCCCCGGACCATCGCCCGGTCGACGTTCGCCATGCCCCGTACGAGATAGCCGAGCACGGGCCACAGCGCGAAGAACGACACCAGCGACACCGTGAACGTCACGATGCCCCACGGCAGCCGGATCACCGAGTACAGCGCGGTGCGCCACCCCACCGGGTCCTTCACGTCGTCCCACAGCCGCCCGAGCGCGCTGCCGCCCCCCGCGCCGCGCGGGATGCGGCTCGGTTCCTCGATCCGCACGCCCAGCAGCCGCCGCGCCCGGCCCCGTTCCGCCCGCCCCACGAGCCGCGCCCCGCGCAGCCCGAGGACGAGCACGGGCAGCCCGATCACCGTCACCGCGAGCCCGACCCCGAGCGAGACGAACAGGACGCTGTAGACGAAGCCCAGAAGAGTGGCCGGAAGGTTGGCCAGAAGGTGCGCCAACTCCTTCCACGTCGCCCCGGGGAAGGCATGGCCCACGGGGGGCGGGGCGCCCGTGGCACGCTGGTCCTGCGGGGTCACCGATGCGGTCATGGCCCCAGCCTGCCCGTTCGGCACCGCCGATGCCATGAGGGGGCCCGGACAGCGGGGAGGGGGGAAACCCCACCCCGACCCCTCCCGCGCGGCCCCGCCCCCCGGACCTCACTGCTTACCGTTTCTTTAGCAGGCCCTAGACTCCCGTGGGTGCCCGTGCGGGCACGGCGCAGGCCAGAGCGAGCGGCGAGACCCGGCGGAGTGGAGGACGGACGTGGCGGTACCCCTGAGTCCCCCCGGCACCGCCGTCACCCTCGCCTCCGGCTACTTCCACGCCTACACCCTCGTCGGCGTCATCACCGCCGCCGGCGTGCTCTTCGTGGCCTTCGCCTTCGCGGCCGGACGCCTGCTGCGGCCCGTCGTGCCGACGCGCGAGAAGTTCCTGACGTACGAGTGCGGGGTCGACCCGGTCGGCGAGGGCTGGGCGCACACCCAGGTCCGCTACTACGTCTACGCGTTCCTGTACGTGATCTTCGCCGTGGACTCGATCTTCCTCTTCCCCTGGGCCACGGTCTTCGCCGCGCCCGGCTACGGGGCGACGACGCTCGTCGAGATGCTCGTGTTCCTCGGCTTCCTCGCCATCGGACTCCTCTACGCCTGGAAGAAGGGCGTCCTGGAATGGACGTGACCCCCGTGCCCACCACCGCCGTTCCGGCCCCCGTGGACCTCCCCGACCCCACAGCGCCGCCCGCCGGGACGACGGGCGTGCTCTCGCGACTGGCCCCGCAGCCCATGAAGGTCGTCCTCAACTGGGGCCGCCGCTACAGCCTGTGGGTCTTCAACTTCGGCCTCGCCTGCTGCGCGATCGAGTTCATCGCCGCGTCGATGTCGCGCCACGACTTCATCCGCCTCGGCGTCATCCCCTTCGCGCCGGGCCCCCGGCAGGCCGACCTGATGGTCGTCTCGGGCACGGTGACGGACAAGATGGCCCCCGCGGTCAAGCGCCTGTACGAGCAGATGCCCGAGCCGAAGTACGTCATCTCCTTCGGCGCCTGCTCCAACTGCGGCGGCCCGTACTGGGACTCGTACTCCGTCACGAAGGGCGTCGACCAGATCATCCCCGTCGACGTGTACGTGCCCGGCTGCCCGCCGCGCCCCGAGGCGCTGCTCCAGGGCATCCTCAAGCTCCAGGAGAAGATCGCGAAGGAGTCGCCCGCCGAGCGCTACGGGCGCCGCGCCCCGGTGGCCGCGCTCCGCAGCGGCCTCGTCAGGCCGCCGGAGGGGGAGCGGTGACCGGCTGGCTCCCGGGAGCGGCCGAGGAGGTCTTCGGTACGGGCGCGAACGCCGAGGAGGCGTACGGCCTGCTGACCGTCGATGTCCCGGCGGACACGTGGACGGCCTCGCTCGACACGGCCCGCCGCGTCCTCGGCTGCACGTACTTCGACTGGCTCTCGGCGGTGGACGAGCCGGGCACGGGCCTGCGCGTGTGCGCGCACGTCGTCGCGCTCGCGCCCGTCCGGCGCCTGCTGCTCCGTACGACCGTGCCGCACGGGACGCCCGTTCTCGCCTCGGCCGTCGGCGTCTACGCGGGCGCCGCCTGGCACGAGCGCGAGACGCACGAGATGTTCGGCCTGCGCTTCGAGGGCCACCCTGGCCTGGCCCCGCTCCTCCTCCCGGAGACCTTCGAGGGCCACCCACTGCGCAAGGACTTCGTCCTCGCGGCCCGCGTCGCGAAGGCGTGGCCCGGCGCGAAGGAGCCGGGGGAGTCGGGCCACGGCACCCCCAAACGCCGCCAGATGCTGCCGCCGGGCGTCCCGGACCCGAACGAGTGGGGCCCGCTGAAGGGACAGCTCCCCGACGCCCCGGCCCGCCCGGCCCGCCGTACGCGGACGGCCGGGGGAGCGGGGGCGCGGGCGGGTGCGGAGGCGCGCGCCGGTGCGGAGGCGGCGCCGGGCGTGGTGCCGGGTGCCGCCGAAGACGCTCCGGCGCGGCGCTCGCGTGCGGCCTCGGCGGGCTCGGCCTCGCAGCGCGAGGAGCGGGGCGCGGCCCCGGCGCGGCGCGCCCGTACCGCCTCCGACGGCTCGGCGACGCAGCGAAGCGCCGCGCGCCCCGGCGCACCCGAGAGCGGGGCGGCCCCCGACGCGCCCAAGGACGCGGCGGCCCCGGCGGGCAGCCCCGACGCCCCCTGGCACCACGCCCGCCCGGCTTTCGACGAGCGGAAGCCGGGACGGGCGGAACCGGCCGGCCCGGAGGACGCCGGCCCCGGGAACGCGCAGGAGCCGCGACCGGAGGCGACGCCCGGGGCGGGCCGACAGCCGGAAACGGGTGCAGGCCCCGGGGCGGGTCAAGGCCCCGAGACCGGCCAGCGGTCCGGGGCGGGCCAAGCGCCCGGCCCGGACCCGGCGCCGATGCCCCGGACCGAAGCGGCCGACGCGGACGAGGACGGGGATCGGGCCGACGTGGACCGCGCGGACGTGGACCGCGCGGACGTGGACCGACCGGACGCCGACCCGGCGGGTTCGGACCGAGCCGACGCGGACCGAACGACCCCGGCCGAAGCGCCTCAAGCCGGTCCGGGGCGAGCCGACCCGGTCCCCCGGGCCGCCGACGCCCCCGCGACCGGCCCGGACCCGCGCCCCGACCACCCCCGTCCCGACACCCGGGACTCCGACAATCCCCGTCCCGAGAACCCCGCCGGAGGCGACCCCGCGTGAACGACGTCCTCGGTGACGCCCTGCGACTCGTCCTCGTCTTCGCCGGGTTCCTCGTGCTGCCGCTCGCCGTCGGGCAGGCCGAGCACAAGGTCATGGCGCACATGCAGGGGCGGCTCGGGCCCATGTTCGCGGGCGGCTTCCACGGCTGGGCCCAGCTCATGGCCGACGGCGTGAAGTTCGCGCAGAAGGAGGACATCGTCCCCGCCGACGCGGACCGGCGGATCTTCCGGCTCGCGCCCGCCGTCGCGCTGCTCCCCTACCTCCTCGTGCTGCTCGTCGTCCCGGTCGGGCCCGGGGACAGCGCGGTCGGGACCGTCGTGGACGCGGGGATCTTCTTCGCGCTCGCCGTCATGGGCGTCGGCGTGCTCGGCTCGCTCATGGCCGGCTGGGCCTCGGCGAACAAGTTCTCGCTGCTCGGCGGCCTTCGCACCGCCGCGCAACTCCTCGCCTACGAGCTGCCCATGCTCCTCGCCGCCGCCTCCGTCGCGATGGCGGCCGGCACGGTCTCGCTGCCCGGCATCCTCGGGGAGTTCCACTGGTGGTGGGTGCCGTGGCAGATCGTCGGCGGCTTCGTCTTCTTCGTCGCGGGGCTCGCCGAGCTGCAACGCCCGCCGTTCGACATGCCCGTGGCGGACTCGGAGATCATCTTCGGCGCCTACACGGAGTACACCGGACTGCGCTTCGCGCTCTTCCTGCTCGCCGAGTACGCCGGGATCGTCATCCTGTGCGGCCTCACGACCGTCCTCTTCCTCGGCGGCTGGCACGGCCCCTTCGGCGGCGACGGGCTCGGCTGGCTGTGGACGCTCCTCAAGACGGCGCTGCTCGCCTTCGTCGTCATCTGGCTGCGCGTCAGCTACCCCCGTCTCCGCGAGGACCAGCTCCAGAAGCTGTCCTGGACGCTCCTCGTCCCGCTCGCCCTCGCCCAGATCGCCCTCACCGGCGTCGTCAAAGTGGTGATCTCCTAGATGCCCCCGATTCCCGGCACGGGTCTGGCCAAGGGCCTCGCCGTCACGCTCCGCACGATGACGCGCAAGTCCGTCACCGCGCAGTACCCCGACACCCTCCCGCCGCTGCCCCCGCGCAGCCGGGGCGTCATCGGGCTCTTCGAGGAGAACTGCACGGTGTGCATGTTGTGCGCGCGCGAGTGCCCCGACTGGTGCATCTACATCGACTCGCACAAGGAGACGGTGCCCCCGGCCGCGCCCGGCGGGCGCGAACGCAGCCGCAACGTCCTCGACCGCTTCGCCATCGACTTCTCGCTCTGCATGTACTGCGGGATCTGCATCGAGGTCTGCCCCTTCGACGCGCTCTTCTGGTCCCCCGAGTTCGAGTACGCCGAGACGGACGTCCACGACCTCACGCACGAGCGCGACAAGCTCCGCGAGTGGATGTGGACGGTCCCCGAACCCCCGGCCGTGGAGCCGGCGGCGGAGGAGCCGAAGGAGCTGGCGGCGGCACGGAAGGCCGCCGAGAAGGCGGCGGCAGCGGCGGCGGCGCAGTCCCGCCCGGGGACAGGCGAGTGGGCGGCGTCCGACGCTCCCGGACGGGCGCCGGGGACCGGCCCCGCGACCGGTGAGGAGCCGCGCCCGTGATCACCCTCCTGGCCACGGCCCCCGCGACCGGCACCGCCCCGCAGGGCTTCCTCTCCCCGACCGGTGTCGAGATCGCCTTCGTCCTCTTCGGCCTCCTCACCTTCGGCGCCGCGCTCGTCACCGTCACGACGAAGCAGCTCGTGCACGCCGCGCTGTGGCTCGTCGTCGCGCTCGGCGGACTCGCCGTCGAGTACCTGCTGCTCACGGCGGAGTTCATCGCCTGGGTGCAGGTCCTCATCTACGTGGGCTCGGTCGTCGTCCTGCTCCTGTTCGGCCTCATGCTGACGCGCGCCCCGATCGGCCGCTCCGACGAAGCCGACTCCCGCAACCGCCCCCTCGCCGCCACCGTCGCCGTCCTCGCGGCGGCGGGCCTCGTCTGGGTCGTGGCGGACGCCTTCCGCACGACGTACCTCGACCTCGACGGCGACCACCCACAGGGCACGACGGCCGTGACCGGCGCCTTCCTCTTCCGCCACTGGGTCCTCCCCTTCGAGGCCCTCTCCGTCCTCCTCCTCGCCGCCCTGGTCGGCGCGATCGTCCTCTCCCGCAGGAACCACGGGGGCGGCACCCCGCCGCGCAAGCCGAAGCCCCGCCCGCGCTCGGGCCCGGGCGCGCCCCGTACGGGAACGGGCGCCTCCCGCGGCGGAGCGGGCGCCTCCCGTACGAGGCCGGGCACGTCCCGTGCCGCGTCCCGTACCCCCGCGTCCCGTGCCGGGGCGGACACGCCGCCGCCGGCCCCGCACCCGGAGGACCCGCGCTGATGCATCTCGTCTATCCGGCCGTGCTCTCGGCCCTCCTCTTCTGCACCGGGATCTACGGAGTGCTCGCGCGGCGCAACGCGATCCTCGTGCTCATGTCCGTCGAGCTGATGCTCAACGCCGTCAACCTCGACCTCGTCGCCTTCGACGTCTGGCTGCGCGACACCCTCCACGCCGGGCAGGCGCTGACCCTCTTCACCATCGCCATCGCCGCCGCCGAGATCGGCATCGGTCTCGCCGTCGTCCTCGCCGTGTACCGCGCGCGGGGCACGATCGCCGTCGACGCCCTGCGCGACACCGCCGAGCCCCCCTACGGCCCCGAGGACCCCGAGGCCCTGGACGGCCCCGAAGACCCCGGCAGCACGGACCCGGCCGCCCCCGGCACGCGCACCCCCGGAGCAGCCGCGTGAACACCACGACCCTCGCCGTCCTCGTCCCCCTCCTGCCCTTCCTCGGCGGGCTCGCCGGGCTGCTCCTCGGGCGCGGCGCCCCCCGCTTCGTACGGCCCCTCGCCGTGCTCCCCGCCGCCGCGAGCGCTGTCCTCGCCGTCCTCGTCGCCGTCCGCCAGGGCGGCGGCGCGACGATCGACGCCGCGACCCGGCTCACCCCGACCGGCGCGGCCCCCGTGGACCTCGCGCTCCACCTCGACGGCTTCGCCGTCCTCGTCGCGGTCCTCGTCACCGTCGTCTCGACGTGCGTGCAGCTCTACTCCACCGGCTACCTCCGCGAGGACCCCCGCTACTCCTCCTACTTGGCGCTCGTCTCGCTCTTCACCTCCGCCATGCTGCTCGTCGTCTACTCCGGCGACCTCATGGTGCTGCTCGTCGGCTGGGAGGTCATGGGCATCTGCTCGTACTTCCTCATCGGGCACTACTGGGAGACGCCCGAGGCCCGCTCCGCCTCGCTCAAGGCGTTCCTCGTCACCAAGCTCGGCGACGTCCCCTTCCTCTTCGGCCTCTTCGCCCTCGCCGCCGACACCGGCTCCTTCCGCATCACGAGGGTCCTGCACGCCGTCACCCACGGGGGCCTCGACCACCCGACCCCGATCGCCCTGCTGCTGCTCTGCGGCGTCGTCGGCAAGTCCGCCCAGTTCCCGCTGCACACCTGGCTGCCCGACGCGATGGCCGGGCCCACGCCCGTGTCCGCGCTCATCCACGCGGCCACGATGGTCGCCGCCGGGGTCTACCTCGTCGCGCGCCTCCTGCCCGTCTTCACCTCCTCCGCCGCCGCGCTCGTCGTCCTCGCCGTCCTCGCCGCCGTGACGATGGCCGGTTCCGGGCTCGCCGCGCTCGCCCAGGACGACATCAAGCGCGTCCTCGCCTACTCGACCGCCGGTCAGCTCGGCTACATGACCGGCGCCCTCGCCGTCGGCGACCGGGGCGCCGCCGTCTTCCACCTCCTGTCGCACGGCGCCTTCAAGGCGCTCCTCTTCCTCGCGGCCGGAGTCCTCATCCACGCCGCCGGCACCAACTCGCTCGCGGCCATGTCCCGGATGCCCGGCCTGCGGCGCGCCGTCCCCGACGCCTACTGGACAATGACGGTCGGGCTCCTCGCGCTCGCCGCCATTCCCCCGTTCACCGGCTTCTTCTCCAAGGAGGCCGTCCTCGGCGCCGCCGAGCACGCCGCCACCGGGCACGCCCACGGCATCCCCGCCGCCGCCGGGTGGATCGTCCTCGTCGCCGGACTCGCCACCGCGCTCCTCACCGGCGCCTACGCGACGCGCCTCTGGCTCCTCCTGGGCGCACGCGAGGCCCCCGAGATGTCCCCGCGCGCCGGCCGGAAGACCTCGGCCGCCGAAGCCCCCGCCCCGGACCACCCCGCGACCCCCCGGATCATGAACGCCGTGCTCTGGCTCCTCGCGATCCCCACCTTCCTCCTCGGCCTCACCGCCTGGGCGCTCCCCGACTGGTTCGACGGCCGCGACCTCGCGCCCACGCTCACCACCTCCGTGCTCGGCACCGGCGTCGCCCTCGTCGGCGCCGTCCTCACCTACGGGGCCTGGCGCCACACCCAGGCCCTCGCCGCGCGCTACCCGCTCGGCGCCGTCGCCGCCGGGCCCGAGGGCGACGCGGGCCGCACCGAGGCCCAGGCCATCGCGAGCCGCCCCGCCGCCTACGGCGCCCCCGGCGGCACCGAGGACCCCGCCGACCCGGGCCGCCTCCTCCTCGGCGGCCTCCACCGCCACGCGGCCACCGGCTTCCACCTCGACCGGCTCCAGAGCGCGCTCGCCGTCGCGCCCGTCCACGCCGGGGCCACGCTCGTCCGCTTCCTGGACACGGCCGTCGTGGACACCTACGTCCGCGCCGCCGCCGCACTCCCCAAGCTCCTGGGCGCCGCCGCACGCCGCGCCCAGACCGGCAACATCCAGACGTACCTGGGCGCGCTGATCGCCGCAGCCGCCCTCCTGACCTGCGCGGTCGTCCTCTACGCGGCGGGAGCCTGAACCGTGGCCCACCTTCTCGGCGCCCTCGCGCCGCACGCACTCCGGGCAAGCGCGAGCGCCCCCGGTATCGCCGGCTCCCCGCCCGCCCCGGCGGGCACGAGCCACCTCGCGCCCGGAGCCCCCTGGGACCTCGCGCACGCGACCCCCGCCGGTCTCGCGCACGCCGTCCCCGCCGACCTCGCGAGCGGCGCCCTCCTCGGCCTCGGCGACACCGTCCGGTCCGTCCTGCTCCTGATCGTCGTCCTCGGCCCGCTGCTCGGCGCCCTCGCGGCCCTCCTGCCCGCCCCGCCCGGACTGCGCGGACGCGACCCCGGCCAGGCGGTGCTGCGCCACGGCGTCACCGTGAGCGGCGCGATCCTCGCCGCCGCGCTGCTCCTCGCCCTCGGCTTCGACCGCGACCACGCCGCCCGCATCCAGGCGAGCACGGACGTGAGCTGGATCGCCGCGTACGACATCCGCTTCCACCTCGGCGTCGACGGCATCTCGCTCCCCCTCCTCGTCCTCACCGCCCTCCTCACCTTCCTCTGCGCCCTGCACAGCTACTTCCGGCCGCCCCGGGGCGGCAGCCCCCGCGCCTTCGTGGCGCTCCTGCTCCTCCTCGAAGGCGGCGCGCTCGCCGCCTTCGCCGTGCTCGACCTCGTCCTCTTCTTCGTCGCCTTCGAGACCGTCCTGATCCCGATGTACTTCCTCATCGCCCGCTGGGGCGGCGCGAAGCGGGAACAGGCCGCCTGGAAGTTCATCCTCTTCACCCTGGTCGGCTCCGCCGTCATGCTCCTCGGCCTGCTCCTGACCGGCGTGAAGGCGGGCACGTTCGACATGGTGGCACTCGCCACTGACAACGGCTCAGGTCTGAGCACGTCCGTGCAGGTCACGGCCGTGCTGGCGATCGGTCTCGGCCTCGCCGTCAAGACCCCGATGTGGCCGCTGCACAGCTGGCTGCCCGCCGCGCACACCGCCGCGCCCACGGCCGGTTCGGTCCTGCTCGCCGGGGTCCTGCTCAAGATGGGCACGTACGGCTTCGTGCGCGTCGTGATCCCCGTCGCGCCCGAGGGCATGAAGGTCTTCGCGCCCTGGCTCGCGGTCCTCGCGGCGGCCGGCATCCTGTGGGGCTCGCTCGCGTGCCTCCAGCTCGTACGGCGGGGCGCGGGCGGCGACCTCAAGCGCCTCGTCGCGTACTCCTCCGTGGGCCACATGGGCTTCGTCCTGCTCGGCATCGCGAGCATGACCCCGCAGGGCCTCAACGGCGCGCTCTTCGCGAACATCGCCCACGGCCTCATCACCGGGCTGCTCTTCTTCCTCGTCGGCGGCGTCAAGGACCGCGCGGGCACCTCCGTCATCGACCGCCTCGCCGGCTCGGCGGGAGCGGCGCTCTACGGCCGCGCCCCGCGCTACGCGGCGCTGCTCGCCTTCGCCGCCGTCGCCTCGCTCGGCCTCCCCGGCCTCGCCGGCTTCTGGGGCGAGATGCTCACGATGTACGGGGCCTTCGACCCGGCGAGCGGCCTGAACCGCGCCACGTTCCTCACCTGCATGGCCGTCGCGGGGCTCGGCACGCTCCTCACCGCCGCGTACCTCCTCCTCGTCGTCCGCCGCCTGTGCATGGGCCCGGTGCCCCTCCGGGACAATTCCCTCCTTCCGGTGAATTCCCCCCTGGGGGAGAACCCCGACCCCGCGCTCGCCGGGACCCCCGCGACCGCGACAACGGCCGCGAGCCCGACGGCCTCCGCCTCCGCCGAGGAGCCCGCCCCGGCGGCCGACGCCCCGAGGGCCGAGGAGCCCGCCCCCCTCCTCCTCGACACCCCGCCGACCCCCGCCGCCCCCTACGAGCCCCCCGCCCTCGCCGAACGCCCCTTCCCGGAGCTGAGCGCCCCCGAGGCGGTCGCCTGGACACCGCTCGTCGCCCTCACCGTCCTCGGCGTTGCTCTGGCCCGCGGTCCTCATCGGCCTCAGCGACCCGGCCGTCCACAAGCTGCTCACCGGAGGCGCGGCATGACCACCCTCGTGCAGTCCGTCGACTGGCTCGCCGTCGCCCCGCCCGCGCTCACCGCCCTCGTGGCGCTCGCCGTCCTCGTCGCCGACCTCTTCCTCCCCGAGGCCCGCAAACCCCTCCTCGGCGCCGGCGCCGTCGCGGGCCTCGCGCTCGCCCTCCTGAGCCTCCTCCCGCTCCTCGACGGCGACCGCGCCACCTTCTGCGCGGGGAAGGCCGGGTGCGGCTACCGCGCGGACCACTTCGCGCTCACCGTGCAGCTCCTCGTCCTCGGCGGCGCGCTCCTCACCGCGCTGCTCTCCTTCACCGCCGTGCGCGCGCGACGCCTCCCGGCGGGCGAGTACTGGTTCCTGCTCCTCTCCTCCGCCGCCGGAGCCGCCCTGCTCCCCGCCGCGCGCGACCTCGCGACGCTCATCGTCGCCCTGGAGGTCGCGACGCTCCCGTCCTTCGCGCTCGTGGGCCTGCGCCACGGCGAGCGCCGCTCCGCCGAAGCGGCCCTCAAGTTCTTCCTCTCCTCCGTCACCGCGACCGCCGTGACCCTCCTCGGCACCGCCTTCGTCTACGCGAGCACGGGCAGCGTCCACCTCGACGCGATCGCGTCGGCCCTCGGCGACGTGGACCCCCAGCTCCGCACCCTCGCCCGCACCGGCGTCGTCCTCACGCTCGTCGGCTTCGCCTTCAAGACCGCCGCCGTCCCCTTCCACTTCTGGGTCCCCGACACCTACACGGGCGCCCCGCTCCCGGTCGCCGCCTACCTCTCCGTCGTCGGCAAGGCGGTCGGCTTCTCGGGCCTCGCGCTCGTCACCGTGCGCGCCTTCCCCTCCTACGGGAACGTCTGGGGTCCCGCGCTCGCCGTCCTCGCCGCGCTCACCATGACGATCGGCAACGCCGCCGCGCTCCGCCAGGACCCCACGCGGGCGTTCAGCGCCGTGCGCCTGCTCGCGTGGTCCTCGGTCGGCCAGGCCGGCTACCTCCTCGTCCCGCTCGCCTCGGCCGCGTACACCGACCGCCCCGAGCACGCGCTCGGCGCGACCCTCGCGTACGCGCTCATGTACGCGGCGGTCAACCTCGGCTCCTTCGCCGCCGTGGCCCTCCTCGCGCGCGGCCGCCTCGCCGACTTCCGCGGCCTGTACGCGCGCCACCCCGCGCTCGCCCTGCTCCTCGCCTTCTTCCTGCTCTGCCTCGCCGGGCTCCCGCCGGGCCTCGCGGGCCTCTTCGCGAAGCTCGCCGTCTTCGAGGCCGCGATCGACGCGGGCCTCGGCTGGCTCGCGGTCGTCGCCGCCGTCAACGTCGCGATCGCCCTCGTCTACTACCTCCGCTGGACGGCGTCCCTCTTCCGTACGACACCGGAACCGGCCACGGACGCGCCCGCGGGCCCCCGGGACCTCCCGGCCGCGGGCGGCGGCACCACCACGGCCGTACGCGAGCAGGCCCCCGTACGGCAGGAGGCCCCCGCACACGGCACGGCCACCGCCGCCCGCCGCCCCCTCGCCCTCGTGACGGTCCTGACCGTCTGCGGCCTCCTCGCCGCGGTCCTCTCGGCGGCCCCGCAGCTGATCCTGCGCCTGGCCGACGTCTCCCTCTTCTGATCCTCCTCACCCGTACGGAGGACGTCCGCGCCCCCGCCGGACGGGGAACCTGAGCCGCTCGCCTGGCGTTGACCAGTAACGAAGGGTCCACTTGACCCAGGTCCACCGGACGCCCGCCACCGCGCGGAGCGTCGGGAAGGGTTCTCCGCCGCACGACTGGGAGGGCGTACCGTGCACCGCCGGCACAATGGCTTGAAGACCGCTGTTCTCCTCGGGGGCCTGTCCGCGCTCATCCTCGTCATCGGCTCCTTCTTCGGCCGGACGGGGCTGATCATCGCCCTCCTCGTCGCGATCGGCACCAACGCCTACGCGTACTGGAACAGCGACAAGCTCGCGCTGCGCGCCATGCGGGCCAGGCCCGTCAGCGAGTTCGAGGCCCCCGGGCTCTACCGCATCGTGCGGGAGCTCTCCACCGAGGCCCGCCAGCCCATGCCGCGCCTGTACATCTCGCCCACCGAGGCCCCCAACGCCTTCGCCACCGGCCGCAACCCGCGCAACGCCGCCGTGTGCTGCACCGACGGCATCCTCCGCATCCTCGACGAACGCGAGCTGCGCGGAGTCCTCGGGCACGAGCTGAGCCACGTCTACAACCGGGACATCCTCATCTCCTCGGTCGCGGGCGCCCTCGCCTCCGTGATCATGTTCCTGGTCAACTTCGCGTGGCTGATCCCCATCGGCCGCTCGGACGACGACGAGGGCCCCGGGCTCATCGGACTGCTCCTGGCGATGCTCCTCGGCCCGCTCGCCGCCTCCCTCATCCAGCTCGCCATCAGCCGCTCCCGCGAGTACCAGGCGGACGCCTCCGGGGCCCAGCTCACCGGGGACCCGCTCGCCCTCGCCTCCGCGCTCCGCAAGCTCGACGCCGGCACCAAGCAGCTCCCGCTGCCCTCCGAGCCGCGCATCGAGACGGCGAGCCACATGATGATCGCCAACCCCTTCCGCCCCGGCCAGGGGCTGACGAACATGTTCTCCACGCACCCGCCGATGGCGGAGCGGATCGAGCGCCTGGAACGGATGGCGGGCGGCGACACCCGCCCCTGACGGCCGCCCCGGCCGTACGACACCGCCGCCGCGCCCCGTACGTCACCAGCGGCCCGCCCCCTGCGTCACCGTCACCGGCGCCGCGTCCTGCGCGGTGTCACCAGCTCCGTGCCTCGCCGGGCCGGGCGGCGAAGGGCTCGTCGCTCGGCACGACGTCGCGGCCCAGCGGCATGAGCGAGATCGGGATGAGCTTGAGGTTCGCCCAGCCGAAGGGGATGCCGATGATCGAGAGGAAGAGCGGGATGCTCGTCAGCAGGTGGCCGAGCGCGAGCCACCAGCCCGCGAAGATCACCCAGATCACGTTCCCCACGAAGGAGGGCGCCCCCGCGTCCGGGCGCTCGACCGTGGTGCGCCCGAAGGGCCAGAGCACGTAGCCCGCGATGCGGAACGAGGCGATCCCGAACGGGATCGTGACGATGAGGACGCAGCAGACGAGTCCCGCGAGCAGATAGCCGAGGGCCATCCAGATACCGCAGAAGATCAGCCACAACAGGTTGAGCACGAGATTGATCAGTTTCACGAGGTCGCCCTTCGCAGTTCGCAGTTCGCAGTTCGCCGGTGACGCGTGCCCGCGGCAGCCGTGCCGGGTCCCGAGGCCGTCTCCCCACCTCTACCGATCCAGGACGCCGCCAAGCGCGGCGCACCTGCTTTGTTGCGCGATCGGGAAGCGGACGCGCGGCCGGTGACACGACCGTGACACCTTCGCCTCAACCCCGCGGGTGATCACACACGTCCCCATGGGTAGAGCCTCCCGAAAGCAAAACGATCAGGAGTGGGACGCACATGGGCATCATCAGCTGGATCATCCTTGGTCTCCTGGCGGGAGCGGTCGCGAAGATCCTCCTCCCGGGCCGTGACCCGGGCGGCCTCGTCGGCACGACCCTCATCGGCATCGTCGGCGCCTTCCTCGGTGGCTGGATCTCGTCCCGCTTCCTGGACCACCCGATCTCGAAGGACTTCTACGACCTGCCCACCTGGATCTCCGCGATCGGCGGCTCGCTCGTCCTGCTCATCGGCTACCGCCTGATCTTCGGCAACTCGCGGGACTGAGCGGGACCCGGTACGGGTGAGG
>NZ_GG770539.1:2617717-2630334 GCF_000154905.1 Streptomyces sp. SPB074 | reverse complement strand
CACGGACGAGAAACCCTCTCCGATCAGCCCGAAAGAGCTGGTCGGAGGGGGTTTCTTCGTTGTCGGGGCGGGGGCCGTGCGGCGTGAGGGTTGTCTCAGCGCGTCTCGCGTGAGTCCCGCCCGTGGTCGGCGCGTGTCCCCCAGGCGTCCCCCGGGGGGAGGCCGCCTTGAGGAGGTAGTACTCGCGGTCCAGGTGCGCGAAGCATTCGGCGCCGACGGCGGTCGCGGTGACGGCGGCGAGCGCGTCGAGGATGTCCGGGGCGCCCTCGTACGCCTGCTCGGGCGCGGGCCCCTCGGGGCCGCGTGTCTCGGCGCTGAGGTACGGGCGGGTGCGGCCGTCGTGGGCCGGGTACGTGCGCAGCGCACTTGTTCCTGAGCTGTCGTATTCCGGGGCGCAGACAACGCGGAGCGGCGAGGCAGTTCGGATCCAAGGCCGGCCCATCGAGGGGTACGTCGAGACCAACGCTGCGTAGCTCGGCTCTGTGACTGCGGTGTGCGGATAAGCAGTAGAGACCCAGTCGTGGTGATGACAAGGTGAGCCTCATGCCGTCGCCCACATTCGAACAGCTCCTCCGTGAACTGCACGCCTCGCTCATACTCCGCAAGCGTCCGGAAGATGTGGCCCGGCTCATCCAGGATCTGTACGCCGCACAGGGCACCGACCTCGATACAGCGACCGAGGCGAGGCTTGCCAAAGCGGCCGAGCACTCGCTGCGCAACCTCTGGCACGGCTATACCTCCATGCGGGAGGAGTTCGCCCGTCCGGTTGGCGCACAGCGCCAGCTTGCCCGCGCGGCAAACCTGTTCCTGAGCGTGCCGGACCTTCCGGACAACGCCGGGGATGATCCAGCCCAGATCGAGGTGGTGATCCGGCGAGCGGGTGAGGAGATCGGCCGCTCGTACGGGCAGAACGACTTCGGCATGGACCGCCTCAACCGGACCGAGCGCACGGCGGCGTGCCTCGGGGAGATTTCCAAACGCCAGTACAACAAGCGTTTCCGACTACTGCGCCGGATGGAAGCCAAACTGGCCCGGCTCATCCACGAGCAGCGCCGACGCGAAGTGGCCATCACCGGCAAAGGTGCCCTCGCCCACGTCCTGCCGTACGAGCTGTTCGCCACGGACCCGGACACGGCGGCCTTCATCGCCTACGTCACGGCGCGCGGCTACATGCGCAGCGTATTCACCAACGGTCGCCAGCGTCAGGTCTACGACGATGTCGCCGCGGCCCTGTTCCAGCGCCTGAGGAATCGCCCCGAGCGGGCCTGCTGGTACGCGGTCGCGCATGTGCACCCCACAGCTGAAGTGTTGGCCCATGTGTCCGACCAGGACCTCACCCAGCTGCTGGTTCGGTGGAACGGCTTCCTGCGCCGGGCCGCCGGTCTACTGGAGGACGTCTGGAACCGGCATCCGCTGGAACGCGACACGATGATCGTGCGCCGTGGCGATGACTCGTCGACGTGGAACCAGGCCGCACAGGCATGGAATACGGCTCGGGCCCACTGGTTCGCGCTGCTAACCGAGCTGGGGCAGGACGAGATCCTGGATCGGATTTGCCCTGGCAAGGTGCCCCGCCTGATGGCGGCCGATGTGGCGTACTGGCACCGCATGAGCGGCGGCGGGCTGCACCCGGACACCTACGTCTGGGCGGACCTTCCTCTGCCCTGGGAAGTACTGCGGGGTGAGAAGGAATGCCCACGTTCGCTCGTCGAAGCAGCTTGCGCCCGGCATCAGGTGGACCCGATAGCCGGCGCCTGGACGGCTCCCAGGCCAGCGGCTGAGGCCGTCGCCTTCCGGCGGACACCCGAGCTGGTACACGGCGTCGCCGTCGCCGACCCACTCATGGCCAGCGTTCTCCGTTCGGCAGGAGTCTTCTCCGGCAAGGGGAAGCGTGTTGCCGCCCAGGAGTGGACGTGACCGATGGTAATCCCCGCGCGTGTCCGCCCCTGCAAAACAGTTGACCCGCACAGTGGCCCAAGCGATGATCACGGTGGCGACGAGGAAGCTCTGCGGAGGAGCGCCCGGCTCTGATCCCGGGTGGACGCAGGTTCGAATCCTGCCCTCGTCGCCTCTCCGCATACCTCCCGGAACACGACGTCCCCGGCTACCTGCGCAGACCACTGTTCCGTTGTTGCCGTATTCCTGGCCAAGCAGGTCTGTCAGACGCCTCGTATGCGCTCGTGGGCCGTGCAAATTCGCTGGTCGAGAGAGGGCCCGGCGCGGGAAGCCGTACGCGTGATCGAGCGAGAGGCCGCCGTTCAGGCTGTCGAGGACCAGCTGGAGCGCGACTATCAGCAGTGGCGGGGCCGCGGGTGTGGACGCGATGCGGTTGGCTGTGGTCGACGTCGAGGAGCACGAGCTGGTGTGGATCGTCTCCTGGACCTCCGAGGAGTTCGGACGCACCCGGAACCCGGAGTTCATGCCGGCCGGTAACGGGCCTTACCTGGTCGACCGTGTCGACGGGGGGCTGCACCGAGTTGGCGTCGTCTCCGCGGTAACCGGGGAGTGGGAGGCCGACTATCGAGCCCGGATACGTGGGCTGCCGGTGCGCACCGCGGTAGACGATCTGCACGATGCGCTGTGCGAAGTCGCCGCCGCGCGCGGACGTATGCACGCTGTGCGGACACTGCGCCTGAGCCTGCCGACGTTCTCGCCTGCGGAGGCCATTGAATAGGTGAGCGCATTGCTGGACGGTGATGCGCCCGCGCGTCTCGTGGCCGTCGCCACCAAAGAGCTCGTGGAGCCTCTCGACCCCGTATGCGCAGTGGAGACGATTCTGAGCGGGGCGGAGATCCGAGCGGGTCAGAGACCCGAGGGGTGAGGGGAAAGCCAGTCGGCATGTCCGGTCGCGCACCAGGTCCCGTTGCTCGGAGGCGGAGAGGAAAACGTCGGCGCCACCGTCGTAGGGGTGGTGGATGCGCTGCATCCGGGTGTCGGTGATGAGGACGCTCGCCACCCTGTCGTCGGCGATGTCTCGGAGCAGGTCGTCAATGCGGCCACGGCGCCAGGGCCGGCGGGCGGTGAAGAGGTGGCAGTACGTGCGGAACGCAGGGTCGGGGTCGTCCTCCACCAGCAGGCTCTGCGATACCCGTTGACGTCGCCGCGCAGCCGCCGGAGCGGAGGCCGGGGCGCGCGGATCGCGGCGGGGTACGTGCCGGGGGAGTAGTCGTTGGGCAGGCGGTACGGGTGGAAGCCGGCGGCGGCCATGGTGTCGAGCAGCTCGGCGGAGTCCCCGAGTGCGGCCATACGGGACGGCGTGACCTCGACGGTGACCTCGGCGTCGGGACGGAGCTTGCCGAGGAGCGACGCGAGCCCTCGTACGGCCTTTCCCTCGGCGCCCTCCACGTCAATCTTGATGACGCGGGCACGCCGTACCTCGTCCTCGGTGGGCAGCGAGGCGAGCGGAGACACGGGGACCTCGTGAAGCGCCTCTACGGGCCCGTCGTACGGAACGATGCTGTTCGCGCCCATGTTGACGAAGCTGGCGAGCACGAGCGTGAGCGTCTCCTCCAGGTCGGAGACGTCCTGCTCGAAAACGCGCACGACGTCGGCCTGGTTGAGCCGCAGGTTCGCCCGCAGCAATGCGGCGAAGGACGGCGATGCTTCGACGGGGACGACGGCCCCACCGGGCCCCACGAGCCGAGCCCCGAGCGCGGAGAAGTACCCGATGTTCGCGCCGACGTCCACGAAGACGTCCCCGGGCTTGAGCCGGCTGCTCAGCCACTTGGTGAGGTTGGGCTCCCACATCCCGAACATCGGCGTCACGGCGTAGATGAGGGTGTGGGCCGCGTCCGGCGCCGCCGAGGCCGCCATCAGCGCGGCCATCGCGGGCAGCAGCCACAGCCCGATCCGCAGCACCTTCGGCGAGGACTGCTCCATCATCGTGAGGCCAAGGAGCACGAGTGCGGCCACCATGGTGGCCCTCACCGGCCCCGAGCGCCCGGAGCGCCGTACCAATGCCGCAGGCGTGGCTGATGTTGCTGAACGTGCCCAGCGCCCCGATGACACCCGTCCCGGTCATCGGGACGAACGCCACACCCGGCACGCTTTTCTGCGCTTTCGTCAGGCGGCGTCCTGAGGAGTGGGCGGTGGTCGTCATGCGGCACCACCGACCTGCCGTGCGGCGGTGTTCGCCGGCGCGCGGCGCTCGGTCAGAACGCGGTTGCCGGCCCGGCGCAGCCGTCGGCGGTCCGGCTCGGACGGCGTCCGGTTCAGGACACCTGGAGCGGAAGAGCGGCCCAGACCAGTACCAGCATCACGGCCGTCACCAGGTGGTACTGGGTAACGTGTCCCAGGCACGCGCCCCGGCCCCGCCGCGGGCTCACGCCGTCGGTGACCTCGGCCGCCGACGGCGCCGCCTTCCCCTCTGCTTGCTGGTCGGTCTGCCCGATCACGTGGTCAGCGAGGTTGTGACCGACGGGGAGAACCGCCCACACCGCACTCTTCCGGACTAAGAAGGCCGATCCCCCCGCTTGAGCACCACGGGGAGCACCGGCGTCAGATGTTCGTGAGCGGCGCCGAAGCAGCTATCTCGTGACTACATCCGTTTCGCCCCCGCACCGTGCGGCAGCGAGTCCTCCGTCCTGTCGTGGGGAGAGCTGGTGCTGTCCATCCTTCTCCAGGCCGGGAAGATCACCGGGCACAGCGTGGCGAGCAGATACACACCGCCCACCGCCAACAGCGAGAAGGGCAGGCCGGCCGAATCCACGAGGAAACCCGCGGCCAGTGCGCCCAGCGGAGTGACCAGTTGGACCGAGGCCGTTGTCGCGCTCAGCACGCGGCTGCGCAGGTCCTCCGGCACCGTCTCATACGTCACGGTGGCCATGATGGGGTTGAGTACGCCGAAGGCGAGACCCTCTACCGCCATGGTCAGGGCCAGCGGGGTGAAGGTGTCGGTGAAGGCGGCCACCACGAAGCGCGGCATACCCCCGAGGAGAAAAGCGATCGTGAAGACGGGCCACCGCCGAAAGCCGCTGCCCACCGCCCCATAGGCGAGCGCCCCCGCGAGTGCGCACACCCCGAACGCCGCGTTCAGCAGACCGAGATCGACGGCACCATCAAGCTCCTCACGGGCATGTACGGGCAAGAGCACGGCGCTCCACCCCTGGTCTAGCCCCCTGGTGACCAGCGTCATCAGGCACAGGCCGAGCAGCAGCGGCGTAGCCGCCAGGAAGCGGTAGCCTTCCGCGAGTTCACGTCGGTAGGCCCGCGGCGACGCCGGCTCGGCCCATCGTTGGGGCTGTGCCTCGGGCAGGCCGCGCACACCGAACGCGAACAGAGGCGCGGCCACGGCGAAGGTCGCGGCATCCACCAACAGGACGGTCTCGGAGCCGAGTACGGCGATCAGCACACCGCCGAGAGCGGATGCCGTCAGCGCCGCGCAGCGTGCCGCACCGTCGTACAGCCCGGCAGCCCTGGTCAGCGGCATTCCGGCCCGTTCGGCGAGCGTGGGCAACAGCACGCCGCGGGCGGTTTCACCCGGCGCACGGAACAGCCCCGTCATCGCCATCAGCCCGCACAGCATCCAGAAACGCAGGATGTCGGCGAACTGCAGCAGCGGGATCGCCGCGACGGCGACCCCGCAAGCGAGATCCGAGGCGACACTCACCCGCCGTCGCCCGATCCGGTCGATGACCGGACCGCTGACGAGCGCGGCGAGCACTGCGGGCAGCAGTGTGCAGAGCGCCACGATCCCAGCTTCGGCGGCACTGCCCGTGTTTTGGAGCACGAACCACGGCACGCCCATGTACGTGAGGCAATTCCCGGCGATCGAAACGAGGTTGGCCGCAAGAACCGTTGCCAGAGGACGGCGATCGACCGTCCCGAAGTCTTCGGACACTACGGTGGTCTCCCGTAAGGGGAAGCGCCCACCGTGAACGCAGCAGGTCAGCCGGTGGGCGAAGCGAAGTGATCAGCGTCTGGCGCGCATGGCGAGGCGCACCGCGGTGCGGTGTTCACAAGCAGCGCCTCCAACACTTCGCCGGGATGACCACCCGGCACCTCTCCGCATTGTGACCTCGGGCAGCAGCCCTCCGCAACGACGATCCGTCGCGATGAGCAAGCTCGATCTGCCGACCATCCGGATCTCGGAGAGCCGTGCTTCAACGCGCTGGGAAGACAAAGAGCTGGTCGAGGTCACGGCCGGTGCGCGGGATCATCGACGAGATCAGCCGCAGGCCCTCGTCAACGCGGCGGGCCGTCATGCCGACGTCGGCCCCATAGCGGCGCGTCGGTTCCAGCTCGTACGGGGGTGTCGGACGGGGAGGCCACACTGGGGGTATGGCTGAGCGTCGTGCGTGTCCGGAGTGTCGTCGCGAGATCGCTGTCGTGGGTGGGCGGGTGGCCCGGCACGACGCTCCCGGGACGCGGGCTGCCGGGGGGCTGGAGTCGTGCCGGGGCTCGCGGCGGTACGTCGGCGTCGCGGTGGGGCAGGACGCGCTGGACGGGTACGTCGTGCCGGAGTTCCCGGGGCAGATGCCGCTCTGGTGAGGGCCCCGCTCAGGGGGTCTTCGCGAGGCGGACCGCCGTGTCGACCGGGGTCGGGCCCGAGATGAGCTCCAGGGTCAGGCCGGCCGAGGCGGGGGAGAGGGCCAGCGCGTGCAGGACCGCCGCCACGTCGTCGCGGGGGACCGCGCCGCGCCCCGTGCTCGTGGAGAGGGCCACCTCGCCGGTGCCCGGGTCGTCCGTCAGCCGGCCCGGCCGCAGGACCGTCCAGTCCAGGCCCGTACGCGCCCGGACCGCGTCGTCCGCCGCGCCCTTCGCGCGCAGGTACACGTCGAAGACCTCGTCGCCCTCGTGCGCCGCGTCCGCGCCCATCGAGGAGACCATCAGGAAGCGCCGTACGCCCGCGCGTTCGGCGGCGTCCGCCAGGAGCACCGCGCCGTCGCGGTCCATCGTGTCCTTGCGGTCGCGCCCGCTGTCGGGACCCGCCCCGGCGGCGAAGACCACCACGTCCGCGCCCTCCAGCGCGTGCGCCACCTCGTCCACCGTCGCCGATTCCAGATCGCACACCACCGCCCGCGCGCCCGCGAGTTCCAGGTCGCCCGCCTGCTCCGGGTTCCGGATCAGGCCGATCGCCTCGTCACCGCGCCCGGCGAGCAGTCGCTCCAGCCGCAACGCGATCTGACCATGTCCACCTGCGATCACCATGCGCATGGGTCCGACGGTACGCCCGTACGGGACCGGGCGCCGCTCGGGGAGGCAGGGGCCGGGGCGGGTCAGGGAGTGCGGCGCGGTGCCCGGCTCTGGCGCGGCAGGTCGAGTCCGGCGGCGGAGTCGCAGTACTCCCGTACCGCGCTGGTCCGCGCCACCACGCGCCCCCCGTGCACGACCAGGCGCCCGTACGCGAGCGAGAGCGCGCCCGCGAGCTGGTCGCCCCGCACCGCGAGCAGTTCGGCCGGGAAGCCCGCCTCGACCCGCACCTCCGGCAGACCGAGCACCGCGCGGGCCGTCGCCGAGACCGCCGCGTACGCCTCCTCCGGGCCCAGGCGGTGCTGCGCGGCCAGCAGATAGGCGGCCTCCAGCGGATCGCCCCGGCCCACCGGGTTCGCCTGGTCGCGCAGTGCCCCGCTCCCGGCCGTGACCGTGACCCCGGCCGCGCGCAGCAGCCGCACGGGCGCGCTCGTCGTCCCGCGCCGCTCGGTGCCGCGGCAGTCGCCCTGCGGCAGCGCGACGACCGCGACCCCGGCGGCGGCGAGCGATTCGGCGGCCCGCCCGGCGACCATGTCGGGCAGCCGCGCGAGCCCGCCGCAGGGCCCGAGGGCCACCCCTGGACGCAGTCCGCCCGCCATCGCGGCGAGCCGCGCGAGGCGCACCGGGTCCTCGGCGGCGGTGTGCAGGTCCACGGGGCAGCCGTGCTCGGCGGCGACGGCGAGCAGGGTCTCCGTGTAGCCCGTGGGATCGGGGTCGAGGTCGGGGCAGCCGCCGACGACGGCCGCGCCCATCTTCACCGCGTCGCGCAGCTGCGCGCGCCCCTCGGCGCCCGCGACGCCGGTGAGCAGGCGGGGCACGGCGACGACGGACAGCTCGGCGAGGCCGTGCAGCGCGGTACGGGCCTGGAGCACCGCTTCGAGCGCGGCGAGGCCCTGGACGTCGCCGACCCGGACGTGTGCGCGCTGCGCCGTGGCGCCGTGGCCGAGCTGGAGCAGCGCGGCCTCGGTGGCGCGGGCGCGCACCGCGCGGGGGCTGTCGTCGGGCGGGCCGCCGCTGAGCGCCGTGAGCGCGGTGTCCGCGTGCGCGTGCGGTTCGGCGGGGGCGGGGAGGAGGAGCCAGCCGCCGAGGTCCACCGTGTGCGCCCCGCCCGGCGCCAGGCTGCCGACGGTGCCCACGGCCTCGATGCGTCCCCGGGCGAGGCGGACGTCCACGGTGCGCCCGTCGCTCAGCCGCGCGCCGCTGAGCAGCAGGCCGGCGCCGGGGCCGCCGCTGCCGCCACCGGGGAGGCGGGAGGAGGGCGGAGGGCTGTCGGGCATCGTGCTCCCCGTGGTCGGGTACTCGCTCCCGTGGGTCGGGTACTCGCGGCGTGTGATCACCCCGTGATCACCCAGAGTGGGCACGAGCCTAGGGCTCCGTCCTCGCGACGACGAGCAGGAGGGCAATAGTCGTACCGGCGGAATGTCCCGGTACCGCCTTCGCGCCGGGCTCCGGAGGCCCGCGAGGTCCCGCAGGTCACAGGCGTACGGGGGGCGGCGCGCGGGGCGGAGCGGCGCGGGCGCGGGGCTCCGCGACCGGCGCCGGTAAGGATTTGGGCGAACGGCCCGCGAGCGTGTAATGTCTTCCTCGCTCGCCCCAATAGCTCAGTCGGTAGAGCGTCTCCATGGTAAGGAGAAGGTCAACGGTTCGATTCCGTTTTGGGGCTCTGGTGTGAGGAGATCCCCGTCCTTGTGGGACGGGGGCCGCACTCGCGCCGAGGCGGTGTAGCTCAGTCGGTAGAGCAAGCGGCTCATAATCGCTGTGTCACCGGTTCAAGTCCGGTCACCGCTACTGACAGTAGCCGATTGTGGGGTCGGTCCTTCGGTCGGCTACTCTTTCCTGCGTTAATCGTTTTCTATCCGTTCGTCAAGGAGCACTCACGTGGCTGCCACCGACGTCCGCCCGAAGATCACGCTGGCCTGCGTGGAGTGCAAGGAGCGGAACTACATCACCAAGAAGAACCGGCGTAACGACCCGGATCGTCTTGAACTCAAGAAGCACTGCCCGCGCTGCAACAAGCACACGGCGCACCGCGAGACCCGCTGACCTTCCGGTCACGGACCTTTCGCATCAGGCTCGTTCGCGAGGCCGTTCCCTCCTGGGGAGCGGCCTTTCGGCGTTCCCGGACCGCTCGGGCGGCTCGGCGGCCCCGCCCACCGCTCGTGAGACGCTGGGGCGCCGCGATACGCCACGTACCGCCGCCCGCGGACACAGCCGCGCCTCGGGCGCGACCGCACACACGTACAGCCGAGATCTGGGAGGTGGGACGGCGCATGGCGCTCGACCAGTCCTTCGTGGGGCGGACCTATCCGCCCGCCGATTCCTACGAGGTGGGACGGGAGAAGATCCGCGAGTTCGCCCGCGCGATCGGCGACGCGAACCCCGCGTACAGCGACCCCGAGGCCGCCCGGAAGCTCGGGTACGAGGACGTGATCGCGCCTCCGACCTTCATCTTCACCGTCACCTACCGGGCCGCCGTGCAGGTCGTCGGGGACCCGGCGCTCGGGCTCGACTACAGCCGCGTCGTGCACGGTGACCAGAAGTTCGCCTACGTGCGCCCGGTCCGGGCCGGGGACGTGCTGAGCGTCACCTCGACCATCGAGGCCATCAAGTCCCTCGCGGGCAACGACGTCATCGACGTCCGGGGCGAGGTGCGTGACGCCGACGGCGCCCTCGTCGTGACGGCCGTCACGAAGCTCGTGGCCCGCGCGGCCGGGGAAGAGGAGAAGTGATGAGCGCCACCGTCGCCTACGCGGACGTCGAGGTCGGCACCGAACTGCCGCCGGCGAGCTTCCCCGTGACCCGCGCCACGCTCGTCGTGTACGCGGGCGCCTCGGGGGACTTCAACCCGATCCACTGGAACGAGCGCTTCGCGAAGTCCGTGGGCCTGCCGGACGTCATCGCGCACGGCATGTTCACGATGGCCGAGGCGGCGCGGGTCGTGACCGACTGGGCGGGCGACCCCGGGGCCGTCGTGGAGTACGGGGTGCGGTTCACGAAACCGGTCGTCGTGCCCGACGACGACGAGGGCGCGGTCATCGAGGTGAGCGGGAAGGTCGCGGCGAAGCTCGGCGACGGGCTCGTCCGGGTCGATCTGCTGGCGCGGAGCGCCGGGCAGAAGGTGCTCGGGATGAGCCGGGCGGTCGTCCGGCTGGCGTGAGCCCGGCCGGGGCCGGGCAGTCTCGCCCCCGGCCCCGGTCCGCCCCCCGCTTGCCAAGTAAGTGATTGAGCACTAACTTTCTTCTCGTGGTCAGGATGAGTGCTGAGGCGCGGCGCGTGAGCGCCGTTCGTGCCGCCGTCGTGGAGTTCGCCGAGCGGGGGTACGAGGGCACCTCGACGGAGTCGATCGCGCAACGGGTCGGCGTCTCGCAGCCGTACCTGTTCCGGCTCTTCAAGAACAAGCGGGAACTCTTCCTCGCCGCCGCCGCGCACTCGCTGCACGAGGCCGTACGGGTCTTCGAGGAGGCCGCCGACGGCGCGGGGGACGAGGGGCCGAAGGCCGCGATGGGCTTGGCGTACAAGCAGCTCATCGAGCGGCGGCCCGAGTTCCCGCTCATGTTCCTGCGGATCTACGGGCAGGCCGTCGCCGCGCGCGGCGCGGGGGACGAGGAGTTCTGCGCGGAGCTGCGGCGGCACTGGACCGGGCTGTGGGACTTCCTGCTGCTGCGCCTGGGCGGCGACGCCGAGGAGGCGGCGCAGTTCATGGCGATGGGCATGATGATCAACACCCTCGTCTCGCTCGGCTTCCCGCCGGGACACCACGTCTGGTGCGGCTTCGACCAGAAGGACGTGCCGATGGCCCGGCAGTTCCAGGAGTAGGCGCCCCGGGGCGCTGCTGGTGACCGGCTTCGGTCTCCTGGTGTTCGCACACCCCAAGAAGTTAGTGAGCAATAACTAAACTGCAAGTGTCTGGGGGACACACGACATGACAGACGCACCGGGCAGGCGGCCCGTTTTCTGGGTCCTTTTCATCACCGGGATCGCGGGCTTCATGGCCGCGCTCGACAACCTCGTCGTCACCAACGCACTGCCCTCGATCCGCGCCGACCTCGGTGGCGGCGCGGGGGACCTGGAATGGACGGTGAGCGCGTACACGCTCACCTTCGCCGTGCTCATGCTCTTCGGGGCGGCGCTCGGGGACCGCTTCGGGCGGCGGCGGATGTTCTCGGCCGGCGTCGCGCTCTTCACGCTCGCCTCGGGGCTCGCGGGCTTCGCGCAGGGCATGGGCCAGCTCATCGCCGCGCGCGCCGTGCAGGGCGTCGGCGCGGCGGTCATGATGCCGCTCGTCCTCACCCTCATCGCCGCGGCCGTCCCGGCCGGGCGGCGGGGGATGGCGTACGGCATCACCGGGGCCGTCAACGGACTCGCCGTCGCGACCGGCCCCCTCATCGGCGGCACCCTCACCGAGCACATCTCCTGGCACTGGATCTTCTGGCTCAACGTTCCGCTCGGCGTCCTGCTCCTCGTCCTCATCCCGCTGCGGCTGGACGAGTCCTCCGCGCCAGGGGCGCGCCTGGACCTGCCCGGCACGCTGCTCGTCAGCGGCGGGCTCTTCGGGATCGTCTACGCGCTCGTCAACGGCAACGGGGACGGCTGGAGCAGCGCGCCCGTGCTCGGCGGGCTCCTCGCGGGGACGGCGCTGCTCACCGGGTTCGTCGTCTTCGAACTGCGCGCGCGGCGGCCCATGGTGCCGATGCGGCTCTTCCGCGGGCAGGCCTTCAGCGCGATCAACGCCGTCAGCCTGCTGATGTTCCTCGGCATGTTCGGCTCGATCTTCCTGCTCAGTCAGGCCCTCCAGCTCGTCCGGGGCTGGTCCCCTACCGAGGCCGGGCTGCGGATGCTGCCGTGGACCGGGATGCCGATGCTCGTCGCGCCGGTCGCGGGGCTGCTCAGCGACCGCTTCGGCGGGCGGCGCGTGGTCGCGGCCGGGCTGCTGTGCCAGGGGCTCGCGCTCGGCTGGTTCGCGACCCTCTTCGACGCCGGGGTCTCCTGGACGGAGCTGCTGCCCGGCATGATCCTCGGCGGCATCGGGATGGCGCTCTACTTCGCGCCCGCCGCCGCGCTCGTCATGGACAGCGTCCGGCCCGCCGAGGCGGGGATCGCCTCGGGCGTCAACAACGCGGTACGCGAAGTCGGCGGCGCGCTCGGCATCGCCGTCCTGAGCGCCGTGTTCACCGCGCGGGGCGGCTACGGCAGCGTCGCCGGCTTCGTGGACGGGCTCACCCCGGCACTGTGGGCGGGCACGGGCGGCGTGCTCCTGGGGGCGGTGCTCGCGCTGCTGATCCCGCGCGGGGGCGGGGCGCTGCCACAGCCGGAGGAGAAGGTGCTCACGGACGGCGCGGAGCGGGTCGCCGTGTAGGGCGGCGCGGCGCGGATCGCCGCGCGGGACGGCGCGGCGCGGGTCGTCGTGCGGGGCGTATGGACCAGTG
>NZ_GG770539.1:2596647-2617572 GCF_000154905.1 Streptomyces sp. SPB074 | reverse complement strand
CCGAACTCGTCGAGACCGTCCGCGCCGCCGACGCGGCCGGCGAACCACTGCTCGTGATCGGCGGCGGCAGCAACCTCGTCATCGGGGACAAGGGCTTCGACGGTACGGCGCTGCGCGTCGCGACGAGCGGCCGCACCCTCGAAGGGACCCGGCTCGAAGTCGCCGCCGGGGAGGACTGGGGCGAGACCGTCGCCGCCTCCGTCGCCGCCGGGCTCGCCGGGATCGAGTGCCTCGCGGGCATCCCGGGATCAGCGGGGGCCACCCCGATCCAGAACGTCGGCGCCTACGGCCAGGAGGTCGCGCAGCGCGTCACCGAGGTCCTCGCCTACGACCGCGCGTGCGGCACGACGGTGACCGTCCCGGCCGCCGAGTGCGGGTTCGCCTACCGCTGGAGCCGGTTCAAGGCGGAGCCCGAGCGGTGGATCGTGCTGCGCGTGCGGTTCGCCCTGGAGGACGCCGGCGGGCTCTCCGCCCCGGTGCGTTACGCGGAGACGGCCCGCGTGCTCGGCGTCGGGACCGGCGAGCGCGTCCCGCTCGCGACCGCCCGCGACACGGTCCTCCGGCTGCGCGCGGGCAAGGGCATGGTGCTCGACCCCGAGGACCACGACACGTGGTCGGCGGGCTCCTTCTTCACCAACCCGCTGCTCACCGAGGCCGAGTTCGCCGCCTTCCTCGCCAAGGCCCGCGCCCGCCTCGGCGCGGACGTCGCGCCCCCCGCCTTCCCGGCGGGCGAAGGGCTCACGAAGACCTCGGCCGCCTGGCTCATCGACAAGGCCGGCTTCACCAAGGGCTACGGGAACGGCGCCGCCCGCATCTCCACGAAGCACACGCTCGCCCTGACCAACCGGGGCGCGGCCAGCACCGAGGACCTGCTCGCGCTGGCCCGCGAGGTCGTGGCGGGCGTCCGGGACGCCTTCGGCGTCGAACTCGTCAACGAGCCGGTCATGGTGGGCGTGGGGCTGTAGGCGGCACCGCGCGGTGGGAGCCTGCGCACCCACCGCGCGGCCTTCCCCCGGCCGCCGCGGCAGGTCAGTCCGCGACGCCCAGCGCGTGGCCCGCGAGAGACGGGTCCGCCGCCGCCGCGAGCATCGCGTGGGCGACGTTCGCGCGGCTGATCGTGCGGCTCTTCGGTGGGTTGGCGTCCACGGCGGTGCGGTACGCGCCGGTGAGCGGCCCGTCCGTCAGGCGGGGCGGGCGGACCGGGGTCCAGTCGGTGCCGCTCTCGCGCAGCAGCCGCTCCATCGCGCGCAGGTCCTCGTAGACCGGCTTGAGCAGCGTGTCGATCATGCCGAGCACCGCGCGGTCCAGGAAAGCCGTGTCCCGCGAGGGCGGGGCGAGCGGAGCCGCGCTCACCACGACCAGCCGCCGCGTCCCGGCCGCCTCCATCGCCGCCAGGACCGTCCGCGTCAGCCGCTCCGCGAGCCCCGTACGCGCCTGCGCCTTGTTCGAGGCGCCGAGCCCCGAGAGCACCGCGTCCCGCCCGGCCACCGCCCCGGCCAGTTCCCCGGACGCCTCCAGCCCGGACCGTACGACCTCCAGCCCCGCGCCGCGCGCGTCCAGTCGCGCCGGGTCGCGGACCACCGGCGTCACCTCGTGCCCCGCCGCGAGCGCCCGGCGCACCGCCTCGCCGCCCACACCGCCGGTCGCTCCGAACACCGTCAGTCTCACGATCTTCCCCCTCGCTCGGGTGGGTGAGTGCTCACTCACCCCCACAATGGGGACACCACGGGCCCCGCGTCAAGGAGCCGGGCCCGGACCGGGGAGGGGAAAGCATGAGTGAGCGCCAGGACCGACAGCCCTCCGGCGAGCCCGCGACGGCACCCGCCCGCACCCGGATGCTCGACGCGGCGTTCCGGCTGATGCGGGAAGCCGGGCTCGTCGGCGCCACGACGAAGGAGATCGCGCGCGCCGCCCGCTGCTCCGAGGCGGTGCTCTACAAGTACTTCGGCAGCAAGGAGAACCTCTTCGTCGAGGTCCTGCGCACCCGCCTGCCCCGCCTCGACCCGCCCGCGGCCGGCGGCCCCGAAGCCGTCCGCGCGGTCCTCGCCGCCTACTGCCGCCGCGCGGTCGCCTTCTACGCCGAGACCTTCCCCATCGCCGGTTCCCTCTACGCCGAACCGGCCCTGCGCGCCCGCCACTTCGAGGTCCTGCGCGAACTCGGCGCGGGCCCGCACCTCCCGCTGCGGCACCTGGAGGAGTACCTGCGCGCCGAGCGGGACGCCGGCCGGATCGACGCCGCCGCCGACCCGCGCGCCGCGGCCGCGCTGCTCCTCGGCGCCTGTGCCCAGCGCGCCTTCGCGCACGAGGCCACCGAGACCGGGCGGCCTCCGGAGAGCGACGAGGAGTTCGCGGAGGCGATCGTGGCGACGCTGCTCGGGGGTCTCGCCGCGGACGCGCGGGGGTGATCCTCTAAGCTCACCGGGCGCGGCCGGGGGGCCGGGCTCCTAGGCGTTCCTTGGGGGGAACCTGATGCGGCTGCGTCCGTGGCGTGCTGTGCTGTCCGTTTGCTGTGCCTTGCTGGTGATGAATGGCGCCGCCGCCTGCGGGAACGCCGCCCAGGCCGGGAAGGACGAGTCCGAGCTGCGGCGGCCCGTCGGCGGACCCGTGCCCGAGAGGCTCGACGCGGACGGCACCACTATCCACGTCGGGCGGAAGGGGGCCACGGGCACCATGCATCTCTACGAGGACCCGCGCTGCCCCGTCTGCAAGGTGTTCGAGGGCTCGCCCGGAGCCCGGGTGCTGCGCGACAGCACCGAGAGGGGCTACGTGAGCACCGACTACACGCTCGCCTCCTTCCTCGACGACGGCCTCGGCGGCGGGGGCTCGAAGCGCGCGGTCAACGCGCTCCGCGCCGCCCTGGAGGAAGGGCACTTCGCCGCGTACCACGAAGTCCTCTACGCCCACCAGCCCGAGGAGAGCGTGGACGGCTTCACGACCGCGCGGCTCCTCGCGCTCGCCTCGAAGGTCGAGGGCCTGCGCGGCCCCGCGTTCGACAAGGCGGTCCGCACCATGCGGTACGCGGATTTCGTCGCCGCTTCCGAGGCCGCGATGGAGCGGGACGGCATCCGGGGCACCCCGTCCTTCGTCCTCGACGGCGAACTCGTCGCGAACGGGACGGACGAGACGGTCACCACGGAGACCGGGATGAACCTCACGCTCATCACGCGCGGGCAGGAGCAGTTCGGGCAGTTCTAGGACGTGTCCGCACAGGGCCTAGACGGCCAGCCAGTCGTCCACCCGGGCCAGCAGCTTCTCGCGCACGTCCGCCGGGGCGGCCGAGGCACGCACCGACTGCCGGGCCAGCTCCGCCAGTTCGGCGTCGGTGAAGCCGTGGTCCGCGCGGGCGATCTCGTACTGCGCCGCGAGCCGCGAGCCGAACAGGAGCGGGTCGTCGGCACCGAGCGCCATCGGGACCCCGGCGTCGAAGAGCGCGCGCAGCGGCACGTCCGCCTGCTTCGTGTAGACACCGAGCGCCACGTTCGACGCCGGGCACACCTCGCACGTCACGCCCGCGTCGGCGAGGCGCCGCAGCAGCGCGGGGTCCTCGGCCGCGCGCACCCCGTGCCCGACGCGCGCCGCGTGCAGGTCGTCCAGGCAGTCCCGTACGGAGGCGGGGCCCGCCAGCTCGCCCCCGTGCGGCGCCGCGAGCAGGCCGCCCTCGCGGGCGATGGCGAAGGCGCGGTCGAAGTCGCGGGCCAGCCCGCGCCGCTCGTCGTTCGAGAGCCCGAAGCCGACCACGCCCCGGTCGGCGAAGCGCACCGCGAGCCGGGCCAGGGTCCGCGCGTCGAGCGGGTGCTTCATCCGGTTCGCCGCGACCAGGACGCGCATCCCGAGCCCGGTGTCGCGCGAGGCGGCGGCGACCGCGTCGAGAATGATCTCCAGGGCCGGGATCAGCCCGCCGAGCGCGGGCGCGTACGAGGTCGGGTCGACCTGGAGCTCCAGCCAGCCCGAACCGTCCCGCACGTCCTCCTCGGCCGCCTCGCGAACCAGCCGCTGGATGTCCTCGGGCGCGCGCAGGCAGGCCCGGGCGGCGTCGTACAGGCGCTGGAAGCGGAACCAGCCGCGCTCGTCGGTGGCGCGCAGCCGCGGCGGCTCGCCCGAGGTGAGGGCGTCGGGGAGGCGGACCCCGTACTTGTCGGCCAGTTCGAGCAGCGTCGAGGAACGCATCGACCCGGTGAAGTGCAGGTGCAGATGCGCCTTCGGCAGTTCGGTGAGGTCCCTGGTCCCGTCCCTGACCACCCCGGCGCGGGGGTTCACGTGCATACGCTCCATTCGTAGATCCTGCCGCACGCGGGCGGCCACCCGGTAGCCGGTTACCCCATCGAGCACTTGCCCGAACGCCTGCCCGGATACGGCGGCGGGCCCCCGCCCCGTGAAGGGAGGGGGCCCGCCGGGGCCTGGCGAGGGCGGCGCGTCAGTCCTTCGCCTCGGCGAGGAGCTTCTGGAGGCGGCCGACGCCCTCGATGAGGTCCTCGTCCCCGAGCGCGTAGGAGAACCGCAGGTAGCCCGGGGTGCCGAACGCCTCGCCGGGCACCACGGCGACCTCGACCTCGTCGAGGATGAGCGCGGCCAGCTCGACCGTGTCGGCGGGGCGGCGGCCCCGGATCTCCTTGCCGAGCAGGTCCTTGACCGAGGGGTACACGTAGAAGGCGCCCTCGGGCTCGGGGCAGACGAGGCCGTCGATCTCGTTGAGCATCCGCACGATGGTGCGGCGGCGGCGGTCGAACGCCTCGCGCATCTCGGCGACCGCGTCGAGGCTGCCGGAGACGGCGGCGAGCGCGGCGGCCTGCGAGACGTTGCCGACGTTCGAGGTCGCGTGCGACTGGAGGTTCGTCGCGGCCTTGATGACGTCCTTGGGGCCCACGACCCAGCCCACGCGCCAGCCCGTCATCGCGTACGTCTTGGCCACGCCGTTCACCACGACGCAGCGGTCGCGCAGCTCGGGCACGATCGCCGGCAGCGAGGTGAACGTCGCGTCCCCGTAGACGAGGTGCTCGTAGATCTCGTCCGTGAGCACCCACAGGCCGTGCTCGACGGCCCAGCGCCCGATCGCCTCGGCCTCGGCCTCCGGGTAGACGGCGCCCGTCGGGTTCGAGGGGGAGACGAAGAGGAGCACCTTGGTGCGCTCGGTGCGGGCCGCCTCCAGCTGCTCCAGCGTGACGCGGTAGCCGGTCGTCTCGTCGGTGGCGACCTCGACGGGCACGCCGCCCGCGAGCCGGATCGACTCGGGGTACGTGGTCCAGTAGGGGGCCGGGACGATGACCTCGTCGCCCGGGTCGAGGATCGCGGCGAACGCCTCGTAGATGGCCTGCTTGCCGCCGTTGGTCACGAGCACCTGCGAGGCGTCGATCTCGTAGCCGGAGTCGCGCAGGGTCTTCGCGGCGATCGCGGCCTTCAGCTCGGGCAGCCCGCCCGCCGGCGTGTAGCGGTGGTTGCGCGGCTCGCGGCACGCCTCGACGGCGGCCTCGACGATGTACGCGGGCGTGGGGAAGTCGGGTTCACCCGCGCCGAAGCCGATGACCGGACGCCCGGCGGCCTTGAGGGCCTTGGCCTTGGCGTCGACGGCGAGGGTCGCGGACTCGGAGATGGCGGCGATGCGCGCGGATACCCGGCGCTCGGTGGGAGGGGTTGCAGCGCTCATGTCCCCATCGTTCCAGACCGGGAACATCCCGGGCACCGGGGTTTGCGGATCGAGACGGGGCCGGGCTCGCGGAACAACGCGTTCGACCTGAGAGCCCGGAACACGTATGCTCTCTCCTCGTTGGCCCATGGCGGACCGGGTCCGCGCAGGCACTTAGTGTCTGCGGACGGATGCGGTACGTTGGGGCGGGCAAAGGGTCGTAGCTCAATTGGTAGAGCACTGGTCTCCAAAACCAGCGGTTGGGGGTTCAAGTCCCTCCGGCCCTGCTTCACACACCTTCGGGTATGTGTGCGCATGTGTACGTACAGTCATTGCACCGCCGTGCGGCTCCCCCGGGTGCGGTACGGCACCCGACCGGGAATTCAGGTGAGGACACGTGACGGACGCCGTGGGCTCCATCGATACGCCTGATGCCCAGGACGAGGCCCCCCGCCCCAAGAAGAAGGGCGGCAAGCGCGGCAAGAAGGGCCCCCTGGGCCGGCTCGCGCTCTTCTACCGGCAGGTCATCGCCGAGCTCCGCAAGGTCGTCTGGCCCACGCGCGGACAGCTCTCGACGTACACGACCGTCGTCATCGTCTTCGTGGTGATCATGATTGGCCTCGTCACCGTGGTCGACTACGGATTCTCGCAGGCCGCCAAGTACGTTTTTGGCTGAGCCGACGTGCACAATGCGGAGGGCGCCGTACTCGGCGCCCCTTTCGCGTGTTCCACCCCTATGTATCAGGAAGAAGCAGCGACGTGTCTGACCCGAACCTGAACGGCGCCGACCAGCCCGCGCACGAGGGCCCGGCCTCCGCCGAGGACGTTCTCGGCGCCGGGGCCGAGGGCGCCGTGGAGCCGGAGCAGGCCGCGGCTGCGGAAGCCGAGGCCGAGACCGAGTCCACCGCGGGCGGCGCGGAAGCCGCCGAGGCGGAGCAGGCCGAGCAGGACGCCGAGGGCACGGCGCGGGACGCGGCCGACGAGGCCGCGGACGCGGAGACCGGCGAGGACGGGACCGCCGAGGCGGAGACCGCCGGGGAGGAAGCGGCCGGGGAAGAGGCCGCCGAGGAAGCGGCCGGGGAAGAGGTGGTCGACCCCGTCGCCGCCCTCCGCGAGGAACTGCGCACGCTGCCCGGCGAGTGGTACGTCATCCACACGTACGCCGGTTACGAGAACCGCGTGAAGACGAACCTGGAGCAGCGCGCCGTCTCGCTCAACGTCGAGGAGTTCATCTTCCAGGCCGAGGTGCCGCAGGAAGAGGTCGTCCAGATCAAGAACGGCGACCGCAAGACGATCCGGCAGAACAAGCTCCCCGGCTACGTCCTCGTCCGCATGGACCTCACCAACGAGTCCTGGGGCGTCGTCCGCAACACCCCCGGCGTCACCGGCTTCGTCGGCAACGCCTACGACCCGTACCCGCTGACGCTGGACGAGATCGTCAAGATGCTCGCCCCGGAGGCGGAGGAGAAGGCGGCCCGCGAGGCGGCCGAGGCCGAGGGCAAGCCGGCGCCGCAGCGCAAGGTCGAGGTCCAGGTCCTCGACTTCGAGGTCGGCGACTCGGTCACCGTCACCGACGGCCCCTTCGCGACCCTCCAGGCGACGATCAACGAGATCAACGCCGACTCCAAGAAGGTCAAGGGCCTCGTGGAGATCTTCGGTCGCGAGACCCCGGTCGAGCTGAGCTTCGACCAGATCCAGAAGAACTGACCCCGGGCGGCGCCCGCGCGGGCGCCGTGCCGCACAGGCTTCCGGCAGGTCACAGGGGGTACGGGGCGACCCGGCACCACCTGTGACCTGCCGGTTTTTGAGCGTACAGCGATACCCGTTACCGTTGTGCGGTATGCCTCCATCCGGTGGAACCGTGGAAAACCGGTCGCCGCGGATGAGGGCTGAACACTTCTCACCAGGACCCGGAGAGAGCAATGCCTCCCAAGAAGAAGAAGGTCACGGGGCTTATCAAGCTCCAGATCCAGGCCGGTGCCGCCAACCCGGCCCCGCCGGTCGGCCCCGCGCTGGGTCAGCACGGCGTCAACATCATGGAGTTCTGCAAGGCCTACAACGCCGCGACCGAGTCGCAGCGCGGCTGGGTCATCCCGGTCGAGATCACGGTCTACGAGGACCGCTCCTTCACCTTCATCACGAAGACCCCGCCCGCCGCGAAGATGATCCTCCGCGCCGCCGGTGTCGAGAAGGGCTCGGGCGAGCCGCACAAGACCAAGGTCGCCAAGATCACGGACGCCCAGGTCCGCGAGATCGCCCAGACCAAGATGGAAGACCTCAACGCCAACGACATCGACGCCGCCGCGAAGATCATCGCCGGTACCGCGCGTTCGATGGGCGTGACCGTCGAGGGCTGAGCCCGCGGCAGGGCCCGCCGGGCCCGCAGACCTCTTGTGGCAGGACGAGCGCCGTCCGGACCACAACTCCGCAACAGAACACCAGGAGCAGTAGTGAAGCGCAGCAAGTCCCTCCGGGCTGCCGACGCCAAGATCGACCGGGAGCGCCTGTACGCGCCCCTGGAGGCGATCCGGCTGGCCAAGGAAACCGCCACCACCAAGTTCGACTCGACCGTCGAGATCGCCTTCCGCCTGGGTGTCGACCCGCGCAAGGCCGACCAGATGGTCCGTGGCACCGTGAACCTCCCGCACGGCACCGGCAAGACCGCCCGGGTCCTGGTCTTCGCGACCGGTGACCGTGCCGAGGCCGCGCGTGCCGCGGGCGCCGACATCGTCGGCGCCGACGAGCTCATCGACGAGGTCGCGAAGGGGCGTCTGGACTTCGACGCCGTCGTCGCGACGCCGGACCTCATGGGCAAGGTCGGCCGCCTCGGCCGCGTGCTCGGCCCGCGCAGCCTCATGCCGAACCCGAAGACCGGCACCGTGACCCCCGACGCGGCCAAGGCCGTCAAGGAGATCAAGGGCGGCAAGATCGAGTTCCGCGTCGACAAGCACTCGAACCTCCACTTCATCGTCGGCAAGTCGTCCTTCTCGGACGAGCAGCTCGTCGAGAACTACGGCGCCGCGCTGGACGAGATCCTTCGTCTCAAGCCGTCCGCCGCGAAGGGCCGCTACATCAAGAAGGCCGTCGTGAGCACCACGATGGGCCCCGGCGTCCCCGTCGACCCCAACCGCACCCGCAACCTCCTCACCGAGGAGGACCCGGCCTCCGTCTGAGCCCCTGGCTCCAGCCGGTGACCGCGTCGCGGACGCGCAGCCTCGAAGGCCCCGCACCCCTTTCGGGTGCGGGGCCTTCGCGCGCTCTGTTCCCGCGCCGTCGCGCGTGCTTGGCTGGGGCGGTCGAGGCGAGGGGGCGGACGTGCGCGGCTGGGGACGGAGTGCGACGGCGGCGCTCGCGGGCTGCCTGCTGCTCGCGGGATGCGGGACCTCCCGGGGCGCCGCGGAGCCCGGCGGCGGGGCGCGCGGGGAGGCGGCCCGGGTGCTGCGCGCGGCGGTGCGCGCGACGGAGGCGGCCGGCTCGGCCCGTACGGAGTCGCTCACCGAGATCGAGGGGGAGCGGACCCGCAGCCGGGGTGCGCTGGACTGGTCCGGGAAGCTCCACGGGCGGCTGCGGGTGGGGGTGGGCGGCGACCTGGTGCTGCGCGACGGCGAGGCGTGGGTACGGCTCGCGGCGCCCGTGGACGGGAAGCGGTGGGTCCGCCAGCGGGCCGGGACGGACCTCGAACCGGCCGCCTCGCTGCGGCTGCTCCTGCGGGCGGCCGACGCGCACCGGGCGGGCCGGGCGCGGGTGCGGGGCGTCGTCACGACGCACTGGGCGGGACGCGTACGGGCCGCGGAGTCGGCGCGGGTGCGGGAGGCGGGCGTCGCCGCGCAGAGCGTGGACGTGTGGCTGGACGCGCGGGGACGGCTCGTGAAGCGGGTCGAATCGGGGCGCGGGAAGGCGGGGGTGGTGCGGGTGACGACGTACTGGAGCGGGTTCGGCGCCGGGGTGCCGGTGCCGGAGGTACCGGGCGGGCGGAACTGAAACGGGCTTCGGGGCTGTCCTACCCCTCGGGTAATGTGCGGGAAAAATCGGGGACGCACAGGGAAAGCTTGGGGTGGGGACATGAGCGGGACAGCTTGGAGCCGGGGGCGTACGGGGCGCGTCGTGGGTGCCGCGATCGCGGTGGTGCTGCTCGGCGGGGCCGCGACGGCCTGCGACGGGGGCGACGACGAGAAGAGCGACGCGAAGCCGGCCGCGGAGAAGTCCTCGTCCGCCCCGGCCAAGGACGTGGACCCGCAGACGGCGTTGAAGGCCGCCTCGGAGAAGGTGAGCGCCTTCAAGTCCGTCACCGTCGACATGACGACGAAGGCCCCGGCGGGGACCGCCGGAGTGGGCGGCGCGGCCGCCACGAAGGGCAAGCTCGGCTGGGACCCGCTGTCCATGGACATGGTCGTGAAGACCGGCCAGGCCGAGGCCGGGATGCCCGCCGAGCTCCCCATGAAGTGGGACGGCGGCGTCATGTACATGGACATGGGCGCGGAGGGTGCCGCCGAGCTGGACGGCAAGCGCTGGATGAAGATCGACCTCGCCGCCGCGGCCAAGGCCGGCGGTGCCGGGGACGCCATGAAGCAGTTCGACCAGCTCATGGGCTCCTTCAACCAGGGGCCCGCGATGCAGATCGACATGCTCCGTGCCGCCGAGGGCGTGAAGTACGTCGGCACCGAGAAGATCGGCGGTGTCGAGGCGAAGCACTTCCGCGGCACGGTGGCCGGTGACGCGCTGCTGGACACGGAGGGCGCGCTCAAGGGCCTGGACGCCGAGACGCGGAAGCAGTTGCGGGACAGCTACGAGAAGTCCGGCGTGAAGTCGCAGGACACGGACCTGTGGATCGGCGCCGACGACCTGCTCGTCCGCGCGGACAGCAAGGCGGTCACCAAGGACGGGGCGCTCACCACGAAGACCTTGTACTCGGACTTCACGGGCGTCCTCAAGGTGACCCCGCCGCCCGCGGGGCAGACGATGGACCTCATGAAGATGCTCCAGGGCATCGGTGACCTCACGAAGGACGGCGGCCCGAGCGACGCCGACATGAAGGAGCTGGAGGACGCCCTCGGCGACATGTGACGCCGTGGCGCGGGCCCGTCCGGGCTCGCCGGCGTGTGGGCCCGCCGGGGGCGATTTGCTCCGGGCGGGCCCGCTCCCGTACTCTCACTCCCGTAGCCGAAGACCGCTGGTCGCCCCCGTGCCGCAAGGCGTGGAGGCCGAAGGACTCGCAGATACGCGAGCGGCCCGCGCAGGTGCGAATGAGGACCGCAGCTCCCGGACGTCCAGTCCGGTCGAGCCACGCCCCGAGCGCCCTGCGCCGGGGCGTTTCGTTGTTCCTCACCCCCCTTCCGTTCCCGGTGGTCCACGGCTCGTGTGCGGCTGATCGCGAGGTCAGTCGAAGCTCATCACCCCGGAAGGAGGCCGAGGCACATGGCGACCGCTGACAAGGTCGATGCCGTCGAGGAGATCACGGAGAAGCTCCGTAACTCCAACGCCGCCGTCGTTACCGCGTACACGGGTCTGTCCGTCGCGCAGCTCAAGCAGCTGCGTCGTTCTCTCGGCGAGAACGCTCAGTACCGTGTGGTGAAGAACACGCTGACCAAGATCGCGGCCAAGGAGGCCGGGTTCTCGGAGCTGGACGAGCACCTCAAGGGCTCGACGGCCGTCGCTTTCGTCACCGGTGACCCGGTCGAGGCGGCGAAGGGTCTCCGTGACTTCGCCAAGGACAACCCCGCGCTTGTCATCAAGGGCGGTGTTCTCGACGGCAAGGCGCTCTCCGCCGACGAGATCAAGAAGCTTGCGGACCTTGAGTCCCGCGAGGTTCTGCTGGCCAAGCTGGCGGGCGCCATGAAGGGCAAGCAGTCGCAGGCTGCCGCGCTCTTCCAGGCGCTTCCCTCGAAGTTCGTCCGCACCGCGGAGGCGCTTCGTGCCAAGAAGGCCGAGCAGGGCGGTGCCGAGTAATTCGGCTCGTTTTCTGACCCGAGCCCGCTGAGCGGGCGACGGTCGACGCGGGCCGTACGTACGCCCGCCGACATGTACATCCGGCACCAGCCGAAGAGTGGAAGGACCCGCCATCATGGCGAAGCTCAGCCAGGAAGAACTTCTCGCCCAGTTCGAGGAGCTCACGCTCATCGAGCTCTCCGAGTTCGTGAAGGCGTTCGAGGAGAAGTTCGACGTCACCGCCGCCGCGCCGGTCGCCGCCGCCGTGGGCCCGAGCGCCCCGGCCGCCGAGGCCGCCGAGGAGCAGGACGAGTTCGACGTCATCCTCACGGGTGCCGGCGACAAGAAGATCCAGGTCATCAAGGTCGTGCGTGAGCTGACCTCGCTGGGTCTCAAGGAGGCCAAGGACCTCGTGGACGGCACCCCGAAGCCCGTCCTGGAGAAGGTCGACAAGGCCGCTGCCGAGAAGGCCGCCGAGTCCCTCAAGGGCGCCGGCGCCTCCGTCGAGGTCAAGTGACCCGAGGTCCGCGAGGACCTTTTCGCACGCGTCCGGCGCGGCCCTGTGAGGGGCCCGCACGGGCACGTACGAGCGAAGGCTGCCCCGGCCGGATGACGGCCGCGGCAACCGATCCACGACGTTTTCACCCTGAGGTGTAACGCCGAGGGCTCGAAGGGCGATCACCCAACCGGGTGGTCGCCCTTCGGCGTTGCCGTGGCGGGTGCTGCGGGCCTCCGCCCCCTGCGGGTAGGGTGATCTTCGTTGTGCGCCCGGCGTCCCCGGGCCGGGCCTCCAGGGGCCTCGCGGCGGCCGGGCGGCCGGAGGCCGGCGGGGGCACAGGGCCTTGACGAACGGCACGCAGCGCGCAATTCTCAGGACGCGTCGTCACAACGATCCTCGAATCCGAGGCATGGATCGGTGGCGAAGAGGGCAGTATCGGAGTGCGTCGGCAGGCGCACGGAACGCGTAGGAGTTGTGATCAGCGAGGGTCTCGCGCATCCGGGAGAAAACCCGGACTGGACATCAGTGGGCCATATGGCTACACTGTCCCTTTGCGCTGCCTGTTAGCTGCCTCCTGCCCGTCACCAGGGGCATCCCCGAGCCGAGCACCGATCGAAGACATACGCCCTGACCAGGGCTTTCCCTCGGTGCGTCCAGCCCGGGACCGGTACGCGCGTAGTGAGTCCGAGCCCTCGGAAGGACCCCCTCTTGGCCGCCTCGCGCACTGCCTCGACCGCACAAACGAACAACGCCGCCAGCACCGCCCCGCTGCGCATCTCTTTCGCAAAGATCCGGGAGCCTCTTGAGGTTCCCAACCTGCTCGCCCTCCAGACCGAGAGCTTCGACTGGCTGCTCGGCAACGACGCCTGGAAGTCCCGCGTCGAGGCGGCCCTCGCGGGCGGCATGTCCGTCCCCACCAAGTCCGGCCTGGAGGAGATCTTCGAGGAGATCTCCCCGATCGAGGACTTCTCCGGGTCGATGTCGCTGACGTTCCGCGACCACCGCTTCGAGCCGCCGAAGAACTCCATCGACGAGTGCAAGGACCGCGACTTCACGTACGCGGCGCCGCTCTTCGTCACCGCCGAGTTCACCAACAACGAGACCGGCGAGATCAAGTCCCAGACGGTCTTCATGGGCGACTTCCCGCTCATGACCAACAAGGGCACCTTCGTCATCAACGGCACCGAGCGTGTCGTGGTCTCGCAGCTGGTCCGCTCGCCGGGCGTCTACTTCGACTCCTCGATCGACAAGACGTCCGACAAGGACATCTACTCCGCCAAGATCATTCCCTCCCGGGGTGCCTGGCTGGAGATGGAGATCGACAAGCGCGACATGGTCGGTGTCCGCATCGACCGCAAGCGCAAGCAGTCGGTGACCGTCCTGCTCAAGGCGCTCGGCTGGACGACCGAGCAGATCCTGGAGGAGTTCGGCCAGTACGAGTCGATGCGCGCCACCCTGGAGAAGGACCACACCCAGGGCCAGGACGACGCGCTCCTCGACATCTACCGCAAGCTGCGCCCGGGCGAGCCGCCCACCCGTGAGGCCGCCCAGAACCTCCTGGAGAACCTCTACTTCAACCCGAAGCGCTACGACCTCGCGAAGGTCGGCCGCTACAAGGTCAACAAGAAGCTGGGTTCGGAGGCGCCGCTGGACGCCGGCGTCCTCACCACCGACGACATCCTCGCCACGATCAAGTACCTCGTGCAGTTGCACGCGGGCGAGACCGAGGCGAGCGTCGGCGACGAGGGCAAGACGATCGTCGTCGAGACCGACGACATCGACCACTTCGGCAACCGCCGCCTGCGCAACGTCGGCGAGCTGATCCAGAACCAGGTCCGCACGGGTCTCGCCCGTATGGAGCGCGTCGTGCGCGAGCGCATGACGACCCAGGACGTCGAGGCGATCACCCCGCAGACCCTCATCAACATCCGGCCGGTCGTCGCCTCCATCAAGGAGTTCTTCGGCACCAGCCAGCTGTCCCAGTTCATGGACCAGAACAACCCGCTGTCCGGGCTGACGCACAAGCGTCGTCTGTCCGCGCTCGGCCCGGGTGGTCTCTCCCGTGAGCGGGCCGGCTTCGAGGTCCGCGACGTGCACCCGTCCCACTACGGACGCATGTGCCCGATCGAGACCCCGGAAGGCCCGAACATCGGCCTGATCGGCTCGCTCGCCTCCTACGGCCGCGTCAACGCCTTCGGCTTCGTGGAGACCCCGTACCGCAAGGTCATCGAGGGTGTCGTCACCGACGACGTCGACTACCTGACGGCCGACGAGGAGGACCGCTTCGTCATCGCCCAGGCGAACGCGCCGCTCACGGACGACCTCCACTTCGAGGAGGCCCGCGTCCTGGTGCGCCGCCGCGGCGGCGAGGTCGACTACGTCCCCGGCGACGACGTCGACTACATGGACGTCTCGCCGCGCCAGATGGTGTCCGTCGCGACCGCGATGATCCCCTTCCTGGAGCACGACGACGCCAACCGCGCCCTCATGGGCGCGAACATGATGCGCCAGGCCGTGCCGCTGATTAAGTCCGAGGCCCCGATCGTCGGCACCGGCATGGAGTACCGCTCCGCGACCGACGCCGGCGACGTGCTCAAGGCCGACAAGGACGGTGTGGTCCAGGAGGTCTCCGCGGACTACATCACGACCGCGAACGACGACGGCACGTACACCACGTACCGCCTCGCGAAGTTCTCGCGCTCCAACCAGGGCACCTCGGTCAACCAGAAGGTCATCGTCAACGAGAACGACCGGGTCATCGTCGGCCAGGTCCTCGCGGACGGTCCCGCGACCGAGAACGGCGAGATGGCGCTCGGGAAGAACCTTCTCGTCGCCTTCATGCCCTGGGAGGGTCACAACTACGAGGACGCGATCATCCTGTCGCAGCGCCTCGTGCAGGACGACGTCCTCTCCTCGATCCACATCGAGGAGCACGAGGTCGACGCCCGTGACACCAAGCTCGGCCCCGAGGAGATCACCCGGGACATCCCGAACGTCTCCGAGGAGGTCCTCGCCGACCTCGACGAGCGCGGCATCATCCGCATCGGTGCCGAGGTCATCGCCGGTGACATCCTCGTCGGCAAGGTCACGCCCAAGGGCGAGACCGAGCTGACCCCCGAGGAGCGCCTGCTGCGCGCGATCTTCGGCGAGAAGGCCCGTGAGGTCCGCGACACCTCGCTCAAGGTCCCGCACGGCGAGATCGGCAAGGTCATCGGCGTCCGCGTCTTCGACCGCGAGGAGGGCGACGAGCTGCCCCCGGGCGTGAACCAGCTCGTCCGCGTCTACGTCGCCCAGAAGCGCAAGATCACCGACGGCGACAAGCTCGCCGGGCGCCACGGCAACAAGGGCGTCATCTCCAAGATCCTGCCGGTCGAGGACATGCCGTTCCTGGAGGACGGCACCCCGGTCGACATCATCCTGAACCCGCTCGGCGTGCCCTCGCGCATGAACCCGGGCCAGGTCATGGAGATCCACCTCGGCTGGCTCGCCAGCCAGGGCTGGGACGTCTCCCAGGTCCCCGAGGACTGGGCGCAGCGCCTCCAGGCGATCAGCGCCGACCAGGTCGAGCCCCGCACCAACGTCGCGACCCCGGTCTTCGACGGTGCCCGCGAGGACGAGCTGGCCGGTCTCCTGGAACACACCATCCCCAACCGCGACGGGGACCGGATGGTGCAGCCCACCGGCAAGGCCCGGCTCTTCGACGGCCGCTCCGGCGAGCCGTTCCCGGACCCGATCTCGGTCGGCTACATGTACATCCTCAAGCTCCACCACCTCGTGGACGACAAGCTCCACGCGCGCTCGACCGGCCCGTACTCGATGATCACGCAGCAGCCGCTGGGTGGTAAGGCGCAGTTCGGTGGCCAGCGCTTCGGTGAGATGGAGGTGTGGGCGCTGGAAGCGTACGGCGCCGCCTACGCCCTCCAGGAGCTCCTGACGATCAAGTCCGACGACGTGACCGGCCGCGTGAAGGTCTACGAGGCCATCGTCAAGGGCGAGAACATCCCCGAGCCCGGCATTCCCGAGTCCTTCAAGGTGCTTATCAAGGAAATGCAGTCGCTCTGCCTGAACGTGGAGGTGCTGTCCTCGGACGGCATGTCCATCGAGATGCGCGACACGGACGAGGACGTCTTCCGTGCCGCAGAAGAGCTCGGTATCGACCTGTCCCGGCGCGAGCCGAGCAGCGTCGAAGAGGTCTGACGGGCCCACCCGGCCCCGCCGGACGCACCCCGACAAGGGGCGGCGCCGGCGGGCCGGGTGGTGACCCCAGCCCCGGACGACCGGGGCGCAGGACCCCGTACAGACCACCTTTGACACAACCCTGAGAGGGATTGACGCATAGTGCTCGACGTCAACTTCTTCGACGAGCTGCGGATCGGCCTTGCCACCGCGGACGACATCCGGACCTGGTCGCACGGCGAGGTCAAGAAGCCGGAGACCATCAACTACCGCACCCTCAAGCCGGAAAAGGACGGGCTCTTCTGCGAGAAGATCTTCGGCCCCACCCGGGACTGGGAGTGCTACTGCGGCAAGTACAAGCGTGTCCGCTTCAAGGGCATCATCTGTGAGCGCTGCGGCGTCGAGGTCACTCGCGCCAAGGTGCGCCGCGAGCGCATGGGCCACATCGAGCTCGCCGCTCCGGTCACGCACATCTGGTACTTCAAGGGCGTGCCCTCGCGCCTCGGGTACCTGCTCGACCTGGCGCCGAAGGACCTGGAGAAGGTCATCTACTTCGCCGCGTACATGATCACGTACGTGGACGAGGAGCGCCGCACCCGCGACCTGCCCTCCCTGGAGGCGCAGGTGCAGGTCGAGCGCCAGCAGGTCGAGAACCGGCGCGACTCGGACCTGGAGGCCCGGGCCAAGAAGCTGGAGAACGACCTCGCCGAGCTGGAGGCCGAGGGCGCCAAGGCCGACGCGCGCCGCAAGGTGCGCGAGGGTGCCGAGCGCGAGATGAAGCAGCTCCGTGACCGCGCCCAGCGCGAGATCGACCGCCTCGACGAGGTGTGGAGCCGCTTCAAGAACCTCAAGGTCCAGGACCTGGAGGGCGACGAGCTGCTCTACCGCGAGCTGCGTGACCGCTTCGGCACGTACTTCGACGGCTCGATGGGCGCCGCCGCGCTCCAGAAGCGCCTGGAGTCCTTCGACCTGGAGGAGGAGGCCGAGCGCCTCCGCGAGATCATCCGCACCGGCAAGGGCCAGAAGAAGACCCGCGCCCTCAAGCGGCTCAAGGTCGTCTCGCCGTTCCTCCAGACCGCCAACAGCCCCAAGGGCATGGTCCTGGACTGCGTCCCGGTCATCCCGCCGGACCTGCGTCCGATGGTGCAGCTCGACGGTGGCCGCTTCGCGACCTCCGACCTCAACGACCTGTACCGCCGCGTCATCAACCGCAACAACCGCCTCAAGCGGCTTCTCGACCTCGGCGCGCCCGAGATCATCGTGAACAACGAGAAGCGGATGCTCCAGGAGGCCGTCGACGCGCTCTTCGACAACGGCCGTCGCGGCCGCCCGGTCACGGGCCCCGGCAACCGTCCGCTCAAGTCGCTCTCCGACATGCTCAAGGGCAAGCAGGGCCGCTTCCGCCAGAACCTCCTCGGCAAGCGCGTGGACTACTCCGCGCGTTCCGTGATCGTCGTCGGCCCGCAGCTCAAGCTGCACCAGTGCGGTCTGCCGAAGGCGATGGCGCTGGAGCTGTTCAAGCCGTTCGTGATGAAGCGCCTGGTGGACCTGAACCACGCGCAGAACATCAAGTCGGCCAAGCGCATGGTCGAGCGCGGCCGCACCGTCGTGTACGACGTCCTCGAAGAGGTCATCGCCGAGCACCCGGTGCTGCTCAACCGTGCCCCGACCCTGCACCGCCTCGGCATCCAGGCCTTCGAGCCGCAGCTCGTCGAGGGCAAGGCCATCCAGATCCACCCGCTCGTCTGCACCGCCTTCAACGCGGACTTCGACGGTGACCAGATGGCCGTGCACCTGCCGCTCTCCGCGGAGGCGCAGGCCGAGGCCCGCATCCTGATGCTGTCCTCGAACAACATCCTCAAGCCGGCCGACGGCCGCCCCGTCACCATGCCGACCCAGGACATGGTGCTCGGCCTCTTCTTCCTCACCACGGACGAGGAGGAGCGCAAGGTCATCGGCGAGGGCCGGTCCTTCGGCTCGACCGCCGAGGCGATCATGGCCTTCGACGCCGGGGAGCTCTCGCTCCAGGCGAAGGTGGACATCCGCTTCCCGGTCGGGACCATGCCGCCCCGCGGCTGGACCCCGCCGGAGCCGGCCGAGGGCGAGGACGACTTCGGCACCGCCGAGTACCAGCCGGGTGACTCCTTCCGGCTGCGTACGACGCTTGGCCGGGCGCTCTTCAACGAGCTCCTCCCCGAGGACTACCCCTTCGTCGACTACTCGGTCGGCAAGAAGCAGCTCTCGGAGATCGTCAACGACCTCGCCGAGCGCTACCCCAAGGTGATCGTCGCGGCGACGCTGGACAACCTCAAGGCGTCCGGCTTCTTCTGGGCGACCCGTTCCGGTGTCACCGTCGCCATCTCGGACGTCGTCGTCCCCGAGGCGAAGAAGGGCATCGTCGCCCAGTACGAGGCCGAGGACGAGAAGGTCCAGAAGCAGTACGAGCGCGGCCTGATCACCAAGGACGAGCGCACCGGTGAGCTGATCCGGATCTGGACCCGGGCGACCAACGAGGTCGCCGAGGCGATGAACGAGAACTTCCCGAAGACGAACCCGATCGCCATGATGGTGAACTCGGGCGCCCGAGGGAACATGATGCAGCTCCGTCAGATCGCCGGTATGCGTGGTCTGGTGTCGAACGCCAAGAACGAGACGATCCCGCGTCCCATCAAGGCGTCCTTCCGCGAGGGCCTGTCCGTGCTGGAGTACTTCATCTCCACGCACGGTGCCCGTAAGGGTCTCGCCGACACCGCCCTGCGTACCGCCGACTCCGGGTACCTCACCCGTCGTCTGGTGGACGTCTCGCAGGACGTCATCATCCGCGAGGAGGACTGCGGCACCGACCGCGGTCTGCGCCTCAAGATCGCCGAGCGCGGGGCGGACAACGTCCTGCGCAAGACGGAGGACGTCGAGACCAGCGTGTACGCGCGCTGCCTCGCCGAGGACGTCGTCGTCGGGGACGTCGTGCTGGCCCCGGCCGGTACCGACCTCGGTGACGTGCTCATCGACGAGCTGGTCCGCCACGGCATCGAGGAGGTCAAGACCCGTTCGGTCCTGACCTGCGAGTCCGCCGTCGGTACCTGCGCGATGTGCTACGGGCGTTCGCTCGCCACCGGCAAGCTCGTGGACATCGGTGAGGCGGTCGGCATCATCGCCGCCCAGTCCATCGGTGAGCCCGGCACCCAGCTCACGATGCGTACCTTCCACACCGGTGGTGTGGCCGGTGACGACATCACGCAGGGTCTGCCGCGTGTGGTCGAGCTCTTCGAGGCCCGTACCCCGAAGGGTGTCGCCCCGATCTCCGAGGCCGCGGGCCGGGTCCGCATCGAGGAGACCGAGAAGACCAAGAAGCTCGTCGTCACCCCGGACGACGGCAGCGAGGAGACCGCTTACCCGATCTCCAAGCGCGCCCGTCTGGAGGTCGGCGAGGGCGATCACGTCGAGGTGGGCCAGAAGCTCACCGTGGGTGCCACCAACCCGCACGACGTGCTCCGCATCCTCGGCCAGCGCGCGGTGCAGGTGCACCTCGTGGGCGAGGTCCAGAAGGTCTACAACTCGCAGGGTGTGTCGATCCACGACAAGCACATCGAGATCATCATCCGGCAGATGCTCCGCCGCGTGACGATCATCGAGTCGGGTGACGCCGAGCTGCTGCCCGGCGAGCTGGTCGAGCGCTCGAAGTTCGAGTCCGAGAACCGGCGCGTCGTCACCGAGGGCGGTCACCCCGCCTCCGGCCGTCCGCAGCTCATGGGTATCACCAAGGCCTCGCTCGCGACCGAGTCGTGGCTGTCGGCGGCGTCCTTCCAGGAGACGACCAGGGTCCTCACCGACGCGGCGATCAACGCCAAGTCGGACTCCCTGATCGGCCTCAAGGAGAACGTCATCATCGGTAAGCTCATCCCGGCCGGTACGGGTCTGTCCCGCTACCGCAACATCCGGGTCGAGCCGACCGAGGAGGCCAAGGCCGCGATGTACTCGGCCGTCGGCTACGACGACATCGACTACTCGCCCTTCGGCACCGGGTCCGGCCAGGCCGTCCCGCTGGAGGACTACGACTACGGGCCCTACAACCAGTAGGACCGGCAGCCGGAATGACGAACGGCCGTCTCGCACCCTCGGGTGCGGGGCGGCCGTTCGCCGTGTCCGCGGTACCCCCGCGCGGCGGCGGGGTCAGCGCTCCGGGTCGTACGGGGCGATATCGAGGCCCGGGTCCTCGCCGAGGGCGAGGCGGGCCGCCACCGTGCCCGCGTACGGGCCGATGGTGAGCCCCGAGGGACCGAGCCCGTTCAGGACGACGAGGCCGGGCAGGTGCCCGACGGGCCCGAGCTGGGGGCGGCCGTCCGGCGACATGGGGCGCAGTCCCACGCGGGTCTCCAGGAGGGTGGCCCCGGCGAGCCCGGGCGCCACCGCGAGGGCGCTCGTGAGCACGTCGGCGAGGCCGCCCGCCGTCAGGCGCGGGTCGTAGCCGCTGCCGGTCTCGCGGGTCGCGCCGACGACGACGCGGGAGCCGTCGAAGGCGAGGAGGTAGTGGGCGCCCTCGGGCAGCACGACGGGCCAGGCGGAGGTGTCGGTGCCGGGCAGCGCGAGATGGACGATCTGGCCGCGCTGCGGGGCCACCGGGACGCGCGCGCCCACCGGTTCCAGGACGCTCGGCGCCCAGGCGCCCGCCGCGACGCCCAGCGGCGTCCGCGTCGAGCCGTTCCCC
>NZ_GG770539.1:2579645-2596192 GCF_000154905.1 Streptomyces sp. SPB074 | reverse complement strand
GCGGAGGTGGCGCGGCCCGCGTGCCCGGCGTCCACGAGGACGGTGTCCGCGCCCGCCCGGGCCAGCCGGTACCCGGTGGCGGCTCCGGCGATCCCGGCTCCGATGACGATGACGCGCATGGTGATCAACTCCTGGTGAGTGCGAGGTGAGTGGGGGTGTCGGGGGCGGAGGGGCCGGGCGCGCTCGGTCCACGCCGCCCATCCGGCGCTGTACCCACCGCGAGAGGCGGTACATGGCCGCCCCGGCGGCCATGACGGCGAGCCCGGTGACGGCGACGTACCTGACCTCGGTCTCGGGCCGGTGGAGCCGGACGAGCTCTGCGTTGACGCGGGAGGACTCGACGGGGGTGGTGCGCGGGCTGCGCGGCATCGTGACCACGTACCCGGCGGGCAGGGCGACGGCGAGCGCGGTCGTGAGGTCCACGAGGGCGTCCAGCGGCTGCCCTCGGCGAGGGCGAGCGGGTTCGTGGGGCGCCGGCCCGCCGCGCCGAGGTGCCGCCCGCCCAGGACGTACTGGAGGAGGCCGAAGGCCGTGCCGACCGCGGCGAGGCCGAAGCCGAGGTGTGCCAATACGTGACGCGGGGTCGGTGCTGGCCGCCGGGACGGTCACTCGGCGCCCGGCGGCCCGTACCCGTCCTCGGGCCCGGGCTCGCGTTCGCCCGCGGCTTCGCCGCTATCGAGGGTCCAGCCGCCGCGGGTCTGGATCTGGAGATGGCCGGCCGGGGCGGGGAGGGTGAGGCGGGCCTCGCCCACGCCCTCGGCGAGGATCTCGGCGGGGCGCAGCGTGGGGGTGAGGCGGCGGAGCTGGTACGGGCCGTGGCCGCCGTGCTGGAAGGTGAGCCGCGTGGTGGGGGCCTCCAGGGCGAGCACGTCGCCGCCGTGACCGCTCAGGCGGGGGGCCGCGGCGGTCAGCCCGCGGATGACGTGGGAGCCGAGCACGGCGAGGCGCCAGGCGCCTTCGAGGCGCAGTTCGAGCTGGACGGAGTCGCCCTCGCGCGCCGGGAGCGGCAACCGGGCGCAGACGGGCCCGCCCGCCTCGTACAGCCGCGCCCAGGGGCCGCGCCCGCCCCTGGCCCGTACGCGGACCAGGCCGAGGGCCGGGCTCGTGAGGGCGAGGACGGCCATCGTGCCGGGCTCGGGGCGGGGCAGCCGCAGCACGGTGTCGCCCTCGCCGTGGTTCCACTCGGCGTTGGGGGTGCGCAGGCGGGTCAGCGCGGCCCAGCCCTCGGCGAGGATGCTGTCGAGGTCTCCGGGCTCGGCGGTACGGGTCCTGTCGTAGACGTCGAGGGCGAGCAGGTAGTCGGCCAGGTCGTCGTCCGTGGAGCCGGGGCCCGGCTGGTAGTCGAGGGACTGGATCGCCCGTGCGTAGTCGAGTACTTCGGGGGCGGTGCGGGAGCCGGGCGGGGGCTCGGGGAGCGGACGCCGGGCGAAGTGGCGGGCGGTCAGGGCCGGGGGGAGCACGAGGCCGGCGAAGAAGAGCAGTGCGAAGGGGACTTCGCCGAGGAGGCCCGCGAAGAGCGTCAGGACGAGGACCAGGACGAAGGCGCTGTTGAGGCCGTGGGCGAGGGCGCGGGGCCAGGTGAGGGGGTACGGGTCTCTCCTGGCGGGGGTGCGTGCGGAGTTCGCGTCCTCGGGGAGCGGGGACGGGGTGGAGTCGGGGTCGTAGGGCATGGGGTTCCCCCAGGGACTCGTCCGGCTTTCCATGGTGCGCTTTCCCGCGCGGGGGCGACAGGGGGCACCCGAATGGCGCGGTGTCCGGGGCGGGGGGTGGGGCGTTGGGCTGGTGACGGATGCCAAGCGCGTGCGGAATGCGTGGAGTTGGGCCTGGAATGGTGGCGAAGTCTGCCGGGGTCTGACTAAGTTCGTCGTACGTCTGGATGTGTTCCCGCCTTTTGGAGTTCGACTGTGAAGCGTCAGCGCACCGTGACCGCGTGTGCCGCCCTGGTGGCGGCTTCTGTTCTGGTGGCCGGGTGCGGGGGTGACGACGGGGGGTCGGACAAGGCGCCGAAGAACGAGATCGCGGGCGCGGAGAAGACGGCCTCACCCAAGCCGAGCCCGAGCGCGAGCGCGTCGAAGAGCACGGCGAGCGAGGAGGGGGCGCCGGACTTGAGCCTGCCGAAGGATTTGAAGGTGGTGACGGACTGGGAGGTGCCGAAGGGCGCGGAGGAGGCCGCCGCGCTGCGGGACGCGGTGAACGCGCTGACAGGGCAGGTTCGGGCGATCGCACGCCAGGACGTGGACGATCCGGCCTACCTCTTCTACTCCTATCCGGCGAGCAACGCGCGGCAGTGGATGCAGACGGATGTCAAGACGCACGTACAGAAGAAGAGTTCGGTGACTGGAACACGCACGCTCAGTAAGCAGTCAGTCCAGATCGTGCGGCCACACGCCACCGCTGTCGTCACTTTTTGCGTCGATGATCACGAGTACGCGGCCAAGCACCTGGACACAGGCAAGGTCATCAACGACTCCGACGATGCCACCAACTACATCAAGTACGAATGGGGCATGACGACCACCGGTAAAGACGGGCACTGGCGTGCGAAGGAGATCAGGGGAGTTACGGCGGCCAAGGAGTGCATGTGAGATCAGCACGGGGGACTGCTCTGTGGACGGCGGCGACGGTCAGTGTCGTCCTGCTCTTCCTCAGCGCGAACAGTGCCGTGGCAGGTGACGGTGCCGGAACAGCGCCGCCTCCGCCCGGTGGGAAGGCTCAGCTGGGCGGTGATTCCGGTCATGGACAGGTGACTTCCACCGTCCGCATCACCTACACCCAGCACGGCGGTGGCGGTGGCGGTGGGGGGAGTGTTGCCGTTGCCGATTGGGAGCCTCCTGGGTGTTGGTATGCGCCCGAGTACGGGCCCGAGGAGTTTGAGCGGTTGCGGCGGAGTACCTATGTCGCCGCCGTGCATGATCCCGGCGCGCACGACATCGTGCGGGAGATCTCCGATCAGAACGAGGGGTACGCCGAGGACGAGTACCACAAGGACGACGAGGGGAAGGGGATGTACTGGACCGCCCAGTACCGGGACGACGCCTCGCTCGCCGAGATGATGGAGTGCGACCGGCCCCCGTTCTGGGCCGACAACGCCGAGCCGCCCGACGTTCCGCACGCCATCTCGCCCGAGATCCTCGCCGGGCTCGCCTACGAGCGGATGAAGGTGCCGAGCCTCAGGGCGCGGCTCGCCCCGGCGGGGGCGAGCAAGGTGAACCTGCCGACCTGGGTGTGGCTGGACCGCGCGCAGCTCGAACCCGTGTCCGTGACGGCGACACTTTCGGTGGGCGGCTTCGCGATGTCGGCGACGACGACGGCGAAGCCGGTCCGGCTCGCGATCCAGCCCGGTACGGCGGACGCCCGCACGCTGCCCGCGGGCGGGAGCTGCCCGGTGGGCGCGGGCGGGGCGATCGGGGAACCCTTCGCGGCCGGCGAGGCGGACCGTACGCCCCCGTGCGGAGTGACGTACCTCAAGTCGTCCGGGGACGCCACGTACCGGCTGCGGACCGCTGTGACCTGGGACACCGCGTGGACCGGTACGGGCGGGGCCGGTGGCGATCTGCCGGACGGGACGTACGGGCAGCCGCAGGACGTGACCGTGCGGGAGATCCAGTCGGTCAACCGCTGAGCGGGGCCCCCACGCATTTGTTTTGACCCAGGTCCATACGGTAGGTACGCTCTGACCTCGTGCCTGGGGTGTGCCCGGGTCCGCGTGCGTGCCTACAGACCGCACACAAGGGACCCGACAAAGGCCGCCTGATCCGCTCCTTCCGCGCGATGCGTCACGCCTCGCGACGGAGTCCCGGTTCCGACACACCCGACCGCGTGGGTCGGGGGTGTTCCAGGTTAGCTTTACCATTCGGCACACAGAAACCGGAGTAGTAGTGCCTACGATCCAGCAGCTTGTCCGCAAGGGCAGGCAGGACAAGGTCGAGAAGAACAAGACGCCCGCACTGGACGGTTCGCCCCAGCGCCGCGGCGTCTGCACGCGTGTGTTCACGACCACCCCGAAGAAGCCGAACTCGGCCCTGCGGAAGGTCGCGCGTGTGCGTCTGACCTCCGGCATCGAGGTCACGGCCTACATCCCGGGTGAGGGACACAACCTGCAGGAGCACTCCATCGTGCTCGTGCGTGGTGGCCGTGTGAAGGACCTGCCGGGTGTTCGCTACAAGATCATCCGAGGCTCGCTCGACACCCAGGGTGTCAAGAACCGCAAGCAGGCCCGCAGCCGCTACGGCGCCAAGAAGGAGAAGTAAGAATGCCTCGTAAGGGCCCCGCCCCGAAGCGCCCGGTCATCATCGACCCGGTTTACGGCTCCCCCCTGGTGACCTCCCTCATCAACAAGGTGCTGCTCAACGGCAAGCGCTCCACCGCCGAGCGGATCGTGTACGGCGCCATGGAGGGTCTTCGCGAGAAGACCAACGCCGACCCGGTCGTCACGCTGAAGCGCGCGCTGGAGAACATCAAGCCGACCCTGGAGGTCAAGTCCCGCCGCGTCGGTGGTGCGACCTACCAGGTGCCGATCGAGGTCAAGCCGGGCCGTGCGAACACGCTCGCCCTGCGCTGGCTCGTCGGGTACTCCCGCGCCCGTCGCGAGAAGACCATGACCGAGCGCCTCACGAACGAGCTTCTCGACGCGTCCAACGGCCTGGGTGCCGCTGTGAAGAAGCGCGAGGACACGCACAAGATGGCCGAGTCCAACAAGGCCTTCGCGCACTACCGCTGGTAGTCGCAGACCCCATCGAGACCGAGAGAAGACTGAAGCCTTATGGCTACCACTTCGCTTGACCTGGGCCGGGTCCGCAACATCGGGATTATGGCCCACATCGACGCGGGCAAGACGACGACGACCGAGCGGATCCTGTACTACACCGGTGTTTCGTACAAGATCGGTGAAGTGCACGACGGCGCCGCGACCATGGACTGGATGGAGCAGGAGCAGGAGCGTGGCATCACGATCACCTCTGCCGCCACCACCTGTCACTGGCCGCTGAACGACGTCGACCACACCATCAACATCATCGACACCCCGGGCCACGTCGACTTCACCGTCGAGGTGGAGCGCTCGCTGCGCGTCCTCGACGGCGCCGTCACGGTGTTCGACGGTGTCGCCGGTGTCGAGCCGCAGTCCGAGACTGTGTGGCGTCAGGCGGACCGCTACGGCGTTCCGCGTATCTGCTTCGTCAACAAGCTCGACCGCACCGGCGCCGAGTTCCACCGCTGCGTCGACATGATCGTCGACCGCCTCGGCGCGACCCCGCTCGTCATGCAGCTCCCCATCGGGGCCGAGGCCGACTTCCAGGGTGTTGTCGACCTCGTCCGGATGAAGGCGCTCGTCTGGTCCGCCGACACCAAGCTCGGCGAGGCGTACGACGTCGTGGAGATCCCGGCGAGCCACACCGAGACCGCCGCCGAGTGGCGCGGCAAGCTGGTCGAGGGCGTCGCCGAGAACGACGAAGAGATGATGGAGCTGTACCTGGAGGGCACCGAGCCCACCGAGGAGCAGCTGTACGCGGCGATCCGCCGCATCACCATCGCCTCGGGCAAGGGCGACGGCACCACCGTCACCCCCGTGTTCTGCGGCACCGCGTTCAAGAACAAGGGCGTGCAGCCGCTGCTCGACGCCGTTGTCCGCTACCTCCCCTCGCCGCTCGACATCGAGGCGATCGAGGGCCAGGCGGTCAACAACCCCGAGGAGATCGTCAAGCGGCGTCCCTCCGAGGAGGAGCCGCTCGCCGCGCTCGCCTTCAAGATCGCCAGCGACCCGCACCTCGGGAAGCTGACCTTCGTCCGCGTGTACTCCGGTCGTCTGGAGTCGGGTTCTTCGGTTCAGAACTCGGTGAAGGGCAAGAAGGAGCGCATCGGCAAGATCTACCGGATGCACGCCAACAAGCGTGAGGAGATCGAGTCGGTGGGTGCCGGTGACATCGTCGCCGTCATGGGGCTCAAGCAGACCACCACCGGTGAGACCCTCTGCGACCCGGCGAAGCCGGTCATCCTGGAGTCGATGGACTTCCCGGCCCCGGTCATCGAGGTCGCCATCGAGCCGAAGTCCAAGGGCGACCAGGAGAAGCTGGGTGTCGCCATCCAGCGCCTGGCCGAGGAGGACCCGTCCTTCCGCGTCAAGACCGACGAGGAGACCGGCCAGACGATCATCGCCGGTATGGGCGAGCTCCACCTCGACGTGCTCGTGGACCGGATGCGCCGCGAGTTCCGCGTGGAGGCGAACGTCGGCAAGCCGCAGGTCGCCTACCGCGAGACCCTGCGCAAGCCCGTCGAGCGCCTCGACTACACGCACAAGAAGCAGACCGGTGGTTCCGGCCAGTTCGCGAAGGTGCAGATCGCGCTGGAGCCGCTGGAGGGCGACGGGTACGAGTTCGTCAACAAGGTCACCGGTGGCCGCATCCCCCGGGAGTACATCCCCTCGGTGGACGCGGGCGCGCAGGAGGCCATGGAGTTCGGCGTGCTCGCCGGCTACCCGCTCACGGGTGTCCGGGTGATCCTGCTCGACGGTGCCTACCACGACGTCGACTCCTCGGAGATGGCGTTCAAGATCGCCGGTTCGATGGCCTTCAAGGAGGCCGCCCGCAAGGCCAGCCCGGCCCTGCTCGAACCGATGATGAAGGTGGAGGTGACGACGCCCGAGGACTACATGGGCGACGTCATCGGCGACATCAACTCCCGTCGCGGTCAGATCCAGTCCATGGAGGACCGCTCGGCCGCCAAGCTCGTCACGGGCCTGGTACCGCTGTCGGAGATGTTCGGTTACGTCGGCGACCTCCGCAGCAAGACCTCGGGTCGCGCAAGCTACTCGATGCAGTTCGACTCCTACGCCGAGGTTCCGCGGAACGTCGCCGAGGAGATCATCGCGAAGGCCAAGGGCGAGTAACTCACCCGAGTTCACGCCGTAGGCTTGACACCGGACCCCCGCACGGGGCGCCCCCGCTCACCCGTGGGGACGCCCCCGGGGGACCCGGCACCCCAGCAAAGATCATCCCTGGCGCCGATGAAGCAAGGCGTACAGAACCACTCCACAGGAGGAACCCAGTGGCGAAGGCGAAGTTCGAGCGGACTAAGCCGCACGTCAACATCGGCACCATCGGTCACATCGACCACGGTAAGACGACCCTCACGGCCGCCATTACCAAGGTGCTGCACGACGCGTACCCGGACCTGAACGAGGCCTCGGCCTTCGACCAGATCGACAAGGCTCCTGAGGAGCGCCAGCGCGGTATCACCATCTCGATCGCGCACGTCGAGTACCAGACCGAGACGCGCCACTACGCGCACGTCGACTGCCCCGGTCACGCGGACTACATCAAGAACATGATCACCGGTGCCGCCCAGATGGACGGCGCGATCCTGGTGGTCGCCGCGACCGACGGTCCGATGCCGCAGACGAAGGAGCACGTCCTCCTGGCCCGCCAGGTCGGCGTCCCCTACATCGTTGTCGCCCTCAACAAGGCCGACATGGTGGACGACGAGGAGATCCTTGAGCTCGTCGAGCTTGAGGTCCGCGAGCTGCTCTCCGAGTACGAGTTCCCGGGCGACGACGTTCCGGTCGTCAAGGTCTCCGCTCTCAAGGCCCTTGAGGGCGACAAGGAGTGGGGCGAGTCCGTCCTCAACCTCATGAAGGCTGTGGACGAGGCCATCCCGGAGCCCGAGCGCGACGTGGACAAGCCGTTCCTCATGCCGATCGAGGACGTCTTCACGATCACCGGTCGCGGTACGGTCGTCACCGGCCGTATCGAGCGTGGTGTCCTGAAGGTCAACGAGACCGTCGACATCATCGGCATCAAGCAGGAGAAGGCGACCACCACGGTCACCGGCATCGAGATGTTCCGCAAGCTGCTCGACGAGGGCCAGGCGGGCGAGAACGTCGGTCTGCTCCTCCGCGGCATCAAGCGCGAGGACGTCGAGCGCGGCCAGGTCATCATCAAGCCGGGCTCGGTCACGCCGCACACCTCCTTCGAGGCGCAGGCGTACATCCTGTCGAAGGACGAGGGTGGCCGTCACACCCCCTTCTTCAACAACTACCGTCCGCAGTTCTACTTCCGCACCACGGACGTGACCGGCGTCGTGACCCTCCCCGAGGGCACCGAGATGGTCATGCCCGGCGACAACACCGAGATGACCGTCGAGCTCATCCAGCCCGTCGCCATGGAAGAGGGCCTCAAGTTCGCCATCCGTGAGGGTGGCCGGACCGTCGGCGCCGGCCAGGTCACCAAGATCAACAAGTGAGTTGATGCCCGGGACGTGTTCCGGGCGGTGATCTGAGGGCGCGCGTCCCTTCGGGGGCGCAGGCGACTCGGACCTGAGAGGGCCCGTACGACTTCGGTCGTACGGGCCCTCTCGCGTGGGCGGGGCGCGCCTCCCGGCCCGCGTTCACGGAGTTCGTGCCGGGGCGCGCGGCGACGTCTTCCTCGTGCGCACCGCGCTCTCGGGATGCGGGCTTGCGGGAGGTGGAGGAGTGTGGGAGGTGGCCCTGAAGAGTCCGGGCGGCAAAGGGTCCGGGCGGGCGACGATGCGCGGCGAGACGCGCAGTGAAGAGGTGCTGCCCATGATGGTCATCGGCCTTCTGCTGGCAGCGGCGGCAGCGGCGTTCACCGCCCTGCTGATCGCGTTCAACACGTCGGGAGGGCCCGAGTACACGGTGTCCCTCTTCGGGAGCGATCCGTTCACCATCAGTACCCTGGGGGCTTTCGCGGGAGGTCTCGGCCTCGCGCTGGTCTTCGCACTGGGGATGTGGCTGATGCGTGAGGGGCTGGGGCTCCACCACCGGCACGCGGTGCAGCGCAAGGAAGGTGGTGCGGCGGTCGGTGAACGAGACCGGCTGCGGCGTCAGCTCGACGCCGAGCACCGTACCGGCGGCACCGGCGCCTCCACGGGCGCCGCGCGCTCCGAGGGCGGGGACGCCGGCCGGGAGGCACCGAGGTCCCTCCAGACCTCCGGCCACCACGGCCGGCGGAGGATGCACCTGCACGGGAGCCACTGACTCCCGTACCCCTGACGGCGTGCTCGACGGGTCGTGCTGACGGACCCGTGGGGCGCGCCGTTGTGCCGTGCGCGAGGAAGAAAGCGCTCCGCCCTATGTCGCCCCGCCCTCAACTCCCTTAACCTGAACACGCGCCGGACCTTACGTGCCCCTGGCACCCGAGGTGTGCCGACGCGTCACAGGTAGCCCCTGCCGTCTTCGAGTACGGCCAGAGCAAGGGAGATCCACCATGGTCAAGCACTACCTCAAGTACGCCTACAGCACCCTCGCCGCCGCGATGTTCGCCAGCATGGCCTGACCGGACCGAGGCCCGGCCTGGACCGGGACGCATCCCCGGTCCAGGCTTTCAGGAGGCTCCGTGTTCGGCACCGCGTTCAGCCAGCTCCGCTACACCTCCGCCATTCTGCGCAACCGGCCCATCCGGCCACGGGACTTGGAGCGCATCGCCCGCGATCTCGTCGCGACGCTCGCCGAGTTCGGCGAGCCGGGCGAGGACTCGGCCCTGCTGCCGGGCCAGGCCGGGCAGGCAGATCCGGAGATCCGCCGTACGGTGGCGCTGCGGGGCCTGCGGGCCACCGCCCGTGCGGCCGCCCGGCACACCGCGTACTACCAGCGGCTCTTCGCCGAGCACGGCCTCGACCCGGAGGGGCTCACCCCCGAGACGTGGGAGAGCGTGCCCGTCACGGAGAAGACCGCGCTGCGCGCGCTGCCCGCCGCCTTCGTCTCTGCCGCCGCGCGCCCCGCGCTGATGGCGCTCACCACGGGTACGAGCGGCACCCCGACAGCCGTCTGGTACTCGCGCGCCGAGACCGAGATCGTGGTCGCGCTCAGCACGGTCTCGGCCGTGCTCGGCGTCGGGCTGCGGCCCCACCACACCATGGCGTACGGCGGGTGCTCGCGGGCCACGCTGCCGCTGCTGAGCACCGAGGAGTCGGTCACCCGCGTCGGCGCCGCCTTCGTGCAGATCGGCACCGTCGATCCCGCCCTCGCCCTCGACCGCCTCGCCGCCCCGCTCAACCTGCCGGGGAAGGCGCCGCAGATCACCCATCTCAACGTGTCCGCCTCCTACTTGGCGGCGCTCGTGCAGACCGCCGAGCGGGACGGCTGGCGACCGGGGGACTTCGGTCTCGAACACCTCGCGGTGGGCGGCGAAGTGCTCTCCGCGCCGCTGCGCGCCCGCGCCGAGGCGGCGTTCGGGGCCCGGATCTCCGCCGGGTACATGATGACGGAGACCCTGCCCTCCGGCGGCACCCCCTGCACCGCCGGACACCTGCACCACAGCACGGAGTTCGGCTGGACGGAGATCAGGGACCCGGTGACGTACGAGGCGACTCCGCCCGGCATGACGGGAGTTCTCGTCCACACCCCGTACGTGCCGTACCGCGAGTGCACGCTGCTCCTGCGGTACGCGACCGGTGACCTCGTCCGGGTCCCGGAGGAGGCGCCGGTCTGCGAGCTGGCGCACCTGCCCGCCACGAGTCCCGTACTGGGGCGCTGGGCCGGCGAGCTGAGCCGGACGATCACCACACGCGATCTGCTCGACCTGATCGAGGCGGAGCCGGAGGTGCCGCTGCCCGCGCGGTACGCGCTGGTCGAGGGCCCGCGCGGCCCCGCGCTGCACCTGCGGGTGGCCGCGCTGCCCGCGCACGCGCTCCTCGGGCGGCTGGAGGACCGGGCGAGCGCCGCGCGCCTCCCGCTGGAGAGCGTCGTGCTGCACGACGACCCCGACGACATGCCGCCGACCGGCCCGGTCCGCGCCGACCTGCGCGAGCACACCTTCGAGGCGATCCGCCCCGCCGCCGTCCGCGTCGCGAGCCCGGCATGAGCGCCGCGCTGGTCGGCCTCAACGTCTGCGTGGCCGCGATCACGCTGCTCGGCCTCGGGTACTTCGCGCGGGTGCGGATGCCGAGGCCGCCGGTGGGGAAGTACGAACCGCCGGACGTGCTGGTGGTGATGGCCGTGGTGATGCTGGCCCCGCTGCTCTACCTGGAGCTGCCCCGTACCGCGGTGGCGGTCGTCTTCGGGCTCGTCCTGTGCGCGGCGCTCCAGTTCACGCTGGCGCCCCTGCTCGGCGGCCTCGGGGCGGCGCTTCTCGCGGTGCTCGCCGTCGCCGTGACGGGCGGACTGGCTCTCGCGGACCGGACGCTCGCCGTCCTGGTGCTGACCGACGTCCTGCTCGCCGTCGCGGTCGTCGGGGTCGCGACGATGTGGGCGCAGAGTGGCTTCAAGTCGGTGCACACGGCGTGGTTCGCGGGGTTGCTCGCCGTGTACGACCTTCTGGCGACGGGGCTCAGCTCGGTCATGGACCGCTTCGCCGCGCAGGTCATGGGCCTGCCCTTCGCCCCGCTCCTCGCTGTCACGCGCGGCGATCCGCCGGTGGCGCTCGGCCTGGGCGACCTGCTGCTGATCGTGCTCTTCCCGCTCGTCGCGGCGAAGGCGTACGGCCGCGCGGCGGCCCTGCTCGCGGGGGCGCTCGGCGTCCTCGCCTCCAGCGCGATCAGCGTCCTGTTCGCGACCGGCACCCTGACGGGGGCCTTCCCGCTGATGGTGGTGCTGGGGCCGGTGATCGTGGCCCAGCACCTCTACTGGGTACGGCGCGCGGGCCGCGAGCGCACGACGGCGGAGTGGCGGGCGGGGGCGCTCGCCACGGTGCCGGTGACGGCCGCGTCCTCCGTCCTGCTCGCCGCCCTCGGCACGCCCGGCGCCCCGGGCGACCTCGACGAGCGGGCACGGCCGGGCGACTGGGTGGCCCTGCTCGACGGCGAGGTCGTCGGCACGGGCCCGAGCGCCGGCTCCGCCCGCAAGGACGCGGCCCGCCGAGGGACCGGGGCGGTACCGCTCGTACGGCAGGTGTGAGCGGGCGCGGGAACCGTCTTTCGCGGGCCAACACGCGCCGCCGGTAGGCGAGTTACCGCTAGCGCATCGTGTGCTGTTTCGGTAACGTGCTGACTCCGGAGTGCTGTGGGGGCGGGTGGGGTGGCGGAGTGGCGCACGAGGGCGAGGGCTTCTCGGGGATCGACCCGGAGAAGCTGCACAGGGTGGTCACCGCCGCCGAGCGGGATCAACGATGGCTCGCGGAGCGGGCGAGCTACTACAAGAACCAGTTGGCCTCCTACGGCATAGGCGGCGCCGAGTTCGGAGGTATCCAGCACACCGCGTCGTGGGCGGAGCACGAACTCCCGCTTCTGAAACGGCGGTACTACCTCTCTCTGAACGAGGGCAATGGGCCCGATCCGCGGCATCCGGGCATGGTGCGGATCAAGGAGGAGCTGGTCAGCCGTGAGGCCAACGCGAAGGCCGCGAAGGCGGCGAGGCGGGCGGCCGAGCTGGCGGAGAGGGACCCCGAGGACCTGAGCCCGGAGGAATTCGACGAGCTCAAAAAGCTGTTCGCGCAGAACTACGACGAGTACCCGTTCGCGGAGAAAGTCGTCGGGGAGCTGGGCGCGAAGGGCACGCTGGAGTTCTGGGAGAAGCTCAGCAACGCGGACAGGCGGCCCGGGAGGGACGGAGGGCCGCGGTTCTTCGAGCGGGCCGACGACTTGGACGCGATGCAGAAGAACCTGAGCCTGACGGTGGCCGCGGCCACGAACTCGGACTCGGGGGCCATGCGGAAGTGGAAGAAGGACCTTCTCGGGCTCGTGGACAAGCCCGTGGGGCAGACCGGCCCCGACCCGGCGGGCGGTTTCGGCGGCCCCAGGGGCTTCGTCGTCATGAGCAGCCTCATGCGGTACGGGGACTTCGACGACGCGTTCCTCGTGCGGTACGGCAAGAAGCTGGTCGACGCGGACGAGCGGGTGATGGCCGGAGCGGGCTCGCCCGGGTTCGAGGGGTGGAACACGTCGAGCCGCGTGAACCACCTCGGCGAGGACAGGGGGAACGATCCCTTCACGGGCTACCTGAAGGCGCTGTCCCACAGCCCGGACGCGGCGACGGAGTTCTTCCTGGTCGAGCACAAGAAGGAGGACGGGACGAAGGGAACCAACTTCACCTACCTCTTCGAGGAGCGCGAGTGGCCCGAGGACGGAAGGGGCGGCAAGGGCGAGGTGACGGGCCACAACGCGCTGGGCCTGGCGCTGGAGGCGGCGACGACGGGACATCGGCCGGGGGAGAGGGCCACGTTCGACGACCTGAAGCACAATGCGGCGCAGGCGGAGCTTTTCTCCGCGATGGTGGCTTCCGTGTCCCTCCATGCCGGAGGACTGACGGACCATTCCTTTCTGTCCGACAGCTTCGCGAATATCTCGGCGGAGTACCTGCCGGAACTGCACAGGGGGCTCAGTGGCGCCAGCCATTACAACGCGACCCTTTTCCCGGTCTCCGGCGCGTCCGCGACCATAGGCTACGCACAGGCTGTGCGTTTCCTGCACGCGATCGGCCGCAATCCCGAGGGGTACGACCGCCTCAATGTGGCGGAGCACGTCTACAGCGCCGAGTTGATGAAAGCGCACCTGAACGCCCCGGCAGGTTTCCGCCCCGGAACCGCGGGCGACGCGGTCGTGGCCGTCGCGGGTGCCAGTGGAACCTTCCAGGGTGTTCTCGCCAATGGCGCGTACTCCCAGAGCGTCAAGGACGGGGCGGCGCTGAACGCCAGGGACGGCGCCTGGAAGAAGCACGCGAGCACGTGGGGCGGCTCCCTGGTGGGGAGTGCCACAGGGGTCGCGACGTCCGGGTTCACCGGACCCGGCGGGGTGGTGGCAGGAGGACTCGCGGGAACCGCTACGTCCTCGCTTTTCGAGGGAATTCTCGGGGGGCTCGGCGAGGACAAGAAAGGCGACGAGGCGGCGGAGTTCAAGCGCGTGGACGACAAGGCCCGGCTGCGCGACCGTGACTCCCTGACCACGGAGCAGGCCGTCCGCGAGGCCACCACCACATACGAGAACGGCAGGGCGCACGTCGATGAGGAACTGGCCATGAAGGCCGGTGAGCGGGAGCGGGAGAAGTTCACGAACTCCTGGAACAGCGTGCGGGACGCGGATGCCGACCAGTTGGACGTGGTGTGACCGCACGGAGGGGTGGAATGGTGACGGATTCCGCAGCGGGTTCGCCCGGGCGCGAGGGGCCACGGAAGAGGGCCCGTCTTGTCGGGGTGCTCGGGATTGTGGTCGTGGTGGCGGTGGGGTTGTTCTGTGGGTGGTATTTCGGGTGGCGGGACGAGGCGCGGGGGGTGGTGCGGGCCGGGGAGATGTGCCGGGGACTGCCCCGGGGGACGGCGACCGCCGAGACCTTGAACCGGGTACTGCCCCGCTCGTCCGCCTACGACTTCCAGGAGCGGACGTACGACGTCGATCCGGCCTCGCGGGACTACCAGACGGTGTGCGTCATCGCGGACGACGAGCACGAGGAACTTCTCCGGGCGACCGTGGACACGTTGCGCAGTCTCGACCCCGGGGCCCTGGAAGGGCGCGTCTGGCTGAAGGGCGAGCGGGACAAGGACTACGACCGCCCCGAGGCCGGCATCAGTGCCAAGGTCAACACGTGGGCGGCCATGATCCTGGTCCCGTGCACGCCGGGGGAGAAGGGAGACAGCGAGCCGACGAGTCTGCACGTGAGTCTCCTGCTCGGGCGTCCGCTTCAGGTCTCGGACAAGGAGGCGCGGAGCACGCTGTTGTCCATGACCGAGGCACTGGCACGGCAGGCGCACGCCGACGCGAAGTGCGTGCTGCCCTCGCGGTTGCCCGTGGGGTGAACCGGTGGGGGGATGCGCGTGGGGGGCAACGCGTGGACGGGCTGGGGCCCTTGACACGTGAGGTCGTCGCCGCGCTTCGGAGGGGCGCCGAAATCGGCGAGGCGCGCGGCGACTTGCTCCGCGTCGGCTATCCCCGCTGATCGCGCCTTCGCAGTCGTACCTCCGCCCATACCGTTTTCCTCGGTGCGGGGCCCCATGCCACGCCCCAGTCGTCCGCGAAGGCCGCTACCAGGAGCAGGCCGCGGCCCCTTTCCGCGTACCAGGGTGGGGCTGTCGGCTCCAGGTCCTTGTCACCCCGCGTGTCCACCAGCTCGATCCGCAGCGTTTCCGGTGACAGGTGGAGGAGCAGCGCGAAGTCCCGGCCGTCCACATGACCGTGCAGCACCGCGTTCGAGCCAGCTCCGCGATGATCTGGCGGGGCGCCGTCAACCGCACTCCCCACTCCCGCAGTTGCTCGACCGCCAACAGGCGCGCCAGGCGCGCGCCCCGGCGCGTGCTCGACAGCTGCACGCGGAAGAAGTGGTGCATCGCTTCTGGCTGCTGGGTGATTTCGTGATTCACGTCACTCAGCGTGGCCCGGTCGGCTCAGGCTTTCCAGTGATCACGCCCGTACGGGCTGTGACTGTGCGGGAGAGGCCCGGGGCTTGTACGGCCCTGTGCGGGAGAGAGGAGCGCCGTGGCACGTGGAGAGTCCGACGGCTCGGGGAACCAGAACTGGGATTCCGACGAGGAGGTCGAGGACGAGGAGGACTCGGCCGCCGTTCTTGAGGCCGTGGGCCGCCAGATCAAGCTCTGGCGCCAGAGCGCCGGTTTCTCGCAGCCCGCTTTCGGTGCCGCCATCGGATACAGCGAGGCGCAGGTCTACAAGGTCGAGGCCGGCAAGCGCATCCCGAAGCCCGATTTCCTCGACAAGGCCGACGAGATCCTGAACGCGGGCGGCAAACTCGCCGAGTTCAAGCGGGACGTCGCCGAGGCCAGGTATCCGAAGAAGCTGAGGCATCTGACCAAGCTGGAGCGGGAGTCGCTGGAGATACTGATCTACGGGGCGGTCAACATCCCCGGCCTCCTCCAGTCGAAGGAGTACGCCACGGCGATGTTCGCCCAGGCCCGGCCCGCACTGCTCCGTGAGCGGTTCGAGCGGCTGGTGGAAGCGCGGCTGGCCCGGCAGGCGGTCTTCGACCGGCGTCCGATGGTGACGCTGTCCTTCGTGCTGGAGGAGGTCACGCTGCGGCGGCCGATCGGCGGACGTGCCGTGCTGCGAGGTCAGTTGGAGCACCTGCTCGCCGTGAGCGAGCGGCCCAACGTGGAACTCCAGGTCATGCCGACCGAAACGGAGGAACATGCCGGCCTGGGCGGTGAGTTGCAGGTGCTGCGACTGGAGGACGGCAAGACGGTCGGCTACTCCGAAGCGCAGCTGACAAGCCGCATCATCTCGGACCCGCAAGAGGTCCACGTCCTGGGCATCCGGTATGGCATCCTGCGCTCGCAGGCCCTCGGGCCCGCCAGGACGCGGGAATTCATCGAAAAGCTGCTAGGAGACACATGACCGCGAAGCCTTCGCCCGGGGACCGCGCCGGACTGGTGTGGTTCAGGAGCAGCTACAGCGGCGCCAACAACAATGACTGCGTCGAGGTCGCCGTCGAGCCCCTCGTGCTGCACGTGCGCGACTCGAAGAACGCCGACGGTTCCGCGCTCGGATTCGCGCCGGCCGCCTGGACGCGTTTCCTCGCGGCGACGCGCGCGTGACCCGTCCAGCCTGAGCGGTCCCGGCGCCGAGAAGCCCGGCATCGTCGGGCTGTGCCCGGCCCCCGAACGGGCCCCGCGACCGGGGCGCGGCTGCGAACGGCAGCGGAGGCGGAGACGAACGCCCCG
>NZ_GG770539.1:2557613-2578862 GCF_000154905.1 Streptomyces sp. SPB074 | reverse complement strand
CAGGATGCCGCCGGTGCCGCGTGCCGAGGCCGTGCCGACGTGGGTGGTCAGCAGCGGGCCGGTGGCGAGGCCGGGCGCCTTGTCGTCGTCGCCCATGAGGGCGCCGCCGGTCACGAGCGCCCCGGCCAGCGCGGCGGCGGCCAGGGGGAGGACGAGGACGGGGCGGCGCCACCAGGCGGGGCGCGGGCCGCCGGGGGCGGAAGTCCGCGGCGTGGAAGGGGTGTTCCGCTCGGTGTCGGCGTGGATGCGGGCCATGAGGCGCTCCTTGTGGAACTCGTGTCGTCCCGGCGGGAGGTCCCTCTCGACGGGGGACGGCAGGCCCTCGACGCGCGGTCCTTCGGCCGGGTGCCGCTCAGGCGTGGCGTTCATCGGGTTCCTCTCCGTGCGAACCGGGGTGTGTGGTCGCCTCTTGTCTGTCGGGTGGGCGGCGCGAGTTCCCCCGTACGGGAGGAAAGTTCGGCGTCGGTGCGGGCGGCGAGCCGTTTGCGGGCGCGCGCGAGCCGGGAGCGGACGGTGCCGAGCGGGATGCCGAGGGCCGCCGCCGCCTCCGCGTAGCTCAGGTTCTCCCACAGGCACAGCACGAGGACCTCGCGCTCCGGGCGCTTGAGGGTGCCGAGCGCGGTGAGCATGGCCGCGATGCGGCGCCTGTCGTCCACCTGCCCGGCGATGTGCTCGGCGGGGTCGGGGACGGTGAGGGCGGCCGGTCCCGCCGCCGCGGCGGCCGAGGCGGCGGCACGGTAACGGCGGTTGGTGCGGCGGTGGTTGCGGGCCGCGTTCGTCGCGATGCCGAGCAGCCAGGGGCGCAGCGAGCCCCCCTCGGGCGTGACCTTCGCGCGCAGCCGCCAGGCGAGGGCGAAGGTCTCGGCCATCACGTCCTCGGCCAGGGCCCAGTCGGCGGTCAGGCGGAAGGCGTGGTTGTACACGGAACGCGCGTACGTCTCGTACAACTCGGCGAAGGCGTCGGGATCGCCGTCCCGGATGCGGGTTCTCACGTCGGTGGTCACTCCTGGGAACTGTCCGGCACGGGACACCGGGTTCCCGTGACGTACGTCACACCGGAGGGTGGCGGCGGAGGGTGGCGGGCGGTGCGGCTGAAGAGCGTTTCAGGTCGTTTCAGGTCTGCTTCAGGGCGGGTGGGGAAGATGGCTTCTGTCCGTGTCGATGGGTGATGCGGTATTCGTCTTCTTCGTCCGGAGGTGTGCTGTGAGGCGTACGTCGTCCGTTGCCGGTGCTGTCGCTGTCGTCGTGCTGGCCGGTGGGGCCCTGGCCGGGTGCGGTGACGACGGGGGGTCCTCGGGCGGGGGCGGCTCCGCCTCCCGTACGCCCACGAGCGGGAGCGCGGGTACGAGTACGGATGCGGGGGCCTCTCCCACGAGTGCGAGCCCCTCCTCCGGCGGCACGTCCACGCTGCCGCCCCGGAAGGGGACCGGGTCCGACGCGGAGGAGCACCGGGCCGAGGCGAAGGCCGCCGCGCTGCTGCCCGCGCCGGAGGCGACCTCCAAGGCCCTCGCGCACACCCCCGGCAAGGTCGTCTCGGCGCAGATCGACGACGACGCGCGGGACCGGCTGATCTGGGAGTTCGAGATCCTCGCGAAGGACGGCACGCTCCAGGCCGTCAACGTGAACCCGGCAGGCGGCGCCATCCTCTCCTCGCACCGGGAACGGGGCGAGGACGACGACCTCGCGCGCGGCAAGCGCCTGCTCAAGGACGGGGTCACGGACGCCACCGCGGCCGCGAAGGCCGCCGCCGCGAAGGGCACCGTCGTCTCCGTCACGCTCAAGCCGGAGAACGGCGGGCACTGGAGCGTCGAGACCGGGCCCCGGGACCGCGACTGGACGGTGCCGCTGAACTCCGTGACGGTGAGCCCGGAGCGGAACGACTGAGCAGGAGCGGGTACGGGGAACGGCGACGACCACGACCACGGGGACGGGTAACGGGGACGGATCGGCGCGGGATTTTACGTTCGGGGCGCTCCGTCCCCCGTACCGCCCCCGTCCCCTCCCTCACTCCGCGTCCTTGTGGAACTTCGCCGTCGCCCAGAAGTAGCCCAGGACCGTGAGGCCGAGGCACCAGGCGACCGCGAGCCGGCCGTCGGCACCGATCTCCGTGCCGAGGAGCAGTCCGCGCAGCGTCTCGATCGCCGGGGTGAAGGGCTGGTACTCGGCGACCGGCCTGATCCAGCCCGGCATCCCGTCGAGCGGCACGAACGCGCTCGACAGGAGGGGCAGGAGGATCAGCGGCGTCGCGGTGTTGCTCGCCGCCTCCGCGTTCGGGCTGATCAGGCCCATGCCGACGGCGATCCAGGTGAGCGCCGTCGCGAAGAGCACGAGCAGCCCGAGCGCCGCGAGCCACTCCACCGGGCTCGCTCCCGTCGAGCGGAACCCGATCGCCGTCGCCGACGAGCCCGACCAGCACGACGCTGGCGACGGACTGGAGTACGCCGTTGACGACGTGCCCGACGATCACCGCGCCCCGGTGCACCGGCATCGTGCGGAATCGCGCGACGATCCCCTCGCTCATGTCAGTCGCCACCGAGACGGCGGTCCCCATGACCGTCGCCCCGATCGTCATGAGCAGCAGACCGGGCGTCAGGTACGCGATGTAGGCGGAGCGGTCCGCGCCACCGCCGCCGATGCCCGCGCTCATCGTGTCGCCGAAGACGCACACGAAGAGGAGCAGCAGCATGATCGGGGTGAGGAGGAGGTTGAGGGTGAGGGAGGGATAGCGGCGGGCGTGGAGGAGGTTGCGGCGGAGCATCGTGAGGGCGTCGCGGAGGGCGAAGCCGCCGGTGGAGGCGGGGCGCGTGGTGGCAGCGGCGGGAGGCGCGGGGGCGGCGGGGGCGGCCATCGGGAGGTCTCCTTCGTGGGTGCGGGTGCGGGTGCGGGTGCGGGTGCGGGTGTGGGTGTGGGTGTGGGTGCGGGTGCGGGTGCGGTGGTGGCTTCGGTGCTGGGGCTCGGCGCGGGGAGGGCGGGGCCTTCGGTCACGGCGAAGAAGACGTCATCCAGGTCCGGGGTGTGCACGGTGAGTTCGGCCGCCTCCGCGCCGCTCGCGTCGAGCCGGCCGAGGAGTGTGCGCAGGGCGCGTTGGCTGCCGTCGCCGGGGATCCGCAACGTCAGCGTCGCCTCGTCCCCGGTGGCACCGGGGAGCGCCGCGGCGGCCGAGGCGAACGCCGCCGGGTCTGTGAAGCGCAGCCGTACGTGCCCGCCCGGGACGAGCCGTTTCAGCTCCTCCGCCGAGCCCTCCGCCGCGATCCGGCCCTCGTGCAGCACCGCGATCCGGTCCGCCAGTCCGTCGGCCTCCTCCAGGTACTGCGTGGTGAGGAAGACGGTCGTGCCGTTCCGGACGAGGCCCCGCACGAGCTGCCACATCGCGTGGCGCGAGCGCGGGTCGAGGCCGGTCGTGGGCTCGTCCAGGAACAGGATGCGCGGGCCGCCGACGAGCGTCATGGCCAGGTCCAGGCGGCGCTTCATGCCGCCGGAGTACGTGGACGCGGGCTTGCGCGCCGCCGCCGTCAGGTCGAACCGCTCCAGCAACTCCGCCGTCACGGTGCGGCGTTCGCGCTTTCCGAGGTGGTGCAGGTCCGCCATCAGGAGCATGTTCTCCTCGCCCGTGATCAGCCCGTCCACGGCGAAGAACTGACCCGTCACGCCGATCGCGGCGCGTACCGCCTGCGGCTCCCGGGCCAGGTCGTGCCGCCGACGGTGAGCGGGCCGGAACCGGCGTCCGGCGCGACGAGCGTGGAGAGAATCCGCACTGTCGTGGTCTTGCCCGCGCCGTTCGGGCCGAGCAGCGCGAAGACGGTGCCCTCGGGGACGGCGATGTCGATTCCCGCGAGGACGGGTTTGTCGCCGTAGGTCTTGCGCAGCGCCGTGGCGGAGATGGCGGGGGCGGCCGGGGTGGCGGGGCGGGCGGAGCCGGTGGACACGGCGGGGGCGGTGGGCGGCTCGGGCCGGGGGTCAGGGGGCTCGTGGGTGGTCATCGCGGTGGGCTCCTTGGGAGGTGTGCGACGTGGCGGGTTGAGCGGGGCGAGCGGGGTGGAGGCGGTGCGGGCCGGGTGCCGGGTGCCGGGTGCCGGGTGCGGGCTGCCGGGCACCCGGTGCTGGCCGTCCGTCAGAGGGCGTGGGCCGTGATGTCCCCGTGCGCGGTCGTGGCGTGCAGGTGGAGGGCCGGGCGGGCGGCGTTGACGAGGGAGTTGCGGATACGGCCGGCCGGGGTCTCCGCGTCGAGCGCGGCGGCGGCGCCCGGGGCCGCGCCGACCTCGATGTCCCCGCTGTCGGTGCGGAGCGTGATCTCGCCCCGTACCGCCTCCGCGACGCGGATCGTGCCCCGGCGGGTGCGCAGCGCGGGGGCCGCCGAGCCTGCCGATCGTGAGGTCGCCGTCCTGGACGGTGAGGCGGGCCCCGGCCGCCTCGTCGAGCTTGACGGCGGCCCGCTGTCCCTCGACGGTCACGTTCCCGAGCCGCCCGACCCCGCGCAGCACGGCGTCCGCCGCCCGCGCCTCCAGGTGGGAGCCGCCGGGCACGTGGACCGTGATCTCGACCGCGCCGGAGGGGCCGGTGAGGCGGTGCCGGGCCGGGGCGGGCGCGGTCCGGACCGCGCCGTCCGCGTACGTGACCTCGAAGGTTTCGGCGGCCTTCACGTCGCGGCTCCTGCCCGGGTCGGCCGGGCGGACCTCCGCTTTCGCGTCGGCGCGGTCGGTGGCGATCACCTGGAGGCGGCCCGAGGGGATCTCGACGGTGAGGGTGAAGGTGGCGGTGTGCGTGGGGGTGTGCGTGGACTCGGTCATGGGAGTGTCCGTTCTCACCGGTTGGTGTTTGCGATGTGTGAAACGCTACGTTGCGTTCGCGGAAGCGGCAACGCCCGTTTCGTAGACGCGCGCTGTATTTGCAGGCCAGAAACGGGAATGCGTTGCAACGGTGCCGCGTTCAACGCAACGCGCGGCGCTCTCGCTCGTTGCAATGAACTGCGGTGAAAGCTACTCTTGCCCCCGGCGGGGACGGGTGGCGCGCGGATACGGCGCACGGATGAGGAGCGGTGGTCGGGGTGCCCGGAGGCAGGCTCACGCAGCAGGAGCGCAAGCGCATCGCGCAGGGACTCGGTGACGATCTCGCCTACGCCGAGATCGCCCGGCTCATCGGCCGGCCGACCTCCACCGTCACGCGCGAGGTCCTGCGCAACGGCGGCCCCGCCGCGTACCGCGCCGAACGCGCCCAGCGCGCCACCGAGCGGCGCTCCCGGCGCCGCACCGCCCCCGCGGCGCCCGGCGAACGGCCCGCGCGGCACGGCGCGGAGGGACGCGACGCGCGGGAGTCCGGCCCGGGCGGGCGGGACCCGGAGGCGGTGCGCGCGTACGAGGAGACGCTGACCCAGGTCTTCCTCACCTCCGGCCTGCCCCGGATGGCGGCCCGGGTGCAGGCCGCCCTCGCGCTCACCGACTCCGGCGGCCTCACCGCCGCGGAACTGGTCGGCAGGCTCGGCATCAGCCCGGCCTCCGTCTCCAAGGCGGTCGCCTTCATGGAGGGGCAGGGGCTCGTCCGCCGCGAGACGGAGGGCCGCCGCGAGCGCTACGTGATCGACAACGGCGTCTGGTACGAGTCGATCATCGCCAGCATCCGTTCCAACGACCTCATCGTCGCCGCCGCGCGCGAAGGCGTCCGTGTCCTCGGCGCCGGGACCCCGGCCGCGATCCGCCTGGAGAACACCGCCCGCTTCCTCGACTTCCTCTCGGACGCCCTGCGCCGGGCGGCGGAGGAAGCGCGCGACGTGCTCTACGTGGGGCTTGAGGAGGGGACGCCTCACCGCGAGGAGGCGTGAGCGGCCGCTGCCGGGGAGGGAGCCCGGCCGGGACGCGAACCCGGCCGGGACGCGAACCCGGCCGGGACGCGAACCCGGCCGGGACGGGAACCCGCCGGAGCCGGTACCTTGCCGGAGCTGGTACCTTGCCACGCATGGAACCTGGCGGAGCAAGTGACGGACACGGGGGAGCGGGTGACGCCGCCCCGGGGAAGGCGGAGAGCCAGCTCCGCAAGGGGGTCCTGGAGTACTGCGTGCTCGCCCTGCTGCGGGACGGCCCCAAGTACGGCGTCGAACTCCTCGGCGCCCTCCAGGAGACCGGCACCCTCGCGACCAGCCAGGGCACCGTCTACCCGCTGCTCTCGCGGCTGCGGCGCGACGCGCTCGTCGCCACGACCTGGCGCGAGTCCACGTCCGGGCCGCCCCGCAGGTACTACGAACTCACCGCCACCGGTCACCGCGCCCTCGCGGACTTCGCCGCGATCTGGCCCCGCTTCCGCGACGCCGTCGACCACCTCCTCACCCCGGGCGGCCCGCACCCGGACACCGAAAGGGATGCCCGAGAAGACCGATGACACCCTCGTGCGCGACTACCTCGCGGCCGTCGCGCGCGAGGGCGCGCTGCTGCCCCCGGACGTCCGCCAGGAGCTGATGGCCGACCTCGGCGAGCACATAGAGGTCGCCCTCGCCCAGCGCCCCGGCAGCGTGCGCGAGATCCTCGCCGAGGTGGGCGACCCCCGCGCCATCGCCGCGACGGCGATGCAGGAGCTGGGGCACGGGGCGGGGGACGGGGCCGCGGACGGGCGAGGCACGGGTCCCGGCCCGGACCGGGGCCTCGGCGCCGGGGCGGGCTCCCGCGACCGGGCGGGCTTCGGCGGTGGAGACGGCTTCGGCGCGCACGCGCACGCGGGCGGGCAGCGGGGTGCCGCGGCCGGTGGACCGCGAGGCGGCACCTGGAACAGCGGCGCCGCGTGGGTCGGGGCTCCCGGGTCCCCCGGTGTCCCCGGCGCGGCCGTGCCCCGGGGGCGGCGGCGTTCGCCCGCCGAAGTGCCGCTCGTGCTGCTGCTCCTGGCCGACGTGCTGCCGTACGTGGGCACCATGCGGCTCTTCTCCCTCGTCTCCTTCGCGCTCCTCGTCACCGCCCTCGTCATGGTCTGCCGCTCGCGGCACTGGGACCGGGGCCAGAAGTGGGTCGGCCTGACGGCCACGCTCATCGTCCCGACCCTCGCGCACATCGCCTGGTGGACGTACTTCGTCCACCCCGACGACGCCGCCGCGCCCGAGGCGGCACGCTGGACGCTCGTCGTCCTCCTCTTCCTCGTCGCCGCCGCCGGCTGCGCCTGGCTGTGGAGGAAGCGGCGCGTCTGAGCGCCACCCGCCCCGCGCTCCCGTGTCACATCCCAGGGCGCTGCCCCGTCAAGAAGGTGAGACACGGAGCGAACCGTCCGGAAGGGGACCGTGGTGAAGGTGCTTGTGGTGGGAGCCGGTTACGCCGGGACGCTGGCGGCGAACCGCCTGCTCAAGAAGGTGAGGGGGGCCGAGGTCACGGTCCTCAACCCGCGTGCGGAGTTCGTCGAGCGGGTGCGGCTGCACCAGCGCGTCGCGGGGAGTGCCGAGGCCGCCAGGCCGCTGCGGTCGATGCTGCGCGACGGCATCGAGGTCCGGGTGGGGGAGGCCGAGAAGGTGGGCGAGGGGAGCCTCGTGCTCGCCGGGGGCGGCACACTCCCGTACGACCATCTCTTCCTCGCCGTCGGAAGCACCGCGCGGCCCCTGCCCGGGACCGTCCCCGTGGGGACGTGGGAGGGCGCCGGGCGGGCCCGCGCCGCGCTGGCCGCGCTGCCCGCCGGGGCGCGCGTCACCGTCGCCGGGGGCGGCGCGACCGGCGTCGAGACCGCGACCGAGGTCGCCGAACAGCGCCCCGACCTGCGGGTACGGCTCGTGGGGGAGCGGATCGCCGACATGCTCTCGGGGAAGGCCAGGGCCCGCGCGCTCGCCGCGCTCGGCCGCCTGCGCGTCGAACTCGTCGAGGACGTCGTGACCGGGGCCGGAGCGGCGGAGGTCCGGTTGCGCGCGGGCGGCGCGCTGCCCGCGGACCTCGTGCTGTGGGCGGTCGTCTCGGGGGTGCCGCCGCTCGCCGCAGACAGCGGGCTCGACAGCGGGCTCGACGTGGACGCGGCGGGCCGGGCCGTCGTGGACCCGTACCTGCGCGGCGTCAGCGACGGGCGGATCTTCGCCGTGGGCGACTGCGCCGCCGTGCCGGGCGCGCGCTTCGGCTGCCAGACCGCCGGGCCGCAGGCCGCGCACGCCGTGGACGTCCTCGCGCGGCTCGTCGCGGGCCGTGAGCCGAAGCCGTACCCGCTGCGTTACGTGGGCCGTTGCGTGAGCCTCGGCCGCGCGGACGCCGTCATGCAGTTCACGCACCTCGACGACTCCCTGCGGACCGCGCGCCTCGGGGGACGGACGGGCGCGCGGGCCAAGGAACTCATCGTGCGGGCGGCGGCCTTCGGCTCGCGGAAGGGGTTCAGCGGCTGAGCGCGGCCCGGCCGCCCGGTGCGGGCGTTCCCGCGCCCGGGGCGGGAAGGTCCCGTAAGGTCGGGTTCGTGCCCCTCAACGACACGGACCTGGCCGCGCTCCTCGCCCCCGCCGGGCTGCGCTTCCTCGCCCGCGTACGCGGCGAGCCGGCCATGCCGCCGCTGCCCGAGGGCGGGGCCGCGTCCGCCGTGTCCGCGCAGGGGCGGCACGACGCGCGCGCCCAGGAGGTCGCCACGGCCGGCGCCCCGGACCTCGCCGACAGGCTCAACGCCGGTTGGTTCCGGATGGCCAAGGAGTTCCGGCTCCTGGACGCGGAGGACGGGTTCGTCATCGGCGTGGACTACGCGGGCACCCGCCGCGAGCGCTTCGAGGAGACGCACCGGGGATGGGCACGTGTCCGGCTCGGCGAGGAATGGGACTTCGTGCGCAGCGAGGTGGAGCAGTTCAGGAGCACCGTGGCCGGGCTCTTCACCGAACGGTACGTGCCGGAGTTCACCGCCCTCGCCGAGGACGGCCACCTCCTCCTGCGCACGACCGTGTGGGGCGACGGCACGGTGAGCACCCTGGCGATCCGGTCACCGCGCGCGCGGTGAGCGCCGCGCCGGGCGGGCTCCTTCGCCGGTCCTCCCGGTTACGGTGATCACTGACCCCGCCGGGCCCCGCGCGCACGGGCCCGGTGTCGCCCCCGTCCCGTACGAGGTGACCGCCATGAGCGAACGCCAGCCCTTCTCCTCGACCCCCGCCGCGGCCCACCCGGCCCGCGTCTACAACGTCTGGCTCGGCGGCAAGGACCACTACCCGGTGGACCAGGAGGCCGCCGAACTGGCCGCCCGCGCGAACCCCGGCATCGTGCCCTCGGTCCGCGCCAACCGCGCCTTCCTCGGCCGCGCCGTCGAGTATCTGGCCGCGCGGGGCGTCCGGCAGTTCCTCGACATCGGCACGGGCATCCCCGCCGCCGACAACACGCACGAGGTCGCCCAGCGCGTCGCGCCCTCCTCGCGGATCGTCTACGTGGACAACGACCCCGTCGTCCTCGCGCACGCCCGCGCGCTCCTCGTCAGCTCCCCCGAGGGCGCCACCGACTACGTGCAGGCCGACCTGCGCGAGCCGGAGAAGATCCTCGAAGAGGCCGCTCGCACGCTCGACTTCGCCGAGCCGGTGGGGCTCATGCTCATCGCGGTGCTCCAGTACCTGCGCGATGCCGAGGACCCCTGGGACGTCGTGCGGCGGCTCCTCGAACCGCTCGCGCCCGGCAGCTTCCTGGTGCTCTCGCACCCCGCGAGCGACATCGGCGCCGACGAGGTCGCCGCGTCCATGCGCGTCTACAACGAGCGCGCAGCCGACCACGCCGCGGCCACCCCCCGTACCCGCGAGCGGGTGGGCGAGTTCACCGCCGGGCTCGACCTCCTCGATCCCGGTGTCGTCCCCCTCAACCGCTGGCACCCGCGCGAGGGCGACGTCCCCGACGACAGCCTGCCGATGTGGTGTGCGGTGGCACGCAAGGAGGAGTGAGGGCGCGGGCGGCGCCGGTTCAGCCGACCCGTACCAGCTCGCCGCGCTCCAGCGCCGTCCACACCGCGCCGTCCGGGCCTGTCGTGATGCCGTGCGGCTCCGGCGCCTCGCCCGGGAGCGGTTCGTACGCGAGCATTGTCCCGTCCGGGGCGAGGGCGCAGACCCGGCCCGTTCCCCAGGCCGTGCACCACACGGTGCCGTCCGGCGCGACCGTGACCGCGTGCGGGCGGGCCGTCTCGCGGTCCGGGAGCGGGTGTTCCGTGATCCGGCCGTCCGGGGCGAGGCGGGCGAGCGCCCCGGCGGCCTTCACGTCGCGGCTCCTGCCCGGGTCGGCCGGGCGGACTCTCGGTGAACCACAGCGCGCCGTCGGGGCCCGTCGCGATCCCGTACGGGCCCGAGTCCGCCGTGGGCGGCGCGTACTCCCGCACCTCGCCGTCCCCCGGGATCCGGCCGACGCGGCCCGAGCCGTTGAGGGTGAACCACAGCGCCGCGTCCGGGCCCGCGGTGAGGACGGTCGGGCGGCTGTCCGGCGCGAGGGCGTAGCTCGTGAGCCCGCCGCCGCCCGGCACGAAGCGGCCGATCCGGCCGCCCCCGGCGTACGTGAACCACAGCGCCCCGCCGCCCGGCCCCGGTCCGGTCGTGAGGGAGTACGGGCCGGTGCCGCCCGAGGAGACGTGTAGGCGGTGAACTGCGGGCGGCGCGGCATGAAGTCCTCCGGGTGGGGCGAGGGGGGCGAGCGTACATCGCCCGAACGTTTCACCCCCTTCCCGCGTCTCAGCCTCAGCCGGGGAGTGGAGGGTGGGGGAATGGCCGCAGGGCGTGGGCTCGGACGGGGCGGGGGCGCGGCCCCGGACGACGCCGTGGACGTGGACGTGTCGCGGGTGCGCGCCGTGCTCGTGCTCGGGGGTGTGCCGTGGGGGGAGCTGGACGACGGGGTGCAGGAGGTACGGCTCAAGCTCCTCGAACAGCGGGCCGATCCGGGGCGGCCCGGGATACGGAACCCCTCCGCGTGGAGCGGTGTCGTCGCGGCGCGCGTGGCCGTGGACCGGCACCGGGCCGGGGCGCGCGAGGACGGCCTGCGCGCGCGGCTCGCGGCGCGCTGGGCGCGGCCCGAGGCCGTCCGGCCGCTCGACGAGGACCGCACCCTCGCGCTCACCGTCGCGGACGCCCTCGCGCGCCTCACGCCGGACCAGCGGCACCTGCTCGTGCTCCGCTTCTACGTGGACCTGCCCGTCGCCGCGATCGCGCGCGAACTCGGCGTCCCCGAAGGCACGGTGAAGAGCCGGCTGCACGCGGCCACCGCCCGGATGCGGGCCCTGTTGAGCGAGACGGAGGGGGATTCCGGTGACCGGACCGGCTGACGACGACCAGAGGCGCTCCCCCGAGACCGGGGCCACCGCCCACGAGGAGGCCCGCCTCCGCCACGCCTTCGCCCTGATCGCGGCGGAGTGCGGCGACGCGGAGGCGGCCTCGGGGGCGGAGTCCGGGGCGGGGGTGGAGTCCGGGGCGGACGCGGAGTCCGGGGCGGAGACGCGCTCCCGCCCGGACTCGGGCTCCCGTGCGGCCACCGCCCCCCGCGTGGCCGCCGCCTCCCGTCCCATCCCGCCTCGCCTCCTCCGCTCGCCCCGCTTCTCCCGGGCCGCCCGGCGCCGCGCCCGTGCGATCGGCTCCGGCCTCGTCGCGCTCGCCGCGTGCGTCACGCTCTTCACCGTCGTGGCCCGCACCGGCGGCGGCGACGCCGACAGCGGCGGTGGCGCGGCGGCGAGGACCGTGCGGCGCTGCGAGGCGTACCGCGCGGTCGTGCGGGGCGAGTTGACCGCCGTGCGCGCCCTGCCGGACGGGCGGGTACGTGTCACCGTCCGCGTGAGCGACTGGCTGCGGCCCCCGAACGGCGGGCCGACCGCGCGCTTCGACGTGCCCGCACCCGCCGGGGCCGCGTACGAGGCGGGTCAGCGCGTCCTCGTGGAGATCCCGCTCCAGCGGGACGCCCCGCCGCGCCTCACGACGGGGCGGGGGGACACGGAGCGGCGGCTGCGGGTGCTCCGCTGCGGCTGAGGGCGTTCAGGGCGCCGTCACGATCTGCCCGGCGTAGGAGAGGCCGCCGCCGAAGCCGAAGAGGAGCGCGGGGGCGCCCGCCGGGACGCGGCCCTGGTCGAGCAGTTTGGAGAAGGCCAGTGGCACGCTCGCGGCCGAGGTGTTCCCCGACTCGGTCACGTCGGTCGCGACGACGGCGCCGCTCGCGCCGAGCTTCGCGGCGATCGGCTCGATGATGCGCAGGTTCGCCTGGTGCAGGACGACGGCCCCCAGCTCGCTCGGCAGCACGCCCGCCCGGTCGCACACCTTCCGTACGAGGGCGGGGAGTTCGGTGGTGGCCCAGCGGAACACCGTCTGGCCCTCCTGCGCGAAGCGCGGGGGCGCGCCCTCGATGCGCACCGCCGGTCCCTTGTCGGGGAAGGAGCCCCAGACCACGGGGCTGATCCCGGGCCGCGCGGAGGGCTCGACCACGGCCGCGGCGGCCGCGTCGCCCACGAGGATGCAGCTCGACCGGTCCGTCCAGTCCGTGACCGCGGAGAACTTCTCGGACCCGATGACGAGAGCACGCCCCGCGGAGCCGGTGCGCGGCGCCTGGTCGGCGAGGGCGAGCGCGTGGCTGAAGCCCGAGCAGGCGGCGTTGACGTCCTTCGCCGCCGGGTGCGGGATGCCGAGACGGGCCGCCGTGCGCGCGGCCATGCTCGGCGCGCGGTCCTCGGCGGTGCAGGTCGCCACGAGGACGAGATCGATGTCCGCCGGGTCGGTGCCCGCGTGCGCCAGGGCCTTCTCGGCCGCCGCCGCGGCCATCGAGTCGACGGTCTCGTCCTCGGCCGCGATGTGCCGGGTGCGGATACCGACCCGGGAACGTATCCACGCGTCGTTCGTGTCGACCCGTTCCGCGAGCTCCTGGTCGGTGAGGACGCGGGAGGGCTGGTAGTGCCCGAGAGCGGTGATGCGGGTGCCGTTCATGGCGGTGCCTCCGAGGGCGGGACGGGAACGGGGCGGGGCGCGGGGCGCGGTCAGGGGACGCGCCGTCCCAGGTACGTGTCGAGCGAGGCCTCCAGCCCCGCCGGGCCCGCGCCCGCCCCGCTCTCGTCGTCCACCCACGCGAGGTAGCCGTCGGGGCGCAGGAGCGCGGCGCACAGCGGCAGGGGCGCCTCGCTCGTCGCGGGGACCACGTCCACGACCTCGTCCCAGGGCGCGAGCGCCTTGCGCAGCGCGTCCTCCGCCTCGTGGCCGAGGACGAGCAGGACGAGGCGCCCGGGGCGCGGCAGCCGGGCCACGCTCGTGGGCCGCCGCTCCACGGTGAGCGGCAGGTTGGGAAGGAAGAGCCCGGTCAGCGGGGACTGCGTGGGCGAGCGCGGCAGCCGCACGTCCTGGTCGCTGATCATGTCGCCGAGGTGGCGGCTGACGTCCGGGAGGCGCAGGAGCCGGGTGAACAGCTCGCGCAGCGGGTCGTGCGTGTCCCCGGGGGTCATGAGCGCGAGCTGGGCCTGCGTGTTGGCGATCGTGCGGGCCGCCGGGGGCCGCCGCTCGGCGGTGTAGCTGTCGAGCAGCCAGGGGCTGGGCCAGCCGCGCAGGCGCAGGGCCAGCTTCCAGGCCAGGTTGACGGCGTCCTGGATGCCGAGGTTGAGGCCCTGGCCGCCGACCGGGAAGTGGACGTGGGCGGCGTCGCCCGCGAGGAGGACCCGCCCCGAGCGGTAGGTGTGGGTGAGCCGGGCGTAGTCGCTGAACCGGTCCAGGAAGCGCGCGTCGCGCATGGGGATGTCGCGGCCCGCGATGCGCGAGACCGTGGCGCGCAGCTCTTCGAGCGTGAGCGGGGTGCGCCGGTCGGCGTGCGGCCCGGAGAAGTCGAAGGCGGCGACGCGGCTGGGCCCGTACGGGTTGGGGCCGATGACCGTCCAGCCGCGCGGGGTCGGGGTCCAGCCCGCCGGCGCGCCGAAGGGGTCGTCCAGCTCGACGAGGCCGAGCACGGCCGCCGTACGGGGCGGGTGTTCCTCGCTCGTCACCTCGGACGCCTCGCGCACGAGGCTGCGGGCGCCGTCCGCGCCGATGACCCAGGAGGCGCGCAGCGTACGGGGCGGGGCGCCGTCCGCGCACGACGCTAGCTACCCGCCGAACCGGGCCCGTCCGCCCGGCCCCCGTGCGCCCCGGAGCCGTCCGCGCCGTTCACCCCGTCCCCCCGCAGCGCCGTGACCCGGTGGCCGCGCAGGACGGTCGCCCCGCGTTCCACCGCGACGCGCTCGAAGAGCCGTTCCAGGTCGCCCTGGGCCCGGCCCACGATCGGTTCGCCCTCCACGGCGGGGCCCGTGATGGTGAGCCCGGGCAGTCCCGCGAAGTGGAAGGCGTCGGCCTGCTCGGATTCCAGGAGCGCGGTGGTCGGCTCGGGGCCTTCGAGGTAGCCGCGCCGCCGCAGCGACTGCGCGGTGCGGGCGTGGAGCGTCCCGGCCTTCGGTACGTCGAGCGTCCGGGTGTTCCGCTCGATCACGGCGACGGCGATGCCGTGGTGGGCCAGTTCGGCGGCGAGGAGCATCCCCACGGGGCCGCCGCCGACGACGGCGACCTCGTAGGAGAGCGAGGGGGACGGGGCGGAGGTCACGGAGTGCTCACCTGGCCCCTTCGGCCCGGTCGCCGCCGCGCGCGAGCGAGACGACGAGCAGGCCCAGCAGCAGGCAGACCCCGGCCATGACCCACAGCAGGACGTGGAAGGCGTCGTCGTAGGCGGAGGCGCCCGAGCCGGAGCCGTCCGACAGGAGCGAGGCGAGCACGGAGCCGAACACCGCGACGGCGATGGCCTCGCTGCCGAGCCGCAGCGTGTTGATGAAGCCCGCGGCCATCCCGGCCTTCGCCGGCTCGACCATCGCGAGCGCCTGACCGTCGACGAGACCGGCGGACAGGCCCATGCCCGCGCCGGTCACGAGCATCGCGGGCGCCATGACCGCGAGCGAGGTGTCCGGGCCGAGGACCAGCAGCGCGAGGTCCCCGACGACGAGGCACAGCAGCGAGGCGAAGACGACGGCGAGCGGCGAGGTGCCGCGCTCCACGAGCTTGGCGCCCACCATCGGCAGGACCAGCACCGGGATCGTGAGCAGGAGCATCGTCGTACCGGCGGCCGAGGCGCTGTAGCCGGCGACGGTCGAGAGGTACGAGGGCAGGTAGGTGAGCTGGGTGACGAAGCCGAAGGAGGCGGCGACCGGCACCAGCGTGTAGGCGATGAAGCGGCGGCCCCGGATGACGGAGAGGTCCAGGAGCGGTGCAGCGGTCCGCTTGGCGAGCGCCCCGAAGGCGGCGAACAGGACGAGCGAGCCGAGCAGCAGGCCGAGCGTCCCGGCCGAGGTCCAGCCCCACGCCGAGCCCTGCACGATGGCGTAGGTCAGCGCCGCCATGGCGAGGACGAAGACGGCCGCGCCGCGCACGTCCAGGCGGCCGCCGCCGACGGACTCCCGCACGCCGCGCGCGATGACCGGGACGCAGGCGAGCACGACGGCCAGGACGATCGCCTGGAGCCCGAAGATCCAGCGCCAGCCGAGCGCGTCCACGGCCGGTCCCGAGACCGTCGGGCCGAGGGCCACGCCGACGCCCGCGACGGTGCCGAAGAGCGCGAACGCCTTGGCCCGGGCCGGTCCTTCGAAGGCCGAGGACAGGATCGCGCTGCCGCAGGCGAAGATCGCGGCGCCGCCGAGCCCGGCCAGCGCGCGGGCCCCGTCGAGCACGTACACGTTGGGGGCGAGCGCGCAGGCCAGCGAGGCGAGCGCGAAGAGGGCGGCGCCGATGGCGAAGGCCCGGATGCGGCCGATGAGGTCGGCGAGGCTGCCCCACACGAGGGTGAAGCAGGCGAAGGCGAGGTTGAAGGCGTTGACGACCCACTGGAGCGAGGCCGAGCCCTGCGCTGCCCCGGTCCCGGCGCCGATGTCGGGGAGCGCGACGGCCGTCCCCGAGATCGAGGTCGGGACGACGCAGACCGCGAGCAGCACGGCGATCAGGGTCAGCTTCCCGGGCCCTGCCGGGGCTTCCTTGAGCGGTTCGGGGGGCGCCTGCGCGGGGCGGGTCGGGTCGGCGGTGGGTGAGGCCACGGAGAGCTCCGGAGGTGAGGCGGGGACGGTACGACCGAGGTTCGGTCTTTATCGAACCTCAGCCAGGCATGTACGCAAGGTCCCACGCGAGTAGTACCTTGGATCGGAACGTATGGTTTTCAACTTCGTCCCCCGGAGGCGTACTCATGCCTGATGCCGAAGGCCACCCGAGCGTCGAGGAGTTCGACTTCCAGACGGTGCTCAAGGCGCTCTCCGACCCGCTGCGCTACCACGTCGTCGCGACCCTCGTCCGGCAGCCGCGGGACATCGAGCGCACCTGTACGTCCTTCGGCCTGCCCGTGGGCAAGTCGACGCGTACGCACCACTTCCGCATCCTGCGCGAGGCCGGACTCGTCCGGCAGGTGGACCGGGGCAACAGCCGCAGCGCCCGGTTGCGCCGCGAGGACATCGAGAGCCGCTTCCCCGGGCTGCTGCGGCTGGTCGCCGAGAACGCCCCGCTGCCGGAGGACGCCGCGCTCGGCGGTCAGACCCCGCTCGCCGGGGACGCCGTGCTCGCCGGGGACGCCGCGCTGCCGGGAGCGGAGGGGCTCCCGGCAGCGTGACGGCCCCGGCGCGGCGTCCCCCGAAAGGGCGAGGGCCCGGGTGCTACCAGCGCACCGGGAGCGTCACCGGGCGGCGCAGGATGACGCCGCTGTCCCAGGAGAGCGTCGCCGGGTCGGCGTCGAGCGTCAGCCCGGGGAACTCCGCCGCGAGCGTCGTGAGCACCTCGGCGATCTCCATGCGCGCGAGCGCCGCGCCCATGCAGTGGTGCATCCCGTAGCCGAACTGGAGGTGCCGCTTGCCGGTACGGTCCGGGTCGACGCGCAGCGGCTCGGGGAAGACCCCGGGGTCGCGGTTGGCCGCGAAGGCGTCCGGGTAGACCACGTCCCCCGCCTCGATCACGCCCTCGCTCAGCTCCACCCGGCCGCCCGCGATCCGGGGGAAGGCCGAGATGTTGCCGAGCGGGATGAGCCGTATCAGCTCGTCCACGAGCCGCGGCGCGAGGGCGGGCTCCGCCGCGAGCCGCTGCCACAGCTCCGGGCGGCACAGCAGCACGTAGGCGATCTTGGACGCGACCGACAGGATGTTCTGGTCCGCCCCGAGGACGGAGCCGAGCAGGATGCCGACGAGTTCGGCGTCCTCCAGCGGCGGTTCCACCGAGTCGCGCGCGGCGAGGAAGCGGTCGATCACGCCGCCCTCGATCCTCGGCCGCGCGCCGGTGACCAGCTCCGTGAGGTACGTGTACAGCTCGGTGAAATCGGCGACGAGCCCCGGCACGTCCTCGTGCGAGGCGACCTGCACCGTGTGCCCGAGCGGGCGGTAGTAGGCGATGTCGGCGTCCGGGATGCCGAGGAAGCGCCCGTTCACCTCGGCGGGCAGCGTGTCGAGCACCGTCGCGTACAGGTCGGGACGCGCCTCCTGCCGCAGCCGCTCGGCCTTGGCCGCGACCAGTTCCCTGACCACGGGCCGCAGCCGCTCGACCCCGGCGACGCTGTAGTCCGCGTTGACGAAGCCCCGCATCCGGGCGTGGTCGGGCGCGTCGAGGTTGAGCAGCAGTTCCTTCGGCATGATCGTCGGCAGGAAGCTGGGCCCGCCCTCGACATTGGTCGCGGTGCGCCCGAACGACGGGTCCGTCAGGACCCGGTGCACGTCGGCGTAGCGCGTCAGGTGGACGGCGGTGTGCCCGCTCGGCAGCTCGATGAGGGGGAACCCGCCGCGGTGGCGCGCGGCGAGCGGGACGAAGGTCAAGACCGGGTCGAGGTTCGGGATGCCGTCGATACTCGGCTGCGGGGGCGCGGACGTGGCCATGGAGCGCTTCTGTGGGGGTGACGTGGAAAATCGGTTCACTGGGAATGCGGTGGGAGGCGGGGCGGCGTGCCGGGTCAGGGCAGCCTGCACAGGCGGATGCCGGTGACCGCGCTCAGCTCGCGCAGCGCCTGCGCGGTGTCCCGGAAGTGGACGGCCGTCCAGCCGGCCTCCTCGGCGGCCCGGCAGTTCTCCGCCAGGTCGTCCACGAGGACGCAGTCCGAGGCGCCCGCCGCCGCCGTGCGCTGGGCGAGGGCGTAGATCGCCGGTTCGGGCTTGCGGACGCCGTGCAGGCAGGAGTCCACGACGAAGTCCAGCTCGCCCGCGGGCTCGATGACGGCCCGCCAGTACGGCTCCCACTCGCGGACGTTGTTCGACAGGACGCCGACCCGGAAACCGGCCTCGCCCAGCCGCCGTGCCGCCTCCGCGACCGGGGCGTTGACCTCGACGCCCCCGAACCACTGCCGGCCGAAGGCGTCCCACCGGGCGCGGGACTGGTCGAGTCCCGGCCAGCGCCGCCGCAGCGCCGCAGCGAGCAGCGCGGTCCACTCCGCCTCCGGCATCGTGCCGGACTCGATGGGCGCGAGCGGCGGCACACCGAGGTCCCGCCCCACGTCCTCCATCGCGAGGCGTAGTTGCTCCGGGCCGATGCCCGTCTTCTTCTCGAAGGCGCGGAAGAGTTCGCCGAGCGGCGGCGAGAGGACACCGCCGAAGTCGAACCACACCACCATGTCCGAGGCCCGCCCGCGGGCCTCGCCCGTCGTGCCGGTGCTCACGCGTGCACCAGCCCCGTCTCCCGCTCCGCGAGGGCGGGGACCAGCGAACGCCCCAGGCGCCCCCGGGCCGTCGCCGCGATCCGGTCCTCCTGGACCAGTTCCAGGTCCACGGACACGCCGCTCTCGTCGCCCGCCCCGACCCGCGCCCGGCAGTCCGTGGGCAGTTCGAACTCCGCCACCCGGACGAACCGGGTCTCGATCTCCTCCAGGAAGAGGCCGCGCGGGGCCAGCCCGTGCACCTCGCTCGCGGCGTAGAGGGCGGTCTGCCGGAACGCCTCGAACATCACGGCCCCCGAGATGTGGTCGAGCGGGTGGTCGAAGAGGCCGAGGTGCCCCTGGTCCACGACCACGTGCCCGACGACCGCGGTGCCCTCGCCGGTGGTCCCGCCGACGGTGGCGCCCGTGAGGACGACGTTCTGCGGGGAGCGCCGGCCCACCAGGTAGCCGGGCAGCCGCTGCCCCGTGAAGCGGGCGCGCGGGGTCAGGTCGAGGGCGGAGCGGCTGCGCTCGCGGAGCTTCCCCCAGATCTGGCGCGGCATCCAGCGGCATTCGAGCACGGCCTCGGCGGCCGGGCTCCCCTCGATGTCGAGGCGCGCCACGTACGTGGCGCCGACGGGCCTGCCCGCGCGCTCCTTCGTCTCCCGCACCTGGAAGTCCACCGTGGCGCGGGCGGGGCGGGCCCTGATGGTCAGTGCTTCGGCGCACAGAATCCGCAGCGTCGCGGAGTCGAACACGAAGCTCGAATCGGCCGGCGCGCCCACGTACGCGTGCGCCGTGAGGATGCCGCACTGCCGCAGCACCTCCATGAGGAGCAGCGGGTCGTACTTGGCGGGCGTGGCCGTGTGGTCGTTGTAGTAGTCGTTTTCCCGTCCGTCTCCGGGCCTCGCGCGCACCCGGCGCCCGAGGTCCGTCCCCGGCTTCCCGCGCCCGGTCCCCGGTCGCCATTGACTAGGGCTATTCAGGAGTGGAGTATGTGAATCAATCGAGTCACAGGAGGCAGCCCATGTCCGGTCCCCGCCCCGTCCGCGCCCCTCGCGGCACCGAGCTGAGTACCCTCGGCTGGCAGCAGGAGGCCGCGCTGCGGATGCTCCAGAACAACCTGGACCCGGAGGTCGCCGAGCACCCGGACGAACTCGTCGTCTACGGCGGCTCCGGCAAGGCGGCCCGCGACTGGAACTCCTTCGACGCGATGATCCGCACGCTGCGCACCCTCAAGAACGACGAGACGATGCTCGTGCAGTCGGGCCGCCCCGTCGGCGTCATGCGCACGCACGAGTGGGCCCCCCGCGTCCTCATCGCCAACTCCAACCTCGTCGGCGACTGGGCGAACTGGGAGGAGTTCCGCCGCCTGGAGGAGCTGGGCCTCACCATGTACGGCCAGATGACGGCCGGTTCGTGGATCTACATCGGCACCCAGGGCATCCTCCAGGGCACCTACGAGACCTTCTCCGCCGTCGCCGCGAAGAAGTTCGGCGGTACCCTCGCCGGGACCATCACCCTCACCGCCGGGCTCGGCGGCATGGGCGGCGCCCAGCCGCTCGCCGTGACGATGAACGACGGCGTCGCGCTCTGTATCGACTGCGACCCGCGCGCCATCGAGCGCCGCATCGAGCACCGCTACCTCGACGTGAAGGCCGACAGCGTCGCCCACGCCCTGGAACTGGCCACCGCCGCGCGCGACCGCCGCGAACCCCTCTCCATCGGCCTGCTCGGCAACGCCGCCGAGATCGTCCCCCAGCTCCTCGCCGACGGCGCCCCCATCGACATCGTCACCGACCAGACCTCGGCCCACGACCCGCTCGCCTACCTCCCCCTCGGCGTGGACTTCGCCGACATGGCCGCGTACGCGAAGAGGAAGCCCGCCGAGTTCACGACCCGCGCGCGCGAGGCGATGGCGAAGCACGTCGAGGCCATGGTCGGCTTCCAGGACGCGGGCGCCGAGGTCTTCGACTACGGCAACTCGATCCGGGGCGAGGCCCAGCTCGCAGGGTACGAGCGCGCCTTCGCCTTCCCCGGCTTCGTCCCCGCCTACATCCGCCCGCTCTTCTGCGAGGGCAAGGGCCCCTTCCGCTGGGCCGCGCTCTCCGGCGAGGCGAGCGACATCCACAAGACCGACCAGGCGCTCCTCGACCTCTTCCCCGAGAACGAGTCGCTGCACCGCTGGATCAAGATGGCGCAGGAACGCGTCCACTTCCAGGGCCTCCCGGCCCGTATCTGCTGGCTCGGCCAGGGCGAACGCGACAAGGCCGGGGCGCGCTTCAACGAGATGGTCGCCTCGGGCGAGCTCCAGGCCCCCATCGTCATCGGCCGCGACCACCTCGACACCGGCTCCGTCGCCTCCCCGTACCGCGAGACCGAGGCCATGAAGGACGGCTCGGACGCCATCGCGGACTGGCCGCTGCTCAACGCGATGGTCAACGTCGCCTCCGGGGCCTCCTGGGTCTCGATCCACCACGGCGGCGGCGTCGGCATGGGCCGCTCGCTCCACGCCGGTCAGGTCACGGTCGCCGACGGCACCCCGCTCGCCGCCGAGAAGATCCGCCGTGTCCTCACCAACGACCCCGGCATGGGCGTCATCCGGCACGTGGACGCCGGGTACGAGGAGGCCGAGGCCGTCGCCGAGGCGAAGGGCGTCCGCATCCCGATGCGCGAGGGCGACGCGCGCGAGGGCGGCGCCGCGTGAGCGCGCCCACCCCGCGCGGCGCCACGGCCGGGGCGCCCCCCG
>NZ_GG770539.1:2530804-2557513 GCF_000154905.1 Streptomyces sp. SPB074 | reverse complement strand
GACTTCGACCGCATGTGGGACACCCTCGCCCCGCTCGGCCGCGACAAGGACAGCGGCGGCTACCGCCGCTTCGCCTGGACACCCGCCGACCGCGACGTCCGCGACTGGTTCCGGCAGCAGGCCGCCGACCGGGGCCTGGTCTACGAGGAGGACCGCAACGGCAACCAGTGGGCCTGGCTCGGCGACCCCGAGGGCCCCGACGCCGTCGTCACCGGCTCGCACCTCGACTCCGTACCCGACGGCGGCGCCTTCGACGGCCCCCTCGGCGTCGTCACCGCCTTCGCCGCGCTCGACGCGCTGCGCGAGCGCGGCACGGCCCCCCGCAAGCCCCTCGCGATCACCAACTTCGCCGACGAGGAAGGCGCCCGCTTCGGCCTCGCCTGCGTCGGCTCGCGGCTCAGCGCGGGCGCGCTCACGAAGGACGCCGCCTTCGCCCTCCACGACGCCGACGGCGTCAGCCTCCCCCGCGCCATGGAACGCGCCGGCTTCGACCCCGAGGCGGTCGGCGCCGACCGCGCCCGCCTGAACCGCGTCTCCGCCTACGTCGAACTCCACGTCGAACAGGGCCGCGCGCTCGACCTGACCGGCGATCCGGTCGGCATCGCCAGCGCCATCTGGCCGCACGGCCGCTGGCGCTTCGACTGGCGCGGCGAGGCCAACCACGCGGGCACGACCCGGCTCGTGGACCGCCACGACCCGATGCTCCCGTACGCCGAGACGGTCCTCGCCGCGCGCCGCGAGGCCGCGCTCGCCCAGGCCGTCGCGACCTTCGGCAAGCTCCACGTCGTTCCCGGCGGCGTCAACGCGATCCCCTCGCTCGTCCGCGGCTGGCTCGACTCGCGCGCCGCCGACCAGGAGACCCTGGACACGGTCGTCACCGCGATCGAGGAGGCCGCCCGCGCGGCCGCGGCGCGCGAGGGCGTCGAACTCGCCGTCGTACGCGAGTCCTTCACGCCCGTGGTCGAGTTCGGCCACGCGCTGCGCGAGGAACTGGCCCGCGTCCTGCGCACCGACGGGGGAGAGGTCCCCGTGCTCCCCACCGGCGCGGGACACGACGCGGGCATCCTCTCCGCGGTCATCCCCACCGCGATGCTGTTCGTGCGCAACCCGACCGGCGTCTCGCACGCCCCCGCCGAGCACGCGGAGCGCGCCGACTGCCACGCGGGGGTCACCGCCCTCGCGGACGTACTGGAGGAGCTGGCGTGCCGCTGACACACCCCGCACGGGAGGAGGCGGCGTGCCGCTGACGTACTGGCTCGAACACGCGTGGCTCGGTGAGCGCACCGCCTCCGGGCTCGTCCTCACGGCCGGCGCGGACGGCCGGATCGCCACCCTCACCGAAGGCGTCCCCGGCCCCCCGCCCGGCGCCGTGCCCCTGCGCGGCCTCACCCTCCCCGGGCTCGCCAACGCCCACTCGCACGCCTTCCACCGCGCCCTGCGCGCGGCCACCCAGCGGGCGCGCGGCACGTTCTGGACCTGGCGCGAGACGATGTACGGCGTCGCCGCCCGCCTCACCCCGGACACGTACCACGCCCTCGCCCGCGCCGTGTACGCCGAGATGGCACTCGGCGGCATCACCGCCGTCGGCGAGTTCCACTACGTGCACCACCAGCCGGACGGCACCCCCTACGCGGACCCCAACGCGATGGGCGAGGCGCTCATCGAGGCCGCGCGCGAGGCGGGCGTGCGCCTCACGCTGCTCGACACCGCCTACCTCTCCGCCGGCTTCGGCGCCCCGCCCGAGCCCCACCAGCTCCGCTTCACCGACGGCGACGCGGACGCCTGGGCCCGGCGCGTGGACCGGCTGCGCGGCGACGCCCACACCGTCATCGGCGCGGCCGTCCACTCCGTACGCGCCGTACCGGCCGACCAGCTCGCGACCGTCGCCGCCTGGGCGCGCGAGCGCGGCGCGCCCCTGCACGTCCACCTCTCCGAACAGCCCGCCGAGAACGAGGCATGCCTGGCCGCGCACGGCATGACACCCACCCAGCTCCTCGCCGCGCACGGCGTCCTGGGACCGGGCACGACCGGCGTGCACAACACCCACCTCACGGACGAGGACATCCGCCTCATCGGCGGCAGCGGCACGGGCACGTGCATGTGCCCGACCACCGAGCGCGACCTCGCGGACGGCATCGGGCCCGCCGTCGCCCTCCAGGAGGCGGGCAGCCCCCTCTCGCTCGGCAGCGACAGCCATGCCGTGCTCGACCTCTTCGAGGAGGCCCGCGCGCTGGAGCTGAACGAGCGGCTGCGCACCCGCACACGCGGCCACTGGACGGCCGCCGCGCTCCTCGAAGCGGCGAGCCCCGGCGGCCACGCCGCGCTCGGCCGCCCCGACGCGGGCCGCCTCGCGCCCGGCGCGCCCGCCGACTTCACGACCCTCGCGCTCGACACCGTGCGCACGGCGGGACACGGCCCGGAACTCGGCGCCGAGACGGCCGTCTTCGCGGGCAGCGCGGCGGACGTGCGGCACACGGTCGTCGGCGGCGAGCATGTCGTACGGGACGGACGGCACACCCGCGTCGCGGACCCGGCCGCCCTGCTCGCCGAGACCCTCGCGGTCCCGCACACCGAAGGAACGGACGCGCGCGCATGACCAGCACCCTCCTCACCGGCATCGGCTCCCTCGTCACCAACGACCCCGCGCACGGCGGCCCGCTCGGCGTGATCGAGGACGCCGCGCTCGTCGTGGACGGCGAGCGGATCGCCTGGACGGGGCCCGCGAGCGCCGCTCCGGCCGCGGACGCCCGCCACGACCTCGAAGGGCGCGCGGTCGTCCCCGGCTTCGTGGACTCGCACTCCCACCTCGTCTTCGCGGGCGACCGCACCCGCGAGTTCAACGCCCGCATGTCCGGCCGCCCCTACGAGGCGGGCGGCATCCGTACGACCGTCGCCGCGACGCGCGCGGCGAGCGACGCGGACCTGGAGGCGAACCTGGCCCGCCACCTCGCCGAGGGCCTGCGCCAGGGCACGACGACGCAGGAGACGAAGTCCGGGTACGGCCTCACGGTGGACGACGAGGCCCGCGCGCTCGCGCTCGCCGCGCGTCACACCGACGAGGTGACGTACCTGGGCGCGCACATCGTGGCCCCCGAGTACGCGGACGACCCGGCGGCGTACGTGGCCCTCGTCACCGGTCCCATGCTCGACGCCTGCGCGCCGCACGCCCGCTGGGTGGACGTCTTCTGCGAGAAGGGCGCCTTCGACGGCGACCAGGCCCGCGCGATCCTCACGGCGGGCGCGGCCCGCGGCCTGGTCCCGCGCGTCCACGCCAACCAGCTCACGTACGGCCCCGGCGTCCAGCTGGCCGTCGAACTGGGCGCGGCGAGCGCCGACCACTGCACGCACCTGACGGACGAGGACGTCGCCGCGCTCGCCGCCTCGGACACGGTCGCGACGCTGCTCCCCGGCGCGGAGTTCTCCACGCGCGCCGCGTGGCCCGACGCCCGCCGCCTGCTCGACGCGGGCGCGACGGTCGCCCTCTCGACGGACTGCAACCCCGGCTCCTCCTACACCTCCTCGATGCCCTTCTGCCTCGCCCTCGCGGTCCGCGACATGGGCATGACCCCCGACGAGGCCCTCTGGTCCGCGACGGCGGGCGGAGCGAAGGCCCTGCGCCGCACGGACGTGGGCACCCTCACGCCCGGCGCCCGCGCCGACCTCCAGATCCTCGACGCCCCGAGCCACGTCCACTTCGCCTACCGGCCGGGAGTGCCCCTGGTGACAGAGGTCTGGCGAGCGGGAGACAGGGTCAGCTGACCGGGTGGTGCCACCGCAGGGCGGGGTGTCCTGCGACGCGGTAGGAGTGCGCTCCGGCGCTGACGCGGAGCCGGACGGTCTCGATACCGGGGCGTCCGGCCGCCTGCCAGGCCCGCACCGCCTCCTCGATCCCGTCCCAGGGGGCGACGGGTCCGCCCTGGCGCACCCGCCAGCTCTCCCCGGCCCGGAGGAAGTGGGCGAAATTCCCGCGCTCCGTGTCGAGAAGGACGGTGCCGAGCCCGTCCACGCGGATCACCCGTGAGCCGGGCGCCGTGAGCTGCGCGAGAAAGGCGGGCATCCCGCCGCCGAGGAGCAGCGCGGGGTCCAGGTCCGTCGTGCGGTCGCCGTCCGCGTCCGCGACGCGCGCGGAGAGGTCCCCCGCGAGCGGCGGGGGCACCTGCGCGCGGGCCTGCATGAACGAGGTGTGCCCGAGGAACTCCCCCTCCCCGCCGCCGTCCTCCCCGGCGGTGAGGCGGAGAAGCCCCGAACCGTTGGGCCAGGAGCCGAGCGTCGTGAGGACGACGCCCCCCGGCCTGGTCTGCCGGAGCCAGCTTTCCGGGACGCGGCGTACCGCGCACGTGGCGATGATCCGGGCGTAGGGGGCTTGTCCGGCGTGGCCGAGGAGGCCGTCGCCGGTCACGGTGTGCGGTACGTACCCGGCTGTCCCGAGCGCGTCGCTGGCCCGGCGGGCGATGCCGGGGTCCACCTCCACGGTCGTGACCGCTTCGGCTCCGAGCCGGTGACACAGCAGCGCGGTCGAGTAGCCCGTCCCCGTACCGATCTCCGGCACCCCGTGCCCGTCCTCGACGCCCGCCTTCCCGAGCATGTCGGCGACCAGGGAGGGAACGGTGGACGACGACGTGGGCGTGCCCGGCACCGCCTCCACGACGTCCTCGGTCGTGGTCCTCCCGTCGAGTCGCGTGACGAGGGACTGGTCGCTGTACGCGAGCGCGGGGCCGATCCGGCCGGCGGGGACCGGCGTCCAGCGGCCGGCCGGACCGGGGACGAACACGCCGGGACGCAGGAACAGTTCGCGGGGGACGGCCTCCACGGCCCGCCGCCACTCGGGACGGGCGAGAACCCCGGCCCCGTGCAGGCGGGCGGCGAGCGCCCGGCGCGCGGAGGTCATGTCGCTCATGCGGCCTCTCCCCGGGCCAGGAGGCCGGCGAAGGCGGCGGCCAGGGGAAGCCCCGTGGCACCTTCCGGCCAGCCCCACTGCCCGTTCGGATTGAGTTCGAGGAAGTGGTGGCGGCCCTCGGCGTCGAGGGCGAGATCGAAGGACCCGGACTCCAGCCCGCAGCGCTCCAGGAACGTACGCAACGCCGAGACGAGGGCGGGCGGAAGCTCGGTCACGGTGTAGGCGAGGGCGGAGTAGTCACGGCGCCAGTCGAGCAGGCCGGAGTCGATGCGCACCGCGAACAGCCGGTGCCCCACGACGAGGACCCGCACGTCCGCCACCTTCCGCACCCGCGCCTGGAAGAGGTGCGGGGCGCGGCCGAGACCGGCGTCGATCTCCTCGGCGGTGACCGGTTCCGCCCAGCCGGCGAGCCGGACGCCCTCGCGCTCGTACGGGGTGGCGCGCAGGGGCTTGTGGATCACGGGACCGTGCGTGGCGATGAAAGCGCGCGCCTGGTCGGGTTCGTTGGTGACGAGCGTGGGCGGTACGTCCAGGGAGAGGCGGCGGGCGAGCGCGAGTTGCGCCGGTTTGTAGTCCGCGGCGGCCTCGCGCGACGGGTGGTTGACCCACAAGGAGCCGTCCAGCGCGTGGAGCACGCCGCCGAGCCCGTACCGGACGTGCGCGGCGGCGTAGCGCGCGTCGTCCCGCCCGAGTTCCTGGAACGCGGGCCACCGCGGACGGCGCCAGTAGACCGACCGGACCCGCGTCGGATCCAGGGTCCTCGACGGGGTACGGACCCGCCCGGACACAGGAGCCGAGCGGGCGCCGAACCGCGCGGAGAGCGCGAGCGTGCCGCGCTCCATGTCGGCGGGGTCGAACCGGACGACCGGCACGCCGCGCTGGTTGAGCCGGGCGATCACCAGGTCGGCGGTGGCGTCGTCCGCCGCGGTGGCGACCAGGACCGCGCTCTCCTCGGGCACGAGCGCCTCTCAGTCCTGGTCGGTCGACTGGTCGTGGCCCTGATCGTTGCCGTTCTGCCCGTCGGGACTCGTGATCGTGGACGTCTCCACCGCCGTGCCGGTCCCGTGCCCGCCCAGGGCGACGACGTGGCCGTGGCGGTCGCGGGCGACGCCGAGCTGGGTGGCGGGGTCGATCTCCGCCACGACGGCGGGAACGAGGGTCGTCGTGGGGAAGGGACGCGGCCGCGTTGTTCCCCACGGGGGAACGGTTGGCCGGGTCGTGGTCATGACGTGTTTCCTCCCGGTGGGGCGGACCGGCCCGGCGACAGGCGAGGCGGTTCCGCGCGGCGAACGCGAGCGAGCCCCGGACGGAGCCGAGGCTGCCGCGGGCCACAGACGTTAGGGAAAGGAGGCGCGAGACGACCAGGTATGTGCAGAGATGTGCAGAGTTCTACGCCGGTTCGAGGGACTCCACGTCTGCCCTCTTGACCGCTCTGCCTGTGTGCCTGACGCTGTCGCGCATCGCTGCACACGTGGATGTGACGGAGGGCCTCATGGCGTTACCGTTCATCGGGATCGACCCGAACACGGGAGACAAGGAGAGCCCGACCGTCTGGGTGGACGAGGAGCGCGGGGAACTGGTCTTCCAAGGCTGGCAGCCGTCCGCCGAGTTGGAAGCGGAGTGTGCGGCCACGCAAGTGCCGGGGCACGCGAGGGGAATTCCGGAGGGGGAAGCGATCGTCCGTTTCGCCGGAGATGGGTCGTCACTCGGCGAGGAGATCACTGACGAACCGGGCGCTGCCGCTCTCTGCCGTGACGCCTTCGACGCGGTGTGGGAACGTGCCGTCCCGCACGACGAGTACAAGATCCGCTGAACGAAGAGATTCCGCTGCTCCATGCCCAGTTCTCCGTCCTCGTCCGCTCAGGCGGCGCGACAGGCTGTTGCCGAACGATTGCGTGCGCTCCGCAAGTCAGCGGGGCTGACGGTGACGGAGCTGGGGGCGGCGTGCGGCTGGCACCACGCGAAGACCTCCCGCATCGAGAACGCGCGTACCGCGCCTTCGGTCAAGGACATCACTGTCTGGTGCCGCGCAAGCGGCGCGGAATCGCTCACGGCTGACTTGGAGGCCCAGTCACTGAACGCGGAGTCGATGTACAGCGAGTGGCGTGACCAGATGCGCGGCGGGATGAAGCGTCTCCAGGAGTCCCTGACGGACTTCTACCGGGAGACACGTCTGTTTCGGGTCTACTCCTCCACGCTCATCCCTGGGCTGTTGCGGACGGAGGGGTACGCCGCCGGGCTGCTCACCGCCATCGCGGGCTTCCGTCAGATCCCGGTGAAGGAGGGGGCGGAGGCCGCTGCGGCCCGTGTGGCCCGGTCACGGGCCATTCACGAGCCGGGGCACCGATTCGTCTTCCTGGTCGAGGAAGCCGCTCTCCGCTACCGGATCGGTGATGACGAGGCGATGGCCGCGCAGCTCGGATTCCTTCTCACGGCGGGTGCCCTGCCCAGTGTGTCGTTGGGAATCGTTCCGGCTTCGCGCTCGCACCGTCGGCAATGGCCGCACGAGACGTTCCACGTGTATGACGACGCCTTGATATCGATCGAGTTGCTCTCCGCAGGTGAAGTTGACGCAGCCGGCCGAGGTCGCCTTGTACGTGAGGGCGTTCGAAGAGCTGCGCCGCATGGCCGTGTACGGCGCCGAGGCCCGGGCCCTGGTGGTGCGTGCGATCGAGGCGCTGGGGTAGCGCGGGGAGTCCCCGAAGCGCGGATTGGTATTCAATGGGGTGCCAAGTTGTGGCAACTCCCCAAGAGAAAAGGGAGGTTGAACGCGTGAGCGATTTCGAGCGTCGCGCGAAGGCGGCGAAGAAATTCGGCGTCTACGTCCTGAGGCTCCGCGAGCGTCTGGGGCTCAGCCAATCCGAATTCGCCGCCCGCATGTTCTGCCATCAGACGCTCGTGTCACGCGTCGAGAGCGGATCGGTCCCGGCCACCGCGGCCTTCGCCGCCCAGATGGACGTGGTCGCGGGCGCACCGGGCGTCTACGCGGACAGGCGAACGGAATTGTTCGGGGCCACCGACCCGGACTGGTTCAAGCCGTACGCGGAATTGGAAGCGCGGGCGGTGGCCATAACGAACTACAGCCCGGTGCTGCTCATGGGACTCCTCCAGACCGCGGAGTACGCGACGGCCATTTACCGTGCTCGCTTCGCGTACGAGACCGCCGAGGAGATCCAGGCCCGGGTGGATCTGCGCGTGGGGCGGCAGGAAGTGCTGGCGCGCCCCGACCCTCCACGGCTGTGGGTCGTCGTGGGGGAAGGCGTGGTGCGTACGTGTGTCGGCGGCGGAGCGGCGATGGCCCGCCAGCTTCGGCATCTCATCGAGCTGGGCGAGCGGCCGGGCATCACCATCCAAGTCCTGCGAGCGGACGACGGTGCACCGCCCGCGCACCTGCCGTTCACGGTCGTCACAGATCCGGACGGGTGCCGCACGGTCTACTCTGAATCGCAGAACCTGGGCGGAACGGTGGACCGTTCGGCCGACGCGGTCGGTTCCGCCACTTCGTTGTGTGACCATCTGCGCGAGAGTGCCATGTCGGGGAAACAGTCGGCCGAGCTGTTCCAACGACTGGCCCGGCAAAGGGAATGCGAATGACGAACGGCCAAGGAATCACCTGGGTCAAGAGCAGCTACAGCGGTGCTGACGGCGGTGACTGCGTCGAACTCGCCGTGGGGGAGCGGACCATGCCCGTGCGGGACAGCAAGTGCGCGGGCTCCGGTCCCGTGATCGAGTTCGGTCGTGCGGCCTTCGGGCGTTTTCTTGAGAGCGTGCGCGAGGGCTGAGGTGGCCGCGTGAGCCCGCCGTTTCCCGTGTCCGGGGCGGCGGGCTCCGCTGTGCGTGGGGGCGTGCGCATACGGTGGGGAACGTGGGTGTGGCGTAAGGGAATTGCCGGGTATGCATGACTTTGGCACGTGCGGGCAGGGGGAACACGGAGAGGCCCGTCCCGGGGGCGGGACGGGCCTTTCGCGCACTGCCGCAGTGCACGTGTTCTGAGCGGAGCCGGAAGAGCGCGGTGCTCATTCCTCCAGCGTCAGCCCCTTGCGGAGCTTCACGAGGGTCCGGGACAGCAGGCGCGAGACGTGCATCTGCGAGATGCCCAGCTCCTCGCCGATCTCGGACTGCGTCATGTTCGCGACGAAGCGCAGCGAAAGGATCTTCCGGTCCCGCTGCGGCAGGCGCGCGATCATCGGCTTGAGGGACTCGATGTACTCGATCCCCTCCAGGCCGTGGTCCTCGTAACCGAGCCGGTCGGCCAGCGCGCTCTCGCTGTCGTCCTCCTCGGGCTGCGCGTCCAGCGAGGAGGCGGTGTACGCGTTCGACGCCGCCATGCCCTCGATGACCTCCTCGCGCTCGATGCCGAGCCGGTCGGCCAGCTCCGAGGGGGTCGGCGCGCGGTCGAGGCGCTGCGCGAGTTCGTCCCCGGCCTTCGCCAGGTCCAGGCGAAGCTCCTGGAGCCGGCGCGGGACCCGTACCGACCACGAGGTGTCACGGAAGAAGCGCTTGATCTCGCCGATGATCGTCGGCATCGCGAAGGTGGGGAACTCCACCCCGCGCGAGAGCTCGAAGCGGTCGATGGCCTTGATCAGGCCGATCGTGCCGACCTGGATGATGTCCTCCATCGGCTCACTGCGGGAGCGGAACCGCGAGGCGGCGAACTTGACCAGGGCGAGATTCAGCTCGACGAGCGTGTTGCGTACATAGGAGTGGGCATGAGTGCCCTCGTCGAGGTCTTCGAGTCGTTCGAAGAGGTTCTTGGAAAGGGCCCGTGCGTCCAGCGGCCCCACCTCGTCGAAAGGCGGGATCTCCGGGAGATCCGCCAGTTCGGGTACGGCGGTGGGGGACCGGAAGGCCGAGGGGTCCAGGGCGAGGTCCCGCTGCACCGCGCCCGAAGGACGAGGAGCGGGGATGGTCGACGTCGCCGGATTCGCCCGCGATGCGTCGAGCTGGGGTGACATGATGTCCTCCATCGTTCTCGGCATATGGCTGCCGATGCCAATACGTGCACTGCGGTGTGCGGCGCCTCCAAAGCCGGCTGTATCGAATGCTTCCTTCTAGCCCTACCCGTTCGCGCACAGTGACCGCAAGTCCTATTCGCGTCAAATGTCCCCTTTAGGGCGGATGTTCGGCTACCGGCAGCGCCTCCGAGGGCGTAGTGTTCGAGAACATCGGCGTATCTCTGCCCAGAGCTCGCCCGCGCGACGCTCGCGGAGAGTTCACGGGGGAGTGTGCCGGGTCAGCACAAAGGCCGTGAGGCGCGACGTGTTTCCGCACGCCGTCGTCACGACGCCTGGTGGACGACGAGGCTCAGGAGACAGACCGGATGGACCGCGGGACGGTCGGCAGCGCGAACAGGGGACGGCTCCGCGTCGAGGTACGCGAAGAGGGCCCCTGGGTCGTGGTCGCGCTCGCCGGTGAACTGGATCACCACACCGCCGAATTGTTGCGTGAACCACTCGACAGCAAGCTCGACGCCGGCCACGCCCGGATCGTCCTGGACTGCTCCGAGCTGGAGTTCTGCGATTCCACGGGTCTCAACGTGCTGCTCGGCGCCCGGCTGCGGGCCGAGGCGGCGGGGGGCGGCGTCCACCTCGCGGCGATGCAGCCGGTCGTCTCGCGGGTCTTCGAGATCACCGGGGCCGACGCCGTCTTCCAGGTGCACCCCACCCTCGCCGAGGCGCTCACCGGCTGAGCGCGCGGCGGGGCGGCGGGTCACGATACGGGGGCGCGGAGTGATCCGCAGGTGTCCGCCGCCCGCTCACGGGCAGGAGACCCCCGTGACCCCCGCAGCAGTCAGGACCCTCCCCACCGGGTCCCCGAGAGACTTGAAGTGTCGAAAGTGTGCACTGAGAACTGGCGATTCCGGCGATTCGGTGAGGTGAAGCGCTGATGAGCACCACCCGGCCGCAATTGCCGGACGACCGCCCCGGCCAGGGCGGGCCCGACGCCCCCGCGCCTGTGCCCGGCGGTGTGTCCGCCGCGCCCGGCGGCCGGCAGACCCGCAGGCTCAGCCTCGTGGGCGAGAGCGGCGTCGTGCCGATGGCGCGTGACTTCGCGCGCCAGGCGCTGCACGCCTGGGGCTGGACGCCCGCCGAGGGCGCGGACCGCAAGGCCGCGGCCGAGGACGTGCTCCTTGTCGTCTCCGAACTCGTCACCAACGCCTGTCTCCACGCGGAGGGACCCGAAGAACTCGTTCTCGGTACGGACGGCAAGACACTGCGGATCGAGGTCGCGGACCTCGGGGCGGGGGAGCCGGAGCCGAGGCGGCCGCATCAGGCGGGGCGGCCCGGGGGGCACGGGATGTTCATCGTGCAGAGGCTTTCGGTGGACTGGGGGGTGGCCCGGACCGAAGGGGTGGCGGGGAAGAGGGTGTGGGCGGAGGTTGCCGCGCCTGCGTAGGCGGGAGGGCTTGTGGGGCTTCGCCCCAAGCCCGATCTCCTGGGGCTCCGCCCCGGGCCCCGGTTCGGGGCTCCGCCCCGGGCCCCGTTCCTCAAGCGCCGGAGGGGCTGATTTGGGGCTCCGCCCCAAGCCCCGCTCCTCAAACGCCGGAGGGGCTGGATGGGAGTCCAGCCCCTCCGGCGTTTTCGTGGTTGTCAGTGGACCTCGCCCATCTTCGTGCGGACCGTGCGGCGGTACATGAAGATTGCCGCTCCGGTCAGGGCGGCCAGGGCTGCCTGGGCGGCCACGACTCCGGAGCGGTCCAGGTTGACGCCCGCGAGGGACAGGAGGCTCGTCACGCTGTCGCCCGCCGTGACCGCGAGGAACCAGACGCCCATCATCTGCGAGCTGTACTTCGCCGGGGACATCTTCGTCGTGACCGAGAGCCCCACCGGGGACAGGCACAGCTCGCCGACCGTCTGCACGAAGTAGATCGCGGCGAGCCACATCGGGCTCACGCGCTCGTTCGCCGTCGTGTCCAGGAGCGGGATCAGGAAGACGAAGAAGGAGACGCCGACGAGGAAGAGCCCCGAGGCGAACTTCGTGACCGTGCTCGGCTCCTTGCCACGCCGGTTCAGCGCCAGCCAGATCCACGCCGTCACCGGGGCCAGCGCCATGATGAACACCGGGTTCACCGACTGGTACCACGAGGTCGGGAAGTGGAAGCCGAGGAGGCTGTTCGTGGTGCGGGTGTCCCCGAAGAGGGACAGCGTCGAGCCGCCCTGGTCGTAGATCATCCAGAAGAGCGCCGCCGCGACGAAGAACCAGATGTACGCGGACATCTTCGACCGCTCCTCGCGGTCCAGGTCCTTGCCCCGCTTGATCCGTGCGAGCACCACCACCGGGATCACGAGCCCGGCGATGTTGATCGGGACGAGCGCCCAGTTGAGCGTGTACACACCGGTCGCGACGAGGACGCCGTACACGATCGCCGCCACCAGGGCCCAGATCAGGCACTTGCGGATCGTCGCGATCTTCTCCTCGCGCGGCTGCGGCTTCGGGACGACGCCGCTCTCGGGGCTCAGGTGCCGCGAGCCGAGCAGGAACTGCCCGAGACCGAGCGCCATGCCCACCGCCGCGAGGCCGAAGCCCAGGTGCCAGGACACGTTCTCGCCGACCGTGCCGATGATGAGCGGCGCTGCGAAGCTGCCCAGGTTGATGCCCATGTAGAAGACGGTGAAGCCACCGTCGCGACGCGGGTCCTGGGGGCCCTTGTAGAGGTGCCCGACCATGGTCGAGATCGTGGACTTGAGCAGCCCCGAGCCGATCGCGACGAGCGCGAGCCCGGCGAAGAAGACGCCCTGCCCCGGCACGGCGAGCAGCAGGTGGCCGCACATGATGACGCCCGCGGCGATCGCGGTCGTCCGGCGCGGCCCCCACCAGCGGTCCGCGATCCAGCCGCCCGGCATCGCGAGCAGGTAGACCATCGCGAGATAGACGGAGTAGATCGCCGTGGCGGTGCCCGCGTTCATGTGCAGGCCGCCGGAGGAGACGAGGTAGAGGGGCAGCAGGGCCCTCATCCCGTAGAAGCTGAAACGCTCCCACATCTCCGTCATGAAGAGGGTGGCCAGTCCGCGGGGGTGGCCGAAGAAACTCTTTTCGCTACCGGCGGTGTCGGAGCCGGTGGCGTCCTTCGTCAGGCTGGGCGCCATGGGTCGTTCCTTGCGTGGGGGGAGGCCGGCACCGGTACGCACCCCTCCTCCCGCGTCCGACGCGGCCGCCGCGCCCGTTGGGGGAGCGCGACGAGGGAGTGGGGGCGCACCAGGAACCACGCTCCGGGCGCTTCCACGCACCCGGAGCCCGGCCGCAGGTCATAGACGAGTCGCGCCGGGCCCGCTCGGGGTGCGGGCGACCGATACCACAAGGACCCTCGCGTGTGCCAAACACCTGCGAAGGTCCGTGATCCGTGCGTCAGACGTTGCGCCAGCCTAAGGCATTCCCCAGGGCCGATGGAGCGGGATGAGGCATCGATCACAGGCGAGGAAGGGAACTGGAGAGCGAGATCACAGGTGAGGGAGCGTCAGGGGCTTCGTTTCGAGGGTGGGGGAGGGGAGTCGGAAGCGGGGGAGGGAGGGGGCGGCCCGGGTGCGGGGGGCGCCTCCGCCGGTGGCTCCCACAGCCGTGCGACAGCTCCCGCACAAGCGCCGCCACCAGCGGCGCGCGCGGTGGCGGACCGCCTTCGCCGAGGGCCCGCCCGGGGGTCCGCGCGCGGTCTACCATCAGGACATGACCCGTGTACTGCTCGCCGAGGATGACGCGTCCATCTCAGAACCGCTGGCCCGTGCCCTGCGGCGTGAGGGCTACGAGGTGGAGGTGCGCGAGGACGGGCCCGCCGCCCTGGAGGCGGGGACGCAGGGTGCCATCGACCTCGTCGTGCTCGACCTCGGCCTGCCGGGCATGGACGGACTGGAGGTGGCCCGGAGGCTGCGCGCCGAAGGGCTCCCCGTACCGATCCTGATCCTCACCGCGCGCGCCGACGAGGTGGACACCGTCGTCGGGCTCGACGCCGGGGCCGACGACTACGTGACCAAGCCCTTCCGGCTCGCCGAGCTGCTCGCCCGCGTCCGGGCCCTGCTGCGGCGCGGCGCCGGGGAGGCCAAGGAGGCCCCCGCGACGCACGGTGTGCGGATCGACGTCGAATCGCACCGGGCGTGGATGGGTGACGAGGAACTCCAGCTCACCGCGAAGGAGTTCGACCTCCTGCGGGTCCTCGTCCGCGACGCGGGGCGGGTCGTCACGCGCGACCAGCTCATGCGGGAGGTGTGGGACACCACGTGGTGGTCCTCGACGAAGACGCTGGACATGCACATCTCGTGGCTGCGGAAGAAGCTCGGGGACGACGCGGCGAATCCGCGGTACATCGCGACGGTGCGGGGTGTGGGGTTCCGGTTCGAGAAGAGCTGAGCCCTCCGGGGGTGGGCGCGGGGATCGGCCTGCGGCCTCTGTCCTCAAGCGCCGGACGGGCTGGGTTTGTCCTCAAGCGCCGGACGGGCTGGTTGTGGCTGAGGTGTGTCCTCGGGGACCGGACGGGCTGGTTGTGGCTGAGGCGTTTTCATGCTGTGACCCTTTTGGGCGGTTTTTATCGCTCTGTTGTTCTTTGTCGCCTAGCGTGAGCGCTAGTCGGCGAAGGGGCGGTGTGTCGTGGGTGCCAGCCAGGGGATCGTGCGGGCGGTCGGGCTCGCTGTGGCGGCGGGGCTCGTGGCCTCGTGCGGGGCGGTGACCGCCCGGTCGAGCGCGGGGACGGCCGCGCCCTCCCCCTCGCCCAGCGCGAGCGCCACCGGCGGCTCCGCCCCGGCGGGCGTCGCCTCCTTCTACACGTACCCGAGCGCGCGGGCGCTCAAGGCCAAGGCCGCCGGTGAGCTCTTCGCCAGCGAGCCCCTGGCGCTCGGTCCGGGGCTCGCGGACGCCGCCGCGAGCGCGCGGCGGATCATGTACCGCTCGGACGGCGCGGAGGGCCCCGTCGCCGTCACCGGCTTCGCGCTCACCCCCACGGGCACCCCGCCCCGGGGCGGCTGGCCCGTCGTCGCCTGGGCCCACGGCACCGCCGGGGTCGGCCCGGACTGCGCGCCCTCGCGCGCGGCGAACCTCTCGGCGGGCCCGGGCGGCCACGACGAGCGGCTGATCACCAACCTGCTGCGCGGCGGCTACGCCGTCGTCGGCACCGACTACCCGGGGCTCGGCTTCCCTGGGCGCCTCCAGGGCTACCTCCAGCTCGGGCCCGAGAGCAACGCCGTGGTCGACAGCGTGCGCGCCGCCCGGCACCTGGACGCCGCGCTCGGCGCGCGGTGGTTCTCCCTCGGGCACGAGCAGGGCGGCGCCGCCGCGCTCGGCGCCGGCGAGATCGCCGCGAAGCGGGCGCGCGAGCTGACCTACCTCGGCACCGTCTCGCTCGCCCCGGTGAGCGACCCGGGCGCCGCCGTGGACGAGGCCGCGAAGCTCAAGCCGCCGTACGCGCCGGACTGGGGCCGTACGGCCGCCCTCCTCACGTACACCGCCGTCGGCGCCCGGCAGGCCACGCCGCCCGCCGCCCCCTCCGACCTGCTGCCGCCCCGCCTCGTGCGGCAGATCCCGGCGGCCGAGCGGCTGTGCCTCGCCCCGCTGGGCGAGCACCTCGAAGGGCTCGACCCGCAGCCGCCCGCGCTCGTCGCGGCGGGCCGGGGCGGGAGCGAGGCGCTCCGCGCCTTCTTCGCCCAGGCGCGGCCCGCGCGCGCGAAGTCCGCGGGCCCCGTCCTCCTGCTCCAGGGCGGCAAGGACGCGACGATCGCCCCGGAGCGCACCGGGAAGCTGAGAGGGCGGCTCTGCGCGCTCAAGGACACCGTCCAGTACAAGACGTACCCGGACGCGGACCACGACGGGCTGCTCGACGCCTCCTTCCAGGACGTGGGGGCGTGGCTCAGCGCGCGGCTGAACGGGAAGAAGGCGCCCGGCGACTGCGGGTAAGGGCCGCCGCCGGGACGGTGCGGAACCCGGCCCCCGGGGCGGGAGGGGAGCCCGGTCCGGGGCGGCGCCCCGCCCCGCGCTGAGCGGGCACCCCGGGGCGGTCGACCTGCCAGGATGGCGTCATGCGCCGCCGCCTCATCACGTCCACCCTCGCCGTCGTTCTCGTCGTGATCGCCGTCTTCGGCCTGTCGCTCGTCATCGTGGAGACGCGGACGATCACCAACAGCGCGCAGGAGCGGCTGGACTCCGAGGCCGTGCGGCTCGTGTCGATCGTGGACAGCAGGCTCATCGCCGAGGAGCAGATCACCTCGGAGATCCTGCGCGACCAGGTCGAGGAGGGTCGCTACGCGGTCGTGCGGCTGCGCAACCGCGCGCCCATCGAGATCGGCAGCAGGCCCGGCGGGGACGTCATCAAGGCGACCGAGCGCGGCGAGGCGGGCGAGTCGGTGACCGTCGAGGAGCCCCGCTCGGAGGTGACGCGCGAGGTCGGCCGCACGCTCACGATCATCGGCCTCGTCGCGCTCCTCGCGATCATCGCCGCCGCGCTCCTCGCCATCCGCCAGGGCAACCGCCTCGCGGCTCCGCTCACCGATCTCGCCGAGACCGCCGAGCGCCTGGGCTCCGGCGATCCGCGCCCGCGCAACAAGCGGTACGGGGTCCCTGAGCTGGACCGGATCGCGGAGGTTCTGGACGGTTCCGCCGAGCGCATCGCGCGGATGCTCACCGCCGAGCGCCGGCTCGCCGCCGACGCCTCGCACCAGCTCCGTACGCCCCTCACCGCGCTGTCGATGCGCCTGGAGGAGATCACCCTCACGGAGAACATCGACACCGTGCAGGAGGAGGCGAACATCGCGATCAACCAGGTGGAGCGCCTCACCGCCGTCGTGGAACGCCTGCTCACGAACTCGCGCGACCCGCGCAACGGCTCCGCCGTGCCCTTCGAGCTCGACGAGGTCGTCAAGCAGCAGGTCGAGGAGTGGCTGCCCGCCTACCGGGGCGTGGGCCGCGCCATCGTCCGCTCGGGGCCGCGCCACCTGCGGGCCGTCGGCACGCCCGGCGCGGTCGCGCAGGTGCTCGCCGCGCTCATCGAGAACTCGCTCATGCACGGCGGCGGTACGGTCGCCCTGCGCACCCGCGCGGTCGGCAACCAGGCCGTCATCGAGGTCACCGACGAGGGCCCCGGGGTGCCCTCCGAGCTCGGCGCGCGCATCTTCGAGCGGACGATCTCGGGGCGGAACTCGACGGGCATCGGCCTCGCCGTCGCCCGCGACCTCGCCGAGGCGGACGGCGGCAGGCTCGAACTCCTCCAGGGCAAGCCGCCCGTCTTCGCCCTCTTCCTCTCCCGCACCCGCCCCCGCAAGCCGAGCGCCGGCGAGGACGGCGAGGAGACGCCGACCGTGCGCTGAGGCTCAGTCCACGCGCACCCGGCGCGCCTTGCGATGCCTGCCCTGGCCCTGGTGGCTGGGCTCCGGGGTGTGGTGCGCGACGACGGGGGACGGCTGCGGGGCGCGGTGCGCGGTCCCGTACGGGCCGTGCGGGTGCGTGAGCACCGACTCCGCCTCGCGGACGGCGGCCGTCACCTCGCGGACCGCCTCCTGGTCCCGGGGCGGCAGCGCGCGGAAGACCCAGCTGCGGTAGGACCAGAAGCGGAAGAGGGTCGCGACGCCGATGCCGCAGAACTTCACGACGTTCGTCTGGAGCGGGGTGTCGAAGCCGAGCCCGTAGGTGCCCGCGTAGAGCACCCCGTTCTCGATGACGAGGCCGATGGCGCTGAAGAACGCGAAGAGCCCCAGCTCCCGCTTGCGGCCCGACTTGTCCCGGTCGCGGTAGGTGAAGTACCGGAACCCGACGTAGTTGAAGACGATCGAGATGATCGTCGCGATGACGCTGGCGCGGACGTAGGCGAGCGAGGTGAAGTGCCGTACGAGGTTGTAGGCGGCCATGTTCACGAGCACTCCGGCGCCGCCGACCGCACCGAATTTCGCCAGCTCCGCGACGAGACGTCTCAGCCGCGAGGGCGGGGCACTGGCGTTCGTCATAAGGCGTTTGTCCCCAGGAGACGGGTACGGAGGGTCCCGGCCATGCTAGGCGCTGCGCGCGCGGGACGCCCGGTCACCGTCGGGACCAGCGGGTACGGATAGGCTGGGGAGGTGACATTCCCCGTAGTCGGCATGGTCGGCGGTGGTCAGCTCGCGCGTATGACGCACGAGGCGGGCATCCCGCTCGGCATCACGTTCAAGCTGCTCAGCGATACCCCGCAGGACTCGGCCGCCCTCGTGGCGCACGAAGTCGTCGTCGGGGATTACCACGATCTGGACACGCTCCGCGACTTCGCGCGCGGCTGCGACGTGATCACCTTCGATCACGAGCACGTCCCCACCGAGCACCTGCGCGCCCTGGAGGCCGAGGGCATCCCGGTCCGGCCGGGGCCCGCCGCGCTCGTGTACGCGCAGGACAAGGGCCTCATGCGCGCGCGCCTGACCGAGCTCGGCGTCCCCTGTCCCCGGCACCGGATCGTCGCCGACCCGGCGGACGTGACGCGCTTCGCCGGGGAGGGCGAGGGCTACCCCGTCGTCCTCAAGACGACGCGCGGCGGCTACGACGGCAAGGGCGTGTGGGTCGTCGGCTCCGAGGCGGAGGCCGCCGAGCCCTTCCGCGCGGGCGTGCGGGTCCTCGCCGAGGAGAAGGTGGACTACGCGCGGGAGCTGGCCGCGAACGTCGTGCGCTCCCCGCACGGCCAGGCCGTCGCCTACCCCGTGGTCGAGTCGCAGCAGGTGGACGGCGTGTGCGACACCGTGATCGCCCCGGCGCCCGGCCTGGACGAGGAACTGTCCGGGATCGCGCAGGAGATGGCGCTGCGGATCGCGAACGAGCTGGGCGTCATCGGGCACCTCGCCGTCGAGCTCTTCGAGACGCGGGACGGCCGCGTCCTCGTCAACGAGCTGGCCATGCGCCCGCACAACTCGGGGCACTGGACGCAGGACGGCGCCGCGACCTCGCAGTTCGCCAACCACCTGCGGGCCGTCCTCGACCTCCCGCTCGGCGATCCGCGCCCGCGCCAGCCGTGGACCGTCATGGTCAACGTGCTCGGCGGCGACTATCCCGACATGTACCGCGCGTACCTGCACTGCATGGCCCGCGACCCCGGGCTCAAGATCCACATGTACGCGAAGGGCGTGAAGCCCGGCCGCAAGGTCGGCCACGTGAACACCTACGGCGGGCACCTGCCCGAGGTCCTGGAACGCGCCCGGCACGCGGCCGGCTACCTGCGGGGGACGATCACCGAATGAGCACCACAGCCCAGCCCCTCGTCGGCATCGTCATGGGCTCCGACTCGGACTGGCCCGTCATGGAGGCCGCCGCGCAGGCGCTGGCGGAGTTCGCGATCCCCTACGAGGTCGACGTCGTCTCGGCGCACCGGATGCCGCGCGAGATGATCGCGTACGGCGAGGACGCGGCCGACCGGGGCCTCAAGGCGATCATCGCCGGGGCGGGCGGTGCCGCGCACCTGCCCGGGATGCTCGCCTCCGTGACGCCGCTGCCCGTCATCGGCGTGCCCGTGCCGCTCAAGTACCTGGACGGCATGGACTCGCTGCTCTCCATCGTGCAGATGCCCGCCGGGGTGCCCGTCGCGACCGTCTCGGTCGGCGGCGCGCGCAACGCGGGCCTGCTCGCGGCGCGCGTCCTGGCGGCGCACGACCCCGCGCTGCTCGCCCGGATGCGTGACTTCCAGCAGGACCTGAACGCGCAGGCGACCGAGAAGGGCCGCCGGCTGCGCACGAAGGCGCAGAACGCGAGCGGGGGGTTCGGCTTCGGGAGCTGAGGCCCGGCGTACGTTCTTCTTCGTACGTCACGGGGGTGACGCCGCGCCCGGCGCGGGGTCGCCCCCTTCGCTCGTCCCGGAAAGAGGTCCCGCCGTGGCCACCCCCCAGCCGTCCCCCGCCCGACTCGAAGAAGCCCGCGCGCTGCTCGCCGGGGCGCCCGTCGTGGACGGGCACAACGACCTGCCGTGGGCGCTGCGCGAGCAGGCGCGGTACGACCTCGGGCGGCTCGACATCGCCGAGGACCAGCGCGGCAGCCTGCACACCGACCTCGCGCGGCTGAGCGCGGGCGGCGTGGGCGGCCAGTTCTGGTCGGTGTACGTCCCGGGCGAGCTGGCCGGGGACGCGGCCGTCGCCGCGACGCTCGAACAGATCGACTGCGTGGACCAGCTCCTCGCCCGCTACCCCGAGCGGCTCGCCGAGGCCCGCACCGCCGACGACATGGAGGCCGCGCGCGCCTCAGGGCGCATCGCCTCGCTGAAGGGCGCCGAGGGCGGCCACTCGATCGCCGACTCGCTCGGCACGCTGCGGGCCTTCTACGCGCTCGGCGTGCGCTACATGACGCTCACGCACAACAGCAACACCCACTGGGCCGACTCCGCGACCGACGAGCCCGCGCACGACGGTCTCACGCGCTTCGGCGTCGAGGTCGTCCGCGAGATGAACCGGCTCGGGATGCTCGTGGACCTCTCGCACGTCGCCGCGACGACGATGCGGGCCGCGCTCGACGCGAGCGAGGCGCCGGTGATCTTCTCGCACTCCTCCGCGCGCGCCGTCTGCGACCACGTGCGCAACATCCCGGACGACGTCCTGGAGCGGCTGCCCGCCAACGGCGGCGTCGCGATGGCCACCTTCGTGCCGAAGTTCATCCTCCCCGAGGCGGGGGAGTGGACACTGCGCGCCGACGAGAACCTGCGCGCCCGGGGCTTCCACCACCTCGACACGACGCCCGCCGCGATGGCCGCCCACCGCGCCTTCGAGGAGGCCAACCCCCGCCCTGTCGCGACCGCTTCGACCGTCGCCGATCACCTCGACCACATGCGGGAGGTCGCAGGGATCGACCACCTCGGTGTCGGCGGCGACTTCGACGGCACGGCCTTCACGCCGAAGGACCTGGACGACGTGGCCGGTTACCCGAACCTCGTCGCCGAACTCCTGGACCGGAACTGGTCCGAGGCCGATCTCGCCAAGCTCACGTGGTCCAACGCGGTCCGCGTGCTGCGCGAGGCCGAGCTCGCGGCGCGGGAGATCCGGCGCGGGCGCGGGCCGTCCAACGCGACGATCGAGGAGCTTGACAGAGAGAAGTAAGCCATTGGGGGTGGGAGTTGAGGTGTGGTGGCCTCAACTCCCGCCGCTTACGCACTTGTTGAAAAGTGTCCTGGATTCGGACACGAACCAACAGTGGCGAACATTGGTCTATGCCTGGCCTGTTGAGCGCGTCTACTCTCGTTTGCGCGGCGCCCCCACAGTGTCGGGGCGTCGTTGTTCCACCCCCACTCCTGGAACAACGAGAGGCCGTCACCCCCATGCATCGCAGACCCGTCATGCGTACCGCCCTGTCCGCGCTCGCCCTCCTGGGAGGTCTCGGCGTCGTCGCCGGGACCGGCACCGCCGCCCAGGCGGACAGCAAGCCCGAACAGCCCGCCTCCGCCAGCCTGTTGACCGCCATGCAAAAGGACTTCCACCTCACCGCGCGGCAGGCCGAGGACCGCCTCGCCGCCGAGAAGCAGGCGGCCAGAACCGACCGCGCCGCGCGGAAGGCCGCCGGTTCCGCCTTCGCCGGCTCCTGGTTCGACGCGAAGAAGGGCACGCTCACCGTCGCGCTCACCGGTACCCGCGCCGCCGGCGCCGTCCGCGCCACGGGCGCCGAGGTCCGCACCGGCGCCCGGCACAGCGCGTCCGAACTCGCCTCCGTGAAGCGCGAGATCGACCGGATCAAGGCGCCCGCCTCCGTCACCGGCTGGCGCGTCGACCCGCGCGCGAACAGCGTCGTCGTGGACGTCGCCGCCTCCCACCGCACCGACCGCGCCGTCCGCGACTTCCTCACCCGGGCCAGGGACGCCGGGCCCGTCGCGGTCCACGCCGTCGAAGGCGCCCCCGAGCGGCCCCGCCCGCTCGCCGCCGGAACGGTCGGCGGCGACCCCTTCTACACCGGCAACGTCCGCTGCTCCATCGGCTTCTCGGTCGTCGGCGGCTTCGTCACCGCCGGGCACTGCGGGCAGCCGGGACAGGCCGTCTACGGCTGGGACAACAGCTACATCGGCAACATCCAGGGCTCGACCTTCCCCGGCGACGACATGGCCTGGGTCAACGTCGGCAGCGGCTGGTGGACGACCCCCGTCGTGCTCGGCTGGGGCACCGTCTCCGACCAGCTCGTCCGCGGCTCCAACGTCGCCCCGGTCGGCAGCTCGATCTGCCGCTCGGGCTCGACCTCGCACTGGCACTGCGGCACCGTCCTCGGCCTCAACGAGACCATCAACTACGCGAACGGACCCGTCTACGAGGCCACGCACACCAACGCCTGCGCCGAGCCCGGCGACTCGGGCGGCTCGTTCATCAGCGGCGACCAGGCCCAGGGCGTCACCTCCGGCGGCTTCGGCAACTGCTCGTCCGGCGGCGAGACGTGGTTCCAGCCGGTCAACGAGATCCTCGGCAGGTACGGGCTGACGCTCGTCACGGCGTGAGACGCCCGGCGAGACGCTGAGTCCTGGTACGGGGCGGGGACGGCTGGTGGCCCCCGCCCCGTAACCGTGCCCGTGCCTGTCCCGTACCGGTACCCGTCGCGCGTATCCGGGGCCCGACCCCGCGCCCGTCCCCGTGGCGGTTCCCCGGCGCGCGGTTCGCTCACCCGAACAGCCGCTCCGACGTGTCGGCCGCCCCGCCCCGTGGCACGGTGGGCGCACTGTCCCCCGTACCCGAGCGAGCACCGGAGCCCTTCCATGGCGGACCTGCGGGACGACACCCTCCCCGACGATCCCTTCCCCGAAGGCACCGACCCGCTCGGCGCGGACGCCGCCGCGCCGCGACCCGCGCCCGAGGACCTCGCCGCGCTGCTCGCCGCGCACCCCGTCGCCGACGGCTACAGCGGGCTCGCCTGGACGCTGCGCCACCTGCCCTGGTGCGAGATGGAACTCGGCGACAGCGCGCTCGGCGCCGACCTGCCCCGCCTGCGGGCCGGCGGGGTCGGCTCGCAGTTCTGGTCGCTCAAGGTGCCGGGGGAGGAGGGCGCGAGCCTCACCCGCACCCTCGAACAGCTCGACTTCGCGCGCACCGTCGTCGCCGCGCACCCCGCGGCGCTGCGCCTGGCGCGCACCTCCTACGACGTCGCCGACGCGTACGGCCGGGGCCGGATCGCCGTCGTGCTGGGGCCCGCCGACGCGCGCGGCATCGACGACTCGCTCGCGGGCCTGCGCACCCTCGCCGAACTCGGTGTCCGCTCGCTGACCCTCGCGGGGGCCCGCTGGGCCGGTGCGGAGGGGCTGAGCGTCTTCGGTACCGAGGTCGTGCGCGAGATGAACCGCCTCGGGATGCTGCTCGACCTCACCGGGGCACCGGCCGCCGTCGTCGCGCGCGTCCTCGACATCTCGCGCGCGCCCGCGCTCCTGCGGGCCGGGGCCGCCGCCGTGCGGCAGCACCCGCGCAACGCGCCCGACGCCGTGCTCGCGGCGCTCGGTGCCGCGCGCGGCCTGTGCCTCGTCCCGCTCACCGAGCCGCTGTGCGGCCCCGCGCTCACCGACACGGCCGACCACATCGACCACGTCCGGGCGGTCGCGGGCCCCGGGTCGGTCGCCCTCTGCGGCGCCCACGACACGGGCGAACCCCACCCCGAGGGCCTCACCGACCCCACCGGTTACCCGCCGCTCCTCACCGAACTGCGCGCCCGGGGCTGGAGCGACGCCGAACTGGCCGCGCTCACCTGGGAGAACGTCGTCCGCGTCCTGAAGGAGGCCGACGAGACGGCGCGCGAGGCGAGCGCCCGGCGCGGCCCGAGCCGGGCACGCCTGGAGGCCCAGGACGAACTGACCCCGAAGCCGGTCCCGGGACTGGGACTGTGACCTGCGAGTCCCGGGCCGCCTGAGGTTCCGCGACGCTCACCGAAGCAGCCTCTCCGGCGCGTGAGGCCCCGCGACGCTCACCGCACAAGCCCCTCCGGCGCGTGAGGAGCGGGGTCCGGGGCGGAGCCCCGCAAGGCCGCTCAGGCGTTGGGCCGCCCCATGGCCCGATACGTCCACCCCGCCTCCCGCCACCGCGCGGCAGACAGCACGTTCCGCCCGTCCAGCAGCACCTTCCGCTCCACGACCTCCCCCATCTGCGCCGGGTCGATCTCCCGGTACTCCCCCCACTCCGTGAGGTGGAGCACCACGTCCGCGCCGCGCACCGCGTCCAGCGCCGTGTCCGCGTAGCCGAGCGTCGGGAAGACGCGCGCCGCGTTCTTCATCGCGCGCGGGTCGTGCACCGTGACCTGGCCGCCCTGGAGGTGGATCTGCCCCGCCACGTTGAGCGCGGGCGAGTCCCGTACGTCGTCCGAGTCCGGCTTGAAGGCCGCGCCGAGCACCCCGACGCGCACCCCGAGGAAGGAACCGCCCACCGTCTCGCGCGCGAGGTCCACCATCTGCGCCCGGCGGCGCATGTTGATCGAGTCGATCTCGCGCAGGAAGGTCAGCGCCTGGTCGGCGCCGAGTTCGCCCGCGCGGGCCATGAAGGCGCGGATGTCCTTGGGCAGGCAGCCGCCGCCGAAGCCGATCCCCGCGCGCAGGAACTTCTTCCCGATCCGGCTGTCGTAGCCGATCGCCTCGGCGAGCTGCGAGACGTCGCCGCCCGCCGCCTCGCACACCTCCGCCATCGCGTTGATGAAGGAGATCTTCGTGGCGAGGAAGGAGTTCGCCGAGACCTTCACCAGCTCGGCGGTCGCGTAGTCCGTGACGAGGAAGGGCGTGCCCTCGCCGATCGGGCCCGCGTACACCGTGCGCAGCAGTTCCTCGGCCGCGTCGTCGGGCACGCCGACGACGATCCGGTCCGGGTGGAGCGTGTCCTCGACGGCGAAGCCCTCGCGCAGGAACTCCGGGTTCCACGCGAGCCGCGCGTCCGCGCCCGCCGGGGCCAGCTCCGCGAGCCGCGCCGCGAGGCGCTCGGCCGAGCCGACCGGCACCGTGGACTTGCCGACGACGAGCGCCGGGCGGGTGAGCAGCGGCGCCAGGGTCTCGACCGCGCTGTCCACGTAGCTCATGTCGCAGGCGAGGTCGCCCTGCCGCTGCGGGGTGTTGACGCACACGAAGTGGACGTCGCCGAAGTCCGCGATCTCCTCCCAGGAGTCGGTGAACCGCAGCCGCTTGGTCGAGCCGTCGAGGCCCGCGACGTGCTTGCGCAGCACCTCTTCGAGACCCGGCTCGTACATCGGGGTCTCGCCGCGCGAGAGCGAGGCGATCTTCTCCGGCACGACGTCGATGCCGAGCACGTCGAAGCCCAGCTCCGCCATGGACGCCGCGTGGGTGGCCCCGAGATAGCCGAGACCGATGACGGTGATCCGGGGGGACTGGACCGGCGACTGGCTCATGGACGGCTCCTGTGCGACGGGGATGCGGGGCGGGCATTCGTGACGGGGCTGCGGCGGTACGCGACGGGGCCGCGCACGGGCCGCCGGACGCGGCCTCGCGGCGGGTCGCGCGGGCGCCTCCCCGGCGGATGCCGAGCATAGTCGGCGGTCCCCGGCCCGCTCCGGGGGCGCGGCCGGGAACGCGCGCGGGCTGTCGGAAACGTCACTCGGGGTGCGCGTTCCGTAGGCGCGGCAGGCTTCGCGGCCTATCATTCGAGACCGTAGGTTACTAACCGGTAATGAGCGTGCGGGGCCGATCCCGGGACCCCTCGCGGCACCCCCGGGCCCGTCCTCGCCGGGCCGTTCGAGAAGGAGACCAGCACCGTGTCCGACTTCGACCTGTACCGTCCGGCCGAGGAGCACGACATGCTCCGCGAGACGGTCCGCGCCCTCGCCGAGGCGAAGATCGGCCCGCACGCCGCCGAGGTGGACGAGCAGGGCCGCTTCCCGCAGGAGGCGCGCGACGCGCTCACCGCCGCCGACCTGCACGCCGTGCACGTACCGGAGAACTACGGTGGCGCCGGGGCCGACGCGCTCGCGACCGTCCTCGTCATCGAGGAGGTCGCCCGCGTGTGCGCCTCCTCCTCGCTCATCCCGGCCGTCAACAAGCTCGGCTCGCTGCCCGTCATCCTCTCCGGCTCCGAGGAGCTCAAGGCGAAGTACCTGGGCCCGCTCGCCAAGGGCGACGCGATGTTCTCGTACGCGCTCAGCGAGCCCGACGCCGGCTCCGACGCGGCCGGGATGAAGACGAAGGCCGTGCGCGACGGCGACTCCTGGGTCCTCAACGGCGTCAAGCGCTGGATCACCAACGCGGGCGTCTCGGACTTCTACACGGTCATGGCCGTGACCGACCCGGCCAAGCGCAGCAAGGGCATTTCCGCCTTCGTCGTCGAGAAGAGCGACGAGGGCGTCTCCTTCGGCGCCCCCGAGAAGAAGCTCGGCATCAAGGGCTCGCCGACCCGCGAGGTCTACTTCGACAACGTCCGCATCCCGGCCGACCGCATGATCGGCGCCGAGGGCACCGGCTTCGCGACCGCGATGAAGACGCTCGACCACACCCGCATCACCATCGCCGCGCAGGCCCTCGGCATCGCGCAGGGCGCCCTCGACTACGCCAAGGGCTACGTCCAGGAGCGCAAGCAGTTCGGCAAGGCCATCGCCGACTTCCAGGGCATCCAGTTCATGCTCGCGGACATGGCCATGAAGATCTCCGCCGCCCGCGCCCTCACCTACCAGGCCGCCGCCGCCTCCGAGCGCGGCGACGCCGACCTCACCTACCTGGGCGCCGCCGCCAAGTGCTTCGCCTCGGACGTCGCCATGGAGGTCACGACGGACGCCGTCCAGCTCCTCGGCGGCTACGGCTACACGCGCGACTACCCCGTCGAGCGCATGATGCGCGACGCGAAGATCACCCAGATCTACGAGGGCACCAACCAGGTCCAGCGCATCGTCATGGCCCGCAACCTGCCGTGACGCGCCGGGCGCGGGGGTAAGGGGCGACGCCAGGCGCCCCGCCCCGCGCC
>NZ_GG770539.1:2523619-2529145 GCF_000154905.1 Streptomyces sp. SPB074 | reverse complement strand
GCGACCGGCGTCGTGCTGTGGCGGCGCTGAGGGGGGCGGGGACGGGTCAGGGCTTGCGTGCCACCGCCGAGTAGCCGGCCTTGACGACGCCCTCCTCGCCCGGTACCCGCTCGCCCAGTTCGGGGCGCCACTCGCCCTCGGAGACGATGCCCGGTTCCACGAACTCCAGGCCGGTGAAGAACCTGACGAACTCCGCACGCGGGCGCGGGTGGAGGGACGCCGTGCCCGAGCGGTAGAGACTGCCGACCTGCTCGGCCTTCTCCGGCTGGAAGTCGGCGGTCACGTGCGAGAGCACGAGGAAACTCCCGGACGGCAAAAGGGAGACCAGCCCGGAGACGATCTCGTGGGCCCCCGCCGCACCGTCAGTGCCGTCCCCGTCCCCGACGAAGTGCAGCAGCGCGATGAGCGAGAGCGCCACCGGCTCGCTGAAATCGAGCGTTCTGGAGGCGCGCTCGATGATCGAGGTGCTGTCGCGGACGTCGGCCTGCACGTAGTCCACCGAGCCTTCGGGGGTGCTGCGCAGCAGGGCCTCGGCGTGGGCGAGGACGATCGGGTCGTTGTCGCAGTAGACGACGCGCGACGCCGGGGCGATCTCCTGCGCCACCTGGTGCAGATTGGGCGGGGTGGGGATGCCGGTGCCGATGTCGAGGAACTGCCGTACCCCCCGGCCGGCGAGCCACCGGGTGGCGCGTCGCATGAACTCCCGGTTCATCCGGGCGAGTACGGGGACGCTCGGCTCGATCGCGAGGACCTTGCGGCCCATCTCCTCGTCGACGGGGTAGTTGTCCTTGCCGCCCAGGAACCAGTCGTACATCCGCGCCGGGTGCGGCCGCGTCGTGTCGATGTAGGGGGAGGGGGCGTCGGGCGCGGTCGGCTGGTCCATGGTGTCTCTCCGGTGGGTCCGTGGCGGCGGGGGTCGTGGCGTGCTCGGGGCCGGGTCACGGCTTGCGGGCCACCGCGAGGTAGCCGGCCTTGATGATGTTCTCCGGGTCCTCGACGGGGAAGCCCACCTCGGGGTGCCACTCGTCGCCCGTCACGATGCCCGGCTCGACCAGCTCCAGGCCGGTGAAGAACTCCTCGTACCGCGCGCGCGAACGGGTGTGCAGCGAGGCCGAGCCCGACTTGTAGAGCGAGCCGACCTGTTCGGTGTCGCGCGGCCGGAAGTCGTGGGTCGCGTGCGTGATCACGAGGTAGCTCCCGGGGGCGAGGTGGGAGACGAGCTCGGAGACGATGTCCTGGGCGCCGTCCTCGTCGCTGACGAAGTGCAGCAGGGCGACGAGGAAGAGGCCGACGGGCTGGGTGAAGTCCAGTGTCTTCGAGGCGCGTTCGATGATCGCGGCGCTGTCGCGGGCGTCGGCCTGTACGTAGTCGACGGCGCCTTCGGGGGTGCTGCGCAGCAGGGCCTCGGCGTGGGCGAGGACGATCGGGTCGTTGTCGCAGTAGACGATCCGCGCGTCCGGCGCCACCTCCTGCGCCACCTGGTGCAGGTTCGGCGAGGTGGGTATGCCGGTGCCGATGTCGAGGAACTGCCGGATTCCCCGCTGGGCCTGCCAGCGCGTGGCCCGCTGCATGAAGGCCCGGTTCATCCGCGCGAGCGAGGGCACGTTCGGCTCGATGGCGAGGACCTTCCGCGCCAGCTCCTCGTCCACGGGGTAGTTGTCCTTGCCGCCGAGGAACAGGTCGTACATCCGGGCCGGGTGCGGGCGGGTCGTGTCGATGCGGAACGAGCCGTCATCGGGCTGTGCTGCGGTCATGCGGGGCCCCCAGGTGCCGTCATGAACTGAACGCGGATCATGTGCCGCCGAGAATATGTGAGTTGCAGGGAAAAGACAGGAGGGGCCCGGCCGGGCGTACGGCGGCGGGGCGCCCCGGACCCGTACCCGGTCCGTGACGCCCCGCCGTGGAGCTCCCGTTCGGCCCGCCCGCTCAGTTGCCCGAGACCGTGACCTTGTCGTCGTTCTTGAGCTCGTTGACCAGCTGCTTGACCTTCGGCATGTCCCAGGCGAGGTTCCCGCCGACGCTGCCGGAGATCGGCATGTTCATCTGCTTGCCGTCGCCGCCCGTGACGCCCTTCATCGCCCAGAACATCGAGGTGAGGTCCCACAGGCTCATGCCCTTGTCCACGATGAGCGAGTCGAGACCCGAGCCCATCACGGGGTAGAGCTTGAAGGGGTTGATGATCGTGCTCGGGGTCGCGACCTGGTGGGCGAGCGCCGCGAGGAACTTCTGCTGGTTCTTCGTGCGGTCGAGGTCGCTGCCGGGCAGCGCGTAGCGGGTGCGGACGAAGGCGAGGGCCTGTTCGCCGTCGAGGGTCTGCTTCCCGGCCTTGAAGTCGGCGCCCGACTTCTCGTCCTTGAAGCCCTTCGGGATGTCCATCTCGACGCCCCCGACCGCGTCCACGATGCTCGCGAAGCCGTCGAAGCCGATCTCCGCGTAGTGGTCGATGTGCAGACCGGTGTTGTACTCGATCGTGCGCACGAGGAGTTCGGGGCCGTCGAAGGCGTAGGCGGCGTTCAGCTTGTTCGCGCCGCGCGCCGGGTAGGACTTGCCCGAGTCCGAGCCCTTGAACGCGGGGATCGTGACGTTCGAGTCACGGGGCAGCGAGATCATCGTCGTCCCGTTGTCGCCCGTGTGCAGGATCATCATCGAGTCGGTGCGCTTGCCCTCGGCCGAACCGGTGTGCAGGCGCTTCTTGTCCTCCTTGGACATCCCCTCGCGGCTGTCGGAGCCGACGATCAGGTAGTTCGTGCCCTTGCCGCCGTCCGGCCGGTCGATGACCTTCGAGAGGTCCACCTCGCGGCGGATCTTGCCGTCCGCCCAGAAGTACGTCGAGACGGTCGTGACGACGAGCACGGCGACGACGACGATCGCCGTCCACTTGATCCGCTTGCGCCAGTTCGGCGCCGGCCGTGCCGCCCGGCCCGGCCCGCCGGGACCGCCGGGCCCGCCCGGCTGCTGCGGGCCGCCGGGGGAGCCGTAGACCTGCCCGGTGTTGTACCCGCTGTCGTACCCGCCGTGACCGTCCTGGTACTGGCCCTGCTGCTGCCCGTACTGGCCCGCCTGCTGCCCGTACTGGTCCGGCGGCGGGTACGGGCCGCCCTGCCGCCCGTACCGCTGCTGCGGCGGTACGGGAGCCGGGCCCCCGGGCCCGCCGCGCCGCACCTGCGGCATCGAGCGGGCGCCCTCGGGCTGCGCCTCGGCGCTCCCGCGTCCGTATCCCCGGCTGTCGGATCGCTCCCCGCCCCAGCCCTGCGGCGTCTCGTTCATGGGACAAGTCTGCCGTCCCCGGGTGCTCGCCATACAGGGCGGGGAAGGAATCGCAGCGAGCCTGTTGCAGAGCTGATGCAAAAGCGGGGGTGTCCCGGCGGACATAAAGTGGACGGTATGACTGACCCGGCACCGCGTACGGACCCGGAGATCCCGGGCAAGCCGACCTCGGCCTCCCGTACGACGCTCTCGCACATCATGACCGCCACCGACACGAACCTGTACGGCACGGGCCACGGGGGCGTGATCATGAAACTCGTCGACGACGCGGCGGGCGCCGTCGCGGGACGGCACTCGGGCGGGCCCGCGGTGACGGCCTCGATGGACGAGATGGTCTTCCTGGAGCCCGTCCGCATCGGCGACCTCGTGCACGTCCACGCCCAGTGCAACTGGACCGGGCGCACCTCGATGGAGATCGGCGTGCGTGTCATGGCGGAGCGCTGGAACGAGTCCGTGCCGGGCCAGCGGGTCGGGACGGCCTACCTCGTCTTCACGGCGGTGGACGCCCAGGGCCGCCCCCGCCCCGTGCCCCCGGTCCTCCCGGAGACGGAGCGGGACGAGCGCCGCTTCCAGGAGGCCCAGATCCGCCGCACGCACCGCCTCGCCCGCCGCCGCGCGATCCACGAACTGCGCGAGAAGCGGACGGCGGAGGGCCTGGCGGACTGAGGACGCGCGGCGCGGCGCGGCGCGGCGCGGGAGGCGCCCGGGCGGTCGGGCCGCGAGGGGCGGCCCGCCTCACGACGGGCAGGTCACCTCGTCGCCCCGGACCGCCCCGTACTTGTTCTCCTTCGGGGCCTGGCTCGGGTCCTCCGCGCGGACCTTCGTGACGGCCGGGTGGTCCTCGCCGACCGTGACCTCCAGGGTGGCGGCGAGGCCCTTGTGCCTGACCAGCGCCGCCCCGGGGAGCGCGGTGGCGAGGCTCTTGGCCGAGCGGTCCCAGCCGGGGTCGTAGGAGACCGTCGTCCGCGCGGGCCCGGCCGTCCCGGTGGCCGCCGTCCGCGCCGCGAAGCCCGTCGCCCGCAGGGCCTTCGCCACGCGTTCCGCCTCGTCACCGGCCCCCGTGCCGTGCAGGACCCGCACCGAGATCTGCTGCGGCGGGACGTCCACCGCGACGGGCGCCGGTCCTGGGGCCGGCTTGTGGGCGGCCAGGGGGTGGTCCTCGCGCAGGGCCGTGAAGAGCGCCTTCGCGCGGTCCGCGTCCCACACCAGCGTGTCGCCGATGCCCGGGACGTGCCGCCCTTTCGCGGCGAGCGGCATCGAGACGAACTCCGATGAGGACGGGCCGAAGCCCCGCATCGCGCGGGCCAGGTCCAGGATCTCGTCGGTGCCGAAGCCCTTGTCGGCCCGTACCGCCGACAGGAGCGCGCTCGCGACCTCGTGCAGCCGCACCGGGTTGAGCAGCGTGCCGCCGCTCGTCGCGCGGTCCACGACCGCCGCGAGGAACCGCTGCTGCCGCTGCATCCGGCCCAGGTCGCTCGCCGCGTCCAGGTGCCGCGCCCGTACGTACTGGAGCGCCTGCCCGCCGTCCAGCTCGTGCGAGCCGGCGGAGAGGTCGAGGCCCGTGTACGAGTCCTTGAGCGGTCTCGTCGTGCAGATCTCGACGCCGCCGAGCGCGTCCACGGTCCGCATGAAGCTCGTGAAGTCCACCTCGACGTAGTGGTCGATCTTGACCTTCGTGAGCTTCTCGACGGTCCGTACGGTGAGCTGCGGGCCGCCCTCCGCGTACGCCGCGTTGAGCTTCACCGGGTGCTCGTGGTGGTGCTCGCCCGAGTTGCGGTCCACGTGCGGCGGCAGCATCGCGTAGGAGTCGCGGGGCAGGCTCACGACGCTCGCGCGGGAGTGGTCGGCCGACAGGTGCACGATCATCAGCGTGTCCGTGCAGTGGCAGGGCGCGCCCCCGAGTTTGTAGCGCTCGCGTGTCTCCTTGTCGAGCTTGGCCCGCTCGTCGGTCCCCGCGAGCAGCAGGTTCATGCCGTGCCCGGCGGCGGGGCGCTCGGGGCCCGCGAGGCCCTTGAAGGCGTCGACGCGGCCGATCTCGTGGTCGACGCCGTTCAGCAGCGTGCGGCCCGCCCCGGCGGCGAGCAGCACCCCGAGGGAGCACGCGGTCAGCCCCCGCACCGCCCAGCGCAGCGCCCGGCGGCGACGGCTCGGCGGGCGGCGCGGGAGGCGGCGGGCCGGGAGCGGACGCGGGGGCCGCGGACGGGGGGCGCGGGGGCGCGGGGGCTGGGGGCTGGGGTTTTTTTTTTTTTTTCCGCACGG
>NZ_GG770539.1:2516725-2523519 GCF_000154905.1 Streptomyces sp. SPB074 | reverse complement strand
GCGGGGGCGCGGGGGTGGGGGACGGGGCGGGCACGGTACCTCCGCACGGGGGAACACTGCCGCGCGGGCGGCACGGCGGGACGGGATGAGCCAGACCGTAAGCCGGTATGACTGTCGTACCGCCGCACTGGCCGATGCGCCGCGCCCCAGGTCCCCCCTTTGGCGGCAGACCTCCCCGCCGGGCCCCGCCCCCGGCCGTCCTCACGCCTCCCGGGGGGAGCGGGCCCTCACCACGAGTACGCCGGGTCCACCTTCATGCAGGCCGAGTCGTCGGCGCCGTTGAGCGCCTGGGCCGACTTGGGCAGCGTGTCGTCGTCCTCGTCGTCCTTCTTCGGGAAGCGTGTGCCCTCGCGCCAGTCCCCGCCGATGACGACGGTCACCTCCGTGACGTCCGCGCTCTCCTTGACGCGGCGCAGCGGGATCTTGAGGGCCTTCGCGACGGACTGCGCGTCGGCCTCGGCGTCCCCGCCCGGGTAGCGCACCTCCGTCTTGTCCTCGCTGCCCGTGTGCGTCTGGTCGGCGGTGGCCCGCGCGAAGTCCTTGCCGAGGAGCTGCTGCGCGATCGCGCCCGCCCGCTCGGGGACGAGGGCGAGCTGGCCGGTCGCCGTGGCGTTGCGCACCGACACCTTCACCTCGCCGGGCGCGGCGGCCTGGTCGCTGATGTCCTTGACCTTCTTTTTCTTCTTGTCCTTGCCGTCGAGCGCGATGTCCTCGCGCACGAGCCGCCACAGCTGCTCCGCGTCCCCGGCCTTCGGCGCGACGCGGGCCCCTTCGTACACGAACGGCATCGTTGTCAGCGTGATGCGCTCCGGGGGGACCGCGCGCAGGTCGTTGCTGAGGTCGTAGATCTTCTTGACGCTGCCGAGGCCCTCGTCCACGGTGAGCGCCTTCGTCGCGGCCTCGGCGAGGGAGCGCAGCTTGCCGGGGTTGGCGAGCGTCGCGTTCTCGCGCAGTCGCCGCACCATGGCGCTCATGTACATGTGCTGGGCCTGGGCGCGCCCGATGTCGGTGCCGTCGCCGAAGCCGTAGCGGGTGCGCAGCCACTGGAGGGCCTGCTTGCCCTTGACGTCGTGCGTGCCCTCCTCCAGGCGCAGGCCCGAGCCCTTGCCGGCGGAGGTGTGCGAGTAGATGTTGCGGTCCACGCAGACGGGCACGCCGCCGACCGCGTCGGCCATCGAGACGACCCCGGAGAAGTCGACCATCATGAAGTGGTCGATGTGGATGCCGGTGGTCTCCTCCCAGGTGGCGACGGTGCAGCCGGGGCCGCCGCGCCCGAGGGTCTCGTTCGTCATCCGCCGGTTCGCCGTGGCCCGGTAGACCTCGCCGCTCTCGGGGTCCTCGCACTCGGGGAGCTTGAGCAGGGTGTCGCGCGGCATACTCACGACCGACATGTTGCTCCGGTCGGCCGAGACGTGGACGAGCATCTGCACGTCGGCGAGCGGCTTGGCGCCCACCGAGCTCTTCGCGCCGCCGAGTTTCAGGTTCTCCTTCGTGTTCCGGCTGTCCGAGCCGATCACGAGGATGTTCAGCGGCGTCTGCCCGGCCGTGTTCGGCGTCGGGGCGGGCGGGCGCTTCTCCTTGGCCACCTGGGTGAGCGGGGCCTTCACGATGTTGTCGTTGAGGTGCTGGTAGTAGAGGTAACCGGCCGTCGCCGTCCCGGCGACGAGCACCGCGAGCGAGAACGCGGACCAGGCCAGCACCCGCCGCGCCCGGCGCCGCTTGCGGGGCGCTGCGGCACCGGCCGCCCGGCCGGTGGCCTGCGCGCCGGTGGCCTCCGCCCCGGCGTCCTCCGCCGTGGGTCCGGGCGTCGTGGGTCCGGGCGCGGCGGGCGGTCCGGGTATGCCGTCCGGGTCCGGCTCGGACCCGGCCTCGCCGGAGGCGGTGTCCGGCGCGGGCCCGGTCGCCCGCTCCCCGTCCCGTACGGATTCCCCCCGGCCAGGCCCCGGGAGCTTGCCGCTCGCCGTGTCACCCGTCATCTCGTCCCGCCTTCCCGCCCCGTGCCTGTCCGGCACCCCTCGTGCTGTCCCGCACCCTTGGTGCCTGGCCCGCGGCCCCCACCCTCGGACCCGCGAACTCAGACGTACGAACGTCGTGAAACGTTGTGCCGCGCGGCGCGCGATCCAGGTGACATGCCGGGCGGGAGGCTTCCTCGCCTCCCGCCCGCTCTCTTCTTCCCCACCGCGCCCGGTCCGATCAGGACGCGCAGACCTTCTTGTCCGCCTCCTGTCGCGCGACGCTCTTCGGCGCCTGCTTGGGCGCCGTCACGGAGATGCCGGGACCCTTGAAGTCCGGGCCGAGCACCAGCTTCATCGCCGGCAGCCCCTGGTCGTTCTCGATGCTCTCGCCGGGCTTGAGCGCGGACCCCGGCAGCCCCATGATCGCGGCGAGCTTGCGCGCCTGCGGGGCCTGGTCGGCCGCGTACTCCAGCGTCGTGCCCTTCTGCTTCGGCGCGTCGCCCTGCTGACTCGACTTCGTGACGCCCTGGTTGGTCTGGAGCCAGGTGAGCTGGGCCTGTGCCATCCCGGTGGCGGCGCCGCCGTTGAAGACCTCGACGCGGATGTCGGACGCCTCGGACATGGTGCCCTTGAGCCGCGCCTCCTCGGCCTTCTTCTTCTCGCTCTCGGCGGCCTTCTTCCGGCTGTTGACCTCGGTGAGCGAGACGTCGTCCTTCATCATCGCGAAGAGCGGCTCGGCCTCGGCCGGCTGGAGCACCACCGTCGCGTGGACCTTCTCGGCCGGGTTGTCCACCACGGGGAGCGTCGCGAAGGTGATGTTCTTCGGGTCGATGTGCCGCAACTCCTTGGCCAGCGACATCAGTTTCGTGATGCTGCCGATCCCGGAGTCCACCGTCAGCGCGTCGGTCGCGGCCTCGGCGACCTTGTAGAGCTTCTTCGGACTCGTCAGCGTGTCCTCGGACTTGAGCTGACGGGCGAGCGAACCGAGGAACTGCTGCTGCACCTTGATGCGGTCCAGGTCGCCCTGGTTGCCGAAGCTGTGCCGGGTGCGGACGAAGGCGAGCGCCTGCTCGCCCTGCACCTTGTGCGTCCCGGCCGAGAGCTTGAGGTGCGAGTCGGGGTCGTCGACGTCCTTCGCGAGGCACACCTCGACGCCGTTGACGGCCGTCGTCAGGTTCTTGACCGCGTTGAAGTCGGCCATCATGAAGTGGTCGACCTTGAGGCCGGTCAGCTTCGTCACCGTGCGCATCGTGCAGCCCGGGTCGCGGTCGGACTGCCCGAGGCTCGTGTTGAAGCGGACGTTCTGCGTGCCCGGGATCGTCTTGGTGGAGCCGTCCTCCAGCTTGGTCAGGCAGTCCGGGATGTCCGTGATGAGGTCGCGGGGGATGCTCAGGCCGGTCGCGTTGGTGCGGTCGGCGGAGACGTGCAGCAGGATGTTGGTGTCCGCGTGCCCGGGGCTGCCTTTGTCCCCGTACCCCTCGTTGCCCTTGCCGGTGCGCTTGTCGGTGCCGATGACCAGGATGTTGATCGGCCCCTTGGGAGCGGCTTCCTTGCTCCCCGCGTCCCCGATGTCGACCTTGTCGATGTTGCCGTTGAGGTGCTGGTAGTACGCGTACCCGGTACCCGCCACCGCGATGAGCACGAAGCCGATCCCGCCCGCCGTCCACAGCAGGGCCTTCTTCTTGCCGCCGCCCTTGCGGGCCTTGCGCGAGGCGGCCCCGCCCGGGGGCCTGCTTGCGGGCCGCGGCGCGGCCTGTGGCGGCGGCCTCCTGCCGCGCGGCCGCGCGGCCGCCGGGACGGGGCGCGCTCGCGGTGTCCGGGGAGCCGCCCTGCTCGGGCACGCGGGGCCCGGCGCCGTACCCGCCGGTCCTGCGGGGGCGCGCGGAGCCGTCCACGTGGTCCCAGGTCCCGGATCCGGACCCCGTCGGCTGCTGCGGCTGCTCAGCGGAGCCGCCGCATCGCAGTTCGTATTCGCCGGTCTGCGGATTGAGTACCCACTGGTCTGCGGGGTCGAATTCTTCCCCCCGCCCACGGCCTTGCGCGTCCACGGTTGTCCAAATCCTCCGTCACGGGGCACGCGGCGCCGACCCGCCCTCCAGGTGGGGTGGAGACGCGGCGGGAGGCACTCGGGTCAGTCGGTGACGCGCCGCGATACGTACGGTCGCGGCCACCGGGACGCTCACACTAGCCGCCCACCGCCCCACGCGACGACGGCGGTGACACATTCCACTTCCCTTACAAGCGGGCATTCCATGGCAATTATGGAAGTGATTGAACTCTGGACGGTCATTCCTTTACTTGACGGGGCCGAGAGGCGCACAGTCCGCCGACAGCGCGCTCACTCAGGCGCCCGAGCAGCCGGCGTCGGCGGCGGTCGTCCCCCGGTAGCGGCCCTCGTTCCCGGTGCCGACGGTGTCACGTCGCGTGCCCGCTGCGTCACGAAACGTGCCCGCTCCCGTGCCGTCCGTCCCCGCCCGGTCCCGTTCCCCGGTGGCCTCGGCGCCCTCGCCGCCCGCCTCGGTCCGGTCCGGTCTGCCGCTCGCGCGCCCGCTCGGCGAGGGCGTGGCGCTCGGGTCCGGGTCCACTCTGACCGGTGAATCCTTGCGCAACTGCGCGAAGAGGCGTTCCGCGTCGGGCTGTACCAGTTGGTCCCGGTTCGGGTCGGCGGCGTACGCCTCGCGCGGCACCGTCAGGAAGCGGACGTCGTCGGTCGGGACGGAGCGCACCTCGCGGACGAGCCCGTAGAGGTCGCGCAGGCTCGCGAGGCCGGGATCGGTGGTGAGCGCCGAGGTCGCCGCGTCGAGCACCGGGTAGAGCTTCGCCGGGTTGTAGAGGACGTCGCCGCCGCTCATCTTCGACACGAGCGCGGCGAGGAACTTCTGCTGGCGGTCGATCCGGTCGGTGTCCGAGCCGTCCCCGAGCGTCTTGCGCACCCGTACGTACCCGAGCGCCTCCTCGCCGTCGAGCTTCTGGTCCCCGGCGGCGAGCTTGAGGTGGGCGTCCTTGTCGTCGATGGGCCGCTCGACGCACACCTTGACCCCGCCGACCGCGTCCACCATCTTCTTGAAGCCCTCGAAGTCGACCACGATGTAGTGGTCGATCCGCACGTTCGTCATCTTCTCGACCGTCCGCACGGTGCAGGCGGTGCCGCCGCGCTCGAACGCCCAGTTGAACTGCGCCGACCGCTCCTCGGAGCGCGTGCCGTCCGCGCCCCGGCAGGAGGGGATCGTGACCATGAGGTCGCGCGGCACCGAGACGGCGGTCGCGTGCTTCCGGTCGCGCGAGACGTGCAGCAAAATCGTGGTGTCCGAGCGCTGCGTGCCGCCGTCGCGCCCGTACTCCTTGTTCTTGCCCGCCCGCGAGTCGGAGCCGATGAGGAGGATGTTCTGCGCGCCCTTCGCGACGGCCGAGGGCCGGTCGCGGTCGTACTTGCGCAGCTCGGCCGCCGCCGAGGTGTCCTCCGTGATGTTCCGGTCGAGCTTGCGGTAGAAACCCCAGACGACGGCGGTGAGGACGAGCAGCAGCACGGCGAGCCCGAAGGCGGCCCAGCGCACCCAGTGCTGACGGAGGACGTGCGCGATGTTCACAGGACCTCCGCCGCTCGGTGTCGCGTATCCGCGACTACGACGATGCGGCCTGCGGGGTGCGAGCGCGCGCGGCGAGGGGGCAGACGGGTGGTGCCGGGGCCGCGGGGGAGCGGGAGGGGCCGGTCCGCGGTGACGGGCGAGGCGGGCGCCCGTCCCTCGCCGCCTCGCCCGAGGCGACCCGCCGGCCCGTCGCCCGGCCAGCCGGCCCGTCGCCCGCCACGCCAGGCCGTCGTCACCCGCGCCCCTCCGCCGCTCTCCGGGTCAGCTCGTGGCGACCGCCGTCACGCGCTCGTCCGTCACGCGCCGTTCCAGGGCCTCCGGTGCCAGCCGGTCCGCGTGGCGGACGAGGACGACGGAGGCGCCGACGGCGAGCGGCGCGTAGAGCCCGGCCGCCAGTCCCGGCCAGTCGGCGAGGCCGAGCCCGCTCAGCAGCCGCTCGCCCGGCCCCACGCCCAGCCGCTCCGCGTCGCCCCGCGCCCGCTCCACGAGCTGGGTGCTCGTCAGTTCCTCGCCCGCGACCAGGAGCGCCGGCTCCTCCGGGTCCACGGGGGCGAAGGGCGCGAAGCGGTCGCCCTGGGACGGGACCTCGACCGCGTAGTCGAGGAAGCCCTCCGGTGGCACGGGAAAGCGGGCGCCGAGCGGGCGCAGCGCCAGCGCGACGCGCTCGCCCGTGCAGGCGCGTGCCGCCTCCAGCGTGCCGGGGCCCGTGACGACGAGATCCGCCTTCGCCGGGTCGCCGCCTAGGTCCACGAGGAGGCCGGTGGAGGAGGCTGCGAGGAGCCAGACGGCGGTCTGCCAGTGCGCGGGCAGGTGCAGCGCGAGCCGGTCGCCGGGGCTCAGCGACAGCTCGCCCTGGATCAGGTTCGAGGTCTTGGCCACCCAATTGGCGAAGGTGGCGACCGAGAGTTCCACGCGTTCGCCGGTCGCGTCGTCGTAGTAGGTGACGAGGGGGCGGGCCGGGTCCGTGGCGAGCGCGGAACGCAGCAGGTCGGCGGGGGTGCGGTCGAGAGCGGTCACGCGCCCCAGGCTACGCGCGCCGCCCGGCCGCTCCCGCCCGCCGGGTCCGCGCGGAACCGCCACGCCGTCACCGGGGTGGCCGACACGCCCTCAACTCCCGTGGACAGCACCCGAAGGAGTCCCCAATATCGTCAATATGCGTACATTTCGCTCCTCCTCGATAGGTGTCGCCTGCGCGGCCGTCCTCACCCTGCCGCTCGCCGCCCCGGCCACCGCCCACCCCGGCACCCCCGGG
>NZ_GG770539.1:2512798-2516485 GCF_000154905.1 Streptomyces sp. SPB074 | reverse complement strand
AAAAAAAAAAAAAAAAAAAAAAAAAAAAAAAAAAAAAAAAAAAAAAAAAAAAAAAAAAAAAAAAAAAAACTAAAGAGAAGTATCTCAAAGGTTAGACACCACTACGTCAACAACTTGGAGAGCCGAAGCAAAACAACGGCCCCGCTGCCCGGCGGGCTCCGTATCGACCTCGTGGACCCGGGCGCCGACGCGCGCGAGGCCACGAGCCCCGCGCCGGGGAGCGCGCGACCGCCGGCCGCCCACGGCACGCTCGCCCCGGGGCAGGCCCCCGAGCCCGCGATCGTGGACCGGGCGGGCTGGGGCGCCGACGAGAATCTGCGCGAATCCCAATTCGGCTACACCGGCCCGGTCCGCGCCGCATTCGTCCACCACAGCGCGAGCGGCAACGACTACACGTGCGCCGAGGCCCCCTCCGTCATTCGCGGTATTTACCGCTATCACGTCGAGAGCAATGGCTGGCGCGACATCGGCTACAACTTCCTCGTGGACAAATGCGGCACCGTCTACGAGGGCCGCGCCGGAGGCGTCGCCAAACCCGTCATGGGGGCCCACACCCTCGGCTTCAACACCGACAGCGCCGGCATCGCGCTGCTCGGCACGTACACCGACACCGAGCCCCCGGCCGCCGCGCTCGACGGCATCGCCAAGATCGCGGCCTGGAAACTCGGCCTCAACGACATGGACCCGGAGGGGAAGACCACGCTCGTCTCGGACGGGGGCAACCGGTACGAGAAGGGCGAGAAAGTGAGCCTGGACGTCATTTCCGGGCACCGTGACGGATTTGCCACCGAATGCCCGGGCAAGCTGCTCTACGAGAAACTCGGCACCATTCGCAGCAAAGCGGCGGCACTCCAGGGCAGGTAACTCCCTCCCGCAGCCGGAACCCTCCCGCCCCGGGAGGGTTCCGGCTGTCCCGTAAACATCCTCATCTGCATAAACTGTCCGGCCGGAAGACATTCGGCCCGGCCCCAGCAGGAAGCAGAGAAGTCAGAGTGACTCCAGCACCGGAAGCGATCCTCCTGGTGGGCGGCAAGGGCACGAGGCTGCGCCCCCTCACGGTGAACACCCCCAAGCCGATGGTCCCGGCGGCGGGCGTGCCCTTCCTCGCGCACCAGCTGGCCCGTGCCCGGGCTGCCGGGGTCGAGCACATCGTGCTCGCCACCTCGTACCTCGCGGAGGTCTTCGAGCCGTACTTCGGTGACGGCTCCGCGTTCGGCCTGCGCGTCGACTACGTCACCGAACGCGAGCCGCTCGGCACCGGCGGCGCGCTGCGCAACGTCGCCTCCCACCTGGAGTCCGGCCCCGAGGACCCCGTCCTCGTCTTCAACGGCGACATCCTCACCGGGCTCGACATCAACGCGCTCGTGGACACCCACGTCACCGCCGGGGCCGACGTCTCGCTCCACCTCAGCCGCGTCGACGACCCGCGCGCCTTCGGGCTCGTGCCCACCGACGCCTCGGGTCGCGTCCTCGCCTTCCTGGAGAAGCCGCAGACACCCGAGGAGATCGTCACCGACCAGATCAACGCGGGCGCCTACGTCTTCCGCCGCCGCGTCATCGACGCCATCCCCGGCGGGCGCCCCGTCTCCGTCGAGCGCGAGACCTTCCCCGGCCTCCTCGCCTCCGGCGCCCACCTCCAGGGCATGGTCGACTCCACCTACTGGCTCGACCTCGGCACCCCGCAGGCCTTCGTCCGGGGCTCCGCCGACCTCGTCCTCGGCCACGCCCCCTCGCCCGCCGTCCCCGGCCGCTGCGGTGAACACCTCGTGCTCCCGACGGCCGAGGTCGCCGAGGACGCCAAGCTCACCGGCGGCACCGTCGTCGGCGAGGGCGCCGTGGTGGGCGAGGGCGCGCGGGTCAGCGGCTCGGCGGTCCTGCCCGGCGCGGTGATCGCGCCGGGCGCGGTGGTGACCGACTCGCTGGTGGGCGTCGCGGCCCGGGTCGGGGCGCGGACACTGCTCGACGGGGCGGTCGTCGGGGACGGGGCGGTGGTCGGCGCGGACAACGAGCTGCGCGGCGGGGTGCGGGTGTGGTGCGGGGCCGTCCTGCCGGACGGGGCGGTGCGGTTCTCCTCGGACCAGTAGCGCGGGTCCCGCCTTTTCGCGGCGCGGCGTTCTGGGGGCGCTGCCCCAGGCCCCCGCTCCTCAATCGCCGGAGGGGCTGGATTCTGCTCGCCGGAGGGGCTTGGTCATGGGGTGCCGTAGCCTCGACGCGTGGCCGGCCGTTTTCCCCTCCGTATCCCCGCTCCCTCCCGTGCGCCCCTGTCCCAGGCGGCCCACCACCGGGAGTGGACCCCGAAAGGCCCCCTCCACCTCGGTCAGGTGCTCGGCTGCCTGCGGCGCGGGCCCGGCGATCCGGCGTTCCGGGTGGACGCCGGCGGCGCCTTCTGGCGGGTCAGCCGCACGCCCGAAGGGCCCGCCACACTCCGGGTCACCGCCCCTCGGCGGGAGCGTGCGGGGGGGACGCCTGGGGACCAAAAAACCACCTGGTTCCTCGACGGGCTGCCCGCGCTGCTCGGGGACGGGGACGACGCCGAGGGCTTCGCGCCCAGGCACCGGCTCATCGCCGAGGGCCACCGCCGCGCGCCGGGGCTGCGGCTCGCGCCGGACCGGGCTCGTCCTCGAAGCGCTCGTCCCCTCCGTCCTGGAGCAGAAGGTCACGGCGGACGAGGCGTACCGCGCCTGGCGCCGCCTCCTCACCCGCTTCGGCGAGCCCGCGCCCGGCCCCGCGCCCCAGGGAATGGCCGTGCCGCTCGCCGCGCGCGACTGGGCGCTCGTCCCCTCCTGGGAGTGGCACCGCGCGGGCGTGGACAACAAGCGGGCCTCGACCATCCTGCGGGCCGTACGGGTCGCCGCGCGCATGGAGGAGGCGGCCGGGATGCCGCCCGCCGAGGCCCGGGCCCGCCTGGAGAAGATCCCCGGGATCGGCCCCTGGACCTCCGCCGAGGTCGTCCAGCGCACGCACGGCGCGCCCGACGAGGTCACGACGGGCGACCTGCACCTCCCGCGCACGGTGGGCTGGTCCCTCGCGGGCGAGCGGGACGCCGACGACGCCCGGATGCTCGAACTCCTCGCCCCCTACGCGGGCCACCGCCACCGCGCCGTCCGCTACCTCCTCATGGCCGGCTCGATCCCGCCGCGCCGCGCCCCCAAGATGCGGAAGACGGACATCGCCCGCTGGTAGCGGCCCCCGGCACCGGGCCCCCGCCCCCCGGGCCTCCGCGGACCTGCCCCGGCGTCAGCGCACGGTCAGGAAGTCCTCCGGGTCCCGTCCCGCGCGCGCCGCCGGCACCTCCTCCGGGTGCCCGATCGCCACCGCCCCCATCGGGTCCCACTCCCCGGGGAGTCCCAGCACCTCGCGCACGACGTCCCGGCAGAACATCGTGGACGACACCCACGCCGAGCCCAGCCGTTCCCCGGCGAGCGCGACGAGGAAGTTCTGCACCCCCGCGCCCGTCGCCACGACGAACATCTCCCGCTCCGCCGCGTCGCGCCGCGCGTCGCCGTAGTGGTGCGCCCCGTCCGTCACGAGGCAGGGCACCGCGAGGTACGGGGCCCCGCGCAGCACGTCGCCGCGCCGGACCCGCTTCGCGATCGACTCCTCGCTCTTGCCGTCACGCCGCAGGTCCGCGATCCACGCGTCCCGCATCGCGTCGAGCACGCGCGGTGCGCGCGGACTGAGACTCCA
>NZ_GG770539.1:2510588-2512279 GCF_000154905.1 Streptomyces sp. SPB074 | reverse complement strand
CGGCGGAGGCGTCGGGGTCCTCCGGCAGCAGCAGCACGGTCCCGGGCGCGGTGTTCGAGGCGTCCACCCCGGCGGCGGCCATGACGAGGCCCTGCCGGTTCTCGACGATGCGCAGCGGGCCGCGCCTGGCCACGACGCGCACGGTCTCCGCGTCGATCGCCGCCTCGCGCGAGGCGGCGGCCATGATCCGCCCCTCGGCCTTCGAGACGATCTTCGAGGTGACGACGACGAGGTCGCCGTCGGCGAGGCCGGGGTGCGCGGCGGCGACGAGTGCCGCGAGGTCGTCGCCCGGCGCGACCTCGGGGATGCCGGGGAGGGCCCGTACGGAGAGGGAGGGGGCCGGGGTGCTCACGCCCGTACCTCCTCGGCGAGGTCGAGGGCGGCGCGGGCCATGCGCGCGCTCGCGTCGAGGTCCGTCATGAGCAGCGGTACGGCGCGGCAGCGGATGCCCTCCGCCTCGACACGCTCCACCACCGCCTCGTCCACGGTGTCCACGAGCCAGCCGTCGAGCAGCCCCGCGCCGTAGTGCTCGGCGACGGCGGCGGCGTTCGACTCGACGCCGACGGCCGCGAGGACCTTGTCGGCCATGCCGCGCACGGGCGCGTCCCCGATGATCGGCGAGAGCCCGACGACGGGCACGCCGGCCTCGGCGATCGCCTCCCTGATGCCGGGCACGGCGAGGATCGTCCCGATCGAGACGACCGGGTTGGACGGCGGGAAGAGGATGACGTCGGCCCGCGCGATGGCCTCCAGGACGCCCGGCGCGGGCTTCGCCTGCTCGGCGCCCACGGGCACGACGGCGAGCGCGGGCACGGCGGCCCGCATCCGGACCCAGTACTCCTGGAAGTGGACGGCCTTGCGCTCCCCGCCCTCCTCGACGGCGACGTGCGTCTCGACGCGGTCGTCCGACATCGGCAGGAGGCGCACCCCGGGCTGCCAGCGCTCGCACAGCGCCTCGGTGACGGCGCTGAGCGGGTAGCCGGCCGCGAGCATCTGCGTGCGCACGATGTGCGTCGCGAAGTCGCGGTCCCCGAGCCCGAACCACTCGGGCCCGACGCCGTAGGCGGCGAGTTCCTCCTTCACGCGGAAGGACTCCTCGCTGCGTCCCCAGCCCTGTTCCTCGTTGATGCCGCCGCCGAGCGTGTACATCACGGTGTCGAGGTCCGGGCACACCTTGAGCCCGAACAAGTGGATGTCGTCCCCGGTGTTGCCGATGACGGTGATGTCCGTGCCCTCGGGAACGGCCTGCTGAAGGCCCCGCAGGAATCGGGCGCCGCCGATGCCGCCGGCCAGAACCACAATGCGCATGGGGACAGTCTCTCGCAGACGGCGCGCGGGGGATTCAGGGGGCGGCGCGGGGTTGCGGGGACGGTTCCGGTGCGCGGCGCGGACGGGCCGCGTCGGGGTGGGCCGTGTCGGGGGCCCGGCGGGTCCCGGGCGTGGGGTCGCGGCGGCTCAGGCGTGGGTGGCGGCGCAGCGGGCCGCGTGCTGTCCGGTGTCCCGGGCGTGCATCGGCATCTCGGTCAGGCCCGGGTGGTAGAGGTGCAGGCTCACGGCGGGCCCGAGCGTGTCGTTGACGACCTCGTGCGCGTAGCCGGGCGCGAAGACGCGCTGGGCGCCGGGGGTGAGGCGGCGTTCCGCGCGTGGAGTGCGCTCGGTCAACTCCCCTTCGAGGACGGTCAGTACGCCAC
>NZ_GG770539.1:2493329-2510173 GCF_000154905.1 Streptomyces sp. SPB074 | reverse complement strand
GCGGCGGGGGCTCAGACCTCGGGGGCGGGCACGTGCCGGGGGAGCGGCGTGGCCCGGGGAGCGCGGTACGCGGGCGCCGGTACGGCGGCGGCTCGCGGTACGGGGCCGGGGATCAGGCCGTACAGCCGACGGCGGTACACAGCGCGCCGGGGAGCGGGGAGGTACGCGGACACGCGCACGCGGATGCGCTGCGGGAGCGGATCATCCGGGCGGAGGCGTAAAGCGCGTACATGCCCACAAGGCAATCGGTTCACACCTGAGATGTCAACCGAGCCGGGGGGCCCGCGCGGTGATTCACCTCATCGGGTTGACCAGAGTGCTGAAAGGTTTGTGCACCTCGTTCTCGGGACACATGGGGCAGCAGTCCCTCCATGAGGCGCCGTTGCCTGCTCGTGACCTCTCTGTGATCAGGCTCGCAGTACGGGCCCTCGGCGGAACGGGCGCGAACGCGGTGACGTCTTCTCAGGCGTCGGCGACCGTCGCCGGGTCCGTGCACAGGGCGTGCGGAGAGTGTGGCGAGGTTTAGGCCGATTTGAACACTTTCCGCACCCCCTTGGTTCCGCAGAGTGAATAAGGGGGCCAATAGCAGATCCCGGCTTGACTGCCTCGGATCGGCACACTTGTAATTTCACTCGTGTCGTTTGGTCGCCATGAGTAACGGCGGCATCACGGGGATGTAAAGACAGACGAGGGGCGCAGATGACCGAGCTGTTTCAGGAACTGCTGGTCGGCGACGCGTTGGACGCCGAGGAGGAACTGGGCTGGCAGGAGCGCGCGCTGTGCGCCCAGACCGATCCCGAATCCTTCTTCCCCGAGAAGGGCGGCTCCACGAGAGAGGCGAAGAAGGTCTGCCTCGCCTGCGAGGTCCGCTCCGAGTGCCTGGAGTACGCCCTCGCCAACGACGAGCGCTTCGGGATCTGGGGCGGGCTCTCCGAGCGGGAGCGGCGCCGGCTGAAGAAGGCCGCGGTCTGAACGGAGAGCGACAGCGAACGCACGGGCTCGCGCGAGCGGGCCCGTTCCGCTTTTCCGGGGGCGGTTCGACCCTTACGGCATCCGTTCGGCCGCCCTCTCGGGGTTCGCCCCGACACCCGCCCACTTGGGCCGGTATGACGAGCGGTTCGTCGCATCCCGCCTGTGGACAGGCGGCCGAGGCGTCAGCCCCGTAACGGCTAGTGTGGGGCCCCGTCCGAGACACCCCCACTTCCCCACGAGGTGGCGAGGGGTCCACCGCAGTCCACCGAACCGGGGCCCGTACCTCGATGTCCGCGCACAATCACCCGGCAGACTTCGCCGCCCACCCCGGCTACGGGGACGGCACCGCAGCGCCCGCGCGCTGGGCGGCCGTCGATCCGAGCCGTCCACCCGAGTTCCCGCGCCACGTCGTCACCGCCGTGCTCGTCGCGCACGACGGTGCCCGCTGGCTGCCCGAGGCCCTCGCCGGGCTCGCGGCCCAGGAGCGCCCCGTGCAGAACGCGGTCGCCGCCGACACCGGCAGCGCCGACGAGTCCGCGCGCCTGCTCGGCGAGACGCTCGGCGACTCCTGCGTGCTCCACCTCGCCCGCCGCTCCGGCTTCGGCGCGGCCGTGGAGGAGGCGAGCCGCGCCGCGGCCCCGCTCGGCCCCGAGGAACTGCCGTACCTCAAGCGCCCCAGCGGCTGGGACCCCGTCAGCCGTACGTGGCGCGACGAGACCTACGACCTGCCCGAGCTGCCGCACGGCGAGCCCGTGCAGTGGCTGTGGCTCCTGCACGACGACTGCGCGCCCACGCCCACCGCGCTCGCCGAACTCCTGCGCGCGGTCGAGAACGAGGCGGAGCTGGGCAACGACGTCGCGATCGTCGGGCCCAAGCTCCGCGGCTGGTACGACCGCCGCCAGCTCCTGGAGGCCGGCGTCTCGATCGCGCCCAGCGGTCGCCGCTGGACCGGCATCGACCGCCGCGAACAGGACCAGGGCCAGCACGACTCGGTCCGCCCCGTCCTCTCCGTCTCCACCGCCGGGATGCTCGTCCGCCGCGACGTGTACGAGGAGCTGGGCGGCCTCGACCGCGCCCTGCCCCTCATGCGCGACGACGTGGACCTGTGCTGGCGCGCCAACGCCGCCGGGCACCGCGTCCTGGTCGCCCCCGGCGCCGTCGTCCGGCACGCCGAGGCCGCCTCGCGCGAGCGCCGCACGGTGGACTGCGTCGGCCGCACGGCGAGCAGCCCGCACCGCGTCGACAAGGCGGGCGCGGTCCGCACCCTCCTCGTCAACACGCGTACCGCCGCGCTGCCCTGGACCGCCTTCCGCATCCTCCTCGGCACCGTGCTGCGCACCCTCGCCTACCTCGTCGGCAAGACCCCCGGCCAGGCCGTGGACGAGATCACCGGGCTCCTCTCCGTCCTGCTGCGCCCCGGCCGCCTCCTGGCGGCCCGCCGCGCGCGCGGCCGGTCCGCCGTGGAGCCCGCCGAACTGCGCCCGCTCTTCCCGCCGCCGGGGGCGACCCTGCGCCTCACCGTCGAGCAGATCGCCGGCTCCCTCGCCGGGCGCAGCGCGCAGGAGGAGAGCAGCGGCGGCCGGCACGGCGTGGTCGAGTCGGGCCCCGGCGGGGACGACGCCGACTACATGGAGGTCGAGCAGTTCGCCCGGATCAAGCGGCTCAGCCGCAAGCCGGGCCCGGTGCTCTTCGCCGTCCTCCTCCTCTTCTCGCTCATCGCCTGCCGCGCGCTGTTCGGCACGGGCTCGCTCATGGGCGGCGCGCTGCTGCCCGTGCCGGGCCGGGCGGGCGAGCTGTGGTCCGCGTACACCGACGCCTGGCACGCGGTCGGTACGGGCTCGACCGAGGCCGCGCCGCCCTACCTCGCGCTCGTCGCGAGCCTCGCGACGCTCTTCCTCGGCTCCACGTCGGCCGCGATGACCGTGCTCCTCGTGTGCTCCGTGCCGCTCGCGGGCGTCAGCGCGTACTTCGCCACCCGGCCGCTCGTCGAGTCCCGCCTGCTGCGCGCCTGGGCCGCCATCGCGTACGCCTTCCTGCCCGCCGCGACGGGGGCGCTCGCCGACGGCCGCATCGGCACCGCCTTCCTCGCCGTGCTCCTGCCGCTCATGGCCCGCGCCGCGCTCTCCGCCGCCGGGTACCTCGGCAGGCGCGGCACGTGGCGGGCCGCCTGGGCGCTCGCGCTGCTCCTCACGCTCACCATGGCGTTCACGCCCGTCGTGTGGCTCTTCGCGCTCGTCCTCGGGGCCCTCGCGCTCGCCGTGCGCCGCGCCGAACTGCCCGCCTACGGGCCCCGGCTCCTCGCCGTGCTCCTCACCCCGCTGCTGCTGCTCGCCCCCTGGTCGTTCACGCTCTTCTCGGGCGGGCGGCTGCTCGGCGAGGCCGGGCTGGACGACCGTACGGGCTCCGCGAGCGCCACGGACCTGCTCGGCATGAGCCCGGGCGGACCGGGCACGATGACCGGGCTGCTGCTCATCGGCATCGTCCTCGCCGCGCTCGGCGCCCTGCTGCGCGCCGAGCGCCGCACCGCCGTGCTCACCGCCTGGGTCGTCGCCCTCGTCGGCTTCGCCCTCGCCGTGGTCACCAACCGTGACGGCTGGGCGGGCCCGGCGACGCTCGTGCAGGGGGCGGCGCTCCTCGGCGCCGCGCTCATCGGCGCGCAGGGCGCCCGCTTCCGCGTCGCCGAGCAGAGCTTCGGCTGGCGTCAGCCGCTCGCCGCGCTCGTCGGTGTCGCCGCCGCGCTCGGCCCGCTCGTCGCCGCCGTCGGCTGGATGGCCGCCGGGGCGGACGGCCCCCTGGAGCGCCGCTCGCCGGTCCAGGTGCCCGCCTTCGTCGCCGCCGACAGCGGCACCCAGGACCGGGCCCGCACCCTCGTCCTCGACGGGGACAACGCCTCCGAGGTCCGCTACTTCCTCATCCGCGGCGCGGGCAACCACCTCGGCGACGCCGAGCAGTTCTCCGCCGCGGGCGCCAACGCCCGCCTCGGCGAGACCGTGGGCCGCCTCGTCGCCGGCTCGGGCGCCGACCAGGCCGGGCAGCTCGGCTCCTACGCGATCCGCTACGTCCTGCTCCGCGAGGGCCGTTCCTCGGCCGCGACGGGCCGCGTCCTGGACGCGACGCCGGGGCTCATGCGCGTCAGCAGGCAGGACGGGCTCGCGCTGTGGCGCGTGGACCGCGAGGTCGCCCGCGTCATGCTCACCGACAAGCAGCGGCCGCCGGAGCCGGTCGCCGCCGGTCCCGTCGAGGTCCACACCCGGGTCCCCGCCGGTGCCGAGGGCCGCGTCCTGCGCCTCGCCGACAGCGCCGACCCGGGGTGGACGGCGAGCCTGGACGGCAAGCCGCTGCCCCGCACGACGGTGGACGGCTGGGCGCAGGGCTTCACGCTCCCCGCGAGCGGCGGCCACCTCGACGTCGCCTACGACCAGCCCTTCACCCGCACCCTGTGGGTCGGCGCGCAGGGCCTGCTCGGCCTCGTCCTCGTCGTCCTCGCCCTCCCGGGCCGCCGCCGCGACATCGACGACGACCTGCCCGAGGAGGAGATCGCGCTGCCCGCGCAGGCCGCCGACGGCGAGGGCCGCCGTGCCCGCCGCCTGCGCGCGGCGGCCGAGGCCGAGGAGGAGCGGGGCGCGCCCGCGGCCCCCGCCCCCGAGTCCGTCCCCGCCTACGCGGGCACCGCCGAGTACGACCCCTACGGCTACGGCACGGGCGGCGGATACGACGGCTACGCGAACGGGACCGCGACCACCGGGTACGAGCGCGACGACTCCGCGACCGCCGCCCCGTACGACCCGAGCGGCCCCGACACGGGCCAGCTCCCGCCGTACGACCCGGCCGGCCCGGACACCGGCGGGTACGCCCCCTACGACGCGGGCGGCCCCGGCACCGGGCAGCTCCCGCCCTACCGGGACCAGGACCAGGACCAGGACCCGAACGCGGCCCGGGGCTACGGGTACCCGCCCGCGCCCGACGGCTACGCGCCCGAGGCCGACGGCTACGGGCGGGACGGCGACGGCTACCCGGCGGGCGGTGGCTACGACCCCCCGTACCCGCCGCACCCCCCTTACCAGCAGCAGCCCCACGAGGACGAGCACGACCCCTACGGTCAGCGGCGGGGCCGTGACGGGCGCGAGCACGGGAGCGACCAGTGAACCGCAGCACGATGTCCCTGTTCGGCGCCGTCGCCGCGCTCGCCGTCCTCACCGGCGTCGCCGCGGCGACCGCGCCGGACCCGGGCGCCGGGGAGAAGCCCGCGCGGGCCGCCGCGCAGCCCGTCCAGCGCTCCAGCCTGCTGTGCCCCGCGCCCGGCGACTCCGCGCTCGCCGACACCACGTACACCGCCTTCACGCCGGTGACGAGCGGTACGAGCGGCAGCGGCGAGGCCGTGCTGCGGCCCTCGCCCACCGAGGTGCGCGACGGCAAGAACGCCGAGCAGGCCCCCAAGGCGGGCAAGCCGCTGCTCACGGCCCGGAAGCAGGGCACGCCCGTGAGCGAGGAGCCCGACTCCTCGAAGACGCCCTCGCTCGTCGGCGAGGCGAGCGGACCGCTCGCCCCCGGCTGGACCGTGCAGCAGACGACCCTCGTGGACGCGGGCGCCGACCGCGCCCTGCGCGGCATCTCCTGCGGCGCGCCCGACACGGACTTCTGGCTGCCCGGCGTGGACACCTCGAAGGAGCGCTCCGACTACGTCCACCTGACCAACCCCGACGACACCGCCGCCGTCGTGGACATCGCGCTGTACGGGCCGAAGGGCGAGCTGAGGTCCGAGGTCGGCGAGGGCATCCAGATCCCGCCGCTGTCCACCGTGCCCGTCCTGCTCTCGACGCTCAGCGGCTCGCCCGAGAGCGACCTCACCGCGCACGTCACCGCGACCACGGGCCGGATCTCCGCCGCCGTGGACGCCGGCACCCGGGACGCGGGCGGCGACTGGCTCGTCCCGGCGGCCGACCCGGCCCCGCGGCTCGTGCTCCCCGGCATCCCCGACGACGCCACGAAGCTCCGCCTCGTCGCCTTCGCTCCGGGCACGGACGACGCGAGCCTCAAGGTGCAGTTCGCGCGCAAGAGCAGCACCATCGTCCCCGCCGGGCACGAGAACCTGCTGGTCAAGTCCGGGATGACCGCCTCGCTCGACCTCAGCGGCATCACGCACGGCGAGGCGGGCAGCCTCGTGCTGAGCCCCGAGGACCCCAAGGCCCCGACCCCCGTCGTCGCCGCCCTCGAAGTCACCCGGGGCAAGGGCGGCGACCTGGAGACGGCCTTCATCCCCGCGACGTCCCCGGTCGGCGCGCGCGCCTCGGTCACCGGCAACACCGGAAAAAGCGTGCGCCTGACGCTCTCGGCGCCCGAGGCGGCCGCGAAGGTCGCGGTCACGACCTCGGCGGGCACGAAGGGCGGCGCCCCGGCCACGAAGACGTACACCGTCCCGAAGGCCACCTCGCAGGTCATCGACGTCGGGCCCGGCAAGGACACGAAGGGGGAGTGGTCCCTGACCGTCGCCCCGCAGCCGGGCAGCGGCCCCGTGCACGCCGCGCGGCAGCTCACCGCGAAGTCCGGCTCGGGCACGTCCCTCTTCACCATCCAGCCCCTGGAGGACGACAAGGGCATGGTGCGCGTCCCCCGGACGGTCGAGGACCTGCGGGTGACGGAGGACTGAGGAGAGCGGGGCCGGGAGCGGGCGCGAGAGGCCCCGCGCCCGGCCCCTCACTCCTCCCCGTACCCCGGGTCCACCGATTCCGGGGTGAGGCCGAGCAACTCGGCGACCTGCTCGACCACGACCTCGTGGACGAGCAGCGCGCGCTCGTCGCGGCCCTTGCTGCGGATCTCGACCGGGCGCCGGTAGACGACGACGACCGGGGGCCGCCCGTCCTTCGCGCCCACGGCCGTGCCGAGCGGGACGGGCTCGTCCTGCCAGGCGTCCGGGGCACTGCCCGCGCCGGGCACGTCGAGCACCATGAAATCGATGTCCGCGAGCTGCGGCCAGCGGCGTTCGAGGCGGTCCACCGAGTCCTGCACGAGGTCCGCGAAGCTCTCCGCCCTGCTCGCCGAGATCGGCACCTGGGGCGGCGCGACGGGACCGCGCATCCCCCGCCCGTGGCGATCACGGCGGCGCGGGCCCCGGGAGGCGGACGAGGGCGGAAAGGAGCTGTCCATCACTCGTGAAGGGTAGTCCCCGGGGCGCGCCGGGGGGATGCGGCGGCACGCTCCGTGCGGGGACGGTGACGCGCCGGGAGGCGTACGAAAGCCGCCGCCGTGCCCGGACGGGCGCCGCCCGCGCGCGGCCGGCCCGCGCGGCCGGTGCGGGCCGCCCGCGCCGACACATGCGGCACACGTATGCGACAGGCGTATTCGGCGTCAGTTTCCGGACATCCGGCTGACGGGTTTTCAGACGACGGGGTGTCCGGGGTGCCCCGGGCTGTACGGCGGCTCCCGCCCGCCCCGCTGTCCGACCCGTGCCGACTTCGGCGGACATACGGCGACCGGTCTGCCCCCGAGCGCTGTCAAACGGGTACGAGCGGGAGCCTCAAGGCGGTTTCCGTCCCTCTGCCCGGCTTGAACCCCGGCAACGGTTTCCGGCCACGACACGGTGCGTACGGGCTGGAGGGCGTCGTCGCGGCCCGTTCAAGAGTGCGGTACCGTCCAGGACCGTGAGCCCTGTACGTCGTTGTTCTCGCACCGCGTGCGGCAGCCCTGCCGTCGCCACGCTGACGTACGTCTACGCCGACTCGACGGCCGTACTCGGGCCCCTCGCCACGTACGCCGAACCGCACTGCTACGACCTGTGCGCCGAGCACTCGGAACGGCTCACCGCGCCGCGCGGCTGGGAGGTCGTCCGGCTCGCCGACGCCTCCGCGCCCCCGCGCCCCTCCGGCGACGATCTCGAAGCGCTCGCCAACGCCGTCCGCGAGGCCGCCCGTCCCCAGGACCGCCCCGCCGAGCGCGAGGCACCCCGTGCGGCGGACCCCATGGAGGTCGCCCGCCGGGGCCACCTGCGCATCCTCCGCTCACCGGAGAACTGAGCGCCCCCTACCGCCGCGTCGCCGTCCCCGGCGGCCGTTCCCGCGCCGCCGTCCCCCCCACCGCGCCTGCCGTCCGCGCCTCCGCCGTGCGGCGCCGGGACGCGAGCAGCGCCCGCCACCCCAGGAACACCACGCCCGCCGCGCCCCCGAGCGCGACGCCGTTGAACCAGCGCAGCACCGGCTCGCCCTCGTACTCCGAGCCGTCCGCGCGGAGGCAGGCGAAGCCGAGCGGCAGGTAGGAGGGCCGGGAGTCGCGCAGGCCCGCGGTCCGCGCCGGGTCGCCCTCCCGGCAGGCGGGGGCGGGCGAGGAGCCGGCCCCCGAGTGCGCCTCGTGATCGTCGAACTGCACGAGCCCGATCCCGAGGACGTAGACGGACGCGGCGACCACCGCGAGCGGCCACGCCGGGAGCCGCCACGCGCCGCGCGGGCGCCCGCCCGGCAGCGCGATCCGCACGACCTGGACCAGCACGGTGAGCGCCGTCCCGCACAGCGCGAGCGCGGCGAGCGGCACCAGGAACAGCAGTGCCAGAGTGAGCACGGGTCAGTCCTCCCTGGGGAACGGGATGGTGGCGCGGGAGCGGGCGCGGTGTGCGCGGCGACGACGGCCCCGCCTCCTCCCCCCATGCGCCGGGTGACGGCCCGTGAGCGGCGTCACCGCTTACGGGACCCGCGCGGGGCGTGAAAGGTTGTGGCGGGCGGGCGCGCGGTCCGCGGCGAGGGGCCGGCGGCGCGGCCCGGTAGGTTGTGGCGCGTACCGGAGTGACCGCGTTCCCGCCGGGGCGACCGCCGGACGAGGACGCGGGATCAGTATTGGGAGTCCGGCAAACGGGAGGCAGGCTGTGGCCGATCTGTCGCAGATCGTGAAGGCGTACGACATTCGCGGGACCGTCCCCGACCAGTGGGACGAGCATCTCGCCACGCTGTTCGGCGCGGCCTTCGCCGAGGTGACGGGCGCCGAGGCGATCGTCGTCGGGCACGACATGCGGGCCTCGTCCCCGGGGCTCGCCGCCGCCTTCGGCGCGGGCGCGCGCGGGCGCGGCGCCTCCGTCACGGCGATCGGGCTCTGCTCGACCGACCAGCTCTACTACGCCTCGGGCGCCCTGCACCTGCCCGGCGCGATGTTCACCGCCTCGCACAACCCGGCCCGCTACAACGGCATCAAGCTGTGCCGCGCGGGCGCCGCGCCGGTCGGGCAGGACACCGGGCTCGCCGACATCCGCGCGCTCGTGGAGAGCTGGGCGGAGGAGGGCGCCCCGGCCCCCGTGACCCGTACCGGGACCCTCTCCACGCGGGACACGCTCGGCGACTACGCGCGCCACCTGCGCACCCTCGTGGACCTCGGCGGCATCCGCCCGCTCAAGGTCGTCGTGGACGCGGGCAACGGCATGGGCGGCCACACCGTGCCCACCGTCTTCGCGGGGCTGCCGCTCGACCTCGTGCCGATGTACTTCGAGCTGGACGGCACCTTCCCCCACCACGAGGCCAACCCGCTCGACCCGGCGAACCTCGTGGACCTCCAGGACCGGGTACGCGCCGAGCGCGCCGATCTCGGGCTCGCCTTCGACGGGGACGCCGACCGCTGCTTCGTCGTGGACGAGCGCGGCGAGCCCGTGCCGCCCTCCGCGATCACCGCGCTCGTCGCCACCCGCGAACTCGCGCGCAACGGCGGCGAGGGCACCGTGATCCACAACCTGATCACCTCCTGGTCCGTGCCCGAGGTGGTCCGCGAGCACGGCGGCACCCCGGTGCGCACCCGCGTGGGCCACTCCTTCATCAAGGCCGAGATGGCGCGCAGCGGCGCGATCTTCGGCGGCGAGCACTCGGCCCACTACTACTTCCGCGACTTCTGGAACGCGGACACGGGGATGCTCGCGGCCCTCCACGTCCTCGCCGCGCTCGGCGGACAGCCGGGACCGCTCTCGGAGCTCGTCGCGCGGTACGACCGGTACGTGGGCTCGGGCGAGGTCAACTCGACGGTGGACGACCAGGCCGGGGTGACCGATCGCGTCCGCCGCGCCTTCGCGTCCCCCGACGTCACGATCGACACCCTCGACGGCCTCACCGTCACCGCCGCCGACTGGTGGTTCAACCTCCGCCCCTCCAACACCGAGCCGCTGCTGCGCCTCAACGTGGAGGCGCGGGACGCGGGGACGATGGCGAAGGTGCGGGACGAGGTCCTGGATCTCGTACGGGTGCCCTGAGACCGTCCTCGTCCGCCCCCGGCCCGTCCGGCCGGGGGCGGGCTACGCTTGCCCCGTACCGGCCACCGCCCGCGAAAGGACCCCTCATGCCCCTCGAATCCGGCCTCCTGGAGATCCTCGCCTGCCCCGCCTGCCACTCCCCGCTGGAGGAGCGCGCCACGGAGGACGCCGAGGAACTGGCCTGCACCGGCACCGACTGCGGACTGGTCTACCCGGTCCGCGACAACATCCCGGTCCTCCTCGTGGACGAGGCCCGCAAGCCGGTGTGACGGGAGGGAGCCGCGACAGCCCGATCCGGAGCACCGGATTCCGGTCCGTCCGGCGTTCGAGGGCCGGGGTACGGGGCGGAGCCCCCGGGGGACGGCCCGCCCCGGCGAGCGCCGCCCCGCTGAGCGCCGCCCCGCTGAGCGCCGCCTCGCTGAGCGCCCGCCCCACGACCCCGGCCGGCCCCTGAGCCACCACCGCCCCCGCCAGGGAGACGCCATGCCCGACGACCTCCTCCTCGACGACCCCGCCGCGCTCGCGCGCGCGGACCCCGGCGGGCTGCTGCCCGCCGCCGCGTCCGCCGGAGCCCTCGTCCGCACCGCCCAGCGGCTCGCCGCCGAGGCCGGGCTCACCTCCCTCAAGCCCGAGGGGCGCCCCCGCTCGATCCTCCTCGCCACCTCGGGCCCGGCCGCCGAGACCGCCGCCGACGTGACGCGGGCGCTCGCCGCCGGGAGCTGCCCCGTCCTGCGCCTCGCCCCCACCGGCGTCGCCGCCGCCTCCGGCGCCCTGCGCTGGACGCTCCCCGGCTGGGCCGGTCCCGTCGACCTGCTCCTCATCGCCACCCCCGACGGCTCCGAGCCCGGCCTGCGCCTCCTCGCCGAGCAGGCGTACCGGCGCGGGCCCACCGTCGTCGCCGTCCTGCCGCGCCGCAGCGCGCTCGGCGAGGTCGTGGACGGCTCGCGCGGCCTCCCGCTCCCGCTCGCGACCCTGCCGGACCACGAGGAGACGGTCTCGCCCTGGCCCTTCCTGGTCCCGCTGCTCGGCCTCCTGGACCGGACGGGGCTGCTCGACGCCGACGAGGAGACCGTCCAGCGCCTCGCCGACCGGCTCGACGCGACCGCCGAACGCTGCGGGCCCATCACCCCGACCGGCGCGAACCCGGCCAAGTCCCTCGCCCTCGAACTGGACGAGTCGCTGCCGCTGCTGTGGACCGAGGGCCCCGCGGCCGACGCCGTCGCCCGCCGCCTCGTGCGGCTCCTCGCCGCCCGCGCGGGCCGCCCCGCGCTCACCGCCGCGCTCCCCGAGGCCCTGACCGCGCACGCCGCGCTGCTCAGCCGCCCCGCCGGGAAGGGCGACGACGACCCCGACGACTTCTTCCGCGACCGCGTCGAGGACACCTCCGGCCCCCGCCCCCGCGTCGTCCTGCTCCGCACCCGCACCACCGAGGGCCTGACCGCCGCCCCCGCCGTCCGCGAACTCGCCCACGCGCACCGGGTCCCGCTCACCGAACTGGCCCTCCCCGAGGGCCCGGACCTCGACGTCCTGGCCGAACTCCTGGCCCTCACCGAGTACACGGCGGCCTACCTGTCCCTGTCCGAACCCGCCTGACCGGCAACCACCGCGCACCGGCAAACACCGAGCACCGGCAAGCACCGACGGGCACGGACGCGCACCGCCGGGCGCCGGGCAGCACCCGCGGCCGGTCACCGGCGCACCCCGGGCGGAAGGCGCCGCCCCGGCCCGCCCCGTACGCTCGACACCGCCGCCACCTCACCCGTTCGCCCGTCCGGCGAAGCCCCACCCGCACGCCCGCCCGTTGAAGGAACCATGGACCGCCTCAGCAACACCATCCGCCCCTACGCCTGGGGCTCGCTCACCGCCATTCCCGAGCTGCTCGGCGTCGAGCCCAGCGGCGAACCGCAGGCCGAGATGTGGATCGGCGCGCACCCGGGGGCCCCCTCGCACCTCGACCGCGGGCAGGGCGCCACGGCGCTCCCGGCCGTCATCGACGCCGACCCCGCGCGCGAACTCGGCGCCGCGGCCGTCGAGAAGTTCGGGCCCCGGCTCCCCTTCCTCCTCAAGATCCTCGCCGCCGGCTCCCCGCTCTCGCTCCAGGTCCACCCCGACCGCGCGCAGGCCGAGGCCGGTTTCGCCGCCGAGGAGCGGAGCGGCGTGCCCCTCGACGCCCCCCACCGCAACTACAAGGACGCCAACCACAAGCCCGAACTCATCTGCGCGCTCACGCCCTTCGACGGCCTGTGCGGCTTCCGCGAGCCGACCGCGGCCGCCGCGCTCCTCGCCGGGCTCGACGTGGACAGCCTCAAGCCGTACGTGGACCTGCTGCGCGCCCACCCCGAGGAGGCCGCGCTGCGCGAGGTGCTCACCGCGATCCTCACCGCCGAGCCGCGCGCCATGGCCGCGACCGTCGAGGAGACCGCGCTCGCCTGCGAGCGCCTGGGCGGCCCGTACGAGCCCTACGCGCGCGTCGCCCGCGACTACCCCGGCGACCCGGGCGTGCTCGCCGCGATGCTCCTCAACTTCGTCCGCCTCCAGCCGGGCCAGGCCCTCTACCTCGGCGCGGGTGTCCCGCACGCCTACCTGCACGGCCTCGGCGTCGAGATCATGGCCAACTCGGACAACGTGCTGCGCTGCGGCCTCACGCCCAAGCACGTCGACGTCCCCGAACTCCTGCGCGTCGTCCGCTTCGCCGCGACCGACCCCGGCGTCCAGCGCCCCGAGGCCGCCCCCGACGGCGAGGAGGTCTACGCGACCCCCATCGACGAGTTCCGCCTCTCGCGCTACGTCCTCGTCCCCGACGCCACCACCCCCGACCTCACCTCGCCGGGCCCGCAGCTCCTCCTCTGCACGGCCGGGCGGGTCACGGCCGGCGAGGAGACGCTGGTCCCCGGGGACGCCGTCTTCGTCCCGGCGGGCGAGCGCGTCACCGCGCACGGCGAGGGCACGCTGTTCCGCGCGGGCGTACGGGTCTGAGCCGCGCCCCGTACACCGCCCCGGCGCCGGATTCCGCCTCCCGCGCCGGGGCACCCGTCCCCCGTACGGGACAATGACGCGTCCCGGGAACACCGGCCGACACCGACGACCCAGACGACCCACAGGGGAGACGAGCAGAGATGAGTGCGTCAGGCGGCACCAAGGCGATCGTGGCGGCGCTCTCCGCCAACCTCGCCATCGCCGTGTCGAAATTCGTGGCCTTCGCCTTCAGCGGTTCCTCCTCGATGCTCGCCGAGGGCGTCCACTCCGTCGCCGACTCCGGCAACCAGGCCCTGCTTCTCCTCGGCAAGAAGCGCTCCGAGCGCGCCGCGACCCCGCAGCACCCCTTCGGCTACGGCCGCGAGCGCTTCCTCTACGCCTTCCTCGTCTCCATCGTCCTGTTCTCGGTCGGTGGCATGTTCGCGCTGTACGAGGGCTACGAGAAGATCAAGCACCCGCACGAGCTGGAGCACTGGTACTGGCCCGTCGGGGTCCTCGTCTTCGCGATCATCGCGGAGGGCCTGTCCTTCCGTACGGCCGTGAAGGAGTCGAACACGACGCGCGGCACGATGTCGTGGGTCGAGTACATCCGCCGCGCGAAGGCCCCCGAACTGCCCGTCGTCCTCCTGGAGGACTTCGGCGCGCTCATCGGCCTCGTCCTCGCCCTTGGTGGCGTCGGCCTCTCCCTCGCGACCGGCGACGGCGTCTGGGACGGCGTCGGCACGCTGTGCATCGGCGTCCTGCTCATCCTCATCGCGCTCGTCCTCGCCGCCGAGACGAAGTCCCTGCTCGTCGGCGAGGCCGCGAACCCGCAGACCGAGGAGACCATCATGGCCTCGCTCGTGGACGGGACGCAGGTCACCCGCGTCATCCACATGCGCACCCTCCACCTCGGCCCCGAGGAACTCCTCGTCGCCGCGAAGATCGCCGTCCGCCCCGAGGCGAACGGCACCGAGATCACCGAGGCCATCGACGGCGCCGAGTCCCGCGTCCGCGAGGCCGTCCCGATCGCCCGCGTCATCTACCTGGAGCCCGACGTCTACACCGAGGCGGAGGCGGCGGCGGGCCCCTCCCCGGAGGCCACCCCGGGCGGCCCGGGCCCGCACCCCGTTGAAGGTCACTGACCGTCACGACAGCGGCGGCCCGGGGCCCGGGAGGGACACCGTCCCCTCCCGGGCCCCCTGTCGCTCCCGGGCGGGACTGGTAGCTTGGGGGACAGCCAGACGTCGCTGCTGATGGCGGTCGGGCGGCCCCCGCGAGGGGACCGGCCGAGGGAGAGAGGGCCTCCGACGGACTGCGCCGCGCGAAGGGACGGGACACGTGTGTCCGCGTCCGGTCGGGCACGTCCCGCACGGGTACCAGTACGCGTGCGAGCACGGGCCCCGCACCGGCCGGGGCGCGCCGTGCCCGCTCGCCCGCGCGGCCAGCACACCCGTACCCGCGCCCCCACCCGAGGAGCCAGCACAGCATGACGTCCGCCACCACTCCGCAGGACTTCAAGGTCGCCGACCTCTCCCTCGCCGACTTCGGCCGCAAGGAGATCACCCTCGCCGAGCACGAGATGCCCGGCCTCATGGCACTGCGCGCCGAGTACGCCGAGACGCAGCCCCTCAAGGGCGCCCGCATCACCGGCTCCCTGCACATGACGGTGCAGACCGCCGTCCTCATCGAGACCCTGACCGCCCTCGGCGCCCGGGTCCGCTGGGCCTCCTGCAACATCTTCTCGACCCAGGACCACGCCGCCGCCGCGATCGCCGTCGGCCCGAACGGCACCCCGGACAACCCGCAGGGCGTCCCGGTCTACGCCTGGAAGGGCGAGAGCCTGGAGGAGTACTGGTGGTGCACCGAGCAGGCGCTCACCTGGGCCGACGCCCCCACCGGCGGCCCGAACATGATCCTCGACGACGGCGGTGACGCCACCCTCCTCGTGCACCAGGGCGTCGCCTACGAGAAGGACGGCAAGGTCCCCGACCCGGCCACCGAGGCCGAGAACGACGAGCACCGCGTCATCCTCGAACTCCTCACCCGCACCATCTCCGCCGGCTCCCAGAAGTGGACCAAGCTCGCCTCGGAGATCCGCGGCGTGACCGAGGAGACCACCACCGGCGTGCACCGCCTCTACGAGATGCAGCGCGAGGGCTCGCTGCTCTTCCCGGCGATGAACGTGAACGACGCCGTGACCAAGTCGAAGTTCGACAACAAGTACGGCTGCCGCCACTCCCTCATCGACGGCATCAACCGCGCCACCGACGTCCTCATCGGCGGCAAGACCGCCGTCGTCTGCGGCTACGGCGACGTCGGCAAGGGCTGCGCCGAGTCGCTGCGCGGCCAGGGCGCCCGCGTCATCATCACCGAGATCGACCCCATCTGCGCCCTCCAGGCCGCGATGGACGGCTACCAGGTGACGACGCTCGACGACGTCATCGACAAGGGCGACATCTTCGTCACGACGACCGGCAACAAGGACATCATCATGGCCGGTGACATGGCCAGGATGAAGCACCAGGCCATCGTCGGGAACATCGGCCACTTCGACAACGAGATCGACATGGCCGGGCTCGCGCGCATCCCCGGCATCGTCAAGGACGAGGTCAAGCCGCAGGTCCACACCTGGACCTTCCCCGACGGCAAGAAGATCATCGTGCTCTCCGAGGGCCGCCTGCTCAACCTCGGCAACGCGACCGGCCACCCCTCCTTCGTCATGTCCAACAGCTTCGCGGACCAGACGATCGCGCAGATCGAGCTCTTCACGAAGCCGGAGGAGTACCCCGTCGGCGTGTACGTGCTGCCGAAGGCCCTGGACGAGAAGGTCGCCCGCCTCCACCTCGACGCGCTCGGCGTGAAGCTCACGACGCTCCGCCCCGAGCAGGCCGACTACATCGGCGTGAAGGTCGAGGCCCCGTACAAGTCGGACCACTACCGCTACTGAGCCCCCCGCCCGCGCGTCGCCGGCGCGCGCCGCGACGGCCCAGGACGGCCCGGAAGCCCACGCGCTTCCGGGCCGTCCCGCTTCCCCCGCACCCCCGAGCACCCACCCCAGGACACCCCCCGATGCCCCGAGGCCGCTACTCCCTCCACGACCCGCACGACGGCGGCCTCGTCGCCGAGGAACACTTCCAGTGCGCGCCCGGGCCCTCCCGGCTGGCGGTACGTCGCCCGGCTCACCACCCCCGTGGGCGAGCCGGACGCCGGCACCATCGACCTCACGCTCGACTCGCGCGGGCGTCCCCTGCGGCTCGAACTGCGCGCCGGCGGCTGGCAGGTGCGCGGCGGCGCCCTCGAAGGGCTCACCTGGGTCAGGTCGGACCCGGAGGGGAACCACGCCACCGAGGGCAACGTGCGCGCCCACGCCTTCGGCGGCACGTCCCCCGCCTTCTACGTCGCCACCGCGCGACTCCTCCGCCTCACCCCGCACTCTCCCCCCACTCGTGTCCGGCTGGTCTCCTTCGGCGCACCGGTGCTCGCCGCCAGGACGGCCGACCAGTCCTGGCAACTGACGGACACCCAAACACACGCCACCGACAACGGCCCCCTGCGCGTGGACTCCTACCAGGTCGGGGACCTGGAGACGGGGGAGCGGCACGAGGTGCACCTGGCCGGGGACGTGGTGCTCGCCGCGCCCGGGGTCGAGCTGGAGGAACTGGAGTCGCCGCCGAACGAGTTCCCGCCGGAGCCCGGGGAATGA
>NZ_GG770539.1:2484352-2493229 GCF_000154905.1 Streptomyces sp. SPB074 | reverse complement strand
GGGCTCCGGCTGTCAGCTCCTGCGCAGGCGCACCGTCACGATCTGGAACGGCCGCAGCGCCAGCGCGACCCGCCCCTCCACCACGTCCAGCTCCGTGACGGGCTCCTCCAGCAGATCCGTCACCGCCGCCGAGTCCACCGCGAACCCCGCGCCCATCGCGGCCCGCACCGCACCGCCCCGCGACTCGTAGAGCCGCACGACGACGTCCCCCGAACGGTCGTCCGCGAGCTTGACCGCCTCCACGAGCACGTCCGGGTGCGAGACGGTCACGAGCGGGGCACCCGCGCCGCCGGGCACGACGCGCAACGGCAGGCTGAGCGCGTACCCGCCGGCCGCCGCGCCCCCGATGTCGGCCCCCGCCTCCAGGGCGTACGCGAAGATGTGCCGCCCCCGGTCGGCCTCCGGGTCCGGGCTGTGCGGGGCGCGCAGCAGCGAGAGCCGCAGCGTCGTCGTCGTACCGCCGTCCGCCCGCGTGTGCCGCCGCACGTCGTGCCCGTACGTCGAGTCGGTGAGCAGCGCCGCGCCGAAACCGTGCTCCCCGACGTGCACCCAGCGGTGCTGCCACACCTCGGCGGGCCGCGTCCCAGCTCGTGTTCTCGTGCGTCGGGCGCCGCACGTGCCCGAACTGCGCCTCCGCGCTCTCGTGATCGGCGTGCACGTCCAGCGGCCAGGCCGCCTTGAGCACGGCGTCCCGCTCCTGCCAGTCGATATCGGTGCGGACCACCAACCGCCGCTGCCCGGCGATCAGTTCGAGGTCCTGGACGAGACGGGAGGCGCCGAAGGCGCGCGTCACGCGGGCCCGCGCGAGCAAGGGGCCGGGCTCCACCAGCTCGACCGACTCGGCGTCCGTGAGGTCGCGGACGGTGTTGCGGTAGGAGGCGTCCAGGTTCCAGGCGCTCCACAACGTCGGGTCGTCGTGGTGGAGTTGCAGCAGATTGCCGGGCTCGTCGGGGGCGAGCGTCTCGCGGTCCGCCGCCAGCTCCCGTACCGAGCGCACGAGACCCCCGGCCCGGTCGATCCGCACCCGCACGAGGCCGTTGTCGAGGACGAGATCCCCGTCCTCCTCGCCCGCCGTGACCGGCTGCGGGCTCTCCCCGCCGTTGGCCAGGGTCCCCGCGCCCAGCGCGGGCGCGTGCGCGAGCACCGCGCGCGAGCCGTCCGACAGCTCCTGCCCGCCCGCCCCGGCCCCGGGCACCACCACGACCTCGGTACGGTCCTGCGGCGCCGCGTTGAGCACCGTGAACCCCTCGTCCCGGGAGCCCAGTCCACGCGCCGCCGCCCCGATGACGCCCTCCAGGGCCGCGTGCACCTCGCGGTACGTCTCCTCGGCCTGTTCGTGCACCCAGGTGATCGAGGTGCCGGGCAGGATGTCGTGGAACTGGTGCAGCAGCACCCGCCGCCACAGCGCCTCCAGCTCCTCGTAGGGGTAGGCGTGCCCGCCCCGCACGGCCGCCGTCGCCGCCCACGGCTCGGCCTCGCGCAGCAGCGCCTCCGCGCGCCGGTTCCCGCGCTTGGTCCGGGCCTGGCTGGTGTACGTGCCCCGGTGGTTCTCCAGGTACAACTCGCCCCGCCACACGGGACGTTCCGGGTACTCGCGCGCGGTGGTCGCGAAGAAGTCGGCGGGCTTGGTGACCTCGACGCGCGGCGAGCCCTCCAGGTCCCGCAGCCGCCTGGCCCGCTCCATCATCTCCCGCGTCGGCCCGCCGCCGCCGTCCCCGAAGCCGAACGGCGCCAGCGAGCGCCCCGCGACCCCCTTCTCCGCGAAGTTCGCCTCGGCGTGCGCGAGTTCGCGTCCGGTCAGCTCGCAGTTGTAGGTGTCCACGGGCGGGAAGTGGGTGAGGATGCGGGTCCCGTCGATGCCCTCCCAGTCGAAGGTGTGGTGCGGCAGCCGGTTCACGGCGTTCCAGGAGAGCTTCTGCGTGAGGAACCAGCGCGCTCCCGCGAGCTTCGCGAGCTGCGGATACGCGGCGCTGTGGCTGAAGGAGTCCGGGAGCCACACCCCGTCCTGCTCGACGCCGAACTCCGCCGCGAAGAACCGCCGCCCGTGCACGAGCTGGCGGGCCAGCGCCTCACCGCCCGGCAGGTTCCCGTCCGCCTCCACCCACATGCCGCCCACCGGCACGAAACTCCCGTCCGCGACGGCCTTCTTGATCCGCGCGTACACGTCCGGGCGCCGCTCCTTCATCCACGCGTACTGCTGCGCGGAGGAGCAGGCGAAGACGAGTTCCGGGTACTCCTCGGCGAGCGCGGTGACGTTCGTGAACGTACGCGCGCACTTGCGGACCGTCTCGCGCAGCGGCCACAGCCAGGCCGAGTCGATGTGCGCGTGACCTACCGCGTGCACGGTGTGCGCGGAGGCGTGCGCGGGCCGGGCGAGGACGTCGGCCAGGACCTCGCGGCCCCGCGCGGCCGTCGCCGCCACGTCCCAGGGGTCCACGACGTCCACGACCTTGTCCAGCGCCCGCAGGATCTCCCACCGGCGGGGCGCCGACTCCGGGAGCTGGCGCATGAGTTCGTCCAGGACCGCCATGTCCTGGAGCAGGTGCCACACGTCCTCCTCGCGCACCGCGAGATCGGCGGTGAGCAGCCGGTAGAGCGGATCGTCGCCCGAGGTCCGCAGGCAGCTGTGGCGCATCCCGAGCGCCGCGCTGCCCGCGATCTTCGGGTTCGCCGCCAGCTCGACGAGGAGGCCGATCTCCTCGCCGCCGGTGGCGGGTTCGGCGAGCCGGACGGTGCGGTGGTAGGGGTGCAGCCCCTGGAGGGGTCCCCCGGCGGCGGTGTGCACGAAGCCCTCCGCCTGCCCGCCGGGCCCCTGCGTGAGGTCGAAGTCGAGGTCGAAGACGGCCTCGACCCGCCGTCCCGCCCAGCGCGCGGGCACGGTGCCCCGCGCGCGCAGCCACGTCGTGCCCCAGGCGGGGCCCCAGAACTCGCCGGCCCGGAAGGGCTCGTACGTGGCCTCCAGCGCTCGGCGACGGGCACCGGCTCCCCGGGCACCCGCCATACCTCCAGCGCGAGCGGCAGCGGGTCGGAGTGGAGGGCGGGTCGCAGCCTGCTGGAGACGAACCGTGCGATGCGGTCCTCGGTCGCGGTCCGGTCGTCGTGCATGGTGAGGGTGCTCCTCGGGTGGTGGTGCGGGGGAGGGGAGTAGGGATGATAAGGGGGTGAAGCGGATGAAAGGGCTGATCGCGGGCCCGGCTCAGCCGTGCAGGCTCGCCCACGCCTTCTCGCACTCGGCGCGCATCCGGTCGCCGCCGTCGCGCCGCCACATGCGGACGCTCTCGTCCAGCGCGGAGAGCTTGTCGCGGCCCTGCATGATGCCCTTGAGGACGTCGTCCGTCTTGAGCTTGAGCGCCCCGGACGTCTTCGCGTTGGTCTCGGAGTAGATGCCCTCGCTCGGATTGGGCACGAGGACCTCGGCGGCCCGCGACTGGAAGGAGTGCTGGCGGTCCACGACGTCCGGCCGTTCGGGGAAGTAGAGCGAGAGCGGCGCGTCGGTGATGAACCCGGTGGGCAGCGCGGTCTCGGTCGTGCCGTCGGAGGTGAGGATCGGGTCGGTGCCCCGCAGCTCGTGGTCGTGGCCTTCGAGGCCGTACTTGCGCAGCTTGTAGGCGTCGGTGCCGAAGGGCGCGGCCAGCGCGTTGGCGAGCCGCAGGATCTGCTTGATCCGCGCCTTGGGCGCCTTCTTGATCGCGAGGACGGCGTAGCTGGAGTACCCGGCCCAGTGGCTGCCCTTGCCGCCGTCGAAGCCCGGCGCGAGCATCCCGTCGATCTCCAGGCCCTTGTTGTTCTGCCCGTACTGCCGGTAGAAGTCGTTCCAGCCCGCGTTGCCGTCGTAGTGCAGCGCGATCTGGCCGTTGCCGAACCAGTCCTTGAACTTGCCGACCACGCTGTAGGCGTCGGGGTGCAGAAGGTGTTCCCTGGTGAGCCTGCGCGCCGCGTCGAGGGCTTCCTTGATCTCCTCGGACTCCAGCCAGAAGGTGAACTTCCCGTTCTCCTCGCGCCAGATGTTCGGGCCGCCCAGCATCTCCATCATGAAGTTGAGCGTCGTGATCGGGTCACCGAGCGCGTAACGGCTGTGCCTGGGGTCGGAGACGTCCCGGCACAGCTGCTGGAACTCCTTGAAGTCCCTTGGTTCCGGGTCGAGTCCGCGTTCCTTGAGGCGGTCGGCGCGGTAGTACATGATGCTGCCCGCGTTCGCGCGGGGCATCGGCAGCGCGTAGATGCCGCCGTTGTAGACCGTCCAGCGCCAGGCGTCGCGCGGGATGTTCGCGAGGTAGGGGTACTCGCGCACCGCCGGGCCGGACAGGTGCTCGGTCAGGTCCTCGAAGAGCGCGTTGAACATCGCCGGCTGCTGGCTCGCGGTCGGCGGCACGAGCATCGCGTCCGGCAGGTCCCCGCCCGCGACGACGACCGAGAGCTTGCTCGGGTAGTCCCCGACCGGCACGATCTCGACGTCCAGGTCCGTGCCGAGCTGCTCGTTGAGCGCCCGCCAGTAGGGGTTGCGGTCCCGCGGTGGCGGTACGGGGTTGAAGGTCAGCGTCATGACGCGGACCCCGGGCCCCTTCGCGGGCTTCCCCTCGGGGAAGGCCGGGGCCGGGTCCGCCGGGTAGTGCCGGTAGCCGTTGAGCACGCCGCTCCTGGTACCGGGCAGCGCCGGCTTGACGCCCTTGTACGGGACGTAGTCGGGCATTTCGACGTTCGCGTTGTCCGCGAGGGGGAGGGCGGGACCGCCGTCGCCGCAGCTCGCGAGCGCGAGGCCCGCCGCCGCTCCCGCCGAGGCGCGCAGCAGTCCTCTGCGCGAGATGAGGGGGCCCATGGCTGCTCCTTCGTGATGAGCCGGAATGCGGAAGAGTCCTGGAACGGGGGTGAGGGCCTGCCGGGAGGTGGGAGGTACGGGGCCGGGACGGGGCGTGCCCGGCAACGGAACCGGGCGTGCGCCCCGGCCCCGTACCGTCTGGGGGCGGTCCTCAGCCCTTCACGGCGCCGATCATCACGCCCTTGTTCATGTGCCGTTGCAGGAACGGGTACACGATCACGATCGGCACGATTGAGAGCACGATGATCGCCGCCTGGAGCGCCTGCGAGGGCGGCAACGGCGCCCCGGCGGCGGAGGCTTCGCCCGCGCCGATCGCCGCGTTGTTCACCACGTAGGTCCGCAGGACGAGCTGCATGGGCCACTTCGCGGACTCGTTCATGTACAACAGCGCGTTGAAGAACGCGTTCCAGTACGAGACCGCGTAGAAGAGCCCGACGACGGCGATCGAGGCGCGCGAGAGCGGCATCACGATCTTCGTCAGGATGTGCAGCTCGCCGGCCCCGTCGATCCGCGCCGCGTCCACGAGTTCGCGCGGGATGCTCTGGAAGAAGGAGCGCAGGACGATGACGTTGAAGGCGTTCACCATCGTCGGCAGGATCAGCGCCCAGTAGCTGTTGATGAGGTGGAGCTGCTTGATCAGCAGGTAGCTGGGAATCACGCCCGGCGCGAGCAGCATCGAGAAGAGCAGGATCATCAGCACGGGCTTGTGCCCGAAGGACCCGGGCCGGCTCAGCCCGTAGGCGAGCGTGATGCTGGAGAGCAGGCTCAGCGCCGTACCGACGGCCGTGACCCCGATGCTCACCGCCATCGCCCGCGTCACGAGCCCGCCGCGCAGGATCGCCTCGCAGGAGTCGAGCGAGGGGCGGCTCGGCCACAGGACGAAGCCGCCCGCCTCGTTGACCTGCGTGGTGTCGGCGAGCGAGGTCGAGATCACCGTCAGGAACGGCACGACGACCGCGAGACAGCACAGCAGGATGATGAGGGACTTGAGTATCCGCCAGGGCGGGGAGGCCGGGGTCTGCCCGGGTATCCCCGCGTCGATGCGGCGCTGCCCGGGCGGGCGGGAGGAGCGCAGGTCGCGGGGCCCGGGAACGTCCGCCGAAGCGGGTGTCGTGGGAAGCTGCGCGGTACTCATGAGCGGTAGATCCCTTCCTCGCCGAACCAGTGGGCGAGCTTGTTCGCGCCCAGCACCAGGACCACGCCGACCAGGCCCTTGACGAGGCCCACGGCCGCCGAGACCCCCCCCATTGCCCGGAGAGCAGACCGTTGTTGTAGACGTACGTGTCGAGCACTGCGCTCGCCGGCAGCCCCACCCCGGTCTGTTGCAGGATGATCTGCTCGAAGCCGACGCTGAGTGCGTCGCCGAGCCGCAGGATCAGGAGCAGGACGACCAGCCCGCGCAGCGCGGGGAGCGTGACGTGCCAGGTCTGCCGCATCCGCCCGGCACCGTCCATCGCCGCCGCCTCGTAGAGGTCGGTGTCCACGCGCGAGAGCGCGGCGAGGAAGAGGATCGTGCCCCAGCCCGTGTCCTTCCAGATGACCTGCGAGGTCAGCAGGGCCTTGAAGAGCTCGGGGTCGCCGATGATGTTCCACGTGCCCATGTCCTGGGCGCGCAGGAAGACGTTGATGAGCCCGCCGCTGCCCAGCATCTGCTGGAAGAGCGCGACCACCACGACCCACGACAGGAAGTGCGGCAGGTAGAGCACGTTCTGCACGGCCTTCTTGACCCGCTCGCTCACCAGGCTGTTGAGCGCGAGCGCGAGCAGGATCGGCGCGGGGAAGACGAACACCACCTGGATGAGCAGGAGCTGGAAGGTGTTCGAGAGCGCGTGCAGGAACGCGGAGTCCCCGTTGAAGAGGACCGAGAAGTTGTCCAGGCCCGACCAGCGGCTGTGCGTGATGCCGATGAACGGCTGGTAGTCCTGGAACGCGATGACGTTGCCGAGCAACGGCACGTAGTGGAAGAGCAGTACCACGGCGATGCCGGGCACGGTGAACCAGAAGAGACCGCGGTCGACGCGGCGTTTCTTCCGTGGGCCAGTGAGCTGGGACATGGGCGAAGCCCTTCAACGGCGGAGGGCGGGCCCGGCCTTCGCTCGGTGGGCCCCTCGGGGCGCAATGTAAAATCAATGGATTGCTTTGGACGATGCGTCTGACAGCGCTTTCTGTACGCTGCCGCAAGGGATTTCCGACGGTGCACGCGGACCTTCCCTTGGCCGGAGGGTGTACAGGGGCAGGGAGCGGAAGTTAAGTTCTTTGCCAATGCCCGGACGGGAACCGTGACGGTACGGAGGCGGGAGCACGATGAGCGGGACACGTACGTATACGACGCCGGGCGCGGCAACGGGCCACACGCCGGGCGCCACATCGGGCCCCACACCTGCCGGAACTCCGGCCGCGACACCGGGCGCGGGCGCGAGCCCCGCCGCCGGGACCGCCCCGGGCTTCGCCCTCGCCCCCGCCGACGGCACCCGCCTGCGCGGCTGGGCGCGCGGCTCCGGCGCCCGCGCGCTGCGCGCCCAGATCGTCCTCGACGCCGCCGCCGGTACGGGCGTCATCGACAGCGCCCGCCGCCTCGGCGTCTCCCGGCCCACGGTCACCACCTGGCGCCGCCGCTACGCCACCGAAGGACTCGCCGGACTCGAACACCGCCCCCGCAGCGGCCGGCCCTCACGCGTGGACGAGGCCGCCCTCGTCGCCCGCTCGCTCCTGCCCGCCCCCGACGGCGACACCCCCCTCTCCGGCCGCGCGCTCGCCGCCCGCACCGGCGTCTCGCACACCACCCTCGCCGCCGTCCGCCGCCGCTGGGGCCTCGGCCCCGGCCCCGGCACCTCGGGCCTCACCGTCCCCGCCGACCCGCCCTGCCCGCTGCGCGACCTCGACCTCCTCGCCGTCCACGCGGGCCCCGGGCACGCCCTCTTCCTCCTCGGCGAACCCCCGGCCGGCCGCCCCCGCTTCTCCCGCCGCGCCACCGCGCTCGTCCGCGACGCCGCCGCCTACGCCCACGCGGCACTCGACGCGCTCGGCACGGACCCCGCCGAAGGCCCCGAGCCCCGCCCCGAACCGGCCCCGCGCGCGTACCGCGAACTCCTCGACGCCGTGCGCGAACGCCACCCCGGCCGCGCCCTGCACGCCCTCACCCTCGGCCCCGCCCCGGCCCTCGAAGGAACCCGGCACCACACCCTCGCCCCCGCGACCCGCTGGCCCTCCCTGCTCCGCGTCCTCCTCCTCGCCGAACTCCCGCGCGACCCGGTGGCGCTCGCCGCCGCCCTGGCCGGCCTCCCCGCCACCGGCGTCCGGCCCGACGGCGCGCTGCGCTGGGTCCGGCCGCCCGCCCCGCCCAGCGCCCAGTCCGCCCCGCGCCCCGCCCCGCGCGCCTTCAACCAGCTCGCGCTCGGCTCGTACAACGAGAAGCTCGTCATCGAGAGCATCCGCGAGGCCGGCACCCTCAGCCGCGTCGAGATCGCCGCCTCGACCGGGCTCACCCCGCAGGCCGTCTCGCGCATCACCCGCAACCTGCTGACCTCCGGGCTCATCGTCCAGGACGAGGGCCGCTCGGCGGGCGCCGGGAAACCCCGTATCCCGCTGCGCCTGCGCCCCGACGCCGGGTACGCCGTCGGCATCCACCTCGATCCCTGGATGATCACGGCCGTCGCCGTGGACCTGTGCGGCCAGGTCGTCGCCCGCCGCCGGATGCCGCTCGAAGCCCCCCGCGACCCCGAGGAGTGCCTGGCCCGGATGGCCGCCCTCGCCCGCGAGGTGGCCGCCGAGGTTCCCGACGCGGGACCCGTGCTCGGATACGGGGCCGCCCTGCCCGGACCCCTCGACCGGCGCGCGGGCGTCCTGCTCGACCCGCCGCTCTTCGAGGACTGGGCGCGCGTGGACGTCGGCGCGAGCCTCAGCGCCCGCCTCGGCAGCCCCGTCGTCGTGGAGAAGGACGCGACCGCCGCCGCCATCGGCGAACGCTGGCTCGGCGCCGCCGAACGCGCCGAGGACTTCGTGTACCTGTACCTGGGAGCCGGCGCGGGCAGCGGGGCCTTCCTCAACGGTGACGTCCACCG
>NZ_GG770539.1:2481046-2484252 GCF_000154905.1 Streptomyces sp. SPB074 | reverse complement strand
ACGACGACGTGCCGCGCTCCGCCGAGGAGTGCGCCCCCATCTCCACGACCCTGGCCCGCGTCCGCGCCGCCGGACTGCCCGTACCGCCCGGCGAGGACGCCTACCCGTGGGTGTGCGCGCGCGCCGCCGAGGGCGACCCCGCCGTCCGGGAGGTCGTGGACGGCGTCGCCCGGGTCCTCGCCCGCGGCGCCGCCGGGCTCGTCGGCCTCTTCGACACCGAACTCCTCATCGTCGGCGGCCCCGCCGTGCTCCCCGGCGTCCGCGCCCGCTACCTCGACGTCATCACCACCGCCGTCAACACCTTCCCGCTCGCCCACCACGTCCGTACGGTCCGCGTGGCCCCCTCGCACCTCGGCGAGGCCGCGGCGGCGGTCGGCGCCGCCTCCAGCGTCTTCCACGCCACCTTCACCCCCAGCCTCAAGACCGGGCAGCGGGCAAGGAACTAAGCAGCCACGAGGGAAAGATATGAGGCTTACGCGAGCCCATCTCCCGTACACCACAAGGAAATCGCTTTCGTCCAGCCGGTTGACGAGGTCCACCCGAGGGATTTTCATGGCCGCACCCCCACCGGTGCCGCGCCGTGCCCGAAGCTCCCTGCAACGGAACCGAGGACCACCCCATGCCCAGACGCCGTACCCGTCTCTCCCTCGCCGCCGCCGCGACCCTCACCCTCCTGGCCACCGCACTCGGCACGCAGGCCGGAGCCGCGAGCCCCACCGCCGCGCCCCCCACCCTCAAGGGCCACGTCTACGCCGGCTACCAGGGCTGGTTCAACCATCCCTCCGACGGCTCCCCGCTCGGCGCCTGGCGGCACTGGGCGGGCTCCCGGCCCGCACCGGGCAACCAGACCTTTGAGCTGTGGCCGGACACCCGCGCCTACCCGGACTCCGTGCTCGCCGGCACGGGCTACGCCCCGCTCGGCAACGCGAACCGGCCCGCCTCTTCTCCTCCTGCCCGAGCGCCGTGGTCGACCAGCAGCACTTCGACTGGATGCGCGACAACGGCCTCGACGGCGCCGCTCTCCAGCGCTTCGGCAGCGACGTCTCCGACCCGGCCTCGCCGCGCGCCGCCGTCCGCAACTCCGTCGCGGACAAGGCCCGCAAGGCGGCCGAGCGCACGGGCCGCGGCTTCTACGTCGAGTACGACGTCAGCGGACTGACCGACGCGAACTTCGAACAGGTCCTCCAGGACGACTGGACGAACATCGTCACCGGCTCCCTGCACCTCACCGATTCCCCCGCCTACGTCCACCAGGACGGCAAACCGGTCGTCGAGCTGTGGGGACTCGGTTTCAGCAACCGCCCCGGCTCGGCGGAGCAGTCCGAGCGGATCGTGAACTGGTTCAAGAGCAAGGGCCTCTACGTGGTCGGGGGCGTCCCGACCGGCTGGCGCACCGACTCCCAGGCGAAGCCCGGCTTCGGCCCCGTCTACCAGGCGCTCGACATGCTCTCCCCGTGGATGGTCGGCAACGCGGGCGACAACGCCCCGCAGATCGCCGCCGACCTCGCCGCGCTCACCCCGCGCGGCCAGGACTACCTCCCGGTGATCTACCCGGGCTTCGCCTGGTCCAACTGGAACGGCGGCCCGCGCAACGAGATCCCGCGCCGCTCGGGCGACTTCCTGTGGCAGCAGGCGGTGAACGTACGGAAGGCGGGCGTCGGGCAGGCGTTCCTCGCCATGTTCGACGAGTACGACGAGGCCACCGCGATCGCCCCGGCCGCCGAGGACTCCTCGATGATCCCCACCGACCAGTACTTCCAGACCACGAGCGCGGACGGCACCTATCTCTCCGCCGACTTCTACCTCCGCCTCGCCGGCGCGGCCACGGGCATGATCAGCGGCCGCGACCCCCTCGACCCGGACATTCCCATCCCGCCCTCCACGGGGCCGGTCCAGTTCCGCACCGGCTTCGAACCGGGCACCGACGCCCGCCCCGCGACCGGCCTCGCGGTGACGACGTCCGGCGGGACGGCCCACCGCGGCGACACCTCTCTCACGGTGAAGGGAGCACCCGGCAGCGCGGCGGCCCCCAGCACGCAACGCGTCTTCGACGTGGACATCCCGGTGACGGGAAAGACGGAGCTGACGTACTACCTGCGCCCCGCGGACGCGGCGGGCCGGGCCGTCACCGTCGATCTGCTCCTCGACAACGGCAGTACGGTCCGCACCCGCCCCGCGGCGAAGGCCCCGCTCTCCGCGTGGACGAGGGTGACCAGCCGTCCCAACGGCTCGGCACGGGGCCACCGCATCACGAAGATCCTCGTCACGGCACCGGGCACGGGCACCGCGTCCGTGGACGACATCACCGTCACGAACCGCTGAAGCCGCAGGTGGCGCCCCCTTCGCGCACAGCCGTACGAGGGGGCGCCCACCGGATGTGCGTCGCGCCCCGGGGACCTGCTACTGTCCTCCACGCCCCGAAAGAACCGCCCCCCGGCGGAACAGGGTGGGCACTTCTCCGAACAATGCAGAACGAAGGACAGCCGGTAAAGCGGCCGCCGAAGATCTGATAAAGTCGGAAACGCCGGAAGGGAAATGGAAAGGCCGAAAGGCCCGGCCGGGAACCGGAAAGGCGCCGAGGAAATCGGGCCCGAGAGAGTCTGATAGAGTCGGGAACACGAAATACCGAAGGGAAAACGCCCGGAGGAAAGCCCGAGAGGGTGAGTACGAAGGAAGCGTCCGTTCCTTGAGAACTCAACAGCGTGCCAAAAGTCAACGCCAGATATGTTGATACCCCGACCGAGAGTCCCTTGTGGCTTGAGGTTGAGGTTCCTTTGAAACACAACACAGCGAGGACGCTGTGGACCGGGGGGATTATTCCTTCCCCTGGTTCCGCTCTCGTGGTGTCTCCCGATTACGGGAAAACATTCACGGAGAGTTTGATCCTGGCTCAGGACGAACGCTGGCGGCGTGCTTAACACATGCAAGTCGAACGATGAACCGCTTTCGGGCGGGGATTAGTGGCGAACGGGTGAGTAACACGTGGGCAATCTGCCCTGCACTCTGGGACAAGCCCTGGAAACGGGGTCTAATACCGGATACTTACCATCTTGGGCATCCAGGGTGGTGGAAAGCTCCGGCGGTGCAGGATGAGCCCGCGGCCTATCAGCTAGTTGGTGAGGTAATGGCTCACCAAGGCGACGACGGGTAGCCGGCCTGAGAGGGCGACCGGCCACACTGGGACTGAGACACGGCCCAGACTCCTA
>NZ_GG770539.1:2478773-2480069 GCF_000154905.1 Streptomyces sp. SPB074 | reverse complement strand
GAATACGTTCCCGGGCCCTTGTACACACCGCCCGTCACGTCACGAAAGTCGGTAACACCCGAAGCCGGTGGCCCAACCCCTTGTGGGAGGGAGCTGTCGAAGGTGGGACCAGCGATTGGGACGAAGTCGTAACAAGGTAGCCGTACCGGAAGGTGCGGCTGGATCACCTCCTTTCTAAGGAGCATCTGACCCTTTCGGTTTCGGCCGGTGGGGTCCAGAGCCATGACGTCGGCGAATGTTCGACGGTGGTTAGCTCATGGGTGGAACGTTGACTATTCGGCACTCTCAGGTCTTCTTGGGTCGCTAGTACTGCTTCGGCGTGGAACGCGAGATCAGGAGAGGTGAGGGTGTCGGGCACGTTGTTGGGTGTCTGAGGGTACGGCCGTTTTGGCTTGCCTTCTTGCCGGCCCCAGTGAACTTGAGACTTTGGTCTTGGGGTGATGGGTGGTTGGTCGTTGTTTGAGAACTGCACAGTGGACGCGAGCATCTGTGGCCAAGTTTTTAAGGGCGCACGGTGGATGCCTTGGTACCAGGAACCGATGAAGGACGTGGGAGGCCGCGATAGGCCCCGGGGAGCTGTCAACCGAGCTTTGATCCGGGGGTGTCCGAATGGGGAAACCCGGCAGTCGTCATGGGCTGTCACCCGCTGCTGAATGTATAGGCAGTGTGGAGGGAACGCGGGGAAGTGAAACATCTCAGTACCCGCAGGAAGAGAAAACAACCGTGATTCCGGGAGTAGTGGCGAGCGAAACCGGATGAGGCCAAACCGTATGTGTGTGATACCCGGCAGGGGTTGCGTGTACGGGGTTGTGGGATTTTTCTTTCACGGTCTGCCGGCCGTGAGGTGAGTCAGAAACCGCCTGTGTAGGCGAAGGACATGCGAAAGGTCCGGCGTAGAGGGTAAGACCCCCGTAGCTGAAACACTGGCGGCTCACTTGAATTTTTCCCAAGTAGCACGGGGCCCGAGAAATCCTGTGTGAATCTGGCGGGACCACCCGCTAAGCCTAAATATTCCCTGGTGACCGATAGCGGATAGTACCGTGAGGGAATGGTGAAAAGTACCGCGGGAGCGGAGTGAAATAGTACCTGAAACCGTGTGCCTACAAGCCGTGGGAGCGTCGCGCGAGGACTTGTCCTTGCGTCGTGACTGCGTGCCTTTTGAAGAATGAGCCTGCGAGTTTGCGGTGTGTTGCGAGGTTAACCCGTGTGGGGAAGCCGTAGCGAAAGCGAGTCCGAACAGGGCGGTGGAGTAGCACGCTCAAGACCCGAAGCGGAGTGATCTAGCCATGGGCAGGT
>NZ_GG770539.1:2469254-2477417 GCF_000154905.1 Streptomyces sp. SPB074 | reverse complement strand
CTGCACGAATGGCGTAACGACTTCTCGACTGTCTCAACCATAGGCCCGGTGAAATTGCATTACGAGTAAAGATGCTCGTTTCGCGCAGCAGGACGGAAAGACCCCGGGACCTTTACTACAGTTTGATATTGGTGTTCGGTTCGGCTTGTGTAGGATAGGTGGGAGACTGTGAAGCGGCCACGCCAGTGGTTGTGGAGTCGTTGTTGAAATACCACTCTGGTCGTGCTGGATGTCTAACCCGGGTCCGTGATCCGGATCGGGGACAGTGTCTGATGGGTAGTTTAACTGGGGCGGTTGCCTCCTAAAGAGTAACGGAGGCGCCCAAAGGTTCCCTCAGCCTGGTTGGTAATCAGGTGTTGAGTGTAAGTGCACAAGGGAGCTTGACTGTGAGACCGACGGGTCGAGCAGGGACGAAAGTCGGGACTAGTGATCCGGCGGTGGCTTGTGGAAGCGCCGTCGCTCAACGGATAAAAGGTACCCCGGGGATAACAGGCTGATCTTCCCCAAGAGTCCATATCGACGGGATGGTTTGGCACCTCGATGTCGGCTCGTCGCATCCTGGGGCTGGAGTCGGTCCCAAGGGTTGGGCTGTTCGCCCATTAAAGCGGTACGCGAGCTTTTGGGTTTAGAACGTCGTCGAGACAGTTCGGTCCCTATCCGCTGTGCGCGTAGGAATATTGAGAAGGGCTGTCCCTAGTACGAGAGGACCGGGACGGACGAACCTCTGGTGTGCCAGTTGTTCTGCCAAGGGCATGGCTGGTTGGCTACGTTCGGGAGGGATAACCGCTGAAAGCATCTAAGCGGGAAGCCTGCTTCGAGATGAGTGTTCCCACCTCCTTTGAGAGGGTAAGGCTCCCAGTAGACGACTGGGTTGATAGGCCGGATATGGAAGCCCTGTGAGGGGTGGAGTTGACCGGTACTAATAGGCCGAGGGCTTGTCCTCAGTTGCTCGCGTCCACTGTGTTGGTTCTGAAACCACGAATGATCACACACTGCCCCCGTTATTACGGTGTGGCGGGGTGGTCGGGTTTTATAGTGTTTCGGTGGTCATAGCGCGTGGGAAACGCCCGGTTACATTCCGAACCCGGAAGCTAAGCTGCGTAGCGCCGATGGTACTGCAAGGGGGACCTTGTGGGAGAGTAGGACGCCGCCGAACAATTCTTATACGGGGGAGCCCCGCACCAGTATTGGTGCGGGGCTTTTCCGCGTTATCGGGTCGGAAGCCGGCAGGGGGTTTCGGTAGGCCGTGTCACACGATCGGGTGGTGCAGCAGGGCCCCGGGGGCGGGGAACAGGGGCTCTCCGGCCGCTTCTGCCGGGGCCTTCGCGGGGGGCAGACTGGGGGAATGGCCGAAGAGTCCCTCGTACCACAGCCGTCCTCGTCCCCGCGTCCCGAGCAGTCACTCTCCGTGCTGCGCTGGTCGGAGCCGCCCGACGGTCCCGTCGTGGTGCTGCTCGACCAGCGGCGCCTGCCCGAGGAGGAGGCGGAGCTCGTGTGCACGGACGCCCCCGCGCTCGTCGAGGCGATCCGTACGCTCGCCGTGCGCGGAGCGCCGTTGCTCGGGATCGCCGGGGCGTACGGAGTCGCGCTCGCGGCGGCCCGCGGCTTCGACGTGGACGAGGCGGCCGACGCGCTCGCCTCGGCCCGGCCCACCGCCGTGAACCTGGAGCGGGGCGCCCGGCGGGCGCAGCGAGCCTTCCGGGCCGCGCAGGAGGCCGGCGGCGACCGGGACGCCGCTGCCGCCGCCGCGCTCGCCGAGGCGCGGGCGCTGCAGGCCGAGGACGCGGCGGCCTCGGCGGCGATGGCCGCCCACGGCACGCGGCTCCTCGACGGACTGCTCCCTGGCGGGGGCCACCGCCTGCTCACGCACTGCAACACCGGGGCGCTCGTCTCCGGCGGGGAGGGCACCGCCTTCGCCGTGGCGCTCGCCGCGCACCGTGCGGGGCGCCTGCGCAGGCTGTGGGTGGACGAGACGCGCCCGCTGTGGCAGGGGGCGCGGCTGACCGCGTGGGAGGCGGCACGGCGCCGAATGGCGTATACCTTGCTCGCGGACAACGCCGCCGGCTCGCTCTTCGCGGCCGGTGACGTGGATGCCGTGCTGATCGGGGCGGACCGGATCGCGGCGGACGGGGCGGTGGCGAACAAGGTGGGCAGTTACCCGCTCGCGGTGCTCGCGCACCACCACCGGGTGCCGTTCATCGTCGTCGCGCCGCTGTCCACGGTGGATCTCGCCACGGAGAGCGGAGCGGCGATCGAGGTGGAGCAGCGGGCCGGGCACGAGGTGACCGAGGTGCGGGGGCGCGGGGGTGTCGCGGTGCCGCTCGCGCCGCTCGGTACGCGGGCGTACAACCCCGCGTTCGATGTCACACCGCCCGAACTGATCAGCGCGATTGTCACGGAGGCCGGGGTCGTGACCCCGGTGACGGCGGAGCGACTGGCGGCTCTGTGTGCCAGTTCACGTCAGGCAACGATGAGCTAATGGGATGATGTCAGTCATGAAGGGACGAGTCCTTGTCGTCGACGACGACACCGCACTGGCCGAGATGCTCGGCATCGTGCTGCGTGGTGAAGGTTTCGAGCCGTCGTTCGTCGCGGACGGTGACAAGGCGCTGGCCGCCTTCCACGACACCAAGCCCGATCTGGTGCTGCTCGACCTGATGCTGCCCGGCAGGGACGGCATCGAGGTCTGCCGCCTGATCCGCGCCGAGTCCGGCGTCCCGGTCGTCATGCTCACGGCGAAGAGCGACACCGTGGACGTCGTGGTCGGCCTGGAGTCGGGCGCCGACGACTACATCGTCAAGCCGTTCAAGCCCAAGGAGCTGGTGGCCCGCATCCGGGCCAGGCTCCGCAGGTCGGAGGAGCCCGCGCCCGAGCAGCTCACCATCGGTGACCTGGTCATCGACGTGGCCGGGCACTCGGTCAAGCGCGAGAGCCAGTCCATCGCGCTGACCCCGCTGGAGTTCGACCTGCTCGTCGCGCTCGCGCGCAAGCCGTGGCAGGTCTTCACCCGCGAGGTGCTGCTCGAACAGGTCTGGGGCTACCGGCACGCCGCCGACACGCGCCTGGTCAACGTGCACGTCCAGCGGCTGCGCTCCAAGGTCGAGCGCGACCCGGAGCGTCCCGAGATCGTCGTGACGGTGCGCGGCGTCGGCTACAAGGCCGGACCGAACTGACATGGCCGGGGACTGACATGAGCAGGGGAAGTGCCGCACGATCCGGCGGGGCCGGCAGGTTCGGCCGGATCGTCGTCCAGGGCCGGGCCCTCGGCGGGGGCGTGGGTGCCAACGGCAGCCCGTTCCTGCGGCTCTTCTCACGCTGGGTGCGGCGGCCGTTGCTGCCCGTCGCCCGGCTGTGGCGCCGCAACCTCCAGCTGAAGATCGTCGCGACGACGCTGCTCATGTCGATGGGCGTCGTACTGCTCCTCGGCTTCGTCGTCGTCGGGCAGGTCCGCAACGGGCTGCTCGACGCGAAGGAGAAGGCCGCGCAGAGCCAGGCCAGGGGCGGGTTCCTCGTCGCCCAGCAGCAGGCGAACGCGGCCGGTCCCTCGACCGGTGCCGCCGCCGACGGCGCGGCGCAGGGCGATCCGCGGGGCGCGGCGTCCGACGGACGGCAGAACGCCAGCTCCTGGATGTCCGAGCTGGTCAGCCAGCTCTCCAGCGGGGGGCAGGGCTCCTTCGACGTCGTCGCGCTCGGCGCGGGACCCGACAGCGGCACGGTCGCGCGCAGCCCGCGCTCCTCCGGCCAGGTCCTCCCCCTGGAGAGCGTCCCCCCGGCGCTGCGCCAGGAGGTCGCGCACGGCACGGGCACGTACCGCACGTACACGCGCATCGTGTACGACGACACGGACGGCAACGTCCCGGCCCCGCGCGCCGCGCTCATCATCGGCCGCCAGGTCAACGACCTCTACGGGCAGCCCTACCAGCTGTACTACCTCTTCTCGCTCGACCAGGAGGCGCGGACCCTCAGCCTGGTCAAGACGACCCTCGCGACGGCCGGGATGTTCGTCGTGGTGCTGCTCGGGGCCATCGCGTGGCTCGTCGTGCGGCAGGTCGTCACGCCGGTGCGGATGGCGGCCTCGGTCGCCGAGCGGCTGTCGGCGGGCAAGCTCCAGGAGCGGATGAAGGTCACGGGCGAGGACGACATCGCGCGCCTCGGCGAAGCCTTCAACAAGATGGCGCAGAACCTCCAGCTCAAGATCAGGCAGCTGGAGGAGCTGTCCCGGATGCAGCGGCGGTTCGTCAGCGACGTCTCGCACGAGCTGCGCACCCCGCTGACCACGGTCCGGATGGCGGCGGACGTGATCCACGAGGCGCGCGCCGACTTCGACCCGGTCACCGGGCGGTCCGCCGAACTCCTCGCGGACCAGCTCGACCGCTTCGAGTCGCTGCTCGCCGACCTCCTGGAGATCAGCCGCTTCGACGCGGGCGCCGCCGCGCTCGACGCGGACGCGGTGGACCTGCGCCTGGTGGTGCGGCGCGTCGTGGACGGCGCGCTGCCGCTCGCGGAGCGCAAGGGCAGCCGCGTACGGATCGTCGGCGACGAGCAGCCCATCGTCGCCGAGGCCGACGTGCGCCGCGTGGAGCGCGTGCTGCGCAACCTCGTCGTCAACGCCGTCGAGCACGGTGAGGGCCGCGACGTCGTCGTCCGGCTCGGCGCGGCGGGCGGCGCCGTCGCCGTCGCGGTACGGGACTACGGGGTCGGCCTCAAGCCGGGCGAGGCCACCCGCGTCTTCAGCCGCTTCTGGCGCGCGGACCCGGCGCGGGCGCGGACGACGGGCGGTACGGGTCTCGGCCTGTCGATCGCCCTGGAGGACGCGCGGCTGCACGGCGGCTGGCTCCAGGCGTGGGGCGAGCCGGGCGGCGGCTCGCAATTCCGGCTCACCCTGCCGCGCACGGCGGACGAACCGCTGCGCGGTTCACCGATACCGCTGGAGCCGGAGGACTCGCGGGCGGCCCTCGCGCGCGCGGCCGCGGACAGCGCGGACGGTACGGAGCCGGGACGGCGCACCGCCGCCGTGCCCGAGCCCCCCGCGCTGCCCTCGGCGGTACGCGCCCCCGCCGCCTCGCGCGGTCCCGTCGCGGCCGACCCGACGGCGCTGCCGGGGAGCGGGGCGCGCGTGGTGACCCGGGCGCGGAGCGCGGAGGACGCGGGACGGGCGGCGGCCGCGGCGGGCCGCGACGGCGAGCCCGTACCGGAGACGGGGCGCGCGGACGCCGCCCGGGACGGGGCTCCGGCGCGGGACGGGAACGAGACGGAGGCCGAGGTGCGTCATGCGCGGTGAACGGGAGCGTCGTCGCTGGGGCGGTGGGCTCGTGCTCGCCACCGTCGGGGCGCTCGTCGCCGGGTGCGCCTCGATGCCGGACCGCGGGGATGTGCGGCCGGTGGACTCCTCGACGCGCAACGACCCCGGGGTGCGGGTCTTCGGGGTCGCGCCGCGCGACGGGGCGCGACCGCTCGAAGTCGTGCAGGGCTTCCTCGAAGCGCTCACGAGCGAGGACCGGGACTACGCCGTCGCGCGCAAGTACCTCACCGAGAAGGCGTCCCGCGACTGGCACCCCGGCAGCGGCACGACGGTCCTCACCGACAGCGCCGATCCCACCCCGGGGCGCGGCACGCCGCCGGACGCTCCCGGCGAGGCGGACAAGGCGACGAGTCACACGTACGTCCTGACCGGCAAGAAGGTCGCGACGGTGGACGACCGGCTCTCGTACCACCCCAGTGACGCCACGTACCAGGAGACGGTGCGGCTCGTGCGGACGGGCAAGGACAAGAAGGAGTGGCGGATCGACCGGCCGCCGAGCGGCGTCGTGCTCGGCAAGAACGACTTCCAGCGGCTGTACTGGCCCGTCAACAAGTACTATTTCGCGGCGCGCACGGAGGCGGGGCACGAGCCGCTCGTCGCCGACCCCGTGTACATCCGCTCCTGGGAGGACCCGGTCACGCAGACCGTCAAGGCGGTGCTCGACGGGCCCTCGGCCTGGCTCGGCGGCGCCGTCCGGAGCAGCTTCCCCGACGGGATCGCGCTGCGCCGGGGCACGACCGCGCTCGCGCCGGACGACGACAACCGGCTCACCGTGCCGCTCGACGTGAACCGGGGCGAGGTGAGCGCCGCCGCGTGCCGGCGGATGGCGGCCCAGCTCCTCTACTCGCTGCGCGATCTGGCGTCGACCAGCGTCAAGACGGTCGGTCTGGAGGCACGCAAGGGCTCCCTGTGCACGCTCGACGAGGACGAGGCCGACGCGGTCGCCGGGCAGGGCGCGAGCAAGCGGGACACGCCCAACCAGTACTACCTGGACAAGAACCACCGGCTGGTGGACCTCAGCTCGGGCAGCCGCGACGACGAGCTGCCCGGTGGTGTCCCCGGGCCCTTCGGCACCGGCGACCAGGAGTTGCGCGCGGCGGCGGTCTCGCGGGACGAGAAGTACGCGGCTGGGATCTCGCTCAACGGCGACCGGCTCTTCGTCTCGGCCCTCGCCGGGACGGGCGAACTGCGGTTCACGGGCGTGCGGAGCAAGGCGGCCGACGAGAAGGACCGCCTCTCGACGCCGAGCTGGGACGGCTTCGGTGACCTGTGGGTGGCCGATACGGACCCGGCGAACCCGCGCCTGATGTGGGTGCGCAAGGGTGCGGCCGACCCGGTCGAGGTGAAGGTCGCGGGGCTCGGCGAAGGGGCTCGTATCGAGGCGGTGCGGGCCTCCTCGGACGGGGTGCGGATCGCGCTGCTCGTCCGGGAGGGCACGCAGACGACCCTGCGGATAGGGCGGGTCGATCGCGTCGGCGAGGGCGAGGCGACGCGCATCGCGGTCGGTGGACTGCGCGCCGCCGCGCCCCAGTTGGAGGAGGTCACCGCGATGTCCTGGGCGGGCGGCAGCCGCCTGGTCGTCGCGGGCCGCGAGGAGGGCGGCGTGCGTCAGCTCCAGTACGTGCTGAGCGACGGTTCCGTCCCGCCCAAGGCCGCCCTGCCCGGTCTCAACGGCGTCACCGACATCGCCGCCTCCGACGACCCGGGCCTGCCCCTCGTCGCCCACTCCTCGGACGGCATCGTGCGGCTCCCGGCGGGGATGAACTGGGAGACGGTGTCGAAGCAGGGGACGGCGCCGTTCTACCCGGGGTGAGGTGAGCGGGTACGAGGGCGGGGGCGTCCCTCCTGGGCCCGTACCGCAGCCGGTTCTCCGCCCGGGAGCGGCCCGCGCGGGGGAGCGGGGCGAAACGCGGGAAGGGGTCCGTGCCGGGTGCCGCGCGCGACCGTAGGCTCCCGGCATGAGCGCTCACGGCCGCCTCCTCGTGCATCATCTCGGCCTCTTCGTCACCGACTTCGCGGCGGCCGAACGCTTCTGGACGGCGGCCCTCGCCCCGCTCGGCATCCTCCCCGGCTACCGCGCGGACGGCCTGGCCGAGTACTGGCACGACGGCCACGACACGCCCTCGCTCGCGCTGCAACAGGTCACCGACCCCGCCGCCGAGACCCGCGGCCTCCACCTCGCCTTCGCCGCGCGGACCCGTACCGAGGTTGACGCCTTCCACCGCGCGGCCCTCGCCCACGGCGGCACGGACCGCTACGCCCCCCGGAACTGGGAGGAGTACCGGGCGTACTGCGCCTTCGCGAGCGACCCAGTGGGCAACAACGTGGAGGCGCTGGTGAAGGAGGCACGGGGGTAGCGCGGGGCGGGCCCCCTGACGGGCCGGGCTCGTCCCGCACCCGGACGGGGCGCGGTGCCGAAGGGCCGTCGCCCTCCGCCGCTGCCGCTACACCGTGATTCTGACCGCCTCGATCCACGAGTCGTTGTCGTGGGTGCCCGCGTAGGTGAAGTCGAAGCCCGCGCCCGGTTGGTCGCAGGCCAGGGCGAGCCAGCTGTCGTCGTGGACGTAGGAGGACTGGCAGACGTTGCCCTTGCCCTTGTCGACGCTGACGGTGAAGCCGAGCATGTGCGGGGCGTCCTTCTTCGTGCTGCCGAGGTAGTTGTCCTCCCCGTCGACGGCGTCCGACCAGGGGTCGGGGTAGTGCCCCTCGCCGTTCGTGGAGGCGGGGTCGTGGACGTAGGCGCCGCCGGAGGTGCCGTTGGTCCCCGCGACGGCGATGTTGACGGCCGTGAGCGGCGTCCCCGAGCCCTGCGTCCCCGCCGTGTCGCCGTCGCAGGCCGGGGCGGTCCAGCCCTTGCCCCG
>NZ_GG770539.1:2454519-2469071 GCF_000154905.1 Streptomyces sp. SPB074 | reverse complement strand
GCCTCGGGGGCCCGGGGCGTCGGCGAGGGGCTGGGCGGCAGGGTGGCCGCGCCGGCCTGCTGGAGCTGCTCGGTCGCCGCCGTGGCGACCTGCGGCTTGTAGGCGATCCACAGCATCACGAAGGTGATCACCAGCGCCGTGAGGACGCCGAGGCAGGCCGCGAGCCAGCACGGGGCGAAGGCCCGCTGCACGTACGTGCCCTCCACGTCGAGCGGGGCCACCCCCGAGCGCCGTACCGCGAGGGTGAAGGGGCGGCGCTCGGCGGAGCCGAACCACGTGACGTGCTTCGGCCGCAGCGTCGTCTCCACGAAGGCGGCGCGCCCCGGCTCGATCTGCACGTTGGCCGGGCGGATGTCGTACGAGAGCTGGTCGCCGTCGTCACCGCCGCTCAGGGACGCGGTCAGCCGGACGTTGCCCAGGTTGTCCACGGCGAGCCGCGGACGGCCGCGGAACCGGCCCTTGACCACCGGCGGGACCGGCTCCGCCCGCACTTCCTCGAACGGGGTGACGGTGATGTTCCCCTCCGGGACCGCCGTGGCCTCCGGATGCTCCGTGGGCGTGATGCGGACGGCGTACGGGTGGGGCCCGGCCGCCGCGTCGGGCGTGCGCGGCGGTGCGAAGTCCAGGCGGACCGTGCCCGTCGTGCCCGGGTACAGGCGCAGCGAGGGAGGTTCCACGGTGGTCCTGGGCGCGAGGGCGCCCACGGCCTCGAAGCGGTACTCGTCCACCACGTCACCGGTGTTGCGCAGCCGCAGCCGCACCGTCGTACTGCCACCCGGGTCCACAGTCGCGGAGGCGGGATCGAGGGAAGTCCAGAGGCTCACTCCCGGACCCTAAGGGCCCCGGCGGCGCCCCGTCAGGTGCCCTTGGGGCAGGGCGGGTGCCCGAAGAGGCGGACCGGACGCCGGTGCCCGGCGGGCGAGTTGGCACGGGATGCGGGCGGAGGCGGACGGAGGGCGAGTGTGCGCGGGTGGAGGCGGGTGTGCGTGGGACGGGGCGGGTGTGCGCCGGCGGGTGCGTCACTTCGCGGGCGGGCGCGGGACTTCGCGGGCCGAGGTGGGTGTTCGTGGGCCGCAGTGGGTGTTCGTGGGCCGATGATCGGGTTTCGCCTGTGGACGACCCGGCCGTTTCTGTGACGGCGCTCACTCGTACGAGTGGGGCGTGTGACGGGTTTCGGGAGTCTGTCCACAGATCGGCCGGTGCGGGGGTTCGGGGCCCGGGGGCGGGGGATCGTGGGGGTGTGGACGGGTGGTGGAGCGCGATCGCCGAACTGGTCCTGCCCGCCGAGTGCCTGGGCTGCGGCTCGGCCGGGGCGCTCGTGTGCGGCGGGTGCCGGGAGGTGCTGGACGGGAAGGAGGCGCGAGCGGTACGGCCCGAGCCGGGGCCGCCCGGCCTGCCGGGGGTGAGCGCGGCGGTCGCCTACGAGGGGAGGGTGCGGACGATGGTGCTGGCCTACAAGGAGCGGGGTGCTCTCGGGCTCGCCGGGCCGCTCGGCGCCGCGCTCGCGGCGGCGGTAGGGCAGGGCGGGGAAGCGCGCGGAGTGCACGGCGACGGGGCGCGCGGCGCCGGAGGGTTCGGGCGTGGGCGTTCCGGAGGCGCGGGTGCCGGGCCGGTCGTGCTCGTGCCGGTGCCTTCGGCGCGGCGGGCCGTACGGGCCCGGGGGCACGACCACGTGGCGGGGCTGGCGCGGGCCGCCGCGCGGCGGTTGCGGGCCGAGGGCCGCGCGGCGCACGTCCTCCCCGCGCTCGTGCCCTGCCGGGAGGTACGGGACCAGGCCGGCCTCGGCGCGCGGGAGCGGCGGGCCAACCTCGCGGGCGCGCTGCGGGTACGCGCCGGGGCCCTCCGGCTCCTGCGCGAGGCCCCGCCGCACACGGCCTTCGTGCTCGTGGACGACGTCATGACGACCGGCGCGACGATTGCCGAGGCCGCGCGCGCATTACGCGCGGCAGACGTGGAAGGAGTGCAGCGAGGAGATCGTTCGATCCGTCCCGGAGGGGCGGGAGAAAGGATCACGGGGGCCGTCCGGGCGGCCGTCGTCGCGGTTTCTCCACGCGCCTTCGAAATAAACCGGAAGTGAGCGAGAATTTCGGTTTTCGCAGGCTGGAAGGGGTGTAATTCGCCTGAACGGAGTTATCGCCCGGTAGCGGGTGCCGTTCGGCCACCGGGCGAGATATGTTCGGAGGTGGGAGGACCACCGGTCACGGGGCCGGGGATCTCCCGCGCGAGATGTCGCCCCTCGTCATGAAGGCGTGGCCCTGGTGGGAGTGAGCCACCGGGGCGGAGGAGGTGGAGGTTCACCGTGTCCGGGGCTTCCGGGAATTCCGGGGGCCTGGTGCAAGTGGGAGTTCTCCGCCACGGGCGGAGTGAATCCGGGAACGGAGTTCTGCGTGGACATCGACATCGTCGTCAAGGGCCGTAAGACCGAGGTGCCCGAGCGGTTCCGCAAGCATGTGGCCGAAAAGCTGAATGTGGAGAAGATCCAGAAGCTCGACGGCAAAGTGATGAGCCTGGACGTCGAGGTGTCCAAGGAACACAATCCGCGGCAGGCGGACCGCTGCGACCGCGTGGAGATCACGCTGCGCTCGCGCGGCCCGGTGATCCGCGCCGAGGCGTGCGCCGCCGATCCGTACGCGGCCCTCGACCTCGCCGTGGCGAAGCTCGCCGCCCGGATGCGCAAGGAGCACGACAAGCGCCGTACGCGGCGCGGCACCGAGCGGCTGACGGCGGCCGAGGTCGCCGAGCGCGTGCCGGGCACCGCCGGGCTCAACGAGGACGGCACCTTCGCCGAGCCGGAGCCGGAGAGCGACGGCGGAGTGCCGACGAAGAAGGTCGGCTCCTTGGAGGTCCAGGGCGACGGACCGCTCGTGGTCCGTGAGAAGACGCACCTGGCGGCCCCGATGTCGCTCGACCAGGCGCTCTACGAGATGGAGCTGGTCGGCCACGACTTCTACCTCTTCGTGGACGCGGAGACGAAGGAGCCGAGCGTGGTCTACCGGCGGCACGCCTACGACTACGGCGTCATCCACCTGTCGAGCGACCCCATGGTGGCGAAGGCCCCCGAACCGGCCGGCGCGGGTGGCGCGCTGGGCGGCCAGGAGAGCTGAGCGGCCTCCGTCGCCTCAAAGGCGGCCCCTTGGCAGGGGGAGTCCCGTGACCGGTGGCCGGTCACGGGACTCCGCCCTGTGCGGATCGCGGAGCGGTCGCGGATTCCGGGCGCGGGGTGCCGCCGTACGCGGTGCGGGACGCGGAGGGCGGGGTCGCGGGCGCGCCCGGAGTGCGCGGGGAGCGCGGGTGGGCGCGAGGGCTACGTTCCGCACGCCGGTTCTGGTCGATGCCCCTGGTGTGCGCTGATGCGCCCCCAGGGCTTCAAGCCGAGGTCCCGAGCGGCCCACGGGGCGGGCGGGACGTGGAATCATTGGGCGGACCGGCCAACCGGCCCGCAGCCGCAACCGGTTGAGTCGGCTCCTTCAGTCGTGGCACCAGGGGGAAGAGACGATGGCCGACAGCTTCGGGCCGAGGCGGGACGCGGAAGCCGGGGGTGCCTCCGGCGGTTGCCGTCCCGATGAGGACGAACCGAGGCCCCGCGCCGAACCGATCCGGGTCCTGGTCGTGGACGACCACGCGCTCTTCCGGCGCGGCCTGGAGATCGTGCTCGCCACGGAGGAGGACATCGAGGTCGTCGGCGAGGCCGGGGACGGTTCCGAGGCCGTCGAGAAGGCCACGGATCTGCTTCCCGACATCGTGCTCATGGACGTGCGGATGCCGAAGCGCGGCGGCATCGAGGCGTGCACCGCCATCAAGGAAGTCGCCCCCAGCGCGAAGATCATCATGCTGACGATCAGCGACGAGGAGGCCGACCTCTACGACGCGATCAAGGCCGGGGCGACGGGCTACCTCCTCAAGGAGATCTCCACGGACGAGGTCGCCACCGCGATCCGCGCCGTCGCGGACGGCCAGTCGCAGATCAGCCCCTCGATGGCGTCGAAGCTGCTCAGCGAGTTCAAGTCGATGATCCAGCGCACCGACGAACGCCGGCTCGTCCCCGCGCCCCGGCTCACCGACCGCGAGATGGACGTCCTCAAGCTCGTCGCGACCGGGATGAACAACAGGGACATCGCCAAAGAGCTGTTCATCAGCGAGAACACGGTGAAGAACCACGTGCGGAACATCCTGGAGAAGCTGCAACTCCACTCGCGCATGGAAGCGGTGGTGTACGCGATGCGGGAGAAGATCCTCGAAATCCGCTGAGGGCGCCGCCCGTTCGCCGACGGTGGTCTCCTCCGCCGCGGGCGTCCCGTCCGCCGACGGCCTCCCCTCAGCCCGTCTCCGGGGAGCCCGGTCCGGTGAGGTCGAGGGTCACTCCGGACAGCGGGCAACTGACGCACGCCAGCACTTGGCCCCGCGCCCGCTGCTCCGGCGTGAGGCAGGTGTGGTCGGGCTGCGTGACCTCGCCGCCGCGCAGGCGCACCGCGCACTCGCCGCAGGAGCCGACCGTGCACGAGTACGGCAGGGGCAGCCCCGCCGCGAGACCGGCGTCGAGCAGGGTCTGGCCGGGTTCGACCACCGCGGTCCCGACGAGGTCCCCGTCCTTCTCGACCCTCAGCTCCTGGGGTGCCGCCGTGGTCGCGGTGGTGACGCCGCCGCTGAAGCGCTCCCGGTGCACCCGCTCGTCCGGCACGCCGAGGTGGCGCAGTGCCTCCCGCGCGGTGTCCATGAGGGCTTCCGGGCCGCAGACGAAGTGGTGTGCGGAGTCCGTCAGGGGCAGGCCGGTCAGCCAGCGGCGCAGGCGCCCGGCGTCGAGCCGTCCCTCGCGGCCGGTGAGGACACGGGTGACGGCCAGCCGGTCCGGGTGCTCCTTCTCCAAGCGGGTCAGGTCGTCCGCGAAGATGACCTCTTCGAGGCTGCGGCTGCTGTAGAGCAGGTCGATCCTGCCGGGCGACGAGGGGTCGGACAGCCGGGCGCGGATCATGCTCATCATGGGCGTGATGCCGCTGCCGGCCGCGAGGAGCACCAGGTGTTCGGGGGCCCGTTCCGGGGCGTGGAAGGCGCCGGAGGGGCCGAGCAGCGCGAGGCGGTCGCCGGGGCGCAGGTCGCGGTGGGCGTGGGTGGAGAACCGCCCGCCCGCCACGTGCTTGACGGTGAGCTCCAGCAGGGTGGCGCCCGGCGCCGAGGAGGCCGAGTAGGCGCGCCGTACGGGCCGGCCCGCGAGGTCCGTGACCACGGTGAAGAACTGCCCGGGGCGGAAGTCGAAGGGACGGGGCTCGTCGGCCGTGTCCTCCAGGACCAGGGTGCGGACGGTGGGGGTCTCCTGCCGGATCTCGCGGACGCGCACGGAGCGCGACGGGCTCTCCGCCGTCCCGCCCGCCCCCGGTTCGCCACGGCGGGCGACGGCGGGGACGCGGGCCTCGTCGTAACCCTCCTTGCGCAGCCCGGACACGTAGGCCCGGTCCATCACCTTCCGCATCAGCCTGCTCAGGCCGGGGAGGGCGGTGACGAGTTCGAGCAGCCGTGCCGAGCGCCCGGACCCGGCCGCGTTGGCGGCGAAATGGGCGCCGCCCAGGGCCATCATGTCGGGTGCCGCGGCGCCGCTCAGGCGGGCGCCGGGGCTCCACAGGCGGGCACGCGAGACGGCGTCGTTGCCGCGCACCTCCGCCTCCTCCACGTCGACGAGGAGGGCGAGGTGCGGGGGCACGCCGCGCAGCGCGAGGAGTTCCGCGTCGTCCGTGATCGCGGCGCGCCCGCCGAGGTGCAGGACGCCGCCGCGTCCGGGGACGAGGGCGGCGAGGGCGATCCGGTCGTCCCGCAGCAGGTTGTGCAGGGTGTCCGCGCGCTTGTTGCCCTTGCGGTCGGCCAGCACCAGGGTGTGCCCGTCGAGGACGCGCGCCACGGTGTGCCGGTCGCCGCGCGGGCTGGTGTCGCTGCCGCCCTCCGTGTCCCAGGTGGAGACGGCCAGGAAGGGCGAGGCGGCGAGGAAGTCGCCGACACCCGGACCGGCCAGGGGTCCCCGGCCGGGGGCCCGCCCGACGGCGGGGGAGAGCGCGGGGGGCGGCTCCCACAGGCCGGAGCGGATGACGGCCTGCGCACAGTGCACGTACGCCTCGGCGACGTCCACGGCCGTTTCGCCGTTCCTGAGGGCCGACGCGGTGCCGTTGACGCGCAGTACCTCGCCGACACCGGGCAGCAGGAAGAAAAGGGAGACCGGGCCGGGGGCGACGGCCGCCCCGGGGACGGGGAAGGAGAACCGCCGCGCGGAGTGGACGCGGGCGAAGCCGGGGGTGCCCCCGACGAAGGTGGTGCGGGCGGTGCCGTTCGCCTCGCGGTAGCCGAGGGCCGCCACGGGGCTGCGGGCGAGGACGGTGCGGCACCCCGCGTCCAGGACGCTGATCTGCTTCTTCGTGATCAGCGCGGCCGGGCGGCCGAGGACCGCCTCGACCTCCGTCACGGTGGTGAGCCGGTGCCTCGTGCCCGGCTCGGAGCTGTGCTGTCGCATGAAACCTCTCTCAGCCGGGGGCCGACCGGCCCAGTCGCCAGTAGCCGCAGAAGGTGACGTCCCGCTTGCGCATACCGCGCTCGCCCACCAGGTGCCGCCGGACGGTCGTGGCGAGCCGGGACTCGCCCGCCACCCACGCGTAGAGGGGCCCTTCGGGCAGCGCGGCGGCGCGGACCGCCTCCAGGGCGCGCACACCGGGGCTCTCGCCGTCGCGACCGAGCCAGTGCACGCGCACCCCGGGCGGCACCGACACGGACCGGAAGTCGTGCGCGGCGGCCACCTCCACGAAGACCTCGGCGGGTGAAGGGGCCGGGTCGCTCTCCAGGATCGACAGGACGGCCGGGAGCGCGCTCTCGTCGCCCACGAGGAGCCGCCCCCGGGCGTGCGCGGGCGGCCGGTACATCGTGCCGAGATCGAAGATCCCGGCGAGGTCGCCCGGCCGGACCCGGCGTACCCACGAGGTCATCGGCGAGCCGCCGTGGAGGGCGAACTCGATGTCGAGTTCCCGCTCCTCGGGCCGCAGGCTTCGGATGGTCAGGTTGCGCACCCATGGACGGGACGCCTTCGGCATCAGCAGGACCTGCGCCATCCACGCCTCGTTCGACGCGGTCGGCATCCTCAGCTCGCTCTGTCCCTCCCGGGGGAAGAAGAGCCGGACGGCCTGGTCGGCTCCCGCCGGCACGAGGTGCCGGATGCCGGGACCGCCCAGGGTGACGCGGGCGAAGCCGGGCGAGACCGGCCGGCACGCCCGTACCTCCAGGGTGATCATCCGGCGCTCCCTGGGGAGGCTCACCCGGGGGATCACCGCAGGGCTCCCGGGCCGGGGGTTCTCTTGTTTCCGCAGCTCATGACAGTTTTCTGAGCAAAAGCTCAGCTATTTGCTACTCGCTTTTCCCCGGTCAGAAAGGGCAAGGGCTGGCACCCCCCGACCGCCGCCTCACCCCACGTCGCAAGCCCCGGCAGGTCCGCGCCGAGCTCACCCGCGAGCGCATCCTCGGCGCGGCTGCTCACGTTTTCGCCGAGTACGGGTACGCGGCCGGCACCACCAACCGGATCGCCGAACACGCCCGCATGTCCATCGGCTCGCTGTACCAGTACTTCCCGAACAAGGACGCGATCCTCGCCGAGTTGCTGGTCCGGCACATCGACCGCGGGGCGTGGGCGGGCGCCGAGGAGCCGGACATGACCCCCGGCAGCCTGGAGGACGTGGTCCGCTCCCTCGTACGCGACGCGATCGACCACCATCGCGACGGCCCGCAGCTCCTGCGGATCATGATCGAGGAGGCGCCCGTCTCGCCCGCCCTGAGCGAGGCGATCGAGCGGCACGGCGCGGCCCGGGTGAGCCAGGTGCGCGAGGTCTTCGCCCGCCACCCGGACGTCCGCGTGCGGGATCTCGACATGGCGGCGCAACTCATCGTGGGAGCGGTGGAGTTGAACACCCACCAGCTCATGGCGGCCCCGCATCCCCCGCAGGCCGAGAGGCTGGAGGCGGAGCTGGTCGCCATGATCACCCGCTACCTGGGCGGGGACCGGTCCACGGCCGGGGAACGGGGAAGCGACCCCCGGTAGGCGGGGCGGTCACGGGCGACTCGCGGGCGCGGCTCGCCGGCGGTTCCGGAGGTGGGGCCGGTCCGGAGCCTGGGCGGCTCCGGAGGCGAGGCCGCTCCGGACCGAGGCGGTTCCGGAGGCGAGGCCCGTACGGAGCCGACCCCGTTCCGCCGGCGGCTCACTCCGGGGCGGTGCGCAGCCGCGTCGCCGTGCGGACCAGGGCGGCCAGGGGGCGGGACCGGCTGGGGGCGGGCCAGGCGATCACCGTGGTGATGGGCGGGGCGTCGAGGACGGGGACGGCGACGTGCTCGGGCCACTGCCAGGCCCGGCTCGACGCGGGGATGACCAGCAAGGTCCTACCGAGGGCGACGAGCTGGGCGAGCTGGGACTGGGTGCGGACCTCCGGCCCCGGGCCGTCCGGGTACGTGCCGTCGAGCCGCGGCCAGCGGGCCATCGGGAGGTCCGGGACGGCGCCGACCTCCGCGAGCGTGAGGTGGGGCCGGGCCGCGAGGGAGTGCGAGGCCGGGAGGATCGCCACCTGGCCCTCGGTGTGCAGGTCCTCCGTGTCGAAGCCGGTGAGGTCGTCGACCGGGCGGTGCATGAGCGCGGCGTCCGCACGGCCGTTTCGGAGCAGCCGCGCCTGTTCGCCGACCTTGCACAGCAGCACCTCGACCGGGGGGACGTCCGGCTCGCGTTCCGCCGCGTCCAGCAGTCCGCGCAGCACCTCGTGCGAAGCCCCCGCCTTCGTCGCGCGCACGAGGCCCCGCTCCGGGGCCCCGGCCCTGCGGGTACGGCGCGCCGCCGCCGCCACCGCGTCGAGCGCCGCCCCCGCCTCCGTGCGCAGCACCTCGCCCGCCACCGTGAGCGTCACGCCGTGGCGGTCCCGGTCGAGCAGGCGGACGCCGAGGCGGTGTTCGAGCTGCCGGACCGCGCGGGAGAGCGGGGGCTGCGTGATGCCGAGCCGCTCGGCGGCGCGCCCGAAGTGCAGTTCCCCGGCCACGGCGAGGAAGTACCTCAGCTCACGGACCTCCACGTCCCAGGCGTCGTCATCCATACGGACAGCCTAGGCCGGACGGTGATACCGGGCAGGTATCACAGCTGGCCGAAGCAGTATTGGACGGGCTCGGGCGGCCCCGTCGAGCATGGACCGCATGAGTGAGACGACGAAGACCGCGCTGGTCACCGGCGCGAACAAGGGAATCGGCCTGGCGATCGCGCGGGGCCTCGCGGACCTCGGCTTCACGGTCGCCGTGGGGGCGCGGGACGAGGCGCGGGGAGCGGCGGCGGCGGAGTCGCTGCGGGCCGAGGGGGCGCGCGCCTTCGCGGTCGCGCTCGACGTCACCTCCGAGGAAAGCGTCGCCGCCGCCGCGCGGACCGTGGCGGAGAAGGCGGGGCGGCTCGACGTGCTCGTCAACAACGCGCGGATCAGCGGCAGCACCGAGGAGGGCGCGCAGGACCCGGTCACGCTCGACCTCGACGTGGTCCGCGCGGTCCTCGACACCAATGTCTTCGGCGTGGTCAGGGTGACCAACGCGCTGCTCCCGCTGCTCCCGCTGCTCCGGCGCGCGCGGTCGCCGCGCATCGTCAACGTGTCGAGCACCATGGGCTCGCTGACCCTGCGCACCGGCCCCGTCCTGGCCGCCTACGGGCCCTCGAAGACGATGCTCAACGCCCTCACGACGCAGTACGCGCGCCGCCTCGCCGACACCCCGGTCCTCGTCAACGCCTGCTGCCCCGGCTGGGTCGCCACCGATTTCACCGGCCACGAGCCGGACCGCACCCCGGCGGAGGGTGCCGCGATCGCCCTCCGCCTCGCGACGCTTCCGGACGACGGGCCGCGCGGGGGCTTCTTCGACGACGGGGGAGTGGTGCCGTGGTGAGGCGATGGGGGAGTGGTGCCGTGGCGAGCGGGCCGGGAACCCCCGCGGTCGCGCGCACGGTCAGCCCGGCCGTCCGCACGGTCAGCCCGGCCGTCCGCACGGTCAGCCCGGCCGTCCGCACGGTCAGCCCGGCGGCCCGCTCGGCCGCCCTCCCCGGGCACGTCCCCGTACCGCTCAGACCTCCGCCCCCTCCAGCCGGGCCGTGAGCGCCCGCGTCGCCTCCCGTTCCAGCGGCTCCCGCAGCTCCGGCGGGTCCGCGCGGTCCACGCGGACGCGGGTGCAGCCGACCCAGCCCGCCGCCTCGGCCAGGGCTTTCGCCGTGCCCTCGACGGCCTTGCGCGGGGTGGCCGTGCCGGGGATGTCGCCGCCCAGGGAGACCTGGCGGGCGACGAGCGTCGTGCCCTCGCGGGCCGGGTCGACGCGGCCGATCAGCCGGCCGCCGGAGAGGACCGGCATGGCGAAGTAGCCGTGCACGCGCTTCGGCTTCGGCACGTACGCCTCCAGCCGGTGCGAGAAGCCGAAGAGGCGTTCCGCGCGGGCGCGTTCCCAGATGAGGGAGTCGAAGGGCGAGAGGAGCGTCGTGCGGTGGCGCCCGCGCGGGCTCGACGCCAGCGCCTCCGGGTCCGCCCACGCGGGCTTCCCCCAGCCCTCGACCCGGACCGGGACGAGACCGCAGTCCTCGATCACCGCGTCGAACTGCTCGGTCTTGAGCCGGTGGTAGTCCGCGAGGTCGGAGCGGGTGCCGACACCGAGCGAGCGCGCCGCGAGGCGGATCAGGCGGCGGAAGCACTCCGGGTCGTCCAGGTCGTCGTGGAGCAGAGCGGCGGGGAGCGCCCGCTCCGGCAGGTCGTAGACCCGGCGCCAGCCCGTACGCCGCACGCAGACCACGTCCCCGTAGGTGAGGGCGCGCTCGACGGCGACCTTGGAGGCCGACCAGTCCCACCACTCGCCGCCGTTCTTCGCCCCGCCCAGCTCCGTCGCCGTCAGCGGGCCCTCGTCGCGGAGCTGCGCGAGGACCTTCTCGTACGCGCCCGCCGGGACCTCGTGGCCCCACAAGGGACGGTCGCGGTAGGCGCGGCGGCGGAAGGCGAAGTGCGGCCACTCCTCGACGGGCAGCACGCAGGCCGCGTGCGACCAGTACTCGAAGGCGTGCGCGGGGGACCCGGGCGGGGCCCAGTACGCCGCTTCGACGGCCTGGCGGCCGATCGCGCCGAGGCGCGCGTACGGGACCAGCTCGTGCGAGCGGGCCAGCACCGAGATCGTGTCGAGCTGCACCGCGCCGAGGTGCCGCAGCACACCCCGCGCGCCCGCGCGCCGGTCGGGAGCGCCCAGCAGGCCCTGGGCGCGCAGCGCGACACGGCGGGCCTCGTCGGCGGAGAGGGAGAGCGGCTGCGTCGTCATGCCGTGCAGCCTAGGACGGGCCACCGACATCGCGGCGCCGGCACCGGGGCCACCGGCGTCCGGTCCACCGCCTGCCGCGCCGCCGCCGGGAGCCGTACCGCCCCCGCCGCCCCGCCGGGACCCGCCCCGGCCCCCCGGCGCGGCACCCGCGCGCCTCCCCGGTGTTCCCTCGCACAGCCTGGGCAGGGATACTGCGCTGCGGTGTGTACCGCCCTCCTCACCGAAAGTGGCGGTGGACGCCCCCGGCACCTTCCGGGGGCCTGACGCGTTGACTGTCTCGGCAGACCTCCCGGCGCGGGCGGGTCCTCGCATACGATGGCCGTTGCCCGAAGACTCGACCGTGCCAGGCCCCGACCGGCAAGGAGACCAACCCTCGTGTCCGTTCTCTCGAAGATCATGCGTGCAGGCGAAGGCAAGATCCTGCGCAAGCTGCACCGCATCGCGGACCAGGTCAACTCCATCGAAGAGGACTTCGTCAGCCTCTCCGACGCCGAGCTGCGCGCGCTCACCGACGAGTACAAGCAGCGCCTCGCCGACGGGGAGTCCCTGGACGACCTGTTGCCCGAAGCCTTCGCCACCGTGCGCGAGGCCGCCAAGCGCGTCCTGGGCCAGCGCCCCTACGACGTGCAGCTCATGGGTGGCGCGGCCCTGCACATGGGATACGTCGCCGAGATGAAGACCGGTGAGGGCAAGACCCTCGTCGGCGCCCTCCCCGCGTACCTCAACGCGCTCTCGGGCAAGGGCGTGCACCTCATCACGGTCAACGACTACCTCGCGGAGCGCGACTCCGAGGTGATGGGCCGGGTGCACAAGTTCCTGGGCCTCACCATCGGCTGCATCCTGTCGAACATGACGCCGGCCGAGCGCCGCGAGATGTACGGCCGCGACATCACGTACGGCACGAACAACGAGTTCGGCTTCGACTACCTGCGCGACAACATGGCCTGGTCGCAGGACGAACTCGTCCAGCGCGGCCACAACTTCGCGATCGTGGACGAGGTCGACTCGATCCTCGTGGACGAGGCCCGTACGCCGCTCATCATCTCCGGCCCCGCCGACCAGGCGACCAAGTGGTACAGCGACTTCGCCCGCCTCGTGAAGCGCCTGGAGCGCGGCGAGCCCGGCAACCAGCTCAAGGGCATCGAGGAGACCGGCGACTACGAGGTCGACGAGAAGAAGCGCACCGTCGCGATCCACGAGCCCGGCGTCGCCAAGGTCGAGGACTGGCTCGGCATCGACAACCTCTACGAGTCCGTGAACACCCCCCTGGTCGGTTACCTCAACAACGCGATCAAGGCCAAGGAGCTGTTCAAGAAGGACAAGGACTACGTCGTCATCGACGGCGAGGTCATGATCGTGGACGAGCACACCGGCCGCATCCTCGCGGGCCGCCGCTACAACGAGGGGATGCACCAGGCGATCGAGGCGAAGGAAGGGGTGGACATCAAGGACGAGAACCAGACGCTCGCCACGATCACCCTCCAGAACTTCTTCCGCCTCTACGACAAGCTCTCCGGCATGACCGGTACGGCGATGACCGAGGCCGCCGAGTTCCACCAGATCTACAAGCTCGGCGTCGTCCCGATCCCGACGAACAAGCCGATGATCCGCATGGACCAGTCCGATCTCATCTACCGCACCGAGGTCGCCAAGTTCGACGCGGTCGTGGACGACATCGTGGAGAAGCACGAGAAGGGGCAGCCGATCCTCGTCGGCACCACCTCCGTCGAGAAGTCCGAGTACCTCTCGCAGCAGCTCGCCAAGCGCGGCGTCCAGCACGAGGTGCTCAACGCCAAGCAGCACGACCGGGAAGCGACGATCGTCGCCCAGGCCGGGCGCAAGGGCGCGGTGACGGTGGCCACCAACATGGCCGGTCGCGGTACGGACATCAAGCTCGGCGGGAACCCGGACGACCTCGCCGAGGCCGAGCTGCGCCAGCGCGGGCTCGACCCGGACGAGCACGTCGAGGAGTGGGCCGCGGGTCTCCCGGCCGCCCTGGAGCGTGCCGAGGCGGCCGTGAAGGCGGAGTTCGAGGAGGTCAAGGACCTCGGCGGGCTCTACGTGCTGGGCACCGAGCGCCACGAGTCGCGGCGTATCGACAACCAGCTCCGCGGCCGCTCGGGCCGTCAGGGCGACCCCGGCGAGTCCCGCTTCTACCTCTCGCTCGGCGACGACCTCATGCGGCTCTTCAAGGCGCAGATGGTCGAGCGCGTCATGTCGATGGCCAACGTGCCCGACGACATGCCGATCGAGAACAAGATGGTGACCCGCGCCATCGCCTCGGCCCAGTCGCAGGTCGAGCAGCAGAACTTCGAGACCCGCAAGAACGTCCTCAAGTACGACGAGGTCCTCAACCGGCAGCGCGAGGTCATCTACGGCGAGCGCCGCCGCGTCCTGGAGGGCGAGGACCTCCAGGACCAGGTCATCCACTTCATGGACGACACGATCGACGCCTACGTGGCCGCCGAGACCGCCGAGGGCTTCGCCGAGGAGTGGGACCTCGACCGGCTGTGGAACGCCTTCCGCCAGCTCTACCCCGTGCGCGTCACGGTCGAGGAGCTGGAGGACGAGGCCGGGGACCGCGCAGGGCTCACCGCCGAGTACATCGCCGAGGCGATCAAGCAGGACATCCACGAGCAGTACGACAAGCGCGAGGAGCAGCTCGGCTCCGAGATCATGCGCGAGCTGGAGCGCCGCGTCGTCCTCTCCGTCCTCGACCGCAAGTGGCGCGAACACCTCTACGAGATGGACTACCTCCAGGAGGGCATCGGGCTGCGCGCCATGGCGCAGAAGGACCCCCTGGTCGAGTACCAGCGCGAGGGCTTCGACATGTTCAACGCCATGATGGACGGCATCAAGGAGGAGTCCGTCGGCTACCTGTTCAACCTGGAGGTCCAGGTCGAGCAGCAGGTCGAGGAGGTCGAGGTCCAGGACGAGGCCCCGGAGGACGCCGTGCCCGCCGGTACGGCCCGCCCGGAGATCCGCGCGAAGGGCCTGGACGCCCCGCAGCGCGCCGACCGCCTCCACTTCTCCGCCCCGACCGTGGACGGCGAGGGCGGCGTGGTCGAGGGCGAGTTCTCGCGGGAGCCCGGCGAGCCGGTGGCGGCGGGCGACGGGATGACCCGCGCCGAGCGCCGCAAGGCCCAGAAGGGGCGCCGCCGCAAGAAGTGACGGCACGGGCCGCGGCCCCGGCGGAAGCCGGCCCAGCCCGCCCGCGCCGCTCGTGACCGTCG
>NZ_GG770539.1:2451068-2453714 GCF_000154905.1 Streptomyces sp. SPB074 | reverse complement strand
CCGGGGCGGTCGCGGTCGCGGCGGCGGCCCGCCGGGGCGCGGCCGGCGGGGCCGGAGGGGCCCCGGCCGGCTCCGCGCCGACGGCGGCGCTGGGCGGGGACACGCGGGGCATCGTCACTCTCGGTCGCGGGCATCGGGGCACCTCTCTCCGGGAAACACCGTTGTTACTGGCTGGTAAGGGGAGAGTCGGCGAGCGGGAGAACCCGGAATGATCACCGTGCGTGTGCGGCGACCTCGGTCCTCGGTTCACCGATCCGGGTGAGCCCCGGGCGCCCCACGTATCCTGGCCGCACCGGCGAAAGGATGCGGTTGCCATGCGTGTGTACGTCCCTCTCACTCTCGGTGCGCTCGCGCGGGCCCACGAGGCGGGCGAGCTGGGGGCGGAGTCCGTGGTGGCCTACGCCGTCACGCCCGCGCTGCGCGAGTGGTACGTGTCCGACGACATCGAGGAGCTGGAGTACGCGGCCCTCAGCCGGGCCGCCGCCGCCTCGCTGCGGCTGCTCGCCGTCGATCCCGCCGAGGCCCGGCGCCGGGTCGTGCTCGCGATCGACGTCGCGGACGGCGCGGCCCGCACCGATCCCGACCACGGGATGGCGGCGGACTCCGTCGGCGAGGTGCGGGTCGCCGGGCCCTTCCGGCTCGCCAAGGCCGCCGCCGTGCACGCGGACGGCGAGGAGGCCGCCAAGGACGTGACGGCCGCCGCCGAGGCGCTGGGCGCCGCCGACCAGGGCGACGCGGACGCGCAGTTCGTCGTGGACGGGGCCGAGGACCACGAACTGCTGTGGTTCGCGACGCAGGAGATCCCCTACCTCGTCGCGCCCACCGCCGAGGAGCGCTGAGTGAGCGGCGCGATACCCGCCCGGCACCTCGTGTGGGACTGGAACGGCACGCTCTTCCACGACATGGACGCGGTGCTCGGCGCGACCAACGCCGCCTTCGCCGAACTCGGCATGGACGGCCTGGACCCGCTCACCCTGGACCGCTACCGCGAGCTGTACCGCGTGCCCGTCACCGCGTTCTACGAGGCGCTCCTGGGGCGCGCGCCCACGCCCGGCGAGTGGGAGCTGATGGACGGGACGTTCCAGCGCCACTACGCGCGCGAGAGCGTGCGCTGCGGGCTCACGGCGGGCGCCGTGGAACTCCTCGACGGCTGGCTCGCCGCCGGTCGCAGCCAGTCGCTCCTGAGCATGTACGGGCACGAGGAACTCGTCCCGCTCGTCAAGGGCTTCGGCATCGCGGACCGCTTCGTACGGGTGCAGGGGCGGACCGGGCCCTCCGGCGGCGGCAAGGCCGACCACCTCGTCCGGCACCTCGCCGCGCTCGCGGGTGACGTCGATCCCGCCCGTACGGTCGTCATCGGGGACGCCGCCGACGACGGCCACGCGGCCCGCGCGGCCGGAGCCCGCGCCGTGCTCTACACCGGCGGCTCCCACAGCCGCGCGAGCCTGGCCCGCACCGGCTTCCCGGTCGCCGACTCGCTCGCGGACGCGGTCGCCCTCGCGGCGGCGGGGAACTGAGCGGCGCCCCCCCCGCGCGGAGCCGAGCGGAACCCGGCGCGCCGGGCCGGGCAGCCGCTCCCCGCCCCGACCTGACCGGCGTCCCCCGCCCCGACCTGGGCGGCAGTCCCGCGCAAGCTGCGCAACCCCCTCACGCTCCGCACCCCAATGCGTACGCTGGGACGCGTTCAGTCGGTGTCGGCCGGTGGCAGTTCGGGCTTCAGGGGACGGGGGCGGGCCGTGCGCAACGGGTTCGGGCAGGGGCGGCGGGGCGGCTTGCCGGTCGAGGTGACGCGCTTCGTGGGGCGTGAGCGCGAGGTCGCCGAGCTGGGCGAAGTCCTCGGCGGCGTACGGCTGCTGACCGTCATCGGGCCCGGCGGGGTGGGCAAGAGCCGTACCGCCCTGCGGGTCGCGGCGGCGGCCAGGGAGCGGTATCCCGACGGGGTGTGGCTCGCGGAGCTCTCGGCCCTGCGCGATCCCGAACTGCTGCCCGCGACGCTCGCGACGGTGCTCGGACTGCCGGAGTCCAGCGCGCAGGAAGGGCCCGCATCGGCCGCGTACGGGCCCTCGGGGCGGCCCGCGCTCGACGCCGTCGTCGCACACCTGCGCGAGCGTCAGGCGCTCGTCGTCCTCGACACCTGTGAACACCTGCTCGACGCCTGCGCCGCGTTGGCCGACCTCGTGCTGCGCGAGGCGCCCGGCGTGAGCGTGCTCGCGACGAGCCGCCAGCCCCTCGACGTCCCCGGCGAGCACTGCCGGGCACTCGCGCCGCTGGACGAGGACGACGCCGTCGCGCTCTTCGCCCAGCGCGCCGCCGACGCCGCGCCCGGTTTCGCCGCGCGCGGGGCCGACGCCGCGCGCGTGCGGGCTCTCGTGCGCCGCCTCGACGGCATCCCGCTCGCGCTCGAACTCGCCGCCGTGCGGCTGCGCGCCGCCCCGCTCGACCAGCTCCTCGACCGCGTGGACGACCGCTTCCACGTCCTCACCGGCGGGCGCCGCACCGCGCTGACCCGGCACCAGACGCTCCGCACCGCCGTGGACTGGTCCTACGAGCTGTGCACCCCCGCCGAACGGCTGCTGTGGGCGCGGCTCTCCGTCTTCGACGGGCCGTTCACGCCCGAGGCCGCCGAGGCGGTCTGCGGGGACCCGG
>NZ_GG770539.1:2440049-2450831 GCF_000154905.1 Streptomyces sp. SPB074 | reverse complement strand
CCTCGCCGCCCGCCTGCACACGCGCCTGCTCAGCTCCGAGCAGCCCGCGCTGCACCGCGCCGTGCACGAGGAGATCCCGCAGTTGCGCGCCGCGCTCGGCCTCGCCCTCGCGAGCCCGAGGCGGGCCGCCGCCGGGCTGCTGCTCGCCGCGCGCCTGTGGCCGTACTGGCGGGCGCGCGCCGCGATCTCCGAGGGGCACTACTGGATCGACAAGGGCCTCGCGCTCGTCCCCGAGGACCCGCCGGAACGCCTCGGCAGGGAGGCGCGCGCCTGGGCGCTGCTCGGCTCGGGGTCCTTCGGCCTGTGGACCGGCGACCTCCCGCTCGCCGTCGAGCGGCTGACGCGGTGCCTCGCCGAGGCCCGCAGGTACGGGTACGAGGACGTCGCCCGCTACGCGGAGGGGCATCTCGCGGGGGCCCGGCTGCTGAGCGGGGAGGCGGACGGGACGCTGGAGACGATGGCGCGGCTGCGCGCCGAGTTCGACCGGCGCGGGGACGGGCTCGGGATCGCGATGATCTACCACGAGGAGGCGATCGTGTGGGCCGTGCTCGGTGAGACGGACCGGGCCCGCGCGATGTGCGACCACATCCTCGGGCACCTCGCGGCGCACGCCCCCGGCGAGTGCCAGCTGCGCGCCGCCGCGCTCGTCGTGCGCGGGGCGGCGCACTGGCTCGCCGAGCAGGGCTTCGACGGCGTGGGGGTGCCGCCCGGTGCCGGGCTCGCGGCGGCGGAGGCGGACTGGCTCGCGGCGCTCGGCGCGTGCGCCGAGATCGGGGAGGCGCAGCTCTCGGGGATAGCGGGGATGGGGCTGTTCTGGGCCGCGGCGCGGCGGGGACGGTGGGTACGGGCGGCGTGGCTGCTCGGGTGGAGCGAGGGGGCGCGGAAGGTGGGCGGCGACCCCGTCTCCGTCCTGCCGCCGCTCCAGGCGTGGCACGAGGCGAGCCGGGCCGCGCTCCGCGGCGCGCTGGACGCGGACGCCTGCCGGAGCGGGTACGAGGCGGGCGGGCGGCTCACCGCCGCCGAGGTGCTCGACGCGCTCCGCGCGGACACCGACCTGCCGGGCCCGCGCCGCCGCCGCGCGGGCCGCGGCGCGGCGGCATTGACGCGCCGCGAGCGGGAGGTCGCGGGGCTGGTCGCCGAGGGCCTGTCGAACCGGGAGATCGCCGAGCGCCTGGTCATCTCCAAACGCACGGCCGACGCCCACGTGGAACACATCCTGGCGAAACTCGGCGTGGCCTCCCGCGCCGAGGTGGGCGCGGCGCTGGCGGGGGCCTGAGGGGCCTTGGCCGGGGCCTGAGGGCGAGCGGGCTGCGCCCGCCGCGTACGTATACCTAAAACCCCCGCCCGCCTACCTATTTCCTCGCGGGGCGGCGCGGTGCGGGCCGGGGCGCGGGAAGAATCGAGGGGCGTCGCCGGACGGACCGGGAGGGTCCGGGGGGTGGGGGCGGGGCGATCCGGTTCCCCCGTTCCGTGCCCCGCTGCCCGGGCCCTCCTCCGGCGGTCGCGTGGCCGGCTGTCCTCGTCGGTGGGGCAGCCGGCCCTCCGGCGCGCGGTGCGGCGATGTCTTTCGCGTCACACTCGGCGGGCTTGTGTGTCGGGGCGGTAAGAAGCGCGCAAATTCACGGGACGCCCTGGTGAGAGGGCTTCCGGAGCCGTCGGCACGACAGCGGCCTTACGCCACAAGGGAGATGCGGCGCGCTGTGCGTCGCGTCAAAGTCCACGGCTGTGATTTGTGCACATACGGCTCATGACGCGGGCCCGGCGGGGAGCGTTAGCCTGGGTCCGTGATCAGCGCGATAGGCCGTGCGGGCATCGAGGCCCCCGCCCTTCGCCCGGCGCACGCACTCCGTGCCCCGGGCGCCGCTGAACGACCGCGCGGGTACGGCGCGCAGCCGGAGGCGGCCGCTCCGGCCGCCGAGGGCACGGATACCGGCAGAGGCGGCACCGCAGGAACGTGCCGCCGCCACCTTCCTTCTACGTCACGCAACGGCGCGCGACAGGAGCCAGAGGATCATGCGGACCAAGCTGGACGATGCCAAGGACGAGCTGCTCGAACGGGCGGCCCGACTCGCTGAGAACCCGACGACGGGCGGCCACCCGCCGATCTCCGTTCCGGCCGGCATCTCGCCGGGAACCCCCGGTTTCGAGAGCGCCCGCGTTCTCCCCTACCTCCAGCGCTACTACCGGCACACCGCCCCCGAGGACGTCCAGGGCCGCGAGCCCGACGACCTCTACGGCGCGGCGATGGCCCACCTCAAGCTCGCGGCCGAGCGCCCGCAGGGCACCGCGAAGGTGCGGGTGCACACCCCGACCGTGGACGAGAACGGCTGGTCTTCCCCGCACTCGGTGGTCGAGGTCGTCACCGACGACATGCCCTTCCTCGTGGACTCCGTGACCAACGAGCTGTCCCGGCAGGGCCGCGGCATCCACGCCGTCGTGCACCCGCAGCTCACGGTCCGCCGCGATCTGACGGGCAAGCTCATCGAGGTCTTCCCCCAGCCGCCCGCCGAGGCCGGCCACGACCGGCTCACCGAGTCGTGGATCCACGTCGAGATCGACCGCGAGAGCGACCGCGCCGACCTCGAACAGATCACCACCGACCTGCTCCGCGTCCTCTCCGACGTCCGCGAGGCCGTCGAGGACTGGGACAAGATGCGCGACTCCGCGCTCCGCGTCGCCGACCAGCTCCCCGAGGAGTTCCCCAAGGGCCCCGCCGCCGCCGGGCTCAGGGACCAGGAGGTCCAGGAGGCCCGCGAACTGCTGCGCTGGCTCTCCGCCGACCACTTCACCTTCCTCGGCTACCGCGAGTACGACCTCGTCTCCGAGGACGCGCTCGCCCCCGTGCCCGGCACCGGCCTCGGCATCCTGCGCGCCGACCCGCACCACGACACGACCGAGGAACACCCCGTCAGCCCGAGCTTCGGCCGCCTGCCCGCCGACGCCCGCGCCAAGGCCCGCGAGCACACGCTCCTCGTCCTCACCAAGGCCAACAGCCGCGCCACGGTCCACCGCCGCAGCTACCTCGACTACGTCGGCGTCAAGAAGTTCGACGAGAACGGCGAGGTCGTCGGCGAGCGCCGCTTCCTCGGCCTCTTCTCCTCGGCCGCCTACACCGAGTCCGTCAAGCGCGTCCCCGTCGTCCGCCGCAAGGTGGACGAGGTGCTGCGCGCCGCCGGGGTCACCCCGAACAGCCACGACGGCCGCGACCTGCTCCAGATCCTGGAGACCTACCCGCGCGACGAGCTGTTCCAGACGACGCCGGACGAACTCCTTCCCGTCGTCACCTCGGTGCTCTACCTCCAGGAGCGCCGCCGCCTGCGGCTCTACCTGCGCAAGGACGTCTATGGGCGCTACTACTCGGCGCTCGTCTACCTGCCGCGCGACCTGTACACGACCGAGGTGCGACTGCGGATCATCGACATCCTCAAGGAGGAACTGGGCGGCGAGACCGTCGACTTCACCGCCTGGAACACCGAATCGGTCCTCTCCCGGCTGCACTTCGTCGTCCGCGTCGCCCCCGGCACCGAGGTCCCCGACCTCAGCGACGGCGAGGCCGCGCGCATCGAGCAGCGGCTCATCGACGCGACCCGCTCCTGGCACGACGGCTTCGGCGAGGCGCTGCGCGAGGAGTTCGGCGAGGAACGCGGCGCCGAACTGCTCCGCACGTACGGGCGGGCCTTCCCCGAGGGCTACAAGGCCGACCACTCGCCGCGCGCGGCCGTCGCCGACCTCACCCACCTGGACGGGCTGCGCGGCGGCGCCGGCGCGGAGGACTCCGCCCTCTCGCTCTACGAGCCGCTCGGCGCGGGCCCGCGCCAGAAGCGCTTCAAGATCTACCGCGTCGGCGGCGAGATCTCGCTCTCCTCGGTGCTCCCCGTCCTGACCCGACTCGGCGTCGAGGTCGTGGACGAGCGCCCCTACGAGCTGCGCTGCGCGGACGGCACCAGCGCCTGGATCTACGACTTCGGCCTGCGGATGCCCGAGGGCAGCAGCGAGCCGATCGGCGAGGACGCCCGCGCGCGCTTCCAGGAGGCGTTCGGCGCGGTGTGGAGCGGCAGGGCGGAGAACGACGGCTTCAACGCCCTCGTCCTCGGCGCCGGGCTCACCTGGCGGCAGGCGATGGTGCTGCGCGCGTACGCGAAGTACCTGCGCCAGGCGGGCGCCACGTTCAGCCAGGACTACATGGAGGACACCCTCCGCACCAACATCCACACGACCCGCCTGCTCGTCTCGCTCTTCGAGGCGCGCCTCTCGCCGCAGCGGCTGAGCGCGGGCACGGAGCTCACCGACGGACTGCTCGAAGAGCTGGACGGCGCGCTCGACTCGGTCGCCTCGCTCGACGAGGACCGCATCCTGCGCAGCTTCCTCACCGTCATCAAGGCGACGCTGCGGACCAACTACTTCCAGCGCGCCGGGACCGGCGGCGCGGAGCCGGGCCGCAAGGGCGGGGAACCGCACGCCTACGTGTCGATGAAGTTCGACCCGCAGGCCATCCCCGACCTGCCCGCCCCGCGCCCCGCGTACGAGATCTGGGTGTACTCGCCGCGCGTCGAGGGCGTGCACCTGCGCTTCGGGAAGGTCGCGCGCGGCGGGCTGCGCTGGTCGGACCGGCGCGAGGACTTCCGTACGGAGATCCTGGGCCTCGTCAAGGCGCAGATGGTCAAGAACACCGTCATCGTGCCCGTCGGCGCGAAGGGCGGCTTCGTCGCCAAGCAGCTCCCCGACCCGGCGCAGGACCGCGACGCCTGGATGGCCGAGGGCGTCGCCGCGTACAAGACGTTCATCTCGGCGCTGCTCGACATCACCGACAACCTCGTCGGCGGCAAGGTCGTCCCGCCGGAGCGCGTCGTGCGGCACGACGGCGACGACACGTACCTCGTCGTCGCGGCCGACAAGGGCACCGCGACCTTCTCGGACATCGCCAACGGCGTCGCCGAGTCCTACGGCTTCTGGCTCGGCGACGCCTTCGCCTCCGGCGGCTCGGCCGGCTACGACCACAAGGGCATGGGCATCACGGCGCGCGGCGCCTGGGAGTCCGTCAAGCGGCACTTCCGCGAGCTGGGCCACGACACCCAGACCGAGGACTTCCGCGTCGTCGGCGTCGGCGACATGTCCGGGGACGTCTTCGGCAACGGGATGCTGCTCTCCGAGCACATCCGCCTCGTCGCCGCCTTCGACCACCGGCACATCTTCATCGACCCCGAGCCCGACGCGGCGACCTCCTACGCCGAGCGCCGCCGCCTCTTCGCGCTGCCCCGCTCCTCCTGGGCCGACTACGACACGCAGCTCCTCTCCACGGGCGGCGGCGTCTTCCCCCGCACCGCCAAGTCGATCCCCGTCAACGCGCACATCCGGCGCGCGCTCGGCATCGACGACGGTGTCTCGAAGCTCACCCCCGCCGAGCTGATGCGGGCGATCCTCAAGGCCCCGGTGGACCTGCTGTGGAACGGCGGCATCGGCACGTACGTCAAGGCGAGCACCGAGACGGACGCCGAGGTCGGCGACAAGGCGAACGACGCGATCCGCGTCAACGGCGCCGACGTACGCGCCCAGGTCGTCGGCGAGGGCGGCAACCTCGGGCTCACCCAGCTCGGCCGCATCGAGTTCGCGCGCCGGGGCAACGGCGGCGACGGCGGCAGGATCAACACCGACGCGATCGACAACAGCGCCGGTGTGGACACCTCCGACCACGAGGTGAACATCAAGATCCTGCTCAACGCCGTGGTCCAGAGCGGCGACATGACCGTCAAGCAGCGCAACGAACTCCTCGCGAGCATGACCGACGAGGTCGGCCGGCTCGTGCTGCGCAACAACTACGCGCAGAACGTGGCGCTCGCCAACGCCGAGGCCGAGGCGCCGAGCCTGCTCCACGCCCACCAGCGCCTCATGCGGCGCCTCGTCAAGGACGGCCACCTGGACCGGGGCCTGGAGTTCCTGCCCGGCGACCGGCAGGTGCGCGAACTGCTCAACTCCGGCCGCGGGCTCGCCCAGCCGGAACTCGCCGTGCTCCTCGCGTACACGAAGATCACCGCGGCCCAGGAACTCATCGGCACCTCGCTGCCCGACGACCCGCACCTGCGCCAGCTCCTCTTCGCGTACTTCCCCGAGGAGGTCCGCGAGCAGTACGCGGAGCAGATCGGGGCGCACGCGCTGCACCGCGAGATCATCACGACCGTCCTCGTCAACGACACCGTGAACTCCGGCGGCATCTCCTTCCTGCACCGGCTGCGCGAGGAGACCGGGGCCTCGCTGGAGGAGATCGTGCGGGCGCAGCTCGTCGCGCGCGAGATCTTCGGCCTCGGCGCCGTGTGGGACGCGGTCGAACGGCTCGACAACGAGGTGCCGGCCGCCGTCCTCACCCGCGTCCGGCTGCACTGCCGCCGGCTCGTGGAGCGCGGCACGCGCTGGCTCCTCAACAACCGGCCCCAGCCGCTCCAGCTCGCCGAGACCGTCGAGGTCTTCCGCGACGACGTGCGCGCGGTGTGGGAGCGGCTGCCCGAGCTGCTGCGCGGCGCCGACGCCGAGTGGTACGGGGCGATCCTCAAGGAGCTGACCGGGGAGGGCGTGCCGGAGGAACTCGCCGCGCGCGTCGCCGGTTTCTCCTCGGTCTTCCCCGCGCTCGACATCGTCGCCGTCGCCGGGCGCACCGGCACCGAACCGCTCGCCGTCGCCGAGGTCTTCTACGACCTCGGCGACCGGCTCGGGGTCACGCAGCTCATGGACCGCATCATCGAGCTGCCGCGCGCGGACCGCTGGCAGTCCATGGCGCGCGCCTCGATCCGCGAGGACCTGTACGCGGCCCACGCGGGCCTCACGCAGGACATCCTCGCGGCGGGCGAACCGGGCGACGGCCCGGAGCGGCGCTTCGAGGTGTGGGCGGGCAAGAACGCGCCGATCCTGACGCGGGCCCGGGCGACCCTGGAGGAGATCCAGAGCAGCGACAGCTTCGACCTGGCCAACCTGTCGGTGGCCATGCGCACGATGCGCACACTGCTGCGGGCGCACGGCTGATCTGGCGCCGGCTTCGCCTCGGCGGGGGGCGGTCTCTCTTGGAGGGGCCGCCCCCCCCCGGCCGTTCGAGGGGCCGCCCCCCGCCGTTCGCGCGTCAGCGCAGTGCGCCGCGGATCACCTTCGCCGCTCTCGACAGCACCGAGCTGCCGAGCCGGCCCGCGAGCGGGCGCAGGGTCGCCGTGGGGCCCGCCGGGCGCCAGCGGACCTCGATCCGCGCCGTGCCCGCCGCCTCGGGCGCGACCGTCACCTCGTGCTCGACGGCGCCGCCGTAGGCGCGGGGGCGGGAGGAGACCGGCGGGAAGGCGAGCGGGCCCAGGAGCGGCGCCGTGTGCCGGCCGCGTCCCTGCCGCAGTTCCACCACCGGGTGGCGGACCCCCTCGAAACCCCGGACGGGCAGCGGCGCCCGCGCCGGGTCGAAGCGCACCCGGCCCTCGAAGACGCCGGGGAGCACGGGATCGGTCCGAAAGGCGACCTCGTACCTCCGGCCCCCCGGGGCCAGCGCGAGCCGCGCGACCTGCGGGCCCACCGGGAGCCGCAGGAGCGGGTCGTAGGTGCGCACCGTGAAGCGCAGGACCGTGCCCGGGCCCGTCTCCAGGTCCCTGACCTCGTGCCGGAAGAGCGCCGCCGAGAGCGGCCCCGCCTCGACGCCCTCCTCGCTCAGGTCCAGCTCGGTGCGCGAGGCCGTGCCCTCCGGCAGCGGTTCGCCCCAGTAGACGTGCCCCTCCTCGTCGTGGCTCACGTGCCGGGGTCCGACCGGCAGGCCGAGCCCGCGCGCGGCCCGCCGCGCCTCTTCGAGGCGCCCGTCCCGTACGAGACGGAGCACGACGCGCTCGGTGCGCGGCAGCCGGGCGTACGCCTGCGGGGCGAGCGTGTCCAGGTACGGGGTCACCAGCTCCGCGAACCCGGTGAGCCACGCGTCGTCCCGCCGGGGCAGGTCGCCCGCGTACATCCGGAAGTCGTGCTTGAGGAACTTGTAGTCCTTCTCGGGGCGGATCGCCCCGTGCCCGCCCGTCTCCAGGAACTCGTCGATGAGCCGTTGCACGTGGATGCGGTCGGCGACGTTCTCCAGGCGGTCGCGCTGGTTGGAGATCGACGCGCTCCCGGTGGCCGCGTACGGCTCGATGTACCACACGTACACCGGATCGGGGATGACCGTGAAGGCGCGCGCGAGGCAGTACGCCTGCGCGGAGAAGAGCTGGTCCTCGTAGTGGATGCCCTCGGGGAAGCGGAGCCCGGCGCGGTCGAGGAAGGCGCGCGCGTACATCTTCGACGTGGACAGGTGCTCGAAGAGCAGTTCCGGCTCCTGCTCGATGCCCTCGACCGTGCGCCGCTCGGCCACCAGGTGCGGCATCCACAGGGAGGTCCTGCCCGTGTCCACCCGGACCCGGCGCACGGCGCCCATCACGAAGTCCACCTCGCGCGCGCGGTGCGCGGCGAGGAGCTTCGCGACGGCGTCGGGCGGGAGTTCGTCGTCGCTGTCGAGGAACATCACGTACGGGGCGCGCGCGATGTCCAGGGCGCGGTTGCGCGGGGCGCTGCACCCGCCGCTGTTCTCCGGCAGCCGCAGGCAGGTGACGCGCGGGTCGGCGGCGGCGAGGGAGCGCGCGACCTCGGGGGTCGCGTCGGTGGAGTGGTCGTCGCTGATGACGACTTCGAGCGCGGCGTGGGTCTGTGCGAGGGCGCTGCGCACGGCGCGCGGCAGCCGGTCGGCGTCGTTGTGGACGATGACGACGACGCTCACGTCGGGGGCGGGGGGCGGCGGGGCCTCGGACACGGGCCCCTGCACGGCGGTCGACCTGCGGTGCGCGGTCGTCGGAGTCGCGGTCATGCGGACACCGCCTCCTCGGGCGTCGGGGCGGGGGTGCGCTCGGCGAGCGGCACCACGGGCGGGAGTTCGGCGGCGGGGGTGCCCAGGAACACGTGCCGCACGACGCGTTCGGCGGCGCGCCCGTCGTCGAAGGCGCAGAACCGTTCCCGGAACGCGGTACGGGCCGCGCGCGCGTCCCCGTCGCGCCACGCCTCGCCCGCCAGGATCTCGGTCAGCTCCTCCTCGGTGCGGGCGACGGCGCCCGGAGGGTGCGCCAGGAGGTCGAAGTAGACGCCGCGCGTGGCCTGGTAGATCTCCCAGTCGTCCGCGTAGACCACCACGGGACGGTCCAGGTGCGCGTAGTCGAACATGATGGAGGAGTAGTCCGTCACGAGCGCGTCCGCCGCGAGGGCCAGTTCCTCCACCGGTTCGTACGCGGAGACGTCCAGCACCCGGCGGGTCGCGCGCAGCCCGGCCAGCTCGCTCGGGCCGCCGGAGTAGAAGTAGTGCCCCCGTACGAGCAGCACCGTGCCGGGGCCGAGGCGTTCGGCGAGCCGCGCGAGATCGACACGGGGTCGCCACGCGCTCTCGTAGTCCCGGTGCGTCGGCGCGTAGAGCACGGCGCGCACGCCGGGGGCGATGCCGAGCCGCGCCCGCACGGCCCGTACCAGGTCCGGGCCGGCCGTGTAGTAGATGTCGTTGCGCGGGTAGCCGTGCTCCAGCTCGGTGTAGCCGGAGGGGTAGGCGTGCCGCCACATGAGCGTCGAGTGCCGGTTCGAGGTGAGGCTGTGGTCCCACTTGTCGACGCGGCGCAGCAACTGCCGGAAGTCCAGGCCGTGCGCGGCGGCCGGGTAGGGCATCTGGTCCAGGCCCATGCGCTTGAGCGGGGTGCCGTGGTGGGTCTGGAGGTGGATCTGCCCGGGGCGCTTCTGCCAGCCGGTCGGGAAGTTCACGTTGTTGACCAGGTACGTGGCCCGGCCCATCGCCTCCTGGTAGGCGGGCGTGCCCGGCACGATGTGCCGGGTCCCCGGCGGGAGCAGCGGCACGCGTGCCCGGCCGCTGACCCACACCGGCTTGATGTGCGGGGCGAGTTCGGCGAGCTTCGCGGCGATCGCGCCCGGGTTGCAGGTCACGCCCCTGTTCCAGTACGCGGTGAAGACGGCGAGCTCCGGGTCGAGCGGTGCCTTGCGGGCCGCGCGGCCCCGGTGCGCGCGGACCTTCGCGCCGAGCGCCCGCTTCTGCTTCCGCGCCAGCGAACGCCAGTGCCTGCGGCGGTCGTTGAACTCGGCCAGGCGCAGGTACCTCTCGTACGAGCCCGCTTCGAGCAGCTTCTGCCGCACCCCGTCGGCCCCCTCGGGCGCGCGGTGCCCCTCCGGTTTGCAGGCGCGCGCGGCCTCGGCCGCCGCGAGGAAGAACCCCCGGTCGTTGCCCCGCTGTTCGCGCGCGATGATGTGCAGCCAGTCGGCCGTCATGAGGTCGTAGAGGGTGCGGCGCAGCGGCGCGGTCGCGGGGCCCGGCTCCAGGAGGCGGCAGGCGGCCACGTACGGCTCGACGCGCCCCTCGGGGCCGTCCGCGACCGGCGGCGGGAGCGTCGCGGCGCGCGGAGTGCGCGCGTCGAGCGCGAGCTGGTCGCTGCACGCGACCCGGTCGGCGAGGAGCAGCAGCGCGTACGCCGTGTACAGGGCGTTCCCGGCCGTGAGCACGTCCTCGTGCGCCCGCCAGAACGAGGCGCGCACGAGCCGCGTACCGAGCAGCGGCGCGAGGCGGAGCAGCCCGGGGAGGGTCACGAGCGGGAGCGGGCTGTGTCCCGCCTTGTCCAGGAGGGGGCCGTCGGGCGAGGGGGCGCCGTCGGTGGACCACGTCGAGCGCACGTGGTTGAGGAGGATCACGTCGGCGCGGTGGCGGCCCGCGGGGACCGCGCAGAGCTGGATCGCGCCGGTCAGCGCGTGCAGGCTCCCCGCCGG
>NZ_GG770539.1:2436086-2439608 GCF_000154905.1 Streptomyces sp. SPB074 | reverse complement strand
CGGCGTGGCGGGCGGGGGTGCCGGCGCGGGGGCGTGGCGAGGCGGGGCGTGGCGGCGGGCCGCGGTCAGCGCGCCGAGAACTTCTCGTACTCCCGCAGGACCTCCGCCGCGGGCCCGTCCATCCGCAGTTCCCCGTGCTCCAGCCACAGCGCCCGCTCGCACGTGTCGCGGATCGACTTGTTGCTGTGGCTCACGAGGAACACCGTCCCCGCCTGCTCGCGCAGCTCCCTGATGCGCGCCTCCGAGCGCTTGCGGAAGCTCGCGTCGCCGGTCGCGAGGGCCTCGTCCACGAGCAGGACGTCGTGGTCCTTGACCGCCGCGATCGAGAACCGCAGCCGCGCGGACATCCCGGAGGAGTACGTGCGCATCGGCAGGCTCGCGAAGTCGCCCTTCTCGTTGATCCCCGAGAACTCGATGATCCGGGGCGCCCGTTCGCGCACCTCGCGGCGGCTCATGCCCATCGCGAGGCCGCCCAGCTCGATGTTCCGCTCGCCGGTCAGGTCGTTCATGAGCGCCGCGTTGACGCCGAGGAGCGAGGGCTGCCCGTCGGTGTAGATCCGGCCCGACTCGACGGGGAGCAGCCCGGCGATGGCCTTGAGCAGCGTGGACTTCCCGGAACCGTTGCTCCCGATGAGCCCGATCGCCTCGCCGCGCCAGGCCGTGAACGACACGTTCCGCACCGCGTGCACGCGCCGCCCGCCGGGCCCCTGGCGCCGTACCAGCCGGTTCAGCGCGGCGGTCGCGGAGCCGCGCCCGCCCCTGGCGCCGTTGACGCGGTAGACGATGTCGACGTTCTCGGCGACGACGGTGGGACGGCGGGCGGCGGCGGTGGCCGCGGGACTCCCGTCCGGTGCGGGGCCCGTGCCCGGCGCGGTGTGCGCGGTGTCCCCGGTGTTCGCGGGGGTCTGCTCCGTACGCGTCTCAGCCACGTCCGTACCTCTCCTCGGCCTTCCAGAAGTAGACGAAACCGCCGACGCCGCTCAGCAGCGCCCAGCCGAGGGCGAGGGCCCAGACGTGCGGCGGGAGCTGGTCGGCGTGGAAGCTGCCGATGAGCGCGAAGCGCATGAGATCGATGAACACGACCGTGGGATTGCACTGGAGGAGCGTGGCGAACCAGGCCGGCGGGTCGTGCTTGGCGAGCATGTGCGGGAGGCTGAACATCACGCCGGAGGTGTACATCCAGGTGCGCGTGAGGAACGGCATGAGCTGCGCGACGTCCGGGGTCTTCGCGCCGACGCGCGCCAGGGCCAGCGCGAGCCCCGTGTTGAAGACGAACTGGAGCAGCAGCGCGGGCACCACGAGCACCCAGGACGGCTGCGGCCACACGCCGAAGGCGAAGAGGATCACGACGAGCGCGATCATCGAGTACAGGAGCTGCTGGAGCTGCTGGAGCGTGAACGAGATGGGCAGCGAGGCGCGCGGGAAGTGCAGCGCGCGGACGAGGCCCAGGTTGCCGGAGATCGCGCGGGTGCCGGCCATGGCGCAGGACTGCGTGAAGGTGAAGACGAAGACGCCGGTCACGAGGTAGGGCACGAAGTCGGGCACGCCCCGGCTGGTGCCGAGCAGCAGGCCGAAGATCAGCAGGTAGACGCCCGCGTTGAGCAGCGGCGTCATGACCTGCCAGATCTGGCCCAGCTTCGCCTGGCTGTACTGCGCGGTGAGCTTCGCGGTCGAGAAGGCGAGGATGAAGTGCCGCCTGCCCCACAGCTGCCGCACGTACTGGGCGAGCGGGGGCCGCGCGCCGCTCACCGCGAGCCCGTATCGGGCGGCGAGCTGGGCGCCGCTCAGTCCCGCGTCGGCCCCGGCGTCGTACGCGCCGCCGTTCGAGGGGGCCGCGGCGGTACCCGGCGCGGCCCCCGGCGTGGGGTCCTGCCGTGGGGGGAGGGGATCGAGAACCTGGCTCACACGCGCCGCCTTCGCTGGGGGACGTCGGTACGACGGAGGTACCGGAGTACGTCGTTACGTCGGAACGCAACCGTATCGTCGTTCCGCACCTTAGGCCGGTAGGACGTCGCAACGCAACCGTTTCGTCGTGGCCCGCCTATGCTGAACGGCATGGCGAGTGGCGCGAGGGAAAACAGCGGGGAAACGGGCGGGGCGGGGCCGGGCGCGGCCTCCGGCGGCCGGGCGCGGCGGGCTCCGGCCGGGGCGGCCGTGCTGCGCGAGGACGTCACCGAGGCGATCCGCGCCGCCGTCTTCGCCGAGCTGGCCGCCGTCGGCTACGGGCGCATGTCGATCGAGGGCGTGGCCCGCCGCGCCGGGGTCGGCAAGACGGCCGTCTACCGGCGCTGGCGCTCGAAGCTGCACCTCGTGCTCGACCTGGTCTCCGAGATAGCCCTCCAGGGCCTGCCCGCGCCCGACACCGGGTCCCTCGAAACGGACCTGCACCTGCTCTACGAGGTCGCCTCGCGCGCCCTGCGCCACCCGGCCGCGTCCCAGATCGTCCCCGACCTCTTCGCCGAGGCCGCCCGCAACCCGGACCTCCAGGAGGCCCTGGAGAAGGCCCTGCGCGAAGCACAGCGCAGCGTGGCCCAGGGCGTCCTCGACGCGGCGGCCGCCCGCGGCGAGGTCCGGGAGACCCTGGACCGCGACCTCGCCCTCGACCTGATCACCGGCCCCCTGTACTGGCGCGTCCTGGTCGTCCGCACCCGGACGAGCCGCGCCTACCCGGCCGCCCTCGCCAAGACCGTCGCGGCGGGACTCCGCGCGGTGTGAAGGGGCGAGCGGGCGGCGTGCCGGGGCGCCGCCCGCGCCGCCCGCCTGCGCTCACCCCGTCCCCACCCACCTCCCCACCTTCTCGCGCAGCACGTCCCCCATGCCCCGGGCCCCCGGGGCGACGCGGAGGGAGAGGGAGGCGGAGTGGGTGGCGTAGGGGTGGACCAGGACGAGACCGTGGCGGCGGCTGGGGACGGCGGTCCGGCGCAGGTGGCCCAGGGCGGGGCGGGCGCGCGGGCGGGTGGTGCGGGTGGTGCCGTCCGCGAAGGCGAGCAGGAGCCACACGTCCCACGTTCCCGCCTCCAGCTCCGTCAGGCGCAGGCGCAGCGAGGCCGTCCAGGTGCCGGGGGTCGGGCCGGGCACCAGGCTCGCGCTGCGGCGCTGCACGACGCGGCCCGTGTCCCGGTGCACCAGCCCCGCCTGGACCGCCACCGGGCCCGCCTCCGCGACGCGCCCGTACAGCTCGTGCAGGCGCAGCCGCAGCCGGCTGCCGCGCGCCGAGGGCCGCAGGACCGCGTCCACCGCGAGCGGCAGGCGGCGCACCGGGGCACGCTCCAGGCGGCCGAGCGGGACGCCGGGCAGGTCGGCGGCCCACACCGGCGCCCCGGCCGCGTCCCGCGCGTACGGGGGCAGCAGCCGCGAGGGCTTCGAGACGAGGTCGCGCAGGCGGCCCAGGTCGCGCGTCGCGGGCGCCTCGTTTTGTACCGTCTTCTCTGTTTTTTTCTTTTTTCTTTTTTTTTTGTTTTTTTTTTTTTTTTTTTTTTTTTTTTTTTTTTTTTTTTTTTTTTTTTTTTTTTTTTTTTTTTT
>NZ_GG770539.1:2433452-2435986 GCF_000154905.1 Streptomyces sp. SPB074 | reverse complement strand
CAGGTCGCGCGGCGCGGGCGCCTCGCGCAGCACCGCCGCCGCCGTGCGCGCCGGGGCCGCCGCCGCGGCGATGTCCGCGGGCGTGAACGCCGTCAGGTACGCGCGGGTCAGCTCCCACCACGCGTGCTGGTACGCGGGCTCGCGGCGCGGCAGCTCCCGCACGTACATCCGCAGCCCCCGGTCCAGGAAGCCCGCGCGTGCCGCCCGCACGAGACGGGGCAGCGCGGACAGCTCGGCCACCGCCTGCCGGTGCGCCCGCACCCGCGCGCGCCAGTTCTCCATCCCGTCCCGGTCGAGCGAGAGCGAGCGGCGCCGCTCCTCGCGCCGCACGTGCCAGGTGTAGACCCGGTCCGGTACGAGCGCCATGCGCGGGCCGGCCGCGAGGACCCGCGCGGTGAAGACGAAGTCCTCGTAGAGGTAGCGGCCGGGCGGGAAGCGGATCGCGTGGTCGCGCAGGAACCCGGTGCGGTAGAGCTTGTTGACGCACAGCGTGTCGGCGGCGATCCGGGGGAGCGCCGAGGGCTCGGCGAGCGTGCGCTCCTTCGCGTACAGCTCGCGCTGCCAGGGGATCTCCCGTCCGCCGGGCAGCTCGCGCCGCACGCACAGGCCGCCCGCCACGTCCGCGCCGTGCGCCCTCGCCGCGCGCAGCAGCGCGTCCACGGCGCCGGGCGGGAGCACGTCGTCGCTGTCCAGGAAGAGGACGTACGGCGCCGTCGCGTGGGCCAGGCCCTCGTTGCGCGGCGTGCCGCAGCCGCCGCTGTTGACCGCGCGCCGCACGACGCGCAGCCGGGGATCGCGCGTGGCGAGGCGGTCGAGCAGGGCGGCGCTGCCGTCCGTCGAGCCGTCGTCCACGGCGATCACCTCGCTGACGGAGTCGCCCTGCGCGCAGGCCGAGCCGACGGCGTCCGCCAGGTGCGCGGCGTCGTTGTAGCCGATCACGACGACCGTGACGCTCATCGTTCCTCCCGCTCCGGCAGCCTCGCCAGCACCTCGCCCGTCTCGCGGCTGAAGTCCAGCACCTTCGCCTCCTTCGGAACCCGCTGCCACCGCGAGAGCAGCAGCCATGTGATGTCGTACCGGCGCGCGATCTCCGCGCGCCGGGCCGCGCTCGCCGTCCCCGACAGGTACCGGTGCGCGTCCCGCCACCGCGCCCGCCGCTCCCGCTCGGGCAGCGCGGGGTCCGGCCACACCGGCGCGACCAGGTCGATGCCGAAGCCCGGCAGGCTCCGTGTCCCCTCGCGCTGGTCGGTGAGCACCGGCTCGCCCGGGCGGACCGAGGAGGCCACCCACGCGTACGAGTGCCACGCGGGCAGCCGCCGCGTCTGCGGCGGCGTCCACTTCTCGGGCAGGACGGCCCCGGACTGCGCGAAGACGAAGCCGGTCCCGGCGGCGGCGGTGACCACGAGCGCCCCGAGCGCGCGCCCGCGCCTGGCCCGCGTCACCTCCACGGCCACCGCGACCTGCGCGGGCAGGACGGCGAGGCCGAGCACCCGCCCGTACGTGAAGTGGCCCGAGGCCCAGCCGCAGAAGGCGACGGCTACGCACGCCGCGCACATCCAGCCGAGCGCGTCGCGCGGCTCGCGCCGCAGGCGCAGCGCGAAGGCGGGGAGCGCGAGGAGGCCCAGGAGCCAGAAACGCGCGAGGACGTCGGTGTAGAGCGCCGCGTGCGTCGGGTCGAGCACGGCGGCGTCCGCGCCGAGCGTGAACACGTCGAACCAGGGGAGCCAGGCGAGCGCGACGAGCAGCGCGCCGAGGGGGAGGGGCCACCAGGCGGCCCGGGCGCGGAGCGTGGCGCCCGGGGAGCGGCCCGGCATCCCCTTCCGTCCCGGCGCCCCGCCCTGATCCCGTCTTGGCGCCCCGCCCCGTACCCGTGCCAGCACCAGTACCGCCGTGCCGAGCACCCCCGCCACTCCGCTCACCGGGTGGACGAGGAGCAGCAGCCCGCACAGCGCCCCGAGCGCGGCGCGCGCCCGGCGCGTGGGCGGGTCCGCGCGGTCCTCGCCGGTCAGCCGCGCCGCGTATGCCCAGGTCAGGAGGGTGAGGCCGAGGGCGAAGGCGCTCGGGTAACCGGCCACGACCGGGAGCGAGAGGAGCCCGGCGAAGCCGCTCCACGCGAGGGGTTCCGTGCCCCACAGCGTCACCATCAGCGCGAGCGCGACGGTCGAGGCCCAGCGGCTCGCCGTGAACCGCTTGACGAAGGCGTTGAGCCCGAGCAGCAGCACGAGGAGGTTCACGGGCGCGGCGAGCCGTACCGTCTCCCAGCCGCTCAGCGAGAAGAGCCGCGCGAGCAGCCCTTCGGCGAGCGCGTACGGCGAGTAGTACGGGCTGTCCGCGCCCGGGAGGTCGGCCATCGGGTGGCGGGGGTGGAGCAGGCTCGCGCGCAGCCGCTCGACGACCGCCGCGTGCTGCCCGAGGTCGCAGCAGGCCGGGACCGAGAGCGCGAGCAGGCTGAGGCCGATCCAGAAGAGGCCCCCGAAGACGAAGAACGGCGTCGGCCGCCACCGTCCCAGGGGGCGGCTCGCGGTGGCGCCCGG
>NZ_GG770539.1:2423587-2433352 GCF_000154905.1 Streptomyces sp. SPB074 | reverse complement strand
CGGGGGCGTGCGGGGGCTCGGTCGGGTGTCGCGGGGCCCGGGCGTCGGTGGAATCCACGGCGGACGGGGTTCCTCTCGGGGGACGGCGCCCGTACGGGCCGGGACAGGAGATCCGTCCCACGGAAGAGGGGGGCGCGGCACCTGGAAGCGGGTGAATTGGTCAATACGAAGTACGCGGCGGCCCTCACCGCCTCCACCCCGGCCCCTTCGGCCGCCCCGCCCCGGTCCGGCGGGGTCCGGCGGGGGCCGCGTCACAGCCGGGCCTCCCCGGTGGCGGGGCCGGAGCGGGCACGGTAAGGGGGTGACGGCGCGGGGCGGGGGCGCGCCGGGGAGGCGGCGGCGGGACCGGGCCGGGCGCGGGCGGCGGGCGCGCGTACGGACGGGAGCGGCCCCTCCCCGTACGCCCGCCCCTTCGGGACGTCCACGGCGCAGGGGAAAGGGCCGCCCGTTCCCGTTACTTGACCGCTCCGGCCATCACCCCCGACACGAACTGCCGCTGGAAGGCGAAGAAGACGACGAGCGGGATGAGCATCGACAGGAAGGCGCCCGGCGCGAGGATGTCCACGTTGTTCCCGAACTGCCGTACCTGCTGCTGGAGCGCCACGGTGATCGGCGGGCTGCCGGAGTCCGCGAAGATCAGCGCGATGAGCATGTCGTTCCAGACCCACAGGAACTGGAAGATTCCCAGCGAGGCGATCGCGGGGCCCGCGAGCGGCATCACGACCCGGGTGAACAGCCGCAGTTCGCCCGCGCCGTCGAGCCGGGCCGCTTCGAGGAGTTCGCGCGGGATCTCCGCGAAGAAGTTCCGCAGCAGGAAGACCGCGAAGGGCAGCCCGAAGGCGACGTGGAAGAGGATCACGCCGATCGTGGACTCGAAGATCCCTATCCAGCCGAAGAGTTTCGACACCGGCAGCAGCGCGACCTGCACGGGCACGACCAGCAGCCCCACCACGAGCAGGAACCAGCCGTCCCGGCCCGGGAAGTCCATCCAGGCGAAGGCGTACCCGGCGAGCGAGCCGATGAGGACGACGAGCAGCGTGGAGGGCACGGTGATGAGGACCGTGGACCACAGGCTGTGCGTGATCGCGCTGTTGTCGAGCAGGTTGCCGTAGTTCTCGACGGTGAGCTGGGCGGGGCTCGTGAGGACCTTCCACCAGCCGTCGGCCGCGATGTCGGAGGGCGAGCGGAGCGAGGAGATCAGCAGCCCGACCGTCGGCACGAGCCAGAAGACGGCGACGAGGAGGAGGAAGACCCGCAGCACCCCGCCCGCCGCGAGCCGCGCGGCGCGGGCGGCGAAGGACTCGGCCCTGCCGGGGCGCTTGCCGGGGGTGGCGCGCGCGGGCCCGGCAGCCCCGGGCTCCGGGACCGTCCTGGGTACGGCGGCGGTCATCGGCGTTCCTCCTTGCGTTCCCTGCGCAGCCTGCGGATGTTGAGCAGCATCACCGGCACCACCAGGACGAACAGGAATATCGAGATCGCGCTCGCGACGCCCGCGTCCCCGTCCACGAAGGCCGTGTTGTACAGCTCGACGGCGAGGACGTTCGCGTCGTCGCGCGCGGAGCCGGGCGGGATCACGTACACGAGGTCGAAGATCTTCAGCACGTTGATCATGAGCGTGACGAGGACGACGCCGAGCACGGGCGCGAGCAGCGGCACGGTGATGCGGCGGAAGACCTGCCACTCGCCGGCCCCGTCCACCCGTGCCGCTTCGAGGAGTTCGCGCGGCAGGCCCGCGAGCCCCGCGCCGATCAGCACCATCGCGAACCCGGCCCACATCCACACGTACGCGCCGATGACCGACCACGTGACGAGCGTGGGACCGAGCCAGTCGATGCCGCCGTAGGGCTCGCGGAAGTTGTCGGCGGGGAGCCGCAGCCGGGCGCCGTCCGCCTTCGCGGGGAGCGTGAAGCGCCCGTCGTCCCCGGCCTTCGCCGAGGCGACGACCTCGCCGTCCTTCACGGCCTCGACCCGCATCCCCGGGTAGCCGAGCTCCTTCGGGTCGACCTTGTCGAGCGTGCCGCCGCCGCCCTTCGTGAAGTCCTGCCACACCGTGCCCGTGATCCCGCCGTCCTCGCCGGGCGGCGCGGGCGCGGCGGCGGGCTTCGCGCGGTCCGGCATGACGTCCGGGGCGACGCCGACGAGGGGGAGGAGAAGGTTCGTTCCGCCTCGTACCGCCTCCTTCGTCTCGAACGCGCCGCCCTTGACGGCCTCCAGCGCCGCGCGCGGGCGCGGGTGCGCCTTCGGGAAGGCCGAGGACCCGGCGAAGGTGTCGTGCACCGTCACGGCGACCGCGTTCGCGATGCCCCGGTCCGGGTCCTGCTCGTACACGAGGCGGAAGATGATGCCCGAGGCGAGCATCGAGATCGCCATCGGCATGAACACGAGCAGTTTGAACGCCGTTCCCCACTTGACGCGCTCGGTCAGGACGGCGAGCACGAGACCCAGCGCCGTCGCGACGGTCGGCGCCACGACGAGCCAGATCGCGTTGTTCTTGATCGCCGTCCTGATGTTCGGGTCCGAGAACATCTCGCGGTAGTTCCCGAGCCCGACGAAGCCGTCCCCCGAGGAGTCGAAGAGGCTCCGCACGACGTTCCACACGATGGGGTAGAGCACGAGCGCGCCGAGCAGCACGAGCGCGGGGAGCAGGAAGAGGACGGCGAGGGAACGGCGGGTACGGGTGACGGACGCGGGGCCCTTGTCCCGGGAGGACTTCGGGGACTCGGGCGACGTACGGGGCGCGGGCACGCCCCCGCTCGGGGACGCGGGGGGCACCGGCACGCGACCGGCGCCCCCCGCCGCTTCGGCGGCCACCCCGTCAGTCCTTGTACGCCTTGGCGGCGTCCCGCTCCAGGCGGCCCTGGATCGCGGCGACGTCCCCGGGCTTCGCGAGGAAGTCCTGGAGCGCCTTCCACTCGCCCTTGTTGGGCGAGCCGCCGAAGGACTGCGGCATCTGGTCCGACATGTCGTAGCGGATGTCGTCCCCGGCCTTGATCAGCGCCTCCGCGATACCGCGCTGCACGTCGTTCGGGTACGCGGACGTGTCGAGCGCCTTGTTCGGCGAGACGAAGCCGCCCGTCTTCGCCCAGATCGCCGCGGCCTCGGGCGAGGCGAGGTACGTGAGCAGCGCCTGCGCGCCCTCGGAGTCCTTGAGCGCGACGGCCGCGTCGCCGCCGACCACGGCGGGAGCCTTCCCGGAGCCCACGGCCGGGAAGGGGAAGACCTTGGCGTCGGAGCCGATCTTCGCGTCCGTCTCGGCGATGTTGATGCCGACGAAGTCCGCCTCGAAGACCATCCCGGCCTTCGGCTGGTCGCCGCCGGTGAACGTCTGCGTGACGGAGGCGGGGAACTCGGTGGCGAGCGCGCCCTTCGCGCCGCCCGCGAGCAGGTCGGGCTTGCCGAAGAGCTGACCGAGTGTCGTGAGCGCCTGCTTCACGGAGGGGTCGGTCCACTTGATCTCGTGCCGCGCGAGCTTGTCGTACTTCTCCGGCCCGGCCTGCGAGAGGTAGATGTTCTCGAACCAGTCCGTGAGCGTCCAGCCGTCCGCGCCCGCGACCGAGACGGGCGTGACGCCCGAATCGGCCACCGTCTGCGCGGTCTTGAGGAAGTCGGCCCAGGAGGAGGGGACTTCGGCGCCCGCGTTGTCGAACACGGCGGTGTTGTACCAGACGAGGGACTTGTTCGCGGCCTTGAAGTAGACGCCGTACTGCTTGCCGTCCACGGCGCCGAGTTCCTGCCAGCCCTGCCCGTAGTTCTTCCTCAGCTCCGCCTGCGCCCCGGCGCCCACCGGCTTCGCCCAGCCGCGCTCCACGGCCTGCTGGATCGCCCCGACCTGCGGGAGCATCGCCACGTCCGGCTGGCCGCCCCCGGCGATCTTCGACTCCAGGAAGCCGATGACGGGGTCCTGCGCGGCGACGTACTCCGTCTTCGCCCCGGTGCGCTTGCCGAAGTCGGCGAGCACCTTCTCGAAGGCGTCCCGCTCCGCCCCGCTCCACACGGCGGCGATCTTCACCGTCTGCCCGTCGAGCTTGGGCAGCCGGACGCCTGAGGAGGACTGTCCGGCGGAGGCGGAGGGCTTCTTCGCGTCGCTCCCCCCGTCCTTGCCGCCGTCCCCGTCGCTCCCGCAGGCGGTGAGCGCGACGGCCGTCCCGGCCGTGACGGCCAGGAGCGCGAGCCCGCGCGCCCGCCGTCTCGCGGTACCCCGCGTCGCCCGCGTCCGTGCATCCCGAAGAGGTGCGCGCATCATTGCCCCGTTCTCTTCCGTCACTCCAACTACGGTTCGCATCCCGGTGGTTGCCGGGAGGGGGAACCCCTTCCCCTTCCCCGCACATCTACGCCCGCGGGGTGCGGGCGGCAAGGGGGCCGGGAACGGTGAGCTGGGCGGACGGCCCCGTTCGTGACCGGTCTGTGACCCGGGGGGGCGTCCGCGCCCCCCCGGCGGGACGGGAGGAGGCCGCGGCGCGCGGGGCCCGGCACCGCGGGGACCGCGGAAGGGGTGCTACGGCTGGAGCGCGTGGACGAAGGAGACGGACAGGACCTCGAAGTTCTCCTCCCTGGTGGCCAGGTAGCCGGTCATGCAGTCGCTCTCGCCGTGGGCGTCGGTCGCCGCCCTGCTCGTCCAGTGTTCGAGCAGGGTGAAGGCGCGCGGGTCGTCGCGGTCCCGCAGGACGCGGAATTCCAGGCAGTCCGGGTTGGCGCGGGTGGGAGCGATGATCCGCCGCAGAGCCCGCTCCGCCGCCTCCGCCCTGCCAGGCCGGGCCCGCAACCTGATCACGGCGAACAGCGGCCCCGCGGGCGGCGTGGGCATCGCCCCGGTGGCCGGGGACCCGGCCGGGCGGGCGGCGGGCCCGGGGTGAGGCGGTCGGACACGGTGTCCTCCTTGCGTGGATGGCGGTCCCGGGCACGCGGAGCCGCAGGGTGCCCCCCGTCCCGGACGGCTCGCTTCCACGCTCCGGCGAGCGGATGCGGGGCGGGGCGTACGGATACGGGGCGGGACGGGGCGGGGCGGCGGCCGGGCGCGGCGGGGCGGCGGCGGGGTGGATCGGCGGCGGGTTCAGGAGCGGGTGAACCAGCGGGCCAGGCAGTCCTGGAGCCCCGCGTCGTCCGGCGCGCCGGGCAGGCCGGCCCAGGCGACGATGCCGTCGGGGCGGACGAGAAGCGCCTCGTACCCCAGGCTGTCGTCGGGGCGGCCGGGGACGTAGGTCACCTGCTCCTTCCACGGCGCGGCCTCCTCGCCCAGGCTCCGGTGGGGGCCGAAGTCGAGCAGCACGCCGCGGCCGTCTCGGAGGAGGTCGCTGAGGCGGCCCGCGCCGGCGAGGCGGAAGTCGGGGGCGGTGCGGCCGACGAGCGGCTGATCGCCGCCCAGGTCGTAGCGGTGGAAGAGCCCCGAGCTCCGGCGGTACACGTGGGTGGTCCCGTCGGAGGTGGCCATCAGGTCGCGCACCAGGTGCTGCAAGGCGGGGGCGTGGGGGCCGGGGCGCATGGTGGCGACCTGGGTGCGGGACCAGTCCAGGACGGCGGCGCCGACCGGGTGGCGTTCGGCGGTGTAGCTGTCGAGGAGGCCGTCGGGGGCGTCGCCGCGCACGGTGGCGGCCAGCTTCCAGCCGAGGTTCATCGCGTCGCCGATACCGAGGTTGAGGCCCTGGCCGCCCAGCGGGGAGTGGATGTGGGCGGCGTCCCCGGCGAGCAGGACGCGCCCGCGACGGTAGGAGGTGGCCTGCATCGCGCGGTCGGTGAAGCTGGAGGCCAGGCGCACCTCCGTGAGGGCCGCATCCGTGCCGGACACGCGCCGCAGGACCTCTTGGAGGTGAGCGCGGGTCAGCGGCCGGGAGCGGTCGAAGGCGCCGCCGTCGAAGTCCATCGTGCCCAGGTGCCCTTCGAGGGGCGTGCGCAGGTACATGCCGGTCGGCGTCAGATGGAAGCCCAGGGGCAGTCGCCGCGGGTCGTCGAAGGTGACCTGGGCGACGTAACCGGTGAAGAGCGGCGCGGTGCCGGTGAAGGAGAAGCGCGCGAGGGTGCGGACCGCGCTGTGTCCGCCGTCGCACCCCACCAACCACCGGGCGTGGTGCTCCCGGCCCCCGGCCGTCACCGTGACCGACTGACCGTCCTGGCGCAGGGCGGTGACGGGCGCGCCCCGCACGAGCGTCACGCCTCGCGCCGCGGCACGCGCGGTCAGGACGCCGCCGACCGCGTCCAGGCTCGTCATGAAGCCGTCCATCGCCGGTCCGGGGAGCCGGTGGGCCAGCGCGCGGGGCGATGTCGGCGGCGTCCAGCGTGATGCCGGCGAAGTGGCCCAGGTTCCGGGGAGCGGGGGCCCGCGCGGCGCCGGGGGCGGCGCCGACGGTGGCGGCCTCGACCCCCGACGCCTCCAGCAGGGGCAGGAGCAGGCCCCGGCGGGCGAAGGTCTCGGCGGAGGCGGCGTTCAGGCCGCGCAGCCCGAGCGGGAGTGCCCGCAGCGGCGGGTGCGGGTCCGCGTCGCGCTCCAGGACCACGACGGAACAGCCCGCCAGGGCGAGTTCGCCCGCCAGGAACAGGCCGACGGGGCCCGCACCGGCGATCGCTATGTCGTACATGGACGTCTCCTCGGGAAGCGGGGGGTGCGGCGGGCCGGGCGGGTGCCGGGCCCGGGGGTTCAGTCGAAGAGGGCCAGGTCGATCGAGTGGGCCAGGGCCTCGTATCCGGCGTCGTTGCCGTGCAGGTGGTCGCCCATGTGCAGGTCCTCGCGGATACGGGAGGGGTCGGCCGGGTCGCGCCAGACGGCGTCGAAGTCGAGGACGCCGTCGAACGCGCCGCTGGAGCGCATCCACGTGTTGACCCGCGCGCGGGCCCGGTCCCCCTGGGCCGTGTACATCTCCGAGCCGCCGTAGGGCGCGATGGTGGCGGCGTACGCCTTCGCGCCGTGTGCGCGGGCGCGGGCGGCGGCCTGGAGGTGGGCGGCCACGACGTCCTCGACGGTGACGGGCCCGCCGCCGAACAGGGCGAGGAGAGCGGCGTTCTCCTCGGTGTCCGGGGCGAAGGAGAAGACCAGGTCGTTGCCGACGGCGATCACCACGTGCCCGAGCCCCTGCGTGGCGAGGACGTCCCGGTCGAAGCGGGCCAGCGCGGACGTGCCGATGCCGTCGTCGAGCAGGCGGTTCCCGTTGATGCCCTGGCTGACCACGTATCGCGTCGTCCCGTCGCGCGCCGCGAGACGCTCGGCGAGTACGTCGGTCCAGCGCCGGCGGCTCCGGGCGTCGAGCCGGTCCCGTCCACGCGGGAATCGCCGAGGACGGCGATCGCCCCGGCCGGGCGGCCGGGCAGCGCCTCCACCGCCGACAGGAACGCCTGGGCGGGCAGCGGGACGGCGTCGGCGCGCGGCGCGCGGGCGGCGGTCGCGTCGCCGGGCACGCTCCAGCCGCGCGGGCGGCGGTCGCGTCGCCGGGCACGCTCCAGCCCAGCGCGTGGAACGTGCCGTGCCCGGTGACGGTCTCGACCCGGCCGGGCACGTACAGGCTGATCGCCAGCCGCGACAGCGCGGGCGGCGCCAGATCGACGGGATCGCTGAGGACGGGTGCGCCGGCGGGAATCGTGACGCCCGGCAGGCCGCCGAAGGTCACCGCGCGGCCGTCTCCGTCTTGGCCCGTGCGGCCGTCGCCGGTGAGGGCGACCCGTGCCGCGCCGATCGTCACGGGTGCGGTCCCGTATTCGTTGCTGAGACGGATACGGAGACGGCGGCCGCCGCCGCTCACCCGCACGATCTGCCGCAGCGTGACGTTCTCGACCGCGTCCACGCCGGAGACGGAGTCGTCCGCACCTGCGGGGAGGCCCCCCAGGTGCGGACCCAGCCCGGCGCGGGGCGCGCGCCCGCCGTACGGGCGCCGGTGCTGTCGCTCTTGTCGCTGTCGGTTCGGTTCATGGCCGTTGTCCTTCGCTCGGAGGGGTGCGGGCAGGCCGGAGCCCGCGGCGGCGGCGCCCGGGTCGGCTCCCGGAGGGCCCTCGCCGACCTCGCTCACACTCTCGCTATACCGAGCGTACTTCTATCCTCGGTATAGGAATACCTCGGGGTTAGGATTCGGGCATGGAGAACGACGCGCCCTTGGGGCGACGTGAACGGAAGAAGACGGCGACCCGGACGGCGATCCTGGAGGTGGCGACGAGCCTGTTCCTTGAGCGCGGGTTCGACGCGGTCACGGTGCGCGAGATCGCTGACGAGGCCGACGTGACGCCCAAGACCGTCTTCGCGCACTTCCCCCGCAAGGAGGCGCTGGTCTTCAGCACGGAGAACGAGCAGCAGGACCGGCTCGTCGCGGCGGTCCGCGACCGCGCCCCGGGCACGACCGTCTCCGAGGCGCTGAGCTCGCACTTCCTCGCCGAGATCGCCCTGCTCCAGGCCGAGCCCACGCGCCGGATCATGGTCCTCATGGAGGACACACCGTCCCTCACCGAGTACGCCGAGAGGATGTGGCTGCGGCACGAGGACGCCCTGATCGCGGTGCTCACCGAGGAGTTCGGGCTCGCCGAACCGAGCGCGGAAATCCGCTTCTACGCGCGGTTCGCACTCCAGATCCCGCTCATGGCCCGTCAGGCCGACCCCGAGTCGGCCGTGGAAACGGGGTTCGGGCTGCTCGACCGGGGGTGGGCGCACTACGTTTCCGCGCGGCGGTAGCGCGCGCGTCGTTCCGCACCGGGCGCGCCGCGGCATCCCCGCCGCCGCCCCGGTGCCCGTTCACGCCGGGACGCCCGCCCCGGGACCCCCGCTCCGGCCGCCCTCAGCCCAGGGCGCGCTCCAGGCAGACCAGGTCCGGCCGGGCCTCCCACGAGGGCACCCGGCAAAAGCCCTCGCGCTCGTACAGGCGCAGGGCGGGTTCCCGCCAGGACCAGACGGACAGCCGCAGGGCCGGGGCGCCCGCCTCGGTGGCGAGGGCCGTCGCCTTCGCCATGAGGGCCGCGCCGACGCCCTTGCCCCGGTGGCCGGGCGCGGTCCACAGGCGCTTGAGCTCGGCCGGGGCCGCGGCGGGCGTGCGCAGCACGGCGCAGCCGGCCGCCTCCGCCTCGCCGGGGACCGTCGCGAGGAGGACGGTGGCACCCGCGAAGGACTCCGCCGGGTGCTCGATCTCGGCCCGGTAGGCCGGGGGCAGCTCCGCCGGGCCGGAGACCGGGACGCCCTTCTCCTCCTCCGTCCGGAGGTGGTACGCCGTCAGGAGGGGACGCAGCCGGGGGTCGTCGGCGGGAACGGGGGAGACGTGAGCGGTCACAGCAGTGGCTCCAATGGTGTCGCTTCGGCCGCCCGGGCCGCCCGGTCGAGGGCGCTGGCCAGGAGGGCGAGGTCGGTCGGCCCGTTGCCCAGTTCGCGGACCGGACGGGCACGTTCGGGGGCGTCGCCCATCCGGGGCCACTCCAGCGGAGCGACCGTCGGGCGCAGCGTCGCCGTGCGCGGGATGCGGCCCGTGACGCGGCCCCCCTGGAAGGGGAGGGCCGCCCCGTCCTGGGTGAGCAGGCGGCCCCGGCCCGGGGCGGGTTCCTCCGGGGCCGGGGACGGCGCGTCGAGCACGACCCGGACGCCCGCCGCGCGCGCCACGTACGAGGCCGCGGCCTTCTCGGTGCGCGCGCCCGCCGCGATCAGGTGCACGCCGAGCCGCGCCCCCTCCCGCACCACCGTCTCCAGGGCCCGCACGACCGAACCGGCCGCCGGGCGTCCCGTCGCGCCGAGCGGCGGGTCGAGCAGCGCGTCCACGTCGTCCACGAGGACCACGAGGCGCGGCAGCGGGCTCCGTCCCGGGGCGGAGGCGG
>NZ_GG770539.1:2422191-2423017 GCF_000154905.1 Streptomyces sp. SPB074 | reverse complement strand
GCTTGCGCGAACTCCCGCATCCGTACCGGGTCCTGGGCCCGCAGCACCGTCGTCACGTGCGGCAGCTCGGCGCACACCCCGAGCCCCGCGCCCTCCGGCGGCGCGCCCGCGCCGTCCACGAGGACGAGCCCGAGCCGGTCCGGCCGCTCGCCCGCCGCGAGCGAGGCGGCGAGCGCTCGCAGCAGCTCGGTGCGGCCGCTGCCCGCCGGGCCCTCGATGATCAGGTGCGGCCCCTGGGTGCCGCCGAGATCCGCCTGCGCCGGGCCCTCCGGCCCCGCGCCGAGCACCCCGAGCACCCGCCCGCCCGGTGCCTCGTCCGCCGCGCTCGCCCACCGCGCGAGCAGCGAGGCGGGCGTGGCCCGCGCCAGGCCCAGCTCGTCCAGCAGCCGCACCGCCTGGGGCAGCGGCGAGGCCGTGGCGGCGGTCCGGGGCGCGCCCCGCGCCGCGTCCGTGCGCAGCGGCGCGAGGGCCCGCGCGAAACGCTCCGCCCAGGCCGCCGAGACGGCGTCCACGGTGCCCGTCGTGCCGTGCCCGGCGAGCCGTCCGCCCACCGTGCGCACCACGTGCACGGCCGTCGCGACGTCGCCGCTCAGCAGCGCGGCGGCCCCGCAGTCCCGGAAGGCGGCGAGCCGCGCGCAGGCCGCCTCGAAGGTCTCGGCGACCGGCGAGGCCGGGGAGGCCGGAGCGGTCTCCGCGAGGCACACGAGGTGCACCCCGGCCGCCCGCCCCTCCTCGCTCGCGCACCACGCCGCCGCCTCGCGCAGCGCGGGCGTGCCCGGGTCGCCGTCGAGCACGACGAGGGCCCGCAGGCCCTCGTACTGCCCGG
>NZ_GG770539.1:2417054-2421608 GCF_000154905.1 Streptomyces sp. SPB074 | reverse complement strand
CGAGGTCCTCGCCTCGGCGGGGTCCTGCGGCGCGGGGGCGTCGAGTTCGGGGGCGCCGTCGAGAGGATGCGGGCGCCCCGCGCGCAGGTCCTGGGCGGCGTGCGTCGCGTCGGCACCGTGCGGCGCGACGGCGCGGGGTCCCCCGGAGGTACGAGGCACTTCGGGCGTACGGGTACGGGGCGGCGCCGCCTCTCCGTGGGCCCCCGCCTCTCCGTGCACCCCCGTCTCCCCGTCGCCTCCGGCTTCCCCGTGGAGCCCCGCCTCCGCGAGCGCCCCCGCTTCCGCGCGGTCCCCCGCCCCTTCGTTCGCCCCGGCCCGTACCCGTACGTGCCCCTCGCCGTCCGGCACCGTCGCCACCGGCGGCTGCGTGCCGCCCGCCACGACGCGCAGGACGGACTCGCCGACGCGCAGCAGGGCCCCGCGCGGGAGGGGCTGCGGGGTGCGGCCGACGGGGCGGCCCTCGATGGTCGTGCCGTTGGTGGAGCCGAGGTCGGCGACCTCCGCGCGGCCCCCGGGCCCGAGGACCACCGCGCAGTGCGCGCGCGAGACGTCGGGGTCGTCGAGCGTCACGTCGGCGTCGGCGGAGCGGCCGACGCGCACCTCGCCGCCGTGCAGCACGTGCACGCCGCCCGCGTCGGGGCCCGAGACGACCTGGAGCTGCGGGGCGGTGGGGTCGGGCTCGCCGCCGGGGCCCGCCGGGCCGCCGAGCGCGAGCACCGCGCCGTCCACGAGCGGGGGCTCGCCGAGCACCGCGCGGTGCGGGTCGAGGCGGGTGCCGTCCGCCCACCACGAGGACGTCGTCGCCTCGCCCGCGCGGACCGCCGTCCGCAGCCCGGCGGCGACCGCCGAGAGCTGCGTGCCCGCCGGGGCGGTGACGAGGACGTCGCAGTCGCGTCCCGCACCCCTCCGCGCCAGGAGGCTGAGCCGAATCTGCATCCCGGTCACGCGTCCCCTCTGCGCGCGCGCAGACCGGGGAAAGGGCTTCCGCCCCCGCCGCGCACGGGCACTCGGCCTGTACGTACAGACACGCATCCTCGCACTTGCCAGAGACAACCCGCCCGCCGATCGCCGTCGATTGATCTTGATTGATCTGCTCCGGTCGGAAAAGTTCCATGTCGGACGGCCCTGATCGGCCGGAACCGTTCGCTCCCCGGCTCCCGGCGACGGGCACCGGACCGGGGCACTCCTCGAACAGCCGGACGGTCCCGCGCGCCCGCGCGCCCCCGGAAGGCCCCTGCCGCGCACTACAGTGGGCGGAACTGTCCGAAGCGGTGGCCCCGCAGGCCGCCGCCCCGAACGCGGCCGGCCCGGAGCCCCCAGGGGCGCCCGGATGCGGGCGAGCCGGATGATCAGGGAGCTCATGACGTGCGGCCGGTAGGCAGCAAGTACCTCCTGGAGGAGCCGCTGGGACGCGGCGCCACGGGCACCGTCTGGCGTGCCCGCCAGACCGTCCCGGCGGGCGCCGAGGCGGCCGTGCAGGGGCAGCCGGGGGAGACCGTCGCCATCAAGGTCCTCAAGGAGGAGCTGGCGAGCGATCCGGACATCGTGATGCGCTTCCTGCGCGAGCGCTCGGTGCTGCTCCGGCTCACCCACCCCAATATCGTGCGGGTGCGCGACCTCGTCGTCGAGGGCGATCTGCTCGCCCTGGTCATGGACCTCGTGGACGGCCCCGACCTGCACCGCTACCTCCGCGAGAACGGCCCGTTCAGCCCCGTCGCCGCGAGCCTGCTCACCGCGCAGATCGCGGACGCGCTCGTCGCGAGCCACGCGGACGGCGTCGTGCACCGCGACCTCAAGCCCGCGAACGTCCTCCTCAGGGAGGACCCCGAGGGCGGTCTGCACCCGCTCCTCACCGACTTCGGCATCGCGCGCCTGGCCGACTCCCCGGGCCTCACCCGCACCCAGGAGTTCGTCGGCACCCCCGCCTACGTCGCCCCCGAGGCCGCCGAGGGCCGTCCGCAGACCTCCGCCGTCGACATCTACGGCGCGGGCATCCTCCTCTACGAACTGCTGACCGGCCGCCCGCCCTTCCAGGGCGAGTCCGCGCTCGAAGTCCTCCACCGGCACCTGAGCGAGGAGCCCCGCCGCCCCTCGAACGTCCCCGAACCCCTGTGGACGGTCGTCGCGCGCTGCCTCGGCAAGAACCCGGACCACCGTCCGAGCGCCGAGAACCTCGCCCGCGCGCTGCGCGTCGTCGCCGAGGGCGTCGGCGTGCACGCGAACTCCGCGCAGATCGCGGCGGCCGAGGGCGTCGGCGCCCTCCTCGCGCCCGACCCGGACCCCGCCCCGGTGCCGGAGGCGCCCCCAGGGGCCGCCGCCCCCACCGAGGTGCTCTCGCGTGACGGCCTCCCGCCGGGCGCGGGCGCGTACGACCCGGCGGCGCCGACCTCCGTGCTCCCCACGACGGGCCCGGGCCAGGGCGCCGGTACGGGGCAGGGCGGGCGCCCCGGCGAGGCCGACCCGACCGCCGTCATGCCCCCCGTGCCGCCGGGTCGGCAGGGCGAGGAGCCCGGCGCCCCGCACCCCTGGGAGAACCAGCTCCGGGCCGCCCGCGACCGCAACGAGCAGACGCAGATCCAGTACCTCGACCCCGACGACGACCCCCTGCGCCGCCGCCCGCACCGGCAGCAGGGCCCCGCCCCGTACGGGCAGGCGCCGCAACCGGGCCCCTACGACCCGCCGCAGGCGCAGCGGCCCCCGTACCGGCAGGGCGGGTATCAGCAGGGGCAGCAGGGCGGCTATCAGCAGCCCTACCAGCAGCAGCCCCCGCAAGCCCCGCAGCCGCAGCAGTACGCGCCCCCGCCCGCCCCGCGCCGGCAGGCCCCGCCGCCCGCCGAGGCCCCGCCGCGCCGCGAGCCGAGGCCGCCGCGCGAGCCGCGCCGCCGCAGCGCAAACCCGATGCGCATCCCCGGCCTCGGCTGCCTCAAGGGCTGCCTGTTCACGCTGGTGATCCTCTTCGTCGTCGGCTGGATCGTCTGGGAGGTCAGCCCGCTCCAGGACTGGATCGGGACGGGCAAGGGCTACTGGGACCAGCTCGGCAGCTGGATCAAGGAAGTCTCGGGCTGGTTCTCGAAGCTGAACGGCTAGCGGCGCCGGGACGGGGGACGGGGCGGGCCGGGGACCTCACGGGCGCGGGCCGGCCCGGCGCGGGAGGCGGGCCCGGCGCGGGGCGCGGGTCCGGCGCGGGGCGCGGGTCCGGTGGCCGGGCGGTGACTCGCGCGGTCTCCGGTCCGGTGGCTGGTTCGGCGACAAGTCGACAATCATCCGATGTCTTCGGCCGCCGAACCCCCATAAATCCGGACCGATCGCCGTTCCGATGTGGCGCGAAGGGCGATCCTGGGCACGGAGGACCCCAGGACGCGCGTAACTTTGCGCATCGTCGCCTCGCCTCGCCACGACCGCGCGGAGCGAGGTCACGCCACGACTTTGCAAACGTCGCCACGCCACGTCCCCGGCCGCGCCGGGGCCCGACCTGTCGGAGCAGTTTTGGCACGCAAGATCGGCAGCCGGTACACCGCACACCAGCTTCTCGGGCGGGGCAGCGCGGGGAGTGTGTGGCTCGGCGACGGCCCCGAGGGGCCCGTCGCGATCAAGCTGCTCCGCGAGGACCTCGCGGCCGACCAGGAACTCGTCGGCCGCTTCGTCCAGGAGCGCACCGCGCTGCTCGGCCTCGAACACCCCCACATCGTCACCGTGCGCGATCTCGTCGTGGACGGCAACGACCTCGCGCTCGTCATGGACGCGGTACGCGGCACCGACCTGCGCACCCGCCTCGACTCCGCCCACCGCCTCCCCCCGGCCGCCGCCGCCGCGATCGTCGCCGACATCGCCGACGCCCTCGCCTTCGCGCACAAGGCCGGGGTCGTGCACCGCGACGTCAAGCCCGAGAACATCCTGCTCGACATGTCGGGCACCCCGGGCCGCGCGGGCGAACACCCCGCGCTCCTCACCGACTTCGGTGTCGCCAAGCTCATCGACAGCCCCCGCTCCACGCCCACCGGGCGCAGCACGAAGATCATCGGGACGCCGGACTACTGCGCCCCCGAGATCGTCGAGGGCCTGCCGCCGCGCGCCGCCGTCGACATCTACGCGCTCGCGACGGTCCTCTACGAACTCCTCGCCGGTTTCACGCCGTTCGGCGGCGGCCACCCCGGAGCGATCCTGCGGCGGCACGTGACGGAGACCGTCGTCCCGCTCCCCGGCATCCCCGAGGAGCTGTGGCAGCTCCTCCTCCAGTGCCTCGCCAAGGCCCCCGCCTCCCGGCTGCGCGCCTCCGAACTCGCCGAGCGACTGCGCGAGATGGCGCCGCTGCTCGACGGCCTCCCGGCCCTGGAGGTGGACGAGCCGCAGCCGGAGCCCGCCGAGGCGGGCGAGCCGGTGGCCGAGGAGACCCCGGGCGCCGCGCCGCGCGGCGCGGTCTCGCTGGTCCCGGCCGCGCCCGGCAAGGACTCGGGGCGGGACACGCACACGAGTATGCGGGTGCCCGGCGTGGACGAGCTCTCCGGCGGCGCGCACGGCACCGCGCGGGTCCCGCGCGCCCCCGGGGCGCCCCGG
>NZ_GG770539.1:2413567-2416851 GCF_000154905.1 Streptomyces sp. SPB074 | reverse complement strand
GGGCCGGAACGGAGCCCCGCCCCCTTGCGGCCCCAGCCTCCCTGCGGCCCCCGCCCCCCTGCGGCCCCCGCCCCTCGCTCAGCCCCCCGTCCGCCCGCCCCGGCCGCCTCCCGCACCGCCGGGGCGATCTCCTCGCCGAGCCGCCTGATCGCCGCCTCGTCGTCCCCGCCCACGACGAAGCCGCTGACGCCGTGCTCGACGGCCAGCTCCGTGAGGAATCCCACGGTCGCCCGCTCCGGCTCCATGAGGTTGATCAGGCGGCGGATCTCGCGCGGGTCCCGGCCCGCCGCCTCCGCCGCCGCGTCGATGCGCGCGTTCATCGCGGGGAGCGCGGCGGCACCCTCCTCCAGGTAGTCCAGCGAGGGGAGCCAGCCGCTGGCGAGCCGCCCGGTGAGGGCGAGCATCCGGGGCCCGTACGCCCCGACCCAGACGCCGATGTCGTGCGCCGGGCGCGGGCCGCGCTTGGCGCCGTCGGCCGTGTAGTACGTGCCCCGGTGGTGCACGCCGCCGCGCGCCCCGGTGTCCCACAGCGCGCGGATCAGGCCGATCGCCTCGGCCAGCGCGTCCACCGACTCCCCGGGCGCCAGGGCGCGGCCGCCCATCGCCGCGACGGCCTCGCGGAAGCCGCCCGCGCCGATCCCCAGCTCGAAGCGGCCGCCGCTGAGCAGGTCCAGCGTCGCGGCGGTACGGGCGAGGACGGCGGGCGGGCGCAGCGGGAGGTTCGTGACGTTCGCGGCGAGGCGCACGCGCGTGGTGCGGGCCGCGACGAAGGCGAGCAGGGACTGCGTGTCGAGGAGCGCCGGCTGGTAGGGGTGGTCCTGGAAGGTCACGAGGTCGAGCCCCGCGCGTTCGCAGCTCACGGCCAGTTCCACGACCTCGGCGGGGCGGGCCGAGGAGGGGGTGAGGAAGGAGCCGAAGAGGAGGTCGTGCCCGTGCTCGCTCATGCGCGACACCCTGCCACGCGCACCCCCGGCGGGGGCGGGCTTCGCCCGGGCCCCGGCCGCCCGGTTACCCTGATGGACGTGGCAGTCGTCGATGTATCCGAAGAACTCAAGTCTCTCTCCTCCACCATGGAGTCGATCGAGGCCGTCCTCGACCTCGGCAAAATGCGCGAGGACATCGCCTCCCTGGAGGAGCAGGCAGCGGCCCCGTCGCTGTGGGACGACCCCGACGCGGCGCAGAAGATCACCAGCAAGCTGAGCCACCTCCAGGCCGAGGTCCGCAAGGCCGAGGGCCTGCGCGGGCGCATCGACGACCTGGGCGTGCTCTTCGAGCTGGCCGCCGACGAGGGCGACGCGGACACGCAGGAGGAGGCGGAGCAGGAGCTGGCCGCCGTGCGCAAGGCGCTCGACGAGATGGAGGTCCGTACCCTCCTCTCCGGCGAGTACGACTCCCGCGAGGCCGTCGTCACGATCCGCGCCGAGGCCGGTGGCGTGGACGCCTCCGACTTCGCCGAGCGCCTCCAGCGCATGTACCTGCGCTGGGCCGAGCGCCTCGGCTACAAGACGGAGCTGTACGAGACGTCCTACGCGGAGGAGGCGGGCATCAAGTCCACGACCTTCGCCGTGCACACCCCGTACGCCTACGGCACCCTCTCCGTGGAGCAGGGCACCCACCGGCTCGTCCGCATCTCGCCCTTCGACAACCAGGGCCGCCGCCAGACCTCCTTCGCGGGGGTCGAGGTGCTGCCCGTGGTCGAGCAGACCGACCACATCGAGATCGACGAGTCCGAGCTGCGCGTCGACGTGTACCGCTCCTCGGGCCCCGGCGGCCAGGGCGTCAACACGACCGACTCGGCCGTGCGCCTGACCCACCTGCCGACCGGCATCGTCGTCTCCTGCCAGAACGAGCGCTCGCAGATCCAGAACAAGGCGACCGCGATGAACGTCCTCCAGGCGAAGCTGCTCGAACGCCGCCGCCAGGAGGAGCAGGAGAAGATGAACGCCCTCAAGGGCGACGGCGGCAACTCCTGGGGCAACCAGATGCGCTCCTACGTCCTGCACCCCTACCAGATGGTCAAGGACCTCCGCACCGAGCACGAGGTCGGCAACCCCGAGGCCGTCTTCAACGGCGAGATCGACGGCTTCCTCGAAGCCGGCATCCGCTGGCGCAAGCAGCAGGAACAGCAGAGCGCCTGAGCCCGGGGACGGGCCCGCCCGTCCCCGGCGGCTCCCGGCGGGCGCGCCCCGCCGCTCGGCTCCTCGCGGCAACTCCCGCCTTCGCCGGGGGAGTTGCCGCTTCTTTTTCTTACGGGAGTCTTCACGGGCGCAAAGCCGGGCGAAGCGGGGTGAGGGGGGCTTAACGCGCTTGACGTGTCTGCGGCGGGCCGGGAGGGTGGCGGGTGGCATACGCGTTTCTGGGGCGTGTGCGCACGGGGGCGTGATCCAGGAGCCCCCCGTCCGCGCGGCCCGTCGCGTCGTCCCACCTACGTATGTACCGCTACTGGGGGTAGCTAGCTCATGACGAACAGAATGCGGGTCCGCGTGGCGCGGGTCGCCGCGGGTGCCGCGATCGCGGCCGGGGCGTCCCTGTCCGCGGCGGGCGCCGCGCACGCCGTCGCCTTCAGCGGCGACTCGGGCCCGGCGGTCGAGGAGACCGACCCGTCCGACCCGGGCACGGACCCCTCCGACCCGGGCTCCGACCCGTCCGACCCGGGTACCGAGATCCCGTCCGGCGATCCCGACCCGTCCGACCCCGGCACGGACCCGTCCGGCCCCGGCACGGACCCGTCCGACCCGGGCACGGATCCGAGTGACCCCGGCACCGACCCGAGCGACCCGGGCACGGACCCCTCCGACCCGGGCACCGACCCGAGCGACCCCGGTACGGACCCGTCCGACCCGGGCACGGACCCGAGCGACCCCGGCACCGACCCGTCCGACCCGGGCACCGAGCCCTCGCAGCCCGGTACGGACCCGAGCGACCCGTCCAGCCCGAGCGCAGGGCCCTCCAGCCCCGGCGCGGACCCGTCCCGGCCGGGCACCCGGCCCTCCGGTGACGCGTCCTCGCCCGCCGCCGGGGGCGGCTCCACCGGCGCCGGGCCCGACAGCCTCGGGCAGCAGCCCGTGGAGCAGGGCGCGCCGAAGGACGAGCTGGCCGAGACCGGCGCCGCCGACACGACCTTCCTGGTCCTCGGTGCCGCGACGATGATCGCGGGCGGCATCGGCTTCCGGTTCCTGCCCCGCCTCGCGGGCCGCGACGGCCGCACGGCCTGACACGCGCGGTGGTGTTTTTTTCTATATGGTTTCGAACTTTTTCTGTTCTTTTTTTTTTTTTTTTTTTTT
>NZ_GG770539.1:2411254-2413467 GCF_000154905.1 Streptomyces sp. SPB074 | reverse complement strand
CGGCCCCCACTCCTTCTTCACCGCATCTCCACCCGGCTCAGGCGTAGCGCTCGGCGAGCACCATCACCGCCGCGACGCACGCCACGAGGAGGGCGAGCAGTGCCATGGGGCTGAGCTGGGAGAAGGGGGACTGCCCCCGCGTCTCCTTGAGGCGCTCGCGGCTCGCGCGGCAGACCGGGCAGCGGCCCTCGCTCACGGGAGCGGCGCAGTTCGCGCACACCAGTCGGTCGTAGGTCATGCGCTTCATCCTTCCGCCCCGGCCGTACCACTCCACTGTGCCAGGTCCCGACCGCGGGGGCGCGGGCGCGTCGCCGGGCCGAGGCCCCCCGGGACCTCGCGGTGAGGGGCCGCCGGGCCCGAACGGCCCCTGCCCCGCCCGCTTTGCCCGCGATCGTGCCCGGAACGGAGGATCGTCCGCGCACGGCGCCGGGCCGGTGTCTGCGAGGCGCCCCCGGGGTCGCGTATGGTCACGCTCACCTGCCCCCGGCGATCCGTGGTGTTTTCGTGATCCGATTCGACAACGTCTCCAAGACCTACCCCAAACAGAGCCGCCCCGCACTCAGGGACGTCTCCCTCGAAGTCGAGCGCGGCGAGTTCGTCTTCCTCGTGGGGTCCTCCGGGTCGGGGAAGTCGACCTTCCTGCGGCTCATCCTGCGCGAGGAGCGCGCGAGCCACGGGCAGGTCCACGTCCTCGGCAAGGATCTCGCGCGCCTGTCGAACTGGAAGGTGCCGCAGATGCGCCGCCAGCTCGGCAACGTCTTCCAGGACTTCCGCCTGCTGCCGAACAAGACGGTCGCGCAGAACGTCGCCTTCGCGCAGGAGGTCATCGGCAAGTCGAAGGGCGACATCCGCAAATCGGTGCCGCAGGTCCTCGACCTCGTCGGGCTCGGCGGCAAGGAGGACCGGATGCCGGGCGAGCTGTCCGGTGGTGAGCAGCAACGCGTGGCGATCGCCCGTGCCTTCGTCAACCGGCCCAAGCTCCTCATCGCCGACGAGCCCACGGGCAACCTGGACCCCCAGACCTCGGTCGGCATCATGAAGCTGCTCGACCGGATCAACCGGACCGGGACCACCGTCGTCATGGCCACGCACGACCAGCAGATCGTCGACCAGATGCGCAAGCGCGTCATCGAACTGGAGAAGGGCCGCCTCGTCCGCGACCAGTCCCGCGGCGTCTACGGCTACCAGCACTGACACCCGGCGTCCGCGGGCCGGCCGTCCCGCGGGCGCCTTGAGTTCTGAAAGGACGCCATGCGCGCCCAGTTCGTCCTGTCGGAGATCGGGGTCGGTCTCCGGCGCAATCTCACGATGACCTTCGCGGTGGTCGTCTCGGTCGCCCTCTCCCTCGCCCTCTTCGGCGCCTCGCTCCTCATGAGCGACCAGGTCGACTCGATGAAGGGCTACTGGTACGACAAGGTCAACGTGACCGTCTACCTGTGCGGCAAGAACGACGTCGGCGAGAGCCCGTCGTGCGCCAAGGGGGCCGTGACCCCCGAGCAGCGCCAGCAGATCGAGACCGACCTCAAGAAGATGCCCGCCGTCCAGACGGTCACGCACGAGACGGCCGACCAGGCGTACAAGCTGTACCAGAAGGAATTCAGCCGCTCGCCGATCGCATCCCAGCTCACCCCGGACCTCATGCCGGAGTCCTTCCGCGTCAAGCTCAAGGACCCCAAGGACTACGACGTCATCGCGACGGCCTTCAAGGGCCGCGCGGGCGTGCAGTCGGTCCAGGACCAGAAGAGCATCCTCGACAACCTCTTCGGGCTGCTCGACGGCATGAACTGGGCGGCGCGCGCGCTCATGGCCCTCATGCTCGTCGTCGCGCTCATGCTGATCGTGAACACCGTCCGCGTCTCGGCGTTCAGCCGCCGCCGCGAGACCGGGATCATGCGGCTCGTCGGCGCCTCGGGCTTCTACATCCAGGCGCCGTTCATCATGGAGGCGGCGGTCGCCGGGCTCATCGGCGGGATCGTGGCCTGCGGGATGCTCGTGGGCGGCCGGTTCTTCATCATCGACGGCGGCCTCGACCTCTCCTCGAAGCTCAACCTCATCGAGTTCATCGGCTGGGGCCCTGTCATCGAGAAGCTGCCGCTCGTCCTCGCGACGAGCATCGTGATGCCCGCGCTCGCCGCGTTCTTCGCGCTGCGCAAGTACTTGAAGGTCTGAGCGGGCCACCGGCACGGGGACGTCCGGGCGCCGCGCGGCCGGGG
>NZ_GG770539.1:2387714-2410397 GCF_000154905.1 Streptomyces sp. SPB074 | reverse complement strand
GCGCGGGCGGCGGGGGCCTTCCTGGACGGCGGCGAGGTCGCGACGTACGGGGACGGCGGGGCGCGGCGCGTGCTCGGCGCCCCGCGCGGCGCGGCGGGCGCGGGACCGCTCGTCGTCCTCGTGGACGGTGCCACGGCGAGCGCGGCGGAGGTGCTGACGGGGGCGCTGCGGGACCGGGGGCGCGCGGTCGTCGTGGGGGAGCCGACGTTCGGCAAGGGCACGGTGCAGGTGCCGCGCGCGCTGCCGGACGGAAGCGTGGCCGAGCTGACCGTGGGGCGCTGGCGCACGCCCGCCGGGCGGGACGTAAACGGCGCGGGCCTCGCGCCGGACGTGAGCGCGGCGCCGGGAGCGGCCGAGGCACGGGCCCGCGAGGTATTGACTGGCCTCGGCACCCCTTCCTAGTGCGAAAATGGAGGGACCATGGCAAAGGAAAAAGGACGCAAGCTGATCGCGCAGAACAAGAAGGCGCGACACGACTACACCATCATCGACACCTATGAGGCCGGGATGGTGCTCACCGGTACGGAGGTGAAGTCGCTGCGGCAGGGGCGGGCCTCGCTCGTGGACGGGTTCGTGCAGATCGACGGCGGCGAGGCGTGGCTGCACAACGTGCACGTTCCCGAGTACTCGCAGGGCACGTGGACGAACCACTCCGCGCGGCGGCGCCGCAAGCTGCTGCTGCACGCCGATGAGATCGCGAAGCTGGACGCGAAGTCGCAGGAGACGGGGCACACGATCATCCCGCTCGCCCTGTACTTCAAGGACGGGCGCGCGAAGTGCGAGATCGCGCTCGCGAAGGGCAAGCGCGAGTACGACAAGCGGCAGTCGCTCCGCGAGAAGCAGGACACGCGCGAGGCGCACCGCGCGATGTCGGCGGCCCGCAGGAAGCAGCGGGCGGCCTGACCGGGGCCCGGCGCGGGCCGGCGGCCTGTGACCCGGTCCCGGCGCGGGCGGGCGGGAATGCGCTGGCACGTGGCGGCGTTGTTCCCGTACGATGGCGCAAGCACCGTACGCGGTGCGTGCGGCCGGAGCCTCGCGGCGACGGCTTTGACAACACCACAAGGGGATGATCGGTTTCGACAGCGGCTGTCGAAACAGGGGAAGCGAGCCGAGGAAGCGGCAATGATCTCGTAAACCACATGTCGCAAAAAATAATCGCCAATACCAAGCGCGATTCCTCCGCCTTCGCCCTTGCTGCCTGATTAGCAGCTAGCGAAGACTCCGCGGAGTGTCAGCCCGGGGCTGTTCCCGACCCGGATCCTGGCATCAGCTAGGGGACTAAACCTCTCACCCCGGTCACGGGGGTAAGAGGGAAACCAAACAGTGACTGAGCCCGTCGGAGACTTGTCCGCGTGATCTCCGGGGCCGAGAAAATCGTAGCGGACTGCGCTCGGAGAAGCCCTTTTTCCGCACCGTTGGACGCGGGTTCGATTCCCGCCATCTCCACTCCCTTTGTGGCCCCCGGCCCGTGACGTTCGCGTCACGGGCCGGGGGCTTTTTCGCGTGCGCGTGCCCGGGTGTTGTCCGTGTGCGCGAGCAGAGTGCCTGATGGGGGGGGCGCGCGAGGGCGGGGCACGGTGCTGCGGTGTGCCCCCTTCCGTGCGACCCCTGGTTTGTTTCGTGCGCCCTATAAGTGCGATGAGATTATTAATTAACTCCTTGGAGTGGAAAGGGTGTTCCCTCCCGCCGCCCCTCCTGTTCAATGGCTCACGGCTGGATTTCCGTGCGCTCTCGCGGAGCGGAGATTCGCCCGAAAGTGGGGGTTGGACGGCGCGGGAACGGAAAACATTTCCTCAATCCGTCGCGGAAGCGTTTTCCGCCATCAATTGATTTCTCGTCACGGCTGAGCGCTGCCCGGAAGGGCCGGGCGCAGCCGCTCGCTGGGGGGTGCGCGATGCGCAGAAGGGAATCCGTCGTGGCCGGGCACGGCCGGGCGCTGCTGAGCGTCCTCGCCTATCCCGTGCTGCTTCTCGCCACCGTGCTCGTCGCGGGCCTCGCCCTCGCGGGGGACTGGAACCCGGAGCGGGCCAGCCCGTTCTTCCTCCTCGCCGTCGTCGTCTACCTGACGGTCCTGGAGCGCCTCATCCCCTACGAGCGCGACTGGCAGCCCACCGCCGCGGAGTGGCGCTGGTACGGCGTCTGGTTCGTGCTCACGATGCTCGCGAGCGCCTTCGCCCAGTTCCTCGTCACGGGCCTGATGACGCGCGTGGCGACGGGGCACCCGGTGCTGCCGCTCTGGGCCGAACTGCCCCTCACCCTGCTCGCCGGCTCCCTCGCCGGATACGTCACCCACCGGCTCGGCCACACCAACCGGCACCTGTGGAAGCTCCACGGCGTGCACCACGTCCCGGCGAAGGTCAACGTGGCGAACAACGGCGTCAACCACGTGCTCGACATCGTCTTCTCCCAGGGCTGCGTGCAGATCCTGCTCGCCGCCGTCGGGTTCTCCGCCCACTCCGTGCTCGCCTCCGGGCTCTTCGTCGCGGCGCAGGGCTACTTCATCCACGCCAACATCGACGTCCGGATCGGCCCGTTCAACCACGTCCTGGCCAGCCCCGAGCAGCACCGCCTGCACCACAGCACGCGGCTCGCCGAGGCCGGGCACTACGGCTCCGACCTCTCCGTGTGGGACCACCTCTTCGGCAGCTTCACCTGGCGGCCGGGCCGTACGCCCGCCGCCGTCGGACTCCACGACCCCACGTCCTTCCCGCGCACCGGCGACGTCCTCGGCAGCCTCCTGCACCCCGTACGGCGCTCCCCACGCCCGCGCGAGGAGGCCCCCGCCGAGACCCCCGCCGCCCCGGCGGACGGCCGGCAGGGCCTCTGAGCGAGGCCCCGCGCCCCGCCGCCCGCCTCCCCGCCCCGCCGTCCGGCCCGGTCCCGCGTCCCTCCACCGACGCCCCCGACTCCCCACCGCCCTCCACCCGTACCGCCAGCAAACTTTGCCGCGCCCCGGACCGCTCCCGGAGGACGCGCCAACCCGAGGAGTGTGCCCACATGGCCGCCGCCCACAGCGAGTCCCCGGCCACGGGAGCCCCGCGCGCTGACGCCCCGCAGCCCGCGCACCACCACGACGCCCCCGCCCCGGAGGCGGCGCCCCCACCGCGCCACGCCCCGGTCCCCGAGGGCGAGAAGATCGCCATCATCGGCATCGGCTGCCGCCTCCCCGGCGGCGCGAACGACCACCGCGCCTACTGGCACAACCTCGTCACCGGCAAGGACTGCGTGACGCCCACCCCCGCCGACCGCTACGACACGCGGACGCTCGGCAGCCGCCACCGCGACAAGCCCGGACGGCTCACCGGCGGGCGCGGCGGCTACATCGACGGCTTCGACCGCTTCGAGCCCGCCTTCTTCGGCATCAGCGGGCGCGAGGCCGACCACATGGACCCCCAGCAGCGCAAGCTCCTGGAGGTCGCCTGGGAGGCCCTGGAGGACGGCGGCCAGCGCCCGCACACGCTCGCCGGCTCCAACACGGCCGTCTACGTGGGCGCGTTCACGCTCGACTACAAGATCCTCCAGTTCTCCGACCTCGGCTTCGAGACCCTCGCCGCGCACACCGCGACGGGCACGATGATGACGATGGTCTCGAACCGCATCTCGCACGTCTTCGACTTCCGCGGCCCGAGCCTCACCGTCGACACCGCGTGCAGCTCCTCCCTCGTCACCGTGCACCTGGCCCGCCAGGCGCTCCTGCGCGGCGAGACCGACCTGGCCCTCGCGGGCGGCGTCCTGCTGCACATGGCGCCGCAGTACACGATCGCCGAGACGAAGGGCGGATTCCTCTCGCGCAGCGGGAGTTCGCGCGCCTTCGACGCGAGCGCCGAGGGGTACGTACGGGCCGAGGGCGTCGGGCTCGTCGCCCTCAAACGGCTCTCGGACGCGCTTCGCGACGGCGATCCGGTCCACGCCGTCCTCACCGGCAGCGGCGTCAACCAGGACGGCCGCACCCCCGGCATCACCGTGCCCAGCGGCGAGGCGCAGACCCGTCTCGTGCGGGAGGTGTGCGCGGCGGCGGGGATCGTGCCCGGCCAGCTCCAGTACGTCGAGGCGCACGGGACGTCCACGCCCGTCGGCGACCCGATCGAGGCGAACGCGCTCGCGCGGGTGCTCGCCGAGGGCCGTGCCCCCGGCGCCGCCTGCTACGTCGGCTCGGTCAAGACGAACATCGGGCACACCGAGTCGGCCGCCGGTATCGCCGGGCTCATCAAGACGGCGCTCGCCGTCGAACACCGGGTGATCCCGCCCCACCTGCACCTCGACACGCTCAACCCCGCGATCGACGCCGAGCGGCTCCCGTACGAGATCCCCGCGACCGCCACGCCGTGGCCCGCGCACGAGGGACCGGCGCGGGCCGGGGTCAACTCCTTCGGTTTCGGCGGGACCAACGCGCACCTGCTCATCGAGGAGGCCCCGGCCCGCGCCGCCGCCGCGCCCGCTCCGGCCGGACGCCCCTGGACGGTGCTGCCGCTCAGCACCCGCCACCCCGAGGCGCTGCCCCGCCGGGCGGCGCAGGTGCGCGACGAGGTGGCCGCCGGAACGGCACTCGCCGACCTCGGGCACACCCTCGCGCACCGCAGGCAGCACCTGGAGACCCGGCTCGCCGTCGTCCACAGCTCGCCCGGGGACCTGCGCGAGGCCCTGGACGCCCGCGCCGCCGGGACCCCGCACCCCCGCGTCGTGGAGAACCGGCGCCTGGAGCCCGAGGACCGGCGGCTCGTGTGGGTGTACACCGGGATGGGCCCGCAGTGGTGGGGCATGGGGCAGGGACTCCTCGCGAGCGAACCCGTCTTCCGGGCCGCCGTCGAGGAGTGCGACCGCGAGATCCGCGCCCTCGCCGGGTGGTCGCTCCTGGAAGAGATGGGCAAGGACGCCGCGTCCTCGCTGATGGCGGAGACCTGGCTCGCCCAGCCCGCCAACTTCGCCGTCCAGTACGGGCTTTCCCGGCTCTGGCACGCCTACGGGGTGCGGCCCGACGCGGTCGTCGGGCACAGCACGGGCGAGATCGCCGCCTTCCACGAGGCCGGGGTCTACACGCTGCGCGAGGCGTGCGCCATCGCCGTCCACCGCAGCCGCCTCCAGCACAAGCTCGCCGGCACCGGCGGAATGCTCGCCGTCGGCCTCCCCGAGGAGGAGGCGGAGCGCAGACTGCGCGCGTACCGGGGGCGGGTGGCCGTCGCCGCCGTGAACAGCCCCGGTGCCGTGACCCTCGCGGGGGACGGCGACGCGCTGGCCGAACTGGCCGCCGCGCTCACCGCCGAGCAGGTCTTCGCCAAGGCCCTGACCGTCGAGGTCCCCTACCACTCGCACAAGATGGACGCGATCAAGGACGAACTCCTCGACGCGCTCGCCTTCCTGGACCCGCGACCGCCCCAGGTCCCCCTGGAACTCACCGGGATGGAGTCCAACGCGGAGGGAGTGCGGCTCGACGCCGCCTACTGGTGGCGCAACGTGCGCGAGCGTGTCCACTTCCGCTCCGCCGTCGACCGCCTCACCCGCGACGGGCACCGCCTCTTCCTGGAGATCGGCCCGCACCCCGCGCTCGCCCACGCGCTGCGCGAGTGCGCCGAGGCCGCCGGGCACGAGGCCGTCACCGTGCCGTCGGTGCGCCGCGCCGAGGACGAGCCCGCGCGCTTCGCCCTCTCCCTCGCGACCCTGCACACCCTCGGCCGCGACATCGACTGGGACACCCTCCAGCCCGCCGGTACGACGGTGCCGCTGCCCGCCTACCCCTGGCGTGCGGAGCGGCACTGGGTCGAGCCCGCCGCCGTCGCCCGGGTGCGCCTGGGCGCGCTCGACCACCCGCTCCTCGGCCGCCGGGGGGCGCACGCCGCCCCCGTGTGGGAGTCCGCGCTCGACACCGAACGCCTCCCCTACCTCGCCGATCACCGGATTCAGGACACGGCGGTCTTCCCCGCCGCCGGGTACGTGGAGATGGCCGCGCAGGCCGTACGCGCCCTGACCGGCGCGCCGCGCGTGCGGCTCGCGGGCGTCGAGCTGCGCAAGGCGCTCTTCCTCGCCGAGGACGCCACACGCACCGTGCAGCTCGGCATCGACCCTGAGACGGCCGCGTTCACCATCGCGACGCCCGGCGACGCGGAGACCGAGCCTGTCGTGCACGCGGCCGGGGTGCTGCGCTCCGGGCAGCCCTCCTCGCTCGGCCCCGTACTGGACGTGGCCGGGGTCCGCGACCGGGCGGAGCGCCGGATCGGCGCGGCGGCCTGCTACGCGGGGCTCGCCGCGCTCGGCTACCACTACGGGCCCGCCTTCCAGGCCATCGAGGAGGTGTGGACGGGCGAGGGCGAAGTCCTCGCGAAGATCCGGCCGCCGGCCGGGCTCCTCGGCGCGGACGCGGCGGACCACCACCTGCACCCCGTGCTGCTCGACGCCTGCTTCCAGGCGCTGCTCACGCGGCAGATCCCGCCGGACGCGGACGGCCGCGGCGGCACGGACGGTTCGGGCGGCACGGCGGGGGCGTGCCGGCGCGGGGGCGCCCGCCCCCGGTGTGCGGCTGCCGCTCTCGCTCGGCGAGATCGACCTCGCGCCGAGCGGCGACCGGGCGCTGTGGGCGCACGGCACGGTGACCCGCGACGACGGGCGCGAACTCCTCGCCGACCTCGCGCTGTACGACGCCGAGGACGGCACCCCGCTCGGGCGCGTGAGCGGCTTCCGCGCCGCCGACATCGACCAGGTCTCCACGACGGTCTCCCGCGCGACGGTGGACTCCTGGCTCGCGCTGCCGGAGTGGGTACCGCTGCCGGGCCTCGCGCCGCGATCGGACGCGGGGAACGGCGAGGAAGCGGCCGCGTACGTCGGCGAAGCGACCACCCGGGACGGCGGCCTACCCGCCGCCGCGACCGCCGACGCACCCGCCGCCGCGAGCGGCGCCGCGCCGGAGCCCGGCGCGGAGGGCCCGCGCGACTGGCTCGTGCTCGCCGACACGACCGGCCTCGCCGACGCCTTCGCCGCGCTCGTACGGGAGCGGGGCGACCGCTGCCGCCTCGTGCGCCCCGGCCCCGGGTACGCGCGCGAGGAGACCGGGGACGTGACGCTCGCCCCGGAGGACCCCGTGCACCTGGACCGGCTCTTCGCCGAACTCGACGGCGAGGGCGCCCCGTTCCGGGGCGAGGTCGTGCACCTGTGGAACCTCGGGCTGCCTGGGCTCGCGGAGTCCTCGGGCGCGGACATCGGGACGGCCACCGCGCGCGGCGCCTGGACGCTCGTCGCCCTCGCCCGCGTGCTCCGCGCCCGCCGCGACACCTGCCGCCTGCACGTCGTGACGCGCGGCGCGCAGCCCGTGGCCGCCGGGGACGCGGTGGAACCCCTCGGCGCTCCCGCCTGGGGCGTGACCCGCGTCCTGCGCCACCAGGAACTCGCCCGGCACCGCGGCAAGCTCGTGGACCTCGACCCCGTACGGGCCACGCCGCCCGACGAGGCGGCGGCGCTGCTCGCCGAGTTCCTCGCCGACGACGAGGAGGAGATCGGCCTGCGCGGGAACACCCGCGCCACGCTCCGCCTCCAGCCCGCCGCCCCCCGGCTCACCGGCCCGCTCCCGCCCCGGCTGCGCCCGGACGGCACGTACCTCGTGACCGGCGCCTTCGGCGCGCTCGGGCGGCTGCTGTGCCGCACCCTCGTCCGCCGGGGCGCGCGGCGCCTGGTCCTGCTGGGCCGTACGCCGCTGCCGCCGCGCGCCGCGTGGCGTACGACGGCGCCGGAGGGCCGGGCCGGGCAGGCCATCGCGCTCGTCCGGGAGATCGAGGCCCTCGGCGCGAGCGTCGTGCTCGCGCCCGTGGATCTCACCGACGAGGCCGCCTTCACGGGCTGGCTCGCCACGTACCGCGCGGGCGACCCGCCCCCGCTGCGCGGCGTCTTCCACCTCGCCGGGCAGGTGCGGGACACGCTCCTCGCCGACATCGACCGCGCCGCCTTCGACACCGTCCACGCCCCGAAGACCACCGGGGCCCACCTGCTCGACAAGCACCTGCGGGACGAACCCCTGGAGCACTTCGTGCTCTTCGCCTCGGTCGCCTCGCTCCTCACCACGGCCGGACAGACCAACTACGCGGCGGGCAACGCCTTCCTCGACGCGCTCGCGCACCGCCGCCGGGCCGCCGGACTGCCCGCCCTCTCGCTCGACTGGGGCCCCTGGGCGACCGGCATGATCGAGGAACTCGGCCTCGAAGCGCACTACCTGCACAGCCGGGGCATGAGCTCGCTGAGCCCCGAGGCGGGCATGAGCGTCCTCGAACGCGTCCTCGGCCAGGACCTCGCCCAGCTCGTCGTCGCGACCGTCGTGGACTGGCGCACCTTCCTCGCCTGGTACGACACCCCGCCCGCCCTCGTCCAGGACCTCGCCGCCTCGGCCGGGGACCGGGCCGCCGAGGACGAGGGCGACCTGCTCGCCGCCTTCCGCGCCGCCGGGCCCGAGGAGCGGCGCGCCCTCGTCGCCGAACGCTTCACGCGCCTGGTCGCCACCGTGCTCCGCGCCGCGCCCGAGGAGATCGACCCGGCCGGCGGGCTCGGCGCCCACGGCCTCGACTCGCTCCTCGCGATGGAGCTGCGGGCCCGCTCGCAGGCCGAACTCGGCGTCGCGCCGCCCGTCGTCGCGCTCCTCAGCGACACCCCCGTCGCCGAACTCGCCGCGCGCCTGCACGAGGAGCTGACCGAACGTCTCGCCCAGGACACCCCCGAGGGCGCGGGCACCGTCGAACTCTGGGACGACGACGGGGACTTCCCGCTCACCCAGAACCAGAAGGCGCTCTGGTTCCTCAAGCAGCTCAACCCCGAGGGGCACGCCTACAACATCGGCGGCGCCGTCGAGGTGCGGGCCGAGCTGGACCCCGAGCTGATGTTCGCCGCCGTGCGCAGGCTCGTCGCCCGGCATCCCGCGCTGCGCACCGGCTTCCACCTGCGCGAGGGCCGCCCCGTGCAGCGCATCGGCGACGGGCGCGAACCGGACCTCGGCTGGTTCGACGTCGAGGGCCAGGAGTGGGAGGAGATCAAGGAGCGGATCATCCACGAGTACCGCGCCGGGTACGACCTGGAGCAGGACGCGCTCTTCCGCTTCCGGCTCTTCCGGCGCGGCCCCGACCGCTGGGTCATCATGAAGGCCGTCCACCACATCGTCTCGGACGCGGTCTCCACGTTCACGTTCATCGAAGAGCTGCTGGAGGTCTACGAGGCCCTGAAAGAGGGCCGCGAACCGGCGCTCGCGCCCGTGCCCGCCCGCTACGTCGACTTCCTCAACCAGCAGAACAAGTTCCTCGCCTCGCCGGAGGCGGCACGGATGCGCGACTACTGGCGCGCGCACCTGCCCGCCGAGGTCCCGCTCCTGGACCTGCCCACCGACCGCCCCCGCCCGGCCGTGCAGACGCACAACGGGGCCTCGGAGTTCTTCGTCCTGGACGAGACGCTCAGCGCCCGCGTCCACACCCTGGCGCAGCGGCACGGCGTCACCCCGTTCATGGTGCTCCTCGCCACGTACTACGTCCTCCTGCACCGCTGGTCCGGGCAGGACGACCTCGTCGTGGGCAGCCCCGTGACCGGCCGCACGCGGCAGGAGTTCTCCTCCGTGTACGGGTACTTCGTCAACCCGCTGCCGCTGCACGCGGACCTCTCCGGCGACCCGGCCGTCGAGGCGCTGCTCGGCCAGGTGCGCGACACGGTGCTCGGCGGGCTCGACCACCAGGAGTACCCCTTCGTGCTCCTCGTGGACGAACTCGGCCTCCAGCACGACTCCAGCCGCTCGGCCGTCTTCCAGGCCATGTTCATCCTGCTCACGCACAAGGTCGCCACCGAGCAGTACGGATATCGCCTGGAGTACATCGAACTGCCCGAGGAGGAGGGCCAGTTCGACCTGACGCTCAGCGCGTACGAGGAGGAGGCCGAGGGGCGCTTCCACTGCGTCCTGAAATACAACACCGACCTCTTCGACGCCGCGACCGTGCGCCGCATGGCCGCGCACTACACGCGGCTGCTCGACAGCCTCGTCCACGCGGAGTCCGGCACACCCGTCTCGGCGCTCGACATGCTCGCCGCGCACGAACGCGAGGAGCTGGTACGGGAGACGAGCGGCGCCGCGCGTGCCGCGCTGGAGCCCGGCGCGGTCCCCGTGCACCGGCTCTTCGCCCGCGCGGCCCGGGAGAACCCCTCGGCCGTCGCGGTACGCGTCCCGGGCGGCGACGCGCTGAGCTACGGCGCGCTCGACGCCCGCTCGGCCGGTCTGGCGGACCGGCTCCGGGCCCTCGGGATCGGCGCCGGGAGCGTCGTCGGGGTCGCGCTGCCCAAGTCCCCGGAACTGGTCGTCCACCTGCTCGCGGTGCTGCGAGCCGGGGGAGCCTACCTGCCGCTCGACCCGGCACTGCCCGCCGGGCGCCTCGCGCGGGTGCTCGCCGGGGCGGGAGCCGCGCTGCTGATCACGGAGGGCGCGGCCCCGGAGGGCCTGCCCTGCCGCTCCCTCGCGGCCGGCGCGCTCGCCGCCCAGGAGCCCCTGCCCGCGGCGGAGACCGCCGACGACCTCGACGCGCCCGCCTACGTCATCCACACCTCCGGCTCCACCGGCGAGCCGAAGGCCGTCCGCGTCGCCCACCGCAACCTCGCCGCCGCCTACGCCTCCTGGCACCGCGAGTACCGCCTCGGCGAGGAGGTGCGGGTCCACCTCCAGAGCGCCCAGCCCTCCTTCGACGTCTTCACGGGCGACCTCGTGCGCGCCCTGTGCTCCGGCGGGACCCTCGTCCTGGCCGGGCGCGACCTGCTGCTCGACACGGCACGCCTGTACACGGTCCTGCGCGAGGAACGCGTGGACTGCGCGGAGTTCGTGCCCGCGCTCGTCCGCGGCCTCATGGACCACTGCGTCCGCGAGGGCCTCGGTCTCGGCTTCCTGCGGCTCCTCGTCGTCGGCTCCGACACGTGGAAGGTCGCCGAGTACGAGCGGCTGCGGCGGCTCGCCGGGCCCGGCACCCGGGTCCTGAACTCCTACGGGGTCACCGAGGCCACGATCGACAGCGCCTTCTTCGAGGGTCCGGCCGACGGACTCGACCCCGGGCTCGCCGTCCCCGTCGGCCGCCCGCTCCCGCACGCCACGCTCCACGTGCTCGACCCGCACGGCAACCCGCTGCCCGCCGGGATCACCGGGGAGTTGTGGATCGGCGGCGAGGGTGTCGCGCTCGGCTACGCGGGCCGCCCCGGGCTGACCGCCGAACGGTTCACGGAACGCGAGCTGCTGCCGGGCGCCGGAGCGGAACGGCTCTACCGCACGGGCGACCTGGCCCGGTGGGACACCGCCGGGCGCCTCCACCTCCTCGGCCGCGCCGACAGCCAGGTCAAGCTGCGCGGGCACCGGATCGAGACGGGCGAGATCGAGGCCCACCTCGCCGCCCGGCGCGGCATCGCCCGCGCGGTCGTCGCGGTCCGCCCCGGCGCGGGCGGCGAGGACGCGCTGTGCGCCTGGTACGTGCCCGAGCCGGGCGCCGAGGTGAGCCCGGCCGGTCTGCGCCGCGCGCTCGCGGACGCGCTGCCCTCCTACCTCGTACCGGCGTACCTCACCGAGGTCGGCGCGCTGCCGCTCACCGCGCACGGCAAGGTGGACGTCCGCGCGCTCCCGGCCCCGAGCGCGAGCGAGGCGCGGTCCGCGTACGAGGCGCCCGTGACCCTCTACGAGGTGAGCATGGCGGCGCACTGGAAGGCGCTGCTCGGCCTCGAAGAGCCGGGACTCGCGGACGACTTCTTCGCCTCCGGCGGCAGCTCCATCAAGCTCATCGAGCTGCTGCACCACCTGCGCACCGAGTTCGGCGTCGGCGTCCCCGTCAGCCGCCTCTACCAGGTCACGACGCTGCACGGGATGGCCGCCGCCGTCGAGGAGCGCGTCACGGGAACGACGGCCGACGAGGTCCCGCACCTGACCTTCAACCCCGGGGCGGAGCGCCCGCTGTTCTGCTTCCCGCCCGCCGGGGGCCACGGCCTCGTGTACCGGGGTCTCGCGGCCGCCCTGCCGGACCACCGGCTCATCGCCTTCAACTACCTGCCGGGCGACGACAAGGTGAGCCGGTACGCCGACCTCGTGACGGCCGCCGTGCCCAAGGGCCCCGTCCCGCTGCTCGGTTACTCGCTCGGCGGCAACCTCGCCTTCGAGGTCGCGCGCGAACTGGAGGCGCGCGGACGGGAGATCGCGCACGTCGTCGTGCTCGACTCGCGGCGCAGCCTCAAGGCCTACGAGCCGGGCCCCGAGGTCCTGAAAGCGTTCGAGTCCGAGCTGGGCGGCCACCTGCACCAGCACACGGGCTCGGAGATCGTCACGGCGGCGGTCATGGAGCACGCCGCCGAGTACCTGCGCTTCTGCGGGCGCACCCCGAACACGGGGACGCTCGCGGCGCCGGTGAGCGTGCTCACGGACGAGGACAAGGCGGATCTGTACGAGGAGGGGGTGCCCGGCTCCTGGCACGGCTCCTCCGCGGCCGGCCACCGGGTGCTGTGCGGCTTCGGGACGCACGCCGAGATGCTCGACGCCGAGCACCTGCCGCGCAACGCGCAGCTCGTGCGGCGGCTCCTCGACGGGCAGGGGGCGGCGTGAGCGCGGCAGCGGAGGGCGCGGCGCGGGGCGGCGCGGCGCCGCAGGGCGCGGCGCGGGCAAGGGTGTCCGCGCGGGCGGGAGTGCCCGCGCCCCGCTCCTCCCCGCGGGCGCCCGCCACCGACTAGAGAGGCGCGCGAGCGCACCCCCGGGACGCCGCCGCGCGTCCTCGTCGTCGGGGCCGGGCTCGCGGGGCTCGCCGCCGGGACGTACGGGCGGATGAGCGGGCTGCGGACGCTCGTCCTGGAGAAGCACGTCCTCCCGGGCGGCTGCTGCACCGCGTGGTCGCGCGAGGGGTACGTCTTCGACTACTGCATCGAGTGGCTGATCGGCACCGCCGAGGGCAACGAGGCGCACCAGGTGTGGCGCGAACTCGGCGCGCTCGACGGGAAGTCGGTGACCAACTTCGAGCTGTTCAACAAGGTCGTCGGCACGGACGGCCGCGAGGTCGTCTTCTGGAACGACCCCGACCGGCTCGAAGCGCACCTCCTGGAACTGTCCCCGGCCGACGCCCCGCACATCCGCGCCTACTGCCGCGACCTGCGGCGCTTCCTCAAGATCGAGCTGTACCCCTTCCTCACCGCGCCCGCGCTCAAGACCTGGGGCGAACGCCTGCGCACCCTGCGCACCGTGCTGCCCGCCTTCCGGCTCTTCTGGCGCACGGCGGCCACGCCGATGCACGCCTTCGCCGACAGGTTCCAGGACCCCCTGCTGCGGACCGCCTTCCGCAACATCTTCTTCCAGGACCCCGAGGGCTTCCCGCTGCTGCCCTACCTCTTCAACATGGCGAGCGCCTATCACGGCAACGCGGGCTTTCCGCAAGGCGGTTCGCTCGGCCTGGCGCGCTCCGTCGAGGAGCGGTACACGCGGCTCGGCGGCGAGATCCGCTACCGCGCCCGCGTGGAACGCGTCCTCGTAGAGGACGACCGCGCCTTCGGCGTCGAACTGCGCGGCGGCACGAGGCTCTACGCCGAGCACGTCATCTCCGCCGCCGACGGCGACACCACGGTCAAGGGCCTGCTCGGCGGCCGGTACACGGGCCCCAGGATCGACAAGCTCTACGAGGAACTGATCGGCCAGGAGGGGACGTTGTTCCCCGCCGTCGTCTCGGCCTTCGTCGGCGTCGAAGGCGGTCTCCCCGAGGGCGAGACGCACAGTACGACGTACCTCCTGGACGAGGAGGACGCGGCCCGGCTGCCCGGCGGCCTCCAGTCCAGCATCGTCGTCCAGCTCCGCTCCCGCTACGCGGACGGCTTCGCGCCCGAGGGCAGATCCGTCGTGCACTGCACGTACTTCAGCGACTACGGGTACTGGGCGGACCTGCGCGCGGCCGACCGCCGCGCCTACCGCGCCCGCAAAGCCGAAGTCGCCGCCTTCGTCCGGGAGTTCCTGGAACGGAAGTGGCCGGAGGTGGCGGGGCGCATCGAGCTGGTCGATGTCGCCTCGCCCGCCACCACGCGCCGCTACACCGGCAACCACAAGGGCTCGATCCTCGCCTGGAAGGCGTTCTCGGAGGCCGACGACCTCTCCGCGAAGCTCGTCGGCAAGGACCGGATGCGGCTGCCCGGCCTCGCCGGATTCTCGATGGCGGGCCAGTGGGTCGGCATGGGCGGCCTCATCCGCGCCGCGTCCACCGGCCGCTTCGCCGTCCAGTACCTGTGCGACGAACTCGGCGTCCCCTTCCGGGCCTTCGAGAGCGAGAACGCCGAGCCCTGGCATCCGGGAAAGCTCGGCAGCCTTCCCCAACTGGACCGCTGGAACGAACGCGAGGAGCGGGCCCGATGACCTGTCCACACGAAGAAGGGCGGGCCCGATGACGAGCCGTCCCACCGCCCACCCCTCCCCTCCGGCCCGGGAGGAGCCCCGGCGCGCGCGGGCCGGGGACCGCCGCGAGACGATGCTGATCATCGGCGCGGGCCTCGGCGGCCTCTCCACCGGCGTCTACGCGCAGCTCAACGGCTACCGCTCCCGCGTCCTGGAGATGCACGAGATCCCCGGCGGCTGCTGCACCGCCTGGGAGCGCGGCGACTACACGCTCGACGCCTGCGTGAGCTGGCTGCTGGGCAGCGGCCCCGGCAACGAGATGCACCAGATCTGGCTCGAACTCGGCGCCCTCCAGGGCAAGGAGGTCCGGCACTTCGACGTCTTCAACGTCGTCCGCGACACGGACGGGCGCGCGGTCTACTTCTACTCCGACCCGGACCGGCTCCAGGCCCACCTGACCGGGATCTCGCCCGCCGACGCCCGCCACGTCAAGGGCTTCTGCGACAACCTGCGCTCCTTCCGCAAGGCGCTCGCCGTCTATCCCTTCCTCAAGCCGGTCGGGCTCATGGGCCGCGTCGAGCGAATGCGGATGCTCGCCGGGTTCCTGCCGTACTTCAACGCGGTCCGCAAGACGATCTCGGTCCTCATGCGCGACTACGCGGAGAAGTTCCAGAGCCCCTTGCTGCGCAAGGCGTTCAACTACGTCCTCTACGAGCGCCACCCCAACTTCCCCGTCCTGCCGACCCACTTCCAGATGGCCTCGCACGCCAACCTCTCCGCGGGGGTTCCCGAGGGCGGCTCCCTCGGCCTCGCCCGCTCCATCGAGCAGCGCTACCTGCGGCTCGGCGGCGAGGTCGCGTACAACACGAAGGTCGAAGAGGTCCTGATCGAGGGGGACGAGGCGGTCGGCGTACGGCTGACCGACGGCGAGGAACTGCGCGCGGACATCGTCGTCGCCGCCTGCGACGGCCCCACGACGATGCGGTCCCTGCTCAAGGGCCGCGACCTCGGCAAGGAGTACGAACGCCTCTACACGGAGACGATCGAGCGGCCCGGCATGGTCTTCCCCGGGTACGTGACCCTCTTCCTCGGCCTCCAGCGCGAGTTCCCCGAGGCCGATCCCTGCACGACGTACCTCCTGGACGAGGCCACCGCCGCGAAGCTCACCGGCATCCGCCACTCCAGCATCAACGTGCAGTTCCGCGACCGGCACTACCCCGAGCTGTCCCCGCCGGGCACGAGCGTCGTCTACGCCACGTACTTCTGCGACATCGCCCCGTGGCGCGCGCTGGACGAGGGGCCCGAGCAGCGCACGCGCCGCAGGGGCGGCGAAAAACTGCACACGCTGCCGGTCCGGCACGGGCGCGGCTACTACGCGGCGAAGCACCAGGTCAGGGACACGCTCGTGGAGTTCCTCGAGGCGCGCTTCCCCGGCCTGCGCGAGTCCATCGCCGTGCGGGACGTCTCGACGCCGCTCACCCAGGTCCGCTACACCGGCAACTTCGACGGGACCGTCCTCGGCTGGCAGCCCTTCGTGGAGAGCGGCGAGACGCTGGAGGAGCTGATCAAGAAGTACGGGCCCGGGGTCCCCGGGCTCGGGAACTTCTACCAGTCCGGGGTCTGGGCCACGACCGGCGGCCTCATCCGCGCGGCGGCGGCCGGGCGGCACGTCATGCAGTTCGTGTGCCGGGACGACGGCCTGGACTTCACGGCCGCCCCCGACACCCACGGACCGCCCCCGACGCACCGGGTCATCCCGGTGGGCCCCGGGATTCCGGCACCCGCCACGACGGGGGACGTCCCCGCCCCCGCGCGCGGGAAGCGCGTCCCCCACAAGGAGGAGTCCCGGTGAAGATCAGCAAGTGGGTCGTCCGCGAGCACGTCAAGGGCACCCCGGACGTCTCGCGTGTCTACGCGCGCGTGGACGAGGACGTTCCCGTCGACCTCGCGCCGCACCAGATGCTCCTGCGCACCCGCTACGTCTCCGTCGATCCCTACCTCCAGGGCATCACGCTCGACACCCCGCTCGGCGCGCACATGGGCGCCGACACGATCATGGAGGTCCTGGAGGCCGGCCCCGAGGCGCCCTTCCGCGAAGGCGAACTCGTGCAGGGGTACGGCGGCTGGCGCACGCACCTGGTGAGTGACGGGAAACCCGAGCTGTGGGCCACGGGGACCTTCCCGATGGTCTTCCCCGCCTACCGGCGGCTGCGGCCCGAGTGGTACGACGAGGGGCTGCCGCTCCCGACGGCGCTCGGTGCGATGGGCGGGCCCGGGATGACCGCCTGGGGCACGCTGAGCAAGTTCCTGGACGTGCGCCCGGGCCACACCCTCGTCATCAGTGGGGCGTCCGGGGCGGTCGGCGCCCTCGCCGGGCAGCTCGCCCGCCGGGCGGGCGCGCGCGTCATCGGCACGACGTCGAGCCCCGCGAAACGCGACTACCTGCGGGGACTCGGCTTCGACGACGTCCTCATCTACCGCCAGGGCGACAGCCCCGAAACGATCCGCGCGGCCCTGGAGACCGCGGCGCCGGACGGCGTGGACCGCTACTTCGACAACCTCGGCGGGGCCGTCACGGACGCCGTCTTCTCGATGCTCACCGTGGACAGCCGGGTCGCGGTGTGCTGGCAGTGGGCGACGCAGGTGGGCGGCGAGGCGGTCGGGCCACGCCTGCTCCCGTACATCATGTTCCCGCGCACCACGATCCGCGGGATCTTCTCCATCGAGTGGTTCACCGAGGCCAACTGGCAGGCGCTCCACGAGGAGCTGGGCGGCAGCATCCGGCGGGCCGAGGTCGTCAGCGACCAGACGGTGTACGAGGGCTTCGACGCGATCCCCGCGGCGTACGGGAGCCTCTACGGGGCGCGCGAGGCGAACCGGGGGAAGGTGCTGGTGAAGGTGTGAGCGGCGGGCCCGGCCGGGAGCGGGGGCCGCCACCGGGGGCGCCCGCCCGCTCCCGTACTCCCGCGAACCCCCCTCCCCGGAAGGCCCGTTGTGTCCAGTCCCGTCCCCACCCCCCTGCCCCCGCTGCACCGCCTCCCCAGCGAGCCGAGCGCGCCGCCGCACCCCGTCGTCCTGCCGGACGGCACGGCGGCCTGGCGCGTGAGCAGATACGCCGACGTGCGTGAAGTCCTCGGCGGCGGCGCCTTCACGCGGGCCGCGCTCTACGCCGAGGAGCACGACGACCGGCCGAGCGGCGGCGGCATCGTGGACGACCCCGAACTCCTCTTCAACCAGGACGGCCCCGAGCACCTGCGGCTGCGCCGCACGGTGGGGCGGGCCTTCACCCCGCGCGCCGTGGCCCGCTGGGAGCCGTGGATCACCGCGACCGTCGAGGAGCTGATCGACGAACTCGCGCGCCAGGACGGCCCGTTCGACCTCGTCTCCGGCTTCGCCCGCCCGCTCCCCGTCACCGTCATCACCCGGCTGCTCGGTCTCGACGGGGACGCGTGGGAGAAGATCGGGTACTGGAGCGACCTGGCCTTCACGGACGGCTCGCACTCGGCGGCCGAAGTCGATTCCGGGCTCGCCGACTTCACGAGCTTCGGCGGTGAACTCCTCGCCCTGCGGCGCAAGGAGCCGGGCGAGGACCTGGTGAGCGGCATCGTGCGCGCGGCCGACGCGGAGGGCGGCATCCCGGAGTCCCAACTGGTGCGTCTCGTCTGCGGGATGGTGGTCGGCGGCCACGACAGCACCATGACGATGCTCGGCAACGTCCTGCTCTACCTGCTCGGCGAACGCCGCGCGGACTGGGCGCGCCTCACCGACACCGGCGCGGCCGGGCTCGCCGCCGACCGCCTCCTCCACCTCGTCCCGCTCGGCGAGGACCCCGGCAGCCTGCGCCGCTGCGTCACCGCCACCGAACTGGGCGGCGTGCGCGTCCCGGCGGGCGCGGTCGTCGTGGCCGACATCGTCGCCGCGAACCGCGACCCCGAGGTCTTTCCGCCCGCCGAGCACGAGGACCTGTTCCGCGAACTGCCCGCCCCCACCCTCGCCTTCGGCGGCGGCCCGCACTACTGCATGGGCGCCTGGCTCGCCCGCCTCGAACTCCGCACGGCCCTGAACCGCCTCGCGACCCGCCTCCCCGGCCTGCGGCTTGTGGACGGCGACACGGACGGCGGGGGGCGGGGGAGCGGCGGCGGGACGGGAGTGGAATGGCGGCTCGGGACGACCTCCCGCGGGCCGAAACGGCTGCCGGCGACGCGCTGAGGCGGCGGTGGCGGAGCGCCGCGCGCGGTGCCGCGCGGGCGCCCGCACCCGGGGAACGGGCAGGAGGGCGCAGCATCATGGCGTATCCGGGCGCGTTTCGCACGGCGTCCGGTCAAAGATGCACTCATCATGATGAGTCCCGCCGTAAAGGCGGTTTGACCACGAGTCAACGCGTTACCTTGCTCCTCCGGGCGCAGTGGGACAAATGGGGGGTGCTCGGGCCGGGTGGGGGCCCGGTCCGGTGAAGGGGCGGCGCCCGGGTCGCCCGCGCACCCGTACCAGCTCGATGGGGGAAGTGCGCACATCGTGGAAACTTGGCGAGAAGACGTCACCACGGGACGTAGTCACGAGCCGCAAGGCGTGACCGTCGATCTCGACAGCCTCGGCCGCCGGTCGGCCGACCTTCCGGCGCGGGACGGCGCCGGCCCGGGCCGCGCCGGGGACGGCGCCGAAGGGCCCGTCTTCGTGGACGCCTCGGGACGCCGCAGCCGCCGCTACCGCAGACTCGGTCTCGGTCTCGGTCTCGCCTGCGGGGCCTACGCGCTCGTCATCGGCGCGACGCTCGTATCGGGCAACTCGGACGCGCCCTGGCTGCCGCTGCCCCAGCCGGCGGCGAAGGCCCACGCGGACAAGGTCAAGCCCTCGCCGCCGCCGCGCGCGGACGCCGAGGCCGAGGGCGAGGCGGGTACGGGGGCGGGCACCGACGCCGCCCCGCCCGCGCTCCCCGCCGCCCTCGTCCCCGGCCTCCCGGGCCGCACGGGCCTGCCCGGTCTGCCGGGCGCTCCCCGCGTCCCCGGTATCCCGAAGCTGCCCGGCGCGGGCCCGGTGCCCGCCAAGGGCGCGAAGCCCGGCGCGAAGCCGGCCCCGGGCGGCGGCGCCTCACCGGGCGCGCAGCCCGGCGGCGGTACCGGCCCGCGCCCCGGCACGGGCTCCGGCGGCACGAAGCCGGGCACCGGCACGGGCAGCACCGATCCGGGCGCGGGCCCGGGGGGTACGGAGCCGAGCCCCGGTACGGGCACGGGCCCCGAGCCGGGCGGCGGCACCGGCAGCACCGATCCCGGCCCCGGCCCCGGGGGCACGGATCCGAGCCCCGGCACCGGGACCGACCCCGGGACGCCCCCGGGCGGCGGCGAGAGCCCCGGTACGGGCGAGAGCGGTGGCACCTCCCCGCAGACCGGTGGGGAGACCCCGCTCCCCGGCCCGCCCACCCCTGGCGAGGGCCACGGCACGCCCCGCGAGGGCACACCGGACCCGGCGCCTGCGGCGGGCGACGGCGGCACGGGAACACCGGCGGCCGGTGGCGCGGACGCCGCCCCCGCCACGGGAGCCGGTCCGGGGCCGTCCGCCGGTACGGGCACGCCGGGACCGGCGACACCTCTCCGGCTCTTCCCGGCGGCCTGAGCACGGGACGGCACCCGCCCGGCCCCCTCCCGCGCCACCCGCGAGCGGCGCGAGCGGACCGGACACGGGAGGGCACGCCGGACGCGATGAGCGGTACGGCGGCGATCCGGGAGGTCCGGAAGCGGCGAGAGCGGTACGGCGGCAGCCCACCGGCTGCTGCCGCGCCCTCCCTTGTCCGCCTCCCTGCCCCGCAGACCCCGTCCGGCGGCCGCCCTTCCCGCCGGCCGCTCCACCCTCCCCGCTCCACCCTCCCCGCTCTCCCCACCCCCGAAAGGCCGTCCCTCCTCATGGCCAACCGCTCCCGGCCACCCCGTCCCCGCTCCGCCTCCGCCCGCTCCGCCCCCCGCGCCAGGACCGGTCCCCGCCCGGGCTCCCGCTCCCGTCCCGCTCCCCGCCGTCGCCGCGGGCGCAGGGTGCCGCTCCGCCACCTGCTCCCCGTCCTCTTCCTCTGCGCCGTCGTCGCGATGCTCATGCTGCGCGGCTACGTGCACAGCGAGATCATGGCCGACCGCCGCATCCGGCCCGAGGCCGCGACCGACAAGGTCCCGGAGCAGATCCTCGACGGCGGCCCCGTCATCGACACGCGCGACGGCAAGCGCAAGTCCCTGCGGATACCCGACCGCCGCATCGTCCTCACCTTCGACGACGGACCCGACCCCGTCTGGACGCCCCGCGTGCTCGACGTGCTCAAGCGGCATCACGCGCACGCCACCTTCTTCGTCACCGGCACGATGACCTCCCGCTATCCCGCGCTCGTGCGCCGGATGGTCGCCGAGGGCCACGAGGTCGGCCTGCACACCTTCAACCACCCCGATCTCTCCTACCAGTCGAAGACCCGCATCGACTGGGAGCTGTCGCAGAACCAGCTCGCGCTCGCGGGCGCCGCCGGGGTGCGGACCTCGCTCTTCAGGCCCCCGTACTCCTCCTTCGCGAACGCGATGGACGACAAGTCCTGGCCGGTGACCGAGTACATCGGCTCGCGCGGCTACCTGACGGTCGTCAACGACGACGACAGCGAGGACTGGCAGCGCCCCGGGATCGAGAAGATCATCGCCAACGCCACGCCGGAGAAGCCGGGCGAGGGCGCGGTCGTCCTCATGCACGACTCGGGCGGCAACCGGGCCCAGACCCTCGCGGCGCTCGACCGCTACCTTCCCGAACTCCAGGGAAGGGGGTACGAGTTCACCAATCTCACCGAGGCGCTCGGTGCCCCCAGCGCCCTCGCCCCGGTGAGCGGCACCGAGTTGTGGAAGGGGCGGGCCTGGGTCTGGCTCGTCGCCGCGTCCGACAGCGTCACCGGCGTCCTCGTCACGGGCCTCGCCGTCACCGGCAGCCTCGTCCTCGCGCGTTTCGGCCTCATGCTGCTGCTCTCCTTCGCGCACGCGCGCCGCACCCGCCGCCGGGGCTTCGCCTGGGGCGTGCCCGTCACCGAACCGGTCACGGTGCTGGTCCCGGCGTACAACGAGGCCAAGTGCGTCACCGCGACGGTGACGTCGCTCAGCCGCAGCGAGCACCCCGTCGAGATCATCGTGATCGACGACGGCTCGACCGACGACACGGCGGGCATCGTGGAACGGCTCGGCCTGCCCGGGGTGCGCGTCGTGCGGCAGGAGAACGCGGGCAAACCGGCCGCGCTCAACCGGGGCATCGCGCACGCCTCGCACGACATCATCGTGATGATGGACGGCGACACCGTCTTCGAGCCCGCGACCGTCCGCGAACTCGTCCAGCCCTTCGGCGATCCGCGCGTGGGCGCGGTCGCGGGCAACGCCAAGGTGGGGAACCGGGATTCGCTCATCGGGGCCTGGCAGCACATCGAGTACGTCATGGGCTTCAACCTCGACCGCCGCATGTACGACGTACTGCGCTGTATGCCGACGATCCCCGGGGCGGTCGGCGCCTTCCGCCGCGACGCGCTCACCCGCGTCGGCGGCATGAGCGAGGACACCCTCGCCGAGGACACCGACATCACCATGGCGATCCACCGCGACGGCTGGCGCGTCGTCTACGCGGAGAAGGCGCGCGCCTGGACCGAGGCCCCGGAATCCGTCGCGCAGTTGTGGTCCCAGCGCTACCGCTGGAGCTACGGCACCATGCAGGCCATCTGGAAGCACCGGCACGCGGTCCTCGAACGCGGCGCCTCCGGCCGCTTCGGGCGCGTCGGCCTCCCGCTCGTCTCGCTCTTCATGGTCCTCGCGCCGCTCCTGGCCCCGCTCATCGACGTGTTCCTGCTGTACGGGATCGTGTTCGGCCCGACGGGGCGGACGCTGCTCGCCTGGCTCGGCGTCCTCGCCGTCCAGGCCGTGTGCGCCGCGTACGCCTTCCGGCTCGACAAGGAGCCGATGCGGCACCTCGTCTCGCTGCCGCTCCAGCAACTCCTCTACCGCCAGCTCATGTACGTCGTCCTCCTCCAGTCCTGGATCACGGCGCTCACCGGGGGACGGCTGCGCTGGCAGAAGCTCCGCAGGACCGGCGTGCTCGACGCGGGCGGCACCCCGCGCGGCAAGGACCTCGCGGAACTGACGGAACCCCGCGCGGCCCGGAGCGGCACGCGGGAGACGGACGAGAACGAGCGGAGGCCGGTGGCATGAGCGGGACGCACACGAAGCGGTACGAGGACGGGGACGGCACCCGCCCCCTGCCGACGGCGGCGGAACCGGTCACGACGCGGGCCGGCCTTTCCCCGCACCCGGCGGACGTCGCGCCCGGGCCCCCGGCGGGCGGCGCATCCCCGCACCCGGCGG
>NZ_GG770539.1:2368723-2387514 GCF_000154905.1 Streptomyces sp. SPB074 | reverse complement strand
GCGTCGTCTTCCCGTCCATGGGCGTGATGTTCGCGCTCGCGGGCTCGCTCATGGCGCGTTCGCTCGCCCGCCCGGCGGCGTCCGTGATCCGGGGCCGCCTGCGGCGGCTGCTGCCCCCGCTGTGGCTCTTCGCCGCGCTCCTCGTCCCCGCGATGCTGTACGCGGGCTGGCGCGCCCCGCGCGGCGAGGGCTTCGGCTGGTGGCTGCGCCTGGCCACGTACGTCGTCCCGGTCGGCGCGCCCCCGTACCCCGAGAGCCTGGGCGCGGCGGGCGGCCGGCTCGAACAGAGCTGGGCGGACGAGGCGGCGGGGCCGCTGTGGTACCTGCGCGCCTACCTGTGGTTCGTGGTGGCCTCGCCCCTGCTCCTCAAGGCCCTGCGCCGCGCCCCGTGGCCGACGTTCCTCGCCCCCGTCGCGCTGACCGCCGTGATCGGCACGGGAGTGGTCGGCATCCCCGGCGAGACGGGCCTCGCGCTCACCGACTTCGCGCAGTTCGGGAGCTGCTGGGTGCTCGGCATGGCGTACCAGGAAGGGCTGACGCGGAAGGTCCCGCGCTATCTCGCCGTCTCGCTCTCCGGTTTCCTCATGGCCTTCGGCCTGTGGTGGGCGCTCGGCCACGCGGGCGAGGGCGGCATCGACCTCAACGACATCCCGCTCGCGCAGGCCACGTGGTCGCTCGGCTTCACGGTGATCCTCTTCCAGTACGCGCCCTCCTGGCAGGCGCTCCCGGGCCGCCTCGCCCGCCTCGACCGCTTCGTCACCCTGACCAACAACCGGGCGGTCACGATCTACCTGTGGCACAACCTGCTCATCCTCGCCACCGTTCCGCTCATCGACCTCCTGTGGCGGCTCCCCGTCTCCGACGGCGCCTTCGGGACGTTCCTGGGCGACACGTACGCGGGGTGGATGTTCCTGGCGGTCTGGCCGCTGCTCGCGCTCGCGATCGTGCTCCTCGGCTGGGTCGAGGACGTGGCGGCGAAGCGGCGGCCGAGGCTCTGGCCGGACGGCGGCGGGCGGCGCCGCGCGTAGGCCCCCCGCACCCGCTCCGCCGGTCCCGCGCCGCCCCCGCCTCGTATACCACCGCGCCCCTTCGCCGCCCGCCGTAACGCCCGCGACATACGCTGTGCACCGCGCCGGCACCTGCCCTTGGCAGGCTGACGCGCCCCCGGCGCCGGGCCGGGGGAGGACCGGGCGGGCGGGGAACGGCGGTATGGGGAGCGTACGGGGCACGACGGCCGTACTGGGCGGGCGCACACGGACGGCACGGCACCGCCCCTGGGCGGACCGCCGGTGCCAGCTCCCGACACGCGGAGGTCGCGACGCCACCCCGCACGCGGGCGGCCCCGCCTCCGCTCCGCGCCCGGAGCGCGAGGGCCCCTGACGGGGTTCACCGTCGCCGTCACCGCCGACCGCCGTGCCCGGTGACCTCCTCGCGCTGCTCCGCCGCCGGGGCGCCCGCGTGCTCCACGGCCCCGCCATGCGGACGGTCCCGCTGGAGGACGACGCCGAACTGCGCGCCCTCACCGGGGAACTGCTCGCGCGGCCGCCCCACCTCGTCATCGGCACCACCGCCGTCGGGCTGCGCGGCTGGTTCGCGGCGGCCGAGAACTGGGGACTGGGCGAAGAGCTGACCGACGTCCTGCGCGGGGCACGGCTGCTGGCGCGCGGGCCCAAGGTGCGGGGCGCCCTGCGCGCGGCGGGGCTCGCCGACGAGTGGTCGCCCGCCTCCGAGTCCATGGCCGAAGTCCTCGACCACCTGCGGACGTTCGACCTGCGCGGCGCGCGCGTCGCGGTCCAGCTCCACGGCGACCCGCTGCGCGAGTTCCGTACCGCCCTCACCGACGCGGGGGCCGAGGTCCTCGCCGTCCCCGTCTACCGCTGGCTGCCGCCCGAGGACCCCGCCCCGCTCGACCGCCTCCTCGACGCGGTCCTCGCGGGCACCGTGGACGCCCTCCCGTTCACGAGCGCCCCGGCCGCCCTCGCGCTCGTCGCCCGCGCGGAGACCCGTGGGGTACGGGACCAACTCCTGGACGCACTGCGGGAATCCGTGCTCGTCGCCTGCGTCGGTCCCGTCACGGCGGCCCCCCTCCAGGCCCTCGGCATCCCCACCGTGTCCCCCGAGCGCTTCCGGCTCGCCCCGCTCGTGGACCTCCTGTGCGACGAACTGCCCGCCCGCGCGCCGGAACTGCGGGTGGCGGGCCATCTCCTCTCCCCGCGCGGCGACACGGCGCTCATCGACGGCGAGCCGCGCCCCCTGCCGCCCGCGAGCGCGGCCCTCCTGCGCCGCCTCGCCGCACAGCCGGGCCGCGTCGTCCCCCGTACCGAACTCCTCCGGGCCCTCCCCGGGCCCGGCGGCGACCCGCACGCCGTGGACTCCGCGATCAGCCGCCTGCGCACGGCGCTCGGCACGCCCGGCCTCGTCCAGACGGTCGTGAAGCGCGGCTACCGCCTCGCCGTCGAGCCGTAACCATCCCGCCGGGAACACCCGCGCGCGAAAGCGCCCGCGCCGCCACGGCGGCCCCTTCCCTCCGCCGCCCACTTCCCGTACGCCGCCGCCCCCGGCACCCTGGTGTCGCGCACCCCCCCCGCGCTGGCCCCCACCCTCTCGGCGGTGAGACGAAATGTCGCTGCTCCCCGTGGCTCCCGCGCCGTTCCGGTACGACGCCGGGCGGCCCTGTCTGGACCTGCTCGCGACCGGGCACCCCGCCGAACGGCTCGTGACGGGCGAGGACGTCGTCGGCTGGTGCGTCGGCGCGGGCCTGCTGCCCGCGCGCGGACCGCTCCCGCAGCCGCAAGCGCACTGGCCGGCGGCGGTACGGGAGGTACGGGGCCACCTGGGCCTGCTCGTGGACGCGAGCCTCGCGGGCCGCCGCGCCCCGCTCTCGCTGGACCGCCTCAACGCGGCGGCGCTCGCGGCCCCGCCCGTCCCGCAGGCCGCCCGGGCCCGCGACGGCCGCCTCGTCGCGGCGCTCCACTCGGCGCCGACGCTCTCCGCGCTCCTCTCCCTCCTCGCCCGCGACACCCTCACGCTCCTCACCGACCCCGCCCGCGCGCCGCTGCTGCGCCGCTGCGAGGGCGAGGGCTGCCCCCTCGTCTACCTCGACACCTCACGCGGCCAGCGCCGCCGCTGGTGCTCCAGCGAAACCTGCGGCAACCGCGAACGCGTCGCCCGCCACCGCAGGCGCACCACCCAGAGATCCAGCCCCTCCGGCAAGTGAGGCGCGGGGTGCGGGGCGGAGCCCCCGCGACGGCGCACCCGCCCGAACGTGCCTCCCGGCGCAAAGGCGAGCCCCCTCCCGTCCCCCGACGGGGTTGCCGTACGGTAGACGGCTGCTCAGCACCACCAGAAGGGGGCCTCCGTGGCCGATACACGCGACCACGAGATCAGCGTCGAACAAGCGCACCTCGACCGCGCCTACCGCCGTCTCCTGGAGAAGATCGACGAGGCCGAGTTCCTGATGCGCGACGCGGCCAGGCTCGGCCACGTCGGCACCCCCGGCGCCCTCGCGGAGCGCGACGCGCAGGTCCACCGCGCCGGAGTGCACCTCAACCGCCTGAACAACGAGTTCGAGGACTTCGTCTTCGGCCGCATCGACCTCCTCGCGGGCAAGGACGGCAAGAAGGGCCCGGACGGCGCCTACACGGCCGTCGAGGTCGCCGAGAACGCCATCGCCCCCGACCGGACGGCCGCCATCGCGGAGACGCTGCACATCGGCCGCATCGGCGTGCTGGACACCGACTACAGCCCTCTCGTCATCGACTGGCGCGCCCCCGCCGCCGCCCCCTTCTACCGCTCCACCCCCGTCGCGCCCGGCCGCGTCGTGCGCCGCCGCGTCATCCGCACCAAGGGCCGCCGCGTCCTGGGTGTCGAGGACGACCTCATGCGCCCCGAGCTGACCGCGTTCCTGGACGGCGCGCCGCTCCCGGTCGTGGGCGACGGCGCGCTGATGGCCGCCCTCGGGCGCTCGCGCGGGCACGCGATGCACGACATCGTGGCCTCGATCCAGGCCGAGCAGGACATGGTCATCCGCGCCCCCGCCGCCTCCGTGACGCTGGTCGAGGGCGGCCCCGGCACGGGCAAGACGGCCGTCGCGCTGCACCGCGCCGCCTACCTCCTCTACCAGGACCGCAGGCGCTACGCGGGCGGCATCCTCATCGTCTCGCCGACGCCGCTGCTCGTCGCGTACACCGAGGGCGTGCTGCCCTCGCTCGGCGAGGAGGGCCAGGTCGCGATCCGCGCGCTCGGCGACCTCGCCGACGACGCGGCCGGCCCCGGCGGGGCGAGCGCGTACGACTCCCCGGCCGTCGCGCGCGTGAAGGGCAGCGCCCGCATGGGCGGCGTCCTGCGCCGCGCGGCGAGGGGAACGCTCGACCTGCCGGTCACCCGCCCCGCCTCGGCCGCGGAACAGGGCGAGGCCGACGGCCAGCTCACGCTCGCCGCCCCCGGCCAGCCCGTCCCGCCCCCCGAGAGCCTGCGCGTCGTCGCCTTCGGCCGCCGCGTCGAACTCGGCCCCGACGTGCTCAAGTCCGTCCGGCGCACGGCTCTTTCGGGCGCCGGACCGGTCAACTACCTGCGCCCGCGCGCCCGCCGTCTGCTCCTGGACGCCCTGTGGGAGCGCTCCGGGGGCGCGGCCCGCCACCACGACCCCGAGCTGGCGGCGGAGTTGAGGTCGGCCTTTGACGAGGACATCACCTCGGAGGACTCGTTCACGGAGTTCATGGACGCGTGGTGGCCCGAGCTGAGGCCGCGTCGCGTGCTCGCCGCGATGGCCTCGGAGCGACGGCTCGGGCGCTGGTCGCGCCGCGTGCTCGACCAGGGCGAGGTGCGGCGCGTGGCGAAGTCGCTGCGGCGCCTGGACCCCGAGACGGGCGCGGGTCCGCTCTCGGTCCACGACGTGGCGCTGCTCGACGAGCTGCACGCCGTCCTCGGCGCCCCCGCCCCGCCGAAGCGCCCCCGCGCCTACGACGCGCTCGCCGAGCTGACCGGCGTGGAGGAGCTGATGCCGCAGCGCGAGGAGAGCCGCCGCGAACGCGCCGAACGCCTCGCGAGCGAACGCACGGAGTACGCGCACGTCATCGTGGACGAGGCGCAGGACCTCACGCCGATGCAGTGGCGGATGGTCGGCCGCCGGGGCCGCCACGCGACCTGGACCGTGGTCGGCGACCCGGCCCAGTCCTCGTGGCCGGACCCGGAGGAGGCCGCCGCCGCGCGCGACGAAGCCCTTGGTACGCGCCCGCGCCGCCGCTTCACGCTCACGGTCAACTACCGCAACCCGGCGGAGGTCGCGGCCGTCGCCAACCAGGTCCTGGCCCTCGCGATGCCCGGCACCGAGCCCCCGCGCGCGGTCCGCTCCACGGGCCTCGCCCCCCGCTACGTCGTCGCGGCGGACGGCGGCGGCCTGGCGGCGACCGTCCGCGCCGAGACGGAACGCCTGCTCGGGGAGGTGGAGGGCACGATCGGCGTCGTGGTGGCGATGAACCGCCGCGCGGAGGCGGCGCGCTGGCTGGCGGACCTGGGCCCGCGCGTCGTGGCGCTGGGCAGCCTGGAGGCGAAGGGCCTGGAGTACGACGCGACCCTGGTCGCCGCCCCGGCGGAGATCGCCGAGGAGTCCGTCGTGGGCCTCCGCGTCCTCTACGTGGCCCTGACCCGCGCGACCCAACGCCTCACGGTCGTCGCGGGCGACCGCGACGCCCCGGACGAGAACGGGGTCCCCGACCTGCTGCGGGACTGAGGTCTACGGGGGCGGCTTCCGGTGCCGCCCCCGCCCGGAGCGGAGAGCCCCCGGGGACTCCTCCGCCGGGCACGCGGGCGGCTCCTCCACGGGCGGACGGACCAGCCGCAACGCCGCCGCGAGGTCCGGCGTCACCGCGAACGCCTCCCACGCGCAGCCGCTCCACCGCTCCACGACCCGGGGCTCCCCGGGCCGCACATGCGCTCCGCCCGCCCGCCGGCCCTCGTACAGCGGTACGACCCTGAGCCGCCCGACCGGTTCGTCGCGCCGCGCGGCCCATGCGGCCAGTGGTTCCTCTTCCTCGCTCATTCGCCCGAGTCTGTCCCGCCCGGGCCGCATCCGGCGATCCCCCTCAGGGGTGACGCCCCGCCGCCCGCTCCTCGCACCGCTCCGCGAGCCGCCGCACCCCGCTCGCCAGCAAACGGATGTGCGCGAAGCGCTCCCAGGCCGGAGTGGCGCGGGTCGGCTGCCGCTCCGGGCCGAGCAGATCCTGTACGTACGCGACGAGCGCCGCCATCGCGCGGTCGTCCCCGTACCCGGGCAGCCCCAGGAGCAACCACGCCGAGGCGTGCGCGAGTTGCGCCATCACGCTCCGCAGTTCGGGGATCGTGGTCGTCCCGAGCCCGAGCGAGAGCCCGCGCCTGCTCGCGGCCACGGCCTCCCCGAGCCCCCGCCGCCACTCGTCCTCCGCGCACGGCAGCCCCCCGGCGCCCAGCTGCCAGTAGAGCGCGACGACTTCGTAGGCCACCCCGATATCGGTCGTGAACATCTCCCCGATGGCCTGATCCGCACCCCCGGCCCGAGCGGTGCGCCGCTCCTCCCCGACTCTCCCGCTCACCGTCCCTCCTCCCCGTGCGGGTGCCGCCGCGCGAGCACCCGGCAGTCGGCCGCCCGCGAGTGGTCCTGCCGCGCCTCGGCCTCCGCCTCCTCCCGCCTCAACCGCTGACAGACCGGACAACTGGCAGGCGGGGGCGCCTCGTTCAATTCGCGAATATGCACGGACCGCGTTCCTTCCCGAGTGATGATTCGGTGGATCGCTACCCACGGTGCCCGTTCCGTGACTAGCTTGGCCAGCGGACGCCGTCGCTCCTTCCTGGGCAACGAAGGGGACATGCGGGGTGCATATGCCAGAGCTGAAAAGTGAGCCCACACCGGTGAGCCTGCGCAAGATTGTGGCCATCTTCCGCCGGGAACGGGGCCTGAGCCTCCAACAGGTCGCGGACGGAGCGAAGATCGACCGCAGCTACGTGCACCGGCTGGAGAGCGGCGACCGGGCCTCACCGGGAGTGAGGGTCGTCCAGGCCCTGGACGACTTCTACGAGGCGGACGGCCTGGTGGTGGGAGCGTGGCTGCTGGAGCAGGAGGGCCTGTACCGCGACCGGTACGCGCGATTCAAGGCGGCGGAGGCGCGGGCGACGATCCAGCACAAGTACATGCTCGCGATTCCCGGGCTTCTGCAAACCGAGGCGTACGCGCGGGCCGTGCTTTCCGCCGATCCGATGGTGACTGAGGACGATGTTGATCGTCTGGTAGTCGAGCGGATGGAGCGTAAGGAGATTTTGCATCGGCAGCCCTCCCCTCACGTGCGTGTCATCTTGGATGAGGTCGCTCTACTGCGGCGCCCATCCGATCTCGCTGTGTGGCGGGAACAGCTCCGCCATCTCACCGAGGCCGCACAGATGCCAGCGATAGTGCTCCAACTGCTGCCGGTCACCGAGGGGGTGCATGACCTCATGGGCGGAAGCCTGACGCTCTTGTGGGCAGATGACGGCACGGCCGTGGCCTATGTGGAAGGAAACAAGCACGGCCAACTCATCGACGATCCAGACGAGGTCGGGGCGCTGCGGCTGTCCTACGATGGCGTACGCGACAAGGCACTTAGCCCCACGGCAACGCTTGAGAAGCTGCGCCACCTCTTGGAGGAGTCTGAATGAACGCCGTACCCGCCAACTCCCTCCCGGTCGCTTGGCGCAAGTCCTCGTACAGCAACGGCGGGGACGCCAACTGCGTCGAGATCGGCCTCGGTCACCCCACCGCCGTCCCGGTCCGCGACTCCAAGGTCCCTGCCGGTCCCGCGCTCCTCGTCTCGCCGGAGGCGTTCTCCGCGCTGATCGACGCGGTCGCGACCCGCTGACCCACCGCCGAAGCCCGCCGCCCCGGAAGCCGGGACGGCGGGCTTCGCCGTGCGAAGAGGTGGGCAGACATCCGTTGACCAGCCTCAGTCAACACACGGGAGCCCCCGATGCCCGAGCCCCCGACATGGCACAAGTCCTCCTACAGCGACGGCGGCGACGCCAACTGCGTGGAGGTCGCCTCCGGTCATCCCTCGGCGGTGCCGTTGCGTGATTCCAAGGTCCCGGCGGGCCCGGTGCTCCTGGTCTCGCCGGAGGCTTTCTCCGCACTGATCGCGACAGTGACCGCCCGCTGACCGGTAAGGGAGGCCCCATGTCCACCCCGCGACAACTCACCTGGCGCAAGTCTTCCTACAGCGATGGCGGCGACAACAACTGTGTCGAAGTCGCCGTCTCCGCTGTCCCCGGCGTGCTCCTGCTGCGCGACTCGAAGGTCCCGGCGGGCCCGGTCCTGCGGTTCTCGCCCCGGGCCTTCACCGCGTTCACGCGAGCCCGGCGCGACGCTCCGGCCTGAGCCGAGGCACCGGCCCTCCTCGTCACGGCGCGGCATTCGCCACCGGCGCCGCGCGCCCGCAGCCGTGCCCGGCCGCTCGCTACATTGAGGACCATGTCACACAGGGTCCGGCGCATCGCCGTCAGCGGTTACAAGTCGATCCATGAGGCTGAGCTGGCGCTGACCCCGGTCACCTTGCTGGTCGGTCCCAATGGAGCGGGCAAGTCCAATCTCATCGAGGCCGTCGAACTGCTCGGGCGCCTCGTGGACGGGGAACTGGGCATGGAGGTCGGACTGCGGGGCGGGCCGGCGGCCCTGCTTCACGACGGGGCGAAAGGGGCCAGGGGGATCGGGCTGCGGGTCGAGGCGGAGGACGACCACCTCGTGAACGCCTATGAGGCGGCGCTGGTGCCCTCGCACCGGGGAGATCTGATCTTCGACTCCGAGGCCGTGGAATTCCACGACACCTCGTACTCCGCGCAGCCTGTGAGGGACGAGCTCGGCCGAGGACACAGCGAGTCGCGCCTGGGCGACGCGGCGGACTCGGAAACGAGCGGAGAGGCTGCCGCCGCCCGGCACACGCTGGAGATCCTGCGGGGCTGCCGCGTCTACCACTTCGACGACACCACCCCCCGGGCACCGGTCAAGCAACCCGGCTACGCCTCCGATACGGAGGTCCTGCATCCGGACGCGGGCAACCTCGCCGCTTTCCTGCGCCGCGTGGGCGAGGAGGACCCCGCGGCCTACGAGCAGATCGCGCGTACGGTCCGTTCGGTCGCGCCCTTCTTCCGTGAATTCGTCCTGGCCGAGGACGCGACGGGGCGCGTGCTCCTCCGCTGGAAGCAGTACGGCTCGGACACCGTCTTCCCGCCCGACGCGCTCTCCGACGGAACGCTGCGCTTCATCTGCCTCGCCGTCCTCCTGCTCCAGCCGCACCCGCCCGCCCTGCTGGTGCTGGACGAACCCGAACTGGGTCTCCACCCCTTCGCCCTGACGGTCCTCGCGGAACTGTTCCGTTCGGCGTCCGCCCGCAGCCGGATTCTCGCCGCCACGCAGTCCGTGACCCTTCTGGACCAGTTCGGGCTGGAAGACATCGTCGTCGCGGAACGTGTGGACGGCTCCACGCGCCTGCACCGGCCCGAGCCGGAGGCGCTGGCCGCCTGGCTCGATGACTACTCACTCGGCGACCTGTGGTTGAAGAACCTGCTGGGCGGCCGTCCCCGCCCCGAGCGGCAGGGGTGAGGTCCTGCGATGCGCCAGATTCACGTACTGGTGGAGGGCGCGACCGAGGAGCGCCTGGTCCAGCGGGTTTTCGGGCCGGAACTGACCGCGTCGGACGTCTGGATCACGCCGGTCATGCTCAAGACCCGGCGGGCCGCCGGGCGTCCGCACGACAAGGGCGGAGTGAGCAAGTGGCCCAGGATCGAGCACGACATCCGGGGACTTCTGCGGAACTCGGCGCTTGACGCCGTCACAACGATGCTCGACCTTTACGGGCTTCCGTCCGGCACGCCCGGCCTCTCCGACGCCCCGGCCGGTGATCCCTACGCCCGTGTCGAACACGTCGAGGCGGCGATGGCCGAAGCGATCGGAGATCCGCGCTTCCTGCCGTTCCTCGCCCTCCACGAGACGGAGGCATGGGTGCTCGCCGCCGCCGAGGAGCTTGGCGAACTGATCGCGGCGCCACGGCTGGGCGGCACCTTGCGCTCCCAGGTGGTGGCCGCGGGCGGCCCCGAACTGGTCAACGGTGGTTCCGGCACGGCGCCCTCCAAACGCCTCCTGAAAGCCCACCCCGCGTACCGCAAGGTCGTGGACGGCCCGGACGCCGTCGAACTGCTCGGTCCGGACGCCCTGCGCGCGGCCTGTCCCCACCTCGACGGCTGGCTCAAGCGACTGGAACCGGGATCTGGACCGCAAGGCCGTCACGGGTGACGGGCGGCCTCCGCTGGACGCCGCCTCCGCTGCGAAGTGCCGCAGCCGGCAGCACATACGGGCGGTCACTCGGTGTCACTCGGAAAAAACCCGGCCGCCGGGAATTGTCCCGCCCTCAGGCTTTGTTACCTTGGACGTGGCACCGGCTCGATCCAAGCCCCCGGGCCCAACCATAGGCGCTTCGAGCGCCCACTTGCCGCGAGGCGAGCATGGCGGGCCGGTGTCGCAGACACAGGGCGGAGCCCCGGTCGCGGAGACGCGGCCGGGGCTTTGTCGTGCGTACGGCGGGCCGTCCGCGTACGGGCCGTCAGCGGCTCCCCTCCACCGCGACCAGCGTCCGCCCCGTGTGCCGTCCCGCCAGCAGGCCCGCGAACGCCTCCGGCACCGTCCCGAAGCCGTCCAGGCGGGTGTGCAGGCTCCGGACGCGGCCCTCGCGGACCCAGCCGCCCACCTCCGCCTCGAAGGCCGGGCGGCTCTCCTCGTGCTCCGTGACGGTGAAGCCGCGCAGGGTCAGTTCCTGGTAGATCATCCGCAGGTAGTTCGCCGGGCCGCGCACCCGCTCGCGCCCGTACCGCGAGGCCGCGCCGCAGAGCACCGCGCGGCCCCGGAAGCGCAGCGCCTCGATCGGGGCCTCCAACTGCGCGCCGCCCACGTTGTCGACGCACAGGTCCACGCCGTCGGGGGCCGCCGCGCGCAGCAGCTCGGTCGCCTCGCCCGCCCTGTGGTCGAAGGCGGCGTCCGCGCCCAGCGTGCCCGTCAGGAGCGCGACCTTCTCCGCCGAGCCCGCCGAGCCCGCCGAGCCCGCCGAGCCGACGACGCGCGCCCCGCGCGCCCGCGCGAACTGCACGGCGCGGCTCCCGACCCCGCCCGCCGCGCCCGACACGAAGACCGATTCGCCCGCCCGCACCGCGCCCACCGTGACCAGTCCCGTCCACGCCGCGAAGCCGACGTGGCCCAGAACGGTCAGGAACGTGTCCAGGCCGGTCGCCTCCGCGTCGTCGGGCAGGGCGCGCAGGTCCGCCGCCCGTACCGTTCCGCCGGTGCGCCAGGGGACCTTGCCGACCGCGAAGCCGCCCACCAGCAGGGCGGGCTCCGCCGAGGCCAGGATCTCCACGACCGCGTCGCTCTCCGGGACGTCGCCGGGGCCCAGCCCGGGGCCGTAGGCGGTGCCCGAGCCACCGATCCGGTGCGCCAGCCCGGCGTTGAGGCCCAGGCGGCGCAGGGCGTACCGCACCTCGCCCGGTCCCGGCGGGGTCGGCGCGGCGGCCGGGCGCACGGCGAAGGTGTCGGGCGTGACGCCCTCGGGGCCGGGGAGGGCGGCGAGGCGGACCTCGCGCGGCGCCTCGTGGGGGGGGGCTCGTGCTCATGAGCGGCGGGCTAACCCCGCCCGGGAGCGGCCCGGTGGGCGTGATCTCCCTCACTCGTACCGCAGAACGGAAACCGTATTCCGTCCTGCGATAGGATTTCAGGCCCTGACGCGGCGAAACTGTCGCAACCGCCGCACCCGGGCCCCTGAGGGCTGTAGGGAGGCCATTCGCGCCTACTTGCCAGTAGGTGCGACGATCGGTGCGCACGTCCGGCGGGTCGCCGCTCACCGCGGGTCACGACCGGTCGCAAAGAAACACCAGGTGGAAAGAGGAAGTCGGCATGGCAACGGCGCCCAGCGTCTCCTACTCGATGACGGTCCGTCTTGAGGTGCCCGCGAGCGGTACGGCGGTCTCCCAGCTCACGACGGCCGTCGAGTCCTCCGGGGGCTCGGTGACCGGCCTCGACGTGACCGCGTCGGGCCACGAGAAGCTCCGTATCGACGTCACCATCGCCGCCTCCTCCACGGCGCACGCCGACGAGATCGTCAGCAAGCTGCGCGGCATCGAGGGCGTGACCCTCGGCAAGGTCTCCGACCGTACGTTCCTCATGCACCTCGGCGGCAAGATCGAGATGCAGTCCAAGCACCCCATCCGCAACCGCGACGACCTCTCCATGGTCTACACGCCCGGCGTGGCGCGGGTCTGCATGGCGATCGCCGACAACCCCGAGGACGCCCGCCGCCTGACGATCAAGCGCAACTCCGTCGCGGTCGTCACCGACGGCTCCGCCGTGCTCGGCCTCGGCAACATCGGCCCGAAGGCCGCGCTGCCCGTCATGGAGGGCAAGGCGGCGCTCTTCAAGCGCTTCGCGGGCATCGACGCCTGGCCGCTGTGCCTGGACACGCAGGACACGGACGCGATCGTGGAGATCGTCAAGGCGATCGCCCCGGGCTTCGCCGGTATCAACCTGGAGGACATCTCCGCGCCGCGCTGCTTCGAGATCGAGGCCCGCCTGCGCGAGGCGCTCGACATCCCCGTCTTCCACGACGACCAGCACGGCACCGCCATCGTCGTGCTCGCCGCGCTCACCAACGCCCTCCGCGTCGTCGGCAAGGACATCGCGGACGTACGGGTCGTCATGTCGGGCGCCGGGGCCGCCGGTACGGCGATCCTCAAGCTCCTGCTCGCCGCCGGGGCCAAGCGCGCCGTCGTCGCCGACATCCACGGCGTCGTCCACTCCGGGCGCACCGACCTGGTCGACGCCGCGCCCGACTCGCCGCTGCGCTGGATCGCGGACAACACCAACCCGGAGAACCTCACCGGGACCCTCAAGGAGGCCGTGCGCGGCGCGGACGTCTTCATCGGCGTCTCGGCCCCGAACGTCCTCGACGGCGACGACGTCGCCGCGATGGCGGACGACGCGATCGTCTTCGCGCTCGCCAACCCCGACCCCGAGGTGGACCCGGGCGAGGCCCGCCGCACCGCCGCCGTCGTCGCCACCGGGCGTTCCGACTTCCCGAACCAGATCAACAACGTGCTGGTCTTCCCGGGTGTCTTCCGCGGCCTGCTCGACGCGCAGTCGCGCACCGTCAACACCGACATGATGCTCGCCGCCGCGACCGCGCTCGCCGATGTCGTGAGCGCCGACGAGCTGAACCGCAACTACATCATCCCCAGCGTCTTCAACGACAAGGTCGCGGGCGCGGTCGCCGGAGCGGTGCGCGACGCCGCCCGCGCGGCCGGCGAGTCGGCGGAGGGCGCCATGAGCGCCCCTGTCGCCCCCGTGACCGGCTGAACCGCAGGTCAGAGCCGGTGTGCTGCCCGTCCGGTACCGGACCGTACGGGGGGCGCACACCGGCGCGGAACCCGCCCGCGGCGGCCCCCGCGGGCGGGCTCCGGAGGCGGGACGGGACGCGCGAGGACCGTGCCGCCCCGGCGTGGCGGACGTGAGGCGCGCCACGCCGGACATCGGTCCGCGCCGAGCGGGCAGGCGTACGGTCGGCGCGTCGTGGATCGCCGCTCCCGCACCGGGCACCTAGGGTGTCGGGCACGAGACACGACACGCCCGCGGCGCCACGGGGGACCCGGATTGGCGTTCCCGCCGCAGGTGGGGGCAGGATGCCTCTCTGGGCGCGAGGGTTCGTAGAGCAGGACCCGGGTCCGGGGGACCTCGTGGACCCTGGCAGCATCGGCTTCGCTGTTGCCCAACACGCGGCAACGCCGCGTGGCACGCCTCAACGGCAAGAAGAACACGGGAGTACACAACATGAACCGCAGTGAGCTGGTGGCCGCCCTGGCCGACCGTGCCGAGGTGACCCGCAAGGACGCCGACGCCGTGCTGGCCGCGTTCGCCGAGGTGGTCGGTGACGTCGTCGCCAAGGGCGACGAGAAGGTCACCATCCCCGGCTTCCTGACCTTCGAGCGCACCCACCGTGCGGCTCGTACGGCGCGCAACCCGCAGACGGGCGAGCCGATCCAGATCGCCGCCGGTTACTCCGTGAAGGTGTCGGCGGGCTCGAAGCTCAAGGAAGCGGCGAAGGGGAAGTAAGGGGGCGGGTGGCCGTTCGCGGTCGTCGCACCCTCTTTGCCGGGGCGGGCCCCTTTGTGGGGCTCCGCCCCACACCCCGCTCCTCAATCGCCGGAGGGGCTTAGTTTGTGGTCGGGCTCGGTTGTCGGGCGCGGCGCAAAGAGGCAACGCGGAAGGGCGGCCACCCGTATGGGTGGGCGCCCTTCCGCATTCTCGTGCTACGCCAGGCCCTTGCTCGGCAGCTCCACCTTCGCCCCGAGGGCGACCAGCTTGTCCATGAAGTTCTCGTAGCCCCGGTTGATCAGGTCGATGCCGTGCACGTGGCTCGTGCCCTGGGCCGCGAGGGCGGCGATCAGGTACGAGAAGCCGCCGCGCAGGTCGGGGATGACGAGATCGGCGCCCTGGAGGCGCGTGGGGCCCGAGACGACGGCCGAGTGCAGGAAGTTGCGCTGCCCGAAGCGGCAGTCCGAACCGCCCAGGCACTCGCGGTACAGCTGGATCTGCGCGCCCATCTGGTTGAGCGCGGCCGTGAAGCCCAGGCGCGACTCGTAGACCGTCTCATGGACGATCGACAGGCCCGTGGCCTGCGTCAGGGCCACGACGAGGGGCTGCTGCCAGTCGGTCTGGAAACCCGGGTGGACGTCCGTCTCCAGCGCGATCGAGTGGAGTTTGCCGCCCGGGTGCCAGAAGCGGATGCCGTCGTCGTCGATCTCGAAGGCGCCGCCGACCTTCCGGTACGTGTTGAGGAACGTCATCATCGAGCGCTGCTGCGCCCCGCGCACGTAGATGTTGCCCTCGGTCGCGAGCGCCGCCGAGGCCCAGGACGCCGCCTCCAGGCGGTCGGCTAGCGCGCGGTGGCGGTAGCCGCCGAGCCGGTCCACACCGGTGATCCGGATGGTGCGGTCGGTGTCCATCGCGATGATGGCGCCCATCTTCTGGAGGACGCAGATGAGGTCCTCGATCTCGGGCTCCACCGCCGCGTTCGACAGCTCCGTCACGCCCTCGGCGAGCACCGCCGTGAGCAGCACCTGCTCGGTCGCGCCGACCGAGGGGTAGGGCAGCCGGATCTTCGTGCCGCGCAGCCGCTGCGGGGCCTCCAGGTACTGGCCGTCCGCGCGCTTCTCGATCCGGGCGCCGAACTGGCGCAGCACGTCGAAGTGGAAGTCGATCGGCCGGCCGCCGATGTCGCAGCCGCCGAGCCCGGGAATGAAGGCGTGGCCCAGGCGGTGCAGCAGCGGGCCGCAGAAGAGGATCGGGATGCGCGAGGAACCGGCGTGCGCGTCGATGTCGGCGACGTTCGCGCTCTCGACCCGTGTCGGGTCCAGGACCAGCTCGCCCGGCTCCTCGCCGGGGCGCACCGTCACCCCGTGGAGCTGGAGCAGCCCGCGCACGACCCGGACGTCACGGATGTCGGGCACATTGCCCAGCGTGCTCGGCTCGCTGCCGAGCAGCGCGGCGACCATGGCCTTGGGCACGAGGTTCTTCGCGCCTCTGACCCGGATCTCGCCCTCCAGCGGGGTTCCGCCGTGGACAAGCAGTACATCGTCGGTGACGGTCATCGATCTCGCGTTCCGGAGGAGGTGGGCAGGGCCGAAGCAAAGCGTAATCGCCCCGGGCGGCGGTCCGGCGTGCGTGAACGGGGCACAAAGCGTCATGAGTTCGCCACAACACGAACGGTTGGGAACCGAATGCGGTACGTCACCATGCGCGTGTCGTGCGCGGGGGACGCCTCCGTGCGCCCTGAGCTGCGGCGGCGAGCCCGCCGTGACCCACTCCCGGACCCATGCGCCGATGCGGGATCATGGCTGTCATGACCGGGGTGTCCTCGCTCACAGGGCGGCTGCTCGTCGCCACACCGGCCCTCGCGGACCCGAACTTCGCCCGCGCGGTCGTCCTCGTCCTCGACCACGACGCCGAGGGCACCCTCGGCGTGGTCCTCAACCGGCCGACGCCGGTGGACGTGGACGACATCCTGGCGGGCTGGGGCCCGCTCGCGGGCGCGCCCGGCGTCGTCTTCCAGGGCGGCCCCGTCCAGCTCGACTCCGCGCTCGGCGTCGCCGTCGTCCCCGGGGAGCCGGGCACCCGTTCGACGCCGCTGGGCTGGCGGCGCGTGTACGGGGCGATCGGCCTCGTGGACCTGGAGACCCCGCCCGAACTCCTCGCCGCCGCGCTCGGCGCGCTGCGGATCTTCGCCGGCTACGCGGGCTGGGGCCCCGGCCAGCTGGAGGACGAGCTGGAGGCGGGCGCCTGGTACGTCGTGGACGCCGAGCCCGGGGACATCTCGGCCGAGCGGCCGGAGGGACTGTGGCGCGAGGTGCTGCGCAGGCAGCGCGGAAGCCTGGCGATGATGGCGACGTACCCGGAGGACGCGAGCCTGAACTGAGGCCCCGCGGACGTTCCCGCCGGGGCCCTCCGCGTGGGTACCCTAGGAGCTTATGAGCACTCTTGAGCCCGAGCGCGGTGGCAGCACCTCCACTCTTGTCGAACCGGTCCCGCAGACCTCGCACGGGGACGGCGACCACGAGCGGTTCGCCCACTATGTCCAGAAGGACAAGATCATGGCGAGCGCGCTCGACGGCACCCCCGTCGTCGCCCTGTGCGGCAAGGTCTGGGTGCCCGGGCGCGACCCGAAGAAGTACCCCGTGTGCCCCATGTGCAAGGAGATCTACGACTCCATGGGCCCCGGCGGCGACAACGGCAAGGACGGCAAGGGCGGCGGCAAGAAGTAGCCCCAGCCCCCACGCCCGCACGGCCAGGGTCCTCTTCTCATGCACGGACCCCCGCACCACCCGGCACCGGCCGGGCGGCGCGGGGGTTCTGTGCGTCGCGGGCCCGGCGGGCCGCTCCTCGTCCCCAAACCGGTCCCCTTCCGGGTCTTCGCATGTCAGCCGCCATCTGGTGGACTAGACCTCATGACCGGACCGCATCACTCGGAACCCGCGCCCGACGTCCCCGCGACCCCCGAAACCGCCGCAGCCGCGAGCGAGTCCGCCGCGCCCGGCGCCCTCGCCACCCTCCTGCCCGCCCCCCGCCGCCTCACCCCCGGGGACGGCACCCTCCGCCTCGACGCCGCCACCCGCCTCGACGCCGGACCCGGCACCACGACCGCCGCGCGCGCCCTGCGCCGCGACCTCGGCGTCCCGCTCGGCCTCGACTTCCCCGCCGACGGGGACGGCCCCGCCGTCCGCCTCCGGATCGAGGAGGGGCCGGAACTCGGCCCCGAGGCGTACGTCCTGACGATCGGCGCCGACGGCGTGCGGATCACCGGGGGAGGACCCGCCGGGGCCTACTACGGGGTCCAGACGCTCCGCCAGCTCGCCGGCCCCGCCGCCCTGCGCCGCGCCCCCCTCGCCGCCGCGACACCCACCGTCCCCGGCGCCGCGCCCGTGCCCGTACCCGCCCGGGGCGCGGAACTGCCGTACGCCCGGATCGAGGACGCCCCCCGCTTCGCCTGGCGCGGCCACCTCCTCGACGTCGCCCGGCACTTCCTGCCCAAGGACGGCGTGCTCCGCACGATCGACCTGCTCGCCGCGCACAAGCTCAACGTCCTGCACCTCCACCTCACCGACGACCAGGGCTGGCGCGTCGAGATCAAGCGCCACCCCAAGCTCACCGAGACCGGCGCCTGGCGCCCGCGCACCAAGCGCGGCCACCGCACCTCCGCCCTGTGGGACGAGATCCCGCACGGCGGCTACTACACGCAGGACGACCTCCGCGAGATCGTCGCCTACGCCGCCGAACGGCACCTCACCGTCGTCCCCGAGATCGACGTCCCCGGCCACTCGCAGGCCGCGATCGCCGCGTACCCGCACCTCGGCAACACCGACGTCATCGACACGAGCGCGCTCGGCGTCCTGGACACCTGGGGCGTCAACCCGAACGTCCTCGCTCCCACCGAAGAGGTCCTGCGTTTCTACGAGGAGGTGTTCACCGAGATCCTGGACGTCTTCCCGTCCACCTTCTTCCACATCGGCGGCGACGAGTGCCCCAAGGACCAGTGGAAGGCGTCGGAGACCGCGCAGAAACGCATCGCGGATCTCGGCGTGGCTGACGAGGACGGCCTCCAGAGCTGGTTCATCCGGCACTTCGACACCTGGCTCACCGCGCGCGGGCGCCGCCTCATCGGCTGGGACGAGATCCTGGAGGGCGGGCTCGCGCCCGGCGCCGCCGTCACCTCCTGGCGCGGCTACGCGGGCGGCATCACCGCCGCGCGCGCCGGGCACGACGTCGTCATGTGCCCCGAACAGCAGGTCTACCTCGACTTCCGGCAGGCCGAGGGCGAGGACGAGCCCGTCCCGATCGGCTGGGTACGGACCCTGGAGGACGTCTACCGCTTCGAGCCCGTGCCGCCGGAGCTGACCGAGGACGAGGCGCGGCACGTGCTCGGCGCCCAGGCCAACTCCTGGGCCGAGGTGATGGACAGCCAGGACCGCCGCGACTACCAGACCTTCCCGCGCCTCGCCGCGTTCGCCGAGGTCGTCTGGAGCGCACTCCCCGCCCCCGACGCGCGCGACTACGCGGACTTCCCACGGCGCATGGACGCGGCTCACTACGCCCGGCTCGACGCGCTCGGCGTCGCCTACCGGCCCAAGAACGGCCCGAAGCCCTGGCAGCGGCGCCCCGGCGTCGGCGGCTTCCCGAGGGAGGGCGCACCACCGCGCGTGTGAAG
>NZ_GG770539.1:2367320-2368596 GCF_000154905.1 Streptomyces sp. SPB074 | reverse complement strand
CCGCGCGAAGATGTGCCAGAGTTGCCACGTCCGGCCCGTGACGACGTACCGTACGGCAGCACAGGCCACAGGCGGGACACGTCCGGGGCAACGGGAAGGGGCAGCCGCTTTGACCACACAGGCACCGAACGCGGCGGTCTCCCTGCCCACCACGCTGGAGGAGGCCGTGGCCGCGCTCGCCGCGACCCCCACCGCCGTGCCCGTCGCGGGCGGCACCGACCTCATGGCCGCCGTCAACGCCGGACTCCTGCGCCCCGCCGCCCTCGTGGGCCTCGGCCGCGTCGCGGAGATCCGCGGCTGGCAGTACCTCGACGGCCACGCCCTGCTCGGCGCCGGGCTCACCCACGCGCGCATGGGCCGCCCCGACTTCGCCGCCCTCATCCCCGCGCTCGCCGCCGCGGCCCGCGCCGCCGGGCCCCCGCACATCCGCAACGCGGGCACCCTCGGCGGCAACATCGCGACCGCCGCGCCGACCGGCGACGCGCTCCCCGTCCTCGCCGCGCTCGAAGCCACCGTGCTCCTCGCGAGCGTCGGCGGCGCCCGCCGCGAGGTCCCCGTCTCGCACCTCCTGACGGGCATGGACCCGCTGCGCGGCGGCGAACTCATCTCGCACGTACGGGTACCGCTCCTGCACGCCCCGCAGGTCTTCCTCAAGGCGACGGGACGCACCGGGCCCGGCCGCGCGGTCGCCTCGCTCGCCCTCGTCCTCGACCCGGCCCGGCGCGCCGTGCGCTGCGCGGTCGGCGCCATCGCGCCCATGCCGCTGCGGCCCCTGGAGGCCGAGGCGTGGGTCTCCGCGCTCGTGGACTGGGACGGCGACCGCAGCCTCGCGCCCGAGGCGCTCGCCGCGTTTCGGCGAGTACGTCGCCGCCGCCTGCGTTACCCGAACAACCCGCGGGCGAGGACGGCGTCGTGCGGCCGCTCACGCCCGCCGTCTCGCACCTGCGCCGCACCGTCGGCGCGCTGGCCCGTCGCGCACTGGGGAGGGCGCTCGCATGAGCGAGGAACAGGACCGGCCCACACCGTCGCAGCAGGACCCCCACGGCGAGGGCCCCGGGCCCTACGGCGGCTGGGAACCCGTCCCGCACACGGACTACGACGTGGACGCCACCGCCTTCGTCAGCCTTCCCGAAGGACTCCTCGACGCGGCCCCGCTCGCCGCCCCCGGCCATGGCTACGTGCCGCCGCGCATCCCGCCCGCCGGTACGGAGCCGGGCGGGACCGGCTCCTGGGACTTCCCGCCGCGGCAGGACGGGCCCGGCCCCGAGGCCCCCGG
>NZ_GG770539.1:2363649-2366933 GCF_000154905.1 Streptomyces sp. SPB074 | reverse complement strand
GGCGCCCGGACACGTACCGGACGCGGAGGAACCCGTCGCGGAGGGGGAACCGGAGGGCGCGCCCGCGCCGGAGGCCCTGGACGCGGCGGAGGCCCCGGACGCGGCGGAGGACGCGGGCGAGCGGGGGAGCGCGGGGGAGACCCCGGAAGCCGGGGCCGTGCCGGAAGCCGGGAACGTGCCGGAACCCGCGACCGGGTCGGAGCCCGCCGAGGGACCCGCCTCCGAAGCCGGTCCCGAAGCCGGTCACGAGGCCGGGGCCGAGCACGACGACGACCGCGAGCCCGCGCCCGCCCCGCAGCCCGCGCCCGAGGACGAGGCCCCCTCCGCCCCCGGCGGCCTCCCCCTCCCCGACGAACACCCCCTCGCCGCCTACACGCTCTCCGTCAACGGCGTCGAACGGCCCGTCGAGGGCGCCTGGATCGGCGAGTCCCTGCTCTACGTGCTGCGCGAGCGGCTCGGGCTCGCCGGGGCCAAGGACGGGTGCGCGCAGGGCGAGTGCGGGGCGTGCAACGTCCAGGTCGACGGGCGGCTCGTCGCCTCCTGCCTCGTACCGGCCGCGACGACCGCCGGGAGCGAGGTCCGTACCGTCGAAGGACTCGCGTGCGACGGCGAGGCGTCGGACGTGCAGCGCGCGCTCGCCGCGCACGGCGCCGTGCAATGCGGCTTCTGCGTGCCCGGCATGGCGATGACCGTGCACGACCTCCTGGAGGGCAACCCGGCGCCGACACCGCTGGAGACCCGGCAGGCGCTCTGCGGGAACCTGTGCCGCTGCTCCGGCTACCGGGGCGTCCTGGACGCCGTCGAGGACGTCGCGGCCAGCCGGCGCGAGGCGAGCGAGGAGCGCGCCGCCGCCAAGGAGGAGGCGGCCGGGGCCGCCTGGCCCGCCGAGGCCGAAGACCCGGGCGCCACCGGGCAGTTCGCCTTCCCCCAGGAGCACGAGGACGCCGCGCCGGACACCACCGGGCAGCCCCGCCCCCACGTCCCGCACCAGGCGGGGCCCGAGACGTACGGCGCGGGCCTGCCCTACGCGCCGCCGCCCGAAGCGAGTTACGCCCACGACGGCACCGGCACCCACCCGCAGGACGGAGGGCAGGCATGAGCGAGTCGACGGCGGAGTCCCCGGAGTCCCTGGACGCCGCACCCGCCGAGGAACGGCCCCCCTTCGGCCTCGGCACCTCGCTGCCCCCGGCCGAACTGCGCACCAAGACCGAGGGCACCTTCCCCTACGCCGCCGACCTGTGGGCCGAGGGCCTGCTGTGGGCCGCCGTCCTGCGCTCCCCGCACGCCCACGCGCGGATCGTCTCCATCGACACCGGCGAGGCCCTGCGGATGCCGGGCGTACGCGCCGTCCTCACGCACGAGGACCTGCCCGCGCACTCCTTCGGCGGCGAGCGCCCCGTCTTCGCCTCCGACCTCGTGCGCCACCACGGCGAGGCCATCGCCGCCGTCGCCGCCGACCACCCCGACACAGCCCGTATGGCCGCCGCCGCCATCCAGGTCACCTACGAGACCCTCGACCCCGTCACCGACCCCGAGGCGTCCTTCGAGGCCGCCCCGCTCCACCCGGACGGGAACCTCGTCCGGCACATCCCGCTGCGCTCCGGCGACCCCGAGGCGGTCGGCGAGATCGTCGTGGACGGGCTCTACCGCATCGGCCGCCAGGACCCCGCGCCGATCGGCGCAGAGGCCGGGCTCGCCGTGCCGCGCCCGGACGGCGGCGTCGAGCTGTACACCGCCTCGACCGACCCGCACGGCGACCGCGACCTCGCCGCCGCCTGCTACGGGCTCAGCCCCGACCAGGTCAAGGTCGTCGTCACCGGCGTCCCCGGCGCGACGAGCGACCGCGAGGACCAGAGCTTCACGCTGCCCCTCGGGCTGCTCGCGATGCGCACCCAGTGCCCCGTCAAGCTCACCGCCTCGCGCGAGGACTCCTTCCTCGGCCACGCCCACCGCCACCCGACCCTGCTCCGCTACCGCCACCACGCCGACGCCGAGGGCCGACTCGTCAAGGTCGAGGCGCAGATCCTCATGGACGCGGGCGCCTACGCGGGCAGCTCGGGCGAGGCGCTGGCCGCCGCCGTCTCCTTCGCCTGCGGTCCCTACGTCGTCCCGAACGCCTTCGTGGAGGGCTGGGTCGTGCGCACCAACAACCCGCCCTCCGGGCACGTGCGCGGCGAGGGCGCGATGCAGGTGTGCGCCGCCTACGAGGCGCAGATGGACAAGCTCGCCAAGAAGACCGGCGTGGACCCGGCCGAACTGCGGCTGCGCAACGTCCTCGCGACCGGCGACGTCCTGCCGACCGGCCAGAGCGTGACGTGCCCCGCGCCCGTCGCCGAACTCCTCGAAGCCGTACGGGACGAGGAACTGCCCCCGCTCCCCAAGGACACCCCCGCCGACGAGTGGCTGCTGCCCGGCGGGCCCGAGGGCGCGGGCGAGCCCGCCGCCGTACGGCGCGGGGTCGGCTACGGCGTCGGCATGGTCCACATGCTCGGCGCCGAGGGCGCGGACGAGGTCGCGACGGCCACCGTGAAGATCCACGACGGCGTGGCCACGGTCATCTGCGCCGCCGTCGAGACCGGGCAGGGCTTCTCGACGCTCGCGCGGCAGATCGTGCAGGACGTGCTCGGTATCGAGGACGTGCGCGTCGCCCCCGTCGACACCGACCAGCCGCCCGCCGGGCCCGCCTGCCACGGCCGGCACACCTGGGTCTCCGGCGGGGCCGTCGAGCGCGCCGCGAAGATGGTCCGCACGCAGCTCCTCCAGCCCCTCGCGCACACCTTCGGCATGTCCGCCGAACTCCTCCAGATCGCCGACGGCAAGATCACCAGCTACGACGGGGTGCTCTCCACGACGGTCGCGGAGACCCTGGAGGGCAAGGAGCTGTGGGCGACGGCGCAGTGCCGCCCCCACCCGACCGAACCGCTCGACGCGAACGGCCAGGGCGACGCCTTCGTGGGGCTCGCCTTCTGCGCGGTGCGCGCGGTCGTGGACGTGGACATCGAGCTGGGCGCGATCCGGGTCGTGGAGCTGACGGTCGCCCAGGACGTGGGCCGGGTCCTCAACCCGGCACAGCTGCGCGCCCGCATCGAGGCCGGGGTGACGCAGGGCGTCGGCGCCGCGCTCACCGAGAACCTGCGCACCCCGCGCGGCCTGGTCCGCCACCCCGACCTGACTGGGTACCCGCTCCCGACCGCGCTCGACACCCCGGACATCCGCGTCGTGCGCCTCGTCGAGGAACGGGACGTCATCGCCCCGTTCGGCGCTAATGCCGCGAGCGCGGTCCC
>NZ_GG770539.1:2361720-2363350 GCF_000154905.1 Streptomyces sp. SPB074 | reverse complement strand
AAAAAAAAAAAAAAAAATAGCATACTGCCGAGGCCGTGATCGGATTCGAACCGATGTAACCGGCTTTGCAGACCGGCCCCTGAGCCACTCGGGCACACGGCCACGCGCACACGGCCGGACCGCTGTCCATGACCCGCCATGTGCTGTGCGGTACCCCGACCGTAGAACCGGTGCCGGGGTCCCGGCAAGAGGGCGTCGGCGCCTGCCACGGAGCCGACATACGGCGTTCACGGGAGGCCACACGCGGACGGGGCCCCGCCCGGGGTCGTACGCCGAAAGGAGGAGCGCGTACCCGGCTCCCGACAGGGGCGTTTGCCGCATTCGCCCCTTACCCTGGCTCGGTGAGTACGAGCCAGCCGCCCGGCGCCGAAGCCGCGGACCCCGCCCCGATACCGGCCCCCGCCGACGTACCACGCGCCGACGCGGCACCGGCGCCCGCCGCACCGGCGTCCGTCGCGCCGGCCCCCGCGGGCGGTGTCCTCTCCCGCCCGTACCTCGCCCTGAGCCTCGGGATCGTCTCCGTCGTCCTGCTCATCGCCTTCGAGGCGACGGCGGTCGGTACGGCGATGCCCGTCGCGGCGCGCGAGCTGCACGGCGTCCCGCTCTACGCCTTCGCGTTCTCCGCGTACTTCACGACGAGCCTGTTCGCGATGGTCCTCGCGGGCCAGTGGGCCGACCGCGCGGGCCCGCTCGCGCCGATCACGCTCGGCATCGGCGGCTTCGCCGCCGGGCTGCTGCTGTGCGGCACGGCGCGGAGCATGTGGGTCTTCGTGCTCGGGCGGGCGGTGCAGGGACTCGGCGGCGGGCTCGTGATCGTCGCGCTGTACGTCGTCGTCAGCCGCGCGTACCCGCGCAGGCTCCAGCCCGCCATCCTCGCCGCGTTCTCCGCGTGCTGGGTCGTGCCCTCGGTCGTCGGGCCGCTCCTCGCCGGGACGGTCACCGAACACCTCGGCTGGCGCTGGGTGTTCCTCGGCATCCCCGTCCTCATCCTGCTCCCGCTCCTGCTCGCCCTCCCGCAGATCCGCCGCCGCGCCGCCGGCCCGCTGCCCGACGCGACGCCCGCTCCCCGGGGCCGTCTCGCCTGGGCCTTCGCGCTCTCGCTCGCGGCGGGGCTGCTCCAGTACGCGGCGGGCGACCCGCGCTGGTGGTCGCTGCCGCCCGCCCTCGTGGGCGCGGTGCTGCTCGCGCTCGCGGTCCGGGTCCTGCTGCCGCGCGGCACGTGGCACGCGGCGCGCGGGCTCCCGGCGGTCGTGCTGCTGCGCGGCGTCGCGGCGGGCGCCTTCATCGCGGCGGAGTCCTTCGTCCCGCTCATGCTCGTGACACAGCGCGGGCTGAGCCCGACGCTCGCGGGGCTCTCGCTCGCGCTCGGCGGCAGCACGTGGGCCTTCGGGAGCTGGGTGCAGGCGCGGCCCGCCTGGGCCGCGTACCGCAGGACGTTCATGACCTTCGGCATGGTGCTCGTCGCCGGGGCCATCGCGACGGCTCCCGGCGTGCTGCTCTCCTGGACGCCGGTGTGGATCGTCGCGGTGGCCTGGGGGCTTCGGCTGCTTCGGCATGGGCATCGTCACCTCCGGCACGAGCACCCTCCTGCTCGAACTCTCCGCACCGGAGGAGGCGGGCACGAACGCGG
>NZ_GG770539.1:2351965-2361061 GCF_000154905.1 Streptomyces sp. SPB074 | reverse complement strand
GGTGGCGTCGGCGTCCGCTGCGGTGTCTGCCCCGCGTCGGCTCGCGGGCCGGTCTCAGGGCGCTGTGCGCCCGGCGTCGCGAGCGGCCAGCCAGCGGGTCAGGTCCCGCGCGATGTCGTCGATGACGGCGGAACGGCTGACCGCCCGCTCGCCACGCCCGCTGTCCCTGCGGACGACTTCGTACACGCCCTTCCCGAGGAGGGCGACCGAGACGGACCAGCCCGCGTCGGCAGCGGCGGGGCTGATGACGAGGAAGGTGTTTCCCGCCTCGTCCAGATCGCCGAGCATCATGAACAACGCGTCCTCGGACGGGTCCTCGATCCGGTCCCCGTCCTCGCTGTCGGCACTGTAGTAGTCGGCACCCATCACAGCCCCCTGCCTTCCCGCCCACCGCCCTGCCTGCCTGGTCGCGGGGAGCATGGCACGGGGGACTGACAGGGCGGTGGGTGGCGGTGGGAGCGGCGGTGGCGGTGTGACGGTGGCCTGGGTGGTCGTGCCGTCCACGGGGTGACGTCCGCGCCGTACCACGAGGGCGCGGCCCGCGTCCGGCCGTGCCTGTCCGTGCCCGGTGGCCCGGGTGATCCCCGTCCCCGTGTCAGGGAGTCGCCTCGGCCAGGATGCGGGCAGCGCCCCCGGCGAGAAGGCGTTCCGCCACTGTCAGCGCGAGTTTGTCCGGTTCCGATGCCGGGCCCTGCGCCGTGGCGGTGATCTGACGGCCGCCGTCCGGGGCCGTCACGGCCGCGTGGAGGCGGAGCGTCCCGGGGGACGGGCGGCTCGTCCACGTCCCGAGCGGCACGGAGCAGCCGCCGTGGAGTTCGGCGAGCAGCACGCGCTCGGCACGTACCTCGGTGTCCGTCGCCGGGTCCCCGCTCGCCGCGAGGAGCCGGGCCGCCCCGCTGCCCTCGCGCACCTGGATCGCGAGCGCGCCCTGCCCGGGCGCGGGCGGGTACGCCTCCGGGTCCAGGTACTCGGTGATCTCCTCCGTGAGCCCGAGGCGGTGCAGTCCCGCCGCCGCGAGGACGACCGCGTCGAGAGTACGCAGACGGGCCAGCCGGGCCGGGACGTTGCCCCGTACCGGGATCACCTCCAAGTCGGGGCGCAGGGCGAGAAGCTGCGCGACCCGCCGCGTCGAACCCGTACCGACCCGGGCGCCCCTGGGCAGCCCCGCGAGCGTCGCCCCGCACAGGGCGTCCCGCGCGTCCTCGCGCGGCCCCGGCGTGCGCAGCAGCGCGGTGCCGGGGGCCGGGGTGGTCGGGAGGTCCTTGAGGCAGTGCACGACGACGTCCACCTCACGGCGTACCAGCGCCGCCTCCTGCCGCGAGGAGAAGGCCGAGACGCCCGCGCGCCGCGTCACCCCGGCGACCGTGGGCGTGCTCCGGTCCGCGTCCCCGGCCTCCGTGATCACCCGCCGCACGAACCGGACCCCCGGCACCTCGCGCTCCCAGCGCTCCACCATCTCCCGCACCTGCGCCCGCGCCAGCGCACTCCCGCGCGAGCCGACGGTCACGGTGCGCGCCGCACCCGCCGCCTGCGTCACGTCCCCCGGGTCGCCGGTGGTCTCCGGGTTGCCGACGTTCTCCGCGTTCTCCGGGTTCTGCGCCACGCCGCTCGACTCCCTCACCGGTCCGCTCCTCGGGCCGTCCGAGTCTAGGTACGGCCGAGGGGCGCCCATACCAACGCACTGTCGTCAACCCGCCCTCTCGCGCCACCGCCGAACCCCGCTGTCCGGCCGGGCCCACCCCCCGGACGACCGCCACGACGCGACCGGCACGGGGCGGGTAGGCGCAGGCGAAGCCCGCGGGGGCGCGGGAGCTGTCGGGGCCGGTGGGGGCGCGGGAGCTGTCGGGGCCGGTGGGGGCGATCGCCCGGACAGGGCAGGGCGGTTGTCGGGGTCGGGGCGGGGCGTGGCCGGGGTGGCGCCTTCGCGTTGGTCCGGACGGCGGCGTGGCGTCGGGCGGGGCCCGGGGGCGTCGCGGTGTGACGCCCGTCGCACCCGTGCTCCTGTCGTGCCGGGCGCCCCGCCCGTCCTCGGGGCGGGGATAGGGTGGCTGCTCGTCCACGCAGCCGAGCCTGATTCAGCGGAGAACGTGACTACCACCCCCACCTCCTCCTCGCACCTCTCTCCCGCCTTCCCCGGCCGGGCCCCCTGGGGTACGGCGGGAAAGCTGCGCGCCTGGCAGCAGGGCGCGATGGAACGGTACGTACAGGAACAGCCGCGCGACTTCCTCGCCGTCGCCACGCCCGGCGCCGGGAAGACGACCTTCGCGCTCACGCTCGCGTCCTGGCTGCTCCACCACCACGTCGTGCAGCAGATCACCGTCGTCGCCCCGACCGAGCACCTCAAGAAGCAGTGGGCGGAGGCCGCCGCACGCATAGGGATCAAGCTCGACCCCGACTACAGCGCCGGCCCCGTCTCCAAGGAGTACGTGGGCGTCGCCGTCACCTACGCGGGCGTCGGCGTGCGCCCCATGCTGCACCGCAACCGCGTCGAGCAGCGCAAGACCCTCGTCATCCTGGACGAGATCCACCACGCGGGCGACTCCAAGTCCTGGGGCGAAGCCTGCCTCGAAGCCTTCGAGCCCGCGACCCGCCGCCTCGCCCTCACCGGCACCCCGTTCCGCTCGGACACCAACCCCATCCCCTTCGTCGCCTACGAGGAGGGCAACGACGGCATCCGGCGCTCCGCCGCCGACTACACCTACGGCTACGGCAACGCCCTCGCCGACGGCGTGGTCCGCCCGGTCATCTTCCTCTCCTACAGCGGCAACATGCGCTGGCGCACGAAGGCGGGCGACGAGATCGCCGCCAGGCTCGGCGAGCCGATGACCAAGGACGCCGTCTCGCAGGCCTGGCGCACCGCGCTCGACCCGCGCGGCGAGTGGATGCCGAACGTGCTGCGCGCCGCCGACCAGCGCCTCAGCGAGGTCCGCAAGGGCATCCCCGACGCGGGCGGCCTCGTCATCGCCTCCGACCAGGAGCAGGCCCGCGCCTACGCCAAGCTCATCCGCGAGATCACCGGCACGAAGGCCACCCTCGTCCTCTCCGACGACTCCGGGGCCTCCGAGAACATCGACACCTTCTCGCACAACGAGGACCGCTGGATGGTCGCGGTCCGCATGGTCTCCGAGGGCGTCGACGTCCCGCGTCTCGCCGTCGGCGTCTACGCCACCACCATCTCCACGCCCCTCTTCTTCGCCCAGGCCGTCGGCCGTTTCGTGCGTTCGCGCCGGCGCGGCGAGACCGCCTCCGTCTTCCTGCCCACCGTCCCCGACCTCCTCGGCCACGCCAACGCCCTGGAACTGGAGCGGGACCACGTCCTCGACAAGCCGAGGAAGAACGGCGAGGAGGACCCGTACGCCGAGTCCGAGAAGGAGATGGACGAGGCGAACAAGGAGCAGGACGAGGACACCGGCGAGCAGGAGCAGTTCTCCTTCGAGGCGCTGGAGTCCGAGGCCGTCTTCGACCGGGTCCTCTTCGACGGCGCTGAGTTCGGGATGCAGGCGCACCCGGGCAGCGAGGAGGAGCAGGACTACCTCGGCATCCCGGGGCTGCTCGAACCCGACCAGGTGCAGATGCTGCTCCAGAAGCGGCAGGCCAAGCAGATCGCGACGAGCCGCAAGAAGCCCGCCGAGGACGCCGACCTCCTCGAACTCCCCGCCGAGCGGCGGCCCGTCGTCTCGCACAAGGAACTCCTCGAACTGCGCAAGCAGCTCAACACCCTCGTCAGCGCCTACACCCACCAGAGCGGCAAACCGCACGGCGTGATCCACACCGAACTGCGCCGCGTGTGCGGGGGGCCGCCGAGCGCGGAGGCGACGGCGGGGCAGATCCGGCAGCGCATCGACAAGGTGCGCGAGTGGGCCACCCGCATGAAGTGAGCCGCCGGGGAGCCGGCGGGGGAGACGACAGGGGAGACGGCGGGGGCGGGGGAGCGGCCCCGCCCGCCCAGCGGGTCCTCGCCCGGGCGAGCCTCCGCCGGGTGGACCTCCGCCCGGCGCCGGGCGGGCGGTGACGCGCCGCCCCGGCGCGGCGCCCGGCCGCCGTCCCGCCGCTTCCTGTGCGCTTTTCGTGTACATGCCGACTTCCTCAAGGGATAAATGCGGACGATTTGGCTCCGTTACCGCCCGGATACTGGACAACGCCTTCCGCTGAGCGGGGAGCGCTCGCTACTGTCCGGGCAACGCACACGCCCCGTGGCAGCGTCGCCCCGGAGCGCAGCCGGTGCGACTCGCAGGCGGACCGGGTACGAGGTGACGTGCGCCGGACGGGACCGGTGGCCCCGCGCCCGTACGGTCGGGCCCCGCCGCACCTCATCGAAGGAGTGGGCGTCGTGACCGCGGAGACCTCTCAGACGCTCGACCGTGGACTCAAGGTCCTCAAGCTGCTCGCCGAGACCGATCACGGTCTCACCGTCACCGAACTCTCGGCCCGTCTCGGGGTCAACCGCACCGTCGTCTACCGCCTCCTGGCCACGCTGGAACTGCACGCGCTGATCCGCCGGGACCTGGGGGGCCGCGCGCGCATCGGGCTCGGTGTGCTCGGTCTCGGCAGGCAGGTGCACCCGCTCGTGCGGGAGGCCGCGCTGCCGGCCCTGCGCTCGCTCGCCGAGGACATCGGCGCGACCGCGCATCTCACCCTCGTGGACGGCAGCGACGCGCTCGCCGTCGCCGTCGTGGAGCCCACCTGGACCGACTTCCACGTCGCCTACCGCACCGGCTTCCGCCACGCCCTCGACCACGGGGCCGCCGGTCGCGCCATCCTCGCCGCCCGCACCCCCGCCGGCCGCACCGTCCCCACCTGCACCCTCACCCGCGACGAACTCGACGCGGGCGCCTGCGGAGCGGCGGCCCCCCTGCTCGGTGTCACGGGGCTCGAAGGCAGCGTGGGCGTCGTGATGCTCCCCGACTCGGTCCCCGAACGAGTCTCCCAGCGGGTCGTGGACGCCGCCCGCGAGGTGGCGGACGCCCTGCGCTGAGGCGGCGGACGCCCCGGAGCGGGGGAACGCCCCGTGCCGGGGGAACGTCCCGTGCCGGGGGAACGAACGCGCTGGAGCGGGAGGGGTTCCCCGTGCCGGGGCGCCGCCCCGTCCTCCTCCCCGGTCCGCCTTCGCCTCCGGCGCCCCGCGCCGTGGCGCGGGTGGGGAGGCCGGGGGGTGAGTGGCTCGCGTTAGATTGTGGGCGTGTCCCTCCGTCTCAGGCGCCCCCGCGTCCTCCTCCTGTGCGTCCTCCCGGTGCTCGCGCTGATCCTCGTCGCCGCGCTGGCCCCGCTGCCGTTCACCGTCGCCCAGCCCGGCACCACGGCGAACGTGCTCGGTTCGGACAAGGGGCAGAAGGTCATCACGATCAGCGGCGCCTCCGAACGCCGCACGAGCGGTCAGCTCCGGATGACGACCATCCTCGCCACCGCCCCCGACGCGACCGTCAAGCTCGGTGACGTGATCGACGGCTACTTCCGCACCGACCGCGCCGTCATGCCGCGCGACTCGGTCTACCCGGGCGGCGACGTGAAGGAGATCGAGCGGCACAACCTCGCCGACATGCGCTCCTCCCAGGACCACGCCACCAACGCCGCCCTCTCCTACCTCGGCCGCTCCGGCGAGGACGTCGAGGTGACCCTGCGCCTCGCCGATGTCGGCGGCCCGAGCGCCGGGCTCCTCTTCTCGCTCGGCATCGTCGACAAGCTCGACGGCGACGGCAAGGGCGGCGACCTCACCGGGGGCCGCGCGATCGCCGGTACCGGCACGATCACCGACAGCGGCCAGGTCGGCGCGGTCGGCGGTGTCGCGCTCAAGACGAAGGCCGCCCGCCGGGACGGCGCGACCGTCTTCCTCGTCCCGAAGGACGAGTGCTCCGACGCCCGCTCCGAACTTCCCAAGGGCTTGCGCCTCGTCCCCGTCACCACGCTCAAGGGCGCGGTCTCGGCGCTCCGGGCCCTGGACGGCGGCGGCAAGGTGCCGAGCTGCTGACCGCGCCTCCCCGGCTACCGGCCCGCACCGCGCCCGGCGCCCCCGCGGCCCCCTCACGTGCGCGCCACCGCGCGCCCGGCCACCGCGCGCCCCGGCACCGCGAGCCGTAGCCCCAGGCCGATGAGCGACCAGCCGAAGCGCGCCCGCAGGCCCCGTACGCCCGCCGCACCCCGCGCCCGGTCGGCTTGCCGCAGCCGCTTCTCGCGCGGCCCCTGCACCCGGGCCAGCGCGTCGGCCGCCGCCTGCGCCCGCAGCTCCCGGGCCCGGTGGGCGTGCAGCATCTGATGGTCGGTCTCCAGGATGCCGAAGGCTCCCATGAGCACGTGCTTTCCGTAGATGTCGTACGACATGGTGGTGGTCTGCCTCTCTGCGGCGCGAGAAAAGAATATTTGTTCGAATGTGAGGTCGTGGGCGGCCCCGGCGCGCTCGTGGGCGTGAACGGCGGGGACGCATGGGCCGCGCGGGCGCCGCGCGGCCGGCGGCGCGTCAGGTGCGGGCCTCCCGGTGGACCGGCAGCGCGTGGAGGTGGACCCGTACCTCCCGCTGTCCCTCCTGCGCCTCTTCCCGCGTGTCGTACTCCGCGATCAGGGCGAGCAGGCGCGCGCTCAGCTCCGTCAGCTCGGCGGCGCTGAGGTACAGAGTCATATCGCTGAAGTTCCCCGCCTCCTCCCAGGGCGTGTCGCGCCACCGGTCGCGGTCGGCGACCCAGGAGGCCGTCTCGCGGTAGTGCGTGGAGGCGAGCTCGTGGAGGAAGACATCGGAGGCGCCCCGGATCTCGGGGTCGTTCTGATCGACGTTGCGGACGTTGAAATTGATCGTCTCCGGGACCGCCCGCCACCAGCGCTCGCGTCCCTTGCCGTGCTCCGGGTCGTCCTCGACGAAGCCGTGCTCCGCGAGCTGGCGCAGGTGGTAGCTCGTCGCCCCGCTCGACTCGCCCAGTTCCTTGCCGAGCTGTGAGGCCGTGGCGGGACCGCCGCGCCGCAAGGAGTTGAGGAGCTGGAGGCGCAGCGGGTGGGCGAGCGCGCGCAGGCTGCGGGCGTCCAAGTGGCGCGTCGTTCGTTCGATGGCCCGCTCGGCGGGGCTCAGGTCCTCGGTCATGGCACTACCGTAGGGTGTGCAAAGAACCTTTGCAAGACGGTTTTGCAAAATTCCTTTGCGTTCACGCTCAAGGGTGAACTCCCCGTCCGCGAGGCAGCCTTCGCGCCCTCACCCCCCTCCCTTCTTCACGAACCCCTCCTTCTCCAGCCAGTCCCGCGCCACGTCGTGCGGGTCCTCGCCGTCCACGTCCACCTTCGCGTTCAGCTCCAGCGCCACCGCGTTCGTCAGCTTCTTCGTGATCGGCGCCAGCACCTTCTCCATCTGCGGGTGTTCCTCCAGCGCCTTCGTGTGGAAGACGGGGGCCACGTTGTAGTTCGGGAAGAAGTGCTTGTCGTCCTTCATGACTTTCAGGTGGAGCGCCTTGACGCGGCCGTCCGTCGTGAACACCTCGCCGAAGACGCACGCGCCCTTCGCGGTCTGCGTGTAGACGATGCCGCCCGCCATCTTGGTGACGCGCGAGTTCGGGATGTTCATCCCGTACGCCCTCTTGAGCCCGTTCAGCCCGTCCTCGCGCGCCGCGAACTCGCCCTCGACGCACAGCGTCACGGCGCCCGGGTTCCGCTTCGAGAGCGCGGCGACGTCGGAGAGCGTCCTCGTCCGGTACTTCTTCTCGTTCTTCCGGTTGAGCGCGAGCGCGTACGTGTTGTTGAGCGGGCCCGGCGGGCCCCAGATGACGCCGTTGCGCCGGTCCGCGTCGCGCACGGCGACCCACTGCTCGTGCGGGTCGATGATCGGTTTCGCGTGGCCGAGGTACGTGATCCAGCCCGTCCCCGTGTACTCGTACATCGCGTCCGCCGTGCCGCTCTTGACGGCCTCGCGCGCGCCGATCGAGCCCTGGATGCCGGTACGGTCCAGCACGTCGGCGCCCGCCGCCTTGAACGCGATGCCCATGATCGCCCCGAGCACGAGCTGTTCCGTGAACTCCTTCGACGCCACGGTGAGCTTCGCGCCCTTGAGCGGCTCGCCCCTGCCCACCGTCCCCGGTTCGACATTGTCGACGAGCGGGCTCCCGCTCGTCAGCCCGCACCCCGCCGCGCCGAGCAGGAGCGCCCCGGCGAACGCGGCGACGACCGTGCGGGGGTACTTCCGGCCCGTACGGGCCTCGCCCGGCGAGCGCCGGCCCGCGCGCGTACCCCGGCGGGAAGGTCCCGTACCCCGGCGGAAAAGTCCCGTTCTCACGAGCCGACCTCCAGTCCCCGCGGCCTCAGCAGCAGTTCCGCCAGCGACGCGAGCCAGTCGACCAGGAGGGCGAGCACGATCGTGAGGACCGAGCCGATCACGAGGACCGACATGCGCTGGTTGGTGATGCCCGCCGTGATGATGTCGCCGAGCCCGCCGCCCCCGCCGAAGGTCGCGAGGGTCGCCGTGCCCACATTGAGGACGAGCGCGGTGCGCACGCCGGAGAGGATCAGCGGGACCGCGAGCGGTAGTTCGACCTTGCCGAGCACCATGAGCGGCGACATCCCGATGCCGCGCGCCGCTTCGAGGAGCGTCGGGTCGTTGGCGCGCAGGCCGGCGATCGTGTTCGACAGGACGGGCAGGATCGCGTAGACGATGATGCCGACGAGCGCGGGGAACTCGCCCGTGCCCAGCCAGATCACGAGCAGCGCGAGGAGCCCGAGCGCGGGGGTCGCCTGCCCGATGTTGGCGAAGGCGACCGCGACGGGCGCCGCCTTGCGCAGCCGCCGCCGGGTGAGCAGGATGCCGAGCGGGATCGCGATGATCAGCACGAAGAACGTCGAGATGACGGTGAGCTGGATGTGCTGGCGCACCCGCAGCCAGATGTTGCCGCCGCCGAGCGAGTTGCGGGCGATGGCGTCGAGCGTCGCCGTGTCGTAGTAGAGCCACGTCGCCAGCAGCGCGAGCGCGAGCACGCACGGCAGGAAGGTGAGTTTGCGCCAGCCGATGCGGCGCGAGGCGCGTTCGACGCGACCGCCGCGCGGCGCGTCGCGCTCGTCGCGCGAGCCGCCGGGGTCGTCGCGCCCGTCGGAGTCGTCGCGCCCGGCGCCGTCCTCCTCGCGCACGCCGCCGCG
>NZ_GG770539.1:2345659-2351865 GCF_000154905.1 Streptomyces sp. SPB074 | reverse complement strand
GGACCTGCACCAGACCGCCGTCGGCCCCGGCGCGTACACGACGCACGTCAAGGGCGCCCCGGGCTCCACGTCGAAGATCCGCGACGGCAAGGTCACGATGTACACGGAGGAGCTCAAGGGGAAGCTGCTCGGCCTCATCCCGGTCGACTTCACGCCCGACAGCCCGCCGCCGCTCACCCTGCCCGAGCTGTTCTTCACGGACGATAAACGGTCGTCCAGGCCGGTCAGTTTCGGGCGGCACGCTCACCATTTCCGGGGACTGCACAACTACCTGAACAAGAACCGTGCATCCGAAGATCAGCAGTTCAACCTGTTGATAGTACGTACTAAGCTCTCATGTTTCACGTACTAAGCTCTCATGTTTAACGTACTAAGCTCTCATGTTTAACGAACTAAACCCTCATGGCTAACGTACTAAGCTCTCATGGCTAACGTACTAAGCTCTCATGTTTCACGTACTAAGCTCTCATGTTTGAACAATAAAATTAATATAAATCAGCAACTTAAATAGCCTCTAAGGTTTTAAGTTTTATAAGGGTCCCGCGTCGCTGACGGCCTTTAAAGCTTTTAAGGTTTCACGCCCGGGTTCCCGGGCGAGCCCTCGGGCGGGACGCCCACCCGTACCGCCGGCCGCCGCCCCCGTGTCCCCCGCCGGACCGGCGTCCGTACGCCCGGGAGCCCCGGCCCCCGTACGCCTGGGAGTCCCTGTCCCCTCCTCCTCCGCCTCCAGGGCCGTCGTCCGGTCCTGATGCGGGTGGTCCTGCTCCTCCTGGATCTCCTCCAGCTCGTGCCGGTGCTCGATCGCCTCCAGGCGGTCTTCTTCGAGCAGTTCGTGCACCGAATTCATCAGGGTCTGCATGTCCACGACCCCTTCGTACTCGCCGCGCCGCCCGGTCACCGCGACGCGCCCGGCGTTGTCCGTGAGCACCGCCTCCAGGGCGTCGCGCAGGGTCGCGTCCCGCGTCACCGTGTCCTGCACGAGCGCCCCGGCCCGGGAGAGGGAGCCCTTGGCGCGGCTGAGGTCGCCGCGCCTGAGCCACTTGTAGGGGCGGTCGCGGCGGTCGAGCATGAGCAGTTCGTTGTGCCCGGCGCCCGCCGCGCGCAAGCGGTCGAAGATGGTCTGGAGAGGATCGTCCACGGACACGGTCGGCCAGTCGGTGATCCCCACGTCCCGTACCCGGGTCAGGTTGAGGCGCTTGAGCGCGGCGCCCGCTCCGACGAAGCCGGAGACGAAGTCGTCCGCCGGATTGGTCAGAATCGCCTCCGGGGTGTCGAACTGCGCGATCTTCGAGCGATCGCGCAGCACCGCGATCCGGTCGCCGATCTTGATCGCCTCGTCGAAGTCGTGCGTCACGAAGACGATGGTCTTGTGCAGTTCGTGCTGGAGCCTGATCAGCTCGTCCTGGAGGTGATCGCGGGTGATCGGGTCGACGGCGCCGAAGGGCTCGTCCATGAGCAGCACGGGCGGGTCGGCGGCGAGCGCCCGCGCGACGCCGACGCGCTGCTGCTGCCCGCCGGAGAGCTGGCGCGGGTAGCGCCCGCGGAACTCGCCGGGGTCGAGGCCGACCAGGTCGAGCATTTCCTCCACGCGGTCCTTCACGCGGCTCTTGGACCAGCCGATCATCTTCGGCACGAGGGCGATGTTCTGCGCGACGGTCAGGTGCGGGAAGAGCCCGGACGACTGGATCGCGTACCCGATCTTCCGCCGCAGTTTCACCGGGTCCATGTCGGTGACGTCCTCGCCGCCGATCCTGATCCGCCCGCTGCTCGGTTCGATGAGGCGATTGATCATTTTGAGCAGCGTCGTCTTGCCGCCGCCGGAGGGCCCGACGAAGACGACGGTCTCGCCCGCCTTGATCTCCAGGCTCACGTTCTCGACGGCGGGGACCGAGGTGCCCGCGTAGATCTTGGTGAGGTTCTCCAGCTCGATCGTCGCCCCGCTCGTGTCACCCGCCCCGCCGGCGTCCGACCCGGACGCGCCCCGGCCGTTCGCGTCCGGGCCGTTCGCGTGCGCGCCGGTCGGGGCGGACGTGGCCCGGGCGGCTGCCGCGGAGGAGGCGGAGGCGCCCTGGGGCGGTGTGGAGGCGTCAGACACGGATACCCCTCGGGATGGTGAGCCTGCCGATCAGGACGTACGCGAAGTCGAAGAGCAGGGCGAGGACGACGATGCCGACGGTGCCGGCGAGGACCTGGTTCAGCGCGTTCTTGCTGCCCAGCGAGGCGATGCCGCGGAAGATCTCGTTGCCCAGCCCGGGCCCCGAGGCGAAGGCGGCGATGGCCGCGATGCCCATGAGCATCTGCGTCGAGACGCGGATGCCGGTGAGGATCGGCGGCCACGCGAGCGGCAGCTCGATGCGCAGGAGCCTGCTCGTACGGGACATCCCGATGCCCTTCGCGGCGTCCACGAGCGTCGCGTCCACCCCGCGCAGGCCCACGATCGCGTTCCGCACGATCGGCAGGAGGCCGTACAGCACGAGCGAGATGACCGTGGGCGCGACCCCGAGCCCCACGATCGGCACGAGCAGGCCGATGAGCGCGAGCGAAGGCACGGTGAGGATGGTCGATGTCGCGGTCGTGGCGAGATTGCCCGCCCACTCCGAGCGATAGCTGAGCACGCCGATCAGCACCCCGATGACGGTGGCCACGACCATGCACTGGAAGACGGCGCTCGCGTGCTGGTAGGCGTCCGAGAGCAACTGCTCGTGCCGGTTGCCGACATAGGTCCAGAAATTCACGCCACCGCTCCTGACTCCTGACGCCGTACGGGCGGCCCGCCGCGCCGCGAGACCGGTACGGGGACGTGTCGTACCGCTCCACAGTGGCGGCGGCACGGGCTCCGCGCTTGCGGGGTACGGCCATCCGGAGGCGGGAGGGACGTGGATGGGGGAGAGGGGGCGCGGGGGAGGGGCGCGAGGGGAGGTACGTATGGGGGAGAGCGCGCCGCGTCGGGGGAGCGGGGCGGGGCCGGTCAGCCGCGTGCGGCGTGCGCGGCCTGCTCGATGAGCGGGAGGAGCCGCAGCGGTACGGGGTTCTCCATGACGATCGCCGTCGAGGCGCGGACGATCCCGTCGAAGCCGACGACCTGGTCGATGACCCGTTGCAGGTCGGCGTTGGACCGGGCCACGAGCCGGCACAGCATGTCGCCCTGCCCCGTGGTCGTGTGCAGCTCCAGGACCTCCGGCACGCGCGCGAGATGCGCCCGCACCTGCTCGCCGCGCCCCTGCCGGATCTCCAGCGTCGCGAACGCCGTGACCGGGTACCCGAGCGCCGCCGGGTCCACCTCGGGCCCGAACCCCCGGATCACCCCGCGCGCCCGCAACCGGTCGAGCCGCGCCTGCGCCGTGCCCCGCGCGACCCCCAGCCGCCGCGACAGCGCGAGCACCCCGATCCGGGGCTCGCGCGCGAGCAGCAGAAGAAGACGGGCGTCGAGGGCGTCGATCACGGGGGCTCCGGCACGGTGAACAGGGGCGACTGGCTCCGCCCATTCACGCACCAGGCCGGGCACCCGGACAAGGCCCCCGGAGCGCGGACCGGCCACGGGCCGACCACGGACGCGGACCGGCCACGGATCGCGTCGGCTCCGGGAACGTCCCGCCCCGCCCCCGCCCCGCCTCGTCCCCCGGCGTGACCAGCCCCCCGGCCACCCGGCTTCCGCAGCTTCCCGCGAGCGTCGCGCGGGGGCGTCGCGCGGGGGCGGCGGGCAGTGGGTGGTGGGCGTCGGGCGCACGGCGGTGGACCGGCCGGGGTCTTCCGCCGTGCCGTCACGCGATGCCACTGTGTTCATCATGACCGAGCCGCTGAGCGAGGACGTTCCCGCCGCCCTTCTGGAGGACCTGCGTGCCGGGCTGCCCGCCGCCGCCGTCCTGGACGATCCCGCGGTGGTGGCCTCGTACGCGCACGACATGGCGAGCTTCTGCGCGGCAGGGCGGGCGGCGGCCGTCGTGCTGCCGCGTACGACCGAGGAGGTGCGGCACGTCATGCGGACGGCGAGCGCGCACCGCGTGCCCGTCGTGCCGCAGGGCGCGCGCAGCGGGCTGTCCGGGGCCGCGAACGCCGTGGACGGGTGCGTCGTGCTCTCGCTCGTCAAGATGGACCGGATCATCGAGATCGACCCCGTCGAGCGGGTCGCCGTGGTCGAACCGGGCGTCATCAACGCGGTGCTCTCGCGCGCCGTCGCCGCACACGGGCTGAACTACCCTCCCGACCCGTCCAGCTGGGAGATGTGCACGATCGGCGGGAACATCGGGACCGGCTCCGGCGGGCTCTGCTGCGTCAAGTACGGGGTCACCGCCGAGTACGTGCTCGGCCTCGACGTCGTCCTCGCCGACGGCCGCCTCCTGCGCACCGGGCGCCGCACCGCCAAGGGGGTCGCCGGGTACGACCTCACGCGGCTCTTCGTCGGCTCCGAGGGCAGCCTCGGCATCGTCGTACGGGCCGTGCTCGCCCTGCGCCCCGCGCCCGCCCCGCAACTCGTCCTCGCCGCCGAGTTCGGCACGACAGCCACCGCCTGCGAGGCGGTGCGCGCGATCATGGCGGGCGGCCACACCCCGTCGCTGCTCGAACTCATGGACCGCACGACCGTCCGCGCCGTCAACGCGTACGCCCGCATGGGTCTCCCGGAGTCCACCGCCGCCCTGCTCCTGTGCGCCTTCGACACCCCGGAGCCCGCGGCCGACCTGGCCGCCGTCGCCGCGCTGTGCCGGGAGGCCGGCGCGAGCGAGGTCGTCCCCGCCGAGACCCCCGCCGAGTCCGAACTCCTGCTCGCCGCGCGCCGCCTGGCACTCGTCGCGCTCGAAGCCGTCAAGGGCACCACGATGATCGACGACGTGTGCGTGCCCCGTTCCCGCCTCGCCGAACTCCTCGAAGGCGTCGAACGCATCGCGGAGGAGCACGAGTTGACCATCGGTGTCTGCGCGCACGCCGGTGACGGCAACACCCATCCGACGGTCTGCTTCGACGCCGCGGACGAGGACGAGTCCCGCCGCGCCCGCGCCTCCTTCGACCGGATCATGGCCCTCGGTCTCGAACTCGGCGGCACCATCACCGGCGAGCACGGCGTCGGCCTCCTCAAGAAGGAGTGGCTCGCCCGCGAGCTGGGCGAGACGGGCCTCGACGTGCAGCGCGCGCTCAAAGCCACGTTCGACCCGCTGGGCATCCTCAACCCGGGCAAGGTCCTGTAGGAGCACCGCACTTGGCGGTACGGGGCCGGGTACGGGTACGAGCGGGGACGGGCCCGGCCGGGCCGCGGCAGCCACCCCGGCGGCCACGCGGCTCACTCGCTCTCGTACCCCTCCTCCCGCCACGGATCGCGGTCCCGCTGCCACAGCTCCTCCACCGGCATCGGCGTGAGCAGGTGCCGCAAACCCTCCTCCATGCCGAGCAACTCCGCCTCCGTGCCCGGCGGGACGAGCCGCAGCGTGCGCTCCAGCCACGCCGTCATCGGCACCGCGGGCGCCTGGATCAGCGCCTCCCCGTCCGGCGAGGTGAGCGCGACCCGTACCGTCTCGCGCCCGTCCTCCTTCGCGGGCCACACCCGCACGTCTCCGTGCCCCGAGGGCCGGAACACGCCTTCGATCAGTAGTTCGCGCGAGAACGTCCACGCCACCGGGGACTCGGAGTTGAGGTGGAAGAGGATGTGCACGGCGTAGGGGTCGTCCGTGCGGTACGTCAGCCGTGCGGGTACCGCGACGGTGCGCTCCGGTGAGACGAGGAGCTGGAGTTCGAGTTCACGTTCCACGACGGAGTGCGCCACGGCTGGTCCCTTTCTGCCTCTGCGACGGCCCACCTGGAGGCCCGTACCGGGAGAGAGGGCGGTCGCAGCCCAGCATTACGCGGCTTGTGGAAAGTTTTTCGGTCAACCGCCGGGATTGCCCCCACCTCGGCCGGACCGGCCCGCAACACGCCCGAGTTCTGGTAAATGTGGACGCCCACCCCACTCACCGAGCAGATACGGGACGAGCGGACGATGAGCGCCCCCACTCCGGCAGCAGGCGACGCGTACCCCGGCGAGGGGTACTACCCCGATCCCTCCATCCCCGGCTACCTGCGCTACTGGAGCGGTACGGGCTGGGTCCCCGGCACCAGCCGCCCCGCCCCCGCCGACGGCTCGGTGCCGCCCCCGCCTCCCGGCTACCCGCGCCAGGCCGCGCCCGCGCCGCCCGCCCCGGCGGCTGAGGCCCCCGAGGAGACCGGTCCCCTCTTCTTCG
>NZ_GG770539.1:2334030-2344293 GCF_000154905.1 Streptomyces sp. SPB074 | reverse complement strand
CCCTTCACCGCCGCCGCGCGGCGGCGGGCGGCGACGCGTCCGGCCGGGCTCGGGCGGCGGCTCCTCGCGCGGATCGTGGACAGCCTGCTGCTCGGCGCGCTCACCGGGGCGGCGGTCATCCCGCTCGGGGTCCGCGCCGCCGACCACGTACGGGCGAAGGTCGACGCGGCGCGGCTGAGCGGCGAGACGGTCGAGGTCTGGCTCATCGACTCCACGACCGTGAGCTGTCTGCTCGCCTCGCTCGGCGTCCTCCTCGTCCTCGGGCTCCTCTACGAGGCGTTGCCGACCGCCCGGTTCGGCCGGACGCTCGGCAAGAAGCTCTTCGGCCTGCGGGTGCGCGACATCGAGGAGCACGAGCCGCCCGGTTTCGCCGCCGCGCTGCGCCGCTGGCTCGTCTACGCGGTCCCCGGGCTGCTCGGGATCGGTCTCGTCGGGGTGCTGTGGGCGTGTTTCGACCGGCCCTGGCGGCAGTGCTGGCACGACAAGGCGGCTCATACTTTCGTGGCCCGCTGAGGTCCGACCGGCCCACGCCCCGTGGCAGGGGCCCGCGCCCCGCGCTCGACTCTGACCATGACGAGCGCACCGCCTCCGCCGGACGACGAGGACCGCCCGGGCGAGGACCCGTTCCGCAAGCGGCAGCCCCCCGCAGGCCAGGGCGGCGGCTCCCCCTACGACCCGCCCGGCGGCGGACGGCCCCCCGGGGAGCAGGACCGCCGGGACTCCCCGTACGGCCCGCCGGCCGACGCCCCGCGCCCGCACGACGGGCCGAACCCGCCCCCGCCGGACGGCGGCACCCCGTACGGGAACGAGCAGGGCGCCCCGTACGGCGGCCAGGGCCAGGCCCCGCACGGCGCCGACGCGAACAACCCGTACGACGGCGGGGGCTCCGGCCCGTACGACGGCCAGGGCTCCGGCCCGTACGGCGACCGCCCTCCCCCCGGTGACGGGGGTCTGCCCCCCTACGGTGGCGAGGGCGGGACGCCCTACGACCGCTACCCGGGCGGGCCCGGCCACGCGGGTACCGGCCCCGGCGATCCCCTCGCGGGCATGGCGCCGCTCGCGCCGAGCGGGAAGCGGGTCCTGGCGCGGCTCGTGGACATGGTGCTCGTCGGCGTCGTCGTCTACCTGCTGACGTTGCTCTTCCACGTCTCGCAGACGGACTTCGACCACGTCGAGGCGGGCCGCACGTCCGGGCAGTACCTCGTGACCGCGATCCTCTACGTCGGCTACGACGTCCTCATGAGCCAGCGGGGCGGGCAGACGCTCGGCAAGCGGCTCTTCCGCCTGCGGGTGGCCAGGCTCGACAACGGGCTCACCCCGGGCACGTCGGCGCTCCTGCTGCGGGCCGTCGTGCTGTGGCTGCCGTTCGTCTTCTGCTGCTGCGTGTGGACCGCGATCTGCGGGGGCTACTCCTTCATCGACCGCCCCTACAAGCAGGGGCTGCACGACAAGGCGGCGAAGACCGTGGTCGTGGAGGTCTGAGCGGAGCGGGCGCGCCGCTCAGCGGTGGTACGAGGAGGCGGTGGGCCTGCTCGCCGGGAGCCGGGGCGGCGGGGCGGCGGGCACGCCGGGGGCCTGCGGGCGCAGCGCGTAGCCGACCGCGACCCCGAGGGCGAGCGCGGCCACGCACGTGCACGCGATCCAGACGGTCGACGTGGTCCCGGACAGGAGCAGGACGAGCAGCACCGTGAGGAGCACGGTCGTGGAACCGCTGGCGATTTGGGCGAGGCGCGGACGTGGCATGAGGACCGTCCCGTGACGGGGTACGAGGGCAGGAGTCCCCGGGCGGGGGACTCTCACGGCGTCCATGCCCGGCGGCCCGCCCGGTGAAGCGCGGTTGACCCGCGAGCATCGGGGCACGGGGGGCGCACGGATTCACAGGCCCGCGCGGCACTCCCGGCCGGACCCGTTCCACCCCGCCGGACCCCGTTCACGCCTCTCGCCGGGGCCGTGCCCCCGGCCGACCGGGTCCCGCGCCGGCCTCCCCGGACCCGCCCACCCCTCCCGGGCTCCCCGGACCCACTCCGCCCTCGTCGCCCTCCCGCCCCACCCTTGCGCCACCTTCGCGGCCCCACCTTCGCGGCCCCCTCCTCACGCCGCCCTCGCCCGGCTCCCGCCGCGCCCTCGCCCCGCTCCCGCCCGGGCCCCTCCCCACCCCTGCGGACGCCCCGCCTCCCGGCCGTTATCGCCCTCTCCTGTGCGGAACATGTGCGGGCGATAACGCACGTTCCGCTCCCAAGTCAAGATCTGGTTTTTCTTCCCTCTTTCCGGTCGAATAACGAACCACGTGTATCCGCACGTGTGTTCCGGGGTTCATTGGAACGAGTGATGTTTCGTCAGCTGAGACCGGGACCCGCTTCCGGGGAGGACAGCGCACAGGTGAGCAGACAACGGAGAGCCCTCAGAGCCGCCGCCGTTACCGTGGCGACCGGCCTGATCGGCGCCACCGCCGCGTCGTTCGGGGTCGCACAGGCCGCCGACGGACAGGTGAGCGGCAAGGACGGCCAGAAGATCGAGCGCCGTGACCCGGCCCTCGGCAAGAAGGGCGCCGAGCACAATCTTCAGGGCCCCTTCAGCGAGAAGCAGGACGCGCAGCGCCAGGAGGCGCTCAACCAGCTTCTGACGGGGAAGAAGAAGACCACCGAGCGGGACGGCTCGAAGGTCCTCAAGCTCGACAAGGGCAAGTACGTCGAACTCGGCCGCGAACAGACCGACAAGATCTTCACGATCCTGGTCGAGTTCGGCGACGACGTGGACCCGGCGTACGGCGGCCAGCCCGGCCCGCTGCACAACCAGATCGCGAAGCCGGACCCGAAGAACGACAACTCGACGGACTGGCAGGCGGACTTCGACCAGAAGCACTACCAGGACCTGTACTTCGCCGACTCGAAGGACGACAGCGTCCCGTCGCTGAAGAAGTACTACGAGAAGCAGTCCTCGGGCCGCTACTCGGTCGACGGCGAGGTCACGGACTGGGTCAAGGTCAAGGCCAACGAGGCCCGTTACGGCAACAACAAGTGCGGCGCCTCGACGTGCTCCACCGTCTGGGACCTGGTGCGCGACGGTGTCACCCAGTGGGTCTCCGACCAGAAGGCGGCCGGCAAGTCCGCGGCCGACATCAAGGCGGACCTGGCGCAGTACGACCAGTGGGACCGCTACGACTTCGACGGCGACGGCGACTTCAACGAGCCGGACGGCTACATCGACCACTTCCAGATCGTCCACGCCGGTGAGGACGAGTCCGCGGGCGGCGGCGTCCAGGGCACGGACGCGATCTGGGCGCACCGCTGGTACGCCTACGGCACCGACCAGGGCCGTACGGGCCCGGCGCAGAACAAGGCCGGCGGTACGCAGATCGGCGACACCGGCATCTGGGTCGGCGACTACACGATGCAGCCCGAGAACGGCGGCCTCGGCGTCTTCGCGCACGAGTACGGCCACGACCTGGGCCTCCCCGACCTGTACGACACGACGAACACGGGTGACAACTCCGTCGCCTACTGGTCGCTCATGTCCTCCGGCTCCTGGCTCGGCCGCGGCAAGAACGCGATCGGTGACCTGCCCGGCGACATGAACGCCTGGGACAAGCTCCAGCTCGGCTGGCTCAACTACGGCACCGCGAACGCCGCGAAGAGCTCGACGACCAAGCTGGGCGTCGCGGAGTACAACACGAAGGACAAGCAGGGTCTCGTCGTCAACCTCCCCGACAAGGAGGTGACCACGACCATCGTCAAGCCCGCGAGCGGCGCGACGCAGTGGTGGTCCGGCAGCGGTGACAACCTGAACAACACGCTGGCCCGTTCGGTCGACCTGACCGGCAAGACGTCCGCCTCGCTGGACCTCAAGGCGTGGTGGGACATCGAGGCCGAGTACGACTTCCTGTACGCCGAGGCGAGCACGGACGGCGGCGCGAACTGGGAGCCGCTGGACGGCACCGCGAACGGCAAGGCCCTCCCGCGCGACGGCAGCGACAAGCCGGCGCTCACCGGCCCGTCCGGCGCGTACCAGGACCTCTCGTACCCGCTCGACGCCTACGCGGGCAAGAAGGTCGACATCCGCTTCCGCTACCTCACCGACGGCGGCCTGGCGATGAAGGGCTTCACCGCCGACGACATCAAGATCGTCGCGGACGGGGCGGAGCTGCTGAGCGACGACGTCGAGAACGGTGACAACGGCTGGACCGCCAAGGGCTTCAGCCGCGTCGGCGAGTCCTTCACCAAGGACTACCCGCAGTACTACATCGCCGAGAACCGTCAGTACGTCTCGTACGACACGACGCTCAAGACGGGCCCGTACAACTTCGGCTGGCCCACCACCCGTCCCGACTGGGTCGAGCACTTCTCCTACAAGCCGGGTCTCGTGATCTGGAAGTGGGACACCTCGCAGGCGGACAACAACACCACCGCCCACCCGGGCGAGGGCCTGATCCTGCCGGTGGACGCGCACCCGAAGGCCGAGAAGTGGGCGGACGGCACCGTGATGCGCAACCGCATCCAGCCCTACGACGCCGCCTTCTCGTGGTACCCCTCGGCGGGCTTCACCCTCCACAAGGACGGTGTCGCCACCAAGATCAAGGCGAAGCTCGGCGTGCCGATCTTCGACGACCACCGCAACACCTACTACGACCCGGCGAACCCCACCGGGAGCGTGAAGATTACTGACACCAACACGACGATCTCGATCCTGCGCCAGCCGCTCAGCGGCTCGACGATCACCGTGCACGTGGACCGCGCCACACTGAAGAAGTAATCACCGCAGGTCAGAGCATGATCGGCCGTCGCCCTCTAGCGGGCGGCGGCCGATCGCGTTTAGATGCGTCCATGCGGTCCTTATTGACACGACGTCTTACGGGGGTGTGACAACGATGGCCGGATGTGGTTACTGCGTGTTGCCGGGCGGTGATGTGATCGTCGCCCTGACCCTGCCCAGACCGCCCTGCGGCCCCCTCGGCGCCCCCGCGGGCCCCTACCCCGCCCCGATCGCGGCCGACGCCAGCGTGCGGGTGCTCGTGCGGGCGAAGAACCGTCCCCGCGCCCTGACCCGGCTGCGCAATCTCGGCCTGCGCGCCGTCTACCTGCGCGGCAACACCGCGCCCCCGACCCCCGACGAGATCACCGCCGTCCTGCACCACCCCGAGGGCCTGCTGTGGCGCGCGGCCCCGGACGACCCCTACGAGCTGTGGCACCCCATCGCGGCGCTCCTGCGCCCCCGGGAGGTCCTGGGAGCGCAAGCGCGGGGGCGCGCCGCCTGACCCGCCTACCGGCTTGTCATGCTCGCGCAAGGCCGCGTACGGCGACGGAGGCCGCCCGCCCGGCCCGTACGGCGCCCGGCCCGTGCGGCGCCCGGAGTCTCCCCGCGCCCGCCCCTGCGCGCCCTGCGCCGTGCCCGGCTCACGCCACGACCGGTTCCCCGCGCAGTGCGACCCCCGCCTCGCGCAGCTCGGCCAGTGCCCGGTCCGTCGTCGCGCGCGCGACCCCGGCCGTCAGGTCGAGCAGGACGCGGGTGCGGAAGCCCTCCTTGGCGGCGTCGAGGGCCGTGGCGCGCACGCAGTGGTCCGTCGCGATGCCGACGATGTCGACCGCGTCCACATCGTGCCCGCGCAGCCAGTCCGCGAGGGTCGAGCCGTTTTCGTCCGTGCCCTCGAAACCGCTGTACGCGGCCTCGTAGGCGCCCTTGTCGAAGACCGCCTCGATCGCGCCCGAGGCGACGGCGGGCGCGAGGTTGGGGTGGAAGCCGATGCCCTCGGTGCCCTGCACGCAGTGCGGCGGCCAGGAGCGGACGAAGTCCGGGTTGCGCGAGAAGTGGTTGCCGGGGTTGATGTGCGCGTCCCGCGTCGCCACGACGTGGTCGAAGCGGGCCCCCTGGGTGATCAGCTCGGTGACGGCCGCGGCCACGTCGGCCCCACCGCCGACGGCGAGGCTGCCGCCCTCGCAGAAGTCGTTCTGGACGTCGACGACGATCAAGGCGGTTGCCATGACAGGTGTCCCTCGGCTCTCTCGTGCGGATCTGCGGGCGGGGCTCGGCCCCGTACCCGAGGGTAGGCACTGCGTGCCCGGCGGGGGAGGGGGCGGGCGGCCCGGCGTGCGGTGGCGGCCGGGCCCCGTACCCGCCACCGGGGCGGCCTCTCAGCGCCGTCCGGCCGGCTCGCTCAGGTGGTACTCCGTGGGGATGACCGGTTCGCCGCGCGAGAGCTGCGTGGCCGAGAGCGGCAGGCTCTCCAGCACCGCCCGGTGGCGGTCGCGGGCCGCGCTCATCGGCTCGCGGCCCACGACCTCGCCCTTCGTCACGAGCGGCACGAGCAGCTCGCTGCCGCGCAGCGTGCCGGGCATCTCGCCGGTGCCGACCACCTCGGCCTCCGCGGCGCCCGTCGCGTCCGTGCGCCGCGCCGCCCACTTGCGGCCGGCGACCGACGCCTTGCCCCCCGCCGAACGCTTCGCGACCGGCTCCAGGGGCGCGTCCGGCGCGGTCGAGCGCGCGCGGGCGACGAGCTTGTAGACCATCGAGCACGTCGGGTGGCCGCTGCCGACCACGAGCTGGGTGCCGACCCCGTAGGCGTCCACCGGCGCGGCGGCGAGCGAGGCGATGGCGTACTCGTCGAGATCGGAGGTGACGACGATGCGCGTGTTCTTCGCGCCGAGGGCGTCGAGCTGCCGGCGCACGCGGTGCGCGACGAGGAGCAGGTCGCCCGAGTCGATGCGTACCGCGCCCAGCTCGGGGCCCGCGACCTCGACCGCGGTGCGGACCGCGTTCTCGACGTCGTAGGTGTCCACGAGCAGGGTCGTGTCCGGACCCATCGAGGCCACCTGCGCCTCGAAGGCGGCGCGCTCGTCGTCGTGGACGAGGGTGAAGGCGTGCGCGCTCGTGCCGGTGGTCGGGATGCCGTAGCGGTAACCGGCGGCGAGGTTCGACGTCGTGGAGAAACCGCCGATCCAGGCCGCGCGCGAGGCGGCGACGGCGGCCAGCTCGTGGGTGCGGCGCGCGCCCATCTCGATGAGCGGGCGGCCCCCGGCGGCCGAGGACATGCGCGAGGCGGCGGCGGCGATCGCCGAGTCGTGGTTGAGGATCGAGAGGATCACCGTCTCCAGGAGCACGCACTCCGCGAAGCTGCCCTCGACGCGCAGCACCGGGGAGCCGGGGAAGTACACCTCCCCCTCGGGGTAGCCCCAGATGTCGCCCGAGAAGCGGTAGCCGGCGAGCCAGTCGAGCGTGTCCTCGTCCACGACGCGGTGTTCGCGCAGGTAGGCGAGCTGGTCCGCGTCGAAGCGGAAGTTCGCGACCGCGTCGAGCACCCGTCCGGTGCCCGCCACCACCCCGTACCTGCGCCCCTCGGGCAGCCGCCTGGTGAAGACCTCGAAGACGCTGGGGCGCTCGGCGGTGCCGTTGGCCCGGGCGGCCTGGAGCATCGTCAGCTCGTAGTGATCCGTGAAGAGCGCTGTCGACGGGACATCCACCGGCAGGCCAAGGTCCGCTGTGTTCATACGAAAGATGCTACCCCAGTTAGCGTCACTCTGACGATTTCTGGGGGAGGTGGATGAGTGGCGTGGGCCACGCCGGTACGGGGCGTGACCGCGCGACCCCGAAGGGGCCGTTCGTGCGACGTGCTCCGGACAGTGGCAGCATGGCCCCCGTGAGTGTGCCGTCCGTCTCCCCAGCCCTTTCGCCCGCCGCCCCCGCACCCGGGCGCGGCGCCGCCCGCCCGGCGGCCCGCCTGGCGACCCCCGCCCCGATGGAGGTGGAACGGCCCGACGCCGAGGCCGAGTCCTCCGTGGTGACGGAGCCGGACCTCCTGTGGATCACGCTCGTCCACAACGACCCCGTCAACCTGATGAGCTACGTGACGTACGTCTTCCAGTCGTACTTCGGCTACTCCAAGGACAAGGCCACCAAGCTGATGCTCGACGTGCACAACAAGGGACGCGCCGTCGTCTCCAGCGGCAGCCGCGAGGAGATGGAACGCGACGTGCAGGCGATGCACGGCTACGGACTGTGGGCCACGCTCCAGCAGGACCGCGACTGATGCCCGGCCTCTTCGAGCGCACCCCCGACGGCGCGGCCGAGGTCACCCTCGACGCCGTCGAGACGAGCATCATCCGCTCCCTCGCCGTGCAGCTCCTCGAACTCGTCGGCCCCGGCCCCGGCGGTGACGACGACGACCCGCTCGCCGGGCTCTTCGCCGAGGGCCCCAGCAAACCGCCCTCCGACCCGGTCCTGCGCCGCCTCTTCCCCGACGCCTACACCCGCCCCGGCCAGGACGAGGGCCCCGAACTCCACGCCGCCTCCGCCGAGTTCCGCCGCTACACCGAGAACGACCTGCGCGCCCGCAAGCGCGAGGACGCCCTCGCCGTCGTCCACACCCTCGACGGCCTGCGCACCGACGCGCGCGGCAACGCCCGCCTCCAGCTCGCCGGCGTCACCGCCCAGACCTGGCTGCGCACCCTCAACGACCTCCGCCTCGCCCTCTCGACCCGCCTCGACATCACCGCCGAGGGCGACACGGAACTCCTCTACGAACTCCCCGACAGCGACCCCCGCAAGCCGATGGTCATGGCCTACCTGTGGCTCGGGGGCCTCCAGGAAACCCTCGTGGAGACACTGCTGCCCTGACGGGCGAAGGGCCGCCGGGCCGCCCGCCGTGCGCGCGCCCGGCACCTCGCCCCACGCCTTTCACGCGTACGAGTGCCGCCGCTCACGATATGTGACGGTTCGGCAACGCAAAGTGGTTACCTGGCCTCTTCCGCGGAAGAGGAGGCGCGACACATGACGTCCACGCAGGTCGGTACGCCCGGCGAGGAGCCGGCGGAGCCCTTGGCGCCGGTGGAGACGAAGCAGGAGGAGAGCGGCGAGGGATACCATCGGGCGCTCGGCGCCCGGCAGATCCAGATGATCGCGATCGGCGGCGCGATCGGCACCGGGCTCTTCCTCGGCGCCGGGACCGCCATCTCCAAAGCGGGCCCGAGCCTGATCCTCGCCTACGCGGCGGCCGGGCTCGTCATCTACTTCATCATGCGGGCGCTCGGCGAACTCCTCCTCTACCGCCCGGTCTCCGGCTCCTTCGCCGAGTACGCGCGCGAGTTCCTCGGCCCCTTCTTCGGCTTCGTCACCGGCTGGACCTACTGGCTCAACTGGGTCATCACCGGCATCACCGAGGTCACCGCCGCCGCCAAGTACATGACCTTCTGGTGGGACATCCCCCAGTGGGCCTCCTCGCTCGCCTTCACCGTGCTCCTCTTCGGCGCGAACCTCATCTCCGTGAAGCTCTTCGGCGAGCTGGAGTTCTGGTTCTCGATGGTCAAGGTCACCGCGATCGTCGGCATGATCCTCATCTGCCTCGGCATCCTCACCCTCGGCTTCACCGACGCCGGGCAGACCGCGAGCGTCTCCCACCTGTGGGACGACGGCGGCCTCTTCCCGCACGGCCTGAGCGGCACCCTCATGACGCTCCAGATCGTCATGTTCGCCTTCCTCGCCGTCGAACTCGTCGGCGTCACCGCCGGGGAGTCCGAGGACCCCGAGAAGAACCTCCCCAAGGCCATCAACACCGTCCCCTGGCGCATCGCCGTCTTCTACATCGGCGCGCTGATCATGATCCTCTCCGTCGTGCCCTGGAAGAGGTTCCAGCCCGACGTCTCCCCGTTCGTCGCCGCCTTCGAGCAGATGGGCCTCGGTATCGGCGCCGCGATCGTCAACTTCGTCGTCCTCACCGCCGCCCTCTCCTCCTGCAACTCCGGCATGTACTCCACCGGCCGGATGCTCCGGGACCTCTCCCTCAACCACCAGGGACCCGCCCGCTTCGCCCGCCTCACCCGCGCCGGAACCCCGCTCCTGGGCACCGCCTTCTCGGCCGCGCTCATGCTCGTCGGCGTGTGGATCAACTACATGTGGCCCGGCAAGGCGTTCCAGTACGTCATGTCCCTCGCCACCATCTGCGGACTGTGGGCCTGGATCATGATTCTGCTCTGCCAGCTCCGCTACCGCCGCAAGACCGCCCGCGGCGAACTCCCCGGCTCCTCCTACCCCGCCCCTGGCGCCCCCTTCACGAGCCTGTTCGCCCTCGCCTTCCTCCTCTTCGTCCTCGTCCTCATGGGCTTCGACAAGGACGCCCGCGTCGCCCTCTACGCCGCCCCCGTCTGGGGCGCGCTCCTCGTCGGTGCCTACCGCGTCCACCTCGCCCGCGCCCCGTACGCGCGCCCCGCGAACCCGGAGGAGACGGCACCCGCCGAAGCCTGAGCGCCCACCCGCCGGGCGGGTCCGTCCCGAGCACCG
>NZ_GG770539.1:2331259-2333930 GCF_000154905.1 Streptomyces sp. SPB074 | reverse complement strand
CCGCACGCGCGTACGGTCCGTCTAGGCTGGCCCCCATGCTGACCCTCACCCAGGAGCTGTACGACCGGATCGTCGCCCACGCGCGGGCGGACCACCCCGACGAGGCGTGCGGCATCGTCGCGGGACCCGAGGGCACCGGCCGCCCGGAGCGGTTCGTCCCCATGCTCAACGCGGCCCGCTCGCCCACCTTCTACGAGTTCGACTCGGGCGACCTGCTCCGCCTCTACCGCGAGCTGGACGACCGCGACGAGGAACCCGTGATCGTCTACCACTCCCACACCGCGACCGAGGCGTACCCCTCGCGCACGGACATCTCCTACGCCAACGAGCCGGGCGCCCACTACGTCCTCGTCTCCACCGCCGACACCGACGAGGCGGGGCCCTTCCAGTTCCGCTCCTACCGGATCGTGGACGGCGTGGTCACGGAGGAGGACGTGAAGGTCGTGGCGGCGTACTGAGACACAGGTACTGAGACACAGGTATTGAGGCACGGGTACCGAGGCACGGGTACGGCGGGGAGGTCTCCGGCGCGGCGGCCGGTGGGCGGGGCCGGGCCTCCCGCGCCAGCATGTGAACGCCGGGCGTCCGCGCCTCGGGACACCCCTCGGGGAACCGGCCCGGGAATCGTTACGATGCCCCCATGGTTGACCTCGACGTGCGTACTCAGGAGCCGGGCACCCCGCTGCTCACGGCACGTCGCCACGTCGACCTCTGCCGCGTCGCCGGCGCCCTCTGTCCGCGCTGAGCGCTGATCTCCCGCGCGCCGCAGGCCGGTCCCGGCGAGCGGCGCGCACCACGGCGCCCCCTTCCCGTACCGCCGCACCGAGGCGCCGCCGCGCGCCCACGACCTCCCGAACAGGAGACCGCCATGGCCATCGAGGTCCGTATCCCGACCATCCTCCGCACCTACACCGACGGCGCCAAGGCCGTCGAGGGCAGCGGGGACACGCTCGCCGAGCTCTTCGCCGACCTCGACAGCCGCCACGCGGGCATCCAGGAGCGCATCGTCGACGACGGCAAGCTCCGCCGCTTCGTCAACGTCTACCTCAACGACGAGGACGTCCGCTTCCTCGACGGCATCAGCACCAAGCTCAGCGACGGCGACAGCGTCACGATCCTCCCCGCCGTCGCCGGCGGCGCGAGCTGATGCGGTACGAGAGCGCTCTCGCCGCTGTCGGCAACACCCCGCTCGTCCAGCTCCCCCGGCTCTCGCCGGGGGAGGGCGTGCGCCTGTGGGCGAAGCTGGAGGACCGCAACCCCACGGGCTCGGTCAAGGACCGCCCCGCGCTCCACATGGTCGAACAGGCCGAGAAGGACGGGCGGCTCACGCCCGGCTGCACGATCCTGGAGCCCACGAGCGGCAACACGGGCATCTCGCTCGCCATGGCCGCCAAGCTCAAGGGCTACCGCATGGTGTGCGTCATGCCCGAGAACACCAGCCAGGAACGGCGCGAACTCCTCGCCATGTGGGGCGCGGAGATCATCCCCAGCCCGGCGGCGGGCGGCTCCAACACCGCCGTGCGCGTCGCCAAGGGCCTCGCGGCCGAACACCCCGACTGGGTCATGCTCTACCAGTACGGGAACCCGGACAACGCGGGCGCCCACTACGCCACGACGGGCCCCGAACTCCTCGCCGACCTCCCTTCGGTGACCCACTTCGTCGCCGGGCTCGGCACGACCGGCACCCTCATGGGCGTGGGCCGCTACCTGCGCGAGCACAAGCCGGACGTGAAGATCGTCGCCGCCGAACCGCGCTACGACGACCTCGTCTACGGCCTCCGCAACCTCGACGAGGGCTTCGTCCCCGAGCTGTACGACGAGACCGTCCTCACCACCCGTTTCTCCGTCGGCTCCGCCGACGCCGTCACCCGCACCCGCCAACTCCTCCAGGAGGAGGGCATCTTCGCGGGCATCTCCACCGGTGCGGCGCTCCACGCGGCCATCGGCATGGGCAGGAAGGCCGTCAAGGCGGGCGAGGAGGCCGACATCGCCTTCGTCGTCGCCGACGCCGGCTGGAAGTACCTCTCGACGGGCGTCTACACGGCCCCGACGACGGAAGCGGCCATCGCGACCTTGCAGGGCCAGCTCTGGGCCTGACCCCCGCGCGAGCACGGACAAAGAAGGGCGGAACCCCACGACACGACCGGGGTTCCGCCTTCGCCCTAAGGTATCGCCCGCCCCCTCATCTTTTTTCTGGCCCGCTCCCACACCTCCGCGTCCACTCGGCCCACCCGGCGGCGGAAATCCCGCATTGGTACCTTCCGGCGCTCCTCCGTCTTCATTTAGCTGCTCCGTTTCTGGCGGTCGTCCACTGTGCCGGGCGGTAGCGCCACCACTCCGGCCTGGATTCCGGGTGCTGACGGCTCGTGATCTTCATGACCCGCGCGGCGCGCGCCCCCACCGACAGCACCAGGCACGGCCGGTCCTTCGCCCCCGGCCCGTCCTCGAACGGCACCAGCGCCCACCAGATCTCGCCCGGGCGCGGCTCCCGCTCCCGCGCCCCGCCGGGCCCCCGGGGCGGACGCCGCCGGCCCCGCGGTCCCCGGTCGCTCCGCCCCCACGCGTCGACCAGCGACACGAGCAGCCCGAGCACGACCACACCGGCAAGCAGCCACCACCACGACAGACCCATACCCCGAACGTACCCGCGCCGCTACGCGCCGATCCCCGG
>NZ_GG770539.1:2329771-2330774 GCF_000154905.1 Streptomyces sp. SPB074 | reverse complement strand
CCTCACGGGTGGTCTTGCCGGTGACTTCTCCCACAACCCGCCGCAGGCGTGAAGCCGCCCACCGGCACTCCCCGTACGCTCGACGGATCGCACCCGCACCCCGCTCACCCCGTCCGCGCGGAGGTTCCCGCTTCATGAAGCTCACCGTCGTCGGCTGCTCGGGCTCGATCCCGTCCACGGACTCGCCCTGCTCCAGCTACCTCGTAGAGGCCGACGGCTTCCGGCTGCTCCTCGACATGGGCAATGGTGCCCTCGGCGAGTTGCAGCGCCACATCGGCCTGCACGACCTCGACGCCGTCGTCATCAGTCACCTGCACGCCGACCACTGCATCGACATGTGCGCGTACTTCGTCGTGCGCTACTACAACGCCGACCCCCTCACCTCCCGGCCGCTGCCCGTCTACGGCCCCGAGGGCACCGAGGAACGCCTCACCGCCGGGCACGGCGACACCCCCACGCTCTCCGCGATGGCCGAGGTGTTCGACTTCCACACCCTCAAGCCCGGCAGCTTCCGCATCGGTCCCTTCACCCTCCACGCCGAGCAGGTCCGCCATCCCGTCGAGGCGTACGGCTTCCGCGTCGAGCACGGGGGCCGCTCACTCACCTACTCCGGCGACACGGGGCCGTCCCCCGCGCTCGACCAACTCGCCGCCGACAGCGACCTGTTCCTGTGCGAGGCCGCCTTCACCGACGGCAAGGAGGAGATCCCCGACCTCCACCTCAACGGCCGCGAGGCCGGCGAGAGCGCGCAGCGCGCGGGCGCCCGCCGCCTCGTCCTCACCCACATCCCGCCGTGGACGGACCCCCAGCTCAACCTCACGGCCGCCCGCGAGGTCTACGAAGGCCCGGTGGAGCTGGCCCACACGGGCGCGGTGTACGAGATCTGAGCCGTACGGCCCCCGAAGCGGCCCGGCCCCGCGACACCCCGGGCCGCATCGCGGTACGGCTCCTCGCACCACGGGTCCGGGCCCACCCCGGACCCGTACCGCTCACCGCCCCCCGG
>NZ_GG770539.1:2321412-2329671 GCF_000154905.1 Streptomyces sp. SPB074 | reverse complement strand
GCCCGCGCGCCCCCTCACGCCCGCGTCTCGTCCTCCCGTTCCTCCTCCGGCTCGCGCCCCGGCGTCTTGAGGTCGAACCGTGTGATCGCGAAGCGGAACACCGCGTAGTACACGACCGCCGCGCACGCCCCGATGATCAGCAGCAGCCACGGTTTCGTCGCGAGCGACCAGTTGATGACGTAGTCGATCAGGCCCGCCGAGAAGCTGAACCCGTCCTTCGCCCCCAGCGCCCACGAGACGGCCATCGACACACCCGTCAGCACCGCGTGCACCGCGTACAGCAGCGGTGCGACGAACAGGAACGAGTACTCGATCGGCTCGGTGATCCCCGTGACGAACGAGGTCAGCGCGACCGAGAGCATGAGCCCGCCGACCTCCTTGCGCCGGTGCGGCTTCGCGCAGTGCGTGATCGCCAGCGCCGCGGCGGGCAGCGCGAACATCATGATCGGGAAGAACCCCGTCAGGAACTGCCCCGCGCTCGGGTCGCCCGCCAGGAAGCGGTTGATGTCCCCGTGCACGATGTCGCCGTCCGCCGCCTTGAAGTCCCCGAACTGGAACCACACGAACGTGTTCAGGAACTGGTGCAGCCCCACCACGAGCAGCGCCCGGTTGGCGACCCCGAACACCCCCGACCCCCACGAGCCCGCGTCCGAGAGCCACTCCCCGAAGTTCGTCAGCCCGTCCCCGATCGGCTGCCACGCCCACGCCGCCAGCCCGCCGAGCAGCAGCCCGATGAACGCCATCAGGATCGGCACCAGCCGCCGCCCGTTGAAGAAGCCGAGCCAGTCCACGAGCTTCGTCCGGTAGAACCGGCGCCACACGTACGCCGAGATCAGCCCGATCACGATCCCGCCGAACACGCCGGGATTCTGGTACGTCGCGGCGGTGAACGCCTTCCCCGCGAAGTCCACGCACCCCCCGTCCACGGCCTCCTGCCCCTTCGGGCAGTCCACCGGGAACGCCTGGAGCACGGCGTAGAAGACCAGGAACCCCGTCACGGCCGCGAGGGCCGTCGAGCCGTCCGACTTCTTCGCCATGCCGATCGCGACACCCACGCAGAACAGCAGCGGCAGACCCAGCGTGGAATCCAGGAGTGCCCCGCCCGCCGCGTCGATCACCTTCGCGACGTTCGTCCAGCCCAGTCCGTCGTCACCGAAGACGTCCGGCTGCCCCAGCCGGTTGAGAATCCCCGCCGCGGGCAGCACCGCGATCGGCAACTGGAGCGAACGCCCCATCTTCTGCAAACCCTGGAAGAACTTCCCCCAGGGCCCCGGCCCCGCCGTCGCCGCACTCGTCGCCGCGCTCATCCACAACCTCCCGTGCCGCCCGGGGCGCGCTCCTGCTGAGCGTCATGAATCGGCACCCCGGCTCCCGTCGCCCATGAAGAAGGGCCAATGGTGAGTTAACGTGACAAAACCCCCATCACGGAGCACCGGGCACAAGGAGCGTGGCGCATGGCCAGCAAGGCGGAGAAGATCGTCGCCGGACTCGGCGGCCTCGACAACATCAGCGACATCGAGGGCTGCATCACCCGGCTGCGCACCGAGGTCTACGACGCCTCCAAGGTCGACGAGGCCGCCCTCAAGGCCGCCGGCGCCCACGGCGTCGTCAAGATGGGCACCGCCATCCAGGTCGTCATCGGCACCGACGCCGACCCCATCGCCGCGGACATCGAAGACATGATGTGACGCGACCGCCGGGCGCCGCGGGGGACGCCGACCAGCCGTGCAGGGCGTCCCCCACGACCAACTAGGCTCAGCCGCATGTCACGCATCGACGGCCGCACCCCCGACCAGCTCCGCCCCGTCTCCATCGAACGCGGCTGGAGCAAGCACGCCGAAGGCTCCGTACTCGTCTCCTTCGGCGACACCCGAGTCCTGTGCACCGCCTCCTTCACCGAAGGCGTCCCGCGCTGGCGCAAGGGCAGCGGCGAGGGCTGGGTCACCGCCGAGTACGCGATGCTGCCGCGCGCCACCAACACCCGCGGCGACCGCGAATCCGTCCGCGGCAAGATCGGCGGGCGCACCCACGAGATCTCCCGCCTCATCGGCCGCAGCCTCCGGGCCGTCGTGGACACCCGCGCCCTCGGCGAGAACACCGTCGTCCTGGACTGCGACGTCCTCCAGGCCGACGGCGGCACCCGCACCGCCGCCATCACCGGCGCCTACGTAGCCCTCGCCGACGCCGTCCGCTGGGCGCAGGGCAAGAAGCTCGTCAAGGCCGGCCGCGTCCCGCTGCGCGACACCGTCTCGGCCGTCTCCGTCGGCATCATCGACTCCGTCCCGTACCTCGACCTGCGGTACGAGGAGGACGTGCGCGCCGAGACGGACATGAACGTCGTCCGCACCGGCGACGGCCGCTTCGTGGAGGTCCAGGGCACCGCCGAGGCCGCGCCCTTCGACCGCGCCGAACTCGACGCGCTCCTCGACCTCGCGAGCGCGGGCTGCACGGACCTGGCGGCCCTCCAGCGCGAGGCGCTCGAAGCCTGAGCCGTCCGGCGCGCGGGCTCGAAGCGGCGCTCGAAGGCTGAGCCGCCCGGCGCTCGAAGGCTGAGCGATCCGGCGCGCGGTGTCCCGGGCCCCGGCCCGCCGCCCGGGTAAAGGAAACACCAAGCGAAGTACGGGCCACGGGCAACCGAACAACCGTCCACAGCGTCATCCCGCATGACGGGGACCCGGCGGAGGTCACTCCTCCGGGTCCCGCCCCGCCGTGGACGAAAGGGACCGCCCGCTCATGCCCGCGCACCGCCGAGCCCGCCTCACCGCCGCCGCCCTCCTCCTGGCCGCCTTCCCGCTCCTCGGCCTCACCGCCTGCGACGCCGCCCAGAAGGCGCTCGACTGTGTGCACACCGCCGACACCATCGCGGACCACGTCACCAACCTCCAGCAGTCCGCCGACAGCATCGGCGACGACCCGCTCGACCCCGACGCCGAACTCTCCGCCATCGACAAGGACCTCGACGGCCTCCGGAGGAAGGCCGACGACGCGGACCTCAAGGAAGCGCTCGACGGGCTCGGCAAGGCGGTCGGCACGGTACGGGCCGATGTCGAGGCCGGCGACAACACGCCCGACCTCGACCCGCTCACCGACGCGGCGGGCGAGCTGACGAAGGTCTGCACCCCCTGAGGCGCGCGCCGGCCGTTGCGGAATACTGGCGTCCATGAGCCGCCTCATCCTCGCCACCCGCAACGCCGGCAAAGTCACCGAACTCCACGCCATCCTCAGTGAGGCCGGGCTCGGGCACGAACTCGTCGGGGCCGACGCGTACCCGGAGATCCCCGACGTCAAGGAGACGGGCGTCACCTTCGCCGAGAACGCCCTGCTCAAGGCGCACGCCCTGGCGCGGGCGACGGGCCTGCCCGCGGTGGCCGACGACTCGGGCCTGTGCGTGGACGTCCTGAACGGCGCCCCCGGCATCTTCTCCGCGCGCTGGGCCGGCCGCCACGGCGACGACGAGGCGAACCTGAACCTCCTCCTGGCGCAGCTCTCCGACATCGCCCCCGAGCACCGCGCCGCCGGTTTCGTCTGCGCGGCGGCGCTGGCCCTCCCCGACGGCACGGAACGCGTGGTCGAGGGCCACCTGCGCGGCACGCTGCGCCTGGAGCCGGCCGGAACGAACGGCTTCGGCTACGACCCGGTCCTGCAACCGGAGGGCCTGGACCGCACCTGCGCCGAACTGACCCCGGCCGAGAAGAACGCGATCAGCCACCGCGGCAAGGCCTTCCGGGCACTGGTACCAGTCGTGCGCGAGCTCCTGGCCTGACGGCGCCCCCGCCACAAGAAAGGAGCGCCTCGAAGAGGCGCCCCTTTCCGTCCGTGAACCCGATGGGATTCGAACCCATGACACCTGGGACCTAAACCCAGTCCCTCTAGCCAGCTGGGGTACGGGTCCAGCGTCAGACTTGTATCACCTCACGACCCTACCGGCAAAGGTGACCGTCTGGCTGTGGCAGTTCGGGCACAGGTACCGCAAGTTCTCCGCCCGGTTGTCCCGCCAGTCGCCGTCGATGTGGTCGACCTCCAGGCGCAACGGCTCGCCCAGCCATTCGGGGCCGATTCCGCAGTCGGCGCATACCTCCGCACGGCCGGTGGCCAGGAGCGCCCGTTTCAGTCGCTGCACGGGGACGCGGCGAGTCCTTACGGGCTCGAAGGTGGAAAGTTCGGCTGACGTCCGCCTTCGGGCGCCTTGGCGTGGCGCGCTGCGCCTGACCCTTACGAAGTGCGAGGTGTCGATGCCCAGCTTGGTGATCCTGCGGCATAGGTGGGTGTGCCAGCCGCCCACCTGGTCGATCCCCAGGCGTGACAGCACCTCGTACATGGTGCGCGAGGCCGCCACCGCCTCCGCGAGTTCCGCTCGCGTCCACCGGACGCGTGGGTCCTCCAAGCGGCTCAGGTCGAGCCCCGTCGACTTCATACGCTGCCGCAGGTACGTGCGCCGCTCCCGGTTCTCCGGCGCCACCCCCAGCCTCTGCATCACCTCACCCAGGGTCATCGCCCCCTCGAAGGCCCCCCGCAGTTCCTCGTCCGTATACCTGACCGGCATCCCGCACCCCGTTCGATCGAGCGTTCACCCGGTGAAACGACACCCGTTCGACCGGGTCACCCCGAACAGCGGAACGCCCCGCACCTTCACCGGTACGGGGCGCTCCGCTTCGTACGAGCCGAGCCGCACGAGCCGCGCGTCAGAACTTCGGCTCCGGGGTCTGGGCCTGTACCAGTTCCACCGCCTCTTCCTCCGTCTCCACCGACGGGGGCGAGCCGGCCAGCGGGAGGTTGGCCGTTTCCTTGAGGCACAGGACCGCGATGACGCCCACCACGGCCGCCGCCGTCGCGTAGTAGGCCGGCATCAGGTTCGTGTCGAAGGCGCTGATCAGGGCGGTGATCACGAGAGGGGTCGTGCCGCCGAAGATCGAGGTGGCCAGGTTGTAGGAGATCGAGAGGGAGCCGTACCGCACCTGGGTCGGGAAGATCGCCGGGAGTGCCGCCGACATCGTGCCGAGCAGGCAGACCAGCGAGAGGCCCAGGAGGAGCAGGCCCAGCGCGATCCAGACGATGCTGCCCTGGCGGATGAGGAGGAAGGACGGGACCGAGAGGACGAGGAAGCCGATCATCCCCGCCATCAGGAGCGGCTTGCGGCCGACGCGGTCCGAGAGGCGGCCCACCTGCTGGAGCAGGCACATCTGCACGACCATCACGAGGAGCAGGATCAGCAGCCCCTTGTTGGTGCCGTAGCCGAGTTCGTCGGAGAGGTACGTCGGCATGTACGACAGCAGCATGTAGTCGGTGATGTTGTACGCCGCGACCAGGGCGAGGCACAGCAGCAGCGGACGCCAGTACTTCGTGAAGATCTTGCCGAGGTCGCCGGCCGCGGAGGTCTCGACCGCGTCGGCGGTCTCGCTCGCCCGTACCTGGGCGCCCTCCAGCTTCTGGAAGGCGGGCGTCTCGTCCAGCTTCATCCGCAGCCACAGGCCGATGAAGCCGAGCGGGGCGGCGACCAGGAAGGGGATGCGCCAGCCCCAGTGGAGCATCTGGTCGTCGCTGAAGAAGGTGGTCAGCAGGACGACCAGGCCGGAGGCCGCCACGTATCCGGCGAGGGTGCCGAATTCGAGGAAGCTGCCGAAGAAGCCGCGCCGCTTGTCTGGCGCGTACTCGGCGATGAAGGTCGAGGCGCCCCCGTACTCGCCACCGGTCGAGAAGCCCTGGACGAGGCGGAAGAAGATCAGCAGGATCGGGGACCAGACGCCGATCGTGGCGTGCGAGGGGATGAGGCCGATCGCGAGGGTGCCGATCGACATCATGATCATCGTGATGGCGAGGATCGACTTGCGGCCGATCTTGTCGCCGAGGGGCCCGAAGACGGCGCCGCCGATGGGGCGGACGAGGAAGGCCACGGCGAAGGTCGCGAAGGAGGAGAGGAGCTGGGCGGTGTCGTTCCCGGAGGGGAAGAACACCTTGCCCAGCGTCGACGCGAGATAGCTGTAGATCCCGAAGTCGTACCACTCCATGGCGTTGCCGAGCATGGCCGCCTTGGTGGCCCGCTTGGCCGCCGCCTCGTCGGTCACGGTGATGTCGCTGCGGCGCAGCTTGGGATTGCGCCGCTTGTCGATCGCGCGGAAGAGCACCCGGTGGCGTCTGACCGCGGCGGGGTCCACCACCGGCTCGTCGTTGTCGGTCGCCGCCATCGCGGTGTTCCTTTCGCTGGTCCCGTTACCAAGCTGAACACCTGCGCGCTTCCGCCGCGCTCAAACAAATTCGTTCAAGGGGCACCAATACGGCTACCGACAGTCACCGTCATGCCCGTTTTCAGACGTTTTCGGCGAGCCCGAGGTCACGGATGATCTTCGCGACGTGCCCGGTGGCCTTGACGTTGTAGAGGGCGCGCTCGACCTTGCCCTCCTCGTCCACGACGATCGTGGAGCGGATGACGCCGGTGACGGTCTTGCCGTACAGCTTCTTCTCGCCGAAGGCGCCGTACGCCTCCATGACCTCCTTGGACGGGTCGGAGACGAGCGTGACGCGCAGCTCCTCCTTCTCGCGGAACCTCGCGAGCTTCTCGGGCTTGTCGGGCGAGACGCCGATGACGTCGTAGCCCTCGCCCGCGAGGAGGTCGAGGTTGTCGGTGAAGTCGCACGCCTGCTTGGTGCAGCCCGGGGTGAGCGCCGCCGGGTAGAAGTAGACGATCACTTTCCGTCCCCGGTGCGCGGAGAGCGGGATCTCCTTGCCGTCGGCGTCCGGAAGGGTGAAGTCGGGGGCGGGGTCACCGGGCTGAAGGCGCTCGCTCATGAGGTGCTCCTGTTTCCGGGAGGGATTACGGGGTACGCCGCCGAGCCTAAGCCAGCGCGCGGGCGGGGCCGGACGGTCCGTACCGGGTTCATGGCGTCCGTACAGGGGGTGCCGAGGGGTGCGCGGGCGGTACAACTGACAGACTGTCGTGCTACGGGCCCCGAGCGGGGCGCGGAGAGTGCACAAGAGCGCCGGGTGTCCCCGATTCACGGGCCCCGGGACACGACGACGGAGGCAACGCGGTGTCGGAAGCGGATGCCAGGACCCCTGCGGAGATCGAGGCGGACATCAGGCGCCGGCGTGTGCTGCTGGCCGAGACCCTCGACGAGATCGGGGTGCGCGTGCACCCGAAGACGATCGTGGGCGATGCGAAGGCGAAGGCGACGGCGAAGGTCGATCAGACCCTCGGGCGGGCGTATGTGGGCGTGAACCGCACGCTGAGCGGTGTGCGGGCGAAGTTCGTGGACGAGGAGGGCGCCCCGCGCCTGGAGCGGATCGTCCCGGTCGCGCTGCTCGCGGTGGGGGTGGCCGGGCTCGTCGTGGCCTCGGGGCGGCGCAAGAAGAAGTGAGCCGCACGGGGGCGCCGCCACGGGTCCCGGGGCGGGGGCGGGCGTCCCAGTGCCGGGGTTCCGTACCGGGCGTGCGGGGCCCCGGGTTAGATTTTCCGGCGTGAGCGAGAACCACGGCACGAACGAGGCCCACGACGCGCAGGCCCCCGGCGGCCCGGTCCACGACGACAAGCTGCCCATCCGGATGCTGCACGACCGCGTCCTGGTGCGGAGCGACAACCCGGAGGGGGAGCGCCGCTCGGGCGGCGGGATCGTCATCCCCGCGACGGCGGCGGTGGGGCGGCGGCTCGCCTGGGCGCGCGTCGTCGCGGTCGGGCAGAACGTGCGGACGGTGGAGCCGGGCGACCGGGTGCTGTACGACCCGGAGGACCGCGCCGAGGTGGAGGTGCGCGGTGTCGCGTACGTCCTCATGCGGGAGCGGGACCTGCACGCGGTGGCCGCCGACCGCTTCGAGGGCGCGGAGGACTCGACGGGCCTGTATCTGTGAGGGCCCTCGGTGTTGCTAGCCTCGGAAGCACCCCGACGAGACGCGCCGTACCGGGTCACGAAAGACGACGCACCCTGTTCGCTCGTTCGTTCGGAGGTGTCTCGTCATGGCGTGGATCGCCGTGATCATCGCGGGTCTGCTCGAAGTGGCCTGGTCGATCGGGATGAAGTACACGCACGGTTTCACGCGGCTCGTGCCGAGCCTGTTCACGGGCGCGGGGATCGTGTCCTCGATGCTGCTGCTCGCCTACGCGGCGAAGACGCTGCCGATCGGCACGGCCTACGGGGTGTGGGTCGGGATCGGCGCGGCGGGCGCGGCGGTGCTCGGGATGGTGGTCCTCGGCGAGCCGGCGACGGCGGCCCGGATCTTCTTCGTCTCGCTGCTCGTGGTGGCCGTGGTGGGCTTGAAGCTGACCTCCGG
>NZ_GG770539.1:2310855-2321147 GCF_000154905.1 Streptomyces sp. SPB074 | reverse complement strand
CGCCCGCGCCGCCGAACCCGGCGCCGCCCGCGCCGCCCGCGCCGCCGGCACCTCCCGCGCCCCCGGCGTCGCCGCCCGGGTCGGTGCCGCCGGGTCCTGTGCCGCCGTTGTCGCCGCCGCCCGGTTCCGTGGCGCCGCCGCTCGGCGTGCCGCCACCGGGCGGTGTCACGGGGCCGCCGGAGGGGGTGCCGCCGGTGGTGTCGCCGGTGCCGTTCTGCTCGCCGGAGCCGTTGCCGTCGTCGCCGGAGGCGGGGGGCGAGGCGGGCGGGTCGCTCCGGCCCGTGCCCGTGCCCGTGCCCGGGCTGTTGCTGTCGCTCGGGGCCTGCGAGACGGGCGGCTTGCGCTTGGCGCCCTTGGCGAGCTTGAGGTCGAAGTCGTGCGCCTTCTTCCCCTTGAGCGCCTGCTTGACGTACTGCGCCCAGATCTCGGTGGGCGGGCCGCCGCCGTTCATGCGGGCGACGCCGAGTGCCCCGTACAGCGGCACGTGCTTGGCGGTCTCGGGGTCCTGGCCCATGACCGAGACGACCGTCGCGAGGTCGGGGGTGTACCCGGCGAAGAGCGCGGCGGTGTCCTCCTCGGCGGTGCCGGTCTTGCCCGCCGCCGGGCGGCCCGAGGTGCGGGCGGCCATCGCGGTGCCCTTCTCGACCACGCTCTGGAGGATCGACGTCGTGGTGTCGGCGGCCTCGCGCTTGACGGCCCGCGTGGACTTCCGCCCGGGCAGTTCGACCCGCTTGCCGTCCCGGTCGGTGATCTTGACGACGAGCTGGGCGGGGTTGTGCTCGCCGTGGTTGGCGAGCGTCGCGTACGCCTCGGTCATGCGCAGCACGCTGGGGGTCGCGGTGCCGAGCGCGATCGAGGGGTACGGGGCCAGGGACGGGGTGCCCTTGGCGAGACCGAGGGCCTCGGCGGTCTTCTTCACCTTCGCGGGGCCGACATCGACGGCCATCTGCGCGTACACCGAGTTGACGGACTTGTCGGTGGCGACGCTGACCGGGATGCGGCCGTAGTCGCGCTGGTCCTCGTTCTCGGGGCTGAACGGGATGGAGCTGCCCTTGACGGGGCGTTTGCTGGTCCCGTCGTACATCGTCGCGGGCATGATCGTCTCGCCGCCCTGCGTCGTGGAGTGGTTCTCCAGCGCGGAGGTGAAGACGAAGGGCTTGAACGTCGAGCCGACCTGGAAGTCGGCGCGGGTCGCGTTGTTCGTGTACTGCTTCACCCAGTCGATGCCGCCGTACATCGCGAGGACCCGCCCGGTCTTCGGGTCGATCGAGACGGCGCCCGCGCGGACGTTGCGGTCGGCGGGCCGGTTCTTCTTGTCGAGCTTGTCGATGAGCCGGTCGTTCACCGCCTTGACCAGGGCGTCCTGGTTGCTCTTCTTGAAGGTCGTGGTGATGCGGTAGCCCTGGTTGGTGAGGTGGTTCTTGTCGATGCCGTTCTCACCGAGGTAGTTCTTGACGGCCTCGACGAGGTAGCCGCGCTGCCCGGAGAGCGAGGAGTTCGTGCTCGTGGGCTCCTTCGGCACGGGGAACTTCGCCTGCGCGCGCTGGGCCTTCGTCATCCAGTGCTGCTTCACCATGCCGTCGAGCACGTAGGACCAGCGGGCCTCGGCGGCGCGCCGGTTCTCGGGGTAGACGACGACGTCGTACGCGGACGGGGCGTTGAGCAGCGAGGCGAGGTAGGCGCCCTCGGGGATGGTGAGCTGCCCGACGTCCTTGTCGTAGTAGGCGCGGGCGGCGGCCTGGATGCCGTAGGCGTTGCGGCCGAAGTAGCTCGTGTTGAGGTAGCCCTCCAGGATCTCGTCCTTGCTCTTCTCGCGGTCGAGCTTGAGCGAGATGAAGAACTCCTTGGCCTTGCGGGTGACCGTCTGGTCCTGGTCCAGGTAGTAGTTCTTCACGTACTGCTGCGTGATGGTCGATCCGGACTGCTTGCCCTTGCCGGTCGCGGTGTTCCACGCGGCACGGACCATGGCCGCCGGGTCGACGGCGGACTCGCTGTAGAAGTCGCGGTCCTCGGCGGCGAGCACGGTGCGCTGGACGGACTTCGGGATCTCCGAGAGCTTCACGTTGACGCGGTTGACGGTGCCGTCGCGCGCGAGGAGGGTGCCGTCGTCGTAGTAGTAGACGTTGCTCTGGAGCTGGGCTTCCTGGTTGCCCGCCGGGATGTCGGTGGTCGCGTAGCCGACGGCGAGGGCGCCGCCGAGGAGCAGGATCAGCAGGACGAGACCGCCGAGGGTCATGCGCCAGGTGGGGAAGAGCCGGCGCCATCCCTTGCGCTTGCGGGATTTGCGGCCCTTCTTCTTGGGCGGCTCGCCCTCGCCCTCGCCGTCACCGGCGGCCATGGCGGCGGCGCCGGTGCCACCGGGCGGAGGGGGCGCGGGCGGACCGGCCGGAGCACCGGCCCCGGACGCGGCGGACGCGGCGGGCCCGGCCTTCGCCGGGGCGGCCTGCCCGGCCTTCGCCCCCTTCCCGCCGGGCCCCGGCCTCCCGGGACGCGCGGCGCCCTCGCCGGGGACGCGCAACTGGGTCGTGCGTTCGGCGGGGATCTCCTTGGGGGGACCGTCGGGGGAGGGCTGAGGAGCGGAGGGCTTGGTGCCGGGGGTCGCTTTGGCGCCCGGCGCGGGCTTCGCGTCCGGGGTGGCCTTGGTGCTCGGGGTCGCCTTGGCGTCCGGGGTGGTGGCCTTGGCCTCCGGAGTCGCCTTCGGGGGCTCGGCGGCGGCCTTCCCCCCGTCACCGGCTACGGCGGCACTCCCCGCCTTCGCCTTCCCGGCGTCCGCCCGCGCGGTCTCCGCCTTCGCGGCCGCGCCCGCCCCGCTCTTCGCCCCGTCCTTCGACGCCGCGTCAGGCTTCCCCGCCCCGACGGGCTTCCCGGCCCCGACGGGCTTCCCGGCCCCGACGGGCTTCCCGGCCGTGTCAGGCTTCCCGGCCGTGTCAGGCTTCCCGGCCGTGTCAGGCTTCCCGGCCCGGGTGGCCCCGCCCCGCGGCTTCGCCCCCGGCCCGCCCGCAGACCCCGCCGGTCGCGCCGACTCCGCAGGCCCCGCCGCCTCTGCCGACCCCGCCGGCTTCCCCGGCCGCCCCGACCGGTCCTCGCGTGACTCCTTCCGCTCGTTCCCCTCCTCGCGCCGGGGTGTCCCGGCCTCCTGCGGACGGGACTGCCTGCCGTCCCCGGTGTGGTCGCCGTCGCCGTGCTGCGGCTCGTCGGTCATGTTGTGCGGAACTCCTGCTTCGCTTCGTGCACCCGGTGCCCACGTACGCACCGAGGCGCGGGGCGGTCGGAACACGGTGCCCGCCTCGGCGGCTCGTGATTCCTTCCCCGTTGTAAAACGCGTGGCGCGCGTGGACGGCTCCCCTCTAGGCTCGTGACTTTGGCCCCGAAGGCCGAATCCACACCATTCGCGCGGAAAATCCGCACCGAAAGAGAGGTGTCGTGCGCACCGTTCGGCTCTACGCGGCAGTCGCCGCCGGTGGGTTCCGCCGCTATGCGACGTACCACTGGGCGACCTTCGCCGGGGTGTTCACCAACACGGTGTTCGGCGTCATTCTCGCCTATACGTATGAGGCGCTGTGGCAGGAGCGTCCCCACCTGGGCGACTACACGCTCTCGCAGGCGCTGACCTACGTCTGGATCGGCCAGGCGATCCTCATGACGTCCATGGTCATGGGGGGCGGGTTCGAGGTCGAGCTCGGCGAGCGCATCCGCAGCGGGGACATCGCCGTGGACCTCTACCGCCCCGCCGACCTCCAGTCCTGGTGGCTCGCCGGGGACCTCGGGCGGGCGGCGTTCCACCTGCTCGGACGGGGGATCGTGCCCTTCGCGGCGGGCGCGCTCCTCTTCGACCTGTCGGTGCCCGCCGACCCGCTGCGCTGGCTGTGCTTCCTCGGCGCGGTCGCGCTCGGGGTCGTCGTGAGCTTCGCGCTGCGCTACCTCGTGGCGCTCTCCGCCTTCTGGCTGCTGCACGGCGACGGCATCACCCGGCTGCACGTCTTCGTGGCCACGTTCTTCTCGGGCGTCTCGCTGCCGCTCAACGTCTTCCCCGGGCTGCTCGGCGAGGTGGCCCGCGCGCTGCCGTGGTCCTCGCTCGTCCAGGTCCCCGCCGACGTCCTGCTCGGTACGTACGAGGGGGGCGAACTCCTCGGCGTGTACGGCTTCCAGGCGGGCTGGGCCGTACTGCTCCTCGGCCTCGGCCGTCTCCTCCAGTCCGCCGCGACCCGCAGGGTGGTGCTCCAAGGTGGCTGAATCCGCCGCTCCCCCGGTGGTACGGGAACGGGGCGCCCTGCGCACCGGTCTGCGCGCCTACCGGCGGGTGAGCCTCATGTGGGTGCGCTCGATGCTCGCGTATCCCCTCTCCTTCGCGCTGAACCTCTTCGCGCAGGCGGCGATCACGGGTCTCGACTTCGTCGTGATCCTGCTGATGTTCTCGCACGTCGAGGCGCTCGGCGGCTACGACCTGGCGGACTTCGCCGTCCTCTACGGGCTCTCCTCGGTCTCCTTCGGGCTGTGCCACCTCCTCCTCGGCTCGACGCAGCGGCTCGGCCAGCGGGTGCGCGACGGCACGCTCGACGCGCTGCTCGTGCGCCCGGCCCCCGTGCTCGCGCAGATCGCCGCCGACCGCTTCTCGCTCAACCGGCTCGGCCGCACCTTCCAGGGCCTCGCCGTGCTGGCGTGGGGGCTGAGCGCGGCGGGCGTGGACTGGAACGCCGGACGCGTTTTGGTGATCCCGTACGCGGTGGTGAGCGGCGCTGCGATCTTCGGCGCGGTGTACGTGGCGGGGGCGGCCTTCCAGTTCGTGGCGACCGACGCGGCCGAGGTCGAGAACGCGTTCACGTACGGCGGGCAGACGATGCTCCAGTACCCGCCGACCGTCTTCGCCAAGGAGGTGGTGCGCGCGGTGACGTTCGTCCTGCCGCTCTCCTTCGTCAACTGGATCCCGGGCGCGTACCTCCTGGACCGTCCCGTCCCGCTCGGCCTGCCCGCCTGGTGCGCCGTGCTGCCCCCCTTCGTGGCCGTCGCCGCGCTCGCGCTCGCGGGGCTCGCCTGGCGGACGGGGCTGCGGGGCTACCGCTCGACGGGGAGCTGAGGAAGCCGTGGTGAGTTCTCGTACGGACGAAAGGAAACAGGTGGTGGAGAGCGAGCCGGGGGACGACGTCATCGTCGTCGAAGACCTGGAGAAGGAGTTCACGCTCCGGCGCAGGACTGCGTTGTTGCGGTACGAGAAGCGGGCGGTGCGGGCCGTGGACGGCATCTCGTTCCGGGTGCGGCGCGGCGAGATGGTCGGGTACATCGGGCCGAACGGGGCGGGCAAGTCCACGACGATCAAGATGCTCACCGGCATCCTCACGCCCTCGGGCGGCCTGCTGCGGGTCGCGGGGCTCGATCCCTCGCGGCAGCGGCTCGCGCTGACGCGCCGTATCGGCGTCGTCTTCGGGCAGCGCACGACGCTGTGGTGGGACCTGCCGCTCATCGACTCGTACCGCCTCATGCGGCACCTGTACGACGTGCCGCTCGCCCGCTACCGCGAGACGCTCGACCGCTGCGTGGAGCGGCTGGAACTGGGCGACCTGCTGCACGTGCCGGTGCGGCAGCTCTCGCTCGGGCAGCGGATGCGCGGCGACATCGGCGCGGCGCTGCTGCACTCGCCCGAGGTGCTGTACCTGGACGAGCCGACGATCGGGCTCGACGTCTTCTCCAAGGCACGCGTGCGGGAGTTCTTGCGCGAGCTGAACGCCGAGCGGGGCACGACGGTGCTGCTCACGACGCACGACCTCACCGACATCGAGCAGGTCTGCTCGCGCGTCATGGTCATCGACCACGGGCACCTCGTCCACGACGGGGACCTGGCGGGGCTGCACGCGCTGGGCGAGAGCGAGCGCACGCTCGTCCTGGACCTGGAGTGCGAGCTGCCCGCCGTCTCGGTGCCCGGCGCCCGTACGGTGCGGGTGGAGGGGCCGCGCCAGTGGCTCGCCTTCCCCGCCGGGGCCTCGGCGGCGCCGCTCGTGGCGCGGATCGCGGCCGACTACCCGCTCGCCGACCTCTCGGTGCGGGAACCGGACATCGAGTCCGTCATCGCCCGGATGTACGCGCGCGGCAGGAGCGGCGCGGTCACCTCGTAGGGTGGCCCCATGACTGACGAGCGGGCCGAACTACCGCCCAGGAAAACGGATATGACCAAAGCGGGCGCGGACGCGCCGCTCGCCGAGGGGGAGCTGCGCGCCTCGGACGCCGACCGGGAACGGGTCGCCGAGCGGCTGCGCGAGGCGATCGCCGAGGGGCGCCTGGACATGGAGGAGTTCGACGTACGGCTCGGCGCGGCCTACGCGGCCCGCACGTACGGGGAACTCGTGCCGCTCACGCGGGACCTGCCGGAGAGCGCCGGGAGCGCGGCACACGCTCCCGCGCCGCTCGCGGGCGGGGCCGGGCGCGTGGGCCGGGTCGGCGCGGAGCCGACCTCGCGCGGGGCCTTCGCGCTCTTCGGCGGCTTCACGCGCCGGGGCCGCTGGGTGGCCGGGAAGGTCTTCACGGCCTTCGCGATGTGGGGCGGCGGCGAGATCGACCTGCGCGAGGCCGATTTCGAGGACCGCGAGACGGTCGTCCGCTGCTTCACGATCTGGGGCGGCATCTCGGTCGTGGTCCCGCCGGAGCTGCGGGTGCGCGTCTCGGGCGTCGGGATCATGGGCGGGTTCGGCGGCGACCAGCTCTTCGACGGCCCGCCGGACTCGCCGCAGGTGACGGTGAAGGGCTTCGCCCTGATGGGCGGGGTGGGGGTCCAGCGCAAGGCGAGGAAGGGCGAGAAGCGGCGCCTCACGGAGGAGCGCGAGCGGCGGGAACTGGAGGACTGAGCCGCGAGCCGCGGCGCCGGTGCCGTGCCCGCCGGGCCCGGGGATTTCCCGCGCCCCCAGCCGGGCACCGGCTCCCCGGCCCCCGTCCCGGCGGGCCGGGGGCCGCTCACAGCTGCGCCGGTGCCGCGCCCTTCAGGTCCGCCAGGTTCACCGTCTCGGCCATCCGCAGGTACCCCGCGTCGTTGAGGTGCAGGTGGTCGCCCGAGTCGTAGCGGGTGGCCAGGCGGGCGGGACGGGCCGGGTCGCGCAGCGCCCGGTCGAAGTCGGCGTAGGCGTCGAAGACGCGGCCCGAGCGGATCTCGGCGTTGACCGCCTGCCGGGTCCGCTCGCCGCGCGCGGTGTAGCCCCGGTGGCCCTCGAAGGGCATGAGCGTCGCGCCGACGACGTGCAGTCCCCTCGCGTGCGCCCGCGCGGTCAGCTCGCGCAGCCCGTCCACGATCCGCCGGGCGTCGTACTGCTGCGGGGGCCGCAGGATGTCGTTGATGCCCAGGTCGATGAAGACGGCCTTCACCCCGGGGCGACCGAGCACGTCACGGTCGAAGCGGTCCAGGGCCGCCGGGTTGTCGGCGGGACGGCCGGCCCCGGCGAGCAGGACGCGGTTGCCGCTGATCCCGGCGTTGACGACGCTGTAGCGCGGGGCGCCCTGCTCCTCGGCGAGGCGGCGGGCGAGGCGGTCGGGCCAGCGGTGGTCGGCGCCGCTCGTGGAGTGCAGCCCGTCGGTGAGCGAGTCGCCGAGCGTGACGAGGGTCCCGCCGAGGCGGTGGCTCAGGACATCGACGGCGGTGACGTACCGCCAGTAGGGGGACTGGGCCGTGTACGCCGCCCCGTCCGGGTCGGTCGTCCGGTCGCCCTCGGCGAGGTAGCTGGTCTGGCGGGCCTGCGCGTGGAAGGTGACGGGGCCGCTGCCCAGGGGCGAGTACGTCGTGACGAGGAGGTCCGCGTCGCCGGGGACGCTCAGGCGCACGGCGTCGCTCACCCGCTGGCCCCCCGCCGGGATGACGACGGTCGTGGCACCGCCGAAGGTGAGGCGGCGCAAGGTGCCGGCCGCCGCCGTGGGGTTGCCGGGCGCGGCGGCGAGCGCGACGGACGCGCTCGTGATCGACAGGGTCTACTGCCCGTACAGGTTGGAGAGCGTGACGCGCGTCGCCTCGCCGGGAACGGAGGTGTTCACGACGTTATGCTCCGACCGGTCCGCGAGCCCGTCAAGGACGGTGCCGGGCTCGGCGCCGCTCGGCGGCGCGGACCACGTACCGACCCAGGCGCCCGACGAGGCCGGGGCGGCGGGCGCCGCCGAGCCGCGCGCGGCGCGCGGGGCGGCTGTGACGGTGTCCTCGTCCTTGCTCCGCCCGGAACCGGTCACGAGCAGGAAGAGCGCGGTCGAGCACAGCACCACGAGGGCCGTGACGGCGGCGAGCACGCCATAACCGTGACGCTTGGTCATGTGCGGGGTTTCTCCTCGGACAGCGGGAGCCCGAGGCTCCGGTCGGACAATCCCATGATGCGACATGGGTGGGGGTCGCGCTGTGCGCACCCTTCGTCCCGACAGAGGCCGGAAATCGCAGATCCGTTCCCCCGGTGAGCGCGGCGGGGACAATGGGAACGGCCTCTCGCGCCCCGAAGCCCAGCTCCGGGCGGTGCGCCCGGGGCCGCGACACGGGGCCACGACGGTGAGGAAAGGGCGGCGGGGCGATGGGGACGCAGGGGGAGGGTGAGGCGAAAATCACGGGGGCGGAACCGGCATCGGGAACGGAACCGGGGCCCGGAACGGGACCGGCATCGGGAGCGGAGGACGGCATGGGCGGAGCATCAGGGGGGCCGACCGGCGACGGGGGCGCGGGGCCGAGGCCGGGCGGCGGTGCGGGTGCCGGCCCGGGGCCCGGTGAGGGTGCGGATGCGCGTGCGCGTGCGCGTGCGGACGCGGGACCCGGCGGCGATGCGGATGCGGGCGCGGGACCCGGCGGCGATGCGGATGCGCGGACGGGCACCCCGCCACGTACCGCCACCGCCGCCGCGCCCCGCAAGGGCTCCGTGGGCTCCGTCGCGCGCGCCCTCGGCGGCGCCCGCAGCCCCGTCGATCTCACCCCCGCCGACCTGGAGAAACGCCGGGGCGTCCGGCGGATGAAGTCCTTCGCGCTCGGGCTGCTGCTCTTCGTCGCGGTCGTCTACGCCCTCGCGAGCTGGCTCGGTCACCGGGGCGCGGGCACCTGGACGGGGTACGTCGCGGCGGCCGCCGAGGCCGGGATGGTCGGCGCGCTCGCCGACTGGTTCGCCGTGACCGCGCTCTTCCGGCACCCTCTCGGGCTGCCCATCCCGCACACCGCGATCATCCCGCAGAAGAAGGACCAGCTCGGGGCCGCGCTCGGCGGCTTCGTCGGCGAGAACTTCCTCTCCGGGGACGTCGTACGGGACCGGCTGCGCGGTATCGGCATCGGGCACCGCCTCGGCGAGTGGCTCGCCGAGCCCGCGCACGCCGACCGCGTGACGGCGGAGGCGGCGACGGCGCTGCGCGGGGCGCTCACCGTCCTGCGCGACAGCGACGTGCAGGCCGTCGTCGGCGAGGCCATCACGCGGCGCGCCACGAGCGCCGAGGTCGCGCCCTCGCTCGGGCGGCTCCTGGAACGCCTCGTGGCCGACGGCGGGCACCGCAAGCTCGTGGACCTCGTGTGCGTGCACGCCCACGACTGGCTCGTGACCCACCGCGACTCCGTCATGGACGCCGTGCAGGGCGGCGCCCCCGGCTGGACGCCGCGCTTCGTGGACAAGCGCATCGGGGAGCGCGTCTACAAGGAACTGCTCCGCTTCGTCACCGAGATGCGCGACATGCCGGACCACCCCGCGCGCGGCGCCGTCGACCGCTTCCTCGCGGACTTCGCGGCCGACCTCCAGGCGGACGGCCCGACCCGCGCCCGCGTCGAGCGCCTCAAGAACGACATCCTGGGCCGCGCCGAGGTGCAGGACCTCATCGCCTCGGTGTGGGGCACGGTGCGCGGCATGATGGTCGCCGCCGCCGAGGACGAGCGCAGCGAACTGCGCCTGCGCGCCCGTACCGCGCTCCTCTCGCTCGGCAACCGCCTGAGCGCGGACGACCGGCTGCGCGCGAAGGTGGACGGCTGGGTCGAGGGCGCGGCGGTCTACGTCGTCTCGACGTACCGCACCGAGATCACCTCGCTCATCACCGACACCGTCGCGGGCTGGGACGCCGAGCACACCTCGCGCAAGATCGAGGCGAACATCGGCCGCGACCTCCAGTTCATCCGCATCAACGGCACGGTCGTCGGCTCCCTCGCGGGCCTGGTGATCCACACGGTGTCGCACGCGCTGGGGGCCTGAGCGCCGGTACGGGGTGAGGGGCCGGGGCCCCGGCGGGACGGGGCGTCCCTGCCCCGGCCCGGCGCCGCGCGACCCCGCCGTCCTCCCTCCCGCCGCGCCGTCCTCCCCCTGCGCCCCGCGGCCCCGCCC
>NZ_GG770539.1:2309004-2310564 GCF_000154905.1 Streptomyces sp. SPB074 | reverse complement strand
TCAGCCTTCCGAGGAGCGGGCGTCCGGGGAACCGGACGACGTGGCCGCCATCGCGGCCCCCGGGCACTCCGGGACGGGCACGATCACCACCTCCGTGCCCGCCCGCCTCGACCGCCTGCCCTGGTCCCGCTGGCACTGGATGATCGTCATCGGCCTCGGCACCGTGTGGATTCTCGACGGTCTCGAAGTGACGACGGTCGGCAACATCGCGGGCCGGCTCTCCGAGCCCGGCTCGGGCCTGCCCATCACGTCCGCGCAGGTCACCGGGCTCGGCGCGGCGCTCTACGTCGCGGGCGCCTGCTCCGGGGCGCTCTTCTTCGGCTGGCTGACGGACAAGTTCGGCCGCAAGAAGCTCTTCATGGTGACGCTCGCCGTCTACCTCGGCGCGACCGCGATGACCGCGCTGTCCTTCTCGCCGTGGTGGTTCTTCGTCTTCCGCTTCCTGACGGGCTTCGGCATCGGCGGTGAGTACGCGGCGATCAACTCCGCGATCGACGAGCTGATCCCCTCGAAGTACCGGGGCCGCGTGGACCTCATCATCAACGGCAGCTACTGGCTCGGCGCGATCGGCGGCGCCCTGCTCTCGATCCTCGCGCTCGACACCGGCATCTTCCCCAAGGACATCGGCTGGCGCCTCACCTTCGCGCTCGGCGTCGTCCTCGGCCTCGTGATCCTCCTCGTGCGGCGACACGTCCCCGAAAGCCCGCGCTGGCAGTTCATCCACGGGCACGGCGACGAGGCGGAGGGACTGGTCTCCGACGTCGAGAAGGGCGTCGAGGCCGAGAAGGGCGAGAAACTGCCGCCCCCGGCGGGCGACATCACGATCCACGAGCGCAAGAGCGTCGGCTTCGGCCTCATCGCCAAGACCGTCTTCGCCCACTACCCCAAGCGCGCCGTGCTCGGCCTCTCCCTCTTCATCGGGCAGGCGTTCCTCTACAACGCGATCACGTTCGGCTTCGGCGCGATCCTCACGAAGTTCTACGACGTCCAGAGCGGCCACACCGGCTACTACTTCGCCGTCATCGCCGCGGGCAACTTCATCGGCCCGCTCGTCCTCGGCAAGCTCTTCGACACGATCGGCCGCCGCGTCATGATCGCGGGCACGTACATCCTGCCGGGCATCCTGCTCTTCATCACGGCATGGCTCTTCGACCGCGGCTCGCTCAACGCGACGACGCTGACGGCCTGCTGGTGCGTCGTCCTCTTCTTCGCCTCGGCGGGCGCCTCCAGCGCGTACCTGACCGTCTCGGAGGTCTTCCCGATGGAGACCCGCGCGATGGCGATCGCCTTCTTCTACGCGATCGGCACGGCGGCCGGGGGCATCTCGGGCCCGCTCGTCTTCGCCGACCTCACCGAGTCCGGCGTCCGCGCCGACACCGCCCTCGCCTTCTCCATCGGCGCGGGCCTCATGTGCGCGGCGGGCCTCGTCGCGGCCTTCCTCGCGGTCGACGCGGAGGGCCGCGGCCTGGAGGACATCGCGGCCCCGCTCTCACAGACGGAGAAGACGGCGTAGGGGCACGGGACGACGCGGGCGGTACGGACGGTGCGGACACGCCCGTA
>NZ_GG770539.1:2307121-2308401 GCF_000154905.1 Streptomyces sp. SPB074 | reverse complement strand
CCGCGCGCCCGGCGTCCCTGCCGCTCACGAGGACTTCGGCGCCCGAGGCGGCGAGCACTCGCGCGACGGCCTCGCCGATCCCTCCGGTCGAGCCCGTGACGAGCGCGGTGCGCCCGGCGAGGGCGGAGTCGGCGGGGAGGGAGGACAGGATCTCTTCGTTCGTACACATGTCCCCAGCCTGTGCCGGCCGCCCCGCCCGCCCCTTGCCCGAACCGCTCAACCGCTTGCCGGATCACCTCACCGGGCCGGGCGCGGCCGTGACGCGGCCCGGGCGCGGCCCGTGGCCGGATACGGTCGGTCCATGGACGAAGCGACTGCCCGGAGCCTCGGCCGCGCGGCGGACGTCGTGGCGCGACGCGCGGACGCCACGGTGACAACGGAACGGCTCGGGCTCCGACTCAGCCACCTGCGGACCGTCCCGGGCGGACTCGCCTACCAGCGGTACACACCGTCCCTGTCGGTCGTCCTCGCCGGCCGCAAGCGTTCCGTCGTCGGCGACGACGACCGGGTCTGGGGCCTCGACCGGTTCTTCATCACGCCGGTCGACCTCCCCGTCCTCTCGGGCGTCGTCGAGGCGGACGAGCGGTACGGGTTCCTGTCGGCGCGCTGGCGACTCGACCCCGGCCTCGTCACCGAGGTCGCCGCCGCGATGCCCCGTACCCGCCGCGAGCCGTCCGGGCCGCTGGACCGGCTCGGCGCTTGGACGCCCGCCCTCGCCGACGCCTTCGCCCGCCTGCTCGCCCTGCTCGACGAGCCCGAGCACATCCCCCTCCTGGCCCCGCAGTTCGCCCGCGAGACCGTGCTCCGCCTGCTCCAGACCGCGCAGGCGCCGCGCGTCCTCGCCGCGATCGACGCGCACGACCCCGTCGTGCCGCGCGCCGTCCGCCTCCTCACCGAGCGGATCGCCGAGCCGTGGACGCTCGACGCCCTCGCCGCCGAGGTCGGCGCGAGCAGGGCCACGCTGTCCCGGCGCTTCAAGCAGGCCACGTCGATGACCCCGACGCAGTACCTCAAGCGGCTCCGCCTCGGCGAGGCCCGCCACCGCATGGTCGTACGCGCCGCCTCGGCGGTCGGCTACCGCAGCGCCCCGCACTTCTCACGCGACTACCGCCTCGTGTACGGGACGTCACCGGCCGCCGACGCGGCCCGAGCCCGCGAGCAACTGCGGGACTGGACGGGCTGAGGGGGCGGGCGGGGGCGTCGCGGGCAGGGGGCGGGCGTCGCGGGTACGGGGCGCGGGGGCGGGCGGCCGGTACGGAGCCGCGCCCCGCCCTCGTCCG
>NZ_GG770539.1:2293969-2307021 GCF_000154905.1 Streptomyces sp. SPB074 | reverse complement strand
CCGTACCCCTCGCGTCAGTTCGCCGCGTACACCGCGAGTCCGGACAACTGCCCGGCGGGCCAGCCGGTGTTGGCGGTGATCCGCACCCGTACGTACCGCGCGTTCGCCGTCGAGGCGAGGGTGATCGTGACGCTGTTGGCGTCCTTGGCCGGGTCGAAGACGCGTCCGGCGGGGGCCGAGAGCGAGGCGAAGGCGGAGCCGTCGGCGGAGCCGAGGACCTCGACGGTCTGCGTCCGCTTCGCCCAGGCCGCGTCGGGCGGCAGCGACAGCACGAGCCTGCGCACGGGCCGGCTCGCCCCGAGGTCCACCTGAATCCACTGCGGGAAGCTGTTGTTGGGGCTCTCCCAGTACGAACGCGCGTCCCCGTCAACGGCGTTGCCCGGCGCGTAGCCCTGCGTCTGGCCGCTCGCGGTCGCCGGGCGGCGCAGCGCCAGGTCGCCGGTGGGGAGTTCGGGATCGCCGCCGCCCCCGACGACGGTCGGCGTGGGCCGCTTCTCGGTGAGCGGGATCTCGCCCCTGAGCAGCTTGCCGCCGTCCCCGGTGAGCCGGAGGTAGTAGTCCGAGGAGCAGGGGGTGCCGTCCTCGTCGAGCGCCTTGATCCCGGAGCCGGCCGGTACCTCGGCGGCGCTCGCGGCGGTCTTCGCGATCTGGTTGGCCTCGTTGTACTCGTCGAACATCGAGATGTAGATGCCCTGCACCCCGACGCGCTTCATGTTGTAGAACTGCCGCCACATGAAGTCCCCGTGGGCGCGGGCCCCGCCCTGGAGGTCGCCGGGGAGGACGCACGGCTGGTAGTCCACGCCGTTCGCGTCGCAGTCGGCCTGGTCGGGGGTGTTGACGTTGGCGTAGAAGTTGTCGGCGTCGGCGACGGAGCCGATGCGGCCGACCATCCACGGCGAGAGCATGTCGAGCGCGTGGTACACGTCCATGTAGCCCGCGCGCGAGTCCTCGACGCCGCGCCGCCAGTGCGTCGGCACCCCGCCCATCACGTAACAGCCCTGGCCCTTGAACCAGTTGACGACATCGAGGCAGACGGCCGCGGACCACGTCTTGTTGGGCTCGTTGAAGCCGAACCCCCAGATGCCCACGACGGGCTTGCCGTTCTGGTAGGCGTAGGCGGGCGAGGAGGTGTACGCCTTCATCTTGGCGAGCCAGTCCGTCTTCATCTCCGGCTGCATGTTCGTCCAGCCGGTGGCGTCGTACATGATGTAGAACTTCCGCCCGTGCTTCTCGGCGGCGATCCGCACCTTCTCGGCCATCGCGTCGCGCGTCGCGCCCTCGCCCCCGTTGGGGTTGAAGCGCTGGAGCGCGGCGGTGTCGATCCCGTACTCCCGCATCCACCGGAAGTGGGTGTCCACGGTCTGCTGGTCGTACGAGGAGAAGAGGTTCGCGGGCTTGCCGTTGCCGAGCGCGGGATAGGCGCTGCGGTAGGTGTGCTCGTACTCGCTCACGTCGGGCCAGCTGACGATCGCGGTGTTGCCCGGGGACGGCGGCTGCCCCCAGTTCTGCGACCAGTGCCACCAGCCGTTGATGGGCGCGCCGTCGCCGGAGCAGGCGAACCAGCCCTGGTAGCCGACGGTGATCTTGCCGACGACGTCCCCGGGCGGCGAGGCGGCGGGCGCGGCGGCACGGGCGTCCTCGGCGGCGCGCGCGGTGCCGCTCACGGCGGCGGTGACGGCGCCGGCGGCGAGCCCGCCCGCGACGAAGGTGCGGCGGCGCAGGCCGGGGGAGGCGGCGGGAGCGGGCTCGAGCGCGTGCGCGGTCGGGGGCGCGGGCGTGGGCACTGATGCGGACATGGGCATGTCAGACATGCGTTCCTCGCAATGCGGCTCGGCGGTGGGGGACTGCGGGGAGAGCGCGCGGCGGCTCGGGCTCCGCCGGTGACCGTACGGCCCCCGGGAACCCACCGACAAGACGGCGGTACGCAAATTCATGACTGTATGCCACAAGTTGCAGATGCCAGCCCGCAAATAACCCGCGCCCCGGAAGCGTGCCGCCCGCCCCGCGCCCACCCCGTGCGGCGCCGGAACCTGCCAGGTCTAATCTCGACCCCTGAACAAAGCAGACATCCGCCCCACCGACCAGGAGGTCACCCCGATGCCCACCCTCCCCTCCGCCCCGATAGCCGCCGCCGGCCTCCTCGGCGGCTACGCCACGGCCCGCTTCACCAAGAACCGCCGCCTGGGCGGAGCGGTCCTCGCCGCCGCCGGCACGATCACCCACCTCCAGTGGCGCCGCACCACCACCCCCCGCACCGCCACCGCCCTGACAGCCACCTACCTCACCGCCTTCGGCGCCTCCCACCCCCTCGCCAGGAAACTCGGCCCCTGGCCCTCGGTGGCCACCGTGACCGCGGCCACGGCAGGAGCGGCCTGGCTCCTGTCGGACAGGAAGCGCAAGTAGGCGCGGGGCGGCGCGGGCTCACGGGCGGGGCGGCCTTCCCCGGGCAGGAGGGGAGAAGGCCGCCCCGCCCGTGTCAGGCGTCAGGCGGCTCCACGAAGAGCTGGGTCAGCTCGATCGTCCTGCCGCCGGGAAGCTCGATCGTCGTAATGGCCCCCTGGGGGCTCTGGATGATCGCCGCCGCGCAGTGTTCCCCTGCGGCAAGGTGATGCCGTACTCCACGGTGCCGCGCTTGAGCTTCCTGTTCCGGCCGCTCTCCGGCTGAATCGAATCCGGCATTTCTTCCTTTCGGGGCTGTGTCTCCGCATGGGTTTCGCCAGGAAGGGCCACGTTGAGCGCCTCTCCCGCATGGTGCGTTCCCGGCTCCCGCTGGCCGGGGGGACTGCCGTCGTTCACGTCTGCCACCGTGTCGCCGTGGTGAGCAGCAGGGTCAGGCCGGCCGCCGCGTCGGCACGCTGGAAGGCCAGCGCCGCGGCCATCACCTGGGGCAATTCCTGCTCCCGCGCGAAGGCGACGACGAGGGCGTCCGCCAGAGCTTCCTCGTGTTCCGCGTACAGGAGGGCCGTCGCGTCGCACATCTCCAGGGGGGACATCACCGGCGCCGCGTCGAGGACCAGGCTCAGCGCCGCTTCCGAGTCCCGGGCGCGTGTGTCGTCCTCGCCCGTCCCGGCGAGCACGCGGCGGACCAGGTCTCCGGCCACTCCTCCCGCCGCCGGCGCCGGCGCGGAAACCTGCCTCCGCTCCGTGTCGGTGACCGTGGCGGTGCCCCCGTATTCGCCATACCGGGCCGCAGGCTCATGTTGCCGGTCCGCGATATCGCCGCCGACCGGCAACATGCCGGAAGCCCTGGCCAGTGGAATCTGGTGTCGCGTAACGGCCGGGCTGGGCGTTGTCTGTTGCCGCGGGGAGGGCAACTGGCCCGCTGGGTCCAGTCCGCCCGGGCTCTCGGTGTGCCCGCCCAGGTGACCTCCGGTCTGGTCCCGCCCGTCTTCCGTCCGTTCGCCCCGCCCTCCTGCCTGGTCTCCCTCGCCGTCCGTCTCCGCGTCCAGGCCGGCCTGAGCGAGCCGTTCGCGCAGCTCCCGGTTCTCGGCGGTGAGCGCGTCCACCGTGGCCCACGCCTCGTCGCACGACTCGCAGCTCCTGCTCTTCGCCGCCTTCTCGCGGAGGCGGCAGAGTTCATCGAGCGTGATGAGGGGCGTTCCCGGTACGCAGTTCTGCCGCGCCACCAGGTGCAGGGCGCGCAAGAACTCTTCCGGCGGCGTGTGGACGCCGTTCCGGTAGCGCGAGAACTGGGGTGGCTGGACGCCCGGGTAGTACTCGTTGACGGCGGTGATCACTTCGGCTGATGACCCCAGTCCCGAGGCGGCGCAAAGGCTCTTTACCTCAAGGGACAGCTTCTCGGAGGCGGGCGTCCTGGGCTTGGCACTCCGGTGGCCCTTGCCTTTCTTCGGTTGCGCGGCCCTGGTGGCCTCCTTGCCTTTCTTCGGTTGCGCGGCCCTGGTGGCCTCCTTCTCCGCCGGTTTCGCCGGTGGCGGCGCCCCGGGCCCGGATGGCAGGGCGTGGGTGCCGGGGCCGTCCTGGCGGGGGGACGAGAGATTCGCCGCCCTCTGGGTGGCCCGCATCACGTGGGCGGCGGCGGGGGAGGGCGCCTTCGCGGGGGCTGGCATCGTCCCTGGAGCAGGGCGAGTACCAGGAAGGGCGAGACGGCGGACCTCTGGGTTTCCGGGCATGAAGCCTCACTTGCGTCTGGGGAATGGAAGAGGCGTGACCTAATGCGAGCTGCCGGGCAGCCTAGCTCGATTCCGGAGGGCCACAGCTCGATTTCCGCGAAAAGGGCCGTTGCTTGTTGGTGGGCAACTCCATGTATCTGTTGTGTAGTTGCGATGAGGTGGGCAATGCCGGTGGGCGCTGGACGGGAGGGGGGTCCCCGGTGCATGGTGTTGCCCTGTCGGCTATCCCGTCGGTCACGGCTTGCTTTTTATTCCTTATGTCCGTGCGTGGAGAATTCCCCTGCCCTGGCAGGCGGAAAGTCGAACGATCTGGAGGAAAAGGAGCGCTGTGACCTCTATGGGTAACTTGCCTGACGTGCTTCCGGACTGGCGTCATCCCGTTATTCCGGGAATGCGCAAGCCCGGTGGCCGGGTGCGGGTCGCGTTGTGGCTTGTCTCGGTCGTGGGTGAGGGGCGGACCTTCACGAAGACCGAGTTGCGCTCCGCCTTTCCCGAGGAGTCCCAGATCGACCGGCGCCTGCGGGATCTGCGGGACTGGGGCTGGGTGATCCACAACAACAGGGACGACGTGTCGCTGCGGCCGGAGGAGCAGCGTCTCGTCAAGTGCGGTGTGAAGGTGTGGCTGCCGCACCAGGAGCGCCCGCAGGAGGTCGGCGCGAAGAGCACGCTGAACTCGGCCGAGCGCACCCGCATCCTCAGCGCTGACGACCACCTGTGCCGGAGTTGCGGCATCGCGGCCGGCGAGGAGTACGAGGACGGGTTCACCACCGGGAAGCTGGTCCTCTCCCGCCGTGACGTCGTGCACAGGGAAGGTCCCGTCACCACCACGCGGGTCACGCTGTGCGAGCGTTGCGCGAAGGGGGGTCTCCCGCAGACGGCGGATGTGGCCGGCTTCCTCGCGGCCGTGGAGCGGCTCTCCCCCCTCGAACGCCGCGCGTTCTCCCGGTGGGTGGAATCCGGCAGGCGGGCCAGGGGTGAGATGGAGCGCCTGTGGGGCCTTTACGGGACCTTGCCGGCCGACGCGCGCGAGGAAATCCGGCACGACCTCACGAGCGGCACCGAGTAGAGCGGGCCCACCCCGCTCGCGGGTCGCGCCGAGCACCCGCCGGCCCCCCCACGGAGCCAGCCTCCCTTTCCGTACAAGACTGTGAGCAGAGAAGAGTGACCGTGCAGAACGCATCCCAGCTTCCGCCGCGCGCCGAGGAGATCAGCCAGCTGATCAGGAAGCGGCTCGCAGACGTGGACACCGGCGGCGGTGCGCGGGAAACCGTGACGCTCGACTGGGGCAGCCGGCCTCTGCACGTCGAGGTCATCGATCTGTCGCTCGCCGACGTGTACTACAACCCCGGCACCCACCGCATCAGGGCGCAGCGCGGCCACGACCCTGAGCTGGACGCCGAGCTGCGGACCGAGCCCTACGGGGAAAAGGGTCAGCAGTACCTTGAGAAGCTGCTCCGGGCGCGTCCTTCGGACCCGGAGAACCCCGCCCCGGACCCGGAGTTCGAGAAGCTGCGAGAGGATCTCCGGCAGTTCGGCCAGAACGACCCCGGCCTCGTGACGCACCAGGGAATCCTCGTCAACGGCAACACCCGGGCCGCCGCGCTGCGGGATCTCGGCGCGACGTCGATCCGGGTCGGCGTGCTGCCCGCCTCGTTCACGGCTGACGACGTCAGCGAAGTCGAACTCGCCCTCCAGCTCCGCAAGGAGAACAAGCGGGACTACTCGTACGTCAACCGGCTGCTGGCGATGGAGGAGCAGGCCGGAATGGGGCGTACGCCCGCGCGGATCGCGAAAGAGTTCCGTATCCAGGAGAAGACGTACCACCAGGAGCGCTGGATTCTCAGCACGATCAGGGAGCTGATCGACCGCAGCACCACCCCCGAGGGTGCCAGGCTGCGGCTCGTCGACTTCGAGTTCGACCAGGAAAAGCTCAAGGAGCTGGAGCGCCTTTACAAGAAGATCTCCTCGGCCGAGCCGGAAGAAGCCGAAGTGATCAAGGAGTTGCGCCTGGCTGGCATCCTGCTGGATTTCTCCAAGACCGATGTGCGCCACATCGACCAGGACTTCGTCAAGCAGAAGTACCTGGCCGGCGCACTGCCGCCGGCCCTGCTCGGCCGGCCGGAGCGCAGCTCCCCTGCCGAAGTCGCGATCCCCGGGCTCGACGTCAGCGTGCCCGCCGCGTCGGCGCCGGTCGCCGAGGCGCGTGCCCTCACCGACCAGATCATCCAGTCGCTGGCCGCCCGTAAGAGCACGGTCCAGGTCACGGAGACGCGCAAGACGGAAGTCGAGACGGTGCTGACGAGTGCGAAGGCCGCCTTCGACACCGCCATCGACCGGGCCGGCCGGGACGCCCGTATCCGCAAGCGCAAGCAGCTCGCTCCCGCCCGGCTCGCCGAGGCCAGCGCGTTCATCGACCAGACCACGGACGAACTGGTCAATGCGCGGACAAGCCACAGCCTGGACGAGGAAGCGTTCGACGAAGCACTCGTCCATCTCCGTACCTCCCTGACCAAGCTGGCCCGCCAAGCCGGCCGGGTGCCCGGGGAACCGGGTGACGGCGTCGCCTGGCTGCTCAGCGCGGTGACCGCTGAGGGCGGCCGTCCGTGACGGAGACCGCATCACTGCACCTGGGCCTCGACCCGCAGCGGACCGGCGTGCTGCTGCGGGTGCCCGAGCGGCACCAGCGCGATCTCGTCCAGCTTTCCGGCCTGTTCCCCACCGGCAGCCAGCTGGACCTCCTGACGGCCCGGGTGGAGCTTGACGACTTCCTCGGCCGCGTCCAGCACCTGGCCACCTGGCCCGACCCCGCCGGTGTGCGGTGGGCCGACGACCTCAAGGCCCTCTTCCTCGGCAACCACGCCGACGCACAGCGCGTGCGGGAACGTCTCGCCGGCCGGGAGGCTCCTGCCGGGACGAGCGATGACGACGTGCCCGCCCTGCTCGGGCCGGGCTGGATCGCGGACGTCACGTCCTTCCAGCGGCGTGACGTCGCCAAGCTCCTCTCACTGCACCACGGCGCCAATTTCAGCGTCCCCGGCGCCGGCAAGACCCGGGTGGGCCTCGCTGTCTACGCCGCCCAGCGCCAGCGCGGGAAGGTGAAGCGTCTCCTGGTCGTCTGCCCGAAGTCGGCCTACGAGTCCTGGCGCTTCGAGACCGGCGCCTGCTTCCGGCAGAGCCTGCGCGTGCACACCGTGGGCGAAGGCGCGATGGACCCCTGGGCCGAGGTGGTCATGGTCAACTACGAACGGCTTGACCGCTCGCTGCCCTTGCTCTCCGCCTGGCTCTCGGCCGAGCCCTCGATGATCATCCTCGATGAGGCACACCGCATGAAGCTGGGGGTGCGGGGAACGTACGGGGCCGCCTGCATGGCACTGGGCCCGCTGGCCCGCCACCGGCTCATCCTCACCGGGACGCCCGCCCCCAACGGCCGCAGGGACCTGGAGAGCCTGATGGGTTTCGTCTGGCCGGGCCACGGACAGCGGGCGGTCGAGGCCGCTGTGGCCGGCGGTGATCTCGCCCAGGCCAGCAAGGCCCTCCAGCCCCTCTTCACCCGCACCACGAAGCGGGAGCTCGGGCTGCCGCCCATGGACGTCCGGCTGCGTCTCGTGGACATGCCGGCACTGCACAAGGAGATCTACGAGGCGCTGCTCGACAACGGGAGCGAGGCCAGGGAGGACCTGAGCGCCCTGGGCCGGACAGCGCTGCGCCTGCTCATGGCCGCGACCAGCCCGGCGCTGCTAGTCGAGGGCAGCAGCAGGTACGAGCCGCTCGCCTACCAGCTCCCGCCGCTGGAGGTCCCGCGCCACAGCTCCCTTTACGGGCTCCTCCAGCAACTGCCGGACTACGAGCTGTCGCCGAAGTACGCGGAGGCCGCGGCGATCGTCGCGGAGAACGCCAGGCTCGGGAAGAAGACGCTGATCTGGACCACCTTCGTACGCAGCCTCACGACCCTGGAGCGGTTGCTCGCCAAGTTCGGGCCGGCCTCCGTGTACGGCGGTACCCCCGACCGTGAGGAGCAGTTGCGCAGGTTCCGCGAGGACCCTTCGTGCATGGTCCTGATCTCCAACCCGGCGACCCTGGGCGAAGGGATCAGCCTCCACCAGAGCGTGCACGACGCCGTGTACGTGGACCGGGATTTCATGGCCGGCCGCTTCTTGCAGAGCCTCGACCGCATTCACCGGCTGGGACTGGCTCCCGGCACCGAGACCTCGGTGACCGTCCTGGCGGCCCGGGGTACCGTCGATGAGGTCGTCGCCGCCCGCCTCGACCGGAAACTGGAGTTCATGGGCGCGATCCTCGATGACCCTGGGGTCCAGGAGCTCTCGGACCTGGAAGAGGAGCCGGCCATCGCGGCGGGGCTGGACTCGGCGGACATGTCGGCACTGCTGAGCCACATGAGCGGGGGGAACAGAGCTGAGTCGGCGTGAGCGGTAGGTAGGCTGCGGTGTGGTCTGCCTCTGAGGCGGGCTACACCGCCTGAAGCTGGGGGATCCTGTGCGGTCGTGATCACGTGCGTCGCGCCCTCCAGGCGGTTGCCCTGTGCCGCCGACGAGGAGTTCAGCTATGGCTCGCGGTTATCCGCGCCCGCGGTTCGAGACGCCGCTCACTTCCGTGGAGATCTGCGCCGGCGCCGGCGGGCAGGCACTGGGGCTGCACAATGCGGGATTCGGGCACTCGGCTCTCGTCGAATGGGACGCGAACGCGGTCGGGACGCTCAGGTCTAATTCAGTCAGAACCTTCGGATGGTCATCTGAGAAAGCCGCTGGGCTTCGCAATATGGATGTCCGGGACTTCAAGAACGAAGAAGACTTCAAAGCCCTGAAAAAGGCGGCTGACGCGGGGCGTTATATCGACCTCTTCGCTGGCGGTGTTCCCTGCCCGCCCTTCTCCCTGGCAGGCAGGCAGCTGGGACCAGATGACGAGCGCGACCTCTTCCCCGACGCCCTGGAGCTGATCGGCCTGCTCAGGCCGAAGGCCGTCATGCTGGAGAACGTCCGCGGCATCCTCGAACCGCCGGAAGTCTTCATCGACTACAGGCAGCAGATCATCGAGAAGCTGGCGGGGCACGGCTACAGCGTTCCGGAGATCCCCGCCGCGGCGTCACCGCGGATGCGTTCCAGAGCGATGCTCCCGGTATGGCGCCGTCTGGATTCCAATAAATTCGGCGTTCCGCAGCTTCGGCCACGAGCGATCCTCGTTGCTTTCAGGGAAGATATCGCCCGATTCGAGGACTTCCGCTGGCCGGTGCGCTCGGCAGAGGAAGCGGAGAGCGTTTTCGACGTCCTCCGCGAGGAAATGCGGGAGCGTTACGAGCCTTACTGGACCAAGCGGCCTCTGGGCCCGGGAAGCCTCACCGGGAAGCAGGCGTACGAGAGGTGGGAGGAACGGGCGAGCGCGGCCGACGCGCGCAAGCTCAAGGTCGCCCCGACCCTCGTGGGCGGGTCGCGCAAGCACGGTGGCGCCGACCTCGGGCCCAGCCGCGCGAAGAGGGCGTGGCAGGTCTGGGGTGTCAACGGTGAGGGACTGGCCAACGACCCGGCGGACTGCGTACCGGAGCGGGACCTGTTCCGCGACAACGGCCCCATGCTGACCGTGCGGCAGGCCGCCGCCATCCAGGGATTCCCCGCGCACTGGACCTTCGAAGGCAAGAAGACCACCCGCTACCGGCAGGTCGGCAACGCCTTCCCGCCGCCAGTGGCGGAAGCGGTCGGCCGCGCCATCGCCGCGGTGCTCCGCCCAGGTGAAGGCGGCCCGGAACTGCTCAGGCCCTACGAGATGGACGAGGGGGCCGTGCTGCGGGCGAAGGCGGAGGAAACCATCCCGGTGACCATGGACCCGGAGGCACAGCAGTCACTTCTCGACGCCGCGGCGGGCGACAACCGTCGCCGCGATCCGGTCAGCGCACTCTTCTGAGCTCTCGTGCTCCCAGAACCGGAGCACGAGCCAGCCCGCCGCACGGAGCTTCTGGTCGGTGTCCCGGTCGCGCGTCACGTTCCGCACGACCTTCTCCGACCAGTAGCCCGCGTTCTTCTTCGGCGCCTGATAGTGCTCGGGACAGCCGTGCCAGTAGCAGCCGTCTATGAACACCGCGACCCGCGCCGGGCGGAAGACCAGGTCAGCGGTGCGCCGCAGCCCGGGCAGCGGGCGGGCGCAGACCCGGTAGCGAAAGCCACGGGCGTGCACGAGCCTCCGGATCAGGAACTCGGGCTTCGTGTCCCTGCTGCGGATGGCCTGCATATTGCGGCGGCGGCCGGGTGACGAAGCCCATGAACCGGCCGGCCGGTCTGGCCAGGCCCCGTCGTCCTCCCGCGCGCTCCCTGCTGGTGGCATGAGATTGAGGCTAGCCGCCCCTCACCCCGCCCCGTGGCAGTGCTCGTAGGCGCGGTCCGAGCCGCACCAGCAGGTGGCTGTGGGGTGAGGGGGCCAGGGGGTGGCGAGGGCTCGGGTGGCGAGGGTGGTGGTGTAGAGGGGGAGGAGGGACGGGGTGGTGGGGGCGGTGGTCTCGGCGGCGGCGAAGGCCTCGTAGGAGGGGACCGTGGCGCGGACGACGCCCAGGTTCGGGATGCCCGAGGCGGCCAGGTCGCGCAGGGCCGCTTCGATCGCCCTCGTGTGGGCCTCGTAGGACGGGTACTCCGCGGTGAGCGCGGGGTACGCGGCCAGGAGTTCGGTCAGTTCCGGTTCCGGCCAGTGCAGGACCGCGACCGGGAAGGGGCGGGACAGGGCCGCGCGGTACGTGGCGAGTTCGGCGTGCAGGCGGCTGATCTCGGCGCGCAGTTCCTCGGGGCTGTCCGAGCCCAGCACCCACGTGCGCTTCGGGTCGTGCAGCTCGTCCAGCGGGACCGACGCCGGGTTCAGCGCGTCCGCCATCGCGTCCCAGGCGTCGTGCTCCAGGCCGAGCAGACGGCGCACCCGGTGCCTGCCGATGAGCAGCGGGCGGACCTCGTACGGGGGCGGGGCCGAGCCGTCCAGCAGGAGCGCCACCGCCTCCTCGTACGTCGCGTGCGCCTCCTCCAGCTCGTCGTGCGCCTCCAGTGCCTGCGCCACCACGATCCACGGGGCCGGGGTGCGCGGCGCCGCCGCGCGGACGCCCGAGACGATCGCCTGGGCCTCCGCCTCGTGCCCGTACTCCCACAGGTTCGCCGCCTTCAGCGCGCGGATCAGCGCCGGGTCCTCCGGCGAGTGCGCGAGCAGGCCGTCGTAGATGCCGCTCGCGCGGGCGCGGTCCTCCGCCACCTCGAAGTGCGCCGCCGCGCGCAGCAGCAGCTGCTCGGCGTCCTCCGGGTGGCGCGCGGCCAGGCGTTCCAGGCGCTCGGCCTGCTCCAGCTGGGCTTCGCGGTCGCTCTCGCCCTGCCGCGCCGCCGGTACGGGGGCGACGGGCGGGGCCTGCGTGTTCTCGGCGGGGGTTTCGGGGCGCATGACCACACGGTAGCGCCGGGCGCGCCCCGAACGGAGTACCGGCGAAGCCGAAGTGGGCGGAACCATTCCGGGGGCCCGTTCGTCCGGAAGGGTGCCGGACGGCTTCGAGGAGCGGGAGGAGGGGTGGGGATGCCGCGACTGCTCGCGCTCGTCCTGCTCGTCCTCGCCGGTTCCCTCGGCGCCGAGCCGGGGCTGCTGCCCGCCGCCGTCGCCGTCAGCGCGACGGCCCTCGCCGTCTGCCTGCTGAGCACCGCGCTCGGCGTCCCCCTCGTCGCGCCCACCGCGGTACGCACCACGATCCGCGAGCGCGCCCGCCGCACCGCCTTCCTGCCCCAGCGGGACCCGGACGCCTCCGGACGCCCCCGCCCCAGGGCGCCGGGCCGCCGCCTCGTCGCGTCGGCCGGCTGACCGGACCCCGGGGACCCCCTCCGCGGGCCCGGACGACCCCTGGGCTCGCGCCCCACCCGCGCCCCGTACGGAGACCCGCCCGGGTACGGAACCCGCGCCCCCTGCGGGGACCCGCCCGGGTACCGATCCCGCGCTCCGTACGGAGCCCGTTCCCGCGCCCCCCGGGGGGTCCGCCGCGCCGCCGCACAGGTCCGCTCATCCCACCTGTGAGGCCCCGGAGGACTCATGTCCCTGCCCGATTTCCACCCGTCCGGTTCCGGACTCCCCGGCCTGTGCGCCGGGGGCGTCGACTACCTCGCCGACCTGCTCCAGCCCCTCGCGGGCACGGCCGCGACCGCCGCCGCGATCGTCGTCCTCACCGCCTGCGTCCGCCTCCTGCTGCTCCCGCTCGCGCGCACCGCCGCGCGCGGGCAGCGGGAACGCGCGCGGCTCGCGCCCGAGATCGCGGCGCTGCGCCGTACGTACGCCAAGGACCCCGAACGGCTGCGGCGCGCGCTCGTGGAGCTGCACACCCGGCACGGCGTCTCACCGCTCGGCGGTGTCCTGCCGATGCTGTGCCAGCTCCCCTTCTTCTTCGTGCTCTACCACGTCTTCTCCAGCTCCCGTATCGGCGGCGAGCCCAACGGCCTGCTGTCGCACCGCCTCCTCGCCGCCCCGCTCGGCGACCGCTGGAGCGACGCGCTCGCGCACGGTGGGCTCTTCGGCGCTCGCGGGCTCGTCTACCTGGCGCTCTTCGCGCTCGTCGCCGTCGTCGCCACCCTCAGCAGCCGGAGGAACCGGCGGCAGCTCGCCGGGAGCGGCCCGGCGCCCGAAGGGCCGCAGGTCCCCGGCGCCGCCGCGCTCACCCGCCTCATGCCGTACGCGGCCTACTTCACGCTGATCAGCGTCGCCGTCGTCCCGCTCGCCGGGGCCCTCTACCTCGCGACGAGCACGACGTGGAGCGCGGTGGAACGGGCGGTGCTGTACCGGCAGCGGGACGGGGACGGGGACGGGGGCGGGGACGTGGAGAGGGACCGGGAGCGGGGCGGCGGCCCGGGGGAGGAGCGGGGACCGGGGGCGGCCGGGAAGGAGGGCGGCAGGGCGGCGACCGCCCGAGCG
>NZ_GG770539.1:2291605-2293869 GCF_000154905.1 Streptomyces sp. SPB074 | reverse complement strand
CGCCCCGGAGCCCCGCCCCCATCCCCTCCGGGCCCTGCCGCCTACCTACCCGCCACGTGCTCCTCCAGCGCCGCCACCACCAGCGCGTGGTCCTCCTGCTGGGGCAGGCCCGAGACGCCGATCGTGCCGACCGGGCCCGAGACGCCGCGGACCAGGATCGGGAGGACCCCGCCGTGGGCCGCGTAGCGGGACGGGTCGAGGCGGGAGGAGTCCTCGAAGCTCGTGCCCTTGGCGCGGAAGCGGGTGCCGACGAGGAGGGAGCTCTCGCCGTACCGCTCCACGACTCGCCGCTTGCGTGCGAGCCAGTCGTCATTGTCGGCGGTCGAGCCGGGCAGCGCCGCGTGGAAGACCTGCTGGAGGCCGCGCCGCAGGTCGATCGCGACGGGGGCGTCCGCCTCGCGGGCGAGGCGGACGAGGGTGCTGCCCAGGTCCCAGGCGTCCCGGTGCGTGTACGTGGGCAGTTCGAGGCGGTTCTGCTGCGCGAGCAGCTCCGCGATCTCCTCGGCCGTGGCGGGCAGCGCGCTCATCGGGCCACCTCCACCGTGACGCCCTCGGCGGCCGAGCGGCGTGCCGCTTCGATCACGTCGAGCGCGGCGGCGGCCTGCCGGGCCGTGACCGGGTTCGGCGCGCCCTCGCGCAGGGCCGCCGCGACGGCCGCGTAGTACGCCGGGTAGTCGCCCGGCTCGGTCGGTACGGGCTCGCCGCCGCCGGTCAGCGGGGACTCGCCCGCGCCGAGCCTGCCGAACAGCTCGGCCGGCTCGGAGCCCCAGGGCTGCTCCCCGCCCGGGCGTTCCCCGGCCCGCAGCGCGGCCTCCTGCGGGTCGAGCCCGTACTTCACGTAACCGGCCCGCGAGCCGAGGACGCGGAACCGGGGCCCGAGCTGCGCCGTCGTCGCCGAGACCCACAGGTGGGAGCGGGTGCCGGAGGCGTGCGTGAGGGCGAGGAACGTGTCGTCGTCGGTCTCCGCGCCCGGGCGGCGCACGTCCGACTCGGCGTAGACGCGCGTGACCGGGCCGAAGAGGGTGAGCGCCTGGTCCACGACGTGGCTGCCGAGGTCGTACAGGAGGCCGCCGAACTCGGCCGGGTCGCCCGACTCGCGCCAGCCGCCCTTGAGCTGTGGGCGCCAGCGCTCGAACCGGGACTCGAAGCGGTACACGTCGCCCAGCGCGCCCTCGTCCACGAGCTTCGCCAGGGTGCGGAAGTCGTTGTCCCAGCGGCGGTTCTGGAAGACGGAGAGGAGCAGTTCGCTCCGCTCGGCGAGGGCGGCCAGCTCGCGGGCCTCGGCCGCCGTGCCCGCCACCGGCTTGTCCACGACGACGGGGAGCCCGGCTTCGAGCGCGGCGCGCGCGAGCGGGACGTGCGTCTTGTTGGGCGAGGCGATGACGACGAGGCCGTACTCGTCCGCGCGGGCGAGTACGTCCTCGGGCCGGTCCGCGAACCGTACGCCGGCGAACTCGGCACGCGCCTGGGCGCGGCGGTCCTCGTCGCGGGTGACGACCGTGTCGAGGCGCAGCCCCGGGGTCGCGTCGACGAGGGGGGCATGGAAGACGGAACCGGCGAGGCCGTAGCCGATCAGGGCGACGGCGAGGGGTTCGCTGGGGGAAGGAGTCGGGCCACTCATGCGAACCACTTTGGCAACAGTGTTGAATAAGTGCAAGCACGCGCGGGCACGACACCGCCCGGGACGGCGGGCACGGCGTGGCGCGATACGGGACGGCACGGGAAGCAAGGGGTGAGCGGCGTGGCCGAGGGACCGCGAGGCAGCAGCGAGCGCGGCGGCGTCCGGCTCGCCGACCTGCGGGGGCACAACACGGCGCTCGTGCTCGACCTCGTGCGCGGCGCCGGACTGGCGGGGATCAGCCGCCCCGAGCTGGCGAGCCGCACCGGGCTCACCGTGCAGGCCGTCAGCAAGATCACCGGGCGGCTGCGGGACGGCGGCCTGCTCACCGAGGCCGGCCGGCAGGAGTCCACGGGCGGCAAACCGGCCACGGCGCTGCGTCTCGTGCGCGGGGCCGTGCGGGCGCTCGGCGTCCACCTGGACCGGGGCGGGGTGCTCGTCGTACGGACGGACCTGACCGGGCGGACCCTGGCGCGGCGGCGCGCGACCCTCGACCTCGGGCGGGGGCCGGACGAGGTGGTGGACGTCGTGGCGAGGGCGATGGCGGAGCTGGCGGGCGGCGGCACGGACGGGGCGCCGCTGCTCCTCGGCGCCGGGCTCGCCGCGCCCGGCCCGCTCGATCACCGTACGGGTGTGCTGCACAAGG
>NZ_GG770539.1:2279343-2291103 GCF_000154905.1 Streptomyces sp. SPB074 | reverse complement strand
TGGGGGGAGCGGACGGGGCCCGGGGCGGTGACCCGGCGATCGCGGAGGGGGCCGCTCAGCTCGTGCTGGCGCCGCTCTTCGGGCGGCTGCCCGTGGAGGAGTGAGGGCGGGGGCGGCGGGGGACGGTGCTCACGGCCGGGGACGGGACGTCCGGCCGGGGGCGGGGGCGCCGCCGCCGTACGACCGCCGCGACCGCGCAAGTCCGGTCGTACCTGATCGCGAAACGGGCGAGAAGCGCCGCATAGGATGGCCGCGCCCGTCCCGTCCGTCCCCGCAGTCGCCAGGAGTACCGCCCATGCCAGAGCGCAAGCCCATCGAGTCGTGGCTCACCGACATGGACGGCGTGCTGATGCACGAGGGCGTGCCCGTGCCCGGCGCGGACGCGTTCCTCCGCAAGCTGCGCGACTCCGGGCGCCCCTTCCTCGTCCTCACCAACAACTCGATGCACACCGCGCGTGACCTGCACGTCCGCCTCAAGCGCATCGACCTGGAGGTGCCGGTCGAGAACATCTGGACCTCGGCTCTCGCGACGGCGAAGTTCCTGGACACGCAGCACCCCGGCGGCACCGCCTACGTCATCGGCGAGGCCGGGCTGACGACCGCGATGCACGAGGCCGGGTACGTGCTCACCGACGCGGACCCCGATTTCGTGGTCCTCGGCGAGACCCGTACGTACTCCTTCGAGGCCCTGACGCGCGCGATCCGCCTCATCAACAACGGCGCCCGCTTCATCGCGACCAACCCCGACAACACGGGCCCCTCGCCGCAGGGGGCGCTGCCCGCGACGGGCTCGGTGGCCGCGCTCATCACGAAGGCGACGGGCAAGGACCCCTACTTCATCGGCAAGCCGAACCCGCTCATGATGCGCACCGGGCTCAACGCGATCGGCGCGCACTCGGAGTCCTCGGCGATGATCGGCGACCGGATGGACACCGACGTCCTCGCGGGTCTGGAGGCGGGGATGGAGACCTTCCTCGTCCTCACCGGGCTCACGACGGTCCCGGACATCGACAAGTACCCGTTCCGGCCGACCGAAGTGGTGGACTCGATCGCGGACTTGGTGGACCGCGTCTGAGCGGTGGCGCCGCCGGGCCGCGCAACAGGGCCGGTACGGGGCGGCGTTGGCCTTCCCGCTTCGACGCCCGCGAGGCGTGGCGTTGGCCTTCCCGCTTCGACGCCCGCGCCGCGCCGGGTCGGCCTTCCCGCTTCGATCCCCGCGCCGCGTCTGCCGCGACAGCGCGTGCCCGCACCCCCCTTGGGGTGTGCGGGCACGGGTGGCTCCGGGCCTGTGTCAGCCGTTGATCTGGTCGTTGGCCTCGGCGGCGCTGTTGGTCTCCTTGCGCGCCCGCTCCAGCGAGTCGACGAACTTGCTGAGCGTCGGCCGGAGTTCTTCCCAGTCGTCGCGGAAACGGTCCGCGCGCGGGCCCTTCCAGTAAGACGGGCTGGTCTTGGTGGCGTTGTTCAGCGCGGTGATCAATTCGTGCAGGTTCGTGTGCTGGTGTCCGAACGTCTTCGAGAGCGTCCGCAGTTGCGAAGTGTCGGCGCCCTTCATGCCATCGCCGGCCATGAGAAGCCTCCCCGTGTTCCGATGGGCGGCCTTTCCGCCCGCCGCGACGACACTAACGCAAGCCGCGTCGGCGGGGCACGGAGAATGTCCCAAGCTGCTTGCTGTCGTGGCCGTTTGCTTCTTAGCGTGAGGGCGGCGAGGTGTCCTCGCACGGCTTCGAGCAGGAGGAACGACGTGGGGAATCCCCCTGAACAGCCCAAGGTGGACAATCCGATGAAGCAGCGCCTGGAGACGCTGAAACGCAATGTCCAGGAAGAGGTGGGAAAGATGGAGAAACACCTCAAGAAGGCGTCCCAGGACGTCGGTGAAGGAACCAAGGACAAGTCCTGGGTCGGCAAGACCGCCGACGACTGGCATACGGACATCGAGGGGAATCGCGGTCGTATGCTGGGGGAACTCAAGAAACTCGTCCCCGCGATTCAGCGCAAGATCGACAGTGTGCCGGACAAAGTACCGCTCAACGAGGCCAAGTTGATGCGGATGGACATGCGGTGAATCGTCGGTGCGCCGTCACCTTGGAGCGGTTCCCGCTGCCTGGGCGGCGTGCCGCCCGGGGTCGGCACTGCGCCCTCACCGGGTGGTCGATATCGTCGGCCGAGGCGCGTAGGCGCGTAGGCGCGTAGGCGCGTGCGCGGTATCCGCCTGGAGAAGGTGGGGTAACGCGTCTGTCCGACACGGGACTTCGGGGGAGTCATGCGGATGAATGGTCACCGCGTCAAGGCCAGGGCCAGGGCCGAGGTCAAGATCAAGATCATGGTTCTGGCCGGGTCACTCTGTCTGCTCGCCGCCGCGTGCGGAGGCGACGGCGACGAGGACTCCAAGGCATCCCCGGAAGCCGAGTGGTCCGATCACGTGTCCCTCGATGTGAGCACGGGAAATCTCGTACCGGGAAAGTCCACGGCGCTCCAGGTCGCGACCGGGAACAGCAGCAGGCCCATCACGCGCGTCCCACTCGAACTCGGTTTCAGAACGGTGGGGTTGGCGCTGCCCCGGGAGAGCGCGCTCAAGGTCGAGTACCGCGACGCCGACGACGCGCCGTGGAAGCGGCTCGCGCTCTCCGTCCGGAGCGGCGCTCTGCGGGGCAGCGTTCCTGTGAACGTGCCCCACGGCACCGTGCGGCGCTTCTGGCGGATCACACCCGGTTTCGAACCCGACGGCGTTCTCCAGACCTTGAAGGTGAGCGGAAGTCTGGGCGGGAGGGGGCAGGTGGTCCATTCTGTGTGGGAGCAGCCCCTGCCCGCGGCCACCGTCCTCCCCGGCCGCGAGCGGGGCGAGTCCGCCCCGCTCTCCGGCTCCGCCTGGACCGAGTACACCTTCCGGGTCCGCAATCTGTTGCCGGGCACACTCCACGGCGCTCAGGCGAGGGCGGAACTAGCCTGCGTCGGGAAGGATCAGAACGACCAGAAGCCGTGCGAGACGACGGAAGGAGTGCCCGGCTTCGAGGCGCAGTACTTCGACGGTGACGGATGGAAGTCGCTCGCCGCAGAGGGGAGTTCGTCCGCGTCCCCGGACGCGCAACCCAGGAACGATGTCCTCCTGCGCGAAGCCGCGACGATCCCCGCCAAGGGGGAGAAGCGGTACCGCTTCCGGCTCAAGGCCACATCCTCGCTGGGGGAACGGTTCGACCACGCCGAACTGGGACTGTGGATGGTCTACCCGAAGGCGAAGAAGGGGCAGAACGGCATGCTGGGCTACGCGTCCATGACGAGCCGTTTCGGCACGGACTAGAACGCGGGCGGATACGTACGCGGGGGTACCGTCGGGGGCGCGTGCCGCCCGGGACGGACACGGGACGGCGCGGCGGGACAACTACGTGCACAGCAGCCGACTTCGGGAGAGATGATGAGCCAGCGCCACATCCGGTCCCTGCTCGCCGCAGGGGCGGCGCTCGTGGTGGTCACCGCCTGTGGGAGTGACGGGGGCGACGGCAAGCCCCGGCCCAGTGCTTCCGTGCCGGAGGTGGCGCGCTACTTCCAGATGAGCATCGCGCCGCAGGACATTCCGCCGGGAAAGCCGGCCCACCTGCCGTTCCGGTTCAAGAACGACGGCGACGCACCCTTCGACGCCCGCTTCGAATTCCGGGTGACGCCGCTCCATCAGCCCGCGCTGAAGACGGACCAGTGGGAGCTCGGCGTGAGCGACGACCCCGTCAAGGAGTCCGGGACACCAGTCGAGTTCGCGAAGGGGCCGGGCACCGGAGGGCTGAGCGGGACCACTTCCCTGAAAGTGCCCCAGGGCAACTCGACGCGCTACCTCACGTTGAGCAGCGACCGGCACGTCGAGCAGGCGGGGGAAGGCGTGCGCGTGAACGTGCGCGCCACCGTCGACGGCAAGGTCGTGGGGAACGTCACGCAGGACATCGACTTCCTGGCCGTCTCCGCAGACACGACGGAGCGGAACAAGCCCCTCGAAAAGGCCGGTGTCTGGACGGAGTTCACCTATTCCCTGAAGAACCTCACGCGTACGGAACTGAGCGGCCTCCAAGGGGACCTGGCGCTCGGCTGCCTCAGCGGGAGCGGCGGTCCTCTGGCCGACCAGGTCTCCTGCGTGTCCCAAGAGGACGGCGAGCAGCCCCCGTTCACCGCCGTGGAATGGCGCGCGGACGGGGACTGGAAGCCGGTCCCGGGCATGGGCGGAGAGAGCGAGAAGGAGAACACTCCCGAAGTGGCGGGTACGTTCGCTGACTTCGGGCTTTCCGCTCAGGGAAGCCAGGAACTCCGGATACGCGTCAAGCCTTCCGCGGCCATGGAACGCGAGGACAGGACGGGGCGGCTCCTGCTCACCCTGACGCACCGGGACAAGGGCGAGATGCGGCAGTACGCCGAAGTGCGGCAGGAGTTCCCGCTGTCGTAGGGCGAGCAGGCGGGCGGGCGAACAGGTACGCAGGCGGGCCCGGGTCTCCCCCGGGTCTCTCGCCTGCTGCCCCGCCGTCAGACCCCCTCACTCACCCTTGCCCTGCGTCCCCCAGTCCCGCACGTTCCTGCGCGCCTCCAGGTCGCCCCAGATGTTGTTGATCACTGCGGGCTGCTCCAGCCATTCGCCGTAGGCGGTCCGCTGGGACGGGGTCATTTTCTCGACCGGCTTGACCGAACCGTCCTTGTTGAGGAAGTTGTCCGCCTCCGAGTGGATCTTCGGGGCGGCCGACTCGGTCTTCGGGTCGCCGAGCACGTTGTGGCCGTCCGCCGAGAGCTCGACGGGCCGGTACGTGACGTCCGGATAGGCGACCTTGTCGTACCCGTGCTTCATGCCCCGGTCCGCGATGTCGCGGTAGGTGGCCTGCCAGGAGGTGTCGGCCACTTGGGCCTTCATCTTCTTGTAGTCGGTCATCATGTCCTTCGGAACGTCCTTCTCGCTGACGTGGAAGGCGTCCTTCAGGAGACCGGTGGCGGTGTCCGTGGCCAGGCCGTAGATCGCCCCGACTCCGGCGCCCTTCATCCCGGCCACCCCGGCCCCGCCCAGACCGCCGGCCGCGACTCCGGTCACCTGATCGATGACGCCGTCGCGGAAGGCATTGGTGTCGGCGATCCACTGGTCGATGTCGTCCTTGTGGGACTTCTCGGCCTTGTTCATGGCGTCCGCGTAGAAGCCGTCGAGGAAGCCCTGTTTCGCGCTGAGCCAGCGCGTCATGTCCTCCGAGCCCTTCCCCGGCCTGATCGACTCGATCTGCTCGCCGATGCGTGCCTGCTGCACCGCGAAGAGCGAGGAGATCGTCCCCGCGCCCTGCGCGTCCTTTGCGGCCTCGACCATCATGTCGGACCACAGGTCCGGGCTGACCTCGACGCCGGAGAGCCCCAGGTCCTGCGACTTGAGGAACTTCGCGTAGTCCCACTTGTCGCCCTTCCAGAACTGGTCGGCGACGGGCGAGGCGATGCTGTTGGACATGCTCTGGAAGTTGGCCGTGGTGATGCTCGTGAAGAGGGCGCTCGTGCCGTCGATGGGAGGAACGCCCTTCATGTCGCCCTCGGCGTGCTCGTGGTTGGCGAAGAGCAGGTGGGCGACGTTCTTCTCGGCGAGACGCGGGTTCGTCTCGTGCAGCTTCACGGCCCCCGCGTTCAGGACGCCGAGGAAGGCCTCGCCCCGCTCCTTCGGTTGGTCGACGCGCCACGGTCCGGCGGGGTAGAGGGCCTTCTCGACGAAGTCGAAGTTGTGGTCGGTCCATTCGCCGGCGGCCTCGTCGTTCTTCGCGATCGCCGCGAAGAGCTGGGTGTACCCGTCCTTGCCCCACTCGCCCGCGCTCATCCCCGAGTTCTTCTCCATCCACTCGGTCTCGGCGGCGTACTTGCTGTTCTTGCTGTCGAAGACGCGGTCCCCGAGCGCGACGAGGAAGTCCTTGTCGTGCTTGCCGCCGGGAAGCAACGGCATGAGGAGGTCGGCGCGGAAGGCGTCCGCTCCCTCCGGGCCGATCGCCCCCTTGTCGAACCAGTCGTTCCACGCCTTCTGCTTCTCCTTCGCCGTCCTGCCCTCGAAGGCGACCTGCGTGTACGTGCCGAACGTGTCGGCCAGGACCTCGCGGTCCTCCTCGCGCTGCTTCGGGTGGTCCTTGTAGCGCTCGTTCATGTGGTCGCCCATGCTGAGCGACAGCATGGAGAGGGCCTGCGGGCCGAGGGCGTCGTAGAAGCCCTTGAGGTAGTCGGCGTCGGCCGAGTTCGCGGTCAGGGTCGCGAAGACCTCGGGCGAGATGTCGCCGTTCTCGATCTGCTCCTTCCACTTCTCGCCGGCCTTCTTGCCGTCCGCCGTCGCCTGCTTCGCCGCGCCGACCTTCGCCTCGTCGATCTGCACGTATCCCTTGACGCCGTACTTCGTGTGCTCGGCGATCGAGAGGTGCAGGCGGCGCCGCAGCCCCGGCAGCTGGTTCTCGGCCCAGCCCGCGATGGTACCGAGCCGCACCAGCGGCTCGGTGTCGATGCCGTACTGCCCGAAGCTCGACTTGATCCACGTGACGGAGCCGCGCAGCTCCTTCTGGTCGGAGTCGAGCGAGGCGATGGTCTTCGCCAGCTTGTCCGGGTTGATGCCGGAGAAACCCATGGTGCACTGCCCCCGTTGGTTCGTCCTTCCTGGGTACGGGGCGGTTGGGGCCGCCACCGTACCGACGCCTTGGCGGGAGCCAGTATCACGCACGCGGGGGCCGCGCGGGACGGACGAGTACGGTGAAGGCCGCCGTGGGGGAGGGGTGTTGAGCCCTTCCCCGGCCCGGGGCCGGCCCCCCGCCCCTACCCCTCCCCCGGCAACACCGCCTGTGACGGGCTCAGTTCGCCGCCCCGGACGAAGAAGCCCCGTCCCGCCGGGCCGCCGCCGCTGCCCGAGGGGAGCCGGACACCGAAGACCTCGCCGTCCTGCGCGCCCGAGGGGGAGAGGATGAGGCCGTTGCGGCTGCGCCTGGCCTGCACGACGAACCCCCGGTACTGCGAGGACAGCGTGTCCGAGGCGCCCGCGGCGATGACCCCGATGCCGCCGTCCATGCCGTCCTTCATCAGCTCCTCCAGCGCCTCGTCCAGCGGAGTGTCGTAGAGGAGTTCGGCGTCGTCGGCGAGGATCGCGTACGGTCCGCGCGCGCTCTGCGTGTACGCCGTCAGCTCCGCCGCCGAGGCCGTCCCGTCGAGCACGCCGAGCACGCCGTCCCGCCCCTCCAGCGCGCGCAGCGGCGAGCGGCGCGGCGTGAGGACGATCAGCTCGGTGCCCTGCCGCAGCAGCGAGCGGGCCGCCGTCAGGAGGGTGCTGGAACGGCCCGAGCGCGGCGGCCCGGTGATCACGAACCCGGGCCCGTTGGCGTCCAGGTCCATGCCCAGGGGCGCCAGCTCGTCCCCGCCCACGGCGAAGAGCGCCCACAGCGGCGAGGGCGGCGCGAAGTCCGGTACGAGGTCCATCGCGGCGCCCGCCTCGATGCGCGCGGGCAGGACGTCCACGCGGAGCGGGCGCGGGGCGCCGCGCCGCGCCGGTGCGACGGCGCGCGCGAGGCGCTGCAACTCGGCGACCTGCGCCTGCCCCGTGCGGTCCTCGGTGAGCAGCGCGACCTGCGACTCGCGGACCCCGTCGTCGGTCGCGAGCAGAATCCGCCCGGGCTGCATCTCGCCGGGCACGTCCCTGGAACGGATGCCGACGAGCCCGTAGTCGCCCGTGTCGGCGAGCCGCAGCACGAGCCGCTGCCCGAAGATCGAGGACACGTCGCCCGTGAGCCCCGAACGGTCGGTCGTGAGGACGACCTTGATGCCGAGCGCCGGGCCCTCCCGGAACAGCCGCCGCGCCGTCTCGACCAGCCGCCCGTAGTCGTAGTTCTCGAAGGCCGTGCGGAACGCGTCCCAGCCGTCCACGAGGACGAGCATGACCGGCAGCCGCTCGCCCTCCGGCGCCGCCGCGCGCTGCTCGGCCGCGCTCGACTGCCCGCGCTCGGCGAGCAGCGTCTGCCGCCGTCCCAGCTCCGCGAGGAGCCGCCCGAGCAGCCGGTCCACCCGGCTCGTCTCGTCGCGCGTGACGATCGCCCCGCAGTGCGGCAGCGCGGCGAGCGGGAGCAGCGTGTTCGCTCCGCAGTCGATCCCGTACACGTGGACGTCCTCGGGCGAGCACGTACGGGCGAGGGAGCCCGCGAGGGTACGCAGCACCGTCGAGCGGCCCGACCGCGGGCCGCCCGCGACCATGACCTGTTCGCCGTCGAGGAGGTCGAGCGCGAGGACTTCGCGCGCCTGCCGGGCCGGAAGGTCCGTGATGCCGAACGGTACCGGGGACAACTCGCCCGGCCCGAGGGCTGGTTCGTTCGCCTCGGGGAGTTCGCCGAGGGTGATCCTGTCCGGGATCGGCTCCAGCCAGGGCTTGCGCGGCGCGGGGCAGCCGAGGAGCCGCGCGCCCTCGGCGATCGCGTCCACGAGCACCGCGAGATCGGTGACCAGGGTGCCGTCGTCGGCCTCGCCGTCCCCGCCGCCGGGCAGCGCCCGCCCGTAGTCCTGCCAGTCCAGCAGCCGGACGGCGACCTCCGCCGTCGCGTTCCGGTCGCCCGGCCTGCGGCCCCCGATCCGCGCCGACTGCACCCCGGTGAGCGACTGCGAACCGGAGCGCACGTAGCAACGCCCGGGCGTGGACTTGGAGATGAGGGCCGAGTCCGGCGCCTCGACCACGTCCCGCGACTCCTCCGCGTTCGTCACGCGCAGCGCGATCCGCAGGTTGGTGTTGGCGCGGATGTCCTGGCTCACGACACCGGCGGGGCGTTGCGTCGCGAGCACGAGGTGGACCCCGAGCGAGCGGCCGCGCCGCGCGATGTCGACCAGACCGGCCACGAAGTCGGGCAGCTCCGCGACCAGCGAGGCGAACTCGTCGATGACCAGCATCAGGCGCGGCATCGGCTCCAGACCGGGACGCAGCCGCCGGGCGTCGTCGTAGTCCTCGATGTCCTTCGTCGCCGCCGCGAACAGGATCTCCTCGCGGTGCCGCAGCTCGGCGGCGAGCGAGTCGAGCGCGCGCTCGGTCAGGTGCGCGTCGAGGTCGCTCACCATGCCGACCGTGTGCGGCAGGCGCGCGCAGTCCTGGAAGGCGCTGCCGCCCTTGTAGTCGATGAGGACGAAGTTCAGGCTGTCCGGCGTGTTGTGGAGCGCGAGCGAGGTGATCAGCGTCTGCAACAGCTCGGACTTGCCCGCGCCCGTCGTGCCCGCGATGAGCGCGTGCGGCCCGTCGCGGCGGATGTCCAGCACGAAGGGCCCGTCGGCGCCGACGCCGATGACGGCGGAGGTCGTGGACCCGCCGCGCTGCCACAGCGCGGCCACGTCCCGCCCCTGCGGATCGGGCAGCCCGACGAGGTCCAGGAGGCGCGCCGCCGTGGGCAGAGCGGCGTCCGCGTCGTCACGGCTGATGTCCCGTACGGGCGCGAGGGCGCGCGCCACCCGCGCGCACCACGCGGTGCTCACCCGGTCGGCCAGCACCTCGCCCGCCGCTTCGTACCCGTGCCCCAGCAGCCGTACCCGCGCGCCGGGTTCGGCGGGCCAGCACACCGCCGTGCGGCACTCCTCGGGCAGCACCCGCTGGTCCTCGTCCACGCAGATCGCGTAGATCCCGGCGGCGGGGCCCTCCTGGAGCAGGCGCGGCACCCCGGGGACGCGGCGCAGCAGCCGGGCGCCGTCCAGGACGAGCAGGATGTGCGTGTCGGGGCGCAGCGCGTCGCGCGTCGAGCTGTTGCGCGCGGCCTCCTGCCTGCGGTCCAGCTCCGCCGTCACCTCGGCGACCCTGCGGCTCACCGTCTCGCCGTCCGTGCCGAGCAGCGCGAGACAGCCCTGGCCCTGCCGGGGGGCCGCGTGCGGCAGCCAGTGCGCCCACTCCCAGCGCTCCGCCGCGTCCTTGGCCGAGGAGAGCACGACGAGCGACAGGTCGCGCGGCGAGTGCAGGATCGCGGCCTGCGCGGCGAGCCAGCGCGCCGAGGCCACCGCCCGCTCGCGGTCGCCCGCGACGCCGACGACGCCGAGTTCGGTGAGCGGAAGCGTCAGCGGCACGTTCGCCACGACCGGCGGCTCCGGCTGCCGGTCGCTGCCGGCGTACCCGCCCTTGACGAGGTCGATCTCGGCCGGCAGGTCGGCGAGCCCGACCCGCAGGTGCAGCGCGTCCACGTCCGTGATCCGCCGCTCCCACAGCCGCCCGCGCGGTCCGGTCGCGAAGAGCAGGGCCTGTGCCGGGTCGGGGAAGCCCGCGCGGCGCCGCGCCTGGTCGCGCGCGCTCAGCTCCGCCAGCTTCTCCTCGTGCGCGGCGAGCGCCGCCCGGTACTCCTTCATCTCGGTGCGGCGCCGCTTCTTGCCGTGCCGCCGGTCGCTCCACCACTGCCCGAGGAGCATGAGCGGCGACATGAGGCAGAACAGCAGCATGTAGGGCGACTTCATCATGAAGTACATGCCGAGCCCGAAGAAGAACGGCAGGATCATCGAGAGGACCTGGAGCCGCTGCCCCTCCGTCTTGCGCGGTTCCTCGGGGATGTCGAGCCGGGGCCGCGCGCGCGGCGAGATCAGCCGGGGCGGGCGGTTGTAGGCGAGCCCGCCCTCCTCGGTCGGGGTCAAGTGGGCGTCGGGCGGGCCCGGTTCGGCGAGCGCGAAGACCGAGTCCCCGCAGGCGAGCAGCGCTTCGGCGGGCCAGGGCGTCTCCCCGGCGACCTCCTCGCTATCGAGCGTGAGCGTGACGCCGGGGGCGGGCTCGACGGTGACGGTGCCCTCGTGGCCCACGGTGAGGCGCGCGGCGAGCGGGGGCAGCGAGGGTTCCTCGACGCGTACGGTCGCCGCCGGGCCCGAGCCGAGCGTGCTCGCCCCGAGCGCGACGCGCGCCACGCGCCCGGCCGCCGGGCCGCCGCACACCCGCACCTCGAAGCGCCCGCCGGGCTCCGCGTTGCCGACCCACGGGCCGATCGCGTCGTCCGTCGAGACCCGCACCCCGTCCCGCAGGCAGGGCCCGGCGGGCTCGTCCGGCGCGCACTTGCGCCCGTCCACCCACAGGTTCGGCGGGCTCTCCCGCAGCGGCGTGACCTGGGACGGGACCCCGCCGCCTGCCAGCCCGCCCGGCAGCCCGAACGCGGCGGCGCCCGGCCGCCGCGCCGCGCGCCGCAGGGCCGCGGCGACCTCGGCGGCCGTCGTCCGCTGATCCACGGTGACCACCGCGTCCTGCCCCGGCGTGCCCTCCTCGACGAGCGTCATCCGTACGCGCATCCGTACCGTCTCCCCCTGCCAGGCTCGCGCCGCGCTCGCCATCGAACTTCCGTGCGCGGCACGGAAATCATGCCGTATCCGGGTGCGGGAGCGGGTGGGCGGCCCGTGCGGGGGCGGGGGAGGAGCGGCAGGGAGCCGCGCGCGGCGGCGGGCGGGCGGCAGGGGTATGGGGGGATACGGGGCGGAACGCGACCGCCTCGCCGCCCACCACGATCCGGGCCCCGCGTGGCAACTCCGCGCCCCTCCCCTCACTCTTCGCGCGTACGTTCCTTCACTCGGCCGGGGGAACGCCACGCGCGCAGCGGATGCGCCGCGCGGGCCGGGGCAGCACCCTCCTGTGTGAGGGAGGTTCACTATGGGTTCGTACCGCGTCACTTTCTGTGCCGTCGCCGCGCTGCTCGCGAGCGCGGCCGGCCTGCCGGGGGCCGCCCTGGCGGCGAGCGGGGTCCCGGAGCGCCCCGCCGCCGCACGGGCCGAGGCGTGCCCGTACGGCCCGGGCGCGCCGGACGCCGCCCCGTCCCCCTCCGCCCC
>NZ_GG770539.1:2271369-2279243 GCF_000154905.1 Streptomyces sp. SPB074 | reverse complement strand
CCGTACGGCGCGGACGGGCCCGGCATCCCGCACGCCGCCCGTCAGGCGCACGCCCCCGAGGAGGGCCGTGCCGCGCTCCCGGTCGCCCGTGCGGCCGGTCCGAGCGCCGCGCAGGCCGTCGTCGGCCTCCTGCTCGCGGCGACCGCCGCCCTGGTCGTCGCCTTCGGCGTCCTGCGCCGGGGCCGCCGCTGACCCCGGGCGGACGGAGCGGGAGCCCGGCCGTTCCTTCTCCTCTCCCGGTCAACTCCCGCTCTTCCCGGGCGAATCGGGGCAGTGAGCCCGGCACGGCATCCCGCTATGTCAGGATTGGGCTCTCACCGGTACACCTCAGGGGGAGTGGATGTACGGCAAGGGCGGACGCGGGTGGCGCGGAGCCGTGGCGGTGGTGCTCGTCGCCTCGGCGGTGCTCGCGGGATGCTCCTCCGGCGGCGGCGCGAACGGCGGGGGCGAGGACGGCGACAGCGGGGCCGGTCCCGCGCCGCGCGATTCCGGCGCGGCGGTGGGGCAGCGGCCCAAGGACCACGACCCGTACTGGGTCAACCCGCGCGGCAAGGCCGCAGGGGCGCTCGCCGCGTACCGCGCGGACGGCAAGGAGAGGGAGGCCCGGCTGCTCGCGCGCATCGCGCGCGAGCCGGTCGGCCAGTGGCTCACCCCGGAGGGCGCCGGGCGGGAGGCGCGCGGCTTCACCGAGGCCGCCGCCCGGGCGGACCGCACCGCCCTCCTCGTCCTCTACAACATCCCGCACCGCGACTGCGGCCAGTACTCGGGCGGCGGCGCGGCGGACGGGAACGCCTACCGCGCCTGGATCGACGAGGTCGCGGCGGGGATCGGTGACCGGCCCGCCGCCGTCGTGCTCGAACCGGACGCCCTCCTGCACCTCGTGGACGGCTGCACGCCCGGCGAGTTCCACGAGGAGCGGTACGACCTCCTCAAGGGCGCCATCGAGAAGCTCGGCGCCCTCCCGCGCACGGCCGTCTACCTCGACGCGGGCAATCCCGGCTGGCAGCGCCCCGAAGCGCTCGCCGAGCCCCTGCGACGCGCCGGGATCGGGGCGGCCGACGGATTCGCCGTCAACGTCTCCAACTTCGAGACCACCGCGCGCAGCCTCTCCTACGGCAAGGAGCTGTCCCGTCTCGCCGGGGGCAAGCACTTCGTCATCGACACGAGCCGCAACGGCAACGGCCCCTACCGGCAGGGCGATCCGGGCGAGCGCTGGTGCAACCCGCCGGGCCGGGCGCTCGGTGAGCCGCCGACCACGCGGACGGCGGACCCGCTCGCGGACGCCTACCTGTGGGTGAAGCGGCCGGGCGAGTCGGACGGCACGTGCAAGGGAGGCCCCAAGGCGGGGGAGTGGTGGGGCGATTACGCCCTGGGCCTCGCGGGGCAGCCCTGAGGAGAGCGGCGCCTACTCCTTGCCGACCGGATGCGCGGGGGCCGGTGCCTGGCCGCCGTCCGGAACGGGGTGCCGGTCCCGCGACTCCTTGCGCGTTCTGCCGGCCAGACAGGCCACCGCGACGACCGGCAGCAGCAACAACGCGAACGCCCCGAGGAACGGGGCGCGGGGGTCGGCGGCGGCCGACACCGCGCTGAACAGGGCCGAGGCCAGCGCCAGGATCCCCGTCTGGCCGAGGTTCTGCGAGGTCTGCATCACGCTGCTCGCGTACCCCTGGCCACCGGCCGGGGCGTGCGTGAGCGAGAGCAGGGTCAGCGAGGGCGCCACGAGCCCCATTCCGACGGCGGCCAGAACCATGGACGACACCGCCGCGGCCGGGGGAACGGCGGGCAGGGTGCTCAGTACGGCCAGGCCCACGGCGGCGGCCATCACCCCTGCCCCGGCGGCTACGAGCCGGTGCCGGAGCACCCGATGGTGCAGGCGCCCCTGGAGCCAGGAAGCGCCGGCCCAAGCGAGCGCGGCTCCGGTGAACGCCATCCCGGTCACCACACCGGGCACCTGGCGCGCGGTCGTCAGCATCAGGGGTACGAACGCCTCAAGAGTGAAATAGGCGCCGCAGGCCAGGGACTGGAGCAGTACGGTCGCGGGCAGCCCGTGCCCGGCGCGGAACGTACGAGGGGGCAGCAGGCGCGGCGCGCACCCTAGGAGCACGGCCAGGCCGGCCGCCGTGCAGGTGAGGTGCCGCGGGTCCCACGCCGATACGCCGTACTGGACGAGGGCCGCCGCGCCGCTGACGGCCACGGCGACGGCCGATGAGGGCCGCCGTACCGCCTCCCGGCCGCCGGGCCGGGGTGACACCCCGTCCTTCGTGTCCTGTCCACGCGGTACGAGCACCGCGATCGCGGCGGGGACCAGGGTGAGGGCGGCGAGCCCGAAGAACACCATCCGCCAGGACCACCAGGCGGCGACCAGCCCGGCGAGGGGCGGACCGGCGAGAGACGGCACGATCCAGCACGCGCTCATCAACGCCAGCGCACGGGCGCGTACGTGCTCCGGATAGGACCGGCCGATGGCCGCGTTGACGGACACCGCGACCAGTCCCGCCGCGATGCCGTCGGTGAACCGCCCGGCCGCCAGTTGCCAGACGGTGGTGCTCGTGGCGGAGACGAGAAGCGTCACGACGGTGAGCACCACTCCGGCCGCGAGCGGCTGCCGCGCCCCCTTCCGGTCCGCCCATCCTCCGCCGAGCACCCCGCCGAGCAGGCTCGCGGCGACGAACGCTCCCGCCACCAGCGGATACTGGGCGACTCCGTCGAGGTCCTTCGCGGCGACGGGCAGCAGCGGCATCACGGCGAGAGCGGCGAACCCGGTCAGGAACATCACCGCGGCGAAGCTGACCGTGACAGCCCGGTACGGCGCGGAGAACAGCCCGGTCGAAGGTGCGGACGGCTGAGGTGCGCGGCTGCGGGTCACTGGCGGCAAGTTACGTGCGGCCCGGCGCCCCGGTCCACCGGTTTTCCGCGTGCGGGCCCCGTGCCCCGCCCGACCGGCCCTCCCGCCGACGCTACTCGACCTCGACCCACCGTGCCTTGCTCGGCGTGCCCCGGGCGTCCGTGACGAAGAGCATGTACCAGCCGCTCGGCACGAGGTCGCGGTTCTCCGGGATCGTCACCTCGACCCCGTCCGCGCGCCGCTTCACGTCGAGCGCCACCGAGCGCTGGTCCACGTCCGTCACGTGCGTCGACGCGCTCGGGCGGATGAGGCGCGCGGTGCGGATCGCGTCCGGGTGCGCGCTCGGGTACGTCGCCGTGCCGCCGCGCGCGACGGACGCGGGGCCCTTGCCGAGGGCCGGCCGGGTGCCCCGGTAGAGGTACGGCGGTGTGTAGACCTCCAGGCGCTGCTCGAAGGTGCCCGGCTTGCTGTTCGCCTTGTCCGCGTAGAGCGAGTCGGAGCCGAAGAAGAGGACGCGGCCGTCCGGGAGCAGGAGCGAGCCCGAGTGGTAGTTGCGGCCCACCTCGGGGTCCGCGACGCGGCGGAACGTGTTGGTCCTCGTGTCGTACAGGCGCGCCTGGTGGATGTTGGAGTCGCCGCGCCCCCGGTAGTCCTCGGAGCCGCCGGAGACGAGCACGCTGTCGTCGGGGAGGACGGAGCTCTGCGGGTAGCGGGTGCCCTTCTCCAGCGAGGGCCCGTCGTGGAAGCGGGGTTCGGGGTCCTTGAGATCGATGAGCCGGGTTTTCTTGCTCGACTTCCCGGACTCGCCGACGCCTCCGCCGCCGATGACGAGGTACTTCTCGTCCTGCGCGGGCGGCAGCAGCACGGTGCCGGAGGTCTCCATGCGGTCGGGGTCGCTGAGGCCGCCGAGCTTGTCGAAGCGGTTCGACTCCAGGTCCCAGATCCCCGGCTCGCGGCCCTCGTCGGCGGGCCCGTACCCGGCGTTGGAACCCGAGTAGAAGAGCCGCCCGTCCTGGAGCAGGAAGACCGCCGGGTACGTCGGGAACTGCCGCTGTTTCTTCGTGTACGTCCAGGTGCGGGACTTCGGGTCGAAGATCTCGTTCTTGCCGGGGACGAGCTGGCCGATGTCGTCCAGCCCGGACAGGGAGAGCACCCTGCCGTCGGAGAGGGTCGTCAGGGTCGGGTACCAGCGGGCCTCGTGCATCGGGTCGACCTTGATGTACTTCTCGGCGACCGGGTCGAACTCGAAGGCGTCGTCGATGCCCTGGAAGTCCTTCTTGTCGAGCGCGAGTTTCTCTGCGATCCCGTAGACGTTGTGCCGGTCGGCGCCTTTCAGTCCCGCGACACGGTAGTTGTCCTGGGAGCCCGTCTCGTACTTCCTGCCCTCCTTCTCGGCCTCGACGTAGACGCGGTCGAGGCCGGGTTCCGTGCGCAGGAACTTTCCCGTCCGCCTGTCGAAGACCTTCTTCGCCCGTTCGACCACGGCCGGGTCCTTCGCGACGAAGGTCTTGCCGGACTCCTTGCCGGTGAACTTCGTGCCCGCCTTGATCGTCTTGGGCGCGTCCGGGTCCTCGTTGTGGACGATCATGAGGCCGCCGGCCTTCTTCACGTCGCCCTTGAGCTTCTCGTAGCGCTTCGTGCCGCCCGCGACGAGGAGGTTGCCGCTGGCGAGCTGGGTGTGGCCGGTGCAGAAGAGGTCGTCGGGGGTCGGGACCTTCTTGATGGTGTTGGTCTCCGGGTCCCAGATCCGCGTGTCGTACTTCTTCGCGTCGAAGTTGTCCTGATTGTTGCCCGAACCGGCGATGAGGAGCACCTTGCCGGTGCGCAGGAGCGCGGCGTGGATCGTGTTCTGCCGGTACTCCGCGGGGAAGTTCAGGACGTCCCAGTGCCCGTTGCGCTCCTTGTACTCCGCTTTGTTGATCTTGTAGTGGTGGTAACGCTCGGAGCCGAAGCGGTACATGGCGGGCGCGTTCATCCCCGCGACCGCGACCACGACGACGGCCCCCACCCCGACCCTGCGCATCCGGCGCAGCCTGGCGCGGTCCCTCATGCCTCACGCCCCCCGATCCGCACGGCCCTCGCTTCGTCGTCCGCGACGGCCCAGGAGGGCCGCGGCGCTGGTGCGGGGGGTGGTGGTACGGGCGCGGGCACGGGCGCTGACGGCGGTACGGCGCCCTCGTGCCGCAGCGACCAGCGCCACAGCAGGATCGGCGCGGCCGTGATGAGCAGCGCGACGGAGGCCCAGACGATCATCGCCGGGTGGTCGTGGCCGAGCGCGAAGGAGGCGCCGAGGGAGCCGCCGAAGACGGCGATGAAGAAGAGGTGGACGCGGAAGGTCCCGAGGAGCGTGTCGGGGCTCGCGGAGTCGCCCTTCGGCGTCACGACGAAGCGGCTCTTGCGGCGCAGCACCGCGTCCATGAGCGAACGGGCGTACAACGGCGCCGACATGGCGGACATCGCCATGCCCGCGACGCCGCCGGAGCCCTCCGGCTCGTGCGGCGAGACGTTGTGCCGCCGGTTCCAGACGTACAGGCCGATCTGGAGCGCGGAGGCGTTGCCGTAGAGCATGAGCCAGACCGAGGGGTCGATGTTCACGCCCGAGGCCCCGAGGCCGAGGAAGAGGGCGCAGGAGAGCGCCGCGAGAACCCAGTTGAGCGCGGACATCGGGTAGAAGACGATCATCATCGTGTAGTTGAAGAAGCGCCCGAACGGCAGGGTGAACGGCGCCTTCCAGAACTGCTTGAGCAGCGTCTCGTACGTCCCGCGCGACCACCGCAGTTGCTGCGTGAAGAAGTCCGTCCAGGCCGCCGGGCCCTCGCCGACCGCGAGGACGTCGGGCGTGTAGACCGATTTCCACTTGCGGCCCGTGCGCGGGTTGCGGGCGCGGTGCATCTCGAAGCCCGTCGCCATGTCCTCGGTGATCGAGTCGTACAGGCCGCCGATCTGGCGGAGTGCCGCGATCCGTACGGCGTTCGAGGTCCCGACGAACATCGGGGCGCCGTAGGCGTTGCCCGCGCGCTGGATGAGCGCGTGGAAGAGGAACTGCTGCGACTCGGCGGCCTTGGTCACGAAGCTGTCGTAGTTGCCGTAGACCTGCGGGCCGATGACGAAGCCGACGTCCGGGTCGCGGAAGTAACCGAGCATCCGTTCCAGGTAGTTGGGGAGCGGGACGTGGTCGGTGTCGACGGAGGCGAAGTAGTCGTAGTCCTCGCCGTGCGCGTCGAGCCAGGCGTTGTAGTTGCCGTGCTTCGTCTTCGCGCGGTGCGGGCCCTTCGGCTGGTTCCAGCGTGCGACGCCCTTGCGCGAGAAGTGCTTCACGCCGAGCCGCGCGCACACCTCCCTGACCGCGGGGTCGTCGCCCTCGTCGAGCAGCCACACGTGCAGGACGCCCCGGTGGCGGATGCGCACGGCCGCCTCCAGTGTCCGCGTCACCATCTCCAGCGGCTCCTTGCCCGGCACGAACGACGTGAGGAAGGCGACGCGCGTCCCGGTCTCGGGGACGACGGGCACCGGGTCGCGGGCGACGAGGGTCGCGTGCGCGTTGGAGAGCACGTTGAGGCAGCGGAACAGCTCGATGAGCCCGATCGCCACGAGCATGACGGCGTCGAGCACCGGCAGGAAGTCGTAGGCGGGATAGTCGCGTTCCGTCCAGTGCGCGGGCTGGAGCAGCCACACGAGCAGCCCGAGCGAGAGCACGGGCGCGGCGCAGAGCAGCAGCGCGGCCCGCACGCGGTGCGTCTCCCGGCCGATGAGGCTGCGGTAGCGGACGCGGTAGGGGCGGGACGGGTCGGGTTCGGTGAGCGGTCCGGCGAGCCGGCTGTAGTGCTCGTAGTCGTAGCGGGGCAGCGTGCCGCGCAGCCTGCGGAAGGCGCCGGTCCTGGTCTGCTCCCCTCCGGGCCGGGTCGTACGCGCCGGATCGTCGCCGGTCGGCGTCATGAGTCATTCCCCCCGCACGCGGCCGCCCGGGCCGCGTGGTCTCGTTCTCCCTCGCCCGCCGCGGCCCCCTCCGGCCGCCTCGCGAGCGCGTGCTGTCGTCCGCCGTCCCGGCGGGGCGAGCGTGCCGGGCCGTCTCCTTCGGCACGACAAAAGATCTTTTTTCCGGCGCGACGGTTGCGCGACACCCCTCCCGGCGCGGCCCCGTTCGCCCGGCACCCCCCGCGACGACTCGAAAAGAGTTCTACGCCACCGGCCATGATCACAAGGGCGAAACAATGTGTTTACCGTGCATATCCGCCAATCGGTACAACTGAACGGTTGACCGTCCGAACGGGTGTATGAGGGGCGCGGAGTACGGGGGAGTGGAGCGCGGGGAGGGGTGGGGGTGCGCGCGGGGGCGTGCGAGGTGTGCGGGCGCGCCGGTGGGGCCCGGATGGGAGGTCCGTACGTGGCCCGGTGCGCGGGCACGAGAAAGGCCCCCCGAGCGATCGGGGGGCCTTCTCCGTCGGTGCGCCGCCAGGGACTCGAACCCCGGACCCGCTGATTAAGAGTCAGCTGCTCTAACCAACTGAGCTAGCGGCGCCTGCTGACGTCGGGAACTTTACCCGATGCCGGGGGGTGCTCCCAAACCGCCGACGGCGGGCCCGCTCGCGCCCGTGACCGGCGGTGATGCGGCATTCGAGTCGTCAACATGCGGGCCTGCCGAGGCGTTGGGAAACTGACGTCTGTACAGATTGATCCCGCTTTGTCCCAGAGGGTGTGACGTGAATCTCATCGCCGGTCCCGTCTTCGAGGAGTTCCAGCCGGGCGCGGACTGCCCGTGCCCCGGGTGCGCCGCCGGGCGCGCCCCCGCCGACGCGCGGCGGCGTTGCGGTTGCACGGGGGCGTTCGGCGTGCGGGGCCTCCTCCCCGTTGCCCCTCCCGACCCTTTCGTGCTCGTGACTGCCCCTCTCTTTGTCCTCGCCCTCTCCTTACCCGAGTATGTCATGTCTATCATTTTTTTTTTTTTTGTCTTTTTTTTATTTTTTCTCTTTTATACTTTTTCTGCATTATGTGAATTAACTTTTTTTTTTTTTTTTTTTTTTTTTTTTTT
>NZ_GG770539.1:2267929-2271269 GCF_000154905.1 Streptomyces sp. SPB074 | reverse complement strand
CTCGCGGCGCCCGAACCGCCGGGCCTCGCGACCCCCGGGACCGCGCCCGGCACGGACGGGACACCGGCCACGGGCGCCGCGCGAGGTGCGGACGAGGCGTCGGGTGCGGCGCCGCGCGAGGTGCGGACGAGGCGCCGGGTGCGGACGAGGCCCCGGGTACGGGCGAGGAGCCCGCCGCGACGGGTGCGCGCGGGCCGGGTGCCCCCGGAGCGCCCGCCGTGCGGCGCGAGGCGACCGGCCCCGACGAGGCGGCGGCGCGGCGTGAGGCCGCGGGCACGCGGGACGGCGCGGCGGGTACCCCTGCGTACGGGCGCGGCGCGACGGGTCCCGACGAGGCGGCGGCGCGGCGTGAGGCCGCGGGCACCCGGGACGGCGCGGCGGGCGCCCCCGCCTCCGCGCGGCGCGCGACGGGCCCGGAGGAGGCGAAGGCGCGGCGTGAGGCCGGTCTCGCGACCGCCTCGCGCGAGGCCGTGCGGGACACCGGGGCGAGCGGCCCGCGTACCGGCGCCCGTTCCGCCGCGTTCGTCCGCCCGGCCGCCGCGCCCCGCGAGCCCTCGGCCACCCAGGAGGGCGAACATCCCGGCGGCTACGGGGACCCGGACGACCCGTCCGCGGGCCCGAAGACCCCGCAGGGCAGCACCGAGCCGCTGCACACGGGCGGCGGAGCGTCCGCGCCCGGCACCGTCACCCGCGCGCAGATCATCGACCGGGCCCGCGCCTGGCTCGCCGCGAAGGTGCCGTACAGCATGAGCGCCTACCGCTCCGACGGATACCGGCAGGACTGCTCGGGCTTCGTCTCCATGGCCTGGGACCTGGGCTCCAACCAGTGGACGGGCTCCCTCGCCTCCTTCGGCGAGCGCATCACGAAGGACGAGCTCAAGCCGGGGGACATGCTGCTCTTCCACAACGCGAAGAACCCCGCGGACGGCTCGCACGTCACGCTCTTCGGCGGCTGGACGGACGCCGCGCACACGAAGTACACGGCGTACGAGCAGACCCCGCCGCGCACCCGCAGCCGGACCACGCCGTACGCGTACTGGACCAACTCCGCGCGCTACGTCCCCTACCGCCCGAAGAACCTCGCGGGCGGCAGCGCCGGACCGCAGTCCGGCGCCTTCCCCGGCGCCGCCGCCTTCGGGCCGGGCCGGTCGGGGCCGCACGTGACCCGGCTCGGCGAGATGCTCGTCGCGCGCGGCGCGGGCCGCTCCTACCGGGTCGGTCCCGGACCGCGCTGGACCGAGGCGGACCGCCGCGCGACCGCCGCCTTCCAGCGGGCGCAGGGCTGGCGCGGCACGGGCGCGGACGGCATCCCGGGACCGCGCACGTGGGCGTACCTCGTGGGCGGCAAGGGCGAGGACGTGCGATGACGGCGACACCGGCCGTACCGGCGGCCCGCGAGAACACCGCGCCGCGCACCCCCGCGCCGCGTCCCGCCGTCCCCGCCGAGCGGGTCGCGCGCACGCTCCCGGGCTGGGGCGCGCTCCTGCTCGCCGTGCTCGCGGGAGCGCTCGCGCTCGCCGCCCTCGTACGGGTCGCCGCCACCGGCTCCTGGCCGGCGACGGGCCTCGCGCTCGGCTGCGGGCTGCTCGCCGTCTGCGCGGGGGCCGGGGTGCAGCGGGTGCGCCCCGGCACGGCCCACGTGCTGACGCTCGCGGGGCGCTACCGGGGGACGGTGCGGCGCACGGGGCTGGTGTGGGCGGACCCGCTGCCGCGCCGCGTGCCGGTGGATCTCGCGCTGCGCCACTGGCGCTGCGGGCCCTTCGTGGTGGGCGAGGGCGAGCGGGTCTCGCTGCTCGTCGTGTGGCAGGTCGCGGCCCCCTCCCGCGCCGCCTTCGCCGTCGAGAACGCGGCGGACTACCTGTGCGACGCGGTGGAGTCCGCCGCCGGGGCGGTACGGGACGAGGCGGCGCTCACCGCGCGTGTCGCCGCCGAGGCCGCGGCCGTGGGCCTCACGGTCCACACGGTCCGCCCGCTGCGCACCGAGCCGGCCCCGCACGTGGCGCTGCTGGACACGGTGGAACGCACCGTGACGGGTCTCACGGCACGCGGGCTGCTCGGCGACGACCCCTCGGAGCGCAGGGCGATGGTGCGGGCGCTGACGGTGGCGCTCACGGCGAAGAGTGAGCCGCCGGGGCCGACGGGGCCGGAGAGCGGCGGCTGAGCGCGACGAGAAAGGCCCCCCGAGTGATCGGGGGGCCTTCTCTGTCGGTGCGCCGCCAGGGACTCGAACCCCGGACCCGCTGATTAAGAGTCAGCTGCTCTAACCAACTGAGCTAGCGGCGCCTGCTGACCTGGAAATCATACCCAAGGTTTCGGGGTGCTCCCGACCACCTCCCGACCACCTCCCGACCACCTCCCGGCCGGGCCCCGCCGCGCGCCGCCGGCCCCTCCCCGGCCCGGCGGCTCAGATCGTCAGCGAGAGCAGGACGGGGGCCGAGCCCCTGCTCAGCGCGGCCGCCGCCGCGTGGAGACGGTGGGCGTGCCGGGCCGGGAGGGAGAGGGCGAGGCAGGCGACGGTGGGGCCGGTGCTCACCGGGACCGCCGCGCACACCGTGCCGACCGCGTACTCCTGGACGTCGAGCACGGGCACGGCGGGCGAGCGCTCCTCCAGCCCGCCGAAGAGGGCGCGGGTGTCGGTGATGGTGCGGGCGGTGAAGCGGGCCGGGCGGTGCCGGGACAGGTGCTCGCGGCGGGCGTCGGGGCCGAGCTGCGACAGGAGCGCCTTGCCGACCGCGCTCGCGTGGCCCGTCGAGCGGAAGTCCACCCACTCGTGCACGCGCGGGGTCTCGGGGGTGTCGGCGACGCCGGTCACGGTGATCTCGCCGTCCACGTAGCGGCCCATGTACACGGCGGCGTTCACCTCCTCGCGCAGCCGGTCCAGGAGACTCTGGAGGTGGCCGCGGATCGCGCACTCGCTGTTGAGCGAGGAGCCGCCGAGCAGCGAGAGCGACTCGCCCGTCACATAGGCGCCGTCGTCGAGCAGGCGCGCGTACCCCTGGCCGCACAGCATCGCGAGGAGCGCGCCGAGCCGGTCCGCGTCGAACCCGGTCGCGGCGGACAACTCGGCGGTACGGGCCCCGCCCGCGCGGCGCGAGAGCGTTTCGAGCACCCGCAGGGCGTCCTGCACCGACTGCTGGGCGCGGGTCCTGCGCGGCGGTACGGAGAGCGAAGGCACGGAGTCCCCCTGACGGCGGCGTGACGGCCGGTCGAGCCCGACCGCCGTCACGATAGTGCGGTGGGGGCGCACGGGGGTGGTACTTGGGGGGATTGGGCGCTGGCGCGAAAGGGGAGCGGGCTACTCTGGCCAGGGGGTACGGCTTTGGCGTATGCGCGAGAGGGG
>NZ_GG770539.1:2260061-2267829 GCF_000154905.1 Streptomyces sp. SPB074 | reverse complement strand
GCGAACCCCCTCCCGGTGGCGCTCGGAGCACGGCGCGCCGGGCCCGGTGCCCGGAGAATCGCACGGCGCTCAGAGCACGGCGCTCAGAGCACGGCGCTCAGAGCACGGCGCTCAGAGCACGGCGCTCAGAGCACGGCGCTCAGAGCACCGCGCGCAGGAACTCCCGCGTCCGTTCCTCCCGCGGCTCGCCGAAGATCTGCGCCGGCGGGCCCGATTCGACGATGCGGCCCGCGTCGAACATGAGGACCCGGTCGGAGATGTCCCGGGCGAAGCTCATCTCGTGGGTCACGCACAGCAGCGTGATGTCGGTCGTGCGCGCGATGTCCCGCAGGACGTCGAGGACGCCCGCCACCAGCTCCGGGTCCAGGGCCGAGGTGACCTCGTCCAGGAGCAGGATCTCCGGCTTCATCGCGAGCGCGCGGGCGATCGCGACGCGCTGCTGCTGGCCCCCGGAGAGCTGGGTGGGGTGCGTGTCGGCCTTGTCGCCGAGCCCCACGAGGTCGAGCAGTTCGCGGGCGCGCGCCTCGGCCTCCGGCTTCGGGACGCCGAGCGCCGTGACGGGCGCCTCGGTGATGTTCCGCAGCACGTTCATGTTCGGGAACAGGTTGAACTGCTGGAAGACCATGCCGATCTTCTTGCGCGCCTGGCGCTGGTACTTCTCGGAGGCGGGCCGCAGCGAGCCGTCCGCCTTGCGCTCGTGGCTCAGCGGCTCCCCGCCGACCCACACCACGCCGTCGGTCACCTGCTCCAGGGTCATCAGGAGCCGCAGGATCGTCGTCTTGCCCGAGCCGGAGGGCCCGATGAGCGTGACGTGCTCCCCCTTGCGGACGGAGAAGTCGAGGTGGTCCAGGACGGTGTTCTCGCCGAAACGCTTGACGACCTTGTCGAAACGGATCAGCTCGGCACCATCGGGCTTCGCGTTCTCGACGGTCCCGGTGGCGGCCTTGTCGAGCGGGCCCGGTGCGACGCGCGGGGCGGGAACCCCCTGCGCGTCGGCCGGTCCGGCGGGTGTCGGCTGCGCCTCGCCGGTCCCGGCGGGTGTCGGCTGCTTGTCGGTCGGCTGCGCGGGTTCAGTGGCCAAGGCGGTTCTCCAGCTTTCTCATCAGCAGCGACGTCGGGTAGCTCGCCACCAGGAAGATCAGTCCGGCGAGGGTGAAGACCTCCGCGTAGACGAAGTGCTCCGAGGCGTACTCGCGCGCCTCGTACACCATCTCGCCGACCGTGATCGCGGCGAGCAGGGGCGTCTCCTTGAACATGGCGATCGCGTAGTTGCCGAGCGCCGGGAGGACGTTGCGGACCGCCTGCGGCAGGATCACGGCCCGCCAGGTGCGCCCGGGCGACAGCGAGAGCGCGCGAGCGGCCTCCCACTGCCCCTTCGGCACCGCGTCGATGCCCGCGCGGTACGCCTCGCTCATGTACGTGCTGTAGTGCACGCCGAGCACGACGATGCCGATCGTGAGCGGGTCCACCGTGCTGAACAGCGCGAACACGCCCACGAGTTGCACGAGCAGCGGGGTCGAGCGGATGAACTCGGTGACGGCCCGCACCGGGATGCGCAGCCAGGCCGGGCCCCGGTTCGCCATCGCGACGAGCAGGCCCAGCACGGCGGCGAGCAGCGAGCCGAGGACGGTCGCGAGCAGCGTGATCCAGAAGCCGTCGAGGAGGATCGGGAAGACGTCCCCCCAGATGTCCCACTTCCATTCCTGGGTCACGCGACACCCCCGGTGCTCGTGGTGGTGGCGGGCGCGGCGCTGCGCGAGCGGAAGAGGCCCTTCGCCTCTTCACGCTGGCCGAGCCGCGTCTTCGCGGAGCGCTCCAGCGCGTTCATGGCGAGCGTCAGGAGGTAGGCGAGGACGAAGTACATGACGAGCAGCGTCAGATACGCCGGGACCGTGGCCCCGGTGCGGTCCCGCATCGCCTGCACGACCTGCGTCAGGTCGGCGGCCGAGATGAGCCACAGGAGCGGCGTCGCCTTGAGCAGCATGATCAGCAGCGAGGTCAGCGAGGGGATCATCTGCACCCACGCCTGCGGCAGGATGACCCGCCGCATCCGCTGGAACGGGCTCAGGTTGAGCGCGACCGCCGCCTCGAACTGGGCGCGGGGCACGGCGTTGAGCGCGCCGCGCACCACCTCGGAGCCGTACGCCCCGTAGTTGAGGCCGAAGGCGACCACACCGCAGAACAGCGCGCTGAGTTCGTAGCCGGTCAGCGGCGGCAGCGCGTAGTACAGCCAGAACAACTGGATGTAGAGCGAGGTGCCGCGGAAGAACTCCACGATCACCCGCGAGAGGCCGCGCACGACCGTGTACCCGCTGCGCCCCATGAAGCCGAAGGCGAAAGAGAGCACGAAGGCGAGGAGCGCGCCGTAGACGGTGGCCTGCACCGTCAGCCACAGCCCCGAACCGACCTGGTCGAAGTGGTCGAAGAAGTACGAGAAGAAGTCACCCATGGATCAGGGCCTTTGTCCGGGCCGCGCGCCGCCGCTCCTGGCCGGCGCCCGGGGTCGGTACGGGGAAGCTCACGCCTTGCACAGCGTCGCCGTCCGCAGGTTCGCCGGGGGCACCTCGCTCGCGCTGAAACCGTAGGGCTTGAGCAGCCGCACGAACTCCGCCTCGTCCGAAGTGATCTTCTTGAGCTCCTTGTTGAAGGCCTCCCGCAGTTCCTCGCTGCCCTTGCGGAAGACCGCGCCGCCCGGCGAGTACTGCTTCTTGCCGTCGAGTTCGGGCACGAACGGCTCGGTGACCTCCAGGCCGGGGTTGTTCCTGACGAGCCAGCGCAGCGAGATCCCGGTGAGCACGAAGGCGTCCACGCGCCCGGTCTTCACCGCGTCGGCACCGTCCTGCTGCTTCTGGAGCGACTTGACCTTGCCGCCGGAGATGCCCGCGCCCTCGACGTAACTCTTCTCCACCGCACCGGACATGACGCCGAGCGTCGCCCCCGCGGCCTTCGCCGAGGCGAGGTCGGTGAGCTTCTTCGGGTTGCCCTTCTTGACGAGCATCGCGGTCGGCGAGATGAACTCCGGCTCGGAGAACAGGGCGTTCTCGCAGCGCTCCGGGGTGATCGCCATGCCCGCGCTGATCACGTCGTACTTACCGGCCTGGAGGCCGGGGATCAGCCCGTCGAACTCGGTGAAGGTGGGCCGCAGTTCCGGCACCCCGAGGGCCTTGAATATCTCGGCGTGCAGCGTCGGGGCCTCGCCCTTGAGCTTGTCGTCCTCCTTGTATCCGTACGGCGCCTCGTTGGCGTAGGCGACCTTCACGAAGCCCTGCTTCTTGAGCTTCCCGATGCCCGTCTCGCCCCCCGAGCCGCCCGAGTCGGTCTTGCTGCACGCGGCGAGGAAACCGGACACCGTCAGGGCGCCTCCGACCGCCGCCGTGCGGGTCAGGAAGCCCCGGCGGGACAGATGGGGAAACTCGGCCATGGTGTGCTACCTCCGCGTCGTACAGCGCATGGATACAGCGCATGGATACGAGGGGGTCGCCTTCCCGGGCGGCCAGAACTATGCGGATGCCCTGACGGCTGTGATGCGATGGTGGCCTGAGGGTGACCTTCCTGTTGTCATACAAGGGGGATTTGAGGAGCTATCCCCGTGCGAGCCCCCCGCGCGGCTCGCCGTGCGGGCCGTCCCCGTCCGCGCGACCCTGGGGAGGAGGCCGGAAAAGTCCGGTACGGGCGGGTGTGGCGGGTGGTGAGCGGGCAGACGCACACAGGCAGGGCGCGGGACGTGCGGCGGCGCGCCTTCCGGGCCCGTACCCGACCCGTACCCCGTACTCAAGGGAGCAGTGACGTGACGGCACTCGGCTTTCTCTATCCCGGCCACGCGGCGGAGGACGACTACCCGCGCATCGAGCAGACGCTCGCGAGCGACATCCGCCTCGCGCTCGCGCACGTCCCGGCGAGCGGCGGCGAGGCGGGCTGGCCGGGCGACGCGCTCGCCGGGAAGGCCGCCGAGGACCTGCGGCTCTCGGGCGCCGAGGCCGTCGTCTGGGCCTCGACGCTCGGCAGCGCGGCCGGCGGCCCCGAGGAGTCACTCCGGCAGGCCGACCGGCTCGCGAAGGACGCGGGGGCCCCGGCATCCGGCACCGCCACCGCCTTCGTCAACGCCGCGCGCGAACTCGGCATGAAACGCGTCTCCCTCGCGACGCCGTACGACGGGACCAGGACCGAGACGCTCGCCGCCTACCTGCGCGCCGCCGGTTTCGAGGTCGCAGGGGCCGTCGCCGGCGGCCCCGCGAGCCCCGCCGAGGCCGCCGCCTGGGACGCCGAGGCGCAGGCGGAACTCGTACGGGAGGCGGCGGAGCCCGGCCCGGACGGCGTCCTGCTCGCCTGCACGGCGCTGCGCACCGCCGCGTACCTCCCGCGACTGGAGCTGGCCGCCGGGCGCCCCGTCCTCACCGCGAACCAGGTGAGCGTGTGGGAGGCGCTGCGGCTCGCGGAGCGGCGCGTGCGCGAACCCGCGCTCGGGACGCTCTTCACCGTGCAGCCGCCCGTCCTGGGGTGAGCGGCGCGGGGCCGCACGGGAATAACCGGCGGGGCCCTCCTGTTGTGGGGCGGAGTATCCGCAGTACCCGCACGACCTGGAGGCACGACCGGTGGACGACGTGGACGAGATCCGAGGCAAAGCGCGGGGGAGCGCCCCCGTACCGCTCTCCGTACTCGACCTGGTCACCGTCGGTGCCGGGCACACCGCGAGCGAGGCCCTGGCCACCGGGGTGGAGATCGCGCGGACCGCCGAGCGGCTCGGCTACCACCGCTACTGGGTCGCCGAGCACCACTCGATGCCCGGGATCGCGTCCTCGTCCCCGGCCGTGATCCTCTCGCACCTCGCCGCGCACACCGAGCGCATCCGCCTCGGCTCGGGCGGCGTCATGCTGCCCAACCACGCGCCGCTCGTCATCGCCGAGCAGTTCGGCACGCTGGAGGCGTACGCCCCGGGCCGCGTGGACCTCGGCCTCGGCCGAGCCCCGGGCACCGACGGAGCGACCGCGCAGGCGCTGCGCCGCACCGAGCGCCCCGGCGAGGGCGCCGACGACTTCCCCGCGCAGGTCGCCGAGCTGGCCCGTTTCCTGGACGACGACTTCCCCGACGGCCACCCCTACCGCCGTATCCACGCGGTCCCCGGCCCCGTCCAGTCCACCTCGCCCGGCGGCGTGCAGTCCCCGCACCGGCCGCCGCTGTGGCTCCTGGGCTCCTCCGGTTTCAGCGCCCAGCTCGCCGCGATGCTCGGCCTGCCCTTCGCCTTCGCGCACCACTTCGCCGCGCAGAACACGATCCCGGCGCTCGACCTCTACCGCGAGAACTTCCGCCCCTCGGCGGTCCTCGACAAGCCGTACGCCCTGATCGGCGTCGCGGCGCTCGCCGCCGACGACGAGCGCGAGGCGCGCCGCCAGGTCATGACGGGCGCGCTCAGTATGCTCCGCCTGCGCACCGGCCGCCCGGGCCTCGTCCCGACGCCCGAGGAGGCGGAGTCCCACGCGTGGGGCCCGATGGAGGAGGAGTTCGTGAACGGCTGGCTCTCGAACATCGTCCACGGCACCCCGGACGCGGTCCGCGAGGGTCTCGACGCCCTCCAGAAGCGGACCGGCGCGGACGAACTGATGCTCACGGCGAACGCCCACGGCGGCGAGGCCCGCCGCCGCTCCTACGAACTGATCGCGAAGGCGTACGGCTTCGGCGGGGACGCGTAGCGGCGGCGGGCGGGGCGGCGCGGGCGGGGCGGTGGGGTCCCGCCACCCCCGCCCGCTCCCGCGCGTCGTCGCGTTCCGCCCGCGAGTTCCGCGCTCGTTGTCGCGTTTCACCGCGCTGTCCGGTCACAGGGGTGAGAACGCGATACGTACGAGGATCAGGGAGCACGACATGGACGCGCGACTCAATGTGTTCGCGGACCCGGTGGCCGGGAAGGTCGTCGGGCTGCTCGCCAGGACCGGGCCCGTCATCGACGAGAGCGGGCTGCCCGCCGCGACGGGGGAGCTGGTGAAGATCAGGGCCAGCCAGATCAACGGCTGCGGGTTCTGCACGGACATGCACACGAAGGACGCCCTCGCCGCCGGGGAGACGCCGACGCGCCTCCATCTCGTCGCCGTGTGGCGCGAGGCGACCGTCTTCACGGAGGCCGAGCGCGCGGCGCTCGCGCTCGCCGAGGAGGGCACCCGCATCGCCGACGGCGCGGGCGGCGTCCCGGACGACGTGTGGGACAAGGCCGCGAAGCACTACGACGAGCGGCAGCTCGGCGGCCTCGTCGCCCTCATCGCGATCATCAACGCCTTCAACCGCCTCAACGTCCTGACCCGCCAGCCGGCGGGCGACTACCAGCCCGGTCAGTTCGGCTGAGCGGCGGCGGGGGAGGGGCCCGTACGGTGGTCGGACCCCACCCCCGCCGTCAGCCCGTCGCGCCGAGGCGGCGGGCCAGGAACCGTACGCCGTCGTCCGGTTCGCGCCCCTCCGACGGCGCCGCGTGCGTGCCGGGGCGGGCACGGCGCCCGGACAATCCCGGCCGCAGGGGTGGCCGCGCTGCTGGCGGCCCGCTCCATGCCGCCGCCTGCCACCCCGCCGCCCGCCGGACCGGCGTCCCCCGGCCCGTCACCGCTGTTCGTCCTCTCCGATGTCCACGGTCATCGGGACGAGTTCCGCGCGGTCCTTCTCGGGGCGGGGCTCGTGGACCGGGCCGGGCGGTGGGCCGGGGGCGCGGTCCGGCTGTGGCTGCTCGGCGACTACGTGGACCGGGGGCCGGACGGGATCGGTGTCATCGAGGACGTCCGCAGGCTCACCGCCGAGGCGGCGGCCGTCGGCGGGTTCGTCGGGGCGCTGCTCGGCAACCACGAGGTACGGCTGCTCTCCGCGTACCGCTTCGGGACCGCGCCCGTCCCCGGGCTGGAGGAGCCGGACGGCTTCCTGGGCGGATGGCTGCGGCACGGCGGGCGCGAGCACGACCTGCGGCGGCTCGCCCCCGCGCACGTCGAGTGGATCACCCGCCTGCCTGCCGCCGCCCTGGTCGCGGGGCACCTGCTCGTGCACTCCGACACCGTGCGGTACCTGGAGTTCGGCGCGGGCGTCGAAGCGGTCAACGCGGCCGTCTCCGCCGCGCTCGCCTCCCAGGACGCGGGCGTGTGGCGGGAGTTCACCGACCGGATGCGGGCGCGCGGCTCCTTCCGGGGCGCGGAAGGACCGGCCGCCGCCGCCCGTCTCCTCGGCGCGCTCGGCGGCACCACGCTCGTGCACGGCCACAGCACCCTCACCCGGCACTACGGCATCGCCCCCGAGGACGTACGGGAGCCGCTGCGCTACGCGGACGGTCGCGTGCTCGCGGTCGGCGGCGGCGTCCACGAGGGCGGACGGCTGCTGCTGACCCGGCTGCGCTGAGCCGCGCCGGGCAAGGCCGCCCGCGACGCGCCCCGTCCGGCACCGCGTCCCGCACCGCGCCCCCGGATTCGTACGTACGCGCGTGCGATGATGCCGGGCGTGCTCGGTTATGTCGTGAGCTTCGTGGTCGGAGTCCTGGTGGGCGGGGTCCTCGTGGGACTGCGCGGGAGGATGGCCCGCGCCTCCGCGACCGCTGAAATCCCCTTCCCCGTGAGGGAGTCCGTCACCTCCTTCGGGGAGGAGGTCGCGGCGCTGGACTTCGACGCGGCCCCTCCCGGCGTCACCGAGGCCACCCTGCGGGAGTACCGGACGGCCCTGGAGGCGTACGAGCGGGCCGGGGCGGCGCGGACGGCGGAGAAGGCGCTGGACGCGCTGCGCGAGGGGCGCGCGGCGATCGTCCGCCTCGCGG
>NZ_GG770539.1:2257193-2259961 GCF_000154905.1 Streptomyces sp. SPB074 | reverse complement strand
CGGCGACGGCAAGACCGAGGTCCTGATCGACCGGCCCGAACCGGACGCCCCCGTCCTGCTGGACGTGGAGGTGACCAGCGCGGGCAACTTCTTCCTCACGCCGCTGATCCGGACGCGGGACGTCGTGCGCACGCAACCGCGCCTGCTGAGCGCCATCGGCGACTACCGCGGCCGGCTCCCCGTCCTGTCGGACAGCACGCACCTGGAGGTCAGGACGCTCAGCTCCCTTGAGGGCGCGCACTGGTCGATCCGGTTCCTGCCCCTGTCGGCCGCGCCGTCGCTCGCTCCCGAACACCGGGGCCGGGGCGACGAGGTGCTGCGCTACGAGGGGGGCCCGGCGCTGGCCACGGTGCAGTTCCGGCGCAGCGACCGGTGGACGTTCACGTTCCTGTGCGGGTGCCTGCGGGAGCCCGCCGACTGCGCGTGCTCCGAGGTCGCGTGGCCGGACGGCACCCCGGGCGGGGAACACCCGTACGCGAGCGGCGGCGGCGACAGCCGGGAGACGCTGCGACTGCCGCGGGCCGGATACGTCCTCGTGGAGGAGAAACCGGGCGCCGACGCGGAAGAGGGCCCCACGTGGTACGTGACGACCGAGCCGCTCGGCCTCGCGCCTCCCGCGCCGCCGCACCCCGGTACCGGGCGGCCGGGCCGCTGACCCGGCACCGGTCCTGGTGTCCCGCGTGTCACCCTCGGTACGTTGGACCCGCTCTGAAGACCTTGCCGTACGGGGAGTTGACCTGTGAAGTGCCGATCGGTCGCCTATGTCCTGACCGCTCTCGTCTGCGGGACCGGCCTGGTCGCCTGCGGCGGTGACGACGAAGGAGGCAAGGACGACAAGACGGTGGCGGGGGCGGAACGGACCACGAGCCCGAAGCCGTCCCCCTCGTCGCCGTCCTCGAAGCCCCCTGCCGGGAAGCCGGAGATCCGGCTTCCCGGAGACATTTCCATGACGTTCGAGAGCGTGAGGACCGGGGACGTGGCGAAGGACGCCGCACTCGCCGACAGCGCCCAGCGGATGCGGGCCCTGAACGCCGACATCGCCGGGACCGACCCCGGAGGCAAGGCTCTTGCCGCCTACACCACGGGCCAGGCCACGGAAGCCTCCGCGAGCTGGATCAACCAGTTCACGGACGCCGGGCTGACGATCACCGGTGCGTTCCGGTACTACGACCGCAAGGTCACCCTCAACGACGACGGCACCGCCTCCGTGGTCTTCTGCGCGGACGAGAGCAAAGCGTTCGCGAAGGAGAAGAAGACCGGGAAGGTGCGCAGGACGACGCCTTCGGACGAGGACTTCATCATCTACAACACCCGCCTGGCGAAGAACGCGGACGGGATCTGGCAGACGACCCAGGTCTTCTCCAAGGCGGGAGTGAAGCAGTGCGTGCGATGAGGACGAGGCGCACGGTGCCGCTGATCCTCTCGGCGGCGCTGGTCGTGGGTTTCGGCGCCGCGCCCGCCTGGGCGCGCACCACTCCGGGCGACACCCGGGAGGGTGAGCCGCCCAAGACGGGCGGCTCCCGTCAGGGTGACACCCTCGCCGCCGGGGCCGCCGGGATCTCGTACACGCGCTCCGGGGGCGGTGGTGGCGGCAAGGCCGCGCCGCTCACCGCCGCCGGGAACTGGACGCCCCCGCCCTGCTACTACGCCCCCAAGTACACGCCCCAGGAGCTGGAGGACACCCTCGTCCCCATCTGGCAGGCCGAGTCGACCGGCCACGAGTGGGACCTGAGCCAGAAGAACAAGTACGAGGACGGCAAGCCGTACAAGGACTTCAACAAGGACAAGGCCGGCAAGGGCTTCTGGTGGGCCTCGTACGTGACGCCGGGGTTCGAGGGCGATCCGGCCTCGCTCGACTGCCAGGAGGAGATCTTCTGGGTCGACAAGGGCGATCCGCCGCCCGCGGGCATCCCGCAGGCCATCACCCCCGAAATACTCGCTCAGCTGGCCTACGGGGAGATCAGGGTGCCGGGCACGGAGGTGGAGCTGGCGCCCGGCGGTGACTCCAAGGTGAACCTCCCCACGTGGGTGTGGCTGGAGAAGGCGAGGTTCACGCCGGTGTCCGTGACGGCGCGCGTCGCCGCGCTCGGCATCGAGGCGACGACGACCGCCGAGCCCGTCTCGCTGCGTGTCGAGCCCGGCACGCCGGACGCCCGGACGCTGCCCGGCTCCGGTACCTGCCCGATCCGCGCCGACGGGTCGATCGGCGAGCCGTACGCGCCCGGCAAGGCCGAGCGCACGCCGCCGTGCGGCGTCACCTACCTGCGCTCCTCGCGCGAGGGCAGCTTCCCGCTCCGCGCCACGGTGACCTGGAAGGTGCACTGGACCGGCACCGGCGTCAACGGCGAACAGCCGCTCCCGGACGGGTCGTTCGGGGCGGAGCAGGACGTGGTGGTGCGCGAGGTGCAGTCCCTCAACCGCTGAGACCGGCCCGGGCGGGCCGCCCGTCCCGGCCGGGCCCGCCCGTACGGCCCCCGCGGGCTACCCCGCGAACCCGCCGAGCAGCCCCTCCGGCACGCCCTGCAACGCGACCGGGCGCGTGAACCTGTCCACGGCCGCCGTGCCCACGCTCGTGGACCACGGCGCGGAGGTCGCGGGCCAGGGGCCGCCGTGAACCATGGCCTCGCACACGGCGACGCCCGTGGGGACGCCGTTCCAGACGACGCGGCCCGCGCGCAGCGCGAGGGCGCGCAGCAGCGGGGCGGCCGCGGGCTCGTCCGCCGGGGTGGCGAGCAGGGTCGCCGTGAGGCTGCCGGGGAGGGTACGGG
>NZ_GG770539.1:2255262-2256539 GCF_000154905.1 Streptomyces sp. SPB074 | reverse complement strand
CGACCGCCGGGCCGAAGTGCTCGTCCAGCAGCTCGCCGCCCAGGCGCGCGGCCGGGACGCGCACGGCGAACGGTCCCGCGGCGTCCGCCGACGCGGTGACGACGGCGTCCGGCAGGGCACGGGCCCGCTCGCCCCACGCCTCGTGGGCGCGGGCCATCGGCGGGGTGAGCATCCGGTGCGCGGGCGCGGCGGCCACCGCCCGCGCCAGCGCCTCCGCGAGCTTCTCGCCCTCCGGCGTCTCCGGGAGGACCACGAGGCCCGGCTTCGTGCACAGCTGGCCCATCGCGCGGGTCGCCGAGCCCGCGAGGGCCGTCGCCCACTCCTCGTCCCCGGCGGCTTCCGGGAGCACGAACACCGGGTTCAGGGAACCCATTTCGGCGTAGACCGGGATCGGCTCGGGGCGGGCCGCCGCCGCGTCCATCAGGGCCCGGCCCCCGGTCAGCGAACCGGTGAAGCCGACCGCGCGGATCTCCGGGGCGCCCACGAGGGCGAGCGAGACGTCCGTACCGCCCTCCACCAGCGAGAACACGCCGTCGGGGAGCACCCCGCCGAGCGCGCGGGCGACCGCGCGTGCCGTCTCCGGCTGCGCCGGGTGCGCCTTGACGACGACGGGGCAGCCCGCCGCGAGCGCCGCCGCCGTGTCGCCCCCGGCGACCCCGAAGGCGAGCGGCAAGTTGGACGCCGCGAAGACCGCGACCGGGCCCACGGCGACCCGCACGGCACGCACGTCGGCGCCCCCGGCCGCGACCCCCGCCGAGACCCGCTCGGGCAGGTGCCGCCCGGCCGCGACGTGCGCGCCCAGCAGCCGCAACTGCCCCGTCGTACGCGCCATCTCGCCGCGCAGGGCGTCCGCCGCGAGGCCGCTCTCCGCCGCCGCGAGGGAGACGATCTCGTCCGTCGCCGCCTCCAGCGCCGCCGCGCACGCGGCGAGCAGCTCGCGGCGCTCGGCGGGCGCGAGCGCCCCGAAGCCGTCCGCCGCCGCGCCGGCCTCGCGGGCCGCCTCCGCGACGGGGCCGGTACCGGTCGTGTCCGTCATTCCTTCGTTCCTTCCGCCTGTTGCCACTCGCGCACGATTGTTCCCAGGACCTCCAGGCGCGCGGCAGGAGCGAGGCCCAGGTGGTAGAGCCCGAGCCCGCTCGCCCCCGCGGCGCGCAGCCGCCGCGCGTGCGCCGGGACGTCCTCCGCCCGCGCGGGCGGGAGCGCCGTCACGTACGCCTGTACGGGCGTGCCGCTCTCCGTCGCCGTCGCGATCGCCTGCTCGCTCGCCCCGCCCACCG
>NZ_GG770539.1:2247002-2255067 GCF_000154905.1 Streptomyces sp. SPB074 | reverse complement strand
ACGGCGAGCAGGGTGGCGGCGAATTCGTCGGAGAGCGGGAGCCCGGAGCGTACGGCCGTGCGCAGGGCCGCGCGCACCGAGCCGGGGTTGAGGCCGCGCGCCGACCAGGCGGCGGCGCAGGCCGCGCAGCAGCACACCGACAGCAGGCGCGCCTGCTCGGCGGTCCAGGCGCCGTCCGTCTTCTCGTGCGTGCCCGCGTGGACGACGCCGAGTTGTCCGCAGCCTTCGAGCGAGACACCGTCCACCGGGACGCCGTCCAGGGCCTCGGCGGCGAGCGCGGCGCCGTAGGCGCGGACCTCGGCGTGGGAGGGGCAGAGCGCGTAACGGTAGTGCTCGCCGTAGCAGTTGACGACGGTGAGGTCCGGGTGCGCGGTGCCCAGGCGCGAGTCGTGCCCGAGCACGAGCCACGCGGTCACCGCGAGACCCTCCGCGCGCAGCAGCCGGGCCGCCGCGCCGAAGGGGTCGGGCTCCGGGCCGGTCCAGGCGGGGGTGGCCGGACGCAGCCGGGCGCCGGCCCAGCGGGGTGCGGCCGGGTCGGGGGCGGGCCGGTAGAGCGCGGAGTGCGCGGCGTCCACGAGGCGCCGGGCGGGATGGTGCGGGGTCGCCGCGCGCGTCGCGTGGTAGGTCGCCGCGAGCGTCACCGAGGTGAGCCCGGCGGCGCGGACGCGGGCGGGGAAACCGGGATCGCCGAGCACGTCCCAGGGGTAGGCGTGACCGGAGAGGGCCGCGGGAGCGGGCCGGGCGGGGCCCGGGGAACGGGGCCGGTCCGTGCCAGGGACGCCGCCCGCGCCAAGACCGCCCGCGCCGGGACCGCCCGTACCAGGGCTCCCCGTGCCGGAGCCCTCCGTGCCCTGGCCGTCGGCCGCCGCGCTCACCACTTCGCCCGTCCCACCGTGAAGTCGGGCTCGAACGTCCGCATGTACGTGGTGTCGTCGCGTTCCGTGATGCCGCAGCGCGTGTAGTTCTCGTGCAGGCGGGCGAGGGCGTCGCGGTCGAGGGTCACGCCGAGCCCCGGCGTCGTGGGCACGCGGACCTTCCCCCCGCGGAAGGCCAGCGGCCGCTCCACGACGTCCGTGCCGTCCTGCCACGGCGTGTGGGTGTCGAGCGCGTGGTCCAGGACGGGGACGGCGCCCGCGAGATGGACCATCGCGGCGAGCGAGATGCCGAGGTGGCTGTTGGAGTGCATCGAGACGCCCACGCCGAACGTGCGGCAGATGGCGGCGAGTTCGAGGGAGCGGCGCAGCCCGCCCCAGTAGTGGTGATCGGCCAGGACGACCTGCACGGCGTTCTTCCGGAAGGCGGGGGCGATGTGCTCGAACGCCACGACGCACATGTTCGTCGCGAGCGGCAGACCCGCGCCGCGCGCGACCTCCGCCATGCCGTCGATGCCGGGGGCCGGGTCCTCCAGGTATTCGAGGAGGTCCCGCGTCTCCTCCGCGACCTTGAGGGAAGTCTCCACGGTCCAGGCCGCGTTGGGGTCGAGGCGCAGTTCGTGTGCGGGGAAGGCGGCGCGCAGGGCGCGCACGGCGGCGATCTCCTCCTCCGGGGCGCGGGTGCCGCCCTTGAGCTTGATCGACTCGAAGCCGTAGCGCGCGGTCATCGCGCGTGCCTGGCGCACGATCCCGTCCGGGTCGAGGGCCTCGCCGAAGGAGTCGGGCTCGGCTCCCGGGTGCCCGGCCCATTTGTAGAAGAGGTAGGCGGAGAAGGGCACTTCCTCGCGGAAGCGCCCGCCGAGCAGATCGGAGACCGGGCGGCCGAGCGCCTTGCCCTGCACGTCGAGACACGCGACCTCGAAGGGCGAGTAGACCTGGAGGAGCGTCTTCTCGCGTGTGGCGGGACCGATCAGGCCGTGCTTGTCGCCGGCGGCTCCCGCTCCGTCGAGCGCGGCGGCGACGCGCCGGTGGGCGTCGGCGAGGTCGAAGACGTCGAGTCCCGCGAGGGCCGCGGCGGTGCGGCGCACGAGGGCGAGGTGCCCCGCGTCGCCGTAGGTCTCGCCGAGCCCGTACAGGCCCTCCTCGGTGCGGATCTCGACGATCGTGCGCAGCGCCCAGGGCTGGTGCACGCCCGAGGCGTTGAGCAGGGGCGGGTCGGGAAAGGCGATCGGCGTGACGACGACCTCGCTGACGCGGGGGCCGTGCCCGGTCGCGGCGCTCACGCGGCCACCTCGCGGGCCTCGATGCCCCCGAGCGCGGCCCGGCCGCGCGCGATGATGTCCTTGAGTTCGGCGACGTGCTCCTCGGAGGCGTCCAGCAGCGGCGGCCGTACGGGGCCGACGTCCAGGCCCGCGAGGCGCGCGCCGGCCTTCGGGAGGGCGACCGCGTACCCGGGCGCCTTGTCGCGCAGGCCGACGAGCGGCACGTAGAACTCGGCGAGCAGGGTGCGCACGGCGGCGACGTCCCCGCGCGTGCTCGCGCGGTGGAAGGCGACGGCGATGTCCGGGGCGAAGCACAGGACCGCCGAGGAGTAGCCCGTGACGCCTATCGCCTGGTAGGCGGGGACGGAGACCTCCGCCGTGGGAAGGCCGTTGACGAAGGCGAAGCTCTCGGCGCGCGGGTGCCCGGAGGAGCGCACCGTCGCGATGATCCGCTGCATCGCGTCCACGTCGCCGCGGCCCTCCTTGATCCCGGCGACGGTCGGCAGGTCGAGGAGGGCGAGCGCGGCGGGCGGGTCGAGCACGGCGTTGGCGCGCTGGTAGACGACGAGCGGGAGGGGCGTGGCGGCGGCGACGTGGCGCACGTGCGCGACGAGCCCTGCCGGGGCGGACTCCACGAGGTACGGGGGCATGAGGAGCAGCCCGTCGGCCCCCGCCTCGGCGGCGCCGCGCGCGAAACCGGCGGCCAGGCGCGGGCCCCCGCCGACACCGGCGTACACCGGGACCCGCCCGGCGGCCACCTCCACGGCCGTCGCGACCACGGCGCGGTGCTCCGCCGCGTCGAGCGCCGAGAACTCCCCGGTGCCGCACGCGACGAAGAGCGCGGCGGGCCCGGCGGCCACCTGCTGCTCGACGTGCTCGGCGAAGACGTCGCGCGCGAAGGTGTCCTGTGGGGTGAAGGGAGTGAGCGGAAAGGAGTACAGGCCCTCGGGCAGCATGGGTGTCCTCGCAGATGCGTTCATGTACGTGAACGATGTGCTTGTATGTGATCGATGTACGGCGTCAAGGTAATCCCCGGAACGCGGGGGGTCAATGGCGCCTCGTCACACGGGAGGCCGGGCGAGGGCGGGGGAGGGCGGGGCGGGACAGGGCCCGGACGTGCGGGGGCCGGAGCGCGCCCCCCGGCGTGCTCCGGCCTTTGCCGCGTGTTCCCTTGTCCGTGCCGTCCCTCTGCCGGGGCGTCAGTCCACCTTGTAGGAGGGGGCGAGCGAGGTGACGTCGAGCTGGCCGTTGTCCACCCACTCGTCGAGCTTGAGCGTCTTGTGGGTCGTGGCGGCCGGCGGCGTCACGATGAGCTTGGCGGCGTGCTTGGCCTGCGCCGTACCGGTGTTGGCGTGGGTCCAGGCGATGACGGCCTGGGCGTGCTGGCCGTTCTTGAGGGTCAGCGTCTTCTTGCCGGCGTCCGCCGCGTACCAGGTGACGCCCCAGTGCGTCTTCGTCGTGAGTGTCTTGCCGTCGGCGTCCTGGAGGCCGAGGCCCGGGTAGCCGCGCAGGGCGCAGGTGTGGCCGCTCGTGTTCTTGAGGTCCAGGATCGCGCCCGCGTGGTTCATCCCGCCCGCGAGGTGCTTGCTCAGCGAGGCGGTGAGCCCGGCGGTCGCGCAGGTCGGCGTCGCGGCCTTCGTGCTCGTCCCGGAGGCACTGGCCTGGGCCACCGTGACGGCCCCGACCGCGCCGGTGAGCGCGAGCGCGGCGAGCGGAAGGCTTATCCGCCGGGCGATCCGGCCCGTGCGGCCCGGCTTCGCGGTGGTGCCGGCGGTGGGGAGGGTGTCGGTGATCTCGTTCGTGCGGCGGGTCATGGCCAACGTCCTTTCCTCGTGCGTGCAAGAGGTTCGATGGCCGGGCCCGGCGGAAAGTTCACGGATGGGCGAAGATTTTTTCCCCGGCGGTGGCGCGGGGGCCCGGCCGGGGCTCGGGCAGGACGACGCACGCCCCCGGCCGCCGAACCGAGCGCCCGCCGCCGGACCCGGCGCCCACGCCGCAAGGTTCAGCACGCCGGGCTCGGCCCGCCCGGCTCAGCGCCGCCCCCGCCCCCGAACCGAGCGTCCCGGCGTCGCCTGCGTGCGGGCGCCGTCGCGCAGCACGAAGTGCCCGTCCACCAGGACGTGCGGGATGCCGGCGGGGAGCGTGCGCGGCTCCGCGAAGGTGGAACCGGCCGCCACCGTGACCGGGTCGAAGAGGACGAGGTCGGCGCGGTAACCCTCGCGCACCAGGCCCCGGTCGGTGAGCCGCAGGCGCGCGGCGGGGCGCGAGGTGAGGTGCCGGACGCACTCCGCGAGCGAGAGGACGCCCAGCTCCCGCACGTACGTCCCCAGGTACCGGGGGAAGGTCCCGTACGCGCGCGGGTGCGGCTTCGCGCCCTGGAGGATGCCGTCCGAGCCGCCCGTGTGGACGGGGTGGCGCATGATCGTCCGGACGTTCTCCTCGTGCCCCACGTGCTGGAGGATCGTCGGGCCGAGGCGGTCGGCGAGGAGCAGTTCGCGGGCGTACGACCACGGGGCGATGCCCCGCGCGGCGGCGGACGCGGCGACCGTACGGCCCACCGCCCCGGCGAGCCCGGGGCTCGTGACGCCGGAGATCTCGATCGTCTCCCACTCCATCGGCACGCCGTGGCAGCCGTCCGAGCCCACCACTTCGAGGTCGTGCCTGATCCGCTCGGCGGTCTCCGGGTCGGCGAGCCGCGCGAGCGTCGCCTCCGGGCCGCCCTCGCTCGCCCAGCTCGGCAGCACGGCGGCGAGCGTCGTGGAGCCCGGCGTGTACGGGTACGTGTCGAGGCTGATGTCGGCCCCGGCCGCGAGCGCCCCGTCGAGCAGCGAGACCAGCTCCGCCGCGCGGCCCTCGTTCACACCGAAGTTCATGGTCGCGTGGGCGAGATGGAGCGGGCAGTCCGCCTCGCGCGCGAGGACGACCATCTCCTCGTACGCCTCCAGCGCGCCCGCGCCGTACGAGCGGTGGTGCGGGCAGTAGTAGCCCCCGTGCTCGGCCACCACCCGGCACAGCGCGGTGAGTTCGGCGTCCTTCGCGTACATGCCCGGCGTGTACGTGAGCCCGGAGGACATCCCCACCGCGCCCTCGCGCATTCCCTCGGCGACGAGTTGACGCATCCGGTCCAGTTCGGCGGCGGTCGGCGGGCGGTCCTCCCAGCCCATCGCGTGCATCCGCACCGTGCCCTGCGGCACGAGGTACGCGGCGTTCACCGCGAGGCCCTGGCGATCGAGCCGGTCCAGGTACTCGCCGACCGTGCGCCAGTCGAAGTCCACGGACTCGTCCCCCGGGCCGCCGCCGTTCCACCCGGCGATGGTGCGGCGCACCTCGGCGAGCGTGCGCTCGTCCACGGGGGCGTACGAAATGCCGTCCTGACCCAGGACTTCGAGCGTCACGCCCTGCGCGACCTTCGCCGTGTGCGCGGGATCGCGCAGCACGGCGAGGTCGCTGTGGGCGTGCATGTCGATGAAGCCGGGCGAGAGCGCGAGCCCGTCCGCGTCGAGGACCCGGGCGGCGGACAGCCGGGTGCCGCCCCCCTCCCGCCCGATGGCCGCGATCCGCCCCTCGCGCAGCAGCACGTCGGCGCGGTAGGGCTCTTCGCCCGAACCGTCGACCACGAGGGCGTCACGGACGAGGAGTTCGGGGGCGGGGGAGGGGACGGCGGCTGCGGGCATGGGGCGTTCCTGTTCGGGGAGGGGCGGCGAGGGTTTCCGCGGACCGGGCGGGGCCCGGCACCGTACGGTCCTAGAAGAACGTCCGCACGTAGTCCGTGACCGTGCCGTCCGCCGTCGCGACGGGGATCAGCTGCCACTTGTCGAAGGACGTGCACGGGTGCGAGAGCCCCATGCCGAGCCAGTCCCCGACCTCCAGCTCCGTGTCCGGGTCGGTACGCACCCAGCCGTGCTGGTCGGAGAGCCCGCTCACCGTGATGCCCCCGGCGCCGCGCACCTCGCCCGTCCGCGCGTCCCGCACGGCCTGCGCCTCGGGCAGATCGAGGTCGTACGCGGCGTCCCGCTTGCCCGCGTTGACGAACGCCTGCTCGGCGGACGGGCGCGAGACGACCTGCGCCCACAGCCGGAACGCCGGGTGCAGCGCCCCCTCGTCCGGGACGCGGTTGAACGGCGTGAGGTGCTTGTAGTGCCCGTCGTCGTGCGAGACGTACGCGCCCGAGCGCAGCAACTTCCGGACCGGCAGGCTCAGTTCGCCGATCTCCGCGAAGGCGGTCGCGACCGCGTCGAACCAGGCGCTGCCCCCCGCGCTCACGATGATCTCCTCGGCGCCCGCCGCCGTGAAGCGGCCCGCCGCGTCGAAGTCCGCGAGCAGCGCGGTGAGCCGGCGCAGCCACGCGAGCACGCGCTCCGGGTCCGCCTCGGGCACCTCGCCCTCGTACCCGGCGACCCCGACGAGGCGCAGCGTGCCGCTCGCGGCGACCGCGTCGGCGATCGCCGCGCACTCCGCCTCGGTGCGCGCCCCGGTCCGCGCGCCCTCGCCGGCGCCCAGTTCCACGACGACGTCCACGCGCCGCGCGCTCGCCGGGCCCGCGGGCAGCGCCCCGGCGGCCTCGCGCAGCGCCGCGTCCATCAGCTCCACGCCGCGCACGGAGTCCACGTAGCAGACGAAGGCGAAGCCCGGGTCGGCCGCCAGCTCGGCCGCGAGCCAGCGCAGCGCCGCCGCGTCGACCAGCTCGTTGGCGAGGAACACGCGCGGCACGCCGAAGGCGCGCGCGACCCGCACCTGGTGCGGCACCGCGAGCGTGATGCCCCAGGCACCCCGCTCCAGCTGCCGCTGGAAGAGCTGCGGCGCCATCGACGTCTTGCCGTGCGGCGCGAAGGCGAGGCCGTGGCGTTCGGCGTACGTCTCCATGAGCGCGAGGTTGTGCTCCAGGGCCTCGGCCGAGAGGGCGAGCACGGGAGTCGTGAAACCGCCGGTGAAGAGGTTTCTGCGCTGTCCCGCCAGCTCGGCGACGGTCAGCCCGTCGGCGTCCGGGGGCAGCCCCTTGAAGCGGCTGTCCACCCGGACCGCGGCGAGCCGGTCGAGCGCGTGCCGGTCGAGGGCGGCGGGGCGGCTGTCCCCAGCGGTCATGACGTACTCCCAAGGGCCGAGGCGGCGCGGACCCGCGCAACCGGTGCGACGTGTTGCGCAGGATGCAACGCTCATTGCGTATGTCGCTTCATGGTGTCTAACATCCGAGACGAGCCGGGGTCAATGAGGCAGCCGGGACACCGGCCCGGACCACCGGCCGAGGGGCCTTCCACCCCGCAGGCACGCACCCCGTACGCACGACGAGAGGCAGACCGTGAGCGCGACCGACACCGCAGCCGCCACCGTTCCGGCACCCGCGAGCCCCGGCGACACCGGGCCCGGCGCGGAGGTCGTCTGCCTCGGCGAGTCGATGGTCACCTTCGTCCCGCAGACCACGGGCCGCCTCGCCGACGTCCCCGCCTTCACGCGCGCCATCGGCGGCGCCGAGTCCAACGTCGCCTGCGCCCTGGCCGCCGCCGGGCACCGCGCCCGCTGGGTCGGCCGGGTCGGCGCCGACGGCTTCGGCGAGCACCTCGCGGACGCGATAGCGGCGTACGGCGTCGACACGAGCGCCGTCACCCGCGACCCCGCGCGCCCGACCGGGATCTACTTCCGCACGGCCGCCGACCGCGACGCGGACGCCGCCTTCGAGGTCGTCTACTACCGCGCGGGCTCCGCCGCCTCCGCGATGTCCCCGCACACCGTCCCGCTCGACGCGCTGCGCGACACCCGCGTCCTGCACGTGACCGGCATCACCGCCGCCCTCTCGCTTGACTGCCTCGCCCTCCTGCGCGAACTCACCGAACGCCGCCCCGGCCGTCCCCTCGTCTCCTTCGACGTGAACTTCCGCGCGAGCCTGTGGCCCGACCGGACGGCGGTCGGCGAGGTCCTGCTCGGCCTCGCGCGCGG
>NZ_GG770539.1:2244251-2246540 GCF_000154905.1 Streptomyces sp. SPB074 | reverse complement strand
CCGGGGTGGGCCGACGCGGCGGGGGCGGCCGACGCGGCCGGGGCGGCCGGGGCATGAGCCAGACCGTCGACCGCGCGCTGAGCATCCTGCCGCTGCTCGCCGAGGGCCCCGCCGACCTCGGCGGCGTCGCGGACCGCCTCGCCGTGCACAAGTCCACGGCACTGCGGCTGCTGCGCACCCTCGCCGAACACGGCCTCGTCTACCGCCAGGCCGACGGCCGCTACCGCCTCGGCTCGCGCCTCTTCGCGCTCGCCGCGCAGGCCGTCGAGCACCTGGACGTACGCGGCATCGCCCACCCGCACCTCGTCCGCCTGGGCGAGACGTGCGGGCACACCGTGCACCTCGCCGTGCACGAGGAGGGCGAGGTCGTCTACCTCGACAAGGTCGACAGCCGCTACCCGGTACGGATGTACTCGCGCGTCGGCAAGACCGTCCCGATGACCGTCGCCGCCGTCGCGAAACTCATCCTCGCCGACCTCCCTGAGCCCGAGCGCCGCGCCGTCGCCGAACGGCTCGACTACCCGCGCTACACGCCCCGTTCGACCCCGGACGCCGCCGCGTACCTCAAGGAGCTGGCGCGGGTGCGCGAACAGGGCTGGGCCACCGACCTCGGCGGCCACGAGGAGTCCATCAACTGCGTCGCGGCCCCCGTGCGCGGCGCGGACGGGCGCGTCGTCGCCGCCCTCTCCGTCTCCGCGCCGAACGTCGTCGTCAGCGCGGACGACCTGCTCAGTCTTCTCCCGCTCGTGCGCCGCACCGCCGACGCCGTGGGCCGGGAGTACGCGGGCTCGCCCGAACCGGGCGGGACCGTCCCGGGAACGCCCGTGCCGGGCGCGCCCGTTGCCGCCAGTGACACACCGACCAAGGAAGCCTGACCCGTCATGCCGACCGAGAAGACCGCCCTCACCCCCGCCACCCACACCGTCCCGCCCGCGAAGTTCTCCCACGGCGTGCGGAAGGGGAACATCCTCCAGGTCGCCGGCCAGGTCGGCTTCCTCCCCGCCGTCGAGGGCCAGGCCCCCACCCCCGCGGGGCCCACGCTGCGCGAGCAGACCCTCCAGACCTTCGCCAACGTCAAGGCGATCCTGGAGGAGGGCGGCGCGAGCTGGGACGACGTGATGATGATGCGCGTCTACCTGACCGACGTCGACCACTTCGCCGAGATGAACGAGATCTACAACACCTACTTCGGGGAGCAGGGCCTGACCCAGCCCCCGGCCGCCCGCACGACGGTGTACGTGGGCCTGCCCAAGGGCCTGCTGATCGAGATCGACGCGCTGGCCGTCCTGGACGACTGAGCCCGGCGGCACACCCCGGCCGGAGGCCCCTCGTCGAGGGGCCTTTGGCCGGGGCGCTTCCGGCCGGGGCCGTCGTGGTGACGGTGCGGGGCGGGATCTGTGTGTCCCCGGCACCCGAACCTGCGTTCCACAGGCGCGTCCGTCATACTGCGCCCCGTGGAGCAGAAGCAGAGTGAAGCGAACCTTCCGCCCATCGGCGCCGCCGCCGATCCGGCGTTGATCCCCGGCCTCACGGTGCCGACTCCCCGTACGGGGACGGACGCGTCCGCCACGGACCCGGAAGCGGCCGCCGAGACGCGCCCCGGCGCGGACCCCGACGCGCCCGGACCGGACGCGGGACCGGGCACCCCGGCCCCCGAGGCCGCGGCAGCCACCCCGGAGGCGAGCACCGACGCGCCCCCGGCGGCCCCTGCCGCCGACGGGGACGCGGACGAAGCGGACGATGCCGACGCGGAGGCCGAGGAAGCCGGCCCCCGGGTCGCCGACGCCGCCCCCGCGGGCTCCCCCGAGGACGAGGACGGGGCCGCCCGCCCCGACGCCGAGTTCACCGCCACCGACCGGCGCGGCTCCGTGACCCTGGACGGCGACGGGGTCCGCTACGCGCTCGACGACCAGGCGTGCGAGTGGACCTGGAGCGAGGTGGCCGCCGTCGAGTACGGCACCTCGCGCCTGGGCCGCCGCCTCACCGTCACCGTGCACACCCCGGACGAGCGCTGGTACCCGCACGACGTGCAGGCCCCGGACAAGGCGACGCTGCACCGCTGGACGAAAGGAGCTGGACGCCGCGCTGGACGCGCACTTCGAGGAGTGACGCCCGGGTGCGACACCCGGGTCTGATGCCGAGGGCGAAAGGGAGGGGGGGGCCTCTTCCCCCCCCCTTTTTTTTTTGGGGGGGAAAAACCCCCCCCCCCCCGCGGGGGGGGTGGTTTTTTTTTTTAGATACCGGGTTTTTGTTTGTGTGTTGTGGTGTTTTCCCCTTTTTTTTTTTTTT
>NZ_GG770539.1:2238745-2244151 GCF_000154905.1 Streptomyces sp. SPB074 | reverse complement strand
CGTCCGCCCCGGACGCGCGACAACGGCCGTACGGGGCACGTACGGAAGCGGTCGCACGACCCGCCCCCGTACGCACCCCGTACGTGCTCCGTCCAGGCCGGGCTACAGCCCGTGCACGTGCGCGCCCACGGCGTCCGACCAGGAATTGCCCTCGGACGCGTCCCAGTTGGTGGACCACGTCATCGCGCCGCGGATGCCCGGGTAGGTCTTGTCGGGCTTGAAGCTCCCGCAACTCGTGCCCTTGGCGAGGCAGTCGAGCGCCGCGTTCACGACGCTCGGGGCGACGTAGCCGCCGCCCGCCGCGCTCGCCGACGCCGGGACGCCGAGGCCGACCTGCGAGGGGTCGAGACCGCTTTCGAGCTGGATGCACGCGAGCCCGGTCAGGAAGTCGACCGTGCCCTGCGCGTACACCTGGCCGTCGCAGCCGAGCATCGAACCGCTGTTGTAGTACTGCATGTTGACGACCGTGAGGATGTCCTTCACGTCCAGGGCCGTCTTGAAGTACTCGTTCGACGTCGACTGCATGTCGATCGTCTGCGGGGCCATCGTCAGGACGAAACCCGAACCGGCCTTCGCGGCGAGGTCGTGCAGGGCCTGCGACATGTAGGTGGAATTGAGGCCGTTCTCCAGGTCGATGTCGACCCCGTCGAAGCCGTACTCCTCCATCTGCGCGTACACCGAGTCCGCGAACGCTCCGGCCGAGGCTGCGTCGTTGACGCTGACCGTGCCCTTCTCGCCGCCCACCGAGAGGACGACGCTCTTCCCCTCGGCCTGCTTCGCCTTCACGTCCGCCTTGAACTGGTCCTCGGTGTAGCCGCCGAGACCGGCCGAGTCGACGCTGAAGTCCACCGCGCCCGGAGTCGCGGTCGCGTCCGCGAAGGCGACCGCGATGATGTCGTACTGGTCCTGCACGTCCGCGAGGGTCTGGACCGTCGCGCCGTTGTCGAAGTTCTGCCAGTAGCCGGTGAGCGCGTGCGCCGGTACGGCCGCCTCCTGCTCCGCGGCGCTCGCGGGCGCGATCCCGGCCGTGAGCGCCGTCGCGCCCAGCGCGAGCGCGGCGAGGCCCGTGAGCGCCGTCCCGAGCGCGCCACGGCGCTTACGGTCCGCGCGCGAGGAACGGCGGTGGGGGGAATGCAGCATAAAAGTGCCTCCTGTGGGGGGAGTTGACGACGGTGGGGCGCCATCGCCCTCCAAGCTGGTCCAGACCAATAAGTGCTGTCAAGGGGCGGTGCGGGACTTCTCCCGGCGGATACGGGGACAATCCCCGCCCTTCGTGGCGACCCGCCCCGCTCCGTCCGCCACTCCCGCCGTCCCGCACTCCCGTCCCCTCCCGCACTCCCGCCCCCTCCGGCACTCCCGCCCCGCACCCTCGCCCCCGTCGCCGCCCCGCTCCCGCGCTCTCCGCCTCCACCGCCGCCCCCCTTTCTCCACCCCGGATTCCACCCACGGGTCCAGGCGTCGGAGGCCCACCGACAGCAGGCTTGGGGACATGACAACGACCGAGTGGATCACCGACATCGCTCTCCTCCTCGTCGTCTTCCGGCAGCTGCGGGAAGACCGGCTGGACCTCAAGACCTTCCTGATCCCGCTGGGGATCGTGGCCTTCGTGGCCCCCTCCTACCTCAGCTCCGTCCCCACCGGCCGCAACGACCTCGTGCTCATCGGCGCCCTCGTGGCCGTGGGCGCCGCGCTCGGCATCGCCGGCGGCGTCTGCACCCGGGTCAGGGCCGCGGGCGGACACGTCCTGATCAAGGCGGGCGTGGTCTCCGCCGTCCTGTGGGTGCTCGGCATGGGCGCCCGGATGGGCTTCCAGCTGTGGACCCAGCACGGCGGTGCCGACGACGTCGCCCGGTTCAGCCTCACCCACCACATCACCAGCGACCAGGCGTGGGTGGCCGCCTTCGTCCTGATGGCGCTCACCGAGGTCGTCACGCGGCTGGCCACGATCTTCGTGCGCGGCCGGCTGCTCACCGCCACGCGGCCCGCCCCCGCCGCGAGCCGGGCCGGGGTCCGGCCGTGAGCTATGGTCTGGCCGTGTCCACCCCCGAGACGGCCCCGTCCCCCCGGCAGGCCCCGCCCCCCTCGGCCCCGCACCGGCCGGTCCCGGGGCGGGAGCCCTGGGTGCAGTGGGCGCTGACGGCGGCGGTCGTCGTCAGCGGGGCCCCTGACGATCCGGCCGATGGGGTCCGGCGGCCGGGGCCTCGTGGTCGCGGTCCTCTTCGTACTGAACTGCGCGGCGCTGCTCGCGCGCGGCCTGCCCCGCGACAAGGTCCCGCCGCGCGCCGCGCTCCTCTGGCTCTCGCTCGGCGTCCTCGCGGCGGTGGCCCTGATCGGCGTGAGCGGTGCCGGTACGGGATACCTCTTCGCCTACTTCCTCTGCGGCCACATCGGCTACCGGCTGCCGACCCGGCAGGCCCTCCTCCTCGCGCTCGCCTGCGGACTGCTCAGCGCCGGGGGCCTGGCCCTGCCCGCCGCGCCCGGGCACGACGCGGTGCCCTGGCTCGTCGGCCTGAGCACCGGCGCACCGGTCTCGTGATGGGGATGCTCAACCGCGTCCAGCACCAGGCCGTGGACGCCGCGCTGTCGGCGGCCGAGAGCGGGGAGCGCGCCGCCCGGGCCGAGGCGCAGGCCGCCGTGCTCGCCGAACGCGGCCGGATCGCCCGGGACGTGCACGACGTCCTCGCGCACTCGCTGGCCGGGATCAACATGCAGCTCGAACTGGCCGACGCGCTCCTCGACACCGGGGATCTGGCGAAGGTCAGGGCGGCCAACGACAAGGCCCACAGCCTCGTCAAGGAGAGCTTGCAGCAGGCGCAGTGGACCGTCCACGCGCTGAGCGAGGACGCCCTGCCGCTCGTGGACACCCTCACGGCGATGCTCGAATCCTCCGGCCACCGCGACGCGCTCACCGTCACGGGCACCCCCGTGGAGGCACCGGCCCAGGTCACGCGGAACCTGCTGCGGATCGGCCAGGAGTCCCTGACGAACGCCGCCCGCCACGCCCCGGGCGGCGCGGTCCGCGTCGAGCTCGCCTTCACGGCGTCCTCGACGGCGCTGACGATCCGCAACGGGCCCGCGAGCCGTACGGTGAAGGCCGCGACCGGCAGCGGCATGGGGCTGATCGGAATGCGCGAACGCGTCGCCCTGCTGGGCGGCACCCTCACCGCCGGACCGGTCACCGAGGGACCGGACGAGGGCGGCTGGCACGTGGAGGCAGTGATCCCGCGATGAGTGAACCCACCGAGACCGCACGGCCGTTGCGCGTGGTCGTCGCCGACGACCAGGCCGCGGTGCGCGAACCGCTCGCCGCCGTACTGGGCTAGGCCGAGGACATCGACGTCGTCGCGGCGGCCGGGGACGGCGGCGGCGTGCTCGACGCGGTCGCCGAGGGTCCCGTGGACGTCGTCCTGATGGACCTGCGGATGCCGGTGCTCGACGGGATCGAGACCACCCGCAGGCTGAGCGAGGCACACCCCGAGGTGGCCGTCGTCGTGCTCACCACGTTCGCCGACGACGACTCGATCCTGGCCGCCCTCGGCGCGGGCGCCCGGGGCTACCTGACGAAGAACGCCGGACGCCAGGACATCGTGCGCGCGATCCGCGCCGCCGCCGCGGGCCAGTCCGTCCTGGACCGCGCCGTCCAGGACCACCTCCTCGCCACCGTGCGCACCAGGCCGCCCGAGCCCGCCCGGGGGCTGCCCGCCGACCTCACGCCCCGCGAGCGCGAAGTGCTCACGCTCATCGGCCAGGGCCTGCCGAACCGCGCGATCGCCGAGAAGCTCTTCGGCAGCGAGGCGACGGTCAAGACGCACATCAACAATCTCTTCGCGAAAGCGGGCATCAAGGACCGGGCCGACGCCGTGCGCCGGGCCCTCACGGCCGGCCTCGCCTGACCACCCCGGCCCGCCTCGCCGCCGTCCCCGGCCCGCCTCGCCCCCGTCCCGCCCGTCCCCGCCTCACGCTCGCCCCGCCCCCCTCGGCACCCCCCGACACGAGTGGACAGATGTTTCGGCAAGGGCCCGAAGGCCCCCTTCCGCCCGGCGCATCCGGTCACGGAAGCGGTCACCGGCGGCGGGCAAGCCGACACAATCCACCCAACCCTCCTCGCACAACCGCACTTTCCGGCCAAGATCCGGCGTTCAGCCGTGGAAACCCCGCGCGGTCGTAAGGCCCTACGAACCCTGCGAAGTGGGGTGTTGAGGGTGCTGCGGCTGGATATGGTGCAGGAGCGAGAGGCAGCGTGCCGCTCGACCGGGCTCGGCGTGCTCGCGCGCACCCGCCCGGGAAACGGGGACCGGAACCGCGAACGGGACCGGGAAAGCACCGGGCCTCGCGCGCCCGCGCGCAGGTGGACCGGGGAAGGACAGGGGGTGGGACCGTGCCGATCGCTGTCGCCGTGACCGGGAGCGACCTCGTGCTCCCCTCGCCGGACCGCCACACTCCCGGCGCCGTCGCGCTCAAGGCCGCGACGGGCGCCCCGCTCGCCGACGCCCTCACCGAACTCCACGCCTTACTGGAGCAGCACGGCTGGCTCATCGTGCTGCACTCCACCGCCGCCGCCCCGGAGACGATCCGCCGCGTGCGCACCGCCCGCGCGGCGCTGGAGGCGGAGCGCGTCACCCTCGTCGGGCTCGACCTGCCCCCGCTCGGGATCGCCCTCGTGGCCCTCCAGTTACGCCAGCTCTCGGTCTGCGACTTCACCCCCGGCGTCCTCGCCTCGGCCGCCCGGCTCCTCGCCCACTACGTGCACGCGGGCGCCGTGCTCGGCTCGCTCGCCCGGCTCGACCGCGTCCCCGTCCCGCTCGGCTCGCATGCCCGCTCCCGCCTCCCGGGCACCCAGTACGCGGTCCAGGCACACCCCGAGCCCCGCCTCGTCAAGGCAGTGCCCGGCGCCGAACTCCCCGGCCCCGACTTCGCGACCCGCCTCTACCTCGCCCACGGCGACCGCCCCTCGGCCTGGCTCGGCGAGACCCTCGCCCGCACCTGGCAGGTCCAGTCCGTCACCGAAGTGCCCCTCCCCGAGGACTCGGCGAGCTGGTGGGGCACGGGCAAGCTCACCGAGTTCGCCGCCGGCATCCCCGACATCTCCGTCCTCTACCAGCTCGTCTCCTCCGTGCGCAGGGAACGCTGCCGCTGGTGCGGGCTCGAATTCCTGGGCGACCGCTGCGGATTCTGCGGCGCCCCCCTGACCCCGCCGGCACTCCGCGCCCCCGGCCCCCCGGCCGCGGCCGGCCCCGTACACGGCGCACCGGCGGCCGGCCCCGTACACGGCGCACCGGCAGCCGGGCCCGTACACGGCCTCCCCGCCGCCCGCCGCCCGGCAGCCGCCCTCCCGCACGCCGCCGCCCGCCCCGCCGACGCCCTCCCGGACCCCCCGGGGACCGCCGGAGTGCCCGGCCCGCCCGG
>NZ_GG770539.1:2232158-2238636 GCF_000154905.1 Streptomyces sp. SPB074 | reverse complement strand
CACCCGTCCCCGCCCCGACTCCCGCCCCGATCGAGGTACTCCGGCCATGAACTCACGCCAGCGCCGAGGCGTCGTCCTGATGGTGCTCTCCGCCGTGTGCGCCCTCGTCGCGCTCGTCGGGGTGCTCGGGGTCGTCAGGAACGTCAACTCCAAGGTGGGCGACGAGAAGACCGCCTACCGGCTCAAGAACGACATCGCCCCGTACAAGAGCATCGACGCCTCGCAGTTCGAGAAGGTGTCCGTACCGAAGCGCTGGCTGCCCGACACCGCCGTCACCGAACTCGGCGCCCTGCGCGGCAAGATCGCGGTCACCACGCTCCACCGGGGCTCGCTGCTCCAGGACGACATGATCGTGAACCGCCCCGCGCTGCGGGCCGGGGAGCAGGAGATCGCGATCATGATAGACGCGGCGACCGGCGTCGCCGGGAAGATCACCCCCGGCTCCTCGGTCAACATCTACGCGACGTTCAAGGCCCAGAACGAGGGCCAGAAGGACGAGTCCCGGCTCATCGTGGAGCGCGCCCAGGTCCTCGACGTCGGCAAGCTCACTCCCTTCGACCAGAACAACGACGACAACCGCAACCGCACCACCGAAGCCGTCCCCATCACCTTCGGGCTCGGCACCGGCGACGCCCAACGCGTCGCCTACGCCGAGTCGTTCGCGACCCACGTCCGGCTCGCCCTCGTCGGCGCGGGTGAGCAGCCGCCCGCGGCGGCGGGCCCCGACCGCACGTACACCCTGGACAAGGACAAGTGAGGCGGCGGCCATGAGCACGCGCATCCTCCCGGTGGCGGGCGATCCCGACCTCGCCCGTTCCCTCGTCTCCCTGCTCAGCCAGCTCCCCGAGAGCGAACCCGCCCTGCCCGTACCGGACTCGACCGCGCTCCTCGACGCCCTCGACCGGCTCGCCGCCGAATCGCTCGGCGAGCTGCCCGAAGTCGTCCTCGTCCACGAACGCGTCGGCCCCGTCCCGGCCCTGGAACTCGTTCACGAGGTCGTACGGCGCTTCCCGCAGGTCGGCGTCGTCCTCGTCACCGCCGACACCGGCACCACCGTCCTCACCGCCGCCATGGACGCGGGCGCGCGCGGCATCCTCCCGCTGCCGCTCACCTACGACGCCCTCGCCGAACGCGTCCGCGCCGCCGCCGAATGGGCCGCCGGGATGCGCCGCCACCTCGGCAGCGGCGGTGACGGCGGCCAGGCGGGGGGCGGGCGCGTCGTCACCGTCAGCGGCGCCAAGGGCGGCGTCGGCACGACCCTCGCCGCCGTTCAGCTCGCCCTCGCCGCCCAGGCGTCCGGCGGCAGCGTCGCCCTGGTCGATCTCGACCTCCAGTGCGGGGACGTCGCGGCCTTCCTCGACGTCCAGTTCCGCCGCTCCTGCGTGGACCTCGCCGGGATCGCCGACCTCACCCCGCGCGTCCTCCAGGACGCGATGTTCCCGCACCCCAGCGGCCTCGGGCTGCTCCTCGCCCCCGCCGAAGGCGAGCGCGGCGAGGAGGTCACCGAACGCGCGGCCCGCCAGATCCTCGGCGCCCTGCGCTCCCGCCACGACCTCGTCGTGGTCGACTGCGGCTCCCAGCTCACCGCCGCGAGCGCCGCCGCCGTCGAACTCGCCGACCAGGCGCTCCTGCTGGTGACCCCCGACGTCATGGCCGTACGCGCCGCCAAACGCACCGTGCGCCTGTGGGAACGCCTCCAGATCCGCAAGGCGGAGGAGACCCTCACCGTCCTCAACCGCCACACCCGCTCCGGCGAGATCCAGACCGCCCTCGTCTCGCGCATCACCGGCACCCGTACCGCGCGCACCACCGTTCCCGCCGCGTACAAGGAACTCGCCGGAGCCATCGACGCGGGCCGCGTCCACGAACTCGACGCGCGCGGCTCCGTACGGCAGGGCCTGCGGGCCCTCGCGGCCGAACTCGGCCTCGTCCAGGAGCCGGACCGGCCCGCCGGCGGCCGGCGCCGCAGGAAGGGCGCGCACACGGGCGTCTCCACCGCGCTCGCGCGCCGGGGCGACCGCGGCGCCGTCACCCTCGAATTCGCCGGGATCTTCCCCCTCGTCCTCGTCGTCATCGGCCTCATGTGGCAGTGCGCCCTGTACGGCTACACGTTCAGCCTCGCCGCGAACGCCGCCGACGAGGGCGCCCGCGCCGGCACCGCGGCCGTCGCCGCGGGCGGGGACGGCGCCGGGGCCTGCCAGGCCGCCGCGAGCCGCCACCTGCCCGGCGCCTGGAAGAGCGCCGCCGTCGACTGCGGCGGCGCGGGCGACGTTCTACCAGACCACCGTCCGGGCCAAGGTCCCCCTCTTCTTCCCCGGGGTCGAAGGAGGTTATACCGTCAAGGGCTCGGCGGGCCCGGCCGCGCAGGGCGAGCGATGCCGGCCCCGGCGGCGCCCGCGCTCACCGGCGCCGGGCACCCCCGTACGCGGACGGGGCACCGCACGGCCGGCCCCCGCACCCCCGCTCTCCTCCGTACGCGTCCCCGCTCCCGTCCCCGCCTCCGCTCGCGCGACGACCGCGGCAGCTCCATCCTCGAATTCGCCGGTTTCCTCCCCGTCCTGCTCCTCGTCGGCCTCGCCGCCATCCAGCTCGGCCTCGTCGGCTTCGCCGCGAACCAGGCCGGGAGCGGCGCCCGCGCCGGGGCCCGCGTCGCCTCCCGGGCCGAGGGCGGCAACGGGGTCGCCGCCGCGCGCGCCGCCATGACCGACGGGCTCGACGCCACCGTCACACCCGGCGGGGGCGGCGACACCACCACGTACACCGTCGCCGTCCGCGTCCCGACCCTGCTGCCCTTCGTCGGCAAGGGCTGGACCGTCACCCGCTCCGCGACCATGCCCAACGACGACACCGGGGAGGTGACCCTGCCGTGAGCCTGCGCTCCCGCATCTCCGCGCCCGAGGACGAGGGCGCGCCGGAGGACGGCCACCTCGTGGCCGGATACCGCGCCAAGCTCCTGGAGGAGATCGATCTCGCCGAGATGTCCGCGCTCTCCGCGAGCGAGCGGCGCACCCGCCTCGAACGCGTCCTCGGCCACCTCATCAGCCGTGAGGGCCCGGTCCTCTCCACCTCCGAACGCAGCCGCCTCATCCGGCGCGTCGTGGACGAGGCCCTCGGCCTCGGCATCCTCGAACCGCTTCTCGAAGACGCCTCGGTCACCGAGATCATGGTCAACGGACCCGACGCGATCTTCGTCGAACGCGCGGGCCGCGTGGAACGCCTCCCGCTCCGCTTCGCCTCGCACGACCAGCTCATGCAGACCATCGAGCGCATCGTCTCCACGGTCAACCGCCGCGTGGACGAGTCCAACCCGATGGTCGACGCCCGCCTCCCGAGCGGCGAGCGCGTCAACGTCATCATCCCGCCGCTCGCCCTCACCGGCGCGACGCTCACCATCCGCCGCTTCCCGCGCGTCTACACGCTCCCCGAGCTGATCGGCCTCGGCTCGCTGGACGAACACATGCTGCTGCTCCTCGCCGCGTTCGTCCGCGCCCGGCTCAACATCATCGTCGCGGGCGGTACGGGCACGGGCAAGACGACCCTCCTCAACGCGCTCTCCGGCATCGTCCCGGCCCACGAGCGCATCATCACCATCGAGGACTCCGCCGAACTCCAGCTCCAGCAGGCCCACGTCATCCGCCTGGAGTCCCGCCCGCCCAACGTCGAGGGCAAGGGCCGCATCACGATCCGCGACCTCGTGCGCAACTCCCTGCGGATGCGCCCCGACCGCATAATCGTCGGCGAGGTCCGCGGCGGCGAGACCCTCGACATGCTCCAGGCCATGTCCACCGGCCACGACGGCTCCCTCGCGACTGTCCACGCCAACTCCGCCGAGGACGCCCTGATGCGCCTGCAAACCCTCGGCTCCATGTCCGAGGTGCGCATCCCCTTCGAGGCCCTGCGCGACCAGATCAACTCCGCCGTGGACGTCGTCGTCCAGCTCGGCCGCCAGGCCGACGGCTCCCGGAAGATCACCGAGATCGCGCTCCTCACCTCGCGCGGCCACGACCCCTTCCGCATCACCACCGTCACCCGCTTCGAGACGGCCCCGCTCACCGCCGACCGCGTCGTGCGCGGCACCTACCGGCACCTCCCGCTGCCCCGCTCCGCCGCCGAGAAACTGCACCTCGCCGGAGAGGTCCTGCCCGCGGCCTACGGCGTCGCCCCCGACGACGCGCTCGCCCCGCACACCAGGGAGGCGACCGGATGACCGCGGCCCACCCCCACGACACCCGGCCCCACGACACCCGGCCCCACGACACCCAGCCCCACGACACCCGGCCCCGCACCACCGACTGCCGACGGACTTCGCCCGAGGAGGCTCCCGCATGAGCAACGGTCCCGCCCTCCTCGCCCTCGGCGCGACGCTCCTCGCCGGCGTCCTCCTCGTCGCCGCCGCCCGCCTGTGGTCGCAGGGCCGCGCCGCGCGCGAGGCCCTCGTCAACCGCCTCGCGGGCGACAGCCACCTCGGCAGCCGGACGCAGGGCGCCCGCCGCCTCGCCGGGCTCGACCGCGCCGTGCGCCGCACCCGGGCGGGCCGCGCCCTGCACCGCCGCCTCTCCGCCACCGGACTCCCTGTCTCCACAGGAGAGTTCACCCTGTACGCCCTCGCCGCTCTCGTCCTGCTCTGGACCGCGGCCGCGATCGTCCTCGCGCCCTTCTTCGGGCCCATCGCGGCCCTCGTCGGCGCCTGGTCCGCGTACGCCTTCCTCAACTGGCAGCGCGCCAAGCGCATCGAGGCGTTCATCAGCCAACTGCCCGACGTGGCACGGCTCCTCGCCAACGCCACGGCCGCCGGACTCGCCCTGCGCACCGCGCTCGCGATGGCCGCCGAGGAACTGGAGAACCCGGCGGGCGAGGAACTGAGCAACGTCGCCGACCAACTCGCGCTCGGCCGCTCCGTCGACGAGGCGCTGGACGAACTCCAGCGCCGCCTCCCCTCGCGCGAACTCGTCGTCCTTGTCACGACGTTGGCCCTCTCCAACAAGGCGGGCGGCACCGTCGTCGGCTCCCTGCGCAACCTCACGGTCACCCTGGAGGAGCGCAAGGAGACCCGGCGCGAGGTCCGCACGATGCTCTCCGAGGTCAACGCGACCGCCTTCACCGTGCCCGCGCTCGGCCTCGGCTCGCTCCTCCTCGTCAACGCCCAGAACGACGGCGCCCTGCACCGCGTCACCGGCTCCGGCCTCGGCCAGTTCCTCATCCTGCTCTCCCTCGGCCTCTACACCGTGGGCTTCTTCGTCATCCGCCGCCTCGGAAGGATCGACGTATGACCCGCCGACCGGCGCACCGCCCCGCCCGCCACCCCGCGCCCCCGGCGCGCGGCCCCCGCCCCGGAAGGAGCACCGCATGAGCAACGCAACCCTCGGCACGCTCCTCGCCCTCCTCATGGCGGCCGGCGTCGGCGGCGTCCTCCTCGGCCTGCGCATGTACCGGAGCGAGACCAAGCTCCCCGACGACCTCGCGCTCGCCCTGGAGGTCGGCTCCACCCGCGTCAAGGCGGCCGACTCCGCGATCGACCGCCTCGGCCTGCGCTTCGCCCCCCACGTCCTCCGGCTCATGGGCGCGCGCCGCGTCGAGGCCAAGCGCCGCCGCATCGACATGGCGGGCAACCCCGGCGGCCTCACCCTCGACCGCTACGCCGCCCGCCGCGCCGTCTACGGCGTCTTCGGCCTCCTCATGGCCGCGATCTTCGCGAGCTACGGCTCCCCGCTCCTCGCCCTCCTCGCCCTCGCCTTCGGCCTCGTCGCCGCCGACGCCACGATCTGGCAGGCCGTGCGCGAACGCCGCGCGGTCATCGACCGCACCCTCCCGGACTTCCTGGACGTCCTCGCCGTCGTCGTCAGCGCGGGCCTCGGCTTCCGGCAGGCCCTCGAACGCGTCGCCGAGAAGTACGAGGGCCCCTGGGCCGACGAACTCCGCATCACCCTGCGGCAGATGGACATGGGCGTGAGCCGCCGCCAGGCGTTCGACGAACTGCGCCGCCGCAACAACTCCGAGCAGGTCGCCCAGTTCGTCTCCGCCCTCCAGCAGGGCGAGGAACTTGGCTCCCCGATCGCCGAGACCCTCATCCAGATCGCCAACGACATGCGCCGCACCGACGCCCAGCAGGCCCGCCGCCGCGCCGCGAAGACCATCCCCAAGGCCACCATGGCCACCCTCGTCTTCATGCTCCCCGCCACGATGATCCTCATCGCGACGGGCATGTTCCTCGGCACCGGGTCCGACCTCGGTTCGATCCTGGGCGGGTGACGCACCCATGACACCCCCGACCCGGCAGGCCGCGCCGACCGCGCCCGCACCGCACCCCGCGCCCCCGGCCCGCCGCTACGGCCCGTACGAGACGACCGGCGCCCCCACCCCGTACGACGGTGGGCCGGCCTTGGCGTACGGACCCGCCCCGCTGCCTCCCCTACCCCTCGCCGTCGCTCCCCTCCCGCCCCTCCCGCCGGTCCCTGTGTCCCCGCCCCCCCGCGCACGC
>NZ_GG770539.1:2227894-2232058 GCF_000154905.1 Streptomyces sp. SPB074 | reverse complement strand
GCCCCGCGCGCCGTGGCTGTCACGGCGGCGGTCCTCGGCCTGCTCGGCTCGTACGCGGCACTGCGCCACTGGGAGCGCGTCGCCCCGCTCCTGCTCCGCCACCCCGCCCTGCTCGCCGCCGACCTGGCCGCGACCTCGGCGCTCCTCCTGGCCGCGACGCCCGCGCCGCCCCTCGGCTGCGTGGCCGCCACGACGCCGCTGCTCGCCGCGCTCCTCGGCCCATGCCGCTGGGCCGTCCTGTGCGCCGTCCTCCCGCCGGCCCTCCTCGCCGCCCTCCCCGCACCCCGCACCGGGGTCCTCCTCGTCGCCGGTCTCTGCCTCGCCGCCGCCGTGACCGGGGCGACGCTCCGCGCCTTCGTGCTCCGCCTCCTCGCCGCGGGCGCGACCCTCGCCGAGACCCGCGAACGCCGCGCCGTCGAAGAAGCGCTCGCCGCCGAACGCGCCCGCCTCGCCCGCGACATGCACGACAGCGTCGCCAAGACCCTGCACGGCCTCGCCCTCGCCGCCGAAGCCCTCTCCACGACCGAGGACCCCGCCGTCGTCCGCACCGATGCCGCGCACGTGGCCCGCGCGGCCCGCCGCGCGGCCACCGAGTCCCGCGTCCTCCTCGGCGGCCTGCGCCGCCGCACCGGCGAGCCCGGCGCCCCCGTCGACCTCGCCCCCGAACTCGACGCCCTCCTCGCCGCCCACACCGACCGCACCGGCACCCCCGCGACGCGCGCCACCACCGGCCCCGCCCCGCGCCTCGCCCCCGCCACCGCCCGCACCCTCCTCCTCGTGACCGCCGAGGCCCTGGAGAACACCGCGCGCCACGCCCACGCGGGGCGGGTCGCCCTCACCTACGGCACCGACCCGGCCACGGGCCGCCTCGTTCTCGCCGTCCGCGACGACGGCGGCGGACTGCCGCCCGGCCTCCCCGGCCTCCAGGAACTCGCCGCGCGCGGCCCTCCAGGAACTCGCCGCGCGCGGCCACTACGGCCTCCTCGGCCTGCGCGAACGCCTCGCCGCCCTGCCGTGCCCCGCCCGCCTCACGATCGGCGCGCCCCCGCACGGCCCCGGTACCGAGATCCGCGCCGAACTGACCCTCGCCGCCGCCCGAGAGGAGCCCGAAAACCATGCCCCTCACCCCGCCTGAACCGCTACGGCTCGTCGTGGCCGACGACAACCCCGTCGTACGGGCCGGACTCCGCGCCCTCCTCGAAGGCCGCGCCGACGCGCTCGTCGTGGCCGAGGCGGCGGACGGGCGCCAGGCCCTGGCCGCGACCGAACGCCACCGCCCGGACGGGGTCCTCCTCGACCTGCGGATGCCGGTCGTGGACGGGCTGACCGTCCTGCCCCGCCTCGCCCGCCTCGCACCCGTCCTGGTCGTCACCTACGGGCGCGACGCGGAACTCCACGCGCGCGTGCGACGGATGGGCGCGGCCGGCTGTCTCGTGCACGGCGACTTCACGGTCCCTCAACTGGTCGGCGCGGTGCGACACTTGCGTGCGGGGGCACCTTCGCTCCCGCCCCCTTCGCACACGCGATCGGCTGTGCGACCCTCGTGGGGCGGGCCGCTGAGCGCACGGGAGGAAGAGGTCATGAACCTCATCGCGGCGGGTCTGAACAACCGGCAGATCGCGGCGGCGTGCTTCATCACCGAGAAGACGGTGAAGAACCACATCAACCGCATCTTCGCCAAGCTCCAGACCACGACCCGCAGCGAGGCCATAGCCCGCTGGCTCGGCACGGCCCACCCCGCCCTGGGAGGCCCCTATGCCTGACCACCCCCCTTGGGCCCACGGACCCTCCCCCCACCACCCTCCGTCGCCCTACGGTCACACCACCACACCGGCCCACCCGGGAGACCACCATGCCCAAGCCCACCACCTGGCTCCCCACCCTCCGCCACAAGCTCCGCAGGGACGACGGCGCCGGCTTCGTGGAATACGCGGGCCTGCTGATCATCATCGCGGGAATCTTCGTGCTGATCGACGGTCTGGGGCTCGACGGCAAGATCTCCGGCGCGATCCTGGACGCGGTGAACAGCGTGGTGGGTGGCTGAGGGCTGGAGACGGTCAGGCCGGTCAGGTGCTGCCGTTGTTCGTGTGGGCGACAGCGGCGATTCTCTTCGCGGCATTCGCGTTCTTCGCCTTCGCTCAAGCGGCGTTGGGCAGGAACGGCGCCCAGTCGGCCGCTGACGCGGCAGCCCTCGCGGCGGCTCAGGAGGAGAGGCAGCAGCTCGCCGAAGGGTTCGTCACCGCTTTGGGGCAGGACGGTGACTGGGGCAGATGGCTGGACGGCCTCGGCGGCGACGCCGTGGATCTCTCTCCGGCCGCAGCACGCCTGGCGTCCTCGAACGACGCGACTCTTGAAGGTCTGGAGCGTGTCGATACAGCGGCGGGCCCGGGCATTCACGTGCGAGTGGTGCGCACATCCGGGCTCGGCTCGAATGTGGCGGTCGCTGTTCAGGGAAAGCGCGCTCGTGCGGAGGCGACGGCGACGGTGAAACCTCTCTGCGCGACGGCCGGGGGAAAGCCTGAGGGCGGCCAGGTCTCCCTCGTTTGCGCCAAGGGGGAGCGCTATTCCTTTGACCCGGAGGAACTGGATGAAGCGGCTCTTCCCAGCCCATCGGAACTCTTCTCGGTGCAACTGACTGACTGAGTGAACACACGGAAGGCGGAGTCATGTCTGTTTCCCAACGGCGTGTCCTGCGGGAGCCGGGAAAGGCGGTCGTTGCGTTTTCCTTTGTCGCCGCGATCGGCTTGACGCTCGTCTCCTGCGGAGGAGGGGGAGATGAGGGAGGGGATTCGAAGAAGGAATCACGAAGTTCGGCGCCCACCACAAACGGCGAGGACCGGCCTTCTCCACCGGCGGCCCAGCCTCCCTCGGAGGAACCCGAAGAAACCCTCGCGGAAGTCAAGGGCGGGCAGGAACTCGACCTGAAAATCACGCGTGCGCAACGGGATGCCGCAGGCTTTCTCACGGTGAGCGGCAGCGTGACCAATGGCAGCGGAAACGCCTGGACAGCGGCTGACTGGCGCGGTGACGAACGGGAATTGCGCGACAACGGGGGCTCTATCGCCGGGGCTTCGTTGGTCGACGCGGCGGCGAAGAAGCGATATCTCGTACTCCGGGACACGCAGGGGCGCTGCCTCTGCACCCGCTTTGTCGGCGGCGTCAACCCAGGGGCGACGACCGACTGGTTCGCTCAGTTTCCCGCTCCTCCGGCTTCCACGAAGAAGGTCACCTTCCAGGTCGGGAGTATGCCGCCCGCCGAGATTCCGCTCAGTGAGGCGCAGTGATGGGGCGGTGGCGGGCCGGGGCCGTGCTGGTTGCCTCGGCGACTCTCGCGTTCGGGCTGCCCGGGGGAGTGGCGGGGGCCGATGACGGGCCCACCGTGCCGCCGGGGAGCGTGACCACCTCGCCGCCCCCCGACGTCGACGCCAGCAGCCCCGGGCTCCGCCTCGCCGACGGCGCGCGGCTCGCGCCCGCCAAAGTCCTCGACATCAAGTCCGTCGTCGAGGACCTCGGCGGCGAGGAGCGCCGCGAGGACACGAACACCGACGTCAAAATCGCCCTCCAGGCCGAAGTCCTCTTCGACAAGGACAAATTCGCCCTCGACCCCTCCGGCAGATCCCGCATCGAGGCCATCGCCGACGAGGCGAAGAAACAGCGGGCCCGCACGGTCCGCGTCTTCGGCTTCACCGACAACCTCGGCAGCTACGCCCACGGCAAGACGCTCTCGAAGCGCCGCGCCGACATCGTCCACGACGAACTCGCCCCGCACCTCGGCCCCGAGGTCACCTTCGAGGTCCGCGGCTACAGCGAGGACTACCCGATCGCCGACAACACCACCGAGGAGGGCCGCCGCAAGAACCGCCGCGTCGAGATCTCCTTCCCCCGCACCGGATGACACCGCCTGAGTCAGTCCAGTTGATCCCTACCGCCTGAGGCACGATCCCGGCACCTCGCCCCGCCCCATCCCGCCCCACCCCGTCCCCTCTCCGCCCGCACCCGCCGCCCCGCCCTGCGGAAAACCGCTCGCCCTCCGCCTCCCGCCCCGTCATGCTCCCCCCCCCATGCCCGCTCCCGCCCGCGATTTCGCCTCCCTGAAGTGACGGCGCCACGTCCCCCGTCGAGGGCCGGACTTCTCGTGGTTCGACGGGCGTGCCACGGAGGAGC
>NZ_GG770539.1:2226435-2227752 GCF_000154905.1 Streptomyces sp. SPB074 | reverse complement strand
CGACCTCGTCAGCGCCCGCCACCCGGTCCGCACGGACTGGGCCGAGGCCGCGCGCGTCCTCGCCCCGGGCGGTACGTACCTCTCGCAGGAGGTCGGCCCGTGGAGCGGCACCGAGGCCAGCGAGTGGTTCCTCGGGCCGCAGCCGGAGAGGACGTGGACCGCGCGGGACCCCGGGAAGGCGCGTGCGGCCGCCGAGGCGGCGGGCCTGGAGGCCGTGGACCTGCGGGCGGTGCGGCTGCGCATGGAGTTCCACGACATCGGCGCGGTCGTCCATTACCTTCGCAAAGTCGTGTGGATGGTCCCCGGCTTCACCGCCGAGCGCTACGCGGACCGCCTGCGCGCGCTGCACGAGCTGATCGGCCGGGAGGGCCGCTTCCTCGCCCACGGCAGCCGCTTCCTCATCGAAGCCCGCAAGCCCGCCTGAGCGCGGGCGCGGCCCCGAACAACTCCTCGACGAACGCGACCCGCCCGGCCACACCGAGGCACGGCAGCGGCACGACCTCGTAGCCGTACTCCTCGTACACCGCCGCGATCACCTCGCCGGTGCGCCGCGCGACGGCGGGTGTCTGCGTCCGCTCCGCGTCCAGGCGGTAGAGGTCCGGCCGGAACGGCGCGAACAGGACGCGCGGATGGTACGGATGCGCGCGGGCCGCGCGGTGGAGCGCCGGGGGTACGGGGATGCCCTCCAGGCGCAGGTAGCCGATCGTGTCGTGCACGCCCCGGTCGAAGAAGACGGGAGGCCCGGTACGGTCGGCGGCGGCGTAGGCGGCGGTGTCCCGCGCGGCCATCAGCTCCGCGAAGCGCGCCCGGTCGGCCCACGGCAGCGCGTCGCCCCCGCTCGCCCGCTGCTCTCGGATGACCGCGCGGCCGGCCTCGGCCGTGACCGGGTGCCCGCGCCGCGCCAGCGCGTCGAGCAGCGTCGTCTTCCCCGCCCCCGGCCCGCCCGTCACGACGACGAACGGCGGCGGCAGCGGCGGACGGGCATCCCGCGACGCGGGCGGGCGCTCCACGGGACCGCCCGATTCCGCACAAGCGCCTGATTCCGCATCGTTACCGTGCGGGTCTCGTGCAGAAGCCATCAGTCCCCTAAGTTCGGACCAACGGAAATCGCGTGCGCAAACACGCGAACTCCGGTACCGCGCGGTGGAGGGGGCCGCGCGGTACCGGTCCGGAACCCGGGAACGCGGCCGTCCGAGCTTTCAGCCGCCCACGCCGCTCCCATCCACGCCGCCGTTCTCGCCGCCCGAGCCGCCGCTACCGCCGCCCGGGCCGCCGCTACCGCCGCCCGAGCCGTCGCCCCCGTCGCCCGCACCGCCG
>NZ_GG770539.1:2213327-2225626 GCF_000154905.1 Streptomyces sp. SPB074 | reverse complement strand
CGGCCTCGTTCCTCGCCGCGCCTCAGCCCCTCGTCACGCCACCCCGGGCGATCCGTCGGGCCGGGCGGCGGCGGGCGTCAGCACCAGCTCGGCTCGGCGCTCACCGTCACCACTCCACCGTGAGCGCGTCGATCCGCTTTAGCTCCGGCTCCGTGAGCGCGGGAGCCGACACGGCCGCCACGTTCTCGTCGAGCTGCCGGGTCGAGGAGGCGCCGATGAGCGCGGAGGTCATGCGCGCGTCGCGCAGGACCCAGCTCAGCGCGAGCTGCGCGAGGGTCTGGCCGCGGCCGGAGGCGATCTCGTTCAGCTCGTTGAGCTTCTTGATCCGCTCCCCGGTCAGCGTCGTCGGGTCCAGGGACTTGCCCTGCGTGGCCCGCGAGCCCTCCGGGATGCCGCCCAGGTACTTGCCCGTGAGCACGCCCTGCGCGAGCGGCACGAAGGAGATGCAGCCCATCCCGGCCGTCTCCAGCGTGTCGAGGAGGCTGTCCTTCTCGGTCCACCGCTCGATCATCGAGTACGAGGGCTGGTGGATGAGCGCGGGAACGCCCAGCTCACGCAGGATGCGGGCCGCCTCGGCGGTCTGCTCCGAGGAGTACGAGGAGACCCCCACGTACAGGGCCTTGCCCTGCTGGACGGCGCTCGCGAGCGCGCCCATCGTCTCTTCGAGCGGCGTGTCCGGGTCGAAGCGGTGCGAGTAGAAGATGTCGACGTGGTCGGTGCCCATCCGGCGCAGCGAGGCGTCGAGCGAGTTCAGCAGGTACTTGCGCGAGCCCCACTCGCCGTACGGGCCCGGCGTCATCCGGTAGCCCGCCTTGGTGGAGATGACCAGCTCGTCGCGGTACGGGGCGAGGTCCTGGGCGAGGAGCTTGCCGAAGTTCAGCTCCGCCGACCCCGCCGGGGGGCCGTAGTTGTTGGCGAGGTCGAAGTGGGTGATGCCGAGGTCGAAGGCGTGCCGCACGATCTCGCGCTGCGAGTCCAGGGAGCGGTCGTCGCCGAAGTTGTGCCACAGGCCGAGCGAGACGGCGGGCAGGAGCAGGCCGCTGCGGCCCGTCCTGCGGTACTCCATGGTGTCGTAACGGCCGTCCGCCGCCTGGAAGAAGGCGTTGTCTGACATGGGCGAAGAGTACGTGAGACCCGTGTGACCCGGCGTCGGGGGCGGCCCCCGAACGGCGGTAGGGTGGCGCCTTCCGGAGTGCATTGCCTGCCGCACGGAGGGGCTGACAGACGTGAACATGCGCGACCTCGTGTATCGACTCTACGCACGGCGGGTGCGAGGACGCCTCGACCACGCGCAGGTCCCCAAACACATCGGCCTCATCCTCGACGGCAACCGGCGCTGGGCCCGCGCCTCCGGCGGCACCACCGCGCAGGGCCACCGCGCGGGCGCCGAGAAGATCGAGGAGTTCCTCGGCTGGTGCGCCGAGACGGACGTCGAGGTCGTGACGCTGTGGATGCTCTCCACGGACAACTTCGACCGCCCCGAGTCCGAGCTGATCCCCCTGCTCGGCATCATCGAGGACTCGGTGCGCGCCCTCGCCGCCGACGGCCGCTGGCGCGTCCACCACGTGGGTGCCCTCGACATCCTGCCCGACAACACCCGTACGACCCTCAAGGAGGCCGAGGCCGCGACCTCGGACAACACGGGGATACTGGTCAACGTCGCGGTCGGCTACGGCGGCCGGCAGGAGATCGCCGACGCCGTCCGCTCCCTCCTGCACGACGCGGCCCGCAAGGGCACGAGCTTCGAGGAACTCGCCGAGGCCGTCGACATCGACCTCATCTCCGAGCACCTCTACACCCGCGGCCAGCCCGACCCGGACCTCGTCATCCGCACGAGCGGCGAGCAGCGCCTCTCCGGCTTCATGCTCTGGCAGAGCGCCCACTCGGAGTACTACTTCTGCGAGGTCTTCTGGCCCGCCTTCCGCAAGGTCGACTTCCTGCGCGCGATGCGCGACTACGCCGCCCGGCACCGCCGCTACGGAGGCTGAACACCCCCGCCCCCGGGCCGGAACAGGGCGGTACGAGGCCGCCCCCCGCGCCCCCCGCCGCGCCCCCGGCACACCGTCCCGCGCGCCTCCGGGACCCCCGTCGTCACCCGTTGTTCCCCCACGTGTCGTCAGCCGCTCGCGCATGACCGGGGACCGCTCCGGGAATAGCTTCCCCAGGCCGGTATCCGACCCACGGACACCGGATCTCAGCGGGTGGCAGGGTGCCGCCCGCCCGGGAGGGCCCTTGCGCCAGGACGACCGAGCGGTACGTCTTCACCCCACCGGCCCCGCGGGCCGGGCGGTCACCCCCCTCGCGCCCTTCACGGTCCCGACCGGTCCCCGTTCCCCGGCCGCCCCGCCGCCCCCGCCGCCGCACGCCCGCGTGAGCCGGCCGGGGACGCGCGGAGCGGCCGTTCCCCGTCCTCGTCCGAGGGGGTATGTCTCTCCGTGGTGACCAGCACGAAGCGCCGCAAGCCCGACCGGCGCACCTACGTCATCGACACCAGCGTCCTGCTGGCCGACCCCAACGCCGTGCACCGCTTCGACGAGCACGAGGTCGTGCTCCCCGTCGTCGTGGTCACAGAACTGGAGGCCAAGCGCAACCACCCGGAACTCGGCTACTTCGCCCGCGCGGCCCTGCGCCTCCTGGACGACTACCGGGTGCGCTACGGACGGCTCGACGAGCCGTTCCCGGTCGGCGAGATCGGCGGCACGCTCCGCGTCGAGCTGAACCACTCGGACCCCTCGGTGCTCCCCTCGGGGTACCGGCTCGGCGACAACGACTCGCGCATCCTCGCCGTCGCCCGCAACCTCCAGGCCGAGGGGTACGACGTCACCGTCGTCTCCAAGGACCTCCCGCTGCGCATCAAGGCGTCCTCGGTGGGCCTGCTCGCCGAGGAGTACCGCGCGGAACTCGCCATCACCGACTCCGGCTGGACCGGGATGACGGAGCTGAACCTGACCGGGGAGCAGGTGGACCGGCTCTTCGAGGAGGAGCGGGTCAGCGTCCCCGAGGCCGGGGAACTGCCCGTGCACACCGGCCTCACCCTCCAGTCCGAGCGCGGCAAGGCACTGGGCCGTGTCACGGCGGCGGGCGACATCCGCCTCGTACGGGGCGACCGCGAGGTCTTCGGGCTCAAGGGCCGCAGCGCCGAGCAGCGGATCGCGCTCGACCTGCTCCTCGACCCCGAGGTCGGCATCATCTCCATGGGCGGCCGGGCCGGCACCGGCAAGTCGGCGCTCGCGCTGTGCGCGGGCCTCGAAGCGGTCCTGGAGCGCCGCCAGCACAAGAAGGTCATGGTCTTCCGCCCCCTCTACGCGGTCGGCGGCCAGGAACTCGGCTACCTGCCCGGCAGCGAGTCCGAGAAGATGAACCCGTGGGCGCAGGCCGTCTTCGACACCCTGTCGGCCGTCACCAGCCGCCAGGTCATCGAGGAGGTCGTCTCGCGCGGGATGCTGGAGGTCCTGCCGCTCACCCACATCCGCGGCCGTTCACTCCACGACGCCTTCGTCATCGTGGACGAGGCCCAGTCCCTCGAACGCAACGTCCTGCTCACCGTCCTCTCCCGGATCGGTGCCAACTCCCGGGTCGTGCTCACCCACGACGTCGCGCAGCGCGACAACCTCCGGGTGGGGCGCTACGACGGGGTCGTGGCCGTCGTGGAGAAGCTGAAGGGCCATCCGCTCTTCGCACACGTGACCCTCACCCGTTCGGAGCGTAGCCAGATCGCGGCTCTTGTGACCGAACTCCTGGAGGACCGCGAACTGTGAGAGACGAGAGTCAACGTGCCCTCTGAGCAGGGAAGTTGACCCGAAACCCCGCTCGACCCCAGGACGCCGCCCGGCAGATGGCCCAGGAGCCTAGCCGGGCGGCGCCCGTGTGCGCGGCCTTATCCACGAGAAACACCACCCAAACGGCGTGTGACCTATCCCACGCAACGGAGAATTGCCTTGCGGCGTCCAGTTCCGGCAGAGTTCTCAGCCGTCAGGCCCCGCACACAGCTTGTGTCTCCACGGCCCCGGCACCACACCCTCTTCACGGGTGAGGCACCGGGCCCCGCAACTGAATAGAGAAGCTGTGTGCCACCCGTGTTCCACGGGGCGCCCCGCTGTGAGGAAGCAGCCGGGCCGCGCCCCTCGGGTCCGTGCTTCCCGTGACCACGAGTAAGGGGGAGCCAGTGTCAGGGGCACGATCGCGCCCGCGAGGTCACCTAAGCGGGCGACGCTGGAAGGAAACCGTGTGAGCCGGATCTCGGTCCGGGGATTCGCGGTGGCTTCGGCCACCGCGGTCACCACCGTCGGAGCCGTGGTGGGCGTTGCCTCGGGCAGCACCCCCCAGCAGACGTCGAACGACTTCGAGGCGACAGCGGCGGAAGACGCCACCCTCCTCGCGGACATCCCGGCGGGCCAGCAGGCCCGCGTACAGACCGCGACGCTGACCCAGCAGGCCGACGCCCAGGCGGACGCCGCCCAGGCCGGCGCCCGCAAGTCCGCCGAGGAAGCGGCGCGCAAGAGCGCGGCCGAGGCCGCGACCGCCAAGAAGGAAGCGGCGGTCAAGAAGGCCGAGGAGGCGAAGAAGAAGGCCGAGGAGCTCGCCAAGCAGCGCGAGCAGGAGGCCAAGGAGAAGGAGCAGGCCGCCAGCCGCTCCGCGACCCGCGACGCCTCGTCCTTCGCGGTCCAGAGCTCCTACTCGGTCGGCGACGTCCAGGCGATGGCCCGCCAGATCGTGCCCGCCGACCAGTTCCAGTGCTTCAGCAACATCGTGAGCCACGAGTCGGGCTGGAACTACCGCGCCACCAACGCGGGCAGCGGCGCCTACGGCCTCGTCCAGGCCCTCCCCGGCTCCAAGATGGCCTCGGCGGGCGCCGACTGGCAGACCAACCCGGCCACCCAGATCAAGTGGGGCCTCAACTACATGGACGGCCGCTACGGCAGCCCCTGTGGTGCCTGGTCCTTCTGGCAGGCCAACAGCTGGTACTAGGCCGGCCCGCCGCTCCGCCCCGGAGCACCCCGGTACTCGCACGTACCCCGGAACCCCTCGCCCGTCCCGGCGGGGGGTTCCGCCGTGTACGGTCTTTCCCCAGGACCTCGGGGGTGGTCCGGGAACGACGGGGAACAGGACGTACATGCCGAAGAAGCCGGAGTGGCTCGGGCGCGCGAGCGCGCGGATCACGCACCTGGGGCAGAAACTCGACGAGAGACGCACAGCGGCGGAGGAACCCGAGGAACCGGGTCCCCCCGCCGAGGTGGGCGCTCCCGCCGCGACCGAGCCCCCACCCCCTTACCGTCCGCTGCCGCGCCCGCGCCCCGAGCCCGCGACCGCCGTCCCCTGGGGGGTACGGGTCGCCGCCGAGGCGGGCTGGCGGCTCCTCGTGCTCGCCGCGACGGTCTGGGTGCTGATGAAGGTCATCAGCGCGGTGCGTCTCATCGTGCTGGCCTTCGTGGTCGCCCTCCTGATCACCGCGCTGCTCCAGCCCCTCGTGGCCCGCCTCACCCGGCACGGGGTCCCGCGCGGCCTCGCGACGGCGCTGACCACGCTCTTCGGCTTCCTCGTCATGGGGCTCATGGGCTGGTTCGTGGTCTGGCAGATCATGGAGAACGTCGACCAGCTCTCCAGCCAGGTGCAGGACGGTATCGAGGACCTGCGGCGCTGGCTGCTCGACAGCCCCTTCCACGTCACCGAGAAGCAGATCAACGACATCGCGAAGAACCTGCGCGAGGCGATCGGCACCAACACCAATCAGCTGACCTCGGCGGGCATCGAGGGCGTCACCGTCATCGTGGAGATGTTCACGGGCCTGCTCCTCGCCTTCTTCTCCACGATCTTCCTGCTCTACGACGGCAAGAAGATCTGGGGCTGGTTCCTCAAGCTCGTCCCCGCCGCCGCCCGCGAGGGCGTCGCGGGCGCGGGCCCGCGCGCCTGGGACACCCTCACCTCCTACGTGCGCGGCACGGTGATCGTCGCGCTCATCGACGCGGTGTTCATCGGCATCGGCATCTACGTCCTGGACGTGCCGATGGCGGTTCCGCTCGCCGTGATCATCTTCCTGGCGGCCTTCGTGCCGCTCGTCGGCGCCGTCGTCTCGGGGGCGCTCGCCGTGCTCGTCGCGCTCGTGACGCAGGGGGTGTGGACGGCGATCATCGTGCTCGGTGTCGTCCTGCTCGTGCAGCAGATCGAGGGCCACGTCCTCCAGCCCTTCATCCTGGGGCGCGCGGTGCGGGTGCACCCGCTCGCCGTGGTCCTCTCCGTCGCGGCCGGCGGCATGATCGCGGGCATCGGCGGAGCGGTCGTCGCCGTCCCGCTCGTGGCCGTGCTCAACACCGTGGTGGGCTATCTGCGCCGCTACTCGGCCCGCGTGGACCCGCCGTTCCAGAGCGGGCCGCCGGACATCGAGAAGGTCAAGGACCCGGGGCCGGGACCGGACGCGCTCCCGGAACCCGCACCGCACCGGGCCGACTGAGCCCGCTGCCGGACGCGCCGGTACGTACGAGAGAGGGCCCCGTGGACATCCACGGGGCCCTCTCTCGTACGGTCGGCGTGCCCGCCGCGCTTCGGCTCAGGCGGAGAGGCGTTCCTCGGCGTCGATGGTGACACCGACGGCCTGGAGGACCGCGGCGACCTTGACGGCCTCCTGGACCGTCTCGCGGTCCACACCGGCCTTGCGCAGGACCTGCTCGTGCGAGTCGAGGCACTGGCCGCAGCCGTTGATGGCGGAGACCGCGAGGCACCACAGCTCGAAGTCGGTCTTCTCGACACCGGGGTTGCCGATGACGTTCATCCGCAGACCGGCCCGCAGGTTCCCGTACTCCGGGTCCGACAGCAGGTGGCGGGTGCGGTAGAAGACGTTGTTCATCGCCATGATCGCGGCGGCCGACTTGGCGGCCGTGTACGCCTCGGCGGAGAGGTTCGCCTTCGCCTCGGGCTCCAGCTCGGCGAGCACCTTGGGCGAGCGCGAGGCGATCGCGCAGGCCAGCACGGTGCCCCAGAGCTGCTGCGCGGGCAGCGGCGAGTTGCCGATGACCGAGCCGAGGTTGAGGCGGAGGTCCTTGGCGTAGTCCGGTATGGCGGACTTCAACGCGTCGAGGGCCATGGCTCACTCACCGGCCAGGAGCGCGACCGGGTCCAGGGTCTCGTCGCCCTGGCTCCAGTTGCACGGGCACAGCTCGTCGGTCTGGAGCGCGTCGAGGACCCGCAGGACCTCCTTCGGGTTACGGCCGACGGAACCGGCGGTCACCATGACGAACTGGATCTCGTTGTTGGGGTCCACGACGAAGACGGCGCGCTGCGCGAAGCCGTCCTCGCCCTCGATGCCGAGGTCGCGCATGAGCTCGTGCTTCGAGTCGGCCATCATCGGGAACGGCAGGTCGGTCAGGTCCGGGTGGTCCTTGCGCCAGGCGTGGTGCACGAACTCCGAGTCGCCGGAGAAGCCGAGGATCTGCGCGTCGCGGTCGGCGAACTCCTCGTTCAGCTTGCCGAAGGCGGCGATCTCGGTCGGGCACACGAAGGTGAAGTCCTTCGGCCACGCGAAGACGACGCGCCACTTGCCCTCGTAGGACTTGTGGTTGATCTGCTCGAACTCCTTGCCCTTTTCGAGCGAGACACAAGCAGTCAGGTCGTACGCGGGGAACTGGTCACCGACAGTGAGCACAAAAGCCTCCGATGGTGCGGGGTTGGACAGGGCACAGCGTGCCACACAGCCGATCTAGCAGGGAAATCGATCAGTCGGTTCGTGCCGATAGGTGCAGCCGATCAATGCGCGGTCAATAACGGTCCGTCCCCGAAAAGGACCGAAACATTCCGCTCACCCCGGCCCTGCTCGGCCTCGAACGGGGGTTCTGTACGCTCGGGTTTCCCGCGCCGGATGCCATGACCGCGGCGGGAAGCGACACCGCGGTGCGGGAAGCGACACTGCGGTACGGCGAGCGACGGTGCGGCAGGGGAAGCGACAGCGCGGTACGAGGGGGAGACGCGGGTGACGGGCGGGCACAGGCAGCGAACGAAAACGGCCACGCCGAGGAAGGGCCGGCGCGCACTGCGCTGGTCGGCCGGCGCGGTCGCGGTGCTCGCCCTCGGCGGCGGGACCGCCGGGTACGCGTACTACGAGCACCTCAACGGCAACATCAAGAAGGACGAACTCAACCTCGGCACGCACGGCGTCGCGAAGGCCGCGCCCAACGCCGAGGGGCAGACGCCGATGAACATCCTGCTGCTCGGCTCCGACGACCGCAACAACGCCGGGAACCTCAAGCTCGGCGGCGCGAAGAAGGAGGTCGGCTGGGCCGCGCTCGCCGACGTGCAGATGCTCCTGCACCTCTCGGCCGACCGGAAGAACATGTCCGTCGTGAGCCTCCCCAGGGACACCATGATCCCGCTCCCGGAGTGCACCGACCCGAAGACGAAGAAGACCTACCCGGCCGAGGACCTGGACATGGCCAACGCCTCGCTCGCGCACGGCGGCCCCTGCTGCTCCGTGGCCACGTGGGAGGCGCTGACCCGCACCCACATCGACCACTTCCTCATGGTCGACTTCACCGGCGTCGTCTCGATGGCCGACGCGATCGGCGGCGTCCCCGTGTGCGTCAAGGAGAACGCCTACTCGCACACCCCCGACGGACACGGCTCCGGGCTCCGCCTCAAGGCGGGCACGACCTCGGTCAAGGGCGAACAGGCCCTCCAGTGGCTCCGCACCCGCTACGGCTTCGAGGACGGCACCGACCTCGGCCGCACCCACGCCCAGCACATGTACATGACGTCGATGGTCCGCGAACTGTGCGAGAACGCGACGCTCACCAACCCCGGCAGGATGCGCTCGCTCGCCGAGACCGCCACGAAGGCCCTCACGGTCGACGACCGGCTCGACACGGTCAAGAAGCTCTACGACCTCTCGAACGAACTCCGCAAGGTCCCGAGCAAGCACATCGCCATGACGACCCTGCCGACCGCCCAGTGGTCCGAGGACCACAACCGCCTCGTTCCCAAGCCGGGCGACGCCGAAGCGCTGCTCTCCCTCGTCCGCAAGGACCAGGCACTCGACGGCAGCGGCGGGGCCGGGCCCGCGCCCAGGAAGACCCCGGCCCCCGCCCACCCGGCCGCCTCGCTCGGCATCCAGGTCCTCAACGCCTCCGGGACCGGGGCCGAGGCCCCCGTGCGGGGACGCGCGGGCCAGGTCGTCGCGCGCCTCAAGACGAAGGGGTACACGCGGGCGGAGATCAACGCGCAGCGCACCCCGGGCCAGGAGACCGCCGTCCTCTTCCCCGCCTCGGTCCCCAAGGCCGACGCCCAGGCCGCGGGGAAGGCCCTCGGCATCCCCGCCGATCTGCTGCGCAAGTCCGCCGACGTCTCGCGCCTCACGATCCTGGTGGGCACCGACTGGCGCGAGGACACCGCCTACCCCGCCGAGAAGCAGCCGAAGAAGGCCCCGGACTCCGCCGCCGTGCTCAATGGCGAGGACAAGGGAGCGTGTATGCCGGTCCAGCCGGGATTCACGTGGTGAGCACGGCGGCGTGACGCGCGGCCCCGCCCCGGCCGGGGCCGCGCGGGCGCACCGGGCCGCCCCGTACGACGAAGAGGCCCCTCACCTGCGTTTCCGCAGGTGAGGGGCCTCTTTTGAGAGGGTGAGTGACGGGACTTGAACCCGCGGCCCCCTGGACCACAACCAGGTGCTCTACCAACTGAGCTACACCCACCATGACCGGCGCTTTTCCGACCGGCCGAGAAAAAGTGTACAGGGTTCCGGGGGGTGCTCGCGCACACCTTTTCCCGGGCGGCCCGGAGCGCCGGGAGAGAGGGGACGGGTCAGGAGAGCTGGTACTTCGCGGCCACGGCCTTCGCCGTGTCGGAGTCGGGTCCCGGCTGCGGGACGAAGACGGCCTCGCGGTAGTAGCGCAGCTCCGCGATCGACTCGCGGATGTCGGCGAGGGCGCGGTGGTTGCCCTTCTTCTCCGGGGCGTTGAAGTAGGCGCGCGGGAACCAGCGGCGCGACAGCTCCTTGACCGAGGAGACGTCCACGATCCGGTAGTGGAGGAAACCCTCCAGCTCCGCCATGTCGCGCGCGAGGAAGTTGCGGTCGGTGCCGACCGTGTTCCCGCACAGCGGCGCCTTGCGCGGCTCCTTCACATGCTCCCGTACGTACGAGAGCACGCGCTCCTCGGCGTCCGCGAGCGTCGTGCCGCCGTCCAGCTCGGCGAGGAGGCCCGAGGAGGTGTGCATGTCGCGCACCACCTCGGGCATCGTCTCCAGCGCCTCCCCGGGCGGGCGGATCACGATGTCCACCCCGTCCCCGAGGATGTTCAGCTCGGAATCGGTGACCAGCGCGGCCACCTCGATGAGCGCGTCGTTCGCCAACGAGAGACCGGTCATCTCGCAGTCGATCCACACCATGCGATCGTTCATATGTCCCAGACTACGCGCGCACGCCCTACGCGGGACGCTCCCGCTGGCTGGGCAGCACGCCGCGCCCGGGCAGACCCGCGAGAGCCTCCGCGCGTTCCTCGCCCTGACGCCGCAACTGGGCGGGGACCGCGCCGGGCGCGGGCACCCGCTCGACCGCGAGGGCCGACGCCGGCTGCTCGGCACGCTCCTGCTGCGGACGGCGGGCACGGTAGGCGGCCCGGTACGCGGCGGGGGAGGAGCCGAGCTGACGGCGGAAGTGCCCGCGCAGCGCGACGGGGGAGCGGAAACCGCAGCGCCCGGCGACCTCGTCCACCGAGTAGTCCGAGGTCTCCAGGAGCCGCTGCGCCTGGAGCACCCGCTGCGTGATCAGCCACTGGAGCGGGGCCGAGCCCGTCAGTGAGCGGAACCTGCGGTCGAAGGTGCGGCGGCTCATGTACGCGCGCGCGGCGAGCGTCTCCACGTCGAACTGCTCGTGGAGGTGCTCCAGCGCCCAGGCGACGACCTCGGCGAGCGGGTCGGCGCCGATCTCCTCCGGTAAAGACCTGTCGAGGTAGCGCTCCTGACCGCCGGTGCGGCGCGGGGGCACGACGAGACGGCGGGCCAGCGCCCCGGCCGCCTCGCTGCCGTGGTCGGAGCGGACGATGTGCAGGCACAGGTCGATCCCGGCCGCCGTACCGGCCGAGGTCAGGACGTCGCCGTCGTCCACGAACAGCTCGCGCGGGTCCACGTGTACCGAGGGGTAGCGCTTGGCGAGCGTCGGGGCGTACATCCAGTGCGTCGTGGCGGGACGGCCGTCGAGCAGACCGGCGGCGGCGAGCACGAAGGCGCCGGTGCACAGGCCGACGATCCGCGCGCCCTCCTCGTGCGCCCTGCGCAGCGCGTCGAGCGCCTCGACGGGGGGCGGGGCGGTGATGGACCGCCAGGCGGGGACCACGACGGTGCCGGCCCGCGAGACGGCCTCCAGGCCGTGCGGCGCCGTCAGTTCGAGACCGCCCGTGGTGCGCAGCGGGCCGTCCTCCCCGGCGCACACGAGCAGCCGGTAGCGCGGCACCCCGGCGTCCTGCCGGTCGATGCCGAAGACCGAGAGCGGGATCGAACTCTCGAAGATGGGGCCGCCGCTGAAGAGGAGCACCGCGACGATCTCGCGGCGTCTGCGGCCCGAGAGCCTGCGGCCCGGCGCCTCCGGTGCGACAGTGACATCCTGGCTCATGGCGCTAAGCCCCCCTCGGTCTTCGACGCACCCCGTCCTTGTCGGGCGTTCCGCTCCTGCACCTTGTCCCCTCGGTCCGGCACGAGTCCCCCGCCGTACGACAGTCATGATCGAATCTACTGTGTCCCGCGGTGCTCGCGTGACCTGTTCGCCACCGGCCACTATGTCGACATGGCAACGTGGCGTAAAGCATTCGATCACGAAGCGTTGCACTTGGCGGCCCGGCTGGGAAGTACGCCGCTCGCCGGTGGCCAATCCCCATAGGGTGCGTGACACCCGCCCGAGGCTTTCCACCCTGCTCGGACGGGGCGTTGGCGGGGGTAAGGGGCACTCGGCCGGTTGACCGATAAGTTGGCTGAAAAGCTACGGGGGCGTGTGCGGGTATGCGTCACGTCCTCAGGGTGTACGCCCCCGGGCGGTACGGCCCCCACCGCGCCCTCGCGACGGCCCGGGCGCCGGGGCGTACTCGGGCGTACGGGCCCCGCACCTCGTCAGATGAGCGGCGGAGCGCTCAGCCTGACGGAGCCTCACCCGGCAGCAGGCGCTCACCGCCACGAGCCCGAGGGCCGCTCCCGCACCCCCGCCCGCGCGCAGCCCGCACGCGAGCGCGACCACCGTAAACAGGACGCCACCGAACACGCTCCACTGCGCGGGAGCGTCCCGACGGGCGGAGCCGCTTTCTTTCGGCGGCGGAGCGGCGGGCGCAGCG
>NZ_GG770539.1:2212015-2212954 GCF_000154905.1 Streptomyces sp. SPB074 | reverse complement strand
CCAGAGAGGCCGGTACTCGGGCATCCTCCCTGAAACGCGTCGGCGGACCGCCTCGGGCGGGCCCTTCGGGGAGGAGTGAGGCCGTACCCTTGGGGGTATGCGCTGGGGAAGGCGATTCCAGGACAGTCGCACGGTCCGGTGATCGCGCCGCTCCCCGTGTCCCCCGTGCACCGCTTTCCCCGAATTTCCCTGATTCGTCTTCCCTGATTCCTTCTTCCGTCTTCCTTGTCACGAGGACTCACTCGCCGAGACACCGATGGCCGGTCACGAATTCCCCGAACCAGCGGACCGCAAGCGGCCCACCGCCGACACGGCGGCCGATCCCCTCGCGCTGGAGGAAAACCGCCCGTCCTGCGATCCGGCCTTCCGGCACGGCGTCGTGGTCGGCTTCGACGGTTCGACCTCCAGCGAACGGGCGCTCTCCTACGCCGTGGGGCTCGCGCTGCGCGCCGCGTCGGCGCTGATCATCGTCCACGTGGCCAACCGGCTGCCCACCACGGTGTGGGCGGGCTGCGAGCCACCCGTCTTCGTCGACGTCCCCGACCACCGCACCGAGGTCCTCGGCCTGGAACTGGCCTGCGCCGACTTCCTCTCCGAAGTGCCCTGGGTCCTGGTCGAGCGGGGCGGCGACATCTGCCACGAACTGGAGGAAGTGGGCAAGGAGTACGAGGCGGACGCCATCGTCGTCGGCACGACGCACGGCGTCGTGGGCCGCATCTTCGGCTCCGTCTCCGGCCGCCTCGCCCGCCGCGCCCAGCGCCCGGTGATCGTCATCCCCTGAACGGGACGCGACCGAGCGGGACGCGACACGGGCCGCACGGCGAGGGGCGCCCGGACGCGCTCGTGGGCGGGCGAGGGCAGCAGGCCCGCGTCCGCGAGGGCCCGCCCGAGCACGTCGCCGCAGGCGGGGCCGAGACCGCGCAGCTGGACGTTGCCGCG
>NZ_GG770539.1:2209508-2211915 GCF_000154905.1 Streptomyces sp. SPB074 | reverse complement strand
CCCCTTACCCGTACGAGTGAATCCCGTACCCGTACTCCCCGCCGTGCCCGTACCCGTACGCGGGCGCGGGCGGGTGGCGTCGGCTACTCCACCGTCACGGACTTCGCCAGGTTGCGCGGCTTGTCGATGTCGCGGCCCATCGCGAGGGCCGTGTGGTAGGCGAAGAGCTGGAGCGGGATGCCCATGAGGATCGGGTCCAGCTCGTCCTCGTTCTTCGGCACGACGTAGGTGTCGTCGGCCTTCTCCTGCCGCTGGTGGGCGACGGCGAGGACACGGCCCTCGCGGGCCTTGATCTCCTCGATCGCGGCCCGGTTCTTCTCCAGGAGGTCGTCGTCGGGGACGATCGCGACCGTCGGCAGGGCGGGCTCGATGAGGGCGAGCGGGCCGTGCTTGAGCTCCGAGGCCGGGTACGCCTCGGCGTGCACGTAGCTGACCTCCTTGAGCTTGAGGCTCGCCTCGCGCGCCACCGGGTAGCCGCGCACACGCCCGATGAACATCATCGACCGCGCGCCGGCGTACGCCTTGGCCAGCTCCCTCACCTCGTCCTCGCGCTCCAGGATCTCGGCGATCTGCCCGGGCAGCCGCCGCAGCCCGTCCAGGAGCCGCTTGCCGTCGGCGACGGACAGGTCGCGGATGCGGCCGAGGTGGAGGGCGAGCAGCGCGAAGGCGACGGTCGTGTTGGTGAAGCACTTGGTGGAGACGACGCACACCTCGGGCCCGGCGTGCACGTAGATCCCGCCGTCCGTCTCGCGGGCGATGGCGGAGCCCACGACGTTGACGAAGCCGAGGACCTTCGCGCCCTTGCGCTTCAGCTCCTGCACGGCCGCGAGCACGTCGTAGGTCTCGCCGGACTGCGAGACGGCGATGTAGAGCGTCTCGGGGTCCACGACGGGGTTGCGGTAGCGGAACTCGCTCGCGGGCTCGGCGTCGGCGGGGATGCGGGCAATCTCCTCGATGAGCTGGGCGCCGATCTGCCCGGCGTGGTACGAGGTGCCGCAGCCGAGGATCTTGATGCGGCGCACGGTGCGGGCGTCGCGGGCGTCGAGGTTGAGCCCGTCGAGCCGCACGGTCGAGAAGCGCTCGTCGATCCGGCCGCGCAGCACGCGGTCGACGGCCTCGGCCTGCTCGCTCATCTCCTTGTGCATGTACGTGTCGTGGCCGCCCATGTCGTACGACTCGGCCTCCCACTCCACCGTGGTCGTCTCGGGGTTCGTGCGCGAGCCCTCGGTGGTGTAGGTGCGGAAGTCGTCGGCGGTGAGGGTCGCCATCTCGCCGTCGTCCAGCGTGACGATCTGGCGGGTGTGGGCGACGAGGGCGGCGACGTCGGAGGCGACGAACATCTCCTTGTCGCCGATGCCGAGCACGACGGGGGAGCCGTTGCGGGCGACGACGATGCGCTCGGGGAAGTCGGCGTGCAGTACGGCGATGCCGTACGTGCCCTCGATCTGCGTGAGCGCGGCGCGGACCCGGTCCTCCAGGGCCTCGTGCGAGGCGCGGGCGATGAGGTGGGTGAGGACCTCGGTGTCGGTCTCGGAGGCGAAGACGACGCCGTCGGCGGTGAGGCGGGCGCGCAGTTCGTCGGCGTTGTCGATGATGCCGTTGTGGACGACGGCGACCTGCCCGGCGGCGTCGAGGTGCGGGTGCGCGTTGTGGTCGCTCGGGGCGCCGTGGGTGGCCCAGCGGGTGTGCGCGATGCCGGTGGTCCCGGCGAAGCGCTTGGGGACACGCGCCTCCAGGTCGCGGACGCGCCCCTTGCCCTTGGCGAGCTTGAGGCCCGGGGCCTTCGCCTTCGGGCTGGTGATCACGACACCCGCCGAGTCGTACCCCCGGTACTCCAGGCGCTGGAGCCCTTCGAGCAGCAGGGGAGCGACGTCGCGCCGCCCCACGTATCCCACGATTCCGCACATATGCTTCCGCCCTTTGTGGTGGTACGGGCCGGGCCCCTGGGGGGTGGGCCGGTCCTCTGGTACGGGCCGGGCCCCCGGGGGGGGGCTCTCTGTTATGGGCCGGGCCGCCGGTCCTCCGGGGTCCCGGCTGGCCTCCGCGGCTGGCGCGGGTTCGGCCGTGACGAGTTCAGCCGTAGACGATGCGCCGGAGCTGCCGCAGGGACAGCTCGGGCGGGGCCACCGCGCGGTGCGGCAGCTCCTCGGAGATCCGGGTGAAGATCGCCGGGTTGGTCAGGCCCCTGGCCTGGAGCTCCCGGTGCCGCTTGCGGACCCATTCCTCGGTGGTCTCGTCGTAGAACGCCAGGACGTCCATCACCACGCGGTGGGCCTCGCCACGGCTCAGCGGGGTGCTCCGCGTGAGGTGGTCGAGCAGCTCGTCGAGGGGGTCCGGCTCGGTCCGGCGTTCTTGCACCCGTTGATATTGGGGGAGGAGGGGAGGGTTGTGCAAGAAATCTGCCCGA
>NZ_GG770539.1:2198343-2209275 GCF_000154905.1 Streptomyces sp. SPB074 | reverse complement strand
CGGGCAGGCGGTCGCGGCGATGTGTCCAGCGGGTCAGTTGCTTCCAGCGTTTGTGATCAGCGAGGGCGTGTTCGACGGTGATGCGGTCGGACGAGTGGCCGTGGCGGTCGCGTCCCCGTTGTTCGACTCTGTCGGGCAGTGCTCCCGGCCGGGGTTTTCTCGGCGGCGTGATCGCCTGCCCGCGGTGGTCGCGGCTCAGCCCCAGGTAGCCGTCGTCCAACAGGACCTCGACGTCGGGGAAGTACTGGAAGCAGATGGCGATGCCTTCGTCGCGGGCGGCGGTGGCGTCGTGCATACGCCCAGGTCGTAGGGCATCGGTTTATAACGTGCGGCCCCGCCAGTCGGCGATCACGGTGGCCTTCATCGTGTTCTGCTTCTTCTTGCCCGAGACGAATGCGCGCCGGCCGCCGCGGCCGGCCGGTGGCCGGCGGACCTGGATCCCGGTGGCGTCCAGACGCAGCTCGACACCTTCGGCCTGGGCGTAGGCAAACACATCCGCCAGAGTCCGAAGCCGCAGGCCGGGACGGTCGGGAACCGCGCACCCCCGCTCCGCCAAGAGCGTGCGCACCTCTCCGATCGCCCGGGTGACCGTGGATCGGTCGACACCTGACAGCAGCCCCAGCACCGAGTGCGGCAGGTCGTGCCGCAGGTGGATGAGTGTGGCCACCAACCGGTCGACGAACACCAGCTGATGGCGGGCGCCGGCGCCTTCGGCCCGCTTGCGGGCCCCGCCTCGCACAGCATGGCGGCGACCCTCGACCCCGGCCTGCCACGGCTCGGCCAACTCTTTGACCAAGCAGGCAAGATGACGCCGGGAGAGCCCCGTGAACAGTCGATGCGCCAGCACCGCCCGATTGACCATGATCGCCACAGCGGGATCATGCCATCCACGTGGCACGACACCTCACCCGCTATCACGCACCAACTCGTAAGAAGTCGTTGCGTTTGGCGGTGATCGTTAGGCTGCGGACGTGACGAGCGCAGAGGACGAGACGGAGACTGTCTGCCGGGTCTGTGGTTTTGAGGGTGAGGTGTTCTGGGAGGGTGGCTGGCCGAATGAGGCTGCCATCTGTCCCTGCTGCGACAACGAGCCCGATGTCGGGGACGCCAGCGTCATGGGCCTGCGCAACTACCGCGGATACTGGGTGGGACATGGCGCCCCGTGGGGCAGCCCGTCGGAGGAGCGCAAGCACAAGCGCGAGGGTTGGGACCTGCTGAAACAGATGCAGAACATCCCGCCACAGTGGCGCTGATCTGGGCGATCGGTACGTGCGTCACGGCGTGAGCCGGCGGTAACAGATGAGCGTGGCTGCGATCCGGGCGAAGGCGAGGAAGTGCTCGGGCTTACGTTCATAGCGGCGATGGAGGCGGCGGCAGCCACCAAGCCAACTCACCGTGCGCTCAACGGTTCAGCGGTGTCGCCCCAGTCGGGCGGAGGACTCGATGCCCCTGCGGGCGATACGCGGCACGATGTTACGGCTGCGGAGCCATCGGCGCAGGTGGTCGTAGTCGTGGCCCCTATCCGCATGGAGTTTGGCGGGCCTACGTCGCCTGGGTCCGCGACGGGTGCGGATCGGCGGGATCCCGCGCACGAGGGGTTCAAGTCCGAGGCCGTCGTGGGTGTTCGCGGCGGAGATGCCGATCGACAGGGGCGAACCGGTCCGATCGGTGATCAAGTGGATCTTTGAGCCCTTCTTACCGCGATCTACGGGATTCAGGCCTGTCAGGTCCCCCCTTTCGTCGCCCGCGTGTTCACCGAGTCGATCGCACGCCGGGACCAGTCCAGCTCGCCCTTCGCGCCGAGTTCGTCCAGCACTAGGGTCTGTCTGACAAATGATCACCCAGCTGATGTGCGGAGCCAGAGGGTTGGGGACGCCAGGACGACGCCGGCGCGGTAGCGGTCGGCGAGTTTGTCGAAGCGTGTGGCGACCGCGCGGAACTGCTTGAGGCGGGCAAAGCATCGCTCGACCACGTTGCGATCGCGGTAGATCTGCCTGTCGAAGGCGGGTGGTCGGCCGCCGAGGCGCCCGCGGCGTCGGTGGTTGGCCTCCTGATCGCGGCGTTCTGGGATGGTGGCGGCGATGCCTCGGCGCCGCAGCAGGTGGCGGATCGCTCGGCTTGAATAGGCCTTGTCACCCAGCACTCGATCCGGCGTGGTGCGGGGGCGACCTGCGGCCGCCCGAGGAATGCGAATCCCGTCGAGGACCTGGCCGAAGGCGGTGGCGTCGTTGACGTTGCCGGGCGTGAGCACGATCGACAGCGGCAGGCCCCGGCCGTCCACGGCGAGGTGGACCTTGGTGGTCAGCCCCCCCCCGAGACCGGCCGAGCGCTTGGCGCGTCTGCGAGCGGCTCGGATCTTCCAGTTCGTCCCCGTCTGCGGCCCCTTTTTGCGGGCGCCGGCGGCGTGTTGGTGGGCCCGGTTGACCGTGGAGTCGACGGCGACCGTCCACTCCACCTGGCCCACTGCGTCGTCGCGGACCTGGACGTGCTCCAGCAACTTTACCCAGGTGCCGTCCGCCTCCCAGCGGGCGAAACGCTCGTAGGCAGTCTGCCACGGCCCGTATCGCTCCGGGAGATCACGCCACGGGGCTCCGGTTCGCAGCCGCCACAGCACTCGGTCGACCACCTGCCGGTGATCACGCCACGGGCGACCACGCCCGTCCACCTTGGGCAGCAGGGGCTCTATCCGCTCCCACGCCGCGTCCGTCAGCTCGCCTCGACCCGCCACAAGATCAATTATCGACCGGCCTCAGTCGCCCATGAACCACAGGTGGCTGCCCGGCGTTGCCGTACAGGCTTCCAGGAGCACACCCAGGTCGAGGAGGGCCGCCCGCTGCCCCTCGTCGGAGCAGTTGCGCACCAGGACAGCAACCTCCTGACGAGCGACTTCGGCCTCCTGCTCGTTGAACATGGTGTCCCCGTACGGGGCAACCCAGCCCAACTTGCCGGACCCGTGGCGGTCGAGCGCACTCAGCGCACGCGCCAGCGCGTCGCCGTGTGCGTAGGACCCACGAAGCAACGTCGCCCGAGATGAACCCTTGCGAGGCCTCCCGGAGTGCAGTTCAAGCTCGATGCCCATCGACCCTCCAATGATCTCCGCCTCACAGCTTCGCAGAGATCACTTGTCAGACATGCTCTAGGCGGTGGAGCTTGGCCCAGAGGCGGGCTCTGCTCCACTCGGTGAACCGCCGATACACCGTCGACCACGACGGCCCGAACGCCTCCGGCGTCTGCCGCCAAGTGCAGCCGGAAGTGGCCACGAACATGATCGCGGCGAGCACCTCCCGGTCCCCATGCCACCGCCGACCACCGCCCTGCGGCCGCACCGGGGCCACCAGCACCGCGCGCAAACAACTCCCATAACCCGTCCGGGACTAGACGCTCCACGATCGTCATGCACGAACGCCACCAATCACCCAAATACAACGATGTCTAAACCATCATCCCAAACCCCCACCCTCCGTACCCTCCCGAACGCCCTCCGTGAGCCAATCTGTGGACAACCTGCCCGATCACGCGAAACGGCTCACTCCGAAGAGTGAGCCGTTTTCCGGAGCGGCGGGGTTTGTCCACAGGGTGGGCGGCGCGCCGCCGGGTGCGTGCTGGGCGGGACTCCCGGTCAGTGGCGGCTCTTGCTCGTACCGCTGCGGCTGCGGCTGCGGCTCTTGCTCGTGCCGCTCTTGCGGGTCTTCCTGTGGGTGTCCGTGTACGAGGAGGACGAGCCGTGCGAGGACTTCTCGCAGTCGTCGTCCTTGGGCGTGAACTTGAGGCGCGCGCCCGGCTCCGACGAACTGGCCTTGCTGTAGTCCTTCTGCTTCACCTCGTACCAGCGGCCGTCCTGGCTCGACTTGCCGTTCACGTCGTCCAGCTGGACGCAGTACAGCGAGGAGGGCGTGTTCGTGGTCCGCACGAGCGTCCCCCGCACCGCCTTCTGCCCGCCCCCGCAGGCCGTGAGCGAGAGGCCGAGCGCGAGGCCGAGACACGAGACGACGACGGTGGTACGGCGTCGGTTCTGCATGAAGATCCCCCGGGGTCATGGGCGCCGCCCCCTGCGGCGCCTCTCCAGTAAGTCCGCTTCGGACGCCTGCCCGGTTCCCGCGCGGGCGTACGGAGCGGAACCTCGGAACATTACCCGAGCCGGGCCGACGGCACCCCCACAGGGGTCGCACGCAAGCCAAACCGCCCGGCCGCCAAACCGCCCAGCCGCCCGCCGCCCCGCGCCCGACGCCAACCGCCCGCACCCGCCGGATCACCCCCACCTCCGGCCCGCCCCAAACCTCCTCCCCCCCGGGGCCCCCGCTCACACCCCCGTCGGCAACCCCAACTCCCGCGCGATCAGCATCCGCTGCACCTCGCTCGTGCCCTCGCCGATCTCCAGGATCTTCGCGTCGCGCCACATGCGCGCGACCGGGTACTCGTTCATGAAGCCGTAGCCGCCGTGCACCTGCGTGGCGTCGCGCGCGTTGTCGACGGCGACGGTGGAGGAGTACAGCTTCGCGAGCGCCGCCTCCTTCTTGAACGGCTCGCCGCGCACGAGGCGGCTCGCCGCGTCGCGCCACGACAACCGCGCGGTGTGCGCGCGCAGTTCCATGTCGGCGATCTTGAACTGGATGGCCTGGTTGGCCCCGATCGGCTTCCCGAAGGCGTGCCGCTCCTTCGCGTACGCGACCGACTCGTCCACGCAGCCCTGCGCGAGCCCCGTCGCGAGCGCCGCGATGGCGACCCGGCCCTCGTCCAGGATGCGGAGGAACTGGGCGTAGCCGCGCCCGAGTTCACCGAGGAGGTTGGCTTTCGGGACGCGTACGTCCTGGAAGGAGAGCTCCCGCGTGTCCGAGGCGTTCCAGCCGACCTTCGAGTACGGGGCGGCCACCGTGAAACCAGGGGTCCCCGAGGGCACGATGATCGAGGAGATGCGCGGGCTGCCGTCGTCCTTGCGGCCGGTCACCGCGGTCACCGTCACCAGCCCCGTGATGTCCGTGCCGGAGTTGGTGATGAAGCACTTCGAGCCGTTGATGACCCACTCGTCCCTCGCCTCGTCCAGCACGGCGGTCGTGCGGGTGCCGCCCGCGTCCGAGCCCGCGCCCGGCTCGGTGAGCCCGAAGGCGCCGAGGAGTTCGCCCGCGCACAGGCGCGGCAGCCACTCGCGTTTCTGCTCCTCGGTGCCGAAGAGGTGGACCGGCATCGCGCCGAGCGAGACGCCCGCCTCCAGCGTGATCGCCACCGAGGAGTCCACGCGGGCGAGTTCTTCGAGCGCGAGGCCGAGCGCGAGGTAGTCGCCGCCCATGCCGCCGTACTCCTCGGGGAAGGGCAGGCCGAAGAGCCCCATGCGGCCCATCTCGCGCACGATCTCGTACGGGAACTCGTGCCGCTCGTAGTAGTCGCCGATCTTCGGCGCGACGACGTCGTGCGCGAACTCCTCGACGGTGCGGCGCAGTTGCTCGTGCTCCTCGGTGAGCCGGTGGTCCAGGGGCATGGGGGTCACTCCTCGGTACGGATGAGCGGGGACGCGCCCGGGGTGCCGGGACGCGGGGGAGGGGAAGGCGCCGCCGGTCGGGCGGCAGGGCGGGGACGGGGGACGGGGGCGGGACGGGCGGAGGGGAAGCGCCCGCCGGGTCAGGAGCCGGCCAGCCCGCGGACCGTGCGGGAGGGGGAGGGACGGCCCAGACGGCCGGCCATCCACGTGCTCGTCTCCACGAGGGACGCGAGGTCGATGCCGGTCTCGATGCCGAGCCCGCGCAGCATCCACACCAGGTCCTCGGTCGCCAGGTTCCCCGTCGCGCTGCGCGCGAAGGGGCAGCCGCCGAGTCCGCCGGCCGAGGCGTCCACCGTGGTCACGCCCGCGCGCAGCGCCTCCAGGGTGTTCGCGAGGGCCTGCCCGTACGTGTCGTGGAAGTGCACGCCGAGCGTCGCGAGCGGCACGCCCGCCTCCGCGAGCGCCGTGAGCAGCGCCCGGACGTGCCCGGCCGTCGCGACGCCGATCGTGTCGCCGAGGCTCAGCTCGTCGCAGCCCATCGCTTCGAGCGCCTTCGCGACCCGCACGACCCGCTCGACCGGCACCGGGCCCTCCCACGGGTCGCCGAAGCACATCGACAGGTAGCCGCGCACGTGCGCCCCGGCGGCCTTGGCCTCGGCGACGACCGGCGCGAAGACCGCCAGGGACTCGTCCACCGTGCGGTTCAGGTTGGCCTTCGCGAAGCTCTCCGTCACGCTCGCGAAGATCGCCACGCGGTCCGCGCCGAGCGACAGCGCGCGCTCCAGGCCGCGCGCGTTCGGCACGAGGACCGGCAGCCGCACGCCCCGCTCCCGCAGGTCCGCGAGGCGGGGGAACAGCTCCTCCGCGTCCGCGAGCTGGGGCACCCACTCGGGGCGCACGAAGCTCGTCGCCTCGATCGTCGTCAGCCCGGCGGACGCGAGCCGGTGGACGAACTCGGCCTTCACGTCGACCGGTACGGTGCTCTTCTCGTTCTGGAGCCCGTCGCGCGCCCCGACTTCGTGCACCCGCACGCGGGACGGGAGCCCGTCGAGGGGGAACGCCATCGTCAGCCCGCCGCTCATGCGCCCGCCTCCCCGGCCTCCGAGGGCTCCACGACGGCGAGGACCTCGTCCATCGCGACCGTGCTCCCGGGCCGTACGGCGAGCCGGGACACCGTCCCGTCGTGCGGCGCCGTGATGACGTGCTCCATCTTCATCGCCTCCACCACGAGCAGGCCCTCGCCCGCCCGGACCGTGTCGCCCTCCTGGGCCTTGACGACGGTGACCGTGCCCGGCATCGGCGCGGTGAGCGAACCGGTGCCGCCCGCGCCCCCGGCCGCGCGCAGCGCGGCGGCGACCGGGTCGTGGTCGCGCACCTCCCACGCGTCCCCGTCGCGCCCGAGCCAGTCCCCGGCCCGTACGAAGCGCAGCCGCCGCCCCACGGCCGTCACCGTCACCGCCTCCGCGCTCACCTCCGCGTCCGCCGGGACGCTCCGCTCCACCGGCTCGTGGCCCGGCACCCGCAGCGGGACGCGCAGCGGTGCCGGGGTCCCGCCGAGCCGCCAGCCGTCCCCCGCCGCGAAGGGATCGCGCCAGCCGGGGCCCGCCCCGGCCGCCGTGACGGCCGCGCGGCGCACGGCCGCCGCCGCCGCGTACACCTCGCGCGGCACCTCGGGCTCCACGAACCCGGCCGCCTCGCGCTCCACGAGCCCCGTGTCCAGCTCGCCCGCCACGACGCGCGGGTGGGCGAGCAGACGGCGCAGGAAGCCCGCGTTCGTCGGGACGCCGAGCGTCACCGTCCGGGCGAGCGCGCCGCGCAGGCGGCGCAGGGCGGTGTCCCGGTCCGGGCCGTACGCGACGATCTTGGCGAGCATCGGGTCGTACGCGCTGCCCACCTCGACGCCCTCGCTGAGCCCCGAATCGACCCGTACGCCCGGCCCCGCCGGCTCCTCAAGGCGCAGCACCGTGCCACCGCTCGGCAGGAACGCCGGTGATCCGTCGATGAGTTGCACCGACTCGGCGCAGATCCGCGCCTCGACCGCGTGCCCGTCGAGCCGCACGTCCTCCTGCGCCAGCGGGAGGGCTTCCCCCGCGGCGACCCTGATCTGCCACTCCACGAGGTCGAGGCCCGTCACGAACTCGGTGACCGGGTGCTCGACCTGGAGACGCGTGTTCATCTCCATGAAGTAGTACGCCTCGGGCGCCGTCCCGGCCGGGGCGTCCGGGTCGGGGCCCGGGACGATGAACTCGACGGTGCCCGCGCCCTCGTAGCCGCAGGACCTCGCCGCGCGGACCGCCGCCTCGCCCATCGCCGTGCGCGTCGCCTCGTCGAGCAGGACCGAGGGCGCCTCCTCGATGAGCTTCTGGTGGCGGCGCTGGAGGGAGCACTCGCGCTCGCCGAGGTGGATGACGTTGCCGTGCCGGTCGGCGAAGACCTGGATCTCGATGTGCCGGGGCCGCTGCACCCACCGTTCGACCAGGAGCGTGTCGTCCCCGAAGGAGGAGCGGGCCTCGCGCCGGGCCGCCGCGATCTCCTCGGCGAGCAGCGCCTCCTCGTGCACGAGGCGCATTCCCTTGCCGCCGCCGCCCGCCGAGGGCTTGAGCAGGACCGGCATCCCGATCTCCCGCGCGGCGTCCGCGAGTTCCTCGTCGTCCAGTCCGCTGCCGCTCGACCCGGGCACGACGGGCACGCCCGCGAGCCGCACGGTCTCCTTGGCGCGGATCTTGTCGCCCATGAGGTCCACGGCGTCCGCGGGGGGCCCGATGAAGACGAGGCCCGCGTCCGCGCAGGCCCGCGCGAAGGCCGCGTTCTCCGCGAGGAAGCCGTAGCCGGGGTGCACCGCCTGGGCGCCCGTGCGGCGGGCCGCCTCCAGGAGGGCGGGCACCGAGAGGTAGCTCTCGGTCGCGGGCGCGGGGCCGATGCGGACGGCCTCGTCGGCCTCCCGTACGTGCCGGGCGCGCGCGTCGGCGTCGCTGTAGACCGCGACCGAGCGGATGCCGAGGGCGCGCAGGGTGCGGATGACGCGGACGGCGATCTCGCCGCGGTTGGCGATGAGGACGGTGTCGAACAGAGCGGTTCCTGGCATGGCCACCTTCGAAGTCGCCTTTGACGTCGGGGGATGTGGGCTGCTCGCGGGGGTCGTCACGGGGATCACATCCGGAAGACGCCGAAGCGCGGCTCGGGCAGCGGGGCGTGCGCGCAGGCGGTGAGCGCGAGGCCGAGGACGCGGCGCGTGTCGAGCGGGTCGATCACGCCGTCGTCCCACAGGCGCGCGGTCGCGTAGTAGGCGTCGCCCTGCTTCTCGTACTGCTGCCTGACCGGCGCCTTGAAGCGCTCCTCCTCGTCGGCGGTCCACTCCTCGCCGCGCGCCTCCAGCTGGTCGCGCTTGACGGTCGCGAGGACGGAGGCGGCCTGCTCACCGCCCATGACGGAGATCTTCGCGTTGGGCCACATCCACAGGAAGCGCGGGCCGTAGGCCCGGCCGCACATCGAGTAGTTGCCCGCCCCGTACGAGCCGCCGACGACGACGGTCAGCTTCGGCACGCGGGTGGTCGCGACCGCGGTGACCATCTTCGCGCCGTGCTTCGCGATTCCGCCCGCCTCGTAGGCGCGGCCGACCATGAAGCCCGAGATGTTCTGGAGGAAGAGCAGCGGGATGCCGCGCTGGTCGCACAACTCGATGAAGTGCGCGCCCTTCTGGGCCGATTCGGAGAAGAGGATGCCGTTGTTGGCGACGATGCCGACGGGGTGGCCGTGGACGTGCGCGAAGCCCGTCACGAGCGTCTGCCCGTACTCCGCCTTGAACTCCTGGAAGCGCGAGCCGTCCACGATCCGCGCGATGACCTCGCGCACGTCGTACGGGGTGCGCGAGTCGGGCGGGACGGCTCCGTACAGGCCCGCCGGATCGACGGCCGGCTCCTCCGGCTCCCGTACCGTCCAGGGGAGTTCCTTGCGCGCGGGCAGGGTCGCGACGATGTTCCGCACGATCCGCAGCGCGTGCGCGTCGTCCTCGGCGAGGTGGTCGGTGACGCCCGAGACGCGGCTGTGCACCTCGCCGCCGCCCAGCTCCTCGGCCGTCACGACCTCGCCCGTCGCCGCCTTCACGAGCGGCGGGCCGCCGAGGAAGATCGTGCCCTGGTCGCGCACGATGACGGCCTCGTCGCTCATCGCGGGCACGTACGCGCCCCCGGCCGTGCACGAGCCCATCACCGAAGCGATCTGCGGAATCCCGGCCGCCGACAGGCGCGCCTGGTTGTAGAAGATCCGCCCGAAGTGCTCGCGGTCGGGGAAGACTTCGTCCTGCATCGGCAGGAACGCGCCGCCCGAGTCCACGAGATACACGCACGGCAGGCGGTTCTCCAGGGCGACCTCCTGCGCGCGCAGGTGCTTCTTGACGGTCATCGGGTAGTACGTACCGCCCTTGACCGTCGCGTCGTTGGCGACGACGACGCTCAGCCGTCCCGAGATCATGCCGAGCCCGGCGACGACCCCGGCCGCCGGCGCCGCCCCCTCGTACAGGCCCTCGGCGGCGAGCGGCGCCAGCTCCAGGAACGGCGAACCGGCGTCCAGGAGGCCGTCCACGCGGTCGCGCGGGAGCATCTTGCCGCGCGAGACGTGCCGCTCGCGCGCCCGCTCCCCGCCGCCGAGCCGGGCCCGCTCCAGGCGCGACCGCAGCTCGTCGCCGTGCTTTGTGTGCGCGGCATTCGTTATGCGCGCCACGTCTCGGAGGCGGGATCGGCGGCGGTGGTGAGGACGGGGTTGAGCGAGGAGGCCGCCGCGGGGTGGACGCCGGAGGGGGCGGCCTGGGGGCCGGGGGAGTGGGGCTGGTGGAGGTGCGGGGCCGGCCCGCCCGTGCCGCCGCCCGTCGCCGTCGTCTGGTCCGCCATGCGGTCGATCCCCTCGCCGGCCGGGCTCCGTCGCCCGGCGGTCGCTGAACGTGTGTGAGCGTCTGCGCGTGTTAGTGAGCGTTAACGTCCGCCGTTCAGGTTAACGAGCGCTAACGGGCTTGTCTAGAATGCTGTCCCATGAGCACCAGCCCCACGGGCGCGGACGCGCCGACGAGACGGGTCCAGATCCTCCGTGAGGCCGCCCGCCTCTTCGCCGCGCGCGGCTTCCACGGGGTCGGGGTGGACGAGATAGGCGCGGCCGTGGGCATCAGCGGCCCCGGCCTCTACCGCCACTTCCCGGGCAAGGACGCGATGCTCGCGGAACTGCTCGTCGGCATCAGCGAACGGCTGCTCGCCGGTGGCCGCGCGCGCGTCGCGGCGGCCGGGGGCGCGCCCGCCGCCGTGCTCGACTCGCTGCTCGCCGGGCACATCGACTTCGCCCTCGACGACCGGGCGCTGATCGTCCTCCACGACCGCGAGCTCGACCGCCTGCGCGACGACGACCGCCGCCGGGTGCGCCGCCTCCAGCGCGAGTACGTCGAACTCTGGGTGGCCGCGCTCCGCAAGGTCCAC
>NZ_GG770539.1:2188916-2198083 GCF_000154905.1 Streptomyces sp. SPB074 | reverse complement strand
CCGCCCCCTCGCCCGCCCCGCGTGCCCTCGGCTCCGCCGTCTCCGCGCCCCCGAGCGGGACCTCCTCGATCGCCAGGGCCGCCAGGAGGGCCGCTACGCCCGCGCAGGCGCCCACCAGGAAGATCGCCTGCGTGGCCTCGGCGACGTGCGCGGCGTACCGGGGGCCCGTCGCGGGGCCGCCCCGCACGCGCGAGGTGAAGAGCGAGGCGAAGACCGCCAGGCCCAGGGAACCGCCCAGGGTGCGGAAGAGGTTGGCCGCCGCCGAGGCCGCGCCCAGGTCGCGCGCCGCCACCGCGTTCTGCGCGATCGTGTTCGCCATCTGCAGGGCGAAGCCGCTCCCGGCCCCCAGGAGGACCATCGCCACCGTCGTGAGGGAGGGGGGCGTGTCCGTGCCCGCCCTCGACAGCAGCCCCATCCCCGCGATCATGCTCGCCGCGCCCACCACGGGGAAGAGCTTGTAGCGGCCCGTCGCCGACATCACCTTGCCCGCGACGCCCGCCGCGAGGAGCGTCGCGAGCATCATCGGGAGCAGCAGCAGCCCCGAGTGCGCGGCCGTCGCACCCCGCACCACCTGCTGGTGGAGCGGCAGGTAGAGCGTCGTCCCGAACAGGGTCATGCCCGTCACCGCGAGCACCACCGCCGCCAGCGGGAAGTTGCGGTGGCCCGTGTACACGCGCGGCGGCATCAGCGGCTCGGGGACGCGGAGTTCGGTGACGACGAAGCCCGCGAGGAGCGTGACGGCGAGCGCGCCGAGCCCGAGAACCCGCCACGAGGTCCACGCGTACGTGCTCCCCGCCCACGTCGCCGCCAGCACGAGGGCCGAGAGGGCCCCGCCCAGCAGCACGATCCCGCCCCAGTCGATCCGCACCGCCCCCGGCCGCGCCCGCGCCGGGAGGCGCAGCAGCAGCCCGCACCACGCGAGGCTCACGAGCCCGAGAGGGACGTTGACGTAGAACGCCCAGCGCCAGCCGAAGTGCCCGGTCACGAAGCCGCCGAGGAGCGGCCCGCCGAGCTGCCCGAGAGCCATCACGGCGGCGATCATCCCCTGGTACCTCCCGCGCTCGCGCGGCGGTACGAGCGCGCCGATCAGCGCGAAACCCCCCGCGCCCATGCCGCCCGCGCCGAGGCCCTGCACGACCCGGAAGGCGATGAGCGCGTTCATCGACGGCGCGAGCCCGCACGCCGCCGAGGCCGCGAGGAAGAGCACGACCGAGGCGAGGAAGACCCGTTTGCGGTCCAGGAGATCGCCGAGCTTGCCCCATACGGCGGTCGAGCAGGCCGTCGCGAGGATGTACCCGGTGACGACCCACGACATCCGGTCCAGCCCGCCGAGGTCGTCCACGATCGTCGGCATCGCGGTGCCGACGATCAGGCCGTCCAGTATCGACAGCAGCAGCGCGAGCAGGACGCCGAGCAGCGCCCACCGGACGGGGACGGGGCGGCGCTCGGGCGCGGCGGCGGGAGCGGGGGCCTGGCGCGGGAGGTCGCCCATGACGTCCCCTTTCTCGGTCTCGGGCAGCGGGAACGGCGGCGGCACGGACCCCGGCCCCCCGCCCGGCGGACGGAGACGCCGTGCCTCCCCCGCACGCGGGTCCCCGGCCGCGTCCCGCGCCCCCTCGGCGGATCTGGTCCATGACTTCCCGCCGCCGGGCGGCGCCGCACCTCGAAGCGGTCCGCGCAGACGTGCGAGGGGCGTCGCGGGCCGGTGACGTGGTGCGCGGGCCCCCGGCCGGGCAAAGCCCGCGCGCCGCTCCGCCCCACCGGTGTAGCGTCGCCCCGCCCGGCCCCCGCTCCACGAAGGAATGCCCCCATGACGCAGCGGCCCGCCGCGCCCGCCCCCGGCTTCCCCGTCGTCCCGCTCCCCGGGGCCCGCCTCGCCTGCACCGTGCGCGGTACGGGACCCGTCGCGCTGCTCGCGCACGGGATCACCCGCAGCCGCGCCCACGAGGCCCGGTACGGGCTCACCGACTACGCCCCCGTCGCGGCGCACCACCGCCTCGTCGCCTACGACGCGCGCGGACACGGCGAGAGCGGCGGCCGGCCCGAACCGGCGACGTACGCGTGGGACGCCCTGGCCGGTGACCTGCTCGCGCTCGCCGACCACTTCTCGCCCGAGGCCCCCGTCGCCGCGATCGGCTGCTCCATGGGCACCGCGACGGCGCTGCACGCCGCGCTGCGCGCCCCCGAACGCTTCTTCGCGCTGGTCCTCACCGCCGTCCCCACCGCCTGGGAGACGCGCGCCGCGCAGGCCGGGCTCTACCGGCGGATGGCGGCGCTCGCCGCCGACGATCCCGCCGCGCTCGCCGCCCTGCACGCCGAGGCCCCCGCCCCGCCGGTCTTCGGCGGGCGCGAGCAGGGCGGAATCGACATCCGCGCCTCCCTCCTGCCCGCCGTCCTGGAGGGCGCGGCGGCCTCCGACCTCCCCGCCCCCGGCGCCCTCGCCCGCATCACGGTCCCCACCCTCGTCCTGGCCTGGGACACCGACCCCGGCCACCCCGTCTCCACCGCCGAGACCGTCGCCGCGCACCTCCCGAAGGCCCGCCTGTCCGTGGCGCGGACGGCCGCGGAGATCGAGGACTGGGGCCGGGTGACGGCCGACTTCCTGCGCGAGGCGCGGGGTTGAGCGGCGCGGGGCCCGTGACCTCGTACGAGCCGAGCCGAGTGGAACCGCGCCGCGCCACGGCCGTACGGCTCACCCGCTCCCCGGCCCCCGGGCGCCGTCACTCCGCCACGAGCAGGTCCGCCCGCCCCCGGCTCCCCTCCACCAGCCGCGCGTTGGCCTCGTCGGACCCGTTCGCCCACCGCTCCGCCTCGGCGCGGGACCTCCCGTACCGCACGTGCCGCTCCACGAGCCGCCGCAGGCGCGTGTCCGGGTCGGGCGCGAGGAACCACGCCTCGTCCAGCAGTCCGCGCACCGCCGCCCACGGCCCCGTGCCGAGCAGCAGGTAGTTGCCCTCGGTGACGACGAGCGGGGCCTCGGGCGGTACGGGCACGGCCCCGGCCAGCGGTTCCTCCAGGTCCCGCCGGAAGAGCGGCGCGTAGACCACCTCGCCCGCCACCGGCGCCCGCAGCCGCCGCAGCAGGGCCACGTACCCGGCCGCGTCGAACGTGTCGGGCGCCCCCTTGCGCTCCGCCCGCCCCAGCCGCTCCAGCTCCGCCTGCGCCAGATGGAACCCGTCCATCGGGACGAGCACGGAGCCGGGCACCGCCGCCACGATCCGCTCCGCGAGCGTCGACTTCCCCGCCCCGGGCGCCCCCGCGATCCCCAGCACCTGACGGCGGCCGGGGACGCAGAGGCGGAGGGCGCGGGCGAGGAGGCGATCGAAAGAGGTGCGCACGGGCCGCGATTATGCCGGGCCCCCGCCGGGACGGGGCGGGACGGCCGGAACGGGCCGAGACGGCCGCGACCCCGCGAGGGACACCCTGTACGCGCGTGCGTCCCCGCGTAGAGTCGGGAGCGCACGACCCCACGTCCCGGAGGTGCCCCATGACCGCGTTCATCCCCCTCGGGCAGCTGAAGGCCGGGCCGCCCGCCGAGGCCGAGCCCGAACCGGTCGGGATGGACCCCGCCGTCGAGGGCGAGGACGACGTGGACCCCGACGAGATGGCCGCGCTCCTCGTCTCCACGCGCGCCCAGCGCGGGCGCCCGGGAGGCGGCTCCTGCGCCGTGTGAGCCGGTCCGGTCCCGCCGCGCGCGGGCGCCCCCTGCCGCCGCCTCCCCATCTGGACACCCGCCATACGTGCGGGTAACTTCAAGGGTGAGCGGGCGCTTAGTATGTCCGGCGCCCCGCCTTCGTACGTACCGCGCGGACCGGCCCGCACCGGCCGCCGAGGGGCGGACCGGCACCGGCCGCCGAAGGAGGGTGGCGTCTGTGCGCCGTACCGTTTACAACGAGGACCACGAGGCGTTCCGCGAGACGATCCGCGCCTTCATCGAGGCCGAGGTCGTGCCGCGGCACGAGGAGTGGGTCGCCGCCGGGCAGGCGCCGCGCGATTTCTACTACAAGCTCGGTGAGCTGGGCATCTTCGGGATCGAGGTGCCCGAGGAGTACGGCGGGGCCGGCGAGGAGTCCTTCAAGTTCCAGGCGATCCTCTCCGAGGAGACCGCCCGCGCCGGGGTCTCGCTCGGCGGCAGCGGCGTGCACGTCGCGCTGTGCCTGCCGTACCTCAAGGCGTACGCGACCGAGGAGCAGAAGAAGCGCTGGCTCCCCGACTTCGTCTCGGGCCGCACCATGTTCGCCATCGCGATGACCGAGCCCGGCACCGGCTCCGACCTCGCGGGCATGAAGACCACCGCGAAGCTCTCCGCCGACGGCAGGCACTACGTCCTCAACGGCGCCAAGACCTTCATCACCGGCGGCGTCCACGCCGACCGCGTCATCGTCTGCGCCCGCACCGCGCCGCCGAAGGAGGACGACCGCCGCTTCGGCATCTCGCTCCTCGTCGTCGACACGAAGTCCGAGGGCTACGCCGTCGGCCGCAAACTCGACAAGCTCGGCCTCAAGACCTCCGACACCGCCGAACTGTCCTTCACCGACGTCCAGGTGCCGGTCGCCGACCTCCTCGGCGAGGAGAACAAGGGCTTCCACTACCTCGGCCAGAACCTCCCGCAGGAGCGCCTCGGCATCGCCGTCGGCGCCTACGCGCAGGCCGCCGCCGCCGTCCGCTTCGCGCAGAGTTACGTGCAGGACCGCACCGTCTTCGGCAAGCCCGTCGCCGCGTTCCAGAACACGAAGTTCGAGCTGGCCGCCTGCAAGGCCGAGGTGGACGCCGCCGAGGCCGTGTGCGACCGCGCCCTCGAAGCGCACGACCTGGGCGAGCTGACCGCCGCCGAGGCCGCCTCGGCGAAGCTCTTCTGCACCGAGGTCGCCTCCCGCGTCATCGACCGCTGCCTCCAGCTCCACGGCGGCTACGGCTACATGAACGAGTACCCGATCGCCCGCCTGTACGCCGACAACCGCGTCAACCGCATCTACGGCGGCACGAGCGAGGTCATGAAGATGATCATCGCGAAGAGCATGGGGCTGTGAGTCGGTGATCCGGCCGACGGGGGAGGACGCCAGGCGGACGCGGGACTCCGCCGCGAGTACGAGAGAGTACGCCGTATGAGCGAAGCACTCGACGACCTCCTCGACCTGCTCGACCTGGAGCGGATCGAGGTGGACATCTTCCGGGGCCAGTCCCGCCCCACCCTCGTCCCGCGCGTCTTCGGCGGGCAGGTCGCGGCCCAGGCGCTCGTCGCCGCGGGCCGCACCGTGCCCGCCGACCGGTACGCGCACTCGCTGCACGCGTACTTCCTCGTCGCGGGCGACCCGGGCGCGCCCATCGTCTACCGCGTGGACCGCATCAGGGACGGCCGGTCCTTCACGACCCGGCGCGTCGTCGCGATCCAGCACGGCCAGCCGATCTTCCACCTCTCGTGCTCCTTCCAGGTGCACGAGGAAGGACTCGACCACCAGGCGCCGATGCCGCCCGCGCCCGACCCCGAGTCCCTGCCGAGCGCGCCCGAGGCGCTGCCCCGCTACGCCGAGGCGGTCGGCGGCCCCGCCGTCGTGCGCAAGCTCCTCGAAGCCCGCGAGGCGGTCGACCTGCGGTACGTGGACGCGCCCCCGTACGCGACGGCCGGGCAGCCGCGCGAACCGCGCTCGCAGGTGTGGTTCCGCACCAACGGCAAACTCGCGGGGGACGACCCGCTCCTGCACGTCTGCCTCGCGACGTACGTCTCGGACATGACGCTGCTGGACTCCGTCCTCCTCGCGCACGGGCGCGGCGGCTGGGTCACCGGCGACATCGTCGGCGCGAGCCTCGACCACGCCATGTGGTTCCACCGGCCCTTCCGCGCCGACGAATGGCTCCTCTACGACCAGGAGTCCCCCTCGTCCTCGGGCGGCCGGGGCCTGGGCCAGGCCCGCATCTACACGCAGGACGGACGGCTCGCCATATCGGTGATCCAGGAGGGCCTGATGCGGGTGCCGCGCGAGCGGTGACCCGGCCGGGGCCCGCGGTACGGGCATACTGCGCCGCTATGAGCAGCAGTGATCCCGTACCGCCGCCCGCCACGACACCGGGCCCGGGAGGCGAGGGCGGCAGCGGCGGCGAGAGCACGTTCACCGTCCTCGTCGCCGCCGGGGCCAACCTCGGGATCGCCGCCGCGAAGCTCCTCGCCGGGCTCGTCAGCGGCTCCTCGGCGATGCTCTCGGAGGCCGCGCACTCGCTCGCCGACACCGTCACCGAACTGCTGCTCCTGCTCGCGCTGCGGCGCAGCGCCAGGCCCGCCGACGAGGACCACCCGCTCGGCCACGGCCACGAGCGCTACATCTGGGCGCTGCTCGCCTCCGTCGCCACCTTCGTCGGCGGCGCGGTCTTCTCCGTCTACGACGGCGTCCACACCCTCACGCACGGCGAGACCCTCGGCGACCCGCTCCTGTCGTACGTCGTCCTGGCGATCGCCTTCCTCCTGGAGGGCTACTCCCTGCGGACGGGGCTCCAGCAGATGGCGGGGGAGGCGCGCGCCGCCCGGACGACCTTCCGCAAGCACCTGCGGTGGACGAGCGACACGACCGTCAAGGCCGTCGTCTTCGAGGACTCGGCGGCGCTGGTGGGCCTCGTCCTCGCGGCGGCCGGCATCGCCCTCACGCACGCGACGGGCGACGGCACCTGGGACGGGATCGCCTCGCTCCTCATCGGCCTGCTCCTCGTCCAGGTCGCCTGGGTCCTCGGCCGCTCGAACGCCGAACTCCTCACCGGCCGCCCGCTCGCGCCCGCCGAGCGCGCCGCGATCCGCGCCGAACTCCTCGCGACGGAGCACGTCGAGGCGGTTCTCGACCTCGTGACGCTCGTACAGGGACCCGACGAGGCCCTGATCGCCGCGAAGATCGACTTCCGGGACGCGTCCACGGCCGCGCAGATCGAGTGGAGCTGCGAGGATGCCGAACGCCGCGTCCGCGCCCGCCTCCCGCGCGTGACCCGCGTCTACCTCGACCCCACGCCGGGAGCGGGCCGGCGACGGCGCGAGGGGCTGAACCCCTGGGGGGACGCGGGCTGACCCCCCGGCAGGACGCGGGCCGCGACCTCCGGCGCGGCACCCGGGGCACGGGACGCGGGGCGCCCCCCCCGTGCGCGGGGCACCTATATCCGCGCGTATACGGGGAGGGCCGCCGGGCACGCGGTCCTCAACGGCCCGAGGGCCGAGACCGCTCGTCCCCCCAGCTCAGGAGCCCCCCATGGTCGTCGTCGGCATCGTCGCGATATGCGCCGTCCTTCTCGTCCTCGCCTTCCTGGTCCCCCGTTTCTCCCGCAAGCCGCAGCACGGCACCCAGCGCACGCTGGGCCTCGGCTCGCGCGCCGGGTCCAAGGCCCCCGGCATCCTCGGCAAGATCTTCAGCAAGCCGTTCAGCACCAGCTCCCGCGCCGTCGGCCACAGCGGCTCCGCCGGCCGCAAGGCGCGCGGCCACATGCCGTTCTGACCCTGCCTCAGGGCGCACGGCGCGGCGCGGGCACGCGGGGCAGCAACTCCCACAGGGGGACTGCCCCGCTCGCCCATGTCCCCAGCAGCTCACGATCCACGAGGCGCATCCGCAACGCCCCGGCCAGCTCCGGGCACCTGCCGCTGAAACGGCCGTTGGTGACCACGAGGACGACCTCCGCGCCGTGCGGCTGACGGGCCGTGCCGTTGACGCGCTGGAGATCCGGGGCAGCGACGGCCGCGCCGCGCGCCCCGTCCCTGCGGTGCTCGCACTGCACGAGCCACCTGCGGCCGTACGGGTCCGTCGCGAGCACGTCCGCCCCCAGGTCACCGGCCCCGCCGACCTGCTCGGCGTCCGCGCAGCCGTCCCGGCGCGATAGATCCCGCACCGCGCACTCGAACTCCCGGTGCCCCAGGGCGTCCAGGGTCCCGAGCCGCAGCGCGCGCTCGCGCGCCCGCTCCCACCGCGCCCGCTCGGCCCGCCGCCGCAGCCGGTACCCGTACCAGGCCGCCCCGGCGAGCGCGAGCCCGAGCGGCAGCCACCAGTGCGCGGCACGGCCGCGACCCGCCGGGCGGCGGAGGGGCCGGTCGCGGCGCGCGGGCCGCCCGCTCCCAGCCGATACCCCGCGATCCGCCTCCGCCCCGCACCGCCCCCGCCCCGTGCCGCCCCTGTCCGGGGCCCCTGGCAGCATCCCCCTCATGACCGACACCCACGATCTCCTCCGGCGGGTCGCCGTCCGGGCCGCCGCCGACGGCGGGGCTCTTCCCGCGCCCGCCGACGAGGCCACCCTCGCGGAGGCCGAGCGGCGGCTCGGATTCGTCCTGCACCCCTTGCTCGCGCGGCTCCACCGCGAGATCGCCGACGGGGGCTTCGGGCCCGGCTACCGGCTGCTGCCGCTCCTCGGCCCGGGGGAAAGCCTGGTCGAGGAGTACGTGGCGCGGCGCGCCGCGTCGGCGGGGGCGGGGCACCCGGAGTGGCCCGCGGGCGTCGTGCCGGTCCTGACCTGGGGCTGCGCCATGTACGCGGCCGTCGACTGTCTCAGCGCCGAGGGCCAGGTCCTGCTCTTCGAGCCGAACGCCCACGGCGGCGGCTCCTGGGAGGACTGCTGGTTCCTCGACTCCCCCGGCCTCGCCGCCTGGCTGGAGACGTGGCTCGCGGGGACGGGCTGGTTCGAGGAGGAGACCTCCGGGCGCGAGGACGCGGCCGTGCCGCAGCCCTGGGAGCGGGCCGCGGAGCGACTGACGGCCGGGCACTAGCCGCCGCACCGCCGCCCGCCCCGCCGGGGCCCGCCGCGCCTCCGCCCGCCCTCCCGCGCGGGCCCGCCGTCCCCCGCCCCGCTCACCCCGCGATCAGCTTCTCCGCGACCGCCCACAGCCGGTCCGCGTTCGCCGGGTCCCGCGCGTACGGGGCCACCCCGCCCGTACCGACCGGCTCCGCGCCCACCACGACGGGCGCCTCGGCGCGGTCCTCGAAGCAGCGGCCCCCGACGCCCGCCAGGAGCGGCGAGGCCGCGAGCGACACGCTCGTCGCCGCGCCCTGCGGCACCGTCCTGCGGCGTCGGCTCCAGGACGGGGAGCGCCATGATGCCCGCGTTGTTGACGAGCATGTGCGGCGGGCCTTCCCGGGCGGCGACGAAGGCGCGCACCGAGGCGGGGTCGCCGAGGTCGAGCCGGGCCGCCGTCACGGCCTCGTTGCCCGTCT
>NZ_GG770539.1:2186608-2188816 GCF_000154905.1 Streptomyces sp. SPB074 | reverse complement strand
GGGCCTTGCCGAGGCCGCGCGCCGCGAGGACGACCGGCGCCCCGGCCCGGGCGAGCGCGCGGGCCGTCGCGGCGCCGACCCCGCAGGAGCCGCCGGTGACGAGCGCGGTGCGACCGCGCAGGACGACCCCGGCGAGGACATCGTCGGCGGTGGAATCACGGTCGAAGGGAGTGGTCAGGAGAGACATGCGGACGTCCTCGCGGCAGTCGGAAGCTTGCGACTCCACCGTGCGACGGGCGGGGACGGGCTGCCAGTGCTCCGCCGAGAGGGGCAGTACGGGAGCCAGGCGGGGAATACGCGCCGGGCCGGCCGCTAGCCGCGCGGGCGCCGCTCCGGGTCCGTCCTTGCGCGGTGGTCCAGGTCCGTCAGCTCCTGCGCGAAGGTCAGGGGCAGCAACTCGGGGCCCACGTGCCGCTGGCAGGGGCAGTCCCGCGCCTCGTAGCGCTCCGGCTTGTCGTCGGCGCCCCAGGCCACGGCCGCGCGCACCGTCTCGTGGCAGTGACCGTCCTCGTCGTGCGTCGCGAGGTGGTGGCCGCAGCCGCACACCGGCTCCGGCGGCCGTGCCGCCTCGCGGCGCTCCCGCTCGCCGCGGGCCTTCGCCTCCGTGAGTTCGAGCCGGCGCGCGTGACGCGGCCGCAGCGCCCGGCGCGCCCGCTCACCGATACCGCCGCCCCCGAAGACGACCACGAAGAACAACACCCACAGCCACGTACTCACGCGACCTCCCCCTCCGGCGCGAAAACCCGATTTACGCGCCCCGCACCGCGCGTCGAGAGCCCCCGCCCACCCCCACTTACGCGGCCGAACCCGACCCCCGCCCCCGCACCCGCCCCCTCCGCGCCGCCGCGTCGACCCGCTCCCGCGCGCCTTTCGCGAGGAACCGCGCGGCGATGACCGGGCCCTCGCCCGGGCGGCCCGCATGATGGCCCTCTCCCTCACGACGCCGCCGAGGGCCGAGGACCGGACCGAGACCGAGACCGAGGAGCCGACCGCATGAGCAGCAGCAGCCCTGTCCGCTGGGGGTACGCCTTCGTCGACCGCCCCCGCGCGGGCGAGGCCCGGGACCGGGCCTTCTGGGCCGCCGTCACCGGTACGGAGATCTCCCCGGCGCGGGGCGCGCACGGCGAGTTCGTCACCTTCCTGCCGCCCGAGCCCTACGACGCCGTCCTCAAGCACCAGTCGCTCGGCGAGGGCAGGGGCGGCACCCACCTCGACCTCGGTGTCGCCGATGTGGAGGAGTTCGCGCGCCGCGCGAGCGGCCTCGGCGCGCGCACGGAGCACGAGGAGCCCGGTCTCGTCGTGCTCCGCAGCCCCGCAGGGCTCGGCTTCTGCGTCGTCCACGACGACGGGCTCAACGTCCCCCCGCCGAGCTTCGGCGGGGCGCGCCTCGACCAGGTGACGCTCGACATCGGGCCCTCGGCCTACGAGGACGAGGTGGCCTTCTGGACCGGCGCCACCGGCTGGGAGGCCGAGCCGACGGACCTGCCCGAGTACCAGCGGCTGCGCACGGCCCGCGCCTTCCCCTTCCGCGTCCTCGCCCAGCGCCTCGCCGCCGACCGGGCCCCCGGCATCCACATCGACTTCGCGACGGCGGACCGCGAGGCGGCCCGCGCGCGCCACGAACTCGCGGGGGCCACCTCGGTGCGGGAGGGCGCCGAGTGGCACGTGATGCGCGACACGGCGGGCGTCGAGTACTGCCTGACCGACCGCTCGCCGGAGCAGTGAGGACCACGGCACCGGCCTCCCGCGCCTGAGTCGCGCGCATGGTCTCTGTGGTGCGGAACGTGGCGATCGACTGCGCGGACGCGTACGCGCTCGCGTGCTTCTGGAGCGAGGTGACGGGCCGTCCCCTCGACCCGGACTGCGCGCCCGGCGACCGCGAGACGGCCGTGCCCCTCGCGGAGGGGCCGATGCTGTACTTCAACCAGGTGCCCGAGCCCGAGACGGTCAAGAACCGCGTCCACCTGTGCCTGCGCCCGGCGACCACCCGCGAGGCGGAGGTCGAGCGGCTGCTGGGCCTCGGCGCCGGGCTCGTCGCCGATCACCGGCGACCGGACGGCTCGGGCTGGGTCGTCCTGGCGGACCCGGAGGGCAACGAGCTGTGCGTGCTGCGGGGGGACGCGGAGCCGGCGCGCTGTACATTCGGGTTGTCTTCTTGTTCGGTCCTGTTTTCCTGCGTTTTTTAGGTTTTTGTTTTTTTTTTTTTTT
>NZ_GG770539.1:2185140-2186508 GCF_000154905.1 Streptomyces sp. SPB074 | reverse complement strand
CCCGCGGTGACGGGTGCCCGGCCCGTGCGCCGGCCCGGAGCCGGCCCGGCACCCGTCCCGGGCGCCCTCAGCGCGCTTCGCCCAGGCCCTCCAGGTCCCCGGGGGAGGGGGCGAAGTCCTGCGGCGGGCCGAAGACGACGTCCAGGACGTGGCTCATCCGGACGTCGAAGGTGTGGGTGCCCGGGGTGACCAGCTCCTCCGCCCTGTCGTACTTCCAGCCGTTGTTGACGCCCTGGTAGTGGCGGTGGTGGATCAGGTCGTTCTTCACCGCGTTCGCCCCCGCGACGCTGTGCACGCGCCACTGCGTGGACCGCCAGTCCACGACGCCGGGCAGCACCGCCCACTTGACCGTCGTCGTGCCCTTCACCCGGTGCCGGTAGTCGGTGAACCTGCGCTGGCGCGCGGGGTCCATGGGCTCCGCCGTCGCCTTGGCGATCCAGCGGCCGTCGAACATCACCGCCCCCGCCTCCGACTCCTCCGCGTGCTCGAAGACCGAGCGCGCGTCGTCGCACAGGACGAGTTCGTCGATGTCCACGCTCACGACCCCGGCCGCCCGGGAGAGGTAGCGGAAGCGCCCGTGCTCCAGGAGCCCGTACTGGCAGTAGTCGGAGTCCCAGACCTCGTGGGGGCCGCAGTTCGGGCCCCAGGGGTAGCGCCAGTCCACGACGACGGCCGTCGTGATGCCCTCCACCTCGGCGATCGCGTCGGCCACGTCCTGCGGCGTGTAGCGGGTGGAGTTGTTGTCGTAGAGGACGACCCCGGTGACGCCGTGCACGAGGTGGTAATAGCGCAGGAAGTCCTGGATCCAGACGAGGTCGTTGTCCTGGGACTTCGTGATGAGCGTCCGCTGCCCCGCGAAGAGCGCGGACTCGTCGGGCGCGATCTCCGCCTCGAACCGACCGTCCCCGAGCCCGAGGCTCAGCCGGGTGCCGGGGGCCGCCCCCCTGATCCGCGAGCGCTGGGTCCGACCCCAGTCGGAGAGCGAGACGGACGCGGCGACGTCCGTGCCGTCCACCCGCCAGTCCGCCTTCTCCAGCGGCTCCTTGAGGTTGTTGAGCGGCGGCCCGGAGAGCCACACGTCCTCGCCCAGCCGGAACGCGTCGTAGAACAGCGTCCGGCTGTCGAACTTCTCCAGGTAGTCCGGCTGCCGGTCCTCCGGCTTGCGCGGCGGCACCCGGCGCAGCGGCGCGTCCTCGGGGAGCGTGATCCCCGAGGGCCGGACGACCTTCACGGTCTTCTGCTCCGGCCGCCCGACCGAGCGCCGTACGTCCCAGGCCGCGCGCGCCTCGCGCAGCGGCCGCAGGAAGTCCTCCAGCGTCCGGGCGCCCGGGGGGCGGGCGCGCTCCGTCTCCAGGCGGGTGAGGCGGC
>NZ_GG770539.1:2175134-2184605 GCF_000154905.1 Streptomyces sp. SPB074 | reverse complement strand
GCAGGCGCGCGTCGGGGGCCTGAGCGGGACCCTCGGCGTACGGCGGCAGCTCGGCGGGGGTGTGGGGGCGCAGGTGGAACAGCCCCTCGGGCAGTTCGATCTCGATGACGGCGGGCGCCGGGAGCGCGGCGGCGAGCGGGGCGAGCAGCGGGAGCGCGAGCCAGTGCGCGCGCACCGCGTCGGTGGGGCGCCGGTCGGCGAGGTCGGGGGCGCCCCAGGCGGCGAGCGCGGTGAGCACGGGCAGCAGCGCGCGGCCCCGGGCGGTCAGCTCGTAGACCGAGGCGGAGGAGGGGGCGGGGAGCCTGCGGCGGCTCGCGAGCCCGTCGCGCTCCATGTCGCGCAGCCGGGTCGCGAGCATGTCCGTGCTCACGCCGGGGAGGTCGGCGAGCAGATCGGTGTAGCGGCGCGGGCCCGCGAGCAGTTCCCGTACCACCAGCAGGCTCCAGCGGTCGCCGACCGAGTCGAGCGCGCGCGAGAGGGCGCAGTACTGGTCGTAGCTGCGGCGGCGGGGCTGCGGCTGCCGGGCGGGGGACTGCCGGGCCGGCGTCTGTCGGGGCTGCGTCTGACGTGGCATGAGCCGCAGTCTAGACACGGGGTTGGACTTTCCAAGTGCCCGCTTGGTAAAACCAAGCATCACAGTTTCCGTGGAGGCAGCGATGGAGTTCCGGCAGTCGAACAAGCTGAACGGGGTCTGCTACGAGATCCGGGGCCCGGTGATCGAGCAGGCGAACGCGCTGGAGGAGGCGGGCCACAGTGTGCTGCGGCTCAACACGGGCAACCCCGCGCTCTTCGGCTTCGAGGCGCCGGAGGAGATCGTCCAGGACATGATCCGGATGCTCCCGCAGGCCCACGGCTACACCGATTCGCGCGGCGTCCTCTCCGCGCGGCGCGCCGTCGCCCAGCGGTACCAGGCGCTCGGGGTCGAGGGCGTGACGGTGGACGACGTGTGGCTCGGCAACGGGGTCTCCGAGCTGATCACGATGGCCGTGCAGGCGCTCGTCGAGGACGGTGACGAAGTCCTCGTCCCCGCCCCGGACTTCCCGCTGTGGACCGCCGTCGTCACGCTCTCCGGCGGCAAGGCCGTGCACTACGTGTGCGACGAGGCGGCCGACTGGAACCCGGACCTCGCCGACATGGAGTCCCGGATCACCGACCGCACCAAGGCGATCGTCCTCATCAACCCCAACAACCCGACGGGCGCGGTGTACCCGAGGGAGGTCGTGGAGGGCGTGCTCGCCCTCGCGCGGCGGCACGGGCTGATGATCCTCGCCGACGAGATCTACGACCAGATCCTCTACGACGACGAAGTGCACCACAGCGCGGCCGCGTTGGGCCCGGACGTGGTCGTCCTCACCTTCAGCGGCCTCTCCAAGACGTACCGCGTGGCCGGGTTCCGGTCCGGGTGGCTCGTCGTGAGCGGCCCCCGGCAGCACGCGCGGGACTACCTGGAGGGGCTCCAGATGCTCGCCTCCATGCGGCTGTGCGCCAACGCGCCCGCCCAGTACGCGATCCAGGCTGCCCTCGGCGGACGGCAGTCCATCCGCGAACTCACCGCACCGGGCGGGCGTTTGCGCGAGCAGCGGGACCGCGCCTGGGAGAAGCTGAACGAGATCCCGGGCGTGAGCTGCGTGAAGCCGAAGGGCGCGCTGTACGCGTTCCCGCGGATCGACCCGGCGGTGCACCCGATCGTGGACGACGAGCGGTTCGTGCTCGACCTGTTGCTGCGGGAGAAGATCCAGGTGGTGCAGGGCACCGGCTTCAACTGGGCCCGGCCCGACCACTTCCGGATTCTGACCCTCCCGTACGCGGACGACCTGGAGTCGGCGATCGGACGGATCGGACGCTTCCTGGCGGGCTACCGCCAGGCGGTGTGAGGGGGCGGGGCAGCCCGGCCCGAGCGGGGACCGCCGGGCCGGGGGCGGACGCAGTCGGGCGGCGCTTCGGAGGGGCCGGGGAGGGACAGGGAGCGGGCTGGGGACCCACGCTGTGTGAGGAGTGGGGGTCGTCGTCCCGACGGAAGGGGTTTTCCGGGGGCCCTTAGCGGACAGGAAGTCCCTGCGCAAAGCCTCTTCATCACATCGGGTGAAACTTTGGCCTCCGCTTGCGGGCGACAACTTTCGGTTGTCACGCTGTGGCCGTCTGTCAACCTGATCGGAGTGGCTTGTGACTTTCGGTGAGCAGCCGGCGTATCTGCGTGTCGCGGGTGACCTCCGGCAGAAGATCGTGGACGGTTCGCTCCCGCCGCACACCCGGCTTCCCTCCCAGGCGCGCATCCGCAAGGAGTACGGGGTCTCGGACACCGTGGCGCTGGAGGCGCGCAAGGTGCTGATGGCCGAAGGGCTGGTCGAGGGGCGGTCGGGCTCGGGGACCTACGTGCGCGAGCGCCTCGAACCGCGCCGCATCGCGCGCTCCGGCTTCCGCGCCCCGGCCGGCGCCTCGACCGCCTTCCGGCAGGAACAGGCGGCGGAGGGCGCGCAGGGCTCCTGGGACGCGAGCAGCGCGCAGGAGCCGGCGCCTGAGGAGGTAGCCGAACGGCTCGGGCTCGCGCCGGGCGAGCGCGCCATGCACACCCGGTACGTCTTCCGCGAGTCCGGGCGGCCGATGATGCTCTCCTCCTCCTGGGAGCCGCTCTCCCTCACCGGGCGCACGCCCGTCATGCTCCCCGAGGAGGGACCGCTCGGCGGCTGCGGGGTCGTGGAGCGCATGGCCGCGATCGAGACCGTGGTCGACAACGTGGTCGAGGAGGTCGGCGCGCGTCCCGGCCTCGCCGAGGAGCTGGCGCTGCTCGGCGGGGTGCCCGGACACGTCGTCATCGTCATCTCCCGTACGTACTACGCCTCCCAGCGCGCCGTGGAGACCGCCGACCTCGTCGTGCCCGCCGACCGCTACCGCCTCGCCTACCATCTGCCGGTCCGTTAGCCCCTCGCCCGGCCGGTGCCAAGTGGGCCCGTCCGGGGGCGCGTTGGCGGCGTGCGCCCCCCGTGCGACCCCCGGTCGCCGCGGCCGGGTGGCCGGTTCGTCTCCCCGTACCGTGCCAAGTCACATGCGGTGGGTGAAGGCGAGGGGTAGGGTCCGGCATATGCGAAACGGAGTTTCCACGGGGGGCGTCGCCAGGGTGGGACGCCAGGTCCGCAGGGCCGGCACGGCCGATCCCGTCGCCTCGCTGCCCTGGCAGCTGATCCGGCGCGACGACGGTGAAGAGGACAGCTACCGCGTCGCCAGCTACGCCACCCGCGCCGAGGCCGAGAGCCGCGCCGACGGTCTCAACGCCCGCGTCCCCGCGCCCCGCGCGCTCTACGTCGTCGAACACGCCGACGACCGCCCCCGCCCCGAGGGTGTCGCCGTCCTCGGCGAGGACCCGCTCGGCTAGACCGCCCCGGCCGCCCCGCTCGCGGCGGTCCGTGCCCCGCCTCCCCGCGCGGCCTCTAGAGTCGTACGCCGGACGGACGGCGCGGACCGGCGCGCGAACCGGTGAGCGGGAGCGCGAGCGGTGCTGATCGACACGGTGGCCTGGGTGCGGGTCGAGGGCGGGCGCGTGCTGTGCGCGCGGCCCCGGGGCAAGGACGTCTTCTACGTGCCGGGCGGCAAGCGCGAGCCGGGCGAGAGCGATATCGACGTCCTGCTCCGCGAGGCGCGGGAGGAACTGACCGTACGGCTCGACGCCGCGAGCGCGTGCCACCTCGGCACGTACGAGGCCGAGGTCCCGGAGTCGCCCGGGACGCGGGTGCGGATGAGCTGCTGGACCGCCGAGCACCGCGGGGACATCGCCCCGAGCAGCGAGATCGAGGAACTGGCCTGGTTCTCGCTCGCCGACCGCGCCGCGGTCCCGCCCGTCGACCGGCTCCTCTTCGACGAACTCGCCAGGCGGGGAATGCTCCACTGACCGTGCCGGGGGCGGCATTCCGCCCCCGCGCCTCCTCCCCACCCTCCGCCCCGTCCGCCGGGCGGGCCCCCGATGCTGCGCCATTCGTGCCAACCCGCCGGGAAGTACGCGTGATTCCGTCTGAAAAGCGCGCCCTGGGGCTATTGATGGCGCACAAGGGATTCTCCGCCAAGGGTCTTCTACGGTCTTTCTGGGGAAGTGGTCGTCTTGATCGACACCGAGGGTGTGTGCGCCGAGTGGACCTTTCCGGCTGAGCCCGGGGTCGCGCGCAGGGCCAGGGACCTCACCCGCGAGCGGCTCGCCGACTGGGGCCTCGCCGCGATGACCGACGTGACGATCCTCGTCGTCAGCGAACTGGTCACCAACTCCCTCAGATACGCCCACGGCCCCATCGGCCTGCGCCTGTCGTGCCGCAGGGACAGCCTCTTCGTGGAGGTCTCCGACCCCGTCACGCAGGGCCCGCTCGAACGCCGGCCCCACCACGACGAGGAACGCGGGCGCGGCATCCGGCTGCTCAGCAGGCAGTCGCGGAACTGGGGGGCGAGCGTGGACCCGGCGCGGACGGGCAAGACGGTCTGGTGCGAACTGCCCATCCCCGTCGCCTGAACACGTACCGCCGCGTTCCGCCTCGTCCGCCCCATAGGCCCCGTATGTTCCGTATGTCCCGTAAGCGCTGTCCGTCCCGTACGCCCCGTCGGCACTCCGCCCGCACACCGCTGCCCCGGCGCCGCCTGAACCCGCGTACGAATTCCGCGCATTCATCCTTTCCATACGGCGCGAAAGAGGCGCTGCGGATTTGTTCGTGCGCCCCTGTGCTCCCGCACGCCTCCCCTCTTGCCGCCGCGCGCGCCTGTTCGCGCTCCTGTGCGACCCGCGCGAATCGCGCCGCGTTCACGCCCCGCGCCGGGCCCGCCGCGTGCCCGTCCGGGCCCGCCCCCGCGCGCGAGCGGAGGGCCGTGCGACGCGGGGGCGCGGGACGGGCGGACGAGGCGGATTAGAGGAGGGGGTCGCTGGTTAGGAGAGAGGAAGTGTCGATCTCCAGGTCAGAGCCCGCGGCGGAATCCGGGGTCGCGCGCGCCTCGGTGTGCGCGGCCGTCCTCGCGTGCGCGGGCGTGTGCGGGACGAGGGCCGGAAAGTGTCGTGATCGGCCGGTGATCGTGAAGGCCGTTGGGTGTCGCGCCGTAGTGCTGGATACTGCGGGAAGCCGCCGCCCGGAGCGCCCCCCGGTCGCGGTGGGCTGGAGGGGACGGTACGCGTGAGCGAGATACCTGCGAGGGCGGCGGGCCCCCGCCGTACCCCGGACGAGATCGTGTGGCAGAGCAGCCCGGCGGGCTCCATCTACGACTACCTCAGGGTCGCCGCCTTCTCGATCGGGCCGGACGGCACCGTCGACCAGTGGAGCGAGCGGGCCGAACGGCTCTTCGGCCTGGCCGCCGAGGACGTCGTGGGCCGCGATCCCGTGGAGACCTTCGTGCCGCCCCGGCTGCGCGGCCAGGGGCATCGCAAGCTCGCCGAGATCCTCGACGGCCGCGAGTGGACGGGGATCGTCCCCTTCCGCCTGCCCGCGCGACGGGACCCGGCGGCCCGCGAGGCCACGCTGGGTGAGGGGCCCGATCCCGCCGCCGCGCGCCCGGATCCGGGTGCCCCCGCCTCCGCTCCCGGGCACCTCCCCGCGCAGGAGGGCACCGCGGAGATCTACGTCATGCCCACCCGCACCGAGGACGGTGACCTGGCCGCCGTCTGCATCGCCGTGGACGTGCGCACCCTGCGCGGCATCGAGACGGACCTCGCGGCCTCGCAGGCGATTTTCGGCCAATCTCCCTTCGGTTTCGTGCTTTTCGGAACCGATCTGCGGATACGGAGGGTCAACGAGCGGTTCGCCTCCGTCTTCGGCCCCCCTGCCCGGGCGCACCAGGGCCGCGCCGCCGAGGACTACCTCGTACCGGCCCAGCGCGAGCGCCTGGAGGCCGCGCTGCGGCACGTCCTGGAGAAGGGCGGGGCGGTCAACGGCCTCGGCCTCACCGGCACCGTCCCCGGCGAGGACCAGCCCCGGCACTGGTCCCTCGACCTCTACCGCGTGCACAGCGGCACCGGCCGCCCGCTCGGCGTCGCCGCCCTCGCGACCGACGTGACCCGGCGCCAGGCCGCCGCGCGCGAGGCGGCGAGCGCCCGGCGCAACCTCGCCCTGCTCAACGAGGCCGGCTCGCGCATCGGCAACTCGCTCGACCTGGAGACCACCGCCCGCGAACTGCTCGACGTGGCCGTGCCCGGATTCTGCGACCTCGCCTCGGTCGACCTCTACCAGGCGCTGCTGACCGGCGAGGAACAGGCACCCGGGATGATCGACGGGAGCGCCGAGCTGCGCCGCGTCGCCTTCGCGAGCGCGGTCGCGGACGTCCTGCCGTTCCTGCGCCAGCGCGAACACGGCGGCGCGGCCCCCGGCACAGGGACGCGAGCGGGCACACCCGGCCCGGGAACGGGGACGGGCGCACCCGGCCCGGGCCCGGAAGCCGGCGCCCCCGGCGCGGGTCCCGCCACCGGCGGCCCGGCGCAGCCCCCGCCGCCCGCCGCCGCGCCCCCGCCCCCCTGTACCGGCCCGTCCCCCGAGGCGAGCCCCGAGGACCGGATGCGGGAGTGGAGCGCCTCGCCCGCCGGGCCGTTCACCGTCGGTCGGCCCAGCGCGCCCGGCACGGGACGCCGCGAGCGGGGGCGCCCCTGGTACGGGTACGGCCCGGCCCCCGAGGAGGCCCGGCGGCACGGGGCCGGGGCGGGCTCCGTCGATGTCGGCGCCGTGCACCGCTACCCCTCCGAGTCGCCGCGCGCCCGCGTCCTGCGCACCGCGCGCTCCGAACTGCTGCCGGGCACCGACGGCGACCTCGTGCAGTCCACGCTCGCCGTGCCGATGGTCGCGCACGACAAGGTCGTCGGGCTCGCGCAGTTCGCCCGCACGAAGGGCAGCGAGCCCTTCGGCGAGAGGGACCGCGCGCTCGCCGCCGAACTCGCCTCCCGCACCGCCGTGTTCATCGACAACGCGCGGCTGTACCGCCGCGAGCACGAACGCGCGCTGCTCCTCCAGCGCAGCCTGCTGCCGCCCGGCGAGCCGGAGGCGGCCGGGCTCGACATCGCCTGCCGCTACCTCCCCGGCAACGAGGCGACCGAGGTGGGCGGCGACTGGTTCGACGTCATCGAACTGCCCGGGCACCGCACCGCGCTCGTCGTCGGCGACGTCATGGGGCGCGGGCTGCGCGCGGCGGCGGCGATGGGCGAACTGCGCACCGCCGTACGGACGCTCGCGCTGCTTGACCTCGAACCCGCCGAGGTCCTCTCGCACCTGGACGAGATCGCGCAGGGGCTCGGCTCGCCGCAGCAGACGACCCGCCCCGCCCGCCAGGACCAGGACACCGACCTCGCCGAGGTCTACCTGGCCACCTGCGTGTACGCGGTGTACGACTCCGTGACCCGCCGCTGCACCTTCGCCAACGCGGGCCACCTGCCGCCCGTCCTCCTGGAGCCGAGCGGCGCCCAGCGGCCCGCGCTGCTCCTCGACGTGCCCCCCGGGATGCCGCTCGGCGTCGGCGGCGAGCCCTTCGAGGAGGTCACCGTCGAACTCCCCGAGGGCGCGCTCCTCGCGCTCTACACGGACGGGCTCGTGGAATCCAGGCACCAGCCGCTCGACGAGGGCCTGCTCGCCCTCCGCAACGCCCTCACCGATCCCGGGCGTTCGCTGGAGGACATCTGCGACCAGGTGCTGCGGCGCCTGGACACGCACCACGGCGAGGACGACATCGCCCTCCTCATGGCGCGCGTGCAGGGCCTGCCCGCCGAGAACGTGGGCGACTGGACGCTCCCGCGCGACCCGCAATCGGTCGGCAAGGCGCGCGAGTTCACGCGCGAACGGCTCGCCGGGTGGGGGCTCGAAGCGCTCGCCGACACCACCGAGCTCCTCGTCAGCGAACTCGTCACGAACGCCCTGCGGTACGGGGACGGGGAGATCAGGCTCCGGCTGCTCCTGGACCGGACGCTCGTGTGCGAGGTGTGGGACGAAGGGCTCGTGCAGCCCCGGCGGCGCCGGGCCAAGGACACCGACGAAGGCGGGCGCGGGCTCCAGCTCGTCGGGCTCCTCGCCGCCTCCTGGGGCTCGCGCCGCACCCCGCACGGCAAGACCGTGTGGTTCGAGCTGGGCCTGCCCGACGGGGAGTCGAACGGCGTGGACGCGGCGGAGGCCCTGCTGAGCCTGTTCTGACGCGGTGTCATGATCCTTTCCCCGGCGTGTCGGTTACTCTGTGCGACGCGCCGGGGGGTGGCTCCGGGCTCAGCGGGCCAGGAGGCGGGCGGATGCGGACGGACACCGTGGAGCGGGACGCGGACGAGGACGAGGCGCCGGGGAGCCCGCCGACGGCGCGCGCGCCCCGGCCCCGCTGGGTGCGGGTGCTGCGCTGGACGGCCCTCGGCGCGGTGCTGATCGTCCTGCTGCCGCTGCTCGCCGCCGGGACCTGGCTGCGCTTCTCCTACGCGGGCGAGCCGGGGGACGGGACCCGGACCCGCGGGCGGGACGCGCTGTGGATCGGGCACGCCTGGGTGGACGGGCGCAAGGACGCGGGCGACCTCGACCGGCTCGTGGAGCGGCTCCGGTACACCGGCATCCGCGACCTCTACGTGCACGCGGGCCCGCTGGAGCACGACGGCACGCTGCCGGCGACGCTCCACTCCGAGGCCGGGTGGCTCCTGGACGGCCTCCACGCACGGCTGCCCCGGCTCCGAGTGCAGGCGTGGCTCGGCGACGTGCTCGACACCGAGAGCCCCGAAGGGCTCTCCATGGCGGACCCCGGCACGCGCGGCGCGATCCTCGCCTCCGCGCGGCAGACGCTCGACGCCGGGTTCCAGGGCCTGCACTTCGACTTCGAGCCCCTGCACTCCGGCGACCGCGACTACCTCGGCCTCCTCACCCGCCTGCACACCCTCACGGCCGCCCGGCACGCCGAACTCTCCGTCGCCGCGCACCAGATCGACCCGCTCCCGGACCTGCACACCGCCCTCGGCGCGGTCAGCGGGCACGAGAAGTACTGGAGCCAGTCCTACTTCGGGCAGGTCGCCCGTCGCGTCGACCAGATCGCCGTCATGTCGTACGACACCGGGATGCCGCTGGAGAGCCTGTACGGCGGCTACGTCGCCCAGCAGACCGAACTCGCCCTCGGCGTCACCCCGCCGGGGACGGACCTCCTCATGGGGGTGCCCTTCTACCACGAGCGCAAGCCCGGTCGCCGGGCCGCCGCCGAGACCGTCCCGGCCGCCGTGCGCGGCGCCCGGTTCGGCCTCGCGCGCACCGACCGCGACCGGACCCGCTTCGGGCTCGCCCTCTACGTGGACTTCGCCGCGACGGAGGCCGACTGGCAGGCGTACCGCGAGGGCTGGGGCGGGCCGCCGCACCGGCTGATCCAGTAGGGAAAAGGGCCGGGCCCCCGCGTGGATGGTGCGCTCCCCGAGGGTGACGTCGGCGACGGCGATCCGGTTCATGCCGATCTGCATGGCCGTCTGGTGGCGCAGCAGTTCGTCCACCGCGCCCGGGAACAGGGCCGGATCGGCGCGCA
>NZ_GG770539.1:2168171-2175034 GCF_000154905.1 Streptomyces sp. SPB074 | reverse complement strand
GCGCGCCGTGCCCGTCGCGTCCGCGAGGACGGGCGCGAGCGGTTCGGCGGGCAGCCTTGTCCGCCTCGCGGAGCTTCGCCCACTCGGGCGCGTCCGGCCAGTCGCCGCCGCCGAGCCCGTCCCACACGGCCTGGATGTTGCCGTGCTCCTCGTCCACGCGGTACGCGCTCACCGCGTACCGCGCGCCGGGGACGAGTCCCGTCACGCGGACGGTGGCCGAGCGGCCGAGCGCGGCGGCGCCCGCGACCTTCGACTGGTCGAGCGTGCCGTTCCACACGAGCACGTCCACCGTCGAGCCGTCCTCGGCGCGCGTCGCGAGCGCCTCGACGGTCGCGTCCGCGCCGTCCCCGCGCACGGCCACCGGGGCGCGCCCGCCCGCGAGGCGGTTGAGCAGCCACAGCGCCCAGAAGCGCGGCTTGCGCAGGTTGCCGACGGTGAGCAGCCCGAAGCCGCCGTGGAAGAGCTTCGGCGGCCAGCCCAGCTCCTCGAACTGGTCGCTCGCCACCCAGTAGGCGAGCGCGTCCGTCGAGGCGAGCGCCGACTTCATGCCGCGCAGCACGAATGGCGCGGAGAAGACGGCGTCGCTCACCGGGTTGAAGTGGGTCGGCGTGACGCCCCACTCGGTCCACAGGATCTCCGGCTCGGGCCGCCCGGTCGCCTCGGCGTAGGCGCGGGTGAGCGGGCGGAAGTCGAGGGGCGCGTTCCCGTACGTGTGCGTCGAGACGAAGTCGACGGGCAGGTCCTCGGCGCGGCAGTACTCCAGGAGCGCGCCGACCCAGCCGGCCGCGGCGGAGGAGGGCCCGCCGACCCGGATGCGCGGGTCGGCGGCCTTCACGGCCCGTACCGCGTGGGCGTAGAGCAGGTGGTAGTCGTCCTGGGTGCCGTTCCAGAAGACTTCGAGGTTCGCCTCGTTCCACACCTCGAACTCCCAGCCGGCGACCTCCTCGCGGCCGTAGCGCTCCTGGAGGTGGACGACGAGCGCGTGGCACAGCTCGCCCCAGCGCTCCCAGGACGTGGGCGTGGAGACGAGCGCCTTGTAGTCGAAGACCGTGTACGCCGGGTCCTTCGCCAGCTCCTCCGGCATGAAGGACAGCTCCACGACGGGCTTGAGGCCGGTGGCGAGGAAGCGGTCGTAGACGGCGTCGAGGCCGGAGAAGTCGAAGGTGCCGTCGGGGCGCACCGAGACGGTCTCGGGGAGGAAGGTGCCGTGCGCGCGGACGGCGCGGACGCCGAGTTCGTCCCGTACCGTGCCCAGCGCCTCGTGGTACTCGGCGGCCGTGTCCGAGCCGCCGGGGCCCGGCTTGTCCCACAGCAGGAGCGAGAGGTGCTCGGCGCCGATGATCCGGTTCCACACGCGGGGCAGCGGGCTCGTCGGGGCGGCGGCGTCGACCGCGACCTCGACGGCGGCGGGCGCCTCGCCCGGGGCCTTCGGCGTGCCGGTCACCGTCTCGGCGCCCAGCGGGCCCGCGCCGTCGTCGGTCCAGCTCGCGACCTTGTAGTGGTAGGTGCGGCCGGGCTCCACGAGGGTGTCGGCGTACGGCGGGTGCGGGACGGCGAGGACGTCGCCGCCGAGGTGGTCGAGCGGCGTGAAGGGGCCCTCGGGCGAGTCGGCGCGGTGGACGAGGTAGCCGAGCGCGCCCGCGACGGGCTCCCAGTCGAGCCGTACGAGCCCGGTGCCGTCCTCGGCGCGCAGCCCGGCCGGGGCGGCGACGGCCGCCGTGCCGGTGAGCCGGGTGTCGCTCGGCTTGCCGATGCGCTGCTCCCAGTCGGAGCGCGCGGCGGACTTCTCCGGCACGGCGGTGGGGGCCTGTGGCGCGGTGGGCTGCGCCGGTGCGGCGGGCTTTTCGGGCATGACGAACAGAACCTTTGCTGGGGGGAGGAAGAAGAGGGGGGTACGGGCCGGGGCGCGCGGGGCGGGTCGAGTGCCCCGGGCCCGTACCGGGGATCGCGCGGAGCGGCGTGGCTACTTGAGCCCGGCTGTCGCGAGATCCGGCTTGAAGTGGCGCTGGAGCACGAGGAACACGAGCAGGACCGGCAGGACCACGAGGAGCGAGCCCGCCATCAGGACACCGTTGGAGCCGGCGGCCCGGTTGGGGTCGTTCGCGAAGGTCGCGAGCGCCACGGGGAGCGTGTACTTGTCCGGGTCGTTGGTCGCGATGAGCGGCCACACGAAGTTGTTCCAGGAGCCGAGGAAGGTCAGGATGCCGAGCGTCGCGAGCGCCGGCTTGACCAGCGGCATCACGATGCGCCAGAAGATGAACCACTCGCTCGCGCCGTCCATCCGCGCCGCTTCGAGCAGCTCGTCCGGGATCGACTGCATGAACTGCCGCATGAGGAAGACGCCGAAGGCACCGGCCGCGAAGGGCAGCACCAGGCCCGCGTAGCTGTCGAGCAGGCCGAGCTTGTTCATCAGCACGTACATGGGCAGCAGCATCAGGTTGCCCGGCACCATGAGCGCGGCGAGGACGAGCGCGAAGACCTTGTTGCGGCCGAAGAAGTCGAGCTTCGCGAGCGCGTAGCCGAGCATCGAGCAGAAGACCAGGTTGCAGACGGTCACGAGCGCCGCGACGATCACGGAGTTCATGAAGTACAGCGGCAGGTCGAGCTTGTCGAGCAGCGCGCGGAACTGGTCGAGCGTCCACTCCGAGGGAATCCAGACGGTCTTGGAACCGCCCAGCTCCTTGTCGGTCTTGAAGGCCGAGAGCGCCATCCACAGGAACGGCGCCGCCATGATCAGCAGGCCGACCGACAGGGCGACGTACGTGAGGGGCTTGCACAGGCGTTCGCTCAGCGCGGCCCTGGGCGCCGCGGGGTGTCCCGGGTCCTGGCCCGCGTCGTGGCCGGGGTCGTGGCCGGGGGCCTTCGTGGAGTTCATCCCGGGGTCGCTGGGGGTACGGCGCGGGGCCGGTGTCGTGGCGCTCACTTCGTGTTGTCCTTCAGCAGTCGGAGCTGGAGCACCGTGATGGCCATGATCACTATGAAGAGGACGTACGCCATCGCGCTCGCGTAGCCCATGTGGAAGAAGTTGAAGCCTTCCTTGTACATGTCCAGCGACACGGTGAGGGTGCTGTTGTTGGGGCCGCCCTGCGTCATCACGAAGGGTTCCTCGAAGACGTTGAGGAAGCCGATCGTGGTGATGACCGTCGAGTAGAGCAGCGTGGGGCGCAGCAGCGGGACCGTGATCCTGCGCAGCTCCTGGAGGGCGCCGGCGCCGTCGAGCTTGGCGGCCTCGCGCACTTCCTGCGGGATCGCCTGGAGGCCCGCGATGAGCAGGACCATGACGTTGCCGAGGTTGCGCCACACTGCCATCGCGATCATGGACGGCATCGCGAGGTGCTCGTTGCCGAGGAAGTCGGGCGAGGTGAGCCCGACGGTGTCGAAGAGCCCGGCCACGAGCCCGTCGCCGGGATCGAGCACGAAGCGCCACACGACGGCGACCGCGACGATCGTGGTCACGACGGGCGCGTAGAAACCGACCCGGAAGAAGGTCCGCGCGCGGTCGATGCCGTTGTTGAGCAGGACCGCGACGAGCAGCCCCGCGATGATCGTGACCGGCACCCCGACGACCACGAAGTACCCCGTGTTGAAGAGGGACTTCAGGAACTTCTCGTCCTGGAAGAGGTTGACGTAGTTGTCGAGGCCGATGAACTTCGCGTCGAGCGGGTGCGTCACGTTGGCGAGGCCGAAGTCGGTGAAGCTCATCAGGAGCGTCGCGACGATCGGCAGCGCCATGAAGACGGCGAAGAGGACGAGGAACGGGGTGGAGAAGAGCCAGCCCGCCAGGTGGTGCGTGCGCACCGAACCGCCCCGGCGGGCGGGCCCTGCGTGGCCGCCGCGGCGGCCGTGTCTGCCGTGCTGCTCATGACCGCTTACCCCAGGAGGCTTTCGATCTCGGACTGGGCCTTGTCCAGGGCGGACTTGGCGCTCGCCTTGCCCTGGGTCACCTGCTCGATCGCGTCGTCCACCTTCGAGGAGATCTCCGACCACTTCGCGAGCGCGGGCGAGGTCTTGGAGTTCTCGACCTGCGTGCGGAAGATCTGGAGGTTCTTGTCGGTCGCCAGGTCACCGCTGTCCCAGGCGGAGGTGCGGGCGGGGAGGTCACCGCTCGCCTTGTAGAACTCCGTCTGGCCCTTGGCGCTCGTCAGGTACTTCACGAAGTCCGTGGCGGCGGCTTTGTGGTCGCTGTCCTTGGAGATCGCGAGCGAGGAGCCGCCGGCCATCGAGGTCGCGGACTCGTCGCGCGGGACGGTCGTGATGGCCCACTTGCCCTTGAGGTTCGGGTGGGTCTGGTTGATCGAGCTGATCTGCCAGGGGCCGGAGAAGAACATCGGCACGGAGCCGCTGTCGAAGTCCTTGAGCACGTCGTAGCCGGGCGTGACGCTCTTCTTCGCGAGGCCCTTGCTGAAGTACGAGCCGTACTCCGTGAGCGCGCGGACCGCCTCGGGGCTGTTCACGACGGCCTTCTTGCCGTCGTCGCTGACGATCTGGCCGCCCGCCGAGTACAGGTAGGGGTAGAAGCTCTGCACCGTGTCGGTGCCGGAGGGCTGGATCGAGAGCCCCCACTGCGTACCGGCCTTCTTCTGGTACGCGGTGGCGAGGGTCTTCATGTCCTGCCACGTCTTCGGCGCCGCGGTGATCCCGGCCTTCTCGGCGAGGTCCTTGCGGTAGTAGACGACGCGGGTGTCGACGTACCACGGCACGCCGTACGCCGTGTCGTCCACGACGCCCTGCTTCCAGGAGGCCGGGAAGAAGTCCTTCTCGTGGAAGGTCTTGGTGTCGACCGGCTCCAGGACGCCCAGCTCGGAGAACTCGCCCATGTAGCTCCCGCCCATCTGCGCGATGTCGGGGAGCTTGCTCGCCGCCGCCGCCGAGACGAGCTTCTGGTGGGCGACGTCCCAGCCGACCGGGGTCACCTTGATGGTGATGTTCGGGTGCGACTTCTCGTAGGTCTTGGCGATGTCGGCGAGCTTCTCGCCCTCGGCGCCCATGCCCCAGACCGTGAGGGTCTGCTTCTTGTCGGCGGAGACACCGCCGCCGTCGGAGCCGCCGCAGGCGGCGATGACGACCATGGCGGCGATCGAGGCAGCGGCGACCGTGGTGTTCCGCACGGTCTTCCGGGTGCGGAGTCTCGCGGGGCGGTTCATGACGTGCTCCTCCTTGAGCGGGTTCCTCGCCGGTCCGACGGCGGGAATGTATGCGCTGTCTGTAAGCGCATACATCACTGTGGCGTGAGAGGTGGGGCGTGCGCAAGGGGGGTCTGCGTCACACTTCGTGGATGTTCTGGGGAGGGCGTGTGGGGTCCTGGGGGTGAGGGGTGGGGGAGTGGCTTGCGTTCACATCATCTGAATTGTCCCTCATCGGCCGGATTGGCCGCCGGGGGCCCGCGCACCGGGCGGGGGCCCCGCCGAGCCGTCCGTGCCCGCGCCGGGCGGGGCCCTCGCCGAGTCGTCGGTGCTGGTGGGAGGCCGTAGGGTCGGGGATCATGGAGCACGATGACGACACGCCGTCGCAGGGCGCGGGCGAGAGCCCGTACGGCTTCGACCCCACGTACGGCTACGAGCTGCCCGCCCTGCTCGCCGTGCCCGCGCCCCCGCCGCCCGCGGACTTCGGCGCGTTCTGGGGGCGGCTGCGGGAGCGGGCGCGCGCGGTGGCGACACAGCCCGAGCTGGGGTCGGTCGAGGACGAGCGCGACGGGCTCGTGATCCGCTCCCTCACGTACACCTCGCTCGGCGGGGTGCGGCTCGGCGGCTGGTGCGCGCTGCCGGCCGAGGGCCCGGTGCGGCACGGCTTCGTGATCGGCCACGGCTACGGGGGCAGGGACCGCCCGGGCCCGGACCTGCCGCTGCCGCTCGGGCAGTCGGCGGCGATCCTGCCGTGCGTGCGCGGACTGCCCGCGCGCGGCCTCGTCGAGGGCATCCCTGCGGCGGCGGACGCGCACGTGCTGCACGGCATCGCGCGCCGGGAGACGTCCGTGCTCGGCTTGTGCGTCGCCGACCTGTGGTGCGCCGCGAGCGCGCTCGTCGCGCTGGTGCCCGCGCTCGCCGGGCCACGCCTCGGCTACCTCGGCGAGAGCCTCGGCGGCGGCCTCGGCGCCCTCGCCCTGCCCTGGGACGAGCGCTTCGCCGCCGCGCAGCTCACCGTGCCGACCTTCGGCAACCACCCGCTGCGGCTCACCCTCCCGAGCGTCGGCAGCGGCGAGTCCGTCCGCCGCCACCACGCCGCGCACCCCGAAGTCACCGATGTGCTCACGTACTTCGACGCGGCGACGGCGGCGACGCTGATCCGTGTCCCGACCCTCGTCGCCGCCGCGCTCTACGACCCCGCCGTGCCGCCGCCCGGCCAGTTCGCCGTGCACAACGCGCTCCCGGCGGCCGGTGACCCCTTCCTGCTGCGCGCCGGGCACCACCCGTACGCCGAGGAGGCGACCGACCGCACGGCGCTCGCGCAGGCCCGGACGGACTTCTTCGCGGCGGCCCTGCCGGGTTAGCCCTCGAAGCGCAGGTAGAGCCGCGTGCCGAGGGGGCGGTAGCCGAGCCGTTCGTAGACGCGGCGCGAGTCGTCCCCGGAGAACTCCAGCCAGACGGACTGCGCGCCGAGCGCGAACATGTCGCCCGTGAGCGCCGAGACGACCGCGGCGGCGACGCCCCGGCGGCGGTGCGCGGGGCGCGTGCCGACCCCGCTCAGCTCGGCGGTGCCGAGCGCGGGCTCGGTGCAGCTCGCCCCGCCCGCGCAACTCCCGTCCTCGGCCCGCACGTAGCGGACCGCGCCCCCGTCCTCCAGGGTGCGCCGCAGCCGGGCGGTCCCCTCGGGACTCGGGCTGTCAGGGCCCCCGAACGAGGCGCTGAGGGCCGCGTCGAGCGCCG
>NZ_GG770539.1:2159285-2167898 GCF_000154905.1 Streptomyces sp. SPB074 | reverse complement strand
CCGGGCAGCGGGGTGGCGTGGTTCAGGTACGGGTTGGGGTCGCCGGGCTGGAGGCCGACGACGAAGCCCGGCGTCTCCACCACCCCGGCCCTGCGCCGGAGCTGTTCGACGGTGGCGGACTGCACGAGCAGACCGGGGGAGGGGAAGGCGGAGGACGTGGAGGGGTCCACGGAAGTCATGGTGAAGTCCTTCGAGGGGTCGCACGGTCGCCCGGGCACGCGGGAATCGCGTGCGGGCAGGACAGGACACGGCCGTGACGGGCCGGAACGTGGGACCACCGCCGGAAGGCCGCGGGGCCTTCCTCAGTGCGCGCGGCGGTCGCTGACGGACGCCGTGCTCATGGACTTCATTCCCTCGGGGGGGGCGGCGGAACGCGCCGCGCCGTTCGCGCGGTGCGGTGCCCGGGAGCGAGCGGCCCGCCGCGGCGCGGTGCGCCGGGGCCGACTGCCCGCCGCGTGGCGGGAGGAGCGGCTCACTGTGACACGGGGGCGGGGCGCGGCTCAACAGTATTTCCGCGCGCGGCCGCCCGTCCCTCCCTCAGCCCCGGCCGTCCTCGCGCGCGCCGCGTCGCCGCAGCCGCAGCTCCCCCGGCGGGTCACCTCCACCGGCAGCACCCGGGAGACCGGCTCGGCGCGGTGCGCCTCCGTGACGCGCCGGATGAGGAGTTCGGCCGCCTCCTCGCCCATGCGGCGCATGGGCTGGCGGACCGTGGTGAGCGGGGGGCGCACGACCCGGCTCAGCGGGATGCCGTCGAAACCGGTGACGGCGAGGTCCTCGGGGACGCGGACGCCCGCCTCTTCGAGCGCGTGCAGCGCGCCGACCGCCATCTGGTCGTTCGCGAAGACGAGCGCTTCGGGGCGCGGGCCCGGCCGGTCGAGCAGTGCGCGCGTCGCGCGGGAGCCCTCGGCGCGGGTCATCAGCGCGGCCCGCAGGTCCGGGGCCTCGGGCACGGCGAGCCCGGCCTCGCGCAGTGCGTCGCGGTAGCCCTCGAAGCGGGCGCCCACGTCGGGCGAGTCGTCGGCGCTGCCGATGAAGGCGAGGCGGCGCAGGCCGTGGTCCTCGATGAGGTGGCGGGTGAGCTGGTACTCGCCGTCGCGGTTGGCGACCTCGATGTGGTCCATGTGGTCTATCTCGCGCGGCCCCGCGAGCATCACGACGGGCACGCGCCGGGAGATGACCTCCAGGTCCTCGGTCGGCACGGTCCGCGCCAGCACCGCGAATCCGTCCACGCGCCCGGCGACCTTCGCGACGAGGCTCTCCGGGCCGCCCGCCAGCGAGGCCGCGATGAGGAGCGCGTACCCGTGGCGGCGTGCCGCGCGCTCCATGCCCCGGATGATCTGGTCCGAGTAGAGCGTCCCGGCCTCCTCGTCGCCCTCGCCCGCTCCGGAATCCGCGTCCGGGTCGGCGTAGTCGGGGAAGCACAGGCCGATGACGCCGGTGCTGCGGCTCGCGAGGCCGCGCGCGCTGCCGCTCGGCACGTAGCCGAGGACGCGCGCCGCCGCGAGCACCTTCTCGCGCGTCGCGGGGCGCACGGAATCGGGACTGCGGTAGACGCGGGAGACCGTGGCGATGGACACGCCCGACCGCTCCGCCACGTCGTAGACCGTGGGAGTGTCGCTCACAGCAGCACCATCGCCTGTTCTGTCCACACCGAATGAAAGCGCATTCATTCTAGGTTTGGTGACGGGTGAGAGCAAGGGTCCCGAGGAGTGAGCGAGTGCTCACCCGTGTCGCGGGCGGTGCTCTCCGGCGGCTGAATCGACAAGTAACTTTGCAAGTTTCCCTGCCGAACTCGTACGGTGGGAGTCGTGACCGAGCCCACCGCACCGCGCGAGCGGCCCGCCCCCGGCGAACCGCACCCGGACAGCGCGCGACTCGCCGACGAGCTGACCTCGGTGGCCGGGCTGCTCATGCGGCGCCTGCGGACGCAGTCCGTGCGCAGCCTGCTCAGCCCCACCCAGCGCTCCGCGCTCTCCCGTCTCGACCGCGAGGGCCCGATGACCACGGCGGCGCTCGCCCGCGCCGAGCACGTACGCCCGCAGTCGATGCGCGCCACGCTCGGCCACCTGCACGAACAGGGCCTCGTCGCCCGCGCCCCGGACCCCGGGGACGGCCGCCAGTCCGTCGTCTCGGTCGCCGAGCGCGGCCGGACGGTCCTCGCCGAGGTCCGCGCCGCCAAGCGCACGTGGCTCACCCACGCCCTCGACACCCGGCTCACCGAGGCGGAACGCGTGCTCGTCGGCGGGGCCGTGGCCCTCCTCGGCAAGGTGGTGGAGGGCTGACGGGTCCGCCCCGGTCCGCCCTCCCCCCCCGCCGGTCCCCGCGCCCGAGCGGCCTCCACGCCGTCCAACACCCCCCGATCCCCCCGTTTTCCCCGGATTTCCCCGATTCCAAGGAGCACCACCCATGACCGCCACCACTCTCGACGCCCGCACCGCGCTGATCGTCGTGGACCTCCAGAAGGGCATCGCCGGAATGCCCGTCGAGCCCATCGCGGCGCAGGACGTCATCAGCCGCTCCGCCGGGCTGGCCGCCGCCTTCCGCGCCAAGGGCCTGCCGGTCGTGCTCGTCAACGTGACGGGCGGCGCCCCGGGCCGCAACGAGGCGCAGGGCCACGGCGGGCAGCCCCCGGCCGACTGGGCGGACCTCGTCGCCGAGCTCGACGCGCAGGACTCCGACATCCGCGTCACGAAGCAGACCTGGGGCGCCTTCTACGGCACCGACCTCGACTCCCAGCTGCGCCGCCGGGGCATCACGCAGGTCGTCCTGACCGGTATCGCGACGAGCATCGGCGTCGAGTCCACGGCCCGTTTCGCCCAGGAGTACGGCTACCACGTCACCATCGCGACCGACGCCGTCAGCGACATGAGCGCCGAGGCCCACGCCAACAGCGTCGAGCGCATCTTCCCGCGCCTCGGCGAGACGGGCACGACCGAGGAGATCACCAAGCTCCTCGGCTGAGCGCCCTGCCGCACCAGGGGGCGGCCACCGCGACCGGTGGCCGCCCCCTTGCCGTACCCGCGCCTCCGGGCCCCGGCCTCTCCCCGCGCCCGTCCCCTTCCCCCCGCCCGCACTGCTGCCGTGCGCCCCGTGCGACCCCCGCCGGGCGCTCACACCACGTCGTACGTCAGGTGTGTCGCCGTCGGTGTCACGCGCACGTCCCGCCGGACGAGGGTGCGGGCCGTGCCGCCCGTGCAGAGCGGTGTGCCCGCGCCGAGCAGCACCGGCGCGAGGTGCTGCGAGAGGACGTCGACGAGCCCCGCCGCGAAGGCCGAGCGGATCAGCGCGCCGCCGCCCATCAGGACGACGTCGAGGCCCCGCCCGGCCGCCGCCGAGGCGGTCAGGGCGCGGGCGCGCGCGGCGGCGACGGCGGCGGGCAGCCCGCTCGTGACGAAGGTCCAGTCGAGCGCCGCGAGCCGCACGGAAGGGGGCGCCGCACCCGTTACGACGAAGAAGGCGGGCCGCGCGGCCTCCGCCGCCCCGTACCCCACCTCCTCGTCCCAGCCCCCGGGGCCGTCCACGACGTCGAAGAGCCGCCGCCCCAGCACCACCGCCCCCGAGCGCGCCGCCCCCTCGCCGAGCACCCGCCGGTCCCCGGGATCGTCGGAGAACGCCCAGGTGTGCAGGGCCTCGCCGCCCTCATCGAGCCCGGTGAGGGGACCGGGCCCGGCCCCGGTGACGAAGCCGTCGAGCGAGACGGAGATGTCGGCCACCACACGTGTCGTGGCGAAGACGTACCCGCGCCCGGCCCCCGCCGCACCCCGCTGCTTCCCCCGGGGGACTTCCGTGGGCCAACCGGGTGCGCCGACCGGCGTCCTCCGCTTCGGGGGCAATACATGTGATCGGAAAGTAAGCGGAAAGCCGGACAATGGCGCCACGCCACGGAGGTACCAGCACGATGTCGTCGTACAGCGGCCCGAGACTGCGTTCCGCCGTGTTCCTGGTGGCAGGCGTGCTCGCCGTGCCCGCCCTCGCCTCCTGCTCCGGCGGCGACGGCGGTTCGCACGCGGGGCGCGTCGTCGCCCCCGACGTCCACCAGGCCGCGCGGGACCGCGTCGCCGAGGGCAGCACCCTGCACTGGGCCGTCGACCGGCTCCCCAGCACCCTCAACACCTTCCAGGCCGACGCCGACACCACCACCGCGCGCGTCGCCTCGGCCACGCTGCCCTCGATGTTCCACCTCGACCGGCAGGGCCGCCCCGCCCGCTCCGCCGCCTACCTGCGCGACGCGAAGGTGGAGAGCACCGAGCCCCGGCAGGTCGTCGTCTACCACCTCGACGCCAGGGCGGCCTGGAACAACGGCCGCGAGATCGGCGCCGACGACTTCGCCGCCCAGTGGCAGGCCCTGCGCGGCACCGACAGCGCCTACGGGACCGCGCGCAACGCCGGCTACGACCGCATCGCGAAGGTCGAGCGCGGCGCGAACGCGCAGGAGGTACGGGTCACCTTCGCCAAGCCGTACGCGGACTGGCGCGCCCTCTTCTCGCCGCTGTACCCCAAGGAGGTCATGGGCAGCCCCCGGACCTTCGGCGCGGCGGCCCGCACCGGGCTCGCCGTGAGCGCGGGCCCCTTCCGCGTGGGCAAGCAGAACCGCGGGACCGGTGACCTCACGCTGGAGCGCGACACGCGCTGGTGGGGCGACCGCGCCAAGCTCGACGCCCTCGTCCTGCGGGCGGTCCCCGCGGGCAGCCGGGTCAAGGCGATGCTCCAGGGGCGCGTCGATCTCGCCCCCGTCGAGCAGGACGAGGCCGCGCGCGTGGCCCGCGCCGGGAAGGGCGACGGCGGCCCCCTCGCGGCGGGCGGCGGCCCGGGCGCGGCGGGGAGCGGCCCGAACGCGGCCGGCGCCGTCGCCGCCGACGTCTACTCCCGCGCCTTCGCCCAGGGCAGGCCCGAGGAGGTCGGGCGCCTCGGCCGCCAGAACCGCGCCGACCTCGCCGAGGCCCGCGCCGTCGAGGAGGCCCAGCAGAAGAGCCTCGGCCGCTTCCGCCTGCGCAAGAGCCTCGAACCGGCCTACACGCAGCTCGCCCTCAACGGCGAGTCCGGCCCCCTCGCCGACGAACGCGTACGCCGCGCTGTGGCCCGCGCCCTCGACCGCAAGTCCCTCGCACAGCTCGTCCTCAAGCCGCTCGGCCTGCCCGCCGACCCGGTCGGCAGCCACCTCGCCCTCGCCGGCCAGGACGCCTACGCCGACAGCAGCGGCGCCCTCGGCAGGCAGGACGCCGTCGAGGCGCAGGCCCTCCTCTCCGACGCGGGCTACAAGCCGGCCCCGGTCGCCGGGGACGCGGCGAAGAAGGACGGCAGCGCGCCGGGCGAGGCCGGCGCGGACGCCGACGGCAAGGCACCCCGCAGCGACGGCAAGGCCCCCGCGGAGGAGAGCCGCGGCGAGCGCACCGGCGCCGGGGAGGCCGAGGCCGCGAAGACGAAGACCGCGAAGGCGGCGAAGGCCGCGAAGGCGAAGGCGCTCGGGAAGGCCGCCGCCGGGAAGAAGGCGGAGGAGGCCGCGGCCCCGGCCCCCGTGCTCCCGCAGTCCGTGCTCCTCCACCAGGCGTACGCGATGGCCGCCCCGCCCGCCAAGGCCGCGGGCGCCGCCGGGGCCTACGCCCCCAAGGGGACCGCCGCGCCCGAGGACAAGACGGCGCCCGGGGACAAGACCGCGCCCGACGAGAAGACCGCGCCCGGGAAGGAGCAGGCCGCTCCCAAGGCCGGTCCCGGCGGGGCCCCCGCCGTGCTCGGCAAGAACGGCAAGCCCCTCACGCTCCGCTTCGTCGTCCCCTCGGGCGCGGGCTCCGCGCAACTGCGCGAGGTCGGCGAGAAGATCGCGGGCATGGTCGAGAAGATCGGCATCCGCACCCAGGTGCAGAAGGTCTCCGACGCCTCCTACTTCAAGGACCACATCGCGACCGGCGACTACGACATGGCGCTGTGGTCCTGGCCCGGCACCGCCTTCCCCGCCACCGACGCCCGTCCCGTCTACGGCAAGCCCGTCCCGGCCGCCGACGGCTCGCTCAACGTCGACCAGAACTACACGCGCGTCGGCACCGACCGCATCGACCAGCTCCTCGACCAGGCCGCCGGAACCCTCGACGCCAAGGAGGCCGGGCAGCTCGTGAAGAAGGCGGACGCCCGCATCTGGGCCGCCGCCGGGTCCATCCCGCTCTACCAGCGCCCCGAGCTCGTCGCCGCTCGCTCCGACCTCCTCAACGCCGGGGCCTTCGGCTTCGCCACCCCGGACTGGGAGAACATCGGCTTCGCGAAGAAGGGCGGGAACGGCCCGCGGGGTACGAAGGCGCCGGTCGGGAAGCCGGTGAGGAAGACGACGGCCCCCGTCGGGGAGTGACCCCCGTCTCCTCCTGAGCCCGCCCACGGGGCCCGTACCGCGCCACCCGGTACGGGCCCCGTACGATGGGGTGAGGCCGTGGCATGTTCCGCCCGGCAGGGCGCGCGACCGACACCGGACGCGCAGCCATCCACGACTCGGGAGAATCGCCGCAAGTGCCCACGCGCCATGACATCCGTAACGTCGCCATCGTCGCCCACGTCGACCACGGGAAGACGACGCTGGTCGACGCCATGCTGAAGCAGGCCGGGGCCTTCGCCGCGCACGCGGCGGAGCACCTGGACGACCGCATGATGGACTCCAACGACCTGGAACGTGAGAAGGGCATCACGATCCTGGCCAAGAACACGGCCGTGAAGTACCACCCCAAGGACGGGGGGGAGCCCATCACGATCAACATCATCGACACCCCCGGCCACGCCGACTTCGGCGGTGAGGTCGAGCGCGGCCTGTCGATGGTGGACGCGGTGGTGCTCCTGGTCGACGCCTCCGAGGGCCCCCTCCCGCAGACGCGCTTCGTGCTCCGCAAGGCGCTCGACGCGCGGCTGCCGGTCATCCTCTGCATCAACAAGACGGACCGCCCCGACTCGCGGATCTCCGAGGTCATCGACGAGACGTACGACCTCTTCCTCGACCTCGACGCGGACGAGGAGCAGATCGAGTTCCCGATCGTCTACGCCTGCGCGCGCGACGGCGTGGCCTCGCTCACCAAGCCCGAGGACGGCACCGTCCCGGCCGACTCCACGAGCCTGGAGCCGTTCTTCTCCACCCTCCTGGACACCGTCCCGGCCCCCGAGTACGACGAGTCCGCCCCCCTCCAGGCGCACGTCACCAACCTCGACGCCGACAACTTCCTCGGCCGCATCGCGCTGTGCCGCGTCGAGCAGGGCGAGCTGCGCAAGGGCCAGACCGTCGCGTGGATCAAGCGCGACGGCTCGATCCAGAACGTGCGCATCACCGAGCTGCTCATGACCGAGGCGCTCACCCGCAAGCCGGCCGAGAAGGCCGGCCCCGGTGACATCTGCGCGATCGCGGGCATCCCCGACATCATGATCGGCGAGACGCTTGCCGACACCGAGAACCCCATCGCGCTGCCGCTCATCACGGTGGACGAGCCGGCCATCTCCATGACGATCGGGACCAACACCTCGCCGCTCGTCGGCAAGGGCGGCAAGGGCCACAAGGTCACCGCCCGCCAGGTCAAGGACCGCCTCGACCGCGAGCTGATCGGCAACGTCTCGCTCCGCGTGCTCGACACCGAGCGTCCCGACGCCTGGGAGGTGCAGGGCCGCGGTGAGCTCGCGCTCGCCATCCTGGTCGAGCAGATGCGCCGCGAGGGCTTCGAGCTCACCGTCGGCAAGCCCGAGGTCGTCACCAAGGAGATCAACGGCAAGATCCACGAGCCGATCGAGCGCATGACGATCGACTCCCCCGAGGAGCACCTCGGCGCGATCACCCAGCTCATGGCGACCCGCAAGGGCCGCATGGAGACCATGACGAACCACGGCTCCGGCTGGGTCCGCATGGAGTGGATCGTGCCCTCGCGCGGCCTCATCGGGTTCCGTACCGAGTTCCTCACGCAGACCCGCGGCACGGGCATCGCGCACTCCCTCTTCGAGGGCCACGAGCCCTGGTTCGGCGAGCTGCGCACGCGCCACAACGGCTCGCTGGTCGCGGACCGCGCGGGCGTCGTGACCCCCTTCGCGATGGTCAACCTCCAGGAGCGCGGTGTCATCTTCACCGAGCCCACGACGGAGGTCTACGAGGGCATGATCGTCGGCGAGAACTCGCGCGCTGACGACATGGACGTGAACATCACCAAGGAGAAGAAGCTCACCAACATGCGTGCCGCTTCCGCCGACACCACGGAGAACGTGGTGCCCGCGCGCAAGCTCTCGCTGGAGCAGTCCCTGGAGTTCTGCCGCAACGACGAGTGCGTCGAGGTCACCCCGGAGACGGTCCGCATCCGCAAGGTCGTCCTCGACGGCCGCGAGCGCGCCCGCTCGGCCTCCCGCGCCAAGCACAACTGACTCCGGCACACACCGGGGGCCCGGCACTCCGAAACGAAAAGGAAGGGAATATGATCAGCTATTTCTTGACAGCAGAGGGACATTCGATGGAAACGGCGCAAAGCAGCCAATTGCTTATGCAATACGAAACATAATATTTCTGATATTTTTAATATTCTATTCGTTTTTTTTTTTTTAATTTTTTTTTTTTTTTTTTTCCGCTATCGCGCCGTACTACCATTACAACTTTTTTTTTTTTTTTTTTTT
>NZ_GG770539.1:2146548-2159185 GCF_000154905.1 Streptomyces sp. SPB074 | reverse complement strand
CCCGTGAGGCACCCTCGCCCCGGCCCGCGCAAGGCCCCGCGCCGCCGCACGCCCCTCGCGTTACCCTCGTACCCCAACAGCCCCTCGGGCGGGGCGACTTCGGGCCATGGACGGGCCGTCAGGCGGCCGGCGGGGGCAATTTCCCGAGGCGCCCTCCCCTCCGCCGCGCCCGCGTGGCACTCTGGTGCCGGGCAAGCGCTTCAACGTCCCCGGTGCCGCGTCGTGTTGAGCGGAGTTGACGCGCGTCGACCACGGAGGGTCATCCCCGTGCGGGGCACCCCGGACGGCAACTCTCCGCAACCCCTTTTCCTTTGGAAAGTGTCCGCATAGCGGAATGACCTGACCGATAGGTGTGTAACGAGTCCGTTTCGCACCCATCTGCTTCGCCTCTATTTGTCCGGATTTTAAGAGCCGACTGGAACAGGTGTGACCGAACCGAAACCAAAAGGGTGTGGTCAGTCGTCGTTCGCATGACGAATAGTGTTCGGCGTAGAGCTCGGGTCAATGGGTCACGCGCTGTCGCGCCGACTCACGAGCACACTGAGGCGCAGCACTCCATGAAGGCACCGTCGTCGGCATGTGTCGTGCGCCCCTCTCTTTGCAGTGGACAAGTGGACTCATGAGGAGGAACCCCATGCGTGGTGCGACAAGCGCCAAGTGGGTTGCGGGCGCGGCGATCATCGCTCTGGCGGCTACCGCCTGCGGCAGCGACGACGGCGACAGCAACGACAGCAGCAAGAAGCCCGCCGCGGGCGCGGTGAACGCCAAGGGGATCTTCTCCGTCGAGGTCGGCGAGCCGCAGAACCCGCTCCAGCCGGCGAACACGATGGAGTCCAACGGCAGCATCGTCACCCGCTCGCTCTTCGCGCAGCTGGTCGACTATGACCCCAAGGGCAACATCACCATGGTGAACGCCCAGTCGGTGGACACCAAGGACAGCAAGACCTACACGGTCAAGCTCAAGCCCGGCTGGAAGTTCCACGACGGCACCACCGTGACCGCCGAGTCCTACGTCAAGGCGTGGAACTGGGCCGCTCGTCCCGAGAACAAGCAGCAGAACGCCTTCTGGTTCTCCGACATCAAGGGCTTCGACGACGTCGCCCCGGCCAAGGGCAAGCCCAAGGCCGAGGAGATGTCCGGCCTCAAGGTCGTCGACGACAACACCTTCACGATCGAGCTGAGCAAGACCCTCCCGTACTTCGAGTACAAGCTCGGCTACGAGGTCTTCTCGCCGCTCCCCGAGTCCTTCTACAAGGACCCGAAGGCGGCCGGCGAGAAGCCGATCGGCAACGGGCCCTACAAGTTCGTCAGCTGGGACCACAAGAAGCAGATCAAGGTCGTCAAGTTCGACGGCTACCAGGGTCCCGACAAGGCGCAGAACGGCGGCGTGGTCTTCAAGAACTACTCCAGCCTGGACACCGCCTACGCCGACCTGACCTCGGGCAACGTCGACGTGCTCCGCCAGATCGGCGCGAAGGACCTCCCGGTCTACAAGAGCGACCTCGGCAACCGCGCCGTGGACAAGGCGTACTCGGCGACCCAGTCGATCGTTCCCGCCTTCTACGGCAAGCAGTTCAAGGACGTCGACCCCAAGGTCATCCAGGGTCTGTCCATGGCGATCGACCGCGACACGATCACCAAGACCGTGCTCCAGGGCACGCGTGAGCCCGCGACCGGCTTCGTCGCCAAGGGCGTCAAGGGCTACCAGCCGAACGTCGCCGGTGACGTCACCAAGTACGACCCGGCCAAGGCCAAGCAGCTCATCAAGGACGGCGGCGGCGTCCCGGGCAACAAGATCTCGATCCAGTACAACGCCGACGGTGGCCACAAGGAGTGGGTGGAGGCCGTCTGCGGTTCCATCACCAAGGCGACCGGCATCAAGTGCGTGGGCGACTCGAAGGCCGACTTCCAGGCCGACCTGAACGCCCGTGACGCGCACCAGGTCAAGTCCTTCTACCGCAGCGGCTGGGTCCTCGACTACCCGGTGAACGCGAACTTCATCCGTGACCTCTACGGCACGAAGTCGGACGGCAACCAGAGCGGCTTCTCCAACAAGGAGGTCGACGACCTGATCACCAAGGCCGACTCGGCCAAGACCCTGGACGACTCCGTGAAGGAGTACCAGGAGGTCGAGAAGAAGCTGGTCGACACCATGCCGGCGATTCCGCTCTGGTACTACAAGGTCAACGCCGGCTACTCGGAGAAGGTCCAGAACGTGGACTACGCGCAGAACGGCGACCCGATTCTGACGCAGATCCAGGTCAAGAAGTAACAAAAGAATCCAGGCTCGTTGCGACCCGGCCGGTGTGAACACCGCCGGCCGGGCGCCTAGCCGCAGCTGGGGGCCCTTTTCCGACGGACGCACCGGACGTCGGGAAGGGGCCCGTTGGCTGTCAGCTGTGACTACATGGAGGCACGATGGGGCGCTACGTCATACGACGCCTGCTCCAGATGATCCCGGTGTTCATCGGGACCACTCTGCTGATCTTTATCGCGGTCTACGCCCTACCGGGCGACCCCGTGCGGGGGCTCTTCGGGGACAAGACACCCACTGCGGCGCAACTCACGTCGCTCCGGCACGAGTACGGGCTCGACAAGCCCATCTTCGTGCAGTACCTCCACTACATGTGGAACATGGTGGCCCACCTGGACTTCGGTACGCAGATCGCGAGCGGACGTCCGGTGACCGACATCCTCGGTGACGCCTTCCCGGTGACCATCAGACTCGCTGTCCTCGCGCTCGTCCTGGAGATCGTCTTCGGCATCACGCTCGGTGTCATCTCGGGCATGTTCGCCGGAAAGCTCCTCGACCAGGCCATCCTGGTGCTGACGCTGCTCTTCATCGCCATCCCGGTGTTCGTCCTCGCGTTCCTCATCCAGACCTCGATCCTGTTGCCGTCCGGATTGCCGCAGAACGTCAACAACGACAACGACATCGGGCAGATGCTGGCACCGGCCGCCGTACTGGCGACGGCGTCACTGGCATACGTCACCCGGCTCACCCGGGGCACGTTCGTCGAGAACCGCCGCGCCGACTACATGCGCACGGCCGTCGCCAAGGGCCTGCCGCGGCGCCGCGTCATCGGCGTCCACCTCATGCGCAACTCGCTGATCCCCGTGGTCACCTTCCTCGGCACCGACCTCGGCGCCCTCATGGGTGGCGCGATCGTCACCGAGAAGGCCTTCAACATCAAGGGCGTCGGCGGCACGATCGCCGAATCCATCACGCGCCGTGAGGGCACCACGCTGGTCGGACTCGTGACGATCCTCGTCCTCGTCTACCTGCTGTGCAGCCTGCTCGTCGACCTGCTCTACGCGGTCCTGGACCCGAGGATTCGCTATGCCTGACATCACCAAGGAAGCCGCGGACGAAGCCGCGAAGCACACGCTCGGCGAGCCGGTCCCCACGGCCGGACCGGCCGTCGTGGAGGCGGCCGCCGAGGTCAAGACCCGCAGCCTGTGGGGCGACGCCTGGGCGGACCTGCGCCGCCGGCCGATGTTCATCATCTCGGCGCTGATCATCCTGCTGCTCGTCGTCATGTCGGCGTTCCCCGGCCTCTTCACCGGCACCGACCCCACGGCCACGGACCTCCAGAACCACTTCCTGAGCAAGCCGAAGCTCGGGCACTTCTTCCAGGCGGACTGGCTCGGCTACGACCAGCAGGGCCGCTCGGTGTACGCCCGCGTGGTCCACGGCACGCGCAACTCGGTCCTCGTCGGCTTCGGCGCGACCGTCATCGTGACGCTGCTCGGCAGCCTCGTCGGCATGGTCGCCGGTTACTTCGGCGGCTGGCTCGACGCGGTCCTGTCCCGGATCACCGACATCTTCTTCGGCATCCCGTTCCTGCTCGGCGCCATGCTCGCCATGAACGCCTTCACCGACCGCAAGTGGTGGCTCGTCGCCGCCGCGCTCGGCATCCTCGGCTGGACGCAGATCACGCGTGTCATGCGCGGATCGGTGATCACCGTCAAGCAGTCCGACTACGTGCAGGCCGCGAAGGCCCTCGGCGCGAGCACCTCGCGGATCATGATCCGGCACATCCTGCCGAACGCCATGGCCCCGGTGATCGTCGTCTCGACCATCGCCCTCGGCTCGTACATCGGCGCGGAGGCCACGCTCTCCTTCCTCGGTCTCGGGCTCTCCGCCCCGGCCGTCTCCTGGGGTGCCGACATCTCCGACGGCCTCGCCCAGATCCGGGTGGCCCAGCACGTGCTGCTGTACCCCTCGATCCTGCTGACGCTCACCGTTTTCGCCTTCATCATGCTCGGCGAAGCCGTCCGCAACGCCCTCGACCCGAAGCTCCGCTGAGGGAGACGCTCGTGACCATCATCGATTCCACTCCGGACACCGTCCCCTCCCCGCGCGACCCCGGCGCCGAGGGCGGCCCGCTCCTGGACGTGCGCGACCTGCACGTCGAGTTCCACACCCGCGAGGGCGTGGTCAGGGCGGTCAACGGTGTCAACTACACGGTCGCCCCGGGCGAGACCCTCGCCGTGCTCGGCGAGTCCGGCTCCGGCAAGTCCGTCACCGCCCAGGCGATCATGGGCATCCTCGACATGCCCCCCGCCAAGGTCCCGCAGGGCGAGATCCTCTTCCGCGGCAAGGACATGCTCACGATGTCCCGCGAGGAGGCCCGGCAGATCCGCGGCCAGAAGATCGCGATGATCTTCCAGGACGCGCTCTCCTCGCTCAACCCCGTGCTCACCGTCGGCTACCAGCTCGGCGAGATGTTCCGGGTCCACCAGGGGCTCTCCCGCAAGGACGCCAAGGCCAAGGCCATCGAGATGATGGACAAGGTCAAGATCCCGGCGGCCAGGGAGCGGGTCAACGACTACCCGCACCAGTTCTCCGGCGGTATGCGCCAGCGCATCATGATCGCCATGGCGCTGTGCCTGGAACCCGACCTCGTCATCGCGGACGAGCCCACCACGGCGCTCGACGTGACGGTGCAGGCCCAGGTCATGGACCTGCTCGCGGAGCTCCAGCGCGAGTACAACATGGGGCTCATCCTGATCACCCACGACCTCGGTGTCGTCGCCGACGTCGCGGACAAGATCGCCGTCATGTACGCGGGCCGCATCGTGGAGACCGCGCCGGTGCACGACATCTACCGGAACCCGGCCCACCCCTACACCAAGGGCCTGCTCCAGTCGATCCCCCGCCTGGACATGAAGGGCCAGGAGCTCTTCGCGATCAAGGGCCTGCCGCCCAACCTGCTGCACGTCCCGCAGGGGTGCGCCTTCAACCCGCGCTGCACCATGGCGCAGGACATCTGCCGTACCGACCGCCCGCCGCTGGTGGACGTGCTCGGCACCGACGGCGAGCCGCTCGCGGGCCGCCGCAGCGCCTGCCACTTCTGGAAGGAGACGGTCAATGGCTGAGAAGCCGGAGCAGAGGAAGGCGGACGCCGCCCCCAACGTCTCCGCCGTGGAGACCGTGAAGGCGGCCACCGAGGAGGAGGCCGTCGCCGCGATCGACGCGAACGTCGGGCGCGGGGAGCCGATCCTCCAGGTGCGCAACCTCAAGAAGCACTTCCCGCTCACGCAGGGGATCGTCTTCAAGCGCCAGATCGGCGCGGTCAAGGCCGTGGACGGGGTCTCCTTCGACCTCTACCAGGGCGAGACGCTCGGCATCGTGGGCGAGTCCGGCTGTGGCAAGTCCACCGTCGCCAAGCTGCTCATGACGCTGGAGACGGCGACCGAGGGCGAGGTCTTCTACAAGGGCCAGGACATCACCAAGCTGTCCGGGCGCGCCCTCAAGGCCGTGCGCCGCAACATCCAGATGGTCTTCCAGGACCCGTACACCTCGCTGAACCCGCGCATGACGGTCGGCGACATCATCGGCGAGCCCTTCGACATCCACCCGGAGGTCGCGCCGAAGGGGGACCGCCGCAAGCGCGTGCGGGACCTCCTGGACGTCGTCGGGCTCAACCCGGAGTACATCAGCCGGTACCCGCACCAGTTCTCGGGCGGCCAGCGCCAGCGCATCGGCATCGCCCGCGGCCTCGCGCTCAACCCCGAGGTGATCATCTGCGACGAGCCGGTCTCCGCGCTCGACGTCTCGGTGCAGGCGCAGGTCATCAACCTGATGGAACGGCTCCAGGACGAGTTCAACCTGTCCTACGTCTTCATCGCGCACGACCTGTCGATCGTCCGCCACATCTCGGACCGGGTCGGGGTCATGTACCTCGGCAAGATGGCCGAGATCGGCACGGACGAGCAGATCTACGAGCACCCGACGCACCCCTACACGCAGGCGCTGCTCTCCGCCGTGCCCGTCCCCGACCCCTCGCAGCGCGAGCACCGCGAGCGGATCATCCTCACCGGGGACGTGCCCTCGCCGGCCAACCCGCCGAGCGGCTGTTCCTTCCGCACCCGCTGCTGGAAGGCGCAGGACAAGTGCGCGCAGGAGACCCCCCTGCTCGCCGTGCCGGAGGCGTTCCGTGCCGGGGACACCCTGGCCGCGCACGAGTCGGCGTGCCACTTCGCCGAGGAGAAGGACATCGTGAACGCCGCCTGAGGCGTCCCGTCCGGCCCGAAGGCCCCGTCACCTCGCGGTGACGGGGCCTTCGGCGTGTCCGGGGCCCGCCGTGCCGCAGCCCCGCGCCCCCGCCGCCGCCCCGGCGTTCCGTGTCCGTCCCCCGCCCGCCCCCTCCGGGTGACTCGCCCGGCTCAGCTCGCCGTGCGCGCTTGTCCGCTATGCGATGGTATGGGGCACTAAGTGCGATATAACGCTCACGAGGAGGCACCGATGCGAGGAGCCACGCACGCGAAATGGGTCGCGGGGGCGGTCGTCGTGGCGCTGGCCGCGACGGGCTGCGGCGGCGGCGACGGAGGCGGGGGCAGTGGCGGTGGCGGCAAGGGTGGCGGCGTCGTCCGCGCCTCCTGGGGCGATCCGCAGAACCCCCTGGAGCCGGCGAACACCAATGAGGTGCAGGGCGGCAAGGTGCTCGACCTGGTCTTCCGGGGACTCAAGCGGTACAACCCGAAGACCGGCAAGGCCGAGGACATGCTGGCCGAGAAGATCGACACCAAGGACTCGCAGAACTTCGACATCACCGTCAAGAGCGGCTGGAAGTTCTCCAACGGCGAGAAGGTCACCGCCAAGTCCTTCGTGGACGCCTGGAACTACGGCGCGAACCTGAAGAACAACCAGAAGAACGCCTACTTCTTCGGCCAGATCGACGGCTACGACAAGGTGCACCCCTCCACCGGGCAGGCCAGCGCCCAGTCGCTCTCCGGGCTCAAGGTGACCGGGGACCGCACCTTCACCGTCAAGCTCAACCAGAAGTTCTCCACCTGGCCCGAGACCCTCGGCTACGCGGCCTTCGCCCCGCTGCCCCGGTCCTTCTTCGACAACCACGCGCAGTGGCTCAAGAGGCCCGTCGGCAACGGCCCGTACACCATCAAGTCGTACAAGCGCGGCTCGCAGATGCAGCTCCGCAAGTGGGACGGCTACCCGGGCAGCGACAAGGCGCGCAACGACGGCGTGGACCTCAAGGTCTACACCGACGTCAACACCGCCTACACCGACCTGACCGCAGGGAACCTGGACCTCGCCGACGACATCCCGGCCAACCAGCTCCGCAACGTCAAGAACGACCTGGGCAACCGGTACATCAACCAGCCCGCCGGGATCATCCAGACCCTCGCCTTCCCCTTCTACGACAAGGAGTGGAACGGTCCCAAGAGCGCGGACCTGCGCAAGGGCCTGTCGATGGCGATCAACCGCAAGCAGATCACCGAGACGATCTTCCAGAAGACCCGCACCCCCGCCACCGACTGGACCTCGCCGGTGCTCGGCGAGGACGGCGGGTACAAGCCCGGGCTGTGCGGCGAGGCGTGCGACTACAAGCCCGCCGAGGCGAAGAAGCTCATCGAGGGCGCGGGCGGCATCCCCAACGGCCAGGTCAAGATCGGCTACAACGCCGACACCGGCTCCCACAAGGAGTGGGTCGACGCGGTCTGCAACAACATCAACAACGCCCTCGGCAACGACAAGGCGTGCGTCGGCGACCCGACCGGCACCTTCGCGGACTTCCGCAACAAGATCGGCCAGCACAAGATGCCCGGCCCCTTCCGCGCCGGCTGGCAGATGGACTACCCGCTGATCCAGAACTTCCTCCAGCCGCTGTACTTCACCGACGCCTCCTCCAACGACGGCAAGTACAGCTCGAAGAAGCTCGACGGCCTCGTCAACAAGGCGAACGCCGAGACGGACACCAAGAAGGCCGTGACGACCTTCCAGGACGCGGAGAAGGTCGTCCGCGACGACATGGCCGCGATCCCGCTCTGGTACCAGAACGGCAACGCCGGCTACTCCGACCGCCTCTCGAACGTGGCCCTGAACCCCTTCAGCGTCCCGGTCTACAACGAGATCAAGGTCAGCTGACGGCGCACCGCCCCGGCCGAGAGCCCCGGCGCACTCCCCGTGCGCCGGGCATCGGCGTTTCCCCGTCCCCCGCCCGACCCGAAAGGGCCCGCGCCCCCAACCCCGGAGCTGTCCATGGGACGTTATGTGATCCGGCGTCTGCTCCAGATGATCCCGGTCTTCATCGGCGCCACGCTGCTGATCTTCCTGATGGTGAACGTGATGGGCGACCCCATCGCGGGCCTGTGCGGCGACCGCCAGTGCGACCCGGCCACCGCCAGCCAGCTCCGTCACGACCTCGGCCTCGACAAGCCCGTGTGGCAGCAATACCTCACCTACATGGGCAACCTCTTCACCGGGGACTTCGGCACCGCCTTCAACGGCGAGTCCGTCCTCGACCTGATGGGCGACGCCTTCCCCGTGACGATCCGGCTCACGATCATCGCGATCATCTTCGAGATCGTCATCGGCATCAGCCTCGGCGTCCTCACCGGTCTGCGCCGCGGCAAGCCCGACGACACCGGCGTCCTCATCCTCACCCTCGTCGTGATCTCGGTGCCGACCTTCGTCACCGGCCTGCTGCTGCAACTGCTCCTCGGCGTGAAGTGGGGCTGGATCAAACCGGCCGTCTCCGCCGAGGCCCCCTTCGACGAACTGATCCTGCCCGGACTCGTGCTCGCCTCGGTCTCGCTCGCCTACGTCACCCGCCTGACGAGGACGTCGATCGCCGAGAACCGCCGCGCCGACTACGTCCGCACCGCCATCGCCAAGGGCCTGCCGCGCCACCGCGTCATCGTGCGGCACCTGCTGCGCAACTCGCTCATCCCCGTCGTCACCTTCATCGGCACCGACATCGGCGCCCTCATGGGCGGCGCGATCGTCACCGAACGCATCTTCAACATCCACGGCGTCGGCTACCAGCTCTACCAGGGCATCCTGCGGCAGAACACGCAGACGGTCGTCGGCTTCGTGACCGTTCTCGTCCTCGTCTTCCTGATCGCCAACCTCCTCGTCGACCTTCTCTACGCCGTTCTCGACCCGAGGATTCGCTATGCGTGAGCCCGAGCCCACTCCGGAGTCCGAGCCGGAGCCGGAGAACCACCTCCCGTCCGCCGACGAGGCGGTCGGCGCCACCGGCCAGGGCGGCGCGACGGCCCTCGCGACCGGCGAGGGCGGCAGCCTCGTCGGCGAGGAGCCGGAGGGCGGCGACCCGCGCGAGAAGCCCCGCAGCCTCTGGTCCGACGCCTGGCGCGACCTGCGGCGCAACCCGGTCTTCATCATCTCCGCGCTGATCATCCTCTTCCTGATCGTGATCTCGATCTGGCCGTCCCTGATCGCCTCGGGCAACCCGCTCCAGTGCGACCTCTCCGACGCCCAGAAGGGCGCCCGCTCCGGGCATCCCTTCGGCTTCACCAACCAGGGCTGCGACGTCTACACCCGCACCGTCCACGGCGCCCGCGCCTCGGTGACCGTCGGCGTCTGCGCGACCCTCGGCGTCGCCATCCTCGGCTCGATCCTCGGCGGCCTCGCCGGTTTCTTCGGCGGCTTCTGGGACTCGATCCTCTCCCGCCTGACCGACATCTTCTTCGCCATCCCCGTCGTCCTCGGCGGCCTCGTGCTGCTCTCGGTCGTCACCTCGAACACGGTCTGGCCCGTCGTCGGCTTCATCGTGCTCCTCGGCTGGCCGCAGATCGCCCGTATCGCCCGCGGCTCGGTCATCACGACGAAGCAGAACGACTACGTGGAGGCCGCGCGGGCCCTCGGCGCCTCCAACACCCGGATGCTGCTGCGCCACATCGCGCCCAACGCCGTCGCGCCGGTCATCGTCGTCGCGACGATCGCGCTCGGCACGTACGTGGCACTCGAAGCCACCCTGTCCTTCCTCGGCGTCGGCCTGCGGCCCCCCACGGTCTCCTGGGGCATCGACATCTCCGACGCCTCCGGGAACGTGCGCAACGCCCCGCACATGCTCCTGTGGCCCTCCGGGGCCCTGGCGATCACCGTGCTCGCCTTCATCATGCTCGGCGACGCGGTGCGCGACGCCCTCGACCCCAAGCTGCGCTGAGGAGCCCGCCATGCTGCTGGAAGTGCGAGACCTGCACGTCGAGTTCGCCACCAGGGACGGCGTCGTCAAGGCCGTCAACGGGGTCAGCTACGACGTCGACGCGGGCGAGACCCTCGCGGTGCTCGGCGAATCGGGCTCGGGGAAATCCGTCACCGCCCAGGCGATCATGGGCATCCTCGACATGCCGCCGGGCCGCATCCCCTCCGGCGAGATCCTCTTCGAGGGCCAGGACCTGCTCAAAATGAAGGAGGACCGGCGGCGCAAGGTGCGCGGCGCGCAGATCGCGATGATCTTCCAGGACGCGCTCTCCTCGCTCAACCCGGTCCTCACCGTCGGCCAGCAACTCGGCGAGATGTTCACCGTCCACCGGGGCATGTCCCGGAAGGACGCCCGCGCCAAGGCCGTCGAGCTGATGGAACGGGTCCGCATCCCCGCCGCCAAGGAACGCGTGCGCCAGTACCCGCACCAGTTCTCCGGCGGGATGCGCCAGCGCATCATGATCGCGATGGCGCTCGCCCTCGAACCCAAGCTGATCATCGCGGACGAGCCCACCACGGCGCTCGACGTGACGGTGCAGGCCCAGGTCATGGACCTGCTCGCGGAACTCCAGCGCGAGTACCACATGGGCCTCATCCTCATCACCCACGACCTCGGCGTCGTCGCGGACGTCGCGGACAAGATCGCCGTCATGTACGCGGGCCGCATCGTGGAGACCGCGCCCGTGCACGAGATCTACCGGAACCCGGCCCACCCCTACACCGAGGGCCTGCTCCAGTCGATCCCGCGCCTGGACCAGAAGGGCCGGGAGCTGTACGCCATCCAGGGCCTGCCGCCCAACCTCCTGCACATCCCCGACGGCTGCTCGTTCAACCCCCGCTGCCCGCGCGCCCGCGAACGCTGCCTGCACGACGACCCGCCGCTCTACGAGGTCTCGCCGGCCAGGGCCAGCGCCTGCCACTACTGGAAGGAGACCCTCGATGCATCGCGATGAGCACGGCAGCCGCAAGGAGGCCAGGCGCGAGGGCCGGGAGGCGGAACGGCTCATGTCCAGGGCGCACCAGGAGAACTCCTACGCGGCGGGCGAGCCGATCCTCGAAGTGCGCGGCCTGACCAAGCACTTCCCGCTGACCCAGGGCATCGTCCTCAAGCGGCAGATCGGCGCGGTCAAGGCCGTGGACGGCGTCGACTTCGACCTCGGGCGCGGCGAGACCCTCGGCATCGTCGGGGAGTCGGGCTGCGGCAAGTCGACCGTCGCCAAGACGCTCGTCCACCTGGAGGCGCCCACCGGCGGCACGATCCGCTACAAGGGCGAGGACATCGCCAAGCTCTCGGGCCGGGCGCTCAAGGCCGTGCGCCGCAACATCCAGATGGTCTTCCAGGACCCGTACACGTCCCTCAACCCCCGGATGACCGTCGGCGACATCATCGGCGAGCCCTATGACATCCACCCCGAGGTCGCGCCGAAGGGGGACCGCCGCAAACGCGTGCAGGACCTCCTGGACGTCGTCGGGCTCAACCCCGAGTACATCAACCGCTACCCGCACCAGTTCTCCGGCGGCCAGCGCCAGCGCATCGGCATCGCGCGCGGCCTCGCGCTGCGCCCCGAGATCATCGTCGCGGACGAGCCCGTCTCGGCCCTCGACGTCTCGGTGCAGGCGCAGGTCATCAACCTGATGGAACGGCTCCAGCAGGAGTTCGACCTCTCCTACGTCTTCATCGCGCACGACCTGTCGATCGTCCGCCACATCTCCGACCGCGTCGCCGTCATGTACCTGGGCCGCGTCGTCGAGACGGGCACGGACGAGCAGATCTACGAGCACCCGACACACCCCTACACGCAGGCGCTGCTCTCCGCCGTGCCCGTCCCCGACCCCTCGCGGCGCGAGCACCGCGAGCGGATCATCCTCACCGGCGACGTGCCCTCGCCGGCCAACCCGCCGAGCGGCTGCCACTTCCGGACGCGGTGCTTCAAGGCGCAGGAGAAGTGCGCGGTGGAGGACCCGGTGCTCGCGATCCCGGAGTGGTTCAAGGGGCGCGGCCTCGCGGCGGAGCACCCTTCGGCGTGCCACTTCGCGGAGGAGAAGCGGATCGTGCCGGCGGACTGAACGGGGCTTAACACGGCGGCAATCCGGTGGACGCCGTTCCGATATACGGACGGGGGATGGTCTTTCTTGTACGACCGTGCGGGTGCCGTTTGACCG
>NZ_GG770539.1:2140784-2146448 GCF_000154905.1 Streptomyces sp. SPB074 | reverse complement strand
CACGAGGCGCGCGCCGACTTCGACCCGGTCACCGGGCGGTCCGCCGAACTCCTCGCGGACCAGCTCGACCGCTTCGAGTCGCTGCTCGCCGACCTCCTGGAGATCAGCCGCTTCGACGCGGGCGCCGCCGCGCTCGACGCGGACGCGGTGGACCTGCGCCTGGTGGTGCGGCGCGTCGTGGACGGCGGGCTGTGTGGCACCTTGGGGGGTATGGGGTGTGCGTGGGGTGGGCGGGTGCGGTGGGGTGGGGTTCTCGCGTGCGCGTCGCTCGCGGGGGGCAGTCTGGTGTGGGCCGTGCGGGATCTTCTCGTCGCCGGCGGGCATCCCGGGCGTGTCTGGTGGCTGTGGGCCGGTTCGCCGTCCGTCTGGGGCGGGAACGCGGTGCAGGTGACCTCGCTCGGGGACGGGGTACTCGCCGTGCTCGGGGCCTGGGGTGCCGTACGGGGGGTCAGGGCGCCCCGTGCCGCCGCCCCCGCGTTCGCCGCCGTCGGCGCCTGCGCGCTCGTCGTACGGCTGCCGCCCTCGTGGCTGCTTGCCCAGCCGTGGACCGGGCCCTGGGCGGGGCCGGGGCCGCACACGCTCGCGCGGTTCACCGATCTGGCGGGGCTGCTGCTCGGGGTGCTGCTGCTCGGCTGCGCCTTCGCCGCGCGGCGCCCGCGCGCGGCCGGGGCCGTCCCCCCGTCCCGTACCGCCGCCGCGCTCCTGCTCTTCTCCGCCGGGCTGCTCGCGGTCTGGGAGGCCGTACGGGCCGAGGACTACGGCGGCGCCGCCTACCGGGGCGCCCTGCTCGGCAACCGCAGTACGACGCTCACCCTCCTCGCGGTCCCGCGGCCCTGGTGGGCCGCGGCCCTCGTGCTGCTCGCCCTCCTCGCGGGGATCGCCTGCGCGGCGCGGGCGCGGGCCGGGCGCGCGCTCGGCACCGCCGCCGGGGCGATGCTGCTCGCCTGGGGCCTCGTCAGACTCTCCGTGGCCCTGCGGCAGGAGCGCTTCGACGGGGCGCTCAGCGGTACGCCCCGCCTCCAGCTCTCGCTCGCCAGCACCCTCGCCTACGTGCTCGCGGGGCTCGCCGTGCTCGCGCTGCTGCGCACCCCGGCGCGCGAGGGCGCGGCGAGCCCCGCCCCGCTCACGCCTCCCGCGCGCTGAGCCCCAGCGAGCGGCGCAGGAAGTCGACCTGGAAGAGAAGCAGGTTCTCCGCGACCTCCTCCTGCGGCGTCATGTGCGTCACGCCGCTCAGCGGCAGGAACTCGTGCGGGCGGCCCGCGGCGAGGAGCGCCGAGGACAGGCGCAGGCCGTGCGCGACGACGACGTTGTCGTCCGCGAGGCCGTGGACCAGCAGGAGCGGGCGGTGCGGCTCGCGCGCCTCGGAGAGGCCCTCGTCGGTGACGAGGGAGTTGTGCGCGTACACCTCCGGCTCGGCGGCGGGGTCACCGAGGTAGCGCTCCTGGTAGTGCGTGTCGTACAGGCGCATGTCCGTCACGGGGGCGCCCGAGACGCCCGCGTGGAAGACGTCGGGGCGGCGCAGGACGGCCATCGCGGCGAGGTAGCCGCCGAAGGACCAGCCGCGGATCGCGACGCGCCCGAGGTCGAGCGGGAAGCGCTCCGCGAGACCGTGGAGCGCTTCCACCTGGTCGTCCAGGCTCAGCGTCAGACGGCGGTTCACCGCCTTCTCCCACGCGGGCGAGGGCCCCGGCGTGCCCCGCCCGTCCGCGACGACGACCGCGAAGCCCTGCTCGGCGAACCACTGCGAGGTCAGGTGCGGGTTGCGCGCCGCCACGACCCGTTGGCCGTGCGGCCCCCCGTACGGGTCCATGAGGACGGGAAGCGGACCCTCCTCCTCGCGGTACCAGGACGGCAGCAGCACCGCGCACGGAATCTCCCGTGCGCCCCCCGTCGTCAGCACCGGGCGCGGCACGAGGTCCGGGGTCTCGGCGTACGAGGCGAGCCGGGCGACCTCCTTGCCGTCCCGCAGGACCCGGTACACCGTCCCGAAGACGTCCAGGCTCGCGGTCGTGAGCACCGTCAGTGGGCCGCCGCGCACGGCCGAGTGGACTCCCGCGCCCTCGCTGACCCGCTGGACGCCGAGCGCGCTCACCCGGTGCACGTGGATCTCGCCGGTCTCGCGGCCGGCCGAATCGGCGCCCGCCGACGCGGAGATCAGCACGTCGTCGGCGCCCACGTCGAGCACCGCGCGGACCTGGAGCGTCCCGCCGGTCAGGAGCCGGTCGCCGACCGCGAGGACCCGCGCCCCGCCCTCGTCCGTGATCCGCACGAGCTTGCCGTCCGGGGTCCACGCCGGGGAACCGGCGCGCAGCTCCACCCAGTCGGGGTCCTCGTCCGCGTGCACCATCCGCGTCGCGCCGCTCTCCTCGTCCACGCCCAGGTAGAGCGCCGCGCGCTGGTCGCGGGACTGCACGAGCAGCAGCGGCGCCCCCGCGGCCGACCAGTGCACGCGCGCGAGGTAGGGGTAGCGGGCCCGGTCCCACACGACCTCGGTACGGCCCCCTTCGAGGTCGTACAGGAAGAGCCGCACGTCCGCGTTGGCCGTGCCCGCGCGCGGGTACGCCACCTGGGCCGGCTCGCGGTCGGGGTGCGCCGGGTCGGCGATCCACCAGCGCGGGACGGGGGACTCGTCCACGCGCGCCACGAGCAGGCGCGCGCTGTCGGGCGCCCACCAGAAGCCGCGCGTGCGGTCCATCTCCTCGGCCGCGACGAACTCCGCGAGGCCGTAGGCGACCTGGGCCTCCTCCGGCGCGGCGAGCGCCTTGTCTCCGCTCCCGTCCGCGTCCACGAGCCGCAGGGCGCCCTCGGAGACGTACGCGATCCGCGAGCCGTCGGGGGAGGGGCGCGGGTCGATGACGGGCCCGGGCACGGCGAGCGCACGGCTCGCCCCCGAGCGCGTGTCGGTCGTCCACAGGCGCCCCGACAGGGCGTAGGCGGCCGTGGTGAGGGCCGCGTCGCTCGCGTACCCGACGATTCCGGCGGCGCTCTCCCTGGCCCGCTCACGCCGGGCGCGCTCCCGCGCCGAGAGCCGTTCGCCGCCCGCGCCGAGCAGAGCGGCCGGATCGGCGAGCAGCCGCTCGCTCGTCTTGCCGTCCTCGGTCACGTCGAGAACCCAGAGCATCTGCGAACGATCGGTCCCTGACCTGGAACGAAGGAAAACGGTCCGCGAGCCGTCGGGGGCGATCGTCAGGGAGCGCGGTGCTCCGAGGGTGAAGCGCTGACTGCGCGCGTACTGGCGGGGGAAGCTCAGGGACTCCGTTGTCATGGCCCCAGGGTAGAAGCCGGGCCGGTGGCGGTGCGCCCCTCATGCTCCGGTGCGACGGCTCGTGCGCAGCCACTCATAGTTATGATCCGTAGCGCATGGTGGACGCAGCTCCGTCGTGCGCTGCGGGTGCCCGGGGACAGCGCTGTTCCCGTGCCACCGCACCTCCGGCGCCGACCGCCGGGGGACTTCTCCGCAGTTCGCGAGCATGGGAGGTGAGCCGCCGTGGCGCTCTCGATTTCGGCGGTGGTCCTGATGTTGATCATCGTCGTCCTGCTCGTCAGGAAGTCGGGGCTGAAAGCGGGGCACGCGGTCGTCTGCGTGCTGCTCGGCTTCTTCCTGGCCGGCTCCTCGATCGCACCCACGATCAGGGAACTGACGAACAACGTGGCGGGGATGCTGGGGGACATCAAGTTCTGAGCCGTCCGGGACGCCCGCGCCCCCGGACCGGGGTGCCGCGCGCGTCCCGGACACGGTGCCGCGACCGCCGGGGCGGGGGCCCGGCGGGTGCGCGGCGGGCGCGCGGCGCGGGCTCGTAGGCTGGGGCCCACGACGGAGAACGCCCGCCCGCGCCTGCTCCTCGTCCACGCGCACCCGGACGACGAGTCGATCACCACCGGTGCCACGATGGCCGCCGCTGTCGCGAGCGGCGCCCGGGTCACCCTCGTGACGTGCACCCAGGGTGAGGAGGGCGAGATCATCCCGCCCGCGCTCGCCCCCCTCGCGGCCGACCGCGCCGACCGGCTCGGCACGTACCGCAGCGGCGAACTGACCGTCGCGATGGCCGCGCTCGGCGTCCGCGACCACCGCTTCCTCGGCGGCCCCGGGCGCTACCGCGACTCCGGCATGATGGGCGCCCCGCAGAACGAGCGGCCCGGCTCCTTCTGGTCCGCGCCGCTGGACGAGGCGGCCGGGCACCTCGTCGCGGTCATCCGCGAGGTGCGCCCCGACGTCCTCGTCACCTACGACCCCGACGGGGGCTACGGCCACCCCGACCACATCCAGGCCCACCGCGTCGCGACGCGCGCCGCCGAACTCGCCGCCGATCCCGGCGCCCTGCCCGCCGCCGGGCCCGCGCACACGATCGCCAAGACGTACTGGAACCGGCTCCCGCGCCCCGTCGCCGAGGCCGCCTTCGAGGAGGCCGCCCGCGCCCTGCCCGCGAGCCCCTTCACGCGGCTCGCCGCGGTCGACGACGTGCCGGGCGTCACCGAGGCCGCCCGCGTCACGACCGCCGTGGACGCCCGCGCCCACCTCCCCGCGAAGCTCGCGGCGATGCGCGCCCACGCCACCCAGCTCACCGTCGCCGAGCCCCTCTTCGCCCTCTCCAACGACCTCGCCCAGCCCGTCTTCGGCGTCGAGTACTACGAGTTGGTCCGGGGCGAGGCGGGCCCGCCGGGCCCGGACGGCCTCGAAGCGGGGCTCTTCGCCGGGCTCGGGACGCACACCCCTTCCCCCGCCAGGGAGCCGCAGTCATGAGCAACAAGCCCAAGGTCCCCGCCCAGCGCACCGCTCCCGAGGGGCACTTCCTCACCGCGCCGCCCCGGCCCGCGCGGATCGCCGGGTACACGGGCGGCGCCCTGCTCGGCCTCGTGACGGGGCTCGCCGGTTCGCTCGTGCAGGCCGCGCTGCCGCCCGGCGGACTCGCCCTCGCGCTCGCCGCGCTCGCCGGGCTCTGCTACGGGGGCGCCCGGCTCGCCCGCACCCTGGCGGGGGGTCTGATCCCGGCGCTCGGCTGGCTCGTGGCCGTCGTACTGCTCACCACGACACGCCCCGAGGGCGATTACGTCTTCGGCGCCGGGCTCGGCTCGTACGGCTTCCTGCTCGGCGGGATGGCCGTGGCCGTGATCTGCGCCACGGGCGGGCGGCCCGGCGGCTGGGCCGGGCCCGGCGCGGTGCGTACGAGCGCCTGACGGGGTACCCGGCCCGTACCGGCCCCGGCCGGCAGCCGCGTGGGGACGCACGCGACCATTGACGCGAAAGCCCCGGAAGCCCCGACTTCGGCCCGCGGGCCGGACGGAGCGCGTCCGGCGGACAGTATGGTGGTGCGCGCCGCCGAGCCACCCCCCACCTTCGGCAGGGGAGCCCCCTCGCGGGAGGTCGTGACGGGCGGTGGAGCCAACCAGGAGAGCCTGCCTTGAGTCGTGATACTGAGAGTTCGTCCTCCGGCCCCCGGGGGAGTGGCGGCGGTGCCGCCTACCCCTCGGGCACGCCCCCGTACGGCACCCCGGCGCAGGGCGAGGACGGCACCGCCGCCCCGCAGGACGCCGCGGCCCCGGGTCGCTCCGAGGAGCGCAGGACCGAGACGACGATGACGACCCGGATCAAGATCAACATCCCCGGGTCGCGGCCCATCCCGCCCGTTGTGCTGCGCACGCCGATGAGCGAGCGGGAGAAGGAGG
>NZ_GG770539.1:2133821-2140115 GCF_000154905.1 Streptomyces sp. SPB074 | reverse complement strand
CACCGCGCAGCATCCCGCGCCGGGCGCCCCGCGCTCGCCGTGGCCCGCCGTGGACGACACCGCGATCCTCACCCCGCAGCAGCCCCGCGCCCCCCGCGGGCCCGGTGACGCTCCCGCCAACGGCAACGTCTCCGGGGACACGCTCACGGGCGGCCTGCCCGTCGTCCCGCCGCAGTGGGAGAGCGGGCAGGGCGCCGACCGCGTGACGATGCGCCAGGACCCGCTGGGCCCCGGCGCCGGTTCCCCCTCCTTCCCCGTCCCCGGTGCCGCCGCCCGCTTCCCCGAGCCGGTCACGGCGCCCGCCGGGCCCGAGCAGCCCGCCGCGCAGGCGGCGAAGACCGCGAAGCCGAAGAAGAAGGGCCGCAGCAAGCTCGGCCTCCTCGTCGGCGTGATCGTCGTCGTCGCCGCGGGCGGGTACGGCGCCGGGCTCCTGATGAACCGTTCCGACGTGCCCAAGGGCACCACCGTGCTCGGCGTGGACATCGGCGGCGGTACGCGCGACGCGGCCGTCAACAAGCTCGACGCGGCCCTCGCCAAGCGCTCCCTCGCCCCGCTCCCGCTCAGCGTGGACGGCAAGGCGGCGAGCCTCAAGCCCGACAAGTCCGGCCTCACGCTGGACAGCCAGGCGACCGTGCGCGCCGCGGCGACGAGCGACTACAACCCGGTCTCCGTCTTCGGCTCGCTCATCGGCAAGGAGCGCGTCGTCCAGCCGGTCATGCCGGTGGACAAGGAGAAGCTCGCCGACGCCCTGAGCCGCGTCGCGGGCACCTCGGGCAGCCTCAAGGAGGGGACGATCACGTTCTCCCCGGGCAAGGCGACCGCCGTGCACGGCAAGCCGGGCCGCACGCTCGACGTCACCAGGTCGATGGACATCGTGACCCGCGCCTACCGCGACCAGGTCGGGGCCGGGACGACCAAGCCGGTGTCGCTGCCGCTCAGCGAGAACAAGCCGACGATCTCGGACGCCGAGGTCGACCGCATGAAGAAGGACTTCGCCGACCCGGCCATGTCCGGACTCGTGACGATCAAGGCCGGTCCCGCCTCGATCCAGTTCGGCCCCGACCGCTCGCTGCCGCAGATCCTCGGGGTGAAGGCCGTCGGCGGGAAGCTCGTCGACACCTATGACCTCAAGGCCCTGGAGGGGCTGTACGGATCGACCTTCGACGGTGTCCTCATCACCCGCGGCACGGGGGAGCGGACGGCCGTGACGCCGCAGGACGTCGTCGGGGCGCTCAGGGAGGCGCTGCGGGGGAAGACGCCGGCCGAGCGGACGGTGGAGATCGAGACGAATCCCAGCTGATCCTCGCGGGGCGGGCCGGGACGCGGGCTCGCCCCCGGCGTGGGTTCGGCCTTCCCCGGGTGGGCCCCTCGGGGGCTCCGCCCCCGCGCCCCCGCTCCTCAAACGCCGGAGGGGCTGGAAGTTGGGGGGGGAAGTTGCTGAACGCCGGGGCGTGACATCTGTCATCCCGGAGCCACGACACGGGGCACTGCCCCGGATGGTCCGGCGCGCGGCATTCTCTTCCGCATGACGGATACACGTGACGTGGCGGGGGACGCTCCCGTCGTCGCCTTCGATGAAGTGACGAAGAGCTTCGGCGAGGTGCGGGCCGTGGCCGGGCTCTCGCTCGCGCTGCACCCCGGCGAGACGGTGGCGCTGCTCGGCCCGAACGGGGCGGGGAAATCGTCCACGCTCGACCTCCTCCTCGGCCTGCGCCGCCCCGACGCCGGCACCGTGCGCCTCTTCGGCGGCACGCCCGAGCGGGCGATCACCGCCGGGCGGGTCGGGGCGATGCTCCAGAGCGGCGGGCTCATGGAGGACGTGACGGTACGGGAACTGGTCACCTTCGCGGCCCGGCTCCACCCGCGCCCGTACCCCGTGGACGACACCCTCGCCGTCGCCGGGCTCGGCACGATCGCCGAGCAGAAGGTCAACAAGCTCTCCGGCGGGCAGGAACAGCGCGTGCGCTTCGCGCTCGCCACCGTCGGGGACTGCGACCTCATCGTGCTGGACGAGCCGACCACCGGCATGGACGTCACCGCCCGCCACGCCTTCTGGGCGACGATGCGCGAACAGGCCGCCTCGGGCCCTACGGTCCTCTTCGCGACCCACTACCTGGAGGAGGCCGACGCGATCACCGACCGCGTCCTCAACAAGGGCCGGCTCCTCGCCGACGGCACCGCCGCCGAGGTCAAGGCGCGCGCGGGCGCCCGCCGGATCTCCTTCGACCTCGAAGCGGCGGCCGTCCCCGGCCTCGCCGAGCGCCTGCGCCCGCTCCCCGGGCTCACCGAGGTCACCGTCTCGGGCCACTCCGTACGCCTGGCCTCGCAGGACGCCAACGCGACCGTGCACGCCCTCTACGGCCTCGGCGACCTCTACCCGCGCAACCTCGAAGTCACGGGCCACGGGCTCGAACAGGCATTCATCGCCCTCACCACGGCCGAGGAGGCCACGACCGCATGAGCAACGAGACCGCCGCCGCGACCGCGCCCCCGCGCGCCCAGGCCCGCCCCGCCACCGTCGCCCGTTCCCCGTTCACCCGTACCGCCGCGCTGCTGCGCCTGGAGATCGCGCGGACCACGCGCAACGGGAAGTTCCTCTTCTTCTCGGTGCTCTACCCGGCCGGTCTCTTCCTGCTCATCACGGCCGGCCAGAGCGGTGACGCGAAGGTCGGCGACCTGACCCTGTCCGCGTACTTCATGGTTTCCATGGCGTCCTTCGGCGCGCTCACCGCCGTCCTCGTCGGCAACAGCGAGCGCATCGCCAAGGAGCGCGAGAAGGGCTGGGTGCGGCAGCTGCGGCTCACGCCGCTGCCCGGCCACGGTACGTGCTCAGCAAGATCGGCTCGGCGGCCGTCGTGAGCCTGCCCTCGATCGCCGTCGTCCTCGTCGTCGGCGCGACCGTCAAGGGCGTCCGGCTCGACGCCTGGCAGTGGCTCGCCCTGCTCGGCCTCATCTGGGCGGGCAGCCTCGTCTTCGCTCGCTCGGCGTCGCGATCGGCTACCTCGCGACCGGTGACGCGGTCCGCCCGCTCACGATGCTCGTCTACTTCGGCCTCTCGATGCTCGGCGGGCTCTGGCTCCCGGTCACCAACTTCCCCGGCTGGCTCAAGGACATCGCCTCCTGGACGCCGACCCACGCCTACGCCGCGATGGGCCAGGCCGTCGAGGCGGGCGGCGCGCCGCCCGCGAAGGACGTCCTGCTCGTCGTCGGCTACCTTCTGCTCTTCACGGCGGTCGCCGCGCGGCTGTACCGCAGGGACACTCTGAAGGCGTGACGGCACCGATGACGACCAGCACCCCCCGGCCCCGTTCCCGCCTCCTGCGCGCCCTCGCGCCCTTCGCGCGTCCCTCGCTCATCGGCAGCCCGCCCCGCGGCCGCCGCGAGCTGCGCGGAAAGGCCCTGTGGATCGGGATCTGGCTGGTCTTCCTCGTGGACCCGCTCGACGACCTCCTCGGCGGCGCGCACACGGCGCCCGCGCGCACCGCCGGGTGGGCGGACCTGCTCGTCTTCGTCGGCTGCTACCTGACCCTCGTCATGCGGGACGTCACCCGCGCGCACACGACGGCCCGTTCCCTCGTGCCGCTCGCCCTCATGCTCGCCCTCGCCGTCGCGCTGCCGCTCGGGCTCGGCGACTCCTGGTACGTCCTCCTCGTCTACTTCGCGGTCTCCTGCGCCGCCGCCCTCCCGCTGCCGTACTCGCGGTACGCGGTCGTCGCCTCGGCCCCCCTGCTGCTCGCCCTGCCGCCGCTGCGCGGCCACGAACCGGAGTGGAGCACGCTGATCCCCGTCCTGCTCGGCGGCTTCGCGATGACGGGGGTACGGGAGCTGGTGCGCACGACCGTCGAACTGCGCCACGCCCGCGCGACCGTGGCGCAGCTCGCGGCGAACGAGGAGCGCCTGCGCCTCGCCCGGGACCTGCACGACCTGCTCGGCCACTCGCTCTCGCTCATCACGCTCAAGAGCGAACTCGCGGGCCGGACGCTCCCCGCGCGCCCCGCCGAGGCCGCCCGGCAGGTCACCGAGATCGAGCAGGTCGGCCGCCAGGCCCTCACCGACGTCCGCGCCGCCGTCGGCGGCTACCGGCAGCCGACGCTCGACGGCGAACTCGCCGGGGCCCGCGTCGCGCTCACCACCGTCGGCATCGAGGCGCAGCTCCCCGAGCGGACGCCCGCGCTCCCCCCGGAGCCCGCCGCAGCGCTCGCCTGGGTCCTGCGCGAGGCCGTCACGAACGTCGTACGGCACAGTGGCGCGCGCACCTGCCGCGTGACCCTCACCCGCCGCCAGAGCCTCCAGGGCCCCTACCTGGACCTGCGGGTCGAGGACGACGGCACGGGTCCGGGCGGCGCGGCGCCCGGGCACGGGATCACGGGCCTGCGCGAACGCCTCGCGGAGGTGGACGGGACCCTGACGACGGGAGCCGCCCGGGCGGGGCGCCGCGGGGGCTTCGCGCTGACCGCGCACGTACCGCTGGACGAGACGGGCTCCAGGCTGCCCGCATGACGACGCCCGGCCCCGTCCGCCTCCTGCTCGCCGAGGACCAGGCGATGATCCGCGAGGCGCTCGCCGCGCTGCTCGGCCTGGAGGAGGACCTGACGGTGGCCGCGCAGGTCGCGCGCGGGGACGAGGTCCTGGCCGCCGCGCGGGCGCACGCCGTGGACGTCGCGCTGCTCGACATCGAGATGCCCGGCATGACGGGCCTCGACGCCGCCGCCGTCCTGCGCGACGAAATCCCCGGCGTCCGCGTCGTGATCCTCACGACCTTCGGCCGCCCCGGCTATCTCCGCCGGGCGATGGAGGCGGGCGCGCGCGCCTTCTTCGTCAAGGACGCCCCGGCCGCCGAGCTGGCCGCCGCCGTGCGGCAGGTGCTCGCCGGGGAGCGCGTCATCGATCCGGCGCTCGCCGCCGCCGCGCTCGCCGAGGGCGCGAACCCCCTCGCCTCGCGCGAGGCCGACGTCCTGCGCGCCGCCGCCGGAGGCGCGGGAAACGCCGAACTCGCCACCGCGCTCCACCTCTCGCAGGGCACCGTCCGCAACTACCTCTCGACGGCGATCCAGAAGCTCGCCGCCCGCAACCGCGCCGACGCCGTGCGGATCGCGCGCGAGAAGGGGTGGCTGTGAGGAAGCGCCCGTACGCCGCGCGGGGCGCCCGCACCGGGTGACGCCCGCCGCGCGGCGTTCAGTTCAGCCGCGCCCGTGCCGACCGCGCCTCGGTCCGTACGGTCTCCGCGAGGTCGCCCGACACCGCCTCGACGGCCTCCGCGTACCGCTCGAACTCCGCCGCCGCCTCCAGGTAGTCGCCCAGACGGACCAGGAGTCGGGCCCGGTCCCGGCGCAGCCCGGCCGGGTGCGAGGGCAGCAGCAGGCCCAGCTCGGCCGCCCACAGGGCCACCTCCGCGCGCTCGGGCCGGGCCGACGCCCACGCGGTGATGTTGCCGAGGACGCGCCGCACGATCTCCAGCGGGCTCGCGGGGGAGAGCCGGTCCGGGGTCAGCGGGCCGCCCGTCGTGCGCTCCACGAGCCCGGCCGCCTCCGCGCGGTCCAGGGGCCGCCCCGCGCCGAACGGGTCCACGAGGACGTCCCCCGGCTCCCCGAGACCCACCACGAAGTGGCCCGGCAGCGCGACCCCGTGCACGGGCGCGCCCGCGCGCCGCGCCACCTCGATCCACACCACCGACAGCAGGATCGGCAGGCCCCGCCTGCGCCGCAGCACCTCGTGCAGCAGCGAGGACCCCAGGCGCGCGTAGTCCGCCTCCTCCCCGTGGAAGCCCTCCCGCGCCCCCAGCACCTCGCGCAGCGCCCGCGCCCAGTCGGCGGGGCCGCCCGGACGGAAGGGCAGCGCGCCCGCGAGCCGGTCGAGTTCGGCCTCCGCCGCGTCGATGCCCGCCGGGGTCAGCCCCGCGTCGCCCTCGGCCGCGAGCAGCAGGCACAGGCGCGAGAGCGAGGGCCGCTCCTCGCGCGCCTCGGCCGCGAACAGCGCCCTGCGCTCCTCCCGCTTCACGCCGCCTCCGGGGCCCGGTAGTGGTGGTAGTGGTGGTGGACGGTGAAGCCGAGGCGCGTGTACAGCGCGACCGCCGCCTCGTTGTCCCGCTCGACCTGGAGCCACGCCGCCGAGGCGCCCTCCGCGAGCGCCGTCCGCGCGAGCGCCCCCATGACCCGCCGGGCGAGCCCGCGCCGCCGCAGCTCCGGGGCCACCTCGACCGCCGAGAACCCGGCCCAGCGGCCGTCCACGACACACCGCCCGATCGCCCCCGGCACCCCGCCGGTCCCGGGCACCCCCGTGTCCGTATGTACGAAA
>NZ_GG770539.1:2131082-2133392 GCF_000154905.1 Streptomyces sp. SPB074 | reverse complement strand
CCAGCACCTCCTGCGTGTCCCCCGCACCGGTCGCGAGCTGCGCGTAGGCGGGCAGGCCCCGCGCCGCGTACCACTCCCGCACCCGGCCCAGGGCCTCCGGGAGCGGCACCCCCGGGTCCCCGAGCGGCAGCACGGAGTTGGCGCGCCGCGTGAAACCGGCGCCGTCCACCACCGAGGCGCGCAGCAGCCAGCCGCCCAGCTCCTCCCGCTCCGCGGCGCGCCAGCCCCGCTCCTGAATCCGCGCCAGCTCCGCGTAGTCCGCCGCCGGGCCGCGGCGGCGCGCCGGGGCCGCCGGGACGGTCTTTGCCGCGACCACCGCCTCCCGCGCCAGCCGCACCCGCGTTCCGTCCCGCCGGGTCACGAGCAGCACGTCCTCGTCCCAGGATGTGAGAATGCCCACCGTGTCCGTGAAAGCGGCACCGGGTGCGGCTTCTTCGGCGACACTCCGCACGGTGACCCGTTTGCCCACGTCAGACGCACTGATACGGACTTCAAGGCGCGCTCCCGCCGCGAATTCCATGGTGTGGACCGCCCCTCCTGTTCGGATCATGACCCCGAGCGGAGATACTAGGTGCCGGGCATCGACGACGCCGCTCCCGCGCGCGCCAGGCGGCGGGACCCCCAGGACGGGCCCGCCAGCGCCCTATCGAGGAGGAACGACAGCGTGACCTACGTCATCGCGCAGCCTTGTGTCGACGTCAAGGACAAGGCTTGCATCGAGGAGTGCCCGGTCGACTGCATCTACGAGGGGAAGCGTTCCCTCTACATCCACCCGGATGAGTGCGTCGACTGCGGAGCCTGCGAGCCGGTCTGCCCGGTCGAGGCGATCTTCTACGAGGACGACACCCCGGAGGAGTGGAAGGACTACTACAAGGCGAACGTCGAGTTCTTCGACGAGCTGGGCTCGCCCGGCGGTGCCAGCAAGCTCGGCCTGATCGAGCGCGACCACCCCTTCGTCGCCGCCCTTCCGCCGCAGAACGGGTGAGCCGCGGGCCGCACAGGCCCCCCTTCCCCGGTGCGCCCGCGCACTTCAGGTCCCGCCCGTGCACCCGCACCGGCGGGACCTGCGCGTTCGCGGTACGGACGGCGGCGCCCCGCCCCGGGTGGCACGCCGCCGCCCGGCCGCGACCGCCCCGTCCCCGCCGCCCTCCCGCGTCCGACACCCGAAAAGAGCCACCGTGCCCGCACAACCGCAGCCGCTCGACGCGCTGCTCCCCGGCTTTCCCTGGGACAAGCTGGAGCCGTACAAGAAGACCGCCGCCGCGCACCCCGACGGGATCGTGGACCTCTCCGTGGGCACCCCCGTCGATCCCGTGCCCGCCTTCGTCCAGGACGCCCTGAGCGCCGCCGCCGACTCGCCCGGCTACCCGACCGTGTGGGGCACGCCCGCGCTGCGCGACGCGATCATGGAGTGGGCGGAGCGGCGCCTCGGCGCGCGCGGCCTGAGCCACCGCCACGTCCTGCCCGTCGTCGGCTCCAAGGAGTTCGTCGCCTGGGCCCCGCTCCAGCTCGGCATCGGCCCCGGCGACCGCGTCGCCCACCCGCGCCTCGCCTACCCCACCTACGAGGTCGGCGCGCGCCTCGCCCGCGCGGAGCACGAGGTCTACGACGACCCGACGACGCTCGACCCCGAGGGCCTGCGCGTCCTGTGGCTCAACTCGCCGTCCAACCCCACGGGCCGCGTCCTCGGCAAGGAGGAGCTGGCCCGGATCGTCGCCTGGGCGCGCGAGCACGGCGTCCTCGTCCTGAGCGACGAGTGCTACCTCGAACTCGGCTGGGAGGCCGACCCGGTCTCGGTCCTCCACCCCGACGTGTGCGGCGGCAGCTACGAGGGCGTCGTCGCCGTCCACTCGCTCTCGAAGCGCTCCAACCTCGCCGGGTACCGCGCCGCGTTCGTCGTCGGCGACCCGGACGTGCTCGGCCCGCTGCTCCAGGTCCGCAAGCACGGCGGCATGATGACGGCCGCGCCCGTCCAGGCCGCGACGGCGGCGGCGCTCGGCGACGACAAGCACGTCGAGGAGCAGCGCGAGCGCTACGCGGCCCGCCGCACCGCGCTGCGCGCCGCGCTGCTCGGCCACGGCTTCCGCGTCGAGCACAGCGAGGCGAGCCTCTACCTGTGGGTGACGCGCGGCGAGTCCTGCTGGGAGACGGTCGCGCACCTCGCCGCGCTCGGCATCCTCGTGGCGCCGGGCGACTTCTACGGGGACGCGGGCGAGCGGTTCGTGCGCGTCGGCCTCACCGCGAGCGACGAGCGGATCGCGGCGGCGGTGGCGCGGCTCGCGGCCTGGGAGGGGTTTTTTTTTTTTTTTT
>NZ_GG770539.1:2130184-2130646 GCF_000154905.1 Streptomyces sp. SPB074 | reverse complement strand
GGTGCTCCTTCGCGGGGGATCAGTGAGTGCGTACGGGGCCCACCGGGGCCCCGGACAGCGTGACTACCGCGTGAGGCGGGCGAAGGTTGCGGGACGCCCGGGCAAAGAGTTGGCAATGCGTCGTATTGTCGGCCCCCTGCCGTGCGGCGGGGTTGACGCCCTGCGCACCGCCGCTGAACTGCGCCTTCTCCTCCCGGCTCGTGCTCCGGGCCGGGCCCCGCGGTCCCCCGCGCGGGCGAGGAGTCGTACGGCTGAGCCCGGGGCGCTGAACCCGCCCGCCGTCAGGGCGCGGTGACGATCCGTACGTCCTCGGGCCCCCCGGCCCCCGCCGCCCGGCCCTTGCCGCCGGCCGCGCGCGGCCAGGTGTGCCCGGTGCCCGAGGCCCGCCACTCGCGGCCGGCGTAGGCGACCTCGGAGACGCGCAGCACCGAGGCGTGCGCGACGGCCCACTGCGCGAGTTCC
>NZ_GG770539.1:2129131-2129952 GCF_000154905.1 Streptomyces sp. SPB074 | reverse complement strand
GAGGGGTCGCCGGGCCCGTCGGGCACGGTGGCCTCGCAGGTGAGCGAGGCCGCCGCCCGCCCGGTGAGCGCGGCGGCGAGGAGCGCCGCGTCCGGTTCGTGCTTCGCGTAGGCGTCCGGGAAGGCGGAGCGCTGCACCTTCTGCGCGGCGACGGTGAGCGGCAGGTCCGCGTAGCCGTCGACCTTGGCGAGCCGCTGGTAGAACTTCCCCGCGCTGTAGACGGGGTCCATGATCTGGGCGACGCTGCCCCAGCCCTGCGAGGGCCGCTGCTGGAAGAGGCCCACGGAGTCGCGGTCGCCGTGGTCGAGGTTGCGCAGGCCCGACTCCTGGAGCGCGGTCGCGAGGGCGATCGTCACGGCGCGTTCCGGCATCCCGCGCGAGGTGCCGACCGCCGCGATCGTCGCCGCGTTCACCGCCTGGTCGGCGCCGAAGAAGTACGTGGCCTTCGTGCCGTCCGCCGAGACCACCTCGCAGCCGGTGCGCGCCTGCCGCGCGTCCGGCCCGAAGCGCACCACGAGATATCCGGCGAGCGCGCACGTGGCGGTCAGCGCGGCGCCGTAGCGGAGCAGCCTGCGGCGGCGCAAGGGGCGGGAGGGCGAAGGCTCGGGCACGCCCATAAGGTAACGGGTCCGCGGCACGCGGCCACCCCGTGCGCGAGCGCCGGAAAGAACGCTGTGCGCGGGCTGTGGGACGCGCGGCCGGTGGGGCGTCCGGGACCTGTGCGCGGCCTGTGCGGGACCGGTGCGGGCAGAGGCGGCCGGAGCGGCGGGGCAAGCCGCGGGAACGGCGGGGCAGGCGGGTCCGCCACGGTGGGGCGGGCG
>NZ_GG770539.1:2126791-2129031 GCF_000154905.1 Streptomyces sp. SPB074 | reverse complement strand
GGCCCGGAGCGGCCCGGGGCCGTGCCGGGGGGCCGCGTTAGGCTCGCCCCATGCGTGACACCACCGCCCCCCTCGCCCCGCCCGCGCTCGACCTCGGGCTCGACGCGGGGGCCCTGACGGCCGCCCTCGTGGACTTCCCCTCCGTCAGCGGTGCGGAGGAGGCGCTGGCCGACGCGATCGAGGCGGCGCTGCGCCCGCTGCCGCACCTCACGGTCGACCGCCACGGCAACAACATCGTGGCCCGCACCACGCTCGGCCGCCCCGAACGCGTCGTGCTCGCCGGTCACATCGACACGGTCCCGATCGCGGACAACGTGCCCTCCCGGCTCGACGCGGACGGCCTCCTGTGGGGCTGCGGCACCAGCGACATGAAGGCGGGCGTCGCCGTACAGCTCCGCCTCGCCGCGACCCTCCCCGCCCCGAACCGCGACCTGACCTTCGTCTTCTACGACAACGAGGAGGTCGCCGCCGACCGCAACGGCCTCGGCCACCTCGCGAGCGCCCACCCCGACTGGCTCACGGGCGACTTCGCCGTCCTGCTCGAACCCTCGGACGGCGAGGTCGAGGGCGGCTGCCAGGGCACCCTGCGCGTCCACCTCCACACGCGCGGCGAACGCGCCCACTCGGCGCGCTCCTGGATGGGCTCCAACGCGATCCACGCCGCCGCGCCGATCCTGGACCGCCTCGCCGCGTACGAGCCGCGCCGCCCGCTCGTGGACGGACTGGAGTACCGCGAGGGGCTCAACGCCGTCCGGATCGAGGGCGGTGTCGCGGGGAACGTCATCCCGGACGCGTGCGTCGTCACCGTCAACTACCGCTACGCCCCCGACCTCTCGGGCGACGAGGCGCTCGCGCACGTCGAGGAGGTTTTCGCCGGCTGCGGCGTCACGGACTTCGTCGTGGACGACCACAGTCCCGCCGCGCGCCCCGGCCTGACCCACCCGGCCGCCGCCGCGTTCCTCGAAGCCGTCGGCGGCACGCCGCGCCCCAAGTTCGGCTGGACCGACGTGGCCCGCTTCAGCGCCCTCGGCATCCCGGCCGTCAACTACGGTCCGGGCAACCCGCTGCTCGCCCACAAGCGCGAGGAGAACGTCGAGATCCGCCACGTCCTGGCGGCCGAGGAACGCCTGCGCGCCTGGCTCACGAGCTGAACTCTCTTTTGCGTCGGCTTTGCCCCCTTTTTTTTGCGTCGGCTTCGCCTCCGGGAGCGCCGGTGCCGGTGTCGAGTCACCCGACGTGCTCGGTCGCTCGTTCCTCGCGACCTGCGCGCGACGGGCGCCTCGACACCGTCGCGCTCCCTTCGGCTCTGCCGACGCTGCTCGGCCCTGCGGGCCTCGGGGCGGGGGGTGTGCGGGCGGCCGGATTCCGCTCCTTCGCGCCGCCACCACTCCCTGCTCATCTCCGCTTGCGCCGCAGGCCACGCCGGAGGTCCTACGCTGTCCGGACGCACGAATGAGAGGGGAGCGCGATGGCCAGTCTCGAATCGAACGGCCCGGTGGAGGAACAGCGTCTGGGACCGGTGGTACGCAGGCGCGACCAGGTGCAGCCCGGGACGACGGACCAGCGGCTGCTCGACTCGCGCGGTGACACGGACTGGGTGCACACGGACCCCTGGCGAGTCATGCGGATGCAGTCCGAGCTCGTCGACGGTTTCGGCGCGCTCGCCGAACTCCCCCCGGCCATCAGTGTCTTCGGATCCGCCCGGACGAGCCCCGACTCACCGGAGTACGCGCTCGGGGTCCGCCTCGGCCGCGCCCTCACGGAGGCCGGTTACGCGGTGATCACCGGGGGCGGTCCCGGTGCGATGGAGGCGGCGAACCGGGGCGCCTGGGAGGCGCAGGGAACGTCGGTCGGCCTGGGCATCGAGCTTCCCTTCGAGCAAGGGGTCAACAAGTACGTCGACATCGCGGTGAACTTCCGCTACTTCTTCGTGAGGAAGGTGATGTTCGTCAAGTACGCGAGAGGGTTCGTCGTCCTCCCCGGCGGCTTCGGCACGCTGGACGAACTCTTCGAGGCGCTGACCCTCGTCCAGACCCAGAAGGTCACCCGCTTCCCGATCGTCCTCTTCGGCACGGCGTACTGGGGCGGCCTCGTCGACTGGCTCCGGGACACCCTCATCGCCGAGGGCAAGGCCAACCCGGGCGACCTCGACCTCTTCCACCTGACGGACGACGTGGACGAGGCCGTGGCGCTCGTGACGAAGGAAGCGGGGGTCTGAAACAGCCGGGGCGGGGCGTCCG
>NZ_GG770539.1:2119470-2126178 GCF_000154905.1 Streptomyces sp. SPB074 | reverse complement strand
GCCTCCCCGCGCAGCCACCCCGCCGCCTCGGCCCCCGCGCCGAGCCGCGCCCGTGCGAGCACCCACCCGCCGGAGGCGTCACCGCCCCGTGAGGCGACGGCCACCGCGCTCACGAGGCCCCCGCACCCGGCCTGTTGTGCGGATGCCGGGCGCGGAGCACGCGGCAGTCGGTGGCCTTGGAGTGGTCCCCCACGGCCTCGGCCGCCCGCTCGACCTCCCGAAGCCGTTCGCAGGCGGGGCAGTCGTCGGCGGGGGGCGGAAAAGGAACGGGCATACGGATCACTCCTCGTTGTAGCGAAGCGGCTACCGGGAGTCCTCAGGCTGAACTAGCCTGCCCAGGTATTCAACTGATCGTCCTTGACGGAGGAGTTGAGTGATACGTGGTGAATCGGAAGGCACTCGACCCCGCTCGCTCGCCGGGCGAAGCATTCGGGGAGCATCTGCGCAGGCTGCGCGACGGGCAAGGATGGACACAGGAAGAACTTGCCGCGCGGATGGGTATTTCGGCCTCGCACGTTTCGGCTGTCGAAACTGGCCGCCGCCCCCCAACTCCACAGTTCGCGAAGAGGGCGGACCGCGAGTTGGGAACCGGCGACGCACTCCAGCGGCGCAGCCGGGTGGCGAGGCGAACGTCACTGCTGGAGGGATTCCCCGAGTACGTGGACCACGAGCTTCGCGCTTCGGAGATCCGCGTATACGAGGTCGGTGTTGTCCCCGGGATACTTCAGACCCGTGCGTACGCGGAAGCACTCACTGCCCGCAGCGTGGAGCGTGGGGCGATTACGGAAGAGCAGGGCGAGGAACGGCTGGCGCTGGTAGCGGCGCGACAGGAGGCATTGCAACGCTCGCCCTTGCCGCTGGTGTTCGTCTTGCTGGACGAGAGCTGCCTGTGCCGCCCGGTAGGCACTTCCGCCGTGATGGCGGCGCAGTTCGGGGCTCTGGTGGAGTTCGCCGCGCGTCCCAACACCGTCGTGCAAGTGATCCCGTTCTCGATGGGCGATCGGAGGCCGCTGAGCCTTCCGCTCTATATCTTGACGATGGATACGGGACGGCTCATCGCTTACGCGGAATCCGCGCATCAGGGCACGTTGGAGCAGGAACGAACCTCCGTGATGCCTTTGTTGACCAGCTACCATCAAATGCAGGCCCAGGCGCCGTCACAGCCGGCTTCGGTGGCCATGATCGAGCAGATACGAAAGGGCACCACATGACGACCCCCGAGGGCCTCCACTGGTTCAAGTCCTCCTACAGCGAGAACGGTGGGGCCTGCGTCGAGGTGGCCGCCGATCTCGTCGCCTCGCGCGGTGTCGTCCCCGTGCGTGACTCGAAGTGCGTGGCCGGTCCGGTTCTCACGGTCGCTTCCTCGGCGTTCGCCGGTTTCGTGGCGGGCGTCAAGTCCGGTGATCTTTCCGCCTGATCGCGACTCCGCTCGCACGACGGCCCGCCGCCCCTCCCCGGGGACCGGCGGGTTTCGTCGTGCGGGGGAGGCCCCGCTGCGCGGCCACCGTTTCCGCCGCATACTGGCGTCGAGTTCCCTCCGGCGAAAGGGCCCGGCATGAGTCCTGCCCCTCAGTGGCGCACGTCGTCCTACAGCGGAAACAACGGCGGTGCCTGTGTCGAAGTCGCCACCAACCTCGTGTCGTTGACGGGCGCGGTTCCCGTTCGCGACAGCAAGCGTCCGGCCGGGGACGTGATGGCGGTGGGACGCGAAGCGTTCTCGGCGTTCGTAGGGTCCGTTCGCGCCGGAAGGGTGAGCGCATGATGTCCGCCGGAAGCCTCCACTGGTTCAAGTCCTCCTACAGCGCCAACAACGGGGGCTCGTGCGTCGAGATCGCCGCCGATCTCGTCGCGTCGCATGGCCTGGTCCCCGTGCGTGACTCGAAGTGCGTGGCCGGTCCAGTCCTCGCGGTCACGTCCACGGCGTTCGCCGGTTTCGTGGCGGGCGTCAAGTCCGGTGAGTTCTCCGCCTGATCGAGCCCGGCACGTAGGACAGCCCGCCGCCCCCTTCCGGGGACCGGCGGGCTTCGTCATGTCTGAACGCGTCGCTGCGCGTGACGCCTTGCGGGCGCACCATCGTGCCATGGGTGTGCGCGTGGAAGTACGCCCGCTCAACAGCCGAGAAGGAGAACCCGGATGCCCACCCTCGCTGGCCTCAACTGGTTCAAGTCCTCCTACAGCGCCAACAACGGGGGTGCGTGTGTGGAGGTGGCCGCCGATCTCGTCGCCTCGCACGGTGTGGTTCCCGTGCGGGACTCGAAGCGGGTGGCCGCCCCCGTCCTCACCGTCACGTCCTCCGCCTTCGCCACTTTCGTGGCGGGCGTCGCGGCGGCTGGCGTCTCCGCGTAGTTGCCGGGCTGCCGACCGCCGCACACCGGCGCGTGCGGCCCGGGGGAGGCACGTGGGGGAAGGCGTTCCGGTTTCCGTCGGTGTTCGGCCGGTTCCTCGGGGCACTGGAGCCTTCGTGAGGTCTGACGCCAGCTCAGAAACGCCGCCCAGGCGCTCCCGAGGTGGCATCAGGCCAAGCGGCCCTTTCATCCGGCAACGAGGAGAGCCATGAAGTCGACCCGGTCCCGCGTCCTTTCCGCCTTCGTAGCCGTCGCGGCGGCAGTCGTCATACCCATGACCTACGCGGGCACCGCTTCCGCCGACACCGGCCGGACCCACGGCAACTGGGTGGTGATGGGGGGTGCCAAGTACGCGAGTATGCAGGCATGTCTTGACGACGCCGCGGAGTGGGCCCAGTAGCTCGGTTACAGCCAGGTCAGGTGCATCGGCCCCGGTGGCAGCGGGAACTACACCATCGAGGGCAGGATTTGACGTAGAGCCGGTCCCCGGCCGGGCGGCGAAAGCCCGGCCGGGCAGCGGTCGGTGGGAGCGGTCTCCTCAGGAGGCCGCCCCCGTTCGTTCGCCGTTGACCGGCAGTCTCTTTCCGGAGAGCCGCACGGAAGCCCCGCGCCGCCGGACCGGTGTCCGGCCGGAGGCCGACCGCCTCACGCCAGCCCCCGCCGCGCCACCGCCGGTTCGCGCCACCCCGCGATCGACGCGACCATGTCGAGGATCTGGCGGGTCTCCGCCACCTCGTGGACGCGGTAGACCCGCGCGCCGAGCCACGCCGAGACCGCTGTCGTCGCGAGCGTGCCGAGGAGGCGTTCCTTCACCGGGCGGTCCAGGGTCTCGCCGACGAAGTCCTTGTTGGAGAGCGAGACGAGGACCGGCCAGCCCGTCGCCGTCATCTCGGGGAGGCGGCGGGTCGCCTCCAGGGAGTGGCGGGTGTTCTTGCCGAAGTCGTGGCCCGGGTCGATGAGGACCGACTCGCGCGGGACGCCGAGCGAGACGGCGCGCTCCGCGAGGGCCGTCGTCACCCGGAGGATGTCGGCCATGACGTCCTCGTACGCGACGCGGTGCGGCCTCGTACGGGGCCGGGCGCCGCCCGCGTGGGTGCACACGATGCCGGCGCCGTACCGCCCCGCGACCTCCGCGAGCCTCGGGTCCACGCCGCCCCACGCGTCGTTGATCAGGTCCGCGCCCGCCGCGCACACCGCCTCGCCCACCTCGTGCCGCCACGTGTCCACGCTGATCACGACCTCGGGGAAGCGCCGCCGCACCTCCGCGACGAAGCCGGCCGTGCGCCGCACCTCCTCCTCGGCGCTCACCTCCTCGCCGGGCCCCGCCTTCACCCCGCCGACATCGATGATCGCCGCGCCCTCCGCGACCGCCCGCTCGACCCGCGTGAGCGCCGGCTCGTCGGCGAAGGTCGCCCCCTGGTCGTAGAAGGAATCCGGGGTCCGGTTCACGATCGCCATGATCACCGGCTCGTGCTCGCCGAACTCCCTGCGACCCAGACGCAACATCCCAGCGCTTCCCTTCCGGGCCGGAGGCCCCAAGCAGTCACCCGTGATCACGGCTCCCGGGCCGCCTGCGACCCTAGCCGCCGCGCGGACGTGGCACGATCGTGGCCACGCGGCACCGGTCGTCGGGCGGGCCGTACGAGAAGAGCACCGGGCGGGGACCGCGCCCGGGGACTTGGGGAAGACGCATGTTGATGTTCTGGTTCCTGGTCGTCGCGCTGGTCGTGGTGGTCGGCGCCGTCACGCTCGCCGTGCTCGGCCACGGCGAGGGCGCCGCCCTGCCCGAGGCGCCGCCCGAACGGCTCACCGACCCGCTCCCCGTCGGCCGGCCCGTACGCCGCGCCGACATCGAGGCGCTCCGCTTCCCGCAGACCCTGCGCGGCTACCGCATGGGCGACGTGGACGAGGCCCTGGCCCGCCTCGCCGCCGAACTCGCCGAGCGCGAGGCCCGGATCGCCGACCTCGAATCGGCGCTCGCCGGCCGCTCCGCGCGGGCGGCCGACGAGGGCGAGCGGCCGTGACCGCGACCGGCGCGCTCCCGGGACCCGACGGCAGACTCCGCTGCCCCTGGGGCCTGAGCGCCCCCGACTACCTCGGCTACCACGACGAGGAGTGGGGCAGGCCCCTGCTCGGCGACGACGCGCTCTTCGAGCGGCTGAGCCTCGAAGCCTTCCAGTCCGGGCTGTCCTGGCTGACGATCCTGCGCCGCCGCCCCGCCTTCCGCACCGCCTTCGACGGCTTCAAGCTGACCGCCGTCGCCGCCTACGGGCCCGCCGAACGCGCCCGGCTCCTCGCCGACGCCGGGATCATCCGCAACGCCCGCAAGATCGACGCCGTCCTCGCCAACGCCCGCCTCCTCGCCGGCTGGGAGCCCGGCGAACTCACCACCTACCTCTGGTCCTTCGCCCCGGACCCGGACAGCCGCCCGGCCCCCCGCACGACCGCCGACGTCCCCGCCGTCACCGAGGAGTCCACCGCCCTCGCCAAGGGCCTCAAGAGCGAGGGCCTGCGCTTCGTCGGCCCCACGACGGCCTACGCGCTCATGCAGGCGTGCGGCCTCGTGGACGACCACCTCGTCGCCTGCGTGGCGCGGGGCAGGGGCCGCGCGGCCCGCCCGGAGGGGAAGGCGGCGGCGTAGCGGGCGGACCGGCGGCGGCGCGGGCGGTGCCGGTCAGCGCCCCAGGTAGCGCGGCTTCTCCTTCTTGAGGAACGCCTCCACGGCGATCACGTGGTCCTCGGACGTGCCCGCGACCGTCTGGAGTTCGTCCTCCTTGTCGAGCGCCTCGTCCAGCGTGTGCGAGGCCGCGTACGCGAGCGAGCCCTTGAGGGCCCCGTACGCCACCGTCGGCCCCTGCGCCAGCTTCCGCGCGATCTCCAGCGCCGCCCCGGCCAGCTCGGCGGCCGGGACGAGACGGTTCACCATCCCCAGCTCGTACGCCTCCTGGGCGCCGATGTTGCGCGGGAACAGCAGCCAGTCGCTCGCCCGGCTGTGCCCCACCGCGCGCTGGAGCGTGAAGGACAGCCCCGAGTCGGCGGTGAGCGCGACCCCCGCGAACGAGGTGTTGAACGCGGCCGTGTCCGCCACGACGCGGTAGTCCGCCGCCAGCGCCAGGCCGAAACCGGCCCCCGCCGCGACCCCGTTCACGCCCGCCACGACCGGCTTCGGCATCGCCGTGATCGCCCGCACGATCGGGTTGTAGTGCTCGCGCACCGTGCTCATCGTGCCGCCGTCGCCCGTCTCCTTGTCCCGCTGGAGGTTGGCCACGTGCTCCTTGAGGTCCTGGCCGACGCAGAAGGCCCGCCCCGTCGCGGTGAGCAGCACCGCCCGCACCTCCGGGTCGGCCGCCGCGTTCTGGAGGGAGTCCCGCAGCGCCTCCTTCGTCGCCGTGTCGAGGGCGTTCATGGCATTGGGACGGTTGAGCGTGATCGTGGCGAGCGCGTCGGTCACGTCGTACAGGACGGAGTCGGCCATGAAGGAGATCCCCTCTGATCCAGCCCTCCGCCGGGCTCCGCTGCCGGGCGGACGGGCAACCGTCCCATCATCCTCGCGCGCGCCCCGTACCGGCATGACCGAGATCACGCAGGGCCCCGCGGGCCCCGCGCATTCCTTCCGCCCCTGTGATCTGCGTCAACAAATCCGGGTCCGGGGTGCGGGGCGAAGTGGGGCAGTATTCCAGTCACATCGCCGGAATGAGTGGTTTTGAACGAGCGCGTTGCGCAGATGAGTCCGCTCGATGTTGGTCACCTGGCCCCCACATGCGGGATAATGACTGCGGAAGCAATGTGTTCGATGCCGGTGAGGCAGCGCCTGTGACGGGGCCGCCGGCTGCGATGAGCTGGTTTCAGGAAGGGGAACGAGCATGGCGGCCATGAAGCCGCGAACGGGCGACGGCCCGCTCGAGGTGACCAAGGAGGGGCGGGGCATCGTCATGCGCGTTCCGCTCGAAGGCGGCGGTCGACTCGTCGTCGAGCTGACCCCTGACGAGGCGGACGCCCTGGGCGACGCCCTCAAGAAGGTAGTCGGCTGACGAAATCTCCCGCACGGCCTGTCACACGTCCACCGTGACCGCCGAGCACGTCACCTTGATTCTGCCCCGCGCCGCTCCGCGACGCGGGGCAGAATCATGTCTGTCTCTCTGTGCGGCGGCTGAGCCGAAGGAAGCGCGACGGTGCCGAGACGCCCGTCGCGCGCAGGTCGTGAGGAACGAGCGACCGACATGATTCTGCCCCGCGCCGCTCCGCGACGCGGGGCAGAATCATGTCTGTCTCTCTGTGCGGCGGCTGAGCCGAAGGTAGCGCGACGGTGCCGAGACGCCCGTCGCGCGCAGGTCGTGAGGAACGAGCGACCGACATGATTCTG
>NZ_GG770539.1:2116917-2119370 GCF_000154905.1 Streptomyces sp. SPB074 | reverse complement strand
GCGCGACGGGCGTCTCGGCACCGTCGCGCTTCCTTCGGCTCAGCCGCCGCGAGAATTACCGCGCCACCGCGCTCAGCAGGCCGTCCCCGACCGGCAGCAGTGACGGGACGAGCCCCGGGTGCTCGCGTATCGCGCGGACCAGTTCGCGCAGCCGCACCACCTCGACCGGCTGCGGGCCCGCCGCGTACGTCCGGCCGTCGGCGAAGATCCCCTCGAAGCAGACCGCGCCCCCGGGCCGCAGGAGCCGCAGCGCCTCCTCCAGGCACTCCAGGCACTCCAGGCGGTCGCCGTCACAGAAGACCAGGTCGTACCCGTTGTCCGCCAGCCGGGGCAGCACGTCGAGGGCGCGGCCCGGGATGAACCGGGCCCGGTTGCCCGCGAAGCCCGCCGCGCGGAACGCCTGCCGGGCGAACTGCTGCCGCTCCGGCTCCGGGTCCACCGTCGTGAGTACCCCGTCCGGGCGCATCCCGCGCAGCAGGTACAGCCCCGAGACGCCGGTGCCCGTGCCGATCTCGGCCACCGCCTTGGCGTCCACGGAGGCGGCGAGCAGCGCGAGGGCCGCCCCGGTCGCGGGGGACACCGGACGCAGACCCGCCTCGCGCGCCCGCTCCCGGGCCCACATCAGCGTCTCGTCCTCGGCGACGAAGGCGTCGACGAACGCCCAGCCCGTCTCCCGGTTGCCGGTAATGAGCCTCTCCTTGCCCCGTAGTTGCCTGGCCGTGACTGTATCCGTTGGCCAAGGGAACCCGCAGATGGGACCGGACGTTAAGAGTGCTGTGCGCCGGTCGCGGGCAGTGCCCTCGCCGCCGGGCCGCACGGGAAGCCGGTCCCCCGGCGCGTACGGGAGGTGGAGGATGACCGCGAGCGCGGTGTGCGAGAGGGCGCCGAGGCGCGGCTTGGAGCCGGAGCGTGCGACAGCGCGTCCGTACGGGATGACCAGCGCGGATGCCGAGGTCAATCCCGGCAAAATCGCTTATCCGGAGCTAACGGTCCGTATGGCTATGGTGGGTGCTCCACTGGACACCACCAGAGCTGACAGGGGAGGTGCGGCTGCGGCCGGTGACCCGGCGCCGCCCTGGCGTCCCGGACCGCCCGCCAAGCCGAAATCCGTGACCGACACCGCTGACCGAGCCCTTCCGCAGGCCCGCGCGGCCCGCGAGGGCGCCCCCGCCGACGATTCCGTACGCACCGCGACCTTCGCCGCCGACGCGGAATCGAAGGCGTGGACGCCGCCCAGCTGGGAGGAGATCGTCAGCACCCACAGCGCCCGCGTCTACCGCCTCGCCTACCGCCTCACGGGCAATCAGCACGACGCCGAGGACCTCACGCAGGAGGTCTTCGTCCGCGTCTTCCGCTCCCTGTCCACGTACACCCCCGGCACCTTCGAGGGCTGGCTGCACCGCATCACGACGAACCTGTTCCTCGACATGGTCCGCCGCAAGCAGCGCATCCGCTTCGACGCCCTCGGCGACGACGCCGCCGAACGGCTCCCGAGCCGCGAGCCCTCGCCGCAGCAGGTCCTGCACGACACCCACTTCGACGCCGACGTGCAGCAGGCGCTCGACACCCTCGCGCCCGAGTTCCGCGCCGCCGTCGTCCTGTGCGACATCGAGGGGCTCTCCTACGAGGAGATCGCCGCGACCCTCGACGTCAAGCTCGGCACCGTGCGCAGCCGTATCCACCGGGGCCGCTCCCAGCTCCGCAAGGCCCTCAAGCACCGTTCCCCCGAGGCGCGCGCCGAGCGGCGCGGCCTGCTGAGGAGCCCGGTGCCCGCGCTGGGAGGGGGGAGCGCGAGCGCGTGAGCGGATCACGTCCCCCAGCCGCCCGGCGCTGTCTCTCCGAGCAGCACCTCGGCGACCGCCTCGCCGCCTTCGTGGACGGCGAGCTGGATCACGACGCCCGGGAGCGAGTCCTCTCCCACCTCGCGACCTGTCCCCGCTGCAAGACGGACGCCGACGAACAGCGCCGCCTGAAAAGCGCCTTCGCGCAGGCCGCCGCCCCCGCGTTGCCGCCCGCTCTTCTGGAGCGTCTTCAAGGGCTTCCCGGAGGCCCTGACCACGGATTCCCCTGCGGACCGACCGGTCACACGCCCTTCGCGGGCGGCGGAGCGCCCGGACGCGGCCTCCCCGGCGGACCCACCGCGCACGACGGGGCCGCCGGACGATTCGGCGTGCCCGCCGCAGGCGCCGGAGCCGTCGGAGCCGCCGGGGTCGCCGCCCTGACCCGCCCCGCGCTCGCCCCCGTCCTGAACCGGGTCGCGCCCTTCCCCGTGCACCCGGCGCCGGGCGGCGACACCCCCCGCGCCTCCTCGCGCGGGCGCCGCCTCGCCTACGCGGCGGCGGGCGCCGTCTCACTCGCCGCGCTCGCCCTCGGCGGAGTCTCCTCCGGCGCCGGGGACGCCCCCGAGGCGCGCGGCAGCAGCGTCACCCCGCAGCGCGGTCCCAGCGCCGTGG
>NZ_GG770539.1:2113494-2116411 GCF_000154905.1 Streptomyces sp. SPB074 | reverse complement strand
CCTGGGCCGGGTACGACCCGTGGGGCGGCACCCCGCCCCACGCGGCCCCCCACGCCCGCTCCGGCACCCCCGGCCCCGAGGACCCGGGCCCGCAACACTCCGGCCCCGGCGACTCCGGCCCCGGCGAACCCGGCCCCGGGCACGCGGGCTCCGACGACTCAGGCGCCTTCCACGACTCCGACGGCTCGCGCTCCGACGGCTTCCGCTCCGGCGACTCCGGGCCCGGTCCGCGTGCCCGCCGTCGCGGGGTGATCGTCGCCGTCACGCTCGCCGCCCTCGTCACCGGCACGCTCGGCGGCTACCTCGGAGCACGCTACGAACGCGACGGCGGCACCCACCCGCTGACCCTGCCCGCGCCCGCGCCGGGCCCCGGCCGCCCGGCCGGCAGCATCGCCGACCTCGCGGCCCGCTCGCTGCCCGGCGTCGTGACCCTGCGCGCCGCCGGCTCCCGCGAGGCCGGTACGGGCACCGGCTTCGTCCTCGACGACCGGGGCCACATCCTCACCAACAACCACGTCGTCGCCCCCGCCGACGGCGGTGGCGACCTCAGCGTCACCTTCTCCGGCGGCCAGACCCTGCGCGCCGAACTCGTCGGCAGGGACGCGGGCTACGACCTCGCCGTGGTCCGCGTCCGGGGGGTGAGGAATCTCACGCCGCTCACGCTCGGCGACTCCGGGGGCGTCCAGGTCGGCGACCCCGTCGTGGCCCTCGGATCCCCCTTCGACCTCCCCAACACCGTCACCTCCGGGATCATCAGCGCCACGGAACGCCCCGTGACCGCCGCGGGCGAGGGCGGGGAGAGCGCCGTCTCCTACGTCAACGCGCTCCAGACCGACGCTCCGCTCAACCCGGGCAACTCCGGCGGCCCCCTCCTGGACGCCACCGGGCACGTCATCGGCGTCAACAGCGCCATACGGTCCGCGAGCGGCACGGGCGAGGGACAGGCGGGCAGCGTCGGGCTCGGCTTCGCGATCCCGGTGAACCAGGCCCGCTGGGTCGCGGGCGAACTCCTCGCCCACGGGCACGTCGCGCACCCGGTCATGGGTGTCGTGCTCGACTCCCGCGAGGACACGAGCGGCGCCCTCGTCGGCAGCGGGAAGGACGCCGTCGCCCCCGGCGGGCCCGCCGACCGCGCGGGCCTCGCCCCCGGCGACCTCGTCACGGCGGCCGACGGCCGCCCCGTCACCTCCGCCGAGGACCTGATCGTCCGCGTCCGCTCCCACCGCCCGGGCGACCGCCTGCGCCTCACCTGGGTCCGGGACGGCAAGGAGCACCGCACGACCCTCACCCTGGACGCGGCGGACTGAACCCGCGCACGGGAGGCGAGCACGGAGGCGGAGACCCGGCCGGGCCCCCGCGGGCCCGGCGCCTCCGGGGCGGCGGCCGTAAACGGGACCGGCGGCACCGTACCGTCCGTGGGAGGCGCCGGGTACCGTGGACCAGGCCCGGGGACGCGCGGTGGACGCGCCGCCCGCCCGGGGACGGCGCGAGGAGTTCTCAGGTGTTCAATGACGTGGGCTTGTTCGAGGTACTGACCATCGTCGTGCTCGGCGTGATCATCTTCGGGCCCGACAAGCTGCCGAAGATGATCCAGGACGGGATGCGTGTCCTGCGCAAGGTCCGGGAGTTCACGGACAGCGCCAAGAACGACATCCGCAGCGAGCTGGGGCCCGAGTTCAAGGACTTCGAGTTCGAGGACCTGCACCCGAAGAACTTCGTGCGCAAGCAGCTCGCCAAGGGCGAGGACGAGTACGGCCTCGCCGAGATCCGCTCCAGCCTCGACTTCCGCAAGGAGATGAACGAGCTGGCGGACACCGTCAAGGGGCGCGAGGCCGAGGACGACGACGAGGTCGCGAAGGACGAGCGCTCCCTCACCGACCTGAGCAAGAAGGCCGAGCCCGACAACACGACGGACCTCACCAAGCGCCCCGCCAAGGCCGACCTCGCCAAGCGCCCCGAGCCCGCCGCCTCGACCCCGCCCCCGTACGACATCGACGCCACCTGAGCCGCGGCCGCCACCACCCCGCGCCGCCCCCGCGTCCCGCGCCGCCCCCGCGTCCCGCGCCGCCTCCCGCGTCCCGCGCCGCCTCCCGGGCCCCGCGTCCCGCGCCGCCTCCCCGTCCCCGGCGCCCCCATCCGCCGCCCGCGTGGTTCGGCTCCGCCGTGTGACGTGCGCGCGGCGAGGGGTGGCTATCCTGCCGTGTCGGGGTCGTTGACCCCGCGAACAGCGAGGAGGCGGCCACGACGATGGAGACCACGAGTCAGGTGGACGGACAGCCACAGGACACCGAGGGCGCACCCCCATCCCGTCCGGCGTCCCGGCGCGACGACGCGCTCTACCGCAAAGCGGCCTTCCCCTGGTACGGCCTCGACGCCGCGTACACCGGGCCGCGCTGGCTGATGCAGGCGGCCGTCGCGGGGGACGGCGCCGTGGAACACGGCTCGCTCGGCCACGGCGAGGAGCCCTCGGTGCGCACCGAGAGCGGTGCCGACAAGGAGCGCTTCGCCGCCGTCGTCACCGTCGCCGCGCACGAGGGACGGCGCACCGCCGACGGCACCGGGATGCTGGAGGCCACGACGGTCTCCTCGGCCGCCTGGCTCGCGGGCGCCGGGCTGCTCACCGTGACCTGGCCCGGCCAGATCGACCACACGCTGCGCGACGACTGGCTCGACCAGCAGACGGAGGCCGCCTGGGAACTCGCGGACGACCTCGAAGGCGAGGTCTGGTCGAGCCTGACCCTCCCCGTGGACGGCCGCCCGACGCCCTTCCACTACCGCGAGTCCGAGTACGGCTGGGTGCTGGCGGGCACCGCCGGGGACAGCGGCGTCCATCTCGGCGCCTACGGCCGGGGGATGAGCGCCTACGGGCTCGCGTTCAGCCGCGTCGAGGACCTGGACACGTACCGGTGAGGTACGG
>NZ_GG770539.1:2101236-2113394 GCF_000154905.1 Streptomyces sp. SPB074 | reverse complement strand
CCGTCCCCCCGGGTGTCTCAGAACTTGTTGCGCGGCGTGATGCCCAGCGAGAGCCCCGACAGGCCGCGCTGACGGCCGCCGAGCTTGCCCGCGATCGTGCGCAGCGCGCCACCGGCGGGGGACTCCGGGTCGGAGAGGACCACGGGGGTGCCCTCGTCGCCGCCCTCGCGCAGCCGCACGTCGATCGGGATGGCGCCGAGGACGGGGACCTGCGCGCCCGTGGTGCGGGTCAGGCCGTCCGCGACGAGCTGACCGCCGCCCGTGCCGAAGATGTCGACCATCTCGCCGCAGTGCGGGCACGGCATCCCGGACATGTTCTCGACCACGCCGACGATCTTCTGGTGCGTCTGCACCGCGATCGACCCGGCCCGCTCGGCGACCTCGGCCGCCGCCTGCTGCGGGGTCGTCACCACGAGGATCTCCGCGTTCGGCACGAGCTGGGCGACGGAGATCGCGATGTCGCCCGTCCCCGGCGGGAGGTCGAGGAGGAGGACGTCCAGGTCGCCCCAGTACACGTCGGCCAGGAACTGCTGGAGCGCCCGGTGCAGCATCGGGCCGCGCCACACGACGGGCGCGTTGCCCGGCGTGAACATCCCGATCGAGATGACCTTCACACCGTGCGCGGACGGCGGCATGATCATGTTCTCGACCTGCGTCGGGCGGCCGTCCGCACCGAGCATCCGGGGCACGCTGTGCCCGTAGATGTCCGCGTCCACGACACCGACCTTGAGGCCGTCGGCGGCCATCGCCGCCGCGAGGTTCACCGTCACGGAGGACTTGCCGACCCCGCCCTTGCCGGAGGCGACCGCGTAGACGCGGGTCAGCGAGCCGGGCTTCGCGAAGGGCACCTCGCGCTCGGCCTGCCCGCCGCGCAGCGCGGTGGCCAGCTCCTTGCGCTGCTCGTCGCTCATGACGTCGAGGCCGACCGCGACCGAGGTGACGCCCGGCACCGCGCCGACCGCCGCCGTGACCCGCTCGGTGATGGTGTCGCGCATCGGGCAGCCGGAGACGGTCAGGTAGACCGAGACCGCGACGGCGCCGTCCTGCGCGATCTCCACGGATTTGACCATGCCCAGCTCGGTCAGGGGCCGGTGGATCTCGGGGTCGTTCACCGTCGCGAGCGCCGCCTGGATCGCGTCCTCGCTCGGCAGTGTGGGCGTGTCGGAAGCCATGTACCCGATGGTACGGCGCCGCCCGCGCCCGCCCGACCGGGCCTCGCGTCGCCTTCGTCACCCCGCCGGTGGCACGCGCCCCGGCCCGGCCCCCGCGGGGGAGCGGGCCCGCCCCGGCCCGCACGGCCCCGCGCTCAGCGCCGCTCGCGCTCCGGCTCCTCCCCGGCCCGCTCCCCGCCCGCCCCGCGCTCCTCCAAGTCCCGGACGAGGTCCTGGAGTTCCGACCTGATCCAGTCACGGGTCGCGACCTCGCCGAGGCCCATGCGCAGGCTCGCCATCTCCCGGCTCAGGTACTCCGTGTCCGCGATCGACCGCTCGTTCTGCTTGCGGTCCTGCTCCAGGTTGACGCGGTCGCGGTCGTCCTGGCGGTTCTGCGCGAGCAGGATCAGCGGCGCCGCGTACGAGGCCTGGAGCGAGAGCATCAGCGTCAGGAAGATGAAGGGGTAGTTGTCGAAGCGCAGCGCGTCGGGCGCGGCGATGTTCCACACCACCCAGACGATGATGATGACCGTCATCCAGACGATGAAGCGGCCCGTGCCGAGGAAACGCGCGATGCGCTCCGAGGCCCGCCCGAAGGACTCCGGGTCGTAGTCGGGAAGCAGCCGCCTGCGCGGGGGTCGCGGCACGTCCAGCCGCGGCCGCGAGCGCCCCGCGGCGCGCTCCTTGCCCGTGCCCTCGCGGCGCTCCCGCTCCCGCTGCCCCTCCGCCTCGCCGTGCCGCCGCCGCGCCTGCCCGCGCCGCTCGCGCAGCTCGTGGAGCCGGTCCCGCACCGCCTCGACCTGCTGCTCGCGCTCCCGCTCGCCGCCGCCCCGCTCAGCCATGCCGCCCCGCCTCTCCGCGCCCGCCGTCCCCCGCGCCGCGCGCCTTTCCGGCGCCCTCCCGCGCGGCCCGCGCCGCCGGGGCCTCGCCCGTGCGCGCCGCCCGGTCGGCGGGGACCTCGCCCGAGAGCTGGTACTCCGTCTCGCGCCAGTCGTCCGGGAGCATGTGGTCGAGCACGTCGTCCACCGTGACGACACCGAGCAGTGCCCCCGAGTCGTCCACGACGGGCGCCGCCACCATGTCGTACGTGGCGAAGAACCCGGCCACCTCCGGCAGCTGCGCCTGCGGCGCGAGCGGCAGCAGATCGTCGTCCAGCATCCCGCTGACCAGCGTGAACGGGGGATCGCGCAGGAGCCGCTGGAAGTGCACCGTGCCGAGGTACTTGCCCGTCGGGGTCTCGTCGGGCGGGCGGCACACGTAGACCTGCGCGGCGAGCGCGGGAGAGAGGTCCGGGTTGCGGACCCGGGCCAGGGCCTCGGCGACGGTCGCGTCCGGGCGCAGCACGATCGGCTCCGTCGTCATGAGCCCGCCCGCCGTGCGCTCCTCGTACGCCATGAGCCGCCGCACGTCGGCGGCGTCCGAGGGCTGCATGAGCGTGAGCAGCCGTTCCTTCTCGGCCTCGGGCAGCTCGCCGAGCAGGTCGGCCGCGTCGTCCGGGTCCATCGCCTCCAGGACGTCGGCTGCGCGCTCGTCCTGGAGCTTGCCGAGGATCTCGATCTGGTCGTCCTCGGGCAGTTCCTCCAGCACGTCCGCGAGGCGGTCGTCGTCCAGCGCGTCGGCCACCTCGGCGCGCCGCTTCGCCGAGAGGTGGTGCAGGACGTTCGCGAGGTCGGCGGGGCGCAGCTGCTCGAAGGTCGCGAGCAGGTTCTCCGCGCCCTGCCCCTTCTCCTCCAGCGAGAACCCGGCGAGCGCGGACCACTCGACCGTCAGCGTCTCGCCGCCGCGCCGCCCGCTCCCCTTCCACGGCAGCCGCCCGCGCGCGGCCGGCATCTTCCGTACGAAGACGCGGTCGATCTCCCACTCGCGCCGCGCCGGGAGCTGCGTGACCGAGACGTCGAGCACGGTCACCTCGTCGCCCGTCTCCACGAGCCGCAACCGCCGGTCGAGGAGTTCACCGAGCACGAGGCGTTCCCCGGCCCGCTGCTCGAAGCGCCGCACGTTGAGCACGCCCGTCGAGATGACCTGCCCGGACTCGATCCCGGAGACGCGCGTCATCTGGAGGAAGATCCGCCGCCGGGTGGGCAGCTCCACCATCAGCCCGAGCACGCGCGGCGGGCGCCGCCCGACCCGCAGCGTCGCCACGAGGTCGCGCACCCGCCCCACCTGATCGCCGTTCGGGTCGAAGACGGCCATCCCGGCGAGGTGCGAGACGAAGATCCGCGGAGCGCCACCGGCCACCGGCCACCTCCTCCGTATACCGGCACGAACATCTCTTTACGGGGCGGGATCAGGCTAACCGCTGACGGCGCCCACCGCCGGACCGCTGGGCCGGACGGACGCGGCGGAGCGCGTCGGCCGGGGCGGGCGGGGGAGCGCGGCGGACGGGGGCGGGGAGCGTGGCGGATGGCGGATGGCGGATGGCGGATGGCGGATGGCGGGTGGGGGAGCGTGGGCGCCGGGGGTGGCGGAGTGCGGCGCAGGGCGCGGGGAGTGCCGGAGCCGGACGTGGGGCCTGCGGTACGGGAGCCACGGGCCGCCCCGGTACGCTGCGGGCCCAGGCCCCGTGTCCCCCCGATCCCGGATGAGAGGCTCGCCCCCAGGTGACCCCCCGCGCCCTGCCCCGACCGACCAGGACCGTTCTCGCGGGCGCCGTGTGCGCCGCCCTCCTCGGGGGGCTCGGCGCCTGCGCCGACGACCCGGACGAGGGCACCAACGGCGTCGGCGAGCTCTCCGCCGAGCAGATCCACCGCAAGACCGTCGCGGCGGCGGGCGGCGCGCGTTCCGTACGGCTCAAGGGCAGCCTCATCAGCGGCGGGCACACCTACACCCTCGACATGCGCCTGACCGCCGAGGGCGGCACGGGCACGGTCCGCACCAAGGGCGCCGCGTTCTCCCTCCTGCGCGTCGAGAAGCACCTCTACCTCCGCGCGGACGCCGCCTTCTGGGAGCACGAGGCGGACGACGCCAAGGGCGGCAGCGCGAGGACGGCGGCGGGCAAGCTCGACAAGAAGTACGTCAAGGTGCCGCCCAAGGACCCCTCGTACCAGCGACTGAGCCTCTTCACCGACAAGAAGGCGCTGCTCGACGGGCTCCTCGGGCTGGACGGCGAGGTCGTCACCTCCGGGCGCGGCGAGAGCGGCGGCGTCCGCACCGTTCGCGTCGCGGGCGACAAGGGTGCGGGCGCGCGTGTGGACGTCTCGCTGGAGGGCGAGCCGTACCCGCTCAAGCTGCGCCGGGCGGGCGACGCGGGCACGGTGGCGCTGAGCGCCTGGAACGCGGCGCTCGACCTCAAGGAACCGGGGCTGGACGAGACGGTGGACTACGGGGACAGACTGCTGCCGCGGACGTGAGGGCGCGGGGCGCGCGCCCGGCCTGGACCGGTCCGCGCGCGGCGGCTCACCTCTTCTTCCGCCGCCGCCCGAGAACGAGCTTCGGCAGGGGCGCCGGCCGGGTGACCCGCGTCGAGGCCGGGCTCGGCGGCGGGGGAGCGGCGAGCGAGGAGTCCGGCGCGGGCAGCGTCCCCGTCTCGTACGCGGGGACGAGGCGCAGCACCCGGCACTCCCGCGCCCAGCGCTCCGGCATCCGCTCCGCGTCCGCCGCGTTGAGCCGCTTGCCCCGCAGCTCGCCGACCGCCGCCTCCCAGCCGGGCGAACGGGCCGTCAGCTCCTCGATCCCGGCCCGGAAGGTCACGAGCCGGACGCCCTTGTCCTTGCTCCGCACCGTCACCTCGGCGGCGCCGCCCGCCGCGAGCCCGGGCAGCGGCTGCTCCCCGGGCCCGTCCCCGACGAGCAGCACCGCGCCCTCGTGCCACACGTGCCACAGCGCGCGGGCCGGATCGGTGCCCTCGCCCCTCACCCAGACGAGGGACGACTTCTTCGCGGCTTCCTCGACAAGGGCGCGGTCGAGCGGGCTGGCGGCGGCAGTCATACGAGCAGCGTAGCCACCCGCGCGGGCGCCGCCACCCGCGCGGGCACCGTCACCGCCCGGCGGCGGCAGCGGGGCCCCGGGGAGCCGGCCGCGGCCCCTCAGAGCCAGCCGTTGCGCTTGAGGGTGCGGTGGATGCCGAGGCAGATCACGAGGATCGCGCCGAGGACCATCGGATAGCCGTAGGTCCAGCGCAGCTCCGGCATGTGCTTGAAGTTCATCCCGTACACGCCGCAGATCATCGTCGGCACCGCGATGATCGCCGCCCACGAGGTGATCTTGCGCATGTCCTCGTTCTGGGCCACGGTCGCCTGCGCGAGGTTGGCCTGGAGGATGGAGTTGAGCAGTTCGTCGAAGCCGACGACCTGTTCGTGGACGCGCGCGAGGTGGTCGTGCACGTCGCGGAAGTACTTCTGGATGGCGGGGTCGATGAGCCGCATGGGGCGCTCGCTGAGCAGGTGCATCGGGCGCAGCAGCGGCGCGACGGCCCGCTTGAACTCCAGGATCTCCCGCTTGAGCTGGTAGATCCGGCTCGCGTCCACTCCGCGCGAGGCGCCTTTGCCCGGCGCGGTGAAGACCTCCGTCTCGACCTCGTCGATGTCGTCCTGGAGCGCGTCGGCGACGACGAGGTAGCCGTCCACGCAGTGGTCGACGAGCGAGTGCAGGACGGCCGAGGGGCCGTGCGCGAGGAGGTCCGGGTCGCCCTGGAGGCGGTGACGCAGGCCGCGCAGCGAGCCCTGCCCGCCGTGCCGGACGGTGATCACGAAATTCCGCCCGGTGAAGCACATGATCTCGCCGGTCTCGACGATCTCGCTCGTCGCGGTCAGTTCCTCGTGCTCGACGTAGTGGACGGTCTTGAAGACGGTGAAGAGCGTGTCGTCGTAGCGCTCCAGCTTCGGGCGCTGGTGGGCGTGGACGGCGTCCTCGACGGCGAGCGGGTGGAGACCGAAGCCGGCGGCGATGCCGGCGAACTCGGCCTCGCCCGGCTCGTGCAGCCCGATCCAGGCGAAGCCGCCGCCGAGCCGGACGAGTTCGACGGCCGCGTGCGGGGTCAGGGCGTGCGCGGTGGGCACCCGGCGGCCCTCGCGGTAGACGGCGCAGTCCACGACCGAGGAGTTGACCTCGGGGTGACGGTCCGTCTCGTGGGGGGCGGGCACCTTTCGGGCGGAGGGGCGGACCACGGCACGCAGGCTGGGGATCATCGACATGGTGCTGCTCCTTCGTGCGCGACCGGGCGTACCGGGCGGAACCTCCCGAAACGAGGGCGTGCGCCGCACCGGGCACGTCCGCACATCGGGGAGCACCGCGAGGAGCGGTGCGCGGTCTGCGCTGCTGACGGGGTCTCCCGCGCGAACGGGAGGGGGGATCAGGCGGTGACGAAGTGCTCTTCCGTGTGCCCCGCGATCAGCGGCGAGAACGGAAGGGAAAGAGGCGTTTACCCCCGTGGGACCCGGGTATGTACGGCCTCAAGTTCCGGTCCGGGCCCCAGGAGCGGGGCACGGCACCGTCAAGCGGAAGAGCGGGTGGTACTGCACGGTCGACTTCGATCCATGGAGCCCCACCTCCTCCAGCCGGTCCCTCGCGGGACGGGTGACCCGGACATCCGGGAGTACGGCGGCCGGGCTGAAAGCGCGCTTCTGCACGCTGCCCTGACCGGCGGCCAAGACTAGCAGTCGGCCGTCCTGTCAATCCCCGTTTTGCCCGCGCGATACGCCTTGCCTACGCGGCCTTTACGCCACGGGCCGCTTTTCCCTGCCCGCCCACGCGCGCCCCGCGCACCCCCGCCGCGTACAGTCGCGGGCATGGCAGCCGACGTACTCGCCCTGGTGGAGGCCCGACTGAGCAGCGCGCTCGGCGCGAGCGACGCCCGCGCGGGCATCACCTTCCTCGGCGCGGAACGCATCGAGGTCCTGCGCTTCCCCGACACGCGGGAGGACTCCGCGCCCCTCGTGCGCTACGCGACCCTCGGCATGTCGGCCGCGCCGATGACCGACCCCTCGGCGTTCCTCGCGGACCCGGTGAAGGGCCCGCGCGCCGAACTCGTGCTCTCGGTACGGGCCGGGCGCGCCGATACGGACAAGGTCCTGCGCCCCCTCGCGGTACTCGCCGCCTCGCCGCAGGTCGAGGGCGTCGTGATCGCGCCGGGTGCCTCGCTCGACGTGGGCGAACCGCTGTGGCCCGGCGCCCCCTTCACCTCGGTCCTCGTCGCCGAGCCCGGTGGCCTGGTCGAGACCCTGGACCTCGACCCGCCCCTCGCCCCGGTCGCCTTCCTCCCCCTCCTCCCCATGACCCCCCACGAGGCCGCCTGGAAACGCGTCCGCGGCGCCCAGGCCCTCCAGGAGAAGTGGCTCGCGCACGCCACGGACCTGCGCGACCCGCTGCGGGGCTCCGTACCGCTGGACTGAGCGGACCGCAGACCGCTACCCGCACCCTTACGGGGACCCGCTGCCCCCCCGCCGGCGGGGCGCCCCGGCCGTGTCCGCGAGGGCCGCACCCCTCCTCCACCCTGCCCCGCCCCCCGTTCCCGAGTGGCCGGGTCACGACCTCGGACCTTGACGGAGGCACGTGCGGCGGGGACCGTGGGCCGTATGAGGGGGGACGTCCGTTGTCCGCGCTGCGGTGGCCGGGTGAGCGCGCCCGGTCTCTTCGCCGACGAGTGGCGCTGCCCCGCCCACGGTGCCGTACCCCCCCTGCGCCCGGCGCTGCCGCCCGGGCCCGAGGAACTGGCCGCCGTCGTACGGTGCGCGCGGGTCCCGGTGTGGATGCCGTGGCCGCTCCCCGTCGGCTGGCTCTACGCGGGCGCCACCTCGGCGGGCGACGCCAGGACCGGGGCGCTCGCCACCGTCCTCGCCTGCGCCGGCCCCGGCCCGCAGGGCACGAGCGAACTCCTCCTTGTCGCCGAACGGCCCGGGCTCGGCCTCGGCGCCCACCTGGCCGGGGTCCCGGGCACGGCGCCCGACGAGGGCAAACCGGCGGCCGGCACGCTCCTCGCCGCCGGGCGCCCCGTCACGCTCTGGCGCCTCCCCGAGGCCCCGCCCGACCGCACCGTCCTCCTCGGCGACACGGACGGCGTGCGCCTGTGGCTCGTCGGCCGCCCCGAGGGCGCCGCCGCCCTCGCCCCGGAGGAACTCGTCCTCGCCGACCTCCGCGAAGCCGCGTCCGAACTGGAGTTCCTGCCCTACGGAGCGCTGTCCCCCTCCCTCCTGGCTGGCCCCCGCCCCTGAGCGCGTCCGCCCCGCCCCGCCGGGCGCCGGACACGCGCCCCGCGCGCGGGCCCTATCCTGGAACGCGCCCGGCGATCCCGGGCCCCGGGCAGCGGCCCCGCCGCCCCGTACCGAACCCCGCCCCGAAGGAGCCCGTGCCGTGCGTGTCGATCTGCACACCCACTCCACCGCCTCCGACGGCACGGACACCCCCGCCGGACTCGTCGCCGCCGCTGCCGCCGCCGGGCTCGACGTCCTCGCGCTCACCGACCACGACACGACGCGCGGCCACGCCGAGGCCGCCGCCGCGCTCGCGACGCTCGACCGCCCGCTCACCCTCGTGCCCGGCGCCGAACTGTCCTGCCGCTCCGGCGGCATCGGCGTCCACCTCCTCGCCTACCTCTTCGACCCCGGGGAACCGGAGCTGCTGACCGCGCGCGAGCTGATCCGCGACGACCGCGTCCCGCGCGCCAAGGCCATGGTCGAGAGCCTGCGCGGCCTCGGCGTGCCCATCACGTGGGAGCAGGTCGCGCGCATCGCCGCCGGCGGCTCCGTGGGCCGCCCGCACCTCGCCTCCGCGCTCGTCGAACTCGGCGTCGTGGAGACGGTCTCGGACGCCTTCACACCGCAGTGGCTCGGCGACGGCGGGCGCGCCTACGCGCCCAAGGCGGAACTCGACCCCGCCGAGGCGATCCGCCTCGTCAAGGCCGCGGGCGGCGTCAGCGTCCTCGCCCACCCGCTCGCCGCCTCGCGCGGACGCACCCTGAGCGAGGAGGCCATCGCGGCCCTCGCCGCCGCCGGGCTCGACGGCATCGAGGCCGACCACCCCGACCACGACCCGGCCGCCACCGCCCGCGCCCACGCGCTCGCCAAGGACCTCGGCCTCCTCGCGACCGGCTCCAGCGACTACCACGGCACCCGCAAGACGATCGCCCTCGGCGCCCGCACGACCGATCCCGAGGTCTACGCCGAGATCATCCGCCGCTCCACGGGAGCCTTCCCGGTCCCCGGCGCCGGCGGAGCCGCCCGCACCGCCTGAACCACCCACCCGCCTCCGGCCAATCCCACCCGGGCCCCGGCCGGCTTCCGCGCGCGCCCCCGTCCGGCCCCGTACCAAGGCCGGGCGGGGGCGCGGGCGAGCGCCCCGCCGAGCGCGGGGCGCACGCACGCCCCGTCCACCCGTCCCCCGTGAACCTCACTCTCTCGGGACGTCTCGCTGCTGCAGAACCTCACGAAGGGACTCAGGTGTTGTCCATTGTTGCTACTCGGTTTAATGCTGCGTGCGGCTCGCTCTTCCTGACCCTCTTCGTGATCATGGACCCGCCCGGGATCACCCCGATCTTCCTCGCCCTCACCGCGGGCCGCCCCGCCAAGACGCAGCGGCACATGGCCTTCCAGGCGGTGTGCGTCGCCTTCGGCGTGATCGTCGTCTTCGGCATCCTCGGGCAGCAGATCCTCGACTACCTGCACGTCTCGGTGCCCGCGCTGATGATCGCGGGCGGGCTGCTGCTCCTGCTCATCGCGCTCGACCTGCTCACCGGCAAGACCGACGAGCCCCAGCAGACCAAGGACGTCAACGTCGCCCTCGTCCCGCTCGGGATGCCGCTCCTCGCGGGCCCCGGCGCGATCGTCTCCGTCATCCTCGCCGTGCAGCACGCGGACTCGGTGAGCACCCAGCTCTCGGTGTGGTGCGCGATCCTCGCCATGCACCTCGTGCTGTGGGCGACGATGCGCTACTCGCTCGTCATCATCCGCGTCATCAAGGACGGCGGCGTCGTCCTCGTGACCCGGCTCGCGGGCATGATGCTCTCCGCCATCGCGGTCCAACAGATCATCAACGGGGTCACGCGGGTCATCAAGGGAGCCTGAGCCCCCCGCGCACACGAGGGCCCCCGTCCGGCGTTCGCCGGGCGGGGGCCCTGAGTCATCATCAAAGGTGCGACGGCCGTGCGGAGGCCGTCACGGAACATGGCGTTACGAAGCCGGAGCCTCTGCCGGGCGGATGTAGAGCCGCTGACCGATCTCGGCCGCCTGCTGAACGATCCGGTTGACGGAGGCCGCGTCCACGATCGTGCTGTCCATCGCGGAACCGGTCACGTCGTCGAGGCGCATGATCTCGAAGCGCATGGGGCTTCTCCCTTCGTCCGGGTGATCCTCCAAAGGAGAACTGTGATGCGAGGGTGTGGACCCAGTGTCGCGCCCGTACCCGGCACAGGGCGTTGCCCGTCCGTTACGAGTGGATTGCGAGACTGGGGTATCCCCGCTCCGAATGGGTACAACGAGTTGCCCTGAGCAAACATTCCCTTGGCTAAGGAAAACTTTCAGTGCCCTAAGTACTTGACAGGGACGAACCCCTCGTACCCCCCTGCTCCTCCCCGCACACCTGCGCACCACCTCGCGCGGTTGTGCGCGCCCCGCGCCGATCGGGACAATGAGCCCCCTATGAACCAGGAAACCGTGGACCTCGGCGCCCGACTCGACCGCATCGACCGGCACCTCGCCCAGATCGCGGGGGAACTCGCCGGAGCCGCGACGCACGCGATCTTCGTCGACGCCGGCTACCTCTACGCCGCGGCCGGTCGGCTCGTCGCGGGCACCGAGGACCGCAAGGGCTTCGACCTCGACGCCCAGGGCCTGATCGACGCCCTCGTGGACTGCGCGAGCCACGTCTTCCCGCACAGCAGACTCCTCCGCGTCTACTGGTACGACGGCGCCAGGCGCCGCATCCACACCGCCGAACAACAGTCCATCGCCGAACTGCCCGACGTCAAGGTCCGGCTCGGCAATCTCAACGCCAACAACCAGCAGAAGGGCGTGGACTCCCTCATCCGCGGCGACATCGAGTCCCTCGCCCGCCACCGCGCCATCGGCGACGCCGTGCTCCTCGGCGGCGACGAGGACCTCGTCCCCGCCGTCGAGGCCGCGCAGGACTTCGGCGCCCGCGTCCACCTGTGGGGCATCGAGGCCCCCGAGGGCCTGCGCAACCAGGCCGACCCGCTCCTGTGGGAGGCCGACGCGCAACGCACCCTCGACCTCGCCTTCCTCAAGCCCTACGTGGCCCGCCGCACCGTCGTCACCTTCGACGACGCCGTCGTCCCCCGCCCCACCTGGGACGACGTCCACTTCGTCGGCAAACGCGTCGCCGCCACCTGGTACAGCACCAAGGGCCCCGAAGCCCTCGCCGCGCTCCTTCCCGGCCCCTACCTGCCCGGCCCCGTCGACCAGGACCTCCTCATCGAGGCCGAAGCGCTCCTCCAGTACTCGCTGCGTGCCCAGCCCGACCTGCGCCGCGCCCTGCGCGACGGCTTCTGGGAACACGTACGCACCCTCTTCCCGACCCCGGACAGCGGACCGGAGACGGGCGTGCGGGGCTGAGGGACGGGGGGCCGGGGGCGGGGGAGCTGAGGGTGTGGATACCCGGGGGCCGGGTTGGCCGGCTCAGGGTGTCGCCGGGTGCGCGTCCCAGAAGGCGAGCAGCGCCGCCGCCGTCTCCGCCGGGCGGTCCGTGTTGGGGGAGTGCCCGGCGCCCGCGACACGGGTCCGGTCCGCCCCGAGCCGGAGCGCCATCGCGTCCAGCCACTCCACCGGCCACGTGTCGTCGCTCTCGCCCGACACGACGTGCACCGGAACCCCGCACGCCGCCAGCTCATCGACCCGGTCCGGCTCCGTCGCCAACTGCTTCCCGGTGGTCAGGAGTTGCGCGGTACGGGTGCGGAGCCACCGCTCGCGCAGCCGCCGGTCCCGCTCGGTGGCCGGGCGCGCCGCGGCCTCGGCGGCGGCCGGCGACTCCAGCGCCGCCATCGCCTCCCACACCGCGCCCTTCTCCATCGCGCCGAGCGCCTGCGAGAGCAGCGCCAGCTTCTCGATCTGTCCCTGGGAG
>NZ_GG770539.1:2093921-2100334 GCF_000154905.1 Streptomyces sp. SPB074 | reverse complement strand
CCTCGCGGTACTCGGCGCGGGGCACCCCCGCGCGCCCCGGCCGGGGCGGTGCCGCCGCGCTTGCCGCGACCGCCCGTCTCGCCCAGGTCCTCGACCTGCTCGGCGTCCAGACCGGCGCGGGTGCGCTCGCTGCGCGGCAGCACGCCCTTCGTGCCCGCCGGGATCTTCAGCTCCTCGAAGAGGTGCGGGGAGGTCGAGTACGTCTCGGCCGGGTCCGGGAAACCGAGCCCGAGCGCCTTGTTGATGAGCTGCCAGCGCGGGATGTCGTCCCAGTCCACGAGCGTGACGGCCGTACCCGAGCGGCCCGCGCGGCCGGTACGGCCGATGCGGTGCAGGTAGGTCTTCTCGTCCTCGGGCGTCTGGTAGTTGATGACGTGCGTGACGCCCTCGACGTCGATCCCGCGCGCGGCGACGTCGGTGCACACGAGCACGTCGACCTTGCCGTTGCGGAAGGCGCGCAGCGCCTGCTCACGGGCGCCCTGACCGAGGTCGCCGTGCACCGCGCCCGCGGCGAAACCGCGCCGCTGGAGCTGCTCGGAGATGTCGGCCGCCGTACGCTTCGTGCGGCAGAAGATCATCACGAGCCCGCGGCCCTCGGCCTGGAGGATGCGCGCGACCATCTCCGGCTTGTCCATCGAGTGCGCGCGGAAGACGTGCTGCTCGGTGTTGGCGACGGTGGCGTTCTCGTCGTCGGGCGAGGTCGCGTTGATGTGCGTGGGCTGCGACATGTAGCGGCGCGCGAGGGAGACGACGGCGCCCGGCATCGTCGCCGAGAAGAGCATCGTCTGCCGCTTCACGGGCAGCATCGACACGATCTTCTCGACGTCGGGCAGGAAGCCGAGGTCCAGCATCTCGTCGGCCTCGTCGAGCACGAGGGCCCGCACCTTGCTGAGGTCGAGCTTGCGCTGACCGGCGAGGTCGAGGAGACGGCCCGGGGTGCCGACGACGACGTCGACGCCCTTCTTGAGCGCCTCGACCTGCGGCTCGTAGGCGCGGCCGCCGTATATGGCGAGGACGCGGACGTCGCGTACCTTGCCGGCGGTCTGGAGGTCGTTGGTCACCTGCGTGCACAGCTCGCGGGTGGGCACGACGACGAGGGCCTGCGGCGCCTCGCTGAGCTTGTCCGGGGTGGCGCGTCCGGCCTCGACGTCGGCGGAGACGGTCACCCGCTCCAGGAGCGGGAGGCCGAAGCCGAGCGTCTTGCCGGTCCCGGTCTTGGCCTGGCCGATCACGTCGGAGCCGGACAGGGCGACGGGCAGGGTCAGTGACTGGATGGGAAAGGGGGAGACGATGCCGACGGCTTCCAGCGCCTCGGCGGTCTCGGGGAGAATCCCCAGGTCCCGGAAAGTCTGCGTACTCAGGATGTTGCCTCTTCGTTAAGGCGGTACGAGGGAACGTGAGGGATCTTGACCGTGCCGCGGACCGCAGGCCGCTGTAACGGGGACGGGCCGGGTCGCGTCGCGGGACCTCTGCCCACGCTCACAGCGCTCATACCGCTGAGGGCCCCTCGACAGCCGTACGCGCTCGGGGCGCGACCGGCCGGGAGGGCTGTCGGGTCGGAGCCGATCGGGCCACCGACCGGGCATCCTCGGTACACCCGCTGAACATATGGGCATATTCGGCGGGCTCCTTTACCACCATACCCCCAAAGCCCGCAGGGGTGTCGGCCGAAGGCCACACGTAGTGGTCATCACACCTGTCGGCCGCCCGGGTGCGGGCCCCGGGGCGCGGGCTATTGTGCGGGCATGGAGACGCCAGAGACCGCCGCAGCGACCACCGCCCGTGACTGGGCCGCGAGCTCCGCCGAGCCGCACTACAGGGACGCGGTCGTGGACCTCCTCGGTGCCCTCGCCTACGGCGAACTGTCCGCCTTCGAGCGCCTGGCCGAGGACGCCAAGCTCGCCCCGACGCTGAAGGACAAGGCGGAGCTGGCCTCGATGGCCTCCGCCGAGTTCCACCACTTCGAGAAGCTGCGCGACCGGCTCACCGAGATCGACGCGGAGCCCGCCGAGGCCATGCAGCCCTTCGCGACCGCGCTCGATGCCTTCCACCAGCAGACGGCGCCCTCGGACTGGCTGGAGGGCCTGGTCAAGGCGTACGTGGGCGACTCCATCGCGAGCGACTTCTACCGCGAGGTCGCGGTACGCCTCGACACGGACACGAAGGACCTCGTCCTCACCGTCCTCGCCGACACCGGCCACGCGGACTTCGCGGTCGGGAAGGTCCGCGCCGCGATCGAGGCGGACCCGCGCGTCGGCGGCCGGCTCGCGCTGTGGGCGCGCCGCCTGATGGGCGAGGCCCTTTCGCAGGCCCAGCGGGTCGTCGCGGAGCGCGACGCCCTCTCCACGATGCTCGTCGGCGGCCTGGCGGACGGCTTCGACCTCGCGGAGGTGGGCCGCATGTTCTCGCGGATCACGGAGGCGCACACGAAGCGGATGGCGGCGCTGGGGCTGGCGTCCTGAGGCGTGCGTCCTGACGGGTGAGCGGCTGTCGCGGGGTGGCGGCGTGAGGGTGGCGCGGTCAGGGTGAGGCGGATGTCCTGAGGGGGCGTCCGAGGGCCTGCGGTCTTCCCTCCGCGTCCGGCGATTTCCGGCCATGCTCGTCGCGGTACATGGCGGGGCCGCGCGGGGGTGTGCCGGGCCGTGCGGTGCGGGAGCCGCCGAGGCGGGGTGCCGTGCGCGGCGGCGGGAGCGCCGTACCCGCGTATGGCGCGCGCTCAGGCGGTCGCGCTCTCGCGTGGTCGTTCGGGGGCGGCCTCGGGGCGGGGGAGGAGCGAGAGCAGTGCCGCCGTGACGGCGGTCGCGGCGAGGAGGCTCAGCGGAAGGTGGCCCGGGCCGAGGGAACTGTGCGCCACGAAGGCGCCGAAGAGGCCGCCCACGCCGCCCGTCGCGTGGACGAGGACCGGGCGCGGCAGCCGCCCGGGGAGGCGGCGCAGGGCCAGGGCGGCGAGCACGAGGCCGAGCGCGGCGGCGCCCACTGCTTCCACGAGCATCCGGTCCTCCCGGTGTCCACGGGCCGATTCGGTTGAAGCCGTCCTACCCGTGGGGGTGGGCCGCAATCGCGCGCGGGGGCGGGGAACGGGGATTCGAGAGGTCGCGCGGCAGAGGGGCGCGAGCCGGGGGCGCGCGCATGGCGCGCGTACAAGGACGAGAGGCGGTCCCCCGCGCGGGGGACCGCCTCTCGTGACGCCCGGCCGGTGGGCGGCGCGGACTCAGGCCACGCCGAAGCCGACCTTGCGGGGAGCGGACTCGCCGATCTCCACGTACGCGAGCTTCGCGGCGGGGACGAGGATCTTGCGGCCCTTGTCGTCCTCCAGGCTCAGCAGCGGGGACGTGCCCCCGAGCGCGTCGGCCACGGCCTTCTCGACCTCGTCGGCGCTCTGCCCGCTCTCCACAACGATCTCGCGCGGCGCGTGCTGCACCCCGATCTTGACCTCCACGGCTATGTCCCTCCGACGGTCACCGATGTGCGCGACCCAGCGCGCCGTACGCGCCCCACATTAGCCCGGCGAGGGGACCCCGCTGAGCGGAGCCCGGCACGCCCTGAGCGAACACGCGCGGCGCACCCCCGACGGCACCCTCGCGGCCACCGGCGACGGGAACCGCCTCACGGCCCCGGCACGGCGCTCGCCGCGGACGCGAGGGCTCAGTCGCCCTGCCCCTGCCCCTGCTCGCTCCCGTACAGCGGGAAGCCCGCGATGCCGCGCCAGGCGAGGGAGGTGAGGAGCTGGACCGCCGTGTCGCGCGGCACGCTGCGGTCGCTGTGCAGCCAGGAACGGGCCACGACCTGGGCCAGGCCGCCGAGTCCGGAGGCGAGCAGCATCGATTCGTCGCGCGAGAGACCGGTGTCCTCCGCGATGACCTCGCAGATCGCCTCCGCGCACTGCACCGTCACCCGGTCCACGCGCTCGCGCACCGCCGGCTCGTTGGTCAGGTCCGACTCGAAGACGAGCCGGAAGGCGCCGCCGTCGTCCTCGACGTAGCCGAAGTAGGCGTCCATCGTCGCCTGCACGCGCTGCTTGTTGTCGGTGGTCGAGGCGAGCGCCGCGCGCACCGCCTGGAGCAGTGCCTCGCAGTGCTGGTCGAGCAGCGCCAGGTACAGGTCGAGCTTCCCGGGAAAGTGCTGGTAGAGGACCGGCTTGCTCACTCCCGCGCGCTCGGCGATGTCGTCCATCGCCGCCGCGTGGTAGCCCTGCGCGACGAAGACCTCCTGCGCCGCGCCGAGGAGCTGGTTCCGGCGCGCGCGGCGCGGCAGCCGGGTGCCCCTCGGGCGCGCTGCCTCTGTCTGCTCGATGGCGCTCACGCCGCCTCCCAGGATCGTTGCCTTCGCGGAACGGTGCCCGCGCCCGCCATCGTACTTTTCGGTAACCGCCCTGTGCGCGCCCTGCGCCGGATTTTCACCAGGGGGACGCGGGGTTTGTGCTGGTCACGGCGGTGTCAGGACGATAGGGGCGGGTTTGGCGGAGGTATCGCGACAGAAGGCGGCACGCGGCGATTCCGGGACGCGCGACGAGGCCCGCGCGCGGCCCCGGGTGCCGGGGCCGCGCGCGCCGTCAGCGGTACTCGTCCTCGTCGGCGTCCTCCACGACGGCTTCCTGCTCCGCGCGGTCCGCCTCCTCCACCGCCTCGGGATCCTTGCGCTCCAGCGGGGAGGGCTCCTCGCCCTCGTCCTCGAAGGTCTCCGGCTCCTCCGGGTCCACCGGGGTCTGTCCGGCTCGGGGGTCCTGCGGGTCGATCGTCATGGCACTCGCCTTTCGGGCGCGGGCGACACGGTGCGGGCGGGACGCGGACCGCGGTGGCCCGCCCTGATTGTCAGGGTACGTCGCGTACGTTCCCGGGTGTGATCGCTCGCACAGGCTCCCCGGGCGTGACCCTCTCGTAACATGGCGGCGTGTCCCCGGAACCGTCTTCCCTGCCCGCAGCCGCCGAACCCCGGGTGAGTCCCGTCCCCCTCGCCCCGGGCGAGGAGCTGCGCACCCGCCGTCTGCCGGGCCGCACGCTCGCCGTGCGCTCGGTGCCGCCCCCGCGCGAGGGACTGCCCCCGGCGCTGTACGTGCACGGCCTCGGCGGCTCCTCGCTGAACTGGTCCGCGCTGCTGCGGCTGCTGCGCGAGGACGTCGCGGGCGAGGCGCTCGACCTCCCCGGCTTCGGGGACTCCCCGCCGCCGGACGACGGCGACTACGGCATCTCCGCGCAGGCCCGCTCCGTCGTCGCGCTCCTGGACGCGGACGGGCGCGGTCCCGTGCACCTCGTCGGGAACTCGATGGGCGGCGCCATCGTCACCCGCGTGGCCGCGGCACGCCCCGATCTCGTCCGCACCCTGACGCTCATCTCGCCCGCCCTGCCGGAGATCCGCGTGCAGCGCACGGCGGTGCCCACCGGGCTGCTCGCCGTCCCCGGCGTCACCGCGCTCTTCAACCGCCTCTCGCGCGACTGGAGCGCCGAGGACCGCGTCCGCGGCGTCATGGCGCTCTGCTACGGGGACCCCCGGCGCGTGGACGAGGCCGGGTTCCGGCAGGCCGTCTCCGAGATGGAGCGGCGCCTGACGCTCCCGTACTTCTGGGACGCGATGACCCGCTCGGCGCGCGCGATCGTCAACGCGTACACGCTCGGCGGCCAGCACAATCTCTGGCGGCAGGCCGAACGCGTCCTCGCCCCCACGCTCCTCGTCTACGGGGGCCGCGACCAGCTCGTCTCCTCCCGCATGGCGCGCAAGGCGACCAGGGCCTTCCGCGACTCCCGGCTGCTGACTCTGCCCGAGGCCGGTCACGTCGCGATGATGGAATACCCCGAGACGGTCGCCGAGGCGATCCGTGCCCACCTGGCCAGGAGCGAACGGGTGGGGTGAGGGCGCCGGGTAGCGTGCTCCCTGCCCGGTAGGGGCGCTTTCCGCGAATACGGCGCCTTCGCCCCGTGCGGCGCGTACGTTGCCCGGAAGGGCGGACCACGCGGGCCCCGGGTGCCGGGCGCACGGGACCGGGCCGCCGAGGAGCCGCCGGAAGACAGCCGGAACACAGGGTGACGCGGCGGCGCACAGCGGCCCGCGGCGATCAGGACCGGCCCGCCGGGCAGCCGTCGCGGCCGGACCGGAACACAGCGAGACGACAGCGCGAGACAGGAAGCCGAGGGACCGCGTGGGACGACACCGCCGTCCGCCGAACCCGCAGGACCGTACGCCGGGCGAGGCCCCCGCCCCGCCGTCCCCCGACACGCCCCGCGCCCGGCCCCGCGAGGTCCCCGCTCAGGGCGCCCCCGCCGCCCGGCCCCCCGCGACCGGGGAGCGGCCCGCGACCGGGGCGCGGCCCGCGACCGGGGCGCGGGAGTCGCGCAAGCCCGTTCCCGCCGCCCGGCCCGCTCCCTCCGGCTCCCGCCCGCCGGCCGCCGGCCCGCGGTCGTCCGGCCCCCGGCCCCCGG
>NZ_GG770539.1:2090221-2093821 GCF_000154905.1 Streptomyces sp. SPB074 | reverse complement strand
CACCCCGAGGCCGCCGAGCCCGCGCGGCCCGGCCTGAACGAGGGCCTGCTCGCCGCCGGGGAGCGCGAGGACGCGCCCGGCGACGGCCCCCGGCGCGAGTACCTGGAAGCCTTCGACCGCCCCTTCGGTACCCCTGCCGCCCCGCTCCGTACCGGCACCCCGTCGCCCCGCGCGCCCGAAGCGCACACCGCCGCGGACGACGTGGATCTGTTCACGCCCCGCCCCAAGGCCCCGCTGGCCTCCCGCGCTTTTGCCGGAGACGGCACGGACGGCGAAGAGGGCACGCACGGCAGGGACGCCCCGCGCGAGGCCGGGAACGCGGCGGACACCGCGAAGACAGCGAGCGCCGGGAACGCGGCGCACACCGGGACCGCGCCGAGCACCGCCGCCGGTGAAGCCCGCCGGTCCCGTGAGGCCGCCGCGCCCGATGACGCGCCCGGCGCGGGGGACGGCGCGAGCGGTCCCCCCGCGCCCAGGAGCGGGAGCGGCGGACACCGGGGGCGGCTCGTCGTCGGCGCCTGCGCCGCCGCGCTCACGCTCGGCCTCGCCGTCGCCGTCTCCGGGCAGTCCCACGGCGAGAGCGCGCCGCTCGACGCGAAGACGCAGGCCGCGCCCTCCGTGGACGCGAAGCGCTCCGTGCCGAGCGAGCGCCCCTCGCCCGCCGCCCCGCCCACCTACGACGAGCTCATGGGCCGTACGTACCCGCTCGCCGCCGACGCCAAGGGGCCGGGGACCTTCACGACCGTGCCCGGCAGCGCGCGCGCCCCGCGCCAGGGCGCGCAACTGCTCAGCTACCGCGTCGACGTCGAGGACGGCCTCAAGCTCGACGCGCAGCTCTTCGCCGACGCCGTGCAGAAGACCCTCAACGACGACCGGAGCTGGGCCCACCAGGGCCAGCGCGCCTTCCAGCGGATCTCCACGGGGCAGCCCGATTTCGTCGTGACCCTCGCGAACCCGGGGACGACCGCCGACTGGTGCGCCAAATCGGGGCTCGACACGACCGTCGACAACGTGTCCTGCGACTCCGCCGCGACCCCCCGCGTCATGATCAACGCCTACCGCTGGGCGCAGGGCTCCCCGACGTACGGCGACGCGATCCACCCCTACCGGCAGATGCTCGTCAACCACGAGGTCGGCCACCGGCTCGGCCACAACCACGTCAGCTGCACCCGTGACGGGCAGCTCGCGCCCGTCATGCAGCAGCAGACGAAATTCCTGGACCACGACGGCATCACCTGCCTGCCCAACCCCTGGCCCTACCCGAAGAACTGACGGGACGACAGGAGGCGGGCGAGGCCGGTCCGGGTCCGAATGTGACCGGTCTCGCTTTGACACCTGTCCGTTTATCGATCATATTTTTTCGCATGTCGAACGCTCGCATCGCGCCGCAGTACGCCTTTGAGCTCGTGCTCATCGGTGTCACCGCGCTGTGCGTGGCCGACATCATCTGTCTCTGACCCCAGCGTTCCCCCGACGCCCGCCGGCTCTTTTCCCGGCCCCGCCTCGGCTTCTCCCGCAACGCTCCGGGTCGCACCCCTTGTCGCCCTGCCCTGTTCCAGGACGCGCGCCTTCCCCCGCACCCCCGGAGCGCCCCCCTCCGGCCCGTCGTGCGTGCCGCCCGTCCAAGGAATTCCGCATGTCCCGTTCCCCCCTGCCCGCCTCCGTCCGCAGATCCGCCCGTACGCGCGGCAGCGCCGCGCTCGTCGTGAGCCTGGTCCTCGCGGGCGGCCTCGCCGCCTGCGGCCCCGACGACAACGGCTCCGCCTCCTCCGGCGCGGCCAAGGGCGGCGGCGCGGGGGCGAGCGGCGCCCCGCAGCGGGGCGGCACCCTCACCGTCCTCAACGCGCAGCCCACCACCGACTTCGACCCCGCCCGGCTCTACACCTCCGGCGGCGGCAACGTCCCCTCCCTCGTCTTCCGCACCCTGACCACGCGCGCCCGCGAGAACGGCGCCGCCGGCTCGAAGGTCGTGCCCGACCTCGCGACGGACACCGGGACCCCGAGCAAGAACGCCACGGTGTGGACGTACCACCTCAAGAAGGGCCTGACGTACGAGGACGGCTCGCCCATCACGAGCGCCGACATCAAGTACGGCATCGAGCGCTCCTTCGCGGGCGAACTCTCGGGCGGCGCCCCCTACCTGCGCGACTGGCTCATCGGCGGCGCCGGCTACCAGGGCCCGTACAAGGACAAGAGCGGCAAGGGCCTCGCGTCCATCGAGACGCCCGACGACGCGACGATCGTCTTCCACCTGAACAAGCCCGAGGGCGAGTTCCCCTTCCTCGCCACGCAGACGCAGTTCGCGCCCGTGCCGAAGAAGAAGGACACCGGCACGAAGTACGAGAACCACCCCGTCTCCTCGGGCCCGTACAAGGTCGTCTCCAACGAGAACGACGGCGAGCGCATCATCCTGGCGCGCAACACCCACTGGTCCGCGGACAACGACGACCAGCGCAAGGCGTACCCGGACCGGATCGACGTCCGCTCCGGGCTCGACTCGGCCGTCATCAACCAGCGGCTTTCGGCCAGTGTCGGCAAGGACGCCGCCGCGATCACCACCGACACCAACCTCGGCCCCGCCGAACTCGCCAAGGTCACCGGCGACAAGAAGCTCGCCTCGCGCGTCGGCACCGGGCACTTCGGCTACACGAACTACCTCGCCTTCAACCCGAAGGTGAAGCCCTTCGACAACCCGAAGGTCCGCGAGGCCGTCGCCTACGCCGTCAACCGCGCCTCCGTCGTCAACGCGGCGGGCGGCTCCGCGCTCGCCGAGCCCGCCACGACCTTCCTGCCCGACCAGAAGTCCTTCGGCTACACGAAGTACGACCCGTTCCCGGCCGGGGACAGCGGCAATCCGCGGAAGGCCAAGGAGCTGCTGAAGGAGGCCGGTCACGCCAAGGGCCTCACGATCACGCTCTACCACAACAACGCGAAGAACTTCGCGACGAGCCCCGAGGTCGCCACCGCCCTCCAGGACGCGCTCGCCAAGGCCGGGATCAAGGTCCGGCTCAAGGGCCTCGACTCCAGCGACTACAGCGACACCGTCTACAGCGTGAAGACCCAGCCCGGCGCCTTCCTCGCCGGCTGGGGCGCCGACTGGCCCTCCGGCGGGCCCTTCCTCGGCCCGGTCTTCGACGGCCGCCAGATCGTCAAGGACGGCTACAACTTCAACTCCGGCCGCCTGAACGACCCCGCGGTCAACAAGGAGATCGACGAGATCAACAAGGTCACCGACCTCGACGCGGCGGCCGCGCGCTGGGGCGCGCTCGACAAGAAGATCGGCGAGCAGGCCCTCACCGTGCCGCTCTTCCACCCCGTCTACAAGCGGCTCGTCGGCACCGCCGTCAAGAACGTCGTGATCAGCGACTGGACCGGCGTCCTCGACATCTCGCAGGTCGCCGTCAAGTAGCGGCCCGCACGGGGGCGGTACGGGACCGGGACGACCGGGCCCGTACCGCCCCCGTGCGGGCCGCTACTTGACGGCGACCTGCGAGATGTCGAGGACGCCGGTCCAGTCGCTGATCACGACGTTCTTGACGGCGGTGCCGACGAGCCGCTTGTAGACGGGGTGGAAGAGCGGCACGGTGAGGGCCTGCTCGC
>NZ_GG770539.1:2086636-2089697 GCF_000154905.1 Streptomyces sp. SPB074 | reverse complement strand
GCGCAGGCCAAGTCCCTCGCCGCGCTCGACCACGTCGCCGCCGCCCGCCTGAGCGGCTGGGGCACGTGGCGCATCGCGCGCCGCGAACTGCTGCCCTCCCTCGCCGCGCCCGTCATCGGCTACACCGCGCTGCTCTTCCCCAGCAACATCGGCACCGAGGCGGCGCTCTCCTTCCTCGGCGTCGGCATCGTCCCCCCGACCCCCTCCTGGGGCCAGATGATCACCGACGCCAACACCTGGTACCAGGCCGCGCCCACCTACCTGCTGCTCCCCGCCGGGCTGCTCTTCCTCACCGTCCTCTCGCTCACCGTCCTCGGCGAGGGCATCCGCACCGCCCTCGACCCGCGCGCCGAGTCCCGGCTCGCCACCGGCACGCGCAAGCTGCGCGCCCGGCTGCGCGGCCCCCGTACGAAGAGCGCCCTCCCGGCCCCCGCCGCCGCCGTGCCGGCCGCGCGCGAGGACGAAGGAGACGCCCGATGACCCGCTTCCTGCTCCGGCGCCTCCTCGGCGCGCTCTTCGTGCTGCTCGCCCTCTCCGCCCTCGTCTACGCCCTCTTCTACGTCATCCCCGGCAACGTCGCGCAGACCATCTGCGGGCCGCGCTGCTCGCCCGCCCAGGTCGCCCAGGTCCACGACAGGCTCGGCCTCGGGGACCCCGTGTGGGCCCAGTACTGGCACTTCCTCCAGGGCATCGTCGCCGGCCGCGACTACTCGACGGGCACCGGCAGCGAGCACTGCGGCGCCCCCTGCCTCGGCATGTCCTACCGCAGCGGACAGCCCGTCACCTCGCTCCTGACGGCCAAGCTGCCCGTCTCCGGCTCCCTCGTCGTCGGCGCCTTCGTGCTGTGGCTGCTCCTCGGCGTCGGCACCGGAATCCTCTCCGCGTGGCGGCGCGGACGGCCCACCGAGCGCCTCCTCACCGGGATCACGCTCGCCGGGACCGCGACGCCCGTCTTCGTCATCGGGCTCGTGCTGATCATCGTCTTCTGCTCCACGCTCCAGTGGCTGCCCTTCCCCACCTACACGCCGTTCTCGCAGGACCCCGAGCAGTGGGCGTGGAACCTCGTCCTGCCCTGGTTCTCGCTCGCGCTCATCGAGTCCGCGAAGTACGCGCGCCTCACGCGCGGCGCGATGCTGGAGACCCTCGCCGAGGACCACGTGCGCACCTTCCGCGCCTACGGCGTCAGCGAACGCTCCCTCGTCGTGCGGCACGCGCTGCGCGGCGCCCTCGCCCCCGTCATCGCCATGAGCGCGCTCGACGTGGGCACGATGTTCGGCGGCGCGACCCTCACCGAATCGCTCTTCGGCATCCCCGGCATCGGGCGCGCCCTCGTCCAGGCCGTGCAGGTCTCCGACCTGCCGGTCGTCGTCGGCGCCGTCCTGGTGATCGGCTTCTTCGTAGTCCTGGCCAACGCCGTCGCGGACGTCCTGTACGTGGTGGCCGACCGACGGGTGACCCTCGCATGACCGCCCCCGAAGAGCTGCTGCTCGACGTCCGCGACCTCACCGTCGACTTCGGCGCGCTGCGCGCCGTCGACCACGTCTCCTTCGGCCTGCGCGCCGGGGGCGCGCTCGGCATCGTGGGGGAGTCCGGCTCCGGCAAGAGCGCCACCGCGTACGCCCTCCTCGACCTGCACCGGGGCACGGGGGCCCGGGTCGGCGGCAGTGTGCGCCTCGCCGGGACCGACGTCCTCACCGCGCCCGACCGCGCACTGCGGCGGCTGCGCGGCGGGAGCGTCGCCATGGTCTTCCAGGACCCGCTCTCCTCGCTCGACCCGTACCACGCGATCGGCGAGCAGATCGCCGAGGTGCACCGGCTGCACAGCGGCGCCTCCCGGCGCGCCGCGCGCGCCCGCGCCGTCGCGGTGCTCGACCGCGTCGGCATCCCCGACGCCGCCCGCCGCGCCCGCTCCAGGCCGCACGAGTTCAGCGGCGGGATGCGGCAGCGCGCCCTCATCGCCATGGCCCTCGCCTGCGCGCCCAAGCTCCTCGTCGCCGACGAGCCCACGACCGCGCTCGACGTCACCGTGCAGGCGCAGATCCTCGACCTGCTCCACGAACTGCGCACCGAGGAAGGGCTCGGGCTCGTCCTCGTCACGCACGAGGTGGGGGTGTCCGCGGGCAGCGTGGACGACCTCCTCGTCATGCGGCAGGGGCGGGTCGAGGTTTTGCGGGACGGCGCGCGAGGTGCTGGGCGCACCCCGCGCGGACTACACGCGCGCCCTGCTCGCCGCCGTTTTCCGGCGCGTGTGGACCCGTCGCCCGCGGCCCCGCCCCCGGGGGCGAACCCCTCCTCCTCGCGCGGGACCTGACGAAGGTCTACGGGCGGGGACGGCGCGCCGTCACCGCGCTCGACGGGGTCTCGCTCACCGTGCGGCCCGGCGAGAGCGTCGGCATCGTCGGCGAGAGCGGCAGCGGCAAGACGACCCTCGGCCGGATGCTCGTCGGGCTCCTCGCCCCCACGTCCGGCACGGTCTCCTACGGCGGCGCGGCGGCACCCCGCGCGGGACGCCGCCCCGCCGTGCAGATGGTCTTCCAGGACCCCGCCTCCTCGCTCAACCCGCGCCGCAGCATCGGCGAGTCGATCGCCGACCCGCTGCGCGCCCGGGGCCGGGGCGAGCGCGACGAGCGCGCGCTGCGCGCCCGCGTCGACACGGGTGGGACTCGACCCCGCCTCGACCCCGCCCACTACGACCGCTACCCGCACGAGTTCAGCGGCGGCCAGCGCCAGCGCGTCGGCATCGCCCGCGCCCTCGCGCCCGAGCCCGCCGTGCTCCTCGCCGACGAGGCCGTCTCGGCGCTCGACGTCACGACGCAGGCCCAGGTCGTCGCGCTGCTCGACGAGTTGCGCCGGGAACTCGGCCTCGCCCTCGTCTTCGTCGCCCACGACCTCGCGGTGGTCCGCCAGGTCAGCGAGCGCGTCCTCGTCCTGCGCGCGGGCAAGCTCGTGGAGGAGGGCCCGGTGGAACGCGTCTACGCGCACCCCGCCGACCCGTACACGCGCCGCCTCCTCGACGCGGTCCCCGTCCTGGACCCGGCGCGGGCGGCGGAACGGCGGACGC
>NZ_GG770539.1:2083649-2084816 GCF_000154905.1 Streptomyces sp. SPB074 | reverse complement strand
CGGGGAGCGGCGCGCACCCGTGCTCGGCCGCGCCTACCATCGGGGCGCCGCCGCGCGGGAGCCCGCGCCGCGGCCCGTACCGCCCCTCCCCGGGGAGGGCGCGCCACGCAGCGGCTGGGACCTCGTGTGGGTCGGCAGGATCGAGCCCGCCAAGGACCTGCACACGCTGTTGCGCGCCTTCACGACGGTGCACGAGGCGGAGCCGCGCGCGACGCTGCGGCTCGTCGGCACCGCCGAGGACGACGCGGCCCGCGCCTATCTCGACTCCTGCCGCGCCCTCGCCGCCGAGCTCTTCCCCGCCGACCCGGCCGGGCTCCCCTGCCCGGTCCGCTTCGACCTCGACGCTCCCGGGACCGGGGAAGGAACCGATACGGCGGACGGCCTCGCGACGGCGGACGGCCTCGCGACGGCGGATCGCGCGGAGCCCGACCGCCCGGAGCCGGGCCTCCCGGAGAAAAGCGGCCCGGCGGCCGCGGCTGACCCGGCGGACGCGGACCCGGAAGCGGCCCCCGAGCCGGACGCGCACCCCACCGCCGGTCCCGCCGCCGGTTCCGCCCCCGCCCCCCGTCCCGCTCCCGCCCTCGACCTCGCCGAGGTCTACGCGGGCGCCGACGCCGTCGTCCTGTCCAGCACCGTCGAAGGCTTCCCCATCAGCCTCGTCGAGGCCATGTTCTGCGCCCGCGCCACCGTCTCCACCGACGTCGGCGCCGTCCTCGAAGTCGTCGGCGGCACCGGCGTCGTCGTCCCGCCGCGCGAACCGGCCGCGCTCGCCGCCGCCTGCCTCGGGCTGCTCCGCGACCCCGGGCACCGCGCCCTGCTCGGCGCGGCGGCCCGTGCCCGCGCCCTCGAGCTCTTCACCGTCGAGCAGAACACCGCCGCCTTCCGCGCGATCTACCACGGCCTCACCGCCGGGCCCGGGCAGCCCGCCGCGCCCCCCGTCCCCCTCCCGGGCGCCCGCACCCCCTCCTGGGCCGCCCGCCAGTCGACCACCACCGAACGCGCCATGGAGGCCACCCGATGACCAGCCCGACCCGCACGCCGGCGGAGCCCGCCGACGGCGGGCGGCCGGTGCCGCCCGCCCCGGACCCCGCGTCCCCGGCCTCCGCCGCGGCCGACCCCGTCAAGAGCCTCATGCTCATCCACCACGACCTGTGCGCCGACGCCGTC
>NZ_GG770539.1:2082307-2082978 GCF_000154905.1 Streptomyces sp. SPB074 | reverse complement strand
TCCTGCTCGCGCTCTTCGCCCTCTACCTGTGCACCCTGTGGGGCCTGCTCGGCGTCAGCGCGGCGAGCCTGCACCAGGCCACCGGGCTGCTCTCCGCCGGGAGCCTCGGCGCCCTCCTGCTGCTCGCCCGCCTCATGGTCCAGCACGGCAGGGCCGAGGCCGCGCGCACCGCGCTCCTCCTCGCCTGCGCCGGGCAGTTCCTCGCGCTCGCCTCGCTCTTCGCCTCGCGGCTCCCGGGCGCCGCCGCGCTCGCCACGCCCGTGGAACGCCTCACCGCGCTCGGTGGCACCGGCGCGGTGCCCGCGCTCGCCTGCTCGCTCGCGGTCCTCACGCTCCTCGTCCGCTCGGTCCCCGCCCTCTCCCGCGCCTCCGCGCACGCGAAGGCCGGCCCCGGCCCGTGCGACGAGCGGCGATGACCCCTCAGCCTTTCCCCCCTCCCGCGGCGCCGACACCGCGGGCCGAACCGACCCACGGCACCACGCCCGAAGGAGAAGCGCCATGACCCCCACCCTCACCACCACCGGAGGTGCCCGATGAGGGTCCTGCTGATCGGAGCCGGTGGCTACCTCGGCCGCTTCGTCGCCGACCGCCTCCTCGCCGACCCGGTCGTCCAGCTCACCGTGCTGGGCCGGGGCGCCCCACGACGTCCGCTCGACCTCGCCACGGGCAGC
>NZ_GG770539.1:2080710-2080927 GCF_000154905.1 Streptomyces sp. SPB074 | reverse complement strand
CGCTCCTCGCGCCCGCGGAGGGGCGGAGCCGCTGCGCCCGGAGGCGGGGGTCCACTGGGCGGTCCTCGACGTGGACAACGGGCCCGGGCAGCGCCCCGACCCCGACTGCCTGCTCGCCGCCGGGCGGATCAGCAACGCGCGCCTGCGGCGCGGGCCCGGCGCCGCCCTCGTCCTCGGGCGGCTCGACCTCGCGCACGGGGCGACCAACCCCCACCTC
>NZ_GG770539.1:2077746-2080610 GCF_000154905.1 Streptomyces sp. SPB074 | reverse complement strand
TGGTACCACGTGGACGGTTACTACCGCGCACGCGGTGCCCCGCCGACGCGCGCGCACTGCCCGCCGTCTCGGCCCTGCTCGCCCGGGTACGGGCCCTCGGCCCCGCGCACCTCGTCCTCGGCCACGGCGTCCACCCGCACCCCGGCTACGCCGCGCTCGCCGCGCAACTCGTGACCTTCGCCGGGCCCTGGAGCCGCTACCGCTGGGCGCGGCCCCCGGAGTGGACCGCGGAGCACCCCGCAGAGCGTTTCTGCCACCTCGTCCACTCGCTCCCCGCGACCCGTGTCGAGGAGGCGCTGCGGCTCGCCCGCTGGCAGGGCGCGGGCACCGTGACGCTCACCGACCGGCGCCCCCGGGAGCCCCAAGAGCCGGGCGGAATCGGGGTATTCGGGGCGCTGCCCGGCTACTGGGACGAAATCGTCTCGCGGAACGGACGTGGTGTCTCGGAATGAAAAGCGCCGTGGCACTGTTACGGGCAGAAGCAGTCTTCCGAAAAACCGACCAACGGAGTTGCCGTGTCGCTGCCACCCCTGGTCGAGCCAGCCGCTGAGCTCACCGTCGATGAGGTCCGCAGGTACTCGCGCCATCTGATCATCCCGGATGTCGGGATGGACGGACAGAAACGGCTCAAGAACGCCAAGGTCCTCGCCGTCGGTGCCGGTGGCCTCGGTTCGCCCGCCCTGATGTACCTCGCCGCGGCCGGGGTGGGCACCCTCGGCATCGTGGAGTTCGACGAGGTGGACGAGTCCAACCTCCAGCGCCAGATCATCCACAGCCAGGCCGACATCGGCCGCCCGAAGGCCGAGTCGGCGCGCGACACGGTCAAGGGCATCAACCCGTACGTGAACGTGGTCCTGCACGAGGAACGGCTCGAAGCCGACAACGTGATGGACATCTTCAGCCAGTACGACCTGATCGTCGACGGCACCGACAACTTCGCGACCCGGTACCTGGTCAACGACGCCTGCGTGCTGCTCAACAAGCCGTACATCTGGGGCTCGATCTACCGCTTCGACGGCCAGGCGTCCGTCTTCTGGTCCGAGCACGGTCCCTGCTACCGCTGCCTCTACCCGGAGCCCCCGCCCCCCGGCATGGTGCCCTCCTGCGCCGAGGGCGGCGTCCTCGGCGTGCTGTGCGCCTCGATCGGCTCCATCCAGGTCAACGAGGCCATCAAGCTCCTCGCGGGCATCGGCGAGCCGCTCGTCGGCCGCCTGATGATCTACGACGCCCTGGAGATGAAGTACCGCGAGGTCAAGGTCCGCAAGGACCCCGACTGCGCGGTCTGCGGCCCGAACGCCACGGTCACCGAGCTGATCGACTACGAGGCGTTCTGCGGCGTCGTCTCCGAGGAGGCCCAGGAGGCGGCGGCCGGTTCGACGATCACCCCGAAGCAGCTCAAGGAGTGGATCGACGACGGCGAGAACATCGACATCATCGATGTCCGCGAGCCCAACGAGTACGAGATCGTCTCGATCCCGGGCGCCCGCCTGATCCCGAAGAACGAGTTCCTGATGGGCAACGCCCTCCAGGACCTCCCGCAGGACAAGAAGATCGTCCTGCACTGCAAGACCGGCGTTCGCAGCGCCGAGGTCCTCGCCGTCCTCAAGTCCGCGGGCTTCGCCGACGCGGTCCACGTCGGCGGCGGCGTCATCGGCTGGGTCAACGCGATCGAGCCCGAGAAGCCGGTGTACTAGGCGGGAGCGGGCGGCCCTGTTCGCACGGGGCCGCCCCTCTCCCCGGGGCTCCGCCCCGGACCCCGCTCCTCAATCGCCGGAGGCTGCATTTGTTGGCGGGCCGTTAGATCAAGCCCCTCCGGCTCCTCACCGGCACTCCTTGCCGGGGCGGGGGATTTTGCCGCGTACCAGGTACGCGTCCACCGTGTCGTCCACGCACCGGCTCCCGCTCCCGTACGCGCCGTGCCCCTCCCCGTGCCACACCAGCTCGACGCCCACGCCCGCGCCGAGTTCTTTCGCCATGCGCGCCGCGCCCTCGAAGGGGGTCGCCGGGTCGCCCGTGTTGCCGACGACCAGGACCGGCGGGGCACCGGGGGCGGAGACCTCGGGGGTCGTGTGCTCGCCCTTCGCGGGCCAGTCGTGGCACCAGCCGGCCGTGTCCCAGCCGAGGAAGGGGCCGAAGACCGGGGAGATCGCGCGGAACTCGCCGAGGCGGGCGCGGGCCTGGGCGGCGGTGGGACGGGTGCGGTCGTCGGCGCAGGAGATGGCGCGCTGCGCCTGGGCCTGCTTGCCGTAGTGGCCGTCCGCGTCGCGGTCGTTGTAGGAGTCGGCCAGGGCGAGGAGCGGTCCGCCGTCACCCGCGCGGGCGGCGTCCAGCGCCCGCGTCAGCTGGGGCCAGGACCCCTCGCTGTACAGCGGCGAGACGAGACCCGTCACGGCCAGCGACTCCGTCAGCTCGCGCCCCTTCCCGGCCGGGAGCGGGTGCGCGTCGAGGTCCTTGAGGAGCGCGGCGACCTTCGCCGTGCCCGCCTCCGGGTCCTCGCCGCGCGAGCGGAAGTAGTCGTTCAGGGCCCGCTGGAAGCCCCGCGCCTGCCCCTTCGCGTGCTCCACCGTGTCCGCCGCCGGGTCCGCGACCGCGTCCAGGACCATGCGGCCCACGTGCCGGGGGAAGAGGTGCGCGTACGTGCCGCCCAGCTCCGTCCCGTAGGAGACGCCGAAGTAGTCTAGCTTCGGCTCGCCGAGGACCGTGCGGAGCAGGTCCAGGTCCCGCGCGGTGTTCGCCGTCGTCAGCTCCGGCAGCAGCGCGCCCGTCGTCCTGGCGCAGCTCCGCCCGAAGGCGCGCGCGTCCGCGAGGAAGGCGCGCTCCTCGGCGGGGGTGTCGGGGGTGAGGTCCACGGTGCGCTCGGCGCG
>NZ_GG770539.1:2075466-2076933 GCF_000154905.1 Streptomyces sp. SPB074 | reverse complement strand
CGCCCTTGCCGAGTTCCCTCGCCATGCGCGCCGCGCCCTCGTAGGGGGTCGCGGGGTCGCCGGTGTTGCCGACGACGAGGACGGGCGGGGCGCCGGGGGCGGAGACGTCGGGGTGCGAGGCGGCGCCGGGCACGGCCCAGTCGGTGCAGCTGACGAGGGACCAGGCGAGGAAGTCCCCGAAGAGCGGCGACGCCGCGCGGAAGGCGGGGAGCTTCTTCTCGACGTCCGCCATCGAGTACCGCTCCTTGTCGTCGGCGCAGTTGATGGCGACGTTGGCGGCGGTGATGTTGGAGTAGCTGCCGTCCTCGTTGCGGCCGTTCATCGCGTCGGAGAGCGCCATCAGGACGCGCCCGTCGCCGTCGTACGCCTGCTGGAGCCCTTCGCGCAGGTAGGGCCAGTAGTCCTTGGAGTAGAGGGCCTGGGCGATGCCGCCCGTGCCCCCGGACTGGGTCAGCTTCCGCTCGCCGAGGCCCGGCAGCGGCTTGCTGTCGAGGTCCTTGAGGAGTTTCGCCATGCGCTTCTCGATCGCCGCGCGGCTGTCCCCGATGGTGCAGTCCGAGCCCTGCTTCACGCAGTCGTCGGCGAAGTTGTCGAGCGCGAGCTGGAAGCCCTTGGCCTGGCCCAGGGAGCCCTGTTCGCTGTTCTCGGTCGGGTCCACGACGGCGTCGAAGACGGCGCGGCCGACCTTCTTCGGGAAGAGGTGCGCGTAGACACCGCCCAGCTCGGTGCCGTACGAGATGCCGAAGTAGTGGAGCTTCTTGTCGCCGAGCACCTGCCGCAGCAGGTCCATGTCGCGCGCCGCGTCGGTCGTCGAGACGTGCGGCAGCACGACGCGGGAGTTCTTCTCGCAGGCGGCGTTGAAGTTCTTGGTGCCGGTGACGAACTCGTTGCGCTCGGCCTCGTCGTCGGGGGTGTTGTCCTGCGCGAAGTACTGGTCGAGCCGCTCGGCGTCCTGGCACCGCACCGGCGCGCTGCGGCCCACGCCGCGCGGGTCGAAGCTCACGAGGTCGTAGCGGGTGCGCAGCGACTCGTACGTGTCGCCGAAGGCCGGGAGCGTCGCGACGCCCGAGCCGCCGGGGCCGCCGAAGTTGAAGACGAGCGAGCCGATGCGCTTGTCCTGCTCCTTGGCCTTGGCGCGGATGAGCGCGAGGTCGATCGAGGCGCCCTTGGGGTGCTTCCAGTCCAGCGGCGCCCGCATCGTCGCGCACTGCCAGCGCGTGCCGCCCGGCAGCGGGGACGGCTTGTCGCCGGTGCCCTGGGCCTGGTCGGGGGCCGGGCAGCTCTTCCAGCTCAGCGACTGGCCGCGCGGATCGCTGCCGCTCGCGCCGTTCGTCGGCCCGTCGTCGCTGCCTCCGCCGCCACCGGAGCAGGCGGTCAGGGCGGCGGCGAGGCTCAGCCCGGCGAGGGCGGCGGCCCCGGCGCGCAGCCGGGCGCGAGGGGAGGGGCGGCGGGGCGGGAGCGAGTGAG
>NZ_GG770539.1:2055328-2075366 GCF_000154905.1 Streptomyces sp. SPB074 | reverse complement strand
CCGGGCGGGTGAGCCCGCGGGGGCCGCGTACCCCGCCGCGGGCGGCGCGTGCCCCCGCGGGCCCTACAAGGCGCCCTTCTTGGTGAGCTGGTTGAAGCAGATCCAGCCGGGCAGGACCGGCAGCCAGAAGGTGAGCAGGCGGAAGAGGATGACGGCGGGCAGCCCGATCGAGAACGGCACGCCGAGCAGCGCGAGCGCCCCGGAGAGCGCCCCCTCGACGGCGCCGACCCCGCCCGGCGTCGGCGCGGCCGAGCCGACCGCGTTGCCCGCGAGGAAGACGACGGCGACGCTCGCGAGGCTCACGTGCGTCGAGGAGCCGCCGAGCGCGCGGACCGAGGCGTCCAGGCACAGCACGAAGCAGGCGGTGAGCGCGAGCATCCCGCCGATGCCGGTGAGCAGCTTGGACGGGCGCTGGAGCACGTCGAGCATCCGCGGCACGACCCCGGCGAACAGCGAGCGCACCCGCGTCACCACGAAGCGCCGCAGGAACGGTACGGCGGTGACGACCAGGACGAGCACGGCGGCCGTGAGCAGCCCGGCGATGACGGTGCGCGACGGCGAGAGCGTCGGCGCGTTCTCCGTACCCGTCAGATAGCCGAAGAGGAGCAGCAGCAGGATGTGCGAGGCGAGCCCGAAGAGCTGCGAGGCCCCGACGCTCGCGACCGCGAGTCCGGGCCGCACGCCCGCGCGCTGGAGGAACCGCGTGTTGAGCGCGAGCCCGCCGACCGCCGGGGGCGCGACGACCTTCACGAAGGACCCGGCGACCTGCGCCGCGATGGCGCGCGGCCACGGCACCCGTTCGGGCACGAAGCCGAGCAGGCTCATCGCGGCGGCGACGTAGCTGAGCGCGGAGAACGCGGCGGCGCCCGCGACCCAGCCCCACTGCGCGTTGTGCACGATCTCCTGGAAGTCGATCTTGCTGAGCTGCACGAGGAGGAAGTACGCGGCGATCGCGCCCGCGATGAAGGTGACGAGCGTGCGCGGGCGGATGCGTTCGAGCCGGGCCGGCTCGACCGGGGCCTGCGGGCGGATGCGGAGCACCTCGTGGCGGATCTGGGTGAGCAGGTCCTCCTCGCGGGCCTCGTCCATGGCCTCGTCGAGGGCCCGTTTCTCGGCCTGCTTCTCGGCGCGGGCCGCCTTGCGCCCGCTCTCGCCGGACTCCCCGGCCTCCGCGCGCGCCGTCTTGCGCGCCTCGGAGGCGGCGAGCACGGCCTCGCGCTCGCGCTGGGCGCGCTCGCGGCTCAGGCGGCGCAGGGTCGCCCGCGTCGAGCGCGAGAGCGCGATGGGCTGGAGCAGCGGCAGCGCGTCGGCGATCTTGTCGGGGCCGAGCACCCCGACGGCCGCGGCGACCGCGCGCTCGGCGCCCGCGCGCAGCCCGAAGGTGGTCAGGAGCTGGCTGACGTCCATGCGCAGCACGAGGTCCCCGGCCGCGATCTCGCCGCCGCGCAGGTCGGTGAGGATCACCGTGCCCGCCTGGTTGACGAGGATGGCCTCGCCGGTGAGCCTGCGGTGCGCGATGCGCCGGGACTGGAGGGCCTGGACCTGCCGCCAGGTGTCGCGCATGAGCGCGTCGGTGATCGCCTCGTCGGGCAGCGCGTCCAGGCTGCGGCCCCCGGTGTGCTCGTAGACGAGCATGACGGCGTCGGGGCCCAGCTCGGAGGTCGCGATGAGGCGCGGGGCGTTGGCCCCGGCGGCGATCGCCGCGTAGGCGAGCAGCGCCTCCTGTTCGAGGGCCTGGCGCAGCGTCTGGAGGCTGCGGCCGGTCGTGACGGTCCGCAGGGTCAGGCGGCGCCAGGCGCGGTAGTAGAAGCCGTGCGCCTGCTGCTCGCGGTCGACCACGGTCACATCGAGCGGCGGCCCGTCCTCCAGCGTCACGAAGTACTGCCGCCCGCGCTCCAGCTCCTCGCTGCCGTCGGCGGCGCGCGCGGCCGACACGGGCCGGAAGCCGACGTGGCGCAGCCCGGCGAGCAGGGTCCGCCCGGTGGGGCGCACGTTCGGCGAGCCGACCGCGTAGAGGGTCCCGTAGGCGACCGACCAGCCGATCAGCACGGTCACGACGATGGAGAACGGCGTCGTGTAGCCGACGACGAGCATCGCGAAGGCGTCGAGCAGCAGTACGACCCACAGCACGACGCGCCAGCGCGGCCGGCGCGACATCCCCACGGCTGTCATGTACGCGATCACGGGGGCGAGGTAGCCGTGCACGGGGTCGGTGAGGACGTGGACGTCGGCGGGGGACGGCTGGGTGAGCGCGTCCTTGATCGACTGCGGCGCCGAGTCGGCGACCCACAGGTCCGTCGCGAGCGTCACGCCGTGCGCGAGGACGGCGGCGAGCACGCCGTCGGCGATGCGCAGCCCGTCCCGCTTGACGAGCCGTTCGATCGCGAAGGCGACGGGCACGAGCAGCACGGCGATGCTGGAGGCCAGCCCGGCGAACTTGATCAGCAGATCGGGTGCCTCGCCCGTCCCCCGGTTGATGTCCTGTTCGAGCCCGGACGTCGTGCCGTGCGCGACGGCGGCGATCCCGAGCACGATCGCGAGGACGAGCACGCCGAGGCACAGCCGCAGCAGGTCGTAGGGGCGGTGCACGCGTGCGGGCAGCAGCGGCTCGTCGCCCTCGACCTGGTCGGCGTGCACGACCTCCGGCTCGGGCGCCGGGACCTGGTGGGCGCCCGAGACGGGGGGAGCGGCGCGGGACGGGTCCTCCTGCTCCGGGGGCGCGTCCCCCGGCTCCTGGCCCGGGGGGGCGTGCTCCCGCACGGGGGTCTTGCGGGGGGGGACGGGGCTCGCGCCCGTCCCGTCCGCGTCCTCGTGCCGCGCGGGCCGTTCCTCGCCGGGGGACACGCCGGCAGAGCTGTCCGGCTCGTCGGATCGCACGCTCTGCCGCCTCGGGGTCTCGGAAGTCTCTGGTACGGGTCGGTTCGGGATCACCTGTCACCGCCCGCACGATGGTGGCACGGCCGGACGGCGCCCTGGGGCATCAGGGTGCAATTCGGGAGCGTACGCAGCCGGGCCCGCGCCCCGGCACACCTCGCCCCCCGCTGTGTCGGCGCCGGACCGCTCGCGCGGGCCGGGCACGGCGCGGGGGCGAGGCGCGGTGCGGGGGCGCGGCGGGGCGCGGGGGCCGGGCGCCGTACCGGAGCCGGGCGTGGCTGTCGTACGCGTGCGGCAGGATGGGCGGGATGAGCGAGCAGCACTACCCCGGCCCCCCGGCCCCACCGCCCTACGTCGACCGGGTGCTCGACGTCGCCGCGCGCATCCCGGCCGGACGGGTCATGACCTACGGGGACATCGCCGCCTGGCTGGAGGAGGAGCGCCGCGAGCACGAGGACCTCGGCCTCCCCGGCGAGCCCCCGCGCCGCGTCGGCCCCCGCCAGGTCGGCCGCGCCATGTCCCTGTACGGGGACGAGGTGCCCTGGTGGCGCGTCATCCGCTCCGACGGCACCCTCCTGCCCGGCCACGAACTGCGGGCCCTCGCCCACTACCACGAGGAGGCCACCCCGCTGCGCCCCACCGCGCGCGAGGACCACGTCCCCCGCGTCGACGTGCGCGCCGCGCGCTGGCACGGCGTGACGGACTGAGGGCCCCGCCCCCGAACGCGCGCCCGCCGCGGGCCCTCGCCGCACACCGCGGGCCCCGCCCCACGACTTCGCGCCGCCGCCGCGCGCGACGTAGCGTCGTACCCCCACCCCTCCCACCAGGACCGGCCGGCCACAGTGAGCACCTCCTCCCGTACATTCCCGCACCCCGTACGCCCGTGGGACGGGCCGCGGAGCGCGGGCGGCTACCGGCTGGTGCGCACCCCGCGAACCCCGCCGCGCCCCGTCCCTCTGGACGCGCACCAGCGGGCCGTGGTTGAGCACCGCGCGGGACCTCTCCTCGTCCTCGCCGGTCCCGGCACCGGCAAGACCGAGACGCTCGTCGAGTCCGTCGCCGCCCGGATCGCGGCGGGCGCGGACCCCGAACGCCTCCTCGTCCTCACTTTCAGCCGCAAGGCCGCCGTCGCGCTGCGCGACCGCATGGCCCTGCGCATCGGCCCCGCCTCCGCGCCGCGCGCCACGACCTTCCACTCCTACGGCTACGCCCTCGTCCGCGCCCACCAGGAGGCCGGACCCGAGGGCTCCCCGGTCCGCCTGCTCTCCGGGCCCGAACAGGACCTCGCCGTGCGCGAGCTCCTGGAGGGCGAGACCGCGCTGTCCGCCGAGGGCCGGGGCCGGGTCCGCTGGCCGGGACAGCTCCGTGCCTGCCTGACCACGCGCGGCTTCGCCGACGAGGTGCGCGCCGTGCTCGCCCGCAGCCGCGAACTGGGCCTCGGCCCGGACGCGCTGCACCGCTTCGCGCGCCGCACCGGGCGCCCCGACTGGCAGGCCGCCGCCGCCTTCCTCGCCGAGTACCTCGACGTGCTCGACCTCCAGGGCGTCATCGACTACGCCGAACTCGTCCACCGCGCCGACCTCCTCGCCCGCCGCCCCGACGTCGCCCGCGAGCTCGCCGCCTCCTACGACGCCGTCTACGTGGACGAGTACCAGGACACCGACCCCGCCCAGGTCCGCCTCCTCGACGCCCTCGCCGGCCAGGGCCGCACCCTCCTCGCCTTCGGCGACCCCGACCAGTCGATCTACGCCTTCCGCGGCGCCGACGTGAACGGCATCCTCGGCTTCCCCGACACCTTCCGCACCCGCGAGGGCGCCCCCGCCCCCGTCCGCGTCCTGCCCGCCGCGCGCCGCGCGGCCCGCGCCGTGCTCGACGCGACCCGCGCCCTGACCCTGCGCATCCCCCTCACCCGCCTCCCCGCCGCCGCCGTGCGCGCCCACCGCGAACAGCTCCCCACGCGCGAGGGCGGCGACGTCGCCGTCCACACGTGCCCGAGCCCGGGCGCCGAGACCGACCACGTCGCCGACCTCCTGCGCCGCGCCCACCTGGAGGACGGCCTGCCGTGGGGCGACATGGCCGTCCTGCTCCGCGCCGGTCACCGCCTCCCCGCGCTGCGCCGCTCGCTCACCGCGGCCGGGGTCCCCATCGACACGGAGGGCGACGAACTCCCGCTCCGCCTCGAACCGGCCGTCCAGCCCCTCCTGACCGCCCTGCGCGCGACGGCGGAGGCGGAGACCCGCGCGGAGACGGCACCGCACGGGGAAGCGGACACCGACCCCGGGCCGGGGACGGGGGCCGGGCAGGGGGACGGGGCGGAGGCGGGCGCCGGGGCGGAGACGGGGGGCGGAGCCGGGCCCGCACCGGAAGCGGAGGGCGAGCGCGCGCCGGACGCCGGGCCCGCGCCTGGAGCCGAATCCGTCCCCGTACCCGAGCCGGATGCCGGGCCCGTGCCCGAGCCCGCGCCGGGGGACCCGGCGCCCGCTCCGGCCGGACCCGGCCAGCCGTCGCACGAGCCCTCCTGGATCGCCACCGAGACCGCCCTCGACCTCCTCGCCTCGCCGCTGTGCGGCATGGACGCGGCCGACCTGCGGCGGCTCGGCCGGGCGCTGCGCGCCGAGGAGCGCGCGGCGGGCAACCCCGTACCGCTCCCCTCGGACGTCCTCCTCGCGCGCGCCCTCGCCGAGCCGGAACGGCTCATCGCGCACGACGCCGCGTACGCGAAGACCGCGCGCGCCCTCGGTCTCCTCCTCGCGCGGACGCGCGCGCTGCTCGCCCGGGGCGGCACGGCGGAGGAAGCGCTGTGGGAGCTGTGGAACGGGACGCGGTGGCCCGCGCGCCTGGAGCGCGCCTCGCGGCGCGGCGGCGCGGGCGGGCGCAACGCGGACCGCGACCTCGACGCGGTGTGCGCGCTCTTCGCGACGGCCGCGCGCGCCGAGGAGCGCACGGGCGGGCGCGGCGCGCTCAACTTCCTCGCCGAGACCGAGGCGCAGGAGATCGCCGCCGACACCCTCTCCGGCCGCACGGTCCGCCCCGACGCCGTCCGCCTCATGACCGCGCACCGCGCGAAGGGCCTGCAATGGCGGCTCGTCGTCGTCGCGGGCGTGCAGGAGGGCGTCTGGCCCGACCTGCGGCAGCGCGGTTCGCTCCTGGAGGCCGACCGCATCGGCAGCGACGGCCTCGCCGAACCCCTGACGCGCGGCGCGCTCCTCGCCGAGGAACGCCGGCTCTTCTACGTGGCGGCCACCCGCGCCGCCGACCGCCTCGTCGTCACCGCGGTGAAGGCCCCCGCCGAGGACGGCGATCAGCCCTCGCGCTTCCTGACCGAACTCGGCGTCGAGCCCCAGCACCTCACCGTGCGCCCGCGCCGCCCGCTCGCCGTGCCCGCGCTCGTCGCCGAACTGCGCGCCACGACCGTGGACCCGCGCGCCTCGCCCGCGCTGCGCGAGGCCGCCGCGCGCCGCCTCGCGCGCCTCGCCGCGCTCACCGACGGCGAGGGCAGGCCGCTCGTGCCGAGCGCGCACCCGGGGACGTGGTGGGGCCTCGCGGACGAGACGGTGAACGAGGTCCCGGTCCGCGACCCGGACCAGCCGCTCGCGCTCTCCGCGAGCGCGCTCGGCCAGCTCGTGGACGTGTGCGCGCTCCAGTGGTTCCTGGGCAGGGAAGTACGGGCCGAGGCGCCCGCGAGCACCGCGCAGGGCTTCGGGAACGTCGTCCACGTCCTCGCCGACGAGGTCGCGACCGGCCGCAGCCCCGCCGACCTCGACGTCCTGATGGAACGCCTGGACACGGTGTGGGACGGGCTCGCCTTCGACGCGCCGTGGAAGTCCGCGCAGGAGCGGGAGAACGCGCGCGCGGCCCTGGAGCGCTTCCTGCGCTGGCACGTCCTGGACCGCGCAGGGCGCACCCCGGTCGCCAGCGAGCACCCCTTCGACGTGACGCTCCCGGCCGGGGAGCACGAGATCCGCATCAGGGGCACGATGGACCGCGTCGACGCCGACGCGGCGGGCCGCGCCTACGTGGTCGACTTCAAGACGGGCAAGAACGCCCCCACGGCGGCGGAGGTAGCGCACCACCCCCAGCTCGCCGTCTACCAGCGCGCCGTGGCCGAGGGCGCGGTGGGACCCCTGACCCCGGGCGGGGCGGAACTGGTCCACCTGCGCCTCGAAGCCTCCAGCAAGGACCCCCTCTCCCCGAAGGTCCAGCCCCAGGAACCCCCCGAGGGCGACTGGCTCCCCGGCCTGCTGACAGAAGCGGCGGCCCGCGTCCTCGACGAACGCTTCCGCCCCACCCCCGGCTCCCACTGCGACCACTGCGCCTTCCGTGCCTCGTGCAGCGCGAAGGCGGAAGGGGGCCACGTGGTGGAGTGACCCACACCCACGCCCGCCCGAATTCAAGCCCCTCCGGTGGTCCCCGGCCGAAGGCTGGGGGAGCTTGGCGAGCGGAGCCCCGAAAATCCGCAGGAGCGGCGTGCCACTCCAGCTACGCCCGCCCACATTCAAGCCTCTCCGGCGCTTGAGGAGCGCGGCCCGGGGCGGAGCCCCGGAAACCCGGCGCAACGGCCACATTCCCCCACTGTCACCCCCTCCCCGTACGCTTCGATCCGTGCTCACCGACCCCGCCCAGCTCAACGACCTGCTCGGCATCCCCTTCACCCCCGAGCAGCTCCACTGCGTCACCGCGCCCCCCGCCCCCCACGTCATCGTGGCCGGCGCCGGCTCGGGCAAGACGACGGTGATGGCCGCGCGCGTGGTCTGGCTGGTCGGCACGGGAGCGGTCGCCCCCGAGCAGGTCCTCGGCCTCACCTTCACCAACAAGGCCGCCGCCGAGCTGGCCGACCGCGTCCGCCGCTCCCTCGTACGGGCCGGGTTCAGCGACCCCGGCGCCCCGCCCGCCCCCGGTGCCGAACTCCCCGGTGAGCCGCTGATCTCCACGTACCACTCCTTCGCGGGCCGTCTCCTGGACGACCACGGCCTGCGCCTCGGCCTGGAGCCGGGCTCCCGGCTCCTCGCGGACGCGAGCCGCTTCCAGCTCGCCGCCCGCGTCCTGCGCGAGGCCCCCGGCCCCTACCCGGCGCTCACCCGGGGCTTCTCCGACCTCGTGAGCGATCTCCTCGCCCTCGACGGCGAGCTCTCCGAGCACCTCGTGGACCCGGCCGCTCTGAGCCGCTACGACGAGGAACTGCTGCGCACCCTCGCCGGGGCCCGGCTCAGCAACGACCAGCTCCGCAAGGTCCCCGAGGCCGCCGCCGCCCGCCTCGCCCTCACCGAGCTGACCGGCCGCTACCGCGCCGCGAAACGCGCCCGCGACCTCATCGACTTCGGCGACCAGCTCGCCCTCTCCGCCCGCCTCGCCCGCGAGCACCCCGAGGTCGGCGAGACGCTGCGCGCCCAGTACCGCGTCGTGCTGCTGGACGAGTACCAGGACACCTCCGTCGCCCAGCGCGTCCTGCTCGCCGCGCTCTTCGGCGGCGGCACCGGCCACCCCGTGACCGCCGTCGGCGACCCCTGCCAGGCGATCTACGGCTGGCGCGGCGCCTCCGTCGCCAACCTGGACGACTTCCCGCGCCACTTCCCGCACCCCGACGGCACCCCGGCCCGCCGCCAGTCCCTCAGCGAGAACCGCCGCTCCGGCGGCCGGCTCCTCGCCCTCGCCAACGACCTCGCCGCTCCGCTGCGCGCCCTCCACGACGGCGTCGAGGCCCTGCACGCGCCCGCGGGGAAAGCGGCCGACGGCTTCGTGCGCTGCGCGCTCCTGCCCACCCACGCCGAGGAGATCGACTGGCTCGCCGACCGCGTCGCCCACTACGTCCGCACCGGGACGGACCCCGGCGAGATCGCCGTCCTGTGCCGCACGGCCGGGGACTTCTCCCGCATCCAGGCCGCCCTGGTCGCCCGCGAGATACCCGTGGAGGTCGTCGGCCTCTCCGGCCTCCTCCACCTCCCCGAGATCGCCGACCTCCGCGCCGTGTGCGAAGTCCTCCAGGACCCGGGCGCCAACGCCTCCCTCGTCCGGCTCCTCACCGGCCCCCGCTGGCGTATCGGCGCCCGCGACCTCGCCCTCCTCGGCCGCCGCGCCCGCTTCCTCGCCGGAGGCCGCACGGGCGAGGACGACCCCGCGCGCAGGCTCGCCGCCGCCGTCGAGGGCATCGACCCCGCCGAGATCGTCTCGCTCGCCGACGCCGTCGACACCTTCGTCGAGGGCGGCCCCGACGCCGAGGACGGCCTGCCCTTCTCCACCGGTGCCCGGACCCGTTTCGCGCGCCTCGGACGGGAGCTGCGCGAACTGCGCCGCGCCCTCGCCGACCCGCTCATGGACGTCCTGCACCGCGTCCTCGCCGCCACCGGCCTCGACGTGGAACTCTCCGCCTCGCCGAACGCCCTCGCCGCCCGCCGCCGCGAGACCCTCGGCCAGTTCCTCGACACCGCCGCCTCCTTCGCCGCGAACGAGCCCGCCGCCTCCCTCCTCGCCTTCCTCGGCTACCTGCGCACCGCCGAGCAGTACGAGAAGGGCCTCGACAACGCGCTGCCCGGCGGCGAGAACACCGTCAAGGTCCTCACCGCGCACAAGGCCAAGGGCCTGGAGTGGGACATCGTCGCCGTCCCCGGCCTCGTCAAGGCCCAGTTCCCGAGCGACCGGGGCCGCGAGCGGTTCACCGCGCGCGCGAGCGTCCTGCCGCACCCGCTGCGCGGCGACGCCGCCACCCTCCCCGAGGTCCCCGCCTGGACGGCGAAGGGCCTCAAGGCGTTCCAGGACGATATGCGCGAGCACCAGTCCACCGAGGAACTGCGCCTCGGCTACGTGACCTTCACCCGGCCCCGCTCCCTCCTCCTCGGCTCCGGCCACTGGTGGGGCCCCGAGCAGAAGCGCCCGCGCGGCCCCTCCGCCTTCCTCACCGCCCTCCACGACCACTGCGCACGCGGCCACGGCGAGATCGAGCACTGGGCGGAGCCGCCCGGCCCCGAGGACGAGAACCCCGCCCTGCGCGACACCGACCCCCTCCCGTGGCCCCTCCCGCTCGACCCCGCGGCCCACGCCCGCCGCCGCGCCGCCGCCGCCCGCGTGGAACACCACCTCGCGCTGCTCCAGCACCCGGCGGACCCGCCCCGCCCCGACGAACCCCCCGAGGACCCCTACGAGGACGGCCCTGACCCCGACCCGTACGAGGAGGCGCCGCCCGCCCCCCGCGTCCCCGCCCCCGCCCCGCACGGCGAGGACCTCACCTCCGAGGAGTCCCGGCTGCTCGGCTCCTGGGACCGCGACCTCGACGCGCTCGAAGGCGAGCTGCGCCGTGCCGCCGCCTCCGTGCGCGAGGTGCCACTGCCCCCCTCGCTCACCGCGACACAGGTCCTCCGCCTCGCCGAGGACCCCGACGGGCTCGCCCGCGACCTCGCCCGCCCCCTGCCCCAGGCCCCCAAACCGGCCGCTCGCCGGGGCGCCCGCTTCCACGCCTGGCTGGAGCGCCGCCTCACCGCCGGACACGAGCAACCGCGCCTCCCGCTCCCCGACGAGGGCGAGCCCGAACCCCGCGAGGACGCCGAGATCAGCGACGACCTCGACCTCGAAGAACTCAAGGAAGCCTTCGAGCGCACCCCCTACGCGCACCGCCCCGCGCACCGCGTCGAGGTCCCCTTCCAGCTCAGCCTCGCGGGCCGCGTCGTGCGCGGCCGGATCGACGCCGTCTACGCGCACGACGAGGACGGACGGCGCCGCTACGAGATCGTGGACTGGAAGACCGGCCGCGACCGGGCCCGCGCCGACCCCCTCCAGCTCGCCGTCTACCGCCTCGCCTGGGCCGAGCGGCACGGCATCGCCCCCGAGGAGATCGCGGCGGCCTTCGTCTTCGTGCGCACGGGCGAGACCGTACGGCCCACCCGGCTCCCCGGACGCGCGGAACTGGAACGCCTCTTCGCCGAGGAGGACGCGGCGGACGGCGGACCCGCTCCCGCGCCCCCGGGGCCCCGCGCCGCTCACCCGTCAGGCGGATAAGGTCGAGGACATGAGCACCACCCCCCACGGGGCCGACGACGCGGTCGGCGCCGTCCGCGCCCACGTCACCGCGCACCGCGCCGCCTTCCTGGACGACCTCGCCGCCTGGCTGCGCATCCCCTCCGTCTCCGCGCAGCCCGAGCACGCCGCCGACGTCCGCCGCAGCGCCGACTGGCTCGCCGCCACCCTCCGCGCCACCGGCTTCCCCACCGTCGAGATCTGGGACACCCCCGGCGCCCCCGCCGTCTTCGCCGACTGGCCCGCCGAGGACCCAGGAGCGCCCACCGTCCTCGTCTACGGGCACCACGACGTGCAGCCCGCCGCCCGCGCCGACGGCTGGCACTCCGAGCCCTTCGCCCCCGAGACCCGCGAAGGACGCCTGTACGCGCGCGGCGCCGCCGACGACAAGGGCCAGGTCCTCTTCCACACCCTCGGCCTGCGCGCCCACCTCGCCGCCACCGGGCGCACCAGCCCCGCCGTGCACCTCAAGTTCCTCGTCGAGGGCGAGGAGGAGTCCGGCTCCCCGCACTTCCGCGCCCTCATCGAGGACCGCGCGGACCGCCTCACCGCCGACACCGTCCTCGTCTCGGACACCGGCATGTGGGACGAGCGGACCCCCACCGTCTGCACCGGGATGCGCGGCCTCGTGGACTGCGAACTCGTCCTGACCGGCCCGGACCAGGACATCCACTCCGGCTCCTTCGGCGGCGCCGTCCCCAACCCCGCCACCGTCCTCGCCCGCGTCGTCGCGGCCCTCCACGACGAGGACGGGCACATCGCGATCCCCGGCTTCCACGAGGGCGTGACCCCGCTCACCGACCGCGAGCGCGCCCTCTTCGCCGAGCTGCCCTTCGACGAGGACGCCTGGCTGCGCACCGCCTTCTCGCACGCCACCGCCGGTGAATCCGGTCACACCACCCTCGAACGGATCTGGGCGCGCCCCACCGCCGAGGTCAACGGCATCGGCGGCGGCTACCAGGGCGAGGGCAGCAAGACGATCATCCCGTCGTCCGCCTTCGCGAAGCTCACCTTCCGGCTCGTGGACCGCCAGGACCCGGCCGCCGTCGAGAAAGCCGTCCGCGCCTTCGTGACGGCCCGCGTCCCGGCCGGCATCCGCGCCGAACTCACCTTCGCCGGCGCCACCAGGCCCTGCCTTACCCCGCTCGGCCACCCCGCGCTCGCCGCCGTCGTCACGGCCATGGAGACCGCCTTCGAACAGCCCGTCCGCCTCACCCGCGAGGGCGGCTCCGGACCCGCCGCCGACCTCGCCGACGTCACCGGCGCCCCCGTCCTCTTCCTCGGCGTCTCCGTCCCCTCCGACGGCTGGCACGCCCCCAACGAGAAGATCGAACTCGACCTCCTCCTCAAGGGCGCCGAGGCCGCCGCCCACCTCTGGGCAGAACTCGCCCGCCCCGCGCACGAGGCACACTGAGAAGACAGCGGCAGCGCGCACCAGCACCGACGCCACCACCACCGACGACGCACCTCAGGGGGAGTGGGAAGCACCCGTGACCACCCGGAACGACCAGACCACCGAGCACGGCCCCGAGCACGGCACTCCGCACGGCATCGCCCAGGACCTCGCCGAGCGGCCCATCCCGCTCACCGCCCCCCACGGCATCGACCGCGCCGCACACCACCGCCTGGACGAGGCATGGCTCGCCGCCGCCTGGAGCCACCCCCGCACCCGGGTCTTCGTCGTCTCCGGCGGACAGGTCCTCATCGACGAGAACGACGCCGGAGTGACCGAACTCGTCACCACCCCGAGCTTCGAGGCCCCCCTCACCGAGTCGCACCGCTACTTCCTCGGCACCGACGAGGACGGCGTCAGCTACTTCGCCCTCCAGAAGGACAGCCTCCCCGGCCCCATCGACCAGTCCGCGCGCGCCGCCGGGCTGCGCGAGGCCGGGATGCTCCTCCCGCCGCGCGAGGCGGGCCTCATGGTGCACGCCGTGGCCCTGGAGAACTGGCAGCGGATGCACCGCTTCTGCTCGCGCTGCGGCGAACGCACCTCGATCGCCGCCGCCGGGCACATCCGCCGCTGCCCCGCCTGCGGCGCCGAGCACTACCCGCGCACCGACCCGGCCGTCATCATGCTCGTCACCGACGAGAAGGACCGCGCCCTCCTCGGCCGCCAGGTGCACTGGCCCGAGGGCCGCTTCTCCACCCTCGCCGGCTTCGTGGAACCGGGCGAGACGATAGAGGCCGCCGTGCGCCGCGAGGTGCACGAGGAGGCGGGCGTCCCGGTCGGGCACGTCGAGTACGTCGCCAGCCAGCCCTGGCCCTTCCCCTCCAGCCTCATGCTCGGCTTCCTCGCGCACGCCACCTCCGCCGGGATCACGGTCGACGGCGAGGAGATCGAGGAGGCCCGCTGGTTCTCCCGCGAGGACCTGCGCGAAGCCATCGAGGCCGGCCAGGTCCTGCCGCCCTTCGGCGTCTCCATCGCGGCCAGGCTCATCGAGCTCTGGTACGGGGAGCCGCTGCCGAAGCCGCTGTGAGAAGCGGCTCCCGGCCGCGGACGCGAAGAACCCCGCGCACCAGGACAGGACCGCCGCGCACGACGAAGGGCCCCGCCCGGAACGCTCCGGACGGGGCCCTTCGTCGTGCGCGGCGGACGGCCCCTGCCGGGCCGCCGCCCGGCCGATCGGCCGGGCGCCCCGCTCAGCCCTGGAGGGCCAGCTTGACCTGGGCCAGCGAGGGGTTCGTCATGACCGCCTCGGTACCCGTCTCCGCCTTCACCAGCACGGTCGGCACCACCTGGTTGCCGTCGTTGACCTTCTCGACGAACTCGGCCGAGGCCGGGTCCTGCTCGATGTTGATCTCCTCGTAAGCGATGCCCTCGCGGTCCAGCTGGCCCTTGAGCCGACGGCAGTAACCGCACCAGGTCGTGCTGTACATCGTCACAGTGCCCGGCATGTTCCTCGTACTCCTTCGCCCCTCTGCGGACCCGGGGGCCCGCCGCGACGCGTTCTCCGTACGTCGCGCACTTGCAGAACGTAAGCCACGGCCCGCCCATTCCCGCACCCGCGCTCCCGCACCCGCGCTCCCGTGCCTTCGATCATGTGCTCGTACGACCACGGGCGCCGCCTGTGGACAACCCGCGCCGCCCGCCCGCACCGACCTGAGAGCATGGCGGGGTGACAGCAGCACCCCAGGACTCCCTCTTCCCTCCGGTACCGGAATCCGCCGACGCCGTGCTCCACGGACTCGACCCGGAGCAGCGCGAGGTGGCCCTCGCCCTCACCGGGCCCGTCTGCGTCCTCGCCGGCGCCGGTACGGGCAAGACGCGCGCCCTGACCCACCGCATCGCCTACGGCGTCCGCACCGGCCGCTACAAACCGGGCACCGTGCTCGCCGTCACCTTCACCCAGCGCGCCGCCGGGGAAATGCGCGGACGCCTCCGCGAACTCGGCGCGCACGGCGTCCAGGCCCGCACCTTCCACTCCGCCGCCCTGCGCCAGCTCCAGTTCTTCTGGCCGAAAGTCGTCCAGGCCGAACCGCCCCGCCTCGTGGAACGGAAGATCCAGCTCGTCGTCCAGGCCGCCGAAGCCTGCGGGCTCCGCCTCGACCGCACCGAGCTGCGCGACCTCACCGGCGACATCGAGTGGGCGAAAGCCACCCAGACCCTCCCCGACGACTTCGCCGAGGCCGCCGCCACCGCCGGCCGCACGACCCACCGCGACGCCCTGGAGACCGCCCGCGTCTACGCCCAGTACGAGGCGCTCAAACGCGGCAGCGGACGCATCGACTTCGAGGACGTCCTGCTCCTGACCATCGCGATCCTCCAGGACCGCGAGGACATCGCCCGGCAGGTCCGCTCCCAGTACCGGCACTTCACCGTGGACGAGTACCAGGACGTCAGCCCCCTCCAGCAGCGCCTGCTCGACCTGTGGCTCGGCGAACGCGAGGACGTCTGCGTCGTCGGCGACGCCAGCCAGACGATCTACTCCTTCACCGGCGCCACCCCCGAACACCTCCTGGACTTCCCCGCCCGCCACCCCGGCGCCACCGTCGTCCGCCTCGTCCGCGACTACCGCTCCACCCCCCAGATCGTCCACCTCGCCAACAACCTCCTCTCGCACGCCACCGGCCCCGCCGCCCGCCAGCGCCTCGAACTCGTCGCCCAGCGCCCCCCGGGACCCGTCCCCGAGTCCACCGAGTACGCCGACGAGGTCGCCGAGGCCGAGGACATCGCCCACCGCATCCGCACCCTCGTCGCCGAGGGCCTCCCCGCCGCCCAGATCGCCGTCCTCTTCCGCACCAACGGCCAGAGCAACCTCTACGAACAGGCACTCGGCGACGCCGGCGTCCCCTACCGGCTGCGCGGCGCCGAGGCGTTCTTCGACCGGCCGGAGATCCGCTCCGCCGTCAGCGCGGTCCGCGCCGCCGCGCACAGCGGCGCCAACGACACCGCGCTCGACCTCGACGCCCCGCTGCCCGCACAACTGCGCCGCGTCCTCGGCTCGCACCGCCTGTGGAGCAGTGAGCCCCCCGCCGGCTCCGGCGCCGTCCGCGAACGCTGGGAATCCCTCGCCGCCCTCGTCCGCCTCGCCGAGGAACTCGCCCGCGCCCGCCCCGGCGCCACCCTCACCGACCTCGCCGCCGAACTCGCGGACCGCCAGGCCAACCAGCACGCCCCCACCGTCGACGGCGTCACCCTCGCCTCGCTCCACGCCGCCAAGGGCCTCGAATGGGACGCCGTCTTCCTCGTCGGCCTCGCCGAGGGAATGCTTCCCATCACCCACGCCCGGACCGAGGAACAGACCGAGGAGGAACGCAGGCTCTTCTACGTCGGCATCACCCGCGCCCGCAGCCGCCTCCACCTCTCCTGGGCCCTCTCCCGCACCCCCGGCGGCTGGGGCGGCCGCAAACCCAGCCGCTTCCTCGACGCCCTGCGCACCCCCGGCAGCGCCCGCCCCGCCTCCTTTGCGGACACGCCCCGCCTCCGTACCGGCCAGGCGAGCCGCCCGGCCGACCGCGACCGCCGCGCGGCCCGGGACGCCGGAGAACGACCCGCCCCGCGCAGACGGGCCCCGGCCCGCTGCCGGGTCTGCGGCCGGACCCTCACCGAGGCCGGCGAGATGAAACTCATGCGCTGCGAGACCTGCCCCTCCGACATGGACGAGGGCGTCTACCAGCGCCTGCGCGACTGGCGCGGCATCCGCGCGCGCGACCTCGGCCAGCCCGACTTCTGCCTCTTCACCGACAAGACCCTCGTCGCCATCGCCGAGGCCGTCCCCGAGACCCAGACCGAACTCTCCCGCATCCCCGGCGTCGGCGCGCGGAAGTTCCGCCGCTTCGGCTCCGAAGTCCTCGCGATCTGCGCAGGTCAGGAGTGCGCCCCCGGCGCACGGACGGACTGAGGCGAACTCGTCAAAAAAATAGTTTGCGCCCGGCCCGACAATCCCCATAGGTTCTTAGGCACGGGAACGGACAGGCTCTCCGAAGCCCCCGCCCCGTGCTGTGCCACACCCTTCGGGGGCCCCGCCCCGCGAAGGGCGGACCCGCGAGGACAGTGCCTTCACGGCACCTGAATATTTCCACCGGACCACCGAGCACCACCGGTCCCCCGAGACGCCGAGAGGAGGCGATTGCAGTGAGCAGCTTCAACACGATCACCAAACTGACCGCTTCGACGGTCGTCGCCTCCCGTTTCCTCAGCATCTCGGACCTGGGCACCGGACTGTCCGGTATCTCCGGTCTCTCGGCTGTTTCCTTCCCCGGCCTGTCCTTCGGACGGCCCGAGGGCGAGAAGCACGACGAGCGACCGACCCAGGCACCGGCAGCAGTAGTGACGGACCAGGCGCACGCCTATCCGATCGCGGCAGCCGGTGCCGGAAACCCGATGACGCAGCACCACACGATGTGGGCCTTCCGTGGGCTCGAACCCTGGAGTGATCCCGTCTGACCACGTCAGACAGGCGCCTTCAGGGCCGCGGACCCCACTCGGGACCGCGGCCCTTTTGTTTTGCCCTCTTTCTCAAGGGAGGACGGAACCGAAGGCGCCCGGGCAGCAGGAATCGGTACCCGACACCACCGGCCCACCAGGCCGGACCGACAGACGAGGAAGCAGAAACCGTGCAGACGACCGAGACGCACGTCCCGTCAGTACCGCCGTCACCCACCAGCCAGCCGCCCGGCCCCCCGGAGGACCACACCGTGACCCCGCTCACCCCGCTCACCGCCCTCGACGCCGCCATCGAGGGTCTCGACACCCCCGTCCCCTGCCGCGCCTACGACCCCGAGGTCTTCTTCGCCGAGTCCCCGGCCGACGTCGAGTACGCCAAGTCGCTCTGCCGCACCTGCCCGCTCGTCGAGGCGTGCCTCGCCGGCGCCAAGGAGCGCCGCGAGCCGTGGGGCGTCTGGGGTGGCGAGCTCTTCGTCCAGGGCGTCGTCGTCGCCCGCAAGCGGCCCCGCGGCCGCCCGCGCAAGAACCCGGTCGCCGCATGAACATCACCGGCACCATCGATCGCCCCACCACGCACAACCCGCAGAAGCAGGACCCGATGAACCCGACCCCCGCGCAGCCCGCAGGGCTCGCTTTCAGCGAAGCAGCCCGCACCGGCCACCTGGCCGGCACCGAGAACAGGACCCGAGAAATGCAACTCATCCCAGAAGCGCTGGCCCGCGCGCATATGGACGAGCGAATGCGCGAGGCGGAGCACCAACGCCCCGCCACCCGCCTCCGCAACGCCCGCCGCCTCCAGCGCCACGCCGAACGCGCCACCCTCCGCGCCCGCCGCGCCCTGGCCCTGGCGGTCATGCAGTAAGAGGCACAGCGGGGACAGGACGGCAGCCGGGCGCGGAAGCGGTGCGCGGAGCCGCGCTCGGGAGCGCGTGACCGCCGGGGGCGTGGGCCTGAGGGACAGGTGGCCTCTGGGCTTGGGCCCGGGCGGTACGTGGTCTTGGGGTCACGTGGCCGCTGGGCGCTGGGTCCGGGGGTTACGTGGCCTCGCGGCCTGGGCCTGGGGGCTTGGGCCCGGGGGTCACGTGGCCCGGGGCTGGGCGCCGGGCGCGGGTGCCGGGTGTCGCGCGCCTACTGCTGAACGTGGTGTCGGCCGACTGCCTCGCGAAACGGGGCTCGTCGGGCCCGGCCGGTCCGCGACTGGACGCTCGGCCCTCCTCCGCCTCTCGCGAGCCGGGGGAACCGGGCGCCAACAGGCCGACGGGCCGCGCGCCTTGACGATCACCGCACGATGCCGCTCCGGCCCGGTCACGCCCCCAAGAGGGGCGTGACCCGGGCCCGGACGCGTTCGCGGAGACATCCACCCCCGGGAGGACGTCCACGAAGGGACGGCGCGGAGCACAGGGGTGGTGGGTGGTCCGAGTCCGGGGGCGTCCTGTGTGGTCCATCGCCGTGTCCCGCTGTGTCTCGCGCCCCGGCCCTCTGCCCCCGGGCCATCGGCCTCTGTGGACGCCGTCCGATGACGTCCCCGCCCAGCGGCGGCCCACCGTCAAAGCTGGCGAGCGCCGGCAGCGAGGCCGCCGTTCCGACGCCCCTCCCGCCACTGAGCGCAAGCCGGACCGGACCCGTGTCCTGCCGGGGCCGTGCGCCCCACACCACCGTCCGCCCGTCGGCCCCCGGCGGGCTGCCCCGCTGAACGCGGCGGAACGCGGCGGAACGCACAGCGGTCCGGCGCGGTTTCGCCTCACGAGCGCCACGACGAGGTCGCTCCCCGCAGGACATCACGGCGGCGGCCGTCACCCCCCTCCCGTCTCGGCCGCTTCCCCTTCCTCCTCTGCCTCCTCGGTCTCCTCTTCCGTCCAGAAGCCCGGGAGTTCACCCTCCGGGCAGTCGGCGGCGAAGCCGGGGAGCCAGTTCTCCAGCTCCTCCCGCAGCCGCACCCGCGCGCCAAGCTGACAGAGCACACCGATCGTGCTGAGGCTCACGCGGTGGATGAGCAGGTAGTCGGGCGGCAGGTTCAGCTTGCGCCCCAAGTGGTGCGCGGGGGAGCGCGGATCAGCGATCCGGGCGGCCTGTCCCCGCAACCACTCCCGCGTGAAGCCGAACTCCTCCACGGCGGCGGGCTCGATCATCGGCCGCAGGAATTCGAGCACGGCCCGTTCGTCCAGCTGCGTCTTCTCCCCGATGAACCCCACCTCCCGCAGCGAACCGTGCACCTCCGCCGCGGCGTCGGCGAGGCCGAGCCGCAGAGACCGCCCGATGATCGGCGGCAGACCGCCCGGCAGACGATCGACCGTCCCGAAATCGAGCACCGCGAGCCGCCAGCCCTCCTCGCCGCCCTCACCCCCACCATCCGGCAGCAGCCGGAAGTTCCCCGGATGCGGGTCCGCGTGCAGCAGCCCCGTACGCGCCGGACCGCAGAACAGGAAGTGCGCGAGCAACTGTCCCGCACGGTCCCGTTGTTCCGGCGACCCCGAAGCGATCACCTCGGCGAGCGGCACCCCGTCCACCCACTCCGTCACCAGCACCTCGGGCCCCTGGTGCACGACAGGGGGCACGAACACGTCCGGATCACCCGCGAACTCCTCCGCGTGCGTCCGCTGCGCCTGCGCCTCCAGCGCGTAGTCCAGCTCCTCGGCCACCCGCTCGCGCAACTCGGCCACGAGAGGCTTGATGTCGATACCCGGCACGACAGGACCGAGCACCCGCGCCACCACACCGAGCTGCGCCAGATCCCCGAGCAACGCGCGCCCTGCGCCCGGGTACTGCACCTTCACCGCGACACTCCGCCCGTCGTGCCACACGGCCCGGTGCACCTGCCCGATCGAGGCGGCGGCGGCCGGCTCCTCGTCGAAGGACCGGAAGAGCTTCCGCCAGTCCTCGCCCAGCCTCTCCGCGAGCAGGCCCCGCACCGTCGAGACCGGCATCGGCGGCGCCGCCTCCTGGAGCCGCGTCAACGCGGCCCGGTAGGGGCCGGCAAGCTCCTCCGGCAGCGCCGACTCGAACACGGAGAGCGCCTGCCCGACCTTCACGGCCCCGCCCTTGAGCTCTCCCAGCACCTTGAACAACTGCTCCGCCGTCCGCTGCTGCACCTCCCGCCCCACCAACTCGGCGGACGCACCTCCGATCCTCCGCCCGAGCCCCCACGTGGCCCGCCCCGCGAAACCGAGCGGCAGCGTCGCGAGCTTCGCCGTCCGCGTCACCGCCTTCCGAGGAAGCTCCGACATACGCCCTCCCGCTCCACCCCGCCCACGCCGCACCGCACGACGCCCA
>NZ_GG770539.1:2052569-2053804 GCF_000154905.1 Streptomyces sp. SPB074 | reverse complement strand
GCACTCGCACCGCGCCCCGGACCCGTGCCCGTCCTCGTTCCCGCCACCGCACGCACCATCGCGCCTCGCACCTCTCTCGTCTCTCGCTCTCGCACCACGTCGTCACGCGTCATCGACCGTGCCGGGACCACCCGGACAGAGCTCTCCCGCACGGCAAGGAGTCACGAGTCGCTCGCTTTCCGTGACCGCTGAGACCATCCTGTGGCACAGCGCAAATCGAGCGGCGTGAGTTATCCACAGACGGCGGCGCTCGTCGTATGAACACCCGTATGAACACAGGGTGCGGGCGGGCGCGCGGGCGGCGGGATGTGTGTGGACGCGGTGCCGGGAGCCTCCTCGGGCGGGACGTCCGGAGCGCCGAGCGGGTAACGTCGAGGAATGTCCGCCGATCCTCTGAACCGGGCGAGCGACGGCGTCCGGCACGCCGCCGGACAGTCGCAGCCCGCACCTGCCGCCGTGGAGGTGCGCCGCAGCGCCCGCAGGCGCCGCACCGTCTCCGCGTACCGCGAAGGCGACCGCACCATCGTGCTCATCCCGGCCCGGATGTCGGCCGCCGAGGAGCGACGCTGGGTGACGAAGATGCTCGACCGGCTCGCCGCGCAGGAGAGCAAGCGGCGGCTGGGCGACACCGAACTGGCGCAGCGCGCCGCGCAGCTCTCGGGCCAGTACCTCGACGGCCGCGCCCGCCCCGACACCGTCCGCTGGGTCACCAACCAGAACACGCGCTGGGGCTCGTGCACCCCGGCCGAGGGCAGCATCCGCCTCTCGCACCGCCTCCAGGGGATGCCCGAGTACGTCATCGACTACGTCCTCCTGCACGAACTCGCCCACCTCCTCGTCCCCGGTCACGGCGCGCGTTTCTGGGCTCTGCTCGACGCCTATCCGCGTACGGAGCGCGCCCGCGGTTTCCTGGAGGGCGTCGTCGCGGGCCGTAACCTCCCCCACGCGCTCCCGGAAACCCCGGCACCCCCGGACACCACGGACTGATTCCGCCACCGCCACGTCAAGCCGGGGGCGGCAGGACGGGGCACCGGCACCGCACCCCGCCTCCCCCTTCACCCCGCCCCCGCACCTCCACCCCCGCCCCGCGAACGGTTAGCCTGGCCGACGCGACCTCTCCTCTCGGCCAGGTGTTCGTGCCCCGGTGGCGCTCGCCCGGCCCCGAGCCGCGAGCCTCGTGCCCCGTGCCCGGCGGCCGGTGCCCGGCGGCCCGTGGCCGCCGGCCCGGCGTCCGG
>NZ_GG770539.1:2009176-2051322 GCF_000154905.1 Streptomyces sp. SPB074 | reverse complement strand
CAAGCTCGTCCGCGTCGACCTCGGCGAGGACGGCAGCCCCGTCCTCGCGCGCCAGGGCAGCATGGTGCTCTACCAGGGCAAGGTCGACTTCAGCTACAAGGGCGCGGGTGTCAAGGGCCGCATCGTCGGCAACGCCACCGGCCAGGAACTCCAGCTCATGCGCTGCACGGGCAAGGGCCAGGTCTTCCTCGCCGAGGACGAGGCACACCTGCACCCCATCGAGCTCCAGGGCGACGCGATCTGCGTCTCCGCCGAATCCGTCCTCGCCTTCGACGAGTCCCTCCAGCGCGAGGTGCGCCGCATCGACGGCCACGGGCTCCCCGGCGGCTCGCTCTTCACGATGCAGTTCCAGGGCACCGGGACCGTCATCGTCAAGACGCACGGCACCCCCGTCGTCCTCCCGGTCACACCGACCACCTTCGCCGACGCCAACGCCGTCGTCGCCTGGTCGGCCGCCTCGCAGGTCGTGCTCTCCAGCCAGGTGCGCCTGCGCCGCAACGCCTACCCGGGCCACAGCGGCGAATCGGTGAACCTCCAGTTCCGGGGCGCGCCGGGCAACTTCATCGTCGTCCAGCCCTACGAGATCTGACGCCCGCGAGAGACCACGAGAGACAAGGCAAGCGCATGATGCAGCAGCACCTCGCGGGCTTCGCCGCGACGCCCGTGCAGGCCCGGATGGACACGCACGGCCACCACATCGCCAAGATCGCCATGAGCACCGGCCGGGACCTGTACGCCCGCTCCGGCTCGATGATCGCCTACGAGGGCTTCGTCCAGTACGAGTCCAACCCGCCCACCGTCCGCCGGCTCGCCGGGGGCTGGCTCACCGGCGAGGGCGCGCCGCTCATGAAGTGCAGCGGCGACGGACTCCTCTACCTCGCCGACTACGGCGCCGACGTCGTCGTCCTCAATCTGGGCGGCGAGAGCGTCTCCGTCAACGGCACCAACATCCTCGCCTTCGACGCGCACCTCCAGTGGGGCGTCGAGCGCGTCAAGGGCCTCGCGAAGTTCGCGGGCCAGGGCATGTTCAACGTCACCGTCGGCGGGGACGGCTGGATCGCGCTCACCTCGCGCGGCACGCCCATCGTCGTCGACTGCGGGCGCGGCGACGACGAGACGTACGTCGACCCGGACGCGCTCGTCGCCTGGTCCCCGAACCTCAAGGTCAAGGGCAAGCGCAGCTTCAAGGCCGGGTCGATGATCGGCCGCGGCAGCGGCGAGGCGTACCAGATGGCCTTCTCGGGGCAGGGGATCGTCGTCGTCCAGCCCAGCGAGGACAGCACCGACCGGCTCCGTATCCGGGGCTGAGGGGGGACACCGACATGCAGAGCCCGCTCTTCGCACACACCGAACAGCAGACCCAGGAACGCTGGACGCTCCAGAACCCGCAGCTCCTGCGCATCGCCCTCACCGGGCACGACGACGTCCTCGCCCGCAAGGGCGCCATGGTCGCCTACCAGGGACTCATGGAGTTCGACGGCGAGTACCAGAGCAGCGGCCAGCGCCGCTCGCGCCGCATGACGGGCGAGGGCCTGGACCTCATGCGCTGCACCGGCCAGGGCACCGTGTTCCTCGCCAACCTCGGCCAGTACCTGCACGTCCTCGACGTCGACCACGAAGGTCTCACCGTCGACAGCGCCTACGTCCTCGCGCTCGACTCCGCACTGCACACCGAGGTCATCGCCGTCGACAGCCAGTACGGCATCTCGGGCTCGGGCAAGTACCAGCTCAACATCACCGGCAGCGGCAAGGTCGCCCTCATGACCTCCGGCACCCCGCTGCTCCTCCAGGTCACCGGCGAGAACTACGTCAACGTCGACTCGGACGCCGTCGTCGCCTGGAGCACGTCGCTGCGCGTCCAGATGCAGTCCCAGACCCAGTCCAGCGGCGTCTTCCGCCGCCGGGGCAACACCGGCGAGGGCTGGGAACTGAGCTTCCTCGGCCGCGGCCACGTCCTCGTCCAGCCCAGCGAGATGCTCCCCCCGCAGCACGCCGACCTCTCCGGCATCCGCGGCCACTACGGCGCCGGCCAGAACCAGGGCAACGCCTGGGAGTGACGACCACCGGCCGGCCCTCGCACCGAGCGGCACGGTCGCGGCGGTACGGGCCGGGGCGCCCCCGGCCCGTACCGCCGAAGCGCCCTCAGACCCCCAGCGCCTCCCGCGCCGCGCCCACCAGCAGCCCCACCGACGAGTCGCCGATCTCCGCCGCCTCCGCGTAGCCGAACCAGCGCAGGTCCAGCGACTCGTCACTGATCCGCGCCGCCGCCGCGGCCGGGGCGAGGGCCACGTACTGCACGTCGAAGTGCCGCGTGCACGGGCCCGGGATGGGATGCCGGTCCAGGCGGACCGGGCCGCCCGGACGCAGCTCCAGCGCCCCGATGCCCGACTCCTCGCGGGCCTCGCGCAGCGCCGCCTCCGCGAGCGTCACATCGCCCGGCTCGCAGTGGCCGCCCATCTGGAGCCACATCCGCAGCTTGCGGTGGAGCGTCAGCAGCACCTCGCCGCGCTCCGGGCACACCACGAGCGCGCTCGCCGTGACATGACCCGCCCCGCAGGACTTGAACATGCCGTCCGGGTGCGCGTCGAGGTGCGCCAGGTACGCGTCCCGCAGCGCGGGCTGCGCCCCGTACCGTTTCAGGACGCCGTACGCGTCCGCGTGCAGGCTCACGCGCCCGGACCCCGCTCCTCGCCGTCCCCCGGGCCGTCACCGGAACCGGAACTTGGGCCGTCGCCGGGACCCGAGCCGGAGTCGTCGCCGGAACCCGGCCCGTCGCCGGGATCGTCCGCGTCCTGCGCGCCGCCGTCCTTCTTCCGCAGGTCCGGGCCCTGGCCCGAGGCCGCCTCGCCGAGCATCTTGTCCAGCTCGGAGAAGTCGAGCTGCTCGCGGTGCACGAAACCGTCCGGGTCGTCCAGGTCACGCGCCGTCGGCAGCATGTCCGGGTGCGCCCACAGACCGTCCCTGCCGTCCACGCCGCGCGCGTCCGCGAGCGAGGCCCACAGCCGCGAGGCGTCCCGCAGCCTGCGCGGACGCAGCTCCAGGCCGATCAGCGTCGCGAAGGTCTGCTCCGCCGGACCGCCCGAGGCGCGCCGCCTGCGCAGCGTCTCGCGCAGCGCGTCCGCCGAGCCCAGACGCGGCTTCGCCGCCGCGTGCACGACCGCGTCGACCCAGCCCTCGACGAGCGCGAGCGCCGTCTCCAGCCGGGCGAGCGCCGCCTTCTGCTCGGGCGTGTCCTGCGGCTGGAACATGCCGGACTGGAGCGCCTCCTGGAGCTGCTCCGGGTTCGACGGGTCGAGATTGCCGACCGCGTCCTCCAGCTTCGACGTGTCCACCTGGATGCCGCGCGCATAGCCCTCGACCGCGCCGAACAGGTGCGAGCGCAGCCACGGCACGTGCGCGAAGAGCCGCTGGTGGGCGGCCTCGCGCAGCGCCAGATAGAGCCGCACCTCCTCCTGCGGGACCCCCAGGTCCTTGCCGAAGACCTCGATGTTGAGCGGCAGCAGCGCCGCCTTGCCCGCCGGGCCCAGCGGCAGCCCGATGTCCGTCGAACCGACGACCTCGCCCGCGAGCTGCCCTGCGGCCTGCCCGATCTGCGTGCCGAACATGGCCCCGCCCATCGAGCGCATCACCCCGAGCAGCGGGCCCGCCATGGCCTGCATCTCCTCGGGCAGCACCTGGCCCATCGCCGTGCCGACCCGCTCCGCGACCGGGTCCACCAGGTCCTTCCACACCGGCAGCGTCGCCTCGACCCACTCGGCGCGGCTCCACGCCACCGCCGTGCCCGCCCCGCTCGGCAGCGACGTCGCGTCGTCCAGCCACAGGTCCGCCAGCCGCACCGCCTCCTCGACGGCCGCCCGCTCCGCCGGGCCCACACTGCGGTCCTTCGTGCCCTCCGACGTGCCCTGCGAGACCGTCTGGCGGGCGATCTGCTGCGCCATGTCCCAGTTCACCGGGCCGCCGTCGAAGCTCAGCATCTGCCCGAGCTGCTGGAAGGCGGCGCCCAGATCGTTCGGCCCCATGGAGCCGAAGAGCGCGGCGAACGGGTTGTCCCCGCCCGCGCCCCCCGGCAGGCCGAAGCCGAACGGGTTGCCCGGGGTCTGCCCGGAGCCGGAACCCGAGCCCTGGGACCCGCCGGTGCTGTCCTTCTTCTTGCCTTCGTCGCCGTCGTCCGGCTCCTCCGGCGGAAGGCCGAATCCGAATGGGTTGTCACTCACGGGTTTCCTCGGCTGTTAGGGCCACCGGCACGAGTCCGGCGGCGGCTGCCCTGGGCGGCGCGCACACGGCGCCCCGTACCACCCAGCGTAGACACCGGGACCGGCTCGGGGCTCGGTGCTCCGCCGGTGGACGGCCTGCGGCAGGATGGACGCCACCTGGTACGTACGCGTCATGCCCGTACATACGACAGACAACCGCTGGAGACGCCTGGTGAGTTCCCCAGATCCGCAGGTTCGCGCAGCGCGAAACCCGTCCGGGTCCGCCGCGCGCGGTCCCGTCGTGGCCGTGACCGGCGCGGCGACCGGCATCGGAGCCCTGCTCGTGGAGCGCCTGACCGCCTCCGCGGACATCGGCGAGGTCCTCGCGATCGACGAGAAGCGCGGCGACAACCCCGACGCCACCTGGCACACCCTCGACGTCCGCGACCCCGCCCTCGCCGAGAAACTGCGCGGCGCCGACGTCGTCGTGCACCTCGCCGTCGATCTCGACCTGGAGACCGAGCCCGGCGCCCGCACCGCCTACAACGTGCGCGGCACCCAGACCGTCCTGACCTGCGCCGCCGCCGCCGGAGTGCACCGCGTCGTGCTGTGCACCTCCGCGATGGTCTACGGGGCGCTCCCCGACAACCCGCTGCCGCTCGCCGAGGACGCCGAGCTCAAGGCGACCGCCGAGGCCACCGGCGTTGGCGACCTCCTGGAGATCGAGCGCCTGGCCCGCCGCGCCCCGCGCGCCCACCCCGGGCTCAACGTCACCGTGCTGCGCCCCGCCGTCCTCGTCGGCGGCACCGACACCGCGCTGACCCGCTACTTCGAGTCCCCGCGCCTCCTCGTCGTCGCGGGCTCCCGGCCCGCCTGGCAGTTCTGCCACGTCGAGGACCTGATCAGCGCCCTGGAGTTCGCCGTCCTGGAGAAGGCCGAGGGGGAACTCGCGGTCGGCTGCGAGGGCTGGCTCGAACAGGAGCAGGTCGAGGAGCTGAGCGGTATCCGCCGCATGGAACTCCCCTCCGCCGTCGCCCTCGGCGCCGCCGCCCGCCTGCACCGCATCGGCCTCACCCCCTCCCCGGCCGGCGACCTCGCCTACACGATGAACCCGTGGGTCGTCAGCGGCAGCCGCCTCCACGACGCGGGCTGGCGACCCGCCTGGAGCAACGAGGAGGTCCTGGCCGAACTCCTGGAGGAGGTCGCGGGACGGCGCACGGTCGCCGGGCGGCGCCTGGGACGCAAGGACGCGACGGCCGCCGGGGCGGCGGGGGCGACCGTGGCGCTGCTGGGCACCGCAGCGCTCGTCCGGCGGGCCCGCAAGGCGCGCCGACGGCTGTGACGGCGCCGGGGACCGCCCCCGGGCCCGCTCCCCGGGCGCGGGAAGGGCCCGCGCCGGTGCGGCACCATGGGGGCATGGACTCCTCCGACCCGATCAAGCTCCTCGCCATCCGGGACACCCCGCTCTCCGTGGACGAGGTCTTCGCCGCCGTCGGGGACGACGCGGCCGGCGGGACCGCGCTCTTCGTCGGTACGGTCCGCGACCACGACGGGGGAGAGGACGTCGCCTCGCTCAGCTACTCCAGCCACCCCAGCGCCGCGGCCGAGCTGCGGCGCGTCGCGGAGAAGATCGCGGCCGACTTCCCCGTACGGGCCCTCGCCGCGACGCACCGCGTCGGCGACCTCGCGATCGGCGACCTCGCGGTCGTCGTCGCGGTGTCCTGCCCGCACCGCGCCGAGGCCTTCGCCGCCTGCCGCCGCCTGATCGACGACCTCAAGCACGAGGTGCCGATCTGGAAGCATCAGCGCTTCACGGACGGCCGCGAGGAATGGGTGGGCGCCTGCTGAGGCCGCGCGCTCGCCGGGCGCCGGGCCCGCCCTGCCGCCGTGCCCTTCGGCCCGTCCGTTCCTCCGGTTGCGTAACCGGACCCCGCCAGCGAGCGTTGGACTGGCTGCTGGTTAATCTGCTGATCAGCCAGTAGGTGACGCAGTCGGGGAGTCGGAGGTCGGCATGGCTGCACTCGCGTGGTTGCTGATTCCGCTCGTGGCCGCCGTGGGCGCGGGGCTGTGGGCCATGTGGGCCGCGCGGACGCGCCGGACGGGCGACGGCTCCGAGCTCGACGGCTACGAGAAGTTCCGGGCCGCCATGGAGAAGCAGGGCGCCGGCCGCGCGCCGCGCGAAGAGCCCGCCGAGAGCGCCTGAACCCCGGCCCCTCACCCGTTCGCCCGGCCCGCGGGGCCCGGACGTGCGCGCACAGGCCCGTCCCGTACTGTCGTGCCATGCCGCGCCGCACCGTGACCCTCCTCACCTCGACACTCGTCCTCGTCGCACTCCTGTGCGCGGGCGTGCTGATCCCGGTCCCGTACGCGGAGATGTCACCGGGCCCCACCGTCAACACGCTCGCCGACCACGACGGCGAACCCGTGCTCCAGGTCTCGGGCCGCAAGACGTACGAGGCGAGCGGCCACCTCAACATGACCACGGTGCGCGTCACGAGCCCCGACTACCGGATGAACCTCCCCGAGGCGGTCTGGGGCTGGCTCTCGGGCCAGTCGCTCATCGTCCCGCACGACAACCTCTACCCCGAGGGCACCACCGAGGAGCAGTCCACGAAGGAGAACGCCGAGGAGTTCTCCCAGTCGCAGGAGAGCGCCAAGGTCGCCGCGCTGCGCCAGCTCAGGATCCCCGTCTCCTCGCGCATCGTCGTCGCCGCCGTCACCAAGGACAGCCCCGCCGAGGGCCGGCTGCACGCCGGGGACGTCATCGAGAGCGTCGACGGGACGAAGGTCGAGCAGGCCGACGACGTCGCCGGGGTCGTCACCAAGCACGAGGTCGGCGAGCCCGTCCGCTTCACCGTGATCCCCGCCGCGAAGGCCGCCGAGGCCGAGAAGCGGCACGAGGAGCCCACCGGCGCCCGCGAGGTCACGGTCACGACCGTCCGCTCCGGCAAGGACCAGGGCCCGCGCCGCCCCATCGTCGGCATCTCCGCCGGAGTGGACCACACCTTCCCGTTCTCCATCGACATCAAGCTCGCCGACGTCGGCGGTCCCAGCGCCGGGCTCATGTTCGCCCTCGGCCTCGTCGACAAACTCACCCCCGGCGACCTGACCGGCGGGAAGTTCGTCGCCGGCACCGGCACCATCGACGACGACGGGAAGGTCGGCGCGATCGGCGGCATCGGCATGAAGACGGTCGGCGCCCGCCGCGCGGGCGCCCAGTACTTCCTCACCCCCGCCGACAACTGCGCCGCCGCGCGCGAGAACACCCCCGACGGGCTCACCCTCGTCAAGGTCCGCACGATCGGCGACGCCGTGAAGGCCCTCGACACGATCCGCGCGGGCAAGACCTCCGGCCTCCCCTCCTGCGCCGCGAGCTGAGGCACGGGAACGAGGAGGGGGCGGGCCGCCGTGGGCCCGCCCCTTTGCGCGCACGGGGGCCCGCCCCTTTGCGCGCACGCGGCGCCCCGGCCGGTACGGCGCCCCGGTCCCGTACCGGCCCCCGTACCGCCACCGCCCCCGCTACGCCGCGAACGTCGCCGTCAGGGCCTCGGCGAGACCCGGCACCAGGTCGGCGCCGGTCAGCACGTCCAGCTCCGAGTCCTTCTCGCGCAGCCGCAGCGCCGACTCGCGGGTGCCGTCGCGCAGCACCGCGACGGTCATGCGGACCTCCTGCCGCTCCGGGTGCTTCGCGACCCACGCCGCGAGCCCCGCCTCGTCCAGACCGTCCGGGACACCCGCCTCGGCGGACGAGGGCAGCATGAGGCGCTCGATCGTGAGCGCGCAGCCCGCGACCGCGTCCGGCCAGCCGATCGTGGCGAGGAACTCGTCCAGCGGCACGTCCGCCGGCACCTCCTCCTGCTCGACCGGGGTCAGCGTGCCGGCCGCCGCGTCCGTGTCGAGACCGAGCCGCTGGGCCAGCTCGGGCTCCTCGGCACGCAGCCGTCCCGTGTCGACCAGGGCGAAGAGCCGGGCGGGCTGGTCCCAGCCGAGACCGGCGGCGTAGGTGTCGATCTCCAGTACGGCCCGGGTGAGGGGGGTCGCTGCGGGCGGGGGGCTGGCGGGGGAATCTTTGGACATGGGCAATATCCTGCCCTCTTCAGGGGCCGGGACGGGAACTGAGTAAAGCTTCGTTAAGTTGCATGGGTGTGGGACTTGCCGCGTGAGCCCCATATACGGGGCGAAACAGGCTCAACCGGGCACGCGTCCGGGCCCGAGACACCCCGGCCGACCCGCGCGGCAGCACCACGCCCACCGACCGACCACCACCACAGCGAACTTCGAGGTGCGCACCTTGGCTTTCCAGATGCCGGACCGCGGCGGAGGCCCGACGGGGCCACGGATCAGAGTGGGCCGCCCCTCCAGGCGGGTCCGCACCCTGCTCATGACGCTCGGCGTCCTGGCCGTCCTGGCCATGGTCTTCGTGATGTTCGCGGGCTTCTGGACGGACTGGCTCTGGTATCGGTCGCTCCACTTCTCCTCGGTCTTCACCACGACCCTCAAGACGAAGGTCGGCCTCTTCGTCGTCTTCGGCCTGCTCATGGCCGCCGCCGTCGGCGTCAACATCTGGCTGGCGCACCGGCTGCGGCCCCCGCTCAGCGCGATGTCGATGGAGCAGCAGAACCTCGACCGCTACCGCATGGGCATCGCCCCGTACAAGAAGTGGCTGCTGCTCGGCATCACCGCCCTCGTCGGCCTCATCTCGGGCGCCTCGGCGGCCGGCCAGTGGCGCACCTGGCTCATGTGGGTCAACGGGCAGTCGTTCCACCAGAAGGACCCCCAGTTCCACCTGGACGTCTCCTTCTACGCCTTCGACCTGCCCTGGTACCGCTTCCTGCTCGGCTTCGGCTTCGCCGCCGTCGTCCTCTCGGTCATCGCGGCGCTCCTGACCCACTACCTCTACGGCGGCGTCCGGGTCACCAGCCCCGGCCAGCGCGTCACGAAGGCGTTCACCGGGCACCTCTCCGTGCTCCTCGGCGTCTTCGTCTCGCTCAAGGCCGTCGCGTACTGGCTCGACCGCTACGGACTCGCGGTCAAGTCGAGCGACTTCAAGGCCACCGACAACTGGACGGGCCTGCGCTACGTCGACGCCAACGCCTACCTCCCGGCGAAGACGATCCTGTTCTGCATCGCGATCATCTGCGCGCTGCTCTTCTTCGCGACGCTGTGGCGCCGCACCTGGCAGCTCCCCGTGATCGGCTTCGGCCTCATGGTGCTCTCCGCGATCCTCATCGGCGGCCTCTACCCGGCCGTCGTGCAGAAGTTCACGGTCCAGCCCAACGAGCAGGCCAAGGAAGCCCCGTACGTCCAGAAGAACCTGACCGCCACGAAGAAGGCGTACGGCATCGACGACGCCAAGGTCAGCGAGTACCCGGGCAAGAGCGAGACCGACGACAAGTCCAAGCTGCGCGCCGACGCCGACCAGGCGGCGAGCTACCGGATCATGGACCCCAACGTCGTCTCGCCCACCTTCCAGCAGCGCCAGCAGATGAGGAACTACTACGCGTTCCCCTCGAACCTGGACGTGGACCGGTACAAGGACAAGGACGGCAAGGACCAGGACACCGTCATCGGGCTCCGTGAGCTGAACCTGAACGGCGTCCCGAAACGGAACTGGATCAACGACCACTTCCGCTACACCCACGGCTTCGGCGTCGTCGCCGCCGAGGGCGACAACGCCGACTCCGGCGGCGGACCGGTCTTCACCGAGTCCGACCTCCCCTCCAAGGGCGATCTCGGCGACTACGAGCAGCGCGTCTACTACGGCGAGAAGACGACGCAGTACTCGATCGTCGGCGGCCCGCAGAAGGAGATCGACTACTCCGACGACAACGGCGAGAAGACCACTGGGTACCAGGGCAAGAGCGGCGTCAGCCTCTCCAACCCGCTCAACCGGGCCGCGTACGCCGTGGCCTTCGGCGAGCCGCAGATCCTGTACTCGGGCGCCATCGGGGAAGGCTCGCGCGTCCTGTACAACCGCACCCCGAAGGACCGCGTCGAGGCCGTCGCGCCCTGGCTCACGATCGACGGCGACGCCTACCCGGCTGTCGTCAAGGGCAAGATCCAGTGGATCGTCGACGCCTACACGACGACCAACGGCTACCCGTACGCCTCGCGCACCACGCTCGGCGACACGACGGCCGACTCGCTCACCGCCGCGAACAACCAGCGCGCGGTCGTCGCCCAGCAGAACCAGGTCAACTACATCCGCAACTCGGTGAAGGCGACCGTCGACGCGTACACCGGCGAGGTCAAGCTCTACCAGTGGGACACCGAGGACCCCGTCCTCAAGACCTGGATGAAGGCGTTCCCGCACACCGTCGAACCCCGCTCGGCGATCTCGCCGCAGCTCATGGAGCACCTGCGCTACCCGCAGGACCTCTTCAAGGTCCAGCGCGAACTGCTCACCCGCTACCACGTGGACAGCGCGCAGACCTTCCTGAGCGGCTCCGAGGTCTGGCAGGTCCCGGACGACCCGACGAACAAGACGGGCAACTCCATCCCGGCGTACTACCTCAGCATGAGGATGCCGGGCGAGAGCAACCAGGCGTTCTCGCTCACCACGACCTTCACCCCCAACGGGCGCGACAACCTCAGCGCCTTCATGGCGGTGAACGCCGAGGCCGGGACGAAGGACTACGGCAGACTCACGCTCCTCAAGATGCCCACGGCCGACACCACCGACGGCCCCAAACAGGTGCAGAGCAAGTTCAACTCGAACGAGGCCATCGCCGAGAAGATCAGGCTGCTGCGTGGTGGTGACTCGGAAGTCGAGTACGGCAACCTGCTCACCGTGCCCCTCGACGGGGAGTTCCTCTACGTCGAACCGGTCTACGTGCGCGGCAGCGGCCTGAAATACCCGCTGCTCAAGCGCGTCCTCGTCACCTACGCCGGGAATACGGCCTTCGAGGAGACCCTCGACAAGGCGCTCAACGTCGTCTTCGGCGCCGAGAGCGAGACCCCGCCGGGCGACCAGGACCAGGATCAGGACCAGGGCGGGAAGCAGCAACCGCCGGCCACCGGCGACAAGACCCTGCAAGGCGCCCTGGACGACGCGGAGAAGTCCTTCGAGGACGGGCGGCAGGCCCTCAAGGACGGCGACTGGAAGGCGTACGGCGAGGCCCAGGACCGCCTCCAGGACGCCCTGGAGCGCGCGGCGAAGGCGCAGGACGCGGCTTCGAAACCGTCCTCCGACTCCAAGTCGCCCCCGAAGAAGGAAGGTTCGGGCTCCAGTACCTGAGCAGGCGCCCGCCCCCGGTCCTCGGGGGCGGGCCAGCCCCGCTCCCCGTGATAGCGTGGTGATCACAACGACGCGGGGTGGAGCAGCTCGGTAGCTCGCTGGGCTCATAACCCAGAGGTCGCAGGTTCAAATCCTGTCCCCGCTACGAAGGAGGAGGCCCGGGTCCCGAAAGGGGCGCGGGCCTCCTTTGCTGTGCGGGCACACCGCCGCGACCGCCCTGTGGGGCACGTACCGGAGCCTGTCAGTCCCCTCTGCTTGAGTACGACTACTCATCCGCGCGGCGGCCTTTCGCGCGAGGCTGGGACCGCCTGGACCCAGCCCCGTGTGTCGGCTGTACGGACGGGTCGAGATCGGGGAGCCTCCGCATGTGAAGAGTGAAGCTTACGGGGGTAGTTGGGTGTTCCGAGTTTGACATGCCCTCATGCGGGCATGTCGATAAAACGTTGTAGAGACCTCAATTAGCTGTAGAGACCTCAAGGGGACCCGGATATACCAGGTGTACGGGCTCGCGGGTGGTGCGACGATGGACGTTGTGGGGGACAGGGCGACGTGGTGGGAATCGGGACGGTTCACGCCCTCCGGTACGCCATGGGCCGAGGAGGCCGAGAGTGGTACGGCGCTGATCCCGCCCCCCGGTATCGCCCAGCCGGGACCGGGCACCGCCCCGGCCGTGGCCCGGCCGGTGGCGACGGGCACCGACACGCTCTTCGCCGCGACCGCCCCCGCTGAGCCCGCCGCCGGCTTCACCGGCGCCGCCGACCTCGCGGCCGAGCCCACGCCCGGCCCCTTCGCCGCCCCGGCCGCCCCCGAGACCCTCGCGCCCGACCTCACGGACGCCGAGACCGAGGCGCGCCGCCGGGCGGCCGCGGCCGCCGGGGACACCGCGGCGATGAGCGAGTTGGGCGCCCAGCTCCTGCGCGCCGGTGCCCTCGAAGAGGCCGAGCCCTACCTGCGCTCCGCCACCTCCGCGGGCGACCGCGCCGCGGCCAACAACCTCGGCGTCCTGCTCCACCAGCGCGGCCACAAGGACGAGGCCGCCGGCTGGTGGCGCGTCGCCGCCGTCGCCGGCTCCGCCGCCGCCGCGCACTCCCTGGGCCGCCACCACCGCGAGCGCGGCGACGAGCCCGCCGCCGAGTACTGGCTGCGCCAGTCCGCCGAACAGGGCCACGTGCACGGCGCCTTCGCCCTCGCGGACCTCCTGGAGCACCGGGGCGAGACCGGCGCCGAGACCTGGCTGCGCCGCGCCGCCGAGCACGGGCACCGCGAAGCCTCCTACCGGCTCGCCAGGACCCTGGAACGCCGCGCCCGCGACACCGCGCGCCGCGCGAGAGGCCCGGTCCTGCCCGGCCCCCGCCGCCCCAAGGCGAGCCGCCCCAAGGGCGCCGCCCCCGTCCCCGGGCCCCGTACCCCCGCCGCCGGCGAGAACCAGGGCAAGGAGCAGGGCAAGGCGCGCGCCGAGGAGCTGACCCACCAGGCCGAGCAGTGGTACCAGCAGGCCGCCGCGCGCGGCCACCGGGGCGCCGCGCTCCAGCTCGGCGCGCTCCTGGAACGCCGCGGCAAGCTCAAGGAAGCGGGCCGCTGGTACCTCAGCTCCGCCCGCGAGGGCGAGACACGCGCCGCCTGCGCCCTCGGCTTCCTGCTGCGCGACGCGGGCGACGAGGAGAACGCCGCCGTGTGGTGGCTCAAGGCCGCCCAGGACGGCGACGGCAACGCCGCGAACGCCCTCGGCGCCCTGCACGCCGGGCGCGGCGAGCACCAGACCGCCGAGCGCTGGTACCGCGCGGCGATGGACGCGGGCGACCACAACGGCGCCTACAACCTCGCCCTGCTCTGCGCCGCCCAGGGCCGCACCGCCCAGGCCGAGCAGTGGTACCGCCGCGCCGCCTACGCGGGCCACCGCGAGGCGTCCAACGCGCTCGCCGTCATGCTCCTCCAGGCCGGGGACGCGGCCGGTGCCGAGCCCTGGTTCTCCAAGGCCGCCGAGACCGGCAGCGTGGACGCCGCCTTCAACCTCGGCATCCTGCACGCGGGCCGCGGCGACGAGGACGGCGCCCTGCGCTGGTACGAGCGCGCCGCCGCCGCCGGGCACGCCGAGGCGGCCCTCCAGGTCGGCATGGCCCTCCTGCGCGAGGGCGACGAGCGCTCCGCCGAGCGCCACCTGCGCTGCGCGGCGGGCGGGGGCAGCGCCGAGGGCGCGTACCGCCTCGCGGCGCTCCTGGACGCGCGGCGCCCGCCGCAGGGCCCGCCCCGGCTCGGCGAGAGCAGCGTCGCCGAGCGCGACGAGTCCGCAGCCTGGTACGAGCGCGCCGCCGAGCAGGGCCACCGGCGCGCCCAGGTCCGGGCCGGGATGCTCGCCGCCGAGCGCGGCGAGGTCGAGGAGGCGGCCCGCTGGTACCGCTCCGCCGCCGAGGCGGGCAGCCGCAACGGCGCCTTCAACCTGGGCCTGCTGCTCGCCCGCGAGGGCGGGGAGCCGGAGGCGGCGCTGTGGTGGCGCCGCGCCGCCGAGGCGGGCCACGGCCGCGCCGCCCTGCGCCTCGGGCTCTTCTTCGCCCGCCGCGGCGAGCTGGAGGAGAGCCAGCACTGGTGCGACGCGGCGGTGGCCGCGGGGCCCGCGGAGGTCACGGAGCGCGCGGGACGGCTGCGGGAGGCGCTGCGGGAGGAACTCAGCGCCTGACGCCTCCGGCGGCGTGGCGCGTCAGCGCAGGTGGCCGAAGGCCAGGACGGCGTCGGCCACGGCCTCGGGGTGGACGTCGTCGGCGGTCCTTCCGCCGGCGATCTTCTGCCAGTTGGCCCGGGCGAGCACGCGCTGGACCGCGAGCACCTGGGCCGCCCGCAGCCGCGCCCCGATGCCCTCGCCCAGGGCGGCGGCCAACGCCTCCTCGTCGTCCATCTGGTACCGCGTGAGCCGCCCCGCGAGGCCCGGCGTGGTGAACACCAGCCGGTGGAAGGCCACCACCCCCGGCTCGTCGCACAGGCCGGTGACGGGCTCGTGCCGGTCGAGACCGGCCAGGAAGTGACGGCGCAGCGCCGGCACCGCTCCCGTGCCGGGCCCGCGCTCCCGTACGACGCGGGCCGCCTCGCCCTGGTGGTCCGCGAACCGGTCCAGTACGAGGTCTTCCTTGGTGGGGAAGTACCGGAACAGCGTCGGCTTCGAGACCTCGGCCGCCGCGGCGATGTCGTTGACCGAGACGTGGTCGAAACCGTGCTCCAGGAACAGCGCGAGGGCCACGTCCCCGATCGCCTCGCGCGTGCGCGCCTTCTTGCGGGCCCGCAGCCCCGTCGGCTCGTCCATCTGACCACCGTAACATTGGTGACCCGGTTGCTTTTTTAACCCGGTAACGTTTCTATGGGGTCATGCGACCCACGGACATTCCTCCAGTGCTGGTGACCGGTGCGACGGGCCGGATCGGCCGCCTCGTCATCGGGCAACTCCTCGACGTGGGCGTGCCGGTACGCGCCCTCGTACGTCACGCCGGGGCGGCGGCGACCCTGCCGCCGGAGGCCGAGGTCTTCACCGGCGACCTGACGGCGCCCGAATCGCTCGACCCGGCCCTGAGCGGGGCCAGCGCCGTCTTCCTCGTCTGGACGGCCCCGCCCGGGACCGCAGCCCCCGTCGTCGGGCGGCTGGCGGAGCACGTACGCCGGGTCGTCTTCCTCTCCTCCCCGCACCGGACCCCCCACCCCTTCTTCCAGCAGCCCAACCCCATGGCGGCGCTGCACGCCGGCATCGAACGGTTCCTCGCCGCCACCCGGCTCGCGCCGACGATCATCCGGCCCGGGATGCTGGCCTCGAACGCGCTGGCCTGGTGGGCGCCCGCCACCCGGGCGGGCGAGGCCGTCCGCTGACCCCACGCCGCCGCGGTGACCGCCCCGGTGGACGACCGCGATGTCGCCGCCGTCGCGGCCCTGGCCCTCCGCCGGGACGGGCTCGCCGGGACCGACCACGTCCTCACCGGCGCCGAACCGCTGACCCAGGCCGCGCAGGTCGCCGCCATCGGCGCCGCCCTCGGGCGGCGGATCGCGTACGAGGAGTTGACGCCCGAGGCGTTCCGGACGCTCTGGGAGGTGGAGGGCGCAGGCCCGGTCGCCGACATGCTGCTCGCGGCCTGGGGCGCGGCGGGCGGGCGGCCCGCCTTCGTCAGCACCGCCGTGGCCGACCTCCTGGGCAGGGCGCCGCGCACGCTTCACCAGTGGGCCGCCGACCACGCGGCCGCGTTCACCGGGGAGCCGGACGCGTCGGCCGCGTGACGGGCGCTCCCGCCGTGACGGAACGCGCCACCCGCACCCTCGCGGCACGGCCTCGCGTGCCCCCGCCCTCCCGGCTCCCGCCCCTCCGCCCCAGCTGCAGGTTGAGCCGTTCCGTTGGCAGTGGGTCCTGCTGAAACTCCGGATTCCATGTTGCGTGAGCAGTGGGCCGATCAGCTGATCTTCAGCAATCGTGTGGCCGTCGGGACGGACCGTTGGGCGGGGGTCCGGTGCAACAAGCCGGAGAACCTTTTTCCCGCCTCCCCGGGGGCTGCGCCGAGCTCATGATGCGGCTCGTGCCCGGCGACGCCCGGGGTTCGCGGTGGTCAGGCCGTATGGGAGCGGGTCGAGGTGATCACGACAGATGTGTAGGGCATGGTGGCGTGGCCGCCGAACCTGTCGATCGCGGTCCCGGCGCTGTCCATGACCTCCGCCAACGTGTCCGCGGGGAGTTGGGTGAGGCCGCCGAAGGTGGGGAGCTGGTCGAGCCACTCCTCTCGGGAATAGGTGCGCTCCCAGGTGAAGCGCCACTGTTCCGGCTCGCTGAAGCTGCCGGTCCGGCGGATTCCGTCGGCGATTTTCGCGAACAGTGGCTGGTATGCGTCCACGGCCGAGCCTCTGAGCGCACCGGGGTTGAACGGGGAATCGGGGGCGACGCGTCGGAGTGTTCCGGCGAGGGCGTCGATCACCGCGGCCGGAAGCTGGGGGACGTGGTGGAAGGGGGCGAGTCGGCCGCCGGGCCGGAGCACCTGGGCCGCCTTGGCCGCGCCGGCGACGGGGTCCACCCAGTGCCAGGCGGTGCCGGCGATGACCGCGTCGAACTGCCGCCCGGCCGGTTGCCAGTCCTCGAACCTGGCGACCTCGACCTCGATGCGGCCGCGTCGCGCGAAGGCGGCCGTCCGCTCGTCGGGCTCGACACCGAGCACCGTGCAGCCGGCCGCCTGGAACTGCCGGGCCTCGATGCCGGTTCCGGCTCCGACGTCAAGGACGCGCCGGCCGGGGCTTGCCGCGACGATCCTGTCCGCCAGGGCCTGGGGATACGGAGGCCGGGCACGGTCGTAGCGTTCGGCGTCCACGCCGAACGACTCGGCCGTCTGCCGGTGGCGGTGGGGCTCGGGGCCGGACGTGTCCGGCTGTCCCTGCGATAAAGTGGGCATGTGCCCACACTAATGGGCGGTCGCCCACTTGTTAAGGCGGGGGGCGCGGAAAGGGAGACAATGCCGTCAGGGGTGCACATCCACAACGTGCGCGGCCAGTTGTTCGTAGCCGCCGAGCGCGTCCTGCTTCGGGACGGGCCCGACGCGTTGACCAGCCGGGCGGTCACGGAGGAGGCGAACTGCGCCAAGGGTGTGCTGCACCGACACTTCGCCGACTTCGACGCCTTCCTGGCGGAACTGGTCCTCGATCGCGTCCGCGGCATCGAGGACCGCGCCACGACTCTGCGCGCGGCCGCCGGCACCGGGAGCGTGGTGGACAACCTCACGGACGCGCTGCGGGACCTGTTCGGGCCTGTCACGGTGGCGATCGTCGCGCTCATCACCTTCCGCGACGGCCTCCGCGCCCGGCTGCGCGAGGCCGGTCTGACCGGCATCCCACTGGCCATGCAGGGCACCGCCATGATCGCCGCATACCTCACCGCCGAGCGGGAGTCGGGGCGCCTGGCCGGTGACGCGGACATCGACACACTCGCCCCCACCCTCGTCGGGGCCGGACACCTGCTTTTCGCCGACCGGACAAGTGCCCCACCGCAGACCGCCGCCGTCCGCAAGATGGTGACCACCGTCCTCGCCGGCGCCTTGCGACCACCCCGGTCGTAGGTCGGGCCGCTGGTCGGGTGGCGGAGGATCGCGCCGCGTCCAAGAGGCTGAGCGGGTGCTCTGCTTCATGGAGGAGAGCCGCGCCCGCGGACGTGGCCGCGAGGGGGCTGGTCCGTTCGATCGACTGACGGCCCGGAGGATTGCTGGCCGACTGCTGGAGATCGACCGGCACTGCTCACGCGGACCCGGAACCTGCGCCCGCCCCGTGACGGATTTGCCTCCTGGGGGGCGGGGTGCGTAGAGTCGGGTTCACCGACGCGGGGTGGAGCAGCTCGGTAGCTCGCTGGGCTCATAACCCAGAGGTCGCAGGTTCAAATCCTGTCCCCGCTACCAAGACCGAAGGGCCGGAGATCATTGATCTCCGGCCCTTCGGTGTGTTGCGGCATCCCGGGTGCGACCGCCGCCCGGTGGGTCGGGGGCTCCTGGGGGAGTCTCGTGCCCGGCGGGGTGTTCAGCGGTGTACGTAGCCGGGCTCCGCCCTGGTCAGGCGCTCGCGCAGTCGGGGCACAGGCCGCGGTAGGTGATCTCCACGTCCGAGACCGTGTAGCCGAAGCGCTCGTCCACCGGCAGGTCCTTGAGCGGGTCGCCCGCCGGGCGGACGTCGCGGACGGCGCCGCAGTTCGCGCAGACCAGGTGCTGGTGCGGGTGGTGCGCGTTGGGGTCGTACCGCTTGGCGCGGTGGTCCGTCGCGACCTCGATGACCTCGCCGAGCGAGACCATCTCACCGAGCGTGTTGTAGACCGTGGCACGCGAGATCTCGGGGAGGCGCCGCGCGGCCCGCGCGTGCACCTCGTCGGCGGTCAGATGGACGTGGTCGCCGTCGAGCACCTCGGCGACCACGCGGCGCTGCGCCGTCATGCGCCAGCCGCGCCCACGAAGCCGTTCCAGAAGGTCACTCATAGGGCAAAGGGTAACAGGCGAGCGACCTGATTCCGAACGAGTGTCGCTTTGGAGGGCGGCTTGAATTAGATAAAGTCCAATGCAGGATCGGTCCTGCGGTCCGACCGGGCCGGAACGATGCGGGAGGCAGCAGTGACACAGGGGCAGGGACCACTCACGACCGAGGCCGGGGCTCCGGTCGCCGACAACCAGAACAGCGAGAGCGCCGGCGTCGGCGGGCCCGTCCTCGTGCAGGACCAGTCGCTCCTGGAGAAGCTCGCCCACTTCAACCGGGAGCGCATCCCGGAGCGCGTCGTGCACGCCCGGGGCGCGGGCGCCTACGGGACCTTCACCGTGACCGCCGACGTGAGCCGCTGGACGCGGGCGCGTTTCCTCTCGGAGGTCGGCAAGCGCACCGAGACCTTCCTGCGCTTCTCGACCGTCGCGGGCAACCTCGGCGCCGCGGACGCCGTGCGCGACCCGCGCGGCTTCGCGCTGGAGTTCTACACCGAGGACGGCAATTACGACCTCGTCGGGAACAACACCCCGGTCTTCTTCATCAAGGACGCCATCAAGTTCCCCGACTTCATCCACACCCAGAAGCGCGACCCGTACACGGGCTCGCAGGAGCCGGACAACGTCTGGGACTTCTGGGGCCTCTCGCCCGAGTCCACGCACCAGGTGACGTGGCTCTTCGGCGACCGCGGCATCCCGGCCTCGTACCGGCACATGAACGGCTACGGCTCGCACACGTACCAGTGGAACAACGCGGCCGGGGAGACCTTCTGGGTCAAGTACCACTTCAAGACGGACCAGGGCATCAGGACGCTGACGGCCGAGGAGGCGGCGCGGCTCGCGGGCGCGGACCCCGACTCGCACCAGCGCGACCTGCGCGAGGCGATCGAGCGCGGCGAGTACCCGAGCTGGACGGTGCAGGCGCAGATCATGCCCGCCGCCGACGCGGGGCACTACCGCTTCAACCCCTTCGACCTCACCAAGGTGTGGCCGCACGAGGACTACCCGCCCATCGAGATCGGCAGGCTGGAGCTCAACCGCAACCCGCAGAACGTCTTCGCCGAGGTCGAGCAGTCGGTCTTCAGCCCCGCGCACTTCGTGCCCGGCATCGGCCCCTCGCCCGACAAGATGCTCCAGGGCCGCCTCTTCGCCTACGGGGACGCGCACCGCTACCGCGTCGGCATCAACGCCGACCACCTCCCCGTCAACCGCCCGCACGCGGCCGAGGCGCGGACGTACAGCCGGGACGGCTTCCTCTACGACGGCCGTCACGCCGGTACGAAGAACTACGAGCCGAACAGCTTCGGTGGCCCCCCCGCGCAGACCGGGCAGCCGCTGTGGCAGCCGACGGGCGTCTCCGGCGCGACCGGCACCCACGAGGCGCCCGCGCACCCGGAGGACGACGACTTCGTCCAGGCGGGCACCCTGTACCGGCTGATGCCCGAGGACGCCAAGGACCGGCTGATCACGAACCTCGCGGACTCGATCTCGGGCGTCTCGCGGGACGGCATCGCGGAGCGGGCGATCGCCAACTTCCGCAAGGCGGACGGCGACTTCGGCAAGCGGCTGGAGGAAGCGGTGGCCCTCAGGCGGGCGAAGCGCGCGGCCTGAGCACCCCGCGCCGCCCGGGCCGGGGCCCGTCGGCACCTGTGGACAACTCGGCGGAACCCGCGCGACGGCTCACTCGAAACGGTGAGGCGTCGCGCGGGTTTCCTCGCGTTATCCACAGATGTGCCGGGTTGGGCGGGGGAGGGGGTGGGGATTTGGGAGACTTGTATAGGGGACGCCCCCCTGGGCGGGAGGGGGCTGTTCGCGGTTCGCGGTTTGCTGCGCGACACCCTCGACCGGCCCGGCCCGGCCCGGCCCGGCCCGGCCCCGCTCTCGCGGTCCGGCGTCCCTCCGCATGATGGACGCCCGTACGGATGCCCACGGGTGCGGGCCCCACGGCTTGGGCTCCCAACGGTGGGCGCTCCCGCCGCCGCAAGCCCCACCACTGGGGGCGGGCCCCCACCTCTGCGCCCCCCGCCCCCCTCCCTCAATACCGCTGGTTCAGATAACTCAGCAGCTCGTCGTGCAGCACCCCGTTCGACGCCGCCGCGTTGCCGCTGTGCGGGCCCGGGCGGCCGTCGAGGCCGGTGAAGGTGCCGCCCGCCTCCGTGACCACGATCGCGTTCGCCGCCATGTCCCACAGCGACAGTTCCGGCTCGGCGCAGATGTCGACGGAACCCTCGGCGACCATCATGTACGGCCAGAAGTCCCCGTAGCCGCGCGTCCGCCACACCGCCCGGCTCAGGTCGAGGAGCCCGTTGAGCCGGCCCTGCTCCTCCCAGCCGGTGAGCGAGGAGTACGCGAACGAGGCGTCCGCCATGCGCCGCACGCCCGAGACCCGCAGCCGGCTCGCCGAGGTGAGGCTGCGCCCGGTGAACGCGCCGTGCCCGTACGCCGCCCACCAGCGGCGGTTCAGCGCCGGTGCGGAGACGACCCCGACCACCGGGTGCCAGGTGTCCTGCTCGCCCTCGCGCCCCGGGAACAGCTCCATGAGCGAGATGAGGGTCGCCCAGACCGGCACCCCGCGCACGTAGTTCTTCGTGCCGTCGATCGGGTCGACCACCCAGCGGCGCGGGCCCGTGCCGCGCAGCCCGTACTCCTCGCCGAGGATCGCGTCGCGCGGCCTGGCCCGCTGGAGCTGGGAGCGGATCAGTTCCTCGGCCGCCTTGTCCGCCTCCGTCACCGGCGTCAGGTCGGGTTTCGTCTCGACCTTGAGATCCAGCGCCTTGAAGCGCTCCATCGTGGTGGCGTCGGCGGCGTCGGCCAGGACGTGAGCGAGGCGCAGATCATCGTGGTAGTCGGCCATGCCCGAACAGTATCCACGCGCCCGCCGCGTGATCCAGTCGCGCCCGCGCCACTCCCGGCGCGCCACCCGCGACCGCCGGTACTTCGCGCCCCCGCGAGGGGCGCTCCCGGCGCACCACCCCGCGACCCCGCCGCCCCGCACGGCCCGTCCCGGCGTCGCCCGGCACCGGCCCCGCGCGCCCCCCAAGGTCCCGCCGACCCCGCCCTCAGTGCGCCGATCCCGAGAGCTGGAGCCCGATCACGCCCGCGATGACGAGGCCGATCGAGACGATCTTGAGCACCGAGACCAGGTCGTCCATGAAGACCATGCCGTAGATCGCCGTGCCCGCCGCCCCGATGCCCGTCCACACCGCGTACGCCGGGCCCACGTCGAGCTTCTTCAGCGAGAGCGTCAGCAGGCCGAAGCTGCCGAGCGCGAAGCTGGCGAAGGCGATGGTCGGCCACAGCCGGGTGAAGCCGTGCGAGAGCTTCAGGCAGATCGCGAAGCCCGTCTCCAGCAGCCCGGCCACGACGACCAGCAGCCACGCCATGTGGTGTCTCCTTCACGCTCGTACGGGCCCGCCCGCGCACACCGCCGCCGACGACGGCACCACGCGGCCGGACCGGCCCGCGTCCGCCTCGTGCGGACCCGCCCGAGCTTAGGCCTTTGCCTTCCCTTGGGGGACGCAAACCCCCTCCCCCCGGGCCGGCCGCACCACGCCTGGCGGCCCCTCAGTCCCCCTCGTGCCGCTCCCGGGTGGCCAGCAGCCGCCGCAGCGAGGCGAGCCGCTCCGGGCCCGCGTGCCCCTCGGCGACCCAGGTGTCGAGCGCGCACTCCGGCTCGTCGTGCGAGCAGCCGCGCGGGCACTCCTCCGTCCCCGGCACGAGGTCGGGGAAGGCGAGCACGACGCGCGAGGGATCGACGTGCGCGAGTCCGAAGGACCGCACGCCCGGCGTGTCGACGACCCAGCCGCCCGCCCCGTCCAGCGGCAGCGCGAGCGCCGACGTCGTCGTGTGCCTGCCGCGTCCGGTCACCGCGTTGACGTGCCCGGTCGTACGCCGCTGGTCCTCCGGGACCAGCGCGTTGACCAGCGTCGTCTTGCCCACCCCGGAGTGCCCGACGAACGCCGTGACCTTCCCGTCGAGCAGCTCCCGCACCCGTCCGGCCGCCCCGCCGTCGTACAGCTCCTCACGGCTCGTCACGACGTAGGGCACCCCGAGCGGCGTGTACGTCTCCAGGAGCCGGTCCGGGGAGGCGAGGTCGGACTTGGTGAGGACGAGGAGCGGGCTCAGGCCGCCGTCGTACGCCGCGACGAGGCAGCGGTCGATCATGCGGGGGCGCGGTTCGGGATCGGCGAGCGCGGTGACGACGGCGAGCTGGTCGGCGTTGGCGACGACGACGCGTTCGTAGGGGTCGTCGTCGTCGGCCGTGCGGCGCAGCACCGAGCGGCGCTCCTCGATACGCACGATGCGGGCGAGGGTGTCCTTCTCGCCGGACAGGTCGCCCACGAGCGCGACACGGTCCCCGACGACGGCGGCCTTGCGGCCCAGCTCGCGGGCCTTCATCGCGACGATCCTGCGCCCCTCCACGAGGCAGGTGAGCCGCCCCCGGTCCACGGTGAGGACCATGCCGGAGGCGGCGTCCTCGTGCTTGGGCCTGATGTGGGTGCGGGGGCGGCTGCCCCGGCGCCCGGGGCGGACGCGGACGTCGTCCTCGTCGGGGTTCTTTCCGTAACGGCGCATCGCTCAGGTCCCGTCAGTTCCCGAGCATTCCGGTCCACAGCTCCGGGAAGTCGGGCAGCGTCTTCGCCGTCGTCGCGACGTTCTCGATCTCCACGCCGGGCACCGCGAGCCCCAGGATCGCCCCCGCCGTGGCCATGCGGTGGTCCTCGTAGGTGTGGAAGACCCCGCCGTGCAGCGGGCGCGGGCGGATGTGGAGGCCGTCGGCGGTCTCGGTGACGTCGCCGCCGAGTTCGTTGATCTCCTTGGTGAGCGCCGCGAGCCGGTCCGTCTCGTGCAGGCGCAGGTGCGCGACGCCGCGCAGCGTGGAGGGGGAGTCGGCGAGCGCGGCGACGGCGGCGATGCCCGGTGTCAGCTCGCCGACCTCGCCGAGGTCCACGTCGACGCCGCGGACCCGGCCCGTGCCGCTGAGCGCGAGGCCCGCCTCCGTCAGCTCGCAGGCGCCGCCCATCTCCGTGAAGATCTCCCGGAGCCGGTCGCCCGGCTGCGTCGTGCGCGCCGGCCAGTCCGGGATCGTCACGGTGCCGCCCGTGACGAGCGCGGCGGCCAGGAAGGGCTGCGCGTTGGAGAGGTCCGGCTCGATCGTCAGGTCGCGGCCGAGCAGCGCGCCCGGCGTCACCCGCCACACGTTCGGCTCGCCGCCCGTCTCCGGCTCGTCCACCTGCGCGCCGACCGCGCGCAGCATGTCCACGGTCATCCGGATGTGGGGGAGCGAGGGCAGCGTCGCGCCCGTGTGCCGCAGCTCGACGCCCTGGTTGAAGGACGGTGCCGACAGCAGCAGCGCGCTGATGAACTGAGAGGAACTGGAGGCGTCCACCTCGACCTTGCCGCCGTCCAGCGCCCCGCTGCCGAAGACCGTGAGGGGCAGCGCGCCCCGGTCGCCGTCGTCGATACGGGCGCCGAGCGCGCGCAGCGAGTCGATCACCCCGTGCAGCGGGCGCTCGTAGGAACGCGGGTCGCCGTCGAAGCGGATCGCGCCCTCGGCGAGCGTCGCGACGGGCGGCAGGAAGCGCATCACCGTGCCGGCGTTGCCGACGTCCACGGTCGCCGGGCCGCGCAGCCCGGCGGGGATCACGCGCCACGCCTCGCCCGCGCCCGCGAGCCCGCAGGACTCCGAGGAGACGGTCTCCTCGATGCCGACGCCCATCGTGCGCAGCGCGCTCGCCATCAGGAGTGTGTCCCGCGAGCGCAGCGGGCGGCGCAGCCAGCCCGGCTCGGCGGCGAGCGCGGCGAGCACGAGCGCGCGGTTGGTGATGGATTTGGAGCCGGGTACCCGCACGGTCGCGCGAACGGGCCCCTCCGCGTGCGGCGCGGGCCAGAGGTCGGTCAGTGCAGGCGTCTCGGTCATGACCCTCACTCTAGTCGCTCAGGGTGATCCACGATCCTGTCCAAATGCGCCGAAACCAGTCCGAAACAGGGGTGTGGTAAGCGGGACGGGCGGGGCCGGCGAGGCCCGTTTCACCCGCACGAGGGGCCCCGCGCACGCCGGTGGACACGCGCCGGCGCGCACCTCCCCGGCGTCCCGCGCGGGGTTCACAGCCCGAGCAGCCACCGGCCGCCCGCGACGAGCGAGCCGAGCGAGACCGCGAAGAAGAGCAGCAGCCACAGCCCGGCGGGCACGTGGGTCAGCCGGGCGAGCTGGTCGGGATCGGAGTCGTGGGCGCCCTCGCGCCGCCGCTTGCCCCGGAGCTCGAAGACCGGGCGCACCCCGCCGAGCAGCAGGAACCACACCACGGTGTAGGCGAAGAAGGACTGCGCCTGCGGCCCGGTGAGCCAGGAGACGAGGACGAACGCGGCGCCCGTGACGAGCACGGTGAATATCCCGTACGCGTTGCGGACCATGATCAGCAGGAGCAGGAGGAGCGCCGTCGCCGCCCACAGCAGGAGCGTGATGTGGTGCGCGGCGAGCAGCCACGCGCCGCCGAGGCCGAGGAGCGAGGGCGCGACGTACCCGGCCGCCGCCGTCAGGATCATGCCGGGCCCGGTCGGCTTCCCGCGGCTCACGGTGAGCCCCGAGGTGTCCGAATGCAGCCGGATGCCGTCCAGGCGCCGCCCGGTCAGGAGCGCGACGAGCCCGTGCCCGCCCTCGTGCGCGATCGTCACGGCGTTGCGCGTCAGGTGCCACAGCGGGCGGGGCCCGGCGCCGAGGAGCGCGAGCAGCAGCGCGACGAGGACGACCCAGCGCTCGGGGGAGGGCTGGCCGCTGAAAGCGCGGTGCCAGAGTCCGGGGAGATCGGTGGGGTGCATGGGACGGAACGCTCCTCGGGTCGGGGGTGGACGTGGCAGGCTGAGGCTCATGTGTGGACGGTATGCGGCCTCTCGTGCCCCCGAGGATCTCGTCTCGCTCTTCGGTGTGGAGAAGTGGGAGCCGAGCGAGACCCTGGCCCCCGACTGGAACGTGGCCCCGACGAAGCTCGTCCCCGCGATCCTCGAACGGCCGCTCAAGGGACAGGACGCGGGGGACGGGCGCCCGGTTCGCCAGCTCCGCCCTCTCAAGTGGGGCCTCGTGCCCTCCTGGTCGAAGTCCCCCGAGGGCGCCGCGCGGCTGATCAACGCCCGCGCCGAGACCGTCCACGAGAAGCCCTCCTACCGCCGCGCCTTCGCCGCCCGCCGCTGCCTGCTCCCCGCCGACGGCTACTACGAGTGGGTCACCGGCAAGGAGGAGCGGCGCCTTGAGGAGGAGGGCCGCCGCAAACGCCCCCGCAAGCAGCCCTACTTCGTCACCCCGGCCGACGGCTCCGTCTTCGCGATGGCCGGGCTCTACGAGTTCTGGCGCGACCGCACGCTCCCCGACGACCACCCGCAGGCGTGGTGGGCCACGTGCACCGTCCTCACGACGGAGGCCGAGACCGCCCCGCTCGCGCGCGGCCCCGAGGACGGCCCCCGCGCCCTCGCCGACATCCACCCCCGGATGCCCCTCATGCTCACCCCCGATCGCTGGGACGCCTGGCTCGACGCCGCCCACACGGCCCCCGAGTCCCTCCTCGCCCCGCCCCCCGAGGGCCTGATGCGCGCCTACCCGGTCAGCACCTCGGTGAGCAACGTCCGCAACAACGGCCCCGAACTGGAGAAGGAACTCCCGGCCCCGGAGGAGGAGACGCTGTTCTGAGGGGCGCCGACCAAGCCCCCCGGGAGACGGCGGAGCGGGGTGCGGGGCGGAGCCCCGCGGCACCGTGCGGCGCGTGACCGGGGCCCTGCGGCACCGTGCGGCGCGTGATCGGGGCCCTGCGGCACCGTGCGGCGCGTGACCGGGGCCCTGCGGCACCGTGCGGCGCGTGACCGGGGCCCCGCGGCCCAATCCGGCACGTGACAAGGGCCCCACGGCACAATGCGGCGCGTGACCGAGCCCCGCGGCCCAATCCGGCACGTGACAAGGGCCCCGCGACACAATGCGGCACGTGACTCCTGACCTCGTGCCCACCCCGCACGGCGACGCGCGCATCACCTGGCACCGTGCGGCGGAGCCGCACACCGTGCTCGCCCTCGGCCACGGCGCCGGCGGCGGCATCGAGGCCCGCGACCTCGCGGCCCTCGCCGCCTCGCTCCCGCCCCTCGGCGTGACCGTCGCCCTGACCGAACAGCCCTGGCGCGTCGCGGGCCGCGGACTCGCCCCCGCTCCCCGCACCCTGGACGCCGCCTTCACCGCCCTGTGGCCCGCGCTCACCGGGGCGGCCGGCGGGCTCCCCGTCGTCGCGGGCGGGCGCTCCGCCGGGGCGCGCGTCGCCTGCCGCACCGCCGCGGAACTCGGCGCCGCCGCCGTCCTCGCGCTGTCCTTCCCGCTCCACCCGCCGGGGAAGCCGGAGAAGAGCCGCGCCGCGGAACTCCTCGGCGCCGGACCGCCCACGCTCGTCGTGCAGGGCGGCAACGACCCCTTCGGCCGGCCCGCCGAGTTCCCGCCAGGCCCCTACGACCTCACCGAGGTCCCGTACGCCGACCACTCCTTCCACGTGCCGAAGAAGGCACCACTGGGGCAGGAGGAGGCGGTGAGTCTCCTCACATCGGCGGTGGCCGGGTGGCTGCGCGCGCGGGGCTGAACCCGGCGCGGGAATGCGGCGCGCCGCCCTGGTGTTCTGTCAGGCGTACCGGAACCCCCGGCGTACGAAAGGAAGAGGCCCCGCATGGGAGCGACGATCTGCCCCAGCCGCAGCGGCACGGAACTGGACTGGTCCGTTCTGCACGCGGCGCGCACCACCCGGAACGGCGGCGTGGCCGGAGTCGACCCGAAGGCCCCCGAGGCCCCCGGTCGTCTATTCTCCGAGGCGGGCGCCCGCACCTTCGCGGACGCCGGCACGGTGTCGGAGGAGGTGGGTCGGGTCACTGGGACCGACGCGGGAGAGGACGAGGCGGGGACGCGTTCCGAGGAGAGCGCGGCCGAACGCAGCGCCCGCTTCGAGCGGGACGCCCTCACGTACCTCGACCAGATGTACTCGGCCGCGCTGCGCATGACGCGCAACCCGGCCGACGCCGAGGACCTGGTGCAGGAGACCTACGCGAAGGCGTACGGCTCCTTCCACCAGTTCCGTGAAGGCACCAATCTCAAGGCGTGGCTGTACCGCATCCTCACGAACACGTTCATCAACTCGTACCGCAAGAAGCAGCGCGAACCCCAGCGCAGCGCGGCCGAGGAGATCGAGGACTGGCAGCTCGCGCGCGCCGAGTCGCACATGTCCACCGGTCTGCGCTCCGCGGAGTCGCAGGCCCTGGACCACCTGCCGGACTCGGACGTCAAGTCCGCGCTCCAGGCGATCCCCGAGGAGTTCCGCATCGCGGTCTATCTCGCGGACGTCGAGGGCTTTGCCTACAAGGAGATCGCGGACATCATGGGGACACCCATCGGGACGGTGATGTCCCGGCTCCACCGCGGCCGCCGCCAGCTGCGCGGCATGTTGGAGGACTACGCCCGCGACCGCGGGCTCGTCCCGGCGGGCGCGAGCGGGTCGGACGAGGCGAAAGGCTCGGGCTCATGAGCTGCGGAGAGCCGCACGAGACGGATTGCAGCGAGGTCCTCGACCACCTGTACGAGGTCCTGGACCATGAGCTGCCGGACGCCGAGTGCGTCAAGTACGAGGACCACTTCCAGGAGTGCGATCCCTGCCTGGAGAAGTACGGTCTGGAGCAGGCGGTGAAGAAGCTCGTCAAGCGCTGCTGCGGCCAGGACGACGTTCCCGCCGACCTGCGCGCCAAGGTGCTCGGCCGCATCGAGCTGATCCGCTCGGGCCAGGCGGTGCCGGACGACGACATCTCGCTCCCCGACGCGGTGGAGAGCGCCGCGCGGGAGCGCTGAGCGACCGGCGGCTCGCGCGGCGGGCCGTACGGGACGGCCCACCGGCCCGCCCGGAGGTGAACGGAGGCCGTGTCCCGCAGGGGGCACGGCCTCCGGCGTGCCCGGCTCATCACCGTACGTACCCTCTCTCACCCGTACGAGGGACACGGGCCCCCGTGCCCCGGCCCGGGGGCCAGGTCTGGATGCGTCCGGACGGGGTAACCCATGGGTAATGAGCGGGCGCCCGGAGGTCCGTGGTTGGATGCGAGAGCGGGAGCCGGCGGCGAGGAACGCGCCCGGCTCGCCCGGTACCGACGGGGCGACACGGCCCGTGCGGCGGAACAGCGGGCCGCGGCCCCTCCAACGACGGCAGCGGGGATGCAGGCGGGAATCGTGAGGATCTTCGGCAAGGGACGGCACCGGCCCTCCGCCTCCTGGCGGCAGGCCACCGATCGCGCGTTCACCCTCATCGGCGACGGCAGGTACGAGGACGCGGGGGCGCTGCTCACGCGCGCCGCCGACCTGGAGCCCTGGCTCTCCGAGTCCTGGTTCAACCTCGCCCTGCTCCACAAGTTCCGGCACGACTGGGAGGCCGCCCGCACCACCGGCCTGCGCGCCGTGGCCCTCCTGGACCGCTCGGCCGGGGCCCCGGACTGGTGGAACGTGGGCATCGCGGCCACCGCGCTCCAGGACTGGCCGCTCGCCCGGCGCGCCTGGCAGGCGTACGGGCTGCGGCCGGCCGGTGACGCGGCCCCCGGCGGGCCGCCCACCGGCATGGGGCTGGGCAGCGCCGCCGTGCGCCTCTCGCCCGAGGGCGAGGCGGAGGTCGTGTGGGGCAGGCGCATCGATCCCGCCCGGATCGAGGTCCTCTCGGTGCCGCTGCCGTCCTCGGGGCGGCGCTGGGGCGAGGTCGTGCTCCACGACGGGGTGCCGCACGGGGAGCGGATCACGCCCGAGGGGCAGTCCTTCCCCGTCTTCGACGAGATCGAGCTGTGGGCGCCCTCGCCGGTGCCGACCTGGGTCGTGCTGCTCGACGCGGCCACCGAGGACGACCGCGACGCCCTGGAGAAGCTCGCCTCGGACGCGGGCTACGCGGCCGAGGACTGGACCTCCTCGGTGCGGCTGCTGTGCCGGAGCTGCTCCGAGAGCCGGATGGAGAGCGACGCGGGCGACGGGGAGCGGGCCGACCCGCACGACCACAGCGAGCCGGGGGCGCCGGGCCCGCTCGGGCACGCGACCGCCGGGGGACGGTGGGTGACCGAGCGCGAGTGCGGGATCGCGGCCCCGGCCGAGCTGGTGCGCGGGATTCTGGAGACGTGGGTCGCCGACCGGCCCGAGGCCAGGGGATGGCGGGACCTGGAGGAGGTCTGCTGACCTCCTCGCGCGGGCACGGCCCTCGCCGGGAGCCCCGGGGCCGCGCCCCGGACGGACCTGACGGACCCCGCCGCCCGAGCGCCGCGGGGGCGCCACCTCCAGCCCGTCCTCGCTGCCTCCATCCCGCCCGGGCCGGATTGGCCGCCCCTGTAGGGTAGGTCGGCACATCCCGCTGGTCGCTCGGCCGGCTCCCTGAAAGGACACTCCGGAGAAGATGGCGCAGCAGACGACCGGCCTCCCCGTCGACGACGAGGGCTACGTGATCGACACGGCCGAGACCGAGGAGCGGGAGAGCGCCTACCGGGAGCGCGGGGAGGTGCTGCCGATCACCGTCGTCGGGAATCCCGTGCTGCACAAGGAGTGCGCGGACGTCACCGACTTCGGCCCGGAGCTGGCGAAGCTCGTGGACGACATGTTCGCCAGCCAGCGCGCCGCCGAGGGCGTCGGGCTCGCCGCCAACCAGGTCGGCGTGAGCCTCAAGGTCTTCGTGTACGACTGCCAGGACGACCAGGGCGAGCGGCACGTCGGCGTCGTGTGCAACCCGAAGCTGCGCGACCTGCCCGCCGAGCTGCGCACCCTGGACGACTCCAACGAGGGCTGCCTCTCCGTCCCCGGCGCCTACGCCGCGACGCCCAGGACCGAGTACGCCGAGGTGACCGGGCAGGACGAGCACGGCAACGCGATCAAGGTGCGCGGCACCGGGTACTTCGCGCGCTGCCTCCAGCACGAGACGGACCACCTCTACGGCTCTCTCTACCTGGACCGCCTCTCCAAGCGGGACCGCAAGGACGCGCTGAAGCAGATGGCCGAGGGCACCCCGCGCTACGCGACCGTTCCCAACGACTGAGCGCCGCACCTCTCCCCACGGCTGCGCTCCCCCTGCGCTCGTGCGCCCGCGTGTGCCCCCGGCGGCTGTCCGCGCCGTGCGGCGCGGTCTCAGGAGTCTCCCGCCGCCCGTCCGCCCCAGGACGGGCGGTGCGGCATATTCGGCCGCAATATGACGACCATAGATGATCGGATTCCGGACAAAAACGTGCCTGTTGTCGGCACACCTGAGCGATTCCTCGACGGTATCCATTCCCTTCCCGCCACTTCATAGGGCTGAATGGAATGCGCTGTCGATTTACGACGCGGCGCGTGCCGGGAGACGGGGACCCGGCGTGCCCGCGTCCGGCTCCCGAAAGGGGTTCGCTCGTGCCTGCTTTCTCACCCCGGGCCACCGCCGTCAGGCCCGTGCCCGCGCCGCCCGCGCTGCAACTCCCGGTAGTGGAGAGGGATTTCACCCGCCGACTGCACAATTATTGGCCAAAGCTTCAGGTGAAGTCGAAGCTCTGGCTCCAGGAGAAGCGGCTCATGGCCCCCGCCGCCGCCGAGGCGCTCGCCGACGAGCTGCGCTACACCGACCTCGTCGCCGGCTACTACCTCGGCGCCTCGGACGCGATGCTCGGCGCCATCGCCGACTTCAGCAGCTGGTTCTTCGCCTGGGACGACCGGCACGACCGGGACATCGCCCACGCCCGCACCGCCTCCTGGCACACCCTGTGCGCGGACCTGCACGCCGCCCTGCGCGAGCCCGAAGCCCATCTCCACCACGAGGAGCCGCTGGTGGCGGCCTTCGCCGACTGCCTGATCAGGATGGGCGAGCCCATGCCCCCCACCTGGCGCAGCCGCTTCGCCCGCCACATGCGTCCCGTCATCGACGCCTACGACCAGGAGTTCCGCAACCGACTGAGCCGGACGGTCCCCACCGTCGCCGAGTACCTGCTGCTGCGGCGCCTCACCTTCGCCCACGACATCTGGCTCGACCTCCTCGAAGCCGTCGCGGGCGCCGAACTCCCCGCCGTCGTGCGGGAGGACGCCGCGTACCGGACCGCCGGGCTCGCCTGCCAGGATTTCGCCGCCTGGTACAACGACCTCTGCTCGCTGCCGAAAGAAATAGCGGGCGACGAACTCCACAACCTCGGGATAAGCCTCATCCGGCACGAGGGAATGGAACTCGCCGAAGCCGTCTCCGTTGTCCGCGAAAAAGTCGCCGGACGCGTCACCGCATTCCTCGCCGCCGAAAAGGAATTGCACGCGCTCGCGGATTCCCTCGCGGACGGCGGGGGAGCGGAGGGGGCCAGAACACGGGACATCCTCCTTTCCTGCGCGGACAATATGCGGAACTGGTTCCCCTCCGTCTACTGGTTCCACCACGAATCCGGTCGCTATCGCGTCGAGCAATGGGAGGACCCCGCCTGCCCGCCCTATCTCCAGGACGGCGCACCGGCGCGCACCACCCCCGCGCGGCACCCCGCCGCGCCTGCCCGCGCCCTTGACGCGCGCGAGGCGGGGGACGCCGTATGAGCCCGCGTACGCCCCCCGTCGCCGCCCCCGCCGAGCACCTGCGGCCCGCGCCGCTCGCCGCCGGCGCCCTCCCGCTCCTCGGTCACGCGCCCGCCCTCGCCCGGGGCCCGTTGCCCTTCCTCGAAGGGCTGCGCGCGCACGGTGAGGTGGTGCGCATCGCGCTCGGGCCCAAGCGGGTGCTCGCCGTCTGCGCCCCCGACCTCGTCGGCACCCTCCTGACCCGGCCCGAGTTCACCGTCGGCGGGCCGCTGTGGGACACCCTGGAGATCCTGCTGGGCAAGGGCGTGGCGACGAGCAACGGCCCCCGCCACCGCCGCCAGCGCCGCACCATCCAGCCCGCCTTCCGCCCCGACCGCATCGCCGCCTACGCGCGGGTGATGACCGAGGAGGCGGTCAGCACCGCCTCCTCGTGGCGGGACGGCGAGATCACCGACGTCGGCGCCGAGATGTTCCGTACCGGCGTACGGATCGTCTCCCGCTCCCTGCTGGACGTGGACGCGCGCGGCGGCGAACGCGCCGACCGGATCGCGCACGCCCTGCACACCGTCTTCGGCGGCCTCTACCAGCGGATGATCCTCTCCTTCGGGCCGCTGCACCGCCTGCCCACCCCCGCGAACCGCCGCTTCCGGGCGGCCCTGGAAGAACTCCACGGCCTCGTGCGCGAACTGGTCCGCGAAGCGCGCGCGGACGATTCCGGCGAAGCGGGGCCCGAGGACGACCTGCTCTCCGTACTGCTTCACGCCACCGGCGAGAGCGGAGAGCCGCTGCCCGACGAGGAGATTCACGACAACGTCGTATCCCTCGTCGTCGCCGCCGCCGAGAATGTCGCGGCCACACTCGCCTGGACTTTTCAGCTCCTCGCCCGCCACCCCGAGTGGGAACGCCGGCTGCGCGAGGAAGTGGAATCGGTCGCGCCGGACCGGCCCGTCGATTTCGAGGATCTTCCGAAACTCGCCCTCACCCGGAATCTCGTGAGCGAATCCATGCGGATACGCCCCGCGGCATGGATATTCACCCGCAGGGCCGCCCACGACACCGAACTCGGCGGCTACCGCGTCCCGGCCGGGACCGACGTGCTCTACAGCCCCTGGGCCCTCCAGCACGACGCCCGGTCCTTCCCCGAGCCGCACCGCTTCGACCCCGACCGCTGGCTCCCCGAACGCGCCGCCACGATCCCCCGGCACGCCTTCATCCCCTTCGGCATCGGCAACCGCAAGTGCCCCGGCGACATCTACAGCCTCACCGAACTCGCCCTCGTCCTCGCCAACACGGTCCGGAACTGGCACGTCGAGACCGTCCCCGGACGCACCGACCCCCGCCCCCGCGTCGGCATCACCCTCCAGCCCCGCTCCACGCTGCTCCGCGTACGGCGCGCCTGAGGCGGGGGAGGGGACTACGGCGGAGACGACGGAAGGGGGGGGCGGGCCCGTACGGACCCGGCCCCCCCTTCCGGGGTGGCGCTTTCTAGAAGTCGTCGTCGAAGGAGACCGAACCCTCGACCGCGACCTGGTAGGCGGAGGGCCGCCGCTCGAAGAAGTTCGTCAGCTCCTGCACGCCCTGGAGCTCCATGAAGGAGAAGGGGTTGCTGGAGCCGTACACCGGAGCGAAACCGAGGCGCTGGAGGCGCTGGTCGGCGACGCACTGGAGGTACTCGCGCATCGACTCGGTGTTCATGCCGGGCAGGCCGTCACCGCACAGGTCCCGCGCGAACTGGAGCTCCGCGTTCACGGCCCCGTCCAGCATGTCCTTGACCTCCTGCTCCAGCTCCGCGTCGAAGAGCTCGGGCTCCTCCTTGCGGACCGTGTCCACCACGTCGAAGGCGAAGCTCATGTGCATCGTCTCGTCGCGGAAGACCCAGTTGGTGCCGGTCGCGAGGCCGTGCAGCAGTCCGCGCGAGCGGAACCAGTACACGTAGGCGAAGGCGCCGTAGAAGAACAGGCCCTCGATGCAGGCCGCGAAGCAGATCAGGTTGAGCAGGAAGCGCCGGCGGTCGGCCTTCGACTCCAGCCGGTCGATCTTCTCGACCTCGTCGATCCACTTGAAGCAGAACTCGGCCTTCTCCCGGATGGAGGGGATGTTCTCCACCGCCGCGAAGGCGTCCGCGCGGTCGTCCGGGTCGGGCAGGTACGTGTCGAGCAGCGTCAGGTAGAACTGCACGTGCACGGCCTCCTCGAAGAGCTGCCGGCTCAGGTAGAGCCGCGCCTCCGGGGAGTTGATGTGCTTGTACAGCGTCAGCACGAGGTTGTTCGCCACGATCGAGTCACCCGTCGCGAAGAACGCGACGAGGCGGCCGATGAGGTGCTGCTCGCCCGGCGTGAGCTTCGCGAGGTCGGCGACGTCCGAGTGGAGGTCCACCTCCTCGACGGTCCACGTGTTCTTGATCGCGTTCCGGTACCGCTCGTAGAAGTCCGGGTAGCGCATGGGGCGCAGGGTCAGCTCGAAGCCGGGGTCCAGGAGGTTCTGGTGGCGCTTCTTCTGCTCGGGAAGGGTGGGTTCGGACATTACTGGCAGGCCTCGCAGGACTCGGGGTTCTCCAGTGAGCAGGCGATGGCGTCCGCGTCGGGCACGGCCTGCTGCACCGGGATGGGGGCCGACGCGGCGGCGCTGGAGCCTGCCGCGCGGGCGATGCGCGTCGCGGGACGCGAGCGCAGGTAGTACGTCGTCTTCAGGCCCTTGTTCCAGGCGTGCGCGTACATCGAGGAGAGCTTGCCGATCGTCGGCGTCTCCATGAAGAGGTTGAGCGACTGGCTCTGGTCGAGGAAGGCGGTGCGCTCGGCGGCCATGTCGATCAGGCCGCGCTGCGGCAGCTCCCACGCGGTGCGGTACAGCGCGCGCACGTCCTCGGGAATCCAGTTGAAGCCCTGCACCGAGCCGTTCGCCTCGCGCAGCGCCTCACGGGTGCGGGCGTCCCACACGCCGAGCTTCTTGAGGTCCTCGACGAGGTAACCGTTGACCTGGAGGAACTCGCCGCTGAGCGTCTCGCGCTTGAAGAGGTTGGAGACCTGCGGCTCGACGCACTCGTAGACACCGGCGATCGAGGCGATCGTCGCGGTCGGCGCGATGGCCAGGAGCAGCGAGTTGCGCATCCCGGTCTTCGCGATCCGGGCGCGCAGCGCCTCCCAGCGCTCCGGCCAGGTCCGCTCCACGTCGAAGTGGTCGGGGTGCAGGACACCGCGCGCGGTGCGGGTCTTCTCCCAGGCGGGGACGGGGCCGTGCTTCTCGGCGAGGTCGGCGGACGCCTCGTAGGCGGCGAGCATGATGCGCTCGGCGATCCGCGTCGAGACGGCCTTGGCGGCGGCGGAGTCGAAGGGCAGCCGCAGCTTGAAGAAGACGTCCTGGAGGCCCATGGCGCCCAGGCCCACCGGGCGCCAGCGGGCGTTGGAGTTCGCCGCCTGGCCGGTCGGGTAGAAGTTGATGTCCACGACGCGGTCGAGGAAGGTGACGGCCGTGCGGACGGTCTCGTCCAGGCGCTCCCAGTCGATCTCGCCGTTCTCCACGAAGGCGCCGAGGTTGATCGAGCCGAGGTTGCACACGGCGGTCTCGCCGTCGTCGGTGACCTCGATGATCTCGGTGCACAGGTTCGAGGAGTGCACGACGCTGCCGGGCTCGGCGGTCTGGTTCGCGGTCCGGTTGGAGTGGTCCTTGAACGTCATCCAGCCCTGGCCGGTCTGCGCGAGGGTGCGCATCATGCGGCCGTACAGCTCGCGCGCCGGCATCGTCTTGCGGGCCAGGCCCTTCGCCTCGGCGGCGCGGTAGGCGGCCTCGAACTCCTCGCCCCACAGGTCGGTCAGCTCGGGCACGTCGGCCGGCGAGAAGAGCGACCACTCGCCGTCGGCGGCGACGCGGCGCATGAACTCGTCCGGAATCCAGTGCGCGAGGTTGAGGTGGTGGGTGCGGCGCTGGTCCTCACCGGTGTTGTCGCGCAGCTCCAGGAACTCCTCGATGTCCGAGTGCCACGTCTCCAGGTAGACGGCGGCGGCACCCTTGCGGCGCCCGCCCTGGTTGACGGCGGCGACGGAGGAGTCGAGCGTCTTGAGGAAGGGGACGATGCCGTTGGAGTGCCCGTTGGTGCCCCGGATCAGCGAACCGCGCGAGCGGATGCGGGAGTACGCGATGCCGATGCCGCCCGCGTGCTTGGAGAGCCGGGCGACCTGGAGGTAGCGCTCGTAGATCGAGTCCAGCTCGTCCTTGGGGGAGTCCAGGAGGTAGCAGGAGGACATCTGCGGGTGCCGGGTGCCGGAGTTGAAGAGCGTCGGCGAGGAGGGCAGGTAGTCCAGGCGGCTCATGAGCCGGTACAGGCTCGCGACCTCGTCCACGGCGGGGAGGCTGTCGTCGGCGGCGAGCCCGGCGGCGACGCGCAGCAGGAAGTGCTGGGGGGTCTCGATGACCTGGCGCGTGATCGGGTGCCGCAGCAGGTAGCGGCTGTAGAGGGTGCGCAGGCCGAAGTAGCCGAAGCGGTCGTCGCCCTCGGGGTCGATGAGCGCGTCCAGGCGGGCGGCGTGCGTGGCGACGAACTCCGCGGTGCGGTCGCCGATCAGGCCCTCGCGGTGGCCCACGGCGACGGAGGCGGCGAAGCCGCTCGCGCCCTGGCCCGCGGCCTCGGCGACGATCCCGATGGCCAGCAGGCGCGCGGCGAGCCGGGAGTAGGCGGGGTCCTCGGAGATGAGACCGGCGGCGGCCTCGGTGGCCAGCTCGCGCAGCTCCGCCTCGTCGGCGTGGGCGCTGCGGCCGCGCAGGGCGGCGGCGGCGACCCGGCCGGGGTCGGTGTCGGGGAGGTCGGCGGTCAGTTCCGTGAGGGTCCGCAACAGGGCGGTCCCGGGAAGGTCCTGCTCGGCCGCGACCGATGAGGCGGGATCTGCTGGCGCGATGGTCACTGGGTGGCTCTCCCTCGCTCGGCTGGGGGCCTCGGGGGCGGGGCGGCGACGGGACGGCGGACGCTCTTTCGGGCACACCGCGTCACATCCCCGGCCCTTTCCGCGGGGCCCGGACGTCTGGCACCGCGCCCGGGCGGGGCGGCGGCGCGCTTTCGGCAGGTCATCGGACTCGCGATACGCCACGGGGCGCGTCGCACACCGTTGCGGGACAGTCCCGGGCTCGCACCGGATTCCCCTGCCGACAGCGAGGAAGAGCATACATCTGGGGGGCGGGCGGGAAAGGAGGCCCCAGATGTTGTGTCGGGGGTGGGGACTGTTACGTGCGGGTCAACGGTTGTGGGGTGCCGACAAGGGCTCCTGTGCCCGGTGGGGCGACGGGGGGCGGTGGGGGCGGCGGCGTCGATCGTATGGCTTGAGGGGACCCCACAAGCGAGGGCGTGCGGAGTTTTTTCCGGGCGGGCCGGGTGGCGCGCGTGTTCGGATTTCGGTCGCTGAAAGTGAGGGCGTGTCAGGGGCACGGGAAAGCCGGAGGGGCTGAGAAGACTCAGCCCCTCCGGCGGGTGGGAAGCGGGGGTCCGGAGCGGCGCTCCGCACGGGTCCCGGCCCCGGGGGCCGGCGTCCCGCGCGGGCCCCGGCCCCCGGGGGTCAGTGCCCCGCGGTCTCCGGCATGGCGGGCGGGAGCTCCTGCCGGACACCCGGGTCGCCCGCGTCCGCCACGTAGTCCGAGGGCCGGGTCTCGTCCACGCCCTCGGGCGCCTTGAGGGCCCGCAGCACGAACGTGAGGACGACCGTCACGACTACGTTCAGGACGATCGCGGTCATCCCGATGTAGCCGATCTCGCCGAGCCCGGGGATCTCCTTCGAGGAGCCCCCGAAGTGGTCCTGCGTCGGCGAGGACGTCGACCAGGCCGCCCACGTCCCGTACGCCATCCCGGCCGCCCAGCCGGCGAGCAGCGCCCAGCGGTGGAACCAGCGGGTGAAGAGGCCGCCGACGAGCGCGGGGAGCGTCTGGAGAATCCAGATGCCGCCGAGGAGCTGGAAGTTGATCGCGACGGTCTTGTCCATGCCGAGCACGAAGATCAGCGCGCCGACCTTCACGAGGAGCGAGACGAGCTTGGAGACCCGCGCCTCCTGCGCGGGCGTCGCGTCCGGCTTGAGGAAGTCCTTGTAGATGTTGCGCGTGAAGAGGTTCGCCGCCGCGATCGACATGATCGCGGCCGGGACGAGCGCCCCGATGCCGATGGCCGCGAAGGCGACCCCGGCGAACCAGTCGGGGAACATGTTCTCGAAGAGCTGCGGGATCGCGAGCTGGCCGTTGCTGACCTTGACGCCGCTCGCGATCGCCATGAAGCCGAGGAGCGCGAGCAGCCCGAGCATGAGCGAGTAGAGCGGCAGGATCGTCGTGTTGCGCCGGATCACGTTCCGCTTGCTGGAGGAGAGCGTCGCCGTCACCGAGTGCGGGTACATGAAGAGCGCGAGCGCCGAGCCGAGCGCGAGCGTCGCGTAGCCCCATTGCCCGGCCTCGCCGGGCGCGAGCGCGCCCTTCGGCGCCCCGGTGGCCGGGTTCTTCTGCGAGAGCGCGGCACCGGCCTTCGCGAAGATGTCGTCGAAACCGCCGAGCTTGATCGGGATGTAGATGATCGCGACCGCGATGACGAGGTAGATCAGCCCGTCCTTGACGAAAGCGATCAGCGCCGGGGCGCGCAGGCCCGCCGAGTACGTGTACGCGGCGAGCACGGCGAAGGCGATCAGGAGTGGCAGGTCCTTGACAAACCAGTTGGTGTCCTCGCCACCGCCCACGCCCATCACGTCCAGCACCGCCTGGATGCCGACGAGTTGCAGGGCGATGTACGGCATCGTGGCGAGGATGCCGGTGAGCGCGACGGCGAGCGAGAGCCCCTTGGAGCCGAAGCGGCCCCGCACGAAGTCCGAGGTCGTCACGTACCCGTGCCGGTGCGAGACCGACCACAGGCGGGGCAGGAAGGTGAAGATGAGCGGGTAGACCAGGATCGTGTACGGCACGGCGTAGAAGCCGGCCGCGCCGCCCGCGTAGATCGCCGCGGGGACCGCCACGAAGGTGTAAGCGGTGTAGAGGTCGCCGCCGAGCAGGAACCACGTCACCCAGGTGCCGAACGAGCGCCCGCCGAGGCCCCATTCGTCCAGGCTCTCCACGCCGGAGCGCCGCCAGCGCGCGGCGAGGAAGCCCATGACGGTGACGACGACGAAGAAGAAGATGAAGACCGCGAGCGCGATCCCGTTGACGCCGTCCTTCACGCGCCCTCACCTCCCCGTGCGGCGCGCCGCACGCGCTGGTCGCGCTGCCACAACTTGTAGGCGAGGAAGGTCAGTCCGCTGGAGAGGAAGACCCACAGCATCTGGTACCAGTAGAAGAACGGAATCCCGATGAACGTCGGGTCGATCCTCGCGTACGAGCCCACCCACAGCATCGCCACGAAGGGCGCGACGAGACAGAGCCCGACGACGACCCGTACAGGGGTCACGACCGGCAGCGTCCCGTCACCTCCCCCCGGCCGCGCCGTCGTTCCCGCTTGCCGTGCCATGCCCGGCTCCCCTCCGGCCCGCCTCCGCGACCGCGGAGCGGACCACGCCGTCTCCCCGCGCACCTCGGTGTGCGCGGGCGCGCGTCGCCGCACGCGACGCGACGGGGGAAAGGTAGGGCAGTTACCGGCCAGGCAACACCCCTTTACCGCATAGCGGACGCGTTCGGGCGGTCGCCCGCGCCCGGGGTGTCCCGGGGTGTGCGCGGGCGGGCGGCTTTGTCCTTCGGGAGGTATGGGGAGTTACGGGCGCCGCAGGTTGGCCACGAACTTGTAACGGTCGCCGCGGTAGACCGAGCGCACCCACTCCACCGGCTCCCCGCGCCCGTCCACCGAGTGCCGCGAGAGCAGCAGCATCGGCAGGCCCACGTCGGTGCCGAGCAGGGAGGCTTCGCGCGGGGTGGCGAGCGAGGTCTCGATGGTCTCCTCGGCCTCGGCGAGCCGCACGTCGTAGACCTCGGCGAGCGCGGTGTAGAGGGAGGTGTACTTGACGAGCGAACGGCGCAGCGCGGGGAAGCGCTTGGCCGCGAGGTGCGTCGTCTCGATCGCCATCGGCTCGCCGCTCGCCAGGCGCAGCCGCTCGATGCGCAGCACCCGGCCGCCGTTGTCGATGTCGAGCAGCCCGGCGAGGCGTTCGTCGGCGGTGACGTAGCCGATGTCCAGGAGCTGGGACGTCGGTTCCAGGCCCTGGGCGCGCATGTCCTCGGTGTAGGAGGTCAGTTGCAGCGCCTGCGAGACCTTCGGCTTCGCGACGAAGGTGCCCTTGCCCTGGATGCGTTCGAGACGGCCCTCGACGACGAGTTCCTGGAGCGCCTGGCGCACGGTCGTGCGGGAGGTGTCGAACTCGGCGGCGAGCGCCCGCTCGGGAGGCACCGGGCTGCCGGGGGGCAGGGTGCGGGTCATGTCCTGGAGGTGGCGTTTGAGGTGGTAGTACTTCGGCACGCGGGCGGTGCGCGCGGGTGCCGAAGGGCTCGCCCCGGCCTTGGTCGCGGCGGCCTTGGTGTCCGGGCCGGATCGCGTCCTGCCCCCGTCGGTGCCCATTCTTCGCGCTTGCCTCTCCGGCTCGGCGGCCGTCACGGGGACGGCCGCTCCTGGGTCCTGGTGGTGCCGTACCGCTTGTGGTGCGGCACCGCGTGTGGTGCTGTGGTGCTCGGTGTTCGCGCCGTCGTCCCGCCCGTCGCGCGCTGGTGCGCGTGGCGCCGCCCATCGTGGCACGGCCGCCGGGAGACAGGGGGCCGGGTTCGCCTGCCCCGGTCCACCCGCCGCTCACACCCGGATCAGGTACCGGTCCGGTAACGGAGCGGACAGCCCCTCTTATACACCCTTGACACCCCTAAAGGTCTAGGCCAAGCTCCCGAGTACTGGTCTACACCATTAACGGCCAGGTCCCAGTCCCGCGAGTGCTGCCGTTCGTGTGCCGTCGCTGTGGGTGGGGGGTTGCTGGAATCCCTGAGGAGGGTGGCGTGAAGCGCAAGCTCATAGCGGCGATCGGTGCAGTCGTGATGATCGGTTCGATCGCGGCGTGCGGCTCGGACGACGACTCGTCGTCGAAGAAGGCATCATCGGCCAAGGACGGCTACAAGGGCCAGACCCTGACCGTGTGGGTCATGGACGGCTCGACGCCCGACCAGTGGCAGAAGGACCTCACCGCGGCCTTCGAGAAGAAGACCAAGGCCAAGGTCAAGTTCGAGATCCAGCAGTGGAACGGCATCCAGCAGAAGCTGACCACCGCCCTCTCGGAGTCGAACCCGCCGGACGTCTTCGAGGTCGGCAACACCCAGACCGCCTCGTACGCGCAGAGCGGCGGCCTCGCCGACCTCGGTGACCTCAAGTCCTCGATCGGCACCGACTGGACCGAGTCGATGAACAAGGCCGCGGTCGTGGACGGCAAGCAGTACGCCGCCCCGTGGTTCGTGCTCAACCGCGTCGTCCTCTACAACAAGAAGATCTGGAAGGACGCGGGGATCACCGACACCCCGAAGACGCGCGACGAGTTCTACAAGGACCTCAAGCAGATCGGCGACAAGACCAAGGCCGAGCCGATCTACCTGCCGGGCCAGAACTGGTACCACTTCGTCGGTCTCACCATCGGCGAGGGCGCCGAGCTGGTGAAGAAGGACGGCGACAAGTACGTCTCCAACCTGGCCGACCCGAAGGTCACCGCCGCCATGGAGACCTACAAGAAGTTCCAGGACCTCTCCAAGGCCCCCAAGGACAAGGACGAGGCCACCCCGCAGCAGGCCGACGTCTTCGCCAAGGGCAAGACCGGCGCCATCATCGGCATGGGCTGGGAGGCCGGCACCGCCATCAAGGCGAACCCGGCGATCGAGAAGGACCTCGGTTACTTCACGATCCCCGGCGCCACCGCCGACAAGCCCGAGGGCGTCTTCCTCGGCGGCTCCAACCTCGCGGTCGCCGAGGGCAGCAAGAAGCAGGACCTCGCCAAGGAGTTCCTGAAGATCGCGCTCTCCGACCAGTTCGAGGGACAGCTCGCCAAGGAAGGCGGGGTCATCCCCAACAAGTCCGCCCTGGAGAGCAACCTCGACGGCAACGCCGCGGCCCAGGCCGCCGCGCCGGCCGCCGCCACCGGTGGCACCACGCCGCTCATCCCCGAGTGGGCGCCGGTCGAGAACGCCCCGAACCCGATCAAGACCTACATGACCGCCGTGCTCAAGGGGAAGTCCCCGGCCGAGGCGGCCAAGCAGGTCGAGGGCGAGTTCAACAAGCGTCTCTCGCAGCAGCAGTAAGCAGCACCCCGGCCGGGGGCCGGGGC
>NZ_GG770539.1:2005610-2009076 GCF_000154905.1 Streptomyces sp. SPB074 | reverse complement strand
CCGCCCGGCCCCCGGCCCCGCCGCGTACGGGTCCAGGCCGTGCCCGGTGCCGCGTACGGGCCGGGCCCGCGCCGCGTACGCACGCGCCCGGCCCCCGGGCGGACCACGCGGCCCCCGCCCCGTACGCGTACAGCAGGAGCGGCCCGCACGAGCAGGACGGCCCCCAGGAGCGGGCGCGCGGGCGGCAGGCCCAGAAAGCGAAGGCGAGCATGACAGTGGAGACCCCACTCCCGGGCACCGACCCGGGGCTGGTCGTGACGAAGACCGGCGGAGGACCGGGCTCCCCCGTGCCCGGGGCGGTGAAGGCCGCGCGGCGCAGAGCGCTGACCCCCTACCTGCTGTTGCTGCCCGCCATGGCGGTGACGCTGGTGTTCCTCGGCTGGCCGCTGGTCAAGAACCTGATCCTGTCCTTCCAGAACCTCAACATGCGCCAGTTCATCCAGCGCGTGACCGAGTGGACGGGCTTCCACAACTACAGCGAAGTCCTCGGCGGCTCGGAGTTCTGGCGCGTCACGCTGCGCTCGGTGCTCTTCACCGGCGTCAACGTCGTGCTGATCATGGTGCTCGGCTCCCTCATCGGGCTCCTCCTCGCCCGTCTCGGCCGCCGGATGCGCGTCTTCCTCCTCGTCGGCCTGGTCCTGGCCTGGGCGATGCCCGTCATCGCCGCGACCACGGTCTACCAGTGGCTCTTCGCCGAGCGCTTCGGCGTCGTCAACTACGTGCTCGACAAGCTCGGCTGGCACTCGATGGCCGACTTCTCCTGGACCAGCAGCCAGCTCTCCACCTTCTTCGTGATCACCTGGCTCATCGTCTGGCAGTCGATCCCCTTCGTGGCGATCAACCTCTACGCCGCGACGACGACGATCCCCAAGGAGCTGTACGAGGCCGCGTCCCTCGACGGCGCCGGGGTCTGGAAGTCCTTCACGAACGTGACCTTCCCGTTCCTGCGGCCCTTCCTCTTCGCCACGACCTTCCTCGAAGTCATCTGGGTCTTCAAGGCGTTCGCCCAGGTCTTCGCCTTCAACCAGGGCGGCCCGGACCGGCTCACCGAGATCCTGCCCGTCTACGCCTACATCGAGGGCATGGGCAACCAGCACTTCGGCATGGGCGCCGCGATCTCCTTCCTGACGCTGCTCATCCTGCTCGGCCTCACCTCGTACTACCTCCGGATCGTTCTCAAGCAAGGGGAGGACGAGCTGTGAAGCGCTCGCTCTTCGGCCGCGTCTGGCCCAACCTCGTCGCCGTCCTGCTCTTCGCCGGTTTCGTCTTCCCCGTCTACTGGATGTTCGCGACGGCCTTCAAGCCGACCGGCGACATCATCAGCGAGAGCCCGGTCTGGTTCCCCACCGACTTCACCTTCGACCACTTCCGGACGGCGGTGAACGCCGACAACTTCTGGCACCTCGTCGTCAACTCGCTCACCGTCACGATCGTCGCCGTCGTCGGCTCCCTCGTCCTCGCGCTCGCCGGGGCCTTCGCCCTGAGCCGGATGCGCTTCAAGGGCCGCAAGGGCTTCGTCGTCGGCTTCATGATCGCCCAGATGGCCCCCTGGGAGGTCATGGTCATCGCGATCTACATGATCGTGCGCGACGCCGACCTGCTCAACAGCCTCGTGCCGCTCACGCTCTTCTACCTCGTGATGATCCTGCCCTTCACGCTCCTGACCCTGCGCGGCTTCGTCGGCGCGATCCCGGTCGAGCTGGAGGAGTCGGCCATGGTCGACGGTTGCACCCGCCCGCAGGCGTTCCGCCGCGTGATCCTCCCCCTCCTCGCGCCCGGGCTGATGTCCACCTCGCTCTTCGGCTTCATCACCGCGTGGAACGAGTTCCCGCTCGTCCTGGTCCTCAACAAGGACGCCGGCGCGCAGACCCTGCCGCTGTGGCTCTCCTCCTTCCAGACCAACTTCGGTGATGACTGGGGCGCCACGATGGCCGCGTCCTCGCTCTTCGCGGTGCCGATCCTCGTCCTCTTCGTCTTCCTCCAGCGCAAGGCCGTGTCCGGCCTCACCGACGGCGCCGTGAAGGGATAGCACCCCATGACCACCCTCATCAGCGCCTCCGACACGCTCACCCGCGACGCCCTCGCCGTCCTCCAGCCCGGCTTCGCCGGCCACACGGCCCCCGAGTGGCTGCTGCGCCGCATCGGCGAAGGACTCGCCTCCGTCGGGCTCTTCGGGCGCAACGTGGCCGGGGACGAGCAGCTCGCCGCCCTCACCGCGCAGCTCCGCGCCGAGCGCGAGGACATCCTCGTGGCGATCGACGAGGAGGGCGGCGACGTCACCCGCCTCGACGTCAACACCGGTTCCTTCATCCCCGGCAACCTCGCCCTCGGCGCCGTGGACGACCCGGAGCTGACCCGCTCCGTCGCCGCCGAACTCGGCCGCCGCCTCGCCGCCTGCGGCGTCCACTTCAACTGGGCGCCCTCGGCCGACGTCAACTCCGACCCGGACAACCCCGTGATCGGCGTCCGCGCCTTCGGCGCCGACCAGGACCTCGTCGCCCGGCACACCGTCGCCTACGTCGAGGGGCTCCAGTCCGCCGGTGTCATCGCCTGCGTCAAGCACTTCCCCGGCCACGGCGACACCAACGTCGACTCGCACCTCGCGATGCCCCGCATCGACGTCGGCGCCGACACCCTCCGTGCCCGCGAGCTCGCCCCCTTCCGCGCCGCGATCGCGGGCGGGACGCTCGCCGTCATGAGCGCCCACATCGTCGTCCCCGCGCTCGACCCCGAGGTCCCCGCCACGCTCAGCCGCCGCATCCTCACCGGCCTCCTGCGCGAGGAACTGGGCTACGAGGGGCTCATCGTCACCGACGGCATCGAGATGCGCGCCATCGCCGGGACCTACGGCATCGAGCGCGGCACGGTCCTCGCCATCGCCGCCGGGGCCGACGCGATCTGCGTCGGCGGCGGCCTGCACGACGAGGACACCGTCCTCGCGCTGCGCGACGCGCTCGTCGCCGCCGTCCGCGACGGCTCGCTCCCCGAGGAACGCCTCGCCGACGCCGCCGCGCGCGTCCGCGCCCTCGCCGACTGGGCCCGCACCGCGCGGGAGCCCCTCCTGCCACGCCCCGGCATCGGCCTGGAGGCCGCCCGCCGCGCGGTGCGCGTCCACGGCGACTTCACGCCGCTGACCGCCGCGCCGTACGTGGCGCACCTGAGCGACGAGGCGAACATCGCCGTCGGCAACGAGACCCCCTGGGGCCCCGCCGAGGCGCTGGCCCGCCGGCTGCCCGGCACGACCGGGGACGGCTACGGGCCGCAGGCGGGCGGCACCCTCGTTTCCGACGTCCTCGCCGCGGCGGGGGACCGCCGCCTCGTCCTCGCCGTGCGCGACGCGCACCGGTACCCGTGGATGGCCCAGGCGCGCGACGCGCTGCTCGCCGCGCGCCCGGACACGGCCGTGATCGAGATGGGCGTCCCCCAGGAGGCCCCCGCGGGCAGCCCGTACGTCGTCACGCACGGC
>NZ_GG770539.1:2004431-2005434 GCF_000154905.1 Streptomyces sp. SPB074 | reverse complement strand
CCGGGCCCTTCGGCGTGCGTACCGCGTGCGGGCGGGCTCCGGCGTGCGGGCGGGTCTCGCAGGGCGCCCGCGCGGCTCCGTACGGCGTGCCGCGCGCGGGTCCCGTGCGGGCGCCCCCGCGGGAGCGGCTAGATGCCCTGCCAGTCGGGCTTCGCGGCCCAGGTCGCGCGGAAGTACCCGGCCAGCTTGAGCTTGGAGGCCGCCGCCTCGTCCACGACGACCGTCGCGTGCGGGTGGAGCTGGAGCGCCGAGGCCGGCACGAGCGAGGCGACCGGGCCCTCGACGGACTGCGCGACCGCCTCGGCCTTGTTCTCGCCCGTCGCGAGGAGCACGAGGTGCCGCGCCTCCAGGATCGTCCCGATGCCCTGCGTGATGACGTGGTGCGGGACCTGCTCGATGTCGTCGGCGAAGAACCGCGCGTTGTCCACCCGGGTCTGCTCGGTGAGCGTCTTGATCCGGGTGCGCGAGGCGAGCGAGGAGCATGGCTCGTTGAAGCCGATGTGCCCGTCCGTGCCGATGCCGAGGAGCTGGAGGTCCACGCCGCCCGCATCCCGCAGCGCCAGGTCGTACGCCTCGCAGGCCGCCTGCACGTCGGCGGCCGAGCCGTCCGGGCCGAGGAACGCCGAGGGGTCGAGGCCGAGCGGCTCCACGACCTCGCGCAGGACGACGGCGCGGTAGGACTCGGGATGCCCGGCGGGCAGGCCCACGTACTCGTCCAGCTGCGCGACCCGCGCCCGCGAGACGTCGGCCTCGCCCGAGCGGACGAGCCCGGTGAGCGCCTGGTAGACGGGGAGCGGCGTCGACCCGGTGGCCACCCCGAGCAGGGCGTCGGGCTTGCGCCGCAGCAGCCGCGCGATCGCGTCGGCGACGAGCCTGCCGCCGGCTTGCGCGTCCGGGACGATGACAACTTCCACGCTGGGGCCTGCCGATCTGAAAGAGACACATGTGGTATAGACCAATTTATCAGACCGGGGGCCGGGACAGAAGGGTGTGTCCGGATGGC
>NZ_GG770539.1:1995471-2004289 GCF_000154905.1 Streptomyces sp. SPB074 | reverse complement strand
GCGCCCCTGAAAATGGTCTAGTCCGCGCCTCGCGCGGAATCGGCTTCCGCCCTCCCCGCACAGGAGGGCGGACCGGGGGACCCGCGCTCTCTGCCCTGACCGCGCGCGTCCCCCAGGGCCACCGGGCACCGCACACCCGGCGGCTCGCGGTCCCGCGCCTCTCAGGGGCGCGCGGGCACGCCTTCGGGCTGCGGTGCCGGAGGGGCCGAGGGTCCCCTCGCGGCGCCGCGGCCCCTGGGGCGCGGGGGCACACGTTCCCCCGGGGCCCGGGTACGCTCGCCGGGTGCCCTCCATGAACGACCTCGTACGCCGGCACACGGCGCTCAGCGACTCCGATCTCGAATGGCTGCACCTGCTGGTCTCGGAGTGGCAGCTGTTGTCCGACCTCTCCTTCGCCGACCTCGTCCTGTGGGTCCCGACCCGGGACGGCACGCGCTACGTCTCCGTCGCGCAGATGCGCCCCAACACGGGCCCCACCTCGTACCAGGACGACATGGTCGGCCACCTCGTGCCGCGGGGCCGCCGCCCCATGCTCGACGCGGCGCTCGACGAGGGCCGCATCGTGCGCGAGGGCGACCCGGAGTGGCGCGAGGAGGTGCCGGTACGGGTCGAGTCGATCCCCGTGCGCCGCGAGGGCCGCGTCCTCGGCGTCATCGGCCGCAACACCAACCTGCTCACCGTGCGCACCCCGAGCCGCCTGGAGCTGAGCTACCTCCAGAGCGCCTCCGACCTCGCGCAGATGATCGCGGCGGGCGCCTTCCCCTTCCCCGACCAGCAGGTCGACATGGACGCCTCGCCGCGCGTCGGCGACGGGCTCATCCGCCTCGACGCCGAGGGCATGGTCCAGTACGCCTCGCCCAACGCCCTCTCCGCGTACCACCGCTTGGGCCTCGCCACCGACTTCGTCGGCGTCCACCTCGGCCAGGCGACCGCCGAACTCGCGCCCTCCAAGGGCCCGGTGGACGAGGCGCTCGTGAAACTCGCGAGCGGCTGGGCGCCGCGCGAGACCGAGGTCGAGGGAAATGACGCCGTCATTCAGATGCGCGCCATTCCGCTCAAACCGAAAGGCACGCACATCGGTTCCCTCGTCCTTCTCCGCGATGTGACGGAATTGCGCCGTCGCGAACAGGAGTTGATGACGAAGAACGCCACCATCCGGGAAATTCACCACCGGGTGAAGAACAATCTCCAGACCGTGGCGGCCCTGTTGCGCCTCCAGGCCCGCCGTATCGACTCCGAGAGTGGCCGGGCCGCGCTCGAAGAGGCCGTGCGCCGCGTCGGCTCCATCGCGATCGTCCACGAGACGCTGTCCCAGAACCTGGACGAGCAGGTCGAGTTCGACGAGATCGCCGACCGCGTGCTCACGATGGTCGCGGAGATCTCCCCGGGCACGGTCACGGGCCGCCGCACGGGCCGCTTCGGGATACTCGCCGCCGAGGTCGCCACGCCCCTCTCGATGGTCCTCACGGAGGTCATCCAGAACGCCCTGGAGCACGGCTTCGGGCCCGGGGACACGGGCACGGTCGAGGTCGGCGCGGTGCGCGGCGGCGGGGCGGGCCGGGACGGCCACCGGCTGCTCATCACCGTGCAGGACGACGGCGTGGGCCTCCCCGAGGGCTTCGACCCGCACCGCTCGGGCAACCTCGGCCTCCAGATCGTCCGCACCCTCGTGGAGGGCGAACTCGGCGGCACGTTCGACATGGTCCCGGCCCCGGAGCGCGGGACGCGGGTCGTCCTGGACATCCCCGTGGAGGGCGAGAAGGCGTGAACGGGACGGCCTCGCGGGCGGATTGACCTCCTGCTCCCGCCGGGCGGGTTCACCCGCGAGAGGGCACCCGGCGGGGGAGCGGGGTTGACGCGCGGACGCGCGCGGGGGAGCGCGTGCGAGCGGGGTCCGCGAAGGTGTACGCGCGGGGTCCCGCGAGGGCGGGGGCGTACGGGCAGGGTCCGCAAAGGCGGGGTCCCGCGAAAGCCGGGGGCGTACGCGCGTGCGGGGTACGGGGGTTGACGTGCGCGGCCACGACAGAGGGCCCGGCCGGTCGTCGCTGACCGGGCCGGGCCCTTCGTCGTTCACGCTATGGGGGTGTCGCTGTGGGGGTGTTGCTCGCGGTGATGGCCTCAAGGGCGTCGACCGCCTACTGCGCGCTGCGGCTCGGGGGCGGGTCGTGCGTACACGCTGTACGCGCCGCCAAGCGCCAGGCTCTTGGGGGGCTTTGTTCAGGCGGTCGCGTTGCGCGCCCGGTTGCGAGCGGCGCGGCGCTTCATCGCGCGGCGCTCGTCCTCGCTGAGGCCACCCCAGACGCCCGAGTCCTGACCGGACTCAAGCGCCCACTGCAGACACTGCTCGATAACCGGGCAGCGACGGCAGACGGCCTTGGCTTCCTCGATCTGCAGCAGCGCAGGACCGGTGTTGCCGATGGGGAAGAAGAGCTCGGGGTCTTCCTCGCGGCAAACGGCGTTGTGACGCCAGTCCATGGCTGCTACCTCTCCTTGGTATTACATGCACGTTGCTTGTGAATGTGAACGCTTTCACGAATCCCGCCCGAAGGGTGGGCCGAGCAGCCAGGTTCAAGCCTGGCCGGGTCCAGATGAGGGAGGGATTCTGGCTCTCTGTGGGGGCCGCTTGTGGGGCCCGTCCCGATCGCCATGTAGAGATTCCCAAACCTCCGGGCGGGATACAACCCCTTCCGGAAAGTTTTTTTTGATTCTTTGGTGTCAACTAGGTCACAGCCGTACTTCTATGGGGTGGATCGTGCTCTAAACGTTCGAGTGCAAGGTCTTTGCTTGCTTCCACTCACACAATCACACGCAGTGCACGGCGAACGCCTGTGAACGTCACGCTCGTGCGGAGCCCCAGGTGGTCACCGTCCATCTGAAAGGGCAGCGGAACCTTGGAATGCAAGGTGAACTCACTGAGATCATGGAGCGACACCGCGTGTCTGCCCTGCGGCCCGCGATCGGGCGAGGAACGCAGCAGCTGCGTCCCGTACTTGGTGACGGCGGCCGTGGAGAGACGGCTCAGGCCGAGCACGTCGAGCCCGGTGTCGAAGGAGGCCCCGGGGGAGGCGTACAGGGGCTTGTTGCCCAGGTAGGTCCACGGGTTGGTGTTGCTGACTATCGACAGCACCAGGTCCTCGATGGGCTCCTCGCCCACCCGTTCCAGCGTGATCCGGCCCGCCCTGCGCGCGGGCTCGTCCACGAACTGGCGGAGCAACTGCCTTACGTACAAGGCGTGCGTGGAGCGTTTGCCGCGTTCCCGTTTCTGTTCGACCCGGCCCACGACGCCCGCGTCGAAACCGAGCCCCGCGTTGAAGGTGAACCAGCGCGAGGGGACCGACTCGTCCTCGCTGCCCCGCGTCCCCGAGGCGAGACCGAGGCCGACCGTGCGTTCGGAGCGCTCGTGCAGCGCGTGCAGGATCGCGCCCGTCGCCTCCACGGGGTGGTTCGGCAGCCCGAGCGCCCGCGCGAAGACGTTCGTGGAACCGCCGGGCACGACGGCGAGGCCGGGCAGCGACTCCGGTGCCGGGCCCGCGTGCAGCAGCCCGTTGACGACCTCGTTGACGGTGCCGTCGCCGCCGAGCGCCACGACGAGATCGATGTCCGCCGCCTCGGCCGCCTCGCGCGCCAGGTCCCGCGCGTGCCCCCGGTAGCCGGTGGTCACCGCCTCCAGCTTCATCTCGCTGGCCAAGGCGTGGATCAGGACGTCGCGCGTGCGCGCACTGGTGGTGGTAGCCGCCGGATTGACCACGAGAAGAGCACGCATGAGAGGCAGGGTACCCATCGGTAGCGCCCCCCGCCCCCACGCACCCGTCGCCCCCGCCCCGCTACCCTGGCAGCGTGAGCAGCGAGCAGACCCCCACCGAACCCGCGCGGCACCCCCGGCGCCTCTTCCTCGCGACCCTCATCTGCGCGGCCGAGGCCCTCGCCCTCGCCGCCGGCGGCCTCTACGTCCTCGTCCGGGGCCTGGCCGGCTCCGGCGACCAGGGCGACACCGCGACGGTCGGCATCATGCTCGTCGTCCTCGGGGCCATCCCCGGGATCGCCGCGCGCGGCCTGTGGCGCCTGCGCCGGTGGAGCCGGGGCCCGGCCGTCATCACACAGCTCATGGGGCTCCCCGTCGCCTGGACGCTGCTCAGGACCGACAGCATGTTCATCCCCGGCGGTATCGCGCTCGCCGCCGCTTCGATCGCGGGCCTCGTCTGCCTCCTCAACAAGGAGACGACCCGGACCCTCGGCATCCGCGCCCCGAGCGACGCCGCCTCCTCCTGACGGGAACGGCGCCCGGCGGGGCGGGGCACTCCGGCCGGACGGCGCCCCACCCGGGACCGGGACCGCGCGGGGGAGTCCCGCCCGCCTCACCCCTCGACGAGTCACCCCCGACGGGTCACTCCTCCACGAGGAGCTTGTCGCGGAGTTGCGCCAGCGTCCGGGCGAGCAGCCGTGAGACGTGCATCTGCGAGATGCCGACCTCCTGGGCGATCTGTGACTGCGTCATGTTCCCGAAGAACCGCAGCAGCAGAATCCGCTTCTCGCGCGGTGGCAGGTCCTCCAGGAGCGGCTTGAGCGACTCCCGGTATTCGACGCCCTCCAGCGCCTCGTCCTCGGCGCCGAGCGTGTCCGCCACGGCGGGCGACTCGTCGTCCGTGTCCGGCACGTCCAGCGAGAGCGTGCTGTAGGCGTTCGCGGACTCCAGCCCCTCCAGCACCTCCTCCTCGGAGATGGAGAGCCGCTGGGCCAGCTCGTGCACCGTCGGCGAGCGCCCGTGCAGCTGCGAGAGCTCCGCCGTGGCGGAGGTGAGCGAGAGCCGCAGCTCCTGGAGCCGGCGCGGCACCCTTACCGCCCAGCCCTTGTCCCGGAAGTGCCGCTTGATCTCGCCGACGACGGTCGGCGTCGCGTACGTGGAGAACTCGACGCCGCGCTCCGGGTCGAAGCGGTCCACCGACTTGATCAGGCCGATCGTCGCGACCTGCGTCAGGTCGTCCAGCGGCTCCCCCCGGTTGCGGAAACGCCGCGCCAGGTGCTCCACGAGCGGCAGGTGCATCCGCACCAGCCGGTTGCGCAGTTCCGCGTACGCCGCCGACTCCGGCTCCAGCGTCCGCAAGCGGACGAAGAGCGCCCGCGCCTCGCTGCGGTCCTCGCTCTCGCGCGCGCTCCGGGCACGGGGGTGGTGCCCGCGCCCGGCCGGGGCCTCGCCGGGCACCGTCTTCCGGTCGCCCGCCGCGTCCGGCTCCTGCCGCGCGGTCTCCCCGGGCGCGACCGCGGCCGCGCCCGGTACGGGCGCCGCGGACGCCTCGCCCGCCACCGGTCCTTCCCCGTCGCTCACCGGCTGCCCGGCCGACGACGGGGCACGCCCCGTGTCATCCGGCTCGTGCTCCCCCTGTGGATACTCCTGCTCGCTCATCCGTCCCGCCCGCTCCACCGCGTCCCTGGGGTCAGGAAGACCCCCTCGCTCGTTCCCCCGTCCGCGGTCGCCCGCTCCGGGCGCTCCCGCACCGGAGCCGTCCGCCGGGCCCGGAGCCCGGCCGGGCCGCGGGGGGCCGGCCGATCCGGCCGGCCCGGTCCCGTCCGCGGTGGTTTCGCGCGCACGGTCCCGGGCCGCGTCCCGCTTTCCCTCACGCACCGGCCCGCCCCCGTCCCGCTCAGACCGGACCAGGTCCGGCACCGCGCTGCTTGTAGAGGGAGATGGACACCGTCTTGTCCTCGGACACCGACGACTCCACCTTCCCCGCGAGCGCGGACAGCACCGTCCACGCGAAGGTGTCCCGCTCCGGTGCCCGCCCGTCCGTCGTCGGCGCCGAGACGATCACCTCCAGCGCGTCACCGATCAGCCGGAAGACACAGCGGAGCACGGAGCCCCGCACCGCCTGCTGAAGCAGGATCGCGCACGCCTCGTCGACCGCGATCCGCAGATCCTCGATCTCGTCGAGGGTGAAGTCCAAACGCGCCGCGAGACCGGCCGTCGCCGTCCGCAGCACCGACAGGTAGGCACCCGCAGCCGGCAGCCGGACTTCCACGAAGTCCTCGGTCCCGGGCTCGCCTGCGATAGGGGACACCCTCACCTCCAAGGTGGTACAAGCTCTTTCGGGGCTCCGGGGGTGTGCGCCCCGGGTCACATGCCTCGTCGTTCAGCCGTGACGCTACCGCGCACCCGGGCCCCCTGTCCCGGGGACCCCCGGCCCCCGCGTCACTCGTCGTAAGACCGCGGGCACGATCGGTGGGGCGCTGCGGCGCCCTCGATCTGCGCGACGCGATGCCGGGGTGACGTACCCAGCCCCCGCCCCCTCGAACCTTCCCCGGCCCCTCGCGCTGTGTCCGCTTCGGCCCGGAACGGCCCCGGGCGGGCCGATCATCAGACCAGCGCGTTGTCCACGTAGCACCAGCGCCACTCCTCGCCGGGCTCGAACGAGCGCATCACCGCGTGACCCGTCTCGTCGAAGTGGGCGGTGGCGTGCCGGTACGGCGAGGAGTCGCAGCAGCTCACCCGGCCGCACACGAGACACTTGCGCAGCTGCACCGGGTGGCTGCCCACCTCCAGGCATTCGAGGCAGGTCTCGCTCAGCGCCTCGGGCTCCGGGTCCGGCAGCCCGGGCAGGTGGGGGCAGTCCTTCAACACCACGTGCTCCTCGTTCAGGGGCCCGGCCCCTGCCGGGACGTCAGCGACACTCCCGCCCCCACCCGGCGGCACCCGCCCATTCGCGGGGGACACCTACGTGGAGTGAGGCAAGGGGGTCAAGATTGTCAGACTACGACAGACCCGCCCGCCCCGCCCGCCACGGCTCCACCGCCCGCCCCTCCCCCCTGCGACTCCGCCCCGCCCCGTTCCCCCGGTGCCTTCCCCACCGGGCCCGTACTCCGCTCCCGGCGGGGAACACGCCACTCCCGCGCCCCGTCCCGCCCGTCCGCCCCCGGGCCCGTACCGTTCCCGTCCGTCCCCACCGTCGCACCCCGCTCCCGTCCGGCTCCCGCCCGCCTCTTCGTGTCCGGTCGCCGCCGACTCCGCCGCGTCCGCCCTCCGCCCGCCACCGCACGCCCTCCGCCCACGTCCCTCCCGAAGGAGAAACCCCGTACCCATGGACGCCCTGCCCGTGCTGCTCCTCGTCGCCGGAAGCGCCGCCGTGGCGGGAGCCGCGCGCCGCACCCCGATCCCGGCCCCGCTGCTGATCGTCACGGTGGGGCTCGCCGTCTCCTACCTGCCCGGCGTCCCGGACTACGACCTCGATCCCGAGATCGTCCTGCCGCTCCTGCTGCCCCCGCTGCTCTACACGGCCGCCGCCGACAGCTCCTACCTCGGGCTGCGCGCGCACGCCCGCGCCATCGGGCTGCTCTCCGTGGGGTACGTGCTCTTCGCGACCCTCGTCGTCGGCTACGTCATCTACCTCCTCGTCCCCGCCCTCCCGCTCACCGCCTCCCTCGTCCTCGGCGCCGTGATCGCCCCGCCGGACGCCGTCGCCGCGACCGCCGTGGCACGCAGGGTGGGGCTGCCCGCGCGGATCACGACGATCCTCCAGGGCGAGTCCCTCGTGAACGACGCCACCGCGATCACCGCGTACAAGGTCGCCGTCGCGGCGGCGGTCGGCGAGGGCGCGAGCTGGGGCAAGGGGATCGGTGAATTCCTGCTCGCCTCGGTCGGCGGCATCGCCGTCGGACTGGTCCTGATGGTCCCCCTGCACTGGATGCGCACCCACCTCACCGAGGCGCTGCTCCAGAACGGCCTGTCCCTGCTCACCCCGTTCTTCGCCTACGCGGTCGCGGAGAAGTTCGGTGGCTCCGGCGTGCTCGCCGTGGTCGTCGTCGCCCTGTACCTCGCCCACCGCTCGTGGCAGGTGGACTTCGCCACCCGTCTCCAGGAGGACGCGGTGTGGCGGATGGTCGCCTTCATCCTGGAGTCCGCCGTCTTCGCCCTCATCGGCCTCCAGCTCCCCGTCGTCCTCGACGACCTCGGCCAGTACGGCAGCCCCATCGTCATCTGGTACGCCCTGGCCCTCTTCCTGGTCGTCGTCGCGACCCGCTTCGTGTGGGTCTACCCGGCCACCTACCTTCCCCGCCTCCTCTCCGCCCGGGTGCGCCGCCGCGAGCCCGAACCCACCTGGAAGGGTCCCTTCGTCATCGGCTGGGCGGGGATGCGGGGCGTCGTCTCGCTCGCCATCGCGTTCTCCGTCCCGGTCACCGTCCACGACGGATCGGACTTCCCCGCCCGCAGCCTGATCCTCTTCCTCACCTTCACGACCGTCATCGGCACCCTCGTCGTCCAGGGCCTCTCGCTGCCCCCGCTCATCCATCTGCTCCGGCTGCCGCAGCGCGACGCCCGCCGGGACACGCTCATCGAGGCACAGGCCCAGAGCGAGGCGTCCACCGCGGCGGAGGAACGCCTCGAAGCGCTCCTCGCCGACGAGGCCAACACCCTCCCCGGCCCGCTCCTGGACCGCCTGCGGACAGTCCTGGAACGCCGCAGGAACGCCCCCTGGGAACGCCTCGGCGCCGTCAACGACGAGGGCGAGTCCGCCGACGACACCTACCGCCGCCTCTCCCGCGAGATGATCGGCGCCGAACGAGCCGTCTTCGTGGAACTCCGCGACCACCGCCGCATCGACGACGAAATGCTCCGCACCCTCCTGCGCCGCCTCGACCTGGAGGAGGCGGCGGCGTACCGGGAGGAGAGCGGGGACTGAGGGGGGTGGGGGTGGTGGGGCGAGGGGGGCGGCACAAGGATGTCCGTGGGCCTGGACAGTCCGCAGAAACGGCAGGTCGCCGTGTCGGGGGAGTCCTCCTCGGTAGGCAGTCCCGTCCTGGAGCCCTCGATCACCAAGGCGAGCTTTTC
>NZ_GG770539.1:1979342-1995328 GCF_000154905.1 Streptomyces sp. SPB074 | reverse complement strand
GGCGCTGCGGCGCTGGGGCGCTGGGGTGGTGGTGAGTTGCGCGCGGTGTGCCGGTCTTGGCGCGCCACGGCTCGGCTCTGGGGACAGGTGGTGAGGCCCTGCCAGCGGGGCGCCGGTGTGGGCCGGGGCGTGGGCGGCGGTGCGGGCCCGGCCCGCCCTCCGGCCTCGGGACGCGGGCGGACGCCGCGTCCGCCCGTGGGCTCCGCCCCGTTCCGTTCGGTTCCGCCCCGTACGGCCCCCGGGGCCTCGCCGCTCCGTCCGGTCAGATGCCGTGTCCGACCGGCTCTCCGGCCCTCCGCTCCCTCCGGCCGACCGGCCCTCCGCGTTCAGCCGGTCGGCAGTCCCGAGCTGAGTCCCGGGCCCGGGACTCCCGTGATGACGGCGGCCACGCGGGTGCCCGGGGGGAAGGCGCCTTCTTCGGCGAGGCACGTGAGGGCGTACAGGAGCTTGGCGACGTACAGGCGCTCCACCGCGAGCCCGTGGCGGTCCTCGAAGCCCCTCGCGAAACGGTCGAGCGCGGCCGGCAGCCGGGCGTAGCCCCCGGCGTGGAAGCGGTCGTCCAGGGACCAGGAGCCCATGGCGGAGCCGAAGGCCGCGGTGTGCAGGGCGCGTATCTCGTCCGCGAGGAAGCCGCCCTTCACGACGGGGACGCCCAGCACGTGGCCTTCCGGCCCCAGCCCCGCCGTGAGACCCGCGAGGGTGCCTCCCGTACCGCAGGCCAGCGCCACCACGTCCGCCCGCCCCCGCAGCTCCCGGCCCAGTTCCGCGCAGCCCCGTACGGCCGCCGGACCGCTGCCGCCCTCCGGCACGAGGTACGGGGCGGTGACCCCGGCCTCGCGCAGCAGGGAGCGCGCGATCTCGGGCTCCCGCTTGCGCCGGTAGCGGGAGCGGTCCACGAAGTGGAGGCGCATCCCGTCCGTGCGGCAGCGCTCCAGCGCGGGGTTGAGCGGGCGCGCGGCGAGTTCGTCGCCCCGTACCAGCCCCACCGTGGGCACCCCGAGGAGCCGCCCGGCGGTCGCCGTGGCCCGCAGATGACTGGACCAGGCGCCGCCGAAGGTCACGAGGGTGCGCCCCGGCGTCAGCCCGGCGAGCACGGGGACGAGCTTGCGCCATTTGTTCCCGGATGACTGTACGCCCACTGGTTCAGGTTGCAAGGGGGCAGGTCGAAGCAAGCGACAGGGCCCCGACCGGCGGTCACCGATGGGGCCCTGGAGCGCGTGGAGTGGTTCAGTTCGGGTGGGCGAGTGCTACGCCCAGCACGAAGCCGCAGGACGCGGATACCGCGATGATCAGCAAAGGTCCAGCCATGCTCCAGATCATGCGGCGGAGCGCCGTCATGACCGCTCACCCGTGACGTGCTCCCCATGTTCGTCGGTCTCGCCCTCGCCGTTGCCGCCATCCGATGCGGGCGGGATTCCGAACCGCATCCCGCGACTTACGCCAACGCGGATGATGTCGCCAAGGGACTGCGTCAAAAGCTCCCCGATGACGCGTAGTTCGTGATCCGTCGCCTTACGGTCCTGGAGTACCGCCATGGCATGGCCCAGCAACTCGGCGCTCATGGCGAGCTTCACTTCTTCGATGCCGTCGGCCATCCGGGCCACCCAACTGCGCGTTTCCTCGGATACCAGGAAGCAGGGCTTTCCGTCCGACGTGTTCCACGGCAACAGCCTGGGGGCGTCTGAGTTGTCAGCGTCTGTCTTCGTCATGGCTCGATCCTGTGCGCCTTGTGACGGGGCGGCCAGCGGCCGGGTGTGGGCCAACTTGTAGGCCAGATGTAGGCCACAATGGCAGGTATGAATATCGGGGAACGCATTCGCGACCGGCGTCTACAACTCGGTTGGTCGCAGGAGCGATTGGCAAGAGAAGCGTGCCGAGTCGCAGGCGCGGGCCCAGAAAAGTTAGGGAGGCAGGAGATTTACAGGTACGAAACCGGACGGCGCACCCCACGGGATTGGCTCGCTCCCATAGCCCAAGCCCTGGGGCTGTCGGTCCAGGCGTTGAGTGGAGGCCAGCCCGATGCTGACAGCCTCTCGGGAATCTGGCACAGCCGTTACACCTACGAGAGCACGAAGCGGGGGCAGGTGACCCGGCACCACTACGTAGTGGTACGGCAGTTGGGCAACCGACTGCACGGCGAAAGCCTGCCCGGGTCCAACGACTCCCCGATCTTCCTGGACTTCACCAAGGATGGCCCGGCACTAACCTCGAAGTTTCGTGACGGGCCGCCGACGCAGTCGGTGGCCTGTTTTCGTGCCGTGAGCTGAGGCTGGGCAGGCCGAGGGCCCGAGTGCGTCTCGGGGTGGCGCCGGGTTCCACTGCTCCGGGTGGTGAAGAGCTGTCGTAGGGATGGGTGAATCCGCTGGTCAGCCGGGATTCGGCAGGAGTGCGAGCCGTTCGAGTGCGGCGGTGATGTGGCCGGTCCAGGGCCGGTGCCGGGCCAGGCGGAGGATCCGCCGACGGCCGGTGGTCACGAGCTGCCCGGCCGCGGTGAACAGGCGGAACCGCAGGCGGCGGGGCTCCCAGAGCCTGGCCTTGCCGGTGAGCGCGAGCATGGGCATCCAGGCCAGCAGGTCGAGGGCGATCTGGACGATCCGGAGCCAGACCTTGTTCTGGGCTGTGGTGTGGAGGGGCAGGTTGCGCAGGCCGGTGGCCCGGGCGGCCCGGATCCTGTCCTCCGCCCGGGCCCGTAGCCGGTGACGGAGCTCGAGTTCGGCGATCGGCCGACCGGTGGTGTTGGTCGCGAAGCACGTGATCCGCATGCCGTCCGCGTCCGTGATCCTCAACTGGGCGCCGGGGTGGGGCCGTTCCTTTCGGACGATCAGTCGCATGCCCTTGGGCCAGCCGTCCAGCAGCTTGCCGGTGAGCTCGGCGACCCAGGCCCCGTCACGGACCTCGCCATTGGTCTCGACGGCCGCCGTCCAGGCCGATGCGGGGGCCTTCAGCACATGCTCGTGGATCGCCTCGGTGACCGTCATTCCGACCGGGTAGGACAGCCATCGTCCTCGCCGGGCGAGCCAGGACACGAAGTCGTGGGTGCCGCCGGCGGAGTCCGTGCGGATCAGCGTCTGCCGCCCTCGCCGGTAACGCTTGGGCAGCTGGGCCAGGGCGAGCTGGGCGGTGGTGATGTGGTCGGCCGCTGTGTTCGAGCCCGCGTTGCCCGGCCTGAGGAGGGCGGCGACCGGCTCGCCGGTTCCGCCCGGGCCGTGGTCGACGAAGGCCGTCAGCGGATGGTGACCGTAGGTCTTCTTCCAGGTCGCGGCCGCGTCCTCCTTGTCGGAGTGCGCGATCACGAGGACGCCGTCAAGATCGACGACGACCTGCCCGCCGGTGTCCGGGGCGTTCTCACCGGCCAACGACCAGACACGGTCACGGACTTCGGAGCGTGCGGACCGGATGGCCTGCAAAGCTTTCTCGCCGGAGGCGGCGAGGGCGTCGATCAGGCGGGAGACGGTCGGGTCGGAGGCGACCGGACCGAAGGCGGCCGGCTCGGCCCGCAGCACGGCGACATCCGCGAGGCAGTCCCCGCCCAGTGCGACCGCCAGGGCGACATCCAGGAGGACCTTGCCAGGATCGTGGACGGCCCGCGGCTTGCGCCACGGCGCCAGAGCTGCCGATATGACCTGGTCAAGACCGGTTTTGCGGGCCGTTTCGACGAACAGGACCGTCCCGGCCTGGGAGACGACCTGGCGACCGTCGTCCTGGACGCGGACACGGGGATAGGACCCGATAGAGTGCTTCATCTGGGAAGTGCCTCCGGCGGTGGCAGGAACAAGGACCTCGACAATCCTCATTCTTGCTGGTCAGAGGCACTTTCTGCTTTCCTGACCGCCTGCCGGACAGCCCGCTTCATGAAAGCGCGAGGCTAACGGGCACCTGGACCGAGCGCACAGCCGCAGAGGCTTACTACAGAGGAGCCGTCTACCACGGGGCCTTGCAACTCCTCGTTGAGATGACCGGCCGGAGTATGGATGGCCTGTGGGTCGGGTTCGACAAGTCCTTTACCGTCAACAGCGGTCCTTGGTCCCTCACCTACGAGACCGCCGACACGTCCCGGCGGGCCCTCAGCCGCTTCAACCGGCCGCCCGCTGGGTGACCTCAGCCGGAAGCTCTCAACAGGGCCGTAGGGCTGCTCCCGTGCCAAGCGACATCCCTCGTCAACGTGCGTGCAGGATCTGGCGGGCGGGGGAGAACGCGGCCCGGAGAATCGGCGTAACTTTTCTCTACTTGCTCAAGGGCGCGCCTTCGGCGCGCCGGGCGGTCTTGCCGCCTCGGCCGGGCATGCGGCCTCCGGCCGGTCCCGTCCGGTCGGCAGCCGCCCGGCAAGCGGCACCCAGGCGCAAGAGCGCGTCTCCTGTCTTCTCCGCCAGCCCAGTACCTGACGTACGTGACGAAGAGCAGTCGTGGCTGGGGCGGACGGCCTACGAGTCTTGCCCTTCACCCTCTGCGGCAAATTCGCACAAGTGCGCCATTTCCGTCTTGGTGCGCCGTGCCGCACAAGTCCGGGTGGTCGCGGATACAGGGAACGGCAGGCCCATGCAGGGCTCGGTAGACCGTGAAGATCGGTTAGCACCTGCTCCTTCCGTACGCGATTGAATCCCTGGTGATTGTCTTGTTTTTATTGTCACCCTTGGAGCCCGAGATGGGGCAAATAATGCAATTGATGCCCGTATATCCGTGCACATATAGCCAAGGCATATTTCTCTTCGCTAGCGCCAATGTTGAAAAAGGTGCGAATGGTCTTATGGGGCCAGATTTCATTCTGGTGGCGGCGACTGTTGAGTGAAAGGCGTGTTTTTTAGACAACCTTTCAATGCGCTTGAAGACTGCTTGGTTCAGGATGCGGGATGTCTCTAAGAAGTCATCTCATTTGGTGAGTCTGCGGTAGCAGATGAGGGTGCAGGCGATGCTGGTGAAGGCGAGGAAGTGGTCGGCTTTGCGTTCGTAGCGTCGGTGGAGTCGTCGGCAGCCGGCGAGCCAGGACATGGTGCGTTCGATGGTCCAGCGGTGTCGGCCGAGCCGCTGCGAGGTCTCGACGCCTTTGCGGGCGATGCGATGCCGGATTCCGCGTCCGGACAGCCATTGCCGCAGGTGGCGGTAGTCGTATCCCTTGTCGGCGTGGAGCTTTCCGGGTCGGCGTCGACGGGGGCCCCGGCGGGAGCTGATAGGCGGTATGCCCTTCACGAGCGGGATAAGGGCTTGGCTGTCGTGGACGTTGGCACCGGAGATTGCGACGGATATGGGCAGACCGGTCCGCTCGGTGATCAGGTGGATCTTCGACCCGTACTTGCCCCGGTCGACAGGATTCGGACCTGTCAGGTCCCCCTTTTCAAGGCCCGCATGTTCACCGAGTCGATCGCGCACCGCGACCAGTCCAGCTCCCCGCGCGTACCGAGCTCGTCGAGGACCAGGCGGTGGAGCTTGGCCCACACCCTGGCCTTCGACCACTCCGAGAACCGCCGGTGGGCAGTCGCTCCGGACGGGCCGAACGACGCCGAAGGCAGCTGCTGCCAGGTACAACCCGACGTGGCCACGAAGACGATCGCGGCCAGCACTTCCCGGTCACCGTGCCGACGCCGACCACCACCCTGCGGCCGCGACGGCGCCTCAGGCACCACCCGCTGGACCAACTGCCACAATTCGTCCGGCACCAGCCGCTCAACAAGCCCCACCATGACTCATAGACTACCGAGTCACCCAAATGAGATGGCTTCTAAGGAAAATTCACGGCGAACTCGCAGGAGTTGGAAAATGCGCAGCAGAATGTTGGCGGTCGGCGCGGTCTCTGTGATGGCGGTCTTCGGCGGATTCAGCATGACTGGTTCCGCAGTTGCGACCGAGCAGAACAGCCCGCAGATCTTCACGGCTACCTACACCGACTCGGATGGGGTCGAGCCGCCAGCCATCTTGCTTGGGCCCAACGGCGAAAAGCCCACTGAGTGGGGGGTCGCTGTAATTCCGGCAGATGTGACTGGCCCGATCATCTCGCCCATGACGACGAAGAGCGTCGGCGGCGGAACCTGGAGCTACGAAGTCGGCACGGACGGCATTAACAAGGCGTGTTCATCCAAGTACATCCACCCCAGCAAGAAGCACTCGGCGACCGCCGTTATCGGGAGTAAGGCCGATAAGGTGATCAAGGAGAAGGACATCTGGGCGAACGCATACGCGACAGCCGGACTCAAGTTCACCTGCGAGACGTACTGGGGCGTCTACTGACCCCTCCTCCGCTAAGGGCTGTCCCGTAACTGCTGGTCACGGATGAGATGATCATGGCGTGGCTGGTGTGATCACGGCGGCGGAGCCGTCCTGGACAGCCCCGTTCACCGGGCTGAGCCCGCGGCAGTTCGGGAAGCTGGTGACGGTTCTCAGGTGTGAGGGCGCGGACGCCGTCCGCAAGGGCCGGCCGTGGAGCCTTTCGCTGGAGGACCGGGCCCTGCTGGTCGCGGCCTACTGGCGCACGAATCTGACCATGCGACAGCTCGCCCCGTTGTTTGGGGTGTCCAAGTCGGCGGCGGACCGGATCATCGACCACCTCGGACCGATGCTCGCTCTCCAGCCCCGCAAGCGGTTCTCCAGGGACACCGTGCTGATCGTGGACGGCACCCTGGTCCCGACCCGGGATCACACGATCGCCGAACGGTCGAAGAACTATCGCTGCTCCACCAACCACCAGGTCGTCATCGACGCCGACACCCGCCTGGCCGTCGTGGTCGGCCGGCCGCTCGCCGGGAACCGCAACGACCGCGAAGCATGGGAGGAATCCGGCGCCAAGGCCGCCGTCGGCAAGACCCTCACGATCGCCGACGGCGGCTGCCCCGGTACCGGACTCGTCATCCCTCACCGGCGCGAGCGCGGCCAGACCGAACTTCCGGACTGGAAAGAGGAACACGACAAGTCCCACAAGCAGGTCCGCGCCCGCGTCGAGCATGTCTTCGCCCGCATGAAGACCTGGAAGATCCTCCGCGACTGCCGCCTCAAAGGAGACGGAGTCCACCACGCCATGCTCGGAATCGCCCGGACGCACAACCTCACCCTCGCCGGATAGGGCAGCGGGCCGCACAGCGATCAACCACGCCCGAGGCGACTCGGAGATCATTTACGGGACAGCCCTTAGTCTTGTTTTAGGCGTTGGCGTGACCCATAGTATTCGGTGGGTGACGCCAACGCTTCTCCTGTGCTCGTGTTCGTGAAGCGTAACGACGCCGGGTATGCACTGTGCGTAATGTCGGTTTTATCGTAAGGGTGAACTTTTTGTTTGTCACATACCGTTTCTTGTGGATTGCTCTTTTGGCTTCCGCAGTAGGTGTGCTTGGCCCTGTTCTCAGTGAAGTGCATAACCCGGCTATACATGTGGCACATGTCGTATTGAGTGCCGGTTGGTTCTATGCCGCGCTGGCGTATTTTTCAGGCGTTGGGGCGAGTGGCCGATTGCGCGCGGCCGTGACTGGCACTGGCGCTCTTGTTGTGGCTGTTATTGCTTATTACGTCACTAAGGCGGCCCAGGGAACCTTCACTAACGCAGACCTAAGTGATCACACGGGCAACACAACCTATTTTTCGTGGGACAACTTCCTTTCGAAAATTCTCATTTGGGTTTGCCTTTCTTTGTTGCTTGGTACGCTATTGGGGGTTGCAGGTGCTTCCGCCTGGAATGCGCGATCGGGGGTTATTTGGCGTTTGGTTATTCCGTGTATTGCACTGGCTGAAACGGTCATGCGTTTGCAAGTCAGATCTCCGTCGGTGGAAACTGTTAACGTGTATACGTGGTATGTAGTGTTGGGTATCTCGATAGTGGCGGCCATTGGGGTTGTTGTTCATTGGGCGCTGCATCTTCGTCGAAAAGATGGAGGCGTCTTCTCGCGCTCGGAAGCGTGAATGCGGGAACCGTAAGTAGGTTGGTGTATTCATTTGCAACCCCCTGCTCTCACGATCTTCATAAGAGCAGGGGGCGGAATGGGCTATTGCGGGCAGCTCCAAAGCCTGCCCGATTCGCTGGCGAGCGTAAGGCCCCCTGTTCACTCGCCCCATGGCAGCTCCAGCCCAAAGTCTCTGCGGCCGGCCGCGTGCCCGAAGTGCGGATCAGGGGGCTAACGTCTAAGCCGCCAAGTTCAGACTGACTTGGTCCTCTTCGAATAGGACTAGCCCCCTAATACGCTCCGAATCTCGGCGCAAAGGTTGCTGACTCTCGCCAACCCAGTGAAAGCAGCAGTCTGTCAGTAGGTGTATCCAGTTCCTTTTGCAACCCTGCCCCCTTGGGGGAAGGACGGTAACGGAGTGGAGCACGACCCGCAGCAGCATCCGGGCAGTTTGCAGATCAGCGGAAAGCCAGGCGGAGCGTAGACGTTCCGCATCCTTAAGCATGGTGAGGTCCACCGCTGCTTGAATTGCTGACAACGCGTCTTCGGAGGAGTGCAACTGCTGCTCGATGGCGTCTCGCATCCTGGAGTAGCGATCTTCCCCGGCGCTTCCCTTAAAGCGGCCTTCCACGTAATAGGCGTTGTCCAGTTTCTCCAGACGCGACCGAGCATCCGTCAGGCCGGTGACGAGTTCGATTCGTCGTGCCTCGGTTTCGGGTTCATCGTAAGCCAACCAGCGGTTGGCCAATTCCTTAAAGGTCTCGTGTTCGCTTTTAAATGAGCGTACGCGTGCCATGAAGGCCGCAGATATGGCGCGGTCCAGGTCCCGAACGAGTACGGTCATTCCCTGGCAAGCCGATTTACCTAAGGGCTGTCCCGTAACTGCTGGTCACGGATGAGATGATCATGGCGTGGCTGGTGTGATCACGGCGGCGGAGCCGTCCTGGACAGCCCCGTTCACCGGGCTGAGCCCGCGGCAGTTCGGGAAGCTGGTGACGGTTCTCAGGTGTGAGGGCGCGGACGCCGTCCGCAAGGGCCGGCCGTGGAGCCTTTCGCTGGAGGACCGGGCCCTGCTGGTCGCGGCCTACTGGCGCACGAATCTGACCATGCGACAGCTCGCCCCGTTGTTTGGGGTGTCCAAGTCGGCGGCGGACCGGATCATCGACCACCTCGGACCGATGCTCGCTCTCCAGCCCCGCAAGCGGTTCTCCAGGGACACCGTGCTGATCGTGGACGGCACCCTGGTCCCGACCCGGGATCACACGATCGCCGAACGGTCGAAGAACTATCGCTGCTCCACCAACCACCAGGTCGTCATCGACGCCGACACCCGCCTGGCCGTCGTGGTCGGCCGGCCGCTCGCCGGGAACCGCAACGACCGCGAAGCATGGGAGGAATCCGGCGCCAAGGCCGCCGTCGGCAAGACCCTCACGATCGCCGACGGCGGCTGCCCCGGTACCGGACTCGTCATCCCTCACCGGCGCGAGCGCGGCCAGACCGAACTTCCGGACTGGAAAGAGGAACACAACAAGTCCCACAAGCAGGTCCGCGCCCGCGTCGAGCATGTCTTCGCCCGCATGAAGACCTGGAAGATCCTCCGCGACTGCCGCCTCAAAGGAGACGGAGTCCACCACGCCATGCTCGGAATCGCCCGGACGCACAACCTCACCCTCGCCGGATAGGGCAGCGGGCCGCACAGCGATCAACCACGCCCGAGGCGACTCGGAGATCATTTACGGGACAGCCCTTAGTTGAACTCGCCGGTAGCAACGGTAAGCCTGTCCCGCCTTGACCATGTTCCCCCCGCACCGGCCGCACTTGGCGAAACTGGACAGGAGCGATTGAGCCCCGGGCTTCCCTCGGCGTGCATTTCCCAGGATTTCTGTCGTACGAGAGCGTAGACCGGAGAGAATCCGCGCTCGCTCGCCAACCGTTATGACCCCCTTGCCGACACGGACCGTTTTTCCATCCCCTCCCACGAACGGCTCATCGGTAAGGCGCCAGCGCTCCCGCCCTGCCTTGTCTACGTATTGTTCGTGCACCGGCATGAGGCCCGCCCACGCGGGGGAGTGCGCCAACTGTGTGATCGTGGACCCTCGCCACATCCCGCCGCGTCGCGTTCGCAGCCCGTCTGAATTCAGTTCAGCGGCGATGGCCTGTGCCGACCGATCCTGTAACAAGGCGTCAGCGATGCGGCGCGCAACGGAGAATTCCTTCGGGTTGTGTTCGGTCTTTCTGTTGCGTGCGCGCAGCCCATACGGCGGTTGGCCGCCCGGCCAAGCTCCGGTGGCCTTCTTTTCTGCCTTCGTACTACGCACGCGAACAGAAGTATTGTAAGACTCGGAACGCGCCTGCTCCGCCAGCCAAGCAAACAATCCACGGTGCTGTGGAATGCTGCTGTCCAAGCCGTCCATATGAGCGATGAGGCGAGCGCCCCGCTTCCCGAACTCGTTTAGTACATTGCCGACCTGGCCCATCCCTTGACGGCTGAGCCGGTCGAGCTTCCATACCAACAGGTGTCGCACTTGGTCGGTCGTCACGGCCGCAATCGCGTTATCGAACTCGTTCCGCACAAGCCCGACCTTGAAAGCGGATATCTCCTCGACCCAAACTTTGCGAACGATTAGCCCTTCTCGACCTGCCCGGTCTCGAAGATCCCGCTCGTGCTTCTTGAGGGTCGTCTTGTCGTCCTGCCAGTTGCTCCGCCGCAGGTACAGATCGCACAGCTTGGCGGGGTCTGTGGTCGCATCCATGGTGAGAACCACCTTCAGTGAAGGTGTGGGCGACCGTCCAGCCAATTAATCCCTGGTCAGCGGCCACCTACACCAGTCGGCCTGTTCTCAGAAATCTCCGGGTGCACCAGATCGTCCCGCTTCAAGAGGAGACGCACTCCGCGACGGGCGAAGGCCGCCTCCTCGATCTCCCGCAGGGGAGAGGGCAGAGCGGGGGAGCCCAGCTGCTCGACGAGCGAGGCGGGCACCTCCGGCTGCGAGGCACCGGGGAATACAGCGGACGGCATCCGCCCATTGTCGTACCCGAATCGCTCGCGCGTACGGACGGGCCGCACGCGGCCTCGATGGGACCGGGCGCGGCTCTGCGGGGGCCCTCCGGGACGGCGACACCCGCCCCGGCGTGGCGGGTGCCCCGGTTCAGGGGACACCCTTCGGCCCGGCGGGCCCCCTTCCGGCTCGACTCCGGCTCGACGTGGCCCGCCCGCCCCGGCCCGGTGGGCGCCCGTCCAGCCGACCACGGCGCCGCCAGGCTCGGCGGCGCCTGCCCGGCTCAGCGGGGCAGGAAACCGTCGCCGTGCGTCACGATGTGGGCCTCCAGGGCCTCCAGCGCGCGCTGGGTGGCCGCCGGGTCACCGCTGCCCCGGCGCTCCGCGTAGTACGCCGCGCCGAGCTTCTTCAGCAGCTCGCCCCCCGTCCGCTGGGTCTGCACGTCGTCGTACTCCTGCTTGCCCTGCGCCAGGCCACGCTGCGCCTGTTCCTTCGCCCGGTTGAGAAAACCCGCCATGGGAAAGATCCCCCTCCTGATCCCGTGCGCCCCGCCCGTGACGCGCCCGCCGGATGAATCCTGCGGGTTCGCGCCATCTGTCCGCGAGTGCGCGGTGTGTCTCTGTGTGTGCTCGTGTGTGCTCGTATGTCCGGTCCAATGGCCGTCGGGCGGGGTGAGTTCCCGGCTCGGCAAAAGATCCGTGCGGGATGCGGAGGGTGGTGTTCCGCATCCCGCGAAAGTTTTCTCCTCCACAAGGATTCGAGAGTTTCCCCGGCGGGCGGCCCCTCCATAGTTGTTCGCATAGATTGCGAACAACTCGCGCGGATCGTGGGTGCGCAGGGTGCCCGCACGCGGCGCGAGAGGAGTCGGGGATGAACGACGGGGGACGCGGGGTCAAGAGGCCGGGCCGGGGCGGGAGGGGCGGCTCGCCGCCCCCGGGCGCGGGCCGTGGCCCGGGGACCGGACGCGGCGGCGCCCGGTGGCCGGGCATGTTGTTCGAAGCGGCGCCGTTCGCCGTCGGGCTCGCCGTGACCATCGCCTTCTACCTGCGCACGCGAGGAGAGCTGGGAGACCGCATCGCGACCCACTTCTCGGGCGGCGGTACGGCCGACGACTGGGGTGCCACGAGCAGCTATCCGTGGCTGTGCCTCGCCCTCTTCGGCGGTCTCGCCCTTCTCTTCGGCCTGGGCGCGGGGCTTCCGGGGATGAGCGGCGGCGCGCGGACGACGTGGACGGTGACGGGGTGGGGGACCGCCGGGCTGCTCGCCTGGCTGCTGAGCGCGGTGCTCCTCGTCAACGCGGACGCGAGCGCTGACGGGACGGAAGCCCGCCTGCCCTGGGCGCAGTTGCTGGCGGGGCTGGCGGCCGGGCTCCTCGCGGCCGGGGCGGGGACGCTCCTGCGCCGCCTGCTGCCCGCCGGCGCGCGCGGGCCGGAGCCGGAACCGCCGCAGGGCGCCGTGGAGCGGCTGCCGCTGCGCCCGGGGGAGCGGGCCGGCTGGTCGGCCTACAACACCTCGGTGGCGTTCGTCGGGATCGGCGGAGTGACGTTCCTGGCGGGCGGGGGGCTGCTCGCCGCCGGACTCGTGGGGGCCGGAGCCTCGCTGCTGCTCGCGGGGCTGCTGGTCGTGGCGCTGAGCGCCGTGCGTGTCACGGTCGACCGGCACGGCCTCACGGTCACCGCCGGCCGGCTGCCCTGGCCCCGTACCCGCATCGCCCTCGACCAGGTCAGCGCGGCCCGCGCCCAGGAGGTGCGCGCGCTGGACTGGGGTGGTTGGGGGTACCGGGTCAGCGCCCGGGGCACGGGCGTCATCCTCCGCTCGGGCGAGGCCCTGGTGGTGCGCAAGGAGGACGGGCGGGACTTCGCCGTCACGACGCGCGACGCCCGTACGGCAGCCGCGCTGCTCAACACCCTCGCGGAGCGCGGCAGCGGCTCCTCCCCACGACCAGGCGGCGGCTGATGCTCTTCCGCACCGATCCCTCGTCACCCGTCCCGCTCGGGGAGCAGATCGCGGCCTCGGTCCGCGCGGCCCTCGCGGAAGGCGCCCTGACGGCGGGCGAACGCCTCCCGGCGGCGCGGACGCTCGCCGACTCGCTCGACGTCAACGTGCACACCGTCCTCCGGGGCTACCAACGGCTGCGGGACGAAGGACTCATCGAGCTGCGCAGGGGCCGCGGAGCCGTCGTGGTCGAGATGGAGGGCGCCCGCTTCCGCGCCGGCCTCCTCACCCGCGTCGCCGAACTCGCCTCCGAGGCCCGGCGCCTCGGCGTCACGGAGGAAGAACTCCTCGGCCTGGTCCGCCTGGCCCTCGGCAACTCCTCACCCTCACTGGAAGCCTGACCCCGGCCCTCCCCGGCGACCCACGCGCACACCGGAGAGCCACCCAAAAAACCGCACCCGGCCCCCCGCGGCCACAAGGGCCGTACGGGACCAGGTGCGGACTCCGCCCCCCGTGGTCCGCCGCCGGGCGGGCCGGAGGAGGCAGGGACGACCGAGCGTGACTCAGGCCTTCTTGGTCTCCCAGAAGATCTTGTCGATCTGGGCGATCAGGTCGAGCGCCTTCTGGCCGGTGGCCGGGTCGTTCGAGCCCTTGGCGGCCGAGAGGGCCTTGAGGGTGTCGTTGACGAGCTGGTGCAGCTCCGGGTACTTCTCGAAGTGCGGGGCCTTGAAGTAGTCGCTCCACAGGACCGAGACGTGGTGCTTGGCCAGCTCGGCGCGCTGCTCCTTGATGATGATGCAGCGCGTGCGGTAGTCGGCGTCCTCGTTGGCCTGGTACTTCTCCTGGACGGCCTTGACCGATTCGGCCTCGATCCTGGCCTGCGCCGGGTCGTAGACGCCGCAGGGCAGGTCGCAGTGAGCGCTGACCGTGACCTTGGGGGCAAACAGGCGGGAGAGCATGAAGCTGTCCTTCCTCGTGATCGTCTTCTCAGGTGGGACATTACTCCGTGGGGACCCGGTTTTCTCGGGTGCCCCCGGGGGCCTGGGCCAAAAGTCCGGGGTGAGACTGGGAGCCGGCCGGTCCGCAGGACGGTGCCGGACGGGCACGAGAGTGGGAGGTTGGGCGATGTCGGAGGCGGAAGGGCGCGTGCGCATAGGGGAATCGAGGATTCCGCTCGGCGTCGCCGAGGTGCGGGGACCCTCGATGCTGCCCACGCTGCGTCACGGGGACCGCTTGCTCGTCCGCTACGGCGCTCGGGTCAGGCCGGGTGACGTGGTGGTGCTGCGGCACCCCTTCCAGCAGGACCTGCTCATCGTCAAGCGGGCCGCCGAGCGCAGGGGCGCGGGCTGGTGGGTCCTCGCCGACAACCCCTGGGCCGGCGGCGACAGCAACGACTACGGCGTCGTGCCGCGCGAACTGGTGCTGGGGCGGGTGCTCGGGCGGTACCGGCCGCGCGCGCCGGAGAACGAGGAACGGCTCGTCGCGGCGGCGGCCGGCGGTGGGGACGGCGCGGGCGGTACGGGAGCGGGGGCGGCGGACGGCCGTACGGGGGATTCCGGCCGGGAGGGGGCGGCCGGTCAGGATTCCTCGGGGCGGTTCGCGACCGCCGTGTCCCTCGTGCGCTGGGGGCTCGGTTCCGTGCGAGCCGTCTCCGGGTCGGCGGCGGCGCGGCGTTTGCGGGCGCGGTAGGCGGCGACGTTGGCGCGGGTGGCGCAGCGGTCGGTGCAGTAGCGGCGGGAGCGGTTGGTGGAGGTGTCCAGGTAGGCGTTGCGGCAGGGTTCGGCCTCGCAGATGCCGAGGCGGTCGACGCCGTACTCGGTGAGGTGGAAGGCGAGGCCCATCGCGGCGATGGCCGCGTATCCGGCGCTCGCGTTCGACGGGTGCTCCGCGAGGTGCATGTGCCAGCGGGGGCGGCCCGAGGCGTCGAGGTACTCGTGGCCCGAGATCTGCGGTGAGACGGGGTATTCGAGGAGCAGCGCGTTGAGCAGGTGCACCGCCTCGTGCTCCTCGCCGCCGTCGGCCGCCTCGAAGATCGCGCGCAGCCGGGCACGCACCCCGCGGAAGCGGGTCACGTCCGCCTCGCTCGCGCGCCGGGCCGCCTGCGTGTCCGCGCCGATGAGCGTGCGCACCGCGTCGACCGAGGTCAGGGTGTCCTTGCGGCGTCCGGGTTCCTCGGTGTTCACGAGCCGTACGGCGTAGTCCGAGTAATAGGCCAGTTCCACTTGTTGTCCTTACAGGGGCGGACTAGGGTGCGCATGTCGACCGGCCGTAATGGTCGGACATGTGTAGAGAGTATTACTTTTTGTGGGTGTCCCGCGCGGACGAGGTGGAGGCGGAGATGGCCACGGGCAGCGACGGCACCGACTTCGGGGCCTGGCAGGAGAGCTGGGACCGGCAGCAGGAGTGGTACATGCCGGACCGTGAGGAGCGGTTCCGCGTCATGCTCGACATGACCGAGGCACTCGTCGGGACCGCGCCGCGCGTGCTCGACCTGGCCTGCGGTACGGGAAGTATCACGGACCGGGTGCTGCGCCGGTTCCCCGAGGCGCGCTCGACGGCCGTCGACCGCGATCCCGCGCTGCTCGCCCTGGCGCGCGGCACGTTCGCCGGTGACGCGCGCGTCGACATCGTGGACGCCGACCTGACGGCGCCCGGCTGGCGCGAGGCGCTGCCGCACGCCACGTACGACGTCGTCCTGACCGCGACGGCGCTGCACTGGATGCCGACGGACGCCCTGCGCACGCTGTACGGGGACCTCGCGCCGCTCGTGCGCGAGGGCGGCGCCTTCATGAACGCGGACCACATGCCCGACCCCGCGACGCCCCGCCTCAACGCCGCCGAGCGGGCGCTGCGCCATGCCGTGATGGACGGGGCGCGTGCGGCGGGGGCGCAGGACTGGGACGCGTGGTGGGCGGCGCTCGCCGAGGAACCGGCGCTCGCGGAGCCGGTGGCCGCCCGCATGAAGCTCTTCGGCGCGCACTCCGAGGGCGAGACGCAATCGCCCGCCTGGCACGCGGCGACCCTCCGCGAGGCGGGCTTCGCGGAGGCCCGCACGGTGTGGGCCTCACCCTCCGACGCGCTGGTGCTCGGACTGCGCTGAGCGCGGCGGACGGAGGCGGGGGGAGGTCCGGAAGAGGCGGGGGCGGACACCACCGCAGGCGCGGAGCGCGGCGTCCGGCGCCCCGCGCCGCCC
>NZ_GG770539.1:1971179-1979242 GCF_000154905.1 Streptomyces sp. SPB074 | reverse complement strand
AAAAAAAAAAAAAAACAAAACACAAAAAAAACACCCACCGTGCCACACCCTATCACAAAAATAGATCATGATAGGGAGTGGGGGTGTTGTTAGGGTTAAGTTTAGAATCTGCGTATTTTTTTTATTAATTAGAAAAAAAAGAGAGACCAAGAGGAGACAACGAGCGCAGGCAACTTGAATATTCCTCGCAAGTACGGAAAACATGACAAATCTCCCCCGCCCCGCCGGGCGAGCCGTGCCTGCCGACCGCCCGCGCCCCGTACTGCCGGGCCCGCGCCCCGTACCGCCCCGCCCCGTGCTGTCTCATCGGTTTGCCGGGTGGTTCACAGGACCTTCGAGAGGAAGGCGCGGGTGCGGTCGTGGCGGGGGGTGGTGAGGACCTCGCGGGGGTGGCCGGACTCGACGACGACGCCGCCGTCCATGAAGACGAGGGAGTCGCCGACCTCGCGGGCGAAGCCCATCTCGTGGGTCACGACGATCATCGTCATCCCGCTCTCGGCGAGGTCGCGCATGACGTCGAGGACGTCGCCGACCAGTTCGGGGTCGAGCGCCGAGGTCGGCTCGTCGAAGAGCATCAGCTTCGGTTCCATCGCGAGCGCGCGGGCGATCGCGACGCGCTGCTGCTGGCCGCCCGAGAGCTGGGCGGGGTAGCTGCCGGCCTTGTCGGCGAGCCCCACGCGCTCCAGGAGGGCGCGGGCCTGCTCGCGCGCCGCCGCCTTCGCGAGACCCTTGACCTGCGTGGGCGCCTCGATGATGTTCTCCAGCGCCGTCTTGTGCGGGAAGAGGTTGAAGCGCTGGAAGACCATGCCGATGTCGCGGCGGCGCAGCGCGACCTCGCTGTCCTTGAGCTCGTACAGCTTCTCGCCGCGCTGCCGGTAGCCGACGAGTTCGCCGTCGACATACAGGCGGCCCGCGTTGATCTTCTCCAGGTGGTTGATGCAGCGCAGGAAGGTGGACTTGCCCGAGCCCGAGGGGCCGATGAGGCAGAAGACCTCGCCCTGGCGCACTTCGAGGTCGATGCCCTTGAGCACTTCGACGGGGCCGAAGGACTTGTGGACGGCCTCGGCACGGACCATGGGCACCTGCCCGCCGGTCTCCGTCACCGCTGCCTGCCCGCCGGTCTCCGTCGCGGGCGCCAGGGCGTCCTTGCTCATGCGGTCGCTCATGCCATGCCTCCGTTCGGGCGGCCCACGGCCAGGACGCTCGCCCTGACCTTCTGCCAGGGGGTCGCGGGCAGGGCGCGGCTGGAGCCGCGCGCGTAGTACCGCTCGATGTAGAACTGCCCGATGCTCAGGACCGAGGTGAGGATCAGGTACCAGGCCGCGGCGAGGAAGAGCATCTCGACGGGCGCGCCCGAGACCTGGCCGATGTCCTGGGCCGCGCGCAGGAGTTCCGGGTACTGCACGGCGGCGACGAGCGAGGTCGTCTTGAGCATGTTGATGACCTCGTTGCCCGTCGGCGGCACGATGACGCGCATGGCCTGCGGGATCACGACGCGGCGCAGGGTCTTCGCGTGGCTCATGCCGAGCGCCTGCGCGGCCTCGGTCTGGCCCTCGTCGACCGCGAGCAGTCCGGCGCGGCAGATCTCCGCCATGTACGCGGCCTCGTTGAGGCCGAGGCCGAGCAGCGCGGTGAGCAGCGGGGTCATGAAGCTGGCCCAGTAGTCCTTGTAGACGGGCCCGAGGTTGATGTACTCGAAGACGAGGCCCAGGTTGAACCAGACCATGAGCTGCACGAGGACCGGCGTGCCGCGGAAGAACCAGATGTAGAACCAGGCGATCGAGGAGGTCACCGGGTTCTTCGACAGGCGCATGACGGCGAGGACCACGCCGCCGACGATGCCGATGACCATCGCGACGACGGTCAGGAGCATCGTCTTGCCGAGGCCGCTCAGGATGCGGTCGTCGAAGAAGTAGTCGGGGACGGCACCCCAGTTGATCTTGCCCTGCGCGAAGGCGTAGACGAGCGTGCCGAGGACGGCGAGCGAGACGATCGCCGCGACCCAGCGCCCGTAGTGGCGCACGGGCACGGCGCGGATGGCCTCGGCTGCGGCGCGCTTCTCGGCCGGGAGGGGACGGGGGGTGCCCTCGGGCGCGGACGCGGGGTCCGGCTCCGGAGGTGTGGTGGGGTCGGCTGGGGACACGAGTGCTGCCTTCGCTCCTGGGGGTGGGGTCGGGCGCGGGCCGGGCCCGCGCGGGGCCGGGGCGCGGGTGCGTCCGGGTCCTGCGGTCCCCGGCACCGGCGCCCCGGTCAGGTCACTTGCCCGCGTTGACGGCGGCCTCGGTGACCTTGCCGTCCTCGACGCCCCACTTCGAGATGACCTTGTCGTACTCGCCGTTGGCGATGATCGCTTCCATGGCGCTCTTGATCGCGTCGCGCAGCCCGGTGTTCGACTTGGCGATCGCGATGCCGTACGGGGCCGCCTCGACCTGCTCGCCGACCAGCTCGAAGTCCTTGCCGCCGCCCGAGGTCTTGACGGCCCAGGCCGCGACGGGGAAGTCCGAGGAGCCCGCGTCGCCGCCGCCCGCGCGCAGGCGGGTCTGGGCCTGCTGGTCGTTGTCGTACGCCTCGATGGCGATCTTCTTGCCGCCCGCGCACTTCTTCGACTCGGCCTTGGCGAGGTCGTGGGAGACGGTCCCGCGCTGGAGGACGATCTTCTTGCCGCACAGGTCGGCCCAGGTCTTGATGCCCTGCGTCTTGCCCTTGGGCGTGTAGATCGAGACGCCGGCCGTGAAGTAGTCCACGAAGTCGACGCCCTCGCCGACCTTCTTGCCCGTGTCGCCGTCCACACCGTTCTGGCGGTCGGCCGTGTCGGTCATCGCGGACATCGCGAGGTCGTAGCGCTTGGAGCGCAGGCCGGTCAGGAGCGTGTCGAAGGTGGCGTTCTGGAACTCGAACTTCACGCCCAGTTCCTTGCCGAGCGCGTCGGCGAGGTCGATGTCGATGCCGACGACCTTGCCGGACTTGTCCTTGTACTCGACGGGCGGGTACGCGATGTCCGAGCCGACCTTGATGACGCCCTTGTCGCGTATCTCCTTCGGGAGCTTCGCGTTGAGGGAGTCGCCCGCGCTCTTCGAGGTGCCGGCCGAGGCGGCGGGCGCCTTCTTGTCGTCGTCCTTCGTCTGGTCGCCGCAGGCGCCGAGGAGCAGGGCACCCGCCACCACGACAGCGGCGGCCGTCGCTGCGCGGGGCTTCACGGCGAACAGGCGACGCGGGGAATGGGCGGTCATGAGGGTCCCTCCGGCGGAAGTCTGGAATTGCCGACCGGGGTCACGGTGAACGCGTCTTCGAGTGTCGTGACCCAGTGCGATGCACGGCATCTTGCCATTCGGACAAGACCGCTCAGGGGGTCATCGATGTCAAAATCGGATAACGGGAACAGGCGGGGAGCGTCCGCATGTGTAACAGGAGCTGCGGAGGGCGGGGTTGACGGGCTCCCGGAGGAGCGCCGGTCGGAGGGTGGCCGGGCGTGCGGGCGCCGGGCCTGGGGCGGTATTCCGGGATGCGAGACGCTATGCCGGTTCTCGGCGGGGCTGCGCGGGCTTGACGCGCGGTGGGGCGCTTGGGGACTTCCGCGCGTCTTGGGCGCTCTTGAGCGGGCGTGAGGTGGTTCGGCGGGGCGTTTCGGGTGCCGCCGGACCGGGGTGGCGGGGCTCGTCGAGGTGCGGGCGGGGGGCTCGTCGAGGTGCGCGCGGGGGCGCGGCGCGGCTGCCGGGGGCGCGTCGGGGGGTGTGCGGCGCGGCGTGTGACCCGGCACTCGTCCGAAAGGACTCGTACGAGGCAGGCGCGATCCGGTAGAAAAGACGGCTACACCCCTCATCAGGGGCCCAGGACGCGTGTGCGGCGCGTCCGCGCGCAGATGCCCGTACCCGTGGCCTATTCCTTCGCGGAAGCGTTTCCCCTCCCGGAAGTGTTCCGCGAAAGCGTGGAAGCCGTGGTCCCCGACCGGGGGCCCGGGCCGCCGGCGGGCCGCGCGGTGCCCGCCCGCCCTCCTCACCAGGGGGCGGACACCCTCAACTGACGATGAACGAACAAAGGGGTTCCTCCCATGTCAGCTCAAGCGGACCTTGCCGAAGCCACCCCCGATTCCGGCGCTTGTGCGGGCGCCACGGGCACGGGCGACGGCTCCGCGACCCACCCGGACGCCGCCCAGCCGGACGCCCGGCCCGACGGCCATCCGGGCGCCGCCCGCCCGGACGGGCCCGACGCGGCCGACCCGGACGCGAGCCGCCATCCCGCCTTCGCCCTCCACCGGGGCGGCAAGATGGCGATCACCGCGACCGTCCCGGTGCAGAACCGCGACGACCTCTCGCTCGCCTACACGCCCGGCGTCGCCGAGGTGTGCACGGCCATCGCCGAACGCCCCGAACTCGCCCACGAGTACACGTGGACCTCGCAGGTCGTCGCCGTCGTCACGGACGGCACGGCCGTGCTCGGCCTCGGCGACATCGGCCCGGCCGCCTCGATGCCGGTCATGGAGGGCAAGGCGATCCTCTTCAAGCAGTTCGCGGGCGTCGACGCGGTGCCGCTCGCGCTGGACACGACCGACACGGACGAGCTGGTCGAGACCGTGGCACGGCTCGCGCCCTCCTTCGGTGGCATCAACCTGGAGGACATCTCCGCGCCGCGCTGCTTCGAGATCGAACGGCGCCTCAAGGAGCGCCTCGACATCCCCGTCTTCCACGACGACCAGCACGGCACCGCCGTCGTGACCCTCGCCGCGCTGCGCAACGCCGCGAAGCTGACGGGGCGGGAGATCGGCGCGTTGCGCGCCGTCATCTCGGGCGCGGGCGCGGCGGGCGCGGCCATCGCCAGGTTCCTGCTCGGGGCGGGGATCGGCGACGTCGCCGTCTGCGACCGCAAGGGCGTGCTGAGCACCGGCCGCGCCGACCTGACGCCGGTCAAGCGGGAGATCGCCGAGCTGACCAACCTGGCGGGGCTGAGCGGCTCGCTCGCGGACGCGCTGGCCGGGGCGGACGTCTTCATCGGTGTCTCGGGCGGCACGGTGCCCGAGGCGGCCGTCGCGACGATGGCCGAGGACTCCTTCGTCTTCGCCATGGCCAACCCGAACCCGGAGATCCACCCGGACATCGCCCACAAGTACGCGGCCGTCGTCGCGACCGGGCGCAGCGACTACCCGAACCAGATCAACAACGTGCTCGCCTTCCCGGGCATCTTCGCGGGCGCCCTCAAGGTGCGCGCGTCCGACATCACGGAGCGCATGAAGATCGCGGCGGCCGAGGCGCTGGCCGACGTGGTCGGCGCGGAACTCGCCGCCGACTACGTCATCCCCTCGCCCTTCGACGCGCGCGTCGCCCCGGCGCTGACCGAGGCGGTCGCCCGCGCGGCCCGCGAGGACGGGGTCGCCCGGCGCTGAGGCACCTCGCGCGGAACGGCCGGACGGCGCGCGCGGGCGCCGAAGGGCTCCGGAACGGGCGCGGGCGCGTCCCTGCCGGAGCCCTTCGGCGGTTCCTTACGGGGCGGGGCCGGTCGGTGGGCGGCGGTGCTACGGGGCCGGGGCGGCCGGCTCGTACGGGCGGGGCCGATCTCGGGGGCGCGGACGGCCGTGACGGCGCACGGCCCGTGCGCCGTACGCGAGCCGTGCCCCGTGGGCGGGGCGCTCGCCGGGGCTTGACGCGGGACGTTCGCCGGGTCCGTGGGCGTGGCGTCCGCCCGTCGCATACGAGGCGCGCTCGCCGGGTCCGTAGGCGTGGCCCCCCGTCCGTACCCACGGGCTCCGTGCCGCCGGGGGATTCCCGTGCCTCCAGCGCGGCGAGGTGGAGGACCGCCTGCCAGAGCGGGGCCCGGCCGAGCGGGCCCCAGCCGATGGTGGTCATTCAGCGGACGGCTCCCCGAGGACGGCCGCGATGCGCGCCGCCGCCCGCGCGAGCTGTTCGCGGGCCGCGTGGAGCTGCGCGGACGTGACCCCGCCGTCGCGCGCCGCGTCCCTGACGTCGTCGCGGAACCGGTCGAGCAGCCGCTCCAGTTCGCGGACCGGATCGCCCTCGGCTAGGGGTTCCGCGGCCCAGCGCGGCGGTACGGGCCCGGGGCCCTCGCCCGTCAGGTCCGCCTCCGCCTCGTCCAGGTCGTCGGAGAGGTGCTTCTCCAGGTCCGGGGACCCCTCGCGGCCCTTCTCCGCCCGCGCCTCCCAGGGCGCCCGGCCTCCGCCCCACGCGCCCCAGGGGCCGCCGCCCGGCCCCTGGCCGAACCCGCCCTCGCGCCCGAAGCGGCCGAACTCGCGGGTCAGTTCGCTCAGGCCCTCGCGCAGCCCGGTGGGCCAGTCGCCCCGGCTGAAGTGCTCCTGCATCTGCTGCTGCACCTGGCGGGCCATGTGCTGGAAGTGCTCCTGCGCCTCCTTGGCCTGCGCCTTCGCCTTTGCCTGCGCGTCGCGCGCCTGACGGCGGGCCCGCTGCGCGTCCTCGCGGGCCCGGCGGCTCTCGTCGCGCGCCTGGCGCGCCTGCTCGCGCCACTCCTGCTTCGCGCGGCGCAGCTCCTCCTTCGCGACGCGCCACGCCTCGCGCTCGCCCTCGCCACGCCCGGGACCCGTGCCGCCCTCGGCGCCGGAGCGGCCCGTCTCGGCGTGGACCTCGCGGCGCAGCTCGCCCGCCGCGCCCCGTACGTCGTCGTGGATCTCGGCGGCCAGTTCGGCGAGCGACTCGCGCATCTCCAGTTCCAGTTCGGCCAGTTCACCCCCGCGAGCGGCGAGTTCCGCGCGCCCGGGCGCGGTGATCGCGTACACCTTCCGGCCGCCCTCGGTCGTGTGCGTGACTAGGCCCTCGGACTCCAGTTTGGCGAGGCGCGGGTAGACCGTTCCCGCCGAGGGCGCGTACAGCCCCTCGAAGCGCTCCTGGAGGAGACGGATGATCTCGTAGCCGTGGCGCGGGGTCTCGGCGAGGAGTTTGAGCAGGTACAGCCGCAGGCGGCCGTGGGCGAAGACGGGGGCCATCTCAGAGCACCTTCCTGTCGGGCTGGTCGGGCTGGTCGGGCTGGTCGGGCTGGTCGGGCTGGTCGGGCTGGTCCGGTCGGCCGGGGCCGTCCGGTGCCGGGGTTCCGGGCGTCGGCCGGGCCGGGGTCCTCGGCCGGGCCGGGCTCGTCCGCGCGCGGCGGCCTGCGCAGGAGCGCGAGGGAGCCGGTGACGGTCGTGGCCCTGAGCCTGCCATGCCCGGAGCCGAGCCTTCCGGTCACCCTCTTGCTGCCCCAGCCACCGCTGACACGCAGGTCCTCGAAGGCGTTGGAGACCGAACCGCTCGCCGTGTCCGCCTCGACCGTCGCGTCCGCCGGGTGCGGGAGGCGGATCGCGACCTGGCCCGAGACGCTCGTGAGCCGGATCTCGGCCGGGGCCTCGCCGGGGGCCAGGTCGAGGATGATGTCCCCGCTCACCGAATCGGCGCGCACGGAGGGGCCCGTGCCGTCGACGAGGGTGAGGGTGCCCGTGACGGAGGCGAAGCGGAGCGGGCCGCTCCCCGCCTGCGCCTCGAAGGCGCCCGAGACCGTCTCGGCCTCGACCGGGCCGCTCAGGCGCGTCAGCGTGGCACCGCCCGAGACGCTGTGCACGACGAGCGGCGCGTCGAGCCCGGAGACCGTGACCCCGGCACCCGCCACGTGCACCTCCACCTGCGTGCCGGCGGGCACGACGAGCGAGACCACCGCGTGCCGCTCGCGCGTCCGGGCGGCGAGCCACTTGAGCGGGCCGCGCCACGGCACGTCCGGGTACTCGACGGTGAGTACGCCGTTCTCGCTGCTCACGTCGAGCGGCGGGCCGTCCACCTCGGCGACCTGGAGCCCGATCCCGGAGTCCGGGCCCGAACGCCCGACGACGTTCACCTCGCCGCCCATGAGCCCGACGCGCACGATCCGCACCGGGTCCTCGATCCTCAGTTTCCGCGCTTGCGCCACGGACCACTCGGCCATGCCGAACCTCCCCGTTCTTCCCTCGTACGTGTGTCACCCGTACGTGTCCCGCGCGAGACGCGCGGAGCGTGCGGGCACGGCGCACCTGCGGCACGCGACAGCGCATCGCGTCATATCGCGTTCTCTGCGGAACACGATATATCGCGGATCGG
>NZ_GG770539.1:1969794-1970976 GCF_000154905.1 Streptomyces sp. SPB074 | reverse complement strand
GGCGGGGGCGTGTGAGCGGGTGGGCTTCAGGGGCGCGGGGCGCGGGGCGCGGGGCGCGGGGCGACGGCGTGGGCGGAGGCGTGGGCGGAAGCGGTAGCGCGCCAGGGAGGGGGCGCGTGTGGGCGGGGCCCGGGTCGCAAAGGGCGCCGGGCACGGGGCGCGGGCGAGGGGCCGGGCGGCGCGGGGTGCAAGCGGGTGGGCGTTCGCGGGTATGCCCGGCGCAGGCCGGTGGCTGAGGTGTCGGTGGCAGCGGCCGCGTGCGGGGAAGGGCCCGTCGAGCGGGGAGGCGGACGCGGGCCGGGCGCAAGCGCGGGCACCGATGGCGGGCGCGCGGTGGCGTAGCGCGCGGAAGAGGGCGGGCGTCGCGGGTGGGAACCGGGCGTGGGTGACGGGGCGGGCGGCGCCTCTCACGCGGGGAAGGGCACGTCGAGCGAGTGGGCCGGGCGGGCGGACCGAAGACGCGGGCCGGGGGGCGAGTGCGAGCGGCCAACCTGGGCGCGGGGCCTCGGCGCGGGGGCCGGGGGGTGGGCCGGCCGCTCGGAAGGGTGCCGAAGGCGGGCCGTGCGCGTGGGCGCGGCCTAGCGTGGGCTCATGGTCAACCCTCCCGGCGGCTCCCGCCCCGTGCCGTCCGCCGCCCCCTCCGACGCGACGGACGCCGGGCGGGCGGCCGGGGCACTGCTGCTGTGCCGGGCGGCACCCGGCGAGGTGGCGCCCGTCGCGCGGCTCCTGCGCAGGCCGCTCCTGCTCTGCCCGGCGGGCGAGCCGGCGCCCGACGGCGAGGCGCGGTGGAGCGCCCTCGTACCGGAGGACAAGCCGTGGCTGCAGGGCGGCGAGCCGGTCGACCGGGTCCTCGCCGGGTGGGCGACGGCGCTCGCCGTCGGCGCCTCCTGGCCCGTTCTCGCGCTGTGGTGGGACCACGAGCGCGCCGGTCTCGTGCTCTGCTCGGGCTTCCGGCGTCCCGTCGGCTACGAGTGGGCGGCGGACGGGACGCCGCTCGGCGAGGACGAGGCGATGCGCACGTTCGTGCTCCGCCTGGGCCTCGACCCCGTGCTCGACCTGCAAGAACTCGGACCGCTGACCCGCGAGGACCCGGAGAGCGACGCCCGCGCCCGTCTGCCGGCGTGCTCGCGGTGCTCGCGCGCGCCGGAGCGCCCCCCCCCGGGCTCCTGCCCGGCGAACCGG
>NZ_GG770539.1:1967551-1969385 GCF_000154905.1 Streptomyces sp. SPB074 | reverse complement strand
GGGGGCTTGCTGGGGTTGCTGAGGGCGGCCGGTCGGTGCGGGGACGCTGCGGCACTGAGAGCCCAGGGCGGGGCGGCGGGGTGACCGATTCGGGGGCTTCCTGGTTGCCCGGGGACAGGGACGGCTCAGGGCGGGCGGCGGGTTGGCCGACTCAGAGGGGCGCTGCCTGTCCTGGGGGCCGGGGGCCGCAGCGCTGGGGGCAGGGATCGCCCGGTGCGGGGGCGCGGTGGGGTGGCCGGCTCGGCGGGAACGGCGCCTGGTGCGGGGGCCGGTGGGTGCTGTGTGTGAGGGGGCGGGCTCGGTTTATCGCCGGGCCGGCTCGTAGCGAGGCGCGGTCCGGCACCGGGCCTGTCCGGGAACGCGGTGCGGGGGCGATGACCGGTTTGAACGGGGGTGTGTTGAGGGGGCCGAGGTAGCCGACGCGGCGCAGTGCGGTCTGGGTCGGCGCCCGCGATGGCACGTTCGGCTCGCCGTCGGGTTCGTCGCGGGTCCCTCTGGCGCGGGCGGCGGTGCGCGGTGCGGGCGGTGGCCGGTGCGGGGCGAGCGTGGGGTGTCGGGTGGCCGGGTCCCGGTCCCGTTCGCTGTCAGTCCCGGCTACCCGCGCGCGAGGGCCCGGGTCTCAGTTCTCGTCCTCGTCGTCGAGGCGGGCGAGCCAGGTCGCCAGGCGCTCGACGGGGACCTCGAAGTCCGGGTTCAGGTCCACGAAGACGCGGAACTGCTCGGCGAGCCATTCGAAGCTCACCTCTTCCTCGCCGCGCCGCCGCTCCAGTTCCTCGATACCGCGGTCGGTGAAGTACATGTCGCGCTGCTCCGTCTGCTTGGGCCGGTGTCCGGAGGGGTAAGGGCGCCGGGCAGGGGCCCGGGGTGTCCGAGGCACAGGATAGGCGGGGCGCGTGTCCCGTTTCCTCCTCGCCCCCGCCCCGCACACGGGCTAATCTGCTCTGCCCGCGCGCCACGACCGAACGGCGGCCCATCGGCCCCCGCCCGGCACGCGGGAGAGGAACGGGGGGACACACCATGGGCGACCGCACGAGCGACCGCGCGAGCGGCGTGGGGGACGCGGCGATGCCGTCGGCACGGGGCACGGGAGCGACCCGCGACGGCGCCTGCGCCGCCCCCGTACGCGCGCCGAGTAGCCGCACCCGCGCACACACCGCACCCGCGAAGACGAGGCCCGCGCGAGCGAACGCGAGGCCCGCGTGCACCGCGCCCGCGAACGCGGCAGCCGCCCATACCGCGCTCGGCCGGACATCCTTGTGCCCGGCTTCCCGCGCCTCCGGCCCGGCTCTTCGCGCCGCCCGCCTGGCGTCCCGCGTCGCACATCCGGCGTCACTCGCCGCCCGCCCCGCCCCCTGCGCCGCCCGCCCGGCGTCCCGCGCCGCGCAACAGGCCCCCTGTGCACCCCGTCCGGCGTCCCGCGCCGCGCACCCGGCGTCCCGCGCCGCGCACCCGGCCTTCCGAGCCGCGCACCCGGCCTTCCGAGCCGCGCACCCGGCCTTCCGAGCCGCGCACCCGGCCTTCCGAGCCGCGCACCCGGCGTCCCGAGCCGCGCACCCGGCGTCCCGAGCCGCGCACCCGGCCTTCCGAGCCGCGCACCCGGCGTCCCGCGCCGCGCACCCGGCCTTCCGAGCCGCGCACCCGGCCTTCCGAGCCGCGCACCCGGCCTCCCGAGCCGCGCACCCGGCCCTTCGCGCCGTCCACCCAGCCCACCGCCCGGCGTCCCACGCCGCCGCCCGCCCGGCCTCCCTTGCCTTCCGCGCCACCCACCAGGCGCCCCGTGCCGCCCTTCCAGCGTCCCCCGCCGCGCAACAGGCCCCCTGCGCCGCCCGCCCCG
>NZ_GG770539.1:1963378-1965118 GCF_000154905.1 Streptomyces sp. SPB074 | reverse complement strand
CAGCGCGGCACAACTGCCCTACGCGCTGCACGACTGGCGGCGCACGGCCGAGCACGGACAGGGCTGGTCGGAGGGGGTCGTGCTGATGTACGACCCGCCGCGCGCCGCCCCCGCGCTGCTTGCTCCCCCGTGAAAGACCTGACGGGGCGTCGGGCCGCTCGCTACCGTGTGGCCCGTGCCCGTCAGGCCCGGGCGCCCCGTGCCCGGGTGCCGGGCGGGCCCGAGAACGAGACGAGACGACCGAGCGACGCCGCAGACCAGTGACGAGGGAGCCGATCATGAGTGAGGCCGCAGTGTCCGAGGAACCCGGTCCCGTGGCCGGTGAGTGGCTCGTCTACCGGGGGGCGGGGGAGCCCCACGACGGTGTCGACCGGCTGCCCGCGCCGCCGCCCTGGCGCGACTTCCGCCACCGCGCGAACGAGACCCCCGGCGGCACCGAGACCCGCAGGCTCGGCGCGCACCGCGCCCACACCGTCTCGCTGCGCCCCGGCGCCGAGGAACTGGAAGTGATCAACGCGGCGCTCTACCTGCGCCGCCCGCTCCTCGTCACGGGCGGTCCCGGCGTCGGCAAGAGCTCGCTGGCGCACTCCGTCGCCGACGAACTGCGCCTCGGCGACGTCCTGCGCTGGCCCATCGTCAGCCGCACCTCGCTCCAGGACGGGCTCTACCACTACGACGCGATAGCCCGCCTCCAGGACGTGCAGATCGCCGCCCACGACCCGGACGCCGCCGCCGGGGCGCCCGGCAGCCCCGAGCGCATCGGCGACTACATCAGGCTCGGCCCGCTCGGCACCGCGCTGCTCCCCTCCGACCGCCCGCGCGTCCTCCTCGTCGACGAGCTCGACAAGAGCGACATCGACCTGCCCAACGACCTCCTCAACATCCTGGAGGAGGGCGAGTTCGTCATCCCCGAACTCCAGCGGCTCGCCGACCGGCTCCCCGGCAACGAGGCCGAGGTGCTGACCTCGGACGGCCGCAAGGTACGGATCAAGGACGGCCGCGTCGCCTGCACACACTTCCCCTTCGTCGTGCTCACGAGCAACGAGGAACGCGACTTCCCCGCCCCGCTCCTGCGCCGCTGCATCCACCTGGAGCTGGGCCGCCCCGACCACGAACGCCTCGCCAACTTCGTCCGCGCCCACCTCGGCCGCGAGCGCGAGCGCGACGCGGACGACCTCATCACCCGTTTCCTGGAGCGCTCGCGCACCGAACTCCTCGCCGCCGACCAGCTCCTCAACGCCATCCACCTCACCGGCGCGGCCCCCGGGCTCGACCGCGACCGCCTCGCCGAACTCCTCATCCAGCGACTCGACCGCCCGAGGTGACCCCGATGCGCGACTTCGCCCTGCCGCACCACGGGGACGACCACGGCGGAGGACCGGAGGACCCCGGCCCCCTGCCCCGCCCGCTGCCCCGCGCCGGACGCGACGGGCCCCGCGGCCACGCGGCGGACCCCGCCGGGACCCACCGGCCCGCGGGGACCCGCGCCACCGGAGCGCCGCCCCCCGCCCGCGAGGACGGCGCCCCCGGCCCCTCGCGCGCCCTCCCGTCCCCGCTCTCCTCGCTCGTCCTCACCCTGCGCACCGCCGGGCTCGACCCCGACGCCGAACAGCTCGGCGACGCGCTGTGGCTCGCGGGCCGCATCGGCGGCGCCCCGGACGGCGGCGGTACGGGCGAGGAAGCCGCGCCAGAGAGCGACCTCGCGCCCGTACCGCCGGCGCCCGGGGCGCCGCCGATGCG
>NZ_GG770539.1:1960174-1963201 GCF_000154905.1 Streptomyces sp. SPB074 | reverse complement strand
CCGCGCCCGCCTTCGGCTCCACGCTCGACCTCCAGCGCGCCCTGCGCCCCCTCCAGCGCTTCCGCACCGCGGGCACCCGGCGGCGCAAGGTGCTCGACGAGACCGCGACCGCCGAACTCTCCGCCCGCGCGGGCGGCCTCGTCCTCCCCGTCTACCGCACCGTCGAGCGCCGTGAGGCGACCCTCCACCTCGTCCTCGACGCCTCCCCCTCGATGCGCGTGTGGGAGCGGATGTTCGAGGAGCTGCGGCAGGTCTTCTCGCAGCTCGGCGCCTTCGCGGGCATCCGCTGCCACTACCTCCACGAGGGCCCCGGCCCGGGCGCCCCCGTCGCCCTCTCCGCCGCCCCCGGCGACGGCCCCCGCTACGCCCCCGAGCGCCTCACCGACCCCACCGCGCGCAGCCTCATCCTCGTCGTGAGCGACTGCGCGGGTGAGCTGTGGCGCAGCGGGCAGGGGCACCGGCTGCTGCACCGCCTCGCCCGCTCCGGCCCCGTCTCCGTCCTCCAGCCGCTCCCGCAGCGGCTGTGGAACCGCACCAGGCTCCCCGTCGTCTTCGGCCGCCTCACCCGCACCGGCACCGGGCGGCTCCAGGTCGCCGAGGACACGGCCCGCCCCTCGCCCGAGGCCCTGCCCGTCCCCGTCGTCCCGCCCGTGCCGGCCGCGCTCGCCTCCTGGGCGCGGCTCATGACCGGCCGCGGCGGCGGCGCCGTCACCGGGGCCATCGGCTGGGTGCGCGCCGACCAGCCCGCCGGGGCGGAGCCCGCGCGCGGCGAGGAGATCCCCGCGCTCAAGCGCGTCAGCCGCTTCCCGCGCCGCCGCCTCGCCCCCTCGCCGGCCGCCTCGCCACCCACCTCGCCGCCGCCGAGTCTCAGTGCCCGTCATGCAGCTCGTGCAGCGCACATGCTCCCAGGCTCCAGGCTCCGCCGAACTCGCGAATCCTCCCTCGGCAGCCTCATCTGGCAAGCGTGAAGTCCCCGCGATCGGACCCTGGTACGCCTTCGCGCCCGGCGTGCGCGAGGCGCTGCTCGGCCCCCTCGGCAGGGACGAGGCCGCGCTCATCCTCAAGCACTGCTCCGCCTACGTCACCCAGCACTTCGGCAAGGGCGGCCCGAACTTCCCCGCCCTCGCCCTCGCCCAGCTCGACGGCGGCCCCGCGCTGGTGCCGCCCGCCGGCGGGGACCGGCACGGCGACCCCGGCGAGGAGTACGAGGACCCGGCGGAAGCGGAGTTCGCGCACACCGGGGACGAGGAGGAGTCCGCCGCGCGCTGCCCCGAGGACGTGCCGCAGCCCTTCGCCGAGGTCGCCGCCGAGGTGCTGCGCCGCTTCCTGCCCGTCTCGCCCGTGCCCGCCGGGGACGGCGGCCTCCCCCACCCCGCGCTCGGCGCGGCGGACGGGCTCGTCGCCGAGTACGAGCGGCACGGCATGGTCCAGTCCCTCATGGACGCCGCCCAGCTCCTGCGCAGCGCCGTGCGCCAGCAGCAGCAGCCCGCGCCGGAACTCCTCGCCACCTGCGCGGCGACCCTGCTGCGGCTGTGGCGCGTCGAGCGCGGCGAGGCGATGCTCCAGGAGGCGCGCGGCCACGCCGAGGCGGCCGTCGCCGCCTCGCGCGCCCCCGCGCACCGCGCCGTCCTCGCCCAGGTGCTCGCCGCGCTCGCCGAGGAGGCGCGCCGCCAGGGCTCCCGGACCGACGCGCTCGCCCCCCCGCGCAAAAAAAAAACGCGAGTACGCCGCCGCCTGCGCCAAGGAACGGCCTCGACCCCGCGCACGCGCTGCGGCTCACCCTGGAGCGCGTCGGCGTCCTGGAGAGCCAGTTCCGGATCAGCGGCGACAGCTCGCTGCTCCAGAGCGGCGTCGGGATGCTCGAAGCGCTCGCCGACGCGCGCGTGGGCGAGCGGGACGAGGTCCCGGCCCTGCTCGCCCTCGCCCACGGCCGGCTCCTGCTGCGCCTCGCCGGGCTCGCGGGCACCGGCGCCGACGCCCGCGTCCGGGCCCGCCGCGCCGCGCACTCGCTGCGCACCGCCCTCGACGTCGTGCCCGCGGCCGACGACGAGTCCGCGCTGCGCACCGAGGACCGGCCCGCCGTCGTCCTCGACCTCGTCGACGCCCTCCTCGCCTCCGGCCCCGAAGGGCTCGCCGAGGCCGCCCGCCGGCTCGCCGCCGCGCTCCCCGCCGCCCGCGCCCGCCACCGCAGCGAACTCCTCGCCCGCACCGCGCGCCTGCACCGCGCCCGCTGGGCCGAGAGCCACGACCCCGCCGAACTCGACGCCGCCGCCGCGCACTTCGACCAGGCGCTGCCCGGCATCCCGCGCGACAGCGCGGCGCACGCGCGCCTCCTCGCGGAGTGGGGCCAGACCCTCCTGGACCGCACCCGCGTCGGCGACGGCGACGCCCCGGCCCGGCTCGCGCAGGCCAACCGCGCCGTGCAGGTGCTGCGCAGCTGCCTCACCGAGACCGGCAGCGGGCACAGCGCGGCCCCGCACCGCGAACTCCTCCTCGGCCGCGCCCTCGTCCACCGCCACCACCTCACCGGGGACCGCGTGGACCTGCGCGAGGCCGAGTTCCACCTCGGGCTCGCCGCCCGCCGCACCCGCGCGCCCCTCGCGGCGGCGACGGCGCACCTGGAGTGGGGGCAGTGCCTCCTGCTCGCCGCGACCGGCGCGAGCCGCCTCGCCCGGTACGGGGAGGCTGCCGACGTCTTCCGCGCCGCCGCCCGCGCCGGGCGCCGCGCGCAGGAGGAGGCCACGAGCGACCGCGAGCGCGCCACGGCCGTCTCGCGCACCGCCCAGGCGCACCACTGGCTGGGCCGCGACTACGCGGGCGCCGCCCAGCCGCGCGCGGCCCGCACCGCCTACCTCGCCGCCCTGGAGGAATGGAAACGCTTGCCAACGGGCATGGAGGCCATGGGCGAACCCACCCCCCGGCAGACCGCCGGGGAACTGGAGGACCTGGCGAACCGGCCCGCGAACTGACCGCGCCGGGCCCGCCACGCCCGCCCGGGCACCGGCCCTCGCACACGCCGCCGCCGTC
>NZ_GG770539.1:1953159-1960074 GCF_000154905.1 Streptomyces sp. SPB074 | reverse complement strand
GCGCCCGGGTCCGGGACAGCGCGTCCCACTCCGCACCGAGCGCACCGACGAGGGGGAACCCATGACGCAGGACACCAGCGGAGCGGCCGGCCAGGCCGAGGCGCTCCCCTGTACCTCACCGCCCTCGACCTGCGCGCCCTGCGCGCCCTCGACCACCCCGTTTTGAGCGAGGTCCTCGACGGGCTCAGGGAACGGGCGGGCAGCTCCAGCGAGATGCTGTGGGGGTTCAACAACGCTATGTGAAAGGCGGGTTGGCCTCCGAGGAGGGGCGCGGGGGCGGGGAGCCCCGCTCCCGCCCCCGCCCGTCCTCCCGGTTTCGGACGGCCGGGGCGGCGAACCGGACATCGGGCCCGCAGGAGGTTTCGCCCCTTACCGCGAGCGGGAGACCCACCACACGGGGCAGGGGACCGCCCACCGACCGGACCGGGGGAGCGAGCAGTGCGAGCGACGACTCCCCCCGCGCCGGGCCCCGGGCAGCGGGACGAGGCCGGGGGAGCGGGTGAAGCCCCGTACCCCTTCCGGCAGTTCATCCTCAAGACGCACAGCAGGTGCAATCTCGCCTGCCGTTACTGCTACCTCTACGAGGGCCCCGACACGAGCTGGCGGTCCCGCCCGGCCACCGCCTCGCCCGAGGTCCGCGCCCGTACCGCGCGCCGCATCGGGGAGCACGCGGCGGCGCACGCGCTGCCCGCCGTCTCGCTCGTCCTGCACGGCGGGGAGCCCCTGCTCGGCGGCGCGGGACCGCTCGTCGCGCTCGCGGAACAGGTCCGCGCCGCCCTCCCCGCCGGGTGCGCGGCGCACGTCACCGTGCAGACCAACGGCACCCTCCTCACCGAGGCCGCCGTACGGACCCTCGGCGCGGCCGGAATCCGCGTCGGGCTGAGCCTCGACGGCGGCCTGCCCGCCCACAACCGGCAGCGCGTCGACCACGCCGGACGCCCCTCCTTCCGCGCCGCGCGCCGCGCCGCCCGGCTGCTCGCCGCCCACCCCGGTACCTACGCGGGCATCCTCACCGTGATCGACCCGCGCACCGGCCCCGTCGAGCTGTACACCTCCCTGCTCGCCCTGGAACCGCCCGCGCTCGACCTGCTCCTCCCGCACGGCAACTGGTCCGCCCCACCGCCCGGCATCGACGCCGCGCGCGGCACGGACGGCGGCCCGACCCCGTACGCCGACTGGCTGTGCGCCGTCTTCGACGCCTGGTGGTCGGCGCCGCGCCGCACGACCCGCGTCCGGCTCTTCGAGGAGTGCCTCGCCCTCCTGCTCGGCCGCCCCGCCGCGACCGAGTCCCTCGGCCTGGACCCCTTCACCGCCGTCGTGGTCGAGACGGACGGCGCCATCGAGCAGGTCGACTCCCTCAAGTCCGCCTACGAGGGCGCCGCCGCCACCGGGCTCGACGTCTTCGCCCACTCCTTCGACGCCGCGCTCGCCCACCCCGGAGTCCGCGCCCGCCAGTCCGGCGCCGCCGCGCTCGCCGCCGAGTGCCGCGCCTGCCCGCTGCTCACCGTCTGCGGCGGCGGCCACTACGCGCACCGCTACCGCGAGGGCGGCGGCTTCGCCCACCCCTCCGTCTACTGCGCCGACCTGAAGAGGTTCATCCGCCACGTGGCGGTCGCCCTGGACCGGGCGGCGCGGGGAGCGCCCGGCGAGCCGCGGCCGGCACCCGTCCCAGGAGTCCGCCGATGACGCGCGCCGTCCCGCCGTCCACCCCTGCGTCCGTCCCGCCGTCCGTCCGGCCGTCCGGCCCGTCCGTCCTCCCGTCCGCCGTCCCGCCCGCCGTGCTGAGCGAACTCGCCAGGACCAAGGGCGGTGAGGCGAGCCTCGACCACCTCGTCCACGACCAGGCCAACCGCCGGCTCCTCCTGCTGCGCGCCCTCCTCGACACCGTCACCGACGCCGCCCCGGCCCGCACCACCCCGGCCGAACGCCGCCGCGCCGCCGGGGACTGGGCGCTCCTGGAGGCCGCCGAGGCCACCGGCCCCGAGGCCGCCGCCCGCGTCCGCGCCCTGCTCCTGCACCCCCTCACCGGCCCCTGGGCCCGCCAGACCCTCGCCGCCGTCACCGCCCGCGAACCCGTCCCCGGCGACCGCGAACGGGGCCTCGCGCACTTCGGCGCCCTCGCCTTCGCCGCCGCCGTCACCGCCGGGCTCCCGGCCACCGCCGAACTGACCGCCCACGACGGCGCCCTCACCCTCCCGGGAACCGGCACCCTGCGCGTGAGCGGCGGCGGACCGGTGCGCGTCACCGCCGCCCACACCGAGGGCGCGATACGCCTCACCCCCCGGGGCGGAGCACCCGTCACCGTCTTCACCCGCCCCGGCCACAGCTCCTGGTCCGCCGACGCCGCCTGGCTCGCCCCGCACGCCCTGCCCCCGCTCGTCCCCGGCGCCCGCCCGGTCCCGCTGGACGACGCGGGGCCCTACCGCGCCGCCCCCGGCGTGCGCCACCACTCCCTCAGCGAGCCCGTGACGCTGGACGACGCGAGCCGCAAGCCCTGGTACGAGAGCTGGGCGGGCACCGCGCCGCTCCTCGCCCTCGGCGGGGCCCACCGGCTCACCGAGGCCGCGAAGCTCCTGCACTCCCTCGTCCCGCTGCGCACCCCGGCCCGCCGCGCCCCCGAGGACGCGGGCGGCAGTTGCAGCGCCACCCGCAAGGACGCCTTCGGCGTGGTCCTCGCGAGCGTCCCGCCGGGCCCCGTGGCCTTCGCCGCCCTCCTCGTCCACGAACTCGGCCACGCCAAGCTCTCCGCGCTCGGCGAGCTGACCCACCTGCACGAGGCGGACCCCGCCGCCGTCTACTTCGCGCCCTGGCGCCCCGACCCGCGCCCCTTCGACGGCCTCCTCCAGGGCATCTACAGCCATCTCGCCCTCGCCCACTGGTGGCAGGCGTACGCGCTGCGCGGCCCCGAGGGGCCCGGGCGCGAGCACGCCTGGGCGGAGCACGCCCGCTGCCACGAGATGGTGGCCGCCGCGCTGCCCCCGCTCGTCGGCTCCGAGGTGCTCACCCCCGAGGGCCGCGCCTTCGCCGACGGGATGGTCGCCACGCACATCGAGCTGTCCCGCACCGAGCCGCCCGCCGGACACCTCGCGCGGGCCCGCGCCTACGTCGACACCAAGCGCGCGGCGTGGCGCAGGGAGCGGGAGCGGAGGGCGGTTCACACGACCGGGCGAACCGCGCAGAAAGGTGGTCGCGAAGACTCCTGACGACTCGTGAAAAAGCTTCTCCACACGATACGTTGAGTGGAATCGAACCCCCTGCGGTGTGATCATCGCGGGGATGCGAAGGGCCCGGCGCCGCATGGCCGGGACGCGGCGGGAGGGTGTCGTATGACAACGGGGACAGGCACGAGCGGCGGTGCGGGCAGGGCCCTGGCCACGGAGCCGATCACCATCAGCTTCGCCGGCTTCAACCGCGCCTGGGCGGCCTGGATCGGTCACCGCCTCGACCTGCGCGGATACCAGGTGTCCTTCCAGCGCTGGGACCCTCCCGTCACCGAGAGCCTGGAGACGAGCTTCGCCGACCTGGCGCTCGCCCCCGGCAAGATCCTGCTGATCCTCAGCGACTGGTACTTCCGGCTCGGCCCCCGCACCGTGGGCGAGTGGAACGCCGCGCTGCGCGGGGTCGTCCCGCCGCACCGCGCGCGCTTCGCCGCGGTGAGCGTCGCGAGCGGCGCCCTGCCCACCGCCACCACGGTGCTCGCCCCCGCCGAGCTGACCGGCATCGGGGAACGCGAGGCCGAGCGGCGCGTCCTGCTCGCCCTCGGACTGCCCACCGACCGCCTCCCGGCCCGTGTCAACGCGGCCCCGGGACCGCGCTTCCCCCTCGACACCCCCGAGGTCTGGGGCGCGGTCCCGCGCCGCAACACCCGCTTCACCGGCCGAGAGTCGCTGCTCAACGAGGCGTACCACTACCTCTCGGAGGCGGGGGAGGGCGCGGGCGTCCTCACCCTCAACGGCATGTCCGGCGTCGGCAAGACGCAACTCGCCGCCGAGTACGTCTACCGCTTCGGCTCCGAGTACGACGTCGTGTGGTGGATCAGCGCGGAGAACCGCGGCACCTACCGGCGCGGCCTCGCCGAGCTGTCCACCGCGCTCGGCCTGCGCACGGGCGACGAGTACGGCGAGCGGCTGCGCGCGGCCCTCGACGCGCTGCGGCGCGGCGAACCGTACGCCAAGTGGCTCATCGTCGTGGACGGCGCCGACGAGCCCGAGGAGGTCTGGGACCTGCTCCCGACCGGGCCCGGGCACGTCCTGATCAGCTCCCGCAACACCGACTGGAGCCAGCACAACAGCCGGCTGCTCGACGTACCGGTCTACGCGCGCGACGAGTCCGTGGCCTTCGTCCGCCGCCGGGCCCCGCGCCTGGACGAGGCGGAGGCCGACCGGCTCGCCGAGGCCCTCGGCGACATGCCGCTCGTCCTGGACCAGGCGGCCGGCTGGCTCAACGACTCGGACATCTCCATCGAGCAGTACATCGAACTCCTGGAGGAGGGCGGGGACACGAGCGTCGTCAAGATCTCCGCCGACTTCCCCGCGGCCTTCCAGACCGCGTGGAGCATCCTGCTCAACCGGCTGCGGGACACCGTGCCCGAGTCCATCGACCTGCTGCGCCTGTGCACGTACTTCGCCCCGGGGCTCATCCCCGTCTGGTTCCTGCGGGACCTGCCCGCGAAGGGCGTGCCGGAACAGCTCGTCGGCCTGCTCAACGACCCGCTCCGCTGGAACAGGGCCGTCAACCAGCTGCGCCAGTACTCCGTCGTCCGCCTGGAGTCCCACGAAGGGGCCACCGAGGACGCCCAGTCCGGAGAATCCCTCTACCTGCACCGAATGGTCCATCAAATCGTGCACAGCGACATCTCCGCGGAGGAGGGCGTCGGCCTCGCCGACACGGTGCGGCGCGCCCTCGCCCTCGCCGACCCCGGCCGCCCCACCGACACCCGCAACTGGCCCCGATACGCCGAGATCGTCCCGCACCTCAAGTACGCCGACGTCCTGCACAGCACCGACGCCGACGTCCAGCGCCTCGTCCTCAACTGCCTGCGCTACATGTACCTCTCGGGCGAGTACGACGCCGGGCGGACCTTCGGGCAGCGCGCCCTGGAGACCTGGCGCGAGGTCCTGGGCGCGGAGCACCCCCGGGTCTGGGACGTCACCCACCACTACGCCAACGTGCTGCGCACCCTCGGCGAGTACGGCCCCACCGAGCGGATCGAGCGCCCCGCCGTCGAGCACCTGCGCCGCACCAAGGGCACCGACGACCTCGACTACCTGCGCGCCGTCGGCGGGCTCGCCGCCGACCTGCGCGGCCTCGCCCGCTTCGACGAGGCGAGGGAGCTGTCCGAGTGGCTCGCGGACGCCTACCGCGAACTCGTCGGCGCCGAGGACTCCCGCTACCTCAGCGCCCGGAACAACGTCGCCGCCTCGCTGCGGCTCCTCGGCGACTACGAGGGCGCCCTCGCCATCGACCGCGAGATCCTGGAGGACCGCCGCAGGCTCCTCGCCAGGCGGCACCCCTGGACCCTCTTCTCCGAGATCTCCTACGCGACCGACCTGCGCCTGCTCGGCCGCAACGAGGACGCCTGCTCCAACCTGGAGATGAGCGTCCGCGAGAACCAGCTCGTGATGGGCTCCGACCACCCGCAGACCCTGCGCGCCGAGTTCGGTCTCGCCATGGGCCGCTACCGCATGGGCCACCGGCAGGAGGCCGGGGTCGCGCTCGCCTCCGTCGTGGAGCGCTGCGAACGCGTCATCGGCGGCCGGCACCCCACCACGCTCCTCTTCCTCGCCAGCCTCAGCTCCTACCTGCGCGAGCACGGCGACATCGACGAGGCGCGCAGGACCGGCGAGCGCGTGGAGTCCTCCTACCGCAGGACCCTCGGCGACGCGCACCCCTACACGGCGGGCGTGCGCGGCAACCTCGCCCTCGTCCTGCGCAACCTGGGCGAGCGGGAGCAGGCCCTGGAGATGAGCGAGGACGCGCTGCTCGTGATGGAGCGCGCCGTCGGCGCCTGGCATCCCTGGTACCTCGGCTGCGCCGTCAACACCGCCGCCGTCCGCAACGCGCTCGGCGACGTGGAGGGCGCGGAGGGGCTGAGCGCGGCGACCGCGGTGCAGGCCACCGAGTCCCTCGGGCGGACGCACCCGCTCACCCTCAGCGCCCGGATCGCGCACGCCGCCGACCTGCGCGCCCAGCGCAAGCGCGAGGCCGCGGACAAGGAGGAGTCGGCGGCGCTGGACGACCTCGTCCAGACGCTCGGCGCCCAGCACGTCCACACCGTCTCGGCCCGCTCCCGGCAGCGCCCCTTCTGGGACTTCGAGCCGCAGACGACCTGACGGGACGGGGCGCGGGTCCCGGGGCGCGCGGAAGGCCCCGGGACGGGCAGGAGGCAGCCGGGACGGGCGCGGCGGGTCCGGGGCCGGGGAACGTCGTCCCCCGGCCGCACCCGGTCTTCCTCGCGTCCGGCCCCGAAAGCAACTCCCCGGCGCGATAATCGGGTTGAGGCGCGAGGGGCACGCCGGACGAGGGGGAGGGCATGGCGGGAACGACCGGACGGGAGAGCACGCCGGACGAGGGCGTCCCGATCTTCGTGGACACCGGGGTGCCCGCGCCGCGCGAGGGCGACTCCCTGTGGGACGACGTCCGCGCGCGGGGCAACGGCGCGGAACGCGTCGGCGCCGTCGTCCGCGACTCCTACGGCGACGCGCTCGCGCTCGCCGAGCGCTGCGCCCGCCAGGCCGCCGCCCGCTTCAACGCGCTCGGCCGCGCGGTGCGCCCCGAGGAGGTCGAGCTCCAGCTCGCCATCCGCGTCGAGGCCGGGGGCACGATCGGCCTCGCCAAGTCCAGCGCGGAGGCCCAGCTCCAGCTCACCTTCCGCTGGGCGCCCGGCCGCACCGCCCCCGCGCTCACCGGCACCGA
>NZ_GG770539.1:1949453-1952982 GCF_000154905.1 Streptomyces sp. SPB074 | reverse complement strand
CTTCCCGCTGCGGCCCTGCGGCGCCCGTCAGGCGTCGAAGACCTCCGCCACGAGCTGGGCCTGCTCCTGCTGGTGGCGCTTCGCCGAGCCCACCGCCGGGGAGGAGGAGTGCGGACGGGAGATGCGGCGCAGCCGCTGGCCGTGGGGGAGCGCCGCGCCGACCGAGAGGTCGATGTGGTCGATCAGGTTGAGCGCGATGAACGGCCACGCACCCTGGTTCGCCGGCTCCTCCTGGGCCCACAGGAACTTCTCCGCGTGCGGGTACTTCGCGAACTCGGCCTGGATCTCGGTGCCGGGCAGCGGGTACAGCCGCTCCAGGCGGATGATCGCGGTGTCGTCCGCCCCCCGCTTGGCGCGCTCGGCCTCCAGGTCGTAGTAGACCTTCCCGGAGCACAGGACGATCTTGCGCACCTTCGCCGGGTCCGCCGAGGCGTCGCCGATGACGGGCCGGAACTGGCCCGAGGTGAACTCCTCGGCCTTCGAGGTCGCCGCCTTGAGGCGCAGCATCGACTTCGGCGTGAAGACGACGAGCGGCTTGTGGTGCGGGTTGTGGACCTGCCAGCGCAGCAGGTGGAAGTAGTTCGACGGGAGCGTCGGCATCGCGACCGTCATGCTCTTCTGCGCGCACAGCTGGAGGAAGCGCTCGATGCGGGCCGAGGAGTGGTCCGGGCCCTGGCCCTCGTAGCCGTGCGGCAGGAGCAGCGTGACGCCGGAGGTCTGGCCCCACTTCTGCTCGGCGGCGGTGATGTACTCGTCGATGATCGTCTGCGCGCCGTTGATGAAGTCGCCGAACTGCGCCTCCCACAGCACGAGCGCCTCGGGGCGGGCGAGCGAGTAGCCGTACTCGAAGCCCATTGCCGCGTACTCGCTCAGGAGCGAGTCGTAGACGTTGAAGCGCGCCTGGTCCTCGGAGAGGTACTGGAGCGGCGTGTAGTCCTCGCCGGTGACCCGGTCCACGAGCACCGCGTGCCGCTGGCCGAAGGTGCCGCGGCGCGAGTCCTGGCCCGCGAGACGGACCGGGGTGCCCTCCATGAGCAGGGAGCCGAAGGCGAGCATCTCGCCGGTGCCCCAGTCGATGGCGCCTTCCTCGATCTGGGCCGCGCGCCGCTGGAGCTGCGGGAGCAGCCGGGGGTGCACGGTGACCCGCTCGGGCATGTTGACCTGCGAGTCGGCGATGCGCTTGACGACCTCGGTGGAGATCGAGGTGTCCACGTTGACCGGGAACTCGGCCTGCGGCTGCGCGACCTCGGTCTCGCCGGGCGTCGTGGTGGCCTCGCGGACCTCCGTGAAGACCTTCTCCAGCTGGCCCTGGAAGTCCTGGAGCGCCTGCTCCGCCTCCTCCAGGGTGATGTCGCCCCGGCCGATGAGGGACTCGGTGTAGAGCTTGCGCACCGAGCGCTTCTTGTCGATGAGGTCGTACATGAGCGGCTGCGTGAAGCCGGGGTTGTCCGACTCGTTGTGGCCGCGGCGGCGGTAGCAGATGAGGTCGATCACGACGTCCTTGTTGAACGCCTGACGGAACTCGAAGGCGAGCCGCGCGACGCGGACGACGGCCTCGGGGTCGTCGCCGTTCACGTGGAAGACCGGCGCCTCGATCATGCGGGCCACGTCGGTGGCGTACATCGAGGAGCGCGCGGACTCCGGGGGAGCGGTGAAGCCCACCTGGTTGTTGATGACGACGTGCACGGTGCCGCCGGTGCGGTAGCCGCGCAGCTGCGACATGTTGAGCGTCTCGGCGACGACGCCCTGGCCCGCGAAGGCCGCGTCGCCGTGGAGCGCGACGGGCAGCACGGTGAAGTCGGTGCCGCCCTTGTTGATGATGTCCTGCTTGGCGCGCGCGATGCCCTCGATGACCGGGTCGACGGTCTCCAGGTGCGAGGGGTTCGCGGCCAGGTTGACCTTGATCTGCTCGCCGTCCAGGCCCGTGAAGGTGCCCTCGGCGCCCAGGTGGTACTTGACGTCGCCGGAGCCGTGCATCGACTTCGGGTCGAGGTTGCCCTCGAACTCGCGGAAGATCTGCGCGTACGACTTGCCGACGATGTTGGCGAGCACGTTGAGGCGGCCGCGGTGGGCCATGCCGATGACGACCTCGTCCAGCCGCGACTCGGCGGCCGCGTCGAGCACGGCGTCGAGCAGCGGGATGACGGACTCGCCGCCTTCGAGCGAGAAGCGCTTCTGGCCGACGTACTTCGTCTGGAGGAAGGTCTCGAACGCCTCGGCCGCGTTGAGGCGGCGCAGGATGCGCAGCTGCTCCTCGCGCTCGGGCTTGGCGGTGGTGACGCCCCGCTCGACCCGGTCCTGGATCCAGTTGCGCTGCTTGGGGTCCTGGATGTGCATGAACTCGATGCCGATGGTGCGGCAGTACGAGTCGCGCAGCACGCCGAGGACGTCGCGCAGCCGCATCATCGTCTTGCCCGCGAAGCCGCCGACGGCGAACTCGCGCTCCAGGTCCCACAGCGTCAGCCCGTGCTCGGTGATGTCGAGGTCGGGGTGCTTGCGCTGGTGGTACTCCAGCGGGTCGGTGTCGGCCATGACGTGGCCGCGGACCCGGTAGGAGTGGATCAGCTCGAAGACGCGGGCGGCCTTGGTGACGTCGTCGTCGTGCGAGGCGTCGATGTCGCGGTTCCAGCGGATCGGCTCGTACGGGATGCGCAGCGCCTTGAAGACCTCGTCGTAGAAGTCGTTCTCGCCGAGCAGCAGGTTCGCGACGATGCGCAGGAACTCGCCCGAGGCCGCGCCCTGGATGACGCGGTGGTCGTACGTCGAGGTGAGGGTCATCACCTTGGAGATGCCCAGCTTGTTCAGGGTGTCCTGCGAGGTGCCCTGGAACTCGGCCGGGTACTCCATGGCGCCGACGCCCATGATCACGGCCTGGCCGGGCATGAGGCGCGGCACCGAGTGGACGGTGCCGATGCCGCCGGGGTTGGTGAGCGAGACGGTGACGCCGGAGAAGTCGTCCATCGTCAGCTTGTTGTCCCGGGCGCGGCGGACGATGTCCTCGTACGCCTGCCAGAACTCGAAGAAGTTGAGCTGCTCGGCCTTCTTGATCGCCGCGACCACGAGCTGCCGGTCGCCGTTCGGCTTGACCAGGTCGATGGCGAGACCGAGGTTGACGTGCTCGGGCTTGACGAGGGTGGGCTTGCCGTCCTTCGTCGTGAACGAGTTGTTCATCGACGGCATCGCCTTGATCGCCTGCACCATCGCGTAGCCGATGAGGTGCGTGAAGGAGATCTTCCCGCCCCGGGCCCGCTTGAGGTGGTTGTTGATCACGATGCGGTTGTCGAAGAGCAGCTTCACCGGGACCGCGCGCACCGAGGTGGCGGTCGGCAGCTCCAGTGAGGCGTTCATGTTCTTCGCCACGGCGGCGGAGGGGCCGCGCAGCGTCACGAACTCGGGGCCCGTCGCGCCGGTCTCGGCCGGCTTCGGGGAGGGCTGCGGCTGCGCCGGGGTCTTCGCGGCGGGCGCCGGCTTCGCGGCGGCCGGCTTTCGGCTGCGCGGGAGCGGGGGCCGCGGGGAGCCGCCGGGGCGG
>NZ_GG770539.1:1944650-1949353 GCF_000154905.1 Streptomyces sp. SPB074 | reverse complement strand
CGGCGCGGGGGGGGACTGCGGGGCCGGTGCCGGGGTCGCGGGCGCCTGGGCGCCGTCCGTGCTCGTACGCGCCGGGGCACTGCCCGGCTTGTAGTCGGCGAAGAAGTCCCACCAGGCGCGATCGACCGAATTCGGGTCCTGGAGGTACTGCTGGTAGATCTCGTCCACGAGCCATTCGTTCGCGCCGAAGGCGGCGGCAGGGTCGGCGCCCTGCTTGCCTTGGCCGACCGGCTCGGTCGAGATGCTCGTCGAGTTACTGGGGGACTGTGGCGACACGGCGGTAACCGCCCTCTTCCGCTTCTCACAAGGTGATGGACAGCGGGAATAAAGGCTACGCCTCCGGGGCCCGCGGATGCAGGCCGGGCCGGTGATCCGTCGCGTAAGTCACATCGCAGAAGGTGTTTCGCCGCTGTGATTGGCGGGAAACAACCGTGGATTTGACCTGCGCTTCCGGCCCCCGCGACGTCGTCGGCGCGCCGGCGGCGGGCCTTCCCGCCGGGGGCTGGGCGGCCCGGCTCCGGTACGTGCCCGGGCCCGGGCCCCGAACCGGGTGATCGACCCGGCGCGACGCTCCTGACCTGTTCACATGCGGAGGAACGGGCTCCCCAAGCAGCCTACGTCAACTGCTCGTCCAACGACTTCCCCGGAAGGGTGACGTGCATTCGGCAGCCCCGTGCTGATTCGGCCACCCGGATACGCCCGCCGTGCAGATCCACCGCCCAGCGCGCGATCGCGAGACCGAGCCCCGTACCGCCGTCACCGCCCTGCGAGCCCGCCTTCTGCGTGTGCGGCAGCGCGCCCCGGTTGAAGCGCTCGAAGACGCGGTGCCACTCGGAGCGCGGGATGCCCGGCCCCTCGTCCATGATCTCCAGCTCCAGCGCGTCCGGTCCCGCGCCCGCCCGCGCCCGCACCGTGACCTTGCCCGCCGCCGGGCTGTGCTTGACCGCGTTGTCGATGAGATTGGCCACGACCTGGTGCAGCCGCTCCGGGTCCGCGTACGCGGTCAGCTCCGGCGGCGAGACGTCCAGGGCCAGCGCGACGTCACTGCGTGTGTGGCTGCCCGAGTCCGAGGCGAGCTTGCGGCGCGCGACGGCGGCCCCCGTGAGCTGCGCCTCCTTGAGGACGCCCGAGAGGTAGGGCCACACCTCGAAGTGCCGGGCGCGCAGCGGCACCGCGCCGTGGTCGAGCCGCGAGAGGTCGAGCAGCGTCTCCACGAGCCGCCCGAGCCGCTCGGTCTGCTTGAGCGCCGTGCGCATCGTCTCCGGGTCGGCGGCCGAGACGCCGTCCACGACATTCTCCAGCACCGCGCGCAGCGCCGCGATCGGGGTGCGCAGCTCGTGCGAGACGTTCGCGACCAGCTCCTTGCGGTGCAGGTCCTGCGCCTCCAGGTCGTCCGCCATGCGGTTGATCGTCTCGGCGAGCGAACCCAGTTCGTCGCCCCGGTCCGCGCCCGAGACCCGCCGCGTGTAGTCGCCGTGCGAGATCGCCCGGGCCACCGTCGTCATCTCGGCGAGCGGGGAGGCGAGGCCGTGCGCGACGAACTGCGTGATCAAAAGCGTCGCGATGACCGAGAAGACCGTGATGAACCGCAGCTCGGTGTCGGTGCGCAGGGCCACGAGCAGCAGCCCGGTGGTGATGAAGACCGAGAGCACGACGAGCGTGCCGAGCTTCGCCTTGATCGGGAAGGGCCGCGTCCGCGTCCCGGCCCCGTCCTGGTACCTGGCCATCACGTTCCTCCCCCTCGCGCGGCCGGGAGCCCGCGCCCCCGCACCGCGCCCCTTCACCGCGTCACGACCCACGGCGCGACAACCCGCGGCGCCACGCCCCGCCGCACCCCGCCCCGCCGCGTCACGACGCCGGGGTCTCCAGCGCGTAGCCCACGCCGTGCACGGTCCTGATCCGCTCCGCGCCGATCTTGCGGCGCAGCGCCTTGATGTGGCTGTCGACGGTACGGGTACCCGAGGCGTCCGCCCAGTCCCAGACCTCGGCGAGCAGCTGCTCCCGCGAGAGCACCGCGCGCGGGGTCCCCGCCAGGCACACGAGCAGGTCGAACTCGGTGGGCGTCAGGTGCACGTCCTCGCCCCGCACCCGCACCCGCCGCTGCGCGTGGTCCACCTCCAGCTCACCGAGGCGCAGCACACCGCTGCGCGGCGTCGCGGCGGCGAGCGCGGCGCGCTCGACCCGGCGCAGCAGCACGTGCACGCGGGCGGCGACCTCGCGCATCGAGAACGGCTTCGTCATGTAGTCGTCCGCGCCCACGCCGAGCCCGACGAGCATGTCCGTCTCGTCGTCGCGCGCGGTGAGCATCAGGACCGGCACCGGGCGGTGCGCCTGCACCCGGCGGCACACCTCCAGCCCGTCGAAACCGGGCAGCATGACATCGAGGACCAGCAGGTCCGGCTGCCACGCCTCGGCGGTCTCCACCGCGGAGGGCCCGTCCTGCGCCGTCTGCACCAGGAAGCCCTCGGCGCGCAGCCGGGCCGCGATCGCGTCCACGATCGTCGGGTCGTCCTCGACCACGAGGACGCGCCGCTGTGCCCCGGCGGCCGTCGCCGCGCCGCCGTGGGAGGTCTGTGTCTGCTCCATCGCCCCGCCCTGAAGGTACGTGTGTCGTCCGTTCCGCTTCTGCCCCGAGCCCGCGAGGCCAGACATGAGCCTGCTCACTCGCGGGAACGCGCACGGGTACACGTGTGTCCGACGCGCGCGCCCGGCCGACAACACGGGGCCGGGGGTGGGGGGTCCGCGGTCCGTCAGAGCGTACGGGCACGGGGCGCCGCTTAGCTATGCGGGCCGCACGGCGAGATGCACGACGTCCGGAACGCCCCGGGCAACCGGTGTCTCTTCGGTACGCACCCCCTGGAACCCGGCATTCCGCAAGGCGCCGTCGAAGACGGGCGAAGGCCGCGCCGACCACACGGCGAGCACCCCGCCGGGCGTCAGGCGCTCCCGGCAGGCGGCGAGCCCGGCCGCGTCGTACAGCCCCGCGTTGCCCTCGTCCACGGTCCAGCCGGGGCCGTTGTCGATGTCGAGGCACAGCGCGTCGAAGCGCTCCCCGTCCTCGCGCAGGTACGCGACCAGGTCGGTGCGCAGGATCTCGGTGCGCGGGTCGGCGAGCGCCCCCGCCGTGTACGCGCCGAGCGGGCCCGTACGGTGCCACTCCACGATCGCTTCCTCGCGCTCGGCGACGACGATCCGCCCCCAGCGCGCGCCCTGCGCCGCGCGCACGAGCGAGAAGCCGACCCCGAGCCCGCCGATCAGGACCGAGGGCGCGGGACGGGCGCCGAGCGCGCCGAGCGCGGCGTCGACCAGCAGCCGCTCGGAGCGCCCGTCCGAGGTGTCCATGAGGAACGTGCCGTTGGCGATGATCTGGAGCAGGTCCCCGTGCCGCCGCAGCACCACCTCGCCGTACGGGCCCTCGCGCCGGTCGAGCACCTCGGGCGGTGTGCCGGGGCCGGGGCCGAAGCGGGCGCCGGGGAACTCCTCGTCCGGCGAAGCGATGCTCATCGCGCGTACCTCCATGATCGATCGCGACCGTCATCCTCCGGCCCCGGTCCCCGGCCCGGCAAACGGATTCACCCCCGCACGGGGCGCGCCCCCTTCGCCGCGTAGAGCGCGCCGCCCGCGAGGAAGGAGAGGAGCGCGACGGCGAGCGCCGGGCCGTCCCCGGCCGGCTGGTCGATCCAGGCCCACAGGCGCGCGACCGCGGCGTACGGGCGCGGCGCGGCGCCGCCGAGGAAGACGGCCGTCCCCCACCCGAGCACCGGCAGCCAGCTCAGCCGCGCGCCGAGCACCACCGCGGAGACGGCGGCCAGCCCCGAGACACCGAGCACGTTGCGCGCCATGCCCCCCGGACCGTAGCCGTGCGCCCCCGTCCCCCCACCGGGTACGGCGAGCGCGAGCAGCGCGGCCCCGGTGAGCGCGAGCGCGAGGTAGAGGACCAGGCGGGGCCACGGTCCCGGGCGGGAGGTGGTGGGAGCGATCTCGGGCAGGGGACTCAGGGTCGCCCCGCCCAGCGCGCTCGCCGCGAGCAGCGGGCCGAGCGCGACGAGGGGGGTGAGCCGGCCGGGGTCCCGATACGCCTCGACCGTGCGGCTCACGACGGCGCACAACAGCGCGTTCGCGAGCAGGAACAGGAGCACGCCGGGAACGTGGTGCGCGCGGGCGTGCAGGCGCGGGCCCGTCAGTGGCGGGACGCGGTTCACAGGCCCGGGACCTTTCCCCGGCGCGGAGCGTGGCAGGCGGCGCGGTCGCCGAGGTAGGAGGTGAGCCAGTCGGCGCGTGCGGCGGGGCGCAGGGCGCGGAGCCTGCGGTCGGCGGCGGCCGACTCCGCGTCGGTGGTGTAGCCGTCGCGCTCCCCGGTGAGCCAGGACATGACGGCGTTCTCGGTGGCGAGGCCGTCGCGGGACTGTGTGCCGGAGCACGGCAGGAGCGCGGCGGCCAGGTCCCGCGTGTAGCGCTCGGGCTCGGTCAGGCCGGAGGGCCGGAAGTCCTGGCCCGGCAGGAGGCCCGGCGCCTGGGGGTAGGGGTGCGCCGTCCCCCGGGCGTCGTACCGCGCCGGCAGCCCCCGCACCCCGCGCAGCCGCTCCTGGACCGGCCGCGCGAGGCGTTCCGCTTCCGGCAGCAGCCCCGCGACACCCGACTCCACGCACACGGCGGGCACCCCCTGCCGCGCGCACACCTCCCGAGCGGCCGGCGCGGCGCGT
>NZ_GG770539.1:1942814-1943739 GCF_000154905.1 Streptomyces sp. SPB074 | reverse complement strand
CGCCCCCGCCCGCCTCGCCGGGGACGGAGTCGCCGTACGCCGCGAGGTCGGCGGGCGTCGTACGGAGCACGAGGCGGCCCTTCTCCAGGAGCGTCACCTCCGTGCACGCCTGCGCGACGTCCTCCACCAGGTGCGTCGAGACGAGGACCGTCGTCTCGCGCCCGACCTCGCGCAGCAGCGCGCGGAAGTCCACGCGCTGCTCGGGGTCGAGACCCGCCGTCGGCTCGTCGAGGAGGAGCAGGGCGGGATCGTTGACGAGTGCCTGCGCGATCCCCGCGCGCCGCACCATGCCCCCCGACAGCTCCCGCAGGCGCGCGTCGCCGCGCGCGGTGAGCCCGGTGCGGGTCAGGGCCCGCTCGACGGCGCCGGGCACCTCCGGCGCGGGGACCTCCTTGAGCCAGGCGACGTAGGCGAGGAACTCGCGGACCGTGAAGCTCCGGTAGTAGCCGAACTCCTGCGGCAGGTATCCGAGCAGGCGCCGTGCCCCGGTGCGGCCCCGCGCGCTCGCGAGGTCGTGCCCGAGCAGCCGTACCCGTCCCGCGGCGGGCCGCGTGAGCGTCGCGAGGACGCGCACGAGCGAGGACTTGCCCGCGCCGTTGGGCCCGAGCAGCCCGTGCACGCCCGGGCCGAGCCGCAGAGCGAGCCCGTCGAGCGCGGTGCGGCGCCGGTAGCGGACGGTCAGGCCCTCGACCTCCAGGGTGGGGCGCGCCGGCGGGGGCGGCGGCGGAGGGGACGGGAGGAAGGGGGTGAGCGAGGACATGGGGCTCCTGGGCATCGGGGTGCGGCCGGGGGAGGACGGTTCAGGCGTGGTGGTAGCGCTCGCGGCGGGTGAGGACCGTGAGCGCGGCGAGCGCGGCGAGGACCAGCCACGCGGAGCGCGCGGCGGGGTCGCCCGTGCCGAGGGCGACCCGCGCGGGCAGCCCCG
>NZ_GG770539.1:1938720-1942239 GCF_000154905.1 Streptomyces sp. SPB074 | reverse complement strand
CGCCGGCGCGCGCGGGGGTGGCGGGGTGCGGGACGGACGGTGCAGGGGCGGTCGCCGTCTCGCGCGCCACGGCCGCGAGGAGTCCGGCGCGGACGGCGGCGAGCGCGGGGCCCGCCCCGGTGCGGCGGACCTCGGCGGAGACGAGCGCGGCGCACGAGCCGCACGCCTCGACGTGGGCTTCGAGGGCGCGTGCGGCGGGCCCGGGCAGGGTGCCGCGCGCGTAGTGGGTCGCGTGGGCGGTGGCGAGGTGGCGGGGCGCTGGGTTCACGGGGTGCCTCCCGGGGTGCCGGGCCCTGTGGTGAGGGCGGTGCGCAGGTGGCGGCGGGCGCGCAGGGCGCGGGATTTGACGGTGCCTTCGGGGATGCCGAGGCGGCGGGCGGTCTCGCGGGTGCTCAGCCCCTCGACGACGGTCATCCGCAGCACCTCGCCGAGTTCGGCGGGCAGCTGCCCGAGCGCTTCGCCCGCCTCCCCGTAGGCGAGCCCGGACAGGACCCGGTCCTCGGCCGAGGGGGCGGGCGGCACGGGCTCGGGGAGCGGGCGTGCCGCGCGTTCCTGACGGCGCAGCGCGTCGGCGAGGCGGCGGCCCGCGAGCGTCCACAGCCAGCCGCCGGTCTCGTCGCCCCGGTGGTGCCCGGCGGAGCGCCACACGGTCAGGAAGGTGTCCTGGAGGACCTCGTCCACGAGTTCCCCGTCGCGACAGCGCCGCGTGAGCCGCGCGTGCAGCCAGCCGGCGTGGCGGTCGTAGAGCGCGGCGAGCGCGTCGGCGTCGCCCGCGGCGACGGCGCGCAGCAGCGCGGCGTCCTCACCGGCCCCGGTGGGGCGTTCACGTCTCACACTCCCTCTCTCGCTCGGCGGGGGCCGATCGGTTCACGAGGAGCGGTACGAATGTCGTACGGGCCGGGAACAGGCCGGGCGGCGGGTGCGCTGAGGCAGGGTGAGGGCGTCCCCGCGCCGCTGTTCCGGCTGATCGCTGTGGGCGAACAGGGAAGCGGGAACACCAGCGGCTCCCCAGGCATTGAGTCGGTACAGCTCAACTTGACTGCCGAAGGGGAGATCATGGCTCTGACGCCCGCACCGCTCACCCTGCCCGTGCTGCCGCTCGACGACGAGGTCGTCCTGCCCGGCATGGTCGTGCCGCTCGACCTCTCGGACGGTGAGGTGCGCGCGGCCGTGGAGGCCGCCCAGGCCGCCGCCCGTTCCAGTGGCTCCGCGCCCAAGCCGGAGGTGCTGCTCGTGCCGCGCGTGGACGGGGACTACGCCGCCACCGGCGTGCTCGGCACCGTCGAGCAGGTCGGCAGGCTCGCCGACGGCCACTCGGGCGCCCTGGTCCGGGGCCGGGCCCGCGTCCGCATCGGCGCGGGCACCACGGGACCTGGCGCCGCGCTGTGGGTCGAGGGGACCCGGGTCGCCGAGACCGTGCCCGAGCCGCTGCCCGGCGCGGTGACCGAGCTGGTCACCGAGTACAAGGCCCTCGCGACCGAGTGGCTCAAGAAGCGCGGCGCCTGGCAGGTCGTGGACCGGGTCCAGCAGATCGAGGACGTGGCCGCGCTCGCCGACAACTCCGGGTACTCGCCGTTCCTCACCACCGCCCAGAAGACCGAGCTCCTGGAGACGGCCGACCCCGTCGCCCGCCTCAGGCTCGCCACGCTCCAGCTCCGCGAGCACCTGGCGGAGCAAGAGATCGCCGAGACGATCGCCAAGGACGTCCAGGACGGTGTGGACAAGCAGCAGCGCGAGTTCCTGCTCCGCCGTCAGCTCGAAGCCGTCCGCAAGGAGCTGCGCGAGCTGGGCGGCGAGGACGGCGAGGACGAGAGCGACGACTACCGCGCCCGTGTCGAGGCCGCGGAGCTGCCGGAGAAGGTCCGCGAGGCCGCGCTCAAGGAGGCCGAGAAGCTGGAGCGTGCGAGCGACCAGAGCCCCGAGGGCGCCTGGATACGCACATGGCTCGACACGGTGCTCGGCCTGCCGTGGAACGAGCGCTCCGCGGACGCCTACGACATCCGGGGCGCCCGTGCGGTGCTCGACGCGGAGCACGCGGGCCTGGACGACGTGAAGGACCGCGTCACCGAGTACCTCGCGGTGCGCAAGCGCCGCGCCGACCGGGGTCTCGGAGTCGTGGGCGGCAGGCGCGGTGGCGCGGTGCTCGCGCTCGTCGGGCCTCCCGGGGTCGGCAAGACCTCGCTCGGCGAGAGCGTGGCGCACGCGATGGGCCGTTCCTTCGTCCGCGTCGCGCTCGGCGGCGTACGCGACGAGGCCGAGATCAGGGGGCACCGGCGCACGTACGTGGGCGCCCAGGCGGGGCGGATCGTGCGCGCCATCAAGGAGGCCGGGTCGATGAACCCGGTGGTCCTGCTCGACGAGATCGACAAGGTCGGCTCCGACTTCCGGGGCGACCCGGCCGCGGCCCTCCTCGAAGTCCTCGACCCCGCGCAGAACCACACCTTCCGCGACCACTACCTGGAGGTCGAGCTCGACCTCAGCGACGTCGTCTTCCTCGCCACCGCGAACGTCCTGGAGTCCATCCCCGAGGCCCTGCTCGACCGCATGGAGCTGGTCCGGCTCGACGGCTACACCGAGGACGAGAAGGTCGTCATCGCCCGCGACCACCTGCTGCCCAGGCAGCGCGAGCGGGCCGGGCTCACCGAGGACGAACTGACCGTGGACGAGAGCGCGCTGCGCAAGCTCGCGGGCGAGTACACGCGCGAGGCGGGCGTACGGAACCTGGAGCGCTCCCTCGCGCGGCTGCTGCGCAAGCTCGCGGCCCAGCACGAGCTGGGCGAGCGGGAGCTGCCCTTCACGGTGACGGAGGCGGAGCTGCGCCCGCTGCTCGGGCGCCCCCACCACGTGCCGGAGTCCGCGCAGGACCCGGCCGAGCGGCGCACGGCGGTCCCCGGCGTCGCGACCGGGCTCGCGGTCACGGGCGCGGGCGGTGACGTGCTCTACGTCGAAGCCTCGCTCGCCGACCCGGAGACGGGCGGCGCGGGGCTGACCCTGACCGGTCAGCTCGGCGACGTCATGAAGGAGTCGGCGCGCATCGCGCTCTCCTTCCTGCGCTCGCACGGCGCGGAGCTGGAGCTGCCGGTGGGCGACCTCAAGGACCGGGGCGTGCACATCCACTTCCCGGCCGGGGCGGTCCCGAAGGACGGGCCGAGCGCGGGCATCACGATGACGACGGCGCTGGCCTCGCTGCTGAGCGGGCGCCAGGTGCGGCCCGAGGTCGCGATGACGGGCGAGGTCTCGCTCACCGGGCGGGTCCTGCCGATCGGCGGCCTCAAGCAGAAGCTGCTCGCGGCCCAGCGCGCCGGGATCACGACCGTCGTGATCCCCAAGCGCAACGAGCCGGACCTGGACGACGTCCCCGCCGAGATCCTCGCCTCGCTCGACGTCCACCCGGTCACGGACGTCCGCCAGGTCCTGGAGCTGGCCCTCGCCCCGGCGGGCGCGGGGGAGCGGGAGGAGGCGCTCGCGGCCTGACGGGCCGCACGGGCGCTGCCCCGCCCGTGTCCTGACGGCCCGGTG
>NZ_GG770539.1:1936776-1938620 GCF_000154905.1 Streptomyces sp. SPB074 | reverse complement strand
CACCGGGTTCTCGCGGGGCGCCTCTCAGCCGTTGGCCAGGGCCTTGACCCGGTCCAGGGCGCCGTTGAACTTGTTGTGGTCGCCCACCGTCGGGCCGGAGGAGGTGTACTGCCACATCGTGTAGAAGCCCCAGCCGGCCGGCAGGGCCCCCACCGAGGAGGCGTAGCGGGCCACCCAGAGCGGGTTGGTGGAGCCGAAGGCGGCGGAGTTGCCCGTGCAGGTCTTCCACCAGCTCGTCGCCGTGTAGATCACGACGTCACGCCCGGTGCGGGTCTTGTAGGTCTTCGCGAAGTCCTTGATCCAGCTGACCATCGCGGAGGCCGACTTGCCGTAGCACTGGGCCCCGTACGGGTTCCACTCGATGTCGAGCACGCCGGGCAGCGTCTTGCCGTCCTTCGACCAGCCGCCCCCGTGGTCCACGAAGTAGTTGGCCTGGGCGGTGCCGCTCGTCGTGTCCGGGGTCGCGAAGTGGTACGAGCCCCGGATCATGCCGACGTTGTAGGAGCCGTTGTACTGCTGGGTGAAGGAAGGATTCGTGTAGTAGGTCCCTTCGGTCGCTTTCGTGTACGCCCACTTGACGCCGCTGTTCCACAGCGTGCTCCAGTTGACGTTCCCCTGGTAGCTGGAGACGTCCACGCCTTCGGTCTGGGCGGCCCGGCTGCCCCGGGGGAGTCCGCCCACGCCGTCGTGGGCGGCGACCCCCATGCCGAGGTAGGCGCTGCCGCGCTCGGGTACCGAGGGTTCTTCGGCGGCCCGGGCCGTCATCGGCAGGGCCAGGAGGAGGGACAGGGCTGCGAGGAGAGTTCCGGCCGCCCGGAAGCGCGAGCGGCGGGATGATCGGATCGTGTGCACGGACACAGCGTGCCTCCGAGAAGTCCGGGTTGTGGGGAACCTGGCGATTTGCGACACGACCGGGTCGGATGCCGGGAGCATGCCAAATGTCGACGCTACGCGAGTAGAGCCGAGGTGGGGTAGGGCGCCTTTTGGCCGTCACTGGTCCAGTCCTGGGAAATACTGGACACGCTGCGGTTTCACCCCCGAGAGAGGGCTGTTTTTCAGCCGCCAGGAACGGACGCCATGACCGAGAACGCCTTTCTCGCCCTGGAGCGCGAGCTGAGCCTCCTCCTGCGCAGAGCGAGGGCCACGTCGAGCGAACTCGCGGGCGAGGTCCACCCGGGCCTGGAATCGGCCGCGTACGGCTTCCTCGTCCGCCTGGAGAGCGGCGGAGCCCAGCGCGCCACCGATCTCGCGCTGTACTTCGGCGTCGGCAAAGCCACCGTCAGCCGCCAGATCCGCGCGCTCGAACGCCTCGGTCTCGTCACCCGCGCCCCCGACCCCGACGACGGCCGCGCGAGCCTCGTACGTCTCACCCCCGAGGGTGAGGCCCGCTTCCGCCAAGTGCGCGAACGCCGCCGCGCCGCCTACGTCGAGGCGATGTCCGGCTGGCCGCCCGGGGAGGTCGCCGAACTGGCCCGCCTCCTCCACCGCCTGAACCGGCTCTGAGCGGGCCCGCCCACGCCGTCCGGCCACCCCGGCCGCGCCCCCCGCCGCGTCCGCGCGTCCCCGGGCGTCTCCGCCCCACCCCGCCGCGTCCGCGCGTCCCCCCGCCGCGTCCCCACCCCCCTACGCCCCCGCGCCCCCCACCTCCGCCAGGATCACGCTCGCGTCGTCATGGGGCTTCCCCGGCTTCGCCCGTCCCTCCGGCGTCCCTTCCAGGCGGCGGACCTCGGCGAGCAGGGCGCGGGGGCCCCGTTCGCGCAGGAGGCCGGCGAGGGCGGCCCAGTCGCCCTGGTGGAAGCGCTCGGTCCAGCGGGTGGCGCCGTCGCTGAGGGCGATGAGGCAGC
>NZ_GG770539.1:1935642-1936676 GCF_000154905.1 Streptomyces sp. SPB074 | reverse complement strand
CGCGCGCGGCGTCGAGCGGCAGGCGGTCGAGGCGGTCGTCCCGTACCGCCCGTACCGCCCCGTCCCGCCCCACGAGCAGCAGCACCGAGTCCGACAGGACCAGGTGTTCGGCGCGGCTCCCGTCCCAGCGGGCGAGCACCACGGTGGCCTGCGGGGTGCGCGGGTGAGAAAGGTCACAGGTCGCCCGATGGAGTCGCGCCGTACGCCGGATGGACAGCGAGAGGATCTCGCGGAGCGTCAGATCGGCTCGTGAGACGGACAGCTCGTTGAGCGCCCCGCCGAGCCGTGACACGTACCAGGGCACGCTGTGTACGCAGCCCGTCGCTCCTTCGGGTGGTGTGACCCCGTCAAGAAGGACGAGGCACCCGCCCTGTCCGGAGGCGGGGAGCGAGACGCAGGTGAAGTCCTCGTCGGCCCGGTCGCTCCCGCCGGGCTCGGTGACCAGTTCGGCGCGCATCCCGACAGTCTGCACGAGCCCTTCACAGAGGCACCTCCAGGTGCCTTCTCGGGTGAATTCCGCCTGGTCAGCGCAGGAATTGAGGCGGAATGATCAATTCCGGGAGGGTCGCGGCGCGGTATCTTGCCAAAGCCCGCCGTGCGCGTCCAACCGGCGCTCCCCGCACGCCGCTGTCCGGGGAATGGGAAACTTGCCCACCAACTCCCCGGGACGGTTCACTCCTTCGGGTGGCGGGGCAGGTGATGCGCGCGACCGCGTCCCGAAGGCTGAAATGGTCGCGAACGCAACGCGGGGGCGCCTGCGCTGACAAACCGTCACCCAGGCGCAGGGGCAGGACGAGTCAGGAATGTGAGCACCGGTGCAGAAAACGCGGCCTCGGGGCAAGGGCGGAGCACGGAGCGAGGAGGAGGTGGCCACGGCGCAGGACCAGCCGATCCCCGGTCAGGCGGGGGTGCGTGACCAGCCGGCTCCCGGTCAGGCCGGGGTGCGTGACCAGCTGTCCCCCGGTCAGGCGCCGGGCGGGGCCACGAACCCTCCGGGCCGGGACCAGCAGCCCCCCGGGCAGCACCAGCCCCCC
>NZ_GG770539.1:1933195-1935462 GCF_000154905.1 Streptomyces sp. SPB074 | reverse complement strand
GTGGTCGCCGCCGCCGTCCTCGGCGCGGGCGCGCCCGCGCTGAGCGACGCGACCGACCGCGTGCACGAGGCGCAGCGGCTCGTGGACGACGCGGGCGTGGCCCAGCAGTCCACCGCGCTCGCCCAGGCCCTCGCCGACGAGCGCGACGAGGTCAGCGCGTACATCGCCGCAGGCCGTCCGCGCGGCGACGGGCTCGACGAGCAGCGCGGCGCCCGCGTCGACCGCGGCGTGCAGGAGCTGGAGGCCGCCGACATCCCGAAGGGGCTGCGCGACCAGCTCGAAGCGATCAGCGGCGTACGCCGCCAGGCGCTCACCGGTAAGGGCACCGCCCTGGCCGCGCACACCTCGTACACCCGGATCATCGAGCGGTTGCACGCCCGCGTCGCGCTGCTCGCCGACGCGCTCCCGCCGCACGCCGCCGAGGCCCCGCACGCGCTCGCCGACCTCGACACGGCGGTGAACGAGGCGGGCGCCGTGCGCGGGCTGCTCCTCGCGGCGCTCGCGGTGCCCCGCCCCACCGGCACCGAGAGCCGCGTCGACCCCGTGACGGGCCTCGCCACGACCGTCCCGGTCACCGACCCGGCGGGCGACCGGCAGCGCGACGCGCTCAGCCGCGCCGCCCACGAGGCGCAGATCCGCTCCGAGGGCGCGCTCGCCGCCTTCCGCGCCACCGCGCGCGAGGCCGACGTGTCCGCGTACACCTCCACCGTGACCGGCGCCGACGTCAACGACGCCGAGAAGTACCTCGACCGGCTCACCGACGAACCGAAACTCGCCGACAGCGACTTCGGCCTCAAGCCGGCCCAGGTCTCCGCCGCGCTCGGCGCCCGCGTCGAGCTGATGCGCTCGGCCGACGCCGCGCTCGCCGTGGACCGTTCGCACCGCACCGAGGCGCTGCGCGACGACGAGGTGCGGTCCCTGGAACTGCGGATCGCGCTCGTCGGCGTCCTGCTGCTCGCCGCCGCCGGGGTCGGCATGGCCACCGCGCGCTCCCTGACCCGCCCGCTCGCCGCGCTGCGCCTCGGCGCACGGCGCGTCGCGGAGACGGAGGACCCGGCCGCCGAGGAGCCGGTGCGCTTCACCGGCCGCAACGACGAGTTCGCCCAGGTAGTCCACTCCGTCAACATCCTGCACGCGCACGCCTGTTCGCTCCATGAGCGGATCGGGACGCTGGAGGGCGACCGCAAGCACCTGATCGGGCAGCGGCAGTCCGTCGCCGACGAGCGCGACCGGCTCCGCGCCGAACTGGCCGGGGTGCGGGAGCAGCTCGACCTCGCGAAGGGTTCGATCAACGGGACCTTCGTCAACCTCTCGCTGCGCACCCTCGGCCTGGTCGAGCGCCAGCTCGGCGTCATCGAGAACCTGGAGGAGCGCGAGCAGGACCCGGACCGCCTCGCGACCCTCTTCAAGCTCGACCACCTCGCCACCGTGATGCGCCGCCACAGCGAGAACCTGCTGGTCCTCGCGGGCGCCGAGCACGGCACGCAGAACCCGAACCCGGTCCCGCTCGTGGACGTGCTGCGCGCGGCGGTCAGCGAGATCGAGCGGTACGAGCGGGTACGGATCGCGGCGCTGCCCCCGCACGCCCACATCGCGGGCTTCTCCGCCGACGACCTGAGCCACCTCGTCGCCGAACTCCTGGAGAACGCCACGTCGTTCTCGCCGCCGGACGCGCAGGTGGAGGTCTCGGCCTGGCTCCTGGAGAACGGTGAGGTGATGCTCTCCGTGCAGGACGAGGGCATCGGCATGTCCGCCGAGCGCCTGGACGAGGTCAACGAACTCCTCACCTCCTTCCAGCCGGGCGACACCCTCCAGGACGAGCAGGACGGACTCGGGCTCGGGCTGTACGTCGTCGCGCGCCTCGCCTCGCGGCACGGCATCAGGGTCCGGCTGCGCGAGCAGAAGCAGGGCGGTATCGCGGCCGTCGTGGTCCTGCCCCCGCCGATACTCGCGACCCCGGCCGCCGGGGTCGTCACCCCCCACGCGGGCGGCCACCTCCCGGGCGCCGCCCCGGCGGTCGCACTCCCCGGCTCCGAGGCGGAGGCCAACTCCAACGAACTCCCCGGCAGGGAAACCGCCGGGCAGCCCGCGCGCGCCGGCGACCCCGCGAGGACCGGTGCGGGTACGGGCGAGGACGCCCCCGGGGCCGGGCCCGCCCAGGCGCCCGGCGCGGACCCGCTCATCGAGGCCGCCGAGGCGAGCATCGCCGCCGCCGGTGACACCCGCGAGGCGCAGCCCGCCGCCGGGCAGGCCCCCGCCGCCGGGGC
>NZ_GG770539.1:1913904-1932848 GCF_000154905.1 Streptomyces sp. SPB074 | reverse complement strand
CTCGCGCGCGAGGAAGCCGCCCACCGGCGGCCCTGCGCCCGAGGACCCGCCACCCGCCTCGCCCTACGCCATAGGACCCGACGCCCACACGCGCATCCCGGACACCGCCGAGGCGGAGGCCGCAGCGGCGGAGCGGGTGGAGAACTGGGACCGGGTCACCGACAAGGGCCTGCCCAAGCGCACGCCGAAGATCTCGGCGCCCGCCCCCGCCCCCCGCACGGCCACCCCCGGCGTGGACGCCGAGGCCCTGCGCCGCAGGCTCGGCGGCTTCCACCAGGGGGCCACCCAGGGCCGCAAGGACGTGGAGGCCGCCCTCGCCGAGGAGACCGGGAGCCTGACCCCTCCCGGCACCGAGGACGGGGAACCCGCCCGGGACGGCGCCGCCGCGGGCCCCGGGAGCACCCGCACGCCCGCCGCCCCGACCACGGCGGACGCGCGTGAGGTACCAGCCGAGGGGGACTCAGCCGAGGAGGAACGCAGGTGACTGCGCCCGGCCGTACGACAGGTACGGCACGCACCGTCGACCCAACCACGCCGGGCGGCGACCGGACCGGTTACGGCCTCAGCAAAGAGGCCCGTAACCTCCAGTGGCTGCTCACCAACCTGGTCGAGGAGGTGCCAGGGCTGCTGTCGGTCGCCGTCGTCTCCTCGGACGGGCTGCTGCTGCTCTCCTCCGACCCCGACCACCAGCGCGCCCCCTCCGAGGCGGACCGCCCGCAGGGCCCGCGCGGCTCCAGCGCCGACCTGGCCACGATCGTCTCGGGGCTCGGCAGCCTGTGCGTCGGCGCTGCCCGGCTCATGGACGCGGGCGGGGTCAAGCAGACCATGGTCGCGATGGCGGAGGGAGCGCTCTTCGTCATGGCCATCAGCGACGGCTCGCTCCTCGGCGTGCACGCCGCCGCCGACTGCGACATGAGCGTCGTCGCCTACCACATGGCCCTCTTCGTGGGCCGCGCCGGACACGTCCTGACGCCCGAACTCCGCAGCGAACTGCGGCAGTCGATGGAGGGCGAGACCCCCGGCGAGACCCCCCGTGAGGACCCCGGCGCGGTGCCGGGCGCGCGCCCGGCGAAGGGAGCCGGCCAGTGAGCGAGCCCAAGAGTCCGAAGCTCCCGACCAGGGGAGCCGACCGCAAAGCATCCCGCGTGCGCCCGTACTCCCTCACCGGGGGCCGCACCCGCTTCGGGCACGTCCTGCTCGTGGAGACCTTCGTCGCCGCGCTCGAAGCCCCGCAGGAACGCCCCGAGCTCGTCAACGGCGACCTGCGCACCAAGGTCATGCCGGAGATGCGCGCGATCGTCGAGCTGTGCCGCAGGATGCGCACGGTCGCCGAGATCGCGGCGCTCCTGCGGATGCCGCTCGGGGTCGTGCGCGTACTGCTCAGCGACCTCGCCGACCAGGGAAAGATCCGCGTCTACGGCACCGGGCAGCAGCCCGGCCAGCCCGACCGCGCGCTGCTCGAAAGGGTGCTGAGTGGACTCCGCCGCCTCTGATCTCCTCGGCCGCCCGCAACCCGCCTACGTCGGCACGCGCGCCCCGGCCCGCGCCCCCGAGCCCGGCGAGGAGGACCTCAAGCCCTGGCAGCTCGACACGAGCCGGGCCCCCGCCTCCACGAAGATCGTGGTCGCTGGCGGCTTCGGCGTCGGCAAGACGACCCTCGTCGCCGCCGTCTCGGAGATCGTGCCGCTCCAGACCGAGGCCGTCATGACCCGCGCGAGCGAGGACACCGACGACCTCTCGGCGATCCCGGAGAAGACGACCACGACGGTCGCCATGGACTTCGGGCGCATCACGCTCGACGACGACCTCGTGCTCTACCTCTTCGGCACGCCCGGTCAGCAGCGGTTCTGGTTCATGTGGGACGACATCGTGCGCGGCGCGGTCGGCGCCGTCGTGCTCGCCGACACCCGCAGGCTCGGGGACTGCTTCCCCGCGCTCGACTACTTCGACAGCTGCGGGCTGCCCTACGTCGTCGCCGTGAACCATTTCGACGGATCGGAGCGCTTCGCGCCCGAGGACGTACGGGAGGCGCTGACGATCCCCGCGCGCGTACCTGTGATGATCATGGATGCGCGGCGCAGGATATCGGTGGTCGAGACCCTGCTCGCGCTCGTCGGTCACGCGCTCGACGCCCTGCCCGAGTAGGCGGGGATGCCGGTTCCCGTACGGGGGTAGGACGACCCGTGCGGGAACCGGGCCGGCGACGACGTCCCGTACATCCCCGGGCGCCCCGCCCCGCCGCGGCCCAGGACGCCCGCCCCGGAGAAGGAGAACCGCGCACATGCGGAAGATACTCATCGTGGGGGCCGGGCAGTCCGGTCTCCAGATCGCTCTCGGCCTCCAGTCGCACGGCTACGAGGTCACCCTCATGTCGAACCGCACCGCCGACGAGATCCGCTCCGGGCGGGTCATGTCGACGCAGTGCATGTTCCACACGGCGCTCCAGCACGAACGCGAGCTGGAGCTGAACTTCTGGGAGAACCAGGCCCCGCGCATCGAGGGCCTCGGCGTCTCGGTCGCCGCCCCCGACTCCGGCCGGGCCGTGGACTGGGTCGGCAAACTCGACGGCTACGCGCAGTCCGTGGACCAGCGCGTGAAGATGGCCGGCTGGATGGAGACCTTCGCCCAGCGCGGCGGCCAGGTCGTCATCCACGGCGCGGCCGTCGGCGACCTCGACTACTTCTCCCGCACCTACGACCTCGTGCTCGTCGCGGCGGGCAAGGGCGAACTGGTCTCGATGTTCGAACGGGACGCCTCGCGCTCCGTCTTCGACGCCCCGCAGCGCGCCCTCGCCGTCGCCTACGTGCACGGCCTCGCCCCGCGCCCCGAGCACCCCGACTTCGACGCGGTGCGCTGCAACCTGGTCCCCGGCGTCGGCGAGCTGTTCATCATGCCGACGTTCACCAACACCGGGCGCGCCGACATCCTCTTCTGGGAGGGCGTCCCCGGCGGCCCGCTCGACGCCTTCAAGGGCGTCAAGGACCCCTCCGAGCACCTCGCGCTGACGCTGGAGCTGATGGAGCGGTTCGTGCCCTGGGAGTACGCGCGGGCCACGAAGGTCGAGCTGACGGACGCGAACGGCACCCTCTCCGGCCGGTACGCGCCGACCGTCCGCAAGCCGGTGGGGCGGCTGCCGGGCGGCGGGGCCGTGCTCGGCGTCGCGGACGTCGTCGTCGCCAACGACCCGATCACGGGCCAGGGTTCGAACTCCGCCGCCAAGTGCGCGGCGAGCTACCTGTCCTCGATCGTCGAGCACGGCGACCAGCCGTTCGACGAGGCGTGGATGCGGTCCGCCTTCGACCGCTACTGGGACACGGCGCAGCACGTCGTCAAGTGGACCAACGCGATGCTCGGCGTCCCCCCGGAGCACGTCCTCAACCTGATCGGCGCCGCCGGTCAGCTCCAGCCGGTCGCCGACCGCTTCGCCAACGGCTTCAACGATCCGGCCGACTTCGAGAACTTCTTCTTCGAGCCGGAGAAGACGAACGCCTACCTGGCGTCGGTGCGGCCCGCGGCCTGACCGCCACCGCGCGGGCCCGCCCGGCGGGGGAGCGGGCCCGCCCATCCGCTGGGCCCGCCCGGCCCAGGAGCGGGCTCGCGCTCACGCCCGCTCGGGGCGCCGCCAGGGCCAGCGGCGCCGCTGCACCCTGCCCTCGGGGTCGTGCACGTACCGCCAGCCGCGCGCCATCCCGAGCCTGCTGCCCCGGCGCCTTTTCGGCTCGCGGTTGTAGACGAGCAGGGTCTCGCCGTCCGGTCCGGGGACGGGGACCTTGTACTGCTTCGGGGGCTGGCCCGTGGGCCCGGTCAGCACCGGGAGGACGCGGCCGTCCAGGGGGCCGCCCACGAACACGACGTTCTCGCTCTTCACGCGTCCAGTGTCGCCGAGCGGCGCGCGCGGCGCCTCGCGCGGGGCGGGGGAGTGCTCTCCCGCTCCACGCGGGGGCCCCGCTCAGGCCAGCAGCCCCGAGGAGCGCCACAGGCGGCGGCCCACGCCCTCCATCAGCCCGATGTCGTCCAGGAAGTCCGTCAGCCGCTTCGCGCCGTTCTGCATCACCTCGCGGCGGTGCGCGCTCGACCTCACCTGCCGCAGCGCCTCGCGCCGGTCGAGCCCCGCGTTCGTGTAGACGTCCGGGTTGACGAAGGCCACCGAGAAGATCCGCGCCGCCTCCCCGGCCGAGACCCGTGTCAGGTGCCGCTCCCACTTGGGCGCCGTCACCATCTGCCGCCGCAGCTCCTCGCGCGCGTAGCGCACGTGCCGCGCCTCCTCGATGACGTGGATGCGGGTCACACCGCGCACGAGCGGCTGCACGCGCGCGTCGGGGAAGGTGAGCCGCTGCATCCAGTCCAGGATCTCCTCGCCGAGCAGGGTGCAGGCGAAGGAACCGGGCGTGGTCGAGACGGTCTTGAGAACGCGGCCCATGGCGTGGTTGAAGCGGGTGACCGGGTACGGGTCCACACCGCCGGTCTTCACCAGGCGCGCGAACATCATCGAGTGCCGGCACTCGTCGGCGATCTCGGTGAGCGCGTAGCGCGTGTGGGCGCTCGTGATGTCCTTGTCGTAGATGTGCCGCACGAGCAGCTGCATGAGGATGATCTCGAACCACACGCCGAGCGAGGCGAGCGAGGCCGCCTCGTGCATCGAGAGCGTGATGCGCTGCTCCTCGCTCATCCGCTCCCACATCGGCGTCCCGTAGAGCGAGACCAGCTCCGGCGGCCAGAACCACTTGCCGGGCTCGAAGGGCGCGTCCCAGTCCAGTTCCTTGTCCGGGTCGAAGGAGTGCTTCGCCGAGGACTCCAGGAGCCGTTCGGCCACCGATTCCCTGTCCTTGAGCGTCCCGAGCGCGTCACGGAGGAGCGCGAAGTCCGTCACCGTCGCCATGTGCCTGCCACCCTCGTTCTCCGTCGTGCCGGCTCCGGCCGGGTTACCGGCGGTCACACCACTATGAGACTCCGTGTCAGTAAGGGCGTCAATCCCCTTGCCGGAACTTTGCGTTGAGGCGCCGGACGCGGCACGCGTGTCCCGGCGGTGCCGCGCATCGCCTACCGTTTGGCCATGTCCACGCCTCCGCCGCCGCAGCACCCGCACGGAGCTCCCTACGGAGACCCCCACGGAGTCCCCTCCGGCGAGCCGCCCGCGCAGCCCCCGTACCCCTACGAGCAGCAGCCCGACCCGCGCGACGGGGCGGCCGGGTACGGCTACCCGGCCCAGGACCCGTACGGGCAGCAGGGGCCCCCGCAGCCGTACGGGCAGCAGGGGCACGGCGGTTACGGCGAACAGGCGCCCTACGGGAACCCGTACGCGCAGCAGCCCCCCGCGTCCTACGGGGAGCAGCCCCCCGCGTCCTACGGGGAGCAGCCCCCCGCGTCCTACGGGGAGCAGCCCCCCGCGGCCCCCGACGCCTACGGGAACTGGTCCCCGGAGCCCCCGGCCGGTTACGGCCCCCCGCAGCCCGCCCCGTACGGCACCCCGTACGGCGGGCCCCAGCCCTTCGCGCAGCAGGCCCAGCACCAGCAGGCCCAGCACCAGCAGGCCCAGCACCCGCAGGCCGAGCAGCCCCACGCCGCGCAGCCTCACGCCGAGCAGCCCCACGCCGAGCAGCCCCAGTCCTCGCCCCCGCAGGCCCCCGCCGCGCTGCCGCCGGGAGCGGTGTCCTCCGGGCCGGGCCCGCAGGGCTCGTACGGGGCCGCCTACGACAGCCTGTACGGCCCCGCCGCGCCCCCCGGTGCCGCCGCGACCGGGACGCCCGCCTTCGGCGACCCCGAACCGGCGCCCGCGCGCGGGTCGCGGCGGAACCTGTTCCTCGGCATCGGCGCCGGGGTCGCCGTCCTCGCCGTCCTCGGCGCCGTGCTCCTCACCCGGGGCGGTGGCGGCGGCTCCGACCCGGACGCGGGCTTCCCCGAGGTGCACCAGCGCCTCGCGCCGCCCGCCACCCTCCTCGACGGCGCCTACACGCGGGACCAGGACCTCTCGCGCAACGAGGGCGCGAAGATCAACACCGAGGCGCGCGGCGCCCGCGACGTGCGCGACGCCACCGCCGTCGTCGTCACCTATGTCGGCAAGCCGGGGGACGGCGGGGGCGGTTCGCTCGTCGTCTCCGGCTTCAACGGGCGCATCCGCGAGCCCGACGCGACGCGCGCGGCGATGCTCAAGGGCGCGGCCAGCGCCAAGGGCGCCGAACTGCTCGCGCCCGCCAAGGGCTTCGGCGGCGCGAAGGGCGCCACGAAGGGGAACACGGTCGTGAGCTGCCAGACGATGTCCACGACGCAGGGCTCGGTGACCGTCGTCTTCCCCATGTGCGCCTGGGCGGACGGCAACACGGCGGCGACGATCGCCGAGATCACCCCGAAGAGCGTCGCGGCGAAGGCCGCCGACATCGATCTCGCGGCGGCGGCGAAGCGGGCCGGGCAGGTGCGCGCGGAGATGACGAAGCCCTACTGCCCGGGCGGCAAGGGCGTCTGCTGAGGGAGGCGCGCACGGCCCGGGGGTGGCCGGGGAAGACCGCCGCGCCCCCGGGCCCTCAGCGCCGCCCCCTCTTCCCCTCGCCCACCACCGCGGCCATCACCGCCCGCGCGATCGGGGCCGCGTTCCCGCCCCCGCTGATCTCGCCCCGGTCCGCCGAGGCGTCCTCGACCACGACCGCCACCGCCACCTGCGGCGAGGGCGCGCCGGACCCCTGCGCCCACGAGACGAACCAGGCGTACGGGGTGCCCTTGTTGCCGACGCCGTGCTGCGCGGTGCCCGTCTTGCCGCCCACCGTCGCGCCCTCGATCGCCGCGCGCCGCCCGGTGCCCTTCTCGACCGCGTCCACCATGAGCGCGCGCAGGCGCGCCGCCGTGGACGGGCTCATGGCCTGCCGCAGCGTGCGCGAGGGCGGCGCGTCCACGAGGCGCCCCTCGCGCGTCGTGGTGCGCTCGATCAGCCGCGGGCGCGGCAGCGCCCCGCCGGAGGCGACGGCGGAGGCCACCATCGCCATCTGGAGCGGCGTCGCCCGCGTGTCGTACTGGCCGATCGAGGAGAGCGCGAGCTGCGCCTTGTCGAGCCGGGTGCCGAAGACGGAGCGCACGACGGGCGAGGGGATGCCGGGCGTCGCGGCGCCGAAGCCGAAGCGCCCGGCGGCCCGCGTCATCTCGCCGAGCCCCGTGCGCACCCCGAGCGCCGCGAACACCGTGTTGCACGACCACCGGAACGCGTACCGCAGACTCGCGTCCCCGCACCCCTCCACCTCGTTCGCGAGCCGGGTCGCGCTCCCCGGCAGCCGGTACGGGTCGGGCGCGCCCGTCCCCTCGTCCACGTCCCGCACCGCCCCGGAGTCCAGCGCGGCGGCGGCCGTCACGATCTTGAACGTCGAGCCCGGCGGGTACGTCTGCCGCAGCGCCCGGTTGAGGAGCGGCTGCGCCGGATCGGCCGTGAGCCGCGCCCAGGCCGCCGTCACGGCGCGGCCCGTGCCCGAGAGCACGCCGGGGTCGTACGAGGGCGAACTGACGAGCGCGAGGACCCGGCCCGTGGCGGGGTCGAGCGCGGCGACGGCCCCCGTGCGCCCCGCGAGCCCGTCGAAGGCGGCGCGCTGCGCCTTCGGGTCGATCGTCGTGGCGACGTTCCCGCCCCGGGGCCGCGCGCGGACCAGGTCGTTCCAGAGCGGGACGGCGCGCAGGCCGGGGTCCGCGCCGGTCAGGAGCCCGTCCTCGGCGCGCTCCAGGAGCGTGCTCCCGTACACCTGCGAGGCGAAGCCGGTGACGGGCGCGTAGAGCGGGCCGTCCGTGTACGTGCGCTCGTACCGCAGTTGCTCGCGCGTGTCCCGCGAGCCGGTGACCGGGTGCCCGCCGACGAGGATGTCCCCGCGCGGGCGGTCCCAGCGGGCGATGGCGGCCCGGCGGTTGGCCGGGTTGTGGTCGTAGGCGGAGGCGCGGACGAGCTGGACGCGGACGGCGTTGAGCACGAGGGCGACCAGGAGCAGGAGGCAGAAGAAGGCGGCGCGCCGCTGGTAGCGGCTCACGCGCCCGCCCCGCCTCGTACCCAGCCCGTCTCCGGGCCCTCCGGTGCCTCCCGCGGGTCCGCCGCGCGGGCCGCCCGGTCGCTCATGAGCAGCAGCAGCGCCACGATCACCCAGTTCGTGACGACCGAGGAGCCGCCCTGCGCGAGGAAGGGCATCGCCATCCCGGTGAGCGGGATGAGGCCCGTCACGCCGCCCGCGATGACGAAGACCTGGAGCGCGACGATCGAGGCGAGCCCGGTCGCGAGCAGCCGCCCGAAGGTGTCAGGGAGTTCGAGGCCCGTACGGAAACCGCGCGCGACGAGCAGCGCGTAGAGCAGGAAGAGCGCCGTGAGCCCCGCGAGGCCCAGTTCCTCGCCCGCGGTCGCGAGGATGAAGTCGGACTTCGTCGCGAAGCCGATGAGGACCGAGTGCCCCGCGCCGAGCCCGGTGCCGGTGAAGCCCCCGGCGGCGAAGGCGAAGAGGGACTGCGCGAGCTGGCCGGGACCGGCGCCCGCGTCGATCGAGGCGAAGGGGTGCAGCCAGTCCTCGACGCGCTGGTGCACGTGCGGCTCCAGCGTGCCCACCGCCCACGCCCCGAGCGCGGCCAGGACGAGCCCGGCCGCGATCCAGCCGGTGCGTCCCGTCGCGACGTACAGCAGGACGACGAAGAGCCCGAAGAAGAGCAGCGAGGTGCCGAGGTCGCGCTCCAGGACGAGGACGCCGACGCTCAGCAGCCACACCGTCAGGACCGGCCCGAGGACGCGGGCGCTCGGCAGCCGCGTCCACAGCAGCCTGCGGCCCGTGTGGCGCAGCGCCTCGCGGTTCGCGGCGAGGTAGCTCGCGAAGAAGACGGCGAGCAGCACCTTCGCGAACTCGCCGGGCTGGAGGGAGAAGTCCCCGAGGCGCAGCCAGATCCGGGCCCCGTTCACGGCCGGGAAGAAGATCGGCACGATCATCAGGACGAGCGCGGCGAGCATCGCGAGGTAGGCGAAGCGCTGGAGGAGGCGGTCGTCGGGCAGCAGCGCCACGACGGCGAGGAAGAGCGCGAAACCCGTCATCGACCACACGAGCTGCGCGGGCGCGGCGCGGTCGCCCGGGGTCTGGAGGTCGAGCCGGTAGATGAGGACGAGGCCGATGCCGTTGAGCAGGACGCCGATCGGCAGCGGGAGCGGGTCGGCGAGGGGGGCGCGCAGGCGCACGACCAGGTGGGCGAGGAGCGCGAGGCCCGCGAGCCCCGCGAGGTTGCGCAGCGCGTCGGGCGGCACCCGGTCCTCGCGCGTGAGTCCCACGGCCACGTACCCGAGCAGGACCAGGCCGACCGCGAGGACGAGCAGCCCGAGCTCGACCCCCCGCCGGCGGAGCGGCGGCACGGCGCGCGCCGCGAGGCCCGCCGCCGCGTCCGCCGTCCTGGTTCCGGTCATGCCGGGAACGTAGCAAGCGGGGTGCGGATTGTCCCGTTATGCGAGGCGGAGTCCGCCGGGGCGGACCCGCGCCCCCGATGGGCCGTCAGCAGGTGCGCGGGACGCCCTCGGTCTCGATCGACCGGCTCGGCGCGGCGACCCACGTCCCGTCGGTCAGCAGGAACCAGCGGTCCTCGCCCTGGACGAGCTCACCGCGCATGGCGCAGTGGATCGCGACGGCGCCGCCGTACGGGCGGCGCCCGACCTCGGTCCCCGCGCGGCGCGGCGCGTCCCGCAGGGTCAGGCCCTCGCGCGCGACGACGAGCCCGTGCGCGCTGGCCGGGGTCTCGCCGAAGGCGGTACGGGGCGCCGGGTCGGCGGGGGTCGCGGCGGCGGGGGTCGCGGCGGCGTGGGCCGGGTCGGCCTGGGGCGCGGCGGCGTGGGCCGCGGCGGCGGGGGAGAGGAGGGCGGCGGCGAGGAGGGCGAGCGCTACGGGTTTCCGGTGCGGCATGGACGACTCCCTGAAGTGCGATGAAGTGACCACAGATGGTCACGAATCAACGTAAAAGGCCCATCGAGAGATCGCAAAAGACCACAAGGCGTCACGACCCGGCGCTCACTCCCCGCGCCCTCCCCGGAACCGCACCGCCTCCACGGTCCCCTGCCGCGTCGTCTCCCGCCGCACCTCCACGACCCCGCCGGGCCGCACCCGCGTGAACGGGACCTCGCCGACCCCGGCGGCGGTGACGAGTCCCGCGTCCGCCCCCTCCTCGTCGGCGGGCAGCGCGCCTGCGGCCCCGGCCCGCAGCGCGGGGGCGAGCGGGCGCGATGCGACGGGGGTGCCGTCACCCGGCAGGGCGAGCACGAGCAGCCTCGGTGCGCGCCGCGCCCCGACGTACCCGAGGACGAGCGCGTCCTTCGTGTCGCGGTGCCGCACCTTGCGCCAGGCGCGCCGCCCGCCCGGGTACCCCTGCCGCGCCCGCTTGGCGACGATGCCCTCGACGCCCGTCCCGGCGAGCGCCTCGTACCACTGGAGGGCCGTCGCGCGCTCCTCGGTGGCGGGCACGGCCTGGAGCGGGGGCCCGAGCGGCGCGAGCAGGCCGAGGAGCCGGGCGCGGCGTTCCGCGTACGGGTGCGGGCGCAGGTCCTCGCCGCCGAGCGCGAGGAGGTCGAAGGCGGCGTACGAGGCGGGCAGCGCCCGCGCGAGCGCAGGGGCCCGCGCGGCCGTCGCCGCCGCCCGCCGCTGCACGGCGGCGAAATCCGTGCGTCCCCCGGTCCACACCACCACCTCCCCGTCGAGCACGGTCCCCGCGGGCAAGCGCTCCGCCGCCTCCACGAGATCGGGGAAGGCGCCGGTCACCCGCCGCCCCGACCGCGCCTGGAGCACGACGTCCTCCCCGCGCACCACGAGGAGCCGATGCCCGTCGAACTTCGGCTCGTACACCCACCCGGCCCCGGCGGGCAGCCGGTCGACGGCTTCGGCGAGGGCGGCACGGAGCGGCAGCCGGAACCCGGGAGGCAGACCGTTCACGACACCCGCCCCGCCCGGCGCCCCGCTCCCGGACCCCGCACCGCCCGACGCGGCCCGGCCCCCGCACCCCTGCCGCCGCGCCCGCTCGCGGGGCGTTCCCGGCTCCCGCGCGTGCTCGCGGGGCCTTCCCCGCTCCCGCTTTCGCGCCCGCTCGCCGCGCTTCCCGCGCTCCTCCCGCTCCTCCCGCTCCTCCCGCTTCTCCCGCCCCTCTCGCGCCCCGTCACGGCAGTTCCCCCGCGCCCTCGCCCGTCACCAGGGGGGCGAGCAGTTCGCCGTGCTTCTTGAGGCGGGACGGGATGTCCTGGGCGAGTACCACCAGGTCCTCCGGGGCCTCGCAGTGCTCGACCTCCGCCCAGGTCAGCGGGGCCGAGGCGGTGGGACGGTCGCGGGCGCGGAGGGTGTACGGGGTCGCCGTCGTTTTCGCGGCGGCGTTCTGGCTGAAGTCCACGAAGACCTTGCCCGCGCGGAGCTTCTTCGTCATGCGGTGCAGCGCGAGGTCCGGGAGCTCCCCCTCCGCCTCCACGGCCAGCTTCTTCGCGTACGCCGTGACCTCGGACGACGGGGCGGGCACGAGCGGGGCGAGCAGGTGCAGGCCCTTGGAGCCCGAGGTCTTCACGTACGCGGTCAGCCCGTCCGCCGCCAAGCGCTCCCGCAGCCACCGGGCGACGACGGCGCACTCCACGACCGTCGCGGGCTCGCCCGGGTCGAGATCGAGCACGAGCCGGTCCGCCCGCCCCCGCCCGTCCAGCCGCCACTGCGGCGTGTGGAACTCCGTCACCAGGTTCGCCGCCCACATGAGCGAGGGCAGGTCGGCGATCACCACCTGCTCGCCGGCCCCGTCCGAGCGCTCGACCCGGGCGACCCGCACCCACTCGGGCGTACCGGGGGGCGGGTTCTTGGAGAAGAAACGCTGGCCCGAGGGCCCGTCCGGGTAGCGCAGGAAGGAGACGGGCCGGTCCCGCAGATGCGGCAGCATGACCCCGGCGACCCCGGCGTAGTAGTGCAGGACCTCGCCCTTCGTGAAGCCGTCGCCCGGGTACAGCACCTTCTGCAGATTGCTCAGCGCGAGCCGTCGCCCCGCCACATGCGTGATCGGCGTCATACAATAAGAATTCCACGCAAAGCGGTCACTCACCCTTCCCGGCGCGAGTCCACGGCGGGAGCCCTCCGGCGAAAGGCAGCGACGTGCGATCGATCTGGAACGGCGCGGTCTCCTTCGGCCTGGTCAGCATCCCGGTGAAGCTCGTCAACGCGACCGAGAACCACACCGTCTCCTTCCGCCAGATCCACACCGAGGACGGCGGCCGGGTCCGCTACCGCAAGGTGTGCGAACTGGAGGACAAGGAGGTCTCGGGCGACGAGATCGGCAAGGCGTACGAGGGCGCCGACGGCGGCCTCATCCCCATCACCGACGAGGACCTGGCCTCGCTCCCGCTGCCGACGACCAAGACGATCGACATCGTCGCCTTCGTCCCCGCCGACAGCATCGACCCGCTCCAGATGGACGCCGCCTACTACCTCGCCTCGGGCGGCTCGAACGCCGCGAAGCCGTACACGCTGCTGCGCGAGGCCCTCAAGCGCGGCCACCGCGTCGCGCTCGCGAAGTTCGCCCTGCGCGGCAAGGAACGCCTCGGGATGCTCCGCGTCGTCGGCGACGTCATCGTCCTGCACGGCCTGCACTGGCCCGACGAGATCCGCGTCCCCGAGGGCGTGGCCCCCACCGAGGACGTCAAGGTCCGCGACAAGGAACTCGACCTCGCCGAGTCCCTCATGGACACCCTCGGCGAGGCCGACGTGAACGACCTCCACGACGACTACCGGCAGGCCGTCGAGGAGATGATCGCCGCGAAGACCGAGGGCCACGACCTCCCGGCCCCCGAACGCCCGGCGGGCGGCGGCAAGGTCATCGACCTGATGGCGGCCCTGGAGAACAGCGTGAAGGCCGCCCAGAAATCCCGCGGCGACGACCCCTCGGGCGAGGAGGTCGCCGAGGTCCACCACCTGGAAGACCGCAAGAAGAAGGCACCCCCGAAGAAGAAGACGACACCAGCGAAGAAACCCGCCCCGGCGAGGAAGACGGCAGCGGCGAAGAAGAGCACGGCGAAGAAGCAGACCCCGAAGAAGAAGACGACAGCATCCCGCCGAAAGGCGTCCTAGCGACCGCGACGCCGCGACCCCTCAGCCTCCCTGAGGCAACGAGAAAGGGCGGGAGTCGGTGACCGACTCCCGCCCTTCCCTCTCGGCATCCGCCCAGCTCAGCGCCGCGTTTCCGCTGATCTCTGGCGAGTGCCCCCGGCAGGATTCGAACCTGCGCACACGGCTCCGGAGGCCGTTGCTCTATCCCCTGAGCTACGGGGGCGTGCCGGCCGCTGTGAGGCGGCGACGGGTAGAACAGTATCAGCTTCGGGTGGGTGGGGGTGACCAGGTATTGCGGGGGTCGGAAGGGGTCCGCACGGGCGTCCGGGCGGGTCCCTCCGTGGGGGTGGATGTGGGGAAAGCCGGGACGAGGGGTGGGCGGCGCGCCTAGGCTCTGCGGTGTGCCAGGGGCGACCGGCCGGGTCCTTGTGGTCGACGACAACAAGATGATCCGGCAGCTGATCAGGGTCAATCTCGAACTGGAAGGCTTCGAGGTGGTGACCGCGGCCGATGGTGCCGAGTGCCTGGAGATCGTGCACGAGGTGCGGCCCGACGTCATCACCCTCGACCTCGTCATGCCCCGGCTCGACGGGGTGCGCACCGCCGAGCGGCTGCGCGCCGACCCGCGCACGCGGCACGTGCCGCTCGCCATGGTCAGCGCCTCCAGCGCCGAGGAGGTCGGCCGCGCGCTCCCCGACATCGACCTCTTCCTCGCCAAGCCCTTCGAGCCCGAGTGCCTCGTGGCCGCCGTACGGGAACTCGCCGAGCGCGGCCGCCGCGTCGCCGCCGAACGCGGGGAGGGCGCGGAGGAGGGGGAGTGAGCCCGGGGCCGTCCACATGCCGGACCCCGCCCCCCGTCCATTGGCCCCCACCCCACCCCCCTCCCCTACGCTGGACCCGTGACCCCCGCAGAGCTCTCGCGCACCGTCCTCGGTGCGCTCCGGCACGCCGTGCGCGAGGGCGCGGTGGCCGAGGTTAGCGAGGGGGTGGCGGAGCGGGTGACCGTCGCCGTGCCGCGGCCCGGGGGGTACGGGGACTACGCCTGCAACGTCGCGCTGCTCGCGGCCGGGCCCGCCCGGACCTCGCCGCTCGCCCTCGCCGCTCTGCTGCGCGAGCGGCTGCGGCACGATCCGCGGCTCGCCGAGGTCCGCGTGACCGGGCCCGGTTTCCTCAACTTCCGCCTCGCGGGCCCCGCCTCCTACGAACGGGACGTCGTCGCCGAGGCCGGACGCCCCGGCGACGCCCTGGCCGGGCAACGCCTCGTACTGCGGCCCGACGGCGCGCGCGCGCACGTCCTCGCCGAGGCCCTCGTCCGCCTCGTCCGCGCCCAGGGCGGCGAGGCCCGCCTCGACGCCACCGGCGGCGAGCCCCTGCGCGCCGCGCCCCCGTACGAGGCCACCGCGCCCCTCGACCCCGACACCCGCCGCTGGGCCCTCCTGCACACCGCTCCCGCCGAGCGGCCCCGCCTCGACGCCGGCCTCCTCGTGCAGCGCGTCGAGAACCCCCTCTTCCTCGTGCGCTACGCGCACGCCCGCGCCCGCGCCCTCGTGCGCAACGCCGCCGACCTCGGCTACGGGCCCGAGCCCGGCGACAGCGGACCCGAGGCCGCCCCGCTCCTCGCGCTGCTCGCCGAGCACCCCGCCGTGCTGCTCCGCGCCGCTGAGCACCGCGCACCCGACCGGCTCGCGCGCCGGCTCGTACGCCTCGCCGACGCCCTCCTCGGCTTCCACGACCGCACCGGCGGGCTGCTCCCGCTCGGCGGGCTCAAACCCCTGGCCGCCCACCGCGCCCGGCTGGCCCTCGCCGAAGCCGCCGGGACGGTGCTCGCCGGTGGCCTGACCCTGCTCGGCATCAGCGCGCCCCAGTACGTCTGAACGATAGAGAGCACGACAGCCATGAGCCGTTCCGCCCACCCTGCCGGTCCCCGCCACGGAGACGTCCTGCCCGAGGGCCACTACGCGGCCCCGCCCGCCGACCTCAACGCCCTGGACCCGAAGGTCTGGGCCCGCACCGTCCGCCGCGAGAGCGCCGAGGAGGGCGCCCTCAGCGTCGGCGGCGTGCCCGTCACGCGCCTCGCCGAGGAGTTCGGCACGCCCGCCTACTTCCTCGACGAGGAGGACTTCCGGGCCCGTTGCCGCGACTGGCGCTCCGCCTTCGGCGAGGGTGCCGACGTGTTCTACGCGGGCAAGGCGTTCCTCAGCCGCGCCGTCGTGCGCTGGCTGCACGAGGAGGGCCTCAACCTCGACGTCTGCTCGGGCGGCGAACTGCTCACCGCGCTCGACGCCGGGATGCCCGCCGCGCGCATCGCCTTCCACGGCAACAACAAGACGGCGGCCGAGATCGAGCGGGCCGTCTCCGCCGGGGTCGGCCGCATCGTCGTCGACTCCTTCCAGGAACTCGCCCGCGTCGCGCACACCGCGCAGGCCCACGGCCGCGTCCAGCGCGTGCAGATCCGCGTCACCGTCGGCGTCGAGGCCCACACCCACGAATTCATCGCGACCGCGCACGAGGACCAGAAGTTCGGCCTCGCGCTCGCCGGGGGACAGGCCGCCGAGGCCGTGCGCCGCGCGCTCACCCTCGACGGGATCGAACTCGTCGGCATCCACTCGCACATCGGCTCGCAGATCTTCGACATGGCGGGCTTCGAGGTCTCCGCGCGCCGCGTCGTCGGGCTGCTCGCCGAGATCCGCGACGAGCACGGCGTCGAACTGCCCGAGATCGACCTCGGCGGCGGCCTCGGCATCGCCTACACCTCCGAGGACGACCCGCGCGAGCCGCACGAGATCGCCAAGGCGCTCGGCGACATCGTCACGCGCGAGTGCGAGAGCGCCGGGCTCGCCGTGCCCCGCATCTCCGTCGAGCCGGGCCGCGCCATCGTCGGGCCCACGGCCTTCACGCTGTACGAGGTCGGGACGATCAAGCCCCTGGAGGGGCTGCGCACGTACGTCTCCGTCGACGGCGGCATGTCGGACAACATCCGCACCGCGCTCTACGACGCCGAGTACTCCGTCGCGCTCGCCTCGCGCGTCTCCGACGCCGAGCCGATGCTCGTCCGCGTCGTGGGCAAGCACTGTGAGAGTGGCGACATCGTCGTGCGGGACGCCTTCCTGCCGGCCGACCTCGCGCCCGGCGACCTGCTCGCCGTACCGGCGACGGGCGCCTACTGCCGCTCGATGGCGAGCAACTACAACCACGCGCTGCGCCCCCCCGTCGTGGCCGTACGGGACGGCGGCGCCCGCGTCGTCGTGCGCCGCGAGACGGAGGAGGACCTGCTCCGGCTCGACGTCGGCTGAACCGGGCCGAGGGGACGGGGCGTCGTGGCGGGGCGGGTCACGGCGCCCCGCACCCGTACGGAATGCTTGTCTCACGCATCGGACGCGGGGCTGAAACCCCGGGGCGGTGCGTGAGACTGGACCCACCGCGACACACAGGCTCCGCGTTCCCCGGGCTCCGCGACACGGACCCGGAGCCCCGCGGAACGACACGGAAAGACGAAACGAGGTCGGATGATGCGCACGCGTCCGCTGAAGGTGGCGCTCCTTGGCTGTGGGGTAGTCGGCTCAGAGGTGGCGCGCATCATGACGACGCACGCCGACGACCTCGCCGCCCGCATCGGCGCCCCCGTCGAACTCGCCGGCGTCGCCGTGCGCCGTCCCGACAAGGTGCGCGAGGGCATCGACCCCGCGCTCGTCACGACGGACGCGACGGCGCTCGTCGAACGCGGCGACCTCGACGTCGTCATCGAGGTCATCGGCGGCATCGAGCCCGCCCGCACCCTCATCACGACGGCCTTCGCGCACGGCGCCTCCGTCGTCTCGGCGAACAAGGCGCTCCTCGCCAAGGACGGCCCCGCGCTGCACGCCTCCGCCGCCGGGCACGGCAGGGACCTCTACTACGAGGCCGCCGTCGCGGGCGCCATCCCGCTGCTGCGCCCGCTGCGCGAATCCCTCGCCGGGGACCAGGTGCACCGCGTCCTCGGCATCGTCAACGGCACGACGAACTTCATCCTCGACAAGATGGACGCGACCGGCGCCGGCTACCAGGAGGCCCTGGACGAGGCCACCGCGCTCGGCTACGCCGAGGCCGACCCGACCGCCGACGTCGAGGGCTTCGACGCCGCCGCCAAGGCCGCGATCCTCGCCGGGATCGCCTTCCACAGCCGCGTCCGCCTCGACGACGTGCACCGCGAGGGCATGACCGAGGTGACCGCCGCCGACTTCGCCTCCGCGCGCGCCATGGGCTGCACCATCAAGCTCCTCGCGATCTGCGAGCGCGGCGCTGACGGCCGCGGCGTCAGCGCCCGCGTCCACCCCGCGATGCTGCCGCTCAGCCACCCCCTCGCCTCCGTCCGCGAGGCGTACAACGCGGTCTTCGTGGAGTCCGAGGCGGCCGGGCGGCTCATGTTCTACGGGCCCGGGGCGGGCGGCACCCCGACCGCGTCCGCCGTCCTCGGGGACCTCGTCGCCGTCTGCCGCAACCGGCTCGCGGGCGCCACCGGGCCCGGCGAGTCCGCGTACGCGGGACTGACCGTCTCCGGGATGGGCGAGGTCGTCACGCGCTACCACATCAGTCTCGACGTCGCCGACAAACCCGGGGTGCTCGCCCAGGTCGCGACCGTCTTCGCCGAACAGGGCGTGTCGATCGACACCGTGCGCCAGCAGGGCCGGGGCGACGGCAGCGGCGAGGCGAGCCTCGTCGTCGTCACCCACCGGGCCGCCGACGCGGCCCTCAGCAGCACCGTCGAGGCGCTGCGCAAGCTCGACACCGTCCGGGGCGTCGCCAGCATCATGCGGGTTGAAGGAGAGTAGGCAGTCATGGTCCACCAGTGGCGCGGCATCATCGAGGAGTACCGGGACCGGCTCCCGGTCGAGGACACGACCGAGGTCGTCACGCTCGGCGAGGGCGGCACGCCCCTCGTCCCCGCGCAGGTGCTCTCCGAGCGCACCGGCTGCGAGGTGTATCTCAAGGTCGAGGGCGCGAACCCGACCGGGTCCTTCAAGGACCGCGGCATGACGATGGCGATCACGCGCGCCAAGGAGGAGGGCGCGAAGGCGGTCATCTGCGCCTCCACGGGCAACACCTCCGCCTCGGCCGCCGCCTACGCGGTCCGCGCCCGCATGGTCAGCGCGGTGCTCGTGCCGCAGGGCAAGATCGCGCTCGGCAAGATGGGCCAGGCCCTCGTGCACGGCGCGAAGATCCTCCAGGTGGACGGCAACTTCGACGACTGCCTCACCCTCGCCCGCGCGCTCGCCGACAACTACCCGGTCTCGCTGGTCAATTCGGTCAACCCGGTGCGCATCGAGGGCCAGAAGACGGCCGCCTTCGAGATCGTGGACGCGCTGGGCGAGGCACCCGACATCCACGTCCTCCCCGTCGGCAACGCGGGCAACATCACGGCCTACTGGAAGGGGTACCGCGAGTACGCCGCCGACGGCGTCGCGAGCCGCACCCCGCGCATGTGGGGCTTCCAGGCGAGCGGTTCGGCGCCGATCGTGCGCGGCGAGGTCGTCAAGGACCCCCGTACGCTCGCCACCGCGATCCGGATCGGCAACCCGGCCTCCTGGCAGCAGGCGCTCGCCGCGCGCGAGGAGTCCGGCGGGCTCATCGACGAGGTGACCGACCGCCAGATCCTGGCCGCCTACCGGCTGTTGGCCGGGCAAGAGGGCGTCTTCGTGGAGCCCGCCTCCGCGGCCTCGGTCGCCGGGTTGCTCAAGGCCGCCGAACAGGGCCTCGTGGACCCGGGGCAGCGCATCGTGTGCACGGTCACCGGCAACGGCCTCAAGGACCCCGACCGCGCCACCGAGGGCGCCCCGCGCCCCACCGTCATCCCCGTGGACGCCGCCTCCGCCGCCCGCCGCCTCGGCCTGACGGGCTGACACCCGCGGGCGCCGCACGTCAGCGAAA
>NZ_GG770539.1:1883173-1913804 GCF_000154905.1 Streptomyces sp. SPB074 | reverse complement strand
CCGCGCGGTCCCGGGCCCCTGTCCGTCTTGACGCCCAAGACACCGACGGGTGCGATTCCCGGCCCTCCCCGCCCCGTGAAACCCGTGCAAGGCATCCGCAAACGCCCGAAGTCGCGGGGGTCGCACGCCCCCCGGACGACACGCGTCATGCGCCTCCCGTGCGCCCTATGTCGCGGCGGGCGCTTCCTTCGATAGGCTGTGCCCCACCTGCCCCGCCGCTTGTGCCGCGGTGCCGCTGCCGTTGTGGCCGTACGATCCCACGCGCCCGGATGCGATCCGGGCGTTCCGGGGGGATTCGCCGGAAGCGTGGAAAATCCCCGCCCCCGCACCCCAATCCCCACCACCCCGCCCCGCGACAGTCACCGCGAGGGCCGCCGCCTCCAGCGGCTCGCCCCGCGCCGCACGGTGCAGTCCCCGCCCGAGGAACACAAGGAGAGTCCCCACGCGATGGCCGGTCCCGCCTTTCGCGCCGCCGCCGTCCGGGTGCGCACCCCCGCCTCCAGCGCCAACCTGGGTCCCGGCTTCGACGCCTTCGGGCTCGCGCTCGGCCTCTACGACGACGTCGTGGTGCGGGTCGCCGACTCGGGGCTGCGCATCGACATAGCCGGTGAGGGCAGCGAGACCCTGCCGCGCGACGAGAAGCACCTCCTCGTCCGGTCCCTGCGCGCCGCCTTCGACCTGCTCGGCGGGCAGCCGCGCGGCCTGGAGATCGTCTGCGCCAACCGCATCCCGCACGGGCGCGGGCTCGGCTCCTCCTCGGCGGCCATCTGCGCGGGGATCGTCGCCGCGCGGGCCGTCACGACCGGCGGCGAGGGCCGGCTCGACACCCAGGCGCTCCTCGAACTCGCCACCGAGATCGAGGGGCACCCCGACAACGTCGCGGCCTGCCTGCTCGGCGGGTTCACGCTTTCGTGGATGGAGAGCGGGCTCGCCCGCGCGGTGCGGATGACGCCCGCCGACTCCGTCGTCCCCGTCGTCTTCGTCCCCAGCCGCCCGGTGCTCACCGAGACCGCCAGGGGACTTCTGCCGCGTACCGTGCCGCACGCCGACGCGGCGGCCAACGCGGGCCGTGCCGCGCTGCTCGTCGAGGCCCTGACCAGGCGCCCCGGGCTGCTGTTCACGGCGACCGAGGACCGGCTCCACCAGGAGTACCGGGGCCCGGCGATGCCCGAGTCGCTCGCCCTGGTGGAACGGCTGCGGGCGGACGGGGTGCCCGCGGTGATCTCCGGCGCGGGACCGACCGTCCTCGCGCTGGTGGACGAGGAGGCGGCCGACAAGGTCGCCGGGCTCGCGGGCGGGGAGTGGGCCGCGGCCCGTGTCCCCGTCGACAGCGCGGGCGCGAGTGTGCTGCCGCTGGCGCCGTGACCCCACGGTCGCCGCACAGGAGAGGGGGAATATGTGTTGGATACGGTATTGTTAATCTCAACTGCGCACCCGATCGCTTTCAGGCGAGGTGCGACGTGTCTTCGCCAGGAATCCGGGGCCGCCCGGAGCGCCGATTTTTCTCGGGGCGCCGGTTCTTCCCGGAACGCCGGGGCGGGACACCTCATCTTCCGGGAGTCCCCGTATCGCGCCGTGCCCCGCACGGAGCGGCACCGAAGCGCTCCGGAACGGGCGTGAACCGGTCCTGTGACACGCACTTCTGGTGACACGGCCGAGTCAGGCGTCTTCACCACCGTATTCCTCCGCCTCTTTGGCGGTCCATCGCCCCGGCGCCTCCCCTTCGCAGAGGACCACAGCCGGACAGCACAACCGGTCGCCGAGCCAGACAGGCCGACGTCCGCTCCAGGGAAGGACCCTTCGTGAGCGACACCACCGATCTGATGGGCGTGAGTGCCGACAGCACGGCCGAGGCTGCGCCCATCACGGACGCCGCCCCCTCCACCGGGACCCGGCGCCGCCGCGGCACAGGGCTTGAGGGCATGGTGCTGGCCGAACTCCAGCAGGTCGCCTCCGGGCTCAAGATCAAGGGCACCGCGCGGATGCGCAAGAGCCAGCTGATCGACGCCATCAAGGAGGCGCAGTCCGGCGGAGGCGCGCCCGCGGCCGAGCCGGGCGCCGAGGCCAAGCCCAAGCGCCGCGCCACCTCGAAGGCGCGCACCGGCGAGGAGGCCCCGAAGGAGGCCGCCGCGCAGGCCGCTCCGGCCAAGGAGCAGGCGCAGCCCGCCGAGAACGGGCTGCAGCAGATCGACATCCCCGGCCAGCCCGCCAGCGAGGTCCCCGGCGGGGAGCAGCGCCGCAGGCGGCGTGCCACGGCCGAGGCCGGGAGCCCCGAGGCCGCCACCGAGCAGCCGCAGGCCGCCGAGCAGCCCCAGCGCGAGAACCGCGAGGAGCGCGGCAGCCGCGAGAACCGGGACAACCGCGCCAAGCAGGACCGCCAGGACGGCGGCCAGCACGCCCAGCAGCAGGGCGGCGGGCAGCACGGCCAGCACGACGGCGACAACGCCGAGGGCCGCTCGGGCCGCGACCGCGACCGCCGCAGGGGCCGCGACCGCGACGGCCGCGACAACAACGGCCGCGACCGCGACAACCGCGACAACAACCGCCGCGGCAACAAGGGCGACGACCAGCAGGGCGGCGGCGGCAACCAGAGCCGCCAGAAGCAGCACGACAACCGGCCGCAGGACGACTTCGACGACGACGGCGGACGCCGTGGCCGCCGGGGCCGCTACCGCGACCGCAGGGGCCGTCGCGGCCGTGACGAGATCAACGAGCCGCAGGTCAACGAGGACGACGTCCTGATCCCCGTCGCGGGCATCCTCGACATCCTCGACAACTACGCGTTCATCCGCACCTCCGGCTACCTGCCCGGCCCCAACGACGTTTACGTCTCCCTCGCCCAGGTCCGCAAGAACGGCCTGCGCAAGGGCGACCACGTCACCGGCGCGGTCCGCCAGCCCAAGGACGGCGAGCGGCGCGAGAAGTTCAACGCGCTCGTGCGCCTCGACTCGGTCAACGGCATGGCGCCGGAGACCGGGCGCGGCCGGCCAGAGTTCCAGAAGCTCACCCCGCTCTACCCGCAGGACCGGCTCCGCCTGGAGACCGACCCGGGGGTGCTGACCACGCGGATCATCGACCTCGTCGCCCCGATCGGCAAGGGCCAGCGCGGGCTGATCGTGGCCCCGCCGAAGACCGGCAAGACCATGATCATGCAGGCGGTCGCCAACGCGATCACCACGAACAACCCCGAGTGCCACCTCATGGTCGTCCTCGTGGACGAGCGGCCCGAAGAGGTCACCGACATGCAGCGCTCGGTGAAGGGCGAGGTCATCTCCTCGACCTTCGACCGGCCCGCCGAGGACCACACCACGGTCGCCGAGCTGGCCATCGAGCGCGCGAAGCGCCTCGTGGAGCTGGGACACGACGTCGTCGTGCTCCTCGACTCGATCACCCGCCTGGGCCGCGCCTACAACCTGGCGGCCCCGGCCTCCGGGCGCATCCTCTCCGGCGGTGTCGACTCCACGGCGCTCTACCCGCCCAAGCGCTTCTTCGGCGCCGCGCGCAACATCGAGGACGGCGGCTCGCTCACCATCCTCGCCACGGCGCTCATCGAGACCGGCTCGCGCATGGACGACGTGATCTTCGAGGAGTTCAAGGGCACCGGCAACATGGAGCTCGTCCTGGACCGCAAGCTCGCGGACAAGCGGATCTTCCCCGCGGTCAACGTCGACGCCTCCGGTACCCGCAAGGAGGAGATCCTTCTCGCCGGTGACGAGCTGAGCATCGTCTGGAAGCTGCGCCGGGTGCTGCACGCCCTCGACCAGCAGCAGGCGATCGAACTGCTCCTGGACCGGATGAAGAAGACCAAGTCCAACGCGGAGTTCCTGCTCCAGATCCAGAAGACCACGCCCGGCACCGGCAACGGCGGCGAGTGAGGTCCGGGACCCCAGGGGCCCGTACGAAGGCCGGGGGCCGCTTTCCCGCGAGGGAGGGCGGCCCCCGGCCTTTCGCGCCGCGCCCGGCGCCACCGCGCCCGGCGCCACCGCGCCCCTGAGCCCGCATCCCCGCGCCCCCGTACCCCCGCCCGCGTGTCCTTCGCCACAGCACGTGAGCGCCCCCGTCCCTGCGCCGCCCCGGAAAACCGCAGGCAGCTCGCGTGCGAGGGGCGGACGCCGGCTCGGACGGGCTCCGTCGTGATCACAGTCCGTTGTGCGACGCTGGCGAGATCCGGCGTCGTACTGACGTGAGCACGCCGGGACGGGGGAGCGAAGCGACAGAGCTGAGGAGCGCATGACCGACACCCCCGCGAACCCCGAGGGGTCCCGCCCCCACCGGGGCGGCAAGGGGCGCCGCCGCAAGCCGCGCGCCCGCCGCAAGGGCCTGCTGGTCGCCGCCTGGGCGGCCGCGGGCGTCGTCGTGCTCGGCGGCTCGGGCCTCGGCTACGCGTACTGGCACCTCGACCACAACATCAAGGGCGTCGACATCGACGCGGCGCTCGGCAAGGACCGGCCCGCCGACACCGGCAACGGCTCGATGGACATCCTCGTCCTCGGCTCCGACTCCCGCTCGGGCAGCAACGCCGAATACGGCCGCGACGAGGGCTCCGCGCGCTCGGACACCGCGATGGTCGTGCACGTCTACGAGGGCCACAAGAAGGCGAGCGTCGTCTCGATCCCGCGCGACACCCTCGTGGACCGTCCCGCCTGCGCGACGGACGGCGGGAAGACGGTCCCCGCCGCGCACCAGGCGATGTTCAACAGCGCCTACTCCGCCGGCGGGCCCGCGTGCGCCGTCAAGACCGTCGAATCGATGTCCGGCATCCGCATGGACCACTACGTCGAGGTCGACTTCACGGGCTTCAAGAAGCTGATCGACGCGCTCGGCGGCGTCCCGCTCACCACGACGAAGCCCATTCAGGACGCCTCCAGCCACCTCAGCCTGCCCGCCGGGAAGCACACCCTGGACGGCGAGCAGTCCCTCGGCCTCGTCCGCACCCGGCACGGCGTCGGCGACGGCAGCGACCTCGGCCGCATCCAGCTCCAGCAGGCGTTCGTCAAGGCGCTCATCGACCGCGTCAAGCACGTCGGCGTGCTCGGCAACCCCGCGAAGGCGTACAAGCTGGCCGGGGCGGCGACGAGCGCGCTGACGACCGACTCGGGGCTCGACTCGGTGGGCGGGCTCGCGAAGTTCGGCGGCTCGCTCAAGGGCGTCCGCACCTCCGCCACGACGATGGTGACCCTGCCCGTCGCGTACGACCCGCAGGACGCCAACCGGGTGCTGCCCGACACCGCGAAGGACGCGCTGCTGTGGAAGGCGCTGCGCGCCGACCAGCCGGTCCCTGCCGCCGCGCTGCACGGCACGACCGAGGGCGGCGCCGACGGGGTCGTCAAGGGCTGACCCCGGCCGGCGGGCGCCCGGCTCACCGCACGGCACCGGCGGGCGACCCTCCGTACGGGAATACGAGTGCCCCCACCCCGGTTTTGGGGGATGCGGCCAGTGCTGGCAAACTGGTACGTCGGTCCCGGTTCACGCGGCGCCATCCCCGGCTCCGCGACCCGGCACCCTCCAGAACCTAGGAGACACCTTGAAGCGCGACATCCACCCCGAGTACGTCGAGACGCAGGTCAGCTGCACCTGTGGCGCGTCGTTCACCACCCGTAGCACCGTCCCGTCCGGCACCATCCGCGCCGACGTGTGCTCCGAGTGCCACCCGTTCTACACGGGCAAGCAGAAGATCCTCGACACCGGCGGCCGCGTGGCCCGCTTCGAGGCCCGCTTCGGCAAGGCCGCCACCGGCTCCGCCAAGAAGTAGCGAGCCGAACGCGCCGGTCATCGGCCGCCCCACGGGGCGGCCGGGACCGGCGCTTTTTCGGCAGTGGCACGCCCCCCGGCGCCCACCGGCCCTCCCCAGCGGTCCCCTGCGCGGCCCAGCCCCCCCGCAGCCCTTCCACGTACGCGATTTGGAGCCCGGAGAATGTTCGAGGCGGTCGAGGAACTCATCGGCGAGCACGCCGAACTGGAGCGCACGCTCGCCGATCCCTCGGTCCACGCCGACCAGGCCAACGCCCGGCGGCTCAGCAAGCGCTACGCCGAGCTGACGCCCATCGTCGGCACCTACCGGGCCTGGCGCGCCACCGGGGACGACATCGCGACCGCCCGTGAACTCGCCGCCGAGGACCCCGAGTTCGCGGCCGAGATCAAGCAGCTCGACGAGCGCCGCGAGGAGCTGACCGAGAAGCTGCGCCTCCTGCTCGTCCCGCGCGACCCGAGCGACGACAAGGACGTCATCCTGGAGATCAAGGCGGGCGCGGGCGGCGACGAGTCCGCGCTCTTCGCCGGGGACCTGCTGCGCATGTACCTGCGGTACGCCGAGCGGGTCGGCTGGAAGACGGAGATCCTCGACGCCACCGAGTCCGAGCTGGGCGGCTACAAGGACGTCCAGGTCGCCGTGAAGACCAAGGGCAACGCCAACCCCGAGCCCGGCCAGGGCGTCTGGGCGCGGATGAAGTACGAGGGCGGCGTGCACCGCGTGCAGCGGGTGCCCTCGACCGAGTCCCAGGGCCGCATCCACACCTCCGCCGCCGGGGTCCTCGTGACCCCCGAGGCCGAGGAGGTCGACGTCGAGATCAACCCCAACGACCTGCGCATCGACGTCTACCGCTCCTCGGGGCCCGGCGGCCAGTCCGTCAACACGACCGACTCCGCCGTGCGCATCACGCACCTGCCCACCGGCGTCGTCGCCTCCTGCCAGAACGAGAAGAGCCAGCTCCAGAACAAGGAGCAGGCCCTGCGCATCCTGCGCTCGCGGCTGCTCGCCGCGGCCCAGGAGGAGGCCGAGCGCGAGGCGGCGGACGCGCGCCGCAGCCAGGTGCGCACCGTGGACCGCTCGGAGAAGATCCGTACGTACAACTTCCCCGAGAACCGCATCTCCGACCACCGCGTCGGCTTCAAGGCGTACAACCTCGACCAGGTGCTCGACGGGGAACTCGACGCGGTGATCCAGGCGTGCGTGGACGCGGACTCCGCGGCCAAGCTCGCCGCGGCGTGACAGCGGGCGCGCACCCGTGACAGCGCGCGCAAGCGTGACCGAGAGCGGCCCCCGGGCCGCGGCAGCCGGCGGCGCCGGCGCCAGAGGAAGGACAGGCGCGTGAACCTCCTGCTCGCCGAGGTGGCCCAGGCCACCCAGCGGCTCGCCACCGCCGGCGTGCCCTCCCCGCGCAACGACGCGGAGGAGCTCGCCGCGTACGTGCACGACGTCAAGCGCGGGGAACTGCACACCGTCCCGGACGCCGACTTCGACGCCCGCTACTGGGAGGCGATCGCCCGTCGCGAGGCGCGCGAGCCGCTCCAGCACATCACCGGGCGGGCCTACTTCCGCTACCTGGAGCTCCAGGTGGGCCCGGGCGTCTTCGTGCCGCGGCCCGAGACCGAGTCCGTCGTCGGCTGGGCCATAGACGCCGTGCGCGCGATGGACGTGGTCGAACCGCTCGTCGTGGACCTGTGCACCGGCTCGGGCGCCATCGCGCTCGCCCTCGCCCAGGAGGTGCCCCGCTCCACGGTGCACGCCGTCGAGCTGAGCGAGGACGCCCTCGTGTGGACCCGCAGGAACGTCGAGGGCTCCCGCGTCCACCTGCACCAGGGCGACGCCTTCGCGGCCCTGCCCGAACTCGACGGGCAGGTGGACCTGGTGATCTCCAACCCGCCCTACATCCCGCTCACCGAGTGGGAGTACGTGGCGCCCGAGGCCCGCGACCACGACCCGGAGATGGCGCTCTTCTCCGGCGAGGACGGCCTCGACACGATCCGCCGCATCGAGCGCACCGCGCACCGGCTGCTGCGCCCCGGTGGCGTCGTCGTCGTGGAGCACGCCGACACCCAGGGCGGCCAGGTGCCGTGGCTCTTCACCGAGGAGCGCGGCTGGGCGGACGCGGCCGACCACCCCGACCTCAACAACCGCCCCCGCTTCGCGACGGCCCGCAAGGCCCTCCCGTGAGCCGCCAGGCCCCGCACGGCCCGCACCGCACCGCGCACCACCCCACGCACCTTTCCCGCGAACAGGAGACCCGCTGATGGCACGGCGATACGACTGCGACGACGCGACCGACCGCGCCACCGGCCTGCGCGAGGCGGCCGCCGCCGTCCGGCGCGGCGAGCTGGTCGTCCTGCCGACCGACACGGTCTACGGTATCGGCGCCGACGCCTTCAGCGCCGAGGCGGTCGGCGACCTGCTCACCGCCAAGGGCCGTGGGCGCAACATGCCCTCGCCCGTGCTCATCGGCTCCCCGAACACCCTGCACGGCCTCGTCACGGACTTCTCCGAGACCGCCTGGGACCTCGTGGATGCCTTCTGGCCCGGGGGCCTCACCCTCGTCGCCCGCCACCAGCCCTCGCTCGCCTGGGACCTCGGGGACACCCGGGGCACCGTCGCGATCCGGATGCCGCTGCACCCCGTGGCCATCGAGCTCCTCAGCGACTTCGGCCCCATGGCCGTCTCCTCCGGCAACCTCACCGGGCACCCCTCGCCCGAGACCTGCGACGCCGCGCAGGAGATGCTCGGCGACTCGGTCTCCGTGTACCTCGACGGCGGTCCCACGTCCGGAAACGTTCCTTCCTCGATCGTCGACGTGAGCGGTGAGGTCCCCGTCCTGCTGCGCGCCGGGGTCATCGACACCGAGGAGCTGCGCAAGGTGGTACCCCATCTCAAGGTGGCCAGTTGACGGCCCCCGGCGAAGGCCGGGACATACCCGGGGACCCGCCCGACCCTCCCTTCCGCATCCTCCACGTCAGCACCGGGAACGTGTGCCGCTCGCCGATCACCGAGCGGCTGACCCGCCATGCCCTGGCGGCCCGGCTCGGGGCGCGCGCGGGCGCCGAGCTGATCGTGGAGAGCGCGGGCACCTGGGGCCACGAGGGCGCGCCCATGGAGGAGAACGCCGCGGCCGTGCTGAGCGAACTGGGCGCCGACCCCGCCGGGTTCCGGGCCAGGGAACTGCTCGACGCGCACGTCATCCACGCCGACCTCGTCCTGACCGCGACCAGGGACCACCGGGCGCAGGTGATCTCGATGGGGCACTCGGCCGGCCTGCGCACCTTCACGCTCAAGGAGTTCACCCGGCTCGTACGGGCCATAGACCCCGCGACGCTGCCGGACACGGCCGATCTCGCCGCCCGGGCCCGGGCCCTGGTCCGGGCCGCCGCCGCGCTCCGCGGCTGGCTCCTGGCGCCCACGCCCGAGGCGGACGAGGTGCACGACCCCTACGGGGCGCCGCTGACGTTCTTCGAGGCCATCGGCGGGGAGATCAGCGAGGCGCTCGACCCCGTGATCAACGCCCTGACCGGTGCCGAGGTGGCCCGCTGAGCCGGTGCCGCGGCCCGGTCTCCCGGCCTCGCGGCCCGGTGCGTGCGGCGGGCGGTACGTCCCCCGTGCGACGAATGTGCGGTGCGGGCGGTTAGGTGCGCTCCGCGACCCCGTGACCCGCTACGGGCGCGTTTCGGGGCAACCCGAGGGGCTACCCGGAAGGTCAGGACATCATGCGCGCGAAGCTAAGGTGTGCGCTGGAGGATGGCCGCTCGATCTGTGGGGAAGCCCGTGCGTGAATACCTGCTGACGCTCTGCATCACGATGGCGGTGACCTATCTGCTGACCGGACCGGTGCGGAAGTTCGCCATCGTCGCGGGGGCGATGACCGAGATCCGGGCCCGGGACGTGCACCGCGAACCGACCCCGCGGCTCGGGGGCATCGCGATGTTCGCGGGGCTGTGCGCGGGACTGCTGGTCGCGGACCACCTCACGAACCTCAACAACGTCTTCGTGACCTCGCACGAGCCCAGAGCGCTGCTCTCGGGCGCCGCGATCATCTGGGTCGTCGGGGTGCTCGACGACAAGTACGAGATCGACGCCCTCGTGAAGCTCGGCGGCCAGCTCATCGCGGCCGGTGTCATGGTCGTGCAGGGTCTCACCATCCTGTGGCTGCCGATCCCCGGCGAGGGCACGATCCTGCTGAGCGCCTGGCAGGGCAACCTGCTCACCGTCGCGCTCGTCCTCGTGACGGTCAACGCGGTCAACTTCGTGGACGGCCTGGACGGCCTCGCGGCCGGGATGGTCTGCATCGCCGCCACCGCGTTCTTCCTGTACGCCTACCGGATCTGGTACGGGCACGCCATCGAGGCGGCGGCGCCCGCGACCCTCTTCTCGGCGATCCTCATCGGCATGTGCCTGGGCTTCCTGCCGCACAACATGCCACCGGCGCGGATCTTCATGGGCGACTCGGGCTCCATGCTCATCGGTCTCGTGCTCGCCGCGGGCGGCATCTCGATCACCGGGCAGGTCGAGCCGGACGCGCTCAACCTCTTCACGGGCTCGGAGCGCGCCTCGGTGCACGAGATGGTGCCCTCGTACATCCCCCTGCTGCTGCCCCTGTCGATCATCGCGGTGCCGGCCGTGGACCTCGTGCTCGCCGTCGTTCGCCGCACCTGGCGGGGCCAGTCGCCGTTCGCCGCCGACCGGGGCCACCTCCACCACCGTCTGTTGCAGCTCGGGCACTCCAAGTCCCGTGCCGTGCTGATCATGTACTTCTGGTGCGCGCTGATCTCCTTCGGGACGCTCGCCTACTCGGTGAACTCGGCCTCGATGTGGATCGTGCTCGCGATCATGGCGGGGAGCGCGGTCGGTCTGGTCCTGCTCCTGCTGCCGCGCTTCCAGCCCCGGGTGCCGCACTGGGCGGAGGCGGCCGTGCCGCCCCGCTACCGGCGGCGCCGGGCGGCGCTGCGGCGGGCCAAGGCCCAGGCCGCGGCGGCGGCGGAGGAGGCGCAGGAGGGGGCCGCGGCGGCCCGTACGGCCCACGGGGCGACGGCGCTCGGCGCCCACGAGAAGCGGGACCCCGCGCACTCGGCCGGCTCGCGGCGCTGAGAGCGGGGGGGGCGGGGAGTCGGGAATCCGGGGGCCGGAGGCCGTGGGCCGGGAAAGGTTACGGTCCGGGCCGGGAGTTCACCAGGACGTGCCCAGCCGTCTCAACCGATGGCAAAATCCCCTTAATAGCAGACAACTTGATGAGGGGTCACGCGCCGAGCGGCGAATTAACGCTCACGTGTGACAACTAGCACACGTTCGAGGTAAAGACCTCATCAAATAGTTTGTGATAGCGTTCACGAGGCCGGGGGAACGGGGTCGAAGAGCCGTACTTGGACGGCCCGTTGACGCTCGTCATGCGGAGGCCCCCGCCTCCCGCCCGGTCTACGCTCGTCCCCGACGAGACCCCCTTGTGCAGTACCCCTGTGCTGTGCCCACCCACGTAGCGGAGTTGCCGCCATGCCCTCGCAGGACACCCTCCTCCTCCAGCGGACCGCTGTGCCCACAGCCGCCGCCGGCGCGGTCGCCGCTGTCGTCGGCGCGATCGTGGCAGGCGGAAAGGGAGCCCTCGGCGCTGTGGTCGCGACCGTCATCGTGCTGCTCTTCATGGGCGGCGGCCTCGCGATCCTCCAGTGGGTCGGCCGCACGTACCCGCAGATCTTCCAGGGCATGGGCCTCGCGCTCTACACGGGCCAGCTCCTGCTGCTCTTCGTCTTCGTGGCCGCCTTCAAGAACACCGATCTCTTCGACCCCAAGGTCTTCGCCGCCGTCATCGTGGCGGGGACCTTGATCTGGGTCGCGGCGCAGGCCCGCGCGCACACGAAGGCGAAGATCCTCTACGTCGACCCGGAGGCCGCGAACAAGGCCGGGAACGGGTCGAAGTCGGGGTCCCGCGCATGAGGGGTAGGGGCGGGATAAAGGGTCGCGGACGCGACTGCTATTGTCCGGTTCCAACTGCGGCATCGCGGACGCGGCCATCCGAGCCTCGTCCTGCTGGACCGCGAGGCTCGTCGAGCGAGAGCCGTCCCCACACCAGTAACACCAGTCCCGTGCCGACCAGCGGCTCCGCGCCGCGCCGACACAACGAGGTTGCCGTACCTATGCGCCACGCTGAAGGAGCCCGCGGTGAGTGCTGACCCGACGCAGGTGCTCGCCTTCGAGACCGACTGCCACATCTTCGACGGATGCGGTTTCCCGGCCCCGGGCCTGCACTCGTTCCTGTTCAAGCCGCTCTGGGGCGACGGGGACAGCAATCTTTACTTCAACAAGACGATGCTGCTCGCCCTCGTCGGCTCGATCATCATCGTCGGCTTCTTCTGGGCCGCCTTCCGCAAGCCGAAGGTCGTCCCCGGCAAGGTGCAGATGGTCGCCGAGGCCGGTTACGACTTCATCCGGCGCGGGGTCGTCTACGAGACGATGGGCAAGAAGGAAGGCGAGAAGTGGGTTCCGCTCATCGTCTCCCTCTTCTTCTTCGTCTGGATGATGAACCTCTGGTCGGTCATTCCGGTCGCGCAGTTCCCCGTCACGTCGATCATCTCGTACCCCGCGGTCCTGGCTCTCCTCGTCTACGTGACCTGGATCAGCCTGACCTTCAAGCGGCACGGCTGGTCCGGCTTCTGGAAGAACATCACCGGCTTCGACAAGTCGCTCGGCCCGGTCGCCTACCTCGCCGCCGTCATCGAGCTCTTCTCGAACCTGCTCGTGCGCCCCTTCACGCACGCGGTGCGACTCTTCGCCAACATGTTCGCGGGCCACACGCTGATCCTGCTCTTCACGATCGCGAGCTGGTACCTGCTCAACGGCGTCGGCATCGCCTACGCGGGCGTCTCCTTCATCATGACGCTCGTGATGACCGCCTTCGAGCTGTTCATCCAGGCTCTCCAGGCGTACGTCTTCGTGCTGCTGACCGTGACCTACCTCCAGGGCGCCGTCGCCGAGCACCACTGACCTCGGCCCGCCCCACCCCTGATCGTCCGGTGGCCAACCCCCACCGGCCCTTGTAAAGAGAAGGAAGAACCGGCATGTCCGCTCTCCAGAACCTTGCCGCCGATCATGTCTCCGGCTCGCTGGGCTCGCTCGGCTACGGCCTCGCCGCCATCGGCCCCGGCGTCGGCGTCGGCATCATCTTCGGCAACGGCACCCAGGCGCTCGCCCGCCAGCCCGAAGCGGCCGGCCTGATCCGCGCCAACCAGATCCTCGGCTTCGCCTTCTGTGAGGCGCTCGCCCTCATCGGTCTGGTCATGCCGTTCGTCTACGGCACCTGATCCGCCCGCGACGTACGCCCACTAGACGGAAGGCACCCAAGTGAGCTCACTGCTGATGCTCGCGGCGGAGGAGGAGAACCCCCTCGTTCCGCCGATCCCCGAGCTGGTCATCGGCGCCCTCGCCTTCGTCATCGTCTTCGGCCTCCTCGCCTGGAAGCTCCTCCCGAACATCAACAAGGTTCTGGACGAGCGCCGTGAGGCCATCGAGGGCGGGATGGAGAAGGCCGAGGCCGCTCGTACCGAGGCCGACAGCGTGCTGGAGCAGTACAAGGCCCAGCTCGCCGAAGCCCGCCACGAGGCCGCCCGGCTGCGGTCCGAGGCGCAGGAACAGGGCGCCACGCTCATCGCGGAGATGCGCGCGGAGGGCCAGCGGCAGCGTGAGGAGATCATCGCCGCCGGTCACGCCCAGATCGAAGCGGACCGCAAGGCCGCGGCGACCACCCTGCGCCAGGACGTCGGCCGCCTCGCGACCGAACTGGCCGGCAAGCTGGTCGGCGAGTCCCTGGAGGACCACGCCCGCCAGAGCCGGACGATCGACCGTTTCCTCGACGAACTCGACGCGAAGGCTGAGGCGGCACGATGAACGGAGCGAGCCGCGAGGCACTGTCGGCAGCGGTCCAGCGTCTCGACGCGCTGACGGACTCCACGTCCGCCGACGCCACGACGCTGGCCGAGGAGCTGACGGCGACCACCACGCTGCTCGACCGCGAGGTGTCCCTGCGTCGGGTCCTCACCGACCCGGCGCAGCCCGCCGAGGCCAAGGCGCAGCTCGCCCAGCGCCTCATCGGCGGCCAGGTCAGCGGGCCCACCGCCGACCTCGTCGCCGGACTGGTGCGCTCCCGCTGGTCGCGTTCGCGCGACTTCACGGACGCGCTGGAGGAGCTGGCGACCCTCGCCGAGCTGACCGCGGCGCAGCGGGCCGGCGGCCTGGACGACGTGGAGGACGAGATCTTCCGCTTCGGCCGGATCGTCGTCTCCGACCACGCGCTGCGCGCCGCGCTCACCGACGACTCGGCCCCCGCCGAGGCGCGTGCGGGCCTGGTGCGCGCCCTTCTCGCGGGCCGTGCCCACGCGAGCACCGAGCGGCTGCTCGCTCGGCTCGTGGCACACCCCCGAGGACGTAGCCTGGAAAGCGGGCTGGAAACGCTCGCCCGGCTCGCCGCCGAGCGCCGCAACCGGCTCGTGGCCGTGGTCACCTCCGCGGTACCCCTCAGCGAAGCCCAGCGCGACCGCCTCGCGCGGTCCCTGGCGAAGCTGTACGGCAAGGAGCTGCACCTCAACCTCGATGTGGAACCGGACGTCCTCGGCGGCATCCGTGTCCAGATCGGTGACGAGGTCATCAACGGCTCCCTCGCCGACCGCATCGACGAGGTCAGCCGCCGGATGGCCGGCTGACCCCGGTCGTCGCCGCCCGGCCCTCGTGGCCGGGCCCGTACGGCCGAGCAGCTTGAGAGACATGCAGGATCAAACGGCCCGGTTGGGCCGTCCACAGGATGAAGAAGTTCTGGGGGGTTCCCCCAGGAACCCCCAAAGACTTCGGGCCCAACAAGGAGAGCAGGGAACTCAGATGGCGGAGCTCACGATCCGGCCGGAGGAGATCCGGGACGCACTGGAGAACTTCGTCCAGTCGTACAAGCCGGACGCGGCCTCGCGCGAGGAGGTCGGCACTGTCACCACCGCGGGCGACGGCATCGCCCGCATCGAGGGGCTGCCCTCGGCGATGGCGAACGAACTGCTGAAGTTCGAGGACGGCACCCTCGGCCTCGCCCTCAACCTTGAGGAGCGCGAGATCGGTGCCATCGTCCTCGGCGAGTTCAGCGGCGTCGAGGAGGGGCAGCCGGTCACCCGTACCGGCGAGGTCCTCTCGGTCGGCGTCGGCGACGGCTACCTCGGCCGTGTCGTCGACCCGCTGGGCACCCCGATCGACGGCCTCGGCGAGATCGCGACCAGCGGCCGCCGCGCGCTGGAGCTTCAGGCTCCCACCGTCATGCAGCGCAAGTCGGTCCACGAGCCGATGGAGACGGGCTACAAGGCCGTCGACGCCATGACCCCGATCGGCCGCGGCCAGCGTCAGCTGATCATCGGCGACCGCCAGACCGGCAAGACCGCGCTGGCCGTCGACACGATCATCAACCAGCGGGCCAACTGGGAGTCGGGCGACCCCAATAAGCAGGTGCGCTGCATCTACGTCGCCATCGGCCAGAAGGGCTCCACCATCGCCTCGGTGCGCAGCTCCCTCGAAGAGGCCGGCGCGCTGGAGTACACGACGATCGTCGCCTCGCCGGCCTCCGACCCGGCCGGCTTCAAGTACCTCGCCCCGTACACCGGCTCGGCCATCGGCCAGCACTGGATGTACGACGGCAAGCACGTCCTGATCATCTTCGACGACCTGTCGAAGCAGGCCGACGCCTACCGCGCCGTCTCCCTGCTGCTCCGCCGCCCGCCGGGGCGCGAGGCGTACCCGGGTGACGTCTTCTACCTGCACTCGCGTCTGCTGGAGCGCTGCGCGAAGCTCTCCGACGACCTGGGCGCCGGCTCGATGACGGGTCTGCCGATCGTGGAGACGAAGGCCAACGACGTCTCGGCGTTCATCCCGACCAACGTCATCTCCATCACCGACGGCCAGTGCTTCCTGGAGTCCGACCTCTTCAACGCCGGTCAGCGCCCCGCGCTGAACGTCGGTATCTCGGTCTCCCGCGTCGGTGGCTCCGCCCAGCACAAGGCGATGCGGCAGGTCTCCGGGCGTCTGCGCTTGGACCTCGCCCAGTACCGCGAGCTGGAGTCCTTCGCGGCCTTCGGCTCCGACCTGGACGCCGCCTCCAAGGCACAGCTCGCCCGCGGTCAGCGCCTGGTGGAACTGCTCAAGCAGGACCAGTACCGGCCGATGGCCACCGAGGACCAGGTCGTCTCCATCTGGGCCGGTACCAACGGCAGGATGGACGAGGTGCCCGTCCCCGACGTGCGCCGCTTCGAGAAGGAGCTGCTCGGCTGGCTGCGCCAGACGCGGCAGCCGCTCCTCACCTCCATCAAGGAGGGCGCCAAGATGTCGGACGACACCATCACGGCGGTCGGCGACGCGGTCGAGGAGTTCAAGAAGCAGTTCCAGACCTCGGACGGCCAGCTACTGGGCGACGACGCCTCCGCGACCGCCGCCAAGTGACGACCGAAGGGACCTGACTCATGGGAGCCCAGCTCCGGGTCTACAAGCGGCGCATCCGGTCCGTCTCGGCGACCAAGAAGATCACCAAGGCGATGGAGATGATCGCCGCCTCGCGCATCGTCAAGGCGCAGCGCAAGGTGGCGGCCTCGACCCCGTACGCGACCGAGCTGACCCGCGCGGTCACCGCGGTCGCGACCGGCTCGAACACGCAGCACCCGCTGACCACCGAAGCCGAGAAGCCCGTCCGCAGCGCTGTCCTGGTACTCGCCAGCGACCGCGGGCTGGCCGGTGCCTTCAACGCCAACGCGCTCAAGCAGGCGGAGGCGCTGACCGCGAAGCTGGAGGCCGCGGGCCGCACGGTCGACATCTATGTCGTCGGCCGGCGCGGCATCGCGCACTACAACTTCCGTGAGCGTGCCCTCGCGGGTTCGTGGACCGGCTTCACCGACGAGCCGACCTACGCCGACGCCAAGACGGTGGCCGCGCCGCTGATCGAGGCCATCGAGAAGGACACGGCGGAGGGCGGCGTGGATGAACTCCACCTCGTCTACACCGAGTTCGTCTCGATGATGACGCAGACCGCGCGGGACGACCGGCTGCTGCCGCTCCGTCTCGACGAGGTCCAGGAGGAAGCGGCGCCGGAGGGCGAGATCCGTCCGCTCTTCGACTTCGAGCCCTCGGCCGAGGACGTCCTCGACGCCCTGCTGCCGCGGTACGTCGAGAGCAGGATCTACAACGCGCTGCTCCAGTCCGCCGCCTCCAAGCACGCTGCCACGCGGCGCGCGATGAAGTCGGCCACGGACAACGCCGGAGAGCTGATCAACACGCTGTCCCGGCTTGCCAACCAGGCCCGCCAGGCCGAAATCACCCAGGAAATCAGCGAGATCGTCGGTGGCTCCAGTGCCCTGGCCGACGCGAACGCGGGGAGTGAAAAGTAATGACGACCAGTGTGGAGACGGCCGTCGCGACGGGCCGCGTCGCCCGGGTGATCGGCCCGGTCGTCGACGTGGAGTTCCCCGTCGACGCGATGCCGGAGATCTACAACGCGCTGCACGTGGACATCGACGACCCGGCCGAGGAGGGGACGCGCAAGACGCTGACCCTCGAGGTCGCCCAGCACCTGGGTGACGGCCTGGTCCGCGCGATCTCCATGCAGCCCACCGACGGCCTGGTGCGCCAGGCCCCGGTGACCGACACCGGCGAGGGCATCAAGGTCCCGGTCGGCGACTTCACCAAGGGCAAGGTGTTCAACACCCTCGGCGAGGTGCTGAACAAGCCGGAGGAGAACGCGAACGTCGGCGAGCGCTGGGCGATCCACCGCACCGCGCCGAGGTTCGACGAGCTTGAGTCGAAGACCGAGATGTTCGAGACCGGCATCAAGGTCATCGACCTGCTGACCCCGTACGTCAAGGGCGGCAAGATCGGCCTGTTCGGTGGTGCCGGTGTCGGCAAGACGGTGCTCATCCAGGAGATGATCTACCGCGTCGCCAACAACCACGACGGTGTCTCGGTGTTCGCCGGTGTCGGTGAGCGCACCCGTGAGGGCAACGACCTCATCGACGAGATGAGCGAGTCGGGCGTCATCGACAAGACCGCGCTGGTCTTCGGCCAGATGGACGAGCCCCCGGGGACCCGTCTGCGCGTCGCGCTCGCCGGCCTGACGATGGCCGAGTACTTCCGCGACGTCCAGAAGCAGGACGTGCTGTTCTTCATCGACAACATCTTCCGCTTCACGCAGGCCGGTTCCGAGGTCTCCACGCTGCTCGGCCGGATGCCCTCCGCGGTGGGCTACCAGCCGAACCTGGCCGACGAGATGGGTCTCCTCCAGGAGCGCATCACCTCGACCCGTGGTCACTCCATCACCTCGATGCAGGCGATCTACGTCCCCGCCGACGACCTCACGGACCCGGCCCCGGCGACCACCTTCGCGCACCTCGACGCGACGACGGTGCTCTCCCGCCCGATCTCCGAGAAGGGCATCTACCCGGCCGTGGACCCGCTGGACTCCACGTCCCGCATCCTGGACCCGCGGTACATCGCGAAGGACCACTACGACACCGCCATGCGGGTCAAGAACATCCTTCAGAAGTACAAGGACCTCCAGGACATCATCGCCATCCTCGGTATGGACGAGCTGGGCGAGGAGGACAAGCTGGTCGTCTCGCGCGCCCGTCGTGTCGAGCGCTTCCTCTCCCAGAACACCCACGTCGCCAAGCAGTTCACCGGCGTGGACGGCTCGGACGTGCCGCTGGACGAGTCGATCGCGGCCTTCAACGCGATCTGCGACGGCGAGTTCGACCACTTCCCGGAGCAGGCGTTCTTCCTCTGCGGTGGCATCGAGGACCTCAAGGCCAACGCCAAGGAGCTGGGCGTCTCCTGACCCCGCCGCTCCAACGCCGTCCGGCCGGGCACCGTCCCGGCCGGCGGCACCCGGGGCAGGTACCCCGGTCCGGGGCGCCCGCCCCTGGGGCCCGTACCCGCCCCGTAGAATCTTTTCCCACACCCGGCCGGCGCGCCGGGTGGTGACCCGAGGAGCACCTCTTGGCTGCTGAACTGCATGTCGAGCTGGTGGCCGCGGACCGCAGTGTCTGGTCCGGCGAGGCCACCCTCGTCGTCGCCCGCACCACCTCCGGCGACATCGGCGTCATGCCCGGTCACCAGCCGGTTCTTGGTGTGCTGGAGTCGGGCCCGGTGACGATCCGTACCACCGACGGCGGCACCGTCGTCGTCGCGGTGCACGGCGGCTTCCTGTCCTTCGCGGACAACAAGCTGTCGCTGCTCGCGGAGATCGCGGCGGCTGAGGTACTACGTTAGCGCGTGCGGTCAGTGGGACGCCGCCGCCCGCAGCCGGACCTCGGCCCGGCGCTCGGCGTGGGCGTCCGCGTCGGACTTCGCACGCTCCAGCGCGCGCTCGGCACGCTGGACGTCGATCTCCTCGGACAGCTCCGCGATCTCCGCGAGCAGCGACAGCTTGTTGTCCGCGAAGGACAGGAAGCCGCCGTGCACCGCGACGACGACGGTGCCGCCGTCGGTGGTACGGATCGTCACCGGGCCCGACTCCAGCACACCAAGAACCGGCTGGTGACCGGGCATGACGCCGATGTCGCCGGAGGTGGTGCGGGCGACGACGAGGGTGGCCTCGCCGGACCAGACACTGCGGTCCGCGGCCACCAGCTCGACATGCAGTTCAGCAGCCAAGAGGTGCTCCTCGGGTCACCACCCGGCGCGCCGGCCGGGTGTGGGAAAAGATTCTACGGGGCGGGTACGGGCCCCAGGGGCGGGCGCCCCGGACCGGGGTACCTGCCCCGGGTGCCGCCGGCCGGGACGGTGCCCGGCCGGACGGCGTTGGAGCGGCGGGGTCAGGAGACGCCCAGCTCCTTGGCGTTGGCCTTGAGGTCCTCGATGCCACCGCAGAGGAAGAACGCCTGCTCCGGGAAGTGGTCGAACTCGCCGTCGCAGATCGCGTTGAAGGCCGCGATCGACTCGTCCAGCGGCACGTCCGAGCCGTCCACGCCGGTGAACTGCTTGGCGACGTGGGTGTTCTGGGAGAGGAAGCGCTCGACACGACGGGCGCGCGAGACGACCAGCTTGTCCTCCTCGCCCAGCTCGTCCATACCGAGGATGGCGATGATGTCCTGGAGGTCCTTGTACTTCTGAAGGATGTTCTTGACCCGCATGGCGGTGTCGTAGTGGTCCTTCGCGATGTACCGCGGGTCCAGGATGCGGGACGTGGAGTCCAGCGGGTCCACGGCCGGGTAGATGCCCTTCTCGGAGATCGGGCGGGAGAGCACCGTCGTCGCGTCGAGGTGCGCGAAGGTGGTCGCCGGGGCCGGGTCCGTGAGGTCGTCGGCGGGGACGTAGATCGCCTGCATCGAGGTGATGGAGTGACCACGGGTCGAGGTGATGCGCTCCTGGAGGAGACCCATCTCGTCGGCCAGGTTCGGCTGGTAGCCCACCGCGGAGGGCATCCGGCCGAGCAGCGTGGAGACCTCGGAACCGGCCTGCGTGAAGCGGAAGATGTTGTCGATGAAGAACAGCACGTCCTGCTTCTGGACGTCGCGGAAGTACTCGGCCATCGTCAGGCCGGCGAGCGCGACGCGCAGACGGGTCCCCGGGGGCTCGTCCATCTGGCCGAAGACCAGCGCGGTCTTGTCGATGACGCCCGACTCGCTCATCTCGTCGATGAGGTCGTTGCCCTCACGGGTGCGCTCACCGACACCGGCGAACACCGAGACACCGTCGTGGTTGTTGGCGACGCGGTAGATCATCTCCTGGATGAGCACCGTCTTGCCGACACCGGCACCACCGAACAGGCCGATCTTGCCGCCCTTGACGTACGGGGTCAGCAGGTCGATGACCTTGATGCCGGTCTCGAACATCTCGGTCTTCGACTCAAGCTCGTCGAACCTCGGCGCGGTGCGGTGGATCGCCCAGCGCTCGCCGACGTTCGCGTTCTCCTCCGGCTTGTTCAGCACCTCGCCGAGGGTGTTGAACACCTTGCCCTTGGTGAAGTCGCCGACCGGGACCTTGATGCCCTCGCCGGTGTCGGTCACCGGGGCCTGGCGCACCAGGCCGTCGGTGGGCTGCATGGAGATCGCGCGGACCAGGCCGTCACCCAGGTGCTGGGCGACCTCGAGGGTCAGCGTCTTGCGCGTCCCCTCCTCGGCCGGGTCGTCGATGTCCACGTGCAGCGCGTTGTAGATCTCCGGCATCGCGTCGACGGGGAACTCCACGTCGACGACCGGGCCGATCACCCGGGCGACGCGGCCCGTCGCGACGGCCGTCTCCACACTGGTCGTCATTACTTTTCACTCCCCGCGTTCGCGTCGGCCAGGGCACTGGAGCCACCGACGATCTCGCTGATTTCCTGGGTGATTTCGGCCTGGCGGGCCTGGTTGGCAAGCCGGGACAGCGTGTTGATCAGCTCTCCGGCGTTGTCCGTGGCCGACTTCATCGCGCGCCGCGTGGCAGCGTGCTTGGAGGCGGCGGACTGGAGCAGCGCGTTGTAGATCCTGCTCTCGACGTACCGCGGCAGCAGGGCGTCGAGGACGTCCTCGGCCGAGGGCTCGAAGTCGAAGAGCGGACGGATCTCGCCCTCCGGCGCCGCTTCCTCCTGGACCTCGTCGAGACGGAGCGGCAGCAGCCGGTCGTCCCGCGCGGTCTGCGTCATCATCGAGACGAACTCGGTGTAGACGAGGTGGAGTTCATCCACGCCGCCCTCCGCCGTGTCCTTCTCGATGGCCTCGATCAGCGGCGCGGCCACCGTCTTGGCGTCGGCGTAGGTCGGCTCGTCGGTGAAGCCGGTCCACGAACCCGCGAGGGCACGCTCACGGAAGTTGTAGTGCGCGATGCCGCGCCGGCCGACGACATAGATGTCGACCGTGCGGCCCGCGGCCTCCAGCTTCGCGGTCAGCGCCTCCGCCTGCTTGAGCGCGTTGGCGTTGAAGGCACCGGCCAGCCCGCGGTCGCTGGCGAGTACCAGGACAGCGCTGCGGACGGGCTTCTCGGCTTCGGTGGTCAGCGGGTGCTGCGTGTTCGAGCCGGTCGCGACCGCGGTGACCGCGCGGGTCAGCTCGGTCGCGTACGGGGTCGAGGCCGCCACCTTGCGCTGCGCCTTGACGATGCGCGAGGCGGCGATCATCTCCATCGCCTTGGTGATCTTCTTGGTCGCCGAGACGGACCGGATGCGCCGCTTGTAGACCCGGAGCTGGGCTCCCATGAGTCAGGTCCCTTCGGTCGTCACTTGGCGGCGGTCGCGGAGGCGTCGTCGCCCAGTAGCTGGCCGTCCGAGGCGGCTGAAACCATAGGGGCGGGCCCCGCGGGGCGCCGCGCAACCGTCATCGGAGAGGCGAGGAGGTCGTTACTGGTGTTCCTCACTCTTCTGGTGTGCGGGCTGGTCGTGGTCCTGGTGGCGGCCGGGCTGTTCGTCTTCGGGCTGCGCAGGCGGCTCATCCAGCGCTCGGGCGGCACCTTCGACTGCTCGGTGCGGTGGAACGCGCCCCCGCGCGGCGAGGCCGCGAGCGGCAAGGGCTGGATCTACGGCGTGGCTAGGTACAACGGCGACCGCGTCGCCTGGTTCCGTGTCTTCTCCTACTCGCCCCGCCCGCGCCGGCTCCTGGAGCGCTCCGAGATCGAGGTCACCGACCGGCGCCTGCCGGAGGGCGAGGAGGAACTCGCGCTCCTGTCCGACGCGGTCGTGCTGGGCTGTCTCCACCGGGGCACGCGCCTCGAACTCGCCATGAGCGAGGACGCGCTGACCGGCTTCCTCGCCTGGCTGGAGGCGGCGCCCCCCGGCCAGCGGGTCAACGTGGCGTAGGCGGACCCCCACGGACGCGGGGGAGCGGCTGTCCGCCTCCGGTGCCGGGCCGTGCGGCGGCGAGTACGCGGAGCGGCTGTCGCCCCGTACGGACGTGGCTGTCAACCCGGTGCCGTGCGGGGGCACTTCGGGCGTACGAGCGAGAAGGGCCCTCCCGGGCGTGCGCACGGGAGGGCCCTTCCGGTTGTGCGGGTGGGCGCGTGTCCGGGTGCGCGAGCGGGCCGGGCCGCCCGGGGGTGCGTGCGGGCGGTGGCCGGGACGGCGAGAAGCCGGGGAGACGGGGGGCGTTCCCGTCTCCCCGGCTTCGATCCCGGGGGGGTATCGCGGTGGTGCGGTCGTGCGGGCCGGAGGTTACTTGAGGCCGTCGCTCATCGCCGTGACGAGTTCGCCGTTGCCGGTGTCGCCGCTGAACTCCCAGGCGAAGGCGCCGCCGAGGTTCTGGCTCTTGGCCCAGGCCATCTTGCTCTTGACCGTCGCCGGGGTGTCGTAGCTCCACCACTGGTTGCCGCAGTGCGCGTAGGCGGTGCCGGCGATCGTGCCGTTGGCCGGGCAGCTCGTCTTGAGGATCTTGTAGTCCTCGATGCCGGGCTCGTACTTGCCGGGCGCCGGGCCGGTCGCGGTGCCGCCGGGGGCGTCCTGCGTGACGCCGGTCCAGCCGCGCCCGTAGAAGCCGATGCCGAGCAGGAGCTTGGCGGCCGGGACGCCCTGCGTCTTGAGCTTCGCGATGGCGTCGGCGGAGTTGAAGCCCTGCTGCGGGATGCCGTTGTACGAGGTGAGCGGCGAGTGCGGGGCGGTCGGGCCCTGCGCGTTGAAGCCGCCGAAGAAGTCGTACGTCATGACGTTGTACCAGTCGAAGGACTCCGCCGCGCCCGCGTAGTCGGCCGCGTCGATCTTGCCGCCGTTGGAGCCGTCCGCGGTGATCGCGGCCGTGACGAGGTAGTCCTTGCCGAAGGTCGAACGGAGCGCGGAGGCCAGGTTGCCGAGGGCCGCGCGACCGCTCGTGTCGCACTGGAGACCGCAGGCGTTCGGGTACTCCCAGTCGATGTCGATGCCGTCGAAGACATCGGCCCAGCGCGGGTCCTCGACCAGGCCCTTGCAGGACTGGGCGAAGGCGGCCGGGTTCTTCGCCGCCTCGGTGAAGCCCGCCGACCAGCTCCAGCCGCCGAAGGACCACAGGACCTTGAGGCCCGGGTGCTTCGCCTTGAGCTTGCGGAGCTGGTTGAAGTTGCCGCGCAGCGGCTGGTCCCAGGTGTCGGCCACGCCGTCCACCGACTGGTCGGCGGTGTACGCCTTGTCGGTGGCCGCGTAGGCGTCGCCCATGACGCACTTGCCGCCGGTGACGTTGCCGAAGGCGTAGTTGATGTGCGTGATCTTCCCGGCGGACCCGGAGGTCTCCAGGTTCTTCACGTGGTAGTTGCGGTCGTAGACGCCCCACTCGGTGAAGTAACCGAGCTTGACCGGGCCGCCCGCGTTCGGGTTCTCCGGGGTGCCCGGGTCCGTGGAGCCGCCGGTGGTGCGGACCTTGACCGCGCCGGAGACCGGGCCCGTCTGGTCGGCGGTGTCACGCGCCTGCACCGTGTACGAGTAGTCCGTGCCGGCGGTGAGGCCGTTGTCCGTGTACGTGGTGCCGGTCACGGTGGAGACCTTGGCGCCGTCGCGCAGGACGTCGTAGTTCTTGACGCCCTTGTCGTCGCTCGCCGCGCCCCAGCTCAGCTTCACCGAGGTGTTGGTGACGCCGGAGGCGGTGGGGGTGCCCGGAGCGGTGGGCGGGGTGTCGCCGGGGGTCGAGGTCCCGTCGCACGAGCCGCCGTTGAGCTTGCAGCCGGAGGGGGAGCCGGTGCCGGAGCCGTTGAAGCCGAAGGAGACCGAGGCGCCGGGGGCGAGGCTCGCGGCCCAGCTCTTGTTCTTGGCGGTCCAGTGGTTCCCGGAGTTGGTGACGTCCGCGTCCCAGGCCGAGGTGACCTTGGTGCTGGAGGGGAAGTCCCACTCGACGGTCCAGCCGTTGAGGGTCGTGGTGCCGGTGTTCTTCACCGTCCACTTGCCCTCGAAGCCGCTGCCCCAGTCCTGGGTACGGGTGTAGCTCGCGCTCGCCCCGGCGGCGGCCTGGGCGGGGGAGGCGCCCAGACCGACGAGGGCGGCGGCGGGGAGAAGGAGGGTCGTGAGTCCCGCGAGGACTCTGGTGCGCAGACGGCCCGGTCTGCTGCGGGTTCCTGAACTCAAGGCGTACTCCAGGAGTTGAGCACCGATGATGGGGGTGGAACCCTGCGTCGCCCGTGAACACGGCCCCTCGGGGAGGTGGCCCGTTCACCGCAGATGGGGGCAGCGTAGAAAGGTCTGGACCAGCGGTCAAGAGGTCTGGACCAAAAGGAGTGACGGGGTGTAGGGACGCACGGGCCCGCAGCGCGCGGAGTGCCGGTCCGCTCCGCGATCTCCGCGTTCCCGAGCCCTTCGCCGCGGGCTCATCGCGCTCGCGTACGTCCTCCGGCCCCGGCGCGCGCCCAGGAGCGGGGAATCCGCGGAGGAACCAGGCTGAGGCGTGCCGCGTTGTGCCGGGTGTGGTCGCCGCCGCGACCGCGACCGGCGGCCGGGCGCCGGGCCCGGCAGCGACCGAGCGAAGGATTCGCCATGCCCCCGCACGACATCCGCACCTCCGTCCTCGCGCTCCTCGGCGACAGCGGCCGGGGCGGTGTGCTCACGCTCAAGAAGGACGGCCGCCCCCAGGTCTCCACCATCGACTACGCCCACGACCCGGCGACCGGCCGTGTCCGCTTCTCCACCACCGACGGCCGCGCCAAGGTCCGCAACCTGCGCCGCGACCCCCGCGTCAGCCTCTACGTCTCGCGCCCCGACGGCGGGGCCTACGGCGTCTGCGAGGGCGTCGCCACGCTCACCCCCGTCGCCGCCGCGCCCGACGACGCGACGGTGGCGGAACTGGTCGGCCTGTACCGGGCGGTGCGCGGCGAGCATCCCGACTGGGACGAGTACCGCAGGGTCATGGTCGAGGACCGCCGCCTCGTCGTCTCCTTCACGATCGGCCACGTCTACGGGTGGGGCGGGGTCTGAGCGGGCGGGGCTCCGGCCTGCGGTCCGGTGACGCCCATGCCGTCGAGCCAGGTCTCCAGCGCCGCGCGCAGGTGGGCCGGTGAATCGGTGCTCGCCATCATGAGGACGCCGCCCTGGACGGCCGCGAGCAGCGCCGCCGCCGCGCGGTCCGGGTCGGCGTCCGGGCGGGCCGTGCCCCGCGCCTGGTGGGCGCGCAGGCCCGCCGCGAGGGCGGCCTGCCACCGGGAGTGCATCCCGGAGACGATCTCGCGCACGCCCGGGTCGCCCAGGCCGAGCTGCGCGGTGAGCGCGCTCAGGTCGCAGTTCGGGCCCTGCGCCGCGTAGTGGGCGTGGACCCGCTCGGCCCAGGCGCGCCAGGAGCCGCCCTCGGCGAGGGCGCTCAGCTCGGGTTCCTGGTCGAGCAGGATCTGCTCCCCGGCCCGGCGGGCCACGGCCAGGAGCAGTTCGGCCTTCCCCTCGGGGAAGTAGTGGAAGAGCTGGCTGCTGCTGACCCCGGCCGCGTGCCGGACGTCCTCCAGCGCCGTCCCGCTCGTCCCGTGCTCCCGCACCAGCTCCGCCGCGTGCTCCACGATGCGGTGCCGGGTCGCGAGACCCTTGGCGGTGATTCCACGAGGCATGACCCCAGCGTAAGCGAACGGCGCGCGCCCTTCGCTAGCGCTCCCCGCCCGGTACCCACAGCACGTCCCCGCGCTCCTTGTTCGCCGCTCGGGCCAGGATGAAGAGCAGGTCGGAGAGGCGGTTGAGGTACGTCGCCGTGAGCGGGTTCATCGTCTCGCCGTGCGCCTCCAGGGCGGCCCAGGTCGAGCGCTCGGCGCGCCGGACCACCGTGCACGCCTGGTGGAGCAGGGCCGCGCCCGGGGTGCCGCCCGGCAGGATGAAACTGTCGAGCTTCGGGAGCGGGGCGAGGAAGCGGTCGCAGTCCTCTTCGAGACGGTCCACGTACGCCTGCTCGACGCGCAGCGGCGGGTGGGCGGGGCGCTCGACGACGGGGGTGCTGAGGTCGGCGCCCACGTCGAAGAGGTCGTTCTGCACCCGCGTCAGGACCGCGACGACGTCCGCGTCCAGACCGCCGAGGGCGAGTGCCGTGCCGAGCGCGGCGTTCGCCTCGTTCGCGTCCGCGTAGGCGGCGATACGGGGATCGGTCTTGACGGTGCGGGACATGTCGCCGAGCGCCGTCGTGCCCCGGTCGCCGGTGCGGGTGTAGATACGGGTCAGGTGCACCATGCGGGCAGCCTATCGGGAGCGCCGCGCACGGCCTGGTTCGGGCGATTGTGTGATGTGCGCCCGGGGGAACGTGACGCGCATCTCTTCGGCGCCACCGCGCACCGCAACGGCGCTAATCTCCGCCGGGGGCCGGTGACTGAACCGGCGTCACGGGCGGGGCACCACGGGCGTCCCCCGCCCCCGCCGGGGCGGCACGACCGCGAGGCGGAGCAGCGGAAGCCGGAACAATACGGCCGGTCAGCACAGCCGAATCGACACAAAGGGGTGCGGAAGTGGCAAGGAAGCTCGTCGTGGTCGGGGCCGGGCTCATGGGCTCGGGCATCGCGCAGGTCGCCGCGCAGGCCGGCTGGGAGGTGGCGCTGCGGGACGTGACCGACGCGGCGCTGACCCGGGGCACGGACGCCATCAGGGCCTCGTACGACAAGTTCGTCTCGAAGGGCAAGCTCGCGGCCGAGGAGGCGGAGGCCGCGCTCGCGCGGATCAGCACCACGACCGATCTCGACGTCGCCGCGGAGGCCGAGATCGTGGTCGAGGCCGTCTTCGAGAAGCTCGACGTCAAGCACGAGATCTTCCGCGCCCTCGACGGCATCGTGAAGGACGAGGCGGTCCTCGCCTCGAACACCTCCGCCATCCCGATCACGAAGATCGCCGCCGTCACCTCGCGCCCCGAGCGCGTCGTGGGCACGCACTTCTTCTCGCCGGTGCCGATGATGGCGCTCTGCGAGCTGGTGCGGGGCTACAAGACGAGTGACGAAACCCTGGTCCGCGCGCGGGAGTTCGCCGAGTCCACCGGGAAGACCTGCATCGTCGTCAACCGCGACGTCGCCGGGTTCGTGACCACCCGCCTCATCACCGCGCTCGTCGTGGAGGCGGCCAAGCTGGAGGAGTCCGGCGTCGCGAGCGCCGAGGACATCGACCTCGCCTGCAAGCTCGGCTTCGGCCACGCGATGGGGCCGCTCGCGACCGCCGACCTCACGGGCGTCGACATCCTGCTGCACGCCGCCGACAACATCTACACCGAGTCGCAGGACGAGAAGTTCGCGGCCCCCGAGCAGATGCGCCGGATGGTGGACGCCGGTGACATCGGCCGCAAGAGCGGGCAGGGCTTCTACGCGCACTGATCCCCCTCCGGGGCTTCGCACGCGCCTTCGGGCGCCGCGGAGGCGGCGGCGTCCCGTGCGGACGCCGCCTCACCCTTCGGGGTGAATTCGGTATCGGTTCGCTCACAGACGGCAACTTCTGTTCCGGGACGGCAGTCAGTTGCTGTGACATACAGGGACACGCGTTGGCTGACATGAACACATCAGGGAGTGGGTTATGCACATCAGGGGCGACCACAGTGAGCTGGTCGTCGGGGGCCGCCTCGATGTCCGCAGCGCGGCGGACGCCCGTTCGATTCTCCACACCGCCGTCGACGACGGGGCGGGGGATCTCGTGCTCGATCTCTCCGAGCTGGACTCCTGGGACGCGACGGGGCTCGGGGTGATCATGGGGGCGCACCGCAGGGCGGGGCGGTGCGGGCGGCGCCTCGTCCTGCGGGCGGTGCCGGCGCAGATGCAGAGGTTGCTGGTGGCGACGCGGTTGCACCGGATTCTGGCCATCGAGGCGGTTGCGCCGTAGGCGGGGCGGGGGCGGCAGTGCGGAGTCGCCGGGGGTGCCGTCGCGGGGCTCCGCCCCGCGCTCCGGTTCGGGGCTCCGCCCCCGGCCCCGCTCCTCAAGCGCCGGAGGGGCTTCATTTTGGTGCGGGCCTCGCTTGGGTGCGGGCTTCCATTTTGGTGCGGGACGGATTTCTTGAGTGCGGGACCTCGGAATCCTCACGAGACCGTGATGTCCCCGGCGCCGCTCGCGGGGGTGCCTTCGGGAATACTGGCCTGAGGTTTTAGGGTGCCTTCGCTGACCGACGGTACAGACGCTTCTTGGGGGGCACAGGACCAATGGACGAACGCGAGCCTGAGCTTCCGGCGGCCGCGGCGGAGGCCATCGAGGCCGTGGAGGCCGCCGCCGAGACCGGTGGCGGATCGCCGTTCGACGCCTTCGGGACCCGCGACGAGGCCGAGGCCGACCCCGCCGCGGACGAGGTCGCCGACCTCCTCGCCCCCTTCGGCGCGCCCCACGCCGCCAAGGCGCCCGAGGAGCCCATACCCGCCGACCAGGGCCCCGCCGACCAGGAGCCCGGCGACCAAGGCCCCGTCGTGCTGCCCAGCGGACTGCCCAAGCGGGAGCCCGGCCGCACCTCGGCCCCCCGCAACGCCGGTCCGGCGCAGCGCGAATCCGTCTTCGGCACGGCGCCCGGGGAGTCCCCGGCCCCCGCCTCGTCCTCCTCGTCCTCCTCCTTCTTCGGCTCCGCGCCCGCCCCGCGCCAGGAGCCGGTGCCCCCGCCGCCCCCCGCCGAGGACGCGGCGCCCGAACCCGTACGGGACATGAGCACCGCTCTGCGGCGGCGCCCCCGCCCCGCGCGCGACCCGCTCGGCCCCGATTTCGGGCCCGTGCCCGCCGGGCCCGCCAGGACCACCCGGATCGTCGCCGACGACCTGCTGCTCACCGTCAACCCGGTGGACGGCTCCGAGGTCACCCTCTGCCCGCCCGGGGAGCTGCCCGAGCGCCCCGCCAAGCGCGGCCCCGCCGTCCGCGCCGAGCGCTCCCGCGCCGCCCGCCCCCCGCTGCCCAGCGGCCCCGCGGGCGGACCCGGCCGGCTCCTGGAGCGCACGGAGCTGCGGGAGCGGATCACGCGGCTGCTCGCCCGGGGCCGTTCCGTACGGCTCACCGGGCCCGGCGGCAGCGGCAAGAGCGCGCTGCTCGCCGAACTCGTGGACGCCTGCGCCGAGCTGGCCCCGGACGGAGTGGTGCTGCTCAGCGGCCGCGGCCGCACCCCCGCCGACCTTCTCGGCGACCTCGCCACCGAGGTCTTCGAGCTCACCCGCCACCGCCCCGGCCCCGCCCTGCTGCGCGAACTGCTCGCCGAGGTCGGCGCCGTCGTGATCGTCGACGACCTGGAGTTCGGCGCGGCGGCGCTCGACGAGATCCTCGACGTGACCCCCGAGTGCGCCTTCCTCCTCGCCACCACGCCCGACACCCCCGCCCCCTCCGCCGAGGCCCGGCTGGAGGAGCTGACCCTCTCCGGCGTCGGCCGCCCGGGCGGCCTGGCCCTCCTGGAGCGCGCCGTGGGCCGCGCGCTCTCCGAGGAGGAGGCCAACTGGGCGGGCGACCTGTGGTTCGAGTCCGAGGGCCTGCCGCTGCGCTTCGTCCAGGCCGGGGCCCTGCTCCAGCAGCGCGACGCGCTCACCGCCGAGGCCGGGCCCGGCCCCGACGAGGAGGACTTCGCCTTCTTCGCCGGCACCCAGGCCGACGCCGCCCGCCCGGGCCCCGAGGGCGAGGTCCCGCTGCCGACCCTCGCCGAGGGCGCCGCGCCCGCCGCCGCGCTCGCCGCCCGGCTCAGCGAGGCCGCCCGCGAGACCCTGCGGCACGCCGTCGCGCTCGGCGGTGAACTCCCGCACCCCGCCCACCTGCCCGCGCTCACCGGCGACACCCACGCCGACGCCGCCCTCGCCGAACTCACGGCGACCGTGCTCGTGACCCCGGCGGGCAGCGGCCGCCGCCTCGCCACCGGCGTCCTCGTCCAGCTGGAGGCCGCCGGGTACGCCGAGGACGCGCCCGCGCGCGCCGACGCCGTCGCCCGGCACTACGCCTGGTGGGCCGCCCACCCCTCCGTGACCCCCGAGCGGGTCGCCGCCGAGGCCGAGGCGGTGCTCGCCGCGCTCGCCGCCTGCGTCGCCGAACCCCTCCCGCCCGTCGAGGGCGAGGGCGCCGAGGACGAC
>NZ_GG770539.1:1879146-1882746 GCF_000154905.1 Streptomyces sp. SPB074 | reverse complement strand
CCGAGGTCTTCGCGCGCCAGGCACCACCGGAGCGCGGGAACGAGCCCAAGGCCGGGGTACGGCGCTCGGCGTTCACCGGGAGCCGCCGCAATCTCGTCGCGGCCGGCGCCGGGGCGCTCCTCGTCGCCGTGCTCGGCACCGTCGTCACCCTCGGCACGCTGTCCGACAACGACGACGCGCCCGCCGACCGCGTCACCACCGAGCACTCCGCGAGCACCGACGACGACAGCGACGACGCCGGTGCCGGCACCGGCACCCCGCCCGGCGAGACCGGCTCCACGACGAAGCGGCCCAGCCCCTCCTCCTCCCCGACCGACCCGGGCGAGGACGGGGTGCTCGGCACCGCCGACGACCCGGCGCCCGCCACCGGGAGGAGCGAGTCGCCCGGCTCCTCGTCCTCCGCGCGCGACGAGGGGAAGCCCGGGAAGCCGGACCCGGGGCCGAGCGATTCGGACGAGCCCGGCGGCACGAAGACCAGCGACACCCCGGAGCCGCCGACCGGTACGGACCCCACCGGGACCTCGCCCTCCACCTCGCCGAGCGACCCCGAGGACCCGACCGACGAGCCCTCGGAACCCTCCGAGCCCTCCGAGCCGACGGACCCCACCGACCCCGGCGAGACCGACCCCTCCGAGCCCGAGACGAGCAACTCGGCGAGCGAGCCCGTGGAGAGCGCCACGGCGGGCACCCCGGACGCCTCCGGCGCCTCCGACCTCGCCTGAGACCCGCCGCGATCCACCGGGGCCACCACACACGGTGAGCACCCGGTGGTGCGCGCCGCGTGAGCGGGTGCCGGGTTCCTCCCGGTCCGTGACCGGCGCAGGCGCGGGATTTGGCCGAACCCACACAGTCGCACGGCATATGCCAACGGCGCGGGGGAGGGCCCCCGGCCGGGGCGGGGAGCGCGCGACGGGGGTGGGGAGACGTGACGGGGGCCGGGAAGGCGCGACGGGGGGCGTCCCGCGCCCGTACCGCCGTGCCGCCCCGCGCCCGCCTCAGAACAGGCGCAGTTTGTCGTCCTCGATGCCGCGCAGCGCGTTGTAGTCGAGGATCGCGCAGTCGATGCCCCGGTCCGTCGCGAGGACGCGGGCCTGCGGCTTGATCTCCTGCGCGGCGAAGACACCGCGCACGGGCGCCAAGTGCGGGTCCCGGTTGAGGAGTTCGAGGTACCGGGTGAGCTGTTCGACGCCGTCGATGCCGCCCTGGCGCTTGAGTTCGATCGCCACCGTGCGGCCCTCGCCGTCCCGGCACAGGATGTCCACCGGGCCGATCGCCGTCATGTACTCGCGGCGGATGAGCGTCCAGCCCTCGCCGAGGGTGTCGAGGCGGTCCGCGAGGAGTTCCTGGAGGTGCGCCTCGACGCCGTCCTTGATGAGGCCGGGATCGACGCCGAGTTCGTGCGAGGAGTCGTGCAGGACCTCCTCCATCGTGATCACGAGCTTCTCGCCGCCCTTGTTGATCACCGTCCACACCGGGGTCCCGCCGTCCTCGCCCTCCTTGAGGGTGCACGGCGGGGACATCCAGTTCAGGGGCTTGTACGCGCGGTCGTCCGCGTGGATCGAGACGCTGCCGTCCGCCTTCACGAGGATCAGCCGGGGCGCGAGGGGGAGGTGGGCGGTGAGCCGCCCCGCGTAGTCCACGGAGCAACGGGCGATGACAAGGCGCATGGTCGGCAACGCTATCCGACCCGGACCCCTGCTCGCGATCCGCCCCGGAGCACGGCTGCCGCGTGGCCGGTTGTGTGCGCGCACGCCTGGTGTGCCCCCGGAGGCGTGCATAACGTGTTGGCAGGAGGTCGCGACACGAGCACGCTGCGTGTCCGGGCCTCCCGCCCTGTCCGTGGACCCCCGCCGCTCGGGGGTGCGAGAGGAGTACCCATGTCGCTCGACGTCTCACCGGCACTGTTGGCACAGGCCGAGCGGGGCGAGGTGGACGAGGCCGAATTCGTGGACTGCGTCCGGACCTCGCTGCCCTACGCCTGGGAGATGATCAGTTCCCTGGTGGCCCAGCTCAAGGTGGACGGAGGGGACTTCGCAGACAACCGGACGCCCCCGTCCAGCGAGAAGGAGCGCGGCCAGCTTCTGCGCGCGCTCGCCAGCGACGCCATCAGGGGCGCGCTCCAGCGCCACTTCGGGGTCCGCCTCGCCTTCCAGAACTGCCACCGGGTCGCGGTCTTCCCCCTCGACCCCGCCGCGGACGAACGGCTCACGCGCTTCACCTCGGTCCGCGGCCAGCTCCTCAACCAGTCCCCGGAGCTGCGCGACTGCTGACCCCGCGCCCCCCGCTCGCCGCGTCGGGGGACACTCCGTCCCCCGGCGTAGCGGGAACTCATCACTCCGCCGCCTCGCGTCCGTCTGTTTTCAGGCCACGTGGAGCACGCCCCGCTACGTCACCAGGGACCCCCACGCCGCTCGGGACCCCCCGCTCAGCCCAGCAACGGCAGCAGCTCCGCCCCCGCCCGCCGCAGGTTCGCCTCCGTCGTCGCGAGATCGCCGGAGCCCTCGGCGAGCAGCGCGAAGCGCGTGATCCCGGTGCGCTCCGCCGTCGCGGCCAGCCGCCGCGCGGCCGTCTCGGGGGTGCCGACCGGATGGATGCCGCACAGGAACTCGGTGTACGCCACCGGGTCCCGCATCCGCCGCTGCCTGCCGTCCACCGTGACGTGCGCGCCGAGCCCCTCGCGGAACCACTCGGGCATCGCCTTGACGAGCGTGTCCCTGGCCTCGGCGTCGCCGTCGGCGAGCTGGAGCACCCCGGCGCTGAGGTGCGCGGCGCCGTCGATTCGTTCCGGCGCGAGCCCCGCCGCGCGCGCCTCGGCGCGCCACAACGCGACCATCGCCGCCTTCTCCTCGTCCCGCGCGTGCATCCCGAGCAGCATCGGCAGTCCGCGCCGCGCGGCGAGCCGTACGGTGCCGGGCGAGGTGCAGGCCACGACGACCTCGGGCCCCGGCTGCCCGGGCAGCAGCGCCTGCGCGGGGCGCGGTACGACGCTCACCTCGCGGAAGGCGTAGCGCTCGCCGCTCGCCCCGACCCGGCCCTCGCGCAGCCAGCGCAGCAGCAGGTCGAGCGATTCGGGGAAGTGCCGCTCGAAGGCGTCGAGCCCGGCGCCGAAGACCTCCAGGTCCACCCAGGGCCCGCCCCGTCCGACCCCGAGCGAGAACCGTCCCTCGGCCGCGAGGTGCAGCAGGGCCGCCTGCTCGCCGAGCGCGACCGGGTGCGCGGTCGGCAGCACGCTCACCGCCGTGCCGACCCGCAGGCGCCGCGTCCGGCCGAGCAGGAGAGCGGCGAGCGTGACCGCCGAGGGACAGGTTCCGTACGGCACGAAGTGGTGCTCCGCGAGCCAGACCGAGTCGAAACCGGCCTCCTCCGCCACCTCCGCCGAGCGCACCGCGCGGTGCAGCGCCTCTCCGTGGCCCTGGCCCGGGTACTGCCCCGCCAGGACGAAACTCCCTATCCGCATGAGCCGTTGACGCCTCCTTCGTGCCGTGCGGGCCGCAGCGCCCGCTGACGGCAACAACGCCCGACACGTGCCAAGGGCACGGCTTGCCCGGGAGGATTGGCGGATTGTCCGGGAAGCGGCGGGATCGGGGGCCGCTTGTCTCG
>NZ_GG770539.1:1870541-1879046 GCF_000154905.1 Streptomyces sp. SPB074 | reverse complement strand
CCGCTCACGCGCCGCCGCTCGTGGGGCGCGAGCGTGGGGCGTGAGCGCGGAGGGGCGGTCGGTCCGGGCGTGCGCCCCCGGCGCGCGCTGCCGTCGCGGGCGCGCGCGTACGCTGGACGGTATTCCCGTCCGGCCGCAGCCTGAGAGGTGTTCCAGTGTCCCCCCGCCGCAACCGCCCCAAGGGAGCCCCCGGCTCCGGCCAGCGGGCCGACGAGGACCCGGGCAACCGCTTCGGGCTGCACCGGACCGAGACCTGGCAGGACGAGGAATGGTCCGTCCGGCACGTCGCCGGTGCGAGCGCCGCCGGGAAGACGTACCGCTGCCCCGGCTGTGACCAGGAGATCCCCTCGGGCGTCCCGCACGTCGTCGCCTGGCCCGAGTACTCGGGCGTCGACGAGCGCAGGCACTGGCACAAGGCGTGCTGGAACGCGCGCGACCGCCGGGCGGCGCCGGTACGGCGCTCGCGCAACGCGCCCCGCTACTGAGTGCCCGCCTCACCCGTCCCGCAGCTGTCCGTCCGGCCGCCGCACGCCGTCCCGCCGCCGCACGCCGTCCCGCCGCTACACGTCCCGCCGGTGCAGCACCGCGAAGGCGCAGCCCGCGACCGCCGCCGTGAGGACGGCGAGGAGGGCGAGCTGGGGCAGGCCGTTGCCGCCCTGGTCGGGGATGAGCAGCAGGGAGAGGGCGTTCGGCGCGCTGTACTCCAGCACCTTGCGGCCCAGCGTCTCCGTCGCCTCGATGTTGACGAGGAAGATCGGCAGGACGGTCGGCAGGAAGTAGACGCCGAGCATCGCCGCGATCGCGCCCGCCGAATGCCGCAGCATCGTGCCCGTCGCGAGCGCGACCACGCCGAGCAGGGAGAGGTACAGGCTCGCGAGGAGCGCGGGGCCGCCCCAGTGCAGGTCCGCCCCGGCCGGGACGAAGGCCGCGCCCGCCGTCGCGACGATCCCGGTCGCCACGAGCACGGCGACGAAGCTGATCGCCGAGAAGACGAGGAACTTTGCGGCGAGCACCCGGTGCCGCTGCGGCGCCGCGGTCAGCGTCGGGCGGACGAGCCCGGTGCCGTACTCGGAGGAGATGACGAGGACACCGAGGGTCAGCAGGCAGATCGTGCCGAGCAGCAGCCCGGGGAAGGCGAAGAGCGTCACACGGTCCCCGCGGCCCATGCGCTCGCCCACGGTCGCGGCGAAGACCAGCCCGACGCCGACGACGAGCAGTTCGAAGACGCCGAGCGTCCAGAGCGTCGAGCGCACCGTGCGGATCTTCGTCCACTCGGCCCGCAGCGCGTGCCCGAGGTGCGCCCGCACGATCGGGATGGGCGACTCGTACGGGGCGGGGGAGCCGGGCGAGGGCACCGAACGGGGGTCGGGCGTCCGCGGTGCCGTCGTCCGCCGTACCGAAGTCTGAGGTACCGCCGGTGGCGGTGTCGCGGCGGCGGGGTGCGGCTGCGGGGTCGGGGCGCTCATCGGGCCTCCTCGTGCTCCTGGGCGGCACCTGTCACGGCGTCCGCGGAGCGCGGGAGGGCCGGGGTGCGGGGGTACGGGGTGTGCGGCGCGTACCAGCCGGACTGGCCCGCGCCGGGCACGGCGGGCTCGCGCGGCGGGCCGCCGAAGGGATCGGGCTCCGCGAAGCCTTCAAGCGAGTCGGCCGTCGAGCGGTAGTCCACCTCGCTCTGCGTGAGGCGCATGTACGCCTCCTCCAGCGAGGCGTGCTGCGGCGACAGCTCCCACAGCCGTATCCGCTCCTCGTGCGCGAGGTCGCTGATGGCGGGGAGCGTGAGCCCCGTGACGCGCAGCGCCCCGTCCGGCTCGGGCAGTACCTGGCCGCCCGCCGCGCGCAGCAGCCCCGCGAGCCGTTCCGCCTCGCCGCGCGCCTCGTCCGGGACCCGTACCCGGGCGAAGTCCGTGGAGTTGCGCGCGATGAAGTCGCGGACGCTCATGTCGGCGAGGAGCCGGCCGCGCCCGATGACGACGAGATGGTCCGCCGTGAGCGCCATCTCGCTCATGAGGTGGGAGGAGACGAGCACGGTGCGGCCCTCGGCGGCGAGCGCGCGCATGAGGCGGCGCACCCACAGGATGCCCTCCGGGTCGAGCCCGTTGACCGGCTCGTCGAAGAGGAGGACGCGGGGATCGCCGAGGAGCGCGGCGGCGATGCCGAGGCGCTGCCCCATGCCGAGCGAGAAACCGCCCGCCGCCTGCTTCGCGACGTCCTGGAGGCCGACGACGCCCAGCACCTCGTCCACCCGGCGGGCCGGGATGCCGGAGAGCTGGGCGAGCGAGAGGAGGTGGTTGCGGGCCGTCCGGCCGCCGTGCACGGCCTTCGCGTCGAGCAGCGCGCCGACCTCGCGCGGCGCGTTCGGGAGCTGCCGGAAGGGGACGCCACCGATCGTGACGGTCCCCTCCGAGGGCCGCTCCAGGCCGAGGACGAGCCGCATCGTCGTGGACTTGCCCGAGCCGTTGGGCCCGAGGAAGCCCGTGACGACCCCGGGCCGCACCGTGAAGGTGAGGCCGTCCACGGCCTTCTTCGCGCCGTACCACTTGCTGAGGCCGTTCGCCTCGATCATCCGCGCACCCGCCCTCGCCCGTCCTGTCCGCCCCGCCCGCCCCGTGCCCGGGCGCCTGTACGCGCCCGTGCCGGGGAACGGGGGCGGCCCGCCCCCGCATGGGTGAGGAGGCTATCCGGCCCCGGGCGGTTCCCGCCAAGGGCGGGCGGGGCGGCGGCGGACGGCCCGGGTCTCAGGCGTCCCTGCGGCGCAGCAGCGCGTAGCCGACGAGCAGCGCGGCGGCGACCCAGGCGACCATGATGAGGAGCCCGCCCCAGGGACCGTACGGGGCGTCGTCGTGCAGCGGCGGGACGACCTGCATGATCTTCGTGCCCGCCTGGTCGGGCAGGTACTGGCCGACCTTCTTCGTCGCGTTCACGCTGCCGAGCACGTTCGAGATGATGAAGAAGAACGGCATGAGGATGCCGAGGGAGAGCAGCGGGCTGCGCAGCATCGCCGCGACCCCCATCGAGAACATCGCGATGAGCGTCATGTAGAGCGCGGCGCCGAAGACCGCGCGCAGCACGCCCGGGTCGTCGATCGAGGCCCCGTGGTCGCCCAGGATGAGCTGCCCGACGAAGAACGAGACGAAGGCTGTGACGAGGCCCACGACGAAGGCGAGCACCGTCGCGACGGCCACCTTCGAGGAGAAGAAGACGCCCCGGCGCGGCACGGCGGCCAGCGAGGTGCGGATCATCCCCGTCGAGTACTCGTTGGAGACGACGAGCACGCCGAAGACGATCATCGCGAGCTGGCCGAGCCCCATCCCGGCGAAGCCGATGTAGGTGGGGTCGAAGGTGAGCCTGTCCTCGCGGCTCATCGAGTCGAAGTCGTTGTTCGACACGACGCTGATGAGCACGCCGAGGCCGAGGGTCACGACGAAGGCCAGACCGAGGGTCCACACGGTCGAGCTGACGGAGCGGATCTTGGTCCACTCCGAGTGAAGTACTTGCGGCACGGCCATCGCTCAGTCGCCCTTCCGGTCCCGGTTCTCGCCCCAGCCCTGTCCGCCCGCCGGGGGCGGAGGCGGTTGCGCGTCCCCGGGCGGGACGGCGGCCGGACCCGCGCCGGTGTGGGCGTGGTACTCGACCGTCTGCGCGGTGAGCTGCATGAACGCGTCCTCCAGCGAGGCCGACTGCGGGCTCAGCTCGTGCAGGACGAGGCCGTTGGCGTGGGCCAGCTCGCCCAGCCGCGCCGGGTCGGCGTGATCCGCCTCCAGCGTGCCCTCGGGGCCCTCGGCCACCGCGATGCCCTCCTGGCGCAACACGTCCAGCAGGCGCTCGCGGTCGGGGGTGCGCAGGCGGACGAAGGTCCGCGAGTTGTCGCGGATGAAGTCGGCCATGGAGGTGTCGGCGAGGAGCTTGCCCCGGCCGATGACGACGAGGTGCTCGGCCGTGAGCGCCATCTCGCTCATGAGGTGCGAGGAGACGAAGACCGTGCGGCCCTGGTGCGCCAGCGAGCGCATCAGGTTCCTGATCCAGTGGATGCCCTCGGGGTCGAGGCCGTTGACCGGCTCGTCGAACATGAGGATGCGCGGGTCGCCGAGGAGGGCGCCCGCGATGCCCAGGCGCTGGCCCATGCCGAGCGAGAAGCCCTTCGCGCGCTTCTTCGCGACGGCGGTCAGGCCCACGATGTCCAGCACCTCGTCCACCCGGGAGGCCGGGAGGCCGTTCGACTGGGCCAGGCACAGCAGGTGGTTGCGGGCGCTGCGCCCGCCGTGCATCGCCTTCGCGTCGAGCAGCGCGCCGACCTGCGTCAGGGGCTCGTCCAGGGCCGGGTAGGGCTTTCCGTCGATGAGCACGCGGCCCCGCGTCGGCTTGTCCAGGCCGAGCATCATGCGCATGGTGGTCGACTTGCCCGAGCCGTTGGGCCCGAGGAAGCCGGTCACCACGCCCGGACGCACGGTGAAGGACAGGTCGTCCACGGCGAGTTTGTCGCCGTAGCGTTTCGTCAGCGCTGAGACCTCGATCATGTGTCCACGCTAACGAAGTCACCACGCGAAAGCCCGGCAGCGGGCGCGCGGCGCGGACTCGGCTCCGTAGCGGAAACCGGAACGCGGCCGTACGGAACCCGGACGCCACCGTGCGGAACCCGGACGCCACCCCAGGTGACCGGACGCCACCGCACGGGACCCCGGGGCCACCGGACGGGACCCGGGCCCGCGCGGGACCCGGCACACGGAAACCGGGCGGAGGCGTGTCGCCTCCGCCCGGTGCTCCGGTCGTCACCCCGTACGGGGTGGAGTCGCCTCAGCGGGACTGCTGTGCCGGGACGCCCCGCGTGACGGTCTCATCCTCGGCGGGCGCGCCCGCCGCCGCGACGGCCGCGCCGGTGAGCGTCGCGAGCATCTCGCGCACGTTGGTGAGCTGCGCGTTGATCGAGTCGCGGCGGTTGGTGAGGGCCGCGAGCTCGCGCTCGGACTCGCTGCGGATGCGGTCGGCCTTCGCGTTGGCGTCCGCGACGATGTCCTCGGCCTGGCGCTGCGCCGTCTCGATCGTCTGGCGCGAGCGGCGCTCGGCGTCCGTGCGGAGCTTCTCGGCCTCCAGGCGGAGCTGCTCGGCGCGGTGCTCGATCTCCGCGAGGCGCTTCTCGGCCTTCGCCTGGCGCGAGGCGAGGTCGCGCTCGGACTGCTCGCGGCGCTTGGCGAGATTCGTCTCGAAGTCGGCGGCGGCCTGCGCGGCCTTGGCGCGGGTCTCCTCGAAGAGGGCGTCCGCCTCCTCGCGCTTGGACTGCGCGTCCTTCTGCGCCTCGGCCCGCAGGTTGCCGGCCTCGCCCTTGGCCTTCTCGACGATGCGGACGCCCTCGTCCTCGGCCTTCGCCTTGCGCTCGGAGGCGTAGGACTCGGCGTCGTTGCGCACCTGCTGGGCGGCGGACTCGGCGAGTTCCCGGTGCTGCTCGGCGGCCCGGCGGGCCTCCTCGCGCAGGTCCTTCGCCTCCTCCTCGGCGAGCCGCAGGATCTTCTCGACCCGGGCGCCGAGGCCCGCGTACGAAGGCTCCGCGTCACTCACCTGCGCCTGGGCGTTCTGCGTTTCGAGGTGCAGCTCCTCGATCCGCTTCTCCAGGGCGGTGATGCGGTTCAGGGCGCTGTCACGGTCGGAGACGAGCTTCGAGATGCGTTCGTCCACCTGAGCGCGGTCGTACCCACGCCGCACAAGCTCGAAGCCGTAGGGGGAAGTGTCGCTCATGGGGTTCCTGTCGAAAGAGACCGGTGAGGTGATAGAGGGAATCCTAGGGGTCGGGGCGGCGTGTCATCGAGCAAATGCCCGTTTGATCTGGAGAATGCCACCCCTTTTGTGCGTGCGCGGACCGTATTCTTCCGATCCACCGTCAACACGGCGCTCACGCCCGACGACTGACCTTGCGTCGTCACCGGGAACACCGTCCCTCCGGCTCGCACACCCGCGGCACTCCCGACGCCGTGCGCTCTCCTGACACTGTGGCTACCGCTCCGTCTGCTTTCCACCCGAACGAGTCGATCCGGCCACGGCCCCCGCCTTGACGCCGCTCTGCGCGTCCCGGCCGCCCGAGCCCTTGCCCGACCCCTCGCCCGGCCCGCCGGCGCTCTTGCCGCCGGGGGCCTCGAAGTTCTCCAACGCCTCCAGCACGTCCTGGACACGGCCGATCTCGGCGTTGATGTCCTGCCGCCGCCGCACCAGGATGTCCAGTTCGCGCTGCCCCTCCGTCGTGATCCGCTCCGCCTCGGCCTTCGCGTCGGCCACGAGCCGGTCCGCCAGCGCCTCCGCCTCGGTCTTCTTCTGACCGGCCTCCTTGAGGAGCGTCTCGGCCTTCTTGACCGCCGCGATCCTGACCTTCCCGGCCTCCGAGCCGGCGTCGGCGAGCAGGTCCTTCGCCTTCGCCTCGGCCTCCGCGAGCTGCTCCTCGGCCGCCTTGACGAGCGCGTCGCAGCGCTCGCCCGCCGTGCGCATCGCCTCCGCCGACTCGCGGCGCGCCCGCTCGTGCAGCTCCTCGATCTCGCTCGTGATCCGCTCGCGCAGCTCCTCGGCCCGCTCCCGCACCCGCGTCGCGTCGCCGCGCGCCCCGACGAGGAGTTCGTCCGCGTCCGCGCGCGCCTTCTCGACCACCGCGTGCCCCTCGGAGCGGCCCTCGCCGATGATCCGCTCGGCCTCCGAGCGCGCCGCGCCCACCATCCGGTCGGCCTGCTCCTCGGCGTCGGCCGTCGTCTTGAGCGCCGCCTCCAGCGCCTCGTTCGAGAGCTTCTCGGCCTCGGCGCTCGCCTCCGAGACGAGCCGGTCCACCTGCTCGGCGGCCTCGGTGCGCCGCTTGTTGGCCTCCGCGCGCGCCTCGTCGAGCAGGCGCTGCGCCTCCGCGCGCGCCTCGCTCCTGGCCCGCTCCGCCTCCTCGGCCGTACGGGACGTCAGCTCCGCCGCACGCTCCCGCGCCGCCCGCTCGGCCTCCCGGGCCTCGGCCGCCGCCGACTCGGCCTGGTCGCGCAGGTGCCCGGCCGCCGCCTTCGCCTCGGCGAGCAGCCGCTCCGCGTCCTCCTTGGCACGCGTGAGCCGCCGGTTCGCCTCCGCCGTGGCGCCGACGACCTCGCGCTCCGCCTCGGCCGCCGCCTCCTCGCGCTGCCGCGCCGTCTCCGCCGCGACCCGCGCCGTCAGCTCCTCGGCCTCCGTGCGCGCCCCCGTCAGGAGCGTGTCGGCGGCCTCGGCGGCCTCGGTGCGGATGCGCTGCGCGTCCTTTCGGGCCTCCGCCCGCGCCGCCTGCGCCTCGCGCTCGGCGTTCTCGCGCTCCCCGGCCACCGCCGCGCGCACCTGCTCCGCGTGCCGCTCCGTCGCGGTGCGCAGCTCCTCGGCGGCCCGCTCGGTGTCCTCGCGCAGCGTGCGTGCCGCCTGCTCGGTCCCGGTCCGCAGCTCCTCGGCGGCCTGCTCCGCCTCCGTGCGCAGCCGCTCGGCCGTCTCCCGGGCGCCGCTGCGCAGCCGCTCGGCCTCCTCGGCCGCCTCGCGGACCGTGTGCTCGGCCAGCTCCGTGGCCTGGGTGCGCTCCTCGCGCGCCTCGGCCCGCAGCCGCGCCGCGTCCTCGCCCGCCCGCTCGCGCTCCGCGTAGGCGTCGGCGCGGACCCGCTCGGCCTCCTCGCGCGCCTCGGTCGTGGTGCGCTCCGCCGCGTGCTCGGCGGCCGAACGCAGCCCGCGCGCGTCCTCCTCGGCCCGCCGCTCTATCCCCGCGACCGCCTCGCGCGCCTGCTGCGCGCTCTGCTCGGCGGCACCCACCAGCTCCTGCGCCCGGGTCTCCGCCTCCTCGACGAGCCGGACGGCCTCCGCCTCCGCCTCCTCGACGCGCGTACGCGCCTTCGTCAGCAGTTCCTCGGCCCGCTCGCGCGCCCGCTCCCGCTCCTCGCCCGCCTCGGTGCGCGCCGACTCCAGCGTCTCCTCGGCCGTGCGCCGCCGCCGCTCGGCCTCCTCCTGCGCGGCGGCCAGCTCCTCGGCCGCCTGCGTCGTGACGCGCTCGGCCGCCGTGCTCGCCTCGGCGCGCAGCCGCTCACCGGTCTGCCGCGCCTCGTCGCGGACCCGCGCCGCCTCCGTCTCGGCCTCGGCGCGCAGCCGTACGGCGGTCTGCTCCGCCTCGGCCCGCACGGCGGCGACCTCGGCCGCCGCCTCGGTGCGCAGCCGCTCCGCCTCGGTCTCGGCCTCCTCGCGCACCGTCCTGGCCCGCTCGGCCGTTTCGGCCCGTACCTTCTCCGCGTCCTCCGCGCTCGCCGCGCGCAGCCGCTCCGCCTCGGCGCGCGCCTCGCTCAGCGCCTCCTCGGCGCTCGTGAGGCGCTGCTCCGCCTCCGCGCGCAGCCGGGTCAGCTCCTCGGCCGCGCCGTCCTTGAGGGCCTGCGCCGCCCGCTCCGCCTCGGCGCGCAGCTCCGCCGCCGCCTCCTCGGCCCGTACCCGCTCCGCCTCACCGCGCTCGGCGGCCTCGGTCGTGAGCCGCTCGGCCTCGGTACGGGCCTCGGCGAGCAG
>NZ_GG770539.1:1866169-1869615 GCF_000154905.1 Streptomyces sp. SPB074 | reverse complement strand
CACCAGCGTGTCCGCCTCGGCGCGCGCGCTCTCCGACTCGCCGCCGATGCGCTGCCTGGTCTCCTCGACGACCCGCTGCGCCTCCGCGCGCGCGGCGGCCAGCGCCCGCTCGGCCTCGGCCCGCGCCTCGTCCACGAGCTGCCGGGCCTGCGCCTCGCTGCGGGCGCGCAGCTGCTCGGCCCAGGCGACGTTCTCGTTGACGTGGGACTCGACGGTCGCCCGGCGCTCGGACAGCTCCTGGTCGAGCTGCTGGCGGCGGCTCGTCGCCTCCTGGTGCAGCTCCGCCTGGAGCCGCGCCTGCTGCTCGGCGTGCTCCTGGAGGAGGCGCTGGGTACGTGAGCGGGCCTCGCGCAGCTCGCGCTCGGCGTCGATGCGCAGCTGGTCGGCCTGCATCTGCGCGGTGCGCAGCATCTGCTCGGCCTGGTAGGCGATGTCGCCGTTCTCGTACCGAGGACGGAGCGCGAGCGCGCGCCGCGCCTCGTGCAGCTTGGCGCGCAAGACCTCGACCTGGTAGCCGAGGTCGTCGGCGTGCTGGACGGCCTTCTCCCGATCGGTCTTCAGCCGTTTCATCTCGGCTTCGAACCGTGAGAGGAGGTCGTCGTCAGCAGCTTGGTGGCTCTCCTGGCGTTCGTAGCCCCGCACCGCGCGGTCCCATCCGTCCCCTGGTCGTGACACTCCGAGCGAGCCCGCCCGCCCTTCGGACGTGCTCCGGTCCTGCGGGGACCCGTCCTGCGGACCGGTGCCCCTCGTACGGGTACCCGCCCGGTGGACGTGCTCCCGCCTTACAGGTGCCCGCCCGGCGGACGCGCTCCCGTCTTCCGGGGAATGGTGTCAGACGGCCGCCCCGGCGCGCACCGCCGCCCCGACACCGCCCCTGCCACCCGGACCCCGGCCCGCGACCCCGTGCTGAAAGGGGCCGGGCCCACGGTCGCGACCGGGAGCCGGGGGCCAACCCTACCGGCACCCCTATCCGGAGGTCAGTCCTCCGTCACCTTCCGGCCGATGATGCCTTCGCCCCGGACGGCCGGGGCGGGGTGCGCCCCGTCACACGCCCGGTCCGCTGACCGTCCGCCCGGCGCTCAGTACATTGAGGTAAACCCTCGTTCACTCATACTGCATAGGGGCTGTGCGTCATGGCCGGAACAGCTGGAAGCCAGGGCACCACGTCGGTGATCGTCGCGGGCGCCCGCACCCCGATGGGCCGTCTCCTCGGCTCGCTCAAGACCTTCTCCGGCGCCGACCTCGGCGGTTTCGCGATCAAGGCGGCGCTGGAACGGGCCGGGATCGGCGCGGAACAGGTCGAGTACGTGATCATGGGCCAGGTGCTCCAGGCGGGCGCCGGGCAGCTCCCGGCCCGCCAGGCCGCCGTCAAGGCAGGCATCCCGATGAGCGTGCCCGCGCTCACCGTCAACAAGGTGTGCCTCTCCGGGCTCGACGCCATCGCGCTCGCCGACCAGCTCATCCGCGCCGGTGAGTTCGACGTCGTCGTCGCGGGCGGCCAGGAGTCCATGACCAACGCCCCGCACCTGCTCCCCGGCTCGCGCGCGGGCCACAAGTACGGCGCGATCGAGATGCTCGACGCGATGGCTCACGACGGGCTCACCGACGCCTACGAGAACATCGCGATGGGCGAGTCCACCGAGAAGCACAACGCCCGCCTCGGCATCGCGCGCGCCCCGCAGGACGAGTTCGCCGCGCTGAGCCACCAGCGCGCCGCCGCCGCGCAGAAGAACGGGATCTTCGAGGCGGAGATCACGCCCGTCGAGGTGCCGCGGCGCAAGGGCGAGCCCGTCCTCGTCACGACGGACGAGGGCGTGCGGCCCGAGACGACCGTCGAGACGCTCGGCAGCCTGCGCCCGGCCTTCGCGAAGGACGGCACGATCACGGCGGGCACCGCCTCGCAGATCTCCGACGGCGCCGCCGCCGTCGTCGTGATGAGCCGCGCCAAGGCCGAGGAACTGGGCCTGGAATGGCTCGCCGAGATCGGCGCGCACGGCAATGTCGCCGGCCCGGACAACTCCCTCCAGTCCCAGCCCTCGCACGCGATCCAGCACGCCCTGTCCAAGGAGGGCATCGGCGTCGAGGACCTCGACCTCATCGAGATCAACGAGGCGTTCGCCGCCGTCGCCGTCCAGTCGATGGCCGATCTCGGCGTCACTCCCGAGAAGGTGAACGTGAACGGCGGCGCCATCGCGCTCGGCCACCCGATCGGCATGTCCGGCGCCCGCCTCGTCCTCCACCTCGCCCTGGAGCTCAAGCGGCGCGGCGGCGGCACGGGCGCGGCGGCGCTGTGCGGGGGCGGCGGGCAGGGGGACGCGCTGGTGGTTCGGGTGCCGGGGAAGTAGCCGGCGCGGGGGCCGGGGAGCCGGGAGGTACGGAGCGGGGCGGCGGGTCCGGGCGGCGGGTCCGCCCCTTCTCCGTACCCCCGCCCGTCACGTCGCGAGGGTGATCACCAGGACCGCCGCGCACAGCGTGAGCATCCCGCTCGCGTTGAGGAAGAGGTTCCGGCCGAAGTCCCCGGCCCGTACGTGCGCGCCGAGCGCGAGCAGGAAGTAGAGGACGAGCGCCGCCGAGGTGAGCACCGCGAGCGGCTGCCGGCGGATTCCCGCCAGGAGCCCGGCGGCGGAGGCGGTCTTGACCACCGGGAGCAGCGGCCACCAGCGGCGCGGCAGCCCGACGTCGGTGAGGCAGTCGCGGACGAAGCCCGCCGGGCGCGGGCAGAGCGCGGCGTCGCCGAGCTGGACGAGGGCGAGGAGGAGCAGCGCGACGTGCGGCCCTTCCATGACGGGCCTCCGGTGCGGGAGCGGGCGGTCTCACCGGGATGACCGGACGGCGCAGCGATGTGTGACAGGCGGGCGCGGCGGAACGCGGCGGGCGGGGCGGCGCTGCGGGGCGGGCGGGGCCGCGATACGTGCGAGGCGGGGCGGCGCTCTCCGCACGCCGTCCCGCCCGTCCCCGTCCTCTGGCCCGCCCCGTCCCCGTCCTGCGGCCCGTCCTCCTCAGTCGTCGGTTTCGGCCGTCACCTTGGCGCCGTCGAGGGAGACCGACCATTCGTTCTCGCCCGTTCCGGTCTCCACGCTCCACGAGCCGTTCCGCTCCTCCTCCAGGTCCACGGAGACGACCGTGCCCTTCCCCGCGACGGCGCGCGCGGCCTGCGCGGCGCTCGTGGCGTCGCCGGTGAGGAGGTCCCGGGCGGCCCGTACGTCGTCCGCCTCGCCCCGTTCCGTGCGCGTGGTGACGATCTTGCCGCTCGACGGCGAGACGTCGAGGTGCCGGAGCGTGCCCGCGCGGTCCAGGACCTCGACCTCCCAGACGAGGCGTCCGTCCGGGTCGTCGTCGATCTCGGCCGAGACCGCGCGGCCCGGGGTGTGCGCGAGCGCGGCGGCGAGGGCGTCGGGCGCCGCCAGCTTGCGGGCCGCGGCGGCCTCCGCCCTGTGCTCGGCGGC
>NZ_GG770539.1:1857308-1863013 GCF_000154905.1 Streptomyces sp. SPB074 | reverse complement strand
GGTGCGGTGGAGCGGGGCAGCGGGCGGCCCCCCGGGTGCGGCGCGGTGGAGCCGGGTGGTCCGGTGGCGTGGGGGAGCCGGGCCGCCGGGGGTGCGGCGCGGCGCGGGACGGTGGGGTGGAGCCGGGTGGCCCGGGGGCGCTAGGTGGTGCGGTGGAGTCGAGCGCCGTGGGGGAGCCGGGCCGCCGGGGGTGCGGCGCGGGGCGGTGCGGTGGAGCCGGGTGGCCCGGGGGTGCTAGGTGGTGCGGTGGAGCCGGGCAGCGCGGGGATAGTGGCGCGGAGGAGCCTGGCTGCCCGGGCCCCCGCTCGTCCCCGGCGGGGGTCCGGGCCGGCTCAGCGGGCCTCGCGCACCTCGCGCAGGCCCTCGGCGATGGGCTGGAGGAACTCGTGCAGCGTGGTGAGCTGCTCGGGGGTGAGCCGGTCGATGAAGTGGCGCCGCACGGAGGCCACGTGGTGCGGGGCGACCTCGCGCATCGTCGCGAGTCCCGGTTCGGTGAGTACGGCGAAGAGGCCGCGGCGGTCCGACTCGCAGTTCTCCCTGCGGACGAGACCGGCCTTCTCCAGACGGGTGATCTGGTGGGAGAGGCGGCTCTTGGACTGGAGGGTCGCGGCGGCGAGATCACTCATCCGCACCCGGTGCTCCTCGGCCTCCGAGAGGTTCACCAGGATCTCGTAGTCGTTCATCGTGAGCCCGAACGGCTGGAGATCGCGTTCGAGCTGGTGGGTGAGGAGCCGGTTCACTTCCAGGTGGGTGCGCCAGGCGCACTGCTCGTCCGGGCTGAGCCACCGCGTGGCCCCGCTCGTCGTCTTCTCCGTGTCCATGAGCACATTCTACCGAAGAAGTTGAAAACCGAACGAAATCCCGGGGGTGAGCTGCCCCACGAACGCCACCCTAACCCGCCCCTCCCGCCCCGCCCCCCGCCTCGACCCGGCGGCGCGGCGCCGCCACCCGTTCGGAGGAGCCGGTGCGGCCCGGCGCCCCAATCACCGCCGCGCCCCCGCCAGGATGAACCCGGGCGGCGACCTCGCCAGGGTGAACCCGGGCGCGCGCCGGACGCCCCCCCCGCCGTCGGCGTCCGCGCCCCGCCCCGCCGTGCCTGGCGAGGCCACCACCGCCGGTGCGCCACCATGCCCCGCCGTGCCCGCCGTGCCCGCCGTGCCCGCCGTGCCCGCCGTGCCCGCCGTGCCCGCCGTGCCCGCCGTGCCCGCCGTGCCCGCCGTGCCCGCCGTGCCCACCGAGGTCGCCACCGTCCGCGCCTCGCCGTACCCGCCGCCTCCCTCACCGCCCCCGCCCCGCCGAGCCCGCCGCCTCCTTCGCTGTCCCCGCCCCGCCGAACGAGCCGACCCCCCTACAGCCCGAACTTCCGCTGAATGTCCCCCAGTTGCCCCGGCATCCTCGGCAGGCCCTGCGCGCTGCCCGGAGCGTGCCCCGGCATTCCCGGGCGGCCCGCGCCGCCGCCCGGCACGCCCGGTTCCGCCGGTGCCGTGCCGATGTCCTTCTCCTGCATGAGCTGCTCGCTCGACTGGAGCAGCACGGTGCCCGCCCCGACGAACTCGAACTGGTGCTCCTCGCCGGAGGCCCCGCCCAGCCCGGTGAGGGCGCGCACGCCGCCGAGGAAGCCGCTCAGGTACCCGTGGTCGTAGTGGTGGCACGGTGAGGGGCAGTCCGCCCAGCCCACGAGTGCCTGCGGGTCGACGCGCAGCGGCGGCTCCATGAAGACGACCGGGCCGTTGGAGGCGGCGATGAACTTCCCCGTGCCGATGAGGGTCAGGAAGCCCGGCACGATCGACTGCTTGAGCGCCAGGCTCGGCTCGTAGGCGAGGAGGTTGCCCGAGCGGACCGTGAGGTTGCCGTCCTCCAGGTCGAAGCTGTTGACGTCGAAGGCCCGGTCCGCGAGGAGCATCTTGCCCTCGCCCTCCGCCACGACCCAGTCGCTCGCGTGCAGCGGCGAGTGGAAACTCGTGCGCAGCAGCCGGTCGAAGCGCCCGCTGCCGATCCCGTCGAAGGAGATCCGCCCGTAGTAGGCGATCATCTTCCCCTTCTGGAGGAACCACTGCGAGCCGCGCAGCTCCACGCAGAAGGTGTACGCGTTGACGTTGTCGTCCGAAGGGAGCGCGTGCGGGTCGAGGACGGGCGTGCCGTCGGGGACGAGCGGGTTCACAGCTTCTCCTCCGATGCCTGCACGAAGACCGCGCCCTGTCCTGACAGCTCCAGCTGGAACGCTTCGCCCGAGCCCCGGCCCACCATGTCGCGCCAGCCGAGCGCCGTGGAGAGCTTGTTCCGCACCTCGCCGTAGTGCGCCACGTATGCCTGCGGGTCGACGTGCACGGAGCGGCCCGGCGTGATCGGCAGCTCGATGACCCCGCCGTGCGCCATCACCGCGACGGCCCCGTGCCCCTTGAGCGTCGTCGTGAAGAGCCCCTGCCCCGTCACCTGGCCACGCACCATGCCCATCACGCCGCCCTGCGCGCCGAGGAAGAGGGTGCCCTGCTGGAGCGAGCCGTCGAAGGCGAGCAGCCGGTCCGCCTCGACGCACAACGTGTCGCCCGAGAGGTTGACGACCTGCACGTGGTGCCCGCCGTGCCCGAAGAGCACCGTGCCGTGCCCCTCCACGGTCATCAGCGGTGTCGCCTCCCCCGCGACCCGCCGCCCGATCATCGGCATGACCCCGCCCTGGCCACCGCCCACGTTCGGCGTGAAACTCACCTCGCCCCGGTACGCGAGCATCGCGCCCCGCTGGCTGAACAGCCGCTGCCCCGGCAGCACCTGCGCCTCGACCATCTTCGAGTTGATCTCCCGGAACGGCATCACAGGTCACCCCCGAACGCCTTCCGCTCGCTCGGCTGCACCCACACGACACCCTCGCCCTCGAACCGGATCTGGAACGCCTCGCCGCCCCCTTCGCCCATCACCGTGCGGAAGTTGACGCCGGACTGGAAGTGCTGGCGCAACTCCCCCTGATGCGCCACGTACGCGCCCGGGTCCACCTGGAGGGGGTAGGCGGAGCTGACCCGCAGCGCCATCGCTGGCCCGTCCGAGAGCAGCGCGGCCTGCCCGCTCCCCTCGACCGTTGTCGTGAAGAGCCCCTGCCCCTGGCTCGCCCCGCGCAGCCCGGTGAACGTCGTCCCCGTCCGCAGACCGGCGTCCGTGCACAGCAGGTTGCTCGCCTCCACGTACAGCTTCTCGCCGCGCAGACCCACCAGGCTGATCTCCGTCGCCTTGTCGGCGAACCAGCAGGTGCCCTCGCCCCGCACCTCCATCACCTCCATCTGTTCCCCCGTGAGCCTGCGCGTGACCATGCCGCGCAGGCCGTCGCCGCCGCCGGAGAGCTTCTTGAAGTTCATCCGGCCGTCGTACGCGACCATCGAGCCGTTCTTGGCGCGCACGGCGTCGCCGCTGAGCTGGACGGCGAGCACTTTGCTGCCCTGGAGTCGGAGGTGAGCCACGCCCTTGACGGTACTGGGCGCCGGGCCTCCCCGAAAGCCGTTTCGACCCTGAACCGTCCCGGAGATCCGCCCCCGAGAGGGGTCAGGGGCGCGCGAGGTACGGGAGCGGCGCGCGGGGCGGCGGCGCGCGCCCCGACGCGCGGGCGGGCGGCCCGGGGGCGGGCCGGGGCGCCTCGCGCGTGAGCGGGGCCACCCCACCCCGCTCCCCGGCCGCCCCGGCGGGCTGCGAGAATGGGACGGCTTGTGCGCGCGTTCACAAGATCGTGCGAGAGCGTGCGCGCGCCTCTCCCCAGCCCCGTCCGCTCCTTCCTGCCCCCCGACCGAAAGTTCCGCGCCGTGGACATCAAGACAGCCTCCGCCCTCCGCCGCCTCCGCCTGGTCTCGGCCCCCGAGGCGGTCTCCTTCCTCCTCCTGCTCCTGTGCTCGGTGCTCAAGCGCACCACCGACTTCAACGCCGTGCCCGTCATGGGCATGGTCCACGGCGTCCTCTTCGTGCTCTACGTGATCTTCTGGCTCGACGCCTGGAACCGCGCCAAGTGGCCGGCCGGGCGGGGCATCCTCTACTTCGTCCTCTCCGTGCTGCCCACCGGCGGCTTCTTCGCGGAGCGCAAGCTCAAGCGCGAGGCCGAGGACGCCGTCATCGCGGGCCGCGCCCGTCGCGAAGGGATCGTGAACGCGTGATCGTCGCCTTCTCCGTCTCCCCGCTCGGCGTCGGCGAGGAGGTCGGCGCGTACGTGGCCGAAGCGGTCCGCGTCGTCCGCGAGTCCGGCCTGCCGCACCGCACCGACGCGATGTTCACGAGCATCGAGGGCGAGTGGGACGAGGTCATGGACGTCGTCAAGCGCGCCACCGCCGCCGTCGAGGCCCGCAGCCCCCGCGTCTCCCTCGTCCTCAAGGCGGACATCCGCCCCGGTGTCGAGGACGGCCTCACCCGCAAGGTGGAGACGATCGACCGCATCCTGGGCGAACCCTCCGCCTGACCGGCGCTCACCCCCCACCGGCCCCCTCGCCCACGCGGGAGGGCTGGTGCGGTTCCGCCACCACCAACGCCGCGCGCACCGCCGGGATGTTCACCGGCGAACCGCTCGCCGGGACCCTCCGCACGACCACGGCCCGCACCCCGCCCGCGCTCGCCGCGCGCCGTCCGCGCCGCCCGCGCCGTCCCGCGCTCGCCGCGCCCCGCTCGCGGCCCGGAGGCCGGGGAGTGAGGCCGAAGGGTGAGACGGGGCTGACCACGATATGACCGGCCGGTAGGGTCGGGGGCGTGCCGAAGCCGCTCAGCCTCTCCTTCGACCCGATCGCCCGCGCGGATGACTCCTGGCGGCAGCGGTGGGGACACGTCCCCTCGATGCCCGCGATCACCTCGATCATGCGGGCGCAGCAGATCCTCCTCGCGGAGGTCGACGCCGTCGTCAAGCCGTACGGGCTGACCTTCGCGCGCTACGAGGCGCTCGTGTTGCTCACCTTCTCCAAGGCGGGTGAGCTGCCGATGTCGAAGATAGGCCAGCGGCTCATGGTCCACCCGACCTCGGTGACCAACACCGTCGACCGCCTCGCGCGCTCCGGTCTCGTCGCCAAGCGCCCCAACCCGCAGGACGGGCGCGGCACCCTCGCCTCCATCACGCCCAAGGGCCGCGAGGTGGTCGAGGCGGCCACGAAGGACCTCATGGACATGGACTTCGGCCTGGGCGCCTACGACGCCGAGGAGTGCGCCGAGATCTTCGCGCTGCTGCGCCCGCTGCGCGTCGCGGCCGGCGACTTCGAGGGCTGACCAGCCAGGACGGCGGCCGACCGGCCCCGCGTACCGTTCGCCCGATCCGCCCGGTTAGGCTCCCCCCATGAAGAAGAGCGTGCTGACCCGCTACCGCGTGATGGCCTACGTCACCGGTGTGCTGCTGGTCCTGCTGACCCTCGGTGTCATCGCCAAGTACGTGCTCGACATCGACGGCGCCTCCGGCCCGACCCGGGTCATCGCCATCGCCCACGGCTGGCTCTACGTCGTCTACCTCGTCGTCGCCTTCGACCTCGGCTCCAAGGCGAAGTGGAAGGTCGGCAAGCAGCTCTGGGTGCTCATCGCGGGCACGATCCCCACGGCCGCGTTCTTCGTCGAGCGCAGGATCACCCCCGAGCTGGAGGCCAAGGTCGCCGCGCGGGACGCGAAGGCCGTCCCCGCCGCCCGCGCCGCCGCCGGCGCGAAGGCCGAGAAGGGCTGAGACCCGCGTACGGCACGGGGCCTTTTTTTTTTTTTTTTTTTTTTTT
>NZ_GG770539.1:1849638-1857208 GCF_000154905.1 Streptomyces sp. SPB074 | reverse complement strand
CGGTGCCCGGCCCCGTCGCGCGTGGCCCACGGCGCCTCACCAGGGCAGCGGCACGTGGCGGTCCACCGCGCGGCCCGTGCCCGCGACGGCCTCCTCCGTGGCGAGCGCCACGATCGCGTCGCTGCCCTCCGTCACGGTCTGCGTGCCCGTGTGGCGGTTGAGGTCCGTCGCGGTGTAGCCCGGGTCGGCCGCGTTGAAACGGACGCCCTCGACGCCGCGCGCGTACTGCGTCGTGAGCATCTTCACCGCCGCCTTGGACGAGGTGTAGAGCGGCGAGACCACGGAGTGCTCGACGCGCTCCGGGTCGTGCGTGAGCGTCTGCGAACCGAGGCCGCTCGTCACGTTCACGACACGCGGGTCCGCCGCCTCGCGGAGCAGCGGCAGGAAGGCGTGCGTCATCCGCACGATGCCGAGGACGTTCACCTGGAACACCCCGAGCGCGTCCTCGCCGGTGAGATCGGCGGCCGACTTCAACGGGCCCGTGATGCCCGCGTTGTTGATCAGGACGTCGACGCGGCCCTCGTGCGCCGCCACGTCCCGCGCCGCCGCCGTCACGGAGTCCGCGTCGCCGACGTCGAGCGCCACCCAGCGGCCCCGGACCTCCTCGGCGACGGCCCGCCCGCGCTCCGGGTCGCGGGCACCGACGAGGACGGTGTGGCCGAGAGCGGACAGGCGGCGGGCGGTTTCGAGACCGAGGCCGCGCGCGGCCCCGCTGATGAGAGTGATCGTGCTGGTCATGTCTCCGAGCGTGCGCCGCTCCCGCGCCCTGATCCAGGCACCCTTCGTCGGTAGGAACACCGGTACCACCTTCACCGCGCACCAGGCGGGCGGGCGCTCGTAGGCTGGCCGTATGAGCACCCCGGATGCCGACGGCCTCGGCGCGACGCTGCGCCGCTGGCGCGACCGCGTCAGCCCCGAGGAGGCCGGGCTGCCGGCCGGGCGCGGGCGGCGCGCCAAGGGCCTGCGCCGCGAGGAACTCGCCGCGCTCGCGGGGCTCTCCGTGGACTACGTCGTACGGCTCGAACAGGGCCGCGCGGGACACCCGTCCCCGCAGGTCGTCGCCGCGCTCGCGCGCGCCCTGCGGCTCGACGCCGACCAGGACGAGCACCTGCACCTGCTCGCCGGGCTCCCCCCCCGCCGCCCGCTCCGTGCCCCGCACGGTCTCGCCCGGCGTGCGCCGCCTGCTGCGCGGGCTCGGGGACGCGCCCGCCTCCGTCTTCGCCGCCGACTGGACCCTGCTGTGGTGGAACCCGGCCTGGGCCGCGTTGCTCGGCGAGCCGGGACCGGGCTGCTTCAACCTCATCCGCAGGCGCTTCCCCGTCCCCGGAGCGGTGCTCGCCGACGGCCCCGTGCCTGTCGAGTCCAGCGATCCCGCCGGTAGGGACCGCACCTTCGTCGCCGACCTGCGCCGGGCCCTCGCCCGCTACCCCGGCGACCCCGGCCTCCTCGATCTCGTCGCCGGGACCCGCGCGGGCAACAGCCGCTTCGCCGCCCTGTGGGACGAGGGGCTCGTGGGCCGGCACCGCGAGGACCGCAAGACGATCCACCACCCCGAGGCGGGCCCCCTCACGCTCGACTGCGACGTCCTGCTGGACGAGGAGCACGACCAGCGCGTCGTCCTGTACACGGCCGAACCGGGCAGCCGCGAGGAGGAGTCCCTGCGGCAGCTGATGGACCGGGCGGCGCGCGCGCCGGTACGCCTCCCGGACGACCCCTCGCGAGGCGGGTGAGCGCGCACCCGCAGCCCGCCGCGCCGGCAGCCCCGCGCCCGGACCCGTATGCCCCGCCCGAACCCCGCCCTGTGCCCGAACCCCGCCCCGTGCCCGGTCCCCGCCCCGCGCCCGGACCCCGTCGCAGGCGCCGCCCCGGCGCGTACCGCCCCCCTCAGCCCTCCGGTCAGCCCTCCAGACCCTCGATCAGCAGGGCCGCCAGCCGCCGGGACCACTCCTCGTCCACCGGCTCCGCGCTCACCAGGGCCCGGTGCACGACCGTGCCCGCGATGACGTCGAAGACGAGGTCCGCGTTGCGCGCCGCCGTCACGGGGTCGGGATCGCGGGGGATCTCGCCGCGCTCCTGCGCGCGGCGGCGGCCGAGCAGGACGAGGCGCTTCTGGCGGTCCACGATCGCGGAGCGGATGCGGTCGCGCAGCGCCTCGTCCCGGGTCGACTCCGCGATGACGGCCATGAGCGAGGTACGGGTCTCGGGGCGCTCCAGCAGCCGCGCGAAGCGGAGCACGACGGCCGAGACATCGCCCGCGAGGCTTCCGCAGTCCGGGAGTTCGAGTTCGTCGAAGAGCGCCGCGACCGCGTCCACGACCAGTTCGTTCTTGCCCGCCCAGCGCCGGTAGAGCGTCGTCTTCGCGACGCCCGCGCGCGCGGCCACGTCCCCCAGGGCCAGCCCCGACCAGCCCGATTCGACCAGCACCTCGCGCGTCGCCGCGAGGATCGCGGCATCGGCCGCGGCGCTGCGCGGTCGCCCCGCGCGGTGCCGCTCGGGGGAGGGCTCCGGGGCGGGCTTCGGGCCGGACGGGGGCAGGTCGGAGGCGGGCATGGCGTGACCATACCGGCCAGTAGCACTCCGGGGTGTGAAGGAGATCACCGCCCACGCCACCGCTCCACGAGTTACGCTACGACGCGTAGCGAAAGGCTCCCCGCCCGGCGGGGACGCTTCGAGCGACAACCACACCCGGGGTGGGGACCCCGGGAAGGCCGACCCGGGGTGGGGACTCCGGGGACGCGTGCCGCACCCGCCGCCCCGCGTGTGCGCACACCCCGTACGGGTGATGTCGTACGGGTCCTGGAACGGTCCGCCCCCAGGCGAGTGCGGGGAGAGCCGGTGCATCCTGCACCTGGCTTTTCCGCTGCGGCGGCGGAAGGGGGAGGATGGGCACATGCAGCCACGGAACATGTCCATGAGCGGGGTCGTCGACCTCGCCGCGGTGAAGGCGGCCCAGGAGGCCAAGGCCAAGGCCGAGCAGGCCCGGGCCGAGCGCGCCCGCGCGGGCGACACGGGAGCGGTCCCGCCCTCGGGGCTCGTCATCGACGTCGACGAGGCGGGCTTCGAGCGCGAGGTGCTCCAGCTCTCCACCGAAGTCCCGGTCGTCATCGACTTCCAGGTCCCGCGCGCCGAGCCCTCGGCGGCGCTGACCGCCGTCCTCGAACGCCTCGCCGTCGAGTACAACGGCCGGTTCGTCCTCGCGCGCGTCGACGCCGAGGCGAACCAGACGCTCCTCCAGCAGTTCGGCGTCCAGGGCATCCCCGCCGTCTTCGCCGTCGTCGCGGGTCAGGCCCTGCCGCTCTTCCAGGGTGCCGCGCCCGAGGACCAGGTCCGCCAGATCCTCGACCAGCTCATCCAGGTCGGCGAGGAGCGCTTCGGCCTCACCGGAATCCAGGTCGACGCCTCCGCCGCCGAGCGGGCCCCCGCCGGGGAGGAGCCGGCGGGCCCCTACGACCACCTCCTCCAGGCCGCCGTCGACGCGCTCGACTCCGGCGACTTCGCGGGCGCCGTCCGGGCCTACCGCAACGTGCTGAGCGAGGACCCGGCCAATACGGAGGCCAAGCTCGGCCTCGCCCAGGCCGAACTTTTGCGCCGGGTCTCGGAGCTGGACCCCGCGCAGGTCCGCGCCAAGGCGGCGGAGCGTCCCGCGGACGTCGCCGCGCAGCTCGCCGCCGCCGATCTCGATCTCGCGGGCGGCCACGTCGAGGACGCCTTCGGGCGCATCATCGACACCGTCCGCCAGGTCTTCGGCGAGGAACGCGACACCGCGCGCCTGCGCCTGCTCGACCTCTTCGAGGTCGTGGGCCCCGACGACCCGCGCGTCGTGGCGGCCCGTCAGGCCCTCGCCCGGGTGCTCTTCTAGGCGGGTAAGCGGGCATATGCCCCCCGCCCCGCGCCCCGGTTGATTTGGCGACACGGCGACTTCCGCACCCCCTCTTTGCCAAAACTTGGCAAAGAGGGGGTGCTGTTACTTGCAGTAAGAGGGGCCGGACCATCCGTCGCCCGCCGTGTGGTGATGTCCCGTTATGCGCGCTTATGCGAGGCGACTTTCTGTGCCACCGGTCCCGGCACCCGATGCCCGGTGGTCATGTCGGCGTTACTAGTCAGTAACGAACCCCTTGTGCGCGACCGCCGAATGCACCACGATCGGGCACGCTCGGTCCACTGCCTCCGGTCCGACAGCCAATCGGCGCCCGGGGGTTCCTGGATCCCCACCGGGCGGGCCGGAGCCCTCGCGGGCACCGGCCGGGACAGGGGGGTCTCCGCCGGTCGGCGGGGCCTGTCCACGGGTCGCGTGAGGACGCGGCCGAGTGGTTGTCGCTCGGGGGTGATCGCCGGAGATCAGCGCGCCGCACACGCGGCACGTTCCCGGCGCTCCTTCCCGAGGACGTAGCGCTTCTCCCATCCCTGCCCACGACCGCCGCCGGAGCGGCGGAACGGGCCCGGGATGTACGTCCGAGAAGGAGGAAATCATGGAATCTGTCGCTCGTGGCGGGACCAGATGGCGTCGCTTCGCCGTCGTCATGGTCCCGGGAGTCGCCGCCACGGCGGCGATCGGGGTCGCCGTCGCGCAGGGCGCGCTCGCGGCCTCGTTCAGTGTGTCGGGCCAGCAGTTCAAGGTCTCGGCGGACAAGCTCGACGGCCAGGGCTTCGCGCAGTACGGCGGCCTGGACGTGGAATCGGACGGGAAGACCGGTCACGCCGTGGCCATCTCCTCGTTCGAGGACGCGAAGCTGTACAACATGTGCCAGTCGGTCGTGACGCCGAACGTGCCGCTCGTCGGCACGATCACGCTCAGGCTCAACGCGGGTACCGACGCGAAGAACCCGGCGACGGCACACAACCTGTACGTGGACCTGGACGACCTGTCCGGCGAGGCGACGTTCTCCAACATCGACATCGGTGTGGCGGCGGGCGCCAAGACGCGCGGACCCGCGCTCGCGAAGAACACCCAGAGCGGTGCCTTCGCGCAGCAGGCCGAGCGCGCCGTCATCGAGGACGTCAAGCAGACGGCCTGGGCGACCACCGCCGGCACGTTCAAGCTGAGCGGGCTGCACATGTCGCTGCACAAGGGCGTCAAGGAGTGCTACTGAGCACCCCCGGCGGGACGGGTCCCCGTCCCGCCGCGCTCTGACTCGCGACCGCGGGCGGCCCCGGCGGGCCGTCCGCGGGACGCGGGCCCCTCGGCACGCGGACCTCCCCGTGCGGGCCCGGGCGGCGCCAACGCCCCGCCCCCGCACGGCCCTCCCGTGCCCCCTCATCCACGCATAGCCGGTTCCAGGGAGCTGTTTTCCATGAGCGCCGAGTCCCCAGGGCTGAGCGACAACCGACCGCACGCCTGGCGAACGCGGTTCCGCGACTGGCGGGGCACCCGGCCCTTCTGGGCCGGTGTGCTGACGCTGCTGGGCGGCATCCCCATCGCCTACATCCCCTACAACGACCTCAAGCTGGGGCAGCTGACGGTCCGCATGTCCACGACGGCGGGCGCGGGCTCCCTCATCATCGGGATCCTGCTCATCACCCTCGGCCTGACGATGTGGTACCAGGCGCAGGTACGGGTCTTCGCCGGAGTCGCGGCGATCCTCCTCGCCCTGGTCTCGCTCCCGGTCTCCAACTTCGGCGGCTTCGTCGTCGGCTTCCTCCTCGCCCTCCTCGGCGGCAGCCTCGCGCTCGCCTGGGTGCCGGACAAGAAGGGCCCGTACGGGAAGAGGGCCGAGGCCGGGGACCCGGCCGGCGATCCGGGCGGCGACCCGGCGCCCGAGGACCGCGGCGGCCCGGACGCGGGCTCCGGCCCCGTACTGCCCCAGCAGCCCGGCCCCGCGGGGAGTGACACCCCGGCCGGGGACGGCGGGCGGCCCTTCGCGCACCTCGCCGACGGTGGTGGGCACCGTGCCGAATGACGAGCTGCGCCCGGGGGAGGAGCGCAGACCGGGTCCCCGGCACGCGGCGCCGCGCAAGTCGGTCCTGACCAAGTTCCGCATCCCCGCCGGCAAGGCGATGGCCCTCGCGGCCATGCCCACGGCCGTCTTCGTCGGCATGGGGCTCACCCCGCGCCTCGCGCTCGCCGACGACAAGGGGGACCTGCCCTTCGCGCCCGGTCCCTGCGTGACCCGCTCCGACGAGCCGGGCCAGGAGCCCTCCGGCTCCGCCTCCCCCTCCACCAAGCCCTCGCCCTCGCCCTCGCACGGCGCGAGCCCGGGCGCCTCGCCCTCGCCCTCCGCGACCCCCGCACCCTCCGCCTCGGCCGAGGCGGAGGACGGGACGAAGAAGGACGAGCGGGACGGGGCGAAGGAGGAGACGAAGGCCGCCACGAACGCACCGGACGCCACGAAGGACGGCGCGGAGGCGAGCACCGGGGCGAAGACCGGGGAGCAGCCGGGGGACGAGCCCACGGCGAGCCCCACCCCGAGCCCGTCGAAGACGAAGAACCCGCTCGACCCGCTGGGTCTCGGCGACGCGCTCAAGGACCTCTTCACGCCGAAGGACGAGCAGGACGCCGAGGCGCCCGCGGCGGACGACAAGGCCGACGACGACAAGGCCGGGGACGAGAAGGCCGGGGACGGCGAGGCGGCGGAGCCGAAGGCCTACGGGAGCAAGGCCGCCGAAGCCGGCAAGCCCGCGGACAAGGACACCGAGGACGCCAAGGACACCACGTCCGAGGATGCCAAGGCCACGGACCCCGAGGCCAGGGACGACAAGGCCGGGGACAAGGCGGGCAAGGGGGACGAGGCCGGTGAGCCGCGCACCCTCAAGGACCACCTGAGCGCCGCCGCCCGCGCCGCCGGTGCCTCCGAGGAGGACATCGCCGAGGGGGCCCGCAAGGCCGAGGAGCAGAACGCCAAGGGCCCGCAGAGCGGGAAGGCGGACGAGGCGGGCAAGGGCGACGGGCCCGAGCCCTACCCCTGCCCCACCCGGGACGCGAAGGCCCTCGCCGACGCCGACGTGGACGAGAGCTACCCGCGCGTCGCCGAGGACCCCTGGACCCTGCACACCACGAAGCTGAGCCTGCACGGGCTCGGTTACGACGGCATCGTCAAGGTGCGCACGGCGAGCGGCAAGGTCAAGAACGTCCTCAAGTTCACCGCGAGCGGTATCGACATCAAGGACCTGCACCAGACCGCCGTCGGCCCCGGCGCGTACACGACGCACGTCAAGGGCGCCCCGGGCTCCACGTCGAAGATCCGCGACGGCAAGGTCACGATGTACACGGAGGAGCTCAAGGGGAAGCTGCTCGGCCTCATCCCGGTCGACTTCACGCCCGACAGCCCGCCGCCGCTCACCCTGCCCGAGCTGTTCTTCACGGACGTCACCGTCGTCCAGGCCGGTCAGTTCGGCGGCACGCTCACCATTCCGGGACTGCACAACTACCTGGACAAGAACCCGGGCTGAGCCCCGCCGTCCGTCCACGTACGTGGGAGGGGCGCCCCCGGCAGTTAAACTACCCATCAGACACTGTCCCCGATCCGGATCACGGACCCGGGTTAGACATCCAGCACGACCAGAGTGGTATTTCAACAACGACTCCACAACCACTGGCGTGGCCGCTTCACAGTCTCCCACCTATCCTACACAA
>NZ_GG770539.1:1841384-1849538 GCF_000154905.1 Streptomyces sp. SPB074 | reverse complement strand
CCTCCCACGTACGCCGTTCCGCCCTGCTCAGCCCTGCCGGTTGTCGCCCAGGTGGTGGACCCGGACGAGGTTCGTGGAGCCCGGGACGCCGGGGGGCGAGCCCGCCGTGATGACCACGGTGTCGCCGTCCTTGAGCCAGCCCAGCTTCACCGACTCGGCGTCCACGAGGTCGACCATCGCGTCCGTCGTCTCCACGTGCGGCACGAGGTAGGGGGTCACGCCCCAGCTCAGCGCGAGCTGGTTGCGCGTGGACTCCTCCGTCGTGAAGGCGAGGACCGGCTGGGCGGTGCGGTAGCGGGCCAGGCGGCGCGCGGTGTCGCCGGACTGCGTGAAGGCGGCGAGCGCGTTCGCGTCCAGGAAGTCCGCGATCTCGGCGGCGGCACGGGCCACCGATCCGCTCTGGGTGCGCGGCTTCTTGCCCTCGTCCAGCGGCTTGAGGCCCTGCGAGAGCAGCGCCTCCTCGGCCGCCGTGACGATCTTCGACATCGTCTTGACGGTCTCGATCGGGTACGCGCCCACGCTCGACTCGGCCGACAGCATGACCGCGTCGGCGCCGTCGAGGATCGCGTTCGCGACGTCGCTCGCCTCGGCGCGCGTCGGCCGCGAGTTGGTGATCATGGACTCCATCATCTGGGTCGCCACGACCACCGGCTTCGCGTTGCGCCGGCACATCTCCACGAGGCGCTTCTGCACCAGCGGGACCTTCTCCAGCGGGTACTCCACGGCGAGGTCGCCGCGCGCCACCATGACGGCGTCGAAGGCGAGGACGACCTCCTCCATGTTCGCGACGGCCTGCGGCTTCTCGACCTTCGCGATGACGGGGAGGCGCTTGCCCTCCTCGTCCATGATCTTGTGGACGTCCTTGACGTCCGAGGCGTCGCGCACGAAGGAGAGCGCGATCATGTCCGCGCCGGTGCGCAGCGCGAAGCGGAGGTCCTCGACGTCCTTCTCGGAGAGCGCGGGCACGTTCACGGCCGCGCCGGGAAGGTTGATGCCCTTGTGGTCGGAGACGACACCGCCCTCGATGACGATGGTGCGGACCCGGGGGCCCTCGACCGAGGTGACCTTGAGCTCGACGTTGCCGTCGTTGATGAGGATCGGGTCGCCCTTGGCGACGTCGCCCGGGAGGCCCTTGTACGTCGTGCCGCAGATCGTGCGGTCGCCCTGCACGTCCTCCACGGTGATGGTGAACTCGTCGCCGCGCACCAGCTCCACGGGACCGTCGGCGAAGGTCTCCAGGCGGATCTTCGGGCCCTGGAGGTCGAAGAGGACCCCGACGGTCCTGCCGCTGTCGGCGGCGGCCTGGCGGACGCGCTGGTAGCGCCCGAGGTGTTCTTCGTGCGAGCCGTGGCTCATGTTGAGCCGGGCCACGTTCATGCCGGCTTCGATAAGGGCCTTCAGCTGATCGTAGGAGTCGACCGCTGGACCGAGAGTGCAGACGATTTTGGAACGGCGCATGAGGCAAATCCTATCGGTTTGTTTCGGGGCGGGATTAACGGACTACCGGAAGAACACATGGGCGCGGGACCGCTCAGACGAAAGGGTTTCCCCGGGCCCGGGGAACCGCCCGACGCAGCGACACATGGGCGGTGCCGCGCTCAAGTGGGCCACCGGAATCCCGTGAAACCGGCCCCCGAAGGCGCCCCGCAATACGCGGCACGAGCACCCGGCGGGAATCGCGGAAATCGCGGGAATTCAGCCCCGTACCCCCCCTTCCGTGACGAGTCCGTACGTCTGCCGCGCGATCTCCAGTTCCTCGTCCGTCGGCACGACCGCGACGGTGACCGGCGTCCCCTCCGGCGAGATGACGCGGGCCCGCTTCTCGCGCACCGCGTTGCGCTCCGGGTCCACGGCGAGCCCGAAACCGCTCAGCCCCGCCACGGCCGCCGCGCGCACCGGCGCCGAGTTCTCGCCCACCCCGGCCGTGAAGACGAGCGCGTCCACCCGGCCGAGCACGGCGCTGTACGCGCCGATGTACTTGCGCAGCCGGTGGACGTACACGTCGAAGGCGAGCCGCGCGGCGCGGTCGCCCTCCTCCGTCCGGCGGGTGATCTCACGCATGTCGTTGTCACCGCACAGCCCGAGAAGGCCGCTCTTCTTGTTCAGCAGCACGTCCACATCCTCGGCCGACATGTCCGCGTTCCGCATCAGGTGGAAGACCACGGCGGGGTCGATGTCCCCCGACCGGGTGCCCATCACGAGCCCTTCCAAGGGGGTCAGTCCCATCGAGGTGTCCACACTGCGGCCCCCGCGCACCGCGGCGGCCGAGGCCCCGTTGCCGAGGTGCAGGACGATCGTGTTCGTCTCCTCGTAGGGCCGCCCGAGCAGCGCGGCCGTCGCCCGCGAGACGTAGGCGTGCGAGGTGCCGTGCGCCCCGTAGCGGCGCACGCGGTGCGCGTCCGCCACGGCGGTGTCGAGCGCGTAGCGCGAGGCGGCCTCGGGCATGTGCGCGTGGAAGGCCGTGTCGAAGACCGCGACCTGCGGCAGCGAGGGGTTCAGGCGCCGCGCGGTACGGATGCCCGCGAGGCCCGCCGGGTTGTGCAGCGGGGCGACCGGGATCAGCCGCTCGATCTCACGCTCCACGTGGTGGTCCACGCGCGTGGGCCCGTCGAAGAGCCGGCCGCCGTGCACGATGCGGTGCCCGACGGCGAGCAGCTCCGGCGAGTCGAGCCCGAGCCCGTCGCGCGACAGCTCGGCCGCGACCGCGTCGAGCGCCTCGTCGTGGTCGGCGACGCGGCCCTCGCGGGTACGGGTCGCGGGCTCGGCGCCCGTCAGGAGGGTGTGCTCGACGCGCGAGGTCCGCTCCCCGATCCGCTCCACGAGACCGGTCGCGAGCCGCGACTCCTCCCGCATGTCGAGGAGCTGGTACTTGACCGAGGAGGAGCCGGAGTTGAGGACGAGCACACGGGTGGGTGAGGCGGACACGAGGGCCTTCCGTTGGGTCCGTGGGGGAGCGGTGGGCGGGAGGGCGGCACGCTACGCGGTCGCCTCCGCGTTCCCGCTCTGCCCCGCCTGGATCGCCGTGATGGCGACGGTGTTCACGATGTCCTCGACGAGGGCGCCGCGCGAGAGGTCGTTGACGGGCTTGCGCAGGCCCTGGAGGACCGGCCCGATCGCGACGGCGTTCGCCGAGCGCTGCACGGCCTTGTACGTGTTGTTGCCCGTGTTGAGGTCGGGGAAGACCAGCACCGTCGCGCGCCCCGCCACCGGCGAGTCCGGCAGCTTCGTCGCGGCGACGGAGGGCTCGACGGCCGCGTCGTACTGGATGGGGCCCTCGATGAGCAGATCCGGGCGCTCGGCCCGCACCAGCTCCGTGGCCTGCCGCACCTTGTCCACGTCCGCGCCCGAGCCGGAGGTCCCCGTCGAGTACGAGAGCATCGCGATCCGGGGCTCGACGCCGAAGGCCGCCGCCGTCGTCGCGGACTGGATCGCGATGTCCGCGAGCTGCTCGGCGTCCGGGTCGGGGTTGACGGCGCAGTCCGCGTAGACGAGGACCTTGTCGGCCAGGCACATGAAGAACGCCGAGGAGACGAGCTTCGCGTCCGGGCGGGTCTTGATGACCTCGAAGGCCGGGCGGATCGTCGCGGCCGTCGAGTGCACCGCGCCCGAGACCATGCCGTCCGCGAGCCCGGCGCGCACCATGAGCGTCCCGAAGTAGTTCACGTCGGCGACCACGTCGTGCGCCAGCTCCTCCGTCACGCCCTTGTGCGCCCGCAGCCCCGCGTACTCGCGCGCGAAGCGCCCGCGCAGCTCGGAGTCGCGCGGGTCGAGCAGTTCGGCGCCTTCGAGGTCCACCCCGAGGTCCGCGGCCTTCTTGCGGATGACGGCGGGGTCGCCGAGCAGCGTCAGCGCGCACACCGAGCGGCGCAGCAGCACGTCCGCCGCGCGCAGCACGCGCTCCTCGGTGGCCTCGGGGAGCACGACGCGACGGCGCCGCGCGCGGGCCTGCTCGATGAGCTTGTGCGCGAACATCATCGGCGTGACCCGGCCGCTGCCCGCGACCTGGATGCGGTCCAGGAGCGCCGGACCGTTGACCCAGCGTTCGAAGAGGCCGAGCGCGGTCTCCGTCTTGCGCGGGGTCGCCGCGCCGAGACGGCCTTCCAGGGTGAACAGCTCCGTCGCGGTCGGGAAGCTGTTGCCCGGTACGGAGACGAGCGGGGTGCCCGGCGCGAGCTGGGCGGCGAGGTTCAGTATCCCCTGGTCGGGGCGCTCGCCGAGGGTCAGCAGGACGCCCGCGATGGCCGGTGCGGAGGCCGAGTGCGCGGCCAGCGCGCCCACGACGAGGTCGGAGCGGTCGCCCGGGGTCACGACCAGGCAGCCGGGGGTGAGCGCGTGCAGGAAGTTCGGCAGCGTCGCGCCGCCGAAGACGAAGTCGAGCGCGTCCCGCGACAGCCCGGCCTCGTCGCCGAGGAGAACCGTTCCGCCGAGGGTGTGCGTGATCTGCGCGACGGTCGGCGCCGACAGGCTCGGCTCGTCCGGCAGGACGTACACCGGCACGCCGATCCGCCCGGTCAGGCGCTCCTGCACGAGGTCGCGGTCGGCGGGCGCGACCCGGTTCACGATCATCGCGAGGACGTCGCAGCCCCGGCCCGCGTAGGCGTGGTACGCGTTGTGCGCCTCCGAGCGCACCGACTCGGCCGACTGCTCCTTGCCGCCCACGACGGGCAGCACGAAGGCGCCGAACTCGTTGGCGAGCCGCGCGTTCAGGCCCAGCTCGTCGGGGAGCTGGGTGTGGGCGAAGTCCGTGCCGATCACCAGGACCGCGTCGTACTCCGCCGCGAGCCGCTGGTAGTCCTCCACGAGCCGCGAGACGAGTTCGTTCAGGCCCCGTTCGGCCTGGAGCGCGTTCGCCGCCGCGTAGTGCATCCCGAAGACCGAGTCCGGCGGCTGGGAGAGCCGGTAGCGCTCGCGGAACAACTCGTACATGCGGTCCGGGCCGTCGTGGACGAGCGGCCGGAAGACCGCGACCCGGTCGACCCTGCGGGTCAGCAGCTCCATGACCCCCAGCTCGACGACCTGCCGCCCGTCCCCCCGGTCGGTCCCGGTCACATAGACACTGCGCGACACCGGTATTTCTCCGTTTCCCTACTCATACGAATTCGGGAGTACTCATCGGAGCACCCCGGAATCGTTCTCGGCGCCCCACGCGAAGCGCGGGAGAATGCGCGAGAACTCATAGGACAAAAACACCTGATCTGCTGAGCCTGCCCCCTTGACACTACCCACAGCACTCGGTATGCCGCCCGCGCGGTCCCCCGGCGCGTCCGCATTTCCGCACGCCCCCGGCCGTTGTTCCGCTCCGGCGACGGTAATCGCGCGCCCCCGGGGCGGACGTCTGTTCCGGCCTTTCCACGGGCGTGCGAGAATCGGCCCGAGTTCAGGGGGAGCCCGCACCGTCCATCCGCGTTCTTCGCGTCCCTTCCCGTCCCTCAACCCCCGCGCACCTCTAGTAAGCGAGCAGGAGAACAGCACGATGCGCATCGGAATTCTCACCGCAGGCGGCGACTGCCCGGGCCTCAACGCAGTGATCCGGTCGGTCGTGCACCGCGCCGTCACGCATCACGGCGACGAGGTGATCGGGTTCGAGGACGGGTACAAGGGTCTGCTCGACCGGCGCTACCGCGAACTCGACCTCGACGCGGTGAGCGGCATCCTCGCCCGGGGCGGCACCATCCTCGGCTCGGCCCGCCTGGAGCGGGGCAGGCTCGCCGAAGCCTGCGCCAACGCGCCGGAACTCGCCCGCGAACTGGGCATCGACGTCCTCATCCCGATCGGCGGCGAGGGCACTTTGACCGCCGCGCGGATGCTCTCCGAGAGCGGGATGCCCGTCGTCGGCGTGCCGAAGACGATCGACAACGACATCTCCTCGACCGACCGCACCTTCGGCTTCGACACCGCCGTCGGCGTCGCGACCGAGGCGATCGACCGCCTCAAGACCACCGCTGAGTCGCACCAGCGCGTCATGGTGGTCGAGGTCATGGGCCGCCACGCGGGCTGGATCGCGCTCGAATCCGGCATGGCGGGCGGCGCGCACGGCATCTGCCTGCCCGAGCGGCCCTTCGACCCGGCCGACCTCGTGAAGATGGTCGAGGAGCGCTTCGCGCGCGGCAAGAAGTTCGCCGTCATCTGCGTCGCCGAGGGCGCCCACCCGGCGGCCGGGACGATGGACTACGGCAAGGGCGAGATCGACCAGTTCGGCCACGAGCGCTTCCGGGGCATCGGCACGGCCCTCGCCTACGAGCTGGAATCGCGCCTCGGCAAGGAGGCCCGCCCGGTCATCCTCGGCCACGTCCAGCGCGGGGGCACCCCGACCGCCTACGACCGCGTCCTCGCCACCCGCTTCGGCTGGTACGCCGTCGAGGCCGCCCACCGCGGCGACTTCGGCAACATGACCTCCCTGCGCGGCACGGACGTCGTGATGGTCCCCCTCGCGGAGGCGGTGACGGCGCTCAAGACGGTCCCCGCCGAGCGGATGGAAGAGACGGAGTCGGTGTTCTAGAGCCGGCCCGGCCGGACCCGGAGGCCCGGACCCGGGTCGCGGGACCCGGCCGGAACGGGGCGACGCCCCCCGCCCGCCTTCCCCCCTCCCTCCCCCCGAAGCAGAGGTGATCGTGATGCGCGCCTTCCGTGAGGCCGTCGAGGCCCGTGACCTGGACGCCGTCGAGGCACTGCTCGCCGAGGACGTCGTCTTCACGAGCCCCGTCGTCCACAAGCCCTACCGCGGCAGGGCGATCACCGCGGCGATCCTGCGCGGGGTGCTCCGCGTCTTCGAGGACTTCCGCTACGTGAAGGAGATCGGGGAGGCGGACGGGGCCGACCACGCCCTCGTCTTCGCGACGCGCGTCGGGGACCGCGAGCTGACCGGCTGCGACTTCCTGCACGTGAACGAGGCGGGGCTCATCGACACGTTCACGGTCATGGTCCGGCCGCTGTCCGGCGCGCAGGCGCTCGCGGAGGCCATGGGGGCGCAGTTCGAGCGGATCACGCGCGAGGCCGCCTCCGGCTGAACCGCCGGCCGCGCCTGAGCCGTCAGCCGCGCCCGAACCGCCGGCCGCCTGAACCGCCGGCCGTGCCTGAACCGCCGGCCGCCTGAGCCGGCAACCGTGTGAGCCGCCCGAGCCGTCAGCCGCGCGCCTCCCAGTGGTAGTGCAGCTCGGGGCGCCCCACCTGGCCGTAGCGCGGGGCGCGCGTCGCGAGGCCGGCCGTGACGAGGTGTTCGAGGTAGCGGCGGGCCGTGATGCGGGACAGGCCCGCGAGGGCCGCCGCCGACTGGGCGGTGAGCCCGTCCTCGCCCGCCGCGCGCAGCGCCTGCGTGACCCGGTCCAGGGTCGGGGCGCTCAGCCCCTTCGGCGGGTCGGCGGGGCGCGGTGCGCGCAGCGCCGCGAGGGCCCGGTCCACGTCCTCCTGGCCGGCCGCCTCGCCCGCCGCCGCCCGGAACTCCCCGTACCGCACGAGCCGGTCGCGCAGCGTCGCGAAGGTGAACGGCTTGAGGACGTACTGCACGACGCCGAGCGAGACCCCCTCGCGCACCACCGCGAGGTCCCGCGCCGAGGTGACGGCGATGACGTCGGCGCGGTGCCCCGCCGAGCGCAGTCCGCGCAGCAACTGGAGCCCGTGCCCGTCGGGCAGGTACAGGTCGAGGAGCACGAGATCGACGGGCGTGCGCTCCAGGGCGCGGCGCGCGGACGCCGCCGAGTGGGCGACCGCCGCGACCGTGAAGCCCGGCACGCGCTCGACGTACAGGCGGTGCGCGTCGGCGGCCACGGTCTCGTCCTCCACGACGAGGACCCGGACGGGCTCGGTCATCGCGTCCCTCCCGCGGCCAGCGGCATCCGCACCGTGAACTCGGCGCCGCCGCCCGTGTGCTGCCGGGCGGCCACGGTGCCGCCCGCGCGTCCCGCCGCCTGCCGTACGAGCGCGAGCCCGAGGCCGTGCGCGCCCGGCTCGGCGGCCTTGGTCGACCAGCCGTCGCGGAAGGCGTCCTCCAGGTGTGCGGGGTCGAGCCCGGGACCGTTGTCGGCGACACGCAGCAGCAACTCGTCGCCCTCGGGGCCGCGTTCGGCGCGCGCGGTGACGGTGACCCGGGCGCCGGGGGTGCCCTGCGCGGCCTCCACGGCGTTGTCCACGAGGTTGCCGAGGATCGTCACGAGGTCG
>NZ_GG770539.1:1830654-1841249 GCF_000154905.1 Streptomyces sp. SPB074 | reverse complement strand
CGGTTCGCCGACCGCCCCGGTCATGCGGTCCGTGAGCGCCTGGGCCAGCTCCAGTTCGGCCGTCGCGAACTCCACCGCCTCCTCGGGGCGCCCGAGTTCGACCAGCGAGACGACCGTGTGCAGCCGGTTCGCCGCCTCGTGCGCCTGCGCCCGCAGCGCCTTGCCGAAGCTGCGTTCGGCGTCCAGCTCGCCCATCAGCGCCCGCAGTTCGGTGTGGTCCCGCAGGGTCACCACCGTCCCCGAGCGCTGACCGCCGGAGACGGGCGAGGTGTTGACGACGAGGACGCGTTCCTCGGTCAGGTGCACCTCGTCCACGCGCGGCTCCGAGGCGAGCAGTGCCCCGGTGAGCCCGCGCGGCAGGCCCAGTTCGGCGACGGGGCGCCCGACGTAGCCGCCGGGCGGCAGCCCGAGCAGTTCACGGGCCCCGTCGTTGAGCAGGGCCACGGCCCGGTGCCCGTCGAGCATCAGCAGTCCTTCCCGCACCGCGTGCAGCGCGGCCTCGTGGTAGTCGTGCACGAGGGCGAGTTCGGTCGCGTTCATGCCGTGCGTGTGCCGGCGCAGGCGCCGGTTGATGACGTACGTGCCCGTGCCGCCGAGCAGCAGCGCCGCCGCCGCCGTCACGAGGAGCAGCAGCACCTGGTGCCGCAGCCGTTCGCTGATCGCCGTGACGTCTATGCCGGCGCTCACGAGTCCCGTGACGCGGTCGCCGTCCTTGACCGGGGTCACGACCCGCACCGAGACCCCGAGCGTGCCCCGGTACGTCTCCGAGAAGGTCCGCCCGCGCAGCGCCTCGGCGCGGTGCCCGAGGAAGCGCTCACCGATCCGGTCCGGCGTCGGGTGGGTGTAGCGGATGCCCTCGGGGGACATGATCGTCACGAAGGTGAGGTCGGCCTCGCGGCGGACCTTCTCCGCGTACGGCTGGAGGACGCGGGTCGGCTCGGGCGCGCCGACCGCCTCGCGCACGGTGGGCGCGGCGGCGATGGCGAGCGCGGCGGCGGTGACCTGCCGCTCGGCGGCGGTCCGCGCCTGGCGGCGGTCGCTCACGTACGTGAACAGCGCGCAGCCCGCGACGACGAGGGCCACGAGGAGCACCTGCATCGCGAAGAGCTGACCGGCCAGGCTCCGGGGACGGGGAAGACGCATCGGGACAGTGTGCCCAAGAAGGGCGCACGCCGGAGCCCCCGGGGCAGGTCCGCGCGACCTCAATGACCGAAACGGTGACCCGGGTCACACCGTACGGGATAGTCGCCGCAGCCCGGCGTGCGCAGCGAGCCGCAGTCTCCGCACGCCGCCCCCGACGATGACGTCCCCAGGAGGAACCCGTGTCAGCCACCGAGGCAGCCGTCCCCGAGCCCGAGGGACACGGGCCCGCGACCCCGCCGCCCGCCGCGCGGGGACGCCGCGACAAGAGCCACTACCTCTACCTCGCCGTGATCGGCGCCGTGATCCTCGGGATCGTCCTCGGCTTCGCCGCGCCCGGCGTGGCCGTCGAGCTGAAACCGCTCGGCACCGGCTTCGTGAACCTGATCAAGATGATGATCTCGCCGATCATCTTCTGCACGATCGTTCTCGGCATCGGTTCGGTGCGGAAGGCCGCCAAGGTCGGCGCCGTGGGCGGGCTCGCGCTCGGCTACTTCCTCGTGATGTCGACCGTGGCGCTCGCGATCGGCATCCTCGTCGGCAACCTCCTGGAGCCCGGCCAGGGCCTCCACCTGACCGAGTCGGTGCGCGAGGCGGGCGCGGCGCAGGCGCCGAAGGCCCCCGAGTCGACCGTGGACTTCCTGCTCGGCATCATCCCGACGACGCTCGTCTCCGCGTTCACGAGCGAGAAGGTCCTCCAGACGCTCCTGGTCGCGCTCCTCGTCGGCTTCGCGCTCCAGGCCCTCGGCAAGAGCGGCGAGCCGGTGCTGCGCGGTATCGGCCACATCCAGAAGCTCGTCTTCCGGGTCCTGGCCATGATCATGTGGGCGGCCCCGGTCGGCGCCTTCGGCGCGATGGCCGCCGTGGTCGGCGAGACGGGCGTCGACGCGCTCAAATCGCTCGCGGTCATCATGATCGGCTTCTACGTGACGTGCGTGCTCTTCGTCGTCCTCGTGCTCGGCGCGCTGCTGCGGCTCTTCGCGGGCGTCAACATCCTGCTGCTCCTCAAGTACCTGGCCCGCGAGTTCCTGCTGATCCTCTCCACCTCCTCGTCCGAGTCGGCGCTGCCGCGCCTCATCGCGAAGATGGAGCACCTCGGCGTCTCGCGCCCGGTCGTCGGCATCACCGTCCCGGCCGGCTACTCCTTCAACCTCGACGGCACCGCCATCTACCTCACGATGGCCTCGATCTTCGTCGCCGAGGCGATGGACCAGCCGCTCTCGATCGGCCAGCAGATCTCGCTGCTCGTCTTCATGATCATCGCGTCGAAGGGCGCGGCGGGCGTCACGGGCGCCGGGCTCGCGACCCTCGCGGGCGGCCTCCAGTCCCACCGCCCCGAACTCGTGGACGGCGTCGGCCTGATCGTCGGCATCGACCGCTTCATGAGCGAGGCGCGCGCCCTGACGAACTTCGCGGGCAACGCGGTGGCGACGGTCCTGGTCGGCACGTGGACGAAGGAGATCGACAAGGACCGGGTGGACCAGGTCCTCGCCGGGAAGCTGCCGTTCGACGAGAAGACCCTGGTCGACGAGGCCGAGGCGGAGGGCGCGATGCCCGAGCCGCGGACGGAGGAACTCAGCCCCTCCGGCGTGTGAGCAGCGGGGGTCCGGGGCGGAGCCCCGGGAGGCGGGGTGCGGGGGCGCCGAGCCCCCGCACCCCGCCCCACCCCGCTACGCGGCGGGGCAGAGGTGCAGGGCCAGCACCCCCTCGCCCTGCGTGGCGACCGTCACCTTGCCGACGACCCCGGCGTCCCCGCTGTTGGCGAGCCGGAAGTCGGTGCCGCCGTTCTCGCCGTTGTGGAAGGCGGCGTCATCGACCTCGAAGACGGCCGTCTTCCACGTGTCGGTCCCCGTCTTCGCGACCTCGGGCGTCGCCTTGTAGGCGTCGCCCACCGCGTCGTACTGGAGACTCCAGCCGCCCGTGCCGTGGTCGAAGTACTCCACGCTCACGGTCGCCCGGTAGTTCCCGCCGGGAACGGTCGTGTTGTCCACGTCGAAGTACTGGAACGGGGACCCTTCCGTCGTCTCGTGCCCGGAACGGCCCGCCTTCTCCACGACGTTCCAGTGCCCGTCACCGTTGTCGCGGGCGCGCAGCCCGCACTCGGTGTCCTCCGCGCCGAGCGTCGCGCAGGCCGTGGCCGTGCCGTCCGGGTCGGGAACGGTCACCACGACGGCCCCGCCGGGCAGTTCCTCGCCCGAGGACGTACGGAACGAGATCTTCACCGGGTGGTAGCCGGACGGCGTGTCCTTCGCCGTGCTGATCGCGACCGGCACCTCGGCCGTCCGCGCGTGCCGCAGGCTCAGCGTCCCGGAGGACGGCGAGACCTTCACGTGCGGGTCGTCGGTCGAGGCCGCCCAGCGCACGGCGGAGGGCCGGCCCGCGAGCGCGGAGACGCCCACCGTGCCCTTGAGGCCCTTGCCCGCCTCGGTCACCCGCGTGCCGTTCGGCGTGAGGTAGCCGACGGCGGACCTCTCGTACGCCCGCCAGGACGGCGGCGCCGCCTTCGCGGAGGTCGCCCAGTGCTTGTCGGGGCGCGTCGAGAGCGAGAAGTCGAGCTTCCCGCCGCGCGTCACGACCTTCTCGGGCAGCGACGTCGACTCGAACGTGCGGCCGTCGAGCTTCGCGCCGGTCACGTACGGGGCGTCCGCCGCCGCCTTCGGGGCGGTGACGCTCAGCGTGCGGCCCGTGCCGAGGTGGATCTCGGCGCGCCGGAACAGCGGGCTGTTGAGCGCGATCGCCGGGGTGCCGGGCGTCGCGGGCATCATGCCGAGCGCGGCCCACACGTACACCGAGGACTGCGCCCCGTTGTCGTCGTTGCCGGGCAGCCCGTCGGGCGCCGTCGTGTAGATCTCGTTGACCATGCGCCGGGCGACCTCCTGGGTCTTCCAGGGCTGGCCCACGTAGTCGTAGACCCACGGCGCGGCCGTGTCGATCTCGTTGCCCATCCACGCGTACGGCTCGTTGCCGCCCGCGTTGAGCTCCTTGAAGAAGGCGTCCAGGCGCGGGATCGCCTTGTCCTTGCCGCCCATCGCCGTCACGAGCCCGGCGAGGTTCTGCGGGACGAGCCAGTTGTACTGCGCCGCGTTGCCCTCGTCGTAGCCGTCCTGGCCGAAGGCGCTGTCCGGCGGCTTGACGAAGCCGGGGCCCGCCGGGAAGGAGCCGTTGTCGTCGCGCGGGCGCAGGTAGCCGGTCGCGGGGTCGAAGATGTTCTGCCAGTTCTGGCCGCGCTTGGCGTACTCGCGCGCGGTCGCCCTGTCACCGACGCGTCCGGCGAGCTGGGAGATCGCGAAGTCGTCGATCGCCCACTCCAGGGTCTCCGAAGCCCCCTGGAGGCCGTGGTCGCCCTGCGAGTCGCTGTTGTTGGGCGCGTAGCCGAGCCGCACGTAGTCCTCGACGCCGGGCCGGGCGATCCAGCCCCAGCCGACCTTCTGGGACACGGTCGCGTTCTTCTTCATGATCGGCAGCGCCGACCTGATGTCCACGTCCTTCGCGCCGAAGGCGACGTACTGGGCGAAGAGCGGCACCCCGTTGTCGCCGTTCATGACGTTGCCCGTCATGTTCTGCGCGGGCCACTTCGGCCACCAGCCGCCCTGCTGCTGGGCGTCCCTGAGCAGCGAGTTGGCCATGTCGCCCGCGCGCTCGGGGTACAGCATCGTCTGGAGCGGGGCGAGCGAGCGGTAGATGTCCCAGTCCGAGAAGGTCCCGTACTGGGTGTGCCCCTTCGCCACCTTGCGGATCTTGTTGTCGAAGCCGATGTAGCGGCCGTCGACGTCGTTGAAGACGCTGGGCGACTGGAGCGAGCGGTACAACGACGTGTAGAAGGTCGTCAGCTGGGCGTCCGTGCCACCGCCCACCTCGATCTTCCCGAGCGCCTCGCGCCAGTCCGCGCGCGTCCGCGCCTGCACCTTCCCGGTGTCCCAGCCGGGTATCTCCGTGGTCAGGTTGCGCGCCGCGCCGTCCTGGCTCACGTACGACATGCCGACCTTGGCGGTCACCCGCCGGTCGCGGGCGGTGTCGAAGGTGAGGTACGCGCCCGAGTCGGCGCCCTCGGCCTTCGAGGAGCCCTCGGTGACCTTGCCCGCGCCGTCCCACGTGCCGTGCGCGGTGAACGGGCGGTCGAAGCGGATGTCGAAGTGCAGCGTGTACCGGCTGTTGTTGCACAGCCCGTGCGGCGTCACGGTGCCCGCGACCTCGCGGTCGCCGACGAGGTGCGCCTCGGCCGCGTAGTCGCCGCCCAGGCTCGTACCGGACTTCACGAGGACCTGCGCCCGCGAGCCCTTCGGGTACGTGAACGAGGCGATGCCCGCGCGCGTGCGCGCCCCGATCGAGACATCGACGCCCGAGTCGGCGAGGCGCACCTTGTACGCGCCGGCCTCCGCCTCCTCCTCGGCGTGCGAGAAGTGCTCGGTCCGCCCGGCGGGCTTCTCGCCGATCGCGCCCGTCACGGGCAGCAGCGGGATGTTCCCGAACGAGGAGCAGCCGCCCGAGAAGTGGTCGAGGCTGAAGCCCTTGATCCGGTCCGAGTCGTAGGAGTAGCCGGTGGGCCCCTCGGCCGTGTCCGGGCTGAACTGCATCATCCCGAAGGGCGCGGTGACGCCGGGCCAGGTGTTCTCCCAGTCGGTTCCCTTTTGCGTCCCGATGAACGGGTCGACGTAGCGGCTCGGATCGGTGACGAGCGCGGTCCCGCCGCCGTGCCCGTGTCCGCCCCCGTGCTGCGTGGCGGCGGCAGCGGGCGGTACGGCGAGCCCGCACATGGCCAGCACCAGGGCGGCGGCCCCGGCTCCGCGCACCGCGCGCGGTCTGTTCCTGAATCCCCACATACGTGGTTCTCCTCCATCGCGGCGGCACCGGCGTGATGGCTGACATCGTTGTCAGGTGTTGGGGAGGAGTCTGTGCCGAGGCTGAGGGGGAGTCAAGGGGGTGGCGGGTGCCTTCGGCGCGGGCAGGGGCGACCATGGGGAGGACGTTGCCGAGAGGGAGGACGTACGACGATGACCACGACGGTGCTGAGGCTCGCGCTGGGCCAGCTCACCTCGGGCCCCGAGCCCGCGGCGAACCTGGACCTCGTGCGGGAGCGCACGCGCGAGGCCGCCGCCGGGGGAGCCCGGCTCGTCGTCTTCCCCGAGGCGACGATGGCGTGCTTCGGCATCCCGCTCGCACCGCTCGCGGAGCCGCTGGACGGGCCGTGGGCGGAAGGCGTCCGCGCGATCGCGGCCGAGCACGGGATCGTCGTGGTGGCCGGGATGTTCACCCCGGCCCCGGACGGCCGCGTCACGAACACGCTGCTCGCGACCGGCCCGGGCGTCGAGGCCGCCTACGACAAGATCCACCTCTACGACGCCTTCGGCTTCGCCGAGTCGGCGACGGTCGCGCCGGGCTCCGAGGTCGTCACGATCGACGTGGACGGCGTCCGTACGGGCCTGGCGACCTGCTACGACGTGCGCTTCCCCGAACTCTTCCGCGCCCACGCGGACGCGGGCGCGCTCCTGAGCGTCCTCCCCGCCTCCTGGGGCGCGGGCCCCGGCAAGCGCGAGCAGTGGGAACTCCTGGTCCGCGCCCGGGCCCTGGACGCGACGCTGTACGTGGCGGCGGTGGACCAGGCCGACCCGGAGGCGAGCGGCCTGCCCCGCTCCGGCAAGGCGCCGACAGGAATCGGCCACAGCCTGCTCGCGGGCCCGGACGGCACGGTCCGCGCGACGGCGGGGGCGGAGCCGGGGGTGGTCTTCGCGGAGGTGGACGTGGCGGAGGTGACGACGGTGCGCGAGACGATCCCGGTACTGGAGAACCGGAGGCTGGGGGTCCGGGCGTGAGCGGGGGAGGGGGCGCGGCCACGGGGTGAGGCCCCCCGCTCGCGGCATTCGGGGTCCTACGCCGCTCCCCGCCCGTGTCCGCCCCGCCCCGGCCGGGTGCCCGGCCCGGGCGGCCCGGTCCCACTCGCCCAGGGCCGGCACCAGCGCCCCGCTCACGACGAGAAGGGTGCCCGACAGCGCGAGGAAGCCGCGTCGCCCGGCGGCCCGTATCCCCTCGTACCGCTCCCGCGACACCGGCACCCGGTCCTTCGTGCGCGTGTCGAGCGCCGACCAGCCGCCCGTTTCGGCCCGCGCGTCCTGGAGATCGCCGAAAGCCGCGAAGGCCGTCCCCGTCACGAGGAACCCCGCCAGTACGAGCCCCGCGCAGCCCAGCCGCACCGCCCGAGGCAGACAGCGGAAAGAGGCCCAGAGCGTGGACCGGTCCGCCCCGGCCCGCAGCCACCGCAGGAGCGCCGCCGCACTCGCGGGAAACGCCGCCGCGAACCCGGCCACCACGAGCCATCCCGCCCCGGCGGCCCATCGCGCGAAGGGCGCTCCCGCGCACAGCCCCAGCGCGACGAGCAGGGCGCCGCAGACGAGGGCCGGGCCCGCGTGCCAGGTGAAGGACCGTCTCATGCGTCCAGCCTCGCAGAGCCGTCGTCCCTGGTCACTGCCGGTTCCCGGCAGAGCTGGACCGCTCGGGCTGGCCTTGACGTCGGCGTCAGGTCCTACCGTCGTGGCATGGACGAGGGCGAGATGCGGATCGGGGAGCTGGCGGAGCGCGCGGGGACGACGACGCGGGCGCTGCGGTACTACGAGGCGCGCGGGCTGCTCGCCGCGCGGCGCGACGGCCAGGGGCACCGGGTCTACGGGGCGGCCGACCTGCGCCTCGTGCGGCAGATCCGCACGCTCCAGGAGGTCGGCTTCGGGCTGGAGGAGACGCGGCCCTTCGTGGAGTGCCTGCGGGCCGGGCACGAGGAGGGTGACACGTGTCCCGCCTCGCTCGGCGGCTACCGCCGCAAGCTCGCCGAGATGGACGCCCTCGTCGCCCAGGTCCTCGCCGCCCGCGCCCGCGTCGCCGCGCAACTGGCGCGCGCGGAGGGGGCGGTACGGGCCCTGGCGGCCGGGACGCCCCCGGAGCCCGGCTGCGCCCTCGCCCCGCTGCCCGGCACACCCACGGTCAAGGAGACCCCTCATGCCGGCCAGCCCTGAAGTCACCCGCCTCACCGACGACCGCTTCGCGTCCGAGGCGCTGCTCGCCCCCGGGCTCGTCCTCGTGGAGTTCACCGCGACCTGGTGCCCGCCCTGCCGTCAGCTCGCCCCCGTGCTCGCCGGGCTGGCGCGCGAGCGGGCCGGCGCGCTGCGGGTCGTCGCGCTCGACGTGGACGAGGCGCCGCTGACGGCCGCGCGGTTCAAGGTGCTCGCCGCGCCCACGATGATCCTCTTCCGCGACGGCGAACCCCTCGGCACCCTCGTCGGCGCCCGCTCGGGCCGCAGGCTGCGCGAGGACCTGGACCGGATGGCCGCCTGACACCCCCGGCCCGCCGCCCGTACCGGCCGGGCACGAGCACACCCCCCCCGGCACGCGAAAACGCCCCGGCCACTTGAGGCCGGGGCGTTTCGACGCGTATACTGAGCGATTCCGCGCTGCCATAATACGGGCAAACGGAAGAGCGTGTACTCGAATAGTAGCGGGCAGGGAGCAGTCTTGTCAAACGAGACCGGCACGGCCGGGAACGGTCAGGAAGCGAGCCGGGAGGAGCGGGCCCGCGCGGAGCTGCGCGCCGAACAGGCGTACGTGGATCTGCTGCACGGCTGCCTCGACGCCCTCAGGGACCGGGCCGAGGGCGCGGCCGGCGACGCCCTGCGCCCGGTCGGCAACGCGCACCAGGCGCAACTGGAACGCTCGATCGCCGCTTTCGAGTACGGCAAAACGCTCGCCGAACTCGACGGCATCGAGGAAGGGCTCTGCTTCGGCCGGATCGACCAGCGCGACGGCGTCACGCACCACATCGGCCGGATCGGGCTGCGCGCCGACGACAGCGAACGCACCCCGCTGCTCATCGACTGGCGCGCCCCCGTCGCGCGCCCCTTCTACCTCGCCACCGGCCTGCACTCGATGGGCGTGCGCCGCCGCAGGCACCTGACGACCAAGGGCCGCACCGTCACCGCCCTGCACGACGAGACCCTCGACCTCGAAGAGAGCGCCCCCGGCGCCTTCGAGAACCCGAGCGGCGACGCCGTGCTGCTCGGCGCGCTCGGCGCCGCGCGCACCGGGCGCATGGGCGACATCGTGCGCACCATCCAGGCCGAGCAGGACGAGATCATCCGCGCCCCGCACCGCGGCGTCCTCGTCGTCGAGGGCGGCCCCGGCACCGGCAAGACCGCCGTCGCGCTGCACCGCGCCGCGTACCTCCTCTACGCGGACCGCGAGCGCCTGCACCGCAGCGCCGTCCTGATCGTCGGTCCCGGCGGCGCCTTCCTCAACTACATCGGGGAGGTCCTGCCCTCCCTCGGCGAGACCGGCGTGTGGCTCGCGACGCCCGGCGAGCTGTACCCGGGTATCAAGGCGACCGGGACGGACACCCCGCGCGCGATTGCCGCGAAGGGCGACGCCCGCATGGCGGACGTGCTCGCGAGGACGCTCGCCGACCGGCAGGCGCTCCCCGATCCCGTACTGGAGATCGCGCACGAGGACCACGGGACGCTCACCCTCGACCGCGCCACCGCCGCCGAGGCGCGCGAACGCGCCCGCGCCGCCCTCGTGCCGCACAACCTCGCCCGCCCCCACTTCGCCTTCCGGGTCATCGACGCGCTGACCGCGCAGCTCGCCGACCGCATCGGCGCCGACCCCTACGGCGGCCCCAACTTCCTCGACCCCGCCGACATCGCGGAACTCGGCAAGGAGATCGCGGCGAGCCCGGCCGTGCAGGCCGCGATCGACACGCTCTGGCCCCGGCTCACCCCCGAGGAGTTCGTCACCGCCTTCCTCGCCGCGCCCGACGCGCACCTGCCCGCCGAGGACGCCGACGCGATCCGGCGCGCCCCCGGCACCTGGTCCGGGAGCGTCTTCACCCCCGCGCCCTGGACCCCCGCCGACGTCGCGCTCCTGGACGAGGCCGCCGAACTCCTCGGCGAGGACGACTCCCTGCGCCGCGCCGCCGAGGCCAGGCGGCGGCGCGAGGAGGCCGAGTACGCGCAGGGCGTCCTCGACGTGGCCGCCGCCTCGCGCACGTACGAGTTCGAGGACGAGGAGTCCGAGGTGCTCGGCGCCCAGGACGTCGTGGACGCCGAACGGCTCGCCGAGCGGCACGAGGAGCGCGACCGGCGCAGCGCGGCCGAACGGGCCGCCGAGGACCGCACGTGGGCCTTCGGGCACATCATCGTGGACGAGGCGCAGGAGCTGTCCGCCATGATGTGGCGGCTGCTCATGCGGCGCTCCCCCAACCGCTCGATGACCCTCGTCGGCGACCCCGCGCAGACCGCCGACCCGGCCGGCTGCCGCTCCTGGGACCGCATCCTCGCCCCGTACGTCGGCGACCGCTACGCCTACCGCCGTCTCGACGTCAACTACCGCACCCCGGCCGAGATCATGGACGTCGCCGCCGCCGTGCCGCGTGCCGCCGACCCCGGCTTCGCCGCGCCCCGCTCGGTGCGCTCGACCGG
>NZ_GG770539.1:1827241-1830551 GCF_000154905.1 Streptomyces sp. SPB074 | reverse complement strand
CGCGCATGCTGCACCACGTGCTGCTCCCGCACCTGCCGGGGGCCTCGGCGGGCGAGAGCCCCGACCTGACCCGGCCCGTCGTCCTGCTGACGCCGCGCCAGTCGAAGGGGCTCGAATTCGACTCGGTGCTCGCCGTGGAGCCCCAGCGGTACGAGGACGCCGACCTCTACGTCGCGCTCACCCGCCCCACGCAGCGGCTCGGCCTCCTGCACAGCGAGCCGCTCCCGGAGGCGCTGGCCATAGCGCTCAAGGCGTGAGGCGTACGGGGTGGTCCCGCCCGCGGGCCGGGATCACCCCGCACCGGGCGGCGCTCAGAGCCCGATCGGGTCGACGAAGGTGCCCGGGTGCGTCGCGCCGGACTGCTCGACGATCGCGCCGCCGTACTCCCAGGGCAGCGTGATCTGCCGGGTCTCGTCGGGGAGCGTCATGACGACGTCCTGGGGCACGAACGACTTCGTGCCGGGGTCCGTCGTGGGCATGACCGTGAACTTGATGCGGGCGATGTCGTCGCCGGGCTTGAGCGTGATCGGGTCCGGGCGGGAGCCGGAGCGGGCGAGGTCCCAGCGCTCGCCCTTCGCGCTCACGAGCTGCACGCCTGGGAAGCCCTTGAGCGTGCACGTGCGCTTGCCGTGGTTGGTCAGCCGGACGGTCACGGACTGCTGGTACTCCTGCTGGTCCATGTCGGGTTTGCCGCCGTGCGGCCCCCAGAAGTCGAAGTCGATCTCGTTGGTGCGGCAGTGGCCGCCGCTCGGCTGCGCCGACCCGTCCGAGGGGTTGATGCCGTCGTCATTCTGCGCCTTGCCGCCGTTCGCGCTCTGCTCGGCGGGCGTGCCGCTCTGCGCGGTCGCGGTCCCGGTTCCGGCATCGGTGCCGGCGCCGTCGTCCTTCGACGTACCCTGCGCGGGCGCGCCCGAACTCTGCGCGGCGGCGGGCGCGGCGCTCGCGGAGTCGTCGTCGGAGTCGCAGCCGACGACCCCGGCGCCGAGCGCGAGGGCGGCGAGGACGGCGGCGGTGGTGCGGGCGGCGTGGGGGTGAGGATCGGCATGGTGCCTCTTTCCGCAGCGGGTGAGTGGGTACGGAAGGTTTGATGATCACCACCCCCCACGCAGTTCACGAAAAACTGTCAGGGGCCTGTAACAGCCGCGAACCGCCTGGTCAGACCCGGCGCAGCCACACCGTCGCGAGCGGCGGCAGGGTCAGCTCCAGGCTCTGGGGGTGGCCGTGCGCGCCGGTCGGTTCCGTCGTCGCGCCGCCCTCGGGGATGGCCGCGACACCGCTGCCGCCGTAGCGGCTCGCGTCCGTGTTGAGGGCCTCCGTCCAGCGGCCCTCCGGGACGCCGAGGCGGTAGTGCTCGCGGACGACGGGGGCGAAGTTGCACACCGCGAGGAAGGGAGTGCCCTCGTGGTCGTGGCGGAGGTAGGCCAGGACGTTGTCCTCGGCCGCGTCGCCCAGGACCCACGCGAAGCCGCCCGGGTCGGTGTCGCGCTGCCACAGCGGCGGCGTCGCGGTGTAGACGGCGTTCAGGTCGCGCACGAGGTCCTGCACGCCCCGGTGGTCCCCGGACGCCTCGTAGCCCGGGTCGAGCAGCCACCAGTCCGGTCCGTGCGCCTCCGACCACTCCGAGCCCTGCGCGAACTCCTGGCCCATGAAGAGGAGTTGCTTGCCGGGGTGGGACCACATGAAGCCGAGATAGGCGCGGACCGTCGCCCGCCGCTGCCACCAGTCGCCCGGAATCTTCGAGACCAGCGCGCCCTTGCCGTGCACGACCTCGTCGTGCGAGATCGGCAGCACGTAGTTCTCGCTGTACGCGTACACCATCGAGAACGTCAGCTCGTTGTGGTGGTACCTGCGGTGGACCGGCTCCTTGGCGAGGTATTCGAGGGAGTCGTGCATCCACCCCATGTTCCACTTGAGGCCGAAGCCGAGCCCGCCGAAGCCGCCCGGCCCGCTCCGGTCGGTCGGCCGGGTCACGCCGTCCCAGGCCGTGGACTCCTCGGCGACCGTGACGACGCCCGGATTGCGCCGGTAGACGGTCGCGTTCATCTCCTGGAGGAAGCGGACCGCGTCCAGGTCCTCGCGCCCGCCGTGGGCGTTCGGCGACCACTGCCCGTACTCGCGCGAGTAGTCCAGGTAGAGCATCGAGGCCACCGCGTCCACGCGCAGCCCGTCGATGTGGAACTCCTCGCACCAGTACGTGGCGTTCGCGACGAGGAAGTTGCGCACCTCGGTGCGGCCGAAGTCGAAGACGAGCGTGCCCCAGTCCGGGTGCGAGGCCCGCTGCGGGTCGGCGTGCTCGTAGAGGGGCCGGCCGTCGAAGTTCGCGAGCGCCCACTCGTCGCGCGGGAAGTGCGCGGGCACCCAGTCCATGAGGACGCCCACCCCGGCCCGGTGCAGGCTGTCCACGAGGAAGCGGAAGTCGTCGGGCGTGCCGAGCCGCGAGGTCGGCGCGTAGAAACCCGTGACCTGGTACCCCCACGAGCCCCCGAAGGGGTGCTCCGCGACGGGCATCAGCTCGACGTGCGTGAAGCCGAGGTCCTTGACGTACGCGGGCAGCTCCTCGGCCAGCTCGCGGTAGGTGAGCCCGGGGCGCCACGAGGCGAGGTGCACCTCGTAGACGGAGAACGGCGCCTCGTGCACGGGGCGCTCGCCGCGCCGCGCGAGCCACTCGGCGTCGTCCCACTCGTAAGCGGACTCCTCGACCACCGAGGCGGTCGCGGGCGGCACCTCGGTGCGCCGCGCCATCGGGTCGGCCTTGCGCACGTGGTGGCCCTCGGGCGTCGTGATCTCGTACTTGTACAGCTCACCGGCCCCGAGCCCCGGCAGGAAGACCTCCCACACGCCGGTCGCGCCGAGCGAGCGCATCGGGTGCCCGGTCCCGTCCCAGTAGTTGAAGTTCCCGATGACCCGCACGCCCCGGGCGTTCGGCGCCCACACCGCGAACCGCGTCCCGCGCACCCCGTCCCGCTCCACGACGCGCGCGCCGAGCGCCGTCCACAGCTCCTCGTGCCGCCCCTCGCCGATGAGGTGCAGGTCCATCTCGCCGAGCGTGGGAGGGAAGCGGTACGGGTCCTCCACCGGCGCGCCCTCCTCCTCGTCGTAGGTGACGAGCAGCCGGTACGGGGCGCCGGCGCGCGTCCCCTCCGGGAGCGGGCCCGAGAAGAAGCCCTCCCCGTCGGAGCGCAGCGGCACCCGGGTGCCGTCCGCCAGGAGGACCGCGACCGCGCGCGCGTGCGGCCTCAGCACCCGGACGACGGTGCCCGCGCCCTCCGGGGCCGGGTGCGCGCCGAGCACCGCGTGCGGGTCGTGGTGC
>NZ_GG770539.1:1824893-1826927 GCF_000154905.1 Streptomyces sp. SPB074 | reverse complement strand
AAAAAAAAAAAAAAAAAAAAAAAAAAAAAAAAAAAAAAAAAAAAAAAAAAAAAAAAAAGAATTATTAAAACCGGGGGCGACGCGCGCGGACTCGGGGCGCGCGGGCGCGGGCCCCGTGCCGGTCGCCGGCTCCGCGCCGGGCGTGCCGCCGCCCTCCGCCGCCCGCGCCTGCGCGTCCGCCGCGAGCCGCGCGATGGCCGCGAGCGGGACGGGGAGCCAGTCCGGGCGGTGCCGGGCCTCGTACAGGACCTCGTACACGGCCTTGTCCGTCTCGTAGGCGGTGAGCAGGTCCGGGTCCTCGCGCGGGTCGCGGCCGGCGATCTCCGCGTAGCCCTCGCAGTACGCGGCCCGGCAGGCCGTGGCCCACTCGGGCGCCCACGGTTCGTGGCTGCGGGCGGCGTAGTCGAAGGAGCGCAGCATCCCGGCCACGTCGCGCACGGGCGGGAAGGCGTGGCGGCGCTCGGCGAGGGGGCGCGCGGGCTCGCCCTCGAAGTCGATGAGCGACCAGTAGCCGTCCGCCGCGCGCAGGCACTGCCCGAGGTGCAGGTCCCCGTGCACGCGCTGCGCGCTCCACGTCCTGCCCTCGCGGCCCGCCGCCGCCAGGCGCGCGAAGGCGGTGCGCAGCCCCGGCGCGTACGGGCGCAGCTCGGGCACCGCCGCCGCCGCTTCCTCCAGGCGGCGCGTCATGTCCCCGGCGAGCGCGGTGAGCTGGGCGGGCCCGAGCGTCACGGCGGGCAGCGCCGCCGCCAGCGCGGTGTGCACCTCGGCCGTGGCCCGGCCGAGCGCGCGCGCCTCGGCGGTGAAGTCCGCACCCGCCGCGAGCCGCCGCAGCGCGAGCTCCCAGCCGTCGTCGGAGCCGGTCAGGAAGGGCTGGAGCACCCCGAGCACGTAGGGCTCTGCGGCGGTGCCGCCCCGCGCGCCGTCCCCCGCGCCGTGCCCCGGCTCCGCCTCCATCCACGCGACGGGCGCGGGCACCCGCGCGCAGCCCTGCCGTGAGAGCGCCAGGGGCAGTTCCAGGTCCGGGTTTGCACCGGGCACGACCCGCCGGAAGAGCTTGAGAATGAACGTATCGCCGTACACCAGCGAGGAGTTGGACTGTTCCGAGCCCAACGGCAGCGGCGTCAGGCCGGACGGGATCGTGGTCCGCGCGTCGCGCCCGAAGCGCAGGTCGCCGAGGTGTCCCGGCGTCCGCATCCGCTCCAGGAGGAGTTCGGCCGGGCGCGGGTCCTGGAGCGCCTCGTAGACGACGAGCCCGGCGAGCGGCCCGGAGCCGGGGCGGCCGATGAGGGCGTGCGCGAGGCGCGGCGGCAGTTCGCCGCGTACGCCGAGCAGCAGCTGGTAGCAGTCGCCCGGGTGGTCCGGGTCCTGGTCGGCGCGGACGAGGAGGTGCAGCAGCCCCGGCGCGCCCGCGCGGGCGCCGTGCCAGGGCAGCAGCTCGGTGAGCGAGACGAGGGTGAAGCCGGTGACGGGACGGCCCTTGCCGGCGAACCAGCGCTGCCGGGGCAGCCAGTCGCGCAGCGGCGGGTCGAGCGAGGCGAGCAGTTCCCCCGGGTCCGGGACGGGGCTGGGGGAAGGGACGAGCGTCCTTGGGGCATCCGACATGGCGGCGGTCGTGTCCTTTCCCCGGGTACACCAGCAGGTTCACGCGCCCCGCGCGAAGCGGTAAGACCCTGGCGCGCAGGCCCCACGGTGACCGGTGGGGCAGTAGGGAGGGGTCCGTACGGTGACGGGCCGTTCGCTGGACCGGCCCGTCGGTGGTGCCGGTATTCCGGGAGGGTGCCCGGGGTGGGACACATCATGCGGGCCGGGGCCCAACGGACGGTGGGGTCGGGTACGGGATTTCCCTGGCCGAAACCATACGGGTACGTAACGGGCGCGGCGACCGCAGCGCCGCCGCGCCGCACGCGTGTCATGACGACGTATCACGGCACCATGATCCATCAGTGGCGATCATTTGAAGACACCCCCTAGTGACCGCCCAGCACGTGGGCGGCCGGCCGCCGGTCGGTCACCGCCTCGGCGACGTCCTCCTCG
>NZ_GG770539.1:1815556-1824793 GCF_000154905.1 Streptomyces sp. SPB074 | reverse complement strand
CCCCCGCGCGGGGGCGGGGGCCGCGAGCGCTCAGCGCTCGGCCGGGTCCTTGCGCAGCCGGAACCAGTAGAAGCCGTGGCCCGCGAGGGTCAGCAGGTACGGCAGTTCACCGATCGCGGGGAAGCGCACGCCACCGATGAGTTCCACCGGATGGCGGCCCGCGTACGCCTGGAGGTCCAGCTCGGTGGGCTGGGCGAAGCGCGAGAAGTTGTGCACGCACAGCACCAGGTCGTCCGAGGTGCCGTCCTCCGAGCGCAGCTCGCGCAGGAAGGCGAGCACCGCGGGGTTCGAGGAGGGCAGCTCCGTATACGAACCGAGCCCGAAGGCGGGGTTCTGCTTGCGGATCTCGATCATGCGGCGGGTCCAGTGCAGCAGCGAGGCCGGGGCGGACATCGCCGCCTCGACGTTCGTCACCTGGTAGCCGTAGACCGGGTCCATGATGGTCGGCAGGAAGAGCCGGCCCGGGTCGCAGGAGGAGAACCCGGCGTTGCGGTCGGGGGTCCACTGCATCGGGGTGCGCACCGCGTCGCGGTCGCCCAGCCAGATGTTGTCCCCCATGCCGATCTCGTCCCCGTAGTAGAGGATGGGGGAGCCCGGCAGCGAGAGCAGCAGCGCCGTGAACAGCTCGATCTGGTCGCGGTCGTTGTCGAGCAGCGGCGCGAGCCGGCGGCGGATGCCGATGTTGGCGCGCATCCGCGGGTCCTTGGCGTACTCCGCGTACATGTAGTCGCGCTCTTCGTCCGTCACCATTTCGAGGGTCAGCTCGTCGTGGTTGCGCAGGAAGATGCCCCACTGGCACCCGGAGGGGATCGCCGGGGTCTTCGCGAGGATTTCCGAGACGGGGTAGCGCGACTCGCGCCGCACCGCCATGAAGATGCGCGGCATGACCGGGAAGTGGAAGGCCATGTGGCACTCGTCGCCGCCCTTGGCGAAGTCGCCGAAGTAGTCCACGACGTCCTCGGGCCACTGGTTGGCCTCGGCGAGGATCACGGTGTCCGGGTAGTGCGCGTCCACCTCGGCGCGCACCCGCTTGAGCATCTCGTGCGTCGCGGGCAGGTTCTCGCAGTTGGTGCCCTCCTCGGCGTAGAGGTAGGGGACCGCGTCGAGCCGGAAGCCGTCGATGCCGAGGTCGAGCCAGAAGCGCAGCGCCGCGAGGATCTCCTCCTGGACCGCCGGGTTCTCGTAGTTGAGGTCCGGCTGGTGCGAGAAGAAGCGGTGCCAGTAGTACTGCTTGCGGACCGGGTCGAAGGTCCAGTTGCTCGCCTCGGTGTCCACGAAGATGATGCGCGCGTCGCTGTACGCCTTGTCGTCGTCGGCCCAGACGTAGTAGTCGCCGTACGGCCCCTCGGGGTCCTTGCGGGACTCCTGGAACCACATGTGCTGGTCGCTCGTGTGGTTCATGACGAAGTCGATGATGACGCGCATCCCGCGCTGGTGGGCGGCGTCCACGAACTCCACGAAGTCCGCGAGGTCCCCGAACTCGGGGAGCACGGCGGTGTAGTCCGAGACGTCGTAGCCGCCGTCGCGCAGCGGGGACTGGAAGAACGGCGGGAGCCAGAGGCAGTCCACGCCGAGCCATTGCAGGTAGTCCAGCTTCGCGGTGATGCCCTTGAGGTCGCCGACTCCGTCGCCGTTGCTGTCCTGGAAGGACCGGACGAGGACTTCGTAGAAGACGGCGCGTTTGAACCAGTCGGGATCGCGGTCCTTGCGCGGGGTGTCCTCGAACGTGTCGGGGACGGGCTCGTTGACGATCATGATGCGGGTGACCCTCCGATCAGCGGGGACGGTCGCAGGGTGAACACGTGCGCGGGCGTGGTGGCCGGCTCCAGGCGCACGTAGTTGGCCCTGCCCCAGTGGTAGGTCTCGCCGGTGAGCGCGTCGCGCACCGGGACGGTCTCGTGCCAGTCGAGGCCGAGCGCCGGCATGTCCAACGAGACCGTCGCCTCCTGGGTGTGGTGGGGATCGAGGTTCGCGACCACGAGTACGACGTCGTTGCCCGCCCGTTTGGAGTACGCGATGACCTGGTCCCGGTCCGCGTGGTGGAAGTGCACCCGGCGCAGCTGCTGGAGCGCGGGGTGCAGCCGGCGGAGCCGGTTGAGCTTGGTGATCAGCGGGGCCAGCGAGCGTCCCGCGCGCTCGGCCCCCTCCCAGTCACGTGGCCTGAGCTGGTACTTCTCGGAGTCCAGGTACTCCTCGGAGCCGGGCTTGAGCGCCTGGTTCTCGTACAGCTCGAAGCCCGCGTACACCCCCCAGGTGGGGGAGAGCGTCGCCCCGAGCACGGCCCGGGTGGCGAAGGCGGGCGGCCCGCCGTCCTGGAGATAGCCGTGCAGGATGTCCGGGGTGTTCACGAAGAAATTGGGCCGCATGACCCACGCGGATTCACCCGCCAGCTCCCGCGCGTACTCCGTCAGCTCCTCCTTGGTGTTGCGCCAGGTGAAGTACGTGTACGACTGCTGGAAGCCCACGGCGGCCAGCGTCCGCATCATCGCGGGGCGGGTGAACGCCTCCGCGAGGAAGATGACGTCGGGATCGCGTCCGTTGATCTCCGCGATCACCTTCTGCCAGAACACGACCGGCTTCGTATGCGGATTGTCCACCCGGAAGATCCGCACCCCGTGGTCCATCCAGAAGCGCAGGACGCGGCAGGTCTCCGCGATGAGCCCCGGCATGTCCGTGTCGAAGGCGATCGGGTAGATGTCCTGGTACTTCTTCGGCGGGTTCTCGGCGTACGCGATCGAGCCGTCCGGGCGGTGGTGGAACCACTCCGGGTGCTCCTTGACCCAGGGGTGGTCGGGCGAGCACTGGAGCGCGAAGTCGAGCGCGATCTCCAGCCGCAGTTCCCGGGCCCGCGCCACGAAGGCGTCGAAGTCCTCCAGCGTGCCCAGCTCCGGGTGCACCGCGTCGTGCCCGCCGTCCGCCGAACCGATCGCCCACGGCACGCCCACGTCCTCGGGCGTCGGGTCGAGCGAGTTGTTGCGGCCCTTGCGGTGCGTCGTGCCGATCGGGTGGATCGGCGGCAGGTAGACGACGTCGAAGCCCATCGCCGCGACGCCGGGCAGCCGCTCGGCCGCCGTCCGGAACGTCCCCGAGAGGGTGCGCCCGTCCGCCGTGACCCGCGCCCCCTCGGAGCGCGGGAAGAACTCGTACCAGGAGCCGACGAGCGCTCTGCGCCGCTCGACGAGCAGCTTGAGCGGCTTCGAGGAACTGACCAGCTCGCGCAGCGGGTGCCGGTCCAGGACCTCCCGCACCTCCGGGGCGAGCGCGGCGGCCAGCCGCTGCCCCGGGGTGCGCGAGGTGTCGCGCAGCGCGTCGGCCGCCGCGAGCACCACCTCGCGCCTGCCGTCCTGCTTGGGGACCTTGCGCGCGGCGCGCTCGTGGAGCAGCGCGCCCTCCTCCAGGACGAGCGCGGTGTCGATCCCGGCGGGCACCTTGATGCCGGCCGCGTGCCGCCAGGTGGCGAGCGGATCGCTCCAGCCCTCCACCTTGTACGTCCAGCGGCCCTCCATGTCCGGGGTGACCTCGGCGCCCCAGCGGTCGGTGCCCGGCGCGAGTTCTCGCATCGGGGTCCACGGGCCCGGACGGCCGTCCGGGGACTTGAGCACCACATTGGCGGCGACGGCGTCATGGCCCTCGCGGAAGACGGTGGCACTGATCTCGAAGGTCTCGCCGACGACGGCCTTGGCGGGCCTGCGGCCGCAGTCGACGAGCGGGGACACATCCAGCACGGGGATGCGGCCGATCGGGGTTTTCACGGCATCACCTGGTGACGTAGCGGGTGCGGGTGCGGGTGGTGGGGCGGCACGGCGGGGCTCCGGGGACGCGTTCCGCGCGGAACGCGCCGCCCGTACGGGAGGTACGGGCGGAACGGACCGCGTGGGCGGTACGGGCGGAACGGGCCCTGCGGGGCCCGCCTGAGCCTTCGCACCGTCTATCGGCAGCGCGGAGCCGTCCGTTGACCGGGCCTTCACCCGATTCCCTCGCCGGCTTCCCTGAGGCATGGCCGCTCCTGTCCGCGTTCACCCGAGTGGGCGGATGAAAAAAGGGGTGCTGCGGTGGGCTACCGCGAAAGCCTTCCCCCGGTATCCGTATGGACAACCCGGCGGCGTGTTAACTCCTGGCTCGTCCCCACGGACACAATTCCGGCCACGTCGCACGAGGCCCGGGGGTGCGGCCCCGCGTCATCGGATTGTGGCTGGTGAGCGCGGTGGCGGCGATCCGGCAGGCGCATACGAGGGGCACGGGGAGCGTACGGGGTGAGCGCGCGCGCCGTGGTTGACGGGGCACCGCCCGCGCTAGGGTCGCCGGGAAGCGGCCTTTGTCCCGGTAACGCGGCCGGTGACAGGGCCGTCCGTGCAGCTTCCTGACGCTTCTGTTCAGCTTCCTGACGCTAAGGCGGCAACGTGAAGGCCATCCGACGATTCACCGTGCGTCCCGTACTCGCCGCACCCCTGCGCCCCCTCGACACGCTCGCCCGCAACCTGCGCTGGTCCTGGCACCCCCCGACGCGCGAGGTGTTCCGCGCCGCCGACCCCGTCCTGTGGGAGGAGAGCGGGCAGGACCCGCTGCGCCTGCTCGCCGCGCTGGACCAGGAACGGCTCACCGCCCTCGCCGCCGACGAGCACTACGTGCGCGCCCTCGGCGAGGCCGCCGCCGACCTGGACACCTACCTCTCGGAAGGCCGCTGGTACCAGCGGCAGGACCCGGCCGCGCTGCCGGGCGCCATCGCCTACTTCTCGCCCGAGTTCGGCGTCACCGCCGCGCTCCCGCAGTACTCGGGCGGCCTCGGCATCCTCGCCGGGGACCACCTCAAATCGGCCAGCGACCTCGGCGTCCCGCTCATCGGCGTCGGCCTCCTCTACCGGCACGGCTACTTCCGCCAGTCCCTCTCGCGCGAGGGCTGGCAGCAGGAGACCTACCCCGTGCTCGACCCGGGCGAGCTGCCCCTGAGCCTGCTGCGCGAGCAGGACGGGACCCCCGCCGAGATCTCCCTCACGCTCCCCGCCGGGCGCGTCCTGCGCGCGCGCATCTGGCAGGCGGCGGTCGGCCGCGTGCCGCTCCTGCTCCTCGACTCCGAGGTCGAGGACAACGACCGCGCGGCCCGCGAGGTGACCGACCGTCTCTACGGCGGCGGCAGCGAGCACCGCCTGCACCAGGAGATGCTGCTCGGCATCGGCGGCGTCCGCGCCGTGCGCGCCTACTGCCGCCTCACCGGGCACCCCGCTCCCGAGGTGTTCCACACCAACGAGGGGCACGCCGGCTTCCTCGGCCTGGAACGCGTCCACGAGCTGCTGACCTGCGAGAACCCCGTGCACTCCGATGTCGCCGCCGCGCTCGAAGCCGTGCGCGCCGGGACCGTCTTCACCACCCACACGCCGGTGCCCGCCGGTATCGACCGCTTCGACGCCGAGCTGATCGCCCGCCACTTCGGGCCGGACGCCGAGCTGCCCGCGCTCGATGTGGAGGAGGTGCTGCGCCTGGGCCGCGAGACGTACGAGGGCGGGCAGCCGCACCTGTTCAACATGGCCGTGATGGGCCTGCGCCTCGCCCAGCGCGCCAACGGCGTCTCGACCCTGCACGGGCAGGTCAGCCGCGAGATGTTCGCCGGGCTCTGGCCGGGCTTCGACGCCGAGGAGGTGCCGATCGCCTCCGTCACCAACGGCGTCCACGCGGCGACCTGGGTCGCCCCCGAGGTCTTCGCGCTCGGCGCCGGGCGCATCGGCGCCGCGCGCGCACGAGGAGGCCATGGCGGTGGGCGACTCACCACCAATGGGACGCCGTCGCCGACATCCCCGACGCGGACATCTGGGGCGTGCGGGGGCAGCTCCGCGCCCGCCTCGTCGGCGAGGTCCGCCGCCGCCTGGCCGCCTCCTGGCGCCAGCGCGGCGCGGGCGCGGCCGAACTCGGCTGGATCGAGGGGGTGCTCGACCCCGACGTCCTCACGATCGGTTTCGCGCGCCGCGTCCCCTCCTACAAGCGCCTCACCCTCATGCTCCGCGATCCCGAACGCCTCACGCGCCTGCTGCTCCACCCCGAGCGGCCCGTGCAGATCGTCGTCGCGGGCAAGGCGCACCCCGCCGACGACGGCGGCAAGCGCCTCGTGCAGGACCTCGTCCGCTTCGCCGACGACCCGCGCGTGCGCCACCGCATCGTCTTCCTGCCCGACTACGGCATGGGCATGGCCCAGAGCCTCTACCCGGGATGCGACGTGTGGCTCAACAACCCGCTGCGGCCCCTGGAGGCGTGCGGCACGAGCGGCATGAAGGCCGCGCTCAACGGCGCCCTCAACCTCTCCGTGCTCGACGGCTGGTGGGACGAGTGGTACGAGCCGGACTTCGGCTGGGCGATCCCCACCGCCGACGGCAGCGCCCACCTGGACGAGGACCGCCGCGACGACCTGGAGTCCGAGGCCCTGTACCGCCTCCTGGAGGAGCGCGTCGCGCCGCGCTTCTACGACCACGACGCGCAGGGCCTGCCGGGCCGCTGGATCGAGATGGTCCGCCGCACCCTCGCGAGCCTGGGCCCGAAGGTCCTCGCCGGGCGCATGGTCCGCGACTACGTGGAGGACCTGTACACCCCGGCGGCGCGCGCCCACCGCGCCCTGACGCCCGAGGCGGCCGGGCAGCTCTCCGCGTGGAAGGCGAAGGTGCGCGCGGGCTGGGAGCGGGTCGCCGTCGAGCAGCCGGAGACGACGGCCGCGGGCACGGGCGCCGAGTACGGGGCGAGCCTGGGGCTGCGGGTACGCGTCTCGCTCGGGGCGCTCGCGCCGGAGGACGTCGAGGTGCAGGTGGTGTCGGGCCGGGTCGACGCGGACGACCGGATCAGCGAGCCGCACACGGTGCCGCTCAAGCCGGCCGGCGCGGGCCCCGACCTGGAGGGCCGCTGGACGTACGAGGGCCCGCTGGCGCTCGACCGCACGGGCAGCTTCGGCTACACGGTGCGTGTCCTGCCCGCCCACCGGCTCCTCGCCTCGCCCGCCGAGCTGGGGCTCGTGGCGGTGCCGGCGGAGGCGAAGGGGGACGGGGGCGGCGTGCTGATGCGCTGAGAGCGCGTGCTGTCGCGCCGAGGCCGCGAGGCGGTGCGCCGGGGCCGCGCGGTGTGCGTCGCGCCCGGCGGCTTCGGCGCGGGCGGTGCGGTGATCCGATGAACGGGATCAAAGGTAAAGGGCGTTCAACAGGTGAACGCCCCTTACCTCATGTCCGTGCCGTGCCGTCAGCTCACGTTGATGGCGGCCCAGGCGGCGTCCACCGCCTGGTACTCGGCGGAGTCCTCGCCGTACAGGTCACCGGCCGCGCTGAGCGTGGCCGCGCGGGCGTCCGCGTAGTCCGTCGTCGAGGTCATGTACTCGCTGAGCGCCTTGAACCACACCTGCGCGGCCTTGTCGATGCCGATGCCGGTCACCGTCGAGTCGTCGTAGGTCGGCGAGTCGTAGTCCACGCCGTTGACCGTCTTCGCGCCGCTGCCCTCGGACAGCAGGTAGAAGAAGTGGTTCGCCGGGCCCGAGGAGTAGTGGACGTCGGTGTTGCCGAGGTCCGAGGACCAGTAGTCGCGCGAGGCGCCGTCCTTGCTCGGCTCGTCCATGTACCGCAGCGGGCTGCCGTCGCCGTTGATGTCGATCTTCTCGCCGATGAGGTAGTCGCCCGGGTCCTCGTCGGTGTTGGAGTAGAACTCGACGGCGGTCGCCATGATGTCGCTCGTCGCCTCGTTGAGCCCGCCGGACTCCCCGCTGTAGATGAGGCCCGCCGTCGCGGCGGTGACGCCGTGGCTCATCTCGTGCGCGGCGACGTCGAGGGCGGTGAGCGGCGCGGCGTTCCCCGCCCCGTCCCCGTACGTCATGCAGAAGCAGCTGTCCTGCCAGAAGGCGTTGACGTAGTTGTTGCCGTAGTGGACCCGCGAGGTCGCGCCCTTGCCGTCCCCGGCGATGCCGGAGCGGCCGTGCACGTCCTTGTAGTAGTCCCAGGTCTCGGCCGCGCCGTAGGCGGCGTCGACGGCGGCGGTCTGCGGGTCGTCCGGCGTGCCGTCGCCCCACTCGTCGTCGTCGTCCGTGACGAGCGCGCCGGTCCCGGCGGAGCTGTTGTCGAGGTTGTACGTCTTGTGCCCGCCGCGGTCGGCGTCGGTCAGCTCGAAGCCGCCGCCGGAGGACGGGCTCGTGCCGATCTCGACGTCGCCGTTGTACTCGCTGTGCCCGAGGCCGGTCTCTACACCGTCCCAGCGGGCGAGCCGCTTGCCGCTCGCCGCGTCGGTCACGGTGTGCAGCTCGCTCGGCGTGCCGTCCTTCTTCACCGACTTCGCGACGGTCTCGTAGGCCAGCACCGGGCTGGTGGCGCGCGGCGCCCAGACGACCTTCGTGGCGCCCTTCGGCGCGGCCTTGAGGGTCTTGGGGCTCGTGTCGAGCGAGAGTTCCGCCTTACTCGCCCGGTTGACGCCGAGCTGCTTCCCGCTCTTCGCGGTGTGCACGATCAGGTCACCGCCCAGGACGCGCAGGCCCTGGTAGGTGCGGTCGTAGCGGGTGTGCACGGTGCCGTCGCGGTCCTTCACGACGTCCTTGACGTGCAGTTCCTCCTGGGCGCCGAGGCCGAGGGCGCGCGCCGTCGTCGCGGTGTCCGCCTTCGCCTCCTTGAGGAGGTCCGCGCGGAGCGAGACGGTCATCTTGAGCGGCGTCGCGGACGGGGTGCGGTCCGCCGCCGTGGCGGGGGCGCCGAGGGCCCCCGCGAGCAGAGCGGCGGAGGCGACCGCGGTGGCGGACACGAGAGCCGTTCTGGAGAAACGGGAGGTACGGGACGTGCCGGGGCTACGGGACAACGCTGACTCCCAGTCGATTTGTTCCAGTGGGGGGAGCGCGGACCGGTGCCGGGACCCGGCGGGGCGCGGGCCGCGGGTGGTGACCCGGGGCCGTGTCCCGGCGGGGCCGTACCTCGTGGGGAGGCGACGACGGGCCGCGCGGTGAACTGACGGGTGTGCGGGTGGGACGGGGCCGGATCGTCCGTGAAGGCGACCCGACCCCGGGGGGTGGGGGGTGTGGCCGACCGTGGGGGGTGGCGCATCGCCACCTTCGCACCGGGGGCCGCCGCGTGTCATGACCACGAAGAGAGCTTGGCCGGAACCGTGCCCCGCCTCCGTGCCGCGCTCCGCGCGCCCGTTCCCGGCCCCGGCGCGCCGCGCCTGTTACGCGTCGGTAGCTCAACAAGGCCGCGGGAGCGGTTTCCCCGCACATGCCAGAAGCGGGTGCGCCGGGGCTGT
>NZ_GG770539.1:1803512-1815425 GCF_000154905.1 Streptomyces sp. SPB074 | reverse complement strand
CCGTGGGGCGGCGTCGCTCAGTCGTCCTCCGCCGCGCCGCTCCACACCCCCGCCCGGGCCGCCGTCGCCGCCGCGCGGGCCGCGCGGCGGGCGTGGAGGTCCGTGAGCGGGGTGCCGAGGTTCAGGAAGGCGTAGTACAGCGGGGCCGATACGGCGGCGACGACCGCGTGCGCGTCCGTCCCGGCCGGGAGTTCGCCGCGTGCCGCGGCGTCCGTGACGCACCCGGCCCACTCCGCGATCCGTACCTCGTAGAAGCGCCGCAGTTCCCCGGCCGTGCCCGGGTCGCAGAGCGAGGCGGCGACGAGGGCGCGGAAGAGGCGGCCCTGGCGCGGGTCCGTGAGGGTCCTGACGACGAGCCGGGCGTTGGCGAGGAGGTCGCCGCCGAGGGTGCCGGTGTCCGCGCGCGGCAGGGACTGCTCCGCCATGTCGGCGAGCAGGTCGGCGGCCAGCGCGGCCGGGGTGCCCCAGCGGCGGTAGACCGTCGTCTTGCCGACCCCGGCGCGGCGGGCGACGTCGGCGAGGTCCAGGGCCTCGAAGCCCCGCTCGGCGAGCGCGTCGCCGCTCGCGCGCAGCACCGCCTCCCGCACGCGGGCGGTACGACCGCCGGGGCGGACGGTGCCGGGGGTCGGGGAGCCGGTGGGGGTGCCGCTGGGGGAGCCGGGGGTCGGGGCGCCGGGCGGGGGGTCGCTGGGGGTGCCGGTCGGTGTGCCGGGCGACGGGCCTCCGGGTGGTATGCCGGGGGGCTGGCTTCCGGGCGAGGCGGCTGCGTCGGTCATGGGCTCAGCTTAACGGTATCGGAGTTCCCTTACCGCGCCCGACGGTGCTACGTTCCTCGCCGTAACGGGAATCTGGTCCCGTTACGGCGAGCGGCGCGCCCGCGCCCCCGTACCGAAGGGTTCGTCATGTCCGTACTCCGCGCCGGGACCGCGCCCGCGACTCCCGCGCCACCGGCGGGGGCGCCGCGCCTCACCGCCCGCCTCAAGGTCGTGCTGGCCGTCCTGCTCGTCGCGCAGTTCATGCTGGCCGTCGACTTCTCGATCCTGAACGTGGCGCTGCCCGCGATCGGTGAGGGGCTCGGCTTCTCGCTCGGCGGCCTCCAGTGGATCGCGACGGCCTTCGCGCTGTGCGCGGCCGGGTTCACGCTCTTCCTCGGGCGGATCGGTGACCTGATCGGCCGGAAACGGATCTTCGTCGCCGGTATCGCGCTGCTCGGCGCGGCCTCGCTCGTCGGCGGCCTCGCCACGAGCCCGGGGGTGCCGCTCGCCGCCCGCGTCGCGCAGGGCCTCGCGACGGCGGCGGCGACCCCCGCGGCCTCGCGCTGCTCACCACGTCCTTCCCCGAGGGACCGCTGCGGCGGAAGGCGCTCGGCATCAACGGGGCGCTCATGTCGGCCGGTTTCACGACGGGGGCGATCCTCGGCGGCGTCCTCACCGACCTGCTCACCTGGCGCTGGGCCTTCTTCGTCAACGTGCCCGTCGCCGTCGCCGTCCTCCTGCTCGCGCCCGGCGTCGTCAAGGAGTCGCGGCCCCCGGTGCGCCCGCGCCTCGACCTGCCCGGCGCGCTCTCCGTCACGCTCGGCCTGCTCGGCCTCGTCTACGGGCTCACGCAGGCCGGCGCGTACGGGTGGACCGACGGCCGGGCGCTGACCGGGCTGCTCGGCGGGGCCGCCCTGCTCGCCCTCTTCGCCCTGGTCGAACGCAGGGCGCGCGAACCGCTCGTCCCGCCGCGCGTCCTGCGCCGCCGGGGCGTCGCCCTCGGCCTGCTCGCCTTCGTCACCGAGACCTCCCTCGTCTACCTCCTGACCCTCTACCTCCAGAAGACCCCGGGCTTCTCGCCGCTCGCGGCCGGCGTCTCGTTCGGCGTGCTCGGGCTCGGGACCGTCGCGGGCGGCCTGCTCGCCCCGAGGGCCCTCGCCCGCACGTCCACCCGGACCGTCCTTCTCGCGGGCGGCCTCGTCCAGACCGTCTTCACGGCCGCGCTCCTCTTCCTCGGCCTCCTCGGCACGAGCGCGGGCGCGGCGCTCGGCCTGCTGCTCCCCGCGACGTTCTTCGGCGGCGTCGGCAACATGCTCGTGATCGTCGGCTTCCTGGTCACGGCGACGAGCGGACTCCCCGACGGGGAACAGGGTCTCGCCACGGGACTCGCCTCGATGTCCCAGCAGATCGGCATCACGATGGGCACGCCCCTCATGTCCGCCGTCGTCACGGCGAGCACCGCGGGCGCCGCCACCGCCGCGGCACGTCCGCCACGGCGTCACCACGGCCCTCGCGGTCAACGCGGCCCTCGCCCTCCTGGGCGTCCTCATCGCCGCGCTGCTCCCGCGCGAGCGCCGCGCCTGAGCGGCCGGAGCGGAGCGCGGCGCGGCACGCGGGGCCGGGGACGGTCAGCCGCCGGGGCGCGCCCCGTGGCGCCGGACGCGCGGAGACGTACCGCCGCCCCGGCGAAGCCCGGCCCCCGGGGAGTCACGCGGGCGGCGGCCGGTCTCCCGCCGCCTCGTCCTGGGCTTCGAGGAGCGCGTCGCCGTGCGCGACCGCCCAGTGGCCGAGCGCCGTCAACGGGCCCTCCACGAGGCCCCGCCCGAGCCCGGTCAGGCCGTACTCGACGCGTGGTGGCGCCCCGGCGTACGCGTGGCGGTCGATCAGGCCGCGGGACAGGAGCCGGCGCAACGCCTCCGTCAGGACCTTGTCGCTGATGCCCCCGATCGCGGTGCGCAGCTCGTGCCGTCGGCGCGGGCCCGGGCGCAGTGCGGCCAGTACCACCGGGTCCCAGGTGTGGGCGCGCAGACGGCAGCCGGCGACCCACCCGCGGCCGTGGTTCTCGTGCTCGGTCATCTCCTCGCCATCCTCGCGCGCTGGTCGCGCACCGACCGGTGCGCGACGCCTTTCCTGGGGTGACCGCTCGTCCGGCTGTCACGCGAGAGGAAGCGACGATGCGCATCGGAATCCTGGGGACGGGGACGCTGGCGGCGGCCCTGGGCGAGGGCTGGTCACGGGCGGGGCACGAGGTGGCGATCGGCGACCGGTCCCGGGCCGGGGCGGAGAAGCTCGCCGCGCGACTGGGCCGCGGAGCGCTCGCCCTCGCGCCGCGTGAAGCGGTCGGTGGGCGCGACGCGGTGCTGCTCGCCGTGCCCTGGGACGGCGTCGAGGACATGCTGGGGCTGCGGGCGCGGCGGACGGCTCGCTCCGGGGGACGCCGTTGATCGATCCCACCAACGCGGTCGCGCACGGTGTCGGCGTTCCGCTCACCGGGCCCGGCGAGTCGATGGCGCGCCGGATCGCCGGGCTCGCTCCGGGAGCGCGTGTGGTCACGGCGTTCCATCTCTTCCCCGCCGGTCGGTGGACGGGGACGGCCGGGGGCGGCCCGGCGGGCGTGACGGTCGCGATGTGCGGTGACGACGCGGTGGCGCTGCGGGTCGTCGGCACGCTGGCACGCGACGTCGGCGGGACACCGGCGGTCCTCGGGACGCTGGACCGCGCCCGTCAGCTCGAAGAGGTGGCGGGCTTCGTCATCGGACTCGTCTTCGCGGGCTTCGACCCCGGCTCCGCGGTGCCCGGCCCGCCCCGCTGACGGACCGCTCGCCGCCCCGGCCCGGCGGCGGTGCGGCACGAGGCGGTGCGATCCGGGGTGGCGCGGCCGGGGTGGCGCGGCCGGGGTGCTCCCCCTGGACCGCGCCGCACCGCACCGCTCCGACCCGGTCTCAGGCCAGGCTCTCCCGCCAGGTCCGGTGGAGGCCCGCGAACGTGCCCGTGCCCGCGATGAGCTGCTCCGGTGCGCCGTCCTCGATGACGCGGCCCCGGCTCATGACGAGGACGCGGTCGGCGATGGCCACCGTGGAGAGGCGGTGCGCGATCACGACGGCGGTGCGGCCGTGCAGGACCGTCTCCATCGCCTCCTGCACCGCCCGTTCGCCCGGGATGTCCAGCGAACTCGTCGCCTCGTCCAGGATCAGGACCGCCGGGTCGGCGAGCAGCGCGCGGGCGAAGGCGACGAGCTGGCGCTGGCCCGCCGAGATGCGCCCGCCGCGTTTGCGGACGTCCGTGTCGTAGCCCTCCGGGAGCGCGGCGATGAACTCGTGCGCCCCGATCGCCTTCGCGGCCTGCTCGATCTCGGCGCGGCCCGCCTCCGGGCGGCCGATCGCGATGTTGTCCGCGATCGTCCCCGAGAAGAGGAACGCCTCCTGCGTCACCATGACGACGCCGCGCCGCAGTTCCGGCATCGGCAGGTCCCGCAGGTCGGTGCCGTCGAGCAGGACGCGGCCCTCGGTCGGGTCGTAGAAGCGGGCCAGGAGTTTCGCGAGCGTGGACTTGCCCGCGCCCGTCGAGCCGACGACGGCGACCGTCTGCCCCGCTTCGAGCCGCAGCCCGAAGCGCGGCAGCACTTCGCCGCCCGTGCGGTACGAGAAGGAGACCCCCTCGAAGTCCACCTGGCGTCCGGGGAGTCCCGCCCGCGCCGGCGGCAGCTCGCGCGGTGCGACCGGTTCGGGCACGCCCGGTTCCTGCGCCAGCAGCCCGGCCACCTTCTCCAGCGAGGCGGCGGCGGACTGGTAGGCGTTGAGGAACTGGCCGAGCCGGTCGATCGGGTCGTACAGGCGCCGCAGGTACAGGGCCGCCGCCGCGAGCGTGCCGAGCGCGAGCGTCCCGTCCGCGACGCGGTAGGCGTCCCACAGCACGATCGCCGCGATCGTCGTGTTCGCCACGAGCCGCGAACCGACCACGTAGCGGGCCATCTCGATGAGCGAATCGCCGTTGCTGCGCTCGTGCGTGCGGTTGAGGGCGTCGAACTCCGCGTCGTTGACCGCCTCGCGCCGGAAGGCCCGCACGGGGCGGATGCCGTTCATCGTCTCGCCGAACTTCACGATGACCGAGGCGATCGCGGTCGAGCGCCGCGCGAAGACCCGTCCCGCGCGCCGCTGGTAGAGCCGCACGAGCAGGTAGAGCGGCACGAGCGAGAGCACGGCGAGCGCGCCGGTCCACCCGTCGAGCACGAGCAGCACGACGGAGATCGACAGGAAGGAGAGGAGGGTGTTGACCAGCTCCTGCAAGCCCTCGTCCAGGAGTTCGCGCAGTGACTCGACGTCCGTCGTGGAACGCGAGATGAGCCGCCCCGAGGTGTAGCGCTCGTGGAAGTCCACGCTCAGCGCCTGCGCGTGCCGGAAGATCCGCCCGCGCAGGTCGAGCAGCACGTCCTGGCTGACCCGGCCCGAGACCTTCGTGTACGCGAACTGGAAGACGCCCGAGCCGAGCGCGCACAGCGCGTAGGCCGTGCCGAGCGCGATGAGCGGCCCGTAGTCGTGGCGCCGCACCGCCGGGACGCCGTGGTCGATCGCGTACGCGACGAGCAGCGGGCCCGCCTGCGTCGCCGCCTGCTGGAGCAGCAGGAACAGCACCGTGCGCGCGACCCGCGCCCGGTGCGGGCGCAGCAGCGAACCGAGCAGCGCGCGGGTGGCGCCCTTGGCTACGGGCAGGTCGTCCTGGTCGAACTCGTCGGCGGGCGGCGGGGTGTCCGCCGGGGGAGCGGCCTTCGCGGCGGCGGCGGAGGCGGGCGGTGAGGTCAGCAGCGCTTCCGGGGCCGTGCCGTCGCCTGCCTCGTCGCCCGCGCCGTCCGTGCGTCGCTGATCGGCTCCCGTCGTCATGCCTGTCCCTCCAGGGCCCGTTCCGCACCCGACATGAGCCAGGCGTATTCCGCGTTCTCGCGCAGCAGTTGGTGATGGGTGCCCACGGCCGTGATCCGGCCGCCGGAGAGCAGCGCGACCCGGTCGGCGAGCTGCACCGTCGAGGGCCGGTGCGCCACGACGAGCGCCGTCGTCCCCTCCAGCACGCGGCGCAGCGCCGCCTCGACGGCCGCCTCGGTGGCGACGTCGAGCGCCGAGAGCGGGTCGTCCAGCACGAGGAAGGGCGGCGTGCCCACCACCGCGCGGGCGAGCGCGAGCCGCTGGCGCTGCCCGCCCGACAGGCTCAGCCCCTGCTCGCCCACCTCGGTGTGCTCCGCGTGCGGCAGGTCCCGCACGAAACCGGCCTGCGCCACGTCCAGCGCCCGCGCCAGGTCCTCCGCGCCCGCCCCGGGGCCCGCGCCCATCAGCACGTTCTCCGCGATCGACGCGGAGAAGAGCGTCGGCTCCTCGAAGGCGACGGCGACGCGGGAGCGCAGCCGCTCGCGCGGCATCGCCGTGATGTCCTCGCCGTCGAGCGTGATCCGGCCCGCGCTCAGCTCGTACAGGCGCGGCACGAGGTGCGTCAGCGTCGTCTTGCCGCAGCCCGTCGCCCCCACGAGCGCGACCGTCTCGCCCGGCCGTACGTGCAGGTCCACGCCGTCGAGCAGCGGGGGCGCGTCCGGCGCGGCGTCGGGGAAGCGGAAGCCGACCCCGTGGAAGCGCAGCCCGTCCGCCGCGCCCGGCCGCGGCTCCGCGCGGGCCTCGGGGGCCGGGAGCGGCACGTCCTGTTCGGGCCGCTCGTCCATGACCTCGAAGTACCGCTCCGCCGCGGCCGCCGCCTCCTGGCACATCGCGAGCAGGAAGCCGATCGACTCGACGGGCCAGCGCAGCGCGAGCGCCGTGGACAGGAAGGCGACGAGCGTGCCCGCCGAGAGGTCCCCGTCCGCGACGCGGACCGTGCCGAGCACGAGCGCCGCCACGATCGCCAGCTCGGGCAGCGTCGTGATGACCCCCCAGATCCACGCGAGCAGATGCGCCTTGCGCAGCTCCGTGGCCCGCAGCTCCTTCGCCCGCGCGCGGAAGACGCGCGCCTGGCTGCGGTGCCTGCCGAAGCCCTTCACGACCCGGATGCCGAGGACGCTCTCCTCGACCAGCGTCGTCACGTCCCCGATCTGGTCCTGCGCCTGCCGGGCCGCGGTGCTGTACCGGCGCTCGAAGTACGTGCAGAGCGGGATCAGCGGCGCCACCGGGACGAGGAGCAGCAGCCCGAGCCCCCAGTCCTGGATCACCAGGATCGCCACGCCGACGACGATCGTCACACCGTTGACCAGGAGGAACGTCAGCGGGAAGGCGAGGAACATGCGCAGCATCATGAGGTCGGTCGTCGCGCGCGAGAGCAACTGGCCCGAGGCCCACCGGTCGTGGAAGGAGGTGGGCAGCCGCTGGAGGCGCCCGAACAGGTCCCGCCGCAGCTCCGCCTCGACACCGGCGAGCGGCCGGGCCACGAGCCAGCGCCGGAAGCCGAAGAGGACCGCCTCCGTGATCCCGAGCAGCAGCAGCCCCAGCGCCCCGAGCCACACGCCGCCCGGGTCGTGGTCCGCGACCGGGCCGTCCACGATCGCCTTGAGCACGAGCGGCACGACGAGGCCCACGCAGGAGGCGAGCACCGCGATCACGGCGGCCGTCGCGAGCCGCGCCCGCACGGGTCTGACGTAGGGCCACAGGCGCGCGAGGGTGCGCGCGGCCGAGTGGCCCCGGGGGGAGCCGGGAAGGTCTGCTGTCACAGCGGCGAGGTTACGTTCCGCCACCGACAATGCCCACCGGGTTTTCCTGTACGCCCCCAACATCCGGCCACCGCCCGGCGATCCTGCCACCCCGCCGGGCCCCCTCCCGCTCGGGGCCCCGCCGCCCGGCTGCCCGTAACCGACCGGATGACCGCCCCTGGCGGACTGGCCGATAGCGTGCGCTTTTCCGTCCCGCGCGCCTGGGGCCATGACCACGTACCAGGGCCCCGAGACCCCGCCACACGTCCTCGTGGACGTCCGTGACCTGCGCAGGAGCCACCAGGAACGCGCCGTCGTGGACGGGGTCGCCTTCCAGGTGCGCGCGGGCGAGGTCTTCGGCGGCCTCGGGCCGGACGGGGCGGGCAGGACGACGACGGTCGAGCGCGTCGCGGGACCGCGCGTCCCCGACGGCGGCACCGTGCGCGTCGCCGGGCTCGGCCCGCGCGCCGGACACCCCGCCGTCAGCCACCTCCCGGGCGTCCAGCACCAGGAGAGCGCCCTCCCCGCGAAGATCACTGTGCGTGAGGCCCTGGTGCTCTTCGCCTCCTTCCCGCCCGTGACCTCCGTCGGCCACCGCCCCACCCCGCCGCCGCGAAGGGCGCCCGCGCCTTCCTCGACGCCTTCGAGGTGTACGACACGGGGGACCACCACCGCGTGACGTCCCGCTGACGCACCGCGCCTCCCGCCCCCCGCCGCTTCCCCCGCCCCGTAGGATTCACCCCCAGGACACCCCCGCGCCGCGCCAGGTGGCGCGCGGGAGGCCGGGTGGTGATCTCCCCGGCGGGGTCCCCGGCAGGCGGAATCACGGAGCGGAGCGGAGGCGGCGGCCATGCGGCGTGTGGTGCGGATGGCCGGGAGCGCCCTGGCGCTCGCCGGGCTGCTCGGCGGGGTGAGCGCCTGCGGCAGCCCCTTCGGCGGGGAGCACGCCGTCTTCGGGAAGCCGCTCGGCAAGCAGCTCAAGGCCGTCGCGCACGTGAGCCAGGAAGGGCTCACCGCGCGCTTCACCGCGCGCACCGACTACGGCGGCAGCGGCACGAAGGCCACCGACGTCGCCGCCGGCACTCTCGACTGGGACCAGGACGTGGCCCGCGCCGAACGCGTCGTCCACGTGCCCGCGCCGCTCGCCGAGGCCGACGCGAGCGCCATCGGCGGCCGCGAGGCGCGCCGCGACGTGCGCCAGACCTACGCCGTGCGCGGCCACGGCAGCGTGTACCTTGCCGTGGACGGCCACCAGGGGCGCACCTGGGTGCGCTTCACGCCCGGCGAGCGCAAGAAGCGCGGCCTCAACGGCGACAGCGAGCTGAACCGCCTCAACGGCGCGGTCCTGCCCTACGGCGGCACGCTCGCCGAGGTCCTGCCCTACGCCGAGCCCGTCAAGGAGCCCGCGCGCCTGTCCGGCGGCGGCCGCCGCTACACCGCGACGGTGCCCGCCGCGCACGCCGCCGACGTCCTGCCCACCGGCCTCGCCCGCCCGCTCCGCGGCTCTGGACGCCTCGGCGAGGACGCCAAGGGCTTCACCGTCACCGTCACGACCGACGGCAAGGGCCGCGTCGTCGCGATGACCGCCGACCTCGCGCCCCAGCTCGCCGCGCTGCACGCCCAGAGCCTCCTGCGCGATGTCACGACGCTCCGCTCCGAGCTGCGCCTGAGCCGCTACGGGCGCTGGCAGCGCGAGGACTTCCCCGGCGCCCACCGCCTCGTCACCTCCACGAAGACCGTCCGCTCGGCGCGCGGCATCGAGCCCGGCCAGTGCGCGGACACGCAGCTCCTCGGCCTCGGCCGCCGCGCTCTCGTCCCCGTGGACTGCGCGGACCCGCACGACCTGTGGAAGTTCCCGAGCGGCACGTACACGCGCACCCTCGACAGCCTCGACGGGCTCGGCTCCCTGCCGCTCGCCGCCTGCCGCGCCGGACTCGCCGACGCCGATCCCGTCAACGGCGCCCCGGACCCCGCGACGCTCGCCGTGACCCGCGACGGCCTGCGCTACGCCGTCGCCCGGCCCGGCGAAGCCCTCACGTGGCACGCGACGCCGCCCTCGACGCTTCCGCGGGGCGCGGAACTGCGCGTCAAGGGCGACGCCTCCTGCCTCGTCACGACCGCCTACCAGCCCCTGTCCTAGTCACTCCTCGCGCTCCAGCGCGTCCTCGCACACCCGCAGCACCACCGCGGACCGCCCCGCCACCCGCACCGTCGTCCCCGCCGCGTGCACCGTGCCCGGCGCCTCCTCCTGCTCCTCCGCCGCGGTGTCCACGAGCAGTTCGTACGCCGCGGCCCACGGCGCCCCCGGCAGCGTCAGCGTGACCGGCCCGGGGTCCGCGTGCAGGAACAGCAGGAAGCTGTCGTCCACGACGGGCGCGCCACCCGGGTCCCGGGCGGGCAGGTCGCGGCCCGAGAGGTACATGCCGAGGCTGCGGCCCGGCGCGTACCAGTCCTCCTCGGTCAGCTCCGCGCCGCGCGCCGTGAACCACGCGACGTCGCGCCGCCCGTCGGCGAAGAGCGCGCGGCCCGTGAAGAAGGACCCGCGGCGCAGCACCGGGTGCGCCCGGCGCAGCGCGAGGAGCCGTGCCACCAGCGCGCACTGCGCGCGCCACTCGGGCGCTTCGAGCAGCGACCAGTCGAGCCAGCCCAGCTCGTTGTCCTGGCAGTACGCGTTGTTGTTGCCGCCCTGGGTGCGCCCCAGCTCGTCCCCGGCGACGAGCATCGGGACGCCCGTGGACAGCAGGAGCGTCGTGAGGTGGTTGCGCAGCTGGCGCCGCCGCAGCGCGCGGACGTCCGCGTCCCGCGTCTCGCCCTCCGCGCCGTGGTTCCAGGAGCGGTTGTCGTCCGCGCCGTCCCTGTTGTCCTCGCCGTTCGCCTCGTTGTGCTTGCGGTCGTAGCTGACGAGGTCGCGCAGCGTGAACCCGTCGTGCGCGGTCACGAAGTTGACGCTCGCCTGCGGGCTGCGCCCGCTCCACGCGTACAGGTCGCTCGACCCCGACAGCCGGTAGCCGAGGTCCCGTACGTCGGGCAGCGTCCCGCGCCAGAAGTCCCGCGCGGCGTCCCGGAACCGGTCGTTCCACTCCGCCCACAGCGGCGGGAAGGCCCCTACCTGGTAGCCGCCCGAGCCGACGTCCCAGGGCTCCGCGATGAGCTTGACGCGGCGCAGCACCGGGTCCTGCGCGATGACCGCGAGGAACGGCGCGAGCATGTCGAAGCGCTGCTCCTCGCCGTCCCGCCCCGCCCGCGCGAGGGCCGCGGCGAGGTCGAAGCGGAAGCCGTCCACGCCCATCTCGCCGACCCAGTACCGCAGCGAGTCGGTGAGCAGCCGCAGGACGTGCGGCTGCACGACGTTCAGCGTGTTGCCGCACCCCGTGAAGTCGCGGTAGCGGCGGGCGTCCTGCTGGAGCCGGTAGTAGCCCCGGTTGTCGATGCCGCGCAGCGAGAGCGTCGGGCCGCGCTCGTCGGCCTCGGCGGTGTGGTTGTAGACGACGTCGAGGATGACCTCGATGCCTGCCGCGTGCAGCGCGCGCACCATGTCGCGGAACTCGCCGACCTGTTCGCCGCGCGTGCCGCGCGAGGCGTACGCGGCGTGCGGCGCGAAGTAGCCGATCGAGTTGTAGCCCCAGTAGTTGGTGAGCCCGCGCCGCAGCAGGTGGTCCTCGTGCGCGAACTGGTGCACGGGCAGCAGCTCGACCGCCGTCACGCCGAGCCGCTTGAGGTGCGCGAGCGCGGCCGGGTGCGCGAGGCCCGCGTACGTCCCGCGCAGGTGCTCCGGGATGCCCGGGTGCCGCATCGTGAAGCCCTTGACGTGCACCTCGTAGAGCACCGTGTCCGCCCACGGCGTCTTCGGGCGGCGGTCGTCGAACCACTCGGCGGCCGGGGACTCGTCGTGCACCACGACGCCCTTGGGCACGTACGGTCCCGAGTCGCGGTCGTCGCGCACGGTGTCGGCGAGGTGCTGCTCGGGCCAGTCGCGCACGTGCCCGTAGACCTCGGGCGGCAGCCGGAAGTCGCCGTCCACGGCGCGCGCGTACGGGTCGAGCAGGAGCTTCGCCGGGTTCCACCGCGCCCCCGTCCACGGGTCCCAGCGGCCGTGCACCCGGTAGCCGTAGCGCGTCCCGGGCGCGACACCGGGCACGAAGCCGTGCCAGATCTGGTCCGAGCACTCGGCCAGGCGCACCCGCCGCTCGTTCCCCTCCGCGTCGAACAGGCACACCTCGACGGCCTCGGCGCCGCCCGCCCACAGCGCGAAGTTCGTGCCCGTGCGCCCCTCGGGCCCCCGGTGCCAGCGCGCGCCGAGCGGCGTGGGGGCGCCGGGGAGGGCGACGTCACGGGCGAGGGCGGCGGGCCGCGCGGGGCGCGGCGGCGGGCCGTGCCCCGCGCTCACGGTCGTGGCCGGCGGTCCCGGGTCCGTGCCTTCGCGGGCCCCGATCTCCTCCTGCTCGGCTGCGCTCGTCACCTTCCGGCCTCCTGGCGGCTCCGGGGACCCGGGCGCCGCGC
>NZ_GG770539.1:1799018-1803412 GCF_000154905.1 Streptomyces sp. SPB074 | reverse complement strand
GTCGCGGCGTCCCGGCCGCGGCTCGGCGGCTTCGTCCCACCCCTGATCTTCCCCTCCGGGACGCTCCGCTCACGTTCCGCCGTCACGGAGCCCCGCGCGCTCCGCGCAGCCGGGCGGCGGACCCCGTGGCGGGCCCGGCCGTGACCGGTGCTGTGACGGTGGGCGGGAAGAGCGCAGGTGGGGGCCGGGAGTTGGAACGCAACGGTGACAAACGGGAGGGGCTCGCGTGTTCGGGTGTGTGGTTATCTGACTGTGCGGATCGATCGCGGGGGGCGCACGGGCGGTCCCGCGTGTGTGCGAGGGGAGACACCAAAGTGAGCGGGCGACCGACGGCGTACGCGGGTGCGGGGTGGCTGCGGGGGAGCGGTGGCGGGGCGCGGGCCCTGCTCGCGCTGTCGCTCGGGGCGCTCCTGCTGCTCGTGACGGCGTGCGGCGGGGGCGGCGACGGGGACGGGGCGGTCGCGGACGCGAGGAACGGCGGCACGGTGAAGCCGAGCCCGACGCTCTCGCGGGCCGTCGTGAGCGTCGCGCCGAAGGACGGCGCGAAGGACGTGGACACGAGCGGTGCCCTCAAGGTCTCCGCGCGCGAGGGGAAGCTCACGAAGGTCGAGGTCGCCGACACCAAGGGGACCGCGGTGGCGGGCGAGATCACCGGGGGCGGCACGGCCTGGCGGCCGAAGCTGCACCTGGCCGCCTCGACCACGTACAAGGTGCACGCCGTCGCCGAGGACGCGAAGGGCCGCGAGTCCGTGAAGGACACGAGCTTCACGACGCTCGTGCCGAAGAACACCTTCCTCGGCCGCTTCACGCCCGAGGACGGCTCTACGGTGGGCGTCGGGATGCCCGTCTCGCTCAACTTCTCGCGCGGCATCACGGACCCGAAGGCCGTCGAGCGCGGCATCGAGGTCACGGCCGAGCCGGAGGTCGAGATCCGCCACAAGTGGTACGGCAACGACCGTCTCGACTTCCGCCCGGAGAAGTACTGGGCGCCCGGCACGAAGGTCACCCTCAAGCTCTCCCTGGACGGCGTCGAGGGCCGCCCCGGCGTCTACGGGAAGCAGGCCAAGACGGTCCGCTTCACGATCGGCCGCAGCCAGGTCTCCTACGTGGACGCGAGCGCGCACACGATGCGCGTGACCCGCGACGGCAAGACTGTCAAGAACATCCCCATCACGGCGGGCGCCCCGAACAGCACGACGTACAACGGGCAGATGGTCATCAGCGAGAAGTACGAGGTGACCCGCATGAACGGCGACACGGTCGGCTACGGCGGCGAGTACGACATCCCCGACGTCCCGCACGCCATGCGCCTGTCCACCTCGGGCACCTTCGTGCACGGCAACTACTGGGCGGGGCCGGGCGTCTTCGGCCACCAGAACGCGAGCCACGGCTGCGTGGGCCTGCGTGACGCGCGCGGCGGCGGCGACTCCTCGACGCCCGCCTCGTGGTTCTTCGACAGCTCGCTCATCGGTGACGTCGTCGTCGTCTCGCACTCCCACGACAAGAACATCCAGTGGTGGAACGGCCTCAACGGCTGGAACCTGCCGTGGGGCGAGTGGCAGAGCTGACGGCCCTCCGGGCGGTACGGGTACGGGGCGGCGCCCGCACGGGCGGCGCCCCGCACGCGTACCCGAGCCGTACCGGACCCGGTGCGTGCCCGTGCACGCCGCCCCGCGCCTGTGGCGGAACGCACGTCCGCGCACGTGAACGGGGCACATAAGGTGCAGGCATGACTGTGCTCCTCGATGTCGGCGAAGGCGTCGCCACCCTCACCCTCGACCGGCCGCCCATGAACGCGCTCGACACCGCCGTGCAGGACCGGCTGCGCGAGCTGGCCGGCGAGCTGACCCGCAGGGAGGACGTGCGGGCCGTCGTGATCCGCGGCAGCGAGAAGGTCTTCGCCGCCGGGGCCGACATCAAGGAGATGCGCGCCATGAGCCACAAGGACATGGTCCTGCGCTCGCGCGCCCTCCAGGAGTCGTTCACCGCCGTGGCGCGCGTCCCCAAGCCCGTCGTCGCCGCCGTCACCGGCTACGCGCTCGGCGGCGGCTGCGAGCTCGCGCTCTGCGCGGATCACCGCGTCGCGGCCGCGAACGCGAAGTTCGGCCAGCCCGAGATCCTGCTCGGCCTCATCCCCGGCGCCGGCGGCACGCAGCGCCTCGCGCGCCTCATCGGCCCCTCGCGCGCGAAGGACCTCATCTTCACCGGGCGGCAGGTCCGCGCCGAGGAGGCGCTGCGCATCGGCCTGGTGGACCAGGTCGTGCCCGCCGAGGAGGTCTTCGCCACCGCGCACGCGTGGGCCGCGAAGCTCGCCCAGGGCCCCGCGCTCGCGCTGCGCGCCGCCAAGGAGGCCGTCGACAGCGGCCTGGAGACGGACATCGACACCGGCCTCGCTCTCGAACGCACCTGGTTCGCCGGGCTGTTCGCGACCGAGGACCGGGAGACGGGGATGCGCAGCTTCGTCGAGGACGGTCCGGGCAAGGCGCACTTCGGCTGAGCGGACACCGCGCCCCTGTCCCCCGCGTCACGGCCGGGCGCGCGGGAGCGCGCACACCCCGCGTGCGAGGTCTTATGTCCGCCTTAACCGAACCTTAAGAAACGGTGCGCACCCGGGGTGTGATCACCCGCCCGCACAGGGTCATCACACCCGGTGACACCCGCCGGAGCTTTACTTTTGCCCCCGGCATATGCCGGGCGGGCTCTTCACGAGCCTTCTGGCAGCCCGTCATATTCCGGCGGAACGCGCCCGCGTACGGCTGGGGACCGCCATCATGGGGGGCATGACGGGGCTGGAGGGTACAGAGCACACGCGGCGGGCCGAGCAGGGCGGGCCCGCGGCACGGTGGACGCCGGGCGCGAAGGACGAACGCGCCCTGGCGGCCTTGGACGCGCACGGGAATCCGGCGGAGTCGGAGATCCGGGTCGAGGCGACGCCGGAGTCGGGCGGCGAACTGCGCCGCCTCGCCGCGCTCGTCGTCACCGAGGAGTGGCGGCTGTCCCCGGCACTCGCGGAGACCACCGCGCTCCTCGTCTCGGAACTGCTCGGCAACGCCGTGCGGCACGCCGGCGCCCGCTCCTTCGGGCTGCGCATGACGCGCCGCCCCGGGCGTATCCGCGTCGAGTTCCGCGACCCCTCGCGCGCCCTGCCCTGCGTCATGCCGTCCTTCGGCATGGCCGTCACGAGCGGGTACGGGCTCGCGCTGGTCGAGCGGCTCAGCGAGCGCTGGGGCGTGGACCTGCTGCCGGTCGGCAAGAAGACGTGGTTCGAGCTGCGCGTGACGGACCGCTGAGACGCCTCGCCCGCGCGAGCGGGCACGCGGTGCGGCCCCCGGAGGTTCGAGGGCGGGCCCCCGCCGGCGAACTCCCGCGCCCACTGCCGAGGTGACGGTGCCTCACCGGCCCGCCCTCACCCCGGCCCGCCCTCACCCGGCTCCCGCCACAGCAGCGCCTCCGCGCCGACGGGCCGGTACCCCGCCGCCTGGAAGGCCCGTACGCTGCGCGCGTTCCCCGGCGCCTGCTGCGCCCACACCGCGACGTCCGGTACGAGGTGCCGCGCCGCCAGCGCGAGGGCGCGCCCCCGCACCGCCGCCCCCGCCTCCGCCGTCTCGATCGCCGTCTCCCAGCGCCCGCCGGGACCCCGCCCGAGCAGGACGACGTCCCCCCGAGCCGTCTCCCAGACCCGCACCTCCGTGCGGCGGCGCAGCGCCCTGATCACGCGCGGGTGCCCGCCCGGCGCGCTCTCGCGCAGGTCCAGCGGCGGCGGGCCGGGCAGCGCGGGCGCGACCGTGAGGAGGTCCACCGTGTCCATCCGGCGGCCCGTCCGCTCCAGGAGCGCGGCGAGGAAGGACGGGTGCAGGCTCGCGGCGAGCGGATCGGAGCCGGTGCGCGCGAGCCGGTCCCGCACCCACCCCTCGTCCGTGTCGGCGAAGACGAAGGACCGCGCCGTCAGCGCGAGCACGCCCGCCTCGCGCTCCCCGGCCAGCGGCCACACCGTCGTCGTCCCGTCGGCCGCGGGGAACCGCCCCCGCGCGAGGTCCTCGAAGAGCGTGGCCAGGTCGCTCACGTCCGTGCTCCGTCCGTGCGTCGTGGTCTCGGCCTCCTCCCGCCGGGGCGGGCCGGATACCCTGACCGCCGTACAGAAGCACCGAGAAGGGGTGGACGGGCCGATGGCCGACATCGAAGAGGCACGCAGGACGTTCCAGCAGTTCGACACCGACGGGGACGGCTTCATCACCGCCGACGAGTACAAGTCGGCCATGGCCCGCATGGGCGACTTCTACGTCACCGCGTCCGTCGCCGAGGCCATCATCGCCTCGAAGGACGCCAACGGCGACAAGCTCCTCTCCTTCGAGGAGTTCTGGGCGGGCGTCCACAAGGGCTGACGCGGGCGAGGG
>NZ_GG770539.1:1787523-1798895 GCF_000154905.1 Streptomyces sp. SPB074 | reverse complement strand
GAAGCACTCCGAGGCCGACTCGCTCGTCAGGACCTCGTCCACCGGACCGCTCCCGAGCACCTTGCCGCCGCGCAGCAGCAGCGCGTGCGTCGTGCCGGGCGGCAGCTCCTCCAGGTGGTGCGTCACGAGGACCGAGGCGAGCGCGGGCCGCCCCGCGGTCAGCGCCTCGATGCTCTCGATGAGCTGCTCGCGGCCCGCGACGTCGAGCCCGGTCGCCGGTTCGTCGAGCAGCAGCAGCCGGGGCTCCGGCATGAGCGAACGCGCGATGAGCGCCCGCCCCCGCTCGCCCTGCGAGAGCGTCGGCCAGGTCGCCTCCGCGCGGTGCCCGAGCCCCAGCGTCGCGATCAGCCGCTCGGCGCGCTCGCGCTGCTCCGCGTCGGGGCGCCAGCGCGGCAGCGGCTCGACGCTGTTGGTCAGCCCGGTCAGCACCACGTCACGCACTTTCAGCGCGCTGCGCAGCGGGTGGCGGGGATTGACGTGGCCCACGTACGTCCGCAGTTCCCGCAGGTCCACGCGCCCGAGCCGGCGGCCCAGCACCTCGACCTGCCCGCGCGTGGGGTGGCCGAGCGCCCCGAGCAGGCTCAGGAGCGTCGTCTTGCCCGCGCCGTTGGCACCGAGCAGGGCCCAGTGCTCGCCCTCGCGGACGGTGAGCGACACCCGGTCCAGGAGGAGAGCGCCCTCCCGGACGAGCTCCACCTCCTCGGCGTGCAGGACGGCCGTCGCCCGGGTCTCGTCCTCTGCCTCTGCTGCCGCTGCGCGTACGGGAGTGGTGGTCATAGTGCACCGAAAGGTACGCCCGCGCGGACGGGCCGCGTTCCGCCCGTTCACGATGCGGACGCGTCCGGGGCGGCGCGGGGGAGCGGCGGTACGGGGGGCGACCGGCGGGCAGCTCCGGCCCGCGCGCCACGGGCCCTCAGTCCTCCGGCCCCTCAATCCTCCGCGAGCGCCACCGGCAGCCGCAGGGCCGAGGCGCCCGTCTCCCACGCCGCGAGCGTGTGCGCGGCGAGCCGGTCCTCCAGGAGGCTCGTCGCCTCGATGCCGAGGACGACGTCCGCCTCCAGGCCGGGCTCGGCGAGCAGGTGCGGCGCCAGCACCTCCGCGCGCAGCAGTTGCTCCTCGGCGGCGCCCGCCTCGGCCCGCGCCCGCGGGTAGCGGCTCGCCTCCTCCGGCGCCCCGGTCCGCTCCAGCGCCGCGCTCACGCGGCCCGCCGCGCGCGGGAGCAGGACGCCCCACGCCGCCGCGTGGCCCACGAGGGCGCCGCGCAGCGCTCCGTGCAGGCCGAAGAGCGCTCCGAGGTTCGCGAGCGCGAGCGACGCGGCGGGCACCGCGTCCACGTACCTGCCGGGTGCCGGGTCGAGACCGAGCGCGCGCAGGTGCGCCTCGGCGAGCGCGGCGTGGCCGCGCGCGGGCTGTCCGTGTCCGGCCCGCGCGTGCAGGACGGACAGCAACCCGGCCCGGGCGCGCGCGGGCAGCCGGGGCAGCGCCCAGGCGGGCCCGTCGTCCTCGCCCTCGCGCGCGGGCGTCCGCAGGACCGCGTACTCGCGGATCTGCCACGGTTTCCCGTCCCGCTCCAGGACGCCGCTCACGCTCGTCGGATCGCCGCCCTCGGGCCGTACGAGCAGATCGGCGAAGGCCGCGGAGACGTCCTCGGCGCCGCGCGTGAGACCGCGCAGGGCCTCCAGGAAGCGACGTTCCAGGGGGCGGCGCAGCCCCAGCAGCAGCGGTTCCCACTCGGCGGTGGGCGGCAGCCCCGCCCAGCCGCCGCGCTGGAGGCCGTAGAGGACGAAGAGCGCGAGGTGCAGGTCCTCGCCGAGCGGGTCCACGCGCGCCGCCTGCGGCCCCCAGGGCGGCGCGTCGCGCCCCGCCCGCAGCGCCGTGAGCAGGTGCGCGGAGAGATCCCCCCGCGCCTCGGGAAGCTCCGGCGGCTCCCACCGCGCCCCACTGACTTCACCCGTCACCGTCGTCATACCCCCCACCCTGCTGCCCCCGACGGCCCCCCACCACCGGGAGGGTCCACACGCGGGACAGCGACAACCAACCCAGCCCCCCGGCGGCGGGCCGACGGCGGGCCACAAACTCAGCCCCTCCGGCGTTTGAGGAGCGGGGTCCGGGGCGGAGCCCCGAAAGAGGGCCCGGGGCGGAGCCCCGCGAGGCGCACCAGCGAGTCCCCGCACCCCCCGTCAGGGAACCCGCACCACGACCACCCCCGCGTCATCCCTCCGCACCGCCGCCTGGTTGAAGATCTGCCCCGCCACGCTCAGCGGCGCCAGGGCGAACAGCCCCGGGAAGTCGTCCGGCTCCCACCGCGAGGTCAGGCCGTCCGAGTGCAGCACGAGCGTCCCGTCCACGCCCGCCATGACGTCCTCGAACACCCGCAGCCGCGGCAGCTGGTGTCCCACGATCCCCGGCGCGGAGCCCAGCGAGCGCCGCCGCCCCTCGCCGATCACGTACGCGCTGATGTTCCCCGCCCCGCAGAACCGCACTCGCCGCGTCGCGAGATCGAGCCGCGCGATCCCCACCGCCGCGCCGCGCCCGCCCCGCAGCGCCTCGTGCAGCCCCCGCAGCACCTCGTCCGGCTCCCGCGCCGTGCTGCCCAGGAACGCCTCCACGGCGAGTTCCCCGGCCCGCGCGGCGAGCGGCCCGTGCCCGAGCCCGTCGCACATCATCACGAGGACGGAGCCGGGCCCGTCGTCCTCCGCGCGGACAGGGCGCGCCGCCCAGGCGTCGCCGCACACGGTCTCGCCGCTGATCGGCCGCGTCAGCCCGGCGACGAGCGGCTCGGGCCGGTGCGGGCCGCGCGCGCGGTCCGGCCAGAACCGCGCCGTGACCACCGTCCCGCGCCCGGGCAGCGAGTGGATGCCGAAGCTGTCGGCGAGCCGCCCGATCGTGCCGAGCCCCACCCCGAGCGTCCCCGCCGAGGAGGCCCCGTCGCGCAGCGAGTACGCGACGTCGGACATACCGGGCCCGCTGTCGAGCGCCAGGAATTCCAGCGCGGCCTCGTCCGGGGTGCGGACCAGGCGCAGCAGCAGCGAACCGTCCCCCGCGTGCCGCTGGAGGTTCGTCGCCGCCTCGGTCACCGCGAGCGCGACCTCCGAGGTGCGCCGCGCCCCGAAACCGAGCCGGTGGCACAGGTGTGCCGCCGCGCTGCGCGCCGCGGCCGGCAGCGCGACGTCCACGCGCAGCCAGGAGACGTCCTCGGCGCGCGGCATGTCGTACGCGTCGACCGGCCGCCCGCGCCGGGCCCGCCCGTACGGACCCTCTAGCGCGCCCACTTCGTCACCGTCACCGTCGTCCCCTCGCCTACCGAGGTGTCGAGGGCGAAGTCGTCCACGAGCCGTCGCGAGCCGCTGAGCCCGAGCCCCATGCCGTCCCCCGAGGTCCAGCCGTCGGTGAGGGCGAGGTCGGGCTCGGGAATCCCCGGGCCTTCGTCGCGGAACACGAGCCGTACTCCTTCGTGCCCGCCCGTGCTGACCCGGCTCGCGCACAGCTCGCCGCCGCCCGCGTGGACCAGCGTGTTGCGGGCGAGCTCGCTCGCCGCGGTCACCAGTTTCGTCTGCTCCACCAGGGAGAGGCCGCTCTCCTGGGCGAGGGCGCGCACCAGCTGACGCGCCTTGACCACGTCGTTGTTGGTGGCGATGGTCATCGTCTGCGTCGGCGCCGGCGCCGGCTGGGGACTCGTCATCCGCGTTCCGGACCCGTCCGCCCCGCGCGGCGCAGCACCCGCAGCCCCTGCTCCAGGTCGAGCGCGGTGCGCACGCCGCCGAGCGAGAGGCCCAGCTCCACGAGCGTCATCGCGACGGCCGGGCGCATCCCGACGACGACGGTCTCCGCGTCGAGCACGCGCGAGACGGCGGCCGTCGTCGCGAGCATCCGCCCCACGAAGGAGTCCACGATCTCCAGCGTCGAGATGTCGATGACGACGCCGCGCGCGCCGGTGCGCACGATCTCCTCGGACAGGTCCTCCTGGAGATCGAGGACGCTCTGGTCGTCCAGCTCGACCTGGATCGGCACGAGGAGCGTCCCGCCGATCCGCAGGATCGGGACGCGTTCGCTCACAGCAGTCCTCCCGGCACGATCGAGCCGTCCGCCTCGTCGGACTCGCGGTCCGCCTTGATCCGGCGCAGGGCGTGCGCGAGCCCGTCCGCGAGCGAGGACTTCGTGACGATGTCGCCGAACTCGATGCCGAGCCCGACGATGGTCTGCGCGATCTGCGGCCTGATCCCGGAGATCGTGCACTCGGCGCCCATGAGCCGCGCCGCCACGACCGTCTTGAGCAGGTGCTGCGCCACCTGCGTGTCCACGGCCGAGACGCCGGTGATGTCGATGATCGCCTGGGTCGAGTTGTGGTCGATGAGCGCCTGGAGCAGCTTCTCCATGACGACCTGCGTACGGGCCGAGTCGAGCGTCCCGACGAGCGGCACGGCGATCACGCCGTCCCACACCTTCACGACCGGCGTGGACAGCTCCAGCAACTGTTCGGCCTGCGCCGTGATGATCGCCTCGCGCGTCGTGGCGTGCGCCTCCACGGTGAAGAGCCCGAGAGCGTCCACGAGCCGGGAGAAGTCGAGGAAGGCGGCGAGGTCGGCGCGTGAGCCGGACAGCTCCGCTTGCAGGATCTCCTTGAGGAGGAAGACGCCGAGCGCCGTCTCCGTCTGTGTGAAGCCCTGCCTGGCCCGGTTGCGGGAGAGCTCCACGAGCAGCCCGCGCACCTCGGCGTACGGCTCCGCGCGGTGGTCGAGCGAGCCCGCGCGCAGGGCGTTGAGCACCGCCGCGTACAGCTCGTGCAGCTCCTGGGTCACCTCGGGCGCGCTCACCCGCCCCTGGAGCGGTGGCAGCGCCCGCTCCACCCACTCCCCGGTGAGGCGTTCCTGCTCGCCGGCCAGCAGCTCCGCCAGCCTTTCCACGCTCCCGGCAGTCGCCATCGGCTCGGTTCCTCCTCGGCGTCACGGGGACGGGGGCGGCGCCCCCTGCTGAGCCACCGACCCTACGCCGACCCGCCCCGGCGGCGGGAAATTCCCTGATTATTGCCGCGCGGCAAATATCCCACGCCCGCCGACCCGGCGGGAGGCCCCCCTGCCGGACCGCGCCGGGATCGCCGTCCGGAGGCGGCGACCGGGGCGGTGCGGGAGGGTGCGGAACGGCGCGCGGCCGGGCCGAGCGGGACCCGAACGGCGACCAGGGGCCCGGCCATTGGGTCATCCAGCCGTCCGGCCCGGAAACCCCGGCCCGTTCGCGCCTCAGCACTCGATGATGTTCACCGCGAGCCCGCCCCGGGCCGTCTCCTTGTACTTCACGGACATGTCGGCGCCCGTGTCGCGCATCGTCTTGATGACCTTGTCGAGCGAGACGAGGTGGCTGCCGTCGCCGCGCAGGGCCATGCGGGCCGCCGTGACGGCCTTCGCCGCCGCCATGCCGTTGCGCTCGATGCACGGGATCTGGACGAGGCCGCCGACCGGGTCGCAGGTCAGGCCCAGGTTGTGCTCCATGCCGATCTCGGCCGCGTTCTCGACCTGCTCCGGGCTGCCGCCCAGGACCTCCGCGAGCGCCCCGGCCGCCATCGAGCACGCCGAGCCCACCTCGCCCTGGCAGCCCACCTCCGCGCCCGAGATCGAGGCGTTCTCCTTGAAGAGCATCCCGACCGCGCCCGCCGAGAGCAGGAAGCGCACCACGCCCTCCTCGTCGGCGCCCGGCACGAAGTTCATGTAGTAGTGCAGCACCGCCGGAATGATGCCCGCCGCGCCGTTCGTCGGCGCCGTCACGACGCGGCCGCCCGCCGCGTTCTCCTCGTTCACGGCCATCGCGTAGAGCGTGATCCACTCCATCGCGCGGGCGAGCGGCTCCCCCTCCGCGCGGAGCTGACGCGCCGAGGCCGCCGCCCGGCGGCGGACCTTGAGGCCCCCCGGCAGGATGCCCTCGCGCGTGAGCCCGCGCGCCACGCAGTCCTTCATGACCCGCCAGATCTCCAGGAGACCGGTCCTGATCTCGTCCTCGGTGCGCCACGCCTTCTCGTTCTCCAGCATGAGCGCGGGGATCGAGAGCCCCGTCTCCCGCGTGAGCCGCAGCAGCTCGTCACCCGCGCGGAAGGGGTACCTCAGCACGGTGTCGTCCAGCTTGATGCGGTCCTCGCCCACCGCGTCCTCGTCCACGACGAAACCGCCGCCGACCGAGTAGTACGTCTTCTCCAGGAGCAGCGCGCCCGTCTCGTCGTACGCGAACACCTTCATGCCGTTCGCGTGGTACGGCAGCGCCTCGCGGCGGTGCAGCAGCAGGTCCTCGTCGTAGTCGAAGGGGATCTCGTGCGCGCCGAGCACCGAGAGGCGCCCGCCCGAGCGGATCTCCTCCACGCGCGTGTCGGCGTGCTCGACATCGACGGTACGGGGCGAGGCGCCCTCCAGGCCGAGGAGCACCGCCTTCGGGGTGCCGTGCCCGTGCCCGGTGGCGCCGAGCGAGCCGAACAGCTCGGCGCGCACCCGCGCGGTCGGCACGAGCAGCCCCTCGTTCTTGAGCCGGAGCGCGAACATGCGCGCCGCCCGCATGGGGCCCACCGTGTGCGAGCTGGAGGGGCCGATGCCGACGGAGAACAGGTCGAAGACCGAGATGGCCACGGAACACTCCTCAAAAGGCGGACACCGGTGTCCGCCCGGGAACGGGGGATGTGCGGAAGGACAAGGACGGGGAGGACGGCGGGGTGGGGGCGCGCGGCCCGTCCCGCGCGCCGGGGGTCACTCCCCAGTGTGCGGGACGCGCCGGAAAGGGAACGAAGGACCCGTCCGGGCGTTTTCGGCACCCCGCACGCGCTTGCGACGCCGCCTCGGGCGCTCCGGCGCCGCCTCGGGCGCCGCGTGCACGCGCCACCCTCGCGGGCGCGGCGCGCACCCCTGCGGGCTCCGTCGCCCGTACGGGTGGTGGGCGGTACCCGTGCCGGCCGCCGGTACGCGTACGGAGCGGGAGTGCCCGGTCCGTACGAGGCCGTCGTGACCCCGTACGGACCGGGCACGAGCGGCCACCGCCGCTCCTCGGGCCGGGCCGGGACTCAGGCCCCGAGCGCCGGGTACAGCGGGTGCTTCCCGGTGAGCGCCGTGACCCGCGCGCGCAGCGCGGCGGCGTCGTGGCCGGGCTTGAGGGCCTCGGCGATGATGTCGGCGACCTCGGCGAAGTCCGCCGCGCCGAAACCGCGCGTCGCGAGCGCCGGGGTGCCGATCCGCAGGCCCGAGGTGACCATCGGGGGACGCGGGTCGTTCGGGACCGCGTTGCGGTTGACCGTGATCCCGACCTCGTGGAGCCGGTCCTCGGCCTGCTGGCCGTCCAGCTCCGAGTGCCGCAGGTCGACCAGGACGAGGTGCACGTCCGTACCGCCCGAGAGCACCGAGACGCCGTGCTCGGCGACGTCGGCGGCGACGAGGCGCTCCGCGAGGATGCGCGCGCCCTCCACGGTCCGCGCCTGGCGGTCCTTGAACTCCTCCGAGGCCGCGACCTTGAAGGCCACCGCCTTGCCCGCGATCACGTGCTCCAGCGGGCCGCCCTGCTGGCCGGGGAAGACCGCCGAGTTGATCTTCTTCGCCAGCTCGGCGGTCGAGAGGATCACGCCACCGCGCGGGCCGCCGAGCGTCTTGTGCGTCGTCGTCGTGACGACGTGCGCGTGCGGCACCGGCGAGGGGTGCAGACCGGCGGCGACGAGCCCGGCGAAGTGCGCCATGTCGACCATGAGGTAGGCGCCGACCTCGTCCGCGATCCGGCGGAACGCGGCGAAGTCGAGCTGACGCGGGTACGCGGACCAGCCGGCCACGATGAGCTTCGGCCGCGCCTCGCGCGCCAGCTTCTCGACCTGGTCCATGTCGACCCGGCCGGTCTCCTCGTCCACGTGGTACGCGACGACGTCGTAGAGCTTGCCGGAGAAGTTGATCTTCATGCCGTGGGTCAGGTGACCGCCGTGGGCCAGGTTGAGGCCCATGATCGTGTCGCCCGGCTTGAGCAGCGCGAACATCGCGGCGGCGTTCGCCTGGGCGCCCGAATGCGGCTGCACGTTGGCGTGCTCGGCGCCGAAGAGCGCCTTGACCCGGTCGATCGCGAGCTGCTCGATCACGTCGACGTGCTCGCAGCCGCCGTAGTAGCGGCGGCCCGGGTAGCCCTCCGCGTACTTGTTGGTGAGCACCGAGCCCTGCGCCTCCATGACGGCGACGGGGGCGAAGTTCTCGGAGGCGATCATCTCCAGCGTGGACTGCTGGCGGTGCAGCTCGGCGTCCACGGCCGAGGCGACCTCGGGGTCGAGCGCGTGGAGCGGGGTGTTGAGGAGCGAAGACAAGAGTTCAGTCCCTATCGTGCGTCGTCCGTGCGTCGTCGTCCGTGCGCCGTCAGTCGTCGGAGCCGGCGAAGGCGGTGTACTCCTCGGCGCTCAGCAGGTCGCCGGGCTCCTCGCTGACGCGCACCTTGAAGAGCCAGCCGCCCTCGAAGGGGGCCGAGTTGACGAGCGAGGGGTCCTCGACGACGTCCGCGTTGACCTCGGTGACCTCGCCGTTGACGGGCGAGTAGAGGTCGCTCACCGACTTCGTGGACTCCAGCTCGCCGCAGGTCTCCCCGGCCTCGACGCTGTCGCCGACCTCCGGGAGCTGCGCGTAGACGACGTCACCGAGCTGACCGGCGGCGTAGCCCGTGATGCCGATGGTCGAGATGCCGTCCTGGGCGGCCGACAGCCACTCGTGCTCTTTGCTGTACCGCAGGTTCGTGGGGTTGCTCATGGCCTGAATTCTCCTGTACGCGGGGGAGTGGTGGGAAAGGGGGTGCCGAGGGCGCGGCGGGCGAGGGCACGAGAGGAGGCCGCGCGCCCGGTGGGCGGCGGGGGCCCGCTGCCGTGCCGGTGGGGCGGGGCCGCTGCCGTGCCGGTGGGGCGGGGGCTACTTCTGCCGCTTGTAGAAGGGCAGCGCCACGACCTCGTACGGCTCGTGCGTGCCCCGGATGTCGACGCCGACGCCCTCCGTGCCCGGCGCGGCGTGCGTGGCGTCCACGTAGGCCATCGCGACCGGCTTGCCGAGCGTCGGCGAGGGGGCGCCCGAGGTGACCTCGCCGACGGCCTGCCCGCCCGCCACGACCGCGTACCCGGCGCGCGGGACCCGACGCCCCGCGGCGATCAGCCCGACGAGCTTGCGCGGCGGGGTGCTCGCGGCCTTCTCGGCGGCGGCCTCCAGGGCCGCGCGGCCGACGAACCGGCCCCCGTTCGACGTCTTCTCGAACTTCACGACGCGCCCCAGGCCCGCGTCGAACGGCGTGAGCGAGGTGCTCAGCTCGTGCCCGTACAGCGGCATCCCCGCTTCGAGGCGCAGCGTGTCGCGGCAGGCGAGCCCGCAGGGCACCATCCCGGCCCCGGTCCCGGCGGCGAAGAGCGCGCCCCACAGCTTCGGCGCGTCGGCGGGCGCGCAGAACAGCTCGAAACCGTCCTCGCCCGTGTAGCCGGTGCGCGCGATCATGACGTCCACGCCGCCGACGGAGCCGGGCAGGCCCGCGTAGTACTTGAGCCCGTCGAGATCCGCTTCGGTGATCTTCGCGAGGATGCCGGGGGCGGCCGGGCCCTGCACGGCGAGGAGCGCGTAGGCGTCGCGGTCGTCGCGCACGTCGGCGTCGAAACCGGCCGCGCGCTCGCGCAGCGCGTCGAGGACGGTCTGCGCGTTGGAGGCGTTGGCGACGACGAGGTAGGTGTCGGCACCGGTGCGGTAGACGATGAGGTCGTCCAGGATGCCGCCGTCCTCGCGGCAGATCATCGTGTAGCGGGCGCGGCCCTCCTTCACCGAGCCGATGTTGCCGACGAGCGCGAAGTCGAGCAGGTCCGCGGCCTGCGGCCCGGTGAGGGTGATCTCGCCCATGTGGGAGAGGTCGAAGAGCCCGGCGCGCTCGCGCACCGCCGTGTGCTCCTCGCGCTCGCTGCCGTAGCGCAGCGGCATGTCCCAGCCGGCGAAGTCGGTCATCGTGGCGCCGAGGGCGCGGTGCGCGGCGTCGAGCGCGGTCGTGCGGAGGGGTGTTTCGGGCGTGCTCATACGGTCGGCTCCAGGGACGAGACGGGTGAGGTCTTTCCTCCCCATCTGTCATCGGGACCTGAGAGGTTCGCCATGACCCGCGCGCGGCGGGCGGACTTGCACCGTGGGTGGGGCCGGTCGCCCGGCCCGCTTTTCAGATGTGCCTCGCCCGCGCGGTATCGGGGCCTGAGAGATTCAAGGGAGGGACTTGCTCCTTCGGCGCCCCGGAGCGGCTGTGCGGCTCCCGGGACTCTCCCGCGCGGATTCAAGCGGCCGGTATGAGGTTGTCCAGCTCACGGGTCCCCGCGCCGTGGAGAAGCGGTGGACCGCCGCCATCATCGCACGCCCCTCCCGGTGACAGAAGGGGCATCCCGCCCCCCGGTGGCGAGGTACGTCACGCCGGGGTTCCCGCACCCCCGGGCTGGGCACTGTCCCGGTAGTCCGCATTACCTTCTCTTTACTCTGGGGGGTGTGCGGCGGGCGGACCGCGAGCACGGGGGAGGATGCGCGATGCGACAGCGGACGGGCACGGAACGCGGCGGACCGGAGGAGCGCGCGAGGACGGGGGCACGGCGCGAGGCCGCCGGGGCGGACACCGCGCGCGCCGGGAACACGCCCGCGCACCCGGTCGCGCCCCTCGTGCTGGACGCGCGCGCGGGCACCCCGTACGCCCCCCGGCGGCTACGGTTCGCCGAGGGCGATCTGGTGGCCGTCTCCGGGCTGCCGGGAAGCGGCAAGTCGACGCTCCTGAACCGCCTCGCCGCCGCCCGCACCCTCGATTCGCAGGACACCCGCGCGCGCTGGGCCGCCCGGCTGCCCGCCCTGCCCTACGCCCTCTACCGGCCCCTCGTCCGGCTCGACCACCACCGCGTCCTGCTGCGCGCCGCGCTCGGCACCCGCGACAGCCTTCTCGTGCACGACTGCGGCACGCTGCCCTTCGTGCGCGCCCTGCTCGCCCTCGCCGCCCGCCGCCGGGGCACCCGCTTCCACCTGCTTTTCCTCGACGTGTCCCCGCCGCTCGCCCGCGCCGGGCAGCGCGAGCGGGGCCGCGCGGTGAGCCGGTACGCCTTCGCCCGCCACCGCCGGGCCGCGCGCAGGCTCCGCGCCCGCGCCGCGCGCGGCCTCCTCCCGCGCGGCTGCGCCCGCCTCGTCCTGCTGGACCGCGAGGCCGCGGCGGCCTTGGCCGGGCTCGACTTCGTCCCCGCGGCGGCCCCCCGGCCCGTACCTCCAGCGGGGCCAAGTAATTTTTTTTTTATTTCTTTTATGATATATTGCTGTGTGTACTGGTTTTTTTTATTTTTTTGGGGGTGCTGGTGGTTATTGATTTTTTTCACTCAGTTTTTTTTTTTTTTTTTTTTTTTTTTTTTT
>NZ_GG770539.1:1774291-1787423 GCF_000154905.1 Streptomyces sp. SPB074 | reverse complement strand
CGCGCCCCCGGCCCGTCCCACGCCCCCCGCGTCCCCCGCGCCCTCCACGCCCCCCGCCCTGCCCGCGCCGCGCCGGGCGGCCGGGGGCTGAGCCCGTCCGCTCCCCGGCGGTCCGTCGGAGCCGCGCGCTACAGTGCGCCCGCAAGCAGCGAACGACAGCGGCCCCGCGCGAGCGGTGGCCCGCGGAACGACAGCGGGCCGGGCGCCCGCGGGCCAGGGTGGGAAGCGGATGAACGTTCCGGCGCAGACGACGGGCGAGACCGCGCCGTACGGCGGGTGGCCGGGCAACGAGCTGGAACAGGTGCTCGTCGCCTCGCTCGGCGTACCGGGCGCGGGCGGCCGCATCGTGGAGACGCTCGGGCGCGGCACGATATGGGTGCCGCTGCCCAAGGGCGGCGGCCCCGAGAGCGCGGCGCTCGACCTCCCGGCCGTCGAACTGGGCGGACAGGCGTACGTGCCGGTCTTCAGCTCCCAGGAACAACTCCTCGCGGTCATGGGCACCTACACGCCCTTCGCCGAGGTCGCCGCTATCGACTTCGCACGCGGGCTGCCCGCGCAGCTCGGCATCCTCCTCAACCCCGAGGGCACCGTCACCGTGCCCCTGCCCCCGCCCGCCGTGGCCGAACTGTGCCGCGCCGGACGCACCGTGCTCGACGGGCCGGGCGGCGGCGGCCGGGTGCGGCTGCGCGAACCGGACTGGCAGGTGGACCCGGTGGACTTCCTGAGCGCCGCCGCCGAGGAGTTCGCCGCCACCGGACTCGTCCGCACCGCGCGCCGCTGCCTCGCCGAGGTCGAGGACCAGCCCCCCTCCCTCTTCGTGGGCGTCGAACTGGCCGACCCGGCGGGCGGCGAGGCGGTGCTCGACGCGCTCGGGCGCGCGCTCGGCCGGGTCCCCGTCGCCTGGCCGGTCAACCTGATCCTCCTCGACGTGGCCCAGGACCCCGTCGCCGACTGGCTGCGGGGCCGGGTCCGCCCCTTCCACACGGCACTCGCCCCCTGACGCGTACTTCGGCGGACGGCCCGCGCCCGGACCGGCGCGCGCCGAACTGGTTGGATGGGAGGTCGCGCCGGGCTTCGGCACGAGGCCGCGCGCGGCGCGCCCCTGCGCCCCGCGACGGGGGCCAGTACGGTGGGGCGGTCGATTCACGACGAAGGGGCGGTCACAGGTGAGTGCGTCGGGCACGGCGGCCGGGGGCGAGCTCCCGGGCCGCACGCGGCCGGGGACGGGGGAGCACCTCGAAGAGGCGTTGCGGCAGGTCGTACCGGGCCGCTCCGACGCCTACGAGGCGCTGTTGCACGCCCTCGCCGCCGGCAACGTCCACATGCTGCTCTTCTCCGGCACCCCGGGCTCGCCCGAGGCGCGCTACGGCGCGATGCACGTGGCCGGGCAGTCCTACGCGCCCTGCGTCACCTCGCCCCGCGAACTCGCGGCGAGCGGCTGGAGCCGCGCGCAGATCCTGGAACGCGGCGAGGCGGTGGCGGGCGCCCTCTACCCCTCCCGCTGCGGGCTGTGGCTCAACCCGCACGCGCCCGGGGGTGGCGTCGGCATCCCCTGGGCCGACCTGCGCCGCGTCGCGCTCGGCCCGGCGACGCAGCCCGCCGGACCGCTGCGACTCGCCGAACCGACCATCGAACTGCCCCAGTTCTACGCGCTGCTCACGCAGCAGGCGCACCGCACGAGCGTCGTGCGGGGCCTGCACCGCGCCTGGGTCCAGCCGGCCGCCGGGCTCCCGTGCCTCGCCATCGGGCTCGACCTCTACGACGAGGGCCCGCAGTCCGTCGAGGCCGCGCACACGATGCTCCGCCTCTCCTCCACCGCCCTCCCCGAGGACCTCACGGTCATGGCGGTCTCGCTCATGGACCCGCACGACCCGCTCGCGGGGTGGCTGCGCGAGCGGACCCGGGCCTTCTACACGCGGGAGGCGCACCCCGCCCAGGCCCCGGGACAGGGCGCGGGACCCGTGCCCGGACAGGTCGCGGGCCAGGGGTACGGGTATCCGCCGCCGTACGCGGGGCCCCGGGGCTGACGTCGCGCGGCGCGGCGCGGCGGCGCGGGGCGTGGCCGTGTCGTGCTGCCGGGCGTGCCGCTGCGTGCGCGCGGCGCGGCCGGACGGGCCTCCCGCGTTCCGCGCCCCCCGTCCCCCTTCGCCCGCACCGCCCGGTGGTGCCCGGTGGTGCCCGTATTCCGCCGCTCCGGGCGTCTCCCCGCACTCCCGCCCCATTGGGCCGCGTAATGGCATGAGTTGACGACCCCCGGCCTCAAGTTGTCCAGTATGCGGACAAGTTGAGGTGCGCCGCACGCTATGCACGCATGTATGTCCCGCTTGGCGCAGCTCGCCCCGCGCACGCCCTTTGTCCGCGCGCCGTCGCGCAACTCCTGTGTGTCCGATGGGGGTTGTGAGGAATCCGGATAGCGGACCACCCTTCCGCGCATCACGGTTGGGCAACCATTGGGCGTCCCCTCTGGCGGGTGATCGCCGAGACGTTGAAGACTCCCGCACCAAGGGCCCTCGGCCCCGTGGGGTGGTTGCCGTACCGGTGCGCACCCTTCCGTGCGACAGGCGTCCTGTCGCCTCCCGCGACCCGCGGCGCGGTGAACTACGCGCGTTCGACGTCGCATCACGAAGAACCAAACGCCGTCAACCACGGCGCGTACGGGTCGGTGACCGCCGACCGAGAGGGGCCAGAGGCACTGTGACCGCACCGATCGAGACCACCGGCTCGGCGGCCGAGGCGCAACCCGAAGCGGTACTCGCCGGTGCCAAGAGAGGCCAGATCGACGGGCGTTCGCTCGGGCAGATCGCCTGGAACCGCTTCAAGCGCGACAAGGTCGCCATGGCCGGCGGCGTCGTGGTGATCCTGCTCGTGCTCGTCGCGCTGCTCGCCAAGCCGATCCAGGCCGTCTTCGGGCTCGACCCCAACGCCTTCCACCAGAGCCTCGTGGACCCCGAACTCCTCGCGCCCAAGGGTGCGTTCGGAGGGATGAGCTGGGACCACCCGCTCGGCGTCGAACCGCAGACAGGGCGCGACATCCTCGCCCGCATCATCGAGGGCTCCTGGGTCTCGCTGCTCGTCGCCGCGGGCTCCACGCTCCTGTCGGTGATCATCGGGGTCGTCCTCGGCGTCGTCGCGGGGTTCTACGGCGGCTGGGTCGACAGCGCCATCAGCCGCCTGATGGACACCTTCCTCGCCTTCCCGCTGCTGCTCTTCGCGATCTCCATCTCGGCCGCCCTCCAGAACGGCGCCTTCGGCCTCTCCGGGCTGCCGCTGCGCATCGCCGTCCTCGTCTTCGTCATCGGCTTCTTCAGCTGGCCCTACATCGGGCGCATCGTGCGCGCCCAGACACTGAGCCTGCGCGAACGCGAATTCGTCGAGGCGGCGCGCTCCCTGGGCGCCCGCGGTCCCTTCATCCTCTTCCGCGAACTGCTGCCCAACCTCGTGGCGCCGATCCTGGTCTACTCGACCCTGCTGATCCCCACGAACATTCTCTTCGAGGCCAGCCTGAGCTTCCTCGGCGTGGGCATCGCCCCGCCCCAGGCCTCGTGGGGCGGGATGCTCACCAGCGCGGTCGACCTGTACCAGGTGGACCCGATGTACATGGTCATTCCCGGCATGGCGATCTTCATCACCGTGCTGGCCTTCAACCTGCTGGGCGACGGGCTCCGTGACGCTCTCGACCCGCGCAGCAAGTAACCGCGGCGCCGCCGCATCTACCGAGGGGGCACACCTCAGCATGAAAACCAGGAAGCTGGCAGCCGCGATCGCGGCGACCACCGCGTTGGGCCTGGCCGCCACGGCCTGCGGCGGCGGCGGTTCTTCGAACAAGGGCGGCGGGGGCGGCGGCAACGGCGACGCCAAGGCCGACGCGGCGATGTCCTCCATCGTCAACGAGACGAACAAGAAGGGCGGGACGGTCACGCTGGAGCACTCCAGCGGCCCCGACTCCCTCGACCCGGGCAACACGTACTACGGCTGGGTGCAGAACTTCTCGCGCCTGTACGGCCGTACGCTCGTGACGTTCAAGCCGGCCGCGGGCAAGGACAGCCTCACGGTCGTCCCCGACCTCGCCACCTCGCTCGGCAAGGCCAGCCCGGACGCGAAGACCTGGACGTACACCCTGCGCAAGGGCGTCAAGTTCCAGGACGGCACGGAGATCACCTCGAAGGACGTCAAGTACGCCATCGAGCGCTCCAACTTCGCGCCCGACGCCCTCTCCAACGGCCCGACGTACTTCAAGGCGTACCTGGAGGGCGGCGACAAGTACAAGGGTCCCTACAAGGACAAGTCGCCCGGGGGCCTCAAGTCGATCGAGACCCCCGACGACCAGACGATCATCTTCCACCTGAACAAGCCGTTCGCCGACATGGACTACCTGGCGACCTTCTCGCAGACCGCCCCGGTCCCGCAGAAGGCCGACACCGGCGCCGACTACGTCAAGAAGATCGTCTCCTCGGGCCCGTACAAGTTCTCGTCCTACAGCGAGAGCCGCGGCGCGACCCTGGTCCGCAACGAGCAGTGGGACGCGAAGAGCGACCCGATCCGCAAGGCGCTGCCGGACAAGATCGACCTCAAGCTCAACGTCAACGCCACGACGATCGACGAGCACCTCATCGGCGACACCATCACCGCCGACGCGGGCGGCACGGGCCTCCAGTCGAAGACCCAGCCGAAGGTCGTCACCAAGGTCCAGGAGAAGGCGAAGACCGACGACCCGTACGCGGGCGCCACGCAGTACCTGGCGCTCAACGTCAACGTGAAGCCCTTCGACAACGCCGACTGCCGCAAGGCCGTGCAGTACGCGGTCGACAAGGCCGGCATGGTCGACGCGACGGGTGGCAAGCTCAAGGGCGAGGCGGCCAGCACGCTGATCCCGCCGTCCGTGGCCGGTTACAAGAAGTTCGACCTGTACCAGACGCCCGGCAACAAGGGTGACGCCGCCAAGGCGAAGGACGCGCTCAAGAAGTGCGGCAAGCCGAACGGCTTCAAGACCAACCTGAGCGCCCGCTCCGACCGTCCCGACGAGGTCACCGCGGCCACCCAGCTCCAGGAGAGCCTCAAGAAGGTCGGCATCCAGGCCGAGATCAAGACCTTCCCGGCCGACAAGTACTTCACGGACTTCGCCGGTTCCCCGGACTACGTCCACAAGAACAAGATCGGCATGATGATGATGGCCTGGGGTGCCGACTGGCCCTCCGGCTTCGGCTTCCTCGACCAGATCGTCAACGGTTCCGCCATCAAGCCCTCCGGCGGCACCAACCTGATGGAGCTGAACGACAAGGCGATCAACGCCAAGCTCGCCGAGGGCATCGGCACCCTCGACGACACGAAGCGCAACGCGATCTGGGGCGAGATCGACCAGATGGTCGCCGAGAACGCCTCGGTCGTGCCGCTCTTCTACCGCAAGAACCTGCTCTACCGCCCGGAGTCGGCGGCCAACGTGACGGTCACCGAGGCGTACCTCGGCATGTACGACTTCACGCTGCTGTCCTCCACCAAGTAGCCGACACCACCGGAGCCCGGCCCGCCCGAGTCCTCAGCGGCGCGGGCCGGGCCCTGTCATCCGAAGCACTCCGAAAGGCAGGTGAAGGCGCCGGGGGACGGGGCGCGAACCGTTCCCTCCCCCCGGCGCCGGACAGCTGTGACTGCGTACATCATCCGACGCGTATTCGCCGCGGTACTGCTGCTGCTGGTGGTCAGCGCGGTCACGTTCGCGATCTTCTTCCTGGTGCCCAAGCTGGCCGGCCAGACGACCGATTCCCTGGCGGCCCAGTACATAGGCAAGAGTCCCAGCGCCGACGCCATCGCGGCGGTCAAGAAGAACCTGGGACTCGACGACCCGCTGTACCTCCAGTACTGGCACTTCATCAAGGGCATCGTCGCCGGGGCCGACTACAACTTCGGCCCCAACCCCACCACCTGCCACGCCCCGTGCTTCGGCTACTCCTTCAAGACCCACGTCGAGGTCTGGCCGGAGATCGTCCAGCGCGTGCCCGTGACCTTCTCGCTCGCGATCGGCGCGGCGGTCATCTGGGTCATCACCGGTGTCGCCACCGGTGTCGTCTCGGCGCTCAAGCCCGGCTCGTTCTTCGACCGCCTGGCCATGGGCATCGCGCTCGCCGGTGTCTCGCTGCCGATGTTCTTCACCGGCCTCGTCGCCCTCGCCCTCTTCAGCTTCAACTGGCCGATCTGGGAGAACCTCCGGTTCGTGCCGTTCGGCGACAACCCCGCGCAGTGGGCGTGGAACCTGATCCTGCCCTGGTGCAGCCTCGCCTTCCTCTACTCCGCGCTCTACGCCCGGCTCACCCGCGCCGGGATGCTGGAGACGATGGGCGAGGACTACATCCGCACCGCCCGTGCCAAGGGCCTGAGCGAGGGCACGGTCGTCTTCAAGCACGGCCTGCGCTCGGCGCTCACCCCCCTCGTCACCATCTTCGGCATGGACTTCGCGCTCCTCCTGGGCGGCGCGGTCATCACCGAACGCGTCTTCTCCTTCCAGGGCATGGGCGCGTACGCCATCGAGGGCGTGACCCGCAGCGACCTGCCCATCGTCATGGGCGTGACGCTCGTCGCCGCCTTCTTCATCGTCCTGTGCAATCTGGTGGTGGACCTGGTCTACGCCGCGATCGACCCCCGCGTGAGGCTGTCATGACCGAGCCGACCAAGAAGACCCCCGAGACCCCCGAGACCCCGGAGACCCCCGGCACCTCCGAGACCCCCGGGACCGGCGCGAAGGACGTGACGGCCGCGAAGGGCGCCACGGGCACCGGCACCGGCACCGTACGAGCCGCCGCCGGCACGGGCGGCCCGGCCGGGGCGCCCGCCGACGCCTTCCTCTCCGTGCGCGACCTGCGCATCCACTTCGACACCGACGACGGCCTCGTCAGGTCCGTCGACGGCGTCAGCTTCGACGTCCGCGCGGGCGAGACGCTCGGCATCGTCGGCGAGTCCGGCTCCGGCAAGTCCGTCACCTCGCTCGGCGTCATGGGCCTGCACCGCTCCGCCCGCGCGCGCGTCTCGGGCGAGGTCTGGCTCGACGGCGAGGAACTGATCGGCGCCGAGGAGTCGCACGTACGCAAGCTGCGCGGCCAGAAGATGGCGATGATCTTCCAGGACCCGCTCTCCGCGATGCACCCGTACTACACGGTCGGCTCGCAGATCGTGGAGGCGTACCGCGTCCACCACAAGGTCAGCAAGAAGACCGCCCGTACCCGCGCGGTCGAGATGCTCGACCGCGTCGGCATCCCCGAGCCCGGCAAGCGCGTCGACAGCTACCCGCACGAGTTCTCCGGCGGGATGCGCCAGCGCGCCATGATCGCGATGTCGCTCGTCAACAACCCCCAGCTGCTCATCGCCGACGAGCCGACCACCGCGCTCGACGTGACGGTCCAGGCCCAGATTCTCGACCTGATCCGCGACCTCCAGAAGGAGTTCGGCTCGGCGGTCATCATGATCACCCACGACCTCGGTGTCGTCGCCGAGATGGCCGACCAGATCCTCGTCATGTACGCGGGCCGCTGCATCGAGCGCGGCAGCGCCGAATCCGTCTTCTACGGACCACAGCACCCCTACACCTGGGGGCTGCTCGGCTCGATGCCGCGCATCGACCGCGAGGAGACGGACCGGCTCGTCCCGGTCAAGGGCTCGCCGCCCTCGCTGATCAACGTCCCCGAGGGCTGCGCCTTCAACCCGCGCTGCCCCTACGCGGATCTGCCCAAGGACGACCTGACCCGCACGGTCCGTCCCGAACTGCGCGAGACGAGCGGCGGCCACTGGTCCGCCTGCCACCTCACGCAGGAGGAACGCACCCGGATCTGGACCGAAGAGATTGCGCCGAAACTGTGAGCGAGACCAAGGGCGACGACGTGAGCATCCCCGCGCAGACCGCCGGGCAGGACGGCGAGCGGGGCACCCGGCCCGCCGAGGAGTCCGCGCCCGCCGGTGACACCCTCCTGCGGGTCGAAGGGCTCGTGAAGCACTTCCCGATCCGCAAGGGCCTGCTCAAGCGGCAGGTCGGCGCGGTCAAGGCCGTGGACGGGCTCTCCTTCGACGTGCGCGCGGGCGAGACCCTCGGCGTCGTGGGCGAGTCGGGCTGCGGCAAGTCCACGATGGGCCGGCTCATCACGCGGCTGCTCGAACCCACCGGCGGCAGCGTCGAGTTCGAGGGCAAGGACATCACGCACCTGTCGACCGGCGCGATGCGCAGGATGCGGCGCGACGTGCAGATGATCTTCCAGGACCCGTACTCCTCGCTCAACCCGCGCCACACCATCGGCACGATCGTCGGCGCGCCCTTCAAGCTCCAGGGCGTCGAGCCCGAGGGCGGCGTCAAGGCGGAGGTCCAGGCGCTCCTGGAACGGGTCGGCCTGAGCCCCGAGCACTACAACCGCTACCCGCACGAGTTCTCCGGCGGCCAGCGCCAGCGCATCGGCATCGCCCGCGCGCTCGCGCTCAAGCCGAAACTCGTCGTCGCCGACGAGCCGGTCTCCGCGCTCGACGTCTCGATCCAGGCGCAGGTCGTCAACCTCCTCGACGACCTCCAGGACGAGCTGGGCCTCACGTACGTGATCATCGCGCACGACCTCTCGGTCATCCGGCACGTCTCGGACCGGATCGCGGTCATGTACCTCGGCAAGATCGTGGAACTGGCCGACCGCAAGACGCTCTACGCGACGCCCGGGCACCCGTACACCTCGGCGCTCCTGTCCGCCGTGCCGGTCCCCGACCCGCGCCGCAAGGGCCAGAGCAACCGCCGGCTCCTGCTCGGCGACGTGCCCTCGCCGATCGCGCCGCCCTCCGGCTGCCGCTTCCACACCCGCTGCTGGAAGGCCACCGCCTCCTGCGCGACCATCGAGCCCCCGCTGATCCAGCTCGGCACCGGCCAGAAGGTCGCCTGCCACCACCCGGAGCACGGCCCCGACCAGCTCCCGGGCGACGCGCCGCTGGGGGTGCGGGCCGCGACGGTGACGCTGAGCGGGGGGAAGACGCAGACGCCGGAACCTGCGGCGGAGGCGGACGAACCCGTGGTGGGGGCGGACGAACCCGCGGCGGAGGCGACGGAACCTGCGGCGGAGGCGGCGGGGCCCGTGGTGGAGAAGCCGAAGCCCGCGGCCGCCGCCGGACCGGCCGCCGGTGCCGAACCGGCTTCCGCCGCCGATCCCGCGCCCGGTGCCGACGCTCCGGAGCAGGCCGCTCCTGAGCGGGCCGCTCCTGAGCGGGCCGCTCCCGACGAGGCCGGTCCGGAAGGGAAGTGAGCCGTGGACCACCCGGCACAATGTCCCGGGTGGTCCATGAACTCTTCTCACCCGGCGTGCAGCACGTCCTCGACCTCGTCGGCATCTTCGTGTTCGCCATCTCGGGGGCGCTGCTCGCGGTCCGCAAGAACTTCGACGTCTTCGGCATCGTCGTCCTCGCCGAGGTGACGGCGATCGGTGGCGGGGTGCTGCGCGACCTCGTCATCGGCGCCGTCCCGCCGGCCGCCTTCCAGGACCTCGGCTACTTCGGGATGCCGCTCCTCGCCTCGCTCCTGGTCTTCTTCCTCCACCCTCAGGTGGAGCGGATCAACGGGGGCATCGCGCTCTTCGACGCCGCCGGTCTCGGCCTCTTCTGCGCGACCGGCACCATCAAGGCGTACAGCTACGGCCTCGGCTACGTCTCCTCCGCGGTGCTCGGCCTCGCGACAGCGGTCGGCGGGGGCCTCATGCGCGACATCCTCGCCAACGACGTGCCCTCGCTGCTGCGCTGGGACCGCTCGCTCTACGCCGTCCCCGCGATGGCGGGCGCCGCGATCACGGCCCTGTGCATCCGCCTCGACATCCTCAACGCCTTCTCCACGGCGGGCGCGATCCTCACCGCCTTCGCCGTACGGATGCTCGCGCTCCGCTACGACTGGCGCGCGCCCCGCGCCTGGAACCGGCGCAGCGCGGCCGTGGAGGTCGAGGAGTGAGGCGCCGCACGGGCAGGGGCGGCCGGGCGCCCGTACGAGCCCGCCCCGGAGCCCGTACGAGCCCGCGGCCCCACGCGTGAGCCGTGCCACCCTGCCTCGCACCCGGCAAAGCTACCGCTCAGTAGCCTTGCTGGGGTAGGCTCGGGCCATGGCACAGGCAACCGCCCGGGCGAGCATCGGGAACAGTGAGTTCGACCGCGACACGGCCGTGAGCCGACGCGGTCCCGGCGTCTTCGACGCCACCCTCTCCGAGGGCTGGACGATCATCAACGCCGTCAACGGCGGCTACCTCCTCGCCCTCGTCGCCCGCGCGCTCGGTGAGGAACTGCCGCACGGCGACCCCTTCTCGATCACGGCGCACTACCTCACCGCCTCCCGTCCCGGCCCCGCCGAGATCCGTACCGAGACGGTCCGTTCCGGGCGCACCCTCTCCACCGGCCAGGCGTCCCTCGTGCAGTACGACGAACAGGGCGCCCCCGTCGAGCGGCTGCGCGTCCTCGCCTCGTACGGGAACCTCGACACCCTGGACCCCGAGGTGCGCACCAGCGCCAAGCCGCCCGTGCTGCCGCCTCTCGAACAGTGCCTGGGAACCTCGGACGCCCCGGACGGCAAGGTCGTCCCCGGCTCCAGCGCCATCACCGAGCGGCTGCTGCTCAAGCTCGACCCCGCCACCGTCGGCTGGGCGGTCGGGGAGCCCTCCGGCAAGGGCGAGGCCCGCGCCTGGTTCGGCCTCGCGGACGGCCGCGACGCGGACCCGCTCTCGCTCCTGCTCGCCGTGGACGCGCTGCCGCCCACCGCCTTCGACCTCGGCCTCATGGGCTGGATGCCCACCGTGGAACTCACCGCCCACGTCCGCCACCGCCCCGCCCCCGGCCCGCTCCGCGTCGCCGTCACGACCCGCAACCTCGCCCACGGCTTCCTGGAGGAGGACGCCGAGGTCTGGGACAGCGCCGACCGCCTGGTGGCCCAGTCCCGTCAGCTCGCCCGGGTCGTCCAGCCGGGCTGAGCCCCGTCCCCGCGGGCGACGGCGGCGCCCCGTCCCCGTACGGACCGACCCCCCGCGCGCCCCGCCGCAGGCTCTCGTAGCGTTGCCGCGGGCGGCCGGAAACGGCCCCCGCAGACGACGTCACCGGCCCCGGGAGCCCTGAATGCAGCCGCGTGCCGACACCCTCACGCGTGACGAACACGGCAGATCGGTCCTGAGCCTGCGCCGCCGTCTGCCGCACCCGGCGCGCCGGGTCTGGGCGGCCCTCACCGAGGCCGCCCTCACCGCCCGCTGGATGCCGGCCGAGGTCGAGCTGCGCCCCCGCGCGGCGAGCCCGGTGCACATCCGGCTCCCCGGCGCGGCGCCCGGCGGCGGCGAGGTGCTGCGCGCCGTACCGCCCTGGGCACTCGGGTACACGTGGGGCGAGCACGAACTGCACTGGTCGCTGCGCCCCGAACGCGCCGCGGGCGCCACCGACGCGGACACCGCGCCCTGCCTGCTCGGCCTGCGCCACGTCTTGAGACGACCACCGCGGCGCGGCGAGCTACGCGGCCGGCTGGCACACGTGCCTCACCGCGCTCGCGCAGGTCCTCGACGGCGAGGAGCCCGACCACGCGGGCGACGCGGACGGCGCGCTCCACGAGGCGTACATCGGCCTCCTCGGCCTCGCCGGCTCGACCGTGGACGAGGGCCCCGAGAGCCTCACGATCCGCCTGGAACGCCAGCTCGTCCGTCCCGCCGCCGACGTCTGGTCCCTGCTCACGCGTGGCGCGAGCACCCGGCGCGGCGAACGCGCCCCCGACGGCTTCGGCACCGTCGGCACCCCGGCGGGCGAGATCACCGAGCTGTGCGCGCCGCGCCTGCTCGAATACGCCTGGAGCCCCCTCGGCCGCACCCGCTGGGAACTCCTCCCCGGCACCGGCCACGGCGCCCGCCTCCTGCTCAGCCACTCCTGCCCCCCGCTCCCCGAGCCCGCCGTCGCCGCCGCCCAGGCCGCCTGGCACCAGCGCGTCGAGGAACTCGCGACCCAGCTCCTGGACACGCCGGTGCGGGGCTGAGGAGGCGGGGGAGGGGGCGGCAGGGGCGGGGCGGGTTCGCCGTTCCGGCGCGCCGTGTTCGGCCGCTGGGTGGTGCGGTCAGGTGCCCTCGTCCTGCCAGTGGCGGCGTCCGAGTGCCACCACCCGCAGCTTCCGGCGCGCGCCCGTGAGGACCGCCTCCTCCGCCTCCGTGCCCGGCTCCGTCTCCAGGAGGGAGGTCGCGGTGAGCAGGAGCAGGTCCACGTACAGCTCCGCGAGCATCTGGACGTCCCGCACCGTCCAGCCCCGTGACTCCGGCTGTGCGGCGAGACCGGTGGCCACCTCGTAGGAGAAGTCGCGCAGTTCGCGGTCGGTCGCCTCCCGCACGGCCCGTACCCCGCCGTGCCGTTCGCGCGCGAGGAAGCGCACGTGCGCCGGGTAGGCGCGCACGTGCGTCGCGATGAGGCCGACCGCGTCGGCGATGCGGTCCTCGGTGCTCGCGGCGCCCGTGAGCAGCGCGCGCACGACCTGGTGGAGGCTGCCCAGCGCCTCGTCCACGAGGGCGACGCCGAGATCGGGGATGTCGCGGAAGTGCCGGTAGAAGGCGGTCGGCGCGATCCCGGCCGCACGGGTCACCTCGCGCAGGCCGAGACCGCTCAGGCTCTGCTCGGCGAGCAGGCCGAGCGCGGCGTCCAGGAGCGCCCGGCGGGTGCGTTCCTTCTGGGCGGCGCGGCTGTTGGGCGCGAGGGCGTCACCGGGGTGCGCGGCGGGGGCGGTGTGATCCATGCCATCCAGTCTGCCATCCGGTCAACAACTGTTCGCCGAAATTCTCGGCGCGCACATGTGTAGACTGACAAGTCAGTGAACACTTGTACTTACAAGTGTTCACTGATTCCGTGCACGGTTTCACCCCTTCGGCCCTCAAGGAGGTTCGGATGCTCGTCCTCGTCGCGGCCCTGCTCCTGCTCGGCGTCGTCCTCGGCGCCGTCGCCCATGTCCCGGTCGCCGCCTCGCTCCTCGCGGGCGCCGCGATCGGCGTCTGGCTCCTCGTCTTCGCGGTGCGCGAACGCCGCCGCCCCCACCGCACCGCACACCGCTGAGCCCCCGCGCACACCGAGCCACCACCCGGAGGTACCTCATGAAGACCCTCGACCAGGAACGCCGGGCCCCCCACCCCGCGCACCCCGA
>NZ_GG770539.1:1772574-1774053 GCF_000154905.1 Streptomyces sp. SPB074 | reverse complement strand
CGTCGCCGCGTTCGTGCTCGGGCTCCTCGGCCTCCTCGTGCTCAACGTCGTCCTCGGCCCCGTCGCGCTCGTGCTCGCGGGCCTCGCGCTGTGGCGGGGAACGTCGCGGCGCGGACGGGCCCTGCTCGGCCTCGGTCTCGGCGTCGCCGACCTCGTCGTCTTCTTCGCCCTCGCGGCGGCGGACGCGACGCTCTCCTGGAGCATGTGAGCCACGCGCCGCGGCGCACGCCGCAGGCCCCCGCGCCCCGCGCGACCGGCCCGGCGGGACGCCGCGCACCGGCGGCGGCGCCGGATGTGAGCGGCGGCGCACCGGGGGCGGGCCGAGGCACCCCGTACGGCTCGTAGAATCGGAGCCACCATGGCCTACCTCGACCACGCAGCGACGACCCCCATGATCCCCGAGGCCGTCGAGGCGCTGAACGCCCAGCTCACCGTCGTGGGCAACGCCTCCTCGCTGCACGCCTCGGGACGCCGCGCCCGCCGCGTCGTCGAGGAGTCGCGCGAGTCGCTCGCCGACGCGCTCGGCGCCCGCCCCAGCGAGGTCGTCTTCACGGCGGGCGGCACCGAGGCCGACAACCTCGCCGTCAAGGGCCTGTACTGGTCCCGCCGCGCCGAGGACCCGCGCCGCGACCGCGTCCTCGCCAGTCCCGTCGAGCACCACGCGGTGCTCGACGCCGTCGACTGGCTCGGCACCCACGAGGGCGCCCGCGTCGAGTACCTGCCCGTCGACGCCTACGGCCGTGTCGCTCCGGAGACGCTGCGCGAGGCCATCGCGCGCGAGCCCGCCTCGGTCGCGCTCGCCACGGTCATGTGGGCCAACAACGAGATCGGCACGATCCAGCCGGTGGCCGAACTCGCCGCCGTGGCCACGGAGTACGGCGTTCCGCTGCACGCCGACGCGGTCCAGGCGTTCGGCCAGGTCCCCCTCGACTTCGCCGCCTCGGGCCTCGCCGCCGCCACCGTCAGCGGCCACAAGATCGGCGGCCCCTACGGCATCGGCGCACTCCTCCTGAGCCGCGCCCTGACCCCCGTCCCCGTGCTCCACGGCGGCGGCCAGGAGCGGCACGTGCGCTCCGGGACGCTCGACGTGCCCGCGATCGCCTCCTTCGCCGTCGCCGGGCGCCTCGCCGCCGCGCGCCGCGAGGAGTTCGCGCGCGACATCGGCGCGCTGCGCGACCGGCTCGTGAAGGCGGTACAGGACGCCGTGCCCGACGCGGTCCTCGGCGGCGACCCGGTCCACCGGCTCCCCGCCAACGCGCACTTCTCCTTCCCCGGCTGCGAGGGCGACTCGCTCCTCCTGCTGCTCGACGCCCAGGGCATCGAGTGCTCGACCGGCTCCGCGTGCACCGCCGGTATCGCCCAGCCCAGCCACGTACTGCTCGCCACCGGCTCCGACCCCGACCTCGCCCGCGGCACCCTGCGCTTCTCCCTCGGCCACACGAGCACCGAGGCCGACGTCGACGCGCTCGCCGAGGCCAT
>NZ_GG770539.1:1766022-1772354 GCF_000154905.1 Streptomyces sp. SPB074 | reverse complement strand
GCACGTACCGTCCCGCCCGTCCCTCCAGTGCCTCAGTAGTACCTGCGGTCGTCGCGGTCGTAGGACCGATCGTCGTACCGGTCGTAGGACCTGCCGAAAAGCGGCTCACTGGGCTGGCTCAGCAGGTAGTCGTCCTCCGCGGGGGCGTCGTACCGGCTGCCGCGAGGCCGGTCGTCCCAGTCGGAGACGCGCGCCCTGCTCTTGCCGCGCCTGCTGGGGCGCTCTTCTTCGTAGTCGAGTTCGACGAGACGTGTCCGGCTCTTGTCGCGCCTGCTCGGGCCGGGCTCGTCGTAGTCGCGGGCCCTGCTCTTGCCCCGCCTGCCCCGGCGTTCCTCGTCCTCGACGAAGGGGCTCCGGCTCCGGCCACGGCCTCCTTCTTCGTCCAGGTCGAGGTCGTAGTCGCGCTTGTAGGGCGTCCTGGCCAGCCTCTTGAGTGCCCTGCGCTGAGAGCTGCTCTTCTCGCGCGGTGCGTCGAAGAAGTCGGTCAGCTCCTCGCCGTCGGCCGGCCCGCGCGACCGCGTGGGGTACTCGTCGAACCGCGAGCCGCCGTACTCGTCACGCAGTACCTTCACCTTGTCCTCAAAGGGAAGCTCCTCGCGATCCCGTAGCTCGCCACGCATGAGATCGAGCCGCGCCTGCTCGCCGGGACGAAGCGAACGGGTGTGGCGCCGTGTGCCGTCGCGTTCGTAGATCGGCGTGCGCGGATTGGCCTTGAGCGCACGCCTGAAGCTGGCGTCCGCGGCCTTCCCCTGGCGCGTCCCGCTCATCGCGTGGAAGGACGGTTCCATACCGTATTCGAGCTGGTTGATCTCCAGGGACCCGTACGGGTTGTCGTCGAGCAGGTACTCCTCCTGCCGGTCGCGGTAGTCCCTGCTGTTCATGCCCGTGGAACCGCGCTTGCCGCTGCTGCCGGTGCCGCGGTGTTCGCGGTGGGCAGCCAGCGTCTCGTAGTACGCGAAGGTCTCGCCCTCGTGCCGGACGTTCCGCCCGCGAGGGACCGGGGCATGGCGCGCAGTGGACGCGTACCCGTGCGCGTGCTCGACCTGGAAGTGGTTGCCGCCCATGTCGGTGTCGAAGGCCTGCTCCAGGTACTTCCGCTCTTGGCGCGCTTCCCGTACGTCCCCTCCGGGTGCTCGTCGCCCCGCACGCGCTGGACGGGCGTGGCCGCGACGCGCTGCACGGCCGGGGCGTCCGACTGCCCGGACAGCGCCCGGACGGCGGCGGCGTTGCCCGCCGCCCGCTGCAGACCGAGTATCGACCCGGGCGCGGCCGGGAGGTCCGCGGCGGCCGACCCGCCCCGCCCCTGCCGCGAAGGCCGCCGCAACGGCGTTCGCCCCGCTGCCTGTTGTTCTTCGTGTGCGTGCAAGGCGATCGGCTCCTCTGCGCCTTCGTGAGTGCGTCCTCCAGCATGACTCCCCGGCCCGCGTGCGGGCCAGAGCCTCCGGAGCAGCCGCCCCTGCCTGTGGGGGCAGCCTTCGCGAGTACGCCCGCCGCGCGCGGCCCCGCCACGTGCCCCGCGCGAGTCATCCGTCCCGCGCCTCACCCGTGCTCGCGGACCAGGCAGAACACGTGGCCCGCCGGGTCCGCGTACACGCGCCAGCCCACAATGCCCGCCGCCGTCGGCAGGCGGCGGGCACCCGCGGCGACGGCGACGCGCTCCGCCGCGTCGAGGTCCCGCACGCCCAGGTCCAGGTGGCTCTGGACCGGGACACCGGGAGCGGGCCAGGTGGGGGCCCGGAAGCCGGGATCGCGCTGGAAGGAGAGGACCGCGCCGCCCGGGAGGTGCAGCGTCGCGAAATCCTCGCCGAGCGCCCAGCGGGGATCGGGCCTGTCGACCTCACCGCCGAGGAGCCTCGCGTAGAACAGGGCGAGGGCGCGCGGCTCGGGGCAGTTGAGCACCTGGGTCTGCAAGGACGCGATCATGCGGGGGAGGCTAACGGGCCCCCGCGAGGGGCGGCGGAACACGGGCCCGCGCGACGGCGGGCGGGGCGGGTGCTGGTGGGGGTAGCGAGTGGGAGTGGCGGGAGCAGACGCGGTCCGCCCGCCGCCGGCCCCCTGCCCCTCAGACCCTCCGCGCCGCCGCCTTCGTCCCCTCCACCTCCGTGCGTGCCTGCCGCACCATGCGCATGTACGTGTCCCAGGGCCAGTCCCGGCCCGGGTCGGTGTGGTCCGCGCCGGGGACCTCGACGTGGCCGATGACGTGCTCGCGGTCGGGCGGGAAGCCGTACCGCGCGCAGATCGACGCGGTCAGGCGCGCCGAGGCGCGCAGCATCGCCTCCGTGAAGTCCTGCGGCCGGTCGATCCAGCCCTCGTGCTCGATGCCGACACTGCGCTCGTTGAAGCTCCTGTTGCCCGCGTGGTACGCGACGTCCAGCTCGCGGATCGTCTGCGCGATGTGACCGTCCTTGCGCACCACGTAGTGCGCCGCAGCGCCGTGCGCCGGGTCCTTGAAGACCTTGAGCGCCACCGGATAGCTGCCCTGCACGACATGGATCACGACGCGGTCCACGCCGTAGTCGCCCGGCCGGTCCGCGCGCCGCCAGTTCGCCTCCGAGGCCGCGACCCACTCCGCGCCCGGCTGGTCCACGGCCCCCTCGACGCGCGGGCGCTCGACCCCGGGCGTACGCCACCACAGGTGCCGCAGCTCGCCGCGCGCCAGCACCCCCGCCCCCACGCCCGCCGCCGCACCGCCGACGAGCAGCGCACGCCTGCCGAGCCGCCCGCCGCCGTCCGGCAGGCGGGGCCCGTGTCCGCGACCCGACGTACCCTCCATGCCGCCCTCAACGGTCACGGGCGGGCCCGTGTTCCCGCACGTCCCACGCGCCCGGGGAGCCACCGCGCGCCGGAACGCGGAAGGCGGACGGGGAGCGGGGCGCGCCGGGGCGCGCCGGGGCGGGCCGTGGTCGGCAGGGGCGGGGGAAAACCCGGGGGAGGCACGCCCCGCGGGACACGTACTCTGGGAGGGCTATGACTGAGACTTCCCCGCGCCCTCTGCGTCCGCTCAAGGTGCTCGCCGCGATGTCCGGCGGCGTCGACTCCGCCGTCGCCGCCGCCCGCGCCGCCGAGGCGGGGCACGACGTGACCGGAGTGCACCTCGCGCTCTCCGCCAACCCGCAGTCCTTCCGCACCGGCGCCCGCGGCTGCTGCACCATCGAGGACTCGCGCGACGCCCGCCGCGCCGCCGACGTCATCGGCATCCCCTTCTACGTCTGGGACCTCGCCGAACGCTTCCGCGAGGACGTCGTGGACGACTTCGTCGCCGAGTACGAGGCCGGGCGCACGCCCAACCCCTGCCTGCGCTGCAACGAGAAGATCAAGTTCGCCGCCCTTCTCGACAAGGCGCTCGCCCTCGGCTTCGACGCCGTGTGCACCGGCCACTACGCGCGCGTCCTCATCCGCCCCGACGGCAGCCGCGAACTGCACCGTGCGAGCGACATGGCCAAGGACCAGTCGTACGTGCTCGGCGTCCTCGACGACCGCCAGCTCGCGCACGCCATGTTCCCGCTCGGTGACACCGAGACGACGAAGGATGAGATCCGCGCCGAGGCCGAACGGCGCGGCCTCGCCGTCGCCAAGAAGCCCGACAGCCACGACATCTGCTTCATCGCCGACGGCGACACCCAGGGCTTCCTCGCCTCCCGCCTCGGCACCGCCGAGGGCGACATCGTGGACGAGGACGGTACGCGCCTCGGCACGCACCAGGGCGCCTACGGCTTCACCATCGGCCAGCGCAAGGGCCTGCGCATCGGCCACCCGGCCGCCGACGGCAAGCCTCGCTACGTGCTCGACATCTCGCCGGTCGACAACACGGTCACCGTGGGCCCGCGCGCCTCGCTCGACGTCGCCTCGCTCACCGCCGTACGCCCCCGCTGGTGCGGCACCGCGCCGCTCACCGCCGGCCGCTACACCGCGCAGCTCCGCGCGCACGGCGGCGAGAGCGACGTACGCGCGGAGCTGGCGGGCGGGGAACTGCGGGTCGAGTTCGACGCGCCCGTACGCGGCGTGGCGCCCGGACAGGCCGTCGTGCTCTACGACGGAACCCGCGTCGTGGGCTCGGCGACCATCGCGACGACGCGGAAGCCGGAGCCGGCGGGCGCGACGACGGCGGACCCGGCGGTCGCCTGAGCCACGGCGGCGGGACGGGGCGGTAAGCGGCGGCCGGGGCATGGCTCCCCGGCGGAGCGTGCCGTGGGAGCGCCCGGGCCCCGCCGCCGCTCAGCCGGCCAGGACCTCCGTCTCGTAGAAGCAGTAGTGCCCCTTGATGTCCGCGACCTCGGCCTTGGGCTCCTCGTAGGCCCAGACGAAGTCCGGGGAGCCGGGCAGGGACCAGTACGAGGCGTCGCCCTTGAACGGGCAGTGCGTCGACGTGTCCGAGGGAACGAGCAGCGCGGTGCGCACATCCTCCGGCGGGAGGTAGTACCGCACGGGGCAGCCGGTCTCGCGCAGGACGAGCGGGCGGTGGCTCTCGGCGAGAAGCTCGCCGTCGTGCACGACGCGCACGTGCTCCGTGCCCTGCTCGACCGTGATCGTGTGTTTTGCCATGGCGGAGTCCTTTCGCTGTGACGGCCCCCGGGCGCTCGGCACGGGCGGCCCTTCCTCCGTTCAGCTTCCCCGCCCCGGCGTCTTGTTCCCCGCGCGGCGGGCGGCTTGTCGCGGGCGGGCGTGGTGAGGGCCTTGTTCGGGCGAGGGCCTTGTTCGGGCGAGGGCCTTGTTCGGCAGGGCATGGCGCGGGCCGTACGGTGGCGCTCATGAACATCTGCGTCCTCCTGTCCGCCGCCGACCTCGACGAGCGCTACACCCGCCCCGCCCGCCTCTTCGCCGAACTCCTCGGCCGCAGGGGCCACACCCTCGTATGGGGCGGCTCCGACACGGGGCTCATGAAGGTCGTCGCCGACGGCGTGGCGGAGAGCGGGGGCGAACTGCTCGGCGTCTCCGTCGAATTCCTCGCCCACAAGGCCCGCAAGGGCCTCGACACGATGCTCGTCACGAAGGACCTCGCCGAGCGCAAGGCGGAACTCCTCGGGCGCTCCGACGCGATCGTGGTCCTCGTCGGCGGCACCGGCACCCTCGACGAGGTCACCGAGGTCCTGGAGATGAAGAAGCACCGGATGCACAGCAAGCCCGTCGTCATCCTCAACATTGAGGGCTTCTACGACGGCCTGCGCCGCCAGTTCGAGCGAATGCAGGCGGAAGGCTTCCTCCCGATCCCGGTCAACGAGCTCATGTACTTCACGGACGACCCGGAGACGGCACTCGACTACCTGGAACGGGTGACGACGACGGCGGAGTGAGGCGGGGCGGGGATGCAGGGGGGAGCCGGGAGGCGGGGCGGTAGCGGGCGGGCGCGGTTCGTTCCGGCTGCGGGGCCGGTGCGGCGTCGTTCCGGCGCCGGATGGGCGGGCGCGAATTCGCTCTGATGCTGGTTGGTCGGCTGCGGCTTCGCGGCTCGATGGGCGGCCGGGTGGGCGTGGCGGGGCGGTGGGATCATGGCCGTATGAGTACGTACGTGATCACCGGGGCCGGCTCCGGAATCGGGGCCGCAGTGGCCCGCCGCCTCCACGCGCGGGGCGACGACCTCGTCCTCCTCGCCCGCGACGCGGGCCGCGCGAAGGAACTCGCCGCCGGCCTCCCCGGCGCCCGCACCCTCGTCGGCGATCTCGCCGAACCGGACCGCCTCTCCTGGGCCTTCTCGCACCAGGCCCTGCCCGAGCGGGTCGACGCGCTCCTCCACGTCGCGGGCGTCGTGGACCTCGGCACCGTCGGAGAGCTGTCCCTCAAGTCCTGGCGCCAGCAGATCGACGTCAACCTCCTCGCCCCCGCCGAGCTGACGCGCCTCTTCCTGCCGCAGCTTCGCACCGCACGCGGTCAGGTCCTCTTCGTCAACTCGGGCGCCGGGCTCTCCGCGAGCCCGCAGTGGGCCGCCTACGCCGCCTCCAAGCACGGCCTCAAGGCCCTCGCCGACTCCCTGCGCGCCGAGGAGAAGGCGAACGGCGTCCGCGTCACGACCGTTTACCCGGGCCGTACCACTTCGCCCATGCAGGCGAAGGTGCACCAGCAGGAGGGCAAGGAGTACGACGCCACCGCGTGGATCGACCCCGAGTCCGTCGCCACGACCATCCTGACGGCGCTGGACCTGCCGAGGGACGCGGTCGTGACGGACCTGATGGTGCGACCGGGCGGCTGACAACCGGCTCGCCGGGACCACCGGGGCGAGGGCGCATAGGGGCCATGGCGGGCGATAACCGTACGGAACCGGTTCGCGTGGCGAGTTAATCGTACGGAACCGGTTCGCGTGCGGAAGTAATCGTACGGAACCGGTTCGCAGGTGGGCG
>NZ_GG770539.1:1758675-1765922 GCF_000154905.1 Streptomyces sp. SPB074 | reverse complement strand
ACCGCCCGGGGCCACCTGACGCGGGAGGGCCGCTCGTCCCCGTACATCCGCACCCCCGGGCCCCGCCTACGCTTACCGCGTGACCGCATCAACGCCCTCCCTGACCTGGCCCTCCGCGACCGCGATCGGCTCGTTGCCCGGAACCGACGCCCGCGAGGCCGCCCGCGCCGCGACCGGCTCGTTCGAGGACTTCCCGTATCTCGCCGAGCTGCCCGCCCGGGGCCCCGGCGCGGACATGATCGGCCGCACCACGGGGCTCCTCGCCGAGATCTGGGCGCACCTCGAACCGAGCGGCTGGCGCGTCAGCGATCGTCCGGGGCGCGACACCCGGCGCGCGCGTTCCTGGCTCGGCGAGGATCTCGACGCCTTGGAGGAGTTCACGCAGGGCCACGACGGGTTCGTCAAGGTGCAGGCCGTGGGCCCGTGGACGCTCGCCGCCTCGCTGGAGCTGCGCGGCGGCGAGGCCGCGCTCTCCGACCCCGGCGCCGTACGCGATCTCGCCGCCTCGCTCACCGAGGGGCTGCGCGCCCACGTCGCCGACGTGCGTCGCCGCGTCCCCGCCGCCACCGTCGTCCTCCAGTTGGACGAGCCCTCGCTCACCGCCGTCCTCACCGGCACCGTCCCCACCGCGAGCGGCTACCGCACCCACCGCGCCCCCGACCGCCAGCTTGTCGAGTCGACCCTGCGCGACGTCCTCGCCGTCACCGGAGGCCCGACCGTCGTCCACTCCTGCGCCCCGCACGTCCCCTTCGCGCTCCTGCGCAGGGCGGGCGCGGACGCCCTCTCCTTCGACTTCTCGCTGCTCACCGAACGTGATGACGAGGCGATCGGGGAGGCCGTAGAGGCCGGGACGCGACTCTTCGCGGGTGTCGTGCCCGGCAGCGACACGGCATTGTCCGACCCTGCCGGTAGCGTCATGGGGGTCAGGTCGTTGTGGCGCAGGCTGGGGCTCTCACCGGCGATTCTTCCGCGTTCCGTGGTGGTCACGCCGAGCTGCGGGCTCGCGGGTGCCCCGCCCGCGTACGCCCGCGCCGCCATGGCGCACTGCGTCCGCGCCGCACGTTCGCTCGCGGACCACCCGGAGTGACGACCGGGGCGAGGGGACCGAAGTGACCACGGGCACGCACGGGGATACGGGAGGACGCACGATGGCAGGCGAGAAGACGACGCGGGACGCGCGGGACGGCGCGGCGCAGGCGGAGGTCCCGGAGACCGTGGGGACGGACACGGGGAGCGCCGACGAGGCTTCGACGGCGGATGCGACGGACGCGACGGGGGCCGCCGCCGACGTGCCCGCCGAGGTGCGCGAGGAGCACAGCCGTGTCGCGCGCGAGGTGGACGAGCACCGCTACCGGTACTACGTCAACGACCAGCCCGTCGTCAGCGACGCCGACTTCGACGCGCTGCTGCGCCGGCTCACCGCCCTGGAGGAGGAGCACCCCCAGCTCCGTACGCCCGACTCGCCCACCCAGAAAGTCGCGGGCGACTACCAGCAGTTCACGCCCTTCGCCTCCGTCGAGCACCGCGAGCGGATGCTCTCGCTCGACAACGTCTTCGACGACGAGGGCCTCGCCGCCTGGGCCGAACGGCTCGCCAAGGAGGTCGGCGCACCCGGCTACCACTACCTGTGCGAGCTCAAGGTCGACGGCCTCGCCGTCAACCTCACGTACGAGAACGGGCGGCTCACGCGCGCCGCGACACGCGGGGACGGCCGTGTCGGCGAGGACATCACACCCAACGTACGGACCATCTCGGACATCCCCGAACAACTCGCCGGGGAGCGCGTCCCCGAGCTGGTCGAGGTGCGCGGCGAGGTCTACTTCCCGATGGAGGACTTCGAGGCGCTCAACGCGCGCCTCGTCGACGCGGGCGAGAAACCCTTCGCCAACCCGCGCAACGCGGCGGCCGGTTCACTGCGCCAGAAGGACCCGAAGGTCACGGCGACCCGCCCCCTCCACATGGTCGTGCACGGCATCGGCGCCCGCGAGGGCTTCACGATCGACCGCCTCTCGCACGCCTACGAACTGCTCCACGAGTGGGGCCTGCCCACCGCGAAGCACAACAAGGTGGCCGACTCGCTCGACGGCGTGCGCTCCTTCATCCGCTACTACGGCGAGCACCGGCACTCCGTCGAGCACGAGATCGACGGCGTCGTCGTCAAGCTGGACGAGATCCCCCTCCAGGGCCGCCTCGGCTCCACCTCGCGCGCCCCACGCTGGGCCACGGCGTGGAAGTTCCCGCCCGAGGAGGTCAACACCAAGCTCGTGGACATTCGTGTGGGTGTCGGCCGCACCGGCCGCGTCACGCCGTACGCCGTGGTCGAGCCCATCGTCGTGGCCGGCAGCGAGGTCGAGTTCGCGACGCTTCACAACCAGGACGTCGTCAAGGCGAAGGGCGTCCTCATCGGGGACACCGTCGTGCTCCGCAAGGCGGGCGACGTCATCCCGGAGATCCTCGGCCCCGTGGCCGACCTGCGGGACGGCAGCGAACGCGCCTTCGTCATGCCCGCCGAGTGCCCCGAGTGCGGCACGCCGCTGCGCGCGATGAAGGAGGGCGACATCGACCTCCGCTGCCCCAACGCACGCTCCTGCCCGGCCCAGTTGCGCGAGCGGATCTTCTACCTCGCGGGCCGCAAGAGCCTCGACATCGAACACCTGGGATACGTGGCCGCCACCGCCCTCACCCAGCCGCTCGAACCGAGCGAGCCCCCCCTGCGCGACGAGGGCGACCTCTTCGACCTCACCGCCGAGGAACTGCTCCCGATCCGGTCCTACGTCCTCGACCAGGACTCCGGGCTCCCCAAGCGCGACCCGGTGACCGGCGAAGAGAAGATCGTCACCTTCTTCGCCAACAAGGAGGGTGTCGCGAAGAAGAACGCCCTCTCCATGCTGGAGAACATCGAGGCCGCCAAGCAGCGGCCCCTCGCCCAGATCCTCACCGGCCTCTCCATCCGCCACGTCGGCCCGGTCGCCGCCGCCGCCCTCGCCCGCGAATTCCGCTCCATCGACCGGATCTTCGCGGCCGAGGAGAACGAACTCGCCGAGACCGAGGGCGTCGGCCCGACCATCGCCGCCTCGCTCAAGCAGTGGTACGACGCGGAGGAGAACGACTGGCACCGCGAGATCCTCCGCAAGTGGAAGGCGGCGGGCGTCCGCATGGAGGCCGACGAGTCGGAGACCGACAGCGGCCCCCGCCCCCTCGAAGGACTCACCGTCGTCGTCACCGGCACCCTGGAACGCTGGACCCGTGACGCCGCTAAGGAAGCACTCCAGTCGCGTGGCGCGAAAGTGACGGGTTCGGTGTCGAAGAAGACCTCGTTCGTCGTGGTCGGCGACAATCCCGGCTCCAAGTACGACAAGGCGCTGTCATTGAAGGTCCCGGTCCTGGAGGAGGACGGCTTCGCGATCCTCCTGGACCAGGGCCCGGAAGCGGCCACAGAGGTGGCGGTCCGGCCGGCCGAGGAGACGGACGCCGAGGAGACGGACGCCGGGAAGACGGGCGCCGAGAAGGCGGAGGGGGCGCAGGCGGAGGCGGCGGTCGCCTCGGAGGCCGAGACGACCGAGAAGACGGAGCGGGCAGCGACGAACGGGAAAGAGGACGAGTAGGGAGCGCAAGGAGGGCAGGGGGACCAAGCGCGGCAGATGAGGTGTGGGGGAGCGGGAGAGCTGGGCACTATTACGGAGACAGGGCGGGGAAGCTCGGCGCGTCGCGTCCGGGAGCCCGCGGAACCTCGGGCGTAGGCGAACGGGCGCCGTCGGAGGGGTGGTTGCCGGGGCGTTGGCCACTGGGGCCGACGTGCCGGGGGCGGGTGACGGTCCGCCCGTTCGGTGCATACCAGACGCATCCGTAAGGCCGGGGCGCATTCGGGCAACCCCGTGCTACGCCTGCCCCAGGAGGCCGTTCGCGGCCTAGTGTGGACTGGCGCGCCCGCCGTCTCCGCCCGCGAGGCCCGGAACGAGGGCTCCGCACCGAAGGCTTCGGGCCGGGGTACGGGTACCGCCGGTGGTGAGAGGGACGGGAATGGAACCGACCGAGAGCGTCGCCCCAGTCTCCAGGCTGCGGCAGCGGACGCGCCAAGCCCTGCGAAGACTGCGCACGCTCACGGAAAGGGACCCCGTGCCCCCCGCCCGTACCCCGCCACCCCCGCACGCCGGTCCCCCCATACCCACCGACGCCCCCGACCCACCGGAATCCTCCGCCCCCCGCCCCTCCCTCCCGTATCGCCCGACCCCACCTCCCGGGAGCCCCGGATTCCTGACGGGCCCCGCTCGGCGCGCGCGGGAAGCCGGCGCGGCAGACGGCCACGACGGTCAGGCCCCGGAGGGCCGTGGGGCTCGTGAGACGGCGGCGGGCGATGCCGGGCCGGTGGCGCACGAGGATGGGATGGCCGTACCGGAAGCCGAGGGCGCGGGGCGCCTCCCTGAACCCGGAGCGGACGAGCCGCAAGGCGCGGCGAGTCGGCCTGCGTCTGTAGCACCCGGAACCGAGGTCGTGGCGCCGTGGTCCGAGTCCGCGCCACCTGGTTCTGAGCCCGTGGCGCGGGAGCCCTCGTCCGCAGTGCGTGACACGGAGTCGGCTGTGCGTCGGGCCGTGTCGCGAGTGCGGCGCGCGCTCAAGGGCGAAGCGCGGCCAAGCGAGACCGGTATGTCTCGGGCAGGGCGCGGACCGCTCGGGGGCAGGGGCGTAGCGCGGGTGAACGAGACGCGTGGCCAAGGGGCAGGCCCGTACGGAGGCACATCCGGCGACAAGCCCGGCGGCGCGCGCGGCGGCATCAGCCGGGCCACGCCGGAAAGCGTGTACGAGTGCCGTGCCACCCGCCCGAGGCGGGCAGGCGCGACCGGCGGGCGGGTGCTGCCCGCGCTGCCCGCAGCGGTCGTGGCACTTGCGGCGGCGCTCCTCGGCACCGGGGTCGTCCGCGCTCTCGGTACCCGACACGGGCTTTTCCCCGGTGGCGTCGACGGCTGGTCCCTCGCCCTGCTGACCGGCCTCATCGTCGGCCACCTCGTCGCTCTCGGCAGAGACCGCTGGTGGGGCGGCACCGGCTCCGGCGCCGCGCTCACTCTCGCGGTACTGCTTCTGTACGGCTGGTTGCCCGCCGTGCTCGTGAGCCTCACCGTCGTGGTCCTCGTGGGGCTCGCCCGCAGGCATCGCTGGCGCCGGGGCGTCCTGCACGGGGCCGTGGACGTCCTCGGCAACGTCGCCGGAGCCCTCGTCCTGGCGGCCTTCGGCGTCATGCCGAGCGTCGAGCAGCCGTGGCACCCGGAGCAGTGGGACCTCTACACCGTCCCCGAACTCCTCCTCGCCGGTCTCGCCTACCTCCTTGTCACGCGCGTCCTGCTGTGGCTGCTCCACACCCCCCGGGTCCCGCGCCTGCCCACCACGACGCGCACGGCGTTGCACCGGCAGTTCCTCGTCGCGGTGGCCCTCCTCGGTATCGCGCCCCTCATCTGCGTCGTCGCCGCCTACCGGCCCCTGCTGCTCCCCCTGTTCGCCATTCCGCTCTACGCTCTCGACACCTCCCTGTGGATGGCGCACGCCCGAGCCGAGGAGCAACTGCGCGATCCCCTCACCGGACTGCCGAACCGGCAGTGGCTCCTCGAACGCATCTGGACCGCGCTCGACGCCGCCGAACGTCAGGGCGGCCGGATCGCCTTGCTCCTGATCGACCTCGATCGCTTCCGTTCCGTCAACGACACACTCGGGCACCTCGCTGGTGACCGTCTCCTCCTCCAGGTCGCGGAACGGCTCCGCGTCTCACTGCCGCGCGAGGCGGAGGCCGCCCGGCTCGGCGGGGACGAATTCGCGATACTCCTTCCTGCCACCGACTCGACCACCGCCGCCCAGCGCCTGGCCCGTCGCCTCGTCGGCGAACTCGGCTCCCCTCTCGACCTCGACGGGCTGACGCTCGTCCTGGAGGCCAGCGCCGGTGTCGCCGTCTTCCCCGATCACGCGCTCGACGCCGAAGGGCTGCTGCGGCGCGCGGACGTGGCGATGTACCAGGCCAAGCGCGACCGCACAGGCGTCGAGGTGTACGAGTCGAAGCGCGACTCCAACACCCCTGACCGGCTGGGCCTCCTCGGCGACCTCCGGCGGGCTCTCGACACCGGCGATGTCGAGCTCCACTACCAGCCGAAGGTGCGTTTCGACGGCGAAGTAGCCGGCCTGGAGGCCCTCGTGCGCTGGGTGCACCCAGAGCGGGGAAAGGTTCCTCCGGACGAGTTCATCGCCATCGCCGAGAGCAGCGGCCTCATGCCGTACCTGACGGAGTACGTGCTGGAGACCGCGCTCGGCCAGGTCGCGCGCTGGCGCGCGCAGGGCCTCTTCGTGCCCGTCGCGGTGAACGTCTCTCCCCGTGACGTCCACACGCCGGGCTTCGCGGGAGCCGTTGCGGGACGCCTCGCACGGCACGGCGTCCCGCCGGGCGCCCTCCAGCTGGAAATCACCGAGCACGTGCTCCTCGAAGACCCCCAGCGCGCGGCGGACACTCTCGCCGGCCTCACCGGGCACGGCGTGAAGATGTCCCTCGACGACTTCGGCACGGGTTACTCCTCCCTTGTCCACCTGCGCCGCCTCCCCGTGAGCGAGCTGAAGATCGACCGCTCGTTCGTCGCCCGTCTCGCCATCGACACCGAGGATGCCGAGATCGTGCGCTGCACCGTGGATCTCGCCCACTCCCTGGGTCTCGTCGTCGTCGCCGAGGGCGTCGAGGACGACGAGACGTGGGAGAGGTTGCGCGACCTCGGTTGTGACGCGGTCCAGGGCTGGCTGGTCTCTGCCGCGATGCCCCCGGAGGAGACCACCGCCTGGCTGCGTGCACGAGGCGCCGCGCGCGGTCGCGAGCCCCGCGCGGCGTGCCCGCCGCAGGTCCGGGGAGGTGGGACCGTGGCGGGCTGAACCGGTAACCCTCGTCGCCTCCCGTGTCGTGGTGTCGCTGGGAGAGGCCGGACGGAGCACTGTGCTTGGTGCTTGGGTGAGGCACCGGTTCCTGCACTGGAGCCACCATGGCACACCTCGTGCCGACCCCGCTTTGCGCCGAGATTTCCACAACCCATAAGGGTGAGAGCTTTTTCGTGAATGGCGAAGTTGTTCACAGATGCGTGGAATTGGTGAGGGGCGGGGTGCGGGGGGTGGAAGACTTGTAATCGGGGCGCCCCCCTGGGAGGGCGGGGGCTGCGCTCACCTCGCGTGCGAGCCCCCCTGCGCCCCCAGCGCCAGGTCCGCACCCTCAAGGCGCCCCCACCCCGCCA
>NZ_GG770539.1:1754887-1758309 GCF_000154905.1 Streptomyces sp. SPB074 | reverse complement strand
GACCAATGTCATGCGCGCGGACGAGGTCCGACCCTCGCTCACCCCCCAGCAGGCGCTCTCCGGGGCCCCCGCGCAGGAGCAGCAGCGATTCAAGGTTCCCCAGATCCTCGGGGAGGACTGACGCGATGACCGAGATCATCAGGCTCACCGCCGCCCAGACCGCGGAGAAGATCGCCTCCGGCGAACTCACCGCCGTCGAGGTCACCGAAGCCCACCTCGCCCGCATCGAGGCCGTGGACGAGAAGGTCCACGCCTTCCTGCACGTCGACCGCCAAGGCGCGCTCGCGCAGGCCCGCGCCGTCGACGAGAAGCGTGCCCGCGGCGAAAAGCTCGGCCCGCTCGCCGGTGTGCCGCTCGCGCTCAAGGACATCTTCACGACCGAGGGCGTGCCCACGACGGTCGGATCGAAGATCCTTGAGGGCTGGATTCCGCCGTACGACGCGACCGTCACCCGGCGCCTCAAGGACGCCGACGTCGTCATCCTCGGCAAGACCAACATGGACGAGTTCGCGATGGGCTCCTCCACCGAGAACAGCGCCTACGGCCCCACCGGCAACCCGTGGGACCTCACGCGCATCCCCGGCGGCTCCGGCGGCGGCTCCAGCGCCGCGCTCGCCTCCTTCCAGGCGCCTCTCGCGATCGGCACCGACACCGGCGGCTCCATCCGCCAGCCCGCCGCCGTCACCGGCACGGTCGGTGTCAAGCCGACCTACGGCGGCGTCTCGCGCTACGGCATGGTCGCCTTCTCCAGCTCCCTCGACCAGGGCGGTCCCTGCGCCCGTACGGTCCTGGACGCGGCCCTCCTCCACGAGGTGATCGCCGGCCACGACCCGCTCGACTCCACCTCCGTCGACGCCCCCGTCCCGCCCGTCGTGGAGGCGGCCCGCGGCGGCAGCGTCGCGGGGATGCGCGTCGGCGTCGTCAAGCAGTTCCGCGGCGAGGGCTACCAGGCCGGTGTCGTGCAGCGCTTCGACGAGTCCGTCGAACTGCTCAGAGAGCTGGGCGCCGAGATCGTGGAGCTGGACTGCCCGTCCTTCGACCTCGCGCTCTCCGCGTACTACCTCATCGCCCCCTCGGAGTGCTCCTCGAACCTCGCGCGCTTCGACGCCATGCGATACGGGCTGCGTGTGGGCGACGACGGCACCCGTTCGGCCGAGGACGTCACCGCGATCACGCGCGGCGAGGGCTTCGGGCCCGAGGTCAAGCGGCGCGTCATCCTCGGTACGTACGCGCTCAGCTCCGGCTACTACGACGCGTACTACGGCTCCGCGCAGAAGGTCCGCACGCTCATCACGCAGGACTTCGCGCGCGCCTTCGAGCAGGTCGACGTCATCGTCTCGCCCACCACGCCCACCACCGCCTTCCCGATCGGTGAGCGCAGCGACGACCCGATGGCGATGTACCTCGCCGACCTGTGCACCATCCCGGCGAACCTCGCGGGCAACGCCGCGATGTCCCTGCCCTGCGGCCTCGCGCCGGAGGACGGGCTGCCCGTCGGGCTCCAGATCGTCGCCCCGGCGATGAAGGACGAGCGCCTCTACAAGGTCGGAGCCGCCGTCGAGGCCGCTTTCGTGGAACGCTGGGGGCACCCGCTGCTTGAGGAGGCACCGTCGCTGTGAGCAACGCACTGAGCAAGGCCAAGGGTTTCAAGAAGTCGAAGACCGGCACGTACGTGTCGATCGGCACCACCGCCTTCGGCGCGATCAACGTCATCAAGCAGGTCAAGCGCGCCCGCACCGAGGGCGACAAGCTGCGCCTGGTCGACGCGGTCGTGACCGGCGCCGGCATCATCACCGGGCTCGCCATCCTCTACCGGGAGCTGAAGCGCCTCGGTGACGACGACGTCCTGCTGGGCTGAGAGGGAAAGTTTCACCGTGACCGTCACCGCTGACCTGGTGCCGTACGAGGACGCCCTCGCGTCCTACGACCCCGTCATGGGCCTGGAGGTCCATGTCGAGCTCGGCACCAGGACCAAGATGTTCTGCGGATGCTCCGCCGCCCAGGGCGCGGAGCCCAACGCGCAGACCTGCCCCACCTGCCTCGGCCTGCCCGGCGCACTCCCCGTGGTCAACGCCGTCGGCGTCGAGTCCGCGATCCGTATCGGCCTCGCGCTCCACTGCTCGATCGCCGAGTGGTGCCGCTTCGCCCGGAAGAACTACTTCTATCCGGACATGCCGAAGAACTTCCAGACCTCCCAGTACGACGAGCCCATCGCCTTCGACGGCTATCTCGACGTGCAACTGGAGGACGGCAGCGTCTTCCGTGTGGAGATCGAGCGCGCCCACATGGAGGAGGACACCGGCAAGTCCCTCCACATCGGTGGCGCCACCGGACGTATCCACGGCGCCTCGCACTCGCTGCTCGACTACAACCGCGCCGGCATCCCCCTCATCGAGATCGTCACCAAGCCGATCGAGGGAGCCGGGGAGCGTGCCCCCGAGGTCGCCCGCGCCTACGTCGCCGAACTCCGCGAGGTCATCCGCTCCCTGGGCGTCTCCGAGGCGCGCATGGACAAGGGGCAGATGCGCTGCGACGTGAACCTGTCGCTGCGCCCCAACGGGACCACGCCGCTCGGCACCCGCAGCGAGACGAAGAACGTCAACTCGCTGCGTTCCGTCGAGCGCGCCGCTCGCTACGAGATCCAGCGGCACGCCGCCGTGCTCTCCTCCGGGGGCGCGATCGTGCAGGAGACCCGTCACTTCCACGAGGAGGACGGCTCCACCACCTCCGGGCGGATCAAGGACAACGCGGAGGACTACCGGTACTTCCCGGAGCCCGACCTCGTGCCCGTGGCCCCGCCCAAGGAGTGGGTCGAGCAGCTCCGCGGTGAGCTGCCCGAACTGCCGCTCGCCCGGCGCAACCGGCTGCGTGAGGACTGGGGGGTCGGCGCGCACGAGATGCAGTCCATGCTCAACGCGGGCGCCCTCGACCCGATCGTCGCGACGATCGACGCCGGGGCGCCTGCCGATCAGGCCCGCAAGTGGTGGATGGGCGAGCTGGCCCGTCACGCGAACGAATCCGGCCGCGCGCTGGACGAGTTGGCCATCACCCCGGCACAGGTCGCGCGTGTCACCGCGCTCGTGGCCGCGGGCGACCTCAACGACAAGCTCGCCCGTCAGGTCATCGACGGGGTGCTCGCCGGCGAGGGTGACCCCGACACGGTGGTCGTGAAGCGCGGACTCAAGGTCGTCTCCGACGAAGGCGCCCTTGGGACGGCCGTGGACGAAGCGATCGCGGGCAACGCGGCCGTCGCCGACAAGATCCGCGGCGGCAAGGTCGCCGCGGCGGGCGCGCTCGTCGGCGCCGTCATGAAGGCGACGCGCGGCCAGGCCGACGCGGCCCGCGTCAAGCAGCTCATCCTGGAGAAGCTGGGCGTGAGCGAGTAACCACCGGACCTCTTCCGCTGAATCCGGCGGGGGCGG
>NZ_GG770539.1:1742571-1754787 GCF_000154905.1 Streptomyces sp. SPB074 | reverse complement strand
CCGCGAGGTGGGGAGCCGCCCTTTTCGGTGTACGGGTGTGCACTCGGCGGAGTCCGGTTGGCGGCGCGGGTGAGCTGGCGTACGGGTGTGTGCTGCGCGTCGCTCGGTGTACGCGCGTGCGCCCGATGCGGTTCGGTGAACACCTGTGTACGGTGCGCGCTTCGGTGAACGCTCATCCATTCAGGTGGTTGCGTGCACGAATGTGCGCCGAATCTCCTCCGCGCGCGAGCGTGCGTCTCTCGCCCGCACACCCCGCCCCGGCCCGCCACGACGCCATGCCTCCAGACCTCACCCCGCCACCCTGCGTCCCGCCCTGTCCGGCCCCACTTCCACCCCCGCCCCGAAAAATTCCCGTAGGGCGGGAATAAACCTCTGTGAGGCGGCACACGAAACGGTCAAACGATCAGGTTTTGCTGCCAGAGTGTCCAAAACCGCCTGCTCCAGGCCGGTTTTGGGGCCTGCCTACGTAGTGTCCGCGGTGTCCGCGCTCGCGACCGCGCCATGTGGCTCCCTCCGCACGACCACGAAGCCCCCAGGGAGCCGTCCGTGGCAGCACTCGCCCGCTGGTGCGTCAAGCACCGCCTCCTCACCGTCGTCCTGTGGCTCGTGGTGCTCGCGGGCACCGCTGCCGGTGGGCTGCTCGCCGGGTCGGCGTACTCGAACGACTACGACGCCCCCGGCACCGAGTCCGGTCGCGCGACACGGCTCCTGGAGGAGAACTTCCCCGGGCTCGCGGGCGACAGCGACACCGTCGTGTGGCACACGGACGACGGGTCCGTCCGCGCCGCCGCCGTCGAGCAGACGATGGGCCGCACCCTCGACGACCTCGCCGACCTGCCCGGCGTCTCCGCCGTCGCCGGCCCCTACCAGGGCAACGGTGAGGGCGGCGGCATCAGCGCCGACGGACGCACCGCGTACGCCACCGTCACCTTCGACAAGCCCGCCGACGACCTCCCCGCCGGCCAGGCGCAAGCCGTGGTCGACACCGCGCGGGACGCGGCGGGCCCCGGCCTCCAGATCGAACTGGGCGGCAGCGCCGTGGCCGGCACCGAATCCTCCGGCCTGCACCTGAGCGAGGCGATCGGCGTCGGCGTCGCCGCCATCGTCCTCTTCCTCGCCTTCGGCTCGCTCCTCGCGAGCCTGCTGCCCATCGCCACCGCGCTCGTCGCCGTCGGCACCGCGTACAGCGCCATCACGCTCCTCGGCCACGCCATGACCGTCGCCGACTTCGCGCCCATGCTCGGAATGCTCGTCGGCCTCGGCGTCGGCATCGACTACGCGCTGTTCATCGTCACGCGCCACCGCAGAGCGCTGCGGCGCGGCGCCGAACCCGACCGGGCCGCCGTGGACGCGACGGCGACGACCGGGCGCGCCGTCGTGTTCGCCGGGGCCACCGTGTGCATCGCGCTGCTCGGGATGCTCGTCCTGCGGCTCTCCTTCCTCAACGGCGTCGCGATCGCCGCCGCGCTGACCGTCCTGCTCACCGTCGCGGCCTCCGTCACGCTGCTCCCCGCGCTCCTGTCGTACACCGGGCCCCGCGCCCTCAGCCGTCGCGAGCGTCAGCGGCTCGCCGCGCATGGTCCCGAGCCCGAGACGCCGAGCGGGTTCGCGGCGCGCTGGTCCGCCTTCGTGGAACGGCATCCCCGCCTCCTCGGCGCGGGCGCCGTCGCCGTCGTCGCCCTCCTCGCCCTGCCCACCTTCTCCCTCCACCTCGGGACCTCCGACCAAGGCAACAACCCCGCGACGTCCACGACGCGCAAGGCGTACGACCTCCTCGCGGGCGACGGCGGCGAGGGATCGGGCTTCGGGCCCGGGGCCAACGGGCCGCTCACGCTCGTCACCCACGTCGGCGGCGCGCAGGACAAGGTCGCGCTCGACCGGCTCCACGGCGACCTCGCGGACGTCCAGGGCGTAGCCTCGGTAAGTCCCGTCACGTACGACCAGCGCGGCGACGCCGCGTACCTCACCGTCGTGCCCGCGTCCTCGCCGCAGTCCAAGCAGACCAGCGCGCTCGTCGAGCGGCTGCGCGAGGACGTCCTGCCGCGCGCCGAGAGCGGTACGTCGCTCGATGTCGCGGTCGGCGGTGTCACGGCCGGGTACGACGACTTCGCGCGGCTGATCGTGGGGAAGATGCCGATGTTCCTCGGCATCGTCGTCGCCCTCGGCTCCGTCCTGCTGCTGCTCGCCTTCCGCTCCCTCGCGATCCCGCTCAAGGCCGCCGTCATGAACATCTTCGCCGTGGGCGGGGCCTTCGGCGTCGTGGTCGCGATGTTCCAGTGGGGCTGGGGCAGCGAACTGCTCGGGCTCGGCGCCTCCGGGCCCATCGAGCCCTTCCTGCCGGTGATCATGGTCTCGGTGCTCTTCGGGCTCTCGATGGACTACCAGGTCTTCCTCGTCAGCCGGATGCACGAGGAGTGGCGCGAGACCGGTGACAACCGCCGCGCCGTACGCGTCGGCCTGGCAGAGACGAGCCGGGTCATCAACTCGGCCGCCGTCATCATGATCTCGGTCTTCCTCGCCTTCGTGCTCTCCGGCGACCGCGTCATCTCGATGTTCGGCATCGCGCTCGCGGTCGCCGTCGCGCTCGACGCGTTCGTCCTGCGCACCCTGCTCGTGCCGGCCCTCATGCACCTGCTCGGGGACGCGAACTGGTGGCTGCCGAAGTGGCTCGACCGCCGGCTGCCCCGGCTCAGCATCGAAAAGCCCGTGCCGGCCGCGGAGGCCGCCTCTAGAGTCGTGCCGCGTCCGTGTCCGGCGGACGGCAGCGGGCCCGATAGCGAGCCCGCCCACGAGGACGACCGGGTACGGACCGGGTGACGGTCCCCGCCCGCCCCTGGAGGCACCTTGTTCGCCCTTCCGCTCGGAGAGGACGGCGCGGAGCTGCGCCCCCTGGAGACGTGGCACGCCGCCGAGTTCCTCGCCCACATCGAGCGCGGCCGTGACTTCATCGGCACGTACATCACTTTCGGCCAAAGCGTCGTGGACGAGGAGAGTGCGCGCGAGCTGCTGTGCGACTACGGCGCGAAGCGCGTCGCCGACACCGGCTTCCTCTACGGGATCTGGGACGGCTGCGGGCGGCCGGGAGGGGGCACGCTCGTCGGCGGCGTCCTCTTCCGCGTCTTCGACGCCGCGACCGGCGTCTGCGAGATCGGCTGCTGGCTCGAACCCGCCGGTACGGGGCGCGGCCTCGTCACCCGCGCCTGCCGCGTCCTCGCCGACTGGGCCTTCCACGAGCGGCACATGCACCGCGTCGAGTGGTGGGCCGTGTCCGCGAACACCGCGAGCATCGCCGTCGCGCGCCGCCTCGGAATGCGCCGCGAAGCGGTGCTCAGGGAGAGCTACCCGCGCGGCGGTGTGCGCCACGACAGTGAGGGATGGGCCGTGCTGGCCCACGAGTGGGCCGCGCGGAACGAGGACGGGCCGCACCCGTGAGTCTCCCGGAGCACGGACCCGAGGCTCCGCGCCTCTCGCGCTGAGGCCCCGGGGTGTCGCGCCCTGGTGGATCGACGGACGCGCCCGCCTCGCCTCAGGGGCTGAGGGGGCGCGTGCCGAGGGGCTGGCGGGGAGACAGACGCGGCGGGACGGTGGATGTCGCGTACGGGTGCCGGGACGTCGCGTGCGCGGCGGGTGATGCCGCGTCGGCCGCGACGTCGCCTTCACGGCGTACGACTGCGCCTCCGCGCCGCGTGACGTCGCGGGGACGGGGGAGCGGCGCCACCCGGCGTGGGGCCCGGGAGCGGAAGCGACACGGCGGACAACCCGGGGGGTGAACGCGAGGTGCGTGGTGCCCGCTCGGGTGAGGGACGGCGTCTCGCTCTCCCGCCCGCTTTCACTCGAACGGGCTTACGCTGACAGAACGGGCACCCTGCCCGAGGCGGGAGGCCCACCGTGTTCAGCGCGTTCGACATGCTCTTCAACCCCGGCCGCAAGCACACCGAGGACGAGCGCAGCCGGCTGGAACTCACCCGTGAGGACGTCGGGGACGGCGATCCCGGTCACGGTGCCATCGACCTGCGCTCGGGCAAGGTGACGGTCCGCGTCGCCCACGGTGCCGCCGTCCCGCCCACCACCGACGACACCCCCGAGGAAGAGCCTGGCCCGCCGGCGCCCGAACCCCGCGCGGTGACGGACCCGGGAGCCTGGCGGATCTGACAGCCGAGCCACGCGCCACGCCGCGGGGGCGGCGGCGTGCGACCGCCGCGTCAGCGGCACAGCGGCGGATACCGTCGCGGCGTCGCGGCGGCACGGCGACGAGCCCTGCCCCGCTGCCCCGCCCCGTCCCGGCCGCCGAACGCGCGAAGCACGGGGCGCGAGACCCCAGGCACGACGCACAGCACCCGAAGGACCGCGCGGCCCCGCCGAGGTCACTTCACGCGCAGTTCGAGGATCTTGTCGTCCCCCTTCGACGGGGTGCCGCGCGAGTCGGTCTCGTTGGTGAGCAGCCAGAGCTTGTCGCCGCCCGCCGCGACGACGGCGCGCAGCCTGCCGTACTCGCCCTTCAAAAACGCCTGCGGCTTCGCGGCGGCCTCGGTGCCCCGCAGCGGTACGCGCCACAGCCTCTCGCCGCGCAGCGAGGCGAGCCACACGGAGCCTTCGGCCCAGGCGACGCCGCTCGGCGAGGCGTCGGCGGTCTTCCACTGCTCCAGCGGGTCCTTGAAACCGGACTTGCCGGCCTTGCCCTCCGCGTCGGGCCAGCCGTAGTTGCCGCCCGGCTCGATGAGGTTCAGCTCGTCCCATGTGTCCTGGCCGAACTCGGAGGCCCACATGTGCTTCGCCGGGTCCCAGGCGAAGCCCTGCACGTTGCGGTGGCCCCAGGACCACACGGGCGAGTCCGGAGCGGGGTTGCCTCGCGCGGGACTGCCGTCGGGGTTGACGCGCAGGATCTTGCCCGCGAGGGACGCGCGGTCCTGGGCGAGGCCGCGCTCGCCGGTCTCGCCGGTGCCGACGTAGAGCATCCCGTCGGGGCCGAAGGCGATCCTGCCGCCGTTGTGCGTCACACCCTTCGGGATGCCGCGCAGCACGGTGCTGGGCGCGCCGAGCCGCTGCCCGGCGGGCTTCTTCGCGTCGTAGAGCATCCGCGCGATCCGGTTGTCGGACGCGGTCGTGAAGTACGCGTACACCTGGTGGTCCGTCGCGAAGCCGGGCGACACCGCCAGCCCGAGCAGGCCGCCCTCGCCCTCGTGCACGACGCCCGGCACCGTTCCCGCGAGCGTCTTCTTGCCCGAGGCGGTGTCGACGTCCAGGATCTGGCCGTTGTCGCGCGAGGAGACGAGCAGCCCGCCGCCGGGCAGTGGCGCGAGTGCCCACGGTGCCTTCAACCCCTCGGTGACGGTGCGTACGACCTCGACCGAGCCTTTCGCCGGAGCCGCAGAGGCGCTCGCCGACGCGGAGTCCTGCGGGGCGCCGCTCGCCCCGGAACCGCTGCTCGCGGCGCTCGACGGCGACGCCTCGCGGATCGGGTCCCAGGAGCCGTCCGAGCCGGACGAGCAGCCCGCGAGCAGCAGGGCTCCGGCGGTGGCCAGCGCGGCGCGGGTAATCGGAATGCCTCGCACGAAACGGTCCTCTCGGTCGGGCTCGCCCGGTCACGTCCACACGACGCGTTCCCGCGCCGGCTCCCAGCATGACGGCGCGAGGCGGCGAAGGGGACGTCGCGCGCCGCACACGTCGCGTACGGGGCGCCACGTCGCGCACCGTACGGCGCGGTGCACCGTACGGCGCGGTGCACCGTACGGCGCGGTGCACCGTACGGCGCGGGCCGCGCACGCGCCGTACACGCCCCCGGCCCCCCCGCATGGCCTCCGCCCCGCCGCCCCCTCTACGTCACCCCGCGCCCGTCGCCCCTCACCCCCACACGTCCCAGCTCTCCCGCGCCCGCGGCAGTGCGGCTATCTCGCGCAGGTCGTCCGCGTCGAGGCGCAGGGACGACGCCGCGGCGTTCTCGGCGGCGAAGGGGGCGCGCTTCGTGCCGGGGACGGCGACGACGCGCGGATCGGCGGCCAGGACCCAGGCCAGGGCGACCTGAGCGACCGTCGCGCCGTGGCGCGAGGCGACGCGGCGCAGGCCCGCCACGACGGGCTGGTTCGCGGCCATCATCTCCGCCGTGAAGCGCGGGTGCCTGGCCCGTACGTCGTCCGGCTCGAAGCCCTGCCCCGGCGTGAGCGTCCCGGTGAGGTAGCCGCTGCCCAGCGGACGCGCCGCCAGGAAGCCGACGCCACGCGCCACGCACCACGGCAGCAGCGTCCGCAGCGCCTCGCGCGACCACACCGACAGCTCCGCCTGCACCGCGCTCACCGGGAAGACCTGCTGGACCCGCTCCAGGAGCCGCACCGTCGGCGCGTACGGGGCCTCGCGCGGCGCCGCGAGGACGCCGCGCGCCGTGCGCACCGTCACGCCGCCCTCGCGCGACGTACCCTCGCGCATCGCGCCGCCCCCGCGCACCCCGCCGCCCCCGCGCGCCCCGTCACCGCGCGCCGTCGCCTCGCGCACGGCCCGCGCGTCGTGCGCGCACAGACCGAGCGCGCGGACCTTGCCCGCCGCGACGAGTCCGGCCATCGCGCCCCACGTCTCCTCGACCGGCACCTCGGGATCGGCGCGGTGCAGCTGATAGAGGTCGATGACGTCGGTGTGCAGCCGGCGCAGCGAGGCGTCGCAGGCGCGCCGTACGTACTCGGGGCGGCCGTTCGCGACGAGGTGCCCGTCGCCCACGAGCAGCCCGCACTTCGTCGCGAGCAGCGCCTCCGCGCGCCGCGCGCCGAGGGCCCGGCCGAGCAGCAGCTCATTGGTGAAGGGCCCGTACATGTCGGCCGTGTCGAAGAGCGTCACGCCGTGGTCGAGAGCGCTCCGCACCGTCCGTTCCGATTCGGTGCCCGAGCGCTGCGAACGCGTGTATGCCCAGCTCATCGGCATACAGCCGAGACCCACGGCCCCTGCGCGCAGCGCCCCGGAGCCGATCGTCCTGCGCTCCACCTGGTCTTTCCTCCCCGCTGCCCGTACGCGGGTTCTGGCTCACCTTCTGTGAAGCGCACACGATCCGCGACGATTGACGCTGCCGTACAGAGGTCAGCCCTGGCGGTCCTCGACGAAGGTGAACTTCATGAAGAAATTTTCCGCGTCAGCCGACACCTGCCGGAAGCCGGCCTTCTCCCAGGCCCGCGCTGCCCGCGCGTTTCCTTGTACGGGATCGACGGTCACGCGCCTCCACCCAAGACCACCCAGGTGCGCAACAAGCGCGCGGGCGGCATCTGGCCCCAGGGCCCGGCCCCGCGCCTGTGGTACCAGCACCATGTCGATGCCGCCTTCGGCCGCTCCGGCGTGCCAGTACTGGGCGTAGCCCACCGGTGTGCCCTGTTCCAGTACAAGGAAGGACTCCACATGCGGCCGGCGCCGCCCGACGTACTTCACAGCTACCTCGTCCCGGGATACCGGCACGCCGCCCCAGTGCTCGACGAGGTCGGGAGAGGCAAACCAACGGCTCAGCAGGTCCACATCATCCTCGGTCGTCGGAACGAGACGGGTCAGCGCACCGTCGATGACTACTCCATGGGCCATCAGTCACCCTCTGCTCATAGGACCTGCAGGCCAAGCCATGATGGTGGAAAGGCACGGCGTCACGGAAGCTGAGCCGGACCCCGTACGCGCACCAAATTAACCGCAGCGCCTCGCGGCCCCCGCCCCGGCCTCCCCGGCGGCCCCCGGCGGTCGTTAGCCTCCTGACCATGACAGGCGATGTGTGGCTCCCCTATCCGGCCGACCAGATCCCGGGCCTGCCCGGCGAGAAGGAATCGGGACTGACGTACCGCCGCTGGGACGGTGAGGAGACGTTCCCCGCCGACCCCGCCGACTGTGTGTTCTACGTCGTGCCCTACCTGCGCGGCACCGAGGTCGCGCTGCGCCCGCTGCCCGCCATGCGGGACGTGCGCGTCGTGCAGACGCTCTCGGCCGGGACCGACAACGTCGCGTCGGCCGTCGCCGCCCTGCGCGAGGGCGTCGTGCTGTGCAACGCGCGCGGCGTCCACGAGGCGAGCACCGCCGAACTCGCCCTCGCCCTGACCCTGGCCTCGTTGCGCGGCATCCCACGTTTCGTGGAGGGCCAGCGCGTCGAGGAGTGGCGCTCCGGCTTCTACCCGGCGCTCGCCGACCGGACCGTGCTCATCGTCGGGTACGGGTCGATCGGTGCCGCGATCGAGGACCGGCTCGCGCCCTTCGAGTGCGCGCGGGTCCTGCGCGTCGCGCGCTCCGCGCGTGCCACGGAGCGCGGCGACGTGCATCCGCTCACCGCGCTGCCCGCGCTGCTCCCGGAGGCCGACGTCGTGATCCTCTCGACGCCGCTGACCGAGCAGACCCGCGGCCTCGTGGACGCGGAGTTCCTCGCGCGGCTCAAGGACGGCGCGCTCCTCGTCAACGTCGCGCGCGGCCCGGTGGTCGACACGGACGCGCTGCTCGCCGAGACCGGTACGGGGCGCCTCACCGCGGCCCTCGACGTCACGGACCCCGAACCGCTCCCCGCCGCACACCCCTTGTGGCACACGCCCGGTGTCCTCGTCAGCCCGCATGTCGGCGGTTCCACGTCCGCGTTCGAGCCCCGCGCGAAGCGGCTCCTGGCCCGCCAGCTCACCCGGTTCGCGGCGGGCGAACGGCCGGACAACATCGTGCTGACGGCGGGCGCCTGACCCCCCGGCGGGCCCGGTCGCGAGGGCGCGACGCCCCTCCCGCCCCTGCCGTCCCTCCCGCCCGTCCCGTCCCCGTGCGGGTGTGCTTGTTACGTTCCGGCCCCCGGTGGGTGGTTTTCGCCCCACCATGGGCCGGGAACGGAACCAGCGAACCCGGCTACCGGCACGTACCGCGCACGGATCGCCCCGTACCGTAGACGATGCCTCCGCTTCGTCACGGAGAGTAGAGAGACTATGTCGCTCTGTGACGATTCTGGTGTATCGTCGCCGCAGGGGTGCCGTCGCGGACGGTGACGGTGCCGGGGACGAGCCGCCGGACGGCCGGGCCGAGGACGCCGGAGACAGGGACGCCGAGGGGGCGACGGGGTATGCGGGGCCTTGAGACACGCCAGCGGAGCACGTACGGGGCGCGGCCGACAGCGCGCGGGGTACGGCCCGCGCGACGCGGGCGCGAGCCGCTGCCCGGACGCACCGCCTCCCGCCGTTCCGCCGGACGGGTGCTCATCCCGCCCACGGGAGCGGTCCGGTGAACGCGCGCGAGGCCGTGAGCGACGCGCGCCCCGGCGAGAGCGGGACTCTCCCCGAGACCACGCGTGCCGACGACAGCGGAAGCGCCGGCGGGCACGCGCGTCCCGAGGAGACCGGTGCCCCGCCCCGGACCGGCGGGGCATCCCAGGACGGCGGCCCTCGTCAGGCCGAGGCTCCTCCTTCGGCCGACGGCCCCCCTCCGGCCGACGATCCTTCTTCGGCCGACGGTCCCCGCCAGGCCGGGATTCTCGGTGCGGGCGCGGACCCGGTGGGCGGCGGGGCGCGGCGTCTCGCGCCCGGCCTCCTCGGTCAGATCCTCCTGGTGCTGCTCAGCGCCGGATACGCCGTCGGCTCGGTGCTCGGCTGGGGCTCGCCGCGCGTCGCCGCCTTCATGGGCGACTTCGGGCTCAGCCTCGCCGGGCTCGTCGCCTGCGTCTCCTGCGTGCTCTACGCGCGCCGCAGCCGGACCCGCTTCCGGCCCGCCTGGCTCCTCTTCGCCTTCTCCTCGGTCATGGCCGCCGGGGGGAACGCGGTCTGGGGCTGGTACGAGGTCGTCCTGCGGCAGAGCGTGCCCGTCCCCGGTCTCGCCGACCTGTTCTTCCTGCTCTTCGCCCCACCGGCCATCGTCGGCCTCCTCGTCCTCGCCAAACGGCCCGTCACCCGCGCGGGCTGGGCCTGCCTCGCGCTCGACTCCTGGCTCATCGGCGGCTCGCTCCTCACGCTCTCCTGGAGCCTCGCGCTCGCGCACACGACGCAGTTCCGGGGCGAGAGCGTGCCCCGCGCGGCGCTCTCGCTCGCGTACCCGCTCCTCGACATCGCGCTCGTCTCGATGGTGCTCGCGCTGCACTTCAAGCGCTCGGCCGCGGGCAGGTTCGCGATCAACACGGCCGTCGGCGCCTTCGCCCTCACGGTGCTGTGCGACGCCCTCTTCACCTCGCCCCTGCTGCGCGACAGCTACCGCTCGGGCCAGCTCCTCGACGCCGGCTGGTTCGCCGGGTCCCTGCTTCTGGCGTACGCCCCCTGGGTACGCTCCACGCGCCGCGCCCCCGCCGAGGAGCCCGTCAAGGTCCCGCCCGCGACGCGGGCGCGCACCAGCACCTTCGCGGCGCTCACCCCGTACCTCGCCGCCGCCGTCTGCACCCTCGGCCTCCTCTACAGCGCCGTCAACGCGCCGAGCGTCGACCGCGTCGTGCTCATCACCGCCTGCACCGTCGTGCTGGCCCTCGTCCTGCGCCAGGGCATCATGCTCGTGGACAACATCGCCCTCACGCAGGAACTGGCCCATAAGGAAGAGCACTTCCGCTCGCTCGTCCAGGGCTCCAGCGACGTCATCATGATCGTCGCGCCGAGCGGCGTCCTGCGGTACGTGAGCCCCGCGGCGAGCGGCGTCTACGGACGCGAGGCCGAGTCGATGCTCGGCTGCGAACTCGCCTCCCTCATCCACCCCGAGGACCTCGGCCAGGTCGTCCACGAGATCCGCCGCTTCCTCGCCGCCGACCCCGGCTGCGAGCCCACGACCCGCATCGAGTGCCGCTTCAAGTCCGGCTGCGGCGACTGGCTCAACGTCGAGTCCACCGTCAACCGGCTGCACGGCGGGCTCATCCTCAACAGCCGCGATGTCACCGAACGCGTCCGCCTCCAGGCCCAGCTCCAGCACAACGCCGAGCACGACCCGCTCACCGACCTGCCCAACCGCGCCCTCTTCACGCGCCGCGTGCGCCGCGCCCTCAAGGGCCGCCGCACGGGCGACACCGGGGTCGCCGTGCTCTTCATCGACCTTGACGGCTTCAAGGGCGTCAACGACTCCATCGGCCATCAGGCCGGCGACGAACTCCTCGTCCAGGCCGCCCGCAGGCTCCACGAGTCGGTGCGCTCGGGAGACACCGCCGCGCGGCTGGGCGGCGACGAGTTCGCCGCGCTCATCGTCGGCGAGGGCACCCGCGACGTGGCCGAGCGCGAGCAGCAGATCAAGGACCTCGCCGAACGGCTCCGCGTCGCGCTCTCGCTGCCGTACATGATCGAGGGCCACGAGGTGCGCATCGCCGCGTCGATCGGCGTCGCCTTCGCCGAGAACGGCCTCGGCGCGGGCGAGTTGCTGCGCAACGCCGACCTCGCGATGTACCGCGCGAAGGGACTCGGCAAGGACCGCGTCGAACTGTACGTCCCCCAGCTCCAGACCGAGGCCGCCCGCCGCACCGCGCTCGCCGGGCGGCTGCGCACGGCGCTGGACGAGGGCGAGTTCGCACTCCTGCACCAGCCCGTCGTCTGCCTGCACACCGGCGCCGTCGAGGTCGTCACCGCCGAGGCCCGCTGGCGCTCCGCGCAAGGCATCCTCTTCACCCCGGAGGAGTTCCTGCGCGGCCCCGGGGACGCCGAACGCGGCGGCGCGCTCGGCCGCTGGCTGCTCGGCGAGGCCATCGCCGAAGCCGCCGAACGCCGTGCCGAGGGCCATACGACGCCCGTCTCGGTGCGGCTCGGGGCCCGGGCGCTGCTCGACCGGGCCACGACACCGCTCACCTCCGTCGAGGCGCTCCTCACGCGCTACGCGCTGCCCTCGGGCGCTCTCCAGATCGCCCTGCGCCTGGACGACCCGCGCGTCCCGCTCGACACCCTGGAACGGCGCCTCAACGTGCTCCGCAGGCTCGGTGTACGCATCGGGCTCGACGGCTTCGGCGCCGGGCACGCCACGATCGAGGCGCTGCGCAGGCTCCCAAGTCGACGCGCTCACGCTCGACCGGAACCTCGTCAGCGGAGTCGTGGACTCGGCCCGGCACTACAAGATCACCGCCGGAGTGCTGCGGATCGCCACCGACCTCGGCCTGTACACCGTCGCCGAGGGCGTCGACCGCGCCGAACAGGTCACCGTCCTCCAGGCGCTCGGCTGCACCCACGCGCAGGGCCTCGCCTTCTCCGGCCCGCTGGACGAGCACCGGCTGCGACGCGCGCTCGGGCCCGGCACGTACCCCGTGCCGGGCCGCCGTCCCGGTCCCTCGCGCCGCCGGGCTCCGCACCTCGCCGG
>NZ_GG770539.1:1732929-1736990 GCF_000154905.1 Streptomyces sp. SPB074 | reverse complement strand
ATGCGTCCCATCGGCTTGACAGTTGACAGCCGCTGGGAGGATGGTCACTGCCATGCGCACCCGAATTCTCGTACTTGGACAGCGCGTCGGCTGAAGCCGGAGAACGAACTCCGGTACCCGCACCGACGCGCTCCCCTCGCTTGCCACCCGGCACGAGGGGTTTTTTGTTGCACAGGTGCCCGCCGGACCGCCCCCGGCCGCCGCGCGTACCACCACGAAACGCACCCGCCCACCCGTACCGAGAACTCAGCACCGAGAAGAGATGCCGATGACCGAGCAGGCCACCGGGGCCCCGCATCCGCAGCCGCGACCCCGTTCCGGCGGACAGCAGTCCGGACACGTCGAGCGCGTGACGGGTGCGCAGTCCCTCATCCGCTCCCTTGAGGAGGTCGGGGCCGACACGGTCTTCGGCATCCCGGGCGGCACGATCCTCCCCGCGTACGACCCGATGATGGACTCGACCCGGGTGCGGCACATCCTGGTGCGCCACGAGCAGGGCGCGGGCCACGCCGCGACCGGCTACGCGCAGGCCACCGGCAAGGTCGGCGTCTGCATGGCGACCTCGGGCCCCGGTGCGACCAACCTCGTCACGCCGATCGCCGACGCCAACATGGACTCGGTGCCCCTCGTCGCCATCACGGGGCAGGTCGCCTCCGCCGCGATCGGTACGGACGCCTTCCAGGAGGCGGACATCGTCGGCATCACGATGCCGGTCACCAAGCACAGCTTCCTCATCACCAAGGCCGAGGACATCCCGCACGCCATCGCCGAGGCGTTCCACATCGCCTCGACGGGCCGTCCGGGCCCCGTCCTCGTGGACATCGCCAAGGACGCGCTCCAGGCCGACACGACGTTCAGCTGGCCGCCCACCCAGGACCTGCCCGGCTACCGTCCCGTCACGAAGCCGCACGCCAAGCAGATCCGCGAGGCCGCCCGGCTCATCAGCGCCGCCAAGCGCCCCGTCCTCTACGTCGGCGGCGGCGTCCTGAAAGCCCACGCGACCGCCGAGCTCAAGGTCCTCGCCGAGCTGACCGGGGCGCCCGTCACGACGACCCTGATGGCGCTCGGCGCCTTCCCCGACAGCCACCCGCAGCACGTCGGAATGCCCGGGATGCACGGCAGCGTCACCGCCGTCACCGCGCTCCAGAAGGCCGACCTCATCGTCGCCCTCGGCGCCCGCTTCGACGACCGCGTCACCGGCAAGCTCGACAGCTTCGCGCCGCTCGCGAAGATCGTGCACGCCGACATCGACCCCGCCGAGATCGGCAAGAACCGCACCGCCGACGTCCCGATCGTCGGCGACGCGCGGGAGGTCGTCGCCGACCTCGTGCAGGCCGTCCAGGCCGAGCACGCCGGGGGCAACAAGAGCGACCTGACCGCCTGGTGGGCCGACCTCGGCCGCTGGCGCGAGACCTACCCGCTCGGCTACGAGCAGCCCGAGGACGGCAGCCTCTCGCCCCAGCAGGTCATCGAGCGCATCGGCACCCTCGCCCCCGAGGACACGATCTTCACGGCGGGCGTCGGCCAGCACCAGATGTGGGCCGCGCACTTCATCGAGCACGAGAAGCCCGCGACGTGGCTCAACTCCGGCGGCGCCGGGACGATGGGCTACGCGGTCCCCGCCGCGATGGGCGCGAAGGCCGGGCAGCCCGGGCGCACCGTGTGGGCCATCGACGGCGACGGCTGCTTCCAGATGACCAATCAGGAACTGACCACCTGCGCCCTCAACAACATCCCGATCAAGGTCGCCGTCATCAACAACGGTGCCCTCGGCATGGTGCGCCAGTGGCAGACCCTCTTCTACAACCAGCGCTACTCGAACACGGTGCTGTCCGGTGACCCGACCGGCGGACACACCGCCGCTTCCGGCCAGCGCGACGGCGCTCCGAAGCCGGCCGGCACCCGCGTCCCCGACTTCGTGAAGCTCGCCGAGGCCATGGGCTGCGTCGCCCTGCGCTGCGAGGACCCGGGCGAGCTGGACGCGGTGATCGCCAAGGCGAACTCCATCAACGACCGCCCCGTCGTCGTGGACTTCATCGTCCACCAGGACGCGATGGTGTGGCCCATGGTCGCCGCCGGCACGTCCAACGACGACATCATGGCCGCCCGCGGGGTCCGCCCCGACTTCGGCGACGCCGCCGACGACTGAGACGGAAGAGCAGAAACGCACATGAACATGTCCAAGCACACGCTCTCCGTCCTGGTGGAGAACAAGCCGGGCGTCCTCGCCCGCATCACCTCCCTCTTCTCCCGCCGCGGGTTCAACATCGACTCGCTCGCGGTGGGCACCACCGAGCACCCCGACATCTCCCGCATCACCATCGTGGTCAATGTCGACGAACTCCCCCTGGAACAGGTCACCAAACAGCTCAACAAGCTGGTCAACGTCCTCAAGATCGTGGAGCTGGAACCCGGTTCCGCGATCCACCGGGAGCTTGTCCTGGTGAAGGTCAGGGCCGACAACGAGACGCGTTCGCAGATCGTGGAGATCGTCCAGCTCTTCCGCGCGAAGACCGTGGACGTCTCGCCGGACGCCGTCACGATCGAGGCGACCGGCTCCAGCGACAAGCTGGAGGCCATGCTCAAGATGCTCGAACCCTTCGGCATCAAGGAACTCGTCCAGTCCGGCACCATCGCCGTCGGCCGCGGCGGACGGTCCATCACCGACCGCTCGCTGCGCGCCCTGGACCGCAGCGCCTGAGCGGCGGCCCGTCGCGGCGCCCGAGCGGCGGCCCCCCGCCGCGGCGACCGGCGGACGGCGCGAAGGACCCGGCCCGCACCACGGTGCCGGTCCGCGCGACGCCCCGCCCGCTTCCGTACCCGTACGACACGTGCGCGACCCGCACCCGTACGAGCCCGGACCACCAGGACGCACCCCGCGCGCGACCCGCGCACCGGTCTCCTTCGCACCACCCCGTCTCGCCCCGCGCGCCGGTCCCCGCCGGCGTTCGTATCCCGAGACCCGAGCACACATCAGACGGACCCCGCCGTACGGTGGGACGCACCATCCGCATTCAAGGAGATAAACCAGTGGCCGAGCTGTTCTACGACGACGACGCCGACCTGTCCATCATCCAGGGCCGCAAGGTCGCGGTCCTCGGCTACGGCAGCCAGGGGCACGCGCACGCGCTCTCGCTGCGCGACTCCGGCGTCGACGTGCGGGTCGGTCTGCACGAGGGCTCCAAGTCCAAGGCGAAGGCCGAGGAGCAGGGCCTCACCGTCCTGACCCCCGCCGAGGCGAGCGCCTGGGCCGACGTGATCATGATCCTCGTGCCGGACCCGATCCAGGGCAAGATCTACGAGGAGTCCGTCCGCGAGAACCTGAACGACGGCGACGCCCTCTTCTTCGGCCACGGCTTCAACATCCGCTTCGGCTTCATCAAGCCGCCGGCCGGTGTCGACGTCTGCATGGTCGCCCCCAAGGGCCCCGGGCACCTCGTGCGCCGCCAGTACGAGGAGGGCCGCGGCGTCCCGTGCATCGCGGCCGTCGAACAGGACGCGACCGGCAAGGCGTTCGACCTCGCGCTCTCGTACGCGAAGGCCATCGGCGGCACCCGCGCCGGCGTCATCAAGACGACCTTCACCGAGGAGACCGAGACCGACCTCTTCGGCGAGCAGGCCGTGCTGTGCGGCGGCACCTCCGCGCTCGTCAAGGCGGGCTTCGAGACGCTCGTGGAGGCCGGTTACCAGCCGGAGATCGCCTACTTCGAGTGCCTGCACGAGCTCAAGCTCATCGTGGACCTCATGTACGAGGGCGGCCTGGAGAAGATGCGCTGGTCGATCTCCGAGACCGCCGAGTGGGGCGACTACGTCTCCGGCCCGCGCCTCATCACGGACCAGACCAAGGCCGAGATGAAGAAGATCCTCGGCGAGATCCAGGACGGCAGCTTCGCCAACACCTGGATGAAGGAGTACGAGGCCGGCCTGCCGAAGTACAACGAGTACAAGAAGGCCGACGAGGAGCACCTCCTGGAGACCACCGGCAAGGAGCTGCGCAAGCTCATGAGCTGGGTGGACGAGGAAGCCTGAGCCCCCGCCCCGCCACAGGGCGGGGCCGGCGG
>NZ_GG770539.1:1726747-1732829 GCF_000154905.1 Streptomyces sp. SPB074 | reverse complement strand
CCCGCCGGGGGAGCGGTCCGCGCGCGGCGCCCGAAGCGGACACGCGTGCTACGGAAACGTGGTCCAGTCCCGAACGGGTGAACCCTCCGTACGGGCGGATTCAGCCCCTCGGTGCGGCACTACACTGCACTTCCATACGCGTCGGGCCCACAGTGTCGTGCGTCTTCCACGCGGCCAGAACCCCCTCCACCGCAATGCGGCCGTCGGGACGGCCGTCCGCATAGGACTTGTGAGGACACACGTGAGCGCGCAAGACAAGCCTGTCGTACTGATCGCCGAGGAACTGAGCCCCGCCACGGTCGACGCACTCGGACCGGACTTCGAGATCCGTCACTGCGACGGCGCCGACCGGGCCCAGCTCCTTCCGGCCCTCGCCGACGTGGACGCGGTGCTCATCCGCTCCGCGACGAAGATCGACGCCGAGGCAGTGGCCGCGGCACCGAAACTCAAGGTCGTGGCCCGCGCGGGTGTCGGCCTGGACAACGTCGACGTCTCCGCCGCCACCAAGGCCGGCGTCATGGTCGTCAACGCCCCGACCTCCAACATCGTGACCGCCGCCGAGCTCGCCTGCGGCCTGCTCATCGCCACCGCCCGCAACATCCCGCAGGCGGGCCAGGCCCTCAAGGCCGGCGAGTGGAAGCGCTCGAAGTACACGGGCGTCGAACTGGCCGAGAAGACCCTCGGCGTCGTCGGCCTCGGCCGCATCGGCGTCCTCGTCGCGCAGCGCATGTCCGCGTTCGGCATGAAGGTCGTCGCCTACGACCCGTACGTGCAGCCCGCGCGCGCCGCCCAGATGGGCGTCAAGCTCCTCACGCTCGACGAACTCCTCGAAGTCGCCGACTTCATCACCGTGCACCTCCCCAAGACGCCCGAGACGCTCGGTCTCATCGGTGACGAGGCGCTGCACAAGGTCAAGCCCTCGGTCCGCATCGTCAACGCCGCGCGCGGCGGCATCGTGGACGAGGAGGCGCTGGCCTCCGCGCTCAAGGAGGGCCGCGTCGCGGGCGCCGGGCTCGACGTGTACGCGAAGGAGCCCTGCACGGACTCGCCGCTCTTCCAGTTCGACCAGGTCGTGTGCACCCCGCACCTCGGCGCCTCGACCGACGAGGCCCAGGAGAAGGCCGGTATCGCCGTCGCCAAGTCGGTGCGCCTGGCGCTCGCCGGTGAGCTCGTGCCGGACGCGGTCAACGTGCAGGGCGGCGTCATCGCCGAGGACGTCAAGCCGGGCCTGCCGCTCGCCGAGCGCCTGGGCCGCATCTTCACCGCGCTCGCGGGCGAGGTCGCGGTCCGTCTCGACGTCGAGGTCTACGGCGAGATCACCCAGCACGATGTCAAGGTGCTCGAACTCTCCGCCCTCAAGGGTGTCTTCGAGGACGTCGTCGCGGAGACCGTGTCGTACGTCAACGCGCCGCTCTTCGCGCAGGAGCGCGGTGTCGAGGTCCGTCTGACCACCAGCTCGGAGTCCCCCGACCACCGCAACCTCGTGACGGTGCGCGGGACGCTCGGCGACGGCGGCGAGATCGCCGTCTCGGGCACCCTCGCCGGGCCCAAGCACCTCCAGAAGATCGTGGCGATCGGCGAGCACACCGTCGACCTCGCCCTCGCCGACCACATGGTCGTGCTGCGCTACGCCGACCGTCCCGGCGTCGTCGGCACCGTGGGCCGCGTCCTCGGCGAGGCCGGCATCAACATCGCGGGGATGCAGGTCTCGCGCGCCGAGGAGGGCGGCGAGGCCCTCGCGGTCCTCACGGTGGACGACTCGGTCCCCGCCGACGTCCTCGCGGAGGTCGCCCAGGAGACGGGCGCGACGTCGGCGCGCGCGGTGAACCTGACCTGACCGGGCCGAACTTGGCCTGGCTCGACCGAGCTTGGCCTGACTCGGCTGGGAGGCCCCGCCCTGCGGCGGCGCACCTCCTGCGGAGAGCCCGAAGGGGCCCGCTCCTTTCCGCCCGACGGCGGTGGGGGAGCGGGCCCCTTCGGCGTGGGGGCGCGCTGGACGGGCGTGGGGGCGCCTGGGCGCGTGGGCGTGCGGGCGTCCGGGTCCGGATCGCGCGAGGTGCGCGAATCGCCCGCCGCGTACGGGGCGTTCGCCGGGTGCGCACCGTCCGCCCGAACCGGATTCACGCGTCCTCCGGCAGTGGCACGACGGACGACGAGGGCCGGCCTCCCGCGACGCGGGAACAGGGGCCGCCTCGGGGGCGGGCCGGGCGGACGCGTCGCCGGAATCCGTAACCCCCCCTCGCGCGGAGCGAGCGCGGCGCCCGCCGCGCAGAGCACGAAGAGCGCGGCGCACGTCCACGCCGCGACGTGCATCCCGGAGACGAAGGCGTCGCGCGCCGTACGGAGGAGCGACGCGCCCTGCTCCCCGCCGACGCGCGTCGCCTGGGCGACGGCGCCGCCGAGCGTCTCGCGGGCGCTGTGGGGGAGCCCAGCGGGCCCGGCGTCCGTGACGCGGGAGCGGTAGACGCCCGTGGCGAGGGAGCCGAGCGTCGCGAGGCCGAGCGCACCGCCGAACTCCTGACCCGTCTCCCACAAGGCCGACGCGGTGCTCGCGCGGGCGACGGGAACGGCGCCCATCGCCAGATCGGTGAGCTGCGAGAGCGCGACGACGATACCGACGGCGAGCAGCCCGGCGGCGGTCAGGACGAGGGCGAGCGAGCCGGTGCCGACCAGCCCGAGCACCGCCATACCGCCCGCGCTCAGCACGAATCCGGCGGCGACGACGCGACCGCGCGGGACACCGCGCTGCACGAGCGCCGTCACGACGGGGGCCGCCGCGCCGATCGGCACCGAGGGCACGAGGCTCCACAGCGCGGCCTCCAGCGCGCTCAGCCCCAGGACCGACTGGAGGTACTGCGTCGTGAAGAACGAGGAGCCCATCATCCCGAAGGCGGCGAGCGTGCCCAGCACGAGCGCGCCCCGGTAGCCCCGGACCCGGAGCAGGGCCGGCGGCACCATCGGCCGCGCGACGACACGCTGCCGCCGCACGAAGAGCACCAGGAAGCCCAGCCCGGCGGCGAGCGCGAGGGCGTAGGAGGGACGCATCCCGTTGCCGGGGATCTCCTTGAGCGCCCACACCAGCGGCAGGACGGCCGCGAGCGAGAGCGGCACGCTCGGCAGGTCGAACCGCCCGCCCCCGGGGTCGCGGTACTCGGGGATGAGCGGGGGCGCGAGGACGAGCAGCAGGAGCATCGCGGGCAGGTTCACGAGGAAGACGGAGCCCCACCAGTAGTGCTCCACCAGGACACCGCTGACGACCGAACCCAGCGCGATACCACCCGTCAGCACGGCGGTCCACGCGCCGATCGCGCGGGCCCGCTGCTTGGCGTCCTGGAAGAGGACGCGGATCAGGCCCATGGTCGAGGGCATGAGCGTCGCACCGCCGACACCGAGCACGGCGCGCGCGGCGATGAGCATCCCGGGACTCGTCGCGTACGCCGCCGCCGCACTCGCCGCGCCGAACGCCGCCGCGCCGCACAGCAGAAGCCTGCGCCGCCCGATCCGGTCGCCGAGCGATCCCATCGTGAGGAGGAGCCCGGCGAGCAGGAAGCCGTAGATGTCGTAGATCCAGAGCTGTTGCGTACCGCTCGGGGCGAGGTCGGCGTTGATGGCGGGGGCCGCGAAGAAGAGCACGGAGGTGTCCATCGCGACCATGAGGAGGGCGAGAAGGAGAACCCCGAACGCGGCCCACCCACGGCGCCCGGCGCGGGGGGCGGGTGTGGTGGCGGGGGCGGGTGGGGGCGGTGGTGTGGTCCCGGGTTCGGGGCGGTGTTCCGGGTTCTGGGGGTCCGGGTTCAGGTGTTCAGAAGTCATGGTGAGAACGCTAGAGAGGAACTGTACGCGCGTCTATGACGGGCGTATGGGACGGTCGTGTAATACGCTCGTTCGATACGAGCGTCTACATCACCCGCCGTACGCGCCCAGCGCATCTGTACACGCGTCTGGGACGGTTGTCAGAACGCCGGTACGCTGCCCGCATGGGACACCGTGAGGATCTGCTCGAAGGCGCCAAACGCTGCCTGATGGACAAGGGGTTCGCCGCGACGACGGCGCGCGACATCGTGCGGGAGTCTGGCGCGAACCTCGCGTCGATCGGCTACCACTACGGTTCGAAGGACGCCCTGCTCGGGCAGGCCTACGTCGCGCTCGTGGAGGAGATGAACCTGGACGCGCCCCCGAAGTGGCCGGGGGCCGGGGCGGCTCCTGGCTCGCTCGCGCACTTCCGCGCGCGGTGGGAGGCCATCCTCGGCGAGTTTCCCGCGCAGCGCGCCCTGTGGCGGCTCAGCTTCGAGATGGCGCTCTTCGGTGACCGCTGGCCGGATGCCCACGCGGTCCTCGTCGCCGCACAGCCCGCCGGCCGCTCAGGACTCCTCGCGGCCTTCACGGGGCTGGACGAGGACACGCTGCCCCCCGAACTCGTGGACACCGAGGGCCGTCTCTACCTGACGCTGCTCAACGGCCTCACCCTCCAGTGGCTCTTCGACCCCGGGTCCGCGACGACGGCGGAAGCCCTCACGGAGGGAATGCGCGGCTTCCTGGACCGGGTGCGGGAAGTGGAGGAGAGCGGTACGGGGCGGCGTCGCGGGGGAGGGGCGTAGCGTTCTCACGCGCCTCCGCCGGGCGGGGCGCCGGGCGCGTGTGCCGTTCAGCGCTGCACGAGCGCCGGTGCCGCTATCCGGGGCGGGGACGGGCGCGGGAGTGGGGGAGGGCAGTACGTGGCCGCCTCGCGAGGGAGAGGCGTCGGGCGAAGGTGCGCGACTGCCCTACCCGCTTCCGCCGGGCGGGGGTACCGGGCGGGCGTCGAGCAGGTGTGTCGTCCAGTGCGCCACGAGCGCCGGCGCCGCGTCGTCGGGTGGGGGTCGGGTGCGGGAAGTGGCGGAGGACGGTGCGGTGTCGCGTGGGGCGGACCGTTGCGCCAAAGGGCGTAGCGGTCTCGCGCGTCTCCGCCGCGCGGGCATCGGCCAGGTGCGCCGCCCAGTGCCGCACGAGGGCCGGTGCCGTGTCCCCGGGCGGGGGCCAGGTACGGGACATGGAGGAAGGCGGTACAGGGCGGCCTCGCGGGGGCGGTACGGCAAATAGGGCCTCGCGCCAAGGTAGGTGACGGCCGGTTACGGCCTCACGCCCCTCAGCCGGGCGGGGATGCCCGGCAGGGGTCGAGCGTGTATGCCGTGCAGCGCTGCGCGAGCGCCGGTGCCGCGTTCCCGGCAGGGTCGGGCGCAGGGGATGCGGGAGGGCGGTACGTGGCGGTGTTGCGGGGGTGGGGCGTCGGGCTAAGGGGCGTAACGGTCTCGCGCGTCTCGGCGGTACGAGCGTCGAGCAGGTGGGCTGCCCAGTGCTGCACGAGGGCCGGTGCCGTGTCCCCGTGCGGGGTCGGGTGCGGGAAGTGGGGGAGGGCGGTAAGGGGCGATGTCGCGGAGGCGGTGGGCGAACAGGGCCCGGACGCGTGACGGCCTCACGTGCCTCCGTCGGGTCGGGGTGCCGGGCAGGCGTTGAGCACGTACGTCGCCCAGCGTTCCACGAGCGCCCGTGCCGCGTCGCCGGGCGGGGCGAGGAGGATGACGGCGTCGGCGTCGTAGAGCTCGCGCGCCGTCAGCGGGACGCACAGGAGGCCGGCCGGGTGGGCGGCCGTCGCGGCGTTCGGCGCGACGGCGCGGACGAGCGTGCCCGCCGCGTGCAACCGCGCGACCAGCGTCGGCGCGGGGTTCGGCGCGCGCGATGTACCCCTCCCGTCGCACTCCGGGAGGCCGAGCAACAGGACACGCGCGCCCGTGAGCGCCACGCCGCGCGCGGCGAGTCCCTGGGTGAGGCGGTGTACGACGGGATCGTCGTCGTCCGCTGCGTCGGCCGGGGCCGTGACGGCATGGGCTTCGGTCATGCAGGTATATGACCTGAAAAAGCGATCGATGAGAGGGTGCCTGCGGCATCCACGGCCCACGCACCACCCGGACGCCGCACAGCGGCACGCTGTCCCTCCCCCGCAGCGGTACCTCCTCGCTCCCTCGAAGCCGCGCCCCCGCACGGCGGCCCTTGGCCCCTTCCGCGCAGCCGCCGCGCCCCCCTACGCGGCGGCAACCCCCCACAG
>NZ_GG770539.1:1712023-1725822 GCF_000154905.1 Streptomyces sp. SPB074 | reverse complement strand
CGGCAGGCAGACGCGGTCGCGCAGCACCCCCGCCTCCGGCGCGGCGGGGATGCGCACCGGGCCCGTCGCGCGGGCGATGCCGAAGCCCTCGAACCACGCGCGGACGGCGGCGGACGAGGTGCGCGTGAGGATCGTGCGGGTCCGCACCTGGTCGAGCGCGTCCTCGGGGCCGCTGTCGTGGGCGCCGAAGGCGATGAGCCCGAAGTCCTTGTCCTCCAGCGTCGCCGGGGCCCCGAGCAGGGCGGAGATCTCGTCCACGAGTTCCTGGTAGTCGGCCTTCACTCCGCCATTGTCGCGCGCCCGCCCCGCCGTTTCATACAAATGTCTGAGAACCGAACGGGGGATGCGTGACAGGTGTCGATGGCATCCGGGCCCCCGCGTCCCGAGAATCGGCAGTGGCTGCGGTGTGTCCCCGCGCACACAGGGCACGCGTACACACCGGCAGCATCCTGTCGCTTCCCCCGGCGGCAGGCCCCCGATCCGCCTCCCCCGCCCCACCCCCCCGGGCGGGGGAGGCGCCCTTCCGCATCGTGGAGGTCCCCGTGCTGGGTCCCGTGATCCTCGCCGCTTCGCGCAGCGACCGGCTGCGCCGCGTCGTCTCGGCCGCGCCCGTCACCAAGCCGGTCGTGAACCGCTTCATCCCCGGCGAGAGCGTCGACCAGATCGTCCCGATCATCGTCGACGCCACCAGCAAGGGCCTGGAGCTGACGATGGACGTCGTCGGCGAGGACATCACGACCCCCGAGCAGGCCGCCGCCGCGCGCGACGCCTACCTGGAGCTGATCGAGCACCTCAAGGCCCTCGACCTCGGCACCCGCGCCGAGATGTCGGTGAAGCTCTCGATGTTCGGCCAGGCGCTGGAAGGCGGCCACGAGCTGGCCCTCGCCAACGTCCGCCCCGTCGTCGAGGCCGCCGCCGCGATCGGCACCACGGTCACGCTCGACGCCGAGGACCACACGACGCTCGACTCGATGTTCGCGATCCACGAGGAGCTGCGGAAGGACTTCCCGCAGACCGGCTGCGTCATCCAGGCGTACCTCTTCCGCACCGAGGACGACGCCCGCCGCCTCGCCGCCGCCGGGAGCCGCGTGCGTCTCGTGAAGGGCGCGTACAAGGAGCCCGCCTCGGTCGCCCACCAGGAGAAGCCCGAGATCGACAAGGCGTACATCCGCGTCCTGCGCGTCCTCATGGAGGGCGACGGCTACCCCATGGTCGGCTCGCACGACCCCCGTATCGTGGAGATAGCGCAGGAACTGGCGCGCCGCGCGGGCCGCAAGCCCGGCGACTTCGAGTTCCAGATGCTGTACGGCATCCGCTCCGAGGAGCACCTGCGGCTCGCCCGCGAGGGTCACCGGATGCGCGTCTACACCGCGTACGGCACCGACTGGTACGGCTACTTCATGCGGCGCCTCGCCGAGAAGCCCGCCAACCTCCTCTTCTTCCTGCGCTCGGTCCTCACCAAGAACTGAGACCGGGGCTCCGTCCTCGCCGATCACCACGCGCCCGGCGGCCCGCCGCCCCGCGCACCCCGACCCCCAAGGAGAACGGACACCATGGACGCTGTGACCCAGGCCCCCGCCCCCTACAACGAGCCCGTCCACGGCTACGCGCCCGGCAGCCCCGAGCGCGCCCGCCTGGAGTCGAAGCTCAAGGAGCTGGCCGAGAACCCGATCGAGCTCCCCATGACCATCGGGGGCGAGAAGCGCCTCGGCGGCGGCGAGGAGTTCCGGGTCGTCCAGCCGCACGCCCACGCCTCCGTCATCGGTACGGGGCGCGGCGCGACGAAGCAGGACGCGCAGGACGCGATCGACGCCGCGCTCGCCGCCGCCCCCGCGTGGCGCGCCATGTCCTTCGACGACCGCGCCGCGATCATCCTGCGCGCCGCCGACCTGCTCTCCGGCCCCTGGCGCGAGACCATCGCCGCCTCGGTCATGCTGGGCCAGGGCAAGACCGCGCAGCAGGCCGAGATCGACGCGCCGTGCGAGCTGGTCGACTTCTGGCGCTTCAACGTCCACTACGCGCGCGGCATCCTCGCCGAGCAGCCCCCGGCGAACTCGCGGACCGTGTGGAACCGCATGGACCACCGGCCGCTCGAAGGCTTCGTCTACGCGATCACGCCCTTCAACTTCACCGCGATCTCGCTGAACCTGCCGACCGCGCCCGCGCTCATGGGCAACGTCGTCGTGTGGAAGCCCTCCCCGACCCAGACCCACTCGGCCGTCCTCATGATGCGGCTCCTGGAGGAGGCCGGGCTGCCCAAGGGCGTCATCAACCTCGTCACCGGCGACGGCATCGCCGTCTCGGACGTCGCGCTGCACCACCGCGACCTCGCGGGCATCCACTTCACCGGTTCCACCAAGACCTTCCAGCACCTGTGGAAGACGGTCGGCACCAACATCGAGAAGTACCGCTCCTACCCGCGCATCGTCGGCGAGACGGGCGGCAAGGACTTCGTCGTCGCCCACCCGAGCGCCGACCGCGCCGTGCTCAAGACCGCGCTGACCCGCGGCGCCTTCGAGTACCAGGGCCAGAAGTGCTCCGCGACGTCCCGCGCCTACCTCCCGGCCTCGATCTGGAACGACGGCTTCAAGGAGGAGTTCGCGGCCGAGGTCGACGGCATCGCCATGGGCGACGTCACCGACTTCAAGAACTTCATCGGCGCCGTCATCGACGAGCGCGCCTTCGCGAAGAACAAGGCCGCGATCGACCGCGCCAAGGCGGACGACACCTGCACGATCGTCGCGGGCGGCACGTACGACGACGCGGTGGGCTACTTCGTGCGCCCGACCGTCATCGCGTGCACCGACCCGGAGAACGAGGTCTTCACGACCGAGTACTTCGGCCCGATCCTCGCCGTGCACGTCTACGAGGACGACCAGTACGAGGCCATGCTCGACCAGATGGAGTCGGTCTCCGACTACGCCCTGACCGGTTCGGTCATCGCGAGCGACCGCGCCGCCGCCGCCCACACGATGGAGAAGCTCCGCTACGCGGCCGGCAACTTCTACATCAACGACAAGTCGACCGGTGCCGTCGTCGGCCAGCAGCCCTTCGGTGGCGGCCGCGCCTCCGGCACCAACGACAAGGCCGGGGCCCCGCAGAACCTCCAGCGCTGGACCCTCACCCGCGCCATCAAGGACTCGCTGCTCTCCCCGACCGAGTACGGCTACCCGCACATGGGCTGACGCCCCCGCCTCGCGGGGCCCCCACCCGGGACCGCCGCGCCCCGACCCCGCCCCCGGCCCCGGTGCTCATACCGGCCGGGGGCGGCGCCGTGCGCGGCCGACACCCCTTCCTCCTGCGCTAAGCGTCCGCTTAGTATGGTCCGGACGGCCCCCTGCCCCCGGAGACGACCATGGCGAAGCACACCCCCACCGCGCGCGACTCCCTCCTCCTCTCCCGCAGGGACCTGCGCTTCCTCCTGCACGAGTGGCTGCACGTCGAGGACCTGACCGCCCGCGAGCGCTACGCCGCGCACGACCGCGAGACCTTCGACGCCGTCCTCGACCTCAGCGAGACCCTGGCCACCCGCCACTTCGCGCCGCACAACAAGCTCGGCGACGCGCACGAGCCGACCTTCGACGGCGAGCGCGTGCACGTCATCCCCGAGGTGGGTGAGGCGCTGCGGGTCTTCGCGGACGCCGGGCTCACGAGCGCGGGGCTCGACGCCTCGGTGGGCGGGATGCAGCTCCCGCGCGTCGTCACCGACGCGTGCTTCGCCTGGTTCCAGGCCGCGAACGTCGGCACGTCCGCCTACCCCTTCCTCACCATCGGCAACGCCAACCTGCTCCTCGCCCACGGCAGCCGGGAGCAGATCGACACCTACGTGCGGCCCATGGCCGAGGGCCGCTGGTTCGGCACGATGTGTCTCTCCGAGCCGCAGGCCGGCTCCTCGCTCGCCGACGTCCGCACCCGCGCCGAGCGCGCGGGGGACGGCACGTACCGCCTCTTCGGCAACAAGATGTGGATCTCCGGCGGCGACCACGAGCTGACCGAGAACATCGTCCACCTCGTCCTCGCCCGCACCCCCGGCGGACCGGCGGGCGTCAAGGGCCTCTCGCTCTTCGTCGTGCCCAAGTACCTCGTGGACGAGGAGGGCGGCACCGGCGCGCGCAACGACGTCGTGCTCGCCGGGCTCAACCACAAGATGGGCTACCGGGGCACGACCAACACGCTCCTCAACTTCGGCGAGGGCGCGCATCGGCCCGGCGGGGAGCCCGGCGCGGTCGGCCACCTCGTCGGCGAGGAGAACAAGGGCCTCGCGTACATGTTCCACATGATGAACGAGGCCCGCATCGGCGTCGGCCTCGGCGCGACAGCCCTCGGCTACACCGGCTACCTGCACGCCCTCGACTACGCGCGCACCCGCCCCCAGGGCCGCCCCGTCGCCGCGAAGGACCCCGCGACGGCCCAGGTCCCGATCATCGAGCACACCGACGTCCGCCGTATGCTCCTCGCCCAGAAGTCCTACGTCGAGGGCGCGCTCGCCCTCACGCTCTACTGCGGGCGCCTCGTGGACGAGCAGCGCACCGCGCCGGAGCCCGCCGCGCGCGAGGCGGCCGGGCTGCTGCTCGACATCCTCACGCCGGTCGCCAAGAGCTGGCCCTCGCAGTGGTGCCTGGAGGCGAACAGCCTGGCCATCCAGGTGCACGGCGGCTACGGCTACACGCGCGAGTACGACGTCGAGCAGTTCTACCGCGACAACCGCCTCAACCCCATCCACGAGGGCACCCACGGCATCCACGGCCTCGACCTCCTCGGCCGCAAGGCCGTCATGAAGGACGGCGCCGCGCTGCGCCTGCTGCTCGGCCGCGTCGAGGACACGGCGCGGCGCGCGACGTCGGCGGGCGGGGACGCCGCGACGTACGCGACGGAGCTGCGCGAGGCGGCGACGCGCCTCGCCGCCGTGACGGCGCGGCTGTGGCAGGGCGGCGACCCGCGCACGGCCCTCGCCAACGCCTCCGTCTACCTGGAGGCGGCCGGGCACGTGGTCCTCGCCTGGATCTGGCTCGAACAGCTCCTCGCGGCCGGAGCGGGCGAGGGCGGCTTCTACGCGGGCAAGCGCGCCGCCGCGCGCTACTTCTTCCGCCACGAGCTGCCCCGGACGGCTCCGCAGTTCGCGCTCCTCGAAAGCCTCGACACGACGGCCGCCGACATGGAGCCCGACTGGTTCTGAGCCGCGGGGCGGGGGAGCGGCCGGGGGGCGGCTCCGGCGCGCGCGGCGTGGCGCGTGCGCCGCGGCCGTCTCAGATAGTAGGAAGTCCGAGTAATTGTGGAGACAGCGACGCAGAGCTGTCCTAGCTTTGTAGGAGCCGGACTGTTCTCGCCCGACCGGGCGAAGGCGGTCGTGTGCCGCGGCCCCGCGCAGGCGAACCCTGCGGGCCCGGTCCCCGCCCCGGACGGCGCGCACCCGTGGTTCCCCGTACCCCGGCACCCGCCGGGCGTACCCGGCCCCCCGGGCCCCGTCACCACAGTCCGCCCACCACGCCCCGCCCGGCCGCCTCGCGCCCCGAAGCGGACGGACGGCACGGCGTACCCCCCACCGCCCACGGGCCTTCCGTGGACCTGGATGTGCAAGGAGTCGATCCTCATGGCCGCAGAGACGACCGTCCGCCGAGTCCGCCACTCCGCCCCGCGCAGCGAGGCGGAGCGCCGCAACGCCGCCGCCGCGCTCCAGCGCGCCTTCGACCGCCGCGACAACGGCGGCCAGACCGGCCACTGACGCGCCGCCCGGCCCCGCGCGGGGCCGCGCCCGGCACGAGCGTGCCGCCGCCCCCTCCCGTCGGGCGCGCCGAGCTGGTACACATACGCCACCGGGAGCCGCCGGCCGACCGGCCGGCCCTGTCTGGACTTTTGTTCTTTCCGGTACACCGCACGCAGGGGCCCGTGCTCAGCGCGTGATGGTGAAGTGGTCCACCCGCTCGCCCGTCTCGGCGAGCGCCGTGACCTCCATGCGCGGCCGGTGGCCCGCCGTCACCCGCACCGCGAGGAACGAGAAGCCCGTGTACCGCAGGCGGGACCACTCGACGGCCTCGGTGGCCTTTCCCGCCTCCGTCCAGTGGTACGAGGCCACGGAGTCCACGTGGTGCTCGTGCCCCTCGTAGGAGTCGGGCGCCGGGAAGTCGTAGAGCGCCTTGCCCGCGCCGCCCGCCGTCACGTAGACGATGCCGTCCCGCGTCGAGGAGACGGACTCGCCGACGGGCACGGTGCGGGCGACCTCGCCGCCGGGCAGCGCGTCGGTGCGCTCGTAGACGTGGTTGTGGCCGTTGACGACGAGGTCCACGCGGTACGTGTCGAAGAGCGGCACCCACGCCTCGCGCACGCCGCCGTCCGAGGCGTGCGCGTTCGTCGTGGAGAAGGCGCAGTGGTGGAAGAAGACGACGACGAAGTCCACGTCGCGGTGGGCGCGCAGCCCCTTGAGCGTGCGCTCCAGCCACTTCGTCTGGGCGCCGCCGGTGTAGCCGGTGTTCGCCCTGATCTGCAGGCTCACGTCGTTGGCGTCGAGCGCGACGACGCCGACGTTGCCGTAGACGAAGGAGTAGACGCCGGGCGACTCCTCCGGGTCCAGCCCGCCCTTCGGCAGCGACCAGCGCGCGTTCTGCCCGCCGTAGCCGTGCGGCGAGTACCACGCCTCCATGTCGTGGTTGCCCGTCGTCACCATCCACGGCACCTTCGAGGCCACGGACTCGGTCTGCGCGAGGAACTGGTCCCACACGCGCGCGTCGTAGGTGTCGCCGTCCTTGCCCTGCCCGCTGCTGTCCGCGTAGCAGATGTCGCCCGCGTGCAGGTGGAAGGAGGGGTTCTGGCCGAGGACCAGCGCGTCGTTGGCGAGCGCGTCGTAGGAGACGCCCTGGTCGCCGAAGGCGGTGAAGGTGAACGACTCCGGGCGCGCGGGGGCCGTGCGGAAGCTGCCGATCGTGCCGATGTTGCGGGGGTCGGCCGGGTCGAAGCCGGTGTGCCCGACGCCGTAGTAGTACGTCGTGTCCGGGCGCAGCCGCTCCAGCTCGACGTGCAGGTAGTACTGGTCCACGGCCGGGAGCTTCGCCGTGAGCGCGGGGGTGTGCAGCGCCCGCACCTCGGCGTCGATCTTCCGGCTGAGGTCCCACGGGCGCGTACCGAGGCGCAGGAAGGGGCGCTTGACCGGCAGCGGCACCTGCCAGCTCACCGTCATCCGCGTGCGCGGGTCGGCGCCGAAGGCGAGGTGGCGCGCGAACGGCGCGACGAGGGAGCCGTCGACGCGGGACGCGGCGGAGGACGGCAGGAAGGCGGGCGAGGGCGCGGCGTCGCGCGGCGCCGCGTACCTGGCGGCGTTGGCGCTGCCGCCGAGCACGCCGGGCCCCGCGACGGCGCCCGCCGTGACGGTGCCCGCGCGCAGCGCCGAACGCCGCGTCAGCCTGCGGCGCAGGTAGTCGTGCTGTTCGGGCATCGTCATGCGGGAAGCGAGGTGGTCGGGGATGCCGACCCGGGGAGTCTCCATGACCCGGAAGGTCCCACGCGCGCGTGGCGTGGGCGTGGCGTCCAGGTGTCCGCGACACGGCCGGTCGGCAATGAGTCCACATGATGGACGCCGCGTGTCAGGCAGTGGGACGAGGAGTACGGTGCCCGCATGTCGCGCAGCATCAATCTCGCAGTCATTCCCGGTGACGGCATCGGCCCCGAGGTCGTGTCGCAGGGCCTCAAGGTCCTGCGCGCCGTCCTCCCGCAGGACGCCAAGCTGGAGACCAAGGAGTACGACCTCGGCGCCCGGCGCTGGCACCGCACGGGGGAGACCCTCCCGGACGCGGAGCTCGAAGCGCTCACCTCGCACGACGCGATCCTCCTGGGCGCGATCGGCGATCCCTCGGTGCCCTCCGGGGTCCTGGAGCGCGGGCTGCTCCTCAAGCTCCGCTTCGCCTTCGACCACTTCGTCAACCTGCGCCCCTCGCGCCTCTTCCCGAACACGGCGTCGCCGCTCGCGGGCAGCCCCGAGATCGACTTCGTCGTCGTCCGCGAGGGCACCGAGGGGCCGTACACCGGCAACGGTGGTTCGCTGCGCACCGGTACGCCCGCCGAGGTCGCCACCGAGGTCAGCGTCAACACGGCGTACGGCGTCGAGCGCGTCGTCCGCGACGCCTTCGCCCGCGCCCAGGCCCGCCCGCGCAAGAAGCTGACACTCGTCCACAAGAACAACGTGCTCGTCTACGCGGGCCACCTGTGGAAGAACATCTTCGACAAGGTCGCGGCCGAGTACCCCGAGGTCGGCACCGACTACCTGCACGTCGACGCCGCGACGATCTTCCTCGTCACGCGCCCCGAGCGCTTCGACGTCATCGTCACCGACAACCTCTTCGGCGACATCCTCACCGACCTCGCCGCAGCCGTCACCGGGGGCATCGGCCTCGCCGCCTCCGGGAACATCAACCCGAGCGGCGCTTTCCCCTCGATGTTCGAGCCGGTCCACGGCTCGGCGCCCGACATCGCCGGGCAGGGCAAGGCCGACCCGACCGCCACCGTCCTCTCCGTCGCGCTCCTGCTGCGCCACCTCGGCCACGAGGCCGAGGCCGTCCGCGTCGAGAAGGCCGTCACGGCCGACCTCACCGCCCGCGACGGCTCCCCGCGCACCACCGAGGAGATCGGCGACGCGCTCGCCGCCCGAGTAGCCGGCTGACCCCGGCAGGTACGAGCCGTACGAAGGCACGTCCCGTACCACCCCGCTCCACCGAGCACCACCGCCGCCGGGCCGCGCACCACCGCCCGGCGGCAGTGGTGCGTCCGGGGGTGTGCGAGCCGTGCGGCGCCCGCCGCGCGCGACCCGGATTCCTCGGCCCGCCGCGCGCGACCCGGATTCCGCGCCCGCGACCCCGCGCCGCGATTCCCCGCCCGCGCCGTTCCGCTGTTCGAGCGGGCGCGCGATAATCGGACACGGGGCGGCGGCATCGCACGATGCTCGGACGTCCTACTACCCAGTCGAGAAACGCGAAGGAAGAGCCCATGACGCCGACGATCGAGCTGAAGCCCACCGCTACGCCCCTCTCCGGCGCCGAGCGCGCGGCGGTCCTCGCCGCCCCCGGCTTCGGCCGGTACTTCACCGACCACATGGTGACGATCAAGTGGACCGAGGGCCTCGGCTGGCACGACGCGCAGCTCGTCCCGTACGCGCCCCTGTCGCTGGACCCGGCGAACATGACGCTGCACTACGCGCAGACGATCTTCGAGGGCCTCAAGGCGTACCGCCGCCCCGACGGCTCCGTCGCCTCGTTCCGCCCCGAGGCGAACGCCGAGCGCTTCCAGCGCTCCGCGCGCCGGCTCGCGATGCCCGAACTGCCCGTCGAGACCTTCGTCGAGGCGTGCGACGCGCTCGTGCGCCAGGACAAGGCGTGGGTCCCCGAGCACGGCGAGTCCAGCCTCTACCTGCGCCCCTTCATGATCGCCACCGAGGTCGGGCTCGGGGTCAGGCCGGCCAACGAGTACCTCTTCGTCGTCATCGCCTCGCCCGCTGGCGCCTACTTCTCCGGCGGCGTCCAGCCCGTCTCGGTGTGGCTCTCCGAGGACTACGTGCGCGCCGTCAAGGGCGGCACCGGCGCGGCCAAGACCGGCGGCAACTACGCCGCCTCGCTCGTCGCGCAGGCCGAGGCCGCGGCCAAGGGCTGCGACCAGGTCGTGTGGCTCGACGCGGTGGAGCACCGCTGGGTCGAGGAGATGGGCGGCATGAACCTCTACTTCGTCTACGGCGACCACATCGTCACGCCCGAGCTGAGCGGCTCCCTGCTCCCCGGCATCACGCGCGACTCGCTCCTCACGCTCGCCCGCGACCTCGGCTTCACCGCCGAGGAGCGCCGCATCTCGACCGAGGAGTGGAAGCGCGACACCGAGGAGGGCCGCCTCACCGAGGTCTTCGCCTGCGGGACGGCCGCCGTCATCACGCCGGTCGGCACGGTCAAGTCCGCGAGCGGCGAGTGGACCCAGGGCGACGGCACCCCCGGCACCGTCACGATGCGCCTGCGCGAAGGGCTCCTCGCCCTCCAGTCCGGCGCCGCCCCCGACACCCACGGCTGGATGCACGAGCTGGGCTGACCGCTCCCCGCGCCACGGCCGCCGGTAAGGGGCGTCATCCTGGATGACGCCCCTTACCGCTGTGCACCGTTCCCGCATGGAACGACAGCACGACCCGCGCGACGGACGCCGTCGCTACGGGAAGAAGATCTGGGCCGGCTCGGCGGGGAACATGGTCGAGTGGTTCGACTGGTTCGTCTACGCGAGCTTCGCGCCCTACTTCGCGAGCGCCTTCTTCCCCGAGGGCGACGCGACCGCACAGCTCATGAACACCGCCGGCGTCTTCGCCGTCGGCTTCTTCCTGCGGCCGGCCGGTGGCTGGCTCCTCGGCCGCGTCGCCGACCGCAGGGGCCGCAAGGCGGCACTGACCCTGACGGTCTCGCTCATGTCGGCCTCGGCGCTCCTCCTCGCCCTCGCCCCCACCTACGGCGTCGCGGGCTACGGGGGAGCCGCCGTGCTCCTCCTCGCCCGCTTGCTCCAGGGCCTCTCGGTCGGCGGCGAGTACGCGGCCGGCGCGACCTACCTCACCGAGGCCGCCCCGCCCCACCGCCGGGGCTTCGCGTCGAGCTTCCAGTACGTGTCGATGACGCTCGGCCAGATCCTCGGCCCCGCCCTGCTCCTCCTGCTCCAGCACACGCTCAGCGACGCCGCCCTGCACGGCTGGGGCTGGCGCGTGCCCTTCGCCGTCGGCGCCCTCGGCGCGGGCGTCGTCCTGCGGCTGCGCCGCTCCCTGCTGGAGACGGAGGTCTACGCGCGGGACGGGGCGGGCGCGGCGGGCGGCGCGCACGCGGGCCCGGGCGACCGGGGCGCCCTGCGCGCGCTGCTGCGCCACAAACGCGAGGCGCTGCTCGTCGTCGCCCTCACGGTGGGCGGCACCGTCGCCTACTACACGTACACGACGTACCTCACCAGGTACCTCGCGAACACCGCCGGACTGCCCCCACGCACCGCGACCCTCGTCTCGCTCGTCGCGCTCCTCGTCTTCGCCGCGCTCCAGCCGCTCGCCGGAGCGCTCTCGGACCGCGTGGGCCGCCGCCCCCTCCTCATCACCTTCGCGCTCGGCTCGGCGTTCCTGACCGTCCCCCTCCTCACCCTCCTCGCCCGCGCGAGGAGCTTCTGGCCCGCGCTCGGCCTCTCCCTGGTGGCCCTCCTCGTCGTGACCGGCTACACCTCCGTCAACGCCTGCGTGAAGGCCGAGCTCTTCCCGACCGGCGTGCGCGCCCTCGGCGTCGCCCTCCCGTACGCCCTCGCCAACGCCGCCTTCGGCGGCACGGCCGAGTACGTCGCCCTGTGGTTCAGGAACGCGGGCCTGGAAGGCGGCTTCGCCTGGTACGTCGCGGGCTGCGCGGCGGTCTCCCTCCTCGTGTACGCGACGATGCGCGAGACCCGCGACCTGGACCTGGCCCGCGTCACGGCCCCGCCCTCCCCGCCGCCCGCCGGGGAGACCGGGGCGACGGCGCCCGCGAGCCCCCGGACCGCATCCTGAGACACCCCCTCCACCCCCGCGCCGCGCTGTGGCAGACTGCCCCCATGCTCGTTCGCGCCATGATTATCGGCCGCAGCGCGCCGGTCCTTCGTGGCCGCTGACCCGCGATCCACACCCTCGCGGTCACGGCCACCGAGCCTCGGACCCGCGCGCAGACCTCTCGCACCCGCGAGGGGTCTTTTTCGTTTCCGGCCCCACCCGGCCGAAGGACGGAGCGACGCGAGTGGAGAGGCGACGGAGCCACCACGCAGCCCCCTTTCCGATCCCACAGGAGCCAGCAGCCCATGACCGCAGCACACCCCGGCGACCAGGAAGCGACCCGCGCCACCGCGGCCCCCACCGCCGACGCCGCCGTCGCCCGCGACTTCCACGTCTTCGACACGACCCTGCGTGACGGCGCCCAGCGCGAGGGCATCAACCTCACCGTCGCCGACAAGCTCACCATCGCCCGCCACCTGGACGACTTCGGCGTCGGCTTCATCGAGGGCGGCTGGCCGGGCGCCAACCCGCGCGACACCGAGTTCTTCGCCCGCGTCCAGAAGGAGGTCCCCTTCCGGCACGCCCAGCTCGTCGCTTTCGGCTCCACCCGCCGCGCCGGCGCCGAGGCCGCCGAGGACGCCCAGGTCCAGGCCCTCCTCGACTCCGGCGCCCCCGTCATCACGCTCGTCGCCAAGTCCCACGACCGCCACGTCGAACTCGCCCTGCGCACGACGCTGGACGAGAACCTCGCGATGATCGCCGACACCGTCGCGCACCTGCGCGCCCAGGGCCGCCGCGTCTTCCTCGACTGCGAGCACTTCTTCGACGGCTACCGCGCCAACCCCGACTACGCGAAGGCCGTCGTGCGCACCGCGCACGAGGCCGGCGCCGACGTCGTCGTGCTGTGCGACACCAACGGCGGGATGCTGCCCGCGCAGGTCGGCGCGATCGTGCAGACCGTCCTCGCCGACACCGGCGCGCGCCTCGGCATCCACGCGCAGGACGACACGGGCTGCGCCGTCGCCAACACCCTCGCCGCCGTGGACGCGGGCGCCAGCCACGTCCAGGGCACCGCCAACGGCTACGGCGAACGCGTCGGCAACGCCAACATCTTCCCCGTCGTCGCCGCGCTGGAGCTCAAGTACGGGCGCCGCGTGCTCCCCGAGGGCGCGCTGTGCGAGATGACGCGCATCTCGCACGCCATCGCCGAGGTCGTCAACCTGCCCCCCGCCACGCACCAGCCCTACGTCGGCGTCTCCGCCTTCGCGCACAAGGGCGGCCTGCACGCCTCCGCGATCAAGGTCGATCCCGCGCTCTACCAGCACATCGAGCCCGAACTCGTCGGCAACCGGCTGCGGATGCTCGTCTCCGACATGGCCGGGCGCGCCTCCGTCGAGCTCAAGGGCAAGGAACTGGGCATCGACCTCTCCGGCGACCGCGAGCTCGTCGGCCGCGTCGTCGCCCGCGTCAAGGAGCACGAACTCAAGGGCTACAGCTACGAGGCCGCCGACGCCTCCTTCGAACTCCTGCTGCGCAGCGAGGCCGAGGGCAAGGCGCCCCGCTTTTTCCGCACCGAGTCCTGGCGGGCCATCGTCGAGGACCGCCCCGACGGCAGCCACGCCAACGAGGCGACCGTGAAGCTCTGGGCCAAGGGCGAGCGCATCGTCGCCACGGCCGAGGGCAACGGCCCCGTCAACGCGCTCGACCGCGCGTTGCGCGTCGCCCTGGAGCGCATCCACCCGGAGCTGGCCGGCTTCCGCCTCACCGACTACAAGGTGCGCATCCTGGAGGGCCGCCACGGCACCGATTCCACGACGCGCGTCCTCATCTCCACGGGCGACGGCGCGACGGAGTGGTCCACGGTGGGCGTCGCCGACAATGTCATCGCCGCCTCGTGGCAGGCCCTGGAGGACGCCTACACCTACGGGCTGCTGCGCGCTGGGGTCGCCCCTTCCGAGTGACGCGCGGACCGCGTGCGGGCGGGGAGTGACCCGCACGGGTGGACGAGGGAAAAGACCCGGGCCGCAAGGTGTAAAAGGAAGCTTTTACCGCTCGGCCCGGGGCTCCCGCTCGGCTAGCGTCGAACGCATGAACCAGATCAGGCCGGGCCGCCCCGCGGTCGCTCCCCGGCCGGTCGCCGCCGTCCCCGCCCGCACGCCCGCGGCGCACCCCCCACGCACCCTCCGCACTCCCGGGACGCCGCCCCCGCCCGGCACCCGCGCGCTCCGCCCGCGCGCCCGCGCGCCCCGGCCCCGTACGGCGGCGGCGCCCCACCGCGCCCCGGCCGCCTCCCGCCGCCCCC
>NZ_GG770539.1:1698443-1711923 GCF_000154905.1 Streptomyces sp. SPB074 | reverse complement strand
CCGGCGCCCCGCCCCCGCCGCCTGCCGGCTCCTCGCCCCGCTCCTCTCGCTCCTGCTCGCGTCGGGCTCCTTCCTCGCCGCCGCCCCGGCCGCGGTCGCCTCGGACGCGGTCGCCTCGGACGCCGCGGTGCGCTCCGCCGCGCGGGCGCTGCGCGCCGATCCGGTGTACGTGGACCCCGTCATGCGCGCGCAGTTCTCGAAGGCGGGGGAGCGGGCCCTGGAGCGGCGCATCGAGCACGGCGACCGCGCCGTCTTCGTCGCCGTGCTCCCGGGCGGCGGCCCGGCGGGCCGGCTCCTGGACGAGCTGCGCAGCTCGACCGGGATCGCCGGGATCTACGCGGTACGGCTCGGCGACACCCTGCACGCGCGCGCCGACGCGCGGGTCCTCCCGGCCGCGACGGTGCGCCACGCCGTCTCCGCGGTGCGCGCGCAGTCCCTGCCTCGGCAGCTCGACTCCTTCGTCCGCCTCACCCTGCGCTCCGCGCGCGGCTCCGCCCCCGCCTCCTGGGGCCTGGGCGAGCGGAGCGACGACGGCCCCCTCGTCCCCGCCCTCATCGGCTCCGCCGCCTTCGTCCTCGCCCTCGCGGGGACGTTAACGGTGCTGCGCCGTCGCCGGGTCCGCCGCGAGCGCGCCCGCGCCGACGTGCTCGGAAGACTCCGCGCGGCGGCCGGGGAGGATCTCGCCGCCTTCACCGAACAGCTCGAAGGGCTCGACTTCCACCCCGCCGAACCCGGCGCCGACGACACCCGCCGCGCCGACCACGAACGCGCGCTCGACGCCCTCGACCAGGCCCGCTCCCTCCTCGCCGCCGTGCTCGCGCCCGCCGATCTGCGCGGCGTCACGCGCGCCCTGGCGGAGGGCGGCCACAGCCTCGCGACGCTGCGCGCCCGCCGCGCGGGCGTCCCCGTGCCCGACCGCAGGCCCCCGTGCTTCTTCGACCCCGCGCACGGTGCCTCGGACCGCGACGTGACCTGGGCGCCCCCCGGCGCGGCCCCGCGCCCCGTTCCCGTCTGTGCCGCCGACGCCGCGCTCCTGCGCGCGGGCGGCACCCCGGCGGCGCGCACCGTGCCCACCGCGCTCGGCCGCCGCCCCTACTGGGAGGCCGACCCCCTCTGGTGGGGCCCCTGGGCCACCGGCTGGTACGGCGAGGACCTCGCCGCCGCCCTCCTCACCGGCACCCCGCTCGCAGCCGGCCTGCCCCACCACGCCCCGGCCTGACACCCCGGCACCCGTCCCCCTCGCACGACGATGCCCCCCTCGCCACCCTCCGGCCGGACCGGAGGGCGCCGAGAGGGGCACCGGGGGGGGCGGGAACGGAACGGGGGAGAGGCGGGAACAGGCCGGGGAGTCGCCCCCCGTACGTCGGGCGCTCACCGCACATCTCGCCGCACTTCCCGCCGGGCGCTCGCCGTCCGCGCCGTGCGGCGCCCCGTCGCCGCTCCGCTCACGCGTTCTTGATCGCCGAGATCTCCAGCGTCAGCTTGATCTTGTCCGAGACGAGCACGCCACCGGTCTCCAGGGCCGCGTTGTACGTGAGGCCCCACTCCGAGCGCAGGATCTCCGCCTTGCCCTCGAAACCGACGCGCTCGTTGCCGAACGGGTCCTTCGCGGAGCCGTTGAACTCCAGGTCGATCGTGAGCGGCTTGGTCGTGCCGTGGATCGTGAGGTCGCCCGTGATGCGGTAGTCCTCGCCGCCGAGCGCCTTCGCCGAGGTCGAGCGGAAGGTCATGAGCGGGTGGTTCTCGACGTCGAAGAAGTCGGCGCTCTTGAGGTGGCCGTCGCGGTCGGGAGCGCCGGTGTCGACGCTGTCGAGCTTGACGTCGAGCGAGGCACCGGAGCGCGCGGGGTCGGAGCCGTCGAGGTGGAGGCTGCCCTCGAAGTCCTTGAAGGAGCCCTTCACGTTGGTCACCATGGCGTGCCGTGCCGAGAAGCCGAGCGTGGAGTGGACGGGGTCGATCGTGTAGTCGCCCGTCACGGCGGCGAGGTCCGGGCTGACGGCGGCGGGCTCCGCCGTCCCGGCGGGGGCGGTGTTCTCGTTCTTGCGGCCGAAGAGACCCATGACTGCTCCTTGGGATACGAAGGGGACGGAAGGCCGGTGAAAGCCCCGCGGTGGAAGTTGAACCTTCAACGATGCCGACAGTAGACCCATTCCGTTCAAGTTTCAACAGCTAGCGCGGAGTGTCCGTGCGAACACGCACACGCATACGTGTCATGCTCGCGTTCCCCGTCCCGCCCCGCACCCGGCGCGGGACCGCTCGGGTGACCTGGCGGGACGGCACGGGAGCCGCGCGGGCCCGCCCCCGGCCCGTGCCCCCGCTGTGGCGCATGTCTCCGCCGGACCCCGCGCCCCTCTTGTCGGACCCCGACAACGGCCACGCCCCGCTGTGCAGGGCTGATGCGCTCCCTCCCCGTACTTCTGTGCAAGAACACCAGGAAATGCCGCGCGAGACTGTCCGGACCCGACGGACCCTTTGCCGCGCCCGATTTCGTATGGTCGCTACATGACCGTTTTGGACGAGACGCCGGACGCGACGCCGGACGAGCCCAAGGACGCCCGGGGCCGCGCGGCGGAACTGCTCGCGGTACGGGCCGAGGCGCTGCGCGGCCCCAGCGACCGGGCCACCGAGGCCCAGCACGCCAAGGGGAAGCTCACCGCGCGCGAGCGGATCGACCTGCTCCTCGACCCCGGCTCCTTCCACGAGGTCGAGCAGCTCCGCCGCCACCGCGCCACCGGCTTCGGCCTGGAGGCGAAGAAGCCCTACACCGACGGTGTGGTCACCGGCTGGGGCACCGTGGACGGACGCACCGTCTTCGTCTACGCCCACGACTTCCGGATCTTCGGCGGCGCCCTGGGCGAGGCCCACGCCGCGAAGATCCACAACATCATGGACAAGGCCATCGCGGCCGGGGCCCCGCTCGTCTCGCTCAACGACGGCGCCGGCGCCCGCATCCAGGAGGGCGTCTCCGCGCTCGCCGGCTACGGCGGCATCTTCCAGCGCAACACCAAGGCGTCCGGCGTCATCCCGCAGATCTCCGTCATGCTCGGCCCCTGCGCCGGCGGCGCCGCCTACAGCCCCGCGCTCACCGACTTCGTCTTCATGGTCCGCGAGACCTCGCAGATGTTCATCACCGGGCCCGACGTCGTCAAGGCCGTCACCGGCGAGGAGATCACGCAGAACGGGCTCGGCGGCGCCGACGTCCACGCCGAGACCTCCGGCGTCGCGCACTTCGCCTACGACGACGAGGAGACCTGCCTCGCCGAGGTCCGCTACCTCCTCTCGCTGCTCCCGCAGAACAACCGCGAGACCCCCCCGGCCGCCGCGAGCGAGGACCCCGCCGACCGGCGCGGCGACACCCTGCTCGACCTCGTCCCCGCCGACGGCAACCGCCCCTACGACATGCGCAAGGTCATCGAGGAGATCGTCGACGACGGCGACTTCCTGGAGGTCCACGAGCGCTGGGCGACCAACATCATCTGCGCTCTGAGCCGCCTCGACGGCCAGGTCGTCGGCATCATCGCCAACCAGCCGCAGTCCCTCGCCGGTGTCCTCGACATCGAGGCGAGCGAGAAGGCCGCGCGCTTCGTGCAGATGTGCGACGCCTTCAACATCCCGCTCCTCACCCTTCTGGACGTCCCAGGCTTCCTCCCGGGCGTCGACCAGGAGCACGGTGGGATCATCCGGCACGGCGCCAAGCTCCTCTACGCGTACTGCAACGCGACCGTCCCCCGGATCTCGCTGATCCTGCGGAAGGCGTACGGAGGTGCCTACATCGTCATGGACTCCCAGTCCATCGGCGCCGACCTCACCTACGCCTGGCCCACCAACGAGATCGCCGTCATGGGCGCCGAGGGCGCGGCCAACGTCATCTTCCGGCGCCAGATCGCCGCCGCCGACGACCCCGAGGCCATGCGGCAGAAGATGGTCAAGGAGTACAAGGCGGAGCTGATGCACCCGTACTACGCGGCCGAACGCGGCCTCGTGGACGACGTCATCGACCCCGCCGAGACCCGCGAGGTGCTCATCGCCTCCTTCGCGATGCTCCGCACCAAGCACGCCGACCTCCCCTCGCGCAAGCACGGCAACCCGCCGCAGTGAGCGCCCCCGAGGCCACTCCCACCCCTACGAAGCAGAAACGGAACGACATGAGCGAGCCCGTCACCGTCGACCCCGGCCTCCTGCGCGTCGAGAAGGGCAACGCCGAGCCCGAGGAGCTCGCGGCCCTGACCGCCGTGCTCCTCGCGCGCGCCGCCAACACCGCCGCCGCGCCCACCACCGCGGACTCCGCCCGCACCGCGCGCGCCGGCTGGCGCCGCCTGGAGCGCGAGAACGGCTTCCACGCCCCGCACAGCTGGCGCTGATCAGCGTCACGTGAAAAAGAGCGGGCCCATACTGCCCAGGAGTACGGGCCCGCTCGGCGTTCCGGGTCCCGCTTACCGCAGTCGTGCCATGAGGGCGTGTTCGACGAGGGTGATGAGGGCGGATTTGGCGTCGGCGCGGTGGCGGGCGTCGGTGGTGATGATGGGGGTGTCGGGGCCGATCTGGAGTGCTTCGCGTACTTCGTCGGGGGTGTAGGGCTGGTGTCCTTCGAAGCCGTTCAGGGCGATGACGAAGGGGAGTCCTGAGTTTTCGAAGTAGTCGACGGCGGGGAAGCAGTCGGCGAGGCGGCGGGTGTCGACGAGGACGATGGCGCCGATGGCGCCGCGGACGAGGTCGTCCCACATGAACCAGAAGCGGTCCTGTCCGGGGGTGCCGAAGAGGTAGAGGATGAGGTCCTGGTCGAGGGTGATGCGGCCGAAGTCCATGGCGACGGTGGTGGTGGTTTTGTCGCCGGTGTGGGTGAGGTCGTCGATGCCGGCGCTGGCGCTGGTCATGACGGCTTCGGTGCGCAGGGGGTTGATCTCCGAGACGGCGCCGACGAAGGTCGTCTTGCCCACGCCGAAGCCGCCGGCGACCACGATTTTCGCGCTGGTGGTCGACCGTCCCGGTTCGCCGCTAGAGCTTGCGAAGTCCACTGAGCACCCTTTCGAGCAGTGTCACGTCTGGCTGGCCGCCGGCGTTCTCGTCGCCGCCGGGCTGGTGGATCGCGACGAGACCGGCCTCCGCCAGGTCGGCGACGAGAATCCGGGCCACGCCGAGGGGAATGGAAAGGAGTGCCGAGATCTCCGCTACGGACTTGATCTCCCGGCACAGATTGCAGATCCGCTGATGCTCGGGCAACTGCCCCTGCATCTGCGAAGGCTGAGCGGTGGTGCTGACCAGCGCCTCGATGGCGAGCTGGTAACGGGGCCGGGTCCGGCCACCGGTCATCGCGTAGGGCCGCACGAGCGGACTCGGCCCGCGGTCGGCCGCGCCACCGGAGGCGCCCTGCGCGTCCTGGCGCGGCAGGGGGGCGCGGGGCCCGGCGGGCTGTACGGGCTGTCGCTGGTGCCGCCCGTGCGACGGCTGCTGCGGCTGCGGCTGCGGCTGCGCGGGACGGGGCTGCTGCTGGCCGGGGTGCGGGTACGGGTACGCGTCGAAGGGGTCCTGCTCGTCCTCCTGCGACCGCTGCTCCTCGTACGGCCGCTGCTCGCCGTACGGCCGCTGTTCCCCGTAGGACTGGCGCTGCCCGTACGGCTGTTCGGGGGCCGGCTCCCGCTGTTGCCCGTACTGCCACTCGGCCCGCTGCCACTCGGTGTGCCGCTGCTCGTCCTGCTGCTGCCCTGGGAAGGAGTGCGGACCCGGTCCGTCACCCTGGTACCCGCCCTGGCCGTGGGACCAGTCGGCGGGCGAATTACCGGGGGGTGTCGTCACGTTCTTCCTCCTCCTGCTGTCCGGGCGCCGTCAGTGCGGAACCGCGTCCCGAAACCTTAAGGCCCCGGGACGGGAAAACGCACCGCTTGTCTGATGGTTGAGAAAAGCGTCAGTTGAGCAGACCACCCTGGAGTTCGGCGCGCAGATCCGGGGTCAGCACGGAGCCCGCACGGTCCACGAGCAGGGCCATCTCGTAGCCGACGAGGCCGATGTCGGCCTCGGGGTGGGCGAGGACCGCGAGCGAGGAACCGTCCGAAATGGACATGATGAAGAGGAATCCGCGCTCCATCTCCACCACCGTCTGGTTCACGGTGCCGCCCTCGAAGATCCGCGAGGCGCCCGCGGTCAGCGAGGTCAGGCCCGAGGCCACGGCCGCGAGCTGGTCGGCGCGGTCGCGCGGGAAACCCTCGGACATCGCGAGGAGAAGACCGTCGGCGGAGACGACCACCGTGTGCGACACCCCGGGGGTGTTGTCCACGAAATTGGTGATCAACCAGTTCAGGTTCTGGGCCGCCTGGCTCATCGGGCTCACGCTAACGCTCCTGGTCGTAGGTGCTGTCGGGGCCGGAACCCCGGCCATTCGTGCCATTCGTGTCGCCTCCCGCGGTGCGGCCCCTGGCGACGCCGTTGCGCAGCCGGCTCAGCCGGCCGCGCACGTCCTCGGGAGCGCGGGAGACCTGGGGGCCGCCCTGCGGGCTCTGTTCTTCCGCCGCGCCCTCGACCAGATTGGCCCTGGGCACCCGGCGCGGCAGACCGGAGGAGGTGACCCCGCCCGCCTGCGGGCGGCGCAGGCCGCTCGCGCGCTGGGCACGGTCCTCGTTGGCCGAACCGGCCGGGGAACCGGGGTCCCGCTCCGCCTGCGGCTGCTCGCCCGCGGGGGAGCCGTCCTGGGGCGGGGTGCCGCTCGGGCCATTGTCCCACCCCTGACGGTCCGTCACCTCACCGGCCCCCGGGGCGGGAACCCGGCGCGGCAGACCCGCGTCGGTCACCCCGGTCTCCTGCCCGGCGGCGGCACCGTGCGGGCCGAAGCCTACGCGGTCGGCGTCCTCCTGGGGAGCGCGTGCGCGGGATTCCGCTTCGCCCCCGGCGCCGCCGCCCCGCGCCGGGTCCTGCCGCCACTCCTCCTGGTGGGGAGCGGCCGGAGCGGTTCCGCTTCCGGCGGGGTCCGGCGCGTACGGGGTGTGCGGAGGCTCCGGATAGGGCGTATAGGCGGACTGCGGGGCGTACTCACCCTGTTCCCGCGCCGGGTAGCCGCCCTCGGCGCCCGGCATCGCGGGCGCGGCACCGGAGTACGCCTCCTGCGGGAATCCGGGGTGGGGCGGCTGCGGAGCGTAGGCGTGCTGGCCGGGGTGGGCGGGCACGCCGTTGTCCTGGTAGGCGGCGGGACCGTTCTCGTACGGGGGCCGGTAGCCGCCCGGCGCGTATCCCTCGCCGGAGCCGTACCCGCCCGCGCCGTACTCGCCGGAGCCGGAGCCTGTGCCGGTGGTCGCGCCGTACGTGCCGGTTCCCGCCTCCGTGTCGTACGCCCCCGTGCCGTACGCGCCGGTGTCGTACGCGGTGCCGGGGTCTCCTCCCGGGTACGGCGCGGGCGCGGGCGGTTGCTCGTGCGTCTGGGCCTCCAGGGCCGCGCGGCGCTCCTCGCGGAACAGGGAGCGGCCCACCGGGTCGAGCCCGGCCGGGTTCTCGCCGGCGGGCAGGGCGTGCTGACCGGCCCCGTGACGGGTGTCGTCGAAGCCGAGTGCGGCGGCGGTGCGCAACGGCGCGTGCCCCGTGCCGGGCACCTCGCCGTGCTGCGCCGGGATCATCGAGGAGACGGTGAACTCGCCGTCCTGTCCCGGCTGGCCGCCCCCGCCGTGCGTGATCGACTCCGGGAGCATGACGAGCGAGGTGGTGCCCGCCTGCTCGCCCGAGGGCCGGAGCTGGACCCGGATGCCGTGCCGGTCGGAGAGCCGCCCGACCACGAAGAGGCCCATGCGCTGCGAGATCGCCGCGTCCACGACGGGGGGATTGGCGAGCCGGTGGTTGATGTCGGCGAAGTCCTCGGCGTTGAGGCCGATGCCCTTGTCGTGGATCTCGATCATGACGCGGCCGTCGGGCATCCGCGTCGCCGTGACCCGGACCTTCGTCTGCGGCGAGGAGAACGTCGTGGCGTTCTCCAGCAGCTCGGAGAGCAGGTGCACGAGGTCGGTCACGGCGCGGCCGTGAATCTCGGCCTCGGGGACCCCGGACAGTTCGACGCGCTCGTACTGCTCGACCTCGGAGGCGGCGGCGCGCAGCACGTCCACGAGCGGCACCGGCTGGTCCCAGCGGCGGCCGGGCTCCTCGCCCGCGAGGACGAGGAGGTTCTCGCCGTTGCGGCGCATCCGGGTCGCGAGGTGGTCGAGCTTGAAGAGGTTCTCCAGCTGCTCGGGCTCCGCCTCGTTGTTCTCCAGGTCCGTGATGAGGGCGAGCTGCCCCTCGATGAGCGACTGGTTGCGCCGCGCAAGATTGGTGAATATCGCGTTGATGTTGCCGCGCAGCAGCGCCTGCTCGGAGGCGAGCCTGACCGCCTCGCGGTGCACCTGGTCGAAGGCGCGGGCGACCTCGCCGATCTCGTCGGTCGAGGTGATCGGCAGCGGCGTGACCCGCGTGTCCACGCGGCCGGGGTCGGCGCGCGAGAGCTGGTCGACGAGGGAGGGCAGCCGGTTCTGCGCTATCCCGAAGGCTTCCGTGCGCAGCCGCCGCATGGACTTGCTCATCTGCCGCGCCATCATCCCCGCGAGCAGGAAGGCGAGCAGCAGGGCGGCGACGACGGAGGCCGCCACGACGAGGGTGTCGCGCCTGGCGTCGTCCACGATGCCTGCGGCCTCGGTGACGGCCTCGTCCGTCAGGCCGGACTCGATCGTGCGGTAAGCGTCGAAACGGGGCGTCGTCGTCGCCCACCACGTCGCGGGCGTCACGCCCCGCGCGGTGAGCGAGTCGTGGGTGGCGTCCGGCCGCGTGAGCAGCGCGGTCATCTCCTCCTGGGAGGGCGGCGCCACGTACTTCTTCCCGGCCTCCTTCGCCTCGACGGCGGCGCGCGCGCCGGCCCGCTTGGCGTCGGCGGCGAGCTTCTCGCGGGCCGCGTCGAGCTTCGCGACGTCCGCCGGGGTCCCGTCGGAGGTGTACTCCTCGACGGAGATCCCCTCCAGGTAGGCGTACGAGGGCAGGGCGGTGCGCTGCTTCGCGGCGTCCGCCGCGCCGGGGCCGGGGGCGACCCACAGGTGCGTCCCGATGGAACGCTGGAGGGAGAGCGCGGCCTTGGCGAGGGAGATCGCGTAGACGGTGCGCCCGTAGCTCGTGATGTTGCCGGTGCCGAGGCCGAGTTCGTTGGCGAACTCCATGAGCGGGTGCTGGACCTCGGTGTAGCCCTCCTCGGTGCGCACCCCGCCGAGCTTCTTCGTGTACGCGTCCTTGCGCAGCGCGGCGAGCTTCGGCTCGACCTTGCGGAAGCCGGCCATGCGCCGGTCGAGGGCCCCGGTGTGCGGCATCTCGGCGGCGGCGGCGCCGAAGGCGCGGGCCGCGCGGTCCGTCGCGGCGCGGGCCTTGGTCACGGCGGGGGTGACGCCCTCGCCGCCGAGCAGCGGCTCGGCGCTGACGTCGCGCTCCTCGATGAGCCGGTTGCCGTACGTCATCGCGGCCTGCACGAGGCGCGCGGTGTGCTCGGCGTCCTCCGCCTCGCGCCAGGTGTCGATGGAGCCCTTGACCTGGAAACCGCCCATGACGAGGCCGACGATGACGGGTATCAGCAGGATCGCGTTGAGCCGGGTCGGCACCCGCCAGTTGCGGGGGGACAGCCGGCTGCCGCGGGCGGAGGCGGGGCTCCCGCTCTCCCGCACTCCGGCGGGCGCCCCGGCGGTGGCGGGCGGGGTGAAGTTACCCCGGGTCCCTTCCGCCGGACCTGAGCCCTTCGTGCTTCGCCTCACTCGACAACAACCTCTCGGCGCCGGCACCTCACGCGTGCCGCTGACGTTCTCCGGCCCCCGACAGCGGGCGGCTCGCCACCCCCACTACTGGGCAGTTCAGCGATTTCAGCACGCTCCGCCGTGCGCCGCCAAACGTTCTGCGGAAGTGGTCTTCCGGACACCAGGGACGCCACGCCATGCTAATAAAAGGGGCATAAAAGAACGAGCCCCGGCAAAAGCCGGGACTCGTATGCGCGCAGCGGCACCGGGCGGGCGCGGCGCGTGGCGGTGCGCGGTCGATTCTCTGTCGAAACGTTATGAACGTTGTCGACACCGTGTCGAAGGACACAGCGGGGCCGGACGGGCCCGCCGCGCGGCCCGCAAGGCCGCCCCCGGCCGCCGTCGCCGCCCGCGACGGCGCCGTCCGGCGCCGCTCACCCGCCCTCGCGCGCGGGTGGCGGGATCACTTCAGCCGTGCCATGAGGGCGTGTTCGACGAGGGTGATGAGGGCGGATTTGGCGTCGGCGCGGTGGCGGGCGTCGGTGGTGATGATGGGGGTGTCGGGGCCGATCTGGAGTGCTTCGCGTACTTCGTCGGGGGTGTAGGGCTGGTGTCCTTCGAAGCCGTTCAGGGCGATGACGAAGGGGAGTCCTGAGTTTTCGAAGTAGTCGACGGCGGGGAAGCAGTCGGCGAGGCGGCGGGTGTCGACGAGGACGATGGCGCCGATGGCGCCGCGGACGAGGTCGTCCCACATGAACCAGAAGCGGTCCTGTCCGGGGGTGCCGAAGAGGTAGAGGATGAGGTCCTGGTCGAGGGTGATGCGGCCGAAGTCCATGGCGACGGTGGTGGTGGTTTTGTCGCCGGTGTGGGTGAGGTCGTCGATGCCGGCGCTGGCGCTGGTCATGACGGCTTCGGTGCGCAGGGGGTTGATCTCCGAGACGGCGCCGACGAAGGTCGTCTTGCCCACGCCGAAGCCGCCGGCGACCACGATTTTCGCGCTGGTGGTCGACCGTCCCGGTTCGCCGCTAGAGCTTGCGAAGTCCACTGAGCACCCTTTCGAGCAGTGTCACGTCTGGCTGGCCGCCGGCGTTCTCGTCGCCGCCGGGCTGGTGGATCGCGACGAGACCGGCCTCCGCCAGGTCGGCGACGAGAATCCGGGCCACGCCGAGGGGCATCGTCAAAAGAGCGGAGACCTCCGCCACCGACTTGACCTCGCGGCACAGGTGGCAGATCCGCTGGTGTTCCGGGAGCAGGCCCGACATCTGCATCGGGTCCGCCGTGGTGCTGACCAGCGCCTCGATGGCGAGCTGGTAACGGGGCCGGGTCCGGCCGCCCGTCATCGCGTAGGGCCGCACCAGGGGCTGGTCGCCCTCGACCGCGTAGCCGGCGGAGGGCGGATTCCCGTACGGGTCGTGCGGTGCGGTGGGCGGTGTCATGCAATCCTCCGGGCGGAACAGCGGATGGTCTCGGCGCCGTAAGGCTGTGGCCGGTGGGGGGCTGACGCGGCCGGGCGGGTGGCGTTGAGCGGACGTCAGTTGAGCAGGCCGCCCTGGAGTTCCGCACGCAGGTCCGGCGTCAGCACGGCCCCCGCCCGGTCCACCAGAAGGGCCATCTCGTAACCGACGAGGCCGATGTCGCACTCGGGGTGGGCGAGCACGGCGAGGGAAGAGCCGTCCGAGACGGACATGATGAAGAGGAAGCCGTGCTCCATCTCCACGACCGTCTGGTTGACGGTGCCGCCTTCGAAGATCCGGGAAGCACCCGCGGTGAGCGAGGTGAGACCGGAGGCCACGGCCGCGAGCTGGTCGGCGCGGTCGCGGGGAAAGCCTTCGGACATCGCGAGGAGGAGTCCGTCGGCGGAGACCACCACCGTGTGCGACACCCCGGGGGTGTTGTCCACGAAATTGGTGATCAGCCAGTTCAGGTTCTGTGCCGCCTGGCTCATGGGGGTCAACTAGCGCTCCTGCTGGTGAGAGGGGCGGGGGTAGCCCTCGTCCGGCCGGTTCTCACCGGACGGACGCAGGCTGTTGCCGGCCTGGTAGCGGCCCTGCTGGATGCCCCTGCGGAGATTGGTCAGCCGGCCACGCACGTCGTCGGGCGCCCGGGAGACCTGGGGACCGGTCTGCTGCTGAGGCTGCTGCTGAGCGGTACCCGGCACCAGGTTGGCGCGGGGCACCCGGCGCGGGAGGCCGGAGGTCGTGACGCCGCCGGCGGAGGGCTGCCGCACCCGCTCCGCCTGCCGCACCAGCTCGTCGTTGGGAGAGGCGCGCCAGCTGTCCTGGCCCACCTGCGCGGGAAGCGCGCCGGGACCCTGCCCGGCCGGCTCCTCCGCCCGCTCGGGCGCGGCGGCGGGACGCGGGGCCTCCTCGGCGGGACGGCCGGCCCGGGGCGGCTCGGCCGCGCGCCGCGGCTCGGGCTGCTCCGGCGGCTGCTCCGGCCCGCCGGGCTGCGGGCCGCGGAACCAGCTCGTCTCCAGGGTGTCGTAGAGCGGGGTGCGCCCGTCGCCGGGACCGGCGGGGGGCAGCGCGTTCTCGGCGGGGCCGCGGCGCGGCAGTTCGCGCGCGGGCGGCCCGTCGGGACGCGGGCCCCGGGGCGGCTCGAACCCGGTGCTGACCGGGAAGGAGGAGGTCTCACTGACCGCGAACCCGCCCTGGCCCTGTTGCGGACCGCCCTGGCCCTGCTGCGGAGCCTGCGGCGCCTGGGGGCCGGGCCTGCCCGGGCCGGCGTTGCGGCCGTCGGCGTACGCCTCGGGGCGGCTCTGCCCGGGGTAGGGGGCGGCCGGGAACCCGCCGGTCTGCGAGGGGGCGGGGAACTGCCCCGTCTGCGCGGGGTCCTGGTACGGGCCGGGCTGCTGCGGCACGGGGAACTGCCCGGTCTCGGACGCCCCCTGGTACGCGCCCTGGTCCTGCCGGTACGGGCCCTCCTGCGGCGCGGCGGCGGGGAACTGCCCCGTGCCGGACGCGGCCGGGTACTGCCCGCTGTCGTAGCCGCCGGGCTGCCCGTAGGGGGCGCCGTCGCCGCCGGGGGCGGCGAACTGCCCGGTGTCCTGCGGGGACCAACCGCCCTGGCGGTGCGCGGCCTCGTCGTAGCCGTACTCCTGCCGGGCCTGCGGCGCCGGGGCGCCCTGGCGCGGTCCCTGGTTCGGCTGCGGGTGGCGCTGCGGGTCCTGGCGCTGGTCCTGGTGCGGCGGGTAGCCGCCGTCCTGGCCCTGCGGGGCGTAGCCCTCCTGCGGGCGCGCCCAGGCACCGGTGTCCTGCGCGCCGTATCCGCCCTGGGGGCCACGCGCGTTCGCCGGGTCCGCGGCGGGGAAGCCGCCGGTCGACGCGGGATCGCCCGGCGTCTCGTAGCGTCCGGCGCCGTCGGGGGCCGCCATGCCGGGGGTGATCGCGGGGAACTGCGCCGTCGAGCCGGGGCCGCTGTCGTCGCGCGGCGCGGCGAAGCCCTGGCGCGGGCCGCGCGGCTCGTCGTGCCCGCGCGGGGCGTCCTGGGCCTGCGGCTCCCACGGCGCCGGGGGCTGCTGCCGCTCGGCGGGCGCGGGGTGCTGCGGCTGCGGGGTGCCGCCGGGCAGCTCGGCGCGCGGGCCGCCGCGCGGCGGGAGCTGGGGCCGGCCATCCTGCCCCTCGCCTCGCGGGGCGCGGCGCTGCGGCGGGATCGGCGCGGTCCGGCCGCCGCCGAAGGCGTCCTGCCGGTTGTCCTGGGGCGGTACGGGGCGCGGCGCGCCGCCCTGGGGCGGGCCCTGCCGCGTATCGCCGAAGAGGTTGCCG
>NZ_GG770539.1:1693050-1698258 GCF_000154905.1 Streptomyces sp. SPB074 | reverse complement strand
GCGGGGGCGCCCTGGCCGCCGCCGAGCGCGCCCGCCGGGGCGCGGCGCGCGGCGGCGGCGCCGGCCGCGGCCTGCGCGGCGGCGGGACCGCCCTGGCCCGCAGGTGCGCCGGGGGCCTTGCGCCCGCCCTGCGCGACGTCCACGGGCAGCATGACGAGTGCCGTCGTGCCGCCGGAGTCGGAGGGGCGGAGCTGGATGCGGATGCCGTGGCGCTGCGAGAGGCGGCCTACCACGAAGAGGCCCATGCGGCGCGAGACGGAGACGTCCACGGTGGGCGGCGCCGCGAGGCGCTCGTTGATCGCGGCCAGGTCCTCGGGCGAGAGCCCGATGCCGGTGTCGTGGATCTCGACCAGCACGCGCCCGTCGGGCAGCGCGTGCCCGGTCACCTTGACCTTGGTCTGCGGCGAGGAGAACGACGTCGCGTTCTCCAGCAGCTCGGCGAGGAGGTGGACGAGGTCGTTGACGACGCGTCCGGCGACCTCGGTCGAGGGCACGGCGGAGAGTTCGATGCGCTCGTACTGCTCCACCTCGGAGGCCGCGGCGCGCAGCACGTCGACGAGGGGGACCGGGCGCGTCCAGCGGCGGCCCGGCTCCTCGCCCGCGAGGACGAGGAGGTTCTCGCCGTTGCGGCGCATACGGGTCGCGAGGTGGTCGAGCTTGAAGAGTGAGGAGAGCTGGTCCGGGTCGGCCTCGCGGGACTCCAGTTCGGAGATGAGCGAGAGCTGACGCTGGATGAGGCCCTGGCTGCGGCGCGAGAGGTTGGTGAACATCGCGTTGACGTTGCCGCGCAGCATGGCCTGTTCGGCGGCGAGGCGGACGGCCTCGCGGTGCACGTCGTCGAAGGCCGTGGCCACGCGGCCGATCTCGTCGCGCGAGTGGACGCCAACGGACTCCACCGAGAGGTCCACGTCCTGCGGGTCCGACTCGGAGAGCTGGCCGACGAGTTCGGGCAGGCGTTCCTGGGCGACCTTCGTCGCGGTGTCCTGGAGCCGGCGCAGCGAGCGGATCATGGAGCGCGAGACGACGAAGGCGCCGACGAGCGAGACACCGAGGACGAGGATGATCAGCGCACCGTTGATGATGGCGTCGCGCTCGGCGCTCTGCCGCAGCTCACGGGCCTTCTGTTCCATCTGGCCGAGCAGCGTCAGCTCGATGGTCTTCATCTGGTTGATCTCTTCGGACGCCGAGTCCGTCCAGTCCTTGTAGGACCGCTTGGCGCGCAGCTCCATGCCGCCCTGGGTGCTCAGCGAGCCCTGGGCGTAGTCGCGGGCGCCCTTGATGGTGGGCTGCTCGTCCGGGTCGATCGGCTTGAGCAGGTCCTCCGGGTCGCCCGCGTAGGCGCCGTAGATCTCCTTGAACTGGTTGATCTCGTCGTCCTCGTTGCTGAGCGCGTTGAGGGCGTATCGGCGGTCGGTCTCGGAGAGCTTGCCGAACTGCGACTTGTTGGGCGGCAGGGCGGCGGCGAGCACGGCGCGCTGGATGGAGGCGTACTCCTTGGCGGAGGAGAACGCGGCGAGCGCGCGGGTGCGCTGGACCATCTCGGGGTTCGAGGTCGCCTGCGCCATCTCCTGGGAGAGGCTCAGGAGCTGGTCGATGAGCTGGCTGTAGGCGTCGACGGTCTGCGTGATCGAGGCGTCGTCGGCGTAGGCGTCGCGGCGGATCGCCTTGAGCTGGGCGACGCGCTTGGTGATCGCGTCGAGGTTGCTGCGGACACCGTTCAGCTCTTTGTTGCCGGTGATGTCCTTGGTGTTCTGGAGGAACGTGGCGACCTGGCGGTCCGTCTTCTGCCGCCAGCTCGCGACCGAGTAGTCGGTCGCCTTGACCTTGTGCGAGAGCGGCCCGGCCAGCTGGTCGCGCTCGTCCTGGAGCGCGGCGGCCAGCTCGGTGGCCTGCTTCGTCATGTCGGTGAGCAGCTTCATGTTGTCGAGCTGCTGGATGTCGTCGAGGGAGTCGCTGATGCGGATGCCACCGAGGGTGGTCGTCGCCGCCACCGGGAGGACCAGGAGCGAGACCAGACGGGTCGAGATGCGCCAGTTGCGCAGGGCTATTCGCGAGCCGGGCCCGCTCGGGCCGGACTTCGCCTTCGCCTTGGGCTTCTTCTCGTCCTTGCCGGGCTTCTCGCCCTTGTCGCGCGCGCCCTCGCCGCCCTCGGGGGTCCGCTCCTCGTGGCCCGTGCCGCCGGGCCCCTGCTGCGGTGCGTGCGGGGCGGCGGCGCCGCGGTCGGTCGCGCCGTTCGGCTCCGGCTCGGCCGGAGCACTGCCATCCCTCTTGAAACGTCCCTGCACTAGCGTCGCAACCTCTGGACCAGGCGTCCCGTCGCGCCGTGGCGCTCGGGACGGTGTCGAGTCGTGGAGGTCCGTGAACCCCCGGGTGGTCGGAGTGACCGCACGCCTCCCCTCGATCGCCGCTCGGCGCTGCGTTGCGCCCTCGCGTGCCGGCCGAAACCCGCGGCGGTCCCGGGAATTCCAGCACAGCCGGGGATCTCCAACAAGGTCCGAAGAGCCCTCGCCGGAGCCTGTGACGGCGCGTGCCGGGCGCATCACCAGGAGTGCGAAACGATCTTGAACATTACGGGCATACGGGTCCGATCCCGCATTCGCCGCCCACACCCTCCGGCTGTCCGTGTGTGCCGGGCGGTGGGCGGAATGGCGGGGTCCGGCCCGTGATGACCGATTCGCCCGTGCGTGGGCGCGGGGCGAATTGCCCCGGTTTCCCGCACGAGTCGTGAGCAAACTCACATGGGGAGGTCGCGTGCCGGTTGTGGTGGAAGGGCAGCGGGCCCGTACGCGCTAGCCTGGGCAAACGGCTCTCCCTGTCCCGACTGCCCCCGTTACCGGCGGTGACACCCGTGAGCGGGGAAGCCGGACCACCCGACCCAGGACGACAGAGGGGCACCCGCCAGCCGTGCGCATCGCCAGATTCTCCATCGACGGCAATGTGGCCTTCGGGGCCGTCGAGGGCGAGGGCCCGGACGGGCTCGTCCTCGACATCATCAAGGGCATCCCGTTCGCCGAGTTCGAACTGTCCGGCACCAAGGTCCCCCTGGACAAGGTCCGCCTCCTGCCGCCCACGCTGCCCAGCAAGGTCGTGGCCGTGGGCCGCAACTACGCGGAGCACGCGAAGGAGATGGGCAACGAGGTCCCCGAGCACCCGCTCACCTTCCTCAAGCCCTCCACCTCGGTGAGCGGCCCCGGCGACCCCATCCCGTACCCCTCCTTCACCCAGGAGCTGTCGTACGAGGCCGAGCTGGCCGTCGTGATCGGCCGCATGTGCCGCGAGGTGCCCCGCGCACGCGCCAGGGACGTCATCCTCGGCTACACGTGTGCCAACGACGTCACCGCGCGCGACGCGCAGCGCCGCGAGCAGCAGTGGGCCCGCGCCAAGGGCTTCGACGGCGCCTGCCCGCTCGGCCCCTGGATCGAGACCGACCTCGACCCCGCCGACCTCACGCTCCAGTGCACCGTCAACGGCGAGCAACGCCAGCTCGGGCGCACGAGCGACATGCTGCGCTCGGTCGAGGACCTGATCGTCCACGTCACCGAGGCCATGACCCTGCTCCCGGGCGACGTCATCCTCACGGGCACCCCCGCCGGGGTCGGCCCGCTCAGCGTCGGCGACGAGGTCGCCGTCCACATCGAAGGCATCGGCACTCTCACCAACAAGGTGATCAAGCGTGGCTAACGACGGCACCGTCCGCGTACGTTTCTGTCCCTCCCCGACCGGCAACCCCCACGTCGGTCTCGTCCGCACCGCCCTGTTCAACTGGGCCTTCGCGCGGCACCACCGGGGCACCCTGGTCTTCCGCGTCGAGGACACCGACGCGGCCCGCGACTCCGAGGAGTCCTACCGGGCGCTCCTGGACTCCCTGCGCTGGCTCGGCCTCGACTGGGACGAGGGCCCCGAGACCGGCGGCCCGCACGCCCCCTACCGCCAGTCGCAGCGCATGGACGTCTACCGCGACGTCGCGCGCCGCCTGGAGGAGTCCGGGCACGCCTACCGCTGCTACTGCTCCACCGAGGAGCTGGACGCGCGCCGCGAGGCCGCCCGTGCGGCCGGGCGCCCCTCCGGCTACGACGGCCACTGCCGCGAGCTGACCGCGGAGCAGGTCGCCGCCTACGAGGCCGAGGGCCGCAAGCCGATCGTCCGCTTCCGGATGCCGGACCGGACGATCACCTTCACCGACCTCGTGCGCGGCGAGCTGACCTTCGCGCCCGAGAACGTCCCGGACTACGGCATCGTCCGCGCCAACGGCGCGCCCCTCTACACGCTCGTCAACCCCGTGGACGACGCGCTCATGGAGATCACCCACGTCCTGCGCGGCGAGGACCTGCTCTCCTCCACCCCCCGGCAGATCGCCCTCTACGAGGCGCTCATCGAGCTGGACCTCGCCAAGGAGATCCCGGCCTTCGGCCACCTGCCGTACGTCATGGGCGAGGGGAACAAGAAGCTCTCCAAGCGCGACCCGCAGGCGAGCCTCAACCTGTACCGCGAGCGCGGCTTCCTCCCCGAGGGCCTGCTCAACTACCTCTCGCTGCTCGGCTGGTCCTTCTCCGCGGACGAGGACATCTTCACGCTCGACCAGATGGTCGCGAAGTTCGACATCACCGACGTGAACGCCAACCCGGCGCGCTTCGACCTCAAGAAGGCCGAGTCGATCAACGGCGACCACATCCGGATGCTCACGGTCGAGGACTTCACCGCGCGGTGCGAGCCCTGGCTGCGGGCCCCCTTCGCGCCCTGGGCGCCGGAGGCGTTCGACCCGGCCGCCTTCGCGGCCCTCGCGCCGCTCGCGCAGACCCGCCTCACGGTCCTCTCGGAGATCACGGCCAACGTCGACTTCCTCTTCCTCGACGAGCCCGCGACCGACGAGGCGTCCTGGAACAAGGCGATGAAGGAGGGCTCGGACGCCCTCCTGGCCACCGCCCGCGCCAAGATCGCCGCCGCCGACTGGAAGGCGGAGGCGCTCAAGGAGGCGGTCCTGGAGGCCGGCACCGAGCACGGCCTCAAGCTCGGCAAGGCCCAGGCCCCGGTCCGTGTCGCGGTCACCGGGCGCACCGTCGGCCTCCCGCTCTTCGAGTCCCTGGAGATCCTGGGCCGCGAGAGGACGCTCGCCCGCATCGACGCGGCGCTCGCGAAGCTCACCGCCTGAGCCCGCTGCCGGCCACGAGCCGCCGCACGAGACGCGCGTCCCGAGGGGCGGGCGCCGGA
>NZ_GG770539.1:1686952-1692757 GCF_000154905.1 Streptomyces sp. SPB074 | reverse complement strand
CCTCGGGCGTGACCGCCCCACCGCGCCTATCCTCGGCAAGGTGGCAGCGAACACGCGGGTCAAGGCCGTCCTGTGGGACGTGGACGACACCGTCTTCGACTACACACGCGCCGACACCGAGGGCCTCGCGGCCCACCTGCGCGCCGAGGGCCTCCTGGAGCGCTTCGGCGGCCCCGAAACGGCCCTCGCGCGCTGGCGCGCCCTCACCCGGCACCACTGGGGCCGCTTCGCAGCGGGCGGCGTCGGTTTCCTGGAGCAGCGCAGGGACCGCGTACGGGACTTCCTGGCCGCTCCGCTCGGTGACGCCGAGGCCGACGCCTGGTTCGACGCGTACTTCGCGCACTACGAGGCCGCCTGGACGCTCTTCACGGACGTCCTCCCCGCCCTCGACGCCCTCGCGAGGAGCCACCGGCACGGCGTCCTCTCCAACTCCTCGGCCGCCGTGCAGGGCCCCAAGCTCACCGCCCTCGGCCTCGGCGACCGTTTCGAGAGCCTGCTGTGCGCCGCCGAACTCGGCGTCTCCAAGCCCGAACCCGGCGCCTTCCGCGCCGCCGCGCGCGCCCTCGGCCTCGCCCCGGCCGAGATCGCCTACGTGGGCGACGAACCCTGGATCGACGCACGTGGCGCGGTGGACGCGGGCCTCGTGGGAGTCTGGCTGGACCGCGCCGGACGCCACGCGCGCGAGGACGTCCCTGAGGGCGTGCACCGCATCGGCGGGCTCCGCGAGCTGCCGGGGCTGCTCGCGGATACCCGTTTTGGAGCGCCGTCGACCTTCGGGTAATGTTCTTCCTGCGCCGCCGGACGGGGTCCTCTCACGGCAGTAGCGCCGGTTCGAATCCGGTCGGGGGTACGGAAGTTCCTTGGGCTATGGTGTAATTGGCAGCACGACGGTTTCTGGTTCCGTTAGTTTAGGTTCGAGTCCTGGTAGCCCAGCTGATCACTTCGAGTGATCTCGCCCCCGTTGTGTAGCGGCCTAGCACGCTGCCCTCTCACGGCAGTAGCGCCGGTTCGAATCCGGTCGGGGGTACTTCTCAAAGCCCTTCATCCTCTGCGGATGGGGGGCTTTCTCGTGCGTGCGCGACGGTGCGTGCGCCGCGTCCGGCAGCGGTGGCGCTGGTCCGGACGGGCGGGGCGGCTTCGTCGGCGTCCCGCCCGTACCGGCGGGTACGGAGTCGGTGCTGCGTGCGGTACGGGGTCGTGCGTGCGGTGTGTACGGGTCGTGCGTGCGGGTGCGGGGCGCTCAGCCACCGTTGCGGCGCAGCGCCTCGCTCAGGCGGGCCGCGGCGTCGATGATGGCCTGCGCGTGCATCCGGCCCGGGTGGCGCGTCAGGCGCTCGATGGGGCCGGAGACCGAGACGGCGGCGACGACCCGGTTGGAGGGACCCCGCACGGGCGCCGAGACCGAGGCCACGCCCGGCTCGCGCTCGCCGATGGACTGGGCCCAGCCCCTGCGCCGTACGCCCGAGAGCGCGGTCGCCGTGAACCGCGCGCCCTGGAGCCCCCGGTGCAGGCGCTCCGGCTCCTCCCAGGCGAGCAGGATCTGCGCCGAGGAACCCGCCTTCATCGTCAGCGTCGAACCGACGGGGACCGTGTCCCGCAGTCCGGACAGCCGTTCCGCCGCCGCGACGCAGATACGCGTGTCGCCCTGGCGGCGGTAGAGCTGCGCGCTCTCGCCCGTCACGTCCCGCAGGTGCGTGAGCACCGGGCCCGCCGTGGCGAGCAGCCGGTCCTCGCCGGCCGCGGCGGCGAGTTCCGAGAGGCGGGGGCCGAGGATGAACCGGCCCTGCATGTCCCGCGCCACCATGCGGTGGTGCTCCAGTGCCACGGCGAGGCGGTGTGCCGTGGGCCGGGCGAGCCCGGTCGCGCCGACCAGGGAGGCGAGAGTGGCCGGACCGGACTCGAGGGCGCTCAGAACGAGAGCAGCCTTGTCGAGTACGCCGACGCCGCTAGAGTTGTCCATGCAACGATATTCGCGTCTCACTCTGTGAAACGCAAGTTCAATTTCCACGGGAAGTTGCCACTCTGTAGGAGCGGGCCCGAGGACCACCGGGCCCAGGACCGCCGCCACCCACGAGGGGACGGCCGGGTACTCACCTCCTAGTTGGGCCTGGCATCGCCGCCGGCCGAAGGGAAAGCGATGGGTAGGACACTCGCGGAGAAGGTCTGGGACGACCACGTCGTCCGGCGCGCCGAGGGCGAGCCCGACCTCCTCTACATCGACTTGCACCTGCTGCACGAGGTCACCAGCCCGCAGGCGTTCGACGGCCTCCGCCAGAACGGCCGGCGGGTGAGGCGCCTCGACCTCACCATCGCGACCGAGGACCACAACACCCCCACCCTCGACATCGACAAGCCCATCGCAGACCCGGTCTCGCGCGCCCAGCTGGAGACCCTGCGCAAGAACTGCGCGGACTTCGGCGTCCGGCTGCACCCGCTCGGCGACGTCGAGCAGGGCGTCGTCCACGTCGTGGGACCGCAGCTCGGCCTCACCCAGCCCGGCACCACCGTGGTCTGCGGCGACTCGCACACCTCGACGCACGGCGCCTTCGGCGCCCTCGCCTTCGGCATCGGCACCTCGCAGGTCGAGCACGTGCTCGCCACGCAGACACTGCCGCTCGCCCGCCCCCGGACGATGGCCATCACCGTCGAGGGCGAACTGCCCGCCGACGTCACCGCGAAGGACCTGATCCTCGCCGTCATCGCGAAGATCGGCACCGGCGGCGGCCAGGGCTACATCCTGGAGTACCGCGGCGCCGCCATCGAGAAGCTGTCGATGGAATCCCGCATGACCATCTGCAACATGTCGATCGAGGCCGGTGCCCGCGCGGGCATGATCGCGCCCGACGAGACGACGTTCGCCTACCTCAAGGACCGCCCCCACGCGCCGCAGGGCCCCGAGTGGGACGAGGCGGTCTCCTACTGGAAGACGCTGCGCACCGACGAGGACGCGGTCTTCGACGCCGAGGTCGTCATCGACGGCTCCTCGCTCGCCCCCTTCGTCACCTGGGGCACCAACCCGGGCCAGGGCGCCCCGCTCTCGGCGCGCGTCCCCGACCCGGCGAGCTTCGACGACCCCTCCGCGCGCTTCGCCGCCGAGAAGGCCCTGGAGTACATGGGCCTCGCCGCCGGTCAGCCGCTGCGCGAGATCTCCGTGGACACCGTCTTCGTCGGCTCGTGCACCAACGGCCGTATCGAGGACCTGCGCGCCGCCGCCGACGTGCTGCGCGGCCGCGCCGTCGCCGACGACGTCCGGATGCTGGTCGTCCCCGGTTCCGTACGGGTCGCGCTCCAGGCCGTCGAGGAGGGCCTGGACAAGGTCTTCACCGAGGCCGGGGCCGAGTGGCGGCACGCCGGCTGCTCGATGTGCCTGGGCATGAACCCGGACCAGCTCGCCCCCGGCGAGCGCTCCGCGTCCACGTCCAACCGCAACTTCGAGGGCCGGCAGGGCAAGGGGGGCCGCACCCACCTCGTCTCGCCCAAGGTGGCCGCAGCGACGGCGGTCCTGGGCCGCCTCGGCTCGCCCGCCGACCTCACCGCCACCGCGCCCTCGGGAGTCTGAGCACCATGGAAGCCTTCACCGTCCACACCGGCCGCGCCGTCCCGCTGCGGCGCTCCAACGTCGACACGGACCAGATCATCCCCGCGCACTGGCTCAAGAAGGTCACGCGCGACGGTTTCGAGGACGGCCTCTTCGAGGCATGGCGCAAGGACCCGGAGTTCGTCCTGAACAAACCGGAGCGCGCCGGGGCCACCGTCCTCGTCGCGGGCCCCGACTTCGGTACCGGCTCCTCGCGCGAGCACGCCGTCTGGGCCCTCCAGAACTACGGCTTCAAGACCGTCATCTCCTCGCGCTTCGCGGACATCTTCCGCGGCAACTCGCTCAAGAACGGCCTCCTGACGGTCGTCCTCGACCAGGAGACCGTGGAAGCCCTCCAGGAGCTGGCCGAGCGGGACCCGCGGGCCGAGATCACGGTCGACCTCCAGGAGCGCCAGGTGCGCGCCGAGGGCGTCACCGCGGACTTCGCGCTGGACGAGAACTCCCGCTGGCGGCTGCTCAACGGGCTGGACGACATCAGCATCACGCTGCGCGAGGACGACACGATCGCCGCGTACGAGGCGCGCCGGCCGGCCTTCAAGCCGAGCACGCTGCCCGTATGAGGCGCCCGCGCGCCCAGCGCGTCCCACGCGCATCGCGCGCCGACGTGAGGGCGTGGTCGCGCCGGGCGGTGTGAACCGTCCGTCCGCACCACGCCGACGTGGGACGCGTCCTGTGCCCCCGGTCGTACGACGACCGGGGGCACAGTCGTGCGCGGAGGCCGTACGACCGGCGGCCGTACGGCCGGGGGTGCGGTCGTGTGCGGCGGTTGTACGGCCGGGGGTGCGGTCGTGTGCGGGGCGGGTCGCAGTCGTGCTGCGGGCAGGGGCGCCAAGGTCGCGGAGCTTTGGCCAAAAACCCTCGGTCGGCGCAGTGTTGCCGAGCGGCGCGACGCGCCCGGGGCGCCGCCGAACGGGTGGTCGCAACTCCCTTGTCCCGCAAGGCAGAAGACCTGTGATTATGGCCCCTGCCTGCACTGTCCCGGCCCGCCGACGAGGCCGCCCCAGACGGTAGTTACCCCCTGCGCAGGCGACAACTCAGGCCAGATGGCACAATCGAGGCATGGAAAGCGACGGCCAACTCCAGCTTTACGGCGCGGTCGCCGACCGACTCAAAGAAGCACATACAAGGGTGCGCACACTGCAAGTCCCGGAGAGCGTACGGATGGCGCTGACCCGGAAGCTGCTGGTCATTACGGCCGCGGCCAAACACGATCTCGCAGGTGCCGCGGCACGCCTGGACCGGTTGTCGAAGGACATCGACGAGGGGCGTTATCCCGGTGACGACTGAATCAAGCCGTCGCACGGGGACTCTCCCGGGTCTCGCGGGTGTTGCGGCACAAGGGTGATTAGCCCGTTTCGTGTTTGATTTGCGGTATATATCCGCCTAGCGTGCGAAAAAGCTTGAACAGATTCGTTCTGGCAATGTCTCCGAAGGGGAAGACGTGAACAAGGCGCAGCTCGTGGAAGCGATTGCCGACAAGCTCGGCGGGCGGCAGAACGCCGCCGACGCCGTGGATGTGGTCCTGGACGCCATCGTCCGTGCCACCGTCGCCGGTGACCGGGTCTCCGTCACCGGGTTCGGCTCGTTCGAGAAGGTCGACCGTCCGGCCCGGTACGCCCGCAACCCCCAGACCGGGGAGCGGGTCCGCGTGAAGAAGACCTCGGTGCCGCGCTTCCGTGCGGGCCAGGGCTTCAAGGACCTCGTCGCGGGGACCAAGAAGCTCCCGAAGAACGACGTCGCGGTGAAGAAGGCCCCCAAGGGCAGCCTCACCGGCGGCACCAAGACCACCGCCAAGGCGGCGGCGAAGAAGGCCACGGCGAAGAAGGCGACGGCCGCCAAGAAGGCCACCACGGCCACCGCTCCGGCGAAGAAGACCACCGCCACGGCGAAGAAGGCCACCACCAAGAAGGCCACCCCGGCGGCGAAGAAGGCGACGGGCACCTCCGCGACCGCGAAGAAGACCACGGCCAAGACGGCGCCGGCGAAGAAGACGACCGCCAAGAAGGCCCCGGCCAAGAAGAGCACGGCGCGCACGACGACCGCCAAGAAGGCGACGGCACGCAAGAAGTGACCTTCCCGCACGTCGGCCCCTGCCGGCGTGCGCGTCCGGCGGTGACGCTCTTTCTCCCGCACCGGACGCAGTGACGTCACGGCCGCGGCCGGACCTCCGGCTCTCCGGAGGGACGCGGCACCCACGCGTCGGGCCG
>NZ_GG770539.1:1677222-1686852 GCF_000154905.1 Streptomyces sp. SPB074 | reverse complement strand
CCGCGGCGTGTCCGGGGGCGCCGGGGGGCGTGGAGTCCGGGGCCTGGGTGCGCGGGTGCGCGGGGCGTGGGGGCTTGGGCGCGTGGGGGTGCGCTTCCGGTGCGTACGGTCCTCGCGGCGCGGGCCGGTGTGCCGGTGACGGGGGTTCAGAGGGTTTGCAGGGTGACCAGGGTGACGCGCGGGCCCGCCGCCGTGTCCTCGGTCTCGATCCGTACCCGCTGCCCGGGGCGCAGGAGCCGCAGCCCGCCCGCGAGGAACGCGGCGCCGTCGAAGGGCACCGGGGTGCCGTCGTCGAGCAGCACGCTGCCGCTGTGGTCCGAGGGGTCGTACGTGTACGCCGTTGCCTGCATGGGGGGACCCTAGCGGGGGCCCGGGCAGCGGTGCGCCGCGGGGACGTCGCACGGGGGTGGCGGCTGCCGCGTACCCGAGAGACCGGCGAGGCGTTCGCCCGCCGGGAGCGTGGCGACGACGCGGCGCGTGTGCGGGCCGACGCCGAGGGCGAGCGCCGCGCGCAGATCCGCGACCGTGTCCACGTCCTGCCGCACCGAGGCGACGGCGGGCGGGCCGAGTTCCGCCGCGCCCGAGTCCCGGTGGCGCTTTCTGGAGTGCCCGCCGAAAAGGGGGCCCAATTCCGTACCGGAAAGCGCGGCGAGAAAAGTCGTGCCGATTTCCGCCGCGTCGGGGAGAAAAGACCGGGGGAAATGAGCGGCGGCGCGCAGGACGGCGGACAGTTCCGCCGGGCGCAGTGCGGGCAGATCCGCGTTGAGCGCCGCGACGGCGCCGCGCGGGGTGCCGCGCCGTGCCGCGCGCGCGCCGTGCGCGAGGGCGGCGTTGAGACCGGTCGCCGGAGTGTCGGGAACCACACGCGCGCCGAGCGCGGCGAGCGCCGCCCCGCCCCGCGCGTCGTCCGTGACGACCACCACACCCCGTACCCCGGCACACGCGAGCGCGGCGGCGACGGTGTCCTGCGCGAAGGCGAGCGCGAGCCGGCGGCGGCTCGGCGCCGAGAGCGGCCCGGCGAGCCGGGACTTGGCCAGGGGGAGGGGCTTCACCGGGACGACCAGGGTCCATGGTGGGGTCGAGGTGGGCCCGGCGGGAGTGTTCATCGCTGCCATTGTCGCCCGGGGACGCCGCGCGGGCGGGGCGCGGCGGGACGGCACGGAGGGCGCGGAAGGGGGCGCGCGCACCGTCGCCGGGGCGGGGCGCGGGCGTACCGTGTTCTCGACAGACGGGGGAGGCGGGTCCACACTTGTGCGGCCTGCCAGGCGCAGTACGTGATCTTTGGCCCGGCCGGGCCGAACAGGAAGGTGCACGCGTGTCCCGCCGTAAAATCGGCTTTTGGTATCGCTTTGCCGCAGCGGTACTCAAGCCGCTGTTGCTGGTCTTCTTCAAGCGGGAATGGCGCGGAGCGGAGCATATGCCCAAGGACGGCGGATTCATCACCGTCGTCAACCACAATTCGTACATCGACCCGCTGTCGTACGCGCACTACCAGTACAACACCGGTCGGCTGCCGCGCTTTCTCGCGAAGGACGGCCTTTTCCGGCACGGCATCGTCGGCGCCATGATGCGCGGCACCCAGCAGATCCCCGTCTACCGCGAGACGGCCGACGCGATGGACGCCTTCCGGGGCGCCGTGGACGCGATCGAGCGCGGCGAGTGCGTCGCCTTCTACCCCGAGGGCACCCTCACGCGCGATCCCGCGCAGTGGCCGATGCGCGGCAAGACCGGTGCGGCGCGCGTCGCGTTGGCCACGCGCCGCCCCGTGATCCCCGTCGCGCAGTGGGGCGCCAACCTCGCGATGCCGCCGTACGCGAAGGAGAAGAAGCTGCGGCTGCTGCCCCGCAAGACGCTCCAGGTGCTCGCCGGGCCGCCCGTGGACCTCTCCGCGTACTACGACGAGGAGCCGACGCCCGAACTCCTGCGCGAGGTCACGGAGGTGCTCATGCGCGCCGTCACCGGGCTGCTGGAGGAGCTGCGCGGAGAGAAGGCGCCCGCGGAGATCTACGATCCGCGCAGAGCACGGATAGAACAGCGTCGTCGGGCCGCGGCCGAGCGTGCCGGCGGTCCGGACGGCGCGGCCCAGGCACCCGGCGCGGACGACCGTCCGCGCGACGCGGACGAGAACCGTCCGCGCGACGAGAGCACGACGCACGCGACAGGGGAGCACACCACGTGACAGGCCAGCCCGGCCCGGACGACCGTCCCGTCAAGACCGCCGTCTTCGGCAGCGGTTCCTGGGGCACCGCCTTCGCCATGATCCTCGGCGACGCCGGGAACGACGTGACGATGTGGGCCCGCCGCCCCGACGTCGCCGAGGCGATCAACACGACGCGCACCAACCCCGGCTACCTGCCGGGCACGGTCCTGCCCGAGCGGGTACGCGCCACGAGCGACCCCGCCGAGGCCGCCGACGGCGCCGAGCAGGTCTTCTTCGTGGTCCCCTCGCAGACTCTGCGCGCGAACCTCACCGCCTGGGCGCCGCTGTTCGGCCCCGACAGCGTGCTCGTCTCGCTCATGAAGGGCGTCGAGCTCGGTTCCACGATGCGGATGACCGAGGTCATCGAGGACGTCACGAAGGCGCCGCGGGAGCGCGTCGCCGTCGTCACGGGGCCGAACCTCGCGGGCGAGATCGCCGCGCGGCAGCCCGCCGCGGCGGTCGTCGCCTGCACCGACGAGGACGTCGCCCGGCGCATCCAGCACGCTTGCCTCACCCCGTACTTCCGGCCCTACACCAACACCGACGTCGTCGGCTGCGAACTGGGCGGGGCCGTCAAGAACGTCATCGGGCTCGCGGTCGGCATCGCGGACGGCATGGGGCTCGGCGACAACACGAAGGGCTCGCTCATCACGCGCGGGCTCGCCGAGACGACGCGGCTCGGCCTCGCGATGGGCGCCGACCCGATGACCTTCTCGGGGCTCGCGGGGCTCGGCGACCTCGTCGCCACGTGCTCCTCGCCGCTCTCGCGCAACCACACCTTCGGCACCAACCTCGGCCGCGGCATGAGCCTCGCCGAGACCATCGCCGCCACGAACCAGACCGCCGAGGGCGTCAAGTCCTGCGAATCGGTCCTGGCGCTCGGCCGCCGCCACGGCATCGACATGCCCCTCACCGAGACGGTCGTGAGCATCGTCCACGAGGGGAAGGCGCCGCTGGTGGCGCTGGAGGAACTGATGTCGCGGAGCGCGAAGTCCGAGCGGGGGTAGGGAGCCGGGGGCGGGGTGGGGCGGCGCGGGTCGCTGGGTGAGTGGCGGGGGCGGTCGGCGCGTTCGCCGGGTGTTTGACGGGGCGGGCCGGGAAGTGCGCCGCCCCGCGCCACGCCCCGGTCCCCGGATGCCGGAGGGGCTTCCCGGGGATGGCCGGTGCGGTGCCGGGGCGCGGCTTCGTGGCGTTCGGCCGCGCGGTGGGGGCGGGCGACAAGCCGGGCTCCGGGCGCTGACGGTGCGGGGGGCAGCAGGTACCCTCGTCGCGATATGAGCAGCCAGAACCTCCCCCAGAGCCCTGTTCCCCCCGTCGAAGGGGGAGCGCCGCGCAAGCCGCGGGTCGCCGTCGTCTTCGGCGGGCGAAGCTCCGAGCACGGAGTCTCCGTCGTCACCGCCGGCGCCGTGCTCGGCGTCATCGACCGGGAAAAGTACGACGTGCTGCCGATCGGCATCACCGGTGAGGGCCGCTGGGCCCTCGCCGCCGACGAACCGGCCCGCATGGCCATCACCGACCGCTCCATGCCGACGGTCGAGTCCCTGGCTGAGTCGCTGGAGGGCAGCGTCGTGCTGCCCTTCGACCCCTCCGTGCGCGAGGTCGTCTACACCGAGCCGGGCTCCGTCCCGAAGGCGCTCGGCGAGGTGGACGTCGTCTTCCCGATGCTCCACGGGCCCTACGGCGAGGACGGGACGCTCCAGGGCCTCCTGGAACTGTCCGGGACCCCGTACGTCGGCGCCGGGGTCCTCGCCTCGGCGGTCGGGCAGGACAAGGAGTACATGAAGCGGATCTTCACCTCCTTCGGGCTCGCGGTCGGCCCCTACCTCGTGATCCGCCCGCGCGAGTGGGAGCAGGACCCCGAGGCGGCCCGCCGCCGTATCGCCGACTTCGCCGGGGACCACGGCTGGCCGCTCTTCGTGAAGCCCGCGCGCGGCGGCTCCTCCGTCGGCATCAGCAAGGTCGACGGCTTCGAGGGCCTGGACGAGGCGATCGAGGAGGCCCGCCGCCACGACCCGAAGTTCCTGATCGAGGCGCTCGTCCAGGGACGCGAGATCGAGTGCGGCGTCCTGGAGTTCGAGGACGGGCCGCGCGCGAGCCTGCCCGCCGAGATCCCGCCGGTCACCGACCACGCCTACTACGACTTCGAGGCGAAGTACATCGACTCCGCCTCCGGCCTCGTGCCCGCCCCGCTCACCCCCGAGGAGACCGCCGAGGTCCAGCGCCTCGCCGTCGCCGCCTTCGAGGCGACCTCCTGCGAGGGCCTCGTGCGCGCCGATTTCTTCCTCACCGACGACGGCTTCGTCATCAACGAGGTCAACACCATGCCCGGCTTCACGCCCATCTCGATGTACCCGCAGATGTGGGAGAAGAGCGGCGTCGGCTACGCCGAACTCGTGGACCGGCTCATCCAGGCGGCGCTGCGGCGGCCGACGGGGCTCCGGTAGGCGGCGGGCTGCCGTAGCGGCGGGGGAGCCGGGCAGCAGGCTGGGCATCGGTGTGCGGGGGCGGGGCGTCGGGCGTTGGTGTGCGGGCTCTCGTGTGCGGGGCATCGCGGCGTCGGGTGCGGGGCGTGGCACGCGTGACGCGGCGTACGGGGCGTGGCACCGGTACGTCGCGTGTGACCTGCGGTGACGCGCGCGGCGTACGCGACGGTTCGTACGGTCGCTCTCGTCCCGGACGCGCGGACGCCGGGGCGTGGTGGTTCCCGGGGCCGTCCTCAGTCCTCGGCGATGCCCTTCGGGATCGTGCGCGCGACCGGCTTCGCGAAGTCGGTGAGGGGGGAGAGGCCGTCGTCGGCGCGTGCGGCGGGGATCGTGACCTCGACGTAGGCGATGCGCAGCGTCGTGTAGAGGCGGTACGGGCCACCGTCCTCGTGGACGATGGCCCAGTCGACGCCGTCGACCCCGACCCCGTCCGTCTTGGGGTCGTCCAGCGCGGCCGGACGGGGCACTCCGCAGCGCAGTATGATCGCCGGGTCGCCCCATCCGGCCGTCAGTTCGGACTCCGGAGCCGGGTCGTTTTTGCCGAGACCGTCCACGTGCTCCGGAAGCTCAGCGCGCAGCTTCCGGCACGCCTTCGCGGCGGCGGCACCCGGCGCGGGAACCGCGGCCTTCGCCGCGGAGCCCGAGGCGGAATCCGACGACGAACAGCCGGCAACGGTCACCAGCGGGAGCAGGACGGCGGGAACGAGCAGTCGCCGCAGCACGGAGTTGTTCACGCCGCCCAGCGTAGACGGGGGTTACAGATGGACGACGGGGCAGGTCAAGGTCCTGGTGATGCCCTCCACCTGCTGCACCTTCGCGACGACCATGCGACCGAGATCGTCCATCGTCGTCGCCTCGGCACGCACGATCACGTCGTACGGGCCCGTGACGTCCTGGGCTTGTATCACACCTTCGAAGGAGCCGACGAGTTCGGCTACCGCGGAGGACCTGCCGACCTCCGTCTGGATCAGAATGTACGCCTGTACCACGGAACCTCCAGGGCGGCCATGAGGATCATGGGGGAAAGGGGACGCCACGGTATCGCGTCGCCGCGCGCCGCGGGGAGCCCCCCGCGCGTGCTGCGTCCCGCTCCGCAGGGCGGTGCCGCTTCCGGGGGACGCGGCGCACGGAAGTTCAGGCAAGACTCGACGGCACCGGCGACGATGGCACACGGCCGTGAACGACACGGCGCAGAAGGGGCACAGGGATGAAGGGCACTGTGGGGGAACTCGGCGAGTTCGGCCTCATCAGGGAGATGACGGCGCGGCTCACCACGACACCGGCGGTGCGGCTCGGCCCGGGCGACGACGCCGCCGTCGTCACCGCGCCCGACCGCCGCGTCGTGGTGAGCACGGATGTTCTCGTGGAGGGCCGGCACTTCCGGCGCGACTGGTCGACCGCCTACGACGTCGGACGCAAGGCCGCCGCGCAGAACCTCGCCGACATCGCGGCCATGGGCGCGGTGCCCACCGCCCTCGTCCTGGGGCTCGTCGTGCCCGCGACGCTGCCCGCGACGTGGGCGATCGAGCTCATGGACGGCCTGCGCGACGAGTGCCAGGTCGCGGGCGCCGCGGTGGTCGGTGGTGACCTCGTGCGCGGCGACACGATCACCGTCTCGATCACGGCGCTCGGCGACATGCGCAACCACGACCCCGTCGTACGCTCCGGCGCGCGGCCCGGCGACGTCGTCGCCGTCACCGGGTGGCTCGGCTGGTCCGCCGCCGGGCACGCCGTCCTCTCGCGCGGCTTCCGCTCCCCGCGCGCCTTCGTCGAGGCGCACCGCAGGCCCGAACCCCCGTACCACGCGGGCCCCGCCGCCGCCACGCTCGGCGCGACGTCCATGACCGACGTGAGCGACGGCCTCATCGCCGATCTCGGTCACATCGCCGAGGCGAGCAACGTCCGCGTCAACCTCGTCTCCGGCAAGGTCGACGTGCCCTCGCAGATGTACGACATCGGGCAGGCGGTCGGCGTCGACCCGCTCCAGTGGGTCCTGACCGGCGGCGAGGACCACGCGATCGTCGCGACGTTCCCGCCGGACGTGAAGCTGCCGGCCCGCTGGAAGGTCATCGGTGAGGTCCTGCACCCCTCGGCGCGCCCCGAGGTGACCGTCGACGGCGCGCCCTGGACACGCGCGGGAGGCTGGGACCACTTCGGCGGGGACGAGGGGGACGACGGGATCGAGACGCCGGGGGCGTGAGGCGTCGGGGGCGTCGCGGGGGCGGGGGCGTCACGGGGTCCGTGAGGCGGCGGGGGTGTAGCGGGGCGGTGGGCGTCGTGGGGGCTGTTCCGGGGGCTTGGGACGTCGCGTGCGTGGGCCACGTCGCGGGTGGGTCCGGGCGCGTGGCGTGGCATATGTGACGTCGCGTGCGACCTGCGGTGATGTGCCGGGCCTGCGCGACGTGCGGGGGGTGCGCGGCGCGCGCGACGTGCGCGCCGTGAGGGGCGGTGTCGCGTGGTGCCGGGTGGGGCGCGCGACGCGTCGGGGCGCCGGGTGGCGTGGTGCGACGTGGGTGCGCCGGGGCGCGGGCGGAGCGGTAGATTCGGGCTCATGCACATACCCCCGCGCGTCCTGACCGTGGCCGGTTCCGACTCCGGCGGCGGCGCCGGCATCCAGGCGGACCTCAAGACCATGCTCGCCCTGGGCGTCCACGGGATGAGCGTGCTCACCGCCGTCACGGCGCAGAACTCACTCGGTGTGCAGGGCGCCTGGGATCTCCCCGTCGAGGCCGTACGCGCCCAGTACCGCAGCGTCGTGGACGACATCGGCGTGCAGGCGGTCAAGACCGGGATGCTCTCCTCCGCCGCGCTCGTCGAGACGGTCGCCGAACTCCTCGCGACCACGGACGCGCCGACCGTCGTGGACCCGGTGGGCGTCTCCAAGCACGGTGACGCGCTGCTGGCCTCGGACGCCCTGGACTCGGTACGCAAGCGCCTGCTCCCCGTCGCCACCGTCGCGACGCCGAATCTGGACGAGGTCGCCCAGCTCACCGGTGTCCACGTCACGCGCCCTGACGGCTTGCCCGAGGCGGCGGCGGCCGTTCTCGCCCTCGGGCCGCGCTGGGCCCTCATCAAGGGCGGTCACCTGGAGGGCGAGGCCGTCGATCTCCTGAGCGACGGCACCGAGGAACACTGGTTCCGCGCTCCCCGCCTCGACAAACGCCACACGCACGGCACGGGCTGCACCCTCGCCTCCGCCGTCGCCTCCGGCCTGGCCCAGGGGCACGACGTCCCGGCGGCCGTGCGCGCCGCCAAGGACTACGTCACGGGCGCCATCGCGGCGGGCTTCCCCCTCGGCGCGGGCATCGGCCCCGTGGACCACGGGTGGCGCTTCCGGAGCGCGCAGCCGGACGCGAAGGGCTGAGGGACGCCGCGACGACGGCACTGCGAAGGGAGCGGACGGCGCGGTGCGCGGGGCCCGGCGCCCTGGAAGGTGCGGCGACGACGCGACGTGGTATATGCGCCGTCGCGTGTGACCTGCGACGACGCGGGGCGCTCCGCGCTACGTGACCGCGTGGCGCACGCGACGTGAGGCCGCGACCGCACGTGACCTGGGGCGGCGTCCGCGCGACAACATGGCGTCGGGTCCGCCGCTTCTTCACGTGGCGTCGTCCTCGCCCCGTACGCGACGTCACCGCGTCACCCGCGCGCGACATCGCCCCGCGCCGTACTCGCAGTGCTCGTGCGGGCTGACGCGGCGCCTACGCGGTGTCCGGGCATACATGAGAGCCGGTCCGTCGTAGGACGGACCGGCTCTCACAGCAACCAGCCAGGTGGCCGCGCCGCACTACGTCAGCGCGAGACCGGATCGGTACCGTCGTCAAACGGGACCGCCTCACGCTTAGCGCGAGACCTTGCCGGCCTTGATGCACGAGGTGCAGACGTTGAGCCGCTTCGGCGTTCCGCCGACCACGGCACGCACGCGCTGGATGTTGGGGTTCCAGCGACGCGGCGTACGGCGGTGCGAGTGCGAAATGTTGTTGCCGAAGCCCGGCCCCTTGCCGCAGACGTCGCAGTTGGCAGCCACGGGTCACTCCAAAGACTTCAGATGCACTTACAGTGAATCCCGGCAGGCCGGGATCAGAGACAGAAGTGCCTGATTTGGCGTTGCCGGGGGGAATGGCCCGATTCTCATCGGGCAACCGGAGCAGCATACAGCGGCCACTCCCGCTCTACGAAACTACCATGACCGCGGCCATGGCCGTTCCCGGGCTCCGGCCGCACCCGGTCCGAGCTGCGACTACGCTGCGTTCGTCCTGCTGCGCAAGGAGGCCCTGGTGCCCGGGAAGGCCCTGATGTCCGGGAACGAACGACGGCTCCTCGACGCCACCACGCTGCGCGCCTGGTGCGCGATGGCCCTCGACGCACTGGGCCGGGCGCGCGAGGAGATCGACTCGATCAACGTCTACCCGGTCGCCGACGGCGACACCGGGACCAACCTCTACCTCACGACCGAGGCCGCCTTCCGCGCCGTCGAGGCCGTCTTCGATGCGTACGCGGGCGAGGCGGACGAGGACGGGGCGGACGCCGCGCGCGGGCCCGGTCTGGAGGGCGTCGCCCGCGCCATGGCGCACGGCGCGCTCGTCGGCGCGCGCGGCAACTCGGGCACCATCCTCGCGCAGTTGCTGCGCGGCACCGCGCAGGTGCTCGTCGCGGCCGGTGCGGAAGCGGTCGACGGTGCCGTCCTGGCCGCCGCGCTGCGCCGCGCTGCGGAGGCGGCGTACGAGGCCGTGGCGCACCCCGTGGAGGGGACGGTGCTCACCGTCGCCTCCGCCGCCGCGCGTGCCTGCCCGAAGGACGACGCCGATTGCCGGGCCGTCGCCCGCGCCGCGTACGACGCCGCGCGCGACGCCCTGGAGCGCACCCCGGGACAGCTCGCGGCGCTCGGCCGCGCCGGGGTGGTGGACGCGAAGAGGCCGGGGGTACGTCGCGGTCCTCGCCGCGCTG
>NZ_GG770539.1:1674879-1676446 GCF_000154905.1 Streptomyces sp. SPB074 | reverse complement strand
ACGACGCCGACCTCCATCACACCGCCGCGGCCGCCGCGCAGGACGCCCGCCACCTCGGCGTACGCGTCGCCGTGATCCCCACCCGCTCCGCCGTGCAGGGCGTCGCCGCGCTCGCCGTGCACGAGGCCGAGCGGCGCTTCGACGAGGACGTCGTCGCCATGACCAGCGCCGCCACCGCGACCCGCTACGCGGAACTCGCGGTCGCCGAACACCGCTCGTGGACCTCCGTCGGCATCTGCCAGGCCGGCGACGTGCTCGGCCTCATCGACGGCGACGTCGTGGTCATCGGCCAGGACGTCGCGGCGATCGCGCGCACCGTCCTCGACCGGATGCTCGCGGCGGGCGGCGAGATGGTCACGCTCGTCCCCGGCGAGGAGTGCCCCGACACCCTCGCGGACGAGCTGGAACGCCACGTGCGGGCCCGTCACCTCGCCGTGGACACCGTCGTCCACACCGGCGGACACGGAGCGGCATTGCTGCTCGTCGGCGTGGAATGAGGCGCGCCGAGCGGCCGTCGCGCCCTCGGGCGCAAGCCGTTCGCGGAGGCGTCCGCTAGGCGCCCGTCGCCTCCTCCGTCGTGGCCAGTACCTGCGCCGCCGCCGCCGAGCGGGCCTGTCCCTCGGGCGACGCGTCGTCGGCGTGTGTCTCACGCACCGTCGCGGCTCAGGGCGCGCGCTTCCCCCCGCGAGCCCGAGGGCGGCGCAGAACCAGGCCGCGGTGAGCCGGGCCCCGCTGTGCTCGGCGGCGTACTCGGGGCCCGCCGTGCCGAAGGCGTCGGCCGCGCGGTGCGCGAGGCCGAGCGCCTCCTCCCGTACGACGCGGATCTCCGCCGCCGGCAAGCGCTTCGTCCCCGGCGTCCTCGTCCTCCTCCACCAGGTTGCCGCCGAGGATTTCGGCGTGCTGGTGGTACGTACGGCCCAGCTCGAAACAGGCGCGCGCACGTGCCTCGGGATCGTCGGCGAAAGGCGGTTCCGTCAGCAGCCTCGCCGGAGGACGCGGCCTCGCTCATGAACCCGAGGGCCCGCGCCGTCGCGCCCGGCGCGGCGCCGTCCGTGTGGAGCCAGGCGCGGGCGCGCAGGGTGCGGATGCGGGCGAGCGGGTTGCCGACGGTCAGCCACAGTTCCCCGGCACGCGCGTAGGCGCGCTCCGCGCTCTCGCGCAGCCCCGCGTCGCCGAGGGCGTCGGCGGCCAGGTTGGCGAGCACGGCGGGGTCGCGCTGCTCGGGCCAGTGCCGCGCGAGTTCGGCCGCGAGCAGATAGGCCTCCGCCGCCTCGCGGGGCTCGCCCAGGCCGCGGTGGCAGTCACCCAGCCACCAGCGGGCCTGCACGACCGCGCCGTCACCGTGCGACTCCGTGCCGAGGCCGGTCAGGGCGGCCTCAAGGACCACGGCCGCCTCGTCCACGCGGCCCTGACCGAGCAGCAGCCCGCCGAGCCGGAACCGCGCCCAGGCCGCGAGTCCCTCGCCCCCGGGCACCGCGTCGGCGTGGTGGGTCGCCTCCAGCGCGTGCTCGGCGGCCTCCTCGTGCGCGCCGTCGCGCTCCAGCGCGTCGGCGAGCAGGAGGCGCAG
>NZ_GG770539.1:1662856-1673700 GCF_000154905.1 Streptomyces sp. SPB074 | reverse complement strand
GCCGCGCCCTGACGCGGCGTCGCGCCCCGCACGCCCAGCGGCAGGCGCTCCCGCAGCGGCGTCGCGTCCATCCGCTCGCGGAGCAGCGCCGAGACCCGCGACGTGCCGTTGCGCGCGTCGAAGCGGGCCGCGAGGGCGACGGCGCGCGAGCGCGCGTCGGCCCCCAGGGTGCGCGCCGTCCAGGGTGCCCGCCGCGCGGCGTCGCCGCCGTGGAGCGGGATCTCCTGCGCGCCGAGGCCGCGCGCGACGAGGCGGTCCATCAGGAGCGCCGTCACGCCCAGGTACTCCATGAGGCCGCGCGGATCGCCCTCGTCCGTGAGGTACGCGGGGCGCTCGGCGAGGAGCTCGATGCCGCGCGCCTCGTTGCCCGTCAGCGCGCAGAACTCGATGTGGTCCGCGAGCGCCTCCCGCATACTCTCCATGCGCCGCACGAGGCGGACGCCGCGCAGGTGGTGCCGGCGGGCGTCCGCGTCGCGTCCCAGGCGCAGGAGCGGCAGGAGCGAGGCGGCGAGGACGGCGTGCGGCTCGTGCGCGCACGTGAAGGTCTCGTTCAGAACGGGTTCCCACAGGCCGAGCGCGCCCGCGTCGTCGCCCGAGCGGGCGCGCCGCGTCCCCTGCTCGTTGCGCTCGCAGGCGTGGCAGTCGCTCATCAGGTCGCGGTCCGCCGCGAGCCACTGGCCGAACGCGGCCTCGGCGCGCGCCTCGTCCCCGATGTGCTGCGCGATCGAGAAGTCCACCATGCGCACGGCGCGCTCGGAGTGCCCCGCGATGCGGTAGCGCCGCGCCATCTCGCCGTGCCACTTCTCGATCGAGGCGAGCGGGACGTCCGGCTGGTTCAACATGCCGGCCGACACCCACTTGAGGACCCAGTGCAGGGTGTGGGCGCGGTAGCCGTCGAAGTGCTCCGGGTGCTCGTCCCACAGGCGCAGCAGCCGCGCGAACGGCACGAAGAGCTTCGCGCGCTCGGAGCTGTAGTTGTAGACCTGCACCTGGTGGTCGAGCGCCGCGACGAGCGTCGGGGGATCGTCCAGCCGCTCCGCCTCCGCGAGCAGCGCCTCGGCCCGCGCGTTGCGCGCCGGGCCCTCCGGCTGCGCGGCGTTCTCGTCCATCGCCCGGAGCAGGGCCTCCGCGTCGGTGGCGCTCATCGCGACTCCTCCTCCTCGTAGGCGCCGCCGCCCGGCAGCGTCGACCATTCCAGCAGGCCGGCGAAGGCCCGGTTGAGCAGTGCCGAGTCGGCGGGACGCAGCGGGCGGCGCGCCATCAGCAGGGACTGCCCGTACAGCGCCTCGACGGCGATGCCCGCCAGCTCCGCGTTCGGGAGCGCGGCGACGCGCCGCACGAGCGGGTTGAGGTGATTGAGCACGAGGCGGGCGCGCGGCGCCTCGCCGCGCAGCGAGCCGAGGATGCCCGACCACAGCGTGTCCGCCTGCTCCGCCTCCTCCTGCCGCGCCTGTTCGTGCCGCGCCTGCCGGTCGTCCAGGTGCAGCGCGGGCACCGTCACGGGGTGGAAGGCGCGGAGCGCGACGTCGCAGCCGAGGGCGTCGAGGCGGGCGCGCGCCGTCGCGAGGAACGGCGCGAGCGCCAGTTCCTCGGCGCCGTCCACCGCGCCCAGGTGCGCCGTCACCGTCTCGCCGTCCAGCTCGGCGACCGTCGCCCCGGGCAGGACGTGCGGGAGCCGTTCGACCAGTTCGCTGTCGTATGTGTAGCCGCCGTTGACGACGCCGATGCCCTGCGCCGAGGCGATCGCGGCGACCTGACGGAACTCCTCGACGGTGCGCGTGAAGTGCACGACGCGGTGACGTCGCGCGAACTCGGTGAGCGGGACGCGTCCGTCCGTCGTCTCGAACGGCAGCCACGGCAGCATCGTGCCCAGCAGCTCCGCGTCGTGCAGCGCGAGCGACTTCACGCCCAGATGGTGCGTCGCGATGAAGCGTTCGAGGCGTTCGGGGGACGAGGCCGCGAGGCCGGTCAGCCAGTCCCGTACGCGCGCGCCGAGCGCGTCGCGCACCGCGGCCAGCGCCTCGTCCTCGTACAGCGCCTCGCGGGAGGCCGTCGGCCGCAGCGTGTCCGTGTCGAGCACGCAGCGCACGAAGAACGCCCAGTCGGGCAGCAGCGCGTCGGCCTGCTCGGTGAGCAGCATCCCCTTGAGGTGCACCCGGTGCCCCGCGCGCCGCGCCGGGCTGACGGCGCCGGGCAGTACGTAGGCGACGCCGCGCACCCCTGCCGCCGGCAGGTCGAGATCGATCGTGTCGAGCGGCGCGAAACCGAAGACGTCGCGGCAGTGCGCCACAAGCGCCGCGCGCCGTGCCTGCGGCGTCGCGTACGCCGCGGCCCACGGCGCGGCGCCGCCCGTCACCGACGCGTCGCCACGCGGATGTCGTACGGCAGGAGGCTGCCGAAATGACGCGCCAGCTCCGCGACACGGCGCGACGTCAGCCACTCCTCGGAGCCACGCCGCGCCTCCAGGTGCACCGTCGTGCCCGGCTCGGGATGCGCCGCGACGTCCAGGACGCGCACCGTGTACGAGCCGTCGTCGCGCGCCGTCCACTCGACGGGCGCGGCGTCGGGCGTCCGCGCCGACCGGCTCACGACGCGGATGCGCTCCGCGACGACGAAGCACGCGAGCAGGCCAATGCCGAACTGGCCGAGGAAGCCCGAGCGGACGGCCTCGATTTCGTCGCCGCGCTTGGAACTGCGCCCGATCGTCGCGAGCAGCTCGTGCATGTCGCGCTCGTCCAGGCCGATGCCCGTGTCGGTGACGCTCAGCCGCCCGCCATCGGTGCGCAGGCGGATGCGCGCGGGCGCGCCGGGGTCCGTCGCGCGGCGCGCCGTGACGGCGTCCACCGCGTTCTGGAGCAGCTCGCGCAGATAGACGCGTGGACTCGCGTAGAGATGGTGGGAGAGGAGGTCGACCAGGCCGCGCAGGTCGACCTGGAACGTGTGCGGAGCCGGAGCGGCGTCCGTGGACGCGGAGGAGTCAGCAGTCATCGTCGCTGCGCCGGTGGGGGGGACGTGCGACGGCGCGGGTCGGGCGGCCGGTACGGCCGCGAAGGAGCGGGAGGCCCGCCATCGTAGGCCGGGACGCGTACGGGTGAACAGCGAATTCCGGTGCGGGTGGGGAAGGTTTGGACGAAACGTGGGGTGAGGGAGAGGCGCGTCGGCGGGAGGCGTCGCGCGGGCGAGGGGCGCGACGAAGGCGACGGGGGCTGCGGCGCCCGCGACGTGTGCGACGGGGCGCGACGGGGCGCGACGGCGTGAGCGCGGCGTGACACCCGCGACGTGCGCGGCGCGGTGGCGGCCCCGCGACGTACGCGACATGACGCGACGTACGGGACTCACGCGACGTAGGGGACGCGACGTACGCGACTCGCGCGGCGTGGGCGACGCGACGTACGCGACTCACGCGATGCGACGTACGCGACATGGTGCCGCGCGGTCGCGCTCCGACGCGGCATGGCGTCGCCCCCGTCCCGCAAAGCGGGGCCCGCCCCGCCGGCTCCCCCCACCCGTCCCCCCACCCGTCCCCCCGCGCGAGGCGTCTGCGAAGCGTTGTCGGTCTCGTGGTGTGCAATGGGAGGGTGCCCACGCTCGATGAACCGCTGAAGAAGGTGCTCGGACCACCCACCGCCAAGGTGATGGCCGAGCACCTCGGCCTGCACACCGTCGGTGACCTGCTGCACCACTACCCACGCCGCTACGCCGAGCGCGGGGAGCTGACGCGGCTCGCGGAACTGCCGCTGGACGAGCACGTCACGGTCGTCGCGCGCGTCGCCGAGGCGCGGGTCCTCACCTTCAACGCGGGCCGGGGCAAGCGGCTCGAAGTGACCCTCACGGACGGCAGCGGCCGGCTGCAACTGGTCTTCTTCGGGCGCGGCGTGCACAAGCCGCAGCACGACCTCCTCCCCGGCACGCGCGCGATGTTCGCCGGGAAGGTCTCCGTCTTCAACCGCAAGCTCCAGCTCGCCCACCCCGCCTACGAACTGCTCGCCGAGGAGAGCGACGCGCGCGAGGCCGCCGGGTCCTGGGCGTCGAGCCTGCTGCCGATCTACCCGGCCACGGCGAAGCTGGAGTCCTGGAAGATCGCCAAGGCGGTGGACGCCGTGCTGCCGAGCGCGAGCGAAGCGCTCGACCCCCTGCCCGACTCGCTGCGCGAGGGGCGCGGGCTGCTGCCGCTGCCCGAGGCGCTGGTGAAGATCCACCGCCCGCAGAGCAAGGCCGAGGTCGAGGCGGCGCGCGACCGGCTCAAGTGGGACGAGGCGTTCGTCCTCCAGACCGCCCTGGCCCGCCGCCGCCACGCCGACGCGCAACTGCCCGCCGTGCCGCGCCGTCCCGCCTCCGACGGCCTGCTCACGGCCTTCGACGCGCGCCTGCCCTTCACGCTCACCGAGGGCCAGCGGAAGGTGTCGCGCGAGATCTTCGACGACCTCGCCACCGACCACCCCATGCACCGTCTCCTCCAGGGCGAGGTCGGCTCGGGCAAGACGATGGTCGCGCTGCGCGCCATGCTCGCCGTCGTGGACGCGGGCGGCCAGGCCGTGATGCTCGCCCCGACCGAGGTCCTCGCGCAGCAGCACCACCGGTCGATCACCGAGATGATGGGCGACCTCGCCTCCGGCGGCACGCTCGGCGCCGCCGAGCACGCGACGGGCGTCGTCCTGCTCACCGGTTCGATGGGCGCCGCCGCGCGCCGCAAGGTCCTGCTCGACCTCGTGACGGGCGAAGCGGGCATCGTCATCGGTACGCACGCGCTGATCGAGGACGTGGTGAAGTTCCACGACCTCGGGCTCGTGGTCGTGGACGAGCAGCACCGCTTCGGCGTCGAGCAGCGCGACGCGCTCCGTTCCAAGGGCGCGCGGCCGCCGCACCTCCTCGTCATGACCGCCACCCCCATCCCGCGCACCGTCGCGATGACGGTCTTCGGCGACCTGGAGACCTCGGTCCTCGACCAGCTTCCCGCCGGCCGTTCCCCGATCGCGACGCACGTCGTGCCCGCCCAGGACAAACCCCACTTCCTGGCCCGCGCCTGGGAACGCGTCCGCGAGGAGGCGGCGGCGGGCCACCAGGCGTACGTGGTCTGCCCGCGCATCGGCGACGAGGAGGAGACCGCCGGGGCCAAGGGCAGAAGGAAGGGCGCCAAGGCGGGAGCCGACGCGGCGCGAGGCGCGAAGGGCGCGGCCTCGCGTGCGAAGGCGGCGGAGGACGCGGAGGGCACGGGGCCCGGTACGGGATTCGGCGCGGACGAGGACGCCGGTGCCGAGGCCGCCGGGGACAAGCGTCCGCCGCTCGCCGTGCTCGATGTCGCGCGCGGCCTCGCGGAGGGCCCGCTCGCCGGGCTGCGCATCGGCATCCTCCACGGGCGGATGGTGCCCGACGGGCCGGACGGCAAGGACGCCGTGATGCGCCGCTTCGCCGCCGCCGAACTGGACGTGCTCGTCGCGACGACGGTCATCGAGGTCGGCGTCAACGTGCCCAACGCGACCGCCATGGTGATCATGGACGCCGACCGTTTCGGCGTCTCGCAGCTCCACCAGCTCCGCGGCCGGGTGGGGCGTGGCTCCGCGCCCGGCCTGTGCCTGCTCGTCACGGACATGCCCGAGGCGAGCCCGGCGCGCGCCCGCCTCGGCGCCGTCGCCGCGACGCTGGACGGTTTCGAACTGTCACGCGTCGACCTGGAGCAACGCCGCGAGGGCGATGTCCTCGGCCAGGCCCAGTCCGGCGTCCGCTCCTCGCTGCGGATGCTCGCCGTCATCGAGGACGAGCAGATCATCGCCGAGGCCCGCGAGGAGGCCACGGCCGTCGTCGCGGCCGATCCGGCCCTGGAGGCGCACCCGGCGCTGCGCACGGCGCTGAACGCGCTCCTCGACGAGGAGAGGGAGAGCTACCTGGAGAAGGGGTGAGCCGGGGAAGCGGTGATGCGGGCGGCCCGCCGGGGGGGGGGCTGGCTGAGAGACCGGCGGGGGAGAGGACGTGGCGTTCCGGCCCCGGGAGCCCACGGCCTGGGGGAGCGGCGGTGTTCCGGCGGGTGACGCGCCGGGGGCTACGCACGCCCCCGCAACGCGGAACCGCCCGAGTGCGGGCCCTCGAGCGGGCGGAACTGCCCCATGCCCCCGGTGGAACGCCGCTCCGCCCAGGCTCTTCCCGCCATACCGGCCCCCCTCGAACCCGGAAACCCGCCCCCGTCCCCGTATCCGCCCCCCCTCGACTCCGCCCCGGGCCCCCGCGCGCCCGCCCCCGCGCGCCGCCTACGCTGGACACGTACCGACCGGGTCCGGCCGGGAGGCCCGGTGGCGTGCGGTCGCCGCGGCCACCGGAGCGGGCGCCGGCCAGGCCGCCGAACGACGAGGACCGACCAGCACCATGACCCGCGTGATCGCCGGGACGGCCGGGGGCCGCCGCCTCGCCGTACCGCCAGGCACCGGCACCCGCCCCACCTCCGAACGGGCGCGCGAAGGCCTCTTCTCCACCTGGGAGGCGCTCCTCGGCGGCCCGCTCGACGGCGAACGCGTCCTCGACCTGTACGGGGGCTCCGGCGCCGTCGGCCTGGAGGCGCTGTCGCGCGGCGCGGCGCACGCGCTGCTCGTCGAGAGCGACGCCCGCGCCGTCCGCACCATCCGCGCCAACGTCCGCGACCTCGGGCTCCCCGGCGCCGAGGTCAGGCAGGGCAAAGCGGCGCAGATCGTCGCCGGTCCGCCGCCCGAAGCCCCGTACGACCTCGTCTTCCTCGACCCGCCCTACGCGGTCCCCGACGCCGAACTCGGGGAGATCCTGATCACACTCCGTACTCGCGCCTGGCTCGCCGAGGAAGCGCTGGTCACCGTGGAGCGCGGCACCAGGGGCGGCGAGTTCGGCTGGCCGGACGGCTTCGGCGCACTGCGGTCCCGGCGCTACGGCGAAGGGACCTTTTGGTACGGTCGCGCCGCCTCCACGTGCGAAAACGCACCATGAATCGACCGCAGAGCGAGGGGATCACGTTGCGCCGCGCCGTCTGTCCTGGGTCCTTCGACCCGATCACCAACGGTCATCTCGACATCATCGCCCGGGCCTCCAAGCTCTACGACGTCGTGCACGTCGCCGTGATGATCAACAAGTCCAAGCGCGGGCTCTTCACGATCGACGAGCGCATGGAACTGATCCGCGAGGTCACCGCCGAGTTCGGCAACGTCGAGGTCGAGGCGTTCCACGGTCTCCTTGTCGACTTCTGCAAGGAGCGCGACATCCCCGCCATCGTCAAGGGGCTGCGCGCGGTCAGCGACTTCGACTACGAGTTGCAGATGGCCCAGATGAACAACGGGCTCTCCGGCGTCGAGACCCTCTTCGTCCCGACGAACCCCACCTACAGCTTCCTCTCCTCCTCGCTCGTCAAGGAGGTCGCGCAGTGGGGCGGCGACGTCTCCCACCTCCTGCCGCCGAGCGTCCACGCCGCGCTCACGCGCCGCCTCGCGGAGCAGTGAGCGGAGCGGTCGGCGCGGTGGCGCGCGGAGCGGGACGTCGCGCGCGACGTCGCGCGCAGTGACGTGGCGGCCGGATACGACGCGACGTCGCGCCCCGCACGTGGCGCCCCGCGGTACGACGCGACGTCGGGCTCCGTGCGTCGCGCCCCGCAGCCCCCCGCGTCCCGTCCCCATGACGTCGCGTCACCCGGTGTCGCCGCCCCGTGTCGTGGCCGTACAGTCGTTCCGTCCGGCTCCGCAGCATCCGCGGCATCTGCGGCGGCCGAGCGGTCCGTCTCCCCATCAGTCGAGAGAGTGGCGAGCACACGGTGGACGTGCAGAAGAAACTCGATGAGATCGTCGAGGTCGTCAACGCGGCCCGGTCCATGCCCATGTCGGCCTCCTGCGTGGTCAACCGCGCCGATCTGCTCGCGATGCTGGAGGAGGTGCGGGAGGCCCTGCCGGGTTCGCTCGCCCAGGCGCAGGAGCTGATCGGGGAGCGCGAGCGCATGGTCGGCGAGGCGCGCGCCGAGGCGGAGCGGATCATCCGCAGCGCGCACGACGAGCGCGGCAGCCTCGTCGCGGACACCGCCGTGGCGCGGCAGTCCCAGGGCGAGGCGGACCGCATCGTGGGCGACGCGCGGCGCGAGGCGGCCGAGGTCAAGGCCGATGCCGACGACTACGTCGACAGCAAGCTCGCCAACTTCGAGGTCGTGCTCACCAAGACCCTCGGCTCCGTCGGACGGGGCCGCGAGAAGCTCCTCGGCACCGGCGACGGCCTCGACGCCCAGGGCTACGAGGACCCCGACTACGCCGATGCCCCCGAGCGCAGCGGCGACCCCGAGACGCTGCGCCGGCGCGCCGACGAGTACGTGGACATCAAACTCGGCGCCTTCGAGGCCGTGCTCGCCAAGACGCTGGAGGCGGTCGGCCGCGGCCGGGACAAGCTCCACGGGCGCGTCGCGACCGACGACCTCGCCGCCCTGGGCGAGGACGGCGCCGAGCGCCAGTACAGCAACGACTCCGACTACCTCGCCGACCTCGCCGCGTCGCGCGACGCCGCGCCGGACGCCCCGTCGCGGGCCGACGGCGCGGGCGGCACCACCACCCCGGGCGGCACCTTCGGGAGCGGCACGCCGGGCGACACGTTCGGAGGCGGCGGCTCCGACGGCACCTTCGGCGGTGGCACATCGGGCGGCCTCGTCCTCCCGCCGCTCCCCGAGCCCGCCGTCGCCGCGCTCCCCGAGCAGACCCCCCAGCCCCCCGCGCAGCAGCCCTACGCCGCGCAGGGCGACCCGTACGGCTACGGGACGGGCACCGACGCGTACGGCTACCCGCCGCAGAGCGACCCCTACGCCGCGCCCGCCGACCCCTACGGCTACCCGCAGCCGCACGACCCGTACGCCGCGCAGGCCGCCTACGGCTACCCGCAGGACGCCCCCCGGGACCCGCGGCAGGGGTACGAGCAGCAGCCCGCGCAGACGTGGCCCACGCCGCAGCAGTCGCAGGGCGGCGGGGCGCTCGACGAGACGAGCTTCTTCGACACTACGATGATCAGCGCGGAGCAGCTGCGGGCCTACGAACAGGGGCGCTGAGGCGGTCCGTACGCTCAGGCCGGGGCCGGATTGGGCCGATCGGGCCCGGTCCAGTACCCTGGGGTTTCGGTTTGTCTCTGCCCAGACGTGTGCCCGTACGCCTCGTACGTACGCGGCGTGTGCACGCGGACGGAGCGCCCCGCCTGCCGTCGCGGCAGGCCCCCAGATCTCAGGACCCGAACACAGGAGCAGCTCTGAACGCCCGCCTCGACCACCGCAACCCCCTCGTGTTCGACACGCACGAGCTGGGGCGCCGTCCAGGTGCGATGCAGAAGCTCTCCCGGACGGTCCAGGCCCCGGGCGGCGACGGCGTCTTCGGCATCGCCGACGTCATCGCCATCCCGGGCGACTCCCCCGTGGAGATCGATCTCCGCCTCGAATCCGTGATGGACGGGGTGCTCGTCACGGGCACCGCCCGTGCGCACGCCGAGGGGGAGTGCGTAAGGTGTCTGGAACCGCTGGAGCGCGAGCTCACCGCGGATTTCCAGGAGATGTTCTCGTACCCCGAGGCCGAGGAGCGCCACCGCCGCATGGCGGGCACCGACGCGGACTCGGACGAGGACGAGAGCATCACCCCCCTTGAGGACGGAATGTTCGACCTCGAACCCGTGCTGCGTGACACGGTGGTGCTGTCACTGCCCATGCAGCCGGTGTGCCGGGAGGACTGCCCCGGGTTGTGCGCCGTGTGCGGCGCGCGGCTCGCGGACGATCCCGACCACCACCATGACGCCGTCGACGCACGTTGGGCGGCTTTGCAGGGACTCGCCGGGACCATGCCGGCCGGCGAGAAGGACGAGCTGGACGGCGCCGAAGCAGGCGTCGACGAGAAGCAGGAGAAGTAGCCGTGGCTGTTCCGAAGCGGAAGATGTCGCGCAGCAACACGCGCCACCGCCGGTCGCAGTGGAAGGCTGCGGTCCCCACCCTGGTGGCGTGCGAGCGCTGCCACGAGCCCAAGCTCCAGCACATCGCGTGCCCGAGCTGCGGCACGTACAACAAGCGTCAGGTCCTCGAGGTCTGACGAGACAGGCGAGAAAGGCCGAGAGGGAATTGGTTAACGCCCCGAAGAAGAAGGCGTCCCGCTCGGGCGCCTCGGCGGACACCGCGGCCTCGTCCCACACGCTCCTGGAAGGGCGGCTCGGGTATCACCTGGAGTCCGCCCTTCTGGTGCGTGCGCTCACGCACCGCTCGTACGCGTACGAGAACGGCGGTCTGCCCACCAACGAGCGCCTGGAGTTCCTCGGGGACTCCGTGCTCGGCCTGGTGGTCACCGACACGCTGTACCGCGCCCACCCCGACCTCCCCGAGGGGCAGCTCGCCAAGCTGCGCGCGGCGGTCGTCAACTCCCGCGCGCTCGCCGAGGTGAGCCGGGGCCTCGACCTGGGGGCCTTCATCAGGCTCGGCCGGGGCGAGGAGGGCACGGGCGGCAGGGACAAGGCATCGATCCTCGCCGACACACTGGAAGCCGTGATCGGCGCGGTCTACCTCGATCAGGGTCTCGACAAGGCGGGGGAGCTCGTGCACCGCCTCTTCGACCCGCTGATCGAGAAGTCCGCGGAACTCGGCGCGGGCCTGGACTGGAAGACGAGTCTCCAGGAGCTCACCGCGGTGGAGGGGCTCGGGGTGCCCGAGTACCTCGTCACCGAGGAAGGCCCCGATCACGAGAAGACCTTCACTGCTGCCGCCCGCGTCGGAGGCGTCTCGTACGGCACCGGCACCGGCCGCAGCAAAAAGGAGGCGGAGCAGCAGGCCGCCGAGTCGGCGTGGCGCGCCATCCGCGCCGCGGCCGACGCGCGCGCGGCCGAACAGGCCGCCGCGGGCG
>NZ_GG770539.1:1658446-1662756 GCF_000154905.1 Streptomyces sp. SPB074 | reverse complement strand
CCCTCGCCCGGCGACGCCGTCGGCGAGGACGGCTCCGCCTCCCCTGCCTGACGCACGACGGCCCGTCCGTCGGCCCACCCGGTACCCGCCCCACCCCGGCCCGTCACCACGACGGGCCGGGGCGGCGGGTACCGGGTGGACGTCGTTTCGCGTCATGTCGCGTCGTCTCGCGTTCTGCCGCGTCGCACGGCGTGCGCGGCGTCGCACGGCACCGTCGGGCGCTGTACGGCGTCGTGGGCGCCGCCCGGCGTCGTTCCGTCGGGTGGCGACGCCCGCCCGCATGTTTCCCGCTCCCGTCCCGCGCAGCCCATCCCAGCCCAGGAGAGTCGCACCGTGCCCGAACTGCCCGAGGTCGAGGTCGTCCGCAGGGGGCTCGCCCGCTGGATCGACGGGCGCACCGTCGCCGCCACGGAGGTGCTGCACCCGCGCTCCGTGCGGCGCCACGTCGCGGGCGGCGAGGACTTCGCCGCGCGCCTCAAGGGACGGACGTTCGCGACGCCGCGCCGTCGCGGCAAGTACTTGTGGCTGCCGCTCGACGGCGCGGGTGAGGCGGTCCTCGCGCACCTCGGCATGAGCGGCCAGCTCCTCGTCCAGCCGCACGCCGCCCCCGCCGAGAAGCACCTGCGCCTGCGCATCGGCTTCGACGACGCGCTCGGCACCGAACTCCGCTTCGTCGACCAGCGCACCTTCGGCGGCCTCTCGCTCCACGAGACGGGCGAGGGCGGCGTCCCCGACGTCATCGCCCACATCGCCCGCGACCCGCTCGACCCGCTCTTCGACGACGCGGCGTTCCACGCGGCGCTGCGCCGCAAGCGCACCGCGATCAAGCGCGCCCTGCTCGACCAGTCGCTCATCAGCGGCGTCGGCAACATCTACGCCGACGAGGCCCTGTGGCGCGCCCGTCTGCACTACGACCGCCCCACGGCGAGCCTGACCCGCCCCCGCACCGACGAGCTCCTCGGCCACGTGCGCGACGTCATGAACGCCGCGCTCGCCGTCGGCGGCACCAGCTTCGACAGCCTCTACGTCAACGTCAACGGCGAGTCCGGCTACTTCGACCGCTCCCTCGACGCCTACGGCCGCGAGGACGAACCCTGCCGCCGCTGCGGCACCCCCATCCGCCGCGACGCCTGGATGAACCGCTCCAGCTACTACTGCCCGAAGTGCCAACGGAGGGGGCGGGGGTGAGAGGCCGCGCTGCGCGCGGCGGTGACGCGGCGCGCTAGGGGCGGCGTGGTGCGGCACTACGCGGCGGGCGGGGCGCTGCGGGCTTGGGGGACGTGGCGACCGCGCGACGCGGCGCCTGAGGGTGACGGCGCGGGCGACGTGGCGTGGCGGGGCATGTGGCGGTGCGGCGTCGCGCCGTCGCGTGGGGCGCGGTGTCGCGCCGTTGCACGCGGTGCCGCGACGTGCGCCGCGTGGCCGGGTCGGGGTGCGGCGCCCGCCGCGACGTCCACCGTCGCCCGCTGGGGTCAGAAGCCGAAGTCCTGTGTCCACCATGGGCCGCCGGGGCCGAAGTGGACGCCGACGCCGAGGGTCTTGTAGTCGCAGTTGAGGATGTTCGCGCGGTGGCCCGGGCTGTTCATCCAGGACTTCATGACGGACGCGGCGTCCGCCTGGCCGCGGGCTATGTTCTCGCCGCCCAGGTTGCCGACGCCGGCCTGCTTCGCGCGGTCCCAGGGACTGTCGCCGTCGGGATCGGTGTGGTCGAAGAAACCGCGGGCCGCCATGTCGTCGCTGAAAGCCGTGGCGAGCGAGGCGAGCGCGTCGTCGGCCCCCCCCCCCCCCTGCACCCCACCTTGGCGCGCTCATGGTTGACGAGGGCGAGGACGGCGGCCGCCGCGGCGCTCTCGTCACTGCTGGGCGCCGCCGCGACGGGCGGCTTGGCGGGCGCCGGGGGTGCGGACTCGGTCTTGACGGGCGCCGCGCTCTTCGGCGGTGTCGCGGTCCTGGGGGTCCCCGCGCCGGGCGACGTCCCGGTCCTCGTACCGCCCTGCTTCGCGGCGACGGAGCGGGAGGGAGTCGGCTCCGCGTCGGACGCCTTGCTCTTCTCCCCGGCGCGGGGCGAGGCCGACGCCGCGGGCGAGGGCGAGCCGGAGCGCGTGGCGCCCCGGCTCGCGGAGGGTGTCGTACGGTCCGGCGCGTACACCTCGTCGCCCTCAGGCTCGTCCGACGGCGCGTCGGCCGCGCGGACCTTCGCGTCGTGCCCGCCGCCGAAGGAGTAGCCGCCACCGGGCAGCAGCCCCGTACCGACCGCGACGGCGCCCAGCGCCACCGCCGCCGACACCCCGAGCAGCCCGGTGCGTACGGGCGTGCCACGCCGCTTCCGGCGATGACCGCCCGCACCGTCCTGCTCGTCACGGTCACCGGCACCGATGTCCGTGGCGGGGTGGAACTCGGTCTCGGGAACAGCCGGGAGGGGGGCGGTCTCGGGCGCTCCGTGCGCGCCGTATGCCGCGTACACGGCGGGCCGCGCGTACGGGGAACGCGGCGCGGGCGCGGCGTACCGCGCGGACGTCGCGTGGGCGGAGTGCGGCGCGGGCGTCGCGTAGGACGCGGACACGTAGGAGCCGGAGGGGGCCCCGTACGAGGCGCGCTCGCGATACGTCGCCTGGTCCTCGTACCGCGCGTCGTCGCGATACGTCGCGTCGTCGTCGTGCGTGACGCCGCGGTCGTACGCGGCGTGGCCGGATGCCGCGGAGGCTCCTGCCGGGGAGTCCGCCGTCGGTTCGGCGCGGCCGGCGGCTGAGCGTCGGTGGCGTCCCATGGTTGTGGCCTTCCCTCGTCACTGTCCCGGCACGGACTCACCCGTACGAGTGAGTCCTCCGCGGTGCGGACCCTACGCCATGGGCCCGGGGGACGATGCGCGTCCGAGACGATTGGCCCGTTAGCGTGCCCTCATGGAAGACGAGGCACGGTTGACCGCTTGGGTCAGGGGAACCGTCCAGGGCGTGGGTTTTCGCTGGTTCACGCGGGTGCGGGCGCTGGAGATCGGCGGACTGAGCGGTTTCGCTCTCAACGTGCGCGACGGACGCGTGCGGGTCGTCGCGGAAGGGCCGCGCGCGGCGTGCGAGGAGTTGCTGGAGTGGCTGCGGGGGAACGACACACCCGGCAGCGTCGAGGGCGTCACTGAGATCTGGGACACGCCGCGCGGCGGCTACGAAGGGTTCGCGATCCGCTGACGACACCGTGCGCGCCCCCGCCGTGCGCCGCCGACGCTCCCCCGTGTGCTTCGCGGGCGCCGGGGGAAAGCCGCTGGTGACTGCCGTGACCCTCTTGCGCGGCCCGCCGGGCGCTCGCCAGGATGACCCGCACGCCCCCAGGGCTCACGGGATTGCGCGCGCCGTCGCCCGAAGCACCGCGCGCCCTGTCGCCCTGCCGTGCCGGGCCTTGATCGTGTTGACCGTCAAACTTTTTGGTGAGACTCTGGAATCCCCGCGCACCTTAACTGTTTGACAGGCGACGTCACAGACGGAGTGCTGCCGGACACCGCGGGTGCGGACCGATTCCCTCTCGACCCACCACCGTACTGGTCGGTCACTCAGTGTGGAGGACCACTCATCATGGCAAAGGCGCTTCTCGGTTACGTCGGCGGCTCCGACCCGCGACTCCTCGCCGAGATGCGACGGCTCCAGCAGCGCGTGCAGGACCTCGAATCCGAGCTCGTACGGATTCAGCACGAGAACGACGCGCTCGCGGCTGCCGCTTCTCAGCACAGTGACTCTCTTCTGGAGAGCCTCGACGTACCGCAGGCGGAGCCGGCGCTCACCTGACGCACTCATCCGCCGCACGGCGTCGCGTTCTCGCGGCGGGCGGCGCGGCGGGGCGTGACAGGTGCACCGTGCGGCCACGCCGGTACCACCAGGGACGCTTCGGCGTCCCTTTCTTTTTCCCCGGGTGTTCCCTCTCCGTTCCCCAGGGGACTTGCCGCCGGTTCTTGCCCGCCCTGCCTACCGCGTTCCGCGCGTGGTGGCCGCGGGTGTTTCCCGCCAACGGATGGCCGACGTGCCCGGAACAGGACCCGGGAACCGGGGCCCGTACGCCCCCCTCCCGCGGTGACTCCTCGTGCACACTCCCCCGCTGCCCGCTGTTTCCCGCCCCGCCCCTCCCCACCCTGTCTACCGTCTGATCTGCCCTGTGCGCTCCGTGGTGAAACCGTGACGGTGCGCGGGACATCATGTGGCCTCCTCCGGCGGACGGATACGGCGCGTGGATGCGGACGGATACGGCGCGTGGACGGCGCGACGGCGGGGGGGGGGGTGGCGCGTGACGTTGCGGAAAGGACGCGGCGTGGTGACGGCGCGGCATGG
>NZ_GG770539.1:1657046-1658346 GCF_000154905.1 Streptomyces sp. SPB074 | reverse complement strand
CCCTGCTTCGCCCCGCTTCGCGCCACGTCGCGCCGCACGTCCCGCGCGCCGATGCCGCGCGGAGCCGGGGCGGTAGAGTCCGGCGGCGTGCACCTCAAGGCCATGACTCTGCGCGGGTTCAAATCCTTCGCCTCCGCAACGACGCTGCGCTTTCAACCGGGGATCACCTGCGTCGTCGGGCCGAACGGCTCCGGCAAGTCCAACGTCGTGGACGCGCTGACGTGGGTCATGGGCGAGCAGGGCGCCAAGTCGCTGCGCGGCGGCAAGATGGAGGACGTCATCTTCGCCGGGACGACGGGCCGGCCGCCGCTGGGCCGCGCCGAGGTCTCGCTCACCATCGACAACAGCGACGGCGCACTGCCCATCGACTACGCCGAGGTCACCATCGGCCGGACGATGTTCCGCAACGGCGGCAGCGAGTACCAGATCAACGGCGACACCTGCCGCCTCCTCGACATCCAGGAACTCCTCTCCGACTCCGGCATCGGCCGCGAGATGCACGTCATCGTCGGCCAGGGCCAGCTCGACTCCGTCCTGCACGCCGACCCGATGGGACGCCGCGCCTTCATCGAGGAGGCCTCAGGCGTCCTCAAGCACCGCAAGCGCAAGGAGAAGGCGCTGCGGAAGCTCGACGCGATGCGCGCCAACCTCGCCCGCGTCCAGGACCTCACCGACGAACTGCGCCGCCAGCTCAAGCCCCTCGGCCGTCAGGCCGCCGTCGCACGCCGCGCCGCCGTCATCCAGGCCGATCTGCGCGACGCGCGCCTCCGGCTCCTCTCCGACGACCTCGTCACGCTCCGTCGCGCGCTGGATGCCGAAGTCGCCGACGAGGCCGCGCTCAAGGAACGCAAGGAGACGGCCGAGGCCGCCCTGCGGACCGCGCTCGCCAGGGAGGCGCGCCTTGAGGAGGCGGTGCGCTCCCTGGCCCCGCGCCTCCAGAGCGCGCAGCACACGTGGTACGAGCTGTCGCGCCTCGCCGAGCGCGTACGCGGCACCGTCAGCCTCGCCGAGGCGCGCGCGACGAGCGCGACGTCCGTACCCGCCGAGGAACGGCGCGGGCGCGACCCGGAGGACCTGGAGCGGGAAGCGGCACGCATCCGCGAGCAGGAGGCCGAACTCTCCGCCGCGCTCGAAGCGGCCGAACGGGCCCTGGAGGACACCGTCGCCCACCGGGGCGAGCTGGAGCGTCAGCTCGCGGTCGAGGAGCGTCGCCTGCGCGACGTCGGCCGCGCCCTCGCCGACCGCCGCGAGGGCCTCGCCCGCCTCCAGGGCCAGGTGACCGCCGCGCGCGGCCGGGCCG
>NZ_GG770539.1:1652272-1656520 GCF_000154905.1 Streptomyces sp. SPB074 | reverse complement strand
GCGACGTCGCCCGACGACGTGACGACGTCGCGTGCGGAGTGCGGCAAACGGCGCGGCGCCAGCCACGCAGGACGACGCGACGTCGCGCCCCGACGACGCGTCCGGCGCCGCGACGTCGGGTGCTGAGCGCCACGGGGCGGCGCGCGACGTCCCTGCGCCGCGCGACGTCCCCGACGCCGCCACCGCCGTCGCGACACCGGCGGCACGCGACGCCGCCGCTCCCTACGACGCGCCGGGTGACGCGACCCACGCCCCGGCAACCCCCGGCGTTCACGACGCCGTGCCCCACGCAACGCCGCGCGACGTCGCGCCCCATGCCGCCCCGTCCCCGCGCGACCTCGGAATGGGCACGCCCGCCCCCGAAACGCGCGTTCCCGCCCCCGGCCGCCCTCTCGCCGATCTGGTGCGCGGTCCCGAGGACCTTCTGCGGGCCGTGCGCCGGCTGCTGCGCGGCATGGTCGCGGTCGACACGCTGGACGACGCGCTGGCCCTCGTCCGTGCGCACCCCGAGCTCGTCGCGGTCACCGCCGAGGGCGACGTGCTCGGCGCGCACTTCGCGCAGGGCGGTTCCGCCGGGGCACCGAGCCTGATCGAGGTACAGGCGTCCGTGGACGAGGCGTCGGCCGAACTCGAAGAACTGGCCGTACGGTGCGCCGCGCTCGCGAGTGCGCAGGAGGATGCCGCGACGCGTCGCGCCGAGGCTGCCGCGGTTCTGGAGGAGCTGGAGCGCGAGCGGCGTACCGCCGACCGCGAGAAGTCCGCCGTCGCGCAGCGTCTCGGCGCGCTCGCGGGGCAGGCGAAAGGCGCGGCGGGCGAGGCGGAGCGCTCCGCCGCCGCGGCGGCGCGCGCGCAGGAGGCGCTCGACCGCGCCGAGGCGCAGGCCGCCGAGCTGGAGGAGCGCCTCGCCGTCGCGGAGGAGTCCTCGCCCTTCGGCGACGCGGGGGAGTGGGACGGCGATGAGGAACCCGACACCTCCGTACGCGACCGGCTCGCCGCCGACGGCGCGAACGCCCGGCAGACCGAGATGGAGGCCAGGCTCCAGCTCCGTACGCACGAGGAGCGCGTCAAAGCGCTCGCGGGCCGTGCCGACGGCCTCGACCGCGCCGCGCGCGCCGAACGAGAGGCGCGGGAGCGCGTCGAGCGACGTCGCGCGCGGCTGCGTCACGAGGCGGCCGTCGCACGCGCCGTGGCCGCGGGAGCGCGCCAGCTCCTGGCACACGTCGAGGTCTCGCTGGGCCGCGCCGAGACGGAGCGCGCCGACGCGGAGCGGTACCGCGAGGAGGCGGAGCGCGAGCTGGCCGCCGAACGGGAGAGCGGTCGCAAGCTCAAGGCCGAACTCGACAAGCTCACCGACTCCGTCCACCGCGGCGAGGTGCTCGGCGCCGAGAAGCGCCTGCGCATCGAGCAGCTGGAAGGCCGCGCGCTGGAGGAACTCGGCGTCGAGCCGAACGTCCTGCTCACCGAGTACGGGCCCGGCACGCCGGTACCGCCCTCGCCACCGGCCGAGGGCGAGGAACTGCCCGAGGACCCCGAGCACCCCCGCAACCAGCCGCGCCCCTTCGTCCGCGCCGAGCAGGAGAAGCGCCTCAAGGAGGCCGAACGCGCCTACCAGCGGCTCGGCAAGATCAACCCGCTCGCCCTGGAGGAGTTCGCCGCGCTCGAAGAGCGCCACCAGTTCCTCTCCGAGCAGCTCGAAGACCTCAAGAAGACACGCGCCGATCTGCTCCAGGTGATCAAGGAGGTGGACGAGCGCGTCGAGCAGGTCTTCACGGAGGCGTACCACGACACGGTGCGCCAGTTCGAGGGCGTCTTCTCGCGCCTCTTCCCCGGCGGTGAGGGCAGACTCCTGCTCACCGACCCGGACAACATGCTCACCACCGGCGTCGAGGTCGAGGCCCGCCCGCCTGGCAAGAAGGTGAAGCGGCTCTCGCTGCTCTCGGGCGGTGAGCGTTCGCTGACGGCCGTCGCGCTGCTCGTCGCGATCTTCAAGGCGCGACCGAGCCCCTTCTACGTCATGGACGAGGTCGAGGCGGCCCTCGACGACACCAACCTCCAGCGCCTCATCCGCATCATGCAGGAACTCCAGGAGAGCTCCCAGCTCATCGTGATCACGCACCAGAAGCGCACGATGGAGGTCGCCGACGCGCTCTACGGCGTCTCGATGCAGGGCGACGGCGTCTCGAAGGTGATCAGCCAGCGGCTGAAGTAAGGCGCGCGACGGGGGGACGTGGCGCGGTGCCGGGGACGCGGCGCGACGCCGGGGGACGTGGTGCCGACGCGGGGCGTCGTGCCGGACGCCGGCGCGGCGACGTCGCGTCGTACGGGGCGTGAAAGCCGCGACGTTACGGCGTCCTGCGCACCCACACCGCGCGACGTCGCACTGCCCACGCACGCGTTACGTCGCACCGCCGCCTACACCCTGTCGCGCCGTCGCGCCGCGCGACGTCGCACCGTCGCGTCCGCCCGCGCCGCGCGACATGCCGCCGTCCCGCCGCCCCACCAACCCGCCCCCACGTCACGCCGACCCCCGCTCCCTCGCCTCCCGCCGGACGCAATCCCCGACCCCGTCCCGGCCATGGCCGATACTGGGGGGCGTTATGGACATCGTCATCCTTGCAATCATCATCGCGGTCGTCGTGATCGGTGCGATCAGCGGTCTGGTGGTGAGCGGACGCCGCAAGAAGCGGCTTCCTCCCACGCCGCCGGAGCGCACGCCGAGCGTCACCGCCCCGGAGGCCGAACCGCACGTCGGGGACGAGGCCGAGAAACCGCGCGAGGAGCAGCGCCGCACGATCGAGGAGGTACCGCTTCCCGACGCGGAGACGGCTACGTCGACGCCCGAGGCCGTCGAGGACCCGGTCGTCGCGCTGCCCCCGCAGCCCGAGATCGAGGTGCCCGAGCCCACCGCCGGGCGCCTGGTGCGGCTGCGGACGCGTCTCTCGCGTTCCCAGAACGCCCTGGGCAAGGGCCTGCTGACCCTGCTCTCGCGCGAGCACCTCGACGAGGACACCTGGGAGGAGATCGAGGACACGCTCCTCACCGCCGACGTCGGTGTCGCGCCGACCCAGGAACTGGTCGAGCGGCTGCGCGAGCGCGTTCGCGTGCTCGGCACCCGTACCCCCGACGAACTGCGCACCCTGCTCCGTGAGGAACTCCTCACGCTCGTCGGCGCCGACACGGACCGCACCGTGCACACCGAGGCCGCGCCCGACAAGCCGGGCATCGTGATGGTCGTCGGCGTCAACGGCACCGGCAAGACCACCACCACGGGCAAGCTCGCGCGCGTCCTCGTCGCGGACGGCAAGAGCGTCGTGCTCGGCGCGGCCGACACCTTCCGCGCCGCCGCCGCCGATCAGCTCCAGACCTGGGGCGAGCGCGTGGGCGCGCGCACCGTGCGCGGTCCCGAGGGCGGCGACCCGGCGTCGATCGCCTTCGACGCGGTCAAGGAGGGCGTCGCCGAGAAGGCCGACGCCGTCCTCATCGACACGGCCGGCCGCCTGCACACCAAGACCGGCCTCATGGACGAGCTCGGCAAGGTCAAGCGCGTCGTGGAGAAGCAGGCGCCCGTGGACGAGGTGCTCCTCGTGCTCGACGCGACGACCGGCCAGAACGGCCTCATTCAGGCCCGCGTCTTCGCCGAGGTCGTGTCGATCACGGGCATCGTGCTCACCAAGCTGGACGGTACGGCCAAGGGCGGCATCGTCGTCGCGGTGCAGCGCGAACTCGGCGTCCCGGTCAAGCTCATCGGACTCGGCGAGGGCGCGGACGACCTCGCCCCGTTCGAGCCCGGCGCCTTCGTGGACGCCCTGATCGGCGACTGACCGGCCGTTCCGCGCCCCTCCCACGCCCGGCCCGAGCGCCCGGAACGGTGGCGGCGCGGGTACGTCGCGGCAGCGAGCGCGGACGACGCGCTGAAAGGGCCTCGTGGCACATCCACGGGGCCTTTCGCGTACGTACGCGCGCCCCGGAGCGTGCGTGCCCGCCTCGGGGGTCCCGCAGTGGAAGACCTTCCGGTACGGGCCCGGCGCGGCCTCCCCGCGCAGGCGCACCGAAGCGCCCGGCAGGCCGCCCATGGCGCTCTCGCGGCGCCCCGTATCCGCCTCTGCGGTGTCTCCGCGCAGCCGCCGGTTCCGCTACCCGCGCACCCGGTGCGCCACGTACGCGAGCGTCCCGAGCAGCAGGCACAGCTCGGGAGGGCGCAGCGCCGTGTCGAGAGAGGGGGCGCGCAGCCAGTGGACGGGGCCGCGG
>NZ_GG770539.1:1645701-1651905 GCF_000154905.1 Streptomyces sp. SPB074 | reverse complement strand
CGGGCGCCCGGCACGTCGCGTCGCCGCAGGAGCAGCCACCGGCCTCGATCCGCGCCCCCGGCGCGACGTCCCAGCCCCACAGCCCCGTGAACTCGGCCACCGTGGTGCACTCCGCGGAGCGTCCACGGCGCCGCACGCCCTCGCGCTTCTCCCGGATGCCGCCGATCGTGAAGCCCATGCCCCCTCCAACGTGTCTGGAGCGTCCAACGCCGCCGACGCTCCGTCGGTTACGCAGCGGACCGGTGGCGTGACATTCCGTGTGTAGCGTGCGGCGCTCGGAGGGGGCGCGAATGTGGTGATGTGCGCCCCGGCGCGCTTCGACGCGCCGTTCCCCGTTCGTCTGTCGTCAGTCAATCGTGTGAAGTGCAGGGCGAGTTATTGGCGCGGGGGTGGCGAAAGGTGGCGTTTCCCCGGCCGGGCTCGTGCGCGCGTGAGGGACGCCCTACCGTCACGGGGCAGACTCCAGCAGTGTGAAGCGTCGGGACGGACGTTGACGCCGAGGCGCCGTACGTCGCACGCGGCGGCGACGACGCGCGGCAGTGGTGACGGTGCGGTGTCACGGCGAGGTGGCGAGGCGGCGGCGATGACACGTCCGCGCGCGCGACGTCGCCACGACGGCGCGCGTGGGCACACGCGACGTCGCGTCATGCTGAGGGGGGCGGGGCCGCGTACGGCAGAGGCGCGGGGCGACGGGTGACGGACGGGGGCGTGCTCATGGACATGGGCCGGGCATTCGGTGGAACGCACAGCGAGGCCGACTACGGCGCGGGCGAGGGCGCGGACAAGAAACCCAACGCCCTCATGGAGTCCTGGTTCGTCCGCAGCGGCTGGTCCAAGGGCGAACTGGCCCGGCAGGTCAACCGGAGAGCCCGCCAACTCGGCGCCGTGCACATCTCGACCGACACCTCCCGCGTACGTCGCTGGCTCGACGGCGAGCAGCCGCGCGACCCGATCCCCCGGCTGCTCTCGGCCCTCTTCTCGGAGCGCTTCGGCTCGCCCGTCAGCGTCGAGGACCTCGGTCTGCGCCCCGTCCACCAGACCCCGTCCACGGCGGGCATCGACCTGCCCTGGACGGCGCCGCAGGCCGTCGCCCTGATGAGTGAATTCTCGCGCAGCGACCTCATGCTGGCGCGGCGCGGTTTCCTGGGGGGTTCCCTCGCGCTGACGGCGGGCGCTGGCCTCGTCGAGCCGATGCAGCGCTGGCTCCAGCCCGCGCACGGTGAGCGCCTCCCGACCGTCGCCGACTTCGCCACGCCGAACCGCACCGCGCGGCGCCTGTCCGAACCCGAACTCTCCCTTCTCGAATCAACAACGGTCATGTTCCGCAAGTGGGACGCACAGAGTGGGGGCGGTCTGCGTCGCAAAGCGGTCGTCGGGCAACTCCACGAGGTCACCGACCTGCTCCAGGAACCGCAGACCGCCGAGACCGGCCGCCGCCTCTTCCGCGTCGCCGCCGAACTCGGCGAACTCGCCGGCTGGATGAGCTACGACATCGGCCTCCAGCCCGCCGCGCAGAAATACTTCGTCCTCGCGCTGCACGCCGCCAAGGAGGCCGAGGACCGGCCCCTCGGCTCCTACATCCTCTCCAACATGGCGCGCCAGATGATCCACCTGGGCCGCCCCGACGACGCGCTCGAACTCATCCACCTCGCGCAGTACGGCAGCCGCCACGAGGCGACGGCGCGCACGCAGGCGATGCTCTACGCCATGGAGGCGCGCGCCTACGCCAACCTCGCCCAGCCCGGCAAGTGCAAGCGCGCCGTGCGCATCGCCGAGGACACGTACGCCGAGGCGACGGAGTCGGCGGGCGAGGAGCGCGACCCGGACTGGATCAACTTCTTCACCGAGGCGGAACTGAACGCCGAGAACGGCCACTCCTTCCGCGACCTCGTCTACACGGCGGGCCGGCACAAGGAGCACGCCGCCCTCGCCGAGCCGCGCATCGAGCGCGCCGTGCAACTCTTCGGCAGCGACCTCGATCACCATCGCTCGTACGCGCTCAATCTCATCGGCCTTTCGACCGTCCACCTGATCAAGAAAGAACCCGAACTGAGTGCCGAACGCGCCGGTGCCGCCATCGGCATCGCGCGCAAGGTCCGCTCCGAACGCCTCAACAACCGCCTGCGCACGACGGTCGACCAGGTCGTCCGCGCCTACGGCGCCGTCCCCGAGGTCCTTCACCTGCGCGACGAGATGGCACGGCAGCTCCCGGAGGACGGGGACGGGTTGATGTAAGGCGGGAGGGCGGAGGACGTGGCGCGCGGGAGGCCGGGTGCGTCGCCGCGGCGGCCGTGTGCGACGCGGCGCGGCAGCGGTGACGTGGCGACGTATCGGCGCGACGTGGCCGCGTAACGTGGCCGTCGTCCCCCGGTGTCCTTCGCCTTGAGGCGGCGCTACGGCTTCGGGTGCGCTTCGCCGTGCGGCGTACCCGTCGCCGCGATGCCCCGTCCACGTGGCGCCCCCCCGATCGCCGCGACGCCCCGTCCACGCGGCGTCCTCGTCCCCGCGACGCCCCCAGCCGCGCGCCGCAACCACCCGATTCCGGCCACTTCCGCCCGTACGTCGCCCCGCTCTCGCGCCCGCGTCGTGACGCGGCGCGACGTCGCGTTGGCCCGCGCAGGTATACGGACGCCGCGGGTGTGCGAGGCGGCGGGGGCCGTTCCGTAGGTTGCGCGACGATAACGACGCGGCGTGGGGTCGCGTCGCGGTTCATGAACGCGTAACACGCACCGTGCCTTCGTCACGGCGGTGAAACACCGAGGGGCATCGGCCGAAACCGCGCTGCGACAACCTCATGGCGCATAACGGCCCACCCCTCACGACCGCACTGGTTGAGCCCGCACGGGCCGCACCGACGACGAGGAGACGCAGATGCCCCCAGGCATTGCGCTCGCCGCAGACGCTCCGCAGCTGTCTGCCGCGAACACGGGATTCATGCTCATCTGTTCCGCCCTGGTCATGTTGATGACCCCGGCGCTGGCCTTCTTCTACGGAGGCATGGTCCGCGTCAAGAGCACCCTCAACATGCTGATGATGAGCTTCATCAGCCTCGGGATCGTCACGATCCTGTGGGTGCTCTACGGCTTCAGTCTCGCCTTCGGGACGGACAAGGGAAGCCTGATCGGCTGGAACGGCGACTTCGTCGGCCTCAGCGGGATCGGCGTCGTACAGCTCTGGGACGGTTACACCATCCCGATCTACGTCTTCGCCGTCTTCCAGCTGATGTTCGCGATCCTGACGCCCGCGCTCATCAGCGGCGCGCTCGCCGACCGCGTCAAGTTCACCGCCTGGGCGCTCTTCATCGCGCTCTGGGTCACGATCGTGTACTTCCCCGTCGCGCACTGGGTCTGGGGCACCGGCGGCTGGGCCTACGACCTCGGCGTCATCGACTTCGCCGGCGGTACGGCCGTCCACATCAACGCGGGTGCCGCGGCGCTCGGCGTCATCCTCGTCATCGGCAAGCGCGTCGGCTTCAAGAAGGACCCGATGCGCCCGCACAACCTGCCGCTCGTGATGCTCGGCGCCGGTCTGCTGTGGTTCGGCTGGTTCGGCTTCAACGCCGGTTCCTGGCTCGGCAACGACGACGGCGTGGGCGCCGTGATGTTCCTCAACACGCAGGTCGCCACCGGTGCCGCGATGCTCGCCTGGCTCGCCTACGAGAAGATCCGCCACGGCGCCTTCACGACTCTCGGCGCGGCGTCCGGCGCCGTCGCGGGCCTCGTCGCGATCACCCCGTCCGGCGGCGCGGTCAGCCCCCTCGGCGCCATCGCGGTCGGCGCCATCGCCGGGCTGCTCTGCGCCATGGCGGTCGGCCTCAAGTTCAAGTTCGGCTACGACGACTCGCTCGACGTCGTCGGCGTCCACCTCGTCGGCGGGATCGTCGGCTCCCTGCTCGTCGGGTTCTTCGCCACCGGCGGTGTCCAGTCCGACGCCAAGGGCCTCTTCTACGGCGGCGGGCTCGACCAGCTCGGCAAGCAGGCCGCTGGCGTCTTCGGGGTCCTCGCGTACTCTCTCGTCGTCTCCGCGCTCCTCGCCCTCCTCATCGACAAGACCATCGGTATGCGGGTCAGCGAGGACGACGAGGTCTCGGGCATCGACCAGGTCGAGCACGCCGAGACCGCCTACGACTACAGCGGAGCCGGCGGCGGCTCCCTGCCCCGCGGCACGGCGGCACCGCTCGCGACCGGGACCACGGCGGCCCCGGCGACGAACAAGAAGGTGGACGCATGAAGCTCATCACCGCGGTCGTCAAGCCGCACCGGCTCGACGAGATCAAGGAAGCCCTCCAGGCCTTCGGCGTCCACGGCCTGACCGTGAGCGAGGCGAGCGGTTACGGCCGGCAGCGCGGCCACACGGAGGTCTACCGGGGCGCGGAGTACACCGTCGACCTCGTGCCCAAGATCCGTATCGAGGTCCTCGTCGAGGACGAGGACGCCGAGCAGCTGATCGAGGTCGTGGTCAAGGCCGCCCGCACCGGCAAGATCGGTGACGGCAAGGTCTGGAGCCTCCCCGTCGAGACGGCCGTCCGCGTCCGCACCGGCGAACGCGGCCCCGACGCCCTCTGACCCCCGCCACGATGCCCGGTGCCACCCCGACGTCCCCCGCCCCGCACGCCGCCCGCGCGACGCACGGGGCGGGGGACGGGCGCGTCGGGGGGAGGGGCGGTGCGGGACGGGGCGGCGGTACGGAGGTGCGAGGGAGCGTGGGGTCGCGCGACGTGGCATATGCGACGTCGCGTGCGACCTGCGCTTTTGTCGCGACGTGGCCCCGGGCGACGTGTCGGCGCGCTACGGGGCATCAGGGCGACGCGGCACGATTCCGCGCGACGCGGCGCAGGGGCGCGGAAGCGTGGCGGGCTGGGCGAACACGTTGCGACGCGAGGCGGCGCGACGAGGCGGCGGCACGGGCACGCGGAGCGCGATACGGCCGGGACGACGGCGGCGACCCGCGCGACGTGGCGCCTGCTAGCGCGCCTCGTCCAGGGCGACGTGGCATATACGACGTCGTGTGCGACCTGCGCTTGCGTCGCGACGCCGCGTCTCCCGCGAGACGTCGCGCACCCTCCCCGAGTACATCGCGACGCCGCGACAACCCCGTAGGCAAGAGAGCACCGCAGGAACCACGAAGGACCCCGCAGGGACCACACCCTTTCGCCGTTGACACCGCTGACCGATCACGAACCCCGCTCCGGCGGGGGCCAGGAGCTGCCGGGTGACGAGCCTCGACCAACGCCACGAAACCGAAGACGCCGAGCCGGGCGGCTACGCGGCGGCCCGACTGCGCCTGCTGCACGAGAACGCGGACGACGGCCGCGCGCGCAGGCAGGCCCTCGCGACGCTCACCGACACCTGGCTCGCCGAACTCTTCGACGCCGCCGCACCACCACGCGGCGTCGCCCTCGTGGCGGTCGGCGGCTACGGACGGGGCGAACTCTCCCCGCGCAGCGATCTTGACCTCCTGCTCCTGCACGACGGCCGCGCCGGACAACGCGACGTCGCAGCCGTCGCGGACCGCGTCTGGTACCCCGTGTGGGATCTCGGCCTCGATCTCGACCACTCCGTCCGCACCCCGGACGAGGCGCGCAAGACCGCGGGCGAGGACCTGAAGGCCCACCTCGGCCTCCTCGACGCCCGCCACGTCGCCGGCGATCTCGGCCTGACCACCGGGCTGCGCTCGACCGTGTTCGCCGACTGGCGCAACCAGGCTCCCAAACGCCTGCCCGCCCTCCACGAACTGTGCGCCGAACGCGCCGAGCGTCACGGTGAGCTCCAGTTCCTTCTCGAACCCGATCTCAAGGAGGCGCGCGGCGGCCTCCGCGACGCGACAGCCCTGCGCGCCGTCGCCGCGTCGTGGCTCGCCGACGCGCCGCGCGCCGGGCTCGGCGAAGCGCGCCGCACCCTCCTCGACGTACGCGACGCCCTCCACCTCGCGACCGGGCGCGCCACCGACCGCCTCGCCCTCCAGGAACAGGACCAGGTCGCCGCCCACCTCGGTCTGCTCGACGCGGACGCGCTGCTCCGGCAGGTCTACGAAGCCGCCCGCACCCTCGCCTACGCGGGCGACGTCACGTGGCGCGAGGTGCAGCGCGTCCTGCGAGCGCGCTCGCTGCGCCCCCGGCTGCGCGCCGTCTTCGGCGGCGGACGCGGCGCGCCGGAACGCAGCCCGCTCGCCGACGGCGTCGTGGAGCAGGAGGGCGAGGCCGTC
>NZ_GG770539.1:1643968-1645601 GCF_000154905.1 Streptomyces sp. SPB074 | reverse complement strand
CCTCGCCCGGACGGCGCGTCCCGAGCGCGACGCCGTCCTGCCCCTGCGCGCCGCGGCGGCTGCCGCGCAGGCCGCCCTCCCGCTGTCGCCCCATGCCGTACGCCGCCTCGCGACCGCCTGCCCGCCGCTCCCGACGCCCTGGCCGGCCGAGGCCCGCGAGGAGCTGGTCACCCTGCTCGGCGCGGGCCGCCCCACCGTGGACGTCTGGGAGGCGCTGGAGGCGGGCGGTCTCGTCACGCGACTGCTGCCCGACTGGGAACGTGTACGGTGCCGCCCCCAGCGCAACGCCGTCCACACCTGGACCGTCGACCGCCACCTTGTCGAAACGGCGGTGCGGGCCGCCGCGCTGACCCGTCGTGTCTCCCGCCCGGACCTGCTGCTCGTCGCGGCGCTGCTGCACGACCTCGGCAAGGGGTGGCCGGGGGATCACTCCGTGGCGGGCGAGATCATCGTGCGCGACGTCGCGGCGCGCATCGGCTTCGACGCGGCGGACGTCGCGACGCTAGCGACCGTGGTGCGCCACCACCTGCTGCTGGTCGAAACCGCGACGCGTCGCGATCTGGACGACCCCGCGACGGTGCGCGGCGTGGCCGACGCCGTGCGCGACGTCGCGACGCTGGAACTGCTGCACGCCCTCACGGAGGCCGACGCTCTCGCGACGGGCCCCGCCGCGTGGTCCACGTGGCGCGCCTCGCTCGTCGCCGACCTCGCCGCCCGGGTCGCCGGGGCCCTCTCCGGCGCCGAGCCCCCCGCACCGGAGGCCGCGGCGCTCACCGCCGAGCAGGAGCGGCTCGCCGTCGAGGCGTACCGCACGGCCGAACCCGTCCTGAACCTCCGCACCCGAAACGAGGAGGAACCGGGCGACACGGCGGACGATGCGCAGGCCCCGGTCGGCGTCGAACTCCTCGTCGCCGTACCCGACCAACCCGGCGTCCTCCCCGCCGTCGCCGGCGTGCTGGCGATGCACCGGCTCACCGTCCGCACCGCCGAGTTCCGCACCACGGAGATCCCCGGGGAACTGCGCACGGCGCGCGACGTCGCGGCCGACACCTCGCGCGACGTCGCGCCGGGCGGGGAGGGCGCGGGCGGCGCGACAGCCGTGCTCGTCCTGGACTGGCGCGTGTCCGCCGCGTACGGCTCACTGCCGCAGGCGTCACGGCTGCGCGCCGATCTCGTCCGCGCCCTCGACGGCAGCCTCGACATCCGGGGCCGCCTCGCGGAACGCGACGCGGCGTACCCGCGGCGCAAAGGGCTCTCCGTTCCACCGGCCCGGGTACGCGTTGCCCCTGCGGCCTCCCGCAGCGCGACGGTCATCGAGGTCCGCGCCCAGGACGCTCCCGGTTTGCTGCACCGCCTCGGCCTCGCACTGGACAACGCCGGAGTACGGGTACGCAGCGCCCACGCCAGCACCCTCGGCGCCAACGCCGTGGACGCCTTCTACGTCACCGGCGCCGACGGCGACCCCCTCGCCCCCGACGTCGCGTCGGCACTCGCGGCCGAACTGGAACGGACGCTGGGCTGAGCCCTTGACGACGTCGCGACGCTCTGCGGCCGCGACGTCGCGTGGGAAGGTGGCGACGTCGCGTGCCGAGGGTGACGTCGCGGCCGGAGGACCGTGCCTGGACGCCGCGTG
>NZ_GG770539.1:1642077-1643720 GCF_000154905.1 Streptomyces sp. SPB074 | reverse complement strand
CGGTTCACGACGGGGCGGATACCCTAGACAGCGATTACCCCTGCCCCCGACCCCGAGGACCGACGAGCGCCGTGTTCGATACCCTCTCCGATCGCCTCTCAGCGACTTTCAAGAGCCTCCGCGGCAAGGGGCGGCTGTCCGAGGCGGACATCGATGCCACCGCGCGGGAAATCCGCATCGCGCTCCTCGAAGCCGACGTGGCGCTCCCCGTCGTGCGCGCCTTCATCAAGAAGATCAAGGAGCGCGCTCTCGGCGAAGAGGTCTCCAAGGCACTCAACCCCGCGCAGCAGGTCATCAAGATCGTCAACGAGGAGCTCGTCGGCATCCTCGGTGGCGAGACGCGACGTCTCCGCTTCGCCAAGCAGCCCCCGACCGTGATCATGCTCGCGGGTCTTCAGGGCGCCGGTAAGACGACCCTCGCGGGCAAGCTCGGTCGCTGGCTCCAGGGGCAGGGCCACTCGCCGCTGCTCGTGGCCTGCGACCTCCAGCGTCCCAACGCCGTCAACCAGCTCAGCGTCGTCGCCGAGCGTGCCGGCGTCGGCATCTACGCGCCGCAGCCGGGCAACGGCGTCGGCGACCCCGTCCAGGTCGCGAAGGACTCCGTCGAGTACGCGCGGACCAAGCAGTACGACGTCGTGATCGTGGACACCGCCGGACGGCTCGGCATCGACCAGGAGCTGATGCGGCAGGCCGCGGACATCCGCGACGCCGTCAGCCCGGACGAGATCCTGTTCGTCGTCGACGCGATGATCGGCCAGGACGCGGTCAACACCGCCGAGGCGTTCCGCGACGGGGTCGGTTTCGACGGCGTCGTGCTCTCGAAGCTCGACGGTGACGCGCGAGGCGGTGCGGCGCTCTCCATCGCGCACGTCACCGGCAAGCAGATCATGTTCGCCTCCAACGGCGAGAAGCTGGACGAGTTCGACGCGTTCCACCCGGACCGCATGGCGTCGCGCATCCTCGACATGGGCGACGTCCTCTCGCTCATCGAGCAGGCCGAGCGGACCTTCAGCCAGCAAGAGGCCGAAGAGATGGCCCGCAAGCTCCAGAAGGGCCCGAAGGAGTTCACGCTCGACGACTTCCTCGCCCAGATGGAGCAGGTCCGCAAGATGGGCTCCATCTCGAAGCTGCTCGGGATGCTGCCCGGCATGGGCCAGATCAAGGACCAGATCAACAACCTCGACGAGCGCGACGTCGACCGCACCGCCGCGATCATCAAGTCGATGACGCCGGCCGAGCGGGCCGACGCGACGATCATCAACGGCTCGCGCCGCGCCCGTATCGCCAAGGGCTCCGGCGTCGAGGTCAGCGCCGTGAAGAACCTCGTGGAGCGCTTCTTCGAGGCGCGCAAGATGATGTCGCGCATGGCGCAGGGCGGCGGAATGCCCGGGCTCCCCGGGATGCCGGGCATGGGCGGCGGCCCGGGCCGCCAGAAGAAGCAGCAGAAGCAGGCCAAGGGCAAGCGCCGCAGCGGCAACCCGATGAAGCGCAAGGCCGACGAGCAGGCCGCCGCCGAACGCCGCGCCCAGGCCGCAGCTGGCGGCCAGGACGCCGCTCAGCAGGGCGGCGGCGCCTTCGAGCTGCCCGACGAGTTCAAGAAGTTCATGGGCTGACGGTCCACGAACCGCGCTACGCGAGGCGGG
>NZ_GG770539.1:1632084-1641977 GCF_000154905.1 Streptomyces sp. SPB074 | reverse complement strand
CCCGCCTCACGTATGACCCCACATTCACGGGACGCCGTGCTCGACGCGACGACCGCCACGGACACCGCCCGCTCGCTGCGCCACGAAGCGGCTCGACGCACGCTTGGCGCGCGCGACGTACGACGGGCCGCGGGGCCGGGCGACGCGGCGTCCTGCGGATCACGCGATGCCGCGCTACGTCGCGATGCCGCGCTACGTCGCGATGCCGCGCTACGTCGCGACGTCGCGCCACCGCGCGGCGCCCGTCGGCGCCGGCTCGTCCTGCGCCGACGGGGCCACGTCGCGCCAATGCCCTACGGGCCCACGCGCGACGTACCCCCTGACGACGCGACGCCAGCGCGACGTCCCCCACGCCGCCGGGCCCCACCCGACCCCCGCGCCCCGAGACGGCCCCCCACCCCCTCGCCCGCCCCCTGTCCGGCCGAAGCCGGGGGGCTGCCGCGGCTTCCCTCCGTTAATGTCCGGATCAGGACATGCGGGGGAGGACCCGTCCAGGCGGCGAAGGAGCACGCGTGAGCAATCCCGTACCCCCGCGCGACCGGACGGACCAGCCCTGGCGCTCGGAGGGGGCGCCGCCACCGCCGCCGCCGAAGCGGAAACCGCCGTGGATGCGCATCATCATCGCGGCGCTCCTCGTCTACCTGATCACCAACCTGATCCTCACCCTCGTCAACGGCGACGACGACACCTCCGTCTCGTACACCGACTTCACGAAGCAGGTCGCCGACAACAACGTCGCCAAGATCTACTCCAAGGGCGACGCGATCCAGGGCGAGCTGCGCGAGTCCCGGCCGAAGCCCAAGGACGCGGACGGCGACTACAAGAAGTTCACGACGCAGCGTCCCTCCTTCGCCGACGACAAGCTCTTCGAAGACCTCGAACGCCACAAGGTCACCGTCACGGCACGCCCCGTCGTGCAGGAACGCAGCCTCCTCACCAATCTGCTCATCTCACTGGCGCCGATGATCCTGATCATCGTGCTGTGGCTCTTCATCGCGCGCCGGGTGAGCTCCGGCCTCGGCGGAGCCGGCGGGATGCTCGGCCGGAAGCAGCCGCCCAAACCCGTCGAGATGGAGGGCGGCAGACGCACCACGTTCGCCGACGTCGCGGGCATCGACGAGGTCGAGGGCGAGCTCAACGACGTGGTCGACTTCCTCAAGCACCCCGACGCCTACCGCGCCATGGGCGCGAAGATGCCGCGCGGCGTCCTGCTCACCGGACCGCCCGGAACGGGAAAGACGCTGCTCGCACGCGCCGTCGCGGGCGAGGCGAACGTGCCGTTCTTCTCCGCGTCCGCGTCCGAGTTCATCGAGATGATCGTCGGCGTCGGCGCGAGCCGCGTGCGGGAGCTGTTCGCCGAGGCGCGCAAGGTCGCGCCGTCGATCGTCTTCATCGACGAGATCGACACGATCGGACGGGCACGAGGCGGCGGCTCCGGCCTCGGCGGCCACGACGAGCGCGAGCAGACCCTCAACCAGATCCTCACCGAGATGGACGGCTTCTCCGGCTCCGAGGGCGTCGTCGTCATCGCCGCGACGAACCGTGCCGACGTCCTCGACCCGGCCCTCACCCGCCCCGGCCGCTTCGACCGCACCGTCGTCGTCAGCCCCCCGGACCGCGAGGGCCGCGAGGCCATCCTGCGCATCCACACACGCGGCATCCCCCTCGCCGCCGATGTCGATCTCGCCCAGGTCGCCCGTATCACCCCCGGCATGACCGGCGCCGACCTCGCCAACCTCGCCAACGAGGCCGCCCTCCTCGCCGTCAAGCGCCGCAAGCAGGACGTGACGATGCCGGACTTCTCCGGCGCCCTGGAGAAGGTCCAGCTCGGCGCCGAACGCAGCCTCGTCATGCCCGGCGAGGAACGGCGCCGGACGGCCTACCACGAGAGCGGCCACGCCCTGCTCGGGATGCTGCAACCCGGCGCGGACCCGGTGCGCAAGATCACGATCGTGCCGCGCGGTCGCGCCCTCGGCGTCACCCTCTCGACCCCGGACGCCGACAAATACGCCTACACGGAGGAGTACCTGCGCGGCCGCATCATCGGCGCCCTCGGCGGCATGGCGGCCGAGCAACTCGTCTTCGGCGTCATCACGACCGGCGCCGAGAGCGACCTCGAACAGGTCACCAACCTCGCGCGCGGCATGGTCGGCCGCTGGGGCATGAGCGAGCGCGTCGGCAGGCTCTCCGCCCTCCCCAACGACGGCCAGCAGCCCTACGGCCTCGCCGCCGCGCCCGCGACGCTCGACACCATCGACGAGGAGATGCGCCGCATCGTCGACGAGTGCTACGCCCACGCCCTCCACACCCTCCAGGACCACCGAGCCCAGCTCGACGCCCTCGCCGCCGCCCTCCTGGAGAGCGAGACCCTCGACGAGGCCGACGCCTACCACGCCGCGGGCATCCCCCGCCTCAGCAAGAACGGCTGACGCGGCCGCCGGGGGAGGCGGACGGCCCGGCGACGGGTGGCCGAAACCGATCCTGGCGCGACGCGTGGATACGCCACGTGGGGGATGCCGCGCGCAGACGCCGCGGCCGGCGAACGTACGGCACGTCGCGCTGAAGCCGCGACGCCCATGCCGGAGACGGCGCGACGCGGGCAACGCCGGCTGACGCGACGTGGCATATACGACGTCGCGGCAGCGGCCTGCGACATGGGGGACGGGGCGATGTACGGGGCAACGCGCAGCGTCGCGACGTCGCGCGGTGGGCACGACGCGACGATCTCGACGCGCCGTCGCGCGACACCTGGCCCCCGACCCCGCCTCCACGCGCGGTCGGCGCAGTCCGCCGCCGTGCGCCCGCCCCGCGTCCGCTCCGCTCGTGGCCCGGCCAGCAGCGCCGTGTCACCGCTTGGGCCGTGCCCGCTCAGTCGCGTCGTGCGACGACGTAACGGAAGACGTTCGGCATCCAGACGGTGCCGTCCCGCCGGATGTACGGATGCAGGGCCACGCGCAGTTCCTTGTCCACCTGCGCGGCGTCCGTCGCCTCCACGGCCGCGTCGAGAAGCCCCGTGGACAGGAGGCCCCGTACCGCCCCCGTGATTCCCGCGTATCCGAAGGGGCAGGCAACGCGGCCCGAGCCCAGCAGCCGTAGCCCCGCCCGCGCGGCGACCGCCTCCAGGTCGTCCCTGCGCTCCGGTCGCCAGCCCCGGCCTGCGCCCAGTTCGCCGGGGCCGAAGGACAGTGAGGCGTCGGTGTCTGCGAGCCGCGTGGCGACGCGCAGCACATCCGACGCGGCGCACCGCTCGGGCGGGCCCCAGCCGGCGACCCCGACCGTCGCGTCCCGTGCGGCGAAGGACAGGCCCTCGCGCAGCCGTGCCGCGAGGGGCGCGTAGTCGCCCGCCGTAGCTCCCGCGGGCTGAAAGGCGGTCACGACCGTGTGCGGGGGAGCGGCCACGTCGCGCAGGACGCCGGGCGAACCGTGCAGGAGACGCGGCGTCCCGGCGTCGTCGACGGATCGCGCCGTGCCGTCGCCGCGTGCGACGTCGCGTCGCGGCACTGCCGCTCCGGGCGGCGGCACCGGCCCCCGCGACGTCCCTGCCCCGCTCACGGAGCAGCCGAGCCGCTTCCCCGCGAGCGCCAGCCGCGCCCGGGGGCCGTCGTCCACACCGGTCACCGCGGCGCCGCGCGCCCGCGCGAGCAGCAGCGCGAGCCCCGCTCCGCAGCCCAGACCCAGCAGGCGGGTGTCCGGCCCGACGGCGAGCCGTTCGTAGACCGCCGTGTAGAGCGGTACGAGCAGCGGTTCCTGGATCTCCGCCCAGTCCAGGGCGGCCCGTTCCTCGTCGTGTACGCGTCCGGAGCCGGCGGCCCCGCGACGTGGTTCCCGCACGAGCATGGATGTCATGGATGGTGCCCCCATCGGGCCAGAGGTGTGTGATGCGTGTGCAGTCCGCCCCCGTGCGGCCCGTGCCGCTCTCGTGCGTGGCATGAGCCGTCGCTCGTCCGCGCGTGCTCGGTCTCCCGTACGCCAGGAAACGCCGTCCACGCCGCGCCGTCCAGGGGAGACCCGGGGCTTGTCGGCCAATGCCTATGTGCCCCGTTCCGCGCTCCCGTGCGCCGTCCGCGTTCCGGTGCGCCCCGGGCGCCGCCCCCGCTTCACACCGCTGGACGACGCGCGCCGCGCTGTCGTGTTCCCAGGAGACCTTGCGCGGCGTCGCTCGCGTACGGCGCGACGTCGCGGAGGACGCCGCGCCGTGTCGCGGGCAGGCGCCGGGGCGCGACGTACCGACAAGGCGCGCGACGTCGCGTCGAGGCGACGTGTCGGCAGGAGCGCGCGACGTCTCCCGCGACGTCGCCCCGTCCACGCGCCCTCGTACCCCGCCGCCCACGCCTTCGACGCCGCGCGATAGCGTCGTGACGACGCTGTGCGCGAGGCGTCCGCCGACGTGGCGAATGGCCTGCCGCGAGCACCGGTCACCCGCGCCGCGCCTTTTCCGGCGGGACGCCGGGATGCCGCGTTTGCGGACGGCGCGCGTAGCGGCGCTACGTACCGTCTTGTGGGGGACTGGCACGGCTTCTGCCCACATCGACGCACCCGCCCTCCTCCGGACGCATCACGGCCAACTGGCGGGTACGAGCAAATTATTTGGGATGGCCCGGAATCGGAACACGCCGCGCGCGCGGCTCGTTGGTCACGACGTGAGCACGACACCACCTGTTCTCGCCGCAGAGCTGGCACAGGCGTGGGCCGATATTCAGCGGTACCACCCCGACCTGCCGGATCTTGCCGCGCCCGAGTCCCTGATCGGGGAGTCCTCGTCCGCCTGCGGGCACGAACTCTCCTTCGAACGACTGCTGCACGAGGCGGTTCACGGCCTCGCCGCCGTGCGGGGTGTCCGCGACACCTCCCGCGCCGGCCGCTACCACAACCGCAGATTCCTCACGATCGCCGAGGAGCTGGGCCTGGACCACCCCGAGGAGCCGCATCCGAGCAGTGGCTTCTCCCTCGTCACCCTCAGCACCGAGGCGAGGAAGCGGTACCGGGCCACCATCGACCGGCTGCACCGCGCGCTCAAGGCACACACCGCCGCGACCTCCACCGACTCCTCGAACAGCTTCCGAGGCCCCGCGGCGCGGCACGGCTCGTCCGGCGGCGGCGTCCGCGTCAAAGCGGTGTGCGACTGCGGCCGCAACGTACGCGTCGTCCCTTCCGTCCTCGCGCAGGCGCCGATCATGTGCGGCGGCTGCGGCAAGCCCTTCCGCATTCCCGAGCCCGCCGTGCCCGCCATGACCTGAGCGCCCGGCGCGCGTGCCGTGCGAACCGATGGCGTGGCAGGTCCGGCCCCGCCCCGGGCCTGCCGCGTCGCCTGGCCTTCCGGCGCGCACGGGGCCACGTCGCGCGCGACGTCACGCCGCGCAACCTTCGCCACGCCCGCGCCGACCCCCGCCACGCCGCGTCCCCCGCTTCGCACGTCGCCCGGCCGCGCGGCACGCGACGTCGCTCCCGTCGCGTCACCGGCACCGCGCTGTCGCTCCCGTCGCGTCACCGGCACCGCGCTGTCGCTCCCGTCGCGTCACCCGGCACCGCGACGCCGCTCCCGTCGCGTCACCCGGCACCGCGACGCCGCCTCGTTCCCGGAGCGATGCGCGCGACGTCGCGGCGCTCACGGAGCGGCGTCGTCACCACGCGGCGCCGTCCTCCCCGCGCCGCGCCCGCGTGCCTTCCCGCCTCGCCCCGCACCTCGCCGCGACGTCCGCTTCCACGGCCCCGCCGCGGTCGCGCCGCAGGGCGGTACGGGTGCCTCCAGCCGCCCTCCACCCGCGGGTCCGGGCGCGTCGTCGGCTGTGGCAGAATGGACAGCTGTACTCGACAGCCGCACAGGACCCCTCTCTCCTCCGGCTGACGCGTCCTGCGGGCCCGGTCGGATTCCGCAACCCCACGCGGCATCATCCGGTGCCCCACCTCGTCAAGACCAGGAGACACCACTCCCGTGGCAGTCAAGATCAAGCTGAAGCGCCTGGGCAAGATCCGCGCGCCTCACTACCGCATCATCATCGCCGACTCCCGCACCCGCCGTGACGGCCGTGCGATCGAGGAGATCGGTCTGTACCACCCGGTGCAGAACCCCTCGCGCATTGAGGTCGACGCCGACCGCGTGGCGTACTGGCTGGGTGTCGGCGCGCAGCCGACCGAGCCCGTGCTCGCCATCCTGAAGAAGACCGGCGACTGGCAGAAGTTCAAGGGCGAGCCCGCCCCGGCGCCGCTGCTCCAGCCGGAGCCGAAGGCCGACCACAGCGGTCTCTTCGAGGCCGCCGCCGCGAAGGCCGGCGACGAGCCCAAGGGTGAGGCCATCACCCAGAAGGCGAAGAAGGCCGACAAGAAGGACGAGTCCGACTCGTCCGAGTCGACCGAGGGCTGACATGCTCGACGAGGCTCTTGAACACCTCGTGAAGGGCATTGTCGACAACCCCGACGATGTGCAGGTCGCCGAGCGCACCCTGCGCCGCGGGCGCGTGCTTGAGGTGCGGGTACACCCCGACGACCTCGGCAAGGTGATCGGCCGCAGCGGCCGCACCGCGCGCGCCCTGCGCACTGTCGTGGGAGCCATCGGTGGCCGCGGCATCCGTGTCGACCTGGTCGACGTGGACCACGTGCGCTGAACTCGCACACCGGCTGAGGTCCCACCGGACACAGCACAGCACCGGCGCGGGCCGGGGTCGGCCCTCGGGCCGGTCCCGGCCCGTCGTCGTACCAGGACCCACGTCGCAGCAGGCGTCGTAGCAGGACAGGAGAGCCCCAGAGTGCAGCTGGTAGTCGCACGGATCGGCCGCGCCCACGGCATCAAGGGCGAGGTCACCGTCGAGGTGCGTACGGACGAGCCGGAGCTGCGGCTCCCGCCCGGCGCCGTGCTCGCGACCGATCCGCCCGGTGCCGGGCCGCTGACGATCGAGCAGGGACGGGTGCACAGCGGCAGGCTGCTGCTGCGCTTCGCGGGAGTGAAGGACCGCACCGGCGCCGAGGCGCTGCGCAACATCCTGCTGATCGCCGAGATCGATCCGGAGGAGGTGCCCGAGGACCCCGAGGAGTTCTACGACTATCAGCTCATGGACCTCGACGTGATCACCGAGGACGGTCAGGAGATCGGACGGATCACGGAGATCTCGCACCTCCCCTCGCAGGACCTCTTCATCGTCGAGCGTCCCGACGGCAGCGAGGTGATGATCCCCTTCGTCGAGGAGATCGTCACCGAGATCGACCTTCACGAACAGCGCGCCGTGATCAACCCGCCGCGAGGACTGCTCGACCCGGATGAGGCCGACGTCGCCTCGGAACGCGACGCGTCGCGTACGGAGACGAACACGACGCCGGACGACGCGACGTTGCCGCGCACCACGTCGCGCGCGGACGACGCGACGCCCCGTACGGACGGCGCGACGTGGGGCGGCAACGACGCGGCATCCGCCGACGACGCGACGTCGCCCGCGGCCGCCCCGGAGGACCCCCGGTGACCGCCCCGGCGCCACGCACCGCCGCCACGTCGGGCGGGCCCGCGCTCGCGGACGCCTCGTCCCGTGTCGCTCCCTCGCTCCGCCTCGACGCGCTCACGATCTTCCCGGAGTACCTCGACCCGCTCCACGTCTCCCTCGTCGGCAAGGCACGCGCCCGCGGACAGCTCGACGTCCACGTGCACGACCTCCGCGACTGGACGTACGACCGGCACAACACCGTCGACGACACCCCGTACGGCGGCGGGCCCGGCATGGTCATGAAGACCGAGCCGTGGGGCGACGCGCTCGACCAGGTGCTGGCGGACGGCTACGAGGCGGGAGCGCGCGAACCGGTGCTCGTCGTCCCCACCCCGAGCGGCCGGCCCTTCACGCAGCAGCTCGCCGTCGAGCTGTCCGCGCGCCCCTGGCTGATCTTCACACCGGCGCGGTACGAGGGCATCGACCGGCGCGTCATGGACGAGTACGCGACGCGGCTGCCCGTGTACGAGGTCTCCATCGGCGACTACGTGCTCGCGGGCGGCGAGGCGGCCGTCCTCGTCATCACCGAGGCCGTCGCCCGCCTCCTGCCCGGCGTGCTCGGCAACGCCGAGTCGCACCGCGACGACTCCTTCGCCCCCGGAGCCATGGCGGACCTCCTCGAAGGACCCGTCTACACGAAGCCGCCGTCCTGGCGCGGACGGGGCATTCCCGACGTGCTGCTGAGCGGCCACCACGGCCGCATCGCGCGCTGGCGTCGCGACGAGGCGCTGGCGCGCACCGTCGCGCACCGCCCCGACCTCATCTCCCGCTGCGACCCCGCGGCGTTCGACAAGAAGGACCGCGAGACGCTCTCCATCCTCGGCTGGCGGCAGGGGACCGACGGCCGATTTGGGCCTGCCCCTTCCGACGTGGAAGAATAGGCCGCTGCCGTCCGTCCGGCGCGCGCCCCTGCCACAGGGGGAACGACGCCCGCCCGGCGAAGCGGCACCCTTCACCACTCATCACCATGTTCCGCTGATGACCTGTGGCATCAGCGAGGAAGCAGACACACATGTCCAACCTGCTCGACTCCGTCGACGCCGCGTCGCTGCGCAGCGACCTCCCGTCGTTCCGCCCCGGCGACACCGTCAACGTCCACGTGCGCGTCATCGAGGGCAACCGCTCCCGTGTGCAGCAGTTCAAGGGCGTCGTCATCCGCCGCCAGGGCTCGGGCGTCCGCGAGACCTTCACGGTCCGCAAGGTCTCCTTCTCCGTCGGCGTGGAGCGCACCTTCCCCGTGCACACCCCGATCGTCGAGAAGATCGAGCTGGTGACGCGCGGTGACGTCCGTCGCGCCAAGCTGTACTACCTCCGTGAGCTGCGCGGCAAGGCCGCGAAGATCAAGGAGAAGCGCGAGAGCTGATCTCGCCCGCGCGGTCGCTGCACTGACCGCGCACACCGGCCGCCACGGCCGGAGGGACCACAGCGTCGCCCGATAGCATCGGGGCGCCATGGACACCGAAACGCAGGACCCGGAGCGCGATCGCTCCGCCGTACCGAATCCGCCCGCATCAGGGACGGACCGGGTGGCGGAGGGGTCGCGCTCTCGTCTGTCCTGGCTTCCCGGCGGCGTCTGGACCGCTGCCGGGCTAGCGCTCGTCGTCGTCCTGCTCCTCGTGAGCCGCTTCGTCGCGCAGCCCTTCGGTATTCCCAGCGCGTCGATGGAACCGGCGCTTCACGTCGGCGACCGTGTCATGGTCGACAAACTGGCGTACCGTTTCGGCGGCGAGCCGCGCCGCGGCGACGTCGTGGTCTTCGACGGCACCGGGTACTTCGGTGACGGCGACTACATCAAGCGCGTCGTGGGAATCGGGGGTGACCGGGTGCGGTGCTGCGCCAAGGACGGCAGGCTCACGGTCAACGGGAGGCCGGTCACCGAACCCTTCCTCCACGACGGCAACGCACCCTCCGACGTCTCCTTCGACGTCGTGGTCCCGCCCGGGCGGCTCTTCCTCCTCGGTGACCACCGCGCGGACTCCGCGGACTCGCGCGATCACCTCGGTTCGCCCGGCGGCGGCATGATCCCCCTCTCCGTCGTACGCGGCCGGGCGGACCTCGTGGTCTGGCCACCGAGTCGCTGGCACGGTCTGCAACAACGCGACGTCTACGCACGCGTTCCCGCGCCGTCCACCGCGGCGCATGGGTAGACACGGCGGACGGACGGGACGCCGCGGAGCGGCCGGCGACGACGGCGGCAAAGCCGACGACGTCGCGTCGCGCCCGATCGCGACACCGCCTGGTGCCGCGACCCCGCCTGGCGCTGCGTCGCCGTCCGAGGCCGCGCCGCCCGCTCCGTACGACCGGTGTGAGACCGCGTACGGGGCGGTTCCGCATCGGGAGGCTCCGTCCCGACCGGCTCCGTACGCGCCGCCCGCGCGCGAAACGCCTGCGCCCGGAGCGCCTCCCGAGGAGCGTCGCGACGCC
>NZ_GG770539.1:1598917-1631861 GCF_000154905.1 Streptomyces sp. SPB074 | reverse complement strand
CCGCCCCGGCGCGACGTCGGGCGCGTGGGACGTCGCGCGCGGGCACGTCGCGTCGCGCGCCGCCGACGCCGCGCGACGTTGCGCGAGATCCCGCTCCTCCTGGGCGCGGCGTTGCTCATCGCTCTCGTCCTCAAGACGTTCTTCGTGCAGGCGTTCGTGATCCCCTCGGGCTCGATGGAGGAGACGCTGCGGATCGGGGACCGCGTCGTCGTGGACAAGCTCACGCCGTGGTTCGGCGCCGAGGTGCACCGCGGCGACGTCGTCGTCTTCCGGGACCCCGGTGGCTGGCTCGGCGAGGAGGAGGGCGGCCGGGACACCTCCTCCGGGCCGGTCCGGCAGCTCAAGAAGGGGCTCGCGTTCATCGGCCTGCTGCCGTCTGCCGACGAGAAGGACCTGATCAAACGCGTCGTCGGGACCGGCGGGGACACCGTCGCGTGCTGCGACGCGCGGGGGCGGGTGACCGTCAACGGTCAGGCCGTCGAGGAGCCGTACGTGCGTGCGGGGAATAGACCGTCCGAAGTGGAGTTCCGGGTCCACCTCCCGCCCGGGCGACTCTTCGTGCTCGGTGACCACCGGGCGAACTCGGGGGACTCCCGGTTCCACCGCGACGCGGGCCACGACGGGACCGTCGCGGAAGACGCCGTGGTCGGGCGCGCCGTCGCCGTCGTCTGGCCGTTCGGGCACTGGTCCACGCCGGGGCACAGGGAGCGCTTCGCGCGCGTCCCCGACGCGGCGTCGCGGTGGCCCGTGCACACAGAGGACTCGCATACCCTGGCCCAGGCGCGGCCGAAGGCCGGCGTCGCGCTCCCGACCCCTGCGGAACTCCCGCTCGTTATGGGAGTAGTGGGCCCACGCCTCGTACGGCGCGGGCAATGGCTCGAAGTGAGGAGTGAGCGTGGGGGACGTCGCGGTGGGCGCCCGGTCCGGACACGAGGGGCCGGAAGAGCCGGAGCAGTCGGGCGCGGGAACGGCCGGCGCCGGAGAAGGGCGGGAGCCTGAGGTGACCGAGTCCGGCGCGGACGTCCCGCGGGGCCATGGCAGGACCAGCGCCCCGAAGAAGCCGCGGCCGTTCTGGAAGGAACTGCCGCTGCTCATCGTCATCGCCCTGGTCCTGGCACTGATCATCAAGACGTTCCTGGTGCAGGCGTTCTCCATCCCGTCCGGCTCGATGCAGAACACCCTCCAGGTGAGCGACCGCGTCCTCGTGGACAAGCTCACACCGTGGTTCGGGTCGAAGCCCTCGCGCGGCGAGGTCGTCGTCTTCAAGGACCCCGACCGCTGGCTGAAGAACGAGCCCACGCCCACGCCCAACATCCTCCAGAAGGGCCTCAGCTTCATCGGGCTGATGCCGTCCGCGGACGAGAAGGACCTGATCAAGCGCGTCATCGGCGTCGGCGGTGACACCGTCGAGTGCAACGGGACCGGTCCCCTCAAGGTCAACGGGAAGCCGCTCGACGAGCCGTACGTCTTCCAGGGCAACACCGCGTGCTCGGTCGACGAAAACGGCCAGTTCAAGGTCAAGGTGCCGAAGGACAAGCTGTGGGTCATGGGCGACCACCGCCAGGCGTCGGCCGACTCGCGCTACCACCAGACCGACCGCAACCAGGGCTTCGTCCCGGTCGACAACGTCATCGGCCGCGCCTTCGTGATCGCCTGGCCGCCGAACCGCTGGTCGACCCTCTCGGTCCCCGACACCTTCCACCAGTCCGGCATCAACGCCGCGGCGTCGGCCACCGCACCGGCCGCCCTCGGCCTCGTGGGTGCCTTCCCCCTCGTGCTCTGGCGCAGGCGGAGGCTTTCTGCCGCGCGTACCGACGGGTAGGGTGCCTCCCCAGACCGGCGATCACCGCGGCCGGACGCCTCGTCCCCGGGGCGCGCCGGCGCGGTGACGCACCGTTCCATCTGGGGGCACCAGCATGAGCGCATCGTCCGGTACGGCCCCGCCCGGAAGCCGTAGGGGAAACGTGCTGTCGGGGATCGTCGTCGCGCTGGGGTTCGTGCTCCTCGTCGGTGGTTTCGCGTGGGGGGCGTGGGAGTACCGCCCGTACACGGTGCCCACGGCCTCCATGACCCCGACCATCGACGCCGGGGACCGTGTGCTCGGGCAGCGGATATCGGGCGACGAGGTGCGCCGCGGCGACGTCGTCGTCTTCAAGGACCGCGCCTGGGGCGACGAGACGCTGGTCAAACGCGTCGTGGCCGTAGGCGGGGACAAGATTGCCTGCTGCACCGAGGGCCACCTCACCGTCAATGGCGAGCAGATCGCGGAGCCCTACCTCCCCACGGACGCCGCGCACCGCGGCACGCGGCTGCCCGGCACCGTTGTGCCGAAGGGCCGCCTCTTCCTCCTCGGTGACGAACGCGCGGGCTCCCTCGACTCCACCGCCCACCTGGACGATGTCGCGCGCGGCTCCGTGCCGCGCTCCGCCGTCTCCGCCCGCGTGGACGCCGTCGTCTTCCCGTGGCGCGGCATGTTGGAGCGCCCGAGCGGTTTCGCCGCGCTCCCCGGCGGCATCTCGACGCCGGGTCCGCTGCGGCTGCTCCTCGGCGCCGTCGTCCTCGGCGCCGTCCTGATCCTCGTCGGCGCGGCGTACGGTCCCCTCGCGTCCCGCGCGGCGAGACGTCGCGCCGCGCGGCGCCGGCGGGAGGCGGCGGCGAATGCGGTCTGAGAACGAGACAGGCGGCGGGCGAGGCGGCACGCGCCCTGACGGCGCGGGACGCGCGGGCGAGGCGGGCTGTGGAGACGCGGCGAGGCCTGGCGACGCAGGGCGGGCGGGTGCCGACGGCACGGTGCGCGGTGACGCCGCCCCGCGTGGGGACGGTGCCGAGCTTGAGGGCGGAGTTGGGGGTGGGGACGGCGCCGGGCCTCACGGCAGCCGGGGCGTGCCCGCACCCGCCGCGTCGGCGCCTGACGCGGTGGCCCCCGATGAGACGGCCGCGGCCACACGTGACGACGCCGCGCACGCGCCGTACGACGCGACGCAGCGTGACACCATGCGACGCCCCGGAGACGCCGCGTCGCGCGACGTCGCGGGCGACGTCGCGTCGCACCCGCGCCCCCCGGACGCCGCGCCCGGCGCTACACCGCCGCTACGCCGCGTAGCGCGCGTCGTCCTTCTCGACCCGGACGACCGCATCCTCCTGATCCACGGGCACGAGCCGGCGGACGCGGCCGACGCCTGGTGGTTCACGCCGGGCGGTGGCCTGGAAGGGTCCGAGACACGTGAGCAGGCCGCCCTCCGCGAGCTGAGGGAGGAGACGGGAATCACCGAGGTCACCCTCGGTCCCCTCTTGTGGCGGCGGGCCTGCTCCTTCTCCTTCGCGGGCCGGCGCTGGGCCCAGGACGAGTGGTACTACCTCGCCCGCACGACGCAGACCGCCACGGTCGCCGAGGAGCTGACCGAGCTGGAGCTCAGCAGCGTCGACGGCACACGGTGGTGGACATGCGCCGAGCTGGAGGCGACGTCGGAGACGGTCTACCCCACCCGGCTCGCGCCGCTCCTGCGGCGACTGCTGCGCGAGGGGCCGCCTCCGGTGCCCGAGATCCTGACCACGGAAATCGCCTGAGAGCGGGCGGGCAGGCGCACAATGGGGGGACGCACGGCTGAAGGGGAACTGCCATGAGCGCCGAGGACCTCGAAAAGTACGAGACCGAGATGGAGCTGAAGCTCTACCGGGAGTACCGCGACGTCGTCGGCCTGTTCAAATACGTGATCGAGACCGAGCGGCGCTTCTACCTCACGAACGACTACGAGATGCAGGTGCACTCGGTGCAGGGCGAGGTGTTCTTCGAGGTGTCCATGGCGGACGCCTGGGTCTGGGACATGTACCGCCCCGCGCGTTTCGTGAAGCAGGTGAGGGTGCTCACGTTCAAGGACGTGAACATCGAGGAGCTGAACAAGACCGACCTGGAGCTTCCCGGCGGCTGACCGGTGAAGACGACGAACGGCCGGAGGGGCCCGCGCGAGAGCGTCGGGCCCCTCCGCTGTTTCCGCTCGCAGCCGCCTACACCACGAGGGCGGGTGCTCCCCCCACCTGGGGATAACTCGGCGTCGCCGCCGACACGCATCACCCGAACGGGTGGGCGATTTTTCTTTTTCTTCGAAGTTATCCACAGATTTCCGTTCGGCCGTTCCCGGAGCCTCGTCCATCCGTCACAGTCGGTGAGGAAGGAGGTGGTGTCCGTGAACACCAGATCGGCGCTGGGCAGGTACGGCGAGGAAGCCGCGGTACGTGCGCTGTGCACGGCCGGGATGCGGATCGTGGCCCGCAATTGGCGGTACGGGCGGGTCGGTGAGGTCGACATCGTCGCCCTGGACGGCGACACCCTGGTCATCTGCGAGGTGAAGACCCGCAGAGCCCAGGGATTCGAGCACCCGATGGCGGCGGTGCGGAGCGCCAAGGTCGAGCGACTGCGACGGCTCGCGGAGTTGTGGCTCAGCAAGCACGGAGGAGCCCCACCGGGAGGCGTGCGCATCGATCTCGTGGGCGTGCTCGTCCCGCGGCGTTCCGGTGCCCCTGAGGTCGAGCACGCGCGGGGGGTGGGCTGAATGGGTTTCGCCCGCACCTGCTCCGTGACGCTCCTCGGCATCGACGCGGTCGTGGTCGAGGTCCAGGCCGATCTCGAACCGGGTGTCGCCGCCTTCACCCTCGTCGGGCTGCCGGACAAGAGCTTGGTCGAGAGCCGCGACAGGGTCCGCGCCGCCGTGGTCAACTCGGGGGCCGAGTGGCCCCAGAAGAAGCTCACCGTCGGGCTGAGTCCCGCCTCCGTCCCCAAGAGCGGCAGTGGCTTCGACCTCGCTGTCGCCTGCGCCGTCCTCGGTGCGACGGAGCGCGTCGACCCCGCCGCGGTCGCCGACCTGGTGATGATCGGCGAGCTGGGCCTCGACGGCCGCGTACGGCCCGTACGCGGCATCCTGCCGGGCGTTCTCGCCGCCGCCGACGCCGGATACCGGCACGTGGTCGTCCCGGAGAGCTCGGCGGCCGAGGCGGCGCTCGTGCCCGGGATGTCCGTCCTCGGGGTGCGCAGCCTGCGCCAGCTCGTCGCCGTGCTCGCCGGCGAACCGGTCCCCGAGGAGGAACCACTCGCCCCGGGCCGCCCCGATCCGCTGCTGGCCGGACTGTCGATGCCGGGTGCGGGCTTCGGGACGGGGGTGGCGCCCGGTCTCACGGACCGGCAGCCGGACCTGGAGGACGTCGCGGGCCAGTACACCGCGCGCCGCGCCCTGGAGGTCGCGGCGGCCGGCGGGCACCACCTGCTGCTCCACGGCCCGCCCGGGGCGGGGAAAACCATGCTCGCGGAACGGCTGCCCGGCATCCTGCCGCCTCTGACCCGCTCCGAGTCCCTGGAAGTCACCGCGGTGCACTCCGTGGCCGGGATGCTGCCGCCCGGGCGGCCCCTGGTGGAGTCACCGCCGTACTGCGCGCCCCACCACTCGGCCACGATGCAGTCACTCGTGGGCGGGGGAGCAGGGCTGCCCCGGCCCGGAGCCGTCTCGATGGCGCATCGCGGAGTGCTTTTTCTGGACGAAGCGCCTGAATTCCACGCGCAAGTCCTGGATTCCCTGCGGCAACCGCTCGAATCGGGGTACGTGGTGATCGCGCGTTCGGCGGGGGTGGTACGGCTCCCCGCGAAGTTCCTCATGGTGCTCGCCGCCAACCCCTGCCCATGCGGCCGCAGCGGCCTCGTGGGCGATCCCTGCGACTGCCCGCCCGCCATGGTGCGGCGCTACCAGGCCCGGATCTCCGGCCCACTGCTCGACCGCGTGGACCTCCACGTACGGGTCGATCCCATCGGCCGCGCGGAACTCCACCGTGACCGCGCGGACAACGAGTCCACGAGCGTCGTGCGGGCGCGGGTGCGCGAGGCACGGGAACGCGCGCTCGACCGGTACCGCGACGAGCCGTGGCACTGCAACAGCGAGGTTCCAGGCCACGAGCTCCGCACCCGCTGGCCGCTCGCGCCCGGCGCGCTCGACACCGTAGCGAGAGACCTGGAGCGTGGTCTGCTGACGGCGCGCGGCCTCGACCGCGTCCTGCGCGTCGCCTGGACCCTCGCCGACCTGGCCGGACACGAGCGCCCCGACGCCGCGGCCCTCGCCCTGGCCCTGGAGCTGCGGACCGGGGTACGGCGCGGAGCCGTCCTCACGACGGGAGCCGCCGCATGAACGCGCCCGCCTCAGGGCTCGCCGCACCGTGCGAGGGAGAACGCCTGGCGCGCTCCGCACTCAGCCGGGTGTTCGAACCGGGCGAGCCGAAGACCGGAGCCCTGCTGCGCACCGGCGGCGCCGAGGCGCTCCTGGAACGGCTGCGCACGGGCGGAGCCGCGCCGAAGGGCTTCACGAAGGGCCGCTGGGAAGCGCTCACCGTCCGGGCCAGGCGGGCGGACCCGGAACGGGACCTGGCGCGGGCGGCGGCCGTGGGCGGGCGGTTCGTGTGCCCCGGGGACCTCGAATGGCCCTCCCAGCTCGACGACCTGCAGGACACCCGCCCCCTCGGGCTCTGGGTGCGTGGGCCGGCCGACCTGCGCATGTGGTCGCTACGAGCCGTCGCCATCGTGGGCGCGCGGGCCTGCACGGACTACGGCACTTACCTGGCCGGAGCGCTCGCCGTCGGCCTCGCCGAGCAGGGCTGGGTCGTCGTCTCGGGAGGGGCGTTCGGCATCGACGGCGCGGCCCACCGGGGCGCCCTGGGTGTCGCCGGGGGCACGCTGGCGGTGCTTGCCTGCGGCATCGACCGGAGCTATCCGCCGGGGCACGCGCGCCTCCTCGCGCGGATCGCCGAGCAGGGGCTCTTGGTCGGCGAGCTGCCGCCGGGCGAGCACCCCACACCGAGCCGCTTCGTCACGCGTAATCGGGTCATCGCCGCGCTGACCCGGGGGACCGTGGTCGTCGAGGCGGCGCTGCGCAGCGGGGCGCTCGTCACCGCGCGAGCGGCCGAGCGGCTGGGGCGCCACGTCATGGGAGTTCCTGGTCCCGCCACCAGTGGACTCTCGGCGGGGGTGCACCAACTCCTGCGCGGTCAGGCCCACCTGGTGACGGACGCGGCAGAGGTGGTGGAACTGGTCGGAGAGATGGGGGAGCTGGCTCCCGAACGGCGCGGCCCCCTCGTACCGCGAGACCTGTTGAGCCCGGAGGCGGCGGTGGTGCTCGCCGCGCTGCCCGCGCACGGAGTGGTGCCGGCGGAGAGCATCGCCCTGGCCGCTGTCACCGCCAAGGACGACGTGATCGCGCGCCTGTACGAGCTCCAAGCGCTCGGTTTCGTCGAACGACACGGTGACGGCTGGCAGTTGACACGCCGGACACGTACGACGGCTTCACCGGGGTGGGAGAGGGGTGGTCACGCCCGCTGAGTGGGCCGACGAGGGCCCAAGTCCCCGTCGGCCCCCGGGTGAAGCCGACGATGCCGTCGCGGAGCGTAACGGCGCGGGTGGTCCCGCGCGGGGAGCGGAACGTATCTGCAAACGCCTGATCCCCTAACATGCGCACATTGCGACACCGTAGTCACGCTACGCTCACGACAATCCCACTCCCGGCAGGCGACCGAACGGCAGCCGCCCCCGCGGGCTCGGCCCGCACCCGTAAACCCCCGCAGACGAACACCCCAGTTCGGCCCAGAACGACCCAAGGCGACGAATGCCCCAGCAGATCTCCGACTCCGACAGCGCGGCGGCTCCCTCCGCCGCAAGCGGCGAAAGTGTCCAGCGCCGCGCGCCCCAGTCGGTGGACGAACTGTGGCGGATGTACAAAACGACGGGCGACGCGCGACTCCGCGAACAGCTGATCCTTCACTACTCGCCCCTCGTCAAGTACGTCGCGGGCCGCGTGAGTGTCGGCCTTCCCCCGAACGTCGAGCAGGCCGACTTCGTCTCCTCCGGGGTCTTCGGGCTCATCGACGCGATCGAGAAGTTCGACATCGAGCGCTCGATCAAGTTCGAGACGTACGCGATCACCCGGATTCGCGGCGCCATGATCGATGAACTGCGCGCCCTCGACTGGATTCCCCGCTCCGTCCGCCAAAAGGCGCGCAACGTCGAACGTGCCTACGCCACGCTGGAGGCCAAGCTCCGCCGGACCCCCAGCGAGGCGGAGGTGGCGCGGGAGATGGGGGTGGGGGTGGAGGACCTGCACGCCGTGTTCAGCCAGTTGTCGCTCGCCAACGTCGTGGCGCTGGAAGAACTCCTCAGCGTCGGCAGTGAGGGCGGCGGCCGTCTGAGCATCATGGACACCCTGGAGGACACGGACGCCGACAACCCGGTCGAGGTCGCGGAGGGACGCGAGCTGCGCCGGCTGCTCTCGCGGGCGATCAACTCCCTGCCGGAACGGGAGAAGACCGTGGTGATGCTCTACTACTACGAAGGGCTCACACTCGCGGAGATCGGCCATGTCCTCGGCGTGACCGAAAGCCGTGTCAGCCAGATCCACACGAAGTCAGTGCTCCAGCTCCGCGCGAAGTTGTCGAGCTTCGACAGCTGAGAAGCGGCCGTGACGTGAGGCCGCGTGCGACCTGGGGATCGTTTGCTGCCTGTGACTTTTCATGGCACGGAGGCCGTGTGTGACGCGCCTCCAGCAGGCGGTCCGGGCGCTTTCGCGCGCCGGACGCGGCGGACGCCGCGCGCGGCCGTGTGAGGGATGGCGCGCGACTGGCCGCGTGGAGAACGGTGCGCGCGCCGTGACGCGCTTTGCCGGAATTTGACCTCCTTTCATGTATCGGTACCCCGTGCCCTGGGCCGAGGGGAGCGGCCTCCGTAAAGTGGACGGGTGCCAAGGATTCGAGCGGCCTCCGTGGCCGAGCACCGAGTGATGCAACGCAGTGCCTTGCTGGACGCCGCGCGGACTCTGCTGTCCGAGGGCGGGACCGAAGCGCTGACCTTCCCCGCGCTCGCCGAGCGCACCGGCCTCGCCCGGTCCTCGGTCTACGAGTACTTCCGTTCCCGGGGCGCCGTGGTCGAGGAACTCTGCGCCGTCGACTTCCCCGTGTGGGCGGCCGAGGTGGAGCTCGCGATGACGGAGATGCCCACGGCGGCGGGAAAGATCGAGGCGTACGTCCGGTGCCAGCTGGACCTGGTCCAGGACCGCAGGCACCGCGCCGTCGCCGCGATCTCGGCCAGTGAACTCGACCGCGGCGCGCGGGAGAAGATCCGCGCGGCGCACGGCGGTCTCATCGGTCTCGTCGTGGACGCGCTCAGCGATCTCGGCCACGAGGAGCCGCGCCTCGCGGCGCGGCTTCTCCAGGGTGTCGTCGATGCCGCCGTGCGCCGGATCGAGTTCGGGGTCGCCGAGGAGCCGGGGAAGATCGCCGATGCTGCCGTCGCCCTCGCTCTCCGCGGCGTGACCGGCGGCTGACGCGTCGCTCGCGAACGGCGGCCGGCTGTCCTGCGTCCTCCTCGCCGTACGTCCCCGGCGTGCGCGCCTGTACGGCGGAAGCGGGAACCGGCTGCCCCGCCGGGTGAGGCGCCGTCTTGTGCTCGGAAGCCGGGCTCACCACGTGCTGGTGGACGGGTACCGATGACAGGAGCGGATGCGCGGCGGGGCCCGTCGGGGAACCGGGCTGCGGTGTTCGTGGCTGCGGGAGAGGACCCGAGGGCGGGAACAGCCGGGACGGCCCGAGGCCGAGCAGTTCCGGCGGCAGCAGGCTCAGCGGGTTGAGGTATGTCTTCCCGCGCCGGAGCCCCCAGTGCAGGCACGGGGTCCCGCAGTGGTAGGCGCCGTTCCCGGTCAGTACGCCGAGCGGTTGCCCCGCCTCCACGATGTCTCCCGCCCGGACAGTTGCCGCGACGGGCTCGTACGTCGTCCGCAGCGGCGTGGCGCCGGTTCCGGGCAGCTCGACGCTCACGACCCCGCGCCCCCCGACGGGACCAGCGAAGACGACGCGGCCGGCCGCTGCCGCCCGTACGACCGCGCCCTCGCTCGCTCCCAGGTCGATGCCGCGGTGACCGGGCCCGTACGGGGTCGCCGGGGGCTCCCAGCCGCGCAGCACCGGAGGCGGTGCCGAAACCGGCCAGGAGCGCGCGGCCGAATCCTGGGGCGCAGCGGCGGATGCCGTGGGTGTGTGGGCCGCCCTGCCCGCGCGCTCGCCGGCGCGCTGACCGCCGCTGCCTCCGGGGGCTGTGGATTTCCCCGCCGATCTACTGCTTGTCCTACCGGCGCCGGTCGTACCATCGCCGGTCAACCCGGTCTGCGGCGTGGTCGTCGTGCGGACGCTTGTCGCACGAGTCGAAGTCCGCGGTCTCGTGCGAGGGGGCTGCTGCGGGGTGCAGGTGCGGGTGTGTGCGTACGGAGGGGGCTGGGCGGGTGGGGGTGACGTCGAGGAGGGCCGGTCCGTCGTGCACGTGCGGCGAGCGACCTCGGGGTTCTCCTGGGTCGCCCAGGTGGCCGCCCAGGCCGCCAGGGATGCGGCGAGGGTGGCCGAGGCGGCCGCGAGAACGGCTGTGCCGAGGCGCAGCAACGAGCGGGCGCGGAGGGAAGGCTCAGCAGCGATCGCCATGAGTGACCGTCGCCTTTCTTTGTGCAGGTCAGACCGCCGCCCAGCCCATGGGGACGCGCGTGTGGTCACGGAGAGTTGCACTCCGTGAGTCAAGCGTGACGCACGTGCGGGGATGGTCGGCGCCACTTTCTGGCGATCTGTGGATAACTGGGCCGTTACGGATATCGCCGTCACCCGGAAGCGTGGCGGTCCCGTACACTTCTCGTGGCGATCCGGGGTCCCGGATCGACTTCGCACGCCCCGACATCGGTGGGATTCGTCCCGTACGACGGTGGGTTCTCCGATGTCCGCGCTTCTCGGTCCCTCGTGGCGCAGCGCGACCGGGGCGTCAGGAGCGTCGGCCGACCGGCCGGCGCAACCGGGAAAAACAAGGAGATACGGCCATGGCCGTCGTCACGATGCGGGAGCTGCTGGAGAGCGGCGTCCACTTCGGTCACCAGACCCGTCGTTGGAACCCTAAGATGAAGCGCTTCATCTTCACGGAGCGCAACGGCATCTACATCATCGACCTGCTCCAGTCGCTGTCGTACATCGACCGCGCCTACGAGTTCGTCAAGGAGACCGTCGCCCACGGCGGCACGGTCATGTTCGTCGGCACGAAGAAGCAGGCGCAGGAGGCCATCGCGGAGCAGGCCACCCGCGTCGGTATGCCCTACGTCAACCAGCGGTGGCTCGGTGGGATGCTCACCAACTTCTCCACCGTCTACAAGCGCCTCCAGCGACTGAAGGAGCTGGAGCAGATCGACTTCGAGGACGTGGCCGCCTCCGGCCTCACCAAGAAGGAACTGCTCGTCCTCTCCCGCGAGAAGGCCAAGCTGGAGAAGACCCTCGGCGGTATCCGCGAGATGCAGAAGGTGCCCAGCGCCGTCTGGATCGTGGACACCAAGAAGGAGCACATCGCCGTCGGTGAGGCGCGCAAGCTCAACATCCCGGTCGTCGCGATCCTCGACACCAACTGCGACCCCGACGAGGTCGACTACAAGATCCCGGGCAACGACGACGCGATCCGCTCCGTCACCCTGCTCACCCGCGTGATCGCCGACGCCGTCGCCGAGGGCCTCATCGCCCGCTCCGGCGCCGCCACCGGCGACTCCAAGCCGGGCGAGAAGGCCGCCGGTGAGCCGCTGGCCGAGTGGGAGCGCGACCTGCTCGACACCGACAAGAAGGACGAGACCCCCGCCGAGGCCGAGGTGCAGACCTCCGCCGAGACGGAGAAGGTCGCCGACGCGGAGGCCGTCGAGGTTCCCGCCGCCGAGGCCGCGGCCACCGAGGCGCCGGCCGAGCAGGCCTGACCTTCCGGGGTCTCTGACCTCCCGGGGTTGGTGACGGCGGGGGCCACGCGGCCCCCGCCGTCCACCCGTAGAATTCCGCGGTTCGAGGATGTCCACGCCGCCCACCCTTCGGTGGCGGCGGCAGGGACTGCGCCGTGCGGACCGCGCACTTCCAGACTTCGAGAAAGATTCACAGAATCATGGCGAACTACACCGCCGCCGACGTCAAGAAGCTCCGTGAGCTCACCGGCGCCGGCATGATGGACTGCAAGAAGGCGCTGGACGAGGCCGAGGGCAACGTCGACAAGGCCGTCGAGCTTCTTCGCGTCAAGGGCCAGAAGGGCGTCGCCAAGCGCGAGGGCCGCTCCGCCGAGAACGGCGCCGTCGTCTCCCTCCTCGCCGACGACCACACCTCCGGTGTCCTTGTCGAGCTGAAGTGCGAGACCGACTTTGTCGCCAAGGGCGAGAAGTTCCAGGCCGTCGCGAACACCCTCGCCGAGCACGTCGCCAAGTCGGCCCCCGCCGACCTGGAGGCCCTGCTCGCCTCCGAGATCGAGCCCGGCAAGACCGTCCAGGCGTACGTGGACGAGGCCAACGCCAACCTCGGCGAGAAGATCGTCCTCGACCGCTTCGCACAGTTCTCCGGCGGCTACGTCGCGGCGTACATGCACCGCACGATGCCCGACCTCCCGCCGCAGATCGGTGTCCTTGTCGAGCTCGACAAGGAGAACGCCGAGGTCGCCAAGGACGTCGCGCAGCACATCGCCGCCTTCTCGCCGAAGTACCTGTCGCGCGAGGACGTCCCGGCCGACGTCGTGGAGTCCGAGCGTCGCGTCGCCGAGGAGACCTCGCGCAACGAGGGCAAGCCCGAAGCCGCGCTCCCCAAGATCGTCGAAGGCCGCGTCAACGGTTTCTTCAAGGAGGTCACCCTCCTCGACCAGCCGTTCGCCAAGGACAACAAGAAGTCCGTCAAGAAGATCCTGGACGAGGCCGGTGTCACCCTGAAGCGCTTCTCGCGCATCAAGGTCGGCATCTGAGTCCGTACCACGACCGGCTCGGCGCTCTGCCCGGTACTCGCCGGGCAGGACGCCGGGCCACTCGTCCCGAGCCCCGCAGGGCGCGGGACGAGGCGCTGATCTGACGAGGAGGCCATTGCCGTGCACAGGGTGCCCACAACGCCCGCCGGTAATGGCCTCCTTGCTATGTGCATCACGAGGAGAACCCCATGACGACGGCCGAAGCCGATAAAACCACCGATTCCAGCGTGCACGGCAAGGGCGCCGGCCGCTTCTTGCTGAAGCTGTCCGGTGAGGCGTTCGCCGGTGGTGGCGGGCTCGGGGTCGACCCCGACGTGGTGCACACCATCGCGCGGGAGATCGCCGCCGTCGTACGCGACGGTGCGCAGATCGCCGTCGTGATCGGCGGGGGCAACTTCTTCCGCGGCGCGGAGCTCCAGCAGCGCGGCATGGACCGCGCGCGCTCCGACTACATGGGGATGCTCGGCACGGTCATGAACTGCCTCGCGCTCCAGGACTTCCTGGAGAAGGAGGGCATCGACTCCCGCGTCCAGACGGCGATCACCATGGGGCAGGTGGCCGAGCCCTACATCCCGCTGCGTGCCGTGCGGCACCTGGAGAAGGGCCGCGTCGTCATCTTCGGCGCCGGCATGGGGATGCCGTACTTCTCCACCGACACCACCGCCGCGCAGCGCGCCCTGGAGATCCACGCCGAAGCCCTCCTCATGGGCAAGAACGGTGTGGACGGCGTCTACGACTCGGACCCGAAGACCAACGCCGACGCCGTCAAGTTCGACGCGCTCGGCTACGGGGAGGTCATCACACGCGACCTCAAGGTCGCCGACATGACCGCCATCACCCTCTGCCGCGACAACAAGCTCCCGATCCTCGTCTTCGAGCTGCTGACGGCGGGCAATATCGCCCGGGCGGTCAAGGGTGAGAAGATCGGCACGCTCGTGGGCGACCAGGGCACCCGGGCCTGACCGCCGCGTGCTCCGGCCGCCCTCGCGGCGTGCACGGGGCGCCGCCGCCGGGCGACGGGATGGACAAAGACCCGTCGCTCGGACACCGTGCAGTACGGAAGCGACGCAGCCGGACCTGTGCGCCTCTCGCCCCCGCGGCGGGACGAACCTCATCAGGCCAACTCAAGACACGCAGGAGCAAGTGGTGATCGAAGAGATCCTCCTCGAAGCAGAGGAGAAGATGGAAAAGGCCGTGGTGGTCGCCAAGGAGGACTTGGCCGCCATTCGTACCGGTCGCGCGCATCCGGCGATGTTCAACAAGATCGTCGCGGACTACTACGGGGCGCTGACGCCGATCAACCAGCTCGCCTCGTTCTCGGTGCCCGAGCCCCGTATGGCCGTCGTGACCCCGTTCGACAAGAGCGCGCTGCGCAACATCGAGCAGGCCATTCGCGACTCGGACCTGGGCGTCAACCCGAGCAACGACGGGCACATCATCCGGGTGGTCTTCCCCGAGCTGACCGAGGAGCGCCGCAAGGAGTTCATCAAGGTCGCGCGGACCAAGGGCGAGGACGCGCGCGTCTCGATCCGCGCCGTGCGCCGCAAGGCCAAGGACGCCCTCGACAAGCTGGTCAAGGACAAGGAGACCGGCGAGGACGAGGTACGCCGCGCGGAGAAGGAGCTCGACGACACCACCGCGAAGTACGTCGCGCAGGTGGACGAGCTGCTCAAGCACAAGGAATCCGAGCTGCTTGAGGTCTGATGAACGACTCCTCCTGGGACGCGCCGTCCCGTACCGGATACGGCGAGCCGTGGCCCACCTCCGGACAGGGGGCTGCCTCGGCGGGTCCCGTGTACGAAGGGCATGACGTCCAAGAGACTCGGCCCATGCCCATCGTGCCCGACGTACCCGCGAACGGCGGCGACCAGGACGACGACCGGGGGGCCGCTCGGCTGAGTGGTCCCCTGTTCCGCGACGAGGTGCCGCAGGAGCCCGGCCGGACCGGTTCCGTACCGCCCGTGCCCCCGGCCCCGCAGCCCGCTCCTGCGCCCGCGCAGGCTTCACCGGCGCCGAGCCCCGGTCGGCAGAAGAAGAGCGCCGGCCGGAACCTGGGGGCGGCCATAGGGGTCGGTCTCGGTCTCGGTGTCGTTGTCGTCGCGTCGTTGTTCATCGTCAAGGCCGTCTTCGTCGGCGTCATAGCGCTCGCCGTCGTCGTTGGTCTGTGGGAGCTGACCTCCCGCCTCGCGGAACGCAAGCAGGTCAACGCGCCGCTGATCCCGCTCGCCGCGGGCGGCGCCGCGATGGTCGTCGCGGGCTACGTGCGCGGCGCCGAGGGCGCGTGGGTGGCGATGGCGCTGACGGCGCTCGTCGTGCTCGTGTGGCGGATGTTCCAGCCGCCGGAGGGCTACCTGCGCGACGTCACGGCGGGCGTGTTCGCGACGTTCTACGTGCCGTTCCTCGCGACGTTCGTCGCGCTGCTGCTCACGGCGGACGACGGGCCGCGCCGCGTGCTGCTCTTCCTCGTGCTCACGGTCGTCAGTGACACCGGGGCGTACGCGGTGGGCTGGCGCTTCGGTTCGCACAAGCTCGCTCCGCGCATCAGCCCGGGCAAGACGCGCGAAGGACTCTTCGGGGCCGTGAGCTTCGCCATGGTGGCCGGCGCGCTGCTGATGCAGTTCATGATCAACGACGGGCGGTGGTGGCAGGGGCTGCTCCTCGGACTGGCCGTCGCGGCCAGTGCCACCTTGGGTGACCTCGGCGAGTCCATGATCAAGCGGGACCTGGGGATCAAGGACATGGGGACCCTGCTCCCCGGCCACGGCGGCATCATGGACCGGCTCGACTCCCTGCTGCCCACGGCGCCCGTCGTGTGGTTGCTGCTCGTCCTGTTCGTCGGTTCGGGCTGAGCCGTGATGCCCCGGGTCGTCCAGCGGCGCGGGGCGTGATCGCGGGGTGTGGAGGGGCCGGTGCCGGGCCGACACCCGAGGTCGGCCCGGGACCGTTGCCTTCGGCTCGGGATGTGGTCCCGGCGCGCGTTACGCTGAAAGGGTCCGCCGTGACGTACGGCGGACCCTTTCGTGTACGGGCTCACGCCGCGTCGCGGCCCCGACGGGGCGACGTCGCGCGCGCCGTACGCCGCGTCGGGGCGCCCGCCCCGACGCGTCGTCGCGTCCTCGGGGACGCACGGCGCCGCACCGTATCTGAGGAGTACTGGCCCATGCCGCCCGCACCGGGAGAACTCACCTTCGTCGCGCCGCGTGGTGCCAAGAAGCCGCCTCGCCACCTCGCCGATCTCAGCCCCGCCGAGCGCAAGGAAGCCGTCGCCGCCATCGGCGAGAAGCCCTTTCGCGCCAAGCAGCTCTCGCAGCACTACTTCGCCCGCTACGCACAGGACCCCGCGCAGTGGACCGACATTCCCGCCGCGGCGCGGGGGCGGCTCCAGGAGGAACTGCTGCCCGAGCTGATGTCCGTCGTGCGGCACATCTCGTGCGACGACGACACGACGCGCAAGACGCTGTGGCGCCTCTTCGACGGCACGCTGGTCGAGTCGGTGCTCATGCGCTACCCCGACCGCGTCACCATGTGCATCTCCTCGCAGGCTGGCTGCGGCATGAACTGCCCGTTCTGCGCGACGGGGCAGGCCGGACTGGACCGGAACCTCTCGACGGCCGAGATCGTGCACCAGATCGTGGAGGGGATGCGTGCCCTGCGCGACGGGGAGATCCCCGGCGGGCCCGCGCGGCTGTCCAACATCGTCTTCATGGGCATGGGGGAGCCGCTCGCCAACTACAACCGCGTCGTGGGGGCGATCCGGCGGCTCACCGATCCCGAACCGGACGGGCTCGGGCTCTCGCAGCGCGGCATCACGGTGTCCACGGTGGGCCTCGTGCCCGCGATCCACCGCTTCGCGGACGAGGGCTTCAAGTGCAGGCTCGCCGTCTCGCTCCACGCTCCGGACGACGAGCTCAGGGACACCCTGGTGCCGGTCAACACGCGGTGGAAGGTCCGTGAGGTCCTGGACGCCGCGTGGGAGTACGCGGAGAAGTCGGGGCGGCGGGTGTCGATCGAGTACGCCCTCATCCGCGACATCAACGATCAGGCGTGGCGGGGCGACCTCCTGGGCCGCCTCCTCAAGAACAAGCGCGTGCACGTGAACCTCATCCCGCTCAACCCGACGCCCGGCTCGAGGTGGACGGCGTCGCGTCCGGAGGACGAGCGCGCCTTCGTGGACGCGATCGCGGCGCACGGGGTGCCCGTGACGGTGCGGGACACGCGGGGGCAGGAGATCGACGGCGCGTGCGGACAGCTGGCGGCGGCGGAGCGCTGAGCGCGGCGGCCTGTTGAACGCGGCGGTGCGGGCGGCGCGGCGCGAGCGGCGGAGGGCTGCGCGCGGGTGCGACGTGGGGCGATGCGACGTCCGGGCGCGACGACGCCGCGTGGCACGCCAGGGTGCGGCCTGAGGTGCCGCCGTGACGTGAGACGACGCGACGCCACGCGGCGCTTGTGCAGCCCGTGACGCCCCGCGCCGCGTAGGCGATGCGGCGTGGCCGCAGTACGTCGCGTGGCCGGTCCGCGCGCGGACGGCGCGGGAGCCCGGCGCGGGGTAGCGATAGGGTGTGCGAGCACCATCGCTCGTGGCGTGACCGGGAGCGGGACAATTTCATACTCCGTACGACGTACACATTCCGACAGGGGAGCGCCGCAGCGCTGAGAGTGCGACAACCACACCGGCCAACGGTGTACAGGTCGCAGACCCTCTGAACCTCGCCCGGGTCATTCCAGGTAGGGAGTTCGGTCACCACTCATGCTGTTGTGCCCTGCCCCCGGCCTCACCCGTCGCGGGCAGGGCAGCGTCTTCTCCTGGCCACACCAGGAGGAATTCATGACCGCCCGCCGTAGGGCCGCCGCCGTCATAGTCGCGGCGGGCCTCGCCGCCACATCCCTCGCCGCTTGCGGCGACGACTCCGGTGCCGACGCCGGCTCGTCGCGCCGCAAGACCGTCACACTCGTCAGCCACGACTCCTTCGCGGCGTCCAAGAGCGTGCTGAAGAAGTTCGAGCAGAAGACCGGCTACCACCTCAAGGTCCTCAAGAGCGGGGACGCGGGCCAGGCGGTGAACCAGGCCGTTCTCACCAAGGGCCACCCGCAGGGCGATGTGTTCTTCGGCGTGGACAACACGCTGCTGTCCCGAGCCCTGAACGAGGGAGTCTTCGCGTCGTACGAGGCGAAGGGGCTCTCCGCCGTGCCGGCCGACCTTCGGCTCGACGACGCGCGGCATCGCGTCACGCCCATCGACACGGGCGACATCTGCGTCAACTACGACAAGAAGTACTTCGCGGACAAGAAGCTCGACCCGCCCCGGACCCTCGACGACCTCGCCGACCCCGCCTACAAGAATCTGCTCGTCACGGAGAACACCGCGACGTCCTCCCCGGGGCTCGGCTTCCTGCTCGGCAGCGTCGCGCGGTACGGCGAGCAGGGCTGGCAGACGTACTGGAAGAAGCTCCGCCACAACGGTGTCAAGGTCGTGGACAGCTGGGAGCAGGCGTACAACGAGGAGTTCTCGGGCTCGGCAGGTGGCCGCAAGGCCGGCGGTGACCGGCCGCTCGTCGTCTCGTACGCCTCCAGCCCGCCCGTGGAAGTCCTGTACGCGGACCCGCGGCCCAAGGAAGCGCCCACAGGCGTCGCGACCGGGACGTGCTTCCGGCAGACCGAGTGCGCGGGCCTGCTCGACGGCGCGCCCAATCCGGAGGGTGGCAAGGCGCTCCTCGACTTCCTTCTGAGCGGGACGTTCCAGCGCGACATGCCGCTCCAGATGTTCGTCAAGCCCGTCGTGAAGGGGACGCCGTTGCCGGACCTGTTCACGCGGTACGGAGCCAGCTCCGACGGAGCGCGGACCCTCGCTCCGGAAAAGATCGCCGAGCACCGTGAGGACTGGATCAACACCTGGACCTCACTGGCCGTCAAGTGAGAACGAGGGGGACGTCGCGCGAGGGGCGGGACGACGCGCGGGGCGCTGCGCCCGGCGATGCGCTCCCGCGCGACGTACGTCGCGTGGACGCGTCGCCACGTACCGCGCGACGTCGCCTCGCCACGATGCGTCCCGAGGCGCGGCGTCGCGGCGTCGTTCTGCTTCTCGTCGCCGGACCCGCGCTCTTCTTCGCGCTGTTCTTCGGCTACCCCGTCGCGGCGATCATGGGGCGTGGGCTGCACACCTCGACAGGGTGGCAGCTCGACGCGGTCGCCGACGTCCTTGGGCGACGTGACATACGCGACGTCCTCTGGTTCACCACGTGGCAGGCGCTGGCGTCCACGGCGCTGACACTTCTCCTCGCGCTGCCCGGCGCGTACGTCTTCGCGCGCTTCGCCTTCCCCGGAAAGGGCGTGCTGCGCGCCGTCGTCACGGTGCCGTTCGTCCTCCCCACCGTGGTGGTCGGCAGCGCCTTCCTTGCCGTACTCGGTCGCGGCGGGCTCCTGGACGCGCTGTGGGGTGTGCGCCTGGACACCACCGTGTGGGCGATCCTCGCGGCCCATGTCTTCTTCAACTACTCCGTCGTGGTGCGCACGGTGGGCGGCTTGTGGGCGCAGCTGGACCCGCGGCAGGAAGACGCCGCGCGAACTCTGGGCGCCTCGCGCTGGGGCGCTTGGCGGACGATCACGCTGCCGGCCTTGGTTCCGGCGGTGGCATCCGCAGGACTGATGGTGTTCTTGTTCACGTTCACGTCGTTCGGGATCGTGCAGATCCTCGGGGGCCCCGCCCACGCGACACTCGAAGTCGAGATCTACCGGCAGACGGCGCAGCTGCTCGATCTCCCCACGGCGGCGGTGCTGACGCTCGTGCAGTTGGGCGCCGTCGTCGCGGTGCTGGCGTTGCACGCGTGGGCGGTGCGCCGGGGCGAGAGCACGCTACGGCTCGTGGACCCCTCGCGTACGGCGCGGCGGCCGCGCGGCGCGGCGCAGTGGGCCCTGCTGGGCGGCGTCCTGGGCGTCATCATGGTTCTCCTCGTCCTGCCCCTCGCCGTGCTCTTCGTACGTGCCTTCGATACACCGGAAGGCTTCGGGCTGACCTACTTCCGCGCCCTCGGCTCCGCCGACGGAGGGACCTTCCTCGTCGCCCCGATCGCCGCGGTCGGCAACTCCCTGCGCTACGCGGCCGTGGCGACGCTCATCGCGCTCCTCGTGGGCGGCCTCGCCGCTGTCGCGCTCAGCCGGGAGCGACGCGGGCGAGACGGTCGGCCGGGCGGCACGTCGGGGCTCCTGCGCGGGTTCGACGCGTTGCTGATGCTGCCGCTCGGCGTTTCGGCGGTGACCGTGGGCTTCGGGTTCCTCATCGCACTCGACGAACCTCCGCTCGATCTGCGCGCGTCCTGGATGCTCGTTCCGCTGGCCCAGGCGCTCGTGGGCGCGCCCTTCGTCGTACGCACGATGCTTCCCGTGCTGCGCGCCATCGACCAGCGGCTGCGGGACGCGGCGTCGGTGCTGGGGGCGACGCCGCGGCAGGTGTGGTGGGAGGTCGATCTGCCGTTGGTACGTCGCTCGGTGCTCGTGGCCGCCGGCTTCGCCTTCGCGGTCTCGCTGGGTGAGTTCGGGGCCACCGTCTTCCTCGCCCGCCCGGACAACCCGACGTTGCCCGTCGCCGTGGCGCGGCTCCTGGGACGTCCGGGCGATCTGAACTACGGACAGGCGATGGCGCTCTCCACCGTCCTCATGCTGGTGTGCGTCGTCTCGCTGCTCGTCCTGGAACGGCTGCGTCCGCGCGATCCGCGCGACAGCGCAGCGGGTGCGCCCGCCCGCAGAAGCCCCCACTACGCGGCGCCCATTGTCGGACGCCGCGACTCGGCCAGGTCTACGGGCCACGTGCGCACTGCGGAAGCCGAGGGGCTCCGAACGAAGGAGAGGTCGCGCTGATGCCGCGTTTCGGTCGTGCACGCCACGAGAGCGTCGGCGAAGTTCCGGCGCGTGACGGTGGGGGAGCGGGGTGCGCGGCGACGTCGCGTGCTGCCGGTACGTCGCCTTTCGCGGGTGCGTCGCGCGCCCTGGGGACGACGCCCGCCGCGGTACCGCGCGATGTCGGCGCCGTGAGGGAGGGTTCGGAGGACGGGACAGCCTTGCGCGTCGTCAACGCGACGGTGCGCTTCGGGGAGGGCCGGCTGGCGCTCGACGCGGTGGACCTGGCGGTGAGCGCGCACGAGGTCGTGTGTGTCCTGGGGCCCAGCGGGAGCGGGAAGTCGACGCTGCTGCGTGCCGTGGCGGGCTTGCAGCCGCTCGACGCCGGGAGCGTGTGGCTCGGCGGTGAGGACCAGCGCGACGTACCGGTGCACCGGCGCGGTGTGGGGCTCATGTTCCAGGACCACCAGCTCTTCCCGCAGCGCGACGTCGCGGGCAACGTCGCGTTCGGCCTGCGGATGCGTCGGGTGCCGGCGAGCGTTCGCAAGGCACGCGTCGCCGAGTTGCTCGCGCTCGTCGGACTCGCCGAGGCGGGGCGGCGCGGCGTCGGCTCCCTCTCGGGAGGGGAGCAGCAGCGCGTCGCTCTGGCGCGGGCGCTCGCGCCCCGGCCGAGTCTCCTCATGCTCGACGAGCCGTTCGGGCAACTCGACCGGGCGTTGCGTGAACGGCTCGTGCAGGAGCTGCGCGAGCTGTTCACCGCGTTGGGTACCACCGTGCTCGCCGTGACGCACGATCAGGGCGAGGCGTTCGCCCTGGCCGATCGCGTGGTCATCATGCGCGACGGTGCCGTCACGCAGTCCGGGGCGCCGCTCGACGTATGGCGCCGACCGGCCGATTCCTTCGTGGCGCGTTTCCTCGGCTTCGGCAACCTGGTACCGGCGAGTGTCACGGGGCAGGTGGCCGAGACGCCGTGGGGGCGGCTGTCGCTCGCGGAGGGCGTCGTGGCGCCGCCCGGTCAGCACACGGTGCTCGTACGCCCCGGAGGAGTCCGCCTCGTCGCTGAGGCGGACGGGCTTCCGTGCGAGGTCGTCGCGCGGACCTTCCACGGCACGCACGTCGCGCTACGACTGCGACCGCGGGATGCGCCTGAGATCGAGGCGACGTGCGCGTTGCACGAGGCGCCGGCGCGCGGGGACCACGTGGGTGTCGCTTTCGACGCCCAGGACGTCGTGGTGCTGGGCTGAGCGGTACGTCGCGTGCCGCGTGGTGAGTGACGCTGCGCGCCGCGACGCGGCGGCGCGACGTCCCTTGGTCTGGCGTCGCGCGCCGGCCCTGTGCGACGCCACGTCGCGTGCGTCGCCACGTCGCGTGCGTCGCCGCGTCGCGCGACGTCGCGTCGGGCGTTGCTCAGTCCTGGACCTGCGCGGGGTCCATCCACACGACCTCCCAGACGTGGCCGTCGGGGTCGGCGAAGGAACGTCCGTACATGAAGCCGTGGTCCTCGGCCTCGCGTGCGGGGCTGCCGCCCGAGGCGAGCGCGCGGTCGGCGAGCATGTCGACCTCCTCCCGGCTGCGCGCGCTCAGCGCGAGCAGAACCTCGGTGGTCGCGCCGGCGTCAGCGGGCGATTTGCCCTCCGGGGTGAACTGGGCGAAGCGTTCCCGTGTGTGCAGCATGGTGACGATCGTGTCGCTGATGACCACGCTCGCGGTCTGCTCGTCGGTGAACTGCTCGTTGAGGCGAAAGCCCAGGTCGGTGAAGAATTTCTTCGCGCGGTCGAGATCGTTGACGACAAGATTGACGAAGATCATCTGCTGATAGGTCATCGGGTACTCCTGTTTCGGGAAAAGACGAAGATGCGGTGGGCCGAGCGAAGCGGTGAGCAGAGCGCGAGGGCGCACTGAGTGGTGCGCCCTCGCGAGGTGTCCCCGCCGCCTTGTGCCAGAGATGACCGTCGCGAGTGCCGGGACTCATCGGTGTCGCGGCGCCAGGATGCGCACGGCGCCCGCGACGACGCGTCAGTGACCGACCGGCAACGTCGCGAGTGCCGCGACGGCCCACGTCAGCGGGAGGAGTCCCACCAGCACGGTGCCCACCCGAAGTGCCACCGCCGTACGGAGCGTCGCGACGGGCGTCCCCGACTGCGCCAGCGCCGCGGTGGTGTCCGTGCGGGCCTGGCGGGACTCGACGGCGGCCAGCAGAAGCGCGGTCGCCGCGCACGCCACTACGAGGCCCACACCGAGCGCGGTGAGCGGCCCCGTCGCCCGGTACGTCGCGTCGCCGCCGTACGCCGCGGAGAGCGCCGCGCCCACCGCCACCGCGACGCCGAGGGGACGGCCCACGCGGCGGGCCTCCTCCTGGAGGCCGCGCCCCGCGAGGAGACGTACGGCCCCTGGACGGCCCGATTGCAGGAGCTTCCCGCACAGCCACGTGATCCCCGGGCCCGCGACGGCGAGGCCCGCAGCGATCAGTGCCCAGCCGGCCACGACACCGCCGGGCACGCCATCACGCCCCGCGAGTGCCTTCGCGGAAAGGCCGGCCGTTCCCTCGCCCAGCGTCGCGCGTACGGCGAACCCGGCAGCGAGCAGCGCGACCCCCCAGGGAAGGCCGGGAGGAGCCGACGTCGCGGGCGGCGTTCCGGGCGTGGCAGGGACGGGGGTGAGGGCCGCTGCCGCCACCGCGGTCGCCGCGGGGACGAGGACAAGAAGGGTCAGTACTGCCGCGACGGGCAGGCCGAAGCCCGTACCCAATGCCTTCGCGGCGCCGTCGCCCAGTGGCCGGACACCGAGGCTGCCGCGACCGAGGAGGAACAGGAGCAGCGCGACGACGGAGCCCAGGGCGCAGAACGCCGCGGTGGCGGTGCCCGCGAGCAGGCGCAGGCCGCGAGGGGAGAGGCCGTAGGGAGGCCGGCCCCGTTCGGGGCGGAGCGCGGGGTCGGTGCGGGACACGGCGGCCGCGACGTACACCGTGGCGGCCAGGGGGACGAGGCACCAGGCGAGGTGACGGACCGAGCTTGCCGCGCCGTCGTGCGACAGGGCGTGCCCCAGCGCGGCCAGGAGAAGGAAGCCGGTGCCCGCCGACGCCGCGCTCACGAGGAGACGCCGCGCCTGGACGAGCGGCCTGCCGCCGCGTACTAGACGGAGACTGAGCACGTCGCCTTCCCCTCTTCCGTACCGGGAACGTCGCCGGGGACGGACGTCGCGGGCGCGAGGCGTCCGTCCCGCAGGGCGACGGAGCGGTCGGTGAGTTCCGCCGCTTCGTCGCCGTGGGTCGTGAGGAGCAGGGTGATGCCGTGCGTGCGCGCCGCTGTGATGAGGGTGCGCAGCAGGACGGCGCGGTCCGCGGAGTGCAGCGTCGCGGTCGGCTCGTCGGCGAAGAGGAGCGCGGGAGTGCCGGCGAGCGCGCGGGCCATCGCGACGCGGCGTTGCTCCAGGTGGGTGAGGGCGTGGGGGCGGCGTCGCGCGCATCGTGCGATGTCGAGGCGGTCGAGCCATTCCGTGGCCACGTCGCGTGCCGCGCGGTGGGGGACGCCGCGCAGGAGGAGGGGCAGCGCCGCGTTCTCCCAGGCGGTGAGCTCCGGGGCGAGGCGCGGTGTCTCCTCCAGCCATCCGAAGTGGTCGCGCCGTACACGGGCACACCGACCCGTCGAAAGTTCGTGGAGGGGCACGCCGTCGAACCAGACGCCGCCCCGGTCGGGGCGGATCATGCCGGCGAGACAGCGCAGCAAGGTGGAGCGTCCGCTGCCGCGTGGGCCGCCCACGGCGAGGATCTCGCCATGTCGCAGGCTGAGCGTCACGTCGCTCAGCACGGGGGAGCCGTGACGGGTCACGTGCAGGCCCTCGGCCCGCAGCACGTCGTCGGCCGGGGATGGCGAGGGGGCAACCATGCAGTGCACCTCAGTTCCGCTCGGGGCCGTCGGATTCGGGGCGGCGTCGCGCCCGCGTCGCGACGCTGCCGTGCCGCGAGGCGGCGGGCTGACGTCGCGTCGGTGGCCGGAGTGTCGCGAGGAGCGCGTTGTTCGTCCCTAAATCGCCTGGAACGTAACACGCGGCGTGCGGCGTCGCGCGCCATCCGGGGCGACGGCGCGACGACGCGATGACGGGCGATGGGCCACGGGGCGGACGGCGGGGCGTCGCGCCGTACGGGCGCCGTCAGGGCGGCATCGCGCTGTCACGGTGCGCGGAGGGCCAGGGCGCCGGCCTCGCGCCGCGTCATGTCGCGTACGGCGCGACGATGACGCGTCGTGCCGTGCCGTGCCGGGGGCAGCTGCAGCTGTCGCGTCGGGCCGTCGTGGGGCGGCGTCGCGTGGGGGCGGGCCGTCCTGCTCTTCCGTATCGCCGCGTGTGTGGTGCCGCGTCGTGCGCAGCGCGCGACGTTGGTGCCGTGCGACGCCGCGACGCGACGTCGCGCCCCGGCTACGTCACGCCGCGTCTCGGTCTTCCGCGTCGCCGGCCGCCACGTAGCCGCGCGCGACGTCGCGCGGGTACGGCGCCCCGCAGCGCGCCACGTGGCCCCTACGCCGCGCCCGACGGCGGCGCGCCACGCCACCCCCTCCGGTCTGCCCCCCCCACGTCGAGTACCCCACGACACCGCCCCAGGAAGACCCCCGCCCCGCCCTCACCCGTACGAGTGAGGGCGGGCCCGGGGGACGGGCCGGGACCGGCATCGCGTCCGAGGCGCCCGGGCTCAGATCTTCGCCCATGCCTCCGTGAGGACCTGGCGGATGATGCTCTCGATCTCGTCGAAGGTGGACTGGTCGGAGATGAGCGGCGGCGAGAGCTGGATGACCGGGTCGCCGCGGTCGTCGGCGCGGCAGTACAGGCCGTACTCGTAGAGCTTCTTGGAGACGAAGCCGTAGAGGATGCGTTCGCTTTCCTCGTCGGTGAAGGTCTCCTTAATGGTTTTGTCCTTGACGAGTTCGATGCCGTAGAAGAAGCCGTTGCCCCGGACGTCGCCGACGATGGGGAGGTCCCGGAGGCGGTTGAGGGTGCCGAGGAAGGCGGCCTCGTTGTCGAGGACGTGCTGGTTGAGGTTCTCGCGCTCGAAGATGTCGAGGTTGGCGAGGGCCACGGCGGCGGAGACGGGGTGGCCGCCGAAGGTGTAGCCGTGCAGGAAGGTGTTGCCGCCCTCGTAGAACGGGGCGGCGAGGCGGTCGGAGACGACGCAGGCGCCGATCGGCGAGTAGCCGGAGGTCATGCCCTTGGCGCAGGTGATCATGTCCGGTACGTAGCCGAACTTGTCGCACGCGAACATCGTGCCGAGGCGGCCGAAGGCGCAGATCACCTCGTCCGAGACGAGGAGGACGTCGTACTGGTCGCAGATCTCCCGGATCCGCTGGAAGTAGCCGGGCGGCGGCGGGAAGCAGCCGCCGGCGTTCTGGACGGGTTCGAGGAAGACGGCCGCGACGGTCTCGGGGCCCTCGAAGAGGATCTGCTGCTCGATCTGGTCGGCGGCCCAGCGGCCGAACGCCTCGGGGTCGTCGCCGTGGATCGGCGCGCGGTAGATGTTGGTGTTCGGGACCTTGTGCGCTCCTGGCACGAGGGGTTCGAACGGTGCCTTGAGAGCCGGGAGCCCGGTGATCGACAAGGCGCCCTGCGGGGTTCCGTGGTAGGCGACGGCGCGTGAGATGACCTTGTACTTGGTCGGCTTGCCGGTCAGTTTGAAGTACTGCTTGGCGAGCTTCCAGGCGGTCTCGACGGCCTCGCCGCCCCCCGTCGTGAAGAAGACCTTGTTGAGGTCGCCCGGGGCGTGGTGGGCGAGGCGTTCCGCGAGCTGGATCGCGGAGGGGTGCGCGTAGGACCAGACGGGGAAGAACGCGAGGTCCTTCGCCTGGCGGTGCGCCGCCTCGGCCAGCTCGGCGCGGCCGTGTCCCGCCTGGACCACGAAGAGGCCCGCGAGGCCGTCCAGGTAGCGCTTGCCCCGGTCGTCGTAGATGTAGGTGCCCTCGCCCCGCACGATCGTGGGGACGGGCGCGTTCTCGTACGACGACATGCGTGTGAAGTGCATCCACAGGTGGTCGTACGCGGTTCGGGAGAGGTCCTTGCTCACGGCTATCGGGTTCCCCACATGTAGGTCTGCTTCTTGAGCTTGAGATAGACGAAGCTCTCGGTGGAACGCACTCCGGGGAGGGTGCGAATCCGTCTGTTGATCACATCGAGCAGGTGGTCGTCGTCCTCGCACACGATTTCGGCCAGCAGGTCGAAGGAGCCGGCGGTGAGGACGACGTACTCGACCTCCTGCATCGCGGCGAGCGCGTCCGCCACGGGGTCGAGGTCGCCCTTGACGTTGATGCCGACCATCGCCTGCCGCCGGAAGCCGACGGTCAGGGGATCGGTGACCGCCACGATCTGCATGACGCCCTGGTCGAGCAGCTTCTGCACGCGCTGCCGCACCGCCGCCTCGGAGAGCCCCACGGCCTTGCCGATCGCGGCGTACGGGCGCCGACCGTCCTCCTGGAGCTGCTCGATGATCGCCAGTGAGACGGCGTCGAGGGCGGAGCTGCCGTTACCGGTTCTGATTTCTGAGCTACGACTGGCCACCTCGTCACTCTGCCGGAGAAGTCCGCAGTTCCGCAAGGATGAATCGATGAAATCCGTTGCCTATAGGTGCTGAAAAAACCGATTCCGCAGCCTGGGGGGATCTGCTGTGTCGAAAGCGTCACCCTTGCGGCTAGGGTGGGTGTCTCATGCTTTGGACACGGGCTGTCGGCCCCTTGGTCTTCGGAAGCTCCAGGCTTCAGATTTCGGACCTTCGGGTTGTAGGACCTTCGGTTTGAGGACTTTCGGGCGTGAGGGGCGCTGGTTTCTCTGGCCTGCGGGACCCCGGGCCTTGCGTGCTTCGGGTTCCTGACCTGGGGTCTCGGGCGCCCGGGGTGTTCGGGCCTGGGGCCTCGGTTCGACCGGTGGCCCGGCCGCGGGGTTCCCGCGCCCGAGTCCGTCAGCCGTGGGCTTCGTGCTCCGAGCGTGAGGCAGGAGCCCGGGAGACCGCGCTCCGGTCAGTGAACAGGGAGTCCCGGCCGCCGGGCTCCGGACATCGACAGGAGGGCCGGCAGTGACCACCGACCTGCGCCGACTGCGCAACTACATCAACGGCGAGTTCCGCGACGCCGCGGACGGCGCCACCACGGAGGTCGTGAACCCGGCCACCGGAGAGGCATATGCCACGGCGCCTCTGTCGCGCGCCGCCGACGTGGACGCCGCGATGGACGCCGCCGCGACGGCGTTTCCCGCGTGGCGCGACGTGACGCCGGCGGAGCGCCAGCGCGCTCTGCTGCGGATCGCCGACGCCTTCGAGGAGCGCGCCGAGGAACTCATCGCGGCGGAGGTCGAGAACACCGGCAAGCCGACCGGGCTCACCCGCAGCGAGGAAATTCCGCCGATGGTGGACCAGATCCGCTTCTTCGCGGGCGCCGCGCGGATGCTCGACGGACGCTCGGCGGGCGAGTACATGGAGGGCCTCACCTCCTTCGTACGGCGCGAGCCGATCGGCGTCTGCGCCCAGGTCGCGCCGTGGAACTATCCGATGATGATGGGCGTCTGGAAGTTCGCCCCAGCGCTCGCCGCCGGCAACACCGTCGTCCTCAAGCCCTCGGACACGACGCCCGCCTCGACCGCTCTGATGGCCGAGATCATCGGCTCCGTGCTGCCCGTCGGCGTCTTCAACGTCGTCTGCGGCGACCGCGACACGGGGCGCCTCATGGTCGAGCACCGCACGCCCGCCATGGCCTCGATCACCGGCTCCGTGCGCGCCGGCACCGAGGTCGCCGGCTCGGCCGCCAAGGACCTCAAGCGCGTCCACCTCGAACTGGGCGGCAAGGCGCCCGTCGTCGTCTTCGAGGACGCCGATCTCGCCAAGGCCGTCTCGGGCATCTCCGAGGCCGGCTACTTCAACGCCGGGCAGGACTGCACCGCCGCCACGCGCGTCCTCGTCCACGAGTCGGTGCACGACGAGTTCGTCGCCGCGCTCGCCGAGGCCGCCTCGGAACTGCGCACCGCGGGCCCCGACGACGAGGACGCCTTTTACGGGCCGCTCAACAACGCCAACCAGCTCGCGCAGGTCAGCGGCTTCATCGACCGGCTGCCCGCGCACGCCAAGGTCGAGACGGGCGGACGCCGCGTCGGCGACAAGGGCTACTTCTACGCGCCGACCGTCGTCTCCGGGCTGCGGCAGGACGACGAGATCATCCAGAACGAGGTCTTCGGGCCCGTCATCACGGTCCAGTCCTTCACCGACGAGGCCCAGGCCCTCGCGTACGCGAACGACGTCGAGTACGCACTCGCCTCGTCCGTCTGGACGAAGGACCACGCGCGCGCCATGCGCATGTCGAAGTCGCTCGACTTCGGGTGCGTGTGGATCAACACGCACATCCCGCTCGTCGCCGAGATGCCGCACGGCGGCTTCAAGAAGTCGGGCTACGGCAAGGACCTGTCGCTGTACGGGTTCGACGATTACACGCGCGTCAAGCACGTGATGACCTCGCTGGACTGAGGAGGGGACCTCGGCGCGTCCGGCGTGCCGGAGGGAACGGAAGGAACGGATAGGAGAGGACGGCTCGTGTCGCGGTGTGTCGCGGCGCGGGCCGTCCTTGTGCGGAGGTACGTCGCGGGGCGGGGGCGGGGCGCGACGTCGCGCGCGGTGCGGGGCGTCGAACGGTGCGGGTCCTGCGGTACGTCGCGGGGGCGGCACGCGTCGCGTGGGGGCGAGGACGTCGCGTACGGGGCCGCTACGGGTGTGCGCACATGCCTGCGGCACGTAGGGCGTGCACGTCGGTCAAGCGGTGGGGCTCTCGCTGCCAGACGCGGACGAGGCGTTTGCGATGGCGCAGCAGATCGTGCGGACGCTGCTCCGCGCCGAACGTCGCGACGTCGCGTCACGTGGCGTCACGTGACGTCGCGACGCGACATCCCCCCGCCGTCGTACGCGACGCTACGACGCCGCGACATCCCCCGACGCCGCGTCGCCCGGGCGAAGTGACGGAGGTACGAGGCCCGCGCGGGTACGTTCCTCGCACGCGACGCCGACACGGTTGCTCGTCACCGAGTCGACACCGGCCGCGAGCAGACGACGCAGCGATCGCCGTGTGTCCGGCGTCCAGGCGGAGACGAGGTAGCCGGCGCGGTGCAGCGAGGCGACGAGCCCGGCGTCGAGGAGACCGAAACGGTAATTGAGCCAGCGTGGCCGGACCACGTCGAGGAGCGCGGGGCGTGGCGGGGCGAGCGTCGTCCAGGTCAGCGCGATCTCCGCATCGGGATCCTGGGCGCGTACGGCGAGCATCGCGTCGGCACCGGCGCAGTAGTACACGCGCGACGTCGCGCCGCTGTCGCGTACGACGCCCAGGACGGCGCGCACCGTGCGCGCCGTCGCGGAGGGCAGATCGATCATGACGCGACGTCCCGACGTCGCGCCGAGAGCGTCAGCGAGGGAGGGCACGCCGCCCCCGGTACGCCGCGCGACGTCCTCGGCCGTGACGTCGCCGAGCCGCGCGTCGATCTCCCACAACCGCGCGAGCGTCGCGTCGTGGAGGAGCAGCGGAACGCCGTCGCGCGTCAGCCGGACGTCGAGTTCGACGGCGTCGGCGCCGCTCGCGAAAGCGGAAAGCAGCGAGGCGAGGGTGTTCTCACGGAAACGGTACGGATCGCCGCGATGTCCCACGGCCGTGACGGTGCGCATGGGGGCATGTCATCACAGCGTCAGGGCGCAAGCCAGGCGCCGAGGTACGCGTCGATCTCGGCGTGGAGCCGTGTCTTGCCCACGGTGTCCAGGAACGACGCCTCCACGGCGTTCGTCGCCAGCTCCGCCAGGCCGCGTTCGTCCAGGCCGAGGAGCGAGGCGGCGACGGCGTACTCGTTGTTGAGATCCGTGCCGAACATCGGCGGGTCGTCGCTGTTGATGGTCACGAGGACGCCCGCGTCGACCATCTGCTTGACCGGGTGCTCGGCGAGATCCGCGACGGCGCGCGTCGCGATGTTGGACGTCGGGCACACCTCCAGCGGGATGCGGTGCTCCGCGAGGTGCGCGAGCAGCCGCGCATCCTTCACGGCGCTCGTCCCGTGGCCGATGCGCTCGGCACCCAGTTCATTGAGCGCGTCCCAGATCGTCTCCGGGCCGGTCGTCTCGCCGGCGTGCGGAACGGAGCGCAGACCCGCGGCTCGCGCGCGGTCGAAGTACGGCTTGAACTGCGGGCGGGGCACCCCGATCTCCGGGCCTCCGAGACCGAAGCTGATGAGCCCCTCGGGGCCCAGCTCCGTGGCGAGGTGCGCCGTCTCCTCCGCCGCTTCGAGACCGGCTTCGCCCGGGATGTCGAAGGACCAGCGCAGCGCGACGTTCAGCTCCTTCTCGGCGGCGTGACGTGCGTCCTCGATGGCCTCCATGAAGGCGTGCGCGTCGATACCGCGCCGCGTCGAGCTGTACGGCGTGACGGTCAGTTCCGCGTAGCGGATGTTCTGGCGCGCCATGTCGCGCGCGACCTCGAAGGTCAGCAGCCGGACGTCCTCAGGCGTGCGGATGAGGTCCACGACGGAGAGGTAGACCTCGATGAAGTGCGCGAAGTCCGTGAACGTGAAGTAGTCCGCGAGGGCCTCGGGCGCCGTGGGCACCCGCGTGTCGCTGTGGCGCGCGGCGAGCGCCGCGACGATGCGCGGCGAGGCGGAGCCGACGTGGTGCACGTGCAGTTCGGCCTTGGGCAGGCCGGCGATGAAGGTGTGCAGCTCGGTGGAGACGTTCATGGGTCCTCGCGGTCCTTCCCCGGTCAGGGCGGTGGACCGGTCCCGGCGCCGGTCGGGGATCATCGTAGGACGGGGCGTCGCGCGACATGTGGCCGGGATGGGCGACGATGCGGTACTGCGGTACGTCACGCGACGCGACGCGGCGTCGGGTTGCGGGAAGGCGATGCGGCAATGCGGGGCGACGTCGCGACGACCCGCCGCGACATCGGGCCGAGGCGCGCGGTCGAGGCGGGGAAAAGGGGAGCGGATGGACGCGAGGGAGCGGGACGACGGGGACCACGTGGCGTGGGAGGCGGATGCGGCGCGCGAGGACGTGCGGGATGAAGGCGGCGGCGGGAACGTCGCGCGGGGACGAGAGGTCGCGTCGGGCGACGGGGGTCCGCGCGACGTGGCCTGCGAGGACGACGCGGCGTACGAGACTGACGGGGTGGGGGCGGGGCTGGATGACGCGGCGTCGGGGGGTGGCCGTCGGGCGTCCGGGGGCGACGTGCCGGGGTCGTTCGTGAGCGACGGTACGGCTCCGTTCAGGGCCCCGGCCTCCTGGCCCGCGCCGCTGCCGGGGACAAGGTTACCCGACGTCGCGCCGTGGCCCCCGGGCCCCGCTCTCCCCGGCGCCTCGTCCACGACGAGGCCGGTTGGAAGCGACGCACCGTCGGGACGGGGCGAGACTGCCGTACGAGGTATCCCCACGTCGCCCGCCGGCCCCGGCTGGGCGGCGTTCGGCTACCCCCTCGCCCACGATGCGCTCGGCGGTGCGCCGCACGCGGGGAACGCGTCGCCGCCCTACGCCGTGGGGCCGCCGTACGGCGCGTCGTCCGCCGCTACGTCGGCCGACGTAGCGGCGCAGTCGGTAGCTGGGGCGCACGCCGCGTACCCTGCGCCTCTTCTGAAACCAACGGCGCCGTCGCCCGCGCCACCGCAGATGGGGCCGCCCCACGCCGCGTCATCCGGGCCGCATCCCGCCCCCTTCGCGAGCCCGCACGTCGCGTCGTCCGCGCCGCACGTTGCGTCGTCCGCGCCGCACGTTGCGCCAAGCGGTGCGTTGCCGTCGGCCGCTGGAGCGGCACGCGCCGCGCTCGCACTCGGCGTGGTCGCGGTGCTCTCCTACGGGCTCGCTTTCATCCTGGACACCGGAGGCGCCGTGGTTCTTTGGTTCCTCGGGCTCGCGACGGGAGTACTCGCCGTCGTGTTCGGCGCGGTGGGAGCGGGACGTGCGCGGCGTGCGGGCGGGCCTGGGCGGGGCATGTCGCTGGCGGGGCTCGTGTGCGGGATCGTCGGCCTGGCGGGCGGACTCGCCGTCGTGGTGGCGGGTGTCGTGCTGGCGGCGGGGGAGGGGAACGACGCGAGTGGCCGGACGCATGAGCACCACGCACACGCGTCGTACGGTGCGCAGCACGGGACGCGCGCGACGTCACGCTGACATCGCGGTACCGCGACGTCGCACATACGCCGCGCCGACGTGGGCCTTCGACACGGATGTACGTCGCGTCGATGTCGCGTGCCTTGTGCCGCGCCGACGTTGCGGCACAGCCGCGTCCCGCGCTCCGTCCGCGCCGCCACCGTGACCGTGCAGCGCCGTTTGCCTGCCGCGTCGGTGTC
>NZ_GG770539.1:1570901-1598764 GCF_000154905.1 Streptomyces sp. SPB074 | reverse complement strand
CGTGCCCTTGCCGTCCCACCCCGGCGCTAACCCCGTCGCGCCACGCCGCACTCCCGCCCCCCGTCAGGCCCGCGCCACGCCGCCTCGACCTCGCCGCGATGCCCCCGGCTCTCGCCCCGCCCCTACGCCTCCCCGCGCAAGATGTCGCGCGCCGCCATGAGGGCGAAGCCGAGGAGGTTCTGCCCTCGCCACTTCGCCGGTTCCGAAGCGGCCGGGTTGTCGGCGGCGAGGCCGATACCCCAGATCCGGTCGAGGGGGCTGGCCTCCACGAGCACGCGGTCGCCCGTGCCGAGGAGGAAAGCGGTGAGGCCGGGATCGGCTGAGAACTTGTGAACGCTGCCCTCGACAACGATGCGGAAGCGTTCGCGTTCCCACGTCGCGTCATCGAAGCCCCGGACGAGGCGGCCTGCCGCCTTCGCCTGGGCCGGACCGCGCGCCGTAAACGCCGCGTTCTCCGCCGCCGTGTCGCCGAAGAGCCGCGCCTTGCGCGCCATCATCCAGTGCTCCGCGGTGGCGTACGTCGCGTCGCCGACCGTGAACGGCGCGGGCCACCACTGGCTCAGACACCCCTTGTCGACGCCCCGGCCACGCGACGTGTGCCCCCAGAAGTGGACGAACTTGACGCGACGTCTCACCGCTGCGGGGTCCCCCGCGCCGCGTTCCGCACGTGACGCGTCGGCGGCGTTCGCGCGATCCGCCACCGGCAGCACCGTGCCGCGCGCCCGGTCGAGCAACGCCGCGTAGTCCCTGGTCAACTCCTGTTCCATGGGCGCGAGTCTCGCAGGCGAGCTCGCGAAGCCGGGCGGATTTTCGCTCCGGACTCGACAGGATGCCGACAGATTTCGTTGTGTAACCAAAAGGCAACAACGGAATCACTTGTTGAAGTGATTCACCTCTGTCAGGATCGGCAATCACATCGAGCCGGAGCTACGGTGTCCGCAACCTCGCGGGGCCGGGGGAGAGCGACATGAGCAACCGCTTCCAGCCGCAGGACCGTTTCGCCGCGGGTGCCCAGTACATCGATGGCGGCCTCGTTCCGGGAACGTCGGGCAACTCGCAGGACGTCGTGGACCCGGCGAGCGGGCGGACGGTGTTCACGTACGAACTCGCGGGACCCGCCGACGTGAACGCCGCCGTGGCTGCCGCGCGCGACGCCTTCCCCGCGTGGTCCGGCGCCACCCCGGGGGAGCGCTCGGACGCGTTGCACCGATTCGCGGGGGTGCTCGCCGAACGCGCCGAGGAGTTGGCCCAGGCGGAGTCCCTCCAGTGCGGCAAACCGATCAGGCTCAGCCGCGAGTTCGACGTGCCGGGCACGCTCGACAACACCTCCTTCTTCGCCGGCGCCGCGCGGCATCTCGACGGGCGTGCCGCCGCCGAGTACAGCGGCGACCACACCTCGTACGTACGGCGGGAGGCGATCGGGGTCGTCGGTTCCATCGCGCCGTGGAACTATCCGCTCCAGATGGCCGCCTGGAAGATCCTCCCCGCCGTCGCCGCGGGGAACACGATCGTGCTCAAGCCCTCCGAGCTGACTCCCTTCACCTCGCTTCTCTTCGCTGAGGCCGCGACAGCGGCGGGCATCCCCGACGGCGTCGTCAACATCGTCAGCGGCGCGGGCCACGGCGCGGGCGAACGCCTCGTCACGCATCCCGACGTCGCGATGACGTCGTTCACCGGATCGACGGCGGTCGGCGAGCGCGTCGCGGGACTCGCGAGCGGCGGTGCCCGTCGCCTCCACCTCGAACTGGGCGGCAAGGCTCCCTTCGTGGTCTTCGACGACGCGGACCTCGACGCCGCCGTCCACGGCGCGGTCGCCGCCTCGCTCATCAACGCCGGGCAGGACTGCACCGCGGCGACACGCGCCTACGTGCAGCGCCCCGTCCACGCGCGCTTCGTGCGCGACGTCGCGGCGCTCATGGAGACCGTCCGCATCGGCGACCCCTTCGACCCCGCGACCGATCTGGGGCCGCTCGTCAGCCACGCGCACCGTGACCGGGTCGCCGGCTTCGTGGACCGCGCCCGCGCGACGTCGCGCGTCGTGACCGGCGGCGCGCGGCCCGGCGGCGTGCTCGGGGACGGCGCCTACTACCGCCCCACACTGCTCGCCGACGTCGCGCAGGACAGCGAGATCGTGCGCTCCGAGATCTTCGGGCCCGTCCTCGTCGTGCTGCCCTTCGACACCGACGACGAGGCGCTGCGGCTCGCCAACGACTCGCCCTACGGGCTCGCCGCCTCCGCCTGGACGCGCGACACGTACCGGGCGCAGCGTGCCACGCGCGACATCAAGGCCGGCTGCGTGTGGATCAACGACCACGTCCCGATCGTCAGCGAGATGCCCCACGGCGGCTACAAGGCGTCGGGCTACGGCAAGGACATGTCCGTGTACTCCTTCGAGGAGTACACCCGGATCAAGCACGTCATGTTCGACAACACCGCCATGGCCAGAAAGGACTGGCACCGCACCGTCTTCGGGGACCGGTAGCGCACCGGCCGGTACCACGGCATCTCATCGAGCAGGCTCACCCGGAAGGGCACAGCGCATGGAACAGTTCGATTCGGATCGTCCGCCACCGGCCACGGGGCGTCCCCTCCCGCGCTCGGCCCCACGCGGCTGGACGGGGCGTCACCACGCGACGTCGCGGGCGCCGGGGCGACGCGACGTGCTGCGCGCCGTCGGCGGCGGCGCGCTCGCCGCAGGCGGCCTCGCGGGACTCAGCGCCTGCGGCATCCCCGCCGCGGCGAAGACGGGCGAGGACGCGGTCACCTCCGAGGACCACTCCCGGCGCGAGAAGAACGTCAACTTCTCCAACTGGACCGAATACATCGACGTGAGCGACGACAACCGGCACCGCCCCTCCCTGGAAGCCTTCGCGAAGCGCACCGGTATCAAGGTCAAATACACCGAGGACATCAACGACAACGTCGAATTCTTCGGCAAGATCAAGCCGCAACTCGCCGCCGGCCAGGACACCGGCCGCGACCTGATCTGCGTCACCGACTGGCTCGCCGCGCGGCTCATACGCTTCGGCTGGGTGCAGAAACTCGATCCCGCCCACCTTCCGCACGCCTACGCCAACCTCGCGCCGCAGTTCCGCAGCCCCGACTGGGACCCGGGCCGCTCGTACTCGTACCCGTGGGCGGGCATCTCGACGTTCATTGCCCACAACCGCAAAGCCACTGGAGGCCGCGAGGTCACCTCCGTGTCCCAGCTCCTCGACGACCCCGCGCTCAAGGGCAAGGTGGGGTTGCTCTCGGAGATGCGCGACACCATCGGGATGGTGCTGCTCGACATGGGCAAGGACCCGGCGCGGGTGACGGCCGACGAGTACGACGCGGCGATAGCGCGTGTCCAGAAGGCCGTCGACCGCAAGCAGGTGCGCCGTTTCACCGGCAACGACTACATCGCCGACCTGAGCAAGGGCGACCTCGCGGCGTGTCTCGCCTGGGCGGGCGACGTGGTCCAGCTCCAGGCCGACAACCCCGACGTGCGCTACGTCATCCCTGAGTCCGGTTATATGACTTCGACCGACAACCTCATGGTGCCCAACAAAGCGCGCCACAAGGCCAACGCCGAGAAACTCATCGACTATTACTACGAACCGCCTGTCGCCGCGCGACTCGCCGCCTGGATCAACTACGTCTGCCCGGTCGACGGTGTCAAACCGGCGCTGGCGAAGATCGACAAGGACGCGGCCGAAAACCCGCTCATCGTTCCCGACCGCGCCATGGCGGCCAAGTCCCATGCCTTCCGTTCGCTCGGCACGAAGGAGGAGACCGCTTATGAGAAGAAGTTCGCTTCCCTGACGGACGGCTGACGCGCGGACTGCCGCGACGTAGTGGCAGACGTGCTGCGGTGACGAGACGGCGGCTGACGGTGTACGGCGCCGCGCTGCGGCACGACGCGGCGGGCACACGTCGCGCGACGCGGGCACGCCGCGTCGGGCGGAGGGTGCGGGGCGACGCGGCGGCGTATGTCGCTACGTCGCGCGAGGGCGTCGCGGGTCGTCGCGACACGCACGCGACGTCACGCCGCCCCCAGGCGCGACGTCGCCCCACCTACGCGCGTGACACCAAGCCCGCGCCCCGTCGCGCCGCGACCGCGCCCCGACGCGACGTACCAAGCGCGACGTCGCGCCCCTCCACCTCCCGATCCGCGCCACGCCACGCACCCCCGGCACCATCCCCCCGCGCCCCCGCACCGTTCCCACCACCGGCACCTCCACCACCTGGACGCAGCCCATGACGACCACCACGCCATCCACCGACCAGACGGCCCCGACCGATCGTGGCGGCGCCCTGCGCCTCGAAGGGATCGGGAAGACCTACGGGAGCTTCACGGCGGTGCACCCGCTGGACCTGACCGTTCCGCAGGGGGCCTTCTTCGCCTTGCTCGGCGCCTCCGGCTGCGGCAAGACCACGACGTTGCGCATGATCGCCGGCCTGGAGGTGCCGACCTCCGGATCGGTGTGTCTCGGCGACGAGGACGTGACCGCGCTGCCGCCGTACCGCCGCCCCGTCAACACGGTCTTCCAGAGCTACGCGCTCTTCCCGCACATCGACATCCACGAGAACGTCGCGTTCGGCCTGCGACGACGCGGCGTCAAGTCCGTGCGGAAGCAGGTCGCCGACATGCTCGACCTGGTCCAGCTCGGCGACTACGCGCGCCGCAGACCGCACCAGCTCTCCGGCGGTCAGCAGCAGCGAGTCGCCGTCGCCCGCGCCCTCATCAACCGTCCCAAGGTGCTCCTCCTCGACGAGCCCCTCGGCGCCCTCGACCTCAAGCTGCGCCGGCAGATGCAGCGGGAACTCAAGCGCATCCAGACGGAGGTCGGCATCACGTTCGTGCACGTGACGCACGACCAGGAGGAGGCCATGACGATGGCGGACACCGTCGCGGTCATGAACGCAGGCACCGTCGAGCAGCTCGGCGCACCCGAGGACCTCTACGAGACGCCGCGCAGCACGTTCGTGGCGAACTTCCTCGGCACCTCGAACCTCCTCCCCGGAACGGTGGACGCCGCGACGTCCGGCGGCGACGTCGCGCTGACGTCGCGCGGGACACGGCTCGTCGTGTCCGCCGCCCGCTGCGCCGTTCCGCCGCGCGCGGGCGGTGCGCTGCTGCTCGGAGTGCGCCCCGAGAAAGTGACCCTCGTCCCCGTCGAGGACGAGGCGCGGATAGCCGACGGGCGCAACCGCGTCCGGGGCCGCATCGCCGACTCCAGCTTCATCGGGGCCTCGACGCAGTACGTGCTCGACACCCCCGGCCGCGGACGCTTCGAGGTGTACGCGCAGAACATCGAGCGTGACCCGCGCCTGACACCGGGCGCCGAGGTCGTCGCGCACTGGAACCCCGCGCACGGTTTCGGGCTCGACGCGGAGCAGGACATCGACGCGGGCGTCGCGACGGCGGGCGACGAGGGGGACGCCGCGTGAGCGCCGGCGAAGCGCCGCTCGCGCCGCCGCCCGGCGCGCCGGGGACGCGCGACGTCGCGCGGACGGCCGCGCCGCGGCGTCGCGGCGTCCGGGTGCGCGGCCGCCTCGTACCGTACTGGCTGCTGCTGCCCGGGATGCTGTGGCTGCTCGTCTTCTTCGCCCTGCCGATGGTCTACCAGGCGTCCACGTCGGTGCAGACGGGGTCCCTGGAGGACGGCTTCCGGGTGACGTGGCACTTCGCGACGTACTGGGACGTCTTCAGCGAGTACTGGCCGCAGTTCGTGCGCTCCCTCGCCTACGGGGCCGTCGCGACGCTTCTGTGCCTGGCGCTCGGCTACCCCCTCGCGTACCTCATCGCCTTCCGCGCGGGGCGCTGGCGCAACCTGGTGCTCGTTCTCGTGATCGCGCCGTTCTTCACCAGCTTCCTCATCCGCACGCTCGCGTGGAAGACGATCCTTGCCGACGACGGTCTCGTCGTGGACGTGCTCAACACGCTGCACCTCCTGGACGTCACGAGCGCGCTCGGCATCACCGAGGGGGAACGCGTTCTCGCCACGCCGCTCGCTGTCGTCTGCGGGCTCACGTACAACTTCCTGCCGTTCATGATCTTGCCGCTCTACACGTCCCTGGAGCGCATCGATCCGCAGCTCCACGAGGCGTCGGGAGACCTGTACGCCGCGCCGTTCACGACCTTCCACAAGGTGACCTTCCCGCTCTCGCTTCCCGGCGTCGTCTCGGGGACGCTGCTCACGTTCATCCCCGCCACCGGCGACTACGTCAATGCCGATCTTCTCGGATCGACCGATACACGGATGATCGGAAACGTCATTCAGACGCTTTTCCTCCGTGTTCTCGACTACCCGGCGGCGGCTGCCCTTTCCTTCATCCTCATGGCGGCCATCCTCGCCGCCGTCACGGTCTACCTGCGCAAGTCGGGCACGGAGGATCTGATCTGATGAGCAACCGCTTCTCCGCGTCGCGCGACATCGCGCCGCAAGCGTCGCGCAGGCCTCGTGCGCGCCGTACGTCGCGTGACGCCGCCTCCGTCCCGGGTGCGCGCAAGCCCGGGCGGCTGCCACGCGCCGTGCGCCGCAATCTCGTCGTCATCGCAGGCATCTGCACGCTCGCGTACATGATCCTTCCGAATGTCGTCGTGATGATCTTCTCGTTCAATAAACCGAACGGACGATTCAATTACGAGTGGCAGCGCTTCTCGACCGATGCCTGGACCGACCCCTGCGGCGTGGCCGACCTGTGCGGCTCGCTCTCGCTCAGCCTCCGGATCGCGGCCTGGGCGACGCTCGGCGCGACGGTGCTCGGCACGATGGTCGCCTTCGCGCTCGTGCGCTACCGCTTCCGGGCGCGCGGCGCGGTCAACTCGCTGATCTTCCTGCCCATGGCGATGCCCGAGGTCGTCATGGCCGCGTCCTTGATGACGCTTTTCCTCAACATGGGCGTCCGGTTCGGATTCTGGACGATCCTGATCGCGCACGTCATGTTCTGCCTGAGCTTCGTCGTGACCGCGGTCAAGGCGCGCGTCATGTCCATGGACCCGCACCTGGAACAGGCCGCGCACGACCTCTACGCCGGGCCCGTCCAGACCTTCCTGCGCGTCACGCTGCCCATCGCCGCACCGGGCATCGCCGCCGGGGCGCTGCTCGCCTTCGCGCTCTCCTTCGACGACTTCATCATCACCAACTTCAACTCCGGTTCCACCGTGACCTTGATGATCTACGTGTGGGGCTCGGCGCAACGCGGCACCCCCGTACAGATCAACGTCATCGGTACCGGCATGTTTCTCGTCGCCCTCCTCGTCGTCCTGGCCGCGATGCTTCTCGGCGGCCGGCGCAAGCGACAGCGGGGAGGCTGAGCCGGCGGGGCGGGACGTGTGGCGTCACAAGGCGTGTCGTGATGGGCGCGGCGTCAGGCGTGGTGTCGTGGCGCGCGCGACGTCGCGTACGGGGCGCGCCGCGTGGTCCGCGACGTCGCGTCGCACGGGGCGCGGCGTCCGCGCGACGTGGAGGGGCGCGGGGCTACGTCGCGGTCCACGAGGGGACTACGTCGCGTCGTACGGCGCGCGCGACGCGACATACGCCGCGACGTACGACGCGTCTCAGCCCGGCGCCCCGCCTCGCCCGCCCCGAGTCATCCCGCCGCGTCCGCGCTCGATTCCGCAGACCCGGACCCGCGCGCGGCGCGGCCCCGCACCACCGCATCATCCGTACCGAACGTGCTCCGCGCCGCGCGGAGCACCACCGTGGGGAGTCGACATCATGGCCCCGAGTGCCACCAGCAGCAGGTGGGCCTCCGCCCTCGCCGATGCCCGGCCCGGCGCGTACTGGCTCGACGACCCGGGGCGTCCCGAGCCGCTTCCCGCCCTCGTGGGAGACGCACGATGCGACCTCCTCGTCGTCGGCGGAGGCTACAGCGGCCTGTGGACCGCCTTGCGGGCGAAGGAGCGCGACCCCGGACGCGACGTGGTCCTGGTGGAGGCCAAGACGGTCGGATGGGCCGCGTCGGGGCGGAACGGCGGCTTCTGCGCCGCGTCCCTCACCCACGGACTGCCCAACGGCCTCGACCGCTGGCCGGACGAGATCGGCGTCCTGGACACCTTGGGACGACGCAACCTGGACGCCATCGAAGCCACCGTCGCGCGGTACGGCATCGACTGCGAGTTCGAGCGCACCGGCGAGATCGACATCGCGACGCGGCCGCACCAGGTCGCGGAACTCACCGCGCTGTACGAGACGACGCGCGCCCACGGCTTCGAGGGCTACGAACTCCTCGACGAGGCGACGCTGCGCGCCGAGGTCGACTCGCCGACCTTCCTCGCGGGCCTCCACGACACCCGCGGCGTCGCACTGCTGCACCCCGCCCGCCTCGCGTGGGGACTGCGCCGCGCGTGCCTCGACCTCGGGGTCCGCGTCCACGAGCACACCCCCGGCCTCGCCCTCGCGCGCGACGGCGCCGGGATGGCACTGCGCACGCCCTACGGCCGCGTCTTCGCGCGTGACGTCGCGCTCGGCACCAACGCGTTCCCCTCACTGGTGCGGCGCCTGCGCCCGTACACCGTCCCCGTCTACGACTACGCGCTCATGACCGAGCCGCTCTCCGCCGCGCGACACGACGCGATCGGCTGGCGGCGGCGCCAAGGGCTCGGCGACAGCGCGAACCAGTTCCACTACTTCCGGCTCACCGCGGACCACCGCATCCTGTGGGGCGGGTACGACGCGATCTATCGCTTCGGCGGAGCGGTGCGCGCCGAGTACGACGACCGCCCCGCGACGTACGAGAGACTGGCGCGGAACTTCTTCACGTGCTTCCCGCAGCTCGAAGGTCTCCGCTTCACGCACGCGTGGGGCGGTGCGATCGACACCTGCACACGCTTCTCGGCCTTCTTCGGCACGGCCCACCGCAGGCGCGTCGCGTACGCCGCCGGTTTCACGGGGCTCGGCGTGGGCGCGACGCGCTTCGGCGCCGACGTCATGCTCGACCTCCTCGACGGCGCGGAGACGGAGCGCACCGCGCTCCGGATGGTGCGTACGAAGCCGTTGCCGTTCCCGCCGGAGCCGTTCGCCTGGACCGGCATCGAACTGACGCGACGTTCGCTCGCGCGCGCCGACGAGCAGGACGGGCGGCGGAATCTGTGGCTGCGCGCGATGGACCGGGTGGGATTCGGGTTCGACAGCTGAGGCGGGCGGAACGGTGCGGCTGCCGCGTGCCGCGATGCGTGGTGGCGCGGCGGTGCTGGGTGCGTGGCTTCCGCGCGATGTGTGCGGCCGTGAGGCGTGGGACGTCGCGTGTGACCTGGTGCGACGTCGCGGACGCGATACGCGGGGGAGCGGGTGCGATGTCGCATGGGAGCCCGGTGACGTCGCGGCGGAGCGACGCCGCGTCGCGCGCTCCGTCGTGACGCGCGTCACCCTCTCGTCGTCCACCGAGTCGCGTAATGCACGCGCGGGGAGCCGGTCTCTTCTCCAGGGCGTGCGTCGTGCCCGCCCGATGCGACAGGAGGCAGTGCGATGACGGATTTCCAAGGGGCCGCTGAGGCCGGGGAGAGGCCCACCCCCCTGGCGTGGCTGGCGAACGCCGCGCCCGATCCCGCCAGGTGTCTGAGCCGGTGGGAGAGCGATTCTCGGGGGATCGCGCTCCTGCCGGCGGGCCGCGCCTGGGACGTTCTGGTGGTGCCGGGACCCCTCGGGCGCGCGACGTTGGACGTTCTCGGGCGGCTTACCGAGCGTCACGGTCCCGTTCTCGCGGACGCCGCGAGGGACCACCTGGGCTTCCTCGTGCCGGTGGGCACCGCCGCGCAGTGGGCGGGCGGAGAGGTGCGGTGCATGGGGCGCGGCACGTGGCTGGTGGTGCCACGTCCCGGGGAGACCGCGGAGGAGATCAGCTGGATCGTTCCGCCGGACGGCTCGGGAGTGCTCACCGACGCGGCGCGGCTCGAACTCGCGCTGCACGAGGCCGCGGCCTGGCGCGACGGGGAGGACGACGTCACGTGACCCTGCCGCCGCGCGGAGACGAAGCGCTGCCGCGAGGCGTCGCGGAGACGACGCGCAGGGCGGGGGCGCCGTCGTGACGCACTACGCCACGTCGCCTCGTTCCGCCTCGTCCACGCGACGTTCCAGCGGGGATGACGCCGCGTCACCGCGCACCGCCGCCCCTGGGCGCGCCCGAACGCGTACGAGAACGACGGCCACGACCTGGAGGACGGCGCCTCCCAGGCACCAGCTCGCCGCGACGTCCAGCGGCCAGTGATAGCCCTGCCGCACCAGTCCGTAGCTCACGCAGAGGACGAGCAGCAGCCACGTCGCGGCGAGCGCGCGCCGTACGCCGCGGTGACGGGGCGCGACGGGGCCCGCGAGGAGCAGGAGCAGCGCGACGCCGTACGCGACGCTGGCGGTGGCCGTATGGCCGGAGGGGTAGTAGCCGAGTCCCTCGGCCGAGGGCTGGCCCGGGCGGTCGAAAATCTCTTTGAGGGGGAGGACGAGTACGGGGACGACGACGAGGGCGCCGAGAGCGGTGAGCGCGGGCCACCACACGGCGCGCCCGGTCTCGCGACGTACCCACCAGGTCACGGCCCCGGCGCAGACGGCGAGCACCGGGAAGGCGACCGTGGGGTTGCCGAGGTCGGAGAAGAATTCGGCGAGAGGGTGCGGCGGCCCGGCGCCGTCGTGCAGGCGCACGCCGAGGCGCTCGTCGAGGCGGCGCACGGGGCCGCGGGAGACGAGTTGCCAGGTGAGCAGCGCGAAGACGACCGCGCACAGGGAGAGGACGACAGCCGGACGCCCCGGGACCGGGGGGCGGGTTCCGGGGCGTCCGGGAGGACCGGGAAACCGCGCGCCCCGGGGGGTGTGGGGCGGGCGGCCGTCCGATCGGTGAGGATGCCCGGGACCCGAGGCCCCGGGGGTGTGCGCGAACGCACGGCCGGTGCGTCGCCCGGAAGGCCACGCGATGGCACCGCTCGCGGTCGCCCGCTGAACGGGTGTTTCGTTCATCCGTGGAGAACGTACGGCAGGAAACGACGGCCGGAACAGGGGGCGACGCATCCCGCCATCGCCCTCGCACACCTTCTTCACAAGCCTGGTCACGCGCTCACGATGCCTGACGCGGCGGGGTAGGAGCGAGCGCGACGGGCGGGGGCGTGGCGACGTCGCGTCGGGCGGCGAGGTGGGTACGTGGCGCGTGGCGTCACGGCGTGGGCGCGCCACGTCGCCCCTACGCCGCGGTGCTTCGCGCGTCGTCCGGCGCCGCGTCGCCCTGGTCAGACCGACGCGGCGAGCGCCTGCTCGAAGACATCCAGCGCGTCGTTGAGGAGGTCCTCGCCGATGACCAGCGGAGGCAGGAAGCGGACGACGTTGCCGTACGTGCCGCAGGTGAGGACGAGGACGCCGGCGGCGTGGCACGCCTTCGCGATCGCGGCGGTGATCTCCGGGTTCGGCGCCTTGCCGCCCGGCTTGACGAACTCGGCCGCGATCATCCCGCCGCGCCCGCGCACGTCCCCGATGACCTCGTACTTCTCCTGAAGCGCGACGAGGCGCCCCTTCATGAGTTCCTCGATGCGCTTCGCCTTGGCGTTGAGGTCGAGTTCCTTCATGGTCTCGATCGCGCCGAGTGCCGCGGCGCACGCGACGGGGTTGCCGCCGTACGTCCCGCCGAGACCGCCGGAGTGCGCGGCGTCCATGATCTCGGCGCGACCCGTCACGGCCGAGAGGGGGAGGCCGCCCGCGATGCCCTTGGCGGTCGTGATGAGGTCGGGCACGATGCCCTCGTCCTCACACGCGAACCACTGTCCCGTACGGCAGAAACCGGACTGGATCTCGTCGGCGACGAAGACGATGCCGTTCGCCGTCGCGAACTCGCGCAGCGCGGGCAGGAAGCCCTTCGCGGGCTCGATGAAGCCACCCTCGCCGAGCACCGGCTCGATGATGAGCGCCGCGACGTTGTGCGCGCCGATCTGCTTCGTGATCTGGTCGATCGCCTGCGCGGCGGCCTCGGGACCCGCGTTCTCCGGGCCGGTCGGCCAGCGGTACCCGTAGGCGACGGGCACGCGGTAGACCTCGGGCGCGAAGGGGCCGAAGCCCTCCTTGTACGGCATGTTCTTGGCCGTGAGCGCCATCGTGAGGTTCGTCCGGCCGTGGTAACCGTGGTCGAAGACGACGACGGCCTGGCGCTTCGTGTACGAGCGGGCGATCTTGACGGCGTTCTCGACCGCCTCGGCGCCCGAGTTGAAGAGAGCGGACTTCTTCGCGTGGTCACCGGGGGTGAGCTCGGCGAGCTGCTCGGCGACGGCGACGTAGCCCTCGTACGGCGTCACCATGAAGCACGTGTGCGTGAAGTCGGCGAGCTGCGCGCTCGCGCGACGTACGACGGCCTCGGCGCTCGCGCCCACGGTGGTGACCGCGATGCCGGAGCCGAGGTCGATGAAGCGGTTGCCGTCTACGTCCTCCAGGATGCCGCCCTCGGCGCGCGCCGCGAACACGGGCAGCGTCGAACCGACGCCGGCCGCGACGGTGGCGGCGCGGCGTGCCTGGATTTCCTGCGACTTCGGTCCGGGGATGGCCGTGACGACGCGGCGCTCCTGCGGAATGGCGCTCATGAGGGCTCCTGGGTGTCCTGGGGGTCCGTGATCCGGGTGCTGCCGACCCGGCTGCCCGTCTCCCGGGCGCGGACGCGTGGCGTCCGCCTGCCGGGCTGGGGGATGCGGCGCGCCGTCGCGGACGGTGTTCCCGCTCGTCGCCGGGGTCTGTTCGCAGGCTAGGGGGCGCGAGGCCGGGACGGGATGCGCCGTTCGGGAGAAGTGGGACGTGTCGGTTGTCCTTGGTGGAGTGAGGAGGCTCCGGGGTGGGGCTGAGTGGAGCAGGGGTGGCGGCGGGCGCTGGCTTCGAGGCGTCGGTGTTGCGTGCCACGTCGCGTGCGCCACGTCGCGTGCGGCACGCGGTGGGAGGCTGCGACGTCGGTGCGCGGTGCGCGGTGCGCGGCGCGACCTGCCGCAGCCGAAATTCGGGTGCAACTCGTGTGCGTCGTCCACGGGCTGGCTTGGGGACACTAGATTGAGCTGCGATCGATGATCGACCCGCGCCGCGCGAGACGGTACGACGGACCGGCAGGTCAGGGGGCTGGGCATGGACAGGGACGGCACGTACGGATCGCAGGCGTCCGGGAACGAGGGCGCGCCCGGAAGGCCACCGGCCGCCTCCGGACCGTCGGTGCCGCCCGCTCCCGAAGTCCCGCCCGGGGCCGGCTGGGTGCCAGACGCGCGTCGCGGCGGCGAAGCTCCCCCTGTGCCGCCGCGCCCCGCCGGGCCACCGCCTCAGGTGACGGCGCCGACTCCCCCGCAGGGGCGACCGGCCCCGTACGACTCGCGGGTGCTGCCTCCTGCGCCGACGCGTGCCCCCGGCGCCCCTCCCTGGGGGAGCACACCGGGCGGGCCGCCTGGAGCGGATTTCCTCGACTGGCTCCGTACGCCGCGCCCGCCCGCCCTCCCCGGCATCTGGCGCTTCGGCCACCGCCCACGGCCGGAGGTCGAGCCGGAGCAGACGCCGGGGCGGCAACTCGTCAGCGGTGCGCTGATCGCTTTGCTGGTGGGGTGGCTGTTCTGGTCGTTGTTGTACAACGGCTATCTGTGGGGAAACTGGTGGCAGGCGCCGCTTACTGTGCTGTTCAAAACGACGCCTCTGGAGTCGCAATCCACCGGCGCCGCTTACGTTTCTTGGGCCTACATCGTTCTCGTCGCCGCTTTGGTCGCGGTGATGGTCGCTCGCCTCGGCCGCTGGCCCGAGCTCTGGCGGCGGTATTCCCCCTGGTCCCGCACCCGTCGCGAAGCCGGCAGGGCAGCCGCTCCGCCTCCCGCGCCCACCCCCCAAGAGGACCCCGCCCAGTGGCCGGAGCTGCGTGCCGCAGGCGAGCACGCGGTGGCCGACAGGCTCGCGGACGAGGCGTACGCGGGCCGGCTGCGCGATGTCGACCACGCGCGGCTCGTACGTGCCTGGCGCTCCGTGCAGTCCGGACAGCTGCCCGCCGAGACCTTCCGGCACGGCATCCTCCGCGACGGTGCCGCGGCGTTCCCGCACCCGTCCGGCCGACGCGACCTGCCCGCCCGCTCCGTGCCGCACGATCTCGTCACGGGCCAGGTCCGCCTGGGCTCGACCCTGGACGACGCGCGCAACCCCTACGCGTACCGCACCGCCGGATTCGCGCTCGGCTCGGAGCTCCTCGCCACGTCCCTCGTCGCCGTCGGCCCCGCCGGTTCCGGCAAGACCGGCGCGCTCGTCCGGCCTGTCGCCGAGGCGCTGTGCCTGCAAGCCCTGGCGGGCCGCGCGGCGGTCGTCGTGGTGGGCGTGGAGGGCGCGGCGCTCGGACGCGGCGACGACTACGACATCGTCATCCGCCTCGGCCACCCCGACTCCGTCTACGACCTCGACCTCTACGGCGGTGCCCACGACGCGGAGGAAGCCGCGACGTACCTCGCCGAAGCCCTGGTCGGCGACCTCCCCCAGGCATCCAGCTCGGGGCGCCGTCCCAGTACCGTCCTCGCCCAGGTACTGGGCCCCTTCCGCGCCGTCCACGGCCGTTTCCCCTCCGTTCCGGAGCTGCGTCTCCTCCTCGACGGTTCGCCGACGCACCTCGCCGCGCTGCGCGCCGCCCTCGACGCGGGCGGGCACAGCGCCCTGCTGCGCGACGTCGAGTCGCGCGAGCGTCAGGCTGGTCAGCCCGGCGACGCCGCACCGCTGCTCGCGGACCGGCTCGCGCTGCTCGACCGTCCTGCCTTCGCCGACTTCTTCGACACCTCGGGCGACGGCGCGCCGTTTTCCTTCCGCGCACTCGACCACCCGGTGCGTGTGCGCATCGAGCTGCCCGCGCGCAGCCACCCCGACGCCGCACGGGTCCTGGCGCGGCTGGTCCTCGCCCAGTTCACGTCCAGCGTGCTGGTGCGCGGCGACCTCTCGCTCTTCGCGTGCCTCGTGCTGGACGACGCCGCCGGTGTCGTGACGGCCGAGGCCGTACGCGGCATCCAGTCGCTCCGCTCGGCCCACGCGGGCGTCCTCCTCGCTCTGCGCACGCTCGACGACGTACCGCAGGAGCTGCGCGGCCCGCTGCTCGGCGCGGCCGGGTGCCGCATGGCGCTGTCGGGGGTCGCGCCCAGGGACGGACAGGACTTCGCTGCGGCCTGGGGCACGGAGTGGCGCGAGATCCGCGACGTCACGGACCGGCAGATCGTCGCCGACGAGCCCCTCACGAAGGTCAGCCACTTCCTGCGGAAGGCGATCACCGGCAAGGCGCCGACGGCGCAGTCGGTCACGGTGCGCCAGGTGGAACGCGAGCGGTGGTCCGCGTCCGAACTCGCCCACGCCCTGCCCCCCGGACACGCGGTCGTCTCCCTCACGACGGTACGGGGCGAACACGCCCCGCCCCTGCTGGTCGATCTCCGCCACTAACGGCACGCGCGACGCCGCCACACGGAGCGCCGGAGCCGTGACGACGGGGCGTGTGCGCGATGTGGGCGCGCGGTACGGCGGCGCCTCGTGACATGTACGGGACGTAGGGACGCAGCGGGTACCCGTGGACGAAGCCACGTGCCCGGAGCAGGGCGCCGCGCCGTCGAGCCCGCGACGTCGCGCCACGTCGCGGCGCGCCACTCCCGGCGCCGCGGCGCGCCGCCCGCGCCGCCCATCGGCACGTCCCGCGCGCTGACATCCCCTTGCGCTCCGTCGCGGCTACGCACCTCCCTGTGCCCTCACCCCCCGCCCCGTCGCCACCCCCGTCCCACCCCTGCCACCCCATGCATACAGTGAGGCAGACTTGACGGCGTTCCTCGTACGCGACGGCCAAGAACGCAGCATCACCTGCGCGTGATCTCCACGCGACACCTGGAAGGTCCCATGCCGCCCACGCTCGCCTCACTCGTCCACCACTCCGCGCTCAAGCTCACCGTGCTGGCCGGAGCGGACCGCCTGGACACCCCTGTCGGCTGGGCGCATGTGAGTGAGCTGATCGATCCGGTGCCGTACATGAACGGGGGAGAGCTGCTTCTGACCACCGCGCTCACCCTCGACGCCGAGAACCCCGAGGAGGTCCGTCCCTACGTCCAGCGCCTGGCGCGCGCTGGCGTCGCCGGCCTGGGCTTCGGCCGGGGCGTGAACTACGACACGGTGCCCACCGCGCTCGTGGAGGCGGCCGAAGCGGAGTCGCTGCCCCTGCTCGAAGTGCCGCGACGTACCCCCTTCCTGGCGATCACGAAGGCGGTCTCGGCGGCGATCGCGGCCGAGCAGTACCGCGCCGTCACCGCGGGCTTCGCCGCGCAGCGCGAACTCACCAGGCAAACACTCGCCGAAGGCCCCGAAGGGCTCATCGGCGCGCTCGCCGCGCAGCTCAACGGCTGGGCCGCCGTCTACGACGCCTCGGGCGCCGTCGTCGCCGCCGCGCCCGAGTGGGCGACGCGACGTGCCGCGCGCCTCACCGCCGACGTGCGCCGCCTGCGCGACCGCCCCGCGCCGGCGAGCGCCGTCGTGGCCGCCGCGGAGGACCGGGTCGAACTGCACTCGCTCGGCGCGGCCCGCCGCCCCCGCGCGGCCCTCGCCGTCGGAACGGAGGGCACCCTCGGCACGGCGGAGCGCTATTCGCTGCACGCCGCGATCTCCCTCCTCACCCTCACCACGGAGCGCTCACGGGCCTTCCATGCGGCCGAGCAGCGCATCGGTGCCGCCGTGCTCGGGATGCTCCTCGCCGGTGAGTCGGGACACGCGCGCGCCGCGGCGGGCGACCTCTACGGCGCGCTCCTCGACGCACCGTTCCGCCTCGTCATCGTCGCCCCGACGTCGCCCGCGCAGCGCCCGCCCGCGACGTCGCCCGCCGTCACGCCGCGCGCGACGTCCCCCGACCACACGCCGCGCGCCACGTCCGCTGCCCCGACCCCCGAGAGCCATCCCGCTCCCGCCGCGGATGTCGCGTCGCCCGAACCCTCGACGGACCCCTTCGCGGCCATGGTGGAACGCGTGGAGACCGCCGCGGTCCGCGCCGGCGAGCCGGTACTCGTCGTCCGGGAAGGCGACCGCCTCGTCCTTCTCGCCGTCGACCAGGGCGCCGTCGCCGACGCCTGCGCGACGTACGCCGGGGAAACGGACCGCGCCCGCGACGCCGGAACGGGCCGGACGCACACTTCCGACGGCGCCCTCGTCATGGGCCTCTCGGCGCCCTCGGGCCCCGTGGCCGCCGCGACCGCGTACAAGCAGGCCGAGCAGGCGCTCTCCGTGGCGCGACGCCGCGGCCGGACGCTGGTCGAGCACGAGGACGTCGCGGCGGGCTCCGTGCTCCCCCTGCTCGCCGACGACGCTGTACGCGCCTTCGCGGACGGCCTCCTGCGCGCCCTGCGCGACCACGACGCGACGGGGCGCGGCGACCTCGTCGCCTCCCTCCGCGCGTGGCTGGCCCACCACGGCCAGTGGGACGCCGCCGCTGCCGAACTGGGCGTCCACCGGCACACCCTCCGCTACCGGATGCGCCGCGTCGAGGAGATCCTCGGCCGCTCCCTCGACGACCCCGACGCACGCATGGAACTCTGGCTGGCGCTCAAGGCGACGACGGTGCCGGGCGGTATCGCCTGACGCGACGTGGCGCGGAATGGCGCGACGCGGCGACGTGACGCGGCACCGCGAGGACGCGTCAGGTCGGCGACGTCGCGATGGGTAACGCCGCGACATCGCGCCGTACGTCGCGTCGGAAGCGCCCACACGCAGCGGCGCCGCGCGCCCGTGGCGTCCTCCGCCGCGCGCGACGTGGCCGCCTCACGTCGCGCGTCGTGCGCTCCCGACGCCCCGCTCGATCACCTGACGCACCACGTCGCGCCGCCCTCCTCCGGAGCGGTCACGTCACGCCGTTGCCGCCGATCACGCCCCGCGCGTCGCCCCCGCCTATCGCCAATACGGTGCATCCCGCTCCGCCGACGCTACGCGGCGGACAAACGACGGGGGACGACGTGGCGCCTACCGTGGCTCTGCCGAGGCGTAGCGCCTCGCGACGTCGCGGCACGCGGCGTACGCAGACACCCACCACCGCACTGCGAAGGGGCCGGATTCGCGATGACTTCCACCCATGCCTTCTGGCTCGCCGGCCGCCCGGCCACGAGCGAGACCACGTTCGACGTCACCTCGCCGTGGGACGGCCGTCTCGTCGGGAAGGCCGCCGTCCCCACCGAGGCCCAGGTCGAGGAGGCGGTCGCCGCCGCGTACGCGGTCCGGGAGGAGTTCGCCGCGAGCCCCGCGCACGTACGCGCCGCCGCGCTCGATCACGTCGCGAAGCGGCTCACGGAGCGGACCGAGGAGATCGCGCGGCTGATCTCGGCGGAGAACGGGAAGCCCATCAAGTGGGCGCGCGGCGAGGTCGGGCGCGCCGTCTCCGTCTTCCGCTTCGCGAGCGAGGAGGCGCGGCGCTTCAACGGTGGCGAAGGGCTCCGGCTCGACACCGACGCGGGCGGCGAGGGCCGCATCGGGCTCACGCGGCGTTTCCCGCGCGGCGTCGTCCTCGGCATCGCGCCGTTCAACTTCCCGCTCAACCTGTGCGCCCACAAGGTCGCCCCCGCGCTCGCGGCCGGTGTGCCGATCGTCCTCAAGCCCGCTCCCGCGACGCCTCTGTCCGCGCTCGCCCTCGGTGAGATCCTCGCCGAGACGGCGCTTCCGGCGGGCAGCTGGTCGGTCCTCACCGTCGAGAACGAGCGTATGCCCGCCCTGGTCCAGGACGAGCGGCTCCCCGTGATCTCGTTCACGGGTTCGGAGAAGGTCGGCTACGCGATCATGGACTCCGTCCCGCGCAAACACTGCACCCTGGAACTCGGCGGCAACGGCGCGGCCGTCGTCCTCGCGGACTACGCCTCGGACGCGGACCTCGACTGGGCCGCGAACCGTATCGCGACGTTTTCGAACTATCAGGGCGGCCAGTCCTGCATCTCGGTGCAGCGCGTCATCGCCGACGCCACCGTCTACGACCGTCTCGCCGCACGCGTCGTCAGGGCCGTCGAGGCCCAGGCGACCGGCGATCCGTCCGACCCGGTGACCGAGGTCGGTCCTCTCGTCAGCGAGGACGCCGCGCGCCGCGTGGCGTCCTGGGTCGACGAGGCAGTTGCCGCCGGTGCGACGCTCCTGACCGGCGGCGAGCGCGACGGCGCGACGTACGCCCCCACCGTCCTCGCCGGCGTCCCGGCCGACACGACCCTCGCGCGCGAGGAGGTCTTCGGCCCCGTCCTCTCCCTGATCAAGGTGAACGGTGAGAACGAGGCGTACGCCGCGGTGAACGACTCGAAGTACGGCCTCCAGGCCGGCGTCTTCACGCACGACGTCCAGGCGGCGTTCCGGGCCCACCGCGCCCTGGAGGTCGGCGGCGTGATCATCGGCGACGCGCCGTCTTACCGCGCCGACCAGATGCCGTACGGCGGCGCCAAGCTCTCCGGCGTCGGACGCGAAGGCGTCCGCTCCGCGATGGAGGACTACACGTACGAGCGGATCATGGTCTTCACCGGCGTCCAGCTCTGACGGGCCCGACGGCACGCACCGCCCCCCGACCGCCACTGCGCGGCGTCCGCGCGACCTGGTGCGGCGCAACCGCGCACGGCGCGGACGTCGCGTCGCGGCGGAGCGCGCGGGCGCCCGCTACGTCGCGGCGCCCGCGCCACGCCGCAGCGCCCCCACAGGGCTACGCGCCCCTCGCGCCTCGTCGCGCCCCCACTCCCGCGTTACTGCGCTACGTCGCCCTCGCACCGCGCCACGGCCCCGCCCCGACGTCGCGTCACCACCACCGCGGCGCCCCGCACCGCCGCGCCGCGACGTCACCCGCACGCCCCGTCGCCACGTCGTGACGTGACCCGCACCACGTCGCGTGTGACCTGCGGAAACGTCGCGACGTCGCGACGTCGTCACGGAGGAGCCGCGTACCGCCTAAATCCTTTGACCGGGCCCCGTCCCACCCGCCAAGCTCGCCCTCCATGAGCCACGCACCGCGACCGCACCCCACCCCCACGCCGACCGGCCCCTCCCCGACGGACGAAGAACTCCGCCGCACCCTCCTCGCCGCCTACGACGCGCAACTGCGCGGCGAGAACGAGTTCTCCGACCCGCGCGCACGCGTCGAGCGCGACGGGGCCCTCGTGCGCTTCACCGGCATCGAGACCGGCTACATCACCGGCCCGAGAGACCTCGGCGTCGAGGGCGACGCCCTCGACGCGCTGATCGCCAGACAACGCGACAGGTACGCCGGGCTGGGCATCGAGACCGAGTGGAAGACGCGCGGCCACGACGCGCAGCGGGACCTGCCCGCAAGGCTCCGCGCCGCGGGTTTCGTCCCCGAGGAGCCCGAGACCGTCTTCGTGGGCCGTACGGAGGACGTCGCCCGGCTCCAACCCCGCCTGCCGGACGGGCTCCGGATGCGTGACGCGACCTCGCTCGCGGACCTCCGCGCCATTGACGCCATGAACGAGGAGATCTGGGGCGAGCCCCACGCCCACGCGGAGGAACTCCACCGCACCCTGGCCACGTCGCCGGACACCCTGACGGTCCTCTTGGTCGAAGCCGACCCGGACGCCACTCCCGCCCCGACACCTTCCGAGCAACCGCCCGACGCCATGACGCCCCACGCCGCACCACCCCCCACCGCGACATCCCCCGCGACACCCCCACCCCCGACCCCCCTCCACGCCTCCCGCATCGGAGTTCGTCCGCGGCACGGACTTCGCCGTGCTCTGGTGCGTACGAATGCTTGCTGTGTGGCGCGGGGCGCGGCCTGTACCGCGCGACGGTCGCCGCGCGCGCCCGTATCGCCGCCGCACGCGGCGTCCGATACCTCCAGGTCGACGCGAGCGCCGACAGCGCGCCCATCCTGCGCCGCCTCGGCTTCCTGGAGCTCACGACGACGACGCCCTACATCTGGACGCCGCCCGCCGGGTGACTTCCGGGACGCGCTGTCCGCTCGCACAGGTCTTATGGCGAGAATGGGGGGATGACCGACAGTCCCGCTGCACTCGCCGACCCCCACCTCCGCTACGACGCCACGCCGGGACGCCGCGACATCGTCGTGCTCGGCTCCACGGGCTCCATCGGTACGCAGGCCGTGGACCTCGTCCTGCGCAACCCGGAGCGCTTCCGGGTCACGGCGCTCTCTGCGGCGGGCGGCAGGGTCGGCCTGCTCGCGGAGCAGGCGTACCGCCTCCGCGTGGACCATGTCGCGGTGGCGCGCGAGGACGTCGTGCCGCAGCTGCGCGAGGCGCTCTCCGCGCAGTACGGCGCGGTGCCGCTGCCCGAGATCCTCGCGGGCCCCGACGCCGCGACGCATCTCGCGGCGTCGCCGTGCCACACGGTCCTCAACGGCATCACCGGGTCGATCGGCCTCGCCCCGACGCTCGCCGCGCTCAAGGCGGGGCGCACCCTCGCGCTCGCCAACAAGGAATCGCTCATCGTCGGCGGCCCCCTCGTCAAGGAACTCGCCGCGCCGGGCCAGATCATTCCCGTCGACTCCGAGCACGCCGCGCTCTTCCAGGCGCTCGCCGCCGGCACGCGCGCCGAGGTGCGCAAGCTCGTGGTCACGGCGTCGGGCGGCCCCTTCCGCGGCCGTACGAGGGCCGAGCTGGCCACCGTCACGCCGCAGGACGCGCTCGCGCACCCGACGTGGTCCATGGGCCCGGTCATCACCGTCAACTCAGCGACCCTCGTCAACAAGGGCCTGGAGGTCATCGAGGCGCACCTCCTCTACGACATTCCGTTCGAGCGCATCGAGGTCGTCGTGCACCCGCAGTCCTACGTGCACTCGATGGTCGAGTTCGTGGACGGCTCGACGCTGGCGCAGGCGACGCCGCCCGACATGCGCGGGCCCATCGCGATCGGCCTCGGCTGGCCCGCGCGCGTGCCCGACGCCGCGCGCGGATTCGACTGGAGCACCGCGTCGTCCTGGGAGTTCTTCCCGCTCGACGACGAGGCGTTCCCCTCGGTCGGACTCGCCCGGCACGTGGGGCGGCTCGCGGGGACGGCTCCGGCGGTGTTCAATGCCGCCAACGAAGAATGTGTGGACGCCTTCCTCAAGGGCGCCCTCGCCTTCAACGCGATCATGGACACGGTGACCGCCGTGGTGGCCGAGCACGGCACGCCCGCGACGGGAACCCGCCTGACGCTTGAGGACGTTCTCGACGCGGAGACCTGGGCACGGGCCCGGGCGCGCGAACTGGCTGCGAAGGCGACAGTGGAGGCCACTGCGTGACCGTATTGATGACGATCCTCGGCATAGTCGTCTTCGTGATCGGGCTGCTGTTCTCGATCGCCTGGCACGAGCTGGGGCACCTGTCCACCGCGAAGCTCTTCGGCATCCGTGTGCCGCAGTACATGGTCGGCTTCGGGCCGACGCTCTTCTCGCGCAAGAAGGGCGACACCGAGTACGGCGTCAAGGCCGTGCCGCTCGGTGGCTACATCCGCATGATCGGGATGTTCCCGCCGGGACCCGACGGACGCGTCGAGGCGCGCTCCACGTCGCCCTGGCGCGGCATGATCGAGGACGCCCGTTCCGCCGCGTACGAGGAACTCGAACCCGGCGACGAGACGCGCATGTTCTACACGCGCAAGCCGTGGAAGCGCGTCATCGTGATGTTCGCGGGACCGTTCATGAACCTGGTCCTCGCCGTCGCGATCTTCTTCGGCGTCATGATGACCTTCGGCCTGAACACGCAGACCACCACGGTCAGCACGGTCTCCGACTGCGTCATCAACCAGAGCGAGAACCGCGACACCTGCGCCAAGGGCGACGCCCCGGCGCCCGCCAAGGCCGCCGGGCTCAGGCCGGGCGACAAGATCGTCGCGTACAACGGGCAGTCCGTGGACGACTACGGCGTCCTCCAGTCCCGCATCCGCGCCTCCCAGGGCGCGGCGACGATCACGATCGAGCGCGACGGCACGCGACGCACGCTCCACGCCGACGTCATAGAGAACCAGGTCGCCAAGACCGACGGCGACGGCGGCGTCGTGGACGGTCAGTACGTCACCGCGGGCTTCCTCGGCTTCACGCCGGCCTCCGGCATCGTGAAGCAGTCCTTCGGGCAGTCCGTCGACCAGATGGGCACCATGATGGAGAACGGCGTCCAGTCGATGCTGGCGCTGCCCTCCAAGATCCCCGACCTGTGGAACGCCGCGTTCGACGGCGGGGAGCGCAAGCAGGACTCGCCCATGGGCGTCCTCGGCGCGGCACGCGTGGGCGGCGAGGTCTTCACCCTGGACATCCCGCCGGAGAACCAGATCGCGATGATGCTGTTCCTCGTCGCGGGCTTCAACCTCTCCCTGTTCCTCTTCAACATGCTGCCCCTGCTGCCCCTCGACGGCGGTCACATCGCGGGCGCGCTGTGGGAGGCGGTACGCCGCCACACGGCCCGCGTCTTCCGCCGTCCCGACCCGGGCCCCTTCGACGTCGCGAAGCTGATGCCGGTGGCGTACGTGGTCGCGGGCATCTTCGTCTGCTTCACGCTCCTCGTGTTCATCGCCGACCTGGTGAACCCGGTCAAGATCACCTGATCCGCAGCGGCGCGCCCGGCAGCGGGCGCGCCGCTGCGGTGGCGGGCAGGCGTCGCGCCGTGTGGAGACGTGGCGGGACGTGTGCCTGTGGGGGTGTGACGTGTGCGGCTGGGGGCGCGACGTGGCGGCTTGCTGCGCCCCGTCCTCGCGCGGCGGCGCGCCGCGCATCGTCCCTGGTCACACGCGACGTCGCATATGCCACGTCGCGTCGACGCGCTCCCCGTTCCGCTACGTGTAGGGGGCGCCGTGCCCACCCACGACGCGACGTAGCGCACGCCGCGTCCGGGCCTGCGGTACGCGACGTACGAGGCGCCGTCCCGCGCCTGCGGCACGCGACGTACGCCGCCTTGCGCGCCGTGCACGACTCGGCATACGCCACGCGACGTAGCGCGCCGTGCGACGGCACGGCAGCCTCAGGACGCGATGTACCGCCGCGCGACGTGGCGCCGTGCACGACAGTGACGAGGCGGTAGGCGACGTACCGCCGTGGTCCGTGCGGCGGCGGGCGGGTGGCGCGCGACCGACGAACAGGTGACCCGGTGCGGGTCCGTGTTCCCCCGATCCGGTAGTGACGTAATCTCGGGTGACGGAGCCCGAGGATTCCGGGACCGATATCCACACGTTGGGGTTGCACTGCAGATGACTGCGATTTCACTGGGAATGCCGTCCGTTCCTACCCAGCTCGCCGAGCGCAGGAAGAGCCGGCAGATCCAGGTCGGGAGTGTCCCCGTCGGTGGTGGCGCCCCCGTGTCCGTCCAGTCGATGACCACCACGCGTACCTCCGACATCGGCGCGACGCTCCAGCAGATCGCCGAGTTGACGGCCTCCGGCTGCCAGATCGTGCGTGTGGCCTGCCCGACGCAGGACGACGCCGACGCGCTGTCCGTCATCGCGCGCAAGTCGCAGATCCCCGTCATCGCGGACATCCACTTCCAGCCGAAGTACGTCTTCGCCGCCATCGACGCCGGCTGCGCGGCGGTCCGAGTGAATCCCGGCAACATCAAGCAGTTCGACGACAAGGTCAAGGAGATCGCCAAGGCCGCGGGCGACGCGGGCGTGCCGATCCGGATCGGCGTCAACGCTGGGTCGCTCGACCGTCGGCTGCTCCAGAAGTACGGGAAGGCGACGCCCGAGGCGCTCGTCGAGTCCGCCCTGTGGGAGGCGTCGCTCTTCGAGGAACACGGCTTCCGCGACATCAAGATCTCGGTCAAGCACAACGACCCCGTCGTCATGGTCAACGCCTACCGCCAGCTCGCGCAGGCCTGCGACTACCCCCTCCACCTCGGCGTCACCGAGGCCGGCCCCGCCTTCCAGGGCACCATCAAGTCGGCCGTGGCCTTCGGCGCCCTGCTCGCCGAGGGCATCGGCGACACCATCCGCGTCTCCCTCTCGGCCCCGCCCGCCGAGGAGGTCAAGGTCGGCCTCCAGATCCTGGAGTCCCTCAACCTCAAGCCGCGCCGCCTGGAGATCGTCTCCTGCCCCTCCTGCGGGCGCGCCCAGGTCGACGTCTACAAGCTCGCCAACGAGGTCACCGCGGGGCTCGAAGGCATGGAGGTCCCGCTGCGCGTGGCGGTCATGGGCTGCGTCGTCAACGGTCCCGGCGAGGCCCGTGAGGCCGACCTCGGCGTCGCCTCGGGCAACGGCAAGGGCCAGATCTTCGTCAAGGGCGAGGTCGTCAAGACCGTGCCCGAGTCCAAGATCGTGGAGACCCTCATCGACGAGGCGCAGAAGATCGCCGCCCAGATGGAGGCCGACGGCATCACCTCCGGCGAGCCCGAGGTCTCGGTCAGCTGAGTCGTCCGGCCGACGGTCCGGGGACGTGGCGCCCCCGGGCCGCCCCATGCCCGGGCGGTGTCGGCCGCGCCGATGCTCGGCGCGCGGCACCGTGCGCCCCTGGGCATGGGCGCGCCGACGCCGTTGTGCGCGGTGTGCGGTGCGGCCTTCGTTGCGTGCGTGACGGTGCTGTGGCGTGGTCGTCCATCGGCGCCGACAGCCCTTCCTGGACGTCGCGTAGGTGGCATCGTGCCTGGTCGCACGCGACGTCGCATATGCCACGCCGCGTGCGGCGGGTGGCCGAAGCCGCGTGGAGTCGCGCCGCTCAGTCGCCGGCCAGGGCGACATGGCGTATAGCGGAGGCATATGCCACGCCGCAGCTTGTCGCAGCGTGCCGTCGTCGCCTCGCGCCCCATGGGCCGCTCGGCCCGGTCCTCCCCGTCCCCGGGGCGCGCCGTCTTCTCGGCGGGTACAGTGCCAAAACCAGTAGCCCGTACGGTGAGGCGCTTCGAACGTGTTGACTCAGACCACCACCCGGGTCCTCGGACCCGAGGACCTGGACGCCGCGCTGGCCGTCCTGCACCAGGACCCGGTGGCGAACGCCTTCGTCACCTCCCGCGTCCAGGCGGCCGGTCTCGACCCCTGGCGGCTCGGTGGCGAGATGTGGGGCTGGTACCAGCGCGGGCACCTCACGTCGCTCTGCTACGCGGGTGCGAACCTCGTCCCCATCTGCGCCGTGCCCGAAGCGGTGCGCGCCTTCGCGGAGCGCGCACGTCGCGCGGGGCGCCGCTGTTCGTCCATCGTCGGCCCGGCGGAAGCCACGCGCCTGCTCTGGTCCTTGCTCGAACCGTACTGGGGCCCCGCCCGCGAGGTCCGCGCCTGCCAGCCCCTGATGACGACCGACCGGCCCTCCGAGGTGCCTCCCGACCCACTGGTGCGCCGCGTGCGCCGTGAGGAGGTCGAGACGTTGATGCCGGCCTGCGTCGCGATGTTCACGGAGGAGGTCGGGATCTCCCCGCTCGCTGGCGACGGCGGTCTTCTCTACCAGGCTCGCGTCGCCGAACTCGTTCATGCGGGGCGCTCCTTCGCCCGTATCGACGACGGCAAGGTCGTCTTCAAGGCCGAGATCGGCGCGGCGACCCCGGAGGCGTGCCAGATCCAGGGCGTCTGGGTCAACCCGGAGTACCGCGGCCGGGGGCTCGCCGCTCCGGGCATGGCGGCCGTCCTCACGTACGCGCTGCGCGACATAGCCCCCGTGGCGAGTCTGTACGTGAACGACTTCAACACCGCCGCGCGCGCTACGTACCGACGCGTCGGCTTCCAGGAGACGGGCACCTTCGCGAGCGTCCTCTTCTGAGCGGGGCACCGGCCTGAGCCAGTCACCGAAGCGGGTGCGCACGGGGCGACGCCGCGCACGACTGACGCGACGTTTGCGCAGGTCGCACGCGACGTGACATATGCCGCGCGGCGTATCCGCACGCCCCACGCCGGGCTCCACTCCCACCCGAGAAACGAGGCAAGACATGACCGACCCCACCGACGGAATTCGCGCGAAAGGGGACGCCACGGCGCCGCAGGCCGCACCCGGCGACACCGCGCGCGACACCGCGACGGACCGAGCGGCCTGGGACGACTGGCGCGCGCGACGTCGGGCGGCCCTCACCTCGCCGCAGGGCAATCTGGCCCTCGTGGAGACCCGCTGGGCCCCGCCGGGCGAGCGCCCCGACCTCGATGGGGCGCGGGCGGAACTGGGGGAGGGGCAGACCTTCACGACCCTGGAACGCACGGAGCCGCTCAGCGGGCGTCCCGAGTACGGATTCCGCCGCTGGGACGCCCGCTCGCCCGCAGCGCGCCACTTCGACCACGTCGACACCTTCCCGTACCGGCCCGAATGGGTCCTGAAGGCCGACTACCAGCCGGTGGAGGGCGCCAGGACGGTGCCCTTCGAGCACATCCGGGACAACGGCGGCACGCGTGACCTCGTTGTCCCCGGCGATCTGCGGCTGGACCTCGACGGCGATGTCTACACCCTCAGCGCCTTCGACGACGGCACGCTGCTCCTCGTCTTCGGCGACCCGACGAACGGGACGAGCACCTACGGTGCGGGCCGTTTCCTCTTCGTCCACCGCGACGAGCAGAACAACGGGTCCCAGCGCGTCGTCCTCGATTTCAATCGCGCCTTCGTCCCGCCGTGCGGATTCTCGGACCAGTACAACTGCCCCATGCCGCCTCGCCAGAACCGGCTGCGCGTCCCGGTCGAGGCCGGCGAGAAACTGCCGGTCTTCCGCGACGGGTACGGCGCGTACTGAACGTCGGGGAACGGAGCGGCCGACGTCGCGGGCACGGAGCGAGGGATGCCTGCAACTCGCGCGACGTGTTCCCGAGTTGACCACCCTCGCCGCGTGTACGGCGGCGTTGCGCGCGCCGCCGACGACGGCGCCGTGGGCGCGACGTCGCATATGCCGCGTCGCCCGCCCCCGGGGCCTCGGCCGCCGGCGACAGCCGACGCTCCGCGCACCCCGGTCACGCACCGTGCCCACCCACGAGGCCCCGCGCCAGCATCCCTCTCCCGGCGCCCACCCGCGCGCCCCCCGGGCCGTCGCTCGCCCCCGCCCCGACGCG
>NZ_GG770539.1:1566006-1570801 GCF_000154905.1 Streptomyces sp. SPB074 | reverse complement strand
CTCCCTCCCGGCCCCCACGCCCCCGGCGCCCGGTAGTCTCCCCGCATGTCGAGCAACCCCGGGCACACCCCCAGGACCCCGGACGAGATCACGGTCGGCCCGCTCGATCTGGCCGCCCGCGTGGACGAGGCCCTTGCCGTGCAGGCTCTCGCCTTCGGTCTCACCGACGAGGAGATGGACGTACGGCACCACATCGTGCTGCGGCACCTCGGTGTCCCCGGCGCCCGCGCGCTCGGTGCCACGACGGCCGAGAACCGCCTCGTCGGCTTCGTCTACGGACTCCCGAACGACCGCGCCCACTGGTGGTCCACGGTCGTGCAGCCCTACCTGCGCCGGCTCGGCAACGACGCGTGGCTGGACGATTCCTTCGTGATCACCGAACTGCACGTCCACCCGCGTCACCAGAACCGCGGCATCGGCCGCGCCCTCATCACCGGCCTCACCGACGTCGCGCCGCAGCCGCGTTCGATCCTCTCGGCCATCGATCGCGACAGCCCCGCGCGCGGCCTCTACGCCTCGCTCGGATACCGCGACCTCGCGCGACAGATCGCCTTCCCCGGCGCGCCGTTGCCGTACGCGGTGATGGGCGCGACGTTGCCTCTGGAGGGCCCGCGTCCGCACCGGGCATAACCGATTTCCGCCAGCCCCGGGGCCCCGGCTAACCTCGTCACCATCACCCTTTCCTCGCAGGAGTTCACCATGGCCCAGGTCCAGCGCATGTCCCGATTGATGGTCAAGACACTGCGCGACGACCCGGCGGACGCCGAGACGCTGAGCCACAAGCTCCTGGTCCGCGCCGGCTACGTACGCCGTACGGCCGCCGGTGTCTGGTCCTGGCTGCCGCTCGGCAAGAAGGTCCTCGACAACATCTCGCAGATCGTCCGCGAGGAGCTCGACGCCATCGGCGCCCAGGAGGTCCTGCTGCCCGCGCTCCTGCCGCGCGAGCCCTACGAGGCGACGGGGCGCTGGGAGGAGTACGGCGACCTGCTCTTCCGCCTCAAGGACCGCAAGGGCGCCGACTACCTCCTCGGCCCCACGCACGAGGAGATCTTCACGCAGGTCGTGAAGGACCAGTGCACCTCGTACAAGGACCTTCCGGTCATGCTGTACCAGATCCAGACGAAGTACCGCGACGAGGCGCGTCCCCGCTCCGGCGTGCTGCGCGGTCGCGAGTTCCTCATGAAGGACTCGTACTCCTTCGACACGACCGACGAGGGCCTGGCCGAGTCGTACGCGCTGCACCGCGAGGCGTACCGCAAGATCTTCGCGCGCCTCGGTCTCGACTACCGCATCGTCTCCGCCGTGTCGGGCGCCATGGGCGGTTCGGCCTCGGAGGAGTTCCTCGCCCCGGCCGCCGCCGGTGAGGACACCTTCGCCGACTGCCCCAACTGCGGGTTCGCGGCGAACACCGAGGCCGTCACCTTCAAGGGCGCCGCGGTGGACGGTTCCGCGCACGGTCCGGTCGAGGAGCTGGACACTCCCGACACGCCGACGATCGAGACGCTGGCCGAGCACCTCGGCGTTCCCGCCTCCGCGACGCTCAAGAACCTGCTGGTCAAGGTGGACGGCGAGATCGTCGCCATCGGCGTCCCCGGTGACCGCGAGGTCGACCTCGGCAAGCTGGGCGAGCACTTGGCGCCCGCCGTCGTGGACCTCGTCACCGCCGAGGACTTCGAGACGAACCCGGAGCTGGTACGCGGCTACGTCGGTCCCCAGGGCCTGAAGATCCGCTACATCGCCGACCCCCGCGTCGCCCCCGGCACCGCCTGGGTCACCGGCGCCAACAAGCCCGACACCCACGCGCGCAATGTCGTCGCCGGCCGCGACTTCGAGGTGGACGACTACCTCGACGTCGTCGTGGTCCAGGAGGGCGACCCCTGCCCCAACTGCGGCCAGGGCCTGCACCTCGACCGTGCCATCGAGATCGGTCACATCTTCCAGCTCGGCCGCAAGTACGCCGACACCTTCCAGCTCGATGTCCTCGGCCAGAACGGCAAGCCCGTACGCGTCACGATGGGGTCGTACGGCATCGGCGTCTCGCGCGCCGTCGCCGCGCTCGCCGAGCAGACCGCCGACGACAAGGGCCTGTGCTGGCCCGCCGAGGTCGCCCCCGCCGACGTCCACGTCGTCGCCGCCGGCAAGGTCCTCCAGACCGAGCTGGCCCTGGAGGTCGCCGACAAGCTCGCCGCCGCCGGCGCTCGCGTCCTCGTGGACGACCGCGCGGGCGTCTCGCCCGGCGTCAAGTTCACCGACGCCGAGCTCATCGGTGTCCCGAAGACGGTCATCGCGGGCCGCCGCGCCGCCGAGGGCATCGTCGAGCTCAAGGACCGCCGCACCGGCGAGCGCGAGGAACTCCCGGTCGAGGAAGCCGTCGCCCGCCTGACCGCCTGATCCGGCCGGACACCCGTCACCACCCCGCAGCGCGGGACGTCACGCGACGTCCCGCCCTGCGGCGCGTGCGCGACGCGGGACGCGGCCCGGGACGCGGCGGCGACCACGCGGGACGCGGCGGTGGGCGGGGCGGAGGGGGAACGGCGTCGGAGGGGAGCCACAGGCGCGCGGAGTACGTCGCGTGCCGTGCGTCGACGCGACGTCACGACGCATCGTGCCTGGTCGCACGCGACGTGGCATATGCGACGTCGCGTCGCAGGGTGCGTGACGTCGCGCTGTCGGAAGCGCGTATGCGCGACGTGCCGGGGCGCCGTACGCGACGTGGCCCGCGTGACGTCGCCGCGACGTACCGGCCCCTCAGCGCGCGACGCCCCCCCGACAGCGGTCGCTACCTCGCGCCGCAGCACCGCCACGACGCCCCGCCCCCTCTCGACGTCACCCCCGCACGCCACGCCCCGCGCATCCTCGGGGCGGCTCAGAGCCAGGCCGCGAACTCCAGCAACGTCTCGCCCTCCTGGCGGCGGCCCGCCGCGAGCGCCGCGACGCCGGCGGCTGTCGCGCGGAAGTGGGTCCAGCCCCGCACCCGATCGCGGTCCAGGTCGAGGGCGTCCGCGAGCTTGGCGACGCGACGTCGCGCGGCGCTCGCGCCGCCGTCGCTCGCCACGAGGTCCTCCAGCCGGTCGCGGGCCAGGCGCGCGACGTCGTAGGCGCGCTCGCCGATTACGGGCTCGGGGCCGACCGCGAGCCACGGCAGCCGCTCGCCGGCGAGTACCTTCGCCTGCCGGAAGGCGCCGTGCAGCAGTACGCGTTCCGCTTCGGGTCGCGCGGCGTCGGCGAGCAGTTCGCGGCGCACCGCCAGAGCGTTCTCCACGAGGGGCAGGATGAGCGGGCCCGCCGTCCCGCGCATGTGCGCGGCCTGGCGCTCCGTACGCGCGGCGAGTGTTTCGAACGGTGACTCGTCGGCCACCGGTACCCACAGCCTGCGCACCGTTTCCGCGGCCTCCAGCATCGCCTTCGCCTGCGGCAGCGAACTCAACGAGATCTCGGAGTGAAGGCGCTCCAGGAGCAGGCCACGCCCACTCGCGAGCGGCGCCACAGTCCCCGTCGTGTTCCCGAGTTCGGCCCCGTACGCCGGGCCGAACGCCGCGTCGTGCACCTCTCCGCCGCCCGCCGCCCCCGCCGCGGACCCCGCGAGGAGGCGGCAGGCACCGAGGCCGTCCCACCGCGCGAGCGCCGCCGCCTCGGCGCCGGGACGCGCACGCCGTGGCGCGAGCTTGAGGACGGCGGGGGGCGTCGTCCGCGCGACGCACCAGCAGGACCACTCCACTTCGCCCGCCCGGCTGGAGCAGCCGCTCCACGCGAACGCCGTGGGCGCGCGCGGCGGCGTCCACCAACTCGGGAAGCCCGGCCAGCCAGGCCGCCGTGTCGTCCCCGCCGGGGTCCTCCGCCAAGGCCCGTACGAGTCGGCGGGGAGGTTCGAGGACCATGCGGGGTGCGTCCCTTCGGGCTGGTACCGGGTGGTCAGTCCTGCGGGGCCGGGGAAGCCGGACGCTCCTTCTCGGACTCCTTGGCCGGATTCGATCGTTCCGCCAGACCTGGGAAGGCTACGCCGTCGCCGCTCCAGCGCACGGCGCGGACCGCCGCTTCGCGCAACGCGGCGGCGGCATCCGCGCGACGTTGCCCCGACGCCGCCCGCACCAGGTCGGCATACACCCCGGCGACGCGTTCCTCCAGCGCCTCCGCGAGCCGTAGCGTCGCCGCGGCGTCGGGCACCGCGAACGGCAACGTGTACGCGGCGGCGGCGGGCTCCGGCGTGCCTCCGAGGTCGGTGACGTCGCGTTCCAGCGCGTCACGTCGCGCGCGGTGCGCGTCGTAGGCCGCCCTCGCGTCGTCGCGCCGTGCCGGGGCGACGCGCCCGCCGACGACGCCGTATCCGTAGACGGCGGCGTGCTCCGCGCGCAGCGCCGCCTCGGCGGCCTTGCGTTCCCGCTCCTTCGTGTCGGATTTTCCGACGCGCGTACGAGCATTTTCAGACATCGGCTACTCCTCCTGCTGGCTCCTGCTGCTGTCTCCTGGTCCGCCCGCTCCCTTACGGGGCGGGTCGTGCGCGGCGTCACGTGGCTGCGGCACCGAGTACGTAGGCGTGCGCGGCGCCTGCGGCGGCGACCGAGGCGAGCAGGCGCGCCAGCTCGGCCGGAGCGTCCACGAGGACGCGCGCACGGTGGTCCGCGAGCTTCTTCTCCGCTGTGGCGAGGTCGCGCAGCGCCGTCGCCTCGTCGGACGCGACGGCGGGGCCGGGCGACGCGCTCGCGGCGGCGGCATCGGCCGCGCGCTCCGGCGTCGCGGACGAAGCGGCGGCGGACGGGATGGCCGCCGTGCCGCGCCCGGCGGCGTCGAACGCCTC
>NZ_GG770539.1:1562103-1565906 GCF_000154905.1 Streptomyces sp. SPB074 | reverse complement strand
GCGGTGCTGTGTCACCTGCGCGTGCAGTGGGCGCAGCGTCGCGGCGAGTCCGGGATGCGCGGCGAGCGTCGCGTCGTACCGCGCCGCCAGGCCCGCACTGTCGCGCGCCGCCCCGCGGCTCAGCTTCTGCGCGGCGGTGGCCTCCGTCTTCGCGCGACGTTCGGACGCGGCGTCGGAATCGTCCGAGCAGCCGCTGAGCAGCGTCACGCCCGCGAGCGCCGTCCCCGAGGCGAGCACGGCGCGGCGCGAGAGACGGGAGAGGGGAAGCGGACCGGGGAACGGGAGTGGAGGCACGGCGTACTTCCTCGACGGATTCGGTGCCGGCGTCGCGCGCGCCTCGCGTCGTCCGCCCCCTCGGCGGGACGCCGCGTCGCGTAGAGAGACGACGCGCGTGACGCGGTCCGGGGCGGTGACGTGCGAGGGCGGCGACAGCGGCGGACGGATGACGACGGACGGGGCGACAGCGTTACGACGGAGCGGCGGTATCAAAGAGCAGCGGAACGGCGATGCGGTGCGAATGCCCTCACCTCTCGGCGGCGCGCGACGTGGAGCCCGACGCGACGTACGACCCGCGCGACGTCACGCGGCCCGCGACGTGACGCGTGCGGCGCCCGCTACGTACGTCGCCCGCCTCGGGCCCCGCACCGCGCCCCGGCCTGTGTGTCGCGTCACGCCCGGGACGCGACGTCACGCCGCCGACGGCGTTCCGCCCGCTTCGGAGTGTGGTGGCACTGCGGTGATCACCGTACCCGCGTCCGTGCCTCGTACAGAGGCACGGGCCGCCTTGTCCATGCCGTCCTTCCACCGGAAGGGCGCACGGCGCGGCGACGTCGCGCGGACGCCGCGTCGTGCCGCGAAAAGCGGGCGGCGCGCGACGTCGCCCCGATGCCGTACCGGGATGCACCCGTTCGAGTGGCGCCACTCCCCGTCGCGACCGGATACCCTTTGAGCCGAGACATGACGCACCACAACAGCACACGCGGCCGAGGAGTCACCCGGATGAGCACCACCCAGAGCGAGAGGCTGCGGGAGATCCTGGAACCTCTCGTCACCGCCAGGGACCTCGATCTCGAAGAGATCACCGTGACTCCGGCCGGCCGTCGCAGGGTGTTGCAGATCGTGGTGGACGGGGACACGGGCGTGTCCCTCGACACGTGTGCCGAGCTGAGCCGCGAGATCTCCACCGTGCTCGACGACACCGACGCCATGGGCGAGAACGAGTACGTCCTGGAGGTCACCTCGCCCGGTGCCGACCGTCCCCTCAGCGCCCACCGCCACTACGTGCGCGCCACCGGCCGCCTCGTGCGCTTCCAGCTCGCCGAGGGCGGGGAACTGGTGGCCCGGTTGCTCAAGGCGGACGACGCGGGCCTCGATCTGGAGGTCCCCGGCGTCAAGGGCCGCAAGCCGACCAGCCGCAGGCTGGAATTCCCCGAGATCTCCAAGGCGCGGGTGGAGATCGAGTTCAACCGCAAGGAGAGGACGGCCGAGGCCGGTCCTCAGCACGCCGAGCAGGCCGAGGCCGAGCAGGCACCGAAGCCGAAGGAGGCGTAGCCGTGGATATCGACATGAGTGCCCTGCGGGGTCTGGTCCGGGAGAAGGAGATCTCCTTCGACCGTTTGGTCGAGGCGATCGAGTCGGCGCTCCTCATCGCGTACCACCGCACCGAGCACAGCCACCGCCGCGCCCGCGTCCACCTCGACCGCGAGAGCGGTCACGTGACGGTGTGGGTCAAGGAGGACGAGGCGGACCTCGCCGACCTCGGTGAGGGCGCCCGCGCCCGCGAGTTCGACGACACGCCCTCCGACTTCGGGCGGATCGCCGCCACGACCGCCAAGCAGGTCATCCTCCAGCGGCTGCGCGACGCGCAGGACGACGCGACGCTCGGCGAGTACGCCGGGCGCGAGGGCGACATCGTGACCGGCGTCGTCCAGCAGGGCCGCGACCCGAAGAACGTCCTCGTGGACATCGGCAAGCTGGAGGCCATCCTGCCGGTGCAGGAGCAGGTCCCCGGCGAGGAGTACACGCACGGGCTGCGGCTGCGGTCGTACGTCGTACGGGTCGCGAAGGGGATGCGCGGCCCCTCGGTCACCCTCTCGCGCACGCACCCGAACCTCGTGAAGAAGCTCTTCTCCCTGGAGGTCCCCGAGATCGCCGACGGGTCCGTCGAGATCGCCGCCATCGCGCGCGAGGCCGGGCACCGGACGAAGATCGCGGTGCGCTCGAACCGCTCCGGGCTCAACGCCAAGGGCGCGTGCATCGGCCCCATGGGCGGCCGGGTGCGCAACGTCATGGCCGAGCTGAACGGCGAGAAGATCGACATCGTCGACTGGTCGGACAATCCGGCGGAGCTCGTCGCGCACGCGCTGTCCCCGGCGCGCGTCAGCCACGTCGAGGTCGTGGACCTCGCGACGCGCTCCGCGCGCGTCACCGTGCCCGACTACCAGCTCTCGCTGGCGATCGGCAAGGAGGGCCAGAACGCGCGCCTCGCCGCCCGCCTCACCGGCTGGCGCATCGACATCCGCCCGGACACGGAGACGGTGGACGAGGAGGGCGACGGGGGCGAGGGCCGCGAGGGCAACCGGAGCGGTGGCCGCGAGTCCGGCACCGTCGCACCCGCCCGCGACAGCGACCGCAGGCCGGCGCGGGGCTGACGTCGCACGGGACTGACGCGGCGCGGAGCTGCCGCGACGTGGCGACGCTGCGCTGCGCGGAGCCGACGCTGCGGGGGAGCGCCCGGCGAGAACGGCGCGGCGGTCGCCTCACGCCGCGGCCGTAGCGCCACGTCGCGCCGTCGGCACCCCGCACCGACGGCGCGACGTCGCGTCCAGGACGTCCCGCTGCGGCGCCGTAGCGCGGCACCCCGCCACAGATGGCCGTTCGATCTTTCCCCCGTCGGGATGGGGTCGTTACGGGGAGGTAGACTGAAGAGTGTCTGGTCGGACGGATGCCCGCCCCTGCCCTGAACGCACCTGTGTCGGGTGCCGGGAGCGAGCGGCCAAGAATGAATTGCTGCGCACTGTGATGGTCGACGGAGCCCTGCTCCCCGACCCGCGCGGTACGCTGCCCGGCCGGGGTGCGTACGTACACCCCGTACCGGCCTGTACGGAGTCGGCGGTGCGCCGCCGCTCATTCCCCCGGGCCCTCCGGGTCCAGGGACCGCTCGACACGGCGGAACTCCGTCGCTATGTCGAGCGGGCAACACCGCAAGAGCAGGCAACACCGTAAGAAGCGCCGCACGGAACCGCCGTGCGGCTCTGGTACCTCGCGAGTCGGAAGTAGGTCGAGATTGCGATGAGCACTCGATGAGTACGCGATGAGTACGCCCATGAAGTAGCGAAGGTCCGGCGCCCCCCGGACCTCAAAGGAGCGAAGTGGCTAAGGTCCGGGTATACGAACTCGCCAAGGAGTTCGGCGTGGAGAGCAAGGCCGTCATGGCCAAGCTCCAAGAGCTCGGTGAATTCGTCCGTTCGGCGTCCTCGACGATCGAGGCGCCGGTGGTGCGCAAACTGACTGACGCATTCCAGCAGGGCGGTGGCTCCGGCAAGTCCGGCCCCCGTCCCGGCGCGCCGCGCAAGCAGGCGCCCGCACGGCCGGCGGCACCCTCGCCGTCCGCCCCCACCCCTTCCCCCCGGGGCCGGTTCCCGGCGGCTCTCTTTTTGGGTCTTTGGGTGCGCCCTTATCGCTCAGAAGGGTTGTTTTGTGTTTTTTTGTCTCCCCGCCAATGGGCAAATTTCCGGGCCCCGGGGTGGGTGGGGGGAGGTGTGGCGATTTTTTTTTTTTTTTTTTTTTTTTTTTTTTTTTTT
>NZ_GG770539.1:1548739-1561466 GCF_000154905.1 Streptomyces sp. SPB074 | reverse complement strand
TTCGGCGGCCGTCCCGGCGGTCCCGGTGGCCGCGGCGGCACGCAGGGTGCCTTCGGGCGTCCCGGCGGTCCCGCGCGTCGCGGTCGCAAGTCGAAGCGGCAGAGGCGCCAGGAGTACGAGGCCATGCAGGCCCCGTCGGTCGGCGGCGTGATGCTGCCGCGCGGCAACGGCGAGACCGTTCGCCTGTCGCGTGGTGCCTCGCTCACCGACTTCGCCGAGAAGATCAACGCCAACCCGGCCTCGCTGGTCGCGGTGATGCTGAACCTCGGCGAGATGGTCACGGCGACCCAGTCCGTCACGGACGAGACGCTGGAGCTCCTCGCCTCCGAGATGAACTACAAGGTTCAGATCGTGAGCCCCGAGGAGGAGGACCGCGAGCTCCTGGAGTCCTTCGACCTGGAGTTCGGCGAGGACGAGGGCGGCGAGGAGCTGCTCACGGCCCGCCCGCCGGTGGTCACCGTCATGGGTCACGTCGACCACGGCAAGACCCGCCTCCTCGACGCGATCCGCAAGACCAACGTGATCGCGGGCGAGGCCGGCGGCATCACGCAGCACATCGGCGCGTACCAGGTGACGACCGAGGTGAACGGCGACGACCGCCGCATCACCTTCATCGACACCCCCGGTCACGAGGCGTTCACCGCCATGCGTGCCCGTGGTGCGAAGTCCACCGACATCGCGATCCTCGTGGTCGCGGCGAACGACGGCGTCATGCCGCAGACGGTCGAGGCGCTCAACCACGCCAAGGCCGCCGAGGTGCCGATCGTCGTCGCCGTCAACAAGATCGACGTCGAGGGCGCCGACCCGACCAAGGTGCGCGGCCAGCTCACCGAGTTCGGTCTCGTCGCCGAGGAGTACGGCGGGGACACGATGTTCGTGGACATCTCCGCCAAGCAGGGCCTGAACATCGACAGCCTCCTGGAGGCCGTCATCCTCACGGCCGACGCCTCGCTCGACCTGCGCGCCAACGCGGAGCAGGACGCGCAGGGCATCGCGATCGAGGCGCACCTCGACAAGGGCCGCGGCGCCACCGCGACCGTCCTGGTGCAGCGAGGCACCCTGCGGGTCGGCGAGACGATGGTCGTGGGCGACGCCTACGGGCGCGTCCGCGCCATGCTCGACGACCTCGGCAACACGGTCGAGGAGGCCGGGCCCTCCACGCCCGTCCAGGTGCTCGGTCTCACCAACGTCCCCGGCGCCGGCGACAACTTCATCGTCGTCGACGAGGACCGCACCGCCCGTCAGATCGCCGAGAAGCGCGCGGCCCGCGAGCGCAACGCCGCGTTCGCCAAGCGCACCCGGCGCGTCTCCCTGGAGGACCTGGACAAGGTGCTCAAGGAGGGCGAGATCAAGCAGCTCAACCTCATCATCAAGGGCGACGCCTCCGGTTCGGTCGAGGCCCTGGAGTCCTCGCTGCTCCAGCTCGACGTCGGCGAAGAGGTCGACATCCGGGTGCTGCACCGCGGCGTCGGCGCGGTCACCGAGTCGGACATCGACCTGGCGACCGGCTCGGACGCCATCGTCATCGGCTTCAACGTGCGCGCCGCCGGGCGTGCCACGCAGATGGCCGAGCGCGAGGGTGTCGACGTCCGCTACTACTCGGTCATCTACCAGGCGATCGAGGAGATCGAGGCAGCCCTCAAGGGGATGCTCAAGCCGGAGTACGAAGAGGTCGAGCTCGGCACGGCGGAGATCCGCGAGGTCTTCCGCTCCTCCAAGCTCGGCAACATCGCGGGTGTCCTCATCCGTTCCGGCGAGGTCAAGCGCAACACCAAGGCCCGGCTCCTGCGAGACGGCAAGGTCATCGCGGAGAGCCTCAACATCGAGGGCCTGCGTCGCTTCAAGGACGACGTCACCGAGATCCGCGAGGGTTACGAGGGCGGTATCAACCTCGGCAACTTCAACGACATCAAGGTGGACGACGTCATCGCGACGTACGAGATGCGCGAGAAGCCGCGCGTCTGACGCCCGGCCCCGCCTCGGCGCGTGCGATGAGCACGACCGGGGCGGGCCGTGGCTGACGCGGTCGAGCACGGGGCCGGTCGGCGGAGAATTCCCGTCGATCGGCCCCGTGCGTCGCGTGTACGGTGGGGAGGTTGCCGCCGTACGGAGGCGGCGCCTCGTACCCCGAACCGGCGGGACATCCGGACCAGCATGTATGTGGGGACCCTGTCCTTCGATCTGCTCCTGGGCGACGTGCACTCGCTCAAGGGGAAACGCTCCGTGGTCCGCCCCATCGTCGCCGAGCTCCAGCGGAAGTACGCCGTGAGCGCGGCAGAGGTGGGCGCGCAGGACCTCCACCGCAGGACCGAGATCGGCCTCGCCGCCGTCTCGGGCGACGCGGGCCACCTCAGCGATCTCCTCGACCGCTGCGAACGCCTCGTCGCCGCCCGCTTCGAGGTGGAACTGCTCGCGGTACGCAGACGCTTCCACGGGGACGAGGACTGACCCCCCGCCCCGCGTCGCGTCGCGCGACGTCGCGCCGGACGGGGCGTCGCGCACGCGTCGTACGGCGCGCGGTACGCGTCCTGCGGGGCGTCGCCTCGTGCTCGTACGGGCCGCGACGTCGCGGCCCGCGCCGCGTCGCGCACGCGACGTACCCCCGGAGGCCCAGCCCTCCACCCAGACCAACCGAGACAGAACAGCACCAAGTAGGGAGACGGACCGGTGGCCGACAACGCTCGCGCCCGCAAGCTGGCCGATCGCATCCAGGTCGTGGTCGCCCAGACCCTGGAACGGCGTATCAAGGACCCGCGACTGGGCTTCGTGACCATCACCGACGCACGCGTCACCGGTGACCTCCGGGAGGCCACGGTCTTCTACACGGTCTACGGCGACGACGAGGAGCGCGCCGCGTCCGCCGCGGCGCTGGAGAGCGCCAAGGGCGTCCTCCGGTCCGAGGTGGGGCGGCAGACCGGGGTGCGGTACACCCCGAGCCTCGCCTTCGTGCCCGACGCGCTGCCCGACACGGCGCGCACCATCGACGACCTCCTGGACCGCGCCCGGCTGCGCGACGAGGAGGTGCGCCAGGTCTCGACCGGCGCCGACTACGCGGCGGGCGCCGACCCGTACCGCAAGCCGGCCGACGAGGGCGAGGACGACGCGTCCGAGGACACCTCGGCGGAGCGGGGCGGGGGCAGCGGCACCGCATGACCACGCAGCGCACCACGACCCCGGACGGCCTCGTCATCGTCGACAAGCCGTCCGGGTTCACCTCCCACGACGTCGTCGCGAAGATGCGCGGCATCGCCGGCACGCGACGTGTCGGCCACGCCGGCACCCTCGACCCGATGGCGACGGGCGTCCTCGTCCTCGGTGTGCAGCGCGCCACCAAGCTGCTCGGCCACCTCGCCCTCACCGAGAAGGAGTACGTCGGCACGATCCGGCTCGGCCAGGACACCGTCACCGACGACGCCGAGGGCGAGATCACCTCGGCCGCCGACGCCTCGGGCGTCGCGCGCGAGGCGATCGAGGCAGAGGTCGCGAAGCTGACCGGGGACATCCTCCAGGTGCCCTCCAAGGTCAGCGCCATCAAGATCGACGGCAAGCGTTCCTACAAGCGGGCGCGCGAGGGCGAGGACTTCGAGATCCCGGCCCGGCCGGTCACGGTCTCCTCCTTCCTCGTGCACGACGTGCGCGCCGAGACGGCGCCCGACGGCACCCCCGTGCGGGACCTGCTCGTCTCGGTGACGTGCTCCTCCGGCACGTACATCCGCGCCCTCGCGCGCGACATCGGCGCGGCGCTCGGCGTCGGCGGGCACCTCACGGCGCTGCGCCGCACCCGCGTCGGCCCCTACCGCCTCGACGTGGCGCGCACCCTGGACCAGCACCAGGAGGAGCTGACCGTCATGCCCGTCACGGAGGCCGCCGACGCGGCGTTCCCGCGCTGGGACGTCGACGCGCGCCGCGCGGGGCTCCTCCTGAACGGGGTACGGATCGCCGTGCCCGAGGAGTACGCGGGACGCGGGCCCGTCGCCGTCCACGGCCCGGACGGGACCTTCCTCGTCCTGGTCGAGGAGGACCGCGGGAAGGCCAAGAGCCTCGCCTTCTTCGGCTGAGGCGCCGTCCGGCGACGACGTCGCGCGTGACGACGCCGCGCGCGACGAAAGGCCAGGTCGCACGCGACGTGGGTGGCGGTGAGGCGCGCGACGTGGCGGGGCGACGGGGCGCGGCGTGGGGCGGCGTGGCGCGCGACGTCGCCCGTCCGCGGCACGTCGCGCCCGCGCCGCCCGCCCACTGCCGGGCGCACGCGACGTGGCACTCTTAGACCTGCGGATTCGTGGAATCCCGACAACCGGCTCATCCCACAGGTGCGACAAGGAGCGGTCACAGTGCAGCGCTGGCGTGGCTTGGAGGACATCCCGCAGGACTGGGGGCGCAGCGTCGTCACGATCGGGTCCTACGACGGGGTGCACCGCGGACACCAGCTCATCATCGGCCGCGCCGTGGACCGCGCCAGGGAACTGGGCCTGCGGTCGGTCGTGGTCACCTTCGACCCGCACCCGAGCGAGGTCGTCCGCCCCGGCAGCCACCCGCCCCTCCTCGCGGCGCATCACCGGCGCGCCGAGCTCATGGCGGACCTGGGCGTGGACGCGCTCCTGATCCTCCCGTTCACGACGGAGTTCTCGCGCCTGTCGCCCGCCGACTTCGCCCGCACCGTCCTCACCGAGCGCCTGCATGCCAAGGTCGTCGTGGAGGGCCCGAACTTCCGCTTCGGCCACAAGGCGGCGGGCAACGTGACGCTGCTCGCCGAGCTCGGCCGCGAGGACGACTTCGAGGTGGACCTGGTCGACCTCTACGTCAGCGGCGACGCGGGTGACGGTCAGCCCTTCTCCTCGACCCTGACGCGCCGGCTCGTCGCCGAGGGGGACGTCGCGGGCGCCGCCGAGATCCTTGGCCGCCCGCACCGCGTCGAGGGCGTCGTCGTACGCGGCGCGCAACGCGGCAGGGAACTCGGCTACCCCACCGCCAACGTCGAGACCCTCCCGCACACCGCCGTCCCCGCCGACGGCGTCTACGCAGGCTGGCTGCACGTCGCGGACGAGGCCATGCCCGCCGCGATCTCGGTCGGCACCAACCCCCAGTTCGACGCCAAGCACCGCACCGTCGAGGCGTACGCCATCGACCGCGTCGGCCTCGACCTCTACGGCCTGCACGTCGCTGTCGACTTCCTCGCCTACGTGCGCGGCATGGAGAAGTTCGCCTCGATCGACGTGCTCCTCACGGCCATGGCCGAGGACGTCAAGCGCTCGCGTGCGCTGATCGCGGAGTACGAAGCGGGCCGAAAGGGCTGAGCGGACGACGCGGGGGACGTCGCGGCGGGGTGCGGGGTGCGGCGTGCGACGCCGTCCGTCCGGTGTGCGCTTCGTCGCGACGTGGCGCACACGCAGACGCCGCGCGTACGAGACGGGGCGGCGGCCCCTCGCCCGGCTCGTGGCCGTCCAGGACGGGAAGGTCCCGCGTCCTGCACGCGTCGGCGACGCCGGCCCGTTCCGCCTCGCCCGAGGCGAGGATGTGGCACCGCGCGTGGAAGCGGCAGCCGCCGGGGATGTTCGTCGGGTCCGGCGGCTCACCGCTCAGCACCACGGGCTCACCCGGCGCCTCGGGGAGCACCGAGAGCAGCGCCCGCGTGTACGGGTGGCGGGGCCGTGTCAGGACCTCCTCGACGGGGCCGGACTCCACGATGCGGCCGAGGTACATGACCGCGACGCGATCGGCGATGTTCCACGCGAGCCCGAGGTCGTGCGTGACCACCAGCGCGGACAGCCCCAGTTCCTCGCGCAGCCGCAGCAGCAGCGCCAGGATCTCGCCGCGCACCGACGCGTCGAGCGAGGCGACGGGTTCGTCGGCGACGATCAGTTCGGGCTCCAGGACGAGCGCCCCGGCGATGACGACGCGCTGGCGCTGCCCGCCGGACAGCTCGTGCGGATAGCGCAGGAAGAACCGTTCCGGCGGACGCAGCCCCGCGAGCGACAGCGCGCGCGCCACGGCGGCGCGTTCGTCCCCCGGCGTCCGGTGGATGCGCAGCCCCTCGGCCACCGCCTCGTACACGGTGTGGCGCGGGTTGAGCGAGCCGCTGGGGTCCTGGAGCACGAGCTGGGCCCGCTTGCGGTACGCGCGCAACGCCCGCGAACCGTACGAGAGCGGCTGCCCCGCGAAGGTGACGCGCCCCTGCGTCGGCGGGACGAGGCCGAGGAGGGAGCGCGCGAGCGTCGTCTTGCCGCAGCCGGACTCACCGACCAGCGCGACGATCTCCCCGGTGCCGATATCGAGGTTCACCCCGTCGACGGCGCGTGCCCGCGGCGCACCGCGTCGTGCGGGGAAGGTGATGCCCAGATCTCGCGCCGCGAGCAGAGCCTGTTCCCGCGTCGTCGTACTCATGCCTGCTTACTCCTCGCCTCGTCGGCACCGCCATGCCCCGCGTCCCCGGCCCCTGCCGCCGTGTCACGCGCCCCGTCCGCAGGGTCACGGGCGCCGTCCACGGGCGACGTCGCGTGGTCACCCGTACGCAACGTCGCGTCGTCCGCCGCGCCGTCATGCGGTGATGCGGCATCGCCTCCCGCCTCGGCAGGCGAGGTCGCACCGCCCGCTACGCCCGCCCGCGACGTCGCGTCGTCCGCCGCGCCGTCATGCGACGCGGCGTCGCCTCGTCCTGCCGCGTCGTCCCGCACCGTCTTCTCGCGCGACGTCGCCTCGAATCCCTCCTCGACCCGCACACACGCGGCGCGACGTCCCGGTCCCGCGACGCGCAGCGGCTGCGGCTCCGTCGCGCACGACGGCAGCGCGACGGGGCACCGGGGGTGGAACGTGCACCCCGTCGGCAACGCGGCGGGGTCCGGCGGATCGCCGGGCAGGCCGCGCGGTGAGAAGCGCGACGCGGGGTCACCGATGCGTGGGAACGCGCCGGAGAGCGCCGCCCCGTAGGGGTGCAGGGCCTGCCCGTGCACGTCGCGCGCGGGCCCCTCCTCGACGACGCGTCCGGCGTACATGATCGCGAGCCGGTCGCACGTGTCGGCGAGCACCGCGAGGTCGTGGCTGATCATGACGAGGCCGATGCCCTTCTTCGCCACCAGGCCCTCGATGAGCCGGAGGATCTGCGCCTGGATCATGACATCGAGCGCGGTGGTCGGCTCGTCGGCGATGATCAGCCGCGGATCGCAGGCCAGCGCCATGGCGATCATGACGCGCTGCCGCTGCCCGCCGGAGAGTTCGTGCGGGTACGCCGCCGCGCGCGACACCGGAAGGCCGACGTGGCGCAGCAGTTCCTTGACGCGACGTCGCCCCTCCGCCGGGCCCGCCAGGCGGTGCAGCAGGATCGGTTCGAGGATCTGGTCGCCGACGCGGTGCACGGCGTTGAGCGAGTGCATGGCTCCCTGGAAGACGATCGACGCGCCGGCCCAGCGCACGGCGCGCAGCCGTCCCCAGGCCATCGTGCGGATGTCCTCGCCGTCGAGCAGGATGTCGCCCTCCAGCGTCGCCCCCGGTGGCAGGAGGCGCAGCAGCGCCATCGCGAGGGTCGACTTGCCGCAGCCGGACTCCCCGGCGATCCCGAGCTTCTCGCCCGCGCGCAGCGACAGGTCGACGCCGCGCACCGCCGGCACGGCGCGCGCCCCCCTCCCGTACGTGACGCGCAGCCCGCGCACATCGAGCAGCGGCCGCGACGCGTCCCCCGACGCCGCGCCGCCCACGCCGCGCGACGTCGCGTCGTTTCCGGCATTCCTGCGCGACGTCGCGTCGCCCGGCCGCGTCGCGCCCGCTCCCGCCGCGTCGTTCCGCCCCGTCGCGTGCGGCCGCCCCTCGCTACCCGTCGCCCGCGCGGAACGCGAGAAACGTGCGGACATCGGGACCCGCTTGCCCCGCTTGGTCGGTTCAGTCATCGTCGGTCCCCCAGCTTGGGGTTGAGCACGGACTCGATGGCGCGTCCGCACAGGGTGAAGGCGAGGGCCACGAGCGCGATCGCGAGGCCGGGGGGCGCGAGGTACCACCAGTCGCCGGAGCTGACGGCGCCCGCGTCGCGCGCGTCCTGGAGCAGCCCGCCCCAGGACACCATGATCGGGTCGCCGAGTCCGAGGAAGGCGAGCGTCGCCTCGGTGAGGATCGCGTTCGAGATCACCAGGGTCGTCTGGGCGAGCACGAGCGGCATGACGTTGGGGAGGACGTGCCGCAGCATGATGTGCTGGTGCCCGCCGCCCAGCGCGCGGGCGCGCTCGATGTAGGGGCGCGACTCGACGGACAGTGTCTGCGCCCGCACCAGCCGCGCCGTCGTCGGCCACGTCGTCACGCCGATCGCGAGGATCGTCGTCCAGATGGAGCGGTCGAGGACGGTCGCGAGGGCGATGGCGAGGACCAGCGTCGGCATGACGAGGAACCAGTCCGTGACGCGCATGATCACCGTCGCGTACCAGCCGCCGAAGTGACCCGCCGTGACGCCGACGAGCGTCCCGATCGCGACGGTCAGGACCGCCGCGAGCAGCCCGACCGCGAGCGACACACGTGCCCCCCACACCATCAGCGCGAGCAGACTGCGCCCGAACTGGTCCGTGCCGAGCGGGAACCGTCCGCTCGGCGACTCCAGTGACGCGCCCGGGGCCTCGGTGACGCTGCGCGAGTCGCCCCCGACGAGCAGCGGCGCCGCGAGCGCGAGCACCGCGATGAGCAGCAGCGCGACGAGGCCGGCGAGGCCCCCGCGATGCGTACGGAACTCGCGCCAGAAGCCGGCGAGCGCGCGACGTCGCCGCGCCCACACGAGCCCGCGCGGCGACGCGACGTCGTCCGCGACGTGCGCGGCGTCGCGCGCTCCGTCGTCCGGCTCCTGCCCCGCTCCGTCGTGCGGCGCGGCCGCGCCTGTCGTATCGGTCGTCATCGGCCCACCCGGGGATCGAACAGCGGATAGATCAGGTCGGCGAGGGTGTTCATGACGATCACCGCGGCGGCGAAGACGAAGAACAGCCCCTGCACGAGCGGCAGGTCCGGGATGCTCAGCGCCTGGTAGAAGAGCCCGCCCAGGCCCGGCCAGGAGAAGACCGTCTCGACCAGGATCGCCCCGGCGACGGTGTTGCCGAGGTTCACGAAGAGGAGCGTCACGGTGGGCAGCAGCGCGTTCGGCACGGCGTGCTTGCGCCGCACGCTGTCGTCACGCAGCCCCTTGGCGCGCGCCGTCGTCAGGTAGTCGCCGCCCATTTCGTCCAGGAGCGAGGACCGCATGACGAGCAGCGTGCGCGCGTACTCGACCGCGACGAGCGTGAGGACCGGCAGCACCATGTGGTGCGCGACGTCCGTGACGTACGCGAAGCCCTCCTTGCCGCCGCTCTCCATGCCACCGGTCGGGAACATGCCCGGGATCGGCCCGATGCCCACCGACAAGATGATGATCAGCAGCAGGCCGAGCCAGAAAGACGGCACGGAGTACAGCGTGAGCGCGAAGGCCGTATGGAAACGGTCCCCGAAGCGCCCGTGCCGCCAGGCGTTGCGCGAACCGAGCCAGACACCGAGCGCCGTGTAGAGCACGAACGCGGTGCCGGTCAGCAGCAGCGTCGCGGGCAGCGCCTCGGCGATCTTGTCGATGACGGGCGTGTGGAACTGGTACGAGGTCCCGAGGTCCCCGGTCAGCGCCTTGCCGCAGTAGTCGGTGAACTGGTGCCACAGCGGCAGGTCGAGCCCGAACTCCCGGCGCATCGCGTCGAGCTGCTCCTGGGAGACCTGCTTGCCGCCGGTCATGGCCTTGATCGGGTCGCCGGGGATGAGCCGGAAGAGGAAGAAGCTGGTGACGAGTACGGCGAACAGGGACACGACCGCGCCGAGCAGTTTGCCCGCCACGTAGCGCAGGTATCCGCCTCCCGTACGCCGTGGGGGAGCGGGGGGCGCGGCGGCAGGAGCCGCGACCACGCCACCCGGGTCCCGCGCGGGCGCGGGGGTGCTTTCGGTGCTCATGGGCTGATCGGTCTTCCGCTGAGTGGGGCGTCCTTCCGGGAGGCGCCGCGGCACGGTGCGCGGCGCGGCGAGGAGGACCGGACGAGGGGGAGCGGCACCGGCGCGCGGTGCGCCGGCGGCTCCGGTGGACGAGGTGCGTCGCGTGCGGCGCGTCCCGCGGTACGTGAGGGGGACGACGCGACGTTGACGGACGTGGCGTGGCGCGACAGGGCGGACGCGATGCGGCGGGGTCGCGAGGCGGTACGTGGCGGGCGCGACGTCGCGCCGGAACCGGGGCGACGCGTGCGCGACGTGACATATGCGACGTCGCGTGCGACCTGCGGAAACGTCGCGACGTCGCGCGGCCCGTCCGTGTCGGCCGACGCGTCACGCCGCATCCCCGCGATGGCCCCGCGAACGCCGCGACGTGGCGGCGACGCCGCGACGCCGCGACGTCGCCCGCCGGTACGACCGGCTCGCACCCGGGATTCCCCGCCCCGCCGCGGCCACGTACGGCCCGTCGCCGTCGCGTCCCGCCCCGTCACGCCCGCTGACCGCTACTCGCGGTTCCAGGCCGTCGCGCGCCGCCGCATCCCGAAGAACACGCCGCCACCGACGAGCAGGACCACCACGACGCCGATCCCGACCCAGAGCCCCGTGTGGGACCCCGAGCCCGAGCCGGAGGAGGCGTTGTCGCCGGCCGAGCCCGATGAGGCGTTCCCGGCCGGGACCGCCGACCACCAGCCCCAGTAACCGTCCTGGCCGTAGATGTTGCCCGCCGCCGTGGGCATGGTCTCGATCGACTTGATCTGGTCCGTGCGGTACGCCTCGACGGCGTTCGGGTAGGCCAGCACGTTCATGTAGCCGGTGTCGTAGAGCCGCGACTCCATCTGCTTGACGAGGCCCGCGCGCTTCGCGGGGTCGTACTCGGCGAGCTGTTTGTCGTACAGGTCGTCGAACTTCTTGTCGCAGATGAAGTTGTCGCTCGCGGAGACGGCCTTCGGCTTGGAGGGCAGTGCCGCGCAGGTGTGGATCGAGAGGACGAAGTCCGGATCGGGATTGACGGACCAGCCGTCGAAGGCGAGGTCGTAGTCACCGGCGACCCAGGGGTCGGTCACGTTGTCGAGGCAGTCGACCTTGAGACCGATGCCCAGGTCGCCCCACCATTCCTGCAAGTACTTGCTCACGGCGCGGTCGTTGGGGTCAGTGGCGTGGCACAACATGCGGTACGAGAGCGGTTTGCCGTCCTTGCCGACGCGCTTGCCGTCGCCGTTCTTCTCGTAGCCCGCCTCGTCCAGCAGCTTCGCCGCGGCCTTGGGGTCGTACCTCAGCTCCTGGCCGGCCGAGGGCTGCCAGGCGTAGTCGCCGAAGCGCGGGGGGATGTACCCGGCCCCCTCGACCGCCTGCCCCTGGAACACCCGGTCGACGATGGCCTTGCGGTCGACGGCCATGAACAGCGCGTGCCGGACCTTCTGGTCGAGCAGTGAAGGGTCGCCCGACCCGAACTTCTGGCCGTCCTGGGTGCGCGCGCCCGGGTTCGTGGCGATGGCGTAGAACCGCCGCCCGGGACCGTCGTTGACCTTGATGTCCGAGGCGCTCTTGAGCGACCCCGCCTGCGCCGGGGTCAGGGCCGGGCTGCCCGCGACGAACGAGACCTCGCCCTTGCGGAGCGCCGCGACGGCGGCGTCCTGGTCCTTGTAGTAGCGGAAGACGATGTTGTCGAACTTCGGGCTTCCCCGCCAGAAGTCCTTGTTGGCCTTGAGCTTGACGTAGCTGTCGACCTTGTAGCCCGTCAGGATGAACGGCCCGTTCCCGACGATCGGGAACTTCTGATCGTTGTTGAACTTCGACAGATCGCCGACCTTTTCCCATACGTGCTTGGGCACGATCGGAACATCCAGCGCCGTCATGGTTGCCTGCGGCTTCTTGAGCTCGATGACGAGCTTGTCCTCGCTCGGCGCGGTCACCTTCTTGAAGTTGCTGACGAAGCTGCCGTTCGCCGTGGCGGCGCCCTCGTCCGTCATTATCTTGTTGAAGGTCCAGGCGGCGTCCTCGGCCGTCGCCTGCTCCCCGTCGGACCACTTCGAGTTCGACCGGATCTCGTACGTCCAGGTCAACTTGTCTTTCGATGCTGACCACTTGGTGGCCAGCCCGGGTATGACGTGGTTGTCCTTGGCGTCGTAATTGGTCAGGAAGTCGTACATCAGCCGGGAGATGCTCGTGCTGACCAGGCGCGTCGCGAGGAAGGGGCTCAGGGAGTCCACGCTCTGGGCGAGCGCGACGGTCAGCGTCGTCTCCTTGCCGGCCGCGGCGGCCGGTGCCGCGGCCGGGCTCAGCGGCGTGGCGAGTCCCGCGGTGAGCGAGAGCGCCGCGATTCCGGCCGCCGCGACAAGCCGGAACCGGCCACGCACACCACGCCCGCGCGCCGGTTTCGCTGGTAGTGCTCTGCCGTTCTGAACTGCTCTGCTCATGGGGCGCTGACCTCGTGTCATCGTTCGCGTTTCGCTAACTGACGCATCACTGTGAGCCGTTGGGGTGATGTGAGTGTCTACCAGCGCTGGTCTAAACATGTCAACGATGCGTGAACGCTGTGTGGCCTGCGACAACGGCCGAGGGCCCGCACCATTTGACCGGTACGGGCCCTCATTGGTCTAGTCCGCTGAAACCTCCCCGATACGGGGGGTGTTCAGGTGGCGGAAGGAGGCTGGGGCGGCCACTGCGCCTGCTTCTCCTCCGCGTCGTCGGTCTCCTTCGCACTCTCGCGCGCGCCCTCCGGCGCACCGGCGTGCGCCGACGGATTCGCGCCAGGCGCGGGCGC
>NZ_GG770539.1:1546048-1548188 GCF_000154905.1 Streptomyces sp. SPB074 | reverse complement strand
GGCGCGGCGCCCTGGGCCGGGTATGCCGCGTGCGGTGGCTGCGCACCGTACCCACCGTCGTGCGGGCGGCCGGGCGCCGGGGGAGTGGCGGGCGGCAGCGCGGCACCCGGCGCGGGGCGCGGGCCCGGCTGCGGGTAAGGAGCGCCGGCGCGCGGTGCCTCCGGCCGCGCCGCGCCGGGGTGCGGCATCCCTGCCCGGGGTGCGCCGGGGTGCGGCGCACCCGGGTGCGGTACGCCTCCCTGCACCACGCCACCCGGCACGGCCCCGCCGGGTTGCCCCGCAACGCCGCCTTGACCTCCCGCTACCTGCCCGCCAAAGCCGCCGGGTCCCCCGGCGACGTGGCCCGGCCCGTACGCCGCGCCCGGAGGGGCTGCCTGCGGCGGGATCTGGCCGGGCAGCGGGGGAGCGGCGACGGGGGGCGGGTTGCCGTCCGAGGTCCACAGTCCCTGCGCCTGCTGATGCCGCGCGAAGTCCTCGGCGACCACGGCCGCGAGGTCGAAGTACGCCTCGCGGACCTTCGGCCGCATCATGTCGAGATCGACCTCGGCACCGGCCGCGAGATGCTCGTCGAACGGTACGACCACGACCTCCCGGCACCGCGTCCTGAAGTGCGACACGATGTCGTCGACCTTGATCATCTTCCCGGTCTCGCGGACCCCGGAGATCACCGTGATGCTCCGCGCGACCAGCTCGGCGTAGCCGTGCGCCGCGAGCCAGTCGAGCGTCGTGCTCGCACTCGACGCGCCGTCCACCGACGGCGTCGAGACGATGATCAGCTGATCGGCCAGGTCGAGCACGCCGCGCATGGCGCTGTAGAGCAGCCCGGTACCGGAGTCCGTGAGCACCACCGGGTACTGCCGCCCCAGCACGTCGATCGCACGACGGTAGTCCTCGTCGTTGAACGCCGTCGAGACCGCCGGGTCCACGTCGTTCGCGATGATCTCCAGGCCCGAGGGCGCTTGCGAGGTGAACCGGCGGATGTCCATGTAGCTGTGCAGGTGCGGGATCGCCTGCACCAGGTCGCGGATGGTCGCGCCGGTCTCGCGCCGTACGCGACGTCCCAGCGTCCCCGCGTCCGGATTGGCGTCGATCGCGAGGATCTTGTCCTGCCGCTCCGAGGCGAGCGTCGCGCCGAGCGCCGTCGTCGTGGTGGTCTTCCCGACACCGCCCTTGAGACTGATGACGGCGATCCGGTAGCAGGACAGGACGGGGGTACGGATCAGGCCCAGCTTGCGCTGCCGCTCCGCCTCCTCCTTGCGCGCCCCGATCCGGAACCGCGAGCCGCCCCCCACCGGACGGCTGCTGCGCGTCTTCTGCTTGTTGCCGCGCAGCAGCCGGTCCGAGGACAGCTCGACGGCCGCCGTGTAGCCGAGCGGCGCCCCGGGGTGGGTGCGCTGCCGCTGGTCGTGCCGCATCGGCTGCGGCCACGCCGAGCCGAGCCGCGGGTCCGCCGGCCCGGCCGCCTGCTCCGGACCACCCTGCGGCGCCGACCGAGGGTCCTGGCCTTGCCGGCCTTGCTGAGGAGGCTGCGGCTGCTGCGGTACGTCCCACCGTGTCCCCGCCTGCGGCACACCCGGCGCGGCCTCCGGCGGCTGGGACACCTGCGGGGGCAGAGGCTGCGCCGCTGCGGGACCGGGGCCGTCAGGGCCCACGGGAGGGGCCTGCGGCGGCGCGCCGTTCTCCGGTCCGACGGGCGCGACGGGTGCGGCCGGCGTTGCCGGTCCGACGGGAGCCTCCGGCATGGCGGCGGCTTCGGGCGCGGGTGCTTCCGGTGGGGGCGTCGTCGGACGTACCCGGTGGAGTCGCGTCGTCTGCGGATCGGCGGGTGCGGCGTCGTCCGTGGGTGCCGGGTAGCCGTAACCGCCCTCCGCGCCGCGCGGCGGGAACCCGTACCCGGGCTGCGCGCCGGGGGAGGACGCGCCGGGGAAGCCGTAGCCCGCACGCGGCACATCGGCGCGCGGGAAGCCGTAGCCGTCCGCCGCCGCGCGCGACGTGCCCTGCGACGGCGCATTCGGGTCTGTCCCCTTGTCCTCGCGCGCGACCTTGGCGTGCGGCGGCGGGACGAGGCCCGGCAAGTCCTGCCCGGCGAGGGGCGACGGCCACGAACGCCGCGTCTGCGGCGGCACGAGGGGGCGCGGGG
>NZ_GG770539.1:1537794-1545948 GCF_000154905.1 Streptomyces sp. SPB074 | reverse complement strand
GTCCTCGGCGCCCCCCTCCGAGCCGTCCTGCGTACCGTCTCGCGCGTCGGTGGAGGCGGCGTCGGCGGGAGGGAAGGCTGGCGGCAGCGACAGGCCCCCGGGCGGCGTCGTGGCGACCGCCCACGTGCCGGCGTCCCCGGCCGCGTCGCGCGACGACGACGCGGCGTCCGCGCCGTCAGACGCGACCCCTGCCTCGGCCGCCTGCCGCGCCGCGCCACCCGGGACGTCGCGCGGCTCCGTGCCGCCGAGCCGTACGGCATCGTCCGGCTCGGTACCCGCCGCGTCGAGCGGCCCGGCGCCCGCGACGTCGCGCGGTGCCTGCTCTTCTACGCCGCGCGGCTCCGCATCCGTTACGTCGCGTGGTTCCCTGTCCGCTCCGTCGCGTGGCTCCGCGTCCGTCACGGGCGCTACGTCGCGTGCTTCCCCGCCCGTCGCCTCCGTGACGGAGTCGCGTTCGGTGCCCGTGACGTCGCGTCGTTCCGTACGCGGCGCGTCGTCCGAAGCGGCGTCCCGGACAGGCGCCGTCCGGTGGGCCGTCGAGTCTTCCGCGTCGTTCGGCAGCGACGCGTCGTCTTGCGGCGCGGCGTCGGGTTCGCGCCGGACCGAGGGCATCGAGAAACGCATCGTCGCGCCGCTCTCCAGGTCGCCGGGGCGAGCGGACGACTCGGCCGGTACAAAGCCACTCCCCTCGGGAAGGCGTGGGACCGCGGAGACGGCGCCCGGTGGGGGCGTGAAGCCCGTCGCGGCGGGCGACGTGGGGGGCATGGGGGGCAGCATGAAGTAGTCCTCGCGCGACTCCCACGCACCGGACGCGGAGCTGCCCGGGGACGCGGCATCATCGGGCTTCTCCACGTCGGCGGCCTCGCCGCCGCCTACCGCTTCGTCGCCCTCTTCCCGCACCGTCGCGTGCTCCGGCGGCGCCTCGCCCGGTGTCTTCGGCTGGGGCGGCGCGTCGTCGCGCGGCGCCGTGGCGCCCTCCGTCGCGTCGCGCTCACGCGGCGTCGCGTATGCCACGTCGCGTACGTCGCCCGCGTCGTCCACCCCGTACGCCGCGTCACCGGCGCCCGGAGGTACGTCGTCCTCGTCGCGACTCCGCGCCGTGTCCCGCTCTATCACGGCGCGGCGTCGCGCGTCGTCGGACGCGTCGTGCCCCGCCGCGCCCAGGTCCGGCGCGGCGTCGTCTGCCCCGCCCACATCCGATGCGACGTAGCGCGCCGCCCCGCCGTCCTCGGACGCGGCGTCGCCCGTCCCGGCCACGGCGGTCGTGCCGGCCGCGCCGTGGCGTACCGCGTCGCTCTCTTCGGACGCGACGTCACCAGCCGCGACCCCGTCCGACGCCGCGACCCCTGCCGCGTCCGGGCCCTGCTCCGTGTCCCGGTCTCCCCGAACCCTCCAGGGCGGAGCGTCGCTCGCGGTGCTGGAACCGGTGGTGAACGGGAGCCCCGACAGCCCGCCCAGCGACGCAGCCGTCCACGACGCGTCACGTCCGTCCGCCTCCGGCTTCGCCTCACCCGCCACCGGCTTGTCGGCGTCGTCTCCCACTCCCGCGGTGCTCACCGCATCCGCCGAAGCACCGACCGAACCCGCACCGGCCTGCGGCGCGGCCCACTCCTTCACGGCGCTCCACTCCCGCTCCGGGCCCCTCTCCCGCTCCGCGCCGTGCGCCTCCGCCGCACCGGGTTCGGCGCCGTCTCCCTGCTCGTCGCCGCGCGACGCATCGGCTCCCGGCTCGACGCCGTTCGTCTCGGCGCCGTTCGGCCGGTCGTCCTCCTGGGCCGCGTCGCCTGTCTTCTCGGCGCTCTGGGCCGCCGTGGCCGTGTACCAGGCCGTCGACTGGTCGAAACGGAACTCGCCGGTGGTCTCGGCGACGGATTCCTCGTGGTCAGCGCCGGAAGCCGAGCGGCCCCCGCGATACGCGTCCCGGTCGCTGCTCACAGCTCCTCCAGGTGATTCGGCACTCGTGCGTCGGGGCGACGGAGTCACGTTCCCCCGCCGTCTCATGGGCCTGGAGAACCGGCCCCCCGTGACGGGCTCCGTGAACCGCTGGGTCACGCAGCACGCCTGACCCCAGACTAGTCATCACGTATGCCGAATAGCAGGGCTCTACGCGCGCATCGGATGGCCGCAGACATGTCCTCCCACGCAATGATCTCCCGAAGTCACGCGAAGTGTTCCCGAGTTGGGGTCGTCCCGGCCGCGCGGTGCTCGCCTCCCGCGACCTCGACGGCCAGCGCGGAGGCGTGACTTCACCGGCCGAGCTGCCGCCGGGGAGCGGACAACGCGAAGGCCGGGCGCCCGTTTTGGGAACCCGGCCTTCACACCATCGGATTACGCGAGGTCGAACTCGCCGTCACGCGCGCCGAGTACGAAAGCGGTCCACTCCGCCTCCGTGTAGCGCAGCACAGTGTCGTGGTCGAGCGAGGACCGCATGGCCACGCCTCCTCCCGGCAGGTACGCGATCTCGACGCGCTCCTCGTCGGGGGAGGTTCCGGGCGGGCCGATCCACTCGACGCCCGAGATGTCGAGCGAATACAGCTCGTTCTTCTCCCGCTCCTTGCGCGCCTTCGTCTCCTCGTCCAGCTCCACCGGCGCGGCCGGTGCCGTGGCCTCGTGCTCCTCGGACATGAATGACTTGCCCTTCCCCGAAGTGGTCCTGTGCCCAACTCGCCCGTACGCGGCGCGCGGAGCGCTCGTCGATGAGGGCTGCCCCAGCGTACTGGCGCTCCGTGGGGCGTGCGCCCGCTTCGGCGGCTTCTCCGGAAGAGGGGCGATGACCGGACAGGAGAGGACGGCGACCGCGATTAGAGAGGTAGGGATGGTGACCGCATATGACCGGTCGCCTTCGGCCGCAATCGGTCACTTCCGCTCCGGTGCGACCGACCACTTCTGCTCGGTCGCACTCGGCCACTCCCGCGCGGGAGTGATTCAGTCACGTCCCGGAGGACTCGCCTGCGACCTCGAAGGTGCATTCACGACCTCGAAGAGCCTGAAAAAGCTCCCGCGAAGATCAAAAGAGGTCTGCACAAGCCCTCAGAGCTAAAATCTCCGTTACAGCACAGCACAGCACAGCACAGCACAGCCCGGTCGCGGTCCGTGAGCCCAACCGCTCGCCCCTCACTCCAACCAGCCGCCCCTCACTCCAACCAGCCGCCGCTCGCTCCTCACTCCGACCGGCCGCCGCCTCGAAGCGTGCCCCCGCGCCCCCGCCCCCCGGGCGGACAGGTCGCGATCTCACCCTGCTAACCTTGACACCGGCCGTATGTGTACGCGTTCCCGGAATCCCTGGGAACAGCGCCCAGCGTGCCCCGCCTCCCGAGTAACGGAAGCTCCCCGGCGATGCAGACCCGGGGCACTCGGTGGCTCATTGGATTCACTAGGAGATCGCGTGTCGCTCGACGCCGCCACGAAGAAGCAGATCATGGGCGAGTTCGCCACCAAGGAGGGTGACACCGGTTCTCCCGAGGTGCAGGTCGCTCTGCTCTCGCGCCGGATCTCGGACCTGACCGAGCACCTCAAGACGCACAAGCACGACCACCACTCCCGTCGTGGCCTGCTGATCCTGGTCGGCCAGCGCCGCCGGCTGCTCCAGTACCTGGCCAAGAAGGACATCGCGCGCTTCCGCGTGCTCGTCGAGCGCCTCGGCATCCGCCGCGGTGCGGCGGGCGCCCGCTGAGGTCGTCGTGAAGGGAGCGGTTCCCCTGCACAGGGAACCGCTCCTTTTGTCGTACGTGCGGCAGGGGCCACTCAGTTTGTAGGCTGGACCCCGTACGCAACGCAAACAAATGAACAGGGGAAGCGACTCCACGCCGCCGCCGGTCCTCGGTAGTGGCCCCCGGCAAGGCTCACCGGCCCGCAAGGCCGAGAGCGGCCCGCAGGCCGAGCAAGCCGCAAGGCCAGCAAGTCTCCGGAGCCCAGCAGGCCCGTGGACCGCGCAAGGTCCGCGAGCCCGGCAGGCCCGCGAGCCGAGCACGGCCCCACGGCACGCAAGCCCCGTGCAGCCCACCAGGCCCGTACGGATCACGGCCACCAGAGCCAGAGCCCCCGGGTGCTTCGATCGAAGACCGGCCAGCAACCAGGAGCCGCTTCTCCACCAGCTGCACCGCGGACCCGCCACGGGCGGACCGCACCCCGCGACCCCCCGGGCCGCACCCCGCGACCCGCCCCGGCGGACCGCATCGCGACCCGCCGAAGCCCCTCCCCGGAGGGACCCGGCGGACCGCACCCCGCGCCCCCTCCCCGGAGGGACCCCGCGACCGCGAGCCCCGCGCCCCACCCGGACGCGACCTCGCACCCGCACGACCCGCGCACTTCCTCCCCGGAGGAACCCGCCACCCCGCGCGCCCCTCCCCCCCGGAGGGACCCGCACCCCGCGGCCCGCCACACGGGCGAGGCCGCGCGAAGACGAGACGTAAACGGAGAAACCCCTGGTGGAGAACGAGACCCACTACGCCGAAGCCGTCATCGACAACGGCTCCTTCGGCACCCGCACCATCCGCTTCGAGACGGGCCGCCTCGCCAAGCAGGCCGCAGGGTCCGCCGTCGCGTACCTGGACGACGACACGATGGTCCTCTCGGCCACGACCGCGTCCAAGAACCCCAAGGACCAGCTCGACTTCTTCCCCCTCACGGTGGACGTCGAGGAGCGGATGTACGCGGCCGGCAAGATCCCCGGCTCCTTCTTCCGCCGGGAGGGCCGCCCCTCCGAGGACGCGATCCTCACCTGCCGCCTGATCGACCGCCCGCTGCGCCCCTCCTTCAAGAAGGGCCTGCGCAACGAGATCCAGGTCGTCGAGACGATCATGGCGCTCAACCCCGACCACCTCTACGACGTGGTCGCGATCAACGCCGCCTCCTGCTCCACGCAGCTCGCGGGCCTCCCCTTCTCCGGCCCCATCGGCGGCACCCGCGTCGCCCTCATCAAGGGCCAGTGGGTCGCCTTCCCGACGCACACCGAGCTGGAGGACGCCGTCTTCGACATGGTCGTCGCCGGTCGTGTCCTGGAGGACGGCGACGTCGCGATCATGATGGTCGAGGCCGAGGCCACCGAGAAGACGATCCAGCTCGTCGCGGGCGGCGCCACCGCCCCGACCGAGGAGGTCGTCGCCGCCGGTCTGGACGCCGCGAAGCCCTTCATCAAGGTGCTCTGCAAGGCCCAGGCCGACCTCGCCGCGAAGGCCGCCAAGCCGACCGGCGAGTTCCCGATCTTCCTGGACTTCCAGGACGACGTGTACGAGGCCCTCACCGCCGCCGTGCGCGGCGAGCTGGCCCAGGCGCTCACCATCGCGGGCAAGCAGGAGCGCGAGGCCGAGCTGGACCGCGTCAAGGGCCTCGCCGCCGAGAAGCTGCTCCCGCAGTTCGAGGGCCGCGAGAAGGAGATCTCCGCCGCCTACCGCGCCCTCACCAAGGCCGTGGTCCGCGAGCGCGTGATCAAGGACAAGAAGCGCATCGACGGCCGCGGCGTCACCGACATCCGCACCCTGGCCGCCGAGGTCGAGGCGATCCCGCGGGTCCACGGCTCGGCGCTCTTCGAGCGCGGCGAGACGCAGATCCTCGGCGTCACGACGCTCAACATGCTCCGCATGGAGCAGCAGCTGGACACCCTCTCCCCGGTGACCCGCAAGCGCTACATGCACAACTACAACTTCCCGCCGTACTCCACCGGCGAGACCGGCCGCGTCGGCTCCCCCAAGCGCCGCGAGATCGGCCACGGCGCCCTCGCCGAGCGCGCCCTCGTGCCCGTCCTGCCGACGCGCGAGGAGTTCCCCTACGCGATCCGCCAGGTCTCCGAGGCGCTCGGTTCCAACGGCTCGACGTCGATGGGCTCCGTCTGCGCCTCGACCATGTCGCTCCTGAACGCCGGTGTGCCCCTCAAGGCCCCCGTCGCCGGTATCGCCATGGGCCTCATCTCCGAGACGCACGGCGGCGAGACGCACTACGTCACGCTCACCGACATCCTCGGTGCCGAGGACGCCTTCGGCGACATGGACTTCAAGGTCGCCGGCACGAAGGAGTTCGTCACCGCGCTCCAGCTCGACACCAAGCTCGACGGCATCCCCGCCTCGGTCCTGGCCGCCGCGCTCAAGCAGGCCCGGGACGCCCGCCTCCACATCCTCGACGTGATGATGGAAGCGATCGACACCCCGGACGAGATGTCCCCCAACGCCCCGCGGATCATCACCGTCAAGATCCCCGTGGACAAGATCGGCGAGGTCATCGGCCCGAAGGGCAAGATGATCAACCAGATCCAGGAGGACACCGGCGCCGAGATCACGATCGAGGACGACGGCACCATCTACATCGGTGCCGCCGACGGCCCGGCCGCCGAGGCCGCCCGCACCACGATCAACAGCATCGCCAACCCGACGATGCCGGAGGTCGGCGAGCGCTACCTGGGCACGGTCGTCAAGACCACGACCTTCGGCGCGTTCGTCTCCCTGCTCCCCGGCAAGGACGGCCTGCTGCACATCTCGCAGATCCGCAAGCTCGCCGGCGGCAAGCGCGTGGAGAACGTCGAGGACGTCCTCGGTGTGGGCCAGAAGGTCCAGGTTGAGATCGCCGAGATCGACTCGCGCGGCAAGCTCTCCCTCATCCCGGTCATCGAGGGCGAGGACGGCGACGAGAAGAAGGACGACACGGACAAGTGACGTCACGCAGTACGCGTACGACGGCCCGCCCCACCACCAAGGGGCGGGCCGTCGCCCGTAGCACCGAAACCACGGCGCGCGCCGCCAGGGCCCGCACCCAGACCCTCCTGCCCGGCAAGGACGGCGTCGGCACGGTCCGCCGCACCACGCTCCCCGGCGGCCTCCGCGTCGTCACCGAGACCCTGCCCTCGGTCCGCTCCGCGACCTTCGGCATCTGGGCCCACGTCGGCTCCCGCGACGAGACCCCGGCGCTCAACGGCGCGACGCACTACCTCGAACACCTCCTCTTCAAGGGCACCGCACGCCGCACCGCCCTCGACATCTCCGCCGCGCTCGATGCGGTCGGCGGCGAGATGAACGCCTTCACGGCGAAGGAGTACACCTGCTACTACGCGCGGGTCCTCGACACCGACCTGCCGCTCGCCATCGACGTCGTCTGCGACATGCTCACGGGCTCGACCCTGGACGCCGCCGACATCGACGCCGAGCGCGGCGTCATCCTCGAAGAGATCGCGATGACCGAGGACGACCCGGGCGACGTCGTGCACGACCTCTTCGCGCACACGATGCTCGGCGACACCCCCCTGGGCCGCCCCGTCCTCGGCACCGTGGACACGATCAACGCGCTCGGCCGCGAGCAGATCGCCCGCTTCTACAAGCGCCACTACGACCCCACGCACCTCGTCGTCGCCGCCGCGGGCAACGTCGACCACGCCAAGGTCGTACGCCAGGTACGTGCCGCCTTCGACCGCGCGGGCGCCCTCGGCCGCGCCGAGGCCGCCCCCCTCGGTCCGCGCGAGGGCACCCGGCTCATCAGGGCCGCGGGCCGCGTCGAGGTGCAGAACCGCCGCACCGAACAGGCCCACGTCGTGCTCGGGATGCCCGGCATCGCCCGCACCGACGAGCGCCGCTGGGCCCTCGGCGTCCTCAACACGGCCCTCGGCGGCGGCATGTCCTCGCGCCTGTTCCAGGAGGTGCGCGAGAAGCGCGGCCTCGCCTACAGCGTGTACTCGTACACGTCCTCGTTCGCCGACTGCGGGCTCTTCGGCGTCTACGCCGGGTGCAGGCCCAGCCAGGTGGACGACGTCCTCAAGATCTGCCGCGAGGAACTGGAGACCGTCGCCGCGCACGGCCTCGCCGACGAGGAGATCCGCCGCGCCGTCGGCCAGCTCGCCGGCTCCACCGTCCTCGGCCTGGAGGACACGGGCGCCCTCATGAACCGCATCGGCAAGAGCGAACTGTGCTGGGGCGAGCAGCTCTCCGTGGACGACATGCTCGCCCGGATCGCCGCGGTCACCCCCGACGAGGTGCGCGCCGTCGCGCGTGACATCCTCGGTCAGCGCCCCTCGCTGTCGGTGATCGGGCCGCTCAAGGAACGCCAGACGGCGCGCCTGCACGAGGCCGTCTCCTGAGCGGAGCGCGGCGTGGCCCCGGCGACGGGGCGGCGCCGCGCGCCGACCGCACCGCCGCGCGACGTCGCGCCCCCGCACCGCCACACGGCCGGTGCGAC
>NZ_GG770539.1:1536388-1537694 GCF_000154905.1 Streptomyces sp. SPB074 | reverse complement strand
CCCGACCTGCCCGCCCCGGCCCCGTACGCACCCGGAGGAAACACCACATGAGCAAGCTGCGCGTCGCCGTCATCGGCGCCCGGGGCCGGATCGGCTCCGAGGCCGTCCGCGCCGTCGAGGCCGCCGAGGACCTCGAACTCGTCGCCGCGACCGGCCGCGAGGACCCGCTCTCCGCGCTCACCGACGCCGGCGCCCAGGTCGCCGTCGAACTGACCAGCCCCGACGCCGTCATGGACAACCTCGCCTTCTGCCTCGACCACGGCATCCACGCCGTCGTCGGCACCACGGGCTGGACGGAGGAGCGCCTGACCGGGGTGCGCGAGCGGCTCGCGAAGACCCCCGGCACCGGCGTCCTCATCGCCCCGAACTTCTCCCTCGGCGCCGTCCTGACGATGAAGTTCGCGCAGATCGCCGCGCCGTACTTCGAGTCCGCCGAAATCGTCGAACTGCACCACCCGAAGAAGGCCGACGCGCCCTCCGGCACCGCCGCGCGCACCGCGCAGCTCATCGCCGCGGCCCGCGAGACCGCCGGGAGCGCCCCCATGCCGGACGCGACGCGCACCGCGCTCGACGGCGCGCGCGGCGCCTCGGTGGACGGCGTCCCCGTGCACTCCGTACGCCTGCGCGGCCTCCTCGCCCACCAGGAGGTCCTGCTCGGCGCCGAGGGCGAGACCCTCACCATCCGGCACGACTCGCTGCACCACAGCAGCTTCATGCCGGGCATCCTGCTCGGCGTACGCCGCGTCGTGGAGACCCCAGGGCTCACCTTCGGCCTGGAACACTTCCTCGACCTGAGCTGAGCGGAACCGATGCGCGCCAAGCTGACCTACGCGGTCACCGCCCTCGTCCTCGTCTTCTACTTCGTCCTCGCGGGCGAGCGCGGCATCCTGCTCATCCGGCAGGGCACCGCGGTCACCGTGCTCCTCGGCGTCGCGGTGCTGATCCTGCCGCTCATCGGGATCTGGTTCCTGTGGCAGAACACGCGCTTCGTCACGCGTGCCAACGCCCTCGCCGCGGCGCTCGACGCCGAGGGCGGCCTCCCGCCCGACGAACTGGAGCGCACCCCCTCGGGCCGCATCGACCGCGCCTCGGCCGACGCCGTCTTCGCCCGCCGCAAGGCCGAGACCGAGGACGACCCCGACGACTGGCGTTGCTGGTTCCGCCTCGCCGTCGCCTACCAGGACGCCCGCGACACCCCCCGCGCCCGCAAGGCCATGCAGCACGCCCTGCGCCTGCACGACCGCGAGCGCGCCGCCGCGCCGTCCCCGGGCCACCGGGACTGACCCGGCGCGCCGACGCGGGGAGG
>NZ_GG770539.1:1530491-1536288 GCF_000154905.1 Streptomyces sp. SPB074 | reverse complement strand
CCGAGGCGCCGCAGGCCCGCGCGGCCCCGTCCCGCCGTCTCAGCGCCGCCCGGTGGGCTGGCCCGCCACGTACTCGTCCGCCCACGCCTCCAGCGTGTCCGCCGCGCGCTCGAAGCCCTCCGCGCGCGAGAGGAAGTCCGCGCCGTGGTCCGTGAGCAGGGGCCCCGTGACGTGCTGCCGCCGCGTCGTCAGCACGACGGCCTGCCCCTGCACGCTGCGCGGCAGCCCGAGGACCCTGACCGGCTGCTGCACGGTGCGCACCGCGCTCACCTGGCCCCAGGCGTACGTGTGCGTGTGCAGGAAGCCGGTACGGCGCACGCCGCGCGCGCTCACCCAGGCGCCCATCCGCAGCCCGCGCAGCGCGCCCGCTATCAGCACCGCGGCGAAGATCACCGAGCCGAGCGCGCCACCGGTGTTCTTGGCGAGACCTATCGCGAGCGCGGCGACGAGCACGAAGGCGGCGAGCAGCAGGACGAGCGCGGCGAGCGCGACGCGCCAGGGCCCGGGGCGGTACGGACGGCGCCACACCTCGCGGTCGTGGTACGGCAGCGCGACGTCGTCGGCGCCCTCCTCGAAAGTGCGGTCCGCCGTCAGGAAGGGCAGGGGCACGACTGTTTCCTCACTCATTCCGCGCGCACCAGGCGTGGCGCCAGGGGGCTGTGAGCGGTGAGGCTACCGAGACCCCCGGCCGTTCACCACTCCGGGGGTCTCTGCGAGCAGCCGTGCGAATCCCCGCACAGGGGATGTCAGCAGGCGAAGCGGATCAGCGGGGATCGGACGCCTCGGAGTGCTGCGTATGCCGGGGGGCCGTCTCCTGCGAGAGGGCGGGCAGGCCGAACAGCAGGCTGCCCACCAGGCCGCCGACCACGGTCAGCCCCACGAGCGCGCGGACCACGAGCTCTCCGCGCTGCGGCCGCTCGCGGGGCGGGGGCTCGACATTGCTGCGGTACTTCTCCGCCTCGACCAGAAAGGCGAACGGAACGGGCTCACGCCGTCGGAACATGTAAAGCGCTTCTCCTCGGATACTCGTCATGGACGGGTGCGGACTGTCCGGAAAGAAGTCGGAAAACCCGCAAATCAGACTACGGCCTCGGTGTGCTTCCGAACACACCGGCCCTGCTCGTACAGACGCGCGGAAGGCGTCTGTGGTGCCCGTTTTCGTGAGTCTCCGCGAAAAATGTCATGAGAGCCCTCCCATCGAGGGAGTCGTCTGCCCGGACCGTAAAGTGGGCGCCGCCCCCACGAAGCGACTGGAAGGACCGCCGCCGGTGTCCGAGACCCCTCAGGTGACCCCCGCCGAGACCGTCAAACCCATGTTCCGCAGCGAGATCACGGTGGAGCTGGTCAAGCACGCCGCCTCGGACCAGGACGTGCTGTGGGCCGCGCGGGTCTCCACGGCCGGCGAGCAGTCGCTCGACGAGCTCAAGAAGGACCCCGAGCGGTCCAAGGGCCTGATCAACTACCTCATGCGGGACCGCCACGGCAGCCCCTTCGAGCACAACTCGCTGACCTTCTTCATCAGCGCCCCGATCTTCGTCTTCCGCGAGTTCATGCGGCACCGCGTCGGCTGGTCCTACAACGAGGAATCCGGCCGCTACCGGGAGCTCCAGCCGGTCTTCTACGTGCCGGGCCCCGCGCGCAAGCTCGTCCAGGAGGGCCGCCCCGGCAAGTACGTCTTCGTCGACGGCACCCCCGAGCAGCACGCGCTGACCGAGCGCACCATGGGGGAGTCCTACGAGCAGGCGTACAAGGCGTACCAGGAGATGCTGGCGGCGGGCGTCGCCCGCGAGGTCGCCCGCGCGGTCCTCCCGGTCGGCCTCTACTCCTCGATGTACGCGACGTGCAACGCGCGCTCGCTCATGCACTTCCTCGGCCTGCGCACGCAGCACGAGCTGGCGAAGGTGCCGAGCTTCCCGCAGCGCGAGATCGAGATGGTCGGCGAGCGGATGGAGGAGCTGTGGGCGGGGCTCATGCCCCTCACCCACGCGGCCTTCAACAAGAACGGCCGCATGGCCCCCTGAATCAGGGCACCGGACAGGGGCGCGTGGACCGGGCCGGGAGCGGGCACACATGTACGGACCACGGAAAAGGTGTCCGTATTGCGGCTTTTCGCAGGGTTCAACTAGCCTGACCGCACGGGCCCGGCGCCGCGTGAACCCCCGAGCGCGCGGCGCCGGGTTCCCCTGAGCCGATGCCCCCGTACCCCGCCGCCGCGACGCCCCGAGGGCAGGAGCGGGGCCGAGCACCGAGTAGCGTGTTACCCATGGCTTTGACCTCCACTCCGCAGACCCCCTTCGGGCGGGTCCTCACCGCCATGGTCACGCCCTTCACGGCGGACGGCGATCTCGACCTCGACGGCGCGCAGCGACTCGCCGCGCAGCTGGTGGACGCGGGCAACGACGGCCTGGTGATCAACGGGACCACCGGGGAGTCGCCCACCACCAGTGACGCGGAGAAAGCCGACCTCGTCCGGGCGGTGCTGGAGGCAGTGGGGGACCGGGCGCACGTCGTCGCCGGGGTCGGCACCAACGACACGCGTCACAGCATCGAGCTGGCCCGCTCCGCGGAAGCGGTCGGCGCCCACGGCCTGCTCGCGGTGACGCCGTACTACAACAAGCCCCCGCAAGAGGGGCTGCTGCACCACTTCACGGCCCTCGCCGACGCCACCGGGCTGCCGGTCATGCTCTACGACATCCCGGGCCGCAGCGGAGTCGCGATCTCCACCGAGACCCTGGTCCGCCTCGCCGAGCACCCGCGCATCGTGGCCAACAAGGACGCCAAGGGCGACCTCGGACGCTCGGGCTGGGCCATCGCCCGCAGCGGCCTCGCCTGGTACTCGGGCGACGACATGCTCAACCTGCCGCTCCTGTCGGTCGGCGCGGTCGGCTTCGTCTCGGTCGTCGGGCACGTCGTGACCCCGGAGCTGCGCGCGATGCTCGACGCCCACCTCGCGGGCGACGTGCAGAAGGCCCTGGAGATCCACCAGCGGCTGCTGCCGGTCTTCACCGGTATGTTCCGCACGCAGGGTGTCATGACCACGAAGGCCGCGCTCGCCCTCCAGGGCCGGCCGAGCGGACCGCTGCGCCTGCCGATGGTGGGGCTGAGCGAGGAGGAGACGGCCCAGCTCAAGATCGATCTGGCCGCCGGCGGGGTAGAACTCGCACCACGGACTTCATAACCGAATAGCCCGCCCGGCCCCGGGCGGACGCGGAGTCCTCCGCGCTTCCCGGGCCCGGGCACGGCACTGTTCCCACAACAGCACGAACGTCACACATGCCACGTGCCCCGCACGTGGCGTGTGTGGTTGAGGAGAGTCTTTTGAGTCATCCGCACCCTGAACTGGGCCCGCCCCCGAAGCTCACCGAAGGCGGCCTGCGGGTCACCCCGCTCGGCGGCCTCGGCGAGATCGGCCGCAACATGACCGTCTTCGAATTCGGCGGGCGTCTGCTGATCGTCGACTGCGGAGTGCTCTTCCCGGAGGAGGAGCAGCCCGGAATCGACCTGATCCTGCCGGACTTCACATCGATCCGGAACCGGCTGGACGACGTCGAGGGCATCGTCCTCACGCACGGCCACGAGGACCACATCGGCGCGGTGCCGTACCTGCTCCGCGAGAAGCCGGACATCCCCCTCATCGGCTCGAAGCTGACCCTCGCGCTCATCGAGGCGAAGCTCCAGGAGCACCGCATCCGCCCGTACACCCTGGAGGTGCGCGAGGGGAACCGGGAGCGGGTGGGTCCCTTCGACTGCGAGTTCATCGCGGTCAACCACTCCATCCCGGACGCGCTCGCGGTCGCGATCCGTACCCCGGCGGGCATGGTCGTCCACACCGGTGACTTCAAGATGGACCAGCTTCCGCTGGACCACCGGCTCACCGACCTGACGACCTTCGCGCGCCTGGGCGAGGAGGGGATCGACCTCCTCCTCACCGACTCGACCAACGCCGAGGTCCCCGGTTTCACGCCGCACGAGCGGGACATCTCCAGCGTCCTGCGGCAGGTCTTCGGCGGCGCGCGCAAGCGCATCATCGTGGCGAGCTTCGCGAGCCACGTGCACCGCATCCAGCAGGTGCTGGACGCCGCGCACGCCTACGGCCGCAGGGTCGCCTTCGTGGGCCGCTCGATGGTCCGCAACATGGGCATCGCCCGCGACCTCGGCTACCTCAAGGTCCCCGCGGGGCTCATCGTGGACGTCAAGGCGCTCGACGACCTCCCGGACGAGGAGGTGGTGCTCGTCTGCACCGGTTCCCAGGGCGAGCCGATGGCCGCGCTCTCGCGCATGGCCAACCGCGATCACCAGATCCGCATCGTCCAGGGCGACACCGTCGTGCTGGCCTCCTCGCTGATCCCGGGCAACGAGAACTCGGTGTACCGGGTGATCAACGGCCTGACCCGGTGGGGCGCCAACGTCGTGCACAAGGGCAACGCCAAGGTGCACGTCTCGGGCCACGCCTCGGCCGGCGAGCTGCTGTACTTCTACAACATCTGCAAGCCCAAGAACCTGATGCCGGTGCACGGCGAATGGCGCCACCTGCGCGCCAACGCCGAGCTGGGCGCCCTCACGGGCGTCCCGCACGACCACATCGTCATCGCCGAGGACGGCGTCGCGGTCGACCTGGTCGACGGCCGCGCCCGCATCAGCGGCAAGGTCCAGGCCGGGTACGTGTACGTGGACGGCCTCTCGGTCGGCGACGTCACCGAGACCTCGCTCAAGGACCGCCGCATCCTCGGCGAGGAGGGCATCATCTCGGTGTACCTCGTCGTGGACTCCACGACGGGCAAGATCACCGGCGGCCCGCACATCCAGGCGCGCGGCTCGGGCATCGAGGACTCCGCCTTCGCGGGCGTCATGCCCAAGATCGACGACGCCATCGGGCGCGCGGCCAGGGACGGGGTGCTGGAGGCGTACCAGCTCCAGCAGCTCATCCGCCGCACCGTCGGCAAGTGGGTCTCGGACAACTACCGGCGCCGGCCGATGATCCTCCCGGTCGTCGTGGAGGTCTGACCCGGCGTCAGCTCTACGGAGGAGGGGGGGGGCCCGGATTTGCATCCGGGCGCCCCGCTCCAGTACGTTTGGCGACACCGCCGCTTCGGAGCCCGGCACCACCGTGTGCCCGGAGGACCGGAAGGGGCGGGAAATCCGACTCAGAACTTCTGATAAAGTCGGAAACGCCGGAAGGGAAACGGAAGGGCCGAAAGGCCGGGCCGGGAACCGGAAAGGCGCCGAGGAAATCGGGCCCGAGAGAGTCTGATAGAGTCGGGAACACGAAATACCGAAGGGAAAACGCCCGGAGGAAAGCCCGAGAGGGTGAGTACGAAGGAAGCGTCCGTTCCTTGAGAACTCAACAGCGTGCCAAAAGTCAACGCCAGATATGTTGATACCCCGACCGAGAGCCCCTTGTGGCTTGAGGTTGAGGTTCCTTTGAAACACAACACAGCGAGGACGCTGTGGACCGGGGGGATTATTCCTTCCCCTGGTTCCGCTCTCGTGGTGTCTCCCGATTACGGGAAAACATTCACGGAGAGTTTGATCCTGGCTCAGGACGAACGCTGGCGGCGTGCTTAACACATGCAAGTCGAACGATGAACCGCTTTCGGGCGGGGATTAGTGGCGAACGGGTGAGTAACACGTGGGCAATCTGCCCTGCACTCTGGGACAAGCCCTGGAAACGGGGTCTAATACCGGATACTTACCATCTTGGGCATCCAGGGTGGTGGAAAGCTCCGGCGGTGCAGGATGAGCCCGCGGCCTATCAGCTAGTTGGTGAGGTAATGGCTCACCAAGGCGACGACGGGTA
>NZ_GG770539.1:1528179-1529398 GCF_000154905.1 Streptomyces sp. SPB074 | reverse complement strand
CGTCACGAAAGTCGGTAACACCCGAAGCCGGTGGCCCAACCCCTTGTGGGAGGGAGCTGTCGAAGGTGGGACCAGCGATTGGGACGAAGTCGTAACAAGGTAGCCGTACCGGAAGGTGCGGCTGGATCACCTCCTTTCTAAGGAGCACTTCTTACCCGAGCTTTTCGGAGCTGGGGTCAAGGGGCCAGTACATCGGCGAATGTCCGGTGCTGGTTGCTCATGGGTGGAACGTTGACTATTCGGCACTCTCGGGATTCCGGGTTCACTAGTACTGCTTCGGCGTGGAACGTGATGCTTCGGGAGTCGGGGGTGCCGGGCACGTTGTTGGGTGTCTGAGGGTACGGCCGTACGGCTTGCCTTCTTGCCGGCCCCAGTGAACTCCGGTTGTTGCCGGGGGTGATGGGTGGTTGGTCGTTGTTTGAGAACTGCACAGTGGACGCGAGCATCTGTGGCCAAGTTTTTAAGGGCGCACGGTGGATGCCTTGGTACCAGGAACCGATGAAGGACGTGGGAGGCCGCGATAGGCCCCGGGGAGCTGTCAACCGAGCTTTGATCCGGGGGTGTCCGAATGGGGAAACCCGGCAGTCGTCATGGGCTGTCACCCGCTGCTGAATGTATAGGCAGTGTGGAGGGAACGCGGGGAAGTGAAACATCTCAGTACCCGCAGGAAGAGAAAACAACCGTGATTCCGGGAGTAGTGGCGAGCGAAACCGGATGAGGCCAAACCGTATGTGTGTGATACCCGGCAGGGGTTGCGTGTACGGGGTTGTGGGATTTTTCTTTCACGGTCTGCCGGCCGTGAGGTGAGTCAGAAACCGCCTGTGTAGGCGAAGGACATGCGAAAGGTCCGGCGTAGAGGGTAAGACCCCCGTAGCTGAAACACTGGCGGCTCACTTGAATTTTTCCCAAGTAGCACGGGGCCCGAGAAATCCTGTGTGAATCTGGCGGGACCACCCGCTAAGCCTAAATATTCCCTGGTGACCGATAGCGGATAGTACCGTGAGGGAATGGTGAAAAGTACCGCGGGAGCGGAGTGAAATAGTACCTGAAACCGTGTGCCTACAAGCCGTGGGAGCGTCGCGCGAGGACTTGTCCTTGCGTCGTGACTGCGTGCCTTTTGAAGAATGAGCCTGCGAGTTTGCGGTGTGTTGCGAGGTTAACCCGTGTGGGGAAGCCGTAGCGAAAGCGAGTCCGACAGGGCGGTGGAGTAGCACGCTCA
>NZ_GG770539.1:1507838-1526786 GCF_000154905.1 Streptomyces sp. SPB074 | reverse complement strand
TTGCATTACGAGTAAAGATGCTCGTTTCGCGCAGCAGGACGGAAAGACCCCGGGACCTTTACTACAGTTTGATATTGGTGTTCGGTTCGGCTTGTGTAGGATAGGTGGGAGACTGTGAAGCGGCCACGCCAGTGGTTGTGGAGTCGTTGTTGAAATACCACTCTGGTCGTGCTGGATGTCTAACCCGGGTCCGTGATCCGGATCGGGGACAGTGTCTGATGGGTAGTTTAACTGGGGCGGTTGCCTCCTAAAGAGTAACGGAGGCGCCCAAAGGTTCCCTCAGCCTGGTTGGTAATCAGGTGTTGAGTGTAAGTGCACAAGGGAGCTTGACTGTGAGACCGACGGGTCGAGCAGGGACGAAAGTCGGGACTAGTGATCCGGCGGTGGCTTGTGGAAGCGCCGTCGCTCAACGGATAAAAGGTACCCCGGGGATAACAGGCTGATCTTCCCCAAGAGTCCATATCGACGGGATGGTTTGGCACCTCGATGTCGGCTCGTCGCATCCTGGGGCTGGAGTCGGTCCCAAGGGTTGGGCTGTTCGCCCATTAAAGCGGTACGCGAGCTGGGTTTAGAAACGTCGTGAGAACAGTTCGGTCCCTATTCGCTGTGCGCGTAGGAATTATGAGAAGGGCTGTCCCTAGTACGAGAGGACCGGGACGGACGAACCTCTGGTGTGCCAGTTGTTCTGCCAAGGGCATGGCTGGTTGGCTACGTTCGGGAGGGATAACCGCTGAAAGCATCTAAGCGGGAAGCCTGCTTCGAGATGAGTGTTCCCACCTCCTTTGAGAGGGTAAGGCTCCCAGTAGACGACTGGGTTGATAGGCCGGATATGGAAGCCCTGTGAGGGGTGGAGTTGACCGGTACTAATAGGCCGAGGGCTTGTCCTCAGTTGCTCGCGTCCACTGTGTTGGTTCTGAAACCACGAATGATCACACACTGCCCCCGTTATTACGGTGTGGCGGGGTGGTCGGGTTTTATAGTGTTTCGGTGGTCATAGCGCGTGGGAAACGCCCGGTTACATTCCGAACCCGGAAGCTAAGCTGCGTAGCGCCGATGGTACTGCAAGGGGGACCTTGTGGGAGAGTAGGACGCCGCCGAACAATACGTGAGAGGGTGCCCTGAGTTTTCGGACTCGGGGCACCCTCTTTTTGCTTTCCCAATGTTTTTCCGCACTTCGCGTCGTGTTCATGTCGGCGGGCGACCATCCAGGCATGGACACCGCGAGACTGCTGCGAGCCGCAGGTATCGGAAGCGGGGACGAGGTCGTCATATCCGCGTTCGACGGCCCGGGGACCGCCGAGGCCGTTCTCGGCCTGGGGGCGCGTCCCGTCTTCGCCGACATCGATCCGTACACGTACAACCTCGACGTCGCGCACGTGGCGAGCGTGCTGGGCCCGGGCACGGCGGTGATCGTCGTCGGGCACCGGTTCGGCAGGCCGGCGGCGCTCGGGGCGCTGAGGGAACTGGGCGGCCGGCACGGCCTGCTCGTGCTGGAGCACCACGAGGCGGGTTCCGAACGGACCGTGCCCGCGGCGCGGACCGAAGGGGCGCGGTACCTCGACGCGCGGCTGCGGGGCGTCGAGCCGCCGCGGAGCGCGAGCGCGCACACGTATCTGCGCTACGTCGCCCGCGTGCCCGGCAACGGCCGGCCGGACCGGGACGCGTTCGTCCGCGCGGCCCGCGCGAAGGGCGTCGACTGCCGCATCCCCGTACCGACACCCCTGCACCGCCTGCCCGGCTACCGGCGCGACGTCTGCCTTCCCGCCACCGAGAACGCCGCGGCCGAGACCCTCGCCCTGCCCCTCGGAGACGGACTGCCCAAGCGGGAGCTCCAGCGCCTCGTGGCCGTCTGCAACGCTCTCGGCGGCATCGTGCGGCTCCCCGTGCGGGGCTGAGCGGCCAGGAGGGACGTGTGGTGCGGGGCGGGTGCGGAATCGGGGTATGATTTCGTTCGTCGCCACGCGCCACAGCGCGTGCGGGACCGGCCCCAATAGCTCAGTCGGTAGAGCGTCTCCATGGTAAGGAGAAGGTCAACGGTTCGATTCCGTTTTGGGGCTCGTAGAGAACGAAGAAGGGCCCCCGCCTCAAGGCGGGGGCCCTTCTCGCGTTTCCCGGTCAGTCCCGCCCGGTCAGTCCTGGTGCAGACCCGGCAGGCGCAGGGCCAGGATCGCCATGTCGTCGGAGGGCGCGTCCGCCGCGAAGTTCGCGACCGCCCGCATGACACGGGCCGCGACCGCGCCGGCCGTGAGCCCCGTGCAGCCCTTGAGGACCTCGGCGAGACCGTCGTCGCCGAGCATCCGTGTCCCCTCGCGGCGCTCGGTGATCCCGTCCGTGACGCACAGGAGCACATCGCCGGGGTCGAGGGTGACCGTCTCCTCGTACAGCTCCAGGTCGTCCATCACACCGAGCAGCGGCTGGGGTTCCGCGGCCGGGCGCACCGTGCCGTCCTGACGCAGGCGCAGCGGCAGCGGGTGGCCCGCGCACACCACCTTGAGCAGCGCGCTGCCGTCCTCGCGCGGGTGCAGCTCGCCGTAGAGCAGCGTGAGGAAGCGGCTGCGGGGGCCCTCGTCCAGGATCGCGGCGTTGAGGCGTTCCAGGACCGCCGGGCCCGGCAGGTTCTCGCGGGCCAGGAGACGCAGCGCGTGGCGGGCGAGGCCCGTGACCGCCGCGGCCTCGGGGCCCGTACCGCACACGTCGCCGATGGCGAAGCCGTAGACGCCCTCGCGGATCGGGAAGAGGTCGTAGAAGTCGCCGCCGACCTCGTTGCCCTCGCCCGCCGCGCGGTAGATGACCTCCACCTCGACGTTCGGGACGTCGGGGAGCGGCAGGGGCGGCAGCAGGGAGCGCTGGAGCGACTGGCTGATCGCGTTGCGCTCCGAGTACAGGCGCGCGTTGTCCAGGGCGAGCGCGGCACGGCGGGACAGGTCCTCGGCGAGTTCGAGGATCTCCTGCCGGAAGTGCTCGTCGGCGGGCTTGCCGAGCGTCAGCATCCCGATGACGCGGTTGCGGGCCACGAGGGGCAGGACGACCGTCTCGCCGCCCACCGCGGCGGCCGTCGCGAGGGTGTCGCCGATGCCCGCGCCCACGAGGGTCAGCTCGTGCGGGTCGAGACTGCGCATCGAGTCCCGCAGCGCCGCCTGGTGCGCCGCCTCGGCGGGCGCCGTCCACGTGCGCGGGCCCGGCGTCGTCACCGGTTCCGGCGGCGCGACGCGGGTCAGGAGTTCCTTGAGGCCGTCGATGCGGTCCTCGTCCTCGTGCAGCACGTACGAGAGGTACGGCTCCGAGGCGGGATCGGCGATCGTGTAGACGGCGCACCACGTCGCGACGTTCGGCACCGTCATCTGCGCCATGAGCGCCAGCGTCTGGTCCCTGTCGAGCGTGCCCGCGAGCAGGTCGGACGCCTCCACGAGGAAGGAGAGCGAACCGCGCCGCAGCTTCTCCAGCTCGCCCAGGCGCGCCGACTCGACGGCCAGCGCGATGCGGTCGGCGGCGAACTGGAGGCGCAGCGCCTCCTCGTTGGTGAAGCGCTCCGGAGACTCGGCCGCGACGCCGAGCGAGCCCGTCAGCCGGCCCTCGACCTTGAGCGGCACCGTCACGACGGAGCGCATCCCCGTGCCGTCCAGGAGCGGCACCGCGCCCGGTACGTCCTTGAGGTCCTCGTGCACGGCGGGCATCCGGGCCGAGCCGTAGCGGCCGACGCCCGCCTCGACCTGGACGCGGGCGAAGCGCTGGCGCGCCGAGGGCAGGCCCGTCGAGGCGCGGACCTCCAGCTCCGTCTCGTCGTCCGTGGCGAGCAGGAGGAAGGCGGCGTCGCCTTCGAGCATGTCCCTGGCGCGTTCCACCGTGCGCTGGAGGAGGCCGTCGAGGTTCTCGGGCGGCGGGGTGCCGATGAAGGTCTCGAAGGCGTCGGGCGCCGTCGCGTCGCCGCGGCCCGCGCCGTCGTTGCGGCTCGGGCGCAGCGGGGCCTGGAGGATGGCGCGCTCCTCGTCGTGGACGAGGAGGCACACCGTGGACGGGGCGCCGTCGGCGTCGCGCACGCGCAGGTGCGAGGCGTAGACGGGGACGACGCGGCCGGAGGCGGCGCGGAGCCCGTAGCTGCCCTCCCAGCGCGACAGGCGCAGCGCCTCGGCGACGCCCGTGCCGGTGCCCGGGGTGTGCGGCCAGGCGGCGAGGTCGCTGAGCGGTTTGCCGACGACCTGGGCGGCGGCGTAGCCGAACATCTCCTCGGCGTCGTCGTTCCACGCCGAGACGCTCTCCTCGGCGTCGAGCTGGACGACGGCGACCTGTACGTGGCCCGCGGCGAGCGGCAGCAGTTCGTCGGGCAGGAGCGGGCCGGCGCTGCGGGTGCCGACGGAGCGTGCGGGCAGGTCGAGGCGGAACCAGACCGTCTTGTGCGTCGAGGAGTACTCGACGCCCCAGCGGGCGGCGAGCGCCGCGCAGAGCTGGAGGCCGCGCCCGCCCTCGCGCTCGGGGTCGGTGAGGGTGTACGGGGCGGCGTGCAGCGGGACCTCGCGGTCCGGGTAGCGGTCGGCGACCTCGACGCGTACCCCGTCCTCCTCGCGCAGGCACAGGACCTCGGCGTTCGTGCCCGCGTGGACGACGGCGTTGGTGACCAGCTCGCTGGTGAGGACCGTCGCGTCGTCCACGAGGTCGGTGAAGCCCCAGCCCTGGAGGGTGTCGCGGACGAAGGCGCGGGCCGTCGCGACGGAGCGTCCCTCGGGGGCGAAGGTGGCGGACGCCCGAGCGGTCACAGCACTCCCTGTCACGAAGTCGGCGTTCTCTGTCGTGGCACGCGGGCCCGCGACGCGGGAGGAGCCGGCCTCCGGCCGCTCCTCGTCCGCCCGCCGCGCGGGGGCGTCGTCCGCCCCGGGGCGTGAGTCCGGGGCGTCTTCCCCGGCGTAACCCAGTCCCATCCTCGGCCGCCCCTTTGTTGCCGTGTGCCGTGCGGCTGCCGTTGTGCCGCACGGCAGGTTCGTGCCACCGTGCCCCCACCCCGGCCCCGTGGACCGGCAGGAGGGACAGCTCAGGCCCAGGTTACTTACCATCCCGGGTCCGGTGGATGCCGGTTCGCTGTGTTTCCGCCCCGAAGAGTGTCGCCGGAGCCCGAAGCTGCCGAACTGTTATGGCCTGCGGGGGCGGGGTGAAACACTTGGGGGAGCCTTACGGAATGAACGGGCCCGCCGCCGCGCGGTCCGGCACGAGCACGAGGTCGAAGCCCACGGGAGGGACCACGGTGGAGTCTGGCGCAGCGACGCGACGTACCCGTACGCGCGCGGAGAGCGGACAGCAGTCGTCCCGGCGCGAGCCCTCCCGGAGCGGCCGGACGGGCGGCGGGGCCAGGGGCAGGGGGACGACGGAGGTCGACACGACCTCGCTGAACCGGCTCCTCGCCGCGCTGGAGGCGATGCGGGACGGGAACTTCCGCAAGCGGCTCACGGTCTCGGGCGACGGGATCATGGCCGAGATCGCGGCCGTCTTCAACGAGGTCGCCGACCGTAATCTGCACCTCACGGGTGAGCTGTCGCGGGTGCGGCGCGTGGTCGGGCGTGAGGGAAAACTCACGGAGCGCCTGGAGACCGGCGTGCTCGAAGGCGCCTGGGCGACGGCGGTGACCGCGTCCAACGCGCTCGTGGACGAGCTGGCGCGGCCCGTCTCGGAGGTGGGCCGGGTGCTCTCCGCGGTCGCGGACGGCGACCTGGAGCAGCGGATGGAGCTGCGCGGGCAGACGCCGGAGGGGACCTGGCACCCGCTGCGCGGCGAGTTCCTCAAGGTGGGCCGTACGGTCAACAACCTCGTGGACATGCTCTCGACCTTCACCGACGAGGTGACGCGCGTCGCGAGCGAGGTCGGTACCGAGGGCAAGCTCGGCGGGCAGGCGAAGGTACGGGGCATGTCGGGGTCCTGGAAGGACCTGACCGACTCCGTCAACACGATGGCGTACCGCCTCACCGCGCAGGTGCGCGACATCGCGACGGTGACGACGGCCGTCGCTGCGGGTGATCTCTCGCGCAAGGTGACGGTGCACGTCGAAGGCGAGATGCTGGAGCTCAAGAACACGGTCAACACGATGGTCGACCAGCTCTCGGCCTTCTCGCAGGAGGTCACCCGCGTCGCGCGCGAGGTGGGTACCGAGGGCGAACTCGGCGGGCAGGCGCGGGTGCCCGGCGTCGCCGGGGTGTGGAAGGACCTCACCGACTCGGTGAACCTCATGGCGGGGAACCTGACCGCGCAGGTGCGCGGGATCGCGGACGTCACGACGGCCGTCGCCAACGGGGACCTGTCGCGTAAGGTCGAGGTGAGCGCGCGCGGTGAGATCGCGCAACTCGCGCAGACCATCAACCAGATGACGCAGACGCTGCGCACCTTCGCTGACGAGGTGACGCGGGTGGCGCGCGAGGTCGGTTTCGACGGGCAGCTCGGCGGTCAGGCGAACGTGCCGGGTGCCGCGGGGACGTGGAAGGACCTCACGGACTCGGTCAACACGGTGTTCCGCAACCTGACGACGCAGGTGCGGGACATCGCGACCGTCACGACGGCGGTCGCGAGCGGGGATCTCTCGCAGAAGGTCACCGTCGCGGTGGCCGGGGAGATGCTGGAGCTCAAGAACACCGTCAACACCATGGTCGACCAGCTCCAGTCCTTCGGCTCGGAGGTGACGCGCGTCGCGCGCGAGGTCGGTGTCGAGGGGCAGCTCGGCGGTCAGGCGAACGTGCCGGGCGCGGCGGGGACGTGGAAGGACCTGACCGACTCGGTCAACACGGCCTTCCGCAACCTCACCGGTCAGGTGCGCAACATCGCGCAGGTGACGACGGCCGTGGCCAGCGGGGATCTCTCGCAGAAGGTCACGGTGGACGTCTCCGGCGAGATGCTCCAGCTCAAGAACACCGTGAACACGATGGTGGACCAGCTCTCGTCCTTCGCCGAGCAGGTCACCAGGATGGCGCGGGACGTGGGCACCGAGGGCCGCCTCGGCGGTCAGGCACGGGTCGACGGCGTGCTCGGTACGTGGCGGGAACTGACCGATTCCGTCAACTCGATGGCGTCCAACCTGACCTCGCAGGTACGGCAGATCGCGGACGTGACGACGGCCGTGGCGCGGGGCGATCTCTCGCAGAAGATCGACGTGGACGCGCGCGGGGAGATCCTGGAGCTCAAGAACACCATCAACACGATGGTCGACCAGCTCTCCGCCTTCGCCGAGCAGGTGACCCGCGTCGCGCTCGAAGTGGGTACGGAGGGGCAGCTCGGCGGGCAGGCGCAGGTGCCGGGCGTCGCCGGGGTCTGGCGCGAGCTGACCGACTCGGTGAACGGGATGGCCGGGAACCTGACCGATCAGGTGCGCAACATCGCGCAGGTCGCGACGGCAGTCGCGCGCGGTGACCTCTCGCAGAAGATCACGGTGGACGCGCGGGGCGAGATCCTGGAGCTCAAGAACACGCTCAACACGATGGTCGACCAGCTCTCGAACTTCGCGGAGCAGGTCACCCTCGTCGCCCAGGAGGTCGGCACCGAGGGCCGGCTCGGGGGCCAGGCCGAGGTGCAGGGTGTCTCGGGCACGTGGAAGGACCTCACGCAGTCCGTCAACGGCATGGCGAACAACCTGACGCTCCAGGTGCGCAACATCGCCGAGGTGACGACGGCGGTGGCGCGCGGCGACCTGTCGAAGAAGATCACCGTGGACGCGAAGGGCGAGATCCTCGAACTCGTCACGACCGTCAACACCATGGTCGATCAGCTCTCCGCGTTCGCGGACGAGGTGACCCGCGTGGCCCGCGACGTGGGCACCGAGGGGAACCTCGGCGGTCAGGCGCGGGTGCCCGGCGTGACGGGCATCTGGAAGGACCTGAGCGACAACGTCAACATCATGGCGAAAAACCTCACCTCGCAGGTGCGCGGCATCTCGCAGGTCGCGACGGCGGTCGCCAACGGCGACCTGACCAAGAAGGTCACCGTCGAGGCGCGGGGCGAGGTCGCCCAGCTCGCGGACACCGTCAACATCATGGTCACGACGCTCTCGGCCTTCGCCGAGCAGGTGACACGGGTCGCGCGCGAGGTGGGCACGGACGGCATCCTGGGCGGCCAGGCGCGGGTGCCGGGGGTCTCGGGGACCTGGAAGGACCTCACCGAGTCCGTGAACTCGATGGCGTCCAACCTGACGGGCCAGGTCCGCAACATCGCGATGGTGACGACGGCCATCGCCAAGGGCGATCTGACGAAGAAGATCGACATCGACGCGCGCGGGGAGATCCTGGAGCTCAAGACGACCATCAACACGATGGTCGACCAGCTCTCCAGCTTCGCCGAGCAGGTCACCCGCGTCGCCCGCGAGGTGGGCACCGAGGGCATCCTCGGCGGCCAGGCGCAGGTCCGCGACGTGGACGGTACGTGGCGCGAGCTGACCGACTCGGTGAACGAGATGGCCTTCAACCTGACCGACCAGGTGCGCGGCATGGCCTCGGTGGCGACGGCGGTGACCCGCGGCGACCTCAACGTCTCGGCGAAGACGCAGGCGTCGGGCGAGATCCTGCGCCTCCAGGACACGATCAACACGATGATCGGGAACCTGCGGGACACGACGCTCGCGAACGAGGAGCAGAGCTGGCTCAAGGGCAACCTGGCCCGTATCTCCGGGCTGCTCCAGGGGCGCCGCGACCTCACGGACGTCGCGCAGCTCATCATGAGCGAGCTGACCCCGGTCGTGACCGCGCAGCACGGCGCGTTCTTCCTCGCGGAACCGCTGGAGGAGGGCGCGGAGGTCACCGACGTCGACGACGAGGCGTACCAGCTGCGGCTGATCGGCTCGTACAACTACGCGGCCGGCATGATGCCGACGACCTTCCGGCCGGGGGAGACCCTGGTGGGCACGGCGGCGCGTGAGAAGCGCGTGCTGACCGTCAACAAGGTGCCGGTCGACTACATCAAGATCTCCTCGGGGCTCGGGCAGGCGACGCCCGCGCAGGTCGTGGTGCTGCCGCTGCTCTTCGAGGGCAAGGTGCTCGGGGTCATCGAGCTGGCGACGTTCGCGCAGTTCACGCAGATCCAGCGGGACTTCCTCGCGCAGATCGCCGAGATGATCGCGACGAGCGTCAACACGATCAGCGTCAACTCGAAGACCGCCGTGCTGCTCACGCAGTCGCAGGAGCTGACGGCGCAGCTCAAGGACCGCTCGGACGAACTGGAGCAACGGCAGAAGGCGCTCCAGGAGTCCAACGCGGAACTGGAGGAGAAGGCCGCGCTCCTCGTGCGGCAGAACAGCGACATCGAGGTCAAGAACGGCGAGATCGAGAACGCGCGGCAGGTCCTGGAGGAGCGCGCCGAACAGCTCGCGGTCTCGATGCGCTACAAGTCCGAGTTCCTCGCGAACATGTCGCACGAACTGCGCACGCCGCTCAACTCGCTGCTGATCCTCGCGAAGCTGCTCGCGGACAACGCGGAGCGCAACCTCTCGCACAAGCAGGTCGAGTTCGCGGAGACGATCTACGGGGCCGGTTCCGACCTGCTCCAGCTCATCAACGACATCCTGGACCTGTCCAAGGTCGAGGCGGGCAAGATGGAGGTCTCGCCGACCCGCATCGCGCTCGTCCAGCTCGTGGACTACGTCGAGGCGACGTTCCGCCCGATGACCGTCGAGAAGAACCTCGACTTCTCGGTACGGGTCTCGCCGGAGCTGCCCGCCACGCTGCACACCGACGAGCAGCGCCTCCTCCAGGTGCTGCGCAACCTGCTGTCGAACGCGGTGAAGTTCACCGGCAGCGGGGCGGTCGAGCTGATCATCCGCCCGGCGGGCGCCGATGTGCCGGACGCGATCAGGGAGCAGCTGCTCGAAGCCGGTTCGCTCACCGAGCCGGACGGCAAGATGATCGCCTTCTCGGTCACGGACACCGGGATCGGCATCGCCGAGGGCAAGATGCGCGTCATCTTCGAGGCGTTCAAGCAGGCGGACGGCACGACGAGCCGCAAGTACGGCGGTACGGGCCTCGGGCTCTCGATCAGCCGGGAGATCGCGCGCCTGCTCGGCGGCGAGATCGACGCGCAGAGCCAGCCGGGACGCGGCTCGACGTTCACGCTCTACCTGCCGCTGCACCCGGGCGACGTCCCGGCGCCGGGCGGCATGACGGACCTCGCGCCCGCCGTCGAGACGGGCGACCGCTTCGTGCCGGGCGAGCGTCCCATGACGCCGACCCTCACGGGCGGCGCTCTCACGCCGGTGCGCGACAACCGCAACGGTCCCGCCGAGAAGTTCCGCCGCCGCCGCAAGGCCATGCAGGCCGAGGAGCTGCGGCGCAAGCGGGAGGAGAAGGGGGAGCGCGGCGCCCCGGAGGACGACGCGTCTGCGGGTGACGGCGGGAAGGCCGCGGTGCCCGAGGAGTCCCGTACGGGCGGCGGCGACGCGGCGGCGGACCGGGACGCGGCGGAGAACCTGGGCGCGGCACGCGGCGGGGCCGATGGCGCGGGGGAGCCGGGCGCGGGTACGGGCGAGGAGCGGGCCGGGGCTTCGGCCGCTGAGGCTTCTGACGGTGCGGCTGCCGACGCGGACGCCGATGCCGATGCGGGCACCGGTGCGGGTGCGGGTGCGGGTGACGCGGCGGGTGACGCCGTGGAACAGGGTGCCGCCGCCGGGGACCGGCCCGGCCTCGGGGCCGAGGAGGGCGCCGAGGACGAGGAGGAGTACGGCGAGGCGGAGGACGAGGCCGAGCTGCCCGAGCTGGCGCCCGGCGAGCTGCCTCCGCAGCGCAACACGTACACCTTCCACGACGAGAAGGTCCTCATCGTGGACGACGACGTGCGCAACGTCTTCGCGCTCACCAGCATGTTGGAGGAGAACGGGCTCTCCGTGCTCTACGCCGAGAACGGGCGCGAGGGCATCGAGGTGCTGGAGCAGCACGACGAGGTCCGCGTCGTCCTGATGGACATCATGATGCCGGAGATGGACGGGTACGCGACGACGACCGCGATCCGGCGGATGCCGCAGTTCGCGGGGCTGCCGATCGTCGCGCTCACGGCGAAGGCGATGAAGGGCGACCGGGAGAAGGCCATCGATTCCGGCGCGTCCGACTATGTCACCAAGCCGGTCGATCCCGACCGTTTGCTGACCGCGCTGGAGAAGTGGCTGCGCGTGAAGTGACCGGCCTGGTGGTGCGCCGGTGGGTGTGCTGCCATGCGCCCCGCCGTGCCCCCGGTCGTGCGCCGGGGGGCGGCGGGACGCCGGGGCGGGCCCGTGACGTGCGCCACGCGCCCTCGGCCTCGGTCAATCCGGCGGTACGGGCGGCGCGCGCGGCCGGCCCCCGGCAGGTGCGGCCGGGCGGATCGCGGGAACTTTCCCCTGCGCCCCGCCGTTCCCACCTCGTACCGCGTGACTTGGCGGTGACTGGGTGTGGCGACAAGTGGGGTGCGGCTACGATGACCGGCACAGGAACGGACGGCGCGCCAGAGCCGTCTACCGGGGCGGAGCCCCACGGAATGCCGGAGCGAGGAGGGCGGGCCATGGTCCAGAAGGCCAAGATTCTCCTGGTCGATGACCGGCCGGAGAATCTGCTCGCGCTGGAGGCCATCCTCTCCGCGCTCGATCAGACTTTGGTCCGGGCGTCGTCGGGAGAGGAAGCGCTCAAAGCGCTGCTGACGGATGACTTCGCGGTCATCCTCCTTGACGTGCAGATGCCGGGCATGGACGGCTTCGAGACCGCCGCGCACATCAAGCGCCGCGAGCGCACCAGAGACATTCCGATCATCTTCCTCACGGCCATCAACCACGGCCCCCACCACACCTTCCGCGGGTACGCGGCCGGTGCGGTCGACTACATCTCCAAGCCCTTCGACCCGTGGGTGCTGCGCGCCAAGGTCTCCGTCTTCGTGGACCTCTACAAGAAGAACTGCAAGCTCAAGGACCAGGCCGAGCTGCTCCGCCTCCAGCTCAACGGCGAGGGCGAGGGGACCGGCGCCGAGGGCACCGGCGGCGCGGCGCGCCGGGGCCACAAGAGCAACGGCGGGGTCGTCGCCGAGCTCTCCTCGCGGCTCGCGGCGGTCGAGGAACAGGCCGAGGCCCTCTCCAAACAGCTCGACGACGCGGCCGACGCCGCCGCGGTCGCCACGGCCGCGCACCTGGAGCGCAAGCTCACCGGACTGCGCCGCGCCCTCGACGCGCTGGAACCCGGCTCGGGCGGCTCCGGCACGGCGAGCCTCCCCGCACAGGGCTGAGGCGACGCGACGCGCGTACGGCCCGGGCGTGGGGAAACGCCGGGGTGAGAGGTACGGGGCGGGGCGCCAGGTGACGTGTGCACCTTCCCTCGGGCAGGCCGCCGGGGCATCTCCGGCGTACCGCGCCCGCCGCGCCCTCCGCCGCCTCCCTCGTGAGCCTTCGTCAACTTGGCGTTCATTCAGGGGGCGACACGAACGGGTGAAGCGGTAGTCACAGGTGTCGTCAGTGGTCGTGCCCGGTAACCTCAGCACATGGCTTCTCGTTCCTCCGGCAAGGGCTCTCCGAGCGCGGCGCGTCCCGCGCGACCGCGTGCCGGGGGCGGGTCGAAGAAGGCCCCCGCGAAACCGGCCGGCGCGCCCCCCGCGAAGAAAGCTGTGGCGAAGAAGAGCGCCGCCAAGCCCCCCGCCAGGAAGGGCCCGGTCAAGAAGGCGCCCGTCAAAGCGGCCCCCAGTCCCACCCACGGCATCTACCGGCTCGTCAGGGCCGTGTGGCTCGGGCTCGCCCACGGCATCGGGGCGATGCTGCGCGGCGTGGGGCGCGGCGCCAGAGGCCTCGACCCCGCGCACCGCAAGGACGGGCTCGCGCTGCTCCTCCTCGGCCTCGCCCTGGTCGTCGCCGCCGGCACCTGGTCCCGGCTCGACGGCCCCGTGGGCGAACTCGTCGAACTCCTCGTCACCGGCGCCTTCGGCCGCCTCGACCTGCTCGTCCCGATACTGCTCGGCGTCGTCGCCGTCCGCCTCATCCGCCACCCCGAGCAGCCCGAGGCGAACGGACGCATCGTCATCGGCCTCTCCGCGCTCGTCGTCGGCGTTCTCGGGCAGGTGCACGTCGCCTGCGGCGCGCCGAGCAGGGACGCGGGCATCGAGGCGCTCCAGGACGCGGGCGGGCTCATCGGCTGGGCCGCCGCGAGCCCGCTCATCTTCACGATGGGCGAGGTCCTCGCCGTCCCGCTGCTCCTCCTGCTCACCGTCTTCGGCCTGCTCGTCGTGACCGCGACGCCCGTCAACGCGATCCCGCAACGACTGCGCGGGCTGGGCGTGCGGCTCGGCATCTTCCGGGAGGAAGCCGCGGAGGCCGGGGAGTTCGCCGGGAGCGTCGCCCAGGAGGACGAGGCGGACGAGCTCGCGCGGGCCAGGAGCCGCCGGGCCGGCGCGCGGCGCCGCGGCGGCGCCCCGTACGACGTGGACGCCGAGGAGGCGGCGCTGGAGCGGCGGCGCGAGAGCGGCGGCGGCTTCGAGGACCGCGACCTCGACCCGGTGGACGTCGCGGCGCGTGCCGCCGCCGCGCTCGACGGCGCGGTGCTGCACGGCCTGCCGCCGTCCTCGCTCGTCGCCGACCTGACGAACGGCGTGGCGACGGGGCGCCGCGAGGGCGAGTCCACGACGCCCGTGCCGACGCCGCGCGAGAAGGCGGCCTCCCGCGAGGACGGCGCCGGGCGGGACGCGGCGGGCGCCTCGCGCGGCGCCGGCCCGCGCGAGGCGGGCGCGGCGTCGCCCGCCGGACGCGGGGCCGGGGCCGAGGCGTCCGGCGGCGTACCCGACCTCACGAAGAAGGCCCCCGAGGAGCCGCGCGACCTCCCGCCGCGCGCCGAGCAGCTCCAGCTCTCCGGCGACGTCACCTACGCGCTGCCGAACCTCGACCTCCTGGAGCGCGGCGGCCCGGGCAAGGCGCGCAGCGCCGCCAACGACGCGGTCGTCGCCTCGCTCACCAACGTCTTCACCGAGTTCAAGGTCGACGCGCGCGTCACCGGCTTCACGCGCGGTCCCACGGTGACGCGCTACGAGGTCGCGCTCGGCCCCGCGGTCAAGGTGGAGCGCATCACGGCGCTCACGAAGAACATCGCGTACGCCGTCGCGAGCCCCGACGTGCGCATCATCAGCCCCATCCCCGGCAAGTCCGCCGTCGGCATCGAGATCCCGAACACGGACCGCGAGATGGTCAACCTGGGGGACGTGCTGCGCCTCGCCGACGCCGCCGAGGACGACGACCCGATGCTCGTCGCCTTCGGCAAGGACGTCGAGGGCGGCTACGTCATGCACAGCCTCGCGAAGATGCCGCACGTCCTCGTCGCGGGCGCGACCGGCTCCGGCAAGTCCTCGTGCATCAACTGCCTCATCACCTCGATCATGATGCGCGCGACGCCGGAGGACGTACGCCTCGTGCTCGTCGACCCCAAGCGCGTCGAGCTGACCGCGTACGAGGGCATCCCGCACCTCATCACGCCGATCATCACCAACCCGAAGAAGGCCGCCGAGGCGCTCCAGTGGGTCGTGCGCGAGATGGACCTGCGCTACGACGACCTCGCGGCCTTCGGCTACCGGCACATCGACGACTTCAACGCGGCGATCCGCGAGGGCAAGCTCACGACGCCCGAGGGCAGCGAGCGCGAGCTCCAGCCCTACCCGTACCTGCTCGTGATCGTGGACGAGCTGGCCGACCTCATGATGGTCGCGCCGCGCGACGTCGAGGACGCGATCGTACGGATCACCCAGCTCGCCCGCGCCGCCGGCATCCACCTCGTCCTCGCGACGCAGCGCCCCTCGGTCGACGTCGTGACCGGCCTCATCAAGGCGAACGTGCCCTCCCGGCTCGCCTTCGCGACGTCCTCGCTCGCCGACAGCCGCGTCATCCTCGACCAGCCCGGCGCCGAGAAGCTCATCGGCAAGGGCGACGGGCTCTTCCTGCCGATGGGCGACAACAAGGCGACCCGCATACAGGGCGCCTTCGTCACCGAGGCGGAGATCGCCGCCGTCGTGCGGCACTGCAAGGAGCAGATGGCGCCGGTCTTCCGCGACGACGTCGTGGTCGGCTCGCAGCAGAAGAAGGAGATCGACGAGGAGATCGGCGACGACCTCGACCTGCTGCTCCAGGCGACCGAACTCGTGGTCACGAGCCAGTTCGGCTCCACGTCGATGCTCCAGCGCAAGCTGCGGGTCGGCTTCGCGAAGGCGGGACGCCTCATGGACCTCATGGAGACGCGCCGCATCGTGGGGCCGAGCGAGGGCTCCAAGGCGCGCGACGTCCTCGTCAAACCGGACGAGCTGGACGGCGTCATCGACGAGATCCGCGGCGGCGGGGGCGCGGGCGGTGCGGGAGCCGCCGGGGCGTCCGGGACGCCGGGCACGGCGGGGGACGGCGCGGGCTGACGCCGCGCGGGGGCGGACGTGGCGTGGCGCTGACGCCGCGCGGCGGACGTGGCGGGCAACCCTTTCGGCGGGTCGCGCGTCCATGGAGGCGGAAGCGATCCGGCGGCGCCGCGCCGCCTCGTGGCCCAGCGTCCGTCATCCGTTCAGGTGCGGAGTGGACGGGGGCCGGTGGGGCGCGTGCGAAGTGCGGGATGTGTGGAGGTTCCGGGGCCGGGGGCGGCCCGGGATCTCCGGGCATTCCGATGGCGTAAAACCCCCTCCGCCGGGTTGCCCGAGCCTTTTACAGCCCCCCTAGACTGAACCTCCAGCAGATGGCTGCACGCTCGAAAGGCGCTCTCGTGTCCATCGGCAACTCCCCAGCAGAAGAACGCCCTTCCGACGACGGTCCGTCCCTCGGCGAGACGCTGCGGCAGGCCCGCGCGAAGGCCGGGCTCCGGGTCGAGGACGTGAGCGCCTCGACGCGGATCCGCGTCCCCCTCGTCCAGGCCATCGAGAACGACGACTTCTCCCAGTGCGGCGGCACCGTCTACGCCCGGGGACACCTGCGCGCCCTCGCCCGCGCCGTGGGCCTGGACCCGGAGCCCCTGCTCGCGCGCTACGACGCGCTGCACGACGGCGGGCCGCTGCCCACCCCCGCCGCGCCGCTCTTCGAGGCCGAGCGCATCAGGCCCGACCGCCGCCGCCCCAACTGGACGGCGGCGATGGTCGCCGCGATCGTCGCCGTCGTCGCCTTCGTGGGCTTCACCGTCGCCAGCGGCGGCGACGAACCCGCCGGGACGAAGCGCCACGCCGCCGAGGGCGCCCCGGCGGGCGACAGCGCGAAACCCTCGCCGAGCGCGTCCCCGAGCACGTCGCCCAGCCGGAGCACCTCGCCCGCGAACCCCTCCGAGAGCGCCGTCGCCGCGCTGCCCGCCGACAAGGTGACGGTGAAGCTGGCCGTCCCCGAGCGCCGCTCCTGGGTCTCGGTCAAGGACCACACGGGACGCAGCCTCTTCGACGGTGTCCTGGAGCAGGGGCAGCACAAGACGTTCACGGACGACGAGCAGGTCGACCTCGTCCTCGGCGACGCGGGCGCGGTGCGCGTGTGCGTGAACGGCAAGGCCATCGCGGACACGTTCCGCCCGGGCCAGGTGCAGCGGCTCTCGTACACGAAGGGCGACCCCTCGGAGGGCTGAGGGGCGCCCGGGGCGCCGGGCGCCCGCGCCGCCGGGCGCGCCCCGGCCCCGTACCGCTACCTGCGCGGAGGGGGCCGCCCGGGGACGAAGTAGTCTTGAGTCCATGCCCGAACGCCGCACCGTCGCTCTCGTCACCCTTGGCTGCGCCCGTAACGAGGTGGACTCGGAGGAGCTGGCAGGCCGCCTGGAGGCGGACGGCTGGGACCTTGTCGAGGACGCCGCGCACGCCGATGTCGCCGTCGTCAACACCTGTGGCTTCGTGGAGGCCGCGAAGAAGGACTCCGTGGACGCGCTCCTGGAGGCGAACGACCTCAAGGGGCACGGCAGAACCCAGGCCGTCGTCGCGGTGGGCTGCATGGCCGAGCGGTACGGCAAGGACCTCGCCGAGGCGCTGCCCGAGGCGGACGGCGTGCTCGGGTTCGACGACTACACGAACATCTCCGACCGCTTGCAGACGATCCTGAGCGGCGGCATCCACGCCTCGCACACCCCGCGCGACCGTCGCAAGCTCCTGCCGCTGAGCCCCGCCGCCCGCCAGGACGCCCCCGGCGTCGCGCTCCCCGGCCACGCGCAGCAGGCCCCCGAGCCCGAGGACGCCGCGCCCGCCGACCTCCCCGACGGCCTCGCGCCCGCCTCCGGCCCGCGCGCCCCGCTGCGCCGCCGCCTCGGCACCAGCCCCGTGGCCTCCGTCAAGCTCGCCTCCGGCTGCGACCGCCGCTGCTCCTTCTGCGCCATCCCCTCCTTCCGCGGCTCCTTCATCTCGCGCCGTCCCTCCGACGTGCTCGCCGAGACGCGGTGGCTCGCCGGGCAGGGCGTGCGCGAGGTCATGCTCGTCTCCGAGAACAACACCTCGTACGGCAAGGACCTCGGGGACATCCGCCTCCTGGAGACGCTGCTGCCGGAGCTCGCGGCCGTGGACGGCATCGAGCGGGTGCGCGTGAGCTACCTCCAGCCCGCCGAGACGCGCCCCGGGCTGATCGACGTGCTCACCTCCACGCCGAAGATCGCCCCGTACTTCGATCTCTCCTTCCAGCACTCGGCGCCGGGCGTGCTGCGCGCGATGCGCCGCTTCGGCGGCACCGACAGCTTCCTCGGCCTGCTCGACCAGATCCGCGCGAAGGCGCCCCAGGCCGGGGTGCGCTCCAACTTCATCGTCGGCTTCCCGGGCGAGACCGAGGAGGACGTCGCGGAGCTGGAACGTTTCCTGACCTCCGCGCGCCTCGACGCGATCGGCGTCTTCGGCTACTCCGACGAGGAGGGCACCGAGGCGGCGACGTACGCGACGAAGCTCCCCGAGGAGGTCGTCGCCGAGCGCCTCGCGCGCGTCGCGCGGCTCGCCGAGGAACTGACCGCCCAGCGTGCGGAGGAGCGGATCGGCGAGACCATGGAGGTGCTGGTCGAATCCGCCGCCACCGAGGACGAGCCGGCCCTGGGCCGCGGGCCGCACCAGGCCCCCGAGACGGACGGGCAGATCATTCTCACCGGCGGCGCGGCGCTCCCGGGCGGTGCTTCGCCCCGCGTCGGCCGTATGGTCGTCGCCAAGGTGATCGGCACCGAAGGCGTCGATCTCGTGGCGGAGTGTCTTGAGGAGGCAGGCAGATGACGGGAGCCCCGGCAACCGCCACGAGCGGCACCGGCGTCCCGGGCGGCAGCACCGCAGCGGGCGCCGCGGGCACCCCCCGTATCTGGAACATCGCGAACATCCTCACGATGATCCGGCTCGTCCTCGTCCCCGGCTTCATCGCCCTGATGCTCGTCGCCGGAGGACACGACCCGGCGTGGCGCTCCGTCGCGTGGGCCGCTTTCACCGTCGCGATGATCACCGACCTCTTCGACGGCCACCTCGCGCGCACGTACAACCTCGTCACCGACTTCGGGAAGATCGCCGACCCCATCGCCGACAAGGCGATCATGGGAGCCGCGCTGTGCTGCCTCTCGGCGCTCGGCGACCTGCCCTGGTGGGTCACGGGCGTCATCCTGGGCCGCGAGCTGGGCATCACGCTGCTGCGCTTCGTCGTCATCAGGTACGGAGTGATCCCGGCGAGCCGGGGCGGCAAGCTCAAGACCCTCACGCAGGGCGTCGCGGTCGGCATGTACGTGCTCGCCCTGACGGGGCCGCTCGCCTCGGCCCGGTTCTGGGTCATGGCGGCCGCCGTCGCGCTCACCGTCGCGACGGGGCTCGACTACGTGCGGCAGGCGATCGTGCTGCGCCGCGAAGGCATCGCCGCGCGCCGCGCCGTCGTCCTGGACGAGGCGCGCGACCTCGGCCCGGCCGACCGGGTGGAGGCGGCCGTACGGGGGACGGCGCCCCGCGAGGTGACGGCTGTCCCGGCCGAGGCTCTCTGGCGCGGCGGGGACGGCGCGTGCGACGGAACGAGGCGGCGCCCGGCCGGGGGACGGCGCGGGCTTCGCGGGACGCCCCGGGCCCCGG
>NZ_GG770539.1:1498258-1506536 GCF_000154905.1 Streptomyces sp. SPB074 | reverse complement strand
TACTTCGGTGGGGGCCCCGCCGTTTCGCGCGCCGGGCGCGGACGCCCGCCCTGTCGGGACCGGCCCGTAGGGGCTGCCGTTACCGGCGGCGGGCCGCCTCTCTCCGTGTGACCTGCTTCACCTCGTTATGTCATGGTTGAGAGAGCGGAAGGGGGGCACCCGAGTCGTGAGTCAGATGGAGGAATTCGGATGTACGTAGTGAAGAGCCCCCTTGCCGAAGCCGACCTCAAGATCGTTTCCGACGCGCTCCAGGGCGTGCTGGTCGACCTCGTGGATCTTTCCCTGGTCGCCAAGCAGATCCACTGGAACATCATCGGTCCCCGCTTCCGCTCGGTTCACCTCCAGCTCGACGACGTCGTGGACTCGGCCCGTACGCACATGGACGAGGTCGCGGAGCGGGCCTCGACCCTCGGTGTCTCGCCGGACGGCCGCGTGGCCACCGTCGCCTCGACGAGCGGCATCGGCAAGATCGGTGAGGGCTGGATCAAGGACAACGACGCGGTCGCGGCCATGACCGACGCCCTCGCCGCCGCCATCACGCGGCTGCGCGAGCGGGTCGCGGCGACGGCCGAGCCCGACCCGGTGACGCAGGACCTGCTCATCGCGATCACGGCGGACCTGGAGAAGCACCACTGGATGTTCCAGGCGTCGAACAACGAGTGACGAGAGACCACCGGAGCACCACGGGCGACGGCCACCTGACGGGCCCGCTCATGTCGCCGGATGGGGCGGTGGTCGTGCGGTGAAGCCGGGCCTCGTGTCGCGCGGAGCGGCGGGGGCCCGGTTTCGCGCGCTCAGGACGGTGCGGGGCCCTGCTGGCAGCCCGGGCACCAGTAGGTCGGGCGGGCCCGCGTCCCGTCCCCCTGCTCGGCCTCGCGCACCGGCGTGCCGCAGCGCAGGCAGGGGCGGCGGGCGCGGCCGTAGACGTACAGCGGAGTGTCGCGGCGGCCCGTCGTGACGCGGCGGAAGGTGTCGCGGTTGGCGTGCAGGAGGCGCGCGGCGAGGGCGGGGGCGCGCTCGACACCGGGCACGTCGCCCACGGGTGTCCACGGCGTGACGCGGAGCAGGAAGCACAGCTCGCTCTTGTACACGTTGCCGATCCCCGCGAGGTTGCGCTGGTCGAGCAGTGCCTCGCCGAGCGGCCGCTCCGGCGCGGCGAGCAGCCGGGCGAGCGCGGCCCCGGCGTCCCAGTCCGGGCCGAGGAGATCGGGGCCGAGGTGCCCCACGGCGCGGTCCTCGTCGGCCGTACGGAGCAGTTCCACGACGGGGAGGCGGTAGCCGACCGCGGTGCGGGCCTCGTTGCCGAGGACCGCGCGGATCTGGTGGCCGGGACCGCCGCGCCAGCGCTCGCCCGCCTCGTACACGCGCCACGCGCCGTCCATCCGCAGGTGGGTGTGGAGCGTGAGCCCGCCGGAGAGCCGGGTGAGGAGGTGCTTGCCGCGCGGGGTCACGTCGCGCACCTCGCGCCCGGTGAGGTCCGCCGTCGCGAAGCGCGGCACGCGCAGGTCGGCGACCGTGAGCCGCCGACCGGAGAGCGCGGCGTCCAGCCGTCGCGCCGTGTGGAAGACGGTGTCGCCCTCGGGCATGGGACCTCCCCGCTGCTGGTTCCGTTTCCTCGCCCCGGGCCTCGGCACGACGTCGGCACGACGTCGGCACGACGGCCGGGCGCGGGGACGGGGGCACCGGCGTCGAGCCTGCCACGAGCGGGCCCGGACACCGGCACCGACGTCACGTACCTCGCCCCCAGTCTGCTCCGCTCGCGGAAGAAGCCGGAAGCGCGCGACCGCATCGCGTCATGGACCGGCGCGCGGCGGGCCCGTCGCCGTACGGCGGGTCTTCGGAGGGTGATGACCCGGCGCCGGCCGGCCGGGGACGATGCGCCGTGGCCGGCCGGCGGGTGCTCAGTGGGTGTCGGCCGCGCGGCGTGGCAGCAGGGGCAGGGCGAGCGCGGTGCAGCCCAGCACGATGACGAGACAGACGAGGAGCCCGCGCTCGGGGGAGGTGCGGGTGGCGAGCGTGAGGTAACCGGCGGAGATCAGCGCGGCTCCGATCGCGTTGGCGATCTGCTGCGCCCCGTTCAGCGTTCCGCTCGCGCTCCCGGCCTCGCGCTCGTCGATGTCGCCGAGCGCGAGGGCGAACACGGTCCCGAAGCCGCACCCCATCCCCAGCCCGCACACCAACAAGGGAATCACCAACAGCCACAGCGGCCCGTCGGCGAAGAGGACGACGGCGAGGTAGCAGCACACGCCGAAGGCGAACAGGAGCAGCCCGATCAGCAGCAGACGCCTGCCGGACCTCGGGATCAGCGCCCGGATCGAGAAGGACGCCGCGATGATGCCGGCGGACGCCGCCGCGACGATCGAGGCCGCGGGCAGCACGCCCAGCCCGCGCCCGATCTGGAGGTACAGGGTCGTGGCGAACAGCAGCCCCGAGGTCACGGCGAAGAAGCCCGTCCCCACGACCACGCCCGCGACGAACGAGCGATTCCGGAACAGCGAGGGAGCCAGCAGCGGGTGGCGCGCTCCGCGCTGCTGGACCACGAACCCGGCCAGCGCCGTGCTCCCGAGGACGCCGAGGACAGCGGGCGGCACCGGCGAGGACGGGGCCTGGAGCAGCGTCAGCGCGGCGAGGACGCCGAGCAGCCCCGCGCTGAGAAGTACGACAGCGGCGGGGTCGAGCCGCACCGCGGGATCGGCGTCGAGCCGCGGCAGCGACGCGGCGGCCAGCGGGAGGAGTGCGACGGCGACGACGAGGTTGAGCAGGAACACGGCCCGCCAGCCGGAGCCGAACGGGTCCGCCGTCATCAGCAGGCCCGCGAGCACCGGTCCGCTGATCGAGCTGACGGCCATCAGCGGACCGAACAGCCCGAAGACCTTGCCGAGCTCCGCCCGGGGAAACGTGTGCAGCAGCAGCGTGAAGCCCTGCGGGATCAACAGGGCCCCGCACGCGCCTTGGACGACGCGGAAGAGCACCAGCACGCCGACCGAGGGAGCGAGCGCGCCCAGGGCCGACGCCGCCGCGAATCCGCACAGTCCGGTCAGGAAGACCCGGCGCGCGCCGAAACGGTCGCCGAGGCGAGCGCCGAGCACCAGCGTGGAACCGAGGGCGAGCGCGTACGAAGCGCCCAGCCAGGGAGCCGGCCAGGCGGGCGCGTGGAGGTCTCGCAGGATGGAGGGGGTCGCGACATTCGTGACAGTGGTGCTCAGCAGATCCATGACATCCGCGACAAGGACCGCGGCGAAGACCAGCCAGCGGGCACGCGGAGCGGGATACGTGTGTTCGGGCACAGCGAAGGACTCTCTCGATGAGAGGGTCAGACGCCCCACGGGGGCGCCATGCTGGCCGGAAGTCCCGACACGGCCACAGGCCGCTGCACCTTACGAGGCTCACGGTAGCAGCCCCTCACCGGCGCACGGGAACCGTGTACAGCCCCCGCGCGGGCCGAGGCGCTGGGGGCGAGCCGCCCGGCGGGATCCGTCCCACCGGGCTCGTCGCGCACGTCGGGCAGGGGCAGGTGCTACCGCGCGCGCAGCCGCAGCCCCCTCGGTGTCGCGTGGAAGCCGGCCGTTTCGAGGACGGGACCGAGCGGCGCGGTGAGCGCGGGCGCCCCGTTGATCCGTTCGACGGTCAGGGTGCCGAGCGCCCCGGCCCCGGCCGCCTCCGCGAGCGCGCCGAGGGCCTCGGCCACCCGGGGATCGTCCGGGGCGACCGGTTCGTCCGGCGTCGCGGGCCACACGAGGAGCGTCTTCCCGCCCCGTTCGACGTACACGGTCAGCGCGCCGTTGACGAGGACGACGAGCGAGCCCGCCTTGCGGCCGGGCTTGTGCGGCGTGTTCTCGGGCGGCTCCGGCCAGGGCAGCGCGGCACCGTAGGCGTTCGCGGGGTCGGCTGCGGCGAGGACGACGGCGCGACGCCCCGCCCGCTCGTCGCCCCGTTCGGCCGCCGTCGCGACGGCGCGCAGCCGGTCCACGGCGCCCTCGACGGCGAACTGCGCGGCACCGAGCCCCTCCACCACGTACCCGCGCCGCGCCTGCCCGTTCTCCTCGAAGGCGGCGAGGACCCGGTACACCTTCGAGAAGCCGCCCTCGACGCCCTCGGCGGCGACGGTGCCGCGCGTGACGACGCCGTAGCGGTCCAGGAGGGTGCGGGCGAGCGCGTGCGCGCGCACGGTCGGGTCGCCCTCGCGCGGCGGCAGCAGCGACCAGCGACCCGCGACCGTCGGTGGGCCCGAGCGCGAGGCGGTGCGCGCGGCGGCGGTGAGGGAGCCGTACCTGCCGCGCGGCACCGTGCGGCGCGCGCGGTGCGCCGTCGAGCCCGCCGTGAGCCCGGAGCCGAGCAGGGCGCGCAGCGGCGCGAGCGTGTCGTTCGTGAGCCGGCCGCTCCACACCAGGTCCCACAGGGCGTCCGCCAGCTGCGGTTCGCTCGCGTCGGGGTGCGTCGTGGCGCGGACCTGCCCGGCGAGCTGGCGGAAGAAGAGCCCGTACCCGCCGGAGAGCGCGTCGAGGAGCGACTGGTGCAGCGGGCCCAGTTCGAGGGGGAGCGGGTCGGGGAGCAGGAGCGGCGCGGTATCGGCCGGGTAGAGACCGATCCAGCCGTCCTTGCCGGGCAGCGCGCCCGCCCCGGCCCACAGCAGCTCGCCCGCCGAGGTCAGCTCGTCCAGCAGCGCGGGGCCGTACCCGGACAGGCGCGAGGGCAGGACGAGGCGTTCGAGCGCCGAGGCGGGCACCGTCGCCCCCTGCAACTGCTCGACGGCGCGCACGAGGCCGTCCGCGCCGCGCAGCCCGTTGCCGTCGAGGTGCTGCCAGCGGGGCAGGAAGTCCGCGTACGCGCTCGGCGCCACCGGTTCCAGCTCGTGCCGCAGCGCCGCGAGCGAACGCCGCCGCAGGCGCCGCAGCACCGTGGCGTCGCACCACTCCTGACCGCGCCCCGCCGGATGGAACTCGCCCGCCACGACCCGCCCGCCCGCCGCGAGCCGCTGGAGCGCGCCCTCGGTCACGGCCGTGCCGAGGCCGAAGCGGGCCGCGGCGTCCGCCGTCGTGAACGGGCCGTGCGTGCGGGCGTAGCGGGCGAGGAGGTCGCCGAGCGGGTCCTTCACCGGCTCCGTGAACGCCTCGGGCACCCCCACGGGCAGCGCGGTGCCGAGCGCGTCGCGCAGCCGTCCCGCGTCCTCGATCGCCGCCCAGTGCGCCCGGCCCGCGATACGCACCTCGATGGCGCGGCGGGCCTCCGCCAGCTCCCGTACGTACGAGGGCTCCGCGCCGCGCGCCGCGAGCTCCTCGTCGGTGAGCGGGCCGAGCAGGCGCAGCCGGTCGGCGACGCCCTCGGCGTCCTTGACCGCGCGGTCCTCGGTGAGCCACTGGACCTCGCGCTCCAGCTCGGCGAGGACCTCCGGGTCGAGCAGTTCGCGCAGCTCGGCGCGGCCGAGCAGCTCGGAGAGCAGGCGGGAGTCGAGCGAGAGCGCGGCGGCCCGGCGTTCGGCTAGGGGCGAGTCCCCCTCGTACAGGAACTGGGCGACGTAGCCGAAGAGCAGCGAGCGGGCGAAGGGGGACGCCTCCGGCGTCGTCACCTCGACCAGGCGGACGCGGCGCGCCGCGATGTCGCCCATCAGCTCGCGCAGCCCCGGCACGTCGAAAACGTCCTGGAGGCACTCGCGGACCGCTTCGAGGACGATCGGGAACGAGCCGAACTCGCTCGCGACCTGAAGGAGCTGCGAGGCGCGCTGCCGCTGCTGCCACAGCGGGGTACGGCGGCCCGGGTCGCGGCGGGGCAGCAGCAGGGCGCGCGCGGCGCACTCGCGGAAGCGCGAGGCGAAGAGCGCGGAGCCGCCGACCTCGTCCGTGACGATCCGCTCGACCTCCTCCTGGTCGAAGAGGGTGTCCTGCGCGCCGACCGGCGCCTGCTCGCTGTCGTACTCGGTGCCCGGCGTCTTCTTCGGGGCGGCGTCGGCGTCGAGGTCGAGCAGGTCGAGGCCGAGGAGGTCCGCGTCCGGCAGGCGCAGCACGATGCCGTCGTCCGCGTGCACGACCTGCGCGTCCAGGCCCAGCTTCTCGTGCAGCCGCGAGCCGATCGCGAGCGCCCACGGCGCGTGCACCTGCGCGCCGAAGGGGGAGTGGACGACGACGCGCCAGTCGCCCAGCTCGTCGCGGAAGCGCTCGACGACGATCGTGCGGTCGTCGGGGACGTGCCCGCAGGCACGGCGCTGCTCGTCCAGGTACGCGAGGAGGTTGTCCGTCGCCCAGGCGTCGAGCCCGGCGGCGACCAGGCGCAGGCGCGCGTCCTCCGGCGACAGGCCGCCCAGCTCCCGTACGAACGCGCCGAGCGCCCGCCCCAGCTCCAGCGGCCTGCCGAGCTGGTCGCCCTTCCAGAACGGCAGCCTGCCCGGGACGCCGGGCGCGGGCGAGACGAGCACGCGGTCGCGCGTGATGTCCTCGATGCGCCACGACGTCGTGCCGAGCGTGAAGACGTCGCCGACGCGCGACTCGTACACCATCTCCTCGTCCAGCTCACCGACCCGGCCGCCGCCCTTCTTCGGGTCCGAGCCCGCGAGGAAGACGCCGAAGAGGCCGCGGTCGGGGATCGTGCCCCCCGAGGTGACGGCGAGGCGCTGCGCGCCCGGACGCCCCGTGACGGTGCCCGCGACGCGGTCCCACACGACGCGGGGCCGCAGTTCCGCGAAGGCGTCCGAGGGGTAGCGGCCCGCGAGCATGTGGAGCACCGACTCGAAGGCCGACTCGGGCAGCGCGGCGAACGGCGCGGCACGGCGCACGAGCGCGAGCAGATCGTCGTACTGCCAGGTGTCCATCGACGTCATCGCGACGAGCTGCTGGGCGAGCACGTCGAGCGGGTTGGACGGGACGCGCAGCGCCTCGATGAGCCCGCCGCGCATCCGCTCGGTGACGACGGCGGACTGCACGAGGTCACCGCGGTACTTCGGGAAGACGACGCCCGTCGAGACCGCGCCCACCTGGTGTCCCGCGCGGCCGACGCGCTGGAGCCCGGAGGCGACCGAGGGCGGCGACTCGACCTGCACGACGAGATCCACCGAGCCCATGTCGATGCCCAGCTCCAGGCTCGACGTCGCGACGACGGCCGGGAGCCGGCCCGCCTTGAGGTCCTCCTCGACCTGCGCGCGCTGCTCCTTGGAGACCGAACCGTGGTGCGCCCGCGCGAGCACGGGCGGCGCGCCCTTCGCGGGGCCCGAGCCGCCCATGAGCTGCGCGGGGCCGTGGTCCTCGGGCAGCGGCTCACCCGTGGCGCGCTCGTAGGCGATCTCGTTGAGCCGGTTGCACAGGCGCTCGGCGAGACGGCGCGAGTTGACGAACACGATCGTGGACCGGTGCGCCTGCACGAGATCCGCGATGCGCTCCTCGACCTGCGGCCACACGGAGGGCGACTCGCCCTTGTCGTTCTCGCCCACGGGCGAGCCGCCCATCTCCCCGAGATCGGGCACGGGCACGACGACGGACAGGTCGAACTCCTTCCCGGAGACCGGCTGCACGACCTCGGCCCTGCGCTGCGGCGACAGGAAGCGCGCCACCTCGTCCACGGGGCGCACCGTCGCCGAGAGCCCGATGCGGCGCGCGGGACGGGGCAGCAGTTCGTCCAGCCGCTCCAGCGACAGTGCCAGGTGCGTGCCGCGCTTCGTGCCCGCGACGGCGTGCACCTCGTCCAGGATCACCGTCTCGACGCCGCTCAGCGCCTCGCGCGCCTGCGAGGTGAGCATGAGGAACAGGGACTCGGGCGTCGTGATGAGGATGTCGGGAGGCCGCGTGGTGAGCGAGCGGCGCTCCGCGGCGGGCGTGTCGCCCGACCGGATGCCGACGCGGATCTCCGGCTCCTGCAGGCCGAGACGCACGGACTCCTGCCGGATACCGGTCAGCGGGCTGCGCAGATTGCGCTCCACGTCCACGGCCAGCGCCTTGAGCGGGGACACGTAGAGCACGCGGCAGCGCTTGCGGGCCTCGGCGGGCGGCGGCGCGGACGCGAGGCCGTCGAGCGCGGCGAGGAAGGCGGCGAGGGTCTTGCCCGAACCGGTCGGGGCCACCACCAGGACGTCCGACTCCCGCTGAATGGCGCGCCACGCCCCCTCCTGCGCCGCGGTGGGCGCGGAGAAGGCACCCGAGAACCAGCCGCGGGTGGCGGCGGAGAACCCCTGGAGGGCGGAAGCGACCATGCTCCCATCGTGCACCGCGGGTCTGACAACGGCTGGGGGAAGTGGGGGGTGGGCCGGGGGTGGCGGGTGTCGCGTGTCGGGGTGGCGGGGGCGTCGGGGTGCGTC
>NZ_GG770539.1:1496082-1498095 GCF_000154905.1 Streptomyces sp. SPB074 | reverse complement strand
AAAAAAAAAAAAAAAAAAAAAAAAAAAAAAACCATCACCAACTTGAGCCCCCTAAAGCGTTACGACGGGCGGGGGAACGGCGGGCGGGGGAACGGGACGGGACGCCGCCGACCGGGCGCGGCACTGGCGGTACGCCGAGCTGCCCGGCGTCGACCTCCTGCGCGCCCGCTACGTCCGCAAGACCTTCGCGCCGCACACGCACGATCACTTCGTGATCGCCGCGGTGACCTCCGGCGTCGACGTCTTCCGCCATCGCGGCACCGAGGAGCGCGCGGGCGCCGGAAGCCTCGCTCTCGTCAACCCGGACACCCCCCACACGGGTCGCGCCCTGGGCCCCGAGGGTTGGCGGTACGGCGCCGTCTACCCGGCACCCGCTCTCGTCGCGGAGATCGCGCGCGAGACGACGACGCTGCGCGGCGCCCCGGGCTTCACCGCGCCGGTCCTCGCCGACCCGTACGCGACGCGCCTCGTCCACCGCGTCCTGCGGGCGGCCGAGGAAGGTGACGCGCTCACGGCGGACACCCTGCTGCGCCTCACGGTGACCCGGCTCCTGCGGCGCAACGGGGGGCAGCTGCGCGCCAGGACGGTGCGCGGCGCGGGAGCCCGCGTCGCGGCCGAGGCGCGCGACATCCTGGCGGGCCGCCTCGACGACCCGCCCTCCCTCGGCGAACTCGCGACCGGACTCGGCACGAGCCCGTACGCCCTCCTGCGGGCCTTCCGCGCCGCCTACGGAATGCCGCCGCACACGTGGCTCACCGACGCGCGGGTACGCGCCGCGCGCCGCCTCCTCGACGCGGGCCTCGCGACCGCCGACGTCGCCCACGCCGTGGGCTTCACCGACCAGCCGCATCTGAACCGCCACTTCACCCGCATCGTGGGCGTGCCCCCCGGCGCGTACCGCCGCGAGCGGCTGCCGCGGCGACGCGGCGCGAGGGAGGGGTGACGCGGGGCGGGGGAGGGGTGACGCGGCGCGGGGACGGCGCGAGGCTGCGTGTGGGGGAGGGGCGCGAGGCCCACGTACGGAGGCGGCTCCACGGGGCGTGGGGTGGCTCCACGGCGGGCTTCCACGATGCGTGCCGAGCCGGTCGACGTCGCGTGTGAGCTGCGGGAACGTCCCGTTCCGCGGCGCGCGACGTCGCGCGGGGCGGGCGCGAGCGGGCGGCGCGCAAGAACGTACAAGACCAGGCGCGCGGGCGCTCCTAGCCTGAGGCCGTGAACAGTGAGAACCGACCCCCGCCGGACGGAGCCGCCGCGTCCGCACCGCCCGACGCGGCGCCCCACGTCGCGCCCGACGTCGCCTCCGGTGCGCACCCCGCGTCGGCCAAGCCGGATGCCGCCGTCGTGCGCGACGCGCTCGGCGTGGGTGTCGCGGTGGGGCTCTCGGGCTTCGCCTTCGGGGTCACGTCGGCGGGTGCGGGACTGGGCGTCGCGCAGACGTGCGCGCTGAGCCTGCTCGTCTTCACCGGGGCCTCGCAGTTCGCGCTCGTCGGTGCCCTGGCGGGCGGCGGGAGCGTGTACGCCGCGGCGGCCGGGGCCTTCTTCCTCGGCGTGCGCAACGCCTTCTACGGGCTGCGCCTGTCGCAGCTGCTCCAGGTGCCCCGCGCGCTGCGGCCCCTCGCCGCGCACTGGGTCATCGACGAGACGACCGCCGTCGCGCTCGCCCAGCCCGACCGGCGCGGCGCCCGCATCGGCTTCACGGTCACCGGGCTGTGCCTCTACGTCCTGTGGAACCTGACGACGCTCCTCGGCGCGCTCGGCGCGGAGGCGATCGGCGACACCGACACGTGGGGGCTCGACGCCGCCGGCCCCGCCGTCTTCCTCGCGCTCCTGGCGCCGATGGTGCGCGGCACCGCCGAACGCGCCGTGGCCGCGCTCGCCGTCCTGCTCGGGCTGGGCCTCCTGCCGTTCCTCCCCTCAGGCGTCCCCGTCCTCGTCTCGGCCCTCGCAGCCCCCGCCGTGCTGTGGGCGCACGGGAGGCGTACGGCGCGCGGCACGCCGGACCCACGCCGCGCG
>NZ_GG770539.1:1493910-1495510 GCF_000154905.1 Streptomyces sp. SPB074 | reverse complement strand
GACAGATCACTTCGGCGCGGGGTACGTGGAGTCCTTCGCGCACGATCACGTCATGTCCCAGCTCGGCGGGCGCACCGTCGAGCAGGCGCTCGCCGAGGGCTGGGAGGCGAAGGACGTGTGGCGCGCGGTCTGCGAGGCGGTCGGCGTCCCGGAGAGCGAGCGCTGAGGCGCCCGCGGCGCTTCCGCACCGGCGGCGGCGTGCCCGTACCGCCCGCGGCTTCCCCGCCCCCTGCCACCACCGCGCGGGCTGTCCACACGGCCGTCCCGTGTCCATGAGCGGCGCGAGACCGTATCGATCCGGCCATGATCATGTCCGGGAAGTGCCGGTGGACCAAGCGATTGTCCGAATGTCCGTGGTGTAGGCGAGACTGGCTGACGTGGCAGTGACAGATGAGACCACCGGACACGCAGCTCCGCCGGGCGCGGACGCTCCAGGGCCGCCCGCTTCCGGTTCCGGTGCCGGTGGACAGGGCGGGCGGATGCCGCGCTGGCTCCCGCGCGCCATGGTCTCCGCGCTGCTCCTGATCGCATGTTTCCAGCTCGGCACGTGGGCTTTCCACCGGCTCACCGGGCTGCTGATCAACGTCCTGATCGCCTTCTTCCTGGCGCTCGCCATCGAACCGGCGGTGAGCTGGATGTCGGCGCGCGGGATGCGGCGCGGCGCGGCGACGGGCATCGTCTTCCTGGGCGTCCTCATATTCGCCGCGGGCTTCGTGACGCTGCTCGGCTCGATGCTCGCGGGCCAGATCCAGAACATGGTCGAGGACTTCCCCAAGTACCTCGACTCGGTCATCAAGTGGGTCAACGGGACGTTCCACACCGACCTGTCGCGCCTTGAGGTGCAGGACAGCGTGCTGCACTCGGACTGGCTCCAGCGCTACGTGCGCAACAGCGCCTCCGGCGTCCTCGACGTCTCCGCGCAGGTGCTCGGCGGCCTGTTCCAGCTCCTGACCCTGCTGCTCTTCGCCTTCTACTTCGCGGCCGACGGCCCGCGCCTGCGCCGCGCGCTGTGCTCGGTGCTGCCGCCCGCGAAGCAGGCGGAGGTCGTGCGCGCCTGGGAGATCGCGGTCGACAAGACCGGCGGTTACCTCTACTCGCGCGGCCTGATGGCCCTGATCTCCGGCATCGCGCACTACATCCTCTTCCAAGCCCTCGGCATCCCCTACGCGCCCGCGCTCGGCGTGTGGGTCGGGCTCGTCTCGCAGTTCATCCCGACCATCGGCACGTATCTGGCCGGGGCCCTGCCCATGCTGATCGCCTTCACCGTGGACCCCTGGTACGCGGTGTGGGTGCTGGTCTTCGTCGTGGTCTACCAGCAGTTCGAGAACTACCTGCTCCAGCCGAAGCTCACGGCCCGCACGGTCGACATCCATCCCGCCGTCGCCTTCGGCTCGGTGATCGCGGGGACGGCGCTGCTCGGCGCGGTCGGGGCGCTCATCTCCATCCCGGCCGTCGCGACGTTGCAGGCGTTCCTCGCGGCGTACGTGAAGCGGTACGACGTGACCGACGACCCGCGCGTCATGGGCCCGCGCCCCCGCCCCGGAGGCTCCCCGGTGCTCGCCCGGGTCCGGCGCGCCCTGCGCGGCCCGAACGAGCCGGG
>NZ_GG770539.1:1492063-1493806 GCF_000154905.1 Streptomyces sp. SPB074 | reverse complement strand
GATCGGGCCGCTGACTCCAGGCGACGCGCGCGGTCCGCGCGACGCGCGCGGTCGGTGCGACGTGCGCGGTCCACGCGCCGTACGTCTCCCACGCGCCGTACGCCGCCGAAGCAGCGGGGGGTTACGCGGCGCGACGTACCCGCTGTGCGGCGCGACATGCGCGACGTACGCCGCGCGGTGCGTCCCGCGTCGTCAGAGCGTACGCAGCAGCAGCGAGCCGCCCGTCGCGAGCATCGTCGCCGCGACCAGCCCGTCCAGGACCCGCCAGGCGCCCGGGCGGGCCAGGACGGTGCCGAGGAAGCGCGCGCCGTAGCCGAGACCGGCGAACCACACCAGGCTGGCCAGCACCGCGCCGAGCCCGAAGACCCAGCGCAGCGATCCGCGGTCGGACGCGACCGAGCCGAGGAGCAGCACGGTGTCGAGGTAGACGTGCGGGTTGAGCCAGGTCAGGGCGAGACAGGTGAGAACGGCGGTGCGCGCGGAGCCGACCGCCGCCCCGCGCACCGTCAGCGCCTGCGCCCCGGTGCGCCGCAGCGCGCGGCGTGCCGCGAGCAGCCCGTAGCAGAGCAGGAAGCCCCCGCCCGCGAGGCCGAGCGCGGTGAGCACGAGGGGCCAGGTGGTGACGACGGCGCCGAGCCCGGCCACCCCCAGGGCGATGAGGACCGCGTCGGAGGCCGCGCAGATGCCGACCACCGCGAGCACCGCCTGCCGTCGTGCCCCCTGCCGGAGCACGAACGCGTTCTGCGCGCCGATGGCGACGATGAGGGACAGTCCCGTCCCGAACCCGGCGAAAGCCGCCGGGAGGATTCCGTTGGTCACGCACCGACGCTAGGGGGACCGCCTGACATCAGTACAGCTAAAGTTTTTTACGTAGCATGAGCGTTCGTGATGGACTTCCTGCCCCATGATCAGGTCCGGACGCTCCTCGCCGTCGTGGACGAGGGCACCTTCGACGCCGCGGCGGCCGTCCTGCACGTGACACCGTCCGCCGTCAGTCAGCGGATCAAGACGCTGGAGCAGCGCGCCGGGCGCGTCCTGCTCCAGCGCACGAAGCCGGTCAGGGCCACCGAGTCCGGGCGGGTGGTGGTGCGCTACGCCCGCCAGCTCGCCGCGCTGGAGCGGGACGCGTGGACGGAACTCGGCATCAGCGCGGAAGCCGGTCCCGCCCGCCTGCCCATCGCCGTGAACGCGGATTCCCTGGCCACCTGGTTCCTGCCCGCTCTGACGAGGGTCCCGCAGAGTCCGCCGGTCTGCTTCGAGCTGCGCCGCGAGGACGAGGCGCACACCGCCGCGCTGCTGCGCGAGGGGCAGGTGATGGCGGCGGTGACCTCCTCGGCGGAACCGGTGGCGGGCTGCACCGTCCGTCCCCTGGGCCGGGTGCGGTATCTGCCGGTCGCGAGCCCGGGATTCGTGGCACGGCACCTGGCGGACGGGCCCTTGGCGGAGCGTCTGCCCGACGCGCCCGTGATCGTTTTCGACCGGCGCGACGAGCTCCAGGACCGGTTCGTACGGTCCATGATCCCCGGCGCGCCCGGCGCGGGACCGCTCCGGCACTACGTGCCCACGTCGGAGGGGTTCTGCGACGCGGTGTGCGCGGGACTCGGCTGGGGCCTCGTACCGGAGCAGCAGGCGGAGCCGCCACTGCGCTCCGGGGCGCTCGCGGAGCTGGTGCCCGGCCGGACGATGGACGTGCCCCTGTACTGGCAGCAGTGGAAGCTGGACGTCCCGTCGCTCTCGCTCATG
>NZ_GG770539.1:1478489-1491662 GCF_000154905.1 Streptomyces sp. SPB074 | reverse complement strand
CCCGCTGCCTCCGGCGCTCCGGCGCGTCGCCCGTCCCGCGTCACGGGCGGGGCGCCGGGCGAGGAAGACGAACTCCCCGCCCGGCCGGTCGGGCGCGTCGCGCACGTCGTGCACCACGTAGCCGTGGGCGACGAGGTCGGCCGCGACCTCGTCGCGCTCCCGGAAGCGCAGCGTCGAGTCCGAGGTCAGCACCGCTCCGTCCGCGGCGAAGACGTACGTCCAGCGGAAGGTCACCAGGGGCCCGCGCACCTCGATCAGCTCGACCCAGCTCTCGACGGAGCCGATGCCTGGGACCTCCGTCACGCGGCGGGAGTCCTCGCGGTTCCATCCCTCCCAGGCGCGTGCGGCCGGGTCGCGGGTCTCAAAGACCAGGTGCCCGCCGGGTCGCAGCGCTTCGTACGCTCCCCGCAGCGTCTCGTGCCAGGCGTCCGCGCCGGTGAGGGCCTGGGCGACGTTCGCCGTCATCGTCACGAGATCGACCCGCAGCGGCGGTAGCGCCGTGGCGTCGCCGCAGATCCAGCGCACGCGTCCGCCGCCCGGTTTGGCCCGGGCGATGTCGAGGGACGCCCGAGCGGGATCGACGCCGACGACGTCGATGCCGCGCCGGGCCAGCAGAAGCGCGAACACCCCGGTGCCGCAGCCGACGTCCAGGACCCGACGGGCCCCGAACTCCTCCGCCATCCGGAGATAGGCGTCGAGATCGCCGCGATCGGGGTCGAGCGGATCGTAGAGCGCGGCAAGGCGTGGATGCCCGAAGCAGTCGTCAGTCATCCCGCGAACGTAGGGAGGCCCGCTGCCCGAACACCACCGGGTTTCGCCTGGTCGATGTCCTGCGCGCCGTTCTCACGGACCGCGCGCACCCTCCGACGGGGCCTGCCGGAAGACGCACCGGAGCCTGCTCCGGCCGGCCCCCGTCCTGACCATCCGCGCTCCGCTCCGGCCGGACTCCGGTCGCTGTCCTGTGCCACCGAAGTTTGAGCGTGTGCCATCGAAGTTTGAGCGATGCGAGATAGTTGCAGCAGTGGCCCCGCCGAAGGCGGGGCCACTACGTGGATCTGTGAGTTGTGGTTGGGTGTCGGGCGGTCAGCGAGGCGGCATCTCGGGTAGGTCAGGGCGGTTCCTGGGCAGGCCGAAGCCCGCCATCTCCTTCTCTTCGTAGGACAGGAAGCCCAGGCTCCGGTAGAACGCGTGGTTGCGTTTGCCCTCCGGCGACGACTCATGGTCGGTGGACAGAAGGAAGAACCGGCAGTGGGAGTAACGCCGCATGAGGTGTTCGACCAGAGATCGACCGACACCACGGCGGTGGTAAGCGGGGTTGACCACGACGTCCTGGACGTAGCAGATGTGTTCATCATCGGAGACGGTCCTGGCCAGTCCGAGGAGCGTTCCCGACTCATCTCTCGCGGTGATGACCAGGTGAGAGTTCCGCAGGCCGCGGCAGAGCTTGTCGACGTCGGCGGTGTAGCCCTCCCAGCCGACTGAGTCGTAGAGGCTCAGCATCTCGGCAGGGTCGAAAACATCCTCTTCTGCAATGATCACGCCAAACTCCCTGCGGTGGTGCCATCTCGTTGCCGACTTCTCATCGCATCTGACGTCACGACCATCTGCCAGGTCAAGATCGGCAACTCTGTGGCCAAGCGGGAACAGCGTGTCATCGAAGTTTGAGTGGTGTAGATCTCCTTCGCCACGAGGGGATGACGTCCCCTCGCTCTTGGCCGAATGCGCGGAACTGCCGCAGGACGACGGCGCTTGTGATCCAGGTGTCGTGGTTGTCGACGAGGTCGCGCCATGCCTGGCCGGGCGTCGCGCCCTGGTGGTAGAGGGCGGCGATCAAGGAGTGGTGCTCGTCAGAGAGGTGGGTTGTCCGGCCGATGACGATCGGGTTCATGTCGGGGAACGTCGGGCTGAGGATCTTCTTGATGAGCCAGCGCGGCAGTCCCCACGCGTCGGCGATCTGACGCAGGCTGCCCTTGTTCCTGAGGGCGTCGTGCTTGATCTGGCCGACGATGTTGGAGCTTCGGCGGCGGGACTTCTGGGTGGCGAGTCGGGCCAGCCGGATAGCCGACTGGGTGTTGACCGGCAGCACCGGCGGACCGATGTCCGCCAGGGTGTTCAGGAGCGTGGTCGTGGAGCGTGCGCTGAGGGTGGCCAGTCTGCCGATGTCCACGGCTGCGGCGGACCTTGCCGCGAGAGGGCCGTTGAGCATGTTGAGCAGGTGGGTCGGTTTGAGGTGGTTGGCGTGGGCGAGACGCTGGATGTAGTGAACGGTGCTTTCCCCCAGCCGGGGCCGGACATTGACGGGCAGCGGGGACAGCTGCTTCGGCAGGATGCTAGTCACCGGCGGGCCCGGGTGGTGGTGCGTGACCGGGCCTGGGTGAGGTGGTCGAGGGGGATCGCGGCGATGGACTTCTCGGTGATGGCGTCGATGCCGGTGAGGATGGCGTCGATCGCGGCTCCGCGGATCGCGTGGGAGAGTGCGCCGATCATGCCGCCGGTCCGGTTGTGGAGGTAGCGGTCCAGGTCGGACAGGCTGCCGGGCCGATGGCGATGCAGGAGAAGCGTCTCTTCCAGCGTGCTGATCAGGCCCTTCCATTCTTGGTTGTAGGGGAACGGGGCGGTGGGAATGAGCGTGAAACGGCCGGCGACCTGCTGGCCGCGAGTGCCGGACAGCAGGTTGGAGTGCTCGATGTCGATGCCGGCGTAGATGAACGTGGCCGGGATCCGCTCGGAGAAGTACTTCAGGGTGTCGGCGACTTCTGCGCCCGCCCGGCTGGTGAGTGAGATGTTGTGGAGTTCATCGACCAGCACCAAGCCGGTGCGGGTGTCCGTGCAGACGCCGACGACGGCTTCCATGATGTCGGTGATGTTGGAACTGCGCCGGAACGGAAGGCCGAGGAACCGGGCGAACTCCGCCGCGATCATGCGCGCGGTCGCGGCAGGCGGGACGGTGATGTAGAGGACAGGGATTCGGCCGCTGACGTGCGGGTTTCTGGCTCTGTCCAAGAGTTCGTGGGCCCGTCCGAGCTGGGTGATGGCAATGGTCTTCCCGGTGCCGGCAGGTCCGGAGACGATCAACCCCCGGCGGGCGCTGATCGCGTGTTTGTTGAGCAGGACCAGGCGACGCCCGCAGGTGACGGTGTGACGGACCGTGGAGGTCGCGACGACCTGCAGCCGAGCGTGGTGGTCGAGACGGTCCTCGTCATAACGCAGCCGTTGCGCCGACGGCAGCAGCCTGTACTCGTCCTCGCTCAGGAGCGTGGGTGGAGGCGGCGGCTCGGCTATGAAGCCGCGCCATCCCTCCAGCGTCGTGAGTTGGTAACCGGCCTGGTCATCGTCCGCGTTCGCGACGGTGTCGTCGGCTATGTGGCCAGGCGGAATCATGTGCGTCTCCATGGATCTTCGAGCGGGTTGAACAGTCCCAGCGGGATCACCTCGGCCAGTGACTCGGCGTCCTCGTCGGTGGGAGGTTCCGGGCTGGTGACGGACGCGGCCGGAGCCGGAGCGGGGACGTTGGTGTGAGTGGCGCGGGTGCGGGCGGTGACCCGCTTGTCTCGGGCGGTCCGTTTGGGTTTCGCCGGCTGGCCGGGACCCGCGTGGGCCTTGGCCAGCAGGGCTGCGACCGCGTCGGCGATCTCCGTCTCGGTGGCCTTGGGCAGGCTCTGGGCAGCGTGGTCCCAGGCCAGGTCGCCGAAGGGGACCGGAACGCGGTGCAGGTGTTTCCAGGTCGCCTCGATCCAGCCGTGGCCCGAGTGGTGGTCGCGTACCCAGATCCGGGAGACGTCGTAAGGGTCGTGGTGAACCTCCCAGAGCCCCTTCTTCTCCTTGACTCCGGAGGGCTGTCGTCGCAGGTGGGCCAGGGCGGGACTGTCGTAGGTGCGGCGCTTGATCGTGATGCCGTAGTCGTTGACCGCCCGCCAGACGGAGGGCAGGAGTTCGACGTAGTCATCGCCAGTGAGCGCGACCGCGACATAGCCGCAGGCTTCGACGAGCGCGGCGTACTTCTCGTTCGGCGTGAATGAGCGACCAGGGGTCGCCGGGTCGCGCAGTCCGTCGTGCGGACGGTTCTGCCACTTCGCGACGATCCACTCGTCCAGCAGTTCCTGCAGTTCCTGCAATGACCACAGCAGTTGCTTGTCCAGATGCCGGCCGCGGCGATCGGTCGTGTTGCCGGTAAATCCGGGCAGGAACTGCGTGAACAGCGAGCCCACCGAGGCGAGCATCTTCTCGATGTGCCCCTTCTCGAAGGGCGAGCCCTTGTGTGCGGGCTGAAGATCGATCTGGAGGAAGCGGCAGGACGCAAGGAAGTTCCGCGACATAAACGCCTTCCCGTGATCGCAGACGATCATTTCGGGGACGATCACCGGCCGGGCCGCAGCATGCTTCAGACGCTCGTCGATGGTCAGCAACCGCCGGTGCGGGAGCACCGAGCGGGACATCTTCAGGGCGTCGACCCAGCCCGGCCGCATCAGCTCAGGGGTGACCGTGCGTGCCAGCAGCACGCTCGCGTCCACTGCTTTCGTCGTCGGCCGCAGCACCGCCGCGGTGACCGTCCTGGTCGCGACGTCGATCATGCCGGTCAGCTCGACCTTGCCCACCACGCCGTCGTCCAGGCGGACCAGCACGTCCAGCGGAGTGGAGTCGATCTGCATCACCTCGCCCGGCGCGAACGCGGGCAGTTCACCGAATGGTGCCGTCGCTCCATGGGCCCGTGACCTGCGGGTTGTTGCCGAGCCGGTGGTGTGGGTGCCGGTGGTGAGCTTGTCGAGCAGCCGATAGAGCGTGCGGCGTGAAGGCAACGACACCTCGCCGTCTTCCTGGCCGGCCTTGAGGATCTGTTCGGTCCGCCAGAGCAGGAAGGTGCCGGTGCGGGTGGAGGCGTCAATGGCCTCGCTGATCGCCTGCCGCATCGCGGTGACGACCGCGTCGTCGACGGTGCCGTACTTACGAGTTGGTGCGTGATAGCGGGTGAGGTGTGTTTGCCCTGCTCACGGCCGTTTTCAGATGCTGGTGTTGCGGTCGGAGACGAGGCCGGCGATGGCGCGGTAGGTGTCGGGCAGGCGGTCGCGGCGATGTGTCCAGCGGGTCAGTTGCTTCCAGCGTTTGTGATCAGCGAGGGCGTGTTCGACGGTGATGCGGTCGGACGAGTGGCCGTGGCGGTCGCGTCCCCATTGTTCGACTCTGTCGGGCAGTGCTCCCGGCCGGGGTTTTCTCGGCGGCGTGATCGCCTGCCCGCGATGGTCGCGGCTCAGCCCCAGGTAGCCGTCGTCCAACAGGACCTCGAGGGCCTTGACCCTGGAGTTTGAACACGTCTATGCGGCTCGGGCCAGGGTAGTTGAGGTTGGGTGGACGGTGATCTCGTAGGTGATCGGGGCTCGCTGGCCGAGCCGGGAATGACGGCGTCGGGTGTTGTAGCGGGACAGCCAGTGGAAGGCGTCGAGTCGTGCCTCGCGCTCGCTTGACCAGCCCTTTCGGCCCTTCAACGTCTCCCTTTTAAAGCTGGCGTTGAACGATTCGGCGGCGGCGTTGTCCGCGCTGGACCCGACGGCGCTCATGCTCTGCAGGACACCGGCCCGGCGGCAGGCGTCCGCGAAGGCCCCGCTGGTGTACTGGGCTCCGTGATCGGTGTGCATGATCGCCCCGTTCAGACTGCCGCGGGTCCGTTCCGCGGCGGCGAGGGCGTCGATGACGAGCTCGGTGCGCATGTGGTCGGCGATCGCCCAGCCTGCCAGGCGGCGCGAGCACAGGTCGATCACTGTCGCGAGATAGCAGAACCGTCCGCCGCCGACGCTCAAGTAGGTGATGTCACCGACGTACTTGGTGTTGATCTCCTTCGCGGTGAAGTCGCGGCCGATCAGGTCCGGGGCCTTCGCGGTGGCCGGGTCGGCGATGGTGGTGCGGTGCCGGCGCCGCAGACGGACCCCTTCGAGGCCGATGGTCCGCATGATCCTGGCAACGCGCTTGTGGTTGACCGCCTGGCCGCCCTCGTCGCGGAGCTCGGCAGTGATCCTCGGGACTCCGTAGGTGCCGTCGGACTCCTTGTGGGCCTTGCGTATCCGGGCCGCGAGCCGGTCGTCAGCGGCCTGACGGGCCATGCGAGCCGGGGCGGTGCGACGCCAGTAATAGAAACTCGAGCGGGCGATCCCGAGAATGTCGCAGAGCCGCTTCACGCCGTATCGGCGCTGGTGATCCTCAACGAACTGGCAGCGGTTCACCAGCGCGTCTCCGTCGCGAAATACCGGGCCGCCTTGCGGAGGATGTCGCGTTCTTCCTCCAGCTCGCGGATCCTCTTGCGCGCGGCGGCCAGCTCCGCCTGAACCGGGTCACCGGCAGGCTGCGGTGCCGTTGCGGGGGCGGAATGGGCACCGGCGCGGCGTCCGTCGGCGGCCCGGATCCAGTTCCGCAGCGTCTCGGTGTTCACTCCGAGATCGGCGGCGACCGACTTGATCGTCGCTCCCGGACGCGACCGGTACAACGCGACCGCGTCCGCCTTGAACTCGGCGGGGTAATGCTTCATCCCCACAGGGACTCCGTTCTCCTGGACCATCAAGATCCAAGTCTCTCCGGTGTCCAAACTCCAGGGTCAGGGCCCGGAAACAGCTGACCCGCTGGACGCACCGGCGAGAGGCCCTGCCCGACACCTACCGGGCCATCGCCGGCCTCGTCTCCGACCGAACCGCCAACGCGTAACCACGCCCCTGATCAGGCAAACACGCCTCAACCGCAATCACGCACCAGTTCGTAACGAGTTGGTGCGTGATAGCGGGTGAGGTGTCGTGCCACGTGGATGGCATGATCCCGCTGTGGCGATCATGGTCAATCGGGCGGTGCTGGCGCATCGACTGTTCACGGGGCTCTCCCGGCGTCATCTTGCGTGCTTGGTCGAAGAGTTGGCCGAGCCGTGGCAGGCCGGGGTCGAGGGTCGCCGCCATGCTGTGCGAGGCGGGGCCCGCAAGCGGGCCGAAGGCGCCGGCGCCCGCCATCAGCTGGTGTTCGTCGACCGGTTGGTGGCCACACTCATCCACCTGCGGCACGACCTGCCGCACTCGGTGCTGGGGCTGCTGTCAGGTGTCGACCGATCCACGGTCACCCGGGCGATCGGAGAGGTGCGCACGCTCTTGGCGGAGCGGGGGTGCGCGGTTCCCGACCGTCCCGGCCTGCGGCTTCGGACTCCGGCGGATGTGTTTGCCTACGCCCAGGCCGAAGGTGTCGAGCTGCGTCTGGACGCCACCGAGATCCAGGTCCGCCGGCCACCGGCCGGCCGCGGCGGCCGGCGCGCATTCGTCTCGGGCAAGAAGAAGCAGAACACGATGAAGGCCACCGTGATCGCCGGCTGGCGGGGCCGCACGTTATGGACCGATGCCCTACGACCTGCGCGTATGCACGACGCCACCGCCGCCCGCGACGAAGGCATCGCCATCTGCTTCCAGCACTTCCCCGACGTCGAGGTCCTGTTGGACGACGGCTACCTGGGGCTGAGCCGCGACCATCGCGGGCAGGCGATCACGCCGCCGAGAAAACCCCGGCCGGGAGCACTGCCCGACAGAGTCGAACAACGGGGACGCGACCGCCACGGCCACTCGTCCGACCGCATCACCGTCGAACACGCCCTCGCTGATCACAAACGCTGGAAGCAACTGACCCGCTGGACACATCGCCGCGACCGCCTGCCCGACACCTACCGCGCCATCGCCGGCCTCGTCTCCGACCGCAACACCAGCATCTGAAAACGGCCGTGAGCAGGGCAAACACACCTCACCCCCTATCACGCACCAACTCGTTAGATGTCTTGCGGACCGGCCGGTGATCAGCGAGCCCCAGAACACCTGAAGTCTCGTAACGTCGCCGGTGGTTGCCGACCGTACTCACGCTCACCTTGTGCCCGGCTGCGGTCAGCTCGGCCGCCTTTGCGCGCTCCCGGGAGGTCAGCGAACGCGACGGCGCGTACTGGGGTTTCGGTTCCGTGCCCGCAGCGGCGTCCGGCGGCAGTCCGTTGAGGACCTCCAGAATGTGCCCCTCCCACCACAGAGCCTTCTCCAGCGTCGCCTGCGGCAGAGTCTCCAGCAGCGACACCGGCGGAAGCGGCCTGCGGCCCGAGCTGTCCACCACCTCGAAGTCCTCGTCGGCGAACAGCAAAGCGGGCGGAAGCGCCCGCGGTGTGCCGCCCATGTCCGACAGCGTCACCGAGCGGCCCGAGACCGCCAGAACCAGTCGGACCTGCCCGTCGAACCGGACCCGTTCCCCGACCTCCAGGCTGTCCGGCCGAACCAGCCGCCCCATCACAGCTCCCCCGTTGTCGCGTGCACCATCGAATCCGACCCCAGCAGTCGCGAGTTCACGTCCGTTTCCAGGACGCCGGACCACAGCAGATGGAACAGCACCGGCAGCACCAACAACGGATCGCCCACCCGCACGGCCCCCTCTCTCAGCGGGCCCGGCTCATCGAAGACCTCCAGCAGCCGGGCGGCGACATCCCGTCGCAGGCATCGGCGCCGGCGGTAGCGCGAGAGCCACCGCATGTTCGCCATCAGCACCGGGTCCGCGACGCCCGCGTGCATGAACTCCCAGCCGACCGCCCGGCAGGCGCGTTCCGTCGCGGCGAAAGCCTCGGCAGTCGCATCGTCGACACGGTCGGCGGCCCTGACATCGACCACCTGGGCCCGCCCGTCCGCGAGGCGTACGAAGTAGTCGGGAGCGTGACGGCGTCGGCGTTCACCGTCGTGCCAGTGCAGCCAGAACGGCTGCGAAGCGATCCCAGCCACCTGCGGATCCGCGTCAAGAAGGATCAACCGGTCCCGCTCCAGCCACGACTCGTAACCGATGTGCTCACCGGTTGTCGCGCAGAAGTACCAGCCCGCGAAGCTCTTCCCGCCCTTGGGCCAGCGGAACGGCCGCACCGGCATCACCCGCTCGAAGCGGATGCCCCAGCAGGAGGCCAAAGACCGCCGTACCTGTACGCCACCCTCCACAAACCCCAGGTCAAACGCCCCAAGATCCGGATCCGCGTACGCGTCCGCAAGCTCCCCCACCGCCACCCCTGACGACCAGCACTTCGTGCCACTCAAACTTCGGTGGCACAAACCTAATGATCATCAAGGTTCGATGGCAATGATCAAGGTTCGGTGGCACAGGACAGCACGCCCGCCTCGTTCGCGGCGGCGTGCCGACTTGACACAAAAATCGAACACGCATTCTTATGAAAAACATGGTGCGCCGTTCTGCCCAGGTGGTGCCCCCTGTCCCGCGCTTCCCGCGTGCCCGGGACCGGGAGTTATCCACAGGCCGGGAGGTGGTCGCGGCGCATTGTCAGTGGCAGGCAGTAGCGTCTTCGACGTGAAGCGATCGACTCAAGCAAATCGGGTGGAACCCATGGCAGGCACGGACCGCGAGAAGGCGCTCGACGCCGCACTCGCACAGATTGAGCGGCAGTTCGGCAAGGGCGCCGTCATGCGCATGGGCGAGCGGCCCAACGAGCCCATCGAGGTGATTCCCACGGGCTCGACGGCGCTCGACATCGCCCTCGGCGTGGGCGGCATCCCGCGCGGTCGCGTCGTGGAGGTGTACGGCCCGGAGTCCTCCGGCAAGACCACGCTGACGCTGCACGCGGTGGCCAACGCGCAGAAGGCCGGCGGCTCCGTCGCCTTCATCGACGCGGAGCACGCGCTCGACCCGGAGTACGCGAGGAAGCTCGGCGTCGATGTCGACAACCTGATCCTCTCCCAGCCGGACAACGGCGAACAGGCCCTGGAGATCGTGGACATGCTGGTCCGCTCCGGCGCCCTCGACCTCATCGTCATCGACTCCGTGGCGGCCCTCGTGCCGCGCGCCGAGATCGAGGGTGAGATGGGCGACTCGCACGTCGGCCTCCAGGCCCGTCTGATGAGCCAGGCGCTCCGCAAGATCACCAGCGCGCTCAACCAGTCGAAGACGACCGCGATCTTCATCAACCAGCTCCGCGAGAAGATCGGTGTGATGTTCGGCTCCCCCGAGACCACCACCGGTGGCCGGGCGCTGAAGTTCTACGCCTCGGTGCGCATCGACATCCGCCGTATCGAGACCCTCAAGGACGGCACGGACGCGGTGGGCAACAGGACCCGCTGCAAGATCGTCAAGAACAAGGTCGCCCCGCCGTTCAAACAGGCCGAGTTCGACATCCTCTACGGGCAGGGCATCAGCCGTGAGGGGGGCCTCATCGACATGGGCGTCGAGCACGGCTTCGTCCGCAAGGCCGGTGCCTGGTACACGTACGAGGGGGACCAGCTCGGCCAGGGCAAGGAGAACGCCCGCAACTTCCTCAAGGACAACCCCGACCTCGCGGACGAGATCGAGCGGAAGATCAAGGAGAAGCTCGGCGTCGGCGTGAAGCCGGAGAAGGAGAAGCCGGAGGGCGAGCCGGTCGCGACCGAGGAGACGGCCGAGACCCCGGCCGGTGCCAAGGCCGTGCCCGCCCCGGCGGCGGCCAAGGCGCCCAGGGGAGCCAAGGCCGCGGCCGCCAAGGGCTGAGCCGTGACACGACGCGGCGAGTACACGCCCTCCTTCGCGGGGGGCGGGCACGACGACGGTACGGGCGGAGGGGAGCCATCACCTGCGGGGTTTCCCTCCGCCCCGGGCGGGCGCCGCGAGGAGCAGCCCCAGGACCCGGTGGAACGGGCGCGGGCGATCTGCCTGCGGCTCCTGACCGGCACGGCGCGCACCCGCAAACAGCTCGCCGAGGCCCTGCGCAAGCGGGAGATCCCGGAAGAGGCGGCCGAGGAGGTGCTCTCGCGCTTCGAGGAGGTCGGGCTCATCGATGACGCCGCCTTCGCCGGGGCCTGGGTCGAGTCCCGGCACCACAGCAGAGGGCTCGCCCGCCGCGCCCTGGCGAGGGAATTGCGGACCAAGGGCGTCGAGAGCGGTCTCATCGAGGAAGCGGTGGGGCAGCTCGACTCCGAACAGGAGGAGACGACCGCTCGCGAGCTCGTCGCGCGCAAGCTCCGGGCGACGCGCGGGCTCGACCGGGACAAGCGGCTGCGTCGGCTCGCGGGGATGCTCGCCCGCAAGGGCTACCCCGAGGGCCTGGCCCTGCGGATCGTACGACAGGCGCTGGAGGCGGAGGGAGAGGAACTGGAGGAGTTCCCGGACGGGGTGTAGCGACGGGGAAAGCGGCTCAGGCACGGACGGAAGAGGCACGTGCCGCGCGATGCGGTGGGACAGCAAGAGCGTCGGACGGGTGAGGTCGCCGGACGGGTGAGGTCGGCAGATCGCTGCGGCCGTCGGATCGCTGTCGCCGTTGAGCGGGTTGCGCGATCACGCGGCGAAAGTCGGTCGGGGGGCGAGGGCTACCGGGCTGTGGTGGTCGGGCGGGACGGGGTGCCCCCGTGGGGTGCGTGGGCTCCCGAGCGCGGAGAGGGTGCCGGAACGGACGGGCCGTGGCACGGTACCGGCGTCCGGGACGGGTGGGTTACGGCGTCGGCGTGTGGCGTGCAGAGCGGGGTGCGGGGTGTGGAGCTGCCCGCCGTGACGGTGCTCGGGATCGGGTCGCACCGCGTCGGCGTCCGGGATCGGTCGGCATGGTGTCGGCGGTCGGCCTGGGGTGGGGCACTGGGCGGCGCGCTACGATGCGGCCCGCTTCCCCCACGCACGTTCCCGCGCGTGGGGGAGAACCGGCGTGCCGCTGCTACTCCCGGTCGCTCTCAGCCCTCCACGGCGGGCCGGGCGGGCGTGCCCGGGCCCGGTTCCACCGGGAGGCCGGCCGCACGCCACGCCTGGAAACCGCCGTCCAGATCGGTGGCGCGACGCAGGCCGAGGCGGCGCAGGGACTCGGCCGCCAGGCTGGAGGCGTAGCCCTCGTTGCAGATCACCACGACGCGGAGATCGTGGCCGGTCGCCTCGCGGACGTGGTGACTGCCGGAGGGGTCGAGCCGCCACTCCAGCTCGTTGCGCTCCACGATGAGCGCGCCCGGGATCACCCCGTCGCGCTCGCGCAGCTCCGCGTAGCGGATGTCCACGAGGAGGGCGCCCTCGGCGGCGGCGTCCCTGGCCTGTCGCGGGCCGAGCCGGTCGAGTCCGGACCGTATCCGGTCGATGAGCGTGTCTATTCCGGTCGGGGCGGGAGGCGGGGTGGTCACTGCCAGTCCTCCGGACGTTCGACCTCTTCGAGCCTGAGCAGAGCACCGGTACGGCTGTAGCGGCGCATGAGCGGCAGCGGCGGGTAGTAGGCGTGCACCGAGATGGCGTGTTCGGCGCCGGACTCGTTGAGCACCTGGTGGACGTGGTGGCGGCCGAAGGCCCTGCCGTCCCCGTCGCTGAGAGCGCGGTAGCGATCGACCCCGTCCTCCAGTTCCAGGGTGCGCCAGCCCTCGGTGGGCAGCCGCACGGCGAGCGAGTCCTCGCGCAGCGTCCCGGCGGCCGTCGCGAAGGCCCCCTGCGAACCCCCGTGGTCGTGCCAGCCGGTGCCGGTACCGGGCGGCCAGCCGATCAGCCAGGCCTCGCTGCCACCCGGGCCTTCAAGCTGCACCCAGGTGCGGTTCTCGGGATCGAGGGGGAGGCGGGCGACGAGGTCGGCGTCGGCGGCCGTGGCGCGGACGAAGTCGAGGAGTTCGGCGGCGGTCGGTGCCGTGTCGGCGGGGGTTGGGGCGGCGGTCGGGGAAGCTTCGGTGCCGGGCGCGGGGACAGAGGTGGCGGGCGCGGTGGCAGACATGTGAACCGTCCTGGGTTCGCTGAGGGGGCGCAGCGCGGAGGGGGCCACGACAGGCCAGGGCGCTTACGCGGGGAAGGCACGAAGAGGTGCCGGGAAAAGGGGGAGTTCAGCGAGAACGGCGACACACGCAGCCCGCGTAGCGGAGCAGGTCCATATGGACCCGTCGCCACAGGCGCACATCGGTGTCGGTCATGATCCGGAGTAGACCACGTCGGCGGAGAGCCGTCAATTCACCCGTACCCGGCGGTCGATGGCACGCGGGCGCGGTCTCCGAGGCTCCGCGCGCCCCCGCGCCCGCCCGCTCGTTGCCGCCCCGCGCACCGTGCGCCCCCGGCCCGGCCCGTACGGCTCGCGCGCCCCTGCCCGGCCCGGGCCCTCTCCGCCCCCGTACCGCCCGCGCGCCGCAGCGCCCCCACGACCGCCCGGCGCCGCGCGGCCGCATCCCTCATTCGCCCCCGGGGCGCGTGGTCAGCCGTCGCGTCTCCGTGTCGCCCCGT
>NZ_GG770539.1:1462053-1476508 GCF_000154905.1 Streptomyces sp. SPB074 | reverse complement strand
ACCGGTCGGAACGGAGAGCGCGACGCCGGTCAGCCGTTCGAGCCAGCTCGCGGTGTCCGCGCGCAGCACCGCCGTGCGCGCGAGTCGTTCCTCGTCCTTCCACGCACCCTCGTCGAGGACGACGCACGGGACGTCGTGCCGGGTCAGGGCCAGCGCGAGCGCGAGACCGACGGGCCCGGCGCCCACCACGATCACCGGTTCCACGGCAGCGCTCCGGCGCGGTCCTGGAAGGAGGAGGCTTCGGTGATGCGTGCGAGTGGAAACCGGTGGGTGATCACAGACCGTATGCAACCTATTGCCGCTGCCCGCGTCAAGCGAAGCACCCCCGGGCGCGCGGGGCACGGACCGGGTGGCGGCCCCGCGCGGCACGGTGCCGGCGCGCCGCCGCGGCGGCGAGGGGCGCGGGGAGCGCGTACGGGGCACCGGCGCGCGTCCGTGGCGCCCGGAGCGTGGCGCGCGAGGAGACGCGGGCGCGGGGCCGCGAGGTGCGGGGGCGGGCAGGGCCGCGAGGTGTGCGGGCGCGGTCGCGAGGTGCGAGGGCGCGGTCGCGAGGCGCGGCGCCCCGTGGAGTGTCGGGTCGCCCGTTCCCACGTGCAAAGGCGGGACGAAAGCCCCCCAAGGCCCTCGTCCCGCCCTCTTGTGCGCGTCCGCTTCGCGTGCCCCGCCGCCGACGGGGCACCCGTGGCAGGAGGCCTGAGCCCCCCGCGTGCGAGCCGCGATACCCCGGTGAACGGGGAGTCGGTGGCGGACCGTCAGGCGTCCGCCTTCACCGGCTGTACGCCGGTCGCGCCGGTGCCCTCGGTGTCCACCGCGGCGGCGCTCAGGACCGTGCCGGTGGACTTCTTGCCCACGCGCAGACGCTTCTCCAGCCACGTGGCGAAGCTCGTCAGGGAGAAGTTCACGACGATGTAGATCAGCGCGACGATCGTGAAGCAAGCGATCGTGTTGGCGCCGTAGGCGGCCGATAGGGGGCGCACGGCGTTGATCAACTCGGAGAAGCCGAGTATCGAGCCGCCGATCGCAGTGTCCTTCACGATGACGACGAGCTGGCTGACGATCGCGGGCAGCATCGCGGTGACCGACTGAGGCAGCAGGATGGACCGCATGATCTGGCCCTTGCGCAGCCCGATCGCCTGCGCGGCCTCGGTCTGTCCCTTGGGGAGCGAGAGGATGCCGGCGCGGACGATCTCGGCGAGCACCGAGGCGTTGTAGAGCACCAGGCCGGTGACCACCGCGTAGAGCGGCCGGTCGTCGGTGGAGACCGAGGTGTACTGCGCGTACACCTCGTAGGCGACGATCATCATGATCAGGACCGGGATCGAGCGGAAGAACTCGACGACAGTCGCGGCGGGCACCCGCACCCAGGCATGGTCCGAGAGGCGCGCGATCCCGAATATCGCGCCGAGCGGCAGCGCGATGACCACGGAGATGGCCGCGGCGAGGAGCGTCTGCCCGAGACCGGGCAGCAGGTACGTGGTCCACGCCCGGCTGTCCGTGAAGAAGGGCTTCCACTTGATCCAGTCGAGCTGGTTCTTGTCGTTCAGTTTCACGACGACCCACCACACGACGAGGGCGGCGACGACGACGAAGAGCACCGAGTAGATGATGTTGCGTCCCTTGGCCCGGGGGCCGGGGGCGTCGAAGAGCACCGAGGTCATCGCTTGATCGCCACCTTCTTGCTGACCCAGCCGAGGATGAGCCCCGTGGGAAGTGTGAGCACGACGAAGCCGAAGGCGAAGACCAGCGAGATCAGCACGAGTTCGGCCTCATTCTCGATCATCTCCTTCATCAGCACCGCGGCCTCGCCCACGCCGATCGCCGCGGCGATCGTCGTGTTCTTGGTGAGGGCGATGAGGACGTTCGCCAGGGGGTTGACGACCGAACGGAACGCCTGCGGGAGGATGATCAGGGTGAGGACCTGACGGAAATTCAGGCCGAGCGCGCGAGCGGCCTCCGCCTGACCCATCGGAACCGTGTTGATGCCCGAACGGACTGCCTCACACACGAAAGTGGACGTGTAGAGGATGAGCCCGAGCACCGCCAGGCGGAAGTTGATCGTTTTGAAGTCGCTTGCGCCCAAGTTGATGCTGAGCGTCTGGGACAGGCCGAGCGACGTGAAGACGATGATCACCGTGAGCGGGATGTTCCGCACGATGTTGATGTAACCGGTGGCGAAGCCACGCATCAGGGGGACAGGGCCGACCCGCATGGCGGCGAGCACGGTGCCCCAGATCAGGGAGCCCACAGCGGAGAGCGCGGTGAGCTTCACCGTCACCCAGAACGCCCCGAGCAGGTCGTAACCATCAAGAAAGTCGAACACGATCTCCCGTGCTTCCACGCGGGGGATGGGCCCGGTGGGCGGCGTCACCGTCCGCGCACCGACCGCACCCCGACTACTGTCCCGCGCGGTCCCCGCCCGCCGCCGCAAGGGAGCGGCCGGGGAAGCGCACGCGAGCTGTCATCTGCTGAGCGCCGTCGCCTACTTCTTGACATCGCCGATCGCCGGGGCGGGCTCGTTCTTGTAGTTCGCCGGGCCGAAGTTGTCCTGGACGGCCTTGTCCCAGGACTTGTCGTCGACCATCTTCTTCAGGGCGTCGTTGATCTTGTCCTTGAGGTCGCTGCCCTTCTTGACGCCGATGCCGTAGTTCTCGTTCGTCATCTTGAAGCCGGCGAGCTTGAACTTGCCCTGGAACTCCTTCTGCGCCGCGTAGCCCGCGAGGATGGAGTCGTCCGTGGTCAGCGCGTCGACGGCCTTGTTCTCCAGGCCGGTGAGGCACTCGGAGTAGCCGCCGTACTCCTGGAGATCCGCCCTGGGGGCCAGGTCCTTCTTGATGTTCTGGGCGGAGGTGGAACCGGTGACCGAACACAGCTTCCTGCTGTTCAGGTCCTTCGGGTCGTTGATCTCTTTCTCGTCCTCGCGGACCAGGACGTCCTGGTGGGCGAGGAGGTACGGACCGGCGAAGTCGACCTTCGCCTCACGCTCGTCCGTGATCGAGTACGAGGCGGCGATGAAGTCCACGTCGCCGCGCTCCAGCATCGTCTCGCGGTCGGCGCTCTTCGCTTCCTTCCACACGATCTGGTTCGTCTTGTAGCCGAGGGCCTTCGCTACGTACGTGGCGACGTCGACGTCGAAGCCGGCGAACTTGCCGCTCGGCAGCTTCTGGCCGAGACCCGGCTGGTCGAACTTGATCCCGATGGTGATCTTCTTGCCACCGCCGGAGCCGCCCGAGGCCTTGTCGTCGTCGTTCTTGCCACAGGCGCTCGCGGCGAGGCCGACGGTGAGGACCACGGCGACGGCGGCGGAAACCTTACGGAACTTCATGGTGAGTCCTTCGATAACGGTCGATCGTGATCGACGGCGGGTCGGAATCGGTGGAACGGCGGTGGTGGGTACGGGCCTGGGGACGCCCTCCTGCCCGCGCGGCGCACGCCGGTGGGGGCCGGGTGAGGCGCGGACGCGCCGGTGCCTGTGGGGGCGGGGGTGCGGGTGGCGCGGGATCGGTACGGCGGGGTTCCGCCGGGTGCGGACGCCGGGGCCGGTGGTCCCCGGCGGGCCGCTGGAGCCCGGTGGGTCGCTGGAGACCGGTGGGCCGCGACCGTCCGGCGGGCTCGTGCCCGCAGGCCCCCGGGGAGCGCCGGCCGGACGTCCGGTGACCCGGAAGGGACCGGCGGCCGGGAGCACTCAGCGGCCGCGAGCGTTCAGTGCTGGAGGATTTTCGACAGGAAGTCCTTGGCGCGGTCGCTGCGCGGGGCGCTGAAGAACTTGTCCGGCGTCGCCTCCTCCACGATGCGCCCGTCGGCCATGAAGACCACACGATTCGCCGCGGAGCGGGCGAAGCCCATCTCGTGCGTGACGACCACCATCGTCATGCCTTCCTGGGCCAGCTGCTGCATGACCTCCAGGACCTCGTTGATCATCTCCGGGTCGAGCGCGGAGGTCGGCTCGTCGAAGAGCATGACCTTCGGGTCCATCGCCAGTGCCCGGGCGATCGCGACGCGCTGCTGCTGGCCGCCGGAGAGCTGCGCGGGGTACTTGTCGGCCTGCGAACCGACGCCCACCCGGTCGAGAAGGCGCCGCGCCTTCTCCTCGGCCGCTCCCTTCTCGGCCTTGCGCACCTTCACCTGGCCGAGCATCACGTTCTGGAGCACGGTCTTGTGGGCGAACAGGTTGAACGACTGGAAGACCATGCCCACGTCCGCGCGCAGCCGGGCCAGATCCTTGCCCTCCTGCGGCAGCGGCTGACCGTCGATGCTGATGGCACCGTCGTCGATCGTCTCCAGGCGGTTGATGGTGCGACACAGCGTGGACTTGCCGGACCCCGAGGGACCGATCACCACGACGACCTCGCCGCGCCCGATCGTCAGATCGATGTCCTGCAGCACATGGAGTGCGCCGAAGTGCTTGTTCACCTTGCTCAGGACCACCAGGTCCTCGCTCGTGGGCGCGGCGTCCTTCGACACCGATACTGCGGTCATCGGCTCACAACTCCGTCCTCCTCGGTTGGGTGGACCCTAGTGAGCGGACGCGAGCACCGTCAGCACTTCTGAGCGGAAATTGAGCATCACGATACGGGACCGTTCGCGCACGTCGCGTGGCTGTCGCACCCCCTCCCCGTACCGGCTGGATAACGGAACGCGCCCGAGCCCCGAACCCCCTTGACGCATGGTGGGCGGATCGGAGTACATGCCAAAGCGCCCCGCGCGCTCCCGCCCCCGCAGCCCGCGCGCTCCCATGCCCGCGGGAACCGTCCGGGGCGCCGCCCGCGTGCGTACCAGCACACCCGGACCCGCTCGGGTCCGGGCCACGCCAGCCGACGGAGGTGACGGACGGTGAGACTGCTGCTCGTGGAGGACGACAACCACGTCGCCGCCGCGCTTTCCGCCGTGCTCGCCCGCCACGGCCTGCGGGTCACGCACGCCCGCAACGGCGAGGACGCCCTGCGCGCACTGCTCCCCGGCGAGGAAGAGGAGGAGCCGTACGCCGTCGTCCTCCTCGACCTCGGACTGCCCGACCAGGACGGTTACGAGGTCTGCGGGAAGATACGTACGCGCTCCGCCGTACCCGTCATCATGGTCACCGCGCGCGCGGACGTCCGCTCCCGCATCCACGGACTCAACCTGGGCGCCGACGACTACGTCGTCAAGCCGTACGACACGAGGGAACTCCTCGCCCGTATCCACGCCGTCGCCCGCCGTACCCACACCGGCCCGAGCGAGCCCGGGACGACCGCCCTCGGCCCGGTACGCCTCACCCCGGAGACCCGTGAGGTGAGCGTGAACGGCGAGCCCGTCCAGCTCACCCGCAAGGAGTTCGACCTCCTCGCCCTCCTCGCCCTGCGCCCCGGCGTCGTCTACCGTCGCGAACAGATCATCAGCGAGGTCTGGCGCACCAGCTGGGAGGGAACGGGCCGCACCCTGGAAGTGCACATCGCCTCGCTCCGCGCCAAGATCGGTGTACCGGCCCTCATCGAGACCGTGCGCGGTGTGGGGTACAAGCTCGTCGTCCCCGGCGCCTAGCGGGTCCCGGTGCGCACTCGGCTCCTCCCCCTGCTCATCATCCTGCTCGCCGGGGTCCTCCTCGCCCTCGGCTTCCCGCTCGCCATCAGCATGGCGGCGGGGGAGCAGCAGAAGGTGATCGTCGACCGCATCGACGACTCCGCCCGGTTCGCCTCGCTCGCCCAGTTCGTCAACACCGACGGCGACGGCACGGGCGCGACCGTGGAGGACACCGAGCGCAGCGCCACCCTCGACACCGAACTCGGCCGCTACCAGCGCCTCTATGGCATCCGCGTCGGCGTCTTCGACCGCCTCGGCGACCCCTTCGCGACCGCCCCGCACAGCTGGCACCTGCCCGCCCCCGAGGCCGACCCGCCCCTCCTTCCCGGCACCACCGTCTCCGAGGAACGGAGCGCCACCCTCCTTCCGGAGCCCGCCGGCTCCGTCCACAGCCGCGCCGAGCCGTTCCAGGACGCGGGCGGAGAAGCGCGCTCCGCCTACGACGAGGCCCTCAACGGCCGCCGCAGCCCGGACCCGGAGCAGGTGTGGCCCTGGCAGACCGACCGGCGCCTCGTCGTGGCCTCGCCGGTCATACGGGACGGGGACGTCATCGCCGTCGTCGTCACCGATTCCCCCACCGGTGCCCTGCGGTCCCGGACCCTCCAGAAGTGGCTTCTCGTCGTCGCGGGCGAGGGCGCCGCCATGCTCCTCGCCGTCGCCGCGGCCCTGCGCCTGACGGGGTGGGTGCTCCGCCCCGTCCGCGTCCTGGACGCCACGACCCACGACATCGCCACCGGCCGGCTCAAGTCCCGCGTCGCCCCCACCGGCGGACCGCCCGAACTCCGCCGCCTCGCCACCTCCTTCAACGAGATGGCGGACAACGTCGAAAGCGTCCTCGAACAACAACGCGCCTTCGTCGCCGATGCCTCGCACCAACTCCGCAACCCCCTCTCCGCACTCCTGCTCCGTATCGAACTCCTCGCCCTCGAACTCCCCGAGGACAACGAAGAAGCCGCCTCCGTCCGTGCCGAGGGCCAACGCCTGGCCCGCGTCCTCGACGACCTCCTCGGCCTCGCCCTCGCCGAGCACTCCGAGGCCGACCTCACCCTCACCGACATCGGCGCCCTCGCTCAGGAACGCCTCTCCTCCTGGCGGCCCCTCGCCGAGGAGAAAAACGTCCGGCTCACCGGCACCTGCCCCGCCGTCACCGGCTGGGCCGACCCCATCGCGCTCTCCAGCGCCCTCGACGCCGTGCTCGACAACGCCCTGAAATTCACCCCGGCGGGCGCCGCCGTGGAACTCACCGTGGAAGCCAGACCCGGCGAGGTCGTCATCACCGTCACCGACGAGGGACCCGGGCTGACCGACGAGGAACTCGGCCGTATCGGCGACCGGTTCTGGCGCAGCAACCGTCACCAGAACGTCCACGGCTCCGGCCTCGGTCTCTCCATCACCCGCGCCCTCCTCGAAGCCGGCGGCGGCGCCCTCGAATACCGTCACCACAGCCCCCACGGCCTCAGCGCCGGCCTCGTCATCCCCCGCAACCGCCCGGCGACCACGAGTCGTTGACGGGGGGCGAGGGGGCGCTCGGATGGGCGGGGTGCGCGGGCGAGCGAGGTGAGAGGGCAGCGCGGGCGAGCGGGGTGGGTGAAACGCGACGGGACGCGGACGACGGTGAAGCTCGGAGGACGTGGGGCGGTGGGCGTGGTGGGGGAGTGCGGCGCACACTCACTGCCGCGTCCGTGACCCCACTTCGCCCGCACGCTCTCGCGGCGGTGAGACCGTCGGGTGCCCCCCCCGTGCGGGCGCGACCGCCGTCAGGGGACCACCGTGCGGTCCACCGGACCACGGTGTGGTCTCCCGCCGGCCGGAGTGCCGTCATGAGGCCACTGCCCCTGCCGGTACCAGTCCGGATGGCGTTACGTGCGCATGGCCTGGCCGGTTGTCACGGGGCTGCTGGGCTGCGTGGAGTTGCGGACCATGCGCACAGGATCACGGCTCCACGAGGCCGCCGCCTCACGCCACCAGGACTCCACGGGGACGAGCTCTCGCCGAACCGGATCCCTGCGCCGGGCCTCGCGAAGCCGAGCCCCCGTAACGGCCTCGTCTCGCGACGCCCTCACCCAGCGACGCTCGCGCCTCGCGAGGTCACGGCTTCACCGACCGGTAGTACTCCTGCGCGCCGTCGTGCAGTTCCAGCGGGTCCGTGTAGATGGCGGTCCGCAGATCGACCTTTTGCGCCGCGTGCACCTGCTGGCCTATGCCGTCGCGGCTGGCGATGACAGTCCGCGTGACTCCCTCCGTCAGGTCCGGGTCCAGGGAGTCCCGGGTGACCAGCAGATTCGCCACCGCGAGTGTCATCACGGTGCCGTCGTTGTGCGCGGCCGGGTAGGCGTCGCGGGGCATCACGGCCGTGCGGTAGAAACGCCCCTCGCCGCCCGCGTGCCGCACGGCGTCCACGAGGTCCCCGAGCGGCACGAACCGTACGGGGAACGTCTCCGACAGCTTGCGCACCGAGACCGTCGGCAGCCCGCCCGACCAGAAGAAGGCGTCGATCTTCCCGCGCTTCAACTGCTCGTTCATCTTGTCGATGCCGATGCCCACCGGGGTCAGGTCGTGCTCGGGATCGAGACCGGCCCGCGTGAGAAGGCGGTCCGCTATCAACCGCACTCCGGACCCGACCTGCCCCACCGCGACCCGCTTGCCCTCGAGGTCGGCGACCTTGTAAATACCGGAGGACTCGGCGACGACGAGTTGCAGGTAGTCGTCGTAGAGTCGCGCACAGCCGCGCAGACTCCCGGCGCCGACGCCGTCGTCCTCCCGGTACTTCTCGACGGCGTCCGCCGCCGCGATGGTGAAGTCCGCTTTCCCGGTCGCCACCCGTTTCACGTTCTCCTGCGAGCCCTCGCTCGCGCGCAATGTCATCCGGACACCCGGCAGATCCCGGTCCACCGCGTTCTTGAGGAGTTCCCCGTACTTCTCGTAGACGCCCGAGTTCACACCGGTGCTGAACACCACCGTCCCGCGCGGCTGCGCGTTGCCGAGCGGCAGCAGCCACCACAGCAGCAGCCCGATCACGACGGCGCACACCGCCGCGCCGCCGAGCACCGTGCCCCGGCCGAACCGGGAGAGGAACGTGGTCATGGGGACGATCCTGCCAGTCACACAGGGTGAAGGCCAGAGGTGGCGGGAGAGATCAGGGATCTCTCGGGGGTTCTCCCCGATTCCCTCTCGGGGAGAACCCCGAGCGCGCACTCCGGGACATTCCTGAATCAACCCGGAACGGATGTCGCGTCCGTCTCAGGGATCGGCCGCGAGCGGCTCAGGGGTCGCGAACGCACCGCGAGGCGACACCCCAGCGATCGCAAGGGATTCTCCGGGCCCGTCCGTTCGGGGTCCGCCCTCGACCGCCCTCAGGGTGGTCCGTGCCGCGAGGCCCACCGGCGGTCGGCCGTCCCTTTCCGCTCGCCTACCCTTGTCCGCATGAGCAGCAGCGACCGGAGCCCCGTGGTGGACGTTCAGCAGGCCGGGACACAGGCCAGGACATACGAGATCCGCACCTACGGATGTCAGATGAACGTGCACGACTCGGAGCGGCTCGCCGGCCTCCTGGAGGGTGCCGGATACGTGCGCGCCCCCGAGAGCGCGGGAGACAGCGACGCGGACGTCGTCGTCTTCAACACCTGCGCGGTGCGCGAGAACGCCGACAACCGCCTCTACGGCAACCTCGGCCGCCTCGCCCCGAAGAAGACCGAGCGCCCCGGGATGCAGATCGCCGTCGGCGGCTGCCTGGCGCAGAAGGACCGGCAGACCATCGTCGACCGCGCCCCCTGGGTCGACGTCGTCTTCGGCACCCACAACATCGGCAAGCTTCCCGTACTGCTCGAACGCGCCCGCGTCCAGGAGGAGGCACAGGTCGAGATCGCCGAGTCGCTGGAGGCGTTCCCGTCCACGCTGCCCACTCGCCGCGAGTCCGCCTACGCCGCCTGGGTCTCCGTCTCCGTCGGCTGCAACAACACGTGCACCTTCTGCATCGTCCCCGCGCTGCGCGGCAAGGAGAAGGACCGCAGGCCGGGCGACATCCTGGCCGAGGTCGAGGCCCTCGTCGCCGAGGGAGTCAGCGAGATCACGCTGCTCGGCCAGAACGTCAACGCCTACGGCAGCGACATCGGCGACCGCGAGGCGTTCAGCAAGCTGCTGCGCGCCTGCGGACGCGTCGAGGGCCTGGAACGCGTCCGCTTCACCTCCCCGCATCCGCGCGACTTCACCGACGACGTCATCGCCGCCATGGCCGAGACCCCCAACGTGATGCCGCAGCTGCACATGCCGCTCCAGTCCGGCTCGGACACCGTGCTGCGGGCGATGCGCCGCTCCTACCGCCAGGACCGCTACCTCGGCATCATCGAGAAGGTGCGCGCCGCGATCCCCGATGCCGCGATCAGCACCGACATCATCGTGGGCTTCCCCGGCGAGACCGAGGAGGACTTCGAGCAGACGCTGCACGTCGTGCGCGAGGCCCGCTTCGCCGCGGCCTTCACCTTCCAGTACTCGAAGCGCCCCGGCACCCCGGCCGCCGAGATGGACGACCAGATCCCCAAGGAGGTCGTCCAGAAGCGCTACGAGCGGCTGGTCGCGCTCCAGGAGGAGATCTCCTGGGAGGAGAACAAGAAGCAGGTCGGCCGCACCCTCGACGTCATGGTCGCCGAGGGCGAGGGCCGCAAGGACGGCGCGACCCAGCGCCTCTCCGGCCGTGCCCCCGACAACCGGCTCGTCCACTTCACCAAGCCGCAGGAGCCGGTGCGACCAGGCGACGTCGTCACCGTGGACATCACCTACGCGGCTCCCCACCACCTTCTCGCCGAGGGCACCCCGCGCGGGGTCCGGCGCACCCGCGCGGGAGACGCCTGGGAGAAGCGCACGACGGCCGACACCGCGAAGCCCGCCGGCGTCATGCTGGGACTCCCGACGATCGGAGCCCCGGCCCCGCAGCCCGCCCCCGTCACACAGGGTTGCGGCTGCGACTGATCGCACGGGGCCCCGTGGGGGGCACATGCGGGCGGCCGACTGGCCGTCCCGTAAGGAGCGAGCCGGGACGAGAGGAACGGCCGGGGCGGTGACGGCTGAGCTTCTCGCCGGGTTCGACGGACGGGAAGCCGTTACGCCCGTCCCGGTCTGGCGAAGTGGAGCGTCGCGCTCACTCCTGCTTCGGGACGCTCGTTCTATCGGAGCCCGTGCACCCGGGCACGGGCAGCGGGTGGGACGTGCTGCATCCCGCGCCCGTACCTTGCGGCTCCACTGCGCCCCTAGTACTCCAGCAGCGGTTCGTGTCCTGAGCTGCGTTTTTGGTAGTGGCAGCGGCGGGCGGTGGCTTGGTGGTGTCTTCTCCAGGCTGACCACTTCAGTGCGTGGGTGACTGGGTCGGGGTGGGGTCGGGGGCGGGGAAGGAGAGTGTCCAGGAGGCGTCTGATTTCTGCCACGGTGAGCGGGGCGAGAGAGGTTCGTTTCCAAAGCCCCCTTTTTCGGGCTCGTCGGCGGCTTGGGCTGCGAGTGAGGTCAGGACGGCGTGGGCGAGCATGGCCAGGGTGATGTGCCGGTACCAGCCGACGTAGCGGCGGACCTCGTACTCGTCCAGGCCGCACTCGTTCTTCGCCGCCTGGAAGCATTCCTCGATCGCCCAGCGTGTGCCGGCCGCCCGCACCAGGTCGGCGACAGTGGTGCTCGTGGGCGCGTAGGCGAAGTAGTAGGCGGTCTCCTCGGGCCGTGCCACGCTGCGCCGGGCCAGCACCCATCGGTGGTGGGCTGACTCGTCGCCGTCGAAGAGGGCGATCGACGGCAGTCTCGCGCTCGCCCAGTCGTAGACCCTGGGGCCCTTGGCCCCGTTGCCGCAGGACAGCCGCTGCCAGGCATCCTGGGGCGCCTGGGCGATGAGCTCGTCGATCCGCCAGAACCCCGTCAAGCTCTTGACCTGCTGAGACTTCGGAACAGCGACGACGTAACCGACATCGAGTTCCTCCAGCAGGCGGCGGAACTTCCAGTCCTGCCCATAGGCCTCGTCCGCCGTCACCCACCGCGCCGGCAGACCGGCGGCCAGCGTCCGGGTAACCATCGCCCTCGCGAGTTCACCCTTGGTCGCGAACTCCCGCTCGTCGGGAACCTTCGCCGCCCGGCAGCGTTCCCGATCCCCTGTCCACGCCTTCGGGAGATACAGCTCCCGGTCGACCAGGGCACGTCCGCGAGACGTGGCGTAGGCGGCGAAGACCCCGACCTGACAATTGTCGATCTTGCCCGAGGTGCCGGTGTACTGCCTGCCCACACCCGCCGACGTGATCCCCTTCTTGATGAAACCGGTGTCATCGATGATCAGGACCCCGTCATCACCGAGCACCTCGGCCACATACTCGCGGACATCGTCCCGCACCGCGTCCGCATCCCAGACGCTGGAGTTCAGCAGCCGCTGGAACCCGTCAGGACTACGGTGCCCCGCCCACTCCGCGAGCTGCCAGCCGTTCTTACGCGCCACACGAGCCAGCAGACCCCGAACGTAATCCCGCATCCGCCACCGCAGATCCGCCCGAGCAAACCGACCCGCGACCCGAGCGAACACAGCCTCCAACTCCGCGGACCATACAGCTACTTCACCCAGCTCCCTCATACCAGGAGAACGACAAAGACCAGCTCAGGACACGAACCGCTGCTGGAGTACTAGGGCTCGCGGCATGTGCGAGCGCCCGCTGCCGCCTCCTTGGGCCGCCCGGCGCGGGTCCCGCCCCTTGGACCGGTCACGTGCCGCAGGCCCCCTCCCGCCCCCGGTGCGCGCTTGGGTTCCCCGTTCCCGCGCCCGCGCCCGCACGCCTCTCTGGCCGCGCCCGCACGCCTCTCTGGCCGGGCCGGGCCACCGCGCCCGTCTCCCCGTCCTCACGGGTTACGCTGCCGATCATGCTTGTCGCCGCCGCTGTCTGCCCCTGTCCTCCGATGCTGGTTCCCCGGATCGCGGCGGGTGCCGCGAGGGAACTGGACGCCTTGCGGGCCGCGTGCGGCGACGCGCTTTCCGTGCTCGCGGCCGCGCGGCCGGACCGGCTGCTGGTCGTCGGGCCGGTGGCCGGCGAGGGGTCGGCCCGGCACGGTGAAGGCACGCGGGGCGGCTTCCACGGGTTCGGGGTGCCTGTAGACGTACGCCTTGGGCGGGCAGAACGGTCGGTCTCGGCGCCAACGGCGGATGAGAGGCAGTCCCTGCCCGCCTCTCTCGCGGTCGGTGCCTGGCTGCTGGAGAACGTCGCTTGGGCGGCGGCACCGGTCTCCGGCCTCGCGGTCGGTGAGGAGAACGGGGCCGAGGAGTGCCTCGCCCTGGGGGCGTCCCTGGGGGACCCCGACGAACGCCTCGCGGTGCTGGTTCTCGGGGACGGGAGCACGACTCGTACGGTCAAGGCCCCCGGCTATCTGGACGAGCGGGCCGCCCCCTGGGATGCCGTGGTCGCGAAGGCGCTCGCCACCGCGGACACGGAGGCGCTCGCCGGACTCGACCCCGTCACCGCGCGGGCGCTCGGCTGCGCGGGCCGGGCCCCTTGGCAGGTGCTCGCGGGCGCCGCGCGCGGCAGGGGCCTGAGCGGGAGCCTGCTGCTTGACGAGGCCCCGTACGGGGTCGGCTACTTCGTGGCCGCGTGGTCGTGAGCCGCGTCCGAAGGGGCGGCACTCCCGTTCCCGTACGACGGGGACCGACCCCGTACACCCTGCGGAGCCTCGCTCGCCCCTGACCGTGGGGCGTACGAGAGCCGGGAGATCGGCCCGTACGGCGGAACCACACCATCGGCGGGCCACAGGCCGGGCGGGGGAGGGGCGGTGCCCTGAGCCGGGTCAGTGACTGATGTGTGGAACCGGGCGCGAGGCAAGGGCTTGCGCCGAGATGCCGGGCCGGAGGCGGAATTCGCTTACGGGCCCGGTCCCAGGGGCCCGAGCGTGCACCGCGATCTGGTCGGCTGGCGTCGCCTTCCGCTTCCAGGCTTCCCGGTCTCGTCAGGCGCCGGATACCGGCAGCCCGTGAGTGCGGAGCCGACACGACCCGGGGCATCCCGGCTCCAGCCGAACTGCCACCACCCCGCACGCCCCACGCCACCCCTCACCGCCACGGGCCGGACATCGGAGGCCGGCACGCACGCAGCCGACACCGGCCAGCTCACCCCCGCTCCAGCCGAGCCGCCACCCCACGCCCCTCACCCACCCCCGGGTCACGCTCCAGCCACCGCCCGCCGCCACGCACCGGCTCTCGCCACGTCCGCCACGCTCCGCCCCCCGCCGCGCGCCCCATCCGCCGCCCCGCGCACCGCAGCCGACACCGCGCCCACCGCAACAACCTCCGTCGCGCCCTCAGCCCCCCGAAGACCCCGGCGGTCGCTGCGGTCCTCCGCCTCCGCTCCGGCCCTCGCCGCCTCCGGCGCCGCCCCCGCCCCCGCCGCTTTCCTCGCCGTCCTTCTTGCCCACGCGGCCGACGGCGTCCTTGGCCTTGTCCGTGCCCGACTGGATGCGGTCGGAGTACTTGCCCTTGGTGCGCTCGTCCACGGCCTTGGCGGCCTTGTCGAGACCGTCGCCGATCCGGTCGCCGTGCTGCTGGGCGAGATCGGCCACCTTGTCCTTCGCCGGGGACAGTCGCGCCCTGATGTTGTCGATGAAACCCACGGGGTCCCTCCTCGCCGGAAACCGGGAAGACGGCACTCCACGCGGAGTGCCTACTGCTGGCTTACTACGGATCGGCCGCGCGCCTGTCGGGCCTCCCGGGGGGAATGACCCCTCCGGAGCGCTCCACAGGCGCGCGGGATGCCGTGCGGACGCTCAGCGGCGCGCGTGGTCGGTCGCCTCGCGCTCGGCGGCCTCGTCCACCGACTGCTGCTTGGGGATGCCGCCCTCGGCGCTCTCGCCGCCGTCCCCGTTCTCGGCGGCCGCGGCCCCCTCCGTCACCTTCTCCGCG
>NZ_GG770539.1:1391597-1461580 GCF_000154905.1 Streptomyces sp. SPB074 | reverse complement strand
CGCGTCACGTAACTCGTTCGAGGTGGTCCTGCTGGTTTGGGACACTGGGCCGGTGAGTACCGCATCCCCTGTTCCACGGGTCATCGCCGTCGTCGGGCCCACCGCCGCAGGCAAGTCCGATCTCGGCGTCTTCCTCGCGCAGCGACTCGGCGGCGAAGTCGTCAACGCCGATTCCATGCAGCTTTACCGTGGGATGGATATCGGGACCGCGAAGTTGACGCTCGACGAGCGCGAAGGGGTCCCGCACCACCTCCTCGACGTCTGGGACGTCACCCGTACCGCGAGCGTCGCCGAGTACCAGACGCTCGCACGCGCCGAGATCGACCGCCTGCTCGCCGCGGGCCGCGTCCCGGTACTCGTGGGCGGCTCCGGGCTCTACGTGCGCGGCGTGGTCGACCGCATGGAGTTTCCCGGCACCGACCCGGCCGTCCGCGCGCGCCTGGAGGCCGAGCTGGAGGAGACGGGGCCCGCCGTCCTGCACGCGCGGCTCGCGCGAGCGGACCCCGAGGCCGCCGCCGCGATCCTCCCCGGCAACGGGCGCCGCATCGTGCGCGCCCTAGAGGTCATCGAGATCACCGGCCAGCCCTTCACCGCGAACCTGCCGGGGCGTGAGGCGTACTACGACACGCTCCAGATCGGGGTCGATGTCGACAGGGCCGAACTCGGCGAGCGCATCGCGCGACGCGTGGACGTGATGTGGGAACGCGGTCTCGTCGCCGAGGTGCGCGCGCTCGCGGAGGCGGGCCTGCGCGAGGGGCGCACGGCTTCGCGCGCGCTCGGCTACCAGCAGGTGCTCGCGGCGCTCGCCGGGGAGTGCGGCGAGGAGGAGGCGCGTGCCGAGACGGTGCGCGCCACGAAGCGCTTCGCGCGCCGTCAGGACACGTGGTTCCGGCGCGACCCGCGCATTCACTGGCTCGATGGGGGACTCTCCGGACGAGCGGAACTTTCCGGGCGGGCTCTGGCGTTGGTCGAACGGGCGGTTACAGCCTGATCACGTGATGGCATCGGGACGCTCAGTGCGTCCTACGGGCCCCCGGCGCCGTGCCATCATCAAGCTGCGATCGACCTGGCGGAGTCCGAGTGGGAGGGCACAGTGGCGATGGAGGCCGGCCCTCGTGACACCGGACGCGAAGAGCGCGAGCAGCTCGTCCAGGACGGCCCGGCCGACGACCCCCCGGTGATCGAGGAGGGGACGGTCGCGGACGGTGGCGCCGTGGTTCTGGGCGTACTGCCGTCCGGCCGCGAGGGCGGCGTGAGCGACGAGCCGGGCGGCGAGGAAGCGGCCGTGGAGGTCGAGCTGAGGCCGCAGCGCAGACTGCGGCTCTGGCAGCTGGCGCCCATCGTCGTACTCGCCGCGATCGGTTCGCTCATGTTCGCCTTCCCGCTCGCCTTCGAGGCCGGGGACGGGGGCGCCGTCGTCGCCATGCTCGGCCTCCTGCTCAGCTCCTCGGCGGCGGGCGGCGCCGTGATGGCGGCCCGTCGCGTCGGCTACAGCTGGCCGGGGCTCGCCGAGGGCGGCGGACGACCGCGGTGGCGCGCCATCTGCCTCTACGCGCTCATCGTCCTCGTCATCGCCGGGCTCGCCGTCTGGCGCGTCGCCCGGCTGCGCTGAGCGCCCGCGGCCGGAGAGGCCGCGGCGACGCCCCGTACGAGGGACAGCGGCCCGTGCGGCACGGTAGGTGCCCCGCCGTACGCGCGAGGCGCGCGCCCCGCTCCCCAGGCGGACCCCTCCGTAGCGCGCACGGCCCCGTAACCCCGGCCTCACGAGGCCGCGCGGACCCCGCCCCGGCGCAGCCGCGCGGACCCCGGTCCCGGCCCCGTACGATCGAGGAATGAGCACCGCGATCGGCTTCCTCAAGGGCCACGGCACGCAGAACGATTTCGTGATCATCCCCGATCCGGAGAACACGCTCGACCTGGGCCCCGACACGGTCGCGGTGCTCTGCGACCGGCGCGCGGGCCTCGGTGGGGACGGGCTGCTGCACGTCGTGCGCTCCGCCGCGCACCCGGAGGGCCGCGCGTACGCCGACGACGCCGAGTGGTTCATGGACTACCGCAACGCGGACGGCTCCGTCGCCGAGATGTGCGGCAACGGGGTCCGGGTCTTCGCCCGCTACCTCCAGCGCGCGGGGCACGTGGACGCCGGGGAACTCGCGGTCGCCACGCGCGCCGGGATCAAGCGCGCCCACCTGGCCAACGACGAGGCCCCCGGGGTCCCGGGCGAGATCACCGTGGAGATGGGGGTCGCGCGGCTGCCCGAGGGCGAGGTGGAGGTACGCGTCGGCTCCGGGACGCGCCCCGCCACGCACGTCGACATGGGAAACCCGCATGCCGTCACCTTCGTCACCGACCTCGCCGAGGCGGGCGAGCTGCGCGAGGCCCCCGAGGTGCTGCCCGCGAGCGCCTATCCGCAGGGTGTCAACGTCGAGTTCGTCGTGGAGCGCGCCCCCGGGGCCCTCGCGATGCGTGTGCACGAGCGCGGCTCCGGCGAGACGCGCTCCTGCGGTACGGGTGCCTGCGCCGTCGCCGTGGCGGCGGCGCGCAGGGACGGCCTCGACCCCGCCCGTACGGGCCGTCCCGCCACGTACACCGTCGACCTGCCCGGGGGCCGGCTCACCATCACCGAACGCGCCGACGGCGTCGTGGAGATGACCGGACCGGCGATCCTCGTCGCCGAGGGCACGATCGACGGGGACTGGCTGGCCGCTTCGGCCCACTGAGCGGGCGCCGACGCGGGCCCGGGCGTGGAGCGGCCCGTCCCGGCCGCCGGGCTCCAGTCCTCGCGACCCGTCCCGATCCCTCTCGGCGCGAAGCCGGGTAAGGCACGGCAGTCTGCCGCGCGGGCGCCGCACCCCCCGGCGCGCGCCCGACCCGTACCCGGGGAAACGCGTGAGTGCCGTAAAGGTCACTCCTGGTGGCCGTGTTCCGCGCCGACTTCGCTCGAATGGGTGATCCCTTTCACGCTCGGCGAGAGGCGGTCGGCGGCGCGTGGTGGGCTCGATAGCATCAAGCACCGGCCCGGACGGGGACACCGCCCGCTGCCCCGGGGCCCCGTGCTCCGGGCACCCCGTCGACCGGTCGACGCAGCCGGAGGTGCCCATGAGTGCGGAGGCAATGAATCCTGTGACGCCCGGGGGGCCTCCCGAAGCCCTCCAGGCCGCCGGTGCCGCGACACCCCGCAAGCGCGCCCGGCACCGCATCGACCTGCGCAGGATCGGCCGCGCGGCGCTCCTCGGTCACACCGGCCGCGACCGGGCGCCCGACGCGATCGCGCACGTCGTGGACGCCCACCGGGCGCACCATCCCGAGGCCGACGTCGATACGCTCCGCCGCGCCTACGTGCTCGCCGAGTCCTCGCACCGGGGCCAGATGCGCAAGAGCGGCGAGCCGTACATCACGCACCCCCTCGCGGTGACACTGATCCTCGCGGAACTCGGCGCCGAGACCACGACCCTGACGGCGGCGCTCCTGCACGACACGGTGGAGGACACCGACGTCACGCTCGACCAGGTGCGCAACGAGTTCGGCGGCGAGGTCGGCTACCTCGTCGACGGCGTGACCAAGCTGGAGAAGGTCGACTACGGCGCCGCCGCCGAGCCCGAGACCTTCCGCAAGATGCTCCTCGCGACCGGCAACGACGTGCGCGTCATGTCGATCAAACTCGCCGACCGCCTCCACAACGTCCGCACCCTCGGCGTCATGCGGCGCGAGAAACAGGTGCGCATCGCGAAGGTCACCAGGGACGTCCTCATCCCGCTCGCCGAACGGCTCGGCGTGCAGACCCTCAAGACAGAGCTGGAGGACCGGGTCTTCGCCATCCTCCACCCCGAGGAGTACGAGGAGACGCGTCGCCTCATCGTCGACCACTTCGCGACCCCCGACCCCCTCGCCGCCGTCGCGGGCCGGGTGCGCGAGGTGCTGCGTGAGGCGGGCCTCACGGCCGACGTGCAGTTGCGCCCCCGGCACTTCGTCTCCGTCCACCGCGTCCACCGCAAACGCGGCAGGCTCGGCGACACCGATTTCGGGCGCCTGCTCGTCCTGGTCGGCGAGACGGCCGACTGCTACGCGGTGCTCGGTGAGCTCCACACGTGCCTGACCCCGGTCGTCGCCGAGTTCAAGGACTTCATCGCGGTCCCGAAGTTCAACCTGTACCAGTCCCTCCACACCGCCCTGGCCACAGCGGAGGGCGGCATCGCCGAAGTCCTCATCCGCACGCGCCAGATGCACCGCGTCGCCGAGGCGGGCGTCGTCGCGCTCGGCAATCCGTACGCGGCGGACGGCGAGGGGCACGGCGCGACGGGCCCCGGCGGCACGGGGCGCGGCTCCGCGAGCCGGGCGCCCGGACGCGACGAGAGCGCCGACGCCGCCGACGCCGAGCGCGCCGACCCGACCCGGCCGGGCTGGCTCTCGCGACTCCTGCAATGGCAGAGCGCGGTGCCCGACTCCGAGCTCTTCTGGTCCGTGCTGCGCGAGGACCTGGCCCACAACCGCGAGATCACGGTCTTCCGCCAGGACGGCGACACGCTCGGGCTGCCCGCGGGAGCGAGCTGCGTCGACGCGGCCTACGCGCAGTACGGGGAGGACGCGCACGCGTGTATGGGCGCGGTCGTCAACGGCCGCCTCGCACCGCTGAGCACCGTCCTGGAGGACGGCGACACGGTCCAGCTCCTCATGGGCCAGGACGCCGCAGGCGGCGGCCCCTCGCCCGACTGGCTCGACCACGTACGCACCCCCGCGGCGGGACTCGCGATCCGCCGCTGGCTCACCGCACACCCGGCGCACGCCCTCGCCGAGGACACGCGCCGCGATGAGCCCCAGCCCCGCCCCACTCTCCCGGCGCCCGCCGCGCGCCCCCTCGCCGCGAGCGTCACGGTCGACCAGCCCGGTGCGACGGTGCGTCTCGCGGGCTGCTGCACCCCGGTGCCGCCCGACGCCGTCACGGCGTTCGCGGTACGGGGCAACGCCGTCACGGTGCACCGTGCCGAGTGCCCCCGGGCGGTACGCATGGCCGCCGCCGGACGCCGCACGGTCGGCGCGGACTGGGGCGACACCGGGGACTGCCGCGTCACCCTGCGCGCCGCGTCGTTCGGACGGCCGCACCTGCTCGCCGATCTCACGGAGGCGATCGCGGGGGAGGGCGTGGCGATCATCTCGGCCACGGTCGAACCGCCGAGCGAGCACGGGGTGCGCCACACGTACACGCTCCACCTGCCCGACGCCACGCGACTGCCCGGGCTCATGCGGGCCATGCGGGACGTGCCGGGCGTGTACGACGTCAGCAGGGCACGGAGTTCGGCACCTGCGTCCGGGGTCTGAGGGCGCGGAGTTTCCGGCCGTCGGCGGCAGAGAGGTTTCTGCTTTCCGCGCGGCGGTGCTCTGCGAGGCGGAGTCCCGCGCGTGGGGTTCCGCGCGGACGCGGCGCGCGGGGTGCGGGCGACGACGCAGCCTGGTCGGCGTGCCAGGGCATCGATGCGGCGTGCCGAGGACGACGGCGAGACGGGGCGCGGCGGGGCGCGGCGCGGCTGGGCGGGGCGGGGCGTCAGCACAGCGTGAGCGAACTGACTCCTTCGGGTTGTTCTGCCCGCCGGATGATTGCGCTGCGTGTCCGGTGCGGTAACTCCGAGTCATGGAACTGGAGCGCGATCCCATGAATCCCCCGGCGAGGCCGGGGCCCGGCGCCGGCGTGGAGTACGCGGGCGGTGTGGGCCCGGGCCGTCGGCTGCGCCGTGCCCGCCGGGCGGCACGCGTGCTCCTGCCGGTGCTCGGCGTCTGCCTCGCGCTCGTCGCCGCGGCGATGCCCGCCCCGGAGGCGCGAGGGATCGGCGACCGGCTGTTTCCCGTCCTCGGCAATCCCGGTTACGACGTGCTCGCCTACGACCTCACGCTGAGGTACAAGGGCGACAACACGGAGCCGCTCGAAGCCGTCACCCGGATCACCGCCAGGGCCGAGACGCGTCTTGACCGTCTCAACCTCGATTTCTCCCACGGCGAGGTCCGCTCGGTCACAGTGAACGGCCGCCCCGCCCGCCACGCGAGCGCCGGGCAGGACCTCGTCGTCACCCCGGAGCGCCCCCTGCCGCCGGGTGAGGGGGTGCTGGTCGTCGTGCGGCACACGAGCGACCCCCGTCCGCCCGGGGCGGGGCAGGGCGAGGGCGGCTGGGTGCGCACCAAGGACGGCCTGGCGATGGCCAACCAGGCCGACGCCGCCCACCGGGTCTTCCCCGGCAACGACCACCCCTCGGACAAGGCGCTCTTCACCTTCGGCGTCACCGCGCCACGCGGCGTGACCGTGGTCGCCAACGGCCTCCTCACCGGCCGGGCCGGAGCGCCGGACGGCGCCACGACCTGGACGTACCGCACCCTGCACCCGATGGCCACGGAGCTGGCGCAGGTCTCCCTCGGCGCTTCCACCGTGCTGCGCAGGCCGGGCCCGCACGGTCTGCCGGTCCGTGATGTCGTCCCGGCGGGCGACAGCCGGCTCCTGGAACCGTGGCTGCGCAGGACACCGGAGCAACTGCGGTGGATGGAGCGGCGCGTGGGGACCTTCCCCTTCGAGGCGTACGGCGTTCTCGTCGCCGACACGCGGACGGGGTTCGAGCTGGAGACGCAGACGCTCTCGCTCTTCGAGCGGCGTCTGTTCGCCGACAGCCGCTACCCCGAGTGGTACGTCGGCTCCGTCCTCGTGCACGAGCTGGCGCACCAGTGGTTCGGGGACAGCGTGAGCCCGCGGACCTGGTCCGACCTCTGGCTCAACGAGGGCCACGCCACGTGGTACGAGTCCCTCTACGCGGAGGAGCACGGCGGCCCGACGCTGGAGCGCCGAATGCGGGAGGCGTACGGAGCGAGCGACGCCTGGCGCGCGGCCGGCGGCCCACCGGCCCGCCCGAAGGCGCCCGGCAACGGCAAGATCAGCATTTTCCGCCCCGTCGTCTACGACGGCAGCGCTCTCGCCCTCTACGCCCTGCGGCAGGAGATCGGTGCGGAAGCGTTCTCCCGCGTCGAGCGCCGCTGGGTGGCCGAGCACCGGGACGGCACGGCGGACACCGCCGACTTCATCCGGCTCGCCTCCGACGTCGCCGGACGCGATCTCCGCTCCTTCCTCCGCCCCTGGCTGTACGACGCGAAGACGCCGCCCATGCCCGGCCACCCGGACTGGGCCGCCGACGCCTCCACGGCCGCCGGAGTCCCCCGGACCGGCACCCCGCACAGGCTCCCCGAGCCACCACCGGCGGGGTGACCGGGAGGCCGGCTGCGCGCGGGCCGCGCCCGGGCGTCAAGGGCCGCGCGCGAGCATCCGCGCCCCCCGCCCGAGCCTCCGGGGCCGGGCCTCGGCGCCGCGCCGGTGGTGGCTCGGGGCGGGCCGGGTTCGGCCGTCCCCCCAAGCCCGGCCGAGGCTCCGGCCTTCGCGTCCGTCCCCGCCCCGGACACGACCCACCCGCTCCCGGCCCCGCGCTCCCGCTCCGTCCCACGGCCGTCCGGATAACTCGCGTGACTGCGCGAGGAGCGCCGTGGGAACATTTCCGGGCGAGCGGCGCCCGCCGGCCCGGGAATTCCCGGGGCTCCCCGGGCGTTGCTCACACCAGCGGACCAGCTCCGCTCGTCGACCGCACTCGTCATTAAGGAACCAATGACCCACACCCTTCCCTTTTCCCAGGACACTTCCGGAGACCAGCACGCGCCCCTCGGCGCGGAGGACACCGTGAACGAGACGCACCCGCGGGGACAGCAGCCGTCCCCCAGCCAGGGCCTGCGGGCCGGTGCCCTGATGGAAGAGGACGCCGCCTGGAGCCAGCAGGCCGACGGCGCGCGGGACGGCGAGCAGTACGACCGTGAGGAGCGCGCGGCCCTGCGCAGGGTCGCCGGGCTCTCCACGGAGCTGGAGGACGTCACCGAGGTCGAGTACCGCCAGCTGCGGCTGGAGCGCGTCATCCTCGTCGGCGTCTGGACCTCGGGCACCGTCCACGACGCGGAGAACTCGCTCGCCGAGCTGGCCGCCCTCGCCGAGACCGCGGGCGCCCTCGTCCTCGACGGGGTCATCCAGCGCAGGGACAAGCCGGACCCCGCCACCTACATCGGTTCGGGCAAGGCCATCGAGCTGCGGGACCTGGTCCTGGAGAGCGGCGCCGACACCGTCGTCTGCGACGGTGAGCTGAGCCCGGGCCAGCTCATCCACCTCGAAGACGTCGTCAAGGTCAAGGTCGTGGACCGCACGGCGCTGATCCTCGACATCTTCGCCCAGCACGCCAAGTCCCGGGAGGGCAAGGCGCAGGTCGCGCTCGCGCAGATGCAGTACATGCTGCCGCGCCTGCGCGGCTGGGGCCAGTCGCTCTCCCGGCAGATGGGCGGCGGCGGCTCGGGCTCCTCGGGCGGCGGCATGGCCACCCGTGGTCCCGGTGAGACGAAGATCGAGACGGACCGCCGGCGCATTCGCGAGAAGATGGCGAAGATGCGCCGCGAGATCGCCGAGATGAAGACCGGGCGCGACCTCAAGCGCCAGGAACGCAGGCGCAACAAGGTCCCCTCGGTGGCCATCGCCGGGTACACCAACGCGGGCAAGTCCTCGCTGCTCAACCGCCTCACGGGCGCCGGGGTACTGGTCGAGAACGCCCTCTTCGCGACCCTCGACCCGACCGTGCGGCGGGCCGAGACGCCGAGCGGGCGGCTCTACACGCTCGCGGACACGGTGGGTTTCGTGCGGCACCTGCCCCACCACCTCGTCGAGGCGTTCCGTTCCACGATGGAGGAGGTCGGGGACTCCGACCTGATCCTCCACGTGGTCGACGGCTCGCACCCGGCCCCCGAGGAACAGCTCGCCGCCGTGCGCGAGGTGATCAGGGAGGTCGGGGCCACCGACGTCCCCGAGATCGTCGTGATCAACAAGGCGGACGCGGCCGACCCGGTGGTGCTCCAGCGGCTCCTGCGCGTCGAGAAGCACTCGATCGCGGTCTCCGCCCGCAGCGGGCAGGGCATTGAGGAACTGCTCGCGCTCATCGACGAGGAACTGCCCCGTCCCGCCGTCGAGGTGGACGTGCTCGTCCCCTACACCGAGGGCAGGTACATCGCCCGGACGCATGTCGAGGGAGAGGTCCTTTCCGAGGAGCACACCCCCGAGGGCACCCGCCTCAAGGCACTCGTGCACGAGGAACTGGCCGCGGAACTGCACCGGTTCAGCCCGGTCGGCTCGCGCTGAGCGCGCGGGCGGCGTCCCGCCCGTAAGGCGACAGGCACGTCGAACGGCCGAAGGGCCCGCACCCCGAGGGGTGTGGGCCCTTCGCGTACGGCAGGCGGGAGCGCCGGCGGTCGCCCCGTACGTACCGCCGACGGCGTGGCCCTGCCGGCGCGGTCCGGCCTCAGGAGAGGCTGCCGGCCTTGGCGCTCACCGCGCGGTAGACGTCCCGCGCCTCCTGGCCCAGGCGCGGTCCGGCGAGCCAGCCGCCGGTCACCGGCCCGATCGAGGTGTTCGAGACGAGCGCGGGATCGCCGTCCGCGTTCTCGCCGACCCAGCCGCCTCCCGACGCGCCACCCGTCATGGTGCAGCCGATGCGGTACATCGTCGGCTGCTCGGGGCCGAGCGAGAGGCGGCCCGGCTTGGCGGGGCACTGGTACAGGGCCTGGCCGTCGAAGGGCGGCGCCGCCGGATAGCCGGAGGCCGTCAGGGAGGACGTCTTCGCGGCGGAGGGCGCGGCGAAGTCCACGGGCAGCGCACCGCCCACCGTCTCCTCCAGCGACTTCCCGTCACCCTTCTCCGGTGTCACGTGCAGGACGGCGAAGTCGTAGGGCGCCCCGGCACCGCCGGTGGGACCGCCGCTTGCGATCCACTCCTTGGAGGTCTGCGCCCAGTCGCTCCACCACACCCCGTACGGAGCGATCTCCTCGCGCGTCGCCTTCCCCAGCTCGGCCGTCGAAGCGCCCGCGTTGTTGTACGCGGGGACGAAGGCGATGTTGCGGTACCAGCCGCCCTTCTGCCCGGCGTGCACGCAGTGCCCTGCCGTCCACACGAGATTGGACTTCCCCGGGTGGGCCGGGTCCGCGACGACCGTCGCCGAGCAGACCATCGAGCCCTCGGGGGAATCGAAGAGGACCTTCCCGGCCTCGGGCAGCGCGTCGTGGTACGGCGGTGCCACCGCGGTGGCCTTCACCGGGGCGGGCGTCGGGTCGGTCACGCCCCGGTCGTCCGCGAGGACGCTGTCGTCCACCCTCTTCTGCGGGTCCTCGGCACGCCGCATCCGGTCGGGGTCCCACAGGCCGTCGATGACCGGGTTGATGTAGTCCTCGGCCTTGCGCAGCCAGGTGTCCTTGTCCCACTCGCGCCAGGCGCCGTTCTCCCACTTGCCGAGATCGATGCCGTGGTCCTTGAGCCGTTCCCGCAGGCCGTCGGGGATGCGGATCTTGTGGTCGCCCGCCGAGGAGCCCGAGGCGACGGGGCTGTCGTCGCCGCCCGCCGCGTCGTCCTCCGGTCCGCAGGCGGCCAGTGCCGCCGTCAGGACCAGGGCGGCCCCTGCCGCCACCGGCCAGGAGCGGCGGCGCCCTCCTCGTCCCGTCCGTGCCCGTGGTATGCGCATTCTCAATCCCCCTGGTAGTGCTTGTCCTTGCGGCACCACACACTATGACGGGCCTTCGACAGGTGTACCGCGCGGTGGCAACAGTTGGGTCACGGTGGGGGAGCCCCGTGTTCCCACCGCGATCACCTGGCCGGACGACCACCGCAACCCCGCCCGAGCGGCGCCTTCGGCCGTTCGCCCGAGCGGGGACCGCGCCGGGACCGGGCCGTTCGCCCGAGCGGAACCGCCCCGTAGGCCCGAGCCCTTCGCCCGCGTCGGGACCGGGCCGTCCGCCCGCCCCGCGCCCGGCCTCCGCCCGAGGTCCGTCCCGCCCGCCGTCCCTCCCCGGCCAACTCCTCGCCCCAGCCGTCGCGTTCCGGTCGCATCGTCGGTTTCCGGCCGACTTCCGCCCGGCCGCGAGGGATCTTCGGATGAGCCGTTATCCGGAGCGGTCCGCGTCGTTGGTGCATACGGGGGTCGTCGGTATGCCCGCCCTCGGCCCCGACTCGCCCTTCGCACCGCGGGAGGACCAACCGCCTTGGCCGTGACCGAGTCCGTGCCCATCGCACCGACGACCACGCAGGAAGGGGTGCTGCGCCGGCAGTCCCTGCGGGAGTCGGCGGCGAGGACCTATGCCCGTGCCCTGCCCATCGTCCCCGTCCGGGCCAGGGGCCTGACCATCGAGGGCGCCGACGGCCGCAGGTATTTGGACTGTCTCTCCGGGCCGGGCACCCTCGCCCTCGGTCAACAACCAACCCCGTGGTCCTCAGGGCGATCAGGGAACGTCCTGGACTCCGAGGCCCGGTTGCACGTCCTGGAACCTCGCGACCCCGGTCAAGGCTGTTCCGCACCCTGCCCGGTGAGCTGGCGGCCCGGGGCCGCATCCAGTTCTGCGGACCGGCCGGCACCGACGCGGTCGAGGCCGCGCTCAAGCTCGTACGGCGCGCCACGGGACGGCAGGCCGTGCTCGGCTTCACGGGCGCGTACCACGGCATGACGGCGGGCGCGCTCGACGTCTCCTCGGCCGCCCCGTCCGTACGCGACACGCTGCGCCTGCCCTACCCGCAGGACTACCGCTGCCCCTTCGGCGTGGGCGGCGAGGAGGGCGCCGCGCTCGGCGCGAGGCTCGCAGAGAGCTACCTGGACGACCCGAAGTCCGGCGTGCCGGAGCCGGCCGGGATGATCGTCGAACCCGTCCAGGGCGAGGGCGGGGTGCATCCGGCGCCCGACGCCTGGCTGCGCCGGATGCGCGCCCTCACCCGCGCGCACAAGATGCCCTTCATCGCCGACGAGGTGCAGACGGGTGTCGGCCGCACCGGCGCCTTCTGGGCCGTGGACCACGCGGGTGTCGTGCCGGACGTCATGGTGCTGTCGAAGGCGATCGGCGGCAGTCTCCCGCTCGCCGTCGTCGTCTACCACGAGGACCTCGACGTGTGGGAGCCCGGCGCGCACGCCGGGACCTTCCGCGGCAACCAGCTCGCGATGGCGGCCGGGGCCGCGACCCTCGCCTACGTCCGCGAGAACGGGCTGGCCGAACGGGCCAGGGTCCTGGGGGCCCGGATGCTCTCCGCGCTGCGCTCCCTCGCGGCGCGCCACCCCTGGATCGGGGACGTGCGCGGGCGCGGGCTCATGCTCGGCGTCGAACTGGTCGACCCGGAGGCCGCCAGGCCGGACGCCGCGGGACCGCCTCGCGCGGACGCGACGCGTGCCGTCGCGGTACGCAGGGAATGCCTGAGGCGGGGGCTCATCGTGGAACTCGGGGGCCGCCACTCGGCCGTGGTCCGGCTGCTCCCCCCGCTCACGATCACCGACGATCAGGCCACCGCCGTCCTGGACCGCTTCGCCGACGCGCTCGACGCCGTGGACCGCGATCCGCTCGTCCGGGCGCCGCGCACCCCGCCCGTCTGAGCGCGTCCCACCGCCTGACAGTCCCCCCACCGGCCCCGTCCCCTCAGCCGCGGGGCCACACGATCCGTCCCTCAAGGAAGCGCCCGTGAACCCGAACCCCGCACCCGACGGCCGGTACCCCCTCGCATCCGAGGCCGGAAGTACGAGTTCGGCATCCCCCGAAGACGGTGTCGTCCCCCGGCAGCACACCGCCGCTCCCACGGAACACCTCGACGGTGCCGCGGCCGATCTGCTCGAACACCCGGACGTGCCCACCGCCGCCGAGGCCGCGGCGCTGGAGTCGCTGCTGCGCTGCTGGGTGCGCGAGACGGGCGTCGAGGCGGCCGGGCACGGGCCCCTGCGCATCTCCCTGCCGGCACAGGAGGCGACCCTCGTCGTCCCGGTGCGGTACTGGTCGGCCGCCGGACTCCACCGCTTCGGGCTGCCGCGCCTCGAACACCACGGGCCCGCGCCCGCCCCCACCGGCACCGCCTTCCCGCGCGCCGTGGTCCGCCAGGGCAGGGCCCCCCGCCTCACCGCCCCGCTGGACGCGGCGACGGTCGCGGAGGTCCTGAGCGCGGAGGTCCGCGCGGGGACGCTGACGAACGGGACGGAGCCGGACGCGACGGGGACGGTGCCGGGCACCGCGACGCCGGGCACCGCGGCGGCCGGCGGGACGGCATCGGACGGTACGGCGCCAGGCGTCGCGGCCTCCGACGGTACGGTTCCGGCCGGTACGGCGCACGACGGGACCGACGGCGCCGCGCGACCCGCCCCCGTACCGCCCACCGCCCCTGACGAGGCCGTTCCCACCGTTCCCCGGCAGGCCGCGCCCGCCCCCGACGACGACCTCGTCGCCCGGGTGCGGGACTCGGTCCGCCGTACCGCCGTGTTCCTCTCCTTCCGCCGCCGCCACGCCGAGGACTCGCCCACCCCCTTCCTCGCCGCCGAGCAGGCACTGCTCCTCGGCCACCCGCTCCATCCCACGCCCAAGAGCCGGCAGGGACTCAGCGAGGCGGAGTCCCGCCTCTACTCGCCCGAACTGCGCGGCGCCTTCCCGCTGCACTGGCTGGCCGTGCACAAGGACGTCCTCGCCACCGACTCGGCCTGGACCGAACGCGGCAGGACCGTCTCGGCCGGACAGCTCACCGAACGCCTCGCGGGCCCCGGCCTCGCCCTCCCGCCCGGCACGGTCGCGCTGCCCCTGCACCCCTGGCAGGCCCGCGACCTCGCGCAACGCCCGGAGGTGCACGCGCTGGCCGACGCCGGGCTGCTCACACCGCTCGGCCCGCACGGTGAGCCCTGGTCACCGACCTCCTCGGTCCGCACCGTCTACCGCGCCGGGGCCCCGGCGATGCTCAAGCTCTCGCTCGGCCTGCGCATCACCAACTCGCGCCGCGAGAACCTCCGCAAGGAACTCCACCGGGGCGTCGAGGTCCACCGCCTGCTGCGCACCGGCCTCGGTGCGGAGTGGCACGCCGCGCACCCCGGCTTCGACATCGTGCGCGACCCGGCGTGGATCGCCGTCGACGGGCCCGACGGAACACCGCTGCGCGGCGTGGACGTCATGATCCGCCACAACCCCTTCGCCCCGGACACCGACGCCGCCTGCCTCGCCGGTCTCGTCTCGCCCCGCCCCCTGCCCCCGGTCGGCGGACGGCCAGCCGGACCGGCGGGGTTGCTCGCGCACGGGTCGCAGGACCAGCAGCCCATGCGCTCCCGGCTCAGCGAGCTGATCACCCGGCTCGCCCAGCGCACCGGCAGGCCCCGCGGCACGGTCGCCACCGAGTGGTTCCTGCGCTATCTGGAGCACGTCGTCCGGCCGATCCTCTGGCTCGACGGACACGCGGGCATCGCCCTGGAGGCGCACCAGCAGAACACCGTCGTCCTGCTCGACGCGGACGGCTGGCCCCACGGCGGCAGGTACCGGGACAACCAGGGCTACTACTTCCGCGAGGCGCACCGCGAGGCCCTGGAACGACGACTGCCCGGCATCGGCGCGGAGAGCGACACCTTCGTCCCCGACGACGTGACGGACGAGCGCTTCACCTACTACCTCGCCATCAACAACGTGCTCGGACTCGTCGGCGCCCTCGGCTCCCAGGGCCTCGCCGACGAGCAACTCCTGCTCGCCGCCCTGCGCGGCTTCCTCACCGAGGCGGCCCACGGCCCCGACGCCCTCGGCTCCGCGGTGCCCGCCCTGCTGCTCGACAGCCCCGTCCTGCGCTGCAAGGCCAACCTCCTCACCCGGCTGCACGGCCTCGACGAACTCGTGGGGCCCGTCGACACCCAGTCCGTGTACGTACGTTTCGGCAACCCTCTGCACAAACCCTGAACCCATGCGGGGCGGGACCACCCCGGCCCCGTCCCGCACCCGCACCGCCCGGCCAGGCCCGTACCGCTCAGCCCAAGCCCGCACCGCCCGGCCAGGCCCGTACCTCCGCACCCGCCCCCGAACCGAGGAGTGCACATGCCCACAGCGGACACCCCCGTCGCGGGGGCCGCACCGCCCGCGGCCGACAGCGAGGCACCGGGCCCCGGCATAGCCAGGGCCGGTCGTCCCGGCCCCCACCCCGCCCCTGTGACGCCGTCAGCCGCACATTCCGTCGCGGACACCGGGCCCGGCGACTGGCCGCCCGTCCCGACACCGCACGGCCTCTTCCGGCTGCGACCGGTCGCGCTGCCGCGTGATCTCGCCCTGCTCACCGGCTGGATGAACGATCCCGAAGTGGCCGCGTTCTGGGAGCTCGCGGGGCCGCCCGAGGTGACGGCGGCACACGTGCGCCCGCAGACCGCGGGCGACGCGGGCAGCCTGCCCTGCCTCGGGCTCCTCGACGGGCGCCCCATGAGCTACTGGGAGATCTACCGCGCCGATCAGGACGTCCTCGCCCCGTACTACGCCGCCCGCCCGCACGACATCGGCGTGCACCTGCTGCTCGGCGGCGGTACGGACCGCGGGCGCGGCCTCGGCACGACGCTGCTGCGCGCCGTCACCTCGCTCGTTCTCGCGCAGCGCCCCCACGCCACCCGCGTCCTCGCCGAACCGGACGTGCGCAACGTCCGCTCCGTCGCCGCGTTCCTGCGCGCCGGCTACCGCAAGGACCGTGAGCTGGACCTGCCCGGGAAGCGCGCCGCCCTGATGATCAGGGACCGCGCCCCGGCGCCGCCCGCCTGACCCGTACGCGTCCCACCGCTGCCACCTTCCGCAACGGTGCCCCGCCCGCGTGCTTCCTCGCGCGGCACGGGTAACCACCCGGCAGTCATCCGTACCGGCCGGGGCCCGTCGCGCGGGCCCCGGCCGCCCATGGCCCGCGCCCCGCCGCCGTACGCGCCCGCCTTCCGCCGTACCCCCGCACGTCCGCACACCGGTCGCCACCGAAGGAGCCCTCCGTGCAGAACGTCCCCGCCCCGCGCCCCTGGCCCCCCGCCGACGAGCCCGCGGGCCCCGTGCTCCCGCCCCTCACCGCACCCGAGGGCCCCCCGCCGCACGGCCTCCTCGCCCCGGCCGAGCTGACCCCCGAGCTGTGGCGCGAGGCGGGCCGGCGGCTCCTCGCCAAGATGGTCTCGGAGTTCTCGTACGAGGGCCTCCTCGCCCCGCGCCCCGAGGACCCCGAGTCGCCCGACATCCCCTTCCACCGACGCGCGTACCGCCTGACGCTGGCGGCGGGGGAGGGGGAGACGGTGCCGGAGCGGGAGGCGGTGCCGGGGGAGCGGGAGACGGCGCCGGGACCAGAGACGACGCCGAGGCGCGAGACGACTCCGGAACCCGAGGCCGACCCCGCACCGGACGCCGCCCCGGAACCCGGCGCCGCCCCCGAGCCGTCGGCCGCGCTTCTCTTCCACGCCGCCCGCAGCGCCTACGGCCACTGGGAGATCGACCCGGCGAGCCTGCGGCTCGACGCGATAGGCACCGGCGCCCCGCACGATCCCGCCGCCGACCCGTCCGCTCGCCCCGCTCCGCTCCCGGCCACCGATCCGCTCGACTTCCTCGTCCGCGCCCGCCACATCCTCGGTCTGGACGGCGCGACGCTCGGGCACCTGCTGCGCGAGCTCAACGCGACGCTCGCCGCCGACGCGCGCCTCCTCCACACCGCCGTGACCGCCGCCGAACTCGCCGATCTCGACTACGCGCGGCTGGAGGGGCACCAGACGGGGCACCCCTGGATCGTCCTCAACAAGGGGCGTCTGGGCTTCGGCGCCTGTGACGCCGCGCGCTGGGCCCCCGAGAGCCGCGTCGAGGCGCGCCTGCCGTGGCTCGCGGTCCGCACCCATCTCGCGACCTACCGCGGCGTCCCCGGCCTCGACACGCCCGAGCAGCTGTACGCCGCCGAACTCCCACCCGCCGTACGGGAGTCCTTCGACGCCGTTTTGACCGCACGCGGCCTCGACCCAGCCGATTACCTCTACCTGCCCGTGCATCCCTGGCAGTGGGACAGCACCGTGCTGCCCCTCCACGCCGCCGGCGTCGCGGCCGGGGACCTCGTGCCGCTGCCCTCCGACGGCGTCCGGCGTCTGCCGCAGCAGTCGATCCGCACCTTCCTCAACCTGGACGACCCCACGCGGCACACGGTCAAACTGCCCCTCTCGATCCTCAACACCCTCGTCTGGCGCGGCCTGCCGACCCGCCGCACGCTCGCGGCGCCCGCCGTCACGGCATGGGTGCAGTCGGTGCGTGACCAGGACCCCTTCCTCCGCGAGGAGTGCCGCGTCGTCCTGCTCGGCGAGGTGGCCTCCGTCGCCGTGCGGCACCCGTTCTACGACACGCTGCCCGAAGTCCCGTACCAGTACAAGGAACTCCTCGGCGCGATCTGGCGCGAACCGCTCGCCCCGCTTCTCGACGCGGACGAACGCGCGCGGACCCTCGCCTCGCTCCTGCACGTGGACCACGAGGGGCGCGCCTTCGTCGCCGAACTCGTGGCGCGCTCCGGCCTCGCGCCGCGCGACTGGCTGCGGCGCCTCTTCGGCGCCCTGCTGCCGCCGCTCCTGCACTTCCTCTACCGCCACGGCACGGTCTTCTCGCCGCACGGCGAGAACGCGATCGTCGTCTTCGACGCGCGCGACGTGCCCACGAGGCTCGCCGTCAAGGACTTCGTGGACGACGTCAACCTCAGCGGCCGCTCACTCCCCGAGCACGAGGACATGCCCCCGGAGGTGCGCGACACCCTCCTGACCGAGGACCCCTCCTTCCTCCCGCAGTTCATCCATTCCGGTCTCTTCGTCGGCGTCTTCCGCTACCTGGCCCCGCTGTGCCGCGCCCAGCTCGGCGTGCCGGACGAGGACTTCTGGGGCCTGGTCCGCGCCGAGATCCTGGCCTACCAGACGCGATTCCCCGAACTCAAGGAACGCTACGAACTCTTCGAACTGCTCGGGCCGGAGATCGAGCGACTCTGTCTCAACCGCAACCGCCTCCACCTCGACGGCTACCGGGACCGCGCCGAGCGGCCCCACGCGGCGGTGGACGGCGTCGTCGCGAACCCTCTGCACGTGGGCGCCTTCCGGCCGCGTGAGGCGTGGGGGCGCGAGACGGGGGACAGCGCGGAGAGGGACCGCCTCGCGACCGGCACCTCCGCCGGGAGCCCTTCGGGAGCGGGGATGCCCGACGCGGACAGGTCGCATGATCGGACCGGGCCTGTGAACGGAGCGGCGGGAGCTGTCGGTGCCGCGTCGTAGGGTGGTCGGGCTATGACGAAGCCCTCACTCCCCGAGCTCCTGCACGCCGCTGTCACCGCCGTGGGCGGTACCGAACGGCCCGGCCAGGTGGCCATGGCCGAGGCGGTCGAAGCGGCCATCGACGACGGTTCCCACCTCCTTGTCCAGGCCGGCACCGGCACCGGGAAGTCGCTCGGCTACCTCGTGCCCGCACTGGCGCACGGGGAACGGGTGGTGGTCGCGACGGCCACCCTGGCGCTCCAGCGCCAGCTCGTGGAGCGCGACCTGCCCCGCACGGTCGACGCCCTGCAACCCGTGCTGCGCCGCCGCCCCGAGTACGCGATGCTCAAGGGCCGCTCGAACTACCTCTGCCTGCACCGCGTCCACGAGGGGATGCCGAAGGACGAGGAGGAGGCGCTGTTCGACCAGTTCGAGGCGGCACCGTCCAGCAAGCTCGGGCAGGACCTGCTGCGGCTGCGGGACTGGGCCGACGAGACCGAGACGGGGGACCGCGACGGGCTGAGCCCGGGCGTCTCCGACCGCGCCTGGGCGCAGGTCTCCGTCTCCTCGCGGGAGTGCCTGGGGGCGAGCCGCTGCGCCTACGGCGCGGAGTGCTTCGCGGAGACGGCACGCGAGCGCGCCAAGCTCGCGGACGTCGTCGTCACCAATCACGCGCTCCTCGCGATCGACGCGATCGAGGGCGCGCCCGTGCTCCCCTCGCACGAGGTCCTCATCGTCGACGAGGCGCACGAACTCGTCGGCCGCGTCACGAACGTGGCGACCGGCGAGCTGAACCCGAACCAGGTCAACCGGGCCGCCCGCCGCGCCGCCAAGCTCGTGGACGAGAAGGTCGCGGACGCCTTTCAGGCCGGGGCCGAGGGCTTCGAACGCGTCATGGAACTCGCGCTGCCCGGGCGCCTCGAAGCACTCCCCGAGGATCTCGGGTACGCGCTCGCGGCGCTCCGCGACGCCGCCCGGCAGGTCATCACCGCCATCGGCAACACCCGCGATCGCTCGGTGCAGGACGAGGACGCGGTACGCAAGCAGGCGCTCGCCTCCGTGGAGACCGTGCACGGCGTCGCCGAGCGGATGACCGGCCTCTCCGAGTACGACGTGCTCTGGTGCGAGCGGCACGACCGTTTCGGCGCCTCCCTGCGGGTCGCGCCGCTCTCGGTCTCGGGGCTTTTGCGCGAGAAGCTCTTCGCCGATCGCTCGGTCACGCTCACCTCCGCGACACTCAAGCTGGGCGGCGACTTCAACGGCGTCGGGGCCTCGCTCGGCCTCGCCCCGGAGGGCGTGGCGGGCTCGGGCGCCCCGGAGACGGACGAACTGCCCGTCTGGAAGGGCATCGACGTCGGCTCGCCCTTCGAGTACCGCAAGCAGGGCATCCTCTACGTGGCGCGCCACCTGTCCCCGCCGGGACGTGAGGGCACCCGTACGGACATGTTCGACGAACTGGCCGAGCTGGTCGAGGCGGCGGGCGGCCGCACGCTGGGGCTCTTCTCCTCGATGCGCGGCGCGCAGGCGGCGGCGGAGGAACTGCGCTCCCGGCTCGACGTGCCGGTGCTCCTCCAGGGCGAGGAGACGCTCGGCGAGCTGATCCGCGCCTTCGCCGAGGACCCGCGCACGTGTCTGTTCGGCACGCTGTCGCTGTGGCAGGGCGTGGACGTGCCGGGGCCGAGCTGCCAGCTCGTCGTGATGGACCGGATTCCCTTCCCGCGCCCCGACGACCCCCTGATGAGCGCGCGGCAGAAGGCGGTCGAGCAAAGCGGAGGCAACGGCTTCATGGCGGTCGCGGCGACGCACGCGGCGCTGCTGATGGCCCAGGGCGCCGGCCGTCTCGTCCGGGCGACCGGGGACAAGGGCGTCGTCGCGGTCCTGGACCCCCGCCTCGCGACCGCCAGGTACGGAAGCTACCTGCGGGCCTCGCTCCCGGACTTCTGGTACACGAACGACCGCAACCAGGTCCGCCGCTCCCTGGCGGCGATCGACGCGGCGGCGAAGGCCGCACCGGCCGGAGGGGCGAGCGACCCGGAGCCGGGAGCGGATGCGGGGGAGCGGGTGACGGCCGAGGCGGGTGAGTGACGCGGACGACGGCCGGAAGGGCTTCCCGTCAGAGCACGGGCGGGCTTTCTACGGAGCCTGGGAACGGGTGGGGCGAGCCCGCGCAGCGGGCAGGCGCGCGTGCGTGGCGCCGGGGCGCCCGTACGCCCGGCCCCGGGGTACTCGTACGGGGATCGACCGGCTCACGCCTGGCGTCGCGCGCCCCGCTGGTCCCGTGCTCCCCGCGCTGGCACCCTGACTCCACGGCTTCGGGCCCGTGAGCGTGCGCGATTCCGCCGCTCGGCCCCGCGTGCGCGACGGGCCCCGAGACCGGCGCAGTGAGTCTCAGGGCCCTGCTGGGGGCGGCGGTGCCGTACCGCCGGACGTGCCGGTCAGATGCGCCGGAGGACAGCGACGACCTTGCCGAGGATGGTCGCCTCGTCACCGGGGATGGGCTGGTACGCGGCGTTGTGAGGAAGCAGCCAGACGTGCCCGTCCTCGCGCTTGAAGCGCTTCACGGTGGCCTCGCCGTCGAGCATCGCGGCCACGATGTCGCCGTTCTCGGCCACGGGCTGCCGCCTCACGGTGACCCAGTCCCCGTCGCAGATGGCTGCCTCGATCATGGAGTCGCCGACCACCTTGAGGACGAACAGCTCCCCGTCGCCCACGAGCTGGCGCGGAAGCGGGAAGACGTCCTCGACGGACTCCTCGGCGAGGATGGGGCCACCGGCCGCGATCCGGCCGACCAGGGGTACGTAGGAGGCGGCGGGCTTTCCGGCCGTGTCGGCCGGCTGCGGGCTCGGCTGGTCCGAGCCCCGTACCTCGTAGGCGCGGGGGCGGTGGGGATCGCGTCGCAGGAAACCCTTGCGTTCGAGGGCCATGAGCTGATGGGCCACGGACGAGGTGCTGGAGAGCCCGACCGCCTGCCCGATCTCGCGCATCGACGGCGGGTAGCCCCGTCGCTGAACGGAATCCCTGATCACCTCGATGACCCGGCGTTGCCGGTCGGTGAGTCCTGTGCTGTCCGCGCGGATGCCAGGAGGTCGTCCAGGGAGTGAGCGCGCGGGCTTCCCGCCCTCCTGGTGCTTGGCGCTCTCATTGCCGAGCGCCCGGGCCGGCTGGAATTGTCCCTGGGAGCGGTCCTGGGCAGTGATGGTGGCACTGTCGGCTGCGGTGGTCACATTGGGCCCCTCTCGAATGGTCTCCCTGGCTGCACAACGGTAGTGGCTTTCGAAAGGTTGCGCCAAACACACGTTCGAGTGAAAAAACCGTACTTACCTGTTGAGAACGGAGTTTCAGGTGTATAGAAGCGAGGCTATTTCGTGCAGGTAAAGGGGAATTGCCCGCAGCCGACCCCCCTTTCCGGAGCTCGCCCCTCGGTCGGTACTCGAACACCTGCGGCGGCGCTGAGCGCGTGAAGACCGAGCGCGAGGAGGGGGGGGAGGGCGTGGGGTGTTGACGAATGCGATTGCTCTCCTCCGTCGGCGCACGTCTCCCGCTGTTCCTGAGCGGACCCGGCGCTGCGGCGGACACGGCGGTGCTGCGGGAGCTGCGGGCGCGGCGGGAGAAAAAGGGCGACGTCAGTCTGTCACCCGCCCTGGCGTCCCCCCGTGCCGCCCCCGGCCTCGCGGCGCACCGCGCGCCGCGTACGCTCGGACCGCCCAGAGTGCGGCACGGCGTCACACTCCGTGCTCGCTGCGTCGTCGCGAGCCGGGCGGTGCGAGCGCTGCCGCCCGCGCGGTCCCGCCCTGCGCGGACGGCGAGTGCGCACCTGAGGTGGCCGGCGGTACTCGCGCGCCGTGCTTCGGCCCGCGTGCCGCGCGGGGGCGCCGCACGCGACACGCGGGGGTCGATCTCGTCCGCGAGGCCCCACGAGGCCCAAGATCTAGTGGTCAGTCGTGTGGAGCGACCTAGAGCTTGTGGTCCGGGTGCTCGGCCGCCCTCCGCATCACCTATGCTGGGGAGTGCTTCCAGGGGCTCAAGTTCCTGGTGAGCGCAGAGCGTCGTGTCGTCTTGGAGGGTGGGGAGTCCCGTGCACTGTCCCTTCTGCAGGCATTCCGACAGTCGGGTGGTGGACAGCCGGACCACTGACGACGGGGCGGCCATCCGCCGTCGCCGGCAGTGCCCGGATTGCTCCCGCCGATTCACCACCGTCGAGTCCTGCTCACTGATGGTGATCAAGCGGAGCGGTGTGACGGAACCATTCAGCCGTACGAAGGTGATCAACGGCGTGCGCAAGGCATGTCAGGGCCGCCCCGTCACGGAGGACGCCTTGGCGCTGCTTGGCCAACGGGTCGAGGAGGCACTGCGTGCGACGGGCAACGCCGAGCTGAGCACGCATGACGTCGGTCTCGCCATACTGGGGCCGCTCCAGGAGCTGGACCTCGTCGCCTACCTGCGGTTCGCGTCCGTCTACCGGGCGTTCGACTCGCTGGAGGACTTCGAGGCCGCCATCGCCGAACTGCGCGTGAGCCCCGAGGCACCGGCCCCCGCGGGCGCCGGGCAGTGAGAGCGCGAAGCCTGGCGGCCGGTCCCTGACACGGCCCCGGCGGACCGATGGCGGCATCGCGCCTGGGAGTCTTCCGGCGGGATGCCGGGAAACTCCGAGGTCACCCCTTGTCGTCGCCGTGCGTCTCTGGGTGATGGATTGCGGCTGATCCCGCCTCTGGTGACGGGGCGTGGTCGCGCGTGCGCCGGAACTCCCGGACGGCCGTATGCGTCGTGCGAGGAAGCGACACGTGCGGAGAGACATGAAAAGCGGGGGCCCGGGCCGATGACGAAGCCCGGGCAAGCGGTACGGAACGCTTCACCGGCGTTCCGCACCAGGTCGGGCTCCTGCGCGCCGCCCCGGCGGCGCGTCGCACGGGGCCCATGTTCCCCGGGAGGCCCCGGGGAAGGCGGAGAAAACCGCGCCAGGACGGAAGTCCGAGGCGCTACGAGGCGTTGAAGCCTGGTACGAGGAGGCGGCATGACAGAGACGGCGAGCGGTCCGGCACGCGGGACCCGCAAGAACGCGAAGGCGGGCAAGGGCCTCAAGGTCGAACGCATCCACACCACGCCCGGGGTCCACCCCTACGACGAGGTGAACTGGGAGCTGCGCGATGTCGTTATGACCAACTGGCGTGACGGGTCGATCAACTTCGAGCAGCGTGGCGTCGAGTTCCCCGATTTCTGGTCGGTCAACGCGGTCAACATCGTCACCAGCAAGTACTTCCGCGGCGCCCTCGGCACCCCGCAGCGCGAGACCGGGCTCAAGCAGCTCATCGACCGCATCGTGAAGACCTACCGGAAGGCCGGCGAGGACAACCAGTACTTCGCCTCCCCGGCGGACGCCGAGATCTTCGAGCACGAGCTGGCCCACGCCCTCCTCCACCAGATCTTCAGCTTCAACTCCCCGGTGTGGTTCAACGTCGGTACCCCGCAGCCGCAGCAGGTCTCCGCCTGTTTCATCCTCTCCGTGGACGACTCCATGGAGTCGATCCTGAACTGGTACAAGGAAGAGGGGATGATCTTCAAGGGCGGCTCCGGAGCCGGCCTCAACCTCTCCCGTATCCGCTCCTCCAAGGAACTCCTCACCTCCGGTGGCAACGCCTCGGGGCCCGTCTCCTTCATGCGTGGCGCCGACGCCTCGGCCGGCACCATCAAGTCGGGTGGCGCCACGCGTCGCGCGGCCAAGATGGTCATCCTCGATGTCGACCACCCGGACGTGGAGGGCTTCATCGAGACCAAGGTCAAGGAGGAGGAGAAGATCCGCGCCCTGCGCGACGCGGGCTTCGACATGGACCTCGGTGGCGACGACATCACGTCGGTCCAGTACCAGAACGCCAACAACTCCGTCCGCGTGAACGACGAGTTCATGACGGCCGTCGAGACCGCCGGGAAGTTCGGCCTGCGCTCCCGCCTCACCGGCGAGGTCATCGAAGAGGTCGAGGCGAAGAGCCTCTTCCGGAAGATGGCCGAAGCCGCCTGGGCCTGCGCGGACCCCGGCATCCAGTACGACGACACCATCAACAACTGGCACACCTGCCCCGAGTCCGGCCGCATCAACGGCTCGAACCCGTGCAGCGAGTACATGCACCTGGACAACACCTCGTGCAACCTCGCCTCGCTCAACCTCATGAAGTTCCTCAAGGACGACGGCAACGGCAACCAGTCCTTCGAGGCCGAGCGCTTCGCCAAGCTCGTCGAGCTGGTCATCACCGCGATGGACATCTCCATCTGCTTCGCGGACTTCCCCACCGAGAAGATCGGTGAGAACACCCGCGCCTTCCGGCAGCTCGGCATCGGCTACGCCAACCTCGGCGCCCTCCTCATGGCGACCGGCCACGCCTACGACTCCGAGGGGGGTCGCGCGCTCGCCGGAGCGATCAGCTCGCTCATGACCGGCACCGCCTACCGCCGCTCCGCGGAGCTCGCCGCGGTCGTCGGCCCGTACGAGGGATTCGCCCGCAACGCCACCGCCCACAAGCGCGTCATGAAGCAGCACGCCGACGCCAACGGTGCCGCCGTCCGCATGGACGACCTCGACACGCCGGTCTGGGCCGCGGCCACCGAGGCATGGCAGGACGTCCTCCGCCTCGGGGAGAAGAACGGTTTCCGCAACGCGCAGGCGAGCGTGCTCGCCCCCACCGGCACCATCGGTCTCGCGATGTCCTGCGACACCACCGGCGTCGAACCCGACCTCGCCCTGGTCAAGTTCAAGAAGCTCGTCGGCGGCGGCTCGATGCAGATCGTGAACGGCACCGTCCCGCAGGCCCTGCGCCGCCTGGGTTACCAGGAGGAGCAGATCGAGGCGATCGTCGCGCACATCGCCGAGAACGGGAACGTCGTCGACGCCCCGGCGCTCAAGACCGAGCACTACGAGGTCTTCGACTGCGCGATGGGCGACCGCGCCATTTCACCGATGGGCCACGTGCGCATGATGGCGGCGATTCAGCCGTGGATCTCCGGGGCCATCTCCAAGACGGTGAACATGCCCGAGTCGGCCACCGTCGAAGAGGTCGAGGAGATCTACTTCGAGGCGTGGAAGCTCGGCATCAAGGCCCTCGCCATCTACCGCGACAACTGCAAGGTCGGTCAGCCCCTCTCCGCCAAGAAGAAGGAGGAGAAGAAGACCGAGATCGCCGAGAAGTCCGAGGAGACCATCTGCGCCGCGGTCGAGAAGGTCGTGGAGTACCGCCCGGTCCGCAAGCGCCTTCCCAAGGGCCGTCCCGGCATCACCACCTCCTTCACGGTGGGCGGCGCCGAGGGCTACATGACCGCCAACTCCTACCCGGACGACGGTCTCGGCGAGGTCTTCCTCAAGATGTCCAAGCAGGGGTCGACCCTCGCGGGCATGATGGACGCCTTCTCCATCGCCGTCTCGGTGGGCCTCCAGTACGGCGTCCCGCTGGAGACGTACGTCTCGAAGTTCACCAACATGCGCTTCGAGCCCGCCGGTATGACCGACGACCCGGACGTGCGCCTGGCGCAGTCGATCGTCGACTACATCTTCCGGCGCCTGGCGCTGGACTTCCTCCCCTTCGAGACCCGCTCCGCCCTCGGCATCCACTCCGCCGAGGAACGGCAGCGCCACCTCGACACCGGTTCCTACGAGCCTTCGGAGGAGTCCGACACCGAGACGCTCGCCCAGTCCGCGCCGGTGCAGAAGACGACGGTCGTGACCGGCACCGACGAGGCCGCCTCCCCGGCCCCGCGCGAGGCGCACACGTCAGCCGAACTGGTCGAGATGCAACTCGGTATCAGCGCCGACGCCCCCCTCTGCCTCTCCTGCGGCACGAAGATGCAGCGCGCCGGCTCCTGCTACATCTGCGAGGGCTGCGGCTCCACGAGCGGATGCAGCTGACACCGGGCCCTTCCAGGGCGTGAACCAGCTGGTCAGGGCGGTGGAGCCGGTCTCGCGGCTCCACCGCCTTCGGCGTGCGACGCTCACTGTCGTGTGTGAGGCACGCTCTCGTATGTGAGGCGTCACGTCGCCGCCGCCGCGTCGAGGGCTCGTGGTGGCGATCGGTCTCGTGACAGGCTCCGGGCCATGATCAAGAGAATCGAGTCCTCCGTCCGCCGATGAGCAGGACGACCGGGACGGCACTGCCCGGATCACCAACAACACTGTTCGACCACGCGCTGCGGCTGCATCGACAAGCCCCGAATGAACGGCTTCCGCGCGACGGGTATCCCTTCCCCGACGACGCGTCGCACGCTCGCCGAGGCCCGGAGGCACCCGAAGACCGGTACTCGGCCGGCACGGAAATTGCGCTCATTCTGGATGCGCATTTCGCGAGGGCCGCTGCCCAGCCCAGCGAACTGGCCGACGCTTTTCACGACCTCTACGTCCCGATTCACCAGAACGAGCACATTGCCGCAGCCGCTTCGCGGGTGGACTCTGCACGCGCTCGTCAAACGGGCCGCTGGCTCGTCCGGCACGGCACCGATCGTTGTTCAGTGACCGTCGGGCTCGCCCTGCTCGCCGTTGTGGCAACCGCTGACGACACCCCACTGGTGCAGACCATCGGGCTCCTCTCCGATCACTTCGGGCCGCTGGCGGCGCACGCCTTGGAGCGGCAGGCAGGTGGAGTCGAAGCCCTGATCTGGCTCGCCGAGAGAGTTACTGGCTGGGGCCGGGTCTATGTCGTCGAAGCTCTCTGCCGACTCGACGACCCGGCTGCACGGCGATGGCTGCTGCGCAGGGCCTGTGACGGCGATTTCCTCAACGCGTACTTCGCCGGCAAGGTCGCCGCAGTCGCCAGACTCCATGAGGCGCTTGCAGAGCTGGACAATGACAGCGAGATGGTGGAAAACACCGGTCGACTGCTCCACCTCATGAGCGATTGCGGGGGGATGGGACTCACCCTCGCCAATTACCCCCATTCAGGAGTGGTCCTGGAAGCCCACGCTCGCCATGCGGGGCTGCTCCGCCCGACGATCGAGCGCTATTTCACGATCGCGGCGCTCGCCCAGCACCTGACGACAAAGCCTCCAGAGACCGTGGGATGCACCGCGGCGCAGCAGGAATTGCTCCTGACGACCTATCGTGAGGTGCTCGACCGTGAACAGTGGACCCGGGTCGCACGTGTCGGGCTCGTCCTGAATGACAACCGGATGCGATGGCTCGCCGACCACCGGGCACCACAGCTGAGGCTGCGTGCGTTCCCCGATCAAGAGCCGAATACCGAGGAGTAGCGCATGCCAGGAAGCAGTGCCCTCCGCCGGTACGCCGGTCGCAACACGCACCGGCCGAAGGTGCGCACCCGCCTCCGGAGCGATGCGCCGGGAGGATCGCCTGCGATGTGACACGCGGGCGAGCACGCACGCGGGTAGGAATGAGCTGAGCAGTGAGGGGGCCGTGCCGCCGGGACGGCCCCCTCCTGCGTGCTGTGAGCTGCCGCATTTCCTGCCACGACCGGTGGCCCGCTGACGGTCGGCGCTGGACCGTCCGAGGCCACTCGGGGGTGCGGGGCATCGCACCTCGGGGAAAGCGCGCACCACCGTTGGCCGGACGGTGGCCCGGTCCTCGCTTGCCGTAACCCTGCGCGGGTATCGACGTACGAGGCATTGACCGGCTGCGGGAGGGAGCGGGCGAAAGGCCGATCGGGCAGGGCAGCGCCGGCGAGGCCACCGCTCGCTCGCCCGCCTGCCCGGACGTGGCGCTGTACCGGGGAAGGTCCGGTCCCGTGCCTCACTCCTGTGCTCATTTCGCCACCCGGGACGGCACCCGCCACATAGGGCGGCTGGAAGACCCCCGGGGTCCGCAGCAACCCCGGGGAACGCCCCCGCCCGCCGATGCCCGCCACTTTGTATGACCAGCAGGTCAGCGCGCCGCCTGCGGGTGTCTTCTTTTGCGTGTCGCTCCTCCTTCCGGGCGTAACCACGCCCGCTCCCGCGCGTTGTGCGCGTCGTGACCAGTGCAGCCCACAGCCCCCATGCCCAGCCGGTTTTCGAAGCGATGCTGGACGGCTGGACACGCCAGCAACGGGCGGGCTCCCTGCCGTCGTACACCGTCCAGTCGCGACTCGACCTCGTCTATCGCTTCGCGGTCTACACCGACCGCTATCCCTGGGAGTGGGAACCGGGACAGGCGGACGCCTTCCTCGACCACCTGCTCTCGGCCCACCTCCGCACCGCCCAGCGTCCCATCGGGCTCTCCACCATCAGCACGTACCGGCTCGCGCTGCGGCTTTTCCTGGAGTACGTGACCGATCCCCGGCACGCATGGCTGCGGGAGTGCCAGGAGAAGTTCGGCCGTGTGCCCGTACCGATTCCGCCTGAGTGAGAGCGTCGGCTCACCGGCGTGCGTCGGGACGACCTCGGTGCGGGACCAAGGACCCCGGGAGGAGAAGCGTCGGCGGACCGGCTCCTCCCGGGGTGTACGAGGCCATGTCCACGGCGAAGGTTTCAACGTCCGCAGTGGCGCAGCGGGCCTCGTGAGAGCAATCCTGCCAGCGAAAAATCCGCTGAAACGGTCCTGCGATCGAATCCTCCTTCGAAAGGGTGACGGAGCGGGCGTTGAGGCAACGCACGGCTCGGCGCGGCGCGTCTTCGCCCCTCTTGTGTGCTGGGGAGCGCTCCCAAAGTGCAGGACCGGTCGCCTCCCACCGCTAGGTGGGGAGTGCCGGCCCCGCCTCCGCCTCCGCCGATACGCCGGCCGATCGGCCTCGGTGCGCGGAGCCGACCCGATCAGCGGGCCTCTGGCTTGCCGCTCAGCAACGCCATGAAGTCGGGGAGTTCGGCGTCGTACCCCCGCACCGTCGGGCGGTACTCCCACGTGCCCTCCTCGCCGCGCCAGAACTCGGCCACCACGGCTCCGGTGGCGTCTGCCAGGGGCGTGAAGTCCACCGGGCCGAGCTCGTCGTAGCCCTCGCGCAGCCGGATGCCGGGCTCGTGCACGTCGGCGAAGGTGCGGTGGCCCCCGTTCTGCTGGATCACCACGCCGACCGCGACCCTGCCGTACGCCTCGGAAAGCCGGTTCAGCTCCAGAACCATGATCTCGTCGAAGCCCAGGCCCTGCCCCGTGCGGCTGTCACGGTTGAGAGCGATCGTGCCGTCCGGAGCGCGGTGGTCGAAGTGCACGTCGTAGGCGGGCACCCCGTGCGGGTCGCTCAGGGTGAACACCGCCGCGACGAGGTCCAGGTCCATCGCGGGCGCACCGTGCGGACTCGGGTCCCATTTGAGGGCGACCTCGATCTTCGCGAGTCCTTTGCTCAAGCTCTCCATCGGGCCTTCCCTTCGCGTGGGACGGATGACACGACCGCAGTACTGACAGGTCGTCAGACAAGCGGTCGGCCATATTCGTTGTCCATGGTGGCACGAGAACCGAACGAACGTCGGGGCCGATGCGGAGGATGACCGGTACCTGTCCCACCGCCGTACGATGGCGCGGTGCTGCTGAAGTGGATTCGCTGCGATGTCGCCGACCGGAACCGGTTCGACCGAGGTCAGCGCCGGTGGGCGGAACTCGCCGACGTGCGGGGATTCAAGGGGCAGGCGGGAGGGTGGAGCCGCGAGAACCCCGGGCAGGCCCACATCTTCGGCTTCTGGGAGAGCCGGGCCTTCTACGACTCGTTCATGGCACGCGCCCACGACCGCCTGGCCGCCGCCCAGGCCGGCAGCTGCACACAGGTGCGCAGCACTCTCTTCGACCACCGTTTCGACGTGAAGACGGGCTTCGAACCGCTCTTCCACGACGTGGACCTGGTGCGGATCGCGCACACCCGCGTACGCCCCGAGCGGGTCGAGCACTTCACCCTCGCCCAGCGTCGCATCTGGAATCCGGCCATGGCCGGCTCGCCCGGGATGGTACGGGGCTTCTTCGCGGAAGCTCCCGGCAGCGAGTTCCTGGTCCTGTCCATGTGGCAGTCCGCGGCCGAGCGGGGCAAGTACCGCCCCGAGGGGCTGCGCCGGCTCTCGACCCGGGCCGAGGCGGAGGAGGACCTGCTCGGCCTGGACGGGGCCGTGGTCGGTCTGGAACCGTCCTGGACGGTCTGAGCCCGCCCGCCTCCCCCTCCCCGCGTTCGGCACTGCTCCGGATGGACCCTGCCCCGCCGCACTTGCACGCGCGGTGCGTCCTAGGCTGGAGGACATGGCACAACCCCGACGCATCGTTCTGGTCCGGCACGGTGAGTCCGATGGCAACGCCGACGACAGCGTGTACGAACGCGAACCCGACCACGCCCTGTGCCTGACCGCCGCCGGGCGCGCCCAGGCCCTCGCCACGGGGGACAGGCTGCGCGGCCTCTTCGGCGACGAACGCGTCAGCGTCTACGTCTCCCCGTACCGCAGGACGCACGAGACCCTGCGGCTCTTCCACCTCGACCCGGAGCACGTCCGGGTCCGGGAGGAGCCGAGGCTGCGGGAGCAGGACTGGGGAAACTGGCAGGACCGCGACGACGTGCGCTTGCAGAAGGCGTACCGGGACGCGTACGGGCACTTCTTCTACCGCTTCGCGCAGGGTGAGTCCGGCGCGGACGTGTACGACCGGGTCGGCGCCTTCCTGGAGAGTCTTTTCCGCAGCTTCGAGGCCCCGGATCACCCGCCGAACGTGCTCCTGGTCACGCACGGACTGACCATGCGGCTCTTCTGTATGCGCTGGTTCCACTGGACGGTGGCCGAATTCGAGTCCCTCTCCAATCCGGACAACGGCGAGACGCGTTGCCTCGAACTCGGCTCCGACGGCCGCTACCACCTTGACCGTCCCTTCGCGAAATGGCGCGAGCCGGAGCCGTACGGAGTCACCAGCTAGCCTCCCCGGAAACGTGCTGGCGGCCGAGAAGAGAAATCCTTTCTTCTCTCTCGGCGCGCGAGGCGTCACTGGATAGGGTGAAGCGGTCATGACCGCTGAACGCATCCCTTCACCCGTTTCCCCCTCTGCTCCCGCACGCCTCGCTCGCGCCCGCGCCAGTCTCTGCGGCCTGCGGATCGGCGACGCCCTCGGCTCGCAGTTCTTCGTCCCCGACAACCGGTCCCATCTCGCTGCCGAGGAGCTCCCCGCGGGGCCCTGGCAATGGACCGACGACACCGAGATGGCGTGCTCGGTCGTCACCGTCCTCGCCGGCGAGGGACGGATCGAGGAGGACGTTCTCGCGCACTCCTTCGCCCGCCACCACGACTTCGACCGCGGCTACGGCCCGGGCGCCAACCGGCTGTTGCGCCTCGTGCGCGAGGGAGGCGACTGGCGGGAACTCTCCACCGGGCTCTTCCGCGGCCAAGGCTCCTGGGGCAACGGCGCCGCCATGCGCGTCGCCCCGCTCGGAGCCTGGTACGCCGACGACCCGCGCGAAGCCGCCCGGCAGGCCGTGCTGTCCGCTCGTCCCACTCATCAGCACCCCGAGGGGATCGCGGGAGCCGTGGCCGTGGCGGTGACGGCCGCCCTCGTCGCGGCTTCGGGAACCACCCCGCCGGAGCCCGCCGCACTGCTCGACGCCGTGCTCGCGCTCGTACCGCGCAGCGCCGTGGAACTCGGCATCCGCCGAGCCGCGTCGATGCTCGACTACGACGACGTCGCGACCGTCGCCGCCGTCCTCGGCTGCGGTCGCCGCACGACGGCCCAGGACACCGTGCCCTTCACCCTCTGGGCCGCCGCCCGTTCGCTCGGTGACTTCGAGCGCGCGTTCTGGACGACCGCCCGCGCGGGCGGGGACATCGACACGACCTGCGCCATCGTCGGCGGGATCGTCGCGGCGAGCCCCTCCGGTGTCCCACCGCGCGCCTGGCACCGGCAGACCGAACCCCTGCCCGGCTGGGCCGAACCAGCCTGCGAGGAGCACGCCGACGAGGCTGCTCCGCCGGGGTCAGGTCTCCGCTAGGTCTCATTACGGCGGCGGAGGGGAGCCGGGGTTTCGTACCGGATGAAGGGCGCGTACGCTGTCATCCGCTATGCCGTACGAAGCACCCACCCACAGCGTCGAGCGCTCGCTCCGCGCCACGACCGGAGCCAAGGTCGTGGCGGGCATCGATGAAGTGGGACGCGGGGCCTGGGCCGGGCCCGTCTCGGTCTGTGCCGCCGTCACCGGTCTGCGGCGGGCCCCCGAGGGGCTGACCGACTCCAAACTCCTCACTCCCAAACGACGTGCCGCGCTCGTCGTGGAGCTGGAGAAGTGGGTCACCGCCCACTCGCTCGGGCACGCCTCGCCGGAGGAGATCGACGCGCTCGGTATGACGGCCGCCCTGCGGCTCGCCGCCGTCCGCGCACTCGACGGGCTCCCGGTACGTCCCGACTGGGTGATCCTCGACGGCAACCACGACTACCTCGGAGCACCGTGGAACGTCCGCACGGTGATCAAGGGGGACCAGTCCTGCGTGTCGGTCGCCGCCGCGTCCGTACTCGCCAAGGTCGCCCGTGACCGCCTGATGGCCGAACTCGGTGCCCAACACGAAGACTTCGCCTTCGCCGCCAACGCCGGATACCCTTCGCCGGCGCACAAGACGGCCCTGGCGGAACGGGGTCCGACCCCGTATCACCGCCTTTCCTGGTCGTACCTCGACGCGATGCCGCGGTGGCGGCATCTGAAGAAGGTGCGTGCCCGGACGGACGGGAGCCCGGCGGCGATCGAAGGACAGCTCGGTTTCGAGTTCTGATCGTTCGGTCGCCCGTACGGGCAGCGTCGCCGGGGCGGACCCCGGCGAACAGTTCACCAGCCATGTCATGCCTCTCAGTCCCGAGGAGCCTCAGATTCCCGAGAGTGCCCAGGGTCCCAGCGCCACCACGGCCCCAAGCCGCAGCGCCCAGACCCCCCGCCCCGTACCCGGCCCGCGTCCCGCGGCGCCGCCTCGCCCCGCCCGCCCGGGGCCCCCGCGCACGGCTTCGGCCCAGCGCGAGCAGCAGCCGAAGCCCCCGGCCCCGGCCGCCGCGCAGATCCAGCTCATCCCTTCTCCCTCCGACGGCGCGCTCGACGCAGCCGAAGAGGCGGTGGACCTGCTCCTCGACTCGGGCCGCGCGCCCGGCGAAGTGCTGGTGCTGACCACAGGGGAAGCGCACCCGTGGACCGTCCACGAGTTGTCGTTCGGCGAAGCCGCCTACTGGGCTCAGCAGGACGCCGGTGACGACGTCTTCTACGTCGACACCGCCCACGTCGCTCGCGTCGCCGCCCGTCCGGTCGTCGTCGTGGCCCTCAACGGTGGCGCGGAAAGCACCGTGGCCACGGTCCTGCCCTTCGCCCGTGAACGCGCCAACACCCTGCTGATCGTCTGCGGCGACCCGCAGCGCGTCAACGCGGTGCTGGGCGCGGGCGTCTGACCGACACCGCCCCCGCCCGGCCGTCACCGGCCGGGCGGAGCGGAGCCCGTCACCACCGTCCCCCGTTCCCGTACGGAACCCGCACGGCGGCGAGGACCTCGCTGTCAGCGTGCGGCGGTACGCGGCCACTGCTCCCGCGGCGTGTCGATCGGCCGCGACAGCAGCCCGGCTGCCCGCTCCGTGAGCGAACCCCCGCGTCCGGCGCGCTGCTCCGGCATTTCGTCGCCGGGCGCCAAGCGCTCCGCGCTCTCGACCCGTTGCTCCGGCAACGGCCCCAACTGCCCCGGGCGGGTGGGAACCTCGTCCGCAGCAGGTACGAACAAGGTCGTACGGGAGCCGAGCCGGGGATGGCGGCCACCACGTCCCTCCCCGAGAATTTGCCAGCCCGCGCCGGTGAGTGTCACGTACGCTCCGCAGCGCAGGCCGTGCAGTGTGCAGGCGTCTCGCAGCCCCCACATCCAGGCGCCGTCCTCCGCTGTCCAGCGCGACTCGCCCTCCCGGCAGTGCAGCAACACGGCCGTGCGTACCGGTACCCGGCGGCGAAGGTCGTGGGGGATGACCCTGCGCAGCTGGGCCAGCAGCGTATTGCGGAAGACCCAGCCGTCGGAGTCGCCGGGGCGGCGAGTGAAGGACGCGCTCGCCCGCAGCCGCTCGTCCGGGTCGAGCACTCCCACCACCACGGTCCCGGCCGCTGGGCTGTGACGTTCGTACAGTCCGGTCACGACCTCGCGCGGATTGCCGAGCAGGGGCACGTTGGCGGCGGTCCACTCCTGCGGACCGATCGCACGGGGTGGAGAGCTGGCCGGCTCGGCAGGCAGGGAAGGAACCGGCACCAACGGCGAGGGGGTGGTGGACGGGGGCGGTGGCGTCTTCCTCGACGCGGCGGACGGAGCGAATCCGAAGGTCACGGTCCTCCCTTCGGCTACGCGCCCGCGCTGCGGGCGGAATCGGGACGTGGGAGAGCGCACCACCGGACGGCAGCACCGGAGCCGGAATCGCCGTACGGGGAGCGACTTCAATTCTCGTACGCCGAGAGGGCTGCGGCAACGAGCATTCGTCAAGCCGCACCCATATCTGACGATGCATTCCCTATTTCCCCCTCTCCTGTCCGCCCGCTCAACCTGCGGCTGTCCGCCATGCGGTACGTCTCCCACGCCCGATGAGTGCTGCTGCCATCCAGTTCTTGGGAGCCGTCGGCCAACGCTCGCGAACCGTTGCCTCCCGGCCTCAGCCCTGAACCGCGAGTACCAGCGGCAGCACCTCCTTCGCGCCCGCGTCCTTGAGCAGGCCCGCCGCCACGGCGATCGTCCAGCCGGAGTCCGTGAAGTCGTCCACGAGAAGGACGGGGCCGGGATGCTCCGTCAGGGCCTCGGCGAGCGGGGCGGGCACCGCGAGAGTTCCGCGCAGTGAGAGGAGCCGCTGCGCGCTGTTCCCCCGGTGCGCTCGCCCGGGCTCGGCGTCCTCGCGCAGGACGAGTCCGCCGAGGAAGGGCAGTTGACCGATCCGGGCGACACGGGCGCCCAGCGAATCCACCAGCTCGGGGTGAGTCCGGGAGGGAAGTGTGACCACTCCGGCAGGCCGCGTGAGGGCGTCCTTGTCTCCCGAGGCCCACCCGCCCGGTCCCTTGGCCCAGTCGGCGAGCACCGCCACCGTCGCTTGGAGCACGTCGTCGGGTACCGGTGCGTCCTTCGCGTCGGGGCCGAGGAGCGGACGGAGCCTGTTGCCCCAGCCGATGTCCGAGAGCCTGCCGAGTGCCCGGCCGGTCTCGGCCCGCTGCGAGGCCGGAATGCGTCCCTTGAGAGATACGCCGACGGCACTCAGCCCCGTCGGCCACATACGGCGCGGCTCCACATCGACTCCGGGGCGCTCCAGTTCGCCGTGCGCGGAGGTGAGCGCGACCGGGGACACCTCCGTACCGAATCGCGGGCCGGCGCAGTTGTCGCAGCGGCCACACGGCGCGGCGGCCTCGTCGTCGAGCGCGCGACGCAGAAACTCCATCCGGCATCCGGTACTCGCCACGTAATCCCGCATCGATTGCTGCTCCAGCGCCCGCTGCCCGGCCACCCAGGCGTACCGCTCCGCGTCGTAGACCCACGGCCGCCCGGTGGCGGTCCAGCCACCCTTCTCCTTTTTGACAGCCCCATCCACGTCGAGCACTTTCAGCATGGCTTCCAGCCTGGTGCGCCGCAGATCCACGAGAGGTTCGAGGGCCTGGGTCGACATGGGCCGGGCGGAACCCGCCAGGACATCGAGGGTGCGCCTGACCTGTTCTTCGGGCGGGAACGCCAGAGACGAGAAGTACTTCCAGATCGCCTCGTCCTCCTTGCCCGGCAGCAGCAGTACCTCGGCGTGCTCCACCCCGCGGCCCGCACGGCCCACCTGCTGGTAGTAGGCGATGGGCGAGGACGGCGCGCCGAGATGGACCACGAAGCCGAGGTCGGGCTTGTCGAAGCCCATGCCGAGTGCCGAGGTCGCCACGAGCGCCTTCACGCGGTTCGCGAGGAGAGCCTGCTCGGCCTCCAGCCGGTCCGCGTTCTCCGTACGCCCGGTGTAGGCGGTTACTTCGTGACCCCGCTGGCGCAGATACGCGGCCACCTCGTCGGCCGTGGCGACGGTCAGCGTGTAGATGATTCCCGAGCCCGGCAGCTCCTCCAGGTGATCCGCGAGCCAGGCCAGGCGGTGAGCGGCGCCGGGAAGGCGCAGCACGCCCAGACTGAGGCTCTCGCGGTCGAGGGGACCCCGCAGGACGAGCGCGCCGTCCGCGGCCCCGCCGGTCCCGAACTGTTCCGCCACGTCGGCGGTCACCCGGGCGTTCGCCGTCGCCGTGGTGGCCAGCACCGGGACCCCGGCCGGCAGGTCGGCGAGCATGGTGCGCAGCCGACGGTAGTCCGGACGGAAGTCGTGCCCCCAGTCGGAGATGCAGTGCGCCTCGTCGACCACGAGCAAGCCCGTCGCCGCGGTGAGACTCGGAAGGACCTCGTCACGGAAGGCGGGATGGTTGAGGCGTTCCGGGCTCACGAGGAGCACGTCGACCTCCCCGGCGCGGATCTCCTCCTGCACGGCGTCCCACTCCTCGCGGTTCGCCGAATTGATGGTGCGCGCCTTGATCCCCGCCGCAGCCGCCGCCTCCACCTGATTGCGCATGAGCGCGAGCAGCGGAGAGACGATGACGGTCGGCCCGCCACCGCGCCGCCGGATGAGCGCCGTGGCCACGAAGTACACGGCGGACTTGCCCCAGCCCGTGCGCTGCACGACCAGGGCCCTGCGGTGGTGCACGACCAGGGCTTCGATGGCCTGCCACTGGTCCTCTCGCAGCCGGGCACGGCCACTGGCGTCCCCCACGAGTTGGGCGAGGATCGCGTCGGCGGTGGGACGGAGGTCTTCGTCGTTCATGCCCCCATGCAACCTGATGAGACCGACAACCGGCGAACGAGGGCTGCGCGGGCTGTGGATAACCAGCCCTCCGGGAGATCATCGGATGAGCGCGTGCGGGCTGATCTGTTTAATCCGATAAGGGGTTGTGCGAAAAAAAGCAATGCAACTAGTTATCCACAGGCGGGCAAGCGGGGAATTCGCTTTCCGTGCACAGTGCTCTCCATGACCCACCGCAACGAGAAATCCGATTCGGCCGCCCTCCGCTCTACGCAGCACCGCGCAGCCCCCTCGCCCGAGCAACCCGTCGTCCCTACCCACGAGCAGCCGCCCATCGCTTTCGCCGAAGAGCGCACCGCGCCGCCTGTGGGAGAGACCTCCGACCCGCCTACCGAAAAGATGTCGAGCGTCCCGCGCACGGCGGATGTGTCGCCCCCGCCCCGCTCCGACCCGGCTGGATGCCGGCCTTCAGCGCCCGCTCAGGTTCCTTCACCCGACACGGCTGGGGAAGGCGCCACTCGCTCGCGACGGGACCAGTCCTCTGTGTCCACGGACAACCCCGCCGTCGCTTCCGTTGAGAATCCGCCCTCCGCGTGCGCCGATAATTCGCCGCCCAGCTCTGCCGCCGAATCCTCCCGTGCCTGCCAGCCGCCCAGCCGCCCCGGGGCAGAGGGAAAGCCCGACGCCGTGATTCCCGCGCAACGTTCAGGGGGAGACCGCCCGGTGTCACCGGCCCGGGACACCGGCGTCCCCGTGCAACGACGCTCACCCGAGAACGACTCCTCGCGTGACGGGGAAGACCCCCGGTCTTTGGCGGCTGTCGGCGCCGGCCCCTCCGCCTCCCTGCCCGACGCGGAGCCCTTCGGGAAGGCCTTTCCGGGACGACAGGCGATCTCGCTGAAATCCATCGCTGACCTGGCCGATTCCCTCCCGTACCTGCTGGGCTACGTGCCGGGCAACAGCGTCGTCCTCCTCGCGTTGCACGGCGAGTGGGGCCGGCTCGGCCGGCGCACGGCGCTCCGCATCCCCGCTGATCCGACGCGGTGGCCGCAGGCCGCCGAGCGGGTGGCCACGATGCTCCTCGGTTCTCCCGGGCGCGGTCGCGGTTCCGGAGCGACGGCTCTCCTGCGCAGGCGGTGCGATGAATCCCTGCCCGATGGTGTCATCGCTTTCCTGTTCCAGGAGCCGCACGAGGCGAGGCCCGGCACCGTCCCGCAGCCCGGAGCCGCCGAGGTGCGCGAGGGACTGCGTCCCCTCGCCCAGCACATCCGCGTCGCCTGCGGCAGTCTCGATGTACCTGTGGTCGAAGCACTCTGTGTCTCCACCGGTCGGTCCTGGTCCTACGTGACCCCGCTCGCGGACCAGGAACAGTCGGGTGTCGCCCTGCTGCCCGTCGGCAGCTCTGTTCTCGCCGCGACCTCTGTGTACGAGGGAACGCCGGCTCCCCTCCCCGCGGCGCGTCTGGAGAGCAGGCTCCTGCCCTGGAGCACCGCCGCCGCGCGAGAACAGGAGCGGGTACTCGACCGGATCGCCCTCGACCTTCTCCCGCAGATCCTCGGCGGCAGGGAGAACGTGCTCAAGATCCGCAGGGGCACGATCGGGTTGCTCGACAACGTGCTGACACGATTCGCAACCGTCCCCGTCCCTTCGGACCGGCTCAAAGCCGACCTCGCGGACGACGCGGCACTTACCCACGAAGAGGCCGCGCGGCTCGTCATCGGTCTCCAGGACAGGGAGGCCAGGGACGAGGCGGCGAGTTTCCTCGCGTTCCCCGACGCCGCCCTTCGCTTGTGGCGCGCGCTCGCGCGCCGGTGTGTGCTCTCGTACAAGGAGCACGCGGCAGCACCGCTGTCGCTGGCGGGCTGGACGGCCTGGTCGCAAGGCGAAGAGAGCGAGGCACGGCTGTCCCTGCATCTCGCGCTCGCGGTAGACCCCCACTACGTCTTCGCGGCGCTGCTGGACCAGGCGTTCGACAAGGGAGTGGAGCCCGAGGAGATTCGGCAGCGCCTCTGCGGCTCCCCGAGGCGGCCGACCGCGCACCGTTCGTCCGCTCGTCCTGCGTCGGCACGTACCGGCTCCGCTGCCGACGGGGCGGGACGAGGGGCCACGAGTGAACAGGAAGCCGGAGTGTCCCGGAGCGCAGCGGGAGCATCGGAGGGCGCCCCGGAAGGAGAGGTGGCCGAGCCCGGGACCGGCGACGGGCGACGCCGCGTGCGCTCGGCATCTCGTACGGGTTCAGCCTCCCGTTCCGCTGCTTCCCGTTCTGGCGTCTCCGCTCGTACGGGTCCGACGGCGCGTCCGTCGACGCGGCGGCGTGACACCAGGCGCCCGGGCGGCCCCGCACAGGCGCGGCCCAGCAGTGGCAAGACCAACGGGACGGGGGACGACGCGGGGAGGACGGCGTACGCACGAGCGCGGCGGCGCGTCGCCGCATCGCCTCCTGGACGTGAGAGCACGCGAGCGAACGAGAGGGAAGCGGACCGCGAGAGGCACGAAGGGGAGAACGAGTTGATTGATGTGCGTGGTCGTCGGGCTGCCTCCGATCGCTTTCCGCTCGCTGGGCTCCCGCATCCGGAATCCGATGCCTCGGACGCCGTCATTCCGGTCAGGGCGGCGGTACGACCGGTGACGCATCGGACGGACCGCGCGGCGCCTTCGAACATGGGCGATTCACACGTGGGTGATTCACCGGTGGCCCGCAGTGGATCTAGCCCGGTGCTGCCTGTTCGGGAGAGCTCTGCGCAGAACGTGGAGGTACGCGAGGGCCAGGGGACTGTCCCGAGTGTGGGGCAGGAGGGCTCCGTGGTTCTCGCGACGGGTGCACGGCCGGGTAGTCAGGAGGCTTGTAGGCGCGCTCAGAGGCAGGGGAGCGGGACAGACAGCAGGACTGGTTCTGCGAATGCCGGTCAGGAACAACTTCCGGCCGGCCCGGAGGCGGGCAACGGGGGTGGGCTTGTAGAGACGCCTGCGTCCGTACAGGAGGCGGAAGCGCGCTGTTCGCGCCGTGGTGGTGGTTCCGAACCTGCGGGCGGCGCGGGGTAGCTGGGAGGTGCCGGGGGCGAGGAGGGAGAAAACGCGCGGACGTGGAACGGCCCCTCTCGCGGGACAACTGCTCGGCAGATCTGGGCGGGAGCCGGAACGGAGAGCGGATCGGGGCAGGCGCGTGGCGGAGAGGCGGAGGAATGTCGGGGCAAGTGGCCCGGCGCCCGTGACCCGTAGCCCTCTTCCGGCGTTCATTCGGTGGCGGAGTCGCCGGGGGCCTGCCCACCGGCCCGCCCCCTCCTCCCGATCGGCACGCGGAAGAAGCTCCCTGATGTCCTTGACCGCACCACGGCCCGGTGGTCGCGAGTACCGAGCGGCACCGGACAGATCGGTGCCCGTACCCGGTCCGGCGCGCGGCAGCGGGAGCCTTCCTCTTGCGGAACCGCCCGCGACGCACCGGACGTTGACCGCCGTCTCGCTGCCGGGGCTGGCAATTTCCGCCGAGCACGGGCAGTTGACCGGGCAGGGGCTGGAGGGCTTCTACTCCGCGGGGAAGAGACTGCTGTCGCTGTGCCGGCTCCGGATCGCGGGGCGGGACCCCCTGCCGGTGGAGGCGCGCGCGGTGGGGGCGGACCGCACGCGGTTCGTGGGAGTGCTGCGTGGGCTGGGAGGGCCTGGGCCCGACCCGGATCTGCTGGTCGAACGTGAGCGGCACGCCGAGGGCAGCGAGCGCATCATTCTGCGGAGCACGACGGCGAGCACGTTGCGGCTCGTGGTCGAACTCACCCTGGGCTGCGATCTCGCCGACCTCGGTGCCGTGGCCGCCGGACACAGAATTCCGGTCCTGCGGGCCTCCGTGCACGGTGCCGGCTTGCAGTGGTCGTCCCCTGCGGGGAAGGTCGCGCTCACCGCTGAGCCGCCTCCCGCCGACGTCGTGGCCGCATCGGGATCGCTCCGCTGGGAGCTGGAGATTCCGGCCGGCGGCAGACGATCCATCGAGCTGCGATTGAGGCCGGAACTGCTGGGCGGCGCGCGCTCGGTGGCACGTGGAGGAACGCCGGTCTTCACGGCGGCGGACGCCGCAGGGGACGATCCCCGGGCCGCCGCTCTCCTGCGGGCCTCCCTCGGTGATCTCAACGCGCTGCTGGCGCGGGAGCCGGGAGAGGCGGGGGAGGCGTACCTCGCGGCGGGGGCGCCCTGGCGCTGCGGCCTCGCCCCCGCGGAGGCGCTGGCCGCCGCGCGCATGGCCCTGCCTCTCGGTACCCGCCTCGCGGCGGGGACCTTGCGGGCCGTGGCCCGTACGCAGGTTTTGCAGGGGGCTGAACAAGGCCGTATCCCCGGCCCTTTGCGCGATGCCGGTCCTCACCTGCCGCCGGGAAGTACGAGTGCCGAGGCGACTCTGCTCTTCCCGGCTCTGCTGGCCGAGGCGTGGAGGTGGGGGCTCGACGCCTCCGTCGTGGACGAACTCGCCCCGGCTGCCGAGTCCTGCCTCGGGTGGCTGCGGCGCGAGACGGAGCGGCACGTCTACGTGCGGGACCGGGAGACCGGCGGCATGGCGCGTGTGGAGACACAGGCACACGCCTATCGCGCCGCTCTTCTCGGAGCGGGACTCCGGGACGGGCTCAACCGGCCCGGAGGCGAGGAACTCCGCGACTGGGCGGCGGAATTCGCCGACCGGTTCCGGGCGGACTTCTGGTGCGACGATCCGAGCGGAGGCCGTCCACCGGCCGCGCTCGACGCCACGAGGCGGCCGGTGCCACAGCTGGGCAGCGCGGTGGCGCACCTGCTCGACACCGGTCTGGGCGCGGCTGGCCAACTGGCGCCCTCCTTGCTCGACTCGACGCGGACGGGGCAGGTGGCACGGCTGCTCGGTTCCCCGGTCATGGACAGCGGCTGGGGGCTGCGGAGCCTCGGCGCGAAGGAGCACGGGTACAGCCCCTTCGGGCACCGGGGCGGGGCCGTGCGTGTCCACGAGACGGCGATCGCCGTGACGGGTCTCGCCGCTGCCGGCCACGAGAAGGAGTCCCACGCTTTGCTGCGCGGGTTGCTCGCGGCGGCCGAGACCTTCGAGTACCGCCTGCCGGAAATGTTCGCGGGCGAGCAACGGACGGAGGGAAGCCGGCCGTGGCCGCATCCTGCTGCCTGCCGCCCGGCCGCTGTGGCCGCCGCTGCCGGCGTGCACGTGATCGCGGGGCTCGTGGGTATCCGCCCGGATGTTCCAGAAGGGTCCGTCGCGCTGCGTCCGGTGCGCGGTGCTCCGCTCGGTGAGCTGGGGCTCACCGGACTCGGTGTAGCCGGGGAAAGCTTCTCCGCGCGAGTCACCCGGCTGGGGCTCGCGATGGTGGAGGAGGCGCCCGAGCGTCTGCAGTTGCGGGCGTGAGGGCGCGGTTCGCGGCCGTCGCTCCCGATGCCGACTCGGGAGCGACGGTTCGCGGCCACGCGAGACCGGTTTCAGGAGCTCGAAGCTGCGAGGTGTCGAGCTTCGGGACCTGCAGGGGCGGCGGCTGAGTTGGCGCCGGGCTCCGCAGCCGCTTCGGGGCAGGGGGCGCGCGGCAGTACTGAGCTGACTCGGGGTGGCCAAGAGCGCCGGATGGTGTGGGCCTGTGCCGGAGCGGCTTGAGGTTGTGCGAGATCGTTTCGCGTGACGGGCAGGAACCTGCTGTTGGGCCACGGCCTCATAGCTGGGGACGGAAGGGGCCGTTCAGACGGCTGTGCTGGCGTGGGCTTCGACGAACGACGTGCTTATCGTCAGGTAGACGACTATGATCAGCCGCATGTCTCCCTATGACCCCTCCGACTTCCCAGCCTTCGCTGTCACCGTGGATCTCGTGGTGCTCACGGTGCGGCACAACGGGTTGCGGGCGCTCCTCGTCCGCCGCGGGGAGGCCCCGTACCAAGGGCAATGGGCCTTGCCCGGGGGGTTCGTCCGTCCTGGCGAGGACCTTGCGTCCGCGGCAGGACGCGAGCTGGAAGAAGAGACCGGCCTGCGCGCGCACGACGGGGACGCGGTGGGGGCCTCCGGCGAGGAGCGGCACGGCGCGCACCTGGAACAGCTCGCCACCTACGGCGATCCGGAGCGCGATCCGAGAATGCGAGTGGTGAGCGTGGCCCACCTCGCGCTCGCCCCCGACCTGCCCTCGCCCATCGCTGGCGGTGACGCGAGCGGTGCCAGGTGGGCACCCGTTGAGCGGCTTCTGGGGGAGGAGAGCGCGGGACGTGACGACGAACAACTGCTGCCGCTCGCCTTCGATCACGCGCGCATTCTCTCCGACGGGATCGAGCGCGCGCGCTCGAAGATCGAGTATTCCTCGCTCGCCACCGCTTTCTGCCCCACGGAATTCACGGTCGGTGAACTTCGCCGGGTCTACGAAGCGGTCTGGGGGGTGGTGCTCGACCCCCGGAATTTTCATCGCAAGGTGACAGGGACGCCAGGTTTTCTCGTCCCCGCCGGTGGTACGACGACCCGGCAGGGGGGCAGGCCGGCGCAGCTTTTCCGCGCCGGAGGCGCAACTCTGTTGAATCCGCCCATGCTGCGTCCGGAGATCTGACGGAACGTCTCCGCGCCCCGCCTGCCGGTGGGGGCGCACGGCAGTTTGTCTGTGGCGCGCACAACAGTACGGTTTTTACGGAGAGTAGCGCCCGGTGCTTCCGAACAGGGTTTTCTTCTCGGGTGGTTTCTTTGCGTGATCTTGCGAGGGGCTGAGAGGGGCCCGAAATCAGGCGGGGAGCGGCTGTGTTGAGCGTCGCGGTGTCGTCGTGGTGCCCGAAGGGCGGGCACCGTACCGCAAGAAGCCTTCTGTGGGGGGAAGGTGAGGGGAAGCGCGCGCAACTCCCCGACCGTTGCTCGGTAATTTCCGATAAAGCGTCAATTGGCCAACGGTAAGCGATCACCCTTTCGTGTGCTTTTCACCAAAGAACTCAAGGCCGTTGAGGAGAGCGCCGACAAAGCTTTTGTGAGTACCGTTGCGCACACCATGATGACCGCCGCCCGTTCCGCCGACTCCGGCCTCGCCGGCCCGGGCGACATCGACCGCTACCCCTATGCCGAGGCCGCCCAGGACAGGATCGGAGTTCCTTCCTGGGGTGCCGCGGAGCCAGAACTCGGCCGGGTGCCGCGACGCGGCGGTGCCGGCCGGGGTCGCGGCCTCCACGGCCAACTCGTTCAGCAGCTCGGCCAGATGATCGTCTCCGGCGACCTGGGGGCGGACCGCCCCCTCGTTCCCGAGGAGATCGGCCAGCGTTTCGAGGTGTCCCGTACCGTCGTGCGGGAATCCCTGCGCGTTCTGGAGGCCAAGGGACTGGTCAGCGCCCGCCCCAATGTGGGAACGCGGGTCCGTCCGGTCAGTGACTGGAACCTGCTTGATCCCGACATCATCGAGTGGCGCGCCTACGGGCCCCAGCGTGATGATCAGCGCCGGGAGCTCAATGAACTGCGTTGGAGCATCGAACCCCTCGCCGCGCGTCTCGCCGCCGGGCACGGCCGTGAGGACGTGCAGCAGCGACTTGTCGACATGGTCGAGATCATGGGGCACGCGCTCGGGCAGGGGGACGGCATCACGTTCTCCCGAGCGGATGCCGAGTTCCACTCCTTGTTGATCCAGATCGGTGGCAACCGGATGCTGGAGCACCTGTCCGGGATCGTCAGCGCGGCCCTGCACGTGTCGGGCGGTCCCGCGATGGGTTGCGAACGTCCCAACGAGGCGTCCGTGGCCCACCACGCCCGCATCGTCGACGCCCTGGCTTCCGGAGACGGCGGTGGCGCCGAGACTGCGATGCGCCAGCTGCTCACCGTTCACCCCGAGGGCGAGCGTGTCGTGCCGGGGCCCCGCGAGCAGCACTAGTCGCGCGCCCACCTTGGCCCGGGGCCCCTCTCCGCGGTGGAGGAGGGGCCCCGGGCCAAGGTGGGCGGGGAGCGGAGAGACGTAAGGGGGAAGTGGGGAGCGGGGAGCGCTGGGCCGGGCAGTTCGTACCCGGTCGCCAAGGGCGCTCGGCGCCCCCGGCCTCGTTCACGCCCGGCCGTCCCGTCGCCCAGGCGCCCACCCGCCAAGCCTCGGTCGCCCCCCACCCGAGGGCCTGCCCCGGCCGCCCCCCCCGCCCGAGCCCTGAGCCCCGACCCCCGTCGCCCCACCGCCCCATCGCATTCGCCCCCTTGCCATGCCGCTGTGCGGTACGACCGCTCTCGGTCGCCTCGCCCGCCTCCCGGCCGTTTCCGCCGTCCCACCCGATTGGCAGCCCGACGGCGCGCGTCTCCCGACCCCCGATCCCGCGCTCCGCCCTCACGCACGCACACGGCTCGCAGGGAACGACGACCCCTGGAGCCCGGCCGTCTTGGCCCCCGGCCTCTCGGCTTGCGCACGCACCCCCGAAGCGGTGTCCACGCCATCCGCCCCCGGCCTCACCCCTGCACCCCACCCGTCTCCTGCGCTCTTCCCCGCCCGCTTCCGGCTCCCCTCCCCGCTTCCGGCTCCCCTCCCCGCCTCCGGCTCCCCGCCTCCGGCTCCCCTCCCCACCCCCGCCTCCGCTCCTGCCCACAACCGACCACTCTGGATCGTTTGCCGAGCGCATATGCTCGTCTATGTACCTCCTTGTGTCCTTTGGGTATGTGACTCGGGCCACGCAGATTGCGCGTAACGCTCCCGGGTACAGCGCGATGACCTAAGAGGTGAGAGTCGCTCAGGGGAATACGGCCACTGGTTCCGGTGCTGTGGTCCCCGCGGCGCCCGCCCGCGTCGTCGGTCATACCCGCCGACGGTCGTCGGTTCCCGCCCCCGAGGCGAGAGCCGGAAGCCGTTTTCCAACGTTCCGAGAGGTTGTTCGTGTCGGCCAGCACATCCCGTACGCTCCCGCCGGAGATCGCCGAGTCTGTGTCTGTCATGGCGCTCATCGAGCGGGGAAAGGCTAATGGGCAGATCGCCGGTGACGATGTGCGTCGGGCCTTCGAAGCTGACCAGATTCCGGCCACTCAGTGGAAGAACGTACTGCGCAGCCTCAACCAAATCCTCGAGGAAGAGGGTGTGACGCTGATGGTCAGTGCCGCGGAGCCCAAGCGCACCCGCAAGAGCGTCGCAGCGAAGAGTCCGGCGAAGCGCACCGCGACGAAGACGGTGGCCACGAAGGCGGCGGTCAAGAAGACCGCGGCGGCCACAGTGGCCGCTCCTTCCGCCGCCACCGCGGTGGCGGTCGAGGACGAGACCGCCGAGAAGAAGCCCGCTGCGAAGAAGACGACGGCGCGCAAGACCGCCGCCAAGAAGACGACGGCCAAGAAGACCACCGCGAAGAAGGCCGGGAAGAAGTCGGACGAGCTCCTCGACGAAGAGAGCACCGAGGAGACGCCGGGCAAGGGCGAGGAGGCCGCCGAGCCGGCCGCCGGTGGCGAGAGCCAGGGTTTCGTCCTGTCCGACGACGACGAGGACGACGCCCCGGCGCAGCAGGTGGCCGCCGCCGGTGCCACGGCCGACCCGGTCAAGGACTACCTCAAGCAGATCGGCAAGGTCCCGCTCCTCAACGCGGAGCAGGAGGTCGAGCTGGCCAAGCGCATCGAGGCCGGTCTCTTCGCCGAGGACAAGCTCGCCAACAGCGACAAGCTGGCGCCGAAGCTCCAGCGTGAGCTGGAGATCATCGCCGAGGACGGCGGCCGCGCCAAGAACCACCTCCTGGAGGCGAACCTCCGCCTCGTGGTCTCCCTGGCCAAGCGCTACACCGGTCGCGGAATGCTCTTCCTGGACCTGATCCAGGAGGGGAACCTCGGTCTGATCCGCGCGGTCGAGAAGTTCGACTACACCAAGGGCTACAAGTTCTCCACGTACGCGACCTGGTGGATTCGCCAGGCCATCACGCGCGCCATGGCGGACCAGGCCCGCACCATCCGTATCCCGGTGCACATGGTCGAGGTCATCAACAAGCTCGCCCGCGTCCAGCGGCAGATGCTCCAGGACCTGGGCCGCGAGCCCACCCCGGAGGAGCTGGCCAAGGAACTCGACATGACCCCCGAGAAGGTCATCGAGGTCCAGAAGTACGGTCGCGAGCCCATCTCGCTGCACACCCCCCTCGGCGAGGACGGCGACAGCGAGTTCGGTGACCTCATCGAGGACTCCGAGGCCGTCGTCCCGGCGGACGCCGTGAGCTTCACGCTGCTCCAGGAGCAGCTGCACTCCGTTCTGGACACCTTGTCGGAGCGCGAGGCGGGCGTCGTCTCGATGCGTTTCGGTCTCACCGACGGTCAGCCGAAGACCCTCGACGAGATCGGCAAGGTCTACGGCGTGACGCGCGAGCGCATCCGCCAGATCGAGTCGAAGACGATGTCCAAGCTGCGGCACCCCTCACGCTCCCAGGTGCTGCGCGACTACTTGGACTGATCCACCGGCCCCGCAGCGGGCCGCAGGTCCAGCTCCGCGAAGGCCCCACCGGTTCCGGCCTGCGGGGCCTTCGGCGTGCGCGGACGCGTCGCGCGCGTTGGGCCGGTTGCGCGAACGGCCACGCCTGGGCGTGCGCTCTTCGGGTGGCTGAATCACGCTGAGTGCGAGTTCGGTACCCAGAGTGAAGGAGTACGGTATGCCGCTTCGCGGACTTCGCACCCGGGTGAGCGCGGGAGTGCTCGCCGCCGCTGCGCTCAGCCCCGTCCTCGTCCCAGGACCCGCGGCCGCCGACGGAGTGATCGTCGGGGGCAAGCAGGTGGCGGTGGCCGATCACCCCTGGGCGGTGGCCCTGTCCAGCCGCAGCCGCTTCGGGGCGGAGCGCTCGGGCCAGTACTGCGGCGGGGTGCTCGTCGGGCCTCGTACGGTCGCCACGGCGGCCCACTGCCTCAGCGGGAAGGTTCTCGGCGTCCCTCTGAGCCGCCTCAAGGACCTGCGGGTGCTCGTCGGCCGCGACGACCTCTCGGGGCAGGCGGGCACGGAGGCCCGTGTCACGAAGACCTGGATCAATCCGGACTACGACCCGGACAGCAATTCCGGCGACGTGGCGACACTGACCCTGGCGGACGCCCAGCCGGAGAGCCACGTCCTGCCGCTCGCCCTTTCGGGAGACCCCGGCTACCGGGCCGGGACCCGCGCCCAGGTCTACGGCTGGGGGGACACGACGGGACGCGGCTCGTACGCCCGGACGCTGCACGCCGCCGATGTCCAGGTCCTCCCGGACAGCGACTGCGGCAGTGCCTACCCGGGCAGTGGGGGCGGCGCCTACGACGCCGACACGATGCTCTGCGCGGGCGAGCGCGAGGGCGGCAAGGACGCCTGCCAGGGTGACAGTGGTGGTCCGCTCGTGGCCGGGGGCAAGCTGATCGGACTCGTCTCCTGGGGCAGTGGCTGCGCCGAGGCGGGAAACCCGGGGGTCTACACGCGCATTTCCGCCGTGGCGGACACCGAGGGGCTGCGCGAGCGCTGAGCCCCCTTGGGCGCCCGGGGGCTTCCCCTCCGTCGTCCGGCGGGCCCGAGGGCCTGTCGGACGCCCTCCGGGCGGTCCTGAGGGCGGTCCCGGCCGCAGGCGGGCATCTGCGGGCGCCGCCCGGCCCCGTACCGCGGCCGCAGGAGCGAGGGGCGGTGGCCGCCTACGGAGTGCGCGGGCATACGAAAACGGGCGGGTCTCCCAGTGGAGGCCCGCCCGTTCCACCGGCTCACACCGGTGCCGGCTCGTCGTAGGTGGATGCGACCCGGAGGCTCAGTGCTCCTCGTCGCTCGCCGTGCTGGGAGCTGTCAGGCGATCGGTCTCGTCCTGTATCTCAGCGGCGATCTTCTTGAGTTCCGGCTCGAACTTGCGCCCATGGTGAGCGCAGAAGAGCAGTTCACCGCCGCTGGTCAGCACAACGCGCAGGTAGGCCTGGGCGCCGCACCGGTCGCAGCGGTCAGCGGCCGTCAGCTGGCTCGCGGGTGTCAGAACAGTAGTCACGTCGCCTCTTCTCTAGCTCGACGAGCTGTCGTACCAGGGTCAACATCCAACCAGGCCGAAAACGTTCCCGCTCGCGGCCTTTCTCGCGAAAAAACTTCGAGGGTGGCTGTCTGTTGCCGGTTGGCGGCGAATGTGCCGTATTACAGCGTGCGTGCTTTACGGTTTCGCGTGGTGTGCAAGGTCACATCCTCCCGGCTGGATTGCCGGTCTGTGCATGAGGACGTGCCCGGAGCCTAGATGGTTCATGCGTGGAAGGGAACGTGACATGAGAGTCACCGCCTTCCGTGTTCGAACGGGTGTGTGATTCTGCACTAGGGTGGGTTTGAAGCGAGGGTGGCGTCACAGCGGCTCTACCTGGCCTCGGTACCCTCTGAGCGGCGTCCCGGACGGGACGTTGAGCCAATAGGCCCCAGAAGAAAATTCAGCGAGGAGCGAACCGCGTGACCGCCGATACATCCGTGTCGTCGACAGCTCTGCTGGCAGGAGCAGATCGCGACGACTCCAACTACACCGCGCGGCACCTGCTCGTCCTGGAGGGCCTGGAAGCGGTGCGCAAGCGGCCCGGTATGTACATCGGGTCGACCGACAGCCGCGGTCTCATGCACTGCCTGTGGGAGATCATCGACAACTCCGTCGACGAAGCTCTTGGCGGGTACTGCGACCACATCGACGTGACCCTGCACGCGGACGGCTCCGTGGAGGTGCGGGACAACGGGCGCGGCATCCCCGTGGACGTCGAGCCCAAGACCGGCCTCTCCGGGGTCGAGGTCGTCATGACCAAGCTGCACGCCGGCGGGAAGTTCGGCGGCGGCTCGTACGCGGCCTCCGGCGGCCTGCACGGCGTCGGCGCCTCGGTCGTCAACGCGCTCTCGGCGCGTCTGGACATCGAGGTGGACCGGGGCGGCTCGGTGCACGCCACGAGCTTCCGGCGGGGGGTCCCCGGCCAGTTCAAGGGTACGGGCCCCGACGGCGCCTTCGAGCCCACGACGGGGCTGCGCAGGGTCAAGCGCATCCCCAAGACCCGCACCGGCACCAGGGTCCGCTACTGGGCGGACCGGCAGATCTTCCTCAAGGACGCGAAGCTCTCGCTGGAGACCCTGCACCAGCGGGCCCGCCAGACCGCGTTCCTCGTACCGGGACTCACCCTCGTCGTCCGCGACGAGTACGGCCTCGGCGAGGGCGGTGCCAAGGGCGAGGAGTCCTTCCGCTACGACGGCGGGATCAGCGAGTTCTGCGAGTACCTCGCCCGCGACAAGGCCGTCTGCGACGTGCTGCGGCTGAGCGGGCAGGGCACCTTCAAGGAGACCGTGCCTGTCCTCGACGAGCACGGGCAGATGACCCCCACGGAGGTCGTCCGCGACCTCGGCGTGGACGTGGCCCTGCGCTGGGGCACCGGGTACGAGACCACGGTGCGCTCCTTCGTGAACATCATCGCGACCCCCAAGGGCGGCACCCACGTCACCGGTTTCGAGCGGGCCGTCACCCGTACGGTCAACGACGTCCTGCGCGGCGCCAAGCTGCTGCGGGTCGCCGAGGACGACGTCGTCAAGGACGACGCCCTGGAGGGCCTCACGGCCGTCGTCACGGTGCGTCTGGCCGAGCCGCAGTTCGAGGGGCAGACCAAGGAGGTGCTGGGCACCTCGGCCGCCAACCGCATCGTCGCGAACGTCGTGGCCAAGGAGCTGAAGGCGTTCCTGACCTCGACCAAGCGCGACGCGAAGGCGCAGGCGCGCGCGGTGCTCGACAAGGTCGTCGCCGCCGCCCGCACCCGCATCGCCGCACGTCAGCACAAGGAGGCGCAGCGCAGGAAGACGGCGCTGGAGTCCTCCTCGCTGCCCGCGAAGCTCGCCGACTGCCGCAGCGACGACGTGGACCGCAGCGAGCTGTTCATCGTGGAGGGCGACTCCGCGCTCGGCACCGCGAAGCTCGCGCGCAACTCCGAGTTCCAGGCGCTGCTGCCCATCCGGGGCAAGATCCTCAACGTGCAGAAGTCCTCGGTCTCGGACATGCTCAAGAACGCCGAGTGCGGGGCGATCATCCAGGTCATAGGAGCTGGCTCGGGGCGCACCTTCGACCTCGACGCGGCGCGCTACGGCAAGATCATCCTGCTCGTGGACGCCGATGTGGACGGGGCGCACATCCGCTGCCTCCTGCTCACGCTCTTCCAGCGCTACATGCGCCCGATGGTCGAGGCGGGCCGGGTCTTCGCGGCCGTTCCGCCCCTGCACCGCATCGAGCTGAGCCAGCCGAAGAAGGGGCAGGACAAGTACGTCTACACGTACTCGGACCGTGAGCTGCGCGAGACGCTGCTCGACTTCGAGCGCAAGAACGTCCGGTACAAGGACTCCATCCAGCGCTACAAGGGTCTCGGCGAGATGGACGCCGACCAGCTCGCGGAGACGACGATGGACCCCAGGCACCGCACCCTGCGGCGGATCAGCATGAACGACCTGGACAGCGCCGAGCGGGTCTTCGACCTGCTCATGGGCAACGAGGTCGCGCCGCGCAAGGAGTTCATCACGAACTCCGCGGCGACGCTGGACCGCTCGCGTATCGACGCGTAGGCGGCAGGGGGTTTCGGAGAGGGGAGTGGGGGGCCTCGGCCTCGGGCGGAGGACCCCCCAGCGGGTGGAGGGCCGCGGCGGGTGGGCAGACCCGGCGGACGGGCGGGCGCGGCGGTCCGCCCGCCTCCGGCCGCATGGTGAGCCAACGGTGGCGGGTCGCGCGTGCGATGGCTCACCGGCCACCGGGCGAAGGCGCGGCGGGCTGCCGGCTTCGGACCGGGCCTGCGGCGTGTGGCCACCCCTCCTCCCGCCTGCGGCGGCGGGTTCTGCGCGCTCCCGCCCGCAGCGCCTCCCGGAGTCAGCGGGGCTTCGTTTCTCCACCCCGGCACTCCGGATCTTCCCGTTTCTCCACCCTGGGGTGGAGAAACAAGATCCATCCGTTTTCCACCCTGGCTCCGATGCCCTGACCAGGCGCCTTCCGTAGTTTCGATGGTGTCCGAGACACCCCGACCTACGGAGGCACACATGTCCGGGGCTCTGGAGATCCTGCTCGTCGCGGCGGCAGTCGCCCTCATCGCATTCAGGCTGTTCCGGGCTCAGCGCGTCGACAACCGTCGGCGCTGGTGGCTCCTGCCCGGCATCCTCGCCGTCGTCGCCCTGCGCGAGCCGGGCCTCGTCGACCACGCGCACTCTTCGGCGGCGGTCGCCCTCCTGCTGCTCAACGTGCTCGCCGGACTGCTCACCGGCGCCGCCTGGGCCTGGACCTCACGGGTCTGGCGGGCGGCCGACGGGAGCGTGTGGTCCGCCGGCTCGAAGGCGGCCGGTGTCGTGTGGTGCGGCGGCATCCTGGTGCGCGTCGCGCTCTACGGCGTGGGCTCCTCGCTCGGGATAGCGCAGCACGCACCCGTCCTCCTCCTGGGGCTGGCGGCCACCTTCCTCGCACGCGGGCTCCTCCTCAACCGCCGGGCCGCTCTTCTCGGACCGACGTACGGTGAGGGTTCCGCGGCCCCGAAGAGGGTCCGCGGGAACGACCGCGCATCCCGCTCGAAGGACCGTGTATGAGGAAGGACCTCTGGTCGGCCTGGCCCTCGCGCGAGGCACTCTCGCGGGAGAGCCGCCGCCGGGTGGAGAGCCAGGCCCGGGCCGCCGCGAACCGGGGTGTCCGGTTCGCGCTGCTCTGCTTCCTCGTATGGGTCAGCCACGCTCTGAACCCGCACGCCGGGCCGGCCCGGGTGATCGGCGGGCTCGTGCTGCTTAGCCTCGCGATCGCCGCCTTGCGACGGTTCTTCCGGGTGACCCGGGAACATCACCTCCGGTCCGCCGTCCCCTGCATGGCCGCCCTCCTGCTCTCGGGCGCAGGGGCCTGGGGTCTCGGCTGGCACCTCCTCTCCTCCGTCGTCTGGTGCCTGGCCGCCGTCATCGCGCTGGAGCGGCTGCCGCTGGGCTGGGGTGCTGCGGCGGCGGTGCTGGGGCTCGGGGCGTACTTCACGACGGACCGGGACAACTGGATCGCGACGCTGGGCACCTGTGGCGGCCTCTTCATGGCGGGGCTCGTGATGCGCCTCGACGCGGAGGCACGGGGAGCGGCGCACCGCCTGCTCATCGAGGAGCGGTCGAGTCAGGCGGCGCGAGCGGAGTCCGCCGCGCTGGCGGAGCGGGCCAGGATCGCCAGAGAGATACACGACGTGCTCGCCCACAGCCTCTCGGCACAGCTCGTGCACCTGGAGGCGGCGAGAATCCAGCTCGAACAGGGCGCGGACCGCGGGCAGATCATGGACCGGGTGGTGGCGGCGCGGGCGATGGCCCGGGAGGGGCTGGAGGAGACCCGGCAGGCGCTCTCCGCTCTGCGCGGCGACATGGCACCCGTGGCCGAGGCGCTCGCCGAGCTGGCCGCGCGAGAGGGCACGGTGCTGCGGGTGGAGGGCGAGGCGCGACCGGTCGCGGCGGAGGCGGGACAGACCCTGCGGAGGGTCGCTCAGGAGGCCGTGACCAATGTGCGCAAGCACGCGCCGGGCGCGCGACCACGACTGCGCCTCGTCTACGGTCCGGAGACCATCGAACTGGAGGTGCGCAACGGGCCCGGAAGGCAGGCGTGGGGCGAACGCGCGGCACGGAGCGGGAGCGGCGGACGTTTCGTGACCGGCGCGACCCACGCGGTGGAGGACTTCACCGGCACGGGACCGGGCGGGACCGACGACGCGGACCGGCGGGGCGAAGGGGACGGGTACTTCGAGGCGAGCGCGCGGGGCGAGCCGACCGGACGTGTCGAAGGAGCTGCCGGGCGGGAGAAGGCGACGGCCGGTAAGACAGGTGGAGCGGCGGGAGCCGTGCGTGCGCGGAGTGCGGGCGGCCGGGGAGATGGCGCGGGGGCGGAAGGCGGCGTGGGGACGGGGGAGATGGCGGCGGAGAGCGTCGGCGGGGCGGACCTGGCGGGTACGGGCAGCGGCTACGGTGTCCGGGGGATGCGGGAGCGGGCCGAACTGCTGGGCGGCACGCTGTCGGCAGGACCGCCTGGGGATGGTGAGGAAGGGTTCGTGGTGCGACTCAAGGTGCCGGCGTGAGCGCGCGGGTGGTGGTCGCCGACGACCAGTCGGTGGTCCGTGAGGGCATCGTGATGCTGCTCGGCCTGCTGCCGGGGATCGAGGTGGTGGGCTCGGCGCGGGACGGCGAGGAAGCGGTGCGCCTCGTGGGGGAGCTCGGCCCCGACGTGGTCCTCATGGACCTGCGGATGCCGCGGTGCGACGGGGTGGAGGCGACGCACAGAATCCGGGCGGAGCACCCGGGGACACAAGTGGTCGTCCTCACCACGTACGCGGACGACCAGGACCTCTTCCCGGCCCTGCGCGCGGGGGCCAGGGGGTATCTCACCAAGGACGCCGGGGGCGCGGAGATCGTGCGGGCCATCGAGGACGTGCTGTCGGGCGAGGCGGGGCTCGCGCCGGGGATTCAGCGGCGCCTTCTCGACCGGATCGCGGGCGAGGGCCCGGCCGACGAGCGGGGCCGGGCGGCGCCGGGCCGGTCGGGGGAGGACACCGCGGGCGCCGACCGGGGCGCGGCGTCAGGAGCAGCGGCGTCGCGGCCACGGGGCCTTCAGAAGGACGGGGCCGGAACTGTGCCGCCGGACGGGCTGACGGCGCGGGAGGTTGAGGTGCTGGTGCTCATCGCGCAGGGGCTGAGCAACGCGGACATCGCACGTGCGCTCCATGTGTCCGCCGCCACGGTGAAGACCCACATCAACAATCTGTTCGCCAAAGCGGGCCTTCGTGATCGCGCACAGGCTGTCCGATATGCCTATCTGCACGGGATGGTTACGCCACCGGGTTCCGCTCTCACCTGAAAGGGTGAAATTTCCGGTCCTGGGCGCCTCGGGTCTTTCCGCACTGCTCATTCTTGTGCTCGCGGCTCAGCTCGCCGCGGACAAGGAGAGTTCGGTGGAAAAGCACGATGGTCGTGAAGCCGGACAGGTCCGGCTCGACGACCCCTGGCGGGATTCCCTCGCCTCCGGCTGGAACGGAACGGACGGGGCCAGAGCCCCGGCACCCACCGTTCCCGCACCCGCCTCCGAGCCGGAGCCGGCCCGTCGGGCGGCGGACGTCTACCTGGAGGTGCAGCACAGCCCCGCTTTCCAGGAAGTGCGTCGCCGGTATCGCAGCTTCGCCTTCCCGGCGGCGGCGGCGTTCTTCCTCTGGTACGTCGCCTACGTGGTCGCCGCGACGATGGCGCCGGACCTGATGGGCCGGCCGGTCGCCGGGGTCATCAACATCGCGATGGTGGCGGGACTCGCGCAGTTCCTCACCACCTTCCTGCTGACGTGGGCCTACGCCCGTCACGCCAGGCTTCGCCGGGACCGGGCGGCGCTCGAACTGCGCTGGGACACACAGGAGATGACGCGAGGAGTGCGGCGTTGAGCAGCAACCACGAGACTCTGGCGCTGGTGCTGTTCAGCGCCTTCGTAGTGGTCACTCTGGGCATCACGACCTGGGTCAGCCGCAACAGGCACGGCTCCGCCGAGGAGTTCTACGCCGGCGGGCGGCTCTTCACGCCGATGGAGAACGGATTCGCCATCGCGGGCGACTACATGTCCGCCGCCTCGTTCCTGGGCATCGCGGGCCTCATCGCCCTCGTCGGGTACGACGGGCTGCTCTACTCGGTCGGCTTCCTCGTCGCCTGGCTCGTCGTCCTGCTGCTCGTCGCCGAACTGGTGCGCAACTGCGGCCGGTTCACCCTGGCGGACGTGGTGGCCGCGCGGATGAGCGCGCCCCGGCTGCGGGTCGCGACGGGGTCCGCCTCGGTCACCGTCTCGGTGCTCTACCTGGTTGCGCAGATGGTCGGCGCGGGCTCCCTGGTGGCCCTGCTCCTCGGCGGCACGAGTGGCGCGGCACGGGTGTGGACCGTCATCGGCGTGGGCGCGCTCATGATCATCTACGTCTCCTTCGGCGGGATGCGGGCCACGACGTGGATTCAGATCGTCAAGGCGGTGCTCCTGATGGCCGGGGCGATCACCCTGACCGTCCTCGTCCTGCTCCGCTTCCACGGCGACGTGAACCAGCTCCTCAAGAGCGCCGCCGAACGCAGCGGACACGGCATGGACTTCCTCAAGCCGGGCCTCCAGTACGGCGGGGACTGGACCTCCCGCTTCGACTTCATCAGCCTCGGTCTTGCTCTCGTCCTCGGCACGGCGGGCCTGCCGCACATCCTGTCGCGCTTCTACACCGTGCCGACCGCGCGCGCCGCGCGGCGATCGGTGGTGTGGTCGATCGGCCTCATCGGGGCCTTCTACCTCATGACGATCGTGCTGGGCTTCGGTGCCGCGGCGCTCGTCGGCTCGGACGAGGTGCGGCGGTCCAACGCGGCGGGGAACACGGCGATCCCGCTGCTCGCCCTCGACCTCGGCGGGGGCGAGAACTCCACGGGAGGCACGGTGCTCTTCGCCGTGCTCGCCGCGGTCGCCTTCGCCACGATCCTCGCCGTCGTCGCGGGCATCACGCTCGCGTCCTCCGCTTCCGTCGCCCACGACCTCTACGCGACGCTGCACCGCCCCGGACGCAAGCAGCGCAGCGAGGTCGCGGTGGCGAGGCTCGCCGCAGCCGGTATCGGCGTGCTCGCGATCGTGCTGAGCCTGCTCGTGAGCGATCTGAACGTCGCCTTCCTGGTGGGCCTCGCCTTCGCGGTCGCGGCCTCGGCGAACCTGCCGATCCTGCTCTACTCGCTCTTCTGGCGCCGGTTCACCGTGCGGGGCGGGGCCTGGTCCGTCTACGGCGGGCTCGCGCCCGCGCTGCTGCTCGTGCTCTTCTCGCCCGTCGTCTCCGGCGGCCCCGACTCCATCGTCTCCGGCGTCGACTTCCACGTCTTCCCGCTGGAGAACCCGGGGCTCGTCTCCATCCCGCTCGGCTTCCTCTTCGGCTGGATCGGGACGATCACGTCCAAGGAGACGCCGGACGAGGCGAAGCACGCCGAGACCGAGGTCCGTTCCCTCACCGGCGCGGGAGCGGTCTGAGCCCCATGCGCTGTCAGGCCGCGTCCGGGTGGCGGCCGCTGCGGCGGTGAGCCGCTGCCCCGCCCGGTCCGGGCCGCGCGAGGTACGGGTACGGGGCGTTCTCTCCTTCGTGGGGAGGCGCCCCGTAGGCGTGTTCAGCCTGCGGCGGGGGCTTCGGCCGTCAGCCGCACGACCTCGAAGCGGGCCGGGAGGCCGAGGGCCGCGCCGCAGCTCTCCGGGCGTGCCTCGCCGGTGGCCGTACGCAGCACGTCGGCCGTCCAACGGCGGCCGTCGGCGTGTGCGACGCGGACGCGACGCAGCGCGGGGTCCTCGCCCGGCGGCAGGCCGCACGCGGTCAGGACCTCCGCCCGTTCCTCGCCCGTCTCCGCACGTACCGTCAGTTCGGCCGCCTGCTCGGGGCGTTCCCACGAGGAGCGGCCCCGGCAGCCGTCGAGGAGCACGCGCCCCGAAGCGGCGGCGCGCTGGGCAGCCCGCGCGAGCGCGGCGTCGGCGCGACCGTAGGCGTAGCCGTACGGGAGGACGAGCAGGGTGGGGGAGAAGCGGTGACCGCCGAGGTGCGTCACCTCCCAGACGCCTTCGGTGTCGGCCGCGCTCAGCTCCGCCGCGAGGGGGCGGCCGAGGAGCGCGCAGCAGCGGTCCCGCTTGCCGTTGGCGCAGACGCAGACGAGCGGGGCGCCGGTGTACGGGGTGCCGCCGAGGCCGCCGGCCCGGCCGGTGAAGGAAGCTGCCGTCCCGCCGCCCAGTTCCTTGAGGTTCAGGCTCAGGAGCTGTTCCGGGTCCTCGATCCTTGCCTCGTGCACCCAGCCCTGCCCGGGCACGACGTGCGCGGCCAAGACCCGGCGGGTGGTCGCGGGCTCCGTGCGACCGGGGCGGCGGATGAGACCGAGACGCACCCCGGTGCCCCGCGCGGCCTCCTCCAGCCGTCGCCCGAGACCGGGATCGAGGCGGCTGGAGGTCAGTGCCTTGGCGCCCCAGGGGCCCGGCTGTTCCACGAGGAGCCAGGTGCGGGCGGTGGCCGCCGTACCGGCGACGGGCTCGTCGAGGACACGCGAGGCATTGGCACACATACTCACGAAGGTGAGCCTAACCGCACCGGAACGCGGTCGCGCCTCGCCCGCCGCACCACGAGCGCTGCCGCCCCGGTGACGGGCGCGCGGGGCGGGCGCGGTGACAGGCGCGCGCGAGCCGTAGCGACAGGCGTGCGCGCGGGCGCGGTGACAGGTGACAGGTGACAGGCGTGCGCGGCGGCCGTGGTGACATTCGTGCGCGGCGGACGCGGCAGGACGAGCAGAATCCGGCGGAAGTCGGCGGCGTAATTTTCAGTATCCCCGCAAACCGCTTGCGGCTCTTGCGCTAATCTTTCGGCCATGACACGTCGACTAGCCCAAGTGGCCCAGAAGGTCGGAGTCAGCGAGGCCACGGTCAGCCGAGTCCTCAACGGGAAGCCGGGGGTGTCCGAAAACACGCGCCAAGCGGTGCTCTCGGCGCTCGACGTGCTCGGTTACGAGCGGCCCACGCAGTTGCGCGGAGAGCGGGCCCGGCTCGTCGGCCTCGTCCTGCCCGAGTTGCAGAACCCGATCTTCCCGGCCTTCGCCGAGGTCATCGGCGGGGCGCTCGCGCAGCAGGGCCTCACGCCCGTGCTCTGCACGCAGACCAAGGGGGGCGTCTCCGAGGCCGACTACGTCGATCTCCTCCTCCAGCAGCAGGTCTCCGGCGTGGTCTTCGCGGGTGGGCTGTACGCGCAGGCCGAGGCGCCGCACGACCACTACCGCAGGCTCGCGGAGCGCCGGATTCCGGTCGTGCTCATCAACGCGGCGATCGAGCAGCTCGGCTTCCCCGGCGTCTCCTGCGACGACGCCGTCGCGGTCGAGCAGGCGTGGCGCCACCTGTCCTCGCTCGGCCACGAGCGCATCGGTCTGGTCCTCGGCCCGGCCGACCACGTCCCCTCGCAGCGCAAGCTCGCCGCCGCCCGGCAGCTCGCCGCGGCGGAGGGCCGCGAGCTGCCCGAGGCGCACGTGGTCCGGGCGATGTTCTCGCTGGAGGGCGGGCAGGCCGCGGCGGCCCGGCTCCTCGACCAGGGGGTGACCGGCTTCGTGTGCGCGAGCGACCCCTACGCGCTCGGGGTCGTCCGCGCGGCGAAGCGGCGCGGGCTGTCGGTGCCCGGCGAGGTGTCCGTGGTCGGTTTCGACGACTCCGCGTTCATGAACTGCACGGAGCCGCCGCTCACGACCGTGCGCCAGCCCATCGAGGCGATGGGGCGGGCCGCGGTGGATCTGCTCGCGGTGCAGATCGCGGGGGCGACGGCGACGGTCGAGGAACTGCTGTTCGAGCCGGAGCTGGTGGTGCGCGGCTCCACGGGCCAGGCGCCGCGCTGAACCGGCGCGGCGCACGCCCTGCGGGGCGGCGCGCCGGGCCCGGTCGTGGAGCGACGGCAGCGCGCCGGGCAGCGTGCGCGGTCGCCGCCGGTGCGGGCCGGACGTGGTGAGCGCGGGGCGTGCGGGGCGTGCGGGAAACGTCCGGCCGCGACTTCGTAGGCTGGGGCGGTGACAGCGGAAGAATCAGAAGGTGCCGCCGCGCGGCAGATTCCTGTCGTGGTGCTGTCCGGGTTCCTCGGGGCCGGGAAGACCACGGTGCTCAACCACCTGCTCCACAGCAGCCGGGGCAGCCGGATCGCGGTGCTCGTCAACGACTTCGGCAGCATCGAGATCGACGCGATGGCCGTCGCCGGCCAGGCGGGCTCGACGGTCTCGCTCGGGAACGGCTGCCTGTGCTGCGCCGTCGATGTGAGCGAACTGGACGAACAGCTCGCCCGGCTCACCGCGCCCGGGCTGCGTGTCGACCTCGTCGTCATCGAGGCGAGCGGCCTCGCGGAGCCGGCCGAGCTGGTCCGGATGGTCCTCGCCGGGGACAATCCGCGACTCGTCTACGGCGGGCTGGTGGAGGTCGTCGACGCGGCCGAGTTCCCGGCGACCCGCGCCCGCCACCCGGGGCTGGGCACCCGGCTCGCGGTCGCCGACCTCGTCGTCCTCAACAAGACCGACCGGATCACCGGCGCCGAACGCGCGGCCCTGCTCGCCGAGGTCCGCTGCCTGGCGCGCGGTGCGGCCGTCGTGCCCGTCACGCACGGACGCCTTGACCCGGAACTGCTCTTCGACCGCCGCCCCGTCACCGAGCGGCGCGGACAGCTCTCCTTCGACGACCTGCGCGCCGAGGAGGAGCCCGCCCCGCACCTGCACGAGGGATACGAGAGCGTGGCGCGGAGCTACGAGACGCCGCTCGACCCCGTCCGGCTCATGTCCTTCCTGGAAGGGCGCCCCGACGGCCTCTACCGGATCAAGGGATACGTGGACTTCGGCGCCGCCGATCCGCTCCACCGCTACGGTGTGCACACCGTGGGCCGCTTCCTCGGCTTCGTCCCCGAGCCCTGGCCCGAGGGCGCGCCCCGCCGTACCGAGCTCGTGCTCATCGGCGCGGGGATCGACGCCGGCCGCGTCGCCGCCGCGCTCGATGCCTGCCGCGAGGAGGAACTGGCCGCCGCGCCCGACGCGTTGACGCTCGCCGGGGGAGCGGACGCGGACGGTCAGCGCCGCATGTGGGGCGTGCTGCGGTACGTACGGGACCCGGAGGCGGACCTCGGCGACGGCACAGGGCCCGAGCACGAGCCCGAGCCCCCGCACGAGCGCGACCCCGACCCCGACCCCGGAGCCGAGTCCCGGGCCGGGCTCGCGTTCTAGTACTCCAGCAGCGGTTCGTGTCCTGAGCTGCGTTTTTGGTAGTGGCAGCGGCGGGCGGTGGCTTGGTGGTGTCTTCTCCAGGCTGACCACTTCAGTGCGTGGGTGACTGGGTCGGGGTGGGGTCGGGGGCGGGGAAGGAGAGTGTCCAGGAGGCGTCTGATTTCTGCCACGGTGAGCGGGGCGAGAGAGGTTCGTTTCCAAAGCCCCCTTTTTCGGGCTCGTCGGCGGCTTGGGCTGCGAGTGAGGTCAGGACGGCGTGGGCGAGCATGGCCAGGGTGATGTGCCGGTACCAGCCGACGTAGCGGCGGACCTCGTACTCGTCCAGGCCGCACTCGTTCTTCGCCGCCTGGAAGCATTCCTCGATCGCCCAGCGTGTGCCGGCCGCCCGCACCAGGTCGGCGACAGTGGTGCTCGTGGGCGCGTAGGCGAAGTAGTAGGCGGTCTCCTCGGGCCGTGCCACGCTGCGCCGGGCCAGCACCCATCGGTGGTGGGCTGACTCGTCGCCGTCGAAGAGGGCGATCGACGGCAGTCTCGCGCTCGCCCAGTCGTAGACCCTGGGGCCCTTGGCCCCGTTGCCGCAGGACAGCCGCTGCCAGGCATCCTGGGGCGCCTGGGCGATGAGCTCGTCGATCCGCCAGAACCCCGTCAAGCTCTTGACCTGCTGAGACTTCGGAACAGCGACGACGTAACCGACATCGAGTTCCTCCAGCAGGCGGCGGAACTTCCAGTCCTGCCCATAGGCCTCGTCCGCCGTCACCCACCGCGCCGGCAGACCGGCGGCCAGCGTCCGGGTAACCATCGCCCTCGCGAGTTCACCCTTGGTCGCGAACTCCCGCTCGTCGGGAACCTTCGCCGCCCGGCAGCGTTCCCGATCCCCTGTCCACGCCTTCGGGAGATACAGCTCCCGGTCGACCAGGGCACGTCCGCGAGACGTGGCGTAGGCGGCGAAGACCCCGACCTGACAATTGTCGATCTTGCCCGAGGTGCCGGTGTACTGCCTGCCCACACCCGCCGACGTGATCCCCTTCTTGATGAAACCGGTGTCATCGATGATCAGGACCCCGTCATCACCGAGCACCTCGGCCACATACTCGCGGACATCGTCCCGCACCGCGTCCGCATCCCAGACGCTGGAGTTCAGCAGCCGCTGGAACCCGTCAGGACTACGGTGCCCCGCCCACTCCGCGAGCTGCCAGCCGTTCTTACGCGCCACACGAGCCAGCAGACCCCGAACGTAATCCCGCATCCGCCACCGCAGATCCGCCCGAGCAAACCGACCCGCGACCCGAGCGAACACAGCCTCCAACTCCGCGGACCATACAGCTACTTCACCCAGCTCCCTCATACCAGGAGAACGACAAAGACCAGCTCAGGACACGAACCGCTGCTGGAGTACTAGCCGGGGCCCGCGGCCCTCGGCCGCCCACCCGCGGGCCCGTGCGCGTGGCATGACGCGCACGGCCCGCCGGTGGCGGCCTCCGGTCAGGCCGGTCCCGCCACCGCGGCGACGGGCTTGTCGAGCGAGACACCGGAGCCGTCGCGACGCGGGTCGGGCTCGGGAAGCGTGGCCGGGGCTCCGTTGCGCTGGGCGGCGCGGGCCGGGACCGGCCCCGCCCAGGCGAAGCTGAGGCAGTCCTCGCCCTTGAGGAAGCGCTGGCAGCGCACCCCGCCGGTGGCCCGGCCCTTGCGCGGGAACTGGTCGAACGGGGTGAGCTTGGCCGTCGTCTGCACCGAGTCGTCCAGGGTGCCGCGCGAGCCGGCCACCGTGAAGACGGCCGCGTCGACCGCCGGGTCGACCACGTCGAAGGAGAGGACCTTCGCGCCCTCGGTGAGCTTGACCCCGGCGACCCCGCCCGCCGGGCGGCCCTGGGCACGTACCGCCGACGCCGGGAAGCGCAGCAGTTGCGCGTCGTCGGTGATGAAGACGAGGTCCTCCTCACCCGTGCGCAGTTCGGCGGCGCCGACGATCCGGTCGCCCTCGCGCAGGGTGATGACCTCCAGCTCCTCGCGGTTGGCCGGGTAGTCGGGCACGACGCGCTTCACGACGCCTTGCGCCGTACCGAGCGCGAGCCCCGGCGAGGACTCGTCCAGGGTGCACAGGCAGACCAGCGTCTCGTCGCCCTCCAGGCGCAGGAACTCCGCCACCGGCGCCCCGCCCACGAGCGCGGGACCGGCGCCCTCGGCGAGCTGGGGCAGGTCCACGACCGTCAGGCGCAGGAGCCGGCCCGCCGAGGTGACGGCGCCGACCTCGCCGCGGGCCGTCGCGGGCACCGCCGAGCGGATCACGTCGTGCTTGGCGCGCTTGGCCGAGCCCTCCTGAAGCGGCTCGGTGCCCGGCGTCCGCGCGATGACACCGGTCGAGGAGAGCAGGACCCGGCACGGGTCGTCCGCGACCTGGAGCGGGATCGCCGCGACGGGGCTGTCGGCCGACTCCAGCAGCACGGTACGGCGCGGGGTGCCGTGCTTCTTGGCCACGGCCGCGAGTTCGGAGGAGACGAGCTTGCGCAGCTCGGCGTCCGATTCGAGGATCGCGGTCAGTTCCTCGATCTCGGCGTTGAGCCGGTCGCGCTCGGACTCCAGTTCAAGCCGGTCGAACTTGGTGAGCCGGCGCAGCGGGGTGTCGAGGATGTACTGCGTCTGCGTCTCGCTCAGCGAGAAGTGCTCGATGAGGCGCTGCTTCGCCTCGGCCGAGTTCTCGCTGGAACGGATGAGGCGGATGACCTCGTCGATGTCGACGAGCGCGACGAGCAGGCCCTCCACGAGGTGCAGCCGGTTCAGGCGCTTCGTGCGCCGGAACTCGCTGCGCCGCCGCACCACGGAGAAGCGGTGGTCGAGGTAGACCTCCAGCATCTCCTTGAGGCCGAGCGTGAGCGGCTGACCGTCCACGAGGGCCACGTTGTTGATGCCGAAGGACTCCTCCATCGGCGTCAGCTTGTAGAGCTGTTCGAGCACGGCCTCGGGCACGAAGCCGTTCTTGATCTCGATGACGAGCCGCAGCCCGTGCTCGCGGTCGGTGAGGTCCTTGACGTCCGCGATGCCCTGGAGCTTCTTCGAGCCGACGAGGTCCTTGATCTTCGCGATGACCTTCTCGGGGCCGACTGTGAACGGCAGTTCCGTCACGACGAGGCCCTTGCGGCGCGCCGTCACGTTCTCGACCGTCACGGTGGCACGGGTTTTGAAGCTGCCGCGCCCGTTCGCGTACGCGTCGCGAATCCCCCCGAGGCCCACGATGCGGCCACCGGTGGGCAGGTCCGGGCCCGGCACGTGCTTCATCAGCGCGTCAAGATCCGCGTTCGGGTACCGGATCAGGTGGCGCGCCGCCGCGACGACCTCGCCGAGGTTGTGCGGGGCCATGTTCGTCGCCATGCCGACAGCGATCCCGGAGGCACCGTTGACCAGCAGGTTCGGATAGGCGGCCGGGAGCGTGAGCGGCTCCTGCTCCTGGCCGTCGTAGTTGGGCGCGAAATCGACGGTGTTCTCGTCGATCGAGTCCGTCATCAGCATCGCCGCGTCGGCCATGCGGGACTCGGTGTACCGCATCGCGGCCGGCGGGTCGTCGTTGCCCAGCGAGCCGAAGTTGCCGTGCCCGTCCACGAGCGGGACGCGCATGGAGAAGGACTGCGCCATGCGGACGAGCGCGTCGTAGATGGAGGCGTCCCCGTGCGGGTGGAGCTTGCCCATCACCTCGCCGACGACACGGGCGCACTTGACGTAACCGCGCTCGGGCCGCAGACCCATCTCGTTCATCTGGTAGACGATGCGTCGCTGCACCGGCTTGAGCCCGTCCCTGGCGTCGGGGAGCGCCCGGGAGTAGATCACGGAGTACGCGTACTCCAGGTAGGAGCTCTGCATCTCGTCGACGACGTCGATGTCGAGGATTCTCTCCTCGAAGTCTGCCTCGTCGGCCCGGGAGGTGCCCCGAGACGGGGTTTTCGTGCTGCGGCGGGCCATCGCTGCTGCGGCTCCTTCGCGTTCTCGTCACGGCATCGGCTGTACTGCGGCTGTACTGACGCGGACCATTGTGGACCGCCGCGCGGACAGTCCCGACCTCGACCCGTCCGCAGACCGCCGCGCGGTCTCACGGAGCCGGGCCCGTGGGGTACTTCCGGCGGAGGCAGGCCCCTCCGTCCGGAGAAGGACCCGTCCCTCCCCGGACGGACCCGGAGTCGTCCGCCCCGGCGTGTCCTCCCCCGTGCGCCGGATGTGCCCGAGCGCGGCGGGCACCGCGTCCGGGCCCGTCCGGGACCGTCTCCTCCGTACGTACCGGAGCGGCGCGCGGGTACGTACCCGACCGGCGCGCGGCGCGGGCGCGGACCACCCCGCGCGCCCCCGCGCCGCACAGTCGCGCCGTATGCGCCGATCCGTGGGGAAGAAGTCCGGGGGCGGGAACTTCCCCGCTCGTCGGTGCGGTTGCATAGAGTGACAGCGCGAGGAGACAGCAGCGATTCCGACCGACAACGATTCCGACGCAACAGCTGTACGACGAGCCCCCCGGCGCCGCGCGGCGGCCACGAGCGGTTCGGCGACACGAAGGGATGTACATGCCCATGGGTGACACGGCCACCGAGCGGGCCGGCTCCGGCGGTCTGACCGCGACGGAGCACCGGCTCGCCAACGGACTGCGCGTGGTCCTCTCCGAGGACCACCTGACCCCGGTGGCGGCCGTCTGCCTCTGGTACGACGTCGGCTCGCGCCACGAGGTGGCGGGCCGCACCGGCCTCGCCCACCTCTTCGAGCACCTCATGTTCCAGGGCTCGGCACAGGTCAAGGGGAACGGGCACTTCGAGCTGGTCCAGGGCGCCGGCGGTTCCCTCAACGGTACGACGAGCTTCGAGCGCACCAACTACTTCGAGACGATGCCCTCCAACCAGCTGGAGCTCGCGCTGTGGCTGGAGGCCGACCGCATGGGCTCCCTGCTCACCGCGCTCGACCTGGAGTCCCTGGACAACCAGCGCGCGGTGGTCAAGAACGAGCGCCGCCAGCGGTACGACAACGTGCCCTACGGCACCGCCTTCGAGAAGCTCACCGCGCTCGCCTACCCCGAGGGCCACCCCTACCACCACACCCCCATCGGCTCGATGGCGGACCTCGACGCGGCGACCCTGGAGGACGCCCGCGCCTTCTTCCGCACGTACTACGCGCCGAACAACGCGGTCCTCTCGGTCGTCGGCGACATCGACCCGGAGCAGACCCTCGCCTGGGTCGAGAAGTACTTCGGCTCGATCCCGGGCCACGACGGCAAGCAGCCGCCGCGCGACGGCTCCCTGCCCGAGGTGATGGGCGGGCAGCTCCGCGAGACCGTGCGCGAGGACGTGCCCTCGCGCGCGCTCATGGCCGCCTACCGCCTCCCGGAGGACGGCACCCGCGCCGGGGACGCCGCCGACGTGGCGCTCACCGTCCTCGGCGGCGGCGAGTCCTCGCGGCTCTTCAACCGCCTCGTGCGCCGCGACCGTTCGGCCGTCGCGGCCGGTTTCGGGCTGCTGCGCCTCGCGGGCGCGCCCTCGCTCGGCTGGCTCGACGTCAAGACGAGTGCGGGCGTGGAGATCCCGGCGATCGAGGCGGCCGTGGACGAGGAACTGGCCCGCTTCGCGGAAGAGGGGCCGACGGCCGAGGAGATGGAGCGCGCCCAGGCCCAGCTGGAGCGCGAATGGCTCGACCAGCTCGACACCGTCGCGGGCCGCGCCGACCAGTTGTGCCGATACGCCGTGCTCTTCGGCGACCCGCAGCTCGCCTTCACCGCGGTGGACCGCCTCCTCACGATCACCGCCGACGAGGTGCGCGAGATCGCCGCGGCGCGGCTGCGCCCGGACAACCGCGCGGTCCTCGTCTACGAGCCCACCGCGCCTGAGCAGACCCCCGCCGCCGAGGAAGCGGCCACCGACCAGGACGAGGAGGCGGCGCAGCAGTGAGTGACGCCGTGCAGAGCACCATGGAGTTCCACCCGCGCCCCCAGCCGGGTCCCGCCAAGCCCTGGGCCTTCCCCGCCCCGGAGCGCTCCACCCTGTCCAATGGCCTGACCCTGCTGCGCTGCGAGCGCCCCGGTCAGCAGCTCGTCGCCGTGGAGGTGCTGCTCGACGTTCCGCTCGACGCCGAGCCGAAGGGCCTCGACGGCCTCGGTACGATCCTCGCGCGCGCCTTCACCGAGGGCACCGACAAGCACTCCGCCGAGGAGTACGCCGCCGAACTGGAGCGCTGCGGCGCGACGCTCGACGCGCACGCGGACCACGCGGGTCTCCGCCTCTCCCTCGAAGTGCCCGTCTCGCGTCTCGCCAAGGGGCTCGACCTGCTCGCCGAGGCGCTGCGTGCCCCCGCCTTCGCGGAGACCGAGATCGAGCGGCTGGTGCGCAACCGGCTGGACGAGATCCCGCACGAGGCCGCCAACCCGGCCCGTCGCGCGGCCAAGGAGCTGTTCAAGCAGCTCTTCCCGGCCGGCAGCCGCATCTCCCGGCCCCGCCAGGGCACGGCGGAGACCGTGGAGGCGATCGACGCGAAGGCCGTACGGGACCTCTACGAGCGGCACGCGCACCCGGCCACGGCCACCGTGGTCGTCGTCGGGGACTTCGCGGGCGCGGACCTCGACGCGCTGCTCGCGGAGAGCCTCGGCACCTGGCAGGGCTCCGCCCCCGCCTCGCCGCCCATGAGCCCGATCACCTCGGACGACACCGGCCGCGTCTACATCGTGGACCGCCCGGGCTCGGTGCAGACGCAGCTCCTCATCGGCCGTACGGGCCCCGACCGGCACGACCCGGTGTGGGCGGCGCAGGTGCTCGGCACCTACTGCCTCGGCGGGACGCTCACCTCGCGCCTCGACCGGGTGCTGCGCGAGGAGAAGGGCTACACCTACGGGGTGCGCGCCTTCGGTCAGGTGCTGCGCTCCGGGAGCCCGGCCGGGGGCACGGGGCTCGCGCCGGGGGCGGCGCTCCTCGCGATCAGCGGTTCGGTCGACACCGAGTCCACCGGGCCCGCGCTCGCGGACCTGTGGAAGGTGCTGCGCGACCTCGCGGCGGGCGGGCTCACCGACGCCGAGCGCGAGACGGCCGAGCAGAACCTCGTGGGCGTCGCGCCGCTCAAGTACGAGACGGCCGCCGCCGTCGCGGGGACGCTCGCCGACCAGGTCGAGCAGCGGCTGCCCGACGACTTCCAGGCCGCCTTCTACCGCCGTCTCGCCGAGACGGGCACGGTCGAGGCCACGGCCGCCGTCGTCAACGCCTTCCCGGCGGACCGGCTCGTGACGGTCCTGGTCGGCGACGCGGCACAGATCGCCGATCCGGTCCGGGAGCTGGGGATCGGGGAAGTGACGGTGGTGCAGGGCTGAGGCCCCGGGGGACGGGCGCGGCCGGGAGGGCGGCGGCGCCCGTCCGATCCGGGGTGTTCGCCGGGTGGCCCGGCGGCCTACTGGCCCGGTGGTCCGGTGGCCTGCTGGTCCGGTGGCCTGCGGTCGGCTCTCTCCGGGGCGCCGACGCGGCCGTCACGGTGCCGCCCCGCGCCTGGCCGCGAACCGTCCTTTCCCGACGCGGCCGCTCACCTACAGCCCGGAACGCCCGTTTCCCGTCCGGCTCGCTCGCCCGTCGGTGGCTGAGCCTCCGTCAGGTGTGCCCGCACAAGCGCTCACTCCGGCGACTGCCGGTCGGTCCTCCGCTTTCTGCCGGGAGCCGACACGGCCTTCATCGTGCCGCCCCACGCATGAACCCTTCGCCCCCGCCACCACGTGCGCGGCCCGACCCCCACACTCCGCCGACCACTCACCAGCCCCGACGCGCCCCGCCCCCGCCGCCCCGGCGCTCCACCTCGGCTCCGTGAGCCGCCCCCCCGGGCCCCCGCCACCATGTCCGGATTGGGCGCATGACGCCCCGTCTGGGGTGTGGCATGGGCAACAAAGGAGCGGTTGCGTTTGATGCGGAAGTCTTGTCCCGCTTAGCGTCACTCGGCTGTTCGTCGGGTATGCGCCGCGACCGCGGCAGCGGGCAGCCATCGCCGAGTTCCGGGGCTCGTACCCGGGAGCCGGGGACCCATGTGTCCCATGGGGTGAATCGGGCGCCGTCCGCGGTGGCCGTAGGAGACCTTCCTGCTCCGAACCCGTCAGCTAACCCGGTAGGCGAGAGGGAAGGAAAGGAACAACCGCTTCATGGCGTTCACGCGCCCCGCGGGCCGGCACCGCCGCCCCGCCGCAGCCTCCCGTGCCGGGGTGAGGGCCGCGGGCCTCGCCGCGCTCACGACCGGTTCCGTCGTCGGGACCCTCGCGGCCCCCGCCCACGCCGCGGCTCCGGACGGCCCCGATACCGGCCTCACCCGCGTCATCGCCTTCGACAGCGTCGCCGGCGAGATCGCCACGCAGGCCTCCCTCGTCCACTCCGCCGCCGAGCAGGACGCCGCCGAGGCCAGGGCCGCGGCCGAGGCGAGCAAGCAGGCCGAGCGGGCGAAGCTTGAGGCCGAGCGGAAGAAGGAAGCGCGGGAGCGGGCCGCGCGGGCCGCCGAGCGCAAGCGCCTCAACACCTTCGTCGCGCCGGTCACCGGCTCCTACGTCTCGACCGGTTACCACGCCAGCAGCTCGCTGTGGTCCTCCGGCAGCCACACCGGCATCGACTTCCACGCCGCGAGCGGCACGAGCGTCCACGCCGTCGGCGCCGGGACGGTCGTCAAGGTGGACTGGGGCGGGGCGTACGGGAACGAGGTCGTGCTCCGGATGCACGACGGGACGTACACGCAGTACGGGCACCTCACCGCCGCCACCGTCGCGGTCGGGCAGACCGTGACCGCCGGTCAGCAGATCGCCGTCTCCGGCGCCACGGGCAACGTCACCGGCCCCCACCTCCACTTCGAGGCCCGCACGAGTCCCGAGTACGGCTCCGACATGGACCCGCTCGCCTACCTGCGCGGCCACGGGCGTCGAGGTCTGACCCCCACCCCCGCGCCACCCCGCGTCCCCCCGACGCTCCCCGAAGCCCCCGGCCCGCCCGCGGGGGCTTCCGGCGTTCGCCCGCCCTTTCCACCCCGAACCCCCCGTAAACAGCGCATCGAAGCCCGGAACAATCCGGTGGACGCGCCCTGTCGTACTGAATTCTTCGCTGTTCTCATAAGCTCACTGCTCTAATGGAGTCACCTCGCGGACGTTCAACGGCAGCGATTCGCGGTGATGAATGCGGAGGTCGGGTCATGAGCATTCCCGCGCACTCGGTATGCACGGCGATCAGGGACGACATCGTGTCGGGTGTGTACGAGCGGGGGAGCCGGCTCACGGAGGAATCGCTCGCGCGGAGATACGGGGTCTCGCGGGTCCCGGTGCGGGAGGCGCTGCGCACGCTGGAGGCGGAGGGCTTCGTGGTCACGCGCCGGCACGCGGGGGCGCAGGTCGCCGAGCCGGGGGCGCAGGAGGCCGTGGACGTCCTGGAGACGCGGCTGCTCCTGGAACCGCTGTGCGCGGCGCGCGCCGCGCAGCGCAGGACCGAGGCGCACCTCAAGGTGCTGCGCGGCCTCGTCAGGCTGGGGCAGGAGCGGGCGCGCCGGGGCCAGGAGGAGGACCTGCGCTCGCTGGGCGCCTGGTTCCACGAGACGCTCGCCCAGGCCAGCGCCAGCGAGACCCTGACCTCGCTCCTGACCCTGCTGCGGCACAAGATCGCGTGGATGTACGTGGTCGAGTCGCCCGACCGCCCGCAGGAGTCCTGG
>NZ_GG770539.1:1388548-1390641 GCF_000154905.1 Streptomyces sp. SPB074 | reverse complement strand
CGCCCCCGCGCACGGCGCCACCGCGCCTCGTACACACGGTCGTACCCTGACCCCATGGAGACCCCGGCCGACCCGCCCCGCCCCGAGGAGCCCAGCTCAGCAGCGTCCCGCCCGGGAGGCGCCCTCCCCCGGGACCTGCACCCCTCGGCGCAGCCGCACGAGGCCGGCTACCCCGCCCACTGGGAGGCCGACGTCGTCCTGCGCGACGGAGGCACCGCGCGGATCAGGCCCATCACGGCGAACGACGCCGAACGGCTCGTCAGCTTCTACGAGCAGGTCTCCGACGAGTCGAAGTACTACCGCTTCTTCGCCCCCTACCCGAAGCTCTCCGCGAAGGACGTGCACCGCTTCACGCACCACGACTTCGTGGACCGGGTCGGGCTCGCCGCGACCATCGGCGGCGAGTTCATCGCCACCGTCCGCTTCGACCGCGTCGACGCGACGGGCCGTCCCGCCTCGGCGCCCGCCGACGAGGCCGAGGTCGCCTTCCTCGTCCAGGACGCGTACCAGGGGCGGGGCGTCGCCTCGGCGCTCCTCGAACACATCGCGGCAGTCGCCCGCGAGCGCGGCATCCGCCGCTTCGGCGCCGAGGTGCTGCCGAACAACATCAGGATGATCAAGGTCTTCACGGACGCGGGCTACCAGCAGAAGCGCAGCTTCGAGGACGGCGTCGTCCACCTGACCTTCCCGCTGGAACCCACCGAGCGCTCGCTCGGCGTGCAGTACGCGCGCGAGCAGCGCGCCGAGTCCCGCTCCGTGCAGCGCCTCCTCGCCCCCTCCGCCGTCGCGGTCGTCGGTGCCAAGCGCGCGGGCGGCGGCGTGGGCCGCAGCATCCTGCGCAACCTCCTCGCCGCCGGGTACACGGGCCGCCTCTACGCCGTCAACAGCAGCTTCCCCGAGGACCAGGGCACCCTCGACGGCGTCCCCGCCTTCCGCACCGTCGCGGAGACCGGCGAGGACATCGACCTCGCCGTGGTCGTCGTCCCCGCCGAGCGCGTGCCCGAGGCCGTCGCCGAGTGCGGCGAGCACGGGGTGCGCGGCCTCGTCGTCATCAGCGCCGGATACGGCGAGAGCGTGACGGCCGGCAGGGCGCGCCAGCGGCGCCTCGTCCGGCAGGCGCGCAGCTACGGGATGCGCCTGGTCGGCCCCAACGCCTTCGGCCTCGTCAACACCGATCCCGCCGTCCGCCTCAACGCCTCGCTCGCGCCCGAACTCGCCCCGCGCGGCCGGGTCGGGCTCTTCACCCAGTCCGGCGCGATCGGTATCGCGCTCCTCTCCGAGCTGCACCAGCGCGGCACGGGGCTCTCGACCTTCGTCTCGGCGGGCAACCGTGCCGACGTCTCGGGCAACGACGTCCTCCAGTACTGGTACGACGACCCCGGCACCGACGTGGCCCTCATGTACCTGGAGTCGATCGGCAACCCGCGCAAGTTCACCCGCCTCGCGCGCCGGGCCGCCGCGACCAAGCCGCTCGTCGTCGTCCAGGGCGCCCGGCACAGCGCCGCGACCCCGCCCTCGCACGCCGTCGCCGAGACCCGCCTCCCGCACGCGACGGTCTCCGCGCTCCTCGCGCAGGCCGGTGTGATCAGGGTCGAGACCGTCACCGACCTGGTCGACACCGGTGTCCTCCTCGCGGGGCAGCCGCTCCCCGAGGGACCGCGCGTCGCGATCCTCGGCAACTCCGAGTCGCTGGGCCTGCTCACCTACGACGCCTGCCTGACCGAGAACCTGCGCCCGCGCACCCCGCTCGACCTCACGACCTCCGCGGGCCCCGAGGACTTCCGCCGCGCCCTGGAACAGGCGCTCGCCGACCCGGACAGCGACGCCGTCGTCGTCACCGCGATCCCGTGGGTCGACGAAGGCGCGCTCGACTGGCCCGAGGGCGAGGTGCTCGGCGCGGCGCTGCGCGAGGCCGTCGCCGCCTCGCCCGCGCGCAAGCCGGTCCTCGTCGTGCACGTCGAACTCGGCGGCCTCGCGCACGCGCTCTCCGCCGCGACCGCGACGCTCCCGGCGAGCGCCGGCCCGCACACCCCGGGCGGAGCGGTCCAGCGCGGACGCCCGCGAGGCGGGCGCCGTACGCGACGAGGGCGCGC
>NZ_GG770539.1:1385306-1388262 GCF_000154905.1 Streptomyces sp. SPB074 | reverse complement strand
CGCGTCACCGCGCTGCTCGACGCGCTCCCCCCGGGCGCGCGCGGCACGACCCCAGGCCCCGAGGCCACCGGGGACCTGCTGCGCCGCTACGGCATCCCCGTCCTGCGCGCGCTGCCCGCGCCCGACGCCGACGCGGCGGCCCGCGCCGCCGCCGAACTGGGCTACCCCGTCGCCCTCAAGATCACCGCCCCGCACCTGCGCCACCGCCCCGACCTCGGCGGCGTCCGCCTCGACCTCGCCGACGAGAGCGACCTGCGCCGCGCGTACGCGGACCTGACCGCGCTGCTCGGCTCGCCCGCCGAACTGCGCCCGGTCGTCCAGGCGATGGCGCCGCGCGGTGTGGACACCGTCGTGCGCGCCGTCATCGACCCGGCGGCGGGCGCGGTGCTCTCCTTCGGGCTCGCCGGGGCCCCCTCCGAACTCCTCGGCGACACGGCGCACCGCCTCGTCCCCGTCACCGACAGGGACGCGGCCGAACAGGTCCGCTCGCTGCGCAGCGCCCCGCTCCTCTTCGGCTGGCGGGGCGCGGCACCCGTGGACACCGACGCCCTCCAGGAGCTGATCCAGCGCGTGTCGCGCCTCGTGGACGATCACCCCGAGATCGTCGCGGTCTCGCTCGAACCGGTCGTCGTCGCCCCCCGCACCGTCCGCGTCCTCGGCGCCACGCTCCGCCTCGCCCACCCCCCGGCGGTGGGGGACGAGGGACCGCGCAGGATGCCGATGTACTGAGCGGGCCCGCCCCCGTCGCGGCTCCCGGAGCGGCGGGGCACGGCGGTGTCCCGCGCCCCCGTCCGACCGGTTCGCGCACGCCAGGCGCCCCGCGGCCGTGCCCCGCCCCGCCCGCGCCAGGCTCCGGCCCCAGGACGAACCCCCACGGAGTGACCGGTCACGCCCCCCGCCCCCGTAGGATGGGCGCATGGCGAAGACCGGTACGACGACCCAGGGGCTGCGCGCGGCGATCGAGCGCAGCGGCTACTACCCGGCCCTCGTGGCCGAGGCCGTGGAGGCCGCGGTCGGCGGGGACCCGGTGGTGTCGTACCTGGTGCACCAGGAGACGACGTTCGACGCGAACGAGGTCCGCAGGCACGTCACGGTGCTCGTCCTCACCGAGCACCGCTTCATCGTGAGCCACACCGACGAACAGGCCGCCGACGACACCTCCCCGACCCCGTACGCCACGACGTCCACGGAGTCCGTGCGCATCGAGCGGATCTCCTCCGTCGTCACGAGCCGCGTCGTGGCCAACCCCGAGTCGTACACGCCCGGCACCCTGCCCCGTGAGGTCGTCCTCACCATCGGCTGGGGCGCCGTCTCGCGCATCGACCTGGAGCCCGCAGCCTGCGGCGACCCCAACTGCGACGCGGACCACGGCTACACCGGCAGCTCCACCGCAGACGACCTCAGCCTGCGCGTGAGCGAGGCCGGCGACGGTCCCGAGACCGTCCGCCAGGCGCTGGCCTTCGCGCAGGCCCTCTCGGAGGCCACGGCGGCGCTCGGCGAGACCCCCTCGGGGACCCGCCGCTGATGAGCGGGACGCACCACGCGGACTGGGACGCCTACGAGGCCCGGCACACGCCCGCCTCGTCCGCCGCCCCGCACCCCGCCGACCCCTACGCCCCGCTCCCGCTCTCCTCCGCGCTCGTGCCCGAGTACGGGAGCGGCAGCCTCGCGGACCTCCTCCCCACCCTGGCCGCCGGGCTCGGCGTCCCCGGCTTCGCCCCGGTCATCGGCGAGCTGGACCCCGCCGACCGCGCCTGCGTCTTCCTCGTCGACGGCCTCGGCTGGGAGCAGCTGCGTGCCCACCCCGACGAGGCGCCCTTCCTGCACGGCCTCCTGGGCACCTCGCGCGGCGGCACGGGCCGCCCGCTCACCTCGGGCTTCCCCGCGACGACCGCCGCCTCGCTCGCCTCCGTCGGCACCGGCACGGTCCCCGGGCAGCACGGCCTGCTCGGCTACGCGGTCCGCGACCCGGCGACCGGCGCGCTCATGAACCAGCTCCGCTGGCAGCCCTGGACGGACCCCACCGCCTGGCAGCCGCACCCCACCGTCTTCCGCGCCGCCGACGCGGCCGGAGTGCACACCGCGCAGGTCTCGGCCCCGCACTTCCGTGAGACACCGCTCACCAAGGTCGCGCTCTCCGGCGGCACCTTCCACGGCCGCTTCACCGGCGAGGAACGCATGGACCGCGCCGCCGAGGAACTGGCCGCGGGCGACCGCTCGCTCGTCTACACGTACTACAGCGAACTCGACGGCGCCGGGCACAAGTACGGCACCGGCTCGGACGCCTGGCGCGGCCAGCTCATGCAGGTCGACCGGCTCGCCCAGCGCCTCGCGGAGCAACTCCCGCCGCGCACCGCGCTGTACGTGACCGCCGACCACGGCATGGTCGACGTCCCCGAGGACCCCGAGAGCCGGATCGACTACGACGAGGACTGGGAACTCGGCGCGGGCGTCGCCCTGCTGGGCGGCGAGGGCCGCGCGCGGCACGTGTACGCCCACCCGGGAGCGGCCGCTGACGTGCTCGCCGTGTGGCGTGAGGTGCTGGGCGACAGGTTCTGGGTCGCCGGCCGCGAAGAGGCGCTGGCCGCCGGGTGGTTCGGGCCGCCCGAGGTGTGCGAGGAGCGGGTGCTGGCGCGGATCGGCGATGTCGTCGCGGCCCCGCAGGGCCTCTCCGCGATCGTCGCGAGCGAGACCGAGCCGCGCGAGACGGCACTCGTCGGGATGCACGGCTCGCTCACCACGGCCGAGCAGCACGTGCCCCTCATCGAGATCCGCGCCTGAGACCACGGGAGCGGGGAGAGGGTCGCCCGGGACCGGTAGGCGCGGCCCGCCCCCGCCCTTCCGTCCGCCCGCCGCCGGGGTCCGGCCGGGTGCGCCCCCGTCCGCCCAGGTCCGCCGCCGCTCCCCGCCCCCGTCCCGCCCGCACCCGTGGCGTAGGGTCTGGGGTCGCCCCGGA
>NZ_GG770539.1:1374361-1385206 GCF_000154905.1 Streptomyces sp. SPB074 | reverse complement strand
ACCACCCGCCGCCCCGCCCGTACCGCCGCCCCGCTCCGCCGCTCCCTGCCCCGGCGCCCCCAGAAAGGCCCCTGTCCGCTGATGTCCGAATTGGTTTTCTTCTCCGGGACGATGGACTGCGGGAAGAGCACGCTGGCGCTCCAGATCGGGCACAACCGCTCGGCGCGCGGACTCCAGGGCGTGATCTTCACGCGGGACGACCGGGCGGGCGAGGGGAAGCTGTCCTCGCGCCTCGGGCTCGTCACGGACGCGGTCGAGGCCGCCGAGGGCATGGACCTGCACGGCTACCTCGTCGGCCTGCTCTCCCGGGGCGGCCGGGCGGACTACGTGATCGTGGACGAGGCGCAGTTCCTCGCGCCGCGCCAGATCGACCAGCTGGCGCGCGTCGTGGACGAACTCCGCCTCGACGTCTTCGCCTTCGGCATCACGACGGATTTCCGCACCAAGCTCTTCCCCGGCTCGCAGCGCCTCATCGAACTCGCCGACCGCGTCGAGGCACTCCAGGTGGAGGCGCTGTGCTGGTGCGGCGCGCGGGCCACGCACAACGCCCGCACCGTGGACGGCGAGATGGTCGTCGAAGGGGCCCAGGTCGTCGTCGGGGACGTCAACCGGCCCGCCGGTGAGGTCGGTTACGAGGTCCTGTGCCGCCGTCACCACCTGCGCCGCGTGACGAGCGCGACGGCGAAGGCGGGCGTGCGCTCCCCGGACGTCCTGCCCGTCCAGCGCGACTGACCCGGCTCACGCGCGCGCGACGTCGGTCCGTACGAGCGCGAAGACCGCCCCCTCCGGATCGGCCATCGTCGCCGTGGGCCCCCGCAGTCCCGTGGCGGGCTCCTCCACGACCTGCCCGCCCAGCCGGACCGCCGCCGCGCAGGAGGCGGCCACGTCGGCGACCTCGAAACACGCGAGCCACCCCGCGCCGCGCTCGCGCGCCCGCGCGCGTCCCACCCCGAGCGCGGCGGCCACGGGGCGCCCGTCGAGGGTGAACGTCACCTGGCCGGGGCCCTCCTGGCGGGTGCCGAAGCCGAGCGCGGCCCGGTAGAACGGCGCGACCGAGGCGGTGTCCCGCGTGAGCAGCTCGGACCAGGAATGGGCGCCGGGCACGCCGGTCACGGCGAAGCCCGCGTGCGCGGTGGGCTGCCACAGCCCGAAGGCGGCGCCGCCCGTGTCGGTGACGAGGGCGAGCCGCCCGGCGCCCGGCGAGTCGAGCGGGCCGACGCCGACCGTACCCCCGCAGGCGTGAACCGTGGCGGCCAGCTCGTTGACGTCCTCGGTGCCGAAGTACGTGGTCCAGGCGACCGGGAGCCCCGTACCGGCGGGCAACTGCCCGAGCCCGGCGACCGGGCGGCCGTCGAGCAGGGCGCGCGCGTACGGGCCGAGCCGGCGCGGCCCCTCCTCGTACTCCCAGCCGAAGAGCGCCCCGTAGAACTCCCGTGCCGCGGCCGGATCGCGCACCATCAGGCTCACCCAGCAGGGCCCCCGCCGCGCCCCTCCCGCCACGCCGTCCCGCTCCGCCGCCGCCCGTGCCTCAGCCATCGCGCCTCGCTCTCCGCCCGTTCCACCCGCACCCGACGCACCCGCTGCCACGGTGCGTACCCGATTGTGCACCTCTCGTCGCGCGAAGGGCCCGTCCGGGACCGGCGGGCCCCGTCTTCGCCGCGCGAGCGCGCGCACCGGGGGACGTACGGGGCGCGCGGGCGGGGGAGTGCGCCGGGGTGCCGTGGGCCAGGATGGTCCCATGACCACCTCGCGACCCGCCCCCGTCTCCCCGCTCATCGACGCCGACACCCTCGCCACGGCCCTCGCCGGGCCCCGACCGCCCGTCGTCCTCGACGTGCGTTACCGGCTCGGGCAGCCCAGCCAGCGGCCCGCGTACCTCGAAGGGCACGTGCCCGGCGCCGTCTTCGTCGACCTCGACACCCAGCTCGCCGCCCCGCCGGGACCGTGCGGGCGTCACCCGCTGCCCGCGCCGGGGGACTTCGGCGCCGCGATGCGGGCGGCCGGGGTGAGCGCGGACCGCGAGGTCGTCGTGTACGACGACGGCCAGGGCTGGGCCGCGGCCCGCACCTGGTGGCTGCTGCGCTGGTCGGGGCATTCGGCGGTGCGCGTGCTCGACGGCGGATTCCCCCGCTGGGCCGGTGCCGTGGAGACCGAGGTGCCGGAGCCCGCGCCCGGCGACTTCGTGCCGGAGCCCGGCGCCCTGCCGACGCTCGACGCGGAGGGCGCGGCCGAACTGGCGCGCACAGGAGTGCTGTTCGACGCGCGGGCGGGGGAGCGGTACCGGGGCGAGGTGGAGCCGGTCGACCCGGTGGGCGGCCACATCCCGGGGGCGGTCTCGGCGCCGACCGCGGAGAACCTCCGGCCCGACGGGCGGTTCAGGACCGTCGCCGAGCTGAGGTCCCGCTTCGCCGGTCTGGGCGCGGACGGCGCGCGGACGGTGGGCGTGTACTGCGGCTCGGGCGTCTCGGCGGCGCAGGAGGTGCTGGCCCTCGAACTGGCCGGGGTACGGGCGGCGTTGTACCCGGGCTCGTGGTCGGAGTGGACGGCGGACGGCGAGCGCCCGGTCGCCACGGGGGCGGAGCGGGGCTGACCGAAACCCCGTGGCACGGGGCTGACGGGAGCCGCGCGCGGCACGGGGCGGGCGCCGTCGGCCCCCGCCCCGTGCCGGGGCTCAGTCCTGCTTCTTGCGCCGGGTGCCGAAGACGATCTCGTCCCAGCTCGGGACCGCCGCGCGGCGCCCCGGGCGGACACCGTCCGCCTCGGCCTGACGGTCCGTCGAGCCGATCAGCCGGTCCCGGTGGCTGGAGACGGCGCGCGGCATGAGCACGTCCGCGTACGCCGAACCCGCCGAGGCCGCGGGGGCCGGGGGCTCCTCGGCCTCGGGCTCGCGCTCCGGCTCGTCCTGGCCCGTCCGCTCCACCGCGGGCCGCTCGGGCACCACCATGTCGCCGCGGAAGCTCGGCACCGCCTCCAGGAGACTCGTCAGCGAGTCGCGGCCCGGCTCGGCCGAGGCCGCCGGGGCCTGCTCCTCGTCCTCCTCCTCGGCGACCGGCGCGGGCGGAAGGGCCGGGGGCCGGTCGGGGAGCGAGGGACGGTCACGGTCGAAGCGGTCGATCGTGCGCTCGCGCGGCAGCCGCGCGATACGGGGCACGAAGGGAGTCGGCTCGGGCGAGGACAGCTCGTCGGACTCGCCGATGAGCGCGCGCGCCTCGTCGTCCACGGCCTGCACGAGGCGGCGCGGCGGGTCGTAGGTCCAGCTCGCCGAGCGCGTCTCGCCGATGAGCCGGTAGACGAGGATGACCTCCCAGGTGCCGTCGTCGCGGCGCCAGGAGTCCCACTGCACGGTCTCCCGCTCGGCCCCGCGCAGCATCAGCCGCTCCTGCACGGCGTCACCGAGCTGGGGACCGGCGGACTCGCCGGGGCGGCGTACGGGGGTCTTGCGGGCCCGCTCCGCCATGAACGCGCGCTCCGCGAGCACCGGGCCCTCGAAGCGCCGTACGCGGTCCACGGGGATGCCGGCGAGCTGCGCCACTTCCTCCGCGCTCGCCCCCGCCCTTATACGGGCCTGGATGTCCCGGGGCCGCAGGTGGCTCTCGACCTCGATCTCGATCTGGCCGAGGCGCGGCCGGTCGCCGCGCACGGCGGCGCGCAGCCGCTCGTCGATGGCGAGGGTGTACTCCGTGTTGTCGGCAGCTTTCAGCACAAGACGTGTGCCGTCGTTGCTGACGGCCACGACACGCAGTTCGGGCATGGGGACCTCCCGGGTGGTGCCTGCCGACGTCACGTGCGTCGCTGCTTCCGCTAGTCGAGTGTGGCCTGCCCGGGTGCAGCCTGCCACAACCTTGCCGAGTTGCCCGGCGTGTCGGGCACGGGTCCTGACACTCCGTTATGGCACGGTACTCATTTGCAACGCTGAGTGACCACCCGGACTCCCAGAGGGTACGGGACTCTCCCGCCACCGCCGGGTCGTCCCCCCGCGGCCGGACCCGCTCCGGCCGGATGGCCGACCGCTCCGGTGCGAAGAGTCCCGGGCACCCTGACGGGAGACCGGACCCAGGGCTCGCCACAGTACTCCATTCGGGCCACCCGTGGTGGGGCGACGCTCCGCCGGACTTCCCCCCGCGCCGGGGACGTGCGCGAGGTGCCGCGTGTGCTCCGGCGCGTTTCGCGGGCGCTCGCGCGGGCACCGGGCTGGGAGCGCCCGCCGCCGGGTGGCGCGCTTCACAAAATCCACGGAACCGGAACCAATCGATTCGCCCGGTAGTCACTTCCTGCGGCAAGGTGGACGAAAGGCGATGTAAGGCAGGTAGATGCAGAAGGAAGCCGTGAAGGGCGACACACCTCACATACGTGGCGGCGGCCCGCCCGCGGGTGAGGCGGTCGCCGACGAGCAGAAGCCCGCCAAGCGCTTCGACCTGAGCGTCCCCCAGGTGGCGGGCTCCGCCCTCGCCTCGGTCGCCGCCGCGATCGCCGCCTCCCAACTCGGCGTCTACGGCACGGTCATCGGCGCCGGGGTCATGAGCGTCGTGGCCACCACGGGCGGCAGCGTCTTCCAGCACCTCTTCCGCAGAACGGGCGAGCAGCTGCGCGACGCGGCCGGGCAGGTCGTCCCCCGGCACGGGGTTCCGCACGACGGCTCCGGGGACCCCGTCCCGCCGACGTTCCTCGCGCACCCCGAGCGCCACCTCCCGGACGTCCCCGCCCCCCGCGCCGAGGCCGCGACCGTCCAGCCGCCCGCCGACGCGGACCACACGAGGCTCCTGCCGCGCGCCGACGCGGACCGGACGACTCCGCCGGCCGCGGACGCCGACCCGACGACGGTGCTCCCGGCCGCCCACGCCGATTGGACGGCGGTGCTTCCCGCCGCCGCGCCGTCCGACGAGGCGACGCGCGTGCTCCCGGCGGGCACCGGCGGGCCCGTACCCGACGACGAGTCCCGGCTGTTCCCCGCCGTCCCGGCCGAGGAGGCGACACGGCTCCTCGGCGCCGTCCCCGGGGACGAGGCGACGCGCCTGCTCGGGCCGGTGCGCGAGGACGAGGCGACGCGCCTGCTCGGCACGGCGCGCGAGGACACCGCTCCCGGGACCGGGACGCGCACCGCCCCCGGGGCGTACGCCGCGCACGAGAACGGGACCCCACCTGCGACCCCCGGGGCGTACGGCGCTCCCGTCACGCACCAGAGCCCCCGCAGGCCGCGCGGCTGGCGCAAGGCGCTGCTCACCGCCGTGGGCGTCTTCGCCGTGTCGATGGCCGGCATCACGGGATACGAACTCCTCGCCGGCCACTCCCTCAGCGGCGGCTCCGGCTCCACGATCAGCAAGCTCGGGGGCAACGGCGGCGGCCACCACCAGGCACCGCCGCCCGAGCAGCCCGGCCGGTCCTCCTCGACCGGCCCGGCGGACTCGACGGACCCGACCGGCTCGAAGGGGCAGGACGGCAAGGACGGTTCCACCTCGCCCACGCCGGGCGACAGCACCTCGCCGAGCCGGCCCCGGGACGGGAAGGACGGCGCCGCGGACCCGAGCGCGCCGGACGACGTCACGAAGCGTGACGACCAGGGGAAGCCGTCCCCGAGCACGACCCTCGACCCCACCGGGCAGACCCCCGGCACCGGCCAGGAATCCGGCGGGGCGACGGACCCGGGCACCGGCACCGGTGACCAGGGCGACGGCGGCACGGGCGGGCAGCAGCCGGAGGACGGCGCGCAGGGGCAGACACCCTGAGGAGCCGCCCGCTCCCCACGGCGCGAAGCCCCCGCCCGCCCCCGTACTTGGGAGCGGACGGGGGCTTCGCCGTACCGGCCGCCCGGCGCGTCCCCGCGCCCCGGCGTCCGTCAGTCCCCCAGCACGCGCCGCAGGTACGGGTTGGCGAAGAGACGGTCCGGGTCGAGGCGGTCGCGCAGGGCCGTGAACTCCGCGAAGCGGGGGTAGGCGTCCGCGAGGTAGGCCGCGTCCCGGGTGTGGATCTTGCCCCAGTGGGGGCGGCCCGCGTGCGCCGTGAAGATCTGCTCCGCCGCCGTGAAGTACTCCCGGTACGGCGTGCCCCGGTACAGGTGGACCGCGATGTAGCCCGAGTCGCGACCGCTCGCCGTGGAGAGGGCGAGGTCGTCGGCGGGGGCGCTGCGGACCTCGACCGGGAAACTCACCCGCAGCCGCGAGCGCTCGATCATCGCCTTCAGCTCGCGCAGCACCGCGGGGACCTCGGCGCGCGGCACCGCGTACTCCATCTCCACGAACCGCACCCGGCGCGGGCTCGTGTAGACCTTGTACGGGATGTCCGTGTACGTCCGCGCCGAGAGCGCCCGGCTGGAGAGGCGGGCCACCGCCGGGATGGTCGCCGGCGCCGCGCGGCCCAGCGAATTGACCACCTGGAAGAGGCCGTTGGACAGGAACTCGTCCTCGAACCAGCCGTGGAGCTTCTTCACCGGGCGGGCCGGGCCCTGACTGCGGTTGTTGCGCTTCGTGTTCGTGTTCTCCGTGTGCGGGAACCAGTAGAACTCGAAGTGCTCGTTCTCGGTCACGAGTTGTTCGTACTCGGCGAGGACCCGGTCCAACGGCATCGGTTCCTCGCGCGCGGTGAGCAGGAAGACCGGCTCGACGCGGAAGGTGACGGCCGTGAGCACGCCGAGCGCGCCGAGGCCGACGCGCCCGGCGGCGAAGACGTCGGCGTTCTCCTCGGGGGTGCAGCGCAGGAGCGTGCCGTCGGCCGTGAGGAGTTCGAAACCGGCGATCTGCGCGGCGATCGAGCCGGAGTCGCGGCCCGTGCCGTGCGTGCCGGTGCTGACGGCGCCCGCGACGGTCTGCTCCATGATGTCGCCCATGTTGGTGAGGGAGAGCCCCTCGCGGGCGAGCGCCGCGTTGAGGCGCTTGAGCGGCGTCCCCGCCTCGACGGTGATCGTCATGGCCTCGCGGTCGATGTGCCGGATGCCGGTGAGCAGGTGCGGGCGGACCAGGACGCCGTCCGTCGCGGAGATCGCGGTGAACGAGTGGCCGGTCCCGGCCGGTTTGACGGTGAGGCCCTGCCCGGCCGCGCGGCGCAGCACCCCCGCGAGTTCGTCCACGGATGCCGGGCTCTCCTCGCGGGCCGGGCGCGCCGTGATGTTGCCGCCCCAGTTACGCCAGGTCCCGCCCGGCCGCGCCGTCCCCGGCACGCTCCGGGGCCGCCCTGCCCCCGCCGGCTCCGGCCCCCGCGCCGCGCGCGCTTCCTTCGCTCCCGGCACTTCCCGCTCGTTGCTCATCCTGCGCCCCTCCCCGCTGCGGAACCGGCTTGCTGAGCCGGTGGTACCCCAGGAACGCCACCACGACCGCGACCGCCCCGGCAACCCCCGGGACCGCGTATCCCGCCTTCGGCCCCGAGGCGTCGATGACCCAGCCCGCCACGGAGGAACCGAGCGCGACGCCGACGGCGAGACCCGTACTCACCCAGGTCATGCCCTCGGTGAGCTTCGCGCGGGGCACGTGCTGCTCGACGAGGGCCATCGTCGTCGTCATCGTGGGAGCGATCGTCAGGCCCGCGAAGAACAGCGCCACGGCCAGAAACGGAAGGTTCCCGACCAGTTGGAGGGGGATCATACTCACGCCCACGAGGCAGACCCCGATGAGCCAGCGCCGGGCGGGCGGCCGGGTGAAGTGGAAGAGCCCGAAGACCGCGCCCGCGAGGCAGGAGCCGAGCGCGTAGACGGCCAGGACGAGGCTCGCCGCCGCCTTGTGCCCCCGGTCCTCGGCGAAGGCGACGGTCACGACGTCGATCGCGCCGAACATGACGCCGGTCGAGACGAAGGTGAGCACGAGGACGCGCAGCCCCACCGAGCGCATGGCGCTGCCCCGTTCGTGCCGCCCGGCCGGGTGCGCCGCGGGTTCGGTGGCCTTCTGGCCGGAGAGCCAGAAGACGCCCACGGCGAGGAAGCAGCCCGCGAGGAGCGGCCCCGCCTCGGGGAACCAGGCCGTGCACAGGCCGATCGAGAGGATCGGGCCGAGCACGAAGCACACCTCGTCCACGACCGACTCGAAGGAGTAGGCGGTGTGCAACATGCGGGGTTCGTCGCGGTAGAGCGCCGCCCAGCGCGAGCGCACCATCGAGCCGACGCTCGGCACGCAGCCGATCCCCGCCGCGAAGACGAACAGCGTCCAGTCCGGCGCCTCGTGGACCGTCGCGAGCAGCAGCCCGGCCGTCGCCGCGAGCCCGATGAGCGTCGCGGGCCGCAGCACCCGCCGCTGCCCGTGCCGGTCCACGAGCCGGGAGAGCTGGGGGCCGAGCACGGCGGCGGCGAGGGCGATCGTCGCCGAGAGCGCGCCCGCGAGCCCGTAGCGGCCCGTGAGCTGGGAGATCATCGTCACGACGCCGATCCCCATCATCGCGAGCGGCAAGCGCCCGATGAGCCCCGCCGCCGAGAAGGACAGGGTGCCGGGCGCGCGGAAGATCGCGCGGTAGGGGCTGGGCAAAACGGGCTCCGGGCAGGCGTGGGGGCGCGGGGCGGCGGGGGCCGCCGCGCGCGGGGGAGAGGGGACGGGCGGACTGAGAGGTAAGCAGTGAACCCGGCCCCGCGAGCTTACGCAGCCGGGCGGTTTTTCGCACGGGAGATGCCGGGCGGCGCGGGGGAGAGGACGGCCCGGGGCGGCCGGGGCGGGACGGCAGGCGTACGGGACCGGACTCCCGCCGGTCCGTACCCGCCACCGGGCCCGTACCCGCCCCCCGGTGCGGACCGGGCCCTCCGCTCCGGACACGCGCGGGGCGCGCGTCGTGTGCCGCGCCGCTGGTGGCAGGATCGGAGCCATGGCCGAAGCTCTCGATCCCACCGCCTCAGGGGCCACCCCCTACGACGCCCTCCTGCTGCTCTCCTTCGGAGGCCCCGAAGGACCCGAGGACGTCGTTCCCTTCCTGGAGAACGTGACCCGGGGCCGGGGCATCCCCCGTGAACGGCTCAAGGAGGTCGGGCAGCACTACTTCCTCTTCGGCGGGGTCAGCCCGATCAACGGCCAGAACCGCGAACTGCTCGAAGCGCTGCGCACCGACTTCGCCGGGCACGGTCTCGACCTGCCCGTCTACTGGGGAAACCGCAACTGGGCCCCCTACCTCACCGACACGCTCCGCGAGATGGTCAAGGACGGCCGCCGCCGCGTCGCCGTGCTGTGCACGAGCGCCTACGCCTCCTACTCCGGCTGCCGCCAGTATCGCGAGAACCTCGCCGACGCGCTCGCGGCCCTGGAGGCCGAGGGCCTCGACGTGCCGGTGGTCGACAAGCTGCGGCACTACTTCAACCACCCCGGATTCGTGGAGCCGGTGGTCGACGGCGTCCTCCGCTCCCTCGCGGAGCTTCCCGAGGACGTACGGGAGCGGGCGCACCTCGCCTTCACGACGCACTCGATCCCCGTCGCGGCCGCCGACACCTCCGGCGCGCCCGAGGCGCACGGCGAGGGCGGCGCGTACGTCAAGGAGCACCTCGACGTCGCCGCGCTCGTCCACGCCGCCGTGCGCGAGCGCACCGGCACCGACCACGCCTGGCGTCTCGTCTACCAGTCCCGCAGCGGCGCCCCGCACATCCCCTGGCTGGAGCCCGACATCTGCGACCACCTGGAGGCGGAGCACGCGGCCGGGGTCCCCGCGGTCGTCATGGTGCCGATCGGCTTCGTGTCGGACCACATGGAGGTCCTGTACGACCTCGACACGGAGGCGAAGGCGAAGGCGGCGGAGCTGGGGCTGCCGGTGCGCCGGTCCCCGACGGTGGGCAGCGATCCGCGTTTCGCGGCGGCGGTACGGGAGCTCCTGCTGGAGCGGGCCGCCGCCGAGCGGGGGGAGCGGCCCGCCCGGTGCGCGCTCGGAGCCCTGGGCGCCAGCCACGACGTGTGCCCGGTCGGGTGCTGCCCGGCGCGCACGCCGCGCCCCGCGGCGGCCGGTTCCTAGCGCCCCTCCCCCCGGGGCCCCGCTCCGCCACCGCCGGGGAGACTGGGGTTCCCAGCCCGGCCCGACCTAGGAGAAACGTGACGGACAAGCTCGCTCGGGAACTGCTGCCCCTCGCCCTCGAAGCCGCGCGCCGCGCGGGCGCGTTCCTCCGGGACGCGCGGCCCGCCGATCTCGGCGTCGCCGCGACCAAGACCAGCCCCGTCGACGTCGTGACCGAGATGGACCTCGCCTCCGAGAAGCTCATCACCGGGTTCCTCGCCGAGCACCGGCCCGAGGACGGCGTCCTCGGCGAGGAGGGCGCGAACCGCGAGGGGACGAGCGGGGTGCGGTGGGTCGTCGACCCCGTGGACGGGACGGTGAACTACCTCTACGGGCTGCCGAGCTGGTGCGTCTCGATCGCGGCGCAGAAGGACGGCGAGACGATCGTCGGCGTCGTGGACGCGCCCGTGCGCGGTGAGGTGTACCACGCGGTACGGGGCGGCGGGGCCCGGCTCGGGGACCGGGTGCTGCGCGTGCGGCCCCCGGCCGAGGAGGGCCGCGCGCTCGTCGGGACCGGCTTCGGCTACCTCGCCGAACGGCGCGCCCACCAGGCCGGGGTCATCGCCGGGCTCATCACCTCGGTGCGCGACATCCGGCGCGGCGGCTCGGCCGCGATCGACCTGTGCGACGTGGCGGCGGGCCGCCTCGACGCGTACTACGAGCGCGGCCTCAACCCCTGGGACTACGCGGCGGGCGACCTCATCGCCCGCGAGGCGGGCGCCCTCACCGGCGGCCGTCCCGGCGCCCCGCCGAGCCCCGAACTGACCGTCGCCGCCCCGCCCGGCCTCTTCGAGAGCCTCCAGGCACGCCTGGAGGAACTGGGCGCCTGGCACGACTGAGCCGGCGGCGGGCCGGACGGCCCGTACGGGGGCGGGTGACCCGAGGCGGAGTGGACGAAGGGGCCGG
>NZ_GG770539.1:1357575-1374261 GCF_000154905.1 Streptomyces sp. SPB074 | reverse complement strand
GTACCGGCCCCTTCGCGCGACGTACGGGACGTGGCGCGCGGTCCTGCCCGGGGGCGGCGGCAGGGGGAGCCGCCGCCGCTCAGGCGTGCTGGACCGGGCGGGACGGCGACGGGTCGGCGGCCTGCACGGCGTCGAAGTCGACTCCGTGCTCGACGGCGAGGCGTCGCAGGTCGTCCAGATCCGATTCCTCCACGTCCACCAGGAAGTCGTCGCCGCTGCGACGCGCCTGGTCGAGGTCGGACTTGGTGTTCCTTATGCGCTGGAGCAGCGCGGCGGTGAAAGCGTCCATGGTGCGCCCCCTCGTCATGGTCGTGGGTCGGCGGCACGGGGTGTGCCAGACAGGGGCGGTCAGCCGGTGCCGCTCGGCTCAAAGCGGAGCGGCACGCCGTGAGGGCGTGCCGCGGACCGGACGTGATCGCGGGGTGTCCTGGGGTCATCCCCAGCCCACCGCCCCCGGAAACCTCCCCGTTCGCCACTCGCGCGAATTCGTGGACGGATACATGGTTTTCCCCTCGCGGTCGCGCCGGGTTTCCGCCGCGTACGTACCGTGATCACACGCCGCCCGCCCGTCCCCCTCCGCCCGCGCTCCCGCCTCCCGCCCCGGTCGCGCCCCGGTCCCGCCCCCCATCGCGCCCCGTCGTCCCCTCCGGCCGCGCACGGCCAGTGATAAGGCGTGGCTAAGGGCTTACCGCCGGTTTATGGCCGAAAGGGGCAGGATGGAGGCTCCACAACTGTCGTCGCGCGCCCCGCCACCCGCCCAGTACCGGGCCGGGCGGGCGCGCCGCGCCCCCGTGCCGGGGGCGCCCACGGAAAGGACCAGCCACGTGCGCGTACTCGTCGTCGAGGACGAGCAGTTGCTCGCCGATGCGGTGGCCACCGGACTGCGCCGGGAGGCCATGGCGGTCGACGTCGTGTACGACGGAGCCGCGGCGCTGGAGCGCGTCGAGGTCAACGACTACGACGTCCTCGTGCTCGACCGCGACCTCCCCCTCGTCCACGGCGACGACGTCTGCCGCCGGGTCGTGGAGCTGGGCCTGCCCACGCGGGTCCTCATGCTCACCGCCTCGGGCGACGTCAGCGACCGCGTCGAGGGCCTGGAGCTGGGCGCCGACGACTACCTCCCCAAGCCCTTCGCCTTCAGCGAGCTGATCGCCCGTGTCCGCGCCCTCGGCAGGCGCACCAGCGTGCCGCTGCCGCCGGTCCTGGAACGGGCCGGGATCAAGCTCGATCCCAACCGCAGGGAGATCTTCCGCGACGGCAGGGAGATCCAGCTCGCCCCGAAGGAGTTCGCCGTCCTCGAAGTGCTCATGCGCAGCGAGGGCGCGGTCGTCTCGGCCGAGCAGCTCCTGGAGAAGGCGTGGGACGAGAACACCGACCCCTTCACCAACGTCGTCCGGGTCACGGTCATGACCTTGCGCCGCAAGCTCGGTGAGCCCGCCGTCATCGTCACCGTCCCCGGCTCCGGCTACCGGATCTGAGTCCCCCATGGCCCCGTCCCCCTCCCGGCAGGGCGCTGCCCGCGCGCCCCGGCCCCCCGGCCGCCCGCCCGTCCCGCCCAAGCCCGCGCGCCCCCCGTTCATCGCGGCCGAGCCCCCGTTCCCCTGGCTGCGCCCGACCATCCGGATAAGGCTCACCCTGCTCTACGGCGGGATGTTCCTCATCGCGGGCATCCTGCTCCTCTCGATCATCTACCTGCTCGCTGTGCAGGCGGTCGGTGTCGGGCAGAAGCTGCCCTTCCAGATCTCCAGCGGCGCGGTGCGCCTCTCCAGCGACACCTGCCCGCAGCTCAGGGACATGTCCGGCGTCGTCCACACCCAGGCCGAGTTCCAGGACGCGCTCAACGCCTGCGTGAGCCAGCAGCGTCAGCAGGCCCTGGACCACCTGCTCTCGCGCTCGCTGCTCGCCCTCCTCGGGCTCAGCGTCATCGCCTTCGCCTTCGGCTACGCGATGGCGGGCCGCGTCCTGTCCCCGCTGGGACGGATCACCAGGACGGCGCGCCAGGTGGCCGGTTCCGACCTGACCCGGCGGATCAAGCTCGACGGCCCCGACGACGAGCTGAAAGAACTCGCCGACACCTTTGACGAGATGCTGGAGCGCCTGGAGCGGGCCTTCACGGCGCAGCAGCGCTTCGTCGCCAATGCCTCGCACGAGTTGCGCACGCCGCTCGCGATCAACCGCACCCTCCTGGAGGTCCAGCTCTCCGACCCGGGGGCGCCTCCCGAGCTCCAGCAACTGGGCAAGACCCTGCTGGCGACGAACGAACGCAGCGAACAGCTCGTCGAGGGCCTGCTGCTGCTCGCCCGCAGCGACAACCAGCTGGTCGAGCGCGGGCCGGTCGATCTCGCCGAGGTCGCGGGCCGCGCCATCGACCAGGCGCGCGGTGAGGCGGCGGCGCGGGACGTGGAGATCCGGGGGACGCGCGCGCCCGCCGTCGTGGACGGCAACGGCGTGCTCCTGGAGCGCGTCGCCCTCAACCTCGTGCAGAACGCGATCCGCTACAACGTGCCGCCGACCGGTCCCGCCGGCGAGGACGGGGAGGCGGCCCGGGAACGCGGCTGGGTCGAGGTGACCACCGAGGCCCAGCACGGGCAGGCGGTGCTCGTCGTGAGCAACACGGGCCCGGTCGTGCCCGCGTACGAGATCGAGAACATCTTCGAGCCCTTCCGCCGCCTGCGCACCGAACGCACGGGCAGTGACAAGGGCGCGGGCCTCGGCTTGTCGATCGTGCGCTCCGTCGTCCGCGCGCACGGCGCCCGCATCCACGCCGAGCCGAGGGAGGGCGGCGGGCTCGTGATGCGAGTCACACTCCCGCTGTGAGCGGAACGTGCCCGGTGGATTGCGATACGTGTTCGCCGGTTCGCCCGACACGGGCGGTGGGCCGTCGTGTCCCGGGTATCTTGTTCGCTTTGGGAGGAATTTTCGGGACCCGCGTCCGCACGTGACCTGTGTGATCGATCACAAGAGCGGGTTTTCAGACATTCACAGTGGGTGACGTCCGAGCCCCCCGAAAAGCCCGGAAAATCGGGGTTTTCATGGGGGTCGATCACGGGAAGTACACGGGGAGATCCGTGCCCGGTGCGACTGTCCGACCGGTTACGGTGCGCACCAGCACTTCCCTGTGCCCCTGGTCAAGGGGGCACAAGAAGTGTCGATTGAGTAACAGACCTTGATGTGAGGCAAAATCTCCGCCTCGGGTCGGGCACAAGTCCGGCCTCTCACGCGTTACGAGCGCTGAGACACCGCACAGAACCCAGAGGGGGAGAGCGACATGGCTACGGATTACGACACTCCACGCAAGACCGACGACGACCTCAACGAGGACAGCCTCGAAGAGCTCAAGGCCCGGCGCAACGACAAGACCACCTCGACCGTCGACGTGGACGAGTTCGAGGAGGCGGCCGGGATGGAGCTCCCCGGGGCCGACCTCTCCAACGAGGAGCTGGCGGTCCGCGTCCTGCCCAAGCAGCAGGACGAGTTCACCTGCATGAGCTGCTTCCTGGTGCACCACAGGAGCCAGCTCGCGCGGGAGAAGAACGGGCAGCCGATCTGCCGCGACTGCGACTGAGGGCGGGGCGGCCGTGACCGGCTCGACCCCTCCCTGGAAGCGGCGGCGCCCCGCGTCGCCGGACGGTCAGGAGCGGCGTGCACGCGCGAACGAGCGGGGCCCCGCGGCCTCGCTCGAAAAGCGGGACGCGCAGGACGCCGCTGCGGCCCTTCTCCCGGCTCAGCAGCCCCCCGCGGGGGCCGAGGAGCCGGGCACCGCCCCCGGGCGGGACACGGCGGCCGCACGGGGCGAGAGGCCCCCGCGCGGCGGCAGGCTCACCGCTCTGCGCTCCGGCGTGGGGCAGGGGCTCCGGCGCGGGCGCGACGCGTCCCGCGCGGCGGTCGGCTTCCTCGCCGACCGCATCATCGAGACCGCGCCCCGCGTACCGGTGCGCGACCTCGCCACGCTCCGCCGCCAGTTCCCGGGCCTCGGCCCGGAGGAACTGGCCGACAGACTCGTCACCGGCGCGGCCCGTTCGGCCTCCGCCGTCGGCGCCTCGATCGGCGCCGCCGCGATGATGCCGGTGCCGCCCGCGCTCCCGGCCGAACTCGCCGCCGAGATCACCGCCGTGGCCGCGATCGAGCTCAAGCTCGTCGCCGAACTCCACGAGATCTACGGCCACCGGCCGCCGGGCACGCTCGGCCAGCGCAGCTCCGCCTACCTCACCGCCTGGACCCAGGAACGCGGCCTCGACCTGAGCAAGCCGCTCGCGCTCACCGCCGGCGGGCTCAGCGGGCAGGCGGCGCGCGAACTGCGCCAGCAGATCATGAAACGCACGATCCGCAACCTGCCCAACCTCGTGCCGTTCCTCGTCGGCGCCGCCGTGGGCGCGTACATGAACCGCAGGGACACGCGCCGGCTCGCCGAGCACATCCGCGACGACCTGCGGGGACGGGCGATCCCGTGGGAGCGCCTGGAGGGACTGCCCGCGCTGGAGGCGCCCGAGGAGCCGTACCCCGGACTGCCGGGTCCCCGCGGCGACGGCCCCGGGCCCACGTGAGGCCGGGAAAGCCCCCGCATCTTCGTCAAGCCCCCGTCAAGCCCGCGGCCGGCCCGGCCGCCGGGCCTCAGACGGTCGGGCTCGTCTCCCGCGCCGCCTCGATCGCGTCCAGGAGCCGCCGCGGCTCGCGCGTGGAGAGGTAGAGGTACGGGGTCGGGTCGGCCGGGTCGGTGACCGGGACCCGTACCGCCGTCGGGATGTAGGCGCGCAGCAGCATGAACGCGCGCGGGTCCGCCTTGTGCAGCCGCCACTCACGGGCCGCCTCGCGGTCCAGGATCTCGCCCTCGCCCAGCGCGGTCACCGGCAGCTTCGCCCCCTCGGCGACGAGCGAGCCGCCCACGACGCGGATGCGCACCGAGCCGTACGCGCTCGTGATCACCGCCGAGACGGCGGCCCCCGCGACGAGCGCGGCCAGCAGGGGCAGGGTCCCGAACGGCAGCGCCACGAGGGCGCAGACGATCCCGACCAGGACACAGACCGCCCACCAGGACCGGGGCGCCGTCAGACGTTCTTCGTAAGGCTGCATGAGGGCAAGCTTGGCACGACGGCCTGTGCCCTCCCGCCGCGCGGGTAGGGTCGGGCGCCGGACACCCGGCGTGCGCATCCCGTACCCGTCCGTGCCGCCGGACGGAAAGCCGCCGGACAGAGAGTCACCGGAGTGAACAGTGAACCCTGAGCCCCTGACCGTGCCGCTGCGCCGGCTCGATCCCGACGTGCCGCTCCCCGCCTACGGGCACCCCGGTGACGCGGGCGCCGACCTCGTCACGACCGAGGCCGCCGTGCTCGCCCCGGGCGAGCGCGCCGTCCTGCCGACCGGCGTCGCGCTCGCGCTCCCCGAGGGGTACGCGGCCTTCGTGCATCCCCGTTCGGGGCTCGCCGCCCGGTGCGGAGTGGCACTCGTGAATGCCCCCGGGACGGTGGATGCCGGGTACCGTGGGGAGATCAAGGTGATCGTGGTGAACCTCGATCCGCGCGAGCCCGTACGGTTCGAGCGCTTCGACCGGATCGCCCAGCTGGTGATCCAGCGCGTCGAGCGGGCCGCCTTCCTGGAGGTCGGCGAACTCCCCGGCTCGGCGCGGGCGGCGGGCGGTTTCGGGTCCACGGGCGGACATGCGGCCGTGGGCGACGGCACAGGTGGAAACGGTTACGCTTCGGTCGTATCCGACCGGGAAGGACAGTGACGTGTTCGGACGTCGCAAGAACAGCGGTGCCGCGGAAGACGCGGAGAGCGAGACCGAGCAGGTCGCGGACGGGCGGAGTGCCGACGAGGGTGCCGCGAGCGGCGCCGGGCGGCGCGGTCTTCCGCCCGCCCCCCGGCCCGACGGGCCCTGGGACATCTCCGAGCTGCACGAGCCCGGTGAGGGGCGCGTCGACCTCGGTGGCCTCTTCGTGCCCGGTGTCGAGGGCATGGAGCTGCGGGTGGAGGTCGCCGGTGACGCGATCGTCGCCGCCACCGTCGTCCTCGGCGACAGCGCGGTGCAGCTCCAGGGCTTCGCCGCGCCCAAGAACGAGGGCATCTGGGGCGAGGTGCGCGAGGAGATCGCGAGCGGCATCACCCGCCAGGGCGGCCTGATCGACGAGATCGAGGGCCCGCTCGGCTGGGAACTGCGCGCCCAGGTCCCGATCCAGCTCCCGGACGGCAAGAGCGGCCAGCAGGTCGTGCGCTTCGTCGGCGTGGACGGCCCGCGCTGGTTCCTGCGCGGGGTCATCTCCGGCCAGGGCGCGGTGCAGCCGCAGGCCGCCGGGGTCCTGGAGCAGATCGTGCGCGACACGGTGGTGGTACGCGGCGAGGGCCCGATGGCCCCCCGCGACCCGATCGTGCTCAAGCTTCCCGAGGACGCCCAGATGGTGCCCGAGGGGGTCCAGCAGGACCGCCAGGGCTCAGGGTCGCGCTTCGGCGGCGACATGGGCCAGCTCGCCCGGGGCCCGGAGATCACCGAGATCCGCTGAGCGCCCGGCGCTCCGCGCGCCGCGTACGGCCGAAGGGGCCGCACTCCCGTCACGGGGGGTGCGGCCCCTTCGCCGTGTCCGCGTCCCGCCCCGACCGATGGAAGTCCCATGGGGACATATGTCCCAACGGGACAAAACGAGGAGTACGGTGGAGCACATGAAGGCCGAGGAGACGCGGCGGACGCAGCCGCCCGCACCCGTGGACCGCAGGCGCCGCAAGGCCCTGCGGACCAGGGAGGCGCTGGCCCGCGCGGCGATGGAACTGGTCCTCGAAGAGGGGCTCGACTCCGTCACCGTCGAGGCGGTCGCCGAGCGCGCGGACGTCACCAGGCGCACGTTCAGCCGGTACTTCGCCGGCAAGGAGGAGGCCGCGCTCGACTTCGCGCGCGCCGACACCGAGCGCATCAACGCGGCGCTGCGGGCCCGCCCGGCCCACGAACCGCCGCTGCCCGCCTACCGCGCGGCCGTCGCCGACTGGCTCGCCGACCCGGCGTACGCCTGGCAGGACACCCCCGGATACGCGGGGATCTTCGCCCTCGTGGACAGCGAACCCACCATGTTCGCCGCCTTCGAGCGGGTCCGCGTCGCGGCCCAGGCCGAGTCGGTGCGCATCCTCGCGGAGCGGCTGGGCGTCGACCCCGGGCGCGATCCGCGCCCGGCGGCCGTCGTCGGCGCCGCGGCGGGCGTCCTGCTCGCCGCCCTCCGGCTCTGGATCCGCGGCGGCCACGAAGCGGGCGAGGACCTACCGGCCCTCGTCGACCGTGTCTACGCGACCCTCGTCACCGAGGCGGGCCGTACTCCGGCCACGCCGCAGCACCGCACGGAAAGCGACACCCCATGAGCACCAACGACACCCGCACCACCCCCGTGGACAGCACCGAGTTCGCGGGGAGGACCGCCTTCGTCACCGGCGCCGCCTCCGGCATCGGCCTCGCCACCGCCCGCCGCCTCGGCCGCGGCGGCGCCAAGGTCGTCGTCGCCGACTACGACAAGGACGGCGCCGAGGCGGCCGTCGCGACGCTCACCTCCGAGGGCATCGAGGCGGCCGCCGTCACCGTGGACGTCACCGACGCCGCCTCCGTCGAGGCGGCCGTCGACTTCGCGGTCACGACCTTCGGCGGCCTCGACCTGCCGTCAACAACGCGGGCATCACCGGCGAGAGCGCCCCGACCGGCGCGTACTCCACCGAGAACTGGGACCGCGTCATCGCGACCAATCTCAGCGGCGTCTTCTACGGGATGCGGTACCAGATACCCGTCATGGCCGCCGCCGGCAAGGGCGCCATCGTCAACACGGCGTCCATCCTCGGCTCCGTCGGCTTCCCGAACGCCGTCGCCTACTCCACCGCGAAGCACGGCGTCGTCGGCCTCACCAAGACCGCGGCCATGGAGTACGCGACGCAGGGCATCCGCGTCAACGCGGTGGGCCCCGGCTTCATCGAGACGCCGCTCCTCAAGGACATGGACAAGGCCGCCCACGACGGCCTCGTCTCCCTCCACCCGGCGGGCCGCCTCGGCACGGGCGAGGAGGTCGCCGAGGTCATCGCCTTCCTCCTCTCCGACCGCGCCTCCTTCGTCATGGGCAGCTACCACCTGGTGGACGGCGGCTACACGGCGCGCTGACGCGAGTGTGCGGGAGCGGGGTGCGGGTTGCGCGCCGGGGAGCCGCGCTCCCGGTCCCCCTTCCGGGGCTCGGGGCCGAGCCCCGTGACGGTGAGCCGCCGACCGGCGTCAGAGTCCCGTCAAGGTCGGGCCCGCGATCCCGCCCGGGGCGACACCACCGACCGTCACCACGGACAATGCGCGCATGGCCCGCGGCAAACTCCGTATCTACCTCGGCTCCGCCCCCGGCGTTGGCAAGACCTACGCGATGCTCGCCGAGGCCCACCGCCGCCGGGAGCGGGGCACCGACGTCGTCGTCGGCTACGTCGAGCACCACACCCGCCCCCGCACGGAGGTGCTGCTCACCGGGCTCGAAGAGCTGCCCCGCGCCCACCACACGCACCGTGACGCCGCGTTCACCGAGATGGACGTGGACGCGGTCCTGCGCCGCGCCCCCGCCGTCGTCCTCGTGGACGAACTCGCCCACACCAACGTCCCCGGCGCCCGCAACGCCAAGCGCTGGCAGGACGTCGAGGAACTGCTCGCGGCCGGCATCGACGTCGTCTCCACCGTCAACATCCAGCACCTCGAATCGCTCGGCGACGTGGTCGAGTCGATCACCGGCGTCACCCAGCGCGAGACCGTCCCCGACGAGGTCGTGCGCCGCGCGGACCAGATCGAGCTGGTCGACATGTCGCCCCAGGCACTGCGCCGCCGCCTCGCGCACGGCAACGTCTACGCGCCCGACAAGGTCGACGCGGCCCTCGCCAACTACTTCCGCCCCGGCAACCTCACCGCGCTGCGTGAACTCGCCCTCCTGTGGACCGCCGACCGCGTGGACGAGTACCTCCAGCAGTACCGGGGCGAGCACAACATCGAGTCGACCTGGCAGGCCCGCGAACGCATCGTCGTCGGCATCACCGGCGGCCCCGAGGGCCGCACCCTCATCCGCCGCGCCGCGCGCATGGCCGCCAAGGGCTCCGGCAGCGAGATCCTCGCCGTCTACATCGCCCGCAGCGACGGCCTCACCGCCGCGAGCCCCAAGGAACTCGCCGTCCAGCGCACCCTGGTCGAAGACCTCGGCGGCACCTTCCACCACGTCATAGGCGACGACATACCGGCCGCGCTGCTCGACTTCGCGAAGGGCGTCAACGCCACCCAGATCGTCCTCGGCTCCTCCCGCCGCCGCAGCTGGCAGTACGCCCTCGGGCCGGGCGTCGGCATGACGGTCGCCCGTGAGTCCGGTCCCGACCTGGACGTGCACATCGTCACGCACGAGGCGGCGGCGAAGGGGCGCGGCCTGCCCGTCGCCCGCGGCGCCCGCCTCGGCCGCTCGCGCCTCCTCACCGGCTGGCTCGTCGGCGTCGGCGGGCCCGTCCTGCTCGCCCTCGTCCTGCGTTCGCTGGACGAGGGGCCCGGCCTCGCCAACGACGTCCTGCTCTTCCTCTTCCTGACCGTGGGCGCCGCCCTCCTCGGCGGACTCGTCCCCGCGCTCGCCTCGGCGGCCGTCGGCTCGATCCTGCTGAACTTCTGGTTCACGCCCCCGACGCACACGTTCACGATCAGTGATCCTTCGAACATCGTCGCGATCGTCATCTTCTTCGCCGTCGCCGTCGCGGTCGCCTCCGTCGTGGACCTCGCGGCCCGCCGCACCCACCAGGCGGCCCGGCTGCGCGCCGAGTCGGAGGTCCTCTCCTTCCTCGCCGGGGACGTGCTGCGCGGCGAGACGACGCTCGACGCGCTCCTCGACCGCGTCCGCGAGACCTTCGCGATGCACTCCGTGGCCCTGCTGGAGCGCGAGGGCGACCGCGAGCCGTGGACCCCGGCGGGGAGCGTCGGCCCCGAGCCGGCCGCGCGCCCCGAGGACGCCGACGTGGACATGCCCGTCGGCGACCACATGGCGCTCGCCCTCTCGGGGCGCGTCCTGCCCGCCGCCGACCGCCGCGTCCTCGCCGCCTTCGCCGCGCAGTCGGCCGTCGTCCTGGACCGCGAGCGCCTCCAGCGGCAGGCCCGCCAGGCCCGTACGCTCGCCGAGGGCAACCGCATCCGCACCGCGCTGCTCGCCGCCGTCAGCCACGACCTGCGCACGCCGCTCGCCGCGATCAAGGCGGCGGTGACCTCGCTGCGCGCCGAGGACGTCGCGTGGTCCGAGGAGGACCGCGACGCGCTCCAGGAGGCCATCGAGAACGGCGCCGACCGGCTCGACCACCTCGTCGGCAACCTCCTCGACATGTCCCGCCTCCAGACCGGCACCGTGGCCCCGCTCATCCGCGAGATCGACCTGGACGAGGTCGTGCCGATGGCCCTCGCCGGCCTCCCGCCCGAGGCGCCGGTCGATCTCGACGTGCCCGAGACGCTGCCGATGGTCGCCGTGGACGCCGGGCTCCTGGAACGGGCGGTCGGCAACGTCGTGGAGAACGCCGTCAAGTACAGCCCGCCCCGCACCCCCGTCCTCGTCGCCGCGAGCACTCTCGGCGACCGCGTCGAACTGCGGGTGGTCGACCGGGGCCCCGGCGTCCCGGACGAGGCGAAGGAGCGCATCTTCGAGCCCTTCCAGCGCCACGGCGACGCCCCGCGCGGCTCCGGCGTGGGCCTCGGCCTCGCCGTCGCCCGCGGCTTCACCGAGGCGCTCGGCGGCACCCTCTCCGCCGAGGACACCCCCGGCGGCGGCCTCACGATGGTCCTCACGCTGCCGGTGGCATGCCGCCGCCCGAAGGAGGACGCCCCGGGGGACGGGGGCCCCGCACCGCCCGAAGAGCCCCCCGCACCCCAGTCCCCCTCTCCCCCTCCCTCCCCCTTCCCAGGAAAGGCGGCTCGTTCATGACCCGCGTGCTGGTGGTGGACGACGAGCCACAGATCGTCCGCGCGCTCGTGATCAACCTCAGGGCCCGCCACTACGAGGTGGACGCCGCCGCCGACGGCGCCGCGGCCCTCCAGCTCGCCGCCGCGCGCCACCCCGACGTCGTCGTGCTCGACCTCGGGCTGCCCGACATGGACGGCGTGGAGGTGATCCGCGGGCTGCGTGGCTGGACGCGCGTCCCCATCCTCGTGCTCTCCGCGCGGCACAGCTCCGACGAGAAGGTCGAGGCGCTCGACGCGGGCGCCGACGACTACGTCACCAAGCCCTTCGGCATGGACGAACTGCTCGCCCGCCTCCGTGCCGCCGTGCGCCGCGCGGAGCCCGCCGGGGGAGAGGGCGAGATCGTCGTGGAGACGGAGGACTTCCACGTGGACCTCGCCGCGAAGAAGGTGCGGCGCGAGGGCCGCGACATCCGTCTCACCCCCACCGAGTGGCACCTCCTGGAGGTCCTGGTGCGCAACGCGGGGCGCCTGGTGGGGCAGAAACAGCTGCTCCAGGAGGTCTGGGGCCCCTCGTACGGGACCGAGACGAACTACCTCCGCGTGTACATGGCACAGTTGCGGAGGAAACTGGAGAAGGACCCCGCCCATCCCCGGCATTTCCTCACCGAGCCGGGCATGGGGTACCGGTTCGAGAAGTGACCGCGGGGCAGAAGAGCGAGCATGGGGGAAACCCCTCCCCCCGTCCCCGATAGGGTGCCCATCATGAGCGGAACTCCCAGGCCGGGCAGGCCGGAGAAGGCGGAGCGGCCGGCCGGCCGGCTGCGCCGGATGCTGGACCGTCTCTCCACGCCGCAGGAGGAACTGGAGTCCGAAGAGCTCCAGGAGGACGCCCAGACGACCACGGGCTGCACCCGCATCGACGCGGCCGGCGACCGGCAGCTCGTCACCGTAACTGGTACCTTGCGCACGGTCACCCTGCGGCCGCGCGCTGGGGTCCCGGCCCTGGAGGCCGAACTCTTCGACGGCACGGCCCCGCTCGACGTCGTATGGCTCGGCAGGCGCTCCATCACGGGGATAGAGCCCGGGCGCAAGCTGATCGCCTCGGGACGGGTCTGCATGAACCACGGCCGCAGGGTGCTGTTCAATCCCAAGTACGAACTCAAGCCCCTCGGACGGGAGTGACCGGTGACGTCCCTCGACAAGCCGACCAGCCATCGGAAGCAGGACGGACCACCGGGCGGCACGCCCCAGGACGCCGCCGACCGCGCGGTGACCGAGGCCGCCCTGCTCGAAGCCTTCGGCGGCCTGCGCGGCATGATCGAAACGGTCGTCCCCGGGCTGCTGTTCGTCACGATCTTCACGATCAACAAGGACCTGAAGATCTCCGCCTTCTCGGCACTCGGCGTCTCGATCGTGCTCGGGCTGGCACGGCTCGTGCAGCGCGGCACCATCAAGCACGCCTTCTCGGGAGTCTTCGGCGTCGGCTTCGGCGTCCTCTTCGCGATGTTCACGGGCAACGCGAAGGACTTCTACCTGCCGGGCATGGTGTACACCTTCGGCCTGGCACTCGCCTACATCCTCACGACGCTCGCCGGTGTCCCGCTGATCGGCCTCATCCTGGGCCCGATCTTCAAGGAGAACCTCTCCTGGCGCACCCGCAACCCCGGCCGCAAGAAGGCGTACGCGCGCTCCAGCTGGGCGTGGGGCCTGATCCTGCTCCTGAAATGCGCGATCCTCTTCCCGCTCTACTGGTGGGGGGACACCACCTCCCTGGGCTGGGTCCTCGTCGCCCTCAAGATCCCCCCCTTCCTCCTCGCCGTCTGGCTCACCTGGATCTTCCTCGCGAAGGCCCCGCCACCGATCGACGTCTTCGCGGAGATGGAGGCGGCCGAGGAGGCAGAACGCGCCGGCAAGTCGGGCCCCTCCGACGACTGACGGGCCCATATTCCAGCCCCTCCGGCGTTTGAGGAGCGGGGCCCGGGGCGGAGCCCCGAATCCGGGGCCCGGGGGGCAGCCCCCGGCCCCCGCCCCGGACCGGCGGCCTACTCCTCCCGGCCCACCCCATCCCCCCGCCCCGAAAGCAACGTTTCGAGCTGCTCCTCCCGCGACTGCGCCGCCACGAACAGCAACTCGTCCCCCGCCTCCAAGTGGTCCTCCACGGTCGGCGCCAGCACCCGCGTCCCCCGGATGATCGTCACGAGCGACGTGTCCTCGGGCCACCGCACCTCCCCGACCCGCGTCCCCGCCAGCTCCGACTCCGGCGGCAGGGTCAGCTCCACGAGGTTCGCGTCCCCGTGGCTGAAACGCAGCAGCCGGACGAGATCGCCGACGCTCACCGCCTCCTCGACCAGCGCCGACATCAGGCGCGGCGTCGAGACGGCGACGTCCACGCCCCAGGACTCGTTGAAGAGCCACTCGTTCTTCGGGTTGTTGACACGCGCGACCACGCGCGGCACCGCGTACTCCGTCTTGGCGAGCAGCGAGACCACGAGGTTGACCTTGTCGTCACCCGTCGCGGCGATCACGACGTTGCAGCGCTGGAGCGCCGCCTCGTCCAGCGAGGTGATCTCGCAGGCGTCCGCGAGCAGCCACTCCGCGCGCGGCACCCGCTCCACCGAGATCGCGGTGGGCGTCTTGTCGATGAGCAGGACCTCGTGCCCGTTCTCCAGGAGTTCCCCGGCGATCGAACGGCCCACGGCCCCGGCCCCGGCGATGGCGATCCTCATCACTGACCGCCTTCCTGCGGGCCCTCGGCGAAGGCCGCCTCGACCCGCGCCACGTCGTCGCTGCGCATCATCACGTGCACGAGGTCCCCGTCCTGCACCACCGTCTGCGAGGTCGGCAGCATCGCCTCACCCAGCCGCGTGAGGAACGCGACCCGCACCCCGGTCTCCTCCTGGAGCCGGCTCACCTTCTGCCCGACCCACGCCTCCGTCGCGTAGACCTCGGCGAGCTCGACGGCGCCCGTCGGGTCGCGCCACAGGGGCTCCGCGCCCGAGGGCAGCAGGCGCCGCAGCATCTGGTCGGCCGTCCACCGCACCGTCGCGACGGTCGGGATGCCGAGCCGCTGGTAGACCTCGGCGCGGCGCGGGTCGTAGATGCGGGCGGCGACGTGCTCGATGCCGAACATCTCGCGGGCGACACGCGCCGCGATGATGTTCGAGTTGTCGCCGCTGCTCACGGCGGCGAAGGCGCCCGCCTCCTCGATTCCGGCCTCGCGAAGGGTGTCCTGGTCGAAGCCGATGCCGGTCACCCGCCGCCCGCCGAACCCTGAGCCGAGACGGCGGAAGGCGGTGGGGTCGCGGTCGATGACGGCGACCGTGTGCCCCTGCTGCTCCAAGGTCTGCGCGAGAGCGGAACCCACTCTCCCGCAGCCCATAATGACGATGTGCACGACCGTCCTTCCGGCTGAATCGACTCGGGCGGCCCTTCGCCTGCGGGCCGGGTCCGGAGAGCCCTCCCGCCGTGCGGACGGGCCGGCCCGCGATGTCCGGACAAGGGGCCAAGCTACACACGTCCCACGGCCGGTACGCATCCGCCCGCCCACCGGACCGTGTCGCGTCAAGGCCGCGTCAAAGTTCGCGCGGAAGCGTTAGGACTTCGCAAGGACGGGGGTGGGAGGTGAGTGCGCGCCTGTTCGAGCCCTTAGGATCGCCGCCGTGTCCAAATTGACCGACGTGCCCAAACGGCTCCTCATCGGGCGCGCACTGCGCAGTGACAGGCTCGGCGAGACCCTGCTGCCCAAGCGCATCGCTCTCCCCGTCTTCGCCTCCGATCCGCTCTCCTCCGTGGCGTACGCGCCCGGCGAGGTGCTGCTGGTGCTCTCGGTGGCGGGCGTGTCGGCCTACCACTTCAGCCCCTGGATCGCGGCGGCCGTCGTCGTCCTCATGTTCACGGTGGTCGCCTCCTACCGCCAGAACGTCCACGCGTACCCGAGCGGCGGCGGCGACTACGAGGTCGCCACCACCAACCTCGGCCCGCGCGCCGGGCTCACCGTGGCGAGCGCCCTGCTCGTGGACTACGTGATGACCGTCGCGGTCTCCGTCTCCTCCGGCGTCGAGAACCTCGGCTCCGCGATCCCCTTCGTCGTCCAGCACAAGGTGCTGTGCGCGCTCGTCGTCGTCTTCCTCCTCACTGTCATGAACCTGCGAGGCGTCCGCGAGTCCGGCAAACTCTTCGCGATCCCGACGTACGTCTTCGTCGGCGGCGTCTTCCTCATGATCGTCTGGGGCATCGTCCGCGCCGTCTTCATGGGCCACGACCTCAGCGCGCCGACCGCCGACTACACCGTCAAGGCCGAGCACAAGGGCATCGCGGGCTTCGCCCTCGTCTTCCTCCTCCTGCGCGCCTTCTCCTCCGGCTGCGCCGCCCTCACCGGCGTCGAGGCGATCAGCAACGGCGTCCCCGCCTTCCGCAGGCCGAAGAGCAAGAACGCCGCCGCGACCCTCGCCCTCATGGGCCTGCTCGCCGTCACGATGTTCTGCGGGATCATCGGGCTCGCGATGGCCTCGCACGTACGGATGGCGGAGAACCCGGCCGCCGACCTCCTCCACCACGGCGTCCCCGTGGGCAGCGGCTTCGTCCAGGACCCGGTCATCACCCAGGTCGCCTCCGCCGTCTTCGGCAACGGCACCTTCTTCTTCGTCGTGCTCGCCGCCGCGACCGCCCTCGTCCTCTTCCTCGCGGCGAACACCGCGTACAACGGCTTCCCGCTGCTCGGCTCGATCCTCGCCCAGGACCGCTACCTGCCGCGCCAGCTCCACACCCGCGGCGACCGGCTCGCCTTCTCCAACGGCATCGTCCTGCTCGCCGGGGCCGCGGGCCTGCTCCTCGCCGTCTACGGCGCCGACTCGACGCGCCTGATCCAGCTCTACATCGTCGGCGTCTTCGTCTCCTTCACCCTGAGCCAGACCGGCATGGTGCGGCACTGGAACCGCCTCCTGGCCACCGAGCGCGACGAGAGCGCCCGCCACCGGATGCACCGCTCGCGCGCCATCAACGCCTTCGGCGCCGCGCTCACCGGCATCGTCCTCGTCGTCGTGCTCATCACGAAGTTCACGCACGGCGCCTGGGTCGCGGTCCTCGGCATGGTCATCTTCTACGGAGTGATGACGGCGATCCGCAAGCACTACGACCGCATCACCGAGGAGATCGCGCTGCCCCCGCCGGACACCGAGGACACCGCGGACGTCCTGCGCCCCTCGCGCGTGCACAGCGTCGTCCTCGTCTCGCGACTGGGCCGCCCGACGATACGAGCACTCTCCTACGCCCGCCTCATGCGCGCCGACTCCCTCGAAGCCCTCACGGTGGGCGTCGACCCGACCGAGACGAAGGCGCTGCGCGCCGAGTGGGAACAGCGCGGCATCGAGGTCCCCCTCAAGATCCTCGACTCGCCCTACCGCGAGGTCACGCGCCCCGTCATCGAGTACGTGAAGCGGCTCCGCAAGGAGAACCCGCGCGACGTCGTGAGCGTGATCATCCCCGAGTACGTCGTGGGGCACTGGTACGAGCACCTGCTCCACAACCAGAGCGCCCTGCGCCTCAAGGGCCGCCTGCTCTTCAGCCCCGGCGTCATGGTCACCTCCGTCCCGTACCAGCTCGAATCCTCGGAGGCCGCCAAGCGCCGCGTCCGCCGCCGCCAGAACTGGTCCGCGCCCGGCGCGGTGCGCCGCGGCCCGGTCGAGCGCAGGACGAAGGAGCCGGCCGGGACGGGGAGCGTCGGCGACGCGGGCGGCCTGGGCGGCGCGAGCGGCGGCCCGAGGGACTGAGCGGCGCCCCCGTCCGTACGC
>NZ_GG770539.1:1293238-1357475 GCF_000154905.1 Streptomyces sp. SPB074 | reverse complement strand
GCGGCGCGCGTGGTCCGGACCCGCCGCCCGTGGTCCGTACGGGGGACGGCGGGCCCGTAGACTGGAGGGCTGTTGCCCTCAGTGGCCGCCGCACCCCCGCCCCACCACGCTCAGGAGCCCTCGCCCCATGCAGGCAGAACCGAAGAAACCGCAGTCCGGGGCCTCCCTGGTGGGTCAGGAGTACGAGGTCGAGGTCGGCCCCGTCGCGCACGGCGGCCACTGCGTCGCCCGTACGGAGGAGGGCCGCGTCCTCTTCGTCCGGCACACGCTGCCCGGGGAGCGCGTCCGCGCGCGTATCACCGACGGTGCCGAGGACTCCCGCTTCCTGCGCGCCGACGCCGTCGAGATCCTGGAGGCGTCCAAGGACCGCGTCGAGGCGCCCTGCCCCTTCTCGGGCCCCGACCGCTGCGGCGGCTGCGACTGGCAGCACGTGAAGCCGGGCGCCCAGCGCCGCCTCAAGGCCGATGTCCTGCGCGAGCAGCTCGAACGCCTCGCCGGGCTCACGCCCGAGCAGGCCAACTGGGACGGCACGGTCCTCCCCGCCGAGGGCGACAAGCTCCCGGCGGGCGAGGTCCCCGCCTGGCGCACCCGCGTCCAGTACGCGATCGACGAGGAGGGCCGCGCGGGCCTGCGCCGCCACCGCTCGCACGAGGTCGAACCGGTGGACCGCTGCCTCATCGCGGCGGAGGGTGTCAGCGAGCTCGGCATCGAGTCGCGCGACTGGAGCGGCATGGACACGGTCGAGGCGATCGCCGCGACCGGCTCCCAGGACCGGCAGGTCGTCCTCACCCCGCGCCCCGGCGCCCGCCTGCCCCTCGTCCAGCTCGACAGGCCCGTCTCGGTCCTGCGGGTGGACGAGAAGGACGGCGGCGTCCACCGCGTCCACGGCCGCGCCTTCGTGCGCGAGCGGGCCGACGAGCACACGTGGCGCGTCGGCAACGGCGGCTTCTGGCAGGTCCACCCGAAGGCGGCGGACACCCTGGTGCGCGCCGCGATGCAGGGCCTGACCCCGCGCAAGGGCGAGACGGCACTGGACCTGTACTGCGGCGTCGGCCTCTTCGCCGGCGCGCTCGCCGACCGCGTCGGCGAGAAGGGCGCGGTCCTCGGCATCGAGACCTCCAAGCGCGCCGTCGAGGACGCCCGCCACAACCTCGCCGACTTCCCCCGCGTCCGCGTCGAACAGGGAAAGGTCGACCAGATCCTCCCGCGCACCGGCATCACCGAGACCGACCTGATCGTCCTCGACCCCCCACGCGCCGGCGCCGGCAAGTCCACGGTCCGCCACCTCACCACCCTCACCCCCCGCCGCATCGCCTACATCGCCTGCGACCCCGCCGCCCTGTCCCGCGACCTGAAGCACTTCGCCGAGAACGGCTACCGGGTCCGGGTCCTGAGGGCGTTCGACCTCTTCCCGATGACGCAGCACTTCGAGTGCGTGGCGATCCTGGAGCCCGCTGGAAAGGGCCGCTGACCTGCGGCTTTACTCGGTGTGCGGGATGTGCGCTATGGGCGTTACGTGCGAAATCTTGACGCTCAAATGACGCTCTCCGAGGTGTCTTGACGCTCATTTGACGCTCGCTCTGATGGCGCGTCAGGTGTATCCCAGGATGATGCTGTGACCAGGGCTGAGGAACGTGCGTGGGCCGCCACGGTCCCCCCGAGGGGTAGCGCGCCTCGGATCGTCGGGTGGGTTCGCTTGTCGGCGCGTACGGTGTGTGCCACGTCTGACCGGTTACCTGCGCCGTTCGAGGAAGGTGGCGATGCCGCCGTGCCGAGCGATTCACCGTCGCCTTACAGCGAGCGTCCCGTCGCTCAAGCGCGGAGAGCGAAGGCACGGGAGTTGGTCGAGCGGCTGTCGGCCGAAGGGCGGGTTCGGTTCACGGACCCGAGTGACGACGAGGTCGCGGAGTGGCGGCGCGTCGTCAACTACGCGAAGCGGCACGGCATGGAGCCGGAAGGTCGCCGTATCGAGAAGGTTCCGTACGGTGGGCGTGGCCTGGAGTTCTTCCTTGCTCAGGGCCCGCACCCCAACGCGCGCAGCCAGCGTCCGGCGGCGAGCGGCCCGGTTCCTGTGCCCACGCGGCTGGGGCATCTTCATCCGGTTGTGGGGGCGCTGAAAGGCGACGACCAGCGCTTGGTGATGCCGTCTCCCTTGCGCCGCAGGTCACTCCTGTTGCTTCAAGGGCTCGCGGCTGAGGCGGTGCGGCGAGGCTATGAAGTGAGAGCGGTCCACTCACGGTTCTACAGGCGCGAGGGCGGAGTGGACATCGTCGTTGACGGCTTCGCCTACACCATCACCGCTAGGCAGGAGTTCCCCGAGTCCACAATTTCGGAGCGTTCCGCGCGCCTCGTAGTCGAGCTCGCGCACGGACTGACCAGGCGGTCGGGACGCTGGCGTGACCGGAAGAACAGGTCGCTTGAGCAGGCTCTGGGCGTGATCCTCGCAGAGATCGAAGAGCGTGCGGTGGAAGACGCGGAGCGCAGAGCGAACGATGAGCGTAGGCGGCGGGAGCGCGAGACGCGCTGGCGGGCAGCCGTGGAGGAGGCGAAGGAATCGGCGCGCCATGAGCAACTCGCTGCGGTGCTGCGTGATGAGGCCGGACGATGGCGTGAGGCTGCCCTCATCGGGGAGTACTGCGATGCCCTGGAGCGGCGTCTTGAAGTCCTGGAGGCGGACGGTGACCAACAGCCCACGGGATCGCAGCTTCGTTGGCTGGAGTGGGCGCGTCGGTACGCACGGGACATTGACCCGCTGCGGCAGCCTCCGGGCATGCCGACGCCACGTGAACCGTCGCCGGATGACCTGCGGCCGTACCTGAAGCGCTGGAGTGCCCACGAGCCCAAACGCCAGGCTGGACCGTAGACGCGAGGTTCGATCGCGCGGGCGCGCAGGTGGGGGAGCGCCGTATGGCTCGGCGGCGACGAGGGGCATGGCGGCCGCAGCGTGGCTGGCGCCTCACACGCGAGTGGTCACCAGGTTCCTCGCACTCTGTATAGGAGGTGGTACGTAAAGATACCCTTGCGCTGTGCCGGGTGAAGAAGAGCACGTAAAGGGCGCCGAGGCGGTGCAACGAGTCAAGCGCTGGCTCGAAGGCACCATGCGTGTGTCCCAATCCTACACCAACCTCGAGGGTGTAGGACGCGGAAGCTCACCCTGCGGTGGCCGAACGGGAACGAAAATCCCTTCTCGTACGACCTCGGCGGGGTCATGCGGGGCGGCGACTAGGACGGCCAGATGTTCTGCGCCGAGGTGAAGTGGCGGCGGAACGCGAGCGACCAAGGCCCGGCCTACAAAAGCTTCCTGGCCAAGTGCTATGTGGCGCTAAGAAGCCATCTCATTTGGGTGACTCGGTAGTCTATGAGTCATGGTGGGGCTTGTTGAGCGGCTGGTGCCGGACGAATTGTGGCAGTTGTTCCAGCGGGTGGTGCCTGAGGCGCCGTCGCGGCCGCAGGGTGGTGGTCGGCGTCGGCACGGTGACCGGGAAGTGCTGGCCGCGATCGTCTTCGTGGCCACGTCGGGTTGTACCTGGCAGCAGCTGCCTTCGGCGTCGTTCGGCCCGTCCGGAGCGACTGCCCACCGGCGGTTCTCGGAGTGGTCGAAGGCCAGGGTGTGGGCCAAGCTCCACCGCCTGGTCCTCGACGAGCTCGGTACGCGCGGGGAGCTGGACTGGTCGCGGTGCGCGATCGACTCGGTGAACATGCGGGCCTTGAAAAGGGGGACCTGACAGGTCCGAATCCTGTCGACCGGGGCAAGTACGGGTCGAAGATCCACCTGATCACCGAGCGGACCGGTCTGCCCATATCCGTCGCAATCTCCGGTGCCAACGTCCACGACAGCCAAGCCCTTATCCCGCTCGTGAAGGGCATACCGCCTATCAGCTCCCGCCGGGGCCCCCGTCGACGCCGACCCGGAAAGCTCCACGCCGACAAGGGATACGACTACCGCCACCTGCGGCAATGGCTGTCCGGACGCGGAATCCGGCATCGCATCGCCCGCAAAGGCGTCGAGACCTCGCAGCGACTCGGCCGACACCGCTGGACCATCGAACGCACCATGTCCTGGCTCGCCGGCTGCCGACGACTCCACCGACGCTACGAACGCAAAGCCGACCACTTCCTCGCCTTCACCAGCATCGCCTGCACCCTCATCTGCTACCGCAGACTCACCAAATGAGATGACTTCTTAGGTGCCGCGCGCAAGCGTGCAGCCGAGGGATGCCCTTCCGGGGCGTCACTACTGTGGCCTCATGACTGGACCTCAGGACCCGTGCTGGGAGTGGATTTCACGTCTCCGAACTCGTGCGGAGAAGCGAGAACGCCATGAGCGAGACACCAACCGGACCTGCTGTGACTCGCGGATCTGGCGTCTCAGAGAGGCGGCGCCAGGGGGCCGCCGAGCACCAAGAGCATCCCCCGCACCCGTGCACCCCCCTTTTCCGAACCCCTGACGGGGCGCGCTTCGTGCGCCGCCTGCGTGTAATCGGCGTCGACGAGGCGCGCGCAGAACGCGTCATCTCCCGGGCGGGGGAGGGCGCCCCGCCCCGTACGGGCCAGGAGCGCGCCCTGCCAGGACACACGTGGTCCGCGCTCGGCGGCCCGCGTCCAGGTGCACGAGCAACTGGTGGTGGGTGACGGGGGAGATGGTGGCGGCGTCGCGATCGACGGTGGCCGTCAGCCTGGCCTCGCACAGGATCTGCACGGACACCGAGGTGTCGGTGATCGCGGGCGCCCGGTGCAGGACGACAGGGACGTCCGCGAGGATGGCGGCGGCGTAGAGGTGCAGGGCGATGTCCTTCCTGCCCTGGATCTCGATACAGCCACGCAGCGGCGTTTCGCTGGTCTCCGCCCGGGGGTGAAGTGGCCCGCGCTGAAAGCCGGGTGGCGGCGCGGCACGGGGGCCTGGGAGATGCGGGTGGTCCCCGGTGCCGGCCCGACACCCGCTGACGGGCGCCGGGGGCCCGCCCGGCCGACGGCGGCGGCGCGAGAGGCGTCACCTCTTCTCGGGGATCGTGTCGTCAATGACGATCTCGGGCTCCGGATCGTCCGGCCCGGTGGCGGCCCTGATGCGGTCGAGCGCAGGTGCCAGCCCGTCATACACCCGCCGGGAGGCGGCCGTGTTGTTGTACTCGCCGTTCAACCTGGACGGGTGGGCGTTCTTGTCCAGCTCCTTGAGGTACGACACGAGGGCCGTGCCCGTCATGGACACGCGCGTCAGGCCGCGGCCTGACTGCGGACCGGAAGTGATCCTCGCTACCTCCGCTTTCACGGAGTTGTAAGAGCCCTTCGGCTTCGTCTCTTCCCACAGGTCCTTCGGGCAGACGATGGTGACCCGGGCGATCCCGGCGGCCTTGGTGAGGCGTTTGTCGTGACCGGGAGGTGACTGGGTGCATCCCGTGAGGGCGAGGAGGGCGAAGAAGACACCGGCGGCGGATGCGCGCCGGCGCAAGCGGGCGTGTTGCGATGTGTTCACCCGGGCATCTTCGTACAGCGATGGGCCGGGTACGCACCGTGCGCCGAGAGGGAACGGGCCCGCACCTGTTCCCGAACGTGCAGCGCAGGCCCGGCACGGGGATGCCTCGTCGGGCAGGGCCGGACCATGTGCACCCGAATGAGTGAGGTCGCGCAGGCGTCAGGCGGTGGCGGCCCCGGTGCGAGCGGCGAAATCGCGAAGCCCGGGAAGCGGTGGCCCGTCGGCGAGGAGGGCTGCGGTGATGGCGCGTACCGCAGGGCGCCGTGCGTTCTCGGGAGGGGTGCGTTCAGGGGAGCCCAGCGCGGCGAAGGTGCGGCGCCGGTGCTTGAGGTCGCTCCACGGGCGGGCGGTATCGCGGCAATAGCGGGCGACCCGCTCTGTGTTCGCGAGGCGCTGCACGCGTACTCGGCGCGCTTAGGGCGTCCGCCGGTAGGTGCTGGTAGCAAGGCAGGCACGGTCCACCCGATCATGGAGTTCTCTACGCTTCACGATCATGGGGGATCCGTGCCTGCCGTTCCATCATGCATTCTCGACCCGATCCGTGACCAGTTCCTCGCGCTCCTGCCCGTGCACGAGGACAAGCACCCCCTGGGCTGTCACAACCCCCGGATCAGCGACGCCGTTGTCTTCGACCGGCTGGTGCAGGTCCTGGTCTTCGGTTGCGGATACGAACGTGCCGCCGACGAGCACTGCTCGGCCACCACCTTGCGCAGACGCCGCGACGAGTGGATCGCTCACGGCGTGATGGAGAGCCTGCGGCTGCTCGCGCTCGCCGCATACGACCGCATGATCGGCCTCGAACTCGACCACCTGAGCGCCGACGGCTGCCTCACCAAGGCACCCAGCGGTGGTGAATGCGCCGGCAAAAGCCCCGTCGACCGCGCCAAACTCGGGCTGAAACGCTCACAGTTGACCGACGGCTCCGGCATACCCCTGATCACCGAGCCGGCACCGGCCAACACCCCCGACCACACCCTGCTGCCCACCACCCTCGACCGCTTCACCGCGCTCGAACAGGCCCTCGGACCATTGCCTGAGCATCCACGTCTCGCCCTGGACGCCGGCTACGACTACCGGATCGTCCACGATGACCTGGCAAGCCGGAAGATCGACGCCCGTATCGCCCCGCGCGGCGCGAAGACCCCGATCCAGACCGGAGGCCGGTGGGTCGTCGAGCGCACGAACTCCTGGATGAACAACTTCGGCAAACTCCGGCGCTGCACCGAACGCCGGAAAGCAGCCGTCGAGTTCTACCTCGCCCTGGCAGCCACCCTCATCACCCTCCGCAGCCTGATCCGACACGCCTGGACCCTCTACCGCTGGAACACCCGCCCTCAAAGCCCACGGATCCGATGACCTACCGGCGGACGCCCTTAGGGCCTGTCTTCAATTGATCTTGAGTGGTGGATCATGGTCGGATGATACGTCGTCATGAATTGTCCGATGCGGAGTGGGAGTTCCTCCGTCCGCTGTTGCCCGGGGCTTCTCGTGGGCGGAAGCGCTTGGACGACCGGACCGTGCTCAACGGGATCGTGTGGAAGTTCCGGACGGGCACGGCCTGGCGAGATGTGCCCGAGCGGTACGGCTCCTGGCACACCTTGCACACCCGTTTCCGCCGGTGGGCCCTGGACGGCACCTTCGAACGGATGCTCCAGGCCGCACAGGCCCGCTCGGACGCGGCAGGAGAGGTCGGCTGGCTGGTGTCGGTCGACTCCACCGTCGTACGCGCCCACCAGCATGCGGCCGGGGCCCGAAAAGGGGGCACCGCGACCGGGCACTCGGACGCTCCCGAGGTGGGCTGACCAGCAAGATCCACCTGGTCTGCGACGCCTTCGGACGCCCGCTCGCCTTTGTCCTCACGAGTGGCAACACCAACGACTGCACCCAGTTCGCCGCCGTGATGGAAGCGATCAGGGTGCCGCGCGTCGGCCCGGGCCGCCCCCGGACGAGGCCCGCGCACGTGCTGGGCGACAAGGGCTACAGCTCCCGCGCGATACGCGCCTGGCTGCGACACCGAGGCATCAGCCACACCATCCCCGAGCGTGCCGACCAGATACGCAACCGGCTCCGGCGCGGCAGCCGGGGCGGCCGCCCGCCGATCTTCGACAAGCAGCTCTACAAGCAGCGCAACGTGGTCGAACGGTGCTTCAACCGCTTGAAGCAGTGGCGCGGCATCGCAACCCGCTACGACAAGACCGCCGAGTCCTATCACGCAGCCGTCACCCTCGCCTCGCTCCTGATGTGGGCGTGACATTTGAAGACACCGCCTAGGCCACGACTTCGTCGGGGGAACCGAGAACGGTCAGGGTGCCGACGTGGTCGAGCGCGACCTCGTCGTGCGTGGGCGTAATGGTGAACAGGCCCGGCTTCACCGCGTGGCCAGCGAGGGCGAGGTGGCCCCCGATCTCTACGGCATCCTGGACTACGTCCAGGGCGAAGGCGCGGCGACCGGCGGCCGCCGCGCTGTATCCGGCGCTCAGGAACAGGCTTGTGCGGGCCGAGGACCCGGTCGTGCCGGTGCACGTCACCGGGTCGAGCCCGGTCGCGGTACGGGCGAGGAGGCCGACGGCCGTGCGGCGCGCCCGCTGCACCGCCACGTGAGGCCATGGCCCGGGCCGCGTCCGCGAGGACCAGAGGGTTGCCCGAGGCACGCGTCGCTTTCAGCGCCCGGTCAGCGAGGGCTCCCGCTTCGCCCGACTGCTGCTTGACGGGCCAGGATGTACGGGCGGGCGACGGCGGCCTGCGCGCTCCCGAGCGCCCTCCGCTGCTCTCCCGCGAGACCTCCGCGACGGCGATGAGATGCGGCAGCATTCCCGCGAGCATCGGGTAGCGCACGCGGATAAAAAATCTCTGTACTTCTCCGAGGCCGCGACGAAGGTCGCGCACGGGCGCTGGGCGGACGGCCGGTGGGGGAGCGGCGACGACGGGCGCGCCGATCAGCCTCGCCCCCGCTCCCGTTGCCGTTGCCGCAACAGCCAACAGCGTGCGCCGATGCGTCGTCTCTCCTGCCCGCGATGTGTCGGCCGCCGAGGGGCGAGAGCGGCCAGCACGCATGTACCAACGGGAAGGCGGCCGGTGCTCAGCTCGCGACGGCCAGGGCGTGCCGAGTGCGCTCGGCGAACGCGGCAACGCGCTTGTCCCCCCTGTGGGGCCCCAGCGCGCACGTCAGGTCGTGCACATACCATGGGCCTTGCGGAGCGGACCTGCGAGAGGAGGTCCACCGAGCGGCCGGCGACCGCGAGGGACTGGTCCAGGTCGCCGTTGTGAAGGTGCGCGGACGCCTGGACTGCGAGGCGGATGCGCACCGCGCGCCTGTAGCGCGCGGACGGCATGGTCTGCGCCCGCCGGCTCCAGGCGAGCGCGTCACGAGGGCGTGCCAGGTCGCGGTAGATCTCCGTGGCGTCGGTGGCCAGACGCATGTGCGTGTAGTAGGCCATCCGCGCCGGGGCGGGACTCGTCCGCGCCTGGTCGAGCAGGTTCTCTGTGAGGACGAGCGCGGCCGTCGCCTCACGCGTCGACCCGGCACGGGCGTGAGCACGCACCTGCGTCAATTTCGCGAACGAGCACGCCTTCGCGGAACCGGGTACGTTCCCCGAGGAGACGCGCGTCTTGCGCCGCCTGCGCCTGCTCGGCGTCGAAGAGTCCCAGGGCGAGCGAGCCGAGAGCACCACCTACCACGTCAACGGCTTCGGCCTGCGCTACCAGCTCTCCGCCCTCAACGCCGCGATCGGGCTCGCGCAGCTCGGCCACTTCGACAAGACCGCCGCAACCCGCCGCAGCCTGTGGCGCACCTACCGCGCCGCCCTCACCGACGTGCCAGACGCGACCCTCATCGACGTCGACATCGACCGCGCGGTCCCGCACCTGTGCCAGATCCTCATACCGCGCCAGGACAAGGTCTTCGCGCGCCTGCGCACGGCGCACATCTGCGCGGGCGTCCACTACCCGCCCAACCACCTCCAGCCGGCCTTCGCGCCCTGGCACCGGCCGCTGCCCGCCACCGAGCGGACCAGCGCGGAGATCCTGAGCCTGCCCTTCCACCCGTACCTCACCAAGGACGACATCGCCCACGTCGTACGCGCCGTACGCGACGCGGTCACCACGGCTCCCAGCGGTACGTAAGCAGGACCGGGCAATCACCCGGATGCGGCGGCCAGCAGAATCTCCACCAACCTGTCCGCCGCGTCCGGGCGCCCCTGCGCCCGCGCCGCCGCCCCCATGGCCTCCCTGCGTACCGGGTCTTCCAGCAGCGGCGCCACCGCCGAGCGAAGACGCTCACCGTTGACATCCCCCACGAGCGCGACGGCCGCGCCGGACTCCTCCAAGCGCCGGGCGTTGTGCGCCTGCTCGTTCCCGGCCGCCGACGCCAACGGCACGAACACGGCGGGCTTGCCCAGGGCGGTCAACTCGGCGAGCGTGCCCGCCCCGCTGCGCGAGATCACCAGATCCGCCAGGGCCAGCACATCGGGCAACTCCGCCCCGACAAACGGCGTCACGTGGTACCGCATCCCGAGGCGACCAGGAAGCGCCGCCGCGCGCGCGGCCAGCGCCTCGTAATGGGACGCCCCGCACTGGTGCAGCACGTTGGCACGCTCCAGCAGCCACGCCAACTCACCGCCCACCACGTCATTGATCTGCTGCGACCCCTGCGCCCCTCCGGTCACGTACACCGTGGGCAACGTCCGGTCGAAGGCAAGTCCCAGGGCGACCAGGGCCTTGTCCGCGTGCCCACTCAGCACCTCGGGCCGCACCGGGTCCCCGGTCACGACCGCGAGCGCGCGAACGCTCACGGGCAGCAGCGGCAGGGTTGACTCCGAGGACACGGCGATCCGCGAGGCGCTACCGGCGAGCCTGCGGTTGGCGAGCCCCAGCCGCACGGTCTGTTCATGGAGCACCAGAGGGACCTTCAACATCCGGGCTGCCAACCCGGTCGGCACGGCCACGTACCCGCCCGTGGCCAGCACCACGTGCGCCTCGAAGTGCGCGACGGCCTTGCGCGCCTGGGCCACCCCCAGGGGGACCCGCGCCATGTCCCGCACATTCGCTGGCGAAACCATCCTCAACGGATTCGAGGAACGCCTCACCTTCCCGGTGGCCACCGCCGTGAAGGCGATCCCCTCCGCATCGGCGACGCGCGCCTCCAGACTGTCGGCACTTCCGATCCACAACACGTCCAGGGAACGCCCCTGCCTCATCAACCGCTCGCGCAACGTACGAACCGCGGTGAGAGCCGGATAGGTGTGCCCGCCCGTACCGCCCCCCGTGACGATCAGGCGGAAGACGGCCGGAGGTTGAGAGGAAGTAGCCACGCGGGCACTCTAACGGCCGAGGTCGGGCAGGGTGCGTGAATCGTCCGAGCCCGTGTACATGCCGCCTTGCGCCTACCTGCCCTTCTGGAACAGCCTGTCTCGCCGATACGCCCCTCGATCCGCTCACGGCCTCCTGGACCACCACCTTGGATGGCTTGCACCTGGACGTCGGCAGCGGACGCGCGCACTCCGACTGTGCCGCTCCAAGCAGCACAGCCAGCTCCGCCTCGTGGGCGCCGCGTCCGAGGGGGTCCGCGTGGATACGGAGGCGAGGCAAACGGCCAAGGCGACGGGGCCCAGGGCCTGTGGCCCAGTCGGCCGTCCCCCCGTCACGGACGAGTTCGACCAGGCTCCTCGGGCGCGACGGCGACGGGCGCGGGTGTCGCATCGACGGGCGGATTCGCCAGGTTCGAGCTCGCGCTGCTCATCGGTACCTTCCGTTCCACGCACAGGTGCAGATTCTGGATCGTCCCTCCTGCACTCGTCGATCTGGATCTTCGCGATCTCCCCGGTGGCCCGGGCCCACCGCGTACGCTCCGAGAGCCCCGGGCGAAGAGCGTGACGGCCTTCGCCCGGGGCTCCCGGGCCGCTCGTTCCCCCTCGAACGGGCGCATCGGCTAGCGGAAGGTGCCGCGCCTCCCGGCGAGCTTCGCGAGGTCGCACGTCGCGCTGCCAACGAGGCAAGTCAGGTTCGCGTACCGGCGCTTGTACACGTCCGTTACTTTGCCGCCGTTGTAAATGTAAATGTGGTGGTTCGGCATGAGTCGGTGCTCACCGGAGCGGATGGCCCAGGTGCCGCCCTTGCCCACCTCCATGGTCAGCGCCCCGTCGATCGCGCCCTTGATGCTGCCCAGCCCCTCGCAGAACGGGTTGGTGGCGTGCAGGACCATGCGGACATCGACGCGGTTCTTGCCCGACCCCGCCTTGCGTGCGCTCAGCTGCTTCGCGCTCGCCGTCCTCGTTCCGAGGAGCCGGCCGGTCTTCTTCACGTACACGTGCGTCGCGCTGACCGACCGGTTCTGCGTGACGCCCTTCTTCTTCCAGTCGATCGTGGCGTTCAAGGCCGCCCGGTACTTGTTCGACTTCCAGTCGAAGCCATGACCGTCGCCGCCGTACTGGACCTTGGCACCGTTGTACTCGCACCCCGTGAGGGGGCCGTCGATGCGCTTCTGTGGGATAAACGCCACCCATGTCACCGTGGTCGTCGACGTCGCTGCTGCGGCGCGCGCCCGGCTCGCGGCAGCGCGCCGCACATCCCGTACGGACCCCGACGCCGGGGTGACCGCCCGCACCCCCCACGTACGGGCCACCGAGGCCGCCCTCGAACCTGGAGGCAGGAGCGGCACGACCTGGTACTCGTACTCCCCGCCACCGCGCACCCCCGTATCGGTGAAGGAGCCCGCGCCCGGTGCCGTCGTTGCCACCTGCCTGCCTTCTCGGACGATCGAGTAGCGGACCTCCGGGCCGTACGGCCGCCAGGCCAGCGTCACGGAGGACTCCCCGGAGAGCGTGGTGAACCCCGCGTCCGACATCGAGGAATCCCGCACCACGAAACCGCGCCCGGACCGGGCCACCTCGTAACCCTCGGCCCGCATCACCCGGTCGAGGGCCGCCTCACGTCCCCATCGCGTCCCGCCCTCCGCCTCGGCCGCGCTCGGCGCAAGCCCGTAGAGCAGCGGCACCAGGAGCCCCGACACCATCACAGCCACCCTCGTACGCTTCATACGTCCCCCATCAGATGATTGAGGGGGCACACGCCAGCCTTCGAGGCACGGTCACCCCCGTAATGCATGAAGGTGACATTATGAGCAAGCTGGGCACTGGCGGATGTATGCCGCGCACGTAGCCATCGCAATCACAGGAGAACCATGGGCCGCACCGACACCCACGCCGACATGACGTACGCGCAGCCCGCGCCCTACCTAGGAGCCCTCAGCCTCCTCCTGGTCGCCCTCGGCTTCGTCGGCATCCCGACAGCGATCTTCGGCCTCCTCGGCGGCGCCGTCACCGTCGTCATCAGCGCGATCGCCCTCGCCAAGAACGAGAACACCCGCCGGTCGATGATCGGCCTGCTCGCGGGCATCCTCGCCTTTCTCGTGCCCGCCCTCGGGCTCTTCCAGATGGCCTGAGCGTCCGCACTCGAACCCACTGACGCCCGCGGAGGAGATCACGCCGCCGCCGAGAGCGCCCCGTTCGCCGCGCGAGGACGCTCGCAGCGCGAAAAGCCCAAAGCACCCCCGCGAGGCGGCACCGAGCCCATCCGGCCCCGATCGCAAGATCACCCGAAGGAAGCCGCCCGCTTTCGACGCTGACGCACCCGCCCGGGCCGCCCTGCCGTGACAGCGGTACACAAATCCCGGCCCGGCGCCCATCTCCGCGACCGGGAAAATGAGCCGCAGCGACCCTCCACGAGGCACTGCTCATCGTCCGCACCCCGTTGCGAGCACACCTCGAACTCGTCCCCTGCTTCGCGCACGACCGCATACCTCAGCCGGCCCGGGTCTCTCTGCGACAGCCGTCCCAGCAGCCTGAAACCGGCTGTCGCGGGCACCCCGGCACAGGCCTCGCGCTCCGCCCGGGGCTTCGGCCTCGGCCACGTCGGCGTAGAGGCCTCGCACGGCCGTCGGCCTCCTCACGATCGCCCGGACCACTGCGGCCACCCGCGCTCCCGCCGGTCGTCTCCCATCTGCCCCGTAGGGGCCGTCCTCCTCCCCCTCCTCCCCCTCCGCCTCGCGGGAGCGAGCGGCCGCCCGAGGCTGTGATGAAGCCGGGCGAAACTCGCGCCCAGCTCGCTGCGGCCAGACTCCTGCGGGCGTGCCCGACGAAGGCGTTGACGGACTTGTCACTCCGGGGGGCGCGAACGCGGTCGTCTGGTCGTGCACGCACCCGTGGGCCTGGCGAACCGGACCTTGGGCAGGAGGCGCACCGAGCGATCGCCGAGAGCCCTTGGCTCAGATCACCCACGTGCACCCCCGCGGCCTCCATCGTGAGCGGGTGGAGTGTGCGGAAGAGTTCATCCGCAAACTGTGGGGCTGAGGTATGGAGGCCGCCTGCCGAGGATCCGCTCGGCAGGCGCCTTGCCGTAGGCGGCTTCGACGGTCTCGGCGGCCACGAGCCGATTTGTATCGAGCTCTTCACCTAGCTCGTGGGAAGCGCCCAGACGCTGGCTGATCGGGGCGTGGCGGGTGTCCGACGTGTTGCTGTCCGGGTTCGTTCCCGCTCGGCTACCGTGAGCAGGTGAGCTACAACTACCCGGCCGACCTTCTCACCCTCCAGCGTGATCTGACTGCCGCGCGCGCCGAGCTCGGCGCTCTGCTGAACGCGCTGCCGTACAGCGTTGACCCCCTGGACGCATGGGAGCGGCCAGAGGGGTACTGGGCGGGGGCGCGCACGGTCCCGGCCTCGCCGGGCTGGACGCCCGAGCAGCAGCAGGAGGTCGCCGCGTTGCGCGAGCAGGTCCAGCACCTGGCGATCGAGGCGGTCACGCACCCGTACTGGGAGACACTCGACCCGGCCGACCGCCTGTCCGCGCGGGACGGGCTCAAGCACCAGGACGAGCCCGCGGCCGCGTGACCGCACGATGCCCGCCTGTCCTTCTGGGGTGGTGCTCGGAGCGGGACTCGAACCCGCACGGCCACAGGGCCGGGAGCTTTTAAGAAGTCATCTCATTTGGTGAGTCTGCGGTAGCAGATGAGGGTGCAGGCGATGCTGGTGAAGGCGAGGAAGTGGTCGGCTTTGCGTTCGTAGCGTCGGTGGAGTCGTCGGCAGCCGGCGAGCCAGGACATGGTGCGTTCGATGGTCCAGCGGTGTCGGCCGAGTCGCTGCGAGGTCTCGACGCCTTTGCGGGCGATGCGATGCCGGATTCCGCGTCCGGACAGCCATTGCCGCAGGTGGCGGTAGTCGTATCCCTTGTCGGCGTGGAGCTTTCCGGGTCGGCGTCGACGGGGGCCCCGGCGGGAGCTGATAGGCGGTATGCCCTTCACGAGCGGGATAAGGGCTTGGCTGTCGTGGACGTTGGCACCGGAGATTGCGACGGATATGGGCAGACCGGTCCGCTCGGTGATCAGGTGGATCTTCGACCCGTACTTGCCCCGGTCGACAGGATTCGGACCTGTCAGGTCCCCCTTTTCAAGGCCCGCATGTTCACCGAGTCGATCGCGCACCGCGACCAGTCCAGCTCCCCGCGCGTACCGAGCTCGTCGAGGACCAGGCGGTGGAGCTTGGCCCACACCCTGGCCTTCGACCACTCCGAGAACCGCCGGTGGGCAGTCGCTCCGGACGGGCCGAACGACGCCGAAGGCAGCTGCTGCCAGGTACAACCCGACGTGGCCACGAAGACGATCGCGGCCAGCACTTCCCGGTCACCGTGCCGACGCCGACCACCACCCTGCGGCCGCGACGGCGCCTCAGGCACCACCCGCTGGAACAACTGCCACAATTCGTCCGGCACCAGCCGCTCAACAAGCCCCACCATGACTCATAGACTACCGAGTCACCCAAATGAGATGGCTTCTAAGCATGCCCTGTCACGTTAAGTAGTCCGCAGAAGGGCCTTGGCCTGCCGAGTCCTTGATGACGCTGCGGCTTCGGCCAAGCCGGGCACCGATGCCAAGGCCAGGGATAGTCCAAGCAACTTTTAGCCGGTACGACGCTATTCGGCGGGGCGAGCCTCGTGCGCGAGCTTGGGGATGGCGGACTCAGCTTGCACGGCAGACCGATCGGGGATGGTCGGCGCGGCCCGGCGGAAGTCCAGGTCGTCGAATTCTCCTATTGCGTCGGCGAGCTGGTCGCCGATGATGTCGCGCAGCACCTTGATAGCCGTCACCAAGAGATACCTGTGTTCAGGGGTGAACAGATGGTCGAAGGCGGCCTCGGTGTAGGCGAGGTCGCCGCAGCATGCGTCGAAGCAAGCCAGTTCGGCGGTTTGGACGAGGTCCCGCGCAATCGCGGGGTTGGCTCGCAGCTTGGTGACCAGGTCGATGTAGCGGTCAAGCCACTCGGGTACTTCGGCGACAATGGATTTGAGGCTGGCGACGGCGATGTCCTGCCGGGTAGCGCCGCCCTTGGTGTAGCTGTCGTGGATGCTCCGGACTTGGTGTTGGACGAGTTCGTCTGCCTGGCTGAGAATTGCCAGGATCTGGCTGTTGTCGGGATCTCCGAGGGTGACCGCGCGGGCGGCCCGTTCCTTCAGGTCGCTGGCCGTGACAACATCCAGGCGGGAGGCGTCGCGGATTGAGGCCAACAACAGCACGATCAGGGCGTGGCTGGCCAGGATCTGTCAGGTCGGATTCGGGACAACGCCCTGGCGTGTAGCGGAGTTCAGCGCAACCAGCGCGTTAAGACATTCGGGCGAGTCGGCCAGCAGGCTATCGGCACGCAGAAACGCCACCAGTCCACCGGGGATGTTTTTGAGTCCCTTGAGCTGCGTGTCAGTGCGACGTTCCGCCTGTTCACAGCCCATGCCCTGGATATGGGCGAATCGTTCGGGTACCCAGGCGTGGCCCTCCTCCCTGGAGGCGAGGGTCTGCATGTCCATAATCTGCAGATCCAGCGCCTGGGCGATGGCCCGACCCCGGCGGGTGATGGTTTGGCGAACGAGGACGGCTCGTTGGGTGCCAGTCAGGCGCTGCAGTCCGGAGAGCCACAACAGCCGATCCGGCTCGCCAGCCTGTCCCTTGGTGGTCTTGCATTCCAAAACGGACAAGCTCGTCCGCAGCCGGCCGTCGATGTCGACCGCGAGCACGTCAAGGTCGGTCAGGATGTCGCGCCCCCGGTCGGCGGCTACCCGCAACGGGACCCGCAGGCGAGCTAGGGCGCCCTCAGCGAACTCGAGGCGTCCCACCCGCCGCTCCAGGTCCGCGCCTGGGTCCTCGGGACGAGCGCGGTTCGCCTGGGTCGCCGCCACTAGAAGTTCCTCCGGGCCGTCGTGTCGCGCAGTGCTGACATGAACCGCCGCGAGTCGGCGTCGTCCAATACGACTGCGGTGGCGACCTGGGCGCGCTCGCGTTCCAGGTGGTTGTACGAGCGTTGCTCGCCGATCCCGGCAAAAGTCGTGTTCTCGCCCCCAGCGGTGTTCCCGCGTGCGTCGAGGATCGCGAGCGCTTGCTCCGCGACGTCGGCCTGCAGCAGGCGCATCCGAGCATTGCGGCCGTCGCCTACGACTTCGATGGTTCCAGCGGTTTCGAGCATCGCGTAGTCCTCCGCGATGCGCTCGTGGCGGCCGGCTTCTCCATCGCGGATGAGGGTGTACAGGAACGCGCCTGGGCTATTGAGCTTCCAGGACGCGAACGTCGATGCGTAGATCATGCTGCCGACGAGCTGACGGATGTGGCCGGATGGGTCGCGGGGGTCGGTACAGAACGGGTCTCGATGCAGGTGTGGTGTAAAGAGGAGTTTCTTGTCGCTGGTGGCGACGACCTGGGACCGCTCGACCAACCCAGCACTGACGGCGAAGTCGATGTCACGTCATGCCAATAGCCTGCTCATCCTCTTCCCGGATGAGAGTGCGCAGCAGGGCGACGTGTTCGTTGGGTCCTGTGACCTCTTCGACGAGGTCACAGAAGCTGCCCAGGGCGTCGTGATCGCGCAGATCCGGTACCTGGCCAGGTGTTTTGAGGACCGCGCGCACGGTCGGCCAGCACTCCGCCCAACGCTTCAGATGCCAGGCGAGCAAGTCGTCGAGAAAGGCCAGCGCAAGGCCGGTGTCGTTCCAGTCCTGCTGTTTGGTGAGGGAGCCTCGGCTCATCAGAACGCGCTCGAAGCACCACGGCAGCGCGAAGTGCGCCTCCTGCACATCCAGGGCCTGGATGGTGGCCCCGGATCGCATTGGTACTCGAGAGCTACCAGGCCGCCATGCGGCGCATCGGGGTGTGACCGGGCGCAGCGGGCCTTGCGGGACTCCGCGACCGGCCACCTGTCTCTCGCCCACCCGCACGTCCATACAGCGGGCCGAGTCGCTGCACCGGCCTGCACGGTTGGATGAATTCGAGGCCAGGCACGCCGAACAGACGTCAGCCAGTCAGACGAACCCATCAACTGCCACGTTTACCCTGGCCGGAGAATCATGGCCCGCCGCACAAGGGGCTCGTCGGCGCCATCAACGCCGAGTCCGTGGGACGTTCGATGTTTAACGACTGCATCACAATCGTGATCCCAGCGGAGCCAAGAGGTGCGCCTGGCGTCGAGCGCGGACGCGCCACGGCTGACGTCGTATCAGGCATTTTGTACGAGAGTGTCAACGCGATCTCCCTCCCCACGGGGACCGCGGGTATGCCTTCCGGTCTGTCGTGTCAACCCCCTTAAAGGAATGTGGAGATGGTTTGTAAAGATTGTGATCTAGCTACAAGATTTCTTTCGTAGAAATTTGCGCTTGGATCTCCCCTTGGCGGCTCATGGTGCGCCGTCGAGTGATCACAGGAGTTGTGATGAGGCTCAAGGGGAGATGGGTCCCGGGCTCAGGGGGGCGGGCAAGACCCTCGCACGCTGCGCTGGGACGCACGGCGTTGGCGGTTGCCGTGGTGCTCGCGGCCGAGACGGCGCTGGTGTCGCTGGAGTCCGGGGCGGTGTTCGCTGCGGACTCGGGAACCACGGAGGTGACGGCGGCCTCGGATACGAAGTCGGCCGCTTCGTCGGCGGATTCGGTGGCGGCCGCACTTTTGATGGCCCGCCTGCAGGACCGGAAGATCGAGGTGACCTCGGAGCGCACGGAGACGTCAACGACGTACGCCCTGCCGAGCGGTGAGCTGCAGACGTCCATGTATGCCGGGCCGGTCCGGCAGCAGGTGGACGGCAGTTGGCGCGACATCGACACCACATTGTCGGACAGCGGCTCGGTGCTGGAGCCGGAGGTGACGGCTGCCGATATCCAGGTGTCGGACGGCGGGGACACGGCGCTGGCGTCGGTGGCCAAGGGCGACAAGTCCTTTGGCATGGGCTGGGAGTCGAAGCTGCCGACCCCGTCGGTGAAGGGCGACACCGCCTCGTACGACCTGGGGGGGCGACCAGACGCTGACGGTGACGGCTCTGGCCCAGGGTTTCAGCCAGAACGTGCTCCTGGACACCGCGCCGGAGGAGGCCCCGGAGTACCGCATTCCCTTGGATTTGAAGGGAATTGAGCTGTCTGTGGCCGACTCGGGCCATCTGCTTCTCAAGGACTCCGACGGCAAGCTGGTGGCCGAGGCGCCGGCGCCGATGATGTGGGACTCCTCCAAGGGCGACGCTTCCGGCGAGTCCGAGCATCAGGCGAAGGTAGCGACGAAGGTCGAGACCGCCGCCGACGGCAGCCAGACGCTCGTGCTGACCCCGGACGCCGACTACTTCACGCAGGATCTGACCTATCCGGTGACCGTGGACCCGACCTCGACCCTGGCGGTCACCACGGACACTTGGGTGGCCACCAACTACACCGACTCGCAGGTCTCGTCGACCGAGCTGAAGTCGGGTACGTACGACGCGGGCACTACGAAGGCGCGCTCGTATCTGAAGTTCGATGTGTCAGCGTTCAAGGGCAAGCACATCACCGACACGAACCTGGCGCTGTACTCGTACTACTCCTCGACCTGCCAGACCACCGGGGCGGGCACGCAGGTGCGGCGGATCACCTCGTCGTGGTCGTCGTCGGACATCACCTGGTCCGCTCAGCCGTCCACCACGGCCACGGGTGCGGTGACGAACACTGCGGCCAAGGGCTATTCGAGCACTGACTGCCCGGCCGGCACGATGAACTTCGACATCGACGCCATCGTGCAGGCGTGGGCGGACGGCTCGTCCAACTACGGTCTGCGGATCGCGGGCGCGTCCGAGACCGACTCCTACACCTGGCGGCGCTTCCGGTCGGCGAACTACGTCTCCGGTGACGGCTCGACCGAGCCGCACCTGACCGTGACGTACAACTCGTACCCGGCAAAGCCGAGTTCGTTGGCGATCTCGCCGTCGCAGGTCAACGCCTACAACGGCAATCGGTACGTCACCTCGCTCACCCCGACGCTGTCCGCGAAGGTGACCGACCCGGACGGCTCGAACGCCAAGGCCCAGTTCGAGATCACTGCCGACCCGGCGTACGCGGACACCACCTACACCTACACCGGCACCAGCTCCGCGGTGTCCTCCGGCTCGACGGCGAAACTGACCGTGCCCTCTGCCAGCGCGCTGCCGGCGGGCAAGCACCTGCGCTACCGGGTGCGGGCATACGACGCCACCGACTACGGCTCTTGGACCGGCTACACGACGTTTGTGCTGAACACCGCCAAACCGAATGCCCCGGCAGTCTCCTGCGACACGTACGAGGAGAACGGCTGGATGGCGAAGGCCGACGGCGCCGTGTCCTGCACCGTGGACACGGATTCCACCGACGGCGCGGGCTACCACTGGGGCCTGGACGACACGTCCATGCCGAACAGGAAGCTGGACACCACCAACGGCACCGGCGGCGACAAACTGACCATCAGCATCAACCCGGCCAACGGCTGGCACACCCTGTACGCCAAGACCGTCGACTCCGGGGGAAACCTTTCCGCAACCACCACCGCGTACTCCTTCGGTGTCGGCGCTGACGGCGCCGCGATCCTCTCCCCGCAGGACGGCGACGACACCGCCCGCCGCCTGACCCTGTCCGCCAAGGGCCTCACCTCCTACACAGGAGTGACCTGGCAGTACCGCCGCGGTGAGGAGGACTCCTGGCACGCCGTCCCAGTCGGCGACGTAACCGCCTCGGGTGACGCGGTCACCTCGTGGCCGGTGAAGGTTACCGACGGCACCGCCACCAAGCTCGTGTGGAACGTAACCGATTCGCTGGACGAGGACGGAGTGGTCGAGCTGCGGGCCGCGTTCAGCGACGGCACGAGCACCGGGCACTCGCAGACGGTCGACGTAACCCTCGACCGCGACGCCGGCTATGCGGCCTCCAGCGAAGTCGGGCCCGGTGAAGTGAACCTCCTCACCGGTGACTTGACACTGTCCCAGACCGACGCCGAGGCGTTCAACAGCGCAGTGGAGCGGACGTTCTCCTCCCGTGCCAACAACACGGACGACGAGGGCATGGCCGAGATCTTCGGCCCGGGCTGGACCTCCTCCGTGGTCGGCGACACGGCGGACGGCGATCACACGCAGATCCGAAAGACCTCGGACACCTCAGTAGAACTGCTGGCCGCTGACGGCAGCGCGATCGCCTTCACCGCGACCAGCGGTGGCGGCTGGGGACCCGAAGCAGACGCAGATGGCCTGACGCTGACCGGCAACCTGTCCGGCAACAAGTTCACTCTGACGGACACCGACGCGAACGTGACGGTGTTCGCCAAGGCGGACAGCAGCGCCTCGACGTGGACCTTCGCCTCGAGCGCGGCCGCGGTCGACGACTCCACCATCACGGTGGCCTCGGAGACAGTCACGGTCGGCGGTAACACGCTGACACGGCCCAAGTACGTGGTCGCGCCCGACGGCGCGGTGCAAGCGTCGACCTGCCAGACAGAGCCGTCGACCAAGGGCTGCCGGGTCCTCGAGTACGTATACGCCGACTCCACCACGGCCACCGACAGCTCCCTGGGGAACTACAAGGACCAGGTTCAGGCCATCAAACTGTGGACTGCCGATCCCGGGGCCAACAAGGCTACGGCCGAGACGGTCGCCCAGTACGTCTACGGCTCCTCCGGTCGTCTGCGCCAGGTGTGGGACCCCCGCATCAGCCCCGCGCTGAAGACCACCTACACCTACGACGCCGACGGCCGCGTCCAGACCCTCACGGATCCCGGTGAGCTGCCATGGACCTTCACCTACGGCAAGGCCGGTTCCGCGCTGACGGCCGGTGCGGGCATGCTGCTCAAGGCGTCCCGTCCCGCGCTGGCGGAAGGCTCGAAGACGACCACCTCCGGCACCGCGGCCACGACCGTGGTGTACGACGTGCCGCTGTCCGGGGACAAAGCGCCGTACCAGATGGACAAGGACAGGGTCGCCACGTGGGCCCAGGACGAAGCGCCCACGGACGCCACCGCCGTCTTCCCCGCCGACACCACACCTTCATCCAGCACCGGCAGCGACCTGAGTGCCGCCGCCTACGAACGCGCCACTGTCACCTATGTCAACGCCAACGGAGACGAGACCAACACGGCCTCCGCCGGCGGCGCACTGGACGTCACCGAGTACGACGTCTACGGAAACACCGTGGCCGTACTGTCCGCCGCCAACCGTGAACTGGCACTGGGCACCGCCGACGGTGCCGCGGCCAAGCTCGCCGAACTGGGCCTGACCGAACTGTCCACCGCCGAGCGGGCAGACTTCCTCGCCGATGTCTCGGTGTACTCGGCGGACGGTGAGGAACTCACCGACGAATACGGACCCTTGCGCCTGGTCACTCTGTCCGCGGACCTGGCGGGCACGGCCAGCGAGGCGACCTTGCCCGCGGGAACCGCAGTCCTGGCACGCAGGCACATGTCGTACGCGTACGACGAGGGGCGGCCGGACGATGCCGCGGTCTCCGGCCTGGCGACATCCACCACGACAGGGGCATACGTCGAGGGTTACGCGAAGGACGCGGACAGCCGCACCTGGGCTACTCGTTATGACTGGTCCAACGGCCACCAGACGGCTGCCATCGAGGACCCGAACGGCAAGGCACTGACCACGGCCACGACGTACGACTCCGACGGACGGGCCGCCTCCACACGCCTGGCCGCCTCCACGGGCTCGGACGCCGGCACTCTCACGTACGACTACTACACCGCAGACGGCAGTGGCACCTGTGCCAACCGGCCCGAGTGGGCGGGACTGCTGTGCCGGACCGCACCGGCCGCCACGATCACCGGCGGCGGAGGCAACCCGAGCGAACTGGTCACCACCGTCTACACCTACGACCGGTGGGGACAGGTAGCGACCAAGAAGGAGACCTCCAACAGCGTTACCCGCACCACGACCACCACGACCGACGCGGCCGGCCGAACCACGAACCTGACGGTCACCGGCGGCACCGGCGAGAACACACCCGCAACCGAGTACATCTACAGCAGCACCACCGGCAAGGTCACAGCGATCCGCTCAGGCGGACAGACCGTCTCCTACGGGTTCGACGACCTCGGCCGACAGGTCACCTACGAGGACGGCACCGGCAACACCACCACGGCCGCCTACGACAAGCTCGACCGCGTCGTGAAGGTCACCGACTCGGCACCGTCCACCACGACCTACACCTACGACAAAGCCGATCAGGTCAAGACCCTCACTGATTCGGTCGCAGGCACCTTCAGCGCCTCCTACGACGCCGACGGCACGCTCACCACCGAGTCCCTGCCCGGCGGCCACACCCTGGCCGTCACCACGAACACCGAGGGCACGGTCACCGCGAAGGAGTACACCGACGCCGACGGCACGACCGTCCTGTCCGACTCCGCGTCCTACACGGTGCACGGACAGCAGGCCGGTCACAGCCAGACCGACGGTTCCACCACCGACACGGACTACACCTACGACAGCGTCGGCCGCCTGACCCGGGCCGCCGACACCACGGCCGGCGGCTGCACCACCCGCGCCTACATCTTCGACACGAACAGCAACCGCACCCAGCTGGCCACCGCCTCCGACGACTGCGACAGCAGCACCGATGACGCGACCAGCGACACCACCGCCTACTCCTACGACAGCGCCGACCGCCTGATTGCCGACGGCACCGCGTACGACGCCTTCGGCCGCACCACCAAGACCGGCGACACCACGCTGACGTACTACACCAACGACCTGGTCCACTCGGAAACCGTCGGCACAAGTCGCAAGACCTGGTCTCTGGATGCCGTCGGACGTCTCCACAAGGCTGTCACGCAGGCCAAGGCCGACGACGGCACCTGGACCACGTCGTCGACCGACACCAGCCACTACGGTTCCAGCGGCGACAGTCCCACCTGGAGCAAGGGCTCGGACGGCACCGTGACCCGCAACGTCACCGCTCCCACGGGCGGACTCGCTGCGATCACCTCCGCCACCGGAGACACGGTCCTGCAGCTGACCACCCTGCACGGTGACGTCGCCGTCCGGCTCCCGCTGGACGACACGAAGGCGGCAGAAGTCCAGCGCTACGACGAGTACGGCAACACGCTCGACGGCACCGCAGGCGCCACGTACGGCTGGCTCGGCGGCTACCAGAGATCGGCCGACACACTCAGCGGCATCACCCTCATGGGCAGCCGCCTCTACAGCTCCGACACAGGCCGCTTCCTGCAGACCGACCCGGTCTACGGCGGCAACACCAACGCGTACGTGTACCCGGCCGACCCCGTCAACGCCTACGACCTGGACGGACGCTTCGTCATCGCCATCCCGGTCTTCATCGCGGCGGAATGGGCCATCACAGCACTCATCGCACTGGTCGCCGCGTCCGCCACAGCATGGATCTGCCACATCTTCGGCTGCACGGTCACCGTCTCGGGAACCGGTGTGAAAGTTCCCTGGCCGGACAAGAAATCCAAGACGGCGAAGAAATACAAGAACAAGACCTACTGGGGCTACAAGATCTACCGCAAGAAAGGCGGAAGGATCTACAAGTATGGAATCACCAGAGCAGGGAACAGTCGCCCCAAGTCGCAGCTGAGAACATGCGAGAGGTATTACAACAGGGCGTGCGGCTATAAGATGATCTGGCGTGGCAAAGGGTGGTACAACGCCCGAGCGTGGGAAGCCATGAAGATCACGAAGTACGTTGCTCACCACGGGCACTGCCCGCCCGGGCAGCTGAAGAGTTGCCGCTGATCCGACGGAGTTGAATGGGGGTGCCCCGGCTCGCCGGGGCACCCCCACGGACATCTGAGAGGAACGAACCGTGAAGGAATCCCAGTTCTGGGCTGCCATCGACGAGCTGGAAGGGTGCGCCGACGAGGCATCCGTTCATGAACTCCATGAGCTGCTTCTGGGGGAAGAGGACGAGGATGTGGTCGCGTTTCAGCGGTACCTTGAAAAACACCTTTCCGAACTCCGTCGGCGGGCAGAAGAGGCCGGGAATCCCCTGGGTGAAGCGGAAGCGTGCGCGGTCGTGGCCGCCGGGAAGAGTGTGTACACGCTCATTCTGAATGAGCCGGCAAAGTTCCATGAACGCGAGTGGGACTGCGAAGAGTCAATTCTCCTCGAGCGGGCGGCACCCGAGGTACTGGGATTCCTTCAGAGACTTCCTGAATCGCCGGAAAGGGGAGGCTGGCTGGATGTCCGCTTCGGATCAGACTTCACCATCCCGCCCATCTACGAGAAATCGATCGAGCGACTCAGAGATCTCATTGAAGATTCCCCGGAGTGGTCCCGTTGGTGGGAGGCTGCTGAATCGCCCAGACTGTTCATCATCCTTGAGTTGATGAAGTCGCCGGAACTGCGCGAGCCTCCAAGTCTGCGCCGCAGGCACGACATCGTGGAGTTCAGCATGAGCATCGACCCGCAGCGTGTCCGTCGGCTGCGCTTGCCTGGCAAGGCCAAGCAAGCGGCTGAAGTGGCTTGTGACGATCTGGCGGCCTGCCTGATGCACGTATCTGACGCGCTGTCTCTGGGAGCGATTCCGTCCTTTCCACGGGCCGCCGAAGGCTGACCTCGGTTCGTCAGCAGTGATTGCTGCCGGGCATGCCATACACACAGCGATGGCTGCCGACAGCACAGCCGCGACCGCGCTGAGCCAGCCACAGACCCTCGGTCTCCCAGCCTTCACGCGTTTGGTGTGGAACACTCGCACAGCAGCCGGGCTGGTTCCCAACCCCCGTGGGAACCAGCCCGGTTTGCTATGGCCGGTCGGCTATCCGTTGCCCTCCGGCGCCGCCAGACGGTAGGTGCGCGGCTTGTCGCTCACTTGCTCGGCGATGCCCTGCCGAGCGAGGGTGACCAGTGCGTTGGCGATGGCGCCCGAGGACTTCTCGATCATGCGGCTGATCTTGGTAGCGGTGAACGCCTCGCCGGGATGCGCCTCGAGGTGGTCGATGACCATGTGCCGTAGTGCTCCGGGCGCGAGCCGCTTCTTCTCACCCGGCAGGATGATCGCTTCCGTCGGCGTCGCCTGCCGCCCGGCGCCTGTCTGCGGGGCAGGGGGGTCTTCGTTCTTCGAGCCGTCGCTGGAGCCGTCTGTGGGCGGCTCGTTCTCGTCGGTGTCGTCGCCCTCGCTGTGTTCGGCGTCCTGCGGCGCCTCGGTTGCCGGGGCGGTGGGGGCGTCCATGGTGCCGTCGGCGGGTGCATCCTCATCGGCCGTGCTGTTTTCGATCGGCTCCGGGCTGTCCGTGTCGGGGGATTCCGGCTGGGTGCTGGCGGGTTCCTGACTGTGGGGGTCGTCGCCGTTGGTCTCGGGGGTGGGGGCGGCGCGCCAGTGGTCGGGGGTGCGGCGGGGGCCGTCGTGGCCGCCGGGGGTGCGTACGGCCAGGCCGTGCTCTTCCAGGGTGGTCAGGGCCTTTCCGGTGGTGGAGCGGCCCAGGCCGGCGGCGAGGGCGAGTTCGGCGGCGGTGGCGCTTTCGGTGAGGCCGGTCAGTTCGGTGTAGATCGCGGCGGGTGCGCCGGTCAGCTGGGCGAGCGGCTCGGGGGCGGGGGCGGCGTGGCGTGTACGGGTGCCGTCGGTCGTGGTGTCGGACATGAGGGAACCTCGTTCCGTGTGGATGTCGTGGTTGAGGTCCCCGGCCGGGGTGCGGGTCCGTGTGTGCGGTCCGCAGGGTTCGTCGGGCGCGTGCGCATCGCGGTTCTCCCGGGCGAACAGGGCCGTGGCACGAGCGGGTTGACGGTGGTCCGTGAGCCCGCTCGGGTCGTCGGCCACGACCATGGACGCTCGCTCGGCGAGGGAAGTCAAGCGGCCCGATCGTTTCCCGATCGGGCCAGCTCAGAGGGGCGTCACGGTTGCGGGCGACTGCGGGGTGAGGGGGTGCCGGGTCGATCGGCGAGGGGGGCGTCGTCAGATTCCGAATCCCGGATCCGGTGGGGCGGATCGGGCGGCGGACGAGGGCGGTTCAGCCGATCGGGAGCGGCGGGTCGGGGCGGCGGGCCAAGAGCTGCTCGCGGAGCTGGCGGGCGCGCCGAGGGCCGATGCGCAGATCGGTGCGCAGCCGCCAGATGCTCACCGGTTTCTTCGTCGCGGCGCGGGCTGCGTCGTCCAGGGCCACGGCGCGCGGCCACACGTCGGCGTCTGTCGCCAGGTCGCCGACCGGTCGGGGGCCGGGTCCCACGGGGCGGTCGTCGGGCGTGCTGTCGGCCATATGGGTTCTGTCCTGGCCGACGCGGGTGTAACCGGGGGTGCGGGATGAGGCGGGACCGGGATCCGGACGACCCCCTGAGAGGCGGGAGTTGAGCGGATCGCGATCGGTGGCGTCCGGATCGGTGTGCTCCCCAGCCGTTCGGGGTGCGGTGGAATCGGCGGGGCCGATCTTGTCCAGGAGGTCGGTGACGGTTCTTCGGTAGGCGGCGATCGTCTCCGCCAGGGCGATCAGGAGCAGCGCCGGGGTCAGGTGCAGCAGCACGGCTGCCGGATCGGCTCTGCGGGGCCAGCCGATCTGGCCGTCGGGCCACAGCGATTCCCAGGAGTTCATCAGGGCGGCGGTACAGCCGGCGCCCCAGCGCAGTGCGGTCGACCAGGCCGGTGGGCGGATACCCCAGGCGGCCAGACGGGCGTCGACATACAAGACGCCGGCCAGCGCGGTGCCGATCATCGGGTCGAGGAGGATGGCGATGGGGAGGGGGACGCCGCGGCTGGTGGCGAAGCGGGTGACGTTGACGGTGGTGAAGACCAGGGTCAGGATGCCGACCACGCACAGCACGCGGGTCATGGTCCTGAGCAGGCCGACGGCCTCGATCGCGGCGATCTGCTTCACCGGACACCACCGCCTGGCACCGCCGGCCTGGTCGCGCCCTGGAAGGAGGGGGCGTCGGTGTTCGCGGGGCCTTCGCGGACCACCGCGCCGGGGCGGGGTGCGTCGATGGTCTGTCCGTGGCCGGTGTAGAGCGAGACGTGGGTGATGTCGCGCGGGCTGGTGCCGAAGAACAGAAGGTCGCCCGAGGCCAGTTGGGCGCCCTTCGGTAGGCGCGGACCGCGGTCGTACTGGGCCTGGGCGACGCGGGGGATGGGGATGCCGGCGGCGTTGTAGGCGGCCTGGGTCAGGCCGGAGCAGTCGAAGCCGCCCTCGGCCGGGCCGTCCCCGCCCCACACGTACGGGGTGCCGAGCTGGGCGCGGGCGAAGGCAACCGCCTTGACGGCAGCCCCAGTTGGGGCGGGGGCGGCGGCCGCGTACCGGTCTGCGATCGTGAGGACCTGGGTGACGTAGGCGTCGGAGTGGTTGTAGTGCCAGATCGCCCGCCGCAGGTTCTTGCCGTTGCGGGCGCCGTTGGCGCACAGCAGCCGGGCTGCGGCGTGGACGGCGTCGACCGGGTCCCAGGGGGTGGGCGGGTTCTTTCCGCCGGGCGGTACGGGATGCGCGTACGCCTTGAAGGTGGAGGGCAGGAACTGCATCGGCCCCACGGCGCCCGCCGAGGAGCGCATGGTGGGGTGGCGTGCGTGGTCGGTCTCGACCTTGCCGATCGCGGCCAGGATGGTCCAGGACAGGCCGGGGCATTCGGGGGCGGCGCGCTGGTAGAGGGTGAGGCCCGGCCCATAAGCCTAACGGATAGCAACGTCTTTGCAGGCCCTGGGCCCGGCCCGCCAGCTGCAACCGGCCCGGCCACGCACACTGCCCGCCGCTCATCGCTCCAGCGCCCCGGTGGGTACTCCTTGCCCTGCCGGCCCCTGGTTGTGATCTTCGGCGTTTACAGAAATTCTTCAGCGGACGTGCCCCCGCGCCAGTTACAGGACGTTACCGAGAACCAGGTTGCACGCCCTGCAGTTGCGGATCGAGCACGGACCCCTCAGCCCAGCGGACAACACCTTCACCCCTTGTTGAACATGTCCGCACCCGCATAAGCAAGGTAGATGACCCCTAGTACTCCAGCAGCGGTTCGTGTCCTGAGCTGCGTTTTTGGTAGTGGCAGCGGCGGGCGGTGGCTTGGTGGTGTCTTCTCCAGGCTGACCACTTCAGTGCGTGGGTGACTGGGTCGGGGTGGGGTCGGGGGCGGGGAAGGAGAGTGTCCAGGAGGCGTCTGATTTCTGCCACGGTGAGCGGGGCGAGAGAGGTTCGTTTCCAAAGCCCCCTTTTTCGGGCTCGTCGGCGGCTTGGGCTGCGAGTGAGGTCAGGACGGCGTGGGCGAGCATGGCCAGGGTGATGTGCCGGTACCAGCCGACGTAGCGGCGGACCTCGTACTCGTCCAGGCCGCACTCGTTCTTCGCCGCCTGGAAGCATTCCTCGATCGCCCAGCGTGTGCCGGCCGCCCGCACCAGGTCGGCGACAGTGGTGCTCGTGGGCGCGTAGGCGAAGTAGTAGGCGGTCTCCTCGGGCCGTGCCACGCTGCGCCGGGCCAGCACCCATCGGTGGTGGGCTGACTCGTCGCCGTCGAAGAGGGCGATCGACGGCAGTCTCGCGCTCGCCCAGTCGTAGACCCTGGGGCCCTTGGCCCCGTTGCCGCAGGACAGCCGCTGCCAGGCATCCTGGGGCGCCTGGGCGATGAGCTCGTCGATCCGCCAGAACCCCGTCAAGCTCTTGACCTGCTGAGACTTCGGAACAGCGACGACGTAACCGACATCGAGTTCCTCCAGCAGGCGGCGGAACTTCCAGTCCTGCCCATAGGCCTCGTCCGCCGTCACCCACCGCGCCGGCAGACCGGCGGCCAGCGTCCGGGTAACCATCGCCCTCGCGAGTTCACCCTTGGTCGCGAACTCCCGCTCGTCGGGAACCTTCGCCGCCCGGCAGCGTTCCCGATCCCCTGTCCACGCCTTCGGGAGATACAGCTCCCGGTCGACCAGGGCACGTCCGCGAGACGTGGCGTAGGCGGCGAAGACCCCGACCTGACAATTGTCGATCTTGCCCGAGGTGCCGGTGTACTGCCTGCCCACACCCGCCGACGTGATCCCCTTCTTGATGAAACCGGTGTCATCGATGATCAGGACCCCGTCATCACCGAGCACCTCGGCCACATACTCGCGGACATCGTCCCGCACCGCGTCCGCATCCCAGACGCTGGAGTTCAGCAGCCGCTGGAACCCGTCAGGACTACGGTGCCCCGCCCACTCCGCGAGCTGCCAGCCGTTCTTACGCGCCACACGAGCCAGCAGACCCCGAACGTAATCCCGCATCCGCCACCGCAGATCCGCCCGAGCAAACCGACCCGCGACCCGAGCGAACACAGCCTCCAACTCCGCGGACCATACAGCTACTTCACCCAGCTCCCTCATACCAGGAGAACGACAAAGACCAGCTCAGGACACGAACCGCTGCTGGAGTACTAGGGAGCGTATTCGGTTGTGATCAAGAGGCTGCTCGTGTGAGGTCCTTGATCCAGATCATCGAGGCGCGTAGGTAGAGTCCGGCGAGGTAGCTGTCGGGGGTCTTGTCGTAGCGCGTGGCGATGCCTCGCCATGCCTTGAGCTTGTTGATCAGACGCTCGACGGTGTTCCGCTCCTTGTAGAGGTCTGCGTTGTGGCTGACGGGCCGGCCGCCGTGGGAGCCCTTCTTGTTCCGGTTGGCGGCCTGGTCCTTCTTCTCCGGGATGACCGCTTTGATACGGCGTTTGCGCAGGTGGGCACGGTTGCCGCGGGACGAGTACGCCTTGTCTGCGGCGACCGCGTCCGGCCGGGTGCGGGGACGGCCGACGAGCCCGCGGACCCGTACCTTCCCCAGCACTGGGATGAACTGCGGACTGTCGGCGGCCTGCCCCTCGGTCAGGATGAACGCCAGCGGGCGGCACCTCCGGTCGCCGGCGACATGGATCTTGCTGGTCTGCCCGCCCCTGGAGCGTCCGAGCAGGGCGGCCTTCAGCCGAAGTTTGCGTCGGCGCCGGACGCGCCGTCGTTCTTCCCGCGCGGGATCGCTTTCGGTCTCCTGCCCGGTTTGTTCGTCGCAGCCGCCCCCTTCGACCTGGCCTTCTCCGCCTCGGCGGCAGCCTTCTCCAGAGCGGTGAGGACCTCCTCGTCCAGGTGCATGCCGGCCGCGTCGTGATGGGCCCGCGCGGTGGTGGAGTCGATGCTGACCAGGGACAAGTCCACCTCACCGCGCTTCGCGGCTTCCGCGATCAGGCCCTCCAGCAGGGCCTCGAAGACCCCGGCGTCACGCCACTGCCGGAAGCGGTTGTGGACGGTCGACCAGGCGCCGAACTCTGCCGGTATCTCCCGCCACTGGCCGCCCGTCTTGAACCGCCAGATCACGCCCTCGAACTGCTGCCGCAGCCGCTCGGGGTACGGGCCGTACTCGCCGATCGGCAGGTACGGCTCAATGAAATCCCACTCCGGGTCGGTCAGTTGCACTCGCGTCACGTACGACGGTCTACCGGACCAGACCGTGCCACGAAGGCACATCCCGCAGATTGATCACGACTCGATACGCTCCCTAGTACTCCAGCAGCGGTTCGTGTCCTGAGCTGGTCTTTGTCGTTCTCCTGGTATGAGGGAGCTGGGTGAAGTAGCTGTATGGTCCGCGGAGTTGGAGGCTGTGTTCGCTCGGGTCGCGGGTCGGTTTGCTCGGGCGGATCTGCGGTGGCGGATGCGGGATTACGTTCGGGGTCTGCTGGCTCGTGTGGCGCGTAAGAACGGCTGGCAGCTCGCGGAGTGGGCGGGGCACCGTAGTCCTGACGGGTTCCAGCGGCTGCTGAACTCCAGCGTCTGGGATGCGGACGCGGTGCGGGACGATGTCCGCGAGTATGTGGCCGAGGTGCTCGGTGATGACGGGGTCCTGATCATCGATGACACCGGTTTCATCAAGAAGGGGATCACGTCGGCGGGTGTGGGCAGGCAGTACACCGGCACCTCGGGCAAGATCGACAATTGTCAGGTCGGGGTCTTCGCCGCCTACGCCACGTCTCGCGGACGTGCCCTGGTCGACCGGGAGCTGTATCTCCCGAAGGCGTGGACAGGGGATCGGGAACGCTGCCGGGCGGCGAAGGTTCCCGACGAGCGGGAGTTCGCGACCAAGGGTGAACTCGCGAGGGCGATGGTTACCCGGACGCTGGCCGCCGGTCTGCCGGCGCGGTGGGTGACGGCGGACGAGGCCTATGGGCAGGACTGGAAGTTCCGCCGCCTGCTGGAGGAACTCGATGTCGGTTACGTCGTCGCTGTTCCGAAGTCTCAGCAGGTCAAGAGCTTGACGGGGTTCTGGCGGATCGACGAGCTCATCGCCCAGGCGCCCCAGGATGCCTGGCAGCGGCTGTCCTGCGGCAACGGGGCCAAGGGCCCCAGGGTCTACGACTGGGCGAGCGCGAGACTGCCGTCGATCGCCCTCTTCGACGGCGACGAGTCAGCCCACCACCGATGGGTGCTGGCCCGGCGCAGCGTGGCACGGCCCGAGGAGACCGCCTACTACTTCGCCTACGCGCCCACGAGCACCACTGTCGCCGACCTGGTGCGGGCGGCCGGCACACGCTGGACGATCGAGGAATGCTTCCAGGCGGCGAAGAACGAGTGCGGCCTGGACGAGTACGAGGTCCGCCGCTACGTCGGCTGGTACCGGCACATCACCCTGGCCATGCTCGCCCACGCCGTCCTGACCTCACTCGCAGCCCAAGCCGCCGACGAGCCCGAAAAAGGGGGCTTTGGAAACGAACCTCTCTCGCCCCGCTCACCGTGGCAGAAATCAGACGCCTCCTGGACACTCTCCTTCCCCGCCCCCGACCCCACCCCGACCCAGTCACCCACGCACTGAAGTGGTCAGCCTGGAGAAGACACCACCAAGCCACCGCCCGCCGCTGCCACTACCAAAAACACAGCTCAGGACACGAACCGCTGCTGGAGTACTAATTGGCGACCCCGGTAGGCGTCCACCTGCTCGCGTATGGCCCTACCCGCCCAGGACCCACCACGCAGGCAAAACCCGCAGATTGATCACGACCAAATACGCTCCCTAACACTGGCTGTGAGCGGCGGCGAGCTGGGCGGCCAGGCACGGCACGATCAGCGCGCGAACGCTCGGTGCCGGGGACAACCAGGGTCTGCTTGGCGAGCGCGTCACAGATGGGCCCTGACCCTGGAGTTTGGACACCGGAGAGACTTGGATCTTGATGGTCCAGGAGAACGGAGTCCCTGTGGGGATGAAGCATTACCCCGCCGAGTTCAAGGCGGACGCGGTCGCGTTGTACCGGTCGCGTCCGGGAGCGACGATCAAGTCGGTCGCCGCCGATCTCGGAGTGAACACCGAGACGCTGCGGAACTGGATCCGGGCCGCCGACGGACGCCGCGCCGGTGCCCATTCCGCCCCCGCAACGGCACCGCAGCCTGCCGGTGACCCGGTTCAGGCGGAGCTGGCCGCCGCGCGCAAGAGGATCCGCGAGCTGGAGGAAGAACGCGACATCCTCCGCAAGGCGGCCCGGTATTTCGCGACGGAGACGCGCTGGTGAACCGCTGCCAGTTCGTTGAGGATCACCAGCGCCGATACGGCGTGAAGCGGCTCTGCGACATTCTCGGGATCGCCCGCTCGAGTTTCTATTACTGGCGTCGCACCGCCCCGGCTCGCATGGCCCGTCAGGCCGCTGACGACCGGCTCGCGGCCCGGATACGCAAGGCCCACAAGGAGTCCGACGGCACCTACGGAGTCCCGAGGATCACTGCCGAGCTCCGCGACGAGGGCGGCCAGGCGGTCAACCACAAGCGCGTTGCCAGGATCATGCGGACCATCGGCCTCGAAGGGGTCCGTCTGCGGCGCCGGCACCGCACCACCATCGCCGACCCGGCCACCGCGAAGGCCCCGGACCTGATCGGCCGCGACTTCACCGCGAAGGAGATCAACACCAAGTACGTCGGTGACATCACCTACTTGAGCGTCGGCGGCGGACGGTTCTGCTATCTCGCGACAGTGATCGACCTGTGCTCGCGCCGCCTGGCAGGCTGGGCGATCGCCGACCACATGCGCACCGAGCTCGTCATCGACGCCCTCGCCGCCGCGGAACGGACCCGCGGCAGTCTGAACGGGGCGATCATGCACACCGATCACGGAGCCCAGTACACCAGCGGGGCCTTCGCGGACGCCTGCCGCCGGGCCGGTGTCCTGCAGAGCATGAGCGCCGTCGGGTCCAGCGCGGACAACGCCGCCGCCGAATCGTTCAACGCCAGCTTTAAAAGGGAGACGTTGAAGGGCCGAAAGGGCTGGTCAAGCGAGCGCGAGGCACGACTCGACGCCTTCCACTGGCTGTCCCGCTACAACACCCGACGCCGTCATTCCCGGCTCGGCCAGCGAGCCCCGATCACCTACGAGATCACCGTCCACCCAACCTCAACTACCCTGGCCCGAGCCGCATAGACGTGTTCAAACTCCAGGGTCAAGGCCCGATCTCGATGGCGAGCTGGTGGGCCTTGCGCGAGCCGTGTGCTTTCAGCAGGGCCTCGCACCGGGTGCGGCTGAGCTTCTTCAGTCTGGCCGGGGAGCCGTGCCGCCAGAAGGGCCTGGACATACGAGTGGGCCAGGTGCGGACGGGCCTTGACTCTGAATGCTGAACACGGGTTATGCGGCTGGTGTCAGCGTAGTTGGTGGGAGGCGGAAGGCGTTCTCGAAGGCGATGGGTGATCGCTGTCCGAGACGGGAATGTCGGCGCCGGGTGTTGTAGCGGTTGAGTCATCGGAACGCATCGAGTCGGGCCTCGCGCTCGGTCGGCCAGGTCTTCGGGCCCTGCAGGGTTTCCCGTTTAAAAGTCGCGTTGAGGGACTCGGCGAGTGCGTTGTCCGCGCTGGACCCGACCGTGCTCACAGTCTGTCGGACCCCTGCTGACCTGCAGGCTTCGGCGAACGCCCTGCTCGTGTACTGAACGCCGTGGTCGGTGTGCATGATCGATCCCGCGAGACTGCCGCAGGTGCGGACGGCCGCAGCCCGGGCGGCGGCACCGCCTGCCGCCATGACAAACTGTCCACCCGTCTGCGCGCGGCCGGCCTCAGCGCGATCGCCGACCTAGGCTTTATCGTTCTCGACGACGTCGGCGGCCCGGACGCGGACCCGGCGATGATCACCGGCTACAAAGCGGCCCGCAACCGACCCCTGACCAGCGGCCAGCAGCTGTCCAACAAGGCGCTCGCCGCAGTCCGGGCTCCGGTCGAGCACGGCTTCGCGCATCTGAAGAACTGGCGAGTGCTCGGCAAGGGCCGTACCGACGACCCGCAGTGGGCGACCGCGCTGGTGCGGGCCCTCGTAGTCCTGACGAACCGGGAAGTCGCCCGCTGACCGACGATCTTCACCCGAGTCACTCGCCCACAACCAGCGTGAGCGCCCCGACACCGAGGCACACCAGGCCCGTGACCCGCCACTTCACGATGCACACCACTCATTTCATGAGGAGTTCTCAGTCCCGCGCCACACTGACTGCTCGTCGGAGGGTTTTCGCCAACTCGTCGGCAAGCCCCTCTCCCGGCTTCACGGCCGTCAGGTTCCCGCCGACTGCTTCCTGTCCGTCCGATTGCGGACCGACGACTACGAATTGCGTCTGCGGATGGCCACCCGCTTGCTCGCGAACGGTTCGGGTCTGCGCGGCCCCGGTCGCAAGGACCACGTCGCAGTCACGCTGTATCAATCCGTTGAAGTACGGGAGGGCGTTGGCGGCCGACTGCTTGCCCATCACCGGGACCTGGGAGACGCGGATCCGTGTTTCGGCGGAGACGCGCTGCATACCCTGCCAGACGGCGGTGGCGTCCCCGCTGGTGATGCCGGATTCCCCGGTAAGCAGACAGGCGTCGAACTCCCTGTACTGGCGGGCGCGTGAGTCCGGTGGCGGCGCGGTTTCCTCGTCGCCACCGAACGCCCAGAAGCCCACGAGGACGCCGACGACGAGCAGCCCCCCGGCGCCCGTCCACGCCCCGCGCCGCCCGCGCAGCAGCCCTGCGACCCGATGCACTGCCAACAGGATCCCGGACGCCCTGGACCGCGTGGTAACGGGGCCCTTACCTCGCCATGTACGCCGCGTCCTCATGCCGTGGCCTCCGGGGCAGGGCTGCCCGGCTGCCAAGGCCTCCAGGAGAGTAGGGCGTGCGCCGCCGCCCCTCCTGTGGCGACCAGCGCCGGCAGCAGCTCCGCCCCGCTTTTCGCGCCCCGAGTTTCCTCCGGGGCGAGCGCCGCCTGGAGCACCCAGGCCACGTTGGGGGCCGTGAAAGCGGCGCAGGCCGGCCAGTCGGCCATTCGCCGTCGCCGAACCGCGATGACGAGCGAGGGTATGGAAGACAAGATGCCCAGGGTGATGGCGGGCAGCGCCGCCAACAGGGCGGAGGCGGCGGGTGCCATCACTCTCGCCGGGCAAGGAGAGGCACCGGCGGCGCCGGACACAGCTGACTTCACGGTTTGTTCCTCAGGAAGAACTGTGGGGGCCTCGCTCAGCCCGCGCGCTGAGGCCGGGCGTGCTCGAATGGATGCCTGATCGAGGCGGACGCCGCACACTACACCGAAACTTCACAGGCCCGGCACGCCGGGATCTTGGCCGAGTACAGGCGCCCACGAGGAGGCGTTCCCGAGGCGGGGTCTGTCGAGCTGGTGGAAGCCCAACTTGGCGCCGACGGAACTCTTCTGGCCGGCATCGGTACGGTCCAGAGGGAAGACCGCGATCACGTTGACCGGGCCGCAGGGTGCTTCGTAGGGGTGAGGGCATCGATATGCCCGCGTGTCTGCCATTCCGCTCCTTTTTGCGCTCTCGGTGTCCGCGGAGGAGAAAGGCGAGCCGGGGCCGCGTCTGGCCGGGGCTCCGCTGTGGCTGGCCCTGGTCGCACGTTTCCGAGGGCGTACCACGTGGAGTGTGCCGCCAGGTAGCCCAGCTATCGCCTTACGGGAGTTTGGTGGACGCAAACGTCTCGAACGTCGACCGCGAGGTCCGGCTGAGCTTCGTGGGCCGAGCCGGGTCGCTCAGCCGGTCATGCCGCCACGCTCCGCACCGGGGCGAGCCGGACGAGGCTCTGCCGCGGGCGAGGCGGGGGCGTGCCCGCAGCGTGACATTTTCTTGTGCGGTGAGCGTGTGGGGTCGTCGCACACGACGGCGAACGGTCGGGGATCCGAGGGCGGCCCCGCGCGCCTCGCAGTCCGCATAAGCGTCCCGTGACTCTTCAGGCGGACGATCCAGAGGAGGGCGGGGCCGCCCTGCCCCGGCTGTGCGGGACGCAAAGAGCTTGCCGGAGGGGACGGACGGGTCGGACGTCGGCTGGGCACGTGGAAGCCAGATACACCCTGACTGTAGTGACCTCCCCTCAAGCCTTAGCCCGTATCTGGCATATGCATCGCAATGCAACGTGCCTGGTCTCAACCGTTTGTTTCCGGTTCGGTGCTTTACACATGCCAACAGCGCGTCAAGTTCGGGTACGAACGTCTTTTCGTTTCCTTCACAGGTGTGCGGATGCGGCGAGATCCTCTCCGTTTCCTGTGACCGGCCTGTCCTTCCCTTGAATCAGGCCCCTGCCGCCCGGAGCCCCTGTGCCGTCCCCCCGCCGCGCCCGCCGACGGCTCGCCCGTCGCGTCGCGCTCCTGGCCCTCACGGCCCTCGCCCTCATGCTGACGACTCAGCAGGCGGTCGCGGATGGGCGCGAGCTGCACGCTGTCGACCTGCCCTCGCTCTCCTCGATCGGCGGCTGGTTCAAGGACCCGCACTGGGGCAAACTCCCGCACCAGGACGGCGGCACGGCCGCAGGCCACCGGCACCACGTCCCCGCCGCCCGTACGGCCGCGCATCGTGGGGCCGGTCACGCGCGCGGCAAAGGGCGCGGCGAACTGTCCGCGTACAAGGCGCACAAGCCGCAGCTCGCGCACGGCCGCAGCGGTCACCCGCGCGGGCACTTCAACGCCGCGACGAGCAAGCGCAATGCCAAGTCCTCGTCCCGCACCGTCACCGTCTTCGACAACGCCGACGGCTCGCAGACCCGGCGTATCTCCCCTCAGGCGGTCAACTACCGTACGAAGAAGGGCACCTGGTCGCCCATTGACAGCGCCGTGCGCGCCGGGCCCGCCGGGCGCTGGTACGAGAAGGCCAATTCCCTCGCCGTCGACTTCGCGCCCCGTGCCACCGACCCGGCCGTGGTCTCCTTCGCCAAGGATGAGAACCACGGGCTCGCCTACGGGCTGAGCGGGGCCGCGCCCGTCACCGGCAGCCGCTCCGCGGACGGCTCCCACGTCACGTACCCCGGTGTCCTGCCCCACACCGATCTCCAGGTGGCCGCCACCGCCACCGGTGTCAAGGAAGCGATCGTCCTCGACGCTCCCGAGGCCGCCCACGAGTGGACCTTCCCGCTCCACCTCGACGGACTCACCCCCGTCCAGCTGCACGACGGCTCGATCGACCTGCGCGATGCCGCCGGAAAGACCGTGGAGCGCATCCCGCACGCCTACGCGTACGACGCGAAGGTCGACCGCCGCTCCGGCGACCCGGCGACGACCTACGATGTCGCGTACCGACTGCGCCACGGCACGGCGGGCTGGTCGCTCACGGTCGCTCTCGACCCCGCGTGGCTGCGCGACCCGGCCCGCCGCTTCCCCGTGACGGTCGATCCGACCGTCGTGGACGGCTGGACGACCACGTACGCCGAGTCCGGCTACGACCAGGACCACTCCTTCGAGCAGACCATCAAGGCCGGTTCGTACGACGCGGGCCCGCACTCCGCCGCCGCGTACATCAACCACTGGGACACCGCCTGGGACGGCTCCAAGGCGACCGTGACGGCGGCGAGCCTGCACCTCTTCGACACCTGGGCCGCGACCTGCACGGCCACCCGCTTCGACGTCGCCCTCGTGACCAAGGCATGGACCCCTGAGGGGGTTCACACCTACCCGGGACCCGCCTACGGCGCCTCGATCGGCAACGCGACCCCCTCCGTGCCGCACGCGTGTGCCAACACCGCGGCCGACCGCACCGTGGGCGACGACGTCACCGTCAAGCTCTCCACCTCCGCGATCCAGGGCTGGTTCAACGGCACCACGCCCGACTACGGGCTCGCGGTCTACGCGGCCACGAACGACACGGCCCACTGGAAGCAGTTCGGCTCCTTCAACGACCCCGGCAAGGGCCCCTACCTCGACGTCACCTACACCGGTACCACGCCGCCGCAGGTCTACGAGCAGTTCCCCGCCGACAACGCCGTTGTCCACACGACGACCCCCGAGCTGACCGCCTGGTCCGGCGGCGCCGACTCCCAGGCCAACACAACGACGAAGTACCTCTTCCAGGTCTTCGACGCGCAGGACAAGAAGGTCGCCGACTCAGGGCTCCAGGCGAAGGGCGACTGGATCGTCCCCGCCGGCAAGCTCAAGTGGAACACCGGCTACTACTGGACCGTCCAGGGCTACGACGGCGGCATGTACTCGGACGCCACGCCCTACTCGCTGAGCGTGCAGGTCCCCGAGCCCGTCATCACCTCAGGGCTCTCGCAGAACAGCAGCGACCACGGTTTCGACGCCTCCATCGGCAACTACACGAAATCGGACACCGACGCCTCGATCTCGACCGCCGGGCCCTCGCTCGACGTCGAACGCGACTACAACTCCCGCGACCCGCGCTGGAACGGCGCCTTCGGCGCGGGTTGGTCCTCGATCCTCGACTCCCGGGCCACTGAGCAGTACACCCCCGCCGGGGCGGTCGCCGCCGTCAACGTCACCTACCCGGACGGCTCCCAGGTCGGCTACGGGAAAAACAGCGACGGCACCTTCACCCCCGGCAGCGGACGTTTCGCCACCTTCAAGGCCGTGACCGGCGGGTACACGCTCACCGACAAGGACGACACCCTCTACACCTTCACGCAGTCCCTCGGCTCGGGCGGCTACGGGCTCACCTCCGTCACCGACGCCGACGGACAGGCCGTGAAACTCACCTGGACCTCCGGCCACGTCAGCCGCATGGCCTCCTCCGTCTCGGGGCGCGCCCTCGGCTTCACTTGGTCCACCCCCTCCGGCGCCGCCGCCGCGCACGTCGCCACCGTCGTCACCGACCCGGTCACTCCCGGAGACACGGCCACGGCCCAGACCTGGACGTACGGCTACAACGGTGACCAGCTGACCAAGGTCTGCTCCCCGCTCTCGGCGAGCAAGTGCACGACGTACGGCTACACCTCGGGTTCCCATTACCGCAACGCCTCCCTCGACCTCGACCCGCACGGTCTGTGGCAGCTCGCCGAGACCAGCGGCACCAAGGCCAAAGACGCCGTCCTGGCCAACCAGGGCACCAACGACGCGACCTACGAGCACGTGACCCTCGGCGCCGCCGGACCCTTCGCCGGCTCGCGCGGTGCCACGTTCGACGGCGCCACCTCGGACGTCGTCCTCCCCGACAACCTCGGCAACGACACCGACTCGGGCGCGCTCTCGCTCTGGTTCAAGACCTCGGCCGGGCCCGGCGTCCTCTACTCCTACGCCTCGCAGCCCATCACCTCGGGCGAGGCAGCGGGCTTCTACACCCCCGCGCTCTACGTCGGCAAGGACGGCAAGCTCAACGCCGAGTTCTGGTACAGCGGCGGCATCAACCCCATCGTGACCAGTGTCTCCGTCGCGGACGGCAAGTGGCACCACGTCGTCCTGTCGGCGGCTGGCAACTCGCAGACACTGTTCCTCGACAACGCCAAGGTCGGCTCCCGTACCGGGACCGTCTCGATCAAGTCCGCGACCGCCTTCGGCAAGAACCAGGTCTTCAACTACCTCGGCACCGGCTACCTCGGCGGCGACTGGCCCGACGCGCCCGCGCCCAAGAGCGCCGACGACACGGACGGCCACCCCGTCTGGTTCAAGGGCACCCTCGCCGACGCCGCCTTCTACGATCACCCGCTCGTCGCGGCCGATGTCAACGCCCTCTACCAGTACGGTAGTCACCCGGCCGCCCTGCTCAGCTCCGTCAAGCGCCCCTCCGGCAAGACCTTCGCCGCGATGACGTACGACGGCGACACCGCCGCGCTCACCCAGCTCACCGACGAGAACGGCGGCACCTGGAAGCTCCAGGCCCCCACCGTCGCGGGCTCCAGCCAGACCTATCGCGGGGCGGTCCTCGGCCAGAACCCCGCCCAGTACTACCGCCTCGGCGAGGCGGCGGGCGCAAGCACGGCGGTCGACGAGGTCCGCGGCGGCGACGCCACGTACACGAGCACGACCCTCGGCTCCGCCGGACCCTTCTGCGACGCCAAGGCAGCCACATTCAACGGCACGTCGTCGGTGCTCACGCTGCCCACCGGCGCGGTCCCCGGCGTCGGCGCCGAGTCCCTCAGCATGTGGTTCAAGACCTCCACGGCCAACGGCGGCGTCCTCCTCGGGACCTCGAAAGACGCCTTCGGCGCGACCACACCGACCCACTACACTCCGGTCCTCTACGTCGGCAGCAGCGGCAAACTCCACGGCGAGTTCTACTTCACCGGGGGTACGACCAAACCCCTCGCCTCCACCGCCTCAGTCGCGGACGGCAAATGGCACCACGTCGTCCTCGCGACCTCCGCAACCAGCCAGAGCCTCTATCTGGACGACAAGGCGGTCGGCGCCCAGACCGGCACCGCCGCGCAGTCGGGCCAGGACATCGTCACCCTCGGCTCCGGCTTCAACGGCGGCAGCTGGCCCGACGAACCCCACTCGTCCACGACCGTCTCCACGGGATACGCGAGCTACTTCAACGGCTCCATAGCCGACGTCTCCTTCCACCGCGCGCAGCTCTCCGCCGACGACGTGGACGAGCTGTGGGGCGCCGCGAAGAAGTCCGGCGGCCTCCTCCCCGCCGAGACGGTTAAGGTCACCACGCCCACCGGCTCCACGGCGACCTACACCTACGACGTCACGCACGGCGGACGCGCGCTTACCGAGACCGACGGCCTCGGCGCGAAGACCAGCTTCGGCTACGACACCGCCGGCTTCGAGCACACCGTCACCGACCCCAACGGAGTCGTCACCGTCACGGGCCACGACGTACGCGGCAACATCGTCTCCTCCACGACGTGCCAGGACCAGGCCAAGAACCACTGTTCGACCGAGTACTACACGTACTACCCGGACGACACGACCGCCCAGCTCACGACCGCCGACCCGCGCAACGACCAGCTCCTCACCTCCCGCGACGGCCGCTCCGCGTCCGCGAGCGACACGAGCTACCTGACCTCGTACACCTACGACGCGAACGGCGACCAGACAGCGATCACGGGCCCCGCCGTTCCCGGCTTCCCCGACGGGCGCACCACGACGACCGTCTACGCGGACGGCACGAGCGCCTTCCCCGCCACCGGCGGCGGCTCCGTCCCCAAGGGCCTCCCGGTGCGCACGGTGAGCCCCGGCGGCGCAGTGAATTCCGTCGCGTACTTCAAGAACGGGGATGTCGCCTCCACGACCGACGCGGGCGGCCTCGTCACCACGTACACCTATGACGGACTCGGCCAGGTCCTGAGTCAGAAGGCTGTCTCCGACACCTACCCGGACGGGCTGACCACGACATACGTGTACGACGACGCCGGGCAGGTCGTCGAGGAGCACGACCCGCAGCTGACCGACCGCGTCACGGGCGCCACTCACGCCGCCGTCACGAAGACCGTCTTCGACGAGGACGGCGATGTCCTCAGTCAGTCCGTCAGCGACGCGAGCGGCGGCGACAAGCCCCGTACCGAGGCGCAGACCTACGACGCCTACGACCGCGTCGCCACCGAGACCGACGCCAACGGCACCGAGGGCGCCGCCAACGGCGGCACGACGACGTACACGTACGACACCTCGGGCAACCGTGTCAAGGAGGTCGACTCGGCGGGCACCGAGACCCGCTACACGTACGACGACAACGGCGAACTGCTCACGCAGACGCTCATGACGACCGGCGACCCCGACCACCCGAGCGACCCCACGCCCCTGGTCGAGTCCTCGCGCGCCTACGACCCCTCCGGCCGGCTCGCCTCGGTGACCGACGCGATGGGCAACACGACCGCGTACACCTACACCGACGACGGCCTGACCGCGACCGTCACGCGGACCTCGGCGGACGGCAAGTCCTCCTACGTCCTGGAGTCGCACACCTACGACGCGGCCGGGAACACCCTGTCGACCACCGAGGACAACGGCGAGACCCTGACCACCTTCAAGGTCGACGCCGCCGACCGCACGACCGAGAGCGCCGTCGATCCCGGTGGCGTCAACCGCGTCAGCACCGTCTCCTACACCCCGGACGACGAGGTCGGCAGCGAGAACGACCACGACTCCTCGGGCTGGTCGCGCACCACGACGAGCACCTACGACGCCATGGGCAACGTCCTCAAGGAGACGCTCTACGGCGACGCCTCCGGGCACCCCGCCGGCTGGTGGAAGCTCGACCAAGACAGCGGACGCCACGTCACCGACGCCTCCGGTACCGGGAACACGGCCGCCGTCTCCGGCTCCGGCGTCACCTGGGGCGACGGCGCCGCGAACTTCAGCGGCGCGGCGGACGAGAGCATCGCCACGAACGGCCCGGTCGTCGACACGACCGCCTCGTACACCGTCTCCGCCTGGGTCAAGCTCTCCTCGCTGCCCACGAAGAACGCCACCGTCGTCGCCCAGTCGGGCAGCAACAACAGCGCCTTCATGCTCCAGTACAACTACGCGCACACCAGCGCCCCGCTGTGGAGCATGGAGCAGACCAACGGCGACGCGGCGAGCGGTGTCACGTTCCCCTCCGCCTACGGTTCCACGAGCACCAAGCCGACCACGGGCACCTGGACCCACCTCGTCGGCGTCTACGACTCCTCCGACAGCGGCATCAAGCTCTACGTCAACGGCTCCCTTGCCGGGAGCGGCACGAACACCTCCGCATGGAGCGCGAGCGGACCGCTCACCATCGGCCGCGCCCTGTACGCGGGCAACAGCACCGACCAGCTCCCCGGCTCCGTCGCGAACGTGCAGGTCTACCCGCGCACGCTGAGCGCGAGCGAGGTCACCTCGCTGTACGGCAAGGGCCGCGCGGGCGGCACGGTCGGCTCCTCCGGCGAGCAGACCACGACGTACACCTACGACAAGCGCGGGCTGCCCCTCACCGAGACCGACGCCGAGCACCACACCACGGAGTACGCCTACGACGAGGCCGGGAACCTCGCGACGACCACCGCGCCCGCCGTCCAGGCCGAGCCGGACGGCACGGAGGCCAACCGCGCCACCGTCCGCCCGGTGACCGCGAGCGGCTTCAACACCTTCGGCGAGGCGACCGAGGAAGAGGACCCGAACGGCCTCGTCACGACCACCGCGTACGACGCCAACGGCCAGAAGGTCTCCGAGACCCTGCCGCCCTACACGCCGGACGGCGAGTCCTCGGCGCTCCCCGGCACGACGGTCTACACGTACGACAGCGAAGGCAACCAGACCTCCGTCACGACCCCCGCCGGCCGCACCACGTCGTACGCCTACGACCGCTCCGGCAACCTCACCCGCACCACGCTGCCCGACGGCAGCAGCCAGCACGCCACCTACGACGCGGCCGGCGACGCCCTCAGCGCGACCGACGCCACCGGCGGCGAGTCCCAGGCGACCTACGACTTCCTGGGCCGCCAGCTCACCGCCACGACACTGGAACGCAAGCCGGTCGCCAAGTCCCTCACGACGACCAGCTCCTACGCCGTCACCGACGGCAACCCGTACGGCGCCCACCTCGCCATGACCACGAGCCCGGGCGGCGTGACAGCCTCGTACGGCTACAACCGCGCCGGGGACGTCACCTCGGTCACCGACGGCGCGGGCAACACGACCCGCTACACGTACGACTTCCAAGGCAACCAGCAGAAGACGACGCTCCCCGACGGCACCTGGACCGAGGTCGACTACAACGCCTCGGACGACCCCACCGACACCTACGCACACGCCGCCGACAACTCCGTCCTCACCCACACGTCGAACCAGTACGACGGCGTCGGCAACCTCACCGCCGCCACCGACGCCAACGGGCACACCACGCGCTGGACGTACGACGCCGCCGGCACCATCACGCAGCAGATCGAACCCGTCGACGCGAACACCTCCCTCACGACGAGTTTCGGCTACGACGCGGCGGGCAACCGCACCCGCTTCACCGACGGACGCGGCAACAACTGGCGCTACGCGTACACCCCGTGGGGCCAGCAGAGCACCGTCACCGAGCCGACGACGAGCCGCTGGACCTCGGCCGCCGACTCCACGACACGCTTCGTCTACGACGCGGACGGCCGCATGACCCGGGCCACGCTGCCCGGCGGCACCTCGACCTCCATGACGTACGACGACATTGGCCAGCTCACCCGCATGTCCGGACAGGGCGCCGACGCGGCCACGGCGAGCCGCGGCTTCACCTACGACAAGAAGGGGCGGCTCACCGTCGCCGACACCGACGAGGCCGGGATCGCCGGGGCCGTCGACCACCAGGCGGCGGCCCACGAGACCTTCGGCTACGACGACCGCGGCGACCTGCTCGACGCGGCGGGCTCGGCGGGCGCCTCGTCCTTCACATACAACGCCGACGCGCAGATGCTCACCCGCAAGGACGCGGCCGGGACGACCAGTTACAGCTACGACACGGCCGGCCGCCTCGCGAGCCTCGACGAACCGGCCACCGGCACCCGGCTCACCTACTCCTACGGCAAGCTCGACGAACTCCGCTCGATCAGCTACGGGAGCGGCGGCCAGACCCGCACCTTCTCCTACGACGACGACCACCAGCTCACCGGGGACATCCTCACCAAGGGCGCGACGACCCTCGCGAGCTTCGCCTACGGCCACGACCCCAACGGCAACCTGACCGCGAAGAAGACCACGGGCGTCACGGGCGCCGCCGCCAACACGTACACCTACGACTGGTCCGACCGGATCACCTCGTGGAACGACGGTACGAAGACGACCGCCTACAAGTACGACGCCTCGGGCAACCGCGTCCAGGTCGGCGCCGACGTGTACACCTACGACGCCCGCGACGAGCTCACCTCGGACGGGAAGACGACGTACGAGTACTCGGCACGCGGCACCCTGACCGCCGAGTCCTCGGCGACCGGCACCAACGCCCTCTTCCGCACCGATGCCTTCGGCGACCAGATCGTGGCCGGGGAGCAGTCCTACACGCAGGACGCCCTCGGCCGGAACCTGACCGACACGAACACGGCGGAGAGCGCGGGAGGCAGCCGCACATTCGCCTACTCCGGCGCGGACAACACGATCGCGTCGGACGACGACAGCACCTACACCTACGACCCGGCCGGCGGCCTCACCGGCGTCAAGGACGCCACCGGGGGCGTCCTCGCCCTCACCGACCAGCACAACGACGTCGTGGGCACCTTCGGCCAGAACGCGAGCGCGCTGACCGGCTCCGCCACCTACGACCCGCTGGGCAAGGTCCTCGCGAGCAACGCGATGAGCGGCCACCTCGGCTTCCAGTCCGGCTGGACCGAACCGGGCACCGCTCCGGGCGCCACGGGCGCGGCGGCGGACGACGACGGGACCGGGAACACCGGCAACGTCGGCACGGCCTCGCGCTGGTACGACCCGCACATCGGCCAGTTCCTCAACAAGGACAGTCTCGCGCTCGGCGCGATACCCGACTCGGTGGCGGCGAACCCCTTCGCCTACGTCGACGACAACCCGCTCGCCGGGACGGACGAGTCGGGCAACTGCTCCTGGTACGACGTCGTGTGCGGCGCCAAGAAGGTCGCGCACAAGGCGAAGAAGACCGCGAAGAAGGCCGTGCACAAGGCCAAGAAGGCGGCGCACAAGGTCTACCACGCGGCCAAGCACGTGGCCCGCAAGGTCGTTCACACCGTCAAGCACGCGGTGCACAAGGCCGTGCACAAGGTGCGGGACTACTACCGCTCCACGGTCCGGGTCGTGCGGCGCGTCTACCACTACACGGCGAGACATGTGAAAAAGGCGGCTCATCGCGTCGTGCACGCCGTGCATACCGCCTATCACAAGGTCAAGAAAACAGTGCACCGCATGGTCCACGCGGCGAAGAAGACCGCGCACAAGGTCGCGCACACCGTCAAGAAGGCGGCACACGCTGTCTCGCACGCGGCCCGCACGGCGTATCACGCGACGGTGAAGGCTGCGAAGAGCACGGCGACCTTCGTCAAGCACCACGCCGCGGCCATCACGTCGTTCGTCGTCTCGACGGCGGTCTTCGCGGGGTGCGAGGCGGTGACCGGCGGGGTCGGTTCGATAGGCTGCGCCGCCGTCGCGGGGGCCGCTGGCTCTCTCGTGACGCAGGGCTTCGCCTGTGCCCAGTCGGGTGGGGACGAGTGCTCGGTCGGCGCTTTCGCGGGCTCGGCGGCGGAAGGCGCGCTCGCCGGCGCGGCAGGGGGCCTGCTCGGCAAGGCGGGCGGCGCACTGCTCGCCAAGGCGGCCCCGAAGGCGATGAAGGTCGTCGGCGGCCTCTTCGGCCGGGGCGCCACGGACGCGGGCGAATCCGCGGCGGCGGACGCGACGGACCAGGCGGCGCTCGCGCAGGAGACACGCGGGGCCGTGTCGGAGTCGGGTTCCCGTCCGGGGTGTACGACCCCGCACAGCTTCACCGGGGCGACCCGGGTACTCCTGGCGGACGGCACGACGAAGCCGATCGATCAGGTCAAGGTCGGCGACACCATCGCCAACGCGGTACCGGGCCTGAAGGCCACCGAGGCGCACCAGGTCACGGCGGTCATCGTGACCCGTACGGACCGGGACTTCGTGGACGTGAAGGTGCGTAATTACGTGGCGAAGAAGCCGCGTACGTCCCTGTCGGAGCAGGCACGGGCGAAAGCCCGCAGGGCGGCGGTGACGCTGACAGCGCTGGGCGCCCTCGCGGGAGCGGCGGGCCCGGCAGCGGCCTCCGGACCGGCTTCCGCTTCGGCGCCGGTTTCGGCCCCGGCTTCCGCTTCCACTCCGGCCGAGCTGCACACCACCTTCCACCACCCCTTCTACGACGTCACCCGCTCCGCCTTCGTCGAGGCGAAGGACCTCCACAAGGGCGACCTCCTCCAAACCCCCACGGGCACGGCGGAGATCACGGGGGTCCGTCTCTACCACGCGCACAGCACGACCTACGACCTGACGGTCGGGAAACTGCATACGTACTATGTGCTGGCGGGGACCACTCCGGTCCTCGTTCACAACTGCAATGAAGTCTTTCATCGGGCGATGAGCGAGAAAGAATTCAACCAGCTGGGACCCAACGGCGAGATTACTGTCCGAGGTACCGAGAATTTTGTTACGCAGGACCGTGAGTATCTCGAAGGTCTGCGGTATCAGACCCACCGCAAGGGAGGCAGAAATGCCGAGAAGTACACGGTTCTGGTTCGCTACGAGATGTCCCCGGGTGCCCGCGACGCATTGATCGCGGTCGGTAAAAGTCCGGGTGAAATCGGTCACGATGTAAATGCTGTGCACCTGAAGTCGGAGCGTGGCTTCGACACGTACGGCCTCAGACCCGGATCGGTCGGAGTGTTCAATTCGAGAATCGTCGGATTCGGGAGAGTGGAGGACTGGTGACGTTCCACGGAGAGGAAAGATCTCAGGCTGATCTGGTTGAAGCACTTGCCGACGGCACGGGGCGGGATGCCAGGTCCATCGCGGCCGGGCATCCCGAGGTCACTCAGCTCATCGCATCCTGGATCCGGGAAGCCGCTCACGCGGGAAACTGGACAAGAGTCGACAAGTTCGCCAACCTGGCCGCCCCCTTGCGGGCGCCGGGCCTGGGCGGGGCTCTTCAGGAGATCCTTGATTCGGATGCCGTGGGATTCAACAAAGAGGATCTCGTGGAGATCCTCGGGGAGATCCGGGAAACGGACGCGGTCGCCTGCCTGTTCAGGGTGGCGGAAGGTTCGGTGGACGAGGACGCTCCGGCGTACTGGCTGTGCCAGAAGGTCATCTCCTCTCTGGGGGAGATCGGCACGCCGGAGGCCCTTGAACGCCTTCGCCGGATGACGTCCCAGTCGTGGCGCGACGTTGTCCGATGGCATGCGGCTGTCGAACTCGGGGTCGAGGACGAGCTCGGGTTTGACGAAGATCATATGCTGGGGTAGCCGGAGCCCCGGGCGCTGTTGAGATCCAAGGAGTTCCCATAGCGTTAGCGATAAGGAAGCCCCGCCAGATGTGGGCGGTTTCTGGGGGATCGTCGCAACACGTGGTCGGTTGTGTTATTGATCCGAAACGGTTCGCGTTCTGCGTCGTTGGTGGGGTGTGAGCGATCTGGTGGGGGACGCGAGGCATCTGTCGCCGTCGGCGCAGGAGGCCCTGCGGCTGCGGGCGGTGGCAGGGCGGGACCGTGAAGACGTGGCGGCGATGTTGGGGGTGTCGCTGAGGGCGGTCGACAAGTGGTGGGCGAAGTGGCAGGCGGGCGGCCGGGAGGCGCTGGTGATGCGGCCACGGGGCAAGCCGGTGGGGATGCATCAGGCGCTTGGCGAGGCCGAGCAGGCCGCCGTGCGCCAGGCTGTCCTCGATCACCGGCCCTGCGACGTGGGCCTGAGTGGGCAGTTGTGGACGCGGCGGCTGATCGGTGACCTGATCGCGAAGCTGTACCGGGTGCGGCTGACCGAACCGGGAGTGGGCAAGTACCTGAAGCGGTGGGGGCTGTCCTTCCAGCGCCCGGACAAGCGGGCCGTCGAACAGAACCCGGAGGCCGTCCGGCGCTGGCATGAGGAGGTCTGGCCGGAGATCCGCGTGAAGGCGAAGGTCGACGGTGGCGAGATCCTCTTCGCCGACCAGGTCGGCATCCGCTCCGACCAGGTCACCGGCCGCACCTGGGGCGAGAAGGGGAAGACTCCTGTGGTGCGGCGGAGCGGGAACCGGTTCTCCGTGAACGCGATGTCCGCGATCAGCGCCAAGGGCCGGATGCACTTCATGGTCTTCACCGAGAGCTTCACCGCCGAGGTGATGTGCCGCTTCCTGGACCGGCTCGCCGGCCACTTCGACCACAAGGTCCATCTCGTGGTCGACGGGCACTCCGCCCACCGCTCCAGGAGGGTCCGCGACTGGCTCGCCACCCACCCCGACGCCGTCGAGCTGCACTTCCTGCCCCCGTACTCGCCCGAGCTGAACCCCGACGAGGTTCCGATGGATCGCTTTACCGTCGAAGTCCCGTGGGGGATTTCGCGAATTGAATCGTCTGGTTCCGGAGTGGATATTCCCGAGGTGGATCCGGTAGAAGCTCCAGTCGGAGCAAATGAGCAATGTGTCGTTATGTCTGTGATTCATGGCGATGTTGGATTGGTCGCCGTGGACGTCGAATTCGGTGTCGGGGATGACCGCGGTATTCTCGTCTATGAGGGAACCCTGCAAGTAGGGGACTCTGGTGTAGATATTGCCGATGTGGTCGGAGATGACTTTTGTCGAAAATATCCAATTGACGGTGGGTGATTGGGGTTAGGGTTTGTGTAGATGATCCAGAAGAAGCCCAGGAAGTTCAGGTGCGCTTCATTCGGTAAGGATTGCCCGGAATTAATACGCAGGTTTGATCTTGTTTCTGTTTAGGCCGAGGAATCTGGCGATGTTGGTCGATGTTCGGAAGTGAGCGGTAGAGGAAGGGGCGTGAAAGTCGTGGGCTTCCAAAAGCGAGCGGACGCCTTTCGCGGCGCGGCTGATGGTCATGACGGTGGTGTTGGAGAGCTGGCCCAGGCGGTCCATGGTCGCGAGTTTTCGCAGGTGGAGCATGGTGGCCGGGGCCCGATCGGCTGAGGTGAGCTTGGGGTCGGCTCAAGCGTCAGGGGCCTCCAGGCGTTCGTGGCCCCTGCGGGTTGGGAGCACTTGCTCGCGTTGACCCGCCATCGCTGGAGTCAGCATGTCGATGAGCTTGTTGAGCTGCCGACGGGTCATCCCGGTCAGTTCCGAGTCCTGTAGCGAACGCCGCGTGAGGCGGGCCGGTCCGTCCGCCGGGGCCTCGCCCGGTGTGCTGGTGGTGGTCGCCGTGTCCGCCGTGAGCTTCCCGCGATCGAGAGGAATACCTTCCGCCTTCTGTGGCCACGTGCGACACGTCACAGGCTCGGGACCGCCGTGCGGCGGGAATCTTTGACTCGTGGGCCGTGAAGGGGATCTGGGAGGGATCATTCGATGACAGGGGAGCGAAAGCTGGCCGACTTTCGGCGGTGGACTCTCGGTGTGTTGGGCCTGCTCAGCGCAGAACCCGATCGTCAAGCTGAGTATTCGCAGGCGTCGGGAGTGGGGGCAGATGAAATCCTGCTTCAGTTCGACGACGTGCTGCATGTGGCTCGCGCCAGGGTGGGTGATCGTTCGCTGAGTCATGAGGAATACATCCTGCTTCAGTCGATCAATGGGCACGCGGATGCCGTGAGTGCAGCGCCTGAGTCGATTTGGACCGTGGCTGCGCTTGAAGAAAGAGTCGAATGGCGAGAGCTTCGGGCTGCAGCGAGGGCAGTGAAGGCGAGTCTCGAGAGATATTGGAGCCAAGATTCCGATATGTTTTCGTGATATCTCGATGGGGGATGCGTCACGAAACTGCTTACTGAGCCTTTTCAACTTGACCCCACAATGGTGAGGGTCCGACTGTCGTTGACAGCCGATCAACCTGCGCGATCGCGCTCAGCGCAGCCCACCCTTCGCGTCGGCCCGTCACCCGTCCGGTGCCCACTCTGAAAAGGCTCACTGAGCCTCTATCGTTCTGTGCTGGCGGGTGAACGGGCTGGTCAGCGGGTGTGGTGACGAGGCAGGGCCTCTCGTCGTTGGTGAGGTTCCCCCGAGCCGCGGGGGAACCTCAATCTCCACGCCCGACCTGCCGAACCGAGGTACCAGTCACCCACCGGGCCGGTTCGAGGTCGGGGCTGGTGAACGTGCCCGTAGCGCCCGGTGTCGGCGACGGGCCCGGCTCAGCCGCGGGGAAAGGCCGCCCATGCGGCGACGGCGAATCCGTCGCCGTCCCGCCCCTCGGCGGCCCCGTGTCCGGGCCAGTGTCCCGGGATGACGAGTTCTCGCTGCTCGGCGGCGCGTGAGAGGAAGGACGCGCGCGTCGTGGCCGCGCGCCTCGGGTCGTCGCAGAAGCAGCTGTTCCACGCGGGATCGAGGACCTGAACGGGGCTGTGCAGCATGTCCCCGACGAGCACGGCGTGGTCGGTGCCGGAGCGCAGGGTGAGAACGGAGGAGCCGGGGGTGTGGCCCGGCGCCGCTTCCAGCAGCAGGTTGCCGTCGATGCTGTGGGAGTCCTCCCACAGCATCGCCTGTCCAGCCCGGTGGACGGGGGCGATGCTGTCGTTGAAGACGAGCCGGCTGCCTTTCCAGCTGACGAGCAGCGTGTTAAGGGTGTCCGACGAATCCACCCAGGTACCCCCGGGGGGGGTGCGGTTTGGATGTCGAAGTAGAGCTCGAACTCGTGGGGGAGCGTGCGGAGCTGGATCGGGGCGATTACGGCCGTGCGTTTGTAGTCGATCCAGGTCTCGATGAGGTTGGAGGTGAAGACGCCGTCGGCCTGGAGGTACTCGTTGCCCGCTTTGAGGGCGTCGAGAACGGCGGGGAGCGAGGTCGGGACCTGGGGGACGCTCGCGTGCTCCTCGGGGGCCAGCTCGTAGAGGTCCTTGTCGATCGGCTCGGCCGGCTCGATCTTGTTCTTGATGCCGTCGAGGCCCGCGAGGAGGAGCGCCGAGAAGGCGAGGTACGGGTTCGAGGACGGGGCCGGGGAGCCATGCCACGCCAGATTGTCCGTGCCGAACCGACGTACGGCCGTGACGCTCATTTGACGCTCGGGGCGCCCGCTGGCCCTCATGCGGGATCCGAAAGCCTATCTGACCTGCTACTTTAACGCTTGCGTCCAGGCCGACATCCTTCCGATGACGCAGCACTTCGAGTGCGTGGCGATCCTGGAGCCGGTGGGGAAGGGCGCCTGACCTGGGGTTCGCCCCCTGCGCCTTATGTGTGGTGTGGGCGTTACGGGCGATATTTTGACGCCGAAATGACGCCCGGGATGCTCATTTGACGCTCGATCTGATGGGGTGTCAGGCGCATGTCGGGTAGGTCAGGGGGCGTCAAGGCTGCGAGTGACGAGGCAACGCCGAGGGCTGATGACGCTCAAAGCGGAGTCGCCGGGTCCTACAGACCAGATGTCGCGGAAGAGACCAGCGAGTGCGTGCCAGTGCTCGGAGGGTGGCCCGCCGTCAACAGCCGTGCTTGAGCCAGGCGTCGGCCTCTTGCCGCGGCCTTCCCTGGCAGGCATGTACTTCCGGACAGGAAAAGGGTGACGAACGCGCCATGGCGATGCGCGCGCCGCGCGGCCGCCGGTCGGCGAGCGGCCGTCAGGGTGCTGGACGCGGACCGGTGCGCCCCACGAGCTTCATCTCGTACGCCGTGATGACCAGTTGGACCCGGTCACGGGCCCCGAGCTTGGTCAGCAGCCGGGACACATAGGTCTTCGCGGTGGCCGTACTGATGTGCATGTGGTGCGCGAGTTCCGTGTTGGACAGGCCCTGCCCCACCAGGACCAGTACTTCACGCTCCCTGTTGGTCAGGCCGGTGGGCACCGGGGTCGGCGGTTCGGCCTCGGCGCGATGTGCGAACTCGCTGATCAGTCGGCGGGTGACCGTCGGAGCAATGAGCGCGTCCCCTGCCGCAACGACGCGAACGGCATCCAGGATCGCGTCCAGTGCCATGTCCTTGACCAGAAAGCCGCATGCCCCGGCCCGGAGCGCACCGTACACGTGGTCGTCCTCGTCGAACGTGGTGAGGACCAGGACCTTCGGGCCGTCGCCGCGCTCGGTGATGCGACGGGTGGCCTCGATTCCGTCCATCCCCGGCATCCGGATATCCATCACCATCACATGCGGCCGGGTACCCGCGGCCAGTCGGATCGCTTCTTCGCCGTTCGCGGCGTGGCCGACCACCTCCAGGTCGTCGGTTCCGTCGATCACCATTTCCAGTGCGGTTCGGATGAGGGGCTGGTCGTCGACGAGTGCGACACGGATGGTCATCGGGCTCCTGTGGGGTCGGGCTGTGCACCGGACGGGGCCGGGACCGGCGGAATCGGGAGGCGAGCCGCGACACGGAAGCCGCCTTCGGGGCGCGGCACGGCGCTGAATTCGCCGTGCAGGAGGGCCACGCGCTCGCGCATCCCGGTGAGACCGAATCCGGTACTCGCCGTGGAACCTGCGCCCGGGCCCCGGTCGGTGACCGAGATGGCGAGGCTCTGTGCGAGGTAGGCGACGGTCACCTCGCAGGTGTCGGTGCCGGCATGGCGTACCACATTGGTGACCGACTCCTGGATGATGCGGAACGCCGAGAGGTCGATCTCAGGTGGCAGGGGGCGACGCTCGCCCTCCCACCGCACCTCCACTTTCACTCCGGCCGCCGTGGTCTCCGCCGCGAGCCGCTCCACGTCGGCCACTCCCACAGCGGGTGCCAAAGGAGCCCCCAGCGCGCCTTGCCCGTTCTGCTCCTGCTCGTCGCCTGATTCTCGCAGGGCGACGAGCATGCGCCGCAGCCCGGCCAAGGTTTCCCGGCTCGCGCTCTCCACAGCCAGCATCGCCTGGCGAGCGCTCTCCGGCTGTGTGCCGACCACTCGTGCGGCAGCACCGGCTTGCAGCGCGATGATTCCGATGGTGTGGGCCACCATGTCGTGCAACTCCCGTGCGATGCTGAGGCGCTCGGCAGCCACCGCCCGAGCCGCGATCTGCACGGCGAGCTGAGCGCGGAGCTGTTCGTCGTACGAACGCGACTGATGAACCGAGTAGCCGATGAGCCACGCCACGGCGACGGCCACCGCCACGTAGGGCTCCGAGGCAGTGCCGTGCTCCGCGCCAAGGGCGAGGCGGACCGTCAGGAACGCGGTCAGTGCGCCGAGGGTGGCGCCCGCGAACGGAACCGAGGCACGGGGGGCCGGGTGGCGGCGAGGTAACCGACGGCCACATCGACGGCGAGGAACTGCAGGGGGGAGAGCTCTTGCTGCCGCCAGGCCACGGCGAAGGAAGCCGTGGCGATGAGCAGTGCCGTCAACGCGGCCCACGGGCGGCGTGCGAGCAGGACGCAGGCGCTCAGGACGAGCAGAGCTGACAGCGAGAGGAACAGCCCACCCCACAGGTTGTCCAGGGCGTTGGGCGCGGGGCCTTCTCGCCCGGCGTCCGCGCTGGGGGGCCAGATGATCGGCTGGAGGGCGGCGATGCACCAGATGGCGCCTGTCCAGACGCCCGGCGGCACTCGCTTGTGGAAGAAGCGGCGAGGGATGACCATCGAACGATCGTAGCCACGCGGCCCCGATTCGGGATCGGACCGGCGTTGTACAACCAGGGGTGACAAGGGTGTTCAACCAGTGTCGACTGCGGACTGACGACATGCGGCGGGGGCGCTGGCCAAGATGAGCTGCATGATCGAAGTCAGGTAACTCACCAAACGATATGGCTCGAAAGCCGCCGTCAGCGACCTCAGCTTCACCGTGCGGCCAGGCCGCGTCACCGGATTCCTCGGACCCAATGGTGCGGGCAAGAGCACGACGCTGCGCATGATGCTGGGACTGCACCGGCCCACGAGCGGGAGCGTCACCATCGACGGCCACCGCTTCGCGGACCAGCCGCGGGGCATGCGCCACGTCGGGGCGCTCCTGGACGCACACCAAGTACACGGCGGCCGCACCGCCCGGGCCCACCTGACGGCACCGGCCGTCAGCAACCGCCTGCCGCGCCGCAGGGTCGGCGAGGTGCTGGAGGAGGTCGGCCTCGGCGACGTCGGCCACCGTCGGATCGGAGGCTACTCGCTGGGCATGAAGCAGCGCCTCGGCATCGCCACCGCCCTGATGGGGGACCCGCCGGTCCTGCTCTTCGACGAGCCGCTCAACGGCCTCGACCCCGAGGGCGTCAAGTGGGTGCGCGGGCTGTTCCGCCGCCTGGCCGCCGAGGGCCGCACCGTCTTCGTCTCCAGCCACCTCATGTCCGAGATGGAAAACACGGCAGAGCACCTCGTCGTCATCGGCAAGGGGCAGCTGATCGCCGCGGAGAGCCTCAAGGACTTCGCCGCGCGCGGCAGCCGCCAAGGCGTCACCATTCGCACCCCCGAGGTGGACACGCTGCGCACCGCGCTGAGCGGTGCGGGTGCCGTGGTGGAGCAGGACGGCCCTCACACGCTGCTGGTGACAGGTCTCAGCGCGACCCGAATCGGTGACCTCGCCTTCCAGAACATGGTCCCCGTGCACGAACTCACCGCACACAACGCCTTGTTGGAGGCCCCTTTCATGGAACTCACCGCCGACAGCGTCGAGTACGCCGCAGGAGACGCCCGATGACAACGACATCCACTCCCCCCACCGGTGTCGATGTGCCCTCCGCTGTCGAGCCTGCGCCCCGCGCCCGCTTCACGGACCTCGTCCATGCCGAGTGGATCAAACTGTGGTCGCTCCGTTCGACCGTGTGGACCATCGCGATCGGCACCGTGGCCATCGTCGGATTCAACGTCTTCACCGCATACGGCGACTACAGCAACTGGCCGACATGGGGCGCCGACCAAAAGGCCGACTTCATGCCCAACTGGGCGATGCTCGACGCCTTCACCGACGCGGCCCTCCTGTGCCTCATGCTGATCGCGAGCGCCATGGGCGCACTCACCGTGGTCGGGGAGTACACCACCGGACTGATCCGTACGACCTTCACGGTCGTACCCGCCCGCCGCTCCGTGATGGCCGCGAAAGTCCTCGTCATCATCGCCGTGACCACCGCACTCGGCCTCCTCACCGCCGGCGGGTCCTTCTGGGCGACCCAGGCGATCCTCTCCGGCCGTGACACCGGTCTTTCCCTCGGGGATCCGGGCGTCGTGCCCGCCCTGCTCGCCTCCGCTCTGGCCGCGCCCGTGGCCGCACTCGTCGGCATGGCCGTCGGCACACTGATCAGGGCCAGTGCCGCCACCATGGGCACCAGTTTCGCGCTCCTGCTGCTCGTTCCCATGGGCGTCAGCGACGACCACTACGGGACGGCCCTCATCGACCACGCCCTGCCGTACAGCGCCTGGGCGCGGCTGGTGCAAGTGGTGGAGAAGCCCGTCGACTTCCCCTGGTCCACGGCCGGAGCCTGGACCGTGTACGCGGTGTGGGGCGCGGTGGCCGCCGCCATCACCATCTTCGCGGTCCAGCGCCGCGACCAGTAGAAATCGAGAATTCCCCAGAAGCCGCTGCGGGGACCACGGCAGCGGCTTCTGCGTGCTCAAGCAGCCTTTCCGTGCCCGGTGTTGAACCAGGGCTTCGGCGAAGTCGCAGGACGTCCCTTTCGCGATCATGTGAGACCAAGTGTCAAGCCCCGGGTTTCGTGGAGAGTGAGTTAGCTGGTTTTCTGGAGTGACGCAGGGGGTTCGGCCGCGTAATAGGCGGCCTCGAACTCGGCCGGGGTGACGTGTCTGAGCTCGCCGTGCAGGCGTCGCTGGTTGAACCAGTCGACGTACTCGGCGACCGCGATCTCGACGTCGTTGATGGACGTCCAGGGGCCCTTGTTGCGGATCAGCTCGGCCTTGAACAGGCTGTTGAACGCCTCGGCGAGGGCGTTGTCATACGAGTCGCCCTTGGAGCCGACCGAGGCCACGGCCGCCTTGTCGGCGAGGCGTTCGGTGTAGCGAATGGCACGGTATTGAACTCCGCGGTCCGAGTGATGTGTGAGGCCGGCGAGGTCGGCACCGGTGTGCCGGCGGCGCCAAATCGCCATCTCCAGCGCGTCGGGCGCGAGGTCGGTGTAGAGGCTGGTGGCGACCTGCCAGCCGACGACCATGCGGGAGAACACGTCGATGACGAAGGCCGCGTAGACCCGGCCGGCGAAGGTCCTGATGCAGGTGATGTCGGCAACCCACAGCTGGTTGGGTGCAGTTGCGGTGAACTGCCGCTCGACCAGGTCGGCCGGGCGGTCGGTCTCCGGAGCGGGGCGGGTGGTGCGCGGGCTCCTGGTCCGGATCACCTCGCGAAGTCCTGCCTGCCGCATGAGGCGTTCGACCGTGCAGCGGGCCACCTCGACTCCTTCGCGGACCAGGGCGGCGTGGACCTTGCGAGCCCCGTAGACACCGTAGTTGTCGGCGTGGATCCGGCGTATGTCCTCGGTCAGTTCGCCATCGCGCGGGCTGCGGGCCGACGGCGGACGGTTGTGGGCGGCGTAGTAGGTGCTCGGCGCGATCGGCGCGTCCGTCTCGGCGAGGACGTCGCAGATCGGCTGGACGCCGAACGTCTCCTTGTACTGGTCGATGTAGGCGACCTTCATCGCGGTGGACGGTCCAGCTCCGCTGCGAAGAAAGCCGAGGCGGACTTCGATATCGCGTTCGCCCGCCGCGGTTCCTTCACCTCCCGCTCCAGCTCCGCGATCCGGGCGGCCTCCGCGCTGGTGGTGCCGGGCACGGTGCCCTCGTCGATCTCGGCCCGCTTGACCCAGCCCCGCAGAGCCTCAGGGTGCACATCCAGCTGGTCGGCGATCCGCTTGATCGCGCCGGCCCGGCCGACCGGGTCCTCGCGGGCCTCGACGGCCAGACGTGTCGCGCGTTCACGCAGTTCATCGGGGTACTTACGGGGAGCAGCCATGATCGGCATCCTTCCGGGTCTTGATGGTCTCCATCAAACCCGGGGCGGTTCAGTTCCCTTTTGCGTACTCCGATGCGTTCGGACAGTGCGCCCAGCCGGTGACCCTTCGTGGCGGGCACGACGTCACTGGCTTCGTTGGCCGTGAAGGGGGTTGAAGCGGCGGGGCGTGGGGGCATCCTCGCGTGGTTTTTTCCTCGCGGCAGTTGCTCGTGGCGGTTTCGCTGCCGCGGGGGCCGTGCGGGCATGTGCTCCGCTCGTGGCGTCGTTCTCGTTCAGCGCATCGCCACTGCCTCGATCTCGATCAGCATGTCTTCGTCGGACAGCGCGCTCACCTCTGCCAGCAGGCTGGCGGGTCGGCAGTCCACCGCCGCGAGTGCGTCCAGGAGGACGGCGTAGCGGGCCTTGCACGTGGCGAGGTCGGTCGTGGAGACGCGGATCTGCACCACGTCCGCCATCGTCATACCGCCCTCCGCCACGGTCTCGCCCAGCCGTCGCAGTGCCAGCTTCATCTGTCCGGCCATGTCGCCCCGGTGCGCGAGCCGCCGTCGTCGTCGCGCGCCTCGTGGCCCGAGACGAACAGCCAGTTACGCGGCTGGTCGACCCTGACGGCCCGGTTGTACATCAGCCGTTCCCCGGCCATGCGGGCGCCGATCTCGTTGGTCGTCATCAGGTTCCGTTCTCCGTTCTCCGCTCGGCCGGTCCACAGAGGACTCTCACCGATACCTGCCGCGCGACGCCGATCGCCACGCCGCTGTGGCCCGTACCCAGCGGCACCCTGCCCTCAGCGCCGTACCCCGTGACGCCGGCACCGACCGGCGGAGGCCCGTGCTCCTGCCCGCTCCCGTGGCAGGGCGAGGGACTGCGTCGCGTCCGTCCGCCCGGTGATGGCCGGTATCGGCACCGTACGGTTCGGCCCCGAACCAGCGGTCGTGGCAACAGGGGGAGCCTGGGCCTCGCAGACAGCGAGGACGGTTCTCAGGGCGCGGGTGCACCGCGCTCCGACGCGCCAGTTCGGGGCCACCGAGAGCGCCGCCACCGGGAACGCCCCACCGCCACGGCCGATCGACCGACCGGGTGGCACGACGCACGCCCTCACCACCCCCGTCCCCACTGCCCGCGACCGCTCCCGCGACACCGCGCGGCCCGCGACACCGCGAAGGCGCCCCCAGCCCCAGCCACAGCCGAGGCCGCAGGCGCCTTCGCGCCGCCCCCCGGTCCGGCCCATCGGGGCCGGACCGGCGGGGGAGTGGTTCAGCTCGTCCGCTCTGGCAGCGGCTTGGTCGTGAGGGCCACGTCGAAGAGGTGCATGACGCCCTTGTCGGTGGACTCGGGCAAGGTCACGGACCGTACCCGCTTCGCCGGGTTCAGGGCCTCGGGGGCCGTGCCGAAGACGACCGTGCGGGTCGTGTCCGCCGTGCCGTCCGCGCGGTTGCGTCCCGTCGTCTCCACGAGCGGCACGTTGCCGAAGCGGTAGTCGGTGCCGGGGGTCCAGTCGGTGAGGGCCACCGTCACGTCCTGCGTGGTGCCGTCCGTGTACCTGACGCGTGCCGTGCCCTGGGCCGGGCCGTTGGTGGCGAGGCCGAGGAAGGAGATCCCGGTCGCCGCCGTGCCCTCACGGCCGCCGAGCGCGAGGCGCTGGCCGTGCGGAATCCAGTTGTCCGGCTCGCCGGCGGCCGTGCGCGGCCACGTGAAGGCCACGCCCGTGTCGCCGAGCGGGAGCTTCGCGCCGGGAGCGGCACCCGCCGCCGAAAGGCGCTCGCGGGACAGGGAGTTGTCGCTCAGGTCGAGCGAACCGGCCGACTTCGCGCCGTCCGCCGTCGTCCCGACGTCGTTGCGCGCGTCGGAGCCCGCGTCGTACGACGGCGGTACGTCACCCGCCCGCGTGCCCCAGTCGCCCGGCTTCGCGGCCATCGTGAAGTCGAGCGTCCCGCCGCGCCGCGCGAAGTCCTCACCGACCCAGTTCGCGCCGCTCGTACGGCCGTTGACCTTGAGGGAGCGCACGTAGGGGCGGTCGCCCGTGGTGCCGCGCGCGGTGAGGCGCAGCGTGCGCGCGCTGTCCTGGCTGCGGATCGTGACCTTGTCGAAGAGCGGGGCGCTCAGGACCAGGTTCGCGGTGCCGTAAACGGTCGGGCTGAGGCCGAGGTTGGCCCACACGTACCAGGCGGAGAGCGCGCCGAGGTCGTCGTTGCCCGGCAGGCCGTCCGGGCCCGTGCCGTACAGCTCGCTCGTCGCGCGGCGCAGTGTCTCGCCCGTCTTCGCGGGCTGCCGCAGCCAGTTGTAGACGTACGGCGCCGAGAAGCTCGGCTGGTTGGAGAGGTAGGCGCCCTTCGTGCCGTACACGCCCGCGTCCAACTGGGTCAGGTGCGCGTCGAGTTCCGCGCTCACCTTCGCCTCGCCGCCGCGTGCGGCGATGAGGCCGCCGACGTTCTGCGGGACCATCCAGCCGTACTGGTAACCGGTCGCCTGGTCGAACTGGTTGCCCCGCTGGCCGAGGTCGAAGGAGCGGTCGAAGCCGTTGCGCGAGCGCGGCCGGATCTCCTGGGTGACCGGGTCGAAGACGTTGCGCCAGTTCTGGGCGCGCGCCATGAAGCGGCTCTCGGTGTCCTTCTCGCCTAGCCTGCCCGCCAGTTGGGCGATCGCGAAGTCGTCGATCGCGTACTCCAGCGTCTTCGACGTCGCCGAGTCGCCCTTCGCGTTCTCCACGAAGCCGGTCCCGAAGTACTGGAGAGCGGCCGTGCGCCGCGTGTTCGTGGCGGGGAGCGACTGCGTCCGAACCATCGAGCGCAGCGCGCCCGCGCGGTCGTAGTGCGTGCTGCCGAAGGCGTCGATCGCGGAGAGCACCGCCTGGAGCGAGTCGCCGGTCATCTTCTGCTGCGCCTGGTTCAGGTGCGGCCAGTTGGGCCAGGTGCCGGTCTGCTCGACCATGTCCACGAGCGACTGGTTGACGTCGTCGCCGACCTTCGGGAAGAGCAGCGCGAGCAACTGCGCCTGCCCCCGGTAGGTGTCCCAGCCGGAGTACGTCGTGTAGACGTGGTGGCCGCGCGCGACGGTGTGCGTCTTGCCGTCGTAGCCCGGGTAGCGGCCCGAGACGTCGTCGGTGATGTTGGGGTGCAACTGCGCGTGGTAGAGCGCCGTGTAGAACTTCGTCCGCTCCGCCGCCGTGCCGCCCTGGACCTGGACGGTCCCGAGGTTGCGTTCCCAGGCGCGGTGGGCCAGGGCGCGCACGGTGTCGAAGGAGCGGCCGGCGCTCTCGGCGCGTACGTTGCGCGCCGCGCCGTCCACGTCCACGTAGCTCAGCCCCGTGTGCGCCGTGACCTTCGCGCCGCGCGCGAAGCTCAGCCAGGCGCCCGCGCCGTGCTTGCGGTCCGTGCCGCTCGCGCTGTCCGCGCCGGGTGTGACGTCGTCGCCCTGCCAGGTCCCGTGGGCGGTGAAGGGCTTGTCGAAGGTCGAGGAGAAGTACGCGCGGTAGTGGCCGCCGCCCTCGCACACCGAGGCGGCCTCGACCCAGCCGCTCACCGTCCGCCCGGAGACGCTGACATGGCTGTCGTAGACCTTGTTGTTGGAGCCCGCCACGTCGAGCAGCAGCGTCGCGCTCTCGCCGTCGCGCGGGAAGGCGTAGCGGCTCACGGCCGAACGCGTCGTCGCCGTCAGCTCGGCTGTCACGCCGTTGCCGAGGCCCGCGCGGTAGTAGCCGGGGGCGGCGTCCTCGTCGGCGTGGTCGTGGTCGAGGTAGTACGAGGTGATGTCGGCGGCGGGACTGCGCGGCAGGCCGCCGTCCGGCAGGGCGCCCGTGTACGGCAGGACGGGGAAGTCGAAGGCACTGAACCGGCCTTCGCAGCCCGTGCCGGAGAGCCGCGTCATGCCGAAGCCGCGCAGCTTGTCGGCCGTGTACTCGTAGCCGCCCTTCTGGTCGCCGTCCGAGGTGCGGTACGTCGTCGGGCTCGACTGGACCATGCCGAAGGGAAGGGCGGCCCCCGGCCAGGTGTTGCCGTAGGCGCTGTTGCCCTTGTTCTGCGTCGTGTCGAGCTTCGTGCCGATGAAGGGATCGACGGAGTCGTAGGCGCTCGCCGCACGTCCCGGCACGGGACGGGCGTGGGCCTCGGCCGCCGGGACGCTCGCGGCGACCAGGCCGAGCGAGGTCAGGGCGGCGAGGAGGAGGCCCGCTCCCCGGCGCCGTGCGGGCGGCGCCGGTTCGCGGGCGGGTGTACGGGGGGTGCGCATGGCGCTTTCCCTTTCGGCGCGGTGCCCGGCGCGGGGGAGCGGACCGCTCCCCCGGGCGTCGGACAACGTTGTCAGGTCGAGACAGGGCGACCGTATCCCGCAGGCGGCCGGCGGGGGTAGGGGCCGGCGGGGGAATTCTTGGCGTCCGCTGTGGAAAGCCCGCACGAGCCCGGGCGGCGAAGACCAGCCGGTACGGGGCCAACTCGGCCCGGCACCCGCAATGTTGCGGCCTTGACAAGCCGCGCTGCGAGCCGTTCCCTGGCCCTGGCACGTATCGGTCACCGGCAGGAAAGGCGTGGCGAGGATGAGAAGGATCGCGGGCTCCGGGAGGGCCGCGCTGCTCGGCTGTCTGCTCGTCACCACCGCGCTGACGGTGCCCGCCACGGCGGCGCACGCGGCCGGGCAGGTGTGCGACAAGTTCTGCGACGCCCGCGACCCGGCCGCCGCCGGCGGGGAGCGCACCCCGGTCAAGGCCGCGCTCTACGGGAGGACGATCACCCTTCACCTGTCCGACAACGATGTCATGGGCTGGGGCTCGATCGAGAACGGCAGCCCCGGTGACCAGGTGTGGCTCGACCGCTCCTTCGACGGCGGGCGGAGCTGGTCCTCCGGCAGCAAGCTCGGCGCGACCGCCGTCCCGGACGGGCGCAAGAGCTGGCGCACCCTCATGTACAACGTGGACGAGTGGAACACCGGCGCGATCGGCGCCCTGCGCGCCTGCGGCAAGGCGGGCGACCGCACCGAGGTCGTCTGCACCGGCTGGGCGCGCACCGACTGGAACGCCTGGAGCCGCAGCACGGCGGCGGCGACCGCTCTCATGGCCACGTACGACAGGGGCAGCGGGAAGTTCGCCGGCTGGTGGACCTCCGCGACCGCCCTCACCTCCGTCGCCGACAACATCCGCGTCAGCGGGATGCCCAGCTACAAGTACGCCCTCTCCACCACCTGGGAAAAGCAACGCGGCGCCGAGGGCGGCGACTTCACCAACAGCTACCTGGACGACACCGGCTGGTGGGGCCTCGCCTGGGTCGCCGCGTACGACGTGACGCACGAGCAGCGCTACCTCGACACCGCCCGCAAGGACGCCGACCACATGGCCGCCTACTGGACGGGCACGTGCGGCGGCGGCGTCCAGTGGGCGACCGACAAGCCGTACAAGAACGCCATCACCAACGAGCTGTACCTCCAGCTCAACGCGGCCCTGCACAACCGGCTCGACAACGACACGACGTACCTCAAGCGGGCGCAGGACGAGTGGTCCTGGTTCAAGGGCAGCGGGCTCATCAACTCCGGCCACACCATCAACGACGGCCTCAAGGACTCCTGCGCCAACAACGGCGACACGACGTGGACGTACAACCAGGGCGTCGTCCTCGCCGGCCTCGCCGAACTCCACCGCGCGACGGGTGACGCGGGCCTGCTCGACAGCGCCCGCACCCTCGCCGACGCCTCCACCTCCTCGGGCTACCTCAACCCGGGCGGCACCCTCCACGAGCCCTACGAGCCGGACGGCACCGGCTGCACCTCCAACGGCGACTCCTTCAAGGGCGCCTACGCGCGCGGCCTCGGCATCCTCGACAAGGAGCTGCCCGACCACCCCTACCGCGCCTACCTCGACCGCCAGGCCGACACCGTCTACGCCAAGGACCGCGACAGCTTCGACCGGTACGGGCCGCACTGGGCGGGCCCGCTGACCGCCACGGGCAACGGCTGCCAGCACAGCGCGCTCGACCTGCTGAACGCGGCGGAGGACTGAGGCGGCCGACGGCTCGGTGAGGGACGGCGCGCGCCCCGAGTCTCGGCGAGCACCCCGGCCACGCCCCCGGGGAGGCCGTCCCAACCGCGCCCCCGCCCCCGTGTCCCCCGC
>NZ_GG770539.1:1283537-1293119 GCF_000154905.1 Streptomyces sp. SPB074 | reverse complement strand
CCTTCCTGCCGCTCGGCGCGGCGGCGCCCGCCGCGGCGGCCGGGACGGACGGCGACCTGCTGACCGGGCAGTGTCCCGGCGCCGTGCCGGTGGGGGACACGAGCGTGACGACCAAGGACCCCTCGTACGGCGCGAAGGACCGCATCATCGACCTCGCCAACATCGGCGCGGCGCTCGCCTGGGACATCGGCGCCATCATCGGCGCGATGATCGTGGACGAGGCGCAGAAGGCGGAACGCGTCGAGACGTTCGTCGGCGACGTGCAGGACTGCTTCCCCGGCTACAACGTCATGGTCACCCAGCCCAAGGGCCTCACGACGCAGCACATGAAGGGCATGTTGCTGGCGAAGACGGTGTCGATCTCCCGTACGTCCTACCGCGTCCTCGTCTTCAAGGAGGGCACGTTCCACAAGGACGGCGACCTCGGCTACAAGAACTGGGGCTACAGCGGTTACTTCTCGCGCGCGGACGAGAACCGCACGGTCACCTTCACGGCCCCGCCGCCGGTCGCCCGCGACGACGACTGGTACGCCTCCTCGGTGGGCGAGGAGACCCCGATGTCCTGCGAGGTGCGCGGCATCACCGCCCCCGACGCCGATCTCCAGCTCGCCGTCGGCGACGGCAGCGACCAGAGCCGGGCCGCGGCCGACGAGAAACTCCTCGCCCAGGCCATGCACTGCTGGCCCAGCCACAACGTCCTGCTCCTGCACGACGGCGGCGCCGCGAAGTTCACCGGCACGGACTCGCTGAGGATGGCGGACGGCAAGGCCGCGTACAAGAAGAAGTTCGACATCGGCAACCGCACCTTCTGGCTGTACGTGACGGACACCGGGAAGGTGACCTCCACCGGGGACGGCGGCTGGCTCAACTGGGGCTACGGCGGCCACTACCAGCGCACCGAGAAGGACGGCGACGTCACCGTCGGCTTCACGCGCCCCGCCGAGGCGGACCTCAACCCCTCGGCCCCCTGGACCGGCGCGACGACCGATCTCGCCCTCCCCGACGCCGCGCACTACGTGTGCGCCGGGCCCCCGCCCGCGGGCGACGGCACCTTCGCGCAGCGCTCCGCCGCACGCCTCGAAGCCTGCTACCCCGGCACGAACATCCTCGTCGTCAAGAGCCTGAACAACATGCAGTTCGCCCGCGCCGAGGGCCTGCGGCACGTCTGGGAGGGCAACGACGGTCACACCGACTACGACGCCTTCGTGCTCCGCTCCGGCGACGTCCTCAACACCGGTGACGGCGGCTACGCCAACTGGGCCTTCTCCGGCTGGTACGAGCGCCCCGAGGGCCAGGACGGGTACGTGTCCTTCTCCGCGCCGCCCGGTGACGGCGGCCAGGACCCCCGGGTGCCCGACCTCGGCTCCCGCCCCGCGACGTTCACGGTCCGCTCGGGAAACTCGTCCTTCGACGTCTCCCAGCCCGCCGACTCCCTCGCCACGTACGTCCTCAAGGACGGCCAGAAGCCGAGGATGACGCTCAGCGCGGCGGACGGCGCGAAGCTGAAGTACACGATGGACGACTTCGACGTGAGCGCGCAGGGACGGCGGCCCACGGCCACCGTCACCGTGGACACGGCGAAGACCCACCAGCGGATCGACGGCTTCGGCGGCGCCATGACCGACTCGGCCGCCTCCCTCATCGCGGCCTCCCCGCACCGGGACGCGATCCTCTCCCAGCTCTTCGGCACCGGGGACAAGCAGGCCGGGCTCACCCTCGTGCGCTCGCCCATGGGCTCCAGCGACCTCATGGCGAACGGCACCGACGTGCACACCTACGAGGACACCAAGGGCAGCTTCTCCGCCGACGCCACCGCCGCCGACAAGCGGCAGATCGCCATGCTCCAGGCCGCGAAACGCGAAACCGGCGGCGACTTCAAACTCCTCGGCACCCCCTGGAGCGCCCCCGGCTGGGCCAAGCGCGGCGGCAGGCTCACCGGCAACGAGTGCGGCACCGAGCAGAACGAACTCGACCGCGGGAAAGTGAACGACTACGCCGACTACTTCGCCAAGTACGTCAGCGCCTATGACAAGGCGGGCATCAGGCCCTGGATGGTCTCGATGCAGAACGAGCCCGAGAACTGCAAGACCCAGATGCCCACGACCCTCCTCAACCCGGACGACGAAGTCGCCCTCTCCAAGGCGCTCAAGTCCCGGCTGCCCGGCGACGTCGGCGTCCTCGGCTTCGACCACAACTGGAACGACCCCGACTACGTCCGCACGCTCACCGAGCGGGGCTCGGTCGACGCGATCGGCTACCACTGCTACGACGGCACGCACTACGGAGCCCAGACCCAGGGCGTCACGACGCTCATGACCGAGTGCTCCGGCTTCGTCGACCAGTCCTCCGACGTCGCGGGGAACATGGGCTGGGAGGTCGCCAACCTCCTCATCGGACCGCTGCGCAACGGCTCCACGGGCTCCGTCTACTGGTCCCTCGCCCAGGACCCGAAGGGCGGCCCCGCCCTCTCCACGCCCGACGCCTGCCACACGTGCCGGGGCATGATGACCGTCGGCGCCGACGGCGGCTACACGCCCTCGCAGGACCTCTGGTTCTGGGGGCAGTTCGGGAAGTTCGTCCGCCCCGGCGCCGTACGCGTCGACTCCACGAACACCGGCGACCTCTCCACGGTCGCCTTCCGCGACGGCGACACCACGACCCTCGTCGTCCTCAACTCCCGTACCCACGCGGACGGTGGCGCGCCCGGCTCCAGCGAGTCCGACTTCCGCGGCAAGATCGTGCAGTACAAGGACGACGGGAACGCGCAGAAGACCTCCTGGCTCGTCGGCGCCGACGGCTACCGCCGCTGGGTGAGCGATCTCGGCACGTACGGCTGCCTCAAGGACGAGGCCGGGAAGCCGGACGCGGGCGGACAGCCCGGCGGGACGCTCGACAAGTACATCAACCTCAAGGACGTCTGGGCGGTGTGCGGCGCGAGCGTCATGGGCACCGACAGCGAGCTGGAGACCGGTACGTACCTCAAGTCCGGCGGCGGCGCGCGGCTCACCCTCGGCAAGGACGGCAAGCTCGTCGCGAAGGACGCCTCCGGCACCGTGCGCTGGACCGCGCCCGCCACGGGCGACCGGCTCATCCTCCAGGAGGACGGCAACCTCGTCCTCTACGACGGCCCCACCGCCCGCTGGGCGACCGGCACCAAGGGCAAGGGCGCCGCCTGGCTCTCGCTGCGCGACGACGGCACCTTCATCCTCTCCACGAAGGCCGACAAGACGGTGTGGACGAGCCCCGTGGACGCCGCCGCCTACCGGGGGCAGCTCGTGCAGTGGGACGGCGACAAGGCGGAGCAGAAGACGTCCTGGCAGGTCGGCCACGACGGGAAGCGCCGCGTCGTCCACGACTGGGACACCTTCAAGTGCCTGCACGACGCGGGCGAGGGCGACTCCCGCTCCGTCTCCAGCGACACCCTCGACAAGCTCCCCGACCTCACCGGCGTGTGGGCCACCTGCGGCGCCGACCGCGTCGGCGCGCAGGGCTCGCTGGAGAAGGGCGCGCACCTGGCGGCCGGGGACTACACCCTGGAGATGCAGGCGGACGGCAACCTGGTCGAGTACCGCGCCGGGAAGGCCGTCTGGTCCACCGGCACCAAGGGCAAGGGCACGGTGCAGCTCACCCTCCAGTCCGACGGCAATCTCGTGGCCTACGACAAGGACCGGCACGCCGTCTGGGCGAGCGGCACGAAGGGGAAGCGGCCCGGCTGGCTCGTTCTCGGCGACGACGGCTCGCTGCGGCTGTACGACGCGGACGGCAAGCAGACCTGGACGCGCTGAGGCGGACGGACGGAGGCGGCGCGGGGGCGGACGGACCGGGGTGGTCCGGAGCGGGCGGGGTCGGACGGAGCGGGGCGCGCGGGTGTGCCGCGTCCGCCTCGGCCCGTCCCGCGGGGCGGATGGCTCAGCGGTCCGCCCTCGTCCACGGCGTGACGCCGAGCCTGCCGGTCGTGCCGAGGTCGATGTGCTCGGGCAGCGTCTCGGGCACGGCCCCGTCCTTCGCCCGCACGCGGACGTAGCGTGCCGTCACCGGGGTGCCCAGGTCCGTCGTGTTGCGCCAGACCAGGCTCGCCCGCGCGCTCTCGCCGGGCCGCAGCACGACCCGGTGCGGGGGCCCGGCGCCCTCGATCGCGCTGGTGATCTCCCGGCTGCCGCGCAGCATCCTGACGCCGCCGAGCGGCGCGCGGTCCTCGTCCAGGAGTTCCAGGGCGGGATACCCCTCCACCGCGTACTCCCGCGCGCCGCAGTTGAGGAGGCGCAGGCCGACCACCCGCAGGCCCATGGCGGCTTCCCCCCCCGTGCCGGCGCGGACCCGGACGCCGGAGGCGGGGCAGCCGCCGTCGGCCCCCCGGGCCTCGGCCGACGGCACTTCCGCGACGTCCGTGATCTTCGCCCCGGTGACGCGGGGCGCCCCGGGCGGCAGGGCGCCGGCCCCGACCCTGCCCCGCACGGTCTTCCCCGGAGCGACGCCCGGCACGGTCGTGGTCGCGTCGGCCACGGCGGCGCCGTCGCCGCTCGTGAAGGTGAGGGTCACCGTGTAGGTCATGGCCTCCGCGCCGTCGTTGGTGATCTCGTACGCGGCACTGACGCCCGGGTCCGCGCCGGTGACGAGGCCGCCGGAGGCGAGGGCGTACCGGGAGGCCGTCGGCGAGGGGGCGGGCGCGGGGAGGGTCAGGGAGGTGACGCGGACGCCGTCCTTTCCGGGGTCCTCGACGCTCGTACGCGTGACAGCCGCCGTCGGCGGGGCCCCCGCCGTCACCGCGCCTCCCGCCTCCCGCGACCCGCACGCCGCCAGGAGCAGGGCCGCCGCCGCGAGGGCGGCGGACACGGGTACGGGACGGGCGACGGCCGCGCGGGGCGGCGTGGGTCTGCGCATCCGGTCATCCGATCAGCGGGCGCCTCCCGCACGTGTGACGGAGGCCATAGTTCCGGTCACAAGGCTGTCACAGGTGCCCGGCGCGGGAGAATGCGCACCGTGACTGATGACGACCCGAATCTGTGGCTGGAAGACATCGAGGGCGCGGCCGCCCTCGTGTGGGTGGGGGAGCGGAACGCCGAGGCCGAGGCGGAGCTGACGAGGGACCCCGGTTTCACCGCGCTCGAAGCGCGCCTGCGCGACGTGCTCGACGCGCACGACCGCATCCCGTACGCGACCCGGCGCGGCGGCCACCGCTACAACTTCTGGCAGGACGCCGGGCACGTGCGCGGCCTGTGGCGGCGCACCACCACCGAGGAGTACCGCGCGGACGCCCCCGCCTGGGAGACCCTGCTCGACATCGACGCGCTCGCCGCGGCCGAGGGCGTCGACTGGGTGTGGAACGGGGCCGTGGTGCGCGAGCCGGACCGCGAACGGGCCCTCGTGCGCCTGTCGCGCGCCGGGGCCGACGCCGTCGAGGTGCGCGAATTCGACCTCGTACGGAGGGAGTTCGTCGAGGGCGGATTCCGCGTCGAGGAGGCCAAGACCCGTATCGGGTGGGTGGACGAGGACACCGTCCTCATCGGGACCGGCCGCGCGGGCGGCTCGCTGACGGACTCCGGGTACGCGCGCACGGTGCGGCGCTGGCGGCGCGGGACACCGCTCGGCGAAGCGGCCGTCGTCTACGAGGCGGAGCGGAGCGACATCGCGGCCTGGGGGTACCACGACCGCACACCCGGCTTCGCGCGGGACTTCGTGGGCCGCTCGCCCGACTTCTTCACGAGCGAGCTGTATCTCCTCGCCCCCGGTGACCGGCTCGTCAGGATCGACGTGCCCGACGACGCCGAGGCGTACGCGCACCGGGAACACCTGCTGGTGACGCTCCGCGGCGAGTGGCTCGGGCACCCGCCCGGCGCCCTCCTCGCCTTCGGCTTCGACGCCTTCCTCGCGGGCGACCGCACCGCGCGCGTCCTCTTCGCGCCGGACGCGCGCACGGCCCTCGCCGGCCAGGCGTGGACCCGCCACCACCTGCTTCTGACCACCACGCGGGACGTCAGCAGCCAGGTCGAGGTGCTCACGCCCACGCCCGAAGGCCCCTGGACGCGCGCGCCGCTCACCGCCGTCCCGCCGCTCTCCGACGCCGCCGTCATGAACACCGACCCGGACGCCGACGACGCCTACGACCTCGACGTGGAGGGCTTCCTCCAGCCCTCCACGCTCTCCCACGGCACCATCGGCGCCCCGGCCGCCGTCCTCAAGCGCGCCCCCGCCCGGTTCGACGCCGAAGGGCTGCGCGTACGCCAGTACTTCGCGACCTCGCGCGACGGCACCCGCGTCCCGTACTTCGTCACGGGCCCCGACCCCGCGACGCACGGACCGGGCCCGACGCTCCTCTACGGCTACGGCGGCTTCGAAGTCTCCCTCACCCCCGCCTACGGGGCCGTGAGCGGCCGGGCCTGGCTGGAGCGCGGCGGCACCCGCGTCGTCGCGAACATCCGGGGCGGCGGCGAGTACGGTCCCGACTGGCACCGCGCGGCGCTCAAGGCCGAACGACCGCGCGCCTACGAGGACTTCGCCGCCGTCGCCGCCGACCTCGTCGCGCGCGGCATCACGACCCCCGCGACGCTCGGCGCGATGGGGGGCAGCAACGGCGGCCTCCTGATGGGCGCCATGCTCACGCGTCACCCCGAACTGTTCGGCGCGGTGGTCGCCGAGATCCCGCTGCTCGACATGCTCCGCTACCACCGGCTCCTCGCGGGCGCCTCCTGGACGGCGGAGTACGGGAACCCGGAGGACGAGACCGACCGCGCGCACCTGCGCGACCTCTCCCCGTACCACCGCCTCACCGCCGACCGCGCCTCTACCCGCCCCTCCTGCTGCGCACCTCCACCCGCGACGACCGCGTCCACCCGGCCCACGCCCGCAAGTTCGCCGCCCGGATGCGGGAACTCGGGCACAGCGTCCTGCTGTACGAGAGCCCGGGCGGCGGCCACGGCGGCGGCAGCGACAACGGGCAGGCCGCCTTCAACAGCGCGCTGGCGTACACCTTCCTGTGGCGCCGCCTGAACCCGCCGCGTGCCGGCGGATCAGCCCCGCCAGCCCGGGGGTGAGCCGCAGCCGGTCTCCCCGGCGTGGCGGGCGAGGTAGGCGTCGATGGTGGCGCGGAGGCCGGGGCGGGGGAGCGGCACGGGGGCACCTCGTGGGCCGGGGCGCGGAGGGGAGTCGTGGGGGAACGGGGGCGGGGCGGTGCCGGAAGGTCATCGGCCTTTTCCGGATGCTCCCCGTGACGCGCGCCGTGTGAAGCTTCCGGCCCGGGGTACCCACGGGTTCACCGCGGACGAGGAGGAGCCGGTGGGGCCGAGGGAAGCGGGGTGCTGGGCCCGTAAGGAGACGGCGGCCGTCGCCGGGACCGTACGGACCGTGTTCCGGCAGCCGGGGCCCGAGCGCGACACGGTCGTGCAGTCGCTCAAGGCGGCGGGCGCCGCGATCGCCGCGTGGGCGCTCGCCGGCTGGTGGCTCAAGGCACCGATGGCGCTGCTCGCCCCCTGGACGGCGCTCGCGCTGGTCGACGCGACCGTCTACCGCTCGCTGCGCGCGGGGCTCCAGCAGCTCGCCGTCATCCTCCTGGGCGCCCTCACCGCCGCCGCCGCGCTCGCCCTCACGCGCGGCGACACCCTCGGCGCCATGGCTCTCGCGCTGCCGCCGCTCGTCCTCGCCGGCACGTACCGCAGACTCGGCGCCCAAGGGGTGTACGGGGCGACGACCGCGCTCTTCGTCATCACCGCGACCTCGGCGAGCGCCGTGGAGATCGGCCACCGCCTTCTGGAGACCTGCATCGGCGCCGTCATCGGCATCGCCGTCAACGCGTTCGTACTGCCCCCGGCGCACCTGCGCAACGCGGGCGACCGGCTGCTGCGCCTGCCCCGGGACACCGCCCGGCTGCTGCGCGGGATCGCGGGCGGGCTGCGCGGTGACTGGCCGGTGGAACAGGCGCTGGACTGGCACGAGGAGGCCCGCCGGACCGAGGAATCACTGGAGCGCGTACGGGAGGCCAGGCGCGGCGGCGAGGAGAGCTCGCGCCTCAACCCCGGCCTGCGGCTGCGCCGCGGGCGGCCCCCGCAGCCGCCGCTCGCCCTCGACGCGCGCTGGGCTGCCGTCACCGACCACCTGCGGGCCGTCACCCGGACCCTCGCGACCCTCGCGCAGGGCGACAACCCGCTCCGCTCGCCGGGCGGCGGCTTCTTCGCCGACTGGGCGCGGCTCGCCGAAGCGCTCGCGGTGCTGTGCGAGCGGGAGTACGAGGCCCTCGCGCGCCGGGAACCGACGGCGCCCTACTGCTTGGAGGCGCGCCCGGTCCCGGAGGAGGCGCGCGCGGCGTACGAGGCACTGGACGCGTCCTTCCACGCCCTCTCCGGCACGGGCGCCGTCCCGGCCGGTGAACTGCTCGCCGAGACCCGGCAACTGCTGCGGGCCCTCGTGAGCGACGTGCCGGAGGAGGTGGGGCACTGAGCGCGGGGCGCCCCCTCCCGGCGCCCGGGTCCGCCGGTCCGGGTATGAAACGCCACCACACGGGCACCCATGGTGTTCCGGCCCCCCCACGCCGCCCCCACGACAGGACACCCCCATGACCCACCGTTCCCCGCCCCTTCCCGAACCCGCGGCGGCCGACGCCCTCCTCCCGCCGGGTGACGCGGGCGTCCCCCAGCCGGGCGATTTCGACGCCGCCGCCGCCCGCGCCGCGACCGCCGCGCGCTTCACCGCCGCCGTCCGGCACATCGAGGACGGCGGGCTCCGTTTCCCGCTCCCCGGCAGCGGGGCGACCGGACTGCGCTTCGCCGCGCTGCGCGGAGTCGCCGAGGAGGATCTGGCCGTGGCCCGCCTCGTGGAGGGTCACACCGACGCGCTCGCGATCCTCGCCGAGCTGGGCGGGCCCGCGCCCGCCCCCGGTCAGCGCTGGGGCGTCTGGGCCGCCGAACCGCCCGGCGAGGGCGTACGCGCCGCCCACGACCGGGCCGCCGGCACCTGGACGCTCAGCGGCCTCAAGCAGTACGCCTCCGGCGCGCACTCCTGCACCCACGCCCTGGTGACCGCCCGCACCGAGCGGGGCCCCCGCCTCTTCGCGGTCCGCCTCGATCGCGGCACGGACGGGGACGGTCCCGCCGACGCGGAGCGGCGCACGGACGCGGACCGGGGCACGCACGCCGGCCGGGGCACGTACGAGCCCGTTCCCGGCACCTGGCCCGCGCTCGGCATGGCGGGCTCGGACACGCCCGGCGTGCGCTTCGACGCGGCGCCCGCGCAGCCGGTCGGCGAGGCCGACGCCTACGTGCGCAGGCCCGGGTTCGCGCACGGCGGGGTCGGTGTCGCCGCCTGCTGGCTCGGCGGCGCCCACGCGGTGGCGGGTGCGCTGCGCCGGGCCGCCGCACGCCGGGAGAACCCCTTCACCGACGCCCACCTCGGCGCGGTGGACATCGAACTGCACGCGGCCGGGCTGGCCCTGGAGCGCGCGGCGGCCGAGATCGACGCGGACCCCGAGGACGCCGAGGGCGGCGCCGCGCGACGTGCCCTGCGCGTCCGCGCCCTCGTCGCCGCCTCCTGCGAACGCGTCCTCGCCCACGTCGGGCGCGCGACCGGAGCGGGACCGCTGTGCCACGACCCCCG
>NZ_GG770539.1:1276558-1281469 GCF_000154905.1 Streptomyces sp. SPB074 | reverse complement strand
GCCTACGTGCGGGCGGGCGGCTTCCCGCCGTTCGCCACCGGTGAGGACCGCGCCCTCGTCCACGCGCTGGAGACGGGCGGGCACCACGTGCTGCGCACCCGGCGCTCACCCGTCGCCACCTCCGTCCGCCTGCGTCCGCGCGCGAGCGGCGGCTACGGCGAACGGCTCGCGCGGCTCGCGGAGACGGAGGGCACGGAGCCGGTGTGAGGAGCGGCGCCGGCGCGCGGAGCGGTGCCGCGCGTGCCGGGGGGCGATGCCCCGGGCCGTGCGGCGCCCGCTACTCCGCCACCACCCGCACCGTCTCCAGCGAGGTGTCCACCGCGTCCGGCAGGTTCATGCCGGCCGCGATGCCGGTGCGCAGGTAGCGCAGGAGGGGCGCGGTGAGGCGTTCGCCGGGGAGGGCGGCGGGGATGCCGGGCGGGTAGGGCGTGAGCATCTCGGCGCTGATCCGCCCCGCCGCCTCCGCCACGGGCACGTCCTCGACCGCGCCGAAGTAGGCGTCCCTCGGCAACAGGGCCTGCTCCAGGCGCAGTTCCTCGGGGGCCGGGACGGCGACCTCCGGCCCGGCGCCGAGCGTGGCCGCCTCGGCGGCCAGGGCGCGCAGCGCGTCGAGCAGGGGGCCGGTCGTGGACTCGTCGTCGGCGTACGTGAGCTGGGTGCTGATCCGGCGGTGGTCGGCCAGGTGCGCGTCGATGCCGTGGCGCTCGCGCAGCCGGTCGGCGGCCCGGTAGCCGCTCGTACCGAGCCCCGAGACGTCGATGACGACCGGGAGCGGGTCGAGGTCGTGACCGAGCCCGGGGCCGCAGAAGTCGGTGCGCCCGTGCACACGGAACCCGTCGATGCCGTCGATCGCCGCCCGTACCCCCGCCGCCCGGTCGAGCGCCGCGCCCAGCAGCTCCCGGCCGTGCAGCATCATCTGGCGGCGCCAGCCGTCCATCCCCGCGTACAGCAGGACGGACGGGCTCGTCGTGCCGAGCAGGTCGGCGCGCGAGGCCAGGACCGCCGGGTCCACGAGGTCGCCGCCGAGGTGGAAGACCGATCCCTGTTCGAGGCCGTTGCCCATCTTGTGGATGCTCGTCACGCACACGTCGGCGCCCGCGTCCATCGCCCACACGGGCAGGTCCGGGTGGAAGGGCAGGTGCGCGCCCCACGCCTCGTCCACGAGCAGCGGTTTGCCGCGCGCGTGGCAGACGCCCGCGAGCGCGCGCAGGTCGGCGGTCGTGCCGTACGGCGTGGGGCTCGTGACGAGCGCGCCCTTCGCGTCGGGGTGCGCGGCGAAGGCGGCCTCGTACGCGGCGGACGAGGGCGGGTGCGCGAGGTGGCGTGCGCGGTCCCACTCCGGTTCGACCCACACGGGCCGCACCCCGGAGATGATGAGTCCCGAGACGACCGACTTGTGCGCGTCGCGGCCGATGAGCAGCTTCTCGTGGGGTCCGGCGACGGACAGGATCGCCGCCTTGACCGAGAGGGAACTGCCGCAGGTCGAGAAGAAGGTGTGCGCGGCGTGCACCGCGTCCGCCATCAGCCGCTCCGCGCGTTCCAGGACCCGCCCCCGCGTGCGCCGCTCGTCGAGCCCGCCCGAGGCGAGCAGGTCGCTGTGGAAGGCGGCGTCGCCGAGCAGCCGCCGCACCCCGGGGTCCGCGCCCCTCGCCTGTTTGTGCCCCGGCGGGGTGAAGGACAGCTCGCCGCGCTCCTGGTACGCGGCCAGCGCTTCGAGGACGGGCGCCTGCCGGTGATCGACTCGCTCGGACATGTGCCTCCTGTTCCCCGGGGCCGCCCCGGGGAACCAGCCGATGAGCCGAGCGGCGGACACGGCGGCCCCGCGACTCCCGTGCGCAGGCCCCCCACGCGCGCCCGTACCGGCGGCCCCGTCCCCGCCGCACCCTTTGCACGTCCCCCGTGACCCGGGGCACACTCGAAGGCGAGGCAAGGAGGTTCCGTGAGCCGTACCGACACGCCCGCCGCACCGTCCCGCACACCGGCCGCCCCGCCCCGGCCGCCCACTCCGGCGACCGCCGCCCTTCTCGTCGTGCCCTTCGACACGCTGACCGACCTGGACAACGAGGTGGCCGCCGAGGAGACCCTGCGCGAAGCCGTCGAGGACCACCCGGCGCGGATCGTCGTGGTGCGGGTGCGCTCCCGGGTGGTGACCCCGCAGGCGCTGCGCATCCTGCTGCGCGCGGGGGAGCGCACGGTGCCCGGGGGCGTGCTGTGCGTCGCCGCCGAGTACCCGGCGGCGCGGCGCGTCTTCCACCTCACGGGGCTCGTGCGCGCCCTGCACGTGGCCGCCACCGTCCCGGGCGCCGTGCGGCGGGCGCGCGGCGGCCCCGTCCGCCCCGCGACGCCCCCGCGCCCGAGGACGCCCGTACGCACCCCGTCCGCGCTCGCGGGAGCGGCGCGCCGCGCGCGCGTCCCGCACGGACGCGGCGGCACCCGGCCGCACTGACCGGCCCACCCGCACCGACCGGCCGCCCGCACCGCACGTCCCGTCCCGCTGGAGGCACCCGTGAACAAGCCCGCCGCAGTCTTCGACGTGGACGGCACCCTGGTCGACACCAACCACCTCCACACCGTCTGCTGGTGGGAGGCGCTGCGCCAGGCCGGGCACCGGGTGCCGTTCACGACGATCCTCGGCGCGATCGGGCTGGGCTCGGACGACCTCCTCGCGCACGTGCTCGGCGCGGACCACGACCGGGACGGCGACGCGGACATCAGCGCCGGGCACAAGGCGCTCTACGGCACGTACTTCGACCGCCTCGCCCCCTTCGACCGCGCCGCCGACCTGCTGCGCCGGCTTACGTGGAGGGCTGGCCCGTGGTCCTGGCGACCTCGGCGGGCGGCCCCGAACTCGCCGCCCTGCGCGCGGCGATCGGCGCCGACGGGGCGATCGACGCGACGGCGAGCGCCGACGACGTGTCCGCGGGGAAGCCCGCGCCCGACCCGGTGCTCCACGCGCTCGAACAGGTCGGCGCGGACCCGGAGGGCTCGGTCTTCGTCGGCGACTCGGTGTGGGACATGCGCGCCGCGCGGGCGGCCGGCCTGCACCCCATCGGGCTCCTGAGCGGTGGAGTGTGCCGCGCGGAGCTGTCCGGGGCGCGCGCGGGAGGTCTACGAGGACACCGCCGCGCTCTTGGCGCGGCTCGGCGACAGCGCGCTGGGACGGCGCGGGACGGCGTGACCCCCGGGGGGCGCCCCTCCTCGGGCGCCGCTCCTCCTTCCGGGCACTGGTGCCGCCCCTACTCGGGTGTCGCCGGAAGCGCGTACAGGCCCGGGAGGTTGACGACCACCGCCTCCTGCGTGCTGCGCGCGATGACGACGACGGCCTCCGCCTCGGGATCGGGGTTCTCCTCGCGGTGGGGCACGTAGGGCGGTACGAAGATGTAGTCACCGGGCGAGGTGCGCAGCCGCACCTCCTCGGGGGCCTCCCCGGAGTCGTCCACGAACACGAACTCCGGGTGCCCGGACACCACGTGGATCGCGGTCTCCGAGGCGCCGTGGTGGTGGTCGGAACTCGCGGTGGACGGCGCCACGTGCGTCTGGCCCATCCACAGCTTCTCGGAACCGACCGTCCTGCCGCTCACCGCGGCGAACCGCCGCATCCCGCCGCTCTGCGCGGTGTCGCCGTCGAGCGCGTCGGCGCGGATGTGGTGCAGCCGGGCGCGCAAGGGGGCGACGGGGCCCGGTGGTTGCTCGTGCAGGTGCGGGTGGAAGCCCTCGCCCGCGACGGTCCCGCGCGGACCCGGCTGCCCCGGAGCCGTACCGCACGGGGTGGTCGCGCCCGGGGGCGGCTCGTCGGGAACGGTCTCGCCGGGGCTGGTCGATCGCTCGCTCATGGCCCGGAAGGTAGGGCCCCGCGAGAAAGGATGTCAAGAGGTGTCCAATGCTGTTCACCTGCGGCAACAATCGCGAGCCCGGCCCGCCGGCCGGCTCCGCCCGCTCCGGCGCGTACCGGGGCCGTGCATGATGGGGTGATGCAGATCTCCGCGAAGGCGGACTACGCCGCGCGAGCCCTCGTCGAGCTCGCTTCCCGCCCCGAACACCCGCTGACCTGCGAGGCGATGGCCTCCTCGCAGGGCATTCCGTTCCGCTTCCTCAAGTCGGTGGTCGGCGAGCTGCGCCGGGCCGGTCTCGTCCGCAGCCAGCGCGGCTGCGAGGGCGGTTACTGGCTCGGCAGGCCCGCCGAGGAGATAAGCCTCCTCGACGTGGTGCGCGCCGTGGACGGCGAGGTGCTCACCGTGCGGGGCACCGTGCCCGCCCACCTCGCCTACCCCGGTCCCGCCGCCGCTCTCCCCGGACTGTGGCGCACGCTGGAGGAGCGCGCCCGCGAGCTCCTCGGCGCGGTGAGCCTCGCCTCGCTCGCGCGCGAGGCGGCGCAGGAGCGCGCCGGTGCCCCGGCACAGGAGCGCGCCGGTGCCGATTCCGCCGCCCCGCTGCTCGTGGAGGGGAGCACGGTGTGAACGCCGCCCCGCTCCCCGAGGTCGAAGTCGCCGAGTACACCGACCCGTTGTGCCCCTGGGCCTGGGGCGCCGCGCCGCTCTTCGCCCGGCTGCGCACCGCCTGGAGCGGCCGGGCCCGCTGGCGGCGGGTGTACGCGATCCTCTTCGACGAGGACGAGGAGCCCGCCCCCGACCCGGCCGCCGAGACGGCCTGGTACGCGCGGTACGTGGCCGAGGTGTGCGCGGTCACGGGCGCGTCGTACGCGCCCCGCCTGGCCCGGGTCGCGGCCACCTCCTGGCCCGCCTCCTGCGTCGCGAAGGCCGCCGAACGGCAGGGCGCGCTCGCCGCCGAGGAGGTGCTGTGCCGCCTGCGCGCCTCGATGTTCGTGCACGGTGAGCCGGCCGACACCCTGCCGCTCGCCCTCGCGGCGGCCCGGGACGCGCCGGGCCTGGATCCCGCGCGTCTCGCCTCGGA
>NZ_GG770539.1:1267845-1275728 GCF_000154905.1 Streptomyces sp. SPB074 | reverse complement strand
CCATCGCCCTCGGCACCGCACTCGCCGCCCTGCTCGTCCCCGCGCTGAGCGCCTGCGGAGGCTCGGGCACCGCCACCGGCGGCACGGCGGCCGCCCTCAAGTGGGCCACCTCCTACTTCCCCGCGCACTGGGACCCCGTGGTCTCGGGAAGTGGTGCGCAGTTTCGTGAACTCGCCCTCACCTACGCCTCGTTGACGAAGGTGGACGAGAAGGGCAACGCCGTCCCCGACCTCGCGAAGAGCTGGGAGTACAACGCGAAGGGCGACGAGGTCACCTTCCACCTCCGCCCGGGACTGCGGTTCAGCGACGGCGAACCGGTCGACGCGCGCGCCGTCAAGGCCGCGATCGAGCGCGCCAAGAAGCAGAAGAACTCCGCCCTCTTCGGCGACCTCACCTCGATCAGGTCCGTCACGGCGAACGGCCTCGACGCCGTGGTCCACCTCAGCCAGGTCGACCACCAGATACCCCAGCTCCTGGGCGAGCGCGTCCTCCAGATCGCGAGCCCGAAGGCCGCCGCGGACCCGGCGAAGCTCGACCAGCACCCCGTGGGCGCGGGCCCGTTCCTCGTCAAGCAGCTCATCCCCGGCACCAAGGCCGTCCTCGCGAAGAACCCGGACTACTGGGACGCGGAGCACATCCACATCGACACGGTCGAACTCGTCTCCGCGCCCGACCCCGCCACTGTCGTCTCCGGACTGCGCACCGGCGTCTACAACTTCGCCGACATCGAGCCGAGCCAGGCCAAGGCCGCCAAGCAGGCCGGGCTCGACGTCTTCGTCCAGCCGGGCTTCAACGCCTCGAACATCAGCCTCAACATCAACAAGGCGCCCTTCAAGGACCCGAAGGTCGTCGACGCGGTCCGCTACGCCGTGGACCGCCAGGAGTTCGTGGACAAGCTCACCTTCGGCTACGGAGAGACCACCGACCAGCCCTTCCCCAAGGGGTACGTGGCCTACGACCCCGCCTCCGCCAACGCCTGGCCGTACGACCCGGCAAAGGCGAAGAAGCTTCTCCAGGAGGCCGGTTACCCCGCCGGGAAGCTCAAGCTCGACCTCGTCATCCCCACCGAGGACCCGCAGGCCGAGATCGTGCAGTCGCAGCTCGCCAAGGTCGGCATCACCGTCCGCATCAAGATCGACAAGAACTGGGCGACGCCGTTCTTCGCGAAGGACCTCGCCTTCTCCCTCTACAGCACCACGGGCCGCGACTCCGCCCTCCAGACCCTCACCGCCCACTTCGGCCCCGACGGACCGCTCAACCTCAGCAGCCCCTACGAGCCCAAGGGCTTCGAGAAGGCCGCCGCGAAGGTGCGCGAGACCCCCATCGACGCGCCCGGCTACCCGAAGGCGCTGCGCGCGGCGACCCGCGCCGGGCTGGAGAGCCGCGCCCTCGTCTTCACCTACTCCGCGCCCAACCTCCTCGCCAAGAGCCCCACCGTCTCGGCCCTCCCGAAGAACCCGGCCCACCTCAACTGGACCGGCGTCACCATCGGCGCCGCCAAGTGAGCCACAACCCCCCGGAGAGGAGAGCCCGTTGACCGCCCTCGCACCACCGCCCCCGCTCACCGGCACCCCGTCCGGCACCCCCAAGTCCCGCCGCCGCGCGGGCCGCCCCCTCGCCGTCCTCGCCCGCACGGTCGCCGTCTTCGTCCCCGTCTTCCTCGTCGCCACCTTCGTCACCTTCGCGCTGCGGGCGCTCAGCGGCCTGAGCCCCGCCCGCATCCAGCTCGGTGAGCAGGCGAGCCCCGAGGCGATCGCCCGTGTCGAGGCGCAGTGGGGACTCGACCGGCCCTTCCTCGTCCAGTACGCGGACTGGTTCGGCGACGTCCTCCACGGGCAGCTCGGCACGAGCTGGACCAACGGCACCAGCGTCTCCACCCTCATCGGCCTCGGCCTCGGCGTGAGCCTCTCGGTCGCGGGGCTCGCCCTCCTCATCGGCGTCGTCGTGGGCCTCGCCCTCGGCACCCTCGCCGCCCTGCGGCGCGGCGGACCGCTCGACCGGGCCGTCACCGGCTTCGTCACCGTCATCTCGGTCATGCCGGCCTTCGTCGTCGGCATCGTCCTCGTCACGGTCCTCGCCGTCGGCCTCGGCCTCTTCCCCTCCGCCGGATACGTGCCGCCCGGGCAGGGGCTCGGCCCCTGGCTCGCCCACATCACGCTCCCGGCCCTCGCGCTGAGCTGCGACGTCATCGCCGACGTGGCCCGCCAGCTGCGCGGCGGCCTCATCGCCGCGTACCGCGAGAACTACGTGCTCGGCGCCGTCGTCCGCGGCCTGAGCCCCCGCCGGATCTTCTTCCGGCACGTCCTGCGCAACGGCGTCGGCCCCGCCCTCGCCACCCTCGGCCTCAAGTTCCCCGCCCTCGTGGGCGCCTCGGTCGTCACCGAGTGGATCTTCGGCCTCCAGGGCTTCGGGCGCTTCGCCAACGACTCCGCGCAGGCCGGGGACGTCCCCGCCGTCCAGGGCGTCCTCGTCGTCTCGATCGTCCTCGTCGTCGGCTTCAACCTGCTCGTCAACCTCGTGCTCGGCCGCCTCGTCCCGGCCGCCGGACGGGGGGTGTGACCGTGCTCCGCCGCCTGCTCCGCCTCCGTACCGGCCGCCTCGCCCTCGCGCTCCTCGCCGTGATCGCGCTCCTCGCCGTCCTCGGCCCCCTCCTCGCCCCGCGGGACCCGCTCGCGACGAGCCCGGACGCGCTCGCGGGGATCTCCGGCGCGCACCCGCTCGGCACCGACAACCTCGGCCGCGACGTGCTCAGCCGCCTCCTCGACGGCTCCCGGGTCAGCGTCGTCGGCGCCCTGGAGGTCGCGCTCACCGCGCTCGTCGTCGGCGCCGTACCGGGACTGCTCTCGGTCCACCTCGGCCGCGTCTTCGAGTGGTTCACGCTGCGCCTCGCCGACACCCTCGTCGCCCTGCCGTTCCTCCTCTTCGCCGTCGCCGTCATCGCGCTCCTCGGCAACGGCCTCACGCAGGCGATGCTCGTCACCGGCGTCCTCGTCTCGCCGCTCTTCTACCGCGTCGCCCGCGCCGCCACCCTCGGCATCGCCCGCTCCCCGTACGTCGAGGCCGCCCAGCTCGCGGGCGCCTCCACCGGCTGGATCGTGCGCCGCCACGTCCTCGCGAAGGCGCTCCCGCCGCTCGCCGTCGCCCTCGCGCAGACCGTCGGCACGGGCTTCGTCATCGTCTCCAGCCTCACCTTCCTCGGCATCGGCGTCGAACCCCCGCAGGCCACCTGGGGCGGCCTCCTCGCCACGGACCTCGGCTTCCTCGCCCAGCGCCCCTGGGCGCCCCTCGTACCGGCCCTCCTGATCACCCTCACCGTGTGGGCCTGCAACCTTCTCGCCGACGCCGTGCGCGACGTCTCCGGCGCCCCCGCGCCCGACGCCCCCCGCCCCCGTAGCGCCCAAGCTTCCGCAGGAGGTACGCGTTGAGCGCCCCGTCCCCCTCCCTGGCCCCCACACCACCCCGCACGCCGCCCGCCCCGCCCGTGCTCGCGCTCCACGACGTACGCGTCGGACGGCCCGGCGGCGACGACCTCGTCCACGGCGTGAGCCTCGCCCTCGCGCCCGGCGCGACCCTCGGCATCGTTGGCGAGTCCGGCAGCGGAAAGACCCTCACCTGCCGCGCCGCCCTCGGCGTCCTGCCCCCGCCCCTCGCCCTCACCGGCGGGCGCGTCGAGATCGACGGGACCGACACCGCGCGCCTGACCCCGCGCGAGTGGACCGCGCTGCGCGGCTCCACCCTCGGCGCGGTCTTCCAGGACCCCGCCTCCTACCTCAACCCCTCACTCTCCGTGGGCAGTCAGCTCACCGAGGTGCTGCGCGTCAAGCAGGGCCTCGGCCGTCGCGCCGCCCGCGAGCGCGCGACCGCGCTCCTCGCCCAGGTCCACCTGCGCGAACCCGCCCGGGTCCGCTCCCAGTACCCCCACGAGCTGTCCGGCGGGATGCTCCAGCGCGTCCTGATCGCCACCGCGCTAGCCGCCGGGCCGCGCGTGCTGATCGCCGACGAGGCGACGACCGCGCTCGACGTCACCGTGCAGGCCGAGATCCTCGACCTCCTCGCCGACCTCCGCGAAAAGAGCGGGCTCGCCCTCCTCGTCGTCTCGCACGACCTGGCCGTCGTCGCCCAGGTCTGCGCGGAGGTGCTCGTCATGCGCGACGGCGAAGTGGTCGAACAGGGCCCCACCGCCGAGGTGCTGCACCACCCCCGCCACCCGTACACACGCCTCCTCGTGCGGGAGCACGAGCAGTACGGACTCGACAGGTTCCTCGGCGACGACACCACCCGGGAGGACGCGTGAGCGCCGCACCCGTCCTGCGCCTGCGCGGGATCGACGTCCACTACGGCCGGGGGCGGGCCCGGCGCACCGCGCTGCGCGGCGTCGATCTCGACCTCGCCCCCGGCGAGACGGCCGGCCTCATCGGCGAGACGGGCTCCGGCAAGTCCACCCTGGCCCGCACCGTCCTCGGCCTCGTCCGCCCCACCTCCGGCAGCCTCCACGTCGCGGGCGAGGACGTCACCGCGTACGGCGCCCGCCAGTGGCGCGCGCTGCGCCGCCGCGGCCTCGTCTCCTACGTCTTCCAGGACCCCCTGCGCAGCCTCGACCCCGACCTCACCCTCGGCCACTCGCTCGCCGAACCCCTGCTCCTCCAGGGCATCCCCGGCAAGGAAGCGATCGCGCGCGCAAGGGAGTTCGCGCCCCGCGTGCACCTCGACCCGGACCTGCTCGACCGGCTGCCCGGCGAGGTCTCCGGAGGGCAGCGCCAACGCGCGGTCCTCGCCCGCGCCCTCGTCACCGAGCCGCGTCTCGTCCTCCTGGACGAACCGGTGAGCGCGCTCGACGCCGCCCACCGCGTGAAGATCCTCGACATCCTCAAGGACCTGCGCGGGCAGGGCGTCGCCCTCCTCTTCATCTCCCACGACCTCGGCTCCGTGGCCGGTACCGCCGACCGCATCGCCGTCCTCCACCACGGCGCGCTCGTCGAGGACGGCCCCGCCCGCCAGGTCGTCACCCGGCCCCAGCACCCCTACACCAGGCTGCTGCTCGCCTCCGCGCCCACCCTGCGCGGCGCGGGCGGCGACCGCGCCACCCGCGCCCGTCTGCGCGCGGCCCTCACCTCCTGACCCGCACGCCCCAAGACCCGCCCGCCACCGAGGAGTTCCCCCATGACCACCGCCCCCCGCCGCCTCCACCTCGCCCTGCACCCCTACGGCGTCGGCGGCCCCGGCCAGCACGGCCTGTGGAAGGACCCGCGCGTCGCCAAGAACGCGAGCATCGACATCAACTACTACATACGCCAGGCCCAGGCCGCCGAACACGCCCTCTTCGACGCCTTGTTCATCGTGGACAGCCAGTTCATCAACGCGACCTACCCCGCCCACTACCTCAACCGCCTCGAACCCCTCACCCTCCTCTCCGCCGTCGCCACGCACACCTCCCGCGTCGGCCTCGTCGGCACCGCGAGCAGCACCTACAACTCGCCCTTCAACCTCGCCCGCCGTTTCGCCTCCCTCGACCACATCAGCGGCGGACGCGCCGGCTGGAACGTCGTCACGAGCTTCGACACCGGCACCGCCCGCAACTTCGGCCTGGACGAACACCTCGACTACGCGACCCGCTACGGCCGGGCCCTGGAGTTCGTCCAGGTCGCGCGCGGGCTGTGGGACTCCTACGAGGACGGCGCCTTCCCCGCCGACGTCGCACGCGGCGTTTTCCTCGACCCCACGAAGCTCCACGCGCTCGACCACGAGGGCGAGCACTTCAAGGTCGCCGGACCGCTCAACCTCTCGCGCTCCCCGCAGGGCCAGCCCGTCATCTTCCAGGCCGGCGTCTCCGAGGAGGGCCGCGACCTCGCCGCCCGCGTCGCCGAGGGCATCTACGCGCCGGGCGGCACCCTCGCCCAGGCCCAGGAGTACTACGCCGACATCAAGCGCCGCACCGCCGCCCACGGCCGCGACCCCGAGCACATCAAGGTCTTCCTCCACGGCTCGCCCGTCGTCGCCGCCACCGACGCGGCCGCCCGCCGCCGCGAGCGCGAGATCCACGAGGAGGACAAGGACCTCGGCCGCAGCCTCGGCCTCCTCGGCCGCTCCTTCGGCGCGCACGACTTCTCGCGGTACGACCTCGACGCGCCCTTCCCCGACGTGGCCCACCTCGCCGAGAAGGGCGGGCGCACCACCGCCACCAAGATCATCGAGCGCGCCCGCGCCGGGAACCTCACCCTCCGCCAGGTCGCCGAGGGCCTCAACGCCTACCAGGAGGGCCCCTTCACCGGCGCCCCCGAGACCGTCGCCGACGCCCTCCAGCACTGGTTCGAGGCCGGGACGCTCGACGGCGTCAACCTCGCCTTCCGCACCGAGGAGGAGCTGAACCTGTTCGTGGACGGCGTCGTCCCGCTCCTCCAGAAGCGCGGCCTCTTCCGTACCGCCTACGAGGCCGACACCCTCCGGGGCCACCTCGGCCTCCCCGTCCCCGAGAACCGCCACACCGCCGCCCGCGCCTGAACACCCCCACGGGAGCACGCACATGAGTGAACCGCTCGACTTCCACACCCCCGAGGGCCTGCTCCGGCGCGGCACGGTGCTCGTCGTGCCCGGCCGGGGCGAGACCCCGCAGACGTACACGCGACTCGGCACCCGCCTGGCCTTCGACGCCTACCGCGTGCGTGTCATCGAGCCGCCGGGCGAGACGCTGACCGCCCGGGACGCCGCCGCCGCCCTCGCGGGCACCGCGTCCGGCGACGGCCCCGCCGCCCCCGTCGTCCTGCTCGGTGCCGACGCGGGCGCGGCGGCGCTCGCGGCGCTGTACGCGGACGGGGACGCCCCGGCCGCCGACGCCCTGATCCTCGCCGGGCTGCCCGCTCCCGTCGCGGGCGGCGCCGAGGCGGGAAGCTGGGACGACGAACTCGGCGTCCGTACCGCGTGCCCGACCCACCGGGGGCGGCTCACCGAGGACACGGGAGTACGGCGCGGCGCGCTCGCCGAGCCCGTACCGCCCGCGCTCCTCACCGCCGCCTATGCCGCCCGCCCCACCGTCCCCACCCTCCTGCTGAGCGGTGAGCTGGACCCGCTCGCCGACCACTCCGCGCTCGCCGCGCTGGCCAAGTCCCTGGACCGCGCGCGCCACGTCCTCGTGCGGGGTGCCCATCACGACGTCCTCAACGATCTCCAGCACCGCTCGGTGGCCGCCGAAGTCGTCGGCTTCCTGGAGACCTTGCGCGAACACCTCGTTCCGCGAGTCGCCGTCCAGTCCAGTACGTGGTGACCCGCGCACCCTTTCCACGGAAGGCACCGTCATGGCCCGTATCCTCTCCGTCTCCGGCAGCCCCTCCGCGACCTCCCGCACCGCCCGCCTCCTGCGCCACCTCGACGAGCACCTGCGTGCCCAGGGCCACGAGGTCACCGTCCTCGACGTCCGCGCCCTGCCCGCCGGGCCCCTTTTGGCCGCGGAGTTCGGCCATCCCGAGATCGTCCGCGCCGCCCGCGCCTTCGCGGAAGCGGACGGCGTCGTGATCGGGACGCCCGTCTACAAGGCCGCGTACTCCGGCCTGCTGAAGACCCTCCTGGACGTGCTGCCGCAGTACGCGCTGGCGGGAAAGACCGTTCTCCCCCTCGCCACCGGAGGCTCCACCGCCCATGTCCTGGCGCTCGACTACGCCTTGCGCCCGGTCCTGACCTCCATGGGCGCGGCCCACGTCGTCCCCGGCTGGTTCGTCGTCGACAAAGACCTCACGGTGAACCCGGACGGCACCCTCACGATCCCCGCCCCCACGGACGAGGCCCTCACCCAGGTCACCGACGCCTTCGCCCGCGCCCTGCACACGGCGTTCCCGGCGCCCGTCCCGGTGGGGTGAGGACGGGGGGCGGGCCCCCGGCCGACGGGGCCCGCC
>NZ_GG770539.1:1262449-1267410 GCF_000154905.1 Streptomyces sp. SPB074 | reverse complement strand
CCGGGCTCGTACCGCTCAAGGGCATCTCGCTCGTACCGCTCACCGGCATCCTGCTCGGCGGCGCGCTCACCGCGACAGTGCTCGCGGGGCGGCGCGCGCTCGACGAACTGCGCACGCGCAAGGGCGAGGTGGAGGCCGCGCTCGCGCTCGGCCTCCCCGACCGGGACGCGCGCCTCGAAATAGCCCGCCCCGCCGCGTCCGAGGCGCTGCTGCCCGGACTCGACCAGACCCGCACCGTGGGGCTCGTCACGCTCCCCGGCGCCTTCGTCGGCGTCCTGCTCGGCGGCGCGAGCCCGCTCGCGGCCGGCGCCGTGCAGCTCTTCGTACTGGTCGCGCTCATGGCGGTGCAGTCGCTCGCGGTCTCGGTGACGGTGGAACTCGTGGCACGGGGGCGGATCAACAGGGACTGAACGCCGCCGCGCCCGGCACACCCCGCCGGGACACCGCGACGCCCTTACCCGGACACGCCCCCCGCCTGGACGGCCAGGTACGACCCGTCCGCCCCCTCACCACGGCACGATCCGCCCCTCGCGGTCCAGGTAGGCGAGTCCGGGCCTGCCGAGCCGGGACTCCAGCACGTCCATGAGCAGCGAAACGCTCTCCTCGACGGTGTACGGGGCCCCGGGGCCGCCCAGCGCCGTGCGTACCCAGCCGGGGGCGAGCAGCAGGACCGACCGCCGGGTCCCCGACTGCCGGACGGCGAAGCCGCGTACGAACATGTTGAGCGCGGCCTTGCTGCCCCGGTACAGCTCGCGGCCGCCCGCCGTGTTGTTGGCGATACTGCCCTGGCCGGAGGACATCGCGCCGATGAGCCCGTCGTCGGCGACCAGGTCCGCCACGGTCTCGATGACCCGCATGGGGCCCAGGGCGTTGGTCACCATGACCCGGACGAAGTCCTCCGTCGCCACCTCCCCGACCGGGGTGTCCTCCTCGCTCGTGGTCCCGGAACTGACGAAGAGCATGTCGAGCCGGCGGCCCGTGAGACGCGCGCGCAGGGCGGTGACCTGCGCGGGGTCGGCGACGTCGAGTCCTTCGACGGTCAGGTGCCCGGCGGAGCGCGCGGCGAGTTCCGCCAGCGGGCCCCGGGCGCCGGGATCACGGGTGGTGCCGATCACGTCCCAGCCCCCGGTCGACCAGGGGCGGCGGCGAGACCGTGCCCCAGCCCGCGCGAGGCGCCAACTAGGAGAGCGGTACCGGGGTGGGACAACGGGGGACATGCGCGTTCCGATCCTTCGGCGTTCGGGGTCCCGATGGTAAGAAGCCCCCCGCACACATCCGTGTGACCTCCACGCTTCCCGGCCCCGCCGGACGAGGGCCGCCCCGGGGAGGCGCGGGGCCGCAGCGTCCCCTCGCGGGGCGGTGCTTTCCCCCCGGCCGCGTCCCGCCTCGGGGCCGGTCGCCGCCCGGTGTCGCGGTCTGCCGGGCATTTCCGGCTCCCGGGCCTCGGGGCTCCCACGCTCCGGGCTCCTGGGCTCCCGCGCTCCAGGCAGCCGCGCTCCGCGCTCCCGGGCTCAGCCTCCGACGAGTGACCGCGCCGCCGTCACCATCGTCTCGCGACGCCGCGCCCGCTCCTCGTCCGTGCTCCTCCCGCCGTCCCCCGCCCCGCCCGTCGTCCCGAACGGGGAGCCGCCCAGGGGCAGCAGGACCAGCAGGTCGCGCAGGGACTCCGGCGGGAGCGCGCTCGGCACCGTGCCCGCGCGCTGGGCCGCCGCGATGCGCGCGGCCTTGTCGCGCCGCGCCTCCACCACGGCCTCGGGGACGGGCGACTCGGGGCGTTCGAGACCGCGCCAGGCCGCGAGACGGACCGCCTCCGGGTGCGACTCGTGGTGGTCGAACACGCGCCCCGCGTAGCCCGGCAGGTCGTCCGCGTCGAGCGGGACGGCCTCGATCAGCTCCGTGACGACACGGCTGTACACCGTGTCGAAGAGGTCCACCTTGCTGCCGAAGTACCGGTAGAGCAGGGCGTTGTTCACCTCGTCCACCGTGGTGATGCGGTCCACCCGCGCCCCGGCGACGCCGTGCCGGGCGAACTCCTCGGTGGCGGCGGTGAGGATCTTGCGCCTGGTCTCCTCCGCGTTGCGCGCCATGCGACCAGCGTACCGAGCCCCTGAGCAGGCACTCACCCGTACCGGCGCCCGCGCGAGCCGCCCGCGCGGGGGAGGGGTGCGTCCGCGGAGCGAGTCCCCGCCGCTCATCCCGGCCCGAGCGCGAGCACCCCCACCGTCTGGCCCCCGCTCGTCTCGCCCGTCGCCCGGAACCCCAGGCGGCGGTAGAAGCCTCCGGGACCGTCCGGGCCCGGGTGCCACGTGGTGGTCAGGAGGTCCTTGCCCCGGCGGCGCAGCTCCTCGGCCACCGCCGTCACCGCGAAGCGCCCGTGCCCCCGCCCCTGCGCGCCCGCGTCGATGTTCAGGCGCCACAGGCCCGAGCGGACGTCGGTCCCGTCGTCCTTCCAGTCGATGTCGTGGAACGCCATGAGGAAGCCGACCGCGCGCTCGCCGTCCATGATCAGCCGGGGCCACGCCTCGGGGTGCACGTACGCCTCGGCGAGGGACTTCGCCACCGGGGCCACGGCGTGCTCCTGCTCGGGGCGCACCCGCAGGGCGAGCGCGGCTTCGATGGTGTCCGGGGTCACGAGGGCGAGGTGCGGCATGATCGCGACGCTAGGGGGCCGGTACGCGCCGGGCAAGCGCTTTTCCGGCGTCGGCCGGGTCCCGGGCGGCCCCCTCGTCCCGGTGCGCCCGTTCCACCGCCTGCCCCCAGTACGTCCCCGCGAGCATGAGCGCCGCGCCCGCCGCCGCCCACGCCGTCAGGTGCTCGCCGCCGACGAGCAGCCCCGTCGCGACCGCCCACACCGGCTCCGTGCCGAGCAGGAGACTCGCCCGGCTCGCCGAGGTCCGCTGCACCGCCCACGTCTGCGCGAGGAACGCGAACAGGCTGCACAGCAGGGCCAGGTACAGCAGCCGCGAGCCCGTCGCGGCGTCGCTCGCCGCGAGATCGCCGAGGTACGGCGCGGCGCAGGGCAGGACGAGCGCGGTCCCGGTCACCATCTGCACCGTGGTGAGATGCAGCGGGTCCACCCGGTGCCGCGCGGTCACCCGGCCGACGAGCGCGACGTGCCCCGCCCGCACGAGGGCCGCGCCGAGCACCAGCAGGTCCCCGCCGCGCGGCAGCCCGAGCCCGCCGTCCCCGCCCGCGCCGATGAGCCCGACCGCGAGGACGCACAGCAGCGCCGCCGCGTAGAAGCGCGCCGGGAGCGGGGACCGGGTGCGGTCGAGCGGAGGGGTGAGCACGATCGTGAGGCTGATGAGGAGACCGGCGTGCGCCGCGCTCGTGTGCGCGACCCCGTACGTCTCCAGCACGAGCACCGCCGCCTGCGTCACGCCCAGCAGCAGCCCCGCCCGGACCTCCGTACGCGTCCAGGCGCGCCGCCGGACCAGGACCACGGCCCCGCAGGCGAGCGCCCCGAGCGCGTACCGCGCGAAGAGCACGGCGAGCACGGGCAGGACGTCCGTCGCAGATTTCGCGACGAGATAGCTGGAGCCCCAGACGACGGCGACGAGAAGGAGTACCGCATCGGTACGGCGTACGGCGAACATGCGCTCCACGCTGCCCCACCTCCTCGTTGAAGACCAGATACCAGTTTCTTCACCGAAGATGTAGCAGCACTACACTATGGGGATGGACGAACGACAGCTCCGGGTCCTGCGCGAGCTCGGCGAGCTGGGCAGCGTGAGCGCCGTCGCCGAGGCCCTGCGCGTCACGCCCTCGGCGATCTCGCAGCAACTGCGCCTGCTCCAGCGCTCGGTGCCGCTCCCGCTCACCGAGCGCGAGGGCCGCCGCGTCGTGCTCACTGAGGCCGGCCGGGTGCTCGCGGACGCGGCGATCGAGGTCGAGAGCGCGCTCGCCCGCGCCCGGCACACGCTCACCGACTACGCGGAGCAGCCCGCCGGAGAGGTCTCGGTCGCCGCGTTCTCCAGCGCCGCCGCCGCCTTCTTCCCACCGCTCCTGCGCGCCTGCGCGGGAGCGGACGCGCCCCGGCTCGCCCTCGCCGACGAGGACGTGGCCCAGGGCCACTTCCCCCCGCTGACCCGCGCCTACGACCTCGTGCTCGCCCACCGCCTCGACCACGCCCCGCCGTGGCCGCCCACGGTCACCGCGACGACCCTGCTGCGCGAACCCCTCGACGTGGCGCTCCCCTCCGGCCACCCGCTCGCCGCGCACGCCACCCTCCGTCCGGCGCAGGTCGCGGACGAGCCGTGGATCGCCGTCCACGACGGCTTCCCGCTCCTCGCGACGGTCGACGCGCTCGCCACGGTCGCCGGGCGGCCCCTGCGCCTCGTGCACCGCGTCAACGAGTTCACCGTCTCGGCCGCGCTCGTCGCGGCGGGCGGCGGGCTCGCCCTGATCCCGCGCTGGACGGTCCCCGCCCAGGAGGGCGTGGTCCTGCGGCCCCTCGACGGCGTGCACGCGCTGCGCAACGTGGACGTGCTCCACCGGCCCGAGCGGACGGCGCGGCGGGCCGTCGGGGACGTCGTGCGGCTCCTGGAGCGGGTGGCGGCCGAGGTACGGGGCGGGGAGGCCGCCGCGACACCGTGACGTGGCTCTCTCGCACGTCATCTCTCCTTGCCTGGCAGGCAAGTTGGTTCGATCATGAAAGGAACTTGGCCACGGGGGGCGCGAGATGAGCCAGTACGACGAGGGGCACACGGTCGCGGGCCGGACGGGGGCGGCCGTCGCGATCGCGGGCTCCGCCTGCCTCGCGGTGGCCGTGGTCGGCTGGACGCCTGGCTGGTACGTGGGCCTCGTGCTCCTGGTCTCGGCCGCCGTCCTCACCTGGGTGCTGCACCTCGCGGGCTGGGGCAAGCCGGCCGGCCCACGCCCACGCGCCGCCTGGGGCGCACGTGACGCCTCCGCGCGCGCGGGCCATCCCGGCTGCCTCGCCTGCCGGCTGGCGGGCCGCG
>NZ_GG770539.1:1254889-1262349 GCF_000154905.1 Streptomyces sp. SPB074 | reverse complement strand
CAACGGGCACGCCGCATGGGGCACGTACCGGCGGAACGGCCTGACGGCAGTCGGGCCGCGTGTGCCGGGACCGCCGCGTGCCACGCCCGCGAAGCTGACGGCCTGGCCCGGAGCGGCGGACCGGCTTCGTACGGCCGAAGGAGCGGCCCGCCCGGCGAGGGCGGCCCGTCTCCCGCGCGGCGCCCGTGGGGGACGACGCCCCGAGCCCGCGCCGGCCTGACGGGCCTTCGGCCCGAGCCGGAAGGACCGGCCGGGAACCGGGTCCCGGCCCATGAGACACCCCGAGGTGTCCGTTGACAGCCCCACCGGGGCCGCCGCAGGATGAGAGACATGCACACGACTCACCCCGGTGTGGTGTGCCGCTACGTGGACCTGCGGCGCACCTCCAGCGCCCTCTGTCGCTGAATCAGCGCCACCCGGCCCGGTACCTGTAGTCCCGCGCGCCGCACCGCGGTGCGGGCCGGCCGCCTCCCGGGCCGTCCGCCCCCTCCCCGCCTCCTCGCGCCCGGGCCGCCGTGCCCGGCACCTGACGAACGGCTCCCGCCCCCCCCGGCCGGCCCGCTCCCGCGCGGAACCCGCCTCGTCACCGCGTGGTCCGGGCGCGTACCCGGGCGCGCGGCGCGACGTGCTCCACGACCTCCGGCGTCGCTCCGTCGCCGCCCCGGCCGCCGGTTTTCCGGAGTCCCCCCGCGAAGACCTCGTCCCGCGTGTCGCCGCCCGGCGGCGATCCGCGTCTCCCCACCACGGAAGGCATCGTCATGGCCCGCGTTCTCTCCGTTTCCGGCAGTCCGTCCGCGTCTTCGCGTACCGCTCGTCTTCTGCGTCATCTGGACGGCTTCTTGCGGGCGCAGGGGCACGAGGTGAGTGTGCTGGACGTGCGTTCTCTGCCCGCCGGGCCGTTGCTGGCCGCCGAGTTCGGGCATCCGGCGATAGTGGGTGCCGCGCGCGCTTTCGCGGAGGCGGACGGTGTGGTGGTGGGCACTCCGGTGTACAAGGCGGCGTATTCCGGTCTGCTGAAGACGTTGCTGGACGTGTTGCCGCAGCACGCCCTGGCGGGCAAGACCGTGCTGCCCCTGGCCACGGGTGGGTCCACGGCGCACGTTCTCGCGCTGGACTACGCCTTGCGGCCGGTTCTGACGTCGATGGGCGCGGCTCACGTGGTGCCGGGGTGGTTCGTGGTGGACAAGGACCTCGTGGTGGAGGCGGACGGTTCTCTCACGATCGCGCCAGGGACCGCGGAGACGCTGGGCCAGGTGACCGACACCTTCGCGCGCGCCCTGCACACGGCCTTTCCGAGCCCCCTCCCGGTGGGCTGAGCGCAGGAGGGACGGTACGGGAGGGGGAGGCGGCCGACGTCCCGGAACCGTACGCCCGTGCGCGCCCGTACCCGGTACCGCGCGGTCACAGCCCCGGCGCGCCCCAGACCGGGAACCACCGGCTCAGGTCCTCCTCCAGGCGCAGGTCGGTGCCGAGGGCGGCGCGGACCTCCAGCTCCAGCTGGTTGTCCCGCTTCTCCGTGGCTCCGGGCAGCGGCGCGAAGGGGTAGAAGCTGCCGCGCTTGTAGAGGTAGACGAGCCCCAGGGGCCGGCCGTGCTCGTCCTGGAAGGCGAGGAGCGAGCACAAAAGCTGCGGGCCGAAACCGCCCTCCTCCAGGAGCGTGTTCACGGCGTGCAGGTCGGTGACGAGGCCGCTCAGGTCCTCCGGGGGCTGGGTCGAGAGCAGCCACGTGTAGCCGTACGGGTCGCGGCTGAACTCGACGGGGACACCGCCCCGCTCCGTATCGGCGTCGAGCAGCGCCCGCACGTCGTCCCGGACCCGGGCGAAGGAGGCGCCCTCGGCGGCGGCGAAGCAGACCGACCCGCGCCCCGTCGGCCGGAAACCGGTCGCCGCCTGGAGGGTGAGCGCCGCCGAGGGCACGGCGAAGAGCTGGTCGAGATCGGGGCGGACCGGCTTCGAGCGGCCGAGCAGCGCGTCGAGGAAACCCACGCGACCTCCAGTCGGGAACGGTGACGGGCGGGGCTCAGCGGGAGAGCTGCGCCGAGATGCGGGAGAGCTGGTCCAAGCGCTGCTGGAGCGTCGGGTGCGAGGAGAGCAGCCGGCCGAGGCTCGCCTTCGAGGAGAAGGCGGGCACGAAGAAGAAGGCGTTGTACGGCTCCGCCTGGCGCAGGTCACGCGTCGGGATGCGCGACATCTGCCCGCTCACCTTCGTCAGCGCAGAGGCGAGCGCGGAGGGCCGCCCGGTCAGGAGGGCGGCCGCGCGGTCGGCGGACAGCTCGCGGTAGCGCGACAGCAGGCGCGTCAGGAGGAAACCGATCGTGTACACGGCGGCGCTCACCAGCGGAATCAGGAGCAGGGCGACGCCCACCGGGTCGTTCCTGTTCCCGCCGCGCGAGAGCCCGCTCCACAGGGCCATCCGGGTGATGAGCCCGGCCAGCACGCCGAGGAAGGAGGCGATCGTCATGACGAAGACGTCACGGTGCGCCATGTGTGACATCTCGTGCGCGAGCACGCCCTCCAGTTCCTCCGGCTCCAGCCGCCGGAGTAGGCCCGTCGTCACGCACACCAGCGCCGAGCGCTCGTTGCGCCCGGTGGCGAAGGCGTTGGGGACGTCGCTGTCGGCGATCGCGACCCGTGGCTTCCTGAGATCGGCGAGGGCGCAGATCCGGTCCACGACCCCGTGCAGCTCCGGGGCCTGCTCCGGGTTCACCTCGCGCGCGCCCATGCCGAAGGCGGCGATGCGGTCGCTGAACCAGAACTGCGCGACGAAGAGCGCGCCGACCGCGATCAGGATGATGGGCCAGGCCCCGCGCAGTACCGCGAGCAGGACGCCGACGAGGACGACGTAGAGCAGCCCGATGAGGAACATCGTGGTCACCATGCGGACGGTGAGCCCTTGATCGGGCGCGTAGCGTGAACGACTGCGGGCCATTCCCGCCTCCCCTCATTGCCTTCCGCTGCCACCGGCTGCCGCTGTCCTTTTGCCGCTTCCGGCTCCGCTCCCTCCATAGTGCCCCTTTCCGTGTCGAACGGGCGTAAACGGATGTTCGACACCGGCAGCGGGCCCGCGACGGGAGCGGGCGCCCCGGCGGCAGCGCGCCTCCGACGGTCGCGAGCCCCGGCGGCAACCCGCCCCCCACGGTCGCGGGCCCCGGCGGCTCACCCGGACATGCCGCGGCCCCGGCACCCCTCGAAAGAGGGACGCCGGGGCCGCGCACGGGGTCGGGCCGGTGGGCCCTGCGTCACTTCGCGGCGACGAAGCCCAGCTCGCCGTTGGTGTACGAGCCGTCGAGGTGGCCCTTCGTGATGCCGTACGGACCACCGAGGTTCAGGTAGTCGCCGTTGATGTGCGCGTGGGTGTACTCGGCCTCGCCGGCCACGAAGGACGGGCCCTCGTGAGCGGAAGCCAGGCTCGCGCCGCCCAGGACGGCGGTGGCGGCGAGGGCGGTGGCGGCGAAGGCGGTGCGAAGGCGCATACAAACTCCTCGGTGAGGTGGGGTCGTTCGCAGCGAGACTTCCCCTGGTGAGGCGTCATATCCACGTCCGCAACTCGGATTCCATCGAATGGGTCAATGTGCGGACTGTTGACAATCACATCACCTGATTGAAAACTCTTCGTTCTGCAACGCAGGAGAGCGACGGTGTGACTCAAAAAACTCACATTCACCCTGCAAGAAGCGGCAAGCAACTCTGTCTACCCCCACAGAACAGAGGATTCATGACCCACAGGACATCCCGGTCCCCGCACGGCGGGCACCACCGGGCCAGACGCCTGCTCGCCGCGGCTCCCGTCGCGGCCCTCCTCTTCGGCGGGCTGCTGCCCGCGGGCTCCGCGACGGCCGCCCCACCGGCCGCGGCGGACCCCGGCCCCACCGCCGCCCAGGGCGCCCAGGTCCCGTACACCGAGTACGAACTGGAGGACGGCGACTACCAGGGCACCCTGCTCACCGCCGACGCCGAGCGGACCTTCGGCCACACCAACTTCGCGAGCGAGTCGAGCGGCCGCAGCTCCGTGCGCCTGGAGAAGAGCGGCGACTACGCGGGCTTCACCTCCACCGTGGCCACCAACTCGCTCGTCGTGCGCAACTCCATCCCCGACGCCCCGGGCGGCGGCGGCCAGGAGGCGACGCTGAGCCTGTACGCGGACGGGCAGTTCGTGCGGAAGCTCGACCTGTCCTCGCAGCACTCGTGGCTGTACGGGAACACCGACGACCCCGAGGGCCTGACGAACACCCCCGGCGGCGACGCGCGCCGGCTCTTCGACGAGAGCCACACGCTCCTCGACAAGAGCTACCCGGCCGGCACGCGGTTCCAGCTCCGGAAGGACGACGGGGACGACGCCGCGTACTACGTCGTGGACCTGGTCGACCTGGAGCAGGTCGCCCCGCCCGCCGAGAAACCGGCCGAGTGCACCTCGATCACCGAGTACGGTGCCGTGCCCGACGACGGGAAGGACGACACCGAGGCCCTCCAGGCCGCTGTCACCGCCGACCAGAACGGCGACATCGACTGTGTCTGGATACCGGCGGGGCAGTGGCGTCAGGAGCAGAAGATCCTCACGAAGGACCCCGAGCACCGGGGCGAGTACAACCAGGTCGGCATCCGCGACGTCCGCGTCGTCGGCGCCGGGATGTGGCACTCGCAGCTCTACACGCTCACCGAGCCGCAGGACGCGGGCGGCATCAACCACCCGCACGAGGGCAACTTCGGCTTCGACATCGACGACAACACGCAGATCTCCGACCTCGCCATCTTCGGCTCGGGACGCATCCGGGGCGGGGACGGCAACGCCGAGGGCGGCGTCGGGCTCAACGGCCGCTTCGGCAAGAACACGAAGATCTCCAACGTGTGGATCGAGCACGCCAACGTCGGCGTCTGGGTCGGCCGCGACTACTCCAACATCCCCGAGCTGTGGAACCCGGCCGACGGCCTGGAGTTCAGCGGGATGCGCGTACGCGACACCTACGCGGACGGCATCAACTTCACCAACGGCACGCGCAATTCGAGCGTCACCGACTCCTCCTTCCGCACCACCGGGGACGACTCGCTCGCCGTCTGGGCCAACCGCTACGTCAAGGACCCGGCCACCGACATCGGCCACGACAACACCTTCGCCCATAACACGATCCAGCTGCCCTGGCGTGCCAACGGCCTGGCGATCTACGGCGGTTACGGCAACAGTATCGAGGACAACATCGTCTCCGACACGATGAACTACCCGGGCATCATGCTCGCCACCGACCACGACCCGCTGCCCTTCTCCGGCGAGACCCTCATCTCGGGCAACAGCCTCCACCGCACGGGCGGCGCCTTCTGGGGCGAGGCCCAGGAGTTCGGCGCGATCACGGTCTTCCCCGCGAGCCAGGACATCCCGGGCGTGGTCATCAAGGACACCGACATCCACGATTCCACCTACGACGGCATCCAGTTCAAGTCCGGCGGCGGCGCGGTGCCCGGCGCGAAGATCAGCGGCGTGACGATCGACAAGTCGAACAACGGCTCCGGCATCCTCGCGATGGGCGGCGCGCGCGGTGACGCGAGCCTCACGGACGTCACCATCAGCGGCTCACGGGACGGGGACGTACTCGTCGAGCCCGGCTCCCAGTTCACGATCACCGGGGGGCCGCAGGCCGCCAGGTGATCCCGGGGCCCGCTCCGCACGGACGGGCCCGCCGAGACCGGCGCGGGGTTGGTGGACCCCGCGCCCGCGCCAAGAACCCCGTGCCCCGGGCGGACTTGCCGCCGCCCGGGGCACGGGGCTGCCGGGCATGGGGTCGCGTGTGTGCCGGGCATTCCCGGCCGTTCACCCCGCTCGTTCACCCGTCTTCGGCCCGTCGCCACCGGGTGGCCGTTCCCGCGTGCGTGGATGTCCTCGTCCACCCCGCCCCGTACCGGGAGCTCTCGTGTCCACCGTCACCCCGCCCCGTACCGCCCGCACCCCCCGCCGCCTGCGCGCGGGGCTCGCCACCGCCGCGGCCGCCGGCGCGCTTCTCGCCGCCGCTCCGCAGGCGGGCGCCGCCGCGCCCGCGCCCGCCGCACGCGCCGGCGACCTCCTCACCGTCCGCCTCGATCAGCTCCGCCCCACCCAGCCCTCCGTCGGCAAGGACCAGATCTTCTACAAGCTCGGCCGGTACGGGAGCCGGAAGGACGAGCAGGCCGGGGACTTCAACAAGCGCTTCGACGACTGGTGCGAGACCAACGGCCAGGGCGAGGCCGAGAAGGTCCCCGCGGGCGCGAGGCTCGCCGACCCCGCGAGCTTCACCTGCGAGATCCCGCTCGGCGAGGAGACCGGCAAGAGCCTCGCCGCGATGAAGACCGTCGTCATCGGCCCCGGCGGCACCCTCTACCTCACCGACGGCCACCACAGCCTCACCTCCTTCTGGGAGGCGGCCGACGGCGGCCCCCAGACCCCCATCAGGCTGCGCGTCCAGGCCGACTACAGCGACCTGGACCAGAGCGCCTTCTGGGACGAGATGCGCGCCCACCACTGGGTCTGGCTCCGCGACGAGGACGGCACCCCGATCACCACCGGCGAACTACCCACCCGCCTCGGCCTCTCCCGCCTCCACGACGACCCCTACCGCTCCCTCGTCTACTTCACGCGCGACATCGGCTACTCCGCGCCCGAGGACGCCGCCGAGTACCTGGAGTTCCTGTGGGGCGGCTGGCTGCGCGAGCGGCTCGACCTCGGCGCGTACGACCTCCAGGACCCGGCCTCGTACCTCCAGGCGGTGCGCGACGCCTCGGAGTTGATGGTCGCGGCCGACCCGGACGAGATCATCGCGGACGGGCGCACGGCGGCCGAACTCGGCCGGCTTGACGAGTGGAACGACGGAAAGAAGCCCGGCAAGGGCGAGTTCGGCAAACTCGCGCAGCCGCTCACCGCGGAGAAGCCCGGCAAACTCGCCTTCGCGCTCGACTACCGCTCCCGCGTCGTCGCCCCGCCCCCCTGCACCACCACCCTGCGCGGCCCCCGCACGGGCCCGCTCGTCGTCGCCTCCGGGGTCACGTGCCTCGACAACACGCGCCAGACCGGCCCCGTCGTCGTACGCGCCGGAGCCTCGCTCGTCGCACTCGGCGCCGACATCACCGGCCCCGTGCGGGCCGTGGGCGCGCGGAGCGTCCACGTCTGCGGCACGCGCGTCGAAGGGCCGCTCTCCGTCGTCGGATCGGGTCTGCGCACCGAGGGGCCGGGCTGCTCCGCCAACACCTTCGGCGGCCCCGTGCAGTTGGTGGCGAACACGCGGGGCTGACTTGTCCCGTGCCGTCGCAATGCTCCCCCTTGATCCTTCAACAGGCGCACACCGCGAGGGGGTTGACGGGCCGCGCGCGTAAAGAATCCGTACCGAAGGTTCGTACCTTCGCATTGACATCGCGCGCGGCCCGGCCGAACCTCGAAGACGGCACGGATACCTGTGCACCCCACGCGGCCCCCCACGGGCCGCGCCTCGGGCACCGTGCCT
>NZ_GG770539.1:1251603-1254477 GCF_000154905.1 Streptomyces sp. SPB074 | reverse complement strand
GGGGCCCGCTCCGCACGGACGGGCCCGCCGAGGCGGGCCGCATGTACTTCTACCTCGGCTCGCCCGACAGCAAGTACCAGGACTTCATCGAGTTCACGGTCGGTGACAACGTCTTCAACGGCAACACGACCCGCGTCGACGCCTTCGGCCTCAAGCTCGCGATGCGCCTGCACGCCGAGGACGGCTACGACGTGCAGGTCGGCGAGGACTACGACACCTTCCAGCAGACCCGCGAGCAGACCTTCCAGCAGTTCAAGGACGAGGTCCCCACCGAGTTCAAGGGCCTCGCCGACGACCCGACCCGCATCCCGGCCCCCGGCAGCGCGCCCGAGTTCCGCGAGGGCGGCCAGTACGCGGACTACTTCACCGCGTACGCCCAGTCGCAGGGCGTCAACGCGCCCACCTCGGACATCACCGGCTGCGCGGGCGTCCTCGCCAACGACCCCGGCAAGTGCTCGGCGCTCAACCGCCACGTCGCCCAGCTCCCCGAGGACCAGTGGTCCACGCCGGACCTCTATTACAAGGACAGCCCGGCGAACTACTACGCCAAGTACTGGCACGACCACGGCATCAACCACCTCGCCTACGGCTTCCCGTACGACGACTACGCCGGCCAGTCCTCCTTCGTCTCGCACCAGGACCCGCAGTGGCTCGCCGTGGCGGTGGGGTGGTGACGAGTTCGGTGACCCGCCCCGGGGGGTGACCGGTCCGCGCCGGGGGGCGGTGACGGCCCGGGGGGCGTGAGCCGCTGAGGCTCCCTCCCGCGTCCGGCCGCCGCGCAGGGCACGCCACAGGGCCCGTACGAAGATCCGCTCTTCGTACGGGCCCTGTGCACAACCCGGTCCCGGTCCCGCCGGGCAGCGGCTCACTTCTCCGACAGCAGCCCTTCCCGCAGCTTGCCCAGCGTCCGGCTCAGCAGCCGGGAGACGTGCATCTGCGAGACGCCCAGCTCGGCGCCGATCTGCGCCTGTGTCAGCTCCTGCCCGAAGCGCAGTTCCAGGAGATACCGCTCACGGTCGTCGAGCGTGCCGAGGAGCGGGCGCAGCGCGGTGAAGTCCTCGACGAGTTCCATCGCCGGGTCCCAGTCCCCGAGGAAGTCGGCGTAGGTCGTCGCGGTCTTCTGGTCGGGCTTGCCGCTCGTGGTGCTGTCGGCGGGCAGGTCGAGCGAATCGGACATGTAGCCGTTCGCCGCGATGAGCCCGTCGATCACCTCGTCCTCGCTGATGCCCAGCTCGGCGGCCAGTTCCTTGACCCCCGGGTCGCGGTCCAGGTCCACGGCGAGCCGCTCCTTGGCCCGCGCGAGGTCCACGCGCAGCTCCTGGAGCCGTCGCGGGACGTGGACCGCCCACGTGCTGTCGCGGAAGTACCGCTTGATCTCACCGACGATGTACGGGATCGCGAAGGACGTGAACTCGGCCTCGCGCGTCAGGTCGAAGCGGTCGATGGCCTTGATGAGGCCGACCGTGCCGACCTGGAGGATGTCCTCCATGTCGCCGTTGCCGCGGTTGCGGAAGCGCCGCGCGGCGAAACGGACGAGGGACTGGTTCATCTCGATGAGTGTGTTGCGCGCGTACTGGTACGCGTGCGTGCCCTCTTCGAGGACGGTGAGCTGGTCGAAGAAGAGCCGGGACAGCTCGCGGGCGTCCTGCGGGGCGATCTTCCCCGCGTCCTCTATCCAGGGCAGCCCGGCAGCGTCCGCCTCGGCCGCCGCCGGGCCGGACGTGCCCGTGCTGTGCGTGGAGATCGTCACGAGTAGCACCTTTGCAGTCGGTTGCGGTCGAAGAACTTCGACATGGCCCCGCCTGCCCCGGCCTCCCGACGTCACACACGATGAAACGCGACGATCGGGAAACGGCCCGAAATCTTCGGGGAGGGGCAGGGTTTCGTGCCGCCGGAATAGCGCCCCCGCCTGGCGGAAGATCCCCTTCCGTTCCTCGCCTTCCCGCCCTGACCTGGTGAATTCGCGCTCTCCCGGTGACTTTCCGCAGGAAATAAGAAAAGACACGAAGGGGCTTCGAAAAACACCACGCATATATGTGGCGAGCCCGGGAATTCGGAAACCAGGTGTTCTCCGAGCGCGTCATGACGGGCCCCGCCGCGCTGTGCCGCCCCGGTTGTTGGGTACGGTTTCCCAGGGCGCCCTCAGGGTGCCGACGTACCGTCAGGCGTGCCGCCGGGGGCCGCAAGCGGGTGTGTCGCTGGTCCGCCGAACGAGTGAGGCGGGCGAGAATGAACGAATGCAGACAATCGTACGAGCCCGGACGGGGTGGGGCAGTGAACAGCCACGACGTCACTGATGAGCAGTGGGAAGGGCTGGCCCAGGTCGTACCGCTGCGCAGCAGCGACGCCTGGCCGTCCTGGCCGGGGCATCGCGCGCTCCCGGACGAGGAGGCCGCCTCGCGGCGCCGTTTCGTCGTCCTGCGCGTGAACGTCTTCGCGGACGCGCGGGAGGTCGCCGAGACACTCATGGCGCAGATCCCGGTCCTGCTCGACCTCAGCGGCGCCGAGAGCGAGACCGCCAAGCGCGTACTCGACTTCAGCAGCGGCGTGGTCTTCGGGCTCGGCAGCGGGATGCACCGCGTGGACCGCAACGTCTTCCTGCTCGCCCCTCCCGGCACCGAGGTGCAGAGCCTGGTGGAAGGCGTACGGGGCACGGGCGCGCTCGGCTGAGAGGCCGGGAGGCGAGCGGCGAGCCGGGCGGGTGAGCGGCGAGCGGGGCGGGGCCGGGGCCGGGAGGCGTACAGGCGTCGGCGTCGGGCGGCGCCCGGGTACGGGGCCGGGCGGTGTTGCGGGCGGGAGGCGTGGTGCCGGAGGTGCCGGGGGCTCGCGTGATCCTGCTGGGTCGCCCGCGTCGCCGGAGCGGGGCGCCGCTCG
>NZ_GG770539.1:1228017-1251503 GCF_000154905.1 Streptomyces sp. SPB074 | reverse complement strand
CCGTCGGGGGGTTGACGGTGGAGAGCGGGGGTCCGGGGGCCGGAGTCGGGCAGCGGGCAGCGGGTGGCGGGTGCGGTGAACCGTTTCACCGGTGTACCTCGCGGAGGAAGCCCGGGGAAACGGTTCGCCTTCGGAGACTCGCCTTCGGATACCGGAGCACGGCCGGCGGCGCGCGCGTCCGGCCATCCCCCGCTGGTTCCCCCCGTTCCGCCCCGTTCCCACCCGTCCCGTCGTCCGCGCGGCAGACGGATACGGGAATCCGCGTGGCAGTCGCATACGGGGTGGGGCTGGTCTGAGAGGGCGGTCTCCGCGCGGCGTGCCCGCGGCTTCGCGTTCGCCCCGTTCGGCGGACACCCGCACCCGGCTACCGTGCGCGTCCGCCCCGCGCGCCCAGGGGGTTCCGTCGCCGAGGACGCGCGAGCAGGGTGCGCCGGGCGGGAGTTCGCTCGGTGGGGTGGCCGGTGTCCCGACGGTGTCCCCCGATGGTGGGAAGCCGGCTCAGGCGAAACGGTTCGGCGGCCAGGGGCGCGCCTATCTTCCGCACATGCCCCCCACCTCAGCCCCCGGCCCCGGCCCCGCCGCGCACGGCACCAGGCTTCCGCGGCTCGCCCCGCCGGGCTCGTACGACGACGCCGACGCCGCCGCGCCGGGCGCGCGGCGCGTGCCCGACCAGGCGGCCCGCGCCGAGCGCGGCGCGGACCTCACGCCCCGGCCGCACCTCACCGAACTACGTCTCTCCGCCTACGCCGGACACCGCGCCACCGTCCTGCGCCTCGGCCCCGTCACCCTCCTCACCGGCCCGAGCGGCAGCGGCAAATCGACCGCCCTCGCCGCCTGCGCGGCCCTCGCCGCGCTCGGCAACGGCGCCACGCTCGCCGAGGCGTTCCCCGAGCCGCACGCCGCCGTCCCCGAGAGCGCCCGCCCCGACCCGCAGCGGCGGCGCGGCTTCCGTATCGGCTGCGTGTCGGACGGCCCCGCCGGGCCCGTCCGCCTCGACCTCGCCGTGCAGGCGGAGCCGGAACTGCGCGTCGTGGGCGAACGGCTCAGCGGCGGCGACGGCGTCGTCCACCTCGAAACCGCCCTGCGCGACCCCGCCCGCCGCTCCGTGCAGGCCGCCTGGCACACGGCGGGCACCACCACCGTCACCCGCGCCCCCTTCCCCGACGACCTCCTCGGCACCACACTCCTGCCCCTGCGCGTCGCGGGCCGCACGAAGGAGCAACGTCGTGTCCTCGCGGCGGCCGAGCAGACCGTCCTCGCCCTGCGCACCCTCTACCCCTGCGCCCCGGACCCGGCGGCGATGCGCCCGCCCGCCGCCGCGGGGGACGGGCTGCTGCGCGGCGACTGCGCCAACCTCGCCGAGGTGCTGCACCGCGCGGAACGGGAGTGCCGCACGCGTTACGGGTTCCTGGAGGCCGCGGTGCGCGAGGGCTGCGCGGGCGCCGTGGACGGCCTCGCGACCAGCCTCCTGCCCGATGGCGGGATCGTGGCGCGGCTGCTGCGCCCCGACGGCCCCGGCACGCCGCTCGCCCACCTCGGCGCGGGCGAACTGCGCCATCTGGCATTGGCGTTGGTACTGCTCACGGGTCCGGGCGTGCTGGACCTGGACCCGGCGAGCGAAGTACCGGGAGCCCTCCAGACGCTCACCGTCCTCGCGGACGACTTCGATCTCCACCTCGACGCACGGCAGTCCACCCTGCTCCTGGACCTGGCGGCACGGATGGCCGTGCGCGGCCACATCAGGCTCCTCGGCGCGCTCTCCCGCCCGCCCCTGCCCACGGAGGCACCGGCCGGTGTGCGGCTCGTGGAACTGGGCGCGGAGGTACGTGGTACACCGGAGCGGTGACGAGCCAGACACCCCCGCCCGGGGCACCGGAAACCGCCTGGGACACCGCCCTCCAGGAACTGCGCGACCGCCTCGCGGGTTTCGCCGCCGCCCGTGACTGGGAGCAGTACCACACGCCGAAGAACCTCGCGGCCGCCCTCAGCGTCGAGACCTCCGAACTCCTGGAGATCTTCTAGTGGCTGACCCCCGAGCAGTCGGCGGCGGTCCTCGACGATCCCGCGACGGGCTTCCGCGTCCACGACGAAGTCGCCGACGTCCTCGCATACCTCCTCCAGTTCTGTCACGTCCTCGGCATCGACCCGGTGCGCGCGCTGCACGCGAAGATCGACAGGAACGAGGAGAGGTTTCCCGCCGGGGAGACCGACTGAAACGAAAATCTCGTCACTCTTCGGAGTGAGCCGTTGTGCGACTTCCCCCGAGTTATCCACAGATTTCCCGTGATGGCTTCCCGCAGCCTTTCCCGTCCAGCACGCTGAGTAGTGACGGCAAGTGAGGGACGGACGACGGGGGACGACCGATGGACGCGACACGACTCGCGGTGGTGACGGCGGCTGCGCTGGGCGTGGCGCACACGGAGGCGGAGGTGGTGGGGGAGGCGTGGCAGGCCCAGGCGCTGGCCCGCGCGGTCGGCGGCGTGCTCGCGGTGACGGGTCCTGAGGCCCAGCGCGGCGCGGCGCGCGGCCTCCACCGGACCGGCGACAGCGGCGCCCCGCCCCGTGTCCTGCCGCGCGCGAGCCGCCTGACCTCGGTCGCCGACCCGCCCCGCGCCCTCGATGCCCTGGACGCCCTCCTGGAAGAGGCGGCCCACGCCCTGATCCCGCTCGCGGCCACGGCGCTGGAGGGCGGCACATACACGGACTGCATGGAGGCGATCGAGACCCTGGGCAACTGCCGTGACGCGGTACGGCTGTTGCGCGGGCGATGGACATCGCTGACGGACGACGCCGCGCCGGAGGGCGGAGACGACGAACGCGCGGACGGAGCCGCCGTGCACGGTGAGCACACCACGTTCCAGGACGCGCCCGGCGACAGCCCCGGCCAGCAGGGACGCCGCACGCCATGACGGGACACGGCACGACCACTCGCGCGCGTGCCGGAGGAATCCGGCCCACTACGCCACCCGCCCACGCGGGCAGCCCCCTGGCCGAGTCCCCCGGGGAGGACGCCCGCCGTCTCCACCGCGCCGCGGCGACGCGCCGGTCCGGGCGCGAGGCGGCAACGGGAGCGCCAGCCGGTGGGGGCGGGGGAGGGAGCGAGTTCCGGTACGCGGTCGCCGCGACGGCCCACCGGTGGGTGCAGGGCGCCTCGCGCGCTCTTCGCACGTGGCGCACCCGCACGGCAGCCCGTACGGCAGCCCCGGCGTTCACCTGGCTTCCCGCGCCCGGAGCCGGTGCCTCACGGCACCTGACGCGGCGCGCCCGGTGCCGCCGGTCCACCGTGGTACCCGGCTTGATCACCGTCGCGAGGCGCCCGGACCACCTCGCGCGGGCACTCATGTCCCCCCGGTCGCCCCCGGGCGCCGAAGCGCGCCGGGCACGCGCCCGGACGCGGCGCCGCGGGTCTCCGGCGGGGTGCGGGAGGAGTGGCGCGGGGTGAGGGGGCAGGATGGGGGGCATGGATCTGCGTATCTTCACCGAACCCCAGCAGGGCGCCACCTACGACACACTCCTCGCCGCCGCCAAGGCGACGGAGGATCTCGGCTTCGACGCGTTCTTCCGCAGCGACCACTATCTCCACATGGGCGGCGACGGCCTGCCCGGGCCGACCGACGCCTGGATCACCCTGGCCGGGCTCGCCCGGGAGACGAAGCGGATTCGTCTCGGGACGCTCATGACCGCCGCGACCTTCCGGCTCCCCGGCGTCCTCGCGATCGAGGTCGCGCAGGTGGACCAGATGTCCGGCGGGCGCGTCGAACTCGGCATCGGCGCGGGTTGGTTCGAGGAGGAGCACACGGCGTACGGGATTCCGTTCCCGAAGGACAAGTTCTCGCGCCTCGAAGAACAGCTGGCGATCATCACCGGACTGTGGGAGACGAAGCCGGGCGACACGTTCAGCTACGAGGGCCGCCACTACCAGCTGGAGAACTCCCCGGCCCGCCCGAAGCCCACGCAGTCGCGGCTGCCCGTGCTCATCGGCGGGTTCGGCGCCAGCCGGACACCGAAGCTCGCCGCGCGGTACGCGGACGAGTTCAACGTGCCTTTCGGCTCGATCGAGGACACCGAGCGGCAGTTCGGGCGGGTGCGCGCCGCGGCGAAGGAGGCCGGCCGCGCGGCCGACGACCTGGTCTACTCGAACGCGCTCGTCGCCTGCGTCGGCGCGAACGACGCGGAGGTGGCCCGCAGGGCGGCGGCGATCGGCCGCGAGGTGGACGAGCTGAAGCAGAACGGCCTCGCCGGTTCCCCCGCCGAAGTGGTCGACCGCATCGGCCGGTTCGCGGCGGTCGGCTCCCAGCGGATCTACTTCCAGATCCTCGACCTGGACGACCTCGACCACCTGGAGCTCATCTCCTCCCAGGTACTGAGCCAGCTGACCTGAGCCCGCGACAACAGGCAGAGGGAGCGGGGCGGCACGGCGCCCACACCAAAGCGCGCCAACCCGCCCCGCCCCACACGCGGTCCCCCTCAGCAGCCCCCGCCTCCTCACACCATCCCGGCACAGTGCGCCGCCCGCGCCCGCGCGTGCAGTGACGACCTGGGCGCGATGACGCGGCCCTGGGCGGGGGTGCGCTGTCGTACATCTACGACGCCGGGTGCAACCAGGCCGAGACCGCCAAGCTGTCCTCGGTCACCTACGACGGTGCACATCGCATGACCGGCGCCAAGACGAGCAACGGCACCAGCTGTTTTACAGACAGGCTCCTGTGCCTCCTCGGCTCGGTCGACCCGAACCGGTCGCGGTAGGCCACGCTGCCACGCGGATGCGGTCCGGTAGCGAGGGAGACGTTCTCTCCGGGGTCGGGGATGTCATGCGGGTCTTGGTAGATCGCGTTCGCGTAGCGCTTCGGAGGGCCGCGGAGGCGCTCGGGGTTGACGGCGCGTGGGCTGTTGGTGTCATCCCGGTGGATCCAGAATCCGCCGCCTTCTCGTTTTTCGGCGGCGTGCTTGACCCGCCAGGCTTTGGAGGGTTTGTCTGCCGGGTGGAACCAGACGGCGATGGCCGGACGATCCGACTGCTTCGTGCGCTCGACGGCGATGCGCTCCAACACGTCCCATCGCAGGGTGAAGATCTTCGGGCCGGGTGGTTCGGGGGTGCCGTCCTCTGCGACGCGGTGTGGGGGGGGGGGGGGGGGGCACGCCAGGTGCTGACAGTGAGGCCGTGCGCGTCGACAGTGATCACGTCGGACTTGGCGCGAGTCCCGGAGATCCAGCCCGTGATCCCGAAGACGACGTAGAGGAGAGCCGAGAGCATCAAAGCGCTCATGATGGCCTTCACCCAGCGGTTGTCACTGCCGCCCAGCTCGAACGACCCCAGGCTGATGATCGGGTCCGAAACGTTGACGACACCCAAGAGAGCACCGATCACAAGACCATTCCAGCCGCCGAACTTTTCCGCAGCCCGTGCGTAGCCTCTAGCGATGTCGCTCTGCTTACGAGTTGGTGCGTGATAGCGGGTGAGGTGTCGTGCCACGTGGATGGCATGATCCCGCTGTGGCGATCATGGTCAATCGGGCGGTGCTGGCGCATCGACTGTTCACGGGGCTCTCCCGGCGTCATCTTGCGTGCTTGGTCGAAGAGTTGGCCGAGCCGTGGCAGGCCGGGGTCGAGGGTCGCCGCCATGCTGTGCGAGGCGGGGCCCGCAAGCGGGCCGAAGGCGCCGGCGCCCGCCATCAGCTGGTGTTCGTCGACCGGTTGGTGGCCACACTCATCCACCTGCGGCACGACCTGCCGCACTCGGTGCTGGGGCTGCTGTCAGGTGTCGACCGATCCACGGTCACCCGGGCGATCGGAGAGGTGCGCACGCTCTTGGCGGAGCGGGGGTGCGCGGTTCCCGACCGTCCCGGCCTGCGGCTTCGGACTCTGGCGGATGTGTTTGCCTACGCCCAGGCCGAAGGTGTCGAGCTGTGTCTGGACGCCACCGGGATCCAGGTCCGCCGGCCACCGGCCGGCCGCGGCGGCCGGCGCGCATTCGTCTCGGGCAAGAAGAAGCAGAACACGATGAAGGCCACCGTGATCGCCGGCTGGCGGGGCCGCACGTTATGGACCGATGCCCTACGACCTGGGCGTATGCACGACGCCACCGCCGCCCGCGACGAAGGCATCGCCATCTGCTTCCAGCACTTCCCCGACGTCGAGGTCCTGTTGGACGACGGCTACCTGGGGCTGAGCCGCGACCATCGCGGGCAGGCGATCACGCCGCCGAGAAAACCCCGGCCGGGAGCACTGCCCGACAGAGTCGAACAACGGGGACGCGACCGCCACGGCCACTCGTCCGACCGCATCACCGTCGAACACGCCCTCGCTGATCACAAACGCTGGAAGCAACTGACCCGCTGGACACATCGCCGCGACCGCCTGCCCGACACCTACCGCGCCATCGCCGGCCTCGTCTCCGACCGCAACACCAGCATCTGAAAACGGCCGTGAGCAGGGCAAACACACCTCACCCGCTATCACGCACCAACTCGTTAGGGGCCGCACTCGGTTATGCCAGACGGGAAGCGATCTGCAGGGAGCGCGTGATTGGCTCAAAGTTTTTCAGACTGCATGAAACCTCGCGTTAATACAAATTTACCTGTCAGAAATGCCACATCAGAGTCGGGGATTTCCGTGTGGAACAACTGCATGTAGAGGGCAGCAATCGCATGAGGCAACTCACCACGAGCGAACTGAGGTTCTCATGTGCGGAATCACCGGCTGGGTCTCCTATCGGCGCAACCTGACGGGGCATCAAGAAGATATCGATGCCATGACGCAGACCATGGCGTGCCGTGGCCCCGACGCTGACGGTGTGTGGGTGGCGCCCCATGCCGCCCTTGGGCACCGACGGCTCGCCGTGATCGATCTGCCGGGCGGCGCTCAGCCGATGACCGTGGAAACCCCCGACGGGCCGATCGGCATGGTCTACTCCGGTGAGGCATACAACTTCGCCGAACTGCGAGCAGAACTACGCCGCGCCGGGCAGCGGTTCGACACCGACTCCGACACCGAGGTGGTGCTGCGCGGCTACCTCGTATGGGGTGAGGAGCTCGTGCAACACCTCAACGGCATGTACGCCTTCGCCATCTGGGATGCCCGCACCGAGCGCCTGGTAATGATCCGGGACCGGATGGGCATCAAACCGTTCTACTACTACGAGACCGAGGACGGCGTCGTCTTCGGCTCGGAGCCCAAGGCGATCCTCGCCAACCACACCGTCGCCCCCGTCGTCGGCCTCGACGGACTGCGCGAACTCTTCGCCGGCGTCAAGACCCCCGGCGCCGCCGTGTGGGAGGGGATGCGCGAAGTGCGACCCGGCGAGATCATCGTCCTCGACCGCGGAGGAATGCGCCGCCACACATACTGGCAGCTGCGTTCCGAGCCGCACACCGACAGCAAGGGCGAAACGGTCGCGCATGTCCGCGAGTTACTCGACGACATCGTCCAACGCCAGCTCGTCGCCGACGTGCCTCGCTGCACGCTGCTGTCCGGCGGCCTGGACTCTTCCGCTCTCACCGGTCTGTCGCAGAGGCACCTCACTCCCCAGGGGGAGACGATGCGCAGCTTCGCCGTCGACTTTCCGGACCAGGACAAACACTTCCAGGCCATCGACGTCTCACCGACCCAGGACACCCCGTACGTCCACGCCGTCGCGGAACACGTGGGCTGCGAGCACCAAGACATCATCCTGGACGGGGCGGCCCTGTCCGCCCCGGCGGTTCGCCGTGCGGCCGTCAGGGCGCGTGACCTGCCGATCGGTATCGGCGACCGTGACAACTCCCTGTACCTGCTTTTCGCCGCCGTCCGCCGCCACTCCACTGTGGCGCTCTCCGGCGAGTCCGCTGACGAGGTGTTCGGAGGCTACCCGTGGTTCCACGACGAGCGGCGGTACGCCAAGACCTTCCCCTGGCTGGTGGGCCGGCACTCGCTGATCGAGTCGGGCGGTCAGATCAGCGAGGACCTCAAGCCCGCGCTCGCCCTAGGCGATTACATCGCCGAGAGCTACCGCACCGCCGTCGCTCAGGCCCCTGCCCTGGACGGTGAGACCGGCCTGGACCAGCGCATGCGGGTGGTCAGCTATCTTCATCTGACCCGTATGGTGCAGACCCTCCTGGACCGCAAGGACCGGATGAGCATGGCCGTCGGCCTGGAAGTCCGTGTCCCCTTCTGCGACCACCGCCTGGTGCAGTACGTCTTCAACACCCCGTGGTCTCTGAAGACCTTCGACGGTCGGGAGAAGAGCCTGCTGCGCGCCGCCACCCGGGACGTCCTGCCCGAGTCGGTCGCAAACCGCAAGAAGAGCGGATACCCGGGCACGTTCGACCCGGCCTACGTAGAGGCCATCCAGTCCCAGGGAGCCGACCTGCTTCGGGCCGGGCACACGGCGGTGGAGCTGGTCAGCCGTGAGCGTCTGGCCGAGGCCACCACCCAGCCCGCCGTCCTCCTGAGCCAGCAGCAGCGGATGCTGCTGGAGCGGACACTCGACCTCGGCGCGTGGTTCGACATCTACCACCCGACGATCAGGATCTGACCAAGTGAGGAGCGGTCCTCGGACCGCTCCTCATGTCCTTTCCGTCCTCGGCGCACACTTTGTCTGAAGGTAGAAGGCCTTTCGGCAACGAGCGCAGCGAACCGCCCCCGCCAGGCCGAAACTCGATTTACATGATCCTATTCAGCATCGCCTTCCCGAGGCGAGCGTGGCTTCGAGGACGACGGTCGTACGGTTGGAGGCTGATGGAGGGCTCCACGAAGGTGGGGAGTGTCTTACGAGTTGGTGCGTGATAGCGGGTGAGGTGTGTTTGCCCTGCTCACGGCCGTTTTCAGATGCTGGTGTTGCGGTCGGAGACGAGGCCGGCAATGGCGCGGTAGGTGTCGGGCAGGCGGTCGCGGCGATGTGTCCAGCGGGTCAGTTGCTTCCAGCGTTTGTGATCAGCGAGGGCGTGTTCGACGGTGATGCGGTCGGACGAGTGGCCGTGGCGGTCGCGTCCCCGTTGTTCGACTCTGTCGGGCAGTGCTCCCGGCCGGGGTTTTCTCGGCGGCGTGATCGCCTGCCCGCGATGGTCGCGGCTCAGCCCCAGGTAGCCGTCGTCCAACAGGACCTCGACGTCGGGGAAGTGCTGGAAGCAGATGGCGATGCCTTCGTCGCGGGCGGCGGTGGCGTCGTGCATACGCGCAGGTCGTAGGGCATCGGTCCATAACGTGCGGCCCCGCCAGCCGGCGATCACGGTGGCCTTCATCGTGTTCTGCTTCTTCTTGCCCGAGACGAATGCGCGCCGGCCGCCGCGGCCGGCCGGTGGCCGGCGGACCTGGATCTCGGTGGCGTCCAGACACAGCTCGACACCTTCGGCCTGGGCGTAGGCAAACACATCCGCCAGAGTCCGAAGCCGCAGGCCGGGACGGTCGGGAACCGCGCACCCCCGCTCCGCCAAGAGCGTGCGCACCTCTCCGATCGCCCGGGTGACCGTGGATCGGTCGACACCTGACAGCAGCCCCAGCACCGAGTGCGGCAGGTCGTGCCGCAGGTGGATGAGTGTGGCCACCAACCGGTCGACGAACACCAGCTGATGGCGGGCGCCGGCGCCTTCGGCCCGCTTGCGGGCCCCGCCTCGCACAGCATGGCGGCGACCCTCGACCCCGGCCTGCCACGGCTCGGCCAACTCTTCGACCAAGCACGCAAGATGACGCCGGGAGAGCCCCGTGAACAGTCGATGCGCCAGCACCGCCCGATTGACCATGATCGCCACAGCGGGATCATGCCATCCACGTGGCACGACACCTCACCCGCTATCACGCACCAACTCGTTACTGCGAGTGTCACGGACTGGCCGGCCCGGACCTGCTCCACGGTCTTCGTCTTCGAAACGGTGGAGCCGGGCCGCGGGGGCACCATGGATCGCGCCGTGCGCGCGGTGGGGCGCCGGGCCGGATCCCTCTCCAGCAGGGCAAGGATCAACGGGGCCAGCGCTCCGGCCCGTTGCATCGCCTTCGGACTCTGTGCCGGGGCGGCACCAGAAATTCCTGGCGGAAAGGGCAGAGCTCCCTCCAGTGCTTCGTACAGGGTCACGCCGAGGGAAAAGAGGTCGGCGCGGCCGTCGCCGGTGGCTCCCTGCCGGCGCTCCGGTGCCATGTAGGCAGGCGAGCCAAGTACAACGGCGGTGCGGGTGATGCGGGGATCGGCCTGTGCCAGGGCGATGCCGAAGTCCGCGAGCAGGACGTCCTCCGTCCTCATCCTGAGCAGCACGTTGGCCGGCTTGACGTCGCGGTGCACGATGCCCTCTCGATGCGCGTTCTCCAGAGCATCGAGCAGTGCGTCGGCCACCAGCCACGCTTGCTGTGCGCTCAGCGGGCCGTCGTGCTGCAATGCTTCGGCGAGGGAACGCCCTTCGACCCACTGCATGACGATCCAGGGGACGCGCCACCGGCCGTCATCGACCTCGATGACGTCGTACACGGTGACGATGTGCGCGTTGTCCCGTAGCCGGGCGGCATTCCGGGCCTCGCCGGCGGCACGAGCCATCAACTCCGCGCGCGCCTCATCAGGTAACTCGGTGTCAAGGCGGACCTGTTCGATCGCTACGTCCACCCCGAGCACCGGATCGTGTGCCTGCCAGACCTGCCCGAAGCCGCCGTCACCGACCAAGCGTGCCAAGGTGTAGCGTCCGCCGATCACCGTGCCGGGCCCTGTCTCCGCTGTCGTATGACCCCCACACCACTGTCGCTACTGACCATCGCGGTACGGCGGGAGGAGCATAGGGACACACTCATCGCGCCGGGGGCGGCTTTCTCCGGATCGTCGGATGGCGTGCCCCATGACGGCGTCGATCCAGCCGACAGGACGTGGGGTGCCCCCCTGCGATCGATCGGGAGGGGACGGCGGAGGTCGGACCGGCAGCGCCGCCCCGGGCATGGGCCGACACGCCAGCCTTCTCCAGTACTCCTCCCTGGCCCCGGCGGCGCGCATGGATTCGCGGGGCGGGAGCCACGTGTCCTCGCTCGTCCCGCGTTCGACAATCCGGCGTCGGGTTCGCCGCGCACTCCTCGCGGCCCCCGCCGCCGGCACCCCGGTTCGCCCGCGCGGCGCGCGGTGACGTCGCTGGGGCCGGGGTAAACCGGTCGTCCGGGACGGTGTGCGGGTCGCATACTCGGGGGGTGTTCATGACCTTGACGACCACCGGTACGCCGGAGGTGCCCGCCTCCGAGCTCGGTTTTCTGCTGCACAAGCATCCCGACCGGGTCCAGCGCTTCGACACGGCGCACGGGACGGCGCACGTGTTCTATCCCGAGGCGGGGGCGGAGCGCTGCACGGTGGCGCTGCTCCTGGAGATCGACCCCGTGGCGCTCGTGCGGAGTGGGAGGCGCAAGGGGCGCGGCAAGGCGCCGGACGCCTCGCTCGCGAGTTACGTCAACGACCGCCCGTACGCGGCCTCCTCGCTCTTCACCGTCGCCCTCGGCACCGTCTTCAAGACCGCCCTGCACGGCGAGTGCAAGGCGCGGCCCGAGCTGCCCGGCCGCGCGCTGCCGCTGCGCATCGAGCTGCCCGCCGTTCCCGCGAACGGCGATCCCGGGCTCGTGACGCGGCTCTTCGCGCCGCTCGGCTGGACCGTGACCGTCGAGCCCGTCGCCCTCGACACCACCTTCCCCGAGTGGGGCGACTCGCGCTACGTGCGGCTCGTGCTCGAAGGCGAGCAGGTGCTCGCCGAGGCGCTGCGCCACCTCTACGTGCTGCTGCCCGTCCTGGACGGCACCAAGCACTACTGGGCCTCGGCCGACGAGGTGGACAAGCTCCTGCGGGCCGGTGAGGGCTGGCTGCCCGCGCACCCCGAGCAGGCGTACATCACGCGCCGCTACCTGAGTTACCGCTTCTCGCTGACCCGCGAGGCCATGGACCGGATGGAACTCCAGCGGCTCGCCGAGTCCGACGACACGGACGCCGAGCACATCGACAACGCGGTGGCGGAGGGCCCGGCGGACGAGGACCCCGGCGCGGAGGCCGGGGACGTCGCCACCGAGGCCGCGCCCGAGAGCGCCGGTACGGAGACCGGCGAACCCGGGCCCTCCCGTCCCGCGACCCTCGCCTCCCACCGCCGCGCCGCGATCCTCGAAGCGCTCCGGGCCGCGCACGCCGCCCGCGTCCTCGATCTCGGCTGCGGCGAGGGCACGCTGGTCAGCGAACTGCTCAAGGACCCGCGATTCACGCACGTCCTCGCCATGGACGTCTCGCAGCGCGCGCTCCAGATCGCCGCGCGCCGCCTCCACGTGGACCGGATGCCCGAGCGGCAGGCGGCGCGGCTCACGCTCACGCAGGGCTCGCTCGCGTACACCGATCCACGGCTGAACGGGTACGACGCCGCCGTGCTCAGCGAGGTGATCGAGCACGTCGACCCGCCGCGCCTCGCGACGCTCGCGTACACCGTCTTCGGCGCCGCGCGCCCCGCCACGGTCGTCGTGACGACGCCGAACGCCGAGTACAACGTGCGCTGGGAAGCCCTGCCCGCCGGGCACGTGCGCCACCACGACCACCGCTTCGAGTGGGACCGCGCGCGGTTCCGGCGCTGGGCCGAGGAGGTCGCGGGGGAGTACGGGTACGCCGTGACGTACGCGCCCGTGGGCGAGGAGGACCCCGAAGTGGGCCCGCCCACGCAGCTCGCCCGCTTCACCCGCACGGACACCACGACCGGGCCCGCCCCGGACACCACCGCCACCGCCACCACCGAGGAAGGAGCGGCGGCATGAGCGAGAACGCCACCCGGCCCACCACCGGCACCACGACCACCGGCCCCACCACGACCACCACCACCGGCCTCACCGGCCCCACCACCGAGCCCGCCGCGAAGCGCCGTCGCTGTGCCGTGCCCGACCTCTCCCTCGTCGTCCTCGTCGGCGCGACCGGCTCCGGCAAGTCCACCTTCGCCGCCCGGCACTTCAAGCCCACCGAAGTGCTCTCCTCCGACTTCTGCCGCGGCCTCGTCGCCGACGACGAGAACGACCAGGGCGCGAGCGGCGACGCCTTCGACGTGCTCCGCTACATCGCGGGCAAGCGGCTCGCCGCCGGGCGGCTCACCGTCGTGGACGCGACGAGCGTGCAGCGCGAGAGCCGCAAGCAGCTCGTGGATCTGGCGCGCGAGTACGACGTCCTCCCTGTCGCGATCGTCCTCGACGTGCCCGAGGACGTGTGCGCCCGGCGCAACGCGGAGCGCGCGGACCGGGCGGGCATCCCGCGCCGTGTCATCCAGCGCCACCAGCGTGAACTGCGCCGCTCGCTGCGTGGGCTGGAGCGCGAGGGCTTCCGCAAGGCGCACGTGCTCCGGGGCGTCGCGGAGATCGAGGCGGCGGAGGTCGTGCGCGAGCGGCGCTTCAACGACCTGCGCGCACTCACCGGCCCCTTCGACCTGATCGGCGACGTGCACGGCTGCTCCGCCGAGCTGGAGGAACTGCTCGGCAAGCTCGGCTACGAGGACGGCAGGCACCCCGAGGGCCGCACCGCCGTGTTCGTGGGGGACCTCGTGGACCGGGGCCCGGACACCCCGGCCGTGCTGCGCCGCGTCATGGGCATGGTCGCGGCGGGCACCGCGCTGTGCGTGCCCGGCAACCACGAGCACAAGCTCGGGCGCCACCTGAGCGGCCGCAAGGTCACCGTGGCCCACGGACTCGCGGAGACCATCGAGCAGCTGGAGCGCGCCGAGGCCGAGGAGCCCGGGTTCAAGGAGAAGGTCGCGGAGTTCGCGCGCGGCCTCGTGAGCCACTACGTGCTCGACGGCGGCAGGCTCGTCGTCTCGCACGCCGGGCTCCCCGAGCGCTACCACGGCCGCACCTCCGGCCGGGTCCGCTCGCACGCGCTCTACGGCGACACGACAGGCGAGACCGACGAGTTCGGCCTGCCCGTGCGCTACCCGTGGGCCGAGGACTACCGGGGCAAGGCCGCCGTCGTCTACGGGCACACCCCCGTCCCCGCGGCGACCTGGCTCAACAACACCATCTGCCTCGACACCGGCGTCGTCTTCGGCGGCCGCCTCACCGCGCTGCGCTGGCCGGAGCGCGAACTCGTGGACGTGCCCGCGCACGAGGAGTGGTACGCACCGGTGCGGCCCCTCGCCTCGGCCGCGCCCGGCGGCCACCAGGGCCGCCCGCTCGCGCTCGGCGACGTCGTCGGCCGCCGTACCGTGGAGACGCGCGCGCTCGGCAGGATCGGCGTGCGCGAGGAGAACGCGGCGGCGGCCCTGGAGGTCATGAGCCGGTTCGCGGTCGATCCGCGCCTCGTCCCGTACCTGCCGCCGACCATGGCACCCACGCCGACCTCGCGCCGCGAGGGCTACCTCGAACACCCCGAGGACGCCTTCGCCGCCTACCGCGAGGACGGCATCGCGCACGTCGTGTGCGAGGAGAAGCACATGGGCTCGCGGGCCGTCGCCCTCGTGTGCCGGGACGCGGCGACCGCCGTCGAGCGCTTCGGGCTCGCGGACGAGGGCGAGGCGACCCCGACGGGCGCGCTCGTCACCCGCACCGGACGCCCCTTCTTCGACGACCGCGCGGTCACCGAGGAGGTGCTCGCCCGGCTGCGCGCCGCCGTCGGGGCGAGTGGCCTGTGGGACGAACTCGGCACGGACTGGCTCCTGCTGGACGGAGAACTGCTGCCCTGGTCGCTCAAGTCCGCAGGGCTGCTGCGCTCGCAGTACGCGGCGGTGGGCGCCGCCGCCGGGGCGGTCTTCCCCGGGGTGCTCGCGGCGCTGGACGAGGCCGCGCGGCGCGGTGCGGACCTCGGCGGCCTCGACGTGCGCCAGCGTGAACGGGCCCGGGACGCCGCCGCGTTCACCGAGGCGTACCGGCGGTACTGCTGGCCGGTCCAGGGGCTCGACGGCGTCGGGTTCGCCCCGTTCCAGCTCCTCGCCGCGCGCGGGCAGTCCCTCGCCGCCGTGCCCCACGACAGGCAACTGGCCTTCGTTGACCGCATGGTGGCGGCCGACACGACGGGACTGCTGCGCGGCACGCGGCGCGTGTACGTGGACACCACCGATGAGGACTCCGTGCGCGCCGGGACCGACTGGTGGCTCGCGCTCACCGGCGAGGGCGGCGAGGGCATGGTCGTCAAGCCCGTCGAGGCGCTCGCCCGCACGAGCGGCCGCAAGCTCGCGCAGCCGGGCGTCAAGTGCCGGGGCCGCGAGTACCTGCGGATCATCTACGGGCCCGAGTACACCCGCCCGGAGAACCTGCGGCGGCTGCGGGAGCGCCACCTCGGGCACAAGCGCTCGCTGGCGCTGCGCGAGTACGCGCTCGGCCTCGAAGCGCTCGACCGCCTCGCGGACGGGGAGCCGCTGTGGCGCGTGCACGAGGCGGTCTTCGCGGTCCTCGCGCTGGAGTCGGAGCCGGTCGACCCCCGGCTGTGAGCGGGCCGGGGCCGCCCGGGGGCCGCGCGCGGCGGTACGGGGTGGAACGGGCGGACGCGTCCCGTACCGCCCGGCTCCGCCCCGTACCGCCCCGCCTCGTGACGTACACCTCGTGGCGTGACGGGTGCGGGGGCTGCCGGGCGGACAGGATGACAGGCATGGCTTTCCACGTCGATTCCGAGACCGGCCGGCTGCGGCGCGTCGTCCTGCACCGCCCCGGCCTCGAACTCAAGCGACTGACCCCCAGCAACAAGGACGCGCTCCTCTTCGACGACGTGCTCTGGGTGCGCCGCGCGAAGGAGGAGCACGACGCCTTCGCCGCCGTGCTGCGCGAACGCGGTGTCGTGGTGCACCTCTTCGCCGACCTGCTGCGCGAGACGATGGCGCTCCCCGAGGCGCGCGGGCTCGTCCTCGACCGGGTCTTCGACGCCAAGGAGTACGGGCCCCTGGCCACCGACCGCCTCCGCGCCTCCTTCGACACGCTCGCCGATCACGAGCTGACCGAAGCCCTCGTCGGCGGCATGACCAAGCGCGAGTACCTGGACCGCTGGCCCGAGCCCGTCTCCGTCGGCTTCCACGTCATGGAGCCCGACGACTTCCTCCTCCGCCCGCTGCCCAACCACCTCTTCACGCGCGACACCTCCGCCTGGATCTACGACGGCGTCTCCGTCAACGCGATGCGCTGGCCCGCCCGGCGGCGCGAGACCGTGCACTTCGAGGCGATCTACGGGCACCACCCGCTCTTCACCGGCCCCGAGGCGGGTGGCTTCCGCACGTGGTCGAAGGGGCGGCCGGACGATCCCTCCACGATCGAGGGCGGCGACGTCCTCGTCCTCGGCAACGGCGCGGTCCTCATCGGGATGAGCGAGCGCACGACCCCGCAGGCCGTCGAGACGCTCGCCACGAAGCTCTTCGCGGCCGGTTCCGCGCGCACCATCGTCGCGCTCGACCTGCCCAAACGCCGCGCCTTCATGCACCTGGACACCGTCATGACGATGGTGGACGGCGACACCTTCACCCAGTACGCGGGCCTGGGCGACCTCCCCTCGTACACCATCGAGCCCGGCGCGGGCCCGCGTGACCTCAAGGTCACCGACCACCCGCCCGCGCACATGCGCCGCGCGCTCGCCGCCGCGCTCGGCCTCGACTCCGTACGGGTCCTCACGGCCACGCAGGACGTGCACGCCGCCGAGCGCGAGCAGTGGGACGACGGCTGCAACGTGCTCGCCGTGGAGCCGGGCGTCGTGCTCGCCTACGAGCGCAACGCCACGACCAACGCGTATCTGCGCAAGCAGGGGATCGAGGTGGTCGAGATCCCCGGCAGCGAGCTGGGGCGGGGCAGGGGCGGGCCCCGGTGCATGAGCTGCCCCCTGGAGCGGGACGCGGTGTGACGCACCCCCGTCCCACCGCCCTATCCGCCGTATAGAAATGCCTGATAGCGTATACACTTCCATTCCGTTATTCGTCGCCTCCGTACTCCCCGTACGCGGCACCCCGGGAGCGCCCTCATGGCCCACGACGCGATCGACCTCAGCGGCCGTCACTTCCTCAAGGAGCTGGACTTCGCCGCGGCCGAGTTCCGTGCGCTGATCGATCTCGCCGCGCGGCTCAAGGCCGCCAAGCGGGCCGGGACCGAGGTGCCGCGGCTGCGGGGCAGGAACATCGCGCTGATCTTCGAGAAGACGTCCACCCGCACGCGCGCCGCCTTCGAGGTCGCCGCCGCCGACCAGGGCGCCCACACGACCTACCTCGACCCCTCGGGCTCGCAGATCGGGCACAAGGAGTCGGCGAAGGACACGGCGCGCGTGCTCGGGCGGATGTACGACGCGATCGAGTACCGGGGCGACGGGCAGGACGTCGTCGAGGAGATAGCGGCGCACGCCGGGGTCCCGGTCTACAACGGGCTCACCGACGCCTGGCACCCCACCCAGATGCTCGCCGACGTGCTCACCATGACCGAGCACAGCCCGCTGCCGCTGACGGAGATCTCCTTCGCCTACCTCGGCGACGCCCGTTTCAACATGGGCAACTCCTACCTGATCACCGGCGCCCTCCTCGGCATGGACGTGCGTATCGTCGCCCCCGAGGCGTACTGGCCCGCCGCCGAGGTCGTCGCGCGGGCCCGGGAGCTGGCGAAGGAGACCGGCGCGCGCGTCACGCTCACCGAGGACGTCGCCGAGGGCGTGCGGGGCGCGGGCTTCGTCGTGACCGACGTGTGGGTCTCGATGGGCGAGCCGGCCGAGGTCTGGGGCGAGCGGATCGCCGCGCTGCGGCCGTACGCGGTGACGATGGACGTGCTGCGCGCCACCGGCAACCCGGACGTCAGGTTCCTGCACTGCCTGCCGGCCTTCCACGACCTCGGCACGGGGGTCGGGCGCCGCATCCACGACGAGTTCGGCCTCGACTCGCTCGAAGTCACGGACGAGGTCTTCGAGTCACAGCACTCCGTCGTCTTCGACGAGGCGGAGAACCGGCTGCACACCATCAAGGCGGTGCTCGTCGCGACGCTGGCGGGGCCGGGGCGGGTGGCGGCGGACGAGCCCCACGAGGGCTGACGCGGGGGCGGATTCGCGGCCTCGCGTGCTGCCGGGGGTGGCCTTGCGGGGCTCCGCCCCGGGCCCCGCTCCTCAAGCGCCGGAGGGGCTGGGTTTGAGGGTGGCGTGGGGGGTTGGGTTCGCGTGTTGCCGGGGGTAGCCTCGCGGGGCTCCGCTCCTCAAGCGCCGGAGGGGCTAAGTTTTGGGCTGGCGAGGTCGGTTGGGTTCGCGTGCTGGCGGGGCTGGGTTTGGGGTGGCGTGTGGGCTGCGTTCGCGTGCTGGCGGGGCTGGGGTGGCGGGCCGGGTTCGTGTGCCGGCGGGGTGGAGGGGGCGTCGCGTTGTGGCGGGATTTTTGTTGGTGCGGCCAGGCGGAACCAGACTGCCTTGCCCCAGTCCGTGGGGCGGTGGCCGCAGGCGGCGGCCAGGGCGCGGATGAGGAGGAGGCCGCGACCGCCCTCGGCGAACGGGTCGGGGGCTTCGAGCGGGACGGGGGAGCCCAGGTCGCCCGGGGGAGCCGGGTCGCTGTCCAGCACCTCCACCTGGCAGTGGCTCGCCAGCAGCTCCACGTACAGCTCGACCGGGCGGTATCCCTCCGTGTGCTCGACGGCGTTGGCGACCAGCTCGGCGGTGAGCAGCTCGGCGGTCTCGCCGCCGGGCCCGGCCAGCGCCTCGCGGACGAGGGCGCGGGCGAGCGGGACGGCCTGCGGGCCGTGCGGCAGCGTGCGGTGCCACGAGCGTATGGCGGGGTTGTCCGGCACGACGGGGTTCCGTTTCGGGTGGTGCGGGGACGCGGGCACAGGGGGGCACCCGGGGGGACGTCTCCCTCCACCATACGAAGCCGCGCGCGAAACCACGCGGCCCCCTTCCCCGGGAGCCTCAGGGCCCCGCCGTGCGCGCGGTCCGCGCCGTGTCCGTCTCCTTGTGCGGCGAGGTGTACGTACTGCCCCGGCCGCCGCCCACGACGCCCGCCACCAGGAGGAGCACCAGCAGCCATTTCCCGCCCGCGGACACGAGGAGCGGGCGCGTCGCCGAGTACCGCTCCACGGGATCGGTCTCGCCCGGCTCGTCGCCGAAGAACCGCTTCGGGTAGGCGGGGGTGAGCAACAGCCAGTACGCGGAGGTGCGCAGGTGGTAGCGCAGGGCCGCCGCGCTCGCCCCGTACAGCGTGCCGGGCATCCGGCCCAGGACGAGCGTGAGCAGCCACCAGATCAGACCGAGCGTCCACCAGCCGCTCATCACGAGCGAGGCGATGATCCCGGCCGGGACGATCAGGACGATCCGGAAGAGGACCGCGAGGCGGTTCAGGCGCGTGGGCCGGTTCCCGAAGCGCGCCTCGTACGCGGCGTCGGGGGAGAGCGTGAAGGGCGGGTAGCGGTCCACGAGCAGCATCGCGGAGGCGCCGACGCGGGCCTCGTAGGCGAGGCAGGCCGCGAGGTACCGGAAGAGCGGTCCCGGCAGCCGCCCGAGGACGAGCGCCGCGAACCAGCCGGCGAGCGCGGCGAAGAAGGCGCCGAGCGAGAGGAGGAACAGCACGACGGCGTGCGGGAGCAGGAGCGGCAGCCGCAGCAGCACGGTCCAGCGCCGCTGCCGCCCGGGACCGGGCAGGTCGAGCGGCGGCAGCCACTCGAAGGCGCTCTCGGGAGGGTACGGGGCGGGGGCCGCCGGATACCCCCAGGTCCCGCCGCCCCCGTACGGACCGCCCCCGCGCGGACCGTCCCCGTAGGAACCGTCCCCGTACGGACCGCCCTCGCCCTGCGCCATGGCGGGCTCCTCTCGCGCGACGCCGCGTCGCCGTCCGGGCGGCGCGTCGCCTCAACGCTTCGCGGCCCGCGCCGGGCCCGCAATCCGGGTGACCCGTCCGGCGCAGTCCGGGCCGCCCGGCCGCCGCGCTCAGTCCGCCGCGGGCGCCGGGGGCCGCACGATCAGCGCGAGGCCGTGCGCGGAGGTGAAGAAGGGGCGGACCGTCGCGGTGCCGTGGTCGGGGTGCGGGACGGTGACGCAGGGGTAGCGGTCGGTGCGCTTGCGGTCGACGCCGTCGCCCGTGATCCGGCCGAGCGGCACCGGCGCCTCCCCGGTCCCCGGCGTACGGAGCTCCAGGTCCCACACCTCCTTCGGCGCCTCCTCGCCCGCCAGCGGCACGTCCCCCGCGCGCGGGAGCGCCAGGACGAAGCGGAAGGCGCCCTCGTCCGCCCCGTCGCCGCTCACCGGGACCTCGAAGGACCGCCCGCAGCCGCGCGCCCGTGCCCGGACCACGGCCCCCTCCACCCGTGCCCCGCCCGGGGCCAGGAACCGCGCCTCGACCTCGACGTGCTCCGCGCCGATCCGCACGCCCGTGACCTCCGCGTGCCGGGGCCGCGCCCAGGCCCGTACCGCGAGGAAGCCGTCGCTCGTCGCGTACGGGACCCGCGCGCGCAGCACCCCGGCGTCCACGAGCGGCGGCGCGCCGAGCAGCGCCGCCTGCTCGGCGCGCACCGCGCGCAGCCGCACGCGCGCGGACTCCTCCGCCTCGCGCGGCACCACGAAGCAGTCCCAGCGGCCCTCGGCGAGCGGGTGGGCCCCGGCGGGCAGCACGGCCGCCGAGCCGTCGAGCGGCACCCGGACGGAACGCTGCTCCGGGTCCTTGCGCAGCCGCAGGAGCAGATCCAGCGCTCCGGCGGGCACCCCGTCGGTCTCCAGGACGAAGGAGAGCGCCCCGCCGGGGAGTGCGCGGCCCACCGCGTGCGGCGGCCTGGCACGGGGCGCGGGCGCGGAGGCGGCGGGCTCGGCGGGGGTGCGGGGCGCGAGCAGCGTCCGCAGGGCGGTGAAGGCGGTGAGCGGGCCGCGGCGGCGCCTGCCCGCGCCGAGGCGGCCGAGCAGGTCCTCGTACTCGCGCGCGATCCGCTCGGGCGCGTAGCGGGCGGCGCGCTCACGGCCGCGGGCGCCGAGCTTGGCCCGCAGCCCGGCGTCGCCCATGAGGTCGCGTAGGGCGGCGGCGTAGGCGGCGACGCGGGCGTCCTCGTCGCCGTCGAGCGGGACCAGGACCCCGGTGTCGCGGTCGCTGATGATCTCGCCGGGGCCGTAGGGGCAGTCGGTCGCGAGGACGGGGACGCCGCAGTGCATCGCCTCGACCAGGGTGAGCCCGAAGGACTCGCGGTCCGAGGAGACGGCCGCGATCGAGCCCTTCACCCACTCGGTCTCCAGCGGTGAGGCCGGGCCCATCAGGCGGGCCCGCTCGTAGACGCCGAGCGCGTCCACAAGGCCGCGCAGCCGCGCCTTGTCCGGCCCGCGCCCGTACAGCCGCAGGCTCCACTCCGGGAAGGCCGGGGCGACGGCGGCGAAGGCGCGCAGGAGGCGGTCGTAGCGCTTGACGGCGACGAGCCGTCCCGCCGCGACGATCACGGGCGCGGCGAGCGCGGCGGGCGCGACGGCCGGGGCGGGCACGGCGTTCGGGACGCACAGGATCTCGGCGCGGACGCCGGGGAGCGCGGCCCGGTACTGCGCGGCGTCGGCCTCGGAGACGGTGACGAAGGCGTCGAGCCCGTCGAGCGTCGCGTTCTGGTCGGTGCGCAGCTGTTCGCTGTGCGCGTCCATCGACAGGTGTTCCTGGCCGACGCGGACGAGCCCGGGGCGGCCGTGGCGGGCGAGGTAGCCGTTGAGGATCGGGCGGGTCGCGATGACCGCGTCGGCGTCGGTGCCGTCGAGCCAGGCGGCCACGCGCGCGTCGTGCAGCGCGGTGTAGCACAGCCGGCCGAAATCGACTCCCGAGTCGGGGAAGACGGTGTTCGGGCGCTCGGTGAGCGGGTCGTCGCCCACGTAGCCGCGCGCGTCCTCGCGCATGTCGAGCAGGGCGCGCAGCCGTACGCGCGGGTCGAAGGCGAGGTCGGGGCCGTCCGAGGGGCGGTGCACGCTCACGACCTCGACGGTGTGCCCGCGTCCGGCGAGCGCCGCGGAGAGGTTCGCGACGGCGCGGACGGTGCCGCCGATCCCGTAGGCGTTGTGGATCAGCAGAGCGATTTTCATGGCGGTGGGTCCTTGGGCCTCGGGGCCCTCGGGGGCCTGGGGCGGCGCCGGGAGGGCGGTGAAGTGCCCTGAGACGCCGGGTGGAGACCCTGTGCGCGGGCTATGTCCATATGTCGAGGTCACCGAGCGCCAGTCAAGCGACTCCACCGAGTCACTGGAAAGCTGGCGGAAAAGTGTCGGCGGGGACCGGAAGAATTCGCCGAGCGGGGCTTTTGTTCGAATGCGTGGGCCGTACGGGGGAGGCGCGGGGCGCGACGGCCGTGCCGCGGAGGTGCGGGCGTCTGGGCCGGGCGGGGAGGCGCGGGGCGTCTGGGCCGTGCGGGGCGCGCGCGGTGCGGAACGCGCGGGGTGTGCGAGGGCGTGCGCGAGGGGGGACGCGCTGTGCGCGGGTCGCGTGCGCCGGTCCGTGCGAGTGGTGCGCCGGTTGCCGATCTTCACCTCCCGCCGCAGCATGGAGATCCTGGCGCGAGGCGAACGGGTGAGCCGCACCCGGAACGCCGGCTTTCGACCCTGGAGGACCAGATGGCCCCCTACTTCGAGAACAACGGCGACCGCCTCGTGCCGGACGCGCTGCGCGGTTTCGCCCGCGCCCACGCCGACCTCCTCTCGCTCGACCCCGAGCACGGTTTCCTGCGCACCCGCGAGGCCGCCCCCGGCCGCCGCGTCGGCCTGCTCTCCGGCGGCGGCGCGGGGCACGAGCCGCTGCACGCGGGCTTCGTGGGGCCCGGGATGCTCGACGTGGCCGTGCCGGGCCGGGTCTTCGCCTCGCCGCACAACCGGCAGGTGTACGCGGCCTCGCGCGCCGGGGCGCGTGCGGACGGTGTCCTGCACCTCGTGAAGAACTACACGGGCGACCGCATCAACTTCGGTATCGCCGCCGAACGCCTCGCCCACGACGGCATCGCCTGCGCCCGCGTCCTCATCGACGACGACCTCGCCTCGGACTCCGAGGAGATCGCGGCGGGACGGCGCGGCACCGGTGGCACGGTGCTCCTGGAGAAGGTGCTCGGCGCGGCGGCCGACGAGGGCGCCGGCCTGGACGAACTCGCCGCCCTCGGCGCGGCCCTCGCCGCCCGCTGCCGCTCCCTCGCCGTGGCCTCGGCCGCGCACACCGCGCCCACGACGGGCGAGCGGGCCTTCGAGCTGGGCGAGGGCGAGCTGGAGTACGGGGTCGGCATCCACGGCGAGCGCGCGGGCCGCACGGTGCCGCGCGGCGAACTGACCCCGCTGGTCGAGCGGATGACGGGCGAACTGCTCGCGGCGCTCGGCCCGGGCGCGGACAGCGAGGCGATCGTCCTCGTCAACGGGCTCGGCGCGGTGACGCCGCTGGAGCTGTACGGCATCTACGGCGAGGTCGCGCGCCACCTGGAGACGCGAGGGGTGCGCCCGGCGCGCAGCCTCGTCGGGAACTACGTGACGGCGCTCGACATGCGTGGCTTCTCGGTGAGCCTCCTGCTCGCCGACGCGGAGACCCTGCGCCGCTGGGACGCGCCGGTGCGCACGGCGGCGCTGCGGTGGTGACCCCGGCCGGGGACCGGCCCGGGCCATCGCGGGTGTGCTGACGATCGCGGGTGTGCTGACGGGGCCGAGG
>NZ_GG770539.1:1215205-1227355 GCF_000154905.1 Streptomyces sp. SPB074 | reverse complement strand
TTCGCCTCGGCGAACGGCGAGGTACGGGAGCTGCCGCCGCTTCTGGAGCGCTGAACCCCCGGCGTGCGGCGCCTTGCGGCGGGGCGTCAGGGGCGGGGCCCCGGGGCCTCGGTCACGTGCGCCCGTACCCAGGCCATCAGCACCGGCGCGTCCAGCGTCGGCACCCACAGGTGCGCCCGCTCCGCCTCGGCGGGCCGGTCCCCGACCCCGAGCACGCGCAGCCCCGCCGCCCGCGCCGCCGCCACGCCGGTCAGCGTGTCCTCCACGGCGAGGGCGCGGCCCGGCTCGACGCCGAGCAACTCGGCGCCCCGGCGGTACACGTCGGGTTCCGGCTTCGCCCGTACCTCGGCGTCCGGCACCACGACGTGCTGGAAGTGGCCCAGCAGCCCGGCCCGTCCGAGCGAGGCCTCGACCACCTCGCGCGGGCAGTTGCTCGCCACCGCGAGCGGCAGCCGTTCGGCGAGCGCGCGCACGAAGGCGCCCGCGCCCGGCATGAGGACGGGGTCGGCGGCGGCGAGCGCGGTGAAGCGGCGCAGGAGTTCGGCCGTCATCTCCTCGGCCAGCTCGGGTTTTCCGGCCTCCTCGGCCATGAGCCGCCCGCAGTCGGCGTAGTGGAGCCCGAGGGCGCGGGCCGCGAAGCCCGGCGAGGGCCGCAGCCCGAGCGTGGCGAGCGTGGCGATCCTGGCCTCGTGCCAGTGCCGCTCGGAGTCGACGAGGGTGCCGTCGCAGTCGAGCACGGCGGCCTCGGGGGTCCAGGAGAGCAGGGGGTGCGTGAAGTCGTTCATGGTGGTGCGCTTTCCGGGAGGGGACGGTGCGCGACGGTGGCCGCGCGCGGGGGAGAAAGCGGGAGGAAAGGGACGCGCGAGGGTGGGAAGAGCCGCACGGCGCTCGCGCGGCGCGAGTGCGGGGGAGTCAGGGAGCGATGACGGGGAAGGCGCCTGGCCGGGGGCCGGGCAGCCCGTGCCGGTGACGGCGCGCTTCCGGGCGGACGACGAGGCGGGACCCTCGCGCCGGGTGGGCGCGGTTCAGGCGGCTCTCGTGCGAAACATCATGGGCGCTACGTTATTTCCGTCCGCGAATCCCCCGCAATCACCCGCAGTTGCGGTTGTGTGTGCGAAGCGCTCGTCCGGGGGGAGTGGCGAAGGGGTTCCGGGTATTCCGTGAAATGCGTCAACGAGGTTCGCGTGCAGCTGAGTTGACCTTGACGCGGCTCCCCGGTCAGGTGATCGGGAAGCTGCGGGGGAGCGGGCGGGAAGCCGCGCGCAATCACCCGGAAGCGTGCACGCCCGAAAGAAAGGAACAATTTCCGGGCGCGAGTTGTCCGTTCGTATTCCCGGCGTACGCGGGCGCATTAGATTTCCCGGGTGTCACGACCATGTTGAGCGAAGGTGGACAGCACATTGCAGGAAAGGGCGCAGGCGACCCGGAGAAAGGTGCTGGAAGCGGCGGCCGACCTCTTCGCCACGCGCGGCTACGCCGCGACGAGCATCAACGACATAAGCGCCAGGTCCGGGCGGACCAGTGGCGCCGTCTACTTCCACTACACGAACAAGGAGGGCGTGGCCCTCGCCGTCGTCCGGGACCGGTTCGCCGACTGGCGTCACCTGTGGCCCCGCTACACGGCCCGCGACGTATGCCCCCTGGAGAACCTGGTCGGGCTCAGCTTCGCCGTCGCGGGCAGCCTCGCCGACGACCCGGTCGCCCGCGCCGGGGCCCGGTTGTGGGCCGAGCGCGCCACGATCGCCGCGCCGCTCCCCGACCCCTTCGGGGCCTGGACCTTCGGTGCCACGCGGCTGCTCGCCCGCGCCCGGCAGCGCGGCACGCTGAGCCCGGGCGTGAGTCCGGCCCGGACCGCTCCCGCGCTGGTCCGGGCCTTCTACGGGGTCTCCGTCCTCACCGCCCCGCTGGACGCGCACGAGGGCGCGGGCTCCGGCAGGGGCGCGGCGGAGGGGAGGCGGCGCGGGCAGATCGTCGGCGAGCGCCTGTACGAGTGGTGGCGCCTCGTCCTTCCCGCGCTGTACGTGCGGCGGGGCGACCCCGGCCTCCTGGAGCGCGCCGCGCGGGCCTCCGCGGAGCCCGACCACCCCCTCGCGGAGCGCGCCTGAGCGCTCGCCCGGGGCCCCTGCCCGACGGCTCCGGCCCGACCCCGTACCGGCCACTCCGCGCCGGCTCCGTACCCGCGTAACCCTGTCACCCGGGTCCCCGTCCCGGGCCCCCCGCTCGTGCGCCGTTCTCGCTCAGCCCTCGGTCGCCGCCGGGGCCACGACGCCGCGCCTGATGGGCTCGCCCACCCGGTGCAGATGCGCCAGCGCCTCCTTGTACGAGCGCAGCAGCCCCGTCTCGTGGTACAGGATGCCGAGTTCGGCGCAGTAGTCGCGGACGAGCGGCTGGGCGCGGCGCAGGTGCGGGGTCGGCATACTCGGGAAGAGGTGGTGCTCTATCTGGTAGTTGAGGCCGCCGAGGGCGACGTCGGTGACGAGCCCACCGCGCACGTTGCGCGAGGTGAGGACCTGCCGGCGCAGGAAGTCGGGCCGGTCGTTCCCGGACAGCGTCGGCATCCCCTTGTGGTTCGGCGCGAAGGTGGAGCCGAGGTAGACGCCGAAGAGCGCCTGGTGCACGAAGAGGAAGGCGACCGCCTTGCCGGGCGAGAGGACGAGGAAGAGCGCCGCGAGATACCCCGCCAGGTGCGCGAAGAGCAGCACCCCTTCGAGGACCGGCTGCTTCATCTCCGGCTTGCGCAGCGCCCGCACGCTCGACACGTGGAGGTTGAAGCCCTCCAGCGTGAGCAACGGGAAGAACAGCGCCGCCTGGTGACCGCCGAGGAGCCGGGCGATGCCCTTGCTGTGCCGCGCCTGCTCCTTCGACCAGACGAGGATGTCCGGGGCGACGTCCGGGTCCAGTTCCTCGTGGTTCGGGTTGGCGTGGTGGCGGGTGTGCTTGTTCATCCACCAGCCGTAGCTCATGCCGATCCCGAGATTCCCGAAGAGCCGCCCGCCGATCTCGCTGGGCCGCCGCGTACGGAACACCTGACGGTGCGCCAAGTCGTGTGCGACCAGGGCGACCTGGCCGAAGACCAGCGCGAGGAACGCGGCCACGGCGAGCTGCCACCAGGAGTCGCCGAGCAGCGCGAAGGCCGTCCAGCCACCCGCGAGGGCCGCCGCGACCAGGCCGAGACGCAGGGTGTAGTAACCGGGGCGCCGGTCGAGCAGTCCGGCCGCGCTGATGCGCTGGGCGAGGCGGGCGAAATCGCTCCCGCCGCTCCGGTCACCTGCGCCGCGCGGCGCGGGCACCGGGCGGGGTGCGAGGGGAGTCATCGTCATGGGAAGAGTCTTCGCCTCCCGGGCTTCGGGCGGCAGCCTGCTGACGCCCGGACCGAGGGGGGTGCCACCCGGTGAGCGGACCGGGGGCTAACCCCCGTAACGCCCTCCGTGACCTGCGAGGACTGTGGGGGCGCGGTGCAGGGGTGTCCCCCGTGCTCCGCGCCGGGGTGGGTTCTGCGGCCATCTAAGGTTAGGCTAGCCTTCGTGGCGTGAAACCAGCTGAACGAGCGCTCACCACCCCCCGTACGCGCGGCCACGGCCTCACCGCGGCGGGCGTCTGTGTGGCCTACGACCGCGCGGACGTCCTCCACGACGCCGCCCTGTCGCTGCGCCCCGGCGAGGTCACCGCGCTCGTGGGACCCAACGGCAGCGGCAAGTCCACCCTCCTGCGCACCCTCGCCCGCCTCCAGCGCCCCCGCGCCGGGGACGTGCACCTGGAGGAGGACGGCACGGACCGGGTCGACGCGCTCGCGCTCGCCCCCAAGCAGTTCGCGCGCCGCGTCGCGCTGCTCACCCAGGCCCGGCCCACCCCCGGCGGGCTGCGGGTGCGCGACGTCGTCGAGTTCGGCCGCTACCCGTACCAGGGCCGCTGGGGCGGCACCGATCCCGACGGCACCGCGGCGATCGAGCGCGCGCTGCGCCTGACCGGCGTCACCGGGCTCGCCGAGCGGCCCGTCGAGCAGCTCTCGGGCGGTCAGCTCCAGCGCGTGTGGCTCGCGAGCTGCCTCGCGCAGGAGACCGGCATCCTCCTCCTGGACGAACCCACCACCTACCTGGACCTGCGCTACCAGGTCGAACTCCTCGACCTCATGCGGGACCTGGCCGACGAGCACGCGATCGCCGTCGGCGTCGTCCTGCACGACCTCGACCAGGCCGCCGCCGTCGCCGACCGCGTCGCGCTGCTGCGCGACGGACGCGTCGTCGCGGACGGCACCCCGGAGGAGGTGCTCCTCTCCGAGCGCCTCACCGAGGTCTACGGCATCCGCATCGAGGTCGACACCGACCCCCTCACCGGCCGGCCGCGCACCCGCGCGATAGGCCGCCACAGCACCAGAAGCGAAAGGCTCCACCCCACGCCATGAGACGACTCCTCCTCGCCACGGCCGCGGCGGCCACCGCCGCGATGACCCTCGCCGCCTGCGGCTCCTCGGAGCCCGCGAAGGACGAGCCCGCCTCCAAGGGCTCCGTTGCCACCGCGAAGGTCCACCTCACCGACGACAAGGGCCAGAAGATCACGCTCGACGGCCCCGCCAAGCGGATCGTCACCACCGAGTGGAACGTCACCGAGGCCGCCCTCAGCCTCGGCGTCACACCCGTCGGCGTCGCCGACATCAAGGGCTACCGCGCCTGGGACAAGGCCGCCCCGCTCGGGGACGGCGCCAAGGACATCGGGATGCGCGGCGAGCCCAGCATGGACACCGTGGCCGCGCTCCACCCCGACGTCATCATCGCGACGTCCGACCTCAAGCCCGCCGCGGTCAAGCAGCTCCGCAAGATCGCCCCCGTCCTGGAGGCCACCTCGGCCACCGGCGGTGAGCAGCTCAAGACCGTCGACCGCACCCTCGACCTCGTCGCCGAGGCCACCGGTACGAGCGACAAGGCCACCAGGGTCAAGAAGGACTTCCGCGACAAGCTCGCCGAGGGCAAGAAGGCCCTCGCCGAGGCCGGCGCCGACAAGCGGAAGATCGCCTACGCCGACGGCTGGGCCACCGGCAACCAGGTCTCCGTCCGGCCCTTCACCGGCGACTCCTTCCTCGGCGAGATCAACACCGAACTCGGTCTCACCAACGCCTGGAAGCTCAAGAGCGACAAGGCGTACGGCCTCGCCTCGACCGACGTCGAGGGCCTCACCAAGCTCGGCGACGTGAACTTCGTCTACATCGCCTCGGACGCCGACGGCGGCGACCCCTTCGCCAAGCTCGCCAAGAACTCCGTCTGGAAGTCGCTGCCCTTCGTCAAGAACGACCACGTCCACCGCATGGACGACGGCATCTGGCAGTTCGGCAACACGGCCTCCGGCACCGCCTACATCGACAGCCTCGTCAAGGCGCTCACCAAGTGAGCCGCCCGGCGGGCCGCCGCACCTGACGGCCCGCCGCCGCCGACGGCCCCCGGGGACCCGCGTCCCCCGGGGCCGCCCGGCGTACCGGCGCCCGGCGCCCGGGGGCGAGCCCACCGGCCCGGCACCCGCCCCCGTACTCCCCGCCCCGCGGCCCTTCCTCCCGCCCCGGACGTCACGAAACAAGGCTCATGACCGCGACCGCAACGCGCCCTCCCGTCCAGGAGACCCCCGCCCCCACGCACCGCCGGGGCGCGCCGGCCGTCACGCTGGGGCTCCTCCTCGTCGTCGTGGCCCTCGCCGTCATCGACATCGCGCAGGGCACCTCCGACGTCGGTTTCTCCGACGTGTGGCACGCGGCGACCGGCGACGGCGACCACACCTCCGCCTCCGTCGTCGCCGCCTCGCGGCTGCCGCGCGCGGTCGCGGGGCTCGTCGTCGGGATCGCCCTCGGCGCCGCCGGGCGCGCGCTCCAGACGACGAGCCGCAACGTCCTCGCCGCCCCGGACACGCTCGCCGTCAACGCCGGTTCCTACCTCGCCCTCGCGCTCTTCGCCGTCACCGGGGTCTCGGTCCCGCTCCTCGCCTCCTCGGGCGTCGCCTTCGTCGGCGCGCTCGCCGCCTCCGCCGTCGTCCTCGGCGTCTCCGGGCTCGGCACGGGCACGGTCCGCCTCGTCCTCGCCGGCACCGCGCTCGCCCTCGGCCTCGACGCCGTCACGCAATCCCTCCTGCTCCTGTTCCCGCAGGAGACCGAGGGCCTGTTCCAGTGGAACCAGGGCTCCATCGCGCAGAACGGCTTCGACGGCATCCTCCAGATGCTGCCGGTCATCGCCGCGGCGCTCCTCGGCCTGCTCCTCGTCTCGCGCCGCCTCGACGCGCTCGCTCTCGGCGACGACGCGGCGCGCGGCCTCGGCGTCGCGGTGGGCCGCACGCGGCTGACCGTCGTCGTGCTCACCGCGCTGCTCGCCGCCGCCGCCGTCACCCTCACCGGCCCGCTCGGCTACGCGGGCCTGTGCGCGCCCGCGCTCGTGCGGCCCCTCGTCGCCCGCTACCAGGGTTTCACGCGGACGCGCGTGAACATCCCCCTCGCGGGGCTCGTCGGCGCGGGGCTCGTCCTCGGCTCGGACGTCCTGCTCCGCACCTTCGTCACCGCCGACCGCTCCACCGGCATCCCGACCGGCACCGTCACGAGCCTGCTCGGCGCGGTCTTCCTCGTCGTCATGGCGGTACGGCTCAAGGAGGGCGGGGACGCGCAGGAGCCGGAGCGCACCCGCATCCCCGGCCGGGCCGCCTACCTCGTGACCCTCGCCGTCATCGTCGTCGTGCTCGCCGGCCTCGTCGTCGCGGGCGCCCTCCTCGGCGACAACGTCCTTCTGCTCGGCGACCTCACCAACTGGGCCACCGGCCGTGCCGGCTCCGCGATCTCCTTCGTCCTGGACACCCGCGTCCCGCGCGTCCTCTCCGCGCTCCTCGCCGGGGCCGCGCTCGCCCTCTCCGGCACCCTCGTGCAGGCCGTGACCCGCAACCCGCTCGCCGAACCGAGCGTGCTCGGCGTCTCGGGCGGCGGCGCGTTCGGCGCCGTCCTCGCCACGACCGCCGTCACCGGTAACGGCACCTGGGGCATCGCGGGCGCGGCCTTCGCGGGCTCCGCCGCGGCGGCCCTGCTCGTCTTCGGGCTCGCCGCGCGGGGCGGTTTCCGGCAGAACCGCGTGATCCTCGTCGGCATCGGGGTCTCGGCCGCGACGACCGCGCTCATCGGCCTGGTCATCGTCCTGACCGACCCCTTCAACGCCGCCAAGGCCCTCACCTGGCTCTCCGGCTCGACGTACGGGCGCGAGCTGCCCGACCTGCTCCCGGTCGGCATCGCGCTCCTGCTCGGCGGGGCCGTAGCCGTCGCCTCCCGCCGCGACCTCGACCTGGTCTCGCTCGACGACGACACGCCCCGCCTGCTCGGCCTGCCGCTCCCGCCGCGCCGCCTCCTGCTGCTCGGCACGGCCGTCGTCCTGACGGCGACGGCCGTCGCTGCGGCCGGGACGATCGGCTTCGTCGGTCTCGTCGCGCCGCACGCGGCGCGGGCCCTGGTGGGGCGGCGGCACGCGCGGGTCCTGCCGACGGCCGTGCTCCTGGGGGCGTGCCTCGTCGTCCTGGCGGACACCCTCGGGCGGACCGTGATCGCGCCCGCCCAGCTGGGGGCGGGGCTGATGACGTCGCTGGTGGGGACGCCGTACTTCATCTACCTGCTGGTACGGACCCGGCGCTAGCGGGACCGGCCGGCCCCGCTAGGGAGCGTATTCGGTTGTGATCAAGAGGCTGCTCGTGTGAGGTCCTTGATCCAGATCATCGAGGCGCGTAGGTAGAGTCCGGCGAGGTAGCTGTCGGGGGTCTTGTCGTAGCGCGTGGCGATGCCTCGCCATGCCTTGAGCTTGTTGATCAGACGCTCGACGGTGTTCCGCTCCTTGTAGAGGTCTGCGTTGTGGCTGACGGGCCGGCCGCCGTGGGAGCCCTTCTTGTTCCGGTTGGCGGCCTGGTCCTTCTTCTCCGGGATGACCGCTTTGATACGGCGTTTGCGCGGGTGGGCACGGTTGCCGCGGGACGAGTACGCCTTGTCTGCGGCGACCGCGTCCGGCCGGGTGCGGGGACGGCCGACGAGCCCGCGGACCCGTACCTTCCCCAGCACTGGGATGAACTGCGGACTGTCGGCGGCCTGCCCCTCGGTCAGGATGAACGCCAGCGGGCGGCACTTGCGGTCGCCGGCGACATAGATCTTGCTGGTCTGCCCGCCCCTGGAGCGTCCGAGCAGGGCGGCCTTCAGCCGAAGTTTGCGTCGGCGCCGGACGCGCCGTCGTTCTTCCCGCGCGGGATCGCTTTCGGTCTCCTGCCCGGTTTGTTCGTCGCAGCCGCCCCCTTTGACCTGGCCTTCTCCGCCTCGGCGGCGGCTTTCTCCAGGGCGGTGACGACGTCCTCGTCGAGGTGCATGCCGGCCGCGTCGTGGTGGGCACGGGCGGTGGTGGAGTCGATGCTGACCAGGGACAGGTCCACCTCACCGCGCTTCGCGGCTTCCGCGATCAGGCCCTCCAGCAGGGCCTCGAAGACCCCGGCGTCACGCCACTGCCGGAAGCGGTTGTGGACGGTCGACCAGGCGCCGAACTCTGCCGGTATCTCCCGCCACTGGCCGCCCGTCTTGAACCGCCAGATCACGCCCTCGAACTGCTGCCGCAGCCGCTCGGGGTACGGGCCGTACTCGCCGATCGGCAGGTACGGCTCAATGAAATCCCACTCCGGGTCGGTCAGTTGCACTCGCGTCACGTACGACGGTCTACCGGACCAGACCGTGCCACGAAGGCACATCCCGCAGATTGATCACGACTCGATACGCTCCCTAGCGCCGGGCGGGCTGTCCCCGGGGCTCCTCCCGGACCCCGGACCCCGGACCCCGGACCTCGGACGCCGGACGGGCTGGATCTCCGGGCGGCGTGAGTCCCGCGTCCGGGCAACTATTCAGCCTCTCCGGCGTGTGAGGAGCGGGGCTCGGGGCGGGGCCCCGGGGGGCCGGGGAGTGCAGGAAGGTCCGGTACGTGGTGATCGGGGAGCTGGGACGGGGCGTGCAGCCGCGGCCCCTCCGGCAGGAGTTCGTGGGTGCCCGGCGGGTCGAGGTCGTACGTCGCGGTGCTCCCCGTGCCCGAGAGGACCGCCGCCTCCTCCGCCTCCGTCAGCGCGATGCCCCGGCCCTCCGTGGGGGTGAGCGCGATGCCCCGCCCCTCCGTCGGGGTCACCGCGATGGCCCGCTCCTCGGCGGGGGTGAGCGCGATGGCCCGTTCCTCCGCGTCCGACAGACCTATGCCGTCCTCGCCGTCACCCATCACGACCTCCTCCGTTCCTCTTGGTATGTCCCGTGACCGCTCCGTGAACCCCGTGTTGACCGGTGTCACCCATTCCGGTTAGGTTCGTGCGGTTCGGCTTCCGCGCCCCCGCGCCCGGGCCCGCGACCGTAAGCGTTAACGTCACCCAACGCGTCACAGCCTTCCTGCCCAGCACGACACGGCAGGGGTGGCGCGTCGGCGTACCGCGGACCGCCGCCCCGCCGGGAAACGGAGTCCTTCCGGTGGCCGACAGCGCTCACCAGCCCACCGAGAGCACCGAGGACGAGCCGCCGGGCCCCGCCCCAACCCCCGTCCCCGCGCAGCGCCGCCGGCGCTTCACCGTCGACACCACCCCGCTGCGCATCAAGCCGTTCCGCCGCCTGTGGTCGTCCACGGTCGTCACCGCGATCGGCAGCCAGCTCACGGCCGTCGCCGTTCCCCTCCAGATCTACGACGACACCGGCTCCTCCGCGCTCGTCGGCGTCGCCGGGGCCGTCGCGCTCGTCCCGCTCGTCGTCTTCGCGCTGTGGGGCGGCGCCATCGCCGACCTGCGGGACCGCCGCACGCTCCTCCTCTTCAGCAACGCGGGCATCGCCCTGACCTCGCTCCTGTTCTGGGCGCAGGCGGCGCTCGGGATGCACTCGGTCGGGGTCCTCTTCGTCCTGCTCGCCTTCCAGCAGGCGCTCTTCGGCATCAACGCCCCCACCCGCACCGCCTCCGTCGCCCGCCTCGTCCCCGAGGCCCAGTTGCCGGCCGCGACCGCGCTCACCTCCACCGTCGCCCAGTTCGGCCAGATCCTCGGCCCGCTGCTCGCCGGGGCGCTCGCCCCCCTCCTCGGCATCTCCACGCTCTACCTCGTGGACACGCTCGCCCTCGTCATCACCCTGTGGGCGGTGTGGAAGCTCCCGCCGCTGCCCCCGCTCAAGGCCGCCGCGCGCCGCGCCGGGCTCAAGGACATCTTCGACGGCTTCCGCTACCTGTGGCCGCGCAAGCTCCTCCTCGTCTCCTTCGTCGCCGACATCGCGGCGATGGTCCTCGGGATGCCCCGCGCGCTCTTCCCGGAGATGGCCGACTCCTACTTCGGCGGCGACGCCGCGCTCGGCGTGCTCTACGCGGCCCTCCCCGTCGGCGCCCTGCTGTGCGGCGTCTTCTCCGGGCTGTACTCGCACATCCGCCGCCACGGGGTCATGGTCGTCCTCTCGGTCGCCGCCTGGGGACTCGCCGTCGCCGGGCTCGGGCTCGCGCACTCGCTGTGGCTCGCCGCGCTCATGCTCGCCCTCGCCGGAGCGGCCGACATGATCTCGATGGTCTTCCGGGGCGTCATCCTCCAGTCGGAGGCCACCGACGAGATGCGCGGCCGGATGCAGGGCGTCTTCACCGTCGTCGTCGCGGGCGGCCCGCGCCTGGCCGACCTGCTCCACGGCACCGTGGGCGAGGCCGTCGGCGCGCGCGGCGCGACCGTGGGCGGCGGGCTCCTCGTCGTCGTCGCCGTCGTCCTCCTCGCCGTCCTCGTCCCCGCCTTCTGGCGCTACGCGCCGGCCGCCGCCCCGCGCGAGTGACCCCGGCCCGTCCCGGACGGCCCGCGCGCGCCGGATTTTCTGTGCCCTTTCTGTGAAGGAAGCGTTTTCGCGGGTACGCGCGCCGAGTCCCGTCGCGTGACGGGACGTCATCGGCGGCCGGTCGGGCGACCGGCGGAAGGGCGGGACCATGACGACGAGGCGGACGCGCACCACGGCGGCGGCGCTCGGAATGCTGTGCGCGGGGGCCCTCGCCCTGACGGCCTGCGGCGGCCCGGGCGACGCGGACGAGGCGTTCAAGGGGCAGAAGGCCGACGACATCGCGGCGAAGGCCGTCGCCGCGACCGACAAGGCCCCCTCCGTCCACCTCAAGGGCACGTCGCACCTCAAGGGCGGCAACGTCGTCAAGGTCGACATCCGCGTGGACGACAAGGGCCACTGCACCGGCACCATGAGCGGCGACGGGGCCGAGGCGGAGCTGCTGCGCGACGGGGGCGACATCCTCATCAAGGGCGACGAGAAGTTCTGGACCAACTCCGCCAAGGCGAGCGGCGGTTCCGGCGACCAGGGCGCCCAGCTCGCCGACAAGCTCGCGGGCAAGTGGGTCAAGGCCCCCGCCGACAGCGCCGACGCCTCGCTCTGCGACAAGAAGGCGTTCCTCGCCTCGATGGACCAGGACAAGTCCGAGCGCCGGGGCCTTGAGCGCGGCGACACCGGCGAGGTCGCCGGCAAGGACGCCCTCGCGCTCAAGAAGAAGGGCGGCAAGAACCTCACGATGCACGTCGCGACCGAGGGCGAGCCCTACCTCCTGCGCACCGAGACGAAGGGCTCCCAGCCCAACGACATGACCTTCTCCGAGTACGGCAAGAAGGTCGAGGTGCACCAGCCGGCCGACGACGAGATCGTGGACCCGGCCCACATGACGGCCTGACACCCGGGGGAGCGGCATCAGAAGCCGGTACGGGGGCCGCGTCCCCCGTCCGGCGCACGCCGACGCTCCCCGCGCCCCCCCTTCGCCTCCGTGCTCCCTCGTGTCGCGTGTCCCTTGCCCGGCCCGTTCGTTGCTCCGTACGCCGGAACCGCTCCCGCCCCCGCGCGGGCGTGAGGGTCCGGCGCGGTGCGCGTCCCGGTGCGTGAGCGCCGGAGGAGGAGGGGGCGAATGGCAGGCTGGATCACGGCCGGGGTCATGGCGGCCACGGCGTTCTGCCCGTTGCCGGGGTACGCGGGCGGCACCTCGGTGCTCATCGAGGGCGGGCCGCTCGGGGGTCACCTCGTCGTCTGCACCAATCAGGCGTGGGTCGAGATCAACGGTCACCACCACCCGCCCCGGCCGACACCGCCGCCCCCCACACCACCGCCCCCGGAGCCGAGCCCGCCCCCGGCGCCCACCCCGC
>NZ_GG770539.1:1213283-1214590 GCF_000154905.1 Streptomyces sp. SPB074 | reverse complement strand
CCGGTCCGTATCCCCGGACCGGCCCGTCCGCCCCGTTCCGCTGTCTTCCCCGGCCTGCCCCAGGAGGCTCGCTGTGCCCCAATGGCTCATCTACACCCTCGCCTCCGTGCTCGTCTGCGCGCTCGTCGTCGGCGCCGCCGCGCTCCGGCAGCGGCGCGTCACCGACGAGGACACCTCCGAGACGCCCGACGTCCTGGAGTACATGGTGATGATGGTGGGCGTCGTCTACGCCATCGTCCTCGGCCTCGCCATCGCCGGTGTCTGGGAGGCCCGCCAGGCCGCCGACGACACCGTCCAGCGCGAGGCGCAGTCGCTCTACGAGATCAACCAGCGCCTCGACGTCTACCCGGCCGCGTTCCGCGAGCAGGTGCGCGATCACATCGACGCCTACGCGCGGCACACCGTCACCACCGAATGGCCGGACATGGAGGCCGGGCGCGAACCGGACGCGAAGGGCGCGGCGCTGCTCGCCACGGTCCGCTCCGACCTCGCCCACCGCGAGCCCGCCGACGAACTCCAGGCCCAGGCCTACCAGCCGCTCCTCGACCAGGTCGCCGCCGCCGACGACGCACGTCACCAGCGCATCGAGTCCGCCGGGTCCACGCTCCCGGGCAGCGTGTGGTTCGGCCTCATCGCGGGCGGGGCCGTGACCCTCGGCCTGCTCTACACGCTCCAGATCCGCCGCACCACCCGCGAGGTCGTGCTCGCCACGACGTTCAGCGCGCTCGTCGTCTTCCTGCTCTTCCTCGTGTGGAGCTTCGACGCGCCGTTCGGGCGCGACGGGCTCGACTCGGCGCAACCGCTCATGGAGTTGTACGCGACGGGCGGCTGAACGGCGGGGGGCCCGGCAGCGCGGCGGCCGGCGGCGCGTCGGACCCCGGCGGCGCGCCGGCCTCGCGACACGAGGGGCCCGGCGGCCGGGCGGTTTGCGGTGGCGCGCGGTGTTATCGGACCTTGACCTGATCGTCCGATAGTCCGCGCGTGCGAGGGCGCCCGCACGGAGTCGTCTTCGAGGGAGCTCCACCGTGTTGTTCGTCGCGTGCCTGCTGCTGCCGCTCGCCGCCGTCCTGCTCTTCGCGATGGACCGGGTGGAGGACTGGATGGGGTCCTCCGCCGGTTCCTCGCCGGGCCGACGCCGCACGCGCCGGGAGCGAAGCGTGCCGGAGACCGCGCACCGCACGCGTCACCTCCGCGTCGTGCGCGACACGGACGTGGCCCCGGCGGCCGCCGACGCGAGGGGCACGGCGGGGCGCGAGCGTGCCGAGGAACGTCGCGCCGCCTGAGCCTGAGCCCGGTCCCGAGCCGGG
>NZ_GG770539.1:1209762-1213025 GCF_000154905.1 Streptomyces sp. SPB074 | reverse complement strand
CGTAAACGCCCGTAAAGTTCCGCCATGTCCTCCGAGTCCGCCCCCGGCGACCGCGCCCCCGCCCACGCCGGCAGTACCCGTGGCCCCGATCCGCTCGCCGCGCCCCAGGTCCTCGGGGAACGCCTCAAGGAGCGGATCTACGCCTCGCTGACGCTGCTCGCCGTCCTCGTCGGCTACGGGCAGAGCGCGCACCCCAGCCACGAGGGGGTCGCCGTCGCCGTCGCCGCCACGGCGCTCGGGCTGTGGCTCGCGACCCTCGTCGCCGACCTCCAGGCGCACCCCGTCGCGCACGCCCGCCGCCCCGGCACGCACGCGGTGCGCCACGCGCTCTACACGAGCAGTCCCCTGCTCACCTCCGCCGCCGGGCCCCTCCTGCTGACCGGGCTCTCGGCGCTCGGCGCGATGGACCTCGGCACCGCGCTGTGGATCTCGGTCGGCAGCGAGGTCGCCGGGCTCGCGGCGTGGGGGTACGCGGGCGGGCGGCGCTCCGGGCGGGGCGTGCCCGGGGCGGTGCTCTCGGCGGGGCTCAACGCGGTGATCGGCGTCTTCGTGGCCGGGGTCAAGGTGCTCGCGGGGCACTGAGCGCGCCGCCCCGGGCATTCAGGTGGCCGCGAGCGGGCCACGACTGCTCTCGCCCTCCACGGGGTACCCGCCAGTAACGATCAAGTCCGCGCCGTCCGGCGGCGCGGCGGGACGAAGGCAGTGCGGACCATGGCGGAGCGGCGGCACGGGAGCGAAGCGGGCGCGGTCGAGGGCGATTTCTTCGGGATCGTGGACCTGCTGGACGGCGAGGAGCGCAAACTCCTGGAACGGGTGCGGGAGTTCCTGCGCGCCGAGGTCGCCCCGCACGCCAATGAGCTGTGGGAGGCGGGGCGCAGCCCGGTGAGCCTGCGCGGGCGCATCGCCGGGCTGGGGATCACCGGCGAGGAGGGCGACGACGCGGGCGTACCGGCCCGCGGCAGCCTCTTCCGCGGCCTGCTCGGCATGGAGATGGCCCGCGTGGACCCCTCGTTCGCGACGTTCTTCGGGGTGCACGCCGAACTGGCGATGGGCTCGGTGCGGGCCTGCGGCTCCGAGGAGCAGAAAGCCCGCTGGCTGCCCGCGATGACGCGCTGGGAGAAGCTCGGGGCCTTCGCCCTCACCGAACCCCTCGTCGGCTCGACCACCGCCGCCGGGCTCACCACGACCGCGCGCCGCGAGGGCGACACGTGGATGCTCGACGGCGAGAAGAAGTGGATCGGCAACGGCTCCTTCGCCGACCTCCTCGTGGTGTGGGCGCGGGACGTGGCCGACGACCAGGTCAAGGGCTTCGTCGTGGAGCACGGCGCCGAGGGGCTGAGCGCCGAGGTCATCCCGCACAAGATCGCGCTGCGCGGCGTGCAGAACGCCCACCTCGTGCTCGACGGGGTCCGCGTCCCCGAGGCCGACCGGCTCGAGCGCGCCGAGTCCTTCGCGGACACCAACCGGGTGCTGCGGGTGACGCGCGCGGCCGTGGCCTGGACGGCGACGGGCTGCGCGCTCGGCGCGTACGAGGCGGCGCGCGCGTACGCCGTGGAGCGCGAGCAGTTCGGCCGCCCCATCGCCTCCTTCCAGCTCGTGCAGGACAACCTCGCCCGGATGCTCGCCGACATCACCGCCTGCCAGGCGCTCGCCGTGCGGCTCGCCGCGCTGGAGGAGAAGGACGAACTGAGCGACGCGCAGGCCGCTCTGGCGAAGATGTTCTGCACCAGCCGGATGCGCGAGACCGTCGCCCGCGCCCGCGAGGTCATGGGCGGCAACGGCATCCTGCTCGACCACGACGCGGCCCGCTTCTTCGCGGACGCGGAGGCGCTGTACTCGTACGAGGGCACGCGCGACATGAACTCGCTCATCGTGGGACGCGCGGCGACGGGACTCAGCGCCTTCGTGTGAGGCGCGGCCACCCCTCCTGGGTCCCCCGCCACGGGCCGGTCTACGCCGCCACGGGACCCACAGGCAGTTCGCCGCCCGGCCCGCCCAGGAACTCCGCGAGCCGCGTCCCCTCCGCCTCGACCTCGCTCCGCTCGGCGCCCGTGAGCCCGCGCAGCGGCGTCACCGTGACGATCCCCTTCTCCGCCCGCCACACCGCCCCCACGAACCCGTCGAGCAGCACGGTGCCGGGGACGAGGCCGTTCTTCGAGAAGAGGTGCGGCCGGGCCTCCCGGGGCACGATGCGGCTGCGGTCGGCGTAGGTAGAGCAGCACGTTGTCGAACTCGGCGAGGAAGCGGACGGGCGCGGGCGCCCCGGGCCCCGGGCGCGGCGCCCCCGGTACGTCCAGGAGCGCCGTGCCGTCCTCGCCGCGCGAGCGCGACAGGTCCGGCATCGCGTCGGTCACCTCGCGCAGCCGCGTGAGCCCGCACCACGCCTGGACATCGGCGACCGTGGCGGGCCCGAACGCGGTGAGGTAGCGCCGCACCAGCTCCGGCAGCCCGGCCGCGCGCCCTTCCGCGCCGAGCCACGACCGTGCCGTCGCGTACCGCGTCGCACCGCCCGCGCCCCACACGGCGCGCGGCGGTACCTGCAAAAGAAAAAACGCCATTCGCGCCACGTCCGCGAGCACCTTCGCGGGCGTCTCCGACAGCCGCTCCGCGAGCGCCGCGCCGAGTTCGGCGGGCGTCAGCGGCCCCCGCGCGTCCAGGACCTCGCGGGTGAGCCGCGCGATCCGCTCCTCGTCGGCGAAGGCCGCGCGCACCTCCGCCCGGTGCCCGCGCAGGAGCACCGGCCGCAGGAGGGGGCGCAGGGCCAGGCAGTCCGCCGCGCTCACGAGGTGCACCGTGCCCCGGTGCAGGAGCACCCGTACGAGCCGCCGCCCGGTGAGCGCCGCAACCAGTTCCTCGTACCGGAAGCCCTCGATCCGCGTCCACAGACCGGTGTAGGGCGGCCAGGGCGCCTGCGCCTGCATCCCGACGAGGTGCTCGGCCATCGCCACGGCGGGCATCCGCACCCGGGCGCCGAGGTGCTGACGGGCGAGGGTGGCGCGGTTGAGCGCGCGGCGGCTGAGCACGACGGTCACGGGGAACGCTCCTCGGTGCGGGCGGGGGCGGGGGCGGGGGCGGCGCGGCTCCGCGAGGCCACCGCACCCTACGCGCGAAGGCGGACGGAAACGGTCCGCGCCCGGAGGCGGGCACGGGGCGGGTCCCGCGTGCCCCGCGCGGATTCCCACCGTTTTTCCACCGTCCGCCGACCCGCCCGGAACGTCGCCCGGGCACCCTCGTCCCCATGGCACCGACACTCGACTCCAGGG
>NZ_GG770539.1:1181075-1208164 GCF_000154905.1 Streptomyces sp. SPB074 | reverse complement strand
CGGCGCGTGTACGAGAGCCGGGGGGCCTCCGAGGGCAGCACCTGGCCGAGCGGGCGCGAGGCGAGCGCGGCGGCCTCGAAGCACTCCTCGGCGGCGACGTGCAGTTCGAACGCGGCCTTGCCGGGGATCGATCCGGTCTCGCGCACGATCCAGTCGCGCAGTTCGGCCGCGTGCGCGGTGAACAGCTCGCCCGCGCGGCGCAGTACGGCGGCGCGTTCGGCGTGGGGGCGGGCGGCCCAGGCGTGGCGGGCGGCGTCGGCGACGCGGGCCGCCTCGGCCAGATCGGCGGTGGTGGCGAGGCGGTAGTGGCCCAGGGTGTCCCCGGTGGCGGGCTCGGTGACGGGGTGCGCGGCGCCCGAGAGCGGTCGGGGCTGCCAGGCGGCGGGATCGAGCAGGGGCATCGGGTGCGTCTCCAGTCGGTGTGGTCCGGGGCGGGCCCCCGGCGGGCGGGGAGGCCGGGGCACACGGCGGGACCGGGTTCGCGTGGTGGGGGCGGGCGCGCGGAACCACCGGCTCGCTGCCGAATGCTCACAACCGGTCAGATCTGGTTGAGCAACGATCATCCTAGCCATGCCATTTGATCGTGGGCCATGGCGTGCGCCGGGCTCGCGAGCGGAAGTCGGCAACCCGCGCTTGTCCCCGCGGGCGGCCGGGGCGGCCTCCCCGCGGTCGAGGAGGCCGCCCCGTTCCGGTGACAACCGGACGCGGTTTACGGGTAGTTGGTGAGGTAGGCGACGTTGTTGCTCGGCGTCACCTTGGCACCCGCGTTGTTGATGATGTGGTTGATGGTTCCCTTGCCGCCGAGGACGGTGGTCACCATGTCGTGGAAGCGGACGCCGCTCGTCTGCGGCACCTCGAAGGAGCGCTCCTCCACGACGGACGGGTTCACCTGGGCGAAGGCGTAGCTGCCCAGGCCCCACGCCTCGTGGCTGGTCACGCCGCCTGCGACCTTGTAGGCGGGGTAGCCCTGCGTCGAGCCGTTCATCCAGGAGCCCTGGTCCGGCGGGTCGTAGGGCAGCTCGTTCTGGAAGAAGTACGTGCGCCCGCCGTTGCCGTTCCAGATGACCTGCGTCTTCTTGTAGTGCTCCACGAACAGGCCGTACGCGGTGACGTTCTGCCCGTTGACGACGAGACCCGTGTCGGCGGTGTTGGTGTTCCAGCCGACCGTGCCGCCGTTCCCGTGGTCGGCGCGCCAGGCCCACGTGTGGTCGATGACCGTGTGGTTGCTGTTCACCACGAGCGAGGTCGTCGCCTTGCCGAGCGTGGCGCCGCCGATCCGCAGGAACACGTCGTTGAGGACCGTCGGGTTCGCGGCGTGGTTCGCCGAGGCCCCGTTCGGGCCGACCTCCATGAGCGTCTGCGAGTTGGTGGTGCCCGCGTCGATGAGCAGCCCGGCGATGCGGACGCCGTCCACGTCGGCGGTCGTCAGCGCGGTGATGCCGTTGTCCGGGACGAGGGTCGCGAGACCCATGCCGAGGACGACCTGGTCAGGCCGGGTGACCTTGAGCGTCTGGTTGAGGTGGTAGACGCCCGGGGTGACGAGGAGGTTCTTGCCGGCCGCGAGCGCCGCGTTCATGTCGGCGGCCGAAGCGCCCGGCTTCGCGACGTAGAACTGGTCGAGCGGGAGGTCGCGCCCGGTCTGCGTCTTGCCGTTCCACGTCGTGGCCGAGGCGTTGTTCTGGAGCCCCGGCACGTACACCTTCCAGGTGCCCGCGCCGTCCACGTGCAGGAAGGGCTTCTCCGCGTTGACCGGAGCGGCCCCGACCGTCGTGTAGGTGGGGAAGTTCTGCGCGGGCGCGCCCTGGTCGCCGACGAAGACCATGTTCCAGTTCGAGCCGGACCACGAGCCCATCGAGCTGTTCTTGGTAAGGAACTGCTGCTGCGAGCCGGACTGGATCTGCCCGTCGACCTTGCTGTCCGAGATGAACCCGCCGCTCGACCAGCCGCCGTCGTCCAGCTTGAGGTTGCCGCGCACGTGCATCCGGCGGTACGGAGCGGCCTGCGAGACCGCCCAGCGGTCGGAGCCGCCCGTGGGGTTGACCGACATGTTGTCGGCCTCGCGCCAGAAGTTCTGCGTCGCGTTGCCCTGGAACCAGTCCGCCTCGGCGTGCACGGCCCCGTTGATCGTCACGTCGTCGGGGCTCATGCCGAGCCCGGCGGCCTGCGTGTAGAAGCCGACGTTGACGTCCGCGCTGTACGTACCCGGCTTGAAGAGGACCGCGTACCGCTGGGCGCCGAACTGGTTGCTCTGCTGCTGGTTGAAGATCGAGTTGAGGCGGGACTGGATCGTCGAGGCCGGCATCGAGGGGTCGAAGACGACGACGTTGGGCCCGAGGTCGGGGTCCTTGCCGTTCGGCGGGGTCGTCGTGCCGCCCGCGTAGTCCCACTTCTGGTTCGGCGTCCCGGCGCAGTCCCAGATCTGGAGCGTGGCGCCGTTCGCGTTGTTGTTGTCCTTGATGTCGAGGCACTTGCCCGCGGCCTGGTTCACGAACTGCCCGCCGCTGTACTGCCACTTCTGCGAGGCGAGCGAGTCGTAACAGGTCCACAGGTGGGTGGCGGTGCCGTTGGCGGTGCCGCCGCCCACGAGGTCGAGGCACTTGCCCCTGGCGGTGAGCGAGCCGTTGTCGTTCAGCGTCCAGGTCTGGTTCGGGCCGCCGGCACAGGACCACATCTGGGCGGGCGTGCCGTCGGCGGTCGAACCGTCCTTCACGTCGAGGCACTTGCCGTTGCCCTGGTTGACGACGGGACCGGGCGTCGCCGCGCTCGCGGCGGTGCCGTCCACGGCGACGAGGGTCCCGGCCCCGAGCAGTACGACGCTCGCGGCGGTCGCGAGCGCCCGGGGGCGTCGTCTCGGGCGGATACGGGGACGGGCAGGGGACATGCGGGTGTCCTTCCTGGGGGCGGTGGGGTGGGGAAGCCTGGCGGCCGTGGGGGAGGAAAGGAGGACCGGCCCGGGGCCGGTCGTGAAACATTTACATTCGTGGTGCGGACCTCTGCGTACAACCGGTGAAGTTAGAGGGGCGCCGGGGGAGCGTCAAGAGTAATGACGTGTACGCGCAAGGAGATTGACGACGCCGCAGGTCAGAAGCGGTGCTGCTTCTCCGTGCCGGGCGGTCCCGGGCCGGGCGGGCGCGTTCACGTGTGCAAGGGATGGAGCCGGGCGCCCGTCAGAGGGGGGTGTGGGGCCCGCCGGACGCCGGGTTCTGTTTCAAACGCGACTTTCGGCGGCGGGCGGAGCCGTCGAGTCCCGTACGACCAAGGGCGTCGCGAGTTCGACGTGCAGCGTGTCCACGGCGTGGCCCGCGACGAGGCGGACGAGGAGCGAGACCGCCATGCGGCCCATCTCCTCCAGCGGCTGGCGGACCGTGGTGAGCGCGGGCGTGATGCTCTGGCCCAGCTCGCTGTCGTCGAAGCCCGTGACCGAGAGGTCGCCCGGGACCGTCAGGCCGGCCTCGCGCGCCGCCCGGACCGCCCCGGCCGCCGTCTTGTCGTTGAAGGCGACGAGCGCCGTCGGGCGGGGCGTGCGGGAGAGCAGCAGCCGGGCCGCCGTGTGGCCCTCGTGCGTCGTGGGCTCGGCGATCGCGGCCATCAGCGCGGGATCGGGCAGCAGCCCGCTCTCGGCGAGCGCGGCGGTGTGGCCGACCAGGCGGTTGCGGCTCGCGAGCCAGTCGGCCGGGCCGCCGATGAAGCCGATCCTGCGGTGGCCGAGGCCCAGCAGATGGCGCGCGACGCGCCGCGCCCCGGCCGCGTGCGCCGCCGAGACGGAGGCGACGGTCTCCGGGAGTTCGGCGCGCGGGTCCACGACGACGAGCGGGTAGCGACGCGCGTGCAGCGCCTCCAGATCACGCGTGGAGCCCGGCGGCAGGACGAGCACCGCGCCCGCGATGCCCTGCTGCTCGGGCAGCGCGAGCAGCGCGCTCGTGTCGTCCTGCGCGCTCTCGCCCGCGAGCACGAGCGCGCGGCGGCCGTGCAGGGCCAGGGTCTCCACGACGGACGTGACGATCGTGCCGAAGTAGTCGGTCAGCGCGTACGGGCAGTACACGAGGACGGGCGGCGCGCCGCTCCGCGTCCGCGCGAAGCCGCTGCCGAGCCGCTGCGCCGCCTCGCGCACCGCGCGCTGCGTCCCCTCGGAGACCCGCGTGCTCCCGTTGACCACGCGCGAGACCGTGGCGATCGACACGCCCGCCTCGTCCGCGATGGCCCGGAACGTCACGCGCCCGCCCGGCCGCCTGCCCATCCGCCACCCCCGTCCGTCGGCCCCACCCTGCGTCAGGGGAGGCGCGAGAGCAAGCCGGGCGCGGGCGAGGACAGGAGCGCGGGCGGGGGACGGCGACGCGGACACGGGGCGGTGGTGACGGCGACGCGTGGGCGGGGGCGACGACGGAGCGCGGGACGCGCGCGTTCGCGCGGGCTCTCACCGGGCGCGGGCCGCGTCCCCCGCGCGCGACCCGCGCCCGTACCGCGTTCCCGCTCCCCGGCCGCCGGTCCCCGCCGCCGGCCCCCGCGCCCCCGGCTCAGACCCGGGCCGCGGCCTTCCGTTCCCCGGCCAGCGAGCGGTGGATCTCCTCCGCCCGGACCGCCACCGTGGACAGCAGCGTGCTCGTGAGGCCGTGCGTGTGCTCCGTGCCGCCCTGGAGGTAGATGCCGGCCGTGACCTCGGGCGAGGTGGCGACGCGGTGGTCGCGGTCCACGCGCAGCGCGTCCCCGTCGTCGCGCAGGCACAGCTTCGCCGCGTCGCCGAGGAGCGCGCCGAGATCGCGCGGCCGGTAGCCGGTGGCGAGCACCACGACGTCGGCGGCCAGCACCTCGCGCTCCCCCGTGGGCAGGAACTCCACCGTGACGTCCAGCGGGTCCCCGGGGCGCACCTCCCTGATCCGGGAGACGTTGAGGAAGCGTAGCCGCTCGCGGCCCGCGACCTTCTCGCGGTACGCCGTCGCGTACAGCGCCTCGATGAGGTCCATGTCGACGACGGAGTAGTTGGTCGAGCGGTGGTAGTCGAGCAGGGACTGCTTCACCTCGGAGGGCGCCGAGAAGTAGACGTCCACCGCGTCGGGGTCGAAGACGCGGTTGGCGAAGGGGCTGTCGTCGGCGGGCGTGTACCCGTACTTGGCGAACACCGAGCACACCTCGGCGTCCGGGAACGTGCGGTGCAGGTAGTCCACCGACTCGGCGGCGCTCTGCCCCGCCCCCAGCACGACCGCGCGCCGCACCGGGGCGCCCGAGCGCGCCAGTTCTTCCGCGCGCGGGATCAACGCGCTGTTGTGCCAGACGCGTTCGCCCAGCGCCAGGCCGGGCGGCACGTGCGCCTCCAGGCCCAGCGCGACACTGATGTTGCGCGCCCGGTGCCGCGTGCGCGCCCCGGTGGCGTCCTGGCTCGTGACGTCGAAGAACGTGACCTCGCCGTCCTCGGCGCGCACCGGCTCCACGGCGACGACCTCGCTCCCGTAGGAGACCTGGTGCGCGACGCGGGCCGCCGCCCACTCGAAGTACTCGTGGAACTCGGCCCGCAGCGGGAAGAGCGTCTTCTGGTTCAGGAAGTCGATCAGCCGCCCCCGTTCCCGCAGGAAGCACAGGAAGCTGTAGTCGCTGGTCGGGTTCCGCAACGTGACGAGGTCCTTGAGGAAGGACACCTGCATCGTCGCGTCGTCGATCAGCATTCCCCGGTGCCAGCCGAAGCGGGGCTGGCGCTCCAGGAACAGCGCGTCGAGACGGCCCTCCGCCGCCGGGTCCGCGTTGTGTTCCTCAACAGCTATGGACAGGGCGAGATTCGACGGACCGAAGCCGATCCCGACAAGGTCGTGGACGGGCTCGGAACCCGTAACCGGTGCATTCACCTTTGCATCGCCTCCTCAGGCAACGCCATGTTAGATAAGGTAAGGCTTACCTAGCAATGCGGTCGTGGAGGGATGCACATATGCGGGTCGTCATGCTCGGCTACCAGACCTGGGGCCATCGCACGCTGCGGGCGCTGCTCGACTCCGGGCACGAGGTGGCGCTCGTCGTCACCCACCCGAGGAGCGAGCACGCCTACGAGAAGATCTGGGACGACAACGTCGCCGAACTCGCCGAGAAGAACGGGGTACCGGTCCTGCTGCGCAACCGGCCCGACGACGACGAACTCCTCGCCGCCGTGCGCGAGGCCCGCCCGGACATCATCGTCGCCAACAACTGGCGCACGTGGCTGCCGCCCGAGCTGTTCGACCTGCCCCCGCACGGGACGCTCAACATCCACGACTCGCTGCTCCCGGCCTACGCCGGTTTCTCGCCGATCATCTGGGCACTCCTCAACGGCGAGGAGCGCGTCGGTGTCACCGCGCACCGCATGAACGGCGAACTCGACGCGGGCGACGTCCTCGTGCAGCGCGCGGTGCCCGTCGGTCCCGCCGACACGGCGACGGACCTCTTCCACCGCACGGTGGACCTCATCGAGCCGATCGTCCGCGAGGCGCTCGGCCTCATCGCCTCCGGGCGCGACGCCGGCCAGTGGGTGCCCCAGGACCGCGCCCGCGCGAGTTTCTTCCACAAGCGCGCCGACGAGGACAGCCGCATCGACTTCCACTGGCCCGCCGAGCGCCTGGAACGCCTGGTGCGGGCCCAGTCGGACCCGTACCCGAACGCCTACGCCTTCCACCGGGGCAAGCGCCTGCGCATCGTCTCCGCGGGCGTCTCCGAGGGCCGCTACGGGGGCACCCCGGGCCGGATCTTCATCCGCGAGGGCGACGGCGTGGTGGTCGTCGCCGGGCCCGAGGCGCACACGGGCCGCCACCCCGGGCTGCTCGTGCGGCGGGTGCGCACGGAGGACGGCACCGAGTACGCGGCGGGCGACTACTTCCGCACGATGGGCGGCTACTTGACGTCGAGGCCCTGAGCGGCGGCTGTCCCGGCGCCGACCGGGACCGCCGCCCCTTCGGCGCGGGGCCCGGCGGCACGCGCCGCGCCGTCCTCGCGGCGTGCCCCGTCGCCGTGGTGCCTGCTCAGCGGGATGACGAGCGGGGTGTGGCTGACCGGGTCCGTCGTGATGCGGCAGCGCAGCCCGAAGACGTCCTCCACAATCTCCTCGGTGACGACCTCGGCGGGCGGGCCCTGCGCGACGATCCGGCCCGCCTTCATCGCGATGACGTGATCGGCGTACCTGCACGCCTGGTCGAGGTCGTGCAGGACCATCACGATCGTGCGGCCCTCGCGCCGGTTGAGGTCCGTGACGAGGTCGAGGACGTCGACCTGGTGGGCCAGGTCGAGGTACGTCGTGGGCTCGTCCAGGAGCAGTACGGGCGTGCCCTGCGCGACCGCCATGGCGATCCACGCGCGCTGCCGCTGGCCCCCCGACAGCTCGTCCACGGCCCGGTCGGCGAGCGCGGTGAGCCCCGTCGCGGCGAGCGCGGCGTCCACCGCCTCCTCGTCCGCCTTCGACCACTGCCGCCACCACGTCTGGTGCGGGGCGCGGCCCCGGCCCACGAGGTCCCCGACCGTCAGGCCCTCGGGCGCGACGGGCGACTGCGGCAGGATGCCGAGCTTGCGGGCCAGTTCCCGCGTCGGCACCGAGTGCAGGGCCGCCCCGTCGAGCTCGACGGCGCCCGCGCGGGGGGCGAGGAGCCGGGCCAGGGCGCGCAGCAGCGTGGACTTGCCGCAGGCGTTCGCGCCGACGACGGCCGTCACCTTGCCGGTCGGCACGGTGAGATCGAGTCCGGTGACGACCGGGCGGCCGTCGTAGGCGAGGTGCAGGTCCCGGGCGCGCAGCTCGGGTCCGTTCGACGCGGTGAGCGACATGGTTCAGCCTCCAGAGCCCGCGCGGTTGACGCGGATGAGCAGCCACAGCAGGACAGGGGCGCCGAGGGCGCCGGTGACGACCCCGACCGGCAGTTCCGTCCCCGGGATCGCCTCGCGCGCGAGGAGATCGGCGCCGAGGACGACGAACGCGCCGGTGAGACCGGAGACGAGCGGGGGCGGCGCCGGGGTGCCGGCGAGCCGCAGGGCGATCTGCGGGCAGGCGAGCGCCACGAAGGCGACCGGGCCCGCCGCCGCCGTGCCGAAGGCGACGAGCCCGACCCCGGCGAGGAGCAGCGCGAGGCGCACCGGCTGCACGGGCGTGCCGAGCCCGGCGGCGACGTCGTCGCCGAGCTGGAGCGTGCGCATCCAGCGGCCCAGGCCGAGGGTGAGCGGCAGGAGCACGACGAGCGCGATCGCGAGCGTGTCCACCTGGCCCCACGTACGGCCGTTGAGGTTGCCGACGAGCCAGCCGAGCGCGGCCTGCGCCTCGAAGCGGTTGCCGCGCGCGACGAGGAAGTCGGTGGCGCTCGTGCAGATCCAGGAGACGCCGATGCCGACGAGGATGATGCGGTAGCCGGTCGCGCCGCCCTTCCACGCGAGCGCGTAGACGAGGAGCGCGGTCGCGAGCGCGCCGAGCAGGCCGAGCGTGGAGAGGCCGAGGCCGCCGGTCCAGCCGAGGACGACGGCGGCCACGACGGCGGTGCCCGCGCCCTCGGTGAGGCCGATCATGTCGGGGCTCGCGAGGGGGTTACGGGTCATCGTCTGGAACACGGCGCCCGAGACGCCGAAGGCGAGCCCGACGAGGAGCCCGGTCAGCGCGCGCGGCAGGCGCAGTTCCCGGACGATGCTGAGCGTCCCCTCGTCGCCCGCGCCGAAGAGCGCCTTGACGACGCCGGTGAGGCTCACCGGGTAGTCGCCGAGCGCGAGCCCCCAGCAGAAGAGCGCGAAGGTGCCGACGGCGAGCGCCACTCCGGTGAGCAGCAGGCGCGGGCGCAGGACGCCGGAGACCGGGGGAGTGCTCAGGCGGAAGGGGCGGTCGCGGAGCGCGGGGCGCTTCGCGGGCGCGTACGAGGGCGGGGCGGACACGGGTTATACCTCCGCGAGCTTCCGGCGGCGGACCAGGGCGATGAAGAACGGCCCGCCGATGAAGGCGACGAGGACCCCGGCCTGTATCTCCGAGGGCCGGTCCACCATCCGCCCCACGAGGTCGGCGGACAGGAGCAGTACGGGGGCGAGCACGGCCGAGAGGGGCAGCAGCTTGCGGTGGTCGGGCCCCATGCCCGCCCACTGCGCGAGGACGCGGGCGAGGTGGGGGACGACCAGGCCGAGGAAGACGACGGGGCCGATGACGGCGACCGAGGCGCCGGTCAGCAGCACGACGGCGCACACCCCTTGGAGCCGGACGAGGCCGAGCCGTCTGCCGAGCGAGGCGGCCACGTCGTCACCGAGCGCGAGGCTGTTGAGCGCGGGCGCGCAGGCGAGGGCCAGCAGCGCGCCGACCGCCAGGAAGGGCAGGACGCGCGTCAGGTCGCCGGCGTCGCGGTCGGCGAGGGTGCCGGCCGACCAGAAGCGGTAGCGGTCCAGGGCGTCCTCGTCGGTGAGGACCAAAGCGCTCGTGAGCGAGGAGAGCAGCGAGGTGACGGCGACCCCGGCGAGGGCCAGTTTCACCGGCGTCGCCCCCGAGCGCCCCATGCGCCCGAGCAGGAAGACCACGACGCTCGCGACGAGGGCGCCCGCGAAGGCGAACCACACGTAGCCGTACAGCGATCCGACCCCGAGGACGGCGACCGAGACGACGATGGCGAAGGAGGCGCCCGCGCTCACCCCGAGAATCCCGGGGTCGGCGAGCGGATTGCGGGTCAGGGCCTGCATGAGCCCGCCCGCCATGCCGAGCGCGGCGCCCGTCGCGAGGCCGAGCAGCGTGCGGGGCACGCGCACGGACCAGATCACGTTGTCCGTGAGCCGGTCCGGGGACTGCCCGAAGAGGGTGCGCACGACGTCGTCGAGCGGGATGCTCCGCGCTCCGAGCGCCACGGAGAGCAGGCACAGGACCACGAGCAGGGCGACGAGGAACGTCACCAGAACCGTGGTGCGAAGTCTTCCGCCGGTGGTCACGTGCCGCTCTCCATGCCGTTGTCGCCCTGTTCCGTCGTCATCGCCCCGCCTCCGGAAGGGCCGGGGCCCGGGTGCCGCCGGTGGCCTCGCGGCGGCCGGACGGTGCCGTTCGCCGCTCCCCGCAGGTTAGGCAAGCGTAACCTCAGCCGCTGTGACAAGAGTCGCCCGCCTGATGCCCTGTTGAGTTAGGCAACCCTTACCTTACTATGCGGGGGGTCGCGGTTCCGCTTGGACCGCTCCGTACCGATCAGGAGGCGCGCACAGCTGTGTCGGGCAACACGCGTAACCGGGAATCCCTCACCACCGAGGCCGCGACGGCCCAGGACCACTGGACCGGGCGCTTCGCCGCCGAGGTCCCCGGCACCTCCCTGCCCCAGGACTTCCCGCACTCGCGCGAGGCCGGCCCCCGCGCCGTCCGCACGCGGGCACTCGGGACGGACGGTACGGGCGCCGGCGACCAACTCACCCGTCTCGCCGCCTTCGCCGCCCTGCTCCACCGCTACGGCGGCGGCGCCGAGGACCTGACGATCGCCTGCGCGGGACTCCCGCTGCGCCTCGGCCTCCACGGGGTGCGCACCTTCGCCGAACTGCGCGCCCACGTCGCCGAGGTGCGCGAGCAGGCCGAGGCCCACCGGCTGCCCACCGCCGAACTCCTCGCCCTGCTCGCCCCGGAGGAGGGCCGGGGCGGCACCGTGCTGTGCGCCACCGGCTTCGGGCCCGCCGCCTGGGACGAGGGCGGCCCGCTCGACCTCGCCCTCACCGTGACGGACGGGGAGATCCGCGCCGAGTACGCCACCGCGCTCTTCACGCCCGGGACCATCGACCGCGTCCTCGGCCACTACGCGACCCTCCTCGCCGACGCGAGCGCGCGCCCCGGCACCCCGCTCGCCGCGCTCGCGCTCCTCGACGCGACGGAGCGCCACCGCCTCCTCGTGGAGTGGAACGACACCACCCACGACGTGCCCGCCCGCACCTGGCCGCGCCTGTTCGCCGAGCAGGTCGCCGCGCGCCCCGACGAGATCGCCCTCGTCCACGAGGACGAACAGCTCACCTACGCCCAGCTCGACGCCCGCGCCGCCCGCCTCGCCCACGCCCTCGTGGCCCGGGGCGCGGGCCCCGAGCGGGTCGTCGCCCTCGCCGTACCGCGCTCGGCGGACATGATCGTCGCCGAGGTCGCCGTGCTCAAGGCGGGCGCCGCCTACCTGCCCGTCGACACCGACTACCCGGCCGAGCGCATCGCCTACATGCTGGACGACGCCCGCCCCGTCTGCCTCGTGACGACGGCCGAGGTCCTGCCCGACCTGCCGCGGGACGCCGTGGACACCCTCGTCCTGGACGCCCCGGAGACCGTCGCCGCGCTCGCCGCGCTGCCCGCCGAAGACCCGGAGGCCGCCGCCGGGCTCACCGTCGCGCACGCCGCCTACGTCATCTACACCTCCGGCTCCACCGGCCGCCCCAAGGGCGTCGTCCTCTCGCACGGCGGCGTCGCGAAGCTCCTCGCCACCCAGCGCGAGCGCTTCGGGATCGGCCCGCACAGCCGCGTCCTCCAGTTCGCCTCGCCCAGCTTCGACGTGGCCTTCTGGGACCTGTGCCTCGGCCTGCTCTCCGGCGGCCGGCTCGTCGTCGTCCCCGCCGACCGCCGCGTCCCCGGCGCCCCGCTCGCCGACTACGCCCACGCGCACGGCATCACCTTCATGATCCTGCCGCCCGCGCTCCTCGCCGCGATGCCCGAGGACGTCGAACTCCCGCCCACCGCGACGCTCCTGGCGGGCACCGAACGCGTCTCGCCCGAACTCGTGGGCCGCTACGCGCGCGGCCGGATGATGTTCAACGCCTACGGGCCGACCGAGGCGACGACCAACTCGACCCTCGGCCTGTGCGACCCGGACACGCCCGCGGGCCACATCGTGCCCATCGGCGTCCCCGACCCCGGCACCCGCGCCTACGTCCTGGACGCCGCGCTGCGCCCCGTACCCGCCGGTGTCGTGGGCGAGCTGTACCTCGGCGGCGCCGGGCTCGCGCGCGGCTACCTCGGCCGCCCCGCGCTGACCGCCGAACGCTTCGTCGCCGACCCCTTCGGGACGCCCGGCGAGCGCCTGTACCGCACCGGGGACCTCGTGCGCTGGAAGGCGGACGGGCGCCTGGAGTTCCACGGCCGCGCCGACAGCCAGACGAAGATCCGGGGCTTCCGCGTCGAGCCCAGCGAGATCGAGTCGGTGCTGCGCGCCCACCCCGCCGTCGGCCAGGCCGCCGTCGTCGTCCGCGAGGACCGCCCGGGCGACCGCCGCCTCGCCGCCTACGTCGTGCCCTCGCTCACGGCGGAGAACAAGACGAGGCCGTCGCCGAGTGGAAGGGCGTCCACGAACTCCTCTACTCCGCCGCCGGATCGGACGGCTTCGAGGAGAACTTCGCGGGCTGGAACAGCATGTACGACGGCAAGCCGCTGCCGCTCGCCGACCTGCGCGAGTGGCGGGACGCGACCGTCGCCCGCATCCAGGAGCTGCGTCCCCGGCGCGTCCTGGAGATCGGCGTCGGCAGCGGGCTGCTCCTGTCCCGCCTCGCTCCCGGCTGCGCCGAGTACTGGGGCACGGACCTGTCCGAGGAGGCCGTGCGGGCCCTGCGCGCCCAGGTCGAGGCCGTGCCCTCGCTCGCGGACCGCGTCACGCTGAGCGCTCGCCCCGCGCACGAGCTCTCCGGACTGCCCGAGGCCCACTTCGACACGATCGTCGTCAACTCCGTCGTCCAGTACTTCCCCGGCGCCGACTACCTGACGGACGTGCTCCGTTCGGCCGCCCGCCTCCTCGCCCCCGGCGGCGCGCTCTTCGTCGGCGACGTGCGCAACCTGCGCCTGCACCGCACCCTCGCCGCCGCCGTCGAGGCCGGGCGCACCCCCGCCGACGACAAGGAGGCGCTGCGCGCCGCCGTGGACCGCGCCGTCGCCTGGGAGGGCGAACTCCTCCTCGACCCGGACTACTTCGCCGCCCTCGACGGCTTCACCGCCGACATACGCCTCAAGCGCGGCACCCACCACAACGAGCTGACGCGCTACCGCTACGACGTCGTGCTCCGGCCCGGCACCGCCCCGGCCACCGTCCCGGCGCAGACCCTGCCCTGGTCCGCGCTCGGCACGCCCGAAGCGCTCGGCGCCGCCCTCGCCGCCCGCACCGCGCCGCTGCGCGTCACCGGCATCCCCAACGCCCGCCTCGCCCCCGACCTCGCCGCGCTCGGCAGGCTGGACGACAGCAGCCGCGCGGGCGGCCCCGGCATCGACCCCGAGACCCTGCACGAGACCGCCGCCCGCCACGGCCACCGCGCCGCCCTCACCTGGGCGGCCGACGCGGAGGACGGCAGCGTGACGCGGTGTTCACCCCCGGCACGGCGGACGCGCTCGTGCCCGCGCCCAGGACGGCGGATGCCCCGCCCGCGCCGGACACCCCGCCCGCGCCGGAGTCCCCGGCCGGACCGCTCTACGTTCCCGGCCCCGCCCACCCGCACGCCAACCGCCCCGCGCCCTTCCGCAACGTCACCGCGCTCATGACCGCGCTGCGCGCGCACGCCGCCGAGGCCCTGCCCGCCTCCATGGTGCCCGCCGCCTTCGTGCCGCTCGACCGGCTCCCCGTCACCCCGAGCGGCAAGCTCGACGCCGCCGCGCTGCCCGTCCCCGACTACGGGCTCCTCAGCTCCGGACGCGCCCCGCGCACCGCGCGCGAACGCCTCCTGTGCCGCCTGTACGCGGAGACGCTCGGCGTCGCCTCGGTCACCGCCGAGGACGACTTCTTCGCGCTCGGCGGGGACAGCATCGTCGCCATCCAGCTCCTCGTCCGCGCCCGCCGCGCCGGGCTCGAACTGACCCCCCGCGACGTCTTCCGGCACCGCACCGCCGCCCAGCTCGCGACGGCCGCGCGCACCGCCGCCGACACCCCGCAGGACCCCGCGTCCCTGCCCTGGGACCCGCCCACCGAGGCCGCACTCGCCGCCCTCCAGGGCCCGGGGCCGCTCGACATCGCCGAGGTCCTGCCGCTCGGCCCGCTCCAGGAGGGCTTCTACTTCCACGCCCTGCTCGACGGCGCCGAGCGCGACGCCTACGTCGTCCAGCAGGTCATCGACCTCGCCGGGCCCGTCGACCCCGCCCTCCTGCGCCGCGCCGCCGAGCGCCTCGTGGAGCGGCACGCGCCGCTGCGCGCCTGTTTCCGCCCGCTCCCCGACGGCCGCCCCGCCCAGCTCATCGCGAGCGGCGTGGACCTCCCGTGGAGCGAGACCGACCTCACCGGGCAGGACCCCGGCCGCGCCGCGTCCGTCGCCGCCGCCGAACGCGCCCACCGCTTCGACCTCGCCCACCCGCCCCTCCTGCGCTTCGCGCTGATCCGCCTCGGCGGCACGCCCGGCGGCCAGGAACGCAGCCAGCTCGTCCTCACCTTCCACCACATCGTCGCCGACGGCTGGTCGCTGCCCGTCCTGCACCGCGAACTCCTCGCGCTGTACGGCGAGGAGGCGGCACCGCTGCCCGAGGTCGCCCCCTACCGCGCCCACCTGGCGCACCTCGCGCGCGCCGACCGCGAGGCCGCGCGCACGGCGTGGCGCGACGCGCTCGCCGGGTTCGAGGAGGCGACCCGCCTCGTCACCGCCCCGGCGGCCGGGCCGATCGAGCCCGCGCAGGTCCGCGTCGAGCTGCCCGAGGCCACCACCGCGCGCCTCAGCGCCCGCGCCCGCGCGCACGGCGTCACGCTCGGCACCGTCGTGCAGGCCGCCTGGGGGCTGCTCCTGTCCGGCCTCACCGAAAGGCAGTACGTCTTCTTCGGCACCACCGTCTCGGGGGGCGACGCCTCCGCGGATGGTATCGAGTCAATGGCGGGCCTCTTCATCAACCCCTTCCGACTTGCCTGAACTGGGCCCTGTTTTGACCCTCTGGGCTCCGTCCTGGAACGCCTCCAGCGCGAGCAGAGCGCACTCCCTGGACCACCAGCACCTCGGGCTTGCCGTAGATCCAGCGCCTCGTCGGGCACGCGGGCGAGGGCGAACCTCCTCGACACCCTGGTGGGTCTTCGAGAACTACCCGGCCGACCCGGACCTGAGCGACCCCACCGGCACCGTCCGCCTCACCGGGCACACCTTCCACGACGCCGTGCACTACCCGCTCGCCCTCATCGTGAAGCCTGGCCGCCGCCTCGACCTGCGCCTCAAGCACCACACCGAACGCATCGGCACCGAGGCGGTGCGCGTGCTCGCCGAGCGCCTCACCCGCGTCCTCGACGCACTCGCCGACGACACCGCGCGCCCCGCCGCCGCGCTCGACCTGCTCACCCCCGAGGAGCACGCGCGCACCGCCGCGCTCGGCACGGGCGAGTCCCGCGAGGTGGACGCCCGCACCCTCCCCGCCGCGATCGCCGCGCAGACCGCCCGCACCCCGGACGCGATTGCCGTCGTGCACGAGGGGACGACTCTGTCCTACGCCGTACTCGACGCCCGCGCCGAGCTTCTGGCCCGCCGGCTGCGCGCCCGGGGCGCCCGGCCCGAGGAGTTCGTCGCGGTCGCCGTGCCGCGCTCCGCCGGGCTCGTGGTGGCGCTGCTCGGCGTCCTCAAGTCCGGTGCCGCCTACGTGCCGATCGACCTCGACCACCCCGCCGAGCGCATCGCCCACGTCCTCGCCGACGCGGGCGCCCGCACCGTCGTCACCACCCCGGCCGACGCCGGACGCCTGCCCGCGCACCACGGGCTCGACACGGTCCTCGTGGACAGCGAGGGGCACCCGGCCGGCCCCTCGGACGCCGACGCCGCCCCGCAAGCCGACACCGCCTCGGACGCGGAGGCCGCCCCGTACGCGGAGGCCGCCCCCGACCACCCCGCCTACCTGATCCACACCTCCGGCTCCACGGGCCGCCCCAAGGGCGTCGTCGTCACGCACCGCGCGCTCGCCAACCGCCTCGCCTGGATGCAGGGCGCCTACGGGCTCACCGAGGCCGACCGCGTGCTCCAGAAGACGCCCGCGAGCTTCGACGTGAGCGTGTGGGAGTTCTTCTGGCCGCTGCGCGAGGGCGCCGCAGTCGTCCTCGCCGCGCCCGAGGGCCACCGCGACCCCGCCTACCTCGCCCGCACCGTGCGCGCCGAGGGCATCACCGCGATGCACTTCGTCCCCTCGATGCTGGACGCCTTCCTCGCCTCCGCCGAGGTGACGGCCGACCCCTCCTGGGCGGCCTCGCTCCGGCTCGTGTTCAGCAGCGGCGAGGCCCTGTCCGGGCAGAGCGCCGCCCGCTGGACCGCGCTCACCGGCGTGCCCCCGCACAACCTGTACGGGCCCACCGAGGCCGCCGTCGACGTCACGCACCACGCCTTCGACGGCGCGCCCGACACGACCGTCCCCATCGGCCGCCCCGTGTGGAACACCGGCCTCCGCGTCCTCGATCCCGGCCTGCGCCCCGTCGCCGACGGGGTCCCGGGAGAGCTCTACCTCAGCGGCGTCCAGCTCGCGCGCGGCTACCACCGCCGCCCCGCGCTCACCGCCGACCGCTTCGTCGCCGACCCCTACGGCGCCCCCGGCACCCGCATGTACCGCACGGGCGACCTCGTGCGCCGCCGCCCGGACGGCACGCTCGACTACCTCGGCCGCACCGACCGGCAGGTCAAGCTGCGCGGCAACCGCATCGAGCCCGGCGAGATCGAGGCCGCCCTCACCCGGCTCCCGCAGGTCGCGCGCGGCGCGGTACTCGTCCGCGCCCAGCGCCTCGTCGCCTACGCGGTGCCCGCCACCGGGGCCGCGGACCTGGAACCCGGCGCGCTGCGCGCCGCGCTCGCCCGTGAACTGCCCGCCGCCCTCGTCCCCGAGGACTACGTCCTCCTCGCCGACCTGCCCCTCACCCCGAGCGGCAAGCTCGACCAGGCCGCGCTGCCCGCCCCCGAGGCCGCGCGCGCCGTCCGCCGCGCCCCCGCGAACGAGCGCGAGGAAGCGCTCGTCGCCGTCTTCGCCGCCGTGCTCGGCATCGAGGACCTCGGCCCCGACGACGACTTCTTCCAGCTCGGCGGCGACAGCATCAGCTCCATCGGCGTCGCGAGCCGCGCCCGCGCCGCCGGGCTCGACGTCAGCCCCCGCGACATCTTCACCCACCGCACCCCCGCCGCCGTCGCCGCGCACAGCACCCCCGCGGGCACCGCGCCCGTGACCGCCGGACCCGCCGCCGCGCTCGACCTCCCGGACGCCGCGCTCGCCCGCGTCCGCGCGCTCGCCGCCCCCGCCGCCGTCACCGACGTGTGGCCGCTGGCCCCCCTCCAGGAGGGCCTGTTCTTCCACTCCGCGTACGACGAGGGCGCCCTCGACGTCTACACCGTCCACGAGACCTTCGACTTCGCGCGCCCCCTCGACGCGGACCGCCTGCGCGCCGCCGTGCGCACCGTCCTGGACCGCAACCCCGGCCTGCGCGCGGGCTTCACGAGCGAAGGGCTCGACGCGCCCGCGCAGTTCATCGTGGACACCCCGGAGGTCCCGCTCGAAGAGGCCGACCTCTCCGGCCTGCCCCCCGCCGCGCAGGACGCCCGCGTGCGGGAGCTGACCGAGGCCGAGCGCAACCGCCGCTTCGACCTCTCCGCGCCCCCGCTCTTCCGGCTGCTCCTGCTGCGCCTCGGCGAGGAGCGCGGCGACCGGCTCGTCATCGGCCGCCACCTCATCCTGTGGGACGGCTGGTCCGCCTGGCTCTTCCTGGACGAGCTGTTCGCGCTCTACGAGAGCGCCGGTGACGCCGCCGCGCTCCCCGCGCCCGGCACCTACCAGGACTACCTGACCTGGCTCGCCCGCCAGGACGACACCGCGGCCACGGCCGCCTGGCGCGCCGCGCTCGCCGGACTCGACGAGCCGACGCTGCTCGCCCCCGGCGCGGCGGAGGGTCTCGCCCCCGTCATCCCCGAACAGCTCGACGTCCGGCTCCCCGCCGCGCTCGGCGCCCGCCTGCGCGAGGCCGGACGCCTGCACGGACTGACCCTCAACACCTTCCTCAACGCCGCCTGGGGCCTCACCCTGGCCACCGCCACGGGCCGCACCGACGTCGTCTTCGGCACGACCGTCGCGGGCCGCCCCAGCGAGGTCCCCGACGTCGGCGGCATCATCGGCCTGTTCCTCAACACCGTCCCCACCCGCGTCGCGCTCGACCCCGCCGAGTCCGTCCTCGCGCTGCTGCGCCGCATCCAGGACGAACGCCTCGGCCTCATGCCGTACGAACACCTCAGCCTCGGCGTGCTCCAGGCCGAGACCGGGCACCGCAAGCTTTTCGACACCCTCTTCGTCCTGCGCGACAACGACACCGAGGACCGCCTCGAAGCGCTGCGCACCCGGCACGGCGCGAGCGCCGTCGCCAACGTGGACGCCACCCACTACCCGGCCAACCTCGTCGTCACCCCCGGCGAGCGCGTCACCGTCTCGCTCAGCCACCACCCCGAGCTGGTCCCCGCCGAGCGGGCCCGCGCGCTCCTGGACCGCTTCACGCTCCTCGTGGACCGCCTCAGCGCGGACCTCGCCGCCCCCGTCGGCTCGCTCGACGCGCTGCTGCCCGCCGAACACGCCGCGCTGCGCGCCGAGCGGGCCGCGAGCGAGGTCGAGCAGCCCGAGAAGACCATCGCCGGCCTCCTCGCCGAGCAGGCCGCGCGCACCCCCGACGCCACCGCCCTCGTCTTCGGCGCGGACACCCTCACCTACGCGGAGCTGGACGCGGCCGTCAACCGCCTCGCGCGGCTGCTCCTCGCCCGCGGCGCGGGCCCCGAGCGCGTCGTCGCGCTCGCGCTGCCCCGCTCCCTCGACATGGTCGTGGCCCTCTTCGCCGTGCTGCGCACCGGCGCCGCCTACCTGCCCCTGGAGCTGGACCACCCCGCCGACCGGCTCGCGGCCATGCTCGCCGACGCCCGCCCGCTGCTCCTGCTCAGCCGTACGGAGGTTTCCGCGCGGCTCGACGGGGACGTGCCCCGCCTGCTGCTGGACGACCCGGCCGTGGAAGCCGAACGCGCCGCGCAGCCCGGCACCCCCGTGCACCGCCGCTTCAGCCTCGAACACCCCGCGTACGTCATCTACACCTCCGGCTCCACGGGCCGCCCCAAGGGCGTCGTCACCCCGTACCGGGGACTGACGAACATGCAGGTCAACCACCAGAAGGAGATCTTCGCCCCGGCCGTCGCCGCAGCCGGGGGCCGGCGGCTGCGCATCGCGCACACCGTCTCCTTCGCCTTCGACATGTCGTGGGAGGAACTGCTCTGGCTCGTCGAGGGCCACGAGGTCCACGTGTGCGACGAGGACCTGCGCCGCGACGCCGAGGCGCTCGTCGCCTACTGCGCGGAACACCGCGTGGACGTCGTCAACGTGACCCCCACCTACGCGCGCCTCCTCATCGAGCAGGGCCTGCTCGAAGGCCACGTGCCCCCGCTCGTCCTGCTCGGCGGCGAAGCCGTCCCCGAGACCGTGTGGACGGCGCTGCGTGACACCGAAGGCACCTACGGCTACAACCTGTACGGGCCCACCGAGTACACGATCAACACCCTCGGCGGCGGCACCCCCGACAGCGCGACCCCCACCGTGGGCCGCCCCATCCGGGGCACCCGCGCCCACCTCCTGGACGCCTGGCTGCGCCCCGTGCCCGACGGCGTGCCCGGCGAGCTGTACATCGCGGGCATCGGCCTCGCGCGCGGCTACCTCGACCGCCCCGCGCTGACCGCCGAACGCTTCGTCGCCGACCCCTTCGCGAGCGCTCCCGGCGCCCGCATGTACCGCACCGGGGACCTGCTGCGCCGCCGCCCCGACGGCAACCTCGACTACCTCGGGCGCACCGACGACCAGGTCAAGATCCGCGGCTACCGCGTCGAGCCCGGCGAGATCGAGACCGCGCTCAGCCGCCACCCCCTCGTCGCCCAGGCCGCCGTCGTCGTCCGCGAGGACCGCCTCGTCGGCTACGTCGTGCCCTCCGGCGCCGACCCCGAGGCCCGTACCGCCGCCCAGGAGGAACAGGTCGGCGAGTGGCGCGAGATCTACACCGACGAGTACGAGAAGATCGGCACCGCCGTCTCCACCGAGCGCTACGACGGCTGGGACAGCTCCTACGACGGCGAGCCCATCCCCTTCGCGGAGATGAGCGAGTGGCGCGCCGCCACGCTCGACCGCATCCGCTCCCTGGACCCGCGCCGCGTCCTGGAGATCGGCGTCGGCTCCGGCCTCCTGCTGTCCGGGCTCGCCAAGGACACGGAGGAGTACTGGGCGACCGACATCGCGGCCCCCGTCATCCGCAAGATCGAGGCCGAACTGCGCGCCACCGACCCGGAGCTGGCCGCCCGCGTGCACCTGCGCTGCCGCCCCGCCGACGACCTGGGCGGACTGCCCACCGGGTACTTCGACACGATCGTCATCAACTCGGTCGTCCAGTACTTCCCCGGCGCCGAGTACCTCACCGCCGTCATCGAGGGCGCGATGGGCCTCCTCGCGCCCGGCGGCGCCCTCTTCGTCGGCGACGTGCGCAATCTGCGCCTCGCCCGCACCTTCCACACCGAGATCCAGCGGGCGCGCGGCACCGCCCCCGCCGGCCTGGAGCGCGCGGTGGCGCGCGGACTGCGCCTGGAGAAGGAACTCCTCGTCGACCCGGACTTCTTCACGCGCCTCGGGTACGGGGCCGACCTGCGCACCAAGCGCGGTCACCACGACAACGAGCTGACCCGGCACCGCTACGACGTCGTCCTCCACGCGGGCGCCGCCGACACCGACCTCGGCGCGGTGCGCGAGACCCCCTGGACGACGGAGGAGGACGCCGCCCGGCTCCTCGCCGCGACCGGCGAGCCCCTGCGCCTCACCGGCGTCCCCGACGGCCGCACCCGCGCGGACGGCGTCGCCCCCGAGTCCGTGCACGCCCTCGGCGAGGCGGCCGGCCGCCGCGTCCTCACCACCTGGTCCGCGCGCGAGGGCGCCTTCGAGGCGGTGTTCCTCGCGCCCGGAGCGAACGCGCCCCGGCTCGCGGCCGGCCTGTACCGCCCGCGCGGCACGGACGAGCCGTGCACCAACGACCCCACGGCCGCGCGCGGGACCGCCGCGCTCGTGCGCCGCCTGCGCGAGGACCTGGGCCGCACCCTGCGGAAATACATGGTCCCCGCCGCCTTCGTCACCGTCGACACGCTCCCCATGAACGCCAACGGCAAGCTCGACGTCCGCGCGCTCCCCGACGCCGAGCCCGCCGTCGCGCTCGGCGGCTGGCGCGGACCGCGCACCCCGCGCGAAGAGGTGCTGTGCCGCCTCTTCGCCGACGTGCTCGGACTGGAGGAGGCGGGGGCCGAGGACAACTTCTTCGACCTCGGCGGCCACTCGCTGCTCGCCACCCGGCTCGTCAGCCGCGCCCGCGCCGAACTCGGCGCCGAACTCGCCATCCGCGACCTCTTCGAGGCCCCCACCCCCGCGCTCCTCGCCGCCCGCGCGCACACGGGAAAGCCGGCCCGGCCCGCGCTCACCGCCCGCGCGGACCGCCCCGCGCGCGTACCCCTGTCCGCGGCCCAGCGCCGCCTGTGGCTCGTCCAGGAACTCGAAGGCGCCGGCCCCGCCTACAACTTCCCGCTCGTCGTCCGGCTGCGCGGCGCCCTCGACACCGAGGCCCTGCGCCTCGCGCTGCACGACCTCGCGGTCCGCCACGAGTCGCTGCGCACCCTCGTCGGCGTGCACGAGGGGGAGCCGTACCAGCTCCTCGTGCCCGCCGAGGGGGCCCACCCGCCGCTCACCGTGAGCGAGCACACCGAGGCCGAACTGCCCGCCCTCATCGAGGCCGCGCAGCGCCGCCCCTTCGACCTCACGCGCGAACTCCCGGTCCGAGCCGAGGTGTTCACCCTCGCCCCCGAGGAGCACGTCCTCGCGCTCGTCCTGCACCACATCACGACCGACGAGTGGTCCGACCGGCCCTTCCTCGCCGGGCTCGACACCGCCTACGCGGCACGGGCGCGCGGCACGGCCCCCGAGTGGGCCCCGCTGCCCGTCCAGTACGCCGACTACACGCTGTGGCAGGACCAGCTCCTCCAGCAGCTCGGCGACGACCAGCTCGCCTACTGGACGCGGACGCTGGAGGGCATCCCCGAGGAACTGCCCCTGCCCCTGGACCGGCCGCGCCCCGCCGCGCCGACCGGGCACGGTGCCGTCGTGCGCCGCGAGGTGCCCGCCGCGACCGGGCGCGCGCTGCGCGAACTGTCGGCCGCGAGCGGCACGAGCATGTTCATGCTCCTCCAGGCCGCGACCGCGGCGCTCCTGCACCGCCTCGGCGCGGGCGAGGACATCCCGCTCGGCGCGCCCATCGCCGGGCGCACCGACGGCGAACTCGACGAACTCGTCGGCTTCTTCGTCAACACCCTCGTCCTGCGCACCGACCTCTCGGGCACCCCCACCTTCACCGAACTCCTCGCCCGCGTCCGCGAGTCGTCCCTCGCCGCCTTCGAGCACCAGGACCTCCCCTTCGACCGGCTCGTGGAGGCCCTCAACCCGCCCCGCGTCACCGGCCGCAACCCGCTCTTCCAGGTCATGCTCGGCTACCACCACCGCCCCGAGGGCGACGCCGCAACCCTCCTCGGACTGCCCGCCGACTGGTACGACATGGACACCGGCACCGCGAAGTTCGACCTCGACTTCACCTTCGTGGACGCCTCCGACGCGGACGGCGGCATCACACTCCTCCTGGAGTACGCGACCGACCTCGCCGGCCCGGAGACGGCCGCGCTCCTCGCCGAACGCCTCGTCCTCCTCCTGGACCGCGCGGCGCGCACCCCGGACGTGCCCCTGCGCGACCTGGACGTCCTCACGCCCGAGGAGCGGGCGAACGCCTCGGCCACCGGCGCCTGGAACGCCACCGCGCGGCCCGTCGAGACCCGTTCCGTGCCTGAGATCCTCGCCGCCACCGCCAGCCGCCTCCCGGAGGCGACCGCGCTCGTCACCGGGCCCGACGCCGCCCCCCGCCGCACGAGCTTCGCCGCCCTGCACGCCTCGGTGACCGCCCTCGCGGCCCGGCTGCGCCCGCACGTCACCACCCCCGGCGCCGTCGTCGCCCTCGCGCTGCCGCGCGAGGAGACCGTCCCCGCGCTCCTCGGCGTCCTCGCCGCCGGAGCGGCCTACCTTCCGCTCGACGTCGCGCACCCGGCCGAGCGCCTGGAGTTCATGCTCGGCGACGCGGCACCCGTGTGCCTCGTCACGACCACCGAGTACGCGGCACTGCTCCCCGACGCCCCCGGCGTCCCGCGCCTGCTCCTGGACGGGCCCGCGAGCGCCACGCCGCACGAGCCCGCGAGCGTCACGCCGCACGAGCCCGCGCCCGCGATCCGCCCCGGCCAGGCCGCGTACACCATCTACACCTCCGGCTCCACCGGCCGTCCCAAGGGCGTCATCGGCACCCACCGGGGCCTGTCCAACCTCTACGCCGCCCACCTGCGCGACCTCATCACCCCCGCCGTGCGGCGCACGGGCCGCGCGCGCCTGCGCGCCCTGCACGCCGCCTCGTTCAGCTTCGACGGCTCCTGGGAACCCCTGCTCTGGCTCCTCGCCGGGCACGAACTCCACGTCGTGGACGAGACGACGGCGCGCGACCCGGAGGCGCTGCTCGACCGCATGACGCACGCGCGCATCGACTTCGCCGACCTCACCCCGACCTACCTGCGCGAACTCCTCCACCACGGCTTCCTCGCCGAGACCGGCCCCGGCGACCGCGCGCGCCACGTCCCCGCCGTCCTCGCCGTCGGCGGCGAGGCGACCCCGGCGGCGCTGTGGGACCGGCTCACCGCCCTCCCCGGCACCACCGTCCACGACCTCTACGGCCCCACCGAGTGCGCCGTGGACGCCTACGGCTGGCACCACACCCCCGAGGGCGCCTTCGCCGCGCCGCTCGACAACACCCGCGCCCACGTCCTGGACGAGGCCCTGCGCCCCGTCCCGGGCGGCGTCCCCGGCGAGCTGTACCTCGCGGGCGAAGGGCTCGCGCGCGGCTACCTCGGCCGCCCGGCGCTGACCGCCGAGCGCTTCGTCGCCGACCCCTACGGCCCGGCCGGCACCCGGATGTACCGCACCGGCGACCTCGTGCGCCGCGACAAGGACGGCACCCTCGTCTTCCTCGGCCGCGCCGACGACCAGGTCAAGATCCGCGGCTTCCGCGTCGAACTCGGCGAGATCGAGGCCGTGCTGAGCCGTCACCCCGCCGTCTCCGCCGCCGCCGTCGTCGTCCGCGAGGACCGCCTCGTCGCCTACGTGGTCGCCGTGCCCGGCACCGCGGCCGACCCCGCCGCGCTGCGCGCCCACACCGCCGCCGCGCTCCCGGACCACATGGTCCCCGGCTCCTTCGTCGCGCTCGCCGCCCTGCCCCGTACCGTCAACGGCAAGCTGGACACGGCGGCGCTGCCCGCCCCGCCGTCCCCGGCCGCGAGCGGCGGCAGGCTGCCGCGCACGCCGCGCGAGGAACTGCTGTGCACCCTCTTCGCCGCCGTGCTCGGCCACGCGCACGCCGGCCCCGACGACGACTTCTTCGCGCTCGGCGGCCACTCGCTGACCGCGATGCGACTGGTCGCCCGCGTCCGCTCCGCGCTCGGCGCCGACCTCTCCCTGCGCACGGTCTTCGACGCGCCCACCCCGGCACGCCTCGCCGCCCGCATCGACGCGGCGACGGGCCCGGCCCGGCCCGCCCTCGCGACGCCGCGCCCCGTCCCCGCACGGCTCCCGCTCTCCTCCGCCCAGCAGCGGCTGTGGCTGCTCCAGCAGGTCGAGGAGACCGGTACCGCCTACCACATCCCCACCGCCTGGCGCCTGACCGGCGACCTGGACCGGGCCGCGCTCGAAGCCGCGCTCCACGACGTCGTGGCCCGCCACGCCCCGCTGCGCACCCTCTTCCCGGCCGTCCAGGGCGAGCCGTACCAGCGGGTCCTGACACCCGAGGAGGTCACGGTCCCGCTCGCGACCATCCGGTACGAGGACCTGGCCGCCGCGGCCGCCCGGCCCTTCGACCTGGCCCGCGAGCTCCCGCTGCGCGCCGCGCTCGCGCCCACCGGCCCCGGGGAGCACGTCCTCCTCCTCGTCCTGCACCACATCGCCACCGACGAGTGGTCCGACCGCCCCCTGCGCGCCGACCTCGCCGCCGCCTACGCCGCCCGCACCGAGGGCCGCGCCCCCGAGTGGGCGCCGCTGCCCGCCCGCTACGCCGACTACACCCTGTGGCAGCGCGACCTCCTCGCCGAGACCGGGCCCGCCCTCCTCGACCACTGGACCCGCGCGCTCGCCGGGCTCCCCGAGGAGCTGAACCTGCCCACCGACCGGCCCCGCCCCGCCGAGTCGAGCGGGCGCGGCGGCACCGTCGGCTTCACCGTCGCCCCGGACCTGGAGCGCGCCCTGCGCGCCCTCGCCCGCGAACACGGCGTCAGCATGTTCATGGTCGCCCAGGCCGCCGTCGCGAGCCTCCTGCACCGGCTCGGCGCGGGTGAGGACATCCCGCTCGGCGCGCCCGTCTCCGGCCGCACCGACGAGGCGCTCGAAGACCTCGTCGGCTTCTTCGTCAACTCCCTCGTGCTGCGCACGGACCTCTCCGGCAGGCCGAGCTTCGCCGAACTCCTCGCCCGGGTCCGCGCGAGCGACCTGGCCGCCTACGCCCACCAGGACCTCCCCTTCGAACGCCTCGTGGAAGCCCTCAACCCCGCCCGCTCGCTCGGCAGGCACCCGCTCTTCCAGGTGATGGTCGTGCACCTCGCGGCCGAGGGCGCCGAGGCCCCGCTGCTGCCGGGGCTCGCCTCGCGGCGCGAGAGCGTCGGACAGGAGAGCGCCAAGTTCGACCTCAGCTTCGACTTCGTGGAGCAGGGCGAGGGCGGCGGCATCCAGGGCTGGATCGAGTACAGCGCCGACCTCTTCGACGCGCGCACCGCCGAACTCCTCGGCGCCCGCCTCGTCTCGCTCCTGGAACAGGCGGTCGCCGACCCCGACCGCCCCCTCGCCGCGCTCGACGTGCTGCGCGAGGACGAACGCGCCCGCGTCCTCACCGAGTGGAACGCCACCGGCGAGGCCGGAGTGGACGTCCTCCTGCCCGAGGCGTTCCGCGCCCAGGCCGCCCGCACGCCGGAGGCGACCGCGCTCGTCTTCGAGGGCACCTCGCTCAGCTACGCGGAACTCGACGCCCGCGTGGACGTCCTCGCCCGCACCCTCGCCGCGCACGGCGCGGGCGCCGAGGCCACCGTCGCCGTCGCCCTCCCGCGCTCCCTCGCGCTCGTCGTGACCCTGCTCGCCGCGCACCGCGCGGGCGCCGCCTACCTGCCGCTCGACACCGGCTACCCCGCCGACCGCCTCGCCTACATGCTCGACGACGCGCGCCCCACCTGCCTCGTCACGACCGACGGCGTCACCCTGCCCGCCACCGCCGTCCCGCGCCTGACCGTCACCCCCGACGGCACCCCCACGCACCCCGCCGACGCGCCGCTGCCCGGGGCACCCGACCCCCGCCACCCCGCCTACGTCCTCTACACCTCGGGCTCCACGGGCCGCCCCAAGGGCGTCACCGTGCCCCACGCGGGCATCGCCAACCGCCTGCGCTGGATGCAGGAGCACCACGGGCTCGGCGCCGGGGACCGCGTGCTCCAGAAGACCCCGGCGGGCTTCGACGTCTCCGTCTGGGAGTTCTTCTGGCCCCTGATCACCGGCGCGACCCTCGTCGTCGCCCGGCCCGGCGGCCACCAGGACCCGGCCCACCTCGCGGAGCTGATCCGCCGCGAGCGCGTCACGACCGTCCACTTCGTGCCCTCGATGCTCCGCGCCTTCCTCGACACGCCGGCCGCCGGGGACTGCGCGTCCATGCGCCGGGTCGTGTGCAGCGGCGATGACTGAATCTACCTGTGATGGAATTCTCGATGCTACGTCCTGTCCTGGCGCGGCCTGCACAACCTGTACGGGCCCACCGAGGCGTCCGTCGATGTCACCGCCCACGAGGTGGGCGCCGCGCCCGGCGCCTCGGTGCCGATCGGCCGCCCGGTCCGGGGCACCCGCACGTACGTGCTCGACGCGACGCTGCGCCCGGTCCCGCCGGGCGTCGCGGGCGAGCTGTACCTCGCGGGCGTCCAGCTCGCGCGCGGCTACCTCGGACGCCCGGCCCTGACCGCCGAGCGCTTCGTCGCCGACCTCTACGGCCCGGCGGGGGAGCGGATGTACCGCACGGGCGACCTCGCCCGCTGGAGCGCGTACGGTGACCTGGAGTACCTGGGGCGCACCG
>NZ_GG770539.1:1176986-1179725 GCF_000154905.1 Streptomyces sp. SPB074 | reverse complement strand
AGGCGTTCGCGCGCTCCCGGGGCGTCACCCTCAACACCCTCGTGCAGGCCGCCTGGGGCATCCTCCTCGGCCGCCTCACCGGCCGCACCGACGTCGTCTTCGGCGCCACCGTCGCCGGGCGCTCCCCCGAACTGGCGGGCGCGGAGGCCATGATCGGCCTCTTCATCAACACCGTGCCGGTACGTGTACGGCTGCGCCAGGACGAGAGCGCCGCCGCGCTCCTCGCACGGCTCCAGGACGAGCAGTCCCGGCTCCTGGCGCACCAGCACCTCGGCCTCGCGGACATCCAGCGCGCGGCCGGGCTCGGGGAACTCTTCGACACCCTCGTGGTGTTCGAGTCCTACCCCGTCGCGGAGGAGCCCGCCCGGGGCGAGGCCCCGCGCGCCACCGTCCGCGAGCACGCGGACTCCACGCACTACCCCTTCGCGTGGGCCGTCGAGCCGGGCGAACGCCTGCGCCTGACCGCCGAGTTCCGCCCCGACCTGCTCGACGCGGCGACGGTGCGGCGCGTCACCGACGCCCTCGCGGAGCTGCTGACCGGCATGGCCAGGGAGCCCGAACTGCCCGTCGGACGGCTCGAACTCCTCGCCCCCGCCGAGCGGCAGCGGATGCTCACGGACTGGAACGACACCGCGCTCCCCGAGGCGGCCCGCCCCGGCACGATCCCCGAACTCCTCGCCGCCCAGGTCGCCGAGAGCCCCGACACCGTCGCCGTCACGGACGGCCGCACGAGCCTCACCTTCGCCGAACTCGACCGGCACACGGAGGAACTGGCCCGCGTCCTCGCCGCGCACGGCGCCGCGCCCGAACGGACCGTCGCCCTCGCCCTGCCCCGTACCACCCAGCACCTCGTCGCGATCCTCGCCGTCATGCGCGCGGGCGCCGCCTACCTGCCGCTGGACACCGCGCTTCCCGTAGCCAGGCTCACCGCCCAGCTCACCGACGCCCGCCCCGTCCTCGTCCTCACCGCCGCGGAGACGGCCCTCCCGGACACGGGGGTGCCCGTCCTGCGCGTCGACACCCCGCTCGGGGACCTGCCCCGGGCCGAGCCCACCCCGCCCGCGCCCGGACACCCCGCGTACGTCCTCTTCACCTCCGGCTCCACCGGGCGCCCCAAGGGCGTCGTCGTGACCCAGCGCAACATCACGAGCCTCTTCCACAGCCACCGCCACGACCTCCACGCGGCGGCCCGCCGCCGCACCGGCCGCCGTCACCTGCGGGTCGCGCACGCCTGGTCGTTCGCCTTCGACGCCTCCTGGCAGCCGCAGCTGTGGCTCCTGGACGGCCACACCCTGCACATCGCCGACGAGGAGACGCGCCGCGACCCCGAACTCCTCGCCGCCTTCGTCCGCGCCCACGCCATCGACTTCATCGAGGTCACCCCGTCCCTCCTGGACCGCATGGCCGACAGCGGGCTGGCCGGACCGGACGGCCAGTGGCCGCTCGCCCTCGTCGGCTTCGGCGGCGAGGCCGTGCCGCCCGCCCTGTGGCGCAGGCTCGCCGCCCTCCCCGGCACCGAGGCCGTCAACCTGTACGGGCCCACCGAGACGACCGTGGACGCGCTCGTGGGCCGCGTCGCGGACAGCCCGGCCGCACCCGTCGTGGGCCGCCCCGTGCACGGCTCGCGCGCCTACGTGCTCGACACCGCGCTGCGCCCCGTGCCGCCCGGCGTCACCGGGGAGCTGTACCTCGCGGGCCCCGGGCTCGCCCGCGGCTACCTGGACCGCCCCGCCCTCACCGCCGAGCGCTTCCTCGCCGACCCCTACGGCCCGGCGGGGGAGCGGATGTACCGCACGGGCGACCTCGCCCGCTGGACGGAGGAAGGACTCCTGCGCTTCGCCGGACGCGCCGACGACCAGGTCAAGGTCCGCGGCTACCGCGTCGAACTCGCCGAGATCGAGCGGGCGATCGACAGCCACCCCGCCGTGGCCCGCACCGTCGTCGTCACCCGGGAGCCCCGCCCCGGCGTCCACCAGCTCATCGCCTACGCGGCCCCGGCACCCGGCGCCCCGGCGCCCGAGCCGGCCGCGCTGCGCGCCCACGCGGCGGCGACGCTCCCCGAGTACATGGTCCCGGCCGCCGTCGTCGTCCTGGACCGCCTGCCGCTGCTGCCCAACGGCAAGCTCGACCGCGCCGCGCTGCCCGCGCCCGACTTCACCTCGGCGGGCGGCGGCCGGGCCCCGGAGAACGCCACCGAGCACACCCTGCGCGAGCTCTTCGCCGAAGCGCTCGGCCTGCCCGCCGACGCGGTCGGCACCGATGACGACTTCTTCTCCTTCGGCGGGGACAGCATCATCGCCATGAGTCTCGTCGCCCGGGCCCGCGCCGCCGGACTGCGCCTGACCCCGCGCCAGTTCCTCCAGCACCGCACCGTCGCCGCGCTCGCGCCACTGGCCCGCCCGCTCGCCCCGCGGGAGCGCGGCGCCATGCACGACGACGGCACGGGGACCGTCGCGCTCACCCCGATCATGCGGTCCCTCGTCGAACGCGGCGGCCCCCTCGCCGCCTACCACCAGGCCGCCCTCGTCCGTACCCCCGCAGGTCTCACCGAGGACGGTCTCCGCACCGTGCTCGCCGCCCTCGCGGCCCGCCACGACATGCTCCGCGCCCGCCTCGTGCGCACACCGGGGCCCGTCCTGACGGTCCCGGAGCCGGACGGCTACGAGGTACGCGACTGGCTGCGGCGCGCGGACGTACGGGCCGAGGCGGACGACCCGGAGGCCCTGCGCGCCGCCATCG
>NZ_GG770539.1:1174447-1175464 GCF_000154905.1 Streptomyces sp. SPB074 | reverse complement strand
GTACCCCCCCGCCGGGTCCTCAGGACGCCGGGTTCTCCACCTTCGTGGCGGGCTTGCCGTCCACCGCGGCCGCGAGCTGCGGCACGAGGCGGTCCAGGACGTAGGGGATGCTCAGCACCGTCGAGAGCGACACAGCGTTGCCGTAGTCGCTCGTCTCCTTGACGAACACCTCACGCCCCTGCTTCGCCACGTTCAGGTCCCCGTAGATCTTGTCGGCGTGCAGCTTCTTCACCGAGGCGGTCGTGTCGGGGGCGATCCACAGGGCCGTGTCCTGGTCGAGCAGGTCGAGCCGCTCCTTGCTGATGTTGGCGCCGAACTCGTCCCCGATCACCTTGTCCAGGCCCGCGGGGAGCTTGAAGCCGAGATCGGACAGGAGCCGCGAGCGGGGGTCCTGGCTGCCGAAGACGAAGGTGCCCTCGTACGGGGTCGCGACGACGCCCGTCTTGCCGGCGAACTCCGGGTGCGCCTTCTTCGCCGCCGCGAACTTGCCCTCGACGCCCGCCACGAGCTTCTTCGCCTCGGCCGGCTTGCCGAGCGCCTTGCCGATCTCCTCCGTCTGCCGCTGCCACGGCACGCCGTAGTCGTTGAAGCCCTTGGGCTGCGCGACGACGGGCGCGAACTTCGACAGGCTCTCGTACTGCGCCTTCGTCAGCCCGCCGTAGACCGCGAGGACGAGGTCCGGCTTGAGGGCCGCGATGCGCTCCACCTGCGGGCCGGTGCCGCTGTCCTTGAGGACGACCGGCGCCTTGGCGCCGCCGAGGTCCTTCCGCGCCCACGGGCCTATCGCGCCCTTGTAGCCGCCCAGCCACTCGGTCGTGGCGACCGGCACCGTGCCGAGGGCGAGCACGGCGTCCTGGTCGGTGAGCCCGACGGTGACGACGCGCTTCGGCGCGGACTTCACCGTCGTGCTGCCGAATTTGTGCGCGAGCGTCACGGGGAAGGCCCCGGCCGCGGCCGAGTCCTTCGGCGCCTTCGTGTCACCGCCGTCGGCGGAATCCGAGTCGGAGCCGCAGGCGG
>NZ_GG770539.1:1169807-1173529 GCF_000154905.1 Streptomyces sp. SPB074 | reverse complement strand
GGTGCAGTCCCGCCACGAGCTTGGCGAGTGTCGTCTTGCCCGCGCCGCTCGTCCCGACGAGCGCCACGCGTTCCCCGGGCCGCACCTCCAGGTCCACGCCGTGCAGCACGGGCCGCCCCGGCACGTACGCGTGCGAGACGCCCGAGAGCAGCACCCCGGGCGGACCGGCCGCGGGCGCGGCCCCCTCCGCCGGGCCCTCCTCCTGTGCCCGTACGTCGACCACGCCGACGAGGCGCGCGAGCCCCGCCGTCGCCGACTGCGCGTCGTCGAGGAGCACGAGCGCCGTGTTGACCGGCGTGAACAGACTGTGGAAGTACAGCGCGGCGGCCGTCGCCGTACCGACCGACACCGCGTCCTCGCGCACGAGGAGGAACCCGGTCAGGAGCACGGCCGCGAGGCCCAGGTACTCGGCGACGTGCAGCCGCCCGTAGAACCGCAGCACGAGCCGCACCCCGCGCATCGTCAGGTCCACGGCGGCACGCGAGCGCTCCGTGACCCGCCGGTCGTGCTCCGCCTGGAGCCCGTACGCGCGCACCGTGCGCGCCCCGCCGATCGTGTCGAGCAACTGCTGCTGCTGGGAACCGGTCACGATCCGCTCGCGCGCGTACAGCGGCACCGCGTGGCGCACGTACCAGCGCGCCGTCCACGCCTGCACCGGGACGGCGAGGAGCGCGGCCACCAGGAACCGCCAGTCGAGGAGCGCGAGCGCGCCCAGCGTCAGCACGATCGAGAGCCCCGACCTGGCCAGCTCGGGCAGCGCGGTGCGCACCGCCTCGGCGACGCGCGACACGTCCCGCGTCACGCGCGCGCTCAGGTCGCCGGAGCCGGCCCGCTCCACACGGTCCAGGGGCAGCGACAGCGCCCGTTCCACGAAGAGTTCGCGCAGCCGGGCGAGCGCCGTCTCGCCGAGGCGCGAGACGAGCGCCATGCCCCACGCCGTCGAGACGCCCTGGACGAGCGCGATCCCGGCGAGCGCGAGCACGGGCCAGGTCAGCGCGCCGGGGGAGCGGTGCTGCGTCACGAGGTCCACGATCCGCCCGAGGAGCGGCTGCGTGAGCAGCCCCACCGCCGTGGCGAGGACGAGCACGGCGAAGCCCGCGCCCGCCAGTACCCGGTGCGGGCGCAGGAGTTCGCGCACGGCCGCGCGGGTACGCGCGGGCGTCGCGGTGGGGAGGAGGTCGCGCCCCTCGGTGGCCTCGGTCGTCATGCCCACACCGTCCCGCGATACGTCTCGTGGGTCCGCGCGAGCTCGTCGTGCGTCCCTTCCGCCCCGACCCGGCCGCCGTCCAGGAACACCACGTGGTCCGTCACGGCGAGCAGCGCCGGGCTGTTGGTCACGACGACCGTCGTCCGGCCCCGCCGGAACTCCCCGAGCCCGCGCGCGATCCGGGCCTCCGTCGCCGCGTCCACGGCCGTCGTCGGCTCGTGCACGACGAGGACGCGCGGCGCGGCCCGCAGGGCCCGCGCGAGCAGCACGCGCTGGCGCTGCCCGCCGGAGAGCGAGCGACCGCCCTCGCCGACGTCGGTGCCCGTGCCGTACGGGAGCGCCCGCGCGACCTCGTCCGCGTCGGCCGCCGCCAGGGCGGCCCGCGTCGCCGTCTCGTCCCCGTCCTCGTCCCGCGCGACGACGTTCGCGGCCAGGGACCCCTCGAAGAGCGCGGCGTCGTGCCGTGCGACGAGCACCGCCCCGCGCAGCGCGTCCGGGGCGAGCCGGGTCAGCGGCACCCCGTCCAGCTCGACCGCGCCCGCCTCCGGATCGGCCTCGCGCCCCAGGCAGTCCAGCAGGGCCTCGGCGAGCGCCGGATCGCTCACCGCGATCCCGGTCAGCCGCCCGGCGGGCACCCGCAGGTCCACCCCGTCCAGCCCCCGCAGCCGCACGCCGCGCAGCAGCAACTCGCCCTCGCCGTCCGCCGGTACGCGCTCCTCGCCGCCCGCGACGGCGGGTCCGGCGCCGAGGACCTTCGCGATGCGGGCCGCCGAGGCCCGGCCCTGCGCCAGCTCGGCGTTGACCCAGGCGAAGGTCTCCAGGGGGCCCACGAGGAACAGCGCGAGCCCCACCGCCGACACGAGCTGCCCGAGACTGAGCGAGCCGTCGAGCGCGAGGCGCCCGCCCACCCAGGCGATGAGCGCGAGGAAGCACCCGGTGAGCGCGAGGACGAGCCCCGACTGCCAGGACTCGGCGCGCGCGGCACGCAGCGTCGCCAGCAGCGAGGTACGGCTGGTGCGGCGGTAGCGCTCCACGGCGGCGTCCTGCGCGCCGAGCCCGCGCAGCACCCGCAGCCCGGAGACGAGGTCGGCCGCGACGCCAGCCGCGCCCGCCGCCCGGTCCTGCTCGGCCTCGCTGCGCCGCTCCAGGGGCTTGCTGAGCAGGTGGCCCGTCCAGAGCAGTACGGGCGTGCCCAGCAGGACGACGAGCCCGAGCGGAACGGAGGTGAGGAGCAGCGCGACGGCGCTCACGATGATCCCGGCGAAAGCCCAGATGCCGTTCATGAGCGCCATGGTGACGGCGCCGACGCGCTTCGCGTCCTCGGTCGCCACGTTCGCCAGCTCGCCGGAGAGCCGGTCGCCCCCGGCGCCGCCGCGCGCGTCGAGCACCCGGCGCACGACCGCGAGCCGCAGGACGTGCCCGGCCTCCTCGGCGGCCTGTTCCCCGGCGAGCGCGCCGAGCCGGAAGCTCCACGACAGGCACACGTACACGACGGCGAGCACCGCGAGCCAGAGCACGAGCCGTCCGCCGTCGCGTCCCGCCACCGCCTGGTCGATGACGACGCCGATGAGCACCGGCGTCATCGCCTCGCCGAGCTGGTGGAGACAGCCGAGGACGGCGGCGGCGGAGACCCGGCGCCCCTGTCCCCTGACGGCGCTCCTCAGGACGTCCCGCCCCGACACTGCCTCTGCTCCCACCGCTGACCCTCCGAAGACGGTTTAACTTAGGGAAGCCTATTCTAAGTTTGAGGGGTGCGGGTATCCGGGGCCGGGAACACCGGCGGTACGGGCCCCGCCGGTCCCGTACCGGCCCGCCCCGGCCGCTCGCGGGCGATCCCTCCTTCTGTACGCCTTCTGTACGCGGCGGCCCCCGCCCCCCGGCCCCGCACGTCTCGGGGGCGCGGCAGGGGTCAGAGCCGGCCTCCTCGTCCCTCCAGTGCCGGGGCGGGCGCCTCATGCACCGTGGTCTCGGCGGCGTCGAGCATCGCGGGCAGGTCGTCCATCCAGGCGAGTACGGCCTCCTCGTAGCGCTGGCCGAAGGCGAGGGTGGCGCGCAGGTGGGCGTCGCCCTCGGGCAGGGCGAGGCGTGTGCGGTAGTCGTCGCGGCGCTCCTGGTGGATGACGCGGTGGCCCTCGACGAAGCCCATCAGCGTCCCCTTGTCGAGATGGCCGCCGAAGACGATGGAGAGGAGCAGCGGGTAACGGATCTGTTCCGTGCCCGGCGGCTGGACGATCCACTGGGCGAACGCCTCGCGGCCCGCGTCCGTGAGCTGGTAGCGGACGCGCGTACGGGGACCCGCGTCGCCGCCGGTGATGAGCCCGCGATGCGCCAGAGCGGTCAGCTCGCGGTACACCTGGCTGCGCGTCAGCGTCCAGAAGGCGCCGACGGCCTTCTCGGCGACGGCCAGCAGCTCGTAACCGCTTGCCTCGCCGCCGTGCAGCAGGCCGAGGATCGTGGCGGCGGTGGAGTTGAGGTTGTGCATTCCGGGTCTCCCTTGACACTCCTCAGTGGACGG
>NZ_GG770539.1:1163536-1169623 GCF_000154905.1 Streptomyces sp. SPB074 | reverse complement strand
GGGTGTTGTCCTGCGGCGGGTCCGTGCGGCCGCTCGTGCCGTCCGCTGCGGCGGGCGGTGGACCACGGTCCGCCCTCCCGGCGGCCCGGTCGCTGGGGCCTGCCGTACCGGCCGCCGTGCGAGAAGGCGCCCGGCCGCGCGGGGTGTTGTCCCCGCGCGTGAGGGTGTCCCGCTCCGTGGGGTGCCGCTGCCGTGCGTGATCTCGCGGGGTGCCGCCGCCGCGTGTGGGGGGGTGTTCCGCCGTCCCGCCCGGGCGTGGGCCGGTGTCCTGTCGTGGGCGCCGGGCCTGGCGGGGTGGTGCTCCGCACCTCAGGGCGTGACGGTGGCCCGGGGCGGTGGCGCCCTGCGGAGGGGTGTCGTGCCGCTCGGGGTGGTGTCACTGCTCGGGGTGGTGTCGCGCCGCTCCGGTGTGGTGTCGCCGCCCGGAGCGCCGGGTGGCGGCGGGCGGCGGCGGCGCGCGACCGGGTGCCGCGACGTGCGGGCGACGAGGCCGCGCGCGTGGCGGTGACGCTTTCTTCCCGCGCCGGTTCCCTTATCACCCCGCGCGCTCCGGCGCGGTGGTTTTTCCCTTCACCATGAACGCGCCGTCGCGTTTATCGGGCGAGTGATCTTGTGTTCTTCATTACCGCCAGGTACTGGATCGGGGGATTCTTTTCGCACGAGCAAATGTGAAGGCGTTCGCGCCCTTAAACCTGCCGACCGGTTTCTCGGGTCCTTCCTTCGCGGGGCTCTTTTCCGGCGCCCGGTGGAATTGGCATATGCCTGTCCGTCCGGATTCCCCCGCCGTTGGGGCGTTGTTTCTATGCTCCGATGACGGCGGAGCGTATCCGTGATAAACCCATGCCCATTTCCGTCTCGTTTCCCTGCCGACGGCCTTCCGCCCGGCCTGCGAAGGCCGACGGCGCCGGCCGCCCCGGGGCCCGCTTTCGCGATGCCGGGTGAACGGCGCGCAGATCCGGGTGAACGACGCGCGCCCAGCCGGATGCCGCAGGGGGCTCCGGCCGCCTCGCCCTGTCCGCGAGGTGGCCGGAGCTTTCGCCTGCCTCGGGATGGCCCAGCGGCGGCCCGCACGCGCCGTTTACGCAGCTCATCGGTGCGGTACCGCCCCGGCGCCCGCCGGCGGCCCCCGTGCGCCCGCGACCCCGTTCCCCTGCTTCCGCCCCGCCTTCTTCTCTCGCTGCCGCGCGCGGTTTTTCCGGAATCCTGCATTCCGTAATGGCGCCCTCCGCACCCTCGTCGTAAACATTGACTTCCATGCAAAGGAAGGGTGGGGTGTCCGTTTGTGAAGGGCGGGCGCCCTCGCCTGGCGTGCGGGTCTGCTCTATTGTGGGAACCGGACACGCGGTGGCCGAAAAATGCTTCGTGTTGTGTCGATCCTTTGGACACTTAAACTTAACGAAGCGCCTACTGGCGGTGGCTGGATTCAGTTGTAATATCCTCGTGTCGCCACCGGGTCAGGGTTCGCCCCTACTCGGCCGGCCAGTTATTTCCCGGCAGGGCGGAGTGCCTTATCCGCCCGGCCGTCCTGTGCCATTTCGTGGTCCCCGGCACCGCTGACGCGACGACGCGGAGGCGGTGGCGGGTCGTCAGTTCCGGAACCAGCCCCGTTCACCGGAAGGAATCATCATGCCCGCAGTGAGCCCGCTAGAGGCGCAGCAGTGGCTGATCGAGAAGATCGCGCACCGCCTCGGCACCGAGCCGGCCGGGGTCTCGCCCGAGATGTACTTCGACGAGATGGACCTGGACTCCACCGAGGCCCTGATCCTCGCCGGGGAGATCGAGAGCTGGCTCGGCTTCGAGCTGAGCACCACCACTCTCTGGTACCACCCGACCGTCAAGGACCTGGCCGCCCACCTCGCCGAGGAGAGTGACACCCATGCGGCGGCCGGGAAAGCCTGAGCAGCCCGTCGTCCACCGCCTCAAGGCGGCGGCCGAGGACCGGCACACGGTCTACCTGGTACACCCGGGGGCGCTGGACGCCTCCGTGCACCGGGCACTGGCCGAAGCCCTCCCCGAGGGGACCGGGCTGACCGTCCTCGACCTGGGGGGCGTCGCCGAGTACTGGCAGGCGGCCCTGACCGGGGGCCACGCCGACACCACGCTCGACGCCCTCGCCTCCTCCCTGATGACGGCGGTTCGCGTCGGATGCGGTGACGACCGCTACCTGCTCGCCGGCTGGTCCTTCGGCGGAGTGGTGGCGCACGCCATGACGGCCCTCGCGGGGCCGGGGCGCCTGCCGTCCCGCCTGGTGCTCCTCGACAGCATCGCCCCCGTCGACGCCTTCAAGCACGAGGACGACGCGCTGGAACCCGCCCTGCTGCTCGACTGGTTCGCCATGTACCTCGGCGCGAAACGCGGCCGGCCCCTGCCGGTCGAGCGGGAGCGGCTGGCGGGCCTGGGGACGGAGGACGGGCTCAAGGTACTGCTGGAGGCGGCGATCGCCGCCGGGGTGCTGCTCCCCTCCACCCCCCTCCCCGGCCTGCGCAAGCTCTACGACACCTACGTCGACGGGCTGCTCCGCAACAACCGCCTGACGCTGCCGCACCGCCCGACGCCCTCACCGGTGCCGGTGGTGCTCGTACGGGCCGCGCGGGGGCTCCTCCCCGACGGTGGCGCGATGGGCTGGGAGTCCCTCGCCCCGCACGGCCTGGACGTCCGGCGCTGTCCCGGCGACCACTACACGATGCTGTCGCGCCCCGACGCGGCCGTCACCGTGGCCTCGCTCCTCACCGACCCCTGACCCCGGCCCCGGAAACCCCGCCCCGGCCCTGCAAACCCGGACCGGGACCCGGAATCCGGGACCGCACACCCCCGGGACGCCGGACCCGGAAACCGCCCGGCCCGGCGCGGACCCACCCGCCGGCCCCTACCGCTCATGCCCGCACCACCGCACGGCTCCGCCTCCCGCCCGTCCCGTGACATCCCCCCACCGGGCCGGCCGGACCCGGGTCGCGCAGAGCCCGCGCGACCCGGCGGCGTCCCCCGCCGTCGCGTTCCCCGCCCTGCCGCACCACCCCGTACGACTTGATTCGCGCCGCTCGCACGACCCGCGGTCACCGGGACCACCCGTCCCACGGGCCCGCCTCCAGCACCTCCATGCCCTCCCTCCACCCGTTGAGGCTGGGCCATGTCTTCCTGTCCCGACTCCTGGAAGAGCCTCGCTGTGAACGCTCAGGATGCCGACCTCGACCGCCGCCTCGCCCGCGACCCCATCGCGATCGTCGGCCTGTCCGCCCTCTACCCCCAGGCCCGCGACCTCCGCGAGTTCTGGGGCAATGTCGCCGCGGCGGCCGACTGCCTCACCGACGTGCCCCGCACGCACTGGGACACGGAGGAGTTCTACGACCCCGACCCCACGGTGCCGGACAAGACGTACGCCAAGAGAGGCGGCTTCATCCCCGACACCCCCTTCAATCCCCTGGAGTTCGGGCTGCCGCCGAACACCCTGGAGGTCACCGACGTCCTGCAACTCCTGAGCCTCGTCGTCGCCCGCGACCTGCTCAAGGACGCCGGAGCCGAACAGCCCTGGTACGACGCCTCGCGCACCGGCGTCGTCCTCGGCATCACCGGCGCCAACCAGCTCACCCAGCCCCTCACCGCGCGCCTCCAGAGCCCCGTCCTCAAGGAGGTGGTGCGCAGCTGCGGGCTCAGCGAACGCGACGCCGAGGAGATCGCCGCGAAGTTCCGCATGGCGTACGCCCCGTGGGAGGAGAACAGCTTCCCGGGGATGCTCGGCAACGTCGTGGCGGGCCGGATCGCCAACCGGATGGACCTCGGCGGCATCAACATGACCGTCGACGCGGCCTGCGCCAGCTCGCTCGGCGCCGTCAAGTCGGCGGTCAGCGAACTCCTTGAGCGGCGCGCCGACACGATGCTGGTGGGCGGCTGCGACGCCGAGAACACCATCTTCATGTACCTGTGCTTCAGCAAGACCCCGGCGCTCTCCAAGGCGGGCCGCATCCGCCCCTTCGACGACGACGCCGACGGCACCCTCATCGGTGAGGGCATCGGCATGTTGGCCCTGCGCCGCCTCTCCGACGCCGAACGGGACGGCAACCGCGTCTACGCGGTGCTGCGCGGCATCGGCGCCTCCTCGGACGGACGCTTCAAGTCCATCTACGCGCCGCGCAAGGAGGGACAGGTCCTCGCCCTGGAACGCGCCTACCGCGACGCCGACTGCTCGCCCGCCGACGTGGAGCTCTTCGAGGCGCACGGCACGGGCACGGCCGTGGGCGACGCCACCGAGCTCTCCTCGCTGGCCGCCGTCATCGACGCGGCCACCGACGAGCGGCAGTACGCGGCGGTCGGCAGCGTCAAATCGCAGATCGGCCACACCAAGGCCGCCGCGGGCGCCGCCGGCATGATCAAGCTGGCCCTCGCCCTGCACCACAAGGTGCTGCCGCCCACCATCAACGTCGACAAGCCCAACACGGCCGTCGACTTCGAGAACGGCCCCTTCTACGTCAACTCCCGCCTGCGCCCGTGGATCAGGACACCCCGCCGCCCCCACCGCCGCGCCGCGGTGTCCTCCTTCGGCTTCGGCGGCACCAACTTCCACGTGGTCCTGGAGGAGCACGGGCAGGGCGAGGACCTCAAGGTCATGTTCCCCGTCGCCCGCGTCCACCTGTGGCACGCCCCCGACACCGAGGCGCTGCTGAACTCCCTGGAGTCCGGCGCCGAGCCGCAGGGTGGACCCGCCCCCCAGCACCACGCGCGGGTGGCGTTCGCCGCGCGCGGCGACGAGGACGCGGCGGCGCTGCGCGAACTGGCCGTGCGCGAGCTGCGCAAGCGGCCCGCCGAGACCGCCTGGTCCCACCCCAAGGGCGTGCACTTCCGCCGTACCGCCGCCGACGCCGCCGAGACCGGCCGCGTCGGGGCCCTCTTCGCCGGGCAGGGCAGCCAGTACGTCGAACCGGGCCTGACGGCCGTCCTCGCGCTCCCGCCGCTGCGCGCCGCCTTCGACGCCGCCAACCGGCCCTTCGCCGGTGAAGTCCCGCTCTCCGCCGTCGCGTTCCCGCCGCCCGTCTTCGACGACGCGGCGCGCGCCGCGCAGGAGACCGCGCTGCGTGCCACCCGGTACGCCCAGCCCGCCATCGGGGCGCTCGCCGCCGGACAGTTCCGCTACCTCACCGGGCTCGGCTTCGACCCGGCCGGCTGCCTCGGCCACAGCTTCGGCGAACTGACCGCCCTGTGGGCGGCCGGTGCCCTGGACGACGAGGCGTACTTCACCCTCGCCCGCGCCCGCGGCGCGGCGATGGCGCCACCCGCCGAAGGAAGCGGCGACGCCGGGGCCATGGCCGCCGTCAGCGCCCCCGAGGAGCGCGTCGCGGAACTGCTCGCCGCCCTGCCCGAGGGTAGCGGCCTGCGCGTGTGCAACCGCAACGCCCCGGACCAGATCGTCGTCGGGGGCGCCACCGACGCCGTCGAGAGCCTGGTCACCGCGGCGAAGGCCGCCGGGGTCAAGGCCGCCCGGCTGCCCGTCTCCGCGGCCTTCCACACCCCTTACGTCAGCCACGCCGTGGAGACCTTCCGCGCCGACGTGGACGCCGTGGGAGTGGGCGCGCCGCGCCGCACCGTCTACGCCAACACCCGCGGCGCCTCCTACGGGGACGACCGCGCGGCCAACGCCCGCGTCCTCGCCGAACAGCTCATCAACCCGGTCGACTTCGCGGCCCGCGTCGAGGAGATGTACGAGGCGGGCTACCGCACCTTCGTCGAGTTCGGCCCCAAGAGCGTCCTGACGCAGCTCGTGCGCCGCGTCCTCAAGGACCGGCCGCACACCGTGCTGGCCGCCGACGCGGGCCCCGGCCGGGACGCGGACGTCGCTCTCAAGCAGACCGTCGCGCAACTCGCCGTCCTCGGCCTGCCGCTGCGCACGGCCGACGACTACGTCGCGCCGCCCGTGGAGCGCGAGCCCGCCAAGGGCATGTCGATCCTGCTCAACGGCATCAACTACGTCTCCCCCCAGCGCAAGGCCGCCTACCAGGACGCGCTGGAGAACGGCTACCGCGTCCCGCGCGTGGTGACCGGAGCGGCGGGCGCGGCGCAGGACGGCGGCGCCCCCGCGACGCCGCCGCCCGCCACGAC
>NZ_GG770539.1:1159040-1162701 GCF_000154905.1 Streptomyces sp. SPB074 | reverse complement strand
TGCTGGACGTGGTGGCGGGCAAGACGGGTTATCCGGCGGAGATGCTGGAGTTGGGGATGGATGTGGAGGCCGATCTGGGGATCGACTCCATCAAGCGGGTGGAGATCATGGGGGTGTTGCACGAGCGTTTCGCCGCTGGTGCGCCCGCCGCCGGTCCTGAACAGCTTGGTGAGCTGCGGACGTTGCAGGACATCGTGTCGTTCGTGGCCAGTGGTCCCGCTGCCGGTGTGACGTCGGCTCCCGCTCCCGCCGCCGCTGTTTCCGCTTCCGTCGCCGGTCCTTCGGCCGACGAGGTGTCCGCCGCGCTGCTGGATGTCGTCGCCGGTAAGACGGGTTATCCGGCGGAGATGCTGGAGTTGGGGATGGATGTGGAGGCCGATCTGGGGATCGACTCCATCAAGCGGGTGGAGATCATGGGGGTGTTGCACGAGCGTTTCGCCGCTGGTGCGCCCGCCGCTGGTCCTGAGCAGCTTGGTGAGCTGCGGACGTTGCAGGACATCGTGTCCTTCATCGCCGGGGGTCCCGCCGACGCGACCCCCGCCGCCACCGCTCCCGCTCCCGCCGCCGCTGTTTCCGCTTCCGTCGCCGGTCCCTCGGCCGACGAGGTGTCCGCCGCCCTGCTGGATGTCGTGGCGGGCAAGACGGGTTATCCGGCGGAGATGCTGGAGTTGGGGATGGATGTGGAGGCCGATCTGGGGATCGACTCCATCAAGCGGGTGGAGATCATGGGGGTGCTCCACGAGCGTTTCGCCGCTGGTGCGCCCGCCGCTGGTCCTGAACAGCTCGGTGAGCTGCGGACGTTGCAGGACATCGTGTCCTTCATCGCCGGGGGTCCCGCCGACGCGACCCCCGCTGCCACCGCTCCCGCTCCCGCCGCCGCTGTTTCCGCTTCCGTCGCCGGTCCCTCGGCCGACGAGGTGTCCGCCGCCCTGCTGGATGTCGTGGCGGGCAAGACGGGTTATCCGGCGGAGATGCTGGAGTTGGGGATGGATGTGGAGGCCGATCTGGGGATCGACTCCATCAAGCGGGTGGAGATCATGGGGGTGCTCCACGAGCGTTTCGCCGCTGGTGCGCCCGCCGCCGGTCCTGAACAGCTCGGTGAACTGCGGACGTTGCAGGACATCGTGTCCCTCATCGCCGGGGGTCCCGCCGAGGCCGCTCCCGCCCCCGCCACCGCCCCGGGAGCGGCCGCGACGGCCGTCCCCGCGCCGGTCCCCGCCGACCCCGAACCGCCCCGAATAGGCCGCGCGCAGGCCGCCCTCGTCACCCTCCCCGCCCCGGACGAACTCCTCGCGGCCTACCCCGAGTCCTCGGCCGCCCTCCTGGTGGACGACGGTGGTGAGCTGGCCCCCACGCTCGCCGCGCGCTTGCAGGGCCAGGGGTGGAAGGTGCACGTCCTGCGCCTGCCCGGCGTCCCGCAGCGCGTCGACGGCGCCGTCGATCACGCCCTGACCGGCTGGGGCGTCAACGAACTCTCCGCCCGCACCGGGGAGATCGTCACCGAGGGCGTCAGCCTCGTCCTTGACCTGTGCACCAAGGAGCCGGCCGACTGGGCCGAGGCGGTCCGCCGCCTCGCGCACACCCTGCTCACCGCCAAGCACCTCGTGGAGCCGCTGACCGCGGGTGCCGCGAACGGCCGTACCGCCTACACCACCGTCACCCGGCTCGACGGCGCCTTCGGCGTCACCGGGGTGGACGAGGCCCGTACCCCCCTCGGCGGAGTCGCCGGGCTGGTGAAGACCCTCGCCGTGGAGGCGCCCCGGGTCTTCTGCCGGGCCGTGGACCTCGCCCCGCGCCTCGACGCGGACACCGCCGCCGAACTGGTCCTCGCCGAGACCCGCGATGCCGCCACCACCCCCGTCCAGACCGGGCACGACGGCACCCGCCGCGTCACCCTCACCGTCGGCGCCCGCGCCCCGCACCCCGAGGGCGCCGCGACGGAGCCCGTCGGCCCGCAGGACCTCCTCGTCGTCACCGGCGGCGCGCGCGGCATCACCGCCGTCTGCGTCGCCGAACTCGCCCGGCGGCACCGCACCGGCCTGCTCCTGCTCGGCCGCACCCCCCTCGTGGACGAACCCGCCTGGGCGCGAGGGGTGCACGACGCCGCCGCGCTGAAGGCCGCCGCCGTCGCCGACCTGAAGGCGGCGGGCGAGAAGCCCACGCCCAAGCGGGTCGAGGAGGCGTACCGGACCGTCACCGGCTGCCGTGAGATCCGCGAGACCCTGGAGGGGCTGCGCGCCGCCGGTTCCGACGCCCACTACCTCGCCGTCGACATCACCGACCCGCAGGCCGTCGCTGCCGCCCTCGCCCCCTACCGGGACCGGGTCACCGGCCTCGTGCACGGCGCGGGCGTCCTCGCGGACCAGCTCGTCGCGCAGAAGAAGGCCAGCGAGATCGAGCGGGTCTTCGCACCGAAGCTCACCGGCCTGCGCGCGGTGACCGCGGCCCTGGACGAGGACACCCTGCGCCACGTCGTGCTGTTCTCCTCCGTCGCCGGGTTCTTCGGCAACCGGGGCCAGTCCGACTACGCGATGGCCAACGAGACCCTCAACACCTGGGCGTCCGCCTTCAAGCGCCGCCACCCCCGCGCCCGCGTCACCTCCCTCAACTGGGGCGCCTGGGACAGCGGCATGGTCTCCCCGCAGATCAAGGCCGTGTTCGCCGAACGCGGCATCGCCCTCATCCCGCGCGAGCTGGGCGCGGAGCTGTTCGCCGAGCAGTTCGCCGCCGCGCACGCCGACGACGTCGTCACCGTCCTCGGCCCCACCACGCCGCTCTCCGAACCGGACACCGCCCCCGCCACGCCCGTCACCGTCCGCCGCGCCCTCGCGCCGCTGACCGGCGAGGCCGTGCTCGGCGACCACGTCATCGGGGACGCCCCCGTGCTGCCCGCCGCGCTCGCCCTGGGCCTCGCGGTCGGCCTCGCCGAACGCGTCACCGGCCAGGAGGTCCGCACCGTCAGGGACTTCGCGGTGCACAAGGGCATCGTCTTCGACGGCACCGAGCCCGCCGCGCTCGACGTGACCCTCACGCCCGCGCCGGGGGAGGAGGGCACGGTGACGGCCGCCCTGCGCTCCGAGACCGCCGGCGGCCCGCCCCGCCCGCACTACGCGGCCGTCCTGGACACCACCGCCGCGCCGCAGCCCGCGCCCCTGACCGGACTGCCCGCCCTCGGCGGCGGGACGGCGGCCGACGGCCTCTACCGCGACGGCACCCTCTTCCACGGCCCGTCCCTGCGCGGCCTGCGGCGCGTCCTCGCCGACGAGGAATCGCGCCTCGTCCTGGAGTGCTCGCTGCCCGAACCGCCCCTCGCGGACGGCGCGTTCAGCGGTCACCGCTACGCCCCCGGCGCCGCCGACCTGCTGCTCCAGGCGGCCCTCGTATGGGTACGGCGCTTCCGCGGCACGGCCGGGCTCCCGCTCTCCGTCGGCCGCGCCGCCCTGCACCAGCCGCTGCCCGGCAGCGAGACGTTCCTCGTCGTGGTGGAGCCCGTCGCGGCCCCGGACGGCGGACCGGCCCGCCTCACCGTCACCGCCTGCGCCCCCGACGGCACGGTCCTCACCGTCTGGGACGAGGTGTCCGTGATCTCGGCGCCGCAGCTCACGGACAAGTTCGTCGGCCGGCCGGCCACCGAAACCGCCTGACGACCCGACCCGGTCGG
>NZ_GG770539.1:1154752-1157650 GCF_000154905.1 Streptomyces sp. SPB074 | reverse complement strand
CACGTCGTCCTCTCCGCCCCCGAGGCCGCCGACATCACCCCCGTGGAGAACCCCGGCCTCGTACCGCTGCCCGCGCTCGACATCGTCGGCCTCGGCGCGCACTTCGGGGCGCTCAGCGGCACGGACGCCGTGGAACGGGCCGTGTACGAGGGCACCGACACCCTCCGTCCGCTCCCCCCGCGCCGCTGGCGGGGCCTGGAACAGACCACCGCCGGCACCCTCGCCGCCGCCGGGCTCGCCGGGGCCGACGCGCCCGCCGGAGGGTACGTCGACGGAGTCGACATCGACCCCGTCGACCAGAAGATCCCCCCGTCCGACCTGCGCACCTACAACCTCCAGCACGCTCTGGTCACGCAGGTCGTCGACGAGGCGCTGCGCGACGCCGGGTACAGCCGCGCCGTGCCGCCCGGCGCGAGCGCCCCGCCCGGCCGCCGCGTCGGCGTGATCGTCGCGATGGAACTGGAGCCCTACACCAGCGCCCGCCTCACCCGCTACACCATGGGCACCTTCCTGCGCGCCCAGTGCGAGGCCGCGGGCGTCGAGATCGACGGCAAGGTGCTCGCGGCGCTCGGCGAGGTCGCGCGGGACGCGGTGGTGCCACCGATCGTCGCCAACGAGGTCCTGAGCTACATCGGCAACGTCATGGCCAGCCGGATCTCCTCGCTGTGGAACCTCACCGGCCCGTCCTTCACCGTCTCCGCCGAGGGCTCAGGCACCGCCGAAGCCCTCCAGGCCGCGCGACTGCTGCTCCTGGACGAGGGACTGGAAGCCGTCCTCGTCGGCGCCGTGGACCTCACCGGCAGCGCCGAACACGCCCTGCTGCGGCCGGACGCCCTCGGCGAGGCCGGCCTGGCCTTCGCCGACGGCGCCCACGGCCCGCGCCTGGGCGAGGGCGCCGGGGCCGTCGTCCTCACCCGCTCCGACGCCCCGCACGGCCGGCGCGTCCACGCCCGGCTCGACGCCCTCGCCACCGGCGCCGCCCCCGCCCACGAGGGCGAGCGCCCCGGACCCGACGCCGCCGCCCTCGCCACCACCGCCCGCGCCGCCCTCGCGGAGGCCGGGATCACGGCCGAAGCGGTCGGCTACGTCGAGGCACACGCGGGCGGCCTCCTCCCCGACGACCTCGCCGAAGTCACCGCGCTCGGCGAGGTGTACCGGGCACCGGACGGCGCGGAGACGCCCGAGCACGAGCGGCGCACCACCGCCCTCGGCTCCGCCACCGCCCAGTTCGGCTCGACGGGCAGCGCCTCCGGCATGGCCGGGCTGCTCCGCGCCGTCCTGTCCCTGCGTCACGGCTACCTGCCCGGCACCACCGGCTGGAACGCCCCCGCGCCCGGCTTCGCCGACGCCCTCGAAGCCTCCGCCCTCTACGTCCCCGACCGGTCCCGGCCGTGGCTGCGCGCCCGCGCGGGGGAGCGGCGGCACGCCGCCGTCAGCATCCTCGGCGCGCACGGCGCCCACGCCCACCTCGTGCTCTCCGGCGACGCCACCGCGGGCCGCGCCGACGTCACCGCCTTCGCCCGCGCCCGGGGCCCCGTCCTGCTCGCCCTCGCCGCGGACACCCCCGCCGCGCTGCTCGCCGCCGTGGACGCGCACGCCGCCGCGCTCCGCGACGGCGCCGACCCGCTGACCCTCGCCCGCGCGGCCGCCCGCACCCTGCCCGGGCGCTCCGTGCGCGCCGTCCTCACCGGACGGGACGGTGAGGAACTGCTGCGCCAGGCGGAGGCGGCCGCCCGGGACCTGCCCGGCGTGTTCGCCTCCGGCGGCGAGTGGGCCACCCCGGCCGGCTCGTACGCCACCGCCCGCCCCATCGGCCCCGACGGCAAGGTCGCGCTCGTCTACCCCGGGCGCCTTCAACTCCTACCCGGGGCTCGGCCAGGACCTCTTCCGCGCCTTCCCCGGCCTTCTGGAGCACTTCGAGGCGCAGGCCGAGGAACCCGCGCGGCAACTGCGCGCCTCGCTGCTCTACCCGCGGACCCTGCGCACGCCGGGGCGGCGCGACCTGATGCGGCTGGAGGACACGCTGTCGCAGGACGTGCCGTTCATGCTCGCCACCGGCACCTCCTTCGCCATCCTGTACACCCACCTCGTACGAGAGGTGCTGGGGATCACCGCGCACGGCGGCTTCGGCTACAGCCTGGGCGAGTCCAGCATGTTGTTCGCCACCGGCGGGTGGAGCGCGGAGGGCCGCCGCGACGACCTCATCAGCGACACGCCTGTCTTCAAGGACCGCCTCGTCGGGCGCCGCCGCACGGTCCGTGAGCTGTGGGACGTACCCGAGGACACGCCCGACAAGGACCTGTGGGCCTCGCACGTCCTGCTCACCGACCGGGACCGCGTCGAGAAGGCCCTCGCCTCCTACGACCGGGTCTTCCTCACCCACGTCAACACCCCCGGGGAACTCGTCGTCGCCGGGGACCCGGCCCAGTGCCGGGCGCTCATCGCCGAACTGGGGTGCCAGGCGGCGCGCTCGCCCGTCAGCGTCGTCATGCACTGCCCCGTGGTGGACGCCGACGTGGACGCGCTCGCCGGGCTCAACGACTACCCCACCGGCTCCCTCGGCGGCCTGGAACTGCTCTCCGCCTACGACTACCGGGAGCTGCCCGGCCTGGAGCGGCGGCGCGTCGCCCGGCGCATCGCCCACACCCTGCGCTCGCCCATCGACTTCCCCCGCCTCGTGCACACCGCCTACGAGCGCGGTTACCGCTACTTCCTGGAGGTCGGCCCCGGCGCCACCTGCACCCGCTGGGTGAAGGACACCCTCGGCGACCTGCCGCACGCCGCCGTGTGCGTGGACCGGCGCGGCGTCCCGGCGGCAGGCGCGGTGGCCCGGCTCATCGAGAAGCTCGTCGGCAACGGACTGCCGGTGGACCCCCCCCCCCTGCTCGGCGGCCTGGA
>NZ_GG770539.1:1148394-1153651 GCF_000154905.1 Streptomyces sp. SPB074 | reverse complement strand
GGCTGCCCGCGCCCCCATACCACTTCGCCACCCGCGTCACCCGCCTGGAAGCCACCCCGGGCACGCTCGGCCCGGCCCGCATCACCACCGAGTACGACATTCCGCACGACGCCTGGTACCTCGTGGACGGGGCCGCGCCGCCCGCCGTCACCGTCGAGGCCGGCCAGTGCGACCTGCTCCTCGTCAGCTACCTCGGCATCGACTTCCGCAACAAGGGCGAGCGGGTCTACCGGCTCCTCGACTCCTCGCTCATCTTCAAGGGCCCGCTGCCCCTCGCCGGACAGACGCTGCGCTACGAGATCTCCATCGACCGCTTCGTGCACAACGGCGACACCACCCTGTTCTTCTTCAGCTACGACTGCTTCGCCGACGACCGGCTGATCCTCCAGCTGCGCGACGCCTGCGCCGGGTTCTTCACGCAGGAAGAACTCGACGCCTCCCTCGGCGTCGTCACCAGCGACCGCGACCGCGCCGCCCGCGCCGCCCTCACCCCCGGCTACTTCAAGCCGCTGGCCCGCACCGACGTCACGCACCTGGACGCCGACGCCCTCGAACTGCTCGCCCAGGGACGCCCCGGAGACGTCTTCGGCCCCGAGCACGCCCAGGACGAGGGCCTCAACCCGGCGCTGCGCCTGCCCGGCCCGATGCTGCGCATGGTCGACGAGGTCACCATCGACCGGCTCGGCGGGCCCAGGGGCCTCGGCAAGCTCACCGCCGTCAAGCGGCTCACCCCCGACGCGTGGTACTTCACCTGCCACTTCCCTGACGACCCGGTACTCGCCGGCTCCCTCGTCGCCGAGGGCGCGGTCCAGCTCCTCCAGATCGAGCTGCTCCACCTCGGGATGCACCTGACACTGCCGGACGCCCGCTTCCAGACCGTCACCGACGAACGCATCGACGTGCAGGTGCGGGGCCAGATCACCCCCGAGCACCGCGAGATCCGCTACGAGGTGGAGATCACCGACATCACGCTCCTGCCCCGCCCCACGGTGCGGGCCGACATCATCGTCCACCTCGGCGACAAGCCCGCCATCCGGATGCGCAACCTCGGCCTCCAGGTGCGCGAGAAGGACGGCGCGCCCTACCGGCCCGGGACCGGCGGCGTGCCCGTCTTCCTCGGACGCCGCAACCGCTCCGGCGAAGCCGCCATGATCAACGAACTGCACCTCGCGCACGCCGCGAAGGGCCTGCTCGACGTCGCGATGGGCCCCGAGTTCGAGATCTACCGCGACAGCCGCGCCCCGTACATCCCCAACGGCGACTTCCGCTTCGTGGACCGCGTCATGTCCCTCAAGGGCACCCGCGGCGACCTCAAGCCCGGCGCGGAGATGGTCACCGAGTACGACTCGCCGGACGACGCCTGGTACTACCGCCAGAACTCCCACCCGCACATGCCGAACTGCGTCTACATGGAGTCCTCGCTCCAGGCGGCGATCTTCCTCGGCTACTACCTGGGCGCCACCCTCAAGGACCCCTCGCAGCAGTACTCCATCCGCAACCTCGACGGCCGCGCCACCCTCGTGCGGGACATCGACCTGCGCGGCAAGACCATCCGCCACCACTCCAAGCTGCTGATGACCTCCGCGGTCTCCGGCGCCGTCCTCCAGAACTTCTCCTACGAACTCTCCGCCGACGGCGAGGTGTTCTACACCGGCGAATCGCTCTTCGGGTACTTCTCCGAGGCAGCCCTCGCCAACCAGGTGGGCCTGGACAACGGCGGATACACCGCCCCCTGGATCGAGCAGGAACAGCCCGCCGCCGAGCAGGTGCGCCGCATCGAACTCACTCCCGACGCGCCCTGGTTCACCGATCCCGACGGCGGCCACCTGCGCCTGCCGGGGGAGCACTTCGACCTCGTGGACCACGTCGACCTGGTGGCCGGCGGCGGCCGCTTCGGCCAGGGCTACCTGCACGGCGCCCGCGCGGTGCGGCCCGACGAGTGGTACTTCTCCTGCCACTTCCACCGCGACCCGGTGATGCCCGGCTCCCTCGGCGTGGAGGCCGTCCTCCAGGCGCTGCGGCTGTTCGTGCTGGAGCAGAACCTCGCGGCGGACATCGACGCGCCCCGCTTCGCGATGGCCACCGGCGTGGAGATGGGCTGGAAGTACCGCGGCCAGATCCTGCGCGACGACCGCGAACTGCGCTTCGACGTGCACGTCAAGGAGGTGCGCCGCGAGTCCGGCCGGCTCCTGGTGATCGCCGACGCCGAACTGTGGAAGCCCGGACTGCGCATCTACCAGCTCACCGACGCGGCCATCGAGGTCCGCTCCGCCACCGACCCCGCCTGACCAGCCGAGGAGCCCTGTACCCCATGTCCAGCCCGCACCCCACCCCACCCCCGGCCGGCCCGCCGCTGCGCTGGCACGGCGACGGTTTCCCCGCCGCCGACGCCTCCGGCGTCCACCAGGCGCTCGCCGACCTGGAGAACCCCTGCTTCGTCGTCGCCGGACCCACCGGGCCCGCGGCCGTCTCCGGCGGCACCGCCGCCCCCGGCGGCGAGGGACCCGGAGTCCTCGCCGCCGCCGCGCCGCTGCCCCCGCACCGCCTCGGCTCGGCGGCCTTCACCGCCGCCCACGGCGTGCGCCTGCCCTACATGGCGGGCGCCATGGCCGGCGGCATCGCCTCCGCCGACCTCGTCATCGCCATGGCCCGCGAGAACCTCCTCGCCTCCTTCGGCGCGGCCGGCCTGCTGCCCTCCGTCGTGGAGGACACCCTGCGCCGCTTCGCCCGGGAGATCCCCGGCCTGCCGTACGCCGTCAACGTCATCCACAGCCCCAGCGAGGACCGCCTGGAGCGCGAGACCGTCGAGCTGGCGCTGCGCCACGGGGTGCGCTGCGTGGAGGCGTCCGCGTACATGGACCTCACCCCGCACATCGTCCGCTACCGGCTCGCCGGGCTGCGCCGCGGACCCGACGGCCGCGTCGTCACCGGCAACCGGCTCATCGCGAAGGTCTCCCGCCCCGAGACCGCGACCCGCTTCATGCGTCCCGCGCCGGCCGCGACCGTCACCGCCCTGCTGGAGCAGGGCCTGATCACCGCCGAACAGGCCGCGCTCGCCCACCAGGTCCCGCTGGCCGACGACATCACCGTCGAGGCGGACTCCGGCGGCCACACCGACCGCCGCCCCCTGCCCGCGCTCTTCCCCGTCCTGGCCCGGCTGCGCGACGCCGTGCAGCGCGAGCACCGCTACCAGGACCCCATCCGGCTCGGCGCCGCAGGCGGCCTCGGCGCGCCCGCCGCGCTGGCCGCCGCGTTCGCGATGGGCGCCGACTACGTCGTCACGGGCTCGGTGAACCAGTCCTGTCTGGAGGCGGGCACCTCGCCACAGGTACGGGCGATGCTCGCCGAGGCGGGCATCGCCGACTGCGAGATGGCCCCGGCCGCCGACATGTTCGAGATGGGCGTGGACCTGCAAGTACTCAAGAAGGGCACGCTCTTCCCGATGCGCGCCCGCCGCCTCCACCAGCTCTACCAGACCTACGACGGACTGGAGGCGCTGCCGGGAGAGGAGCGCGAGCGGCTGGAGAAACAGATCTTCCGGCGCCCCCTGGAGGAGGTGTGGGCGGACTGCGTCAGCTACTTCACGAACCGTGACCCCGAACAGCTGACCCGCGCCGCCGACCACCCGCGCCGCCGCATGGCGCTGGTGTTCCGCTGGTACCTCGGCATGGCCTCGCGCTGGGCCGTCACCGGGGACGGGGAACGCACCCCCGACTACCAGATCTGGTGCGGCCCCGCGATGGGCTCCTTCAACGACTGGGTGACCGGCAGCTACCTCAAGAACCCGAGCAACCGGCGCGTCGCCGACGTCGCCCAGCACCTCATGCGCGGAGCGGCCTTCCACACGCGCCTCGCCCAGCTCCGCCTCGCGGGCGTGCGGGTGCCCGCCGGAGCGGCCGAGTACCTGCCGGTGCCGGGCGAGCCCCCGCTGCCGCTGGCCCCCACGGCGGGTGCCTCATGAGCGCCCCCCGCACCACCGCCCCCGCCCCGGCGTTGACCCCCGGGGAGGTGGAACTCATCCTCGGTGACCCGGCCGACCCCGCCAACCCGTACGGGTACGCCGCCGCCGTCGCCCGCGACGAGGCCGACGCCTTCCCCGAGGAACTGTGCGGCCTGCTCTTCGAGGCCGGCTTCCACCTCAACTACCTCCCCCGCGAATGGGGTGGCACGTTCGAGTCCTTCGACCGCAGCCTCACCCTCGTGCGGGCCGCCGCGCGCCGCGACGTGACGGTGATGCCGGGCACCATGTTCAGCATCATCGCCGCGACCTGCCTCCAGGTGCACGGCTCGACCGCTCAGCGCGAGAAGGTCGCGAGAATCCTCCGCGAGGGCGGCGCCGTCGCCTTCGCCATGACGGAGGCCGACCACGGCAGCGACCTCGTCTCCGGCGCGCTGCGCCTCGACGAGGAGGGCAGGCTCCACGGCGAGAAGTGGCTCGTCGGCAACGGGAACCGGGCCGAGGCCGTCTACGTGGTGGCCCGCACCGGCGCGCGCGGCCCCGGCGCCTTCACCGCCTACCTCATCGACACCCCGCGCGGCACCACCCCCGAGGGGCTGACCCGCCTCCCGGCGCCGCGCACCGACGGAATGCGCGGCGTGGACCTCGCCACCCTGCGCTTCGACGGCGTGCGGGCCCCGTCCGGGGCGCGGGTCGGCAAGGAGGGCGAGGGCCTGGAGGTCGCCCTGCGCGCCCAGCAGGCGGTCCGCCTCATGAGCATGGCCGGGTCGCTGGGCATCGCCGACACCGCGCTGCGCCTGACCCTGGACTTCACCGCCACCCGCCGCTTCGGCCGCACCACGCTGGACGCCACCGCCTACGCCCGCCGCGAATGCGCCGCCGCGAGCGCGGCGCTGCTCGCGGCCGACGCGGTGGCGACGGCGGCGGCCCGCGGGGTGCACGTGACCCCGCAGGCGTACAGCGTGTGGGGGCCCGCCGCCAAGCACCTCGTCGCCGAGGCCACCCAGGACGTGCTGGCGCACTGCTCCACCGTGCTCGCCACCCGCTCCGTCCTGCGCGGGCAGGCCCCCGGGGACGGCGTGTTCCAGAAGCTGCGCCGCGACGCCGCCGTGGTCCGCGTCATCGACGCCAGCCCCTACGCCAACCTCCGCTCCTACGCCGCCCAGCTGCCCACGCTGATCACCGCCACGGCGGCGGGCGGCCCCGCCCCCTCCGTCGAGGCGGTCTTCGACCTCGACGCCCCCCTGCCCGCCTACGAACCGGCCCGCCTCGACCTCCTGGTGCGCGGGCCCGACCCCG
>NZ_GG770539.1:1146146-1148053 GCF_000154905.1 Streptomyces sp. SPB074 | reverse complement strand
GCCGTCGGCGCGCTCCGCGCCGCGCACGCGCTCTTCACCGCCCTGCCCGTCCCGCTCGACGCCCCGCAGGAGGCCGTCCATGCCCAGGACTGACCTGACCGCGCTCGCCGTCCGCCTGGAGGAGTTCCTGGGCTGCCCGCACGACGACTCCTCGGCGATGCCGTTCCGCCGCGTCCTGGAACTGGACGAACGCGAGTCCTACCCCTACGAGTTCGTCAACCCGCTGCGTGCCTGGGGCGTGCCCGAGTACGCCCTGCCGGGGGAGCACGGGGGACGGGCGGGCGACGTGGAGGCCGAGTTCAACCTGGTGCGGCTCATCGCCCGCCGCGACTCGACCACCGCGACCGCCCTGATCATCACCAACCTCGCCTTCATGACCGTGTGGACCGGCGGCAGCCCCGAGCAGCAGGCCGAGTTCGTCACGGCGATCAAGAACGGCCAGCGCCTCTCCTGGGGCCTGTCCGAGCGCGGTTACGGCAGCGACCTGCTGGCCAACGCCATGCGGGCGCGGCCCGTCGAGGGCGGCTACCTGCTCAGCGGCGAGAAGTGGCTGATCGGCAACGCCACCCGGGCCGACGCGATGGTGGTGTTCGCCCGCACGGGGGAGCGCGGCGGCAGCGGCGACTTCTCCGTCCTGGTCCTCGACAAGCGCGCGGCCCCGGCCGGCTCGGTCGTGGAACTGCCCAAGGAGCGCCTGCACGGGATCCGCGGCATGGACCTCAGCGGGGTGCGCGTGGACGAGGTCTTCGTGCCCCGCTCGGCGCTCATCGGCCGGGAGGGGCAGGGCCTGGAGATCGCGCTCAAGGCCGCGCAGGCGGCCAGGGCGCAGATCTCCGGCATGGCGATCTCCGCCGTGGACACCGGGCTCCGGGTGACGCTGGACTTCACCGAGGGCCGCGTCATCCTCGGCAGGACGGTCAGCGACATCCCCTACAGCCGCCGCCAGCTCACCGAGGTGTTCGCCGATCTCATGGTCGCCGACGCCGTGAGCCTGGGCGCGGTGCGCGGGCTCCAGCAGGCCCCGGAACAGGCCAGCGTCCACTCCTCGGTGGCGAAGTACCTGGTGCCCACGATGATGGAACGCGCCATGTCGCAGCTCGCCGTCGTCCTCGGTGCCCGCTACTTCCTGCGCGACCACCCGCACTACGGGGTGTTCCAGAAGATGCTGCGCGACCTGCCGGTGGCGAACTTCGCCGACGGCAACACCGTGGTCAACCTGCGCAACCTCGCCGGGCAGCTCCAGCCGCTGCTGACCCGCCTCGCCGGCGCCACCGGCCCCGAACGCGAGGCGGCGCAGGCGAACGCGGAGGTGCTGTACGGCATGGGCACCGGGCTGCCGACGTACGAGCCCTGGCGCCAGGAGCTGTTCGCGCGGGGCAGGGACGACACCCTGCTGGCCGCCCCGGCCTCCGTCGCCGCGCTGCGCGCCCTCGCGGAGGACGCGAAGGAGGAGGACCAGCGCGGGTGGCTGCGTCGGGCGGCGGACGTCGCCGGGGAACTCCTCGCTCGCACCGCCCCCCTCGGGGAACGGCTGGAGCGGCTGCGCGCGGAACTGGGCCGGGCCTTCGGCAACAGCGCGGAGCTGTTCGACCTGGCGAAGGAGTACTGCCTCCTGCACGCCGCCGCCGCGTGCGTGCACACCTTCGTCCACTCGCACGAGGTGATGGAGGAGCCGCTGCCGAACGGGGCGCTCCTGCTGCTGCAACTGGAGCGGCTGCGGCGGTCGCTGGCACCGCACGAGACGGTCACCGATCCGGCGGTGGTGGACGAGGTGATGCGGGTGCTGCGGCACTTCCACGGCGCCGACCAGCTGTTCTCGCACTGGCAGTTCCCGCTGGCCCCGCGCGCGCTGGACGCGGACACCGTGCGGCGCTGACACCGCGGGCGGGGGCGCCCCGTACGGCCCG
>NZ_GG770539.1:1129247-1146046 GCF_000154905.1 Streptomyces sp. SPB074 | reverse complement strand
TCGCCGAGAGGAGTGACCCCCGGTGCCCCTGTCCCCGCCCGCCGCGCTGCTCCCACCGGACGCCGGTTCCCGGTCCGCCCCCGTCGTCCACCGCCTCGCTCCGGGCCCCGCCACGCTGCACCTGCTGCCCGAGGCGGCGGTGGACGCCTTCGCCGCCCGGGCGGGCGGGGCGGGCGTGCTGAGCGCGGCGGAGCGCGAGCGGTGGGCGCGCCTGCGCGGGGAGGCGGCGCGCCGCCGCCACCTCGGCGCGCGCCTGCTCGTCCGGCACGCCCTCAGCGCCCACGACGGCCGCCCGCCCCACCGGTGGCACTTCACCGCCGGCCCCTGGGGCCGCCCCGAACTGCCCCCGCCGGACCAGGGCCTGCGTTTCAACCTCTCGCACACCGACGGGCTCCTCGCCTGCGTCGTCACGCCGGCGGGCGGCTGCGGCGTGGACGTGGAGGGCGTGCCCGCCCGGCCCGACGCGCTCACCCACCTCCCGCCGCACCTCGCGCCCGCCGAACGCGCCGCCCTCGACGCCCTGGACGGCCCGGCCCGCGCGGTGCGGCTCGCCGAGCTGTGGGTGCTGAAAGAGGCGTATCTCAAGGCGCTCGGCACCGGCCTGACCCGGCCCCTGTCCACCTTCACCTTCCGCGACCGCGGCGCGCCGGGCCCCGGCGCGGCTCCCCTCGCCGTGGACGACCCCCTGCTGCCCGCGGCCGAGGCCGCGCGCTGGCGCCTGCGTCTGCTGCGCCCCGGCCCGCGCCACGTCCTCGGGCTCGCCCTCCAGGAGCCCGTCACCGGCGAGCCCGCGGCGGCGCCCCCGCCCGGGCCGTCCCGCACCTGAACCACCCCCTGTCCGTCCGTACCCGCCCCACCCGACCGTGGAGAGACCATGTCGCAGCCCCGCACGCCCCGTATCGCCGTCGTCGGCGCCGGCCCGTCCGGCATCTCCGCCGCCTACCACCTGCGCGAGCGCGCCCACATCACCCTCTACGAGAAGGAGGACCGGCTCGGCGGCCACGCCAACACCGTCGAGGTGGAGGACGAGGGCCGCGTCCTGGGCCTGGACACCGCCTTCATCGTCTTCAACCGCCTGGCCTATCCCACGATGACGCCGGTCTTCGACGAGCTGGGCGTGGAGATGGTGGACCACCCCGGCGGCTTCAACTTCTTCGACCTGGACTCGGGGCTGGAGTACGGCACGAAGGAGCTGGACCTCCCCGAGGAGGAGGTCACCGCCCGGTACGCGGCGACGCCCGAGTTCCTGCCCGTGTGGCGGGAGGTGCGCCGCTTCCACACCGAGGGCCGCCGCGACTTCCTGCGCGGCCGCGCGGAGGTGCCGATGCGGGAGTACCTGGACGCGGGCGGCTACAGCGCCGAGTTCCGCCACTCGTACCTCATCCTGCTGTGCTCCGCCGTGTGGTCGGTGCCGGCCGAGCAGATCTGGGAGATGCCGGCCGCGACCGTGATCGCCTTCTTCATGGGCCACGACGAGGGCGGCCTCGGCGGCAGCCGGGTCGACTGGCGCACCGTGGGCGGGGGGTCCATCAGCTACGTGCGCAAGGCGATCGCCGCCATCGGCCCCGAGATCCGCGCGGGCGAGCCGGTGACCGCCGTCGAGCAGGGCGCCGACCACGCCACCGTGGTCACCGCCTCGGGCCGCGAGCGCTACGACCACGTCGTCCTCGCCGCCCACGCGGACCAGTCGCTGGCCCTGCTGGGCAACCCCACCGACCACCAGCGCACGGTGCTCTCCACCGTCCGCTACAACGCCTCCGACGTGGCGCTGAGCACCGACACCTCCGTCATCTCAGGCGACCGCGCGCGCTGGGAGTCGTGGAACTACGGCAAGGTCGAGCTGGACGGCGCCCCGCGCACGTACGTCGTGTACTACCTCAACAAGCTGCACGACTTCACCTCCCGCACGGACTACTTCATCACCCTCGACTACCCGCGCGCACTCGACGCGGACAAGGTCATCGCCCGCTTCCGCTACACCCACCCCATCCTCGACGGCGCGGTCCGGGCCTTGCAGAAGGACATCTACCGGGTCAACGAGAACACCCGCGTGAAGCTGGCCGGTTCCTACTTCCACTCGCCGAAGCTGGGCGTCGACCAGATCGGCTCGCACGAGGCGGCCTGGGCCTCGGGCAAGCAGGCCGCGCTGCGGCTGCTCGCCGAGCTGGACGGCTGAGCGCGGGACCCGGCCGCCGGGCCCCGCTCAGCTCTCGTGGCGCCGCGCCGACTCGTGCTCCTGGGCGAGACGGCGCAGCGCCAGGAGGGCCGGTTCCAGCAGGGTCGTGACCACGACGGCCCGCTCCGCCATCTCCAGCGGATCGTCCAGCCCGTCGAGCTGGTCGAGGTCCAGGCGGGCGGTGTCGGCGGCCAGGCGGGCGTAGGGCAGCAGCGTCCGCCAGTCGCCGGCCACGCCGAAGCGCCGCAGCGCGGCGAGGGTCTCGGCCAGCGCCTCCCGGGCCGGGGTGTCCTTGTAGACGTCCCAGCCCAGCTCCTCCAGCAGCGCGGTGACGGACCGCTCCGCCTCGTCCGGCTCCCCGGCCGGAGCGGAGGTCTCGGCGGCGTCCCGCGCGGCGCGCTCCCCGCCCACCCGGATCGCGCCGAGGGCGAGGCCGAGGACGTGGTGCGGGGAGGAACCGCGTTCGGCCAGGGCGAGGAGGACCTGCCGGGTGGTGTCCACGGAGAGGCCGCGCGTCCCGATCAGCGCCCGCAGCAGCCGCAGCCGGCGCAGGTGCTGTTCGTCGTACTCGGCCTGGGTGGCGGAGACGAGGCGGCCGGGCGGCAGCAGCTCCTCACGGATGTAGTACTTGATCGTCGGGACGGAGACTCCGCTACGCCTGCTGAGTTCGGAGATTCGCACGATGTTCACCTTCCTTCTGGCCACTCGATAGTTCTACTGTCTATCATGGGTAGTGCCACTGTCCAATAGGTCGCGAGCCGGTCCGCGAGGGGCCGCGCGAGGCGCCCTCCACGTCGGGAGCAACCGCTGTGCCCACTCTCCCCTGGACCACCCCGAACCCCCCGAGCGCCGGTGTGAACAGCGCGCTCGTCATGGCCTCCCGCCTGGAGGTGCGCTCGCTGAAGGACGTGCCGAAGTTCTTCCTGCGCTCGCTGGCCGCCTGGAAACAGGTGCGCGGCGCGCACGGAGCCCTCGGCGCCTCCCTCATCGCCAACCCGCTGCAACGCACCTTCTGGACGCTGTCCGCCTGGGAGAGCCGCGAGCAGCTCTACGCCTACGCGAAGACCGAACCCCACAAGTCGATCATGACCGGACTGCGCCCCACCATGCGCCGCTCGGACTTCACCTTCTGGGAGGTCCCCGTCGGCGAGCTGCCCATCCCCTGGGCGAACGCCAAGGAGCACCTGGCCCGGCACCGGGCGGAGCAGGACGCGCGGGACGAGCGGGACACCGGTCCGGCCGGGACCGGCCGCGCCGCCTCCTGACCCCGCTCCCCGCGCCCGCCCGGGCCCCTCCCCGCCCGGCCTCCCCTCCGCCCGCTCCCCGCCCTGTCCGATCCCACCCGTCCGCCCCGCCGCGGACCCTCCCGCTGGAGCCTCACCATGACCAAGCCCGAACGCCGGGTGCCCCTGTGGCTCTCGATCGTGGCGTGCAGCGTCCCGATGTTCATGGTCGCGCTGGACAACCTGGTCGTCTCGACCGCCCTGCATACCCTCGCCACCGAACTGGACGCCGACACCCAGGCGTTGCAGTGGTTCGTCAACGCCTACGTGCTGAGCTTCGCCTGTCTGCTCCTGACCGGCGCCGCCCTCGGCGACCGCTTCGGGCGACGGCGCGTGTTCATGCTCGGCATCGCCCTGTTCACCGTCGCCTCCGTCTTCTGCGGACTGGCCGACACCAGCGGTGAGCTGATCGCGGCCCGCGCCGTCCAGGGGGTGGGCGGCGCCGCGGTCATGCCGCTGTCGCTGACGCTGCTCTCGCAGGCGGTGCCCAGCCGGCTGCGCGGACTGGCGCTCGGCCTGTGGTCCGGGATCAGCGGCCTCGCCGTGGCCCTCGGCCCGGTCGTCGGCGGCGCCGTCGTGGACGGGCTCGACTGGCAGTGGATCTTCTGGGTCAACGTGCCGGTCGGCATCGTCGCCCTGCCGCTGATCCGCTTCGTGCTGCGCGAGAGCCGCCAGGACGGCGTGGGCCTGGACCTGCCCGGCATGGTGCTCGCCTCCGCCGCGCTGTTCGCCCTCGTGTGGGGCATCGTGCACGGCGAGACCGACGGCTGGACCTCCGGCACCGTCATCGGCTCCTTCGTGGCCGCCGTCGTCCTCCTGACCCTCTTCCTCGTCTGGGAGCGCCGCGTCCCGCAGCCGATGCTGCCCCTGTCGTTCTACAAGGTGCGGGCCTTCACCCTCACCAACGTCGTCTCCGCCGCGATGTACTTCGGCGTCTTCGGTTCGCTCTTCCTCCTCGCCCAGTACCTCCAGATCGCCCCGGCGCGCTCCCCGCTGGAGGCGGGCGTGCGCACCCTGGCCTGGACGCTGATGCCGATGTTCGTCGCCCCCGTGGCCGGCGTGCTCACCAGCAAGGTCGGCGGCGGACGCCTCATGGCGCTCGGGCTCTTCCTGCAAGGCGTCGGCCTGGCCTGGATCAACCTCGTCGCCGGTACGGACACCCCCTACGGGACGCTCGTCGCGCCGATGATCGTGGCCGGGATCGGCATGGGCTTCGTCTTCGCGCCGACCGCCGCGGTGGTGCTCGGCTCGGTCGCCCCGCACTACGCGGGCAAGGCCTCGGGCGCCAACACCACCGTCCGCGAGGTCGGCGGCGCGCTGGGCATCGCCGTGCTGAGCACGGTGTTCGCCGGCTCCGGCGCCACCACCTCCCCGCAGGCGTTCGTCGACGGCCTGCACCCCGCGGTGTGGGTGGGCGTCGGAGTGGTCCTGCTCGGCGCGGTGGCCGCCCTCGGCATCCCCCGCCAGTCGCCCGCCCCGGACGCGCCCGCCGCCGAGAGCGCTCCCGGTACCGAGCCCGCGGCCAAGGCCACCGTCTGACCCTCGCCCCTCCCCGTACCACCTCACCGACCCGGCGGTCCCCGCCCCCGGTGGCCCCAGCGCCCCCGGGGGTACGGACCGCGCCCCTGGAGCGTCATGATGCCGTCCCCGAACCCGCCACGACCACCACCCCGGCGCCGGACCTCGCGCCGGGCCCCGCACCCTCGCCGCGGACCGCGGCCCCCGAGACCCCCTCCCTGGAGGGCTGGTCCATCGTCCACGTGGACGACTCCGTCCCCTGGATTCCCTGGGGCTCCGACGGCAAGGCCCGCGCCCGGCTCACCGCCCGCGCCGACGGCTACCTCATGGCCCTGGTCGAGGCGGAGCCCGGCTACGTCACGGACCCGCACACCCACGCCCACACCGAGTTCCTCTACGTCATCGAGGGCGACTGCGTGAACCAGGGCGTGCCGATGACCACCGGAGACGTCTTCGCCGCAGCGGCCGGCTCGCGTCACAGCCACTTCGAGGCCCTCACGCCCGTGCGGTACCTCTCCGTCTTCAAGCTCCCGCAGGACCGCGAGGACGGCTGACCCCCTCCCGCGCCACCGGCCCCGCCCGGTCCCACCTCCCCGGGGCACACCCCCGGGGGCGGCCCCCACCGGACGGGGCTCTTCGCGCCCTTCCGTCCCCGGGCCGGGCGTCCCCCCGCATTCGCCGCTCCTCCCTCTGTCGTGCCAACCACGCCGGCCGCACCGCGGTGGGCCGGGCCTTCCACAGAACCGGAGAACACCATGCGTCTGCCTCTCACCACCGCCGCCACCTCCCGCACCCCCGGAGCCCCGTTCTCCGGTACCGCCGCCGCGCCCGCTCCGCACCTCGGCGCGGCGCGCGTCCCCGACGTCTCCTTCGCCCTCCTCGGGCCCTTGCGCGTACGCGTCGACGGACGGGACGTGCCCTTCCCCGAAAGCCGCCAGCTCACCGTCCTCGCCGTCCTGCTGACCGAGGCCGACCGGGCCGTACCGGTCAGCCGCCTGGTGGACGCGGTCTGGGGCGGCACCCCGCCCGTCACCGCCGAGAAGCAGATCCAGACGTGCGTCTGGCGGCTGCGCAAGGCGTGGACGGAGGCCGGCGGCCCGCCCGACCTCATCGAGACCGTCCGCGGCGGCTACCTGCTCCGCACCTCCGACGCCCACCTCGACACCCGCCAGTTCGAGGCCCACAGGGAACGGGGCCGGGCCGCCGCCCCCGACAACTTGGAGGGCACCGTCGAGCACTACCGCGCGGCCCTCGCCCTCTTCCGCGGCGAACCCCTCGCGGGGCTCAGCAGCCGGGGCCTGGCTCCCGTCGCCGCCTACTGGGCGGAGCGCCGCCTCACCCTCCTGGAGGAGTGCTTCGACGCCGAACTCGCCCTCGGACGCCACCGCGAACTCGTCGGCGAACTCAGCCTGCTGGTCGAGGAGCACCCGCTGCGCGAGCAACTGCGGGGCCGCCTGATGACCGCGCTCTACCTCTCCGACCGCCGCGCCGACGCCCTCGCCGCCTACCGGGCCGGCCGCGCCGCCCTCGTCAGCCACGTCGGCCTCGACCCGTGCGCCGGGCTCCAGGACCTGCACCAGCGGATCATCGACGGGCGTCCCGTGCGCCTGTACGGAGGCACGGGCGGCACCGGGCACGTCGTCCGCGAGGTGTCCGGCACGGCCCGCTGACCCCGTCCGCCGCCCCCGCCGCCCGCAAGCGCCCGTCCGGGAGCCCGCGCGGCGGGGGCCGGGGACGGGCGCCCGGCTCACCGGAGCACGGCCCGCGCCCCCGCGTCCGCCTCCGCCCCGGCGTCCCCGGCCAGCTCCGCCGCCAGCGCTTCGAGGCCGTGCCGCAGCACCTCGATCGCGGTGGCGTACTCGCGCAGGTCGATGTGCTCGTGGTCGGTGTGATCCAGCGCGGAGTCCCCCGGACCGTAGACCGCCGCCGGGCAGCCCCAGGCGGGCTCCACGATGTTCAGGTCGGCAGTCCCCGTCTTGAGCTTCAGCCGGGGACGGCCCCCCTGGGCGCGGACACCGCCGCACAGGGCGCGCACCACCGCGCCGCGGTGATCCACGCGCACCGCCGGGGTGCGGTCGTCGATCCACAGCCGCGCGTCGCCGGCCGCCTCGGTCAGGAACGCCTCGAAGGACGGCAGGTCGAAGCCGGGCGGGGTGCGGACGGCCAGGGTCAGCCGGGCGTGCTCGATCGTGCCCTCCACGCGCAGCAGCGTCGGCAGCGGCTGGTCGAAGGCGCGCGGCCCGGTGACGTGCTCCGCGCAGTAGCGGACCACCGCGTGGTGGAAGGCGGCCGCCGCGTCCGCGGCCTGCTCCTCCGGCGAGGCGGTGTGCGCGGCGGGACGCCGCACCTCGTAGCGCACCACGACCCGGCCCTTGTAGCCGATGCCGACCCCGGCCCAGCCGTTGGGCTCGCCGACGATCACCGCGTCCGGGCGGGGCCCGCGCGCGAGGTGGGTGGCGCCGCGCCCGAACGTCTCCTCCTCCACCACCCCGGCCACCACGACCCGTACCGGACCCGTCCGCGCGCTCGCCGCTGCGCACACCATCGTCGCCAGCGGCCCCTTGGCGTCCACGGTGCCCCGCCCGTACAGCAGGTCCCCCTCGCGCCGCACCGCGACCGGGGCGGGGACGGTGTCCATGTGCCCGACCAGCATGATGACGGGCCCCTCGGCCGGCCCCCGCTCGGCCAGGACGTTGCCCACCTCGTCCTGCCGTGTGCAAAAACCCCACTCCGGCAACTCCCGCTCCAGGAAGGCCGCGAGCTCCTGCTCGGAGCCGGACGGGGAGGCGATCTCCACCATGCGCCGCAGCAGCGCCTCGGCGCGCGCGCCCGAAGGGGCGCTCATCGGGCCGCCCCCGGGACGGCGGCCGCTCCCGCGGCCGTCCTGCCACCGGCGCGCCGCCCGCGCGCGCCCCGCGCGGGGCTCCCGCCGGGGACGAACACCGTGCCCGCTCCCGCGCGCGCGGCCGTGACGGGCGCCTCCAGGCGTCCGTCGCCCAGCACCACGTGCGGCACCCCGGCGGCGAAGGCCTCGGCCGCGCTGCGGACCTTTACCCGCATCCGCCCCGCCGCGAGCGGCAGGTAGGCGTCCAGCTCGGCGTGCGGCAGCCGCTCGACAAGGGTGCCCGCGTCCGCGCCGTCGCGCAGCAGCCCGGGGACGTCCGAGAGCAGGACGAGCCAGTCCGCGCCGACCGCGACGGCGAGCCGGGCGGCGAGCCGGTCGGCGTCCACGTTGACCATGCCCCGCGCCGCGTCCAGCGCCGGCGGCGAGACGACCGGGGTGAACCCGCCGCGCAGCAGCATGAGCAGCAGCGCCGGGTTCACCTCCGCGATACGGCCGGAGTGGTCGTCGCGCACGACCTGTTCCACCCCGTCCACCACCGCGCGCGCCGGCGGGTTGCGCCGCGCGGTGACGAGCCCGCCGTCCAGGCCGGAGAGGCCCACGGGCCACAGGCCCGAGCCGCTGAGCGCGGCCAGCAGCGTCGGCTTGACGCGGCCGAGCATCGCCATGGCGAGCGCGTCCAGCGCGGGACCGTCCGTGTAGCGGCTCTCCCGGCCGCCCGGCGCGGTCATCCGCCGTGCGGGGCGCCCGAGTTCGGCGGCGAGCCGGTCCGCGTCGGCGCCCCCGCCGTGCACCACGACCACCTGGTGCCCGGCGGCGGTCAGCCGGGCGATGTCGGCGCAGGCGTCGCCCATCCGGCTCTGCAAGGAGCCGCCGATCTTGACGACGATCCGCTCAGGCCGGGTGGAGCCCGGCGAAGCGCAGTCCTGCCGACTCCTCGAATCCGGCGGCGATGTTGACGCACTGGACGGCATTTCCGGCCCCACCTTTCACCAGGTTGTCCATGGCCGCCACCACGATCAGGTGGTCCCCCTCGGAGTTGAGGGAGAGGCCGATGTCGCAGAAGTTCGTGCCGCTGAGGATCTTCGGGTCGGGCATCCGGCGCAGCGCGGACCGCTCCCGCACCAGCCGCACGAACGGCTCACCGGCGTAGGCCTCGCGGTACAGCGCCCACACCTCCCGCTCGGTGACGGGCCGGGAGGGGGTGATGTGCACCGCCACCTGGATGCCGCGGACCGCGTCGATCGCGGTGACCGTCATCCGCACCGGCACCCCGCACACCTGCTCGATCTCCGCCGTGTGCCGGTGCCCGTGCGGTTTCGCCATGCGCAGCGCGCCCGCCCGCTCCGGGTGGTGGCTGCCCTCGTCGGGCACCCGCCCGCCGCCGCTGGAGCCCGTACGGGCGTCCACCAGCGCCGGCCCGGCGACCAGGCCCGCGGCGGCCAGCGGGTGCAGCGCGAGGATGCCCGCCCCGGCCATGCACCCGGCCACCGCGATGTGCGAGGCACCCCGCAGCCGCTCCCGGTACAGCTCGGGGACGCCGGGGCGGAAGCGGTCCAGCCACTCCCGTGTCGCGGTCGATTTCGGGTAGTGGCGCGCCCGCAGGGCGTCGTCGTGCACGCGGTGGTCGGCGCTCAGGTCGATGACGGTGGGCGCCATCGCCGACCAGCGCTCCACCGCCCCCGCCGAGGCGCCGTGCGGCACGGCGAGGAAGACCACGTCCGTCTCGGTGGCGTCCTCCTCGGCGACGAACCCCGGGGCGTCGGCGCCGCGCAGGTTCGGGTGCGCCGTGTGCAGGGGACGGCCCCGCAGCCGGGTGGAGGTGGCCTGCGTCAGCTCCAGCCGGGGGTGGCCCAGCAGCAGCCGCAGGAGCTCCCCGCCGATGTAACCGCCCGCACCGACCACGGTGGCCTTCACGCCGCCGTCACCTCCTCCGCGCGCAGGGTCTCCAGGACGTGGTCCACGACGAGGCCCGCGACGTCCAGGCCGGTCGCGGCCATCAGGCCGTGGAACTCCATCGTGTGGTTGACCTCCGTCACCAGCACCTCGCCGTCGCGCCGCTCGATGAGATCGACGGCGAGCATCCCGCCGCCGACCGCGTCCGCCGCCGCGCGGGCGAGCTTCGCCAGCTCGGGCGTCACCTCGCACACCCGCGTGGTGGCACCCCGCGCGGTGTTGGTGATCCAGTGGTCCGAGGCGCGGTACACCGCCGCCACCACCCGCTCGCCCAGTACCAGCGCGCGGATGTCACGGCCCGGGGCGTCGATGAACTCCTGCACGTAGAAGACCGAGTGCTGGGGGGAGCGCAGCGACTGCCGGTGCTCGATCACGGTCTCGGCGGCGTCCCGGTCGTTGACCTTCGACAGCAGCCGCCCCCACGAGCCGACGAGCGGCTTGAGCACCGCCGGGTAGCCGATCTCCTCGACGGCGCGCAACGCCGCGTCCGGGGTGAGGGCCACCACCGTGCGGGGCGTGGGGACACCGGCGGCCACGAGGGCGAGCGAGGTACGGAGTTTGTCGCCGCACACGTCGATGACGTCGGCGGAGTTGAACACCGTCTGCCCGGCCGCCTCGAAGAGCCGCGCGGCGTAGAGGCTGCGGGTGTGGGACATGATCCGGTTCAGCACGCCCCGGTGGCGCGCCCCGGCCCGCGACGCGAGGTCGCGGACCAGGGTGCGGTCGTCCACGGACTCGTGCGGCACGTTCCGGTGTTCCAGGGCCTCCAGGATCAGCCGTTCCTCCAGGCGGACCCTGGAGAGCAGGACGGCCAGGGGGCCGTCCGGTGACGCACTCGTCCGCACGGTCACTCCCCGAAGTCTTCCTCGATCTCCGGCGCGAGCGCGTACTCGACCGGGTCCACGCAGATGACCTCCAGCTCCACGGAGCAGGACGGGCAGACGACGATGGACGCGACACGGACGGGGGCGGGCGCGGCGACGTGCTGCGCGCACTCGGGGCAGGCGTTGATGACGGCGGTGGTCATGACACGTTCTCCTCGTGGATCGATCGGTGCGGGATGTGGTGCGGATGGTGCGGGGAGTGGTCGTAGGGGCGGCCGTCGACGACGGCCCGCGCGGCCCGGTGCACGGCCTCGGCGGTGACGCCCGCGGCGGTGAGCTGGTCCTGGTGCCCGCCCGGCCGGGTGGCGAAGGCGTCGGGGATGCCCAGGGCCACCAGCCGCGCCGGGGCTTGCGCGGCGAGCGCCTCGGCGACGGCGCCGCCGAGCCCGCCGAGCACCGAGTGGTCCTCGACCGTGACGAGGCCGGCCCCCGTACGGGCCGCCTCCACCAGGGCCGCGACGTCCAGCGGCTTGATCGTGTGCAGGTCCAGGACGGCGGCCCGCACGCCCTCGGCGGCCAGCGTCCGCGCGGCGCGCAGCGCGAGGAGCACCGGGAGCGAACCGGCCGCGACGAGCGTCACGTCCCCGCCCTCGCGCAGCCGCCGCGCCCGTCCGACGGTGAACTCCGCCGGACCGCCCACCGCCTCCGTCGGCCCCCGGCCCAGCCGGATGTACACCGGTCCGGGCAGCTCGGCCGCCGCCCGCACCATCCGGACGGTCTCCTCGGCGTCGGCGGGCGTCATCACCGTCATCCCCGGCAGCGTCCGCAACGCCGCCAGGTCCTGCGCGGCGTGATGCGTGGGCCCCAGGTTCCCGGCGGACAGGCCGGAGTGGGTCGCGACGATCCGCACCGGCAGGCCCGGATAGGCGATGTCCGTCTTCACCTGCTCCAGGGCCCGCGCGGAGGCGAACGCGGCCATGGTGTTGACGAAGGGCCGGACGCCCGTCGCCGCCAGGCCCGCCGCGACGGACATCATGTTCGCCTCGGCGATCCCGAGGTCCACGTAACGGTCGGGCAGCGCGGCCTGGAACGACTTCTCCAGCCCGCCCATGTCGGAGTCCAGGCACCAGACCCGGCCGTCGGCCAGGGCGAGTTCCAGCAGCGCGATCCGGTAGGCGGTACGGTCCGAGCCGTCCCACCCGGGCGCGTGCGGACCCGCGGCCTCCTGGACCGCCTCGGCGAGCGAGGGTACGGGCGCGCCACCGGCCGTCGCGGGCGCGGGACCGGCCGTCGCGGGCGCGCCACCGGCCGTCGCCGGTACGCCGCTCACCGCGCGGCCCGCCCGGCCCGCAGCGCGGCCAGCGCCCGCTCGTACGCGGACGCCGACAGCTTCGCGAAGTGCCCCTGCTTGCGGTGCTCCAGGTGCCGCACGCCCCGGCCCTTGACGGTGTCGGCGATGACCACCGAAGGACGGCCGGGCTCCGCGGGCCGCTCCAGCGCGGGCAGCAGCCGCGTGAAGTCGTGCCCGTCGGTCTCCGTCACCCGCCACCCGAAGGCCCGCCACTTGTCGGCCAGCGGCTCCAGGCCCATGCGCTCCTCCGTGTTGCCGCTGATCTGCAAGCGGTTCCGGTCCACGACGGCGGTCAGGTTGTCCAGGCCCAGGTGCGCGGCGGACATCGCCGCCTCCCAGTTGGACCCCTCCTGCAACTCCCCGTCGCCCAGCAGGGCGTACACGCGGGTGTCCGCCCCGGCCCGCCGCGCGGCGAGCGCCAGCCCGGTGGCGAGCGAGAGACCGTGACCGAGGGAACCGGTCGCGAACTCCACCCCCGGCACCGCCGTCGTCGGGTGCGCCCCCAGCCGGCCGGCGGGCGTGCCGTACGTGTCGAGCTCGGCCACCGGGAAGAACCCCCGCTCGGCGAGGGTGGCGTACAGCGCCGCCCCCGCGTGGCCCTTGCTCAGCACGAAACGGTCCCGCCCCTGCCACCGGGGCTCCTCGGGCCGCAGCCGCAGCACCCGGAAGTGCAGCGCCACCAGCACGTCGGTGGCCGAGAGGCAGCCGCCGACGTGCGCGCCCGACGCGCCCGCCGCCATCCGCAGCACGTGTTCCCGTACCGCCAGCGCCTTCTCCCGCAGCTCGTCGTGCGGATCGGCGGGCAACTCCCCGGCCCCCGCCGGCACGGGTGGCGCGGACGGCACGGCCGGGGGAGCGGGCGCCGCCGCGGCACGCGCCACCGGCACGCTCACGCGGTCCTCCCGGCGGCTTCCTGGCCCTTCACGACCGCCCACGGCGGCGCGTAGTCCAGCGACCGGGCGATGCGCCCGACCACGTCCAGGTTCTCCCACACCCGCTCGAACGCGGTCGCGTAGGCGTCCAGCGCCGGTCCCGCGTCCGGGTTCAGGTGCATCCGGCGCAGGCACAGCGAGTCCTCGATGACCTGGCACGTGACGGGGTAGTCCGCCAGGTCGTACCGCTGCGGGTTGACGCCCGGCAGCGACCACGGGTAGCCCTTGCCGTACGCGTCCTGCTTCTGGAAGACCGGCTGACCGGGCAGCGGGATGATCTGGTAGTGCGTCAGCGGCACACCCTCGGCGAGCAGCGCCCGGCGCAGTGCCTGCCGGAACGGCCCGGCCTCCACACCCTCCAGGCCCGCCGCGATCGGGTCGAAACGGAACCGCAGCATGTGCCACATGTGCGTCCGGTCGTCCGGCGCCGTGGGCACGACGATCCCGGGCAGCGCCCCGAGCCGCTCCAGGAACACCGGGATGTTCTTGTCCCGCCGCTCCTGGTAGTCCCAGAAGCGGCCGAGCTGCGCCCGGGTGAACGCCGCGAGGACCGAGGACAGCTTGAGGTTGGAGCCGCGCGTGGCCGACACGTACAGCCGCTCGTCCGTGCTCAGGTCCTCGCCGAGGACCCGCAGGCTGCGGCAGCGCGTGGCCACCTCCTCGTCGTCCGTGACGATCAGGCCGCCCTCGCCGCAGGTCGGGACCGACTTCTCCACGTTGAGGCTGAACACCGAGGCCGCGCCCATCGAACCGGCCGTCTCACCCCGGTACTTGCCGCCCTGCGCCTGCACGGCGTCCTCGATCACCAGCAGGTCGTGCCGGCGCGCCAGGGCCCGGATCTCGTCCATGTCGGCGGGCAGGCCGCCCAGGTGGACGGGGATGATGGCACGCGTGCGGTCGGTGATCTTCTCCTCGATGCGGTTCACGTCGATGTTGAAGGTGACCGGGTCGATGTCCACGAACACCGGCACCGCGAGCTGGTACAGCGGCGCCATCGCCGTCGCCACGTAGCTCAGCGCCGGGACGATCACCTCGTCGCCCGGCTGGATGCCCAGCGCCGTCAGCGCCAGCTCCAGCGCCACCGTGCCGCTGTTGACGGCGACCGCGTGCCGCGTGTCGCAGAACTCGGCCCACTCGCTCTCCAGGCCGCTGATCTCCGGCTCGTTCTTCGCGCCGACGGTGAACTTGCGGCTGTCCAGGACGCGCAGCACCGCGTCCCGGTCGGCCTGCGTCACCACCGGCCACTCCAGGCGCCGGTGCTCGGGTTCCACCACGGGCTTGCTACCGAACATCGCCAGCTGTGCCGTCATGTCTCTCTCCAGGTGAGCTAGGACTGAGCCTGACCGTTCCCGCGTCGTGCCCGGTGCCGGCTGGTGCGGGCCGGGCGCCGTGGGCCGCAGCCCGCCAAGGAACCTACGGGCCGCCGTTCTCCCGCCCCTCTCACCCGGCTCCGCGCCCACGAGAGCGCCGAAAGGTGTGCCGTGAGAGCGCCGTGAGACCACCGGCGTCTAGCCTGGCCAGGATGTGACCGGGACGGCCGAGCAGGAGGTTGCGGGATGGACGTCACGCGCACCGGGCCGGGCGTGGTGACCGCGCCCCGCTGGGGCATCTCACCGACGGTGCCGGAGCGGGTGGTGGCGAGCTGCCTCTACGACTCGGCGCCGTGGCTGCGCGGCTGGGAACGGGTCACGGTCGAACGCCGCGCCCGCACGGCGTACGTGCACACCGCCCCCGACGCCGACGGCGACACCTCGGTGCTCCCCCTCTACGCCCTGCACGAGAGCCCCTTCTGGGACGGCTACGAACGGCAGGTGGGCCTCGTCGGCCGCTTCGGCGACCCCGTCGTCTTCGCCGGTTCGCCGTACTCGATGTACACCCGGCGCGGCCACGTGCCCGCCGCCCTCGTCGAGGGCGCGCACGCCACCGCCATGGAGTGGATCGCCGAGGGCACCGGGGAACTCCTCGTCGTCCCCAACCTCACCGAGGAGGGTGCGGCGGACTGGGTGCGCGTCGCGGGCGAGCCGGTGGGCCGGCTGCACCTGGAACGCACCTACGCCACCGACCTCGCCCCCGACCTGGACACCCAGCTCCACCGGGTCACCAACAAGATCCGCAGGGACGTGGCGCGACGCCTGCGCCGGGCCGACGAACGCGGCCTGACGGTAAGGGTGGTGGAGGGCGCCGAGGCGCGCGCCCTGGTGCCCGCCGTCTACCCGCTGACGGTCGACACGAGCGACAAGAACGACTGGCCGCCGCTCTTCGACGAGGCGTCCCTGGCCGCCCTGCTGGAGATGCCCGGCGCCTTCCTCCTCGTCGCCGAGGCGCACGGGCGGCTCGTCGGGGCCTTCTTCTCCTTCCGGCGCGGCACCGAGGTCACCTTCATGTGCGGCGGCGTCAGCTACGCGAGCCTGCACGACCTGAGCACGTACGTCGCCCTCATGTACCGGGGCACCGAGTGGGCCTACGCCAACGGCGTACGCCGCCTGGAATGGGGCCGGGACAACTACCGCTTCAAGGAGCGGCACGCGCTGACGGGAACGGACCTGTACGCCCTGGTCTACGCCCCCGGCCCGCGCCCCGACCTGGTCCCCGAACTGCGCCGGATGCACACCGAGCTGTCGGCCTACATCAAGGGGGAGTAGTCGATGGGAGCGGCCCGGCGCCGCGCGGCGCTGCTGCTGGCGGCCGTCGTCAGCGTGAACGCCTCGTACACCGTCATGATCCCGTTCGTGCCGGACCTGGAGGACCGGGTCGGCGCGGGCCCGCTCGTGGTGGCGCTCACCTTCGCGCTGTTCGCGGCGGCGAAGGCGCTGGCCCAGCCGCTGGGCGGCTGGTGGGTCGACCGCTGGCGCGCCGACCGGGTCGCCATGCTGTCGATGCTCCTCGCGGCCGTCGGCATCGCCGCCACCGCCTTCGCCGACAGCGGTGCGACACTGCTCGCCGCCCGCGTCGTGTGGGGCGTGGGGGAGGGGCTGGTGAGCCCCGCCCTCTACGCTGGGATGACGGCCCTGTGCCGCCGCCACGGCGTCCCGACCGGCCGCATGATGGGCTCCTTCGGCGCCGCCGCCATCGCCGGTTTCCTCCTCGGCCCGCTCATCGCGGGCCTGGCGGGGCCCGCCTCGCTGACCGGGCTCTTCCTCGTGGGGGCGGTGGTCACGGCCCTGACGGCGGTCGGCCTCGTCCTCGCGATCCCGGGACCCGACGCCGTACCCGCCACCGCGCCCGCCGACGCCGACGCCACCCCGGCATCCGCCGCGGCGCCGGCCGCGAAGGACGCCCCGGCCCCCGTCGCCCCGTCCCGCTGGTACGTGTGGGCGCTGCTCCTGGGCCTGATGGACATGTTCACCTTCGTCGTCTACTCGGCCCTGGAACCGCTGCTGCCCCTGCACCTGCGCGCCGTGGATTCGGACTCCTCCCGGTCCGTGATCTCCGCCGTGCTCGTCGGGGGGCTGGCGATGTCCGCGCTCGTGATGTGGCTGATGGGCCGCTTCACCCCGTCGCTGCGGCGCCTGACCGTGACGGGCCTGGCGCTCAGCGCCGTCGGCCTGTGCGCGCTGGCCGCCGGGAAGTCGGTCTGGGTCGTCGCGGCGTGCTTCCTGGTCTACATGGCGGGCTACGCGACGCTCTTCCTCGCCGCCCGGCGGGGCGTGGTGGAGCTCAAGGCGGCCAGCGCCGACGACGGGAAGGCGTACGGGCTCTTCGGCCTGGTCTCCGACCTCGGCAACGTCGTCGGCCCGCTCATCGGCGTGGCGCTCTACGAGGCGACCGGCCGCTTCGCGTTCGCCCTGCTCGGCGCGGCGAGCGCGGGGGCACTGCTCGCCGTGGCGTTCGTCCTGCGCCGCCCGGGGTTCATCCTTGGGCGCGCCGCGGCCCAGGGCACCCCGGCCCGCACCCCCGCGGTCGCGGGCACCACCTCC
>NZ_GG770539.1:1107295-1129147 GCF_000154905.1 Streptomyces sp. SPB074 | reverse complement strand
CCGTCACGCGGGCAGGGACTCCCAGAACCGGCGCAGCACCTCCGCGCCCCGGGCGGGGTCCTGGAGCATCCAGTAGTGCGTGAGGCCGTCCAGTTCGGCCGTCCGCGCCCCGGTGCGCGCGGCGACGTCCACGTCCATCGCGGGCTGTGCCGGCGGATCACCGGTCGGGATCAGGACGAGTCCCGGCGCGGGGGGAGGGGCGGTCGAAGTCCTTGCCCCAGTCGGCGTGCAGGTGGGGCCGGGCCGAGCGGTAGAGCGCCAGGATGGCCGCGCTCATCTCCTCGTCGTGGACGGTGTCCACCTCCGCCGCCAGTTCCGCGCTCATCCCCCGGGACCGCAGGACCTCACCGAAACGGGGGGCGCCGGGGGCCGGTTCGCGCAGCGAGCGCAGCAGTTCCTCGCCCTCGGGCTCCTGCTGGAAGAGCGTGGCCGCCTCGTGCCACCGGTAGGCGGGATGCCAGCCGTGCGCGACGTCGGAGACCCAGCTGCGGACCGGGACGTCGTACGCCGAGACGATCCCGCAAGGACCGTGTCCACATCACCCAGAACCCCCTGGAGATCATGCGAGTCACTTCGACGACAACTCTCCGTAAAGGCTGACGGGTACTCAGGCATACCTGACGGGCCATCAACCATTTGGATCGTCTCGCACGTGCGTTGCACAAGGCGCTGAAAGACAACAGTGATCAATGGAGGGTTGTGAAGGTGAGTACCCGCAGGTCAGCTGGCATGTTGAGGTGTCGTGCCCCTTGCCTCCAAGGGGCACGACACCCCGCCTGTCAGATGTCCCGGAACGTCTCGATCTGGGCGCCCACCGAGTTCAGGCGCTCCGCCAGGTCCTCGTAGCCGCGGTTGATGACGTAGACGTTGCGCAGGACCGAGGTGCCCTCGGCCGCCATCATCGCGAGGAGGACGACGACGGCGGGGCGCAGGGCGGGCGGGCACATCATCTCGGAGGCGCGCCAGCGGGTGGGGCCCTCGACCAGGACGCGGTGCGGGTCGAGGAGTTGCAGGCGGCCGCCGAGGCGGTTGAGGTCGGTCAGGTAGACCGCGCGGTTGTCGTAGACCCAGTCGTGGATGAGGGTCTTGCCCTGGGCCACCGCCGCGATCGCCGCGAAGAAGGGGACGTTGTCGATGTTCAGCCCCGGGAAGGGCATGGGGTGGATCTTGTCGATCGGCGCCTCCAGTTTGGAGGGGCGGACCGTCAGGTCGGTGAGCCGGGTGCGGCCGTTGTCGGCGACGTACTCCGTGGAGCGGTCGTGGTCCAGGCCCATCTCCTCCAGGACCGCCAGCTCGATCTCCAGGAACTCGATCGGCACGCGCCGCACGGTGAGTTCGGACTCGGTGACGACGGCGGCGGCGATGAGGCTCATCGCCTCGACCGGGTCCTCGGAGGGGGAGTAGTCCACGTCCACGTCGATCTCGGGCACGCCGTGCACCGTGAGCGTCGTGGTGCCGATGCCCTCGACGCGTACGCCCAGGGCCTCCAGGAAGAAGCACAGGTCCTGGACCATGTAGTTGGAGGAGGCGTTGCGGATCGTGGTGACGCCGTTGTTGCGCGCGGCGGCGAGCAGCGCGTTCTCGGTCACGGTGTCGCCGCGCTCGGTCAGCACGATGGGGCGGTCGGGGGCGACGGCCCGCTCGACGGCCGCGTGGTAGAGGCCCTCGGTCGCGGTGATGTCGAGACCGAAGCGGCGCAGCGCGATCATGTGCGGCTCGATGGTCCGCGTCCCGAGGTCGCAGCCGCCCGCGTACGGCAGCGTGAAGTGGTCCATGCGGTGCAGCAGCGGGCCCAGGAACATGATGATCGAACGGGTGCGGCGGGCCGCGTCCGCGTCGATCGCCGCCATGTTCAGCTCGGCCGGCGGAACCAGCTCCAGGTCCTTGCCGTCGTTGATCCAGCGGGCCTTGACGCCGATGGAGGAGAGCACTTCGAGGAGGCGGTAGACCTCCTCGATACGCGCCACGCGCCGCAGCGTCGTCCGGCCCTTGTTGAGCAGGCTCGCGCACAGCAGCGCGACGCACGCGTTCTTGCTCGTCTTGACGTCGATCGCGCCCGAGAGCTGGCGACCGCCGACGACCCGCAGGTGCATCGGCCCGGAGTACCCGAGCGAGACGATCTCGCTGTCCAGGGCCTCCCCGATGCGCGCGATCATCTCAAGGCTGATGTTCTGGTTCCCGCGCTCGATCCTGTTCACCGCACTCTGGCTCGTGGCCAGCGCCTCGGCGAGCTGCGCCTGTGACCAGCCACGATGTTGACGGGCGTCACGGATGAGCTTGCCGATGCGTACGAGGTAATCGTCTGCCATGGGTGCAGGCTATCTCAGATATGAGATCGTTGCCGCTCGGGGGGCGCGGGGCTCGTGGGGTGTCACGCTCCCTCGGGCGGAAGCCCGGTGAGGGTCTTTCAGTGAACCGCGCCCTCGTCCGCCGTGCCACTCGGGCGGCCCTCGCCCGGCGCGGCCGCCGGAGTCCGTGTACCCCGGGGCGCGCCTCGCCCCCGTCACCCCGCGCGTGACGCGCGCCACGCGGCCGTATCGTCACCGCGATGGCCGTACCGGGCGGCCCGGCGCGAAACCCGCGGGCCGTACCCGTACGGAAGCGGACAAGGCGTTCGCCCGTTCCGCCACGCTCGCGCGCCCCGGGCCGCCCCGCGCCGCCCGCTTCCCGGGCGGTGCGGGGCGGCCCGGGGCATGACCGGGGGAGCCGCGTGTACTAGAGTTATCTCGACATCGAGATATCTGCCGAGGCGCACCGCGACCGCCGCCCCGGGTAAGGGTTACCTAACTAAGTCCTACCTTAGCTGACGGGACCGGCGGCATGGCGGCAGCATTGTGGTGGTACGCGCACAGAAATGAAGGAGACTGTCGTGTCGGCGAACAGCTTCGACGCCCGCAGCACGCTGCGCGTGGGTGACGAGTCGTACGAGATCTTCAGGCTGGACAAGGTCGAGGGCTCTGCTCGCCTTCCCTACAGCCTCAAGGTGCTGCTGGAGAACCTGCTCCGCACGGAGGACGGCGCGAACATCACCGCCGACCACATCCGGGCGATCGGCGGCTGGGACTCGCAGGCCCAGCCGAGCCAGGAGATCCAGTTCACCCCCGCCCGCGTGATCATGCAGGACTTCACCGGCGTCCCCTGCGTCGTCGACCTCGCCACGATGCGCGAGGCGGTGAAGGAACTGGGCGGCGACGCCTCCAAGATCAACCCGCTCGCCCCCGCCGAGCTGGTCATCGACCACTCGGTCATCGCGGACAAGTTCGGCACCAACGAAGCGTTCAAGGAGAACGTGGAGCTGGAGTACGGCCGCAACCGCGAGCGCTACCAGTTCCTGCGCTGGGGCCAGACCGCCTTCGACGAGTTCAAGGTCGTCCCGCCGGGCACCGGCATCGTCCACCAGGTCAACATCGAGCACCTGGCCCGTACGGTCATGGTCCGGGGCGGCCAGGCGTACCCCGACACGCTCGTCGGCACCGACTCGCACACCACGATGGTCAACGGCCTCGGCGTGCTCGGCTGGGGCGTCGGCGGCATCGAGGCCGAGGCCGCGATGCTCGGCCAGCCGGTCTCGATGCTCATCCCGCGCGTCGTCGGCTTCAAGCTCACCGGTGAGCTCAAGCCCGGCACCACCGCGACCGACCTCGTGCTCACCATCACCGAGATGCTCCGCAAGCACGGTGTGGTCGGCAAGTTCGTCGAGTTCTACGGTGAGGGCGTCGCCGCCACCTCGCTCGCCAACCGCGCCACCATCGGCAACATGTCGCCCGAGTTCGGCTCCACCGCCGCGATCTTCCCGATCGACGACGAGACGCTGAACTACCTGCGCCTGACCGGCCGCAGCAAGCAGCAGGTCGACCTGGTCGAGGCGTACGCCAAGGAGCAGGGCCTGTGGCTCGACCCGGCCGCCGAGCCGGACTTCTCCGAGAGGCTGGAGCTCGACCTCTCCACGGTCGTCCCCTCCATCGCCGGCCCGAAGCGCCCGCAGGACCGCATCGTCCTCGCCGAGGCCGCCCAGCAGTTCGTCGCCGACGTCCGCAACTACGTCGCGGACACGAGCGTGGACGAGGCGGGCCAGGAGTCCTTCCCGGCCTCCGACTCCCCGGCCGTCTCCAACGGCGTGCCGAGCAACCCGGCGACCGTCACGGCCCCCGACGGCACGACGTACGAGCTGGACCACGGCGCCGTCACCGTCGCCGCGATCACCTCCTGCACCAACACCTCGAACCCGTACGTCATGGTCGCCGCCGCGCTCGTGGCGAAGAAGGCGGTCGAGAAGGGCCTGACCCGCAAGCCGTGGGTCAAGACCACCCTCGCCCCGGGCTCCAAGGTCGTCACCGACTACTTCGACAAGGCGGGCCTGACCCCCTACCTCGACAAGGTCGGCTTCAACCTCGTCGGCTACGGCTGCACGACCTGCATCGGCAACTCGGGCCCGCTGCCCGACGAGGTCTCCAAGGCCGTCAACGACAACGACCTCGCCGTCACCTCGGTGCTCTCCGGCAACCGCAACTTCGAGGGCCGGATCAACCCCGACGTCAAGATGAACTACCTGGCGTCCCCGCCCCTCGTCGTCGCCTACGCGCTCGCCGGCTCGATGAAGATCGACATCACGAAGGACGCGCTGGGCACCGACCAGAACGGCGCGCCCGTCTACCTCGCGGACGTGTGGCCCAGCGAGGCCGAGGTCAACGAGGTCGTCGCGAGCGCCATCGGCGAGGACATGTTCGAGAAGTCCTACGAGGACGTCTTCGCGGGCGACGCGCAGTGGCAGGCCCTCCCGGTCCCCACCGGCAACACCTTCGAGTGGGACCCGCAGTCCACCTACGTGCGCAAGCCCCCGTACTTCGACGGCATGGAGATGGAACCGGCCCCGGTCGAGGACATCTCCGGCGCCCGCGTGCTCGCCAAGCTCGGCGACTCGGTCACCACCGACCACATCTCCCCGGCCGGTGCCATCAAGGCCGACACCCCGGCCGGCAAGTACCTCACGGAGCACGGCGTCGAGCGCCGCGACTTCAACTCCTACGGCTCGCGCCGAGGCAACCACGAGGTCATGATCCGCGGCACCTTCGCCAACATCCGGCTGCGCAACCAGATCGCGCCGGGCACCGAGGGCGGCTTCACGCGCGACTTCACGCAGGACGGCGGCCCGGTCGGCTTCATCTACGACGCCTCGCGCCACTACATCGAGCAGGGCATCCCGCTCGTCGTCCTCGCGGGCAAGGAGTACGGTTCCGGCTCCTCGCGCGACTGGGCGGCCAAGGGCACCGCGCTCCTCGGCGTCAAGGCCGTCATCGCCGAGTCCTACGAGCGCATCCACCGCTCGAACCTCATCGGCATGGGCGTCCTGCCCCTCCAGTTCCCCGAGGGCCAGACCGCCGAGACCCTCGGCCTCACCGGCGAGGAGACCTTCTCCTTCTCCGGCGTGACCGAGCTGAACGACGGCACGACCCCCCGCACGGTCAAGGTCACCACCGACACCGGCGTGGACTTCGACGCGGTCGTCCGCATCGACACCCCCGGCGAGGCGGACTACTACCGCAACGGCGGCATCATGCAGTACGTGCTCCGCTCGCTCATCCGCAAGTGACGCGAGACCGCCCCTAGCGGCGGCGGCACACGACGAGGGCCCCCTCCCGGCGACGGGAGGGGGCCCTTTCGCTGTGGGGCTGCGCGACGAGGTCGATACCGCGGCAGCGTGGTCCGTCTTTCTCGTTGGAGAGGTGCCCCCAGGTGCCGATCCCCGGCGCCGGCACCGCCTCGCTCGAAACCCGCCATGGTCGAGTTCCGCGCACGTACTCGGCGGCCTCCGCTGGACTTCCGAATACGTTCCGAATATCATGGGTCCATGACTCTCGCAGCAGACCTCCCTGTGGCGACCCGGCGCTCCTCGGATCTGAGCAAGCATTCCGCCGAGGTCTTCGCCGAGGCCGAGGACCACCCGGTGACGGTGACCCGTCGCGACGGCGAGGCCCTGGTCCTGATGTCGCAGCGCGAGGCCCAGGGCCGTGCCCGCTTGCTGAGCTTCGCCGCGCAGCTCATCACTGTCACCCTCGACGACCGCGGCTCGCTCGCCGAGCGGATGTCCAGGGCCTTCCCCTGGATGCTCGCGCTGTCGACGGCCGACCGGGAAGCCTGCGCGCAGGACCTCGTCGATGCGGCGCGCGCGTCGTTCTCCACCGATCAGCCTCATCTCGCGATCGCGGAGCTGACCTCCTGGAGGGAGACGGCCACCGCCGTCGCGGCCGGGCTCGGCGGCGGCAGCGCCGGTCTGGAGTGGCTCGACGACGATGAGGCCGTGGAGCGCCCGTAGCCGTGGCAGCCGCCAGGAAGGGCGAGCTGGTTCCCCGCCCCCCGAAGAAGACCGAGTACGAGATCCGCTTCGCCACAGCCGACGCGCAGAGGGGATGGCGCGACCTCGTCGCGACGATCCGCAATTCCATGACGGAGACCTGGGACTTCCTCACGCGCACGCCACTTGCCACGACGCCGACGAACTACCGGCTCAAGGGTGAGCTCGGCGTCATCGAGCGCCGCGGCGCGACCCACGAGCGTTGGCAGCACAAACCGACGACGAGGGGCACCGCGCGCATCTGGTTCTACGTCCACGAGCGCACGGTCTTCTTGGAGCAGGTGCACACGAGCCACCCGAACGAGACGAAGTAGGCACGCTTCGCGCTGTCGCACATCGTCGGTGAGCGCGCATCCCGCGGGGACGGCCGCTGAGCGGCGCGGTCATCGTGGTCGCGAGGTGTTCCGCCCGCCACCGTGTTCCACGCCCACGGTCGTGGGTGCCGAGCGCCGGACCGGCCGTGGTGCGTCGCTGCTCTGTCGCCGTCCTTCTCGCGGGCGTCGCGCCAGTGGCGGAACGCGCCACCGGGGCCTGGGGCGTGCGGTGCGGGTCTCTTCGTGAGGCAGGCGCCGCGTTCCGAGGACGCTCACTCCAGGAGGGCCACTACCGGGGCGGGGAGCAGGTCCCGGAGATCGGTGACCCGGACGTGGGCGGCGTGGGTCGCGGTGAAGCGGGCGACGGACATGGCGCTCGGCGTGCCGAAGACGGTGGTGAAGGTCCGCAGCGCGCCCGGGCTGCGGTCCAGGGCCCAGGCGGCGCTCGACGTGCTGGTGGTCAGGAAGCGGCCGGGCTCGGGGCCGAGCACGAACAGCTCCGCCCGGCGGCCGGAGGTGTCGGCGGCGAGCATCACGAGGTCCTTGAAGGCCTGGCGCTTGCGCATGGCGTCGGAGCCGCGCCAGCGGGCGAGCTTGAACTCCGCGACACGCTGGTCCGTCTCCAGGTCGTACGGGCGGCCCGGGTCGTTGCCCGCGCCGAGGGAGGGACGGACGGTGAGGTGTTCCCCCTCCCGCAGGATGTGGGGCGGCACGAGAAGGATGCCGCAAGCGTGGATCAGGTCGTTGATCCGGCCCAGGCTCTCGCGGACCGTGAGCGCCGAGGCGAGCAGCTCCGGCACGACGTGCCCCTCCTCCGCGACGCGCCGGGCCCCCGCCCCGTCGGCGCCCTCCAGCCGGTGCTCCAGCGATGCCAGGGCCTCGGTGAGCGGCCGCCGGCTCAGGAAGCCGCCCAGGACCGCCACGGCGTCGCTCAGCCGTTCTGCTTCCGCGCGGTCCTGGTGGGCTGAGGAAGTGTCCATGGCGGTCGGTCCGGTGTTCCCTCTCGCGGTATGAGGCATCCCGCAAGGCGCCCCCGGACGCCCAGGGTTCCCCGTGGGCGGGGCTTCCGCAAGGGCACGGGGACGCACGGCCGAGCCGCTTCCTGGGGCGCGTCTGTTTTGCGATGTTTCCGTGCAACCACTCGCGGCGGAACGAGTCATTCCGAGCGTCTTTCCCAATTCCCGTTCATTCCCGCGCACTTCGTTGCGCGGGGGAACAATCACTGTCGCACTCGTTCCCAAAAACGCCTCTGTACTGCGAAGTTGCCGACATCTTCGGTTGTCCGGCGTTTCCCGGATGTCTCAACTAGGGAAAGTTCCAAGGCCGATGAGCTTTCGATCTTGCCCCCTGGACCGCGAGTGGACTATACCTGTCGGCGACCGCCCGGGCCGGAAATCCGGACCCGCGCGGAACCGGGGGAGAAGGGCACGGACACGCGGGCGGCCACGCCCGCACGCCGCCGTTTCCGCACCCGACCGGCGCGCAGCACCCCGCAGTTCCAGCACGACCCCAGTCACACTTCACCGCGCGGTGCCGGGGAGGGTCCGGTTCACCGCCTGAGTCCTGGACGAAAGCGAGGACTTGAGCATGGGATCTTCCCGAGCGAACGGCAACGGTCTCGGCAGGCGCGAACTCATCAAGCGTTCCGCCGCGATCGGCCTCGTCACCGTGCCCACGATGAGCTTCCTGGCCTCCTGTGCCAGCAGCGACAGCGGCTCCGACGACAAGCCCGAGAAAAAGGGCACCAAGAGCAAGAAGAACCCGCTCGGTGTCAACGAGAGCGCCCCGCTCGACTTCGTCCTCTTCGACGGCGGTTTCGGCAGCGAGTACGGCAAGGACGCCGCCGCGATCTACGAGAAGAACTTCCCCAAGGCGAAGGTGAAGTTCACTCCCACCCAGAAGATCCAGTCCACGCTCCAGCCGCGTTTCAACGGCGGCACCCCGCCGGACCTCATCGACAACTCCGGCGCCGAGCAGATGGACATGGGTGTCCTCGTCGGCAAGAAGCAGCTCGCCGACCTCACCCCGCTCCTCGACGCCCCCTCGTACGACGACCCCGCCAAGAAGGTGCGCGACACCCTGCGCCCCGGCATCGTGGAGATGGGCCAGTACGAGGGCGAGGCGTGCTACGTCTTCAACTACGCCTACACCGTCTACGGGGTGTGGTACTCGCAGACCAACCTCGACAAGCTGGGCGTGGAGTACCCCGAGACCTGGGACGACATGCTCAAGGTCTGCGCCACGGCGAAGAAGAAGGGCATAGCCGGCTGGACGTACGCGGGCAAGTACCCGTACTACCTCCCCTTCTCGCTCTTCCCCTTCATCGGAAAGATCGGCGGCCGCAAGGTGCTCGACGCGATCGACAACCTGGAGCCGAACGCCTGGAAGGACCCCGCCGTCAAGGCCGGCTTCGAGGCGTACTACGAGCTGTACAAGAAGGGGTACGTCCTCAAGGGCACCCCCGGGCTCGACCACATCCAGTCGCAGACCGAGTGGACCAAGGGCAACGCGCTCTTCATCCCCAACGGCTCCTGGGTCGAGAACGAGGCGGCGAAGACCACGCCGAAGGACTTCCAGATGAAGGTCGCGGCGCCCTCCAGCCTCGACAGCTCCGACGCGCTGCCCTTCGGCACCCTGTGGGCCTCCGGCGGTGAGCCCTTCATCGTCCCGAAGAACGCGAAGAACCCCGACGGCGGCATGGAGCAGCTGCGCGTCATGCTCTCCGAGGCCAGCTCGAAGAACTTCACGCAGAAGGTGAAGTCGCTCTCCGCCCTCAACGGCGGCACCGACGGCCTCCAGCTCTCCACCGCCCTCCAGTCCGGCATCGACGCCCTGGACAAGGCCGGCGAGAACGTCCTCAACCCGCGTCTCCAGGACTGGTACGTCGATCTCAACAAGCAGAAGATCGGCGTCGGCGCCCTCGGTGAGATGATGGCCGGCCGCATGACCCCGGCCGAGGCGATCAAGAAGTGCCAGGACTTCGCCGACGCCGCAGCCAAGGACGACTCGATCCCCCACTACAAGCACCGCTGATGGCGAGCGAGTACAGCGACCCCGGAGCCGGGGCGGACCTCGCGTCCGCCCCGGCCGCCGGCCGTATGCGGAAGACAGCCCCCGGCCGCCCGGCCAAGCGCTCGCGCAGCGCCGCCGACCGCGGCAAGTACCCCTTCGTCATCGGCTTCCTGATCGTCCCGCTCGCGCTCTACGCGGTCCTCGTGATCTGGCCGTTCATCCAGGCGATCTACTACTCCTTCACGGACTGGACCGGCCTGAGCCCCGACTTCAAGATGGCCGGGTTCGACAACTACAAGAAGATGTTCGACGACGACACCTTCTGGAAGTCGGCGCAGCACAGCGTCACCTACGTCGTCCTGCTGCCCGTCGTCGTCCTCGGCATCGCCCTCTTCCTGTCGTTCATGATCAACGTGGGCGGGCGGCGCCGGAAGGGCTCCGCGATCGCGGGCGTGCGCGGGTCCTCCTTCTACAAGATCGTCTACTTCTTCCCGCAGGTCCTCTCGATCGCGATCGTGGCCCTGCTCTTCCAGTTCGCGTACAACCCGAAGACCGGCGCGCTCAACTCCGTACTGCGCGGCGTCGGCCTCGGCAGCGTGCAGCCGGAGTGGCTCGGGGACCCGAACCTCGCCCTGTGGTGCATCATGGCCGTCCTCGTGTGGACGCAGGTCGGCTTCTTCGTGGTGCTCTTCTCGGCCGGTATGGCCTCGATCCCCTCAGAGCTGTACGAGGCCGCGCTGCTCGACGGCGCCGGACGCTTCACGACCTTCTTCCGCCTCACCCTGCCGCTGCTGTGGGACACCGTGCAGTCCGGCTGGGTCTACATGGGCATCCTCTCGCTCGGCGCGGAAGCCTTCGCCGTCGTCCAGATCATGTCGGTGGGTCCCGGCGGCCCGGCCGACTCCACCACTGTGCTGCCGCTGCTCGTCTACCAGAAGGCGTTCGGCCAGGGACAGGCGGGCTACGCCACGACCATCGGCGTCGCCCTGCTCGTCATCACGCTGATCTTCTCCGGCCTCGTGATGCGGCTGGGCAGGCGCGAGCGGCTGGAGTTCTGATGAAGACCACCGACACCCCATCCCCCGCGGAGCGCGGCGAGTCCGCCGACGCGGCCCCGGGGGCCTTCGTACCCGGGCAGAACGGGCCGGACGGGCCGGACGGCCCGAAGGACCCCGGCGGCCCCGAGGGCCCGGTGGGCGGGACCGGCGGTACGGGCACGGCGGGTGCCCCGAAGCCGAAGGGCGCCGCCAAGACGGGCGGCGTGCTCAACGTCTTCTCGCACGGCTTCCTCGTGCTCTGGGCGATCCTCGTCGTCATGCCGCTCCTGTGGGCGGTCATGACGTCCTTCAAGGACGACGGGTCGATCTTCAACCACCCGTGGGCCCTGCCGGACTCGCTGCACTTCGACAACTGGTCGCGGGCGTGGACCAACGCCCACATGAGCGACTACTTCCTCCACACCGTCGTCGTGGTGGGCTTCTCGCTCGTGGGCACGCTGCTCCTGGGCTCGATGTGCGCCTACGTCCTGGCGCGCTTCGACTTCCCCGGCAACCGCTTCATCTACTACCTGTTCGTGGGCGGGATGAGCTTCCCGGTCATCCTCGCGCTGGTGCCGCTCTTCTTCGTCATGAAGAACCTCGGGCTGCTCAACACCACGCACGGCCTGATCCTCGTCTACATCGCCTACTCGCTGCCCTTCACGGTCTTCTTCCTGACCGCCTTCTTCCGGACCCTGCCGGGCTCGGTCGCGGAGGCGGCGATGATCGACGGGGCCTCGCACACCCGCACCTTCTTCCAGATCATGCTGCCGATGGCCCGCCCAGGACTCATCAGCGTCGGGATCTTCAACTTCCTCGGGCAGTGGAACCAGTACCTGCTGCCCACGGTCCTCAACACCGACGAGGACAAGAAGGTGCTCACCCAGGGACTCGTGGCCCTCGCCACCAGCCAGGGCTACAAGGGCGACTACTCGGGCCTGTTCGCCGGGCTCGTGATGGCGATGCTCCCGGTGCTCGCCGCGTACATCCTCTTCCAGCGCCAGGTGCAGGAAGGGCTCACGGCCGGAGCCGTGAAGTAGCGGCGGTGCGGGGCGGGGAGGGGCACGGGAACGGGAGGTCCCGTTCCGCTTCCCCCGATTCACCCTTCGCGCACGCGAGCTGACATAGCATCGACCGCACCGGACCGCACCGCGTCCGCCGCGCGCCCCACAGGGCGGCGGCGGGCGCGGTCTTCCGCGTGTCCCCGCCGGTGCGGTGCGGGCGGTGACGGCCCGCTCACGCCCGTACAACGAACTCCGTCAAGGACTTGACTGCGGCAACCCCGACAGCGGAACTTGGAGTTCATAACTTGTACGTGGCCGCCGTCACTCCTGGTGACCGGTCGCGGGTGCCCCGGTGCGGGGCGCCCGGTCGAGGGCGGGAGTGGATGGGGCAATGGAGACTCCGGGGTCGCAGTCGTCGCTGCACCGGGCCAATCTGGAACGCGTCGTACGGGCGGTGCGGCTCGCCGGCTCACTGACGCAGGCGGAGATCGCGCGGACGACCGGGCTCTCCGCGGCCACCGTCTCCAACATCGTCCGCGAGCTGCGCGAGATCGGCACCGTCGAGGTCACGCCCACCTCGGCGGGCGGGCGCAGGGCGCGCAGCGTCTCGCTCAGCGGCAACGCGGGCATCGTCATCGGCGTCGACTTCGGCCACACCCACCTGCGGGTCGCGATCGGCAACCTCGCCCACCAGGTGCTCGCCGAGGAGTCCGAGCCGCTGGACGTGGACGCCTCGGCCGCGCAGGGCCTGGACCGGGCCGAGGAGGTCGTCGCCCGGCTCATCTCGGCGACGGGCGTGGACGAGGCGAAGATCGCGGGCGTCGGGCTCGGCGTGCCCGGGCCCATCGACGTGGAGTCCGGGACGCTCGGCTCCACCTCGATCCTGCCGGGCTGGTCCGGCACCCGCCCCGCCCAGGAGCTGAGCGGCCGGCTCGGGGTGCCCGTGCACGTCGACAACGACGCGAACCTGGGCGCCCTCGGCGAGCTGGTGTGGGGCGCGGGACGAGGGGTGCGCGACCTCGCGTACATCAAGGTCGCGAGCGGGGTCGGGGCCGGGCTCGTGATCGACGGGCGCATCTACCGGGGCCCGGGGGGCACGGCGGGCGAGATCGGTCACATCACACTGGACGAGTCCGGCCCGGTGTGCCGCTGCGGGAACCGGGGCTGCCTGGAGACCTTCACCGCCGCCCGCTACGTCCTGCCGCTGCTGCACTCCAGCCACGGCACCGACCTCACCCTGGAGCGCATGGTGCGCCTGGCCCGCGAGGGGGACCCGGGGTGCAGGCGCGTCGTGGGCGACGTGGGCCGGCACATCGGCAGCGGGGTCGCGAACCTCTGCAACCTGCTCAATCCCAGCCGCGTCGTGCTCGGCGGGGACCTCGCGGAGGCCGGTGAGCTCATCCTGGGGCCCATCAGGGAGTCCGTGGGGCGCTACGCGATCCCGAGTGCCGCCCGGCAGCTCTCGGTGCTCCCGGGGGCCCTCGGGGGGCGTGCGGAGGTGCTGGGAGCGCTTGCCCTCGCGCTGAGTGAAATGGGGGATTCGACCCTCTTGGAAGTGCCGGTTCCGGCCGCCCGTCCTGCCTTCACTTAGCAAACGCATGACACCGTTGCCATCTCGTTAAGTATTAACTCCTTGACGCCGCCCTCGCGGCCGAGTTGACTTCCAGCCACCTCGGCCGCAGCGACGCGGCCTCGTCAGGGAGGTTTCAATGAACACGCGTATGCGTCGTGCTGCCTTTGCCTTTGCCGCCACCGGTCTGGCCGTCTCGCTGGCCGCTTGCGGGTCCGCCAAGGAGAGCGACGACGGCAAGAAGGACGACGCCAAGTCGTCCTCGTCGGGCAAGTCCAAGGGCGACGCGCTGAAGATAGGTCTGCTCCTCCCGGAGAACCAGACCGCGCGGTACGAGAAGTTCGACAAGCCGCTGATCACCGCCAAGGTCAAGGAACTGACCAACGGCAAGGGCACGGTCGTCTACAACAACGCCAAGCAGGACGCGAGCCTCCAGGCGCAGCAGGTCGACACGATGATCACCAACAAGGTGGACGTCCTGATCGTCGACGCGGTGGACGCCAAGGCCATCCGCTCCTCGGTGCAGAAGGCCGTGGACGAAGGCATCAAGGTCGTCGCGTACGACCGCCTGGCCGAGGGCCCCATCTCCGCCTACACCTCCTTCGACAACCAGTCGGTCGGCAAGGCGCAGGGCGAGGCCCTGCTCAAGGCCCTGGGCGACAAGGCGAAGAAGGGCAAGATCGTCATGATGAACGGGTCGGCCACCGACCCGAACGCGGCGGACTACAAGAAGGGCGCGCACTCCGTCCTCGACGGCAAGGTCAGCGTCGGCAAGGAGTACGACACCAAGGAGTGGAAGCCGGAGAACGCCAACTCCAACATGGAGGGCGCCATCTCGGCTCTCGGCAAGAAGAACATCGTCGGCGTCTACTCCGCCAACGACGGCATGGCCGGCGGTATCATCACCGCCCTCAAGGCCGCCGGCATCTCGCCGCTCCCCCCGGTCACCGGTCAGGACGCGGAGCTCGCCGCCGTGCAGCGCATCCTCAAGGGTGAGCAGTACATGAGCGTCTACAAGTCCTACCCGCAGGAGGCCAGCACGGTCGCCGAGCTGGCCGTCGCGATCGGCAAGGGCGAGGACCTCGCCTCCCTGGCGCCCGACAAGGTCGACAGTGGCACCGACAAGGCGATCCCCAGCAAGATCATCCCCGTTGTCTCGCTGACCACGGACAACATCCAGGACACCGTCCTGAAGGACAAGATCTACAAGCTCTCCGAGATCTGCACCGCCAACTACAAGGCCGCCTGCGACAAGGCCGGCCTGAAGTAAGCGCGGTCGAGACGGCGCTCACGCGGTCCCCGGGCCCTGTGAGCGCCTCGTCTCGCTCCCACCCAGACCTGTCCGGCGCCCCGCCCCCTCAACAGTCCCGCTAACGGGACGGGGCGCCGGACGGACCACCGGGCGGGACTCCCCCCCAATCTGCTCAACCCACCGCGTCCGGTCACCCCCACCGGTCGCGGCATCCCCGCCGGTCAGGCGGCGAAGGAGATGGTTCACGTGTCCGCTGCGCCCGTGTTGGCGTTGCGCGGGGTCTCCAAGCGGTTCGGTGCCGTTCAGGCGCTCACCGACGTAGAGCTTGAGGTCCACGCTGGTGAGGTGCTCGCCCTGGTGGGCGACAACGGCGCCGGTAAGTCCACTCTGGTCAAGACGATCGCGGGTGCCCACTCCATCGATGACGGTGTCATCGAGTGGGAGGGCCGCCCGGTCTCGATCAACCGCCCCCACGACGCCCAGGAGCTGGGCATCGCCACCGTGTACCAGGACCTGTCGCTCTGCGACAACCTGGACGTGGTCGGCAACCTCTTCCTCGGTCGCGAGGTGCGCCGCTGGGGCGTGCTCGACGAGGTCGAGATGGAGCGCCGCGCCCGCGAGCTGCTCACCACGCTCTCCATCCGCATCCCGAGCGTCCGCATCCCGGTCGCCTCGCTCTCGGGTGGCCAGCGACAGACCGTCGCCATCGCCCGCTCGATGCTCGGCGAGCCCAAGCTCGTCATCCTCGACGAGCCGACCGCCGCGCTCGGCGTCGAGCAGACCGCCCAGGTCCTCGACCTCGTGGAGCGCCTGCGCGAGCAGGGCCTCGCGGTCGTCCTCATCAGCCACAACATGGCCGACGTCAAGTCCGTCGCGGACAACGTCGCCGTTCTGCGGCTCGGTCGCAACAACGGTGTCTTCCCCGTGAAGACGACCTCCCAGGAAGAGATCATCTCCGCCATCACCGGTGCCACGGAGAACGCCGTGACCCGCCGCGCGGCCCGCAGTGTGGGAGTGCAGAAGTGAGCGCCCAGAACGTGAAGAAGGACAAGCCGGGGGCGGTGCAGGACAGCACCAGCAACCCGGAGAGCGCCGCGGGCTCCGTCGCCGCGGTCGACCCCCGTCTGCTCGTGCGCGAGCAGGGTTTCGCGGGCTACCTCAGCGAGTTCAAGCGCCGCATACGCGGCGGCGAGCTCGGCACGATGCCCGTCATCGCCGGTCTCGTCGTCATCTGGATCATCTTCCAGAGCCTGAACTCGGGCTTCCTCACCGCCGGCAACCTCACGGCCATGAGCATCACCATGGTCGGCACGGGGCTCATCGCGGTGGGTATCGTCTTCGTCCTGCTGCTCGGTGAGATCGACCTCTCGGTCGGCTCGGTCAGCGGTGTAGCGGGCGCCTTCTCGGCGGTCCTCTCGGTCAACCACGGGGTGAACGACTGGCTGGCGATCCTCATCGCCATCGTCACCTGCCTCGTCATCGGCGCCATCCACGGCTTCTTCTTCGCCCGCCTCGGTGCCCCCGCCTTCGCCGTGACCCTCGCCGGGCTGCTGTTCTGGCAGGGCTTCATGCTCCAGATCCTCGGCGACAACGGGACGATCAACCTCAACCCCGACGGCGGGATCGTCAAGCTCACCACGTACTACTTCAGCGACGTCGCCGTGGGCTACGGCCTCGCGCTCGTCACCGTGGTGCTCTTCTTCCTCAGCTCCTTCTCCGACGCCCGTCGCCGCAAGGCGGCCGACGTGCCCTCGCGTCCGCTGAGCGAGATCATCCTGCGGACCGTGCTGCTCGCCGTCCTGGCCTTCGCCGTGGCGATCACGCTCAACCAGTACAAGGGCACCCCGCTCGCGCTTGTCGTCTTCCTCGCCCTCGTCGTCCTCACGGACTTCGTGCTGCGCCGCACCCCCTACGGCCGCAAGGTCTTCGCCCTCGGCGGCAGCGTCGAGGCCTCGCGGCGCGCGGGCATCAACGTCACCCTGATCCGGACCTCGGTCTTCGGTGTCGCGGGTGCCTTCGCGGGTGCGGGCGGCCTCTTCCTGGCCTCCAAGATCGCCACCGCCAACCAGGGTGCCGGTACCGGTGACCTGCTGATGAACTCCATCGCGGCGGCCGTCATCGGTGGCGTCAGCCTCTTCGGCGGTCGCGGTCGCACCTGGCACGCCCTGCTCGGTGTCCTCGTGATCAGCTCGATCCAGAACGGTCTCGCCCTGGAGGGCGTCGCCTCGCCGGTCCAGTACATGATCACCGGCGCGGTCCTGCTCGCCACGGTCGTCATCGACTCCGTGACCCGCAAGACCCAGAAGTCCGCCGGCCGCGCCTGACGGCCGCCGGCACCAGGGTGCCCCGCTCCTCCCGTACACGTACGGGAGGAGCGGGGCACCCGCATGTGCTCCCGCTGCCGCCGTCCAGCTCGCGTACGGCCACGGGGCAAACGGCCCCCCCCGGCTGGCCCCGCGACCTCCCGGGGTGGATCATGGACCGGCCCGCCGCCGCCCGGGACGTGACATACGTCGCCCGGTACCGGTAACGGGCTCCGGAGGCGGAACATTAGACTCGCAAGACCGCCAGACCCGGCAAGGCTCGACAGCTCTACTGCAAGGAGGCACGGGTGCCGCTGCTGACCCGCATCACGGGACCGCGCGATCTGGACCGGCTCAGCCCTGAGCAGCTAGACCAGCTGGCCGGGGAGATCAGGACCTTCCTCGTCGAGGCCGTCTCCAAGACCGGTGGCCACCTCGGCCCCAACCTCGGGGTCGTCGAACTCACGATCGCCCTGCACCGCGTCTTCGAATCGCCGCGCGACCGCGTCCTCTTCGACACCGGCCACCAGGCGTACGTGCACAAGCTCCTCACCGGCCGCCAGGACTTCTCGCAGCTGCGCTCCAAGGGCGGCCTCTCCGGCTACCCCTCGCGCGCCGAGTCCGAGCACGACGTCATCGAGAACAGCCACGCCTCCACGGTGCTCGGCTGGGCCGACGGCCTCGCCAAGGCCAACCAGGTGCTCGGCAAGGACGACCACGTCGTCGCCGTCATCGGTGACGGCGCGCTCACCGGGGGCATGGCCTGGGAGGCGCTCAACAACATCGCCGCCGCCAAGGACCGCCCGCTCGTCATCGTCGTCAACGACAACGAGCGCTCCTACGCCCCCACGATCGGCGGTCTCGCCGCCCACCTCGCCACGCTGCGCACCACGGACGGCTACGAGCGCTTCCTCACCCGCGGCAAGGAGATGCTGGAGCGCACCCCCGTCGTGGGCCGCCCGCTCTACGAGACGCTGCACGGCGCGAAGAAGGGCCTCAAGGACTTCATCGCCCCGCAGGGCATGTTCGAGGACCTCGGCCTCAAGTACGTCGGCCCCATCGACGGCCACGACAGGGAGGCCCTGGAGTCCGCCCTGACGCGCGCCAAGCGCTTCGGCGGCCCCGTGATCGTCCACTGCATCACGCAGAAGGGCCGCGGCTACGAGCACGCCGAGCACGACGAGGCGGACCGCTTCCACGGCATCGGCCCGATCCACCCCGACACCGGCCTGCCGGTCAAGACCGCCGCGGCGAGCTGGACGTCCGTCTTCGGCGACGAGATGGTCCGCATCGGCCGCGAGCGCGAGGACCTCGTCGCCATCACCGCCGCGATGCTCCAGCCCGTCGGCCTCAAGAAGTTCGCCGAGGCGTTCCCCGAGCGCGTCTACGACGTCGGCATCGCCGAGCAGCACGCGGCGGTCTCCGCCGCCGGGCTCGCCACCGGCGGCCTGCACCCCGTCTTCGCGGTGTACGCGACCTTCCTCAACCGCGCCTTCGACCAGGTCCTCATGGACGTCGCCCTGCACAAGGCGGGCGTGACCTTCGTCCTGGACCGCGCGGGCGTCACCGGCGACGACGGTGCCTCGCACAACGGCATGTGGGACATGTCGCTGCTCCAGATCGTCCCCGGCCTGCGCATCTCCGCGCCGCGCGACGCCGAGCAGCTGCGCGCCCAGCTCCGCGAGGCCGTCGCCGTGGACGACGCGCCGACGGTGGTCCGCTACTCCAAGGGCGTCGTCGGGCCCGCCGTACCCGCCGTGGGCCGCGTCGGCGGCATGGACGTGCTGCGCGAGGCGGGCACCGAGCACCCCGACGTGCTTCTCGTCTCCGTCGGCGCGCTCGCCCCGATGTGCCTGGAGACCGCGAAGCTCCTCGACAAGCAGGGCATCTCCACGACCGTCGTGGACCCGCGCTGGGTCAAGCCGGTCGACGAGGCGCTCGCCCCGCTCGCCGAGAAGCACCGCGTCGTCGTCACCGTCGAGGACAACAGCCGCGTCGGCGGCGTCGGCTCCGCCGTCGCGCAGGCGCTGCGGGACGCGGGCGTGGACCTCCCGCTGCGCGACTTCGGCATCCCGCCGCGCTTCCTCGACCACGCCTCGCGCAAGGAGGTGCTCGCCGAGATCGGCCTCACGGCCCCCGACATCGCCCGGCAGGTCACCGGCCTCGTCGCGGGCCTCCAGGGCGGCTACGAGGGCGCCGCGGAGCAGGTGGAGCGGGCGCGCGACTGACCCGCCCGGAGCGTGTGCCCCCCGGCCTCCGCGCCGGGCCGCGCGCTCCCTCCTTCGGGTAAGGACCGCCGCTGAAACCCCACGTCGGGGTGGAAACGGCGGTCCGTTCGCGTGAAAGGGGCCGTGGGCGGGCACACGTGGCCCATCGCCTTCGCGATCATGCGTGCACCCGAGGGTGGGAGGTCGCCCCGTTGAACAGCCGTAGCCTCTTCCGTACGAAGAACATCGAGCAGTCGATCAGAGACACCGAGGACCCCGAGCACTCGCTGAAGAAATCCCTCTCGGCCCTCGACCTGACCGTCTTCGGTGTCGGGGTCGTCATCGGTACCGGGATCTTCGTGCTGACGGGGAAGGTCGCCAAGCAGAACGCGGGCCCCTCGGTCGCGCTCGCCTTCGCCGTCGCCGCGGTCGTGTGCGCGCTCGCCGCGCTCTGCTACGCCGAGTTCTCCTCGACCGTCCCGGTCGCGGGTTCCGCGTACACCTTCTCCTACGCCTCGCTCGGCGAGTTCCCCGCCTGGATCATCGGCTGGGACCTCATCCTCGAACTCGCGCTCGGAGCGGCGGTGGTGGCGGTCGGTTGGTCCGGCTACATCCGCTCCCTCCTGGACACGGCCGGGTTCCACCTGCCGCAGTGGCTCAACGGGACGCACGACGGGCACTTCGGCTTCGACCTGCTCGCGGCCCTGCTCGTCCTCGTGCTCACCGGCATCCTCGTCGCGGGCACCAAGCTGTCCTCGCGTGTCACGAACGTCATCGTCGCCGTCAAGGTGACCGTCGTCCTGATCGTCGTCATCGTCGGCGCCTTCTTCGTCACCGGCGCCAACTACAAGCCGTTCGTGCCCCCGTCCAAGCCCACCGAGGGCGGCGGCGGCCTGACCGCCCCGCTCATCCAGCTCCTCTCGGGCTTCACCCCGTCGAACTTCGGCATCATGGGGATCTTCACGGCCGCCGCCGTCGTCTTCTTCGCCTTCATCGGCTTCGACGTCGTCGCGACCGCCGCCGAGGAGACCCGCAAGCCGCAGCGCGACGTCCCGCGCGGCATCCTCGGCTCCCTCGCCATCTGCACGGTCCTCTACATCGCCGTCTCCATCGTCGTCACCGGGATGCAGAAGTACACCGACCTCACCGTGGACGCCCCGCTCGCCGACGCCTTCAAGGCCGTCGGACACCCCTTCTGGGCCGGGCTCATCAGCTTCGGCGCGGCGGTCGGGCTCACCTCCGTCTGCATGATCCTGCTCCTCGGCCAGACCCGCGTCTTCTTCGCCATGAGCCGTGACGGACTGCTCCCCAAGGGCTTCTCCAAGGTCCACCCGCGCTTCGGCTCGCCCTACCGCTCCACCGCGCTGCTCGGCGGCGTCGTCGCGCTCGTCGCCGGCTTCACCTCGATCGACGAACTCGCCGAACTCGTCAACATCGGCACCCTGTTCGCCTTCGTCGTCGTCGCGCTCGGTGTCATCATCCTGCGCCGCACCCGCCCCGACCTGCACCGTTCCTTCCGCACCCCGCTCGTGCCCTGGCTGCCGATCGCCTCGGTGCTCGCCTCGCTGTGGCTCATGCTCAACCTCCCGGCCGAGACCTGGCTCCGCTTCCTCATCTGGATGGTCATCGGCACGATCCTGTACGCGGCCTACGGGCACCGCCACAGCCGCCTCGACACCCGCGGCAAACAGGCGGCAAAGGGGTAAAACCGCGCGAAGGGGGCGGATAGGTTGAGCGTCATGCTCGCCCCGCCCCCTCCGCCGCCCCCACCCCCGTCCCCGGCGGCCGCGCCCACCGCGGCCCTTCCGCCGCCCGCCGTGCGCGACCGCTACTGGTGGCGGCTGCTCCCCGCGCTCGCGGCCCTCGCCGTCCTCGCCCGGGTTCCCTCCTTCACCCGCCCCCTGTGGAACCCGGACGAGGGCTACGTCGCCGTCCAGGCCCGGATGCTCGCCGCCGGCGGGAGCCTCTACGACACCGTCGTGGACCGCAAGCCGCCCCTCGTGCCCTGGCTCTACCAGGCGTCCTTCGCCCTCACCGGGGACGCGACGCTCCTCGGCCCCCGGCTCCTCGCCGTCCTCGCCTGGCTCCTCACGGCCGCCTTCACCGCCTCGCTCGCCCGCCGCCACGCGGGACCCCGCGCCGGGATCGCCGCCGGAATCCTGTGCCTCCTCCTCTCCGCCGGGCTCAGCCCGGCCGACGCCCAGGCCGCGAGCTTCGAGGTCTTCATGCTCCCGGCCACGGCGGCGGCCGTGTGGTGCGCCGACAGCGCCCACTGGTGTGGCGCCGGACTCGCCCTGGCCGCCGCCTTCCTCGCCAAGCAGACCGGGCTCGCCGTCCTGCTCCCGCTCCTGTGGTGCGTCCCGCACCGGGCCCCGGCGGGGGACAGGGCCCGCGCCCTCGGCCTGCTCCTCGGCGCCGCCGCCCTGCCCGTCCTGCTCGCCGCGCTCGCCACGGCCCCGCGCGGCTTCCTCTTCTGGACCCTGACCGGCTCGGGCGACTACCTCGCCTTCTCCGGCTCCCTCACGACCCTCGCGGGCCGCGTCCTCGTCAACACGGCGCTCCTCGCCGCCGCGGCGGCCGGAGCGCTCCCCGCCGCCCTCGCCGCGCTACGGGCCCGGCGCACCGGCCTCGGCCCGGGAACGGGCTGGCTGTGGCTCTGGCTCACCGGCGCGGTCCTCGCGACCGCCCTGGGCCTGCGCTTCTTCGGCCACTACTTCCTCCACCTCGTCCCGCCGCTCGCGCTCCTCGGCGGGGCCGCCCTCGCGCGGGTGCCGAGGAGCGCGGCCCGCATCGCCCTCGCG
>NZ_GG770539.1:1094549-1107195 GCF_000154905.1 Streptomyces sp. SPB074 | reverse complement strand
CGCCGGCTACGAGCACGCGCGCCGGGTCGCCGCCGAGGTCACCCGCCGCACCGCGCCCGGCGAGCCCGTCCTGGTGTGGGGGATGCACCCCGAGACGTACTGGCTCGCCCACCGGCCGCCCGCGAGCCGCTACCTGACGGCCGGCCTCCTCACCAACTTCGGCGGCGGCCGCACGGGCACCGCGACGGTGGGCGAGAAGTGGGCCGTACGGGGCGCCTGGCCGGTCTTCCGCCGCGAACTGGCCGGCCACCCCCCTGGCCTCGTCGTGGACGACGCCAGGGGCGCTCCCTACCGCCTCGCCCGTACCCCGACCCTGCGCGCCTGGCTGCGCGAGGGATACGCGCGGGCGGGCGAGGTGGACGGGGCGGTGCTGTACACCCGAAGAGCGGAGTAGACGGCGGCGGCGCCGGGCCGCAGGCGGGTCGGGGGCGTACGGCGCGGGCCCCCGGCCACCGTCAGGGGCGTACCGTGCGGGGCCCCGCCACCTCGGCGCCCAGGGCCGTGACGCGGGCGCGCAGTTCGCGGTCGGCGGTGATGACGAGGGTGGGGCCCCGGGCCGCCTCCACCTCGGCCACGATCCGGTCGTCCCCGCTGCCGGGCGCGGCCACGATGCGTACCCCCTCGATCGCGGTCACGCCCCGCGCGGCGCCCTCCACGACGAGCACCACGTCGAGCGGCGCCGGCCAGCCCGGCAGCCCCTCGCTCCCGTACCGCGCGAGCGAGTCCCGGAGCCTCTCCGCCGCCCCCTTGCGGTCCTTCCACCAGCCGTCCGGCACCGAGCCGACGACATTGGCGGCGTCCACGACGAGTGTGCGCTGTGCGTCCATGCCCCCATCATCGCGCGGCGGGGACGGGGGCCGGGGCGGGGTGCGCCGGGCTGCTTTTATGATGGGCGCTGTCCGGCGTCGCTCGCGTCGGCGGCCGGCGGTCCGGCCTGGAGAGAAAGGTGGGCCGATGGCCAGAGCGGCACGACAGGACGGTGGCCCGGCGCGGGCCGCGCAGGCGCCCGGCGAGGTGCGGGTGCCCGCGGCTCGCGGGGTCGTCGCGGGCACCGACGGGCGGCTCACCGCCTACGCCTACACCACCGAGGGCGTCCTGCGCTGGACCGAGGAGCGCTCCGGGGGCGCCAAGTGGCACGGCCCCGAGTTCTTCCCCGTCCCCGGCCTCAACCACCTGACGGTGGCGCAGGGCGCCAACGGGTACGCGCACCTCGTGGGACGGCGGGTGCGGACGCGGGACGACGGGACCGAGATCCTCGACATCCTGCACGCCGTCCAGTACCAGACGGGGCGGGCCCTCGGCGCCTTCCGGAGCGCGGGCACCCCGCACCCCAAGAACCCCGAGCGGCGGCTCGGCGACCCCGGGGCCGCGAGCGACGCGGGCGGCACCGTGCACCTGCTGACCCGCAACTACCCGGGCGGCGGGCTCATGCTGCGCCGCGAGGACAAGACGGGCAAGTGGGAGCCGTGGAAGGACATCAAGGGCTCGAAGGTGCACAACCCGCCCGCCGTGGTGCCCACGTCCACCGGCGCGGTCGAGATCCTGGCGTCGAGTGACGGCCCCGCGTTCCACTGGGTGAGCGAGAAGCCCTTCACGGCCTTCGCGCGCCGCCCCGACATCCCCCTCTCGGTGCGCGCGGGGAGCCTGACGGGCCTGGAGACCTCGCCGGGGCAGGTGACCTGGTACTGGACCGACCGCGAGCGGGGCGGCATCGTCGCGCACCGTCTCGGCGGCTGGCTCATACCCATCGGCGGGGCCCCCGAGGAGGGCCCGGTGGCGGCCCTGCGCACGGAACTCGACGGCGTGGACAGCACCGTCCTCGCGCACCGGGACGCGAGCGGGCAGGTCCTGACCGCCGCGTGCGCGAGCGAGGAGGAGGGCGCCGGGGTGTGGTGGGCCCCGACCGGGCTCAACGGCACCGGAGCGCCCGCGCTCGCCGTGGACGGCGCCGGGCGGGTCGTCGTGGGCCTCTTCGGCCCGGACGGACGCCCCCGGCTGGGCGCGTCAGGCGCCGGGGCGCGGGCTGGCGCTGGGGCCCGTCCTGGCGGTGTGAGGCCGCCCGCGACGACGGGAAGGGGCCGGCCCCCGGTGGGGGACCGGCCCTTGCGCGTGTCGCCGACGGGGGCTCAGCCGCCCGAGGCCGGGGACTTCCTGGCCGACTCGGGGATGTCCACGTCGTTGCGGATCGCCTTCCACACCTGCCCGGCCTGCGGTTCGGCGGGCACGACGCGGTTGGGGTCCTGCGCGTCGTAGGCGACGGGCAGCATGACCGTGTCCATCGTGTTCGGGTCGATCCCGCGCATACTGCGGGCGAACTTCGCGAGGGACGTCAGGGAGGCCAGGTCCTCGTCCGTGGTGAGCGCCTTGGTCGCCGAGTTCGCCATCTTGATGGCCTTGGTGGGGCTGCCGAGGAGGTCCTGCTTCTTCACCTCGCTCAGCAGCGCGAGCAGGAACTGCTGCTGGAGGCCGATGCGGCCGAGGTCGCTGCCGTCGCCGTGCCCGTAGCGGGTGCGGACGAACTTGAGCGAGTCGGTGCCGTCGAGCTTGTGGGTGCCCTTCGGCAGGTCGAAGCCGCTCTTGGAGTCGTGGATGTCCTCGTCGGTCGTCACGGTGACCCCGCCGATCGCGTCCACGAGCCCCTTGAACCCGGCGAAGTCCACCTCCACGAGGTGGTCCACGCGGACGTCCGACATCTTCTCGACGGTCTTGACGACGCACGCGGGCCCGGCGAGCGAGTACACCGAGTTGAACATGACGCGGTGGGCGGCCGGGAGCTTCCCGCCGTCGCTCTTCGCGCACTCGGGGCGGTCCACGAGCGTGTCGCGCGGGATGCTCACCGCGACCGCCTTCTGCCTGCCCTCGGGGATGTGCACGAGCAGCGCGGTGTCCGAGCGGGCGCCGCTCACGTTCCCCGCGTCGAGCTTGCCGTTGTCCCCCGAGCGCGAATCGGAGCCCAGCACGAGGAGGTTGGTCGCGTTCCCGGCGGCGACGGCCTTCTTCGGGCGCTGGGCCTCGTCGAGCTGCTTGCTCAGGTCCACGCCCTTGATGTTGCCGTTGAGGTGCTCGTAGTACCACCAGCCGGTGCCGCCCGCGGCGAGCACGACCACCACGAGGCCCAGGAGAATCCAGCGGCCGACGTGGCGCTTTCGGCCCTTGCGGCGGTCCTTGCGGCGTGACGCCCCGGGCGGGGCGGCCGGGGGGCCGGGCGGCGGCGTGTCGTCGTAGCTCATCCTGCTCCAGTCGGGTTCGGCCGAGGGTGCTGTGGGGGCGGCTCTGCGGGCGCCGCGGGGGACTGGAGTGGGGGGCCGGTCCGCGCGTGGCCTCGAACTATAAGCCACCTACCTCGAAACGATGTGCGAGGACGGCCTGTTGGTTCCCCGCTTCCCCGGCCGGTTCGCGGGAGGACGGGCCGTGACCGGTCGTACGAGGGCGGGCCGCGGCCGGTCGTACGAGGGCGGGCCGTCCCGGAAGAATCCGGGGCGGCCCGCCCTGTGCTCCGTGCGGCGGCTCAGGCCGTCGGCACCGACGCCACGCCCGGCGCGAGGAACCGCTTGCCCGTGACGCGTTCGGTGACGCCCGCGCGGTCCAGGTACGGGGTGATGCCGCCCAGGTGGAAGGGCCAGCCCGCGCCCGTGATGAGGCACAGGTCGATGTCCTGCGGCTCGGCGACGACGCCCTCGGCGAGCATGAGCGAGATCTCCTCGGCGACCGCGTCGAGCACGCGCGCCCGCACCTGCTCCTCCGTCAGGACGGTGTCACCCTGCTGGAGAAGCGCCGCGACCTCGGGGTCCAGCTCCGGCTTGCCGGAGTCGTACACGTAGAAGCCGCGCTTGCCCGCCTCGACGACCGCCTTGAGGTTCGGCGAGACCGTGAAGCGGTGGGGGAAGGCGCCGTGCAGCGTCTCGGAGACGTGCAGGCCGATCGCCGGGCCGACCAGCTCCAGGAGCACGAGCGGCGACATCGGCAGGCCCAGCGGCTCGACGGCCTTCTCGGCGACGGCGACGGGCGTGCCCTCGTCGATGACGTTCTGGATCTCGCCCATGAAGCGCGTCAGGACGCGGTTCACGACGAACGCCGGGGCGTCCTTGACGAGCACCGCGCTCTTCTTGAGCTTCTTCGCCACGGCGAAGGCCGTCGCGAGCGAGGCGTCGTCGGTGGCCTCGCCGCGCACGATCTCCAGGAGCGGCAGGACCGCGACCGGGTTGAAGAAGTGGAAGCCGACGACCCGCTCCGGGTGCTGGAGCTTGGAGGCCATCTCGCTCACCGAGAGCGAGGACGTGTTCGTCGCGAGGATCGCGCCCTCGGGCACGACCGCCTCGACCTCGGCGAAGACCTGCTGCTTGACGCCGATCTCCTCGAAGACGGCCTCGATCACGAAGTCCGCGTCCGAGAAGCCCTCGGCCTTGTCCAGGACACCGCTGACCAGGCCCTTGAGGCGGTTCGCCTTGTCCTGGTTGACGCGGCCCTTGGCGAGCAGCTTGTCGATCTCGGCGTGCACGTAGCCCACGCCCTTGTCGACGCGCGCCTGATCGATGTCGGTCAGCACGACCGGTACTTCGAGGCGGCGGACGAAGAGGAGCGCGAGCTGCGAGGCCATGAGCCCGGCGCCGACGACGCCGACCTTGTTGACCGGGCGCGCGAGCGACTTGTCGGGCGCCCCGGCCGGGCGCTTCGCGCGCCGCTGCACGAGGTCGAAGGCGTACAGGCCGCTGCGCAGCTCGCCGCTCAGGATGAGGTCGGCGAGGGCCTCGTCCTCGGCGTCGAAACCGGCCTGGAGGTCGCCGTCCTTCGCCGCCGCGATGATGTCCAGGGCGCGGTAGGCGGCCGGGGCGGCGCCGTGCACCTTGCCGTCCGCGAGGAAGCGGCCCGCCGCGACGGCCTGGTCCCACGCCTCACCGCGGTCCACCGCGGGACGCTCGACGGCGATCTCGCCCTTGAGGACGGCCGCCGTCCACAGGAGCGACTGCTCCAGGAAGTCGGCGCCCTCGAAGATCGCGTCCGCGATGCCGAGTTCGAAGACCTGCCTGCCCTTGAGCTGCCGGTTCTGGTTGAGCGAGTTCTCGATGACGACCTTGACGGCCTTCTCGGCGCCGATCAGGTTCGGCAGCAGCGTGCAGCCGCCCCAGCCGGGGACGAGGCCGAGGAAGACCTCGGGCAGCGAGAACGCGGGCAGCGCGGCGGAGACGGTGCGGTACGCGCAGTGCAGACCGACCTCGACGCCGCCGCCCATCGCCGCGCCGTTGTAGTACGCGAACGTCGGCACCGCGAGGCCGGAGAGGCGCTTGAAGACCTCGTGCCCGCCGTGGCCGATCGCGAGCGCGTCCTCGCGGCGCTTGAGCAGCCCCACGCCCTTGAGGTCGGCGCCGACCGCGAAGATGAACGGCTTGCCGGTGATGCCGATACCGGTGATCTCGCCGTCGGCGGCCTCCCGTTCGACCTGGTCGATCGCGGCGCTCAGGTTGGCGAGCGAGGCGGGCCCGAAGGTCGTCGGCTTCGTGTGGTCGAGGCCGTTGTCCAGCGTGACGAGCGCGAAGCGGCCCGCGCCGGGGAGGTCGAGGTGGCGCACGTGCGCCTGCGTGACGACCTCGTCGGGGAAGAGCGCGGCGGCTTCCCGCAGCAGCTCGGTGGTGGTGCTCACTTGCCCTCCCAGTGGGGGTTCTCCCAGATCACGGTGGCGCCCATGCCGAAGCCGACACACATCGTGGTGATGCCGTACCGCACCTCGGGCTGCTCCTCGAACTGCCGCGCGAGCTGCGTCATCAGCCGGACACCGGAGGAGGCGAGCGGGTGGCCGTAGGCGATCGCGCCGCCGTACTGGTTGACGCGCGGGTCGTCGTCGGCGATGCCGTAGTGGTCGAGGAAGGCGAGGACCTGGACGGCGAACGCCTCGTTGATCTCGAAGAGGCCGATGTCGGAGATCGACAGGCCCGCCTTGGCGAGCGCCTTCTCCGTCGCGGGGATCGGCCCGTAGCCCATGACCTCCGGCTCGACGCCCGCGAAGGCGTAGGAGACGAGGCGCATCTTGACCGGCAGACCGTTCTCGCGCGCGAAGTCCTCGGAGGCGATGATCGACGCGGTCGCGCCGTCGTTGAGACCGGCCGCGTTCCCGGCGGTCACCCGGCCGTGCGGGCGGAAGGGGGTCTTGAGGCCCGCGAGCTGCTCGATCGTCGTCCCCGGGCGCATCGGCTCGTCGGCCGTCGCGAGGCCCCAGCCCGTCTCTCCGGCCTCGGGCGAGGTGCGGCGGATCGAGACCGGTACCAGGTCGGCCTGGATCTTCCCGTTCGCGTACGCCTTCGCCGCCTTCTCCTGCGAGCGCACGGCGTACTCGTCGGCGCGCTCCTTGGTCAGGTGCGGGAAGCGGTCGTGCAGGTTCTCCGCCGTCATGCCCATGAAGAGCGCCGACTCGTCGACGAGCTTCTCGGAGACGAAGCGCGGGTTCGGGTCGACGCCCTCGCCCATCGGGTGGCGGCCCATGTGCTCGACACCGCCCGCGATGACCGCGTCGTAGGCGCCGAAGGCGATCGAACCGGCCGTCGTCGTGACGGCCGTGAGCGCGCCCGCGCACATGCGGTCGATGGAGTAGCCGGGCACCGACTGGGGCAGCCCGGCGAGGATGCCGGCGGTACGCCCGAGCGTCAGGCCCTGGTCGCCGATCTGGGTCGTCGCGGCGATCGCGACCTCGTCGATCTTCGCCGGGTCCAGGTCCGGGTTGCGGCGCAGCAGCTCCCGGATGGCCTTCACGACGAGATCATCGGCGCGCGTCTCGTGGTACATGCCCTTGGGGCCCGCTTTGCCGAACGGGGTGCGGACGCCGTCGACGAAGACGACGTCCCGGATGGTACGAGGCACGTTGGCTCTCCTCCAGGGTGCGGGACGGAACTGCCACGCGGCACGGCGGGGCGTGTCGCTCTCCCCGTCATGCTACTCGCGGGTAACCGTAAGTTGCACCCCCTGCGAGGGGGGCGGCGTAGGTCACACGAGGCACGGACGGCGACGCGCCCGTCCACCGAGGCCCGCGGGGCCGAGCCGCGTCGGCTGAGCCGAAGGGAGCGCGACGGTGCCGAGACGCACGTCGCGCGCGGGTCGCGAGGGGCGAGCGCCCGAGCACGTCGGGTGGCTCGGCACCGGCACCGGCGCTCCCGGAGGCGAAGCCGACGCAATCAATCAGCGTGGGCCTGGAGGGCTCGGGTCAGTACGGGGGTCACGTGCTCGATCTGCCAGCGCCTCGCCCCGTGCTCGCGCAGTGCCTCCGCGACCGCGTCCGGGTCGGGGGAGGCCGGGGGCTCCCAGCAGACGCGGCGGACCGTGTCGGGGGTGATCAGGTTCTCCTGGGGCAGGCGCAGCTTCTCGGCGAGCGCGTTGACGCCCGCGCGCGCGGCCGAGAGGCGGGCCGCCGCCTCCGGGTCGCGGTCCGCCCAGGCGCGCGGCGGCGGGGGCCCGGCGACCGAGGCGCCCGGCTGCGGGAGCTCGCCGTCGGGCAGTTCCCTGGCGCGGTCGATGGCGCCCTGCCACTGGTCGAGCTGCCGCTTCTGCGCCCGCTGCCCGAAGGCGGGGAGCGCGCCGCCGCGCCTGCGCGTTCACCGGGACGGCGAGCGCGGCCTCCACGATGGCGGCATCGGGCAGCACCTTGCCGGGCGAGACGTCGCGGCGCCGCGCGATCCGGTCCCGCAGCGTCCACAGCTCCCGTACGACCGCGAGCTGCCGGCGCCGGCGCACGCGGTGCATCCCCGAGGTGCGCCGCCAGGGGTCCTTGCGCGGCGCGGGCGGCGGCGCGGTGGCGATCGCGTCGAACTCCTCCAGCGCCCACTCCAGCTTTCCCTGCCGGTCCAGCTCCTTCTCCAGCGCGTCGCGCAGGTCCACGAGGAGTTCGACGTCGAGTGCCGCGTACCGCAGCCAGGGCTCGGGCAGCGGGCGCGTGGACCAGTCCACGGCCGAGTGCCCCTTCTCCAGCGTGTAGCCGAGGACGTTCTCGACCATCGCGCCGAGCCCGACGCGCGGGAAGCCCGCGAGCCGTCCGGCCAGCTCCGTGTCGAAGAGGGTGTGCGGGACCATCCCGATCTCGCGCAGGCAGGGCAGGTCCTGTGTCGCCGCGTGCAGGTCCCACTCGGCGGAGGCGAGGGCGGCGCCGAGCCCGGAGAGGTCGGGGCAGGCGACGGGGTCGATGAGCGCGGTGCCCGCGCCCGCGCGCCGGAGCTGGACGAGGTAGGCGCGCTGTCCGTAGCGGTAGCCGGAGGCCCGTTCGGCGTCGACGGCGACGGGGCCGCTGCCGCCCGCGAAGGCGGCGACGGCGTCGGCGAGGCTCTCCGGGTCGGCGATGACCGGGGGGATGCCCTCGCGGGGTTCGAGGAGGGGGACCGGTGCCGGATGCGCGGCGCCTTCGCCGGGCCCGGGGTCCGTCCCGGAGACCTGCGGTGCGGTGGCTGCTGGGCTGTCTTGGGCGTCGGTGGCATCGGTCACCGGTCAAGGGTATCCGGGGACGTGCCGGAGGCCACCGACGGAATGATCCGCCGGTGGCCTCCATGGGGGGACGGGGGTGGGGACTCGCTGGACTCAGTGGATGATGCCGGTGCGCAGGGCCACGGCGACCATTCCGGCACGGTCGCCGGTGCCGAGCTTGCGCGCGATCCGGGCGAGGTGGCTCTTGACGGTCAGGGCGGACAGGCCCATCGAGACGCCGATGGCCTTGTTGGACTGGCCCTCCGCGACCAGTCTGAGGACCTCGACCTCGCGACCCGACAGCTCGCGGTAGCCGCCCGGGTGGCTCGGGGTACCCGGGGGGCGGCGGTGCGTACGGGAAGCGGCGCCGAGCTGGGCCGCGCCGGGACGGCCCGGCAGCCCGACGTTGGTGCGGGTGCCGGTGACGACGTAGCCCTTGACTCCGCCCGCGAGGGCGTTGCGCACGGCGCCGATGTCGTCGGCCGCGGAGAGGGCGAGGCCGTTGGGCCAGCCCGCCGCGCGGGTCTCGGAGAGGAGGGTGAGCCCGGAACCGTCGGGCAGGTGGACATCGGCCACGCAGATGTCGCGCGGGTTGCCGATGCGGGGACGGGCCTCGGCGATGGACGAGGCTTCGATGACGTCGCGTACGCCGAGCGCCCAGAGGTGCCGGGTGACCGTGGAGCGCACCCGGGGGTCGGCCACGACGACCATCGCGGTCGGCTTGTTCGGACGGTAGGCGACCAGGCTTGCGGGCTGCTCAAGAAGAACGGACACCGGGCCTCCTGTGGTGGGGGAGAGGAGCGGGACGGTCCCGGCCGGGGAAGAAGCCGGGCGAACCGTGCCGACAAGGTCGAAATGAATGTCGGCAGCACGCCCGGGGTCCTTTAGGGAATGATCACGAACGAGGGAGGAAAAAACGGAATGATTAGGACGGGTTTTCGATCAGGAAGAGATCGGAACGAGAACTCGAACGAATCAGGTCCCGCGTGTCATCCGTTCGTGAACGGCGTCATGTCTTCCCCTACCGGTCCGTAACCGATCCGTAATCGTCAGTCGCGTCGCCCGCCGACCTTCCTGGCCCGCTCCCGCCACCAGTCCCGGGCGCCGCTCCGGGCTCCGCTCCGGGCGCCCGTCAGGCCCGGCCGGGCGTCAGGAGCGCGGTCCCCTGCGCTGCGGCAGCGAGACCACCGCCGCCTCGCCGGGGCCCGTCGCCGGGGGGAGCCCGGCGATCTGCGAGAGCAGTTCGCACCACGCCGCGAGGTGCGCCGTCACGTCGGGCACGCCGCTCGGCGACTCGCGCGGGGTCCAGGAGGCGCGCATCTCGATCTGCGAGGCGGAGGGGCGTTCGCGCAGCCCGCCGAAGTAGTGCGAGCTGGCCCGGGTCACGGTGCCGCCCGCCTCGCCGTGGGCGAGGCCGCGCGCGGTGAACGCGCCGGTCAGCCAGGACCAGCACACCTCGGGCAGCAGCGGATCGGCGGCCAGCTCCGGTTCCAGCTCGGCGCGGACGAGCGAGACGAGACGGAAGCGGCCCTTCCACGCCTCGTGCCCCTCGGGATCGTGGAGCAGCACGAGCCGGCCGTCCGCGAGATCCTCGCCGTCGCCGTCGCAGACGGCGGCCTCCAGGGCGAAGGCCCAGGGGGCCAGCCGCTGGGGAGCCCGCGTGACCGTCAGCTCGATCTCGGGGCGGGGTCGCGCCGCGCGCAGCGAGGCGACGGCGGCGCCGAAGTCCGCCGGGGTTTTCTGGGAGTTTGTACCGTCCGTACCGTGAGCCGCAGCCATGCGGCGAAGCGTATGCGCATTCGCGCGAGGGGGTGGGGGGTGCTCGCCGTGTGGCGGAAGGTTTGGCCCGAAGTCGGGTGGCCGCGGAGGATGACAGACTTGGCGGCGTGAGTGACAACGACATGACGCCGTCCCCTTCGCCTCGCGACTCCGTCTTCCTCAAGGCGTGCCGGCGTGAACCCGTCCCCTACACGCCCGTGTGGTTCATGCGGCAGGCCGGGCGGTCGCTGCCCGAGTACCTCAAGGCGCGCGAGGGGATTCCGATGCTGGAGTCCTGCGCGCGGCCCGAGCTCGTCGCCGAGATCACGATGCAGCCGGTCCGGCGTCACGAGGTCGACGCGGCCGTCTACTACAGCGACATCGTCGTCCCGCTCAAGGCCATCGGCGTCGATCTCGACATCAAGCCGGGCGTGGGACCCGTCATCGCGGACCCGATCCGCACCGAGGCCGACCTCGCGCGGCTGCGCCCGCTCGTGCCCGAGGACGTGTCCTACGTGACGGAGGCCGTCGGTCTCCTCACCGCCGAACTCGGCGCGACCCCGCTCATCGGCTTCGCGGGCGCGCCCTTCACTCTCGCCAGCTACCTCGTCGAGGGCGGCCCCTCGCGCAACCACGAGCGCACCAAGGCGCTCATGTACGGGCGGCCCGAGCTGTGGGCGCGGCTCCTGGACCGCCTCGCGGACATCACCACCGGCTTCCTCGAGGTGCAGATCGAGGCGGGCGCCTCGGCCGTGCAGCTCTTCGACTCCTGGGTCGGCGCGCTCTCCCCGGCCGACTACCGGCGTTACGTCCGGCCCGCGAGCGCCAAGGTCTTCGCCGCCGTCGCCGGGTACGGCGTGCCGCGCGTCCACTTCGGGGTCGGTACGGGCGAACTGCTCCACGACCTCGGCGAGGCGGGCGCGGACGTCGTGGGCGTCGACTGGCGCGTCCCCCTGGACGAGGCCGCCCGCCGCGTCGGCCCCGGCAAGGCGCTCCAGGGGAACCTGGACCCGGCGGTGCTCTTCGCCGACGAGGCCGCGATCCGCGAGAAGACGACCGAGGTGCTGGACGCGGCCCGCGGTCTGGAGGGCCACATCTTCAACCTCGGCCACGGCGTGCTCCCCACGACGGACCCGGGCGTCCTGACGGACCTCGTCGCGGACGTGCACGAGCGCTCGCGCCGCTGACGCGGGGGGTGGCGGGAAGGTAAGCGGCGGGACGGGGCGGTACGAGGCGGGGCGCCCCCGTGCCTGTTCCGGCCGCCCCGCCCACCCCGTGGCGGGACCCGTCACTCCGCCTCGCGCACCGCCTTCACCGCCTTGCGGGCCGCGACGAGGACGGGGTCCCACACCGGCGAGAACGGCGGCGCGTAGCCGAGGTCGAGTGCCGTCATCTGCTCGACCGTCATCCCGGCCGTGAGGGCGACCGCCGCGATGTCCACGCGCTTGCCCGCGCCCTCGCGCCCGACGATCTGCGTGCCCAGGAGCCGTCCCGTGACGCGCTCGGCGATCATCTTGACCGTCATCGGGGCCGCGTCCGGGTAGTAGCCCGCGCGGCTCGTGGACTCGATCGTCACGCTCACGAAGCGGTACCCGGCCGCCGCCGCGTCCCGCTCGCGCAGCCCCGTGCGCCCGATCTCCAGCTCGCACACCTTGCTCACCGCCGTGCCCACGACACCCGGGAACGTCGCGTAGCCGCCGCCGATGTTCGAGCCGATGACCTGGCCGTGCTTGTTCGCGTGCGTGCCGAGCGCGATGTGGCGGGTGCGCCCGGCGAGCAGGTCCAGGACCTCGACGCAGTCGCCGCCCGCGTAGATCTCCTCGTGTCCGCGCACCCGCATCGCGAGGTCCGTGAGCAGCCCGCCCGACGGCCCGAGCGGGAGCCCCGCGGCCCGCGCGAGATCCGTCTGCGGACGGACGCCGAGACCGAGCACGACGACGTCGGCCGGGTACTCCGCCTCGTCGGTGCGCACCGCGTTCACGTGCCCGTCGTGCCCCGTGCCGAGCGCGGTCACGGCCGTGCCGTTGACCATCGTGATGCCCATGCCGCGCATCGCCTCGTCCACGAGCGCGCCCATGTCCGCGTCGAGCGTCGTCATGGGCTGCGGCGCGTGGTTGACCACGGTCACGTCGTAGCCGCGCCGGATCAGTGCCTCGGCCATCTCGACGCCGATGTACCCGGCGCCGACGACGACGGCCCGCTTGCCGCGTGCCTTCGCGAGCGTCGCGAGCAGCCGCTCGCCGTCGTCGAGCGTCTGCACGCCGTGCACGCCCGGTGCTTCGATCCCGGGCAGGTCGGGGCGCAGGGGGGCGGCGCCGGTGGCGATGACCAGCTTGTCGTACGAGGTCCAGTACTCGCCGCCCGACTCCCGCTCGCGCGCCCGCACCCGCCGCCCCTCGACGTCCAGTTCGGTCACCTCGGTGCCCGTGCGCAGGTCGATGTCGCGGGCCCG
>NZ_GG770539.1:1093361-1094172 GCF_000154905.1 Streptomyces sp. SPB074 | reverse complement strand
GTCCGCGTACGGCCCGGCGCGCCGCGCCCACCACGAGCAGCACCACGGCCGCCAGGGCGAGGAAGGGCAGGAGCGCGCCGAGGACGACGCCGACGACGCGCGCGGTCGCGCCGAGCGCGTGCCAGCCGCCCGCGAGCGCGTCGCCGAAGCCCGCCCGGTCCTTCGCCTTCGTCCCGGCGGGGGAGCCCGCTTCCTCGACGGTGAGGGTGAGCGTCGCGAGGGACGTACGGTCGCCGAGCTTCGCCCGCTGGGCGAGCAGCGACTCCAAGTCTGCCTCGCGCGTGCTCAGTTCGCCCTCCAGGGCGGTCACGTTCGCGATCTTCACCGCGTCGTCCATGAGCGCCCTGACCCGGTTCACGCTCGCCCGCATCGTCCGCACCCGGCTGTCGATGTCGACCACCTGGGCGGACACGTCCTGCGAGCGGACCCGGTCGTCGAGGATGGTGCCCGGGCCGTCCGAGAGCGCCCGGTGCACCGCGTCGAAGGAGTCCACGGGCACGCGCAACGTCAGCCGGGAGGTCTCGCGCCCGCCGTCCGTCCCCGTCGTGGACTCCTCGCTCACGAAACCACCCGCGTCGGCGGCCGCGTCCCTGGCCCGGTCCGCCTCCCGAGCGACATCCGCGACCCGTACCCGCAGCGTGGCCGTACGGATGAGGTGGAGGCCCTTCGGCGCGGGCGCGTCCGCCCTACCGCTCCCGGCCGCGGACTTCGCCGCGCTTCCGCCGCCGCCCGCGGACTTCGCCGAGTCCCCGCCGCCCCGCGCGCCGTCCGCCCCGGCGGCCTTCGCCCCGGCGGCCTTCGCCCCGGCGGC
>NZ_GG770539.1:1082390-1092311 GCF_000154905.1 Streptomyces sp. SPB074 | reverse complement strand
CGCAGCTGTGGAAGACCGCCCGGGAGCACCCGCGGCTGACCGACGCGGTGCGCGCGGCGCAGGCGACCGCGGCGCGCGCCGCCGGGGCGACGGGCGGCAAGCAGCCCGGCGGCCCCGTCTTCCAGGGCCTCAAGGGCGGTCTCGGCACCCTGCCGCTCGCCGTCGCCCGCACCGTGCGCGACCGGGGCGGCGAGATCCGCACCGGCACGGCGGCCGAGGAACTGCGCCGCACGCCCGGCGCCTGGCGCGTCGTCCTCACGGACGGCGGCGTGATCGAGGCGGACGCGATCGTCCTCGCGCTCCCCGCGCCGCGCGCCGCGCGCCTGCTCGACGCCGAGTCCCCGGCGGCGGCGGCCGAACTCCGCGCGGTCGAGTACGCCTCGATGGCGCTCGTCACGCTCGCCTACCGCCGCGCCGACACCGGCGCGCTGCCCGCCGGGAGCAGCGGCTTCCTCGTGCCGCCCGTCGACGGGCGCACGATCAAGGCGTCCACGTTCAGCAGCCAGAAGTGGGCGTGGGTGGACGAGGAGAACCCGGACCTGCTCGTCCTGCGCACCTCGCTGGGGCGGCACGGCGACACCGCCGACCTCGCGCGCGACGACGCCGAGCTGGTGAGCCTGTCGCGCCGCGACCTGCGCCTCGCCACGGGCCTCGACGCGCGGCCCGTCGCCTCCGTGGTGACACGCTGGAACGACGGGCTCCCGCAGTACCCGGTCGGCCACCAGGCCCGTGTCGCGCGCGTGCGCGAGCACGTCGCGAAGCTCCCGGGCCTCGCGGTGTGCGGCGCGGCCTACGACGGCGTGGGCATCCCGGCGTGCGTGGCGAGCGCGCGGGAGGCGGTGGACGCCCTGCTCGGCGGGGCGGGCACGGTGGGCGAGGGCGTGCCGGGCGGGGCGGGCCGTGCGCCCGCCCCCGCGTCGGCGCGCGGAGAGTGAACGAGGAAGATAGAGACATGAGTGCTGCTCCTGAGAAGATCCCCAACGCGGGCAAGAAGGCCAAGGACCTCAACGAGGTCATCCGCTACACCCTGTGGTCCGTCTTCAAGCTCCGCGACCTACTGCCGGAGGACCGCTCCGGGTACGCCGAGGAGGTCCAGGACCTCTTCGACCAGCTCGCCGCGAAGGACGTCACCGTGCGCGGCACGTACGACGTCTCCGGGCTCCGTGCCGACGCGGACCTCATGATCTGGTGGCACGCCGAGACCTCGGACGAACTCCAGGAGGCGTACAACCTCTTCCGCCGCACCCGCCTCGGCCGCGCCCTGGAGCCGGTCTGGTCGAACATGGCGCTGCACCGCCCGGCGGAGTTCAACAAGTCCCACATCCCGGCGTTCCTCGCCGACGAGAACGCGCGCGCCTACGTCAGCGTGTACCCCTTCGTGCGCTCGTACGACTGGTACCTGCTGCCCGACGAGGAGCGCCGCGCGATGCTCGCCGACCACGGCCGGATGGCGCGGGGCTACCCCGACGTGCGCGCCAACACCGTGGCGTCCTTCTCGCTCGGCGACTACGAGTGGATTCTCGCCTTCGAGGCCGATGAACTGCACCGCATCGTGGACCTCATGCGCCACCTCCGCGCCTCCGAGGCCCGCCGCCACGTCCGCGAGGAGGTCCCCTTCTACACGGGCCGCCGCCGCTCGGTGACCGAACTGGTCCAGGGCCTGGCCTGAGCGACCCGGCCCGGCCGCCGCCGGGCCGGTCCCGTCGCACGCGGCGAGGTCGCCGGTGGCCTCCGAAGGGACACGTATCCGCCACGCCTTCGTGCCCCCTCGGGGGCCGGGCCTACGGTGATGCGCGGTCCCGCGTCGTCCCCCGTGCACTCAGGTGCCGCTCACCTCTCTCGCAGGGCCTCGCGTGCCCTTCCTGTCACCATGTCGCCGGGGGCCGTCCGGTCCGGCGTCGGCGCGTCCTTCGGGGCGGGGGCCGGGCGGGGTTCCTTGTGGGGGGCGCAGTCCAGGGTGCCGTTCGCGGGGACGTGGCCCGTCAGGAGGTACGTGTCGACCGCCTTGTTGACGCAGGGGTTCGCGCCGCCCGCGATGCCGTGCGTGCCCGCGCCGCGTTCCGTGACGAGCGCCGCGCCGCTCAGGCGGCGGCGGAGTTCGAGCGCGCCCTCGTAGGGCGTCGCCGCGTCCCGTTCGGCGGCCAGGATCAGCGTCGGCGGCAGCACGCCGGGGCGCACCCCGACGTCCAGCGGGCGCTGGCGCGGCGCCGGCCAGGAGGCGCAGGGCAGGTTCATCCAGGCGTTGTCCCAGGTCTCGAAGGGGGCGACCGAGGCCAGGCGCGTGTTGTCCTCGTCCCACGTCGCGAAGTCGGTGGGCCACGCCGCGTCGTTGCACTCCACGGCCGTGTAGACCGCCGTCCCGTTCTCGTCCGCCTTCGCGGCGGCGGCGCTCGGCGGCGCGGCGAGCTTGAGGAGCGGCTTCTCGTCCTTGGCGACGACGAGGCGCGAGAGGACCTCGGCGCGCGAGACCCAGTAGTCGTCGTAGTACGCGGCCTTGAGGAACGCGGCCTGGAGCTGGGCCGGGCCCACCCTGCCGCCAGCCGGGCGCAGCGCGAGGCGCTCGCGCACCTTGTCGTAGGCGGCGCGTACCGCCGTACCGCTCGTCCCGAGGTGGTAGGCGTCGTCGTGGCGCGCGACCCAGTCGGTGAAGTCCGTCCAGCGCCGCTCGAAGGCGAAGGACTGGTCGAGGTTGTTGCGGTACCAGACCTGTTCGGGACCGGGATCGACCGCCGAGTCGAGGACCATGCGCCGCACGTGCCCGGGGAAGAGCGTCGCGTACAGGCCGCCGAGGTACGTGCCGTACGAGGCGCCCATGAAGTTGAGGTCCTGCTCGCCGAGCGCCGCGCGCAGCACTTCGAGGTCGCGCGCGTTGTTGAGCGAGGTGTAGTGGCGCAGCTTCGCGCCCGCGCGCTTCGCGCACCCCTTCGCGTACGCCTCCGCCCGAGCGAGCCGCTCCCGCTTGTACGCCTCGCCCGGCAGCACCGGCGAGGTGTCCGGCGCCGTCGCGTACTCCTTCGGGTCCTGGCAGCTCAGCGGCGCCGAGCGTCCCACGCCGCGCGGCGCCCAGCCCACGAAGTCGTAGGCGGCGGCGAGCTTCTTCCACTCGGGGTAGGCGCCGAGCAGCGGGAAGTACATCCCCGAGCCGCCCGGTCCGCCGGGGTTGAAGAGCAGCGCGCCCTGCCGCGCCGTGCGCTTCCCGCCCGCCTTCGCGGGCGCGCCCGTCGCCGCGATCCTGCTCACCGTGAGGCGGATCTGCTCGCCGTCCGGGTGCGCGTAGTCGAGCGGCACCTCGACCGTCCCGCACGTCACGCTGCGCGGCATCTGCTCGACGGCGGGACAGGTGCCGAAGGTGATGCCGCGCGGGGCGGCCCGCGCGACGCTCGTCCCGACCCCGGCGGGCTGCCGCGCGGCGGACGGGGCGGGGGAGGGGGCAGGGGGCTGCGCGCCCGCCGGGGCCGCGCCCAGGCAGCCGAGCAGCAGCGAACCGGCGGCGGGGACGAGGACGGACCGGGGGACGGGCCTGCGGGGCATTCTCATACGGGGCGATCCCTTCCGCCGCCCCACTGCGGCGGGCAGCGGGCGGCGGGACGAAGAAACGATAAAAGGGATAATTCGTACGAGAAGGGGCGAAGTAAAGGACCGCCGCCCCGTGTCGGGGAGACGGCCCGTGGCAGGGAGACGGCCTGTGCCGGGGAGATGGCCGCGTGCCGGGCAGGCGGCCAGGTGCCGGGGAGATGGCCCCTGTCGGTGCGAACGGTCCTTGAGCCCGTTCCAGCCCGTTCCAGCCCTTCCGGAGTCGGCGGTGTCGCTCAGGCCGCCGTACGGACCGTGAGCGCGGCCCGGAACTGCGGCTCGTGCACCGCGCGCAGCCCGTGCACCGCGAGCGCGAGCGTCTCGTGGTTCGCCGCTCCGCGCACCGCCTCGGCGCCGAGCGGCGTCGCCCAGCGTCCGTACGGGGCGAGATCGACGCGCGCGATGACGAGGCTGCCCGCGCCGAGCAGCAGCGGCAGCCCGAACCAGCCCGCGACCTCGGCCGCCGAGTGCCCGCCGTGCGGCAGGAACACCAGCGAGACGAGCCCGGCCGCCGCCACGGCGAGCACCGTGCGCCGCAACTGCCGCAGCGCCCCCGCGACGAGTGCCCGGATCTCCGCCGGGACCGCGAGCCGCGACGCGCCCAGGCGCTCGCCCAGCTCGCGCACTTCCGCCGAACCGGCCACCGCCGCGCGCAACTCCGCGACCGGCAGTTGCAGGCCCGGGCCGAGCGCCCCGAGGACGGCGCGCTCCAGCGCGTCCGCCGGACGGTCGGCGACCGCCGTCGCCCAGCCGGTGTGCGCGAGGAGCAGCCGCCCGCGCCGCGCCATCGCCACGAGTGTCACCTCGGCGACGCGCCCGGGACCACCCACGAGGAACGCGGTCTCCGCGAGACCGAGCGGGCGCGTTCCCGGCTCACCCCGGCCCGCCGTGAGCCGGAAACGGGGATCGGCGGCGCGCACGGCCGCACGGAAGAGCCGCGCACAGGCGACGACGGAGGCCGCAGCGGCCAGCAGCAGGACCGGTATCCACAACACCTCCGCTTTGTAACGCCGTTGCCCCGGTCATGCCATGACGGCGCTCACAGTCGCGCGGTGACGTGCGGCACGCGCGCGGGCGCACCCGCGTGGTCCACCCGCCGGAATCCCGTGCGCCGCAATCCCGCCCATCGCAATCCCGCCCATCGCAATCCCGCCCATCGCAATCCCGCTCATCGGAATCCCGCCCGCCGGAATCCCGTGCGCCGGAACCCCTTACGCCGCCCGCCGTCGCAGCACCGGCCGCAGTCCGCCGCGCGGCGGGACCGGGCCCGAGCGGTCGGCGTGCCAGCGGGCGAGCGCGCGCAGGGTGCGGGTGGACAGGGAGGGGCCTGGGTGCTCCAGGACGTGCGCGGCGAAGTCGAGCGCGTCACGGCGATAACCGCCGGCCGGCGGACGGCTCGTCGCGTACGCGCGGAACGCCGCCCGGTAGTCCGCGCCGAGCAGGCGCGGCAGCTCGGGTGCCACCTTGCCGACGATCTGCCCGCGCTTGCCCGCGAGCGCGCTCGCCTGCACCGCGAGGCGCTCCGCGTCGAACCCCCGGGGCGCGGGACCGCCCGCGACGAGCGCGGCGAGCAGCGCGGACTGCTCGGCGGCTAGGCGCTCCCGCGTCTCCTCGGCCACGAGTGCGGCCCCGCTCCGGGGCCCGACCCCGCTGCCGCGCGCCGGTGCCGCGCTGCCGCGGACCGTCTCGCGGATCGCCCGCAGCTCGCCCTCCAGCTCCGCCGCCGCGGGGAAGTCGTCGTCCCGCTCCAGGAGCACCCCCGGCGGCTCGGCCCGCGCGCACAGCTCGCCGAGCAGCGCGAGGACCTGCGGCGGCACCGGATGGGCGTGCGTGTCGTGCCACACCCCCTCGCGCAGCACGCCGCCCGCGACGTGCACGTACGCGAGCGCTTCGAGCGGCAGCTCGTCCAGCGCGCGCACCGCGTCCTCGCCGCTGTTGACCTGGTTCGTGTGGAGGTTCGCGACGTCGATGAGGAGCCGTACGCCGGTCCGCTCCACCAGCTCGTACAGGAACTGCCCCTCGGTCAGTTCCTCGCCGGGCCACGTGAAGAGCGCCGCGATGTTCTCGACCGCGAGCGGCACGGGCAGCGCGTCCTGCGCGATGCGGACGTTCTCGCAGAGCACCGCGAGCCCCGCGCGGGTGCGCGGCACGGGCAGGAGGTGACCGGCCTCCAGCGCGCCCGCCCGTACGAAGGCGATGTGCTCGGTGACGAGCGGCGCGCCCAGGGTCTCGGCCCGCTCGGCGAGCGCCGCGAGCCGCCCCGGGTCGGGCCGCCCGGCGCCTCCGAGCCCCAGGCCGACGCCGTGCGGCACGACGGTCACGTTGCGCGCCCGCAGCCGCAGCAGCGACTCCGGTACGTGCCCGGGACAGATGTTCTCCGCGACGGCCTCGACCCAGTCCACGTCCATCCGCTCGACGGCCTCCGCGATCTCGGGCCGCCACCCGATCCCCGTCCCCAGCCGCACGCCCGCCCGCGCCGCGCCCGCCTCCACGGCCGTCATCCCCGTCCCCCTCCTGTCGTACGTCTCGCGAAGGGGTGATGACCGCCGGGGGAGCGGGCCAACCGCGCGCGGGACGTTCTCAGAGCCGTACTTGAGGTTCGGGACGGGAGCGCCGCGTCCCGCGTCCCTCAGCCCGCGAATCCCCGCAGGTCCGCGACCGCCGTCGCCGAGCCGGGCACGACCTCCGTGAAGCCCGCGTCGTGGACCACGGGGAGCCCGGCCGCGACGAGCGCGCGCCACCGCTCCCCGTCCGCCGTCCGCACCGCGAGCGGGAAGCCCGCCTCCGCCCAGGCGGTGCGGCGCTTCTCGTCCAGCTCCCACCAGGCGAGCTGCACCGCGTGCCCCGCCTGCGCCATCGTCTTGCCCGCCGACATCTCCACCTCCGGGTTGAGCCACACGACCGGAGTGCCGGGCGCGGGCGCGGCGGGCGGCTCCGGGTCGCTCAGCTCCGTACCCGACACCTGGAGCTTCGCGAGGTCCTTGGGCCAGCCGTCGAGCGGGATCGGCGGGTAGACCCGCACCTCGGCGCTCCCGCCGCGCAGCGTCAGCCCCTCCAGGGCCTCCGCGCGCCGCCACTCGGCGCCCCGCGCCCGCCGGACGACCTTGCGGATTCGGGCGTCCTGCCAGTCCCGCACCGCCCCGGCCCACGGCCCCTCGCCGCCGGCGCGCGGGTCGGCGAGCAGCGCGAGCACCGCGCGGGCCGCCGTCTCCAGGGCGTCGGTACGGGCCGGGGGCGCCGTCTTCTCCAGGTGCAGCACGAGCGGGAGGACGAACTGGGGCGCCTCGTCCCGGGGCGAGTGCGCCTCGGTGAAGGGCGGGGGAGGGAAGTCGCTGCTGGTCACGCCCTCCAGTCTGCCAGGGGCCCGCCCGGCGCCGCCGCGCTCCCCGGCCGCGGCACCGGGCCCGGACCGCTTGGCGCGCCGCGCCCGCCCCGCCATGATGGGGCGCATGAAGAGCGATCTGTTCGGTGCCGACTTCCTCGCCCGCTCCGCCGTACCCGGGCTGACGGTGGAGAACCCCAAGACCCTCAAGTACGTCGTGCGCGGCGAGATGATGGCGCGGCAGGGAGCCATGATCGCCTTCCGCGGCGACCTGCGCTTCGAGCGCAAGGGCCAGGGCGTCGGGGGCCTGCTCAAGCGCGCGGTGACCGGCGAGGGCCTGCCGCTCATGTCCGTCGCGGGCGAGGGCGAGGCGTGGTTCGCGCACGAGGCGCAGAACGTCTTCGTGGTCGAGATCGAGCAGGGCGACCAGCTCACCGTCAACGGGCGCAACGTGCTGTGCTTCGACCCGGGCCTCGGCTACGAGATCAAGACGGTCAAGGGCGCGGGGATGAGCGGCGGCGGGCTCTTCAACAGCGTCTTCACGGGACAGGGCAAGCTCGGCCTCATGTGCGAGGGGCACCCGCTCGTCATCCCGGTCGGGCAGGGGCAGCCCGTCTTCGTCGACACCGACGCGATCGTCGGCTGGAGCGCCCACCTGCACACGAGCCTGCACCGCTCGCAGAGCGTCGGCTCGATGCTGCGCGGCGGCTCCGGCGAGGCGGTCCAGCTACGGCTCGACGGCGACGGGTTCGTCATCGTCCGGCCGAGCGAGGCCAGGCCGGAGCAGCGGTCCGGCTGAGGACGTGCCCCGGCGGACCGGACCCGGCCGGGCCGTCAGCCCGAGCAGGCCGTGCGCTGGCCCTCCAGCCACGCGCAGCGCACGCAGAGCGTGATGCCCCGGTGCGACTCGGGGTACTCGCTCGGCTCCTGGCACAGCACGCACGCCGCGCGGGGCCCGGCCGGCTCCCGCCCGGCGCCGTCACCGGAACCGTCCACGGACGGCCCCTCCGCGTGCGGCCCGTCCACGCGCGGCCCCTCCGCGTGCGGCCCGTCCACCCGCGGCCCCTCCGCCCGCGATCCGTCCTCGTCCACGCGCTCCGCCCCCGCCCCGTCCGCCTGCCGCCCGGTCATCCCTCAGCCCTCCGCGCCGTCGTCAGGCGCCACGAGCGGCTTCGCGTCCCGCGCGAGCGCCGTGAGCCGCGAGATCGCGCGGAAGTACTTCTTGCGGTAGCCGCCGTCCAGCATCTCCTGGGAGAAGAGCCGGTCGAAGGGCAGCCCCGAGGCGAGAACGGGGACCTCGCGGTCGTAGAGCCGGTCGGCGAGGACGACGAGGCGCAGCGCCGTCGACTGGTCGGGCACGGGGGCGACCCCGGTGAGGCACACCGCGCTCAGCCCGTCCGTGAGCGCCCCGTAGCGGCTCGGGTGCACGCGCGCGAGGTGGCCGAGGAGCGCGGGGAAGGCGTCGAGGCTCGCGCCCGGCGTCGCCTCCGCCGCCCCCCTGACCTGCTCCTCGGTGAAGGGCGCGGGCGCCTCGGGCAGGCCCCGGTGCCGGTAGTCGTCACCATCGATGCGCAGCGCCCGGAAGTGCGCGGACAGGCCCTGGATCTCGCGCAGGAAGTCCTGCGCGGCGAAGCGGCCCTCCCCGAGCTTGCCCGGCAGCGTGTTCGACGTCGCGGCGAGCGCCACGCCCGCCTCCACGAGTCGCGCGAGGAGCGAGGAGACGAGCACCGTGTCGCCCGGGTCGTCCAGCTCGAACTCGTCGATGCACAGCAGCCGGTGGCCGCTCAGCGTCGCCACCGTCTGCTGGAAGCCGAGCGCGCCGACGAGGTTCGTCAGCTCCACGAACGTCCCGAACGCCTTCTTCTCCGGCGGCGCGTCGGTCGCGTGCCACAGCGAGGCGAGCAGGTGCGTCTTGCCGACGCCGTAGCCGCCGTCGAGGTACACACCGCGCGGAGCCGCCGGGGCGCCGGTACGGGCCTTGCGCCCGAACCACCCGCGCCTGCCGGTCGCGGCGGGCGCCGCGCCGAGCGAGGCCGCGAACGCGGACAGCTCCCGTACGGCCTCCGACTGGCTCGGCTGCTTCGGGTCGGGCACGTACGTGCCGAAGCGGACCGCGTCGAAACGCGGCGGCGGCACCAGCTCGGCGACCAGGCGCTCCGGGGGGACGCGGGGCTCGCGGGCGCACAGCGACAGGGGCCGCGCCTCGGCTATGGGCGCGGACGAGGGCGAGGAGGTGGACACGATCACCCAGCTTAGGCGCCGTGCGAGACTGCCGTCATGCGACGCCTGTTCCCCGTGACCGACCCGGCACCCTCCGCGACCGGCACCGACCACGTGTGGTCACTCGCCGAGCTCGCCGCGCTGTACGCCTACCCCGAGCCGCTGCCGGACGGCGGGGTCCTGCGCGCCAACATGGTGACGACGCTCGACGGCGCCGCCTCGCTCGACGGGCGCTCGCAGGGCATCTCGGGACCGGCCGACATGCGGGTCTTCGGGGTGCTGCGGGCCCTCGCGGACGTCGTCGTGGTCGGGGCCGGGACGGTGCGCGCCGAGGGCTACCGCCCGGCGAAGGCGCGGGAGGCGTTCGCCGCGGCGCGCGAGGCCGCCGGGCAGGCGCCCGCCGCCGCGATCGCCGTGGTCTCGGCCACGCTCGACCTCGACTTCACCACCCCCCTGTTCACCGCGCCCGTCGTCCCCACGCTCGTGCTCACCGGCGCCGACGCCCCCGCCGAGCGGGTCGCCGCCGCGAAGGAGGCCGGCGCCGAGGTCGTCGTCACGGGCCCGGGACCGGGAGCGGACCCGGGCCGGGTGCGCGCCGTGCTCGCCGCGCGCGGCCTGCGCCGCCAGCTCGCCGAGGGCGGCCCGCACCTGCTCGGCACGCTCATCGCGGCGGACGCGGTGGACGAACTGTGCCTCACCGTCTCCCCGTTCCTCGCGGCGGGCGAGGCGAGCCGCATCGCCCACGCCGCCCCGGCCCCCGCCCCGCCCGCCCGGCTGCGCCCCGCCTCGATCCTCACCGAGGACGG
>NZ_GG770539.1:1078117-1082290 GCF_000154905.1 Streptomyces sp. SPB074 | reverse complement strand
GAGGAAGCGGCCCGCCCCGGCCCCCGTCAGCGAGCGGCCCGCGCCCGGCGCCCCGTCACAGGTGCACCGCCGCCGTCACCACGAAGCCGCCGAGGGCCACGAACCACACGTACGGCAGCGTGCGGATCATCAACTGCTGCGGGCTCACCCCCGCGTACTGCGCGGCCCACACGGTCTGCGTGCTCGTCGGGTCCGCGACGCCGAAGACCTGGTTGTACGAGGCCGTGATGCCGAGCACCGCGATCGCCGGGTAGATCCCGGTCGCGATGAGCACGCCCGCGATCCCGGCCCCCAGCCCGTATACATTGAGCGGGCCCCGGTACAGGCACAGCGGCACGAGCAGCGCGAAGACCACGACGAACAGCACCGGGTTCTCCGGCGTGACCGCCCGCACGAGCGGTTCGAGGGCGTCGACCGCGCCCGGCAGCTTCACCGCCGCGAGCAGGATGCCGATCGCGACGAACAGCGTGATCGGCGCCGCCGCGACCTCGAAGCCGCTGTACAGCGTGCGCAGCAGCCGCCGGTTCATCTCGCCGGGCCGCGTCGTCGTCACGAGCGCGTACAGCACCCCCGCGAGCAGCGAGGGGATGATCGCGACGTCGAAGCCGAGCGCGAGCACGAGCGGAACCAGCGGCGTGAGCAGCGCGTACCACGGCGCGTCCCCCAGCTCGGCGCGCCGCCGCGCCGCCTTGGAGCGCGGCGCCTCGGTGCGGAAGGCCCACGCGTGCTCGACGCCCTTGCGCCGCGACTCGACCAGCACGAACATCACGGCCGCGAAGAGCGCGAACGGGAACAGCTGGATCATGAAGTGCCGCACGTCGTGCACCGGCATGTCGAGCGCGCTGGAGAAGAACTGCCACACCGGCAGCTCGAAGGGCATCCCGGCGGCGATGCCCATGAGGACCGTGCCCGCCGCCGTGACCTTCGGGATGCCGACCGCGATCATCGCGGGGATGCCGATGATGCCCGCGAGCATCGCGGCGGGAGCGGAGCCGGTGACCGTCCCGATGAGCGTCGAGACGATGAGGACGCCGAGCGCGACGATCGTGGGCCGGTCCCCGCCGAACTCGACGATCTTGCGGACCAGGGTCCCCGCGATGCCCGTCTCGTCCAGCAGCTTGCCGAGCCACGAACCGAGCAGGATCGCGATCATCGTCGCGGCGAGCGCCGGGGCGCCCTCCTGGAGCACGGTGTCGAGGACGCTGTTCTTTCCGGTGAGCGGCGCGCCCGAGACGAACGCGATGACGACACCGAGCAGGACGAGCGCGAAGGCGGTGGGGAGCTTGCGGGTGAGCATCGCGGCGACACCGGCCGCCATGATGATCAGGATGACGATGCCCATGGCTTACTTCTCTCTGGCCGGGCGTGCCGGGGCGGGCACGTCGGCGGTGCAGGACGCGGCGAGCGCGGCGGACAACAGGAGCGGGCTGCGGCCGAGGCCGCAGACGGTGCGCGCGTAGGCGTGGGCGGCGAGTTCCTCGGCCCCGGCGACGTGCGCGGGCACGCCGAAGCGGCCCAGGCGCAGCGCCGTGTGCCCGAGGGCGTGCTTGAGCGCGGATCGCCCGGGCCCGTGGTGGAGGCTCTCGTGTACCGCCTCGTGGGCGAGCGCGGCGGCCCGCACGGAACCGGCGGGGAACCACGGGCGCCAGCCGTGCCGGGTCACCAGCCGCTCGGCGGCGGCGATGGCGTCGGTGTACAGCTCCACGGCGCGCGGACGCGAGGTGTACCGGGCGAGGAGACCGCGTTCCAGCCCGCCGGTGCTCTCCACGACGTGCGCGGGGGCGGGGAAGGGGGTGCGGGCCAGCTCGGTGCCGAAGCGGTCCGCCGCCTCGGCCCAGCGCCGCAGCACGGCGGGGTCGCGGTGCGCGTGCAGCGCCAGCGAGGCGAGGAACCGGGCCCCGTACTCGATGTCGTCCACGGCCGCGAGCTCCGCGGCGGACACGGTGGTGTCGGTCAGGGTGCTCATGAGCGCTCCTCCACGAGGGCCACGACCCGCTCGTCCGCCGGGCGCCCCTCCAGCTCGGTGCGGGCCAGGGCGAGCAGCGGCGCGGGGTCGAGCACCCCGGACAGGTCCGCGATCCGCGAGCCGACGAGCAGCCGCAGCGCCGGGGCGCGCACCCCGCCGTCCCCGTACGCCGTGGACTCGTCCACGAGCGTCGCGAGGGTGTGCGCGGCGGCGCCCACGGTCGTCGTCTCGATCCGCGCGTCCGGCGCGTGCAGTCGTACGACGCCGTCGGCGTCCACGACCCGCACCGGGTGCCTGGTGCCGCGCAGCCTGCGGTGCTTCTCGGCCCCGTAGACGGTGTACGCGTTCGTCCGGGCCAGCTCGCGCACCTCGCCCTCCGGCGCCTTCAGGCTCGTCGCCGCGAGGCGCAGCCGCTCCGCGTCGTCGGCGCGGTGCGCCCGGTCCTGGGTGCGCAGTTCGGTGGCGCCTGTCGCGACCGCCCGCACGGTGTTGGTCTGCGGGTCCACGGTCACCTCGACCTCGACCGCGTCGGCCGCGGCGCCCTGCGCGATCACGGCCCGCTCGGCCTCGGCGCGGACCGCGAGGATGTCCTCCTGGCCCGCGCCGGGGATGATCCGCTCGACCTGCTCGCGCACGAGCGCGAGCGCGACGCCATCGAGCTGTGACCTCGTGGTGGCGCGCGAGCCGGCCTTCGAGGCCGGTGGCGACCGCGAGGTGAGGCGTGACCGAGGCGGCGCCGCCGCCTCCGCCGACGAGGAGGACCGCGTCCTTGTCGAGCCGGTAGTCCGAGATCATCGTCTCCACGACCTCGCGCACCAGCGCGGTGCCCGCGTCGAGGATCTGCGCCGCCGCGCCGTCCACGTCGGTGCCGAGCGCGGCGGCGAGCGGCGCGAGCGCGGTACGGGCCGTCTCGCGGTCCGCGTGCGCGAAGTCGCCGTCGGGGACGCGGCCCAGCGCGTTCGCCGCGCACGTCATGGTGAGCGCGTAGCGCCCGCCGGCCGCGTCGATCACGACGTGGTCGTCCGCGTCGTCGGGCGTCGGGCGCATCGTGGCGAGCTTCGCGCCCGCCAGCTCGCCGGGTTCGGCGAAGCACGCGTAGGGGAGCCCCGCGATGTGCGCGCTGCGCGGCCCGACCATGGTCACCTTGCCGCCGCTCATCCGCACCATCGAGCCGCCGCCGACCCCGACCGTGCGCACGTCGAGCGCCGAGAGGTACGAGGTCTTGCCGAGCAGCGTCGCGTGCCGTACCGCGACCTTGCCGCGCCGCACGACGCTGATGTCCGTCGAGGTGCCGCCGGTCTCCAGGAACACGCCCTCGCTGACGCGCTCCTGCATGAGCGCGCCCGCGACCCCGGCCGCCGGGCCGGAGAGGACGGTGAGCAGCGGGCGGCGGCGCATCTCGTCGAGCGACATGACACCGCCGTCGCAGCGCATCACCATGAGCGGCGCCTCGACGCCGGCCTTCGTGATCGCGGCGTCCACGAGATCGGCGGTCGCGAACATGCGGGGCAGGATCGCCGCGTTGACGACGGCGGTGCGGGTCCGCTTCTGGAGCCCGTAGAGCGAGGTGATGTCGTGCGCGGCCGTCATGGGGACGCCGCGCGCGGCGGCGGCCTCGCGCACCGCGTCCTCGCCCTCGGGGCGGTCCACGCTGAACGGCTGGCTCGCGACGATCACTTCGGCGCCGGCCCGGACGACCTCCTCGACCGCGCGCTCGACGGCGGCGCGGTCCGCGGGGTCGGCGACGTGCGCGTAGACGAGCGGGAAGCGCTTGCCGGGAATCAGCTCGGTCTTCGCGAGCGAGGCGAGGCGCTTGGTGAAGAGCGCGCCCGCGCCGCCGCCGAGCCCGATGAGCCCGACGGTCGCCACATCGCCCTCCAGGAGGGCGTTGGTAGCCTGTGTCGTGCCGTGGGCCAGGAAGGACACGTCCTTGGCGGAGTGCCCGGTCTCGGTGAGCAGCTTGTCGAGCGCGGTCACGATGCCGTGCGCGACCCCGTCCTCGTGATGGTGGCTGGTCGGGACCTTCACCTGGCCGACGAGGGCGAGCGTCGCGCTGTCCACGGCGACGGCGTCGGTGAAGGTTCCGCCCACGTCGATGCCGACGCGGATGCGGTGGGTGGTCATGGTCTGGGCACCTCCTTGTGCTGGGTCGGCGCTTGCGTGGGCGGTGGGCCGGGACCATCTACACCAACGTGACCTATCCGATT
>NZ_GG770539.1:1071111-1078017 GCF_000154905.1 Streptomyces sp. SPB074 | reverse complement strand
GGCGGGACAGGTGGAGCAGTCCCGCCCGGCGGTCTCCGCCCCGGGTGGCCGGGCGCGCCATGGAGCTTCCCGGGCCCGGTGGGGTCAGTAGCCGCGTACCTCCGGCCAGTGCCGCTCGACGCCCGAGCGGTCGAGGAGCCCCGCGAAGTCCGCGAAGCGTTCGTCGTCCGCCTGCACCTCGCGCGGCGTCAGCCCCTCGTCGAGGCAGTGCGCGGCGAGCGCGCCCGCGACCTCGCCGATGTTCCACTCGACGGGGTGCAGCCGGTAGCAGCCGTTGGTGATGTGCGTCGTGCCGATGTTCTTGCCGGCCGGGAGCAGGTTGCGCACGCGGCGCGGCACGAGCGCGCCGAGCGGGATCTCGAAGGGCACCGAGCCGATGTCGACGTAGTTGTCGCCACCGGTCGAGGGGTGCAGGTCGATGCGGTAGCTGCCGACGCCGACCGCGTCCCGGTAGCGGGTGCCGCCGGTCGGGCCGACGAGGTCGATCGCGACGTCGTGCTCGGTGACGGTCGTGACGGCCTTGATGCGCCGGGACTCGCGCACGTACGGGGCCTTCGCGAGCCCGTCCTCGGTGCCCATGACGTCGGGGCGCAGCCGCAGCCCGGGGAAGCCCTTGCCGCCGTCCGCGCGCGGGGCCTCGGTCTGGAGCCAGTACAGGACGGAGAACGAGAGCTGCCTGGCCTCGCGGATCGCCTCCGCCGCCGTCTTCTCGCCGCCGCCTATCAGGGGCTTGAGCCAGTAGTCGTTGAGCGGCCAGTTGACGAGCGTGATGTCGGAGCCGAAGGCGCCCTCGCGGTGCAGCTTGCGGGCCAGGATGCGGCGGAAGCCGAACAGTTCCTTGTCCCCGGCGTCCGCCGACTGGTCGGCGCTCACCGCGAGCGGGTCCTGCTCCGGGTTGGGCACGAAGGTGCGGGGCACGGCCTCCAGGTTGCGCGGGTCGGGCGCGAGGAAGCCGAGGAGCGGGCCCGGCCAGAACTCCGGCCGGTAGGAGCGCCAGAAGTCGTAGTCGGCGGGCTTCTCGATCGTGTGGTCCTCGCCCTCGTGGTACGAGAGCGCGAAGCAGAACGTGATGCCCTGCTGGTTGAGCGGGTCGGCCTGCTCGGGCGCGTGCGGCTCGCCGGTCTCGGCGCGCGACTCGGCGCCGAGCACGTGCTCCACGTCCGCGAGTTCGAGCAGTTCGCCGGTCTCGGTCGCGTCGAGCACGTAGGGGGCCGTGAGGGTGCGGCGGCTTCCGTCGCGCAGGTTCTCGACCGTCACGGACGTGACGGTGTCGCCCTCGGTGCCCGCGGCCACGGGGCGGTGCTCGGTGAGCAGCGTGAGCAGCCCGGCGGAGCGGTACGGGGCGAGCATCCCCTCCAGCGCGGCGAGCCCCGCGCGCGGCTCGGCGCACAGCTTGCTGACGCGCCCGGCGCCCGGGTTGAGCGCCGACTGCGCCGCCGCCTCCGCCCGCAGCGGGTACAGCGTGCGGTAGTGGTCTCGGATCGCCTCGCGCAGCGCGCGGTACGAGGCCGTGACGCCGAACTGCTCGACCCACGGGTGCTCGTCGGGGGGCACGGCCTGCGAGGTGAGCTGGCCGCCGACCCAGTCGGTCTCTTCGGTCAGGACGACGGAGCGCCCCGCCCGGCAGGCGGCGAGGGCGGCGGCGACGCCGCCGAGGCCGCCGCCGACGACGAGGATGTCCGGTTGGCTGGTCACAAGCTATCCTAGGTGGTGCTGATGGTGCTTGTCCTGCGGTTGGTGCGTGTCCTGCGGTGTGAGGGCTGCGGGGTCCGGCGGCGGGTCAGGTCGCCGCCGGGCCCCGTACCGCTTCGGGCGCGGGGCCCGCCGTCGCTCCCGGCCGGAAGGCGCACGGCACGAGGGGTTCGTCCGCGTCCTGGCCCGCGACGAGCGCGGCCAGGAGCCGTACCGCCGCGGCGCCGAGCCGGGTGCGCGGGATGGCGAAGCCGGTCGGCACCGGCTCGGCCGCGAGGTCGGGGGGCGGGTCGCCGAGCAGCGCGAGGCTCAGCTCGCCCGGACAGTCGTACCCGGCCGCCGTGACGGCCGCGCGCAGCGCCCGCCAGGCGGCCCCCGTGTCGGTCTCCTCCGCGACGAACGCCGTGACGCCCTCCGCGCGCCAGGCCCGCAGCCGCGCGGGCGTCAGGTCCGCCCCCGGCTCCGCGGTGCGGAAGACGGCGTCCGCCACGGGCAGCCCGGCCTCCTCCAGGCCCGCGAGGAAACCGCGCTCGCGGTCGGCCGTCGCGGGGGCCTCGTCGTCCTCGCGCACCAGGACGATCCGCCGGTGCCCGAGGGCCACGAGGTGCCGGACGACCTCGCGGCTCGCCGGGGCGTAGTCGGCCCCGACCCACGCGAGGCCGTCCAATTCGTCCCTGCGGCCCAGGTGCACGACGGGGAAGCCGTCCGCCACGAGCCGCCGCAGCTCGCGGGCGGGCGCGTGCCGCCCGAGGAAGAGACAGCCGTCCGCGAGCCTGACCCGGCTCAGCGCCTCGGGGCCCGGGCTCGCGCCGTGCGCGCTCGACCCCGTGAAGAGCACGAGGTCGAAGCCGCGTGCGGCGGCCTCCTGCTCCACGCCGACGAGGAACGGGTAGTAGGAGTGCTGGACGTCCGTGGGGAAGGTGGCCGTGAAGCTGAAGACGCCGAGCAGGTCGTTCCCGGCCCCGGCGAGGCTGCGCGCCGCCGGGTCGGGGACGTAGCCGAGGGTGCGGGCCGCGTCCATGACCTTGCGGCGGGTCTCCGCCGAGATCGTCGCGGCCTGCGGCTTGTCGCCGAGCACGAGCGAGACGGTCGCCTGCGAGACCCCCGCGAGACGCGCCACCTCCGCCTGTCGCGGGCGCGCCCGTTTCGCGGGCTCGCGCGGCGTTCTCGCCGACTTGCCCGGCTTGCCCCGGCTGGTGTCGTTCACGTCTCGACCTCGCTCACTAATGCGTATTAGTAATGCGCATTAGTGAGCACCCTGCGCCTCGGATGGGCGGGCGTCAAGGGGGAAGCGCCGGATTTCACCGCGCGAGAGCTGTGGGCTGCGCCACGAGGCGGGGGCGCGGAGGCGTCCGGGGCGGCCGACGGGCCCGGGTCCCCGGGCCCGCCTTGCGGAATGTACCGTTCCGTTTACCCTCCGCTGGGCAGACTAGGAAGGCACGCCGCTCCGTTCACGGGGTAGCGGGAAACCGTAGGGCCGGTGCGTGCCGGTCCGCTGAGAGAAGAGGCGCCCGACGTGTTCACGAGCGTACTGATGATCGAACAGGCCCTGTCCACGGTGGACATCGAGTTCGTCACCACCCTGCACGGCGAGGAGGCGGTGTCCTTCCACGTCCTCATGCAGCCCCGGGGCGATCAGGACCGGCTGCTGCGCGCGGTGGACGACGTGGCGCTCGGCGAGCTGAGCGAAGCCGTGCGGGAGGCGGAGATCCCGGAGGGCGAGTCCGCCGTGCCGCCCGCGAAGATCGCCCTGGAGCACTCGCTGCGGGCGCTGCGCGAGGCCGGCGCCGACGCCGTGGGCCACGTGGTCGAGAACCACCCGCTCGACGTCATCGCGGCGGCCGTCAAGGAGACGGGGGCGGACGAGGTGATCGTGCTGACCGCGCCGCACTACGTCGAGGAGTTCTTCCACCGCGACTGGGCCTCGCGCGCCCGCCACAAGGTCGGCGTCCCCGTCCTCAAGCTCTACGCGCACACCCCGGACGCCGAGAACTGACCGTCCGCGCCGGCCCGCCCGGAACGCGAGGAGACCGGCGGCGGCGCTCGCGTTCCGGGGCGTGGGGAGCGCGCGACGTCACACGCTCCTCACGCGCCCCCGAGGAGCGCGAAGCACTCGCGCTGCGGACCTTATGGTGGTCCCGATCAGTTCGCCCCCGGGGAGCGCTCGTGACACACGCCTCCCGGCCCCACCCCCTGGAGAACCCACACATGGCCCCCGCCCTCCCCCCCTCCCTCGACCGACCGCACTTCATCGGGATCGGTGGGGCCGGGATGTCGGGCATCGCCCGGATTCTCGCCCAGCGCGGGGCGAGCGTCGCGGGCAGTGACGCGAAGGACTCGCCGACCGCCGCCTCGCTGCGCGCCCTCGGCGCCACCGTGCACCTCGGCCACGACGCCGCCCACCTCGCCGAGGACACCTCCGCCGTCGTCGTCTCCTCCGCGATCCGCGAGGACAACCCCGAGCTGGTCCGCGCCCGGGAGCTGGGCATCCCCGTCGTGCACCGCTCCGACGCCCTCGCCGCCCTCATGACCGGCACCCGGCCCCTCGCGGTCGCGGGCACGCACGGCAAGACGACGACGACCTCGATGCTCGCGGTCTCCCTCACCACGCTCGGCCTCGACCCCTCGTACGCGATCGGCGGCGACCTCGACGCCCCCGGCTCCAACGCCCACCACGGCACCGGCGAGATCTTCGTCGCCGAGGCCGACGAGAGCGACCGCAGCTTCCACACGTACGCGCCCGAGGTCGCCGTCGTCCTCAACGTCGAACTCGACCACCACGCCAACTACGCCTCGATCGAGGAGATCTACGAGTCCTTCGAGACCTTCGTCGGCAAGATCGTCCCCGGCGGCACGCTGGTGATCTCCGCCGATCACGAGGGCGCCCGCGAGCTGACGCGCCGCGTGCGGGAGCGCGCGGACCTCACGATCGTCACCTACGGCTCGGCCGAGGACGCCGACGTACGGGTGCGCAAGGTCTCCCCGCGCGGCCTGACCAGCGAGGTCACCGTCGCGATCGACGGCAAGCTCCTCACCTTCACGGTCTCCGTGCCGGGCAGCCACTACGCGCACAACGCCGTCGCCGCGCTCGTCGCGGGCGTCTCCCTCGGTGTCCCGCTGCACAACCTCGCCTCCGCGCTCCGCAGCTACACGGGCGTGAAGCGCCGCCTCCAGCTCAAGGGCGAGGCGGCGGGCGTGCAGGTCGTGGACTCGTACGCGCACCACCCGACCGAGATGGCCGCCGACCTGGAGGCGATGCGCGGCGCCGTCGAGGGCCGCATCCTCGTCGTCTTCCAGCCGCACCTGTTCTCGCGCACGCAGGAACTCGGCAAGGAGATGGGCCAGGCCCTCGCGCTCGCCGACTCCTCGCTCGTCCTGGACATCTACCCGGCCCGCGAGGACCCCATCGAGGGCGTCACGAGCGAGCTGATCATCGCCGCCGGACGCGCCGCCGGTGCCGACGTGAGCCCGCTGCACGCGAAGGACGAGGTCGCGGAGGCCGTCGCGGGAATGGCGAAGCCCGGTGATCTCGTTCTCACCATGGGGGCGGGCGATGTCACGGACCTCGGCCCCGCCGTCCTGGACCGGCTCGCCGCCGGACCGCACCACGAGCAGTGAGGAGCAGGCCATGGCGTACAACGTCGAGAAGTCGGACCAGGAGTGGCGCGAGGAGCTGACGCCCAACGAGTACGCGGTGCTCCGCCAGGCCGGTACCGAGCCCGCCTTCGTCGGTGAGTACACGGACACCAAGACCAAGGGCGTCTACGACTGCCGCGCCTGCGGTGCGGAGCTCTTCACCTCGGACACGAAGTTCGAGTCGCACTGCGGCTGGCCGTCGTTCTTCGACCCGAAGGACTCCGACGCCGTCGAGCTGATCGAGGACCGCTCGCACGGCATGGTCCGCACCGAGGTCCGCTGCGCCAACTGCGGCTCGCACCTCGGCCACGTCTTCGCGGGCGAGGGCTACGCGACGCCCACGGACCAGCGGTACTGCATCAACTCGATCTCCGTGAAGCTCGTCCCGGACGACGCGAGCTGAGCCGCGGGGCCCCGGCGCGGGCCCCGCGCGCACCTAAGGGGCGGGACGGCCTTACGCCGCCCGCCCCTTCGCTCTAGGCTCCTCGGGTGACAGCAACGCACAAGACCCTGCGGGCCGTCAGCGACCTGCACATCTCCTACGAGGAGAACCGGGCGCTCACCGAAAGCATCCGCCCCGCCCACCCCGAGGACTGGCTCATCGTCGCGGGCGACGTCGGCGAGCGCCTCGCCGACATCGAGTGGGCGCTGCGCCTCCTCGCCGGCCGCTTCGCCCGCGTCGTGTGGGCACCGGGCAACCACGAGCTGTGGACGCTGCCGGGGGAGCCGGACCAGGCGCGCGGCGTGGCCCGCTACGAACGGCTCGTCGCCCTCTGCCGCGACCTCGGCGTCCTCACCCCCGAGGACCCCTGGCCGGTGTGGGACGGCCCCGGAGGCGGTCCGGACGGCTCCGGCGGCCCGCTCCGTATCGCCTCGCTCTTCACCCTGTACGACTACTCCTGGTACGCCCCCGGCACCACGAGCCCCGAAGCCTCGCTCGCCCGCGCCCACGAGGCGGGCATCGTCTGCACCGACGAGGCCGTGCTGTACCACGAGCCCTACGCGGGCCGTGCCGCGTGGTGCGCGGACCGGGTCGCGTACACCGAGAAACGGCTCGCCGAGGCGGCGGGCGGACCGCCGCTCGTCCTCGTCAACCACTGGCCGCTCGTGCGGCGCCCGACCGAGATCATGACGCACCAGGAGTTCGTGCAGTGGTGCGGCACGGAGCGCACCGCCGACTGGCACACGCGCTTCGACGTCCGCGCCGTCGTCTACGGCCACCTGCACATCCCCCGCTCGGCCCGCTACGACGGGGTGCCCTTCGAGGAGGTCTCGCTCGGCTACCCCCGCGAGTGGAAGCGGTTCGGGCGCCGCGCCGACCTCGCCCGCCCCGTCTTCCCCGAGGTCGCCCCGTGATCGCCGAGGTACTGCCCCAGGGCATCAGCGCCGCGCACCACCACGGCACGGACCCGCACGCCCGGCTTTTCCCCGAGGAGGAGCCCTTCGTGGCGCGCGCCGTCGCCAAGCGGCGCGCCGAGTACACGACGGTACGGGCCTGCGCGCGCCGCGCCCTCGCCACGCTCGGCGTGCCCCCGGTCCCGCTCCTGCCCGGCGAGCGCGGTGCCCCCGGCTGGCCGG
>NZ_GG770539.1:1069893-1070669 GCF_000154905.1 Streptomyces sp. SPB074 | reverse complement strand
TGGGGGCCGGGGGAGAGCGGTACGGGGCGCGAGCGGCCGGGAGGCGTCTTTGGGGGGGCGCGCGATCCGTCCGGCAGCGCGCCCCCACCCCGGTTCAGCCGCCGAGCAGGCGGCGCCAGCGGCTCGCGCGGGTGCGCTGGTGCCACGCCTCGAAGGAGTTCACCCGGTGCGGGCCGCCCGCCGCGAGTTCCGCCCTGAGCGCGGCCAGGTGGGCGCGCGACGCGGACCGCAGGGCGGGGCGCAGCACCCCGTCCAGGAGTGCCGCGCTCGTCGCCTCCCAGGCGGGGCCCGCGCCCGGGTGGGCCGTCCAGTCGACGAAGCAGCCCGCCGCCGTCGCCGGTTCGGCCCGCAACCGCTCCCCGAAGGCGGGCTGTCCGGCGGCGTGCTCGTAGGCGGCGAGGAGATCCGGGTCGCCGGAGCGCACGAGCCCGTACAGCTCGCCCTCCGGGCTGCCCGGCTGCCGCAGCACCGCGCCGCCGGTGACCGCGTACGCGTGGGCGAGCAGCCCGGGTGTCTCCGCGGCCCTTCCCGACTCCCGCAGCGCGATGACCTGTTCGGCCCAGTCGGTGCCGCGTCCCTCGGCGATGTCCGCGGTCAGTTCGAGCAGCCGCAGCCGGGCGCGGGTCAGCGGGCCGAGTTCGGCGGGGAAGGAGCGGAACAGGTGGGCGGCGAGGGCGCGCCCGGCCGCCGCGTCCGCCGCCGTGCCCGTACCGCCGCGCTCCGCCGCCGCGACCGCCTCGCGCCAGGTCCCCGCCGCGCGATGGCTGTCGGAGTCG
>NZ_GG770539.1:1056746-1068489 GCF_000154905.1 Streptomyces sp. SPB074 | reverse complement strand
CGCCGGGCAGGGCGTCGAGCACGCCCGCGCTCGTCCCCGCCTCCGGCACGGGCCAGCCGAGCGCGGCCACGGCCCGCACCACCTCGATCCCGGCCGTCACCCGCACGGGGCGCAGCGCGGGCGGACCCCCCGCCCCGGCGGCCGGGCCGACGACACCGAGCACCGCCCCGAAAGGCCCCGCGCCATCCGAACGCCCGTCCGCCATACCGTCTCCGTGTTCCTCGTACGGGCGTCCAAGAGCGCGCCGTGTGCGGGGAATCGTAGCGGGGGCGCGCCGCACGGGTGCCGGGGACGGCGGACGAGGCGTGCGAAGGGGCCGACCGGTCGTCAAAGGAGCGGCGCGCGGGGGGAGTCAGCCGCGTGCGGGACCCCCGCCCCGGTACGCGCACAGGAGTGCCGCGTCGTCCGCGAGGCGGTCGTGGGTGTGGCGCACCACGTCGTCCACGACCCACCGCGCGAGCCGGTCGCCGTCCTGTCCGGCGAAGAGGGGGAGGCGCTCGGCGAGCGGGTAGAAGGTCCCCTTCTCGTCCCTGGCCTCGATCACCCCGTCCGTGTAGAGCAGCAGCGTCTCGCCGGGGCGGAAGGCGTGCCGCTCCACCGCCCACGCGTCCGGGTCCAGGGCCGCGAGCCCCAGCGGCGGCGCCGGGCGGGCGGCCTCCAGGGCCTCCGGCCCGTCCGCGCGCAGGACGTAGGCGGGCGGGTGACCGCAGGACAGCAGCAGGACGTCCTCGCCCGCGTCGGGCACGTCCGCGAGCAGCGCGGTGGCGAAGTCCTCGGCCGCGCCCTTCTGTTCGTTGCTCCATACCAGTGCCGCGTCGAGGTGGGCGGCGAGCGCGGGCAGGCTCAGGCCGAGGTGGGAGGCGGAGCGGAAGGCGCCGAGGAGGAGCGCGGTGTCGTCGAGGGCGTCGAGGCCCTTGCCCCGGACGTCCCCGATCAGCAGCCGGGTGCCCTCGCGCGTGCGCACCACGCCGTAGAGGTCGCCGCCGATCTGCGCGATGTCGCCGGCGGCCCGGTACTCGGAGCCGAGCCGCAGCGGGCCGAGGCGGGCGGGAGGCGGGCGCAGCAGCACGTCGTTGGTCGCCTCGGCCATGGCGCGCACCCGGGCCAGCTCCGACTCGCGGCGGGTCCTGGCGCGGCTGTAGAGGACCAGGGCGAGCGAGATCAGGGCGACGGCGGCCACCTGCACCGCCGTGTTCGGGGTGTCGGTCTCCTCGCGGGCGAGGCCCAGGAGGAACTGGAGCACGACGGCGAGCACCCCCACGGCCGCCGTCGTGGCGGGCCCGGCCGAAGCGGCCGTCAGGGCGGGCGCGACCGCGAGGAGCGGGCCCAGGTGGACGGACCGGGGCACCGTCAGGTCGACCACGCTGAGAATCGCCATGGACGCCACCGGGATCAGTACGGCGGGACGCAGGACACGCCGGCGCCCCTGGCGGGCGGCGGACGGTGGGACCGGCTCAGACATGCCCCTATTCGTACCGCAATGCCCCAACCGGAGGTCGCCTTGCGCGGACGCCGGGCGGGGTGTCGGGCCGGGGGCGGGGTGTCGGGCCGCAGGTGGGGTGACGGGGTGGCAGGGCGACTGGGGCAGGGGTGCGCGTGCTCCCTCGGTCCGTCGCGTCCGCGCGCCCCCGCGAACCGCGTTCCTCCCACACCCCCCGGCGGAGCCCTGCTCCTCACTCCTCGACCGGCGTCCGCCCTCCCCGCGTGGACTCCCGCTCGGCCAGCCAGTGCGGCGCGTGGTGGACCTCGAACGGGGGAGGGGTCGTGGCGCTGATGCGGTCGGCCAGGCACTTCACGGCCAGCGCGGCGATCGCCGCCTTGTCGGGCACGACGGTCGTCAGCGAGGGCGCGCCGTAGCGCGCTTCCTCCGTGCCGTCGATGCCGGTCAGGGCGATGTCCTCGGGGATGCGCAGCCCGGCCTCGTAGAGGGCCCGGCGCGCGCCGAAGGCGAGCAGGTCGCTGAAGCAGGAGACCGCGTCCGGGCGGCGGTCCGGGGGCAGGGCGAGCAGCGCGCGCATCGCCGCCAGGCCGTTGCGCCGGTCGAACTCGTCCACGCGCGGCGCGAGCAGGGGATCGAAGGGCAGCCCGGCCTCGTGCAGAGCCTGCTGGAAGCCCTCCAGGCGCTGCCTGCTCGTCGCGGACCCCTTGCGGTCGTGCCCGATGGCGGCGATGCGCGTACGGCCCAGCGAGGCGAGGTGCGCGGTGGCGGAGCGCGCCGCGGCGACGTTGTCGATGAGGACGTGATCGGCGGCGACCCGGTCGCGCGCGTAGCTGCGCTCGCCGAGCAGGACGAGCGGGAAGGTGCCGGAGACGGGGGCGAGTTCCTCGGGCCTGGTGTGCAGGGGCGAGAGGATCACGCCGTCCAGGAGCGAGGCGCCCACGCCGCTCGCGAGCCGCAGTTCCTCGGCCGGGTCGCCGAGGGTCTCCTCGATGAGGACCGTCAGGCCCAGCGCGGTCGCCTCCGTGCGGACGTGCTGGGCGAGTTCGGCGAAGTACGGGCTCACCAGCTCCGGCACCACGAGCGCGATCATGCCGCTGCGCCCCGTGCGCAGCCGCCGCGCCGTGGGGTTGGGCCGGTACCCCAGCTCCGCCACGGCCTTCGCGACCCGGGCACGGGTCGACTCGGAGACCCGGGGCGCACCGCGTACAACGTTGGATACCGTTTTTATCGACACTCCCGCGCGCTGCGCCACGTCCTTGAGTGTCACCGCTGCCACAACCCGTGTCCTCTCTCGGGAAAAGGCCAGTCTAGAGCCCTGTTCACGGTGTGTGCCAGGGCCCTCCTCATCGGAAGAAGTCCGCCGCCGAAGGGTTGACCCCGGCGATATACGGCGGTTACAACGTGGGAACAGCAAGCGATTGCTGTCCGGAATCCACCGGCAGCCGCCACGCTCGTGGTCCCCCCTGCCCGCTCCGGGCGACGGGATGCCACCACGCGGGCACCCCGACGGGGACCTCCGCCGCCCCCGTCCGCACGCCATCCGCCACGCACGCCATCCACAACGCACCTCACCCGCAGAGAGGCCGCATGTCTTCGCCCACCCGCGCTCCCGCCAGCCCCCCGCCCGCACCCCTGCGCACCGCGGTCGTCGGGACCGGCGGCATCGCGCGCTCCAGCCACCTGCCCGCGCTGCGCGTCCTCGCCGAGGAGGGCACGACCGAACTCGTCGCGGCGGTCGACCTCGACGCCGCCTCGGCCGCCTCCTTCGCGGCGGAAGCGGGGATCGCGCACTCCTCCACCGACCTCGAAGCGACCCTCGCCGCCGTCCGCCCCGATCTCGTCGTCCTGAGCACGCCCCCCGCCGTGCACCGCGAGCAGGCCGTCGCGGCGCTGCGCGCCGGGGCCTGGGTGTGGTGCGAGAAGCCCCCGTGCCCCTCCCTCGCCGACCTCGACGCGATCACGGCAGCCGAACCCGGCGGCGAGGCCGGCCCGTACCTCTCCATCGTCTTCCAGCACCGCTTCGGCTCCGCCGCCCGGCACGTGCGCCGCCTGCTGCGCGAAGGCGCCTTCGGCAGGCCGCTCGTCGCCCACTGCCAGACCACCTGGTACCGCGACACGGCCTACTACGCCGCGCCCTGGCGCGGACGCTGGGCCACCGAGGGCGGCGGACCCGCGATGGGCCACGGCATCCACCAGAGCGACCTGCTCCTCGACCTGCTCGGCCCCTGGGAGGAGGTACGCGGCATGGCGGGCCGCCTCGTCCACGACGTCGAGACCGAGGACGTCTCCACCGCCCTCGTCCGCTTCGCCGACGGCACCCTCGCCACCGTCGTCAACAGCGTCCTGAGCCCCGACGAGGTCAGCCGCGTCCGCATCGACTGCGCCCTCGCCACCATCGAGGTCACCCACCTGTACGGCTACCGCAACGCGGACTGGCGCATCACGCCCGCCCCCGGCGTCCCCGAGGAGACCGTGGCCGCCTGGCGCGACTTCGGCCCCGACGAACCCAGCTCCCACCTCGCTCAGCTGCGCGCCCTCACCGCCGACGTCCTCGCCGGGCGCAGGCACCCCACCAGCGGCGAAGGCGCCCGCCGCACGCTGGAGTTCATCACCGCCCTGTACAAGTCCGCCTTCACCGGGACCGCCGTGCACGCCGGCGAGATCGCGCCCGGCGACCCGTACTACACCGCACTCCACGGCGGCGCGCCCGGCTGGGCCCCCGCCGAGGCAGGAGAGAACGCCGCATGACCCTCGTCCTGACCCACACCCACGGCGACCGCGTCACCCTCGCCCACGAGGCGACCGGGATCGAACTCCTCGCCTACGTCTACAAGCCCGAGGACCCCTGGGAGGCGCCCAAGCCCTACCTGCACCCGCTGCGCACCCTCTCCGGTGCCCTCGTCACCGACTACCGCCCCAACGACCACCGCTGGCACAAGGGCCTGCAACTGACCGCCTCGCACCTGTCGGGGCAGAACCTGTGGGGCGGCAACACCTACGTGCACGGCGAGGGCTACCTCGCCCTGCCCGAGCGCGTCGGCTCGATGGCCCACACCGGCTTCGGGACGGTGCGCGCCGAGGGCGACCGCGCCCTCATCGAGGAGACGCTGACCTGGCACCCGCACGACACGGCGGTGCTCTGGGCCGACGAGCGGCGCCGCATCGAGGTCGTGGCCGGCCGCGACTGCTGGTCGCTCACCTGGACCTCAGCCGTCACCAACCGCCGCGGCGAGCCGCTGCGCTTCGGCAGCCCCACCACCCACGGCCGCCCCGACGCCGGGTACACCGGGCTCTTCTGGCGCGGCCCGCGCGCCTTCCGGGGCGGCGAGACCTTCACCGCCGACAGCCCCGCCAAGCCCGGCGAGCGGGACCTGATGGGCACCCAGTCCGACTGGCTCGCCTACACCGGCGAGCACGACGGCCGCGACGGCCACGCAACGCTCGTCTTCGCGCACGCGCCCGGCAACGACCACCGGGGCGCGGCGGGCACCCACCCCGCCCACTGGTTCGTACGCAGCGAGCCCTTCGCCGCCGTCGCCCCCTCGTGGGCCTTCCACGAGGAACTGGTCCTCGCGCCCGGCGACTCCTTCACGCGCGCCTACCGCGTGACCGTCGCCGACGGCCGCTGGGACCGCGACCGCGTCCTCGCCCACTTCGAGGAGCAGCCGTGGTGAGCGACACCTACGAGGGCTTCCCGGGCGCGGTCGCCGTCTCCCGGCTCAGCGTCTACGACTGGCCCACGATCGACGGCCGGCCCGGCGGCGGCACCCCGCACCTCCACCTCGCCTGCACCGAGGGCTACGTCGTCGTCTCCGGGCGCGGCAGCGTGCAGACCCTCACCACCTCCGGCTACCGCGAGGACCCCCTCGAAGCGGGCGCCGTCGTCTGGTTCACGCCCGGCACCATCCACCGCCTCGTCAACGAGAACGCGCTGCGCATCACCGTCGTCATGCAGAACAGCGGACTGCCCGAGGCGGGCGACGCGGTGCTCACCCTGCCGCCCGAGCTGCTGACCGACCCCGCCACGTACGCGGACGCCGTCCGCATCCCCGCCGAGGGCACCGAGGAGGATCGCGCGCAGACCGCGCGCCGCCGCCGCGACCTCGCCACCCGCCGCTTCCTCGCCCTGCGCGAGGCCACCGAGCGGGGCGACCCGGCCCCGCTCGCCGCCTTCCACCGCGCCGCCGCCGCCCTCGTACGGCCCCAGCTCGACGCCTGGGCCACCCGCCTGCGGGAGGGCGCCGAGGCCGCCACCCGCGCGAGCGGCGCCCAGCTCGCCGCGCTCCGCGAGGGGGACGCCGCACACCTCGCCCGCGCCCGCGTCACCGCGACCGGGCCCACCGCACGAGGCCGCTTCGGCATGTGCGGACGCCTCGACGTCTACACCGGGGCCTGACCCGGCCCCGTACCCGCGCCCTCCCGCCCCCCCGCACCCCTGGGACCACCCATGCCCGAGCCACCCGTCCTCCGGCCCCGCCGGCGGACCTTCCTCGCCCTGAGCACCCTCGGCGCCACCGCAGCCCTCGCCCCGCTCTCCGCCTGCTCCTCGGACGACGCGGGCGGCGGCAAGGGCGTCACGCTCACCTTCTCCTGGTGGGGCAACGACGACCGCGCCTCCCGGACGAACGACGCCGTCAAGCTCTTCGAGAAGGAGTACCCCGGCATCACCGTCCGCACCTCCAACGCCGACTTCGGCTCCTACCTCACCAAGCTCGCCACGCAGGCGGCGGGCGGCGGCGTCCCCGACGTCGTCCAGCTCGACTACCGGCAGATCTCCCAGTACGCGGCCGGCGACGCCCTCGCCCGCCTGGACGAGCCGATCGACGCGGGCACCATCCGCACCGACGAGATGGACGACGCCTTCCTGCGCACCGGCACCTACCAGGGCCGCCAGTACGCCCTGCCCATGGGGCGCGGCATCACCGGCTACGCCTACGACTCCCACCTCTACGCCAAGGCCGGGATCGCCGCCCCCGAGCCCTCCTGGACCTGGGAGGAGTGGGCGGACGCCAACGTGCGCGTCCACCGCCTCGGGCTGCGCGGCCCCGACGGACGCACCGTCACGGGCGCCAACGACGGCGGCACCAACGAGGACGTCTTCGAGGACTGGCTGCGCGGCCGGGGCGGGCAGCTCTACGAGGACCAGCGCCGCCTCGCCTTCACCGAACGCGACCTCACCGCCTTCTGGACCTTCTGCGACACCCTCCGCAAGGAGGGCGCCGTCGCCGCCGCCCGGGACACCACCCAGGCCAAGAGCACCGAGACGAGCCCCATGGGCCGGGGCCTGGCCGCCGCCGACTTCACGTGGGACGCGCCCTTCCCCGGCTACCCCGCCCTCCTGGGCGAACAGGTCCACTACGGGCCCGTCCCCACCACCGGCGGACGCGCGGGCGCCTACTTCAAGCCGTCCATGCTCATCGGCATCGGCGCCCACTCCGCGCACCCGAAGGAGGCGGCGCGACTCGTCGACTTTCTCCTCAACGACCACCGCGCGGGCGACATCCTCGGCTTCTCCCGCTCCACCCCGCCCAACCGCGCCGTCGCCGCCCGCGTCGCCACCACCCTCAAGGGCGCCGAACGCGAGATCTACCAGTACGCGCAGGCCATGGAGAAGTACGGCCTCGCCGACCCGCCCACCGCCCCGCCCCGGGGTGACCTGGCCGTCCAGGCCGCTTTCGGGCGTACGTACCAGCGCGTCATGTTCGGCCTGTCCACCCCCCGGCAGGCCGCGCGCGAACTCATCGACCAGGCCAACCGGGAGCTGAGGCAATGAGCGTCCTGACCACCCGGCCCCCGGACCGCACCACCGGGCCGCCCGCGGCGCGCAAGGGCCGCGTCCGGCGCCGCCGCGAACAGCAGTGGCCCGCCTACGTCTTCCTCTCCCCGTGGATGATCGGCGCCGTCGCGCTGACGCTCGTCCCGATGGCGGTCTCCCTCTACCTCTCCTTCACCGACTACGACCTCTTCGACCCGCCGCACTGGGTCGGGCTGCGCAACTACACCGAGATGCTCACCGAGGACCCCCGCTACTGGCGGTCCGTCGGCACCACGCTCCTCTACGTCGTCGTCGCCGTCCCGCTCAAACTGGGCCTCGCGCTCGGCGTGGCGATGCTCCTCAAGAACCTCGGCCGGGGCCGCGCCTTCTACCGCTCCGCGTTCTACGCGCCCTCGCTCCTCGGCGCCAGCATGTCCATCGCGCTCGTGTGGCGCGCCCTGTTCAACGACGGCGGCACCGTCGCCCGCGTCCTGGACGCCGTCGGCATCCACACCGGGGGATGGGTCGGCAACACGGTCTACGCCGTCTTCGCCGTCGTCCAGCTCACCGTGTGGCAGTTCGGGGCGCCCATGGTCATCTTCCTCGCCGGGCTCAGCAGATCTCGCCCGACTCTACGAGGCCGCCGCCTCGACGCGCTGCCGCTGCGGCAGTTCCTCTCCGTCACCGTGCCGAAGCTCTCGCCCGTCGTCTTCTTCAACCTCGTCCTGGAGACCATCCAGTCCTTCCAGGTCTTCACCCCCGCCTTCGCCATCAGCGGCGGCGACGGCGGCCCCGCCGACTCGACGCTCTTCTACACCCTCTACCTCTACGAACGCGGCTTCACCGCCTCCCACATGGGCTACGCCGCCGCCATGGCCTGGATGCTGCTGCTCGCCATCGGGGCCGTCACCCTCATCCTCTTCCGCACCTCGCGGTCGTGGGTCTTCTACGCGGACGAGGAGGACCGGTGAGCACGCTCACGAAACGCTGGCTGCCGCACACCGTCGCCCTGGTGTGCCTGCTCCTCCTGCTCTACCCGCTCGGCTGGCTCGCCGCGACCTCGCTCAAGCCGGCCACCGAGGTCGCCACGAGCCTCAAGCTGTGGCCCAGCCACTTCGAGTGGTCCAACTACACGACGGCGCTCGACGGCGTCTCCGGCGTCCCCGTCGGCCGCCTGCTCGGCAACAGCCTGCTCATCGCGGGCGGCGCCGTCCTCGGCAACGTCCTGTCCTGCTCGCTGGCCGCCTACGCCTTCGCCCGGCTGCGGTTCCGGATGCGCAAGCCGATGTTCGGCTTCATGGTGGCGACGCTCATGCTGCCCCACCACGTCGTCCTGATCCCGCAGTACATCATCTTCAACCGGCTCGGCCTGGTGGACACCTACTGGCCGCTCATCCTGCCGAAGTTCCTCGCCACCGAGGCGTTCTTCGTCTTCCTCGTCGTGCAGTTCATGCGCGGACTGCCGCGCGAACTGGAGGAGTCGGCGCGCATCGACGGCTGCGGCGCCTTCCGCACCTACTGGGCCATCACGCTGCCGCTCAGCAGGCCCGCGCTGATCACCACGGCCATCTTCACCTTCATCTGGACGTGGAACGACTTCTTCACCCAGATGATCTACCTCTTCGCGCCGGAGAAGTTCACCATCACGCTCGCCCTGCGCAGCTTCGTGGACCAGTCGAGCACGTCCGCCTACGGACCGATGTTCGCGATGTCCGTCATCTCCGTCCTGCCCATCGTGCTCTTCTTCGCGGTCTTCCAGCGCTACCTCGTCCAGGGCATGGCCACCTCCGGACTGAAGGGCTGAACCGCCATGAGCCGCCGCGCACCCGCACCCGCACCCGCTCCCGCGCCCGGCCGCGCCCCGAGCCGCCCCGCTCCCGCGCCCGCCCCCGTGCCCGTGCGCACAGCCGCTGCCGCGCACACCTCCGCCCCCAGTGACCGCCGCGAACCCGGTGAGGTCTTCGGGCCCGCCTTCTCGCTCTTCGCCGACGTCCTCCTCGTCAGCCTCCTCACGAGCCTGTGCTGCCTCCCGGTCCTCACCGCGCCCGCCGCCTTCGCCGCCGCGTCCGCGACGCTCCGCGAGACGGCGGCGGGCGGCAGGACCGCCTCGGCCCGTACGTACCTGGGCGGCGTGCGCGCCCGCCTCGGGCCGCGCTCCTTGCTGCTGGGGCTGCTCCTGCCCGCCTTCGTCGTCGCCGTCCGCGCCGACCTCGCCCTCGCGGACGGGGACCTGCCGGGCCGGGCGCTCGTCGCCCCCGCCCTCGTCGTCCTCGCGCTCGGCGCCGGGGGTGCTCCTGCTGCGGGCGAGCGCGGCACCCGGGCCCCGTCACGGCGCGTACCGCCTGGCAGCGCGCGGCGGCCGACCCGCACGGCAGCCTCCTCCTGTGGCCGCCCTCGTGCTCGCCGCGCTCATCGCCTGGTCGATGCCCCTGCTGCTGCCGCTGCTCCCGGCCGCTCGCTTTCGCCGCGATCGCGTGTACTGCGATTCACCGCGAAGGCCGCGCGCTGAGCACCCCCCTCCCACCCGCCCCCTCCCCACGGAGGGCGTTCATGCACAGCCACCTCGACGTCGCCGGCCACCCGAGGCCGCAGCTCGTCCGCGACCCGGACTGGCGCGACCTCTGCGGTACGTGGGAGTTCGCCCACGACGACGCCGACCGGGGCCGCCGCGCCCGCTGGATGGCCCCGGAGACCACCGCCCCCTGGACCCGCGCCATCACCGTCCCCTACCCGCCCGAGTCGCCCGCCTCGGGCATCCACGACACCGGTCCGCACCCCGTGCTGTGGTACCGGCGCACCCTCGACCTGACCGCCCCCGCGCCGGGCCGCCGCCTCCTGCTCCACTTCGGTGCCGTCGATCACCGCGCCGAAGTCTGGCTCGACGGGCACCTCGCGGGCCGCCACGAGGGCGGGCACACCGGCTTCACCTGCGACCTCACCGGCCTCGTCACCACCGACGGCCCGCACGTCCTCGTCGTCCGCGCCGAGGACCGCCCGGACCCGGCGCAGCCGCGCGGCAAACAGGACTGGCGCGCCGAGCCGCACGTCATCTGGTATCACCGCACCTCCGGCATCTGGCAGCCCGTCTGGCTGGAGGAGGTCCCCGAGCAGCACCTCACCGCGCTGCACTGGGAGAGCGACATCGCCCACGCCCGCGTCCGCTGCCGCGCCCGCCTGGACCACTGGCCCGACCAGCTCCTCGATCTCACCGTCCGGCTGCGCCTCGGGGACCGCCTCCTCGCAGAGCAGCGGGTCCGCCTCGAAGGCCCCGAGAACGAGATGGACATCGCCGTGCCCGCCCTGCGCCACGGCCAGGACCTGGACGACCTGCTGTGGAGCCCCGAGCACCCGCACCTGGTGGACGCGACGCTCGAACTCACCGACGCCGCCGACGGCCGCCTCCTGGACCGCGTCCACTCCTACCTCGGGCTGCGCGACATCGGCTGGGACGACGGCGTCTTCCTCCTCAACCACAAGCCCTGCTTCCTGCGCTTCGCCCTCCAGCAGGGCTACTGGCCCGACTCGCACCTCGCCGCCCCGGCGGACGCGCTGCGCGAGGAGGCCGAGCTGGCCAGGTCCATCGGCCTCAACGGCCTGCGCCTGCACCAGAAGATCGAGGACCCGCGCTTCCTGTACTGGGCCGACCGGCTGGGGCTCATGCTGTGGGGCGAGATGCCCTCCGCGTACGCCTTCGGGACGCCCACCGTCGAGCGCGTGACGGCCGAGTGGACCGCCGCGGTGCTGCGCGACGTCAGCCACCCCTCCCTCGTCGCCTGGGTCCCCGTCAACGAGTCCTGGTCCGTGCCCCACCCCGCCGAAGTCCCGGCGCAGCGCCACTTCATGGACGCGCTCTACCACCTCACCAAGGCCCTCGACCCCTCCCGGCCCGCCGTCTCCAACGACGGCTGGGAGATCTCCGCCGCCGACATCTGGGGCGTGCACGACTACACGCAGGACGCGCGTGACCTGCGCGAGCGCTACGGCAAGCCGGTGCGCGGGGGTGCCTTCGGCGAGCGCTGGCCCGGCGCCCGGCGGCTGCTGCTCGACGGGGTGCGGCACACCGGACAGCCCGTCGTGCTCAGCGAGTTCGGCGGGGCGACCTTCGTGCCAGAGGAGAGCGCGCCCTGGTTCGGCTACGACACCGTGGACAGCCCGGAGGAGTTCGCCGAGCGCCTCGCCTCGCTCGTCTCCGCCGCCGAGGACTCCGGGCTCGCGGGCTACTGCTACACGCAGTTCACCGACACGCTCCAGGAGACCAACGGACTCCTGGACGCCGCCCGCCACCCCAAGATCGCACGGGAGACCCTGCGGGCCATCCTCTCCGGACGCCCGCGCTCCTGACCGGCGGGGGAGGGGCGTGCCCTTCACCGTGTGCCGCGCGGAGTCTTGACGCCGCCCCGGGCCGTTCCTACGGTGACCCACCGACAGCTCTGCATCGTTGTAAAACGCCCGTCGCGGTCCCGGCCACCCCCGGCCGGGACCGGCGGTTCACGAAGAAGGAGCCCCCCCACATGCGCGCGCGCCCGCCCCACCTCCCACGCCCCCTC
>NZ_GG770539.1:1044071-1056646 GCF_000154905.1 Streptomyces sp. SPB074 | reverse complement strand
CCCGGGCCGCTTCCCTCGCCGCCCCGACCGCGGCCGGAACGTTCCGCAACCCGCTCAACACCGGCCCCGACCCGTACATGACGCACTGGAACGGCAACTACTACCTGACGACGACGCAGGGGAACAGCGTCAAGATGTGGCGCTCCCCGTCCCTGGCCACCCTCCTGACGGCCGACCCCGTCACCGTCTGGACCGACACCGACGCGAGCCGGAACCAGCACATCTGGGCGCCGGAGTTCTACCGCTTCGGCGACCGCTGGTACCTCTACTACACGGCCGACGACGGCACCGACGACCACCACCGCGTCTTCGTCGCCGAGTCCGACCGGGACGACCCGACGGGCCCGTACCACTTCAAAGCGAAGCTCGCCCCGCCCAACCACGCGAACGACTTCGCCATCGACCCCGGCATCCTCCAGGTCAATGGCCGCCTCTACCTCGCCTACAGCGGCATCAACCAGTACCAGCACAACGGCCTCAACATCGCCCCGCTGTCGAACCCGTACACCGTCTCTGGCAACGCCGTCGCGCTGAACGCGGCCGGGGGTTGCCCCGAGGTGCGCGAGGGCCCGGAGTTCCTGTACCGCAACGGCCGCACCTGGATGACGTACTCCACGTGCGACACCGGCAAGCCGGACTACCAGCTGTGGATGATGTCGCTCCCGGACGGCGCCGACCCGCTCGTGCCCGGCACCTGGCAGCAGCACCAGGGGCCCGTCTTCTCGCGCGCCGACGACCGCGGCGTCTACGGCCCCGGCCACCACGCCCTCTTCGAGTCCCCCGACGGCAAGGAGGACTGGATCGTCTACCACGCCAAGTCCACGTCGGTGAACACCTACAGCAACCGCACGACGCGCGCGCAGCGCATCGGCTGGAAGGCGGACGGCAGCCCGGACTTCGGCGTCCCGCTCGCGACCGGGGCGACGCAGGACCTGCCCTCGGGCGATCCGGGCCCCGGCGCCTACTGGATCAACGACGACGGCCGTTCCAGCGGCGCCGGCTCCCTCGCCTACACCGGCACCTGGAACTCCGGCACCGGCTGCGGCGCGCAGTGCTTCTGGGGCGACGACCACTGGAGCGCGACGGCGGGCGACACCGCCACGTACACCTTCACCGGCACGAGGATCGCGCTGCTCTCCGTACGGGACACGGGCAACGGCTACGCGGCGGTGAGCATCGACGGCGGCGCCGAACAACGCCTCGACTACTACGGCACCCCGCGCACCGGCGAGAACCTCCAGTACCTGAGCCCCCGCCTGCCCAGCGGCAAGCACACCCTGCGCGTCCGGGTGACCGGCGACCGCGACGGCCAGTCCGGCGCGGCCTTCGTCGGCGTGGACAGGGCGGAGGTCTGGACGATCTGACGGGGTGTCCGGTCCGGCCGGGCCACACGGGGGCCGCGTTTCGCGCGGAGCCCACGCGGCCCGGCCGGGCCCGGTCCCGCCGCGCTGTCATGTCGTCGGGCCGACCCGTAATCCCGTGGTGGAAGACGATCGTCGTTGACGAGGATCGGGCCATGCGCATCCTCCTGGAGACCGGCCGCCTCACCCTCCGCGCCGTCACCGAGGCCGACACGGACGACCTCCTCGCCCTGGACAACGACCCGGCCGTGACGCGCTTCCTCAACGGAGGCCGTCCCACGACCCGTGAGGAGATCCGGACCGGCACGCTGCCGCGCCTCCTCCACGACTACCCGGGCCTCGGCACGCGCGGCCACTGGGCCGCGCAGGAGCGGGAATCGGGCGCGTTCCTCGGCTGGTTCGCCCTCCGCCCCCTGGCCGAGGACAGCCCCGCCGAGGTCGAACTCGGCTACCGCCTGCGCCGGGAGGCGTGGGGGAGGGGCTACGCCACGGAGGGCTCCCGCGCCCTGATCCGCAAGGGCTTCACGGACCTCGGCGTCCTGCGCGTCACGGCCCAGACGATGACCGTCAACACGAAGTCCCGCCGCGTGATGGAGAAGTGCGGCCTCACCTTCCTCCGCCACTTCACCGAGGAGTGGCCGGAGGTGATCGAGGGCTCGGAGCACGGGGACGTGGAGTACGCGCTCACGCGGGCGGAGTGGGAGCGCGCGGAAGGCAGGGGGACGACGGGCTGAGGGCCGCCCGCGCGGCCCTCGCCGTCCGCCCTCGCCGGAGGCCCCTACTGGAGCGGGAAGTCGATCCCCCGCTCGGCCTCCGGCCGGGGCCCGTGGATACGGCGGTCGGCCGCCGGGATGGCCACGTCGTTGATGCTCGCCTCGCGGCGCCGCATGAGCCCGTCGGGGGCGAACTCCCACAGCTCGTTGCCGTAGCTCCGCCAGGTCCCGCCCTCCGCGTCCCGCCACTCGTACTGGAAACGGACCGCGATCCGGTCGCCCTCGAAGCTCCACAGGCCCTTGCGGAGCGCGTAGTCCCGTTCCCGTTCCCACTTGCGGGTGAGGAAGGCGACGATCTCCTCCCGGCCGCGCACGAACACGTCGCGGTTGCGCCACACCGAGTCCGGCGTGTACGCGAGGGCGACCCGCTCGGGATCGCGCGTGTTCCACGCGTCCTCGGCGGCCTGGACCTTGCGCAGGGCGGTCTCACGGGTGAAGGGCGGGTACGGCGGCCGGTCTTCGGGCACGGCGGATCTCCTCGACTCGTCAAGAACGTGCGTTCTCCATCGACGTGCCCTAAAGTAGGGAACGATCGTTCTCTACGTCAAGGAGGCGCCGCGGATGCCGGCCCCGATCACCCAGGAGCAGAGCCTGCGGGACCACCGGGTCCTGCTGGACGCGGCGGAGAAGCTGTTCTACGAGCGGGGCGTCCAGGCCGTGGGCATGGACGACGTCCGCGCGGCCTCCGGCCTCCCGCTCAAGCGCATCTACCGCTTCCACGCCGCGAAGGAGGACCTCCTCGTCGCGGTGCTGCGGGAGCGCGACCGGCGCTGGCGCGGCGCGCTCGCCGCCCACGTGGAGCGATGCGCCGATCCCCGTGCCCGCGTCCTCGCCGTCTTCGACTGGCTCGCCGAGTGGTTCACCGAGCCGGGCTTCCGCGGTTGCGCCTGGATCAACGTGCACGGCGAACTCGGCGCGACCTCCGAGGCCGTACGCGCCGAAGTCCGCGCGCACAAGGCCGCGTTCCGCGAGCAGATCGAGACCTGGGCGCGAGCGGCCGGGGCCCCGGCGCTCGCCGAAGCGGTCTACCTCCTCGCCGAGGGCGCCGTCGTCACCGCCGGCATCACCGGCGACCCCGCCCCCGCCCGCCACGCCCGTACGACGGTCGCGACGCTCCTCGACCGTCCCTGAGGCGCCCGGCCTACCGGCCCTCGTCCCCGCCGCGCACGGGCCGCAGCGCGTTCCGCCGCGCCGAGCGCCGGGCCCACAGCGCGAGGACGAGCAGCACCGCCCCGCAGCCGCACCACCACCACGCGTTCGCCGCGCCGCGCACGGCACCGACCGCCCCGAGCACGGCCCACAGCGCGAACAGCGTGCAGGCCGCCGTCCAGGCGATGTCCCAGACCCGCCGCCGCGCGGCGACGCGTTGCGGCGTACCGGGCTCCAGGGGGCCGAGGGCGGTGGGGTTCCTTGCGCGGTCCATGCTGTGTCGTCGTCATGCCCGACGGGTACCCCGCCCGGGCGACGTTACGGGCCGGCCCACCCCACGCCGACGACGGTCCCGCGCCCGCCCTCCGGCCCCGGCACCACCTCGACCTGGGCGGCCGAGAACCCGGCGGCCTTCAGCAGGGCCTCCCACTCCTGCGGCGGGTAACCCCACCGCGGCACGCCGGCCACGTCCGCGCGGCGGCGCAGAATTTCCGGCCCGTACAGCCCCGCCGCCGTCTCCCCGTGCGAGAACACGAACCGTCCGCCAGGCGCGAGCCGTCGGCGGACCAAGGGAAAGAGGGACGCGGGGTCGCAGAACCAGGCGGCCCCCCAGATCGAGTACACGACGTCCCACACCCGCTCCGTCCGCGCCACGTACGACTCCACGTCCTCGCACACGAAGTCGAGCCCTCCGACGCCCGCCCACCACCGCCGCGCCCGCCCGACCTGCACGGGCGACACGTCAACCCCCGTCACCCGCACTCCGCCGCGCGCGAGCCACGCCGCCTCCCGCCCCTCCCCGGACCCGAGTTCGAGAGCGGTACGCGGCCCGCCGAGCAACTCCACGCCGGGCCCGTGCCCTGCGTAGGGCGTCCATCCGACCGGCAGGGGATCGGGCGGGGCGCCGTGGGGCGCGGAGGGTTTGTAGAGGTCCCAGTAGGCGGCACGGTTCACGAAGGGCTCCGGCGTGGCGGACGGCGCTGCCCAGCGCGGCAGATTCTCCAGGAAGCCGGTCCACGCGGTGGGGCTCGCGGTGAGGCCGGGGCGCGTGACGTCCTTGGAGTCGCGGATGTGGATGACGGCCGGGGTGAGGGCGACCTCTACACAACTGTCGCCCGAGCTGCTGTAGGTGCTCTTGAACCAGGTGAGGGTGCTCATGCCGTGTCTCGCATCTCTTCGATCAGTCGTTTCGAGTCGGACTCGCTGAAGGCTTGCGCCGACAACTTCGCGTAGCGCTGTTTGAGGCGGGCTCACCGGCGTGGGGTCGGATCTGAGCGCGCCGCTCAACTGGCCCTCTGTGTAGGCGTGCCAGCGATGGTCCGCCGCCTCCATGAGGTGCACGGGGCCGTCGAGACCGGCGTGCTCGGGCTGGTAGCGGGGGATGATCTGCACGGACACGTTCCAGTTGTCCCGGATGATGTCGAGCAGGTGGGTCAACTGCTCCTGCGCCACGCTCACTCCGCCGAACCCCCTGTCCAGCACGCTCTGCTCGATCACGAAGCCGTAGGTGGTGGGCGGGTCGCGCTTGGTGCTGAGGAGTTCCTGCCGCGCGAGACGGCTCTCGACCCGTTCCTCGATCACCTCTTGACGGGGCGTCGGCGGGACGGCGCGCAGCAGGGCGCGAATGTATGCCGGGGTTTGCAGGATTCCGGGCAGAAGGCGGGACTCGTACGTGTAAACGCCGAGAGCGGTTTGCTCCATGGCCGCCCACTCCTGGTACCAGCTCGGCATCCCCCGGCTGCGTGAGAGGTACGGCACGAAAGCCTCCAGGATGCCGCGCGCCTCCAGCACCGCTTCGGACTGTTCGATGAAGTCCTCCGGCGGCATCCGGCGTCCCTGCTCGATCGAGGAGACCGTGGCGGAGGAGAAGCGCACCCGCTCGGCGAACTCCTGCTGTGTGAGTTCCCGCAGCATCCGCAGCCTCTTGAGCACGGCGCCGAAAGCCAGCAGCACCTCCGAGCGCTCGGGCTCGCCCGCCGTCATCATCCTGGGCATCCAAGGGCCCTTTCGTCACTGTTCGTTCGCCACCCATGGTGCGGTGGTACCGCTCGCACTGTCCCCTCCCCGCACTCGTACGCTCACCCACCGTACGAGTGCGGAGTATGGTCTTCGCCCAGGTCGGGGCGTCAGCCTTACCGCCATGACCACCACTCACACGCCCCGCCCGTCCGCCCCCGCCCCCTTCGTGCAGCGGTTCAGTTCCACGCTGCTCGGGGCCCGGCTCGCGCGGCTTCTCGTCGTGCACGAACTCGGGACGTGGGGGCTCGGCAGCGGGAGTCCTCTCGTGCGGCGGGTCGAGATCGTCGTCGGGGAGCTGGCCGCCAACGCCGTCACGCACGGCAAGGTTCCGGGGCGGGATTTCGAGGTGCGGGCGGAACCGCGCGTCACGGAGGGCGTGCTGCGGGTCGATGTGGCCGACGCGCGCGGGGAGCGCAGGCCGCCCGTGCCACCGGGGCCGCGCGGGCCGCTCGCCGAGGGCGGCTACGGGCTCGTGCTCGTGGACGCGTGCGCCGACCGGTGGGAGGTCGTGGACCGGGGGCCGGTCGGCAAGACCGTACGGGCCGAGTTCGCCGTGGACGGCGTGCTCTGAGCGGACGCCCCCGCACCGCCCCCGTACGCTGGCGCTCGCCGTACCCGTACCGCGAAAGGCGAGCCCATGGCGACCGAGACCCCCGACCCCTTCACCTCCGCCGAGTACGAGAGCCGGATGCGGCGGGCGGCCGGGAACGCGCAGGCGGCCGGGCTCGACGGGCTCGTCGTGACGCCCGGCCCCGACATGGAGTGGCTGACGGGCTACCGGGTGCCCGCAGTGACCGAGCGGGCCACGATGCTCGTGCTGGCCGCCGGGCGCGAACCCGTCCTCGTCGTGCCCGCGCTGGAGGCGCCCGACGCCGAGGAGGCCCCGGGCGCGGGGGCGCTCACCTTCGAGGGCTGGCGCGACGGACAGGACCCCTACCAGCTCGTCGTCCCGCTGCTCCCGCTCGGCGGCCGGCTCGGCGTCAGCGACAACGCCTGGGCGCTGCACCTCCTCCACCTCCAGCGCACCCTGCGCGGCTCCGCCTTCGCCTCGCTCACCGAGGCGCTGCCGATGCTGCGCGCGGTGAAGGACCAGGCCGAACTCGCCCGGCTCGCCGCCGCCGCCGAGGCGGCCGATGCCACGTACGAGGAGATCAAGACCGTGCGCTTCGCCGGGCGCCGCGAGAACGAGGTGGCCGCCGACCTCGCCGCGCTGCTCCTCGGCCACGGGCACTCGCAGGTCGACTTCACCGTCGTCGGCTCCGGCCCCAACGGCGCGAACCCGCACCACGAGGCGGGGGAGCGGGTCATCGAGGAGGGCGACACCGTCGTCCTCGACTTCGGGGGCCTCAAGCACGGCTACGGGTCCGACACGACCCGCACCGTGAGCGTCGGCGAGCCCTCCGCCGAGGTCCGCGAGGTGCACGCCATCGTGCGGCGCGCGCAGGAGGCCGGTTGCGCGGCCGTACGCCCCGGCGCGACGTGCCAGGACATCGACCGCGCCGCGCGCGCCGTGATCGACGCGGCCGGGTACGGCGAGTACTTCATCCACCGCACCGGGCACGGCATCGGCGTCACGACGCACGAACCGCCGTACATGATCGAGGGCGAGACGCGGGAGCTGGTCCCGGGCATGTGCTTCTCCGTCGAGCCGGGCATCTACCTCCCGGGCCGCTTCGGCGTCCGCATCGAGGACATCGTGACGGTCACGGAGACCGGCGGCGAACGGCTCAACAAGACCTCGCGGGACCTCGCCGTCGTCCACTGAGCCGCCCCTCCGCGAGGCGGGTGGGCGCCCGCCCGCCGCGCGGAGGGATTCCGCCGCCGCTCAGGCGTCCTCCGCCAGCACCACGCACGAGCGCCCCGGTACCGTCACCGTCCCGCCGCCGTCCGGCTCCGCGACGTCCTCCCACGCCGCGAGGACCTTCACCGGGCCCGGCTCGACCGGCACGTCGACCGGCCCGGCGCCCAGGTTCACCGCGAGCCGCACGTCCCCGCGCCGCACCGCGAACCAGCCCGCCTCCGCGTCGAACGCCGTCTTCACGGCCGTCAGGTCGGGGGACTGGAGGTCGGGGCGCGTGCGCCGCAGGTCGATGAGCGCGCGGTACCAGGCGAAGAGGCGCGCGTGCGGCTCCTCGGCCAGCTCCGCCCAGTCCAGGCACGAGGCCTCGCGCGTCGCGTGGTCCTGCGGGTCGGGGATGTCCTCCTCGGCCCAGCCGTGCTCCGCGAACTCGCGCCTGCGCCCGCGCCGCACCGCCTCCGCCAGCTCCGGATCGGTGTGGTCCGTGAAGAACTGCCACGGCGTCGAGGCGCCCCACTCCTCGCCCATGAAGAGCATCGGCGTGAAGGGCGAGGTCAGGACGAGCGCCGCCGCGCAGGCCAGCACACCCGGCTCCAGCGCCGCGCTCAGGCGGTCGCCGCGCGCCCGGTTGCCCACCTGGTCGTGGGTCTGGGAGTAGCCGAGGAAGCGGTGCGCGGAGGCGTGCGCGCGGTCCACGGGGCGGCCGTGGTGGCGGCCCCGGAAGGACGAGTACGTGCCGTCGTGGAAGAACGCGCCGGTCAGTGTCTTGGCGAGCGCCGCGAACGGTTCGCGCGCGAAGTCCGCGTAGTAGCCCTGGGCCTCGCCGGTGAGCGTCGTGTGCAGCGCGTGGTGGAAGTCGTCGTTCCACTGCGCGTCGAGACCGAGACCGTGCTCCGTACGGGGCGTGACGAGGCGCGGGTCGTTGAGGTCGGACTCGCCGACGAGGAAGAGCGGGCGGCCCGTCGACTCGGCCAGCTCCGCGACCGCGCCCGACAGCTCCTCCAGGAAGCTCAGCGCGCGCTCGTCACGCAGCGCGTGCACGGCGTCGAGCCGCAGGCCGTCGATCCGGTAGTCCCGCAGCCAGGCGAGCGCGCTCTCGCGCAGGTACGCGCGCACCTCGTCCGAACCGGGCGCGTCCAGGTTGACGGCCGCGCCCCACGGGGTGCTGTGCCGGTCCGTCAGGTACGGGCCGAAGAGCGGCAGGTAGTTCCCGGAGGGGCCGAAGTGGTTGTGCACCACGTCGAGCACGACACCGAGGCCGAGCCCGTGCGCCGAGTCCACGAACCGCTTGAGGCCCTCGGGCCCGCCGTACGGCTCGTGCACGGCCCACAGCGACACGCCCTCGTACCCCCACCCCCACGTCCCAGGGAAGGGACAGACGGGCATCAGCTCGACGTGCGTGACGCCCAGCTCGGCGAGGTGCGGGAGGCGTTCGGCCGCCGCGTCGAAGGTGCCCTCGCGCGTGTACGTCCCGACGTGCATCTCGTACAGGACCGCGCCCGGCAGCCCCCGCCCGGTCCACTCCGGGTGCCGCCACGCGTACGCGCCCCCGTCCACGACGGCGCTGAGCCCGTCGGGCCCGTCCGGCTGCCGCCGCGCGCGCGGATCGGGGTACGGTCCGGCCCCGTCCACCACGTAGCCGTACCGCGCCCCCGCCCCGGCCTCGGCCTCGGCCGTCCACCAGCCGGGGCGGGTGGGGTCACGCTCCATCCCGTGCGCCGACTCCTCCACCTGGAGGGCGAGTCGCTTCGCCTGCGGGGCCCACACTGAGAACTGCACCGGATCTCCTTGGTCGGGGGAGGCAACAACACCGGGCTGGCGCCGATCGGTGACGCTCGGTGTCCATGGTGGCGCAGATCAGCGGGATTCGGGGAGCTTTTCGCAGGGGCGCTGTGTCGGGCCCGGCCACCCGCCGAGGGGTGACGAGCCGGGACGGGCCCGCGCCCCGGTCCGGGGGCCGGGGCGCGGGTGGTGGGGGGTACGGGACGCGCGTAGTGGGGGTACGGGGTGGGTCAGCGCATCGCCGCCGCCGCCGCGCGGGCCAGCGTGCCCGCCGCCTCGGAGCGGGCCTTCTTGCTCGCCTTGCGGTCCGCGAGGGTCTTCGCGGCGGCGGTGAGGATCTTCTTTCCCGGTTTCTTCTTCGTCGCCGGGGCCTGCGCGAGCGCGCTCGCCGCCGCCTTCTTCTCGGCCTTCGTCGGCTTCGAGCCCGCGACCGTCCTCCCCGCCGCCGAGGCGGAGCCGGAGCGCGTCGCCTTCTTGCCGGAGCCCTTCTGCGCGAGGGCGCTGCCCGCCGCCTTCTTGCCCGAGGAGGTCTTCGCCTTGCCGCCCACCGTCTTCCCGGCCGCCGAGGCGGACTTCTTGCCCGTCGTGCCGGACGCCTTCTTCGTCTTCGTCTGCGTCATCTCGCCCTCCAGGGTGGTGCGTTGGTCGTGCGTGCGGTGATGCACCATCGGGTGCCCACGGGAGGGCCGCGCACGCCCCCGGGACGTGTCCCTCAGTCCCGGTACCTGTCGAAGACGCGGTTGCCGTCGCGGACGAGTTTCGTACGAAGCGTGTCCAGGCCGATCGCTCCGCTGTAGTACTGCTGGAGGGCCGGGGTGGCGACCTTGTCCATCCACTCGGGGTAGCCCCGCGCGCCGAGCGCCGGGGACGCGACGAGGTGCCGTGCGACGCGCGCGCCCGTCCGCCAGCCGTTCTCCTCGGTGTTCAGGGACGGGTCGCGCAGCGACGCGGTGCCGGTGGGCAGGAGCCAGTCGCCGCGCGCGAGGCGGGTGAGCGAGGCGGTACGGGTCAGGAAGGCCAGGAACGCGACGGCGGCCTCCTTGTGGCGGCAGGCGCGCGAGACCGACAGCGTCTGCGGGCTCACGCCCTGCGCGCGGCCCCCGTCCGGCGCCCCGCGCCCCACGGGCAGCGGCAGCGTCACCCAGTCGAAGCCCTTCGGCGCCTGCCGGCTGACCTGCTGGCGGTACGAGAAACCGAGCGGGACCATCGCGTACCGGCCCGCGAAGAAGCCGGGCAGCGTGTCGCCGCCGCCCATGCCGAGCCCGCTCGCCGGGGCGCTGCGCTCGTCCCGCACCTGCCGCCTGATCAGCTCCGCGACCGCCGAGTCCGCCGCGTCGAAACGGACCCGCGTGCGGTCCCCCTCGCGGTGGATGACGCGCCCGCCCGTCGTCAGCGCCATGTTGACCGTCTGGTTGACGGGTTCCTTCATCGCCCAGACGACGCCGTACCGGCTCTCGCGCCCCTTGGCGTGCCGCGTCAGCTCGCGGGCCACGTCGGCGAACTCGTCCCACGTCCACGGGTGTTCGGCGGTGGGTGGTGCCACTCCCGCCGCGGCGAGGAGGGCGCGGTTCGCGATCAGGACGCGCGGCTCCTGGAGGAACGGCACGCCGTAGAGGCCGCCGCGGAAGCGGGCCGTGTCCCAGGAGGCGGCGGGGACGCGGGCGCGCAGGTCCGCCGGGAGCAGGTCGCTCAGGTCCGCGAGGTCGCCGCCGTGGCCGAAGTCGGTGAGATCGTTCGCCTCGTCGTGGATGATGTCGGGCGCCGCGCCCCCGGCGAAGGAGGTCAGCAGCTGGTCGTGGACGTTCGTCCACGAGCCCTGCACGTAGCGGACCCGGACCGCCGGGCGGGCGCGGTTCCACTCCGCCACGAGGGCCTTGTTCGCCGCGACCGACTCGGCCTGCCAGGCGAGCGAGAGGAAGTCGAGCGTCGGGCGCCCGTCGTCGTCACCGCCCGAACCGCAGGAGGACAGCAGTCCGGTGGAGGCGACGGCCGCCGCCCCGAGAACCGTACGGCGCCGCATCAGCCCTTCACCGCCCCGCCGAGCATTCCGCTCGCCAGCCGCCGTTGCAGGAGGCCGAAGAAGACGAGGCTGGGCAGCGTCGCGAGGATGGCGGCGGCGGCGAGCGGGCCGAGGTCGGCGGCGCCCTCCGCGCCGATGAAGTGGGTCAGGATCACGGACATCGTCTGCTTCTCCGGGGACTTGAGCAGGACCAGGGCGAAGAAGAACTCGTTCCACGCCGTCACGAACGAGAACATCAGCGTCGCGACGAGCCCCGGGGCGAGCAGCGGCAGCACGACGCTCCGCAGCGTGCGCCACCGCCCGGCACCGTCCACGGCGGCTGCCTCCTCCAGCGAGGGCGGCACCGCCCGTACGTACCCCTGGAGCATCCACAGCGCGAACGGCAGGTTCCACACGACGTACACGAGGACCAGACCCGGCAGCGAATCGACCAGACGCACGCTCCGCAGCACCAGGAACAGCGGGATGATGATCAGCACGAAGGGGAACATCTGGCTCACGAGCACCCAGCCCGTGCCGAGCCTGCCGAGCAGCGAGCGGTAGCGCACCAGGACGTACGCGGCCGGAACGGCGACACCCACCGAGATCAGCGCGGCCGAGCCCGCCACGAGCAGGCTGTTGAGGCCCGAGCGCAGCAGCGGCTGCTGGTCGAAGGCGGCGCGGAAGTTGGCGAGCGTGGGGTGCGCGGGGAGCCACGAGGGATCGACGGAGCCCAGCTCGCGCGGCGACTTGAAGGCCGTGGACAGCAGCCACAGGAGCGGGAAGGCGAGGAACACGAGGTAGCAGAGCAGGGCGAGGTACTGGCCGGTGCGGCCCGCGGCACGGCGCGCGCGCCGCCCCGCCGGAACGGCCGTACGCCCGCCCGCCGGGACTCCCGTACCCCCCGCGCGCCGCCCCGCCGGAACGGAACCGCTCACTGGTCCTCCCCTTTCAGCCGCCCGCGCAGGAACACGGCCAGGATCACCGCGACGACGGCCATCATCACGAGCCCCATGGCCGCCGCGTAGCCGAACTGGCCGTACCGGAACGCCTCCTCGTACGCGAAGAGCATCGGCAGCCGCGTCTTCCCGCCCGGCCCCCCATTGGTCAGCACGTAGACAAGACCGAAGGAATTGAAGTTCCAGATGAACTGGAGCGCCGTGATCGCGACCGCGACCGGGCGCAGCGCCGGCCACGTCACCGAGCGAAAGCGCCGCCACATCCCCGCCCCGTCGAGCGCCGCCGCCTCGCGCAGCTCGGGCCACACGTTCTGGAGCCCCGCGAGCAGCACCACCGTCGTCTGCGGCATCCCCGCCCACACCCCCACCGCGACCACGGCGGGCAGCGCGAGCGAGAGATCCGAGAGCCAGTCCGTGTGGCCGCTCGTCAGGCCCACGTCGCGCAACGTCGTGTTGAGCAGCCCCGCGTCCGGGTGGTACACGAGCCGCCACATGATGCCGATGACGACCTCGGGCATGGCCCACGGCACGAGCGCGAGCGTCCGCGCCAGCCAGCGCAGGCGCAGATTCTGGTCCAGCAGCAGCGCGAGTCCGAGCGACAGGGCGAACTGGAGCGCCGTGACGGCGAGCGCCCAGGTCAGGCCGATACGGAACGAGTCCCAGAAGAGCGCGTCCCAGCGCAGCGCGGCGAAGTTGTCGAGCCCCGTGAGCGAAGTGCCGCGCGCGCTGCCCGAC
>NZ_GG770539.1:1027877-1043141 GCF_000154905.1 Streptomyces sp. SPB074 | reverse complement strand
CGTCGCGCGCGCCGGGCACGTCCTCGCCGGGCGGCTCGGCTCACGCGCGAGCGCCGACCTCGTACCGGAGTTCTGCGACTGGCTGCCCGCCGTCGCGCTCGGCGCCGCGCTCGGTCTCCCCTACCGCCGCACCGAGGCACTGCGCCGCTGGTGCCGGGCGGGCGGCCCCGCGCCGTTGCCCCTGCCCGACGCGCTCGCGGCACGGGCGCGGGGCGCCGAGCGCGCCACGGCCTCCGCGCTCGCCTCGCTCCTCGGCACGCTCCTCACGCGCCCCACCCATCTCGCGGCGGTACGGGACGAACCCGCCCTCCTCGACGCGGTGTGGGCCGAGACGCTGCGCCACGACCCGCCCGCGCCGTACCTGGTGCTGCGCGCGCGGGAACGCATACGGCTGCCGGGCGGGACGGTCGCGGCGGGGGAGCGGGTGCTGTGCCTGCTGGGAGCGGCGGGCTGGGACCCGGAGGGGTACCCGGACCCGGGCCGCTGGGACCCGTACCGGGCCGGGCCCGCGCCCGTACCGGCGCACCCCTGGCCGGACCTCGGGCTCCTCACGGTGCGGTACGGGCTGCCGCCGCTGCTCGCGGTGCCGGGACTCGCCCTCGCGCCCGGGTTCGCGCCGAGGGCGGTGGGGGTCCGGGTACGGGGGGCCGAGGCGCCTGCTGGTGCGGCTCGGCGGGTGAGGAGGTGAGACGGCGGGGCGGGCGTGGCAGGGGGCGGACACGGCGCGGCCCCGCCGCACGGGGAGTGCGGCGGGGCCGGGGCCCGGGCTCAGACGGTGACCGCCTCAGCCGGTGTCGCTCGGGGGGTTACTTCTTCTGCCAGCCGATCAGGGTGGGCGGGCCCATGACGCCATAGTGGCCGTAGAACTGCGCGGCACCGTAGTTGGCGAGACCCTTCTTGACGGCCCAGATGGCCGGGCCGTTGTAGAGCGGCATGGCGCCGTACGTGGCGAGGGCCTTCTTCTCGACCTCGTTGCCGGTCTTCAGCTGCTCGTCCAGGGTCGGCAGGTTGGTGACGGCCTGAACCTCCTTGTCCATGCTCTTCGGCACGGAACGGGAGACGTTCAGCTGGGAATCGGAGCAGTACACCTGGCAGAGGTAGAGCATCCCGTTCGGGTCGCTGGAGATGAAGCCCATGCCGAAGATGTCGAAGGCGCGGTCGCTGAACACCTTGTTGAAGTCGGCGGAGGGACGCGCGTCGATGTTCATCTTGACGCCGATGTTCTTCATCATCTGCGCGAGTGCCGTGGCACGGGCCTTGGTCGTCGCCCGGTCACCGATGGTGGGGAAGGTCAGCTCCAGCTTCTTGCCGCCCTTCTCCCGCACTCCGTCCGAACCGGCCTTCCAGCCCGCGGCGTCAAGGTCCTTCTTCGCCTTCGCGGCGTCGAACTTGACGAGCTTGCCGAAGTTGTCCTCGTAGCCCTTCTGGAAGGAGAAGAGGCTCAGCGATCCCGGCAGGTCCTCGGTGTAGCCGAGCCCGTTGAACGCGATCTTGGAGACCTGGGAGCGGTCGATGCCCTCCATCAGGGCCTTGCGCACCGCCGGGTCCTTGAGCTGCGGTGTCGTGCTGTTGAAAATCAGGAGGTTGTTGGAGGTCTCCGTGCCCCGGCGCAGCTCGGTGCCCTGGACCCCCTTCACCTGGTTGAGCTGCTCGGCATCCTGCACCTCGACGGCGTCGATCTCGCCGTTCTTGAAGGCGTTGATGGCGGAGCTCTCCTCCCTCTGCGTGAAGGTGAACTCGTCCAGATGCGGCTTGTCACCCCACCACTTCGGGTTGGGCTTGAAGATGATCGTGCCGCCCTTGGCGTCGAACTTGGAGATGGTGTACGGGCCCGCGCCCCACTCCGCGTGCGGCTTGCCCAGGTACGCCTTGTTGAACGCGTCGGCCTTGGCGATGTGCGGGTTGACGAGCGAGGAGAAGAGCGACTTCCAGTACACGAAGGGGCCGCTGAAGGTGACGATCGCCTCGTCGTCGTCCTTGCCCTTCTTCACCGACGTGATGCTGGAGTAGCCGTCCGTCGATCCGACGACGTAGTCCTTGTCCTTGCCGTTGAGCGCGTTCCAGGTGTCGCGGAACACCGTCCAGTCGAAGTCCTGGCCGTCGTTCCACTTCGCCTTGGGGTTGATGTCGTACGTGACCTGGGTCTTGCCGTCGACCGTCTTCTGCTTGACGTCGGCGAGGTAGTCCTTGTTGAAGGTGATATTGCCCTTCGGGTCGTTGAAGGACAGCTGAGGCACGTAGAACCAGGCGATCTTCGAGGTGTACAGCGAAGCGTTGCCGTGGAGGTTGTTGAGCTGGTCGGGGATCTCCACGATGGGGAGCGTCAGCTTGCCCCCCTGCTGGAGATTGCTCGCCGGCTGCGGGTTGTAGGAGGTCAGGACCCCGGACTCGCTGGTGGCGCCCTTCTGCTCCTTGCCACCGGACTTGCTGTCGTTGTCGCTGTCACCTCCGCAACCGGAGAGGACGAGCGAAGCGGTGGCGGCGAACGCCACCGCGCTCAGAACGAGCTTTCTCATGACTGCCTTTCAGTCGGTACGTCGGCGGACGTGGTCAGGTCCGCCGGTGTCGAGTCCGCGAAATGGCACGCGGAGGAGTGGTCCGGGGTGGCCCGTTCCGTGAGTTCCGGGGTGATGTCCAGGCACTGGCTCTTGCGGGACTCCGGCAGCGTGAGGTGCAACGGGCACCTGCTGACGAAGCGGCAGCCGGGGCTGTCATCGGTGGGGCTCGGGAGGTCGCCCTTGAGCAGCACGCGCTCCCGGCTCCGCTCGGCGACCGGGTCGGGCAGCGGGATCGCGGAGATGAGGGCCTTCGTGTACGGGTGACTGGGGTGGTCGAAGACCGAGTCGATGTCGCCGATCTCGACGATCCGGCCCAGGTACATGACCGCGACCCGGTCGGAGATGTGGCGCACCACCGACAGGTCGTGCGCGACGAAGAGATACGAGAGCCCGAGTTCGGCCTTCAGCTCGTTCAGCAGGTTGATGACGCCCGCCTGCACCGAGACGTCGAGCGCCGAGACCGGCTCGTCCAGTACGAGGAGCTTCGGCTTGGTGGCGAGCGCCCGCGCGATGCCGATGCGCTGGCGCTGGCCGCCGGAGAACGCCGCGGGGAAGCGGTCGCGGTGCTCGGGGTCGAGCCCCACCAGCTCCATGAGTTCCGCGACCTTGGTGGCGAGTTCTTCCTTGTCGTGGCCGCCGGTGGCGCGCAGCGGCTCCGCGAGGATGTCGAAGACGGTCATGCGCGGGTCCAGGGCGCCCATGGGGTCCTGGAACACCATCTGCATCTCGCGCCGGACGGCGGCGATGTCCGCACGGCGCCGCAGGTCCGCCGCGTTCTTGCCCGCGACGGAGATGCTGCCCCGTTCCGGCGCCTTGAGCCCCATGATCTCCAGGAGCGTCGTCGTCTTGCCGCAGCCCGACTCGCCGACGAGACCGAGGGTCTCGCCCTCGCGGATGTCGAGATCGATGCCGTTGACGGCGAAGACGGTGCCGACCTTGCGCTTGAGCAGGCCGCCCTTGGTGAGCGGGAAGGTCTTCGTGAGTCCGGAGAGTTCGAGTACCTTCGGGCGCTCCTCGCGGGGCACCGCGGCGGCCTCGGGCTCCCGCAGGGCGGGGACGGGGAAGACGGGCTCGCCGTCGATGGTGCCGTCGCTGATCTCGGTGGCGCGGCGGCAGGCGACGGAGTGCGCGGCCTGGGAGCCTTCGACGGCGGGGGAAGTGCCCGGCTCACCGCGGCCGATCGCCAGCAGTTCCGGTTCGGCGGTGCGGCACGCGTCCTCCGCGATCGGGCACCGCGCGGCGAAGGGGCACGCGTCCGGCAGGTCCACCAGGAGCGGCGGGGTCCCCGGCACGGGGGTCAGGGCGTCCCTGGCCCGGTCGTCCAGGCGGGGGATCGCGCCCATGAGGCCGATCGTGTAAGGCATCCGGGGGCGCGCGAACAGCTCGTCCACCCCGGCCCGCTCGACGGGCTTGCCCGCGTACATGACCATGACGTCGTCGGCGGAGCCCGCGACGACACCGAGGTCGTGCGTGATCATGATGACCGCGGCCCCGGTCTCGCGCTGCGCCGTCTTGAGGACGTCGAGGATCTGCGCCTGCACGGTCACGTCGAGCGCGGTCGTCGGCTCGTCCGCGATGATCAGGTCCGGGTCGTTCGCGATCGCCATGGCGATCACGGCCCGCTGGCGCATCCCGCCCGAGAACTCGTGCGGGAAGCCCTTGGCTCGCCGCTCCGGGTTGGGGATGCCGACCAGGTCGAGGAGTTCGACGGCCCGCTTCCAGGCGGCGGCCGAGGAGATGTCCTGGTGGATCTGGAGCGCCTCGACGATCTGCGCGCCGATGCCGAAGATCGGCGTGAGCGAGGAGAGCGGGTCCTGGAAGATCATGCCGATGTGCTTGCCGCGCACCTTCGACATCGCCCGGTCGTCCAGGGCGAGGATGTTGTTCCCGCCGAGGGTGACCTCGCCCGTGACGGAGGCGTACTCGGGGAGCAGCCCCATGACGGCCATCGAGGTCACGGACTTCCCCGAACCCGACTCGCCGACGATGCCGAGGGTCCTGCCGCGATGCAGGTCGAAGGAGACGCCGCGCACGGCGTCCACGCGGCCCGCCTCCGAGGGGAAGCTCACCCGCAGGTCCCGCACGGACAGCAACGGCTGCCGCGTGTCCGCGGCGGTCGTGATGGTGCTCTGCTCGGTCATGCGCGGCCTCCGGACTGCGAGGTGGGGTCGAGGGCGTCCCGCAGACCGTCCCCGATGAGCGCCATCGCGACGGTGAGCAGCACGACGAGCACGGCGGGCAGATAGAACAGCCAGGGAGCGGTGGTCAGGGTGTTCTGCCCCTCGGCGAGCATCGCGCCGAGCGAGACATCGGGCTGCTTGACGCCGAAGCCGATGAAGGACAGGGCCGTCTCCGACTGCACGGTCGAGGCGACCCCGAGCGTGAACGTCACGATGAGCAGCGAGCCGATGTTCGGGACGAGGTGCCGGACGATCGTGCGCGCGGGGCTGACCCCCATGAAGCGCGCCGCCATGACGTACTCGCGCTCGCGCAACGAGGTCGCGAGCGACCAGATCACGCGGGCGGTGAGCATCCACCCGAAGATCGTGAGGACCACCACCAGGACCTTCCAGTCGCCGCGGTAGTGCGTCCCGACCAGCGCGATGATCAGGAAGGAGGGCAGAACGAGCAGGAAATGCACCACACCGAGCATGACCTGTTCGACCTTGCCGCCGAAGTAGGCGGCCGTGGTGCCGAAAAGTCCTGCGATGACGGTTGTGAAGAGCGAGACGGAGACCGCGATGATCATCGAGCGGCCGAGCCCGTGCACGGCTTGGGCGTAGGTGTCGTTGCCCGCCGGGTTCGTTCCGAACAGGTGCCCCTGGGTGCCGGGCGAGACCGTGAGCGCCGTGAAGTCCGCCTCGGTGTAGTTCCAGTCCGACAGGAACCTGCCGAAGATCGCGAAGAGGGCGAGCAGGACGAAGATGACGAGGCCGAGGAGAGCGCCCTTGTTCCTGGCGAATCGCCGCGCGTAGAGCGCGATGGGCGAGATGCGCTTGCCGGTGGGGCCGGCCTTGCCCGGTGCGGGCGTCGCGGCATCGCCGGTGCGGGCCGCCTCCGCGTCGGGACCGACGCCTGGCATGTTGATGGCCATGTCAGCTCACCCTGATCCTGGGGTCGAGAGCCACGATGACGAGGTCGGAGAGGATCGCCCCGACCGCCGTCATGAGCGCGCCGAACGCGGCGACGGCGACGACGCCGTGGACGTCGTTCTTGCTGATCGTCGTACTGAAGTACTCGCCCATCCCGTGCCAGGCGAAGACCTTTTCGGTGATCACCGCGCCGGTGAAGAGCGCGGGCATCGCGAAGGCCACCTGCGTCGCGACCGGGATGACCGAAGTCCGCAGCCCGTGCCGGTAGATGGCCTGCTGCCGCGTGAGCCCCTTGGAGCGCGCGGTGCGGACGTAGTCGGAGTTGATGTTGTCGAGGAGCAGGGACCGCTGCAACAAGTGGTAACCCGCGTACGAGATGAACGTCAGCGAGATCGTCGGCAGGATCGCGTGCGTCGCACGGGAACCGAGGGTCTCCCAGAAACCTGATACGTCCGTGTTCTCCGCGCCCGAGACGGGCAGCAGTGTGCTGCCGAGCCGCTGGTTGAGCGCGATGGTGAGCGCCACCACGCCGAGGGCGGCCACCGCCGAGGGCGTGTTGAAGGAGACCACCGAGATCCCCTGCCAGACCCGGTCGCCGGCCTTGTACTGCCGCGAGGCGGTGTACACGCCGAGGGCGATCCCGATCACGACGGCCAGGATCGTCGAGGCGATGACCAGCTCACCGCTCACGATGATCCGGTACGACACCTCGCCGTTGACACTGCCGCCGGTCGGCGACTGCCCCCAGTCCCAGTGGCCCACGACTCCTGATATCCAGTCCCACCACCGATCCATGATCGGTTTGTCCGGGTTCAGGTTGTACAGCGACAGGGAGTGGTTGATCTCGGCTGGAGTTCGAGGCGGTCGCAGAGCGGTGTAGTTCGACGCGGGCTTGAGGAAGGCGTTGGCGAGGAAGTACGTGAGGTTGGTCGCGACGACGATCATCAAAAACCAGCCGACTGCTTTGCGGGCGATGTAACGCAGCACTGCTAGCCGGCCTTTCGTAACGAGCTCGTGCACGGTAGGCGGTGACGCGTCGAGTTCTCGATCGTCGATCATGGTCGTGTGGTGGGGAACGCGTCTCGTGCAGCGATCATCAGCGACCGGAGGATCACCGGCCTGTCGGCTGACGTGATCGCTGAACTCGTGGCTGAGGTAGGTCCGTTGTGGCACGAGCGACACCACGCCAAGCTCGCGTCCAGGCCGCGGAAGCGGGCTGTGGGCGCGGGTGCGAAGCACCGGCTGGTGTTCGTCGACCGCCTCCTGGCCACGCTCGTGCATCTGCGCCATGCCGTCACTCATGACGTGCTGGCCTGCTGGTTCGGTGTGGACCGCTCCACCATCACCCGCGCCGTCGGCGAGGTGCGGCCACTACTCGCCGAGCGAGGCTGCACCGTCAGCCCCGGAGTGCGGCTGCGGACTCTGGCCGAGGTCGTCAGCCACCTCGGCGCCGACGGCAAGACCGGGATCATCGACGGCACCGAGATCCGGGTCCGCCGGCCGGCCGCCGGGCGCAAGGACCGGGACAAGTTCATCTCCGGCAAGAACAAGCAGAACGCCGTCAAGACCATGGTCGTCACGGACGGCAACGGCAGCGTGCTGTTCTGCAGCCCGACCAAGCCGGGAAGCTGCGCGGACATCACCCACGCTCGCCAGTTAGGGCTGGTCAAGCTCCTGGCCGACGGCCCCGTCGTGGAGATTCTCGCCGATGCCGGCTACCAGGGCCTGGGTGCCCAGAGCGGCGGACGTGTGGTGACACCGCCGCATCGCAAGTTCAAGAAGAACGCTCCGGACTGGTACGAGGAAATGCATGAGCGGCAGCGCAAGGCGCATTCCTCGCGGCGTATCCGGGTCGAACACGGCATCGCGCACTTGAAGAACTGGCGGGCGCTGGCCCGCCATCTCGGCCGCCGCGAGCACATGAGCGACATCGTCCAAGCCGTCGCCGGTCTGCTGTCCCATCAGCAGACCGCGGATCTGACTTCGGCACGACAGAGGTGAGGACGGCGCCCCACCGTCATCCTCGACGTCTCACCGCCTACCGTGCACGAGCTCGTAAGAGCGCTTCGGCGCACGTCCCCGGCGGTTGGACCGGGGGTGCGGTCTGTGGGGTGACCGGGCAACGGTTCGCGCGTGCACCGGACGGGACGTGCGAGACGCCCAGGTCAGAAAATGATTGGTGCGCGACAGCTCCGGCGTACGACACTGAGGTCAGCTGACGGGGTGGCACCAGGGGTCGGAGCCGGTAGGAGCAGTGCGCCGGGCATGGAACGACAACCTCGCGTGTGAGTCGAGCGGTTCAGGGCAGCCGTGCGATGCGGGCGGCACTGCCGTTGACGATTCCAAGTGGCGAGATATGGCGTCAAGATTCCGCAGGTCGCGATCAGGTTAAATTGCGGGGGCGCACCACTCACTCTTCGCAAAATCTTCGCTTCGGGTCTGGAAACGCGAGGAAAACGCCGGTAGTTGCCGCTGTCGCGTCGGCACTTCCGTCCGCTATGCGGACACTCATGACCGGCCTCCCGCCACCGCCGGCAGGATCTTCCCCGTCACCTCGCCGAAGCCGATCACCGTACCGTCCGCCCCCGGGGCCGTCGCCGTGATCGTCACCTCGTCGCCGTCCTCCAGGAACGCGCGGCTCGTGCCGTCGGCGAGCTTCAGCGGCTCCTCGCCGCCCCACGTCAGCTCCATCAGGCACCCCCGTTCCCCGGGCTCGGGCCCGCTCACCGTGCCCGAGGCGTAGAGGTCCCCGGTACGCAGCGAGGCGCCGTTGACCGTCAGGTGGGCCAGCATCTGCGCGCCCGTCCAGTACATGGCCGAGAACGGCGGCCGCGAGACCGGCTGACCGTTCAGGCGCACCTCCAGGCGCAGGTCGAGCCCCCAGTCCTCCGTCTCGCGCAGGTACGGACGCAAGGCGTGGGCCCGCTCCGGGGGTCGCACGCGCGCTGCCTCCAGGGCCTCCAGGGGCACGATCCACGGGGACACGGACGTCGCGAAGGACTTCGCGAGGAAGGGCCCGAGCGGCACGTACTCCCACGCCTGCACGTCCCGCGCCGACCAGTCGTTGACGAGGCACACGCCGAAGACGTGCTCCGCGAAGGCGCTCGTGCCGACCGGGGTGCCGAGCGTCGAGCCGGTCCCGACGACGAAGCCGACCTCGGCCTCGATGTCGAGCCGCGCCGAGGGCCCGAAACCGGGCAACTCGCCCTCGGCGGGCTTCTTCTGGCCGCAGGGGCGGATGACGGGCGTACCGGACACGACGACCGTCCCCGCCCGCCCGTGGTACCCGATCGGCAGGTGCTTCCACTGCGGCGTGAGCGGTTCCGCGCCGGGGCGGAACATGCGGCCGACGTTCGCCGCGTGGTGCTCGGAGGCGTAGAAGTCGACGTAGTCCGCGACCTCGAAGGGGAGGTGGAGGGTCACCGTGCCGAGCGGGTGCAGGTGCGGCGTCACGGCGGCGCGGTGACGCGGCTCGGTGAGCAGGGCGGTCAGCTCGGCACGTACCGCCGACCAGCGGGCGCGGCCCTGCGCGAGGAAGGGGTTGAGCGCGCCGTGCGCGAAGGTGTCGTCCCCGAGGACGGCGGCGACGTCGAGGACGTGCGCGCCGATCGCGACGCCGACGCGCGCCCGCGCGTCACCGGCCGGGGTGAACACCCCGTAGGGGAGGTTCTGGAGCGGGAAGGGGGAGCCCTCGGGCACGTCGGCCCAGGTGGCGGCGGTCATACGGGGATCTCCTGGTACGTGTCGGGGGTGCCCAGCAGGTCCGCTGCCTGCCGGAGCGGGGCCGAGGTGCCGCACGAGCCGTACGAGACGAGCAGCCGGCGGGCGGCCCGTGCGCCCGCCTCGCCGAGCGCGTGCGCGCGCCGGGCCAGCCGCGCCGCGTCCTCGGTCTCCAGGACCGCCGTCACCTCGCCCGTCGTCGCGCCCCCGGCGGCGGCAGCGGTGGCGAGCAGCAGGTTGAGGTAGCCGTGGTGGCGGAACCCGGTCGCGGGCGCGGTGTGGCGCACCGCCTCGTGCAGCCCCGCCGTCGCCTTGAACGGCACGCCCGCGCGAGCGCAGGCCACGAGCCACGCGGCGACCTCGGGGGCCGTCGGGAACAGCTCCGCGCGGACCCCGCCGCAGCGCAGCTTGGCGCCGACGGGCCGCTCCAGCGCGCGCAGTTCGGTGAGCAGGGGCTCGTACGCGGCGCGCGCCGCCGGTTCCGCGTACACGGGTACGTCCCCGGGCAGCGCGGCCACCGCCTCGCGCACCCCGCCGGGGAACGCGGCGAGCGGGACCTCCACGAGCGCGAGGCGCAGCCGCGGATCGGCGGCGATCGCCGCGCAGTCGGCGGCGAGGCCCTCCGCGCCCCGGTCCGCGACGAGCCCGAGCGCCAAGGAGTCGCCCGGCTCCAGGGCCTTCCGCAGCTCGGCGAGGCGGCTCGCGGGGAGGAGGAAGCGGTGCGCGTGCATCGGGTGCCCGGCGGCGAGGCCGGCGCGGTGGCGGGCGAGCGCGCGGTCCATGGGGAGCGCGGTGGGCGGGAAGAGGCCCGCGTCGTCCACGAGTCCGGCGAGCAGCGCGGCGGGTACGGTCATGCGCCCGGCCCCCGCCCGGCCCAGGTCCACGCGTACGTCCCGTCGTCGCTCGCGCGTCCGCCCTCGCCCAGCTCCAGGGGCCGGAAGGTGTCGACCATGACGGCGAGTTCGTCGAAGAACTCCACCCCGATGGAGCGCTCGTAGGCGCCGGGCTGCGGCCCGTGGCTGTGCCCGCCCGGGTGCAGCGAGACCGAGCCCTGCCCGATCCCGGAGCCCTTGCGCGCCTCGTAGTTCCCGCCGCAGTAGAACATCACCTCGTCGCTGTCCACGTTCGAGTGGTAGTACGGCACCGGGATGGACAGCGGGTGGTAGTCCACCTTGCGCGGCACGAAGTTGCAGATGACGAAGTTGTTCCCCTCGAAGACCTGGTGCACGGGCGGCGGCTGGTGGACCCGCCCGGTGACCGGCTCGAAGTCGGCGACGTTGAACGTGTACGGGTACAGGCAGCCGTCCCAGCCGACGACGTCGAAGGGGTGCTCGGCGTGCCGCAGCCGCGTGCCCACGACCTCGCCGCCCGCGCCCCGGTGCTTCACGAGGACGTCCACGTCCCGCTCGCCGCCGTGCGTCAGTTCCGTGGGGCCGTGCAGGTCGCGCTCGCAGTACGGGGCGTGTTCGAGGAACTGCCCGTAGCGCGAGAGGTAGCGGGACGGCGGGGCGATGTGGCTGTTCCCCTCGACGCAGTAGAGGCGCAGCGGCTCGTCCCCCTCGGGCAGCCAGCGGTGCGTCGTGGCGCGCGGCAGGATCACGTAGTCGCCGGGGCGGGCGGTGAGCCGGCCGAAGACGGTCTCCACCACCGCCCGGCCCGACTCGACGTACACGCACTCGTCGCCGAGCCCGTTGCGGTACAGCGGCGAGGGCGCGCCCGCGACCGCGTAGGAGATCCGCACGTCGCCGTTGCCGAGCACGAGCCGGCGCCCCGTCACGGCGTCCGCGTCCCGCCAGCGCTCGCCCTTGACGAGGCCGTGCAGCGCGAAGTGGCGAGGCAGCAGCGGGTGGTTGGGGACGGTGCGCTGGTCGGGCAGCTCCCAGACCGTGGAATCGGTGATCGCGGAGGGGACGTGGCGGTGGTAGAGGAGCGAGGAGTCCGAGGAGAAGCCCTCCTCGCCCATCAGCTCCTCGTAGTACAGGTTCCCCTCGGGGGAGCGGTGCTGGGTGTGGCGTTTGGGGGGAATGCCGCCGAGGGTGCGGTAGTGGGGCACGGGGTCTCCTCTCGCCCGGGGTACGGGCGCTCTGCCGGTACGGCTCGCCGGATATGCGAGCAGACTTCCCCGTCCCGGCGCGCGGGGTCGCCGTGGTGTCACCCGGACGGGGAGGCGACGCGGTGCGGATCGGCGCGGACGGGCGCCGATGTCGCGATTATCGAGACACATGGGATTGAATGTTGCAACACTGTGCGGAGACGGCCGGTGCCGCGTCAAGGGGCCGGACCGAAACCGAGGGCCGAGGAGCACGGATGACGACGCGGGAGAGGGACGGGGAGCCCGGGGCCGCGCCCGCGCGCCGGGCGGACGGGGCGCAGACGCTGGAACGCGGGCTCGGGGCGCTGCGGATGCTCGCCGAGGCGCCGCACGGACTGCGCGCCGCGGAGGTCGCCGCCGCGCTCGGGGTGCACCGCTCGATCGCGTACCGGCTGCTCACCGCGCTGACCCGCAGCCACTTCGCCGCGCGCGACGCGGCCGGGCGCTACCGCGTCGGCGTCGCCTTCTACACGCTCGCCCAGCGCGCCCGCCCGCCGCTCGTGGACGTCGCGATGCCGGTGCTGCGCGCGCTGGCCGTCGAACTCGGCGCCACCGCCTGCCTCGTCGTTCCCGACGGGCCGCACGCCGTCGCCGTCGCCGTGGTGGAGCCCCCGGGCCCCGGGCCGCGCTTCTCGTACGGGGTCGGCCACCGCGACCCGCTCGACCGGGGCTCGGCGGGGCTCGCGCTGCTGTCGGCGCGGGAGCCGCTGCCGGGCGAGCCGGAGCGCGTCGCCGAGGTCCGGGCGCGCGGCTGGGCCATCACCCACGAGGAGGTCACACCCGGCACGATCGGGGTCGCCGCCCCGCTCCGCGTCCCGGAACCGGGCGATCCGGCGGCGGTCAACGTCATCACCCACCGCCGCTCCGTCGCGGAGCGCGCGGTCCCGCTGGTCGTGGCGGCGGCGAGGCGGATGGAGGAGCTGTTCGCGGGGGAGGACTGAGAGGGGGCCCGTGGGATGATCAAGGTCCCTGCGCGAGCCGGCCGCGCGAGCCGGCCGCCGAGACGACAAGGAGCCCGGAATGGCTGGGTTGTTCGACAATCTCAAGAACTTCAAGGAGAAGGCCGAGGAACTGGCCGGGGAGCACGGCGAGAAGATCACGGGCGGCCTGGAGAAGGCCGGCGACTTCATCGACGCCCGCACGGACGGCAAGTACAGCGCGAAGATCGGCACGGGCGTCGACAAGGCGCAGGACTTCGTGGAGAAGCTGGCGGAGAAGCAGCGGGCGGACGAGAAGCACGTCGAGGACTGAGACGGCGGGGCGGGCGGCGGTTGGACGTCGAACAGCGGCCGGCCGGTACCCGGAGGCCGGGCGCTGTGCCGGAGCGCGCCGTGACGTCCGCGACGCCCGGCCCGCTCACTCGCGTGCCGGTCGCGACGCCTCCCGTATCCCCCGCCAGGCCCGTGCCACCTCCGCCGCGTTCTCCGCGTGGACGCGGAAGACGCGCGCCGCCGCGGGCGCTCCCAACGGCCTTGCGTAGGTGAGGGGTTCGGTGAGTTCCACGGTGAGCGTCGTCATGCCGCCGACCGGCAGGTCCGCTCTGCCCGAGGCGTCCACCGCGCCGGGGCGCGCTTCCGGGAAGGCGCGGTCCGCGCGGACGACGGCTATGCGGGAGGCCGGGAGGGTCACGTCGAGCAGCGGCCCGTACCGCAGCCGCAGGGAGCCGTCCGCCCGCAGGACGTGCGGGCGCACGACGCAGGAGGCGTGCAGCGCCAGGACGTACCAGCAGCCCCACAGGTCGATGACGAGCACCGCCGTGTGCACCCAGGGCCAGGGGATGACGACCGCGAGGGCGACCGTCTCCGCGGCGGCGACGAAGAGGAGGCCGTACATCGTCGCCGCCTGCGCGGGCGCGTACGGGGCGGCGAGATCGCCCGCGCCGACTCCGTCCGGACCCCGGCGGCCCGCCCAGCGCAGGAATCCGCGCCAGAGGGCGAGTTGCTGGGCGGCCAGACGGCGCGCGGGGCGGGGGAGGGGCGAGCGGTTCATGGCGTGCGCTCCTTGAGGAGGGTGATCACGCGGCGCAGGACGGCGGCCTGGGCCGGGGCGAAGTCCGCGTAGAGGGCGTCGAGGAAGCCGTCGCCCGCCGGGTCCCCGGGGGCGAGCGGCAGGCCGGGAGGGAGCAGCGCGACCAGGGCGCGGGCCGTCTCCTCGACGCGGGGATCGTCGGGCGCGGCGTCCGCGAGTTCGTCCAGACGCCCGTACAGCGCCCACGCGCGGCGCGTCGTCCCCGGGTCCGAGGTGAAGGCGCGGGCCAGCGGCCCCAGCCAGCCGCCCGCAGCGGCGCCGTCCGCCGGGGCCGAGGTGTCGAGCAGGGCCAGGAGGCGGCGGTCGAGCGCGAGCGAGGCGGGCTCGGGGCCCGGCAGGTGCGCGGCGGCGCGGTCGAAGTCGGCGAAGAGCGCGGCGAGCGCGGGTGAGACGGGGGCGTCCGGCGGCAGGCCGCCGTCCGCGTCCGCCTGCGCCAACAGCTCCCGCAGCCGGGCGCGGCGCCGCCGGATCGTCTCCTCCTGCCGCGCGAGGTCGGCGTCCAGCTCGGCGAGGATTTCCGCGAGGTCCCGGCCCGCGTCGTCGGCGAGCACGTCCCGTACCTCGTCCAGGCTCAGGCCCAGCTCGGTCAGCCGCCGCACCCGGGCCAGCTCGACGGCGTCCCGCAGCCCGTACTCGCGGTAGCCGTTGGGCTGCCGGGCGGGCTCGGGCAGCAGCCCGATCCGGTGGTAGTGGCGGACGGCCCGGGTACTCACCCCGGCCACGGCGGCCAGCTCTCCGATACGCATGAGGCCAGTAGAAACCTTGACGCGACGACAAGGTCAAGGCGGCGCGGCAGCCCGCTCGGGTACCGCCGCCCCCGGGACGCCGGGGCGCCGGGGTGTGGGCACCGGGGTTCCGGGTCGCCGGGGCGGCGGTGGTCCAGACCGTAGGGAGTCACCGCCCCGGGCGTCAACGAGAGGGGACGGGACTGGCGGGAAAAGGCGGGTCAGCCGGTGCGCACGAGGAGGGCGGCCGGGCGGGAGGCGAAGAGCTCCGCGCACGGGACTCCGCCCTCGTAGGAGCGTTCCCCGCCCGCCTCGCGCCAGCGCCCCGGCGGCAGCGTCAGCACCGTCCCGTTCCAGCCACCCCCTTCCGCGAGCCGCGCCGCGAGGCGCGTGACCGCGGTGAGGACGCGGTCCGAGCGGACGAAGGCGAGGCAGTGCGCCGCCGCCGGTCCGCTCGCGGGCAGCGGGGCGTACGTCGCGTCCTCGCCGAAGCACTCGGGCCGCGCGCGGCGCAGCCGCAGCGCGGTCGCGGTCAGGGCCAGTTTCTCCTCGGGCAGGTCGCGCGGCGCGCGGCCCTCGTCCAGCGCGGCCAGCGCGCCCCGTACGTCCGGAGGCGTCCGACGGTTGTCGGGGTCCACGAGGGTCCGCGACTCCGTCTCGGTGCCCTGGTAGACGTCCGGGACGCCCGGCATCGTCAGGTGCACGAGCGCGGCACCGAGGACGTTCGCGCGGATGTACGGGGCCAGCTCCGCGCGCAGCTCGGCGAGCCGCCCGCCCAGCGGCCCGCACGGGCCGGCCGCGACGAAGCGCCGCACCTCCTCCTCGTACGCCGCGTCCTGCTCCGTCCACGACGTGCGCAGCCCCGCTTCCCGCACGTGCTTGAGGAGCGCCCCGCCGAGCCGCTCCGCGTCCGCGATCCCGAAGCCGAAGGCGAGCTGCCAGGCCGCCCAGCCCAGGTGCGGATCGGGCGCGGGGCACGCGGAGGTCCCGGCGAGGAACGCCTCCCAGCGCTCGGGCACCTCGCTCAGCACCGCGAGCGCCGCGCGCAC
>NZ_GG770539.1:1026194-1027327 GCF_000154905.1 Streptomyces sp. SPB074 | reverse complement strand
CCGCGCCGTCTCCGGCCAGGCACCCCCGCGCGCCTCGGCCGGCGCGGCGAGCGCGCGGTAGCGGCCGAGGAGGGCGTCGTGCCCGGCCGCGTCGGTGAAGACGCCGTCGATGTGGCGCAGCGCGTCGTACCCCGTCGTGCCCGAGACCGGCCAGCCCTCGGGCAGCGCCTCGCCGTCCGCGAGGATCTTCTCCACGACCGTCCAGTGCCCGTCCGGCGCGGCCCGCGCCGCGTGCTCCCCGAGTCGGCGCAGGTAGCCGCCGGGGTCGGCGAGCCCGTCCGGGTGGTCGATGCGCAGCCCCCGCACGGCGCCGCTCGCCATGAGGTCGAGGACGAGGCTGTGCGTCGCCGCGAAGACCTCCGGGTCCTCCTGCCGCACCCCGATCAGCTCCGAAATCGTGAAGAACCGCCGGTAGTTCAGCTCCGTGCGGGCCAGTCGCCACCACGCGAGCCGGTACCACTGCGCGTCGAGGAGTTCGCCGAGCGGCAGGTGCTCGGTGCCCGCGCGCAGCGGGAAGGCGTGCTCGTGGTACCGCAACTCGCCGTCCTCGACGGTCAGCTCGTCCTGCACGTCCGCGAGCCGGCCGCCGAGCACGGGGAGCAGGAGCCGCCCGCCGCCGCCCTCCCAGTCCAGGTCGAACCAGCGCGCGTACGGCGAGCCGGGCCCCTCGCGCAGGACGTGCCACAGCGCGCGCGTGTGGCGCGGCGAGGCGGCCATGTGGTTGGGGACGAGGTCGAGCACGAGGCCGAGCCCGTGCGCGCGGGCCGTCCCGGCGAGCGCGAGCAGTCCTTCCCGGCCGCCCAGCTCCTCGCGCACCCGCGTCGGGTCGGTCACGTCGTAGCCGTGCTCCGAGCCGGGCACCGCCTCCAGGACGGGGGAGAGGTGCAGGTGCGAGACACCGAGCGAGGCGAGGTACGGGACGAGGTCCGCCGCGTCCGCGAAGCCGCGGCCGGGTGTGAGCTGGAGCCGGTAGGTCGCGGTCGGCGGGGCGAAGACCGCTTCGGGGGCTGGGGACGAGTCGGAGGTCATGGGGGGTTGTGTACCCGCGCGGCGGGCGAGTGTGTCATGCGGACGCGCGGACGGATGAATCGGAGGGGTGAACGGGGGCGGGGGCGCGGACCCCCCCCCCCCCC
>NZ_GG770539.1:1017135-1026094 GCF_000154905.1 Streptomyces sp. SPB074 | reverse complement strand
AATCGGAGGGGGTGAACGGGGCGGGCGCGGGGGACGAGGGCGTCGGCCGCCCCGTCCCCGACCCGTACCAGTCCCGCCCCGTACCGCGCCCGTCCCGACGCGTCCCCGTCCCGCGCTCCCGCCCCGTGCCCTTACGCGGGCCGCTGGAGCACCAACATGCTGCGGTCCCGCAGTTCGAGGCGCTGGCCCGCGCCGGCCTTGACGCCCGTGCCCGGCGGGAGGCCGTCCGTGCGGGAGGTGTCCACGACGACCTGCCACTCCTTGCCGTGGTTGACGGGGATGACGAATTCCAGGTCCTGCGGCGAGGCGTTGAACATGAGAAGGAAGGAGTCGTCCTGGATGCGCTCCCCGCGCGGGCCCGGTTCCGAGATCGCGTTGCCGTTGAGGAAGACGGTCATCGCGCTCGCCGTCGCGCCGTCCCAGTCGCCGCGCGTCATCTCGCCGCCCTCCGGCGTGAACCACGCGATGTCGGACAGCTCGTCGTGGGTGCCCTCGACGGGACGCCCGTGGAAGAAGCGGCGGCGCCGGAAGACCGGGTGGTCGCGGCGCAGCCACACCATCGCGCGCGTGAACGCCGCGAGCGCCGTCGCCTCCTCGTCGCCCGCCTCGCCGGAGCCGGAGCCCTCGCCGGAGCCCTCGCCCGAACCCTCGCCCGAGCCCTCGGCCCGCGGCCACCTCACCCAGGCCAGCTCGTTGTCCTGGCAGTAGGCGTTGTTGTTGCCGCCCTGCGTGCGCCCGAACTCGTCGCCGTGGCTCAGCATCGGCACACCCTGCGAGAGCATGAGCGTCGCGAGGAAGTTCCGCGTCTGCCGGGCCCGCAGCTCGTTGACCCCGGGGTCCTCGCTCTCGCCCTCGGCACCGCAGTTCCAGGAGCGGTTGAAGCTTTCGCCGTCCCGGTTCTCCTCACCATTGGCCTCGTTGTGCTTCTCGTTGTACGAGACCAGGTCGCGCAGCGTGAAACCGTCGTGGCACGTCACGAAGTTGATCGAGGCGAGCGGTCGCCGCCCGTCGTCCTGGTAGAGGTCCGAGGAGCCGGTCAGCCGCCCGGCGAACTCCGCCAGCGTGCGCTGCTCGCCGCGCCACAGGTCGCGCACCGTGTCGCGGTACTTGCCGTTCCACTCCGTCCACATCGGCGGGAAGTTCCCCACCTGGTAGCCGCCCTCGCCGACGTCCCACGGCTCCGCGATGAGCTTGACCTGGCTCACGACCGGGTCCTGCTGCACGAGGTCGAAGAAGGACGAGAGCCGGTCCACCTCGTGGAACTGCCGCGCGAGCGTCGCCGCGAGGTCGAAGCGGAAGCCGTCCACGTGCATGTCCGTGACCCAGTACCGCAGCGAGTCCATGATCATCTGGAGGACGTGCGGGGAACGCATGAGCAGCGAGTTCCCGGTGCCCGTCGTGTCCATGTAGTACTTCGGGTCCTCGGTGAGCCGGTAGTACGAGGCGTTGTCGAGGCCCCGGAAGGAGAGCGTGGGGCCCAGGTGGTTGCCCTCGGCGGTGTGGTTGTAGACGACGTCGAGGATCACCTCGATGCCCGCCTCGTGCAGCGCCCGCACCGCCGACTTGAACTCCAGGACCTGCTGGCCCCGGTCGCCCCAGGAGGCGTACGTGTTGTGCGGGGCGAAGAAACCGATCGTGTTGTAGCCCCAGTAGTTCGCGAGCCCCGCGTCCGCGAGCCGGTGGTCGTTGACGAACTGGTGCACCGGCATGAGTTCGAGCGCCGTCACGCCCAGCTCGGTCAGGTGCCCGATGATCGCGGGGTGCGCGAGCGCCGCGTACGTGCCGCGCAGCTCGTCGGGCAGGTCGGGGTGGCGCATCGTCAGGCCTTTGACGTGCGCCTCGTACAGCACCGTGCGGTGGTAGTCCGTGCGCGGGGGCCGGTCGTCGCCCCAGTCGAAGTACGGGTTCACGACGACGGAGGCCATCGTGTACGGGGCCGAGTCCAGGTCGTTGCGCTTGTCGGGCGCGCCGAAATGGTACCCGTACACCGCCTCGCTCCAGTCGACGGCCCCGCTGATCGCCTTCGCGTACGGGTCGAGCAGAAGCTTCGCCGCGTTGCACCGCTGCCCGCGCGCGGGCTCGTACGGGCCGTGCACGCGGAAGCCGTACCGCTGGCCCGGCATCACGCCGGGCAGATAGGCGTGCCGCACGAAGGCGTCGGACTCGCGCAGTTCCACCGCGCTCTCCGAGCCGTCGTCGTGCAGCAGGCACAGCTCGATACGGTCGGCGGCCTCCGAGAAGACCGCGAAGTTCGTCCCGGCGCCGTCGTACGTGGCGCCGAGCGGATATGCCTCACCTGGCCAGAGCTGCATGAACTCGACTCTTCCGTTTCCGGCCCGGGGGAAGGGCCACCATGGGCCCGAGTCTCCCGGAAGAGGGGCCGCTCCCGTAGGACTTCTGTCCCGCGAGGGCCGCGACCACACCGACGTACGAACGGGTACGGGCCCCCGGCGGAGGCCCCCGGGCCGTCCAGCAGCCGAAAAGGCGTCAAGACCTTCGTCAAGAATTCAGCCGCACGAGCGAATGTGGCGCGATCGGTACGGCCCCGAACACGCCACACCGCCGGGCCCCCGCCCGCTGTACACCGCCGGACAGGTGATCCCCACGAGCCCTCCCCGCCCCGCTCACCCCGCCTCCGCCCCTCGCCCACGCCGCCCCCGCACCCCGGCCCGGCGCCGTTTCGCCGCTGGCGCCGGGGGAAGAGGAGCCATGGCCTCCGGCTGCGTCCCGGGCCCCGGCCGGAGTAGTCTTCCTTGATCGTTGAACAGGGGCGACAGGCGTCGCGGAAGCGGGACGAAGGGGCGGTGCGCGGGTGTCGGGAGGGCTGGAGCTGCCACCTGGCGAAGGCGGCGGCGCGGAGGGCTCCGCGGAGGACCGCCCGCCCGCACCCGTCCCGCTCACGGGCACCGTCGACGTCTCCCCGCAGATCGGGCCCGAGCTGGACTGGGGCCCCAAGGAGTGGGACGAGGTTCGCACCCGCGCCCAGCGCGCCGGCCGCGTCTACGTGTGGCTCAATCTGGTCGAACAACGGCTGCGCGCCGTCGTCGCCGCCGTGCTGCGCCCCGTGTACGTACCGGTCCACGGCAAGGACTGGGTGACGGCCGCCGCCGGGCCCGCCGGGCAGGAATGGGTGCAGCGCGCCATCGCGGTGCGCGAGGTCAGCCGCCGCAAGGGCTACCTCCTCGACCCCGCCGACGACAACGTCCTCAGCTTTCTGACGCTGCCCCAGCTCCGCGAGCTGATGGTCAGCCACTGGCCCTGCTTCGAGCCGTACTTCGACGACCGCAGGGACGTCGAGCTGGCACTGGACGAGCTGGAGGTCGCGCGCAACGTCGTCTCGCGCAACCGCGCCCTCAACCCGAGCGTCCTCGCCCAGGCCGAACGCGCCTCGGCCCGGCTCCTCGACACGCTCTCGGCCGGCACCGGCGTCCCCGCCACGCGCCGCCTGCCCGTCGACGCCGTCGAGGACCTGGTCGGCGAGCGGTACGCGGACGTCGTCGCCGTCCACCCCGACCGCGTCCGCCTCCTGCGCCAGTTCCCCGCCGAGGACCTCTTCGCCGGGGCCCGCAGGCTCGACGCGATGGGCATCGGCCTCAACCTCCTCGTGCAGAACTTCTCCGGCCGCCGTCTCGTCCGCCTCGCCGAGGAGGGCTGCCGCGCCCGGCTCCTCTTCCTCAACCCCGCGAGCAGCGCCGTCAAACGCCGCGAACGCGAACTTGGCCTCAAACGAGGCGAGATGAGCCGCAGCGTCGAGATGAACATCCTCCACATGCGGCGCGTGCGCGCCCGCCTGCGCGACCCGGGCGCCTTCGAGATACAGGTCATCGACGAGACCCCGCGCTCCAACGCCTACCTCGTGGACGGCGACACGGCCGAGGGCGTCGCGGTCGTCCAGCCCTATCTGCGCCGGGCGCGCGGCATGGAGTCACCGGTCCTGGTGGTACGCGGCGGCGGGCGCCTCGTGCGCGGCGCGGCCGGGGGCGAGAGCGGGCTCTTCGACACGTACCGCGAGGAGTTCGAATCGGCGTGGGCCGACGCCCGCCCGGTGTCCTGAACGCTCCCGACTCCGGCCGCAGTTCCCTGCGCCGGTGCCACGAGGGCCCCTTGGAGAGGGGCGCCGGGGGTACGGAGGCACTGTCACAGGCGCGTGCGAGGGTGGTGATCACGCGGCGCCCGGACGGGGGGACACGTCGCCGAACACGCCGAGGGAGACACACATGACCTGGTACGAGGGCCCGCTGACCGGCTTCGACCTGGAGACCACGGGCACCGACGTCGAGCACGACCGCGTCGTCACCGCCGCCGTGATACGCCTCGACGCCTCGGGAGCCGTCGCGCAGACCCGGACGTGGCTCCTGGACCCCGGCATCGAGATCCCCGCCGAGGCCACCGCCATCCACGGCATCCCCACGGCCCGTGCCCGCGCCGAGGGCGCCCCGGCACGCGGCGCCGTCGCCGAGATCACCGAGGCGCTCGCCGCCGGACTGCGCGCGGGCACGCCCCTCGTGGTGATGAACGCGCGCTACGACCTCTCGCTCCTGGACCGCGAGTGCCGCCGCCACGGGGTGCCCGCGCTCGCCGAGCTGCTCGGCGGGGAACCGGCCCCGGTGGTGGACCCGCTCGTCCTCGACAAGCACGCCGACCGCTACCGCAGGGGCAGCCGTGTCCTGGCCGCCCTGTGCGAGCACTACGGCGTCCGCCTCGACAGCGCCCACGACGCCCGCTCGGACGCCCTCGCCGCGACCCTCCTCGCCCGCAGCCTCGGCGCCCGGCACCCCCGCCTCGGCGCGCTGCCCCCCACCGAGCTGCACCGCCTCCAGGTAGACGCGGCGGCCCGCCAGTCCGCGAGCCTCCAGGAGTACCTGCGCCGCACCCGCCCCGACGCGGTGGTGGAGGCCGCCTGGCCGGTCATCCCGCGCCAGCGGACGGCGGCTTGAGCGAAGGGACGGCACGGGGCCGCGCGCGGCGCGGCATCGGGGCGCGGCGTCGGCTCAGAAGGGGTACCAGCGCACCGTCGTGTCCCCGTCCCGCAGGGAGTTCACGCGCCGCCGGAACTCGGCGAGCGCGGCCGGGTTCGACGGGGCGTGCTGGGCCACCCACGCGCAGCTCGCCGTCTCGCGCGCCCCGCGCAGGGTGAGCCGGCCCTCCCACTCGCGTACGTCCCAGCCGTAGGCGCGGACGAAGTCCTCGTACGCCTCGGCGGGCAGCCCGTAGCGGTCGCGGGAGAGGTCCATCACGACGAGGTCGTGCTCGCGCAGGTCGAAGGAGAAGGTCTCCAGGTCGGAGAGGACGGGGCCGTCCGGCCCGGCGAGCACGTTGCGTGGGAGCGCGTCGCCGTGGACCGGCCCCGGTGGCAGGTGCGGGGTGAGCGCGGCGGCGGCCGGGGCGAAGCCGTCGCGGCGCTCGCGCAGGAACGCGGCGTCGGCGGGGTCGATCGCGTCGCCCGCGAGACGGAGCCAGCGCTCGACGCCGCCGAGCAGTTCGCGCCGGGGCAGGGCGAAGGAGGGGGCGGGCAGGGCGTGGACCCGGCGCAGGAGCGCCGCGAGATCGGCCGGCGTCGCAGGCCTGCTCGCCTCCGGCAGCCGCTCCCACAGCGTGACGGGGTGCCCCTCGACGAGGAGCGGTTCGGAGCGCGCGGCGCGCACGGCGGGGACGTCGCTCTCCTTGAGCCAGTCCGCGATGCGGAGCGCGAGCCGCGCCCGGTCGAGCAGTTCGGGCGCGCGCCCCACCTTGATCACGAGGTCCCCGGAGGCGAAGACCGCGTTCTCGCCGAGCACCATCAGCTCCGCGCCGCTGTCCAGCCCCGCCGCGTCCAGCACCTCGCGTGCCCGCGACTCGTCCATCGTCCGCCTCCCCTGCCCGGCCCCGGGGCCCGGCGTGCTGTGGTCACGGCCCCCTGCGGGGGAGCCGTCGCGCACAGTTTCCCACCCGCGCGGTCGGGACGCCCCGAGGGCCCGGTCCCGGCCCGGCTCAGACGCCCACCGACTCGTCCATCTCCTCCTCCCTCTCCTCGTGCTCCTGCGGCGTCTCCCCGCGCGCTGCCGGGGCCGCGTGGTGGTGCGGCGGCGCGGCGGCGGCGGTGCGGCGGCGCCGCTCGTACAGCCCCGCCAGCGTCGTCGCGAGCAGGCCGGCGACGAGCCACAGGGCCAGCCTGAGGACGTGGCGGCCGAGCTGCACGTGGTCGAAGTAGACGAGGCTGCGCAGGCCCTCCACGAGGCCCGCCCCGTTCCAGAAGGAGTGCAGCGCGCCGAAGAAGCCGTTGAGCAGTTCGGGCCGGTACAGCCCCCCGGACGTCGTGAAGTTGAGCATCACGAAGAGGACCATCATCGTGAGCGTCGTCCACCGCCTCAGGAACGTGTGCAGGCCCACGCCGAGGAAGAGGATGCCGGCCGAGTAGAGCCAGGCCATGGCCCACACCCCCCACAGGCCGTGCGACACGATGTGGAAGACGGGCCCCGCGAGCGCCGCGCCGATGAGGCTCACGGCGAAGGACGTCACGACGACGAAGGCCGCCCTGGTCCGCATCCGCAGCGCGGCCCCCGCGCCGCCGAGCACGGCGACGGACGCGTACGAGCCGATGCTCACGGCGACGAGGAGGAAGAAGATCCCCTGCCCGGTGGGGTCGTCGTGGGCGGGCGGGGCGAGATCGGTGACCTTGAGCGGCTCGTCCCGCGCCGTGGCGAGCGGCGTGAAGACCTTCTCGGCGACCGTGGCGCTCGTATCGGCGTTCGTGCTCGCGACGGGCAGTTCGGGTGCCTTCTCCGAAGGGACGAAGGCGGCCGAGAGCTGCCGCTCCATGAGCAGGTGGCGGGCCGCGTCGCGGTCGGGGACCGTGCGCACGTCGAGGGAGTCGCCCGCCGCCGCTGCCTTGTCGTGGATCGTCTGGGCGAGTGCCGCCGTGCTCGGCCCGGCGCCGACGACGGCGACCGGCATGTGGTGCGGCGAGGGGTTGGCGAAGGCGCCGAGATAGGCGAGGCCCGTGCCGACGCACATGAGCATCGGCGTCAGCAGGTGGACCAGGACATGACGGGCCGCTGCCAGATCGCGGGCCCTGCCGGGCGCCGGGGCTTCGGCTGAACTCATCGGGAGCACTCCTGTGGAACACGCCGCGCCGGGGACGGGCGACGGCGACAGGTGACGAGAGCAGTGGTTGGTAAATGCAACCATGCGTTTACGTTGTACTGTACAACCAGCCGGAGGAGGTCGTGCACGTGGCACAGGACAGGGACGTCGCGCTGGAGACCATCCAGCGCGAGATGACGGCCTTCGCGCGCCGGGCCCGGGGGATCGCGGCGCACATGCACCCGGAGCTGTCGCTCGTCTCCTTCACGCTGCTCAGCCACGTCGAGTACCAGCCGGGCTGCCGCGCGACCGACCTGGCCGCCCACTACCTTCTCGACAAGTCGACCATCAGCCGCCAGGTCTCCGTCCTCGAACGGGCCGGGCTCGTGGCGCGCGGTGCCGACCCCGTGGACGCGCGGGTGCACGTGCTCCACCTCACGGCCCACGGCGAGGAGGTGCTGGCGCAGGTGAACGAGGCGCGCCGCCGCGCCTTCCGGCGGCGCCTCGCCGACTGGGGCGCCGCCGACCTGGACCGCTTCGCCGGCTACCTCCTGCGGTACAACGCGGCAGCGGACGAGGCCGGTGAGGAGGCAGGCGAGTCGGGCGGCCTCGATCCTTCCGCTGGCTCCGGCGGGTCCGGTGGTCCCGGTGCGTCCGGCCGGTCCGGTGGTCCCGAGGGCCGCGCGGGCGAGGACGCGTCGCCGGGCGCGTAGCGATCCGGTGACCCGAGGCCGATGCCCGGGTCCGCCGGCCGTCCCCGGGGCCCCTTGGCGGTGGCGGCGGTTACGGTGCGGGGCATGACGAGTGCTTCGGTCGCCCTGCTGCGGGGCGTGAACGTGGGGGCGGCGCACAAGGTGCCGATGGCGCGGCTGCGCGAACTGGCCGCCGGGCTCGGGCACCGGGCCGTGCGGACGCATCTCAACAGCGGGAACGTCGTCTTCGTGCCCGGTGAGCCGCGCCCGGCCGGGGAACACGCCGCCGCTCTCTCCGCCGCGCTGGAGCGCGAGTTCGGCTTCGCGGTGCCGGTCCTCGTGCTCGAAGCGGAACGCCTGCGGGCGGTCCTCGCCGCGAACCCGTACCCGGAGGGCACCTTCACCGGCTCGCGGCTCCAGTTCGTCTTCCTCTCGGGCCCCGCCGACCCGGACCGCTTCGCCGATCTCGACCCCGGGGCCCACGCCCCGGACGACTACCGCCTCGGCGACCGCGTCCTGTACCTGCACACCCCCGACGGCATCAGCCGCTCCGCCCTCGCCGCCGAACTCCTGCGCCCCGCCCGGCTCCCCGGCCTCTTCACGACCACCCGCACCTGGAACACGGTGCGAAAACTCCTCGCCCTCGCGGAGCGGGCCGAGGAGGATACGGGGCCATGACCGTCGGCACACCCCGTGAACCCCGCACCGGCCACGACCCGCGCGAGGGCCACCGCTCCGGCGAAAACCCCGGCCTCGCCGAGGTCGTCGCCCGTGAGCTGCGGATGCTCCGGCCCGAGGTGCGCCGGGACCCGGCCGCGCTCCTGCGCGACCTCCACCCGGAGTTCCACGAGGTCGGCGCCTCGGGGCGGTTGTGGGACCGGGCCGCCGTCGCGGCCGAGCTCTCGCCCGCGACCCCGCCCGGAGCCACGCCCACCCGGGTCACTGCCATGACCGCGACCCGGCTCGCCCCCGGCCTCGTCCACCTGCGCTGGGACACCGACGACGGCCACCGCGCCGTGCGCCGCGCCTCGCTGTGGCGCCGCGAGCCCGGCTCGCGGGAGTGGCTGCTGTGGTTCCACCAGGGATCGCCGTACGCGCGGGGAGGGGTGGACGCGCCGCGAACGCCCGGCGCCCCCTGAGCCGACGCGCCCGGGCACGCCCGCGCACGCCCGCGCGCCGGGCCCGCGAGCGCCGTACGCGCGCCC
>NZ_GG770539.1:997682-1017035 GCF_000154905.1 Streptomyces sp. SPB074 | reverse complement strand
CGCCCCCCCCGCCCCTCAGCCGCGCGCCGTCAGCCCGCGACCCCGAACCCCTCAAGCCCCCGCAGCCACGCAAGGCGGGCCGCGTCCTGATGGGTGCCGCCACCCTCGTGGCCGTTGAACTCGTAGACCTTGATGTCCTTCTCCGCCACCGGGTACGCGTTGTACGCCGCGTACACCGTCGAGGGCGGGCAGACCTGGTCCTCCAGGGCCGTCGAGAAGAGCGCGGGCGCGGTGCCGCGCGCGGCGAAGTGCACGCCGTCGAAGTAGGCGAGCGTGGAGCGCACGGCGGCGACGCGGTCGCGGAAGACGTTGAGGTACGCGCCGATCTCGCGGTAGGGGTGCCTGTCGGTGAGCGTCGTGGCGCGCGGGAAGTCGCACAGGAACGGGACGTTGGGCGCGACGCCCGCCAGGTCGGGCACGAGGCCGGCCACCGCGAGCGTGATCCCGCCGCCCTGGGTTGGGTCCCCCGTTACGACGGTGCGGCCCGCGTCGGTGATCGGGGCGCGTTTTGCCTCCTCCACGGCCCGTTATCTGTTGTTCCGTGAAGACCCGCCGGTAGTAGTACGTGTCCGGGTCGTCGATCCCGCGCGTCATGTACCCCGGCACGGCCGGGCCGCTGCCGCCCGGGTCCACGGTGTCGCCGCCGCCCCAGCCCGCGCCCTGGCCGCGCGTGTCCATCACGAAGTGCGCGTAGCCCGCGCTCGCGGTGAGCAGGTGCGTGTGCGGCAGGCCGCGCCCGCCCCCGTACCCCAGGTACTCCACGACGACCGGCAGCGGCTCGGCCGTGCCCGCGGGGAGCACGAGCCAGCCGCGTATCCGGTCGCCGCCGAAGCCGGAGAAGCTCGCGTCGTACACCTCGACGGTCGTCAGCGGGACGTCCACCCGCTCGAAGCGGGCGTCGAGCGGGTGCGCGCGGGTCTCGGTCAGGGTCCGGGTCCAGAAGGCGTCGAAGTCCTCCGGTTCCACGGACGCGCTGCGGTAGCCGGGCAGCTTGTCGACGGAAAAGTCGAACAGGGCCATGGGGGCCTCTCCTCAAACACACGGCGCGTGAGCGCACGGGTACGGTACGTCTGCCCCGGGTGGCGCGGGACGACAGTGCGGCACCCACGCTATGCCGCCGGGGCCCGCCGGGGGAATGGCATAGGCAGAAAGCGCTTCCTGCGGTGTGAGGTGCGACGGCGTGCCACGGTGCGGCGCGCGGCGCCCGCGCCGGGTGGCGGTTCACTCCGCCGTCGGCAGCCAGCTCCCGTGCAGCCCGAGCGGGACCCGGACGGGGACGAGGATCTGCGCCACCGGCCCCGAGCCGGGGTCGGCGGCGGGCAGGACGAGGAGCCTGCTCGACCCGTCCGTGCGGTCGGTCGCGAAGGTGAGCCACCAGCCGCGCGCGCTGTCCCGCGTGCCCGGCTCGGGCGCGAAGACCGGCTCGCCCACCGCGAGCGCGCCCGCGTCCCAGCTCACCGCGGTCACCTCGGCCCGCTCCGGGCCGCCCAGCTCGTAGAAGCGCAGGGCGTCGTACTCCCCGGGCAGCAGGTCCCGCGTCCGCCCGCCGCGACGGCGAGGCGGTCGTGCGGGCGCGCCAGCGCCCGGTCGTCGATACGGGGCAGCTCCACCCGCGCGTCGTCCAGGCGGGTGCGGCGCACCGTGCCCGCGACGGGGTCGATCACGGCGCGGGTCAGGCCGTGGGCGGCACCGGGCGCCGCGTGCCGTTCGCGGGCGGCGCCGAGCGACAGCTCCGGCCACTGCACGTAGTCGAGGACGACGTGCCCGTCCCCGGGCCGTTCGTAGGCGTTGACGGTGTGCCACAGCCAGAACGCCTCGTCCTCCGCCCAGCGCACCGGGCCGCCGTCGCGCGGGATCAGCGCGAGGCGCGTGCCGCGCTCGGGGCGCCAGTGCAGGAAGGAACCGCCGTGCAGGGCCTCGTCCAGGGTGAAGAACGCCGGCGCGAGGACGAGGACGAGGTACCGCTCGGTGAGCGCCATGTCGTGGATCATCCGGGGCGCGTCCACGCCCTCGACAGGCGTCGGGCCGCGCCGCACCGCCCCGTCCGGGCCGATGAGCGACCACGTGAGGTACGGGGGCTCCAGCGCGTAGCAGAACGCGGCCAGTTCGCCGGTCACCGGATCGGTCTTGGGATGCGCGGTGATCCCTGCGGGCAGCCGGTCGCCGAAGGTCTCCCTGCCGAGCGTGCCGAGCCCCGGGGTGAGGCGGTAGGGGCAGTCGGACTCGGCGAGCGCGAGCAGCCGCCCCGCGTGCCGGACCACGTTGATGTCCGGCAGCGGCTTGAACGTCCCGGCGAGTTCTTCGCCGACCTGTGCCGCGTCCGGCAGGATCAGTGACTCCAGGCCGCCCCACAGCGCCCGCCCGGCGCGCTCCTCGGCACGCATCGCCTCCGTCCGCACGAACCGGTTCCGGTACCTGGCCCGCCCGCCCGAGAGCCACACGCCGTGCACCATGCCGTCCCCGTCGAGCGGGTAGAGATAGCTCCCGACCGGCGTGAACCGGGGGTTGGGCCCGTTGCGCAGGTACAGCCCGTCCAGCGCCTCCGGCAGCTCGCCCACCACCTCCAGGTCCGCGACGTCCACCTCCGCCGTGACCGGCGCGAAGGGGCCGTTGAGGTGCGGGACGCGGGCGGGGTCGAACGCGGTCGTCATGAGGCCATGATGGGACGGACCGGGGCCAAGCGCACACGGGAGCGATCCCGCGCCGCCGCGCTCCCCGGGGCTCCTGTGGCAGGCTCCCCGTATGCGCTACATCGTGATCGGGACAGGGGCCGTCGGCGGAACCGTGGGGGCCAGGCTCGCGGGCGGCGGCCGGGAGGTGGTGTGCGTCGCGCGCGGGGCGCACCGGGAGGCCCTGGAGCGGGACGGACTGCGGCTCGTGACGCCCGAGGGGGAGCACGCGTACCGGCTGCCCGTCGTCGGCGGGCCGGAGGAACTGGGCGAGCTGCGCGCGGACGACGTGCTGCTCCTCGCCGTCAAGAGCCAGGACACCGTGGCGGCGCTCGACGCGTGGGCACCGCGCCCGGTAGCGGGCGGGGGCACGGCCGGGGAGCGGCTTCCCGTGCTGTGCCTCCAGAACGGCGTCGTGAACGAGCGCGTGGCGCTGCGCCGCTTCGCGCGGGTCGTCGGCGTCTGCGTGTGGATGCCGTCCACGTACCTCGAAGCGGGCGTCGTCGGCGCGGGCGGTGTCCCGCTCACCGGCATCCTGCACCTGGGCAGCTACCCGCCGGGCCGCCCCGAGCCCGTCCTCGACGCCGTCGCGGCCGATCTGCGCGCGAGCCGCTTCGACGCGCCGCTGCCCGAGGACGTCATGCCCTGGAAGTACGCGAAACTGCTCGACAACCTGCCCAACGCGATCGAGGCGCTTCTCGGTCCGCTCGAAGGCCCCGAGGCCCTCGCCCTCGTCGCCGAGGCGCGCGCGGAGGGCGCCGCGGTGCTCGCGGCGGCCGGGATCGTGACGGTCGGTGAGGAGGAGGCGCGCCGCGTGCGGGGCGAGCGCGTAAGGCTGCTCCCCGTGCCCGGCGTCCCGCGCGGCGGCGGCTCCACGTGGCAGAGCCTCAGGCGCGGGGCCTCCTCGGTCGAGGCCGACTGGCTCAACGGGGAGATCGTCCTCCTCGGCCGCCTGCACGGCGTCCCCACGCCGGTCAACGAGACCCTGCGCGCGCTCGTAAACGAGCTGGCCCGCGCGGGCGGCGGCCCCGGCGCGTACACGCCGGCCGGGCTGCGGGAACGGATCGAGGCCGCCGCGCGGGCGTAGCGGCGGCGTTACGCGGGAGGGGCGGCCGGACCGGGAGGTGTCCCCCCGGCGGCCCAGGCCGCCTCAGCCGCGTGCCGCCCAACCCTCCGCCGTCGAGGTCAGCAGGCACGTCACGCGGCCGTCGTCCTCCTTGACCTCGCGGCGCCGCTCGTAGCCGAGGCGTTCGAGGAGGGCCAGCGAAAGGTGTTTCCCGCGTTGACGGTCGCGTGGACCTCCGCGAGGCCGAGGGTCTCGTGGCCGTAGGCCGTGAGCGCGGCGGCGACCTCCGTGCCGAGGCCCCGGTGCTGGTGGCGCGGGGCGAGCCCGTAGACGATCTCGTGCCCGTCCAGCCACGGCGCGGGCGAGGGCTTGATCTCGGCGTGCCCGGCGTACGCCCCGTCGAGCCGCACCGCCCACACGGGGAAGCGCTCCTCGGCGTAGACGCAGCTGAAGAGGCGCTGGAACAGGGCGCGGTCCTGCTCGGGCGACTGCATTCCGTCGCCGAAGTGCTCGCCGAAGGCGGCCGTCTGGAAGAGGGCGACGAAATCCTCCTCGTCGGCGCGGACGTACGGACTCAGTGCCAGGCGCTCGGTGCGCAGTTCCGGAGTCACCCCGCCCACCCTAGTGGCGGAGGTCGAACTGCCGTGCGTCAGGCCGCCGCAGCGAGCCGGGGCGCCGGGGCGAAGAGCGCGTCCTCGTACCGCCGCACGAGGAGCCGTACGACCTCGGGCGCCGGTCCCAGCACCTCCGCCAGCACGTCCGCGCCCGCCTCGCGGGCGCCCCGCGCGATGCGGTTCGGCAGGAAGCCGGGGGCCAGGACGTACGGCGCGACCGCGATCCGCGCCCAGCCCGCCGCGCGCAGCTCCCGCACCACCTCCTCGGTGCGCGGGCCGCGCGCCGAGGCGTGGGCGAGCCGCACCGCGCCCCAGCCCGTCCCCCGCCACTGCCGCGCGATCCCGTCGAGCACCGCGGCGGCCTCGGGGTCGCTCGACCCGGCCGAGGCGAGCACGACGGCGGTCGCGGCGCGCTCGGCACGCCGTACCCCCGCCTGCGCGAGGCGCCGCTCCAGCGCCGCCGTGAGCAGCGGCGAGGGGCCGAGCACACGCCCGAGCCGCACCCCCACCGACCGCCCCGGCATCGCGCGGCTCGCCGCCGCGAGCGCCGCCGGGATGTCGCTCTTGGCGTGGAAGGCCCGCGTGAGCAGCAGCGGCAGCGCGACGACCTCCCGGGCGCCGGCCGCCGCGAGCCCCGCGAGGGCGTCCGGGACGGACGGCTCGGCGAAGTCGAGGAACGAGGTCCCGACCGTGAGCCCGGGCCGCGAACGCCGTACCCGCGCCACGAGTTCGCCGACCGTGGCGGCGTGGCGCGGATCGCGGCTGCCGTGCGCGACGACCAGCAGGGCGGGCGGGGGAGCGGTCATGGTTCAGCTCCTGACGAGCAGCCCGCGCGTGCGCAGCACCCTGCGCTCCAGCGGGCTGAAGATGAGCAGGTCGATCGCGATGCCGACGATCAGGATGAGGAAGATCGCGAGGAACACCATCGACATGCTGCTGTTGGTACGGCCGTTCTCCAGCAACTGCCCCAGCCCGATGCCGAGATCCGGCGAGGACGCGATGATCTCGGCGGCCATGAGCGAGCGCCACGAGAACGCCCAGCCCTGCTTGAGCCCCGCGAGATAACCGGGCAGCGCGGCCGGGAGCACGATGTGCCAGGTCCCGCGCAGGCCCGTCGCGCCGAGCGTGCGCCCGGCCCGCAGGTACAGCGGCGGCACCTGGTCGACGCCGGAGACCAGGCCGTTGGCGATCGAGGGCACCGCGCCGAGGAGGATCACGGCGTACATCATCGAGCTGTTCAGCCCGAGCCACAGCACGGCCGGGGGCACCCACGCGACCGAGGGCAGCGACTGGAGCCCGGAGAGGATCGGCCCGATCGCGGCGCGCACGAAGCGCACCCGCGAGACGAGCAGCCCGAGCGGCGTGCCGATGACGAGCGCGAGCACGAAGCCGAACAGGCCGCGTTCGACGCTCGTCCAGATGTAGCCGAGCAGCTTGCCCCGCGTCCACGCCTCGCTCAGCTCGTCCCACACCGCGCCCGGCGCGGGCAGCTTGTAGGAGTCGGTGACCTTCGCCCAGACGAGGATCTGCCACACGGCGAGGACCAGGACGACCGAGACGAGCGGCGGCAGGACCTTGCGGACCAGGACCTCGCGCACTCCCGCGCGCCCCGTCCCGGCCGCGCCGCCCGCCGTTTCGAGCGCGTCGAGCCCGGCGAGGTCGCCGTCCTCCGCGCTTCCCGTCCCCGTGCTCCCCGGCCCCTTGTTCAGCCGGGTGCCGGCCTCGGTGCTGGTCTCAGTGCTGGCCATGACGGCGGATCTCCCCCCGCAGTTCCTCGGTGATCTCGGCGGACAGCTCCGCCACGGCGGTGTCCTCGATACGGCGCGGCTGCGGGATGTCCACGTGCCACTCGCGCGCGACCCGTCCCGGCCGCGAGGAGAGCAGCACGACGCGCTCGGCGAGCCGCACCGCCTCGCGCACGTTGTGCGTCACGAAGAGCACCGAGAGCCGCGTCTCGCGCCACACCCGGGTCAGCTCGTCGTGCAGCAGGTCCCTGGTGATCGCGTCGAGCGCGGCGAACGGCTCGTCCATGAGCAGGAGCCGGCTGTCCTGCGCGAGCGCGCGGGCGAGCGCCACGCGCTGCCGCATTCCGCCGGACAGCTCGTGCACCCGCTTCCCGTACGCCCCGTCGAGCCGGACGACGCTCAGCAACTCCTCGGCCCTGCCCCGCCGCTCGGGGCGCGGCACGCCGCGCAGCTTGAGCGCCAGCTCGATGTTCTTGCCCGCCGTGAGCCAGGGGAACAGCGCGTGCTCCTGGAACATGAGCGCGGGCCGCGCGCCCGGCGTGCTGATCTCGCCCTCCGAGGGCGCGTCGAGCCCGGCGACGAGATTGAGCAGCGTCGACTTCCCGCAGCCCGAGGCCCCGAGCAGGGTCACGAACTCGCCGGGGGCGACATCGAGCGAGATGTCGTCGAGCACGAGGTGCTGCCCGGCGGGGGTCGGAAAGGACTTGGAGACGTGAGCGAGCCGGGCGGCCGGGCCCGCCTCACGCGTACTGCCGTCCGTGGCCTCGGCGTACGTCGCCGCCATGGGACACCTCCTGGGAACGGGGCCGGGGATGGATGGCGCCGAGAGAGAAATAACGGGCGGCGCGCGTACGGCGGTGCCGCGCCCCCGCGCCGCTACTTCACGCCGAGACCGGCGTCGTCCACCGCGGGGCTTCCTTCGGCCTTGAGCACCTTGTTGAGCGGCCCGAGGTCGTAGATCCCCTTGAGCTGCGGCTTTTCGAGCAGACCCGCCTTGACCGCGTGGTCGGCCTCGGCCTGGAGCGTCGCGGCGAGCGGATCGTCCAGGATCTCGATGGACTTCCACGCCGGGTCGAGCTGATCGGCCGGCAGCGCCTTGCCGCTCAGCTTCTCCAGCGCCTTGTTCGCCGTCGTCTTCGCGGCCTCGTCGTTGTCCTTGATCCACTTGTTGGTCGTGACCGAGCCGCGCAGCACCGCCTCCACGACGTCGCGGTGCTCGCTCAGGAACTTTTGCGACACGATGATGTTCGTGATCACGAACTTCTTGCCGGGCCACAGGTCCCGCTCGTCCAGGAGCTCCTTGGCGCCCTCCGAGACCAGCTTGGACGCGGTCGGCTCGGGTACCCACGCCCCGTCGATGGAACCGGACTTGTAGGCGTCGGGCGTCACCTTGTTGTCGGAGCGGACGACGGAGACGTCCCCCTTGCCGCTCTGCGCGTCGACCTTCCAGCCCTTCTCCGCCACCCAGTTGAGGAAGGCGACGTCCTGCGTGTTGCCGAGCTGCGGGGTCGCGATGCGCTTGCCCTTGACGTCGTCCAGCGAGGTGATCTTCTTCGGGTTCACGACGAGCTTGACGCCGCCGGACGCCGAACCCCCGATGATCCGCAGGGACTTGCCCCGCGACTGCGTGAAGCCGTTGATGGACGGCGAGGGGCCGATGAAACCGATGTCGATCGAGCCCGAGTTGAGCGCCTCGATCTCCGAGGGGCCGGCGTTGAAGGTCGAGGGCTTGACGGTGGTCGCGCCCAGCTCCTTCTGGAACAGGCCCTTCTCGATGCCGACGAGGGCGGTCGCGTGCGTCAGGTTCGGGAAGTACCCGATCCGCACGCTCGAAGCGGAGAGCTTCTTCGCGCCCTCGGCGGCGGCCGCCCGGGAGGGCTTGTCGTCCTCGTCCGACTTGGAACCGTAACCGCAGGCGGTGGCCGCGAGGGCGAGCAGGGGCAGAGCGGTGGCCGCGGCGAGCGAGCGGCGCAGTCTTGCGGAAGGCACGGGAGGGGGTCCTCTCGTTGGCCCGGTCCTCGTCGGTCTCCCCGTGGGGGAGGGGGGTCAGGAGGCTTCGGGGCGGGTGGAAGGTCTTCGGTGGTGGTGCGCGGGGAGCGCGCGGGCGCTCCCCCGGGGACGGCGCGGGCCGCGGTTCACACACATCGCGCGACACCCCCGGTCCCGGCGCCCAGCGCGCCGCTGCCCACCCGGCCGCCCTCCTTGGCGAAACCGCCGTACGCGTCGAGGAACGAGGGCGTGTCCGTTCCCCGTCCCGCTCCCTGCGAAGTCATCAGAAGTCCCAGCCCTCGTCCCCGGCCACCGCCGCGGCACCGGCCTCCGCGCTCCCGCCGAACGCCTCGCCGGCCATCCCCGCCGCGAGCGTCGTACCGTCCGCCGGGTCCACCAGCAGGAAGGAACCCGTACGGCGCGAGCCCGCGTAGTCGTCCAGCGCGAGCGGTTCCGCCGTGCGCACCACGACGCGGCCGATGTCGTTGGCGACGAGCCGCCCCGGTTCGGGGTGCTGCGCGAGATCGTCCAGCGAGAGCCGCGAGGGGATCTCCTTGACGATCGCCTTGACGGTCCGGGTCGTGTGCTTGAGCAGCACACGGTGCCCCACCGTCAGCGGGGTGTCCGCGACATGACACACCGTCGCCGTCACCTCCCGCGTCACCGCAGGGAGTTCGTCGGCCGGGGCGATCATGTCGCCGCGCGAGACGTCGAGTTCGTCCGTGAGCCGTACGGTCACCGACTGCGGCGCCCAGGCGATGTCCACCTCCTGGCCCAGCGCGTCGATGCCCGCGATCGTGCTCGTGCGGCCCGAGGGCAGCACGGTCACCCGCTGGCCCACCCGCAGCGCCCCGGAGGCCACCTGGCCCGCGTAGCCCCGGTAGTCGGGGTGCGCGGCGGACTGCGGGCGGATCACGTACTGGACGGGGAAACGCGCCGGGCAGCCGGTCAGGTCGTGGCTGACCGGGACCGTCTCCAGGTGTTCGAGGACCGTCGGGCCCCCGTACCAGTCCATGCGCGCCGAGGGCTCCACGACGTTGTCCCCGGCGAGCGCCGAGATCGGGATCGCGGTCACCTCCGGGACGCCGAGGCGCGTCGCGTACGCCGTGAACTCCTCGGCGATGGCGGCGAAGACGGGCTCCGCGTACTCCACGAGGTCCATCTTGTTGATCGCGAGGACGACGTGCGGGACGCGCAGGAGCGCCGCGACGGCCGCGTGCCTGCGGGTCTGCTCCACGACGCCGTTGCGCGCGTCCACGAGGACCACGGCGAGTTCGGCCGTGGACGCGCCCGTCACCATGTTCCGCGTGTACTGCACGTGCCCCGGCGTGTCCGCGAGGATGAAGCGGCGGCGCGGGGTCGCGAAGTAGCGGTAGGCCACGTCGATCGTGATGCCCTGCTCGCGCTCGGCGCGCAGCCCGTCCGTGAGCAGCGCGAGGTCGGGGCCGGAGCGGCCCCGGCTCTGCGAGGCCCGCTCGACGGCTTCGAGCTGGTCGGTCAGGACCGACTTGGAGTCGTGCAGGAGCCGCCCGACGAGGGTGGACTTGCCGTCGTCCACGGAACCGGCCGTCGCGAAGCGCAGGAGCGTCGTGGCGCTCGTGTCCAGGGCCTGGGTGCTGGTCATGGCTAGAAATACCCCTCGCGCTTGCGGTCCTCCATGGCGGCCTCCGAGAGCTTGTCGTCGGCGCGGGTCGCGCCCCGCTCGGTGAGCCGCGAGGCGGCGATCTCCGCGATGACCGCCTCCAGCGTCCTCGCGTCCGAGTCGACGGCCCCCGTGCACGACATGTCGCCGACCGTGCGGTAGCGCACGAGCCGCCGCTCGACCGGCTCGCCCTCCTTCGGCCCGCCCCACTCGCCGGCCGTGAGCCACATCCCGCTCCGCGAGAACACGTCCCGCTCGTGCGCGAAGTAGATCTCCGGGAGGGCGATGCCCTCGCGGGCGATGTACTGCCACACGTCCAGCTCGGTCCAGTTGGAGAGCGGGAAGACCCGGACGTGCTCGCCCGGGGCGTGCCGCCCGTTGTAGAGCTGCCACAGCTCGGGGCGCTGGCGGCGCGGGTCCCACTGCGAGAACTCGTCGCGCAGCGAGAAGACGCGCTCCTTCGCGCGCGCCTTCTCCTCGTCGCGCCGGCCCCCGCCGAACACCGCGTCGAACCGGTGCTCGCGGATGGCCTCGGTGAGCGGCACCGTCTGGAGCGGGTTGCGGGTGCCGTCCGGGCGCTCGCGCAGCGTCCCGTTGTCGATGTACTCCTGCACGGAGGCGACGTGCAGCCGCAGCCCGTGCTCCGCGACGACGCGGTCCCGGTACTCCAGCACCTCGGGGAAGTTGTGCCCCGTGTCCACGTGCAGGAGCGTGAAGGGCACCGGCGCGGGCGCGAACGCCTTGAGCGCCAGGTGCAGCATCACGATCGAGTCCTTGCCGCCCGAGAAGAGGATCACCGGGCGCTCGAACTCCCCGGCCACCTCGCGGAAGATGTGCACCGCCTCGGATTCGAGCACGTCCAGGTGGCTCAGCGCGAACGGGCTCTCCGTGCCGCTCCCCGCGGCCGTCGCCGTCCTCGTCATACCAGTCCCCTCTCCGTGAGCAGCGCGTGCAGCGCGGCGGCCGAATCGGCGACCGGCTGCGTGTGCGACTCGATCCGCAGGTCGGGTGCCGCCGGCGCCTCGTAGGGGTCGTCCACCCCGGTGAGCCCGCTCAGTTCCCCGGCCGCCTGCTTGGCGTACAGCCCCTTCACATCGCGCTCGGCGCACACCTCGACGGGGGTGGCCACGTGCACCTCCAGGTACGCGGTGCCCTCCGCCCGGTGCCGCTCGCGCACCGCCGCGCGACTGTCCGCGTACGGCGCGATCACCGGCACGAGCGCCAGCACCCCGTGCGAGGCGAGGAGTTCGGCGACGAAGCCGATCCGCTGGACGTTCGTGTCCCGGTCGGCGCGGCCGAAGCCGAGCCCGGCCGAGAGGAACGTGCGGATCTCGTCGCCGTCCAGCACCTCCGTCCTGCGGCCCTCGGCGCGCAGCCGTTCGGCCAGCGCGCGGGCGATCGTGGTCTTGCCCGCGCTCGGCAGGCCCGTGAGCCAGACGGTCGCTCCCGTCACCTCGTACCCCTCCTCGTGCCCGGTCGTCCCTCCGGGCGTCTCGCTTCCTCGTCCCGCGTCCACGTGCTCCGCGCCTCAGCCGTGCAGCCCGCACTCCGTCTTGGCGCGCCCCGCCCAGCGGCCCGCGCGCGCGTCCTCGCCCGCGAGGAGCCTGCGGGTGCAGGGAGCGCAGCCCACCGAGCCGTAGCCGTCCATGAGCAGCGGATTGGTCAGCACGCCGTGTTCGGCCACGTAGGCGTCCACGTCGTCCTGCGTCCAGCGGGCGATCGGCGAGACCTTCACCTTGCGGCGCTTCTCGTCCCAGCCGACCACGGGCGTGTGCGCGCGGGTCGGCGACTCGTCGCGGCGCAGCCCGGTCGCCCAGGCGCGGTAGCCGGAGAGCCCCTCGGCGAGCGGGGCGACCTTGCGCAGGGCGCAGCACAGGTCGGGATCGCGGTCGTGGAGCTTGGGCCCGTACTCGGCGTCCTGCTCGGCGACCGACTGGCGGGGCGTGAGGGTCAGGACGCGGACGTCCATGACGGCCTCGGCCGCGTCGCGGGTGCCGATCGTCTCGGGGAAGTGGTAGCCGGTGTCGAGGAAGACGACGTCCACGCCGGGGCGCGCCCGCGAGGCGAGGTGCGCGACGACCGCGTCCTCCATCGAGGACGTGACGCAGAAGCGGTCCCCGAAGGTGCCGGTCGCCCAGCGCAGGATGTCGAGCGCGTCCGCCTCCTCCAGGTCGCGGCCCGCCTGCTCCGCGAGGGCGCGCAGCGCGTCGTCCGTGAGCGTGCCGGGGTCCGTGCCGGGTATGCCGGGGTGGCTCATGTCCGTTGTTCCCCTTCGCCGTTGGGGTCTTCGGTACTGGTACGGGGGCGGGGTGCCGGCCCCTCGTGCGCGGGCGCGGCCTCGCGGGCGAAGCCGCGCGCGAGCAGGCCCAGGAAGCCGAGGCGGAAGGCACGGTTGCAGGCCGCGCACTCCCACGTGCCGTGCCCCTCCTCGCCCGGGCGCAGGTCCTCGTCGCCGCAGTACGGGCAGTAGAAGGGCACCGCGCGCTGGGTGCCGCCGCTCGCCCCGCTCACGACAGGGCCTCCTGCGGGGCGCGGCCCGCCCAGGCGGCGAAGCGCTCGCCCTCCTCGCGGTCGGCGAGGTAGCGGCGCAGTACGCGCTCGACGTAGTCGGGCAGTTCCTCCGCCGTCACCTTGAGGCCGCGCACCTTGCGCCCGAAACCGGCCTCCAGGCCGAGCGCGCCACCCAGGTGGACCTGGAAGCCCTCGACCTGGCGGCCCTCGTCGTCCAGGACCAGCTGGCCCTTGAGACCGATGTCCGCGACCTGGATGCGCGCGCAGGCGTTGGGGCAGCCGTTGACATGGATCGTGAGCGGTTCGTCGAACTCCGGGAGGCGACGCTCCAGTTCGTCGATGAGCGCGGCGCCGCGCGCCTTCGTCTCCACGATCGCGAGCTTGCAGAACTCGATCCCGGTGCACGCCATGGTGCCGCGCCGGAACGGCGAGGGCGTCACCTGGAAGTCCAGCGCCTCCAGGCCCGCGACGAGCGAGTCCACGCGGTTCTTGGGCACGTCGAGCACGAGCATCTTCTGCTCGACGGTCGTCCGCAGCCGGTCCGAGCCGTGCGCGCGGGCGAGGTCGGCGATCTTGCTGAGCAGGGTGCCGTCCACCCGGCCGACGCGCGGCGCGAAGCCCACGTAGAAGCGCCCGTCCTTCTGCCGGTGCACGCCGACGTGGTCGCGCCAGCGGGCGACCGGCTCGGCGGGCGCGGGCCCGTCCACGAGCCTGCGCAGCAGGTACTCGTCCTCCAGGACCTGCCGGAACTTCTCCGGCCCCCAGTCGGCGACGAGGAACTTGAGGCGCGCGCGGGTGCGCAGGCGGCGGTAACCGTAGTCGCGGAACACGGAGATGACGCCGACGTGCACGTCCGCGACCTCCTCCAGCGGCACCCACGCCCCGAGCCGCACGCCGAGCTTCGGGTTCGTGGAGAGCCCGCCGCCGACCCACAGGTCGAACCCGGGGCCGTGCTCGGGGTGTTCGACACCGACGAAGGCGACGTCGTTGATCTCGTGCGCCACGTCCAGCAGCGGCGAACCGGAGATCGCCGTCTTGAACTTGCGCGGCAGGTTGGAGAATTCGGGGTTCCCGATGACCCGCCGCTGGATCTCCTCGATCGCGGGAGTGCCGTCGATGATCTCGTCCTCGGCGATCCCCGCGACCGGGGAGCCGAGCACGACCCGCGGGGTGTCGCCGCACGCCTCCGTCGTGGAGAGCCCGACGCCTTCCAGACGCCGCCAGATCTCCGGGACGTCCTCGATCCTGATCCAGTGGAACTGCACGTTCTGCCGGTCGGTGAGGTCGGCGGTGCCGCGCGCGAACTCCTGCGAGATCTCGCCGATCACCCTGAGCTGCGCCGTCTTCAGCCGCCCGCCGTCGATGCGCACGCGGAGCATGAAGTACTCGTCGTCCAGCTCCTCCGGCTCCAGGACCGCCGTCTTGCCGCCGTCGATCCCGGGCCGCCGCTGCGTGTACAGACCCCACCAACGCATCCGTCCACGCAGGTCGTTGGGGTCGATGGAGTCGAATCCGGCCTTCGAATAGACCGTCTCGATGCGCGTCCGGACGTGCAGACCGTCGTCGTCCTTCTTGAACTGCTCGTTGCCGTTGAGCGGGGTGAAGTGACCCACCGCCCACTGGCCTTCACCACGGTGACGGCTCGCCTTGCGGCGGGAGGCTGCGGGGGGCGTCGGGGCGTCGGCCATGGCGGTACGTCCTTCGGGCGTGCGGGGCGTGGCCCGCGCGGAGGCGGGCACTGCGGCTCGGCGAGCGGGCAGGCGGCGGCTCGGGCCTGCGGTAACGGGGCCGTGCGCGGCACTGCGCAGGCGGGAAGAGGGGAGCGGCCGGGGAGGAGCGGGCCGCGAGGGGCGGAACGGTGGGACCGTCAGCGCGCCCGACAGATGGCGCTGGACATGCGGCAGAGATCGACGTGGCGCCGACTCACCAAAGCGATTCCAGCAGAAGACATGGCGGAAGCGTGGCACGGGGGGATCGGGGGAGTCCACCGTTGTCCACGGAGTGGATACGAGCGTTTCGGTATGTGGACGGGTGATGGGGTGGGCCTCGCGGGGCTCCGCCCCGTACCCCGCTCCTCAAGCGCCGGAGGGGCTGGGTTGATGGGGCTCCGCCCCGTACCCCGCTCCTCAGACGCCGGAGGGGCTGGAGTGCGGGGTCCCGCCTCTCAGAGGCTGGAGTGTGGCGCCGTTTCCTGTTCCTCCTCGTCCACCTCCGTGCGGTAGACGCGGAAGCCTCTGCGTTCGTAGTTGGCTCGCGCGTGGGGGCCGTCGTCGCTGCACGTGTGGAGCCAGACGCGGCCTCCGGGGGCGGCCAGCTCCCAGGCGCGGGCCGTCGCGTACGACAGGAGGTGCGCGCCGATGCGGCGGCCCCGGAAGGCGGGCAGCAGGCCGAAGTACACGATCTCCACCGACCCGTCCGCGCGCGGCGCCAGTTCCGCGTACCCCGCCGGTGTCCCGCGCTCGTACGCCACCCACGTCCGGGTGCCCTCCAGCTCCGTCGCCCAGCGCGCGCGGTCCCAGCCGAGCCGGTCGGTCCAGCGCACGTCCTGCCCGACCGCCGTGTAGAGGAAGTGGCTCAGCTCGGGCGAGACGATCTCGGCGCACCGGACGCGGACGCCCGAGGGAGCGGGCACCGGTGGTCCCGCGTCCGCCGGAGAGGTCTGCTCCAGGTACCAGGTGGTGACGGCGACGGTGCTCATGGGCTCAGGGAATCACACGTCCCCCGGCCCCTGACCACCAGCGGCGAGTGCGAGGCCGGCAGCAGGTCGCCCGGCCCGCTCGGCAGCCGCAGCTCGGTCTCCCAGCCGTCCCTGAACCGGTACGGGCGGTGGTCGAGCACCCCGCTCAGCGTCCGCCGCAGCCGCGACAGCTCGGCCCGTACCGTCACCGTCCTGCTCGCGTCGCCGAAGAGGTCGAGCGCGAGCTGTGCGGCCGTCCGGCCCTCGCGGTGCACCGCGAGGACGTAGAGGATCTCGGCGTGGCGCGGGCTCAGCCGCGCCGACCAGCTCCCGCCCCCGCCGCCCGCCACCGTGAGCACGGCCCGGCGCCCGCCGGTGAGGTCGAGGACGATGCGGCCGGGCGCGGCACCCTCCTCCGGGACCTCCTCGCGCACCCGCAGCAGCCAGCCCCCCGGCAGCGGCTCGACCGCGCACAGGCCGAGTCCCGGCAGGTCCACCCTGTCGCCCGGCGTCGTGGGGAGCGGCAGGCGGCGCGGCGGCGTGAGGCCCGTCGCGCCCGCGACCCAGCCGCGCGGGTCCACGACGAGCGCGGGCCCGCCGATCCGGCTCAGCAGCGGCGCGGCCACCGCGCGCAGCACCTCCACCGACTCCAGGTGCCGCAGCCGCAGCTCCGACTCCGCGAGCCGCGTCACGGACTGCACCAGCGCGAGCGCCGAGGGGTGGAACGTCGAACGGGGCCCGCTCAGGTCCACGACACCGATCAGCCGCCCGTCGCGCGGATCGTGCAGCGGTGCCGCCGCGCACGTCCACCGGTGCAGCACCCGCACGAAGTGCTCACCGCCGTGCACCTGCACCGCCGTCTCCGTCGCCAGCGCCGTGCCGATCGCGTTCGTGCCCGTCGCGCGCTCCTCCCAGGTGGCGCCCTCGGCGAGCGAGATCGCGTTCGCGAGCCGCAGCGTCCTGCGGTCGCCAGCGCGCCACAGCACCCGCCCCTCCGCGTCCGCGACGATCATCACCTGACCCGCCGACCGCGCCGCCCCCGCGAGCCCGCGCCCGAGATCGGGCAGCACCTCGCGCAGCGCCGACGTGCGCCGCCGCGCCTCCAGGACCTCCCGGTCCAGGTGTTCGCTCTCGGTGCCCTGACCGGGGACGACGCCGTCCCGGCTGACCCGCCGCCAGGACGCGTCGATGACGGGACGCTGCGGCGCCCCGTCGGCCCGGCGCCCGGCGCCGGGCGGGGACGGAGGCTGCGTGCGCGGCACGGGCGGCTCCCGGAAGGTTCTCGTCGGTACCGGCTCCCCCATGGACGCCGGCGCTGCGCGTCCCATCCTGCTTCCCCCGGGCGCCGCGCGCGCCGCGAATCGGCCATGCCGTGTGCAACGTTGCGCAACTCTCGCGCCCCCGCGTCCCGCCGCGCGATGCTGTCGGCGGCACCCGCGAGGGTGCCCGCGCCTTTCGGGGCCGCGAACCGGGGTGGTGCCGTGTCGGCGCGGCACCACCCCGCCGCGAACCCGCGGGCGTTCCCCTCGGGGCGCGACCGGGCGTCAGCCCGGTTGCGGCCTCGCGAGCCCCGCCCGCCACGACGCCCGCCGGAGCGCTCACCCGGAACACACCGCCCGCGCCGCCCGTCGGAGCCCCCCGGAACACCCTGCTGCGGGCCGCCCCGCGCCGCCCTCGGCCGCGAGCCCTCGCCCTTATTCCAGCTCCACCCCGGCCCGCTCCACGACCGCCCGCGTCGGCGCCGTGCGCGGCAGCGTGCCGAAGGCCGTCCCCCAGTCGCCGCCCAGGCGCGAGGCGCAGAAGGCGTCCGCGACCTCCGGCGGGGCGAAACGCACCAGGAGCGAGCCCTGGAGGACGAGCGCCATGCGCTCCACGAGCCGCCGCGCCCCCGCCTCGACGCCCTCCAGATCGGCCAGCTCCTGGAAGAGGTCCCTCACCGCCGCGTCCAGCCGGTGGTCCGCGCCGCGCGCGAGCCCCAGCTCCGCGAGGAAGGCGTCGAGCGCGCCCGGCCCGCGCTGGAGCGCCCGCAGCACGTCGAGCGCCTGCACGTTCCCCGAGCCCTCCCACAGCGAGTTCAGCGGCGACTCGCGCAGCAGCCGGGGCAGCCCCGACTCCTCCACGTACCCGTTGCCGCCCAGGCACTCCAGCGCCTCGACGACCACCGGCGTGCACCGCTTCGTCACCCAGTACTTGGCGACCGGCACCGCGAGCCGCAGCAGCGCCCGCTCCCGCTCGTCGCCCGCCTCCGCCGCGTCGCAGGCGGCGGCGAGCCGCAGCGCGAGCGTCGTCGCCGCCTCCGACTCCAGCGCGAGATCCGCCAGGACGTTGCTCATGAGCGGCTTGTCCACGAGCCGCCCGCCGAACGCCTCCCGGTGGCGCGCGTGGTGGATCGCCTGCGCCACCGCCTGCCGCATGAGCGCCGCCGAACCCAGCGCGCAGTCCAGGCGCGTCGCCGCGACCATCTCGATGATGGTCCGCACCCCGCGTCCCTCCTCGCCCACCAGCCGCGCCCACGTCCCGTCGAACTCCACCTCGGCCGAGGCGTTCGAACGGTTGCCGAGCTTGTCCTTGAGCCGCTGGATCGCGAACACGTTCCGCTCCCCGTCCGCGAGGACCCGCGGCACGAGGAAGCAGCTCAGCCCGCCCGGCGCCTGCCCCAGCACGAGGAACCCGTCCGACATCGGGGCCGAGCAGAACCACTTGTGCCCGGTCAGCGCGAAGACGCCGTCCCCGTCCCCGTCGAGCGGCACCGCGCGCGTCGTGTTGGCGCGCACGTCGCTGCCGCCCTGCTTCTCCGTCATGCCCATCCCGAAGAGCGCGCCCGCCTTCGCCGCCGCCGGGCGCAGGCCCTCGTCGTACACCCGCGAGGTCAGCAGCGGCTCCCACACGGCGGCGAGATCCGGCTGCGCGCGCAGCGCCGGTACCGCCGCGTGCGTCATCGACAGCGGGCAGCCGTGCCCCGCCTCCGCCTGCGTCCACGTCAGGAAACCGGCCGCCCGCCGCACGTGCCCGCCCGGCCGCGCCCACGCGCTCGTGAGCCCGGCCGAGACGGCGTGCCCGAGCAGCCGGTGCCACGCCGGGTGGAACTCCACCTCGTCGATCCGGTGCCCGAAACGGTCATGAGTGCGCAGTTTCGGCGGGTTCTCGTTCGCCTGCGCGCCCCACTCCCGCGCCTGCGCGGAGCCCGCGGCCCGCCCCAGCTCGCTCAGCTCGGTCCGCGCCCCGGGCAGCAGCGCCGGATCGAGGTGGCGGTCCACGGCCTCGCTCAGTGCCCGGTCGGCGCCGAAGACGTCGTACCCGACCAGGGGCGGGGGCTGGTTGGTCACGGTGTGGGTGCGCGATGCCATACGGATACGGTAAGGACGTGCACCAGGCAAAAGAAACAGCTACGCGGAGGAGACCGGGACGTCTTCGCCGCGTCCGGGCGCTCTACCGCAATGTGTCCAAGCGTCGCACCGCCTGGTTGCTCGTGAAGGACACCGTCAACTCCTGCATGGAGTACCGCATCCTCGGCCTCGCCGCCGAGGCCGCGTTCTTCTCGCTGCTCTCCGTCCCGCCGCTGCTCCTGTGCCTCGTCGGCCTCCTCGGCTACGTGGACGCCTGGACCGGCGCCGACACGATCGCCGGCTTCGAGCAGCACTTCCTCGACGCGACCCGCACCGTCCTGTCCGACCAGGGCGTCCACGACATCGCGCGGCCCATCTTCGAGGACGTCACCCGGGGCCGCCCCGACGTCATCTCCATCGGCTTCGTCTTCGCGCTGTGGTCCGGCTCGCGCGCCGTCAACGTCTTCATCGACACCATCACCGTCATGTACGGGCTCGACGGCGTCCGGGGCATCGTCGCGACGCGCCTGCTCTCCTTCGGCCTCTTCATCGTCGGCCTGCTCATCTGCTCGATCGCGCTGCCGCTCATGGTCGCCGGGCCCGACACCGTCGTGCACGTGCTGCCGTGGAGCGGGACGGTCGTACAGATCCTGTACTGGCCCGTCGTCATCGTCCTGGGCGTCGTCTTCCTCACGACGCTCTACCACGTCTCCGTCCCCGTCCGCTCGCCCTGGATCGAGGACGTGCCGGGCTCCTTCGTCGCCCTCGCGATGTGGGTCGTGTGCAGCTTCGCGCTCCGCATCTACCTGACCTCGACCATCGAGGGCCCGACGATCTACGGCTCGCTCGCCGCGCCCGTCGCCGTGCTCCTGTGGATCGGTGTCTCGGCCTTCGCCGTCCTCGTCGGCGCCGCGATGAACGCCGCGATCGACCGTGTCTGGCCCTCCGTCGCCACCTCCGCCGCCCGCGCCGCGAACGAACGCGCCCGCGAGGCCGAGGCGGTCGGCGTCGCGGCCCGCTACGCCGCCCACCGCGCCGCGCACGGCGAGCCCGGCGACCCCGACATGCCCTCCGGGTACCCGGAGCGCTGGGCCGGCTTCCTGCCCCCCGAGGA
>NZ_GG770539.1:995095-997232 GCF_000154905.1 Streptomyces sp. SPB074 | reverse complement strand
CGAGCTCCCGGGCCAGGTCCCCGAAGTCGTCCATCCGCTCCCAGCGCTCCCGCAGCCGCGCGGCGGGCACGGTGCTCACCTTCCCCCAGTGCGGTCGCGGGGCGAACGGCGCGAGCGCCTCCTCCAGGACCCCGCACGCCGCCCGCACGCCCGCCGCGTCCGGCACCCACGTGAAGTGCAGCGCGACCGTCTCGCGCCCGTACGCCGGACTCAGCCACAGGCCGTCCGCCGCGACCGTCCGCACCTCGCTGATCTGGAGCACCGGCGCGATCCGCTGCCGCACCCCCGCCACCGCGCGCAGCGCCGCCACGGCGTCCGCCCGGGCCACGAGGTACTCGGACTGGATCTCCGCCCCGTTGCTCGGCGTGAACTCGGGCCGGAAGTGCGGCAGCCGCTCGTGCCAGGGGCCGAGGGCGCCGAGCTGCGGCGTGCACGCCGTCGCGTCCATGCCCGGTACCGGGTGCACGGGCCCGGTCGCCGGCTCCGCCCAGGGGAAGACGGGCGCGCCGGGATCGGTCCGCTTGAGCCACACCTGCCCGAAGCGCGGCTCCTTCCAGTCCGTGAACAGGCTCACGCTGTGCGCCGCGCCCGTGATCGCGTCGAAGTGCGCCGCGCACGTGTCCAGATCCAGGCCCGTGAAGACGTCCTGCCGCACCGCGAAGGCCGGGACCGCGTCGAGCGTCAGCGCCGTCACGATGCCGAGCGCGCCCAGCGCGACGACCGCCCCGGCGAACCGCTCCCCGTCCGCCGCGCGGCTCAGCACCCGTACCTCCCCGTCCGCCGTGAGGAGTTCCAGGGACCGCACCTGCGTCGCCAGCGAGCCGACCGCGTCGCCCGAGCCGTGCGTGCCCGTGGCGACCGAACCGGCCACCGAGATGTGCGGCAGCGAGGCCATCGTCGGCAGCGCGAGCCCGTGCGCGTCCAGGACCCGCGCCAGTTCCGCGTACCGCACGCCCGCGCCGACCCGCACCGTACGGGCCGCCGTGTCCACCTCGACGAGCGGAGCGAGCGCGGCGAGCGAGACGAGCAGGTCGTCCGGGGCGTCCACGTCCGCGATCCGGTTGAAGGAGTGCCCGCTGCCGAGCACGCGCACGCGCCGTTCCCCCGCCCCCGCCACGAGCGCGGCGAGCGCCTCGGGCGAGGCGGGCCGGTGCAGCACGTGCGCGCGGAAGGTCTGGTTGCCCGCCCAGTTGCGGACCGGGCCGGGGACGGTGTCGCCCGGAGCGGGGGCGATAGGGGTCTCGCTGTTCATCACCGGATCATCTCACCGGGGGTGTGCGGCGCTCCGGGCGCTCTCGCGCGCGGTACCTTGCCGCCACACGTCCCCTCGCCGGAAGGGAGCCCCGTGCCCCCGGTTGCCATCGACCTCAACGCCGACCTCGCCGAGAGCTTCGGCCGCTGGGAACTCGGCGACGACGACGCCCTGCTGCCCCTCGTCACGAGCGCCAACGTCGCCTGCGGCTTCCACGCGGGCGACCCGCGCGTCATCCGCCGCGCCTGCGCGGGCGCCGCCCGGCACGGCGTCGCGATCGGCGCCCAGGTCTCCTACCGCGATCTGGCCGGATTCGGCCGCCGCTTCATCGACGTACCCCCCGCCGAACTGACCGACGACGTCCTCTACCAGCTCGCCGCCGTCGACGGCCTCGCCCGCGTCGAGGGCTCGGCGGTGCGCTACGTCAAACCGCACGGCGCGCTCTACAACGCGATCGTCCACCACGAGGAACAGGCGGCGGCGGTCGTCGCGGCGGTACGGGCCTGGGACCCCGCCCTGGCCGTGCTGGGCCTCCCCGGCTCCGCCTGGCTCCGGCTCGCCGCCGAGGCCGGACTGCGCACCGTCCCCGAAGCCTTCGCCGACCGCGCCTACACCCCCGCGGCGACCCTCGTCTCCCGCCGCCTGCCCGGCGCGGTCCTCCACGACGCCGAGGCGATCGCCGCGCGCGCCCTGCGCCTCGCGCGCGGCGAGGAGATCGACGCGGACGACGGCACCCCGCTGCGCCTGCGGCCCGCCTCGCTCTGCGTCCACGGCGACACCCCCGGCGCGGTCGCGATCGCGCGGGCGGTACGGGAACGGCTGCGCGCGGGGGGCGTGACGGTACGGGCCTTCACGGGGTGAGCGGCGGGGGCGGGGCGTGGACGG
>NZ_GG770539.1:990050-993781 GCF_000154905.1 Streptomyces sp. SPB074 | reverse complement strand
CGGGACCGCGCGCCGACCGTGGTCACGCCCGGCGCCCTCGCGACGCTCCTGGAGAGCGCGTGGGAGGTCGGCGCGCAGAGCGACCGGGTCGGGATGCGGCTCTCCGGACCCGAGCTGGAACGCGTCCCGGACGCGGGGGAGCTGCCCAGCGAGGGGACGGTCGCGGGCGCGCTCCAGGTCCCGCCGTCCGGTCGCGCCGTGCTCTTCCTCGCCGACCACCCGGTCACCGGCGGCTACCCGGTCATCGCCGTCGTGACCCGCGCCGACGTGGACCGCGCGGCCCAGGCCCGCGCGGGCCAGCGACTGCGCTTCGCCACGACGGTCGGCCCGGCGCACGACGCCCACCGGCCACGCACGCCGTGAGGCCGTGCTGAGGCGGGGGCAGGGGACGAGGCCGTGGGACGGGGGGCGTGAGGCGGCGGCGTGACACGGATGGGGAAGCCCCGGAAAAAGAAGTGGCACGCGCGCGCGGCCGTTCCCTAAGCTGCGGATCGCGCCGTGCCACCGCGAGGGGGCACCGCCGCCATGCCGTACGCAGCGAGAGAAACAGGAGGTGCCGAAAGATGACGGTCTTCACGCAGGGCTCCGCCCGCCCTCAGACGTTCGTCCTCCGCCTCCCCGTGGCCACCGGCTGACACCACCTTCCGCGTTTCCACCGCGCGCCCTCCCGCGAGGGACCGGGCGCGCCGCCGGGGCCACCCTTCGAAGGGTCTCCCTTGTCTCTCTCCGCCTCCACCTCTTCCGCCTCCGCCGCCTCGCCCGCGCACCCTCTCGCCCCCTACGGCTGGGACGCGGGCTGGGGCGAGGCCTTCGCCCCGTACGGTGCCGAAGGGCTCGTCCTCGGGCGGGTCGTCCGCGTCGACCGCGGGCAGTGCGATCTCGCCACCGCCGAGGGCACCGTCCGCGCCGACACCGCGTTCGTCGTGCCCAGGGACCCGATGAAGGTCGTCTGCACCGGCGACTGGGCCGCCGTAGACCCCGCGGACACGGACCCCCGGTACGTGCGGACGCTGCTGCCCCGCCGCACCGCCTTCCTGCGTTCCACCTCCTCCCAGCGCAGCGAGGCGCAGATCCTCGCCGCCAACGTCGATGTCGCCGTCGTCGCCGTCTCGCTCGCGGACGAACTCGAACTCGGCCGTATCGAAAGGTTCCTGGCCCTCGGCTGGGAATCCGGGGCCACCCCCGTCCTCGTCCTCACGAAGGCCGACCTCGTACCGGATTCCGAGACCCGCGCCCACCTCCTCGCCGACGCCGCCTCGGCGGCCCCCGGCGTCGAGGTCCTCGCCGTCAGCGGGGACACGGGGGAGGGGGTGCCCGAACTGCGGCAGGCGCTCGCCGGGGGGACGTCCGTCCTCCTCGGCCGATCCGGCGCGGGCAAGTCCACGCTCGCCAACGCCCTCGCCGAGTCCCCGCACATGCGTGTCCAGGCCGTCCGTGGCCAGGACGGCAAGGGACGGCACACCACCACGACCCGCAACCTGATCCCGCTGCCCTCCGGCGGCGTCCTCATCGACACGCCCGGACTGCGCGGCGTGGGCCTGTGGGACGCCGGGCACGGCGTCGGCCAGGTCTTCGCCGAGATCGAGGAGTTCGCGGCCGGCTGCCGCTTCCTCGACTGCGCCCACGACAGCGAGCCGGGGTGCGCCGTCCGCGAGGCCGTCGAGAGCGGCACGCTTCCGCAGCGCCGCCTCGACAGCTACCGCAAGCTCCAGCGCGAGAACACCCGCATCGAGGCCAAGGCCGACGCCTTCCTGCGCGCCGCCCAGCGCCGCGAGTGGAAGAAGCGCGGCGCCGAGGGCCGCGCGGCGATGGACCTCAAGCGGTACGGGGCCGTGCCCGAGCGGGGACGCAAGGGACGCCGCTGACGGGGTGACCCACCGAGGCGGGTGCGGTACGGGCCACGTACCGCACCCGGCGCGCGGGCGCGGTACGGGCCGGTCAGCCCCACACCTCCGCCCCCACCCACGCCCCCGCGATCAGCAGGCAGCTGAACAGCTCCACCAGGACGCTCGTGCCCATCGCGCGCATCACCGTACGGGTCGAGGCCACCGCGTCGCCGTGACTGCCGAGCCTGCGCCGCTCGGCGAGGTACATACCGCCCACGTAACCGGGCAACGCCCCCACCACGGGCACCACGACGAAGCCGAGCACCGCGCCGGTCCCGGCCCACACCACCATCCGCCGGTTGACCCCCGAGCCCCGCACCCGCCGCTTCGGCAACAGCCAGCGCACGAGGTTGCTCAGCAGCAGCACGACGGTGGAGCCCACCAGCACCCCCCACGACAGCGGCCGCGGAGTCTGGAGCGCCCACCACAGGATCGCCGCCCACACCAGCCACGGCCCCGGCACCCCCGGCACCAGCACCCCGACGAGGCCGAGCAGCAGGACGAGGGCGACGACCAGGACCTCCCACACACTCATGGCCCCACCCTGCGCGCCCCCACCCACCCCCGCAGCCCGAACACACCCGACAAGCCCACATCCTCACCCCCGCCCCACCCCTCACCCCCGCCCCACCCAGTCCCGCCTCCCGCACAGCACCGCGAGCACCCGCACCGGTGTGCCGTACGCCAAGTGCGCACAGGGGAAGGGAGTTGCGGCGCTCCACGCCTTCGTGCGCCACGTCGCTGACAGGCCCTCCTCCTGCCGCGGCGCGCGGGACCCGGGGGTACGGAGGCCCGGTGGACGGGCCGCCTGTCACCGCGTCACCCATTCCCTTTCGTAGACGTGCCAGCCCAGCTGCAAGCGCGTCGTGGAGCCCGTCAGCTCCATCAGTCCCTTCACCCGGCGCTGCACCGTCCGCAGCCCGAGATCGAGCTGCTTGGCCACGCTCGCGTCCGTCATCCCGGCCAGCAGCAGCGAGAGCACCTCCAGGTCCGTCCGGTCCAGGCCCGGTTCCTCGCCTTCGGCGACCGCCCCGGCCGAGGCGCCGAGCCGCAGCGGCAGCGCCTCGCGCCACACCGATTCGAAGAGCCCGCTCAGCGCGTCGAGCAGCCCGCTCGCGTGCACGACGAGCGCGGCGGGCTCCGGACCGCGCGAGGTGAGCGGCACCATCGCCAGCGCGTCGTCGGCGACGACGAGCTTCGTCGGCACCTCGTCCACGACCCGTACCCGCTCCTCGCGCCCCAGCGCCGCCGACAGCTCGACCAGCCCCGAGGGCTGGTGCAGCACCGCGCGCTCGATCACCACGCGGTAGGCGACCCCCCGGCCCACCACCTGTTCCTCCGCGTCGTTCTCCATCCCCGACACGGCCATCGGCGAGCCCGTCACGAGCGCCCGCACCGACTCCTTCGCGCCGAGCTGGAGCTGGATGAAGCGCTGTGAGATGGCGGTCGTCCCCGTCACCACCTCCAGCAGGTCGTGCGCGGGTGTCCGTTCGCCGCGCGCCCGGTACTCCTCGGCGAGCAGCGCCGCCGCGAGTTCCGCCTGGTCCAGCTCGTGCCGCCGCTGGGTGAGGAGCGCGCCGAGCGCGACACCGGGCGGGGCCGCCACCCAGCGGCCGTGGCCCGCCGACGAACGCGCCGCGAGCCCGTGCCGCTCCAGGGTGTGCAGCGCGGCCCGCGTCTCCGCCTCACCCCGCCCGAGCCGCCGCGCGAGCACGCCCAGTTCGGCCGCGCCCTCCGCCACGAGTGCCCGGTACGCCGCCTCGTGCGGCTCTTCCAGTCCGATCGCGCCCAGCATCCTTTCCCCTCCCCCGCCTCACATACACAGACTTCTGGCGGAAAACAGCC
>NZ_GG770539.1:979782-988252 GCF_000154905.1 Streptomyces sp. SPB074 | reverse complement strand
CCGCCTCCGTGACGCCACCCCCACCCCGCTCCGACCACCCGCCTTGCCGCCCCCGCAGGCAGCGTCCAGCCCGGTCCCGGCGGGGCCGCCGCCGCTCCCGTCCCCTCCGTCGCCTACGTCGGCGACCGCCCTCCCACCTACGAGGCCGAGCCCACCGCTCTCGCCGAGAGCGATCCCGGGGCGCTCGACGCCTACGTCCCCGACACCGTCCTCGAAGGCGGGCGGTTCGGGGGCAGCACCCTGCGGGCCGTCTCGCAGCGCGGGGACTCCGCGCGCTACCGGGGCGAGGCGCGCAGGGACGCGCTGCTCGTCGCGCGGTTCGGCGCGGGCGACGAGGGGATCGTGCTCGTCGCGACGGCGACCGGGGCGCGGGCGTGCCCCGAGGCGCACCGGGCCGCGACCGAGGCCGTACGGTCCATCGCCGCCGCCGTGGGCCGCAGCCACCGGCGCCTCGCCGACGACATCCGCGCGGCACGCCGGGGCGACCTCAAATCCGGTCTGCACCGCCTCACCGACCGCACCCTCGGCCGCCTGCGCGCCGCCGCCGCGGAACGCGGTCTCGCCCCCGAGGAGTACACAGCGAGCCTGCGCTGCCTGCTGCTCCCCACCGACGCCCAGTGCCGCACGCGCGTCTTCTTCGGCGCGGGCGAGGGCGGGCTGTTCCGGCTGCGGGGCGGGGAACTGCGCGACATCGAGCCCGAGGCCCCCGCCGACGGACCGCCCCGCTCCGCCCCCGGGACCGGAGCGCTCACGCCCGGCCTCGGCATCGGGCGGCCCCCGAGCCCGTACGCGCCCGTCGAGGAACCCCGCCGCGAACCTTTCCGCTTCCACGCCTCCATCGCCCGATCGGGCGATGTGCTGCTGCTCTGCGGCACCGGCCTCGCCGAACCCCTGCGCGGCAGCCCGCCGCTCGCGAGCCACCTCGCCGCGCGGTGGTCCGCGCCCGAACCCCCCGGGCTCGCCGCCTTCCTGGCCACGAGCCAGACGCGCGTCAAGGGCTACGCGGACGACCGCACCCTCGCCGCCGTGTGGGAGGCGTGACCTCCGGCACCCCTGCGTTTGGCGGGCACGATCGCGGTCACTGTGACTTCATGGGTTCGTGGCTTCATGAACCCGTGAAGCACAGAAGGGGTGCGAGTGCCATGGCCAAGCAGAACGTAGCCGAGCAGTTCGTGGACGTCCTCGTCCGCGCGGGCGTCCAGCGGCTGTACGGCGTGGTCGGGGACAGCCTCAACCCCGTGGTCGACGCGATCCGCCGCAACTCCGCGATCGACTGGATCCACGTCCGCCACGAGGAGAGCGCCGCCTTCGCCGCCGGAGCCGAAGCGCAGATCACCGGCAAGCTCGCCGCCTGCGCGGGCTCCTGCGGGCCCGGCAACCTGCACCTCATCAACGGCCTCTACGACGCCCACCGCTCCATGGCGCCCGTGCTCGCCCTCGCCTCGCACATCCCCTCCAGCGAGATCGGCCTCGGCTACTTCCAGGAGACCCACCCCGAGCGGCTCTTCACCGAATGCAGCCACTACAGCGAGATGATCTCCAACGCCGCCCAGATGCCCCGCGTCCTCCAGAGCGCGATGCAGCACGCGGTGGGCCAGGGCGGCGTCGGCGTCGTCACCCTCCCGGGTGATGTCGCCGCGCACGACGCGCCCGAGCGCGCCGCCGAGCAGGCGATGATCACCGAGCAGCCCACCGCGCGCCCCGGTGACGCCGACATCGACAAGCTCGCCGCGCTCATCGACGGCGCCCACCGCGTCACCCTCTTCTGCGGCGCCGGTACGGCGGGGGCGCACGCGGAGGTCATGGAACTCGCGGGGAAGATCAAGTCCCCCGTCGGGCACGCGCTGCGCGGCAAGGAGTACATCCAGTACGACAATCCGTACGACGTCGGCATGAGCGGCCTGCTCGGCTACGGGGCCTGTTACGAGGCCACCAACGAGTGCGACCTGCTGATCCTGCTGGGCACCGACTTCCCGTACACCCCCTTCCTGCCCGACAAGGACGTCAAGATCGTCCAGGTCGACATCCGGCCCGAGCACCTCGGCCGCCGGTGCAAGCTCGACCTCGCGGTCTGGGGCGACGTGCGCGAGACGCTGCGCTGCCTGCTGCCGCGCGTCAAGCCGAAGGAGAACCGCCGCTTCCTCGACAAGATGCTCAAGAAGCACGCCGACGCCCTCGAAGGCGTCGTCAAGGCGTACACCCGCAAGGTCGAGAAGCACACCCCGATCCACCCCGAGTACGTCGCCTCCGTCCTGGACGAGATCGCCGACGAGGACGCCGTCTTCACCGTCGACACCGGCATGTGCAACGTCTGGGCCGCCCGTTACATCACCCCCAACGGGCACCGGCGCATCATCGGCTCCTTCCGGCACGGCTCGATGGCGAACGCACTCCCGCAGGCGATCGGCGCGCAGTTCACCGACCGGAACCGGCAGGTCGTCTCGATGTCCGGGGACGGCGGCTTCTCGATGCTCATGGGCGACTTCCTCACCCTCGTCCAGTACGACCTCCCGGTGAAGGTCGTCCTCTTCAACAACTCGGCGCTCGGCATGGTCGAGCTGGAAATGCTCGTCGCCGGGCTGCCGTCCTTCGGCACGACCAACAAGAACCCGGACTTCGCCGCCGTCGCCCGCGCCGCCGGTGCCTACGGCGTACGCGTCGAGAAGCCCAAACAGCTGGAGGGCGCCCTGCGCGACGCCTTCGCGCACAAGGGCCCCGCCCTGGTCGACATCGTCACCGACCCCAACGCGCTCTCCATCCCGCCGAAGATCAGCGCCGACATGGTCACCGGCTTCGCCCTCTCGGCGAGCAAGATCGTCCTCGACGGCGGGGTGGGACGGATGCTCCAGATGGCCCGCTCCAACCTCCGCAACGTGCCCCGTCCCTGAGGAACCGCCACGACGAGCGCCCTCCTGCGGCCCGTACCGCGCGCCCCGGCGCGAGGTGCGGCCCGCGTGCGTCGGGGTTTCGGGGCGGGTGCGCCGAGGAGGCGTCAGGTACGGACCCAGCGGGCATGGTCCTCGTATACGCGTTCGTAACAAGCGGAGGCGTGACGAGAGTCGACAGCGTGGTCGAGGTGGTGTTCGCAGACCCCGCGCCCGGCCGTGTGCCGGGGCGGGGCCGACCGGCGGCGTGGTCCGTCACGGGGGTGGAACCGTACATGGACGGGCACAGGACCGACCGGCGCGGCCGGCAGGGGCGCGGGGCGAGCGCCCGGCGGGTGCTCCCGCGCCGCCCGCCGCGCAAGCACCGGCTCACCAGGAAGCTCGACCGCGCCGATCTCCGCGCCGTCGGCGAGGCGCGGCACGCGCTGCGCGAACTGCTCGACCGGCACGGTCAGGACGCCTCGTGCGCCGACACGGCCGAACTCCTCACGAGCGAACTCGTCACCAACGCCCTCGTGCACACCGAGGAGGACGCCGTCCTCACGGCCGTCGTACGGCGCGGACGGCTCCGCGTCGAGGTGCGCGACCGGACCAGGGACGTGCCCCGGGCGCGTACCTCCGTGCCCGAGGAGCACACGGGCGGGCGCGGCCTCGGCCTCGTGCAGAGCCTCGCGGACGCCTGGGGCGTCAGGGCGGCGGGAGCGGGCAAGGCGGTCTGGTTCGAGCTGGAGACGGGGGAGGCGGGAGAGCTGGGGGAGGCGGGGCTCGGGTAGGCGGCGGGACCGCAGGGCCGGGCGCGCCGGCTCAGCGTAGACCTACAACGTCAGGGGCGGCCGGCACCGGTGAGGGTGCCGACCGCCCCGCACGGCTCGGGGACGGGGTGCGGCTCAGCCGAACTGCCGCTCCATCTCCTTGAGTTTCCGCTCCAGGTTGTCGAGCCGGGGGAGTGCCTGGGTGTCGTCCTCGGCCGTCAGGTCGACAACGGCTCCTTTGGCAGGCTCCTCCGGGGCGGAGGTGGGATCATTCTTGGTGGTGAGGGCCTGCAAGGAGGGCCGCCCGGGAGGCAGTTGCTCGGTTTCCGGTATGGCGGGGTCCGAGTCGGCCTGGCCGAGGCCGGCCATCGCCTGCTGCACATCGACCTGGCGGCCGCCCCCGCGACCGCCCCAGCCCCGCGTGCCGCGGCTGATCGCCTTGAGCTGAGCCTTCTTCAGACGGGCCTGCTCGCGGTCGCGCTGACGGCCGACCTGCTTCTGCCGCTTGTCGTCCCGTACCTCCTCGACCGCCTCGTCAAGGCTGCGCACGTTCTCCAGGAGCATGAGCGACCAGGCGCCGAAGGTCTCGCGCGGGGCGCGCAGCCACCGCACGATACGGATCTGCGGCAGCGGCCTCGGCACCAGGCCCTGCTCGCGCAGCGCGGCGCGACGGGTCTGCTTGAGGGCGCGGTCGAAGAGCACGGCCGCCGAGAGCGACATCCCGGAGAAGAACTGCGGGGCACCCGCGTGGCCCGTGCCGCGCGGCGCGTGCACCCAGTTGAACCAGGCGGCCGCGCCCGCGAACGTCCACACGAGCAGGCGCGAACCGAGGGCCGCGTCGCCGTGGCTCGCCTCACGCACGGCGAGGACCGAGCAAAACATCGCGGCCCCGTCCAGGCCGAACGGCACCAGGTACTCCCAGCCCCCGGAGAGGTTGAGGTTCTGGCGGCCGAAGCCGACCAGGCCGTGGAAGGAGAGCGCCGCCGCGACAGCCGCGCAGCAGAAGAGGAGCACGTAGGAGGCGCTGCCGTAGACCGCTTCCTTGCGGCGACGGCGCTCCTCGCTGCGCTCCCAGGAGTCCTCGGCCGCCGCCGCTTTCGCCCCGGCCCGCTTGCCACGGGTGAGCACCGCAACCGCCGCCAGCATTCCCAGGAGCAGTACGGCGCCGGGTACGAGCCAGTCCAGCGATATGTCGGTCATTCTCATCAGGGGGGTCCCTTGCGTCGGTAGGGCCTTGCGGTGCCATCGTGGCGCACACCGAAGGGCCGTCAGGTGGTTTCCGGGCAACTGGACGCCAATGGGGGGTACCGGGCACCGGATAGCGTCGACCTGCTCGAACTCTCGCGCGAAGACAGGGAGTTCCGTGCGAGACAGAATACTCGCAAGGATGACGGGGTGTGAAACCGTTGCACATGGGAACGCGGGCCCGCGACGGGAGCCCCGATTGCCGTGTTCCGGAAGAAGCGGGCGGGGCGGAGTGCGGCCGGAAATCACCGGTGTGAGAAGGGTGTTGGAAGGGTAGCGCCGCGAGGTGCGCGGGGGCGTGCGGGAGAAGTGCGGGCGCGCGTGGTGCCGGTGCGAACGCGACGGGTGGGAACCGGGGGCGCGCGTCGCGCCCGCCCGTACGGCACACCCGCCCGTACGGCGCCCGCGCTGACGCCCCCCCCGCCCGTACGGCCCCCGCTCAGGCGGCGGCAGCGGCCTCTTCGGCCCCGTCGCTCTCCGCCGTCAGGCGCTCCGCGTTCAGGCGGGCGACGCGGTCGGCGTCGCACAGGCGCGGGCACGTCCCGCAGATCTCCTCCGCCCCCAGCGTGTACGACAGGCAGCAGCTCACCCGGTCCCTGGTCGGCAGCGTCTCCCCGTCCGGCCCGGTCAGCTCGCGGAAGCCCGGCGTGCCCACGTACGGCTTCGTCGTGCCGGGCAGCAGCGCCTCCAGCTCGGCGGTCGTGCGGGCCTCCTCGCCGAGGAGTTCCCCCATGTACGCGAGACCTTCGACGATCTCGTCGGTGACCATGCCCCACAGCGCCCGGCCCCGGCGGCGCATCAGCGGGCCGATGCCGTCGAGCAGCGGCCCGAGGTGGGTGGCCACCGCCTCCCGCACCTCGGCGCGCAGCGCGTCCTCGTCCGGTACGACGACGGCGAGCGGGTGCCCGGCCTCGGGGTCGTCGGGCAGGCAGGCGAACGGCACGGAGCGGACGGTCATGCGGTAGCGGGGGCGGTCGAAGTACACGTCGCCCGCGCCGTAGCGCGGCACCCGGCGCACCAGGAGCCACGGCAGCGTGATGAGCAGGCAGGCGGGCCACGCGTACCGGTGGAAACCGAAGCTCGCGACGACGTCGGGGCGGGGCGTGCGCCCGTAGTCCCGCTCGATCTGCTCGCGGTCCCAGCGCAGGTACTCCGCCAGCTCGGCGCCCGCCTCGGCGAGTCCCGCCGCGCTGACCCAATCGCCGCCGGCCGGCCCCGGCGCGCCGGCCGCCAGCTCGCTCACCCGCAGCTCGGGGAAGACCTGGGCCAGTCGCGCCCACACGGCGCCGACCGGCGACGCCGCGACCGGCGCCGGGAGGGCGGAGAGCTGGGGGGAGTGCGGCATGAGCGGACCACCGAATCGCACGTCGAAACAGCAGGACTTACAGGTAAGCCTTACCTTACCGGAAGTGATCGGGATGGGAACCGGGGGCCACTCCCTCTATCGTGCTCGTGGTGCGCGAAGCCCGCACGCCACGAGCACACCCGCCCCAGCGGTACGGAGGAAGGCGAAGTGGAACGCGAACCGGCCCCCCGGGGCCCGCGCCCGGCGGACCGGGCCGAGGACCGCGTCCCCCCGCCCCGCCGTCCGGGTGAAGACGCGAACGGCGGCACGCGCGGGCGTGGCGCGGCGTGGGGCGCGGAAGGCGCGGCGCGGGGCGCGGGAGGCGCGGACCGGCGCCCGGTGGCCGCAGGCGGGCCGGTACGCAATGTGACGGACTCGGCCCGTGGTGGCCCGGGGACGGGTGAGGCCGGGTCGCGCGCGGCGGCTGCGCGTCCGCCGGTCCCGGAGGTCGTGGATGGTGTGACTCCGGACGGGGAGAGCGGCGGCGGGCCCGGTGCGGGGGGCGCGCGCCCCGGGGCGGTGCATCCCGCCGACGTCGCGCGGGAGCCCGGGCGAGGGCAGGACCATCCGGGTCACGCCCGTACCCCGCTGCGCCGCACCTCGGTGCGGGGGCAGGTGCTCGACGCGCTGCGGGCCGCGCTCGACTCCGGGGAGCTGGAGCCCGGCCGGGTCTACTCGGCGCCGGCACTCGCGGAACGGTACGGCGTCTCGGCGACGCCCGTCCGTGAGGCGATGCAGCGGCTCGCCGCCGAGGGAGCGGTCGAGACGGTGCCCAACCGAGGCTTCCGGGTCCTGGCCCGCACCCCCGCCGAGGCGTCCGCGCTCGCCGAGGTGCTGCTGCTGATCGAGCTGCCGGTCCTCACCCGGCTCGCCGCCACGCTGCCCGCGCTGCCGCCCGGACTGCGCCCGCTCGCCGAGCGGTCGCGGGAACTGGCGGCCGCCGGGGACCGCACGGCCTACGCCGAAGCGGACCGCGCCTTCCACCGGGCGCTGCTCGACCTGCACGGAAACCCGCAGCTCACCCAGGTCGCCGACGCCGTCCACCGGCGGGCGGGGAGCCCGCGCGCCCGCACCGCGCAGTCCTGGGCCGAGGAGGCGGCGCAGCATTCGGCGCTCCTCGACGCCATCGAACGCGCCGACGCGGCGATGCTCTCGACGGTGCTGCGCAGCCACCTCGGCGTGCGGAGCTGAGGGGGCGTACTGCCCTCGCCGCTCACTCGGTCCCGGCGGAGCCGAGAGGCGGGGCGCCCCCGCCGCTCACTCGACTCCCAGCCGTCCCTCCAGCAGCCTCGGCACCCCGTCCAGGAGCCGCCACAGCCTGCGGGCCTCGACGCGGAGCCGGTCCGCCTCGGGGTCCGGCAGGGTGTCGGCGAGGGCCGCGAGGGTCGGGGGTGTGCCGACGAGATCGCCCAGGGTCTCGCGCAGGGCGAGGCTCTGCGTGAAACCGTGCCGGGCCTCCGCCACCTCGCCCTCGCGCAGGGCGAGTTCGGCCAGGCGGTACCAGGTGCGGGCGAGGAGGAAACGGTCGCCGTGCGCCGTGGCGCCCGCGTGGGCGCGGCGGTAGGCCGCGCGGGCCGGCTGCGGCGCGCGCGCGAGGTGTTCGGCGATGAGGCCGCGCCGGTAGTCGAGGAGCGGGCGGTGCGGTGAGCCGGGGGCGAGCAGCGCCGCCGCCCTGCCGAGCGCCGAACTCGCCTCGTCCGCGCGGTCCCTGATACCGAGCGAGGTGGCGAGGTAGGCGAGGTGGCCGCGTTCGCAGGCGGCGGTGCCGCGCTCGTCGTCGCTGTGCGCCAGCGCCTCGGCCGCGCGCAGCGCGTCCTCCGCCTCCGCCCAGCCCTCGCCCGTGTACAGGCAGCGTTCCGCGAGCAGTTCGGTACGCCGCAGAGCGGCTTCCGCGCCGGGGAGCGGGATGAGCAGAGCGGCCGCCTCGGTCCAGCAACCGCGTGCCCGCAGCCGCCACAGCGACCGCTCGGACACTTCCGTCTCCCCCGCGGGTCCCGGCTTCGACGTCGGTACGGACCAAGGCATGGCGGTATCCGCCACAGTCCCCTCCTCACATCACGCGCGCCGGTGAGCTGTGACGTGCATCTCAGCACGAGGGGCGGCGGGCCGCCAAGGGGGTGGGTGAAAGATTTCACAAACGCGCCGGGCGCGTGTCCCGCCCCGCTCGCGAGCCCCGCGCGCCCCCGTACCGCCCGACCTGCGGGGGAGCCCCCGGAGCCACCGCTTCCACCGGATGCGCGGGT
>NZ_GG770539.1:973403-979254 GCF_000154905.1 Streptomyces sp. SPB074 | reverse complement strand
CGGCCCCGGGCGGGCCGCCGCGACGCGCCGGGCGAGGCGCGCCTCCTCCAGCGCGCCGCGCAGTCCCTCGGCCGAGTGCACCGCCGCGCTGACCCCGAGCGTGAGCCTGCCCTCCGTGCCGAGTCCCGCGGCGAGCGGCGCGCCCGCCGGGCCCACCAGTTCCGCCGCGCTCAGCTCGAAGTCCGCCTGCTCCCGCTCGCCGCCGGGCGGGGGCAGCGGTACGAGGGCGACGGCCTCGGCGCCGAGCTGCGTGACAGCGGCACGCTCCGAGGCGTCGTCCTCCTCGCCCGGACCCGCCGCGTCGGTACCGCCCGGGGCCCTCGTGAGGACTTCTTCCAGGAGACCGCGCGCGAGGCGGCCCGTCGTCTCCTCGTCCGCTCCGTCCTCCCAGTCGACCGAGGCGACGACGATCTGCCAGTACGGGGCACTGTGCGCCCCCGGGAGCAGGAGCGGTCCCGCGGCGCGCAGCCGCGCCCCCGTCTCGGCGGCCGGGGCCCCGCTCTGCACGAGGTCCAGGATCTCGCCGCACAGGCGGCGGCGCACCGAGCGTCCCGCGTCCCTGCGGTCGCGTTCGACGGCGATGAGCTGGGTGACCCCGTCGAGCAGTTCGCGCCGTTCGGCGGGCCAGTCGGAGGCGTCCGCCGCGACGGCGAGCACCCACTGCCCGAGCCCGGCCCGGCGCGCGTCCAGGGGGCCCGGTGCCGCGGAGCGCACGGGGAAGAGCGAGTAGACGGTGTCACCGACGGTGACGCGCTGCGCCCCGAGCCGCCCGGTCCGTACGGCGTCCAGGCGGGCCGAGGCCAGGGCCTCGCGCACCTCGGCGGGGAGCGTGGGCGCCTCCGTGCGGGCCGCCCCGGCGATCTCGCGGCCCGTCGCGGAGAGCACCCAGGCCCGCAGGTCGAGGTCGTCGCCGAGCAGGTCGAGCACCGCGCCGGGACCGCCCGCGGGGCCGCCCGTCATGAGCTGGCGGTGCCGGTCCACGACCGCGGCGAGATCCCCGGCGCGCTCGCCGGAGACCTGCCGCACGACGTGCTCCGTGATCGTCGCGAAGGCGACGGACTCGCTCACCGAGAAGAGCGGCACCCGGTACCGGGCGCACGCCGCTATGAGGTCCTCGGGGACCGGGCCCAGCTCCGCCTCGCCCGCCGCGAGCGCCGCGACTCCCGCCTCCGCCACGATCCGCACGAAGGAGTCGGAGTTTTCGGGCGCGTGCCGCCAGGCGAGCCCGGTGAGGACCAGTTCGCCGCCCGAGAGGTAGCGGCTCGGGTCGCGCAGATCGGTCGTCATGACCCCCCGCACCGTCCGGTCCAGCTCCTCGGCGCCGCCGAGCAGCCGGAGCCCCAGCGTGCCGCTCTCCAGCAGTGCGCGCAGCCGCATGTCCTCGCCGCCGATCCGTGTGGGTTTCCTGGGCGAAACAGCGAAGTAAAACACGCCCATTCTTCATACGAATCTACAAGGCGCGGGCCCTGGACAGCCAATTCGTTCAGGGGTTCGGTGACTGTGCGGAACGGCCCCGTCACCGCTTCACTGGGCCACCCGTGGTACGGCCGTACGAGAGCCCGCCCGCCTGCCCGCGCCCGCCCGCCTTCCCGACCGACGACTCGACGACCGACCGACCGGGGGAGACCCCTATGGAGTCCGCATGGAGTTCCTGAGGCCAGCGAGCTGGGCGGAGGCGCTCGCCGCGAAGGCCGCGCACCCCGCCGCCGTGCCGCTCGCGGGCGGCACCGACGTCATGGTGGAGCTGAACTTCGACCACCGCAGGCCCACCCACCTCATCGACCTGGGACGCGTGCCCGCGCTGAGCGACTGGGAACGCGACGGGGACACCGTACGCCTCGGCGCCTCGGTCCCGTACGCGCGGATCATCACCGAGCTGGGCACCGAGCTGCCCGGCCTCGCGCGTGCCGCCCGCACCGTCGCCTCGCCGCAGATCCGCAACCGCGGCGGCGTGGGCGGCAATCTCGGCACCGCCTCCCCGGCCGGGGACGCGCACCCCGCGCTCCTCGCCTCCGGCGCCGACATCGAGGCGGAGTCCGTACGCGGCACCCGCCGCATCCCCGTGGACGACTTCTACACCGGCGTCAAGCGCAACGCCCTCGCCCCCGACGAACTGATCCGCGCGATCCACCTGCCCGTCGCACGCGGCCCGCAGGAGTTCTCCAAGGTCGGCACCCGCAACGCCATGGTCATCGCGGTGTGCGCCTTCGGCCTCGCCCTGCACCCCGGCCGGCGCACCCTGCGCACCGGGATCGGCTCGGCCGCGCCCACCCCCGTGCGCGCGAAGGCGGCCGAGGAGTTCCTGACCTCCGTACTGGACGAGGAGCGCTGCTGGGAGACCGGCAGAGCTCCCGGCGAGGCGGCGCTGCGGCAGTTCGGGCAGCTCGCCTCCGGCGCCTGCGCGCCCATCGACGACGTCCGCGGCTCGGCCGCCTACCGCCGCCACGCGGTCTGCGTCATGGCCCGCCGCACCTTCACCTGGGCCTGGCAGGCCCACACCACCGAGCAGCGCGGGATGGGAGCGTCATGCGCGTGAACCTCGTCGTCAACGGACGGCGCCAGGAGGCCGACGACGTGTGGGAGGGCGAGTCGCTCCTGTACCTGCTGCGCGAACGCCTCGGCCTGCCGGGCTCCAAGAACGCCTGCGAACAGGGGGAGTGCGGCTCCTGCACCGTCCGCCTCGACGGCGCCCTCGTCTGTGCCTGCCTCGTCGCCGCCGGGCAGGCCGAGGGCCGCCGCGTCGACACGGTCGAAGGGCTCGCGGAGTACGCCGCCCGGCGCGCCGGGGGCGAACCGGACGCGGAGCCCGCCGACCCGCGCCGCTGGGAGGCGAGCCCCCGCGAGCCCGGCGGCCCCGCCCTCTCGCCCGTCCAGCGCGCCTTCGTGGACGCCGGCGCCGTCCAGTGCGGCTTCTGCACCCCGGGGCTCCTCGTTGCCGCCGACGACCTCCTCGAACGCGTCCCCTCGCCCAGCGACGCCGACATCCGCGAGGCCCTGTCGGGGAACCTGTGCCGCTGCACCGGCTACGAGACGATCCTCGACGCCGTCCGCCTCGCCGCCGCCCGCCAGGACACCGCCCGCACCGAGGAGGCCCGGTGACCACCCCCCGCACCGCCCCCACCGGCATTCCCACCCGCCTCACCCAGGGCCGCCCCGGCACCACGACCCCCGGCGGAGTCGGCGCGTCCACCCTCCGCCCCGACGGCATCCTCAAGGTCACCGGCGAGTTCGCGTACGCCTCGGACATGTGGCACGAGGACATGCTGTGGGGCTACACGCTGCGCTCCCCGCACGCCCACGCCGAGATCCGCTCGATCGACACCGCCGAGGCCCTCGCCACCCCCGGCGTGCACGCCGTCCTCACGTACGACGACCTGCCCACCGCCGTACGCCACTACGGCCTGGAGATCCAGGACACGCCCGTCCTCGCCCACGGCCGCGTCCGCCACCACGGCGAACCCGTCGCGCTCGTCGCCGCCGACCACCCCGAGACCGCGCGCCGCGCCGCGGCGAAGATCCGCGTCGACTACCGCGAACTTCCCGTCGTCACGGACGAGGCGTCCGCCACCGTGCCCGGCGCCCCGCTCCTCCACGAGGGCCGCGCCGACCACCACGCCGGGCACGTCCCGCACCCCAACATCGTCCACCGCCAGCCGATCGTGCGCGGCGACGCCACCGCCGCCGCCCGGCGCGCCGACGTCGTCGTGCGCGGCGAGTACGTCTTCGGGATGCAGGACCAGGCGTTCCTCGGCCCGGAGTCCGGGCTCGCCGTGCCCGCCGAGGACGGCGGAGTGGACCTCTACCTCGCGACGCAGTGGCTCCACTCCGACCTGCGCCAGATCGCCCCCGTCCTCGGCCTGCCCGAGGAGAAGATCCGCATGACGCTCTCCGGCGTCGGCGGCGCCTTCGGCGGCCGGGAGGACCTGTCCATGCAGATCCACGGCTGCCTCCTCGCGCTGCGCACCGGCAAGCCCGTCAAGATCGTCTACAACCGCTTCGAGTCCTTCTTCGGCCACGTCCACCGCCACCCCGCCAGGCTCTGGTACGAGCACGGCGCGACGCGCGACGGCAGGCTCACCCACCTCAAGGCGCGCATCGTCCTCGACGGCGGCGCCTACGCCTCCTCGTCCCCCGCCGTCGTCGGCAACGCCGCCTCGCTCGGCGCGGGCCCCTACGTCGTGGACGACGTCGAGATCGAGGCGCTCGCCCTCTACACCAACAACCCGCCCTGCGGCGCCATGCGCGGCTTCGGCGCCGTCCAGGCGTGCTTCGCCTACGAGGCGCAGATGGACAAGCTCGCCGCCGCGCTCGGCATGGACGCCGTCGAGTTCCGCCGCCTCAACGCGATGGAGCAGGGCGCCGTCATGCCGACCGGGCAGGTGGTCGACTCGCCCGCGCCCGTCGCCGAACTCCTGCGCCGCGTCAAGGCCCGCCCGCTGCCGCCCGAACGGCAGTGGGAGTCCAGCGAGGGCGCCGACATCAGGCACCTGCCCGGCGGACTGTCGAACACGAGCCACGGTGAGGGCGTCGTACGGGGCGTCGGCTACGCGGTCGGCATCAAGAACGTCGGCTTCTCCGAGGGCTTCGACGACTACTCGACCGCGCGTGTGCGCCTGGAGAACATCGCGGGCGAGGCCGTCGCGACCGTCCACACCGCGATGGCCGAGGTCGGCCAGGGCGGCGTCACCGTCCACGCCCAGATCGCCCGCACCGAACTCGGCGTCGCCCAGGTCACCCTCCTGCCCGCCGACACCCGCGTGGGTTCGGCTGGATCGACCTCCGCCTCGCGCCAGACGTACATGACCGGCGGCGCCGTCAAGCACGTGTGCGGACTCGTCCGGGAACGTGTGCTCGGCCTCGGCCGCGTCAAGTTCGGCACGTACCACCCCGCCTGGGCGCACGCCGAACTCCTCCTGGAGGACGGCAAGGTCGTCACCGAGGGCGGCGAGGTCCTCGCGAGCCTCGCCGACGTGCTGGGGGAGGAGAGCGTCGAGGTCGAGGACGAGTGGCGCCACCGCCCCACCGAGCCCTTCCACCGGAGCACCGGGCAGGGCAGGGGACACGTCCAGTACTCCTTCGCCGCGCACCGCGCCGTCGTGGAGGTCGACACGGAACTCGGCCTCGTGAAAGTGGTCGAACTCGCCTGCGCCCAGGACGTGGGCCGGGCCCTCAACCCGCTCTCCGCGCAGGGCCAGATCCAGGGCGGCAGCACGCAGGGCCTCGGCATCGCCGTCATGGAGGAGATCCTGGTCGACCCGGTCACGGCGAAGGTCCGCAACCCCTCCTTCACCGACTACCTCATCCCCACCATCCTCGACACGCCCACGATCCCGCTCGACATCCTCGAACTCGCCGACGACCACGCCCCCTACGGCCTGCGCGGCATCGGCGAGGCGCCCACGCTCTCCTCCACCCCGGCGATCCTCGCGGCGATCCGCGCCGCGACCGGCCGCCCGCTCGACCGCACCCCGGTACGCCCCGAACACCTCGTGGACTGACCCGCGCGCGCCCGTCCCCGTGCCTCCGCCCCCGCGCACCGACCCTCGTGGGCCGACCTTCCGGGAGACCGCCATGCTCGACCTCGCCGCCACCCTGTCCTGGTGGGCCGCCGAGGGCCGCGCCTTCGCCGTCGCGACCGTCGTCTCCGTCACGGGCAGCGCACCCCGCCCGCCGGGCGCCGCGCTGGCCGTGGACGAGGCCGGGGAGGCCGCCGGCTCCGTCTCCGGCGGGTGCGTCGAGGGCGCCGTGTACGAGCTGTGCCGCACGGCCCTCGCCGAGGACCGTCCCCTCGCCGAGCGCTTCGGCTACAGCGACGAGGACGCCTTCGCCGTCGGCCTGACCTGCGGCGGCG
>NZ_GG770539.1:968911-972675 GCF_000154905.1 Streptomyces sp. SPB074 | reverse complement strand
CTCGACCTCGGCGCCCGCACCCCGGAGGAGACCGCGCTGTCCATCGCCGCCGAGATCGTCGCCCACCGCCACGGCGCCACCGGCACCCCGCTCACCGGCTCCCCCGCCCCCATCCACCGGCGGCACCCGGCCGGCTCGGGGGTGTGAACCGGGGGCGGCCCGGGCGGGGGAGCGGAGCCCGGCCTGCCGCCCCGCCCCCGGCCGTCTCAGGGCTTGCGCGCCACCCCGCACATCGTGTTGCCCTCACCGGGCGCCACGTCGCCCTGCGCGGGATCGGGACGCCACTCGGACGTCAGGACCACACCGGGCGCGACGAGTTCGAGCCCGTCGAAGTACGCCGCGATCCGCTCGGGGGAGCGCAGGTGGTACTCGCTCGCCGAGTTCTGGTTGTACGCCGCGATCGCCGCGTTCAGTGTCTCGTTGGTGTCCACACCGTCCGCGAGCGCGAGCCAGCTCCCCGGGGGCAGCGCGGCGAGCAGTTCCCGCACGAGCGAGGCCGGTTCGTCCTCGTCGGGAAGCTGGCCCATGATGCCGAGCATCGTCAGCCCCACCGGCTTCGTGAAGTCCAGCGTCCGCGCCGCCTCCTCGATGATCGCCCCCGGCTTGCGCACGTCCGCGTCGATGTACGCGCAGGCACCCTCCGGCGTGCTCGTCAGCAGCGCCCGCGCGTGCGCGAGGACGAGCGGGTCGTTGTCGACGTAGACGACGCGCGCGTCCGGCGCCTCGCGCTGCGCGACCTCGTGCGTGTTGTCGGCGGTCGGCAGCCCCGTCCCCAGGTCCAGGAACTGCCGTACCCCGGCCTCGCGCGCGAGGTAACGCACCGCGCGCGCCAGGAAGTAGCGCTGCCCGCGCGCGATGCCCGCGATGTCGGGGAAGCTCTGCCGGATCATGTCGCCGACGGCCGCGTCCACCGGGTAGTTGTCCTTGCCACGCAGCAAGTAGTTCCACACACGGGCCGATTGCGGCTGGTCCGTGCGGATGCGCTCGGCGAGCTGACGCCGCCGCTCCTCTTGATCGTCACTCATGGCCCGGAGCCTCGCACAGTCGCGTCCCCCGGACCACCTGCGAGGCGCGTTTTCCCGGCTCAGGGCGTCGGCAGGTGGAACGAGGCGTACACGGACCGCGCCGACAGATCGCCGGGCGCGAGACCGCTCACGTACCCGACGAGACCGGGCGGGAGCTCCGCGTCCGCCGCGCGCAGCACCCGGTGCGTCCGCAGCGTCAGCCGTCCGCCGCACAGCACCGTCGAGGTCCCCTCGGGGCCCGAGACGACACTGCTCGGGCTCACCTCGTCCTCGGGGACCGGGCCGTCCCATCGGCCGTGCACACTCGGATCGGGCGTATCGCTCAGGCTCTGCGCCTGCGGCTCGGCCGCCCCGCGCGCCAGCGCGAGCAACTGCGCGCACAGCACCGCGTCGTGCGCCCCGTCGTACACCCAGCGCTTCCCCAGCACACCGTGCTCGCTCGTCCCCACGAGCGCCGCTTCCAGTCCGTCGACCGGCGCGCCCCGGTAGGTGAGCGGCACGTGGTACGTCACGGCCTCCGCGCCCGCCCCGTCGGTGACCGCCATCAACTCGATCCCCACCTCGCCCGCCGGGTCGTCCAGCCGGAAGCCCCCGGCCTTCTCCAGCGCGGCGGGCCCGCTCCCGCCGACGTACCACGGCTGTTTCGGCAGCCACCCGGAAAGGAGTTCGAGCTTGCTGGGGACCAGCGTCGTGCGGTGGATCTCGGCCATGGTGTCTCTCCTGCTCGCCCGGTCGGGTGGACGAGACTAGCCGGGCTCAGCCGTCGAGCACGAGCCATTGCCTGCCGTCCAGGAGCTCGCGCACGGCGTCGGCGTGCCCCGCGTGGCAGGCGGTCTCCGTGAGCACGTGCACCAGGACCTCACGGACCGAGCGCGGCCGGTAGGAGCCGAACAGCTCCCGCGGCCACCACGCGGGCGGCTGTGCCGCCGAGAGCCCGTCGAGCACCGCGTCCGCGCGCTCCGCCTCCGCCCGGTACAGCGCCCGCAGCCCCTCGCCCGTGTCCCCGGGCGCCGGGTGCCAGGCGTCGTCCCCGGCCCTCGTCCCCGTCACCGAGGCCACCACCCCGGGATCGGCCGCGAGCACCCCCCTGAACCAGAACCGCTCGACATCGAGCGCGAGATGCCGCAGCAGCCCCAGGCACGACCACCCCGAGGGCAGCACCCCCGCCGCAGCTCCTCCTCGCCCAGCCCCTCCAGGGCCCCCAGCACGTGCGCCCGCTGGGCACGCAACGCCTCGCGCAGTACCACCACCTCCGCGTCCGCCGCCCCCGCCCCGCCGCCCGCGCTCCCCGCGTCCCCCGCCATCACGGTCTCCTCCCGTCCGGTGCGGCCCACCGTAGAACGGGAGACCGACAGCGGAGCCCGTCAGGACGGGGGACTGGCGGCGGAGCAGGTCAGGACGGGGCCTGGCGGCGGAGTCCGTCCGGGCCGCCCGCTATCGTCCTGCTGTACGCACACGGCCCCGGCACGCGGCGGACGCGGCGGACGCGTGCCGCGCGCGAGGCGCGGGGAGAACGGCACAGGCGGGAGAAGGCGGGATGCGGTACGGAGGCGGGCACGCGCACGCGTTGCGCCTGGCGGCCTGCGCGGCGACGGCGTGGCTGGTGTGGCTCCTGTGGCACCTGACCGGGGCCGAGGCCGGCACGGTCAGCTGGACGTGCGACGGCGTCGGCACGTGCGGCAGCAACGACTTCGCCTCCTTCTCCGCCCTGCCCGGCACCGCCGCGACCCTGCTCCTCGGCGTCCTGTGCGCCCGCTACCTGCACCGCGCCACGCCCGGGCTCGTCGTCCTGCTCGCCGTGCTCGCCTGTGCCGACGGCTTCCAGCGGGCCCTGGACGAGGGCACCCAGCGCGCGGGCACGGTCCCCGGCGGCTCGCCCGTCCTCATCCCGATCCCGCTCACCACCGGCACCTGGCTCACCGTCCTGCACGTCCTCGCCGTCCTCGCCTGCGCCGCCGCCGCGTGGGGCGCGGTGTTCAGCGCCCGCAGGCTCGCGCTCCTCCCCCTGCTGCGCGGCTCCCGGGCCCGCGCCGCCGCCGAACTGAACGGCTGGCGCCCCCGAGGGCGCCGGCACGCCGAGACGAGCGCTGTCTTCCGCGACGCCGACGGCACCCCGCACGAGGTCATGGTCCGCGTGGAACGCGCCGCGCTGCGCCGCCCCGTCGAGGTCCGCTACGACCCGGAGCGCCCCGGCGACCCGGACCGCACCCGCGCCTTCCTGCCCAGGAAGTCCCTGGTGACCCGGCCATGACCCGCCCCGTCCGGGCCGCCGTGCCCCGCCCGCGCCGTGCCGTCGACAAGCGCCCCCGCACCTACCTCCTGCGCCGTTCCCTCACCCCCGGGGCGCTCTTCCTCACCCTCCTGACCGCCGCCGCGCTCACCGCCGTCGGCCACGGGGCGGGGCCCGGCCCGCGCTGGCTGCTGTTCACCGGGCTCGCCGTCGCCGCGCCCCTGCTCGCCCTCCTCGGGCACCTCGCGGAGAGCGCCCCGTACGGTCCGCGCGCCGCGGCCCTGCCGCGTTCCGGCGCGGCGGCGGAGTGGGCCCCGGCCCTCGTGCACGCGGCGTGGACGGTGCACCGCCGCACCGGGACGCCCGTCTCCGAGCACGACGCGCAGGCCGTGCACGTCTTCGACCTCTCCGTCATCACGGCGGACGGCCGCCCGCACCGCACCCGGGTCCGGCAGGCCGCCGACGTCCAGGGCCTCGCCCACGCCACGAGCGCAGTCGTCCGCCACGAC
>NZ_GG770539.1:953568-968252 GCF_000154905.1 Streptomyces sp. SPB074 | reverse complement strand
TCCGCGAGCCCGCGCAGGTGGGCGCCCGTCTCCCGCACCTCCTGCCAGGCCCCCGCACGCGCCGCCTCCCCGCCCGCCGCCGCGAGGGCCCGCGCCTCGTCCCGCACCACCAGCGTCTGCTCCACGTCGCGCGCCGCCTCGACCGCCGCGCGCAGCGTGCGGTCCCCGAGCGGCTGCGGCGCGCGCAGCGCCCCGTACAGCACGGCCCGGACCCGGCGCCGCACCACGACGGGCACCGCGAGGACCGAGCGCAGGCCCTCGGCCGCCACCGGCGTGTCGTACTCGTGGCTGATGGTGCGCGCCACCCGGTAGTCGGTGACCGTGCACGGCCGCGTCAGCGTGATCGCCTTGCCGCCCAGCCCGTTGCCCGCCGAGACCGCGAGCCCGTCGAGCGCCGCCGTCGCCGTACCGCTCAGCTCCCCGATCCGGACCCGCTCGGCACCCGCCCCCACGAGCGGCCCGCCGAAGGCGACCGGCAGCCCGGTGGCGCGCCGCAGGCGCAGTAGCGCGGCGCGGATCTCCGCCGCGTCCGCCGCCCACTCCGCGCCGTCTTGCCCCGCCCCGCGCGCGCCGCCGGGTGCCCCTGTGTGCGCCGCCATGACCGTCCTCCGTCCCGCAGGTGCCGCTCAGCGTGCCATCCGTGCCGCCCACCCCCGAACGGGGGTAGTGAGACCTGTGTCACGCATCTCACGATGGGCACGAGTGGTTTCGCAACCTGGAGGACACATGTCGGCAACGCCCCCCGCCGCCGCCCCGGCCGGCGAACCGGCCGCCAGCGGCCCCGCCCCGGCCCCCGGCGGCGCTCAGGCCGCCCGCGCCGGTGAACCGGGCGCCACCGCCGCCTTCCGCGCCGCCCGCGACTTCCTCCTCCGCCACGGCGAGGACTACGCGGCGGCGCACGCCGGCTTCGAGTGGCCCCGCCCCGAACTGTTCAACTGGGCACTCGACTGGTTCGACCGGATCGCCGAGAACAACGAGCGCACCGCGCTCCACATCGTCGAGGAGGACGGCTCCCGCCTCGAACTGTCCTTCGCCGAGCTCTCCCGGCGCTCCGCGCGCGCCGCGAACTGGCTCCGCGGCATCGGCGTCGCCCCCGGCGACCGCGTCCTCCTCATGCTCGGCAACCCTGCCGAACTGTGGGAACTCATGCTCGCCGCCATGAAGCTGCGCGCCGACATTTTCCCCGCGACCACCCTCCTCGGCCCCCTCGACCTGCGCGACCGCGTCGCGCGCGGCGAGGTGAGCCACGTCGTCGCCCGCTCCGCCGACCTGGAGAAGTTCGCGCACGTCCCCGGCGACTGGACCCGCATCGCGGTGGGCCCGCCCGCCCCCGGCTGGCACGACTACGCCGAAGCCGCCACCGCGAGCCCCGTGTTCGTCCCCGAGGGCCCCACCCGGTCCGACGAGACCCTGATGCTCTACTTCACCTCCGGCACCACCGCCCGCCCCAAACTCGTGGAGCACACCCACCTCTCCTACCCCGTGGGCCACCTCTCCACGATGTACTGGATCGGGCTGCGCCCCGGCGACGTGCACCTCAACATCTCCTCGCCCGGCTGGGCGAAGCACGCGTGGTCGAACTTCTTCGCGCCGTGGAACGCCGAGGCTACCGTGTTCATCTTCAACTACACGCGCTTCGACGCGGGCCGCCTCATGGCCGAGATGGACCGCGCCGGGGTCACGAGCTTCTGCGCCCCGCCCACCGTGTGGCGGATGCTCATCCAGGCCGACCTCAGCGGCCTGGAGACCCCGCCGCGCTCCGTCGTCGCCGCCGGCGAACCCCTCAACCCCGAGGTCATCGAGCACGTGCGCCGCTCCTGGGGCGTCACGATCCGCGACGGCTTCGGCCAGACCGAGACCTCCGTCGCCGTCGCCAACTCCCCGGGCCAGCCCCTCAAACCCGGCTCCATGGGCCGCCGCAGCCCCGGCTTCACGATCGCCCTCCTCGACCCCGTGACCGGCGAACCCGGCGCCACCGAGGGCGAGATCAGCCTCGACCTCGCGAGCCGCCCCGTCGGCCTCATGCGCGGCTACCACGGCGACCAGGCACGCACCGCCGAGGCCACGGCGGGCGGCTACTACCGCACGGGCGACATCGGCGCCAGGGACGAGGACGGCTACCTCACGTACGTGGGACGCGCCGACGACGTCTTCAAGGCGAGCGACTACAAGATCTCCCCCTTCGAGCTGGAGAGCGCCCTCCTCGAACACCCCGCCGTCGCCGAGGCCGCCGTCGTGCCCGCCCCCGACCCCGTACGCCTCAACGTCCCCAAGGCGTACGTCGTCCTCGCCGAGGGACACGCCCCCGACGCCGCGACCGCGCGGCTCCTCTTCGCGCACTCGCGCGCCGTCCTCGCCCCCTACAAGCGCCTGCGCAGGCTGGAGTTCGGCCCGCTGCCCAAGACCATCTCCGGCAAGATCCGCCGCGTCGAACTGCGCGAGGCGACCGCCGGCGGCTCCGCGGCCGAGTACCGCGAGGAGGACTTCCGATGAGCACCGCGCCCCCCGAGACCACCCCCTCGTACGCCCACGGCACCTCCACCACCCCCCTCATCGGCGAGACCATCGGCGAGAACCTGGCCCGGATCATCGCCGCCCACCCGGACCGCGAAGCACTCGTGGAGGTCGCGAGCGGCCGGCGCTGGACGTACGCCGCCTTCGGCGAGGCCGTCGAACTCCTCGCCCGCGGCCTCCTCGCCCGCGGCGTCCTCAAGGGCGACCGGGTCGGCATCTGGGCCGTCAACAGCGCCGAATGGGTCCTCCTCCAGTACGCGACCGCCCGCGTCGGCGCCCTCCTCGTCAACATCAACCCCGCCTACCGCGCCCACGAACTCGGCTACGTGCTCCGGCAGTCGGGCACCCAGCTCCTCGTCGCCTCACTGCGCCACCGCGACACCGACTACCGCGCCTTCGTGGACGAGGTGCGCCCCGCGTGCCCCGAACTGCGCGAGGCCGTCTACATCGGCGACCCGAGCTGGGACGCCCTCGTCACCGCCGGTACGGACGTCCCCCGCGCCCGCCTGCGCGCCCGCGAGGCCGAGCTGTCCTGCGACGACCCCGTCAACCTCCAGTACACCTCCGGCACCACGGGCTTCCCCAAGGGCGCGACCCTCTCCCACCACAACCTCCTCAACAACGGCTTCTGGGTGGGCGAGACCATCGGCTACACGGAGCACGACCGCGTGTGCCTGCCCGTCCCCTTTTTCCACTGCTTCGGCATGGTGATGGGCAACCTCGGCGCCACGTCCCACGGCGCCTGCGTCGTCATCCCCGCGCCCGCCTTCGACGCGCGCGCGACCCTCGAAGCGGTGGAGAAGGAGCGCTGCACCTCGCTCTACGGGGTGCCGACGATGTTCATCGCGGAACTGAACCTCCCCGACTTCGCCTCCTTCGACCTCACCTCGCTGCGCACCGGGATCATGGCGGGCTCGCCGTGCCCCGTCGAGGTCATGAAACGCGTCGTCGCCGAGATGCACATGTCCGAGGTCTCCATCTGCTACGGCATGACCGAGACCTCGCCGGTCTCCTGCCAGACCCGCGCCGACGACGACCTCGAACACCGCACCGGGACCGTGGGGCGGGTCCTGCCGCACCTGGAGGTCAAGGTCGTCGATCCCGTCAGCGGCGTCACCGTGCCGCGCGGAACACAGGGCGAACTCTGCACACGCGGCTACTCCGTCATGCTCGGCTACTGGGAGGACCCCGAGCGCACCGCCGAGGCCGTCGACCCGGGGCGCTGGATGCACACCGGGGACCTCGCCCTCATGCGCGAGGACGGCTACGTCGAGATCGCGGGCCGCATCAAGGACATGATCATCCGCGGCGGCGAGAACATCTACCCGCGCGAGATCGAGGAGTTCCTCCACACCCACCCGAAGATCTCCGACGTGCAGGTCGTCGGCGTCCCCGACGCCCGCTACGGCGAGTCCGTCCTCGCCTGCGTCATCCCGCGCGACCCCGCCGAGGCGCCCACGCTGGACGAGATCCGCGCCTTCTGCCGCGACCGCCTCGCCTCCTACAAGATCCCCAGCCGCCTCGAAGTCCTCGGCAGCTTCCCCATGACCGTCTCGGGCAAGGTACGGAAGATCGAACTGCGCGAGACGTACGGGGAGGAACGGGACTGACACGCGGGGGCGGCGCTGACGGGCGCGGTGGGCGCCGATCCCCGCCGGGACGGCCCCCGCCGATTCCCGCCGGGACGGCCGCCCCCCCGTACGCTCCCGCCCTCGTACCCGGCTCAGCGCCCCAGCCGCTCCGCCGCCTCGTTCAGCGGCCGGACGAGGCCCGTCGCCTCCAGGGCGAAGAGCGGCACCCCGAGCCGGACCGCGCTCGCGGCGGCCTCCGGTTCGGGGCCGCCCCGGGTGAAGCCCACCGGGTCGGCACCGGCGGCGAGCGCCGCGAGCCACAGGCACTCCACGTCCCGCACCGTCAGCCGCCGCCTGCTGGGCTCCACGTGCGCGAGCAGCCCGCGCGCGGCGAGCGCCACACCCGCCGGGGCCGGCTGCGCCGCCCGGTGTATCTCGCCGTGCCCGAGCCGCCCGAGGTGCAGCGCCGCCGCCGTCACGGCGTCCCGCGCCGAGCGGATCGGCGCGAGCCCACCGGGCCGCCGCGCGAGCGGTACGGAGCCCGGCGCCCCGGCCGCCTCCACCGCGAGCCGCAACAGCGTCCCGCAGGGGCACCCGTACGCGGGCCGGGGCCAACGCGTCGTCCGCCCGCAGGCCACGCACCGCACCGCCAGCCACTCCTCGCCCCAGTCGCGCCGCTCCACCGGCTCACCCATGCCGCCGTCCACGAGCGGCAGGACCACCGGCACCCCGCAGGCGCAGGGCAGCTCGGGCGGGAGGTGGCTGCCGACACGGCGGCAGACCGGGCAGGTGACGGCGACGGAGGCCATGACGTGCTCCAGGACCTTGACGGACGGGCCGCGCGCACGGGGACGCGCTCCCATCATCCTCCCGTTCCCCGCCGCCTCGCCGGGAGTTGGGGGAGCGCGGGCGGCGCGCCCGGCCCCCGGGCCCGTCGGCTAGGGTCGCTGCGGCGGCCCCGCGCGGGGCCGCGGGACAGCGCGGGAGGCGTCTCATGCGGTTGCGGGTCGAGTTCACCACCGAGCCCTTCGACCTCGAAGAAGTCCCCCCGCACGCGCTCGCCGCCCGCGAGGTGCTGCGCACCGCACCCCTCGACGGCATCGACGTGGGGCCCTTCGGCAACACGGCCGAGGGCGAGGCGGGCGAGATCGTCGCCACCGTCGCCGAACTCCTGCGGACGACCATCGACGCGGGCGCCGGCCGCGTCTCGCTCCAGGTCAGCGTCATCGGCGGGGCCGGGCGGTGACCGGCCCCGTACCGCATCCGCTCCTCGCGGCCGTCCGCCCCCTCGTGGACGCGGTGGGCGGCGAACTGCTCGCCCCGGCCGCCGCCGCGCCCGGCGACGTCGTCCTGCGCTGGGAGGGCGAGGACGTCCTCGCCGTACGGCTGCCGGGCCTCGGGGACGACGGCCTGGACCGGCTGGTCGAAGGAATAAACAAGAGATCACGGGCCGCTCGACGCGCTCGACCGCCGCACGAAGCAGGACCTCGTCCGGCATCTGGAGGCGCGCGGCGCCTTCACCGTGCGGCACGGCGTCGAGACCGTCGCCGCCGCCCTCGGCGTCTCGCGCTTCACCGTATACAACTACCTCCGGCACGTCAACGAGCGCCGGGCCGCCGAACGCGCAGGCGAGCGGCCCGTCACCGAGGGGCGGCACGGGGAGGAACGCTGAGGCGCGGGCGCTCGCGCCGCTCAGGCGGCCGCGACGACCTCCGCGCGCAGCGCGGCCGACCACTCCGCCAGCAGCGCCTCGTACTCCCCGCGCCGCTCCTCGGCGAGCCGCCCGCCCGCGCACCACAGCGCGCGGATCTCCGCGTTGACCACGGCGGCGGAACGCGGGGCGGGCACGGCGGCCGGGGCGAGGACCTCGCGCGCGAGGCCGGGGCGGGGCGGAGCGACAGGACGGGACGTCTGAGCCATGGGGTCCACCGTAGGGGGCGCCACTGACAACGGCCCTGCACCGACATGAACACTCCGTAAGGCCCGCCCGCCCCCGCCGGACGGCCCCTCACCCCGCCCCACAGGCCCCCCTTTTACGCCCGTGTTACTTCGCCGTATCCGTTCGCCACCCCGATTTAACAAACTGTTGACGCGTGCAGGGGGAAGGTCTTAGCTGTCCGCAGCCCCACGCGGCACGACCGCTCCAGGACCCCGGAGGTCCCCGTGACGCTCAGCCGGTTCAACGCGCTCCCCGCCCCCGAGGCCCGCTCGGCCCTCGGCGAGGTCTGCGCCGCCGAGGAGTGGGCCGCCGCGGTCCTCGCCGGACGGCCGTACGCGAACACCGCCGCGCTCCACGCGGCGAGCGACGCGGCGACGGCCGCCCTGGAAGGGCCCGGCCTTGACGCCGCCCTCGCCGGGCACCCGCCCATCGGCGCCCCCGGCGACGCCACCTCGGCGCGCGAGCAGAGCGCGGTCGCCGAGGCCCCCGCGGAACTGCGCGCCCGCATCCGGACGCTGACGCTCGCGTACCAGGAGAAGTTCCGGCACGTCTTCCTCGTCCGCGCCACCGGACGCACCGCGGCCGACATCCTCGCGGCCCTGGAGGAACGCCTCGGCAACACGCCCGCGACTGAGCGCGCCCGCGCCCGCTCCGAGCTCGCCGCCATCCACCGCGTCCGCCTCGACCGCCTCTTCCCGGAGCACCCGGACGGCGCGGAGCGCGCGGAGGGCCCCGAGCACCCCGCGCGTCCCGAGCCCGGGGCACCCGACGAGCCGGCCGTGCTCCCGGGGCCCGCCACCGTGTCCACGCACGTTCTCGACACGAGCGCGGGCCGTCCCGCGCCCGCCGTCCCCGTCACCCTCGCGGCCCGCCCCGGCCCCACCGCCCCCTGGAGCGTCGTCGGCACCTCCGAGACCGACACGGACGGGCGCTGCCGCGACCTGCCCGCGCTGCCGCCCGGCACCACCGAGGCACGCCTGGAGTTCGCCACGGCGGGCCACGTCCCGGGCGCCTCCTTCTTCCCCGAGGTGAGCCTCGTCTTCCGCGCGGCCCCCGGCGAGCACCACCACGTCCCCCTGCTGCTCAGCCCGTACGGATACTCCGCATACCGAGGGAGCTAGGCACCATGCCGAAGAACGGCCCCGAAGCCGCCCGCACCGCCCCCGAAGCCCCCGCGGCCCCCGTCACCGCCGCCCCCGACGCCGGGGCGTCCGCCGCTCCCGCCTCTACCGTCGCCGTGCTCGGACAGAACCAGTACGGCAAGGCGGAGGTCCGCGTCGTCCGCGTCGTCCGCGAGGGCGCGGTCCACCACCTGCGGGACCTCAACGTCTCGATCGCCCTCTCCGGCGACCTGGACGACGTGCACCTGACCGGCGCGAACACCCACTGCCTGCCGACCGACACGATGAAGAACACCGTCTACGTCTTCGCCAAGGAACACGGCATCGCCTCCCCCGAGGAGTTCGCCCTCCGCCTCGCCCGCCACTTCGCCACCACCCGTCCCGGCATCCACCGGGCCAGGGTCCGCGTCGAGGAGTACGCCTGGGACCGCCTCACCGACCCCGCCGACGGCCCCGCCCACTCCTTCGCCCGGCGCGGCGGTGAGACCCGGCTCGCCGAGGTCACCCACGAGGCGGGCCGACAGCAGGTGATCTCCGGGCTCAAGGGCCTCACCGTGCTCAACACGACCGACTCCGAGTTCCACGGCTTCGCCAGGGACCCGTACACGACGCTCCAGGAGACCCGCGACCGCGTCCTCGCCACCGAGGTCTCCGGGCGCTGGCGCCACACCTGGACCGGCGGGAGCGGCCCCGTGCCCGACTGGGACACCAGCTACCGCGAGAGTCGCGCGCACCTCCTCGCCGCCTTCGCCGGTACGTACTCGTTCTCCCTCCAGCAGACGCTGCACCGGATGGGCAGCCGGATCATCGAGCACCGCCCCGAGATCGCCGAGGTGCGCTTCTCGCTGCCCAACAAGCACCACTTCCTGGTCGACCTCGCCCCCTTCGGCCTCGGCAACGACAACGAGGTCTACTACGCCGCCGACCGCCCCTACGGCCTCATCGAGGCGACGATCCTGCGGGCCGGCCACGAGGCCCGCATACCGGTCGACCACAGCAACCTCTGAGCCGTGATCCCCGCCCCCGCCAAGGACCCGCCATGACCCCGACCTCCGTCCCCCAGGGCCGCATTGTCATCGAGAACGCCGCTCTCGCCACCGTCGACGCGGCCGGTACGGAGCACGCCCGCGGCCACCTCGTCGTGCACGGCGACCGGATCGAATCGCTCGGGCCCGGCCCGGCGCCCGACGGCCTCGCCGACGTCCGCCGCCACGTCGACGGCACAGGCCACCTCCTGACCCCCGGACTCGTCAACACGCACCACCACTTCTACCAGTGGCTCACGCGCGGCCTCGCCACGGACCACAAGCTCTTCGACTGGCTCGTGGCCCTCTACCCGACGTGGGCGCGCATCGACGAGGACATGGTCCGCGCCGCCGCGCGCGGCTCGCTCGCGATGATGGCGCGCGGCGGCGTGACGTGCGCGACGGACCACCACTACATCTACCCGCGCGGCACGGGCGACCTCTCCGGCGCCCTCGTCGGCGCGGCCCTCGACCTCGGGGTGCGCTTCACCCTCGCCCGCGGCTCGATGGACCGGGGCACCTCCGACGGCGGCCTCCCGCCCGACTTCGCCGTGGAGAGCCTGGACGCGGCCCTCACCGCGACCGAGGAGACCATCGACCGCTTCCACGACCCCGCCTTCGGCGCCATGACCCACGTCGCCGTCGCCCCCTGCTCCCCCTTCTCCGTCTCCACCGCTCTCCTGCGCCGGGGAGCCGAGCTCGCCCGCCGCAAGGGCGTCCGGCTCCACACGCACGGTTCGGAGACCCGCGAAGAGGCCGACTTCTGCCGCGAGTTGTTCGGCATTGGCCCCACCGACTACTTCGCGTCCACCGGCTGGCTCGGCGAGGACGTGTGGATGGCGCACTGCGTCCACATGGAGGACGCCGACATCGCCGCCTTCGCCCGCACGGGCACCGGGGTCGCCCACTGCCCCTCCTCCAACGCCCGCCTCGCCGCCGGGATCGCCCGCGTCCCCGACCTGCTGGCCGCCGGGGTCCCGGTCGGCCTCGGCGTGGACGGCACCGCCTCGAACGAGACCGGCGAACTCCATACCGAACTCCGCAACGCCGTCCTCGTCGCCCGCCTCGGCCCGCACCGCGAATCCGCCCTGGGCGTACGGGAGTCGCTGCGCCTCGCGACCGCCGGGGGAGCCCGCGTCCTCGGCCGGGCGCACGAGACCGGCTCCCTGGAGCCCGGCAAACTCGCCGACCTCGTCCTGTGGCGCATGGACACCCTCGCCCACTCCACGATCGCCGACCCGGTCGCCGCCCTCGTCCTCGGCGCCCCCGCCCCCGTCACCCTCTCCCTCGTCGGCGGCCGTCCCGTGGTCGAGGACGGGCACCTCGTCCGCGCCGACGAGGACCTCGTGGCACGAGAGGCCCGCCACCAGGCCCGCCGCCTCGCGGAGCGGGCGGGCTGAACCCCGGGCGGGCAGGCCTCCCGCCCGGGCCGTCCCTCAGTCCGCGCGCGCCAGCGACCGCGCCACCTCCTCCGCCACCTGGTGCACCTCCCCGCGAGGCCGCGTCGCGAGGCTTCCCGGGTCCCGCGTCCACCGGTCCTCCAGCGCGAACCAGTCGATCGCCGCCGGCTTCCGCCCCGCCCTGAGCGCCGCCGACAACTCCTCGATGTACGTGCTCCAGCGCAGCCGGTACAGCCCGCCCACCAGCCCCGACCACTCCCGGTTCGCATAGTCGCGCAATCCGGCGTCGGCCCCCTGCCGGGCTCCCCACGTCGTCAGCAACGACAGGGCGTCGTACTGGAGCTGGTCCTTCTCGGCGGCGCTGCCGCCCCAGGCCCGCGCCGCCTCCACCCACCGGCCGAGCAGGTGGTCCTCGTCCGTCGCGACGAGCTGTTCGAGGAGGTCGATCAGCGCGAGCCAGCGCCGCCCGAGCCGCGCGAACTCGGCCTGGTCCTTCGCCTTGTGGGCGGCGGCGAGACGCGGCAGCAGCGTCCGGCTCCGGTTCGCGAGCGCCTGCCGCGCCACGTCGAGCAGATCCCTGCGGTACGTGGCCGAATCCCGCAACTCGGCACGTACGGCGAGCAGTTCGTTCAGTGCGGGTTCGAAGGACGCGGCCGGGTACCGCAGCGCCTTGGGGGACCACTTGCCCGCCGAGACCGCGTCGAGCGCGGGCCGCGCCCCGAAGAGCCCGTCGGCCGGCTCCGACCAGCGGTCGTCGCGCCGCGTCCCGTACACCGTCGTCCGCAGGATGTCCCACGCCGCCTCGGCGTGCGTGTCACCGCCCCCGTACCGAACCCGCGCGTACTCGCGGAACCAAAAACGTCAGGTAAAACGGACCCCTCCGTCCACGGGAGTTCGGCGAACAACTCGAACGCCGCCGCGTTGTTGTCGGCGGCCTCCGGCATCAGCGCGATCCCGGAGAGCCGGCTGCCCGCGCGGTCCCGCCAGCGGGGGTAGAGGTCCACCCAGTCGCGCGTGTTGGCGCCGAGCGCGGTGTGACCGCCGAAGTTCCAGATCGAGCCGAAGGCGTACGGCGTGCCCTGCCAGTCGCTCTCGCGGTCGCTCACCTCGGGGAAACGGTCGCTGAGCCCGTCCACGACGAGCATCGCGTCGCGGTCCGCCGCCGCGACGATCTCCTTCGGCGGGTTCTTCTGCCAGCCGAGGATGACCCACACGGCGTCGGGCCGCGCCGCGCGCAGCGCCCGCTGCACCCCGCGCGTCGCCTCCCCGACCGGTACGTTCCCCGCGCGGCCGCCCTCGTGCAGGAGATCCATCTTGTAGAGCGTGCCGCGCCCGAACAACTCCTCCTGGATCTCGTAGAACGCCGCCGCGACCTCCGCGAAGAGGTCGGAGCGCGGATCGAGCCAGTCGGGCCGCGCGAAGCCCATCCACGTCCCCTGCGGCACGGTCCTCGCGCCCGGATTGCGGTCGGCGAAACCGGCCGGGACCGTCCCGAAGTAGCCGGGGAGGACGGGCTTCATGCCGAGTTCGCGCAGCCGCCCCACGATCCGGGCGCCGAGTGCCGCGCGCTGCTCGACCAGCCGCGCCGTGACGGGAGCGGGGAAGGAGGAGAGGTTCTGGAGCAGCCACCACGGCTGGTGCGCGGGCCCGGGAATCCACGCGCGCACCTCCTCGTCGCCGTATCCGTAGCGCTGGAAGAGCCGCTGGTAGACCGCGTCGGCACCCGCGTAGACGAGTACTTCGTTGAAGCCGTGCAGCGCGAGGAGGTCGATCTCGCGCTCCCAGTAGGCCCAGTCGTGGTACGGGCCCGTGTAGCCGTCGTTCGTGTCGTTGAGCACGAAGCGGTGCGGGGTGTCGGCGCGCCCTTCGATGCGCCCGCCCTCGGGCGCGGGCACCCGGGCGGGCAGCCCGGCGCGGCTTCCGGCCCAGGTGAACTGGGCGAGGCCCGCCTGCTTGAGGTAGCGGCGCAGGCCCGTGAGCTGGGTCGCCGGGTTCGTCCCCGCGACGGTGACGCGCCCCGCCCGGCCGCTCACGACGAAGCGGTCGAGTCCTTCGGGGCCCGGGGCGAGGGGGACGAAGTCGAACTGGTCCGCGTGGGCGCCGAGGAGGCGCCGGGCCGCCTCGGCGGCGGGGTCGGCGGGGGCGAGCGGGGCGGCGGGAGTGCTTGGCGGCGCGACGGCGGTCCGGGCGCTCGCCGTGCCGCTCCCGGCGACGGCGGCGATTCCGGGCGCGCCCGCGAGCAGTCCCAGGAAGGTGCGGCGGTCCCATGGCATACGGCGACTCCTAGGCTCGGCGGCGTTGTCCCCCGCGAGGAGTACCCCGTCCGGCCGCCGCTGTCCCGGGCGCGGGCGTTTTGTCTCCCAGGGCACAGGAACGACCCGGAAGCACGGTATGCTCCATCCCCTCAGCAGCCGCAGACGGCAGGAGTGGTGGCGAGGGCGCGCACCCGGCCGCCGGGGTCGGCGACGAGGCGCCGCTCCCGCAGGTCGAGGATGCCGCCGAGACCGCTGATCTCGGCGGAGACGACGCCGTCGGCGCGGGTGATCGTCTGCTCGAAGCGGAACGTTTTCCCTCCGTCCCACAGGACCGCGCACCCGACGGTCACCTTGTCGCCGGCCCGCAACTCCCGCAGATAGCGGATGGTCGTCTCCAGCACCACGGGCCCGATCCCCGCCTTCGCGAGATCCCGCTGCGTGATGCCCGCCGCCCGGAACAGCTCCCAGCGGGCGTGCTCCGCGTACTGGAGGTACACGCTCTGGTTCAGGTGCCCCTGAACGTCGGTCTCGTAGCCCCGCACCTGCACGGAGACGCTGAACTGCTGCTCGGACACTGCCCACTCCCGACCTCGGGTCCGGTTTCGCCGTCGCCCATTCTTGTACGGGAAGAGGCGTGGACATGGGGCGGATGGACTGCGGACACGCCGAAATCGGGTGGGGGAGGGAGTCGGGGGGAGGGGGGTGAGCGTTTACTCATCCGTAGTGCTTTGACGCGTTGTCACCATGCTTTCGGGTGACGGGTTTGATGGGTTTGGCGAGGTTATCCACAGATTTTGGTGGATGGCGGGGGAGGGGGGCGGGGGTGGGAGAGACTGGTATTGGGGTCGCCCCCCCCGGGAGGGAGGGGGCTGTCCGCGGGGAGGGCGATGTCCGCGTGTGGGGGTGGCCAGGCGCCTCGCAAGACTGCCGTGCGGGTGAGACCTGCCCCCCGGCTGCGCGGCGCTGGCCCCCCTCCGCTCAGCGCGCGCCGGCTCTACCGTCGCGGCGGCGAGGCGATCACCACCCGCCCCCCGCGCCGGTCCCCGTGCTCGCTCACCTGCCAGCCCGCCGCCTCCAACGCCTCCGCGCACAGGACCAGTTCCTCACGCGGGTCGGTCCCCGTACCACTCGCTCCGTCCCCGCCCACTCCGTCCCCGGCCACCCGCACCTCCACGGCCTCCGGCTGCGGGGACTCCCGCACCACGTACCCGTTCCGGCCCGCGAGCGCCGGAACCCGGCCCGCCGCCTCCAGGGCGAGCGCCGCCGCACGGACGAGGTGCGCGCGTTCCCAGGCGCACGGACGCCCCGTGTCACCGTCCGCGCGCGTCATCCGGCGCAGCTCCAGAAGCCCCTGCCACGCCGCGCGCACCTCGCGGACACGCGTGGCGGCATCGACGGGCGGCTCGTGCTCCTCGCCCGTACGTGCCGCGAAGACCCCGTCCGCCGTCGGGCGCGGCACGGGTGGCGGCTCGGGGGAGGAACGGAGCTGTTCCGGGGGCTCCGTGCGGGCGCGTTGACCGGCCGGGCTCAGGAAGCAGTCGTGCGGCGGGCGCGGGTGCCGGAAGGCGAGCCCCAGTTTCACGAGCCGTTCGAGCACCGCCGCCGGTCCCCGCAACCGTCCGGTCACCGGCTCCGCCGCGCCGATCACCCTCCGCTGCGCCGCCGTGAGCTCCCGCGCCATCCCGCACCCCTCCGTCAGCCCTGCCGTCACCGGTCCCGCTAGCGATGGTCCCCCACCGCACCGACAACGGCCCGGACGGCCGGGCCGCCTTCCGTGCCCCGCACCCTGTACGTTGCGCCGGGCACCGTCCTGTCGTCCCGTACGCGCGCACCCGCGCCGCCCCCCTCGGCGCCCCGAGGACCCGCCGCCGCGCCGCCCGCCCTTGCTTCGGTCCGTGACCGAGACCCCGGCCGGGCGCCACGGCTCGTCACCGTCCTCCCCGGCGCCGTCCACGGGCCCGCGCTCGCGCCGGAGGCGAGTGGTTCCGTGGGCATCGTCGTCCGGTGAGACAGAGGGAAAGGGGAGCGGTAAGGGGGAAGCCGTGCACACCGATCAGCCTCAGCGGTCGCCAGGCCCTCCGGCCCTGGTCCGTGCCGGGGAGCTACCTGCTCCCTGCCGAGGCTCTATCTGCTCAGCGCCCCGCCCCCGCGCCACGCCCTCTGCCTGAGCCCGCCCCGTTCCCGCCTACGTCTTTATGCGCAAACCCGCCCCGTGCTCGCCCCAGCCCTCCGCCCCCGTGCCCGCGCCGCCATGGCCGCTCAGCCGGCCTTCAGCCCCGCCTCCGCCTTCGTCGCGCGCTCGCCCATGCGGCGGGCGAGGCGGTGCACGCGGGTGTCGCCCTTCGTCCGGTTCAGCTCGGTCGCCAGCGTGCGGGTCTGCGCGAGGTGTTCGGCCAGCGCGGCGCGCAACAGCGTGTCGAAGCGGGCGCCGCGCGCCTGCTCCAGGGCGCGCAGTTCGCCCGCGTTCACCATGCCGGGCATGTCGTGGCCCTCGTGCGGGTTCTCGCCGTCGAGTCCCGCCGCCGTGAGCAGCCCGCGCAGCGTCCTGAGGTCGGTGCGCTGTCCCCGCGCCAGGTCAGCGGCCCAGGTGGCGAGGGCCGCGTCGGCACCGTGCGTGGGCGCCAGCTCCAGGAGGGCGAGGGCCTGCTCCTCCATCGCGCGGGAGAGTTGCAGCCAGCCGATGTCCGTGGCCCCGAGACCGCCGGGCGACGGTTCGCTCACGACGCCCCCGGGCGAACTCGCCGCACCCGCACCCGCACCCGCACCCGCACCCGCCCCCGCACCCGCCGTCCCCGCACCCGGACTCGCACTCGCCCCGCCCGCGTTCGCGGCACCTCCGCCGCCCGCGCCCGCGCCCGC
>NZ_GG770539.1:945428-953376 GCF_000154905.1 Streptomyces sp. SPB074 | reverse complement strand
CTCCGCCGGGCGGGCGCGTGCGGTTTCAGGACGGGTTGCCGTCCGCCCCGCACTTGACGATCGCGTTGATGCAGTTGGTGACGCGTCGCTGCATCTCCGCCGCGGGCCACGCGTTGAAGAAGTCACCGTGCATCGTGTATCCGGGTCCTGACGCGAGCCGGAACCCCGTCGCGTTGCCGGAGACCGGGTACCTCAGCACCTGGCGGAGCTTGGGCACGGGGACCGGGTGGCTCGGGGGGCAGGCCCCGTTCACCGGGTAGGACATGTGGCTCTTGTGGTCGGCCGAGTCCAGGTCGCGGCCGTTCCAGCACTGCGGGAAGTCCAGGTAGGACTCCAGCATCGAGCCGGGCGGGCAGGTGACGAAGTCCTTCGACGGGTTGACCTCGCCGTGGTGCAGGCAGGACCAGCGGGCGATCGACGTCGGGTCGTTCGTGCCGGTCGCCTTGGCGTTGCCCGCGACGATCCGCAGGCCCTGGGGGAGCGGCTTGATCAGCCGGATGATGTCGTCGCGCACCCCCTCGCCGAGGTAGTAGAAGGTGGTACCCGTCGGCTCGACGGCCTGGTCGTTCGCGTACAGGGTCGGGACCCAGTACGAGGACGTGTCGATGCTCGGGCTGCACGTGGACGCGGCACCCAGCAGGTCGTTGACCGTGGTGTGCGCGTTCGTCGCGTGGCTTCCGAAGAAGCTGTGCATGTGCGAGGCGCCGGGCAGATTCGGGAAGACGATCGGGTCGTCGGGCAGCCGGTGGCTGTAGGGACACTCGGCGAGGAACTCCGCGACGCGCACGACATCGGCCTTCTGCGCGCCGGACTCCGGCGAGCGCGGCTCGGCACCCGCCGTGGAGCCGGTGAAGAGCATCGTGAGCAGGAGACCGAGGGTCGCGAAGAGCGGCGGCCACAGGCGCCGGCGCCCTCGGGGGCGGCCGGTCGGACGGGGGGGTCTTCTGAGCAGCACAGCACTCCTCCTTCAGGGGAAGTGTGGTGGGGTGTGCCCGCACCCTGAGGTGCGCAGGCCGTGTGGGGGCTTGCGCAGTGAGTGAAGCGCCACACGCCGGGCGCGTCAATACTTCTCGTACACAGCAAAAAGAGAATTTCGCTTCTGTGTAAAGAAGTTGATGTAATGCCTTTGCGGGCGAGCGTCCGCTATCCGTGCGTGGCGCGAAATCTCGGTACGTCAATGGCTCCCGAGCTGCGCCGACATGTGATCGCGCAGACTTGAACCAGCCTTTACCGCAGATGAATTCGCGACCTTGTGCATTCATTCTCCGAACGCCTGAGGCGGGTTTCCGGGCGTGATCACGTCAACGGGCCCCGCGCCTCCACGGCCCGTGTTCCGCCTCGGGCGGCCCGGCCCCGGGGGTCCGGTCCGGGAAGCCCGGCCCCCGGGGTTCCGCCCCGGGGGCCGGGCTCAGTCCCCGGACGGCGCGGCCGCGTCGAGCAGCGGCCCCAGTTCCCGTACGGCGTCGCGCAGCGGCTCGACGTCGCGCGTCGCGCGGGCGAGCAGCAGTGCCCCTTCGAGCGTGCTGATCATGAGCGTCGCGAGCGCGTGCGTACGCGCCTCGGGCACGCCCATCGCGCCCAGCGCCTCCGCGACGGCGGCGCGCCAGCCGTCGAAGGCGCGGGCGGCGGCGGTACGGGTCGAGGCGACCGATTCCGCGCTGTCGACCGTCGCCGCCGCGACCGGGCACCCGGCGGCGAAGCCCGCCTCGCCCTCGTACTCCTCGGTCCACTGCCGGACCATAGCAGTGAAGAGACCGCTCGGCGAGGGCGGGTCGAGCGCGGCGACGAAACGGTCCACGCGGCGGGCCGCGTACCGGCCCGCCCAGTCGACCGCCTCGTTGACCAACTGCTCCTTGCCGCCGGGGAAGTAGTGCTGGAGCGAGCCGCGCGGCGCTTCCGCGCGCGCGGCGGCCTCGCGCATCCCGGTCCCGGCGACGCCGCCCCTGCGCAGGAGCTGCGCGGCGCTGAACACCAACCGTTCCCGGGGACCGCGCACCGGTTCCGCCACCACCGCCACCTCCTTCGACCGGCCGCCAGCATAACGACGCCCCCCGTCATGACAGCCGTCATGAAGCACCTCTACTATGACGGCTGTCATGATGCGTTCCGTGTGCGATGTCGTGCCCGGACGCGCCTTTGCGTCCCGCCTTTTGCGTCCCGCATCCCGTGCTGTCGAGGAGCCCGCGTGCTGCCCATCCCCGAAGACGACACCCCGACCGGCTTCCTCGGACTCGGCACGATGGGACAGGCCATGGCCCTCAACCTCGCCCGCGCGGGCGTCCCGCTCGTGGTCTGGAACCGCACCGCCTCCCGCGCCGAGCCGCTGCGGGAGGCGGGCGCGGCGGTCGCGAGCGAGGCCGCCGAGGTTTTCCGCCGCTGCCGGACCGTCTTTCTCATGCTCGCCGACGAGGCGGCGACCGACGCCGTACTGGCGCGCGGCACGCGGGAGTTCGCATCTCGTGTCGCGGGCCGCACCCTCGTCGTGACGGGCACGAACCCGCCCGCCTACGCGCGAGCGCTGGAGGCGGAGGTGCGGGCGGCGGGCGGCGCCTACGTCGAGGCACCCGTCTCCGGCTCCCGCGTCCCCGCCGAGAACGGCGAACTGGTCGCGATGCTCGCGGGCCGCGGCGAGGACCTCGCGCGCGTGCGCCCCTCGCTCGCCCCGCTGTGCAAGGCGAGTTTCGTGTGCGGCACGGCCGCCCCGCAGGCCCTCCTCATGAAGCTGGCCGTCAACCTCTTCCTCATCACCACCGTCACCGGACTCGCCGAGTCCTTCCACTTCGCCGCACGCCACGGCCTCGACCTCGGCCAGTTCCTCGACGTCCTCGACGCGGGCCCCATGGCGAGCCCCGTCTCGCGCGTGAAGTCCCCGAAGCTCCTCGCCCGCGACTTCACCGCACAGGCGACCATCACCGACGTCCTCAAGAACAACCGCCTGATCGCCGACGCCGCCCGGACCGCCGGCCTCGCGTCCCCCCTCCTCGACGCCTGCCACGCCCTGTACGGGGAGACCGCCGACGGGGGCTTCGGCAGGGAGGACATGATCGCCGTCCTGCGCGCGCTGGAGAGCCGTACGGAGGCGGAGGGCCGGACGGAGGCGGAGGGCCGTGCCGCGTCGGAGGCGGGCGCGGGGTCGGAGGCGGGCGCCGCCCCGGAGGCGGGCGCGGCGCGGGAGACGGGCACCGCGCGCGGCGTGTGACGCCATCCGCCGGAGGCCGGGCGGCGGGGGCCCGGGCGACCCGGGCCCCGCGCGCCCGCTCAGCGGGCGAGCATTCCGCCGTCCGCGACGTAGGCGGCGCCGGTGACGTAAGAGGCTTCGTCGGAGGCGAGGAAGAGCACGAGGCGGGAGATCTCCTCCGGCTCGGCGAGCCGGCCCAGCGGGACGCCCGCCGTGACGGCGGCCCGGCCGGCGTCGTCCAGCCCGTTGGCGACCATCGGCGTGAGAACGCCCCCCCCGGGTGCACGGAGTTGACGCGGACGCCTGCGGGGCCGTACTCCACGGCGGCGGCCATCGTCATGCCCCGTACCGCGAGCTTGGCCGAGGTGTAGGCGACGTTCGGGGTGCCCGCGTGGGAGAAACCGGCCGTGGAGGAGATGTTGACGATCGACCCACGGCCTGCGGCGACCATCCCGGGCAGTACCGCGCGCATCCCGAGGAAGACGCCGAACTGGTCGACGTCCACGGTGCGCCGGTACACCTCCGGGTCCAGTTCGGCGGCCGGCGTGAACGGACCCGCCACACCGGCGTTGTTCACGAGCACGGTGACCGGCCCGAAGACCGCCTCCGCGTGGGCGAGTGCCGAGTCCCAGGAGCCCGGGTCGGTCACGTCGAGCCGGGTGAAGGCGGCGGTGCCGCCCAGCTCCGAGGCCAGCGCGCGGCCCGCTTCCTCGTCAACGTCCCCGAGGACGACGCGGGCGCCTTCGCGGGCGAAGGCGCGGGCGTGCGAGGCACCCATGCCCTTCGCCGCGCCACTGATGAGGGCGACTTCGCCGCCGAACCTGCTCATGAGTTCTTCCTTGTCCGTGAGAGGGGTGGGCACCGGCCGGTCACGCGCGGCGGCGCAGGGTCTTGTCCGCGAGGTCCGGGATCTCGGCGTCGTAGTTGTCGGCCGGGTTGAGGTCGCTGCCTGGCGCCACGATTTCGTCGATGCGGTCGAGGGACGCCGCGTCGAGCGTGACATCGGCCGCCGCGAGCAGGTCGTCCAGCTGCTCCGGGGTGCGCGGCCCGATGAGCGCCGTACTGACGGCCGGGTGCGCGCGGACGAAAGCGAGCGCGAGGTGGGTCATGGGCACGCCCAGCCCGTCCGCCAGTTCGCGCAGCTCGCCCGCCGCGCGGACCTTCTCCCGGTTGGCGGGGCTGTCCAGGTCGAAGGCGTGCCGCTCCATCCGGGCGCGCTGCCCGCCGCCGGGCTCGGCGCGCCCGGCGAGCCAGCCGCTCGCGAGCGGCGCGTAGGTCAGCGCGCCCATCCCGTACGCGCGCAGGGCGGGGAAGACGTGCGTCTCGGGGCGCCGGTTGAAGAGCGAGTAGCGCGGCTGCTCGGTGACGAAACGCCGGTGGCCGCCCTTCTCGGCCGCCCACTGCGCGGCGACGATCAGCTCCGGCGGGAAGGTCGAGGAGCCGATGGCGCGGATCTTTACCTCGCGGACGAGGTCGCTCAGCGTGCTCAGGGTCTCGTCCAGGCCCGTCCGGTAGTCGGGGCGGTGTATCTGGTAGAGGTCGATGTGGTCGGTGCCGAGGCGGCGCAGGCTGTCCTCGACCGCGCGCCTGATCCAGCGCGGCGAGCCGCGCGCCCGGTTCGGGTCCTCTCCCATCGGCAGGCCGAACTTCGTCGCGAGGACGACGTCGTCGCGGCGCCCCTCGAGCGCGAGGCCCACGACGCGTTCCGACTCGCCGTTCGTGTAGACGTCGGCGGTGTCGACCAGATTGATCCCCGCGTCCAGCGCGCGGTGCACCATGGCGACCGCCTGCTTGTCGTCCGGCCCGCCGGGGAAGCCGAAGTTCATCGCGCCGAACGCGAGGTCGCTGACCACGATGCCGGACGTACCGAGCGTGTTCTGTCGCATACCGGGCTCACCGTCCCTTTCGTCCTTGATGGCTGGTTCTTTTCCACTGCACCATGGGAGAGCGGGGGGGGCGGCACACCGTGCTGTGCCGGGGTAATGCCCGGAGGGGGTAACGGCAGACCCCCCGCTGCGCCGCGTCGGCGCCGTTACGCTCGGACCATGAGCGACCCCGCCGCCAACGACCTGCGCGAGTTCCTGCGTACGCGCCGTGCCCGCATCAGCCCGCAGGACGCGGGCCTCCCGGCCTCCATGGGGGTGCGCCGGGTGCCGGGGCTGCGGCGGGAGGAGGTGGCGCTGCTCGCCGGGGTCAGCGCCGAGTACTACGAGCGCCTGGAACGCGGCCGGACCAAGAACGTCTCCGCCGCCGTGCTGGACGCCGTCGCCCGCGTCCTACGGCTCGACCCGGCAGAGCGCGAGCACCTCTTCGCCCTGGCCGGACCGGCCCGTACCAGGAGCGCCGCCGCGCCCGTTCCGCGCCTGCGCCCCGGTCTGCGCCGCGCGCTCGACCTCATGACGGACGTGCCCGCGCTCGTCCTCGGACCGCGGCAGGACCTCGTCGCCATCAACCCGCTGGGCGCCGCCTTCTACGCCGGGCTCGACTCGCTGCCCACCGGGCAGCGCAACATGGTCCGCTACCTCTTCACCGTGGACGCGGCCCGCGAGCTCTACGAGGACTGGGCGAGCACCGCCCGCAAGATCGTCGCCGAGCTGCGCCGGTACGCGGGCGGCCACCCGCACGACCCGAAGCTCGCCGATCTCGTCGGCGACCTCGCCGTCCGCGACCCCGATTTCCGGCAGTTGTGGGCCGAGCACGACGTGTACCTGCGCGAGCACGGCAGCAAGCGCTACCACCACCCCGTCGTCGGCCCCCTGGAGCTGGGGTACGAGGCGTTCGCGCCCGTCGGCCAGCCCGAACTGGTCCTCGGGATGCACACCGTCGAGCCCCACTCCCCGTCCGCCGAGGCCCTGGCGCTCCTCACCCACTGGACCGCGACCGGCGAGGCCGCTCCGCGACCCGGCGACGACGCGCCCGACGGCGGTGCCGCGCACGGCGCGGCGGACCCCGGCACGGCCCCGTGAGGCCCGCCGGGGCGGTCGTGAGGCCCGCCGGGCGGCTCCGGCTCAGCGGCTGAACCACAGCTCCCACCGCCGCGAGGCCAGCCGCCAGCCCTGAGCGGTGCGCACGTACGTGTCCTGGTCCTGGCCCACCGCGAACGGCGCCGTGGCCGGGAGGTCCCCGGCGCCCTCCGCCGGTACCTAGTACGCGGTCACCATCACGCTGCCGCTCGCCCGGTCGGGCCCCTCGGCGAGGAAACGCGGGTTGGAGAGCGAGTGCCGGATGCCGGGCAGGGGCCTCGCCCGGTCGAAGTGCTCGCCCCAGACGCGCAGCGCGTCCCGTCCCAGGACCGGTTCCTCGGAGATCCGGAACTCGACGTCGTCGGTGACCAGCTCGTGGACGCTGCCCGCCCGGCCGTTGTCCAGCCGCCAGCTGATCTCGGTGACCAGCCGCGACAGGGCCAGGTGATCGGTGTCGCCCACCAGGGTGTCGGAGGAAGGGGTCATGGTTTCTCTCCTGTCCGGGGACCGGGACGTCCCCGCTCATCACGCCGCCCCCCTTCTCCGAGCCTGGGCGCCCGGCGCCCCGGGCGCAACCGAGACCTCGCGCACACCGCGAGGCTCCCCGGGAGAGACGTCGCCGGGCCGTCCGGGCGCGGACGCGGACCCGCGCCCGCGTGGCGGCGCGGCGCCCCCGGCGGTCGTGCCGCCGACGCCCGGCGGCGGAGGAGATCACGGAGCCTCGCGGTCCCGTTTTCCGCGCGCGTCCGCATCCGGAGCGGTCCGGCCGGATGGGGCCCGTGACGGAGCCGGTCCGGCGGCCCGGGTCCTCGCCCCCGGTCGTCACGCTTGGTTACTATGCTCACTTCATGGCGGAGGGCCGGGCCGGGCGGGAAAAGCGCCCCGGACCGCGTCGCGCGGAGGCTCGCCGCGGAACTCGCGGGGAGCGCGTCTTGGGGGCTCGGAACATGCTGAGGAAGGTCACCGCCACCCGCTACGTCGAGCCTCTGCACGGGGGCGGGTCCGTTCCCGGTGTCGTGGAGGCCGACGACCTCGGGACCTACGTCGTGAAGTTCACCGGGGCCGCGCAGGGGCGCAAGGCGCTCGTCGCGGAGGTGATCGTCGGGGAGCTGGGGCGGCGGCTCGGGCTGCGGGTGCCCGAGCTGGTGCTGGTGGACTTCGATCCGGCGCTCGGCGCGGGGGAGCCGCACCAGGAGGTGCGGGAACTGCTCGACGCGAGTGGCGGGACCAACCTCGGGATGGACTACCTGTCCGGCGGCGCCGACTTCGTCGCGGGCACGTTCGCCGTCGACCCGCTGGAGGCCGGGCGGGTCGTCTGGCTCGACGCGCTCACCGCGAACGTCGACCGCACCGTGCACAGCACCAACCTGCTCGTCTGGCCCACGCGCGGCGTCGCGCCGCCGCGCCTGTGGCTCATCGACCACGGAGCCGCGCTCGTCTTCCACCACCGCTGGGCCGGGGCCGAGGACGCGCGGGGCAAGCGCTACGACTTCCGGGCGCACGCCTTGGGCGGCTACGCCCCCGACACGCGCGCCGCCGACGCCGAACTGGCTCCGAAGGTCGGCGAGGAACTGCTGCGCGAGGTCGTCGGGCTCGTCCCGGACGCCTGGCTGGAGGGCGAGGACGGCTTCGCCGCCCCCGGTGAGGTCAGGGACGCGTACGTGCGCCACCTCGCCGAGCGCGCCGCGCTCTCCGCGCGATGGCTCCCGACGGACTTCCCGAGCGCGGGCGAACTGTCCGAGGCCGACCGCCGCCGCCGCGACGCGAGCCTCGCGGCCGCCCGGCTTGGCTCCAGCACGTCCCCGAA
>NZ_GG770539.1:942270-945328 GCF_000154905.1 Streptomyces sp. SPB074 | reverse complement strand
GTACAAAACCGGCGGCGGCCGTCGCGCGCCGGGCTCAGCCGCGCAGCCGCGCGTAGGCGGGGACCGTCAGGAAGTCCGCGTACGTGTCGGCGAGCGCGACCTCAAGCAGCAGCTCGTACGCCTCGTCCCAGCGGCCGGCCGCGTACGCCTCCTCGCCCAGTTCGGCGCGCAGCGCGGCCAGGTCCTCGTCGGCCACGCGCCGCACCAGTTCGCGCGTGACGAGGACGGGCGCGCCCTCGTGCGCGACCTCGACGCCCGCGTTGATCCACTGCCACAGCTGCGAGCGGGAGATCTCGGCGGTCGCCGCGTCCTCCATCAGGTTGAAGATCGCGACCGCGCCCGAGCCGCGCAGCCACGCCTCGATGTAACGGATGCCGACCCGCACCGCGTTGACCACGCCGTCGTAGGTCGGCCGCGCGTCGAGCGAGCTGATCGCGATGAGGTCCCCGGCGGCGACCTTCACGTCCTCGCGCAGCCGTTCCTTCTGGTTCGGGCGCGCGCCGAGCACCGCGTCGAAGGACTCCAGCGCGACGGGGACGAGGTCGGGGTGCGCGACCCAGGAGCCGTCGAAACCGTCCGCCGCCTCCCGGTCCTTGTCGGCGCGGACCTTCGCGAAGGCGGTCTTGTTGACCTCCGGGTCCTTGCGCGAGGGGATGAAGGCCGCCATCCCGCCGATCGCGTGCGCGCCGCGCTTGTGGCAGGTGCGCACGAGGAGTTCGGTGTACGCGCGCATGAACGGGGCTGTCATCGTGACGGCGTTGCGGTCCGGGAGGACGAACGCGGGCCCGGCGTCACGGAAGTTCTTCACGATCGAGAAGAGGTAGTCCCAGCGGCCCGCGTTGAGCCCGGCGGCGTGCTCGCGCAACTCGTAGAGGATCTCCTCCATTTCGTAGGCGGCCGTGATCGTCTCGATGAGGACGGTGGCGCGGACGGTGCCGTGCGGGATGCCCAGCTTCTCCTGCGCGAGCGTGAACACGTCGTTCCACAGCCGTGCTTCGAGGTGGGACTCCGTCTTCGGCAGGTAGAAGAAGGGGCCGCGCCCGCGCGCGACGAGCCGTTCGGCGTTGTGGAAGAAGAAGAGCCCGAAGTCCACGAGACCGCCGGGGACCGGCTCGCCGTCCACCTCCAGGTGGCGTTCGTCCAGGTGCCAGCCGCGCGGGCGGACCACGACGGTCGCCAGCTCCTCGTCGGGGCGCAGCGCGTAGCTCTTGCCGGTGCGCGCGTCGGTGAAGTCGATCCTCCGCTCGAAGGCGTCGATCAGGTTGGCCTGCCCGCCGACGACGTTCTCCCAGGTGGGCGCGGAGGCGTCCTCGAAGTCGGCGAGCCACACCTTGGCACCGGAGTTGAGCGCGTTGACCGTCATCTTGCGGTCGGTCGGGCCGGTGATCTCGACGCGGCGGTCCTGGAGCGCCTCGGGCGCGGGCGCGACGCGCCAGGAGTCGTCCTCGCGGACCGCGCGCGTGCCGGGCAGGAAGTCGAGTGAGGCGGTCCGGGCGATCTCCGCGCGGCGCTCGGCGCGGTGCGCGAGCAGCCCGGCGCGGCGGGGCGCGAAGGCGCGGTGCAGCTCGGCGAGGAAGGCGAGCGCGGCCGGGGTGAGGATCTCCTCCTGCCGGCTCGCGTGCGGGGCGTCGGGGACGACGACGGCGGGAGCGGGTGCGGACATGAGGGGCACTCCTTCGGCTCGTACGGCTTCGGTCGTCCGGCACGCAGTGTGGCACTGCGTGCCAGGCCGGATTCGGCGGCAAGGGGCGTGGAGGGTGTTCTGGGCGGAGGTTTCCGTGATCCCTGCTTGCTAGTGGATACTAGTTTCCTCGATGCGGAAGTCAATGGCTGGGGTCCTCCCGTTCGCTGTCCCTCGGTGCCACCTCCCTCGCGGGATGTCCCGGCAGGCGCTCCAGGTCCTCGGGGGTGTCGATGTCGTACGGGTCGCACAAATCCCCGCACTCCACGAATCGCACGGCGCGCTCCCGCAGGTAGGCGCGCGCCCCCTGATCGCCCGTCGCCGCCTCGCCGGCCCCGGCCCAGTGCGCCGCGCCGAGCAGTACCGGGTGTCCGCGTTCCCCGCCGTACGCCGCCGACGCGAGCGTCGCCGGGCCCTCGTACGCGCCCAGCACCCGCGCCACCGCCTCCGGCGTGATGCCCGGCTGGTCCACCAGCAGGACGAGCGCCGCTCGGGCGCCCGTCCCGGCGAGCGAGGCGAGCCCGGCCCGCAGCGAGGAGCCCATGCCCGTCTCCCACGCGGGATTGCGCACCCATGCCTGCGGCGCCGCCCCGGCGCGTTCGCCGGCGGCGCGCGCCCGCTCCGCCCCGGCCCCCGTCACGACGTGCACGCGCCCGCAGCCGCCCGCCCGCGCGAGCGCGACCGCCCGCGCGACCAGCGGCGAACCCCCGTACTCCAGAAGCGCCTTGGGCCTGCCGCCGAGCCGCCGCCCGCCCCCGGCCGCGAGCACGATCCCCGCCGCCGGCTTCCCCGTGTCCCTCGTCACCGCTGCCTCCCTCCGGCCGGCCGGTACCGGCGCACGTGTGCGGCGACCCTACGGGCGGGGCGGGCCCGGGCGCCGCCGGGCGCGTATCGGCTGGCATGTCGGCGCCCGGTGGCGAATACTGAGCACTGTTCGCGCTGCCGTGCGCCTGACCAGCCGTGGTTCGCGAGCGAATCGGGGTAGACGCACGGGACGTGCGAAGGGGGAGGAGTGCCGCTTGCGACCGGTACGGACAGGACGGGTGTGCCCGTCGTCATCACGGGGGAGCCGGTGGACGACCGGCGCCCGGGCGAGGACCAGGAGGACCCGCGCATCGCGGAGTTGCGCGAAGCGGCCGCGGAACTGCGCCTCGCGCTCGCCGTGTTGCCGGCGGACCTGACCGACAGGGACCTCGCAGAAGCGGAACTCGCCGCCTTCACCGGCCTCCTGTCCGGCCCCGCCCCGAGTCCCGCCGCGCTCAGCGGGCCGCTCCTGCGCCTCGCCGCGACGACGGGCTCCGTGAGCGCCCTCGCCCCCGCCCTCGCCCGGCTCCGCGCGGCGGTCGAGCTCTTCGGGGGGCCGGGCGGACGCTGACC
>NZ_GG770539.1:930749-941666 GCF_000154905.1 Streptomyces sp. SPB074 | reverse complement strand
TCCCGCCCGGTCGTCCAGGACGTGGCCGCCCACGGCGACGCGCCGGCGGATGACGGCCATGTCGTAGTCGGCGGGCAGGGTGATCTCGTACTGCTTCGCGTGCACGGCGATGCTGCCTTTCGGGGCGGGTGGTGGTGCGGGGTGCGGGGCGTCGGCGGTTCGTTGGGTGTGCGGCGCGTGGCGCTCAGGGCTCAGCGGGGAGCGTGTGGGCGGCCAGGAGGCCGAGGATTCCGGAGACGGCCTGGTCGAACGGCGCCGCCGATCCGGCCGCGCGCGCCAGTACGTAGCCGCCCTGGAGCGTCGCGACGATGGTCGCCGCCGTCGTCACCGGGTCCAGCGCGGCGGCGAGTTCGCCGCGCTCGCGCCCCTCGGCGAGCAGCGCGGCCAGACGGCCGCGCAGCCAGTCGAGCGTCTCGCCGACCGGTGCCCGCAGGGCGGGGTCGGCCATGACCTCGGGGTCCTGCGTGAGGCGCCCGATCGGGCAGCCTTTCAGGACGTCACGCTCCCGGCGCAGGTAGGCGGTGACGCGCTCGACCGCGGTCCCGGGCGCGGAGAACGGCTCCTCGGCCTTGGCCCGCAGCTCGCTCGCGGTGCGCCGGATCGCGGTGAGCGCCAGCTCCGGCTTCCCGGTGAAGTGGTGGTACATGCTGCCCTGCCCGGCGCCCGCGAGGCGTTGGATGGCCTTCGGGCTGGTGCCGGTGTACCCGCGCTCCCACAGCAGCGCGCGCGTGCTCTCGACGAGGCGTTCGGCGGTGTCCATGCGCGGAGTGTACGTACCAGTAGGTACAGAGGGGGGCGGTGGCGACCCATTGCGCGTCAAGTGGGTTGCGTGCCGCGCCCGTTCGGGCTCACGCCCCGGGGCTACGCCTGTTCCGCGCGGCGGGCGAGGGCCTCGGAGAGCTCGCCGGCGACCTGCCGCAGGACGGGAACGTGGCGCTCCATCGCCTCGTCCGTGAGGCGGCCGGCCGGTCCCGAGACCGAGATCGCCGCCGTCGTGGGGGAGTGCGGGACGGGCACCGCGAGGCAGCGGACGCCGATCTCCTGCTCGTTGTCGTCCACCGCGTAGCCCCGCGCCCGCGCCTCGTCCAGGGCCGCGAGGAAGGAGTCCGGGCTCGTCAGGGTGCGGTCCGTGGCGGCGGGCATCCCCGTGCGGGCGAGCAGCGCGCGCACCTCGCCCGGGGCGCTCTCCGCGAGGAGGGCCTTGCCCACCCCCGTCGAGTGCGGCAGGACGCGGCGGCCCACCTCGGTGAACATGCGCATCGAGTGCTTGGAGGGCACCTGCGCCACGTACACGACCTCGTCGCCGTCCAGCAGCGCCATGTTCGCCGTCTCGCCCGTCTCCTCGACCAGGCGAGCGAGATAGGGGCGCGCCCAGGTGCCGAGCAGGCGCGAGGCGGACTCGCCGAGCCGGATGAGGCGCGGGCCGAGCGCGTATCTGCGGTTCTCCTGCTGGCGCACGTAACCGGTGGCGACGAGCGTGCGCATGAGGCGGTGGATCGTGGGCAGCGGGAGACCGCTGCTCGTGGCGAGTTCGCTCAGGCCGACCTCGCCGCCCGCGTCCGCCATCCGCTCCAGCAGGTCGAAGGCGCGCTCCAGGGACTGGACGCCCCCGGCCGCCGCGGACTTCGGGGGAGCGACGGCATCGCTGGTGCTCGGCGTCGGCACGGCGCGGTCCTTTCGGGGGGCGGACGGAGTGGGACAGCAGCCTACCGGGCGGGATCTTCCCGGCCGCACGGAGGACGTTGTTACGTGAAAGTTTATTTCCGGTAAACGAAAAGGGGCAGGGTGGGGCGCGCCGCCAGGCGCCCTTGACGGGACCTGCGGGGCGGCAGAGACTCGCCCGCACGACCCGGACCGATTCAGCAGGCGTCGACCAGGGGGCCCGCCATGACCGCCGCACCGCCCCGCCTTCTCCTCCGCTCCACCCGCGTCGTGCTGCCCGAGGGGCCGCCCCGCCCGGCGGCCGTCGCCGTCTCGGGCGCCGTGATCAGCGCGGTCCTGCCGTACGGGAGCGCGGCGCCCGAGGGCTGTCGTGTCCTCGATCTCGGCGACGACGCCCTGCTGCCCGGCCTGGTCGACACGCACGTCCACGTCAACGACCCCGGGCGCGCCCACTGGGAGGGCTTCGCGAGCGCGACCCGCGCGGCTGCCGCCGGGGGCGTCACGACGCTGGTGGACATGCCGCTCAACTCCCTGCCGCCCACGACCACCGTCGCCGGTCTGCGCCGCAAACGGGAGGTAGCGGCGTCCCGCGCGCACATCGACGTCGGCTTCTGGGGCGGCGCGGTCCCGGGGAACGCGGCGGACCTCCGCCCGCTCCACGAGGCCGGCGTGCTCGGCTTCAAGTGCTTCCTCTCCCCGTCCGGCGTGGACGAGTTCCCGCCGCTGGACGCGGCCGGGCTCGACGCGGCGCTCGCCGCCCTCGCCGCGTTCGGCGGTCTCCTCCTCGTGCACGCCGAGGACCCGCGCCACCTCGCCCCCGCGCCCCCGCGGCCCGCCCCGCGCTACCGCGACTTCCTCGCCTCGCGCCCCCACGCCGCCGAACGCGAGGCCGTCCGCCTCCTGCTGGAGGCCGCCGCCCGCCACCCCGGCGCCCGTGTCCACGTCCTGCACGTCTCCAGCGCCGACGTACTGCCCCTCCTCGCCGGGGTGAAGACGGCCGGGGCCCCGGTCACCGCCGAGACCTGCCCGCACTTCCTCACCCTCACCGCCGAGGAGGTCCCGGACGGCGCGACGGAGTTCAAGTGCTGTCCGCCCATCAGGGAGGGCGCCAACCAGGACGCCCTGTGGCAGGCCCTCGCGGACGGCACGCTCGACTGCGTCGTCTCCGACCACTCCCCGTCCACCGCCGACCTCAAATCCCCCGACTTCGCCGGCGCCTGGGGCGGCATCTCCTCCCTCCAGCTCGGCCTGCCCGCCGTCTGGACCGCCGCCGAGGCGCGCGGGACGGGGCTCGCGGAGGTCGTGCGCCGCATGTCGGCCGCGCCCGCGGCCTGCGCGGGGCTCACCGCGAAGGGAGCCCTGGCCCCGGGCAAGGACGCCGACTTCACCGTCTTCGCCCCCGAGGCCCGCTTCACCGTCGATCCCGCCCGGCTCCACCACCGCAACGCCGTCACCGCCTACGCGGGCCGCACCCTGCGCGGCGTCGTCCGCGCCACCTGGCTGCGGGGACAACGCGTCTACGCGGACGGCGCGTTCACCCCACCCCTCGGGAAGCTGCTGCGCCGCGAGGCGTGACCCGCGACATGCCCCCCGGAGCGGGCAGGTGACGGGGCCCCGACGCGAGAAGCGCGCCAGCGTCCCCGGGCGACGTCCCGCGCTCCGAAGCGAGGAAAGGAAGCACGCCCACCGTGACCGCGACACCCGCCCCGTTCACCGGCCCCGCGCAGCCCTACACCGGCGGTGACCCGTACGCCGATCACCGCGCGGCCGATCACCCCTTCACCCGCCTGCCCGACCTCGCCGACCGGGACCTCGGCGGCTGCGTCCTCGCCGCCAACGACGAGTTCTTCGCCGAGCGCGAGAACCTGCTCACCCCCGCTCGCCCCCGCTTCGACCCGGCCGCGTACGGCCACAAGGGCAAGATCATGGACGGCTGGGAGACCCGCCGCCGCCGCGGCACCGACCCCGCCCACCCCTGGCCGGACGACGGCGCCCACGACTGGGCGCTCGTCCGTCTCGCGACCCCGGGCGTCGTGCGCGGACTCCTCGTCGACACCGCCCACTTCCGCGGCAACCACCCGCGCGCGGTGAGCGTCGAGGCCACCGCGCTCACCGGCCACCCCGGCCCCGCGGAACTGCTCGCCCGCGGCGTGCGCTGGACCACGCTCCTGCCCCGCACCGAGATCGGCGGCCACGCGGCGAACGGCTTCCCCGTCGCGGACGGACACCGCTTCACGCACGTACGGCTGCGGCAGTACCCGGACGGCGGCATCGCCCGGCTGCGTGTGCACGGGGACGTCGTGCCCGACCCGCGGTGGCTCGCCGCGCTCGGCACCTTCGACCTCCTCGCGCAGGAGCACGGGGGCCGCGCCGAGGACGCCTCCGACCGCTTCTACTCGCCGCCCGCCAACACCCTGCGCCCGGGGCGCTCGCGCTCCATGCACGAGGGCTGGGAGACCCGGCGGCGGCGCGACGACGGACACGACTGGGTGCGCTACGCGCTGGCCGGGCACGGCGAGATCCGCGCCGTCGAGATCGACACCGCCTGCTACCTCGGCAACGCGCCGGGCTGGGCGGCCCTGTCCGTACGCGAGGACGACGGGCCGTGGACCCGGCTCCTGCCCCCCACCCCCCTCCAGCCCGACACCCCGCACCGCTTCCTCCTCGACCACCCCGTCCCCGCGACCCACGCGCGCCTCGACATCCACCCCGACGGCGGCGTCTCGCGGCTGCGGCTGCACGGAAGCCTCAGCGCGCGCGGGAGGAGCGAACTGGAGCGCCGGATGAGGGAGTCGGGAGCGGAGTGAACGGCCCGGCGGGCGGGCGCGGGGGCGCCCGGGGGAGTGCGGCGCCCCCCGCCGCGTCCGCCCGGGGGCGTGTGCCCGCCCCAGCCGCACGCCGCGTGCACCCGCTGTTCACCAACACACCGAATTTTCACCCGGGTTTGACATGGGACACCGGCATCTACGCGCGTCATCGTGGACGACATGCGACGACACCCCCACACCTCGTCCCGCACCCCCCGCCTCGCCGCCCTCACCGCGCTGGGCGCCGCCCTCCTCATCGGCGGCCCCGTCACCACCGCGCAGGCCCAGGCCCCGACCCCCGCCCCCGTCACCGCCGTCGCCCGCGCGGCGGCCGCGGTGGGCGACATCTGCTCCTCGGACCTGCCCAGCCAGGCCCACGACACGCTCGCACTCATCGACAAGGGAGGCCCGTTCCCCTACCCGCAGGACGGCACCGTCTTCCAGAACCGCGAGGGGGTCCTTCCCGGCCGGTCCACCGGCTACTACCACGAGTACACGGTGAAGACACCCGGCTCCTCCGACCGCGGCGCGCGCCGCGTCGTGACCGGTGAGGAGACGGACGAGGACTACTACACCTCCGACCACTACGCGAGCTTCGACCTGATCGACTTCACCTGCTGAACCGCTCCGGCCGCCCCCCGCCGCACGTGCCGGGGGGCGGCCCCGTTGCCGGGCGGCCGCCCGGGTCCGCGCCCGCCGCCCGAGCCGTACCCGGGCGCCCCCACCCGCGCGGGACGCCCCGGCCCGAGCCTCGCCGCGTGCGGCGTTGGTCACCCGCCCCGGCCCGCCACCCTCCGCCCGAGGTACCCGCACCGTCACCGACCGGCCGCGCTCCGTGGCCGCGCGGCCCGCCGTACCGGCTCCCGCCCCAGGCGGGCCAGGACCCGTACCCCCATTGCCCCGTGGCGAAGTTGACCACCCGCACCCGTGACGTTCGCCGCGCGGCCCGCGCGGGCCATTGACGCGCACCACCACTCTCCGTTACAACTCTGCGAGCCGTCGGCCCACCCCACCCGCCGCCGTGCGGCCGGGAGCCGGTGCACGATACTTGGTCGGTCGGGCGGCTGACGGCGCCCGCCACGGGCGACCACCCCGGCCTCCGGCCGGGGCCCACGGTCCCCGTCAACCGCCGCGCCCACCGGGCGCGGCGGATTCGACGCACGTACGGCAAGACGAGAAGGGCTGGTCCTGGTGGCACGCTTTCGTACCTGGGTGAGTGTCGCGGTGGCCGCGGCGCTCGGCCTCTCCCTCGCGGGGTGCAGCAGCACCGGCGGCAAGCGCGCCGAGGACGCCCGCAAGGCCGCGGCGGCCGGTGGCAAGGCCGCCGTGAACACCCCGCGCTGGACGGTCGCCATGGTCACCCACTCCGGCGACGGCGACTCCTTCTGGGACATCGTGCAGAACGGCGCGAAGCAGGCCGCCGTCAAGGACAACATCAAGTTCCTCTACTCGCACAGCGACCAGGGCCAGACCCAGGCGCAGTACGTGGACGCCGCGATCGACAAGAAGGTCGACGGCATCATCGTCACGCTCGCCAAGCCCGGCGCGATGAAGTCCGCGCTCGCCCGCGCCAAGAAGGCCGGCATCCCCGTCCTCACCGTGAACTCGGGCGCCGCCGACTCCAAGAAGTTCGGCGCGCTCGCCCACATCGGCCAGGACGAGACCGTCGCGGGCGAGGCCGTCGGCGAGGAGCTGAACAAGCGCGGCAGGAAGCGCGCGCTGTGCGTCCTGCACGAACAGGGCAACGTCGGCCACGAGGATCGCTGCGCCGGGGCGAAGAAGACCTTCGACGGCACGATGGAGAACATCTACGTCACCGGCACCAACATGCCCGACGTGCAGTCCGCCCTCCAGGCCAAGCTCCAGACCGACAAGAAGATCGACACCGTCGTCACCCTCGGCGCGCCCTTCGCCGACGCCGCCGTCAAGGCGAAGAACGAGGCGGGCAGCAAGGCCGAGGTCGATACCTTCGACCTCAACGCGGAGGTCGTCGACGCTCTCAAGAACAAGACGCTCGGCTTCGCCGTCGACCAGCAGCCCTACCTCCAGGGCTACGAGGCCGTCGACCTCCTGTGGCTGTACCGCTACAACGCCGACATGCTCGGCGGCGGGCAGCCCGTCCTCACCGGCCCGCAGATCATCACGCGCGACGACGCCGACGCCCTCGCCGAGTACACGAAGCGGGAGACCCGGTGAGCGCCGTGGCGGGCGGGGACGAACGGCTCCTGCGCACCCCCGGCTGGCGCAGGCTCCTGCGCCGCCCGGAACTCGGCTCGATCGTCGGCGCGATCGCCGTCTTCGTCTTCTTCGCCCTCGTCGCCGACAGCTTCCTCAAGCCCGCGAGCCTCGCCACGATGCTCTACGCGGCCTCCACGATCGGCATCATGGCGGTCCCCGTCGCGCTCCTCATGATCGGCGGCGACTTCGACCTCTCCGCCGGGGTCATGGTGACGACCTCGGCGCTCGTCTCCACGATGTTCAGCTTCCAGCTGACCGCGAACACCTGGGTCGGCGTCGGCGTCTCGCTCGTCGTCACCCTCGCGCTCGGCTTCTTCAACGGCTACCTGCGACAGCGCACGAAACTGCCGAGCTTCATCATCACGCTCGGCACCTTCCTCATGCTCACCGGCCTCAACCTGGGCCTCACCAAGGCCATCAGCGGCGGCGTCTCCACGAAGAGCATCTCCGACATGGAGGGCTTCTCCTCCGCGCACGCCCTCTTCGCCTCCACGCTCACCCTCGGCGGCGTCGACTTCAAGGTCACCATCCTGTGGTGGTTCGGCCTCATCGCGCTCGGCACGTGGATTCTGCTGCGCACCCGCGCGGGCAACTGGATCTTCGCCGTCGGCGGGGACGAGGACGCCGCCCGCGCCGTCGGCGTCCCCGTCACCAGGACCCGCGTCGGGCTCTACCTCGGGGTCGCTTTCGGCGCCTGGATCTCGGGCCAGCACCTGCTCTTCTCCTTCGACCAGGTGCAGTCCGGCGAGGGCGTCGGCAACGAGTTCATCTACATCGTCGCGGCCGTCATCGGCGGCTGCCTCATCACCGGCGGCTACGGATCGGCGATCGGCGCCGCCGTCGGCGCGCTCATCTTCGGCATGACGAGCAAGGGCATCGTCTACGCCGAGTGGAACGCCGACTGGTTCAAGTTCTTCCTCGGAGCGATGCTCCTCCTCGCCACGCTCCTCAACGCGTGGGTGCGCAAGCGTGCGGAGGCCACCTCATGACCACCCCCACCGCGGCCGGGCCCGGCGACGAGCGCGTCCCGCTCGTCGCACTGGACGACGTCAGCAAGTACTACGGGAACGTCCGCGCCCTCGAAGGCGTCTCGCTCGCCGTCCACCCCGGCGAGATCACCTGCGTCCTCGGCGACAACGGCGCGGGCAAGTCCACGCTCATCAAGATCATCGCCGGGCTGCACCAGCACGACGCGGGCGCCTTCCGCTTCGACGGCGAGGACACGCGGCTCTCCTCGCCCCGCGAAGCGCTCGACCTCGGGATCGCGACCGTCTACCAGGACCTCTCCGTCGTCCCGCTCATGCCCGTGTGGCGCAACTTCTTCCTCGGCTCCGAGCCGGTCAAGGGCACCTGGCCCTTCTCGCGCCTGGACGTGGATTTCATGCGCGAGACCACCCGCGCCGAACTGGCCCGCATGGGCATCGACCTGCGCGACGTCGACCAGCCGATCGGCACGCTCTCCGGCGGTGAGCGGCAGTGCGTCGCGATCGCGCGCGCCGTCTACTTCGGCGCGAAGGTCCTCGTCCTGGACGAGCCGACGGCCGCGCTCGGCGTCAAGCAGTCCGGCGTCGTCCTCAAGTACGTGGCCGCCGCGCGCGACGCGGGGCTCGGCGTCGTCCTCATCACACACAACCCGCACCACGCCTACCTCGTCGGTGACCACTTCGTGCTCCTCAAGCGCGGCACGATGGCCGGCAGCCACCCCAGGGCCGCCATCAGCCTGGACGAACTGACCCGGCAGATGGCGGGCGGCTCCGAGCTGGAGGAACTGAGCCACGAACTGCGGCGCGCCCCGGTCCCGGACCACCTGGGCGGCCACCCGGCGAAGGACGCGGACTGACCCCTGCGGGGCGCGCGGACTGACCCCGGCCGGGCGCGCGCCCCGCACACGGCGGGGCGCGCGGGCCGAAGGCCCGGTCCCGCCCCACCTCACCGCGCCCTCACCCCCGGCAATGGCACAATCGGCCCCGGCGGAGCCACCCGGCCCGCCCCGGCCGCGTGCCGCGCCCCCGAGCGATACAGGACCCCGATGAGCACGTACCGCGGCGCCGCCCGCGCCACCGTCCTGCGTACGTGCTCCGTGGGCAATTGCGAACGGCGCTCCCACCTCAGCGCCCCGCGGGTCCCCACGGTCGGCATCGACATCGGCGGCACCAAGGTCATGGCCGGCGTCGTGGACGCGGACGGCCACATCCTGGAGACGCTCCGCACCGAGACCCCGGACAAGTCCAAGAGCCCGAAGGTCGTCGAGGACACAATCGTCGAGCTCGTCCTCGACCTCTCCGACCGGCACGACGTGCACGCGGTCGGCATCGGCGCGGCCGGCTGGGTGGACGCGGAGCGCAACCGGGTCCTGTTCGCCCCGCACCTCGCCTGGCGCGACGAGCCGCTGCGCGACCGCATCTCGGGCCGCCTCGCGGTTCCCGTCATGGTCGACAACGACGCGAACACCGCCGCCTGGGCGGAGTGGCGCTTCGGCGCCGGACGCGGCGAGGACCACCTCGTGATGATCACGCTCGGCACGGGCATCGGCGGCGCGATCCTGGAGGACGGCAGGGTCAAGCGCGGCCAGTTCGGCGTCGCGGGCGAGTTCGGGCACATGCAGGTCGTGCCCGGCGGCCACCGCTGCCCCTGCGGGAACCGGGGCTGCTGGGAGCAGTACAGCTCCGGCAACGCCCTCGTGCGCGAGGCGCGCGAGCTGGCCGCGGCCGACTCGCCCGTCGCGCACGGCATCATCGACCGCGTCGGCGGCACCATCGGCGACATCACCGGTCCGCTCATCACCGAGCTGGCCCGCGAGGGCGACGCGATGTGCGTCGAACTCCTCCAGGACATCGGGCAGTGGCTCGGCGTCGGCATCGCGAACCTCGCCGCCGCGCTCGACCCCTCCTGCTTCGTCATCGGCGGCGGCGTCAGCGCGGCCGACGACCTCCTCATCGACCCGGCGACGGACGCCTTCCGCCGCCACCTCACCGGGCGCGGCTACCGCCCCCAGGCGCGGATCGCGAAGGCCCAGCTCGGGCCCGAGGCCGGCATGGTCGGGGCCGCCGACCTGGCCAGGCTCGTCGCCCGCCGCTTCCGCCGCGCCAACCGCCGCCGCGTCGAGCGCTACGAGCGGTACGCGCAGGCCCCCGGCGTCCCGGGCGGGGAGGACGGAGCGTGAGCCAAAACCACCGGAGCGTCCCCCAGCAGCCCGGCCCGCCCGAGGCCGCGCGCCCCGAAGGACGCGGCCACATGATCCGCCGCCGCACGCTGACGCTCCTGATCATCGTGCTGCTCATCGGCGTGCCCGCCGGATACCTCCTCGTCTCCGCCTCGCAGAGCCGCGACTCCGGCCGCGACAAGGAGAACAAGTACTCCGCGACGGGCCTGAGCGCGGGCTGGCCCTCGAAGGTGCAGCGGCGCATCTACGAGGTGGACATCCCGCCGAAGTCCTCGTTCGTCGCCTACTACGAGACGAACAACTGGAAGGCCAGCCGCCTCTACACCCAGTTCCGCACGACCCACAAGGGACTGACGAAGTTCCTCCACTCGCTCGGCAAGACCCGCGACGACCTGGACGAGGGCGTCACGATCAAGAAGCGGGACCTCGCCATCACCCGCTGGAGCTTCGACCCCGCCGTGCACTGGACGGGCCTGCGCCACCACCAGGACAACCCGCGCCCGAGCCAGGACGTCACGGTCGACCGCACCGACCCGAAGCACCCGATCGTCTACGTCGTCTCCGCGACCACGCCCTGACCGGCGCCGGTCCCTCGCGCGAGCCGGATTGTCGGTCCCGCCCCGTAGAGTCGGACACGGGTGCGGCACGGCCGCGCCGCGGGGGCCGGAACGGACCCGCCGCGAGGGCGGGGAGCCGCGGGACGAGCGCGGGAAGGAGGCGCGGAATGCACAGGAGCGGTACGGACCGTAGCCGCGCCCACCGCGCGGGCACCCCGCGAGTGGCCCGGCCGCCACGGCGCGGGGCAGGCCCCGGCGCCGCGTTCCGCTCTCCCGCCGCGCCTCGCTCCTCCGCCGTGCTCCGGCCTTTCGCCGCGCTCCGCACCCCCGCCGTGCTCCGGCCTTTCGCCGTGCTCCGTACTCCCGCCCTGCCCCGCGGTCGCCGCTCCATCGCGCCCGGCTCCCGGTGCCGTCCCGCGAGGCGCCCGCGATGAGCACGCGCACCCCGCCCCGCCTCCACCACCTCGCTCCCGTCTTCCTGCCCGCCGAA
>NZ_GG770539.1:927871-930553 GCF_000154905.1 Streptomyces sp. SPB074 | reverse complement strand
AAAAAAAAAAAAAAAAAAAAAAAAACAAACGACAGAAGAACCAGAAAGAAAAAAAAAAAGAAAAAAAATACAAAAAAAACGAGGGGCCAGGATGCCACTGAACGTGACCGAGAGCCCCCAGGTCCGCGCCCTAGCCGCCGCCCTACACGCCGAGGGCTGCGCGGGCGGCTGCCGGGGTACGGGCCGTTGCGCCTGCCCGAACCCGCGGCCCTCGTACGCGCGCTGCTGGACGCCGTCGCCGACACCCTGCCCCGCACGCCCGCGGCCCCCTACGCGCACGGCATCCCCTTCGCCGCGACGAAGGCGACCGCCCTCCCGGGGGCCAGGGACTGGGCCGCCGAGGCCGCGGCGGCACCCGGAGCGGGCGTTCGCGTCTCGCTGCGCCTGGACCTCTCCGCGCGCACCGTCTTCGACGCCGGACCCGGCGGGGCGCACAGCCTCGGCTCGACCGTCCTCGTCCAGGTCCACAGCCTCGCCGACCCCACCCTCGTGACCGACGCGAGCACCCTGTGGCGCGGCGAGGCCGACCCCGCCTTCGGGCCCGCCGCGCAGGTCGAGGCCGCACTCGCGCTGCGCCGGGCCGCGCACGTGTGGGCACCCCTGGCCCGCCTCGCCGAGCTGGACGTCCCCGGAGTCCTCGCGCTCGACGAGAGCGAGACGGAGGATCTGCTCGGCCGCGCCGCGACCCGGCTCGACGCGGCGGGCATCGCCGTCCACTGGCCGCGCGAACTGACCCGCGAGCTGACCGCGCAGGCCGTCGTGCACTCCGCGCCCGGCTCCGCCGCCAACGGCACCGGGCTCCTCGACGGCGAGGGACTGCTCCGCTTCGAGTGGCGGCTCGCCCTCGGCGACGAGGAGCTGACCGAGGAGGAGATGGACCGCGTCGCGGAGTCCCACCGCGCCGTCGTGCGCCTGCGCGACCAGTGGGTCCGCATCGACCCCGAGCTCGCCCGCCGCGCCCGCAAGCGCCAGCTCGGTCTCCTCGACCCGCTCGACGCGCTCTCCCTCGCCCTCAGCGGCACGGCCGAGATCGACGGCGAGACCGTCGAGGCCGTCCCCACCGGCGCGCTCGCCGCCCTCCGCGACCGGCTCCTCCAAGGAGCCGAGGCCGCCCCCGAGCCGCCCGGGCTCCACGCCACCCTCCGCGACTACCAGCGGCAGGGCCTCGGCTGGCTCCACCTCATGACCTCGCTCGGCCTCGGCGGCGTCCTCGCCGACGACATGGGCCTCGGCAAGACCGTCACCGTCATCGCCCTCCACCTCACCCGCGCCCGCGAGACCCCCAAGGCGGCGACGCTCGTCGTCTGCCCCGCCTCCCTCCTCGGCAACTGGGAGCGCGAGATCCACCGCTTCGCCCCGGGCAGCCCCGTGCGCCGCTTCCACGGCGCGGGCCGTGACCCCGTGCCCCCGCCCGGCGGCTTCCTCCTGACCACCTACGGGACGCTCCGCTCCTCCGCCCCCCGGCTCGCCGAACAGGACTTCGGCCTCGTCATCGCCGACGAGGCCCAGCAGGTCAAGAACCCGCACTCGGCCACCGCGCGCGCCCTGCGCACCGTCCCCGCGCGTGCCCGCGTCGCCGTCACCGGCACCCCGGTCGAGAACAACCTCTCCGAGCTGTGGGCGCTGCTCGACTGGACGACGCCCGGCCTCCTCGGCCCGCTCACCGCCTTCCGCGCCCGGCACGCCCGCGCCGTCGAGAACGGCGAGCACCTGGAGAACCCGGAGGCCGCCGAACGCCTCGCCCGCCTCCTGAAACCCTTCCTCCTGCGCCGCCGCAAGAGCGACCCGGGCATCCTCCCCGAGCTGCCCCCGAAGACCGTCACGGACCACCCCGTCGCGCTCGGCGCCGAGCAGGCCGGGCTCTACGAGGCCGTCGTCCGCGAATCCCTCGCCGCGATCGGGTCCGCCGAGGGCATGAGCAGGCGCGGCCTCGTCCTGCGCCTGATCACCTCGCTCAAACAGATCTGCAACCACCCGGCGCAGTACCTCAAGGAACACCCCGACACCGCCCGCCTGCCCGGCCGCTCCGGCAAGCTCGACGCGCTCGACGAACTCCTCGGCACGATCCTCGCCGAGGACGGCTCCGTCCTCGTGTTCACGCAGTACGTCCGGATGGCGCGGCTCCTCACCGCGCACCTCGCCGCGCAGGCCGTCCCCGCCGGGCTCCTCCACGGCGGCACGCCCGTCGAGGCGCGCGACGCCCTCGTGGACCGCTTCCAGAGCGGCGCCCTGCCCGTCCTCGTCCTCTCCCTCAAAGCGGCGGGCACCGGACTCAACCTCACCCGCGCCGGGCACGTCGTGCACTACGACCGCTGGTGGAACCCGGCCGTCGAGGACCAGGCCACGGACCGCGCCCACCGCATCGGCCAGACGCGGCACGTCCAGGTCCACCGGCTCCTCGCGGAGGGCACCGTCGAGGACCGCATCGCGGACCTCGTCGCCGGTAAACAGGCCCTCGCCGACGCCGTCCTCGGCACCGGCGGCGAACCCGCCTTCACCGAACTCACCGACCGCGACCTCGCCTCGCTCGTCTCCCTGCGGAGGGACGCGTGAACGAGGAACGGGAGCCGGGGGAGCACGAGACGTACGGTGCGCAGCCAAAGGACGGCGCGTACGCGGAGGGCGAGCCGGGCGCGGCCTCCGCGCCCGGCGCGGCGGTAGAGGCGAGCGACGCCGGGGCCG
>NZ_GG770539.1:922052-925019 GCF_000154905.1 Streptomyces sp. SPB074 | reverse complement strand
CCGCCGCGTTCCCCCGCCTCACCGCTCCCGTCCCGGTGTCTGGTTCTCGCCGGTCCGCGTTAAATGCGTGGACCGCGTGCCCGGCGCGAGGCAAGACTTCCGCTTTCCGGACCAACGGGGAGTGAGATGGGAACAACGGACACGGAGAACGAACCGCCCGGCAGGAGTGCCGTCGTGCTGGCCCTGCGCCACTACGGCCAGGAACTGGGACGGCAGTGGAACCTGGCGCTGCCCGCGCTCCTGCTGCCCTCTCTCGGCAACATCGGCACCCGCTACCTGGGCCCGCTGCTGATCGCCAAGCTCGCCGGGCGGATCGCCGACGAGCGGGGACTCTCGCTGGGCGAGGCGACGCCCTACATCATCGGCTTCGGCGCGACGCTGTTCCTCGCCGAGGTGCTGTGGCGCGTCGGCCTGCACTGCCTCAACCGGGTCGAGGCACGCGGCATGGAACACCTCTACGTGCGGGGGATGGACGAACTCCTCGCCAAGGACCCGGCGTTCTTCCACGACAACTTCGCGGGCTCCCTCACCAAACGCGTGCTCAGTTACGGCAAACGCTTCGAGGACGTCGTGGACACCATGATGTGGAACGTCCTCGGCAACCTGGTGCCGCTGGTCTTCGGCGCGGTGGTGCTGTGGCTCTACGAACCGCTGCTCGTCGTCGGCCTCGTGGTGATGATCACGATCACCACCACGGCCGTGATCCCGCTGATCAGGCGCAGGCAACGCATCGTCAACGACCGGGAGGCGGCCCTGGCCCGCGTCTCCGGGCACGTCGCCGACAGCCTCACCAACGTGGAGACCATCCGCGCCTTCGCGGCCGAGGAGCGGGAGGCCGGGGAGCACCGCGCGCGCGTCGCCGAGTCCCGCCGCCTGACCCTGCTCTCGTGGGACTACGGCAATCTCCGCGTGGACACCCTGATCGCCCCCATGTCGGTGCTGACCAACGTGCTCGGCCTGGTGCTCGCCCTCGCCTTCGCCGGCGGCGGCGCGGGCGTCGAGGAGATCGTCGTGGCGTTCACCTACTTCTCCAACGCCAGCGCGATCATGTTCGACTTCAACCAGATCTACCGGCGCATCGAGAGCTCGGTGACCGAGGCCGCCCAGTTCACCGAACTGCTCCTGGAACCGGCCACCGTCCTCGACCCGCCGGAGCCCGAACCGCTCGCCCCGAAGGACGCCTCCGTCCGCTTCGAGGCCGTGCACTTCGCGCACTCCGGCACGAAGCCCCTCTTCCGGGGCCTGGACCTGGACGTGCCCGCCGGGACACGGATCGGGCTCGTCGGCAGGTCGGGCGGCGGCAAGACGACGATGACGCGGCTCCTGCTGCGGATGTCCGACATCGACGCCGGGCGCATCCTGATCGGCGGTCAGGACATCAGCCGGCTCCGCCAGCGGGACCTGCGCTCGCTCATCGCCTACGTCCCGCAGGAGCCCGCGATGTTCCACCGGAGCCTGCGCGACAACATCGCCTTCGCCCGGCCCGGCGCCACCGACGCGGAGATCCGCGCGGCGGCCGGGGCCGCGCACGTCACCGAGTTCGCCGACCAGCTCGCCGAGGGCTTCGACACCCTGGTGGGGGAGCGCGGCGTCAAGCTCTCGGGCGGCCAGCGCCAGCGCGTCGCCCTCGCGCGGGCCATCCTACGCGACGCCCCCGTCCTGGTGCTGGACGAGGCCACGAGCGCGCTGGACTCGGAGAGCGAGATCCTCGTCCAGGACGCGCTGTGGCGGCTCATGGAGGGGCGAACGGCACTCGTCGTCGCCCACCGGCTGAGCACCGTGGCCGACATGGACCGCCTCGTCGTCCTCGACCGGGGCAGGGTCGTCGAGCAGGGCAGCCACGAGGAACTGCTCGCCTCCGAGGGCACCTACGCCCGGCTGTGGCAGCACCAGTCGGGCGGCTTCCTCGCCGAGAGCGAGGACACCACCGGCGGCGAGGACGCCCCGCGGGCCGTACCCCCCGGCGGGCTGCCGGGACCGGCCGACCCGGCGCGCGCGCTCTGAGCACGGTGCCGAGGCCCGGCCCCCGCCCGTACGGGAGGTTCCTCCGGTACGGGCGGGTGCCGGGCGCCGCCGTCCGAGGGCGTCGGCCGCGTCGTGCTCCGCCGGGCGGGTGGCCGAAACCTAGGGTGCTCCCATGCGAGACGTTCCCGGGTGGGCTCTGTTCGCCGCCGTGTGCGCGCCCTTCGTGCTGGTCGGCGCCTGGTCGGGAGCGCAGGCGCTCCAGGGCCCCGGATACGATCCCGCCACCACGACCATCAGCGTGCTGGCCGCGGGCACGGCGCCGTCGCCACCACCGGTTTCGTGCTGCTCGCCCTGTGGCCGGTCCTGGCGGCCGACCGCTCGCGCACACCGGTGCCCCGGGGCCTGCGGCCACGCGTCTGCGCGGGCGCGAGCGCGGTCATGGCCCTGGGCGCCGTCCTCCTGCTCGCCTCCCTGCTCGCCGGGCGGGCGACGGGGATCGTGGAGCGCGCCCTGACCTTCGTCCAGGCCGTGTGGCCGCTCCTCGTCGTCCTGTCCTGCCGCCGCCGCTCCCCGCGCCCGCGCTGAGCGCGCTCAGGCACCGGCCTCCAGCTCGGCCCACACCTCCTCCGGGACCCCGTGGGCGAGGTGAGCGGCCGCCGAGGTGACCTCGGCCGGGCTGCGGAAACCGGCGAGGACGCTCGCCACGACGGGGGCACGCAGCGGGAAGCACAGGGCCGCCCGGGGGAGCGGGACGCCGCGCGCGGCGCAGCGGGCGGCGAGGTCGCGGGCCCGGTCGAGCACGGGCGCGGGCACCGTGCCGTAGTCGTAGCGGCCGCCCTCCTCGGGGTGGTCGGTGCTCAGCAGCCCCGAGTTGAAGGGTGCCGCGGCGATCACGGAGACCTCGCGGGCGGCGCACTCCGCGAGGAGCGGCGCGGCGGCGCGGTCCAGGAGCGTCCAGCGCCCGGCCACCATCACCACGTCCGGGTCGCCCTCGGCGACGAA
>NZ_GG770539.1:917022-921535 GCF_000154905.1 Streptomyces sp. SPB074 | reverse complement strand
CCGAGGCCGTAGTGCGGGGCGGTGTCGAAGTAGCGCACACCGGCCTCCCAGGCGGCGTCCACGGTCGCGCGGGCGGTCTCCTCGTCGAGCGGGGTGTAGAGGTTGCCGAGCGGCGCGGCGCCGAAGCCGAGGGGGCTGACGGCGACGCCGCCGCGGCCGAGGGTGCGGCGGGGGCTGGTGGTCATGCTGGACTCCGTGTTCCGTGCCGGGGCGGGATTCAGGCGGTGATCGCGTACCACGTGGCCGCGTTGGTGCCGAGGACGGCGGCGCGCGCGGCGGGCGCGAGCGGCGCGAGCAGCGCCTCGGTCACGGCGAGGACCGCGTCGTACTCGGCGGTGAGGCGGCACACCGGCCAGTCGGAGCCGAACAGGACGCGGTCCGGGCCGAGCGTGCCGAGGAGCGTCTCCGCGTAGGGTGCGAGGGCGGTCACCGGGTCGGCCTCGCCGGTACGGGTGAGGAGACCGGAGAACTTGACCGCCACGTGGGGGAGTTCACCGAGCGCGGCCATGGCCGCCGTCCACTCGGGGGCGGGGGCCGCGCCGATGACGGGGTTGCCCGCGTGGTCGAGCACGAAGCGCACCTCGGGCAGGGCGCGCGCGAGCGCGACGGCGGCGCCGAGCTGGTCGGGGCGCACGAGGAGGTCGTAGACGAGTCCGGCCGCGCCCAGCGCCCGCAGTCCCCGGCGCACCTCGGGGCGCGTGAACCACGTGGTGCCCGGCTCGTCCTGGACGTTGTGCCGCAGCCCGGTGAGGAACCGGCCGCCGGGCAGCGCGCGCAGCCGGGCGATCGCGTCGGCCACGCCGGGGGCGGTGAGATCGCTCCAGCCGACGACGGCGCCGATGAACTCCTCCTCGGCGGCGAGCGCGAGGAGTTCGGGCGTCTCCCACGGCTCGGGCACGGTCTGCACGAGGACGGCCCGCCCGACACCGGCCGCCGCGAGCGCGGGGCGCAGGTCGGCGGGGCGGTAGGTGCGGTGCAGGACGGGGCTCTCCCTGGTCCAGGCGTGTTCGTGCCGGTCCAGGTCCCAGAGGTGGAAGTGGGCGTCGATGCGCACGGTCGTCCTTCGGGCCGGGCCCGTGCCGTACGGCCGGTCGGGCGCGTACGGCACGGGGGATGAGCGGGGTGGCGCGGGCCCGGCGGGGCCCGGGCCTCAGTCGAGGTGGAAGACCTCTTCGGCCGGTGCCCAGGTCTCACCGGGCGCGGCGGAGTCCACGGGCCGCTGACAGGGGTCGGTCAGCTCCCACCAGCGGCGGGTGGCGGGGTCGGCGGCGATGCGCGCCTGGTCGGCCTCGTAGTCGTCCCCGTAGTACTCCAGGTAGGAGAAGAGGAGCCCGTCGCGCAGGAAGATCGAGTAGTTCCCGATCCGGGCCGCCGTGAGCGTCGCGAGGACCTGCGGCCAGGCGTCGGCGTGCAGGGCGCGGTACTCGGCCTCCTTCTCCGGGCGCAGCCGGATGACGGAGGCGAAGCGGCGGACGGCGCGCGGGGTCCCGGCCCCGGGGGCGGCCCCGTGCGGGGGAGTGGCGGACTGCTCGGGCACGGCGCTCATCCTTCCTTGCGCAGGCGCAGCCCGTCCATGCCGCCGTCCACGGCGAGGGCGGTGCCCGTCGTGGAGGAGGCGGCGGGCGAGACGAGGTGGGCGACGGCCTCGGCGACCTCGTCGGCGGCGACGAGACGGCCGTGCGGCTGGCGGGCGGCGAGGGCGGCCTGCTCGGCGGCCGGGTCGGCGGCGCTCGCGAGGAGCCGGCCGACCCACGGGGTGTCCGCCGTACCGGGGTTGACCGCGTTGACGCGGATGCCCTCGGGGAGCAGGTCGGCGGCCATCGCGCGGGTCAGCGAGAGGATCGCGCCCTTGCTCGCGGTGTAGAGGGCGCGCTGCGGGAGCCCGGCGGTCGCGGCGATCGAGCCGATGTTGACGACGGCGCCGTGCGCCGAGTCGCGGAGCGCGGGCAGCGCGGCGCGCGTGACGCGGACGAGGCCGACGACGTTGACGTCGAGGACGCGGTGCCACTCGGCGTCGTCGTTGTCCTCCACGGTGCCCTGGGCGCCGATGCCCGCGTTGTTGACGAGGATGTCGAGGCCGCCGAGCAGGGTGAGCGCTTCGGCGACGGCGGTACGGACCGAGGCGTCGTCGGCGAGGTCGGCGCGGACGAGTCCGGCGGTGCCCTCGGGGGCCTCGCCCGCGCGGTCGAGGACGACGACGCGGGCGCCGTACGCGGTCAGGCGGAGCGCGGTCGCGCGGCCGAGGCCCGAGGCGCCGCCGGTGACGAGGGCGCGCAGCCCGGCGAGCGGGGCGGGGATGGTGGCGGGCGTGGTGGAGGTGGTGGGGCTGGTGGTCATCTCATGCCTTCCCGAGGGTCTGGCGCTGGCGGCCGAGGCCGTCGATCTCGACCTCCATGACGTCACCGGGACGCAGGTAGGGCGTGTCGGGGCTGCCGAGCGCGACACCGGCCGGGGTGCCGGTGTTGATGACGTCGCCGGGGCGCAGCGTCATGAAGTGGCTGAGGTAGCGGACGATCTCGTGGACGCCGAAGATCATGTCGTGCGTGCCGCCGTCCTGGCGCAGTTCGCCGTTGACCCACAGGCGCAGGCCGAGGGCCTGCGGGTCGGGGACCTCGTCGGCGCTGAGCAGCCAGGGGCCGAACGGGTTGAAGGTCTCGCAGTTCTTGCCCTTGTCCCACTGGCCGCCGCGCTCGATCTGGAACTCCCGCTCGGAGACGTCGTTGCTGACGGCGTATCCGGCGACGCAGGCGGCGGCCGACGCGGTGTCGGGCAGGTAGCGGGCCTCGCGGCCGATGACGACGGCGAGTTCGACCTCGTAGTCCGTCTTGTGGGAGGCGCGCGGGATCAGCACCTCGTCGTCGGGGCCGACGACGGTGTCCGGCGTCTTGAGGAAGACGATCGGCTCGGCGGGCACCTCGGCGCCCGTCTCGGCGGCGTGCTGACGGTAGTTGAGGCCGATGCAGACGATCTTGCCGATCGCGGCGAGGGGCGGGCCGAAGCGCTCGGGAGCGCCGCTCACCTCCGGCAGCGCGTCCAGGTCCGTCGCGGCGAGGGCGGTGGCGAGCGTCGCCGGGGTGAGGTCGGCGCCGCCGAGGAGGGGCGCCAGCTCGCGCCAGGTGCCGTCCGCGCCGGAGACGACCGGCCGTTCCGCGCCGGGGGCGCCGATGCGTGCGAGTTTCATCGCGGTCCTTTCGCAGGGAGGAGCGAGGGGTGGGGGCGAGGGGGACGCGCGGTCGGCGGGAAGGGCGACCGGAGGCGTTGCCGGGGTGGACCGAAGCCGCGCCGGCGGGCGTGGCCCGGCGGCGTCATGCGGCGCCATCCGGCGTACTTCGGTACGCCAGGACCATAAGAGTCAGATCCATTCGGCGCAATGCCAGCGATTAAAAGCCCTTTTGATCAATTTATGTCCTGTTTTGCATAAGCGGTTTGAAGATTTTTTCCGCCACATCTTCCGAACGCGTAACGCGGATGTCATAGTTGCGGCGCCGATGAACCTGATTAATCCGTCACCGCTGGAGGGGGAAGCGCCGTGGGAGCGCCGAAGCAGACGTCGGGCGGGAGCCACGCACCCGAGCCCGAGCCGGGCACGTACCGGCCCGGCTACGAACGGGTCGCCGAGCTGCTGCTCAACCACATCGCCGAGCGGCGACTGCGTCCCGGCGACCGGCTCCCGACCGAGCAGAAGCTCGCCGAACTCCTCGGCGCCTCCCGCAACGTGACCCGCGAGGCCGTCAAGACCCTCGCGGGCATCGGGCGGCTGAGCGTACGGCGCGGCGCGGGCATCTTCGTGGCCGAGTCGGCCGGGGGACTGGTGGACGACGACCAGACCCTGCACTTCCGGCCGACCAGCATGGAGCACGTGCTGATGCTGCTCGACTACCGCACGGTGATCGAGACCGAGACCGCCCGCCGCGCGGCCTCGCTCGCCACCCCGCTGGAGGTACGGGACATCAGGAGCAGCGCCACCACCTCGGCGAGCGCCGCGCGCGCCGCCGACGCCTACGGCTTCGCGGAGGCCGACGCGGCCTTCCACAACGCGGTCGGCGCGGCGGCGCACAACCTCTTCCTGCGGTCGAGCATCGGCAACATCCGCCGCCTCGCCTCCCAGTCCGACGTCCTGCTCTTCCACGGGGACGCCCCGGGCTCGCTGGAGGTCGCCGCCGAACAGCACCTCGGCGTCGCCGAGGCGGTCGCCGCGGGCGAGGCGGAACGCGCGGCCGTGCTCATGGCCGAGCACATCGCCACGACGCGGCGGCAGTTCGAACGCAAGATCCGCGACCGCCTCTTCCACATGGACGAGCGGACACCGCCCCCGGCGGTCCCGGGGCAGCGGGCCGACCCGCCCGCCGCCTCGGCCTCCTGACCCGAAACACGCCGCGAGGCCCACCGCCCCGCACCCCCGCGAGGCCCATCGCCCCGCGAAACCCGCCGCGCGGCCCCGCCGCCCGGCCCCCGAGCCTCCGCGAGGACCCACCGGTCCCCGCGGGCCGTGCGGGGACGCCCCACCCTGACG
>NZ_GG770539.1:901765-916922 GCF_000154905.1 Streptomyces sp. SPB074 | reverse complement strand
CCCCCGCCCGGGGCCCCGCACCCGCACCCCTCCCGTCCCGGGAGACCGCACCACGAAAAAACAGCACCGCCGCCACAGCCCAGCACCGCCCTCCAGCACCCCCCGTGGGGCGGCCCGACACCGGGCCCCCGGCCCACCTCCCGGTCCGCGCGTGACCCGCACCGCGCCACCGGCGGCCGGACGCCCCTCCCCGCACGCCGGTGTCCCGTTCCGGGACGGACAGGACACCGGTCCTCGGCCCGGAGCAGCGCTCCGGCCACCTCCCCGGAGCCACCCGCCCCCCCGGCCGCCCCCGCGGCCCCGGAGCGCCCGGCCCGGGACGCTCAGACCCGGAGTCAGCCGCTCCGGGGTCCGGACAGCTTGTCCTTACGCGATGGGATACCCGTGTCCACACGCCCTGAGAACAACGCCCTGCCCCACGGGCTGCGCAGAGCCGCACTCGCCGCAGCCCTGCTCACCCCGGCCGCGCTCGCGCTGCCCCTCGCCCCCGCCGCCTCGGCGGCGGCGCCCGCCAAGGCGCCGCGCCCGGCCCTGACCGTGCACGTCTCCCCGCACGGCAAGGACGCCGGGACCGGCACCGCCGCGCGCCCCTTCAAGACGCTCGCACACGCCCGTGACTACGTCCGCACGGTCAAGAACCGGGTCCGCGGTGACATCCGCGTCGAGCTCGCCGACGGCACCTACCGCCTCGACCGCACCCTCGCCCTCGACTCCCGCGACTCCGGGCGCGACGGGCACACCGTCACCTGGGCCGCCGCGCGCGGCGCCCACCCCGTGATCAGCGGCGGCAAGCGGATCACCGGCTGGCAGCCCGCCGACGCCGACGGCAAGGTCTTCAAAGCACCCATCGGCGACCTCCAGGCCCGCCAGCTCTACGTGGACGGCGAGCCGCAGACCCGCGCCCGCACCGAGAACGAGTGGCCCGGCGGCTGGCAGAAGACCAAGACCGGCTACACCTTCACGGACGACAGCCTCACCCACCTCAAGCGCCCCTCCGACCTGGAGGTCGTCAGCAGCTGGGGCTGGAAGCTCATGCGCTGCCCGGTCGAGTCGGTCAACGACCACACCGTGACCATGCGCCAGCCGTGCTGGAACAACGCGAACCTCCAGGAAGGCCAGGAGATCACCACTCCGACCTGGCTGGAGAACGCCCGCGAGTTCGTGGACACCCCCGGCGAGTGGTACATAGACCACGCCGTGGGCGAGGTCTACTACTACCCGAAGCAGGGCCAGGACCTCGGCCGCGCCGAGGTCACCGTGCCCACCGTCCAGGACCTCGTGGACCTGAACGGCACCGCGTCCAAGCCGGTACGGGACGTCGCCTTCGACGGCCTCACCTTCTCGTACTCGACGTGGCTGGAGCCCAGCTCCGACGAGGGCCACGTCGAGGGCCAGGCCGGCTTCCGCATGGTCGGTAAGGACAACCCCGACTTCGACTCCACCAGGCTCCACTGGAAGAAGACGCCGGGCGCCGTCAACACCGGCTTCACGAAGGACGTCTCCTTCACCGGGAACACCTTCACCCACCTCGGCGCGGTCGGCCTCAACCTCAACACCGGCAGCCAGGGCACCGAGATCACCGGGAACGTCTTCCGGCAGATATCCGCGACCGGCATCCAGATCGGCGGCGTGGACTACTACCAGGACGCCCACCCCACCGACAAGCGCAACGTGGTCAGGAACACGACCGTCAGCGACAACGTCGTGACCCGTACCGCCGACCAGTACCGGGGCTCCCTCGGCATCCTCGCCGGCTACACCGACCACACCACGATCACCCACAACAAGGTCTACGACCTGCCCTACAGCGGCATCTCCGTGGGCTGGGGCTGGGGGCTCACCGACAAGGGCGGCAACCCCTCGTACGTGAACAACGGCAAGGTCCCGGTCGCCACGACCCCGACCACCAGCCGGAACACCGTCGTCTCGTACAACGACATCGGCGACATCATGAAGAACCAGGCGGACGGCGGCGCGGTCTACACGCTCAGCGCCAACCCCGGCGGCCGGGTCAGCGACAACTACATCCACGGGGTCCCCGAGCACGCCTACGGCGCCGTCTACCACGACGAGATGAGCCGCGGCTGGACGAACACGAACAACGCGTTCTGCGGTGTGACGTTCCAGTGGATGCTCATGAACCACGGCATCGAGAACAACGCCTCCGGCAACTTCACGGACAACGCGAACTACGCCGTCCAGGGCGGCAGCTTCGACAACACCGTCCAGAACAACACGAAGGTCGGCGGCTGCGCGCAACTCCCCGTCTCGATCGTGAAGAAGGCCGGACTGGAGCCCGCCTACCAGCACCTCGACCCGGGCCCCGCCGTCACCGACCGCACCGCGCCCACCCGGCCCGGCGCCCCGAAGGCCACGACGGACTTCCCGACCGTCGCCGACCTGAGCTGGACCGCCTCGAAGGACGACAAGGGCGTCACCGGCTACTCCGTCTACCGTGACGGCAAGCTCGTCAGCGCCTCCGGTTCCACCGCGGTCCGCATCGCGAACCTGAAGCAGAACACCACCTACCGCTTCCAGGTCCGCGCCCGCGACGCGGCCGACAACGAGTCCCCGTACAGCGCCACCACCGTCGTGCGCACGCCCAAGGGCGAGGACCTCGCCCTCAAGCACCCCGCCACCGCCTCCTCCGACTCCGAGGGCAACGTGCCCGCGAAGGCCGTGGACGGCGACCCCGGCACCCGCTGGGCCCAGGGCCTCGGCCTGCCCGACCCCTCCTGGATTCAGGTGGACCTCGGCGCCTCCTACGACGTCAACGGCGCCATCACCACCTTCGAGAAGAGCAAGGGCTACCGCTACCGCGTCGAGGTCTCGCCCGACGAGGTCCACTGGAAGCCCCTCGTGGACCGCACCGGCGCCGACACCACCGAGGCCACCGACTACGCGCACGCCACCAGCTCCGTCACGGGACGCTACGTCCGGCTCACCCTGACCGGCACCAGCGGCAACGGCGGCAGCGTCTTCGACTTCCAGGTCTACGGCACGAAGGCGAAGGTCACCGACCGTACCGCCCCCACCGCGCCCAAGACCCTCACCGCGAAGGTGCTGCTCCCCGGCAGCCTCCAGCTCGACTGGCAGGGCGCCACCGACGACAAGGGCGTCACCAGCTACGTCGTCTCCCAGGACGGCAAGCGCGTCGCCGTCACCGGTGACACCACGCTGCGGATCGACGGCCTCAAGCCCGAGACCCGCTACGCCTTCACCGTCACCGCCCGCGACGAGGCCCTCAACACCTCGCCCGTGAGCCCCGAGGCCGTCGTCACCACCCCCGCCGACACCAACCTCGCCCTGAACAAGAAGGCCACCGCCTCCTCCGACTCGGAGGGCAACGTGCCCGCCAGGGCCGTGGACGGCGACAACGGCACCCGCTGGGCCCAGGGCCTCGGCCTGCCGGACCCCTCCTGGATCCAGGTGGACCTCGGCACGAGCACCCCGGTCTCCGCGGTCGTCACCACCTTCGAGAAGAGCGGCGGCTACCGCTACCGCGTCGAGTACTCGGCCGACGGCAAAAACTGGTCGGCCTTCGCCGACCGCACCGCCAAGGCCACCACCACCCAGACCGACAACGCCCTCGCCGACCAGCCGGTCGAGGCCCGCTACCTGCGGCTCACCGTGACCGGCTCCAGCGGCAACGGCGGCAGCATCTACGAGATCCGCGCCTACGGCGGCTTCTGACGGAGCCGGGGCCCGGCTCCTCCCTGAACGGGCCGGGCCCCCACCGCCGCACGCGCGGAGGCACAGAAAGACGAGACGAAAGCCACTCATGAAGATCACCAGTGTCGAAGTGCACCGGGTCGAAGTACCGCCCGCCGACCCTCCCTTCCTGTGGCGGGAAGGGCTCGCCGGGAGTGCCCCGGTGGGCGACGGCGCCGTCCTGCACCTCGGGACCGACGAAGGCGCGGAAGGCGTCGCGCTGCTCGCCCGTCCCGGCGCGCACGCCATGCTGACGAGCCTGGTGGACGTGGTCTTCCGCGAGGAGCTCCTCGGCGCGGACCCCTTCCAGCGCGAGTGGCTGTGGCACCGGGTCTGGGAGCTGGACCGCATCCACGAACTCCCGCTCCCCGCCCTCGGCCTCGTCGACACCGCCCTGTGGGACCTCGCGGGCCGCTACTACAACGAGCCCGTGTGGCGCCTGCTCGGCGGCTACCGCGAGGCGATACCGGCCTATGCCTCGACCTCGACCTTCGCGAGCACCGAGGAGTTCCTGGACGTCGCCGACCAGAGCCTCGCGCTCGGCTACCGCGGCATCAAGCTGCACGCCTGGGGCGACGCCCGCCGCGACGCGGCCCTGTGCCGCGCGCTGCGCGAGCACGTCGGCCCCGACGTCCCGCTCATGTACGACGGCTCGGCCGGCTTCGACCTCCCCGACGCCATCCACCTCGGCCGCGCCCTGTCCGAGGCGGACTACCTCTGGTACGAGGAGCCGATGCGCGAGTTCAGCATCAGCGCCTACCAGCGGCTCGCCACCTGCGTGGACATCCCCCTCCTGGTCGCCGAGACCTCCGACGGCGCCCACATGAACACCGCCGACTTCATCAAGGCGGGGGCCGCCACCTTCGGCGTACGGACCAGCACCAACCTGCGCGGCGGAATCACCGGGGCCATGCGCATCGCGCACCTTGCCGACTCCTTCCAGCTCCGCGCCGAGGTGCACGGCTCGGACCTGCCCAACCACCACCTGTGCATGGCGATCCCCAACACGACCTACTACGAGTCCCTCGTGACCTCCGCGCACGTCGTGCGCGAGCGCCACGTGAACGCCGACGGCCTCGTGCACGCACCCACGGCCCCCGGCATCTCCCTCCCGCTCGGCCTGGGCTACGGCAAGACGCTGGAGCCCTTCACCGAACCCTCGCGCTGAGCGACGCGGGCGTCCGTCCGCTCCCCCCCTGTACGGACGGACACCCCCGGCGCCCGCCCCACCGGCGCACCGCCCCCTCCCCCGCGGACTCCCCGCACAACGAAAGGCAAGACAATGAGGTCTCTCCGATCTCCCGGAGCCGGCCGGGCCCGTGCCACCCGCACCGCCGCCGCCGTGCTCTCCCTGGCCACCGCGGCCCTCCTCGCGGGCTGCGCCAGCGCGGACCCCTCCTCCGGCTCCGGCGACAGCTCCCCGGCCGCCGCCAAGGGCTTCGAACCGGCCGCGCAGAAGGAGGGCTCGCAGATCACCGTGTGGGCCGACTCCACCCGGCTGCCCTCCGTCCAGGCGTACCAGAAGGCGCACCCGGACACGAAGATGAAGATCGTCACCTACGACGGCGGGGCCGACGGCTCCACCTACCTCCAGTCGAAGGTGCAGCTCTTCGACCGCACCGGCAAGGGCTGGCCCGACGTCGTCTTCGGTTCCCCCACCGACGTCACCTGGGCCTCGGAGCCGACGAAGCCCGGCGCGCGGCCCTTCGCCGCGCCGCTCGACGACAAGCTCGTCCCCCAGGAGACCCTGGACGGCTTCGCCAAGGGCTCGCTGACCCCCTGCGAGTTCGACGGCCACACCTACTGCCTGCGCAACGACATCGCCCAGGTCGTCCTCTGGTACAACAAGCCGCTCATGGAGAAGTGGGGCTACAAGGTCCCCACGACGTGGGAGGAGTACGAGGCCCTCGGCGAGAAGGTCGGCAAGGAGCACCCCGGCTACCTCGTCGGCTCGGTCGGTGACACCAACTCGCACGAGTCGTACTTCTGGTCCACGAAGTGCCCGGCGTACCAGCTGACCAAGCCCAACACGCTGCGCAGCGACCTGGGCGACAAGAACTGCACGCGCACCGCGAAGCTCCTCGACAACCTGATCGACGCGAAGGCCGTCACGACCAAGGGCTTCTTCTCGCAGGGCTTCGCGAAGAACAGCGGCAACAAGGTCCTCATGGCCTACGGCCCGTCCTGGTACGGCCAGTACCTCTTCAAGACCGCCTTCAAGGTCCCCGCGAAGACGATGGCCGTCGCGCCCCCGCTCAAGTGGGAGGGTGAGTCCACCGCCGCCACCGGCAACGTCGGCGGCGGGGTGTGGATGGTCTCCTCGCACAGCGCGAACCTCAAGGCGTCCACCGACCTCGCCACCTGGCTCACCACCTCGGACGAGAACCAGGCCGGCGCCCCGACCTACCCCGCGTACACCAAGGCCGCGCAGGCGTGGCTGAAGAACCCGGCGAACAGCTCCTACTTCGCCGGTGACGTGAGCGAGGTCTTCCAGAGCGCCGCCGACGCGGTGTGGACGGGTTGGTCGAACACGAAGTTCCCGGACGCCACCGCGTGGTCCAACGCGGTGCTGCCCAAGCTGACCGAGGGCAAGAGCCTCACCTCGGTGCTGCCGGAGTGGCAGAAGGAGATCAGCAACGAGGCCAAGGCCGACGGATACCAGGTGACCAACGAATGACCGTCCTGGAGACCCCCCGTGTCTCCACCGGTTCCCCGCGCCTCGACGGCTCCGCGCCGTCGCGGCCGCGGGGCCGCCGGCTCAACGCGGGCTATTTCTTCGTCGCCGGATATGCGGTGCTCCTGCTCGCCTTCGGCGTCTTCCCGACCGCCTACTCCTTCTACCTCGCCTTCACCAACGAGCGGGGCCAGTTCACCGGCCTCAACCAGTTCACGAAGGTCGCCAAGGACTACCGCTTCCTGCCGGCCTTCGAGCACATGCTCGTCTACCTCGTGCTGTGGCTCGTGGTCCTCGTCGTGCTGGTGGTCCTCGTCGCGGTCGTCCTGCGCGGCCGCATCCGGCCGGGCACCTCCGCCCTGCTGCGCTTTCTCTACTACATCCCCGGCGCCCTCGCCGGGGTCGCGAGCGTCCTCGTCTGGCTCTTCATGCTCGACCCGGACGTGAGCCCGGTCTCCTGGCTCCTGAACGCCATGGGGATGCACTCCTTCGCGGCGGTGCTCGCCCCCGGGCACCTGCCCGTCATCCTCATGCTCATCGCCTTCTGGACCGGCGCGGGCGGCTGGATGGTCGTCATGTACGGGGCGCTCAACAACATCCCCGACGAGGTCCTGGAAGCCGCCCGCATGGACGGGGCGGGCCCCTGGCGCACCGTGTGGCACATCCAGATCCCCATGATCCGGCAGTGGATCGTCTACATGGCGATCATGGCCTTCGCGACCGGCACGCAGCTCTTCGTCGAGCCGCAACTGCTCCAGACCGCGAGCCTCGGCCGGGTGAGCCCCACGTGGTCGCCGAACCAGCTCGCCTTCGTCTTCGCCTTCCAGCAGGGCGACTTCAACGGCGCCGCGGCCATCTCGGTCTTCCTGCTCAGCCTCGGCCTCATCGCCGCGGCTCTGCTGGTCGCGCGCTCCAACCTGTTCTCCCTGGACGAGAAATGACCGACATCCCCCTCGCCGCCCGCACCGGCCGGCGCGCCCGCCCCTCCAAGTTCCTCTCGTTCGCGGTGATCGGCGCGCTCCTCGCGGTGCTGCTGGTCTTCTTCGTGCTGCCGGTCGTCTGGCTGCTGCTCGCGCCCTCCAAGACGGCCGGGCAGATCACGCACGACAACCCGCTCTCCTTCGGCTCCTTCGGCCAGATCGGCACCGCCTGGAAGCACCTGTTCGACTTCCAGGACGGCGTCATGGCGCACTGGTTGCTGAACTCGGCTATCTACAGCGGTGGTTCGCTGATCCTGACGCTCGCCGTCAGCATCACGGCCGGGTACGCGCTCGCGCTCACCAAGTTCAGGGGCCGCAAGACGCTGCTGACCGTCACGCTCGTGACGATGATCATGCCGCAGGCGACCCTCGTGCTCCCGGTCTTCCTGGAGCTGAACCGCTTCCACCTCATCGGCACGGTGTGGTCCGTCATCCTGCCGTTCTCGTTCTACCCCTTCGGCGTGTACCTCGTGTACATCTACTTCGGCAGCAGCCTGCCGCGCGACCTGCTCTCGGCGGCGCGCATGGACGGCTGCAACGAGTGGCAGCTCTTCATGAAGATCGCGCTGCCCCTCGCGAAGCCGGTCGTCGGGCTCGTCGCCTTCTTCAGCTTCGTGGGGAACTGGAACAACTTCTTCCTGCCCTACCTGGTGCTGCCGGACAGCGACCAGTTCCCGGTGCAGGTGGGCCTCAACCAGCTCCTCACCTCGACGCCGAGCTTCAACCCGGTCGCGGGCGCGGGCCTCAACATCACGATCCCCGAGCTGTCGCTCGCGATCGTCGTGGCGATCCTCCCGGTCCTCGTCCTCTTCCTCTTCTCGCAGCGCACCCTGGTCTCCGGGATGCTCGCGGGAGCGACGAAGGAGTAGCGCGCGGCGCGGCGACGCCCCGCCCGGGGAACGGGCGGGGCGGGTGCGGGGGAGCGGCGTGCTAGGCGGCGCTCCCGCTGACGCGGACCGAGGAGATCTTGTCGTTCGCGCCGAGGGCGAGGAGATCGGGCGTGTCCTTGGTGAAGACCCAGCGGGTCCCGGTGAACCCGGCGTCCGCGTAGGCGGTGACGGTGTGTCCGGCCGGGACGCGCAGCGAGGAGACGCTGTCGTTGCCGAGGCCCGCCGTGCGCAGGGCCGGCAGGTCGTGGTCGCCGGGGGCGAGGACCGCGGAGGTGCCCGTGTAGCAGCCGTCGGTGTAGAGGACGGGGCCCTTGGCGGCGCTGGTGCCCGCCGTGCCGTAGACCGCGAACTCGTAGAGCGAGTAGCCGTACTGGGTGTGCGGCTGGACGCCGCGCATCCGTACGTACCGGGCCCGTTCGCGCACGGCGACGGTCTCGGTGCCGCCCCGGCCCTGGGTCACGGTCGCCGCGTCGCGCCAGGTGCCGCCGTCGTCGGAGACCTGGACGCGGTAGAAATCCGCGTAGGCCGCCTCCCAGGAGAGCGAGACGCGCGAGAGGTCGTAGGGGGCGCCGAGGTCCACCGCGAGCCACGCCTGGTCGTCACCGCTGTTGTTGCTGGACCAGCGCGTCGCGGGCCGTCCGTCGATCGCCTTGTCGGCGGTCAGGTCCTCGTCCTCGTGCGAGGCGCTCGCCTTCGCGTCCTGGCCGAGCGAGAGGTTGCGGGGCGTGCCGGGACGCGGGGCGGGGACGACCGGGACGGTCTGCCCGGCCGGGGGCCACAGGGTCACGGTGTTCTGCCCGTCATGGGCGCCCGCGAAGGGACCGGGCAGCGGGTGCGCGGTGTCCAGGGGCTTGCCGAAGAAGTCCGTCGTGACGTCCCCGGGGATGCCCTGGTTCGCGCGCGGGATCGCGCCGACGCGGGCCTCGGTGACCGGGGTGGCCGCGGGCAGGCGCGAGGCGTCGAGAGCGAAGCTGAGCCGCAGCCCGGCCTCGTCCGCGGTGTAGTCGACACCGGACAGGGCGCCCTCGGCGTTGCCGTCCTTGACGTGCGTCTTGTTCGGCGCGTCGGCGGGCAGCGCGGTGTCCTGCACGAGGTTGTTGAACCAGAAGAACTTCTGCGGCGAGGTGAGCGCGGTGCTCTCGTTCATCGTGCCCGGCTGGAAGTAGTAGGCGTCGCGCCCGTCCCCGTCGATGTTGATCTTGTTGTTGTCGAGGAAGAGGTTGTGCGCGAAGGCGACGCCGGTCGCGTCCAGCGTGCGGATGTCGCTGTTGCCGATGAAGCCTCGGCGTAGTAGCCCCAGGGGCTGTTCATCACGACGTTGCCGGTGATGCGGACGTGCTGGTTGCCCCAGTCGGTCCAGATCCCGGCCGAGTTGCCGCCCTGCGAGTTGCGGACGAAGTTGCCCTTGATGAGGCCGTCGTTCATGTAGTGCACCTTGATCGGTGCCGTCTCCGCGCCGCTGAACTCGTTGCGGTAGTTGGTGTCCTCGATGCGGTTGTAGAGGATCTGCGACTTCCACGAGAAGACGCCCGCGATCCCCGACTGCCCGCAGCGCGCAAGGTAGTTGTTGCGGACGATGTGCTCGCCGTACTTGCTCGTGTCGTGGAAGTCGGTACGGGTCTCGCCGGGCCGGTTGCCCGCCCACTCGTCGCTGCCGAGGCCGATGTCGATGCCGATCGTGCGGGCGTTGAGCACCGTGTTCCGCTCGATGATCCACTTGCGCCCGCCGTTGACGCTGATCGCGCCGGCCTGGTGCCGCGAGGGCGAGTCGGGGAAGTCCGAGTAGGTGTTCGCGGCGTGCATCACGGTGAAGCCGCGCACGGTGATGAAGCCGAGGCCCCAGGCGTCGGGCGCGAAGACCTGCCGGCGGACGTTGATCTCGGCGAGGCCGGAGTTGGGGTCCGCGCCGTCGAAGTTCGCGTAGATCGTCGTCCGGCCGCCGCTCACCTCGGTGAACCAGCCGCGCGGCGCGGAGTCGACCTTGGCGCGGCTCGGCTGCTCGGCGTAGGCGTCCTCCTCGAAGTAGACGTCACCGGCCGTGTAGCCGGGGAAGGTCTGCCCGCAGCCGCCCTGCGGGTGGCCGGTGGCGTAGGGGTTGTAGCCGCCGAAGTAGCTGTCGGACAGGCTCACGCTCCACACGTCGCCGCTCGCGCGGGTCCAGGAGTTCACCTCCTCCGCGCCCTTGACGACGACCTCGCCGTCCCCGGCGCTGGTGTACGTGATGCGGTGCTGCTCGTCGGTGCCGCCGCGCGCGGGCTTCACCGTCTCGCGGTACAGGCCCGCGTGCACCGAGACGGTGTCGCCGGGCTGTGCCTCCCGCGCGGCCTTGTTGATGGTGCGGTAGGGGGGGGAGGCGCGCTGCCGTCGTGCGCGTCGTCGCCGGTCACGGGGACGTGCAGGACGCGTCCCGCGGCCTCGGCCGCGTGGGCGCCGCCGGCCGGGAGCGGCGCGGGGACGAGCGCGAGCACGCCGAGCGAGGCGACGAGGCGTGCCATGCGGGGCAGCCGGAGAGTTCTTCTGCGGGTGGTGGGGTGTCTCATGCGGGGGCTCCTCGGCGCGGACACGGCCGCGCGCCCGGCGGCGAAGGCCGGGGGTGACAGGGGGACGCCCACCTGTTTACCACCTGATTACATTATTAATCTATGTTCTCGCGCAGAAAACTTCCCGCGCCCGCCCCCGGCTCCTCACGGCTCCTCACCCGGTCCCCGGGGGCCGCCGCTCACGCCCGTCCCGCGACGCGCGGCCCGTGCCCCGGGGCCACCGAGCCCTGGAGGACGAGCGCGGCGCCCCCGATCGCGGCGGCGTCGCGCGGGTTGCTGGAGAGATCGACCGTCACCTCGTGCACCCCGCGGGTGAAGGCGGAGGCGGCGAGGCGCGCGCGGATCGCGCTCACGTAGAGGGAACCGGCCGCGGCGAAGCCCGGTCCGGCCAGGACGAGCGTGTCGAGGTCCCACAGGTTGGTGAGCGTCACCGCGGCCTCCGCGAGGAGTTCCGCCGACTCGTCGAGGAGCGCGCGGGCCGCCTCGTCCCCGTAGAGCGCCGCCCGCGCGAGCACGTCGAAGGCGCGGTCCACCGGATCGCCCTCGGCGATGCGCAGCCGCCGCGCGAGCCCCGGCAGGGCGCGGGCCCGCTCCACCAGGACGCGCGGGGCCGCGTACTGCTCCAGGCAGCCCCGGTTGCCGCACGGGCACTCCCGCCCGCCGCGCACCACGGCGGTGTGCCCGAGCTTGCCCGCGTTGGAGCTCGCGCCCCGGTGCAGCGCCCCGTCGAGCACGACGCCCGAGCCGATCCCCGAGTTCATGTACAGGCAGCCGAAGGTGCGGGCCCGCGAGACCTGCCGCCCCCAGAACTCCCCGACCGTCGCCGCCGAGGCGTCGCTGTCCACGAGGACGGGCACGCCGAGCGCGCCGCCGAGCGCCGGGGCGAGCGCGAGGCCGGTGGCGGGGGAGCGGCCCGGGAGGGCGAGGAACGAGCCCTGGGCCACGTCCACGGGGCCCGGGCCGACTACCGCGAGCCCGGCGACGCCCCGCGCGGGCAGCCCGAGGCCCGCGACGACGTCCCGGTACAGCCCCGCGAGGGCTTCGGTCACCGCCTCCGGGTCCCCGGAGGGCGGCGCGGCGACGAGGAGACGCCCCACCGTGCCGCCCCGCGTGTCGGTCACCACGCAGGTCAGCGCGTCCGTGGCGAGGTGGATGCCGATGCCGTAGGCCGCGTGCGAGTTGATGACCAGCAGCGAGCGGGGCTTGCCCCGGGTCGCCACCGTGTCCCCGGTCTCGCGCACCACGCCGTCCTCGATGAGGCGGCGCACGATGTTCGAGATCGTCGGCTGCGTGAGCCCCGTGCTCTTGACCAGTTCCACCCGGCTGATCGGCCCGGAGGAGCGGATCAGGTCCACCACCAGGGCGCGGCTGCCCGGACCGGTGGCCAAGGACTCCCGTCGGGCCACGCCCCACCGCCCTCTCGTCTCGCCGTACGCTGTCGGACGACTACGTTATCCGGCGAAGGCGCGGGCGAACCGGAGGGCAGCATGAGTGGGGTACCGGACGGGGGCGCGGCGACGGCGCCCGGCGGGTCCGCCGCGCGGCCGGGACCGGGGGGCGGGGCCGTCGGTCTCGCGCTCGTGCGGGACGCCGAGGTCCTCGGCAGCGAACCGTTCTTCCACGAGTTCATCGCCGGGATGGAACGCGTCCTCGTGCCGCGCGGGCTGCCCGTGCTGCTCCAGGTCGTCGCCACCGTGGAGCAGGCCGCCGAGCGGACGCGCTCCTGGGCGGCGCTCGGCCAGGTCTCCGGGGTCATCCTCATCGACCTGCTGTCGGGGGACGAGCGCATCGGGCTCGTCCGCTCCCTCGGGCTGCCGGCCGTCGTCATCGGCGACCCGGTGACGGCCGCGGGGCTGCCCGCCGTGTGGACCCAGGACGACGTGGCGATGCGCGACGTGGTCGGGGAACTCGTCGCCGCCGGGCACTCCCGGCTGGGGCACGTGCGCGGGCCCGCCGAGATGGCGCACACGATCATCCGCAGGGACACCTTCGTCGCCGTCGCGGACGAACTCGGCGCCCGTACCACCTGTTTCGACGGCGACTACTCGGAGGCGGCGGGCCGCGAGGCCGTCGAACGCCTCGTCCGGCTCCGGGCGGCCGAGCGGCCCACGGCCCTCGTCTTCGACAACGACGTGATGGCGCTCGGCGCCCTGCACGCCGCCCAGCGGCACGGCGTCGCCGTCCCCGGCGACGTCGTGCTCGTCGCCTGGGACGACTCCGCCCTGTGCCAGCTCGCCGCGCCCCCGCTCAGCGCGGTCAGCCACGACGTGCAGGAGCTGGGGGAACTCGTCGCCGACGTCATGCTGGACACGCTGGCCGCGGGGCCGGAACCGGCGTCCCCGCGTGTGGAGACGGCCGCCCCGGTCCGGCTCGTGGTGCGCGGCGGGCTCTGAGGCGCCTCGCCGAATCCGGGGCTGGCGGAACGGCCGCTCCACCCGCGCGGCCCCGCCCCTCGTGACGCGGTATCAGGCGTGGTCGCGCCGACGGCGTACGGCGGCGAAGCCGAGGACACCGGCCCCGGCGACGACGAGACCGGCGGCGAGCGCGACCGGCGTCGAGAGGCCGCCGCTTCCGGTCTCGGCGAGCCGCGCCGTGACGGCGGAGGCGGGTGCGGCGGTACCGGTACGCGTCGAGGTGGTGCCGACCCCGGTGCCCGTTCCGGCGCCCTGCGAGGCCGGGGCCGAGGCAGAGGTCGGGACCGAGGCAGAGGCGTGGGCGGACGGGGACGGGGACGCGCTGGGGGAGGCGCCGGCCGCCTTGACGGTGACGGTGGCCGGGGTGCCGCAGCTGGTGACGCCCTTGAACGGGACGGGGCCCTCGTTGACGATCACGCACGGGGACAGCTCCGTCCTGCCGGCCGGCGCGTCCTCGCGGTAGGTCACGCGGACGTCCGCGGACACGGTGCCGTGTGCGGCGAGGGACACGTCCTTGCCGATCACGTCGTATCCGTAGACATCCGGTTCGGTGGCGGCGGTGATCGGCTTGAGCGTCGTCCACCCGGCCGGGCGCCGCACCTGGACGGTGGTGTGGCGGTTGGTGAACAGGACGTCCGTGACGTTCTCGTACGCCGACGGGGTCGGGTTGTCGACGGTGGCCTTGAAGGTGACCGCCCGGCCCCCGGCGGTCGCGGTGGCGGGCACCCCGGACAGGCGCGTGCTCAGCCCCTTGACCGCCACGTCGTCCACATCGGTGGCGTTGGTGGCCCCCGAGGCGCCGTACGAGATCATCGTCGTCAGTCTCAGGTGGTCGGTGCCGCCGTTGCTGTCGCCGTGGTGCGGAGTGCCCATGGGGAGGCCGAGGCGCAGGTGCACGGTCCGCGACGCCCCGGCGGCCAGGGACAGGCGCTCCGGCAGTTCACCGCCGTGGACGGTGCCGTCGACGATGCTCAGCGGCACCTTCTTCCACGTCGGGCCGTCCAGCTGGTACTCCAGGCTCAGGGCGTTGTCCGGCAGTCCGTCGCCCCCGTCGACGCGGTAGATCAGGCGGGCCGAGGAGGTGTCGGTCGTGCCGGGGTTGGAGGCCGTGGTGGTGAAGGCGACCGGCAGACCGCCCAGCCCGATCTGTGCGGGCGCCTCCGTGGCGACGGCCAGCTCGGGGGTTCCGGTGGCGGCCGGGGCGGCCAGGGCCGCCGGGGCGAGGGCGGCCCCGGTGACGGTCAGCAACAGCCCTGCCGCCGAGGCGACGGCGGACGAACGCACGGTGCGCGCAATCGTGTGCAAGATTTCCCCCTGTGGTGTGTGAGCGGCGCGGCCGGGTGCCGCGTGCCGCGGGCGGCGGACGCCTCGGCCCGCCCTCCCGCACACTTCGACAGGCCGCCCCGGCCTCAGGTTGTAACCCCGCACGTCATGGTTCTGTGACAGAGCCCGGGCGCCGGGTCCCCGCCCTCGCCGCTCGGTATCACTTTCATTGATTACTAATCTTAGTGATTGACCTGGCCCGGGACGTGCGGAACTCTGTGTGCCGGGCCCGACGACGGGTGGTTTCCGGCCACCGCCCGGGGACAGCCGTCCCCGGCCGCTCGCCGGCCCCGGCGCCCACCCCCTCGGCCGGGTTCCCCCGCACCCGTGCCCGGCGCCCTCCCCGTACCCGCCCGCGCGGCACGCCGCCCGTACCCCGAAGGACTACTCATGCAGCAGCTCAGCAGGCCACGCGCCCGGCGCCTCGCGGCGGCGCTCGCCACCGGCGCGCTCAGCCTCTCCCTCGCCTCCTGCGGCACCGGCGGCGACGGCGCGGGCGGCGCGGGTGACGACGACACGCTCTCCGTCGTCACCCGCTGGTCCTCCGGGAACACGGCCGCCGCCGCCCAGAAGCGCGCCTTCGCGGCCTTCACCAAGAAGACCGGCATCAAGATCAAGGCCACCG
>NZ_GG770539.1:900403-901477 GCF_000154905.1 Streptomyces sp. SPB074 | reverse complement strand
GCCCGCGCGGTGCCCCGCCCGCCGAAGAGAAGGAACCATGTCACCGACCAGCCCCCCGGCGGCCTCCCCCGCACCGCCCGCCCCCGCCCCCGGCCGCCGCCGGGGCCCCTCGACTCGCCGCGCCTGCTGTGGCTCACCGTCCCCTCCCTCGTGTGGTTCGCCGTCTTCTCCGTCGGCCCCCTTGTCGCGATGTTCGTCATCGCCACGCTGGAGTGGAAGGGCCTCATCTACGAGCCCCGCTACATCGGCACCGGCAACATCCGCCACGTCCTCGGCGACGACGTCTTCCTCGACGCGCTGCGCAACAGCGCCGTCCAGATCGCCGTCGTCATTCCCGTGATGATCCCGCTCGCCTTCATGCTGGGACACCACCTCAGCACCCGCCCGCGCGGCTACCGCGTGCTGTCCGTCCTCTACTTCTCGCCGGGGCTCATCTCCATCTCCGTCACCGGCATGATCTTCTACGGCGTCCTCTCGCCCGACGGCGGCGCCAACGGCTTCCTGCGCGCGATCGGCCTCGACGCGCTCACCCACTCCTGGCTCGCCGACCCGTCCACCGCGCTGCCCGCCGTCGTCGCCATCGACCTGTGGCGCGGCATCGGCTGGACCGCCGTGCTCTTCGCCTCGCGCCTGTCGAGCGTCCCCGGCGAGGTCGTCGAGGCCGCCCGGCTCGACGGCGCCGGGACCTTCCGCGTCATGTGGCAGATCGTCTTCCCCATGGTCAAGGACTACGTGCGCACCCTGACGATGCTCCAGTTCCTCTGGACGCTCTTCACCTCCGCCGCGCTCGTCCTGCTCCTCACCAAGGGCGGCCCCGGCTCCTCCTCCACGACGCTCTCCTACCTCGTCTACGAGAAGGCGTTCGCCCAGAGCGACCTCGGCTACAGCCAGGTCGTCGGCGTCGTCCTGCTCCTCCTCGGCGTCGCCGGGATGTTCCTGATCCACCGTCTCCTGCGCGACCGCGACCCCGGGGAGCAGACCCGATGACCCCACCCGGCACCCCCACCCTGACCCGGCCCCCCGCGGCCCCCGGCACCCCCTCCCGCGCCGCCGCCCCCGCCGCGCGCGCCCGCG
>NZ_GG770539.1:897161-899426 GCF_000154905.1 Streptomyces sp. SPB074 | reverse complement strand
CGACGCTGCCCGCCCACGTCCCCGGCGAGGTGCACACCGCGCTGCTCGCCACCGGCTACCTCGCCGAGCCCGAACGCGGCAGCGGCGAGCGCGAGCAGACCTGGGTCGGGCACTCCCACTGGGTCTACCGCAGGCACGTGACGTGGACCCGGGTGCCCGGCGCCCGTACCGATCTCGTCGCCGAAGGGCTCGACACCGTCGCCGAGATACGGGTCAACGGCCGCCTCCTGGGCACCGCCGCGGACCAGCACCTCGTTCACCGCTGGCGCGCCGACCCGCTCCTCACCGAGGGCGACAACCTCGTCGAGATCACCTCTCCTCCGCCTGGGAGGCCGCCCGCGCCCACGAGCGCGCCCACGGCGCCCTCCCGAGCCCGTACGACGAGCCCTACGCCCACGTGCGCAAGGCCGCCGCCAACTTCGGCTGGGACTGGGGACCCCACTTCGTCACCGCCGGGATCTGGCGCCCGCTGCGCCTGGAGACGTACTCCGCGCGCCTCGACCACGTCCGGCCCCTCGTGACCCTCGCCGCCGGCCACCGCACCGCCCGCGTCACCGCGCACGTCCGGGCGGACGCCCCGGACGGCTCCCTCGTCCGGGCCGAACTGACCCACCCCGACGGGAGCGTCGCCGCGCGTGCCCGCGGCGCCGTCGCCGACGGCGAGGCGGTCCTCCTCCTCGACGTCACCGACCCCGCCCTGTGGTGGCCGGCCGGGCTCGGCGCCCAGCCGCTCTACCCGCTGCGCGCCGAACTCCTCGACGGGGAAACGGTCCTGGACACCGCGACCGTCCGCGTCGGGCTGCGCGAGGTACGCCTGGACGAGAGCCCCGACGCGCTCGGCGCCCGCTGGGCCCTGCACGTCAACGGCCGCCGGGTGCGCACGCGCGGCTACAACTGGATTCCCGACGACACCTTCCCGAGCCGTGTCACGCCCGGCCGCCTCGCCACCCGCCTCGACCAGGCCCTCGCCGGGAACGCCGACCTGCTGCGCGTCTGGGGCGGCGGTCACTTCGCCACCGAGGAGTTCCTGACCGGCTGCGACGAGCGCGGACTGCTCGTGTGGCACGACTTCCTCTTCGCCTGCGCCGCCTACTGCGAGGACGGGGAGATGACGGATCTCGTCACGCGCGAGGCCGAGCAGGCCGTCTCCCGCATGGCCGCGCACCCGAGCCTCGCCCTGTGGTGCGGCGGCAACGAGACCGTGCTCGGCCACCGGCACTGGGGCTGGAGCGACCAGACCGGCGACCGGGGCTGGGGCGCCGCCTACTACCTCGACGTCCTGCCCGGCGTCCTCGCCCGCCTCGACCCCACCCGCCCCTACGTGGCCAACTCGCCCTGGTCCGGGACGATCGAGCGCGACCCGGTCGCCGACAGCCACGGCCCCAGCCACCTGTGGACGCCGTGGAACGAGGCCGACTACGCGCACTACCGCGACCACGACCCCGCCTACGTCTCGGAGATGGGCTGGTGCGGGCCGCCCGCCTGGACCACCCTCGCCCGCGTCCTGGACGGCGAGACACCCGGCCCGGACTCGCCCCGCACCCGGCACCACCTGCGCGCCATCGACGGGATGCACAAGCTCACCCGCGGCCTCCAGCCGCACTTCCCGCCGCCCGCCGAGGGCGCCGACTGGCACTGGGCGACCCAGCTCGTCCAGGCCCGCGCCGTCGCCGCGGGCACCGAGTGGCTGCGCTCGCGCGAACGCGGCGCCGGGGTCGTCGTGTGGCAGCTCGACGACTGCTGGCCCGCCATCAGCTGGTCCGCCGTCGACAGCGCCGGCATCGAGAAACCGCTGTGGTACGCGCCGCGCCACTCCTTCGCGCCGCGCCTCGCCACGATCCAGCCGGTACGTCCCGGCCCGACGCACGACCCGGCCGGCACCGGCGGCCTGCGCCTGACCCTCGTCAACGACACGGACACCGACTGGGACACCGAGGTCCACATCCGCAGGCTGGACCTCGAAGGGCGGGTCCTCGCCTCGGCGCGCCCGCGCGCCGTGTGCGCCCCGGACGGCCTCACCCACCTCGTCCTCGACCCGTCCCTCGCCACCCCCGGCGACCCGGCGGCCGAGCTCCTGGTCGCCGACACCGGCGGCCGCCGCACGGTGTGGACGTACCGGCCCGACCGCCTCCTGCGGCAGCCCGCGCCCGCACGCCGGGTCCGGCTCGCGCTGGACGAGGACGCGCTGCGGGTCACGGTGAGCGCCCGGAGCCTGCTGCGCGACGTGTGCGTGCACCCGGACCGGCTCGCGGTCGCGCTCGGCCT
>NZ_GG770539.1:892250-895821 GCF_000154905.1 Streptomyces sp. SPB074 | reverse complement strand
CGCGTGTCGTACGGGTTGCGGGTCGTCTCGAAGAGCGGGTTGTGGCCCGTGACGCTGTATCTTTAACTCGCTCGTGTTGGTCTTGCCGAGCACGACGGCGTCCGCCGCGCGCACCCGCTCCACGACGATGTCGTCCTTTTCGGGCACGAAGTCCCGGTAGGCGACCGAACCCGAGGTGGTGCGCAGCCCCGCGTCGAGAGCAGGTCCTTCACACCGAGCGGCACGCCCGCGAGCGGGCCCGCCGCACCGCCGCGCGCGAGCCGCCCGGCGAGCACCCGGGCGCTCGCGCGGGCCTGCTCGGGCGCGGGGGTGCAGAAGGCGTGCAACTCCGGCTCGGTCGCCGCCATCCGCTCCAGGACCGCGTCCACGACCTCGACGGGGGAGACCTCGCGGTCCCGCACGAGGGCGCTCAGCTCGGTCGCGGACAGCGCGCAGAGGGCGTCGGCCGCGGGGGTGGTCATACGGCTCCTTGCTTCGACGGTGCGGCGCGGGGGACGCGCGGGGCGCTGTCGCCCCGGGCCAACGATGCCTCCCCGGCGAGACGGGGGCGGCGGCGGGTGAGCAGCGCGTGGACCGCGGCGGCCACCGCGATGCCGACGAGGGCGTCCACGGCTGCCGGCGCCAGGTAGTGCGCGAGCGCGGCGGCCCCGGCACCGAGCGCCCAGGCGAGGAAGGCGGGCCCGTGGTACCCGCGCGGGACGGGGTATGGGGCGCGGGCGCGGCGCAGCTGGTCGACGATGAGGACCGCGCCGATCGGCGGCACGAAGACGCCGAGCAGGTTGAGCCAGTCCAGGAAGGAGTCCCACACCCCGGTGAGCGCGGCGAGCAGCCCGAGCGCGCCGAGGACGAGGGCGAGGGGCCGCATCCGGGCCGGGGTGATCGCCGACCAGCCGACCGCCGCGTTGTACAGGCAGTGCGTGGCGACCGAGCCGAGGTTGGCGAAGACGAACAGGACGGCGACGCAGGTGAGCAGGGCGCCGTGCCCGCTCAGGAGCCCGAGGAAGCCGCCGCCGTCCACCGCCGGGTCCGCGGCCCCGCCGATCGCGACGACGAGCCCGCCGACGCCGAACGCCACGCCGTTGGCGAGCGGGAAGGCACCGAGCGTCGCCACGACGGCGGAACGCCCGTCCTTCGCCCAGCGCGTGAAGTCCGCCGTCATCGTGCCCGAGTCGGCGAAGCCCGCGATGACGACGCTCATCGCCGCGCCGAAGGAGAGCGCGTGCCCGCCGCCCCCGTGGGACAGGGCGTCCCCGAGCGGGACGCCGCCCTCGTCCACGCCGAAGGCGAGCGCGAGGCCCGCGAGGACGAGGAAGAGCGGCACCGCGAGGAAGCCGAGGAAGGAGAGCGCCCTGATCCCGACGACGGTCGCGAGGAAGGCGGCGGCGAGCCGGCGGCCTTGCTCGCCGAAGGCCCCGGCGGCCTGGAGCGAGAAGTTCTCGCCGGTGCGCGCCGCGGCGTGGCTCAGCACGCCCACGTAGCCGAGCAGGACGAGATTGCCCGCGAGGATCGCGCCGAGGCCCCAGCGCAGGCCGAGGTGGTAGACGATGACGCCGCCGAAGACGGCGTTGCCGAGGTTCATCGGGAAGCCGAACCACACCGAGGCGACGGACCACAGCCCGCGCCGCGCCGCCGGGGGGACGGGGACGTGCTCGTACTCGTCGGATGCCTCGGGGCCCTGGGGCCGCGCGCTGGGTTCGGTCGTCATGGGGCGGTCTCCGGGGAGGTCGGCGGAACGGGGGGCGGAGGCGGCGGGGGTCACGCGGCGTCGGCCCGCGTGACGGGCGCGTCCGCGCGGGGGCTCGCGGCGGGCACGGGGAAGGTCAGCAGCGTCGAGAGGTGCGCGAAGACCGGGCCGAGCGCGTTCATCGCGACGACGCACAGCCACGCCGCCCACGGGTTGCCCGCGTCGTAGCCGAAGCCGCCGAAGAACGTGGCGAAGTAGCTCGCGAAGCCGAGGAACATCCCCGGGACGAGCAGGCCCAGCCGGCCCGCGTACATGAGCGCGGTGTTGACGAGGAGGATCACGAGCGCCTGGAAGGCGTTCCGGGCGGCCTGCCCCTCGCCGAACGCGGCGCCCGCGTGCCGCTCCACGAGGACGATGACGAGCGCGAAGGCGGAGCCCGCGGGCATCGCGCACCACAGGCGCACGGCGCGGTCGCGGCGCGGGCCGCCGAGCAGGAAGACGCCCGCCCAGGACAGGAAGATCGCCCAGGGCGGCAGGTGCAGGGCGTTCCCGCCGACGAAGGCGGTGAGCCCGGCGAGGAGGGAGGCGACGATCTCGTGCGGAAGGCGTTCGCGCATGGGGGCACTTCTGTGACGTAGGGACGTGGCGAGGTGCAAAGCCGTGCGGGTGCGGGTGCGGGTGGTGCGGGTGGCGGGGCTCCGGGGTGGTGCCCCCGCCGCCCGGGGGGGCTCAGGGCACGAGGAGTTCGCGGGTGCGGGCCGAACGGGCCACGACCCGGCCGCCCTTGAGTACGTGGGCGCGCTCGGGACGGTCGAGGACGATGTCCTCGGGGACGGTCGTGCCGAGCACCACGAGGTCGGCGCGGGCGCCCGCCCGGACGCCGTACTCCCTGGCCCGGCCGGTCACGCGCGCCGCGTCGTCCGTGACCATGCGCAGCACGCGCGCGAGGTCGTCCGCGCCCGAGAGGCGACCGGTCTGCGCGAGGAGCAGCGCCGTGTCGAGCGGGTCCGCGCTGCCGTAGGGCGTGAACGCGTTGCGGACGTTGTTGGAGGAACAGGCCGTCACCACGCCCGCCTCCCACAGCTCCCGCACCCGGGCCACCCCCCGGCGCACGGGCCGCTCCTCGTCGTCGCGCCCGCCGAGGTGCAGGTCCGTGGCGGGCAGGGTCACCACGGCGACCCCGGCGGCGGCGAGCGCGTCCGCGAGCCGCAGCCGCTCCGCGCGCGGCAGCGCGGCGGGCGAGGTCAGGTGGCCGAGCGTCACCCGGCCCCCGAGCCCCCGGCGGGCGGTCTCCTCGGCGACGTACCCGGCGAGCGCGTAGCGCGGGTCGTCCGTGTCGTCGCCGAAGTCCGCGTGCAGGTCGGCGGGGACCCCGAACTCCTCCGCGAGGTCGAGGACGAGCCGGATCTGCGCCCGGCAGTCCGCGACGCTCTCCTCCTGGTACGTGCAGCCGCCCACGACGTCGCCGCCCTTGCCGAGCGCGGCACGCAGCAGCGCCTCCGTGCCCGGCGTGCGCAGCACGCCCTCCTGCGGGAACGCGACGATCTGGAGGTCCACGGCCGCCGCGTACCGCTCCCGCAGCTCCGCCAGCACCTCCACGCCGAGCAGGCCCACGACCGGATCGACGTCGGGATGCGCGCGCACCAGCGTGGTGCCGTTAAGGACGGCGCTCTCCGGGACCCGGCTCGCCCGCGCCCGGACGTCCTCGGCGGTGAACTCGGCCTTCAGCGCGGCCGTCACGGAGAGCGCCCCGGCGAGCGTGCCGTCCGGATTGGGCCGCACCGCGTCCAGGTGCGCCTTGTCGAGGTGCAGGTGCGGTTCGACGAATCCGGGCAGCACGACCCGGCCCGCGCAGTCGATCGCCCCGGCCGTCGGGGAGGCGGCCGG
>NZ_GG770539.1:890593-892006 GCF_000154905.1 Streptomyces sp. SPB074 | reverse complement strand
CCCGTCCATGCCGTGCCGCTCGCGCAGGAAGGCGAGCGCGGCCCGTACCCGCGTCCCGCATGGCCTCGTCCAGGTCCTCGTGCAGCCCGACGGGTATCCAGTGCGCGCGGGTCTCGGCGAAGGGGCGGCGCAGCAGGTGGGCCGCCGCGTCGCGCAGCACCGTGGGCCGGAACGTGGCCCGCAGCGGTGCCTCCAGGGCGGTGAGCGCGACCTCGCCGTTGCCCTGCGCTCAGTGCGGGTCGCCCGCGTGGAAACCGGCCCCCTCGACCTGGACCGGCAGGTAGAGGGTGCTCCCGGTGACCAGGTGCTTGATGTCGAGATTGCCGCCGTGCCGGCCCGGCGGCACCGAGTGCGCCGGTTCCTCGCTCGCGGTGGCGACGCCGGTCAGGCCGAGGAAGGGGGCGAGCGGGAAGCGCGCCGCGCGACCGGCCCCGTAGCCGATCAGCCCGGTGTCCCCCTCCGTCCGGCAGAAGGTGAACTCCGGTCCGCGCAGGGCGAACTCACCGGGGAGCGCGCCGCGTCCGTGCCGGGTCGAGACGATGCCGTACCCCGCCCGGCGGCGCAGGGACAGCGTCTCGACCCGCAGGACGTCGCCGGGCCGCGCCGAGGTGACGTGCACCGGGCCCGTGACGACGTGCGGCCCGTCCCGCGCCGGATCGCGCCCGGCGTGCGAGGCCGCCAGTTCGCGGGCGTCGGAGAGGACGTCCTCCGGGCGCACGCCGTAGGCGCCGAAGAACGCCACCGGGTCGCGGCCCTGGTCCTCCAGGATGCCCTCGTGCGAGACGGTGTCGAGCGTGACCGCGCCGCCGGAGGGGATCTCGGCGACCGGGGGCGTGGACCGGCAGGGCAGCCGCCCCCAGTGCACGGTCTTCGCGGTCGCTGGCACGTACACGGCGCCGTCGACGAAGGCCCGTACCGGTCTCCAGCAGCATGGTTCCTCTTCTCGGGACGCGGGGCGGCGCGGGGCGCGCGGGCGTCCGCGCGCCGGGGCGGGTCACCGGGGCCGTCCGGCGGCGGCCGGCGGGGGGACCGGGAGGCGGGTGCCGGGCGGGCCCTGGTGGACGCGGGTGCCGCCGCGTCCCGCGAGCGCGGCGGGCAGCCCGGCCACGGAGGTGATGAGCGCCTCGCGGCCCGGCGCGCCCGTCACGAAGCGCAGCGCGCCCCGGATCTTCGGGCCCATGCTCCCTTCGGGGAAGTGGCCCTCCGTGAGCAGCCGCCGCGCCGAGGCCACGTCGAGCCGGTCCAGGAAGCGCTGTCCGGGCCGCCCGAAGTCCACCGCGACACGGTCCACGCCCGTGGTGATCGCCAGGAGGTCCGCGCCCACCTCCTCGGCGAGCAGCGCCGAGGTGAGGTCCTTGTCGACCACGGCCTCCACGCCCCGGTACGTGCCGTCGGGGCACTCCACGAGCGGGA
>NZ_GG770539.1:885297-888200 GCF_000154905.1 Streptomyces sp. SPB074 | reverse complement strand
GCCCGATCCGGGTCGTCAACATCATGGAGGTCCCCGACATCGTCCGCTGGATGCGCGGCGGCGAGTTTCTGCTGACCACCGCCTACCCCGTGCGCGACGACGCCGAGGCGCTGACCCGGCTCGTGCCCGTCCTCGCCCGGCGCGGGCTCACCGGCCTCGGGGTGAAGGGCGGCCCGTACCTGCCCGCGCTGCCACCCGCGCTCCTCGACGTCTGTGAGGAACTGGGCTTCCCGCTGGTGGAGTTGCCGGGGCCCGTGATGTTCAACGACATCCTCTCCGAGGTGCTCGGCACCGTCCTCAACCGGCAGGCCCTCGCCCTGGAGCGCTCGCGCGCGATCCACGAGCGCTTCACCGCCGTCGCCCTCGGCGGCGGCTCCTGCCAGGAGCTGACGAACGTCCTCCTCGAACTGACCGGTCTCGCCGCCGCCGTTCGCGACGAACAGGGCCTCGTCCTGGCCTCGGCGGGCGCCCCCGACACCGCACTGCCCCCCCGACACCGCACTGCCCCCCCGCCGCCGTGCGCCCCGTGCGCCACGGGGCCGGGCCCGGCGGCACGGTCGGCCTGTGGGCGGAGCCGGGGCACGTCCCCGACCCGTACCAGCTCGTCGCCCTGGAACACGCCACCACCATCGCGGCGACCCTCGCCGCGCAGGAACGCGCCCTCGCCGTACGCGCCCAGCGCTACCGCGCGCTGCTCCTGACCGAACTCGTCTCGCACACCCCGCGCGACCGGGCGGAGACCCTGCGCCGCGCCGCCGCGATGGGCTGGAACCTCGACGTCCCGCGCGCCGCCGTCCTCGTCGCGACGGACGACCCGTGCGAGGCCGGGACGCCGGGCGGCGAACTGGGCATCGAGGAGAGGCTGTTGCCGCTCGTGCGGCAGGCGGCGGGCGAGGGCGCTATCGCGCGGGGCGGCGGGAGCGGGCTGACGCTGCTCGTGGAGCCCGGCGACTCGCTCGACGCCCGCTGCCACGCCCTGCACGCCGCTCTCGCCGCGGCACGCCCCGGCCGCCGCGTCGCGGTCGCGGCCGGGACCGTGCGCGCCGACTTCCACGGACCTCCGCGGAGAGTTGCGCGGAGGCCGCCGAGACGCTGGGCCTCGGGCGTGAGGTGCACGGGGACGACTTCGTCGCCGGGCACGACGGGCTCGGCGTCTACCGGCTCCTCGGCCGGCTCTACGCCGAGGCGCTGCGCCGCCTCACGCACGAGGCCCTGGGCTCGCTCCTCGCCTACGACGAGGCGCACGACGGGAGCCTCGTGGACACCCTCTCCGCCTACCTCCTCCACGACCGCAACAAGGTCGCCACGGCGGCCCGCCTGCACGTCCACTACAACACCCTGCGCCACCGGCTGCGCCAGATCGACCGCCTGACCGGCGGCCTCGACCGCCACCCGCTGTCCCGCCTCCAGGCCGAACTCGCCGTCCACGCCCGCCGCCTCCTCGCGGCCCGGGCGCGAGGCTGAACCGGGACGCGGCCACCGGACCCGCGACGAGGCGCCGCCCCGCCCTCTCCCACTGGCACCCCTCGCCCGAAACCGCCCCCGCACACTGTCACCGCACGCCATCCCCACCCTCGCGCCCGCTGCCTAGAGTCACCGGCATGGTGCTGATCAACGCCGTGCACAAGGACCTGTACGCCGACTCCGTCGCCCTCATGCGCCTCGCGGCGACGCTCACGGAGGTGCCGGGCGCCGAGACAGTGAGCCTCGTCATGGGCACACCCGCCAACAAGGAGGTGCTGACCGCCTCCGGACTGCTCACCGGCGACGGAGCGGCGGCACGGCCCAACGACCTGCTCCTCGCCGTGCGGGGCACGCGCGAGGCGGCCGACGCCGTCTTCGCGCGCGCCGTCACCGCGCTGCGCGACGACACGCCCGAGCCCGGCGCGGGGACCGGCGGCGAGGAGGAGCCGCCGACGCGCTCGCTGGCCACCGCGCCCCCGGGCACGGACCTCGCCGTCATCTCCGTACCGGGCGCCCACGCGGCGGCCGAGACCCGCAAGGCGCTGCGCGCCGGGATGCACGCCTTCGTCTTCAGCGACCACGTGGACCTCGCGGACGAGGCCGCCCTCAAAGCGGAGGCCACCGCGCGCGGCCTGCTCGTGATGGGGCCCGACTGCGGCACGCCGGTCGTCGCCGGGGTGCCGCTCGGCTTCGCCAACGCCGTGCGCCCCGGCCCCGTCGGCCTCGTGGGCGCCTCCGGGACCGGCCTCCAGCAGGTCGCCTGCCTGCTGGACGCGCGCGGCAGCGGGGTCAGCCACGTACTGGGCACCGGCAGCAGGGACGTGAGCCGCGAGGTGGGCGGCGCGACCATGCTCGCGGCGCTCGGCCTGCTCGCTGCGGACCCCGCGACCGAGCGGATCGTCTTCGTCTCCAAGCCGCCGGACCCCGGGGTCGCCCGCCGCGTCCTCGCCCGCGCCGCCGAGTGCGGCAAGCCCGTCGTCGCCTGCTTCCTCGGCTGGGACGGCCCCGTCCCGGAGGGCGTCGTACGGGCTGGGACACCCGCCGGGGCGGCGGAGGCCGCGGCCCCGGGAGACGCCCCCCGCCCGCGAAGCGCCCTGGCCCCGGACTCCCCCCTCGCCGGGACCCCGCCCTTGTGACTCTACGGAGAACCTTCTAAATCCTACTCTATTCTTATTTCTATTTGCTTTTGGTTGTTTCTCTCTTATTTTTTATTTTTTTTTTTTTTTTTTTATTATAATTTTTTTTTATTTTTTTTTTTTTTTTATTTTTTTTCTGCTTGTTTTTTTTTTTTTTTTTCATTTATTTTATATCTTATAAAAATTAATTTGTTAAAAATATATATGAATGATATAATTTTTTGTTACTTTTTCTCCTTTCTTTTATTTTTCTGTTTTTGTATTTTTTTTTTTTTTTTTTTTTTTTTTTTTTTTTTTTTTTTT
>NZ_GG770539.1:877845-885135 GCF_000154905.1 Streptomyces sp. SPB074 | reverse complement strand
CGGTGTCCTCCTCGCCGGCAGCTCCACCCACGCCGCCTTGCCTCGCCGCCGGGCACCTCGCACCGTCCCCCGCACCCGTTCCCGCCCGAGGAGGAGCCCGCGCATGACCCCCTCCCTGCTCGACCACACCCCGCGGATCGCCGCCGTCGGCGTGGACGGCTTCGTCGCGCCCGCCCGCGCGGCGGGCGCCGACGTCCGGCAACTCGACTGGCGGCCCCCCGCCGCCGGGGACACCGCCCTCGGCGCCAAACTCGCCCGGCTCAGCGCGCACCCCGCCGTGGAGGCGGCCAACTCCCGCGCGCTGGAAGCGATCCGCGCCGTGCAGCCGCTGCTCACCGATGTACGGCCGGCCGCCGGGCTGATCCCCGCGCTCGCCGGGGAGCGCCTGCTGCTGCACGCCGGGCCACCCCTCCCGTACGAGGAGATGTGCGGGCCGATGCGGGCCGCCGTCACCGGGGCCGTGCTCCTGGAGGGCTGGGCGGCCGACGCCGGGGCCGCCGTGCGCCTCGCGCGCTCCGGCGGCATCCGCTTCGCGCCCTGCCACCACCACGACGCGGTGGGCCCGATGGCCGGGATCATCTCGCCGTCCATGCCGCTCCTCGTCGTCGAGGACGCGGCGACCGGCCGCCGCGCGTACTCCAACCTCAACGAGGGCAAGGGCCGCTGCCTGCGCTACGGGGCGCTCGGGCCGGACGTGTCGGCGCGGCTGCGCTGGATGGGCGAGCGGCTCGGGCCGGGCCTCGGCGCCGCGCTGCGCGCCCGCGAGGAGCCGCTCAACCTGCGCGCGCTCACCGCGCAGGCCCTCCTCATGGGCGACGAGTGCCACAGCCGCAACACCGCCGCCAGCGCGCTCTTCGCCCGGGAACTCGCCCCGGACCTCGCCCGGCAGGCCGCGCTCGGCGGGATCGAGGCGCTCGACTTCCTGCGCGACAACGACTACTGGTTCCTCAACCTCTCCATGGCCGCGAGCAAGCTCGCCATGGCGGCGGCCGAGGGCATCGCGCACTCCACCGTCGTCACCGCCTTCGCCCGCAACGGCGTCCGCGTCGGCATCCGCACCGCGGGGACCGGCGCACGCTGGTACACGGCGCCCGCCGCGATGGTCGAAGGGCTGTACTTCGCCGGGTACCGGCCCGAGGACGCCAACCCGGACATCGGGGACAGCGCGATCACCGAGACCCACGGGCTCGGCGGGTTCGCGCTCGCCGCCGCGCCCGCGATCACCGGTTTCGTCGGCGGCACCCCCGCGCTCGCCCGCCGCGTGAGCCGCGAGATGGCGAGCCTGGCCGTGGGCCGCCACAACGACTACCGCCTGCCGGGCATCGACTTCGCCGGCAGCCCGCTCGGCATCGACGTCCGCGCCGTCGTGGACACCGGCCGCGAGCCCGTCATCACCACCGGCATCGCGCACCGCGAACCGGGCATCGGCCAGATCGGCGCGGGCCTGACGACCGCCCCGCTCGACTGCTTCGTCCAGGCCCTGGCCGACTTCCCGGAACCGGAGTGAACGCCGCCACGGAGCCGGGACACGACCCCGCGCCCACCCCCGCGCCGCCGGCCGCGCGGCCGCCCGCCCTTCCCCCGGCCGCCCGCTGGCCCTTCCTCGCCACCGCCGCCCGCCCGCCCGTCCTCGTCACCGCCGACGCGGCCGGGCCCGTGCACGCCCTCGTCCACGGCCCCCCGCGCCCCGCCCGGGTCGTCGCCGCCACCCGGTACGCCGTCCACCTCGCCACGGACCGCACCGACCTGCCCGCCCTTGCCGTCACGCGCCCGGACGCGGTGCGTACCCCGAACGCGGCGGTCCTGCGCGAGCCCGCCGCCCTCTGGCCCGCACCCGGCACCCCGGCCGCGTACGGGGACGGGGAGATCCGGCTCGGCGCGCTCACCGTCCGCCTCGGTCCGGACCCCTGGGCCCCGCCCCGTGTCCACGGGCTCCTCGCCGCCGGGCCGCGCCCCGAGCGGCTCGCCGAACTCGCCCGCGCCGTCCGCGCCCGCCCCCCGGAACCGTCCTGCGCCACGCCGCTGCGCGCGCTGCGCCGGGCGCTGCGGGCGCGGGACGGCGAGGCGGTGCTGCGTGCGGCAGGCACGCTGCCCGGCGCGGTCCCGGGCTCACCCCCTCCGGCGACGACATCCTGTGCGGCGTCCTCCTCGCCGCCCACGCCCTCGGCGTCCCGGCGCCCGCCGTCACCGCGCGGGTCACCGCGCCGGACACGGCGACCCGCACGCCGCTCGTCTCCTTCGCCCTGCTGCGCCACGCGGTACGGGGCGAGTGCGTGCCCGAGGCGGCGGCGGTGCTGCGGGGCCTCGGCGCCCCCGGCCCGCTCGACGCCGCGCCGCTGTTCGCGGTCGGCCACCACTCCGGGACCGATCTCGCGCGCGGCCTCCTCGCCGGGCTCACCGCTCGCCGCCGATGAGCCCGGCGGGAGCTCAGACGACCGAGCCCGTGCGGCTCACGGCGCCCGTCTCGATGTGGCCGGCGAAGCGCTGCGAGAAGGCGCTGTCACCGGCCACCGTCACCGTGAAGTCGTACCAGCCGTCCGCGAGGGCGACCTGCTGGAAGTAGTCCTTCACGCTCTTGCCCGCCGCGACCTCGTACGTCCACGTGCCCGTGCGGTAGTGCGTGGCGGCCACGGTGAAGGTGAGGGCGCGGTCCGGGTCGTCGTTGGCGAGGGTGAACCACAGGGCGAGCTTCCCGCCGTACGTCTCGAAGCTGCCGCGCACGCGCGCGAACCGCCCGGCGCCCGCGCCCGTGTCGCCCCGGAAGCGGCGCAGGAAGCGGTTCGGGCCGGTCACCGAGAGGTCGTAGCGTCCGCCGCCGTATCCGGCGCCGATGTTGAAGAAATCGCTCGTGGCCGCGTCGGGGCCCACCGTGTACTGCCAGGGGCCGCCGCCCCGGTGGCCGTTGGCGTACGCGGCGAAGTGCGCGGCCGACGTGGCCTGCGCCCCCTTGTTCTCCAGGTTCACCCAGATCTTCTGCGTGCCGGAGGGGCTGGTGCCCTCGTAGCGGTCGAGATACGCGTTGACCTGGTAGGGCAGGGCGCACGCGGGCTTGTTGCCGCTCTCCTGGACCGGCAGGCTGCCGGTGCCGGAGGGGGCGCTCGGCGCGGTCGTCGCGGAACAGGCGCTCGTGTCCATGACGGGCTGCCCGGCCGGGGTGACCGCGGGCAGTGCGGGCAGCGGCCCGAAGACGGGGTGCTCGAAGTCGAACGCCGAGGTGAGGTCCCCGCACACCGCGCGCCGCCACGGGCTGATGTTCGGGCAGCCGACCCCCGTCCACCGCTCCAGGAAGCGCAGCACCGAGGTGTGGTCGAAGACCTGCGAGTTGACCCGGCCGCCGCGCGTCCACGGCGAGGCGATGATCATCGGCACCCGGAAGCCGAGGCCGACCGGCTTCCCGCCGGAGTACTCCGTCGCGTCACCGGTGTCGGCGGGCACGGGCGGCGGCACGTGGTCGAAGAAGCCGTCGTTCTCGTCGTAGGTGAGGATGAAGACCGTCGAGTCCAGCGTCTTCCGGTCGCTGCCGAGCGCTTCGAGCACGCGCTTCGTGACGGTCGCGCCCTTGCCCGGACTCGCGTTCGGGTGCTCGGAGTTGGCGTAGTCCGTGACGATCCACGAGACCTGCGGCAGCGTCCCCGCCGCCACGTCGGCGCGCAGTCGCGCTATCAGCGCGTTCGCGACGTCCCCGCCGTCGTACGGGACCCCGGCCACGCCGCGTTCCCACAGCGCCGCGTCGCCCTTGCCGTCCTGCGCCGGGTCCTTCGTCAGGAAGGGCTTGAAGTACTCCAGGGCGTTGTCCCCGTAGTTGCGCTCCGCGTCGCGGTCGTGGACCTGGTAGACCTTCCAGCTCACGCCGGCCGCCTGGAGCGCCTCGGCGTACGTCTGCCAGTTCTGCTCCTTGCGGCGGAAGTCGCCGCCGTTCGTGTTCGCCTGGTTGGCGCCCGCGAGCCCGACGCCGGTCGAACCCGACCAGAGGTAGTTCCGGTTGGGGCCGGTGCCGGTCAGCGAGGAGCAGTGGTAGGCGTCGCAGACCGTGTAGGCGTCGGCGAGCGCGTACGTGTAGGGCAGGTCGGTGCGGTCGTGGTAGCCCATCGTCATACCGGTGCCGCTTTTCGCCGCGTACCAGTTGTCCATCCGGCCGCCGTTCCAGGCGTTGTGCTGGTCGCTCCAGCTGTGCCCGCCGCCGTCCACCTTGCACTGGGCGCTGCGCCAGCCGCCGCTGCCCGCGCTGAGCCGCCAGGGGTGGAGCGAACCGCTGCCGCGCGGCTGCTGGAAGACCGAGCGGCCCGAGGGGCCGGAGGCGCTGCCGGGCAGGTCGATCGCGGTGTGGTCGCCGAAGCCGCGGACGCCCTTGAGCATCCCGAAGTAGTGGTCGAAGCTGCGGTTCTCCTGCATGAGGATCACGACGTGTTTCACCGGCGCGAGCCGGGGATCGACCGCGACCGGCGCGGCGGCGGGCGCGGTCGCCCCCGCCCCGGAGGCGCGCGCGGCGCCGCCGGTCATCGCGGTGGCCGCGACGGCCGTCGCCGAGACGAGGAACGTTCTGCGTGAGGGGGTGTGAGCCATGGGGTGCTTCCTGATCCACGCGGACGGGGGGACACCGAACATTCGCGTGCGCCGGTGGCCACTTCGTCAACACCGCGCGAACGACGGCCGAACCCGGCCCGCGCACCGGCAGGGGACACCCCGCCGCAGAACCCGATCTGTTTCACATGCTGCACATGACTTGCGTTCAGTGCACGGCGGATGCCCTACTGGTGCCGGTGCCCCCAACCGGGGGCACCGGGGAGTCAGCGGCTGAGGAGCGGGCGGGGATGCGGGAAGAGCACGTGGAGCACGACATCACCGTCGTCGGCGGAGGGCTCGCCGGGACCTGCGCCGCCATCGCGGCGGCCCGGCTCGGCCTGCGCGTCGCCCTCGTGCAGAACCGGCCCGTGCTCGGCGGCAACGCGAGCAGCGAGGTCCGGGTCTGGGTGTGCGGGGCCACCGCCCACGGCGTGCACCGCTTCGCCAGGGAGACCGGCATCATGGGCGAGCTGTACACCGAGAACCAGTACCGCAACCCCGAGGGGAACCCGTACTACTGGGACCAGGTCGTCCTCGACGCCGTCCTCGCCGAACCGCTCATCGACCTCTACCTCGACACCGACGTGCGCGAGGCCGAGGCGTCCGGCCCGCCCGGGGACCGCACGGTCCGCTCCTGCACCGGCTGGATGACGGGCTCCGAACGCCGCATCACCTTCCGCGCCCGCCAGTTCCTGGACTGCACCGGCGACGGACTCCTCGGCGCCCTCGCCGGCGCCCGCCATCGCGTCGGCCGCGAGGCGCGCGCCGAGTACGACGAGCCCTGGGCACCCGAGGAGGCCGACGGGGCGCTCCTCGGCTCCACGCTCCTCTTCCACACCAAGGACCTCGGCCACCCGGTCAAGTACGTCGCGCCCGCCTACGCCAAGGACCTCTCCACCACGCCCCTGCTGCGCAACCGCGTCCTGCGCACCGGCGACAACGGCTGCGACTACTGGTGGATCGAGTGGGGCGGCGCCCTCGACACCGTCCACGACAACGCGCGCATCCGCGACGAACTGCGGGCCGTCGTCGCCGGGGTCTGGGACCACATCAAGAACTCCGGCGAGTTCCCCGACGCCGCCTCGCTCACCCTCGAATGGACCGGTGCCGTCCCCGGCAAGCGCGAGTACCGGCGCTTCCTGGGCGACCACGTCCTCACCCAGCGGGACATCCTCGCCCAGCGCCCCTTCCCCGACCGCGTCGCCTTCGGCGGCTGGTCCATCGACCTCCACCCCGTCGAGGGGATGTACGCCGAGGAGCCCGGCGCCCGCCAGCGCCACACCGACGGCGTCTTCCACATCCCGCTGCGCTCCCTGTACTCGGCGAACGTCCGCAACCTGTTCTTCGCGGGCCGGAACATCTCCGCGAGCCACGTCGCCTTCGGCGCGACCCGCGTCATGGCGACCTGCGCGACGCTCGGCGAGGCGGCCGGGACGGCGGCGGCCCTGTGCGTGCGCGAGCGGCTGACCCCCCGTGAACTCGCCCACGACCACCTCGGCCTCCTGCGCCGCGCGCTCCTGCGCCAGGACGCCTCCGTCCTCGGCCTCGCCGACGAGGACCCGGCCAACCTCGCCCGCGCCGCCCGCGTCACGGCGTCCTCGTACCAGAACGCGCTGCGCGCCGAACCGGGCCGGGACGGCAGCGCAGATCCCGAAACGGACGGCAGCGCAGACCCCGGTACGGACGGCAGCGCAGACCCCGACGGGGACGGCAGCGCAGCTCACCGCGCGGACGCCACCGCCTCGCCCGGCGCGGGCGCCGAGCCCTACCCCCTCACCCGCGACGTCGGCCTCCTGCTCCCCGTCGATCCCGCGCTCGACGCGATCGACCTCCACGTCCACGGCCCCGCGAGCGGCCCCGCCCGGGAGCTGACCGTCGAACTCTGGGGCACCGGACGGCCCGAGAACGCCGTACCCGCCACCCACCTCGCCACCACCACCGTCCGGGTCCCGCCCGGCGGCCCCCACTGGGTCACCGCCGCCCTGCCCCACCACCCCGCCGCGCCCGAGAACGTCGTGGTCCTCGTCCGTGCCTGCCCCGGCCTCGCCCTCACGCTCCTCGGCGAGCGCACGGACGGTGTCCTCGCCCTGCGCCGCCGCGCCGAGGGCGACCCCGCCGTAAACCACGACATCCCCGAGGAGGCGGCACAGCCCGTACTGGAGTGGGAGGCCCGCGCGCTGCGCCGCCGCTCCTTCGCCTTCCGCGCCCGCCCCGCGACCCGCGCCTTCGCGCCCGAGCGGGCGGCGGGCGGCCACCAGCGCCCCTACGGCGGCCCGAACCTGTGGTCCTCGGCCCGCCTCGCGGACCCCGCGCACGCCGGGGAGTGGCTGGAACTGGAGTGGGCGCGCGAGCAGGACATCGCGGAGGTCCGCCTCGTCCTGGACGACGACGTGGACGAGTACCTCAACAACCTGCACCGCCACCGCACACCCTTCGCGGTCATGCCCGAACTCCTGCGGGACTACCGCGTCCAGGCACGCGCGGCGGACGGGAGCTGGCGCACCCTCGTCACCGTGCGGGACAACCGCCGCCGCCACCGCGTCCACCACCTGCCCGCCCCCGTCCGCACCCGCGCCCTGCGCCTGCGCGTCGACGCGACGCACGGCGCCCCGCACGCCCACGTGCACGCCTTCAAGGCGTTCGCGGAACGGGGCGGCGCGCCCGGGGGACCCGGCACGGTGTGAGCGGGGGGCGGGGAGCCCGGACGGTGCGAGTGGGGGGGGCGGG
>NZ_GG770539.1:875131-876956 GCF_000154905.1 Streptomyces sp. SPB074 | reverse complement strand
AAAAAAAAAAAAAAAAGCTCACCCCAGGGGCGTGAGCGTCACCTCGCACGACCCCCGCGTCAGCGTCCCCCGCAGGTCGAGCACGCGCACCGCGGCCGTCGAGCCGTCGCGCAGACCGTGCCGCAGCTCGCCTGGCTCCGCCCGCCAGCGCGTCGGGTCGTACGCGAGCGCCACGGCACCGCGCGCGCCGCGCACCACGGCCCGTCCCGGGGCGGGCAGTTCGAGGGCCGCGTACGACACGAAGCGCTCGGTCACCTCCAGCGGCGCCGTGCCCGCGTACGTGTCCCGCAGGGTCAGGCCGCCCGGGGTGAGGGTGAACTCGCGTACGAGGCTGGTCAGTTCGTCCACGTCGTAGGCGGCGGTGAGATCGAGCGCGAAACGGCAGCCGGTGTCGCCGTGCTCCGCCACCAGGACCCGCGCCGCCGCCCCGGCCCCCGCGTGCTGCCGCTTCCCGGCCACGAGCGGGACGCTGTGCCCCTGCGAGCCGTTGCACAGGATCTCGTAGCGCCCCGCGCCAAAGTACTCGCGCGTGTAGGTGCCCACGCCGAGGTCCGCGAGCAGCGGCTCGCCGTGCGCGGCGAGGACGAAGGAGCCCAGGTCGTTGTGGTTGTGCGGCTCGGCGTTGTGCCCGCCCTTCGCGGCGAAACCCCACGCCCCGGCCCCGGCCGCGCGGTGGACCATCCACCCCGCGTCCGGCAGGTAGCCGCCGGGCCCCGGCGTCCCGCCGCCGCTCGGGGGCGGCTCCCAGCCCAGGGAGCGGACCGCCGCGCCCCAGCGCCCGGGCCCGTCGAGCACGTCCTCGACCAGCCACGCCTCCGGCACGGCGGGCAGCCCGGGGAAGCGGCGGCCGAGCAGCCCGAGCAGCCCGGGCTGGAGCGCGCCGTGCGGACGCGTGTCGGCGAAGGCGGCGACCGCGTTCCCGGACAGGAAGGCGTACCAGGGGAAGCGGGCGATACGGGCCACCTTCCCCGCCCCGTCCGCGAAGAGGTCGACGCGTCCGGCGGTGCGCTCCCGCAGGGCCTCCGCGTACAGGGCGTGGTGCCCGAAGCCGTAGCTCCAGTAGTCCAGGCCCTCGCGGCAGGCGCCGTCCGCGCCGAAGCCGGCGAGGTAGTGGTCCATCGCGGCGAGTACGCGGGCGGTGATCTCCGCGAGCCGGGACTCCTCGGCGTCCCCGAGGAGGTGCAGGGCCGCCATGCCGACCCCGGCGCCGCACACCGCGCTCCAGTTCGTCTCGGCCTTCTCCCACCAGTGCGTCCGGGCCAGGAAGGGACCGAGGACGCGGCGCTCCACCTCCTGGTGCACGCGCTCGGCGACCAGCGGGGTCAGGCGCGCGCCGAGCAGGCGGCGGATCTCGGCGAGCGTGAACGCCGTCTCGGCGGCCACGAGGTCGATCTGCTCCGCGTGCGGCACGGACGGCGCGGGGGAGAGGAGCTGGTCGAGGTGGGCGGGCAGCGCCCACACGTACTCGTCGCACACCGCCCAGATCGTGTCCTCCAGGGCGGTGAGATCCGCGCCGGGGTCGAGGAGCGCGGCGAGCGCGAGATCGGTGAGCCGCCTGCGGCGGGCGGCGAACACCTCGTCGTACGCGGTCCGCGCGCCGTCCTCGGCGAAGCGGCGGTGGAGCGAGAAGGGCACCGGGCCGAGCGGCGTCCGCGCGTGCCCGGCGGCGCGGGCCAGAATCCGCTCCCGGTACGCGGCCGTGGCGGGCCGCTCGCGTGCCCGCCGCCACACCTCCTCCCCGGCGAGCCCGCGCACCGGATCGGCACCGCGCCCGGCGGCGAGCGCCGCGCGTATCTCCTGTACTCCGGCGGACATGCGACTCCCG
>NZ_GG770539.1:864613-874958 GCF_000154905.1 Streptomyces sp. SPB074 | reverse complement strand
TGCGCGGAGGGGCGGGCCCCCCGGGGCGGGCGCTCAGAGCGAGAAGACGACCTCGACGGGCGCGCCCGGCGGCGTACCGCCCACCGTCGAATAGCCCTCCACGAGCGTGCAGTCCACCGAGTGAACGCCCGGCTCGGCGTCGCCGCCTATGGCGCGCAGCAGGTGGCGCACGGCGGCCGAGCCCACCGTCTCCAGGTTCGGGTCGACGGTGGTCAGGACCCGCTTCTGGAGGTTGGTGATGCGGCTGAAGTTGTCGTAGCCGACGATGGCGATGTCCTCGGGCACCCGCAGCCCCGCCTCGCGGAAGGCGGCGAAGGCGCCGAGGCCGATCTCGTCGTTCCCGGCGAAGAGGCCGTCCACGGGGCAGTTCGCGTCCAGGAGGCGGCGCGCGGCGCGGAAGCCCCACTCGCGGTAGTAGTTGCCGAAGAGCGGCTGCCCGAAGGCCATCGTGAGGCCCGCCTCGCGCAGCGCCTCGCGGAAGCCCGCGCCGCGGTCGATGACGGCGGGCGCCATCTCGTCGCCCGTGATGTGCGCGATACGGGTCCGCCCGAGACCGATCAGGTGCTCGGCGGCCATCCGCCCGGCCTTGCGGTTCTCGGGCGGGAAGGAGGCGTCGCGCGGGCTGTCCGAGACGCCGTTGACGTAGACGACGGGGGCGGGGAAGCCGCTCACCGAGGGCAGCCGGTCGTCCGCGCCGATCCCGATGACGAGCAGCCCGTCCACCTGCCGGGCGCGCAGCCTGCGCACGTGCTCGGCGCGCAACTCCGGGTCGCGGTCGGCGTTGTAGAGCAGCGAGGCCATGTCGTAGCGGCTCAGCTCGGCGTTGGCGCCGATGAGCACCGGCATGGTGAACGTCTCGGGCGCGTTGTTGGCCAGAATCCCTATGGTGTAACTACGGCCGAGAGCGAAGGACTTGGCCAGCGCGTTGGGCTGGAAGTCGAGCCGTGCCGCCGTGGCGAGGACGCGCCGCCGGGTCTCCTCCGAGGCCCGGCCCCGGCCGTTGAGCACCTTGGACGCCGTCGAGAGCGAGACCCCCGCCGCCGCCGCCACATCGCTGAGCCGCGCCGCCGTACGGACCTGCGGCTCACCACTTCTGTCCACCATGGCGTCATCCTAGCGGCATGGGAAAGCGTTGTACCAGGGTTCGCAACTCTTCTCCGCCGAAGGTATTGCGCCATTTCCCTCACGTGGCTACGGTCTGCGCAACCGCTTTCTCACCGAGAGGACCGGTCCATGCCGAGCCGCAACCAGTCCCGATCCACCGCTTTCCCCGCCGCCGTCTCCCGGCGCGGGCTCCTCCAGTCCGCCGGAGCCGTCGGCGGCCTCGCCCTCGCCGGCGGCGTGCTCCCGGGCACGACAGCCCCGGCCGCCGCCGCCCCGGACGCCGCGTCCGCCGCGGCCGCTTCCGCCGCCGACCCGGCCCTCGTCACCGCCGGCGTCCCCTCCGTCTTCGGCGCCTTCAACGGCGTCTGCCAGGTGCCCGCCGGCTCCCTCGCCCAGGTGCCCGCCCTCGCGGGCATCGGCTGGAACCGCCTTGACATCCCCTGGCAGAACCTGGAGCCCGTCCAGGGGCAGTTCGACCAGAGCCGCCTCCAGGCGCTCGGCGACCAGATCCTCGCCGCCCGCCGCGCCGGGGTCCGGGTCCTGCCCGTCCTCGCGTATACCGCGCGCTGGGCGGGCCGCAGGGACGCGTACGCCTTCGACAGCGGCGGCAGGCACTACGCCTACGGCCCCGTCACCGCCGAGAACGACACGCACTTCACCCGGCACCTCAAGGTGACCCGCCTGGACGACGGGCGCGTCGTCCAGGACGCCGAGACGAAGATCAACAAGACGTTCACGCCGCCCGCCGACCGCGCCGCCTGGCTCGCCTACGTCGAACGCGTCGTGGACTTCCTCTCCGCCGAGCCCTACGGCGTCGAGTACTTCCAGGTCTGGAACGAGGCGTACCAGGGGTCGAGCTTCTGGTTCGGCGGCATGGACGAGTACTTCACCGACATCCACCTCCCCGCCGCCAAGGCGATCCGCGCGCGCGGCGGGAAGACCGTCTTCGGCGGCTGGCCCTGCGGCCTCCCGCTCACCCTCCTCACGGACCTGCTCGACAAGCACCGCGCCTGGGGCACCCTCGACGTCCTCGACGTGCACTACGACCCGCTGCCCGCCATGGAGTACCTGCGCACGGCGGCGGCCCGGCGCGGCCACGCGGACATCGGCGTCTGGCAGACCGAGCACGGCTTCGTCCCCGACGGCACCCTGATCCCCAACCTCTACCCCAAGGCGTTCGCCTGGGCCCTCGGCCACGGCCTCGTTCGCCACCCCGACCGCTTCAAGCTGTTCTGGTTCGCCTGGGGCTCGGCGAACGACCCGAAGGCGTACGGCTACGGGCGCTGCCTCCACAACGGCACCGAGCGCACCGCCCACGCCCGCACCCTCGCCGTCCTCGGCGACCTCCTCGGCGGGAACCGCGTCACGACCTACAGCCGCTTCCGCACCGAGCCGCGCCTGCCCCGGGCGCTGGACGAACGCGCCTCCGCCGCCGAGGGGTTCACGGTCGGGAAGCGGAAGGTCGTCGCCGTCCACCTGGCCCGGCAGGGCGAGGCGAACATATTCTGGGACTTCACCGGCGACGCCACCGCCTGGCACCTCTCCGGCTTCGATCCCGAACTGCGCCTGACCCTCCAGGACGTGCCCAGGGGCGCGAAGGTCAGCCGCGTCGACATCCTCGGCAACCGCACCGAGCTGACCTGGCTGCGCGAGGCGCACGGCAGCGCCACCGTCGTCGTCCCCGTCACGGACTCCGACGAGGAGACGAAGAAGCTCACCGCCGACGCCGAGGTCCGCACCTTCTACGTCGTCGTGGACCCCGCATGACGGCCCCCGGCACGGGACGCCGCCCCGGACCCGGCCCCGCGGCACCCGGGCTCTCGCGCCGCGCCCTCCTCGCCCTCGCGGGCGGCACCGCGCTCGCCGGGACCCTCCCCGCCACCGCCTCGGCCGCCCCGGCCCCCCTCGCCCCCGCCTCCGCCGCCGACAGCCTCTTCTCCCGCTTCGCCGGTACGTGCCAGGCCGGGGCCGACGCCCCCGTCGCCGACGAACGCCTCGGCCTCACCTGGAACCGCCAGGACGTCTCCTGGGCCGCGCTCCAGCCCGCCGAGGGCACCTGGGACGACGCCGCGCTCGACACCCTCGTCACCGCCTTCGAAACGGCGGCGGCGGGCGGCGTCAGCACCCTCCCCGTGCTCGGCTACACCGCCCCGTGGGCCGCCCGCCGCGACCCGTACGACTTCACCGTCCCCGGGCAGCACGTCGCGATCGGGCCCGTGCTGAGCGAGACCGCGACGACCTTCCGCCGCCGCGTCACCGTCACCGCCACCGACGGCACCCCCGTCTCGGACGGCGAACGCGAGCTGAGGCGCGACAAGACCCCGCCCGCCGACCCCGACCAGTGGACGGCCTTCGTCCAGCGCGCCGTGGACCGGCTCACGGCCTCCACCGCCGACGTCACCTACTTCCAGCTGTGGAACGAGGCGTACTGGGGCACCCCGTTCTGGAACTCCGGCCTGGACGACTACTTCGCCACCGTCCACGAACCCGCCGCCGCCGTCGTCCGGGCGGCCGGGGCCCGCACCGTCTACGGCGGCTGGCCCGCCGGGGCACCCACCTCCGAACTCCTGCGCACCCTCGACGCCCGCGCCGCCTGGGACACCGTGGACGTCCTCGACATCCACTACCAGGCCATCAACACCATGCCCGCCCTGCTCACCGCCGCCGCCGCGCACTCCGCGACCCCGGCCCTGTGGCAGTCCGAGTACGGCTTCACCACCGACTGGGCCTCGATCGGCAACGTCTACCCCCGGGTCTTCTCCTGGGCCCTGCGCGAAGGACTCGCCGACCACCCCGACATGGTCAAGATGTTCTGGTTCGCCTGGCGCGCCCCCGACGACCCCGCCGCCTACGGCTACCGCAAGTGCCTGTTCAGCGGCAGCACCCTCAGCGGCCACGGCCGCGCCCTCAAGGCCCTCACCACCCTCCTCGACTCACCCTCCGTCAGCCGCTGGAGCGACTTCACCACCACCCCCGTCCTCGGCTTCACCCTCGACGGCGCCGTCTCCAGCGCCGAGGGCTTCACCCTCGCCGACGGCTCCCACGTCCTCGCCCTCCACCTGCGCAACGGCCCCTCCGGCCCCGTGGACCACGTCGTCCTCGACAGCCCCGCCCTCAGCGGCGCGAGCGCCGTGCGCCGCGTGGACCTCTACGGCAACACGACCCCTCTGACACCGGCGGGCACGACGGTCACCGTCCCCGCCCACGACCCCGACACCGAGGCCGAGACGGCCAACGCCGCCACCGGGGTCCGCGCGGTCTACGTCGCACTCGACGCCTGACCGCCCGCCGCCACCCCGATCCAGGAGCACACCCATGCCACGCACCCTCCCTCTCCGCACCACGGCGGTCCTGGCAGCCGCCGCCGCGCTCGGCGCGAGCCTCGCCGGCTGCTCGTCCGGCGACTCCACGAGCGCGGGCGGCAAGGTCACCATCACCGTCCAGGGCCTCCCGCAGACCAGCGACCCCGTGGGCCGCAAGGCGTTCAAGGCCCGCGTCGCCGAGTTCGAGAAGAAGAACCCGAAGATCCACGTCGTCCCCTCCGACGCCCAGTGGAACCCGCAGACCTTCGCCACCAAACTCGCCGGCGGCAGCGCCGAGACCCTCGTCCGCGTCCCGCTCACCGAACCCCAGGGCCTCATCGGCCGCCGCCAGGTCCGCGACCTGACCGCCGATCTCAAGACCTGGCCCCAGTACGACGAGTACAACAAGAAGCTCCTCGCCCCCCTCAAGGACAAGCAGGGCAAGGTCTACGGACTCACCGAGCCCGCCTCCGCCTACTCCATGGGCCTCGTCTACAACCGCGACCTCTTCCGCAAGGCCGGACTCGACCCCGACCGCCCGCCCACCACCTGGGACGAGGTGCGCACCGCCGCCAAGGCCATCCACGACAAGACCGGCGCCGTCGGCTACGCCGAGACCACCACCAACAACACCGGCGGCTGGCACCTCACCGCGCACACCTACGCGCGCGGCGGCGCCATGACGAAGAAGGACGGCGACCACGAGACCGTCGCCTTCACCGGCAAGGCCACCAAGGACGCCCTGCGCCAGCTCCACGCCATGCGCTTCACCGACGACTCCATGGGCCGCAACCAGCTCCAGGACCAGGCCGACGTCCAGCGCCGCTTCGCCGCCGGCAAGGTCGGCATGTACCTCGACGGGCCCAGCGCCGTCATCACCATCGTCCAGCGCTTCGGCGGCGACAAGAAGGACGTGGCCGCCGCCGCCCTCCCGCAGGCCGGGGGCGGTGCCACCCAGCTCGGCGGCACCGTCGACATGGTCAACGCCCGCGCCACCGCCGCCCAGACGGCCGCCGTCGTCAAGTGGATCGTCTTCGAGTACCTGACCCCCTACTACGACCCGGCCGTCGCCGGAGCCCGCGCCGAACGCGCCGCCAAGGACCCGAAGCACCTCATCGGCGTCCCCTCGCTCGCCGCCTTCTCCCCGGAGATCCAGCGCAAGACCGACGCCGCCATCAAGCCCTACGCCAACGTACCCACCGGGAACTACCGCCCCTACGTCGAGGACAACCCCCGCTTGCGCCTGCTCCCCGAACCGCCCGTCGCCGCCCAGAAGATCTACGCCGCGCTCGACCCGGTCGTCCAGGCCGTCCTCACCGACCGCGGCGCCGACATCGACGCCCTTCTCGACAAGGCCGCCGGACAGGTGCGCCACGACCTGGAGTCCGCCCGGTGACCGCGCTCCAGACCCGCCCCGAGGACGCCGGCGTCCGGCCCGCCGCCACCTCACCGCCCCCGCGCCGCTTCCGGGCCCGGCTCCGCAACGACCTCGTCGCCGCCCTCTTCCTCCTCCCCGCCCTCTTCTGCTTCGGCTACTTCGCCTGGTGGCCGGTCCTCAAGGGCCTCGAACTCTCCTTCCAGCAGACCAACCTCGTCGACGCCGCCCAGTGGGTCGGACTCGACAACTTCCGCCGCGTCTTCGAGGACCCCCTCGTCACCACCGCCGTGGAGAACACCCTCCTGTTCGCCGGGCTCGCCCTCGTCATCGGCTTCCCGATCCCCCTCGCCCTCGCCCTCCAGATCTCCACCGTCCGCCGCCTGCCCGGCCTCTACCGCTACCTCGTCTACCTCCCCGTCATGCTCCCCCCGGTCGTCAGCGTCCTGCTCTGGAAGGCGTTCTACGACCCCGACTCCGGGCTCTTCAACGCCGTGCTCGGCCTCGTCGGCCTCGGCCCCTACCCCTGGCTCCAGTCCACCCACACGGCGATGCTCAGCCTCGTCCTGGAAGCCACCTGGGCCGGACTGGGCACCGCGACCCTCATCTACCTCGCCGCGCTCACCCGCGTCCCGCCGGAGCTCTACGAGGCCGCCGAGACCGACGGCGCCGGGATCTGGCGCCGCGCCTGGCACATCGCCCTGCCCCAGCTGCGCGGCACCGTCCTGCTCCTCCTGCTCCTCCAGTTCATCGGCACCCTCCAGGCGTTCACCGAACCGTTCGTCATGACCGACGGCGGCCCGCAGAACGCCACCGTGACCGTGCTCCTCCTCATCTACCGCTACGCCTTCGTGGACGGCGACTACGGCGCGGCGAGCGCCCTCTCGCTGCTGCTCGCCGCCGCGCTGTCCCTCATGTCCGCCGTCTACCTGCGGGCGACCCGCCGCTGGAGCAACTGATGACGACCGACACCGCCCCACCCCGCGCGGACACCGCCCCCGAGCCGCTGAGCCGCCTCATCTCGCCGCACGACTGGCGCCGCCCCGGCACCTTCCTCGTCCTGCGCGGGATGCACGTCCTCGTCCTCGTCGTGCTCGTGCTGTTCTGCGCCGCGCCGCTCTACTGGATGTTCAAGGGCGCCGTCTCGCCCGCCGACGAGGTCGCCGCCCGCCCGCTGTCCCTGTGGCCGGGACAGACCCGCTTCGGCAACCTCTCCGAAGCACTCGACACCCTCGGCATCGGCCGCTCGCTGCTGAACAGCGTCTTCCTCGCGGCCGGCTGCCTCGCCGCCCAGCTCGTCTGCTCCGTCGGCGCCGGCTTCGCCCTCTCGGTGCTCAAACCCCGCTACGGCAAGGCGTTCTACGGCCTCGTCCTCGCCACGCTCCTCGTCCCGGGCACCGTCTCCCTCGTCCCGCTCTACCTCACCGTCCAGCACCTGCCCGGCTTCGGCGTCAACCTCGTCAACACCTTCTGGGCCGTCTGGCTCCCGGCCGGCGCCAACGCCTTCAACCTCCTGCTCGTCAAACGCTTCTTCGACGGCATCCCCGCCGAGCTGTACGAAGCGGCCCGGGTGGACGGCGCCGGGCCGCTCACCCTGCTGCGGCGCATCGTCGTCCCGATGTCCCGCCCGGTGCTCTCGGTCATCTCGCTCTTCACCCTCATCGCCTCCTGGAAGGACTACATCTGGCCCCTCATCGCCCTCACCGACCCGCACAAGCAGCCCATCGCCGTCACCCTGCCCGTCATCGCGGGCACCGCCGACCAGGGACTGCTCCTCGCCGGTCTCTTCCTCGCGAGCGTCCCGCCGCTCCTGCTCTTCGTCGTCTTCCAGCGCCAGGTCGTCAACGGCGTCGGCGGCGACACCGGCTCCAAGGGCTGACCGCGCCCCACCCGGCGCCCCGCGCCCGCTCCGTACGACCCGTACCGCCCGCACCACCCGAAAGGACCCCCATGACCGGGCCCGCCTCCGGCACCCCGCTCGACCCCGACCAGCCGCACGACACCGTGACCGCCCTGCCCGAGGCCCTGCCCCCCTGGCAGCACCGCGAGGCGCTGCGCGTCACCCGGGTCCGCGCGATCGTCACCGCCCCGGAGGGCATCCCGCTCGTCGTCGTCCGCGTCGACACCTCCGACGACGGCCTCTCCGGCCTCGGCTGCGCCACCTTCACCCAGCGCTACGAGGCGGTCGCCGCCGCCGTCGACGCGCACGTCGCCCCGCTCGTCGTCGGCCGCCACCCCGCCGACATCGAGGACATCACCCGCCTCATCCACTACTCCTCGTACTGGCGCAACGGGCCCGTCCTCAACAACGCCCTCTCCGGCGTCGACCAGGCCCTGTGGGACATCGCCGGCAAGCGCGCCGGGCTGCCCGTGCACGAACTCCTCGGCGGACGCGCCCGCGCCGCCGTCGAAACGTACACCCACGCCACCGGGCGCGACATCCCCGAGACCCTGGACCGCGCCGAGGAACTCCTCGCCCGCGGCTACCGCAACATCCGCCTCCAGACCGGCCAGCCCGGCACCGGCACCTACGCCGCCCCGCCCCTCCCGGCCGCCTACCCGCGCTCCCCCTACCCCGACGGCTGGGACGCCGAGCGCTACCTGCGCTCCACCCCCGCCCTCTTCGCCGCCGCCCGCGAACGCTTCGGAACCGGCCTCAACCTCATGCACGACGTGCACAGCCGCCTGACCCCCAAACAGGCCGTCGTCCTCGCCCGCGCCCTCGAACCGTACGGGCTCTCCTTCCTCGAAGACGTCATCGCGCCCGAGCACTACGACCGCCTGCCCGAGGTGCGCGCCGCCTCGCCCGTGCCGATCGCCGTCGGCGAGCAGCTCAGCTCGGTCACCGACGCGGCCCGCCTCGTCCGCGAGGGCGGCGTGGACCTGCTGCGCCTGCACACGTCCTCCGTCGGCGGGCTCACCCCCACCCGCAAACTCGTCGCCCTGGCCGAACTCTGCGGCGTGCGCACCGCGTTTCACTCGCCCGGCGACATCTCCCCGGTCGGCGTGGCCGCCAACCTCGCCGTGGACATCTCCACCCCGGCCTTCGGCTACCAGGAGTCGCACGAGTACGAGGACACCGTCCACGAGGTCTTCCCCGGCACCCCCGTCGTCCGGGACGGCCACCTCCACCCCTCGCCCGAACCCGGCTGGGGCATCGGCCTGGACGAGAAGGCCGCGCGCCGCTTCCCGCCGGCCAGGCACCTGCACGACAGATGGGCCGCCCGGGTACGCCGCCCCGACGGCGGGCTGGAGGCACCGTGAGCGACACCCACCCCCGGAGCGCGGGCACCCAGGCGCCCACGCGCGTCCTCGTCACCGGCGCGGGCGGCCTCCTCGGCCGCGCCGTCCTCGCCCACCTGCGCGCCCGCGGCATCGCAGCCACCGCCCTGGAACGCTCCGACCCCGGCGACCTGCTCGCCGACCGCGTCCGCACCGGTGACGCTGGCGACCCGGACACCGTCCGCGCCGCCCTCGCCGACGTGGACGCCGTCATCCACCTCGCCGCCCTCCCCACCCCCACCCACGGCACCCCGCTGGAGGTCTTCGGCGGCAACACCCGGGCCACGTTCACCGTCCTGGAGGAGGCGGGGAACGCCGGCGTGCGCCGCGCCATGATCGCGAGCAGCTACTCCGTCCTCGGCCTCACCTACTCCACGACGGGCGCCCGCCCGCCGTACTACCCCCTCGACACGGACACGCCGCTCCAGGCGTCCGACCCCTACGCGCTGTCGAAACAGGTGGACGAGGCGACCGCCGCGACCATGACCCGCCGTCACGGCATGACGACGGTCGCCCTCCGCTACCCCTTCGTCTCCGACGCGCGCCGCATGGCGGCGCACCGCGCCGCCGACGCGGCACGCCCCGGGCTGCTCGCCGCCGAGTCCTGGGCCTACCTGGACGTCCACGAGGCGGCCCGCGCCGCGCTCCTCGCCGTCACGGCCCCGCTCAGCGGCCACCACGTCCTCTTCGTCGCCGCCCCGCACACCCTCGCCGACCGCCCCACCGAGGAGCTGATCGCCGCCCACCACCCGGCGACCGCGGTGCGCCGCCCGATCCCGGGCCGCGCCACCCCGATCGACCTCGCTCCCGCCCGCGACCTCCTCGGCTTCACGGCCCGCGACACGGAACCCGCCCCGGAACGAGACCCCGGGGACGTGGCCCCGGTCTGACACCCCACCCGCCCCGCGCCGCGGCGCCCCCGACCGGGACCGGCCGCAGCGGCGCGGGGCACCCGGGACGACACCGGACACCCGCCCACCCCGCCGCGCCCCCCCACCACGGGGCCCCGCGCGAACCCGTCGGCCTGAACCCGTCCCCGCAGGGGCAGACGGCTGAGGACCGGCGGCAGCGAGCCGGTCCGGGAGCGCGCCGGACGGGCGCCGAACGTGGGGGGACCGATGTCCGTATCCGTACCAGTCGCACCACCGGACAAGCACGGGCGCCGCCGGGGGCTCACGCTGCCGCGCGGCAGCGCGGGCGCCGTGTGCCGTCTCGGCGTGCTGACGGCCACCCAGGCCGCGCTGCTCGTCGGCGCCGGGCTGCTCATCACCGGACCGGCGAA
>NZ_GG770539.1:830596-863700 GCF_000154905.1 Streptomyces sp. SPB074 | reverse complement strand
CCCTCGACCCGGCCAAGGCCCTGGAGCGCGCCCTGACCGGACGCGCCCGGGGCGTCGACCTCGGCCGTGTCGAGGGCGACGGGCTCCCCGCGACCGCCTTCGCCGTCATGGCGGGGGCAGGCCTCGACGCGGCCGTCATGGAACGCACCGGGGACCGGGCCAAGTCCGCCCTCGGCTGGCCCGCCTACGTACTCGCCGGGATGGAGGAGATCGGCAAGGGCCGTACCGGGGTGACGCTGCGCCTGGACGGCGGCCCGGCCCTGCGCCGCGAGGCCCGCATGATCCTCGCCGCCAACGTCGGCACCCTCCAGGGCGGCGTCCGGATCGTCCCGGACGCCGCCCCCGACGACGGGTACCTGGACCTGCTGGTCCTCGACCCGCGCGGCGCGGGCGGCTGGCTGCGCACCCTGCGCACCCTGCTGCGCCACCAGGACACCACCGCCACCGGGCGGGAACCGCACCCCGTCGAGTACTTCCGCTTCCGGCACGCCGAACTCACCTTCGCCACCCCGCAGCCGCGCGAGTACGACGGCGAGAGCGCCGCGCACGGCACCCGCCTGATGCTCTCCGTGCTCCCCGGCGCGCTCACCGTCCTCGTCCCGCGCGAGGAGGGCGCCGCGCCCGTCCCGCGGCCTGCGCCGGGGGCGGTGACCGCGTAGATGGGCACCGTCTCCAAGGTCCCGGTGACCCGGGACATGACCGGTGAGGAGCTGTCCGCCGACGAGGCGCTGGCCGCACTGCGCCGCTACGGCCGCTGGCAGCTCGCCCGCGACTCCTTCGTGCGCTTCCGCTACGCGGACGGCTTCACCAACGCGCGCGCCCTCGCGCTCCAGACCGTGCTCGCCGTCACCCCGCTCGTCATCGCCTCCGTCGGCCTCTCCACCTCCCTGCACACCGAGAACCTGGGGCGCCTGGCCCAGCTCACCCTGCACGGCGTCGCCGCCGGGCCCAGCGCGGAGGTCGTGGACGAGGCCCTCGAACGCGGCGAGTACGCGGCCGGGGACGGCGACGAGATCGCCCTCTGGTTCGGCGCGATCTTCTCGCTCGTCAACGTCACGACCGCGATGTGCCAGATCGAGCGCGGCGCCAACCGCATCTACGGCAACGAGCGAGACCGCCCCTTCCACCTCAAGTACGGGCGCGGCCTCGTCATGGCGCTCACCGCGGGCATCCCGCTCGGCCTCGGCTTCGTCGTCATGATCGCGGGCGGCCACCTCGCGACCGCCGCCACCACCGTCTACGGGCTCGGCGCGCACGCCCGCGCGGTGTGGGAGTACGCGCGCTGGCCCCTCGGCCTGCTGCTCGCGCTCATCGCCGCCAGCGTCGTCTTCCGCAGCGCCCCGCGCCGCAAGCAACCCGGCTACACCTGGCTCGCGTTCGGCGCCGGCGTCTACCTGAGCCTGTGGACGCTGCTGACCTATCTGCTGAGCCTGTACCTGCGCCTGAGCGGCTCCTTCGACACCGTCTACGGACCGCTCAGCGCCTTCATGTCGCTGCTGCTGTGGGCCTACCTCACCTCGGTGTGCCTCTTCCTCGGCCTCTCCTTCGCCGCCCATCTCGAAGCCTCCCGCGCACACGTGCCCTTTCCCGTACGACCCGATCCCGGAGTGTGACACCGTGTCCTTGCCGCGCCGCCTCGCCGACCGCCACCGGCGGCCCGCCGACCGCAGGTTCGGTGTCCGGCTGCTCGGGGTCGCCGCCGTCACCGCGCTCGCCGCCGTGCCCTTCGGGCTGCTCGTGGTGCTCGTGGAGACCGAGTGGCGCCCGCTGCACCGGGTGGACGCGGGCGCGGCGGGGCGGCTCAACCGGGTCGCGCTCGACCACCCGGCGTGGACCTCGGCGCTGCGCCTCCTGTCGGACCACGTGTGGGACCCGGTGACGCTGCGCCTGGCCGTCGCCGCCCTCACCTGCTGGCTGCTGTACCGGCGCGCCTGGCGGCTCGCCGCCTGGTCGGGGGTGACCGCGGTGGCCGGCGCCCTCGTGGGACTGCTCGTGAAGCTCGCCGTGGAGCGGGCCCGCCCCGCCTTCCGGGACCCGGTGGCGCACGCGCCCGGCTACTCCTCCCTCGGCCAGCGATGACGGCCACGACGTCCTTCGCCGTCCTCGTCCTGCTGCCCTTCGTGCCGCAGGCCTGGCGGCCCGTGTGCTGGGCGGTCGGCATCGTCTCCGTCGTCGGCGTGTGCTTCACGCGCGTCGCGCTCGGCGTGCACTGGTTCAGCGACGTCGTCGGCGGCTGCCTGCTGGGTCTCGCGGTCGTCGCGGCGACCGCCTGGGCCTTCCGGAGCTGGCGCACCGACACCGGGCACTCCGGCGATGCGCTCACGGACGGCCTGGAACCCGAGCTCACCGGCGCCCACCCGGAGCCGGAGCCGCACGAGAGCCGTCCCGTCGGCCCCTGAGAGGACGGCCCGCGCCTGGGCGCCTCCCGGGGCGCCACCGGCTCCCCGGCCTCACCCGCTCTCGTCCAGCGCCCGCAGACCCTCCTCCCAGCGCCGCTCGCGCGCCGCCGCGTCCTGCTCCCACCACGGAGGGTCGCCCCGCTCGCCCAGCGCCCGCTTCGCGATCCCCACCCGCTCCCGGGCCGCCCGCTCCGCCGCCGCGTCCCGCGCGCGCAGCGCCGCCCCCACCGCACGTCGCGCGGCCATCAGGTGGTGCCGCAGCCGCCGCGCGACCTCCTCGGGCAGCGCGGGATCGGTGGCGCGCCAGCGGCGCCCCCGCACGCGTACGTGGTGCCCGTCCGCCGTCCGCTCCGGTTCCCGCTCTCCTGTCACGCCCCCAGCTCTACCCCGCCGCGCCCGCCCCGTCCGGGTGGACACACGGCCCGCGCAGGTTTCACTCCCGCCCGGGCGGATACGCGGGCCGGAAGCGGTCCCCCCGCCTCCGGCGGAGCGGAGCACCGCGCACGACAGCGAGGAGAGGCGGCCACACGTCCGACATCCCGGCAACCACCACGGACTCGGGTGCGCCCGTCGAGAGCGACGAGCACTCCCTGACCGTGGGAGCGGGCGGGCCGCTGCTGCTTCAGGACGGGTATCTCATCGAGCAGATGGCCCAGTTCAACCGGGAGCGCATCCCGGAGCGGCAGCCGCACGCCAAGGGCAGCGGCGCCTTCGGCCACTTCGAGGTGACCGGGGACGTGACGGCGTACACGAAGGCGGAGGTGTTCCGGCCCGGCACCCGGACCGAACTGCTCGCCCGGTTCTCGACCGTGGCGGGGGAGCGGGGCAGCCCGGACACGTGGCGCGACCCGCGCGGTTTCGCCCCGAAGTTCTACACCTCACAGGGCAACTACGACCTCGTCGGCAACAACACCCCGGTCTTCTTCATCAAGGACCCGATGAAGTTCCAGCACTTCATCCGCTCCCAGAAGCGCCGCGCGGACAACAACCTCCGCGACCACGACATGCAGTGGGACTTCTGGACGCTCTCGCCCGAGTCCGCCCACCAGGTGGCCTGGCTCATGGGCGACCGGGGCATCCCGCGCACGTGGCGGCACATGAACGGCTACGGCTCCCACACCTACCAGTGGAGCAACGCGAGCGGCGAGCGGTTCTGGGTCAAGTACCACTTCAAGACCGACCAGGGACTGGAGCACTTCACCCAGGACGAGGCCGACCAGATGGCCTCGGCGGACACCGACTACCACACGCGGGACCTCTTCGAGCACATCAGGGACGGCGCGTTCCCGAGCTGGACGCTGTACGTGCAGGTCATGCCGTACGCGGACGCCGAGGGCTACCGCTTCAACCCCTTCGACCTCACGAAGGTGTGGCCGCACGGCGACTACCCGCTCATCGAGGTCGGCCGCATGACGCTCGACCGCAACCCCACCGACCACCACGCCGAGATCGAGCAGGCGGCCTTCCAGCCGAACAACTTCGTGCCCGGCATCGGCCCGAGCCCGGACCGGATGCTCCTGGGCCGCCTCTTCTCCTACGCGGACGCCCACCGCTACCGCATCGGCGCCAACTACCAGCAGCTTCCCGTCAACGCCCCGGTCGTCCCCGTCCATTCGTACTCGAAGGACGGCCGGATGGCCTTCCGCAAGACGACGGACCCCGTCTACGCGCCCAACTCCAAGGGCGGCCCGGCCGCCGACACGGAGCGCTTCGGCACCCCGCCGAGCTGGCACGCCGACGGCGAGATCACCCGCGCCGCCTACGTGAGCCACGCCGCCGACGACGACTGGGGACAGGCGCACACGCTGGTCCGGGAGGTCATGGACGAGGCCGCGCGCGGGCGCCTCGTGGAGAACGTCGTGGGCCACCTGCTCAACGGCGTCACCGAGCCCGTCCTGGAGCGCGCCTTCGCCTACTGGCGGCACATCGACGAGGAGACCGGCACCCGCGTCGAGGAGGGCGTCCGCGCGAGGGCCGCGGAACGCGACCCGAAGGCGGAGCGGCAGGCGAACCCGGCCCGGGAGTCCATGCGGCGCAAAGCATGAGCCCCCGCCCTCCGGCCCCGTCACCCGCCCGGGCGCGGTCCCCGCGGACGGGCGGCTCCGCGGCCGGCCAAGCACCTTAGACTCTCCGCATGTTGGCCTACATCCCCGCGGCCGTGACGTTCCTCTTGTGCTGCGTGGGAGTGCTCCGGGACCGCCGCCGTTTCAGCAACGCCGTCCTGCTCGGCCTGTCCCTCGCCCTCGCCCTCGCCGTTTGGTGCCTCGTCCTCGTCCGCGAGGACACCCTCGCCGGGCGCGACGTGGCGGTCGCGGCCGTCGTCGTCGGCGCCCTGTGCGTCCTCGTCCCGGCCCCCTTCCTCCTCGCCAACGGCGTCACGATGGTCCGCAGGGAGGGCCGCGGCCCGGCCAACCTGCTCTCCCTGCTCGCCGGGCTCGGACTGCTCGCGCTCGCCGCCCTGCTCGTCACCGCCTTCGCCCTGCACGCCCGCGCCCTCCTCGTGCTCGCCGGCACGGTCACCGCGATCGCCGGGTACTTCGGCTTCCTCTTCTCCTGCCTGCTCGCCTACGCCTTCCTCTACGGCCACCTCCGCGTCCGCCGCCGGACCGACTACGTGGTGGTGCTCGGTGCCGGACTCCTCGGCGGCGAGCGCGTCTCGCCGCCGCTCGCCGCCCGCCTGGACCGGGGACTGGCCGCTCTCCGCACGCTCACCCGACGGGGGCGCGAACCGCTCCTGCTCCTCTCCGGCGGCAAGGGCGGCGACGAGACACTGCCCGAGGCGGAGGCGATGGCACGGTACGTCCTGGAGAAGGGCTTCCCCGATCGGCTCCTCGTGCGCGAGCCGGACTCCGCGACGACCGGCGAGAACCTCCGCAACAGCCACGCCCTCATGGCGAAGGCGAAGCCCGGCTACCGCTGCGTCGTCGTGACGAGCAACTACCACGTCTTCCGCACCGCCGTCACCCCCCGCCGCGCCGGAGTGCGGGGCCACGTCATCGGCGCGCCCACGGCCACGTACTTCTGGCCCAGCGCCACGATCCGCGAGTTCGTCGCCCTCCTGGCCGACTACCGCCGCACCAACGCGGCCCTGTGCCTCCTCCTCGCCCTCGGCGGAGCACTCGTGTGGTGGCTGAGCCGCTGACAGGCACCACGGACCCGCGCCCGCTCCCTCGTGGCGCGCGACAAGCGGACGGTGCGCGCTTGCCGTTGCCCTGGCCGCCTCGGCCCCCGGGCGGAGCAAGCGCGTGGCCGCCGGCTCGGGTGGAGGGTTCAGCTCTGGAAGTAGTAGTGGCGGTGGAGCTTGCAGCCGGGGTTGAACGCGGCGGCGCAGGCGGGGCAGGCATCGACGTCCAGGTAGACGGAGATGGTCAGCTCGGTGGAGCAGACCCCGCACAGGATCGCCTTCCGCCCGCGCTCCGCGCGCGGCCACTGCTCGGCGGGATGGTCCGCGCACTCCGCGTGGCAGAGGTGGCACGGGTAGTACGCGCCGCAGCAGGCGAAGCGGATGGCGATGACGTCGAGCGCCGTCGCGTAGTGCGCGCATCGCGTCTCCTCGTCGACGGTCTTGCCGAGGACCCGCACCGGCGACGCCGCGCCGTGCCCGGCGCTCACCGCACGCCCCTGGCCGTGAGGGCGTCACCGAGTTCGTCGGCGTACTTCAACGCCACCACGAGGAACGGCACCACGAAGGCGAACAGGCTCGACCCGCCGCCGCGCGCCCGTTGCGCGTCCCGCACGCTGAGCGCCAGCCGCGCGAGCACGGGGATCGTGTTGATCGCGACCGCGAGCATGAGCGCGATCCTCGCCGGGTCGATCCCGAGCCGCCCGAACGGGCGCAGCCCCCGTTCGAAGGCGTCGAGGAGATCGGCGGCACGAGTGCTCAGCACGAGCAGCGCGGCGAAGAGGATGGCCGCCATCATGCGAGAGGTGTTCGAGAGCGCCGCCTCGACGTCGAGGAAGACCAGCTGCGCGATCACGGTGACGGCGATGATCCAGCGGACGAGGAGCACCTGCCGGCTCAGCTCGCGCAGGCCGAGCCCCGAGGCCACGTACCCGAGCACGGTGACGGACACGGCGAGCGCGGCCGTCCACCAGGCGGTGGGCAGGAGCGAGAGGACGAGCACGACGACGAGCGTGCCGCACGCCTTCGGACCGGCGGGCAGCCGGTGCAGCCAGCCCGTCCCGGGGCGGTAGAGAGTGATCACGGCATCCTCGTCACGATCGCAGGCTCACACGGTAGGTGTCGATGACGCCCTCGGGCTGCCCCACGGCGACGACCCGGCCGCCTTCGAAGAGGACAGCGGTGTCGCAGCGCGCGGCGAGTTCGAGGTCGTGCGTGACGAGCACGAGCTGGTGGTCGCCCTCCGGGCGCAGGAGGTGCTCGGCCACCGCCCGGCTGTTGCGGGCGTCGAGGTAGGCGGTCGGCTCGTCCGCGATCAGCAGCGCCGGACGGCGGACGAGCGCACCGCACAGCGCGAGGAGCTGCTTCTGCCCTCCGGACAGCTCGTGCGCCGACCGGTCGGCCAGCGCGCCGAGGCCGAAGGCGTCGAGCGCCGCCGCGACCCGCGCGGCGATCTCCGGCTTCGTCAGCTTCGTCCCCCGCAGCGAGAAGGCGACGTCCTCGGCCACGGTCGGCATCACGATCTGCGCGTCCGGGTTGCTGAAGACGATGCTGACGAGCCGCCGAAGCGCCTTGGTCTCCTCGGCCGCGTCGACTCCGTGCACGTGCACGCGACCCGCCGACGGCTTCGTCAGGCCACCGACGAGGCGCGCCAGGGTGGACTTTCCGGAACCGTTCGACCCGATCACCGCGACGCGCGAGGCGTCGAGGCGCAGACCGACGTCTTCGAGGGCGAGGGTGTCACCGAGCCGGCACGAGACGTGGTCGAGCTCGATGACCGGGCGCCGGCCGGTACGGCGGTCCGGTGTCGGGGGGCACGGCGTCCGGGGTCATCGCACGACCTCGAACACCGCGGCCACGCCGAGCCCGCCGCCGACCGACGCCGCCGCCACGCTGATCCCGCCCGCCGCGGCCCCACCGCGGACGAGCCGAGAGAACAGGCGCACGACGGCGACCGCGCCGCTCGCGCCCCACGGATGACCGAGGGCGAGCGCACCGCCGTCGGCACACACCCGTTCGTCGTCCTCACCGATCCCGAGACGATCGAGTACCGCGAGGGTCTGCGCGGCGAATGCCTCCACGATCTCGAACGCCGCGACGTCGGCGCGGCCGAGGCCCGCACGGTCGAGCGCCGCCGTGATGGCGGGGGCGGCCCCGATGCCCGGGAGCGCCGGATCGCAGCCGACCACGGCGTGCGCGCGCGCCGCCAGGCCCGGCGCGGTCCCGCGGTGCGCCCCGCCCGGCACGAGCAGGACCCCGGCGGCCCCGTCGCTCACCCGGCACGCGTTGCCCGCGGTGAGCGTTTTCCCCCCCCGCGAACAGCGGAGGGAACCGGCGGAGGAAGGCGGCCGAACGGGCCTTGGCGACCTCGTGCCGCCGCTCCGCCCCGGGAAGGGGGACCAGCTCCGCGTCGAAGCGGCCGGCCGCGACCGCGCTCGCCGCACGGTGGGTGCTCCGCGCGGCGTAGGCGTCCTGGCGGGCGCGGGTGATGCCGTCGTGCCAGGCGAGGTCCTGCGCCGCGCGCGGCATGTCCGGATCGTGCCAGTCGGCCGGTGTGAACGGCGCGCGGGCGTACGCGACGCCGTCGAACGAGCGGACGGGCGCGGTCGAGGCGCTCTCGACGCCTCCCGCGACGCGGGGGCGCGCGTCACCCGCGCTGATCGCGATCGCCGCCTCGACGACCGCCGCGAGACCGTTGCCGCACTGGCGGTCGACCGTGAGCCCCGGCACGGCGGTCCCGAGGCCGCTGCCGAGGGCGGCGACGCGTGCCGGGTTGCCGCCGGGGCCCATGCAGTTGCCGAGGACGACGTCCGCGACCTCCGGGGCGGCGCCGAGCAGCGTCGTCGCGTCCTCGTGGACGGCGCGCACGACCGGCACGGCGAGCTGCTCCACCGTCAGGGCCGCGAGCGCACGGCCGCGGGTCGCGAGGGGGGTGCGCCGGGCGGCCACGACCACCGGGACGTCGTGGGCGGTGCGGTCAGTTCGCAAAACCGGCCACCTCCCCCGCTCGCACCGCGCGGATCAGCTCGGCGCGCGAGGGCTTGCCCGTCACGGTGCGCGGAAGCGCGTCCATGACGAACCAGCGCCGCGGCAGATGCGACGGCGCGAGCACCGCCGCACAGGCCGTCCGCAGCCCGGCACGGGTCAGCCGCGCGCCCGGTGCCGGCTCGACGACCACCGTCACCAGCTCACCGACCCCCGCGTGCGGCACCCCGAACACGACCGCGTCGGCGACCCCGTCCAGCTCCCGCACCGCTTCCTCGACATCCGCCGGGACGACGGTCGCCCCGGCGGTGAGGATCGCGTCGTCGGCGCGGCCCAGGAGCGTGAGCCGCCCCTCGTCCAGCCGCGCCCGGTCTCCGACGGTCGCCCACGCGCCGTCCCGCCGCAACGGTCCCGGAGGCCCGGGTACTCGCTGGCGACGAACGGCGAGCGGACCCAGAGGACGACGTCGTCGCGTACGTCGAGCGCGACGCCAGGAAAGGCGCGGAGCCCCGGACGGTCGCCCTCGCCGTCGTCCACCGCCACGAACGACAGCTCGGCGGCACCGTAGTACGCGATGACGCGGATGCCCCGCGCCTCGGCCTCCGCGCGCAGCGAGGGCGCGAGGGCCGCGCCGCCGATCAGCGCCGCGCGCAGTCGCGGCGGCGGACCGCCGTGGAGCAGGGTGCGCAGGCCGCCCGGGGTGCCGTGGAAGAGCGTCGCGTCGCGGAGGTCGCCGGCCGCGAGCGTGCGCGCGGGGGAAGGAGAGGGCGAGACCGGCGTGGGCGGCGTGTGCGACGGAGAAGAGGGAAAGCGAGGAGGCCGGAGGCGCGGACAGACCGAGGACATCGCCCTGCCGCACGCCGAGCAGCTTACCGACCGACGCGAAGGAGGACTCCCACGACGCGGCCGTCCGCAGCACGACGCGCGGTTCCCCGGTGCTGCCGGAAGTGAGCGTCGCCCACGCCTGGTCCGGTCGCGGGCGGGACGCGGCGGCACACGCGGTCACCGCTGCCCAGACGGACTCGCTCCAGCGGTCGTCCCCGGTGGCGGGATGCCGCCCGCGGTACGTTCGGCGACGGCGCGACGCGCCAGCGCGGCTTGGGTCCCCCGCGCAGGGGGACGATCCGGCCGGTACCCGGCCGGTCCTCCGCGCTCGCGCGAGGCGGCTCGCCCGGCACCACGTCCCGGTGGCGGGCCCACCCCGCGTTCCGGAACGCCCTCGGGTACGCGCGAGCCAGGTTCGTCGTGACGACCGTCGCGAGCGCGGCCTTGATGAGGTCGCCCGGCAGGAAGACGAGGCTTTGCAGGAACGTCTTGCCGAGCGGCAGCCGCGTCACCAGCGCCTGCACGGGGATGCCGAACGCGTAGACGACACCGATGCCGCCGACGAGGACACCGAGCGCTGTCCGCCACCCGCGCGGCTTGCCGCCGCCCGCGTGCACGACGAGACCGATGACGAACGCGCCGGCGACCCACCCGATCAGGTAGCCGGCGCTCGGACCGACGAACACCCCGACGCCGCCGCGGCCACCGGAGAGGAGAGGAGGCCGATCGCGACGAGGGCGAGCAGGACGAGCATCGCCACCATGCCGCGCCACGCCCCGAGCACCGCCCCGGCGAGCATCACGCCGAGCGTCTGCGCCGTGATCGGGACGGCACCGAGCACGGAGAACCCGCCGGGGAGCCCGAGCGCCGCGACGACGGCCGCGAACACCGCGATACGGGCGATGTCGGTCGCATCGAGACGGAGTCTTTTCATGTGGGTGCCTTCCTGAGCGGTGTCCAATTGAACGGCGTTCGGCACGGTTGCCGCCATGGCCGGTTCTGACACATCGCGCCGCCGCTGACGTGGCGACTTCACCAAGACCGCGTGACGCGTCCCCGAGCTCCGTGGACGTCACGGCGCACCTGCCGGCAGCCGGGCCGACGTGCGGCGGCGCACCGGCTGGGCACTGCGGGGGCGGGCGCGGGCGGGTGGGGGAGCGGGGGCGCACCGGCTCGGCACGTCGGGGGCAGGCAGACCTTGTCGCGGGGTGGGCCGGTGGGGGAGCGGGGGCGCCGGGGTGGGCGTCCACGGGGCGCTGGGGGAGTCCTGCGCGAGGTGTCGCCCGTCCGCCGCGAAGGGGCAGGGGGCGGTATCGGCCACGTGGACGCTCGGCCCGGAACCCGGCCGCCGCGCCACGATCACCGTGCCATCGGGCCACGACCGCCACGGCGGAGGAGCGCCAGGGCGGAGGAGCGGCAGGGCGGGCCGTACCCGGAACCGGCAGAGGCGCAGACATACTGAGCCTTTTCAGAGTGGGCACCGGACGGGTGACGGGCCGACGCGAAGGGTGGGCCGCGCTGAGCGCGATCGCGCAGGTTGATCGGCTGTCAACGACAGTCGGACCCTCACCATTGTGGGGTCAAGTTGAAAAGGCTCACTGACGTACTGACGTACTGACGTACTGACGTACAGAGGGGCGATGACCCGTCCGCACCGCCCCCGGATCTGTCGGTCAGACCTATCGGTCAGAGATCCTTGAGGAATTGCGGCGCATGAGGGATTCCGAGTGCGGATCTTTCCGCGAGCTGGGTTCCCGCGGCGGCCACGGTCCGCAGGTGACGGCCTCGTTCGCGCTCCCAGACGCCCAGTTGCTCGACCGGCAGCGGGGTAGCGGGATCCCAGTCCTTCAAGGCGTGGGCGAGCGAGAGCGCGTCGCCGACGGCTTTCGAGGTCCCGGAGGCCGTGTGAGGGCGCACCGTCCCGGCGGCATCGCCCAACAGCGCGACGCGTCCCGCGCGCATCCGGGTCAGCGGAAGGTCGTGGACGGGTTGCATGAACACGTTCGACGCGCCCACGAGGTCCGCCAGCACCGTCGGCAGGTGCTGCCGAGCGGATTCCAGCAGGGACAGCCGGGTCGTCCGGAGGAGCTGCCCAGGAGGGAGGAGCGTCCGGTACCGGGTCCCGTCGCGACTGGCCAGCGCGTGCGGGAGCGTTTCGGGCGTGACGTTCATGTACCACACCCAGTTCACCCGGCGCCGTCCCGGCTCCGTCTCCCCGTTCGGTCCGGGGACGAGGTAGGTCAGGAACTGGAGTCCCGCCACCGCGTACATCGTGAACGCGTCACGAAGCGTGAGAAGGACACGTTCCGAAATCGAGGATTCGGGTTCCAGCCCCCGCCACGCGACGTATCCCGCGTACCTCGCCGCTCCGGGAATGCCCGCGGAGACCCGCGCGGCGGACCCGATGCCGTCCGCGCCGATCACGAGGTCACAGGTGACCGCACGACCGTCCGCGAAGCGCGACACCACGGAATCGCCTTCCTCGGCCGTCTCCACGAGCTTGCTTCCCGGGTGGTAGGTGTCGGCGGGGAGCGCGTGGTGCAGGACCCGGTACAACGCGTCCCACGACGTCATGAGTTGGGGAGCGTCGTACGCGCGGATCTTTCCCTGGCGGTCGATTCTCTGCCGCCGCCGAAGCGGCACGCTCACCGCGGCCGCCGAGGAGCCGAGCCGCTCCAGGAGGTATTCCACCTCGGGCTGCATCACCACGCCCGCGCCCCGGGCCTGGATGCGTCCGGCGGACCGCTCGAACACCGGGACCCGGGCACCGATGCCACGCAAGGCGAGCGCGGCGGCCAGCCCGCCGATCGATCCGCCGGCGACAACGGCATGAAGTTCGCGTGCCAACAGGTCCTCTTCCCTCATCCGTTCACTACCGCGCCGTGACCGGCGTCTTCACTTTTCGCGCCGGAACGGGCTGTGCGGCATCACGTCGCCGGGCGGCGGCTCCCTGGGGGACCGCCGCCCGCCGACGCCGCGCCTCAGCCCTTGATGAACGCGAGGATGTCGGAGATCAGTTCCGTCTCGTAGGCTCCGTAGATCCCGTGCGGCGCTCCGGGGTAGACTTCGAGCGTGCCGTCCTTCACGAGCTTGACGGACTTCTCGGCCGCCGCCGCGATCGGCACGATCTGGTCGTCACCGCCGTGCGCGATGAACACGGGCACATCGAGCGCGCGGAGATCATCGGTCTGGTCGGTCTCGCTGAACGCCTTGACGCAGTCGTACGCGGGGACCAGCCCGGCCAGCATCCCCTGGCGCCAGAAATTGTCGATCGCGCCCTGGGAGACGGCCGAACCCTCCCGGTTCGCGCCGAAGAAGCTGACGGCGAGGTCCTTGTAGAACTGCGAGCGATCAGCCAGCAGGCCGCCGCGAATCCCGTCGAACACTTCGAGGGGAGTGCCTTCCGGACTGCTCTCGGACTTGACCATCAGCGGGGGAACCGCTCCAGCGGTGACGATCTTGGACACGCGCCCGGCACCGTGCTGCGCGGCGTAACGGACGATTTCGCCGCCCCCGGTCGAATGGCCCACCGGAACGATGTCCTGGAGCTCCAGGTGCTCGATGAGTTCGGCGAGATCCCTGGCATATTGATCCGAAACGCTTTGGGTGCAGGCTCGTTGATGGCGTGTGAGTGATGTGGTGGGGGATGCGCGGAGTTGGTCGCCGGACGCGCAGGAGGCTGTGCGGTTGCTGGCGGTGTCGGCGTTGGTGGAGGGCCGGGACCGGGTGGAGGTCGCCGCTCTGTTCAGGGTGTCGGTCAGGGCCGTGGACAACTGGTGGGCGAGGTGGCGGGCCGGCGGGCGGGACGCGTTGTTGTCCCGGCCTCGGGGCCGGCGCGCGGGTGAGCATCAGGTTCTGTCCGAGGCCGAGCAGGCCGCCGTGCGGCAGGCCGTTCTCGATCACACGCCGTCCGGCCTGGGGCTTTCGGGTCAGCTGTGGACGCGGGGGCAGATAGGCCGGCTGATCTTCAATCTGTACGGAGTCCGCTTCACCGGTCCCGGGGTCGGCAAGTACCTCAAGCGCTGGGGACTGACCTTCCAGCGGCCCGACAAGCGGGCCGTCGAGCGGGATCCGGAAGCGGTCCGCACGTGGCACGAGGAGACCTGGCCGGCGATCCACGCCCGGGCGAAGGCCGATGACGGCGAGATCCTGTTCGCCGACCAGGTCGGGATCCGCTCGGACCAGGTCACAGGCCGCACCTGGGGCATGAAGGGGAAGACACCGGTGGTCCGCCGCACCGGGAACCGGTTCTCCGTGAACGCGATGTCCGCGATCAGCACCAAGGGCCGGATGCACTTCATGGTCTTCACCGAGTCGTTCGACGCGACGGTCATGTGCCGCTTCCTCGCCCGCGTCGTCGGTCACTTCGACCGGAAGGTCCACCTGATCGTGGACCGGCACTCGGCCCACCGCTCGAAGACCGTCCGGGCCTGGCTCGCCGACCACCAGGACGAGATCGAACTGCACTTCCTGCCCTCGTACTCACCCGAACTCAACCCGGACGAGCTCGTCAACGCCGACCTCAAACGCAGCCTGCCCCACACCCACCGGGCCAGGAACCGGACCGAACTCGCCGCCGAGACCCGCAGGTTCTTCCACCGCCGACAACGCCAACCCCACATCATCACCGGCTACTTCAAAGCCCCGCACGTCCGCTACACCCTCGACGAACGAACCCCATGAGTTTCTGATCAATAGCGGATCACCTTGGACCGGGTGCGGGGGAAGCTCGGCCGAATCCCCCTCCAGGCTCTCACGGAGCAGGACGTGGAAGCGTGGATGCATTGGGCTTTGCGGCATGGGCGGGTGCGCGGCGGGAAGGCAGGGACCCCGCTCTCCGTGACCAGCGTGGACATGAGTCTTGCTCGGCTGAAGGAGGCTCTCGGGCGAGCTGTGACTCGTCGGCTGATGGCTGTCAACGTGGCGGAGTATGTGGTCATCCCGCGCAAGGCTCGCAAAGAGGAACGTAAGCGGAAGGAAACGCTGACGCCGTGGAACCCCGAAGAAGTGCAGATGTTCATACAGGGGATCAAGGAAGACCGTCTGTATGCCGCGCTCCTGCTCTCCCCCATGGGCCTTCGCCCAGCAGAGGTCTGCGGCCTTCGGTGGATGGACATCGACCTCGACCGGGCCACGGTTGTCATCGCGAAGACGCGCACGATGATGGGCAACCGGTACGTCGTAGAAAAGGACACCAAGTCCCTGGCCGGTGAGCGGGTGCTTCCGCTGCCTCGCCCTGTCCTTGCGGCCCTGAAGTCTTCGGAGGCAGCGCAGGCTCGGGAGAGGGCAGCCTTGGACGAGGCGTACACCGACAGCGGCTACGTCGTGGTGCACGAGACCGGTGAGGCGTTTACCATCAAGCGGCTGCGTCGGCGGGCGTACCGGCTCCTGGAGCTCCTGGAGCTCCGGCGGGTTCGTCTCTACGATGCCCGGCCTCGTGTCTCACCTACCTTGCGAACAATGGCGTACCGGACCATATCCTCGCGCGATGGGCTGGGCACACGAGCGTGAGGACCACCAAGAAGTGGTACGTGAAGCCGGAGGTGGAGGACCTTCGCGCTGCCGCCGCCACGTGGGACGGTCTCTACGGGATCGCCGAGGCGGAGTAGACGTGTCGCGCGGAGTACCGGCTGGAAGGCGGGAGCCGTGAGCGGACGGCCGTTCGGTTGGTATCTGGTTCCTCTTGCCGTGCCACACAAGAAGGACCACCCGGCGCCGTGACTGTTCGTGACAGATGAGAGGGTCGGCCGGGTGAGCGAAATATCACCGAACCCCTTGCAATACCGCCTCGACGGGCCAGAACACGCCCCCGTGCTCGTCCTCGGACCGGCCCTCGGTACCACATGGCACATGTGGGACCGGCAGGTGCCCGAGCTGAGCCGGCAGTGGCGCGTCCTCCGGTTCGACCTCCCCGGGCACGGTGGCGCCGCGGCCTATCCGGCCGACTCGGTCGGAACGCTCACCGACCGGCTCGTGCACACACTGGAGAGCGCCGGGATAAGCCACTTCGGCTACGCGGGCTGCGCCTTCGGCGGCGCCATCGGCATCGATCTGGCCCTCCGCCACCCCCAGCGCCTCGCCTCGCTCGCGCTCGTCGCCACCGCGCCCCGCTTCGGTACGGCCGACGAACACCGCCAGCGCGGCGTCGTCGTCCGCACGAACGGACTCGACCCCGTGGCCCGCACCTCGCCCGAGCGCTGGTTCACCCCCGGCTTCGCCGCCGCGCAGCCCGCCATCACCGACTGGGCCGTGCAGATGGTGCGCACCACCGACCCCGGCTGCTACATCGCCGCCTGCGAAGCCCTCGCGACCTTCGACACCAGCACCGCCCTCGACCGCGTCGCCACCCCCACGCTCGTCGTCGTCGGCGCCGAGGACGCCCTCGCCGGGCCCGCCCAGGCCCGTACCCTCGTCGCCGGGATCAGCGACGCGCGCCTCGCCCTCGTCCCCGGCGCCGCCCACCTCGCTCCCGTCGAACAGCCCTCCGCCGTAACGGACTTGCTCGTACGGCACTTCTCCACGAGCTGGTCGCCGCAGGCCGCCCTGCCCGTCGCCGCCGTTCCGGCCGCCGCGCCGCCGCCCGCCGCCCCGCACCCCGCGATCGCCCCGTACCGCGGCGACGCCGACACGGCGACCGGCGAGGACGCCGACACACGCGCCGCCGGACTGCGACTGCGCCGCGAAGTGCTCGGCGACGCGCACGTGGACACCGCGCTCGCCGCCACCGACGCCTTCACCGAGGACTTCGAGGACCTCCTCACCCGCTACGCCTGGGGCGAGGTCTGGCAGCGCCCCGGACTCGACCGCCGCCACCGCTCCTGCGTCGCCCTCGGCGCGCTCGCCGCCGCCGGGCACTTCGACCAGTTCGCCGTCCACGTGCGCGGGGCGCTGCGCGGCGGCCTCACGCCCGCCGAGATCAAGGAGGCGCTGCTCCAGATCGGCGTGCACTGCGGACTCGCCACCGCCGAACGCGCCTTCCAGATCGCACGCGAGGTCGTACGGGAGGAGACGAGCCCGCGCGAGTAGCCGGCACGGCACCACGCGGCGCCCCCCGGCCCCCCCCGCCCGCACCGGGTGCGCGAGGATGGGGCGCATGGAGCTGATCAAGAAGACCCACGCCTGCGTCCGCCTGGAGCACGAGGGCCGCACCCTCGTCATCGACCCGGGCGCCTTCAGCGAACCCGACGCCGCCGCCGGGGCCGACGCCCTCCTCGTCACCCACGAACACCCCGACCACTTCGACGGAGCCAAGCTCTCCGCCGCCCTGGAGGCGAACCCCGCCACCGAGCTCTGGACCCTGCGCGCCGTCGCCGAACAGCTCTCCGCCGCCTTCCCCGGACGCGTCCACACCGTCGGGCACGGCGACACCTTCGAAGCCGCCGGCCTCCCCGTCGAGGTGCACGGCGAACTCCACGCCGTCATCCACCCCGACATCCCGCGCATCACCAACATCGGTTTCTTCGTCAACGGGACCGTCTTCCACCCCGGCGACGCCCTCACCGTCCCCGAGCGCCCCGTCGAGACCCTGCTCCTGCCGGTCATGGCCCCCTGGAGCAAGATCTCCGAGATCATCGACTACGTCCGCGAGCTCGCCCCGCGACGCGCCTACGACGTCCACGACGCCCTCCTGACCGACCTCGCGACACCCGTCTACGAGGGCCAGATCGGCGCCCTCGGCGGCGCGGAGCACCACCGCGTGGCCCCGGGCACGCGGCTCACGGTCTGAGCGTTTACGAGGGCACACCCCCCGCTCGGACCGGGCTGAGCGGCGTTGTCCGAGGCGGCCGGTAGGTTGGTCGACATGCGTATCGCGACGTGGAACGTGAACTCGATCACCGCCCGGCTGCCGCGGCTGCTCGCCTGGCTGGAGTCGAGCGGCACCGACGTGCTGTGCGTCCAGGAGACCAAGACCACCGCCGAGGGCTTCCCCACCGAGGCACTGCGCGAGGCGGGATACGAATCCGCCGTGAACGCCACGGGCCGGTGGAACGGTGTCGCCGTCATCTCCCGCGCCGGGCTCGACGACGTCGTGAGCGGACTGCCCGGCCAGCCCGCCTACGACGGCGTCATGGAACCCCGCGCGCTCGGCGCCACGTGCGGCCCGGTCCGCGTCTGGTCGGTCTACGTGCCCAACGGGCGCGAGGTCGGCCACCCGCACTACGCCTACAAGCTGGAGTGGCTGGAGGCCCTGCGCACCGCCGTCGCCGACGACGCGGCGGGCGCGCGCCCCTTCGCCGTCCTGGGCGACTACAACGTCGCCCCGGGCGACGAGGACGTCTACGACCCCGCCGTCTTCGAGGGGCTCACCCACGTCACCCCGCCCGAGCGCGAGGCCCTCGCGAAGCTGCGCGCCACCGGCCTCGGGGATCTCGTCCCGCGCCCCCTCAAGTACGACCGCCCCTACACCTACTGGGACTACCGCCAGCTCGCCTTCCCCAAGAACCGCGGAATGCGCATCGACCTCGTCTACGCCAACGCCGCCTTCCGCACCGCCGCGAAGGGCGCCTACGTGGACCGCGAAGAGCGCAAGGGCAAGGGCGCGTCGGACCACGCGCCGGTGGTGGTGGACTTGGAGGTGTGAGGGGGAGGTGTGAGGGGGCGGGCGAGCTGTGCGGGGGAGGGGCGAGGCGGGGGCGGAAGGGGGGGCGGGGGAGGTATGGGCGTTCTGTGCGGCCTCGGGGCGGTCGTGGTGCGTGAGGTTCCGCCGGCACGCATTGCGAGGGGGTAGCGGGCTGTGCGTCCGGCGTGTGTGCGCCCTGGCGTGCGCGCTCCGGCCGTCGTGCTGCTGGCCGGTGGTGCCGCGGGTCGGCTGTGCGTGTTGGGGCGCCTCTTTCGTAGGGCCGCCGCTTACGCACCGCTTTACTGGTCGCTTCAGAATGAGGTTCGGAGTCGTCTCAAGCAGATGATGCTGCAGGCGAGTTGGAGCAGGCCGAGGTGGAGGTCGGCGCGTATCTCGTAGCGGATGCGGAGGCGTTTGAACTGGTGGAGCCAGGCGAAAGTCCGCTCCACGACCCAGCGCGTCTTGCCCAGGCCCGAGCCATGCGGAACACCTCGACGGGCGATCATCGGTTTGATGCCCCGAGCCCGCGGGAGGCGGCGGTACTTGTCGTAGTCGTAGCCGCGGTCGGCGAACAGCCGGCCCGGCCGGTGCCGCGGCCGTCCGACCAGGCCGCGGACGCGGGGTATCGCCTCCAGCAACGGTGTCAGCCGGGTGACGTCGTGCCGGTTTCCGCCGGTCAGGGTGACGGCGAGGGGTGTTCCATGCCGGTCGGCGATCAGGTGGTGCTTGCTGCCCGGCCGGGCACGGTCGACCGGCGAAGGTCCGGTGTGAGCCCCCCTTTCAACGCCCTGATGTGCGAGCCGTCGATCGCGCGGTCGTCCATGTCCAGCAGGCCGGCCTTGCGCAGTCCGGCCAGGAGGACTTCGCGCAGGCGGGGCCAGACGCCGGCCTCGGTCCAGTCCCGCAGCCGCCGCCAGGCCGTCACCCCGCCGCAGCCGGTCCGCTCGGCGAGCACGTCCCTCCAGCTCACGTTCTTGCGCAGCACGTACACGATGCCTCGCAGGGCGGCGCCATCGTCTGCGGGCAGGCGTCCGGGATACCGGTGGCGCCGCGGAGGTCGGGGCGGCAGCAGCGGAGCGATACGTTCCCACAGGTCATCAGGCACAAGATCATCCGACACCCGCACCACTCTGCCGCCACCAGAACTGATCGCCAAGCCCTCGCGCCGAACTCATTCTGAAACGATCAGTAACGAGCTGGTGCGTGATTGCGGTTGGGGAGGGATCGCGCGAGGGTGGGATGATCCAGTCCGTGGTGATCACGGTCGACCGGAACGTTCTCGCGCATCAGCTGTTCACCGGTGTCTCCCGGCAGCATCTGGCTTGCCTGGTCGAGGAGTTGGCTGGCCCGTGGCAGGCCATGATTGAGGGGCGTCGTCACGAGGCTCGCGGCGGGGCCAGGAAACGTGAGGCGGGGGCCGGTGCCCGGCATCGGCTGGTGTTCGTCGACCGGCTGGTCGTCACGCTGATTCACCTGCGGCACGATCTCCCGCACTCCGTCCTGGCCCTGTTGTCCGGTGTCGACCGTTCCACCGTTACCCGCGCGGTCGGAGAGATGCGCGGGCTCCTGGCCGAACGCGGATGCGCGGTCCCTGACCGTCCTGGCCTGCGGCTTCGGACCCTGGCGGATGTGTTCGCCTACGCCCAGGCCGAGGGCATCGAGCTGCGGCTGGATGCCACCGAGATCCAGGTCCGCCGGCCCGCAGCCGGCCGCGGCGGACGCCGGGCGTTCGTCTCGGGCAAGAAGAAGCAGAACACGATGAAGGCCACTGTCGTTGCCGACCATCAGGGCCGCACTCTCTGGACCGACGCCCTGCGGCCAGGCCGGATGCACGATGCGACCGCCACACGCAACGAAGGTATCGGAACCTGTTTCCAGCACTTCCCGGACGTGGAAGTGCTTCTGGACGACGGCTACCTCGGTCTCCGGCGTGATCACCCCGGCCAGGCGATCACACCGCCCAGAAAACCAAACAAGATCGCTTTGCCGCACGTGCACGCCGCCAGAGAAGAGGCCCGGCACCGACACTCATCGAAGCGCATCACCGTCGAGCACGCGCTTGCCGACCACAAACGCTGGAAACAGCTGACCCGCTGGACGCACCGGCGAGAGGCCCTGCCCGACACCTACCGGGCCATCGCCGGCCTCGTCTCCGACCGAACCGCCAACGCGTAACCACGCCCCTGATCAGGCAAACACGCCTCAACCGCAATCACGCACCAGTTCGTAACGAGTTGGTGCGTGATAGCGGGTGAGGTGTGTTTGCCCTGCTCACGGCCGTTTTCAGATGCTGGTGTTGCGGTCGGAGACGAGGCCGGCGATGGCGCGGTAGGTGTCGGGCAGGCGGTCGCGGCGATGTGTCCAGCGGGTCAGTTGCTTCCAGCGTTTGTGATCAGCGAGGGCGTGTTCGACGGTGATGCGGTCGGACGAGTGGCCGTGGCGGTCGCGTCCCCGTTGTTCGACTCTGTCGGGCAGTGCTCCCGGCCGGGGTTTTCTCGGCGGCGTGATCGCCTGCCCGCGATGGTCGCGGCTCAGCCCCAGGTAGCCGTCGTCCAACAGGACCTCGACGTCGGGGAAGTGCTGGAAGCAGATGGCGATGCCTTCGTCGCGGGCGGCGGTGGCGTCGTGCATACGCCCAGGTCGTAGGGCATCGGTCCATAACGTGCGGCCCCGCCAGCCGGCGATCACGGTGGCCTTCATCGTGTTCTGCTTCTTCTTGCCCGAGACGAATGCGCGCCGGCCGCCGCGGCCGGCCGGTGGCCGGCGGACCTGGATCTCGGTGGCGTCCAGACGCAGCTCGACACCTTCGGCCTGGGCGTAGGCAAACACATCCGCCGGAGTCCGAAGCCGCAGGCCGGGACGGTCGGGAACCGCGCACCCCCGCTCCGCCAAGAGCGTGCGCACCTCTCCGATCGCCCGGGTGACCGTGGATCGGTCGACACCTGACAGCAGCCCCAGCACCGAGTGCGGCAGGTCGTGCCGCAGGTGGATGAGTGTGGCCACCAACCGGTCGACGAACACCAGCTGATGGCGGGCGCCGGCGCCTTCGGCCCGCTTGCGGGCCCCGCCTCGCACAGCATGGCGGCGACCCTCGACCCCGGCCTGCCACGGCTCGGCCAACTCTTCGACCAAGCACGCAAGATGACGCCGGGAGAGCCCCGTGAACAGTCGATGCGCCAGCACCACCCGATTGACCATGATCGCCACAGCGGGATCATGCCATCCACGTGGCACGACACCTCACCCGCTATCACGCACCAACTCGTAACGAACTGGTGCGTGATTGCGGTTGAGGCGTGTTTGCCTGATCAGGGGCGTGGTTACGCGTTGGCGGTTCGGTCGGAGACGAGGCCGGCGATGGCCCGGTAGGTGTCGGGCAGGGCCTCTCGCCGGTGCGTCCAGCGGGTCAGCTGTTTCCAGCGTTTGTGGTCGGCAAGCGCGTGCTCGACGGTGATGGGGCCCTGACCCTGGAGTTTGGACACCGGAGAGACTTGGATCTTGATGGTCCAGGAGAACGGAGTCCCTGTGGGGATGAAGCATTACCCCGCCGAGTTCAAGGCGGACGCGGTCGCGTTGTACCGGTCGCGTCCGGGAGCGACGATCAAGTCGGTCGCCGCCGATCTCGGAGTGAACACCGAGACGCTGCGGAACTGGATCCGGGCCGCCGACGGACGCCGCGCCGGTGCCCATTCCGCCCCCGCAACGGCACCGCAGCCTGCCGGTGACCCGGTTCAGGCGGAGCTGGCCGCCGCGCGCAAGAGGATCCGCGAGCTGGAGGAAGAACGCGACATCCTCCGCAAGGCGGCCCGGTATTTCGCGACGGAGACGCGCTGGTGAACCGCTGCCAGTTCGTTGAGGATCACCAGCGCCGATACGGCGTGAAGCGGCTCTGCGACATTCTCGGGATCGCCCGCTCGAGTTTCTATTACTGGCGTCGCACCGCCCCGGCTCGCATGGCCCGTCAGGCCGCTGACGACCGGCTCGCGGCCCGGATACGCAAGGCCCACAAGGAGTCCGACGGCACCTACGGAGTCCCGAGGATCACTGCCGAGCTCCGCGACGAGGGCGGCCAGGCGGTCAACCACAAGCGCGTTGCCAGGATCATGCGGACCATCGGCCTCGAAGGGGTCCGTCTGCGGCGCCGGCACCGCACCACCATCGCCGACCCGGCCACCGCGAAGGCCCCGGACCTGATCGGCCGCGACTTCACCGCGAAGGAGATCAACACCAAGTACGTCGGTGACATCACCTACTTGAGCGTCGGCGGCGGACGGTTCTGCTATCTCGCGACAGTGATCGACCTGTGCTCGCGCCGCCTGGCAGGCTGGGCGATCGCCGACCACATGCGCACCGAGCTCGTCATCGACGCCCTCGCCGCCGCGGAACGGACCCGCGGCAGTCTGAACGGGGCGATCATGCACACCGATCACGGAGCCCAGTACACCAGCGGGGCCTTCGCGGACGCCTGCCGCCGGGCCGGTGTCCTGCAGAGCATGAGCGCCGTCGGGTCCAGCGCGGACAACGCCGCCGCCGAATCGTTCAACGCCAGCTTTAAAAGGGAGACGTTGAAGGGCCGAAAGGGCTGGTCAAGCGAGCGCGAGGCACGACTCGACGCCTTCCACTGGCTGTCCCGCTACAACACCCGACGCCGTCATTCCCGGCTCGGCCAGCGAGCCCCGATCACCTACGAGATCACCGTCCACCCAACCTCAACTACCCTGGCCCGAGCCGCATAGACGTGTTCAAACTCCAGGGTCAAGGCCCATGCGCTTCGATGAGTGTCGGTGCCGGGCCTCTTCTCTGGCGGCGTGCACGTTCGGCAAAGCGATCTTGTTTGGTTTTCTGGGCGGTGTGATCGCCTGGCCGGGGTGATCACGCCGGAGACCGAGGTAGCCGTCGTCCAGAAGCACTTCCACGTCCGGGAAGTGCTGGAAACAGGTTCCGATACCTTCGTTGCGTGTGGCGGTCGCATCGTGCATCCGGCCTGGCCGCAGGGCGTCGGTCCAGAGAGTGCGGCCCTGATGGTCGGCAACGACAGTGGCCTTCATCGTGTTCTGCTTCTTCTTGCCCGAGACGAACGCCCGGCGTCCGCCGCGGCCGGCCGCGGGCCGGCGGACCTGGATCTCGGTGGCATCCAGCCGCAGCTCGATGCCCTCGGCCTGGGCGTAGGCGAACACATCCGCCAGGGTCCGAAGCCGCAGGCCAGGACGGTCAGGGACCGCGCATCCGCGTTCGGCCAGGAGCCCGCGCATCTCTCCGACCGCGCGGGTAACGGTGGAACGGTCGACACCGGACAACAGGGCCAGGACGGAGTGCGGGAGATCGTGCCGCAGGTGAATCAGCGTGACGACCAGCCGGTCGACGAACACCAGCCGATGCCGGGCACCGGCCCCCGCCTCACGTTTCCTGGCCCCGCCGCGAGCCTCGTGACGACGCCCCTCAATCATGGCCTGCCACGGGCCAGCCAACTCCTCGACCAGGCAAGCCAGATGCTGCCGGGAGACACCGGTGAACAGCTGATGCGCGAGAACGTTCCGGTCGACCGTGATCACCACGGACTGGATCATCCCACCCTCGCGCGATCCCTCCCCAACCGCAATCACGCACCAGCTCGTAACGAACTGGTGCGTGATTGCGGTTGAGGCGTGTTTGCCTGATCAGGGGCGTGGTTACGCGTTGGCGGTTCGGTCGGAGACGAGGCCGGCGATGGCCCGGTAGGTGTCGGGCAGGGCCTCTCGCCGGTGCGTCCAGCGGGTCGGCTGTTTCCAGCGTTTGTGGTCGGCAAGCGCGTGCTCGACGGTGATGCGCTTCGATGAGTGTCGGTGCCGGGCCTCTTCTCTGGCGGCGTGCACGTTCGGCAAAGCGATCTTGTTTGGTTTTCTGGGCGGTGTGATCGCCTGGCCGGGGTGATCACGCCGGAGACCGAGGTAGCCGTCGTCCAGAAGCACTTCCACGTCCGGGAAGTGCTGGAAACAGGTTCCGATACCTTCGTTGCGTGTGGCGGTCGCATCGTGCATCCGGCCTGGCCGCAGGGCGTCGGTCCAGAGAGTGCGGCCCTGATGGTCGGCAACGACAGTGGCCTTCATCGTGTTCTGCTTCTTCTTGCCCGAGACGAACGCCCGGCGTCCGCCGCGGCCGGCCGCGGGCCGGCGGACCTGGATCTCGGTGGCATCCAGCCGCAGCTCGATGCCCTCGGCCTGGGCGTAGGCGAACACATCCGCCAGGGTCCGAAGCCGCAGGCCAGGACGGTCAGGGACCGCGCATCCGCGTTCGGCCAGGAGCCCGCGCATCTCTCCGACCGCGCGGGTAACGGTGGAACGGTCGACACCGGACAACAGGGCCAGGACGGAGTGCGGGAGATCGTGCCGCAGGTGAATCAGCGTGACGACCAGCCGGTCGACGAACACCAGCCGATGCCGGGCACCGGCCCCCGCCTCACGTTTCCTGGCCCCGCCGCGAGCCTCGTGACGACGCCCCTCAATCATGGCCTGCCACGGGCCAGCCAACTCCTCGACCAGGCAAGCCAGATGCTGCCGGGAGACACCGGTGAACAGCTGATGCGCGAGAACGTTCCGGTCGACCGTGATCACCACGGACTGGATCATCCCACCCTCGCGCGATCCCTCCCCAACCGCAATCACGCACCAGCTCGTAAGGGCTCCTCAAGGCTGACATTCGTCGCGGTCTCCTGCGATGGCCTCTTGCGGGGCGGGCACCCTTTGGCAGTCGCTTCGGGATCAGGCGCCCATGGTGGTTCCTCCTGGGCGGCTCTCACGGCCCGGCACCCTTCGCCGTCAGCCGTCAGCCGTCAGCCGTCAGCCGTCAGCCGTCAGCCGTCAGCCGTCAGCCGTCAGCCGTCAGCCGTCAGCCGTCAGCCGTCAGCCGTCAGCCGTCAGCCGTCAGCCGTCAGCCGTCAGCCGTCAGCCGTCAGCCGTCAGCCGTCAGCCGTCAGCCGTCAGGGCGAGCCCTTCGGCTGTGTGCGAGGGCAGTCTCAGGACACCCGCTGGGATCAGCCCCCTGGTCTGCCTTCGCGAGCAGCATCAGGGCAGCCCCCACCCTCCCTGGGGGGCGACCCCAACACCAGTCTTTCGCACCCCGCCACCCCTCACCCGCCATCCCGCCGCATCTGTGGACAACTCCCTGAAATTCTTTCCCGGCTCACTCGTTGAGGTGAGCCGTTTTCGTGACTGTTTTCCGGCCCGCCCTCGAAGGGGTGAAGTCCCGGGCGCCTCAAAGGCCCTGGGGGCCTTCCCCCCCCGATCGCGAGGGGATATCCACAGGCATGGTCGCAAATACGGTTAATGCCCGCATGTGCGTGTCGCCGGTCAAGCCCCGTAGCCGGGTGGGTAGTTTGCCCGGACCGATACCGCTACGGATGGGCTGGTCTCTTGCCGATGGCCGTCGAGCCACTGATCGAACTGCGTGACATCAACAAGTACTACGGGCAGTTGCACGTACTTCAAGACGTCTCGCTCACCGTGCGTCGCGGGGAGGTGGTGGTCGTGATCGGGCCCTCCGGGTCCGGCAAGTCCACCCTCTGCCGCACGGTCAACCGGCTGGAGACCGTCCAGTCCGGCTCCATCCTGCTCGACGGGGAGCCGCTGCCCGACGAGGGGCGCGGCCTCGCCCGGCTGCGGACCGAGGTCGGCATGGTCTTCCAGTCGTTCAACCTCTTCGCGCACAAGACCGTCCTCCAGAACGTCTCGCTCGCTCAGGTCAAGGTCCGCCGCCGCAAGCGCGAGGAGGCCGACCTGCGTTCGCGCGAACTCCTCGACCGCGTCGGGCTCGCCGCGCAGGCCGACAAGTACCCCGCCCAGCTCTCCGGCGGCCAGCAGCAGCGCGTCGCGATCGCGCGGGCCCTCGCGATGGACCCGAAGGCCCTGCTCTTCGACGAGCCGACCTCCGCGCTCGACCCCGAGATGATCAACGAGGTCCTCGACGTCATGAAACAACTCGCCGAATCAGGCATGACGATGGTCGTCGTCACGCACGAGATGGGCTTCGCCCGCTCCGCCGCCGATCGCGTCGTCTTCATGGACGGTGGCCGCATCGTGGAGGACCGCACGCCCGAGGAGTTCTTCACCGCCCCGGAGAGCGAGCGCGCCAAGGACTTCCTCTCCAAGATCCTCAAGCACTGAGCGGAGAGGAGCCCTACTGTGACCACCACCCCGGACCCCGGCCACCCCAGCGACGAGCCGCGCCGGCCGAGCAAGCCCCTCCGCGGGAACGAGTCCCGCCGCAGCGACGAGTTCCGCCGCGGGAACGAGTCCCCCCAGCCGCGCGGGCACCACTGCACGGACGAGCCCAGCCACGCGAACGAGCCCAGCCACCTGAGCCGGCGCCCCCACCCGAGCCAGTCCGGCCACCCCAGCGAGCCGCACCATGGCCCCCGCCCCGCCAACCCCCGCAAGCCCCACCGACACCCCCACCCCCCTGCCCGCCGCCGCCCCCGCTCCCGCCCCGCCGCGCTCCTCCTCGCGCTGGTCCTCTGTCTCCTCGCCGGCGCCTGCGGCAAGGAGGGCAGTCCGCCCGCGAAGGGGCCCAGTGCCGCCGAGCTGCCGCGCTACCGGGTGGACTCCGGTTTCCGGCTGCCCGCGTCGGCGACGTGGCGCAAGGCCAAGGCGCGTGGGCGGCTCGTCGTCGGCGCCAAGGAGGACCAGCCGTACCTGGGAGAGAAGGACCCGGCGAGCGGCAGGTACACCGGCTTCGACATCGAGATCGCGAAGATGGTCGCCGCCGGGCTCGGTTTTCCCGCGAACCGGATCAGCTTCCGCACCATCGCCTCCGCCAACCGCGAGACCTCGCTCCAGAACGGCCAGATCGACTACTACGTCGGCACGTACACGATCAACGACAACCGCAAGAAGCTCGTCGGCTTCGCGGGCCCGTACTACCTGGCCGGTCAGGGCCTGCTCGAGCGCAAGGACGAGGACGGCATCAAGGGCCCGGCCGACCTCGACGGCAAGCGCGTGTGCTCGGCGGCCGGATCGACCCCGTACCAGCGCATCCAGCACGACTACCCGAAGGCCGACCTCGTCTCGTACGACACGTACTCCATCTGTGTCGACAACCTGCTCACGTACCAGGTCGACGCCGTCACGACCGACGACTCGATCCTCCTCGGATACGCGGCGAAGGTGCCCGAGGAGCTGAAGGTGGTCGGCAAGCCCTTCTCCGAGGAGCCGTACGGCATCGGTGTGCCCCGGGAGGACAACGCCCTGCGCCTCGCGATCGACGGCATCCTCGCCTCCGGGGAGCGCGACGGCACCTGGAAGAAGGCGTACGACGCGACGCTCGGCCTCTCCGGAGTCCCCGCGCCGAAGCCACCACCGATCGACCGCTACCCGGCCTCCTGAACCAGGCGCCTGCCCCAGCACCCGGCGCGGCGCACCCTGCGGAAAACACCCCCGGACCGCCCATGGACGTACTGACCCAGAACTTCTCCACCTACGGGAAGGGTTTCCTCGGCACGCTCGAACTCACCGTCTACGCCTCGCTGCTCGCCCTCGTCCTCGGCTTCGTCATGGCCTCCTTCCGGGTCGCCCCGGTCGGCAGCCTGCGCGTCTTCGGCACGGCATGGGTGACGGTGCTGCGCAACACCCCGCTCACGCTGCTCTTCTTCGCCGTGCTGCTCGGACTGCCGCGCTTCGGGCTCGTCCTGCCCTTCCAGCTCTTCGCGGTGCTCGCGCTCGGCTGCTACACCTCGGCGTTCATCTGCGAAGCACTCCGCTCGGGCATCAACACCGTGCCCAAGGGGCAAGGGGAGGCGGCCCGTTCGCTCGGCATGAGCTTCGGCCAGACACTGACGGCGGTGATCCTGCCGCAGGCGTTCCGCTCCGTGATCCCGCCCGTGGGCTCGCAGTTGATCGCCCTCGCGAAGAACTCGGCGATCGCCGGCGCCTTCAGCGTCACCGAACTGCTCGGCACGTACAAGACACTCAACGAACTCGGCTTCGACATCGTGTGGGTCTTCGTCTGGATCGCCGTCGGCTATCTCCTCCTGACCCTCGCCATCAGCGCCCTGTTCAACTACCTCGAACACCGCTGGGGGGTGTCGCGATGAAGTCCGTCCTCTCGCTCCACGGCGACCGCGGGGCCAGCGCCCTCTACGACATCCCGGGGCCGCGCACCCGCCGCAGGCACGCGCTGTACGGCGTGGCCGCGACCGCGGTGATCCTCGCCCTCCTCGGCTGGCTCCTCTACCTGCTCTTCGACACCGACCAGTTCACGGCGGCCAAATGGACCCCCTTCGAGTACGTCGGCATCCAGGAGCTACTGCTGCGCGGGCTCGGCAACACGCTGAAAGCCTTCGCGATCTCGGCGGTGCTCGCCCTCGCGCTCGGCACCCTGCTCGCGGTGGGACGCCTGTCCGAGCACCGCCCCGTGCGCTGGCCCGCGACCGCGCTGGTGGAGTTCTTCCGGGCGATGCCGGTCCTCGTGATGATCTTTTTCGTCTTCATCGCGCTGAAGGTTCAGCCCCTGCCCGCCCTCGTCACCGGGCTCACGCTCTACAACGGCTCGGTGCTCGCCGAGGTGTTCCGCTCGGGGATCGCGTCCGTCGACCGCGGCCAGCGGGAGGCGGCGTACGCGCTCGGGATGCGCAAGACGCAGGTCATGGCGTACATCCTGATCCCGCAGGCGGTCCGCGCCATGCTGCCCTCGATCATCAGCCAGCTGGTCGTGGCGCTCAAGGACACCTCGCTCGGATACCTGATCACGTATGAGGAGTTCCTCCATGCCGGGAAACTGATCGCGTCCAACCTCGACTACGACCTGCCGTTCATCCCTGTGGTGATGGTCATCGCGCCCCTCTACATCGGGATGTGCATGGTGCTGTCCTGGCTGGCGCACTTGCTCGCGCGGCGGGAGCGGCGCGATCCCAAGGCCGACGCGGCCACGACACCGGAGCCGGGCCCCGGCGCCCCGCTCCAGAACACCGCGCCCCCCGCCCACTGAGGACGGGGGACGCAGAGGGTGGTGTGACCCGTCCGGCGGCAGCCGGGGATCACTGTTCGCGCAGCGGTACCGACAGATACGAGGGGTCGGCCGCCGGCGAGGAGAAGGTCAGCTGCGCGCCGGTCGGGTTGTGCTCGATGTAGAGCGGATCGACCGTGTCCACGACCAGGGCGAGCTTGTGGCCCGCCGGAACGTCGTACGCCGTCGCGTACAGGTTCAGATCGACGGCGAAGGACCGCCCCGGAGTGCGGTCGTGGAAGGTGTACGGGGCGTGGGTGACGAGTTTGCCGACGCCCAGCGGGCCCACGTCGTAGAGGTACGCGACGAAGGTGCCGTCCGCCTTGGTCGGTGTCACGGTGGTGTGCAGCCGCGTCGTGCCCCGGACGTGGCGCTCGCTCCCGTACGCCGGGGACTGCCACACGCCCGTCCAGGCGCGCGGCAGGAGCGGCACCGAGACGGCCGGAGGCAGCTTGACGAGCTGGTCGAGCGCGTTGGAGAGGAGGGCGATACCGCCGTCGGCACCCGAGTCGAGGTTGGTCGCGATGCGCTGACTGCCGCCGAGATCCACCTTCGTGGCGCCGCCTCCGACGTCCTGCCAGCTCGCGTACTCCTCGTAACCGCCGCCCGAGCGCGAGGAGATGCGCACGGGCGCCTCGTCCCCCACCCCGTTGTCCTCGCCCTTGAGGTAGTGGTCGAGCCAGCGGCGGGTGTCGGTCCAGGTATCGTTCGGCAGCCCGAGCAGGCCCGTCGCCTCCGCCGTCGCGTGGTCGCCCGGCCGGAACTCCAGGCGCTTGGGGCCCGTGAGCTTCGAGAAGAAGTCGGCGTACTGGTTGGGCGGGAAGAAGGAGTCGCCCCACGCGTTGCCGAGGAAGACGGCCGGCTTGTTGCGGTTGATGCCGTCGAGGTACGTCGAGGGGGAGCGGACCTTCCCCCAGGCGATCATCTCGTCCTCCTTGGCCAGGTTCGAGCCGAGGAAGTCCTTCAGGATCTGCTGGAACTCGGCGCTCGGTCGCCCGGTGAGGAAACCGAGACCGCCGAGGAGCGCGCCCGCCATCGCGTGCTGGGTGCGCCCGCTGTAGATCGAGTCGATCAGGTCGCCCCAGCCGCTCAGCGCGGCGACCGCCTTGATCCGCGGGTCGTGCCCCGCCGCGAGGAGGCTGATCCCCGCCCCGTACGAGACGCCGGCCATGCCGATGTGCTCCGCGTCGGCCGGGGTGTGGGCGAGGGCCCAGTCGATGACCGCCGAGGCGTCCGCGACGTCCTTCGGGCCGCCGACCTCGATCTCGCCGCCCGACTGGAGGAAGCCGCGCGAGTTGTACGTGACGACGACGTACCCCGACTCGGCGAACTTCTTCGCCTGCGCGAGGTATTCGATCTGCGGCACGGACCAGCTCGTCGGCAGCACGACGAGCGGGTAGGCGCGGCTCGTGTCGGCCGGGGCGACGACGTTGCCCTTGAGGACGGTGCCGCCGTCGCCGGGGATGTCGGTGAAGCGGACGGTCGGCGCGGTGGCCGCGGCGGTGGCCGTGGCGGCGGGTGAGCCGGTCGCGGGGGCCGCGACGGCTCCGGCCGCGGCGGGCCCGGTGAGCAGGAGGGCCGCCGCGAGGACGGCGAGCGTGGGGGAGGAGCGGGGGGCGCGCATGGGTCACCTCTCGGGAAGGGTGAGCGACGCGGTGAGGACCGCTAAGTGACCCGACGGTAACCGGGGCGGCTTACTGGAGGTAACCGGTCGGTATGTTACGCGCGGGTAACGATTGGGCGAGGTGGGCACCGGGCCTTCGTACACGAGAGACGCGGACTGGCCCCGCAGGGAAGCGCGGGGCGGCTCGATCCCCGGCGCGGCGCGGCGCGGCGGAGCGGGGTGAGGCGAGGCGCCCGGCTCCGCCCAGCGTCCGCCCGGCTCCGCCCAGCGCGGCGAGGCTCAGCCCGGCACCGCCCGGCCTTCCCCCGCAACGCCCGGCCTTCCCTCGCACCGCCCCGCACCGCGAGGCGCGCCCCGCGCGGCGGACGGGACGTCCGGACCGCTCAAGGACTTTTCTGCAACAGGCGGAAAGCGGACCGCTCGACGGCAGGCTGACGCCTTTCCCTCGGTGTGGGCGCGGGCCGGGCTCCGCTCCCGCTTGTCCTGGTGCGGCGCGCTCGTGGGACGCCTGTCCGGCCTTTCACCGGCGGAAAATCGGGCTTTCGGCGTTTCGCGCAACTGTCCTGCGCGCCCGGGAAGTCGGCGTACCGGACTCCTTGACCAAGTCGATCGACTGGACTTCCATGACCGCCGAGGCGCCCCGAAAGCACGTCACCCTCCCCGAAGGCGAGCGAGAGGCCGAGGTATGCAGGAACGCGGAAGGCGAAAGCTCTCTCTCCGGGCGACCGGCATGGTGGTACTGGGTGCGGGCCTCTGCGCCCTGCTGCCCCCGGCGGCCGGCGCGGCGGCGCCCCCTGGCCCCGGCACCGGATCGGCCGCGGCACACGCCGCCGGACGGACCGCGGCACACGCCGCCACCGGACCGGCAACCACGCGAACCGACACCGCGCGAACCGCCGCGCACGCCGGGGCCCGTACGCCCTTCACGACCATCGAGGCGGAGTCCGGGAAGCTCGGCGGCGACGCGCGGGTGCACGCCCTCAAGCCCGGTGACCCGCCCCCCACCAAGGCGACCCCGGAGGCCGAGGCGTCCGGCTACGCCTACGCCCGCCTCGATCGCACCGGTCAGTCCGTGTCGCTCGTCAACCGGACCGGCAAGCCGGCCAACACCCTGGTCGTCCGGGCCTCCATCCCCGACGCCCCGGACGGCGGCGGCATCGACGCCTCGCTGAGCCTGTACGTCAACGGCAAGTACCGGCAGTCCCTCACGATCAGCTCGAAGCAGGCGTGGAACTACCGGGGCGCCACCACCAACGCCGACGACCCCCACGCGGGCGGAATGCCCTACCGCTTCTACAACGAGTTCCCCGTGTGGGTGAAGGGCGCTCCCCTCGCGCCGGGCAGCACCCTCACGTTCAAGAAGGGCGCCGCCGATAAAGCGGCCTTCTACGACGTGGACTCCGTGGACCTGGAACACGTCGGCGCTCCGCGCGCCCGGCCGCGCGGAGCGCTCTCCGTCGTCGCGCGAGGCGCGGACCCGCACTTCCGGAAGGACTCGACCCTCGCCATCCAGAAGACGGTCGACGCGGCGCGCGCCTCGGGCCGGCCGGTCTGGATTCCGCCGGGCCGCTACCTGACCAACAGTTTCGCGGGCGCCGAGCCGCTCGACTTCTCGGGCGTGACGGTGCGCGGCGCCGGCATGTGGTACACGACGATCTACCGGCGGCCCCCGCTGCCCGCCACGCAACGCACCAAGATCCTCGTCGGCTCGCACACCCGGCTCAGCGACATCCAGATCGACTCCAACGCGATCTACCGGGACATCGCCGGGCCCGGCGGCGCCGACTACGGCATCAACGCGAGCGGCGCGGACGGCTGGCTCGTCGAACGGATCTGGAACCGCCACACCGACGCCAACTGGCTCTCGGGGACCGGCGGTCTGCTCCGCGACAGCCGCTCCTCGGACTCCTACGGGGACGGCTTCAACATCAACAACGGCGGCGTCCCGCACCCGGACCGGCGCGGCGACGACATCACCGTAGAGAACAGCTTCGCGCGCAACAGCGGCGACGACGGCTTCGCCGTCTACTCGGACTCCGGCGCCGACGGCGACAACCCCGTACTGAGCGGCGCCCGGATGCTCCACAACACCGCCATCGCGCCGTGGTGGGCCAACGGGATGCGCATCGCCGGCGGCCGGGACATCCAGTGCCGGGACAACCTCGTACGCGGCTCCGCCTCCAACGACGCGCTGGTCATCGGCGTGTTCGGCGACTCGGGCCACCCCCTGGAGTCCGCCACCGTGAGCGGCAACGTCCTGATCGGCGGCCGCGGGTGGAACGGCGACCGGCACGGCGTGGAGATCCAGTCGCCCGGCCCGACGTCCCGCTTCCCCGACGCGTACACGAACGTCACCCTCACCGACAACATGATCAAGGGCTCACTGCGGGCCGGGCTGATCATCACCAAGAGCCGCTCGCACGTGCGCCTGCACGGCAACACCATCGACGGCCCGGCGGGCCCCGGCATCCTCATCGCCCCCGGCGCCACCGGGACCGGCTCCTTCTCCCGGAACGCGATCGTGCACCTGCGGCCCGGTCAGCCGGCGCTCCGCGACGAGGCCGAGGACACCTTCACCCTGACCGGGTGAGAGGGAGGAAGCACGGAAGGCGGCGG
>NZ_GG770539.1:827724-830468 GCF_000154905.1 Streptomyces sp. SPB074 | reverse complement strand
TCCGGCAGCGCCTCCGGCCGGGTCAGCGCCGCCTGCGTGACGTCCCCCACCAGCTCCACGACGTCCGGCCCGTACGCCGCCGAGTTCACGACCCGCAGCAGCAGGACGAAGGTGCCGTGCCGGTGGCGGCGGCGCAGACGCTCCTGGTGCGTCACGAGGTAGCGCGCCGCCGCCTGGTTGTTCACCGAACGCTGCCCGCACAGCAGGAACACCGGACGCGCCTGCTCCTCGCGCCCCGTCGTGAGCCGCGCGAGGACTACGTACTCCGAGCGGCCGCAGTCGATGGCGTACCGCTCGCCGCCGATGACGAAGGCGTTGTGCTCCGGGCGCGGGTCGGTCTCCACGCGTATCCCCGGCAGCAGCGCCGCCAGGTGCGCCGCCGACCTGCGGTTCGAGTACGGGCCCCCCACGCAGAACTCGGCCAGCTCGCCGAAACCGCGCCGCGCCTCGTCGTGCGCGAGGACCTGCGCCCGCGCCCCGCACTCCTTGATGAGCGCGGCGAGTTCGAGCAGCGCGTAGGTGTCGAAGCGGGCGACCGCGAAGTCCGCGCCGCCCGCGTCCTTGTTCACCACGAGCAGCGCCTCGCTGTGCGCGGGCAGCCCGAAGAACTCCCGCGTACGGCCCAGGCGGCGGCGCCCGGCGAAGGTGCGCGCCGACCAGGCGAGCGCGGCGCTGATGGCCGAGGCGAGGAGGCCGAGCAGGAGGTCGCGCACGTCGTCCGTCATGGCCCGCGATCGTACCGGCCGCGAGAACCAACCGGCCCGCACGGGAGGGGGATTGAGAGGCGCAACGGGTGCCCGCCGACGGAAGGGGCTCGCGTGGTGGCGGCGCCCGCGTGGCGTCCTGGTGATGGGGTGGGTGTCAAGTTACGCTGCCCGGACGGCTGTTGACTGGAGGAAGACCGGATGTCACATTCCGCCGCACGGCGCGCCGGGCGTCGCCGCACCCTCTCGTACCTGTCCCTGACCGCCGTTGTCGCCGGGGCGCTCAGCCTCGGCGCGGCGCCACCGCAGCACGGTGCACCGAAACCTCCCGCGAAGACACCCGTCGCCACGGGCCGGGGCGGGGCCGTGGCGAGTGTCGACGCGGACGCGAGCGCCGCCGGGATCGAGGTGCTGCGCGAGGGCGGCAACGCCGTCGACGCGGCCGTCGCGACCGCCGCCGCGCTCGGTGTCACCGAGCCCTACTCCTCCGGCCTCGGCGGGGGCGGCTACTTCGTCTACTACGACGCCCGCAGCCACCGCGTCCACACCCTCGACGGCCGCGAGACCGCACCCCGCACCGCCGACAGGAACCTCTTCGTGGAGGACGGCAAGCCGCTGCCCTTCGCCGACGCGGTCACCAGCGGCCTCAGCGTCGGCACCCCCGGCACCCCGGCGACCTGGGACGAGGCGCTGCGCTCCTGGGGCCGCAAGTCCACCCGTGACGTCCTCGCCCCCGCGACCCGCCTCGCCCGGCGGGGCTTCACCGTGGACGACACCTTCCGCCAGCAGACCGCCGACAACGCGGCCCGCTTCCGGGACTTCCCCGCGAGCGCGAAGCTCTTCCTGCCCGGCGGGGAACCCCCGGCGGTCGGCAGCACCCTCCGCAACCCCGACCTGGCCCGTACCTACGACGAGCTGTCCCGCAAGGGGCTCCGCTCGCTGTACGCGGGCGCCCTCGCCCGGGACATCGTGCGCACCGCGACCCACCCGCCGCTCGCCCCGGGCTCCACCCGCGTCGCACGTCCCGGCAAGCTCGCGCTCGCCGACCTGCGCGCCTACGACACCAAGCACCAGGCCCCCACCCGTACCGCGTACCGGGGCCTCGACGTCTACTCCATCGCGCCCTCCTCCTCCGGCGGCACCACCGTCGGCGAGGCGCTGAACATCCTGGAGAACGACCGGCTCGGCCGGCTCTCGCAGGAGCAGTACCTGCACCACTTCATCGAGGCCAGCCGCATCGCCTTCGCCGACCGGGGCCGCTGGGTCGGTGACCCGAGCCGCGAGAACGTGCCGACGAGGGAACTCCTCTCGCAGCGCTTCGCCGACTCGCGCGCCTGCCTGATCCAGGACGACGCCGTCCTCAAGAGCCCGCTTGCCCCCGCCGACCCGCGCCACCCCGCCAAGGGCTGCGCGGCGGCCGGGAAGGGCGTCGCGACGACGTACGAGGGCGAGAACACGACCCACCTGACGACCGCGGACCGCTGGGGCAACGTCGTCTCGTACACCCTCACCATCGAGCAGACCGGCGGCAGCGGGATCACCGTGCCGGGGCGCGGCTTCCTGCTCAACAACGAGCTGACCGACTTCTCCTTCGCCCCGGCGGACCCGGCCGTGCCGGACCCGAACCTGCCGGGGCCGGGCAAGCGCCCGCGCTCCTCGATCTCCCCGACGATCGTCCTCGACCGGCACGGCGCCCCCGTCGTCGCCCTCGGCTCGCCGGGCGGCGCGACGATCATCACGACGGTCCTCCAGAGCCTCACCGGCTACCTCGACCGCGGCCTCCCGCTCGTGGACGCGATCGCCGCCCCGCGCGCCAGCCAGCGCAACGCGGCGGCGACCGAACTGGAACCCGCGCTGTACGACAGCGCGACGCGCGGCAAGCTGGAGGCCATCGGGCACTCGTTCACACGGGTGCCGGAGATCGGCGCGGCGACCGGCGTCGAACGCCTCGCGGACGGCCGCTGGCGGGCCGCCGCCGAGCCCGTACGGCGCGGGGGCGGCAGCGCGATGGTGGTCACCCCGACGCGGTAGCCCCGCGTG
>NZ_GG770539.1:824253-827624 GCF_000154905.1 Streptomyces sp. SPB074 | reverse complement strand
CACGGGAGGGCCTGCGGCTGCGCAGCCGCGAGCTGCTGGGCGAGGCGGTCGCCACGCTGCTGCGCCACGGCGCCGCCGCCGGGGCGCTGCGCTCCGACGTCACGGCGCGCGACGTGCTCATGGCGCTCGGCGGCGTCACCATGATCAGCAGGTACGAGGACGATCCCGCTCTCGCCTCCCGCCTCGTCGGCCTCCTGGTCGACGGGCTCGTGAGCGCGCGCGGCGCGGACGGGGAGGCGGGCGGCGCGTAGCCCGGACGGGGGGCGTGGCGCGGGCGTGCGGCAGGCGGGCGCGTCGAGTGTCGGGGAGGCGGAGGGTGTCCCGCCCGGGGGTCAGAGCGCCGTCAGGATCTGCGGGCCCTCCTCCGTGATTGCCACCGTGTGCTCCACGTGCGCGGCGCGGGAGCCGTCGTTCGTGCGCAGCGTCCAGCCGTCGGGGGCCGGGTGGTATCCGTCCGTGCCGCCCGCGATGACCATGGGCTCGATGGCGATGACGAGCCCGGGGCGCAGCACCATGCCGCGCCCGGGACGGCCCTCGTTGGGCACGCCCGGGTCCTCGTGCATCGCGCGGCCCACGCCGTGCCCGCCGAAGTTCGCGGGGATGCCGTACCCGGCGGCGCGGCACACCGTGCCCACCGCGTAGCCGATGTCACCGATGCGCGCGCCCGCCTTCGCCGCCTCGATCCCGGCCGCGAGCGCGCGCTCCGCCGTCGCGATGAGGCGGACGTCCTCCGGGCGGGGCGTGCCCACCGTGAAGCTGATCGCCGAGTCCCCGGCCCAGCCGCCGAGGAGCGCCCCGAAGTCCGCGCTCACCAGGTCGCCGTCGCGCAGCGGCTCGTCGCCCGGGATGCCGTGCACGATCGCGTCGTTGACCGAGATGATGAGCGTCGCGGGGAACGGCACCGGGGCGAAGTGCGGGTGGTAGTCGAGGAATGGCGAGTCAGCCCCCGCCTCCCGCAGCACCTCCCGGGCCACCTCGTCCAGCGCGCGTGGCCGCACGCCGGGCGCGGCGGCCTCCCGCACCGCGTGCAGGCCGCGCGCCACCACCCGCCCGGCTTCGCGCATGCCAAGAATCTCGGTCGCTGTCTTCCTCCGCACCATGCCAATTACTATACCGCAATTTTTATACCGGTCGCGTCGTGGCCGGCCCCTGGCTCCCGCTCGTCCTGATCGGGCCGCTCCCTCCGGCGGGCGGGCCCGTAGAATCGCCGTATGGTCCGTACTCCGCTCACCCCCGAGGAACGCGCCCGCGGCGAACGGCTCGGGGCGCTCCTCCGGGGCGCGCGCGGCGGGCGCAGCATGGCCGAGGTCGCCATCGAGGCGGGCATCTCCGCCGAGACCCTGCGCAAGATCGAGACCGGCCGGGCCCCGACCCCCGCCTTCTTCACCGTGGCCGCGCTCGCCCGCGCGCTGGAACTGTCGCTCGACGCCATCGAGGAGGCGTGCGGGGACGCCCCGCTGGGCGTGGCGAGCTGATCCCCCGCGCCGGAGCCGTCTCGCGGCGTCCGGCCGGCGCGCTCCTCGCACGGCGCGGGCGCCGAGGCGCGCGGCGGTCGCGCCGAGGCACCCTCCGGCACGGCTCAGCCGCGCGCCGCCGCTCCTCGCAGCGAAGCGACCAGCGCCCGCTCGAAGGTGGCCCGCGTCCTGCCGTCGAGCAGCCCGAGCGACAGGTACGGGTTGTGGTCCTCCAGCTCGACGAGGAGCAGTTCGCCCTCCCGCGTGCGGCACGCGTCCACGCGCTGGATGCCGTACGGCAGGTCGTTCCACTCCACGAAGCGGCGCGCGAAGGCGAGATCCGCCGCGCTCGGCCGGTAGGGCACCAGCTCCCAGCGGCGCTCCGGGTCCGGCGCGTACAGCGCGTAGCGGAACTCCCCGTCCAGGAAGGTGAACGAGACCTCGTGGCGGAACGGCACGTACGGCTGGACGAGCGTGCGCGCGTCGGGGGTGCGGGCGGCGAGCGCGACCGCGTCGAGGCGCGCGAGGCCCACCGAGTCCGCGCCGTCCACCGGCTTGACGATGTACGCCTCGCACACGGGCAGCTCCGCGAGCGGGGTGTCCCCGGCGTAGCTCGGGATGACCGGCAGACCCGCGCGGGTCAGCTCCAGGAGATAGCCCTTGCCGGCCATGTCGGCGCGTCCCGAGAGCGGATTGTGGACGGGGAGGCCCAGCCGCAGCGCCTCGGCGCGGAACGCGGCGTACGCGGCGCGGTAGTGGAGCACGGGCCCGCTGTTGCGGACGAGGACGGCGTCGAAGCCGTCCAGGAGCCCGGCGGCGTCGCGCGGGTCGCACAGGGCGAGGGGGAATTCGGCGCGCAGGCGCGCGGAGAGCTCCAGGTCCTCGTCCGCGTAGCGGCGCCCGGCCGCCCGGTAGGCGAGATCCGTCACGTACAGCAGGCGCGGGGCCGGGCGGCGCACGGCGCGTCAGTCCTCGTGCCCCGAGCGGACGGGAGCGTCGTCGCCCGCGCCGCCGCCGTGCGAACGGCTCATCTCGATACGCAGCGGGACGGCGACGCAGACGACCGCCGTGGCGAGGAGCAGGCCGAGCACGAGGAGCCAGTCGAGACCGGGTAGCGAGAGGCCGACCCAGGCCGTCCCGTCCTGCTGTGTCATCCGCTGCGACTCCTCGTCGTGCCCGCCGGACGTGGCGGGGCTCTCCTGCCCCGCCACGGCGGCGCCATGCCTCGCCGCCCGCCGGGGTCCACCATGCTCCGCGACGGCCGGTAACCGGAAACCGGCCCGGGGGACTCGCCCCGGTACGCCACGAAGATCACTTCGCGAACCGCCGGACCCCCGCGCGCCCGTCCGGTGGAGCGCCACCACGCCCCTCGCGCGCGCCGGTCCCTCGCGCCCCGGCCGCCACTCCGTCGCTCCCCGAAAAGCCCGTGTAGCCGGTGCGTAACACGGCGGGTGTTTCCTTCCGCACCAAAGGACGCAGCAGGGAGCGGGGCACGCGTGGTGGGACAACCTCCCTTCCGTATCGATCAGTTCGGGCAGCCCGGGGTACGGGACCCGGTCGCGGACTTCGCGCACGTCTTCGCCGGGCTGCTCGCCGGGCTCGACCCGGGCGGCGGCTGGTGCGCGGTCTTCTGGAGCCGCGACCCGCGCGGGATGCGGGCCTGCGCGGACGGTACGGAGACGCCGCCCTGGGACATCGTGGAAGCGCTCGTGGAGGACCACGTCGCGCGCACGGCGCCCGGTACGGACGCGGGCGCGGCCGCCGCCGGGCTCCGCCCCGTGTACCTCGCGGCGCTGGCCGCGCGGGACGCCCGCCCCGGCGCGGCGGCGGAACTCGCCCACCGCCTCCCCGGCATGGCGCGCGCCCACGAACAAGCTCCTGGCGCGCGTCGCCGCCCTCGAACGCGAACTCGCGCGG
>NZ_GG770539.1:809868-822715 GCF_000154905.1 Streptomyces sp. SPB074 | reverse complement strand
TTCCTTCGTGTCCGCCGACCCGGCGGTCTTGCCCGATTCCTCCCCCGGGCTTACGTTCGTGCCCCTACGGCCCGGGGCTCCGGGTGGTAGCGGCTCTCTGACGTCTTGTCGAAGGAGCACTGCTCATGGCCGCCTCCGTCGTCCGCGCCGCGCTCGTCCAGGCCACCTGGACCGGCGACAGCGAATCCATGATCGCCAAGCACGAGGAACACGCCCGCGAGGCCGCCCGGCAGGGCGCGCGGATCATCGGCTTCCAGGAGGTCTTCAACGCCCCGTACTTCTGCCAGGTGCAGGAGGCGGAGCACTATCGCTGGGCCGAGCCGGTGCCCGACGGACCGACCGTGCGCCGGATGCGGGACCTCGCCCGCGAGACCGGCATGGTGATCGTGGTGCCGGTCTTCGAGCGCGAGGCCGAGGGCTTCTACTACAACACCGCCGCCGTCATCGACGCCGACGGCAGCTACCTCGGCAAGTACCGCAAGCACCACATCCCGCAGCTCAAGGGCTTCTGGGAAAAGTTCTACTTCCGCCCGGGCAACGCGGGCTGGCCGGTCTTCGACACGGCGGTGGGCCGCGTCGGCGTCTACATCTGCTACGACCGGCACTTCCCGGAGGGGTGGCGGCAACTCGGCCTGAACGGCGCACAGATCGTCTACAACCCCTCCGCGACCTCGCGCGGCCTCTCCGCCCACCTCTGGCAGCTCGAACAGCCCGCCGCGGCCGTCGCCAACGAGTACTTCGTCGCCGCGATCAACCGCGTCGGGCGGGAGGAGTACGGCGACAACGACTTCTACGGCACGAGCTACTTCGTCGACCCGCGCGGGCAGTTCGTCGGCGAGCCCGCCGGCGACAAGGCGGAGGAACTCCTCGTCCGTGACCTCGACCTCGGCCTCATCGGGGAGGTCCGCGAGCAGTGGGCCTTCTACCGCGACCGCCGCCCCGACGCCTACGAAGGGCTGACCCGCCCGTGAGCGAACTCCTCGCGCGACACCGCGCCGTACTCCCCGACTGGCTGGCCCTCTACTACGAGGACCCCATCGAGCTCACCCATGGCGAGGGCCGCCACGTGTGGGACGCCGAGGGCCGCCGCTACCTCGACTTCTTCGGCGGCATCCTCACCACGATGACCGCGCACGCCCTCCCCGAGGTGACCAAGGCGGTCAGCGAGCAGGCCGCCCGGCTCGTCCACTCCTCGACGCTCTACCTCAACCGCCCGATGATCGACCTCGCCGAACAGATCGCCGCTCTCTCCGGCATCCCCGACGCCCGCGTCTTCTTCACCACGTCGGGCACCGAGGCCAACGACACCGCGCTGCTCCTCGCGACCGCGTACCGGCGCTCGAACCAGATCATCGCGATGCGCAACAGCTACCACGGCCGCTCCTTCTCCACCGTCGGCATCACGGGCAACAGCGGCTGGTCCCCGACGAGTTACTCCCCGCTCCAGACGCTGTGGGCGCACGGCGCCGTCCGCGGTCGCGGCCCCTTCGCGCACCTCGGCGACCGGGAGTTCACCGAGGCCGCCGTCGCCGACCTGCGCGACCTGCTCGGCCAGGCGCGCGGGCAGGTCGCCGCACTCATCGCCGAACCGGTCCAGGGCGTCGGCGGGTTCACCTCGCCACCGGACGGGCTCTACGCCGCGTTCCGCGAAGTCCTCGCCGAGCACGGCATCCTGTGGATCGCCGACGAGGTGCAGACCGGCTGGGGCCGCACGGGCGAGCACTTCTGGGGCTGGCAGGCCCACGACGGCTCCGGGCCGCCGGACATCCTCACCTTCGCCAAGGGCATCGGCAACGGCATGTCCATCGGCGGCGTCGTCGCACGCGCCGGGATCATGAACGTCATCGACACCAACTCACTCTCCACCTTCGGCGGTTCACCCATCACGATGACCGCGGGACTCGCCAACCTCGGTTACCTCCTCGCCCACGACCTCCAGGGCAACGCGCGCCGCGTCGGGGGACTGCTGCACGCGCGAGTGCGGGCGGGGACGGCGGGACTGGCGCACGTACGGGAGGTGCGCGGGCGCGGGCTCATGCTCGGCGTCGAACTCGTGGCACCGGGCACCGACCGCGCCGACCCGGCACGCGCGAGCGCCGCCCTGGAGGCCGCCCGCGCGAAGGGGCTGCTCCTCGGCAAGGGCGGGGGGCACGACACGAGCGTGCTCCGCGTCGCCCCACCGCTCAGCCTGACCGCCGAGGAGGCCGAGGAAGGCGCGGAACTGCTGCTCTCGGCGCTGCGCGAGACGGCCTGAGCCGACGGGGGCCGAGCGCCGCCCGCGCCCCGCCCCCGTCCTCTCCGCGCGACGGTGCCTCCGTCCCGCGACGGCGCCTCCGTCCCGTGGAAGACCCGCCCGCCCGGTGAACCGCCGGACCCTTCCACCCCGTTCACCTCGTTCACCCCGTCCCGCCCGTACGCGCACGAGAGGAGCCCCGATGAGCGACCGCACCCTGATCCGCGGCGGACTCGTCGTCACCGCCGCCGAGGAGACCCACGCCGACGTCCTCGTCGAGGACGGGCGCGTCGCGGCGCTCGCCGCGACCGGCTCGGCGGCGGCCGGGGCGTGGACGGCGGAGCGGGTCATCGACGCGCACGGCATGTACGTGATCCCGGGCGGCGTCGACGGGCACACGCACATGGAGATGCCCTTCGGCGGCACGTACGCCTCCGACACCTTCGAGACCGGTACCCGCGCCGCCGCCTGGGGCGGCACGACGACGATCGTGGACTTCGTCGCGCAGGCCGTGGGGCACGGCCTGCGCGAGGGCCTGGACGCCTGGCACGCGAAGGCCGAGGGCAACTGCGCGATCGACTACGGCTTTCACATGATCCTCGCCGACGTCAACGAGGACACCTTGAAGGAGATGGACCTCCTCGTCGGCGAGGGCGTCACGAGCTTCAAGCTCTTCATGGCCTACCCGGGGGTCTTCTACTCCGACGACGGCCGCATCCTGCGCGCGATGCAGCGCGCGGGCGAGAACGGCGGCCTCACGATGGTGCACGCCGAGAACGGCATCGCGATCGACGTCCTGGTCGAACAGGCCCTCGCGGCCGGCCGCACCGACCCGCGCCACCACGGCGAGGTCCGCAAGGCCCTCCTGGAGGCCGAGGCCACCCACCGCGCCATCCAGCTCGCGCGCGTGGCGGGCGACGTACCGCTCTACATCGTCCACGTCTCCGCCCAGGAGGCCCTGGGGGAGATCGCCGCCGCACGGGACCTGGGCCTGCCGGTCCACGGCGAGACGTGCCCGCAGTACCTCTTCCTATCCACCGACCAGCTCGCCGAACCGGACTTCGAGGGCGCCAAGTACGTGTGCTCGACGCCGCTGCGGCCCAAGGAGCACCAGGCGGCGCTGTGGCGCGGGCTGCGCGCCGACGACCTCCAGGTCGTCTCGACCGATCACTGCCCCTTCTGCTTCAGCGGCCAGAAGGAGCTGGGCCGGGGGGACTTCTCCAAGATCCCCAACGGGATGCCCGGCGTCGAGCACCGCATGGACCTCCTCCACCAGGCGGTCGTGGACGGCCACATCTCCCGCCGCCGCTGGATCGACCTCGCCTGCGCCGCGCCCGCCCGCATGTTCGGCCTCTACCCGCGCAAGGGCACGATCGCCCCCGGCGCGGACGCGGACCTCGTGGTCTACGACCCGCACACGGAGCAGGTCCTCTCGGCCGCCACGCACCACATGAACGTCGACTACTCCGCCTACGAGGGCACCCGCGTCACGGGCCGCGTCCGCACAGTCCTCTCGCGCGGCGTCCCGGTCCTGGAGGACGGACGGTACGTGGGCAGGGCGGGACACGGGGTCTACGTACCACGGGGGTTGACCCGCTACCCGGGGTGAGCGGCGGGTCCGGGGGAGGGGCCCGCCACTGTGTCCGGGCGGGCGTTTCCTTCGTGTTCGTCCGTGTTCCGCCGCCCCTGTCCGTGGCACAATCGCTCATTCTCCGGGCCGGTCCGGCACCGGACCACAGGCCCCGACCCAGGGAGCTGCGTCATGGACTTCGGACTCGTCCTCCAGACCGACCCGCCGGCCTCCACCGTCGTCGGCCTCATGCGCCGCGCCGAGCGGCGGGGCTTCACCCACGGCTGGACCTTCGACTCCGCGGTGCTGTGGCAGGAGCCCTTCGTCATCCACAGCCAGATCCTGGAGCACACCGAACGGCTCGTCGTCGGGCCGATGGTGACCAACCCGGGGACCAGGGCCTGGGAGGTCACCGCCTCGACGTTCGCGACGCTCAACGACATGTTCGGCAACCGCACCGTGTGCGGCATCGGGCGCGGCGACTCGGCGATGCGTGTCGCGGGCCGCCCCCCGAACACCCTCGCCCGCCTGGGCGAGGCCATCGACACGATCCGTGACCTCGCCGAGGGCCGTACCGCGCGCCTCGGCGACACCGAGGTGCGGCTGCCGTGGGTACGGGACGGGCGGCTGCCGGTGTGGGCCGCCGCGTACGGGCCCAAGGCGCTCGCCCTCGCCGGGGCCCGCGCGGACGGCTTCATCCTGCAACTCGCCGACCCCTATCTCACGGCCGCGATGGTCGAGCAGGTGCGTACCGCCGCCTCCGACGCGGGACGCGACCCGGCCTCCGTCACGATCTGCGTCGCCGCTCCCGCCTACGTGAGCGAGGATCTGACCCGCGCGCGCGAGCAGTGCCGCTGGTTCGGCGGCATGGTCGGCAACCACGTCGCCGACCTCGTCGCCCGTTACGGCGACGCCTCCGGCTCCGTACCGCGCGAGCTGACGGCGTACATCGCGGGCCGCGACGGCTACGACTACAGCCACCACGGGCGCGTCGGGAACCACTCGGCGGACTTCGTGCCCGACGACATCGTGGACCGCTTCTGCGTCCTCGGCCCCGTCGAGGCCCACATCGAGAAGCTGCGCGAACTGCGTGCCGTCGGCATCGACCAGTTCGCCGTCTACGCGATGCACGACGCGCGCGAGGAGCTGATCGACGCGTACGGCGAAGAGGTCATTCCGGTGCTCGGGGTCTAGGGGGGGAGGGTGGACGGTCCCGGTCCGGCCCGTCATGCGGAGGACCGCACCGTGAGCGACCGCCCCGAGATCGTCTGCGTCTGCGGCTCCACCCGGTTCGCGGAGGAGATGGACGCGGCCGGCCGCGAGCTGGCCCTCGCGGGGATCATCGTGCTCGCGCCGGTCGTCCTCCCGCGCGCCGGGGACCGGCCGGTCAGCGAGGAGCGGAAGAGGGCGCTGGGCGCTCTCCACCTGCGCAAGATCGATCTGGCCGACCGGGTCCTGGTCGTCAATCCCGGCGGATATGTCGGCGCGTCCACGCGCAGGGAGATCGCCCACGCCCGCGCCACCGGCAAGCCGGTCACGTTCACCGACCCCGCCTGACCCGCGCGCGGCCCCGCCGCCCCCGTCCCCGGCTGCGGCCCCCCGCCCTCCCCGTCCCCGGCTGCGGCCCTCCGCCGCTGCGGTTAGCGTGGGCGGAGGGCTGGGCCCTCCCGGCCGGTCGGTCCCGAGCCGGAAGGACGCGTGCCATGCGAACGCCGCCCCGCACCGTACGAACGCCAGGCCCCGGGCGAACGCCCCGCATGAGCCGCCCCGTGCGCCCCCCGCGCGCGCCCCGCCCCGTTCCCCCCGCCGCCGGAGCCGCGCGGTGAGCGCCGCCGGGCACGGGCTCGCTCCCGTCATGAGCGGCATCGCGGCGATGGTCTTCGACGTCGACGGGGTCCTCACCGACTCCGCGCGCGTCCACGCCGAGGCGTGGAAGGAGGCGTTCGACGCCTGCCTGCGCGCGCACCCGCCCGCCGACAAGGCCCTCGACCGGCCCTTCGACGCCGCCGCCGACTACCTCCGCCACGTGGACGGCAAGCCCAGGGCCGACGGCGCCGCCGCCTTCCTGCACGCCCGCCGCGTGCCGATCCCGGACGGCAGCCCCTCCGACCCGCCGGGCACGGACTCCGTCGCCGCCGTCGCCGCGCTCAAGGACGGTATGTTCACGCGCCGCGTCCGGCAGGACGGCATCGAGCCCTTCCCCGGCTCCGTGCGCCTCCTCAAGGCTTTGCGCAGCGCCGGGGTCCCGCTGGCCGCCGCCTCCTCCTCGCACCACGCCCACGACGTCCTCGAAGGAGCCGGGCTCCTCCACTGCTTCGTGACCCTGGTCGACGGCGACGAGTCCCACCGCCTCGGCCTCGCGGGCAAGCCCGATCCCGCGCTCTTCCTGGAGGCCGCCGCACGCCTCGGCGCCGAGCCCGCCGACGCCGCCGTCGCCGAGGACGCCCTCGCCGGGGTCGAGGCGGGCCGGCGCGGCGGCTTCGGCCTCGTCGTCGGCGTCGACCGCGCCCACACCACCGACACCGCCAGGGACCTGCGGGAACACGGAGCCGACCTCGTCGTGGACGACCTCGCCGACCTCCTCCGCGCCCCCGGCACGGACCCCGCCCCCGGCCCCGACGGCAAGGAGTGAGCACATGTCCGAGTGGACGTGGGAGTACGAGGGATACGACCCCGCCCAGGAGACGCTGCGCGAATCCCTGTGCAGCCTCGGCAACGGCTACTTCGCCACCCGGGGCGCCGCCCCCGAGTGCGCGGCGGGCGGCCCGCACTACCCCGGCACCTACGCCGCCGGTGTCTACAACCGGCTCAGCTCCGAGGTCGCCGGGCAGACCGTGTCCAACGAGGACATGGTCAACCTCCCCGACTGGCTGCCCCTGCGCTACCGTCTCACCCCGCCCGAAGGCGGCAGCGGCACCGACTGGTACACGCCCGACGACACCGCGCTGCGCTCCTACCGGCAACTGCTCGACCTGCGCGCCGGGATCTACGAACGCCACCTCGTGTACGAGGACGCCTTTGGGCGCAGGCTGCGGCTGCGGCAGCTCCGCGTCGTCCACATGGACGATCCCCATCTCGCCGCGCTGCGCACCGAGTTCACCGCCGAGAACTTCGACGGAACCCTCGAAGTCGAGTCCGCGATCGACGCCGGTGTCACGAACGACGGTGTGGCACGCTACCGCGAGCTGAACGGTCGGCACCTCGCGGAGGTCATGAGCGGCTACCCCGAGGACTGCACCGTGTGGGTCCGTGCCCGCACCGTCAACTCGGGCATCACCGTGGCCGTTGCGGCCCGTACGTACAGCAGCGAGGGCCCCGCGTGCGAACCGCGCCCCTCCACCGGCACCCCGACGCGACCGGCGACCCGCATCAACCTCACGCTCAAGCAGGGTGAGACAGCGACGGTCGACAAGATCGTCGCGCTGCACACCTCACGGGACTCGGCGATCAGCGACCCGCTCGACGCCGCGCTCGACGGCGTGCGCAACGTCCCCGGCTGGGACGAACTGCTCCTCGGCCACCGGCTCGCCTGGCAGCGCCTGTGGCACCGCGCGCTGCTCGAAGTCCCGGACGAGGCGGGGCACATCCTGCGCTTCCACCTCTTCCACGTCCTCCAGACCGTCTCCCCGCACACCGCCGACCTCGACGCGGGCGTCCCCGCGCGCGGCCTCAACGGGGAGGCGTACCGGGGGCACGTCTTCTGGGACGAGCTCTTCGTCCTGCCCTACCTCAACCTGCACTTCCCCGAGGTGTCCAAGGGCCTGCTGCGCTACCGGCACCGCCGGCTGGACCGCGCCCGCCGACTCGCCCGCGACGCCGGGTTCGACGGCGCGATGTACCCCTGGCAGTCCGGGAGCGACGGCCGTGAGGAGACACAGGAACTCCACCTCAACCCCAGCTCCGGCCGCTGGCTGCCCGACAACTCGCGCCTCCAGCACCACATCGGCTCCGCCGTCGCCTACAACGTGTGGAGCTACGCGCGCGCCACCGGCGACACCCGGTTCATGGAGCACGAGGGCGCCGAGATGCTCCTCCAGATCTCCCGCTTCTGGGCCTCCAAGTCCGAGTGGGACGGCGCTCTCGGCCGCTACCGCATCCGCCGCGTCGTCGGCCCCGACGAGTACCACGACGCCTACCCCGACGCGGCCGAACCGGGCCTGGACGACAACGCGTACACCAACGTCACCGCCGCCTGGGTGCTCCAGCGCACCCTCGAATCCCTCGCCGCGCTCCCCGCCGAGCGCCGCGCCGAACTCGCCGAGCACACCGGGCTGGACGACACCGAGCTGGCCCACTGGGACGACCTCTCGCGCCGCCTCCACATCCCCTTCCACCAGGGCGTCATCAGCCAGTTCGACGGCTACGGGGAACTGCGCGAACTCGACTGGGTCGGCATGTCCGCCAAGTACGGCGACATCCGCCGCCTGGACCGCGTCCTGGAGGCCGAGGGCGACAGCGTCAACCGCTACCAGGCGGCCAAGCAGGCCGACACCCTGATGCTCGGCTACCTCTTCCCGCCGCGCGAACTCCGCGCCCTCTTCGCCCGCCTGGGCCACCGCCTGGACGACGAGACGTGGCGCCGCACCGTGGACTACTACGTGGCCCGCACGAGCCACGGCTCGACGCTCAGCGGGCTCGTGCACGCCTGGGTGCTGGCCCGCGTGCGGCCCGCGCAGGCGTGGGGCTTCTTCCAGGAGGCGCTGCGCGGCGACGTCGCCGACCTCCAGGGCGGGACGACGGGCGAGGGCATCCACCTCGGCGCGATGGCCGGGACCCTCGACCTCGTGCAGCGCTGCCTCACCGGGCTCCGCGTCCGCTCCGACGGCGCCCTCAGCCTCGACCCCGTGCCCCAGCCGGAGCTGTCCGGCTACGACTTCGCGGTCCACTACCGCGACCTGTGGGGCGTGCGCTTCCGGCTGCGCTCGGGCGGCCTCGACATCAGCCTCCCCGAGACCAACCGGCCCTCGCTCGACATCCGGCTCGTGGACCGCACCGTGACCCTGCGCCCGGGCGACTCCTTCCACCTCACCCTGCCGGAGGGCGACTGACGCGGCCCCGATGGGGCGGGTGCCGCGTGCGTGCCGCGTCCCCGCCGCGCGTCGCTCACCCCGCGTCCCCGCCGTCGCGTGACGGGGACGCGACGGCAGGCCCGGGAGGCCGGGCCTAGGGGACCCGCGCCGTCCACTCCTCGGAGTCGAACTTCGTCCGCGCCAGCTCGCGCGCGCGGGACATCTCCTCGTCCGTCACGGCGCCCTCGGTGAGCCCGTAGCGGTTGCGGAAGGACGCGACCATGTTCGCGATGACCTCCTCGCGCGGCAGACCGGTCTGCCTGCGCAGCGGGTCCACGCGCTTCTTGGCGCTCGTCGTGCCCTTGTCGGACAGCTTCTCCTTGCCGATCCGCAGCACCTCGGTCATCTTGTCGGCGTCCATGTCGTACGCCATCGTGACGTGGTGCAGCACGGCCGGCATCCCGCCCTGCGGCGCGGCGACACGGCGCTGCGCGGCACCCGCGATCTTCCCGGCCTCGGTCGCGATGTCGTTGAGGGGCTGGTACCACGCCTTGATGCCCATGTCGCCGAGCGCGGAGAGCACCCAGTCGTCCAGGTAGGCGTAGCTGTCGGCGAAGGACAGGCCCTCCACGAGCGCGCTCGGCACCGACAGCGAGTACGTGATGCTGTTGCCCGCCTCCATGAACATCGCCCCGCCGCCGGTCACGCGGCGCACCACAGTGACGCCGTGCCGGGCGGCGCCGTCCGGGTCCACCTCGTTGCGCAGGGACTGGAAACTGCCGATCACGACGGCCGGGTCCTGCCACTCCCACACCCGCAGGGTCGGCGGGCGGTGCCCGGCGGCGACCTCCTGCGTCAGGATCTCGTCCAGCGCGAGGTGCAGGCCGACCGGCTGCGGACCGTCGTGGATGAGCTGCCAGTCGTAGTCGGTCCAGTCCGTGGCACGCGCGAGCGCCCGGCGCACCGCGACCCCGATGCCCTCGGCGGTGAGCCCGTACATCACCGTGCCCGGCGGCAGCGCCGCCTGCACCCGCGCCGCGAGCCCGGCACCGTCGGAGCCCGAGGGAGCGCCTTCGAGCGCGGCGTTGATCGCGTCGATCGCCTCGTCGGGTTCGAGGAAGAAGTCCCCGGCCACGCGCACACTGCGCAGCACCCCGCCCTCCTCGTCGAGGTCCACCACCACGAGCTTCCCGCCCGGGATCTTGTACTCACCGTGCATGGCCGCCGCCTCCCACTCCTCGCGCCCGGGACGGGCACTTCGGTCATTTCCCTGCGGACAGGGCAACGTTAGCGGGGGACGCGGGATTCCCCGCGGCCAGGGTGCGGGCGGGTCGGGAGGACGGCGCCCACCGCCCGTCCGCCTCCGCCCCTGTCCGTGCCGGGCACGCCACGCCCCGCGCCGCCCCGGACCCGGCCCCCGCCCCGTCCGTTCCCCTCCTCGCAAGCCCCCGTTTCCCCTCCCTCTCCCCGTTGTCAGCGCCGCGTGCTCTCATGAAGCCATGCTCGAAGACCTGCGCGATTCCGCCCCGGCCCATCCCGCCACCGGCGCCTTCGCCATCTCCGCCGCAGTCGCCGCGCTCCTCGCGAGGCTCGACGCCGGCCGTGTCGCCGCCGTCGAGGCCGCCGTGCGCGCCGCCGTCGCGCGCGCCGTGCTGCCCCGCTTCCGCCACCTCGCGGACAGCGAGGTCAGCGCGAAGTCCGGGCCGCACGACCTCGTGACCGTCGCCGACCGCGAGGCCGAACAACTCCTCACCGCGAGCCTGCCGCCCCTGCTGCCCGGCTCCGTCGTCGTCGGCGAGGAGGCCGTCGCCGAGGACCCGGCCCGCTACGAGGCGCTGCGCGCCGCCGCCCCCGTCTGGATCATCGACCCGGTCGACGGCACCCGCCAGTTCGTACGCGGCGAGGCGGGCTTCTGCACCCTCGTCGCCCTCGCCGTGGACGGCGTGGTCGTCGCCTCCTGGACGTACGCCCCCGTCCTCGGCCTCATGGCCGTGGCGGTACGGGGCAGGGGCGCCGTTTTCAACGGGGAGTCGCTGCCCCGGCCCGCCGCCACGCCCGGCGGGCCGCTGACCGTCGCCTGCTCGCACCCCGACTACACGACGGGCCCCCAGCAGGCCCAGCTCCGCCGCCTCGCCGTCCACGGGCTCGCGCCGCGCCCGTGCGGCTCCGCCGGGCTCGAATACCTCGCGATAGCCCGCGGCGCACTCGACGCCACCGCTTTCAGCTGGGAGCTGGCGTGGGACCACGCGGCGGGGCTGCTCCTCGTGGAGGAGACGGGCGGGGCGCACCTGACGACCGACGGCCTCCCCTTCCGCATCACCGGGGGCAACGCGCTGGCCTTCACCACGGCGCGCGACGCGGCGACCGCCGAGCGGGTCAGGGCGCTGCTCGCGGGGGAAACGGGGGCGGACGGGACGTGAGGGAGCGTCAAAGGCCGGGAAAGCGGAGGTTCGGGCGGTGCCGGGCGGCATATCCTGATCGCCGGGCCATCGGCTGACGTGAGGAGTCCGCAGGTGTCGACTTTGCTGGACGCGGTCGTCGTGGGGGCGGGACCCAACGGGCTCACCGCCGCCGTCGAGCTGGCCCGCCGGGGCCTGTCCGTCGCCGTCTTCGAGGCCGCGCCCGAGGCCGGGGGCGGCGCGCGCACCGAGGAACTGACCCTCCCCGGCTTCCGCCACGACCCCTGCTCGGCCGCGCACCCCCTCGGCATCGCCTCGCCCGCCTTCCGGGCACTGCCCCTCGCGCGCCACGGCCTGGAGTGGCTGCACGCCGAGCTGCCCATGGCGCACCCGCTGCCGGGCGGCGACGCCGTCGTACTCGCCCGGTCCGTGGCCGAGACCGCCGCCTCGCTCGGCGCGCGCGACGCGGGGACGTACCGGCGCCTCGTCGCGCCGCTGCTGCCGCGCTGGGACGCCGTGCTCCGCGACTTCATGGCGCTGCCGTCCACCGCGCTGCCCCGCGACCCGCTCGCCCTCGCCCGCTTCGGGCTCGCTGGACTGCCCCCCGCCCACGTCCTCCTCGCCCGCTTCCGCGAGGACCGCGCGCGGGCGATGCTCGCCGGGCTCGTCGGCCACGTCATCGCCCCGCTGAGCGGCCCCGCCACCTCCGCCGTCGGCCTGCTGTTCGCGCTCGCCGCGCACACGCGCGGCTGGCCGCTTCGCGGCAGGCGGCTCGGCGCGATCACCGGCGCGCTCGCCGCCTGCCTCCGCGAGCTCGGCGGCACCATCGAGACGGACTTCGAGGTCCGCCGCCTGGATGACCTCCCGCCCGCCCGCGCCTACCTCTTCGACACCTCCCCGCACGCCCTCGCCCGCATCGCGGGGCTGGGCGCCCGCGCGTACCCGAAGTACCGCTACGGCGCCGCCGTCTTCAAGCTCGACTACGCGCTCGACGGGCCCGTCCCCTGGACCTCCGAGGCCGCCCGCCGCGCCGGTACGGTGCAGCTCGGCCCCGGCAGCCGCGACATCTCCCGCGCCCTCGTGGACGTCTCACGGCGCGGCGTCCCGCCCGCCGATCCCTTCCTCATCACCGTCCAGCCGAGCCTCGTGGACCCCCGCCGCGCCCCCGCGGGCAAGCACGTCTTCTGGGCGTACGGGCACGTGCCCCACGGCTGGGACGGCGACCTCACCGAGGTCATCGAGCGCAAGATCGAACGCTTCGCCCCCGGCTTCCGCGACCTGATCCTCGCCCGCGCCACGGCCGGCCCGCCGCAGCTCGCCGCGCGCAATGCCAACTACGTCGGCGGCGACATCGCCTGCGGTGCCGCGAGCGGCCTCCAGCTCCTCTTCCGCCCCCGCCCCACCCTGCGCCCCTACGCGACCCGCCACCCCGCCGTCTTCCTCTGCTCCTCGGCGACCCCGCCGGGTTCGGGCGTGCACGGCATGAGCGGCCACAACGCGGCCCGCGCGGTGTGGTTCTTGCTCCGGGCGCGGGACGCCTTGCAGGCCCCGGACTTGGCGTCCGGCCGCGTGTTTTTGTTTTTCGTCTTCGCCCCCTCCCACCCTCAGCCCGCCGCCTTGCCCAGCGCCTCCAGCA
>NZ_GG770539.1:802331-808927 GCF_000154905.1 Streptomyces sp. SPB074 | reverse complement strand
CGCCCGCCCGCTCGCCATGGGCTCAGCCCGCCGGCCGCTCCGCCCCCGACGCCTCGCGCGCCGAGACGAAGGCCGCGACGGCCCGGTCCACGTCCTGGGCCGAGTGCGCCGCCGAGAGCTGCACGCGGATGCGCGCCTGCCCCTGCGGCACGACGGGGTAGGAGAACGCCGTCACGTACACGCCGCGTGCGAGCAGCAGCTCCGCCATGCGGCCCGCGAGCGCCGCGTCGTGGAACATGACCGGCACGATGGGGTGTTCGCCGGGCAGCAGCTCGAACCCGGCCTCGCTCATCGCGCTCCGGAAGCGCGCGGTGTTCTCGCGCAGCCGCACGCGCTGGTCCGAGGCGCTTTCGAGGAGGTCGAGGACCTTGAGCGAGGCGCCCGCGATGACCGGCGCGAGGCTGTTCGAGAAGAGGTACGGGCGCGAGCGCTGGCGCAGCAGCGCGACGATCTCGGCGCGCGCGGCGACGTAGCCGCCCGAGGCACCGCCCAGCGCCTTGCCGAGCGTGCCCGTGATGATGTCGACCCGGTCGCTCACCCCGGCCAGTTCCGGGGTGCCGCGCCCGTTCTCGCCGACGAAGCCGACCGCGTGCGAGTCGTCCACCATGACCATCGCGTCGTAGCGCTCGGCGAGGTCGCAGATCTCGCGCAGCGGGGCGAGGTAGCCGTCCATCGAGAAGACACCGTCGGTGACGACGAGGCGGCGGCGCGCGTCGCCCGCCTCCTTGAGGCGCTGCTCCAGCTCGGCCATGTCGCGGTTCGCGTAGCGCAGGCGGCGGGCCTTGGAGAGACGGATGCCGTCGATGATCGAGGCGTGGTTGAGGGCGTCCGAGATGACCGCGTCCTCGGCGCCGAGCAGCGTCTCGAAGACACCGCCGTTGGCGTCGAAGCACGAGGAGTACAGGATCGTGTCCTCCTGCCCGAGGAACGCCGACAGCCGCCCCTCCAGCTTTTTGTGCACCTCCTGCGTGCCGCAGATGAAGCGGACCGAGGCCATGCCGTAGCCCCAGCGGTCGAGCGCGGCGTGCCCGGCGGCGATCACCTCGGGGTGGTCGGCGAGGCCGAGGTAGTTGTTGGCGCAGAAGTTCAGCACCTCGCCGGGACGGCCCCCGGCGGTGACGTCCACGGTCGCGGACTGCGGGGTGCCGATGACGCGCTCGGGCTTGTAGAGGCCGTCGGCGGTGATCTCGTCGAGGGTGGCACGCAACTGGTCGCGCACGGAGCCGAACATGGTGGAATCCTCCGGAGGGGGTGGGTGCGGGCGGTACGAAGCGCGTCAGGCCGTACGCGTACGGCTCACGCGGTCCAGTCCATGACGACCTTGCCGCCGTGCCCGCTCGCCGCGTCCTCGAAGGCGGCCTCGAACTCGGCGGCCGGGTAGCGGCCGGTGATGACGGGGGAGAGGTCGAGCCCGCCTTCGAGGAGGACGGACATCGCGTACCACGTCTCGAACATCTCCCGGCCGTAGATGCCCTTGATCGTGATCATCGAGGTGACGACGCGGGCCCAGTCGACCGCGAACTCCTGCGCGGGCAGGCCGAGCATGGCGATCTTCCCGCCGTGCGTCATGTTGGCGAGCATGTCGCGCATCGCGGCCGGGTTCCCGGACATCTCCAGGCCGACGTCGAAGCCCTCGCGCAGGCCCAGGAGCCGCTGGCCGTCCGCGATGGACGCCGAGGAGACGTCGAGCGCGAGATCGGCGCCCACCTTGCGGGCCAGGGCGAGGCGCGCCTCGCTCACGTCGGTGACCGCGACGTTGCGCGCCCCGGCGTGCTTGGCGACGGCCGCGGCCATGAGGCCGATGGGGCCCGCGCCCGTGATGAGCACGTCCTCGCCGACGAGCGGGAAGGAGAGCGCGGTGTGCACGGCGTTGCCGAAGGGGTCGAAGATCGCGGCGATGTCGAGGTCGACCGGATTGCGGTGCACCCACACGTTGGAGGCCGGCAGGACGACGTACTCGGCGAAGCAGCCGTCGCGCCCGACGCCGAGCCCGACCGTCGCCCGGCACAGGTGGCGGCGGCCCGCGAGGCAGTTGCGGCACGTGCCGCACACCAGGTGGCCCTCACCGCTGACGAGGTCGCCCACCGCGATGCCGCTCACGTCGCGGCCGGTCGAGACGACCTCGCCAAAGAACTCGTGGCCGACGACGAGCGGCGCGCTGACGGCCTGCTGCGCCCAGCCGTCCCAGGCACGGATGTGCAGGTCCGTGCCGCAGATCCCGGTGCGCAGCACCTTGATGAGCACGTCCCCGGGACCGGCCTCGGGCTCCGGGACCTCCACGAGGCTCAGACCCGGTGCCGCCTTCTCCTTGACCAGTGCCTTCACTCGGGTGGCTCCTCTTCTGTGCGCGCCGCGCCCGCCGCCGGGCGGACCGGTGGACGGGTGCGGAGGGGTGGGGGACGGCCGCGGCCCGGCAGGGCGCGCACGACCGGCACCAAGATCCTGCCGCGCCGCACGCCACCCGGTCCATCGAGGTTTTCTTAACCGCGCCTGCGGCTTTCCTACAGGCCGCGAGTGCCCGCGGGCGTGCCCGGCACGCCGTCCCCCGCCGGGCGCTCAGCGCGGCGGGAGGTCGTTCAGGATGAGCTGGAAGAGCTTGTGGTCGCGCCAGGCGCCGTTGATGTGGAGCATCCGCGGGGCCACGCCGAACTCGGTGAACCCGGTCTTGGCCAGGACGCGCTGCGAGGCGAGGTTGTCGAGCAGCGTGCCGGCCTCCACGCGGTGGAGACCGAGCACCTCGTCCGCGTACCGGACGACGAAGGCGGCGGCCGCGCCGGTGAGGCCCCGGCCCGCGTACTCCGTGTCGACCCAGTAGCCGAGGTTCGCGCTGTTGAGCGGGCCGCGCACGACCTGCGAGAGCGTGATCGTGCCGATGACCCGCTCGCCGTCCGTGAGCACCCAGCCGAAGAGCGTCCCGGCCTCCCGCGCGGCGAGCTGGCTCGCGAGCCGCTCGCGCTGCCCGGGAAGCGTGTAGAACTCCTCGGTCCGCACCGGCTCGAACGGCTGGAGGCGATCGCGGTTGCGCAGGTAGGCGTCGAGCAGCAGGGGAGCGTCGCCGGCGGCGAGCGGGCGCAGGAGGATGTCCTCGGAAAGGATGGTGCGATCATCGTTCGACATGATCGGAGGCTATCCGGCCGGTCCTGGGCGGTGCCCGCGACCAGCGAGAACGCCGCACGGGGGCCGGGCGCGGCCCCGCGCCGCGCGACGGTCCGGGTGCTCCCGGGGCGCGGCGGGTCCCTCGCACCGCCATGTCGGATTTCCGCCAGCTCCGCTGTCCGCGACGTCGCATCCTTGAGGCATGTCAGCCACTCCAGGGGCGGCCCCGACCGCCGTCACCAGCGCTGCCGCGAGCGGTGGGGCGGCCCGCGACGGCCTCCCCGCCGCCGGGCCCCGTGCCGCCGCGCCGACCGCCCCCGCCGTCGTGAGCGGTCCGGGCGGCGCCCTGCACGGGGACCGGGACCGGTGCGTACGGGCCGTGCGCTCGCGGGACGCGCGGTTCGACGGCTGGTTCTACACCGCCGTCACCTCGACCGGCATCTACTGCCGCCCGAGCTGCCCCGCCCTCACGCCCCGCCCCGAGAACATGGTCTTCCTGCCCAGCGCCGCCGCCTGCCAGCAGGCCGGATTCCGCGCCTGCAAGCGGTGCCGTCCCGACGCGAGCCCCGGTTCCCCCGAGTGGAACCACCGCGCCGACCTCGTCGCCCGCGCCATGCGCCTCGTCGCGGACGGCGTCGTGGACCGCGAGGGCGTCCCCGGGCTCGCCGCGCGCCTCGGGTACAGCGCTCGCCAGATCGAGCGCCAGCTCAACGCCGAACTCGGCGCGGGCCCGCTCGCCCTCGCCCGCGCCCAGCGCGCCCAGACCGCGCGGCTGCTCGTCGAGACGACCGCGCTGCCGATGGCGGACATCGCGTTCGCGGCGGGCTTCTCCTCCGTGCGCACGTTCAACGAGACCGTCCAGGAGGTCTACGCCCTCGCCCCCTCCGCGCTCCGCGCCCGCGCCGGGGGTACCGCCGAGCCCGGCGCGGGCACGGTACGGCTCCGCCTCCCGCTGCGCGGCCCCTTCACGCCCGACGACCTCTTCGGCCACCTCGCCGCGACCGCCGTGCCCGGCGTCGAGGAGTGGCGCGACGGCGCCTACCGCCGCACCCTCGACCTCCCGCACGGCCCCGGCGTCGTCGCGCTGAGCCCCACGCCCCGCTACGTCGACTGCCGCCTGCGCCTGCGGGAGCTGCGCGACCTGCCCGCCGCGATCAGCCGCTGCCGTCGCCTCCTGGACCTCGACGCGGACCCCGAGGCCGTCGGCACGGCCCTCGCCGCCGACCCCGCGCTCGCGCCGCTCGTGCGCGCGGCACCCGGCCGCCGCGTGCCGAGGACGACGGACGAGGCCGAGTTCGCGGTCCGCGCCGTGCTCGGCCAGCAGGTCTGCACCGCCGCCGCGCGCACCCACGCGGGCCGCCTGGCCGCCGCGTACGGCACCCCGGTCGAGGACCCGGACGGCGGCCTCACCCACCTCTTCCCCGCACCGGCCGCGCTCGCCGCGCTCGACCCCGAACGGCTCGCGATGCCGCGCAGCCGCCGCCGCACCCTCACCGGGCTCGTCGCCGCCCTCGCGGGGGGCGCGCTCGCGCTCGGCGCGGACAGCGACTGGGACCTCGCCCGCGCGCGGCTCGCCGAACTGCCCGGCGTCGGGCCCTGGACCATCGAGGTCATCGCCATGCGCGCGCTCGGCGACCCCGACGCCTTCCCCGTCACCGACCTCGGCGTCCGCCAGGCCGCCGAAGCGCTCGGCCTCCCCGCGACCCCCGCCGCGCTCACCCGCCGCGCCGCCGCCTGGCGCCCCTGGCGCGCCTACGCGACGCAGTACCTGTGGGCCACGTCGGACCACCCCATCAACCTCATGCCCCCCGCCTGAACCCCGAGGACGTGTTCTCCGTGCACCGCGTACACACCCAGACCGACAGCCCCTGCGGCACCCTCACCCTCGTCGCCACGGACGGCCTGCTCAGCGGCCTCTACCTGCCGCGGCACCGCCATCGCCCCCCGGAGGAGACCTTCGGCGCCCGCGACGAACGCCCCTTCGGAGCGGCGCTCGACCAGCTCGGCGCCTACTTCGCCGGCGAACTCACGACCTTCGACGTGCCGCTGCACCAGGAGGGCACGTCCTTCCAGCGCACCGTGTGGGACGCGCTCGTCGCCATCCCCTACGGCGAAACCCGCAGCTACGGACAGCTCGCCGCCGCGCTCGGCAAGCCCGGCGCCTCCCGCGCGGTGGGCCTCGCCAACGGCCGCAACCCGGTCAGCATCATCGTCCCCTGCCACCGCGTCGTCGGCGCGAACGGAAGCCTGACGGGCTACGCGGGCGGCGTCGAGACGAAGAAGGCGCTCCTCGCCTTCGAGCGCGGGCGGACGAGGACGCCGGGGAGCGGTTCGCTCGGCGAGGACACGTTGTTCGCGCTGTCCTGACCAGCGGCGTCCGGCATCCTGGCCGGCGGTTTCGTCGGCCGGGACGGAACCGGGCGGCGGGGCGAACGAGGACCGGGGTCTCGTCCGCCCCGCCGCGGCGGAGCCGGAACCGCCCCGTCTCACCGCACGCGCCCCGCCTCCCCGCGTCCACCCGTCTCACCGCACCCGCAGCACGAGCTTGCCGCCCGCCCTCCCGGAAAGGCTCCGCTCGGCCGCCGCGCGCCAGTCCCCCAGCGGGTGGACACCCGCGAGCGGGACCGTGAAGCGTCCCTCGGCCGCCCGCCGCGCGTACACCGGCAGGGCGTGGTGGTGGTACGCGTTGCCCTCCTCGCCGAACTGGTAGCGCACGCCCAGCTCCTCCTCCGCCGCGAAATCGCTCATCGTCATGACGTCGCGCGGCGCCGCGACGGTACGGATCAGCTCCGGCAGCCCGCCGGTGGGCGGCGCCGCGTCGAGGGCCAGGTCGACGTCGCCGCCCGCCAGTTCCCGTACCCGGGCCGCCATGCCCTCGCCGTACGGGGTGACCTCCGCGCCGAGCCCGCGCAGCTCCTCCGCGCGCCTCTCCCCGGAGGTCGCGAGGACGCGCGCGCCCTGGTGGAGCGCGATCTGCACGGCGGCGTGGCCCACGGTCGAACCGGCGCCGTGCACCAGGACGGTCAGCCCCGGCGCGGTGTCCGCGGTGACGCCGAGCCCGGCGAGGCCCCGGTGCGCGGTCTCGACGGCCATCGGGAGCGCGGCGGCCTCGGCCGGGTCGAGCTCCCTGGGGCGCGGGAACCACACGTCCAGGACGGCGTGGTCCGCCGCTCCCGCGCTCGGTCCGGTGAAGGGCACGGGCCCGAACACCTCGTCGCCGACCGCGACGCCGCTCACGTCCGCGCCGAGCGCGTCGACCGTGCCCGCGACCTCCAGGCCGATCCCGCGCGGCAGCTTCCCGGTGAAGAGACCGCCCGCGAGCGCCCAGTCGGCCGGTGTCAGGCCGCACATCGTCACGGCCACGCGGATCTGCGCGGGCCCCGGCTCGGGCACGGGGGCCTCTTCGAGCCGGATCACGTCGAGCGCGGGTCCGTGCGTGTGGAAGCGCAGAGTGCGCATGAGGGTCTCCCGGTGGGTGCGCTGAGTGACAGCAGGTGCTT
>NZ_GG770539.1:800073-802231 GCF_000154905.1 Streptomyces sp. SPB074 | reverse complement strand
CCTCGGCCGCGCTCGACCCGGACGAGGTCGAGAACCTCTTCCGCATCGTCGCCGACCTCACCGCCGACGGCGTCGCCGTGGCAAGGTGACGACAGCACCTGCTGTCACTCGGAATTCTCCCTACACTGGCCCCATGGCACGCTGGGAAGGCAATACGCGCGGGCGGCTCGAACGAGCGGCGCTCGACCTCTTCACGGAGCAGGGCTACGACCGCACGTCGGTCGCGGAGATCGCCCGCCGCGCGGGGCTGACGGAACGGTCTTTCTACCGCTGGTACACGGACAAGCGGGAGGCGCTGTTCGGCGGCGGCCAGGAACTGGAGGAACTGCTTGTCGCGGCGGTCGCCGAGGTCCCCGAGGGCACGGCCCCGCTCGACACTCTCCTGCGCGCTTTCACGAAGGCCCCCGGGGTCTTCCGGTCCCGCGAGTTCCTGCGCGCCCGCGCCGCCGTCATCGCGGCCAGCCCGCCCCTGCGCGAACGCGAACTGATCAAGACGGCCTCCATGTCGGCGGCGCTCAAGGAGGCGCTGGAGGACCGCGGGCACCCCCCGGCGGACGCCCGCCTCGCGACCGACGCGGCCATGGCGATCGTGCGGGTCGCGGGGGAGCGGTGGGCGGCCGACGAGTCGGCGGACTACGAGACGCTTCTGCGCGCCGCGGAGAGGGAACTGCGGGCGATCGTCTGCCCCTGAGCCCCGCGGGCCCCGAGGCCGCGTCCGCCCGCACCGTTTCCCGGGCCGCTTCCCGGGCCGCTCCCGCGGCTCGGAGCAGTCCCTCGCGCACCGCCCCGTGCGCGGTCGGCACGCTCGCCACGTGGCCGAGCGAGCGCGGCAGACCGCCGTCCGCACGGCCGTTCCACGGGTCCTCCAGGGGCTCGGCGGACGGAGGGTACCCGGCGCCCACGAGGGTGGCGGCCTCACAGGTCGTGACGGGGGCCTCGTCCACGAGGTCGACCGTGCGGCCGTCCATCGCCCCGGTGAGCGCCAGCCGGACGGCGCCCGCGATGGCGCGGTGGTGCACGAGGGAGTGCGCCTGCGCCGGGTGCGTCTTCCAGGAGGCGACGAGTCCCGGCAGGCTTTCGAGGTGGCCGTCCCCCTCGCCGCACACGAAGCCGAAGCGCAGGACGGACCAGTTCAGGCCGCTCTCCCTGACCAGCACTTCGGCGAGCAGCTTCGTCGCAGGGCAGGGACCTCGGCGGTCGTCGGATCGTCCTCGCGGGCCGGGCGCGTGCGGCCCTGCCCGTGGACGAGGCTGGTGCTCGCGAGGACGCCGCGGGGGCCCGCCGGGGACTCCCGGCGAGGTTCCCGCGGACGTCTCGCCGTCCGGGCGGGCGCTCAACCCTCCGTGCCGCCCGGCAGCACCCCGTCCACCAGCTCGGCCGTTCCCTCGCCCCGGTCGAGCACGTCGAGCGCCGCCGTGACGCGCGCCGCCGCCTGCGGGCGGAGGAACTCCGCGAGGCGGGTGCGCGGCACCATGCGCCACGAGAGCAGCTCGGACTCCTGGAGCCGGATCGCGCCGAGCTGGCGCATGGTCAGCACCCCGCCGTCGTACAGGTGCATGACGAGCGGCGGGCGGGCGGGGCCGCGCGACCAGTCGACCGCGAGGAGCCGCCCGGGCGGCAGGTCGAGGCCGATCTCCTCCCGCGTCTCGCGGCGGGCCCCCTCGCGGGGCGACTCGCCCGCGTCCGATTCCACGGTCCCGCCCGGGATGCCCCAGCCCGGCCGGTAGTTCGGCTCCACGAGCAGTACCCGCCCCTCCGCGTCCCGGAAGAGCGTCGCCGCCGCGGCGAGCACGCGGGGCAGCCCCGCGATGTAGTCGGTGTACGCGCTGTCCACTTCGTTCTCACTCACGGTCACCGACCCTAACGCCCTTTCCCCGGCCGCCCGGTGCGCGCCCACTCCCCGGACGCGCCCGGCCCTCCTCCCGCGGGGCCGGTTAGGGTCGCTGCGGCGTGCGCGCCCGGGCAGGTACGGCGGCGCGCAGGCGACCGACGCGTGCGAAGGAGAGTTGTGACCGAGGAGCAGGGGCGCCCGAGGGTGCTGATCGCCGCCGACAAGTTCAAGGGCTCGCTCACGGCCGTCGAGGTGGCACAGCGCGTGGCCGCCGGGCTGCGGTCCGTACGGCCCGGCCTCGCCGTCGACGCGCTGCCGGTCGCGGAC
>NZ_GG770539.1:793142-799351 GCF_000154905.1 Streptomyces sp. SPB074 | reverse complement strand
CGTCCTCGGCTTCGCCGCCGCGCTGGAGCGCGCGGACCTCGTCGTCACGGGCGAGGGCTCGCTGGACGCGCAGACGCTGCGCGGCAAGGCCCCGGCGGGGGTCGCGGCGGCGGCCCGGGCGCGCGGCGTCGAGGTCGTCGCCGTGTGCGGCCGGCTCGCGCTGGCCCCGGAGGAGCTGCGCGCGGCGGGCATCGCCGCCGCGTACCCGCTCACCTCGCTCGAACCCGACGTGGCCACGTGCGTCCGCGAGGCCGGCCCCCTCCTGGAGCGCCTGGCCGCGGGCATCGCGCGCGAGCGCCTGTAGAGGCGGAGGCCGCGGGAAGGCGCGCGGGACGCGTCACGCGCCGGGCGCACGCGAAGGGCCCCGCACCACCGGTCAGGAGGTGCGGGGCCCTTGAGCGCCGGGCGGGAGCCGTTACGGGGCCGCCTGGCGGGAGCCGTTACGGCAGCCGCAGCGCGCGTGCCTCGCGGCGGTTGCCCCGGAAGTTGCTGACCCGGCGGGCGGTCGCGAAGAGCGGGATGACGGCGGCCAGCACGAGCTGGAGCGCGCAGCCGGTCTGGAGCAGCAGCTGCCCGCCCGGGGCGTCGAAGGCCCAGGCGGCGAGGAGCCCCATCGCGGCGACGATCCAGCTGAGCATCGCCACGGCGAGCGGCCCGCGCGGCTTCGGGTACTCGACGCGGCTCACCATGAGCCACGCCGTCCCGATGATCGCGAGGAGCGTCGCCACGAACGGCAGCTCCAGGAGTACGACGGAGACGACCGTGAGCGCCCCGAACGGACTCGGCATCCCCTGGAACACCCCGTCCCGCAGCGTCACGCACGAGAAGCGGGCGAGGCGCAGCACCACCGCGAGGAGCACGACGATCGCCCCGAGCGCGGCCACTCTCTGGTGCGCGTCGTCCGCGACGAGCCCGTACACGAGCACGAAGTAGGCCGGCGCGAGACCGAAGCTGATCAGGTCCGACAGGTTGTCCAGCTCGGCGCCCATCGGCGAGCTGCGCAGCTTGCGGGCCACGAGGCCGTCGAAGAGGTCGAAGACGGCGGCGCACAGCATGAGGATCACCGCGGTCGCCGCCGAGTGACGGGCCATGCCGAACTCGTCACTGCCGGTGAGGTGCGGGATGAGGATGCCCGTGGTGGTGAAGTACACCGCCATGAAGCCGCACGTCGCGTTGCCGAGCGTGAGGGCGTCCGCGATGGACAGGCGCAGCGAGAGGGGCATCTCCGGCTCGCCCGTCTCCTCCGCGTCCAGCCCCCAGGGGTCGCCGGTCTCCGGGTCGTGTGTCTCGCGGTCGTGGGTACTGCGGTCAGTCACGGTCAATGCGAGTCACCCCCGCGAGCGTCGGCTGCCCGACCTCCACGGCGACCTCGACCCCCTCCGGCAGATAGAGGTCCACGCGCGAGCCGAAGCGGATCAGCCCGATGCGCTCGCCCTGCTCGACCTTCGTCCCGCTCTGCACGTACGGCACGATGCGGCGCGCCACGGCCCCGGCGATCTGGATCATCTCGATGTCGCCGAGTTCCGTGTCGACGTGCCACACGACACGCTCGTTGTTCTCGCTCTCCTTGTTGAACGCGGGCACGAAACCCCCGGGAACGTGTTCCACGGAGGTGATGGTGCCGGCCAGCGGAGCGCGGTTGACGTGCACGTTGAGCGGGCTCATGAAGATCGCCACGCGCGTGCGGCCGTCCTTCCACGGCATGACGCTCTGCACCACTCCGTCGGCGGGCGAGATGACCCGGCCCTCGGAGATCTCGCGCTCGGGGTCGCGGAAGAACCACAGCATCCCCGCGGCGAGGGCCGTGGCCGGCACCGCGAGAGCCGCCGCGCGCCCGGAGCGGCGGGCGCGGCCGAGGGAGAGGGCCGCCGTGGCGACGGTGGGCAGCAGCCAGGGAGAGGCGCCGCGGGCCAGGCGGACCCGGCCGCGAGTTACAGGGGTGTGGCTGTCGGGCATGGATGACCTTCGTAGCGGATGAATGCCGCGCGGATGAGACGGGGAACGGCGGCTTTCCGGGGATGGTATCGGTTACGGCCCGCAACTGGGCAAGCCAGGAAGCGAGTCGAAGACGCCCGGGATTCCTCCCGTCAGTCTTTTCATCATCCCACGTCATCTTCCTGTGTGACAGGGATCTCGACGGGCGGTACGCGGCGGGGCCCCGCGCACGCGCCGTTCACTCCGGCGCGGGGAAGGACGTCGTGCGGGTGAGACCGGCCGCGCGGCCCTTGCCCGCGATCACGAGTGCCATCTTGCGGCTGGCCTCGTCGATCATCTCCGTACCGAGCATGGCCGCGCCCCGGGCCCCGCCCTCGGCCGAGGTGTGGTGGGCGTAGGCGTCCAGGACCAGCTCGGCGTGGTCGTAGTCGGCCTGCGCGGGCGCGTAGACCTCGTTCGCCGCCGCGATCTGCGCCGGGTGCAGGACCCACTTCCCGTCGAAGCCGAGGGCGGCCGAGCGCCCCGCGACGGCGCGGAAGCCGTCCTCGTCGTGAATACGGAGGTAGGGGCCGTCGATCGCCTGGAGGCCGTGGGCGCGCGCGGCCACGAGAATCTTCATGAGGATGTAGTGATAGGCGTCCGCCCCGTACCCGGGCGGCTGCTCGCCGACCACGAGCGTCTTCATCGCGATCGAGGCCATGAAGTCGGCGGGGCCGAAGACGAGCGCCTCCAGGCGCGGCGAGGCGGCGGCGATCGCCTCGACGCCGGTCAGCCCCCGCGCGTCCTCGATCTGCGCCTCGATGCCGATGCGGCCCACCTCGAAGCCCATGGCCCGCTCGATCTGCGTGAGCAGCAGGTCGAGCGCGACGACCTGCTCCGCGTCCCGCACCTTCGGCAGCAGGAGGCAGTCCAGGTGCTGCCCGGCGCCCTCGACCACCGTCACGACGTCGCGGTAGGTCCACGGCGTCGTCCAGTCGTTGACCCGCACGACCCGCGTCCTCGCCTCCCAGCCGCCCTCGCCGAGGGCACGCACGACGTTCTCGCGCGCCTCCGCCTTGGCGAGCGGCGCCACGGCGTCCTCCAGGTCGAGGAAGACCTCGTCCGCGGGCAGCGACCGCGCCTTGAGCAGGAAGCGCGGATTGCTGCCGGGCACGGCGAGGCAGGAACGGCGCGGACGGACGGGACGCGGGCCGGACGTGCCGGTCATGCGGGGACCTCCGGGGGAGCGGCTGATACGTGCTCCTCCCGACCCTACGGGGGGTGATCACCGCGTTCCGGCGGGGGCGCGGTGGCGGGCGGAGCGGTACGGGGCGGGGGAGGTCCGGGAGGCGTGCGGGGCCTCGTACGCGGCGGGGACGGGGGACGCGGCGGGGGCCTCGTACGAGGCAGGGGCGGCGTGCGTGGGGGCCTCGTACGTGCCGAGCGCGGCCCGCAGGGTGCGCGCCCACTCGCCCGTGGTGACCCCGGCGCGCACGCAGTCGAGCGTCGCCTCCACGAGGCAGTCGCCGTCGATGGCCGCGTCCGCGAGCCGGTCCAGGCTCTGGCGCACGCTCGGCCACAGGTACGGGTCGGCGAGGCCCTGCCGGTCGGTGGACTCCTCGCGCGTCGCCCGCCAGCGCGCGAGCGCGGCCACGGCCGCCGCCTCCTCGCCGGGCCGGGCGCTCGTGGCACCGCGCGCGGGGAGGGCGCCGGGGCTGAGGGCCCAGCGCGGCAACCACGCGGCGGCGTAGACGCCCAGGTCGCCGCGCAGGCGCAAGCGCGAGCGCGGTCGAGGCGGGCCGGTCCTCGTACGTGGTGCCCCGCAGCTCGTCCTCCGCGAGCCCCTGCTCCTCGGCGGCGACGAGGCACAGCGCGAGGAGCCACATGCCGGTGGGGCCGCCGGGGAGCGCGAGCCGCACCCGGCCGAGCGGGACCCCGTCGAACAGCCGCCGTACGTCCCCGAGGTGAGCGAGCGCCACGCCGTCGCGCCCGAAGGCGCCCGCCGCGGGCGCCTCGCCCGGGTCGAAACCCGCGCGGGTCGGTGCGTCGCACACGAGGGCGAGGGTGGGCGTACCCGTGGTCCTGGAGAGGTCGAGGGTGTCCTTCACGAGTGCCTCCGGCGGGGGCTGTGGCGTGGCGGCCCGTGGAAGGACCGCCCGGACTGCCTCAACGTATGGCACGCGGTGTCAGGCAGCAAGACGGAAAAGTTACTCGCGGGTATGAACTTGGTAAAGATGACGCTCAGATGAGCGATAATCGATCATTCCAGGCAGGGCAAGGGATGTGCCTGTTCGGCAGACCGAAATGATCGATCACGGGCGCCGGAGGTGAGGGGTTCCGTGGGTGCGTGGAGGCGTGGCACGATGAGTGCGTAGACGGAGTTGTGGCACTGCGTGCCGAATCTGTGGGGGTGGGGTGGGAACGATAAAAAAGGGGCGGCGGGGCCGGTGCGGCCCGCCACCCCTCGCGGTGATGCCGGTGAGGTCTGCTCGCGCGCTCAGTCGCCCCGCGGGCGTAGCGCCTCCTTGATCGTGCGCATGACCTCGTCCAGCGGCGCGTCCGTGCGGGCCACCGTCACGAGCACCTCGCCGCGCGCGCTCGCCGTCGCGGCGGGCCCGGGGCGGCCCGGGGCGAGGCCGCCCACCGCGAAGTTGGCGCCGACGGTGGCCCGGACGATCGCGAAGGCGCGGTCGAGCTGCGCCATCACGTCGCCCTCGCCGCCGGCGCGCAGCCAACGGCGCAGCACGTGGTTGTGCGCGGTCACGACGGCGGAGGCGGCCACCTCGGCGAGCAGCGGCTCGTCGTTGCCGTTCTGCTCGTGCTCGTCGAAGTGGCCGAGGAGGTAGCGCGTGAAGAGACGTTCGTAGCGCGAGACGGAGGCGATCTCGCGCTCGCGCAGCGTCGGCACCTCGCGCGTCAGCTTGTAGCGCTCGACGGAGACCTGAGGGGCCGCCGCGTACATCTTCATGACCTCTTTGATGCCCCGGCAGACCGTGTCGAGCGGGTGCTCGTGCGCCGGGGCCGCCTTGAGCACGTCCTCGACGCGGACGAGGGTGTCGTCGTGGTCGGGGAAGATCGCCTCCTCCTTCGACCGGAAGTGGCGGAAGAAGGTCCGGCGGGCGACCCCGGCGGCGGCGGCGATCTCGTCGACGGTCGTCGCCTCGTAGCCCTTCGTCGCGAAGAGTTCCATCGCGGCGGACGCCAGCTCGCGGCGCATCTTGAGGCGTTGGGCCGCGGCCCGGCCGCCGGAGCCGTTCTCGGCACCCGCCGGTGCGGACGGCGGGGCGGTACGGGCCGCGGAGGCGGAGGACGGAGGCGTGGCCGACTGGGACATGCACCCGAACGTACTGCATCCCCGCCGCGCGCGTGTGCGCTGTCCGCCGCTCGCGGGCCCCCGCGCGCGCCCCTCGCCCGCGCCCCGCGCGGGGCGGGTGATCACCTCGCGCCCCGCTCCGATGAGCGGCACGGGAGCGTGATGAGCGCGGGCCTCGTCCCGCTGTCCCCGACATGGGTGAACTGGTCAACGAGGAACGGCGGTTCCTTCCTCCTGGCCCCCTGACCCGGTGCCGTCCGAGCCGCTACGCTCGGCTGCCATGAACAAAGAGTTGCGTGCGCTCACGGACCGCTTACGGTGCGAGGCGGTGGTGGAGGGGGAGCGGGCGGTCGAGGAGTGCGAACGACTGGCCCGCGCGGCCGGGCCCGAGGAGCTGGCCGGGGTGCTGAGCGACCCGGGCCGCCCGCTGTGGGCCAGGGAACTGGCCGCCTACCGCCTCGGCGTCGCCAAGGACCCGCGCGCCTTCGAGACCCTCGTCCTCTTCCTCAACCACCGCGACCCCCAGCGCTGCGCCACCGCGGCGCAGGCCCTCGCCGCGCTCGGCGACCCCAGGACCGCGCGGGCCGCCGCCGCCCTCGCCACCAACGAGCTGCGCGTCGCCTACGCGGGGCAGGCCGTGCGGCTCCTCACGACGCTCCGCGCGCCCGAGTCCGTCCCCGCTCTCATCGCGACGCTGGAGCGGCGGCTCGTGCGCAACGACCCCTACCGCAACGTGGCCCTCGCCTGCGTCGCCGGGCTCGGCGTCCTCGGCGACCGGCGGGCGCGCCGGGTCCTCCAGGCCGCCGAGCAGCACCCGGGACTCGGCGCCGCCGCCTCGGCGGCCCTCGCCCGCATCCCCGCGCCCCGGAACCGGCGCCCGGCCGAACTGCGCAAGAAGGAGGCGGAGGCGGGGGGCTGAGACCGGGCCGGGGCGGCGGCGGGGGAGCGGCCACCCGGACCGACGGGCGCGAAGGGGGGCGGG
>NZ_GG770539.1:778838-793042 GCF_000154905.1 Streptomyces sp. SPB074 | reverse complement strand
CGGGCCGGGCGGTGTGCGAGGCCGGGGCCGGTGCGGCTCCTGGGCCGGGCCCGGGCCCCAGGTTTCCGGGCGTGCGGGCCGTGCGCCACCGGCTCACAGAAGGCTGAGCTGGGTCGGGCCCGCAGGCTCGGGCCCCCGCGCACGCTCCGGGGCGTGCGCGGCCTGCACGCGCGCTCGCCCGTCGCGCCGCACGCCGTCCCGCGTACCGCCGTCCCGCGCCGCGCCGTCCTCTCCTCCGCCACGCCTCCCCGCGTCCCGCCTCCCCGCGTCCCCGTCCTCCGCGCCGCGCCAGGCCGCCGTGCGGCGCTCGCCCATGCCGTGGGCGCGGGCCAGTTCGTGGACCTGGCGCGTGATGCGGCGCTGGTACCACGTGGGCGCGTAGGCCCCGTCCCCGTACAGGCGCTGGTAGGGGCGGACGAGGTGCGGGTGCTCGCGGGCCAGCCAGGACATGAACCACTCGCGGGCGCCGGGCCGCAGGTGCAGCACGAGCGGGGTGACCGAGGTGGCGCCCGCTTCCGCGACGGCGCGCACCGTCGCCTCCAGCTGCTCCGGGCTGTCGCCGAGGTAGGGGATGACGGGGGCCATGAGGACGCCGCAGTCCAGGCCCGCCGCGCCGAGGCGCCGTACGACGTCCAGGCGCCGCGCGGGGGCCGGGGTGCCGGGCTCGACCGTGCGCCACAGCGTCTCGTCCGTGAAGCCGACCGAGACCGAGACGCCGACCCGCGTCACCCGGGCCGCCTCCGTGAGCAGGGGGAGATCGCGGAGGATCAGCGTGCCCTTGGTGAGGATGCTGAACGGGTTCGCGTGCTCGGTGAGCGCCCCGAGGATGCCCGGCATGAGCGCGTAGCGGCCCTCGGCGCGCTGATAGCAGTCGACGTTGGTGCCCATCGCGATGTGCTCGCCCTGCCAGCGCGCCGAGGCGAGGCGTTTGCGGAGCAGCTCGGGGGCGTTGACCTTGACGACGATCTGGCTGTCGAAGCCGAGCCCCGTGTCGAGGTCCAGATAGCTGTGCGTCTTGCGCGCGAAGCAGTAGACGCAGGCGTGCGAGCAGCCCCGGTAGGGGTTCACCGTCCATTCGAAGGGCATCCGCGAGGCACCGGGGACGCGGTTGACGATCGAGCGGGCGCGTATCTCGTGGAAGGTGATGCCCGCGAACTCGGGCGTCTCGAAGGTGCGGGTCGTGACGGAATCGGCGGAGAACAGCGTGTTCCGCGCGGTCGTGGCGTCGTCGGCGGTGTCGTTCAGGTTGTCCCAGCGCATGGCGGCCTCCTCGGGGTAGCGGACCGGCTGCGGGAGCCTCGCGGGCCGCGATCCGGTCGCGACCGGATCGCGGCCCGCGAGTGCGCGGCGCGCGGAAGGAGCGGGACCCGATCGCGTTCGAACAATAGAACATGTGTTCTCCTGATCGCTGGGAGGCCGGATTTGGCGGCGTGGCCCCGCGATGGTTGGGTGGGCCCCACCGCCGCACCGGCGGGCGTGGGAATACACCCGGCGAAGTCCCTGGAGGTAGTGCAATGGCGCAGGTCGAGGCCACGACGGAGCGGATCATCGCGGCCGGCCCCGAGGACGTTTTCGACGCGCTCGCCGACTACAGCGGCACGCGCCGGACGCTCCTGCCCGAACAGTTCAGCGAGTACGAGGTGCGCGAGGGCGGCGACGGCGAGGGCACCCTCGTGCACTGGAAGCTCCAGGCGACGAGCAAGCGCGTCCGGGACTGCCTGCTGGAGGTCAGCGAGCCGCGCGACGGCGAACTGGTCGAGAAGGACCGCAACTCCACGATGGTGACGACGTGGACCGTGACCCCGAGCGGCGAGGGCGCCTCGCGCGTCGTCGTCACGACGACCTGGAACGGGGCCGGCGGCATCGGGGGCTTCTTCGAGAAGGCGTTCGCCCCCAAGGGGCTCGCGCGGATCTACGACGCGGAACTCGCCAAGCTCGCGGCGCACTTCGGAAGCTGAGCACGCCGGGGGGCTCACCCCCCGCACGCGCTGTGCGCACGCCGGAGGGGCCGCTTTCCGCCGCCCCTCCGGCGTTTCGTCTTCCCGCCGCGTCAACAGGCCGTCGCGCCTTGCGCCGTTCCGGTGTCACTGAGACGAGTGGATCTCCGTATCCCCCCTGTCGTACGCCGTAAGGCTCTTACCGGCGCAGATGCCCGTGCGCCCGCGCACCACCCACCCCTGATCCGCGCTCTTCGTACTTGCGTCGCCACGGAAAGCGATGCGAGAACGGTTCCCGCACGGGCGGACGAAGGGGACAAGGGTGAGCGGTACGACGCTGGCGGAGAACTGGCCGGGGCTCGAAGAGCGGGGTGGTGTGCCCCTCGCCAAGCCGGTGCCCCCCGCTCCCGTACCTCCCAGGTCCGAGGGCCCGCCCCCGCCGGGACCGGCCCCCGCGCTGAGCCGGGCGCAACTGCGGACCGTGTTCCTCGGGCTCATGCTCGCGCTGCTCCTCGCCGCGCTGGAGCAGATGATCGTCGCGACCGCGCTCCCCAAGATCGTCGGCGAGCTGCACGGTCTCGACCGCATGTCCTGGGCGATCACCGCGTACCTGCTGACCTCCACGGTGGGCCTGCCGATCTACGGCAAGCTCGGCGACCTCTTCGGTCGCAAGGGCGTCTTCCAGTTCGCGATCCTCGTCTTCGTCGTGGGTTCCGCGCTCGCCGGCTGGTCCCGCTCGATGGACCAGCTCATCGCCTTCCGCGCCGTCCAGGGCATCGGGGCCGGCGGGCTGATGATCGGGGTGCAGGCGATCATCGGGGACATCGTGCCGCCGCGCGAACGCGGCAAGTACATGGGCCTCATCGGCGCGGCCTTCGGGCTCGCCTCGGTCGCGGGACCGCTCCTCGGCGGCTTCTTCACCGACCACGTCTCCTGGCGCTGGTGCTTCTACTTCAACGTCCCCTTCGGCCTGCTGACCCTCGTGGTCGTCACCGTCGTCCTGAAACTGCCCCGCCCCCGCCGCAAGGCGAAACTCGACGTGCTCGGGGCGACGCTGCTCGCCATCGCCTCCGCCTGTCTCGTGCTCCTCACGAGCTGGGGCGGCACCGAGTACGCGTGGGGCTCGCGCATGATCATCGGGCTCGGCGCGGGCGCCGTCGTCAGCACCGCCCTCTTCCTGCTCGCCGAGCACTACGCCGCCGAACCCCTCATCCCGCTGCGCCTGTTCCGCGAGCGCGCCTTCAACGTGACGGGGCTCGTCGGCGCCGTCGTCGGCATCGCTCTCTTCGGCGCGGCGAGCTACCTGCCGACCTACCTCCAGATGGTGGACGGCGCGAGCGCCACCGAGTCCGGGCTGCTCATGCTGCCGATGATGGGCGGCGTCGTCATCGCCTCGATCGTCGCCGGAGAGCTCATCACGCACACCGGGCACTACCGGATCTACCCGATCCTCGGCGGCGTCCTCTCGACGGTCGGCATGTGGCTCCTGTCCCGCCTGGAGATCGGCACCTCGCGCTTCACGTACAGCGTGTGGATGGCGGTGCTCGGCGCCGGGATCGGGCTCATCATGCCGGTCCTCGTCCTCGCGGTGCAGAACGCGGTGCGCCCGGGCGACCTCGGGACGGCGACGAGCGCGAACAATTACTTCCGGCAGATCGGCGGCAGCGTCGGGGCCGCGATCTTCGGCACCCTCTTCGCGAGCCGCCTCGCCGACGCGCTCGCCGACCGGCTGCCCTCGGGCGCCGGACAGACCCTGCCCGACCCCGAGTCCGTCACCCCGCAGCTCGTGCACCGGCTCCCGGCGCCGCTGCGGGACGGGTTCATCCAGGCGTACGCCGACGCGATGCCGAGGATCTTCCTCTACCTCGTGCCGGTCCTCGCCCTCGGCCTGCTGATCGCCTGCTTCCTGAAGGAGACCCCCCTCGTGTCCACCGCCGCAGCGCACACCCCCGCCGAGCCCGCCGAGCCGGGGCCGGAGGCGCTCGCCGACACCACCGACATCCGTCTCCCCGCGAGCCGCGCCCCGCACGCCGGCCCCGGCGTCCCCGTGTGCGGCACCGTCCAGCACCCGGACGGCAGCCCCGTCCCGCGCGCCGCGCTCACGCTCATCGACATCGCGGGCCAGCAGGTCGGGCGCGGCGCGAGCGGCGAGGACGGCAGGTACGCCCTCGCGACGCCCGGCATCGGCTCGTACGTGCTCATCGCCGCCGCCGGGGGGCACCAGCCGCAGGCGGTCACGGTGACGGTCGCCGAGCGGCCCGTGGAGCTCGACGTCGTGCTCGGCGGCGCGGGGCGGCTCGCCGGGCGGGTCATGACGGCGGACGGCACGCCCGTCGCGGGTGCCTCGGTGACCCTCACGGACGTGCGCGGCGAGGTCGTCGCGCACGCGCGCTCCGAGCACGACGGGGCGTACGTGCTCGACGACCTCGTCGCGGGCGAGTACACGCTCGCCGCGAGCGCGACCGCCTTCCGCCCCGCCGCGCTCCCGCTCAGCGTGCAGGCGGCGCGCGAGACCCGGCAGGACGTCGAGCTGGCCGGGGGAGCGGTGCTGCGCGGGACGGTACGGGCCCGGGGCGGGCGCCCCGTCGAGGACGCGCGCGTCACGCTGCTCGACGCGGCGGGCAACGTCGTGGACTCGCTCACGACCGAGGCTGACGGCAGCTTCCGCTTCGTGGACCTGTCCTCCGGCGAGTACACGGTCATCGCGGCGGGCTACCCGCCGGTCGCCACGGTGCTCCAGGTGGCGGGCGGCGGCCGTACGGAACGTGACCTCCTCCTGGGCCACGAGGACTGACCCCCCTCCTTCCCGACCGGCGGTCCGGCTGCCTCCCCTGCCGGACCGCCCCACGCCCGTCCCCCTCCCGCGGCACCGCCCGGGAGGAGGGCGGGCGCTTTCGCGCGGGCGCTCCCGCCCCGGCGCACCCGCTGCGCCCTCCCCGCCCCCGCGCACGCCCCACGCGTACGGAAGGCGTCAAGAGGACCCCGTGCGCCATATGGACGGCGTCAACAGCGCTCCCGGGGGCCGGAATCCGCGTTTCGATCGGAACGTACCCAACCGATCAGACCCGTGGAATCCCACGGCTTAGCTCTCTGGAGTCAACGATGGCCGATCTGGCCTTCGTGGCCACCGTGCTCGCGGTCTTCGCGCTCGTGGCCCTCGTCGCGAAAGGGGTGACGAAGCTGTGACCGCCGAAAACGTCACCGGGCTCCTCGTGGCCCTCGCCCTCCTCGTGGCCCTCGCCCTCCTCGTGTACCTCGTCCTCGCCCTGGTCCGTCCGGAGAGGTTCTGAGCGGCGACATGAGTCCCGTACTCGCCGGAATACTCCAGTTGCTCGCGCTCGTCGTCGCCCTCGGCCTCTCCTACCGGCCGCTCGGTGACCACATGGCGCGGGTGTATTCCTCGCCCCGCCACCTCCGGGTGGAGAAATGGATCTACCGGGTCATCGGCGCGAACCCGGACACCGCGATGCGGTGGCCCGCCTATCTGCGCGGAGTGCTCGCCTTTTCACTCGTCTCCGTCCTCTTCCTCTACGCGCTCCAGCGCCTTCAGGGAATCCTGCCCGGCTCGCTCGGTTTCTCCTCGATCGACCCGGACCAGGCGTTCAACACCGCCGCCTCCTTCGTCGCCAGCACCAACTGGCAGTCGTACTACGGCGAGCAGGCGATGGGCCACGTCGTGCAGACCGGCGGTCTCGCGGTGCAGAACCTCGTCTCGGCCGCCGTCGGCATGGCCGTCGCGATCGCCCTCGTCCGCGGCTTCGCGCACCCCCGGCTGCTGGGCCGCAAACTCGGGGCCGGTACCGCTGAGCTGGGCAACTTCTGGGCCGACCTCGTGCGCGGCACCGTCCGTGTCCTGCTGCCGATCGCCGCCGTCGCCGCCGTGCTGCTCGTCGCGTGCGGCGCGATCCAGAACTTCGCCGGTATCCACGAGGTCGGCCAGTTCTCCGGCGGCACCCAGCAGTTCAACGGGGGAGCGGTCGCCTCGCAGGAGGCGATCAAGGAACTCGGCACGAACGGCGGCGGCTATTTCAACGCCAACTCCGCGCACCCCTTCGAGAACCCGAACCCGCTCTCCAACCTCCTGGAGATCTTCCTCATCCTGGTGATCCCCTTCTCCCTGACCCGCACCTTCGGCCGCATGGTCGGCTCGGTGCGCCAGGGATACGCGATCCTCGCCACGATGGGATGCGTCTGGCTCGGTTTCACCGCGCTCCTGATGTGGACCGAATTCGCCCACCCCGGCCCCGCCTTCGACCTCGCGAACGGCGCGACGGAAGGCAAGGAGACCCGTTTCGGGATCGGTGGGTCCTCGCTCTTCGCGGTCGCCACGACCCTCACGTCCACCGGTGCCGTCAATTCCTTGCACTCGTCCTTCACCGGACTCGGCGGCGGCATCACCACGCTCGGAATGCGGCTCGGCGAGATCGCCCCAGGCGGCGTCGGCTCCGGGCTCTACGGAATGCTGGTCATCGCCGTCATCGCGGTGTTCCTCGCCGGGCTCATGGTCGGCCGCACCCCCGAATACCTCGGCAAGAAGACCGGCCCCCGCGAGATCAAACTCGCCGCGCTCTACCTCCTCGTCACCCCGGCGCTCGTCCTGTGCTTCACGGCCGCCGCGCTGACACTGCCCACGCCGGGCCACTCGATGACGAACTCCGGCCCGCACGGCTTCTCCGAGATCCTCTACGCCTACACCTCGGCCGCCAACAACAACGGCTCCGCCTTCGCCGGCCTCAACGCCGACACGCAGTGGTTCAACACCACGACCGGCCTCGCGATGCTCCCGGGGCGCTTCCTGCCGATGGTCTTCGTCCTCGCCCTCGCGGGCTCCCTCGCCGCACGGCGTCCCGTCCCCGAGACGGCCGGCACGCTCCGTACGGCGAAGCCCCTGTTCACCGGGGTGCTCACCGGCACCCTCCTCATCGTCACCGGACTCACCTACTTCCCCGCGCTCGCGCTGGGACCGCTCGCCGAAGGGCTCGCCTCATGAGCACCACCGCCCCCGTCCGGCCCCAGGCGCCGCCCGACACCCCGCCCCGCGTCGCCGGCGGCCTCTTCGACCCCGCCCAGCTCCTGCGCTCCCTGCCCGACGCGCTCCGCAAGCTCGACCCGCGTGTCATGGTGAAGTCCCCGGTCATGTTCGTCGTGGAGACCGGCTCCGTCCTCACCACCGTCCTCGCCTGCCGCCACCCGGGGGAGTGGTTCGGCTGGACGATCGCCGCGTGGCTGTGGCTCGCGACGCTCTTCGCGAACCTCGCCGAGGCCGTCGCCGAGGGCCGGGGCAGGGCCCAGGCCGCGTCCCTGCGCCGCACCCGCGCCGAGAGCGTCGCCCGCCGTCTGGACGGGACGGCCGAGGAGCGGGTCCCCGGCGGCGCGCTGCGCCCCGGCGACCTCGTGGTCTGCGAGGCGGGGGACGTCGTCCCGGGCGACGGGGACGTCGTCGAAGGCGTCGCCTCGGTGGACGAATCGGCCATCACCGGCGAGTCCGCGCCCGTCATCCGCGAATCCGGTGGCGACCGCAGCGCCGTGACCGGCGGGACCCGGGTCCTCTCGGACCGCGTCGTCGTCCGCATTCACCACGAAGCCCGGCGAGACGTTCATCGACCGCATGATCGGCCTCGTGGAGGGCGCCGCACGGCAGAAGACCCCGAACGAGATCGCGCTCACGATCCTGCTCGCCTCGCTCACGATCGTCTTCCTCCTCGCCGTCGTCACCCTCCAGCCCTTCGCGCGGTACGCGGGCGCCGAACAGTCCGTCACGGTCCTCGTCGCGCTCCTGGTGTGCCTCATCCCGACGACGATCGGCGCGCTGCTCTCCGCGATCGGCATCGCAGGGATGGACCGCCTGGTGCAGCGCAACGTGCTCGCGACCTCGGGCCGCGCGGTCGAGGCAGCGGGAGACATAGCGACATTGCTGCTCGACAAGACCGGCACCATCACCCACGGCAACCGCCGCGCGAGCGCCTTCCGCCCCGTCACCGGGGTCGGCGAGGCCGAACTCGCCCGCGCGGCACGCCTGGCCTCGCTCGCCGACGAGACCCCCGAGGGCCGCTCGATCGTCGCGCTCGCCGAGGAACGGACACCGGGCCCGTACGAGGAGAGTCCGGCCGGGACGGAGCACGTGCCGTTCACCGCGCGCACGCGCATGTCCGGCGTGGACCTGCCCGCCGAGCGGACCCGCGTCCGCAAGGGCGCGGCGGGTTCCGTACGGGAGTGGGTCCGCGCCGGGGGCGGCGACCCCGGCGAGGAGGCGGCCCGGATCGCGGACGGGATCGCCGCGAGCGGCGGGACCCCGCTGCTCGTCGCCGTCGAGGACGCGCGCGGGGCGAGGGTCCTCGGCGTCGTCCACCTCAAGGACGTCGTGAAGCCGGGGATGCGGGAGCGGTTCGCGGAACTGCGCCGCATGGGCATCAGTACCGTCATGATCACGGGCGACAACCCGCTCACCGCCGCCGCCGTCGCGAAGGACGCGGGCGTGGACGACTTCCTCGCCGAGGCGACGCCCGAGGACAAGCTCGCGCTGATCCGGCGCGAGCAGGCGGGCGGGCGGCTCGTCGCGATGACGGGCGACGGCACCAACGACGCGCCCGCGCTCGCCCAAGCGGACGTCGGCGTCGCGATGAACACCGGGACCTCGGCCGCCAAGGAGGCCGGGAACATGGTGGACCTCGACTCCGATCCCACCAAGCTCATCGAGATCGTTTCGATCGGCAAGCAACTCCTCATGACCCGGGGCGCGCTGACGACCTTCTCGATCGCCAACGACGTCGCGAAGTACTTCGCGATCATCCCCGCGATGTTCACCGCGACCTACCCGGGGCTCGACCGGCTGAACCTCATGCGGCTCGCCTCGCCCGAGTCGGCGATCCTGTCCGCCGTCGTCTTCAACGCGCTGATCATCGTGGCCCTCGTCCCGCTCGCCCTCAAGGGCGTGCGCTACCGGGCGGCCGGCGCGGACCAGCTCCTGCGCCGCAACCTCGGCCTCTACGGCCTCGGCGGCCTGCTCGCCCCGTTCCTCGGCATCAAGCTCATCGATCTCCTCGTCTCGCTCATCCCCGGAATCGGGTGACCCGCCATGAACTCCACCGCAGGCACCACGGGACGGCTCCTGTGGGCCGGGCTGCGCGCCCTGCTCGTCCTGACCCTCGTCACCGGCGTCCTCTACCCCCTCGCGCTCACCGGCATCGCCCAGGGCCTCTTCCCCGGCAAGGCCAACGGCTCCGAGATCAAGGAGAACGGCAAGGTCGTCGGCTCCGCGCTCATCGGCCAGCGCTACGACCTCCCCGCGCGGAACGGCGAGGACACCCCCCGCCCCGACCTGCGCTTCTTCCAGCCGCGTCCGTCGGGCGGCCTCGGCACGAACAGCGTCAACACGCGCTACAAGCTCATCCTCTCGGGAGCCACGAACCGCTCCGGCGACAACGAGGAACTGATCGGCTGGGTGCGCGAGGCCAAGGCGAACGTCGTACGCGACAACTCGGTCCCGGGCCACCCCGTGCGCCCGGCCGACGTCCCCGCCGACGCGGTGACGTCCTCCGGCTCCGGCCTGGACCCCGACATCTCCCCGCAGTACGCCGCCCTCCAGGCCCGCCGCGTCGCAGACCGCAACGACCTTCCGCTGAACGAGGTCCGCACCCTGATGGCCACCCACACGAGCGACCGCGCACTGGGCTGCGCGGGCGAACCGAGAGTCAACGTCCTCCAACTGAACATCGCCCTGCGGAAGGCGGTACGGCACTGACCCCCACCGCATCCCGACCCGCACCGCATCCCGACCGGCACCGAAATTCCAGCCCCTCCGGCGCTTGAGGAGCGGGGCCCGGGGCGGAGCCCCGAACAGGAGGCGCGGGGCGCAGCCCCGCACGGGGCCCGGGGCGAAGCCCCGGCCCCCCGCCCCCGCCCCCGCCCCACCGCCGCCGGTACGCCCATTGGCGGTGCCGCCACCCCGCCGCGAGGTCCATTGACCTGCGCGCCCGCCGCAAGATCTACTCTGACGGGGCCGCCCGCCCTGGACCGGGGCCCCGACGGAAGGAGGAGGCGTGCGCATTCTGATCAGCGCCGACATGGAGGGCGCCACCGGCGTCACCTGGCCCGGGGACGTCCTGCCGGGGACCCCGCTCTGGGAGCGCTGCCGCCCGATGTTCACCTCCGACGTGGACGCCGCCGTGCGCGGTTTCTACGACGGCGGCGCCGACTCCGTGCTCGTCAACGAGGCGCACTGGTCGATGCGGAACCTGCTCATCGAGCGGATGGACGAGCGCGTCGAGCTGCTCACCGGCAGGCACAAGGACCTCAGCATGGTCGAGGGCGCGCAGTACGAGGGCGCCCGCGCCCCCGACGCGATCGCCTTCGTCGGCTACCACGCCGGAGCCGGGATGGAGGGCGTCCTGGCGCACACCTTCCTCGCCAACCAGATCACCGGCGTGTGGCTCGACGGGCGCCGCGCCAGCGAGGGCCTGCTGAACGCCGCGCTCGTCGCCGAGTACGGCATCCCCGTCGTCCTTGTCACCGGAGACGACCTCGCCTGCCGGGACGCGGAGGGCTACGCGCCCGAGGCCCGCAAGGTCGCCGTCAAGGACCACGTCTCGCGCTACGCCGCGATCTGCCGCACCCCGGCCCGCACCGCGAAGGACATCCGCGCGGCGGCCAGGGAGGCCGTCGCCCTCGCGGGCCGCAGCGCACCCGTCCCGGCGGCGCCGCACACGATCGAGGTCGAGTTCGACGCCGCGCACCTCTCCCAGATCGTCACCTCGGTCCCCGGCGTCTCCCGCGCGGGCGAACGCAAGGTCTCCTTCGAGAGCCCGACCATGTACGAGGCGTACCGCACCTTCAAGTCGGTGTGCTCGATCGCCTCCGGAGCAGTGGAGGAGCAGTATGGCTGAGCAGCAGAACCCCGCCGGGGGCCCCGACGCCGCCGCCCTCGACGAGGTCGTCGCCTACACGTCCGACCTGATCCGCATCGACACCACGAACCGGGGCGGCGGCGACTGCCGGGAACGCCCCGCCGCCGAGTACTGCGCGGCCCGCCTCGCCGAGGCCGGGCACGAACCCGTCCTCCTGGAGCGCACCGAGGGCCGCGCCAACGTCGTCGTCCGCGTCCCCGGCACCGACCGGGCGGCGCCCGGGCTCCTCGTCCACGGCCACCTCGACGTCGTGCCCGCGCAGGCGGCCGACTGGAGCGTCGACCCGTTCTCGGGCGAGGTCCGCGACGGCCTGGTGTGGGGGCGCGGCGCCGTCGACATGAAGAACATGGACGCGATGATCCTCGCCGTCCTGCGCTCCTGGCACCGCACGGGGGTACGCCCCCGGCGCGACCTCGTGATCGCCTTCACCGCCGACGAGGAGGCGAGCGCCGAGGACGGCTCCGGCTTCCTCGCCGACCGGCACGGGCACCTCTTCGAAGGCGTCACCGAGGGCGTCAGCGAGTCCGGCGCCTTCACCTTCCACGACGGCTCCGGCAACGAGCTGTACCCCATCGCCGCGGGTGAACGCGGCACCGCCTGGCTGGAGCTGACCGCACGCGGGCGCGCGGGGCACGGCTCCAAGGCCAACGCGGAGAACGCGGTGAGCCGCCTCGCCGCCGCCGTCACGCGCATCGGCGCCCACCGGTGGCCCGTCCGCCTCACCCCCGTCGTGAGCGCCGCGCTCAGGGACATCGGCGCGCTCTACGGACTCGAAGCCGACCTGGAGGCGCCGGACTTCGACGTCGACGCCTACCTCGCCAAGCTCGGCCCCGCCGCCTCGCTCGTCGCCTCGACCGTCCGCAACAGCTCCAACCCCACGATGCTGAACGCCGGTTACAAGGTCAACGTGATCCCGGGCAGCGCCACGGCGATGATCGACGGCCGCTTCCTGCCCGGCCACGAGGACGAGTTCCGCGCCACGATGGACGAGCTGACCGGGCCGGACGTGGCCTGGGAGTTCCACCACCGCGAGGTCGCGCTGACCGCCCCGCTCGACTCGCCCACCTACGCGCGGATGCGGGAGGCGGTACGGGAGTTCGCGCCGGAGGGCACCCCGGTCCCGTACTGCATGTCCGGCGGCACCGACGCGAAGCAGTTCTCCCGCCTCGGCATCACGGGCTACGGCTTCTCGCCGCTGCGGATGCCGCCCGGGCTCGACTACAACGCGCTCTTCCACGGCGTGGACGAGCGGGTCCCCGTGGACGCCCTCCACTTCGGCGTCCGCGTCCTGGACCGCTTCCTGCGTACCGCCTGAGCGGACACCGCCCGCCGCCCGCACCTTTCGAGAGAGGCCCCCGCATGGGCAGCACCCCCGCCGAACTCCCCCACGGCACCTGGCCGTCACCGATCGACGCGGCGACGGCCGCCCGCCACGACGGCGCGCCCGACCACCTCGGCCACATCGGCGAGGAGCTGTGGTGGACCGCCCCGCGCCCCGCCGAGAACGGACGCAGGACCCTCGTGCGCCGTCGCGCGGACGGCACCGAGGAGAGCGCGCTGCCCGCGCCGTGGAACGTGCGCAACAGCGTGATGGGGTACGGGGGTTTCCCCTGGACGGGCCGCGCGGGCGCCCGCGGCCCGTTCCTCGTCTTCACCCACTTCGGCGACCAGCGTCTGTACGTGGTCGAGCCCGACGCCCCCGACAGCGCGCCGCGCCCGCTCACGCCGGTGTCCTCCCTCGGCGGCGGACTGCGCTGGTGCGAGCCGGTGTTCGCCCCCGGCGGGCACGAAGTGTGGTGCGTGCTGGAGGAGTTCACCGGCGAGGAACCGACCGACCTGCGGCGCGTCCTCGCGGCGGTCCCGCTCGACGGCTCGGCCGCCGAGGACCGCACGGCGGTGCGTGAACTGACCAGCGAAACGCACCGGTTCGTCACCGGGCCCAAGCTCTCCCCGGACGGCGCACAGGCCGTGTGGCTGGCCTGGAACCACCCCCGGATGCCCTGGGACGGCACCGAACTGCGGCACGCCGACGTCACCCCCGAGGGCGCCCTCACCGATGTCCGCACCCTCATCGGCGGACCCGGGGAAGCCGTGGCGCAGGCCGAGTTCACGCCCGAGGGCGCGCTCCTCGCCGCGACCGAGCGCGGCAACTGGTGGAACCTGCACCGCGTCGACCCCGCGAGCGGCGAGGCGGTCAACCTGTGCCCGCGCGAGGAGGAGACCGGCGGCCCGCTGTGGAAGGCGGGAATGCGCTGGTTCGCGCCGCTCGACGGAGGGCTCGTCGCGATGCTCCACGGGCGCGGCGGCAACGCCCTCGGCATCCTCGACCCGGCCGCCGGAACCCTCGTGGACGCCGCCGGGCCCTGGACCGAGTGGTCCGCGAGCCTCGCCGCGCACGGCAGCCGCGTCACCGGGATCGCCGCCGGGCCCGCCTCGGGCGCCGAGATCGTCCAGCTCGACACCGGCACCGGGCACGCCCGCGTTGTCGCCGCCCCGCACCAGGACGCCGTGGACCCCGCGTACTACCCGCGCCCCGAGGAACGCGTCTTCACCGGCCCCGGGGACCGCGACATCCGCGTCCACCTCTACCCGCCCCGCCACCCCGAGGTCACCGGGCCCGCCGGGACACCCGCCCCCTACGTGCTGTGGGCGCACGGCGGCCCCACCGGGTACGCGCCCCGCGTCCTGGACCTGGAGATCGCCTACTTCACCTCGCGCGGCATCGGCGTCGCCGAGGTCAACTACGGCGGCTCGGCCCACTACGGCAAGGAGTACCGCGAGCGGCTGCGCGAGCGGTGGGGCGTCGTGGACGTCGAGGACTGCGCCGCCGTCGCCCGGGCCCTGTCCGCCGAGGGCCTCGCCGACCCGGAGCGCCTCGCGGTGCGCGGCGGCAGCGCGGGCGGCTGGACCACCGGCGCCTCGCTCGTCTTCACCGACGTCTACGCCTGCGGCACGATCCTCTACCCGATCCTCGACCTGGCCGGCTGGGCCACGAGCGGCACGCACGACTTCGAGTCGCAGTACCTCGAAGGGCTCGTCGGCCCGCTCGCCGAGGTCCCCGAGCGCTACGAGGAACGCTCCCCGGCCCAGCACCCCGAGCGGGTGAGCGCCCCCTTCGTGCTCCTCCAGGGCCTGGACGACCCCATCTGCCCACCGGTGCAGTGCGAACGCTTCCTCGACGCGCTCGCGAGCGCCCCGGGCGGCGGCGTCCCGCACGCGTACCTGACCTTCGAGGGCGAGGGCCACGGCTTCCGCAGGCTCGACACCCTCGTCCGCGCCCTGGAAGCCGAACTGTCCCTGTACGCGCAGACGTTCGGCTTCGACCCCCCCGGTGTCCCGCACCTGGACTGCGCACGGGGGAGCG
>NZ_GG770539.1:774566-777922 GCF_000154905.1 Streptomyces sp. SPB074 | reverse complement strand
CCGTGCTCGACGCGGACGCGGGGACGCTGGCGCTCGCGGAACCCGCGCTCGCCTGACGGCCTCACCGCCCCCGCCCGGCGCCCCGCTCCCCTCCGCCGGGTGGTACGGGCACGGGCGCCGCACCGCCCCCGGTACCTCCGCCGCGCATCAGGCGCCGGTCGAGCACGGTGAGGAGGAGGACGGCGAGACCGGCCCCCACCAGGACCAGCCCGATGGTGTGCAGGCCGCCGTCGCTCGTCCCGCCGCGGAAGACGATGCCGCCGATGACGGAGGACGTGATGGTGCCGAGGCAGCCGAAGGTGCGGAAGAGCCCGGAGGCGGTGCCGATCTGCTCCGGCGGCGCCGCGACGTACAGCATCGTCTGGTTGCCGACGGTCGTCGTCGCCGTCGTGATCCCGAAGACGAGCGAGACGAGGACGAGGACGAACACGGGACTGTCCGAGCCGAGCAGCAGGATGCCGACGGAGCCGACGAGCATGGACAGCGCGGCGGCGACGAGCGGCCCCCGGACGAGGTTGCGGCCGGCGAGCGGACGCGACAGGAGCGCGGAGACGGCGCCCATCGGCAGCAGGAGCAGCCCGGTCTGGAGCGCGGACATCCCGTAGGTGTCCTGCGTCCACTGCGTCACGCCGAACATGACGGTGTACGTGCCGAGGAGCGACAGCGCCTGGCGCAGGTACGTCCGCGAGAGCGCGCCGTTCGCGGCGAGGCCCCGCAGGTCGAAGAACGGGTCCGGCCTGCGCAGCTCCCACCACACCGTGGGCGCGGCGGCGACGGCGAAGACGGCGAGCGCGGGCCAGGAGGGGTGCGGCAGGCCCATGAGGAAGACGACGAGCGCGGTCATCGAGGCGGCGAAGCCGAGGACCCCGGCGAGGTCCACGCGCGCCGCGATCCGGCGCAGGGGGCGCGGGGAACGGTCGAAGGGCTCGTCGGCCGGCGGCCAGCGCACCGTCATGAGGAGCGCGAGGAGGGTGAAGGGGATCTTGACGAGGAAGGCCCAGCGCCAGCCGGCCGCGCCGACGAGGAGCCCGCCGAGCGGTGGCCCGAACGCGGCCGTCGCCATCCCGGCGACGGCGACACCGCCCAGCACCGAGCCCGGCGGCTTCGTCATCCGGGCCGCCGCCGCCCGGCGCCTGATCAGCACCATCGCGCAGGGGAACGCGGCGGACGTGCCGAGCCCGATGAGGACCCGGGCGACCGTCAGCACGGCCAGGTCCCGCCCGAGCCCGCCGACGATCCCGCCGAGCAGGACGAGCACGATCCCGCCGAGGAAGACGCGGCGCGCCCCGACCACCTCGGCGAGCTTGCCCGCCGTGGGCTGTGCGACGGCGCTCGCGAGGTAGAGCGAGGACACGAGCACGGAGGTCGCGCCGATCGCGAGGTGCAGATCGGTGGCGAGGGGGACGAGGGCGGTCGCGATGATCGAGCTGTTGACCGGGTTGAGGCTGGAGCCGAGGTAGAGGGGGGGTGGTGAAGCGCCAGGAGAAGGGCTTGCGGGGCTCTTCGGCCGCGGTGCCGGTCGCGGGACGCGCGGCGGGGTGGGTCGCGGGGTGGGTGGCGGTCTCGTCCGGCCGCGCGGCGCTCATATCCGTTCCTCGTCGTCGAGACCGGCGCGGGCGAGGCGTTCGAGGAGTTCGATCGTCTTGTCCAGGTCGGGACGCTCCTCTGGGCGCACGACCTGGTCGATGGCGCGCGCGAGGAAGGCGGCGCGGCTCGCCAGGAGCCGTTCGATCAGCTCGGCGGCCGAGGGTGCCGCGCTGGTGAGCTTCTTGCGGCCGTCGCCGGGGTCGGGCTCGGTCCGGACAAGACCCGCGGCCTTGAGCGCGCCGAGGCTCTGCGCGATGGACTGCGCGCTGACGTGGTCGAGCGCGGCGAGCCGCGCGGCCGTCACGGGGCCCTCGCGCACGACACTCGCGAGGACGGTGAGCTGCGTCGGGGTGAGCCCCGTCGCGTGCTGCCCCGACTCGCTGCGCAGCCGGGCGCGCAGCCGGCGGATCGCGTCGTTGAGGCGCTGGGCGGTTTCGGGGGTGGGCGGGAGCGAGCCGCTCCCGGGGGCGGGCGGAGGGGAGGAAGGGGACATGCCGCCAGAGTAAAAATACGCAAGTAACTTTGTCAAGTTACTTGCGTAGCTTGGGGTGGCCGGCTCCTCACTCCATGTCGCCACCGCTCCGCCCGTCGCGCGGCCCGAACGCCGCGAGCGCCTCCAGATCACCCACCTCGCCACGCACGTACGTCTCCGCCCAGGCCCGCGCCCCGGGATACGCCGAGCCCGCCACCACCTCCTCGATAGCCGCCGCCACGTCCACCGGCGTGTGCCGCAGCGACACCTGCCCCGCGCGCAACAGCGCCCACGAACCACCGGGACGCCCGTACGGCATCCCGACACTGCCCGCGTTGACGACGAGCCGCCCGCCCACGAGCCGCACGAACGGCATGTGCGTGTGCCCGCACACCACCGTCCGCACCTCCTCGGGAAGCTCCGCGAAGACCTCCGCCCACTTCGCCGGACGCGTGTCCACGAGCACCACCTCCTCGTCGTCACGCGGCGTCCCGTGGCAGAACACGACCGGCCCGAAACCCGCGACCTCCCGCACCACCGGGTGCGGAAGACCGCCGAGCAGCGCGAGGTGCGCGGGACCGAGCTGCCGCGCGGCCCACAGATCCACCGGGTACGCCCCGTCGGCGCCGAGCGTGCCGCGCGCCAGCCCCACGAGTTCCCGGTCCGCGTTGCCCCGCACGAGCACCGCCCGCTCCCCGAGGCCCCGCAGCCGGTCCAGGACCGCGACCGGCTGCGGACCCGCCGCCATGTCACCCGTGAAGACGAGCAGTTCGGCCGCGCGCACGTCCGGTTCCGCGAGGACGGCTTCGAGGACCGGCAGGACCCCGTGAACATCGGAGAGCACGGCGACGGAGCGGACGGGAGGACTCATCCCGTCATGCTCGCCGGGCCCCGCCCGGGGTTCAAGCCGGGCCCCGGAAGTACGCCGAGGGCGCACAGCGCCGACCGCACCTCCCGGTGACTCGCGGCGTACGTGTGCGCGGCGACGAGGGCGCCGGGCCCGAACGCGGTGGTGAGCCCGACCACATGGCGCCCGGCCACCCGCGCCGCCTCCGCCCCGGCCGGGGCGTCCTCCACGGCGACGCACTCCCGCGCGGGCACCCCGAGCCGCGCGGCACCGAGCGCGTAGCAGTCGGGCGCGGGCTTCCCCCGTACGACGTCCTCGCCGCACACCCGCACGCGCGGCAGCGGCAGCCCGGCGGCGGCGAAGCGCGCCCGGACGGTGGTTTTTTTTTTTTTTTTTTTTTTTTCACGGCACCCGAGCCGCCTCCCCCTCGGCGAGCAGCCCCACCGCCCC
>NZ_GG770539.1:772425-774466 GCF_000154905.1 Streptomyces sp. SPB074 | reverse complement strand
AACAGGCCGTCGAGCACCCGCCGTTCGGCCACCGGATCGAGCGCGGGCGCCACCGCGCGGACCGTGTCCTCGGGCCGCCTGCCGAAGGTGAGCGGCCACACCGCCTCGATGCCGAGCCCGTGACGCACCGCCCACGCCTCCCACACGCGACGGTGCGCGACCGCCGTATCGAGCAGGACGCCGTCCACGTCGAACAGGACGGCACGCGGGCAGGGAGAGGAGCGCATGTGCGTGAGCCTGCCACGGGCCGCGCGGGCTTTGCTAGCGTACGGCGATGACCGAGGACACCGCACTCCCCGTACTTTCCGCCCCTCGCGGACCGTCCGCGCCGCAGGCGCCCGGTGCCGTGCCCGAGGTCTCCCCGCCGCCCGCCCCGGTCCTGGCCGAGGGCCCCCGCACGACACTGCACGTGCTGCGGCACGCGGACGGTCCCGCCTTCGTCGCCCGCGCGCGCGAGAGCCGCGCACTGCACCACCCGTGGCTGCGACCGCCCACCGACGCGAACGCCTTCGCCACCTACGCGGACCGCCTCGCGGAACCCGCGCGCGCCGGATTCCTGCTCCGTACCCGCGCGGACCGCACCCTCGCCGGCTTCATCACCATCAACAACATCGTGCACGGCGCGTTCCGTTGCGGCGCGCTCGGCTACGGGGCCTTCGCCGGGGCGGAGGGCCGCGGCCTCATGACCGAAGGGCTCGGCCTCGTCGTCCACCACGCCTTCACGGCACTCGGCCTGCACCGCCTGGAGATCAACGTCCAGCCGGAGAACGCCGCTTCGTGCGCCCTCGCCCGCCGGCTCGGCTTCCGCCACGAGGGCTACTCGCCGGACTTCCTGTACATCGACGGAGCCTGGCGCGGACACGAACGCTTCGCCCTCACCAGCGACATGACGACCGCGGCGCCGTAAGGTCAGCCGCGCCGCTTCCGGTTGACCTTCATCGTGTCCAGGTCGGTCACCGACGCGCGCAACTCACCGCAGTGCAGTCCGCGTTCCCGCAGCACCTCGGAAAGGCGCTCCTCGGCGAGCGCGGCGGCCATCTCCTCGCCGTCCTCCGCGTCCGACCGCACCTCGACCCGGAACGAGAACGCCTTCAGCGTGCGGTCGTAAGCGAGCGAACCCCCGGGCGTGAACCGCATCGCGCCGAGACCGTCCGCCTCGGCGAGCCCCGCCCGCAGCACCTCCCGCTCGGCCTCGTCGTGCGGAGCCCACACCCCCCGCAGGGTGACGCGATAGGTGTGGCGCTCGCGCTGCGGGCCGGCAGGTGCGACGGGGTTGCTCATGGCGACTTCCTGAAAAGAGGAGTGAAGAGTGCCGCGCCACCGTAGAGGATGAGCCCCATGCGACGCACGATGATTTTGGACGCGCCCTCCAACCTCGGCCTGCGCCCCCCGGCCCCCGGGGCCGTGCCCGGCTGCCACCGCCTCGCCGCGGCACTGCGCGCCCGGGACCTGCCCCGCCGCATCGGCGCCCACGACGCGGGCGCCGTCCCCGCCCCCGCGTACGACCGGGGCGACTGGAAGCCGGGCGACGGCGTCTTCCACGCCCCGCAACTCGCCACCTACACCAGGCGGCTGGCGGACCGCGTCGGAGTGCTCCTGGACGCGGGCGACTTCCCCGTGGTGCTCGGAAAAAGAAAGCGCGATCCAGCTCGGCAAATCGCTCGCGAAACGCCGCAGGGGACGCTACGGACTCCTCGCCGCCGACGCCTCGGCCGACTTCCGCCACCTCGGAAAAAGCCAAAAGCCGTGGGCGCGGCGGCGGGCGAGGAGGTCGCGATCGCCACCGGGCGCGGCCAGGCGGACCTCGCGGACATCGACGGCCTGTCCCCGTACCTGCGCGAGGAGGACATCCGCTACGCGGGCATCAGGGACGGGGACAGGGACCTCCCCGAACTGGCCTCGCTCGGGATGGGCGTCGTCACGGTCGCCGCGCTGCGCGAGCGCGGGCCGGCCGCCGCCGGCGCCTCGCTCGCGCGGGAACTGTCCGGCGGCGGCCGTGCCGGGTTCTCATCACTGCGACGCCGACGTGCTCGACCCCGCC
>NZ_GG770539.1:770852-772104 GCF_000154905.1 Streptomyces sp. SPB074 | reverse complement strand
CCGGGCGGGTGCGGCCCGTCCCCTCGCGGGGCCGGATCGCGGGCGCGGTCGCCACGTCGGCGGGCTCCGGGACCGGTCGCGCCCGGAAAAGGTTTGACCTTGACACGGTGAGAAGCCCTTCACTGGACGCTCTGCGACAAGCCCTGCACCAGGGCGGGAAGGCGGTCTGCCATGACCATGCGGGAAGCGGTCCCGTACACGACACGGGTTCTGCGGGCGCTCGCGAGCGACGCGGCGGACGTACGGCTGCGGGCGGCGCTGGAGGCCGGTACCCGGCCGGACCCCGCGTACGTCGGCGCGCTCGTGGAGCGGTGCGCGGCCGAGCCGGAGTTCGGCGTGCGGGAGATGCTGACGTGGGCGCTGATCCGGCACCCGGAAGCGCTGACCGTACCGCTGCTCCTGACGGCGCTGCGCGCGGAGTCCGCGCGGGCGCGCGCCCAGGCCCTGCACACGCTCTCGAAGATCGCGGACCCGGCCACGTGGGAGGCGATCACGCCCGCGCTGCTCGACGATCCCGACGACGAGGTGGCCCGCACCGCGTGGCGCACGGCAGCCGTCCTCGTTCCCGAGGGCGAGGAGGGCGCGCTGGCCGTAGCGTTGTCCGCGCGACTGGGGCGCGGCGACGCCGACGTGCGGCTCAGCCTGAGCAGAGTGCTGATCGCCCTCGGCGAGGCGGCGCGCCCCGTCCTCGCGGAGCGGGAACAGGACCCCGACGCGGAGGTCCGGGCGCACGCGCTGGCCACGGAGCGCCTGCGGCAGGACCCCTCCCTGGGCTTCGCCTCGGCGATCGAGGCCGTGAAGCGCGCCGTCGCCCTCGGCCCCGACGGACCGCCGGGACCGGCCGGGGAGTGACGGGACGGCGGGGGAGCGGTGCCGGGGCGGGTCGGACCGAAGCGGCCGAGGGCCGGGTGGCCGGGAGGAGTGGTGAACGGTGCTGATCGGTGAGCTGTCGCGGAGGTCCGGGGTCAGTGCGCGGATGCTCCGGCACTACGAGGCCATCGGGCTCGTACGCCCCGGCGGCCGTACCGCCTCCGGCTACCGCGAGTACACCGCCGCCGACGCGCGGCGCGTCTTCCACATCGAGAGCCTGCGCTCGCTCGGCCTGTCGCTGCGCGAGGTGGGCCGCGCCCTGGACGACCCGGACTTCGCCCCGGCGCGGCTCGTGGAAGAGCTCGCGCGGCGCACCCGGGAGCGCATCGCGGCCGAGACCGAACTGCTCACCCGCCTCGACCGCATCAGCGCGGCCGGACCG
>NZ_GG770539.1:763422-770297 GCF_000154905.1 Streptomyces sp. SPB074 | reverse complement strand
CCTGGCAGCGCGCGGCCACGAGGAGACGGTCCCGGCCCTCGTGGACATGGTGGTCGCGGGGCGGCGGGACGTGGACGCGGGAGACGCGCTGAGCGGCTTGGCGGAGGGGAGCGCGGGGGGCGACGGCGCGAGAGAGGGGGCGGGCATCCCGGCGGGTGAGGGGCTGGGGGAGGTCGGCGGTGGCGAGGGGGAAGAAGAGAGCGCGGTGGGGGAGAGCGGCGGCGGGCTGTCGGAAGGGGGAGGCGCGGAGGGCGGCCGGGAGCCGTCAGGGGCGACGACGCGGGAGCGCATCGTCGGTCTGCTCGCTGAGGCCCTGGAGAACGCCGGTGCGCAGCCGGCGGTGCGACGGCGGATCGCGCAGGCCCTCACGGAGATCCGGGGCCCGAGCGCGGCGCGCATCCTGGCCGGGCTGACACGGGACGCGGATCGCGGGGTGGCGGCGACGGCGGCCTACGGGATCGCAAGGCGGGAGGGGTGAAGGGCACCCGTGGTGCCTACCACTGGCGGACCGGGTCCTGTTGGTGGCCTTTTACTACCGGGCCAACCCCGCGTTGCGCTAGCTTGCCCCGCTCGTCGGGATCCCCCCAGCCACCGTCTGCCAGGTCGTCCATGGCGCAGACAGCCGCCGCAGAAGCGCGCCACGACGGGCTGAATCAGCAGGTCAAACGCCATGTCGCTCTGCCCCGTCCATCCTCCGGCAACAGCCTTTGGCCTGTCATATAACGGTCGGCGTCGGCGCGGCGCCTCCTGCCGATGTGTCAGTCCCAGGCGTTGAAGAGGACTCCGCCCAACGTGGTGATGCCGTAGAAGCGGATTTCTCGCCACTCGCCCTGCGTGAGCACTGAGGTGTCCACGCCCGAGAGTGGTGTGGCGAGTCGTTCGTTGCTCAGGACCGTGAAGCCCGCGTCGGTGAAGGCGTGAGCCCACGGGGGCGGCGCGAGGAAGTCCTCTCCGTACCAGTCCCGCCGTGCGTCGGCGAAGGCTACCCAGGGGTAGTGAGCGTGGCACAGGACCACCTTCTCGCCCTCGCGTTCAACGACCGTTGCCGTGTGGAAGGTTCGGGGGTACACCCGTTCCTCCACCTCACCTGCTTCGCCTCCAGCGAGGCGGGCGGCGGCATACAGGGCGGTCCGGAACGCCTTGAGTTCGATCTCGGGAAGCGGGCCGTCCTTCGGCCGGTAGAAACCTGTCGCCCCCCGCGGCAGCGTGAAGTCGTCGTCTTCTTCATCGACCATGCCGCTCATTCTGCCTGGGCCGGGGCAATGCTCAGGACCTGTGGACCGGGGCTCGGGTGGCGCGCGGAGGGCGGGACGAGAGCGGTCACCGTCCGGTCGTGCGCAACGGCGGTCACCAGCCGCTGAAGGTCACCACCTCCGCCTGAGTCGTCCAGGTCAAGGCCCCGCGCGTGCACGACAAGCGCATCAACGAGGCCGCGGGTGAACGCAAGCGGTTCTCCTCGGCGATCCTGTCGCCGTGGGCACGGAAGTCCCCGAAGAGCAGCGAGGTGCGGCAGGCCGACCGTGCCGCGTTCATGGACCGCGATCTGTTCGCCACTGCCTCCGTGCAGGTCTGGGCCGACGGCACCGAGGAACTGATCGCGATGACCGACGGATATCGCGAGTCCTCCGGCGCATGGACCGGACTGCCCACATGCCCCGGCTAGCCCGGCCCAGCCCGCTGCCAAGCGGGCGATCCAGGAGATCTGCAACGCCGAGGACGAGGAGGCCGCCGCGTGAATGACCTCAACGGTTCCGCCCAGGACGAGCACCGGCGTTTCGCCCACTACCGGCATGAGCTGGCCGTCGTCCGTGTCGAAGACGAAGCCGATCTGGTGACCGGAATCCGGCACGACCCGGATAAGGCGATGGTGCAGCCGGCCATCATCCGCCACCTCGACCGGCTCGCGGTGCTACTGCTGACCGACGCTGGGTGCACTGCCTGGGCCCGCGCGATGGCCGAGATCATCGCGGAGCGGGAATTCCTCGCCCGTCGTCTGCGCGAATGAACCCTGCCGCGGTCAATCGCCGTGGGCCAGCCCTGGGGCTCGGAGCAAGAACCCGACGCGTCCGTGCTGAAGCCAGTCGTCGCCTGTGTCAGCGACACCACCGCGACTGACTTGATCCACAGGTCTTGACCATTCCTCCTGGGCGCCCCGGGCGGGATGGTTTTGGCGCGCTGGCCGGAGAGCGGTTCGTGAGGATGGTGTCGGTCGACGCCTCGGATCCTGAACACGGTCGACGCTCTGCCCGTGACTTCACTGCCGAGCTTGCGGCTTTACGCCTCACCGCGTTTCTGCAACGCGCTCTGGAGGGGCGACGGCACGCCAACGGGGCGTACGCGGGGTGTGCACAGCCCCCTTCCGTCCGGGGGGCGCCCCCTGGGCCCGGCCGCCCGCCTCCCGGCCCACCCTCAGTCGTGCCCCGCCCCGCCGCGGTCCGCGTACTCGAAGATGCTCCCGTCCTGGTGCAGTGCCACCAGCGTGCGTCCCGCCGCCGAGCCGATGGGGCCGGCCAGGACGCGGCCGCCAGAGGCGAGCAGTGCGACCGCCGCCTCCTCCACGTCGGGGACCGCGAGCGTCGCCCGCACCTGGCGCAACACCTCGATCTCGGCCTCGGGGCCGCTCATCAGCAGGAAGCAGCCCACGGCGGCGACCGAGACGTTGCCGCGGTCGAAGCGCTCGGCGGGCCGGCCGACGAGTCGTTCGTAGAACGGGACCGTGCGGTCCAGGTCATCGACACACACACGGAGCGTGGTACCCAGAATCTCCATGGACCAGAGCCTAGTTGGCCCGCCCGCGCCACGTGATCGTTTCCGGCCGCCAGCCTCGGGTGCTCGCGTCCCTCGCACGCCCGCCCACTGCCCGCGACCCGCCCCCGCCCGCAACGTCCATTTCCCCACCGCGCGCGATGCCTCTCCCCTTCCCATACTGGGAGAACCGGGAGAAACGCCTCGGTCACACGTTTGCCCGTCGTGCCCACGGGGACCCGAAGAGCCGCGCTCGTGCACGTCCCGTGCACCCCGCGTACGCATCCGTACGAAAGGAGTCACCATGCCGAGTGAATCCGGCACCGGCACGCCGCTCGATCCCGAGAACCTCGACGCGCTCGCGGAACTCGGGCAGCAGTTGCGGGTGGACTCGGTGCGGGCGACCGACGCCGCGGGCTCCGGGCACGCGACCTCGTCGATGTCCGCCGCCGATCTCGTCGCCGTGCTCTTCGCCCGGCACCTGCGCTACGACTTCGCCGCCCCCGAGCTCGCCACCAACGACCGCTTCGTGCTGTCCAAGGGCCACGCCTCGCCGGTCCTCTACGCGATGTTCAAGGCCGCCGGAGCCGTCAGCGACGAAGAACTGCTGACCTTCCGCAAGGAGAGCAGCCGTCTCGACGGCCACCCCACCCCGCGCATCCCCTGGGTCGACGTGGCGACCGGTTCGCTCGGTCAGGGGCTCCCGGTCGGCGTCGGCCTCGCGCTCAGCGCGCGCGACCTGGACCGCACCGACAGCCGGGTGTGGGTCCTGTGCGGCGACAGCGAGATCGCCGAGGGCTCCGTGTGGGAGGCGGCGGAGGCCGCGGGCGCCCTGCACCTCGACCACCTCACCGCCCTCATCGACGTCAACCGCCTCGGCCAGCGCGGCCCCACCCGCCACGGCCACGACCTCGACGCCTACGCCCGCCGCTTCGCCGCCTTCGGCTGGCACACCATCGAGATCGACGGCCACGACGTTCGCGAGATCGACGCCGCCTACCGCGAGGCCGAGTCCACACGCGGGGAACCCACCGTGATCCTCGCCCGCACGATCAAGGGCCAGGGCGTCCGCGCGGCGGCCGACCACGAGGGCCTGCACGGCAAACCGCTCAAGGACCCCGAGGCGGCCATCGCGGAACTCGGGGGCGTGCGCGACATCCGCGTCTCGGTCCGCACGCCCAAGGGCTCGCCGGGCCGGCGCGAGCCGGCGCCCGCCGCGCTCGACCTGCCCCGCTGGGACAAGGGCGGCGAGGAGGTCGCGACCCGCGACGCCTACGGCAAGGCGCTCACCGCGCTGGGCACCTCGCGGCGCGACGTCGTCGTCCTCGACGGCGAGGTCGGGGACTCCACCCGCGCCGAGTTCTTCGCGAAGGAACACCCCGAGCGCTACTTCGAGATGTACATCGCGGAGCAGCAGATGGTCGGCGCGGCCGTCGGCATGGCGGCACGCGGCTGGCGGCCCTTCGCCGGCAGTTTCGCGGCCTTCCTCACCCGCGCCCACGACTTCATCCGCATGGCCGCCATCAGCCAGGTCAGCCTGGCCCTGTGCGGCTCGCACTCCGGGGTCGCCATCGGCGAGGACGGGCCCTCGCAGATGGGCGTCGAAGACCTCGCGATGATGCGCTCCGTGCACGGCTCGACGGTCCTCTACCCGGCCGACGCCAACGCCGCCGCGCACCTGACCGCCGCCATGGCCGACATCGAGGGCATCTCGTACCTGCGCACCACGCGCGGCGCCAACGCCGTCCTCTACGGCCCCGACGAGGAGTTCCCCGTCGGTGGTTCGAAGACGCTCCGCTCCGGCAGTACGGACCGGCTCACCCTCGTCGCCGCGGGCCAGACCCTCCACGAGGCCCTGGCGGCGGCCGACCGGCTCGCGGCCGAGGGCATCGCGGTACGGGTCGTGGACCTGTACTCGGTCAAGCCCGTGGACCGCGAGACGCTGTGGAGGGCCGCCGAGGAGACCGGCTGCCTCCTCACCGTCGAGGACCACCACCCCGAGGGCGGCATCGGCGACGCCGTCGCCTCCGCCTTCGACGACGGCCGCCCCGTCCCGCGTCTGGTGCGCCTCGGCGTGCGCAACATGCCCGGCTCCGCGACCCCCGCGCAGAGCCTCGCCATCGCCGGCATCGACGCGGACGCGATCACGGCCTCGGTACGGATGCTCGTGAACTGACGGCGGGAGCCCGGCCGGGACGGGGCGGCGGCCCGCACAGGACGGGGCACACCCGCCGCCGCCTCACACCCGGCACAGAATCTCCCCGTGCAGCACCCCGAACCACGCGTCCGGGCTCCGCCCCCACTCCCGCCACGCCGCCGAGACCGCCTCCAGCCCGGCGGCGTCCGCGTGCCCGCCGCCCGTCGCGCGCTCCGGTTACGCGAAGTCAGAGGTGCAGTTCGTCTACTTGCCGCTCCAGCACGTCATCTTGGTCCGGCGTCGCGTAGCACCAGGTCGCCGCCGAGGAGGTGACGTCCGTGAAGCCCGCCGCGCGCGCCCAGGCGCGCAGCCGCCGCCCCGCGTCCGGTTCCCCGCCGTTGGCGCGCGCCACGCGCTCGTACAGGTCGAGCCAGTCGCCGAGCCCCGGCACCTCGGGGTACCACGTCATCGCCGCGTAGTCCGCGTCGCGCACCGCCACGATGCCGCCCGGCTTCACGACCCGCCGCAACTCCCGCAGCACGCCCACCGGATCGCCCACGTGCTGGAGCACCTGGTGCGCGTGCGCGACGCAGAAGGTGTCGTCGGGGTACGCGAGCGCGTGCCCGTCCCCGGTCGCGAAGTCCACGTTGGCGAGCCCGCGCCGCTCGGCCTCCGCCGCCGCCTTGGCGAGCACGGCGTCCGAGGCGTCGATGCCCGTGACGTGCCCCCGCGGGACGAGCGCGGCGAGGTCCGCGGTGATCGTCCCGGGACCGCAGCCCAGGTCGAGCACCCGCATGTGCGGCTTGAGGTGCGGCAGCAGATAGGCCGCCGAGTTCCCGGCGGTGCGCCAGCTGTGCGAGCGCAGCACGGACTCGTGGTGGCCGTGCGTGTAGACGGCGGTCTCGGCGGAGGGCTCAGCGGTTTCCGGCATGGCGGAACTCCTTCGGTCCCGGAGGATTCGGTGCCCTCACGCTACGCCGCATGTCGATGGGTGAGACCGGCGTCTTGCGATACGAGACACGCTTCTCCGGGGCCGAACGGTCTCCCTCACACGTCTATCGGCCGGTACACCGTCAGCGCCTCGTGCAGCTTGTCCAGTTCGACCACTCGGCCCGCCTCCGCGACCTCGCCGTCGTGGGCCAGCGGCGTGCCCGGCTCGATGCCGGTGACGCGGAGCCGGTGCAGGCGGCGGGCGGCGTGGAAGGGGGAGCGGGTGAGCGGCCCGGCGAGGGCCGCGCCGAGGAGGCGGACGCTCGGGCGGCCACCGCCGCGCACCGTACGCACGTCGAGGAGGCCGTCGGCGAGGTCGGTGCGGCGGCCCGCCGTGAGACCGGGGCGGCCGTAGAGGCCGTTGCCCGCGAAGAGGAGCCACAGCGGTTCGCGGTGGCCGCCGATGTCGGCCTGGAGCGGGCGGTCGCGGCGCAGGACGTGCACGGCGGCGGCCACGTCCGCGAGGCGCCCGCCGAGCTTGCCCGACCACTTCTCGCGCTCCCTGACCAGCTCCGGGTACACGCCGAGACTGAACGTGTTGAGGAAGAAGCCCGAGGTCCAGCCGTCCTCGGCGTCACGGCAGTCGGTGCGCCAGCGCCCCACGTCCACCAGGACCGCCTCGCCCAGCTCGACGGCCCGGTAGGCGTCCCGTACATCCTCTATGCCGAGGTCGTACGCGAAGTGGTTGAGCGTCCCGCCGGGCAGCACGACGAGCGGCAGCTCGTGCCGCAGCGCGACCCCGGCCGCCGTGTTGATGGAGCCGTCGCCACCGCTGATCCCGAGCGCCTTCGCCCGCCGCGCGGCCTCCTCCAGGGCCTCGGCGAGCCCCGGGCCCTCGCACTCGACCACCTCCGCCTCGGGCAGCGCGTCGCGCAGGCTGCGCACGCGGTCGGGCGAGCCCGCGCCGGTGTTCACCACGACGACGAGCCCGGCCCCGCGCGGCAGCCGGGGCGCGCCCACGGTGAGCCGCGCGGGCACCGGCATCTGGTCGCGCGTGGGCACC
>NZ_GG770539.1:760590-763265 GCF_000154905.1 Streptomyces sp. SPB074 | reverse complement strand
GGCGTGCCCGGAGGGGAACGAGGTCGTCAGCGGCTGGCGCTTGAGCTGCCGGACGAGCGGCACGGCGTCGCGCAGCGGCCGGGCGCGGCGCACCGCGCGCTTGCCGACGGTGTTGACGGTCGCCGAGGCGAGCCCCAGCGAGACGAGGCCGCGCACGGCGGCGCGGCGGGCGCGCGGGGAGCGCGTCGCGTAGAGCCCGGCCCCCGCCGCGAACCACAGCACACCGTGGTTCGCGGACCGGCTCAGCCGGGGCAGCACCTGTTCGGCGCCCGGCCAGCGGTGGCTCGCGGCGATGCGGAAGACGGAGGAGTCGAGCGCGGTCAGCCGGTCCCGCCAGGGCGAAGGTGTGACGTCTGCGGTCATGGCGCACACGTACCCCCATCGCCCCGCCTCACCCCTGCCGACCTGCGCGGGACGGCCGAAATGGGTTTGCCCGGCACCCGGACGGACGCGGACAATGCCCGGCATGGGACATCTCGAAGCAGGGCACGTGGAGTACTTCCTTCCCGACGGGAGGCCGCTGCTCGGGGACGTGTCGTTCCGCATCGGCGAGGGCGTCGTCGCCGCGCTCGTGGGTCCCAACGGGGCGGGCAAGACGACGCTCCTGCGCCTGCTCTCCGGCGAACTCCAGCCCCACGGCGGCGCGGTCACCTCCAGCGGCGGGCTCGGCGTCATGCCGCAGTTCGTCGGCTCCGTGCGCGACGAGTCCACCGTCCGCGACCTGCTCGTCTCCGTCGCCCAGCCCCGCGTCCGCGAGGCCGCGCGCGCCGTGGACGAGGCCGAGCACGCGCTCGTCACCGTGGACGACGAGGCCGCGCAGCTCGCCTACGCGCAGGCCCTCTCGGACTGGGCGGAGGCACGCGGCTACGAGGCCGAGACGCTGTGGGACGTGTGCACCGTCGCCGCGCTCGGCATCCCGTACGAGCAGGCGCAGTGGCGCCAGGTCCGCACGCTCTCGGGTGGCGAGCAGAAACGCCTCGTGCTCGAAGCGCTCCTGCGCGGCCCCGACGCCGTGCTCCTCCTGGACGAGCCGGACAACTACCTGGACGTGCCCGGGAAGCGCTGGCTGGAGGAACAGCTCCGGCAGACCCGCAAGACCGTCCTCTTCGTGAGCCACGACCGCGAACTCCTCAATTGTTCGGCGCAGCGCATCATCAGCGTCGAACCGGGCCCCGACGGCGCCGAGGTGTGGACGCACGGCACCGGCTTCGCGACGTACCACGAGGCGCGCAAGGAGCGCTTCGCGCGGTACGAGGAACTGCGGCGCCGCTGGGACGAGAAGCACGCCCAGCTCAAAAAACTCGTCCTGGACATGCGGCAGTACGCGAAGAACAGCGACGTGATGGCCTCGCGCTACGCGGCGGCCCAGACGCGGCTGCGCAAGTTCGAGGAGGCCGGTCCGCCGCCCGAGCCGCCGCGCAAGCAGGAGATCACGATGCGGCTGCGCGGCGGGCGCACCGGGATGCGCGCGGTGACGTGCGAGAAGCTGGAGCTGAGCGGGCTGATGAAGCCCTTCGACCTGGAGGTGTTCTTCGGCGAGCGCGTCGCGGTGCTCGGCTCCAACGGCTCGGGCAAATCGCACTTCCTGCGGCTCCTCGCGGGCGAGGACGTCGCGCACACGGGCGCGTGGAAGCTCGGCGCCCGCGTCGTCCCCGGGCACTTCGCGCAGACCCACGCGCACCCCGAGCTGGAGGGCCGCACCCTCCTCGACATCCTGTGGACCGAGCACGCCAAGGACCGGGGCGCCGCGATGTCGCGCCTGCGCCGGTACGAGCTCACGGCGCAGGCCGAGCAGCGCTACGAGCGCCTCTCCGGCGGCCAGCAGGCCCGCTTCCAGATCCTCCTGCTGGAACTGGAGGGGGTGACCGCGCTCCTCCTGGACGAGCCCACGGACAACCTCGACCTGGAGAGCGCCGAAGCACTCCAGGAGGGCCTGGAAGCCTTCGAGGGCACCGTCCTCGCCGTCACGCACGACCGCTGGTTCGCGCGCTCCTTCGACCGTTACCTCGTCTTCGGCGAGGACGGCCGCGTCCGCGAGACACCGGAGCCGGTCTGGGACGAGCGCCGGGTCGCGCGGGCCCGCTAGCCGGGGCGCCGCCCCCGGAGCCCGGCGGCGGACGGCGCCGCCCCGCGCCCGTCCTCCCTCCCCGCAGGGCGCTCCCCGCAGGGCGTTCCCCGCGCGGCGCACCGGCGGGGGCGGCACAGTGGGGGCGTGGGCAGTCGAGGCGAGCGCGATCCCGGGTTCCTGGAGCCGTCGTACGCCGTGGCCGGTTTCGCGGCCCCGGCGGAGCTGAGCACGCGGCTCGGCGACACGGCGGGGGACGAGGACGTCGTCCGCGCCGCCTGCGGGTACTGGGCGCGCCGGGGCCTGGAGACCGGCCCCGGGCGGGTGCTCCTCGCGCCCGGCGGCGGCGCCCTGCTCCTCGCGCTGCTCGCGGCCCGGGGCGGCGACGCGCTCGTACCGCGCCCCTGCGCCGCCTGGTGGCTCCCGCAGGCGCGGCTGCTCGGGCGCACGGCCCACCCCGTGCCGACCCCCGCCGAGTACGGGGGCGTCCCCGACCCGTACGCGCTGATGGAGACCGTGCGCCGGGTGCTGCGCGAAGGCGGCGACCCGCGGCTCCTCGTGCTCGGCACCGTGGACGACCCGACCGGGACCGTGCCCGAGCCCGAGGCGG
>NZ_GG770539.1:756911-759777 GCF_000154905.1 Streptomyces sp. SPB074 | reverse complement strand
AAAAAAAAAAAAAAAAAAAAAAATAAAAAAAAAAAAAAAAAAAAAAAAAAAAAAAAGAAGTATCTTATCTTTACGAATGATTCCTATAAAGGCGCCCCGGCGGGGGCACGCCCGCGCGCACCCCGCGCCCGCCGTCCCCCGCCGGGGCGACGGCCCGTGGCGAGGCCCCCGCATGACCCCCGCCGCGCCGGACCCGGCACCCCCGCCGGGCCGCCCCGCCGTGCCCGCGCCCTCCTCCGGCCGCCCCGCGACCGCCGCGTCCGCGCACGGCCGTCCCGGCGATCCTCCGCTCCCCGCGCCCCGGCCGCTCTTCGCGCGCCGTGCCTGGCCGCGCGACTTCGCGGACCGCCTGACCGCGCCACTGCCCGGGGTGCGGGAGTACGCGCGACTGCTCCGCGAGCGCGCCGTGCGGCCGACGGCCGAAGGGCTCGCGGACGCCGCGCGCATCCCGTGCGCGCCCGCGCCCCCGCCGGAGCCGGGACCCGGCGCGCTCGGCGTCACGTGGGCGGGGCACGCCAGCTTCGTCGTCCGGATCGGCGGGCTCACCGTGCTCACCGACCCCGTGTGGTCGCGCCGCATCCTCGGCACCCCCGCCCGCCTCACCCCGGCCGGTGTGCCCTGGGACTCGCTCGGCCCCGTCGACGCGGTCGTCCTGAGCCACAACCACTACGACCACCTCGACGCCCCCACGCTGCGCCGCCTGCCCCGCGCCACCCCCGTCCTGTGCCCCGCCGGGCTCGCCCCCTGGTTCAGGCGGCGCCGCTTCACGCGGGTCACCGAGCTGGACTGGTGGGAGGCGGCCGTCCTCGACGGGGTGCGCTTCGACTGCGTCCCCGCGCACCACTGGTCCAAACGCGGCCTCACCGACACCTGCCGCAGCCTGTGGTGCGGCTGGGTGCTCACCGCGCCGGACGGCGGCCCCCGCCTCTACTTCGCCGGGGACACGGGCTACGGCCCCGCCTTCGCCGAGATCGGCCGCCGCCTGCCCGGCATCGATCTCGCGCTCCTCCCGGTCGGCGCCTACGACCCGCGCTGGTTCCTGGGGGACGTGCACTGCGACCCCGAGGAGGCGGTACGGGCCGCCGGCGACCTCGGCGCCGCCCGGATGGCCCCCATGCACTGGGGCACCTTCCCGCTCTCCAGCGAACCCGTGCTCGAACCCCTCCTGCGCACCCGGGCGGCCTGGCACGCGGCCGGCCGCCCCCGCGCGGACCTGTGGGACCTCCCGGTGGGCGCCTCGCGCGTCCTGGAGCGCGCGGCGCTCCCGGGGAGCGGCACCCGCACCCGCTGAGCCCCGCCCACGGGCCGTTACGGTTTCGTGCCCCGCCCCCGCACAACCGTGTGCGCACCCGGTGGGTCTCCTGTGCGTACCACGGGGACAGGGGAGAACCATCAACACCGCACGCCGTACGACGCTCGTCGTCGCGACCTCCGCCGCGCTGGCGCTCACAGGCGTCGCCGCCTGCGGCACCGCCGAGAACCTGAGCGCGGCGCAGAAGATCCGCAAGGCCGCCGACAGGCTCGGCGAACAACACGCGCTCTCCGTCGAGTTCGGGCTCGACGCGGCCCCGCGGCTCTTCGCCGACGAGGTGCCGGACGCGGACTCCCTCACACCGGCCGCCGCGAAGCTCCTGTCGCGGCTGCGCGTCTCCGTCTCCGTACGGGCGAGCAAACCGCTCGCCGACGCCGGGGACAAGGACATCGAGGCCATGGCGCTGAGGCTCGCCGCGGACAAGGGCCCGGCCCTGGCCGAAGTGCGCGTGATCGACAAGACCGTGTACCTCAGGGCAGACACCGACCGGCTCACCCGGACCTTCGGCGGCGGGAGCGTGCCGGGCCCCGGCGAGATACCCGAGGGCATGGACAGTCTCAAGGCGCTGTTCTCCGGCGACTGGGTCAAGACCGGCACGGAGGCGATCGGCGCCGCGGCCGGGACCGGCGCCCCGGCCGGGAACCAGAAGCTCGACGACGGGACGCGGCGCCGGCTCGGCACCGGCCTGGAGGAGGTCGTCACCCGGCGCGTCACCTTCACCGGCAAGGGCACGAAGGACGGCGTCGAGCACATCCGCGCGCAGGCCCCCGCCCGGGCCTTCCTGACCGATGTCGTCGGCGTGCTCGACAAGGTCTCCGGCAAGCTGCCCCCGCGGCTGCGCGGCGCGCTCCCCACGGCGGAGTCCCTCAAGGACGCCCCGAAGCGCGCCGTGGGCGTGGACTTCGCGCTGGATAAGGGGACCCTCGCCGGGATCAGCTTCGACGCCACGCAGCTCGCGACGGCCGCCGACGGGCTCAAGAAGGGCGACAAGGCCGCCGTCTCGCTCCGCTTCGGCACCCCGGGGAAGATCACCGCGCCGGCCGGGGCGAAGGAACTGCCGAAGGGCAAGAACGGCGCCCCGCTCGGCCTGGACCCCGCTGACCTGGCCGACGGCCCGGCGGGAGCGGCCGGTGACGAGCCCTTCGACGCGGACGAGTTCGCGGACGACCCGGTCTTCCGCGCCGAGTTCGAGAAGGCCCTGCGCGCCGAGATGGCCAAGGAGTTCGGCGCCGACTGGAAGAACGGCCCCCTGGCCGACGAGATCGAGCGGCAGATCCAGAAGCAGCTCACGCAGGAGTTCGGCGACACACCGGCATCCGGCAAGAGCTGACGCCACGGGGACGGGAAAAGCGGGCGGGCAGGACGTGGTGGGGGCCGGGCAGGGCGGTGGTTCAGGCCCGCGCCCGGCCCTCCTCCGCCTCCCCGTCCCCGGCCGGTGCCCGTGCCCCGGCCTCCTCCGCTTCCCCTGCCCGCCCCCGCGCGCCCGCGTCGCCCGCTTCCCCGGCCCGCGCCCCCGCGTCCTCCGCCGTCCCGTCCCCGGGCGCCGCACGCGTG
>NZ_GG770539.1:748579-755909 GCF_000154905.1 Streptomyces sp. SPB074 | reverse complement strand
CGGCGAAGTAGGTGCGGGCCGTGCCGTGGATGACGTAGCGCCGAGCGCGGGCGCCTGCCGGGGGCCCACCGGGAAGCGCCGCCCGTCGTGCCGGGCGGGCACCGCGCGGACGTCGAGCCCGCCGATACGCTGCTTGTCCCCGGGACCGACCTCGACGAGTTCGAGCCGTGCGAGGCGCCGTCCCAGTCCCCGCACCGCGCGCAGCGCGCCGCGCGGCAGCAGCACCACCGTGCCGGGCGCGAGGCGCGCGAGCGAGGGCACGTGCAGGTGGTCGCTGTGCAGGTGCGAGACGAGCACCCCGTCGGCGCGCAGCGCGACGGGCGAGGGGAGCGCGCCCTGACGGCGGCGCAGATGGGCGAGCCGGCGCACGAGCACCGGGTCGGTCAGCAGCCGGGTCCCCGCGTCCTCCACGGTGCAGGTCGCGTGTCCCCACCAGGTGATCTCCACCGTCGCCGTTCCTCCTCACCACCGCCGGGTGCCGCCCGCCGTGCGCCGAACCGTCCGCTTCACCGTCCGCGGGCTCCCGCTGAGCCTAAGGGCTCCAGTAGAGTCGGCACTCATTCGGATGAGTGCCCGTCCGGGCACGGTCCGTCGCGACGGCCGGGGGCACCGGCCGCGGAGCGGAACGGGGGGAGTGCTGTGAACGGGCACCGCGCGCTGGCGATCGCCGCCCTCGTACCCCTGGAACGGCTCGACACACAGCCGTACCTCGTGGATGTGCGCAGCCAGTTCGCGCACTGCGCGCAGTGGGCGGCCGAGCGCGGGCACGTCCTGGTGCGGGAGGTGCTCGCCCACGGGCTCGCGCCCGCGCACGAGGCGCTGTGGGACCCGTTCGACAGCGGGGAGGTGGACCTCTTCGTCGTCGCGGAGGCCGCCGCGCTCGCCGAGGCCGTCCACCCGGCGAAGGGAGTTCCGCGCCCTGTGCGAGGCGCGCGGGGTCCCGCTCGCGCTCGCCGCGCTCCCCGAACCCCGCTACGACGCCGCGCACAAGGCCCGCATCCACCGCCGGCTCTCCATGCCGACCGCCGGCTACGACGGCCGCTGACCGCGACGACGCCCGCCGCACCCCGGACGACGGGACGACGGCGGGCCGCGCGACCCCCGGCCCCCCACGGCACCGCGAAAGCCCGCGCCCGGCACGTTCGCGGGCGTCCTCCCGGGGCAGGACAGCTCCGTACCACCGCTCGGCCGCCCGCACCGGCGGGAAGGCGCCGTGTGCGAAGGTGGGGGGACGGTCCGAGGGCATTCCGCGCGGATCGCGTGAGGAAAAGGTGAGCGGTGAACGAGGAGAGGTGGCGCGGGGCCGGGAGCGCCGTGCTGCGCATGTTCGCGGTCTGGGGGGTGAGCACCCTGACGATGCTGGTGCTCGCGGGGCTGCTGCCGGACTTCAAACTCCAGTCGCCCGACGGGGACAGCGCGACGCGCATCGCCATGACGGCCGCGCTCGGCGCCGGGGTCTTCGGGCTGCTCGGCGCCCTCGTGTGGCCGCTGCTCGTGCGCACCCTGCTGCTCGTGCCCGCCTTCGTCCTCGCGGTGCTCGTCTTCTTCCTCAACGGCTCCCTGCTGCTCCTCGCGCTGCGGCTCGTCCCGGTGAACAGGGGTGAGGTCAACCCGGAGACCGCCGTGGTGGTCGCCGCCGTCATGTCGGCCGTCGCCTCGGCGACCGGGGGCGCGCTCGCGGTACGCGACGACAACGCCTACCGCCGCCGCCTCCACCGGCTCGCCTACCGCCGCTACGGCCGCCCCAGCGGCACCCCGGCCCCGCCCGGCACGGTCTTCATCCAACTGGACGGCCTCGGCCACGACGTCCTCATGGAGGCCGTCGGCAAGGGCGTCATGCCGACCGTCGCCGGGCTCCTCGGCGGTCTCCCCACCCACCGCGTCACCCGCTGGCGCACCGACTGGTCGAGCCAGACCGGCGCGAGCCAGCTCGGCATCCTGCACGGCAGCAACTTCGACGTCCCCGCCTTCCGCTGGTACGAGAAGGAGACCCGCGAGGTCATCGTGTCGAACCGCCCCGCGAGCGCGGCCGAGCTGCAACGCCGGGCTGTCGAGCGCACCGGCGACTCCGGGCTCCTGAGCCTGGACGGCGCGAGCCGGGGCAACCTCTTCGGCGGCGGCGCCGACCAGCTCGCGCTCGTCCTGTCCGTCGCGGTGCGCCGGGGCAGGGAGAACCGCTCGCGCGCCGGGTACTTCGCCTATTTCAGCGACCCCGCGAACGCGGTCCGCACCGTCCTGTCCTTCGTCGCCGAGGTCGGCCGCGAGATGGGCCAGTCCACCCGCGCCCGGCTGCGCCGCACACGCCCCCGCATGGGACGCGGCGGCCTCTACCCCTTCGTACGCGCCTTCGCGACCGTCGTGGAACGGGACGTCGTCGTCGCCGCCGTCATGGGCGACCTCCTCGCGGGCCGCACCGCGATCTACGCCGACCTCGTCGCCTACGACGAGGTCGCGCACCACTCGGGGCCGCGCAGCCGCGACGCCGAACAGATCCTGCGCCGCCTCGACCGCTCCCTCGCGCTCGTCCTCAAGGTCGCCGAACTCGCCCCGCGCCCCTACCGGGTCGTCCTCCTGTCCGACCACGGCCAGAGCCCCGGCGAGACGTTCCGGACGCGGTACGGGCTGAGCCTCGGCGAGCTGGTCCGGGCGGGCTGCGGGCTGCCCGTGCCGCGCAAGGTGCGCCGGACGCACTCGGGCAACGAGGCGCGCGCCGCCGTGCGCGCCGCGCTGCACCGCCCCGTCGAGGAGCGCGCCGAGGAGCACCACGCCTCGCCGCGCCGCTCGGAGCCCGTCGTCCTCGCCTCCGGCAACCTCGGCCTCGTCTCCTTCCCCGACGTCCCGCACCGCATGACCCGGCAGGAGATCGACCGCCGCCACCCCGCGCTGCTCTCGACGCTCGCGCACCACCCGGGGGTCGGTTTCCTGCTCGTACGGGACGAGGAGCACGGCGGCGTCGTGCTCGGCGCCTACGGGGCCGAGGTACGGCTCAAGGACCTCGGCGCGGACCCGGACGCCGGGGAACTCGGTCCGCTCGCCGCCTTCGGGCCGGGCGCGGCCGAGGCCGTGCGGCGCACCGACTCCTTCCCGCACTGCGCGGACATCATGGTCAACTCCTGGTTCGACCCGGAGACCGGCGAAGTCCTCGCCTTCGAGGAGCAGATCGGCTCGCACGGCGGCCTCGGCGGCGACCAGTCCCGGCCCTTCCTGCTGTCGCCGCTCGCGCTGAGCCCGCCCGTCACCGGGGACGGGGAACTCGTCGGCGCCGAACGGGTGCACGAGGTCCTGCGGCGCTGGCTGCGCGAGAGCCACGGCCCGCAGGTCCCGCTGCCGAGCCGTCCCGCCGAGGCGGCTGCCGCGCCCCTGCCGGTGCCGCACACCCCGCCCGGAGCGGGCGGCATGTGATCGTATAGGCCACGGCCCGCCCCCACCGGGGCGGACCGGCCCCGCCCCCGGGGCCCCGCTCGCGAAAGGACCGCACCGTGGCCACCACCCGTTCCGCGCACACCGTCTGGGAGGGCGACCTCCTCAAGGGCAAGGGCACCGTCACCCTCGACTCCTCCGGCATCGGCTCCACGCCCGTCTCCTGGGCCTCGCGCGCCGAGGAGCCCAACGGGAAGACGAGCCCGGAGGAGCTGATCGCCGCCGCGCACTCCTCGTGCTTCTCGATGGCGCTCTCCAACGGCCTCACCAAGGCCGGGCACGCCCCGACCCGCCTCATCACCTCGGCGGACGTCACCCTTCAGCCCGGTACCGGGATCACGGGCATCCACCTCTCGGTCGAGGGCACCGTGCCCGGTATCGACGAGGCCGCCTTCACCGCCGCCGCCGAGGACGCCAAGGCGAACTGCCCCGTGAGCCAGGCCCTGACCGGCACCACCATCACCCTCTCGGCGAAGCTCTGCTGAACGGGCCTCACCCCGCCCGCCGCACCCGGTCCCGGCCCTTCCCCCGCGCGGTGAGGGCCGGGACCGGGCGCGTCACCCGCTGTTCAGCGGTGTGTCCTCCGGCCTCCCTGGTGCGCGGGAGCCCGACGGGTCAAGGTGAGGTGCGGCCCCGCCCCCCCGGGGCCCCTCCCGAGGAGGAGTCACGTGCCCCCACGCCCGCCCCGCTCCACCCCCTCCGCACCCCGTGCCCGCCGGGCCCTCGGCGCCCTCGCCCTGACGCTCGCCCTGTCCGGCACCGGCGCCGGCCTCCAAAGAAAACAACGCGGCACCGCCCGCGCCCGCCGAGGCCGGGCCCGTCGCCCCCGGCCCCGCCGCCCCGCCGCCCGCGAGCACGCCCGCCGCGCCGGACGGAACCGCCCCCCGCACGTCCCCCGCCCCGCGCACGTACCCCGAGGGCGACGGCCTGGAGACGGCCCGCACGCGCCGTCCGCTCGCGCCGGGGGCCTCGCTCACCTCGTACGACCGCCTGGAGAGCGACAAGTGGCTGCGCGTCCACACGCTCTCGGCGGACCTCGGCGCGGGCGTGCGCGCCGAGTACCTCGGTTCGAAAGCGGGCGTCTCGGCGCGCGAGACGGTCTCCGCGCTCGCCGCCGGGCAGGACCCCGGCACGGGCCGGCGCACGGTCGCCGCGCTCAACGGCGACTTCTTCGACATCAACGAGACGGGCGCCCCCGAGGGCTCCGGGCTGCACGACGGCACCCTCCTGAACTCCCCGCGCCCCACGCACACCCGCGCGATCGGCTTCGACGCCGCCCGGGCGGGCCGCGTGCTCGACCTCGCCTTCGAAGGGACCCTCAGCCTTCCCTCGGGCGAACGGCCGCTCGCCGCGCTCAACGCCGCCGACGTCCCCGCCGACGGCATCGGCGCCTACACCGCAGCCTGGGGCGGCGCCGATCGCGCCCTCACCGTCAACAGCGCCGCCGACAGCGCCGAGGTGACGGTCGTCAAGGGCCGTACGACGGACACCGCGCACGCGCCCGGCAAGGGCCGCCCGCCCGCCGGGGCGACCGCGCTCGTCGGTGCGGGCAAGGGCGCCGCCGCGCTGCGCGCGCTGCCCGAGGGCGCGCCCGTGAGCTGGGCGTACCACCCGCGCACGGGGGACGGCTCCGCGCCGCCGCGCGAGGCGATCGGCGCGAACGAGTACCTCGTGACGGACGGCAGGCCCGTCGACCACACGGGCGAGGGCAACGACGCGGCGGCACCCCGCACCGCCGTCGGTTTCAGCCGCGACGGGCGCACCCTGCACGTCGTCACCGTGGACGGCCGCCAGGCCGACAGCGGCGGCGTCACCCTCACCGAACTCGGCCTGATGCTGAAAAAGGAGGGCGCCTACAACGCCGTCAACCTCGACGGCGGCGGCTCCTCCACCCTCCTCGCCCGCACCCCCGGCACCGACACCCTCCAGGTCGGCAACCAGCCCTCCGACGGCACCGAACGCCCCGTCCCCAACGGCCTGATCCTCACCGCCCCCGACGGCTCGGGCCGCCTCACCGGGTACCGGGTGGGCACCGCGATGGACCCGCTCGGCGCCCCGACCGCCGACCCCGTCACCGGGGGCCACCCCGACCGCGTGTTCCCCGGGCTGCACCGCGCGCTGACCGCCGGGGGCCACGACGAGACGTACGGGCCCGCGCCCGGGACCCCGGCGTGGACGGTGCGCGGCGGGGGCACCGTCGACCGCCACGGGCGCTACACCGCGCCCCGCGCGCGGGGCACCGCGGAGGTCACCGCCCGCAGGGGCGCCGCGTGGGGCTCCACGAAGCTCCCGTCCTCGGCCCCCTCGACCGCGTCGACACCGGCACCCGGCGCCTCGCGCTCCCCGACGCCGCCGCGAGCGCCCGCTTCGGCGTCACCGGCTTCGATGCCGAGGGCGGCAGCGCCCCCGTCGAGCCCACCGACGTCCGGCTCACCTACGACCACGACCTGTTCACCCTCACCCCCGACGCCGACGGATTCACCGTCAGGGCGCGCACGGAGGGCGTGGCGGGCACCGTCACCGCGACGGTCGCCGGGCACTCCACCGCCCTCGCCGTCTCCGCCGGGCTCACCGACCGGGCCGTCACCGGCTTCGACGACGCGGCCGACTGGACGTTCAGCCAGGCCCGCGCCGCCGGTGCGCTCACCGCCGTTTCGGACAGCCACGACGGCACCGGGCTGCGCGTGACGTACGACTTCACGCGGTCCACCGCGACCCGCGCCGCCTACGCGAGCCCGCCCGCCCCGCTCCCCGTCGCCGGGCAGCCGCAGGCGTTCACGCTGTGGCTCAAGGGCGACGGGCACGGCGCCTGGGCGACGCTGCACCTCAAGGACGCGACCGGCACTGACCAGTTGCTGCGCGGCCCGTACGTGGACTGGACCGGGTGGAAGAAGGTCACCTTCCCCGTGCCGCAGTCCGTCGCCCACCCCGTCTCCCTCGTCCGCTTCTACCTCGCCGAGACCGACGCGACGAAGCAGTACCGGGGCGAGGTCGAACTCGACGGCCTCACCGCGCAGGTTCCCCCGGCGGTGGACCTGCCCGCGAGCGCCCGCCCCCACGACCCGCTCATCTCGACCGCGCGCGACGTCCGGGGCAGGGACTGGCGGTTCGCCGTCATGTCCGACGCGCAGTTCGTCGCGCGGGAGCCCGACGGCGAGAACGCCGTGCAGGCGCGGCGCACGCTGCGCGAGGTCCGGGCGGCGGACCCGGACTTCCTGATCATCGACGGGGACCTCGTGGACGAGGGTTCGCCCGAGGACCTGGCCTTCGCGCACCGGATGCTGGACGAGGAACTGGGCGACGCCGTGCCCTGGCACTACGTTCCGGGCAACCACGAGGTGATGGGCGGCTCGATCGCCCACTTCACGAAGGAGTTCGGCGCGGCGGAGCAGACCTTCGACCACAAGGGCACCCGCTTCCTCACCCTGGACACCTCCGGGCTCGGGCTGCGCGTCTCGGACTTCGCGCAGCTCGGCCGCCTGCGCGCCGCGCTCGACGCCGCCGCGAAGGACCGCGCGGTCGGCTCGGTGGTCGTCGTCGCGCACGTACCGCCGCGCGACCCGACCCCGCAGAAGGGCAGCCAGCTCGGCGACCGCAAGGAGGCCGCGCTGGTCGAGTCGTGGCTCGCGGACTTCCGGCGCACGAGCGGCAAGGGCGTCGCGTACGTCGCCGGACACGTCGGCACCTTCGACGCCTCGCACGCCGAAGGGGTCCCGTACCTGGTCAACGGGAACTCCGGGAAGAACCCCGCGACGCCCGCCGACGCGGGTGGCTTCACCGGCTGGAGCCTCCTCGGCGTGGACCGCGCGGCACGGCCGGGGGCCGCGCTCCCGGAGGGCTGGCTCGGCGTCCAGACCCGCCCGCACACCGACAGCCTGCGGCTCGACGCCCCCGCGCGCCTCGCGCCCGG
>NZ_GG770539.1:736992-748452 GCF_000154905.1 Streptomyces sp. SPB074 | reverse complement strand
CGCGCGACAGGGCCGGAGACACCGCGACGGGACGGCTCACGGCACTGCGCCCGGGGACGGTCGCGCTGACGGTGACGGTCTCCGGCGTACGCGCCGAGGCACGCGTGACCGTCAAGCGCTGACGCGGGCCGCCATACCCCCCCTGGGGAATACCCCGGGGGGGTACGGTGTTCTCCCGTCGAAAAGCCGCCGCTGACGACGCACGGAAGGGGGAGCGCGATGGATCACGCGCACCACGGAGACCGCCCCGCCCCGCACGGGGGTCCCGCCGGCTGGTCCGGCACGCCCTGGTCGATGGCCGCGCGGGCCACCCTGCACTGTCTCACCGGGTGCGCGATCGGCGAGATCCTCGGCATGGTCATCGGGACGGCCGCCGGTCTCCACAACGGCGCGACCGTCGCCCTGTCGATCGTGCTCGCCTTCGTCTTCGGCTACGCGCTCACGGCGCGCGGCGTCCTGCGCGCCGGGCTGGGCCCCCGTGCCGCCTTCAAGGTCGCGCTGGCCGCCGACACGGTCTCGATCGCGGTCATGGAACTGATCGACAACACCGCGATGGTCGCGGTCCCCGGCGCGATGGACGCCGGCCTCGCCGACCTCCTGTTCTGGCTCTCCCTCGCGGGCTCCCTCGCCCTCGCCTTCCTCGTCACGACACCGGTCAACCGCTGGATGATCGGCCGGGGCAAGGGGCACGCGGTGGTCCACGCGCACCACGGGCACTGAGGGGCGGGGACGCCCCGGGGGCGGGGCCGCCCCCCAAAAAAAAAAAAAAAACCGCCCCGTCGCGCTCAGGCCGCGCTCAGCAGGGGCCGTCGTCCTGCCACGCGCCCCACTCGCCCGTCGTGCCGGGCTTCTCGTTCGTCGTCCACCACTTCGCCTCCCAGGTGTGGCCGTCCTGGGTGACCTTGTCGCCCTTGACGTACACCGCGCCCGCGCTCCAGGCGCCCGCCGCGCACTGCCCGGTGCCGGGGTCGGTGGGCGGGTCGGTCGGCGGGTTGGCGGGCGGGGTGGCGCCCGCGAACTTCACGGAGAACTTGGCGAAGTCCCACGCGGACTGCGGCACGCTGCTGCACGTCCCGCTGGTCCTGCCACCGTTGTCGGCGGGGCTGCACTGCCGGTCGCGGTTGAGGGACCAGAAGGTGAAGCGGGCCATGCCGTGCGTGGTCGTGTAGTCCAGGACCGTCTGGAAGTCGGCCTGGCCGAAGTACTCGCCCGTGTCGCTGCGCCCGTTCATGCCCGAGAAGCCCTCGTGCGCGTACGCGGTCGCCTCGCTCCACCCGAAGGTCGAGCGGAGCACCCCGTTGAAGGCGGTGAGCGCGGCGGTCTGCGAGGCCGCCCCGTTGAAGCCGCCGTCGAACGGCATGATCGAGAAGTTGTCGGGCGTGAAGCCCTGCGCCTTCGCCTCGTTGAGCATCTGCTTGCCGAACCAGCCGGTGCCGTCGGCCGTCCCGGCCGTCGTCACCGAGACGTACAGGCCCGGGTTGTTCTTCTGGAGGATCTTCGCGGCGCCGATCTCGCGGGCGATGGCCGCAGTGTTCTCGTACTCGGGCTCCTCCAGGTCGAAGTCGATGGCCTTGAGCTGGTACTTGGTGATGACCTGCTGGTAGGCGGCGGCCGTGGACGCCGCGTCCGTACAGCTCTGCCCGAGCTTGGTGCCGCCGTAGCCGCCGATCGAGACGGACACGTCCCCGCCCTTGGCGCGGATCGCGCTGATGACGGAGCCGACGGCGGTGTCCGAGGACACCGGCGCCGTGCCGTCCCAGGTCGGGCTGCACCCGCCGCCGTTCGGCGCGAGGATGAACGCGAGCTGGAACGCCTTGAGCCCGGAGGCGTCCATGATCGCGGTGGCGCTGGGCGGGTCGTTGTCGAGCGGCATGAGGTAGGGCGCGGCGGCGTACCACCGCTTGTCCAGGGTGGCGCTCTCGGCGCCGGAGGCCGAGGCGGGCAGCAGCGCGGTGAGCCCGGCCGCCGCGAGCGCGGAGGCGGCGGCGCCGCACAGGACGGCACGAAGACGTCTCATGGGGATCTCCCAGGGGGTGAGGAAGCGCCTCACTGTCCCGCCGTTGTAGAGAACACGTCAATGGATTGGACTAGACCAAAAGGAAGTCTTGACCCGGCGCCAGGGCGGATCGCCCCGGGCGGGCGTCACCCGGCGGCCCCGCGTGCCCGCGCGCCCGCCCGCGCGGACCGGCCGGTAGCCTGAGCCGGCATCAACCGGCCCGTCCCCGGCCGCACGTACCCCCCCCGAGGAGCAGCCTTGCCCGCCGCCCGCCCGCTGCCCGCCGCCGAGATCGGCACCGCCCTCGCCACCCTGCCCGGCTGGAGCGCCGAGGACGACCGCCTCACGCGCTTCTACCGCCTCCCCGGCCACCTCGCCGCCGCCGCTCTCGTGCTCCACATCGCCTCGGTGCAGGAGGAGATGGACCACCACGCCGACCTCACCCTCGGCTACAACACCGTCGAGGTCGCCACCCACACGCACAGCGCGGGCGGGAGGATCACCGCGCTCGACGTCACGCTCGCGCGCCGCGTCGAGGAACTGTCCGCCGCCCACGGGGCGCGGGGCTGAGAATGCTCGACTACGACGAGGAGGCCGCCCGCTACGACGAGAGCAGGGGCGGCCTCCCGCGCGCCCGGGCCGCCGCCGAGGCCCTCGCCGGGCTCCTGCCGCGCCGTACCCGCACCGTCGTGGACCTCGCCTGCGGCACCGGCATCGTCGGCGGCTGCCTGCGCGAGGCCGGGTTCACCGTGCGCGGCGTGGACCTCTCCGCCGGGATGCTTCAGAAGGCGGCGGGGCGCCTGGACGGGGTGGTCCGCGCCGACGCGCGCGCCCTGCCCTTCGCCTCGGGCAGCGCCGACGCGATCACCGCCGTCTGGCTCCTCAACCTGGTCGAGGACGCCGCGCCCTTCGTCGCCGAGGCGGCGCGCGTCCTGCGCCCCGGCGGCCTCTTCGTGACGACCGTCGACAAATCGGCCGCACACGCGGCCGGCGAGGACACGGACGCGCTGCTCGCCCCCTACCGCCCCGTCGAACTCCCGGACGGCGCGGGCCGCGTGACCGCGCTCGCCGCCGCGCACGACCTGCGCCCGCACGGCTCCGCCCGCTTCACGGGGCACGGTCAGGGCACGCAGCCCGCGCGAGACCGCCGCGCGCGTGCGCGAAGGCGGTCTGTACGTGCCGGGAGGCGAGGAACTGACCCGCCGCCTCGAAGCGCTGCCCCATCCCGGCACGCCGCGCCGCGACCCGGTCTACACGCTGCTCGCGCTGCGCAAGCGCAACCGGGGCTGAGCAGGGCGGACCGGGCCGGGGCTGAGCGGTGCGGGCCCCCCGGGCCCAGGCCCGCACACCGTGCCCCCGCGGTACGACCGAGGGGACGCCCGGTGTGCCCCGCGCGTCCCCTGCGTGTCACCGCCCCCGCGAGCGGGTCAGTTGACCTCGTCCGGGTGGCCGCCGAGCCGGTGCTCCTCGTTGAGGGCGCGGATCGCGGCCATGTCCTCCTCGTCCAGCTCGAAGGAGAACACGTCGATGTTCTCCTTGATGCGGGAGGGCGTCACCGACTTCGGGATCACCACGTTGCCGAGCTGGACGTGCCAGCGCAGCACGACCTGCGCCGGGGTGCGGCCGTGCTTCTGGCCGATCGCCACGAGCGCGGGCACCTCCAGGAGGCCCTTGCCCTGGCCGAGCGGCGACCACGCCTCGGTCGCGATGCCCTGCTCGCCGTGGAAGGCGCGGGCCTCGCCCTGCTGGAGGTGCGGGTGCAGCTCGATCTGGTTGACCGCCGGGATCACCGAGGTCTCGCCGAGCAGCCGCTCCAGGTGCGCGGGCGTGAAGTTGGAGACGCCTATCGCGCGCACGCGCCCGTCGGCGAGGAGCTTCTCGAAGGCGCGCCACGTGTCCACGTAGCGGTCCTTCGCGGGGCACGGCCAGTGGATCAGGTACAGGTCCACGTAGTCGAGGCCGAGCTTGTCGAGGGAGGCGTCGAAGGCACGCAGGGCCGGGTCGTACCCCTGCGCGCCGTTCCACAGCTTCGTCGTCACGAACAGTTCCTCGCGGGCGAGCCCCGAGGCCGCGATGGCCTTGCCCGTACCGCGCTCGTTGCCGTAGACCGCCGCCGTGTCGATCGAGCGGTAGCCCGCGTCGAGCGCGAGCCCGACGGCGGTCGTCGCCTCCTCGTCGGGCACCTGCCACACACCGAAACCGAGCTGGGGCATCTCGACGCCGTTGTTCAGGACGATCGGGGGAACCACCTTGTGCGCACTCACTGCGTCTGTCGATCCTTAAGCGCTCATAGGGCCGTACGGGCACGGCCCGGCGTTCGCGCCGCGCGCCCCGCCCGGCCCGTACCGGACGTACTCACCGACCTTAACGACGTGCCCACGGGCACGTGTTCCCGGGGCGGCGGGACGCCGTGCGGGCCTCAGCCCCGGTACAGCGCGGTGATCTCCCGGGCGTACGCCTCCTCGATGGCCTTGCGCTTGAGCTTGGGCGAGGGCGTGAGCAGGCCCTGCTCCTCGGTGAAGGGGCGGGCCAGGATACGGAAGGTGCGGATCGGCTCCGCCTGCGAGACCTGCGTGTTCGCCGCGACGACCGCGCGCCGCACCTCCCGCTCCAGCTCCGGGTCGCGCACCAGCGCGGCGGGCTCGCGCGGCGGCTCCCCGCGCATCTCCAGCCAGTGCGCCACCGCCTCCTCGTCCAGCGTGACGAGCGCCGAGACGTACGGCCGGTCGTTGCCGAGCACGACGCACTGCGCCACGAGCGGGTGCTCGCGCACCCGGTCCTCCAGCGGCCCCGGCGACACGCTCTTGCCGCCCGAGGTCACGAGGATCTCCTTCTTGCGGCCCGTGATCGTGAGGTACCCGTCCTCGTCCAGCCGCCCCAGGTCGCCCGTCGCGAGCCAGCCCTCGCGCAGCGCCGTGTGCCCGCTGCGCGGCGTGTTCAGGTAGCCCTGGAAGACGTGCTCCCCGCGCAGCCACACCTCCCCGTCCGCCGCGATCCGCACCGAGGTGCCCGGCAGCGGCAGGCCCACCGTGCCGAAGCGGGCCCGGCCCGGCGGGTTCGCGGTCGCCGCCGCGCTCGACTCGGTGAGCCCGTACCCCTCGTACACCGTCAGGCCCGCGCCCGCGAAGAACAGCCCGAGCCTGCGGTCCATCCCCTAACCGCCCGACATCGCGTACCGCAGCCGGCCGCCGAGCACCGCGCGCAGCCGCGCGTAGACGAGCTTGTCGTAGAGCTGGTGCTGCATCCGGAGCTGCGCCCCCGGCCCGGCTCCCCGCCCCAGCGCCCGCTGCTCGCGCGCCTCCGCGTACCGCACCGCGACCTCCACGGCCTTCGCGAAGACCCCGCCGCGCCCCTCCGCCTCGGCCTTGCGCGCCGCCGAGCGATAGATCTTCTCGAAGATGTACGGGACGGCGAGGACGAACGTCGGCCGGAACGCCATCAGCTCCGGGACGAGCGCTTCCGCGCGCAGCCGCGGCTGGTGCCCGAACCTCACCCGGCCCCGCACCGCCGCCACCTCCACGACCCGCCCGAAGACGTGCGCGAGCGGCAGGAAGAGTAGCGTGGACGCCTCCTCGCCGCGGTGCGGCTGGAAAACCCGCGACCAGGCGCTGAGCAGCGTGTCCGCCTCGAACATGAAGTTGCCGTGCGTCAGGACGCAGCCCTTGGGGCGGCCCGTCGTGCCCGAGGTGTAGATGACCGAGGCGACCGAGTCCGGCGTGACCGCCGGCGGTGCCGGTGCACCACCTCGTCCGCGAGACCGGCGCCCGCCGCCATCAGCTCCTGCTCCGCGCCCGCGTCGAACTGCCACAGGCGGCGCAGGTGGGGAAGGCGGTCGATGACCGAGCCGACCGTCATCGCGTGGTCCTCGTGCTCCACGAACGCGGCGGCCGCCTGCGCGTCGTGGAGCATCCAGAACACCTGCTCCGCCGAGGAGGTCGGGTACACGGGGACGACCTGCGCGCCCACCGTCCACAGCGCGAAGTCGAGCAGCGTCCACTCGTACCGCGTGGGCGCCATGAGCGCGGCCCGGTCCCCGAAGCGGATGCCCTCGGCGAGCAGCCCCTTCGCGACCGCGAGCACCTGGTCGCGGAAACCCGCCGCCGTCACGTCCTCCCAGCGCCCGCCGCTCTTGCGCGCGAGCACGACGCGTTCCGGGTCCTCGATCGCGTGGTCGAAGACACAGTCGGCGAGGCCGCCCACCGGCCGCGCCCGGGTCAGCGGGGGCTGACTGAACTCGCGCAAAGCTGCTCCTCGTGCCGCCGCGCACCCCCGCGCCGGGCTGGTGCGGGGGTACGGCGCCGAGACGCTACCGCAGGTAAGCCCCACCGGGGGAGCCCTCGCGCGGTGCCGGTCCCGCCCGCATATGCCCCCTTCCCGCCCCGGAACCCGCCCCAACCGGGGCGCAGGGGGACAGGCGGTGAGGAGAATCGCGGGGAATCGCCGAGTGCGGAGTAAGAAGTCATCTCATTTGGTGAGTCTGCGGTAGCAGATGAGGGTGCAGGCGATGCTGGTGAAGGCGAGGAAGTGGTCGGCTTTGCGTTCGTAGCGTCGGTGGAGTCGTCGGCAGCCGGCGAGCCAGGACATGGTGCGTTCGATGGTCCAGCGGTGTCGGCCGAGTCGCTGCGAGGTCTCGACGCCTTTGCGGGCGATGCGATGCCGGATTCCGCGTCCGGACAGCCATTGCCGCAGGTGGCGGTAGTCGTATCCCTTGTCGGCGTGGAGCTTTCCGGGTCGGCGTCGACGGGGGCCCCGGCGGGAGCTGATAGGCGGTATGCCCTTCACGAGCGGGATAAGGGCTTGGCTGTCGTGGACGTTGGCACCGGAGATTGCGACGGATATGGGCAGACCGGTCCGCTCGGTGATCAGGTGGATCTTCGACCCGTACTTGCCCCGGTCGACAGGATTCGGACCTGTCAGGTCCCCCTTTTCAAGGCCCGCATGTTCACCGAGTCGATCGCGCACCGCGACCAGTCCAGCTCCCCGCGCGTACCGAGCTCGTCGAGGACCAGGCGGTGGAGCTTGGCCCACACCCTGGCCTTCGACCACTCCGAGAACCGCCGGTGGGCAGTCGCTCCGGACGGGCCGAACGACGCCGAAGGCAGCTGCTGCCAGGTACAACCCGACGTGGCCACGAAGACGATCGCGGCCAGCACTTCCCGGTCACCGTGCCGACGCCGACCACCACCCTGCGGCCGCGACGGCGCCTCAGGCACCACCCGCTGGAACAACTGCCACAATTCGTCCGGCACCAGCCGCTCAACAAGCCCCACCATGACTCATAGACTACCGAGTCACCCAAATGAGATGGCTTCTAAGCGCCGCGCGGTCCTCCTCCACGGAATCTGTACCGAAGCCGCACGGGTTTCCGCAGGTGAGAGGGCGTCAGACGGGCTCCTCGCCGCCTCGGGCGCGGCCACCTCTCCCCGCCGCGCCCGCTGGATAAACCCCGGCGCGCTTTTTCGGACAGGCGGACCCGCGAAAAGGCCGGGGGAGGCCCCCTGTGTCACGTTCTTCCCGGGAGCGTTGACAGGCCATCAATCGCTGGTCTTCACTGATCATCGGCGCGCCGAAGGGGAATCCGATCGATCGACCGGAAAGCGCGCTGTTTTCCTCCACCGTCCCACCCGGAAAGAAGGAAAGAAAATGCGGCTGCTTTTCTCGCTCAAGAACAAGCTGTCCCAGCAGAAGAGCCTGAAGGCCCACGCCTGGTACATCTGGTACTGATCCCCCCTCGGCCGCGTTCTCCTTCCCGGGAGCGCACCTTCGAGCCGGGAAGGCGCCCGGCGGCGGACCCCCGCCGGGCGCCGCCCTCCCGGTCTTCTGGAGTCGCACGGATGACGTCCCACACCCCGACGCGCGCCCCGGAGCGGAAGATCCTCTTCGCGCCGCCCCTCGACAACCTGCTCCGCGAGCACCTCGGCGCGGACCTCTTCCGCCCGGAACCCGACACGGTCGGCATCGCCGGGCCCGCCCTGGTGGACCGCGTGCTCGCCGCCCGCCCGGCCGGCAAGACCGAACGCCCCACCTTCAAACCCCTGCTCGGCCGCGCGATCCCGCACCAGCGGGCGGCGACCCAGATGCAGGCCGTCGGCCACGACGTGCGCGCGGCCCTCAAGCGCGAGGCGCCGCGCGATCCCGACCTCTCCGGCCTGTGGCCCCACGTCGGCCACGTCTACCTCCGGGACCTGATCCTCGGCGGGGACCCGCGCCGCCTGCGCGTGCTGATGAACCGCGCCATGGAGCTGACGCCGAAGCTCACCTGGACCGTCATCGCCGCCGGGGCCGCCCTCCCCGCGCCGCGCCGCCGCACCGGCACGACCCGGCTCGCCGCGCTCGGCCTGGAGGCCGGCACGTACCAGGAGCGCCGGTACGCGATGGGCCTCTACCGGCGCACCGCCGCCCCGGTGTGCTTCACGATCTCGACCCTCGTCGCCAACGCCCTCTGGCTCGGAGCCCCCTTCGACCCGGACATCCCGAGCCGCCACCTCGTCCACGAGTCGCTGCGCCTGCTGCCGCCCTCCTGGAACATCCTGCGCAATTCCTCGCCCGAATACCCGGCGATCGATGCCCGCATCACGCCCGCCGACGATGTTCTCGTGCTCCCTTTCCTCAGTCACCGCGATCCCGCGCTGTGGGAAAACCCCGAGGAATTCCGGCCGGAACGCTGGGAGGAAAAGGACCCCGAACGCACGCCCGGATACCTGCCTTTCGGGCATTCGTCCGAACGCTGCTGGGGCCGGCACATGGTCATGCCCCTCGCCGAAATGCTCCTCGACATGATCCGGTCCAGCGGGCTGGTCGTCGATCCGCGCCAGCGCGTCGCCCGCGTGCCGCTCACCGGCCTGATGGGGGTCGACCGGGTCCGCCTCGTTCAGCCCTGAGCCGTCGCGGGGCCGTCCCTGGCGTCGCGGGGGCGGCCCCCGGCCCCGCGACACCCGGCGGCCGGACCATCAGTACGTCGACCGGGCCCTCGTCCTCGACGGCGAACCCGTGCCGGGCGTAGAGCCGCTGGGCGGCGCTGCCGCGCAGCACGTGCAGGCGCACGGGCCGCCCGTTCGCGCGCTCCAGGAGCGACCGCAGGACGGCGCCGCCGAGGCCCCGGCCCTGGTGGCGCGGGGCGAGGTAGAAGTGTTCGAGCCAGTGGCCGCCGTCCTCGGCGGGCCGGAGGGTGACGCAGCCCGCGAGCGCCCCGCCGCTGAGGATCACCGAGGTGTGGGCCGGCGAGAAGGAGTCCCGCATCCGTCGCCGCACGCGGCGCTCGTCGTAGCGCCCGAGGCGCTCCAGGTCCGCGCGCATGACCTCGGCCCGTATTTCCACGAGCGCGTCGAGATCCGCCGCGCCGACGGCGCGCAGCGCCCACTCCGCGAGACCGGGCCCGCCGCCCGTCCCCGTACCGTCTTCCGCCACCTCTGTCCGCATGGCCGGTATATGTCACACCGCCCTGCCGGTCGCCCCGCCCCGCCGCCCCTCACGCACCGTGCAGCCGGTCCCCGCTCGCCAGGATCGCCTCCGCGAGCGCCCGCCCCGGCTCCCGGGCCTCCGCGCGCCGGTCGTCGTGGACCAGGACGAAATCGACGTCGCCCAGCGCGGGCAGCCCCGCGCGCTCGGGGACCCGGACCAGGCCCGGCGGGATCAGGCCCCGCGCGTGCGGCATGACCCCGAGGCCCGCGCGGGCCGCCGCGACGAGCCCGTTGAGGCTCCCGCTCGTGCACGCGACGCGGTACGCGCGGCCCTCGCGCTCCAGCACGCGCAGCGCCCGGTCGCGGGTGATGCCGGGCGGCGGGTACACGATGAGCGGGAGCGGGCGCTCCGCGTCCAGCCGCAGCCGCTCGCCCGCGACCCACACGAGCGTGTCGCGCCACACCAGCACCCCGTGCGTCTCCTCGGCCCGCCGCTTGGCGAGCACGAGATCGAGACGCCCTTCGGCGAGCCGCTCGTGGAGCGTCCCCGACAGCTCCACGGTCAGCTCCAGGTCCACTTCCGGGTGCGCCCGCCGGAAGGACTCCAGGATCTCCGGGAGCCGCGTCAGGACGAAGTCCTCGGAGGCCCCGAAGCGCAGCCGCCCGCGCAGCCGCGTCCCCGCGAAGTGCGCCACCGCCTGCTCCTGCACCGCGAGAAGGCGCCGCGCGAAGCCGAGCATCGCCTCGCCGTCCTCGGTGAGCGCGACCGAGTGCGTGTCCCGGACGAAGAGCGGCCTCCCGGTCTGCTCCTCCAGGCGCCGCACGTGCTGGCTCACCGTCGACTGCCGCACCCCGAGCCGCTGCGCGGCCCGCGTGAAGCTCAGTGTCTGCGCCACGGTGAGGAAGGTGCGCAGGTGGGAGGGCTCGTACACGGTGGGGGAGTGTAGTCGCGGTCATCGTCGGCCGCGATAACAGTCAGAGCGGTGTACGGGGTTCCCGATCAGCGGCCCGGTGCGGCACGATCGATGGCGCCCCCACCTCCCCGTACGCCCCGAGGACGGCCCCGCCATGAAACGCCCCCGGCTCCCGCTGGACCCGTACATCCTGTCGCTCCTCGGCACCGTCCTGCTCGCCGCGCTGCTCCCCGCGCGCGGCGGCGTCGCGAGCGGCGTGTCGGGCGCGTCCACGGCCGCCGTGGCGCTGCTCTTCTTCCTGTACGGGGCGCGCCTGTCCACCGCCGAGGCGCTCGACGGGCTGCGGCACTGGCGGCTGCACGTCACCGTCCTCGCCGCCACGTTCCTCGTCTTCCCGCTGCTCGGCCTCGCCGCCTACACGCTGCGCCCCTGGCTGCTGAGCCCCGATCTCTTCACCGGCTTCCTCTTCCTCACCCTCGTGCCCTCGACGATCCAGTCCTCGATCGCCTTCACCTCCCTCGCGCGCGGCAACGTGCCCGCCGCGATCTGCGCGGGCTCCTTCTCCTCGCTCTTCGGCATCGTCCTCACCCCCCTGCTCGCCGCCGTGCTCCTCGGCGACAGCGGCGGCGGCTTCTCGGCGGCCTCGCTCGGCAGAATCGTCGTCCAGCTCCTCCTGCCGTTCCTCGCGGGCCAGTTCCTGCGCCGCTGGGTCGGCGGCTTCCTGACCCGGCACAAGAAGGTGCTGGGGTACGTGGACCGGGGCTCGATCCTCCTCGTCGTCTACACGGCGTTCAGCGAGGGCATGGTGCGCGGCATCTGGCACCAGGTCACCGTGCCGCGGCTGCTCGCCCTGCTCCTCGCCGAGGCGGTCCTCCTCGCCGCGATGCTCGGCCTCACGTGGTGGGGCGCGGGGCGCCTCGGCTTCCCGCGCGCCGACCGCGTCGCGATCCAGTTCGCGGGCTCGAAGAAGTCCCTCGCCTCCGGCCTGCCCATGGCGAGCGTCCTTTTCGGCGCCCACACCTCGCTCGCGGTGCTGCCGCTGATGGTGTTCCACCAGATGCAGCTCATGGTGTGCGCGGTGATCGCCCGCAGGCGCGCGGCGCAGGCGGCACCGGAGGCGGCGGGCGCGGGCGAGCCGGCCGCCGTGCCG
>NZ_GG770539.1:733663-736615 GCF_000154905.1 Streptomyces sp. SPB074 | reverse complement strand
CCGGTACGCGACCCGCCCCGTCGTCATCGCGGGCATGACGCTCGTGCTGGCGGGGGTCGGGGTCGTGGCGCTCGGCACGGGGATGTCCGCGGCGCTCCTCGTGGCCTGCGGCCTCCTGCTCATCGGCGCGGGGTGGGGCTCTCGGAGGTGGCCAGCAACGTCGCGGGCGTCCATGTCGAACGGCAGCTCAGGCGCCCGGTCCTGCCCGCGATGCACGGCTGCTACAGCCTCGGCACGGTGGTGGGCGCGGGGCTCGGCGTGGCCGGTGCGGCGGTCGGCTTCCCCGTGCCCTGGCACCTGGCCCTCGTCCTGCTCCTCGTGCTCGCCCTCTTCGCGTACGCGATCCCGGGCCTGCGGCCCGGCATCGGCGCCTCGCGCGCGGACGATGCAGGGGCGGCGCGGGAACGGCGCCTGTACCTCGACCCGCGACTGCTCCTGATCGGCGGCGTCGTCTTCGGCATGACCCTGGCCGAGGGTGCCGCGACGGACTGGCTCCCGCTCCTCATGGTCGACGGCCACGACATGCCCGCCGGGCTCGGCTCGCTCGTGTACACGGGTTTCGCGGCGACGATGGCGGCGGGCCGCTTCGCCGGGGGCCCGGTGGTCACGCGCTTCGGCCGGGCGAAGGTCCTGGGCGCCGGAGCACTCCTCACGGCGGTGGGCATCGCCCTGGTCTCCTTCGTGGACAACCCGGCGACGGCGGGCTGCGCGGTCCTCCTGTGGGGCCTCGGCACCTCCCTGGGCTTCCCGCTGGCCCTCTCGGCGGCGGGCGCATCGGGCCCGGACACGGCGGCCCGCGTCGCGCTCACCTCCCGCATCGGCTACGTGGCCCTCCTGGCGGGCCCCCGTGCCTCGGCTTCCTCGGCGACCACGAGGGCCTGCGAACGGCGATGCTCCCGGTCCTGGCCCTGATGCTCCTCGCGGCAGCGATCTCCCCGGCAACGGCACCGCGCGCGGACCGCCCGGCCCCCGGGGCGACGGTCCCGTCACCCCGCCCCCAGCCGAAGCCCTCGCGCGAGAAGGACCGCCGGGGCGCGGGCTGACGGGGAGCTTCCTACGGCCCGGGGCACGGGCCGGCGGCGCCTTCGTACGGCCCGGGGCACGCGGTCCCGACCGCCGGGGCGGCGGTCACACCTCCGCCCCCTCCAGCACCAGCCTCTCCTGGCCCGCGTACACGTTCATCGACTCGCCCCGCAGGAAGCCGACCAGGGTCATGCCCGTCTCCGCCGCCAGGTCCACCGCCAGGGAGGACGGGGCCGAGACCGCCGCCAGGACCGGGATGCCCGCCATCGCCGCCTTCTGGGCCAGCTCGAAGGAGGCGCGGCCTAAGAAGTCATCTCATTTGGTGAGTCTGCGGTAGCAGATGAGGGTGCAGGCGATGCTGGTGAAGGCGAGGAAGTGGTCGGCTTTGCGTTCGTAGCGTCGGTGGAGTCGTCGGCAGCCGGCGAGCCAGGACATGGTGCGTTCGATGGTCCAGCGGTGTCGGCCGAGTCGCTGCGAGGTCTCGACGCCTTTGCGGGCGATGCGATGCCGGATTCCGCGTCCGGACAGCCATTGCCGCAGGTGGCGGTAGTCGTATCCCTTGTCGGCGTGGAGCTTTCCGGGTCGGCGTCGACGGGGGCCCCGGCGGGAGCTGATAGGCGGTATGCCCTTCACGAGCGGGATAAGGGCTTGGCTGTCGTGGACGTTGGCACCGGAGATTGCGACGGATATGGGCAGACCGGTCCGCTCGGTGATCAGGTGGATCTTCGACCCGTACTTGCCCCGGTCGACAGGATTCGGACCTGTCAGGTCCCCCTTTTCAAGGCCCGCATGTTCACCGAGTCGATCGCGCACCGCGACCAGTCCAGCTCCCCGCGCGTACCGAGCTCGTCGAGGACCAGGCGGTGGAGCTTGGCCCACACCCTGGCCTTCGACCACTCCGAGAACCGCCGGTGGGCAGTCGCTCCGGACGGGCCGAACGACGCCGAAGGCAGCTGCTGCCAGGTACAACCCGACGTGGCCACGAAGACGATCGCGGCCAGCACTTCCCGGTCACCGTGCCGACGCCGACCACCACCCTGCGGCCGCGACGGCGCCTCAGGCACCACCCGCTGGAACAACTGCCACAATTCGTCCGGCACCAGCCGCTCAACAAGCCCCACCATGACTCATAGACTACCGAGTCACCCAAATGAGATGGCTTCTAAGACCAGGAGGACCGCGCGGGAGAGGGGGAGGCGGGCGTCGGTGAGGGCGCGGCCCACGAGTTTGTCGACCGCGTTGTGGCGGCCCACGTCCTCGCGGATGTCGGGGAGTTCGCCGGTCTCGGAGAAGAGCGCCGCCGCGTGGAGGCCCCCCGTGCGGTCGAAGACGCGCTGCGCCGCGCGGAGCCGGTCGGGGAGGGCGGACAGGAGCGCGGGGGCCAGGCGCGGCGGCGGGGTGTCGGCGAGGGGGAAGCGGGTCGTCGTACGGACCGCGTCCAGGCTCGCCTTCCCGCACAGGCCGCACGAGGAGGACGTGTAGACGTTCCGCTCCAGCGTGAAATCGGGGAGGGGCACGCCCTCGGCGAGCTGGACGTCCACCACGTTGTACGTGTTCGAGCCGTCGTCGGTCGCCCCGGCGCAGTACACGATCGACCGCACGTCCTCGGCGGAGGCGAGGACGCCCTCGCTCACGAGGAAACCGGCGGCGAGCGCGAAGTCGTCGCCGGGGGTGCGCATCGTGATGGCCAGAGGTTTTCCCGCGAGCCGGATTTCGAGGGGTTCCTCGGCGACGAGCGTGTCCGGGCGCGCCGAGACCACGCCCGCCCGTACGCGGGTGACCCGCCGCCGTTCCGTCACGCGTCCCATGGGCGGCCGCCCTTTCCCGTCCGTACCGGTCAGTCGTGGTGCCCGCCCGCCCGGCGAGGGCGGCGGCACGCGGGTACGAGCCTGCCACGGCCGCCGGGACGGCGGTACGGGGAGGGGGCCG
>NZ_GG770539.1:718202-733563 GCF_000154905.1 Streptomyces sp. SPB074 | reverse complement strand
CTCACACGTGGACGACCGGGCGCCGGCCGCTCCCCGGCGCGGTGCGTGCGACGGCGCCGGAAGAGGAGACCGGCCGCGACGAGGCCCGCGGCGAAGAACACCGCCGTCCAGACGTACGCGTCGGAGTAGCCGTGCACACCGGCCGCGAGCCGCGCCCCCGGCTCGCGCGCGTCGTGCGCGGCGAGGTAGTCGGCCGCGCCGCTCGCGACGACCGTGTTGAGCAGCGCCGTCCCGAGCGAACCACCGACCTGCTGCATCGTGTTGACGAGCGCGCCCGCGGCGCCCGCGTCGCTGTGCGCGACCCCCGCCGTGGCCTGGCTCATCGCGGTCGCCATCACGGCGCCCATGCCCAGCCCGGCGATGATCAGCGGCGGCAGCACGTGCCCCGCGTAGGAACTGTCCACGTCCAGCCGCGACAGCCACAGCGCTCCGGCCCCGCCGAGGAGCATTCCCGCGCTCACGACGAGCTTCGGCCCGAAACGGGGGAGCAGGACGCTCGCGCCCGTCGTCGCCGTGACCATGATGGCGAAGCTCATCGGCAGGAACGCGAGCCCGGTCCGCACCGGGGACAGCTCCAGGACCTGCTGGAGGTAGTACGTCAGGAAGAGGCTGATCCCGAAGATCGCCGCGCCCGCGACGAGCATCGCGACGTAGGCGGCGCCCCGGTCGCGGTGCAGCAGGATGCGCGGCGGCAGGAGCGGGTGCGGGGTGCGCGTCTGCCAGAAGCAGAAGGCGGCGAGCAGGAGGACGCTCGCGAGGAGGAGACCCCAGGTGCCGGGGGAGGACCACGCGTGCGTCTCGGCGTGCGCGAAACCGTAGACGAGGCAGAAGAGCCCCGCGCTCGCGAGGAGCGTCCCCGGCACGTCGAGCTTCTTCGTCCGGTCCCGCGCCGTGCGGCGCAGCAGGAGCAGACCGCCGGTGAAGGCGACGGCCGCGAAGACGATGTTCACGTACAGCGTCCAGCGCCAGTTCAGGTGCTCGGTGAGGAGACCGCCGAGGAGCAGCCCGAGGGCGGCGCCCGAGCCGGCGACGGCGCCGAAGATGCCGAAGGCCCGGCCGCGCTCGGCCGGGTCGGTGAACGTCGTCGTGAGCAGCGAGAGCGCGGCGGGCGCGAGGAGCGCGCCGAACAGGCCCTGCACGGCGCGCGCGACGATCAGGACCTCGAAGCTGCTGGCGGCGCCGCCGAGCGCGGAGGCGAGCGCGAAGCCGAGGAGACCTATCAGGAAGGCGTTCTTGCGGCCGAAGAGGTCGGCGACCCGGCCGCCGAGGAGCAGCAGCGAACCGAAGGCGAGCGAGTAGGCCGTGACGACCCACTGCCGGTCGGCGTCGGAGAAGCCGAGGTCGAGCTGGGCGGTGGGCAGCGCGATGTTCACGATCGTCGCGTCGAGGACCACCATGAGCTGGGCCGCCGAGATGAAGACCATGATCAGCCAGCGGTGCGGCACGGGGCCGGGAGCGGACCCGGCGGTACCGGCTGCTCCGGGACGTGCCGGAGCGCCGGTGGCGGGGGAGGACATGCGGTACTTCCTTGCAGAGGGAGGGGACTCTTCCGGGAGGGAGAGCCGGGGAGCGCGGGAGCGCTCCCGGAGGGGGAGCGGGCGGGCCGGTCAGCTGTGCAGCAGGGCCGGGAGGATCACGTCGTCCACGAGGGCTTCGAGGCCCGAGGGCGCGGTCTCCCCGTCGAGACTGCGCACCAGGGCGGCGCCGAACAGGAGGCCGTCCAGGTGCCGCGCGGCGGCCGGGCGGTGCGACAGCTCGCCGCGCGCCAGGGCCCGGTCCACGGTGGCGTCCAGGTCGGCGGCCTCCGGGTCGATGAACGCGAGCCGCAGCGCGTCGTGCAGGGCCCGGTCCTCGATGGAGGCGTGCGCCACCGCCCAGACCAGCGTGGTCGAGTCCTCGAACTCGGCCGCCGCGCGCCGCGCCGCGGCGAGCAGGTCGCCACGCAGCGAACCCGTGTCGAGCGGGACGCGGTGGGCGGGACGGGTCCGCGAGACGGCCGCGGCCACGAGTCGCTGCTTGCTCCCGTAGAGCCGGTACAGCGTCGCCTTGCCGCACTGGGCGCGGGCAGCGACGCCTTCCATGGTCAGGGCCTCGTACCCGGTCTCCCGCACGACCGCGAGGGCCGCGTCGAGGAACTCGTCCTCCCGCGCGGGGGTGAGCCGGGGACGCCGCACGGCGGGCCGTGCCCCGGCGGGACGCGCACCCTCCCCGGACTCCTCGCTCACCACGACCCCCACAGAAGAAACGCTCGCGTTCTCAACGCGCCTCACCGTAGACCGGCGGCCGGGAAGAACGCAAACGTCTCACCGGGATGGGGCGGGACGGGGCGCGCGCCTACGTGACGGGACGTGCGTCACCGCGACGGGACGCGCGCCTACGCAACGGGACGCGCGTCACCGCGACGGGCGCGAATCCCCGCGCCCGGACGCGCGTCCCCGGCACCGGAAGCGAACCGGCGCGTGCCGCACTCCTTCGCGCCCCCAGCTCACCCCGTACGCCCCTGGCGCCTCCTGGTTCTGGGCGAACTCTCCAAGCCCGTCGCCCGAATCCTGTCGCTTTACCCACCTCCGTACCCGTGGGTAAGTGATCACGCTGGAACAATCCGTCTCACGGCTACGGAGGGCAAGACCCCCATGAACGGTTCACGGATCGTCGCGCTCGGCCACTACCAGCCAGGCCGGGTGCTCACCAACGAGGACCTCGCCGCCCTGGTCGACACCAACGACGCGTGGATCACGTCCCGCGTCGGCATCAGGACCAGGCACATCGCGAGCGACGACGAACCGGTCGACGAACTGGCCGCCTACGCGGGCGCGAAGGCGCTCGCGACGGCCGGGCTCACCCCCGGCTCCGTCGACATGGTCATCGTCGCGACCTCCACGGCCGTCGACCGCTCGCCCAACACCGCCGCCCGCGTCGCCGCGCGCCTCGGGATGCCCTCGCCCGCCGTGCTCGACGTCAACGTCGTCTGCGCCGGCTTCACGCACGCCCTCGCCCTGGCCGACGCCACCGTCCGCGCCGGCAGCGCCCGGCAGGCCCTGGTGATCGGCGCCGACAAGATGTCCGCCGTCACCGACTGGACCGACCGCACCTCGTGCGTGCTGGTCGGGGACGGGGCCGGGGCCGCCGTGGTCGAGGCCGTGGCGCCGGGCGAGGAGCCGGGCATCGGGCCCGTGCTGTGGGGCTCCAACCCGGCGATGGGCAGCGCGGTACGCATCGAGGGCACCCCCGCGCGCTTCGCGCAGGAGGGCCAGACCGTCTACCGCTGGGCCACCACCCAGCTCCCCGCCATCGCCCGGCAGGTGTGCGAGCGCGCCGGGCTCACCCCCGAGGACCTCGCGGGCGTCGTGCTCCACCAGGCCAACCTGCGCATCGTGGAACCGGTCGTGCGCCGCCTCGGCGCCGTCAACGCCGTGATCGCCAAGGACGTCGTGGACTCCGGCAACACCTCGGCGGCGAGCATCCCGCTCGCCTTCTCCAAGCTCGTCGAGCGCGGCGAGCTGAGCAGCGGCGATCCCGTCCTCCTCTTCGGCTTCGGCGGAAACCTCTCGTACGGGGGCCAGGTCGTCCGCTGCCCCTGAAATCCCCACCCGGCGGGGCATATCACCCCGCCCGCGCGCTCAATGAACCGCCTCCGCCGCTCCTTTGTCCTGAGCCGGGAGAAAGTAGGGGCCAATTCCCGCGCAAGTCCTTCCCCTTCCCGTACCCCACTGCTACGTTCCACGTCGAAAGCGCGAACGCCCGTGAGCGCGAGAACGCCGCGACCCGCCGCAAGCGGGCCGCGGCGGCGGGCGGCGGCGAGGGAATCGGACAGCCGGTGAGGCGGGGAGGGGCGCGTGAGACGCATGACAGCGCGACCCGCCAACACGCACCAGGCCCGGCTGCTGCGACTGCTGCGCGACGGAGGCCCCAACTCCCGTGCGCAACTCGGTGACCAGGTCGATCTCTCGCGGTCCAAGCTGGCCGTCGAGGTGGACCGGCTCCTGGAGACCGGGCTCGTGGTGGCCGACGGGCTCGCCGCCTCCCGGGGCGGCAGGCGCTCGCACAACATCCGGCTCGCGCCCGGGCTCCGCTTCCTCGGCGTGGACATCGGGGCCACCTCGATAGACGTCGCCGTGACCAACGCCGAGCTGGAGATCCTGGGGCACATCACGCACCCCATGGACGTCCGCGAGGGACCGGTCGCCGTCTTCGAGCAAGTCCTCACGATGGCGGCCAAGTTGCGGGCCTCGGGCTTCGCCGACGGTTTCGACGGCGCCGGTATCGGCGTCCCGGGACCGGTCCGCTTCCCCGAGGGCGTCCCCGTGGCCCCGCCGATCATGCCCGGCTGGGACGGCTACCCCGTCCGCGAGGTCCTGAGCCAGGAACTCGGCTGCCCCGTCATGGTCGACAACGACGTGAACCTCATGGCGCTCGGCGAGCAGCACGCCGGAGTCGCCCGCTCGGCCGGCGACTTCCTGTGCGTCAAGATCGGCACCGGCATAGGGTGCGGGATCGTCGTGGGCGGCGAGGTCTACCGGGGGACCACGGGCAGCGCCGGTGACATAGGGCACATCCAGGTCGAACCCGAGGGCAGGTCCTGCGCCTGCGGCAACAAGGGCTGCCTGGAAGCCCACTTCAGCGGTGCGGCGCTCGCCCGCGACGCGGAGGAGGCGGCCCGCGAGGGCCGTTCCCCCGTGCTCGCCGAACGCCTCGGCGCCCAGGGCGCCCTCGGCGCGGCAGACGTGGCAGCGGCGGCGGCGGCGGGCGATCCCGCGGCCCTCGACCTCATCCGCTCCGGAGGCAACCGCACCGGACAGGTGATCGCCTCCCTCGTCAGCTTCTTCAACCCCGGCCTCGTGGTGATCGGCGGCGGGGTCACGGGCCTCGGCCACACCCTGCTCGCCGCCATCAGGACCCAGGTCTACCGCCAGTCCCTCCCCCTCGCCACGGGCAACCTGCCCATCGTGCTGGGCGAGCTGGGCCCCGCCTCCGGAGTCATCGGCGGCGCCCGCCTCATCAGCGACCACCTTTTCTCCCCGGCCTGAGCCACGGCCGGGGCAGCACCTCACGTACAGCGCCACCCCGCACCACCGCACGAGCCGCACGCCCGTACCACCGCACCACCGCACCACCGCACGAGCCGCGCCGCACCCGGTCCTGCCCGGAACACCGCACCCGGAACACGCCGCACCCACGCGCCACCCGCACCTCCGCGCCACCCGCACCGGCGAGTCAGCCCCGGCACTCGCGGGAGGGGGCACGGGGCGCGGGCTCGCGCGAGGGGTCCGGGGGCACCCCCGCGAGCGGCACCACGCACCGCCCACAGCGCACCCGTATTCCCGAGGGGACCCTCGCTATGGCACCAGCGCACGACCGTCCCGAGGAGAGCCCGCCGCAGGCGAGCCTCCTCACGATGACCGGCATCACCAAATCGTTCCCGGGCGTCCGCGCGCTCGACGGCGTCGACCTCGACGTGCGGCCGGGGGAGGTGCACTGCCTGCTCGGCCAGAACGGCGCCGGGAAGTCCACCCTCATCAAGGTGCTCGCCGGCGCCCACCAGCCCGACGAGGGAACCATCGTCTGGCGTGGTGAGGAGGTCTCGCTGCGATCCCCAAGTGCCGCCATGTCACTGGGAATTGCCACGATCTACCAGGAACTCGACCTCGTCGGGCACCTCTCGGTCGCGGAGAACATCTTCCTCGGCCACGAGCGCACCACCGCCGGTTTCGTGGTGCGGCCCGGTTCCGCCCGCGCCGAGGCGAGCGCGCTCCTCGCGCGCCTGGGCCACCCCGAGATCGACCCCGGCACCCTCGTCGGCAGACTCTCCGCCGCGCACCAGCAGATCGTCTCGATGGCCCGCGCGCTCTCGCACGACGTACGGCTCATCGTCATGGACGAGCCCTCGGCCGCGCTCGACCCGGACGAGGTCGAGAACCTCTTCCGCATCGTCGCCGACCTCACCGCCGACGGCGTCGCCGTGGTCTACATCTCGCACCGCCTGGAGGAGATCCGCCGCATCGGCGACCGGGTCACCGTCCTCAAGGACGGCCGCGCGGTCGCGGGCGGACTGCCCGCCGAGTCCACGCCGACGAGCGAGGTCGTCTCGCTCATGACGGGCCGCAAGGTCGAGTACGTCTTCCCCGACCGCCCCGCCGCGGTCACCGGCACCCCCGTCCTGCGGGTCGAGAACCTCAGCAGGAAGGGCGAGTTCGCCCCCGTCGACTTCGAGGTGCGGGCCGGGGAGATCCTCGGCCTGGCGGGCCTCGTCGGCTCCGGCCGCTCCGAGATCCTGGAGACGGTGTACGGGGCGCGCAAACCCGCCACGGGAACCGTCACCGTCGAGGGACGGGCCCTGCGCCCGGGCAGCGTCCGCTCCGCCGTGCGCGCCGGGATCGGCCTCGCCCCCGAGGAACGCAAGGCACAGGCCCTCCTCGGCCTGGAGACGGTCACGCGCAACGTGTCGATCTCCACCCTCTCCCGCTTCTCCGCCTACGGCTGGGTCCAGCGCGGGAGGGAACGCGCCGCGGCCCGGGAGGCCACCCGCGAGCTGTCCCTGCGCCCCGACAACCCCGACGCGCAGGTCCGCACCCTCTCCGGCGGCAACCAGCAGAAGGCCGTCCTGGCCCGCTGGCTGCTGCGCGGCTGCAAGGTGCTGCTGCTCGACGAGCCCACGCGCGGCGTCGACGTCGGCGCGCGCGCCGAGCTGTACGCCGTCATCCGCAGGCTCGCCGACGACGGTCTCGCCGTCCTGCTCGTCTCCAGCGAGGTCCCCGAGGTCCTGGGGCTCGCCGACCGTGTCCTCGTCCTGCGCGAAGGGGCCGTGGTGCACACGGCGCCCGCCCAGGAGCTCGACGAATCCCGCGTACTCGACCTCGTCATGGAAGGGAGCCCGACGTCATGACACAGCCCGCCTCACCCGCGCAGCAGGGTGCCGCAGACGCCGCCCCCGCGCCGGCCGCGCCGCCCCAGAAGACCCCGCTGCCCGCCGGCCGCGCCCCGCGGCTCGTGCGCTGGGACGTGCGCACCCTCTCCCTCGTGGGCGTCCTCCTGGCGCTCGTCGTGGTGGGTGCCATCACCAAGCCGGACCAGTTCATCGCCACCTCGAACCTCCAGCTCGTCCTCACGCAGTCCTCGGTCATCGGGGTCGTCACGGTCGGGGTCACCTTCGTCATCATCTCCGGCGGCATCGACCTCTCGGTCGGCGCGATCGTCGCGCTCGCCTCGGTGTGGGCGACGACCGTGGCCACCCAGGAGTTCGGCTTCTGGGGCATCCTCTTCACGGCGCTCCTCGTCGGCGTCGGCTGCGGGCTCGTCAACGGGGTCCTCATCGCGTACGGCAACATGGTGCCGTTCATCGCGACGCTCGCGATGCTCGCCTCGGCGCGCGGCCTCGCCCTCCAGATCACCGACGGCCAGACGCAGATCGTCTCCGTGAAATCGGTGCTCGACCTCGGGCAGCGGGACTCCTACGTGCTCGGCATCCCGCCGCTCGTGCTCGTCTTCGCCGCCGTCGTGATCCTCGGCTGGCTCGTCCTGAACCGCACCACCTTCGGCCGGCGCAGCGTCGCGGTCGGCTCCAACCCCGAGGCCGCCCGCCTCGCCGGGATCGACGTCCGGCGCCAGCGGCTCTACCTGTACCTGCTCTCCGGCCTGTGCTGCGGCATCGCCGCCTTCCTCCTCGTGATCCTCGCGGGCTCCGGCCAGAACACCAACGGCAACCTCTACGAGCTGGACGCCATCGCGGCGGCCATCATCGGCGGCACCCTGCTGAGCGGCGGGCGCGGCACGATCGTCGGCTCGGTCCTCGGCGTGCTGATCTTCACCACGATCACCAACATCTTCGCGCTCAACAACCTCCAGACGGACGTCCAGCAGATCGCCAAGGGCGCGATCATCGTCGTCGCCGTCCTCGTCCAGCGCCGCGACGCGCGCGAGTGACCCCGCCGCCACCCCCCTCCGCACCACCGCTCCGTCCCGCACCACCCCACCACCCGCGCAGTACACGCCCTACGGGAAGGGTCACCGCCATGTCACAGCCCACGAGCCGCAGAGGACTCCTCTTCGGTGGTGCCGCGGTCGGCGCGACCGCGCTGCTCGCCGCCTGCACCAGCAACGAGCCGGCCGAGGCCAAGGAGGAGAAGAACGACGCGGCCCCCGCCGCCGAGGAGAGCGGCAAGCACGTCACGATCGGCTTCGCCGGACCGCAGGCCGACCACGGCTGGCTCAACGCCATCAACGTGCAGGCCGCGCAGCGCGCCAAGAAGTACTCCGACATCACGCTGGAGAAGACCGAGGGCTCCAACGACACGGCCACCCAGATCGGCCAGATCGACACCCTCATCAACAAGAAGGTCGACGTCCTCGTCATCCTCCCCGCCGACGGCAAGGCCCTCACGCAGGCCGGGCTCAAGGCGATGCGCGCCGGTATCCCCGTCGTCAACCTCGACCGCATCTTCGACACCCCGCAGGCGTACCGCTGCTGGGTCGGCGGCGACAACTACGGGATGGGCCTCAACGCCGGCCACTACATCGGCGAGAAGCTCAAGGACAAGAAGAACGCCAAGGTCATCGAGTTGTCGGGCCCCGACAGCCTGGAGCTGACCAAGCAGCGCACCCAGGGCTTCGACGACGCGCTCAAGAACTACCCCAACATCAAGAAGGTCGCCCGCCAGGCCGCGGACTTCACCGTGGAGTCGGGCCAGGCGAAGATGGCGCAGCTCCTCCAAGCGCAGAAGTCCTTCGACGCCTGCTGGAACCACGACGACGACCAGGGCGTCGGCGCCCTGCGCGCCATCGACCAGGCGGGCCGTGACGGCTTCCTGATGGTCGGCGGTGCCGGGGCCCGTTCCGCGATGGACCACATCAAGGCGGACGACGGCGTCCTCAAGGCCACCGTCCTCTACCCGCCGACCATGGCCGCGTCCGCGATCGACCTCGCCCGCGCCCTCGGCCAGGGCAAGGGGATCTCCGGCCTCTCGGAGAGCGAGATCCCCACCCAGCTCACGCTGTACTCGGCCGTGGTCGACAAGGACAACATCGACCAGTACCTGCCCAACGGCTTCAAGTAGGCCGCGCGGCAGCAGGGGGGTTGACCCCGGCGGCGGGCCACCGCCGCCGGGGCCCGGCCCCCCACCCGTATCTCGCCAAGGAGGAAAGACCGCATGAGCACAACGGAGCACGAGGACGAGTCGGCCACGAGCCCGCCGCGCCTCGGCGTGGGAATGGTCGGCTACGCCTTCATGGGCGCCGCCCACTCCCAGGGCTGGCGCACCGCGGGACGGGTCTTCGCGCTCCCGCTCCGCCCAGAGCTGGCAGCCCTGTGCGGGCGTGACCAGGCGGCCGTGACCGAAGCGGCCCGGCAACTGGGCTGGGCGGCCGCCGAGACGGACTGGCGGGCGCTGATCGCCCGCGAGGACGTCGACCTGGTCGACATCTGCACCCCGGGCGACAGCCACGCCGAGATCGCCATCGCGGCCCTGGAGGCCGGCAAGCACGTGCTGTGCGAGAAGCCGCTCGCCAACACGGTCGCCGAGGCGGAGGAGATGGTCGCCGCGGCGCGCGCGGCCCGGGAACGCGGACAGCTCGCGATGGTCGGCTTCAACTACCGCCGCGTGCCCGCCGCCGCCTTCGCCCGGCAGCTCGTCGCCGAGGGCCGCCTCGGCACCCTGCGGCACATCCGCGTCACCTACCTCCAGGACTGGCTGACCGACCCGGCGGCCCCGCTGACCTGGCGGCTGGACAAGAGCAAGGCGGGCTCCGGCGCGCTCGGCGACCTCGGCGCGCACGTCGTGGACCTCGCGCAGTACCTCACGGGTGAACCCCTGGTCGGCGTCTCCGCGCTCACCGAGACCTTCACGACCGAGCGGCCCGTGCCGGACGGCACCGGGGCCTGGCTCGGCAGTACGGGCCAGGGCGGGCGCCTGGGCCCGGTCACCGTGGACGACGCCGCCCTCTTCATCGGCCGCACGGCCTCGGGCGCCCTCGCCTCCTTCGAGGCGACGCGGGTGGCCGCCGGGCGCAAGAACGCGCTGACGCTGGAACTCAACGGCTCCAAGGGCTCGCTCTCCTTCGACCTGGAGCGGCTCAACGAGCTGTCCTTCCACGACCACACCGAGCCCGCCGCGACGAGCGGCTTCCGCCGCATCCTCGTCACCGAGCCCGAGCACCCCTACCTGCACGCCTGGTGGCCGCCGGGCCACGGCCTGGGCTACGAGCACACCTTCGTGCACCAGGCCCGCGACCTCGTGCACGCCCTCGCGGCGGGCGAGCAGCCGGTGCCCACCTTCGAGGACGGGCTCCAGGTGCAGCGGGTGCTCGCCGCGGTCGAGGAGAGCGCCGCGAAGAACTCCGTCTACACCCCCGTACCGCAGCCGACCTCCTGAGAAAGGCCCCCGCATGTCACGCGACTACACCCTCTTCACCGGCCAGTGGGCGGACCTGCCCCTGGAGAAGGTCTGCGAGCTGGCCCGCGACTTCGGCTACGACGGTCTCGAACTCGCCTGCTGGGGGGACCACTTCGAGGTCGACAAAGCACTGAACGACCCCGGCTACATCCCCTCGCGCAAGGCACTGCTCGACAAGTACGGGCTCAAGGTCTTCGCCGTCTCCAACCACATGTCCGGCCAGGGCGTGTGCGACCACCCCATCGACGAGCGGCACCAGAACATCCTGCCCGCCCGGGTGTGGGGCGACGGCGAGCCCGAGGGCGTGCGGCAGCGCGCGGCCGAGGAGATGAAGAACACCGCGCGAGCCGCCGCCGCGCTCGGCGTGGACACCGTCATCGGCTTCACGGGCTCCTCGATCTGGCACCTCGTCGCGATGTTCCCGCCCGTCCCCGACGGCATGATCGACCGCGGCTACGAGGACTTCGCCGCGCGCTGGAACCCGATCCTGGACGTCTTCGACCAGGAGGGCGTGCGCTTCGCCCACGAGGTGCACCCGAGCGAGATCGCGTACGACTACTGGACGACCGCGCGCGCCCTGGAGGCCGTCGGCCACCGCCCGGCCTTCGGCCTCAACTTCGACCCCAGCCACTTCGTGTGGCAGGACCTCGACCCGGTCGGCTTCCTCTACGACTTCCGCGACCGGATCTACCACGTGGACTGCAAGGAGGCCCGCAAGCGCCTCGACGGGCGCAACGGCCGGCTCGGCTCGCACCTGCCCTGGGGCGACCCGCGCCGGGGCTGGGACTTCGTCTCCGCCGGCCGCGGCGACGTGCCCTGGGAGGACGTCTTCCGGATGCTCGGCTCCATCGGGTACGAGGGGCCCATCTCGGTCGAGTGGGAGGACGCCGGGATGGACCGCCTCCAGGGCGCCCCCGAGGCGCTGGCCCGGATGCGCTCGTACGACTACGAGCGGCCCACGGCCTCCTTCGACGCGGCCTTCAGCACCAAGGACTGACGCGCCGCCCCGCGTCCGGCCCGTGGCGACCACCGCCGCGGGCCGGTCCGGGCTGCCCGGACGTGTCTTTGTCCTGCGGCTGGAAAAAGACGAACTAGCCTGCGTCCAAGGGCTATGCCGCGCGGACAAAGCTCTACTACCGTCCCTGAACGTGTACCAGAACCCGTGGCACACACCGCACTCGCTCCACCCGCTCGACGCACTGCCCCGGACGACGGCGCGCCCGGGGTCACCCGCCCGTACGACCGGCCCCTACGGAGGCACTCTCGTGCACAGGAAACGTCCGGGATTCCGAAGAAGCCTCGCGCTGCTGACCGGAACCGTCCTCACCGCCGCATCCCTCACCCTCGTCGCCCCGCAGGCCGGCGCCGACGAGCCCGAGACCCCCGAGTTCCAGCAGGTGACCCTCGCCAAGGGAGCCGCGGAGACCGGGGAACCGATGTCCCTCGCCGTCCTGCCCGACCTCGGTGTCCTGCACACCTCGCGGGACGGGACGCTGCGCCTGACCGACAAGAACGGCACCACCAAGGTGGCCGGCAAGCTCGACGTGTACTCGCACGACGAGGAAGGTCTCCAGGGCGTCGGCGTCGACCCGGACTTCGCCGAGAACCGCGCGATCTACCTCTACTACGCCCCGCCGCTCGACACCCCCGCGGGGGACGCCCCCGAGAACGGCTCGGCCGCCGACTTCGCCCCCTTCGACGGCGTCAACCAGCTCTCGCGCTTCACGCTCGGCGAGGACGGGAGCCTCGACAAGGCGAGCGAGAAGAAGATCCTCGACGTCAAGACCTCGCGCGGCACCTGCTGCCACGTCGGCGGCGACATCGACTTCGACGCCGACGGCAACCTGTACCTGTCGACCGGCGACGACACCAACCCCTTCGCCTCCGACGGCTACACCCCGATCGACGAGCGCGCGAGCCGCAACCCGGCCTTCGACGCCCAGCGTTCGGCGGGCAACACCAACGACCTGCGCGGCAAGATCCTCCGGATCAAGGTCCACGAGGACGGCAGCTACGACATCCCCGAGGGCAACCTCTTCGCCCCCGGCACCGACAAGGCCCGCCCCGAGATCTACGCGATGGGCTTCCGCAACCCCTTCCGGCTCAACGTCGACAAGGAGACCGGCATCGTCTACGTCGGCGACTACGGCCCCGACGCGGGTGCCGCCTCGCCGAGCCGGGGCCCCGCCGGACAGGTCGAGTTCGCCCGCGTGACGAAGGCCGGCAACTTCGGCTGGCCGTACTGCACCGGCAAGAACGACGCCTACAACGACTACGACTTCGCCACCGGGCAGTCCGGCGCCACCTTCGACTGCGCCGCGCCGAAGAACACCTCGCCGCACAACACCGGGCTCACCGACCTGCCGCCCGCGCAGGAGGCGTGGATTCCCTACGACGGCGGTTCCGTGCCCGAGTTCGGCTCCGGCTCCGAGTCCCCGATGGGCGGCCCCGTCTACCACTACGACGCGGACCTCGACTCGGCGGTGAAGTTCCCCGAGGAGTACGACGGGGACTTCTTCGCGGGCGAGTTCGGCCGCCAGTGGATCAAGCGCATCGAGCAGGACGCCGACGGCACGGTCCAGTCGATCAACGACTTCCCGTGGACCGGCACCCAGGTCATGGACATGGCCTTCGGCCCGGACGGCGCCCTCTACGTCCTCGACTACGGCCTCTCCTGGTTCGGCGGCGACGAGAACTCGGCGCTCTACCGCATCGAGAACGTCACCGACGGACGCGCCCCGGTCGTGGAGGCGAGCGCCAACAAGACCTCCGGGCAGTCCCCGCTGCGCGTCGCCTTCTCGGCGAAGGGCAGTGACGGCGACGGCGACGCGATCAGCTACAGCTGGGACTTCGGCGACGGCTCGAAGAAGGCCGCGGGCGCCGACGCCGCCCACACCTACCGCACCGACGGCACCTACACCGCCACCGTGACCGCGACCGACGCCACCGGGCTCACCGCGACCGCGAGCGTCGAGGTCGTCGTCGGCAACACCGCGCCGACCGTCAAGCTGGAGGCCCCGGCCGACGGCACCCTCTTCAAGTTCGGCGACACGATCCCGTTCAAGGTGACCGTCACCGACCCCGAGGACGGACAGATCGACTGCTCCAAGGTCACCGTCCGCTACATCCTCGGCCACGACAGCCACGGCCACCCGATCACCTCGGCGACCGGCTGCGAGGGCACCATCACGGCGCCCGCCGACGCCGAGCACGACCCCAACGCCAACATCTTCGGCGTCATCGACGCCGAGTACACCGACAACGGCGGCGGCGGCCAGGCCAAGCTGACCGGCCACGCGCAGGTCCAGCTCCAGCCCCGGCACCGCCAGGCCGAGCACTTCACCAGCTCCTCCGGCATCAAGGTCTACGACAAGGCCCAGGCCAACGGCGGCAAGACCGTCGGCGACGTGGACGACGGCGACTGGATCGCCTTCACCCCGTACCACCTGAGCGGCGCCAAGAAGCTCACCGCGCGCGTCGCCTCCGGCGGCGCCGGCGGCTACCTCGAAGTCCGGGCTGGCTCGGCCACCGGCACCCTCCTCGGCTCCACCACCGTGCCGAAGACCGGCGGCTGGGAGACCTTCCAGAACGTCGATGTGAAGCTCGCGCAGGTCCCCAAGAAGACCACCTCGCTCTACCTCGTCTTCAAGGGCACGACCGGCCAGGGCGCCCTCTTCGACGTGGACGACTTCGAGATCACCTCGGACGCGGTCGTCAAGGGCAGCAAGCGGGTCCTGGTCTTCTCCAAGACCGCCGGCTTCCGCCACGACTCCCTCCCCGAGGGCATCAAGGCCCTCAAGGAACTCGGCGCCGAGTCCGGCATCACCGTCGACGCGACCGAGGAGGCCGGGCAGTTCACCAGGAGCAACCTCGCCAAGTACGACGCGGTCGCCTTCCTCTCCACCACCGGTGACGTCCTGAACACCGACCAGCAGGCCGCCTTCGAGGCATACGTCAAGGGCGGCGGCGGATACCTGGGCGTCCACGCCGCGGCCGACACCGAGTACGACTGGAAGTTCTACGGCGGCCTCGTCGGCGCCTACTTCGACTCGCACCCGCAGATCCAGGAGGCGACCGTCCGCGCGGAGGGCCACGACCACCCCGCGACCGAGAGCCTCAAGGACGCCTGGCAGCACACGGACGAGTGGTACAACTACCGCACCAACCCCCGCTCCCAGGCCAAGGTCCTCGCCACCGTGGACGAGACCAGCTACAGCGGCGGCACCATGAAGGGCGACCACCCGATCGCCTGGTGTCAGCCCTACGAGGGCGGCCGCGCCTTCTACACCGGCCTCGGCCACACCAAGGAGTCCTACGCCGAAGCCGACTTCCGCGCCCACCTGCTCGGCGGCCTGAGGTACGCCACCGGCCAGGTCAAGGCGAACTGCAAGCCGGACAAGGACTACCGCCCGCTCTTCAACGGCCAGTCCCTCGACGGCTGGAAGCAGGCCGGTCCCGGAAAGTTCTCCGTCTCCGACAACGCCCTGCACTCCGAGGGCGGCATGGGCCTGCTGTGGTACCAGGCCAAGGAGTTCAAGAGCTACTCCCTCAAGCTCGACTGGCGGATGCGCGGTGACGACAACTCCGGTGTCTTCATCGGCTTCCCGGCCTCCGACGACCCCTGGTCGGCCGTGAACAAGGGCTACGAGGTCCAGATCGACGCCACCGACGCGGACGACCGCACCACCGGCTCGATCTACACCTTCAAGTCCGCCAACCTCAAGCTCCGCGACCAGGCCCTGCGCCCGCCGGGCCAGTGGAACTCCTACGAGATCAAGGTCCAGGGCGAGCGCGTCCAGGTGTACCTGAACGGCACGAAGATCAACGACTTCACCAACAAGGACCCCGAGCGCTCCCTCGCGGACGGATACATCGGCATCCAGAACCACAGCGACGCCGACCACGTGTCCTTCCGCAACATCCAGATCAAGGAACTTCCCTGAGCACGGGCGGGACGCCGGGCCCCGCGCCCGGCG
>NZ_GG770539.1:710024-712183 GCF_000154905.1 Streptomyces sp. SPB074 | reverse complement strand
CGCCGCCGCCGCCGAACTCGACATCGCGCTCGCCCCGCTGATCGAGGACGCCCGCCGCGAGGGCCGCACCGTCGTCGCCCTGTCCGAGTACGGCATCACCAAGGCCGACCGGCCCGTGCACCTCAACCGCGCCCTGCGCGAGGCCGGGCTCCTGGAGGTGCACACCCAGGACGGCATGGAATACCTCGACCCGATGGCCTCGCGGGCCTTCGCCGTCGCCGACCACCAGATCGCCCACGTCTACGTCCGCAGGCCCGAGGACCTGGAGGCCACCCGCGCGGCGCTCGCCGGCGTCGAGGGCATCGGCGAACTCCTGGACGACGAGGGCAAGAAGGCGCACGGCATCGATCACGCCCGCGCGGGCGAGCTCGTCGCCGTCGCGGCCCCGGGCCACTGGTTCACGTACTACTACTGGCTCGACGAGGCGCGCGCCCCCGACTTCGCCCAGCTCGTGGAGATCCACCGCAAGCCCGGCTACGACCCCGTCGAACTCTTCATGGACCCCGAGGACCCCTACGTCCGCCTCAAGGCGGCCGGGGCCCTCGCGCGCAAGAAGCTCGGGATGCGCTACCGCATGGCCGTCGTCCCGCTCGACGCCGCCCCCGTCCAGGGAAGCCACGGGAGGCTGCCCGACAGCGAGGACGAGGGCCCCGTGCTGCTCAGCTCCGACCCGGCGGCGGCCACCGGACGCCTCGCGGCGACCGACGTCAAGCCGCTCCTCCTCAGACTCGCCGGTCTGGACGGGGCCTGACCCCGCCCCCACCGGCGCCACCGCACCACCACCTCACCCCTCCTTCCTCCCAGGGAGACCACGCATGAGCCGCAAGAAGACAGTGGACGAGGAACTCTCCGCCCGCCTCAGCAGAAGAGGGATGCTCGGCGTCGGCGCCGGTCTCGGCGCCGCCGCCCTCCTCGGCCTGGGCACCGGCCAGGCCGCCGCGCACGGCCACGGGCACGGCCACGGCCACGGCGGTGTCCCCGCCCTGCCCAAGGGCCGGCTCGGCATCCAGCTCTACTCGCTGCGCGACAAGGTCGCCTCGCTCGGCTTCGCCAGGGTCTTCGACGAGCTGGAGCGCTTCGGCTACGACGAGGTCGAGTACGCCGGATACACGCAGGGCACCGGCTCCCTCACCCTGCGCCAGCTCGCCCGCCTCGCCCGGGACCACGGCCTCAAGGGCATCGGCAGCCACGTCAACTACTACGACGACAACAACCCGGACGCCTACTCCTTCGCCCAGAACCTGGAACAGGTCCTCGACGACGCCCAGACCCTCGGCCTCCCGCACATCGGCACCGCCTCGGGCCCCTTCCGCTACGGCGACACGGTCGACGCCTGGAAGCGCGCCGCCGCCGACTTCAACAAGTACGGCGCCGCCGCCCGCCGCCGGGGCATGAAGTTCTACCAGCACAACCACGGCGACGAGTTCCGCTTCGCCTCCGACCAGCCGCACGTGCGCCTCTACGACGTGCTCCTCGCCGAGACCGACCCCGACCTCGTCTTCCTGGAGATGGACATCTACTGGGCCTACACCGGCCAGTTCCGCTTCTCCAAGACCCCCGACGGCAAGCCCGCCCCCTTCGAACCGCTCGACTACGTCCTCAAGCAGCCGCACCGCTACCCGCTGTTCCACGTGAAGGACGGCACGCACGACGAGCTGGCCCGCGACGGCTACGACATGACCGATGTCGGCGACGGCGACATCGACTACCTGAGCTTCCTCACCGCCGTGAACCACCGCACCCGCGACGCCCGCCGCGCCCACCACTGGCAGGTCGAGCACGACAACCCCGTGGACTCCCTCCTGTTCGCCAAGAAGTCCTCCGCCCACCTCCACTCCCTGCGCGAGAGGAAGCACCGCTGACCTGCGGCCGGGGCGACCGCGAGGCCGCCCCGGCCACCCCGCCTGACCACGCCTTATGGAGGTGAGGAGCACCCCGGGGACCTGGTAGAGTTATCGATGTCGCCGGGGGAGACCCCGGGAAAACGGCAGACACCTTGTCCGGGTGGCGGAATGGCAGACGCGCTAGCTTGAGGTGCTAGTGCCCTTTATCGGGCGTGGGGGTTCAAGTCCCCCCTCGGACACAGAGCGAAGCCCCTCAGGGAGAGATCCCGGAGGGGCTTTTCGCGTGCGCGCACGCGGTGGCGGCGAGAGGGGGTG
>NZ_GG770539.1:708192-708507 GCF_000154905.1 Streptomyces sp. SPB074 | reverse complement strand
GAGGTCGGCGGGGTGTTACCCGGTGCCCGACACGGGGCGTTCCGCGCCGGCCAGCAGGCGCAGCAGGGTCGATTTGCCGGCGCCGTTCTCGCCGATGACGCCGAGGCGGCGGCCCGGCGGAACGGTGAGCGAGACACCGTCGAGCACGCGACGGCCGCCGAGGACGTGCACGAGGTCCTGGGCGCGCAGGAGGGGAGCGGGGGAAGACATGGAGGGAACCACCAAGGAGGACGCGGTACGGCGGGCGGGCACGACGCGGGGGCCACCCGGCCGGGCGCCGCGCGCGCCGCCGGGTGGCCCGGGCTCCGGGCTCAT
>NZ_GG770539.1:699478-707103 GCF_000154905.1 Streptomyces sp. SPB074 | reverse complement strand
CGAGGCGCTCCTGGGCGACGGCCGCGGTCGCGTAGGCGACGGCGGAGATCAGCGAGAGCGCGACCGCGAGGAGGGTGGCGGTCATCGGCTCGCGCCGTGCGGGAGGAGCCGCCGCAGGGGCGGGCGGGGGACGGGGCGGGGCCGCGAGAGGTGGGCGGAGGGGCGCGGGACGACGAACAGGGCGATGCCGAGGAGGGCGGTCGCGACGAGCACGTCCATCCAGTAGTGGTTCGCGGTGCCGACGATCACGAGGAGGGTGGTCGCCGGGTGGAGCAGCCACAGCCAGCGGGCCCGGTGCCGCCCGGCGACGACGAAGCCGATGGCGACCATGAGGGCCCAGCCGAAGTGCAGCGAGGGCATGGCCGCGAACTGGTTGGAGACGGAGTCGGTCTGCGGGGTCGAGCCGTAGACCGTGGGGCCGTAGACGAGCCCGGTGTCCATGAGGTGGGTCGCGGCGAGCATCCGCGGGGGCGCGAGCGGGAAGAGCAGGTGCCCGGCGAGCGCGATCCCGGTGACGACCGCCAGGACCCGGCGCGACCACACGTAGTGCGCGGGCTTCTTCCAGTACAGCCAGACCAGGAAGGCGAGCGTGAGCGGGAAGTGCACGGTCGCGTAGTAGGTGTTCGCGATGTGCACGACGCTGTCGCTGTGCAGCAGCAGCGCCTGCACGTCCGTCTCGCGCGGCAGGTGGAGGTACCGCTCCAGATCCCATATGTGATCCGCGTTGCGGTACGCCTCCGAGACGTGTCCGTTCGCCAGTTTCCGCCCCAGTTTGTAGAGGAGGAAGAGTCCGACGACGAGCAGCAGTTCGCGGACGAGGGGCGGTCGGGCAGTGGCGTCCGGCTCCCGTGTCGCGGACCTGGAACGGGCGGTACTCATGCCCGGGGCCCCTTTGACGTGACGGCTTGGTGGTGCGGTGGGGGCAGGGATGACCCCTGGAGCCCAGCGGTACGCCAGTGTACCGGTACGACGTCGTATCGGTACACTTTCGTATCGGTACACCGGCGTACCGGTACCGTGGCGTATCGATACGCCAGCGTACCGGTACACTGGCGTACCGGACGAGCGGTTTTCCCGCCGTTCGCGGCGCGAACGCCGCAGGACCCCGAGGACCGCCACCGGAGGACGAGGAGAGCGCGATGACCGCCGAAGCCGTCGAAGTCACCGACGAGACCACTGCCGCCTCCCGCCGGTCCAAGCTCACGCCCGCACGCGAGCAAGAGTTCTACGAGGCCGTGCTCGACCAGATCAGGCGCTGCGGCTACGACGCGCTGACGATGGAGGGCATCGCGCTGCGCACCCGGTGCAGCAAGTCCACGCTCTACCGGCAGTGGCGCACCAAGCAGCAGTTCGTCGCCGCCGCGCTGCGGGCGCACAGCAAGGAGCGGTTCAGCGGTATCGACACGGGGAGCCTGTCGGGCGACCTGCTCGCCGCCGCGCACGCGGCCGGGAGCGGCGGCTTCGGCGACACCCTGCTCGTCCAGGCCCTGACCCAGGCGGCGCTGCACGACCCGGACCTCAAGAAGGTTTTGCGCGAGACCCTGGTCGATCCCGAGCTCGCCGCGATCGGCGCGATGCTCGACCGCGGGGTCGAGCGCGGGGAACTGCGCGCCGACCACCCCGCCCGCCCCTACGTCGCCTCCCAGCTCCTCGGCGTGCTGCGGATGCGGGCCTTCATCGACGGCAAGCAGGCCGACACCCCGTACATGGAGCGCTTCGTGCGCGCCGTGCTGCTGCCCGTCCTCGGGCTGGCGGAGCCGGAGGACGCGGCGGGGGAGCGGGGGACGGGCGAGAGCCCCTAGAGACCGGCGGTCGTCGTACCGGCGGATGAAGGACGACGACGCGCCCGCGCCGCACCGTGGGGACGGGGGCGGCGCGCCCCGGGCCCGGTGCCCCTTCCCGATGAGCGGTGGGAGGGGACACCGGGCCCTTTTTCCGCGCGCGGGGCTGCCCGCGCGCCCTCAGGCGTTCTGGCCCGTGCCGCCGCCCGGCGCCCCGGCCCGGCCCGCCTCGATCCCGGCGAGCAGTTCGTCCAGCACCGAGAGCTTCGGCGCGTCGTCGGCGATGTCGAGCCCGGCGCGCAGGACGACCAGCTGCTTCGTGGTGGGGGAGGGGAAGGCGACGGTCTCGGCGTAGCCGTCCGGGCCCTTGCTCGTGACGACCTTCCACCGCACGAGGTAGCCCTCGGCGCCCGCGACCTTCACGGCCTTCGCCGCGTCCACGCGGTGCGAGGTGATCTCCCCGTACGCGCCCCCGCCGTAGGAGTCCTCGGCGTTCTTCGCGATATCGGCCTTGGCGATCTCCTCCGGGGTCTTCGCGGAGAGGCCGAGCGCCGCGGCGGGCACCGACTGGATTCCGCCGTGCACGCAGCTGTCCTCGTCACCGGCGGCGGGATCGGGCACGGGGCAGGCGTAGGAACCGGCGTTGACGCTCGCCCCGGTGCTCACGCTCTGGCCCTCCCAGCCCTTCGGCACGGGGATGCGCAGCCCGTTCACCAGGTCCGGCACGCTGCCCGAACGCACCGTCCCGCCCTGCCCCTCGCCCTCGCCGTCCCCACCGCCCTCGCCGCGCTGGCGCGGCGGCGCGGAGGGGGTCTGTCCGCGTGGCGCGCCGGGTTCGCGGGGCGCGGCGGCCGCCGGGCTCTTCGAGCCGTCGCCGTCGTCGCCCGCGAAGAGCGCGTAGCTCCCGACGCCGAGCACGGCGAGCAGCACGACGCCCACCGAGATCCCGGCGATCCACCGCCCGCGCCCGCGCCGCGGCGCGGGCGGCGTCCCGTACGGGCCGTTAGCGCCGTAGGGGACCCCCGGCTGTGCGGCGCCGTACGGGGCGCCCGGCGGGTACGGGGGCGGGGCGCCGTACGGGGAGGGGGCGCCGTACGGGGAGGGGGCGGCGGGTATCGGCGCCTCGGCGGGCGTCCCGGGGACGGGGCCCGGGGCCTGTGCGGGCGCGGCCTGCCGGGTCCGTTCGGTCCAGGCCGTGCCGTCCCACCAGCGCTCGCCGCGCGGGCCCTCGCCCGAGTGGCCGGGATCGGGGTACCAGCCGGGAGGAGTCTGTGGGGTCATGCGGCTCACCCTAGGCCGTGGTGCTGAAAATCGGATGAGAGGCGGGCATGATAGCCGCCGGGTCCCGGGCTCGCTTGAATCCGTGTCATATTCGGGCCCTGCGGTTAGGCTCGCCTCCGTGCGGACCGGGCCCGGCGGCCGAATTGCCGGCCAACTCCCGGTCCAGGCAACGGCGGACCGGCAGGGGAGCGGCATGATGACGGCGGACACGCGGCAGGACGCCCACGACCATGGCGGTTCCCCGCACGGCGAGCCGCCGCCGGGCGAGCCCGCCACCCCGTCCGGCGACACCGCCCTGTGGGAGCGCGAGCGGGAACTGCTGCTCGTGGACGAGGCGATCGAGCGGCTCTGCGAGGACCGCGAGGGCGGCGGCAGCCTCCTCGTCTTCAGCGGTGTCGCGGGCATCGGCAAGACCCGGCTGCTCCAGGAGGTGGGCCGGCGCGCCGCCGCGCGGGCGTCGGTGTGGAGCGCGCGCGGCGGGCAGACGGTCACCTCGGTGCCCTTCCACCTGCTGCGGCAGCTCCTCCAGCACAGCCTGCTCGCGATGACGCCCGACGAGGCCCGCGCCTACCTCGGTGAGCGCTACGACATCGTGGGCCCCGCGCTCGGCATAGTGGAGCCGGGCGGGCGCACCGCCGACCCGCGCGGGGTCATCGACTCGCTCGTCTCCGTCGTCACGCGTCTCGTCGGGGCCGACTGGCCCGTCGTCCTCCTCGTGGACGATGTGCACTGGGCCGACCCCGAGACGCTGGACTGGCTCGCCGCCTTCGCCAAGACGCTCGACACGACGAAGGTGCTGCTTGTCGTGGCGCTGCGCGAGGACGAGGCCACCGGGCGCACGGCCCAGTACCTCAAGAGCCTCGTGGACCAGGCGCGCCCGGCCGGGAACCGCCTCCGGCCGCTCGGCCCCGAGGCCGCCGCCGAGCTGACCCGCGCCGCCTTCGGCTCCCTCGCCGAGGACGGCTTCTGCCGCGAGGTGTGGGCGGTGACCGGAGGGAACCCGTACGACACCGTCGAACTCCTCAGCAAGGCGCGCGAGAACGGGGTCAGAGCCGTCGAGTCCGACGCCGGGCAACTGCGCGGTCTCAACGCCGCCTCGCGCGGCGTCGGCCTCGTGGAACGGATCGAGGCGCTCGGCGCGGACACCCTGCGCGTCGCCTGGTCCGCCGCCGTGCTCGGCACCGACATCACGCTCCCGCTCGTGGCCCGGCTCAGCGACATGCCGCTGGAGGAGGCCGGCACCCACCTCGCCCGGCTCCGTACCGCCCGTGTCCTGGCCGGGCCCGACGACGACCTCCAGTTCGTCCACCCGCTCATCGCCACCGCCGTGCACGAGTCGATGCTCCCCTACCACCGCACCGCCTTGCACGGGCGGGCCGCCGATCTCGTCAAGGAGTCCGGGCGCGGCCCCGCCGCCGCCTCGCGCCACCTGCTCCAGCTCGTGCCCGACGACGACCCGGACGTCGTGGCGCGGCTGCGCGCGGCGGCACGCGAACACCTCGCCGTCGGCGCCCCCGAGGCGGCCAGGCTCTGCCTGGAACGCGCGCTGCTCGAACCGCCCGCGCCCGGCGTGCACGCCCAGGTCAGCTACGAACTGGGCTGCGCGACACTCCTCACCGACCTGGGGAGCACGGTCCGGCACCTGCGGGCCGCGCTCGAACTGCCCGAGGGGCTGACGGGCAAGGACAGGACCGACGCCGTGTGCCGCCTCTCGCAGGCACTCGTCCACCTCGACCGGCTGCGCGAGGCCGTGGACGCGGTGGAGCGCGAGGCCGTCCTGCTGGACGCGGGGCCGGACCGGATGCGGCTCCAGGGCGTGCACTTCATGTGGGAGGGCATCTTCGCGCGCGAGGACGACGCGGAGGGCCGCTCGGCGCGGCTCGCGGCCCTCGCCGACCCGCTCACCGGGCGCGACACCTCCGAGCGGGCGCTGCTCATCCTGCGCGCCTTCGACGTCATGGCGCGCGGCGAGAACGCGGAGCACGCGGTCGAGCTGTGCGACCGCGCCCTCGTCAACGGCCAGCTCCCGCCCGGTCTCGGCTGGACCGACACCGAGTGGAGCTTCGAACTCCTCGTCATGCTCGGCGGCGCGTACATCTTCTCGGACCGCCTCGACCGGGCGTCGAGCCTGTTCACCGAAGCTCTCGACGTCTACCGGCGGCAGGGCTGGAGCGGCAACCACCTCGGTGTGGCGCAGGCGTTCGTCGGCTACGTGAAGCGCCGGCGCGGGCAGTTGCGCGACGCGCGGGGGATGCTCAGGGAGGCGCTGCGGCTCGCGGACCGGGTGGGTTCGCGGATGCCGTTGCACTGGGACATCGTCTGTATGCTCGCCGACACCCTGCTGGCCCAGGGCGAGGTGCGCGAGGCCGAGGAACTGATGGAGCAGTACGCGTTCCGGCCGCCCTATCCCGATGTCATCGTGCTGCCCGACGCCGCGGCGGTCCGGGGACGGCTGCTGCTCGCGCTCGGCCGCCGCAAGGAGGCGATCGACGAGCTGGAGGCGGGGCTCGTCTCGCTCACCGCGCGGGGCTGGCACAACACGGTGCTCGCGCCCGTGCACGGCGAACTCGCCCTCGCCGTCGCGCCCGACGACCCGGACCGGGCCGCCGAACTCGTCGCCACCGCGCGCCGCGCGGCCGAGCGCTTCGGCACCGACACGGCGATCGGTGAATCGCTGCGCCAGGCCGCAGCCGTGAGCGAGGGCCAGCACGCCGCCTCGCTCCTGGCCCGCGCGGTCACCTATCTCGAACACTCGCCCTGCTCCTACGAGCACGCCCGGGCCCGCGTCGAGTACGGGCTCGTCACCCGCTCCCGCAAGGAGCTGGACCGGGGCCTCACGCTCGCCAGGAGCTGCGGGGCGATCGCCCTCGTCCGGCGCGCGACGACCACCCTGGAGGAGGGCAGGGGACTCTACTGACGGGGCGGGCGGAACCCCGCCCGTGAACAGGCGGAATCCCGCGTTCCCGGTGCGGTGGTGGCAAAGCGGGCAGCCGAAAAGGAATGGTCGGGATACCCCGTTCCGCAGGCGATTCCCGCCACAAAGGGATGTACCGGTCCGGCGGGTCACTGATTCATCAAAAAACCCGTCAACTTCCGGTCAGAACGAGGCATGTGACGATCTTGCGCCTACGGTGGTGCGGCGAGCGGCGCCCTGTGGCGTCGCGGTCCGCAAGCACACCGAGGTTCAGGGACCCCGCACATGCTGATGGAGGTCGTGGCCGCAGCCGTCGTCGCCGGCGGGGCCACCGCTGCGGCGACCGGAGGCCCTCTCGTCGCGGCGCGCCGCCGCGCCAGGCGGGCCGGCGAGGACGTACGCGAGGCGCGGCGGGAGCGCGACGTCGCGCGGGCCGACGTCGAGAGCGCGCGCACTTAGACCCGTGCCGCGCGCGAGACGATCGAGCGCGAGACACGGCACCTGCTCGAACACCGCCTTCCCGCCCTTCTCGCGGACCTGCGCACCCCGCACGTCACCGTGCCCGGGCTGCTCGCGCCCGAACTCGCCGGCACCACCGTGGACCGGCTCCACCGCGCGCTCCTCGACGCCGTCGCCGAGGGCGTCGCCGCCGAGAGCGAACGGGTGGACGAGGCCGGGCGGGCCGTCGAGCGCGGCGCGATGAGCCGGGTGCACGCCCTGCAACTGCGCCTCCAGGACGGCCTCAGCGAGATCCAGCGCCGCCACCCCGACGCCGAGCCCGCGCTGATGGCCGACGTCCTCGCGCTCGACATGCTCAACGAGCTGATCGGGCGCGCCGCGCAGACCCCGGCACTCGCCACCGGGTCCACGCCGATGCTCTTCCGCGACGACACGCACCTCGTGGACATCGCGGTGAGCGCCGCGAGCCGGGTCCGCGACTTCAAGGAGCGCGTCGGCGAACCCGTCAACCACCTCACCCGCCCCGTCGGCGTCATGGCGCAGTGCGTCGAGCCGCTGCGCGTGGTCCTCGCCGAACTCCTCGCCAACGCCGTCCACTTCTCGCACGGCACGCTCAAGGTGGACGTCTCGCTGCACGAGACGCAGACCGGCGCGAGCGTCATCGTCGAGGACGCGGGCGTCGGCCTCAACGCCGAGCAGTTCGCCCGCGCGGAGCGCCTGCTCAGCGGCGCGCACCCGGTGCGGCTCGTGGAACTCGGCGACCCGCCGCAGACCGGCTGGGCGGCGATCGGCGCGCTCGTGCGCCAGTACGGCTTCCAGGTCACGCTCAAGAAGAGCGGCTACGGGGGCGTCGCCGCCGTCGTCAGCGTCCCGGCCGCCCTGCTGGTCGAGATGCCCGAGAGCCACGCCCCCTCGGTGCACGCCCCCGCGCCCGTACGGAGCCAGGAACAGGCCGCGCCGCTGCCCGCCGGGGTGCGCAGCGTGAGCCGCGCCGCCGAGACGGGCGACCCCGCGACGCTGCCGCGCCGCCGCCGCAAGACCCGCGAGCGCCCCGGCGGTCCCGGCCCCGGCCCCGTCGCGCCCGTCGCCGAGCTCCCGCGCCTGGCGCCCCGGGAGGCCAAGGCCCGCTGGGGCGGCTGGCAGGCGGGCCGCGACAAGGGCCGCGAGGCCGTGGAAGCCGTCGAGCGGGA
>NZ_GG770539.1:676548-698822 GCF_000154905.1 Streptomyces sp. SPB074 | reverse complement strand
CCGGGCTCGCAGTCCCCACCCGGATCGGCGTGGAGCGCACGACGCTGCTGCACGCCGATCCCGGTGCCTCCCCCGCGGGGCTCGACGCGGCGGCGCGCCGCCTCCTCGCGCTCATCGAGGACGAGGGCACGCTCTCCGTCTACGAGTGCGCCGCGCAACTGGGGCTGCCCTACGCCGTCGTCCGCATGATGGCCGCCGCGCTCGCCGCGAGCGGCGCCGTGCTGACCCGCGAGTCCCCGGCCCCCGCCCAGCTCCCCGACCCCGCACTCCTGGATGTGGTGCTCCATGGCCTCCGTGCCCTCTGACCTGGCCCCCCGGCCGGGCACCCCGGCGTCCGCCTCCGGCACCCCGGCCCCCACGCCCGTCGCTCCCGCGGACACCCCCGCGCACGAGCTGCCGGTCCCGGTGAAGATCGTCGTCGCCGGGCCCTTCGCCGTCGGCAAGACGACCTTCGTCGCCGCCGCCTCCGAGACCGCCCCGCTCACCACCGAGGAGGTGCTGACGCAGGCGGGCGAGAGCGTGGACGACCTCTGCGGCGTACGGGGCAAGACCACGACGACCGTCGGTGTGGACTTCGGGCGCCTCACGTCGCGCCCGCCGCAGCCCGCCGAGCACCCCGGCGCCGTCCTCTACCTCTTCGGCGCGCCGGGGCAGGAACGCTTCCGGCTGCTGTGGGAGGAGCTGACCTACGGGGCGATGGGCGTCCTCGTCCTCGCCGACACGCGGCGCCTGGACGCGAGCTTCGACGTGCTCGACCTCGTGGAGCGGCGCGGGGTCCCGTACGCCGTCGCGGTCAACCAGTTCGAGGACTCGCCCGCGCACGGCCCCGAGGCCCTGCGCGCCGCGCTCGACCTGGAGGAGTCCACGCCGCTCGCGGTCTGCGACGCGCGCGACCCGCGCTCGGCGCGGCACATGCTGATCATGCTTGTCGAGCACATCCGTGAGCTGGTGGAGAGTTGAGCAACCGATACGTCCCCGGCGCCACCGCGCTGTACGCGCCCGAGTTCGCCGCCGACCCGCACGCCGCCTACGCGCGGCTGCGCGCCCGGCACGGCGCCGTCGCCCCGGTGGAGGTCGCGCCGGGCGTGGGCGCGCACCTCGTCCTCGACTACCGGGCGGCCTGGGAGATCCTCACCGACCGGGACGCGCACTGGTCCAAGGACCCGCGCCCGTGGGAGGCGAGCCTGCCGGACACCCCCGAGGCACAAGGGGTGCTCGGCATGATCGGCTACCGGCCCAACGCGCTCTTCACCGACGGCAGCGTCCACGACCGCTTCCGGCAGGCGGTGAGCGACTGCTTCCGGTTGATCCAGCCGCACCGGCTGCGCGCGACGGTCACGGAGATCGCCGACGACCTCGTGCGCAAGTTCGCCGCCGAGGGCCGCGCCGACCTCGTCGGGCAGTACGCGCGCCCGCTGATGGCCCGCGTCATCAACAGCCTGTACGGACGCTCGGACGCCTCGGGCCGTGAGCTGGACCGCATCCTGACGACCCTCGCGAACGCGGTGGGCGCGGACGCCGTCGCGGCCAACGAGCAGTTCGGCGGCTACATGAACGAACTCATCACAGCGAAGTACGAAAGCCCCGGCGACGACCTGCCCTCCTGGCTCATCGGGCACCCCGCCCAGCTCGCCCCCGAGGAGGTCGTGCAGCACGTCGTGCTTACCCTCGGCGCGGGCAACGAGCCCTCCGCGAACCTCATCAGCAACACCACGGCGCGGATGCTCACCGACGAGCGCTACTACTCCTCGCTCACGGACGGCGCGCTCTCCACCCGCGAGGCGCTCGCCGAGGTGCTGCGCACGGACCCGTCGATGGCGAACTACGGCCCGTACTTCGCGACCCGCCCCGTGCGCTTCCACGGCACCTGGATACAGCCCGCCGAACTCGTCCTCGTCTCGTACGCGGGGGCCGGCTCCGATCCCACCGGGCTGCCCGCGCACGCCGACGAGCGCTCGGACGGCGGCGCGCACCTCGGCTTCGGCGCGGGCGAGCACCGCTGCCCCGCCGCCGATCCGGCGCTGCTGATCGCCGCGACCGCGATCGACCGGCTCCTGACCCTGCTGCCCGGCCTGGAACTGGCGGTCCCCTTCGACGCGCTGACCTGGCGCCCCGGTCCCTTCCACCGGGCCCTGGCCGCGCTGCCCGTCACCTTCGGACCCGTCCGACCCGATCAGCCAGGAGTCACCCCGTGGACCAGCTCCAAGCCGTCCCCCTCGATCCCGTAGGCGCCGACATCCCGGCCGAGGCCGCCCGGCTGCGCGCCCGCGGCCCCGTCGTGGAGACCATCCTGCCCGGCGGCATCCCGGCCTTCGCGGTCACGCGGTACGACAGCCTGCGCGCCCTCATCCTGGACCCGCGCGTCAGCAAGGACCCGCGCGCGCACTGGGACCGCTGGCCGGAGGCCGCGACCAACCCGGAGTGGGGCTGGATACTCGGCTGGGTCGGCGTCGTCAACATGCTCAGCACCTACGGGGTCGACCACAGCCGGCTGCGCAAGCTCGTCGCGCCCTCCTCCACGCACCACCGCACCGAGCGGCTGCGCGGCAGGGTCGAGGAGATCGTCTCGCGCCTCCTCGACGAGATCGAGGCCGTGCCCGAGGACGAGGTGGTGGACCTGCGCGCCGCCTTCGCGCGGCAGCTCCCGATGGAGATCATCTGCGAGCTGTTCGGCGTGAGCGGGGCCCACAAGGCGGAGCTCGTCACGCTGCTCGACGACTTCATGGACGTCTCGCGCCCGGCCGAGGAGGCCATGGCGACGCTCGCCCGCCTCTACGCGGTGCTCGGCGAACTCATCGAGACCAAGCGGACCGCGCCCGGCGACGACCTCGCGAGCGACCTCGTGAGCGTGCGCGACACCGACGGCGACCGGCTCTCGGACGACGAACTGCGCGACACGCTCCTGCTCGTCATCGGCGCGGGCGTCGAGACGACGGTCAACCTCATCGGCAACGCGGTCTTCGCCCTGCTCACCCACCCCGAGCAGCTCGCGCGGGCGCGGGCGGGGGAGCTGGCCTGGGAGCGGGTCGTCACCGAGAGGCCGCGCTGGGCGCCGAGCATCGCGAACCTGCCGGTGCGCTTCGCGATCGAGGACATCCAGGGCCCCGAGACGGGCGGCGTCCTCATCCCTGGGGGCAGCGCGATCCTCACGATGTACGCGGCGGCCAACCACGACCCCGCGCACTACGGGGACACCGCGCACCTCTTCGACGCGCACCGCGACTCCGGTGACCACCTCGCCTTCGGGATCGGCGCGCACCGCTGCATCGGCGCGCCGCTCGCCCAGCTGGAGGCCGGTGTCGCGCTCCCCGCCCTCTTCGCCCGCTTCCCCGGACTGCGCCTCGCGGACCCGGACCCGCGCCAGGTGCCGACGTTCATCGCGCACGGCTGGGCCGAACTGCTCACCCACCGCACGGCCTGAGTCCCGCCGCCCAACGGGCCGGGGCCCCACCCCCGGCTCGCGGGCCGCCGCGTACCTCCCGCTACGCCCCGCCCCACGCTCCGTGCGCCGTCTTCCGCCGCCGCTCGCGGCGCAGCACCGCACGGCGGCACGCTTCTCCCGTGACCGCCTCTGCCGCGACCGCTCAGGCCGGTGGGTGACCGCTCGGGCCGGTCGGCGATTCCCGCCCCCGCCGCGACCCGCCCCGCCCGTCCGGCCCCTCCCCGGGCCCGTCCTCAGCCCTGTTCCTGGTGCCAGTCCCCGTCCGTGACCGCCTGCGCGACGTCCGCCGTGAACCGCAGGTACGCCCGTGTGCCCGTCACGTCGAAGAGGCGGAGGAGCACGTCGTCCAGCGGGCCGGCGAGCAGCAGGCGCAGGCCCGCCTGCTCGTGCAGGGTGTGGGCCCGCAGCAACACCCCGAGCACCGTGGAGTCCGCGAAGGTCGTCCGCGAGAGGTCCACCACCGTGCGCGGCAGCCCCGAGCCCAGGGCTCCGGTGAGCGCCCCGTCGAGTGCCTCCGCCGTGTCCAGATCGGCTTCTCCCACCAGCCGCACCACCCGCGCCCCGGGGATGTCCGCGTGACTGACGGCCTCGTCCGGCATGGTGGCGCCCTTCCTGGTCACGTCACGCGTGGTGCGCGGCGTCGGCAACTGTTGCCCTCCGGCAAACATTAGCGGAGCGCCGTGGTGCCCGGTAGCGGGTACCGGCATGTCATCGTGAACCGCGGTCGTCGGCTGACCAGGTGTCAGCCCCTGCCGCCGTCCCCGGACACTTGCCGTTTGACAACAGTGCGCCCGAGGAAACAATCTGAGCCCCGACAGGACCGCCATGCCCGATCGGTGGCGCGCGGGCCGAGGCGAACCGGAGGTCACAAGCGTGTACTGGTCCAGGGGGCCGTTCCCGCACGACGGGGGGCGGCGCTCAGGCGGTGTCGGCCGTCCCGTCCCGCATGGGCCCCTCGCCCGGGGAATCCGCCTGCCGCTCCCCGCCCCAGTCGGCGGCCTCCCAGTCGGCGGCGTCGAGGAACCCCCCGAGACCGCGCGCCAGCGCGTCCCTGTCGGCCTGCGGCATCCGCTCCAAAATCTCCAGGAGCGCGCTCTGCCGCCGCGCCCGCAACTGGTCCAGGTACCGCGTCCCGGGCGGGGTGAGCCGCAGCTCCACCTCGCGCCGGCTCGACCGGCTCGCCGCCCGCTCCACGTAGCCGAGTGCCTGGAGCCGGTCGCACAGCCTGCTCACCGAGGACGGCGCCGCGCCCAGCTCCTCGCCGAGCGTGCGCAGGTTGATCCCGTCCTCGCGGTCCAGGATGTACAGCACGCGCAGCTGCGAGACTGAGACCGGGGCCGTGGGCGCCAGGTCGCGCCCCTTGTGCCACATCACTTCCAGCAGCTCGATGACCTCCCCGGCCACCCGTGCCGCGGCGGCCCGGTTCTCCTGGGTCGCCGCCTCGGCTCGCATGTCCTCAACTCTGACACTCCGCAGGGCTCCTGTCAGTCGCTGGGGCATGGTGGTCCGGCTTCCCTTCTCCCGATCTCCGAGACAGGTGGTACACAAACGGTGGACAGATTCGCGGCGGTGGAACGCGCCCTGCGCAAGGCCCCTCCCCATGCCCTGCTCGACGCGCTGCGGACGGCGCTCCGGGCCCGGTACGGGGCCGTGGGCGCTGATCTGCTCATGGCCGACTACGCCATGACCATACTCCAGCCCGTCGAACCCCCGGTGCTCCCTCCGGAGCCGCTGTCCGCCCACCTGGGAGCGCCCGGGCGCGCCTTCGGAGCCCAGCAGCCGTACGCGGAGAACTCCGGCGAGCGCACCCTCGTCCACGTGCCGGTGACCGTGCGTGGCGACCGGCTCGGCATCCTCACCGTGCGGCTGCCCGAGGGCGGCTACGACGAGGAGATGGCGGCGGAGCTGGCCGACATCGGCGAGGTGCTCGGGCACGAGATCCTCGTCGCCGAACGCGACACCGACCTCTACCAGCAGGCCCGGCGCGCCCGCCGCCTCACCCTCGCCGCCGAGCTCCAGTGGCAGCTGCTCCCGGGCCGCTCCTGCTCCCGTCCCGAGTACGCGCTCGGCGCCCAGCTGGAGCCCGCCTACGCGATCCGCGGCGACAACTTCGACTGGTCCGGCTCGGCCGAGACGCTGCACCTCTCCGTCACCAACGGCACGGGCGAGGGCATCGAGGCGGCACTGCTCACCAACCTCGCCGTCAACGCGCTGCGCAACGCGCGCCGCGCCGGTCTCGGCCTCGCCGACCAGGCCGCCCTCGCCGACCAGGCGATCTACGGCCACCACCAGGGCGGCGTGCACCTGTCCACGCTCCTGCTCCGCTTCGACCTCGCGACCGGCGACGCCGAGGTGGTGGACGCGGGCTCGCCGCAGTTGTGGCGCCAGCGCGACGGCGTCACCGAGCGGATCGAACTCGACGCCCAGCTCCCGCTCGGCATGTTCGAGGACACCGTCTACACCGTCCAGCGCTTCCGGGTCCTGCCCGGGGACCGGCTCTTCTTCTTCAGCGACGGTGTCTACGAGGCCCTGTCCCCGGCCGGCGAACCGTACGGCAAGCGCGCCCTGGCCGCCGCGATGACCGGCACCCGGCTGCTGCCGCCCGCACAGGTCCCCTACGCCGTGCTCAAGGAGCTGGCGACCCACCGGGGCACGGTCACGCAGGACGACGACGCGATGGTGCTGTGCCTGGACTGGCGCGGACGGCAGGCGCCGCTCTAGCTAGCTAGAGGCGGCGGTGCCCGGCGGTGCCCGGCGGGCGGTACGGCGCGGGCGGTACGGTACGCGGCTCAGCCGTCGCCCAGTACCGCCCCCAGCTCGTACCGCACCGGCTCGTCCACCTGCGCGTACGTACAGCTCTCCGGGGTGCGGTCCGGGCGCCAGCGGCGCCAGCGGGCGGTGTGCCGGAAGCGGGCCCTGCCGGAGGCGGCGGAGCCCTCCATGTGGTCGTAGGCGACCTCGCAGACCCGCTCGGGCCGCAGCGGTACCCAGGACAGGTCCTTCGTGCCCGTCCACCGGCTCGGCCCGCCCGGCAGCCGCCCCGCCTCCTGGGCCTCCGCCTCGGCCCAGTGCGCCCAAGGATGCTCAGCCCCGTGCTGTCCGGAGCGCGCTCCCGGCCCGTCCATCCGCAGCGGCTCCAGCTCCTCCATCAGCTCCGCGCGCCGCTTCATCGGGAAGGCCGCGCACACGCCGACGTGCTGGAGCGCCCCCTCCTCGTCGTACAGCCCGAGCAGCAGGGAGCCGACCACCGGGCCGCTCTTGTGGAACCGCAGCCCGGCCACGACGCAGTCGGCCGTCCGCTCGTGCTTCACCTTGAACATCACCCGCTGGTTCTCCCGGTACGGCAGTCCCGGCGGCTTCGCGACGATCCCGTCCAGCCCCGCCCCCTCGAAGCGCCCGAACCACTCCCCGGCCACCGCGCGGTCGTCCGTCGCGGGCGCGAGGTACACCGGCGGGGCCACCCCGGCGAGCACCCCTTCGAGCCGTTCCCTGCGCTCGCGCTGCGGGCGCGCGACCAGGGACTCCTCGCCGAGCGCGAGCAGGTCGAAGGCGACGTACGAGGACGGCGTCGTCCCCGCGAGCAGCCGCACCCGCGAGGCCGCCGGGTGGATGCGCTCGCTCAGCGCGTCGAAGTCGAGCCGCCCGCCGCGCGCCACCACCACCTCCCCGTCGAGCACGCACCGCCGCGGCAGCCGCTCCCGCAGCGCCTCGACCAGCTCCGGGAAGTACCGCCCGAGCGGCTTGCCCGTGCGGCTGCCCAGCATCACCTCCTCGCCGTCCCGGAAGACCAGGCAGCGGAAACCGTCCCACTTCGCCTCGTACTGCATCCCGGCCGGGATCTCGGGCACGGCCTTCGCGAGCATCGGCTTCACCGGGGGCATGACAGGCAGGCGCATGGCCCGATTGTGTCCCGGTACGGGGTGTACGCGCATGACGGACGCGTACGTGCCGATATGCGGCGCACGGCGCGTCCGCCTACCGTGGCGCCATGGCGGACGAAGCGGAGGAGCTGACGGGGGGCGGGCGCACCGTGCGGATCAGCCACCCCGACAAGATCTACTATCCGCGCCCCGGCTACACGAAGCGGGACGTCGCCGCGTACTACCTCACGGTCGGCGAGGGCATGACCCGGGCCCTGCGCACGCGGCCCACGACCCTGGAGCGCTACCCGGAGGGCGTGGAGGGCGAGTCGTTCTTCCAGAAGCGCGCCCCGAAGAACCACCCCTCCTGGCTGCGCACCGCGCGCATCTCCTTCCCGAGCGGCCGGCACGCCGACGAACTGTGCCCCGAGGAGCCCGCCGCGATCCTGTGGGCCGCGAACCTCGGCGGTCTCGTCTTCCACCCCTGGGCCGTACGCGCCGACGACACGGACCATCCCGACGAGCTGCGCCTCGACCTCGACCCGCAGCCCGGCACCGGCTTCGCCGAGGCCGTCGCGGTCGCCGTCGAACTGCGCGGGCTCCTGGAGGAGCTGGGCCTGCGCGGCTTCCCGAAGACCTCCGGCGGGCGCGGACTGCACGTCTTCGTGCCGATCGAGCCGCGCTGGGACTTCACCGGGGTGCGGCGCGCGGCGATCGCCGTGGGGCGCGAGCTGGAACGCCGGATGCCGGGCAAGGTCACGACGCACTGGTGGAAGGAGGAGCGCGGCGAGCGCATCTTCCTCGACTACAACCAGAACGCCAGGGACCGCACCATCGCCGCCGCCTACTCGCTCCGCGCCCGCCCGCACGCGCCCGTCTCGGCCCCGCTCACCTGGGACGAGGTCCCCGACGCCGACCCGCGCGACTTCGACCTGCGCACGATGACGGCCCGCTACCGCGAGCGCGGCGACGTGCACGCGGACATGGACGCGCGCCGCTACTCGCTCGAACCCCTCCTCGACCTCGCGGCCCGCGACGAGGCCGAGGGCCACGGCGAGCTGCCCTACCCGCCCGACTACCCGAAGATGCCGGGCGAGCCCTCCCGGGTGCAGCCGAGCCGTGCCCGGAAGGAGACGGGCTGAGCCATGGCCGATCCCGGCAGCCCCCGCCCCGGCGCCCACCCCGACCACGCGCACCGCCCCTCCGCCCGCGAGCGCTGGGCGGACTTCCGCACCTCGCCGTACCGGCCCGCCCTCGTGCTGTGCCCCCTGACCGCCGCCGGGCTCTTCGCCGGCTCGTACACCTACCAGATGGCGAAGCCGACACCGGGCCACGTGCCCATCGCCGTCGTCGGCGAGCACCGCTGGCCGCAGGGACTGCGGTTCGTGGACGGCATGGAGCGGGCGCCGAACGCGGGCCTGAGCCTGCATCCGTACCGTGACTACGGGGACGCGCGCGACGCCATCGAGGAGCAGAAGGTCTTCGCGGTGCTGAGCCGCGACGGCGGGCGGGCGCGGCTCGACCCGTCCGGCGCCTCGGGCGCCTCGGTCGCGCAACTGCTCGCCTAGGCCGCGCCCGAGGTCGGCAAGGAGACGGGGACGCCCGTGACCGTGCGGGACGTCAATCCGCTCCAGTCGGGGGACCCGCGCGGGCTCGCGCTCTTCTACATCTCGCTCGCCGCCGTCATCGTGGGCTTCGTCGGCGCCATCCAGCTCAGCGTGCACGCCCGCGGCCTCGACCCGCTGGAACGGATCGCGTGCACGGCCGTCTACGCGCTGCTCGGCGGGTTCACCATCGCGGCCGTCGTGGACTGGTGGCTCGGCGCGCTGCACCTGCCGTTCACGCAGTCCTGGCTCATCCTCGCGTTCACGATGTTCACGTGCGGCATGGTCTTCACGATGTTCAACACCCTCGTCGGGCGCTGGGCGATGCTCCCGACCTGGGGCGTCATGGTGCTGCTCGGCAACCCCTCCTCGGGCGGCGCGGTCTCCTGGCCGCTGCTGCCCTCGGTCCTGGGGCACATCGGCCAGTGGCTGCCGCCGGGCGCCTCGGTCAACGCGCAGCACACCGCCGTGTACTTCCGCGGCCACCAGCACGTCTTCCCCTACCTCGTGCTCGCGGCCTGGGCACTCGTCTCCTGCGCCGTCTTCTGGATCTGGCGCCACCGCCACCCGGGCGGCCGCACGCCGAAGGCGGCCGCGCACGCCGCGCGAGAGAGAACGGAGCGGCGACGGTGGGGGTGCCACCGCCGCCGCTCCCGGCTGAACCGCGCCGCGCGTGCGCGCCGGACTACAGCTCCTGGATACGGATGTCCCGGTAGGAGATCACGTCGGAGGTGCTGTGTACCTGGAGACCGACGTAGCCGGAGGCGTAGCGCCGCCCGTCGGTGCCCGGGTCCCCGGACCGGGGCGGCTCGAAGAGCTGGCCGCCGGTGTTGTCGAACTCGTTGATCAGCACCCCGTTGCGGAAGATCTGGAAGTGCTGGTCGACGGCCCGGATCTCGTAGTCGTTCCAGGTCCCCTTCTCGGTGACCTGGGCGCCCGCGAGGCCGACCCGGTCGAAGCCGTACACGGACCCGGTCTTGTACATGTCCCCGGAGGGGGAGTCGAAGATCTGGATCTCGTGCCCGTAGTTGATCGCGACCCACTCGGGCCGCGACTCCTCCGGGTGGTCGTGGACGTTCGGGAAGCGGACGAAGACCCCGCCGTTGGCGTTGGTGGTGCCCGGCCCGTCGTCACGGAAGCGGAGCTTGAGCGAGAAGTCGTCGAACTTCCGCTCCGGGAACCACAGCATCCCCATGCCGTCCACGTCGGTGGAGCTGGTGATCGAGCCGTCGTCGTTCAGCGCGAACTTGCCGCCGCCGACCTGCTCCCACTTGGCGAACTGGGCCTGCGAACCGTCCATGAGGTCCTTGTAGCCGGTCGTCTGCCCCGGCGTGCCGATCCCGGACGCCTTGGCGGCCTGGTTGATCGCCTTGCGCTCGCGCTTGTCGATGACGTTCTCGGCGCGCAGCTCGTCGAGCACCTTGGTGACGTGCTTGAGGAACAGCGCGTGGGAGGACCAGTCCTTCTCGTCCTCGATGCGCTCGTTGATCCGGCAGCGGTTCTCCGTGATGCGGTTGGGCACCCCGGTGTCCACCGTGCCGACGAAGACGGTCTTGCGCTCGTCGAACTCGGCGCAGCCCGGCGCGGGGACGCCGCCCCCGGCCGCGACGGTGAAGGCCACCTGCCGCGCCTCGGAGGTGTTGCCCGCCTTGTCGCTCGCGCGGTAGTCGACGGTGTGCCGGCCGACGCGGTCGACCACGACGGGCTTGCCGTAGGCGAGGTAGGGGCCCGCGTCGAGCGAGTACTCCACCTTGTCGACGCCGGAGTCGTCGTCGGTCGCGTTCAGGGTGAGCTTCGCCGAGGCGAGGTAGGCGCCGTCCGAGTTCTTCGAACCGGTCACCTCCGCGCCCACCACGGGCGCCGTGGTGTCCTGCGCGGGCGGCTCGACGACGGTGAACGAGACTGTCTTCTCGGCCGCCGCGTTGCCCGCCTTGTCGGTGGCCCGGTAGCGCACCACGTGCTCGCCCGTCTCATGGACCATGACGGGCCCGGTGTACTCCTGCCAGGCGCCGTCCGCGCCGAGCGCGTACTCGATCTTGTTGACGCCGGAACCGGTGTCGGAGGCGGTGACGGTGACGGTCGCCATCCCGAGGTAGGCGCCGTTCTCGTCCTTGTCGCCGGTGACGGTCGCGGAGGTCTCCGGCGCGTCCTGGTCGTCGGTCGGCGGACCGGCGACGGTGAAGGAGACGGACTTCTCCTCGGCCGCGTTGCCCGCCTTGTCCGTCGCGCGGTAGCGCACGACGTGCTCGCCGACCTGGTCCACGACGACGGGCGCCGTGTACGGCTGCCAGGCGCCGTCCGCGCCGATCGCGTACTCGACGGTGTCGACGCCCGAGCCCTCGTCGCTCGCCTCGATCGCGACGGAGGCGGAGCCGACGTAGGCGCCGTCGGCGTTCTGGTCACCGCTCACCTTCGCCGAGGTGGTGGGCGCGGTGGTGTCCTCGCCGCCCCCGCCGTCGGTCACCACGAGGGTGCCCTCCATCGAGAGGTGCCCCGGGATCGTGCAGTGGTAGCGGTAGGTGCCCGGGGTGAGCACGACGTCGACGCTGTGCTTGCCGCCCTCGGCGTCCGAGGGGTTGGCGAGGATGTTGACGTTGACGTCGTTGTTGTAGTCGGGGCTGGAGACGTCGAAGGTCAGCGTGTGCGGCATCCCGGTGGTGTTGCCGGTGGCCGCGCTGTTCTCGAAGACGATCGTGGCGGGCCCGGCGACCGCCTGCTCGGGCGCGGAGACGTAGTGCGTGATGTCGTCGCCCGCGCTCCAGTTGAGCACCTGCGCCGCCTTGGGCGCGGCGTCCTTCTCCGGCTTCGCGGTCTGCCGGGCGGCCGTGGTCCCGGCCCCCGTGTCGCCCGTCGCGCTCGTCGCGCTCAGTCCGAGGACGAGCCCGAACGCGGCGAGCAGGGTCAGCAGCAGCCGGGGAGCCCGGTGCCGCGCTCTCGTACGTCGTGTGCGCACTGCTTACCTCCTCACCAGCTGGTCGGCGGCGGGGGTGGGGCCCCCGCCCTTGTAGGTCACGCGCCACAGCGCGGAGTGGCTGTCCGAGGTGAAGAAGCCGCGCCCGTAGTCGAGGACGTAGAGCGAGCCGTCCGGCGCGAACTTCCAGTCCATCAGGTTGCGGATGCCCTTGTCGCCGACGGGGATGATCTTCTTCAGGGACTCGGCGTGGACGGGCAGCCCGCCCTCGCCCTGCGTCTTCGGGTCCATGAGCACCGCATGCCGGGGCTGCGTGTCGTCGTAGAAGTCACCGACGAACCACTTGCCGTCCCAGTACTGGGGCCACTTGACGGAGCTGGCGCTGTTCTCGTCGTACCGGTAGACCGGGCCGTCCATCGTGGCCTGGCCACCGCCCTTGAGCCACGGCAGCTTGTACGTGGCCTCGCTCTGCTTGTAGGAGGGCACTCCGGCCGCGTTGCGCGGGTAGTCCGGGCCGCCGCCCTGGGGCGAGTACCAGATGTTGTTGCCCGTGACGGGCGGGAGGTTGACGAGCCCGTCGTTGTTCGGGGACTCGTTCTTCGGGTGGTCGCAGTCGTACCAGCCGAGCGGCTTGCTCGGGTCGGGCAGGTTGCGGTCGCGGTAGGGCTGCTTGTTGCCCATGCAGTAGGGCCAGCCGCGGTTGCTCGCCTTCGTGATGACGGCGAAGGTGTCGTACTTGGCCGGGCCCCACGTCTCGCTCGGGGCGCCCGCGTCGGGGCCGACCCAGCCCGCGTAGAGGGTGTCGGTCTTCTTGTCGATCGAGATGCGCGCGGGGTTGCGGACGCCCATCACGTAGATCTCGCCGCGCGTCTTGCCGCCGCCCTCGGCGGTCTCCTTGCCGGTGAAGAGGTTCCCCTCGGGGATGGTGTAGGTGCCGTCCTGCTCCGGGTGGATGCGCAGGATCTTCCCGTTGAGGTTGTTGGTGTTGCCCGCCGTGCGGCGGGCGTCGGCGAAGGAGACGCCCTTGTAGTTGGGCTGCGGGTTGTTGCCCGAGTAACCGTCGCTGAACTGGGAGGAGTTGTTGTCGCCCACGGCGATGTACAGGTTGTCGTGGGAGTCCCAGGCGAGGCCGCCGCCGGCGTGGCAGCAGGAGTGCACCTGCACCGGCCAGGAGAGCAGGACCTTCTCGGAGGAGAGGTCCAGCTTGTTCGTCTTCTTGTCGAGAGTGAAGCGCGAGACCTGGCGGGTCGCCATCTGCTTGTCGCGGTCGAGCTTGGAGTGCGGCGTGTAGTGCAGGTAAACCCAGCCGTTGTCCTCGAAGCGCGGGTCCAGCGCGATGCCGAGCAGCCCCTCCTCGACCTTGACCAGCTCGTCGCCGCCGCCCTTGTTGCCGAAGACGGAGAGCTTCCCGGCGAGCGTGACCTGCTTGGTCTTCGGGTCGTAGACGTGGATCTCGCCCTCGCCCTTGCCGACGTCGGGGTCGTTCCAGTCGGTCACGACCGGCTGGCTCCCGTCCTTGCCGCCGCGCCCGATGTAGAAGACGCGCCCGTCGGGGGCGGTGACGAGGCCGTGCGGCTCGCCGATCTGGTCGTTCTCCCCGGCCTTGTTGGGCTGGGTCAGCCGCTCGGCGACGTAGTTGGACGCGATCGTCGCCGCGCAGTCCGCCTGCACGAGGCGCGTCGTCCACAGCAGGGCCCCGCGCAGGTGGGCGCGGAAGTCGGTCTCGGCGAAGCTGTCCGCCGTACCGCCCATCGCGGAGTAGAAGGACCGTCCGCCGTCGTAGTCGCGGCACCACGAGACCGGGTGGTCCGCGCCGTTGGCACCCGCGCCCGGGGTGTACGTGGACTCGCGGACCCGGGCGACGGTGTGCACCTTGCCGCTCGGGTTCGTCTGCCAGTTGAGCCACTTGTCGGGGTGCTTCCACTCCAGCGGCAGGTCCTTGGTCGCCGGGTTGAGCCGGTCGCCGACCTCGACGGTGGCGCGCTGGGCCTTCGCCCCGCTGCCCTCGACGGGCCGCGCCCCGATGAGACCGGTGTACCAGTCGGAGTACGGCTCGGTACGCGCCGCGTCGTTCAGGCCGACGAAACCGCCCCCGGCCTTGATGTACGACTCAAGACCCGCCTCCTGCTCGGCGTTGAGGACGTCCCCGGGTCCCGTGAGGAACACGACGGCGTTGGTCTTGCCGAGCTTGGTCGCGTTGGTGAAGACCTTCGCCTTGTCGGTCGCCTCGATCGTGAAGCGCTGGCCGGCGGGCCCCGACTGGCCGATCTTCTCGATGGCCTCGATCCCCGCGTTGACGGCGGGGGACTCCGGGGCGGTGCTCCCGGTGTAGACGAGCACCTTCACCTCGTCCCCGCCGGGCGGCGAGGGCAGGGCGAGCGTGGCCTTGCCCGCGGCTCCGGCGGGCGGCCCGGTGAGCAGCCCGGTCGCGAGCGCGGCCGAGGCGAGGACCGCTGCCCCCGCGAGCCGTGTCCGCCTGCGGGCCCGGAGGCGGGCGGGTGATGTCGTGGTGGCGCCGTTCTTCGTGGGGGGTGCGGAGTGTCGGGCTGTTCTCTCGGTGCCGAACACCTGAGCCGGTGTCCTGTGGTGCGGCGTGAACCGCATGTGGTCCTCCACCCTCGTCAGTCGCAGCAACAGCGCCGCCGAAGCTAGACCCCTTTGCACGGAAGGCCAATACCTATGACCTGAATGGCACAAACTTTGTCCTCATCGTGGATAAACGAGGGCGGCCCGGCTACTGTGTGGCCGTCCCAGGGGCCCAAGGGGTCCGGCAAGTCCCCGCATCGGAACAGGAGTTCGTAATGGCTTCGACGGACGAGGGCCCGGGAGCGCGGCGCATCGGGCGGCGCTACCTGCTCGGCGGAGCAGCCGCCGCGGCGGGTCTCGGCGTGGTCGGCGCGAGCGCGACGGGCGGTACGGCAGCGGCCGCCGTGACCGCGCCGACGGCACCCGCCGGAGGCGAGGTGCGCCGCATCACGATGTACGCCGAACGCCTCACGAACGGCCAGATGGGCTACGGCCTGGAGAAGGGCAAGGCGAGCATCCCCGGCCCGCTCATCGAGCTGAACGAGGGCGACACGCTGCACATCGACTTCGAGAACACGATGGACGTCGACGCGAGCCTCCACGTCCACGGCCTCGACTACGAGATCTCCAGCGACGGGACCCGCATGAGCGGCAGTCACGTCCCGCCCGGCGGCCACCGCACGTACACCTGGCGCACCCACAAGCCGGGCAAGCGCGCGGACGGCACCTACCGCCCCGGCAGCGCGGGCTACTGGCACTACCACGACCACGTCGTGGGCACCGACCACGGCACCGGCGGCATCCGCAACGGGCTCTACGGGGGAGTGGTGGTGCGCCGCAAGGGCGATCCGCTGCCCGACCGCACGTACACGATCGTCTTCAACGACATGACGATCAACAACCTCAAGCAGGGCCCCGACTTCGAGGCCGTCGTGGGCGAGCGCGTCGAGATCGTCATGATCACGCACGGCGAGTACTACCACACCTTCCACATGCACGGTCACCGCTGGGCGGACAACCGCACGGGCCTGCTCACCGGCCCCGAGGACCCCTCGGCCGTCATCGACAACAAGATCGTCGGGCCCGCCGACTCCTTCGGTTTCCAGGTCGTCGCGGGCGAGGGCGTGGGTGCCGGGGCGTGGATGTACCACTGCCACGTCCAGTCGCACTCCGACATGGGCATGGCCGGGATGTTCCTGGTCGCGAAGGAGGACGGCACCGTGCCGGGGCACGAGGGCCACGGGATGAAGAAGAGCGGGGACAGCGGTACGGGCGGGGGAGCGGCGACGGGAAAGGGCGCGGCGGCGGACAAGGGCGTGGCGTCCGGGGCGGGCGCGCACGCGGGGCACGGCGGCTGACCGGGGTCTCGCGCGGGGCCGACGGGGCGCCTCGCGCGGGGCCGACCGGGGGGCCCGCGCGGGGCTCCCGCTCGTCGCGCGCCGCGCGGGCGCCGGTGCCAGACTTGGGAACACGGCGTCCGCCGTGCCCGTACCCCGTGGCGGCGGGCTCACGACGCGAGCGAGGGAACCGCCATGCTCAACAGCGCGCACTACGCGGACGGCGAGCCCGTCTGGCTCGAACTCTCCACGCCCGGCCTCGACCGGGCCGAGCACTTCTACGCCGGGCTCTTCGGCTGGTCGCTGCGGCGCATGGGCCCGGACCGGGGGAACTACGGACTGTTCACGCTAAACGGCAGAACCGTGGCCGCCGTCATGCCGGCCCCGGCCGACGAGGTGCCGCCCGCCTGGACGCTCTACTTCAAGACACCCGACGCGGCCGCGACCGCGCGCTCGGTCGTCCAGCACGGCGGCACGGTGACGACCGGGGCGACGGACGTCATGGACCTCGGCAGGCTCGCCGCCTGCACCGATCCGCAGGGCGCCGCCTTCGCCGTGTGGGAACCGGGCACCAACAAGGGCCTCGAACTCGTCACCGACACGAACGCCTTCTTCTGGGCCGAACTGGAGAGCACCGAGCCCCCGGCCGCCGTCACCTTCTACGGCCGGGTCTTCGGCTGGGAGACGACGACGATGCACATGGAGGGCGGTGACTACCTCATGCCGCACCCCGCCGGAGGTACCCCCGAGGACATGTTCGCCGGGATCGCCCCGCTCGGCACCCCCGCGGGCGGGCGCGGACCGTACTGGCTCCCGTACTTCAACGTGTCCGACTGCGACGCGACGGCGGCGCGGGCCCTCGCGGGCGGCGCGGTCGCCGACCTGGAGCCGTTCGACATCCCCGGCGTGGGCCGCATGGCACGCTTCGCGGACCCGCACGGCGCCGTCTTCGCGGTCATGACGCCGAACCCGCGCGGCTGAGGGGCCCCGCGCCCACCGGTACGGCCCCTGGCCAACCGCGCTCGCGCGCCTCTACCGTCCTTGCCATGCCCGCCGCCTCGCGTCCCCTCGCCCCCACCGGCTTCGACCACGCCGACCCCGCCTTCCTCGCCGACCCCTACCCGGCGTACGCCTCCCTGCGCGCGGCGGGACGCGTCCTGTACTACCCGCCGAGCCGCCAGTGGCTCGTCCCGCACCACGCCGACGTCTCCGCACTCCTGCGCGACCGCCGCCTCGGCCGGAGCCACCTGCACCGCTTCACGCACGAGGAGTTCGGCCGCACCCCGCCCCCGGCGGCCCGCGCGCCCTTCCACGAGCTGAACGACCTCGGGATGCTCGAACGCGAACCGCCCGACCACACCCGCGTCCGCCGCCTCGTCGCGCACGCCTTCACCCCGCGCACGGTGGCGGCGCTGCGCCCCTACGTGACCGGGCTGGCCCGCGACCTCGCCGCCACGCTCGCCGAGCGCGGCGGCGGCGACCTCCTCACCGAGGTCGCCGAGCCGCTGCCCGTCGCCGTCATCGCCGAACTCCTCGGGGTGCCCGCGGCCGACCGGCCCCTCCTGCGCCCCTGGTCGGCGGCGATCTGCGCGATGTACGAGCTGAACCCGTCGCAGGAGACGGCACGGCGCGCGGTCGCCGCCTCCGCCGAGTTCTCCGCCTACCTGCGCGCTCTCCTCGCGGACCGCGCGCGCCACCCCGGCGACGACCTCGTCTCCGCCCTCGTCGTCGCCCGCGAGGCGGGGGACCGGCTCAGCGAGGCGGAGATCGTGGCGACCTGCGCGCTGCTCCTCAACGCCGGGCACGAGGCCACGGTCGGCTCGACCGTCAACGGCTGGCACGCGCTCCTCACCCACCCCGGCCAGCTCGCCGCGCTCCGCGCCGACCCCGGCCTCGTCCCCTCCGCCGTGGAGGAACTGCTGCGCTTCGAAACGCCGTTGCAGCTCTTCGAGCGCTGGGTGCTCGACGACATCGAGATCGGCGGTGTCACGATCCCGCGCGGCGAGGAACTGGCCCTCCTCTTCGGCTCGGCCAACCACGACCCCGCCGTGTTCACCGCGCCAGGGCGCCTCGACCTCGGGCGCCGGGCGAACCCTCACGTCTCGTTCAGCGCGGGCATCCACTACTGCCTCGGCGCCCCGCTCGCCCGCCTCGAACTCACCGCCTCGCTCGCCGCACTGCTCGACCGCGCCCCCGGCCTCCACCTCGCGGGGGAGGCGAAGAGGCGGCCGAACTTCGTGATGCGGGGCTTCGAGAGCCTGCCGGTCGGCGTGTGAGGCGGGCGGGCACGAGCCGCCTTGTCCAGCCTCGACACGCCGCCCGGGACCCGGCGTTGAGCGCGCGTTGATCGTTTGTTTCCGGCCGCGCGGCACGATGCTCCGCATGAACGATCACGGCGACAGCACGAGCACGGGCGAGGAACCCGCGGACTGGCAGGGCACCGCCCTGTGCGCGCAGGTCGGCCCGGACTTCTTCTTCCCCGAGCCGGGCGGTTCGGTCCAGGACGCCAAGCGCGTCTGCCGCTCGTGCCCGAGCCGCCGCGCCTGCCTGGAACACGCCCTCGCGCGCGACGAGCGCTACGGGGTCTGGGGCGGCCTCTCGGAGAAGGAGCGCGGCCGCCTGCGGAAACTGCGCGGGGCGTGAGGAACGGGACGGGAGACGCGAGGCGGGAGCGGGGGAGGGGGACGGGGACGCGAGCCGGGCGGGGGCTCACCCGCGCCCCCGCACCCCGGCCCCGCCCGCCGGTCCCCGCCCCCGTGTCCCGGTCGCGTTCCGCGCTGTCGCTCAGTCCTGAGCCGCCGCCTTGGCCGCGATGCGTTCCTTGCGGGCCGCGAGCCTCTCGTCGAAGGCGCTGGCCTTGTCGTCCAGCTCGCCCATGAAATAACCCAGCTCCTCCTGCGCCTTGAGCCCCTCGGGCCCGAGCCCGTCGCGGTCGAGGACCTTGAGGTAGCGCAGCACGGGGGAGAGCACGTCGTCGTGGTGGATGCGCAGGTTGTAGACCTCGCCGATGGCCATCTGCGCGGCCGCGCGGCCGAAGTTGGGGATGCCGTGGCCCGGCATCCGGAAGTCCACGACGACGTCGCGGATCGCGGAGAGCGCCAGGTCGGGGGCGAGGTCGAGCGAGGCGCGCAGCAGGTTGCGGTAGAAGACCATGTGCAGGTTCTCGTCCGTCGCGATGCGTGCCAGCATCCGGTCGCACACCGGGTCGCCCGACTGGTGGCCCGTGTTGCGGTGCGAGACGCGCGTGGCGAGTTCCTGGAAGGCCACGTAGGCGACCGAGTGGAGCATCGAGTGCCGGTTGTCGGACTCGAACCCGGCGCTCATGTGCTCCATGCGGAAGCGTTCGAGCGCGTCCGGGTCGACCGCGCGGCTCGCGAGCAGGTAGTCCCGCATCACGATGCCGTGCCGGGCCTCCTCGGCGGTCCAGCGGTGCACCCACGTGCCCCAGGCGCCGTCGCGGCCGAAGAGCGCGGCGATCTCGTGGTGGTAGCTGGGCAGGTTGTCCTCGGTCAGGAGATTGACGACGAGAGCGGTCCTGCCCACCTCGGTGACCTTCGACTGCTCCGGGGCCCAGGGCTCGCCGTCCACGAAGAACTCGGGGAAGTTCCTCGCCTCGCCCCAGGGCACGTAGTGGTGCGGCATCCAGTCCTTCGTCACCGAGAGGTGCCGGTTGAGTTCCCGCTCCACCACCTCCTCCAGGGCGAGCAGCAGCCGGCGGTCGGTCCAGTCGGCGCTGAGGTCGTCGGGGGAGCGGCGCGGGGACACCAGACTCACGGATTCTCCTGGGGACGGAGGGGTGAAGAGCGGACGCAGGCGGCACCGGGCGCACGACGCGCACGACTACCTACGGACCCGTAGGTTACGACACCGTAGGTTAATGAGATGTAAGTGCGTGGCACGGACTCTGTGTGCGGGGCGCGAGAGCGGGGTAGAGAGGTGAGCTCAGATCCCCCGCAGCCCGCAGCCCGCAGCCCGCAGCCCGCAGCCCGCAGCCCGCAGCCCGCAGCCCGCAGCCCGCAGCCCGCGCCGTCCGCCGCTCCCGCCCTCAGCCCTCCCGCATGAGCGCCGCCAGACACCGGTCCAGGTCCACGGTGATCCGTTCCTCGCCGGGTGCGACGACCCCGGCCGTCCGCTCCAGGAAGCCCCGTACCTCCGCGCTCGGCAGGTGCACGACGGCCATGCCCTCGGGCGCGTGGAACTCCACGATCAGCCGCTCCCAGCTGTGCGGGCGCACCCGCACGTCGCCCGTCCCCGCGGGCCCGGTGAGTCCGTCGCGCAGGAGTTCGCGCGCGAACGTCCAGCTGACCTCCGTGCCCTCCAGCGTGGCGGAGGCGGGGAAGTCCACGCGGACCGCGAACGGGTCGCGGGCGTCGTAGTGGAACGTGGCCTCGACGATGGGAAAGAAGGCGGCGGCGGCCACGACATGGGCCTTGACAGCTTGTTCGATGGTGAGGGTCAACGCCTGCTCCCCTGATTGTCGACGGGCGGGACTGCGGCCGTACACCAGTGAGAGACGCCGGAAGCCCCCGTTCAGTGGCCGGGCGGGGACAGTGAACTTCGTCACCGCCCGCCCGGAAACCGCGTACCCGCAGGTTGCGGGGGTCACGATGGGAACGTGGAGATCTTGCGCACACCCGCCGACTGGCCACGTACCGAGACACAGGCGCGCGCCGTGCAGGAGGCGCTGCGCGCGCGCCTCGTCCGCGACGAGGCCGGTCCCGCGCCCGGCACCGTCCCGCTGACCGGCGTGGATGTCGCCTACGACGACGCCCGCGACCTCGTCGCGGCGGCGGCCGTCGTGCTCGGCCCCGGTGGCCGCACCGTCCTCGGGCAGGCGACGGCCGTGGGGCGGGTCTCGTTCCCGTACGTCCCCGGGCTCCTCGCCTTCCGCGAACTGCCCACCGTCCTCGTGGCCCTGGAACGCCTGCGCGTTGCCCCCGGCATCGTGGTTTGCGACGGCTACGGCCTCGCCCATCCGCGCCGCTTCGGGCTCGCCGCGCACCTCGGCGTCCTCACGGGGCTGCCCTCCTTCGGCGTCGCGAAGAACCCGTTCCTCTTCACCCACGCGGCGCCCGGCGCCGAGCGCGGCGCCCGCGCCCCGCTGCTGGACGGCACGGAGGAGGTCGGCGCGGCCCTGCGCACCCGCACCGGCGTCAAACCCGTCTACGTCTCGGCAGGCCACCGCGTCACGCTCGACACGGCGTGCGCCCACACCCTCGCCCTGACCCCGCGCTACCGCCTCCCCGAGACGACGCGCCGCGCGGACGCCTTGTGCAGGGCGGCACTCAAGGACGCGGTGGGGAACTGAGGCACGGGCGGGTGCCCTCTCGCGGAGCCGGGGCGCCTAGCGTGGGGACGCCACTCGCCCTCGCTGCCCGGGAGTCCGCCGCATGACCGCACCCCGCCCCCTTCCCCTGGAGGACGTCACCCTCCGCCGCGTCCCCGTCAACGGGGTCACGCTCAACGTCGCGCTCGCGGGTTCGGGGCCAGCCGTCCTCCTGCTCCACGGCTTCCCGCACACGTGGGAGCTGTGGCGCGTCGTCATGGCGGGCCTCGCCGACCGGTACACGCTCATCGCGCCCGACCTGCGGGGGCTCGGGGCGAGCGACAAGCCCGCGGGCGGCTACGACGCGGGCACGCCAGCCGAGGACGCCGAAGCGCTCCTCGCCGCGCTCGGCGTGACCTCGGCCGCCGTCGTCGGCATCGACGCGGGCACCCCGCCCGCCTTCCTCCTCGCCCTGCGCCGCCCCGCGCTCGTCCGGCGGCTCGTCGTTATGGAGTCGCTGCTGGGACGGCTCCCCGGCGCGGAGGACTTCCTCGTGGGCGGCCCGCCGTGGTGGTTCGGCTTCCACGCGGTGCCGGGGCTCGCCGAAACCGTCCTGGAGGGCCACGAAGCCGCTTACACCGACTGGTTCCTGACGGAAGGCACCCTCGGCGAGGGCGTCCCCGGCTGGGCGCGCGACGCCTTCCTCCGCGCCTACACCGGTAAGGAGTCCCTGCGCGCCGCTTTCGCCCACTACCGCGCGCTCCCCGAGAGCGCCGCCCGCATCGCCGAAGCGGTCGCCACGACCCGCCTCACGGTCCCGGCCCTGGCGCTCGGCGCCCACCCGGTCGGCGGGGCGCTGGAGGGGCAACTGCGCGGCTGCGCGGACGATGTGACGGGCGGCCTGGTCGAGGGTTCGGGGCACATCATCCCGCTGCACCGGCCGGAGGCGCTGCTCGGACGGCTGCGAGGGTTTCTGGCGGGGTGAGGGGACCGCAGGTCACGCCCGCGCCCGCGACCCCGCTCGTCTCGCCCGCGTCCCCGGCTCCCGCTCAGCCCTCCCGCCGTGCCGCCTCCCTGATCACCAGCCCCGACCTCCGCAGGCGCTCCGTGAGCGTCTCGCCCATCGCCGCCGCCGGTGTCAACTGGCCGGCCAGCGCGGGGAGGTCGTCCAGGGCGAGGCACAGGGCCGACTCGCTGAGGATGCGGGCCGTCTCGTCGTAGCCCGGGTCGCCACCCCGCACCTCCGTGTACACGCGCCGGCCGCCGCCCTCGCCGATGAAGCGGACCGAGAAGGTGCTGCGGGCGCGGCGCTCCGCGCTCGGGCCCGT
>NZ_GG770539.1:674441-676138 GCF_000154905.1 Streptomyces sp. SPB074 | reverse complement strand
CGTCCACCCGCAGCGGCACCCCCTCGGGCAGCCGCCCCACGGTGAAGTGCGCGCCCAGGTCGGCGGGCACCGAGTCGAAACCGCAGCCGTGCACGAGCCGCGCCCCCGTGGCCCGCGCCCGTGCCCCGTGGCGCAGATAGCTCCGGTCGATGAACTCCGGCTCCCCGGCCAGGTCCGCGTAGTCCGTGCCCGCGTCCGCGCACGCCCCGACGAGCGCGTCCCCGTACCGCAGGTAGGGGCCCACCGTCGTCGCCACGACCCGGGTCCGCGCCGCCAGGGCGCGCAGCGCGGACGCGTCACCGGCATCGGCGGTCAGGACGGGCACGCTCTCCAGCCCCAGCGAGGCGCGCGTCCGCTCCAGCTTCTCCCCGTCGCGCCCCGCGAGCGCCCAGCGCAGCGTGGACGGCGCGTGCGCGGCGAGGTAGGCGGCGGTCAGCGCGCCGACGAAGCCGCTCGCGCCGTAGAGCACGAGGTCGAACTCGCGGTCCTTCCGGGCGGTTTCGCGGGGGCGGACGGGCAAGGTGTTCGGCTCCATGCCCCCACTCTCGCAGCTCGCCCCCGCGAACGCGGAGCGTTCCCGGCGCGCGCGCCCCGGCCCGGTTCCCCGGCCGTACCCCCGAGCCCCCGCCCGCTCCCGGGGCCCGCCCTACGCCTTGCGCGCCCAGAGGTGGAGCGTCCGGAACTGCCGCTTGTCCGTGGGCCGCGGCTCGACCACCGTACGGGCCGACTCGTGCAGCCCGCGCGCGGCGAGGAGCGCGGCGAGGCGGTCCGGGGACCAGCGGTAGGCCGTGGTCACCGCGTGGTCGTACGCCTGCGTCTCGTACTCGGGCCCCTCGGTCGCCGCGAGGGAGAGCAGGAGGTACCCGCCCGGGGCGAGGACGCGGGCGAACTCGTCCAGGACGGCCGGCACTTCGGCCGGAAGCGTGTGGATGAGCGACCACCGGGACAGGACGCCGCCGAGCGCGCCGTCCGCGAGCCCGAGCGCGGCCATCGAGCCGACGTCGAAGCGCGTCCCCGGGTGGGCCTCGCGCGCGAGCCCGATCATCGTGGGGGAGGCGTCCACGCCGAAGGCGCGCAGGCCCAGGCCGCGCAGGTGCGCCGTCACGTAGCCGGGCCCGCAGCCGAGGTCACCCACCTCGCCGTCCCCGCCCGCCCGCACCAGCTCGGCGAACGCGCTCAACAGGGCACGCTCCAGCGGGGAGTCGCGCAGGGAGTCGCTGAACCGCTCGGCGTAGACGGGCGCGACGGCGTCGTAGGCGGTGCGGGTGGCGGGCAGGCTCGCGAGGTCGGTCATCCGGCGAGCCTACGGCCCGGACTAGGCGGCGACCTCCGCGACGACGACGTGGAGGGTCACGACGGCGTGGAAGGGCTCCGTGGCGAGGTGGCCCAGCCACCGCTCGGCCTCGGCGGCGCTCAGCCGCCCGGCGGAGACGGCGCGCTCGGTGGTGCGCCGCAGACCGAGCACCCGGTCGGCGGCCCCGGCCTCGCGGAAGACCGAGGTGACCGGGACGACGTCGCGCACCGCGAACCCCGCTTCGCGCGCGAGGGCGAGGTCGGGGTGGTCGATCGCGAGCGACTCCCAGTCGGGCTCGCCCATGACGAGCCTGCCGCCGGGACGCGGCACCCGCCGGATCTCCGCGAGCGCGCGGGCCGGGCCGGCGACGTGCTGGAGGCCCCGGTCGGTGCGGGCGAGGTCG
>NZ_GG770539.1:670242-673929 GCF_000154905.1 Streptomyces sp. SPB074 | reverse complement strand
GCAGCAGCGCGGCCGTCACGCCCTCGCCCCGCCGTGAGCGTCCCGGTGAAACGTGCCGTCGTGGACGCCGCCCGCGCCGCACGAGGGGAAGCGCGGCATGAGGTCCGCCTCCGCGCAGCCCGCGCGGCGGGCCGCGGCGAGGGCGCGTTCGGCGCCGGCGACGAAGGCGGCCGTCACGTCGTCCCCCGTGTCCTCCACGACGCGGGCCGTGCCCTCCAGCACCCCGTGCCCGTCCCCGCCGCGCAGTTCGGCGGGCCGGCGCGGCGTCGGAAGGCCCCCGGCCTGCTCGGGGCAGAAGGCGACGACGCGGCGCCCCGCGAGCAGTTCGTCCAGCGGCCCGCTCCGTCTGTCGCGCCCGTCGTAGCGGCAGGGGACGCCGCGCAGGCAGGCGCTCACGAGGACGGGGGAGGGCTCGGTCATGGTGTCCACGCCCTCACCCTACGCGCCCCGCGCCGCTCGCGTACGACGCTTCTGAGCGCTTGCTTTCCCGGGGCTTGTGCCGGGACGGCGCCGTTCATAGCATCGCCGGTGTTACATCAGTTCTGTCACAAGGCCGGGAGTCGCGCGGATGAGCGGAACAGCGGAACGGGGCGGGCCCCTCGCCGGAGTGCGGGTCCTGGAACTGGCGGGGCTCGGCCCCGGCCCCTTCGCCGCGATGCTCCTGGCCGACCTGGGCGCGGACGTCGTACGGGTCGACCGGCCCGAGCGGGGCGGCATGTTCGGCATGGACCCCGCGTGCGACTTCACCAACCGGGGCAAGCGCTCCGTCGCACTCGACCTCAAGACCGAGGAGGGCGCCGCCGCCGTCCTCGCCCTCGCGGAGCGCGCCGACATCCTCGTCGAGGGCTTCCGACCCGGCGTCGCCGAGCGCCTCGGTGTCGGCCCCGCGCAGGCCCTCGCCGCCAACCCCCGCCTCGTCTACGGGCGCGTGACCGGCTGGGGCCAGGACGGCCCGCTCGCCCCGCGTGCCGGGCACGACCTCACCTACCTCGCGCCCACCGGCGCCCTCGCGCTCGGCGGCAGCCCCGAGGAACCCCCCTCCTTCCCCGCGAACCTCCTGGGCGACTTCGCGGGCGGCTCCCTCTACCTCGTCGTCGGCCTCCTCGCCGCGCTGCGGCACGCCGAGCGCACGGGCGAGGGCCAGGTCGTGGACGCCGCGATCGTGGACGGCGCCGCCCACCTGACGACGCTCCTGCACGGGCTCATGGCGGCGGGCGGCTGGCAGGACCGGCGCGGCAGCAACCTCCTGGACGGCGGCAGCCCCTTCTACGGCTGCTACGAGACCGCCGACGGCCAGTACATGGCGGTCGGCGCCCTGGAGAAGCGCTTCTACCACGAATTCACCGAACGCCTCGGCATCGCGGACACGGCGCCCGCCCGCGAGGACTTCGACCACTGGGACGAGCTGCGCGCCCGCATCGCGGCGGCCTTCGCCACCCGTACGAGGGCGGAGTGGACGAAGGTCTTCGCGGACTCGGACGGCTGCGTCGCCCCCGTGCTGTCCCTGCGCGAAGCCCCCCACCACCCGCACCTCGCCGTCCGGAACACCTTCGTCCCCGGCCCCGACGGCACCCCGCAACCGGCCCCCGCCCCCCGCTTCTCCGCGACCCCCGCCCCGCCCCCCGGCCCGCTCCTGACACCGGGCGCGGACACGGAGTCGGTGGCGGCGGAGTGTGGAGTGCCACGCCTGAGCGATCCGGGAGGGAACGAACTGGGAGAATCCGAACCCGGAGAAAGCGTCCCGGAAGACAAGGACCCGAACGCCTGAGTCCTCCGGCGTCCGCACGGCGGGGCCCGGGGCGGAGCCGTGACACCGGGCCCAAGACCACCACCCCGCCCCCGGACGCCCGAGCCCACCGCCCGAAAGGCCGACATGCCCCCCGAAGCGTACGTCTACGACGCCCTCCGCACCCCCCGCGGCCGTGGCAAGGACACCGGCTCCCTGCACGGCACGAAGCCCGTCGACCTCGTCGTCGGCCTCCTGCACGCCCTCCAGGAACGCCTGCCCGACCTCGACCCCGCCGCGATCGACGACATCGTGCTCGGCGTCGTCTCCCCGCTCGGCGACCAGGGTTCCGACATCGCCCGCATCGCGGCGATCGCCGCCGGGCTGCCCGATACCGTCGCCGGGGTCCAGGAGAACAGGTTCTGCGCCTCCGGCCTCGAAGCCGTCAACCTCGCCGCCGCGAAGGTCCGTTCGGGCTGGGAGGACCTCGTGATCGCGGGCGGCGTCGAGTCCATGTCGCGCGTCCCGATGGCCTCGGACGGCGGGGCCTGGGCGATGGACCCCATGACGAACCTGGAGACGGGCTTCGTCCCGCAGGGCATCGGAGCCGACCTCATCGCCACCATCGAGGGCTTCACCCGCCGCGACGTGGACGAATACGCGGCCCTCTCGCAGGAGCGTGCGGCGACCGCCTGGAAGGAGGGCCGCTTCGCGCGCTCCGTCGTCCCCGTCCGCGACCGCAACGGCCTCGTCGTCCTCGACCGCGACGAGCACCCGCGCCCCGGTACGACGGCCGACAGCCTCGCGAAGCTCAAGCCGTCCTTCGCGGACATCGGCGAACTCGGCGGCTTCGACGCCGTCGCGCTCCAGAAGTACCACTGGGTCGAGGAGATCGATCACGTCCACCACGCCGGCAACTCCTCAGGCATCGTGGACGGTTCGGCGCTCGTCGCGATCGGCGGCGAGGAGGCGGGACGGCGGTACGGGCTGCGCCCCCGCGCCCGCGTCCTCTCCGCCGCCGTCTCCGGCTCGGACCCCACCATCATGCTCACCGGGCCCGCGCCCGCCTCGCGCAAGGCACTCGCCAAAGCGGGCCTCACCGTCGCCGACATCGACCTCTTCGAGATGAACGAGGCCTTCGCCGCCGTCGTCCTGCGCTTCGCCCGCGACCTGGACATCCCGCTCGACCGCGTCAACGTCAACGGCGGCGCCATCGCCCTCGGCCACCCCCTCGGCGCCACCGGCGCGATGCTCCTCGGCACCCTCCTGGACGAACTCGAACGCCAGGACAAGCGCTACGGCCTCGCCACCCTCTGCGTCGGCGGCGGCATGGGCGTCGCCACCGTGATCGAACGCCTCTGACGGGCCCCGTCCCGCCCCCATCCGCACGCAACGGAGCCGCAGGAGCGCACCCATGAGCGAGCCCACCCCGATCCGCTGGGAACACGACGCCACCGGCGTCCTCACCCTCGTACTGGACGACCCCGGCCAGTCCGCCAACACGATGAACGCCGCCTTCCGCGCCGCGCTCCTCGCTACCGCCGACCGCCTCGAAGCCGAACGCGACAGCGTGCGCGGCATCATCCTCACGTCCGCCAAGAAGACCTTCTTCGCCGGCGGCGACCTCCACGACCTGCGCGCGGCCCGCCCCGAGGACGCCGCACGCGTCCTCGCCGACTCGCTCGCGCTCAAGGGCGCCCTGCGCCGGATCGAGACCCTCGGCAAACCCGTCGTCGCCGCGATCAACGGCGCGGCGCTCGGCGGCGGTTACGAACTCGCCCTCGCGAGCCACCACCGCGTCGCGCTCGACGCGCCCGGCTACCGCATCGGCCTCCCCGAAGTCACCCTCGGCCTGCTCCCCGGCGCGGGCGGCGTCACCCGCGCCGTCCGCCTCCTCGGCATCACCGACGCCCTCCTCCACCTCCTCCTCCAGGGCACCCGGCACACCCCGCGCCGCGCCC
>NZ_GG770539.1:667306-670124 GCF_000154905.1 Streptomyces sp. SPB074 | reverse complement strand
CACCCCGAGTCCGCGCAGCCCTGGGACCGCCCCGGGTACCGCGTCCCCGGCGGCACCCCGGCCCAGCCGAAGTTCGCCGCGAACCTTCCCGCGTTCCCCGCCAACCTCCGCAAGCAGACCGGTGGCGCCCCCTACCCGGCTCCGCGGGCCATCATGGCCGCCGCCGTCGAAGGCTCCCAGGTCGACTTCGGGACCGCGCAGACCATCGAGGCCCGCTACTTCACGAGCCTCGTCACCGGGCAGACCGCGAAGAACATGATCCAGGCGTTCTTCTTCGACCTCCAGAAGGTCAACGCCGGTACCGCCCGCCCCGCCGGGGTACCGCGCCGGGAGCCCGCGAAGGTCGCCGTGCTCGGCGCCGGGATGATGGGCGCGGGCATCGCCTACGCGTGCGCCCGCGCGGGCATCGAGGTCGTCCTCAAGGACGTCGGTCCCGAGGCGGCGGCGCGCGGCAAGGCGTACGCCGAGAAGCTGCTCACGAAGGCCGTCGCGCGGGGCCGCAGGACCGAGGCCGACAAGGCGGAAGTCCTCGCGCGCATCACGCCGGCCGCCGAGGCGAAGGACCTCGCGGGCTGCGACACCGTCATCGAGGCCGTCTTCGAGAACGCCGCGCTCAAGCGGCGCGTCTTCCAGGAGGTCCAGGACGTCGTCGCGCCCGGCGCCCTCCTGTGCTCCAACACCTCCACGCTCCCCATCACGGCCCTGGCCGAGGGCGTCGAGCGCCCGTCCGGCTTCATCGGGCTGCACTTCTTCTCGCCCGTCGACCGGATGCCGCTCGTGGAGATCATCAAGGGCGAACGCACCGGCGAGGAAGCCCTCGCGCACGCGATCGACCTCGTGCGCCGGATCGGAAAGACGCCCATCGTCGTCGCCGACTCGCGCGGCTTCTTCACCTCGCGGGTCATCGGCCAGTTCCTCCGGGAGGGCGTGGCGATGGTCGCCGAGGGCATCGAGCCCGCCTCCGTCGAACAGGCCGCCGCCCAGGCCGGGTACCCCGCGAAGGTCCTCGCCCTCGTGGACGAACTGACCCTCACCCTGCCGCGCCAGATCCGCGACGAGAGCCGCGCCGCCGCCGAGGCGGCGGGTGGCACGTGGCCGGTGCACCCGGCCGACGCCGTCCTGGACCGCATGGTGGACGAGTTCCGCCGCCCCGGACGGGCGGCGGGTGCCGGCTTCTACACGTACGAGGACGGCAGGCGGGGGAGGCTGTGGCCCGGGCTGCGCGAGCACTTCACGAAGCCGGGCACCGAGATCCCCTTCCGCGACATGCGCGAACGGCTGCTCTTCTCGGAGGCGCTCGACTCCGCGCGGCTCCTGGACGAGGAGCACGTCCTCGGCTCCGTCGCGGAGGCGAACATCGGCTCGATCCTCGGCATCGGCTTCCCCGGCTGGACCGGCGGCGTCCTCCAGTACATCAACGGGTACGAGGGCGGCCTGCCCGGCTTCGTGGCGCGCGCCCGCGCGCTCGCCGCCCGCTACGGCGAGCGCTTCGAGCCGCCCGCCTCGCTCGTGGCCCGGGCCGAGCGAGGGGAACCCTACGCCGACCCGGACTGAGCGGGCCGCCGGGAACCGGCCGGTACGCGGCCCGGATCGGGGGCCGACGGGTACGCGGGCGGGGGAGCGGGACCGGAACCGGCCCGGGCGGGGGAGCCGGCCGGTACGCGGGCGGACCGGGCGCCGGTCAGCCCCCGCCCCGCTCCCCGTCGCCTTCGTCCACCCGGTCCCCGTCGCGCGCGGGGACCGCGCCTCTCAGCTCCTCGTGGAGCGAGCGCTGGAAGGCGGTGAGCAGGGCCTGGAGCACGAGCGGCCGCGTGTGCGCCGACAGCGACCGCGCCTCCGCCGCCTCCCGCACGCCCACCTCGCCCCGGAACACCTCGCCCAGCTCGCGGGCCGTCCGGGCCGCGTTGCGCAGCAGCACCTCGCGCGCCGCGCCGATCGCCTCCCGGGACAGCGGCAGGTCGAGCAGGCGCACGGCGAGCCCGACGAGGGCGGTGTCGAGCGCGTACCGCTCCCCGGCGCCCGCCACCGGCACGAGCACCCCCATCGCCGCGAGGCGTCCCAGCTCCTCCGCGCCGAGCCGCCGCCCGATCCGCTCCTCCGCCTCCGCGCGCCCGCACTCCACGGCCGCCTCGGGCAGCCAGGAGGCGACCAGCGCGCGGTGCAGGGCCAGCTCGTACGCCGTCGTCCCCTCGGGCAGCCGCGCCACGTACCGCTCGATCGCGGCGAGCGTGAGGCCCTGCTGCCGCAGGTCGTCCACGAGCGCGAGGCGCGCGAGGTGCCCGGGCCCGTACAGGCCGATGCGGCGCGGCCCGATCCGGGGCGGCGGGAGCAGCCCGCGCGTCGCGTAGAACCGCACGGTACGGACCGTGAGACCCGCGCGGACGGCCAGCTCGTCCACCGTGTAGGCGGGCTCCGACCCCGGTTCCGGGGCGGCGGGCGTCGCGGGGGTGCGTGCGCTACGGGTGACTGCCACGATGCTCCTCCTCCGGGGCTGCGGCGCGCATCCCCCTCGCCCGGCCCCGCCGTCCCCCGGCCGCCGTCCGCGCCGGTCCCGCCGGGCCCTCCGGTGGAACACTATTGCTGTCTCACCGGTGTTGTGAAGATCGGGCCCGTCACCGAGGGTTGCGCACCCGCCCGGCCCGGGTAGCTCTTCCCCATGCACCTGCTCGCGGGATCGCTCCTGATCGCCACGGCCCTGGTCCTCGCCCGCGTACTCTCCGTCCGCAGGCGCGGGCGCTGGGGCGTACGCGAGACGGCGGCGCCCGCCACGCTCCTCGCCGGCATCGTGGTCGCCGCGCCGGGCCCCCTGCCCCCGCCC
>NZ_GG770539.1:666353-666800 GCF_000154905.1 Streptomyces sp. SPB074 | reverse complement strand
CGCGACGGGCTACCCCGTCAACCGGCGCGGCCTCGCCCTCCTCGTCCGCCCCCTCACCCCCGCCCAGGACCGCGCCCTGTACGCGGAGTGGCTGCGGGTCGGGCGGCTGCTCGGGCTGCGCGAGCGGGACATGCCCGCGACGCCGGAGGAGTTCTGGCCGTACTACCGCCGGATGCTCGCCACGGAGGTCGAGTCCAACGCGGTCGTGCGCGAACTCCTCGCCACGGACACACCGGTCCCCGCCCCCGACCGGGGCCCGCTCGCCGCGCGCCTGGTCCTGCGCCTCCTCTGGCCGCTCCTGCTGCCCCCGGCCCTGCGCGCCCGCCGTTTCCTGACCACCGGCTTCCTCCCCGCCGACGCCCGCGCGGCCCTCGGCCTGGACTGGACCCCCGCGCAGGAACGCAGGCTGCGCCGCCTCGCGACGGCCTTCCGCCTCGTGGTCCCCGC
>NZ_GG770539.1:662033-664633 GCF_000154905.1 Streptomyces sp. SPB074 | reverse complement strand
GCCGCAGCGTGAGCGAGATCCGCTTGCGCGGCAGGTCCACGTCGAGGACCTTGACCTTCACGATGTCGCCCGGCTTGACGACCTCGCGCGGGTCCTTCACGAACTCCCGCGAGAGCGCCGAGACATGGACGAGCCCGTCCTGGTGCACCCCGATGTCCACGAAGGCCCCGAAGGCGGCGACGTTGGTCACGACGCCCTCCAGGACCATGCCCGGCTCCAGGTCGGACAGCTTCTCGACGCCCTCCTTGAAGGACGCCGTGCGGAACGCGGGCCGCGGGTCGCGCCCCGGCTTCTCCAGCTCGCGCAGGATGTCGGTGACGGTCGGCAGCCCGAAGGTGTCGTCCACGAAGTCGTCCGGGCGCAGCGAGCGCAGCGTCGAGGTGTCCCCGACGAGCGCGGCCACGTCGCCGCCCGTCGCCTTCGCGATCCTGCGCGCCACCGGATACGCCTCGGGGTGCACGCTGGAGGCGTCGAGCGGGTCGGCGCCCCGCACGCGCAGGAAGCCCGCGCACTGCTCGTACGCCTTCGGGCCGAGCCGCGCGACCTTCTTCAGCTCCGTGCGGGAGCCGAAGGGACCGTTCTCGTCCCGGTGGCGCACGATGTTCTCGGCGAGCGTCGCGCTCACCCCGGAGACCCGCGAGAGCAGCGGCGTGGACGCGGTGTTGACGTCCACGCCGACGCCGTTCACACAGTCCTCGACCACCGCGTCGAGCGAGCGCGAGAGCTTCACCTCGCTCAGGTCGTGCTGGTACTGGCCGACCCCGATGGACTTCGGGTCGATCTTGACCAGTTCGGCGAGCGGGTCCTGGAGGCGGCGCGCGATGGAGACCGCGCCGCGCAGGGAGACGTCCAGCTCGGGGAGTTCCTGCGAGGCGAAGGCCGAGGCCGAGTAGACCGAGGCGCCCGCCTCCGAGACGACGACCTTCGTGAGCCCCAGCTCCGGGCGGGCCGCGATGAGTTCGCCCGCGAGCTTGTCCGTCTCGCGCGAGGCGGTGCCGTTGCCGATCGCGATGAGGTCGACCTGATGCCGCTCCGCGAGCCGCGCGAGGCTCGCGAGCGCGTCGTCCCAGCGGTTGCGCGGGGCGTGCGGGTAGATCGTGTCGGTCGCGACGACCTTGCCCGTCGCGTCCACCACGGCGACCTTCACGCCGGTGCGGAGGCCGGGGTCGAGCCCGAGCGTCGCGCGTGTCCCGGCGGGCGCGGCGAGCAGCAGGTCGCGCAGGTTCGCGGCGAAGACCCCGACGGCCTCGTCCTCGGCCGTCGTGCGCAGCCGCAGTCGCAGGTCGATGCCGAGGTGCACGAGGACGCGGGTGCGCCAGGCCCAGCGCACCGTCTCGCGCAGCCACGCGTCCCCCGGCCGTCCCCGGTCCGCGATCCCGAAGCGGTGCGCGATGACACCCTCGTACGAGGAGGGGGTGCCCGGCTCGGCGGGCGGCTCCTCGGGCTCCAGGACGAGGTCGAGGACCTCTTCCTTCTCGCCGCGCAGCAGGGCGAGGACGCGGTGCGAGGGGAGCTTGGCGAAGGGCTCGGCGAAGTCGAAGTAGTCGGAGAACTTCGCCCCCGCCTCCTCCTTGCCCTCGCGGACCTTCGAGGAGAGGCTGCCGCGCGTCCACATGCGCTCGCGCAGCTCCCCGATGAGGTCCGCGTCCTCCGCGAACCGCTCGGAGAGGATCGCGCGGGCCCCGTCGAGCGCGGCCTGCGCGTCCGCGACGCCCTTGCCCGCGTCCACGTACGCGGCGGCCGCCTCGGCCGGCTCGCGCGAGGGATCGGTGAGCAGGCCCTCGGCGAGCGGTTCGAGCCCGGCCTCGCGGGCGATCTGCGCCCTGGTGCGCCGCTTGGGCTTGAAGGGGAGGTAGACGTCCTCCAGTCGCGCCTTCGTGTCGGCGCCGAGGATGCGGGCCTCGACCTCCTCGGTGAGCTTGCCCTGCTCCCGTACGGATTCGAGCACCGCCGCGCGCCGCTCCTCCAGCTCGCGCAGGTAGCGCAGCCGCTCCTCCAGGGTCCTCAGCTGGGCGTCGTCCAGCGTGCCCGTGACCTCTTTGCGGTAGCGCGCGATGAAGGGCACCGTCGAGCCGCCGTCGAGCAGTTCGACGGCCGACCTCACCTGCCGCTCCTGAACTCCGAGTTCCTCGGCAATGCGTCCCTCGATGGACGCGGATTCGGTGGACCCCGTGCGGGCTGTCGTCACGTTCCCGTACCGCCTTCTGACTTGCGAAGCTTGGGGCCCATTCTGGCAGGCGGCACCCGCACGGCGGGGCGGGGCCGGGGGGCTCAGGCGCGGCGGGCGGTGCTGGAGGCGCCGTCGAAGAGCCGGGCCACGGCGCGGAACGGCAGCGTGACGACGGTCGCGATGGCGGAGCCGATCTGGCGCAGGACGTCGGCGATGGCGCGGAACATGGTGTTCTCCTTCCGGGGGTGTCGCCGGGGGAGTCCCTTTCCGGCGTACGGCGCGGGTTTCCCCGGGCCGCCCGGCTAAACCCGGACGGCCCGGGACGCCCGCACGGGCTCGTTCCCCCCGGCCCGCGCTCCCGGCCCGCTCCCGCCTCAGTCCTTGCCGAAGATCCCCGCGGGGAAGGCGCCCGCCGCGATTCCGGCACGGG
>NZ_GG770539.1:630118-661554 GCF_000154905.1 Streptomyces sp. SPB074 | reverse complement strand
TCCCCGATCAGCCGCCGCAACGAGCGGTCCACCGTGCGCAGGCGCGCCCGGAGCACCTGCTCGGGGGCGGCCTTCTCCCACACGGCGGGCACGTGCCGGGCGACGAGCTCCGGCGAGAAGTTGTAGAAGCTCGCGGTCACCACCCCGGCCCCGACCGGCCCGAAGGCGGCGGCGCGGGTGGCGAGGTAGACGGCGGAGGAGTCGGTGAGCCCGATCCCGCCCATCTCTTCGCCGAGTTCGGGCGAGAAGTAGTGGAAGGAGTGCAGCGGATTGACGGCGTTGTGGCAACGCCGCGCGGCACGCTCGGGCAGCGGGGTGCGGGTCGGTTCACTCATACCCGTACGTTACCTACTGGTAGGTACGTCTGGGCAGGGGCCCGGAGGGCGGGACCGTGGCGGCACCGGGGCGCCGCGATCCGGAGCGGGCGGGTTGTGGCAAGAGACGGTCGGTGGACGACCGAAGGTGGTCGGAAACGGGCAATGGGCGATCACTTGTGGTCAGTGGGGTGGTGCGGGCCGGAGACGTGCCGACACTCGGGCGCGTGGTGACTACCGAACGCGACGACGACGAGCCGGACATGGACAGAGACGGGAGCGAGGACGCCGGGCCGAGGCCCTGGGAAGGGGTATGGCGTTTCACCGCCCCGGCCGTCGACGTCTCGGTGCCGCAGGCCAGGCACGCGGTGCGGGACCTGCTGCGGCGCCAGGGCGTCCCGCTCGGCCCCGACCTCGTCCAGGGGCTGCTGCTGATCGTCTCGGAGCTCGTCACCAACGCGGTCCGGCACGCGGCCGTCGTCTCGCCCGAGCTCGCCGTCGAGGTGGCGGCGGGTGCCGACTGGGTGCGGGTCGCCGTCGAGGACGACCACCCCTACCGGCCCACCGCGCTGGAGGCCGACGCCGGGCAGACCGGGGGGCGCGGGCTGCTCCTCGTCCGGGAGATCGTCCGCGAGGAGGGCGGCGCCTGCGACGTCGAGCACACCGCGCGCGGCGGGAAGGTCTGCTGGGCCGCCCTGCCGCTCTCGCCGCCCGCGCGGGACCCGCGGGCGCGAGTGCCGGAACGTTCCACCCGGCAGCCCGCGAGGCGGGAACCGCCCCCGCGGGAACCGGACGCGCCGGGACCCGCCGCACCGGAGCCGCCCGGGCCGTCCGCGCCCGAGCCGTCCGTGCCGCCCGCCCCCGAGCCGACCGCGTCCCGATCGGTCCCCGAGCCGGCCGACCCGCCCGGGTCCGCCCCCGAGCCCTCCGCGTCCTCCGCTCTTCGCCCGCCCGTCGAGGACCCGCCCCCGTCGTGGCCGCCCGCCGGACGGCCTCCCGCTCCCCGGCCGCCCACGTAGGAGCCCCCGCCGCCGGGCGGGGGCGGCAGGGGCGCGGGGGCCGCCGGGGTCACCAGTCGGCCGTGCCGCCCGTCAGCTCCCGCGCCGCCGGGCGCACCGCGTCCAGCACGGTCGGAAACCACGTCGAGAAGGTGTCCCGCGCGTGCCGCTCGGCCAGTTCGCGCGGCGTCACGAAGACGGTCTCGGCGATCTCCTCGGGGTCCGGGGCCAGCTCGCTCGGGGAGAGCCCGACGAAGAGGTGGTTGAACTCCTGCTCGACGAGCCCGGAGAGCGGGTCGGGGTGGTTGTAGCGCACCGTGCCGGCCTCGGCGAGCAGCGTGGGCGCGACCCCCAGCTCCTCGAAGGTGCGGCGCGCGGCGGCGGCGAAAGGGGCCTCGCCCGGGTAGGGGTGGCCGCAGCACGTGTTCGACCAGACGCCGGGGGAGTGGTACTTGCCGAGCGCGCGGCGCTGGAGCAGCAGCCGCCCCTCGCGGTCGAAGAGGAAGACGGAGAAGGCGCGGTGCAACCGGCCCGGGGGCTGGTGGGCGGCGAGCTTCTCCGCCGTACCGATGGTGGTCCCGCTCTCGTCCACCAGCTCCAGGAGGATCTCCTCGGTGCTGGCGGAGGGGGAGGAACTGTCGGCCGCGGTGGCTGATGAGATCGGCATACGCATCCTTCGCTTCTGGCTTGCCCCAAGTCTGCCGTACGCCGCCCGTGCGGCCCGCAACCGCCCGCCCACGCGTCGTGGCCGCCCCGGGCCGCGACCGGCGGGCGCCGAGCACCGGAGAGCGCGGCCCCACGGGGAGCGCCGGGGGAGGGGCCCGCCACGGGGAGAGCGCGAGGAAGAGGCCCGCCGCAGGGAGGGCCCCGTTACAGGCAGCTCCCCGCCTCGTGCTCCGCGTGCCCGGCGGGCTCCAGCTGGAAGGTGCAGTGCTCGACGTCGAAGTGGTGCCCCAGGCAGCCCTGCAACTCGTGGAGCATCTTCTCGTGGCCCACCGAGTCGAGCACGGCGGAGTCGACCACGACGTGGGCGGAGAGCACCGGCATCCCCGAGGTGATCGTCCAGGCGTGCAGGTCGTGGACGGCCCGCACCCCCGGCGTGCCGAGGATGTGCGCCCGCACCTCCGCGAGATCGACGCCGCGCGGCGCCGCCTCCAGGAGCACGTTGAGCGTGTCCCGCAGCAGCCGCCACGTGCGCGGCACGATCATCAGCCCGATCAGCAGCGAGGCGATCGTGTCCGCGTACGGCCAGCCGGTGAGCCAGACGAGGAGGGCCGAGACGATCACCGCGAGCGAGCCGAGCGCGTCGGCCATGACCTCCAGGAAGGCCCCGCGCACGTTGAGGCTCTCCTCCTGGCCGCGCAGCAGCAGCCCGAGCGAGACGCAGTTCGCGACGAGGCCCACGACACCGATCACGAGCGCCAGCGAACCGTCCGTCTGCGCGGGCTCCAGGAAGCGCCGCACCGCCTCGTAGACGACGTAGCCGCCGACCCCGAGCAGCAGCAGGCAGTTCGCGAGCGCCGCCAGGATCTCCGCCCGCGCGTACCCGAAGGTCGCCGTGTCGCTCGGCGGACGCGCGGCGACGTGCACGGCGAGCAGCGCCATGCCGAGGCCGAGCGCGTCCGTCGCCATGTGCGCGGCGTCCGCGACGAGCGCGAGCGAGTGCGAGAGGACGCCCCCCGCGATCTCGACCACCATCACGGCGAGGGTCAGTGCGAGGGCCACGCGCAGCCGTCCCCGGTGGGCGTGCGTCGCGGTGCCGTGCGCATGGTCGTGGCCCATGGGTGCCTCCCCTTCTCGCGGTCAGTGAACCCTTACCGGACCCGGCGGGGCAACACGGGGCTGAACACCGTTGTCATTGGCCTGAACAGGGGGTTTTACGGGCCTGTTCGCCGTACCCCCGGCCCACCCCCGTCCGGCCCCCGTCCTGCCGCCGCCGCTCCCTCGCCGCGGGGGCCGGACCGGGGAATCCCGTTCGTCCGGATACGCCCCCGCGCGTTTGGGAACCCGCCCCCCGATCGCGCATGATGATCACGCGTATCGGCCGTCCTCGGGCGTGAACGGGTGGTGAACCCCCGGTACACGGCATCGGATAACCTCAGCCGACGCCCGCCCCTCACGCTCCCCCCGGTGTGGTCCGCGGCGTCTGTCACCCCCCTTCGCTGCCCGGCCCGGCGCCGGGCCGGCCCCCAAGGAGTGAGTTCCTCTGTCGACCGCCATCCTCACCGGTCCGCCGGTGCCCGGCTCGCCCCTGGAGGGTGAGCTGCGGGCGCTCGGCTTCGGGGTGCGGGTCGTCACCGAGCCGTCGCAGACCCCGAGTGCCCTCGCGAGCGTCCCCGCCGGGGAACGCGTCGCACTCGTCGACTCCCGGTTCGTGGGCCACACCCATTCCCTGCGGCTCGGACTCACCGACCCCCGGTTCCCCGCCGCCGCAGTGCCCGGCGCCGTCACCGTGCGGCCCGAGGCCCGCCCCGCCCTCGCGCACGCCCTCGACAGCGCCGTGCGCGGCGCGGCGCCCGCCGCGCAGGGTGCCCCGCTCGCCCCCGCGCACCCGCTGCGCCAGCCGATGCCCGCCGAGGACGGCGGTACCGGCGGCACCGAGGTCCTGCCCGGCACGGACGCCGGGGACCCGCTGCCCGATCTGCTCGCCGGGCTCCTCGACGCGGAGGGCACGGCCGTGCACCGCCCCGACCTCGGCTCGCTCGTCGCCGCCGTACCGGAGGGCCCGCAGGAGCGCAACGAGGCGCGGCAGTCCGTGGAGGCGGTGGACGAGGAGGCGGTCCGGCTCCGCTCGGCGGTCAAGGCCCGCGACGGCTTCTTCACCACCCACTGCATCAGCCCGTACTCGCGCTACCTCGCCCGCTGGTGCGCGCGCCGCGGGCTCACCCCGAACCAGGTCACGACCGCCTCGCTGCTCACCGCGCTCATCGCCGCGGCCTGCGCCGCGACCGGGACGCGGCCCGGGTACGTCGCCGCCGGCGTGCTGCTCCTCGCCTCGTTCGTCCTGGACTGCACCGACGGCCAGCTCGCCCGCTACTCCCTCCAGTACTCGACCCTCGGCGCCTGGCTGGACGCGACCTTCGACCGCGCCAAGGAGTACGCGTACTACGCGGGCCTCGCCCTCGGCGCCGCGCGCGGCGGGGACGACGTGTGGGCGCTCGCGCTCGGCGCGATGGTCCTCCAGACCTGCCGCCACGTCGTCGACTTCTCCTTCACCGAGGCCAACCACGACGCCCGGGCCAACACGAGCCCGACCGCCGCGCTCTCCGGCAAGCTCGACGCCGTCGGCTGGACCGTGTGGCTGCGCCGCATGATCGTGCTGCCCATCGGCGAGCGCTGGGCGATGATCGCCGTGCTCACCGCGTGCACCACGCCCCGCGTCACCCTCGTCGTGCTGCTCATCGGCTGCGGCCTCGCCGCCTGCTACACGACCGCGGGACGGCTCCTGCGCTCCGTGACCCGCAAGGCGACCCGCACCGACCGCGCGGCGCAGGCGCTCGCCGACCTCGCCGACTCCGGCCCCCTGGCCCGCCTCCTGGCCCGCGCGCTGCGCCCGCTCGGCCGCGCCCTGCCGGGGATCGCGGTGCCGGTGCTCGCGCTGCTCGGCGGCGCCGCCGTCACCGCGAGCGCCGCGTTCACGCCGTACGGCTCGGCCTGGCCCGTCCTCGGCGCGGCCGTCTACGCCGTGTGCTCCGCGCTCGCCGTCACGCGGCCGCTCAAGGGCGCCCTGGACTGGCTCGTACCGCCCTTCTTCCGGGCCGCCGAGTACGGCACCGTCCTGCTGCTCGCCGCGCGCGCTGACACGCACGGCGCGCTTCCCGCTGCCTTCGGGCTCGTCGCCGCGGTCGCCTACCATCACTACGACACGGTGTACCGCATCCGCGGTGGCACCGGCGCTCCGCCCCGCCTGCTCACCCTGGCCATCGCTGGACACGAGGGCAGGACCCTGCTGGTCGCCCTCTGCGCGCTGGTTCTCGGCGGGAGCGGTTTCGCCACCGCGCTCACGGTCCTTGCCGTGCTCGTAGCCCTCGTGGTGCTCTTCGAGAGCATCCGCTTCTGGGTGTCCGCAGGGGCACCCGCCGTACACGACGAAGGAGAAACCGCATGATCGGCCTCGTGCTCGCGGCCGGCGCCGGAAGGCGTCTGCGCCCCTACACCGACACCCTGCCCAAGGCGCTGGTGCCGGTCGGGCCCGAGGGCCAGGAGGAGAGCATCACCGTCCTCGACCTGACGCTCGGCAACTTCGCCGAGATCGGCCTCACCGAGGTCGCGGTCATCGTCGGCTACCGCAAGGAGGCCGTCTACGACCGCAAGGAGGCCCTGGAGGCCAAGTACGGCCTCAAGATCACGCTGATCGACAACGACAAGGCCGAGGAGTGGAACAACGCCTACTCCCTGTGGTGCGGCCGCGACGCGATCAAGCACTCGGTGATCCTCGCCAACGGTGACACCGTCCACCCCGTCTCCGTCGAGAAGACGCTGCTCGCCGCGCGCGGCGAGGGCAAGAAGATCATCCTCGCCCTCGACACGGTGAAGAAGCTCGCCGACGAGGAGATGAAGGTCGTCGTGGAGCCCGGCAAGGGCGTCCGCAAGATCACCAAGCTCATGGACCCGGCCGAGGCGACCGGCGAGTACATCGGCGTGACCCTCATCGAGGGCGACGCCGCCGAGCAGCTCGCCGACGCCCTGAGGACCACCTACGAGCGCGACCCGCAGCTCTACTACGAGGACGGCTACCAGGAGCTCGTCAACCGCGGCTTCACCATCGATGTCGCCCCCATCGGCGAGGTCAGCTGGGTCGAGATCGACAACCACGAGGACCTGGCCAAGGGGCGGGAGATCGCGTGCCGGTACTGACGCGGCTGATTCCCTCCCCGCTCGCCGTCGACATCCGCCCCGGCGCCCTGGACGATCTCGCGACCGTGCTGTGCGACCAGCGGATCTCGGCCTCGGGCAAGCTCGCCATCGCGATCAGCGGCGGTTCCGGGGCCCGGCTGCGCGAGCGGCTGGCCCCGGCCCTGCCGGGCGCGAGCTGGTACGAGGTGGGCGGCGGCACCCTGGACGACGCGATCCGGCTCGCCGACGCGATGAAGTCCGGGCACTACGACGCGGTCGTGGGCCTCGGCGGCGGCAAGATCATCGACTGCGCCAAGTACGCCGCGGCGCGCATCGGGCTGCCGCTCGTCGCCGTCGCCACGAACCTCTCGCACGACGGGCTCTGCTCCCCGGTCGCGACCCTCGACAACGACGCGGGGCGCGGCTCCTACGGGGTGCCGAACCCGATCGCCGTCGTGATCGACCTCGACGTGATCCGCGAGGCCCCGGCCCGCTACGTGCGCTCCGGCATCGGCGACGTGATCTCCAACATCTCCGCGGTCGCCGACTGGGAGCTGTCCCACCGCGTCACCGGCGAGTCGATTGACGGCCTCGCCGCGGCGATGGCCCGTCAGGCGGGCGAGGCGATCCTGCGCCACCCCGGCGACGTCAGCCAGGACGACTTCCTCCAGACCCTCGCCGAGGGCCTGGTCATGACGGGCATCTCGATGTCGGTCGCGGGGGACTCGCGCCCCGCCTCCGGCGCCTGCCACGAGATCAACCACGCCTTCGACCTGCTCTTCCCCCGGCGCGCCGCGAGCCACGGCGAGCAGTGCGGAATGGGCGCGGTCTTCGCGATGCACCTGCGCGGCGCGGGCGAGCAGGCCGGTCACATGGCCGAGGTGCTGCGCCGCCACGAGCAGCCCGTGCTGCCCGGTGACATCGGCTTCTCGGTGGACGAGTTCGTCCAGGCCGTCGAGTTCGCCCCGCAGACCCGACCGGGCCGCTACACGATCCTCGAACACCTCAACCTGTCGACAGACCAGATCAAGGACGCGTACGCCGACTATGCCAAGGCCATCGGTAGCTGAACTCCGCCCCGTCGTCCACCCCGCCGGGGTCAAGGACCGACGCAGCGGCGAGCACTGGGCCGGCCGGATCTACATGCGCGAGATCTCGCTGCGCATAGACCGGTACCTGGTGAACACCAAGGTCACGCCCAATCAGCTGACCTACCTGATGACGTTCTTCGGCGTCCTCGCCTGCCCGGCGCTGCTGTGGCCGGGCATCCCGGGGGCCGTGCTCGGGGCCGTCATGGCCCAGCTCTACCTGCTCCTGGACTGCGTGGACGGCGAGGTCGCCCGCTGGAAGAAGCAGTTCTCGCTGAGCGGGGTCTGGCTCGACCGGGTCGGCGCCTACCTCACCGACGCCGCCGTGCTCGTCGGCTTCGGACTGCGCGGCGCCGACCTCTTCGGCACCGGCCGCATCGACTGGCTGTGGGCCTTCCTCGGCACGCTCGCCGCGCTCGGGGCGATCCTCATCAAGTCCGAGACCGACCTCGTCGGCGTCGCCCGCCACCAGGGCGGGCTGCCCGTCGTCAAGGACGCCGCGGCCGAGCCCCGCTCCTCCGGGATGGCGTTCGCCCGCCGGGCCGCCGCCGCCCTCCAGTTCCACCGGCTGATCCTCGGCATCGAGGCCTCGCTGCTCATCATCGTGCTCGCGGTGATCGACCAGATCCGCGGCGACCTCTTCTTCACCCGCCTCGGGATCGCCGTGCTCGCCGCCATCGCGCTCGTGCAGACACTGCTGCACCTCGTGTCGATCCTCGCGTCGAGCCGGCTGAAGTGACGTCCGTGACGGGCGAAGACGTGCGACGAGCGATATGAGCGCCGGGCCCGGGGCAGCGGCGCACCCGCGTCCCCGGGGCGCGAGAAGGAAGAGGAAGCAGGCATGAGCAAGTCCGCGCCGACGGTGGGCGCCGTCATCATCACCATGGGCAACCGTCCCGAGGAGCTGCGACTGCTCCTCGACTCGGTCGCCAAGCAGGAGGGCGAGCCCGTCCAGGTCGTCGTCGTCGGCAACGGTTCCCCGGTGCCCGAGGTGCCCGAGGGCGTCCGCACCGTGGAGCTGCCGGAGAACCTCGGCATCCCCGGGGGCCGCAACGTCGGGATCGAGGCGTTCGGCCCGGCCGGGCGCGAGGTCGACATCCTCCTCTTCCTCGACGACGACGGGCTCCTGGAGCGGACCGACACCGCCGAGCTGTGCCGCCAGGCGTTCCTGGCGAACGAGAAGCTCGGCATCATCAGCTTCCGCATCGCCGACCCCGACACCGGCGTCACGCAGCGCCGCCACGTCCCGCGCCTGCGGGCCTCGGACCCGATGCGCTCCTCCGAGGTCACCACGTTCCTCGGCGGCGCCAACGCGGTCCGCACCCGGGTCTTCGCCGAGGCCGGGCTGCTGCCGGGGGACTTCTTCTACGCCCACGAGGAGACCGACCTCGCCTGGCGGGCCCTGGACGCCGGCTGGTCGATCGGCTACCGGGCCGACATGGTGCTCCTGCACCCCACGACGGCCCCCTCGCGGCACGCGGTCTACCACCGCATGGTGGCCCGCAACCGGGTCTGGCTCGCGCGCCGCAACCTGCCGCTGCCCCTCGTCCCCGTCTACCTCGGCGTGTGGCTCCTGCTCACCCTCGCGCGGCGGCCGAACGGTGCCGCGCTGCGCGCCTGGTTCGGTGGCTTCCGCGAGGGCTGGGCGAAGAGCTGCGGACCGCGCCGCCCGATGCGCTGGCGCACGGTGTGGCGGCTCACCCGGCTGGGCCGTCCGCCGATCATCTGACACGCTGTCCCGCACCACGCCGCACCACGCCGTACCGCGCCGGTGCCGGTGCCCCGGGAGCGACCGCGCCCGGGGCACCGGCGAACCGCGTTCCGTACCCCCGCACATTCCCGCAGCCCCCGCAGACGAAGGTTCCCCCGTGAGTGACACAACGCAGGAGAAGGGCGTACCGGTGAGCACACCGCCGCAGCCGCCCTCGCCCGACGAAGGGCTCAGCCGCCCCGAGCTGGCGGCGAAGTACGGGCTGACGGTGAGCGGCGCCCGGCCCGGGCTGACCGCGTACATCCGTGAGCTGTGGGGCCGCCGCCACTTCATCCTGGCGTTCTCGCGGGCCAAGCTCACGGCGCAGTACAGCCAGGCGAAGCTCGGGCAGCTGTGGCAGGTCGCGACGCCGCTGCTCAACGCGCTCGTCTACTTCTTCATCTTCGGGCTGCTGCTCGGGGCGCGGAAGGGCATCGACAAGGACATCTACGTCCCCTTCCTCGTCACCGGCGTCTTCATCTTCTCCTTCACGCAGTCCTCGGTGCAGGCCGGTGTCCGGGCCATCTCGGGCAACCTCGGCCTGGTCCGCGCCCTGCACTTCCCGCGCGCCTCGCTGCCCATCTCCTTCTCGCTCCAGCAGCTCCAGCAGCTCCTGTACTCGATGATCGTGCTGGTCGTGATCCTCTTCGCGACGGGCTGCTACCCCACCATGCGCTGGCCCCTCGTCGTCCCGGCGCTCGTGCTCCAGTTCGCGTTCAACACCGGGCTCGCGCTCATCTTCGCGCGCGCCGGGGCGAAGACCCCCGACCTCGCGCAGCTCATGCCCTTCGTGATGCGCACGTGGATGTACGCCTCGGGCGTCATGTTCAGCCTCCCCGCGATGCTCGCCGGCAAGAACGTGCCCGGATGGGTGGGCGACGTGCTCCAGTGGAACCCGGCGGCCGTCTACATGGACCTCGTGCGCTACTCGCTCATCGACGGCTACGACACCGCCTACCTGCCGCCGCACGTGTGGGCCTTCGCGCTGGGCTGGGCCGTGGTCGTCGGGGCTCTCGGGTTCGTGTACTTCTGGAAGGCGGAGGAACGGTATGGCCGTGGCTGAGGGACGCAACGCGGGCCGGGAGCACATGCCCACGGTGATCGCGGACGAACTGCACATCGTCTACCGGGTGCACGGGGCCAAGGGCGGCAGGGGCAGCGCCACGGCGGCGCTCAACCGCATCGTCAAGCGCGGCGACTCGCCCGGGGTGCGCAAGGTGCACGCCGTGCGCGGGGTCTCCTTCACCGCGTACCGGGGGCAGGCCATCGGCCTCATCGGCTCCAACGGTTCGGGCAAGTCGACGCTCCTGCGGGCGATCGCGGGACTGCTCCCGGCCGAGAGCGGCAAGGTCTACACCGACGGGCAGCCCTCGCTGCTCGGCGTCAACGCCGCGCTCATGAACGACCTCACCGGCGAGCGCAACGTGATCCTCGGCGGGCTCGCGATGGGCATGAGCCGCGAGGAGGTCAGGAACCGCTACCAGGAGATCGTGGACTTCTCGGGGATCAACGAGAAGGGCGACTTCATCACGCTGCCGATGCGGACGTACTCCTCCGGCATGGCGGCCCGGCTCCGCTTCTCCATCGCGGCGGCCAAGGACCACGACGTCCTCATGATCGACGAGGCCCTCGCCACCGGCGACCGCGCCTTCCAGAAGCGCTCCGAGGCCCGGATCAGGGAGCTGCGCAAGGAGGCCGGGACGGTCTTCCTCGTGAGCCACAACAACAAGTCGATCCGCGACACCTGCGACCGCGTCCTGTGGCTGGAGCACGGCGAGCTGCGGATGGACGGGCCCACGTCCGAGGTGATGAAGGAGTACGAGAAGTTCACCAGTAAGTAAATAGCTGAAACGCCGTAAGAGGGATTCTCGTTCCTTCTTCGCGGCGGCGGGAACGAAAGCGGAACCCCTGCCGGACAAATCCGGCAGGGGTTCCTTCGTGTCCCGGCGGGAGGCGGCGTTTATTCCCGGCGCGCGGCCGAGCGGGTCAAAGATCAGTCAACTACATCGCAGGTCGGGAAGGTTGACGGCAATCGGTGTGTTCTTGTGACGTGCTGAACACCCCGCCGCGAGCGGTTGAGTTGTACAACGTAAGCTGTGCCGGTGCCGAATCGCGACGAGTGGTGCGATACCGCACAGGTGGACATGCTGCTCCGAAACGCCCGGGCGGCGGCCGGGCGGCGTGTCCGAAATAGTGAGTTTTGTGTGCGCAGTGTAGAACGGGAGATGTGACGGCATTGGCTACGGACGACCTCCGCCTCCACGCTGTACCCGCCGTCCCCGCGACGGGCGGCCGCCGATGAGCGCCCCCCGCGCCGCGGCGCCCGGTACCGCGACGGCGCACGCCACCACGACGGAGAACGCCACGCTCGGCAAGGCCGGGGCGGAGAACTTCCCGGTGGCGCCCTTCTTCGTGCCCGCGTCCTGGCGCGCCGACCTCATGGCGGTCTACGGCTTCGCCCGCCTCGTGGACGACATCGGCGACGGCGACCTCGCCCCCGGCGGCGCCGACGCCCGCTACCTCGACGTCCCCGAGGACCAGGCCGACGACCGGCTCGTCCTCCTCGACGCGCTCGAAACCGATCTCGCCCGCGTCTTCCGCTCCACCGGCACCCCCCACCACCCCCTCCTGCGCGCCCTGCGCCCCACCGTGCGCCGCCGCGGCCTCGTCCCCGAGCCCTTCGAGGCGCTCATCGGCGCCAACCGGCAGGACCAGAAGGTCGGCCGCTACGCCACCTGGGACGAACTGGCCGCCTACTGCGAGCTGTCCGCGAACCCCGTGGGCCGCCTCGTGCTCGGCCTCACCGGGACCGAGAGCGACGAGCGGCTGCGCCGCTCCGACGCCGTGTGCACCGGGCTCCAGCTCGTCGAGCACCTCCAGGACGTCGCCGAGGACCTGCGGCGCGACCGCGTCTACCTGCCCGCCGAGGACATGACGCGCTTTCGCGTCACCGAGGCGGACCTCGCGGCCCCGCACGCGAACGCCCGGGTCCGCGCCCTCATCGCCTTCGAGGCCGACCGCGCCCGCGCCCTGCTCGACGAGGGACTGCCCCTCGTCGCGAGCGTGCGCGGGCGGCTGCGGCTCCTGCTCGCCGGCTTCGTCGCCGGGGGCCGCGCGGCCCTCGACGCGATCGCCGGGACGGGCAACGACGTACTCGCCACCACGCCGAAGCCCACCAAGGCCCGGCTGCTGCGCGAGATGGGAGCAGTACTGCGAGGAGAGGGGTGAGTCCGACGATGAAGGAGCAAGGCGCGCTGCCCGCGGCCGTGAACGCCGCCTACGGCTACTGCGAGAGCGTCACGGGCGCCGAGGCGAAGAACTTCGCCTACGGCATCCGGCTGCTGCCCGGCGACAAGCGCCGCGCCATGTCGGCCGTGTACGCCTTCTCACGCCGCGTGGACGACATCGGCGACGGCACGCTCGTGCCGGAGGAGAAGACGCGCCGGCTCAACGAGTGCCGCGCACTCCTGGAGCGGGTCCGGGCCAAGGACGTCGCCGAGGACGACACCGACCCGGTCGCCGTCGCCCTCGCGGACACGGCGCTGCGCTTCCCGGTGCCGCTCGGCGCCCTGGACGAGCTGATCGACGGCGTCCTGATGGACGTACAGGGCCGCGCCTACCGCACCTGGGACGAACTCGCCGACTACTGCCGCTGCGTCGCCGGAGCCATCGGCCGGCTCTCGCTCGGCGTCTTCGGCGTACGGGTCAGCGCGCGCGACCGCGTTCGCGCCCCCGAGTACGCCAACACGCTCGGCCTCGCGCTCCAGCTCACCAACATCCTGCGCGACGTGCGCGAGGACGCCGGGAACGGCCGTACCTACCTGCCCGCCGAGGACCTCGACAAATTCGGTTGCTCGGCCGGCTTCGGGTCGGCGACCCTGCCGGAGGGCGCGGACTTCGCGGGCCTCGTCCACTTCGAGGTGCGCCGCGCCCGCGCGCTCTTCGAAGAGGGCTATCGGCTCCTGCCCATGCTCGACCGGCGCGGCGGCGCCTGCGTCTCGGCCATGGCCGGGATCTACCACCGCCTCCTGGACCGCATCGAGCAGGACCCCGACGCCGTCCTGCGCGGCCGGGTCTCGCTGCCCGCCCGCGAGAAGGCGTACGTCGCCGTGCGCGGCCTCGCCGGGGTCGACGCCAAGGCCGCGGCGCGACAGAGAGCCGGGGAACAAGCATGACACGCAGGGCCCTGCGGCAGAGCCGCGCGACGGCACCCGTACCCGGTCACGACCGGGCAACCTCCGGGCTGAGGTCCGCGTCCCTCACTGCGCACGCCACCACCCCGGGGGCGGGCAGGGAGGACGCATGACCGAACAGGCCGATTCAGCCACCACCCCCACCGGCGGCGCGGGACACGCCGTCGTCATCGGCGGCGGACTCGCCGGGGTGACCGCCGCGCTCGGCCTCGCCGACGCGGGCGTCCGGGTCAGCCTCCTGGAGGGCAGGCCCCGCCTCGGCGGGCTCGCCTTCTCCTTCCGGCGCGGCGACCTCACCGTCGACAACGGCCAGCACGTCCACCTGCGCTGCTGCACCGCTTACCAGCAGTTCCTGCACCGCATCGACGCCGCCCACCTCGCCCCCGTGCAGGACCGGCTCGACGTACCCGTCCTCGACGCCCGCAGCGGGCGCCTGGGCCGGCTGCGGCGTACCCAGGCCCCGGTGCCCCTGCACCTCGCGGCCGGTCTCGCCACGTACCCGCACCTGAGCCCGCTCGAACGCGCCTCGGTGGCACGCGCCGCGCTCGCGCTGCGCCGCCTCGACCCCGCCGACCCGGCGCTCGACCGGCACGACTTCGGGAGCTGGCTGCGCGCGCACGGGCAGAGCGACCGCACCATCGCGGCGCTGTGGGACCTCGTCGGCGTCGCCACGCTCAACGCCCGGGCCGACGACTCCTCACTCGCCCTCGCCGCGAAGGTCTTCCGTACCGGGCTGCTCACCGAGCCGGGAGCCGCCGACATCGGCTGGGCCCGCGTCCCGCTCGGCGAACTGCACGACACCCTCGCGCGCCGCGCCCTCGACAGAGCCGGCGTCACCACCCGCCTGCGCGCCCGGGTGCACGCCGTCGAGGCCGCCGAGGGCGGCGGCTGGCGGGTACGCACCGAGGACGGCGTGCTCGACGCGGACACCGTGGTCCTCGCCACCGCGCAGCACGACGCCCACCAGCTCCTGCCCGCGGGCGCGCTCGACGCCCCCGAACGCCTCACCGCGCTCGGCACCTCGCCCATCCTCAACGTCCACGTCGTCTACGACCGCAAGGTGCTGCGCCGCCCCTTCTTCGCCGCGCTCGGCAGCCCCGTGCAGTGGGTCTTCGACCGCACCGCCCCCTCCGGGCTCACCGGCCCGGGCCAGTACCTCGCGCTCTCGCAGTCGGCCGCCGGCGCCGAGATCGACGCCCCCGTCAGCGAACTGCGCGCGCGCTACCTGCCCGCACTGGAACGGCTCCTGCCCGCCGCGCGCGGCGCCGGAATCCGCGACTTCTTCGTCACCAGGGAACGCACCGCCACCTTCGACCCGGCCCCCGGGACGAGACGGCTGCGCCCCGGCAACACCACGCGCGCCGCCGGGCTCTACCTCGCCGGCGCGTGGACCGACACCGGCTGGCCCGCCACGATGGAGGGCGCCGTGCGCAGCGGCAGCGACGCCGCCCGCGCCGCGCTCGCGGGCCTCGGCCGGACCGGCGCGCACCTCTTCCACTTCCAGGAGGCGGCATGAGCACCCAGGCACCGGCCGACCGGACGCCGCTCAGCACCCCCAAGACCAGCACCGCGAACAGAGGAGAGAAGAACGTGCCGACTGTGCCCTCGGCCGAAGCCGCCGCCGACGCCCCGGACGTGACCGCGCTCGTCGAGCGCAGCCGTGCCCTCGTCACGCCGGTGCTGCGGTCCGCCGTGGACCGGCTCGCGCCGCCCATGGACTCCGTGTCCGCCTACCACTTCGGCTGGACCGACGCCGAGGGCAACCCCGTCTCCGGCGACGGCGGCAAGGCCGTGCGCCCGGCCCTCGCGCTCATCTCCGCCGAGGTCACCGGGGCGGGCGCCGAGACCGGCGTGCCCGGCGCCGTCGCCGTGGAACTCGTGCACAACTTCTCGCTGCTGCACGACGACCTCATGGACGGCGACGAGCAGCGCCGCCACCGCGACACGGTCTGGAAGGTGCACGGCCCCGCCCAGGCCATCCTCGTCGGCGACGCGCTCTTCGCGCTGGCCAACGAGGTCCTCCTCGAACTCGGCACCGCCGAGGCCGGCCGCGCCACCCGCCGGCTCACCCGCGCCACCCGCGCCCTGATCGACGGTCAGGCCCAGGACATCTCCTACGAGCACCGCGACCGGGTCACGGTCGAGGAGTGCCTGGAGATGGAGGGCAACAAGACCGGCGCCCTGCTCGCCTGCGCCGCCTCCATCGGCGCCGTGCTCGGCGGCGCCGACGAGGCCACCGCCGACACCCTGGAGCGCTACGGCTACCACCTCGGCCTCGCCTTCCAGGCCGTCGACGACCTCCTCGGCATCTGGGGCGACCCGGAGTCCACCGGCAAGCAGACCTGGAGCGACCTGCGCCAGCGCAAGAAGTCGCTGCCCGTGGTCGCCGCGCTCGCCGCCGGCGGCCCGGCCTCCGACAAGCTCGCCCGGCTCCTCGCCGCCGACGCCGCCACCGGGCCCGGCTCGGTACCGGCGGAGGAGTTCTCCGAGGAGGAGTTCGCCGCCCGTGCCGCCCTCATCGAGGAGGCCGGGGGCCGCGAGTGGACCTCGCGCGAGGCGCGCCGGCAGTTCGACATCGCCATCGGGGCGCTCGACAGCGTCCCGATGCCCCCACACGTGCGGGCGTCCTTCGTGGCGCTCGCGGACTTCGTCGTCGTACGGAAGAGATGATCACCATCAGACGGACATGCCAGCGATGACGCGCAGTCGCCGACCGGTGCGGCCCGCCCGACGTCCCCGCCCCCTGCCGGCGGACGCCGGGCGGGCCGCGGTCCCGGCCGACGGCGGACCCACAGCAGATGATCGAGACTGCACGAAGGGGAAGCCATGACAGCGACGACCGATGGAAGCACCGGGGCGGCGACGCCCCCGGCGACCACGGCCAGTGCTCCTTTGCACCTCAGCCCCGAGGCACGTGAGACCCACGAGGCCACCGCCCGCGCCACCCGGCGAGCCGTGGACTTCCTCCTCGCCCGGCAGAGCGACGAGGGCTGGTGGAAGGGCGATCTCGCCACCAACGTCACCATGGACGCCGAGGACCTCCTGCTGCGGCAGTTCCTCGGCATCAGGGACGAGGCCACCACGCGGGCCGCCGCGCTCTTCATCCGCGGGGAGCAGCAGGAGGACGGCACCTGGAACACGTTCTACGGCGGGCCCGGGGACCTGTCGGCCACCATCGAGGGCTACGTCGCGCTGCGCCTCGCCGGGGACAGCCCCGAAGCCCCGCACATGCGCAAGGCGTCCGCCTTCGTCCGCGCCCAAGGCGGGGTCGCCCGGGCCCGGGTCTTCACACGGATCTGGCTCGCCCTCTTCGGCTGGTGGAAGTGGGAGGACCTGCCGGAGATGCCGCCGGAGCTGATGTTCTTCCCCAAGTGGGCGCCGCTCAACATCTACGACTTCGGCTGCTGGGCCCGCCAGACGATCGTGCCCCTCACCGTCGTGTGCGCCCAGCGCCCGGTACGGCCCGCGCCCTTCGCGCTCGAAGAGCTGCACACCGACCCGGCCGACCCCGACCCGGCGCAGCCCGCGCCGCCGGTGGTCAGCTGGGACAACGTCTTCCACAAGCTCGACAAGCTGCTCCACGGCTACCGCAGGATCGCCCCGCGCCGCGTGCGCGAGGCCGCGATGCGCGCCGCCGCCACCTGGATCGTCGAGCGCCAGGAGAACGACGGCTGCTGGGGCGGCATCCAGCCCCCCGCCGTGTACTCGATCATGGCGCTCAACCTGCTCGGCTACGACCTCGACCACCCCGTGCTGCGCGCCGGGCTCGCCTCGCTCGACCGCTTCGCGGTCTGGCGCGAGGACGGCGCGCGCATGATCGAGGCGTGCCAGTCCCCGGTCTGGGACACCTGCCTGGCCACGGTCGCGCTCGCCGACGCGGGCGTGCCCGCCGACCACCCGCAGATGATCAAGGCCGCCGACTGGATGCTCGCCGAGCAGATCGTGCGCCCGGGCGACTGGGTCGTGCGCCGCCCCGACCTGCCGCCGGGCGGCTGGGCCTTCGAGTTCCACAACGACAACTACCCCGACATCGACGACACCGCCGAGGTGGTCCTCGCGCTGCGCCGCGTCGCCCACCCCGACGCGACGCGGGTCGACAAGGCCGTGCGCCGCGCCGTGGACTGGAACGTGGGGATGCAGTCGAAGAACGGGGCCTGGGGCGCCTTCGACGCCGACAACACCAGCCCGTTCCCCAACCGGCTCCCGTTCAGCGACTTCGGCGAGGTCATCGACCCGCCCTCGGCCGACGTCACCGCGCACGTCGTGGAGATGCTCGCCGAGGAGGGCCTGGCCCACCACCCGCGCACCCGGCGCGGCATCGAGTGGCTGCTCAAGAACCAGGAGGGGAACGGTTCCTGGTTCGGCCGCTGGGGCGTCAACTACGTGTACGGGACCGGGGCCGTCGTCCCCGCGCTCGTCGCGGCCGGTCTCCCCGCCTCGCACCCGGCGATCCGCCGCTCCGTCTCCTGGCTCGGCCAGGTGCAGAACGAGGACGGCGGCTGGGGCGAGGACCTGCGCTCCTACCAGGACAGCGCCTGGCACGGCCGCGGCCACTCCACCGCCTCGCAGACCGCCTGGGCGCTCCTCGCGCTCCTCGCGGCCGGCGAACGGGAGACCGAACAGGTGCGCCGCGGTATCGCGTACCTGGTCGAGACCCAGACCGAGGACGGGACCTGGGACGAGCCCTGGTTCACCGGGACCGGCTTCCCCTGGGACTTCACCATCAACTACCACCTGTACCGGCAGGTGTTCCCCGTGACGGCGCTCGGCCGCTACCTCAACGGCACGGGTCCGGGGGAGAACTGATGGAACAGGCCCCCGGAACCGGGACCGGTCCCGGCTCGGCACCGCTGCTCGTCGCCTGCGCGCTCGGCATCGAGCACTTCGCGCTGCGCAGCGGCGGGGGCCGCACCCTGCGGCAGGCCGGCGGCACGGTGTCCGTGCTGCGTACGGGCATGGGGCCGCGGAACGCCGAGCGCGCCGTCGCACGCGCGCTCGCGACCGCGCCCCGCATGACCGCCGTCCTCGCCACGGGGTTCTGCGCCGGGCTCGTCCCCGGGATGCACCCCGGCGACCTCGTGGTCGCCGAACGCACCGAGGACGCGGCCGGCTCCACCTCGTGTTCCGCGAGCGCCGCGCTCGCCGCCGCGCTCGCCCGTGCCGTCCCCGGCCGCACCGTGCACACCGGGGTGCTCGCCGGCTCGGACCACGTCGTGCGCGGCCCCGAGCGGGCCACCCTGCGCGGGACGGGCGCCGTCGCGGTGGACATGGAATCCGCCGCGACCCTGCGCACGGCCCGCGCGCGGTCCACCACCGCCACCCGTCCGGTGGCCGCCGTCCGGGTGGTGGTGGACGCACCCGAACACGAACTCGTCCGTATCGGCACGGTCAGCGGGGGAATATCTGCCTTCCGCGTACTCCGTGCCGTCCTGCCTGCTTTCTCTGAATGGCACCGTACTTTTCTGCTCCCCAGGAGGTGAGCCAGATGGCCATGCCGCTTCGCCAGACCATCAGGATCGGGACGTATCTGATGGAACAGAAGCTCCGCAAGCGGGAGAAGTTCCCGCTCATCGTGGAGCTCGAACCGCTCTTCGCGTGCAACCTGAAGTGCGAGGGCTGCGGCAAGATCCAGCACCCCGCGGGAGTCCTCAAGCAGCGGATGCCGGTCGCCCAGGCCGTCGGCGCCGTCCTGGAGTCCGGCGCCCCGATGGTCTCCATCGCGGGCGGCGAGCCCCTGATGCACCCGCAGATCGACGAGATCGTGCGCCAGTTGGTGGCCAAGCGGAAGTACGTCTTCCTCTGCACCAACGCGATGCTGCTCCGCAAGAAGATCGAGAAGTTCACCCCCTCGCCGTACTTCGCCTTCGCCGTGCACATCGACGGCCTCAAGGAGCGGCACGACGAGTCGGTCGCCAAGGAAGGCGTCTTCGACGAGGCCGTCGCGGCGATCAAGGAGGCCAAGCGCCGCGGTTTCCGGGTCACCACCAACTCGACCTTCTTCAACACCGACACCCCGCAGACCGTCATCGAGGTGCTCGACTTCCTCAACGACGAACTCCAGGTGGACGAGATGATGATCTCGCCCGCCTACGCCTACGAGAAGGCCCCCGACCAGGAGCACTTCCTCGGCGTGACACAGACCCGCGAGCTCTTCAAGAAGGCGTTCGCGGGCGGCAACAGGCAGCGCTGGCGCCTCAACCACTCGCCGCTCTTCCTCGACTTCCTGGAGGGCAAGCAGGACTTCGACTGCACCGCCTGGGCGATCCCCAACTACTCCCTCTTCGGCTGGCAGCGCCCCTGCTACCTCATGAGCGACGGCTACGTGCCGACCTACCGCCAGCTCATCGAGGAGACCGACTGGGACAAGTACGGGCGCGGCAAGGACGAGCGCTGCGCCAACTGCATGGCGCACTGCGGCTACGAGCCGACCGCCGTCATGGCAACCATGGGCTCCCTCCAGGCCTCGCTGCGCGCCGCCCGCGAGACGGTCGCGGGCAACCGCTCCTGACGTGACGGGCCGCGCCCGTTTCGACCGGCCCCCACGCGGCCCCGGCCTCGCACCCGTGCGAGGCCGGGGCCCCGTGCCTGCCGCTCCGGCGCGCCGCGCGGCCCCGCTCACGCATCCCGCCGACCCGACCGGGCCGGACGTCCGAAGAGAGGCCCGAACGTGACACTGCTCGAAAGCATCCGGGGGCCGCGCGACCTCAAGGCCCTGGCCGGCGACCGGCTGCCCGAACTGGCCGGGGAGATCCGGGAGTTCCTGATCCAGGCGGTCTCCAGGACCGGCGGCCACCTCGGCCCCAACCTCGGCGTCGTCGAGCTGACCATCGCCCTGCACCGGGTCTTCGACTCACCGCGCGACCGCGTCCTGTGGGACACCGGCCACCAGGCGTACGTGCACAAGCTCCTCACCGGGCGGCAGGACTTCTCCAAGCTGCGCTCCAAGGGCGGTCTCTCGGGCTACCCCTCGCGCGCCGAGTCGTCGCACGACGTCATCGAGAACAGCCACGCCTCGACCGTGCTGGGCTGGGCCGACGGCCTCGCCAAGGCGCGCGACGTGCGCGGCGAGGACACCCACGTCGTCGCCGTCACCGGGGACGGGGCCCTCACCGGCGGCATGGCCTGGGAGGCGCTGAACAACATCGCCGCCGCCAAGGACCGCCCCCTCGTCCTCGTCGTCAACGACAACGAGCGCTCCTACGCGCCGACGATCGGCGGCCTCGCCCACCACCTCGCCGCGCTGCGCACCACCGACGGCTACGAGAAGGTCCTCGCCTGGGGCAAGGAGGTGCTCGACCGCACCCCGGTCCTCGGCAAGCCGCTCTACGAATCGCTGCACGGCGCGAAGAAGGGCTTCAAGGACGCCTTCGCCCCGCAGGGCCTCTTCGAGGACCTCGGCCTCAAGTACGTCGGCCCCGTCGACGGCCACGACATCGCGGCCCTGGAGTCGGCCCTCGCCTCCGCGAAGCGCTTCGGCGGACCCGTCATCGTGCACGTCATCACCGAGAAGGGCCGCGGCTACGAGCCCGCGCTCGCCAACGAGGCGGACCGCTTCCACACCGTGGGCGCGATCGACCCGCTCACCGCCGAGGCGCTGACGCCGTCCGCCGGGCCCTCCTGGACAGCGGTCTTCGGCGAGGAGCTGGTGCGGATCGCGGAGGAGCGGCACGACGTCGTCGCGCTCACCGCGGCGATGCTCGACCCCGTGGGCCTCACCCCCTTCGCCGCGCGCTTCCCGGAGCGGATCTGGGACGTCGGGATCGCCGAGCAGCACGCCGCCGTCTCGGCCGCCGGGCTCGCCACCGGCGGCCTGCACCCCGTCGTCGCGGTCTACGCCACCTTCCTCAACCGGGCCTTCGACCAGCTCCTCATGGACGTCGCGCTGCACAAGTGCGGGGTCACCTTCGTCCTCGACCGCGCCGGGGTGACGGGCACGGACGGCGCCTCGCACAACGGCATGTGGGACATGTCGGTGCTCCAGGTGGTGCCCGGGCTGCGCATCGCCGCCCCGCGCGACGCGAGCGAGCTGCGCGCCCAGCTCCGCGAGGCGGTCGCGGTGGACGACGCGCCGACCCTGGTGCGCTTCCCCAAGGAGACGGTGGGCGCGGACCTGCCGGCCCTGCGCCGCGAGGGCGGGCTCGACGTGCTCGCCGAGGACGGGGACGCCGGGGCAAAGGCCGATGTCCTCTTCGTCTCGGCCGGCGTCATGGCCCCCGTGTGCCTCGCCGCCGCCGCCCTGCTGCGCGAGCGCGGCATCCGCTCGACCGTCGTGGACCCGCGCTGGGTCAAGCCCGTCGATCCCGCCCTCGCCCCGCTCGCCGCGCGGCACCGGGTCGTCGCGGTGGTCGAGGACAACAGCCGTACCGCCGGGGTCGGCGCCGCCGTCTCGGTGGCCCTCGCCGACGCCGAGGTCGACGTCCCCGTACGTCACTTCGGCATCCCCGAGCAGTTCCTGCCGCACGCCAAGCGCGGGGAACTCCTCGCCGACCTCGGCCTCACGCCGGTGGAGATCGCCGGACGCATCGGGGCCCACCTGGCCCGTAAGGAGAAGACGCAAGGATGACCACCGGCACGACGGACGCAGCGGCTCCCGGGGGCGAGGGCACGCGGCGCGAGGGATTCGATCTCAACGCCTTGCTCGCCGCGCGCGGCGGCGAGCGCTACGAGCTGCACACCAAGCACCTCAACCACCAGCTGCCGCGGATGCTCCACACGATCGGCTTCGACAAGTACTACGAGCGCGGCGAGGGCGCCCACTTCTGGGACGACGAGGGGCAGGACTACCTCGACATGCTCGCGGGCTTCGGCGTCATGGGCCTCGGCCGGCACCACCCGGTCGTGCGCCAGGCGCTCCACGACGTGCTCGACGCCCAGCTCGCCGACCTCACCCGCTTCGACTGCCAGCCGCTGCCCGGCCTGCTCGCCGAGAAGCTGCTGAGCCACAGCCCGCACCTGGACCGCGTCTTCTTCGGCAACAGCGGCACCGAGGCCGTCGAGACGGCGCTCAAGTTCGCGCGCTTCGCGACCGGCCGACGGCGCGTCCTGTACTACGACCACGCCTTCCACGGCCTGACCACCGGCTCCCTCTCCGTGAACGGCGAGCAGGGCTTCCGCGACGGTTTCGCCCCGCTGCTGCCCGACACAGCGCTCCCGGTGGGCGACCTCGCCGCGCTGGAGCGCGAGCTGCGCCGGGGCGACGTGGCCGGGCTCATCGTCGAGCCGATCCAGGGCAAGGGCGTCACCGAGACCCCGCCCGGCCACCTCAAGGCCGCGCAGGACCTGCTGCGCAAGCACAAGGCGCTGCTCATCGCCGACGAGGTGCAGACCGGCCTCGGGCGCACCGGGGACTTCTACGCCTACCAGCACGAGGAGGGCGTCGAGCCGGACCTCGTGTGCGTCGCGAAGTCGCTCTCGGGCGGCTACGTACCCGTCAGCGCGACGCTCGGCAAGGAGTGGATCTTCAAGAAGGTCTACTCCTCGATGGACCGCGTCCTCGTCCATTCGGCGAGCTTCGGCGCCAACGCGCAGGCGATGGCCGCCGGGCTCGCGGTGCTGCATGTCATGGAGGACGAGAACATCGTCGCCCACGCGCGCCGCACGGGGGACTACCTCAAGCGGCGCCTGAGCGAACTGATCCCGAAGTACGAGATGCTCGCCGACGTCCGGGGCCGGGGCCTCATGATCGGCATCGAGTTCGGCCGCCCCGACTCGCTCAAGCTGCGCAGCCGCTGGGCGATGCTCCAGGCCGCCCGCAAGGGGCTCTTCGCGCAGATGGTCGTGGTGCCGCTGCTCCAGAAGCACCGCATCCTCACGCAGGTCTCCGGCGACCACCTCGAAGTCATCAAGCTCATCCCGCCGCTCGTGATCGACGAGAAGGACGCGGACCGCTTCGTGGAGGCTTTCACGGCCGTCATGGACGACGCGCACAACGGCGGGCTCATGGGCGAGTTCGCGAAGAACATCGTCAAGCAGGCGGTCGCGCACCGCTGACCCGGCGTTTTGCCTCTCGGGCAAGTAATTTGCCCGAGAGGCATGGTGGTGGCTGAATAGAAGCATGAGCACCGAGCCCGAGGGCGCGTCCGAAGAACTCGCCGTCACCGTCGCCCCGCACCTGCGGGAACTGCGCCGCCGTGCGGGCCTCACCCTGGAGGCCGCCGCGAAGGCGGCGAGCCTCTCCCCGGCCCACCTCTCCCGCCTGGAGACGGGCCGCAGGCAGCCGAGCCTGCCCATGCTGCTCGCCCTCGCCCGTACCTACGGTACGACGGTCTCCGAACTTCTCGGCGAGACCCCCGCGGGACCGGGCGCGGTCGTCCGCGCCGGGACGATGGAACCCACCGAGGCCGGCGGCTGGACGTACTGGCAGTCCGGCGGCTCGGGACGCGCCATGCAGGCGCTGCGCGTACGGGTCCCGTACGGCAGCCAGGGCGACATCGTGCGTGTGCACCCGGGGGAGGAGTGGCTGCACGTCCTGACCGGACGCCTGCGGCTGCGCCTCGGGGACAGCGCGCACCTGCTCGGCCCGGGGGACAGCGCCCACTTCGACTCGCTCACCCCGCACCGTATCGCCGCCGCCGACCCGGACGGCGCGGTGCTGCTCTTCGTCCACACGCTCTTGCAGAGCCCGCTCGGCGCGCTTTGCCTCGGCGACGTCCACCCAGGAGGCGCGTAATGCCCGAGTCCGAGTACCAGTCCGAGCCCGCCGGACGGGCCGCGACGGAGGAGCCGAAGGCCCCGCAGCCGCAGTCCCCGCAGTCCCCCGGGCAGCCGCCGGAGAACAGCACCATCCGCCGCTTCGTCGAGGACAAGATCCCGACCGGGCTGTGGGTCCGCGTCTTCGTCTACGTCGTCGCCGCGCACGGCGTCGCGGCCTTCCTCTACCTGCTCTTCGTGCTGGGCGCCAAGAACCAGTGAGCGGCCGGGGCGGTACGCCTCCGGGCGCTGCCGCCCCCCGGCGGGTCCCTGCTACTCCACGAGCCGTTCGCGCAGCCGCTCGCGCAGCGCGTCGTCCAGCCCCAGCACCTCGCCGAAGTAGCGGTCCCTGCCGCCCCAGTACGAGTCGATCGTCTCCAGCGCGGCGCGCAGGTAGCTCGCCCGCGCGGCGAAGAGCGGATCGAGCAGTTCGGCCACCTCCGGGCTCGTCGGCGGGAGGGCGTCCTTGCCGCGCGAAACGCGGTAACGGCGATGGCGCGCGTTCGACTTGAGGTAGTCCTCCCCGATCGCCTCCTCCTCCACGCCCACCGCGAGCAGGACGAGCGCGACCGAGGTGCCCGCCCGGTCCTTGCCGGCCGCGCAGTGCAGCAGCGCGGGCACGCTCTCCTCGGCGATCGCCCGCAGCAGTCGCCCATGCTCGGCGGTGCGCTCCACGACGAGCTGCCGGTAACTGGCCTCCATCCGGGCCTCCGCCCGCCCCTCCCCGAGCGCGGCCCGCAGCTGCGCCACCTCCCCGTCCCGCACGATCCGCCAGAACTCCGCGCCCTCGGCCGGGTCGTTGAGCGGCAGGTGCACGTTGCGCACGCCGGGAAGCTCGATGTCGAGGCCGTCGAGGGCGCGGTCGGCCGCGTTGCGGAAGTCGAAGACCGAGTGCAGGCCGAGGCCGCCGAGAAAGGCGGCGTCGGCCTCCGTGGCATGCGCGAGGTGGCCGCTGCGGAAGAGGACGCCGGTACGGGTGCGGCGGCCGTCGCGCGTGGGCAGCCCGCCCACGTCGCGGAAGTTGCGGACGGCGCTCAGCACGGGCTCCTGCGGCCCGGCCGGGCGGACGACGGGCTCGGGTGCGGTCCCCGGGGGCGGCTGCGTCACGGGACTCCTTCCGGTGGGCCGCCGGCGCGGCTCGCCGGCGGTGGCGCGAGGCCGAGCGTGGCACGGACCCGCGAGGCCGGGCAAGGTACCCGAGCGCCGGGAAACCCCGTGGTGAGCAGCGTCATAGCGGTGACGGACGGTGCCGGAAGAGCGTGGGCGGCCGTGCGCGCCGTTTTCGTTGGGAGCGCTGTACGTCCGGTTCTGTCCGGATCAAGAGGTTTTCACGGAGAGTGAAGTAAATCGGGAGAATAGATCACTCCATGTGATTCGTGCCGCAAAGGGCCTGCTTGTCCGGCGTGTCGCGAAGCATTTACGGTCGCCACCAGTCCGGCCGGAACGCCGAATCCTGCCGCCGCCCCGGACTCTCACGCTCACTCACACCCGTACCGGCAGGAGCGGGGGACCCACACGCTTCATGCCGTCCCGGTACCCCGGGACGGCTCGGGGTGAAGCCGCCGCGCGCAACTCGCCGGCGGACGGGCAGCTTCAGCCCGAACCCGACAGCTCACCCCGCAGGCGACGGAGAAGGAATCCGCATGTCCGCCACGGCCAACCGCCGCTCGTTCACCCGCCGCCTCGCGCTGCTCGGCACCACCGGTGCCGCCGCCGTGGCGCTCCCCCTCACCGCCATCGGCGGCGCCCACGCCGCGAGCCCCGCGAAGGACGCGACGTACACCGTCAAGGCCGGAGACACACTCGTCAAGATCGCCAAGAAGGAGAAGGTCTCCGGCGGCTGGAAAAAGCTCTACGCGCAGAACAAGGGCACCATCGGCGCCCACCCCGGCGTCATCAAGCCCGGCGCGAAGCTCGTCGTCAAGAAGGCCGCCCCGGCCCCCGCCGAGAAGGCCGCCGCCGACAGCGGCTGGACCGCGCCCGTCAACGGGGTCAAGGGCAGCGGCTACGGCCGCAACGGCAGCCTGTGGTCGCACGGCCACACCGGCGCCGACTTCCCCGTCAACACCGGCACCCCGGTCAAGTCCGTCGCCGCGGGCACGGTCGTCACGGCCGGCTGGGGCGGCGCCTACGGCAACCAGATCGTCATCAAGCACGCCGACGGCCACTACAGCCAGTACGCCCACCTCTCGGTCTTCAAGGTCTCGGCCGGCCAGAGCGTCGGCGAGGGCCAGCAGATCGCCCTCTCCGGCGCGACCGGCAACGTGACCGGTCCGCACCTGCACTTCGAGGTCCGCACCGGCCCCGCGTACGGGAGCGACGTCAACCCGATCACCTTCCTCGCCCAGCGCGGCGTCAGCGCCTGACCGCCGTACCCGCTGACCGCTGGGAGCCGTGGCGGCCCGTTCCCCCCAAGGGGCGGGCCGCCGCGGCGGTTTCAGGAAGCGCGGCCGTCGCGGGACACGACCCGCGGGGGCTCCCTTTTATTCCGCTGTTGGGGCTTTCTTGACCGGTGGTCTTTCTCACTCCGCGTCACCCCCTTCCTACGGTGGCGTAAGTACGAGGTAAAGGTGAAGGATGCCGAGGTGGCACGAGAAGCGAGGATTCCCAGCAGCAAGGCCCTCCCCGCCGAGGGCACCGTGACGTCCTACGTGGCCGTGGGCGACAGCTTCACCGAGGGCGTCGGCGACCCCGGCCCCGACGGGCTCTTCACCGGCTGGGCCGACCGCCTCGCCGTCCAGCTCGCCGACCGGCTCCCCGAACGCTCCGCCTTCCGGTACGCCAACCTCGCCGTACGCGGCAAGCTCCTCGACCAGATCGCCGAGGACCAGGTGCCCCGCGCGGCGGCCCTCGCCCCCGACCTCGTCTCCCTCGTCGCGGGCGGCAACGACGTGCTGCGCCCCGGCAGCGACCCCGACGACCTCGCCGAACGCTTCGAGCGCGCCGTCGCCACGCTCTCCGGCGCGGCCGGCACCGTCATGATCGCGACCGGCTTCGACACGCGCGACACCCCGGTCCTGCGCCACCTGCGCGGCAAGATCGCCACGTACAACGCGCACGTCCGCGCCGTCGCCGACCGGCACGGCTGCCTCGTCCTGGACCTGTGGGCCCTGCGCTCGGTCCGCGACCGCCGCGCCTGGGACAGCGACCGCCTGCACCTCGGCCCCGAGGGACACACCCGCGTCGCCCTGCGCGCCGCCCAGCTCCTCGGCCTCGACGTCCCCGCCGACCCCGAGCAGCCCTGGCCACCGCTGCGCCCGCGCGGCACCTTCGAGGAACGGCGCGACGACATCGCCTGGGCCCGCGAGTACCTCGTCCCCTGGATCGGCCGCCGCCTGCGCGGCGAGTCCTCCGGCGACCACGTCCACGCCAAGCGCCCCGACCTGCTGCCGCTGTAGGGGGACGGAGAGGCGGCCCCTCCGGCGGAACCAAATCCAGCCCCTCCGGCGTTCGAGGAGCGGGGGCTCGGGGCGGGGCCCCCGCAAGGCCCACCCCGGCGGGCGCCGATCCGGCGGACCGGCCGACTATTGACACGTACCGCCCCGGAACTTCCGCACCCGAGGAGAACCCCGTGCCCCCCACCCGCCGCCCTCTGACACCGCCGGCCTTCGGGGCCGACCCGAGCGGCGCCCGCCTGGCCCGCATCCGCCGCTCCCCGCACTTCGACCCGGCCAAGGGCGTCTTCACCAACCCCGAGGGCCCGGCGGGCGAGACGACGGGCGCGCCCGCGCCGGACCGCAAGGAGTTCCTGCGCACCTACTTCCGCTCCGAGGACCGCGCCCGCCGCGCCCCCTCCGGCGTCCTGCCCGTGCACCCCACGACCCTCGCCGACCTCGCCCGGCCCCCGCGCGAGGGGCTGCGCGTCACCTGGACGGGGCACTCCTCGGTGCTCACCGAGATCGACGGCGCCCGCATCCTCTTCGACCCGGTCTGGGGCGAGCGCTGCTCCCCCTTCTCCTTCGCCGGGCCCAAGCGCCTGCACCCCGTCCCCTTCCCGCTCGCCGCGCTCGGCCGCGTCGACGCCGTGGTCATCTCGCACGACCACTACGACCACCTCGACCTGCCCTCGATCCGCGCGCTCGCGGCGAGCGGCACCACCTTCGTCGTCCCGCTCGGCATCGGCGCCCACCTGGAGCGCTGGGGAGTGCCCGACGCGCTCGTACGGGAGCTGGACTGGCACGAGTCCACGGAGCTGGCCGGGGTGCGGCTGACCGCGACGCCCGCCCGGCACTTCTGCGGTCGCGGCCTGCGCAACACGCAGCACACGCTGTGGGCCTCCTGGGCCGTCGCCGGGCCCGCGCACCGCGTCTTCCACAGCGGGGACACCGGCTACTTCCCCGGCTTCGCCGACATCGGCCGCGCGCACGGCCCCTTCGACGTGACGATGATCCAGCTCGGCGCCTACAGCGCCTACTGGCCCGACATCCACATGACCCCGGCCGAGGCGCTGCGCGCCCACGGGGACCTCGGCGGCGGGGTCCTGCTGCCGATCCACTGGGGCACCTTCAACCTGGCCCCGCACCCGTGGGCCGAGCCCGCCGAGTGGACGAAGGACCTCGGCGACGCCTCCGGCTCCCGTATCGCCTTCCCGCGCCCGGGCCAGCCCTTCGAGCCCGCAGGCGAACTCCCCGCCGAGCCGTGGTGGCGCGCGGTCTCGCTGCCCCTTGAGCGGCACTGGGAGGCGGCCGCCCCCGCCCCGCGCCCGGAGGGCGAGCAGGCACCGGGCCCCGAACTCGGCCTCGCCGCCGACCGGTGAGCGCGGTCCCCGCCCCGCGACCGGGCGCGCTCCGGCCCCCCGGCCCCGGCCGGGCGGCCGTCGCGCCCTCCGCCATGCCGTCCGTCACGCCGTCCGTCCCGGGCCCCGTCCCGGCCTCCGGCGCCGCGGATGGTGACGCCTTTTGCGGCGACTGCCCGGGACGCACGGTCCTCGACCACGTGACGAGCCGCTGGGGCGTGCTCATCCTCGCCTCGCTGCGCGCGGGACCGCTGCGCTTCCACGAGCTGCGGGACCGTATCGGCGGCATCAGCGAGAAGATGCTCTCGCAGAACCTGCGCGTCCTCGTCCGCGACGGTCTCGTGGACCGCGACGTGGAGCCCACCGTGCCGCCGAAGGTGAGCTACACCCTCACCCCGCTCGGCGCGGAACTCGCCGTGCCGCTGCAAAGCCTCGTGGACTGGATCGCCACCCGCACCCCGGACATCGTCGCGGCACAGAGGTGCCACGACGCGGGGACGGACGCGAGCTGAGACCAGGGGCGGCATGACGTGCGTCACGCCGCCCCGGTCCGCGCTCTCCCGGCCTGCGCGCCTACGCCGGGGGAGGGGGCTTACCCGCAGGTCGGGGCTTACCAGGAGATAGCCCGCAGCTCTAGCGTCCTTCCCGTGAAAGAGATCACTGTCGACATCTGGACGGACGTCGTCTGCCCCTGGTGCTACATCGGGAAGCGCCGCTTCGAGCGCGCGCTCGCGGCCTTCGTGGCGAGGGACCGGGTCCGCGTCCGCTGGCGGAGCTTCGAACTCGACCCGCACGCCCTCCGCGTCACGGACGAGACCATCGCGGAGCGGATGCTGCGCCGCCAGGGCATCCCGCCCCACGAGGCCGCGCGGCTGCTCGCCGGGGTCACCGACCAGGCCGGGGCCGAGGGACTCGCGTACCGGCTCGACCTGGCCCGCCCCTGCGACACCTTCGACGCGCACCGCCTCATCCACCACGCCGCGGCCGCCGGGCTCGCCGAGCCGTTCCAGGAACGCCTGATGCGCGCCTACACCGCGGAAGGCGCCTCGGTCGGCGACCACCCCACGCTCCTCGCGCTCGCGCGGGAGGCGGGTCTCGACGCGGGACCCGCCGCCGAGGTGCTCGCCGGTGACGCGTACGCACAGGACGTCAGGAGCGACGAGGACCTGGCCGCGCGGCTCGGCGTGGGCGGGGTGCCCGCCTTCGTCGTGGACGGACAACCGCCCCTCGCGGGCGCACAGCCCGCCACCGTCCTCGCCTCGCTCCTGGGGCGCGCCCGCTGACCGAAGCCGACCGGGCGCGGTCCGCCGGCCGAAGCCCGCCGACCGGAGTCCGCCGGGTGGTGACCGCTCGGCCGACGTCGGCGGAACGACGTGGGCCGAGCGCGGACCCGCGTCCGCTTTCCCCCTGCCGCTCCTCCTGAGAAAGCACCCTCATGCCCCTGCCCCGTCCCTCCTCCCCGCAGCTCGGCCTCGTCCTCCTCGTCTGCTGCCTCGCGCAGTTCCTCGTCACGCTGAGCGTGGCGATCGTCAACGTGGCGCTCCCCGACATCCAGCGCGGCCTCGGGTTCAGCGCCGGGAGCCTGCAATGGGTCGTCAACGCCTACACCGTGACCTTCGCCGGTTTCCTGCTGCTCGGCGGGCGGCTCGCTGACCTCTTCGGGCGGCGCGGGGTCTTCCTCGCGGCCGTCGCCCTCTTCACCCTCGCGAGCCTGGCCGGCGGCCTCGGCCAGAACGCGGGCTCCCTCGTCGTCGCGCGCGCCGTGCAGGGCCTCGCCGCCGCCGTGATCGCGCCCACGACGTTCGCCGTGCTCGGCACGAGCTTCACCGAACCCCGGCGGCGCCACCGCGCCTTCGGCGCCTGGGGAGCGGTCTCGGGCGCGGGCGGCGCCTTCGGCGCGCTCGCCGGGGGAGCGCTCACGGACGCCCTGTCCTGGCGCTGGGTCCTCTTCGTCAACGTACCGATCGGGGTGCTGCTCCTCGGGGGGATCGCCCTCGGCATCACGGAGGTACGCGGCGCGCGCGAGGACCGGCGGGTGGACGTGGCCGGGGCGCTCGCCGTCACGCTCGGGCTGCTCGCGCTCGTCCTCGGCATCGTGCGCGGCGGCGCGCACGGCTGGGGCGCCGCGGCGACCCTCGTCCCGCTCCTGGGCGGTCTCGCCCTGCTCGCCGCCTTCCTCGTGATCGAGGGGCGGTTCGCGCCGCAGCCGCTCATGCCGCTCGACATCCTCCGCTCCCGGTCGGTGGCGGCGGGGAACGTCGTCGCGATGACGAGCGGCGCCGCGCTGTTCAGCATGTTCTACTTCCTGACCCTCTTCCTCCAGCAGGTACGGGACTACAGCCCGCTGCGCACGGGCTTCGCCTACCTCCCGCTCGCGCTGATGGCCGCCGCGCAGTTCTCGGCCGCGCTGGTCCGGGCGCTCGGGCCGCGTACGACGCTGCTCGTCTCGATGGCGCTCACGGCGGCGGGCCTGCTGTGGCTCTCCCGGCTCACCGAGGACTCGGGTTTCGCGGGCGGCCTCCTCGGCCCGACCCTCGTCGTCGGCACCGGGCAGGGCATCTCGATGTCGGCCTCCGCGATCGCGGGGGTCGCCGGGGTGCCGCCCGCCCGCGTGGGGCTCGCCTCCGGCCTGCTGAACGCGACCCGTCAGCTCGGCGGCGCGCTCGGTCTCGCGGTGCTCGCGGCCGTGGCGACCTCGCGTACGGAGAGCGTCCTCGGCGATGCCGTGCGACCGGCCGCCGCTCTCGTCCGCCATGCCCACGCGTCCGGCTATGCCCTCGCCTTCGGCGCCGCCGCCGCCCTCGCCGCACTGGTCTGCTCGCCGCGCTCGCGG
>NZ_GG770539.1:611824-629966 GCF_000154905.1 Streptomyces sp. SPB074 | reverse complement strand
CCGTGCGCGGGTGCTCAGCCGAGGGGGGCCGGGAAGGTCGGGTACTCGACGCCCGAGACGTGCTGGACGACGCGGACGACCTGGCAGGAGTAGCCGAACTCGTTGTCGTACCAGAGGTAGAGGATCGCGTTGTCGCCGTCGACCTTGGTCGCCCCGGCGTCCACGATCGAGGCGTGGCGCGAGCCGACGAAGTCGCTGGAGACGGCGTCGGCGGAGGTGGTGAAGTCGATCTGGCGCCGCAGCGGTGAGGTGAGGGAGACCTCGCGCAGGTGGGCGAGGACCTCCTCGCGGCTCGTCTCGCGGGCCAGCCGGAGGTTCAGGATCGCGATCGACACGTCGGGGACGGGCACCCGGATCGAGCTGCCGCTGATCTTCGCCCCCAGTTCCGGCAGCGCCTTCGCGACGGCCGAGGCGGCGCCGGTCTCGGTGAGGACCATGTTGAGCGGCGCGGACCGGCCGCGCCGCTCGGAGCTGTGGTAATTGTCCAGCAGGTTCTGGTCGTTGGTGAAGGAGTGCACCGTCTCGACGTGCCCGCGCTCGACGCCGAACGCGTCGGCCATCGCCTTGAGCGGCGGCACGATGGCGTTCGTCGTGCAGGAGGCGCAGGAGATGATCCGCTCGTCCGGCTTGACCGTCTCGTGGTTCACGCCGTGCACGATGTTCGGCACGTCGCCCTTGCCGGGCGCGGTCAGGACGACTTTCGCGATGCCCGGGCGCAGGTGCTGGGAGAGGCCCGCGCGGTCGCGCCAGCGGCCGGTGTTGTCCACGAGGATCGCGTCGTTGATGCCGTACGCGGTGTAGTCCACCGTGGCCGGGTCGCCGGAGCGGATGAACCGTATCGCGTTGCCGTTCGCGATGAGGGTGTCGTTCTCCTCGTCCACGATGATCGTGCCCTGGAACTGGCCGTGGACGGAGTCGCGGCGCAGCAGCGAGGCGCGCTTGACGAGGTCCTGGCCGCCGGCGTCCCGGACCACGACGGCGCGCAGGCGCAGGCCGTTGCCCGAACCGGCCTTCTCGATGAGCAGCCGGGCCAGGAGCCGGCCGATGCGCCCGAAGCCGTAGAGGACGACGTCGCGCGGGGCGCCGCGTTCGATCTTGTGCGCGCCGGTCGCGCCCGCGACGGCCTCGGCGGTGAACTCCGCGACGCTCAGCCCCCGGTCGTCGCTCTTGTACGTCGCGGCGAGCATCCCGATGTCGATCTGCGAGGGACCGAGATCGAGCGTCGTCAGGGCCTGGAGGAACGGCATCGTCTCCAGGACCGACAACTCCTCGCCCGCGATCTGCCGGGCGAAGCGGTGGGTCTTGAGAATCCCGACCACCGACTTGTTCACCAGCGAGCGGCTGTGCAGCAGCACGGTGACGTCCCGTTGCCGCTGGAGCCCGCCGATGACGGGGATCATCGATTCCGCGATCTCCTCGCGGGTCTTCCAGTTGGTGAACACGTCCTCGTTGACAGTCACAGATCCATCTTTCGAGCTAGGTGGCGCTCATATGTTAACCCGGTGAATCCGATGATCAGGCGGGGCGGGGTGTGAGGTGTGCCCTGTTCGGGGCCGGTCTCGCACACGCGCTCCCCTCGGCGCCGCCCCTCGCTCCTCGTATGCGCGTGCGAGAAAACAGGGTGGTACGCACGCGCGTTCGGTGTGACGTACGCACGCCTGTTCGGCGCTTCGCGCTGGAGCGGGACCTCGGCCGTACGGGTTTGTCAACAGGCCCCTTCCGTTGTTCAGTTGGTCACTACCGTGGGCTGCCGTCGCCCCCCGCCGCACCCGTGCCGGGAGTGGCGCGAGATCCGTGCCCGCAGCATGTAATCCCCCCCGTACCGAGGACGTCGATGACACACCTCCGCGCCTCCGCCGGGCGAGCGGACCGCCGAGACGGCGGGGCCCGTCACGGCAGACCGGGCGCCCTGCTGCCCGAGTCGCACATACGGACACTGCTGCTGCGCACCGCGGTCCTGCCCGCGCTCGCGGTCGCGCTCAGCGGCCTCGCCGCGGTGCTGCTGCTCCTCGGTGCCGAGGACGACCCCGGCGGCGCCGTGAAGCTCGGCGTCGCGCTCTCGGCCGCGGTCGCGCTCGCCGCGCTGTGCGGCGCCGTGCTCGCCGCGCGCCGCGCGAGCCGCACGGTGCTGGACCGCGTCGGCGCCCTGCGCACCACGAGCGCCCGCCGCCAGACCGAACTGCGCGGCCTCGTGGACCGCTTGCGGCGCGGTGAACTGCCCCCGGTGCGCGAGGCGCAGTCCCGCCCGGACCGCGGCGGGGACGGGCTCGACCTGCTCGCCGACGAACTGCACCGCTTCCACGACGTCGCCATGGCCTCCGTCGTCCGCGCCTCGCAGCTCTCCACCCACGCGGGCCACGAACAGAAGGTCGAGGTCTTCGTCAACCTCTCGCGCCGCCTCCAGTCCCTCGTGCACCGGCAGATCCAGGTGCTGGACGAGCTGGAGAGCGGCACCGAGGACCCCGCGCTGCTCAAGGGCCTCTTCCACATCGACCACCTCGCGACCCGCACCCGCAGGCACGCCGAGAACCTCGCCGTGCTCGGCGGCTCCGTCTCGCGCCGCCAGTGGAGCACCCCCATCCCGCTCCAGCAGGTGCTGCGCTCGGCGGTCGCCGAGGTCGAGCAGTACCCGCGCGTCCGGCTCGTGCCGCCCGTGGACGGCGCGGTGCACGGCCAGAACGTCGCCGACATCGTCCACCTCATCGCCGAACTCGTGGAGAACGCGACGCTCTTCTCCGCGCCCCACACCCCCGTCCTGCTCCGCGCGGGCCGGGTCGCCGCCGGGCTCGCCGTCGAGATCGAGGACCGGGGCCTCGGCCTCGACCCCGCCGAACGCCACCGCATGAACACCGTCCTCGCCGACCCGGACCAGGTGAACCTCGCGGGGCTCCTCCAGGACGGCCGCATCGGCCTCTACGTCGTCGCCACCCTCGCCCGCCGCCACGGCATCGCGGTCCGCCTCCAGAGCAACATCTACGGGGGAGTCCAGGCCGTCGTCGTGCTGCCCACCGCCCTCCTGGGCGAGCCGCCCGCGAACCCGGCGGAGGCCGTCGCGGGCGGGGCGGCGGCGGAGGCCGTCGAGAGCGGCGCGGGACGGACCGCCGGGAGCGAGGCCGCGGAGGACGATCCCGCGGGGACGGCCACGGCCGAACCCTCGGGGACCGTCGAGACCGAGACCGACGAGGCCGAACCCGTCGAGGCCGAACCCGTCGAGGCCGAGGTGGTCGAAGAGGCGGACGCCGAGGACGACGCCCGGCGGGAGGCCGACGCGGTCGCGGGGCGCGCCGCCGAGGCGGAGCCCGTCCCCGTCGCGGCGGAGGAAGACGTCGCGACCGCCGCCGGGGAGTCCCACCGTACGGGCGGAACGCCCCCGCGCGACGGGGAGCCCCGGACCCCGGACGACGAGACCGCCGGGGCCACGCCCGCCGCCGGACACCCTCCGCTTCCCGTGCGCGGCGCGCTCGACTCGCTCCCCTCCCGGCGCACCCCGCACCCACGCGTGCCTGGGAACCACCGGACCGCGCCCAGCGCCGTCGCCGGGGAACCGTCGCCTCCCGGTACCTCCCCCTCCGAGGAGGCGGCGCCCGCGCCCCGCCCCGGCACTCCGCTCCCTGTGCGCGGCGCGAACGGCGGCCCTCGCGCCACCCCGGCGGACGCGCGCCCCGGCACCCAGCCCGGCGCGCCCCGCGTCTCGTTCGCCGACGCGGGCGCGATCCTCGCGCTCACCCGCCGCGACGGGAGCCCGGTCAGCGATCCCGAGGGCCCCGCCCCCGGACTGCCCAAGCGCGAGGCGCAGACCCACATGGTCCCGCAACTGCGCAGGGAGAACGAAACGTTGCCGCAGGCACGCGCCGAAACCCCGGAGAACGAGGACGCCTTGCACACCCCCGACCTCATGGCCGCCTTCCGGCAGGGGTACGACCGGGCGTTCTCCCTCCACGAAACGGTGCCGCAGCAGGGGGAGCCAACGACCCGCGTCCCCGCCGGGCAGGCCGTCGCGGAACCGGAACCCGTCCGCGCCGACGGGGCCGGAAGCACCCGCGGCGAAGGCACGCCCGCCGACCGCGACCCGGCCGGCCACGCCCCCGTCGAGCCTCCCGCGCGGGCCGACTGAACCGCCCTCCGGCAGGAAGGCGCCCCCGGGGCCGCACGGCCCCCGCCCGTACCCGTACGCAAGGAGCGACACCCCCATGGAGAGCGAAGCCCCCCGAGCGGGCAGCGTGTCCGATCTCGACTGGCTGCTCAGCGGTCTCGTGCAGCGCGTCGCGCACAGCCGCAGCGCCGTACTCCTCTCCGCCGACGGACTCGTCAAGTCCGTGCACGGACTCGACAAGGACAGCGCCGACCACCTCGCGGCGCTCGCCTCGGGCATCCACTCCCTCGCCCGCGGCGCGGGCGTCCGCTTCGCGGACGGCGGCGAGGTCCGCCAGGTCGTCGTCGAGCTCTCCACCGCGCTCCTCTTCGTCTCCGCCGCCGGCTCCGGCACCTGTCTCGCCGTCCTCGCCGGGCCCGAGGCCGACCCGGGCGTGCTCGGCTACGAGATGGCGATGCTCGTGAAAAGCGTCCGCCCCTTCCTCGTCACCCCCGCCCGGCGCCCCGCGCGCGTGGCGCGGACGAGCTGAGCGGCCGTGACACTCCAGCCGGCGGGCGGCCGGCGCCGCCGCAAGGAGGGCAGGTCCTGGTACGACGGCGAGGCCGGGCGCCTCGTCCGCCCGTACACCGTCAGCGGGGGGCGCACCACGCCCCGTACCGCCTTCGGCCTGCTCTCGCAGGTGCGCGCCACCGGCACCCCGGCACCCGCGCACCTCGGGCCCGAGCACAGCGAGGTGCTCGGCCTGTGCTCCGTACCGGCCTCCGTCGCCGAACTCGCCGGGCGGCTGCGGCTGCCCGTCGTCGTCACCAAGGTGCTGCTCTCCGACCTCGTGGACTGCGGCTCCCTCGTCAGCAAACAGCCGGACATCTCCCCCCACCTCACGGACCGGTCCCTACTGGAGGCATTGCTCGATGGACTACGACGACGGCTCTGAGACCTTCCCCACCGCACTCAAGATCCTGGTCGCCGGTGGTTTCGGAGTGGGCAAGACGACGTTCGTCGGCGCGGTGAGCGAGATCGCCCCGCTCAGCACCGAGGAACTCCTCACCAGCGCCAGCGCCGGGACCGACAGCCTCGAAGGCGTCGAACGCAAGACGACCACCACGGTCGCCATGGACTTCGGCCGCATCACGCTCGACCGCGACCACGTCCTCTACCTCTTCGGCACCCCGGGCCAGGAACGCTTCTGGTTCATGTGGGACGAACTCTCCGAGGGAGCGCTCGGTGCCGTGATCCTCGCCGACACGCGCCGCCTCGCCGACTGCTTCGCCGCCGTCGACTTCTTCGAGGAACGCGGCCTCGGCTTCGTCGTCGCGATCAACGAGTTCGACGGCGGGCACCGCTACGAGGCCGAGGAGGTGCGCGCCGCGCTGTGCCTGCCGCCGCACGTGCCCGTCGTGCACTGCGACGCCCGGATCTCCAGCTCGGGCATCCAGACCCTGCTGACCCTCGTCAAGCACCTGCTGACGGCGGCACGCCCAGCCCCGGTCCCCGCCGCCCCCGCGCCCGCTCCTGCCTCCCCGCCCGGCGACCGGGCCTCCGCGTGAACACCGGCCGCCTCCTGCTGCTCCCCGACGACCCCGAGGCGCCCGAACGCGAGCGCCGCCTCGCCGCCCTCGGCCTCGGCGCCGCGCCGGTGCCCGCGCTCGACGCCCACGCCGCCCGCCTCGCGGCCGGGGCCGGCGCCCCCTTCGCCGGGGTCAACTTCGTGCACACCGGCCACCAGTACCTCGCCGGACTCCACCCGCACGGCGTTCCCGCCGCCGCCCGGCGCGTCCCGCGCGCCCACGGCTTCTGCCCGTACGTCGTCGTCCGCCGCAAGGCGCTCGTCCTGGACGACGTGCGCGACTACCCGCGTTTCTCACCGAACGAGGCCGTGGACCTCTCCGGCATCCGCGCCTACCTCGGCGCCCCCCTCACCGACCACGACGGCTTCGTGCTCGGCACGCTGTGGGCCGCCGCGCGCGAACCGCGCGACTGGGGCCGCGAGGCACTGGCCCTCGTGAAGACCCTCGCGGACGAGGTGTCCCCGTGCGTGCGCGCGGCGGGCGGCGCCTGAACGGAGCCCGGCGGGAGAAGGGGGGCATGGGCGGGGCCGGGCGGGGGAGAGGGGGCATGAGCGCCGCCGGGCGGGGGAGTGGACTCCCCAGAGGCCCCCGCGGCTTCCCGGGAACCCCGTACGAAGGAGCACGACCACCATGACCGCACCCACCCGCGGCGTGCTCCAGAGCGGAGACGGCGCCGCCGTCGCCACCTGGACGTGGCTGCCGCCCGAGGGCCGCAGGCCCCGCGCCTTCCTCCAGCTCGTCCACGGCGCCGCCGAGCACGCCCGCCGCTACGAGCGCTTCGCCGCCCACCTCACCGCGCACGGCTACGGCGTCCTCGCCTCCGACCACCGGGGGCACGGCGCCACCGCCCCCTCCACCGGCGGCTACGGCGTCACCGGCACGGACGAGGGCCCCGAGGCGGACGGCTGGCTCGCGATCCTCGCCGACCTCAAGGCCGTCGGCGACCAGGCCCGCGCCCTGTACCCCGAGGTCCCCGTCCTGATGCTCGGTCACAGCCTCGGCTCGATGCTCGCCCGCGAGTACGCCCAGGAGTACCCCGACGACCTCACGGGCCTCGTCCTCACCGGCGTCTTCCGTCCCTGCCCGGCGCCGCGCACGCCTCCGACACCGCCCGCCCGGAGGAGGAGATCGCCGCCCACGGGCGCGCCTTCATCAGCGACTACGTGCCCCGCCTCTTCGCCTCCTTCAACGACGACTTCCCGCACCGGACCGGCTTCGAGTGGCTCTCGCGCGACGAGGCCGAGGTGGACGCGTACGTCGCCGACGAGCGCTGCGGCTTCCCCTTCTCGGCTGGGCCCGCGTACGACTGGCTGCGCGCCTCGCGCCGCGTCAACGACCCGGACCGCCTGGCCCTGATGCCCCGTGACCTGCCCGTCCACCTCGCCGCCGGCACCCTCGACCCCTGCAATCAGGGAATGACCCTCGTCGACGCGCTCCTCGACGACTACCGCGAGCACGGTGTGAGCGACCTCACCTGGAAGGGTTACGAGGGCGCGCGCCACGAGATCCTCAACGAGAGCGAACCCGACCGGACCGCGGTCCACGAGGACCTGACCGCCTGGCTGGACGCGCACACCCTCTGACTCGCGCCCCACCGGCCCGCACGTCCCCGGACTCGGCGCGCCCCGGTACGCGCCGGGCGGTACGCGCCGACGTCCGCGGCCGCGCGGTGGCATGATCTCGGGCTGCGGCACCACGGCCGCGCCCGGGCACGGAGGGACGAGCGGTCATGGCGGCTGGACGGGAAGCGAAGGGGAAGCGGACCGGGGGACGCGGCGGCGGACGCGCGGCGGAGCGGGCCGGGGAGCCGGGCGCGCGCCTGTGGACGCGGGACTTCGGCCTCTTCTTCACCGCCCGCGCCGTCGCGAAGCTCGGCGACACCATGCTCCCCGTCGCGCTCGCCGCGGGTCTCCTCCAGGAGGGGTACGGGGCGGGGGCCGTCGGCCTCGCGATGGCCTCGTCCGTCGCCCTGTTCGCCGGGCTCGTCATCTTCGGCGGCGTCATCGCCGACCGCTTCGACACACGCAAGCTCATGACGGGCGCCGACTCCGTGCGCGTCCTCACCCAGTCCGTGGCGGCCCTGCTCTTCTTCACGGGCAGCGCCCAGCTCTGGCAGATCTGCGTCATCGGCGGCCTCAACGGCATCGCGTCCGCGCTCTTCCAGCCGGGCGTCGCCTCGACGGTGCCGCGCCTGGCCGCCGACGTGCAGAAGGCGAACGGCGCCGTGCGGGTCGCCGAGTCCGTCGCCGCCCTCCTCGGTCCCGCCTTCGCCGGGATGCTCGTGGGCCTCGCCTCGCCCGGCGCCGTCTTCCTCGTCCACGCGGGCACGTACCTCGTGAGCGCGCTCTGCCTGCTCACGCTCCGCCTCCCGGCGGCGCCGCCGCGCGCCGAGACTGCCGCCCCGAGCCGCTTCCGCGCCGACCTGGTCGAGGGCTGGCACGAGTTCCGCTCGCGCGTGTGGCTGTGGGGCGTCATCTCGGTGTGGGGCCTGTACATGGTCGCGGCCTGGGGCCCCGCCGTGCCGCTCGTCGCGACCCGTGTCGTGGACGAGCACGGCGCGGGAGCGTACGGCCTCATCAACACGGCGCTCGGCGCGGGCACCGTGCTCGGCGGGCTCATCGCGCTGCGGCTGCGCCCGCTGCGGATGCTCCGTGCGGGCGCCGTCGCCTTCTTCACGGTGAGCCTGTTCCCCGCGGCGGTCGGCGCGGGGCTCCCCGTCCCCGGCATGGCGGCCGGGGCGTTCGTGGCGGGTGTGGGCACGGCGTTCTGGGGCGTCATGTGGGCGACGACGGTGCAGACCCAGGTCCGCCCCGAGGTCCTCAACCGCATCCACGCCTACGACGTCGCCGGTTCGCTCGCGCTGCTCCCGGTCGGCCAGGCCCTCGCGGGCCCGGCCGCCGCGCTCTTCGGCACCGACGCGGTACTCCTCGCCGGGGGCGTCGTGATCCTCGTGTGCGGCGCCGTCCTCCTCCTCGTCCCCGGCATCCGCCTCCTGCACCGCGCCGAACCCGGCCTCACGCCCGCGGCGAGCGGCGGCACGCTCCCGGCCCAGGACGAGCCGAGGCGGCAGGCACGGGCCTGAGCGGAGCGCCGCCCGGGGCCGGACCACGCCGCCCGCCCCGGGTTCTCAGCCGCCCGTGCCGAGGAAGCTCCCGATCCGCTCGCGCAGCCCCGCCGCGTCGAGCCCGTGTGCCGCCACGTGCTCGGCGGGGGAGCCGTAGCGGCGCAGCTCGGCGCGTCCCACGCCGAGGCCGAGCACGCGGTGCGGGCGGTGCAGGAGGGCTTCGGCGACGGCGGCGGTCGAGGTCCCGGCGAGGTACGGCTCGGCCAGGACGACGTCGGCCGCGCCGGTGGCGTCCACGGCGGCGCGCAGCGCCGGGCCGTCGAAGGGCCGCACCGTCGAAGCGTACAGGACGGTGACGTCCAGCCCCTCGGTCGCGGCGAGCACCGCGTCGAGCAGCGGCCCGACGGCGAGGACGACGCCCGCGCGCCCCTCGCGCAGCACGAGCGGGGTGCTCCCGTCCACGGGCCGCGCCCGCTCGTTCGCCTGCTCCGAGAGCCGTACGTAGACGCGGTCCTCGCCCCGTACGGCGTGCCGCAGCAGCGCCTCGGCCTCGTCGGGGTGCCCGGGCACGTGCACGGTCCACCCGTCGAGGGTGTCGATGAGGGCCACGTCGCCCGGCGACATGTGCGTGAAGCCGCCGGCGGCGATGTCGTACGAGGCCCCGGAGCTGACCAGGACGCCCCCGACGCCCTGGTGCCCGAAGTCCAGCTTGACCTGCTCGAAGGGCCGCTCGACCAGGAAGCTGGCGAAGGTGTGCAGGACGGGCCGCATCCCGGCGAGCGCGAGCCCGCCGCCCACGCTCACGAGCAGTTGTTCGCGGATGCCGAGATCGATGACCCGGTCCGGGTGGCGCCCGGCGGCCTCGGTGAAGCGGTCGCCGCTGATCACGGCGAGGGCGACGGCGAGCCGTTCGTCCTCGTCCAGCAGGGCGGTCATGGTGGTGCCGAAACGGTCGCGCATGGATTCCACGATGGTGCTCCTCGGTCAGTTCTTGGCTTCGACGTGGGCGACGACGGCGAGCGGGCGGCCCGGGTGCGGGGCGGTGAAGGCCGCGTACAGCGCCTCGTGGTCGCGGCCGTCGGCCTCCTCGACCGCCCAGCCACCGGCCGCGAAGCGCGCGGCGAGCGCGCCGGGGCGGCCCCAGGTGGCGGAGTCGTTGTCGATCACGACGGTGTGCAACCGGTCGAGCCCGGCGGCCCCGGCGAAGGCGACGGCCTCCTCGTTGGAGCCCTCGTCCAGCTCGGCGTCCCCGACCAGGACCCACACGGCCGCGTCGCCCAGCCCGCGCGCCTTGAGGCCGAGCGCGACCCCGGCCCCGAGCGGCAGCCCGTGCCCCAGCGAGCCGCTGCTGATCTCGGCCCCGGGCACGAGCGTGCGGTCGGGGTGGAAGCCGAGCGGCGAGTCGAAGCCGCCGAAGTCGTCCAGCCACGCGGCGGGCAGGAAGCCCTTCGCGGCGAGCACCGCGTAGTACGCCATGGGTCCGTGCCCCTTCGACAGCAGGAACCTGTCCCGCCCGGGCGCGTCCGCCGTCTGCGGCGTGACCCGCAGCACCCGGTCGTACAGCACCCACAGCGCGTCGAGCGTCGAGGTGGCCGCGGGCCCGTGCTTCTCGTCCCCGGTCAGCCGCGACATGAGCTTCGGCAGCTCCGCGTACCCCTCGGAACCGGTCTGTGCCGGCGTGAAGATCGTCATGCGGACGACGATAAAACCTCAAGTGAACTTGAAGTCAAGGCGTCCGCAGGCGGTGCGGGAGCGCTGCGGGAGTGGAAAACCGGGCACGACCACCGCCCCGGATGCGGTAAGCTTTCTGTGCGCGTCCGGCCCGGGCCTCCCACCCGAAAGCCCAGGCCACACGCGCATCGGGACGTGGCGCAGCTTGGTAGCGCACTTGACTGGGGGTCAAGGGGTCGCAGGTTCAAATCCTGTCGTCCCGACTTTACGAAGTCGCAGGTCAGGGCCGGTATCGGAGAAATCCGACACCGGCCCTGAGGCGTTTGTGGCGACCAGTTGGGGACCAGGGCTCGCTTGACCGGTGTTTCAGCGGGTCATGGCGATGGGCTGGGAAAGGGGGTGTGGGGCGCGGATGGCGGTGAGGTGGGCGGAGAGCGCGGTTCCGGCGGCGGTGATTTTGTGGATGTCGGGGTGTAGGTAGCGCTGGGTGGTGTTGAGGGAGCCGTGGTCGGCGATGCGGCGCAGGATGTGGACGGGTGTGCCGGCGTCGGCGAACCAGGTGAGTCCGGTGTGGCGGAGGTCGTGGCGGCGAAGGTGTTCGTAGCCGAGCTTGGTGACGACCTCGTCCCAGTGGGTGGCGTCGCGCAGGACGGCGGTGGAGATGCGGCCTCCTCGGGGGCCGGTGAAGAGGCGGGCGTCGGGGTCGGGGCCGGCGGTGAGGATGCGTTGGGCGACGAGGGGGCGGATCTCCTCGACGATGGGTACGAAGCGGGCGCGTTTGCCCTTAAGGAGTGGTGCGACGAAGCGGCCGCCCGCTCGCCCTTGCGGACGTCCCGCCGCGGCGAAGCCGCCCGCATCTCGACGGGGCCGGTCCTCGCCGCGCCCATCACCCCGCGTCCGCTCACCGGGACCATGACGCCGCGAGCCCCGGGCCGGGAGGGCATCGCCGGTGGTGACCGCCGCGCACCGGCGAAGGCGTCCGCGCGTGCCGTGCCTCCGCCGGTGCGGGCGAGGGGCGCGCGGCCGTGGCTTCGACGCGGTCGCCATCAACTGCTCCGCGCACGTGTCTTGACGGGCGCCATCGGTGACACAGAGGCTTTGGCAACGTTGTCAAAGCGCGGAATATCACGTTCAGTCGCGGAGACAACGTTGCCACATGCCACTAATCGCTCCCGCGCGTCCCGTCACCCGCCCCGGCGTCCGGCCGTTCGGGGCGCTGCCTGAGGGATACCCATCGCATGTCCGAGCAGCCGTCCCCCGCCCCTTCGCTGTCCCGCCCGTCCCGGCGCGGAGTCGTCGTCACCGGAGCCACCCTTCTCGCCGGGTTCGGCCTCGACGCCCTGTCGCCCGCCGCCGCTCACGCCCAGGACAAGGGCGGTAGGGGGACCCGCGAACTCGCCCGGCACCGGCCCGTACGCGTCTCTTCGACGGACTACGCGCCGCCCCCCGGCGCCTTCGCCGTGGACGGTCTCAACGCGACCGGTCCCCGGGGCAGCGGCTGGCGCGCCGCCGCCGGTGACCCGCAGTGGATCAGCGTGGACCTCCAGGCGCGCTGCCGCGTCAGCCGTGTCGCGCTCGTCTTCGAGGCCGCTGCCGGGGACCCCGTCTTCACCCCGCCCACGACGGGCAACCCGCGTACGGGCACCACGGGCAGGGAGAACCTGTCCAGCTACGCCACCGCCTTCGACCTGGAGGTCTCGGACGACGGCAGGTCGTGGCAGCGCGTGCACCGCGCCGCGGACGGCAAGGGCGGGCGCGTCGAGATCGCGCTCGCCCGTCCCGTGAGCTGCCGGTGGGTGCGCCTCACCGCGCACAAGCGCTCGGGCGCCCTGCCGCTCGGCCTCAACGGTTTCGCCGTCTTCGGCGAGGAGCCAGGCCACCGCCCCGCCGCCACCGGCTGGACCGACTGGGGCACCCACCGCCACGCCGCCCCCGCGCTCGCCCTCGCAGACGACGGGACCGTACCGGTGGAGTCGGGCTGGGTCCTGACGACGGACGACCGGGCCGGGGGCGACGGGGCCGCGCTCTCGCGCGCCACCCAGGACACGAGCGACTGGCTCCCCGCCCTCGTGCCCGGCACGGTGCTCGGCGCCCTCGTCGCCGAGGGCAAGCTGCCCGACCCGGTGGCGGGGCTCAACAACCTGCGCGTCCCCGAGGCCCTGTCCCGTCACACCTGGTGGTACAAGCGGGACTTCGCCGTCCCGCGCGGTCTGCGCGCCGGCCGGGGCCGCCGCGTGTGGCTGGAGTTCGACGGCGTCAACCACGCCGCGGAGGTGTGGCTCAACGGCCATCGTGCCGGGGAACTGAGCCACCCCTTCGCCCGTGCCGCGCTCGACGTGACCGGACTCCTCACCGAGCGCGGCGAGAACGCCCTCGCCGTACGGATCAGCCCCATGCCCGTGCCCGGCGGCCCCGGCGACAAGGGACCGGCGGGTGAGGCGTGGGTGGACGCGGGCGCCGGGCAGATGAACCTGAACTCGCCCACCTACCTGGCCTCCTCCGGCTGGGACTGGATGCCCGCCGTCCGCGACCGGGGCGCCGGGATCTGGAACCACGTACGGCTGCGCGCCACCGGACAGGTCGTCATCGGCGACCCCCGCGTGGACACCGTGCTGCCCGGGCTGCCCGACACCTCGCTGGCGGAGATCACCGTCGTCGTCCCCGTGCGCAACGCCGACACCCGCGACCACACCGTGCGTGTCGAAGCCGCCTTCGCGGGAATCGAGGTCGCCAGGAACCTGACCGTCCGCGCCGGCGAGGAGGCGGAGGCCGTCTTCACGCCCGACGCCTTCGCCGCGCTGCGCCTGCGCCGCCCGAAGCTGTGGTGGCCCAACGGCCTCGGCGAGCCGCATTTGTACGACCTGCGGCTCACCGCGCGCGTGGACGGCACCGAGAGCGACCACCGCACCACCCGCTTCGGCGTCCGCCAGTTCGGCTACGCCTGCGAGATTCCGCTCCCCTTCGGCACCGCCGAGGACGCCGCCCTCCAGTCCGTGGACCTCGGCCGCCGCAGCGCCCGCTACGTCCGGCTGAACTGCGGTGAGCGCGCGACCGACTGGGGCTTCTCGCTCTGGTCCCTCTCCGTCCTCGACAGCGAGCGCCCCGGGACCGATCTCGCCCTGCACGCCGGGGCCACCGCCTCCTCCACGGACGGTGACGGCGGCGCCGCCGCGCACGCCACGGACGGGGACCCCGCGACCCGCTGGTCCTCGGCGTACGAGGACGGGCAGTGGCTGCGCGTCGATCTCGGTGCCGAGCAGGACTTCGACCGCGTGGACCTCACCTGGGAACGCGCCTGCGCGCGTACCTTCACCGTGCAGGTCTCCTCGGACGGCGAGACGTGGACGGACGCGGCGAGCGTCGACCACTCCGCCCTGCCGCTCCCCCTTCGGCAACGCGGACGCGAGCCTGCGCGTCACCGAGTTCCCCGAGGTCACCGCCCGCTGGGTGCGGCTCGCCTGCGGGAAGCGCGCGACGAGCTGGGGCAACTCCCTGTGGTCGCTCGGCGTCCCGTACGACGGGAAGGACCTGGCGCGCGCGGCGACCGTCTCGGCCTCCAGCGAGTCCGACCACCCGGCGGCCCACGCGACCGACGGCCGCGACGACACCCGCTGGTCCTCGCAGGCCGAGGACGACCAGTGGATCGCCCTCGACCTCGGCGAGGCCCGCGCCTTCGACCGTGTCGCTGCGCTGTGGGAACGCGCCTACCCGAAGACGTACACGGTGCAGGTCTCCGACGACGGCCGCGCGTGGAAGGACGTGGCGAGCGTCGACAACGCCCCCAAGCCGCTGCGCCTGAGCGTCAACGGCGTCCCGGTCCTCGCGCGCGGCGGCAACTGGGGGTGGGACGAACTCCTGCGCCGTATGCCCGAGGAGCGCCTCGACGCCGCCGTGCACATGCACCGCGACATGAACTTCACCATGATCCGCAACTGGGTGGGCAGTTGCGACCGCGAGGAGTTCTTCGCCAAGTGCGACGAGTACGGCATCCTCGTGTGGAACGACTTCCCGAACGCCTGGGGCATGGACGCCCCCGACCACGACGTCTTCATCGCCCAGGCCCGGGACACCGTGCTGCGCTACCGCATCCACCCGAGCGTCGTCGTGTGGGGCGGCGCCAACGAGGGCGACCCGCCCGCCGCGATCGACCAGGGCATGAGCAAGGCGGTCAAGGAACTCGCGCCCGGCCCTCCTCTACCAGAACAACTCCGCGGGCACCATCGTCACGGGCGGCGGTCCCTACGGCTACGTCGAGCCCGAGAGCTACTTCACCGCGGGCACGTACGGCAGCGGCTCCTTCGGCTTCCACACCGAGATCGGTATGCCCGTCGTCTCCACGGCCGAGAGCCTGCGCGCCATGACCGGCGACGAGCCGGAGTGGCCCATCGGCGGCGCCTGGTACCACCACGACTGGAGCGACAACGGCAACCAGGCCCCGCAGCACTACAAGGAGGCGATCGAGCGGCGCCTCGGCACCGCGCGCGGCCTCGACGACTGCGCCCGCAAGGCCCAGTTCGTCAACTACGACAACGCCCGCGCGATGTTCGAGGCCTGGAACGCGCACCTGTGGGACGACGCGACGGGGCTCATGCTGTGGATGTCGCACCCGGCGTGGCACAGCACCGTCTGGCAGACGTACGACTACGACTTCGACGTCAACGGCACGTACTACGGGGCCCGTTCCGCCTGCGAGCCGGTCCACGTGCAGGCCGACCCGGAGAAGTGGGAGGTGCTCGCGCTCAACCACACCGGCGCGGCGCTGAAGGACGTACGCGTCGAGGCCCGCCTGTACGACCTCGACGGCAGGCAGCTCGGCCGCACCCGTTCCACGGGCCTCGACGTACCGGCCGCGGCCAAGGCGCGCGCCTTCACGAGCGGGTTCACCGCCGGTCTGCCCGAGCTGCACCTGCTGCGGCTCACCCTCAGCACCTCCGGCGGCCGGGTCCTCTCCGAGAACACCTACTGGCGCCACCGCACGCCGGAGGCGATGCGGGCCCTCGGCGGCCTCCCCGACGCCCGCCTCACCGTCACCGCTCTGGGCCGCACGCGCAAGGGCGACCGCGAGGAGGTGCGGGTACGCGTCGGCAACCGGGGCCGCGCGGTCGCCGCGATGACGCGTCTGTCGCTGCGCGAGGCGCGGGGCGGGGCCCGTGTCCTGCCCACCCTCTACAGCGACAACTACCTGTGGCTCCTGCCGGGCGAGTCGCGCACCGTCACCCTCTCCTGGCCCCGCACGGCCGCCCACGCGGGCCTCACCGTCCGCGCCGAGCCGTTCAACGGGAAGGCGGCCACCGCCGGGGCCTTACACCCCCGGCCCGCACCCGGCACGCGAGGGCACTGCCGAACGGGGCCTCCCGGCACCGGACGAACCCACGATGAACCGCGACCCGCGCCGAGTACCGGGTCTTCCAGCGGCTGCGCGGGCTGGCGAAGGACCGCGTGGTCCTGCTCGTCACGCACCGCATCACGAACTTGGCCGTCGCGGACCGCGTCGTCGTGCCGGACCAGGGCCGGGTCGTGCGGGAGGGCACGTACGAGCAACTGGCGGCAGGTCCCGGTCCCTTCCATGACCTGCTCGCCTATCAGGTGAGGGCCCGTCCGGCGCGGGCGGCGGGGGAGGAGCGGGCGGGGTAAGCGTTTGCCCGCTGCCGAGGGCGGGGATACCCTGAGTGACCTTCGTACGGGGGTTCGGCGCGGCTCGGAGGCAGGCGCGCGCGAGAGTCGGGGGGCTCGCCATGGTCACGATCGGTGTCCTGTTCGGAGTGCTGGCGCTGCTCGTCGTCGCGGTCGTCGTCAAGGTGCTGCGGCGCCCGTACTCCGGCACGCGGCACGCCGAGGGCCTGCGCATCGAGGAAGCGGCCCGGCGCCGGGCACAGGCCGACCGCTCCCGGTACGGTGCCTACTCCATGCACGGCGCGGTCGTCCCGCCACGAGACGGCGGGCGGCCCTGAGACACCCGCCCGCCGCCGTGACCGGTGGCCCCGCCGCCGCGCCCGTGACCACGCGGGACCCCCTCGCGGAGTGCCCGCGCGTCCGCCGGGGTAGACGACCGGGACGGTGCCCCACCGGCGCGTGAACCCGGCGGGCCGGAGGGGCACCCGCCGTATCCCGTCCCCATCCCGTCCCCGCCTCCCCCCCCGGACCGCCCCATGCTCCGTCACGCCGCCGACTGGTGGCCCGCCCTGCGCCGCACGCCCCTCAGCCTGTGGAACGACGACGTCACCGACGACGCCGCCGCGCTCACCTACTACGCGATGCTCGCGCTGCTGCCCGCCCTGCTCGTGACCGTCGTCGTCTTCGCGCTCCTCGGCCACGACACGGCACGCACCCTGATCGCCTACCTCACGGACTACGCCCCCGGGCAGTCGGGCCCGCAACTGCACGATCTGCTCACCCGGATGCTCACCGAGAACGCCACGGCGTGGCCGCTCATCGCCACCGGGACGTTCAGCGCCTTCTGGTCCGCGTGCAGCTATCTCGCGGTCTTCCGGCGCTCCCTGCACCGGATGCATTGCACGACCGACGCCCGCACCCCGGTCAAGCGCGCCCACCGGATCGTGCTCACCGCCCTCGCCCTGCTCGGCCTGCTCGTCCTCACCGCGCTGCTGCTCGTGCTGAGCAACCCCGTCGTGGACGCGATCGGGCGCGCGCTGCACCTGGACGAGGGGGTCGCGCTCGCCTGGCGGGTGCTGCGCTGGCCGATGCTGCTGTGCCTCGTCTCCGGGCTGGCCTGGGTCGCCTTCAGCAACGGCCCGCGCATCGCCGGGCGCCGCCGCTACAGCCTGCCCGGCGGTGTCCTCGCCACCGTCCTGTGGCTCCTCGCCACCGCCGGATTCACCCTGTACACGAGCCTCATCGGCACCTACAGCGCGCTCTACGGCTCGCTCGCCGGGATAGTCGTCTTCCTCATCTGGCTCTGGCTCTCCAACCTCGCGCTGCTCGCGGGCGCCCAGTTCGCCGCCGAACTCGGCAAGGCCGACCGGGCCGAGGCCGCGGAGAACGACGAGGGGAGCGGGACGCGAAAAGAAAATGAGCTTAGGCTAACCTAAGGCAATGGCGAAGAACCCTCGGCTGATGCCCGAAAGCCCTGCCCTGTACCGCGGCGAGGTCCTGCGCGCCGCCCGCCTGACCCCGTCCATGCAACGCGTCACGGTGACGGGCCCGCAGTTCGCGGCCTTCCCGTACCGGGGCTACGACCACTGGTTCCGGCTCTTCCTGCGCCTCCCGCACCAGCGCGGCCTCGAACTCCCCGAGCTGTCCGGCCGGCGCTGGTGGGACCCGTACTTCGCGATGCCCGAGGAGATCCGGCCGCACTGCGCCAACTACACCGTCGCGGGCTTCCGCCCCGGGACCGGCGAGCTGGACATCGACTTCGTCGTGCACAGCGGCCCCGACGGCGAGCCCGAGGGCGCGGCGGCCATCTGGGCCTGCGCGGTCCGGCCCGGCGACCCGGTCGCGCTCTACGACCAGGGCCTCATCTTCGACCGCCCGGACGACGCGAGCGAGGTGCACCTCGTCGCCGACGAGAGCGGGCTGCCCGCCGTCGCCGGCATCCTGCGCTCGCTGCCCGCCCACACGCGCGGCCGGGCCCTCGTCGAGGTCCCGCTCGACGCCGACCGCAGGGACCTCGAAGCGCCCGCCGGCATGGAGATCGTCTGGGTGGTCCGCGACGACGCCCACGCCGTCCCCGGCGAAGCCGCCCTCGCCGCACTGCGCCGCCGCACCACCGTGGCCCCGACGGGCTGC
>NZ_GG770539.1:607668-611537 GCF_000154905.1 Streptomyces sp. SPB074 | reverse complement strand
CGCCGCCGCGCAGATGCCCGAGACGATCGCCGCGCCCGCCGCGCCCGCGCGGCGCAGGGCGGGCAGGTCGGCCGGGAGCACGCCGCCGATCGCGACCGCGGGGGGCAGGCCGGGCGCGGCGAGCAGGCGCGCGAAACCGCTCACGCCGAGCGCCGGGGGCGCGTCCGTCTTCGTGGCCGTCGCCCGCAGCGCGCCCACCCCCACGTGGTCCACCCCCGCGGTGGCGGCCTCCGCCAGCTCCGCCGGGGTCGCCGCGCTCAGCCCGAGCAGCGCGTCCGGGCCGGTCAGCTCCCGCACCGCCGCGACCGGCAGGTCGGACTGGCCCACGTGGACGCCGTGCACGCGCGCCCCGGCGGCGCGGGCCGCGAGGTACACGTCCACGCGGTCGTTGACGAGGAGCGTCACGCGGGCGGGCAGCACGGCGGCCACGGCCAGCACCTGCGCCAGGAACGCCCGCCCGCCCGCCTCCTTCTCGCGCACCTGCACGGCCGTGACCCCGCCCGCCACGGCGGCGGCGACCGTCTCCGCGACGGTCCGCCCCCGCGCCGCGCACTGGGCGGAATCCGTGACGAGGTACACCGACATGTCCGGGCTCACGAGAGCGCCGCCCGCGCCGAGAGGTCCGCGTCCCCCACCGCGGCGAGCGCGTCCAGGAAGCGGACCGCGAAGGTCCCGGGACCGGGGGCGCCCCCGGCCGCCAGCTCGGCCGCGACCGTGTACACCGTCACTGCCGCCACCGCCGCCTCCAGCGCGTCCTCCGTGACCGCCGCGAAGGCAGCCATCACCGCGCCGAGCGCGCAGCCGCCGCCCGTCACCTTCGTCAGCAGCGCGTCCCCGTTCGCGATCCGCACCGTCCGCGTGCCGTCCGTCACGAGGTCCACGGGCCCCGAGGCCGCGACGACCGCGCCGCTCGTGCGGGCCAGCCCGCGCGCCGCCTCCGCCGCCTGGTCGACCTTCTCGGCCGCGTCGACGCCGCGCCCGCCCGCCCCGGCCCCGGCGAGCGCCAGGATCTCCGAGGCGTTGCCCCGCACGATCGCGGGGCCGAGCGCCAGCAGCTCGCGCGCGAGCGGTGTACGCACCGGGAGCGCGCCGATCGCGACCGGGTCGAGCACCCACGGCGTGCCGGCGGCGCGCGCCGCCCGTGCCGCCTCTGTCATCGCGGCGCGCTGCTCGGCGTGCGGCGTACCGAGGTTGACGAGCACCGCGCCCGCGACCGGCGCGAAGGCACCGGCTTCCTCGGGGATGTCCACCATCGCGGGCGAGGCGCCCAGCGCGAGCAGCGCGTTCGCCGTGAAGTTCGTGACGACGGTGTTGGTCAGGCACTGCACGAGCGGTTCCGCGCCGCGCACCCGCGCGAGCGCGGCGCGGGTCGCTTCGACGTGCTCAACGGCCATGGGAGGACTCCAGAGGTGGGACGGGCGCCGCGCGCCCGGCGCGCAGCCGCAGCGGCGCGTAGACGAGCAGCGCCACCGCGAAGGCGACGTAGTACGCGAGGTCGGCGCCGTGCAGCGCGTCGGCGACCGGGCCGGCGTACAGCGAGGTGTTCATGAACGGCACGGCGGCGGCGAAACCGGCGAGGAAGGCGAGCGGCGCGGGCCACCACGGCACGGGGCGCGCGTTCTCGGCGGCGAGGTCGAGCCGGGCACCCGTCCGGGCCCGCCAGTCCACCACCACGACGGCGACGAACCCCGGAATCCAGTAGCCCACGAAGAGCAGCACGTTCTGGAAGCGCGCGGTCGTGTCCGCCGCGTGCATCCACAGCACGAGCGGCAGCCCCAGCGCCGCAGCCCCGGCCGCCGCGAGCGGGCGCGGGACGCGCACGCCCACTGTCTGGAGGGCCAGCGAACCGCTGTAGTCGTTCATCGCGTTGCTGCACAGCGCGGCGAGCGCGACGGCGAGCAGCCCGAAGGCGCCGAGCCAGCCGTCGCCCAGCAGTTCCCGCACCCCGCCGGCCGTCTGGTCGGTGAAGACCGAGGCGCCCCACAGGCCGAGCGTCTGCACCACGACGAAGGACAGGCTCACCCCGAGCAGCGTGCACCAGAACATCCGCGGGCGCGAGGCGGTCCTCGGCAGGTAGCGGCTGAAATCGCTCGCGTAGGGGGCCCAGGACAGCGACAGGCTCAGCGCGACCGTGCTGGTCAGCATGACCGCGCCGAAGCGGTCCATGCCGTGCGCGCTGCCCGGGCCCGCGGGGCTCACCCCGTCGAGCATCTTCACGGCGAGGACCACGAAGGCCGCCGCGAGGACGAACGACATGAGCTTCTGGAGGCGGTGGATCGCCTCGTACCCCAGCGCCCCGACGAGGCCCTGCCCCGCCATCATGACGAGCACCCCGAGCCAGAACGGCCAGCCCAGGAGCCGCGCGAGCGCGTCCCCGCCGAAGAGGCCGATGAGCGCGTCCCAGGCGACCGAGGAGAGCCACTGGAGGATGCCGGGCAGGACCACGGCGGGCCCGAAGGCGAGCCGCGCGAGCGGGAGCTGACCGGCGCCCGTCCGGCTGCCCCACGTACCGAGGTAGGCGACGGGCACCGCGCCGAGCAGCGTGCCCGCGACGACCGCGGCGAGCGCGGTCGCGAAGTCGAGGCCGAGGACGACGCCGAGGGTCCCGGTGAAGACGCCCGTCATGGTGAGGTTCGGCGCGAACCACACGGTGAAGAGCCGGCCCGGGCCCCCGTAGCGCCGGTCCTCGGGCACCGGCGCGATACCGCGCGCCTCGACCCGCAGGTCCCCGGGGGCCTCGGGCATCCGGCCGCCGAAGACGGGCGCTGCCGGGTCGCCGTCGCGAAGGACCCGGTCCTTCGGGGCGGGGCCGGGGGCATACGGCAATGACATGGAAGACATCCCTCCGCCAGTACGAGCTGGTTCAGGTTCGACGGGTGTGATCTCAGCCCCCGCGGGGCACCCCGTGTCCGGTGATGCCGCCCAGCGTAACGCCTGGTAGCGGCGGGCCGCGAAGGACGTTCGCGCCCCCGGATCGCGGAAGCGCGGACTCCGTGCGCCGGGGCGCCCCGTATGCGCTCTCCTGCCGTACGCGCGCCGGCGGCAAAGTGAGTGGGCCCGCCCACGGGCCACGCGTCCCACTCCACCCCCGAGGAGCTGCCGCATGTCCGCCAGCGCAACGCAAGGCGGGGACGCGGGCTTACCCGCAGACCCCGGCGCACCCCCCACCCTCGGCGTCGAGGAGGAGTTCCTGCTGGTCGACGCGGAGACGCTGCTCCCGGTCGACGCGGCCGAACGGGTCCTCGACGTGCACCACCGACTCCACCCGCAGGGCGCCGTGACGGCTCCGCAGCGCGAACTGCTCAGCAGCATGATCGAGACCACGAGCCCGGTGTGCGCGGACCTGCCCGGGCTGCGGGCCGAGGTCTCCGCCGCGCGCGAACGCCTCGTCGAGGCCGCCGGGAAGGCCGGCTGCCGGGTCCTCGCCCACGGCACGGCCGGGCGCCAGGCCCCGCCCCGCACCCCCACCGAGGCCCCGCACTACCGCGACGTCGCCGGTCTCTACCAGCTCCTCGCGCGCGGCACCGAGACCTGCGGCTGCCACGTCCACGTCGGCGTCCCCGACCGCGAGGCCGCCGTGCACGCCCTGGACCACCTGCGCCCCTGGCTGCCCGTCCTCCTCGCGCTCTCGGCCAACTCCCCGTACGAGCACGGCGCGGACACCGGCTTCGCGAGCTGGCGCACGATGGTCCTCTCGCGCTGGCCCACGACCCAGATCCCGCCCTTCTTCGCCGACGCGGCCGACTACGACGCGACGCACCGCAGGCTCTTCGCGACCGGGGTCCTGCCCGAGCGGGCCCGCAACGCCTACTGGCTCGCGCGTCCCTCCGCGCACGTCCCGACGCTGGAGGTGCGCGTCGCGGACGTCA
>NZ_GG770539.1:596958-607272 GCF_000154905.1 Streptomyces sp. SPB074 | reverse complement strand
CACCGAGGTGGCCGGGGCGCTCGTGCGTGGCGGGGGCGCTCCGCCGGGATCGCGCCGGGGGGTTTACGGGAAGGTCAGCGACCAGCCGTTGATGGTCCCGCTGTCACCGGAGTACACGTCCCGCACCTGGAGCTTCCACGTGCCGTTGGCGGCGACGGAGGAGGCGTTGACGGTGTAGGTGGCCTTGACGTTGTCCGCCGAGTCCGAGGAGCTGGAGTTCTTGAGGCGGTAGCTCGTGCCGTTCGGCGCGAGGAGGTCCACCACGAGGTCACCGCGGTAGGTGTGCGTGATGTCCACCGAGACCGACAGGTTCGAGGGGGCGTTGCCGCTGCGCCCGGTCACCGCGATCGAGGAGCTGACGGCCGAACCGGCGTCCGGTATCGCGACCTTGGTGCTGGAGGAGAAGACCGTCCCGCCGGGGTTGCCCGGGTCCGTGCCGCCGCCCGAGCGGGCGCCGACGTTGATCGCCGCCCAGGCGTCCTGCACCGCCTTGTACTCGGCCGAGTTCGCGCCGTAGAGCGAGGAGGTCGCCGCGAGGGTGCCGGTCCTGGCGCCCGCGTAGTTCGTGGTGGAGGTGAACTGCGTGGTCAGCGCCTTGTACCAGATCTGGAGCGCCTTGGCCCGGCCGATGCCGGTGACCGGGAGCCCGTCGTACGTCGGCGAGTTGTAGTTCACGCCGTTCACCGTCTTGGCGCCGCTGCCCTCCGAGAGGAGGTAGAAGAAGTGGTTCGCGGGGCCCGAGGAGTAGTGCACGTCCTTGTTGCCGAGCGTGGAGGACCAGTTGTCGGCCGAGGCGCCGTCCTTGCTGGGCTTGTCCATGTAGCGCAGCGGGGTGCCGTCGCCGTTGATGTCGATCTTCTCGCCGATGAGGTAGTCACCGGGGTCGGTCGCGGTGTTGGAGTAGAACTCCACGCCGGTGCCGAAGATGTCGCTGGTCGCCTCGTTGAGGCCGCCGGACTCGCCGCTGTAGTTGAGGCCCGCGGTCTCCGAGGTGACCCCGTGGCTCATCTCGTGGCCCGCGACGTCGAGCGCGGTGAGCGGCGCGGCGTTGCCGGCCCCGTCCCCGTACGTCATGCAGAAGCAGCTGTCGTCCCAGAACGCGTTGACGTACTGGTTGCCGTAGTGGACCCGCGAGTAGGCGGCCACGCCGTCGCCGCGGATGCCGCTGCGCCCGAAGGTGTCCTTGTAGAAGTCCCAGGTCTCCTGGGCGCCGTAGGCCGCGTCGGCCGCCGCCGTCTCGGGGGTGGTGCCCTTCCCGTCGCCCCACACGTCGTCCGGGCCGGAGACGAGCGTCCCGGTGCCCGAGGTCTTGTTGGCGAGGGTGTACGTCTTGTGGCCGCCGCGCGTCGCGTCCGTCAGGTTGTACGTCGAGCCCGACTTCGTCGTGCTGATGGTCACGGTGCCGCTGTACTGCGTGTTGGCCGTGCCGTTCTCGATGCCCTGGTACTCGTACAGCTTCGCGCCCGTCGCGGCGTCCGTCACGACGTGCAGCGCGTTGGGCGTCCCGTCCTCCTGGAGCCCGCCGATCACGGTCTCGTAGGCGAGCACGGGCTTGCCCTCGGCGAGCCAGATGACCTTGCGCGGGGCCTGGTCGGTCGCCGGCTGCGCGGCGCCCTGCGCCTTCGCCGCGCCGAGCGCCTGCTTCCGCGCCGTCGCCGCGGGGACCTTCGCGGTGGTCTTCACACCGCTCAGCTTCGCCCGCGAGGCGCGTACGACCTTGCCGGTCTCGCCGGCCGGGTTCGTGGTGACCACCAGGTCACCGCCGAGGACGGGCAGCCCGGCGTACGTGCGCTCGTAGCGCGTGTGCAGCGTGCCGTCCTGGTCCTTGACCACGTCGCGGGCGACCAGCTTCTCCTGAGCGCCGAGGCTCAGTTCGCCCGCCGTCGCGGCGCTCTTCTTCTGCGCCGCGGCGATGAGTCCGGCGCGCTGTGCGGGGGACAGCTTCGCCGGCAGTGCTCCCGGCCTGGCCGCCGAGGCGGCCTTGCCGGTGGGGGAGGGCGCGGCCGAGGCCACGCCCGTCTGCGTCGCGGCGGTCAGGAGTGCGGAGACCGCGAGCAGCGCGCCGCCGGTGACGGCGGCGCGGCGGGAGGAGGTTCGTCTCAAGGAAGGGCTCCTTCAACGGGCCGCGCACAGGCGGCCGGTGGGGTGACGAAGAGCCCGCGGCGGGGAGGGAACGGGTGCCCGACCGCTGGCCGAGGGAGACTGTGGCAGCCCCGGCCGATGGTTGTCAGGTGCGCATCACGAGGTTGGCGAATTCCGTTCGGCTCCCGGACGCCCGGGGTCGCTATGCGAACCCGTTCCCGGGAAAGAATTGGAAAAGAAGCCGCTTGCCGTGCGGTCGGGAAAGCCCCGCTTCGTCCCCCGGCGACACGCGCCCGCAATGTCCCCGCCCGCTGAATCGTCCCGACCGTCCCCTTCTCCCCGCTTCCTCCCGGGACCCGGGCGACGAGAGGGGCGCAAATCGGCGGGTTTGACGCCCCGTTGGCCGGAAATCGGAGGGGAGGGCGGGATTCTGCCGCGCCGCCGGACGGACGGCGGCGCGCGCCCGCGTCCCGGCGGGCTCCCGCGCGTCCCCTCGCGCGGCGCGGCCCGGGGCGCGTGTCAGGTGCTGAGACGGGGCCCGGGCCGGGGGTGGGCGGGCACTCGGGTACGGAGGACGGGGCGGGCCGCGCGCGGCGGGACGGGCTTCGCGGGCCCTGCTGGACGGGCCTCGCGGGCCGGGCGCTCGCGCGTGACGGCGGCGCGGCGCGGACCGGGGCCGAGGTCCCGTCCGTGGCGCGCCGCCGTTCCCCCGGTTCCCCTCCCGCGTGCGCTCCGGTCGCCGCTCAGTCGTCGTACTGCGTGGGCGGGTACGGGTCGCGGTCCTTGCGCGCCGAGAGCTGGTCCGGGCGCAGTTCGCCCTTGCGGACCTCGCGGTCCAGCTCCGTCTTCTCCTCCCGGTACGCGCCGCTCTCGGTCACCCGCCGGGGCGGATCGGTGTCCGTCGCCGCGGGGGCCTCGCCGGGGTCGTACACGTCGAGCCCGGCCCGTACCCGCTCCTCCTCCGTGCGCGCGGCGAGCCGGTCGTCGTCGGGCCTGCGCGGCATCCCGCGGCGGGGGCTGTTCTCCTCGGACTGGGGGTGGTGGTGCTTCGCCATGCGGCCTCCTGGGTGGTGCGGCGCCCCGGCCTGCGGGGCGCGCGACTGCGGTACCCGCACTGACCAGCGTCTCATCGCGATCCTTCGTGTCAAACCGTGACGAAAGGGTGCCGCCCCCGCCCGCGCTCCGTGACGGTCGCGCCGGGATGCGGGCGGGGGCGGCGCGGAGGAGCCTGGAGGCGGAGTGTCCCGAGCGCGAGGCGAGGAGAACCCATGCGCAGCTACCAAGGTCCCGCCCTGCTGCTCGGCGAGGAAGCCGGGGTGGGCGCGAGCGGCATCGACGTGATCGTGTCCCTCACCGTCCTGGAGCCCGCCGACGGCCCCCAGGGGCACGGCGAGCCCTGGACCGTGACCCTGGAGGCGGCGGCCGGCTCCCGCGCCCTCGCGGACCTCGCCGGACTGGCCCTCGTCCTGCGCCTGCCGTCCGGCGCCGAGGGGGAGATCCTGCTGGAGTGGGTGAGCGGGGACACGCGGGAATCGGGGCGGGCGAGCGGGAGCGGGCCGGCGCCGGTGTGAGGGGCGCGCGGGGGTGCGACGAGGGGCGGGCCGCGTGGCACGTGAGCGGGGACCGGCCCCGTCACGCCGAGTGATTTTGCAGATCATGCATTTTTGCCTACTATGCAGGGCGTGACGAACGATCTCGCGCCCGGCGGCGGGCTCCGGCAGCGGAAGAAGCGCGCGACCCGCGCCGCCCTCGCCGAGGCCGCCATCCGGCTCGCCGCCGAGCACGGGGCCGAGAACGTCACGGTCGAGGCGATCAGCGAGGCGGCGGGCGTCTCGCCCCGTACGTTCTTCAACTACTTCGCCAGTCACGACGACGCGTTCGTCGTCATCGACGAAGGCGTCTCGGAGCGCATCCAGGAGGCGGTCCGCACCGCCCCCGCCGGGCATTCGCCGCTGGAGGCGGTCCGCTCCGCGTTCGTCGGCGAGCTGACGGGCTTCGAGGAACGGCAGGAGCTGCTGACCCTCCAGTTGGAGGTCTTCCAGCGCTCCCCGCACCTCATCGTGCGCGGCCTCAACGCCTACTCCAGCGACGAGCGGGAACTCGCCCGCGCCATCGCCGCCTGGCTGGAGCGGACCTCGGGCCGCACCACCACCCCCGCCGCCACGCCGCCCGCGCCTCCCGGGGGCGCGAGCGACCCGGGCGGGCCGGGGGAGTGGGCCGGCGCCGACATCCCCCTCTTCGCCCGGCTCCTCGCCGCCGTGGCCCACACGGCGGCGCGCGTCACCTTCGAGCACTGGTGCGCGCGCCCCGCGCAGACCGATCTCGCGGAGACCTTCGCCGAGGTCTTCACCCACCTCGCCGCCGGACTGCGGCGGCCCACCGACTGACGGGCGGACAGCCCCCATCGGGAAGCGGCGCCGGTCCGCCGCCCCGGGTGTCCTCGTCCCGCATCCCCGTACCGACCGCCAGACCGCCGACCGTCCCGGGAGCCCGGCGACACCGCCCGCTCCCACGGGGCCCGGACGCGGCACCGCCGCACGGGCCCGTCCTGTCCCCGTACGTACCACCGTCTCCCTTTCAAGAAGGACAACGTGAGCACAGCCGAGGCGACCGCGCCGTCGCCGACCTCCATGACCAACCGCCAGATACTCCAGGCGATGTCGGGCCTGATGGCGGGAATGTTCGTCGCCATCCTCGCGGGCACCGTCGTCGCCAACGCCCTGCCCCGCATCATCGCCGACCTCGGCGCGAGCCAGTCCTCGTACACCTGGGTCGTCACCTCCGAACTCCTGGCGATGACCGCCACGGTGCCGCTGTGGGGCAAGCTGGCCGACCTCTTCAACCAGAAGCTGCTGCTCCAGCTCTCGCTCGGCCTCTTCGTCGTCGGCTCGCTCGTCGCCGGCTTCTCGCAGGACGTCGTCACGCTGATCATCAGCCGCGTCCTCCAGGGCATCGGCGGCGGTGGCCTCACCGCGCTCGCCCAGGTCGTCATGGCCGCGATCATCCCGCCGCGCCGCCTCGGCAAGTACGCGGGCATCTTCGGCGCCGTCTTCGCGGTCGGCACCGTCGCGGGTCCCCTCGTCGGCGGTGTCCTCGTGGACACCTCCTGGCTCGGCTGGCGCTGGTGCTTCTTCATCGGCGTGCCCTTCGCGCTCGCCGGCATCGTCCTGCTCCAGCGCACCCTGAGGCTGCCCACCATCCGCCGCGAGGTCCGCATCGACTGGCTCGGCGCCTTCCTCATCGTCGCGGGCGTGTGCGACCTGCTCATCTGGACCTCCCTCGCGGGCGACAGGTTCGACTGGGCCTCGACGGAGACCGCGCTCCTCGTCTCCCTCGGCGTCGTCCTGCTCGCGCTCGCCGTGTGGGTCGAGACGCGCGCGAAGGAGCCGATCATCCCGCTCGGCATCTTCCGCAACCGCACCGTCACGCTCACCACCGTGGCGAGCTTCCTGGTCGGCATCGCGATGTTCGCCGGGACCGTCTTCCTCTCGCAGTACTTCCAGGTCTCGCTGGGCAAGTCCCCGACCGTCGCCGGGCTCATGAGCCTGCCGATGATCTTCGGCCTGCTCATCTCCTCGACCGTCGCCGGGCAGCTCATCTCCGCCACCGGCAAGTGGAAGGTCTACCTGGTCGCGGGCGCGATCGTCATGACCGCCGGGCTCGGCCTGCTCTCGACCATCGGCTCCGACACCCACTTCGGCCTGCTCAGCCTCTACATGGGCGTCATGGGTCTCGGCGTCGGGATGCTGATGCAGAACCTCGTGCTCGCCGCGCAGAACGACGTGGACGCGCACGAACTCGGCGCCGCCACCTCGGTGCTCTCCTTCTTCCGCTCGCTCGGCGGCACGATCGGCACGAGTGTCCTCGGCGCGGTCCTCGCCAACCGGGTCAGCACCGAACTGACCAAGGGCTTCAAGGACGCCGGCATCCCGGCGGGCGAGGGCGGCGGCGGCTCCGTGCCCGACATGACGAAGCTCCCGCCGCAGATCAAGGGCATCGTCGAGCACGCGTACGGCGTCGCCACCGGCGACCTCTTCCTCGTCGCCACCCCCTTCGCCTTCCTCGCGATCATCGCGGTCCTCTTCGTCAAGGAGAAGCCGCTCAAGACCACGAGCGGCATGGAGCGCCTGGCCGCCGAGGGCGGCCCGGCCGCCCCCGGAGCCCCCGAGGACGCGATCCCCGGGGACGTCCCGGCCCCGCGCGAGGCCGAGGCCGTCGCCCTCGGCAAGGAGACCTCCGAGAGCGCCACGGGCGCGGGAGCGGCCCGCGACTGACCCGCCGCCTGCCGCCCGCCGCCCCGTAGGACCGTCGCACCGGCACCGGCACCGGCACCGTCCGCCCGGACCGTGCCACCGGCCCCGCGGCCACGCCGCCCCACCCCGTCCGTGCGGGGTGGGGCGGTCGCGCGCGTGCGGCGTACTAGCCTCGGCGGCATGGAGTACGACGAGCAACAGCGCGACATCATCCTCCGCATCATCAGCCTCCTCACCGCCTCGGCCGAGTGGATGCGGGACGAGGAGGGCACGGAGGACGAGGAGGACGACCTCAGCAGGCTCGGTCTCGTCGGCGGCCTCGTCAAGGAGGCGCTGCCCGCCGTCGAGATCCCCGAGGGCACGGCCGTCTCCGATCTCGGAGCCGTGATCGGGGAGCAGATGAGCCAGGCGCTCACGCGCCTGGCGGCGGGATTCGTCTTCGCCTGGTCCGAGCTGGCGGAGGTGCACGACGAAGGACGGACCGAGATCAGCTCGGCCGACGTCCTGCGGGAACTGGCGCTCCAGGTGGAGGCGCGCCGCGAGTAGCGGGGCGCGCCTGCGGTGCCGGTACCGGAGGGCAGGGCGGACCCGCGCGTCCGGATGCCGGTACCGGTACCGGGCGGCAGGGCGGAGCGGGCGCGTCCGGTGCCGGTACCGGGCGACAGGGCGGACCCGGCGTCAGGTACCCCCGCTTAGCCGGAGGGAGCGAGCTTCCCGGACCGCGGTGCCGAGGGAGTCCCGCCCTCCGCCAGCTCCTCCGCGAGCAGCCGCTTCGCGATCGCGTCCAGCGCCGCCCGCACCTCCGCGTCGTCGGGGCGTTTCAGCGTCGCGTCGGTCGGGGCGCCCTCGCGCACCGGCTCCTCCATGCCCTCCAGCTGGTCGCGCAGCCACTCCGACCAGGCCGCCGTGATGATCGCCGTCTCGCGCTCGCCCGCCGGGGTGTGCGTCAGCACGGAGCCGTCGCGGGTCACGTAGCCCTCCGCCACCATGCGGTCGTAGACCGGGACGAGGACCTCGGGCGGCAGCCGGTGGCGCGAGGCGATCACGCCGATGCTCGCGAAGCCCACGAGCCGCGTGAACAGGTAGATCTGCATGACCGCCCACGCCCCCGCGATGTCGAGCCGCGTGTCCGACGCGGCCACGAGCCGCCGCCCGGTGTCCTTGGGCGTCCGCAGCATGACCCGGGCGACCGCGAGTTCGAGCACGTCCCGCGAAGCCCGCACCGCGGGGGCCTGGAAGCCCTCGCCGAGGTCGGTCGAACCGCTGCGGGCCGGGTCGTTGAGCTTGACCTGCCGCAGGAAGAGCGCCAGCACGAAACCGAAGGCCGCCACCGGCACGGTCCACAGGAACACCGTCTGGAGCGCTTCCGCGTACGCGTGCACGACGGGCTCGCGCGCCGCCGCCGGCAGCCCGTGCACCCCGTCCGGGCTCCCCGCCGCCCGCGCCACCGCTGCGGGGTCCCGTCCCGTGGCGCGCGCCGCCCCGCCGACCCCGTCCCGCAGCCGGGGCGCGAGCGCGTTGGCGTAGATCGTCCCGAAGACGGCCGTGCCGAAGGAACTGCCGAGGGTACGGAAGAAGGTCACGCCCGAGGTGGCCGCGCCCAGGTCCGCGTAGTCCACGGTGTTCTGCACCGCGATCGTCAGGACCTGCATCGAGAGGCCGATCCCGGTCCCGAGGACGAACATGTACAGCGACTCCAGCCAGGCCCCCGAGTGGTTGTCCATCCGGGAGAGGAGGAAGAGACCGAGTCCCATCACGAGCGTCCCGACGATCGGGAAGATCCGGTAGTGACCGGTCTTGCTCACCACGTTGCCACTGAAGATCGAGGCGATCAGCAGGCCGATCACCATGGGCAGGGTGCGCACGCCCGAGATCGTCGCGGAGTCCCCGTCCACGTACTGGAGGTACGTGGGCAGGAAGGTCAGCGCGCCGAGCATCGCGAAGCCCACCACGAAGCTCAGGACCGCGCACACGGCGAAGACCGGATCGCGGAAGAGCCGCATCGGCAGCATCGGCTGCCGCGCCCGCGTCTCGGCGAGGCAGAACAGGCCGAGCCCCGCGATCCCGGCCGCGAACAGCCCGATGACGACGCCCGAACCCCACGCGTACTGGTTGCCGCCCCAGCTCGTCGCCAGGATCAGCGCGCTCGCCCCGATCGCGACGAGCGCGATGCCGAGGTAGTCGATCACCGGTTTCACGCCCGAGCGCACCGAGGGGATCGTGCGCGCGGCGGCGATCACCACGACGATCGCGATCGGCACGTTGACGTAGAAGGCCCAACGCCAGGTCAGATGGTCCGTGAAGACCCCGCCGAGCAGCGGCCCGACGACCGTCGAGACCCCGAACACGGCCCCGATCGCCCCCTGGTACTTGCCGCGCTCGCGCAAGGGGATGACGTCCGCGATGAGCGCCATGGCCGTCACCATGAGCCCGCCCGCGCCGATCCCCTGCACCGCGCGCCACGCGATGAGCAGCAGCATGTCCGAGGCGAGCCCGCACAGGAACGAACCCGTGATGAACACGATCGCCGAGACCTGGAAGACGATCTTGCGCCCGAAGAGGTCGCCGAACTTGCCCACGAGCACGGTCGAGACCGTCTCGGCGAGCAGGTAGGAGGTGACCACCCACGACATGTGCTCGCCGCCGCCGAGGTCGGCCACGATCGTCGGCAGCGCGGTGCCCACGATCGTCTGGTCGAGCGCGGCGAGCAGGATGCCGAGCGTGATCGTCGCGAAGACGATGTTCCGGCGGCGTCTGTCGAGCACCGGCGGCTGCGGGGCGGCGGGGGCCTTCTCGGGAGCGGTCGTCACCCTGCCAGGCTCACACCCGGCCCCACCCGTCGCACGAGGTGCGCACCCGGAAGGGGAGCCGCGGCGTGCGGAGCCCCGGCGGCGGGGGTGGGGCCCGCGGCGGGGCAAAGCGGCGGACCCGCGTGGCCCGGCACCGGCGGCGGTCGCTCCCGGGCCGCGCCTCAGCTCTCCGGCAGCACCACCGGCGCGCGCTCGCCGTCCGCGTCGCGATGACGGCGCAACAGGTACGTGTCCATGATCCAGCCCTTGCGGGCCCGCGCCGCCTCGCGCAGCGCGACCAAGGGGGCCGCCACCTCGCGCAGGGGACCCGAGGCGAGCAGTTCGTCCGGGGTGCCGAGGTAGGCGCCCCAGTAGATGTCGAGGTCCGCGCGGTCCGCGTACGCGGCGAAGCGCGTGTGCGCGTCGAGCATCACGACGACGTCGTCCGCCTCCTCGGGAAAGCCCTCGGCCAGCCGCCGCCCGGTGGTGATCTGCACCGCGCCGCCGATCCGGTTGAGCACCGTGCGGTGCCGCGCCGCGAGCGTCGCGGGGGCCGTCACCCCCGGCACCACGGTCGTCACGAAGTCCACCCCGCCCGCGCGCACCTCGGCGAGCATCCCGAGCGTCGAGTCGTAGAGCGCCGGGTCGCCCCACACGAGCAGCGCGCCGACCCCGTCCTCGTCCAGTTCCTCGCGGAAGAGCCGCCCGAAGAGCGCCGCCCGCGCGGCCCGCCACTCGTCCACGGCGCGCGCGTACCGCTCCCGCCCGGCCGCCCGGTCGCGGTCCCGCTCCGGATCGGGCACGCTCACGACCCGGTAGGCGCCCGCGTCCGGCAGATGCGCGTCGAGCATCCCGAACCGCAGCGCCGTGAGGTCGGACTTCTCCTCGCCCTTGTCGAGGACGAAGAACACCTGCGTGTCCCGCAGGGCCTCGACCGCCTCCAGCGTGAGCTGCCGCGGGTCCCCCGCTCCGATCCCGATGACGTGAATGGTTCGCACGGGAGGAGTCTGCCCCATGCCCGCCGCCCGCGCGGGGGGCGGGGTACGGGCCCGGGGACGAGGCGGCCGCGCGCGGACCCGCTCAGCCCCGCAGCCGCGGAGCCTCCGCCGCCGGATCGACACCCGCCCCGTCCCGTACGGCCGTGTCCAGACGCCCCGCGAGCGCGTGCCCCCCGCGCACGAGCCCCGGCG
>NZ_GG770539.1:578879-596466 GCF_000154905.1 Streptomyces sp. SPB074 | reverse complement strand
CCGCGAGGGGGCAACTGTACGCGCGGCCACCACGCGCGGCCCCACTTCCGCACACCACGCGCCCGCGCCACGCCCCCGGCACGCCCGCGCCCCCCCGGCCGGTGACCGGGGGGGGGCGCGTGCCGTTGTGGTGACCGCCTCGGGGCGGGACCTCGCGGCCGGGTCAGTTCGGCAGCGTCCACTTCTGGTTGGCGGCGCCCGAGCAGGTCCACAGCTGGAGACGGGTGCCGTTGGCCGTGCTCTTGTTGGTCGCGTCCAGGCACTTGCCCGACTGCGGGTTCACCAGCGAGCCGTTCGCGCCGGGGCGCCACACCTGCGAGCCGGTGCCGTTGCAGTCGTAGAGCTGGACGGTCGTCCCGTTGGCCGTCCCGGCCGCCGTCACGTCGAGGCACTTGCCGAGCGCGCGCAGCGAGCCGTCGGCGGCGACCTGCCACGTCTGGGCGCCGGTGCCGTTGCAGTCGTAGAGCTGCACCGCGGTGCCGTTGGCGCTCGACGCGCCCGCGATGTCCACGCACTTGCCGCCGTTGCCGACGATCGCGCCGGAGGGGTTGCCGCCCGGCGGGTTCGAGGGGCCCGAGGCCCCGCCGAGCCAGCGCAGGCCCTGGAGCAGCAGCTTGTTCTGCTGGGCGCTCGCGAAGGTGGAGGACAGGCCGGTGTTGGTGCTGTAGTTCATCGCGTTGTGGCCGAAATTGTTGTAGATCATGCGGTAGTTGCGGTTGGTCCACGAGATCGGGTAGTACCCGCTGTACCAGGTCTGGTTGGGGTCGGTGCCGATCGGGAAGGTGGACTGGTCCATCGAGGCGAGGACGTCGATCGCCGGGTTCTGCCGCAGGTCGTTCTGCCAGCTGTACCACTCGCTCACCGACGAGGTGATGGTCGAGGGGAGCCCGGCGGTGGACGCGTGCGAGGCGTCCTCGATCCGCAGCGTCTCCTGGGTCGGGCCCCAGGTGTTGCTGCGGAAGGCGCCGGTGCCGAGGAAGGTGTTGTGGTACCAGGGCCAGTCGGCCGGGTTCGTGTTGAACGCCGAGACGTGGAAACCCATCCAGCCCCCGCCGTTGTCCATGAAAGTCTTGAACGCGGCCTGCTGCGAGGCGGTGTGCGGGTAGTTGTCGAGGAAGAGCACCACCTGGTACTTGGCCAGGTTGGCGGTGTTGAGCTGCCCCCAGTCGGAGGTCGAGGTGTAGGTGAAGCCGTTCGCCGCGCCCTGCTGGGGGAACCAGGCGTTCGCTTCGTGCACGAAGTTGATGTGCGCCGCGTCGTAGGTGCCGTCGTAGAGGGCGAGCACCTTGAAGGGCTCAGCGGCGCGCGCGTCGTGGGCGGCGGGGAGGGCCTGGGCGCCGAGGACCAGCGCGAACAGGGCGAGCAGCCGGAGCAGCGCGCGTCTGGGGAACGCGGCCGTGCGGGTGAGGAACATGGGGGAAGTACTCCCTGGGCAGGGCGAGTTGGGGGCGGAACCTCGCACCAGGATTCAAAGGTTGAAGTCGTGCTCACGTCAATATGCGCGGAGGTATTAGTCCGGACCAATGTGGGCGGGTATCGCCCCGCGCGCCGCCCGCCGTGCCGCCGCCCGACGCGCGCCGCCCCGTCCCCCCCGTCGCGCGCCGCCCCGCCTCCCGGCGCGCGGCGGGGCGCCCCGGACCTGCCTGCCCGGGACGCCCCGCCGCTCTCGCTTCCGGTCACCGCCGGTGACCGGCCGGCTCAGCCGTAGACCCGCAACTCGTAGAGCGAGTAACCCCACTGGCCGGATTTCTCGGTGCCCTGCATCCGTACGTAGCGCGCGGAGCCGCTCACCGGGATCGTCTCGGTACCGCCCTTGCCATCGACCCGCGTGAACAGGTCGCGCCAGGTGCGCCCGTCCGTCGAGCCCTGGAGCTTGTACCCCTTGGTGTACGAGTCCTCCCAGGCGAGCTGCACCTCGCTGAGCGTGTGCGTCGCGCCGAGGTCCACCTGGAGCCAGCTGTCGGCGGCCTGGCCCGCGCTCCAGCGGGTGCCCATGTCGCCGTCCACGGCCTTGGCGGTGCCCTGGTCGCTGTTGGACTCCGAGGAGGCCGTCGCGGTCTTCCCCTGTGCCAGGTTCTGCCGCGCGGCGGCCATCGTGAGAGCTCGACGGTGACCTTCTTGCCCTTCTTGAGTGCGAGGACGCGGGCCGTGTCCCCGAGCGGTGAGGTGCGGATCGTGACGCCGTCGCCGCTGATCGCCCGGATGCCCGCGCGCTGGATCAGCGTGAGGTCCTGGTCGATGCCGGAGGTGAGCGTGACCTTCGCCGTGTGCGCGTCCGTGTCCCAGCTCAGGTCGTCGATCGTGAAGCGGCCCTTGCCGAGCATCCCCTTCACCGAGCCCTTGGCGAGCCCCTCGGGCAGCGCGGGCAGTACTTCCAGGGTCCCGGGCCGGGTGGCGGCCACCATCTCCATCATCACGGAGGGAACCGAGTTCACGACGTCCGTGGCGAAGGTGTTGTGGTTGTTGTAGTGCGAGGTGGCCATGCTGCTGTAGTAGTAGTCGTCCTTCGCGAAGCGCAGGAGTTTCGCGCCCACGGAGCCGGCCTGGCCGAGGTCGGCCGCGACGAGGGCGCCGTGGAGCAGGCCGTGGCCCGCGTTCTCGTAGCTGCCGCCGTCCTTCTTCGCGAGGAAGACCCGCGCCGCGTCGTAGAGCGGCTTGTCCGTCTCCGGCGTGATCTCGCGGTAGGGCCACACCGGCATGAGGCCGCTGGAGTGGCGGTGCTGGTAGTTGTTCTTGTTCGCGAGATCGGGCCAGGCCCACTCGGCGAGCGCGCCGTCGTCGTTGACGAGGTACGGCGGCAGGTTGTCCAGCTTCTCCTGCCACATCGCGATCTTGCCGGCGTCGCGGCCGAGCGTCTTCGCCGTCTGGATCAGCGTGGAGAGCGCGAAGCGGGCGCCGGAGATGTCGTAGACGGAGTTGACCGAGAGCGGCACTCCGCCCGGCGGGGTGTTCTCGGGCGAGATGGAGCCCGCGAAGACGTACTTGCCCCGCGCGTCCTTCTTGGTGAGGAAGTCCTCGTAGAAGTCGTTCATGTCGCGGATGAGGGGGTAGTACTGGTCGGCGAGGAAGGTGGTGTCCCCGGTGACCTGGTAGTACTCCCGGAACGGCTGGAGCAGCCAGGACTCGCCGCCCGTGACGTACTGGTAGGGGTAGTCGAAGTTGATGTTGGAGATCAGCCCCTCGCCGTTGGGGGTGTTCCCGCCGGTGAGCATCCCCCGGGTGCCCAGCAGCTTCTTCGCGTTGGTCCGGAAGTCCTTCTGCCACTGCCGGTTGAGCGCGAAGTAGCCGGCCATCGCCTCCGGCATGTTGCCGACGTTGCCGCCGGAGAGCTGGAGGTTGAGGTTGGCGTCGAGGTGGTAGTAGCCGTCCCAGCCGACGTCGCTGTCACCGGTCCAGTTGCCGAGCAGGTCGGGAGCGGCGGTCGCGTTGCTGGAGCCGAGCAGGTGGTAGCGGCCGGCCGCGAACATCCGCTCGTACAGGGCCGGTACGGGGGTGGAGCGGGTCTTCTGCTCGGCGAGGAGCTGCTCGGTGGACTTGGCGCGGTCCGCCTCGCTCGCGCCGAAGTCGGCGGAGACGCGGCCGAAGATCTTGCTGTGCTCGGCGCTGTTGCGGGCGAGGAGGGTCGCGTAACTGTCGTTGATGCCGGACAGCTTCTGCTGGAGGAGCTGCTTGTCCCACTCCTGCTCGGCCGGGACCCCGCCCTCGTACGTGCCGTCGTAGCGCTGCGTGAGCGACAGGAGTGTCACGTAACTCGCCCCGGTCACCCGCACCTTGTCGCCGGTAACGGTCTTCTGCCCGTCGGTGACGATCCGGGTGACGCCCTCGTAGCCCGCGTTGTAGCTGCCGGCCGGATACTTGGCGCGCAGGTTGAGGAAGTCGGCGCTGGTGTTGCTGGTGTACGTGACGCCCTTGGTCAGCAGGTGCATCCCGGGGTCGATCGAGAGGCCGAGCGTGACGTCGAGCTTCTGCCCGGCGGGGGCGGGAAGCTGCTGGACGGTGACGCCGTCGGTGCGTGAGACGAAGGAGTCGCGTTCCCACTTCCCCTTGTCGTCCGTCCAGTTCACCTTGACCACGCCGTTGGAGTAGTCCGTGGAGCGGACGTAGTCGCGGACGGGGCCGCTCTCCGGAAGCTGGAGACTCATCTTGTAGCCGGGGTGCTTGCTGCCCTCGCCGCCGCCCTGGTAGCCCTGCACGTCGGCGGCGAGCTGGTTGGCGCCCCGGTAGTCGCCCGCGATGAGGCCGTCGCGGATGCGGTTCAGATCGCCGGTGCCGACGGTGTTGAAGGTGCGGTGCGGGCGGGCCTCGGTGCGGGCCATGAAGAAGTCTTTGTCGTCGAAGACGACGGTCTCGTTCCGGGGGTCGCCGAAGACGATGACGCCCTGTTTGCCGTTCCCGGCGAGCAGCCCGTTCTGCCAGTCGCCGTACGACGTGGGGTACGTGGTCGAGGGGGCGACGACGGGCGAGCCGGCGGCGACCGGGGCCGGCCCCTGGGCCGGGCCGCCGAGGACCCGCAGCTCCTTGACCGAGTAGCCGTACGACGTCCCGGGGGTGATGCCCTGCACCCGCACGTGGTGCGCGTCCCTGCCGAGGTGCACGTCCGTGGTGCCTCCCTTGCCGCTGGTCGTGGACCAGGCGTCCGTCCAGTGCGTGCCGTCCGGGGAGACCTGGACGCGGTACGCCTTGGCGTAGGCGGCCTCCCAGACGATCTCCACCGTATCGACGCGGTGGGTGGCGCCGAGATCGACGGAGAGCCAGGCGTCCGGGTTCCCGCTGTGGTCGCTCGACCAGCGGGTCCCCTCGTCGCCGTCGATGGCCTTGGCGGCGGTGCGGGAGCCGTCCTGGTAGGAGGCGGTGGCCGTCGCGCCGGGGCCGAGCGCCAGGTTCACCGCCTCCTCGTCCGGTGGGGCGGCGCCCGCGTCGAGGCCGGTGGCGAGCACCAGGGCGAGGGGGAGGAGTGCGCCGAGCAGTCGCCTGGTGACGGCGCGGCCCGTGCGGGATCTTCTGGAGCGCGGTCTCATGCGGGAGCCCTCTCAGAGGGAGCGGCTCAGTTTCATTATTAATCTATTGAACTGCGGGAGGTGACCTTCCCGAAACAGTTCCGTGGCGGCCCGAGCACCGTAGCGAGGCGCCGCGTCCCGCATCAAGAGGTCGGACCATACCGATTGCACGGGCCGCCCCCGGCACCCCGCCGTCCGGGCGCGGCCTCCCTGTCACACGACCCCCTGGACGTGCGGTAATGTACTTCTCGCACGGCACGGGGAACCCCTCGGTCGGCATCGGGACGTGGCGCAGCTTGGTAGCGCACTTGACTGGGGGTCAAGGGGTCGCAGGTTCAAATCCTGTCGTCCCGACTGGAGACAGTCGCAGCTCAGGGCCGGTATCGGAGAAATCCGACACCGGCCCTGAGGCGTTTGCGGGGGACCGGCCGGGGACCAGCACGGGCTGCTTGTGCACCGGAGCGAGCCGTGCGTTCCGCGCGGTGCCCTCGCGCCCCCGCCCCCCGGTGACCGCCGCACCGCGTTGTTGACCTTCGAGTGGGCTGAAGCCCGATGATGGCGCGGTGCCGCCTTCCCAGTTGATGCCGATCGGGGTCTTCGCCCGGCGCAGCGGGCTGACCTCCAGCGCGTTGCGCTTCTACGCCGACTCCGGGCTCCTGCCCCCCGCCCGAGTGGACCCGGTCACGGGCTACCGCTCCTATGCCGCCGCGCAGCTGACGCGGGCCACCCTGCTGCGTCAGCTCCGTGAGATCGCCATGCCCCTCGCCGCGGCCGAGGCGGCACTCGACGCCGGGACCGAGGAGGCGACACGGCTCCTGGACGAGCATGTCGCCCAGGTGGCCGGGGACGCGGCCGCGGTGCTGCGGAAGGCGCGTGTCATCAGGCGCGCCCTCGGTGCCGACGCGCCTGGCCTGCCGATCGCCACGCTCAAGGGACCCGTCCTGGCGGACGCGGTCGAGCAGATCCTGACCGCGACCGCGCACGAACCGGGGATGCCGGTGCTCGCGGGCCTGCGCGTCGAGGTGGGCCCCGAGGCGATCGGCCTGACGGCAACCGACCGGTACCGGCTCTCCACCCGGACCCTGGTGCCGCCGGAGCCGCCGCCCCGGGAATGGGCCGGCACGCTGGACGGGGACGACCTGCGGGCCGCGGTCACCGAGGTCCGGCGCGGCGCGCGGGTCCGCCTCGAAGCGGTGCCGCACGGGGTCCGGCTGCGTATGCCCGGGCGGGAGGACCGGCACTGCCGCCTGCTGGCCGAGGACTTCCCCGATCACCGGCTGATGCTCGGCTCCCTGGGCGAGGCCACCACCCGCGCGACGGTCCCGAAGAACCTGCTGCTGCGCGCCCTGGAGGAGCACCCCGGCGAGCACGTCGTGCTGTGCGTGGACGGGCACGGGGTGAGCGTCCGCCCGGTGGACGGCGAGCACCCCGGCGTCCCGCTCCCCGCCACCGTGACGGGCGAGCCCCTCCGGGTCCGGTTCGCGATGACGACGCTCCATCCCGCCGTGAGCACCGCGCTCGGCCCCGACGTGATGCTCGACCTGAGGGGGGACGACCGGCCCGTCACGATCCGCTCCGCCGACCGCGGCGATCTCACCACCCTGGCCATGCCCGTCACGCCCGACCGCTCACCCCGACCACGACGAGGAACACCGTGAACACCACACCTGCCCGCCCCGACCCGACCATGGAAGCCATCGGCCGAGCCGTCGCCGAGGGCCGTACGGGCGGCATCGTCTCCGCCCGCCGCAAGCTCCTCGACCTGTGGTCGCGGATCGGCGTCACCGGCGACCCGCTGCACCGGTGCTCGCTCGCCCACCACCTCGCGGATCTCCACGAAGATCCCGCCCAGGCCCTCGCCTGGGACGTCCGGGCCCTGGACGCGGCCGACGCCGTGACCGAACAGCGTGTCCAGGAGCACCACGCCGGTCTGCACATCGCCGGGTTCTACCCCTCTCTCCACCTCAACCTGGCCGACGACTACCGCCGGCTCGGTTCCTTCGACGCGGCCGCCGAGCACATCAGCGCGGGAAAGGAGCACACCACCCACCTCTCCCAGGACGCGTACGGCACGTTCCTGCGCGTCGCCCTGGAGGAGGTGGCGGAGGCGATCGCGCGACGGGACACCGCCAGGCGCCCCTCCGCCCCGGGCCCCACCGCCTGACGCGCCGGCCCGCCTCGCGAAGCCGCCCGCCGCGGGCGGGCGAGCTACGTGAAGGCGGGCAGGTTGCGGGTGACCCAGTCCCGGAACGGGCGGGCCGGGCGGCCCAGGACGGCGCGCACGTCCGGGCCGACCCGCCGCTCCGAGGGGAGGGGGGAGCCGAGGGCGTCGAGAGTGCCGCCGATGACGTCCTCCGGCATGAACCGGGCCATGGCCGCGTGCGCGTCCTCGCGGGACAGCTCCACGAAGGCCACGTCCTCGCCCAGCACTTCGGAGATCGTCGCCGCCTGCCGGCGCGGGCGGTCAGGACGTACGTCCGCCCCGCGTGGCCGTCCTCGCGCAGCGCGGCCGCCGCGACGTCCGCGATGTCCGCCGGGTCGATCACGGGCAGCGCCACGTCGGCGAAGGGCGCGAAGACCGTACGGTCCGCGCGCACCGACGCGGACCACGCGAGGGCGTTGGAGGCGAAGCCGCTCGGGCGCAGGACCGTGTGGTCCAGGCCGGAGGCGCGTACGGCGGCCTCGAACTCGCGCAGCCGGTCGTGCGAGGGGTTGTCCGCGCGCGTGCCGGAGAGTTGCGAGGAGACGAGGACGACGCGCTTCACCCCGGCGCGCGCGGCGCGGTCCAGGAGGTGCGTCGCCGGCTCGCCGGGGCCGTTGAGCGCACCGGCCAGGAGGAGGAAGAGCGCGTCGGCGCCTTCGAGCACCGGCGCGAGACTCGCGAGGTCTCCGGGATCGGCCCGGGCGGTGCGGACACCCTCGGGGAGCCCGGCGGGCCGCGCGCTGCGTGACACGGCCACGACATCCTCGCCCGCCCGGGCGAGCGCGGCGAGCAGCGGGCGGCCGACGTTCCCCGTGGCTCCGGTGGCAACGATGATGAACAGCTCCCTGGACGAAGGGGGTTGGGTGTGGGGCGGGGCGGTACGGCACTCTCCGCCGCCACGTCCGGGAAGCTAGCATCCGGGGGATAGCAGGTACCCAGAGGAAACCGGCTTCCCGGAAGGTGAGCGATGTGAGGAGTCAGCCGGACACGCCCGGAGCCCCAACCGGGGGAACGGCGCCCGTCGGCGCGGAGCGGGCATGTCCGATCGCCCCCGTGGTCGATATCGTCTTCAGCCGCTGGACCACACCGATCCTGTGGACGCTGCACACGTACGGCGTCCAGCGCTTCGTCGAACTCCACCGCAACATCGGGGGCATCACGCCCAAGGTGCTGACGCAGCGACTGCGGCAGCTCGAACGGGACGGACTGGTGACCCGCACGTATCACCCGGAGGTGCCGCCCCGGGTCGAGTACGGGATCACCGCGCTCGGCAGGAGCCTGGCCCCGCTCTTCGCCTCGCTCGCGCAGTGGGCGGGCGAGCACCTTCCCGCCGTGGAACGGGCGAGGGAAGCGTTCGACACGGCGGGGGAGACCACGGGCCGCTGACCGCGGCGTCCCCCTCCCGCCGCCTACCGCCCGCGCCGCGGCGGCCCCGTGCTGCCGCGGCGCTTGAGCTGCGGGGCCAGCAGGGTCGAGACGGGCTGCTCCTCGCCGCCGATGAGCCCGGCGAGGCGTTCGAAGGCGAGCCGGCCCAGTTTGCGCGAGGGCAGGGCCACGTCGGAGACCGGCGGCACGAGGTGTTCCGCCTGGTCGTCGGGGCAGATCGCCAGGACCGACATGTCCCCGGGCATGTACAAGGCCGAGCAGATCGTCTCCTGGATGACCACGGCCAAGACCCCGGACGGCCAGGGCGGCACCAACCACGAACTGCGCAGCAGCGGCGGCGCCCCCGCCAACGCGCCCTTCCACGGCTACGACGTCGTCTACAGCCACGACGCCCCCGACATCGCCGCCCAGTACATCCGCGAGGGCGACTTCGACCTCGCCAAGAAGGCCCTCACCTCCAAGATCTACCTGGACCGCAGCTCGGTCCCCGACCACCACCCCTACCTCGACGCCCCCTCCAAGTTCCTCTACCCGTACGCCCTCTACCTGCGCTACACCGGCGACCAGAGCATCTTCACCCCGGCGCTCAAGGCGAAGATCAAGGCCACCGCGCACCTCGTCCAGGAACTGCGGGTCAGCGAGCCCGGCTCGCCCTACGACGGTCTCATCAAGCAGTCGGCGACCTTCGACAACAGCCCCAGCCACCTCGCCGTGGACAACATGGCCGCGCTCTACGGGCTCACCGCCTACGCCGACCTGGCCGCCTCCTGGTCCGCCTCCGACAGCTCCTGGCAGACGGAGAAGAGCTGGGCGCTCGGCCAGGCGGACTCCGTGGGCACCGCCCTCGACCGCGCCCTGACCGCCCGCATGGACGCCACCAAGAGCGGCGGCTACAACGCCTGCCTCGACGCCTGCCCGCTTTTCGGCAACGGCAACTACCAGGGCAACTGGCTCGGCACCACCTTCATGATGAGTTCCCTGCCCTGGGACGGCCGCCTCGCCGGGGTGAAGGACCAGGGGGTCTGGAAGGACAAGCTGGACGCCTCCGTGCGCCTCGCCTTCACCAAGCGCGCCCAGACCGCGGCCGCCGTCCCCGCGCACAGCTGGGGCGCCTGGACCAACGGCGCCAACGGCTACGGCACCGTCTGCAACGACGGCGCCGGCAGCCAGCTCCTCGCCTCCGACGACCCCGAGCTGCGCACCGAGGCCGCCGCCGGCCTGCGCTGGCTGTTCGGCGACCAGACCGCGCCCATGCAGTGGGGGAGAGCTTCTCCTCCGGTGGCGGCGGGACGTGGAACAAGAACCTCGCCGACCTGGAGGCGTGGGGACTCAGCACCAACCGCAAGGCGCTCCTGGAGGCCAGCGTCTCCGTCCCGAACGGCGGCGGCGTGATCATCGGGCGCGGGGTGCCCACGAGCTGGCTCACCTCCGGCAAGCCGGTGAGCTGGACGAACGTCCCCGTGCACGGCGGCAAGCGCATCGGCTTCACCCTCACCCGCGACGGCGACAAGGTCAGCCTCTCGGTCACCGGCGATCCCGGCGGGCCCGTCGCGCTCTCCCTGCCCGCCTTCGTGAACGACATCGTCTCCACCACCGCGGGGACCGCGGACAACACCTCGGGGACCGTGACGCTTCCCGCGGGCACCTCCAAGGTCACCGTCACGGTCGGCGACCTGGAAGCCTCCCGGATCACCGGCGCGCAGTCCACCGCCGGTCACTACGCCTTCGGCAGGCCCACCGACCAGGTACGCCGCTACCAGACCTTCACGGCCGGCGAGAACACCCGCCTCGACGGCGTCCTCAGCGACATCCAGATCGACAGCAACGCCGTGTACCGCGACATCGGCGGGCCCGGCGGTGCCGACTACGGCATCGCCACGCACGGCTCCCAGGGCTGCTCGTGGAACGGGTCTGGGCCCGGCACACGGACGCCAACTGGCTCTCGGGGACCGGCGGTACGGTCCGGGACAGCCGCACCTCCGACTCCTACGGCGACGGCTTCAACATCAACAACGGAGGCAAGCCCGACCCGGAGGGCCGCAGCGACCGTATCACCGTGCGGAACAACTTCGCCCGCAACACCGGGGACGACTCCTTCGCGGTCTACTCCGACGCGGGCGTGAACGGCGACAACGGCCAGCTCACCGGCGCCAAGGTGCTCAACAACACAGCGATCGCGCCCTGGTGGGCCAACGGCCTGCGGATCGCCGGTGGCAAGGACATCGAGTTCAAGAACAACCTGGTGCAGAGCGTGTCCTCCAACAGCGCCATGGAGGTGGGCGTCTTCGGCGACTCGGGCCACCCGCTGGAGTCCGCCGTGGTCAGCGGCAATGTCCTGATCGGCGGCTCCGGGTGGAACGGGACGCGGCACGGGGTCCAGGTCACCTCGCCGGGCCCCGACTCCCGGTTCCCCGGCGCGTACACCAACGTCACCATGACGGGGAACACCCTGCGCGGTTCGCTGCGGGCCGGCCTCTTCGTCGGCGAGAGCCACGTGAACATGACGTTCACGGACAACGTCATCGACGGCCCGGCGAAGCAGGGCATCTGGATCGGCCGGGGTGCCGTCGGCACGGGCAAGCCGGCCCGCAACACCGTGCGGAACCTGTTCCCCGGCCAGGCGGAACTCCAGAACGACGCGCAGGACACCTTCAAGGTGACGCAGTAGCCCAGTAGCCCAGTAGCCCAGTAGCCCAGTAGCCCAGTAGCCCAGTAGCCCAGTAGGTGCCGCAGGCGGCGGGCCGGCCGCGGCTTGCCCCGCTGCCGTGGATGTATCTATATTGGTTACGACGAACGGAGGTGAGGCGGTGGCCGGGAACAGCAAGCTGGCCGTGGCGGCGCACGCGCTGGTGTGGATCGAACTGCACTGCCGCGCGGGCCACGAGGTGGCCACCTCCGAGCAGATCGCGGGCAGCGTGAACACCAATCCCGTGGTCATCCGCCGCCTCCTCGGCCGGATGCGGGAGGCGGGGCTGGTGTGCTCCCGGCGCGGCAGCGACGCCGGGTGGCGGCTCCTGCGGCCGCTGGAGTCGATGACGCTGCGGGACGTCTACGAGGCCATCGAGCCGTCCCCGCTCTTCGAGCTGCACCGAGCCGAGCCCAACCCGGAGTGCCCGGTCGGCTGCGGCATCAAGCCGGCCATGCGGACCGTGTACGACCGCGCCGAGGAGGCGGTCCGCGCCGAACTGGGGCGGGTCACCCTGGACGAGGTCCTGCGCGACGTCCTCGCCGTACGGGGCCCGGCGGGGGCTTACGAACTGGTGAGTGATTGCGGTTGAGGCGTGTTTGCCTGATCAGGGGCGTGGTTACGCGTTGGCGGTTCGGTCGGAGACGAGGCCGGCGATGGCCCGGTAGGTGTCGGGCAGGGCCTCTCGCCGGTGCGTCCAGCGGGTCAGCTGTTTCCAGCGTTTGTGGTCGGCAAGCGCGTGCTCGACGGTGATGCGCTTCGATGAGTGTCGGTGCCGGGCCTCTTCTCTGGCGGCGTGCACGTGCGGCAAAGCGATCTTGTTTGGTTTTCTGGGCGGTGTGATCGCCTGGCCGGGGTGATCACGCCGGAGACCGAGGTAGCCGTCGTCCAGAAGCACTTCCACGTCCGGGAAGTGCTGGAAACAGGTTCCGATACCTTCGTTGCGTGTGGCGGTCGCATCGTGCATCCGGCCTGGCCGCAGGGCGTCGGTCCAGAGAGTGCGGCCCTGATGGTCGGCAACGACAGTGGCCTTCATCGTGTTCTGCTTCTTCTTGCCCGAGACGAACGCCCGGCGTCCGCCGCGGCCGGCTGCGGGCCGGCGGACCTGGATCTCGGTGGCATCCAGCCGCAGCTCGATGCCCTCGGCCTGGGCGTAGGCGAACACATCCGCCAGGGTCCGAAGCCGCAGGCCAGGACGGTCAGGGACCGCGCATCCGCGTTCGGCCAGGAGCCCGCGCATCTCTCCGACCGCGCGGGTAACGGTGGAACGGTCGACACCGGACAACAGGGCCAGGACGGAGTGCGGGAGATCGTGCCGCAGGTGAATCAGCGTGACGACCAGCCGGTCGACGAACACCAGCCGATGCCGGGCACCGGCCCCCGCCTCACGTTTCCTGGCCCCGCCGCGAGCCTCGTGACGACGCCCCTCAATCATGGCCTGCCACGGGCCAGCCAACTCCTCGACCAGGCAAGCCAGATGCTGCCGGGAGACACCGGTGAACAGCTGATGCGCGAGAACGTTCCGGTCGACCGTGATCACCACGGACTGGATCATCCCACCCTCGCGCGATCCCTCCCCAACCGCAATCACGCACCAGCTCGTTAGTGCAGCAGTAAGAAACGTTGACAGTGCCTTCCGGGGGCCCGCACTCTCTGGGGCGGCAAAGTGGTCAGGAGACACCCGTGACACCCTCACGTGCCACAACTGCCGCTGCCGCACTGCTCGCCGCGTGGCGGAGTGAGCCGGGCCGGACGGCCCGGCTCGTCGACCGTCCCCCGGAGGACTGACGAATTACGCGAGCCCAGAGCTGCTGGGAAGTACCAATGCCGAGTCCGCATGGAGCGTGATGTGCACCGGCGTGAAGGTGATGGCGTCGACCGACGACTCACCGGTGCCGGGAATGCGGGCGTAGCGCGGGTGAGCGCCGCCGCTGATCTGCCAGCGTATGCGATGGCCGATGGGGAAGCGGTGGGCAACGGAGCTCATCGGCACGGTGACTTGCGAGGGCACCTGTTCGGCCGTCCGGAGTCGGCTGAACCCGTCACCGATGTTGACGGAGCGGCCTTGCGGGTCCACGTCGCACAGGCGGGTGAAGACATCGGCGTGTCCGGTGTCCGTGGAGATGCTCAGCCGTGCGGAGACCGGGCCCAGGATGTCCATGGGCTCGGTCAGTGGTGGGCCGGTGAAGGTCAGGACGTCGTTTCGGGCCTCCAGGGTGGCGTTGTTCCGGGGACCGGCGGTGCGGGAGAGCAGGGGGCCGCCCAGGCAGGGGGTGGGGTCGGCCGGGTCGTAGCGGAACGCTGTCATGGGCGCGGAGTCCGCGGGGGCCTGCTGGGTGAGATGCCCGCCGGGGATGGGGTACCACGAGGTGGCAGCCGCGACTGGCGGCCAGTCGTCGAGGTCCCGCCATGCGTTCTCGCCGCCGATGTGCACGCGCACCGCGGTGGGGCGCAGGCCGGAGCGGTCGGCGTACAGGTGGGCGCGCAGCCACGCGAGGCTCTCGGCGAACACCTCGGGCCATCCTTGCCGCAGGGCGGAGGTGTGGGTCGAGGGACCGACGAGCAGGGCGGCCTCACACCCGGCCCGGCGTAGCCGGTCGTACTGCTCGAAGGTCTGGTCGGCCAGCGCGTCGTGCCATCCGGTGAGCAGCGCCGTGGGTACGCGCAGTCGCTCCGCCGACTCCGCCAACGACGCGCCGTGCCAGTAGGCGTCCTTGGCGTCCGGGTGTGTCATCACGTCGTCCAGCCAGGGCAGTTCGCTGTCGAAGGCCGATACGTACGCGCCACGCAGGGGCCGCGCGCTGGTGATGTCGCGCAGACGGCGCCGCAGGCGCAGCGTCGCCTTGAGGAATGGGGCCGTGCCCGGGTGCTGGTAGTTCATGCCCACGCCCACGGCGAGGGCGTTCTCCAGGCGAAGCGCACCGTCCGCGTGGAACAGGGCGTGGGGATCGTGCAACCCCACCTGCACCACCATCGCTTTCAGCTCCGGCGGTGGGTCCAGAGCGAGGGCCCATTGCGCGTAGCCCAGGTAACTGGGGCCGATGGTCCCCAGTGTTCCGTTGAACCAGGGCTGCTCGCGCAGCCAGGAAACCGCGGCCGGGCCGTCGGCGGCCTCGTTGCGCCACAGATCGAACATGCCGTCCGACCCCCCGGTGCCGCGGCAGCTCTGCAGGACCACGTGGAAGCCCTGTTCGGCGAAGAGCAGGCCGTACTGGGGTGACCACGGCAGGCCCCGGCCGTAGGGCGAGCGGACCAGGAGGGTGGGGAAGTCGCCCTGGGCGCGCGGAAAGTGTGGTCGGTGATCAGCGGGCTGCCGTCGGCGGCCGGCACCAACAGTCCCGGCTCCCAGCCGGCCTCATGCCGTTTCGCCGGCAGACCTCGCCATGTCGCCCTCATCATCCGCGAGGAAAACGGCGGTTTTCCGGCGGGTGGCACCCAGGCTGGTCTGGCTACGGCATCGGGCGTGTGTGATGGCATCGTTCCCCTCCCCTATTCGCGTACGCTGTACGAGAATAGACCATGCTTGGATGACTTTGACAAGAGTCGGCTGAACAACCCGGGGAAGGAGTGCGAGGCCGTGTCCAGCGACGGAAAGCCCGGTGCCGAAGGCGTCGACCCCGAACAGCTCTGGCTGCGTGCCGCCGAGCCCCGCAGGGGCCGCAGGCCCTCCTTCAGCCGTGAGGCGATCACCGCGGCAGCCGTCACTCTGGCGGACGCGGAAGGACTCGACGCAGTCACCATGCGGCGGGTAGCCGCCGAGGTCGGAGCGGGCGTCATGTCGCTCTACAGCTACACTCCCGACAAGGAGACGCTGCTGGAACTGATGGTCGACCACGTCAGCGGCGAGCTCACGGTCACGAACCCACCCAGCGGAGACTGGCGTGCCGATCTGAAGACCGTGGCCCGACTGCAGCGCGCCCACATGCTGCGTCACCCTTGGCTGCCCGCCACCCTGTCCCCCCGCCGCGTTCCGGGCCCCAACACACTGGCCTTCCTGGAACACGTGCTCGCCGTCCTACGGCCCACCGGGCTGGACGGTGCGGGGAAGCTGGAGGTCTTCGCCCAGATCACCGCGTTCGTGGCCGGCCACGTCGCCCATGAGATCGCGCACGCCGCGGTCTCACGATCACCGGACCGGGTCGCAGCCGAGGGACGCTACCTCGCCGCTGTCGCCGCCGACGGCTGCCATCCGGAACTCGCCGAAGCCCTTGCCGCACCCGGACGCCCCCTCGCCCCTGACGCCACCTTCGCCCGTTTCCTCAACCGCCTGATCGACGGCCTCGATACCGACTGATGCCGTGCGCTGCGCGGGCGGTGTACGGATCACAGCATGGTGGGCGAACTGCCGGCGCGAGTGACCGCCCTCCACCGTGGCCGGGTGCAGGGCGTCCACCAGTGCCTCGACATCGGCCTTGAGCCGGGCGATCTCCTCGGCGTCGGCAGCCCGTAGTTCCTTGAGGCGACGGATCCGCTTGCCACCTGGCCACCGCCGAGGTCCAGGAGACCTGCCTCAAGAGCTCGTCCGGCACCTCGCTGCCCACCCACCCCGACGCCGGGGACAGCGGGACCCCGCTGGTCAAATGGCCCTCCAGACCGCGCGGGCCCCCGTCGCGAGCCGGCCTCGCCAACCACCAGGCGATGCTGGGTGATTCCGTCTTCCACACGGCGTCCCCTCGACACGCCGCTGTGGCTCCTGCTCCTCGGCGGCCTGTCCGCGCTGCTGGGCCTCGGCGCCGCGCTGCTGCTCCAGCGGGAGCGCAGGGGGGGCGGCTTCTGCCGCGCCGCGCTCTTCCTGCCCGTCGTCTTCTCGCGCGTGGCCACGGCCCTCCTGTGGCAGTCCATGTACCAGCCGGACGGGCTGATCAACAACCTCCTCGCTCCGGCACATCACCCTTTCGCGGCCGCCGAGCCCCCGGCCGCGACCTGGCGGGCCGTCCCCGCGGCTGAGTCCCGCGCGCGGGACTCAGCCGGCGGCGACGAGTTCGATCTCGAAGCCGTCGCGGTTCTCCAGGTAGGCGGCGTACTGGTCGGGACCGCCCGCGTGGGGGTGGCGGTCGCCGAACAGGAGCGTCCAGCCGTGCGCGAGCGCCTTGTCGGTGAGCGCGTCCACGGCGGCGCGCGGACCGGCGTGGAAGGCGAGGTGGTTGAGGCCCGGGGCGAGGCGGTCGTGCCGGGGGCCGGAGAGCGCGGGGGACCGCTCGAAGACGAGGTACGTGTCGCCGAGGCGCCAGCTCCGCCCGTCCTCCCACTCCTGATGGAGCGTGTAGCCGAGCGCTTCGAGGAGCCAGGCCCAGTCCGCGACGGCGCGGGGAAGGTCGGGGACCCAGATCTCGACGTGGTGCAGGGCTCCGGGAGTCGGGGGCACGACGGGCTCCTGAGGGCGCTCGGGGACGGAGGTCACGGGCACTGTACGAGACACGTGCCCGCTCCTGCCGCCCGCCGCCGGGCCGGGGGCTCCTTTTGGCCCCCGCCCCCCGCTCCGGCCCGCGCCACGGACGCGCTACGGCCGGCGCACCTCGAAGGCCAGGTTGTGCGCGCCGGTGAACATCACGCGGGCCTCGGTCTCGTCGCCGTGGCGGGCAGCCGGGAGGATGTCCGTCTTGTTGCGGTCGATGACGTCGCCGCCGATGCGGCCGAGCGTGACCGGGACGTCGTGCGCCGGGACGCGCAGGTAGAGGTCCCAGCGGGTGTGCCCGGACACACCGGGTCTCAACGTGCGGGAGCGAGAAGACGAGGCCCGCGCCGTCCGGGCGCGCGGGGACGCTGAAGTCACCGGACTCGCCCTGGCGCGAGAACGACACGACGACCGCGCCGTCCCCGGCACCGGGAGCGCCGCCCGTACCGTCGTCGCCTCCGCGCCCACCGTGATGCGCGTGACCTCCGCGTGCGCGGCGCGCCGCCAGGCCCGTACCGCGAGGAAGCCGTCCGCCGTCGCGTACGGCAGCGCGCTCGCCGTCTCGCCGTCCGGCGCCGTCAGCGGCGCCCGCCCGACACGCCGCGCGCGCTCGGCGACCTCGCACACGAGCCGCCTGCGCCCGCGCGTCGCGCCGCGCGGCACGAGGTAGCAGTCCCAGCGGCCTTCGGCGAGCGGGTGCGTGAGCGGGTCGAGCGTGACGCGGACCTCGCCCGCGCGCCCGGCGGGCAGCGGGACGCGCACCTCGCACGCCCTTGGGGTCGCGGCGCAGCCGCGCGAGGAGGTCCAGCTCACCGCGCCCGAGGGACGCGGCGGGGAAGCGGAACACGATCTCGCCGTCGGGGCCCGAGCGGGCCGAGGCGAGCGGCCTGGTGTCCGCCGCCGGGCGCGGCGCCCGCACG
>NZ_GG770539.1:575929-578645 GCF_000154905.1 Streptomyces sp. SPB074 | reverse complement strand
TGCGTGATGATCTCGCCGGGACCGTGCGGGCAGTCGGTGGCGATCACCGGGACGCCGCAGTGCATCGCCTCCACGATCGTCATCCCGAAGGACTCCTTGTCCGAGGAGACCGCCGCGATCGAGCCCTTGGCCCACTCCGTCTCGATCGGGGCGACGGACCCCATGAGCCGGACCCGCTCGTAGAGGCCGAGGCGGTCGATCCGCTCGCGCAACTGCGCCTGCCTGGGGCCGCGCCCGTACAGCCGCAGCGTCCAGGTCGGGTGAGCGTCGGCCACGAGCGCGAAGGCGTCGAGGAGACGGTCGTACCGCTTGACGGGGATGAGCCGCCCGGCCGCGACGATGACGTCCGCGTCCCGCGCGGAGCCCTCGACGGCGGGCGCGGGCACGCCGTTGGGGATGCAGCGGATGCGCGCCGACACGCCGGGGAGCGCGGCGCGGTAGGCGGCGGCGTCGGCCTCGGAGACGGTCACGAAGGCGTCGAGCCGCCCGATCACGCCGTTCTGCGCCGTACGGACCGCGTCGCTGTGCCCGGCGAGGCTCAGGTGCTCCTGCCCGACGCGTACGGAGCGGCTCTGCCCGTCGCGGGCGAGGTAGCCGTTGAGGTCGGGACGCGTGGCGATGACGACGTCCGCGTCCGTCGTGCGCAGCCAGCGGCCGATGCGGTCGTCGTGCAGCGCCGAGTAGAGGGTCTTGCCGGAGACGCGCGGCGCGGCGGGCCCCGGGAACATCGTGCAGGGGCGCTGCGCGAGCGGACCCGCCGTGAGCGCGCGCGAGCCGGGCCGGGTGTCGATCAGCGCCGTCAGCCGCACGCGCGGGTCGAAGGGGATCGACGGGGTGTCCTTCGAGCGGTGGACGCTCACGACCTCCACCTCGTGGCGGTCGGCGAAGGCGCGGGAGAGGTTGGCGGTGGAGCGGATCGTGCCGCCGATGCCGTAGGCGTTGTTGATCAGGAACGCGATCTTCACGGGGGCTTCTCCTGGCGCGGAGGCGCGGAAGGGGGAGGAGGGCGGGGGGGTGGACGCGAGGGGAACGGCGGAAGTCCGGTGGGGGGAGACGCGGCGAATTCACATATCAGCACAAAACGGGCACATCGCGAAGGTGGGGGACGGGTGGGCGTGTCCTGGAGTGCGGCGGGGCGGGGTGGGGGGCGAGGGGCGCGGGTGAGGGTGTGGTGCGCGGGCGGGAGTGCCGGGCCGTCATGGTCGCCGGAGAGGGTGTGCGGGGCCTCGCGCGCGGGTGATCGGGTGGCGGGAGGCCGGGAGCGCGCCGGGCGCGGGCACGTCGCACGGGGAGCGGCGCGGGTAAGCGCGGGCGCGGGGTGCGTCCGCGCCAAAGGTGGGGTGTACGGGAGCGGGGGCGGCGTGCGCGGGCCGGGCGCCCGCGCTCTCAGCCGGTGGCGGTGTCCGCCCGGACCGTCAGGACCGTCACCCCCGCCGCCGTCAGGGCGGCGATCTCCTCGGCCGGCGCCACGTCGTCGGTGACCACCGTGTGCAGCGCCGCGGCCGGGACGACGTGGGCGAGGGCCGTGCGGGAGAGCTTGGCGCCCTCGGTGACGGCCACGACGCGGCGCGCCGAGGCGATCGCGGCGCGTTTGACGGCGGCGTCCGCGAGGTCGTACGCGGTGAGCCCGTCCGCCGCCGTGAGGCCGCAGCAGCCGAGCACCGCCGTGTCGAAGCGGAGCGCGGCGAGGGAGGCTTCGGTGAGCGGCCCGGTGAGGGCGAGTTCGCCCGGGCGCGGCTCGCCACCGGCGAGGAGGAGGAGGGTCGCGGGCGGTTCGGCGCCCTCGTACCCCTCGGTGAGGACGCGCGCGGCGTGCAGCGAGAGCGGCATGACGGTCAGGCGGCGGCCCGCGAGCGCGCGGGCGACCTCGACGCACGTCGTCCCGCTGTCCAGGACGACCGACTCGCCGTCCGCGAGCAGCGCGGCGGCCTCGGCGGCGATGCGGTGCTTGGCCTCGCCGCCCTCGCGGGCGCGCGCCGCGAAGGGCTCCTCCTCGCCGCGCGGCGTGAGGCTGCGGGCCCCGCCCCGGTAGCGCTCCAGGACGCCCTGGCGCGCGAGCGCGTCGAGGTCGCGGCGGATCGTCATCTCCGAGGCGCCGGTGAGCGCGGCCAGCTCCGCGACACCCAGGCGCCCGGCCTCGCGTACCGCGTGCGTGATCAGCTTCCATCGTTCGGTCCCGGACACGCCCCCAGTAAACACCTCCCGTGTGAGAAACGCCGTACCGGACCGTCCTCCCGGGGCCTTTACGCACAGAAATCGTGTGAGATATGTTCGTGGCATGAACAAAGCGCTGCGCGCCGCGCGCCGCGCGACCTTCGCCGTCTTCCTGCTCAACGGCTTCGTCATGGGCATGTGGGTCGTCCACATCCCCGCCGTCGAGGACCGCGCCGGGATCGGGCACGCCCTCCTCGGCTGGCTCCTGCTGCTCCTCGGCGGCGGCGCCTTCCTCGGGATGCGGGCGGCGGGCCCGCTGAGCGACCGCTTCGGCCCGCGCCGCACGGTCCCCGCCGGGCTGGCGCTGTGCGCCGCCGCGCTCGTCCTGCCCGGTCTCGCGACGAACGCGTGGACCCTCGCCGGGGCCCTGTTCGTCCTCGGCTTCGGCAACGGCTGCCTCGACGTCAGCATGAACACGCACGCCGTGCGGGTCGAGCGCGGCTACGGACGGCCGATCATGTCCGCCTTCCACGCGGTCTTCTCCGTCGCGGCGTCCTCGCGG
>NZ_GG770539.1:567569-575829 GCF_000154905.1 Streptomyces sp. SPB074 | reverse complement strand
CGTCGCGGTGGCACCGGCCCTGTTGCGGCAGGAGGACCGGTGCCACCGAAGCGGCGCCGACGCCCGGCGCGGGGGCCGCGCCCCGCTCCCGTACCCGTACCCCGGGCCGCATCTGGCTCCTCGCCGCGCTCGCTCTCATGCTGATGCTCAGCGAGGGCGTCGCGAACGACTGGAGCACGCTGCACCTCAAGGACGTGCTCGACGCCCCCGAGTCCACGGCCGCCTTCGCCTACGGCGCCTTCGCGACGGCCATGACCGCCGGGCGCTTCCTCACCGACCGCGTCGCCGCCCGTCTCGGCTCCTTCGCGGTGCTGCGCCACGGTGCCGCGCTCGCCGCGCTGGGGCTGACCCTCGCGGCCCTGTCGCCCTCCGTCTGGGCGGCCCTCGCGGGCTGGACCGTCTTCGGCGCGGGGCTCTCGGGCTGCGTCCCGCAACTCTTTAGCGCGGCGGGCCACGCCGACCCGGCGGGCGCCGGTGTCAACGTCTCGCGCGTCGCGGGCCTCGGCTACCTCGGAATGCTCGCGGGCCCCGCCGTCATCGGCCCGCTGACCCACCTCGTGCCGCTCAACCTCGCGTTCTTCCTCCCGGTCGCCTGCTGCGTGATCGCCGCCGTGGCGGCGGGGGTGCTCCGGCCGGACCCGGGCCCGGCCCGCCAGGACGGGACGACGGCGCCCTCGCGGGAACCGGGCGACCCCGTGCTCCCCTGACGGCACCCCGGGCCGGCCGGTGCTTCACGCGGGAGGTGTGCCGCCCGGGCGGGTGGACCCCGGCCGTACCTCCCCTGTCGCGCCCGCCCGGCCCCGCGCCCGCTGCTACCTTCCTGCCGATTCGGGCGGGTTCGTCACCGCCCACCGACCAGCAGCGGCAGAGCGGGAGCGCACGTGAAGATCGTCTGTGCCGGAGGCGGCCCCGGAGGGCTGTACTTCTCGATCCTGATGAAACTCCAGGACCCCACGCACGAGATCACCGTGCACGAACGCAACCCCGTCGGCTCCACCTACGGCTGGGGCGTCACCTACTGGGAGGAACTGCTCGACCGGCTCCGCGCCCACGACGAGCCCAGCGCCCACGCGATCCACGCCGCGTCACTGCCCTGGAAGAACGGCCGCGCCCGCGTCCGCGAGGAGGTCACCGAGCACCACGGCGACCAGGGCTACGGCATCGGCCGCCACCGCCTCCTCGCCCTCCTCACCGCCCGCGCCCGCGACCTCGGCGTCGAGGTCCTGCACGGCAGCGCGATCGACCCCGCCGCGCCCCCGGCCGCCGACCTCCTCCTCGCGTCCGACGGCGTCGGCAGCACCCTGCGCCACCACCACGCCCACCACTTCGGCCCGCGCCTCACCGAAGGCCGCAACGTCTACGTCTGGCTCGGCACCCCCAAGGTCTTCACGAGCTTCAGCTTCGCCTTCGTGGACACGCCGCACGGCTGGATCTGGTGCTACGCCTACGGCTACGGGCCCGAGGGCAGCACCTGCGTCATCGAGTGCGCCCCCGCCACCTGGCGCGGCCTCGGCCTCGACACCGCCAAGGAGGACGCCCAGCTCCGCACCCTCGAAGGGCTCTTCGCCGGACTCCTCGACGGTGCCCCGCTCCTCGGCCAGGACGCCACCCACCCCGCCCCCGACTGGCGCCCCTTCCGCACCCTCACCACCCGCCGCTGGCACCACGGCAACGTCGTCCTTCTCGGCGACGCCGCCCACACCACCCACTACTCCATCGGCGCTGGCACCACCCTCGCCCTCGAAGACGCCATGGCCCTCGCCGACGCCCTCCGCGAGGGCGGCCCGCGCGAGGCGGCCTTCGCCGCCTACGAACGCCGCCGCCGCGGGGAACTCCTCTCCGTCCAGAGCGCCGCGCGGCACAGCGCCCACTGGTACGAGAACCTGCCCCGCTACATCGGCCTGCCCCCCGAGCAGATGTTCGCGCTCCTCGGCCAGCGGCACTCCCCGCTCCTGCCCTACGTCCCGCCCCAGCTCTACTACCGCGTGGACCGCGCCGCCGAACGCCTCGAAGCGCTCCGCCGCCTCAAGCGCTGGCTCGGACCGCGCCTCGCCCGCGGCCTCCAGGCCCGGGACAAGGAACGGCGCTGAGGGGAGCGCCGATTCCGTGGTGTCGAAGATGCTTTGACGGCCCTCCCGTGAACCGGTAGGTTCCAAATCCGTTGCCGAGCGGGGGACGTGGCACAGCGGAGCAGGGGGAGACATGAAGGCGCTGACAGGTGTGTCCTTGTTCCTTGGCGTCCTGGCCACCGGCCTCATGGCGGGGCTGTTCACCGCCTTCGCCTACGCGGTCATGCCGGGGCTCGGCAGGGGAAGCGACCGGACCTTCGTCGAGGCCATGCGGAACATCAACAAGGCCATCCTCAACGGCTGGTTCCTCACCCCCTTCTCCGGCGCCCTCCTCGCCCTGGCCCTCGCCGCCTTCGGCGCCTGGCGCGGCGGCGAGCACCCCGTCCTGTGGTGGGTGCTCGCCTCCCTCGCCCTCTACGTGGTGATGTTCGCCGTCACCGCCGGCGTCAACGTCCCGCTCAACGACCGCCTCGCCGACGGCGAACTCCCGGCGGCCGCCGACGCGCTGGCGGCGGCCCGCGAGCACTTCGAGTCCTCCTGGGGCGCCTGGAACGTCGTCCGCGCGCTCGCGGCGACCGGCTCCTTCGCCTGCGCGGCCTGGGCCCTCGTACGGTACGGGCGCGCCACGGCCTGAACCGGCGCCTCAGCCCAGGAGCAGCCGGTACAGGTGCGCGCACGCCTCCCGCTCCTCGGCATGGAGCGCGTACGGCGTCCAGCGGCCCCGCTCGTAGCCCCCGGTCTCCCACCCTGCCGCGTCCCCCGGGGCGCGGCGCAGATAGAGGAAGTCGGGCGGCAGCGGCGCCGGTTGATGGGTGTCCTCGATCCAGTAGACCGAAGGCGGCAGGCCCGCCGCGCGCAGCGCGGCGGCGAGCGCCGCCCGGGGCGCCCCGGCCTCAGCCGACGAGGGCACGCAGGTAGTCGTGGTCGAGCAGCCACTTCACGTTCAGGCCCTCACCCGCGCCCGGGTCGAGCAGCGCCGGGTCCAGCTTGATCTGCTCGCCGCCGCCCGGCTGCCCGAACCACGGCGCGATCGGTCCCTGCCACACGGTGAACCGCTTCGTCACCTCGTACACGTGATAGGAGCACGGCGCCTCCGGCTCACGGGTGTTGAGGTTCTGCGGCGGCAGCGCGCGCCGCGCGTAGGCGTCCCCGGCGGGAGCGAGGAAGGCCCCGTACACCGAGCCGAAGCGGTCCAGGCGCTCCCCGCGCCGCAGGCGCGTCACCGTGCGGTCCGGCTCGCCGTTCGTCTCCGCGAAGCCGTCGTTCGGCGGGTACTTCCAGCTCCCCTTCGTGGCGTCGCCCTCCCAGTACTTCCTCAGGAAGGCCCGTTCACCGAGCCCGCCCGTGCGCTTCCAGCCCTTGAGGAGCGGGCCCACCGGCTCCTTCCGGGGCCCGGGCAGGTGGCGCGGGCCGAGCCGGGCGTCCCCGCGGAACTCGCCCGTGCACGGGGCGGCAGCGGCGGCCCCGGCGGGCTTCACGGCCCCGGCCGGTTTCGCCGCCCCGGCGGGAGCGGTGGCGAGCGCGGCGGTGGTGAGCGCGGCGAGCAGCAGCGCGAGCGGCTTGGCGGTCACGAAGGGGTACCTCCGGGCAGTACGGGAGCCCCGCGCCGGGCAGCGGCGCGGGCGGTGACCTGCCGCAAGCTAGCCGGACGCCGCCCCCGCCCCCGCCGCCCGCGAGCCCCGCCCGCCCGAGTCCCCCCGAACGAGTGAGGCACCCTCATTCCGCGACGAACCCCAGTCCGGCGGCGGCCCGTTCGGGCGACGGCTCGTTCCAGTACCGCAGCAGGTTCTCGTTCGACGTGAGCGAGCGCGGCAGCGCGCGGTCCACGTACAGCGTCCCGTCGAGGTGATCCGTCTCGTGCTGCACGATCCGCGCCGCCCAGCCGCCCACCTCCTCGTCCAGCGCCGTGCCGTGCTCGTCCTCGGCGCGCAGCCGCACCACCGCGTGCCGCGCCACGACCGCCTGCCAGCCCGGCACGCTCAGGCAGCCCTCGTAGAACAGGGCGCGCCGCTCGCCGGCCGGCGCGTAGTGGGGGTTGACGAGGACGCGGTACGGCAGCGGCTCGCGCCCCCGCATGCGGCGCACCTCCTCGGGCACCGTCGCCGGGTCCTCCAGGACCGCGAGCCTGAGCGGCACCCCGATCTGCGGGGCCGCGAGCCCGACCCCGGGAGCCTCCCGCATCGTGCGCCGCATCGCCGCGAGCAGCCGCGCGAGCAGCGGGCCCGGAAGCTGGCCCTCGTACGGCGCGGCCGGTGTGCGCAGGACGGGGTCGCCGGCGGCGACGATCGGCAGGAGGTCCCCGGCGGCGAGCAGGCGCTCGACCCGCTCGGGCAGCGACGACGGCGTGTCAGGAGTGGTCATCGGGCCAGTCTCGCAAAGCACACCGGCCCGCCCGGCCCGCAGCCGGGGACCGGCCTGCTCAGTCGTGCAGCAGGCCGGTCTCGCGCGAGCGGGCCCGGCCCGCGCCGCGGTCCGTCCACTCCCGCACCCCGCCCGCCGAGAAGACCACGGGCAGTTCCTCCAGACCGCGCTTCCACAGCGAGCGGCGCCAGCGCAGCTCCCCGGCCTCCACCGCGACCGCGAGGTCAGGCAGCCGGGCCAGCAGCGTGTCGATCGCGGTACGGGCGATGACGCGGGCCAGCTGCGGGGACGGGTGCGGGCAGCGGTGCTCGCCCATGCTGAACGACAGGTGCGCCGTGCTGCCCTCACCCATGCCGCCGTGCGGCCACAGCTCCGGATCGGTGTTCGCCGCGGCGAGACCGAGCAGCACGCAGTCGCCCTGCTTGACGGCGCGCCCGCCGAGCTCCGTGTCGCGCGTCGCCCAGCGGCCCAGGAAGTTCTGCACCGGCGTGTCCAGCCACAGCGTCTCGGTGAGCGCCTCCGGGACCCCGACGCGACCGCCCGCGACCTTGTCGGCGAAGCGGTCGTCGAGCAGGAGGAGGCGCAGCGCGTTGCAGATCCAGTTCGCGGTGGGCTGCTGGCCGGCCAGGATGAGCACCGCGAGATCGTGCACCGCCTCGGCGTCCGTCAGCGCGGCGGCGTCCGCCACGAGGTAGGAGGTGAGGTCCCGCTCGGGCCGGGCGCGGCGCGAGGCGATGAGCGCGCCGAGCTGCCGCGCGACCCGCCGGTAGGCGTCCACCGGGTTCTCGCCGCGCTCGGCGTCGAGCGTGATCCGCAGGTCCTCCGCGAGGTTCTCGGTCACCCGCTCGCCCGCGGGCATCCCGCACAGCTCGACCATGACGCGCACCGGCAGCGCGTGCACGTACGCCTCCAGCAGCTCCACCCGCCCGTCGTGCACGAACCGGTCGGTGAGCCGCCGTCCGACCGACTCGCACACGAGCGAGACGTCGTACATGTCCATCGCCTCCAGCGCGCGCGTGAGCGCGCCCGCGCGGCGCCGGTGCTCCTCGCCCTCCGCGAAGAACACCGAGGGCTGGTAGCCCGCGTAGGCGAGCAGCGGCCAGTCCCCGGGGATGTTCTCCCACTGGTGCCAGCGCCGTGAGTCGCGCCCGAACTCCTCGTCGTGGCCGGTCACATAGGCCACCTCGGGGTAGCCGAGGGCGAGCCAGGCGGGGATGTCGTCGTCCAGGAGGACGGGGGCCACCGGCCCGAAGCGCGCCCGCAGTTCGCGGTACAGCTCGGCGGGCGGCCGGTCCGAGTCGAGCGTCGAGAGGCGTACCGGCTCGTCCTCCCAGCGGTCCCCGTGCGCCGGGCAGGCGGGCGGGGGGCCGCCGGAGGCGGTGGGCAGGCGCAGCGGCGGCGTCGCGGACTCCTTCGGGCGGTGGTCCCAGGGCCGCAGCGGTTCGGGCCCGTAGTCGTCCGAGGGGGGCGGGAAGAGCGGGTTCTTCATACGCCTGCCTCCTGCGCGAGGGCGCGGTGGTAGAGGTGGTCGACGAGGGTGAGCAGGACCTCCTTGCTGGAGGCGCGTTCGCGCGCGTCGCAGTCCAGGACGGGCACGTGCGCGGAGAGGTTGAGCGCGGCGCGGATCTCCGCGAGGCCGTAGCGGCGCGGGTCGTTCTCGAAGCGGTTGACGGCGACGACGAAAGGCGTGCGGTGCGCTTCGAGGCGGTCCACCGCGTACCAGGAGTCGGCCACCTTGCGGGTGTCCACGAGGACGACCGCGCCGAGGCTCCCGGCGAACAACTGGTCCCACAGGAACCAGAAGCGCTCCTGCCCCGGGGCGCCGAAGAGGTAGAGCACCGTGCGCTCGTTGAGCGTGATGCGGCCGAAGTCGAATGCGACGGTCGTCGTGGTCTTCGACTCGACGCCCGCGAGGTCGTCCACGCCCTGGCCGGCCTCCGTCATGACCTCCTCGGTGCTCAGCGGGCGGATCTCGCTCACGGCGCGCACCATCGTCGTCTTGCCGACGGCGAAGCCGCCGACCACGACGATCTTCACGCCCTGCTCGGCGGTGGCCGGCAACGGCGTGCGGGCCCCCGGGGGCGCGGTGGCCTGGGCGGGGACGGTGTCGGAGGGCGGGCCCGGGGGCGAGGCCGTGCCGCTCGCGCCCGGGGCGGGCATGGCGGAATCAGAGTCTGCGCAGCGCATGGAGCACCTCTTCGAGTACGGCGGTGTCCGGTCCCGTCGTCCCCGCCGCGCGGGCGGCGGGGCGCGGGGAGCGGACGCGGATGTGCCCGGCGGCGAGCAGGTCCTCCAGGAGGATGCGCGTCACCACGACGGGCAGGCCGAGTTCGGCGGAGAGCTCGACCACCGCCATCGGGTGCCGGCACAGGTCCAGGACGCGCTGGTGCTCGGGCCCGGAGCCGCGGGCCCGGTCCGTCTCGCGCACGACCAGGGTGACGAGGTCGAAGACGCGTGAGCCCGCGGCGGTCCTGCCGCCGGTGACGAGGAAGATCCGGTCGGGTTCGCCCACGTCGGCCGGACCGCGTGGCGTCACGGGGTACCGGCGTTCGGCGCGGGGCTGCGCGGTTCGGCGCGCAGGTGGGCGCCGATCGCGCCGACCAGATGGCTCATCTCCTGTCCCACGTACTCGGGGTCGGCGTTCTCCTCGGCGACCACCGCGAGGTGCGCGCCCTCGCCCGCGTCCACGATGAACAACTGTCCGCCGTAGTACGCGGTCATCGAGTGCCGCACGCCGCCGCGCCGGTCGCCGAATTCGACGGACGCGCCCTGGGCGAGTGCCTGGATGCCGGAGCAGATCGCGGCGAGCTGGTCGGCCTGGTCGAGGGGGAGGTCGGGGGTCCAGCAGAGTTTGAGGCCGTCGCGGGAGAGCACGAGGGCGTGGCGGGTTCCCGGGGTGTGGTCCAGGAGTTTTTCGAGGAGCCAGTCGAGGCTGTTGTCGGTGGTGGGCATGGTGTGCGCGGGCGGTGTCCGCACGGGGGCACGGACGCCGTCCTTGTCTCCAATCACGTGCGCCGGTCCGGGGCGGCCGGGGCGGGGCGGTGGAATACGGGACGGGGCGGGCGGAACGGGGCCCTGCCGGGGGCTCAGGGAGTCTCGCGGCCCGGCGGGGGAGCGGGGGACGGGGTGTCCTGCGCCCGCGGGGCCGGGCCCGGTGGCGCGGCGGGCCGCTCGGCCGCGGCCGCCTCGCGGGCGGCGCGGCCCGCACGCATCGCGCGGTCGAAGCCGCCGAAGCTGCGGCCCACGTCCTGCTGCGGGGCGGGCGCGGGGGTCTCCCCGGCGAGGAGTTCGGCGATCATCTGGTCCACGGCGGCCATCGTCCGGCCCGGCGGGCGGACGGGGAGACCGTTCTCCGTGGAGACGAGCGGCCCGAGCCCCTGCAAGGGGTCGAAGAACAACTCGCCGCTGTCGTCCCCGAAGAACCGCGCCCGCGCCCCGTCCGGGTCGGCGCGGAAACGCTCGCGCTCCATGAATCCGGGCACCGGGTCCTCCCTGTCGGGCTCCCCCGGCATGTCCTGCGCGTAGGGGGCGGCGGGCGGCGTCGCGGCCTGGTGGCGCGGGGAGGGGAGCGGCCCGTGCGTACCGGGGCCCCGGGTGGGGAGCGGGGGCGGCCCGGGGACGTCCCTCCGGGCGGCTGGGGCGCTTGGGGCGCCGGCGAGGCTCGGGGCGCCGGCGGCGCTCGTGGCGGTGGTGCCGGGAGGCAGGCCGGACCCGGCGGGACCCGGCTCCGGACCCGTGCCGTTCGCGTCCCGTACGTCCTGTTCGTCCTGCCCGTCCGCACGCTCCTCCCGGGGTGCGGCCACCTCCGGAGCCGGTCCGTCGCGGTACGG
>NZ_GG770539.1:562246-567363 GCF_000154905.1 Streptomyces sp. SPB074 | reverse complement strand
GGGGGACGGGGATGCGGGCGGGGGCGGCGGGGTGTCCGTGCCGGTGGCGGCGGCCCGGGCGCGCTCCTCCTTGTGGGCCTTGACCCACGCCCGGTGCTTGGCGAGGGCCTCGTCGGGCGGCAGGTCCCGGTCCAGCGGCGGGGCGACGGGCGCGGTGATCTCCGGGAGCCTCTGCTCGACCACGAGCGCGGGGTGCTGGGGGTTGCGCTCGGAGATGTGCGCGGAGGAGAGCAGGACGACGAAACCCGTGCCGCCGCGCGAGGACGGCCGGATGCTGACCTCGATCTCGAAGCGGTGGGCGATCATGCCGACGACGTTGAAGCCGTAGTGGTGGTTCTTGAAGTCCGCGAGGTCGAGCACCTTGCCCGCGAGGCAGTCCTCCACGTACTCGCGCATCGCCCAGGGGATCTTCATGCCGCTGTCCTCGATCGTCACGACGATGCCCGCCGGGCGCTCCTCGGCGTAGACGTGCACCTCGGCGGTGGGCGGGGAGAACTGGGTCGCGTTGTCGATGAGTTCGGCGAGGAGGTGCATGATCGCCTCGGCGGAGCGGCCGACGATCGAGAGTTCGGTGTCGCAGTGCAGCACGACCCGGCGGTACGCCTCGATCTTGCCGATCGCGCCGCGCAGGATGCGGTACATGACGATGGGCCGGGTCCAGATGCGGCTGCCCCGGCCGCCGACCATCCAGGCGATGCGGTCGGCGGCGAGGGCGAGCCGGGACGCGGTCTCGTCCAGGAAGAAGAGGTCCTTGAACGCCTCCTGGCCGTACCGGAACTGCATGTCCTGGAGGCGGTGCAGGACGGTCGCGTTGCGCGCCTGCACGCGGGTGAGGCTGTGCCGGACCATGCCGTACGCGACCTTGGCGCGCCGCATCCCGTAGTGCGCGGACCAGGCGAAGTCGTCGAGCGCGGCGCGCAGTCGCGCGTCCTCGGGGAGCGGGACGCGGTGCAGCGCGTCGCCGTGGTTGCGCAGTGCGGCGAAGCGGGCGACGACGAGGGGCACGGTCTCGTGCGCGAAGGTCTCGATGTCCTGGTCGAGGCGTTCGGCGCGCCGGGCGCTCTCCGCGCCGAGCGCGCGGGCCTCGCGGGCCGCGGTGTGCGCGGAGCCGAGCGCGGTCGCCACCGAGTGGAGGGCGGCCCGCAGGGAGGGGTCGGAGGGGAGCGGGAGGGCGTCGAGCGCGCGGCGCGGGTCCTCGCCCTCGGCGAGCCGGGTGCCGAGGTCGGGGAGCAGGACGCGGACGAGCCTGGCGATCTCGGCGGTGTGCCCGGAGAGCGCCTCGCGGGCCTCCGTACGGGCCTGTTCGGCGCGTTCGGCGCGACGGCGGTGCACGCCCACGAGCAGCGCGGCCCATGTCGTGGCGAGCGCGAGGAGCAGCCAGCAGATCCCCGCGGTCGTCCCCGTCCACACCTGGGCCGCGGGGGGCGCGGCGGTCGTCGCGGCCATGGCGCCGACGGCGGTGAGGGCGAGCAGGAGCAGCGGTGGCGCCGCCCGGGGCAGGCGCGCGGGGCGGCGCGCGGGGCGCGGTCGGTGAGCGGTCACTGGCATTCCGCGGTTCCCTCGGTCTCGACGGTGGGGGAGGGGAGTACGGGGACGTACGGGACGCGGACCGGGGCCGCGTGCGGGTCATGCTAACCGTGCCGAAGCGGACCGTAGGGGTGCGGTACGGGCATAGCGCCCGATGGGGGTGTTTACTGCTGAATGCCTTTCTGCTGTGGGGTGTTTGTGGTAGAGGTGACGGATTTGCCGCGGGGGGTCACCCGACGGGACTGAAATGCCGTCCGATCGGGAGGACGAGCGGGGTGCCGGACACGGGGTCGGGGACGACGCGGCAGTCCATCGCGAAGACCTCGCGCACCAGTTCCTCGGTGACGATCTCGGCGGGGGCGCCCTCGGCCACGACGCGGCCCTCGCGCAGGGCGACGAGGTGGTCGCCGTAGCGGCAGGCGAGGTTGAGGTCGTGCAGCACGGCGACGACCGTCGTGCCGCGCTCGCGGTTGAGGTCGGTGACGAGGTCGAGCACGTCGACCTGGTGCGGCAGGTCCAGGTAGGTGGTCGGCTCGTCCAGGAGCAGGATGCCGGTGCGCTGCGCGAGCGCGACCGCGATCCACACGCGCTGGCGCTGGCCGCCGGAGAGTTCGTCCACGGGCCGGTCCGCGAGGTCGAGCGTGTCGGTCGCGGCGAGCGCCTCGGCCACGGCGGTGTCGTCCTCGGCGCTCCAGCGCCGGAAGAGCCCCTGGTGCGGGTAGCGGCCGCGGTCCGCGAGGTCGAGCACGCGGATGCCGTCGGGTGCCACGGGGGTCTGCGGCAGGATGCCGAGCCGGGCGGCTGCCTCGCGCGAGGGGACGGAGTGGATGTCCTTGCCGTCCAGCAGCACCTCGCCGGCCATGGGGCGCAGGAGCCGGGCGAGCCCGCGCAACAGGGTGGACTTCCCGCAGGCGTTGGGCCCGACGATCATCGTGACCTTGCCGGTGGGCAGCGCGGTGCTCACCCGGCGACGACCCCGCGGTGCGCGTACCCGAGGTGCAGGGCCCGCGCTTCCAGGCTGCTGGGCGGCGCGACGACGGGAGCGGCCGGGGCGGTGGACCCGGCCGGGGCGGTGGACGGCGCGGGCGCGGGGTTCTCGGCGGGGACGGGGGTGGTGGTACGGGGCACGGGTGGGGTCCTCATGACGGGTCAGCCCCCCTGGCCCACGCGGCCCGCGCGGGCGAGGAGCCACAGGAGACAGGGGGCGCCGACGGCGCCCGTGACGACGCCGACGGGATAGCCGCCCACGCCGGGCAGGTGCTGGGCGAGCAGGTCGCAGCCGAGCAGCAGGCTCGCCCCGCACAGCGCCGCGCCGCCGAGGCCGGGCCCGCCGCGTCCGGTGAGGCGGCGGGCGAGCGGCCCGGCGAGGAAGGCGACGAAGGTGACGGGCCCGGTCGCGGCGGTCGCGACGGCGGCGAGGCAGACGGCCGCCAGGACGAGCCACAGCCGGCCCGCCTCCACGCGCAGCCCGAGCCCGGCCGCCGCGTCGTCGCCGAGCGCGAGCGCGGGCAGGACGCGCGCGGTGAGCGCGACGGTGAGCGGGATCAGCGGCAGCAGGCACAGCAGCAGCGGGCGGGCCCTGTCCCAGTCGGCGCCGCCGAGGCTCCCGGTGAGCCACAGCAGGGCCTCCCGCGCGGTGTGGACCTCCGCGCGCGTCGTCAGGTAGGAGACGACGCTACCGAGCACGGCCGAGATGCCGATGCCGACGAGGACGAGGCGGTACCCGCTCACGCCGCGCCGCCAGGCGAGCGCGTACATCGCGACGGCGGTCAGCACCGCGCCGAGGACGGCGGCGAGCGAGACGGAGGCGCCGCCGAGGTGGAGCACGACGATCGCGAGGACGGCGCCGGTGCTCGCGCCGGAGGTGATCCCGATGACGTCGGGGCTCGCCAGCGGGTTGCGCACGAGGCTCTGGAAGACCGCGCCGGACATGCCGAAGGCGGCACCGGCCGCGAGCGCCGTGGCGACGCGCGGCAGCCGTACGTGCTGGACGATGAACTCCGGGGCCGCGTCGCCCCTCCCGGCGAGCGCGCGCAGGACCTGGCCGAGCGGGACGGTGAAGTCGCCGGTGCTCAGCGCGAGACAGGACAGCGCGAGGAGCAGCGCGGTGAGCGTGCCCGTCACGACGAGGAGCCGGGGCAGGGTGCGGCGGCGTACTCCCCGCAGGGCGCGCAGGGTCTGGGCCGTGACGGGGGCCGGGGCGGGGCGGCCGGGTACGGGGGTCCCCGGGTGCGCGACGGGATCGTGGGTCACAGTTCCGCCAGCCTGCTCTTGCGGACGAGGGCGAGGAAGACGGGGGCGCCGATGACGGCGGTCACGATGCCGACCTCGATCTCACCGGGCCGCGCCACGACGCGGCCGAGCACGTCGGCGACGAGCAGCAGCGCGGGAGCGAGGACCATCGTGTACGGGAGGATCCAGCGGTGGTCCGGGCCGGTGAAGGCCCGTACCGCGTGCGGCACCGTGAGCCCGATGAAGCCGAGCGGCCCGGCGAGCGCGGTCGCGGCCCCGCACAGGAGCACGACGGAGGCCGAGCAGAAGACGCGGGCGAGCGCGGGGTTCTGGCCGAGACCGCGGGCGGCCTCGTCGCCGAGGCCGAGCGTGTTGAGCAGCCGTCCCGACAGGAGCGCGCACACCGCGCCGACGGCGAGGAAGGGCCCGGCCTGCGCGGCGATGCCGAGCCCGCGCCCGGCGAGCGAGCCGACCTCCCAGAAGCGGAACTGGTCGAAGGTGTGCGTGTCGCTGAGCAGCACGGCGCGCGTGAAGCTCATGAGCCCGGCGCTCACCGCGGCCCCGGCGAGCGCGAGCCGGACCGGGGTGGCGCCCTGGCCGCCGAAGGACCCGACGAGGTGCACCACGAGCGCGGCGAGCGCGGCGCCGGCGAAGCCGAACCACACGTACCCGGTGAAGGAGGTGATCCCGAAGACCCCGATCGCGAGGACGACGGCGAAGGAGGCGCCCGCGTTGACGCCGAGCAGCCCCGGGTCGGCGAGCGGGTTGCGCGTCAGGCCCTGCATGAGGGTGCCGGCGAGCCCGAGCGCGGCCCCGGCGAGCAGGCCCACGACGGTACGGGGCAGGCGCAGCGAGGTGACGACGGTCTGGGCGTCGCCGGACGGGTCGTGGTGCGGCACGGTGTTCCACACGGTGTCCAGCGCGACCGGCTTGGCGCCGATCGCGAGGCTCGCGAGCACCGCGAGCGCCAGGACGACGAGCGCGAGCGCGAGCCCTGCGCCGAGCGCGCCGCCCCGGCGGCGCCGCGCGGGGGCGGCGGGCGCGGCGCGGGGGCGGCGACAGGTGGCCCCGCCGCCGTACGGGTACTGGACATGAACGACTCCTCCGGAATAAGGGGAGGCTAACCTAAATATCGCTCACCCTATTTGGGTCGTGAAGTGCTTCAACCCGGGCAAAAGGCGCGTCCGTGTGGTCGCCTTGTGCCATGTGATGTCGATGAACGGGCAGGGGGCGGAGTGGTCCCTCGATGCCCCCGTCCCGCCTGTCGCCCCGTTACCCCGCCCCCCTCTCAGGGGGGGGGTGGCGGGTGGCCCGTCCCTCGCGCGCCCCCTGTGCGTCCCCGGGTGGTGGCCGGGTGG
>NZ_GG770539.1:557748-560670 GCF_000154905.1 Streptomyces sp. SPB074 | reverse complement strand
GTCGCGCGGCATCGGACCTCGATCGTCGTCACCTCGACGGGCCGCAGCAGGTCGGGCAGGAGCGCCTCGGCACGGGCGCGCGGGCCCGGCTCCAGCGGCGTGTCCGCGAGGTGGGTGATCAGTTCGCGCAGCAGCGGGCCCACCGCGACCACGGTCGGGCCCGGCCAGCGCACGGGGGAGAGCCGGGGCGCGAGGTAGACGCTCCGCATGAGCGCGGGACGCGTCGCCCCCGTCGTGTGCGGGGTCCCGGCCGGTATCCACAGCGCGAGCGTCGGCGGCAGCACCCAGGAGTGCGCGCCGATGTCCACCGTGAGGGTCCCGGCCGCCGCCCAGGCGAGCTGGTGCGCGGAGTGCTCGTGGCGGTCGAAGCGACGGCCGCCCGGCATCTCGAAGTTCATGACCCGCAGGGCGCCCCGGGCGTCACCCGCCGCCGGGTCCCCGGCGCCGGGACCGCGACCGGGCGCGGGTTGTCTGGTGAGCGACATGGCGCGTCACCGTATCGCACGCCCGTCAAACTTAGCCAGTCCTAACCTGAGGCGGGAGCCCTCCGGAGCCCCCGGCCCCCGCCGATCACACCCCCGAAGGTGATGCCAGTGAAGCCCCCCGCGCAAGGCGCCCCGCCCGGCGCCCCGTCCGCCGTCCCGTCCCCGCGCGGGCCCGGCGCGGTGCTCGTGGCGGCGGCCCGTTCCGTACGGGGCCCGCTGCTCGGCTCGCTCCTGCTGCTCTCCGGGCACCAGGCGGGCGAGGCGCTGGTGCCGGTCGTCGTCGGCGTCGTCGTGGACCGCGCCGTGGACGGCGGCGCCGCGGGGGCGCTGCTCGGCTGTCTCGCCCTGCTCGCCGCCGACTTCCTCTTCCTCTCGCTCTGCTACCGCTTCGGCTCCCGCCTCTCCACCACCGCCCGCGAGCACTCCGCGCACCGCCTGCGCGTCCGGCTCGCGGGACGCCTCCTCGCCCCCGACGGCGCCGCGGGGCGCGACCGGCTCCCCGGCGACCTCCTCACCGTCACCGGCTCCGACGCGCAGGTGGTGGGGCAGTTCACGAGCTGGCTCGGCATGACGACGGGCAACCTCGTCGCCGTCGGTCTCGGCGCCGCGCTCCTGCTGCGCATGTCCCTCCCCCTCGGCCTCCTCGTCCTCCTCGGCACCCCGGCCGTGCACCTCCTCATGAACCGCGCGGGCCGCCCGCTGGAACGCCGTGGCGCCGCCGAGCAGGCCGCCGCCGCCCGCGCCGCCGCCACGGCCGTGGACCACGTCAACGGGCTGCGCGTCCTCAAGGGCCTGCGCGCCGAGCGCACCGCGCTGCGCCACTACGCGGCCGTCAACCGCGAGAGCCTGCGCGCGACCGTCGTCGCGGCGCGCACGGAGGCCGCGCTGGACGGCGCCGGGGCACTGCTCGCCGGGGTGCTCGTCGCCGTCGTCGCCCTCGTCGCGGGGCGCCTCGCGCTCGCCGGGGACCTCGGGCTCGGGGAACTCATCGCGTGCGTGGGCCTCTGCCAGTTCCTCCTGTCGCCGATCCAGGGCCTCCTGGAACTGGGCCCCGCGCTCGCCCGCGCCCGCGCGAGCGCGCGCCGCGTCGCCGTCCTCCTCGACGCGCCCGGACCGCCGCCCGCCGCGGCCCGGCCGCCCGAGGGCGCGCCGGTGCGGGGCGGGCTGACGGTACGGGGCCTCGCGCACGAGGCCCTGCGCGGTGTGGACCTCGACCTCGCGCCCGGCGAACACCTCGGCCTCGTCGTGCCCGACCCGGTCGCGGCGGCCGAACTCCTCGCCTGCCTCGCGGGCGACCTGCTCCCCGCGCACGGGGCCGTGCGCCTGGACGGCGCCTCCCGCTCGGCGCGCTCCCCCGCGCGCGGGCCCGCACGGCCGTCCTCGTGGCGCCGCACCAGGCGTACCTCTTCGACGGCACGGTCACCGACAACCTCCGCACCGGCGAGGACGAGCCGGCGGAGGCGGCCACGCGCGCCGACACCGCCGCGCTCCGGGCGGCGGCCGCCACCGATCTCGTCGACGCCCTGCCGCACGGCGCGGCGACCCGGATCGGCGAGCGCGGCGCCTTCCTGTCCGGCGGCCAGCGCCAGCGGCTCGCCCTGGCCCGCGCGCTGCGCGCCGCACCGCCCGTGCTCGTCCTGCACGATCCGACGACGGCGGTCGACGCGGTGACCCAGACCCGCGTCGCACGCGGTGTCCGCGCCCTGCGCGCGGGCCGCACCACCCTCCTCCTCACCTCGTCCCCCGCCCTCCTCGCCGCCTGCGACCGCGTCGCCGTCCTGCACGAGGGCCGCGTGACCACGAGCGGCCCGCACTCCGAACTGCTCGCCACCGACAGCTTCTACGGGGAGGTGGTCAGCGCATGAGCACCGTGAAAGGCACCCCGGCGCCGGGCCGAGGACCCGGGACCGCCACGCCGGACGCCGCACCCTCCGCGCCGGAGGCCGCCACCGCCATGCCGGACGCCACTACCGCCGCACCGTCCACCGCGCCGTCCCCCGGCGCCCCGCACCTGCCCCCGTCCCGCGACGGCGGGTCCGGCGACGCCCCGCGTCCCCTGCTGCCCACCGCGACGCCGCGCCGGACCAGGGCCGCGGCCCGGGAGCTGACGCGGCCCCACCGGTGGCGGGCGCTCGCCGCGGTCGCCGTCTTCGCGGGCGAGGCGGCGGCGGGGCTCGCGGGCCCCTTCGCGCTGGGACGGATCGTGGACACCGTGCGCGAGGGCGGGACGAGCGGTGCCGTCGTGGGGGCCGCGCTCGTGCTTCTCGGGGCCGCGTTCGTCCAGGCTCTGCTGACCGCGACGGGGGCGGGGCTCGTGGCCCGCGTCGGGGAAGGCGCGCTGGCGCGGTTGCGGGAACAGGTCGTCGCCCGTGCCCTCGCGCTGCCCGCGCAGCGGGTCGAGGAAGCGGGCACCGGCGACCTCGCCGCGCGCATCGGC
>NZ_GG770539.1:553542-557034 GCF_000154905.1 Streptomyces sp. SPB074 | reverse complement strand
CCGTCTCCGCACTCGGTATCCGGCACGACTACCGCCCGGGGCATCCCGTCCTGCACGGTGTGGACCTGCGGCTCGCGCCCGGCGAGCACGTCACGCTCGTCGGGGCGAGCGGCGCGGGCAAGAGCACCCTGGCCCGCATCGTCGCCGGGGTCCACGCGCCCACCGCGGGAGCCGTCACCGTACGGGCCGGGACGGGGGAGGGGCCGCCCGTCCTCCTGGTCGACCAGGACACGCACGTCTTCGCCGGCACCCTCGCCGACAACCTCCTGCTCGCCCGGCCCGACGCCGCACCGGCCGGTCTCACCGCCGCGCTCGCGGCCGTGGGCGCGGCGGGCTGGGCCCGCGCGCTGCCCGAAGGGCTCGCGACCGTCGTCGGCGCGGGCGGCCTCGCGCTCACCCCGCTCCAGGCGCAGCAACTCGCCCTCGCACGCCTGGTCCTGGCCGATCCGCCGGTCGTCGTGCTGGACGAGGCGGCGGCCGAGGCCGGGAGCGAGGGGGCGCGCGGCCTGGAGAAGGCGGCGGAGGAGGTGACACGGGGCCGCACGGCGCTCGTCGTCGCCCACCGCCTCGGCCAGGCGGCCCGCGCCGACCGCGTCGTGGTCCTGGAGGCGGGCCGCGTCGTGGAGGAGGGCACCCACGCCGGGCTCCTCGCGGCCGGGGGCACGTACGCCCGGCTGTGGGCGGCATGGGCGGCGCGCGGGGCGGAGTGAGGAGGCGAGGGGCACGCGCGGGGCACTGGACTGGGAGCGGGAGGCGTTGTCAGTGGCGCGTGCGAGAGTCCGTCCATGCTTGCGATCGTGATCAGGACGGAGCCGGGGGCGTGCCACGAGCGGGTGCCGGCCCAGCGGCTCGGGGAGCTGGTACGGGGCATCGGGGGGCGCAAGGACCGCTTCCTCGTGCTCGAACGGGTCCCGGACGAGCCGGACTTCTACGCCCAGGTGTGGCACGAGGGGGAGGGGCCCTACCAGGTGGAGTACCGGGACGGCTCCGCCGCGCGGCACTTCCAGGCGTCCACCCGGGACGCGGAGGCGGTCGTCGCGGCCCTCACCGGCTGGGCCCGCCGCACCCCCGGCTGGGACGCCGCCCTCACGTGGAGCCCGCTCGACCTCGCGGGCCCGGACGACACCGATGACACGGACGGTCCGCAGGGCACGGACGGTCAGGGAGACACGGACGGTCCGCACGGCACGGACGGTCCGGACGCCGATCCGCTCGCCGCCGTCCTCTCCGCCGAGGAGCGCGCCGAGCTGGAGGGCGCCGTCCGCGTCGCCCTGCACGGCGGCTACCGCGACCGGGACGACCTCGCCGAACTCGCCGAGGAGTACTTCGTCACCGCGGACCGCCGCCCCGTGAGCGCCGGACAGGCCCGCGCCCTCGTGGACCGGCTGTGGCGCGAGCGCGTCGCCGCCCAGGCGGCATGGCACGGCGAGACCGATCCAGAACGCCTCGCGCGCGCCTTCGCCGCGCTCGAAGCGGCGGGCGTCGTGGCCCGCGAGGACTTCACCTGCTGCCGCTCCTGCGGTCTCGGCGAGATCGGCGCCGAGGCCGGGGCGGACGCGGCCCGGGGCTTCGTCTTCTTCCACCAGCAGAACACGGAGGACGCCGTGCGCGGTGGCGGACTGCGCCTGTACTACGGCGGGTTCGACGACACGGAGCGGACGACGGCCGCCATCGGCCACGAGGTCGTCGCGGCGCTCACCGCCGCCGGCCTTGCGGCCGCGTGGGACGGGAGCCCGGAGCGGGCGATCGAGGTGACCCCGCTCGACTGGCGTCGCCGCCTGCCGACGGGCTGAGCCCCCGGGGACCGCACGCGGCCCGGCAGCCGGGCCGCGCGGGGGGCCTGACATCATTGACCGGCACATGCACGAAAAATGACCCGGGGGGGCCATGGGAACGATCAACACCGCGCTCCGCGAGCTGAGAACCGCGCAGAAGTCCTCGAAAGGCGTATCGCTCTACTCCCGCTTCGCCAACCGCCCGGCGGGGCGCGTCCTCGCCGCCTGCGCCCACGCGCTGCGCCTGACCCCGAACCAGGTGACGGTGATCAGCGCGCTCTTCAGTTTCGCCGCCGTCGTCGGCCTCGCGATCGGCAGCCCGTCGGCGGGCCTCGGCATCCTCGTGTGGCTGGGCCTCGCGATCGGTTTCGCCTTCGACTCGGCGGACGGGCAGCTCGCCCGGCTGCGCGGTGGCGGCGGCCCGGCCGGGGAATGGCTCGACCACGTCGTGGACTGCGCGAAGATCACCGCCCTGCACGTGGCGGTGCTCCTCTCCTTCTACCGGCACCCGGGCGCCTACGGCATCGACGGCGAGGACGCCTGGCTGCTGCTCCCGCTCGTCTTCCAGTTCGCCGCCGTCGTCACCTTCTTCGGCGGGCTGCTCACCGAGAAGCTGACCCCGCGCCCCGCGCCGGGGACGCCCCCCGCCGCCCCCTCGACGCTCCGCGCGATCGCGCTGCTGCCCGTGGACCACGGCATCTTCTGCCTGGTCTTCCTCTTCCTCGGCACGGGAAGCGGGTTCCGCTGGGCCTACGCGGCTCTCGGGCTCGCCGCCGTGCTCTTCCTGCTCGCGTTCCTCGTCAAGTGGTTCAGGGAACTCGCCGCCCAGGGGGCTCAGCGCAGTTCGGCCCCGAGCGGCCCGGCCGGCTGAGCGTCCCCCGTGAGCACGTCCAGCGCGCGCCGCAGCTGCGTGCTGGACGTGTGGACGGTGTACGGGAAGTACACGATGTCCACGCCGACCGCCGCGAAATCGCTCTCCAGCCGGTCGCCCTTCGGGGTGCCGCGCCAGTCGTCTCCCTTGAAGAGCACGTCGAAACGCACCTGCTTCCAGGTCTCCACCTTGTCCGGCACCGTCTCCACGAAGGCGGCGTCCACGTACTTGACGCTGCGCACGATCTCCAGGCGCTCCACCAGCGGGATCATGGGGCGGCGGCCCTTGGCCCGCTCCACCATCTCGTCCGAGACGACGCCCGCGACGAGGTAGTCGCAGCGACTCCGCGCGTGCCGAAGGATGTTGAGGTGTCCGATGTGAAAGAGATCGTAAGCACCCGGGGCATAACCGACTCGATACGGTCTGTGCTCCGTCATGAAAGAAACCCCCCTGGTCTCGTTCGCACCGTTCGCGCGGTGCGGCTCCGACGATAGCGTGCGCGTTCACGTCGGCGTGAGCGAACGTTTAGGCTAGGAAAGCTTCGCCCGGGGGACCGAGAGGGTCCGTACCTGCGCGAACACCCGGGGGATTGCAGCGAAATGCTGGGGGAAGGGGAGCGCTGCGTGAGCGCACATGACCAGACCGGGGACACGGCGGGGCGACGCACCCTGCTGATGGTGTCCACCAACTACGCGCCCGAGCACGCCGGGATAGGCCCGTACGCGACACAGATAGCCGAGCACTGGGCCGCGTCCGGTCACGAGACGCACGTGCTCGCCGGGATGCCGCACTACCCCTCGTGGAGCCTCGACCCCGAGTACGCGGGGGCCTGGCGGCGCACCGAGC
>NZ_GG770539.1:550350-553383 GCF_000154905.1 Streptomyces sp. SPB074 | reverse complement strand
CCCGACGCCGTGCACGCGCAGATGCCGAGCCTCGCCGGCGGCGTGCTCGCCGCCCGCCTCGCGCGCCGCTGGAAGGTCCCCTACGTCCCCGTCGTCCAGGACCTCATGGGCGCCGCCGCCGCGCAGAGCGGCATCAGCGGCGGCGACCGCGCCGCCAAGGTGGCCGCGCGCGCCGAGTCGTTCGCGCTGCGCCGCGCGACCCTCGTCGGCATCATCCACGAGACCTTCCGCGCCAAGGTCGAAGCCCTCGGCGTCGACCCGGACCGCATCCGCCTCGTGCCCAACTGGTCCCACGTCACGAGCCCCGCGGGCGACCGCGCGGCGACGCGCGCCCGGCTCGGCTGGGCGCCGGACGAGACGGTCGTCGTGCACTCGGGCAACATGGGCCTCAAGCAGGGCCTCGAAGTCCTCGTGGAGGCCGCCCGCCGCGACCCGGCCGTCCGCTTCGTGCTCATGGGCGACGGCAACCAGCGCGCCCACCTCGAAGAACTCGGCAAGGGCGTGCCCAACCTGGACTTCCCGCCCCCCGCCGACGACGCCGACTTCATGGACGTCCTCGCCGCCGCCGACGTCCTCGCGGTCACGCAGCGCGCCTCCGTCCTCGACATGAGCGTGCCCTCGAAGCTGACCTCGTACTTCGCCGCCGCGCGCCCCGTCCTCGCCTCGGTCGCCGCCGAGGGCGGCACGGCGCACGAGGTGCTGCGCTCCGGCGCGGGCGTCCTCGTCGCCCCCGAGGACCCCGGCGCACTCCTCAAGGAAGTGCGTAGACTCGCCGACGACCCGGCACAGGCCCGGGCACTGGGGGATGCCGGACCGCGCCACGTCGCGGCCCATCTGACGCGCGCGGCGGGACTCGCCCGCGTCGACGCGCTCATCGAAGAGGCTCTGGGGGTTTGGCGCACATGACCGAGGCGCACGTCAGTCCCGCGGGGGACGAACCGGAACTGCTGCGTGACCAGTTCCGTCAACTCCTGCGCTACCGCTGGCTGATCGGCGGGGGCATCGGCATCGGCCTGATCGGCGGTGCCTACCTCGGCATCACCTCGGCGGACTCGTACGCGGCCAACAGCGACATCGTCGTCCGCACCCCCACCACCAACCCCTTCGACAACACCTCGGCGCCCGACAAGAGCGTCAACATGAACACCGAGCGCCAGACGGCGCTCTCCAGCAACGTCGCCCAGATCGCCGCGAAGAAACTCAAGGACGGCACCTCGGCCCGCGCGCTCAAGAAGGGGCTCCAGGTCACCACGCCCCCACAGAGCCTCACCCTGCGTTTCACGTACACGGCGGACTCGCCCGAGGCCGCCGCGCGCGGCGCCAACGCGCTCGCCGCCGCGTACCTCTCGGCGAGCGAGAAGAAGTGGTCCGACCTGCGCGACAGCATGGTCTACCGGCTCAAGAAGCAGATCGACCCGCTCGGCAAGCAGCAGAACGAACTCGCCCAGCAGCTCGACGCGATGACCAAGGGCACCTCCGCCTACGACGCCCAGCAGACCGCGAACGTCAACCTCAAGAGCCGCATCAGCACCCTCCAGAACCAGCGCGACACCCTCATGGGCCTCGACATGGCCGCGGGCACCGTCACGCAGGAGGCCACCCCGCCGACCGGCTCGGACGGCCTCGGCCTCGTCATATCCCTCGCGCTCGGCGGCGCCTTCGGCATCGCCTTCGGCCTCCTCGCCGCCTGGGTACGCCTCGTCTTCGACCCCTCGCCCCGCTCCACGGGCGACGTCGCCCGCGCCGTGCGCGCCCCCGTCCTCGGCTCGCTCCCGCGCGGCGCCGCCAAGAACCTCCTCGCCGCCGACCAGACCGGCTCGCGCATCGCCGAGGAGTACCGCTCGATCGCCTTCCGGCTCGCCTACGACGCGCGCTTCGCCGACCGCCGCCGCCTCCTCGTCGTCGCGGCCCGCGACGCCAGCGCCCAGGCGGCGACCGCCGTCGCCACCAACCTCGCCGCCTCCTTCGCGGAGACCGGCAAGGACGTCCTCCTCGTCGAGGCGGACCTGCGCGCCCCCGGCCTCTCCGCGCGCCTGCACACCAGCGCCGGCCGCCCCGGCTGGAGCCTGCCCGCCGACAACGACGACAACGGCTGGCCCGGCACCCGCCCGCTGACCGTGGACGCCGGCGAGGCCGGTTCCTTCGACCTCGTCGCCGGGCAGCGGGTACGCAACGTGGCCCGCGCGCTCACCTCGCACCGCACCACCCGGCTCATCGAGGACGCCGACGAGAGCGGCTCCACCGTCGTCGTCCTCGCCCCGCCCGTCCTTTCCTACGCCGACGCGCTCGCCATGGTCGACCGCGTGGACGGCGTCGTCATCGTCTGCGACCTGCGCAGCGTGCACCGCACCGAACTCGTCCGTATCCGCGAGCTGATCCTCGGCGCGGGCGGCACCGTGCTCGGCGCCGTCACCCACGACGAGGGCGGCCACCCCGCCAAGCAGCAGGGCGGAGCCAAGAACAGCGTCCACCGCGCGGCCGGCAGCGAACTGCCGCCCCCCGCCCCCCGCCCCGCGCCCCCCGCCGAACAGCGCCTCGGCGACGGCACCGAGACCGTGACGCTGCGCCAGCTGCGGCCCGAGGACCTGCGGACGGGCGACAAGAGATGAGACGCTCGGCCGCGGTCGCCGCCTCCGTACTCGACCAGGCCGCCTCCAGCCTGACCAACATCCTGGTCCTGGTGATCGTGGCCCGCGTCTCGACGGCCGCGGGCTTCGCCGCGTTCTCCATGGTCTACGTGACCTTCACGGTGCTGCTCGGCCTCAACATGTCCTACGTCGGACAGGTCGTCGTCCTGGAGAAGGGCGGCCCGCGCGCCCTCGCCGCCGCCTGCCGCTCCGCGACCGCCTTCACCGCGCTCGCCTCGCTGCTCGCCGGGGCCTTGCTCGTGGCGGGCGGCGCGGCGGTCGGCGGCACCTCCGGCACGGCCTTCGCCGCGCTCGGCGCCGTCCTGCCGCTCGCCCTGCTCCAGGACGGGCTGCGCTACTCCTTCTCCGCGCTGCGCGTCCCGCACCGCGCGCTCGCGGCGGACAC
>NZ_GG770539.1:546146-549539 GCF_000154905.1 Streptomyces sp. SPB074 | reverse complement strand
GGCGACCGCCTGAGCCGCCGCGCGCCCCGCGCCGCTCACTTCATCCGGGCCCGCCCGTCCCCGCTCCGCGTCGAGACGAGCGCCACGCACAGCGCGGCGATCGCCACCCGGCCCGTCGCCTGGAGCAGCGGGCCGCGCAGCAGGATGAAGGAGTACCCGGCCACGAGCGGTACGAGCACAGAGACGAGCGCCCCCGAGGGGGTGCGGCGCACGGCCCTGCGCGCGTAGCGGCCGTCGACGCGCGCCGCGAGGAAACCGACGCCCAGGAGGCCGCCGAAGACGCCGAGCGGGCCGAAGTCGATCCACAGCTCGGCCCACACGGGCGAGGACAGGTTGGTGTTCTTGTTGTCCATCCACTCCCCGACGATGACGCCCGTGTCCTTCGGCTTGCTGTCCCACACCGAGCGGGGCACCGCGAAGAAGACGTCCCCGAGCAACTGGAGGCCGAAGGTGTGGCCCTCGCCGGAGTGCACGTAGGTGATGGTGTTGGAGAACATCGCCGTCTGGTCGTAGTCCTTGAGCGCGAGCGGCTCCAGGATCGACGTCGTCTGCATCGGTTTGTAGTTCTTCTCGTCGTACCGGAAGCGGTCCGCGAAGGGGAAGACGACGAGGGCCACGACGACGCCGAGGCTCAGCGCCGAGCGGTACATCGCCGCGCTGCGCGGGAAGACGGTGAAGAGCAGCGAGAACATGACCGTCAGGAACCAGTAGCGCGGGTTCGAGATCGGGTTGTTCACGACGCAGTTCAGGAGCGCGAGCGCGAGCCAGGTCGCGAGGATCACCGGGGAGCGCCGCGCCCGCCTCGACGTCACGACCCACCGCGTGTAGATGAGCAGCGAGAGCAGCGCGGGCACGGTGCCCAGGCCGCGCAGGACCGCCTGCCCCGCCTGCGAGCCGTTCTGAGAGAGCCCCGCGTCCTCGATGCCCGCGATGATCTCCTGACGGCTGCTGAAGAAGACGGCGGGGCCGCCCAGCTTCTGGACGAACAGCGCGCTCGCCACGAAGGAGAGGCCCACGAGCGCGTACAGGCGCCTGCGGTGCACGAGCCACAGCGCGCTCTCGTCGCGCCCCGGCCGCTCGGGCCGGGTACGGCCCAGGAGCGCGCCGAGGTCGAAGGCGATACAGCCCGCGAGGATCAGCGCCGTCGCCTCGACGAGGTCACCGCGCGCGCCCACCACGACGGTCGGCGTCTGCCCGAGGACGGCCTGCGCGAGCGGGGCCACACCCATCGCCATGTAGACGAAGAGCCAGAAGGAGCCCTGGAGCAGCTTGCGCTTGTTCGTGAGGATCATCGCGGCGAGCCGCGCGCCCGAGTACACGGTGAGCGCGAGTTGCAGCCAGAACACCGCGTCCTTGATACCGGCGCCGCGCTGCGCGCACACCCACAGCGGGAAGAACACGGCGAGCCCGAGCACCAGGGGCACCGAGAGCGCCCGCGAGAGCAGGGTGCGCGGCGAGGTCGGTTTTCCCCACTCCGCGTCCACCGGGCCCGGCAGGGGCCTCTCCTCCACGCGCGCCCCGGCCTGCTCCGTGCCTGTCGCCATCCAGCGACCCCCGCCCCGACTCGTGCCCCGACCGCGGCCGGTGGTCACCGGCCCGGCCACCCCTCCGGTACGACCACCGGAAGAGATCCCCCGCGGCAGTCTACCGACGCCACCCGGTCACCTTGAGTCAACCATTAGGCTGAGCGCTGAGGGCGCCAGGGGAGGCGCCGGTGGGGGTTACACACATGCGCAATCTCCCGGCCTTCACGCTGGCCGGTTACGACAAGGGGCGCGGGAAACTCGTCCAGGCCCTGTGGTTCGCCGTCATGAACACCGTCTTCATGGCGTGGTTCACCCCGGCCCGGGTCCGCACCGCGCTCCTGCGCGCCTTCGGCGCGAAGATCGGCGCCGGGGTGCTCATCCGGCACCGCGTACGCGTCCTGTGGCCGTGGAAGCTGGAGATAGGCGACCACACCTGGATAGGCGAGGGCGCCTTCCTGCTCAACCTGGAGCCCATCCGGATCGGCGCCCACGTCTGCGTCTCGCAGGAGGCCATGCTCTGCACGGGCAGCCACGACCACCGCAAGGCCGACTTCCGCTACCGCAACGCCCCCGTCACCGTCGAGGACGGCGCGTGGATCGCCACCCGCGCCACGGTCCTCGCGGGCGTCACGGTCGGCGCCCAGTCCGTCGTCGCGGCCGGCACCGTCCTCACGCGCGACCTGCCCGCCCTGACCCTGCACGCCGTCGACGGCAGCCGCAGGCCCGTACCGGAGCCCGTATGAGAGTCCTGCACGCCGTCACGCTGCACAGTCCCACGCACGCCTTCGGCGGGCCCGTCCGCGTCGCGCTCAACCTCGCCAAGGGCCTTGCGGAGCGCGGTCACGAGGCCGGTCTCCTCGCGCTCGGCGACGGCTTCGACGGCGGCCTGCCCACCGACGTCGAGGGGGTGCCCGCCCGCCTCTTCCAGGCCCGCAGGCTCGCCCCGCTCGGCTTCAGCGGCATCACCTCGCCCGCCCTGCTCGGCTCCGCCCGCCGCCTCGTGCGCGAGGCCGACGTCGTCCACGTGCACCTCGCGCGCGACCTCGTGACCCTCCCGGTCGCGCTCGCCGCGCTGCGCGCCGGGCGCCCCCTCGTGCTCCAGACCCACGGCATGGTCGACCCGAGCGGCAAGGCCCTCGCGAAGGTGCTCGACGCCCTCGCCGTGCGCCGCCTCCTGCGCGGCGCGGGCGCCGTCCTCTACCTGACGGAGCACGAACGCGCCGGGCTCGACGCCGTCGTGGGCGCCCCGCCGCTGGCCCGGGCGGTACGGCTCGTCAACGGCGTCCCCGCGCAGCGGCCGCGCGCCCCCTGGGACGGCGGCCCCCCGCACCTCCTGTACGCGGCCCGCCTTCAGGCGCGCAAACGGCCCACCGACTTCGTCGCCGCGATCCCGGAGATCCTCGCCGCGCACCCGGACGCCCGCTTCACCGTCGCCGGCCCCGACGAGGGCGAACTGGCCCCCGTGCGCGCGCTCGTGGACACGCTCGGGCTGCGCGACAAGGTCGCCCTGCCCGGGTCGCTGAGCGGCGAGGACATGCTCCGTACGCTGCGCGCGGCGACCGTCTACGTCCTCCCGGCCGTGGACGAGCCCTTCCCGATGTCCGTCCTCGAAGCGCTCTCGGTCGGCACCCCGGCCGTCGTCACGACCTCGAACGGCCTCGCCAAGGACATCGCCCGCGCCGGAGCGGGCCGCGTCGTCGCCTCGGCCGACGGGCTCGCCCCCGCCGTCGCCGAACTCCTCGACCCGGCCCGCCACGCCGAGGCGTCCCGCGCCGCGCACGCCCTCGCGGGCGAGACCTTCGCGATGGACGCGGTCGTGGACCGGCTCCTGTCGGTGTACGAGGGCCTGTAGGCGCCGGAAAGGGGG
>NZ_GG770539.1:534473-546046 GCF_000154905.1 Streptomyces sp. SPB074 | reverse complement strand
CCTCCCGCCGTCCGGCGCGCCGCTCAGGCGGGCAGCCAGGCATAGCACCCCTGCGAGACGAACTTCTCCGTGCCCGCCGGGATGTCCGCGGTCACCTTCTGCGGCTTCGTGCCCTGCGACGGCCCCGAGGCGAGCGACGTGCCGCCCGCGCCGAGCGCCTGCCACGTGCACGCGCTCGCGTCCGCCGTGAGCGCGCGGTACGTACCGGGCGCGGGGTTCTTCTTCGTGCCCTGCGTGAAGCCCTGCCGGGCCCGGTCCAGGAGCGGCCGCTGCTCGGGGCAGAGCTGGCCGACGGCGGCGACCGCGTCGGGGATCTCGCCCGCGATGAGCGCGCCCACGGCGGCGTCCTTGTCGTGCGAGGCGGTCAGTTTCAGCCGGTCGCAGGCCTCCTGCCCCGTCTGGAGCACGGCGGCGGGGTCCATGTTCTCGGGCACCCGGCCGCTGAGGTACTTCTTCTCCCTCTTCGTGAAGGACCCCGTCGCGGGCTTGAGCTTGTCGTCCGACTCGACGGGCCCGCTCGGCTTCACCTCCCGCGCGGCCTCGTTGCGGGCCGGGGCCTTCGACCCCTCCGGGCTCGCGGAGACCGGCGCCGAGGCGGCCGGCCGGCCTGCGGCCGCGTCGTCCTTGTCGCCGTCGTCCGAGGAACCGCAGGCGCTCAGCGCGAGCAGCGCCGTGCCGAGCACGAGCACCCCCGCGAGGGGCCGGCGAGTGGTGGTGCGCATGGAACTACTCCTGTACGGAAGAAGCGTGGGCGGTACGGGGACGGGGCCGGACCCGTGCAGGCGTCCGGCCCCGAGGCCCGCGGGGCGAAGCCGCCGCGATCAGCCGGCCGCGCCGAAGGTGAGGATGAGCTGCGGGGTCTGCGCGCCCGCGCTCGCCTCGCTCGACCACAGCCACAGCGGGTCCGTGCCCTCGCTCGTCATCGCCATGCTGTACTCGCCGCCGAGCGCCGCCTTCATCGCGCTCGTGTCGAGCAGCGCCGAATAGACCGTCGAGCCCTCCGTCGCCCCGCTCAGCGTGCCGAGCGTCGTGCTGCCGAGGGCGGGCTTGTTCTTGTACGTGACGCCCGCCTCCGTCCAGGACCCGGTGACCGGCCGGATGCGCTGGTCGTCCGCGGAGCCCGCTCCGGCCTGGGTGGACGTCTTGACCGCGAGCCGCGCGCTCTTGAGCACCGTCCCGGCGGGCGCCTTCGGCAGCGTGAAGCGCAGGTAGCTCTCGTACGCGGAGGTGCCGCGCACGGCGAGCGAGCTGGACGCGCCGTAGTTGGTGCCCGGGGCACCCGCGTTGGAGTACGCGTCCTCGCTCGCCGTCACCTTGACGATGGTGTCGGCGGGCGCGGGGTTGGTCGCGAGCTGGTAGTGGCTGTTGACCTGCGTGGGTGTCAGCGCCTTGTCGTAGACGGCCGTCTCGTCGATCTGGCCGTTGAAGAACTGGCTCGACGGGGCCTCGGGCCAGCCGCTGATGTTGTCGCCGCCGACGTGCCAGTACCCGGAGTACGCCTGGTTGCCCGTGACGTCGTTGCTCGACTGGAGCTTGCCGTCCACGTACAGCTTCATGCCGGAGCCGTCCTGGGTGCCGACGGCGTGGTGCCACTTGCCGTCGTTGAGCCCGGCGCTGGAGGCGACCGTCTTCGGCATCCCCGGGTGGGCGCCGAAGATCACCTTCCCGGAGTTCGTCATGTACAGGTGTTTGTCGTAGTTGCCGCTGCCCCGGGTGCCGGTCTGGTCACCGAAGCCGAGCAGCTTCCCGCCCTGCGTCGTGGTCGTCTTGAACCACGTCTCCAGCGTGTACGCGCCCTTGACGGTCGTGCGGCGGTCGCTGTTGACCTGCTGGTTGCTGCCGTTGAGGCTCAGCGCCTTCGAGTCGTTGAGCACCCCGTCGGCCGTGCCGGTCGAGGGCGCGTTGCGGCCGAGGCCGTGCAGGTCGCCCGAGGAGAGGTCGCCGACGAAGGGGCCGCTCTTCTCGTCGTAGCGCCAGTACATCGAGGCACCGTCGTCCAGGACCGCGTTCGGGTACGCCTGGGCGCTCTCGGGCACGGTCACGCTGACCGCGTTCGACTGGGCGCTCGTGTTCCCGGCCGCGTCGGTGGCGGTGACCCGGTAGGTGTAGGTCTCGCCCGCCTTCGCGGTGGTGTCCGTGAAGGAGAGCTGCGGACGCGACCACTCCAGGGAGTCGCCCGTCATGGTGTGGATCGGCGTCGCCGAGCCGTTGCGGTACACCTTGTACGTCAGCCGGCTGTCGTCGAGGTCGAGCCCCGTGCGCCAGCGCACCTGCACCGCGCCGGGCTTGACGCTCGCCGCGCTCGCCTGCGGCGCCACCGGCGCCCCGGTGTCGGGCCCGGTCGCGAAGCGGGTCAGGCCCTGGGCGGCGGCGCCGTTGACGGTGGTGAACTCGCCGCCGACCCACAGGTACTTCTGCGAGCCGGTGCCGGATATGGACATCGCGCGCGGGCCGATGCCCTCGCCGAGGCCGTCGTTGGTGTCCGGCATCCAGCCGAGCTTGTGCACGTCGTCCACGGGCTGCGCGAGCAGGTGGTGGCGGCGCCCGTCGGGGAACTCGTCCACGCTGGAGCAGTCGTGCGCGTGCGAGGCGCTGTAGAGCACGCCGTCGTGGGGGAGCACCGACTGCGTGGCGCCGAGGCACGTGTCGCGCCAGCGCTGCGCGTAGGTGTCGAGGTCCACGGCGATCCGGCCGTCGAAGACGCCGCCGCCCGTGCCCTCGTTGCCCGTGTAGAACCCGGTGCCGTCCGTCGCGATCGACTTCACGACCGAGTTCTGCGGCACGAAGTTGCCCGGGTACGTCTTGACGTTCGCGCCCGTCGTCGCGTCGACCACGCCGAGGGCGTGCGAGTCGGCGCCGTTGACGGTGAAGAAGTCGCCGCCGAGCAGGACGTGCCGGTGGTCGGGCGTGACCGCGATGGCCCGGCCCGGCTGGTCCGCGTCGGCCTGCCAGGGCAGCACCGCGCCCGTGGTGCCGTTGACCGCGGCGAAGCGCTTGTGGGACTGGCCGCCGGCGCTGGTGAAGTCGCCGCCCGCGTACACCGTGTTCCCGGCGACCGCGAGGGCCCGGACGGTGGCGGGGAAGCTCGCCTTGAAGTCCGTCCTCGGCTTGCACGTCGCGATGTCGATCGCGGCGAGGCTGCTCGCGGCGACCCCGTTGACCGCGCCGAAGTAACCGCCGACGTACAGCGTCTTGCCGTCCTCGGAGACCGCCATCGAGCGGACCGTCGCGGTGCCGCTCGCGACGGTGAAGGAGAGGTCGCAGTCGATGGGCGCGCCCGTCGCCGCGTCCATCGCGGCGAAGTTGACCGCGCTCTTCGGCGTCCCGGCCTGCCCGTCCGGCGGGCGCACCTGCGAGAACGTGCCGCCGACGAAGACCGTGTCACCGGACTGGGCGAGCGCCCAGACGATGCCGTTGGTCTGCCAGGTCGGCAGGTCGTCCGCGGTGAAGGCGACCGGCGCGGTGACCGCGGCGGCCTGGGGGGCGGAGAGCGCCCCCAGCCCCATGACGGAAGCGGAGAGGACAAGGGCAGCGGAGAGCCCCTTGGATCTGTGCATCTATCCCCCAAGGCGTTGGGCCCGGCGAGCGGCCTGCTCTGGCCGAAGTGGTCGTATCTTCGCAGGAGATACTCGGTCACATGAGCGCGGGGGGCCTCATCATGGGGCTTCCTTGACCTGATTGGTATGAAGAAAGCCGAAGAGCGCCGCGGAAAGCGGTTGTTCCCGGGGGCTCCCGTGCGTCGGGCGGCCGGGAACCCCCGCGCCGGGCACCCGGCAGTACCCGCCCCGGGCGCCTGGCAACCCCCGCGCCCGGCTCAGCGGTCGATGCGTACCGTCGCTCCCGCGAGCTGGTCCTCCACCTGCCGCACATCGGCGTCCACCATGATCCTGGCCAGCTCCTCGACGAGCACCGCGGGCTTCCAGCCGAGCAGTTCGCGCGCCTTGCTCGCGTCGCCGATCAGCGCGTCCACCTCGCTGGGGCGCTCGTACTTCGCGTCGTAGCGCACGTGCGTGTTCCAGTCGAGCCCGGCGTGCGCGAAGGCGGTCTCGGTGAACTGGCGGACCGTGGCGGGGACGCCGGTCGCCACGACGTAGTCGGTCGGCTCGTCGTGCTGGAGCATCCGCCACATCGCCTCGACGTACTCGGGCGCGTAGCCCCAGTCGCGTACGGCGTCGAGGTTGCCGAGGTAGAGGTGTTCCTGGAGGCCGGCCTTGATCCGGGCCACGGCGCGGGTGATCTTGCGGGTCACGAAGGTCTCGCCGCGGCGCGGGGACTCGTGGTTGAAGAGGATGCCGTTGACCGCGAACATGTCGTACGCCTCGCGGTAGTTGACCGTCGCCCAGTAGGCGAAGACCTTCGCCGCGCCGTAGGGGCTGCGCGGGTGGAAGGGCGTGCCCTCGTTCTGCGGGGGAGGGGTGGAGCCGAACATCTCGGAGGAACTGGCCTGGTAGATGCGGGTGTCCACGCCCGAGGCGCGGATCGCCTCCAGCAGGGCGCAGCGCGCCGAGGCCCGTCACGTCGCCGGTGTACAGCGGGGCGTCGAAGGAGACGCGGACGTGCGACTGGGCGCCGAGGTTGTAGACCTCGTCGGGGCGTATCCCGCGCAGCAGGTTCACGAGCGCGACCCCGTCGGCGAGGTCCGCGTGGTGGAGCACGAGGCGGCGGTCGTCCTCCTGCGGGCCCTGGTAGATGTGGTCGATGCGCTCGGTGTTGAAGCTCGACGAGCGGCGCAGCAGCCCGTGCACCTCGTAGCCCTTGGCGAGCAGCAGCTCCGCCAGGTACGAGCCGTCCTGCCCGGTGATACCGGTGATCAGCGCGGTCTTGCTCATGGGTGGTTCCCCTCCTGAACCGGTCGGCCGGAGGGGCCGCCTTGGTGGTTCCTGTTTCCGTCGTGGTGGTGCGTGATCTGTTGTGTTCTGTCGCGGTCCGTGCGGAAGGATCCCGCCCGGCCGCCCGCGCGGGCGCCTGCCCTGGCATGATCCGGTCCATGACGCAATCGCAGCTCCTGCCCGAGCGGGCCCGCATATTCGTCGCCGGGCACCGCGGCCTCGTGGGCTCCGCCGTGGCCCGCAGGCTCGGCGCCGACGGCCACGAGGTGCTCACCAGGACCCGTACCGCACTCGACCTGCGCGACGCGGCGGCGACGGCCGCCTACCTGCGGGAGACCCGCCCGGACGCCGTCGTGCTCGCCGCCGCCAAGGTCGGCGGGATCATGGCGAATTCGACGTACCCCGTGCAGTTCCTGGAGGAGAACCTCCAGATCCAGCTCTCGGTCATCGCGGGCGCCCACGCGGCCGGGGTCGAGCGCCTGCTCTTCCTCGGTTCCTCGTGCATCTACCCCAAGCACGCCCCGCAGCCCATCCACGAGGACGCGCTCCTGACCGGGCCCCTGGAGCCCACCAACCAGGCGTACGCGCTCGCGAAGATCGCTGGCATCACGCAGGTGCGGTCCTACCGGAGCCAGTACGGCGCCGCGTACATCTCGGCGATGCCGACGAACCTCTACGGGCCCGGCGACAACTTCGACCTGGAGACCTCGCACGTCCTGCCGGCCCTCGTCCGCCGCTTCCACGAGGCGAAGGCGGAGGGCCGCGAGGAGGTCGTGCTGTGGGGCTCGGGCAGCCCGCGCCGCGAGTTCCTGCACGTGGACGACCTCGCCGCCGCCTGTGTCCTGCTCCTGCGCTCCTACGACGGCGCCGAGCCCGTCAACGTCGGCTGCGGCGAGGACCTGACGATCAAGGAGCTGGCCGAAACGGTCCGCGACGTCGTCGGCTACGAGGGCCGGATCGCCTGGGACACGAGCAAGCCCGACGGCACCCCGCGCAAGCTGCTCGACATCTCGCGGCTCGCCTCGCTCGGCTGGAAGCCGCGCGTCGGGCTGCGCGAGGGCATCGCCGGCACGTACCAGGCGTGGCGCGCGACGCTCTGAGCCGGCCCCCGCGCGAGGCGGCGCGCCGCGTCCCGGGACGGTACGCACGGGGCGCGGCGCGCCGGGGCGCGTGCTCCCGGCGGCCCGCCCCCGGTCAGTACGCACCGCGTCCGTCGACGACGGCGCGGAGCGTACGGGCCATGACATCGACGTCGCTCGTGAAGGACCAGTTGTCGACGTAGCTGAGGTCGAGCGCCACGGTCTCGTCCCAGGACAGGTCCGAGCGCCCGCTGATCTGCCAGAGCCCCGTCATCCCCGGGCGCACCGCGAGGCGGCGCCGCTCGGTCTCCGAGTACGTGGCGACCTCGTCGGGCAGCGGCGGGCGCGGCCCCACGAGTGACATCTGCCCGCTCGCGACGTTGAGGAGCTGCGGCAGCTCGTCCAGCGAGGTGCGGCGCAGCAGGCGGCCGACGCCCGTGACGCGCGGGTCCCTGCGCATCTTGAACATGGCGCCGTCGTTCTCGTTCTCGCCCGCGAGCTGGGCCTTCATGGCGTCCGCGCCGACCTTCATCGAGCGGAACTTCCACATCATGAACGGCACGCCGTTCTGCCCGACGCGTTCGCTGCGGTAGAAGACCGGGCCGCGCGAGGTGAGCTTGACGGCCAGGGCGATCCCGAGCAGGAGCGGGGAGACGACGGCGATCCCGAGCACGGCGAGCAACCGGTCCAGCACCGTCTTGAGCACGGGCTGCATCCCGCGCCGCACGGGCGGCGCGATGCGCAGCAGGGCCATCCCGGCGGCCGAGGTCGTCTCGACGCGCTTCGGCGCGACCTCCACGAGCCCGGGCGCCACCGCGAGTTCGAGGCCCGCGTCGTGCAGGCCCCAGGAGAGCCGCCGCAGCCGTGCCCCGGACATGACACGTCCGGCGGCGACGAGGACCAGGTCCACGCGGAGTTCGGCGGACGCGGCGAGCACGAGCGTCGTGTCCGCCCCCGGCGCGGCCTCCGCCTCGTCGGGCAGCCGGGCGGCGAGCCGCAGCCCCGCGTCGAGCGGCGCGGAGCCGAGCGCGACGACACCGACGACGACGTACGGGTGGTTGGTGTGCCCCGCGAGGTGCCCGGCCACGGACTCGACGGCCGAGGGCTCCCCGAGCAGCAGCACCCGCACGACGCCCTGCGCCGCCCTGCGGGTCTTCGCGAGGTGGCGGAAGGTCAGTTTGCGGCAGGCGAGCGTGAGCACGAGGGCGGGCAGGAGCGCGCCCAGGCTCACGAACTGGCCGTGGTGCAGGTCGGCGGCGACGTACACGAAGGCGAGGACGCCGAGCAGGATGAGCCAGTCGTGCAGGACGGGCAGCGCCCCGCGCGACTCGCCGATCGCACGGCGCGTGTACCGCTGCCGGAACGCCTGGACGAGGAGCCAGGCGAGCGCGGCGACGGCGGCGCTGATCAGCGGGTGCGGCTGGCCGTGGTGACGGAACAGCAGGGCGACCGGTACGGCCGTACCGGTGAGGTCGACGAAGAGCGCCACCGGCTGGTACCAGCGCGGCTTGCTGCCCGGGGGCAGTCCCCTGGGCAGCCGGCTGACAGCGGACGCACTGGTCTCAGGCGACTGGACATGCCACATGTACCCCCCCGGCACGTGTTGACGAACCACGGCCCGTCGGCCGAATCCCCGAACGGCGAACAAGCGTGGCAAGGGAGAACACTAAGCCACGCAATGGGCTGTGTGTACCTACGTTTACAGGAAAGTCCGCATCCGGTGACCCGTGGTTAACCCCGCGCCGGTGGGGGTGGTGACAGGGCCCGCCGGTGTCTCTTCGTGCGGGTGTTCGTGAAGCGAGCGAAGTGATTCCAGTATGCCCGAGCAGCCCGAAGGGCCGTTCGCCGGGCACTCTTGACCGGCCTTGATCTTGTTTGGCCGGAAGTGGCACGAGTGGCGGACTTTCGGCCTCTTGTTGTGGGATGGCGTCCGATCCGCTGTACTACAGGCGCCCGTACACCACCGCCGGCAACGCCCCCGTCGCACGAGGGCCGTGAACGAGGGGGACAGCCGTGCCGCTGCCGCCGCACCGCCGCATCCCGCCGGTACGCCGCCTTCGGCTGCCGCTCGCCGTCCTGCTCGGACTCGCGCTGCTCGGCCTCGTCGCCGGGACCGGGCTCGCCCTCGGCGGCAAGGAGGGCGGGCAGCGCGCCGCCGCCCGCCCGCTGCCCGCGGGCGCCGCCGCCTCACCGCTCCCCGAGCCCGTCCGGCCCGCGGCCGAGGCCCTGCCCTTCGACCTCCCCGCCGTGAAGACGCTGCACGCGAGCGGGAAGAAGGTCTACGCCCACTACTTCACGCCGTACCCGCTCTCGCTCGACAACGAGGCCCCGGGCGCCGACTACTACGCCCGCGACTACCTGCGGCCCGAGGGCGAGAGCGGCAAGCACGCCGCGTACGGCGGCCTCCTGCGCGACCGGCCGCGCCCCGTCGCCCCGGGCGGGGGCGACTGGCGGCGCGCCAACCTGGAGCGGGAGGTCCGCACGGCCCGCGACGCCGGGCTCGACGGCTTCACCGTCGACCTCCTCTCGCTGTCCGGGCCCAACTGGGGGCGCGTCAAGCTCCTGATGGCGGCGGCCCACACCGTCGACCCGGAGTTCCGGATCGTCCTCATGCCGGACATGGTCGGCCTCGCGGCCACCGACCCGGGCACGCTCGCCGCGCGCCTCGCCGAGCTCGCCGCCTCGCCCGCCGCCGGGCGCTTCCCCGACGGCCGCCTCGTCGTCTCGCCGTTCAAGGCCGAGGCGAAGGACCCTGGCTGGTGGCGGCAGGTCCTCGACACCCTCCGCACGCGGCACGGCACCGACGCCGCCCTCCTGCCCGTCTTCCTGAACTTCCCCGCCCACGCCGACGGCTTCGCCCCGCTCAGCGAGGGCTTCAGCGAGTGGGGCAACCGCAGCTACACGACGCAGGGCGGCGCCACCGCCGACGTCACGCGCGCCAAGGACCTCGGCAAGCTGTGGATGCAGCCCGTCTCCGTCCAGGACGCCCGGCCCAACCAGGGCGTCTACGACGAGGCGGGCAACACGGCGACGCTGCGCGCGAGCTGGCAGGCCGCCATCGACACGGACGCCGACTGGGTCCAGCTCACGACGTGGAACGACTACAGCGAGGGCACCCACTTCGCCCCCTCGCTCCACAACGGCTACACCTACCTCGACCTCTCCTCGTACTACCTGACCCGCTTCAAGACCGGCGACTGGCCGAGGATCGTCCGCGACACCGTGTACGTCACCTCACGCACCCAGTTCGCCGCCGCCACGGGCGGCCCGGGGGCCGCGAAGGTGATGCGGCTGCGCGGGAACTCGGCCCCGGCCCGCGACACCGTCGAGGCCCTGGCCTTCCTCAGCGCCCCCGCCGCCGTCCGCGTCCTCCAGGACGGCGCGACGAAGGAGGAGCGCCTCAACACCGGCGTCCACCCCCTGCTCGTCCCGCTGCGCACCGGCTTCGCGACGGGCGAGATCTGGCGCGACGGCACCCGCACGGCCTCGGTCCGCACCGCGTACCCGGTCGAGGCGCGGCCCAAGGTCCAGGACCTCCAGTACTACGGCGTCTCCTCGGGCCGGACGGGGACGACGGCGGGGGAGTGAGCGGCGCGGGAACGGGGCCCGCAGCCGCGCCCCGTACGCCCCCGCGCCGCCGTGCGCCCTCCCGGCCCCGCGCCCGCGCTTGACCTCAACATTGCTTGAGCTCCTAGCGTCCCCCGTATGAGCCTCGACATGACCGCCTGGTCCCAGCTCCAGGCATTCCGCCAGGAACAGGCCGCCCGCCCCCTCACCCGCGCGACCCTGCGCCGCGTCGCCGCCTTCGCCGGGCCCCGGCGCCGCGCGCTCCTCGCCTACCTCCTCACCGGCGTCGGCGCCGCGGTCCTCACCGTCGCGACACCGCTCCTCGCCGGCGACGTCGTGGACGCCGTCGGCTCCGGCGGCACCCGCGCCCGCGTCGTGGTCCTCGCCGGGCTCATCGCGCTCGCCGCGCTCGCCGAGGCCGCGCTCACCCTCGTCGGCCGCCGCCTCTCCGCCACGATCGGCGAAGGACTCATCCTCGACCTGCGCACCGCCGTCTTCGACCACGTCCAGAAACTGCCCGTCGCCTTCTTCACGCGCACCCGCACCGGCGCCCTCGTCAGCCGTCTCAACAACGACGTCATCGGCGCCCAGCGCGCCTTCAGCGGCACGCTCTCCGGTATCGCCACCAACCTCGTCACGCTCCTGCTGACCCTCGCCGTCATGCTCGCCCTCTCGTGGCGCGTCACGCTCCTCGCCCTCGTCCTGCTGCCCGTCTTCGTCATCCCCGCGCGCCGCACCGGGCGCCGCATGGCCGCGCTCAGCCGCGAGGCCGCCGAGCACAACGCCGCGATGGGCTCGCGCATGACAGAGCGTTTCTCCGCGCCCGGCGCGACGCTCGTCAAGCTCTACGGGGACGCCCGCGCCGAGTCGGCCGAGTTCGCCGCCCGCGCGGCCCGCGTGCGCGACATCGGGGTACGCGTCGCGATGACGCAGAGTGTCTTCCTGACCCTCCTCACCCTCGTCTCGGCCCTCGCGCTCGCCCTCGTCTACGGACTCGGCGGCTCCCTCGCGCTCGCCGGGAGCCTCGACACCGGCACCGTCGTCTCGCTCGCCCTCCTCCTGACCCGCCTCTACACCCCGCTCACCGCGCTCGCCGGGGCGCGCGTCGAGATCATGGGCGCGCTCGTGAGTTTCGAGCGGGTCTTCGAAGTCCTCGACCTCGTCCCGCTCGTACGCGAGAGCGCCGCCGCACGGGACGTGCCGGAGGGCCCCGTGGGCATCGCCTTCGAGGACGTCCGCTTCGGCTACCCCGCCGCCGACGCGGTCTCGCTCGCCTCGCTCGAAGAGGTCGCGACGCTGGACGACCGGGGCGGCGAGGAGGTCCTGCACGGCGTCAGCTTCCGCGCCGAGCCCGGGCAGACGATCGCCCTCGTCGGACCCTCCGGCGCGGGCAAGTCCACGCTCGCGCACCTCCTGCCGCGCCTGTACGACGTGGACGCGGGCACCGTACGGGTCGGCGGCGTGGACGTGCGCGAGCTGAGCGCCGCCTCGCTGCGCGCCACCGTCGGCATGGTCACGCAGGACGGGCACCTCTTCCACGACACGGTCCGCGCCAACCTCCTCCTCGCGCGTCCCGCCGCGAGCGAGCCCGAGGTGTGGGAGGCGCTGCGCCGCGCCCGGATCGACAGCCTCGTCGCCCGCCTGCCCGACGGCCTCGACACCGTCGTGGGGGAGCGCGGCTACCGGCTCTCCGGCGGCGAACGCCAGCGCCTCACGCTCGCCCGGCTGCTCCTCGCCGGACAGCGCGTCGTCATCCTGGACGAGGCGACCGCCCACCTGGACAACTCCTCCGAGGCCGCCGTCCGCGAAGCGCTCGCCGAAGCCCTCGCGGACCGCACCGCGCTCGTCATCGCCCACCGCCTCAGCACGATCCGTGCCGCCGACCTGATCCTCGTCGTGGAGAACGGCCGCGTCACGGAGCGCGGCACCCACGAGGAACTGCTCGCGCTCGGAGGCCGCTACACGGCCCTGCACGAGGCACGCGTGACGGAGGGGGAGGAGGACGTGGACGCCCTGGGGACGGGGATCGCCGTCGGCTGAGGACCGGGGGCGGGGCGCGGGAGCGGCGCGGGCGGTGTCCGGGCGGGGCGCGGGCGGA
>NZ_GG770539.1:518067-533937 GCF_000154905.1 Streptomyces sp. SPB074 | reverse complement strand
CCCGCCGCGTGCTCGGCGGTTCCGCCGGATCAGGACTCCACCTCGGAGCGGTCCCCGCCCCACAGCGTGTGAAACGTGCCCTCCCGGTCCGCCCGCTGATACGTGTGCGCCCCGAAGTAGTCGCGCTGCCCCTGCGTCAGCGCGGCCGGGAGCCGGGGGGCGCGCAGGGCGTCGTAGTACGCGAGGGCCGTCGAGAAGCCGGGGGTCGGCACGCCCTGCCGTACGGCGGTGGCGACGACGTCCCGCCAGTCGTCCTGCGCCCCCTCGACCTCGCTCGCGAAGCGCGGGTCGGAGAGCAGGCTCGGCAGCCCGGGCTCCTTGGCGTAGGCGGCCGTGATGCGGTCGAGGAAGGCGGCCCGGATGATGCACCCGGCGCGCCAGATCGAGGCGACCGCGCCGATGTCGATGTCCCAGTCGTACTCGGCGCCGCCCGCGGCGATCTCGTGGAAACCCTGCGTGTACGAGACGATCTTCGAGGCGTAGAGCGCCTGTTCCACCCGGTCCGCGAAGCGGGCCGCCTCGGCCTCCTCCAGCGGCTCCGGCGTGGGGCCGCTCAGGTGTCCGGACGCCTCGCGCAGCGCCGTGTGCCCGGAGAGGCCGCGCGCGAAGACGGCCTCGGCGATCCCGGAGACCGGCACGCCGAGGTCGAGCGCGATCTGCACCGTCCAGCGCCCCGTGCCCTTCTGCTCCGCCGCGTCGGCGACGACGTCCACGAAGGGCTTCCCGGTCTTCGGGTCGGTGTGCTGGAGGACCTCGGCGGTGATCTCGATGAGGTAGGAGTCCAGGCGGCCCGTGTTCCAGGTGCGGAAGACGTCGGCGATGCGCGCGGGCGAGTACCCGGCCACGTCGCGCAGGAGCTGGTACGCCTCGCCGATGAGCTGCATGTCGGCGTACTCGATGCCGTTGTGCACCATCTTCACGAAGTGCCCGGCGCCGTCCGGGCCGATGTGCGTCACGCAGGGCGAGCCGTCCTCGGCCTGCGCGGCGATCTTCTCCAGCATCGGCCCGAGGGAGGCGTACGACTCCTTCGAGCCGCCCGGCATGATGCTCGGCCCGTGCAGCGCGCCCTCCTCGCCGCCCGAGATGCCGGTCCCCACGAAGTGGATGCCCCGCTCGCGCAGCTCGCGCTCGCGGCGGCGGGTGTCGGCGAAGTGCGCGTTGCCCCCGTCGACGATCATGTCGCCCTCTTCGAGGAGCGGGGCGAACTCCGCGATCACCGCGTCCGTCGCCTCGCCCGCCTTGACCATGACGACGAGGCGCCGCGGCCGTTCCAGGGCCGCCACGAACTCCTCGGCGCTCTCGGTGGGCACGAAGGCGCCCTCCTCGCCGAACTCCTCCACGAGGGCGTGCGTCTTCGCCGCGGTGCGGTTGTGCAGGGCGACGGTGTAACCGTGACGCGCGAAATTGCGGGCCAGGTTGCGGCCCATGACCGCGAGCCCGGTCACACCGATCTGAGCGGAAGCGCTCATGTGTGTCACTCCTTGTCACTGCCCGGCGTAGCCGCCGGCGTCAGGCGTCACAACACCGATTCGCACCCAAGTATGTCCGGGTCGGGGCGGAATCTCCTGCGGAAGGGGCGCCGCCGGTCGTGGACACCGCGCCCCGGTCCGTTCGCGCCCGCCGCCCGCCCGCTCCCGGGCCCCTCCTGAGCTGCGTCTTGTGCCGAACCGCTTGTCGCGCAGGGTGCGCGCCCCTTAACTTTGCGGAGCTGCCGTCGTACGAGGGAGTCCTCATGGCGTTACGTGGCCGTCACCGGCGCCCCCAGCCGCCCCGCATCCAGCGCGCCTCGCTCACCGTCACGGCGGGCGGTGCGGGACTCGCCCTGCCGCTCGTCGCCGCCGGCGGCGCCACCGCCGCCACCGAACAGACCTGGGACAAGGTCGCCCGCTGCGAGTCCGGCGGGGACTGGGACATCAACACGGGGAACGGCTTCTACGGCGGCCTCCAGTTCACCACCAGCACGTGGAAGGCGTTCGGCGGCGGCGCGTTCGCCGCGCGCGCCGACCAGGCGACGCGGGCCGAGCAGATCGTCGTCGCCGAGAAGGTCCTCAAGAACCAGGGACCCCACGCCTGGCCCACGTGCGGCTCGCGCGCCGGGCTCGCCCGCGGCGGCCCGGCCCCCGCCGTACGGCAGGCGAGCGCGCCCGATGCGACGAAGGCGCGGCCCGCGGCAGCCCCGAAGGCGGGCCCGCGGGAGAAGGCCGCCGCCTCCGCCGAGCGGCTGCCGACCCGCAGACCGTCCGCCGCCCACGGCCCGGACAAAACGCCGCAGTTACGCGCGGGCACGGCCCGCCTCTACACCGTCGTCCCCGGCGACAGCCTCTCGGGCATCGCGGACGAGCGGCATGTCGAGGGCGGCTGGGAACGGTTGTACGCGCTGAACCGGGGCACGGTCGGGGCCGACCCCGACCTGATCCGCCCGGGCCAGCACCTCGCGCTCTCCGGGCGGCCGGGGCCGCGCACGGCCGAGCGGGCGCCGGAGCGGAGAGCCGCGCCGAAGAAGGCGGAGCCGAAGAAGGCCGCGCCCCCGAAGCGGCAGCCCGAGAAGCCCGCCCCCCGCAAGGCCGCGCCCGAGAAGGCAGAGAAGGCAGCAGCCACCCCCAAGAAGGCCGCGCCGGCCGGTCACCGGCTCACCGCGCCTGTCGCGGCGGGAACCGGCACGCAGTACCGCGCGGCCGGCTCCTCCTGGTCGAAGGGCTACCACACCGGCGTCGACTTCCCGGTGCCCACCGGCACGACCGTCAAGGCGATCGGCGCCGCGACGGTGGTCTCGGCGGGCTGGGGCGGTTCCTACGGCTACCAGGTCGTCCTGCGCCACGCGGACGGCCGCTACAGCCAGTACGCGCACCTCTCGGCGCTCAACGTCCGCGCGGGCCAGCACGTCGCCGAGGGCCAGCGCATCGCCCGCTCCGGCGCGACGGGCAACGTGACGGGCCCCCACCTGCACTTCGAGGTCCGCACCGGCCCCGGCTTCGGCTCCGACATCGACCCCCTGGCCTACCTCAGGGCGGGCGGCGTCCGCATCTGACCGCGGCCACCCGACGGCCTTCCCCCCCCGGACCCACCGGTCCGGGGGGTCGCGCGGTGACGCGGGCACGTCGCCGAGCCGCCCCGGCCCGCTCCTCACACACCCGACGGGCTCGACTCCGCCACCGGCGCGGGCGGCTCCGGGGCCGCGTGCGGCGCCGTCCTGCCCACCGTCAGCCAGACGAGCCCCAGCGCCGCGACGGCGCCCGCCGCGGCCGCCCCCACCTCGCCCAGGACACCGAACCGCATGTGCTCCCCGAAGAGCGCGAAGCCCACCGCCGCCGCCGTCACGGGGTTGACGACCGTCTGCGTCGCCAGGGGGGCCGTGAGGCCCGCGCCCCGGTAGCTCGCCTGGGAGAGGAGCATCCCGGCGCACGCGAGCACGCCCACCGCGCCGAGCAGCGGCAGCATCTCCAGCGGGCTCTCGTGCGCGATGCGGTCGGTCACGGTCTTCGTGTAGACCGAGGCCATCCCGAAGGCCACCCCCGCCGCCGCCGCCACGAAGCCGCCGCGCGCCGCCGGGTGGTGGTGCACCCCGCGCGCCACGAGCAGCAGCGCCAGCACCGTGCCGAGCGTCACGAGACCGAGCACCCCGAGCTGTGTCCCCCCGGGGACCCGCTCCCCGGCGCTCCCGGTCAGCGCGAGCAGCCCGGCGAGTCCCCCGGCGGCGAGCAGCGCCCCGCGCCACGCCGTCGCGCTCGCCCGCTGCCGCACGAGCAGCGCCGCCATCGGCAGCGCGAAGACGATGGTCAGCGCGCCGAGCGGCTGCACCAGGCTCAGCGGCCCGAAGGCCAGGGCCCCCACGTGCAGCAGCGCGCCGAGCCCGTTGAGGGCCACCGCCCCCCACCAGGCGGGGCGGCGCCACGGCGCGTGCCCCTCGGGGCCCTGCCGCACCGCCACCCGCTCCTGGACGATCGCTCCGGCCGCGTAGGCGACGGCCGAGACCAGCGCGAAGAGCACGGACAGCGGGACATCGCTCATGAAGCACTCCGGCGCGGCGGGGGTCGGTCGGCACTCATACGGTCCACTCTTCCCCGCCGGGCGGCATCCCGTCGTCATCCCACGGCACCCGCATCGACGTACTGCTGTGGGAGTACACACGGGGGTGCGTCCCGCGCGGGACGGGCGCGCGTCGAGCGCCGCGCGCCCCCTGAGGCGTACGACTCGCGTACCCCGGCCGCGTCCCGCGCACCCCTCGCGCCGCCTCCGCACCGCCTTCCACGGCCCTCCGCGCGGGCTCCCCCGGTCCTCCGCACGGGTGAACGCGCTGTGACGGGGCATCCGGGGGACGAGAGACGTGCCGCCCCGGTCACGGGGACGCGGTCTTCCACGCGCCGCCCCGGTGGGCGAGCATGGGAGGGGCAGCGGGGACGTCAGGGACGAGGCGGACGGGGGACACATGCGCGTAGGGCTGCTGACCAGGGAGTACCCGCCGCACGTCTACGGCGGGGCGGGGGTGCACGTCGAGTTCCTCGCCCGCGAGCTGAGCGCGCTCACCGATCTCGTCGTGCACGCCTGGGACGCGGACGGCGCCCAGGAGGGCCCCGGCGTCGTACGGCACCGCCCCGCTCCGCTGCCCGAAGGGGCCGGCGAGGCGCTGCGGGCCTTCTCGACCGGCCTCGCCATGACCGCCGGGCTCGCCGACCGCGAACTCGTGCACTCGCACACCTGGTACACTGCCCTCGCCGGCCGCCTCGCCCAGCTCCAGTACGGCATCCCGCACGTCCTGACCGCGCACTCGCTCGAACCGCTGCGCCCCTGGAAGGCCGAACAGCTCGGCGGGGGCTACGCGCTCTCCTCCTGGGCCGAGCGCACCGCCGTCGAGAGCGCGGACGCCGTGATAGCCGTCTCGCACGGGATGCGCGCCGACCTGCTCGGCTGCTACCCGGGCCTCGACCCCGGGCGCGTCCACGTCGTCCACAACGGCATCGACGCCGACCTCTACCGCGCGAGCCCCGGCACCGCCGCGCTCGACCGGGTGGGCCTCGACCCGGACCGCCCCTACGTCCTCTTCGTCGGCCGTGTCACCCGGCAGAAGGGCGTCCCGCACCTCCTGCGCGCCGCCCGCTCGCTCGACCCCGCCGCCCAGCTCGTGCTCTGCGCCGGTGCCCCCGACACCCCCGAGCTGGACGCCGAGTTCCGCGCCCTCGTCACCGAACTGCGCGCCACGCGGGACGGCGTGCACTGGATACCCGAGCCGCTGCCCCGCCCCGAGGTCGTCGAACTGCTCAGCCACGCGCGGGCCTTCGTCTGCCCCTCGGTCTACGAACCGCTCGGCATCGTCAACCTGGAGGCGATGGCCTGCGGCACCGCCGTCGTCGCCTCGGCCGTCGGCGGCATCCCCGAGGTCGTGCGCGACGGCGAGACGGGGCTCCTGGTCCCCTACGACCCCGAGGACACGGCCGCGTTCGAGGACGGCCTGGCGGAGGCGCTGAACCGCCTCGTCGCCGACCCGCGCACGGCGGAACGGATGGGCGCGGCGGGGCGCGGCGTCGCCGTCGGCGACTTCGGCTGGGACCGCATCGCCCGGCGCACCGTCGAGGTCTACGAGCACGTGCTGGCACCGGCCTGAGAAGCCGTGCCCGCGCGGCCCGCGGGGAGCACCGGACACCCCGGGCGAGGACCCGCACCGCACACGCGACACCGAGCACCACCGGCAGGACCCGCACCACCGGCAGCACCGGCACTACTGGCACCACTCGCACCACGGCAAGGGTGCGGGAGCACCACCCGCACCACACGAGGCATCGCACCCGCCGCACGGCGGGACGGCAGGGCGGCGACGGAGCCGCCGGGAGGGGGGCGTCATGCGCGGCGGACCTTCGGTTCTGGGAATCGTCCTGGCGGGCGGGGAGGGGAAGCGGCTCATGCCGCTCACCGCCGACCGCGCCAAACCCGCGGTCACCTTCGGCGGCACCTACCGGCTCGTGGACTTCGTCCTGTCCAATCTCGTCAACGCCGACATCCTGCGGATCTGCGTCCTGACCCAGTACAAATCGCACTCGCTCGACCGGCACGTCACGACGACGTGGCGGATGTCGAGCCTGCTCGGCAACTACGTCACCCCGGTCCCGGCCCAGCAGCGCCTGGGCCCGCGCTGGTACCTCGGCAGCGCCGACGCGATCCTCCAGTCGCTCAATCTCGTCCACGACGAACAACCCGACTACGTCGCCGTGTTCGGCGCCGACCACGTCTACCGCATGGACCCGCGCCAGATGCTCCAGGCGCATATCGAGGGCGGCGCGGGCGTCACCGTCGCCGGGCTCAGAGTCGCCCGCGAGGAGTCCTCGTCCTTCGGCGTGATCGTCCCGCAGCGGGACGGCCGCCACATCGCCTCCTTCCTGGAGAAGCCGGCCGACCCGCCGGGCCTGCCCGAGGACCCCGGCCGGGTCTACGCCTCGATGGGCAACTACCTCTTCAGCACCAAGGTCCTGGTCGACGCCCTCCACCAGGACGCCGCCGACCCGGAATCGGCGCACGACATGGGCGGCTCGATCCTCCCGCTGCTCACCGGCCGGGGCGAGGCCCAGCTCTACGACTTCGACGACAACCGCGTCCCCGGCGAGACCGCGCACGAGCACGGCTACTGGCGCGACGTCGGCACCCTCGACGCCTACTACGAGGCCCACATGGACCTCGTCAAGGACCGCCCGGCCTTCAGCCTCGACAACCGAGAGTGGCCCGTCTACACCTACAACGACGCCCTGCCCCCGGCGAAGTTCTGCGCGGGGGGCTACGCGGGTGAGTCCGTCGTGAGCCCGGGATGCGTCATCAGGGGCCAGGTCACGGGCTCCGTGCTCTCGCCCGGGGTGGTCATCGAGCCGGGCGCCGTCGTCCAGGGCTCGGTGCTGCACGCGGGCGTGAAGGTGGGGCGCGGCGCGGTGGTGCGCGGCGCCGTCCTGGACAAGCACATCGAGGTCCCGCCGGGCGCCACGATCGGCGTGAACCCGGACAGGGACGCCGAGTTGTACACCATCTCGCCGGGCGGCGTCGTCGCGCTCGGGAAGGGGGCGCGGGTGGGGGAGCGGGGGTGAGCCCACCCGGCGAGGGCCGCGCGAAGGGTTCCCGGCACCCGGCGTTTCCTATAGGTTTCGGGGCGTCGGAGCACGCTCGCGCGCACGTGAGGAGCACGGTGCCATGCCGGAAATCAGCGCCACCCCGGGAGAGTTCAGCGGACTGGTCGCGGCGGTGACGGGCGGGGCCTCGGGCATCGGCCTCGCCGCGGCGCACGCGCTCGCCGCGCGGGGCGCCGAGGTCGCCGTGCTCGACCTGCGACCGGACGACGTCCCCGCGCCGCTCACGGGGCTGCCCTGCGACGTCACCGACGCGACCTCGGTACGGGGCGCCTTCACCGCCCTGCGCGAGCGCTTCGGGCACCTCGACGTCCTCGTCAACAACGCGGGCATCGGCGCCCAGGGCACCGTCGCCGACAACGACGAGGACGAGTGGCACCACGTGCTCGACGTCAACGTCGTCGGCATCGCCCGCGTCACCGCCGCGGCCCTGCCCCTGCTCCGCGCCTCGCGGCACGCCGCCGTCGTCAACACCTGCTCCATCGCCGCGACCGCCGGGCTCCCGCAACGCGCCCTCTACAGCGCGAGCAAGGGCGCGGTGCTCGCCCTCACCCGCGCGATGGCCGCCGACCACCTCCGCGAGGGCGTCCGCGTGAACTGCGTGACCCCCGGCACCGTGGACACCCCCTGGGTGGGCCGGCTCCTCGACTCCGCCCCCGACCCGGAGGCCGAACGCGCCGCGCTCAGCGCCCGGCAGCCGACCGGACGGCTCGTCACCGCCGAGGAGGTCGCGGGCGCGATCGCCTACCTCGCCAGCCCGGCGAGCGGCGCCACGACCGGCACCGCCCTCGCGGTGGACGGCGGCATGGACGCGCTGCGCCTGCGCCCCGCGCGGTGAACCGGTGATCCCCACCGCACCGCTCGGCCGCGCCGGGCTCCCCGTCACGCGCCTCGGCTTCGGCGCCGCGCCCGTCGCCGGGCTGTACGCGCCGCTCGCCGAGGACGCGGCCCAGCGCACCCTGGCCGCCGCCTGGGAGGCGGGCATCCGCTACTTCGACACCGCGCCGCACTACGGCGTCGGCCTCTCGGAGGAACGTCTCGGCCGCTTCCTCGCCGGCCGGCCCCGCGAGGCGTACGTCCTGTCCACCAAGGTCGGCCGCCGCCTTGTCCCGCACCCGGGCCCCGCCCGCGAGGTCGACGGCGCCGACGGCTTCTTCGGGACGCCCGCGCGCGAGCGCGTACGGGACTACAGCGCCGACGGCGTCCGCCGCTCGCTCGCCGAAAGCCTGGAACGCCTCGGCCTCGACCGCGTGGACGTGGTCCTGATCCACGATCCCGAGGCGTACGCCCGCGAGGCGCTGGAGGAGGCGTACCCGGCCCTCGAACGCCTGCGGGCCGAGGGCGTCGTGTCCTCCATCGGCGTCGGGATGAACGAGACCGCGCTGCCCGCCCGTTTCGTGCGCGAGACCGACATCGACGTCGTCCTCGTCGCCGGGCGCCACACGCTCCTCGACGGGGAGGCCGCGCACGACCTCCTGCCGCTGTGCCGCGCGCGCGGCGTGGACGTCATCGCCGCCGGGGCCTTCAACAGCGGACTCCTCGCCGACCCGGCCGCCCCCGGCGCCCGCTACGACTACGGGCGGGCCCCCGCCCCGCTCCTGGCCCGCGCCCGCCGCATCGCCGCCGTCTGCGCCCGCCACGACGTCCCGCTCCCGGTCGCCGCCCTCGCCCACACCGCCGCCCACCCGGCCGTCCGCACGGTCCTGGCCGGGATGCGCACCCCGCGCGAGGTGCGCGAGAACACCCGCGCCTTCACGACCCCCGTCCCGGCGGCCCTGTGGGCGGACCTCGCCGAGGAGGGCCTGCTGCCGCAGGCGGAAGCGACCGAGGGGGACCCGCGGTGACCGCCGACATCGTCGACGCCCACCACCACGTGTGGGACCTCTCCGTACGCCCCCAGCCCTGGATCACCGGGCCCGCGCTCGCCCCGCTCCTGCGCGATTTCACGCTCGCCGAACTGGAGCCCCAGGCGCGGGCCGCCGGGGTCGGCACCACCGTGCTCGTGCAGACCGTCTCGCGCGAGGACGAGACCGCCGAACTGCTCGCGCTCGCCGCCGGACCCGGCCCCGTCGGCGCCGTCGTCGGCTGGACCGACCTGAGCGCACCCGATGTCGCCGCCCGCCTCGCCGCGCTCCGGGAGCTGCCCGGCGGCGCGTACCTGCGCGGAGTGCGCCACCAGGCGCAGGACGAGGCGGACCCGCGCTGGCTGTGCCGGGCCGACGTGCGGCGCGGCCTGCGCGCGGTGGGCGCGGCCGGGCTCGTGTACGAACTCCTCGTCACACCGCGCGAGCTGCCCGCCGCCGTCGAGACGGCGCGGGCCCTGCCCGGGGTGCGCTTCGTCCTCGACCACGCGGGCAAGCCGCCCATCGCGCGCGGGGAGCGCGAGCCCTGGGCGACCCACCTCGCCGCACTCGCCGCGCTCCCGCACGTGAGCTGCAAGCTCTCCGGACTGCTCACCGAGGCCGGCCCCGCCCTCGCGCACCCCGAGGGCCTGCGGCCCTGGGCCGCGCACGTCCTCGACGCCTTCGGCCCCGCGCGGGTGCTGTTCGGCTCCGACTGGCCGGTGAGCACCCTCGTCGCCCCGTACCCGCGGACCCTGGCCACGACCCGGCGCCTCCTCGACGGCCTCGCTCCCGCCGCGCGCGTCGCCGTCCTCGCCGGGAACGCGCGCCGCCTCTACGGCATCCCGTCCCCGTGGTGAGGCCCCTGCCGCCGCACGCGCTCGCCGACAGCGTCTACGAGGCGGTCAAGGCGCGGATCATGGACCACGAGATCGCTCCCGGCGCACGCGTCGGTATCGAGGCGCTGGCCAGGGACCTGGCCGTCTCGCCCACGCCCGTACGGGAGGCGCTCGCCCGCCTCGAAGCGGACGGGCTCGTCGTCAAGCGGCCCCAGGCCGGGTACCGGGCCACCGCCCTGCTCGGCCCGGACGGGCTGCGGGAACTGTTCGAGATGCGGGACCTCCTCGAATGCCGGGCCGCCGCGCTCGCCGCCCGTCACGCCGACGCGCACGAGCGCACGCTGCTCGCCGGTCTCGCCGCGCGCATGGCCGAACGCCCCGAGTCCGGCGACCGCTACGCCGAGTACCGCGAGTTCGCGGCGCTCGACCAGCGCTTCCACGACACCCTCGCGAGCGCCTCCCGCCGCCCGCTGCTCGCCGAGGCCGTCGCCCGTCTCCACACCCACCTGCACATCTTCCGGCTGAGCGGCATCCCCGGCGCCCGGCGGCCCACCCTCGCCGAGCACGACCGTCTGGTCCGCGCGATCCTGCGCCGCGACCCGGACGGCGCCGCCGAGGCGATGTCCGCCCACCTCGCCCGCAGCCTGGAACGCCAACTGAGCCGCCGGGACCCGGCGGACTGACCCACGCGGTTTGTCGGCCGCTCGGGGCGCCACGTACCCTCGGGAGCTGCCCCGCTCCCAGCCGCCCCGGTCCCGCGCCGTGGTGCGCCGGAGCGCACAGCCGGGCCACGCCGGTGGCGTGCGGCCTTCAGGACCACAAGGAAACAGCGATGACGGTGCCCACCCTCCCGAGCGACGAGACCGCGCCCGAGACCTCCGCGCCCGCCACCGGGAGCCCCGCCGGCCTCGACGGCGGACCCGGGCACGGACCGGGCGGACCCGGGCACGGACCGGGGATCGACCCCGAACGGCTCGCCGTCTGCCTCGACGTCCTCGCCGAACTCGACCAGCTCGACGTCGACCACCCCGACGCCATCACGGTCCGCCGCGCCACCGCCGGGATCTACCGCACCGTGAAGCAGCGCCGCCGCCAGGAGCGCCGCGCCGCCAAGACCGCGCACGACCGCGACGTCACCGAGGCCACCGCGACCGGCTCCGCCGAGCGCATCGACGACGAGACGCGCGGCGCCCTGCCCAGCTCGCGCTCCGAGGGACGCGTCGCCGGCATCCTCAAGCGGCCCCGCTCCTGCTACGTGTGCAAGACCAGGTACACCGAGGTCGACGCCTTCTACCACCAGCTCTGCCCCCGGTGCGCCGAGGAGAACCGCGCCCGCCGCGAGGCCCGCGCCGACCTCAGCGGCAAGCGCGCCCTGCTCACCGGCGGACGCGCCAAGATCGGCATGTACATCGCCCTGCGCCTGCTGCGCGACGGCGCCCACACCACGATCACGACCCGCTTCCCGCAGGACGCCGTGCGCCGCTTCGCGGCGATGGACGACAGCGCCGAGTGGACGCACCGCCTCAAGATCGTCGGCATCGACCTGCGCGACCCCGCCCAGGTGCTCGCCCTCGCCGACTCCGTGAGCGCCGCCGGGCCGCTGGACATCCTCGTCAACAACGCGGCGCAGACCGTCCGCCGCTCTCCCGGCGCCTACCGCGAACTCCTCGCCGCCGAGTCCGCCGAGCCGCCGCGCGGCGAACTCCCCGCGACGGAGATCATCGGCACCTTCGGCTCCGGCGCCGTCGCCTCCCTGCCCGGACCCCGCCTCGGCGAGGGCCTGAGCGCCCGCGAGGTCACCGGCCTCGCCCTCGTGAGCGGTTCCGCGAGCCCCGCCCGCATCGCCGCCGGGACCGCGATCGACGCCGGGGGCCTCGTCCCGGACCTGCACGACAGCAACAGCTGGGTGCAGACCGTCGAGACCGTCGACCCGGTCGAGCTCCTGGAGGTGCAGCTCTGCAACTCCACCGCGCCCTTCCTGCTCATCAGCAGGCTGCGCCCGGCGATGGCGGCGAGCGGCGCCCGCCGCACGTACATCGTCAACGTCTCCGCGATGGAGGGCGTCTTCGCGCGCGGCTACAAGGGCGCCGGGCACCCGCACACGAACATGGCCAAGGCCGCGCTCAACATGCTCACCCGCACGAGCGCGCAGGAGATGTTCGACCAGGACCGCATCCTCATGACCGCCGTGGACACCGGCTGGATCACCGACGAGCGCCCGCACCCGGACAAGATGCGCCTCGCCGAGGCCGGATTCCACGCCCCGCTCGACCTCATCGACGGCGCGGCCCGCGTCTACGACCCGATCGTGCGCGGCGAGGCCGGCGAGGACCTGTACGGCGTCTTCCTCAAGGACTACGGCGTCTCGCGCTGGTGAAAGCGGGTCCGCTGCCGTGACACGCGGGGCCGCGGGGACGGGTGCGGTCTGATCCGGATGGCTGAATCCCGGGGCTTCCGCCGCGGCACGGGGTGCCGATTTCCGCGCCATCGAGCGGACCCGCGCTCATGTGGTTAGGCTATTGCAACGGACAGCCAACCCGGGTGGACACCCTCACCCGACGTCCGTCCCCGGACGCGTGGCGCACCTCGCCCCGCTCCGTACGAACCACCGGCGCCACCGCGCCCGTACCGCCCCAGACGCGACATCCCGGCGGCGGCCCGGTGCCAGGTCCCGGTGACAGGGAGCGGCCCGGTGCCGTGCCGGGGGTTACCCGACACATGAGGAGTGCGCGGTGACACAGGAGACGAAGCACACGGAGCAGCGGAGCCAGGGGACGAATGCCCCGCCCCGCCGCCGTCACCAGGAGATCGGCTCGCTGGAGGTGTGGGCCCGCTCGGCGCCCATCCGCCTGGCCGGGTACGAGGACGATCTCGCCGAGCCGCACATCCTGCCCGGCGTGGACTGACGGGTCCCCGCCGCACGGTCCGCCGAGGCCCCCACCGCCCCTTCCGGGGTGGTGGGGGCCTCGGCGTCGTCCGGCTCCGGGGATGGCCGAAGGGGACCCCCGCCGCCCGAACGCCGAGGTGGGGCCGACATAGACTGACCGGGCCGCCACTCCTGATCACCTCCCCTTTCCTACGGAGCTTCGCCCATGCATGACGACCGGGCCCTGGTCGAGGCACGCCTCGCGCGTGTGCTGGAAGAACGCATCCGCCCGGCGGTGTACGCCGAGACGGTCCCCCTGGACGTGGCGATCTGGACGGCTCCCGGCGAGCCCGTCCCGGTCGCGGAGGGCTTGGCGGCCCCCTACGAACCCATCACCCCCGACACCCCCTGGGGCCCGCCGTGGGGCACCAGTTGGTTCAAGGTCACCGGCACGGTGCCCGCCGCGTGGGCCGGCCGCACCGTCGAGGCCGTCCTCGACCTCGGCTTCAGCCGGCACACCCCGGGCTTCCAGTGCGAGGGCCTCGTCCACACCCCCGAGGGCACCCCGCTCAAGGGCATCCACCCGCGCAACCGCTATGTGCGCGTCGGGGACCCGGTCCGGGGCGGCGAGGAGATCGACTTCCGCATCGAGGCCGCGTCCAACCCGCTCATCCAGGGCGACCGCCCCTTCGAGCCCACCGACATGGGCGACCCGGCGACGGCGGGCAGTGCCCCCCAGTACGTCCTGGGCCGGATGGATCTGGCCGTTTTCGACGACAACGTTTTCCAGCTGGTCATGGACCTCGAAGTCCTCGGCGAGATGATGCCGGAACTCCCGGCCGACTCCGCGCGCCGCTGGGAGATCCTGCGCACGGTCGACGGCGCCCTCGACGCCCTGGACCTCCAGGACGTCGCGGGCACGGCCGCCGCCGCGCGCGCACTCCTCGCGCCCGCGCTCGCCGTCCCCGCCCAGACCTCGGCGCACCGGATCAGCGCCGTCGGCCACGCGCACATCGACTCCGCGTGGCTTTGGCCGCTGCGCGAGACGGTCCGCAAGGTCGCCCGCACCGGCTCCAACATGGTCTCCCTCCTGGAGGAGGCCCCCGAGTTCGTCTTCGCGATGTCGCAGGCCCAGCAGTGGGCCTGGCTCAAGGAGCACCGCCCCGAGGTCTGGGGCAAGGTCGTCAAGGCCGTCGCGGACGGGCGCTTCGTCCCGGCCGGCGGCATGTGGGTCGAGTCCGACACCAACATGCCGGGCTCGGAGGCGATGGCCCGTCAGTTCGTCCACGGCAAGCGCTTCTTCCTCGACGAGTTCGGCGTCGACAACGAGGAGGCGTGGCTCCCCGACACCTTCGGCTTCGCTGCGGGGCTCCCGCAGATCATCAAGGCCGCGGGCTCCAAGTACCTGCTCACGCAGAAGATCTCCTGGAGCAAGGTCAACAACTTCCCGCACCACACCTTCCGCTGGGAGGGCATCGACGGCACGCGGATCTTCACCCACTTCCCGCCCGTCGACTCCTACAACTGCGAGATGCTCGGCAGCCAGCTCGGCCACGCGGCGCGCAACTTCAAGGAGAAGGGCCGCGCCACGCGCTCGCTCGCCCCGACCGGCTTCGGTGACGGCGGCGGCGGCACGACCCGCGAGATGGTCGCGAAGGCGGCCCGCCTCAAGAACACCGAGGCCCCCGCGCGGGTCGACTGGGAGACCCCCGCCGCCTTCTTCGCGAAGGCCGAGGCCGAGTACCCCGAGCCGCCCGTGTGGGTCGGCGAGCTGTACCTGGAGCTGCACCGCGCCACGCTCACCAGCCAGGCGAAGACCAAGCAGGGCAACCGGCGTGGCGAACACCTGCTGCGCGAGGCCGAGCTGTGGTCGGCGACGGCCGCGGTCCGCGCCGGCTTCCCGTACCCCTACGAGCGCATCGACCGGCTGTGGAAGACGCTCCTGCTGCACCAGTTCCACGACATCCTGCCCGGCTCCTCGATCGCCTGGGTGCACCGTGAGGCGGAGCGCACCTACGCCGAGCTCGCCGAGGAGCTGAACGAGATCATCGGCGCCGCCCAGCGGGCGCTCGCCGGCGAGGGCGACACCGAGACGCGCTTCAACTCCGCGCCGCACGCGGACGCCGGGATCGCGGCGGGGGCCGCCGGGGCCGCGGCCGCCCCCGCCGGGGTCGCGCCCGCCGCCCGCCCCGGCGGCGGATTCGTCCTCGACAACGGTGTCGTACGGGTCGGGATCGACGCGCGCGGGCTCGTCGTCTCCGTGCTGCGCCACGACTCGGGGCGCGAGGCCGTCGCCCCGGGACAGGCCGCCAACCTGCTCCAGCTCCACACGGACTTCCCCAACCAGTGGGACGCCTGGGACGTGGACTCCTTCTACCGCAACACCGTCACGGACCTCACGGACGTCGAGGTGCTGGAGGCCGCGCCCGGCGGGGTGCGGATCGTGCGGGCCTTCGGGGACTCGCGCGTCGTCCAGACGCTGAGCCTCGCCGAGGGCTCCGAGCGCCTCGACATCGACACCGAGGTGGACTGGCACGAGACGGAGAAGTTCCTCAAGCTCGCCTTCCCGCTCGACGTGCACGCCGAACGGTACGCGAGCGAGACCCAGTTCGGGCACTTCCACCGTCCCACCCACACCAACACCACGTGGGAGACGGCGAAGTTCGAGGCGTGCAACCACCGCTTCGTGCACCTGGAGGAGCCCGGCTTCGGCGTCGCCGTCGTCAACGACTCGACGTACGGGCACGACGTGAGCCGCGCGGTGCGCGAGGACGGCGGGACCACCACCACGGTCCGCGCCTCGCTGCTGCGCGCCCCGCGCTTCCCCGACCCGGAGACCGACCAGGGCGTCCACCGCTTCCGGCACGGCCTCGTGGCCGGTGCCACGATCGAGGACGCCGTGCGCGAGGGGTGGCGGGTCAACCTGCCGCGCCGCGTGGTGCGAGGGTCCGGCGCGGAGGTCGCGCCGCTCGTCACCGTGGGACAGGACTCCGTGGTCGTCACGGCGGTCAAGCTCGCCGACGACGGCAGCGGTGACGTCGTCGTGCGCTTCCACGAGGCGCGGGGCGGGCGCGTGCTCGCCTCGCTCCGGCCGGGGTTCGAGGTGGCCGAGGTGCTGGTCACCGACCTGCTGGAGCGGACGCTCTCCGAGGGGGCCGCGGACGTGGTCGCCGCCGACGGGGAACTGAGGGTCGCGCTGCGGCCGTTCCAGCTGGTGACGCTGC
>NZ_GG770539.1:492028-517949 GCF_000154905.1 Streptomyces sp. SPB074 | reverse complement strand
TGACGTTCAGGGGGGGCGGGAGGGAACCGGCGGCCCTCTGCCGCGAAGGCTTCCACGGCGTCCGCGGCGCTGTCGCTCTCTCGTGCGCCCCGGCCGTCGCGACGACGCGGCCGGAGGCGGCCCGCCCGCCGCGGGACCTCCTGCCACCGGTGGCCCGGCCGCGCCGAGCGGTCCACCTTCCGGCCCCGGCAGGTGCGCCCTCCGTACCGCACGACGCGCCACCCGTACGTACACGTCACCAGCAAGGACCCCATGAGCCAGCACCGCGCCGACTCCGCCCTCGCCCCCGTTCCCGCCCAGGCCGGGCCCCCCGACCCGGTGCCCGGCGCCGACTGGTGGCGCGAGGCGGTCATCTACCAGGTCTACCCGCGCAGCTTCGCCGACGCCGACGGCGACGGCATGGGCGACCTGGCCGGCATCCGGGCCCGTCTGCCGCACCTGCGCGACCTCGGTGTCGACGCCGTGTGGCTGAGCCCCTTCTACGCCTCGCCGCAGGCCGACGCGGGCTACGACGTCGCCGACTACCGGGCCGTCGATCCCATGTTCGGCGATCTGCACGACGCCGACGCGCTGCTGCGCGCGGCGCACGCGCTCGGGCTCCGCGTCATCGTGGACCTCGTGCCCAACCACTCCTCGGACCAGCACGAGTGGTTCCGGCGCGCCCGCGCCGAGGGTCCCGGCTCACCGGCGCGCGAGCGCTACCACTTCCGTCCCGGACGTGGCGAGAACGGCGAACTCCCGCCCAACGACTGGGAGTCCGTCTTCGGCGGTCCCGCCTGGACCCGTACCGCCGACGGCGAGTGGTACCTGCACCTCTTCGCACCCGAGCAGCCCGACTTCAACTGGGAACACCCGGCGGTGCACGACGAGTTCCGCTCCGTGCTGCGCTTCTGGCTCGACATGGGCGTGGACGGCTTCCGCGTCGACGTGGCGCACGGGCTCGTCAAGGCGCCCGGACTGCCCGACGTCGGCGCCGCCGGGCAGGTCAAGCTCCTCGGCAACGAGGCGACCCCGTACTTCGACCAGGAGGGCGTGCACGAGATCTACCGCTCGTGGCGGCGCGTCCTGGACGAGTACGACGGCGCCCGCGTCTTCGTCGCCGAGGCGTGGACCCCCACCGTCGAGCGCACCGCGCACTACGTGCGCCCCGACGAACTGCACCAGGCGTTCAACTTCCAGTACCTGAGCACCGACTGGTCCGCGCCCGCGCTGCGCGAGGTCATCGACCGCACCCTCGCGGCGATGCGCCCGGTCGGCGCCCCCGCCACCTGGGTGCTCTCCAACCACGACGTCACCCGGCACACCACCCGCTTCGGCAACCCGCCCGGGCTCGGCACCCAGCTCCGCACCCCCGGGGACCGCGCCCTGGGCCTGCGCCGCGCGCGGGCCGCGACCCTGCTGATGCTCGCGCTGCCCGGCTCCGCCTACCTCTACCAGGGCGAGGAACTCGGCCTCCCGGACGTCGTGGACCTCCCCGACGAGGTGCGGCAGGACCCCTCGTACTTCCGCGCGGCGGGCCAGGACGGCTTCCGCGACGGGTGCCGGGTGCCCCTGCCGTGGACCCGCGAGGGGAGTTCGTACGGATTCGGGAGTGGCGGCAGTTGGCTTCCGCAACCGGCGGACTGGGGAGGGTTCAGTGTCGAGGCGCAGACCGGTGTCCCCGGCTCCACGCTGGAGTTCTACCGTGCCGCGCTCGCCCTGCGCCGGGCACAGCCCGCGCTCGGCGCGGGCGGCGAGGTGCGCTGGCTCGACGCGCCGGAGGGCGTGCTCGCGCTGCGCCGCGCGTCGGCGGTGGGCCGGCCCGTCGTGGTGACCGCCCACACGGGCGCCGCGCCGGTCACCCTGCCGAGCCCTGGCGAGGCGCTGCTGAGCAGCGGGGACGCACTCCCGGTCGCGGACGCGGCGGGGAACGTGGTGCTGGAACCGGACACGACGGTGTGGTGGCAGGGCTGAGCCCCTGGCCCAGGCCCGAGGCCGGGGGAGTGGTTGACCCCCGGCGCGCGGGGCGGCGGTGTGCGCGTGCGCCGCCGGGCCGCCCCGCCGCCCGCCGCGTCGCGCTCGAGGGGGCACGCCACTCCGCGCTCCCCGCCCGCCGCCTCACCCCTCCGCGCCGCCCTCCGCAGCCTCCTGCCGTGCCAGGTGGCCCGCCAGCCAGTCCTCCACCGCTCCCACGTGGGCCGCCGCCGCCGCGCGGGCGGCCTCCGGGTCGTGCGCGAGCAGGGCCCGGTGGATACGGGCGTGCTCGTCCCGGGTCCGCTCGAAGGCGCCCTCCTCCTGGAGGCCGCGCCACACCCGGGCCCGGAAGGTGCGCGAGGACAGGCCCTCCAGGATCGCGGCGAGCGAGGCGTTCCCGGCCGCCCGCGCGATGGCCCGGTGGAAGGCGAGGTCGTGGGCGAGGATCACTTCCGGGTCCTCGGTCGCCCGCATCGCGGTCAGCTCGGCCGCCACCTCGGCAAGCCCCGCCGCGTCGATGCGGGCCGCCGCGAGCGCCGTCGCGGTGGACTCCAGCACCCGCCGCACCTCCAGGAGTTCGAGCAGCTGCGGACCGCGCGAGAGACCGGCCACCACGCCGAAGGTCTCCAGCAGGTCCCCGGCCCGCAGGTGCGTCACGTACACCCCCGAGCCGTGCCGCGCCTCCAGCACCCCCATCACCGTCAGCGCCCGGATCGCCTCGCGCATCGAACTGCGCGAGATGCCGAGCCGCGCCGCCAGGTCCCGTTCGTTGGGCAGCCGTTCGCCCGGGTGCAGCCTGTCCTCGGCGATCATCGCCTTGACCTGCTCCACCGCCCGCTGCGTCACCGTCACCCCGCGCCCCGCGCCAGCCTCGGCGCGCGGCTCCTCCACCTCCGGCACGCCGCCCTCCTTCCTGCCGGTACGAGCGCGCCCCACGTGCCGCGCACGCCGGTACGCACCGTCCACTCACGACCGCTCGGGCAGCGAGTCTAACCCGGGCCGCACCCTCCCGTACCGGCAAGTGATCCGACCAATAAGCGAGTTGCGGTCCAGAAAAGGGCGTCGGGGGGCTTGCGCACGCCAAGTGGTCGGATCACTATCGCAGCGGCCGGGTTTTCCGGCCGCCGTGCGGACCACCCGTGCGGCAGCACCGCCACGTACGGGCCACCCGTGCGCACGGCACCGCCGGGGGACGCGCGCCACACCGCCCCCGCCCACGCACCCGACACCCGCACGACGAGGAGTCACGAGCATGGTCGGCAGCACAGCGCGAAGCAGCACAGCGCGAGCCCGTCAGAGGCGCCCGAGGACGGCGGCCCGCCGCAGGGGCGGGGCGCTCGGCGCGCTCGCCTGCGCGGTGCTCCTCCTCGCCGCCTGCGGCAGCACCGACAGCCCGGGCGCAGCCTCCGGCAAGGGCGGCTCCGGCACGGGGGGCGGCAAGGTCGGGGTGATCCTGCCGCTCCTGACTTCGCCCTTCTGGCAGTCGTACAACGACTACGTCCCCAAGCTCGCGAAGAGCGAGGGCGTCGACGCGCTCAAGACCGTGAACTCCAACAGCGACCCGGCCCAGCAGATCACCGACATGAACAACCAGCTCAACCAGGGCGTCAAGGGCCTCGTCGTCGCCCCCCTCGACAGCGCCGCGATCTCCGCCGGGCTCCAGCAGGCGGAGCGCAAGAACGTGCCCGTCGTCGCCGTGGACGTGGCCCCCGAGAAGGGCAAGGTCGCGATGGTCGTGCGCGCCGACAACGTCGCGTACGGCGAGAAGGCGTGCGACTACCTCGGGCAGAAGATCAAGAAGGGCAAGGTCGTCCAGATCATGGGCGACCTCGCCTCGGTCAACGGGCGCGACCGCTCGACGGCCTTCCGCGACTGCGCCAAGAAGAAGTACCCGGACCTCAAGGTCCTGGAGATCCCGGCGAAGTGGGAGTCCGACACGGCGGCGGCGAAGCTCGACACGCTGCTCGGCGCCCACCCCGACATCAAGGGCATCTACATGCAGGCGGGCGGCGTCTACCTCGCCCCGACCCTCCAGACCCTCAAGTCGAAGAAGCTCCTCTTCCCCGCCGGGGACGAGCGGCACGTCGCGATCATCTCCAACGACGGCATCCCGCAGGAGTTCGACGCGATCCGCCGCGGGGACATCGACGCGACCGTCTCGCAGCCCGCCGACGCCTATGCCAAGTACGGCATGTACTACATCAAGGCCGCGATGGCCGGGAAGACCTTCGAGCCCGGGCCCACCGACCACGACTCCGGAAGAGGTCCACGTGATGCTCGTACCGCCTCCGCTGTTCGCCATGGAGGCGGTACCTGAGTCGTCAGAGCAGCCCGTTCAGCAGTCACTGTTCGGTGATCCTCAGCCCGTTCGCGTTCCCGCTGAACTGTGGGAGCTGTGGCTTGCCGACGAGCAGGTCCGAGCCCGCTACGAAGCCAAGGTCTAAGCCGGCGCGGAAACTCGCGTGACCAGTCGAGCTGATTGCAGCGCTCCAGAAGACACATGGCAACAGCGGGTTGCGGCGGGTGAAGGTGACGGGCCGTCACCCTCACCCCGCTCCGGGAGAAGAGGTCGAGCACAGTCCGGTGTCCTTGGCTCTTGATAACGTGCCTTACCAAGAGCCAGACGGCCAGCGCTAGTCACTGCCAAAAGAGAGAGGCTGTACCTTGCATCGTGGCGAGTTGGCGATCCGCCGGGGTGCCCTCACCTCCGGACCGGATCGAGCGAAGCTGTCGGCCGGCGCCGTCGCGGCGATGGAGAAGGGCATCCCGCCGGAGACTCGAAGAGGCTACGCCGGCGACTGGCAGAGGTTCGAGGCATGGGCATTCGGCGAGGGAGCGTGTCCACTGCCTTGCTCTGCCGAGACCTTGACGGAGTACGTCACCTTCCTGACCGTGTTCCCCCGCCCCCGGACAGGGATGCCGTACGAGCCGGCCCCGATCGAGCGCGCGATGGCCGCCATCGCCGTCGCACACAAGGCTGCTGGCTTCGCTCCGCCAGACACGACCGGCGCCCGGCTCGTACTCCGGGGCTACGAGCGGGAGTTGAAGGAGACCAAGGACCCGCGGGGGAGGGTCGCCAAGGCCGCGGCTGCCACGCCGCTCATTCTGCGAACGATGATCGCGCACACGGACCTGACCACCCCGATCGGTCTGCGGGATGCCGCGGCGATGACCAACGGCTTCGCGCTCGCCGCAAGAAGCAGCGAGGCCAAGCTCCTCGACTGGGAGGACACTGCCGACGTCGAACAGGGGCTGGAGTACGACCTTTACCGGCCGAAGGTCAACAACGACCAGCCGCTCGGCGTCCCCTACGGCGCCTACCCCTCCACCTGTCCGGTCCGGCGTCTGCACGCCTGGCGCCAGTGCCTGCTGGACCTGGGTTACCCGGTCAGCGGTCCGATCTACGTACGGATCAACCGGCACGGTCACATCAACCCGCCGATGACCCGCCGCGGGCTCCCGATCGGTGATCCCTCCGGCCGCATGACCACCGAGGGCATCGCGGAGATCGTCACGCGGGCCGCCAAGCGGGCGGGCCTGACGGCTGTCCCTGACGATCTGCTCCCCAGCCTGCCGCCCCGGTGGAGCGGTCACTCGCTGCGAAGGGGCTACGCGAAGGCGGCCCGTGAGGCGGGGAAGGACATGCTGGAGTCTGGCCGTCACGGCGGCTGGGCTGACGGCTCCCGCGCCTTCGCCGGCTACTTCGACCGCGCCGCGATCTGGGACGAGGACCTGAATCCGCTGTTCGGCATCGGGCTCTGAGGTCATGGGCGGCCCACCAGGACCTGCTTCACCCTGCTGGTCTCCGCGATCCACGCCGCGGCGGCCGGGTCGATCCACCCGGCTACCCGCAGCAGCTCCTTATGCCGGGCTTCGAGGTTCTGGTGGTGAACGGGCTCATGGTGAGCAATCCGGTTGCGGAGCGCGTTCAGTCTGTCAACGGGAGTGTAGATCATCTCCCGCTTCTGCGAGCGAAGGTGTGGGAAGGCCCGACGCAGGGCCGGTGCCCAGAGCGTCGCCTGGTAGTTAGCCGCGAGCATGTACCGCCACACCCCGAACGTCGCCTCCGCGATCACCTTGCCGTGGATCTCGGGGGTCCTGCCGTTCCGGGTCGCTTGGGCTCGGGCTCGGTCGATCTGGTCGGCCAGCTTCTTCGACTTCCACGGCATCCGCGGGTCCGCGTACCAGCGACCATCACCCGAAAGGACGATCTGGTGATACCGGGTGAGCTGGCGGTCGAGAGCGTTCCGCAGGATGACCTCGAACGCACCGAGGTCCTCGTGCAGGGCGCCGGCCGCCCGGGTATTCCACACGTAGAGCTCTGCCGCCTTCGGCTGCGAGCCGGCAGCTACAACGTACTGGTCGAAGCGTCCGGGCGACAGCAGCCGTCGAAGGTCGGCGGTGGTCCACGCAGGGTGAGCGGATGATGACACGGGTAGCAGGGTATACTGAACTCGAAAACCCCGGAGCGATCCCTACCGGCCGTGAGGTCAGGCATATCACCGGGGTTAAGTCTTTGCTGGTCACGGGCCTGCAACCGGTTCGACTGACCGCTGGTAAGCCCAGTGCTTGCGGAGGGGGCTGGCCTGAGCATCAACCGGGATACTCTGGTCAGACCTTCTCGGCCCGGCGGCGACGGGGCCTCGCGTCCGCCACACCGAGGGGTCGTCCCCGTGTTCCGGGCGGAGTCTCATGACGCCGCCGGATGGTGCTACGGACCCAGTGCCGGACACCACAGACGATCACTGGCGTAGCTTCGATGCGACCTTCTGAGACATAGGCTCGCCATGTGGAGAACCGCAGTCCGGCGTAGACGGCGGCCTCCTTGTCATCGAGCAGATCCCCGGGGTGGGGGTCTTGCGGAAGAGGTGGGATGGGGCGGCCGTCACGGTGGGCTCGAACCTGTTCCTCATCCCAGAGCCAGTTACGGCTGGCTGCGGGGTTCAGACGCTTGGGAAAGTCGACGGCGAGGTGCGGGGTGGTGTTGGACAGAGTTCCAAGCGCCCTGTCGAAGATGCACGCGACGCCAGCACGATCAATGGCGGTTCGACCGTGAGGGATCATGCCATGCTCCCAGAGCTTTGGACGGTCGCTCATGTCCGCCTCTGTGACAATCCTAGGTCAGGACATGCGAAAGCCGCGTCGGCAGCGATTCTCAGCAGGAGATCGTCTGCCTTGTGGCCTGCGATCAGTTGGAGTCCCGCTGGTTCACCACGGCTCGTGGTCCCTGCCGGAAGGCTGATGGCTGGGTGACCGCTGATGTTGAACGCCCAAGTCAGCGCGACGCTCATGTGGTCGCCAGGGCCATCGTGACCGTGCGGTGGGTAGGGGGTCGTGGGCGTGGCGATCAAGTCGACGGAACGAAAGATTTCGTCCAGGCGCTGGTGGTTGTCGGAGACCAGTTCGGTGACCATGTGCGGGCGGTCCATACCGCGTCGAAGGACGGACCATGCCGGCGCGGGGTCGTGCAGAGCGATATCGACGTCAACGGGTAGTGCGAGGCCGACCTCCACCAAGCTCTGAAAGGCGTCATAGGCGGTCTGGGCGATCGAGGGATGAACGTCTGCGAATCCCAGCGTCGCTGACCATGCCACGGTGCACCTGGTCGGCGACGAGTTCAGCAAGTGCGAGGTGCCGGTGACAGCCTCAAGGTAGGCGGCGGCGTCGGCGGCGGTGCGCACGAGCGGCCCAGGTGTGTTCAGGCCGGCCGCGTCGCGGGCGGGCAGAAGTCCGTTGGTGGGTTTGAAGCCGATGATGCCGCACCAGGCGGCTGGAATACGTACCGATCCGGCGCCATCGCTGCCTGTGGCGAGCGGGACCATACGAGCGGCGACGGCGGCGGCTGAGCCCGCCGAGGAACCTCCTGGCGACCACTCGGGATTGGCTGGGTTAGTCGTGGGTCCTCGGTCGGTGTGGCCGAAGGTCTGCCATCCGGCTGTGCGGTTCGGTACGGACGTTGAACCGATAGGAATGCAGCCTGCCGCCATCAGCCGCTCACTTTGGAAGGAGCTGACTCCTTCGGTTGCCTTGACGCCTATGGGCGTTCCCGCGAGGGGGAGTCGGATACCGCGGGCTACCTGGGCGTCGATGTGGGCGGCGGCTCGACGGGCCTGATCGGGCCACGTCTCGCAGAAGGCCCTGATGTCGCCGTCCCGCTGTTCGACGCGCCGGAGGGCCGCCTCGACGGTTTCGCTGGCGGACAGTTCGCCAGCGCAGACGGCTGTGGCGATCTCGGTCGCGGTCAGGGCGGTGTATTCGGTGTCGGTGAGCACTGCTGGTCTCCGTTCAGCGGGTGCGCCCGTCGTCTCTACCGTGGTCGTGTCCGCGCTGCGGGGGCGGTTTCGGCTGGGCAAGCGGTTGGCGGGCTCGACCGGTCGGACCAGGGTGTGACGCGGTCTCGACGAAGTGCGTGCGAGGCAGGAACATCGCTTGTGGGCAAGTCCATGGTGTGAGCTCGGGGTCGGCTTCCTGGCGGATGATCCGATCCATCAGAACAGCCATTTCTATGGGTCCGACGCCTCCTGGTACCGGGGTGATGTTCTGGGGGATGTACGTGGCCGCTGGGTGGATGTCACCTGCCACTGTGCCGTCTGGCAAGGGCGTGAAGCCAGAATCGACCACTAGTCGGTGGTGCGGTTTGATGTGGTCAGGTGTGAGGATGTGCGGCTTACCGGCGGTGGAGACGACGATATCCGCGTGCGCGGCTCGTCGTAGGTCGTCACCGATGTCGAGGGGGATCACGTCAAGGCCATGATCCTTGAGAAGGCGGACGACGCCGCGGCCGACGAAGCCCCGGGCACCCACCACAGCTATGGATGCTTCTTCAGCGACGGGGATAACCACGCGGCTGATGCCATCTGCGGTGGCGCATGCCCTATGCGGGGAGCGGTCTTCGAGCAGACCGTCGATGTCCTTGATCTGCTCCAGGCGCTGCACGAGTGGTGTGAGTCGGGCTGGCGGAGGGAACTGAACGATGATCGCCCTGATGTGGTCGTCTGCGTTGAAGGCGTCAATCCGGTCGGCGAACTCGGCAGCCGAGACGGTCCCGGGCAGCACGAGATGGTCGACGGTAAACCCGAGGTAGGAGAACGCTTTTACCTTTTGGTTTGCTGAGACTCGCGAGGCTTCCATTCGCCGTACCCACTCAGGAGAGTCACTGTCAGTGGGCGTGAACCGAACGACAGCGATCCCTTTCCCAGACGGTTCAATGGCATCGCGGTACATGGCGAGATTCTCGCGTACGGACCGGAGAAGGGCGTTCCCGGATAACTGGCGCGTCTGAGCCATGGAGGTGAGCAGACCTCTCAGTCAAAGTGGCCGAGGCGAGCCAGGCTGTCGGGGATGGGCACCATCTGCCAACGAACGAGAGCCTGAGCGGCCTCTTCTGGCGTGAGCAGTCGATGGCCGCGGAGATCACTGTGGTAACGATTGCCATCGAACGGCATGGTCACCTCAGTCAGGGTCTCGGCGCCTGTGGGGTCGTAGGAGGAGAACAAACCGTGGTGCGCGAACCATTGGACCTGTTCAGGGTCCAACGTCATGTACGGCCTTACCACGTCCAGAAACGCGGTCGCGGCACTGGCGAAATCGCCAGTGATGCCCAGGGCGTCGGGGTTGCTAGCGATCTCCGAGAGCACCGCCGTAGGTTGGCCGGATAGGTCCGGATAGATCAGCCTGGCGAGACAGTGAGCGTCGAAGCCGCTGGAGTGCGGCCAATGCAGGATGCAAGTCACGACCCGAGCTTGCGCCGAATCATCGATCAGAATGTCCTGCTCCACATGTCCCCCTCTTCTGCGGATACCGACGAGCCGAGTCAGCACGGCACCCTCAGCAGTAATATACAGCAATAACGCCATGATTGGTGCCGCCTGCGGTAACCCGCTGCCCGCAGGCTGCACAGCGGGCGGGTTGGCGCGGCCTCGTGCGAGGCGGGGGCCAGAGCGAGGGGTTCCCTCCGGTCGGTCGGCGGGCTCTGCCCTAGTACGGGTTCTCGGTGGGGGTCAACCGGCGTGCTTTTTGCCGGTTGACCCCCACCGAGGTTCCGTGCTTGCCTTCGGCGCCGATCGGGCGGAGGGTGCCCCTCGCTCCCCGCCGGAACCCCCCACTCACGTCAAGATCATCACGGCGCCCCCTCCCCTCTGGGAGTGAGGCCCCCGCCGGAGGCGAAGAACCCGACCGCGAAGCGGCCGGGATTCCCTTCGGCGACTCACGGACGTGATTCCTACGGAATCAGGCCGGCCTATTCGCCTAGGCCAGCCCCGGGGTCGCGGCTGCCGCTGAGCGCCGGATGAGCACCGGGTGCTTGAGCACCGGGTCCGGCCTCACCCTGCTGCTTCTGCTCCGGCGCTTGGATGACCGGATGCGCCGGTTCGCCGAAGGGGATGCCGCCACCCGGCCCACCATCTCCATGCTCCGGGCCATCTTCGTCAAGGCTCACGGCGGCGAGGCTGGCACGGAGATCACGGAAGGAGTCGGTGAGCCTGTCGAAGGCGGCTGTGCGCTCTGCCCGCTCGATGGGGTCCTCCCCACGAAGTGCTGACGCAGCGCGCTGTGCCGAGTGGTTGAGGCCCTGCATCGCACGGTAGCCGGGGGAGTCGTGCCGACCGGCGCCGGCAAGCCGCTCAGCGAGCCGGTTGGAGAGCCGTGCCACGGTGTCGAGAGTCCGGATGGCAACGGTGCGCTCGGCGCCCTGCCAGCGAATGTCTGTGGCAAGGTCGGCTCCGTAACGAGCGATCGCCCCGGCTCGCTGCTCGCCGAGAAGTCGAGTTGCCGCAGGCCAAACTACATTGAGACGGCGCCACTCCGGAGCTCCGTTGTACTCCCTGGTGTGGCGGGTAGCTGCGCCAAAGGCGTCGTTGACCAGACGGAAGGCGTCCACCTCGCGAGGTGGCTCCGATCGCCCCGGGGCCGCGGGTCCGGTGCTGCTCTCTGTTCCATCAGGCTCCCGAATGAGGTCGGCCCGAAGGTCTCGGATGGATTCAGTCACGGCGTCGATCGCCGCGAAGTGCTCAGCAGGGTTCTGCCCCCGCAGCCGGGCGGCGAAGTTCTGGGCAACTCGGCTCAGGCCGATCAGGGCGCGGTGGCCGGGGGAGTCGTGGCGTCCGGCCTTGGAGAGCCGATCGGCAAGGCGGTTGGACAGCCGGGCCACGGCTCCCGCGGCCCGGATGCCGACAGTTCGCAGCATCCCTTGCCACCGGATGTCCGTCGCGAGGTCCGCACCGTACCTGGCCAGCACGTTACGGGCGTTCTCCCAGACACGCTGAGTGGACTGCCACACCTCCCTGAGCTGACGCCATTCCGGGGCTCCGTTGAACTCCCGCTCGTGCCGGGCGGCTGCGACGAACGCCTCCTCCAGCTCCGGCAGACCCTCAACGCCCAGCTCTGGGTTGGGCTGCTCCCCGGCTGGCTGCTCGACCTCGGGACGGAGTTGTTCCAGGGCGGTGATGAACCTTGCCAGAGGGTCGTCAAGTTGGTTGTCGTCTGCCGCTGGATCGCCAGGGAGGCTCTGTTCCAGGTCGGCTCGAAGCTGACGGATGGCCTCGACAGCTTGGTCGATCGTTGCGGGGCCGCGTTCGGCCAGGTCTGCTTCTGCCACGAGTTCTGGCTCCTCTGTCGCTTCCAGCCGCGACTCGCCGCGGGCAGCTTCATCCTCGGTCGCTATCGGCTCTGCCGGAGACAGTTCCTCCTCCGCGAGTGCCAGCACGTCAGCATCTGGTGCGTTCGAGTTCTCCACTTCGGTCTGCGCCGAAGCGAACGCCCCAGCGTACTGACCTCGCTGGTCTTGATCCCGAACAGCAGCCTCCCGCCCCGCCCTCTGCCACTCCGCGCGGATCACGTCGTGCACGTCCTGGGGGAATCCGAGCGCGGCAGGGCCGATTCTCCACAGCGTGCGCAGAGCGTCTACCGCGGCGGCAGTCCGTGCAGCGGCAGCCTCGAAGGTCGGCTCGTCAACTTGGGGGAAGACGGGGACAACTGGGATCACGAGAGCAAGCTGCTGCGGTTCCTCAGCCACGGGTGCTTCCTCACTCGATGGGGTCCGGGCGGTTTGCGGAGCGATTCCTAGGGAATCACGGGCGGCCCCGGCGACCGGCTCTACGACCGCAGGCGGACCTACAACGGCGAGCGCCCCGGCGGCGGGCTCCGGATCAGCAGCCGCTCCCGGCCCGGCAACCACGGGCGGCTCGGCGGCGGGCACCTCGGCGGCGGACGGCTCCTCGGCGGCGGACGGCTCCTCGACGGCGGACGGCTCCTCGACGGCGGACGGCTCCAGCTCGGCCGCGGGCTCCGGCACGGCGGCGGGCACCTCGGCGGCGGGCACCGGCCCGGCGGCGGACGGCTCCTCGACGGCAGGCTCCAGCCCGGCCGCGGGCACCCCGGCGGCGGGCACCTCGGCAGCGGGCTCCAGCCCGGCCGCGGGCACCTCGGCGGCGGGCACCGGCCCGGCGGCGGACGGCTCCTCGACGGCGAACGGCTCCAGCCCGGCCGCGGGCTCCAGCCCGGCCGCGGGCACCTCGGCCGCAGGCACCGGCCCGGCGGCGGGCACCTCGGCCGCTGCGGCTGCCCGGATGCGCTCCAGTAGGTCGATCGTGTCGCCCATGGTGGAGGTGGTCCTCATCCGGGCGATGTGCACGCTGGCACGGTCCCGAAGGCTTTCCAATACCGCTCGGCCAACGTCGCTGTCCTGCGCGACGTCTGGATTGGCACGCAAGTAGGTCAGCAGCGCGTCAATGGCCGTGATGACCTTGTTCCACGCCCGCTGCTGGATCTGGTACATCTGGTCGCCGGTATCGCGGTGCGCGACTGCATCCTGCACGGCCGCTGCCAGACGGTGACCATCGCTGTCACTTGGCTCGGCGCTAAGCCTCGCGGCCAGAGACGAGCTGTTCCACTGGTCAACGAGGTGTCTGCGTTCCTGGGCAGCCTCCAACCAAGTCTGCGTGTGGGGCTCCCTGTAGTGGGCACTCCGCAGGTCCACACTCGGTGCGGCCTGCTCAGGCTGGTCTAGGTCACCGAATAGGCTGTCTTGTTGAGGCTGGGTGATTCCTACGGAATCACCCACCCGCTCCGGCACTGCCGCAGGTGGCTCGGGCTCGACCACCGCGGGCTCGGCGGCAGGCAACTCCGGCGAGACGATCACTGGTTCAGGATCACCGAACAAGGTGTCTTGCTCAGCCCCAACGATTCCTACGGAATCGGCCCCACCCGGCTCGGCGACAGCAGACTCGACGGCGGGCTCTGGTTCCTCATGCGGCACAGGCGGTTCATCCACCTGCGCGCTGTCTGAAAAGAGCGGGAGCGTGCCAAGCGGCCCAAGGGCATCCCCGGCGCCCGGCTCCTCGACGGCCGGTTCCGGCTCGACGACGACCGGCTCCTCGACGGCGGGCACCTCGGCCGCGGGCTCCGGCTCGACGGCAGACGGCTCGGCCGCAGGCTCCAGCTCGACCGCGGGCGCCGCAGCCGGCCCCACCCCGGCGCCCGGCTCCTCGGCCGCAGGCTCCGGCTCGGCCGCAGGCTCCGGCTCGACGGCAGGCTCCGGCTCGACGGCTCGGGCGGTTGGCAGTTCCGGGGCAGGGTTCGCCTGGTCATAGGCCGTGAGGGCAGCCGCGGCCTGGTCCACCTTGGCCTGGTGGGGCGCTCGTTGCTCGGCACGATCCTGAATGGCCTTTTGACGGCTCTCCGGGGTCCGGTGCCTCTCCGGATCGAGCATGGACTCGGTCAGTTCGGGGAGCTTGTCGCGTTCGGTGATCGCCCCCACGATGGCGTCCAGTAGCTCGACCCGGCGTCGTGCGTGCTTGATGGCGGCCCCGTAGTCCACGGCTGCCTGCTGAGCGTTGAGTAGCGTGATCTCGGCTTCGAGCACCGGCACGCGCTCACGATCCATGAGCTGGTGATCTTCCGCCTTCTCCAAGGCGGTCGCCAATCGCCCAATGATGGTGCCGCCGAACCTGGAGTTGGCCAGGTCTCCGATGGAGCAAACGGATTCGCTGTGCCGCAGGTCAGGGAAGCCGACATGGGCGCGGATCTCGGAGCCGCCGTCAAGGATCTCGGGGCGGACGGCGAAGTCGAGTCCGCCGAAGGTGCCGACCTTCGTCCAAGCTCCCAGCCCTAGGGTGCTGTGGCTGCGCAGGGCCTGGGTCACCGCCTGGCGAAGCACGGGGCCGGCGTCGCCGCGCTGGTCGAAATCGCGGTCGCCGATCTGGATGCGGAAGGCGTCGCCGCGAGTGGTCTCGGTGATCCGCGGTAGGGCAGCCTCCCGGGAAACGAGAGCACGGTTGGTGCTGCTGAGTTCCGCCTCCTTGGCGAGCAAGAGCTCGGCTTGGCGAACTCGGTCGGCGGCGTGGTTGCGGCGGTCAGATTCCAGGCCCTGGAGATGGAGCTTGGCCTCCATGAACTGCCTCATGTAGGGGTTGCCGCCGATCTCGGCGGCCATCGTGGCGTAGTCCCAGTCGGTCGCGCCGATCTCTTCCACGCTGTCGTTGTCGTCGTCGCCGACACCAGGTGGCCGCTGGATGTCGCGTAGGCCCTCCGCCTTCGAGGTGAGCAGTCCGACCTGCCAGGCGTCCATGCTGCCCTTAGTGGCCAGGAAGTAGACATTCACCTCCTCGTGCTGGTTACCGGGGCGGACGATGCGCCCGTTGCGCTGGATCATGCTGGCCGGAGTCCAGTCCTGGTCCAGATGCATCAGCGCATAGGCCCTGTTCTGGCCGTTGAAGCCGGTGCCGAGCACTTCGGTGGAGCCCATCAGGACAGCGATGCCGCCATGGTTGGCGGCCTGGGACATCGCGGCCTTCTTCTCCGGGGTGGCATTGTCCTGGGCGAACTGCACCAGCTCGCGAGGAACGCCGCGGTCGGCCAGCAGATCGCATAGCTCGGCATAGAGGTCGAAGTTCCCCTTGTTGTTACCGCCAGGGGTTCCGCTGTTGCAGAACACGAAGAACAGGCCACCCGGTGTCGGGTGGGGGGTGTCGTCGCGCTTGGAGACGGCGTAGGTGTGGTCCTTGTGGGCGTGGTACCCGGCGGCGATGATGTCGGCCGCCTCCACCAACTTGTTCGCCGCGGGTGCCTTGGCGTCTACCAGCCGGGGGTCCAGCGCGACCGCGCGGCCTTCGCCGGAGACGGCCAGCATGTTGTCCTCTTCGCGGGTGACGTCCCCGGCGTGGATCGCCTGGCCCCGGGCCACGAGGGTCTGGAGTCGGGCGCGCTGGTCGGCGGTCGGCTCGACCAGCACCAGCTTCGGAGCGCCACCAGCGAGCCGGGGCCGCTCGATCCCGACTTCTTCGCCGGTCTTGGTGTCGGCCGCCAAGCCCCACACGGTCTTCATCGTGGACTTCGACACGAAGCGAGAGAACCGCTCGACCACTGCCAGACCGCTGCCGTCCGGGGGCCCTGACCCTGGAGTTTGGACACCGGAGAGACTTGGATCTTGATGGTCCAGGAGAACGGAGTCCCTGTGGGGATGAAGCATTACCCCGCCGAGTTCAAGGCGGACGCGGTCGCGTTGTACCGGTCGCGTCCGGGAGCGACGATCAAGTCGGTCGCCGCCGATCTCGGAGTGAACACCGAGACGCTGCGGAACTGGATCCGGGCCGCCGACGGACGCCGCGCCGGTGCCCATTCCGCCCCCGCAACGGCACCGCAGCCTGCCGGTGACCCGGTTCAGGCGGAGCTGGCCGCCGCGCGCAAGAGGATCCGCGAGCTGGAGGAAGAACGCGACATCCTCCGCAAGGCGGCCCGGTATTTCGCGACGGAGACGCGCTGGTGAACCGCTGCCAGTTCGTTGAGGATCACCAGCGCCGATACGGCGTGAAGCGGCTCTGCGACATTCTCGGGATCGCCCGCTCGAGTTTCTATTACTGGCGTCGCACCGCCCCGGCTCGCATGGCCCGTCAGGCCGCTGACGACCGGCTCGCGGCCCGGATACGCAAGGCCCACAAGGAGTCCGACGGCACCTACGGAGTCCCGAGGATCACTGCCGAGCTCCGCGACGAGGGCGGCCAGGCGGTCAACCACAAGCGCGTTGCCAGGATCATGCGGACCATCGGCCTCGAAGGGGTCCGTCTGCGGCGCCGGCACCGCACCACCATCGCCGACCCGGCCACCGCGAAGGCCCCGGACCTGATCGGCCGCGACTTCACCGCGAAGGAGATCAACACCAAGTACGTCGGTGACATCACCTACTTGAGCGTCGGCGGCGGACGGTTCTGCTATCTCGCGACAGTGATCGACCTGTGCTCGCGCCGCCTGGCAGGCTGGGCGATCGCCGACCACATGCGCACCGAGCTCGTCATCGACGCCCTCGCCGCCGCGGAACGGACCCGCGGCAGTCTGAACGGGGCGATCATGCACACCGATCACGGAGCCCAGTACACCAGCGGGGCCTTCGCGGACGCCTGCCGCCGGGCCGGTGTCCTGCAGAGCATGAGCGCCGTCGGGTCCAGCGCGGACAACGCCGCCGCCGAATCGTTCAACGCCAGCTTTAAAAGGGAGACGTTGAAGGGCCGAAAGGGCTGGTCAAGCGAGCGCGAGGCACGACTCGACGCCTTCCACTGGCTGTCCCGCTACAACACCCGACGCCGTCATTCCCGGCTCGGCCAGCGAGCCCCGATCACCTACGAGATCACCGTCCACCCAACCTCAACTACCCTGGCCCGAGCCGCATAGACGTGTTCAAACTCCAGGGTCAAGGCCCGCCGCCACGACCAGCGGCCCGCCGGCGCGGCGGGCAGCCTCCAGGACCGTGAGCGTGCCGGTCGCGTTGGCCTGGTGGCTGGCCATCGGGTCAGCCATCGACCGGGGAACGGACGGCAGCGCGGCCAGGTGCACCACGGCGTCGGCGCGGGTCATGGCCTGGTCGAGCAGTCCAGCGTCGAGCACGCTCCCGTGCCGGAAGTCGGTCTCGGGCAGATCGCTGCCCAGCAGGCTCATGCTGCCGGTGGAGCAGTCATCCACGACGGTGACCCGCCCGATCGCCGGGTGCCGCAACAGCCAGGACACCAGGTTGGACCCGATGAATCCGGCACCGCCGGTGACGGTGACCCGCAGTCCGCCGGTCACAACTGCTCCACGGCGGCGGTCAGGCGGTCCGCCAAGCGGCCCCGGCAGTCGAGCACGAAGGGCGAGAGGGCGGCCACCCGGTCGTAGTCGAAGGTCTCGTGATCGGTCAGCAGCACCACGGCGTCCGCGGCGGCCAGCTCCTCGTCAGTCGCCAACACCAGTCGTACGCCGTCGAGCGAGGCTGGGACGGTGGCGGGGTCCACGAAGGAGTCCACTGCGCGGACCTGTGCTCCGTGGTCCACCAGCAGGTGGGCCACCTCCAGCGAGGGGGACTCACGCAGGTCGCTGCTGCCGGGCTTGTAGGCCAGGCCGAGCAGCAGCACCCGCGCGCCGTCGAGCGAGCGCCCCAGGCCGGTCAGGTACTGACCCACCCGGCTCACCACGTAGGCGGGGCGGCCGGCGTTGATCTGCGCGGCGAGGTCGATCATGCGCGACCCCTGGCCACGGGACTGCTCCGCCCACCAGGACAGGTACACGGGGTCGATCGGCAGGCAGTGGCCTCCGATGCCGGGGCCGGGGTCGAAACGCATGAAGCCGAACGGCTTGGTCTCCGCGGCGGCCACCGCCTCGCGGAGGTTCAGGCCGGTGTCGCGGGCCACCTCTGCCAGCTCGTTGACCAGCGCGATGTTCACGGCCCGGAACGTGTTCTCCAGCAGCTTCGCGAGCTCGGCTTCCTCGCACCGTCCCACCGGGACGACCCGTTCGACCAACCCGCGGTAGAAGGCGGCGGTGCGCTCCAGCGACGCAGAGTCGATGCCGCTGACGATCTTGGGAGTCGTCGCGAGGGTCCACAACCGGTTGCCGGGGTCGATCCGCTCGGGGCTGAACCCCAACGCGAACTGGTCGCCCATCCGCAGCCCGGAGACCTCCTCCAAGATGGACCCCAGGATGCTCCGGGTGGTGCCCGGGTAGCTGGTGGATTCCAGCACGACCAACGCGCCCTCTGGCAGGTACCGCCCCACCGTCCGTCCGGCCGCGAGCACGTACGACAGATCGGGCACGCCCTCACGCAGCGGCGTCGGGACGGCGATCACCGCCACGTCGAACCCTGCGGCATCGTCCGGCGTCGAAGTGGGTCGGTAGGTGCCGTCCCGCAGCAGCGGCCCCAACTGTGCGCTGGTGATGTCCTCGACCGGCGAACTGCCGCAGGCCAGGGCCTCCGTCCGGTGCACGTTGGTGTCGAGCCCCACCACGTGGTGACCCATCTGGGCAGCCCGCACCGCCAGGGGAAGCCCCACGTAGCCCTGGCCAACAACCAGGACCCGGAGGGAATCCACTACGCCGGGGCGGTCGTCGGTCTGCACAACGGCCCCGGCTGCAACCGGCGTTCGTGTGCTGGCTGGTATGGATGCACTGAACATCAAGGTGCTCCTCAAGATCGAAGGGAAGTGCTCGCCGACGCACGGCTCGGGCCCACACCGGGGCCTCGGCTACGGAGTCGGTCACCGGTCGCTGGAGGGCATGAAGGGGGCCGGCTCAAGCACGACCAGACCGAGCTGGTCCGCCAGATCCTGCACAAGGGCGTGCGCGCTGTCCGGGGTGATCAGCACTCCGTGGGCAGCGCCGGGCCGACCGTTCCTGCCCTCGACTCCCAGACACAGGGCGATGGGGCGGTCCGCACGTCCGGTCGGCCGGACCGAGACCTCACGCGCCGGTAAGTCGCCGTGGTGCTCGTCGTCGGCGGGAGTAGTCAACTTCATCACGTCCGTTGGCCGTTGGTGCTGTTGGAGGGTGCGCTGGCCCCGCCCCAGCGGGGCCAGCGCGTCCGCTCGGGAACGCCCAAGCGGAGTCTGGTGGGGTGCAGAAGGCGGTGCTGGCGGTCAGGGAGTGCTGCCGGCCAGCACCGCCTCGTGCCTTCCGCGCGCTGACCCCGATGCAGGCTCGGCGGCGGGAACGCCTCCCGCGCCCGGTATGGGAGAGGGCGGGGGAGGAACCGGTGTCCTTCTCCCAGCCTGACGCGCGGCAAGGTCGCGGCCGGGCACTCGGCGGGGGAGGGAAGCTGCGGTGTCGTCGGGAGTAGTGGGCGCCGATGCGGAAGTCGTCGGCCTCGCGGCTTCGCGGACATGGCAGGCGGGGGCTTGGGGGCAGGGACACGGCGGGAAGCCGTGGAGACGAATCTCCGTTCCCGGGGCAGGCTTGATGGAGTCGTAGCGGATCGGAGGCCGAATCTCCTCCCGCTCGGTGGTGGTCTCGCCGGTGGGCGCGGTCACCTGGACCAAGCGGTAGAAGGAGAACGTGACGACGCTCATCGCGCCCCCTCGGGGCGCCGCGGCGGCGAGAAGGCCGCTGCCCCCCATACGAAGTCCAGGAAGGCCGTACGGGAACAGATGCGGGCTGCGATGCGCCGGACAACTTCGTGGTCCCACGCGATCGTGGTGGTCGCCAGGGTGAGGACACCTTGGACTTCGCCGCGGTCCACCTGGCCCAGGATTTGCATGATGCCGGGGCAGCCGGAGGTGAGGGTCGAGACGCCGGTCGAGCGAACGATGTCCACGAGGTGGTACCCGCGGGTGTCCGCCGCTTCGCGGAGGGCTCGTTCGCCGTCCTCCCACCCGTCTCCCTTGACCTGCCGGAGGTAGCCGACGACCGGTATCCCCAGCTCTTTGGGAGACGTGACTGTTTCCGGTTCACCGGGCACCGCCTGCGGCCCCCGGGCGGACAACGGCTTCACCAGGGGGTGGCTGCCGTCGTCCACCCGGGCCTGCACCCGGCCGTCGCGCAGAGGTTGCGTCATGGTGCTCATCAGCGCGCCTCCAGCAAGTTCGAGGCGAACTCATGGAGCATCTGCCGGAAGAACTCCGTGTGCGGGCAGTCGGCGTGGGTGTACTGCCCCCCGCATCCCTCGCAGGGGTCCGGCGGGTCACCCCTGCGGAGGTGCGGCTGCAACCACATCCGGACAACGCGCCGGTACAGACCGACCATCTGGCGTGTCTCCGGCGACACCGCGGTGCTGGTGGAGCGGGGCAGCCTTTCCTCAGCCATCCGCAGCAACTCGCTGGTCGAGTGCTCCTGGATCGGCAGGTCCGGGGCGTGCTCGGTCAGTAGCTCCCGGAAGAGGCCGGCCTGCGAGCACTTGGCGTAGGTGAATTCCCCGTCGCATCCCTTGCAGGACCTGTTCTGGTTGCCCTTGTACAGGTGGGGCGTCAACCAGACCTGAACGATGCGCTGGTAGACCCCGACCATCTGGTGGACGTTCGCCGCCACCTCGTCGGTGGTGCCGAGTACGAGGTGGACCTCGGCCATCGCTAGCAGCTCGTCGTTGGTGTAGCGCCGACGCCCCTGTGCCGGCTTTGCGTGCCGCCCCGGAAGCGGTAAGGCGCGACCGGCAGCGGGCTCGGTGGCGACGGTGGACGGTATGGAGGTCATCCGGCAACTCCGATCAGGCAGGCGTCCTTCTCGAACCACACGCACTTGCCGGGAGACCTGGACTCCACGCCCCAGCGGGAAGACAGCATCTTGATGAGGAACATCCCCCTGCCTCGGTCCATCGGCTGGTGCCGTGTGGGCAGAGGGTCCGAGAGCTGAACCTCGGCCGGGATGATCGACGTGGGGCGGCGGTCGTCGCAGTCCACGACCTCGACGTGGACCATCGGACCTTCCCTACGGACCAGCACGGCCACGGTCTCGCCGTGGGCGGCGTGCGTGATCGAGTTCGTCAGGGCCTCCGAGAGACAGACGATCAGATCGTCCGCGATGGAGCCGAAGCCCCATTCGGTCACCGTCTTGCACACGGCTTCCCGTGCGTCTCGGACGGCATCGGGGCGGGCCGGCACGTCGAAGATCACTTCTTCGCGTTCGTCCATCAGGGTTTTCACCGCCTGTCCAAGGACACCAGCGAGGTCGGCGCCTGGCGGAGCGACTCGGGGCTGGTCCTCATCAGTTCGTCACGCAGGACTTGGGGATCGGTCAGCGCTCCGGAGCCATCGGGCCGCACCAACCAGGTGCGACCCTTCGCGCTGCGGCCCGGCACCGGGCACGTCAGCGTCTTCTCCTGACCTGCGGCCGCCGCATCGTCAAGACCCCCTCGGGGAACCTGGAGGACCAGCTCCCCGCGCCGCTCGTCACGAAGGAGAACGTGGACGACCCGAAGCTGTGGGGGAACACGGCGAAATGAGCAGCCCCGCAAGCCCCGCAAGCCCCGCAAGCTCCCAGGGCCCGCCGCCGCTCGCCGAGGCCCGCTCGGTGAGCAAGCGCTACGGCGCCACCGTCGCCCTCGCCGACGGACGTCTCACCGTCCGGGCGGGCGAGTCGCACGCCCTCGTCGGGCGCAACGGCGCGGGCAAGTCCACCCTCGTCTCGCTCCTCACCGGGCTCCAGGCCCCCGACAGCGGCGAGATCCGCTTCGACGGCGCCGCCGCCCCCGGCCTCGCCGACCGCGCGGCCTGGCGCGCCAAGGTCGCCTGCGTCTACCAGAAGCCCACCGTCGTCCCCGACCTCACCGTCGCCGAGAACCTGTTCCTGCACCGGCAGCCCACCGGGCGCGGCGGCCTCATCTCCTGGCGCCGGCTGCGCGCCGAGGCCGCCGCGCTCCTCGGCCACTGGGACGTCCACGTCGATCCGGGGGCCCGCACCGGGGACCTGCGCGTCGAGGACCGGCAGATGGTGGAGATCGCCCGCGCGCTCAGCATCGGGGCCCGCTTCATCGTCCTGGACGAGCCCACGGCACAGCTCGACAGCCGTGAGATCGACCGTCTCTTCACCCGGATGCGGGCGCTGCAAGAGGCGGGCATCACCTTCCTGTTCATCTCGCACCACCTCCAGGAGGTGTACGAGGTGTGCCAGACCGTCACCGTCCTGCGCGACGCCCGCTGGATCACCACGGCCCCGGTGGCCGAACTGCCCCGTGCCGCGCTGGTCGAGGCGATGGCGGGCGAGGCCGTCGCCACCGCGGAGAACACCCCGCGCCACGAGGTGCCCGCCGACGCGCCCCTCGTGCTGGACGTCGCCGGGCTCACGGGCGAGGGCTACACGGACGTGTCGCTGCGCGTGCGCGAGGGGGAGGTGGTGGGGCTCGCGGGGAGCAGCGGCAGCGGGAAGATCCAGCTCGCCGAAACCCTTGCCGGGCTGCGGGCCCCCCCGCTCCGGCACGGCGAGCGTCCTCGGCCGTCCGCTGCCCTTCGGCGACGTCGCCGCGACACTGCGCGCGGGCATCGGCTGCGTGCCGCGCGACCGGCACGAACAGGGCCTCGTCTTCGGGATGACGGTCGGCGACAACGCGACGCTCGGGGTGCTCGACCGGCTCGGCCGGTACGGATTCGTGCCGCCCGCGCGCAAACGTGCCCTCGCCACCGCGCTCATCGAGCGCCTCGGCATCCGCACCGAGGGTCCGGCCCAGCCCGTCTCCGGGCTCTCCGGGGGCAACGCGCAGAAGGTCGTCATGGCCCGCGCGCTCGCCTCGGACCCGAAGGCCCTCGTCCTCGTCAACCCGACGGCGGGCGTGGACGTGCGCTCCAAGGAGTCGCTGCTCGCCCGCGTCGACTCGGCGCGCGAGGACGGCACCGCCGTCCTCGTCGTCTCCGACGAACTGGACGACCTGCGCCGCTGCGACCGCGTCCTCGTTCTCTTCCACGGCCGCGTCACCGCCGCCTTCCCGGCCGGCTGGCACGACCACCGGCTCATCGCCGCCATCGAGGGCGTGGCGGGGGAGGGGGACGAGGGCGCCGGGCCCCCGCCGCCGGACGGCCCCACCACTCCCGCACCCCCGCACCGCTCCCCCGAAGGGAAGAGGCCGTGACCCAGACCACCCTGCCCGCCGAGACCCGCGAGAAGCCGGTCGCCGCCCCGCCGGGCAACCGCTCCGTGCTGCTGCGCCGGGCCCGTGAACTCGCCCTCGTCCCGGCCCTGGTGCTGCTCCTCGTGCTCGGCGCCGTGCTCAACGACGCCTTCCTCACCGAGGCGAACCTCATCTCCGTGCTCGGGGCCTCGGCGGCGCTCGCGCTCGTCGTGCTCGCCGAGTCGCTCGTCCTCATCACGGGGAAGTTCGACCTCTCGCTCGAATCCGTCGTCGGCATGGCCCCCGCCGTGGGCGCGATGCTCGTCCTCCCGGCGAGCGCCGCGGGCTTCGGCACCGAGGTCCCCACCTGGCTCGCGCTGCTCGCCGTCCTCGTCGCCGGGGCGCTCATCGGCGCCTTCAACGGCTTCCTCGTCGTCAAGCTCAAGCTCAACGCCTTCATCGTGACGCTCGCGATGCTCATCGTCCTGCGCGGGCTCCTCGTCGGCTCCACGGACGGCAAGACCCTCTTCGGGATGCCCGACGCCTTCTACACGCTCTCCACCACGACGCTGCTGCACGTCCCGCTCTCGGTGTGGGTCGCCGCCGTCTGCTTCGCGGTCGCCGGGCTGTTCCTGACATACCACCGCATCGGCCGCGCGCTCTACGCGATCGGCGGCAACGCCGAGGCGGCGCGCGCCGCGGGGGTCCGGGTCGAACGCGTCATGCTCGGCGTGTTCGTCGTCGCCGGGCTGCTCGCCGCGCTCGGCGGGCTCATGCAGACGGGCTACGTCGGCGCCATCAACGCCAACCAGGGCCAGAACATGATCTTCACCGTGTTCGCGGCGGCCGTCATCGGCGGCATCAGCCTCGACGGCGGCAAGGGCACGATGTTCGGCGCGCTCACCGGCGTCCTGCTCCTCGGCGTCGTGCAGAACCTCCTGACCCTCGCACAGGTCCCGGCCCCGTGGACCCAGGCGATCTACGGCGGCATCATCCTCGTCGCGCTGATCCTGGCCCGGGTCACCACCGGGCGGGCGCAGGACTGAGCCCCCGCCCCGCGCACTCGTGCCGCGGCCCCCGGGCCGCGGGCACGGCCGTGCGCCGCGACCGGGCGACCGGTGGCGGCGCCGTGCGCCGGTGCGCCGGTACGTGTCCCGCCGTCCCCGACCGAGAGAGGTCACCCGTGACCGCAACACCCCCCCGAGTCACCGCCGTCGACACGCTCGACGTCCGCTTCCCCACCTCGCGCGAGCTCGACGGCTCCGACGCGATGAACCCGGACCCCGACTACTCCGCCGCCTACGTCGTGCTGCGCACCGACGCGGACGACGGGAACGAGGGGCACGGCTTCGCCTTCACCATCGGGCGCGGCAACGAGGTGCAGGTCGCGGCGATCGAGACGCTGCGCCCGTACCTCGTCGGCCGCTCCGTGACGGCCCTGTGCGCCGACCCGGCGAGCCTCGCCCGCGATCTCGTGGGGGACAGCCAGTTGCGGTGGCTGGGGCCGGAGAAGGGCGTGATGCACATGGCGATCGGGGCGGTGCTCAACGCGGTGTGGGACCTCGCGGCCAAACGGCGCGGGCTGCCGCTGTGGCGGCTGCTCGCCGAGGCCGAGCCCGAGTGGCTCGTCGCGCAGGTCGACTTCCGCTACCTCAGCGACGCGCTCACCCCCGCCGAGGCCCTGGACCTGCTCGCTCGGGGCCGTGAGGGCGCCGCCGCCCGCACCGCGCGGCTGCGCGAGCGCGGCTACCCCGCCTACACCACCTCGCCCGGCTGGCTCGGCTACGACGACGAGAAGCTGGCCCGGCTCGCCCGCCGCGCCGTCGCCGACGGCTTCCGGCAGATCAAGCTCAAGGTCGGCGCCGACCTCGCCGACGACATCCGCCGCTGCCGCGTCGCGCGCGCCGCGATCGGCCCCGACGTGCGCCTCGCGCTCGACGCCAACCAGCGCTGGGACGTCGAACGCGCCGTGACCTGGGTACGCGCGCTCGCGCCCTACGAGCCCTACTGGATCGAGGAGCCGACGAGTCCCGACGACGTGCTCGGCCACGCGGCGATCCGCCGGGCCGTCGCCCCGGTGCGGGTCGCGACGGGCGAGCACGTCGCCAACCGCGTCGTCTTCAAGCAACTGCTCCAGGCGGGCGCGGTGGACGTCGTGCAGATCGACGCGGCGCGGGTCGGCGGCGTCAACGAGAACCTCGCGATCCTCCTCCTCGCGGCCAAGCACAGGGTCCCGGTGTGCCCGCACGCCGGGGGAGTGGGGCTGTGCGAACTCGTGCAGCATCTGTCCATGTTCGACTTCGTGGCGCTCTCGGGAAGCACCGAGGACCGCGTGATCGAGTACGTGGACCACCTCCACGAGCACTTCCTCGCCCCCGTCGTCATCGACCGCGCCCACTACCGGGCGCCCGAGACGCCCGGCTTCTCGGCCGAGATGCGCCCGGAGGCGCTCGCGACGTACCGCTACCCGGAGGGCGAGTACTGGCGGGCGGACCGGCAGGCGGCGGAGGCGGGGGCGGCGAAGGCGGTGGACCCGGTGGAGGCGGAGGCCGTGGCGGAGCCGGAGGCCGGGGCGGGGGCGGCGGGGGCGGACCCGGCGGTGGTGGCCGGCCCCGGGACGGTGGCGTAGACGGTCGCGCGGGAGAGCCGAGGGCCGCAACCGGAAGAGAACCTTCGCCCGCATTCCTCCCGTTTGCGCCGTTCCCTCCCGCCCGGCACACAATGGCGCAGCACCCGGAGCGGCCGCGCGGAGCCCGCGCGGTCCGCTCCGGGTCCGCGCGGCCGTGCCCACCGGGGGCGCCGCCCGAGCCGGGAGGACACCGTGCGCACAGCTCTCCGGACCGCCCCCGCCGTCCTCGCCTCGGCCGTGCTCGCCCTGCTCGCCGCCGGGGCAGCCGGGTGCGGCGCGGGCGAGCCGCGCGCCGAGGCGGCGGCGGACACCGTCCTGGAACGCGCGGGAGCGCGCGGCCCCGCCCCCTTCACCGCCGCGGCGACGCGCGCGGCACCCACGCCGCTCACCCGGACGGAGCAGCCGCTGCCCGGGGGCGAGGGCGACGAGGACGACGGGCCCCGCCTCGTCGCGGGGGACACCCCCGGGCTCTACGCGGGCCTGCCCGCCCGTACCGGCTGCGACGTCCGCGCCCAGTCCCGGCTGCTCGCCGCCGACCGGCCGCGCGCCACGGCCTTCGCCCGCGCCGCCGG
>NZ_GG770539.1:482569-491928 GCF_000154905.1 Streptomyces sp. SPB074 | reverse complement strand
CCGGGCTCGGCCGCTGGCTGGAGAAACACCCCCGTCGTCCTGCGCGCCGACACCCTCGCCCCGCGCACGGCTACGCGCGGGGCGAGGTCACCACGTACCGCGCCGTCCTCCAGTCCGGCACCGCCGTGCTCGTCGACGCGCGCGGCGTGCCCCGCGTGCGCTGCGTCAGCGGAAACCCGCTCGGACCGGCCGGCGGCGACCGTGTCGGGACGCCGCGCGGCAGCCGCTGGAAGGGGTACGAGGCCGGTGAGGTGCGCGCCGTCGCGCCCGCCGCGCGCCCCCTCGCCGCCCTCACGCTCGCCGACCCCGTGCACGGGCGCTGGCTGGAGCGCCCCGCGGGCGACGACGGCACCCACGACCGCCCGCTGCGCAAACCGGGCCCCCTGCCCAGCGTGCCGCCGACCCCGCGGGAGCCCAGCCCCGAGTCCTCCGGCCCCTGGGAGACCGTGCCCCCCTCCACGGACCCCGGCGAGACCCCCACGGACGGTGGCGGGGAGACGGCGCGGACCGTGCGGCTGCGGGGCGGGAGCGCGGGGTGAGGGCCTGCCCGGTGCGGGCCGCTGGGCGCGAGGCCCCGGACCTGCGGAAGGAAAGGCGCGGTGGGGCTGTCCCCGATTCCCACAACGGGGCAAAATGGTATAAAACCTAGCTTTCGGGGGATGGGTTCTCGGCACGAGAGGCCCACCGCCCGGCGGGACCGGACGAGCGCCCAGGGGGCTTCATGGCAGAACGGGGAGCGATGCGGCACGGCGCGACCGGCGGCCCCCGCCCGGAGGCGGCCCCGCGCCCCGCGCCCGCACCCGCTCCCCCCGGGGACCCGGCCGGGGAGGACGCCGCCTGCCTGGAGGAGTGGCCGGTCCGCCCCGACCCGATCCTCGCCATGAACCGCATGGGCAGCTTCGACTGGGACCTCGACAGCGGCCGGATGCACATGGACCAGCAGGCACTCGCCGTCTTCGGCCTGCGCCGCGAACGCTTCGACGACCTGGCCACCACCGCCTCCGCGCAGATGCCCCGCGCCGAGCGCGACCGGATGGCCGCCCTGGTCAAGGACGCCATCACTGCGGGCCACGAGACCTACGCGGGCTACTTCCGCCTCCGCCGCGCGGACGGCTCGCTGCGCTGGACCCACACCCAGGGCTACATCCGCCGCGACCGCGAGGGCAGGGCCCGCCGCATCTTCGGCATCGTCCGCGACGCGACCCAGGAACTGAGCGACACCACCGCCCGCCGCGAGCAGGCCGAGGAACTGCGCCGCCGCACCACCGTCGTGGAACGCACGACGGCCGCCCTCGCCGCCGCGCACACGGTCGCCGACGTGCTCGACGTCCTGCGCGAGCAGGACGGGCTCGTCCGGCTCGGCGCCGACTCGCTCGTCGTGGGCCTGCTCGAACAGGGCCGTATCCGGCTCGTCCCGGACGGCCCCACCGGCGGCGTCGTACCCGTCGGCCGGCACACCCGCCTGGACGACCCGTACCCGATGGCCGACGTCGTGCGGACCCTGCGGCCCGTCTACCTGGAGGACGCCGCGAGCTTCGCCGCCGCCTACCCGGAGCTGTGGCAGCAGATCGCCCACCTGCGGCCCGGGGCCGCCGCGTACCTGCCGCTCGTCGCGCAGGGCAACGCCATCGGCTGCCTCGGCCTCTTCTACCAGGGCGCGCACACCTTCGCCCCCGAGGAACGCAACGTCCTCGTCGCCCTGGGCAGCAGCCTCGCCCAGAGCCTCCAGCGCGCCATGCTCTACGAGCAGGAGAAGGACCTCGCCCAGGGACTCCAGCAGGCGATGCTCCCGCGCACCATCCCGGACGTGCCCGGCGCCGAGGTCGCGGTGCGTTACCGGGCCGCCAGCGCCGGGCGCGACGTCGGCGGCGACTGGTACGACCTCGTACCGCTGCCCGGCGGCCGTACCGGCGCCGTCATCGGCGACGTGCAGGGCCACGACACGCACGCCGCCGCCGTCATGGGCCAGCTCCGCATCGCGCTGCGCGCCTACGCGGCCGAGGGCCACCCGCCCGCCACCGTCATGGCCCGCACCTCGCTCTTCCTGGACGAGCTGGACACCGACCGCTTCGCGACCTGCCTCTACGCGGAGGCCGACCTCAGCACCGGAGTCCTCCAGCTCGTCCGCGCCGGGCACCTCGACCCCTTCCTCATGGCCCCCGACGGCTCCGCCCGCCGCGTGCCCGTCACCGGCGGGCTGCCGCTCGGGCTCTCCGCGCAGTTCGGCGCGCTCGACTACCCGGTCTCCACGCTGGAGCTCGACCCCGGGGCGACGCTGCTGCTGTGCACCGACGGACTCGTGGAGGTCCCCGGCGCCGACCTGGACGACGGTTTCGCGAAGCTCGCGACGCGGCTGCGCACCGGGCCCCGCGACCTGCGGCTGCTCGCCGACCTGCTCACCACGAGCGTCGAGCGGCGCGGCGGCGAGGACGACGTGGCGGTCCTCCTCCTGCGCCGCCGCGCCACGGCCGGCGCCCCGCTCTACGGCGGGCGGCTCCAGCGGCACGTCGCGCCGGGCGATCCGCGCGACCTCGCCGAGGCCCGCCGCATGATCCGCTCGGCCGTCCGCTCCTGGGGAGCGGGGCCTCGCTCCGACGACATCGAACTCGCCACGGACGAACTCGTCGTCAACGTGCTCACCCACACGGAGGGCTCGGCGATCGTCACGCTGCGCGTGCTCACCGGGGCGGTGCGCCGCCTGCGCGTCGAGGTCGAGGACGCGTCGAGCGCGCTGCCGAGGCGGCGCGAGGCGCAGGCGGAGGGGCAGTCCGGCCGCGGGCTCATGCTCGTGGACATGCTCGCGGACGCGTGGGGCGTGGAGGCGCGGGGCGCGGGCAAGTGCGTGTGGTGCGAGTTCGAGGTGCGCAGACCCGGCGAGGAGTGAGCGGCGGGGGCCCGTGCCCGGAGCGGCGTGGGCGGTGGGGTGCCGCTCCGCCCGCCCGCCGGGGCCACCGCCCGCCGGGGCCACCATTCCGCCCGCCCGGCCGCGCGCTGGCTTTCGCGCCGTCGCGGAGGCACGCTGGGACCATGCCCGAACTCCCCGAGGTCGAGGCCCTGCGGGACTTCCTCGACACCCACCTCGTCGGACGCACCCCCGCCCGCGTCCTGCCCGTCGCGGTCAGCGTCCTCAAGACCTACGACCCGCCGCCGAGCGCCCTCGTCGGGCACGAGGTCACGGCGGTCCGGCGGTACGGGAAGTTCCTCGCCCTCGGCACCGACGGCGGCCCCCACCTCGTGACCCACCTCGCCCGCGCGGGCTGGCTCCGCTGGCAGGACGAGGTGCCCGCCGCCCCGCCCAAGCCCGGGCGAGGCCCGCTCGCGCTGCGCCTCGTGCTGGACGACGGCTCCGGCTTCGACCTCACCGAGGCGGGCACCCAGAAACGCCTCGCCGTGTACGTGACCGCGGACCCGATGACGGTCCCCGGCATCGCCCGCCTCGGCCCCGACCCGCTCGCCCCCGGTTTCGACCGCGCCGCCTTCGCCGCGCTGCTGCGCGGCGAGCGCAGGCAGCTCAAGGGCGCCCTGCGCGACCAGAGCCTCGTCGCCGGGGTCGGCAACGCCTACAGCGACGAGATCCTGCACGCCGCGAAGCTCTCCCCGTTCAAGAACGCCGGCCGCCTCACCGAGGAGGAGACCGACCGCCTGTACGAGGCCCTGCGCACGACCCTCACCGAGGCGGTCACCCGCTCCCGGGGCATCGCGGCGGGCCGCCTGAAAGCGGAGAAGAAGAGCGGCCTGCGCGTCCACGGCCGCACGGGCGAACCCTGCCCCGTGTGCGGCGACACGATCCGCGAGGTCTCCTTCGCCGACTCCTCGCTCCAGTACTGCCCCACCTGCCAGACCGGCGGCAAGCCCCTCGCCGACCGCCGCCTCTCGCGGCTCATCAAGTAGCTGTCGGAGGCCGCCGCCGGCTGCGGCCGGGGCCGCGTCCCCGTTCGGGCCCGCCTCGCGGGCACGGTCTCCACGACCCCGCTCGTCCCGCGCGAAGGCGGCTGCCTCAGTCTCCGGACGCGACCGGCGACCCCGCTCGCGCGAGGCCGCGCGTGTCACTCGTACGGGCGAATCGCCGCGTTGACGTGAGAAGGTGCCCCGACCCCGGGTCACGCCGGGCCCGTACCGCCTAGACTCCAGCGCCATGCTGCGCGTACTGGCCGTGGACGACGAGGAACCCGCGCTCGCGGAACTGCTCTACCTGCTGCGGGCCGACCCGCGCGTCACGAGTGCCGAGGGGGCCACCGACGCGACCGAGGCGCTGCGCAGACTGGGGCGGGGGCTGGACGACGGGGGCGGCGCCGAGCCCGTCGACGTGCTCTTCCTCGACATCCGCATGGCCGGGCTCTCCGGGCTCGACGTGGCACGGCTGCTCGCCGGGTTCGCGCGGCCCCCGCTCGTCGTCTTCGTCACCGCGCACGAGGACTTCGCCGTCACCGCCTTCGACCTCAAGGCCGTCGACTACGTGCTCAAACCGGTCCGCAGGGACCGTCTCGCCGAGGCCGTGCGCCGCGTCGCCGAACGCCTCGCGGCCCGCGAGCCGCGCCCCGCGCTCCCCGCCACCACGACCGCCGCGCAGATCCCCGTCGAACTCGGCGGCGTCACGCGCCTGGTGCCCGTCGCGGACATCGCCTACGCCGAGGCCCAGGGCGACTACGCGCGCCTGCACACCGCCGAGGGCAGCCACCTCGTGCGCGTCCCGCTGAGCACCCTGGAGGAGCGCTGGCAGGCGCACGGCTTCGTCCGCATCCACCGCAGCCACCTCGTCGCCCTCCACCGCGTCGAGGAACTGCGCCTGGACGGCGGCGGGATGAGCGTCCGCATCGGCACGGCGGTCCTCGCCGTCTCGCGCCGCCACGCGAGCCGCCTGCGCGAACTCCTGCTCAAGCGGGCCGGGGGCTGAGCTGGGCCGGGGCCGGGGCCGAGGCGGGCCGGGGGCGGGGCCGAGGCGGGCCGGGGGCGGGACGGGCCGGGGCCCGGAGCCGGGAGGTCCACTTTCCCGCGGGGCCCTCGCCCCCCTACACTCCGCCCCGTGCCCGCAGAGCAAGCTCCCCGCCGCGAGGTCGTCACGGGGGACCGCAAGGCCGTGCGCCGGCCCGCCGGGCGGCGCACCCAACGGGAGATCCACGAGCAGACCCCGCTCGGCGCCGCCTACGTGCGCTCCCTGATGCGCAGTCAGCTCCGCTCGGGCCTGGCCGCGCTCGCCGTGCTCGCGCTCCCCGTCGTCACCCTCCCGCTCTTCCTCGGCGCCCTGCGCAGCCCGGCCACCACCTGGGCGGTCCTCGGCTTCGCCTGCTACCCCGTGCTCGTCGCCCTCGCCTGGGCGTACGTGCGCAGGGCCGAGCGCAACGAACGCGACTTCGCCCGCCTCGTGCGCGGCGCCGAGCACCCGCAGGAGCCGACCGCCCCCGTGCCCGCGCCGCGCGGGACCGACGAGGGGCCCGGTGCCGCGTGAACCAGGCGTACGCCGTCCCCGCCGTCGCCGTCGTCGTCCTCGTGACCGTCCTGATCGGCGGCTTCGGGCTGCGCCTCTCGCGCACCACCTCCGACTTCTACGTCGCCTCGCGCACCGTCGGCCCCGCGCTCAACGCCGCCGCGATCAGCGGCGAATACCTCTCCGCCGCCTCCTTCCTCGGCATCGCCGGGCTCGTCCTCCTGCACGGCCCCGACATGCTCTGGTACCCCGTCGGCTACACCGCCGGGTACCTCGTCCTGCTCCTGCTCGTCGCGGCACCGCTGCGCCGCTCCGGCGCGTACACGCTCCCCGACTTCGCCGAGGGCCGCCTCGAATCGGTCACCGTGCGGCGCGCGGTGAGCGGCTGCGTGGTCGGCGTCGGCTGGCTGTACCTGCTGCCCCAGCTCCAGGGCGCCGGGCTCACGCTCGCGATCCTCACCGGGGCGCCGCGCTGGTTCGGCGGCGCGCTCGTCGCGACCGTCGTCGTCCTCGCGGTCGCGGCGGGCGGAATGCGCAGCATCACCTTCGTGCAGGCGTTCCAGTACTGGCTCAAGCTCTCCGCGCTCCTCGTCCCCGCCTTCTTCCTCCTCCTCGCCGCGCACGGCGACCCCGCCGTGCCCGCCGGGCTCCCCGCCGAGAGCGGCTACCTCGGCGGTGCCGGGTCCGGGCAGCCGCTCGCCACGAGCCGCGCCGACCACCCGCTCTACGCGACGTACGGGCTCATCGTCGCGACGTTCCTCGGCACGATGGGGCTGCCGCACGTCGTGGTCCGCTTCTACACGAGCCCGGACGGGCGCACCGCCCGCCGCACGACCGTCGTCGTCCTCGCCCTCCTCGGCGCCTTCTACCTCCTGCCCCCGCTCTACGGCTGGCTCGGCACCCACTACGCGCCCGAGCTGAGCCGCACCCAGGACGCGGACGCCGCCGTGCTGCTGCTGCCCGGACGGGTCGTCGGGGGCCTCGGCGGCGACCTGCTCGGCGCGCTCGTCGCGGGCGGCGCCTTCGCCGCCTTCCTCTCCACCGCCTCGGGGCTCACGATGGCCGTCACCGGCGTCCTCACCCAGGACGTCCTCCCGCCGCGCGGGCTGCGCCACTTCCGGCTCGCCACCGTCGTATCGGTCGGCGTGCCGCTCGCGGGCTCGCTGCTCGTCGCCGGGGTCCCCGTCGCCGACGCGGTCGGCATGGCCTTTCGCTGTCTCCGCCTCGTCCTTCTGCCCGCTCCTCGTCCTCGGCATCTGGTGGCACCGCCTCACCCCGCCCGGCGCTCTCGCGGGGCTCCTCGCCGGCGGCGGCAGCGCGCTCCTGGCCGTCGCGCTCACCGTCGCGGGCGTCGTCCGCACCGGCTGGCTGCACACCCTGCTCGCCTGGCCCGCCGTGTGGAGCGTCCCCGTCGGCTTCCTCGCGATGGTCCTCGTCTCGCTCGCGACCCCCAAGCGCCTCCCGCCGCACGCGGGCGCCACGATGGCCCGCCTCCACCTCCCCGAGGCGCTGCGCGCCGAGGACGACCCCCTCGGGGAGCGCCCGTGACCGTGACCGCGCTGCTGCTCGCCCTGTGCCCCCTCCTCCTCGCCGGCGGCTTCCTCCTCGGGCGCCGCACCGCCCACCCGGCGGGCCGCAGCGACCTCGGCACCCCCGTCGAACGCGCCACCTTCGAGACCCTGCACACGGCCTCGCTCGCCGCGCCCCCGCTGCGCGCCGGGCTCGCCGACCTCGGTGAGGAGAGCGCGCGCAAGGCGCTGCGCAGGCTCCGCACCCTGCTCGGCACCGAGGCCCTGTGCCTCACCGACGAGGACCGGGTCGTGGCCTGGGCCGGGCACGGCGAGCACCACGCCGCACACCTGCCCGCGCGCCTCGAAGACGTCCTCGCGCACGGGCGCAGCGCCGCCTTCGACTGCGGCTGCGCCCCCGAGGCGGGCTGCCCCTCGCGCTGGGCGGTGGCGGCCCCCGTCGTGGTCGAGGACCGCGTGCTCGGCGCGCTCGTGACGTACGCGCCGCGCGAGTCCGCCGTCCTCGCCCGCGCCCTGGACGAGGTGGCCCGCTGGGTCTCGGTGCAGCTCGAACTCGCGGAGCTGGACAACTCCCGTACCCGCCTGATCGAGGCGGAGATCAAGGCGCTCCGGGCGCAGATCTCCCCGCACTTCCTCTTCAACTCGCTCGCCGCGATCGCCTCGTTCGTCCGCACCGACCCCGAGCGCGCCCGCGAACTGCTGCTCCGCTTCGCCGACTTCGCGCGCTACTCCTTCCGCAGCCACGGCGACTTCACGACGCTCGCCGACGAACTGCACTCGATCGACCAGTACCTCGCCCTGGTCCGCGCCCGCTTCGGCGAGCGGCTCTCGGTGACGCTCCAGATCGCTCCCGAGGTGCTGCCCGTCTCGCTCCCGTACCTGTGCCTGCAACCGCTCGTCGAGAACGCCGTCAAGCACGGGCTGGAGGGCGCGGTCACGCGCAGCCGCATCACGATCGGGGCGCGGGACGCGGGCGCGGAGGCCGAGGTCGTCATCGAGGACGACGGGGTGGGCATGGACCCGGAGCGGCTGCGCCGAGTGCTGCGCGGCGAGGGCGGCCCGGGGGCGGGCATCGGGCTCCTCAACGTGGACGAGCGGCTGCGGCAGGTCTTCGGCGAGGACCACGGGCTCGTGATCGAGACGGGGGTGGGGGCGGGCACGCGCATCACGGTCCGGCTGCCGAAGTACCACCCGGGGGTCCACTCGACGCCCCTGCCGGACCGCGTCTGAGACGCGGCACGCCGGTGCGGCGCGGTCCCTGAGGAGTGCGGTGTCGCGGGGCGGGTCCTCGCGGGCACGGCACGTCGTGCGGGCCGTCCCGGCCCGTTCCGTGCCGGGCGGCCCGGGAAGCCGCCTCAGAAGAGGTGGATCGCCAGGTGCCCGAGGGGCAGTCCGAGCCGCCACGCCGCCGTCCACACCTTCGGCCGTTCCTCCTCGGGGACCTCCGCGCCGCCCGGCACCGCGTCCAGGTCGGGGGCCAGCAGCTCCGTCTCGTGCAGCCACTGCCAGGCCGCGCGCGCGAGCCGCAGTTCGGCACGGCGGCGCGGGCCCGGGCGGGACGCGGCGCTCGCCGCGAGCCGTTCGGCGACCCACTCCTGCCACGGCTGGTCGTGCGCGGTGAGCGCGAGCCAGGTCTCCAGCTGCGTGATGACCCGGATACCGCTCAGCTCGTCGTCGGTGTCCGCCAGGTAGACCGTGAGCGCGAGCGCGTCGCGGCCCGCGCGGAACTCGAAGGATTCCGGCGGCATCAGGTCCCCGCTGCGCAGCAGTTCCTCGGCGATGTACTCGGCGTACAGCCAGCCCATCGGAACCACCAGCGTGCCGGTGCCCGCCGTCTCCCCGCTCCCGTTGCCCATCGCGTGCGTCCTCCTCAGGTCGACGGGTACAGCCGATTACCCGAGGGGCGGTCACGGCAAGCGCCTTTGCGAAGACTTGACTGTGAGTCCGGTTTCAACCCACCGAGGGGGTGTATCCGGGCAGCACGCTCCGCAGTGAGCGCAGGGCGTAGTAGGCGCGCGACTTGACGGTCCCCGCGGGGATGCCGAGCGCCGCCGCCGCCTCCGCGACGCTCGCGCCCCGGAAGTACACCTCGACGAGGACGTCCCGGTGCTCGCGGCTCAGCCCGCGCAGCGCCTCGCGCACGTCGAGCGCGGCGGCGGCACGGTCGGCGTGGTCGGCGCAGGGCGGCGCCTGGTCGAGCAGCACCTCGCCGACCTCGGCGGGCCGCGCCCTGCGGGCCCGGCGCGCGTCGATCGCGAGCCGCCGCCCGACGGTGAAGAGCCAGGGCCGCACCGAGGCGTAGTCGGCCCTGCGCAGCGCCTCCGGGTGCTGCCAGGCCCGGACGAAGGTCTCCTGTGCGAGGTCCTCGGCACGCTGCCGGTCCCCGTCGCACAGCCGCAGCAGCA
>NZ_GG770539.1:480044-482081 GCF_000154905.1 Streptomyces sp. SPB074 | reverse complement strand
CGCCGCCCGGCCCGCTTCCGCGCCGCGCTCCCTCCGGCGGCGGCCCGCCCTGGCCGGGCTGCGGACCGGCCTGCTGCTCGCCGGCCTCGCCTCGGCGGCCACCGCGTGTGCCGGGCTCACCGGTTCCGGGGGCACGTCCGCCGCCCCCGCCCGGCCGCCAGCCGCGGGCGGCGCCCCGGCATCCCCCTCGCCCTCCCCCTCCGATCACCGGCGCGCGTTCACTCTCCTCGCCTCCGGCGACGTCCTGCCCCACGACTCCGTCAACCAGCAGGCGCACGCCGACGCGGGCGGCAAGGGCTACGACTTCCGCCCGATGCTCGCGGGCGTCGCGCCCGTCGTCTCCCGCGCCGACCTGGCGATCTGTCACATGGAGACGGTCTACGGCGACGACGACGGCCCCTACTCCGGCTATCCCGCCTTCGTCTCGCCGCCGCAGATCGCCACGGCGCTCGCCACCACCGGCTACGACTCCTGCTCGACCGCGTCCAACCACAGCCTGGACGACGGGGCCGCCGGCATCTCCCGGACCCTCGGCGCCCTCGACCGCGCCGGCATCGCGCACGCCGGCACCGGGCGCGGCGAGGCGGAGGCGCACCGGCCCGCCTGGCTCACGGCGGGCGGCGCGAAGGTCGCCCACCTCAGCTACACCTACGGCACCAACGACATCCCGCCGCCCGCGGACGCCCCCTGGAGCGTCCGCCTCATCGACGAGGGCCGCATCGTCCAGGACGCCCGCGCCGCGCGCGAGGCGGGCGCCGACATCGTCGTCGTCAGCACGCACTGGGGCACCGAGTGGCAGACCGCCCCCGACACCCAGCAGCGCGAACTCGCCCAGGCCCTCACCGCCTCCCGCACCGATGAGCGCCCCGACATCGACCTCGTCCTCGGCACCCACGCGCACGTCCCGCAGGCGTACGAGAAGGTCAACGGCACCTGGGTGATCTACGGCATGGGCGACCAGATCGCCGGCCGGATGATCAACTACGAGGACGTGCACGACCCGCGCGGCAACGAGAGCACGCTCGGCCGCTTCACGTTCAGCCCGCCCGCGAAGCCCGGGGCGCGCTGGGAGGTCACGAAGGCCGAGTTCCTGCCGCAGTGGTACGACCTCGCGGTCAACCGCGTCGTGGACGTGGACGACGCGCTCGCGAAGGGCCGTGACCTGAGTGCGGTCCGCGACCGCCTGCGCGAGGTCGTCCTGAGCCGGGGCGCGGCCGGGGACGGGCTCGTCGAGGGCCGCTGACCCCGTCCCCGCCGGGCGACGCGCGCGCTCCCGCCCCGTGCCGCCGGCGTACGGGGCCGGAGCGCTCCCGCGCGGGAGCGGACCCCCGTCCCGGGGCGCCCCCGCGCCGTCCCGCTACGGCACCACCGTCACCGGCCAGCGCCCCGTCTTGACCATCCGCACCGCCACCGAGCCCACGAAGCGGTGCCCCGCCTGCTCCGAGGCGCCGACCACCACCGCGTCCGCCTTGAGCTCGTCCGCCGCCGTCACGAGACCCGTGTACGGATCGCCCCGGAAGGTGTGGAACTCCCAGCGCAGGTCGAAGATGCCCTTGAAGAGCTCGGTGCCGTGGCGCAGTTCCTCCATGAGGGACTCGGCGATCTCGTCGGTCGTCTCGGCCACGGGCGCGCCCATCGCCGCCCCCGCCGAGAGCAGCGGCTGCACGTACACGAAGGCGAGGAGCGCGCCCTGCCGCCTGGCCAGTCCGCCTCCGTACGCCGCCGCGCGGAAGGAGGAAGCGGAACCGTCGACGCCGACCACGATCACTTTCGGGCCGTCGGTGCCGCGTTCGAACTGGGATGGCTTCTGTTCGGTCACGCAGTGAGGTTAGTGCCTGCCCCCGGCGGCTCACAGAGCTGGTCCGCCCGGGTGCACCCCGTGCCCCGGGACGGCGTGGCGCCGCCGCCCGAGGTGTCCGGAGTGCGTGGGATCGGCCCATGCGCGCGGTACGAAGCACGGGCGCGCCCCGGCCCGAGACGGAATCCCCGGCCGCCGCCCCCCCGCGCCGCGCGCTGCTGCGCACCGCCGGGCTCCTC
>NZ_GG770539.1:478140-479904 GCF_000154905.1 Streptomyces sp. SPB074 | reverse complement strand
TCCACCCCGCGGCCCCGTACCACCGCCTCCGCGACCCCGGTCCGTACCGTTCCCTTCGCGCGGCTCTCCCGTGCCGGGCACGCGCTCGCGCTCACCTTCGACGACGGGCCCGACCCGCGCTGGACGCCCGAGATCCTCGCCGTGCTCGCCGCCCACGAGGCCCGCGCGACCTTCTTCGTCTGCGGGAGGCAGGCGGCGAAGCACCCGGCGCTGCTGCGCCGCATCACCGAGGCGGGCCACCTCCTGGGCAATCACACCTGGGACCACCGCAGGCTCACCGGGCTGGGGCGCGCGAGCGTCGAGGACGAGCTCCTGCGCACCAGCGAGACCGTGCGCCGCGCCACCGGCCGGGCCCCCGCCTGGTTCCGCGCCCCCTACGGCGAGTGGGACCGCACGGTGCACGCGCTCGGCGCCCGGCACGGCATGGAACCGCTCGCCTGGAGCGTGGACACCCGGGACTGGTCCCGCCCCGGTGCCGCCGCGATCACCCGCCGGGTCCTGGCCGGGGCGGCGCCCGGGGCCGTCGTCCTGTGCCACGACGGCGGCGGCGACCGCGCCCAGACGGTCGCGGCGCTGCGCGGCTTCCTGCCCCGGCTCCGGGCGGCCGGTTTCGGCCTGGTCCAGCCGGACGCGCGGCTGGTCTGAGACGGCGGCCCGTTCAGCGGGCCGAGCCGGTCATCCGCGCGAACACGACGACGTTCCCGTCGTACCCCGAGCCGCTGTGGTAGACCCCGCCGCACGTGATGACCCGCAGCTCGGGGCCCGCCGTCGCCCCGTACACCCGCTCCCCGGGGAAGTCGTCCTGGGCGAAGACCTCCACCCCGTACACCTCGAAGAGCGCCGTGCGCCCGTCGGCCCGTTCGACGGCGATGTGCCGGCCCTTGCGCAGTGCGCCGAGGCCGTAGAAGACCGCCGGGCCCTTCGTGTCGTCCACGTGCCCGACGAGAACGGCGGGGCCGCGTTCGCCGGGCGAGACGCTGCCCGAGAACCAGCCCACCAGGTTGCGCGCGGCGGGCGGCGGCGCCTGCACCCAGCCCTGCGCGTCGAGCCCCACGGGCCGTACCGGCGCGTCCACCCGGATGTCCGGCACCCGCACCCGCCGGGGCCGCGAGAAACCGAGGCCCCGTCCCGTGCCCGCCACCGGCGCGGCGCTGTCCGGCGCGGCGGCGGGCGCGGGCTGCGGCGGCGCGCTCACGTGCTCGCCCGAGCCGTCCCGCAACAGCGCGATCCCCGTCAGCAGCACCAGCGCGAGCACGCCCCAGGGCGCGCGCCCGCGCGGTCTCGCTCGCCCCGACCGCACCTCCACCGGCTCCTCCTCCCCGGCCCTCGCCGTACGGGCAGCACGCTAGGCGCGCGGGCCGGGGGCGGCGACGGGGGATGGGCGAACGGGTGGCGCGCGGCGCGGGCGGCCCGGGCGGCGGACGGGACGGTCCGGCGCGCGCGCTCGGCCGACGGGGCGAACGGCGCACCGGGGCGGCGTAGCACCGGGTGCGGCGCGGGGAGCGACGGCGAAGGGTCGTGGCGCGGGGGGCGCCATCGACCGCCGGGGAAGGACCCCGGGGGCCGCCCGCTTCCCCGGAGGGCATCCATGCGCACCATCCCCGCAGCGCTCGCCGCAGGCTGTGCCGTCGTCGTCGCCCTGGGCGGCGCCCCGCCCGCCTGGGCCGACCCCGCCGCGCCGGGCCCGCAGGAGATCGTGGTGACCCCCACGTCCGTGCCGCTCGGCGGCAGGGTCACGGTCGTCGTCCGGGCCTGCGCCGGTGG
>NZ_GG770539.1:462729-477909 GCF_000154905.1 Streptomyces sp. SPB074 | reverse complement strand
TGGCGGTCGGCGGCGGTCTCGTCGTCGCGCGCGCGTCCTCGGCGGCGGCGTCCTGTGGCTGCGCCGCCGCGCCGAGGACCGCGCGGCCCGCGAGGCGGCGACACGCCCCCGGCGGGCGACACCGCAGACGCGGTAGGGGCGGGGGAGCGGGGCGGGCACGCCCGGTCGGTCGGCGCGCGGGTGGGCCAGGGTGGGGAAACGCCGTCGCCCGCCGCTCCCGCCCGCCGAAGCCGATGTTTTCCCCACGCGCCTCACGGACCACGGGGAAACCCCGGTACCGACGGCGATAAAGTCAGACGAATTCCGCGGGCGCGCGCACGAAAGCGCACGCGGACGACCGGTTCCCCGGAAATGCGCCTGTCCGCCCCCCGGCCGGATTTCGCCCCGTACCGCTCGGACGAAACGGGTGAATTCCCGTTAATTCACTGCGCCCGGCTCGCAATCCGCCCGCCTTCCGTGCCAAGTCCGCCTGACCGGGCCGCAGTTCGTATGTGACGTATGGGGCGGACGCCGTTTTCCGCGAGGGCCCCGGCGACGTAAAGTGCTCGCGGGCCACCAGCGGCCGGGAGAAAGGGAACCGTGTCGTCGCCGCCCAGGTGATGACCGGGAACGGACGGTCATTTTCCGTTTTTGCTCGCTCTTCTGGCGCCTGATCAGTAGCCTCGGGCGCAGGCGGCCTCGCTCGCGCGCGACCGCCCCGGAGCCCGGGACGCCGCGCGCGACAGGGTGCCGCGCCCGGAGAAACGAGCACCGCGCCCCCCTACCGGCTTCGGCCACCCCGGCCCGCATTCGCAGCGACTTGGAGCACCGATGGAGCGACCCACCTGGGCCCCGCAGGGAATCGACATAACGGTTCCGAGCGTCTCCCGGATCTACGACTACTACCTGGGCGGCTCCCACAACTTCGAGGTGGACAGGGAGGCCGCGCGGCGCGCGATGGCCCACATCCCCGGGCTCCCCAAGATCATGCAGGCGAATCGTGCCTTCATGCGGCGCGCGGTGCGCTACGCGGTCTCCGAGGGCGTCACGCAGTTCCTCGACATCGGCTCCGGCATCCCGACCTTCGGCAGCGTCCACGAGGTGGCCCGCGCCCTCGCCCCCGAGGCCCGCGTCGTCTACGTCGACCACGACCCGGTCGCCGTCGCGCACAGCGAGGCCGTCCTCGACGGCGACCCGCTCGCCACCGTCGTCGCCGCCGACCTGCGCAAGCCCGCCGAACTGTTCGGCGCCCCCGCGCTCCAGGAACTCCTGGACCTGGAACAGCCGGTCGCGCTCCTCCTCGTCGCCGTGCTCCACTTCATCGAGGACAGGGAGAACCCCGACGCGCACGTCGCGGAGATCCTCGGCGCGCTCGCCCCCGGCAGCATGGTGATCCTCACGCACGCCGCCTACGAGCACATCCCCACCTCGCGCCAGGAGGCGAGCGGCGCCGTCGACGTCTACCGCGACATCCGCAACCCGCTCGTCATGCGCACCGCCGAGGAGATCGCCCGTTTCTTCGCGGGCACCGAACTCGTCGCGCCCGGACTCGTGCCGATGGCCGAGTGGCGGCCCGAGCAGGTGCCGGGCGAGGAGCCGGACCCGTACGCGAATTCCGGGTACGCGGGCGTGGGGCGCAAGGCGTGAGCGAGGCAAGCGGGACGCGGGACGAGCCCGCCGACCGGGTCGGGAGGTTCGCGACCATCTGGAGCCGCGCTCTGTTCCCGCTCACCGCGACCTCCCTGACCCGCCCCGAGTTCGAGAAGCTGCTGCTGCCGCTCGCGCACCGCCTGCGCGCCGCGCTGCACGCCCGCGTCTTCGACGCGGAGGAGTCGCGGGGCATCGGCGCCGCGCTCGTCGCCGCGCACTGCACGGACCCGGAGACGCTCAGCCGCACCCTCGACGTCGTGGACGCCTACCTCGTCCTGTACTGCGGGGACGACGGGCCCTACGAGGACCTGGCCGCGCGCGGCGCCCGGATGCAGCACGCCATGGCGGCCGGCTTCGCCGGGGCGCTGCGCGAGCGCACCCGCACCGAGCAGGAGGCGATCTCGCGCGCCGCGCTCGGCGCGCGCGCCGCCGTGGAACGGGCGCTGCACGTGAGCGAGGCCCGCTTCCGCGCCGTCTTCGAGGGCGCCGCGCTCGGCATCAGCATCGCCGACATGGACGGCGTCATCGTCGAGGCGAACGACGCCCTCGCCGGGATGTTCGGCGGCCTCGTCAGCTCGCTGCGCGGTACCAACGTCCGCGAGTGGGCGCACCCCGACGACTCGGCGAACGTCTGGCGCCTGTACGAGGAACTCGTCACCGGCACCCGCGAGTACTTCCAGGCCGAGAAGCCCTTCTACCGCCACGACGGCACCGTCCTGTGGACCAACCTCACCGTCTCGCTCCTCCGTGACGACCAGGGCAGCCCGCTCTACCAGCTCGCGCTCCTGGAGGACACCACCGAGCGCCGCCTGCTCAACCTGCGACTGCGCTACGAGGCGACGCACGACGCGCTGACCGGGCTGCCCAACCGCACACTCTTCTTCGAACGCCTCGACAAGGCGCTCCAGGCCGGCGAGAACGACCGCTTCGGCCTCTGCTACCTGGACCTCGACGGCTTCAAGACGGTCAACGACAGCCTCGGCCACGACGCGGGGGACCGCCTCCTGGTCGAGGTCGCCGACCGGCTCCAGGGCTGCGCGGGCGGCGGCGGGGAGATCGTGGCGCGCATCGGCGGCGACGAGTTCGTGGCGCTCACGACCGGGCCGAGCGCCCGCGAGGAGGTCCACGAGCTGGCCGGGCGCATGATGCAGGCGCTCTCCTCCCCGGTCCGCGTGGACGGCCGGGAACTGACCGTGCGCGGCAGCATCGGCATCGTGGAGGGACCGGGGGGCGGCAGGCGCGGCCCCGCCGAGGTGCTGCGCAGCGCCGACATCACGATGTACCGGGCCAAGGCGGCGGGCGGCAACCGCTACGAGGTCGCCGACCCCGAGGCCGACGCGCGCGCGATCACCCGGCACGGACTGACCACCTCGCTGCCCGCCGCGCTGGAACGCGGCGAGTTCTTCATCGAGTACCAGCCACTGGTGGACCTCGGCGACGGCACGGTGCACGGCGCCGAGGCGCTCGTACGGTGGTCGCACCCGCAGCACGGCACGATCGGCCCCGACCGCTTCATCCCGCTCGCCGAGCACACCGGGCTCATCGTCCCGCTCGGCCGCTGGGTGCTCGACCAGTCCGCACGGCAGGCCCGGCTCTGGCAGGAGGAGCACGGGGGCCCGGCGCCGCTGCGCGTCAACGTCAACCTCTCGCCGTGCCAGCTCCAGCACCCGCGCCTCGTCGCCGACACCGTCGAGATCCTGGAGCGCACGGGGCTCCCCCCGGGGGCGCTGTGCCTGGAGGTCACCGAGTCCGCGCTCATCGGCGCCGACGACGACCTCCTCAAACCGCTGCGGCGGCTCGCCGAGATGGGCGTGGACATCGCGCTGGACGACTTCGGCACGGGCTACTCGAACCTCGCCAACCTGCGCCGCCTGCCGGTGAGCGTCCTCAAGCTCGACCGGGCCTTCACGCAGGGGATGCAGCAGTTCCCCGCCGACCCGGTGGACCTCAAGATCGTCGAGGGCATCGTCGCGCTCGCCCACAGCCTCGATCTCGCGGTCACCGTCGAGGGCGTCGAGACGAGCGCCCAGGCCGACCAGCTCCGCGAACTCGGCTGCGACACGGCCCAGGGCTGGTACTACGCCCGTCCGGGACCGGCGGCGCGGGTCAGGGAGCTGGCCCTGGTGGACGCGGTGACGGGCTGAGGCGGCCGGAGCGCGGGCACGGGGCGGGCGCTCGGCGGTAGGCGGCAGGGAACCCAGGGGCAGGGGACCGGCCCCGTGCCGTCGCGCCCGCCCCGGCCCCGTGCCGTCGCGCCCGCCCCGGCCCCGTGCCGCCCCTCACCCCGCCTGCAAGCGCGCCGCCTCCCGCACCAGGATCTCCTGGAGCTCGCGGGCCGCGCGGGGCGGTGCCACGTCGCTGCGGTGGGCGAGGGCGATCGTGCGCCGCAGGCCCGGCGAGGCGAGCGGCGTGACCCGCAGGCCCGAGCCGGGGCGCTCGGCGACCATGCGCGGCACGACGCCTGCGCCCAGTCCAGCCCGTACGAAGCCGAGCACCGCGTCCATCTCGCCGCCCTCGACCGCGAAGGACGGCTCGAAGCCCTCGTTGCGGCACGCCGCGACGGTCAGTTCCCGCAGGTCGTAGCCGTGCCGGAACATCACGAGGCGTTCCTCGCGCAGATCGGCGATACGCACCCTGCGCCCGCGCCCGCTGCCCGAGCCCGGCGCGGACCGCAGCAGCGAGGAGACGACCACCAGGTCCTCGTGCAGCAGCTCCACCGTCTCCAGCGCGGGGGAGGCCGTCGGCAGCGGGAGGACGACGAGCGCGAGGTCGAGCGCGCCGCGCGCCAGCTCGCGGACGAGGTCGTGCGAGCCGCCCTCCTCGATGAGGAGCTGGATGCCCGGATAACGATCGTGATACGTCCGCAGCACATCGGGGAGCAGGCCCGTGCACAGACTGGGGGTCGCGCCGAGCCGTACCCGCCCCCTGCGCGACTGTGCGATTTCGCCCACTTCGTGGTGGGCGGTCTCGGCGTCCTCCAGGATGCGCCTGGCCAGCGGGAGCAGTGCCTCGCCCGCGTCGGTGAGCGTGATGTTTCCCCTTGCGCGGCTGAACAGTTCGGCCCCCAGCTCGCGCTCCAGCGCCTTGATCTGCTGGGAGAGCGAGGGCTGCGCGACGTGCACGATCTCGGCGGCGCGGGTGAAGTGCCGGGTCTCCGCCACGGCCACGAAATACTGGAGCTGCTGGAACTGCATGGTGCAACGATAGGCCAGGACTATGGAAATGAGGCCAGTGATCTCTTGGACCTCTCGGGCGGTTCGGCCCTACCTTGCTTGATATGGCTCTGGCACCAGGGACGGACCGACGGCCGTCCAGGACGCGAATGATCTGGGATTCCTCCGTCGGCAAGAAGACAGTGATGGCCGTCTCCGGCCTGCTCATGCTGCTGTACTTGATCGCCCACATGTACGGCAACCTGAAGATCTTCTTCGGACCCGGGACCTTCGACGAGTACGCCCACTGGCTGCGGACCCTCGGCGAACCCTTCATGCACTACGAGTGGACGCTCTGGGTCGTCCGCGTCGTCCTGGTCGTCGCCGTCGTCGCCCACGCCGTCTCCGCGTACCAGCTCAGCCGCCGCGACCAGAAGGCCCGCCCGGTCAAGTACGCCCACCCCCGGCGCCGCGCCTCCTACGCCACCCACACCATGCGCTACGGCGGGATCGTCCTCGCCCTCTTCATCGTGTGGCACATCCTCGACCTGACCACCGGCACCGTGCACAGCGGCGGCTTCCAGCACGGCCACCCCTACGCCAACGTGGTGGACACCTTCTCCACCTGGTACGGCAACGTCATCTACATCGTCGCCATGCTCGCCGTCGGCCTCCACGTCCAGCACGGCTTCTACAGCGCGGCCCAGACCCTCGGCGTCGGCAGCCGCAGCCGCGACCTGGTGCTCAAGACCCTCGCGAACGTGCTCGCCGTCGTGATCACGCTCGGCTTCATCGCCGTCCCGGTCGGCGTCATGACCGGATTGGTGGACTGACATGACTGACTTCGTCCAGTACGAGACGGCCGGGGAACCCCTCGTCGACGCCTCCGCCCCCGAGGGCCCCGTCGCCGAGCGCTGGAGCGACTACCGCTTCCACGCCAAGCTCGTGAACCCCGCCAACCGCCGCAAGCACCGCGTCATCGTCGTCGGCACCGGCCTCGCCGGCGGCTCCGCCGGGGCCACCCTCGCCGAGCAGGGCTACCACGTCGTCCAGTTCTGCTTCCAGGACTCCCCGCGCCGCGCCCACTCCGTCGCCGCGCAGGGCGGCATCAACGCCGCGAAGAACTACCGCAACGACGGCGACTCCGTGCACCGCCTCTTCTACGACACCGTCAAGGGCGGCGACTTCCGCGCCCGCGAGTCGAACGTGCACCGCCTCGCCGAGATCTCCGTCGAGATCATCGACCAGTGCGTCGCGCAGGGCGTCCCCTTCGCCCGCGAGTACGGCGGCCTCCTCGACAACCGCTCCTTCGGCGGCGTCCAGGTCTCCCGCACCTTCTACGCCCGCGGCCAGACGGGCCAGCAGCTCCTCCTCGGCGCCTACCAGGCGCTCTCGCGGCAGGTCGCCGCCGGGAACATCGAACTGCACGCGCGCACCGAGATGCTCGAACTGATCATGGTGGACGGGCGCGCCCGCGGCATCGTCGCGCGCGACCTGGTCACCGGGAAGATCGAGACGCACTTCGCGGACGCCGTCGTCCTCGCCTCCGGCGGGTACGGCAACGTCTTCTACCTCTCGACCAACGCGATGAACTCCAACGCGACCGCCATCTGGCGCGCGCACCGCAAGGGCGCCTACTTCGCCAACCCCTGCTTCACGCAGATCCACCCGACCTGCATCCCGCGCACCGGCGACCACCAGTCCAAGCTCACCCTCATGAGCGAGTCGCTGCGCAACGACGGCCGCATCTGGGTCCCGAAGGCCAAGGGCGACGAGCGCCCCCCGAACCAGATCCCCGAGGACGAGCGCGACTACTACCTGGAGCGCATCTACCCGTCCTTCGGCAACCTCGTGCCCCGCGACATCGCCTCGCGCGCCGCGAAGAACGTGTGCGACGAGGGCCGCGGCGTCGGCCCCGGCGGCCAGGGCGTCTACCTCGACTTCGCCGAGGCGATCCAGCGCATGGGCCGCAAGGCCGTCGAGGCCAAGTACGGCAACCTCTTCGACATGTACCAGCGGATCACCGACGAGGACCCCTACAAGGTCCCGATGCGGATCTACCCCGCCGTGCACTACACGATGGGCGGCCTCTGGGTCGGCTACGACCTCCAGACCTCCATCCCCGGCCTCTTCGCGATCGGCGAGGCGAACTTCTCCGACCACGGCGCCAACCGCCTCGGCGCCTCCGCGCTGATGCAGGGCCTCGCGGACGGCTACTTCGTCCTCCCCGCCACCATCAACGACTACATCGCGAAGAACCCCAAGCCGGCCGAGGTCACCGCCGAGCACCCGGCGGCCGTCGAGGCCGTCAAGGAGACCACCGACCGCCTGGAGCGCCTCCTCGCCGTGGACGGCGACCGCACCCCCGACAGCTTCCACCGCGAGATCGGCGAGCTGATGTGGGAGTACTGCGGCATGGCCCGCACCGACGAGGGCCTGCGCACGGCCCTGGCCCGCATCCCGCAGATCCGCGAGGAGTTCTGGAAGCGGATCAAGGTCCCCGGCGAGGGCGCCGAGTTCAACCAGTCCCTGGAGCGCGCCAACCGCGTCGTGGACTACCTCGAACTCGCCGAGCTGATGTGCCTCGACGCGCTGCACCGCGCCGAGTCCTGCGGCGGTCACTTCCGCGAGGAGTCGCAGACCCCGGACGGCGAGGCCGCCCGCAGGGACGAGGAGTTCTCCTACGCCGCCGCCTGGGAGTACACCGGCACCGGCACGGCCCCCGTCCTGCACAAGGAAGACCTGGTCTTCGAGTACGTCCACCCCACCCAGCGGAGCTACGCATGAGGCTCACCCTGCGCGTATGGCGCCAGAAGAACGCCGACGCCCCCGGCGCCATGGTCACCTACGAGGTGGACAGCATCTCCGAGGACATGTCCTTCCTCGAAATGCTCGACACCCTCAACGAGGAACTCACCCTCAAGGGCGAGGACCCGGTGGCCTTCGACCACGACTGCCGCGAGGGCATCTGCGGAGCCTGCTCGCTCGTCATCAACGGTGACGCGCACGGCCCCGAGCGCACCACCACCTGCCAGCTCCACATGCGGTCCTTCAAGGACGGCGACACGATCGACATCGAGCCGTGGCGCGCGGCGGCCTTCCCGGTCATCAAGGACCTCGCGGTGAACCGCTCGGCCTTCGACCGGATCATCCAGTCCGGCGGCTACATCTCCGCCGCCACGGGCACCGCGCCCGAGGCCCACTCCACCCCGGTCCCCAAGCCCGACGCGGACTACGCCTTCGAGAACGCCGAGTGCATCGGCTGCGGCGCCTGCGTCGCGGCCTGCCCCAACGGCTCCGCGATGCTCTTCACCTCGGCGAAGATCAACCACCTCAACGTCCTGCCCCAGGGCGCCCCCGAGCGCGAGACCCGCGTCCTCGACATGGTCGCCCAGATGGACACCGAGGGCTTCGGCGGCTGCACGCTCACCGGCGAGTGCGCCACCGCCTGCCCGAAGGGCATCCCGCTCATGTCCATCACGAACATGAACCGCGAGTGGCTGCGCGCCCAGCGCAAGGCCGGCAGGCGCTGACCCTTCGCCGGAGCGGCCCCACCGCCCCGCCGTACGCCCCGGGCACCCCCTCCTGACGAGGGGACGACCGGGGCGTACGCGTACCCGCGACTACCGCGCCCGCGCCACCGGCTCCAGCGCCCCCGGCACCGACCGCAGCGCGTCGAACCACACCCCGGCCATCCTGTCGTAGCCGGCCGGGGTGAGGTGGATGCCGTCCGCGAGGTCGGCCGTCGTCAGCGCCTCGTACATCCGCACCAGGCGCACCCCCGCGTCCTTGCCCGCGAGCGCGCCGGGCAGCGCCTGGTTGTACGCGACGACGCGGGCCTGCTGCGTCGGGCCGGTCTGCGGGGGCACCGAGGCCACGAAGATCTCCGCGCCGGGGAGCAGGGCCCGTATCCGGTCCACGAGCGCCGAGAGCCGCGCGGGGGCGTTCGCGACGTCGTGGTTCTGGTTGAGGTCGTTGGTGCCGATGAGGAGCAGCACCGTGCGCGGGGACGTCGCGGCGAGCCAGCCGCCGATCTGCGCGTCGAGCTGGTCGATGCGCCAGCCCGAGTGGCCCTCGTGGTCGTGGTCGCCCAGTTCCGCCGGCCCGTTGGCCAGCGAGCCGACGAAGTCGACGGTGTACCCGGCCTCGGCGAGCCTGCGCCACAGGCCGATCCGGTAGCCGCCCGGGCAGGGCGTGAAGCCGTCGGTGAGCGAGTCGCCGAGCGGCATGAGGCGCACGCCGCCGTTCGACTCGCCGGGCACGTCGGCCGCGGCCGGGCGGGCGCCGAACGCCACCCCGGCCGCCGCGCCCGCCCCGGCGAGCAGAAAGCCGCGGCGCGAGAGGGGACGGACCCGCCGCGCGTTACCTTCCGGTGCTGGTCTCACAGTGAACTCCTTCGCTTTCGTGGGGGAACGTGCGAGTGGTTCGGTGGAGCAGCTTCGGGGTGGATCAGTTGGCGGGGCACGCGGTCAGGAGGTGCGTGCCCGCGGCGCGCGGCGCCCGCGCGGTGAGGACGAGCCGCCACAGGCTCTCGCCCCACACCCGGGTGAACGCCGGGTCGTCCCGGACGACGGTCTCCGTCCCGGAGGTGAAGGCGGCATCGTCCCAGGCGAGCGCGAGCCCACGCCCCTCCGGCGGCCGTACGAGGGCCCGCCCCGGACCCGTCACGGTGACCTCGCCGCCCAGCAGCAGCCGCAGCACGAGCCGGTCCGGGTCCGCGTCGAGCCGCCAGGTGTCGTGGATCTCGACGCGCGCCTCCGTGCACCGTACGAGCGCCGCGGTCCGCTCCCAGGCCCGCAGCCCCGCCTTTGCCGGGTAGGCGCCCGCGAGGTCGAGCGTCAGCGCGGCGCGCCCGGGCCCGGCCTCGCCGCGCACGGAGCGCGCGGCGAAGTCCCGGCCGGGCGGCTGCCCGTGCCCGTTCACCTCGGGCACGTTGTGGTACGCGCTCGTCATCGACCAGATCCCGTACCGCTCGCGCCCGAACGTCTCCCTGCGGTACGTCCCGACGCCGACGTCCACGATCAGCGGGCGCGCGTCCACGGCGACGAGGAACGAGACCACGTCGTTGTGGTTGTGGCTCTCGTCGTTGTGCCCGCTCTTCGCCGCGAGCAGCAGCCCGCGCGTCGTCCCCTCCGCCTCGCGCGCCACGAGCACCTGCGTGCCGGGCAGCCAGCCCTGCCGGGGGAGGGGGAAGGCCGCTTCGGGCGCCGCGCGCCACTCCGGGTCGAAGAGCGCGCCGAGCACCCGCCGCAGGTCGTAGGGCGTGGTGTTCTCGGGGAGCACCGGGTCGGCCGTGCCCCGCAGGGCCCGCGCGTGGGCGCTCACCTCGGGCTGTCCCGTGCGCCGCCCGTACCGGTACAGGACCGCCGGGGTCGCCTCGCGCAGCCGGGCGGGGCCGTCCGCGAAGCTCACCGACCACCCGTCACCCACCCACATCAGCAAGGGATAGCGTGCCGTGTCCCGGATCAGGTCCTCGGTGAAGACGGCCTCGCCGGTGCCGAGCAGCGAGGTCAGCAGCTCCAGGCACTCGAAGAGCGAACCGCCCGCGCGCCACCAGTAGTGCGGGCCCTCGTCGCAGCCGCCGTCCGCGGGTTGCGCCGCGAGGTAGTGGTCGAGCCCGGCCACGATCTTGCCGACGAGCGCGGCCCGCGCGGCCCCGTCCTCGACGGTGAGCGCTGTGGCGAGCAGCAGGTCGGAGTGGATCCACGGGTTCCAGTTGTTGAGCTTCGCCGTCGAACCGTCGTACCAGCCCCACTCGGAGCGCTCCAGGTACGGGCCGAGCACCCGCGTCCACACCTCGCCGCGCAGCCGCCGCCGCGGCAGCGGATCGCGCGCGTCCAGCGCGTCCCCCGCGATCACGTCCGCGAGCGCGAGGAGGACGGCCGTCGTCGCCGCGCCCAGGTCCAGCGTCGGCACCTCCGGGTCGGGAAGCAGCCCCTGCCGCGCGTCCAGGACACGGAAGCCGTGCGCGGGCCACACCCACGAGGTCTCCTCGCACAGCGCCCACACCCCGTCCATGACCTCGTCGGCGAAGGCGGCGGACTCCCGCGCGTCCCGCGCGGCGCCGAGCGCGAGCAGCGCGCGGCCGAGCCGCGCCCGCCGCGCGTCCCACGGCGCCTGGTAGGCCGCCCGGTCGCCGTCGCGCGCGAACCGCGCGAAGAGCGAGGCCGGCAGGGCGGGCCACGGCTCGCCGAGCGCGGTCCGCGCCTCGGCGAGCAGGTCCGCGCCTCGGCGAGCACCCGGGCCCGCGTCGCCGCGTCGAACGGCCACGGTTCGCCCGCCGCGGGCACGGGGCGCCACTTCCCGAGGGGGGGGAGCCGCTGGGCGACGAGGCCGGGCGGGAACCGGTCGGCGAGGGTGAGCGCTGGGGACATGCCGGGGTCTCCTCGGGCAGGGACGGGCGGCACGCCGGGAGATTGGCGCGCGGGAAAGACGGCGGCCCTGACATGAAAGGCGATGGGGAAGGCCCGGTCAATGGTCCGGACGGCACCGGTAGAAAACGCTTGCCGTCCCTGCCGGGCCCGCCGTCCCCGCCGTCCCGGCCGTCCCTGAGGGCCCACCGTCCCCGGTGTCCCCGCCACTCCCGCCGTGCCCGCCGTGCCCGCCGTGCCCGCCGTGCCCGCCACTCCCGCCGTGCCCGCCACTCCCGCCGTGCCCGCCGTTCCCGCCGGGTGCCCCCGGGCCCGCCGTCGTCCGGCCCCCGGTCAGCTCTCCACGTCCGCCAGCCACTCCAGGAGGAGCGTGTTGACCTCCTCGGGGCGCTCCTGCTGCACCCAGTGGCCGCAGTCGTCCAGGAGGTGGGTGCCCCGGAGCCCGGGGAGGGTGTGCGGGAAGGCGTCCACGGCGTCGGAGAGCCAGGCGAGCGAGGCGTCCTCGCGGCCCGCGAGGAAGAGCGAGGGCTGGCGCAGCGGTTCGCCCTCCCAGGCCGCGAGATCCTCCCAGTCGCGGTCCATCACGCGGTAGCGCGCGAGGGCGCCGCCGAAGCCGGTGCGTTCGAACTCCGCCGCGTAGAAGTCGAGTACGTCCTCGCCCAGCCAGGAGGGCAGGGGCCCGGTCACGAAGCGCTCGCGCATGGCGTGTCCGCGCGGCACGAAGAAGGGCCCGGGCGGCACGCTCCCGCTCCGCCCGGAGAGCGTCGCGTAGAACCCGGCCAGCCAGCCCCGTACGTCCCGCTCCATCTCGGCCTCGGCGCCGGGACGTTGGAGGAACGGCACGTAGAACTCCTCCTCGCCCCCCATCGAGGCGAAGACCTCGGAGGGCCGGGGGCCGCCGGGCGGCGTGTACGGGACCCCGAGCAGCGCGACGGCCCGGAACACCTCGGGCCGCAGCAGCCCGGCCTGTCCGGCGAGCGTGGCCCCCCAGTCGTGCCCCGCGAGCACGGCCCGCTCCTCGCCCAGGGCCCGTACGAGCGCGACGAGTTCACCGGTCAGCGCGAGCGCCCGGTACGCCTCGCTCCCCTCGGGCCGGGACGAGCGCCCGTACCCCCGCGCGTCCACGGCGACCGCCCGGTACCCGGCGGCGGCGAGCGCGGGGAGCTGGTGCCGCCAGGCGTACCACGACTCGGGGAAGCCGTGGAGCAGCAGCACGAGGGGACCCTCCCCCTGTTCGACGGCGTGCACCCGCCCCCCGGGCAGATCGAACAGGCGGTGGCGTGCGGGTGCGGCGAGCGTGGTCATGGGACCCTCCGGGTGACGCGCGGATCGGACACCCCCGAGCATTCTCCCAGGTCGCGCAGGGGCCAAGCGGACTTGCCGGGTCGGCAAAACCACTCCGCTCGCCCCGCGCCGTCCGCCACCGGGCTCACCCCAGGGCTTCCCGCAGATATCCCGCCGTCCGGCTCCCCGTCGCCTTCGCCACGTCCTCGGGCCGCCCCTCCGCGACGATGCGCCCGCCCCGGTCGCCGCCGCCGGGGCCGAGGTCCACGACCCAGTCCGCCGCCGCGACGACGGCCATGTCGTGCTCGACCACCACGACCGTGTCGCCGCCGTCGACCAGGTGGCCGAGCTGGCGGAGCAGGACGGCGACGTCGGCGGGGTGCAGGCCCGTGGTGGGCTCGTCCAGGATGTAGGCGGTGCCGCCCCGGTGGACGCGCTGCAATTCCGTGGCGAGCTTGATGCGCTGGGCCTCGCCGCCCGACAGCTCGGTGGCCGGCTGGCCGAGGCGCAGGTAGCCGAGGCCGACGTCCTGGAGCGTGCGCAGGCTGCGGGCGACGCCGGGCACGTCCGCGAAGAAGCCGGCGCCCGCGTCGACCGTGAGGCCCAGCACGTCGGCGATGCTCCGGTCCCGGTAGCGCACCTCCAGCGTCTGCGGGTTGTAGCGGGCCCCGTGGCAGTCCGGGCAGGGCGCGTACGTGCTCGGCAGGAAGAGCAGCTCGACCGAGACGAAGCCCTCGCCCTGGCACGTCTCGCAGCGCCCGCCGCTGTTGTTGAAGGAGAAGCGCCCCGCGCCGTAGCCGCGCGCCCTCGCCTCCTCCGTCGCCGCGAAGACCTTGCGCACGGTGTCGAAGAGTCCCGTGTACGTCGCCAGGTTGGAGCGCGGGGTGCGGCCGAGGGGACGCTGGTCCACCCGTACGACGCGCCGGACGCTCTCCGCGCTCTCCGCGCCTTCGAGCGCCGTCCACGGCGCCCCCGCCCCCGGGTCCTCCCCGCGCGCCCGCGCGTCGAGCGCGCCCGCGAGGACGTCGGGCACGAGCGTGGACTTGCCCGAGCCCGAGACCCCGGTCACGGCGGTGAGCACACCGAGCGGGACCCGCAGGTCCACCCCGTCGATGTTGTGCCGGCGCACCCCGCGCAGCCGCACCCACCCGGTGGGCTCGCGCGGCGGCGCCGGGCGGGGGCGCGGCCCGCCGAACAGGTACGTCCCGGTCACCGACGTGGTGACCTCCCGGAGCCCGGCGACGGGCCCGCTGTGCAGCACCTCGCCGCCGTGCTCCCCGGCTCCCGGGCCCACGTCCACGAGCCAGTCGGCCTGCCGCATGACCGAGAGGCGGTGCTCCACGACGAAGACCGAGTTGCCCGCGTGCTTGAGGCCGTGCAGCACGTCGAGCAGCGCCTCGGTGTCCGCCGGGTGCAGCCCGGCCGAGGGCTCGTCCAGGACGTACACGACACCGAAGAGCCCGGAGCGCAGCTGGCTCGCCAGGCGCAGGCGTTGCAGTTCGCCCGCCGAGAGGGTCGGGGTGGCGCGGTCGAGCGAGAGGTAGCCGAGGCCGAGGCCGACGACCGTCTCGACGCGCGGCAGCAGATCCTCCACGAGCACGCGCGCCGTGTTCCCGCCGCCCGCCTCGCGCAGCGCCGCCGCGAGGGCGGTGAGGGGCAGCGCGGCCGCCTCGGCGATCGTCAGCCCCGCGAAGGTCACCGCGAGCGCCTCGGGGGTGAGCCGGGTCCCGCGACAGACGGGGCAGGGGTCGTCGGCGAGGAAGCGCGCCGCCTTCGCGCGCAGCGTCTCGCTCTTGGAGTCCGCGAAGGTCTTGAGGACGTAGCGGCGCGCGCTCTGGTACGTGCCCTGGTACGGGCGCTGGACGCGGCCCGCCTCGCGGACGGGCTCCACCGTCACGGTCGGCGTCTCGTCCGTGAACAGGATCCAGTCCCGGTCCGCCGGGTCCAGCTCCCGCCAGGGCCGGTCCACGTCGTAGCCGAGCGCGTCGAGCACGTCCCGCAGGTTCTTGCCCTGCCAGGCGCCCGGCCAGGCGGCGATGGCGCCCTCGCGGATCGTGCGGGAGGGGTCGGGCACGAGCAGTTCCTCGCTCGTGCGGTGCACGCGGCCGAGGCCGTGGCAGGCGGGGCAGGCGCCGGCCGCCGTGTTGGGCGAGAAGGAGTCCGAGTCGAGCCGCGGGGCGCCCTCGGGGTAGGTCCCGGCGCGCGACCAGAGCATCCGGAGCACGTTGGAGAGGGTCGTGACGGTGCCGACCGAGGAGCGCGAGGAGCCGGCGGAGCGGCGCTGCTGGAGCGAGACGGCGGGCGGCAGCCCGGTGATCCGGGCGACGTGCGGGGCCCCGGCCTGCTGGATGAGCCGCCGGGCGTACGGGGCGACGGACTCGAAGTAGCGGCGCTGGGCCTCGGCGTAGATCGTCCCGAAGGCGAGCGAGGACTTCCCCGATCCCGAGACGCCGGTGAAGACGGCGAGGACGTCGCGCGGGACATCGACGTCGACGTCCCGCAGGTTGTTCTCGCGCGCGCCGCGCACCCGGACACAGGGATCGTGGGGGCTCTCCATACCGCGATCGTAGGCAGCCGGGGGAATCCGCGCAGGTCCGGGGCGGGGGAGGGGGACGATGGGGCGGTTTTTTTTTTTGGTTGGTTTTTTTTCTTCGTGCTTGACTGAGACACTCTATGTTTTTAGTTTTTTTTTGGATGCGACGAGTTTTTATATACTTGATTTTTTTTTTTTTTTTTTTTTTTTT
>NZ_GG770539.1:454722-462629 GCF_000154905.1 Streptomyces sp. SPB074 | reverse complement strand
GGCGGAGGGCGCCCCCGTACGCGCGAAGGTGCCGGCCGGGCCTTGGCCGCCCCGGCCGGCACCTGGTCTCAGCGCCCGCCTGTCACGAGGCGCTCGCCCGCCGGGCGCTCCCGCGCGTCACCACGGGCGCGGCGCGGGCGGTGCGACCACCGGCGGGCGGTCGTCGCACGTGATCGTGTTCGGCAGTTCCCACGGCGCGAGCCACGGGCCCGTCGTGCCACCGCCGTCGTTGCCGCCGAGGTCCTTCACGGTGAACTCGGAGCCGGTCGCGGGGAAGTTGAACGAGCCGCAGTTGTTGACGCCGACCGCGCCCACGTTCCGCGCGTCGACGTTCTCGAAGGACGCGGACCCGGCGACGCGCGCGCTGAGCACCGAGGTGCCCGTGCCATCGACCCGTACGTCCTTGAACCTCAGCCCCTCCAGCTTGACCTTGTCCTTCACGCCGTAGTCGCTGACCAGCATGATGGCGTTGTAGGTGCTGTCGAGGTAGTGGTCCCCGGTGACGCGGATGTCCGCGTCGATGTCGCGGTCGAGGGCGTAGAACCAGATGGCGCCGAGGCCGATCTTCCAGTTGAGGTCGAGCGTCCCGGCGCGGACGGCCGTGTTGTCGCGGAAGTCGAGCCGCCCGGTGAAGGGCTCGGCGCCGAAGCGCGAGCCGGCGTGCAGGCCGCTGCCCTCGCGCACGGGGTCGGCGACGAGGTTGTCGCTCACGGTGGTGTTCTCGCCGCCGTAGATCGCGATGGCGTTGGCGAGGACGGGGGACTGGACGGTGTTGTGGTCGAAGGTGTTGCCGCTGTTCTGCGTCTTGTCGGCCCACATCGCGAGCCCGTCGTCGCCCGAGTTGCGGACGAAGACGTCGCGGACGAGGGAGTCGCGGACGCCGGTGTGGAAGTTGAGGCCGTCGGCGATCTGGTCGGCGATGACCGTGTCCGTGACCTTCGTGTCGCGCATCGGGCCGTCGAACCAGATCCCGACCTTGGTGTGGTGCAGGTAGAGGCCGCTGAGCGTGGAGTCGCTCATCGCCCCGCCGATGGCGTTCACCTGGTCGTTGTCGATGCGCTCCCGTACGTCGCCCTCGATCGCGAAGCCGGCGAGGTGCACGTTCTTCGAGCCGCCCTCGGCGGCGGGCCTGCCGTAGAGGCCGACGCCCGTGTACGTCGATCCGTCCTCGGCGGGCTCGGCGAGCGCGACCTCCTTGCCCTTGAGGACCGTGTACCAGCTTCCGGCGCCCTCGATCGTCACGTCGTCCACGACGATGTGCCGGTTGACCTGGTACGTCCCCGGTGGAAGGTAGACCTTGAGGCGGGCGTGCCGGGCGAAGGCGATGGCGCGCTCGATCGCCGCCGCCGAGTCCCGGCGGCCGCTCGGGTCGGCGCCGAAGGCGAGGACGTTCGCGGCCAGGAGCCTGACCCTGGGCGGGGCGATCTTCTCGGAGTCGAGCAGGTCGATCGCGGTCCACGCGGCCTTGCTGCCGCGCGGCACGGTGAGCCGCACCTTCTCACCGGCGCGGTACGTGCGGTCGAGGCGGAGCCGCTGCTCGTCGTAGAAGTGGCTGGGCCGGAAGGGCTTGTCGAAGGCGGGCGCCGGTGTCGTGGCGGCCGGTACGCAGTCGCACTCGGTGGTCCACCAGTCGGCGTGCAGGAGGTCGCCCTGCGGGTCGTTCGAGAAGGGGTACTGGTTGTAGAGCCACGCGTACTGCGAGGTCAGCGTCATCGTGGCGCGCTTCGCGCCGCCGAGCGAGACGTCGAGCGGCGCGGTGATCCCGCCGCCCCCGGGCGCGTCGGGGAGGCTGTAGCGCACGGTGAGCGCGTTGGCGTCCTTCGGCAGCGTGAACTCGACGTACTGGCCGGGCGTCAGCTGCACGGCGGAACGGCCGCTCGCCTCGGCGGGCAGTTGGTAGGGGGTGCGGTCGGGCCCGAGCACGGTCCCGTCGGTCGCGGCGTGCTCGGCCTCCTGCTCCACGAAGCCGACGCGGGCGCCGCGCCCGGCGACGAGCGCGGGGTCGAGTCCCGCGCGGGTGACGGAGGGGCCCGCGCTCGCGGGCCCCGAGGCGAGGACGGGGGCCGCGCTCAGGAGCCCGGCGCCGAGCGCGGCGGCGGTCAGGGCGGCGAGCAGGGCTGGTCTGCGACGGGCTGCGGGCGTGCCGTGCCTGTTGATCACGGGCGTTCCTCTCGAACCATGGGCACCACGGGAAACGGGAGCGGCCGCGTGCGTATGGGGGGAGGGACGTGCGCCGGAGGCTCCGGACACATTAAGGACCGTCAGCGGACCGCGCACAAGAGACGGGCACGAGCTTTTTCATGTGACTGTCGGGTGAATGCGCTTGCTTGTGAAGTTCTTGCGACCCGGCTTGCGGTGGCGATCGGGTCCCGGGCACGCCGAAGGCCCCCGTACCGGCGGCGGTACGAGGGCCTTCACGGCTGTCGGGGCAGTGCGAGCGTCACACGACGCTCGGCGCCACCGAACTGTTCGGGTCCAGGCTGTCCATGAAGGAGCTGACCGAGAAGACGGCGTTGCCCGCCCCGGCCGGGCCGTAGCCGGGGGGCGAGGAGAGCCCGTACTCCTCCATCGTCGCCCGGTACGCCTGGAGCAGCCGGATGTGGTACTCCAGCGGCGCTCCGCCCGGGTTGGTCTTGCCGAGCGGCGTGGTCGGCTCGGGGCACCACGTCGTGAAGCGCGGCGTGATGCCGTGCGACATGAAGAAGCGCAGCCCCTCGGTCGTGGACGCGATCGCCTCTTCCACGGTCGTGAAGCCGAAGGGCTCGGCCATCTCCACGCCCGCGACGAAGTTCGGGATCACGTTGCGCGCGCCGAAGATCTCGGCGGAGTCCAGGATGCGCTTGTGCCACTCGTCCCGGCCGACGTAGCGCTCCTTGCCGGGGCAGTACAGCTCGAAGAGCCGCCGGTCCCACACCTCGAAGTTGGGGTGGTAGATCTGCACCCCGTAGTCCTTGAAGCGCTGGACGTCGTCCCTGGGCAGCGCCTGCGCGACGACCTTGCCGATCCAGCGGCCGGGGAAACGCTCCTCGATCGCCTTCGCGTAGTGCCCGTAGAAATCGGCCTCGTCGCGCCCGGCGACCTTCGAGGTGATCGCGCCGCCGGTCAGCGTGTACGCGGTGGAGGTCTTCGCCGTGTCGTACCTGTCGATGATCTCCAGCGCCTCCAGGACCTCGTCCACGTCCTTGACGCCGGTGTAGGGACGGCCGGCCGCCTTGTGCTGGCGCCAGTTGTGGTTGATGTCGCAGTACTGGCACTCCTCCTTGGCGCCGAAGTACTGGCAGACCCGGAAGACGGTCAGGTAGATCAGGTAGCCCCACTGGATCGTCGGCGCGACCTCCATCACCGACTTGCCGTTGGAGAGCTTGTGCTTGTAGTACTCCGGCATCGGCGGCACGCCCACGTCCGCGATGCGCTTGCCGTCGAGGAACAGCGCGAGCATCCCGTCCCCGTCGGCGGCCACGCGGTAGGGCGAGGCGGGGTTCACGCGCACGGAGACGACGGTGCGGCGCAGGTCGTAGGGACCGCCGGTGAGGACGATCTCCTCGGGCGGACGGCGCAGCGCGGCCTCGCCCAGCTCCGGGAGCGTCCCGTGATCGAAGGAGAAGATGAAGTACGACTTCGGTTTGACCTCGCCCGACTCGTTGTCGCTCAGCGCCGACTTGTCGAAGGCCACGCCGCCGCGCAGCAGGTCCTCCTTGAAGACCGCTTCCCTCGGTACCCCGGGGAACCGCTCAAGGAGGTCCTCCACCAGGGCCGTACGGCTGTCCATCCTCACTCCTCACTTCTCCCCCGTGTCCTTGCCGCCCACGGTAGACCCCCGCGCGCGGCACGTCCGGCACCCCTCCCGCCCCCCGTCTGCCCGGGGTGCCGGTGTCTATTGTCCGGTTCGCCCCGCGAGCCCCGTCAGCCGGGCCAGCCTCCGGAAGGAATCGAGCAGCGCCACGCGGTCGAACGTGCTCGTCGTCACCAGGTACTCGTCGGCGCCGGTACGGCCGAGCAGCCGTTCCAGCTCCGCCGCGACCTCCTCCTCGGTGCCCGCGACGTGCCCGCGCAACGCGTCCTCGTACAGCGGGCGCTCCCGCTCGCCCAGCGTCCGCCCCGCGACCTCCCCGGCCGGGAGGAGCGGCGGGAAGACACCCCGGGTGCGGGACCACATCGCGGCGTACGCCTCGGGCAGGAGCAGCCGCCGCGCCTCCTCCGCCGTCCCCGCGACGGCGACCGTCCCGGAGAGGACGACGTACGGGTCCGGGTTTCCCGGCGAAGGACGGAAGTCCGCCCGGTAGGCGTCGAGCGTGCGCAGCAGCTCGTCCTCGCCGCGCACCGCCGCGATCACGAGCGGCAGCCCTGCGCGCGCGGCCAGGCCCGCGCCCCGGCCGGTGGCGAGCACGAAGAGCGGCGGGCGCAGGCCCTCGGCGGTGACCGCGCGCACCCCCCGGTACGTGGACTGTGTGCCGTCGAACCAGCCGCGCAGCTCGGCGAGCTGCTCCGCGAAGCGCTCCAGGGCCGCGTCCTCCTTGCCGTGCCCGAGCGCGCGCCGCACCTCGTTGGTGAAGCCCACCGAGCGGCCGAGGCCGAGGTCGGCGCGGCCGGGGTGCAGGCCGGCGAGCACCCCGAACTGCTCGGCGACGACGAACGGCCGGTGATTGGGCAGCATCACGCCGCCCGTGCCGACCCTGATCCGCTCCGTCGCGCCCGCCACGGCCGTCGCCAGCACGAGCGGCGCCGCCCCGGCGACCCCCGGCACCCCGTGGTGCTCGGCGACCCAGAAGCGGTGGTACCCGAGCGCCTCCGCCTCACGGGCGAGGGCGACGGTGTCGCGCAGGGCCTCGCCGGGCGCGTGCCCCTCGCGCACGCGGGAGCGGTCGAGCACGGAGAACCTGGTGGTGTCGATGGCGGAGCCCACGTGCGTGATCAACGCCGGGGGCGGGCGCGCGATTCCCGGCGGAGCGCTCCGCCGTACGGTGGGGGAGTGCGCGACACCAGGCCGCTGGCCCTCTTCGACCTCGACAACACCCTCTCGGACGCGGGTCACCGTCAGCACTTCCTGCGCGGCGCCCGCAAGGACTGGCGCGGGTTCTTCGCCGCCGTCGCGGACGACCCGCCGCTCGCCGCGGGGCTCGCGCTCGTCCATGGCACGGAGGCGGAGGGCACCGCCGTCGGCTACCTGACCGGGCGTCCGGAGCGCTGCCGGGCCGACACGGTGCGCTGGCTCGCCGCCCAGGGGCTGCCCGAGGGGCCGCTGTGGCTGCGCGGGAACGCGGATCGCAGGCCCGCGAGGGTCACCAAACTGGAGCGGCTGCGCCTGCTGGCCCGGACCCGGACCATCGCCTTCCTCGCCGACGACGACGAACTCGTGTGCCGCGACGCGGAGGTGGCGGGCTTCCGCGTCGTACGGGCCGTGTGGGGCCGCGAGGCGGCCGAACTGCACGCGGCGCAGGAGAGGGACGGGCGCACGTGAGGACCGCCTGAGCCCGCCTCGCCGTCACGAAGCGGTCGCGCGCGGCTCCCTTCGGCTCGCGGGGGCTCGCTACGGCGTCCAGTGCGCCCGCAGGGCCGTGAGCCGGGCGGCGTCCACCTCCGGGGGGACGCAGGCCCTCGCCCGTGCCGCCGACAGGAAGTCCGCCGGCAGGCGGACGTGCGCGTGGGCGACGTAGTGCGCGAGGTCGAGACGCCAGACCCAGGTGCCGTCGGTGAGGAGCGAGGCCGCACGGGTGAGCGGGGGCGCCTGCGGGGCGAGGACGTCGGGCAGCGCGTCCCGTACGACGCGCAGGAGCAGGCCCGCGCGGAGATACGCGAGAAGCCCCGCCTCGTCGGACTCGCCGCGCGCCCGGGTCGCCGCGCGCAGCGGCCCCGCGTCCCGTGCCAGGGAGGGGCGGGGGCCGGGCAGCCCGGCGAAGAAGCCAAGAGAAAAACCGGGCGTGCCGGGGCGGCGCGCCCCGGCACGCCGCGCCCGCACGCTCCCCTGCCCCGGCCGCCGTCCCCGCGCCCTCAGACCGCCGCGTCGCCCGTCGCCCCGTCCTCGGCCCCGTCGATGCGGAAGCCGACCTTCAAACCCACCTGGTAGTGCTCGATCTCGCCGTCCTCGATGTGCCCGCGCACCTGCGTGACCTCGAACCAGTCAAGGTTGCGCACCGTCTGTGCCGCGCGCCTGATGCCGTTGCGGATCGCGTCGTCGCAGCCCTCGGTGGAGGTGCCGACGATCTCGGTGACCCGGTAGACGTGCTCGCTCATCGCGTCGCTCTCCTCGCAGTCGTACGGTGCCGGGCGGTACGGTTCCGCCCGCCGTCCGGCAGGTGCCCGTTCCACGGTGACGCACTCCCCGCGCGGGCGCGAGGCGAGCCGGGCGCCCGGAGGGGGCCGGGCCGCGCGGGGCCGTCGTGGACGAGCGATGGCCACTTCGTGTCTTTCTCGTGTCCCGGACACCCCTTGACCCCTCGCAAAGGTCCATACCAGACTCGTGACACACCCGTCACGCGCCGCAGGCGTTCCCCCAGACCGGGTCCCCCCTGCCTGTTCGCGGACAGAAAGCCACCCTCGTGAAGAACCACCGTCTGCTCGCCACCGCCGCGCTGCTCACCTCGACCGCGGTCCTCTGCGGCTGCGAAGTACTGCCCGGCTCCGGCGGGGACCGTACGACCGTCACCGTGTGGCTCATGAAGGACAGCGCGTCCCCCGCCTTCCTCAAGCGCTTCACGGAGGACTTCGAGAAGCAGCACGACGATCTCGACGTCGACATCAAGATCCAGTCGTGGAACGGCATCGTGGAGAAGGTCGGCAAGGCCCTCAAGGGGGGCGAGGACGTCGAGGTGCCCGACGTCGTGGAGGTCGGCAACACGCAGGTGGCCCGGTACGTGGACCAGGGCGGGCTCTACGACGTGACGCTGGAGTCGATGCGCGACCTCGGCATGGACGACTGGCTCCCCGGCCTCGCCGAGCCCGGCCGCTTCAACGGCACGCAGTACGGCGTGCCGTGGTACGCCGCCAACCGCGTCGTCATCTACAACAAGGACCTCTTCGACCAGGCCGGGATCACCAAGCCCCCGCGCGATCGCGCCGAGTGGCTGCACGACACCGAACTCCTCAACCGGGGCGGCAACCAGGGCATCTACCTCGCGGGCCAGGACTGGTACACCCTCTCGGGCTTCGTCTGGGACGAGGGCGGCGACCTCGCCAAGGACACCGGCGCCGGCTGGAAGGGCAGCGTGGACAGCGCCAAGGCGCTCGCGGGCATGGACTTCTACACCCAGCTCCAGGCGCTCGGCAAGGGGCCGAAGACCGCCGACGAGGAACACCCCCCGCAGGCCCAGGTCTTCGCCAAGGGCGGCGTCGGCCAGATCATCGGGGTGCCGGGCCAGGCTTCGCTGATCCTGGAGCAGAACCCGGAACTCAAGGGCAAACTCGGCTTCTTCCCGGTCCCCGGCAAGACCGCGGGCAAGCCGGGCGCGGTCTTCACCGGCGGCTCCGACCTCGTCGTGACGCGCCGCTCCGACGACCACGAGGCGGCCCTCAAGGTCGTCGCCGAACTCGCGGGCGAGCGCTGGCAGAAGGACCTCGCCAGGACGATGAACTACGTGCCCAACAAGACGACCCTCGCGGGCGCGGTCTCCGACGAGCCCGGCGCCGCCGCGATGGCCAAGGGCGCCAAGTCCGGTCACGCGACGCCGAACTCGCCCCGCTGGGCGAAGGTCGAGGCGGACAACCCGATCAAGACCTACATGACGAAGGTCCTCGCGGGCGGCGACAAGGGGAAGGCGGCGCGCGAGGCGTCCGAGGCCATCACGAAGGCGCTGGACGTCAACAGGGCGGGCTGAACCGCGACGAGCGGGAGGCGGGGGAGCGGGGCGGGCGCCGGACCGCAGGCGCGAGGGCGCAGGGGCGCGAGCGAGGGCGGACGGGGACGCGAGGAC
>NZ_GG770539.1:450783-454568 GCF_000154905.1 Streptomyces sp. SPB074 | reverse complement strand
CGGGCGCGAAACCGGCCGCGCCGAGTTCCGCCCGCAGGCCCTCCGGGCGGAACTTCGCCGAGATCTCGGTCCGCAGGTCCTCGCCCGCCGCGAACAGCACCAAGAGGTCGAGCGCCGGGATCTTCACCGTCAGCCCGCGCCGCGCCCGCAGGCGCATCTCGATCCACTCGCGCTCCGCGTCCCACACCGCGACGTGCCGGAAGGCGTCCGGGTCGTGTCCGCGCCGAGTTCACGGTCGAGGACGTGCAGCACGTTCTTGTTGAACTCGGCCGTCACGCCCGCCGCGTCGTCGTAGGCGGCGAGCAGCGTCGCCTCGTCCTTCACGAGGTCCGTGCCGAGGAGCAGCAGGTCGCCCGGGGCGAGCACGGCGCGTAACGAGTCCAGGAACGCCGCCCGTTCGACGGGCAGCAGGTTGCCGAGCGTGCCGCCGAGGAAGGCGAGCAGGCGCGGCCCCGGCGTGCCGGGCAGCGCGAGCGGGGCGGTGAAGTCGGCGACGAGCGCGTGCACGCCGAGTCCCGGGTGCCGGGCGGCGATCGCCTCGCCCGCCTCGCGCAACGCGCTCTCGCTCACGTCCACCGGCACGTACGCGCGCAAGCCGGCCATGGCGTCCAGGAGGTGGCGGGTCTTGTCGGAGGAGCCCGAGCCCAGCTCGATGAGCGTGCCGGCCCCGGAGGCGGCGGCGATCTCCCCGGCCCGGTCGAGCAGGATCTCCCGCTCGGCGCGCGTCGGGTAGTACTCGGGCAGGGCCGTGATCTCCTCGAAGAGCCGCGAACCCCGCGCGTCGTAGGACCACTTGGGCGGCAGCCACTTCGGCTCCGCCGTCAGTCCGGCGCGGACGTCGGCGCGCAGCGCCTCGCCCGTCGTGTCCGCGGGCAGGGTGCGGGTCAGGGCGAACGGGCTCACTGGGTCGGCTCCTTGAGCGGGGTCAGTCGGAGGTCGTCGCGGTCGGCTTCGAGCAGGGTGGGACCGGGCACCGCGCGCCAGGCGGGATCGTCGTCGTACGGCTCCGAGGCGACCACGACGAGGCCGGGCGCGCGCAGGTACGCGAGCGTGTCGCCCCAGGCGGTCGCGGCGATCCGCCTACCGTCGGTCAGGAGGAGGTTGAGCCGCGCTCCCGGCGCCGCCTCGGCGACCTCCGCGACGGTCGCCGCGAGGGCTTCCCCCGGCGTCGCCCCGGCGTCGAGGCGCCGCCGTACGAGCGCCCACACGAACGCCGCGTCGCAGCGCGCCTCCAGGCCCAGCAGCAGCGTGGCGGGCAGGCCGGGGACGAGCGGCGCGAGGCTCCCGGGCCAGCCCGGCACCGCGCCGTTGTGGCTGAAGAGCCACCGTCCCGCCGCGTAGGGCGCGCTCGCCGCCTCGTCGTCGGCGCCGGGCTCGGTCGCGTCCCGTACGGCGGCTAGCAGCGCCCGGCTCCGTACGACGCGGCACAGGTCCCGCACCCCCGGATCGCCCCACAGCGGCCCCGCCCGCCGGTACCGCGCCGGGACGGGGTCGCCGTCCGCGTACCAGCCCACCCCGAAGCCGTCCGCGTTGACCGTCCCGTGCCGCTGCGCGCGCGGCGCCCACGACTGGCGGTGCAGGCCGTGCGGCGGCAGCAGGAGCCGTGTGCCGAGCGCTTCGGGGGCCGCGCTCAGCACCGCGAGGTGGCGGCACATCAGGCGCCCTCGCCGGGCGCCGCGTCGCGAGCGGTGCGGAAGCCCGCGAAGATCTGCCGCCGCACCGGGTAGTCCCAGTTGCGGAAGGTGCCGCGCACGGCCACCTCGTCCGCGCCGAAGGACCCCCCGCGCAGGACCTTGTACTCCGGTCCGAAGAACACCTCCGAGTACCTCTTGTACGGGTAGGTGACGAAGCCCGGGTACGGCAGGAAGTCGCTCGCCGTCCACTCCCACACGTCACCGATCAACTGCCGCACCCCGTGGGGGGACTCGCCCCGCGGGTAGCTTCCCGCGGGGGCCGGGCGCAGATGCCGCTGCCCGAGGTTGGCGTGCGCGGGGCCCGGTGGCTCCTCGCCCCACGGGAAGCGCCGTGTCCGCTCCTCCGCCGGGTCGTGCCGGGCCGCCTTCTCCCACTCGGCCTCCGTGGGCAGCCTGCGCCCCGCCCAGCGCGCGTACGCGTCCGCCTCGTACCAGCTCACGTGCACCACGGGCTCCTCGTCCCGCACCGGTTCGACGTGCCCGAAGCGCCGCCGCAGCCACGTACCGCCCTCGCGCCGCCAGAACAGCGGCGCGCGCAGGCCCTGTTCCCGTACGAGCCGCCACCCCTCGGGGTGCCACCAGCGCGGCTCCTCGTACCCCCCGTCGGCGAGGAAGGCCGTGTACCGCCCGCACGTGACGGGCGTCGTGTCGAGCCAGAAGGACGGCACGTGCCGCCGGTGCGCGGGGCGCTCGTTGTCGAGCGCCCACGGCTCCGTGGAGGTGCCCATCGTGAACGCGCCGCCGGGCACGAGGACTTCGGCCGGCAGCCCGCGCGTGTCCGCCGGGGCGGGCTCGGGCGCTTCGAGCACCGGGGGGCCCGAGCGGAGCTGGTGCGTGATGAGCATCGTCTCGTCGTGCTGCTGCTCGTGCTGCGCCACCATCCCGAACGCGAACCCCGCCTGGGTGAGCCCCGCGCCGAAGTCACCGCCCGCGAACCGCGCGCCTTCGAGGAGGTCGATCACCCGGCCGCGCACCTCGGCCGCGTACCGTCGCGCCTCCTCGGGCGGCAGCAGCGGCAGTGAGGGGCGCTCGGCGCGCGGGTGCTCGAAGGCGTCGTAGAGCGGGTCGATGTCCGGGCGCATCGCGTCCCGGCCCGCGACCGCGCGCAGCAGCCACAGCTCCTCCTGGTTGCCGATGTGCGCGAGGTCCCACACGAGCGGTGACATGAGCGGCGAGTGCTGCGCCACGAGGTCCGGCTCCTCGACCGCGCCGGTGAGCAGCGCGGTGCGCTCCCGGGCGGTGCGCAGCGCGCGCAGCGCGAGCGCCCGCAGCGCCTCCGCGTCCTGGCCCGGCTCCTGTACGGCGGTCATGACACCACGTCCTTCCTGCCGTGCGGGGCGGTCGTGCCCCACAGGCCGGGCGCCCGCGCGAGCGAGGCGAGGGGATGGGCGAGCAGGTCGTCGGCGGGGCAGCGGCCCCGCGCCACGTACCGCTCGGTGAACCCGGCCACGAGCGCCCGCATCGCGGGCGGCGCCCCGAGCCGCTGAAGCGCCTCGGACGCGGCGTCGAAGCAGGCGCGCGCCGCCCGGGCGAGCCCGGGATCGGTGAGGCCGTCGCGCGCGGCGGCCAGCCACAGCGGCGAGCGCGGCGGCGGCACGTCGCCGAGCCGCCCGGCGAGCGGCGCGACCGCGCGGTACGCGGCCTCGGCGGCCGCCTCGTCGTCGAAGAGCGCCCCGACGACCGCGAGCGGCACCACCCAGCCGTCCTCGCCCGGCTGCGCGTCGATCATCCGCAGTTCCAGGTGCCCGCGGGCCCGGACGGGCGGGAAGAGCGTCGTGACGTGGTAGTCGAGATCGTCCGCGACGGGCGCCCGCCCCGCGCCCTCGGCCCGCGCGCCCTCGCGCGCCCAGGCGCGCAGCGTGAGTCCCTCGGGGACGGGCCAGGGCCCCTCCCCGGACCGTACGCACATCACGGGCGTGTCCAGGACGTGCCCGGTCCACGCCGACCGGGCGTCCGGACCGGGCGCGGGCGCCGCGGTACGGCCCGGCTCGATCGCGGCCCACAGCGCCTGCCTGGTCGAGCGCCAGCCGGTGGCGCGCCCGGCGAGGAAGGGGGAGTTCGCGAAGGCGGCGACCAGGACGGGGCCGAGCA
>NZ_GG770539.1:445488-448344 GCF_000154905.1 Streptomyces sp. SPB074 | reverse complement strand
CTCCGCGCTCGTCGTGCGCGAGGACGCCGACATCGACGCCGTCGTGTCGGCCGCCGCCTGGGGCTCCTTCTTCCACCAGGGCCAGGTCTGCATGACCACCGGGCGCCACCTGGTGCACGCCTCCCTCTACGACGAGTACGTCGAGCGGCTGGCCGCCAAGGCCGACTCGCTCGCCGTCGGCGACCCCTACCGCGCCGAGGTGCACCTCGGACCCGTCATCGACCAGGACCAGCTCGGGAAGATCCACCGGCTCGTGGAGTCGAGCACCGCGCGCGGCGCCCGGCTCGTCGCGGGCGGCACCCACGACGGCCTCTTCTACCGGCCCACCGTCCTCGCCGGCGTGAACGAGGACACCCCGGCCTACACCGAGGAGGTCTTCGGGCCCGTCGCGCCCGTCCGGTCCTTCGCCGACGACGACGAGGCCGTCAAACTCGCCGCCGCGAGCCCCTACGGCCTCGTGCTCGGCGTCATCACGCGCGACACCGCGCGCGGCCTCGCCCTCGCCGAGCGCGTCCCCACCGGGATCGTCCACATCAACGACCAGACCGTCAACGACGAGGCCGTCGCCCCCTTCGGCGGCCTCGGCGCCTCCGGCACGGGCGCCCGCTTCGGCGGCGAGGCCAACCTCGACGCCTTCACCGAGACGCGCTGGACGACGGTCCGCGCGGACGTCGCCGCGTACCCGTTCTGAGAACGGCGCACGGCACCCGGGAGCAGAAAGAAACCGCCCCTCTCACCCGAACGGGTGAGAGGGGCGGCGCGGGGCCGCGGGAGGCCGGTACGGAAGGGGTGTGCTCCGGCGCTCGCGCGGACCCCGGTCCTGGCGCCCTCGCGGGCGTGGCCGGGTCCCGGCTCAGGCGCTCTCGCCCGGCTGCGGGGACTCCCCGCCCGTCGACTTCTCGGCCTCGGCGATCGACTTGCGCACCTCGTCCATGTCGAGCGCCCGCGCCTGGCCGATCACGTCCTGGAGCGCGGCCTCGGGCAGGGCGCCCGGCTGCGCGAAGACCGCGACCTGGTCACGGACGATCATCAGCGTCGGGATCGACTGGATACCGAAGGCGGCGGCCAGTTCGGGCTGGGCCTCGGTGTCGATCTTCCCGTAGACGAGGTCCTGGTTCTCCTCGGACGACTTCTCGTAGACCGGGGCGAAGGAGCGGCAGGGACCGCACCAGGACGCCCAGAAATCGATCAGGACGAACTCGTTGTCCGTCACGGTCTGGTCGAAATTCTCCTTGGTCAGCTCCACAGTGGGCATACTTCTCCTACTTCCTGGTCTGTCCTGGCACATCGATACGGCCCGGATGCGGACCCGTCAGGACAACGGTGCCGCCTCAGGGCGTATTCCGTCCCCGCTACCCCCGTGGCGGGGACGCACACACTTCGACAGACTGGGGCCATGACGGACACCGGAACCGAGGCCGAGCAGCAGACCTACGACGTCGTGGTGGTGGGCGCGGGACCCGTCGGCGAGAACGTCGCCGACCGCACCCGCGCCGCGGGCCTGAGCACCGTGATCGTGGAGAGCGAACTCGTGGGCGGAGAGTGCTCCTACTGGGCCTGTATGCCCAGCAAGGCGCTCCTGCGCCCCGTACTCGCCCAGGCCGAGGCACGCCGCCTGCCCGGCCTCGCCCAGCATGTGGCCGGGCCCCTCGAAGCGGGCCCCGTGCTCGCGCGCAGGGACTCCTTCACCTCGCACTGGAAGGACGGCGGCCAGGCCGAGTGGCTGGAGTCGGTCGACGTGCCGCTCGTCCGCGGCCACGGACGGCTCGACGGGCCCAGGACCGTGGCCGTCACGACCCCCGAGGGCACCGTCCTGCGGCTCACCGCGCGCCGCGCCGTGGTCCTCGCGACCGGCACCGGCGCCAAGCTCCCCGAACTGCCCGGCCTCGCCGAGGCCAGGCCCTGGACCAGCCGCGAGGGCACGAGCGCCCAGCAGGTGCCCGGCAGGCTCGCGATCGTCGGTGGCGGCGTCGTCGCCGTCGAGATGGCCACCGCCTGGCGCGGCCTCGGCGCGCACGTCACGCTCCTCGTCCGCGGCGAACGCCTCCTCGGCCGCATGGAGCCCTTCGCCGGGGAACTCCTCGCCAAGCAGCTCGCCGAGCACGGCGTCGACATCCGCCCCCGCACCTCCGTCGCCGAGGTCTCCCGCCCCGGCGGCACCGGGCCCGTCACGCTCACCCTGGGCGACGGCTCGACCCTGGAGGCCGACGAGGTCCTCTTCGCCACCGGACGCGCCCCGCGCAGCGAGGACCTCGGCCTGGAGACGGTGGACCTGGAGCCGGGCGGCTGGGTGGAGTCGGACGACAGCTGCCTCGTCCCCGGCACCGACTGGCTCTACTCCGTCGGCGACCTCAACCACCGCGCGCTCCTCACCCACCAGGGCAAGTACCAGGCCCGCGTCGCGGGCGCCGCCATCGCCGCGCGCGCCAAGGGCGAGACGGTCGACACCTCGCCGTGGTCCCCGGCGCAGACCACCGCCGACCACGCCGCCGTCCCGCAGGTGGTCTTCACCGACCCCGAGGTCGCCGCGGTGGGCCTGACCCTCGCCGAGGCCGAGGCGGCCGGGCACCGCGTGCGCGCCGTGGACCAGGAGATCGGCTCCGTCGCGGGCGCCGCCCTGCACGCCGACGGCTACACGGGGCGCGCCCGCCTCGTCGTGGACGAGGACCACGGCTTCCTGCGCGGCGCCACCTTCGTCGGCCCCTCCGTGAGCGAACTGCTCCACTCCGCCACGATCGCGATCGCCGGCGAGGTCCCCGTCGCCCGACTGTGGCACGCGGTCCCGTCCTACCCGACGATCAGCGAGGTGTGGCTGCGCCTCCTGGAGGCGTACCGCGACGGGAGCTGACGCGCGCG
>NZ_GG770539.1:440979-444825 GCF_000154905.1 Streptomyces sp. SPB074 | reverse complement strand
GGGGGCACGGGGCCTCGCGGTTCATGGGCGTCGCGGTGGACCAGCGCGGGAGTGTCCCCGCCGGGACTGGGGTCGCCCGTGCTGAAGGAACCGCCGCACGGACACGTAGCCGATGCCATGAGTCTTCCCTTCGCAGAATCTGGGCGATCCTATGCCCCACCCGGGCCCGCGTCATGCACCCGCCGCCGGTCGCGCGGGAGCCCGGGCGTGGCGAGCGCCGGAGGCGTACCGTACGCGCCCGCCGCGCTCAGTAGCCCCCGGTGCCCGATGGGACGTACCGCGCCTCGGCCACCCGGGCCCGCGCCGCCGCCTCGAAGGCCGGTCGCGGACACCCCGTGCCCGCCCGCTCCTCCAGGAGGTCGAGCTGGGCCACCATGAGGCGCGCGTACCGCTCCCGCTCGCTCCCCTGCGGCACCGACGCGCGCGCCCGGCGGCGCCCGCGCCGGGTCAGCAGCAGCTCCGCGCCCGGCGCGACCCCCGGCGCACGCAACTCGGCCCGCGCACGGCGCCGGTAGGCGTGCCGCAGGACGATCCAGAAGCTGCCCGCCAGGAGGAAGTCGAACGCCGCCTTGACGCCCGTGCCGAGCCCCGAGCCGGGGAACGGGGCGTTGAAGAGCCAGTGCATCCCGACCGCCGTCAGCACGCAGGCCGCCGCCCCCGCGCGCCGCCGCCGCGCGGACCCCGGCGACCGGCTCAGCAGCAGCCCCACCCCCGTGCCCGCGACCGCCGACATCGTCCAGTGCGAGCCGAGCCCCGTGTAGAGGACCCGGCCCACCACCGACTGGAGCGCCGCGTCGCCCGGCGCGGTGCCGCCCGTCCCGACGATGCCGTTGAGCGCGTACGTCCAGTTCTCCGCCATCTGGAAACCGAGCCCCACGAGCGCGCCCAGCACCCAGCCGTCCAGCGGGCCCCGCATCCGGGCCGGGAAGGCCACCGCGAGCAGCACGATCCCCGCCGTCTTGACGCCCTCCTCGTTGAGCGGGGCGGTCAGCGCCGCGCCCCACGAGGACGTGAAGCCGATGCCCGCCGTGCGCGACCACACCGCCGAGAGACCACCGTTGGCCAGCAGCGCGCAGCCCGTCGCCGCCGTGGCCCCCCAGACCACCCCGGCCCAGCTCCACCTGCGGTCCGGCGTACGCACGGGCCGCACCCGGCGCAGCAGCGTGAAGGCGACGTACAGCACGACCGCGAGGAGGAAGCCGGACAGGAGCGCGGGCCCGGGGAAGGCCCGGGCCGTGCCGGAGAAGTTCCAGACGAGCACACCGAGCCCGAAGAGGCACAGCGCGACGAGCGCCGCCCCGAGGCGGCGCCGCGCCGCCCAGGCGCGCACCTCGCGGAACCGGGCGGGCGCGGCGGCCGGGGCGGTGGCCGGCGGCGCGCTCACGCCGGCCCGTCCTCGAAGCGGGCGCTGCGCGCGAGCGCGTACCCCTCGCGCAGCGCCTCCCGGTCCGCTCCCCGCCCGCCGAGCACGACGACGGTGACGGCGAAGTCCGCGTCCGGCGCGGCGAAGGCGAAGGCCCGTCCCCGCCGCCCGCCCTGCTCCGCGCTCCCGGTCCGGCCCGGGCGGCCCTCCGTCGTACGGGTGCTCCCCGGCGCCCCGAGCCGCGCGCCCGCGTCCGAGGCCCGCAGCACGTCCCGCAGCCCCGGCCACAGCCGGCCGGCCGCCTCCGTCGTGAGCAGGTCGACGCGGCTCGCGCGCACCCGCACCCCCGCCCGGCCGAGCAGATAGCCGCTGTCCGGGTCGCTCGCGGAGCGGGACAGCTCCCAGCCCCCGCCGCGCACCCGCAGCACCACCCGCCCGCTCCCCGAAGGGCCGATCGTGAGCCGCGCCCCGTCCCGCAGCCCCTCCTTGTCGGGCAGCGCCCGGGCGGCGAGCGGCCACCCGGCGACGAGCGCCACGACGGTCGCGAGCGCCAGGAACACGGCGGCGGGCCGCAGCCGGGTCGCGGGGACGGCTGCTCCCGAGGGCGGCGCGGGCGGCGGCGGGTACACGGGCGGGTGCGCGGGGCTGGGCATACGCCACTGTGGGCACGGGGCCCCGGAGGCCGCGCGGGCGATACGGCCGTACGGTCGACACCCCGCACCCAACCGGGGACGGGGGCCCCGGGCGGGCCCCCGCCGGACCGTCAGCCCTTGAGCGCGTCCCCCACGACGCCCTTCGCCTCCTCCTGCACCTGCTCCAGGTGCCGCGCGCCCCGGAAGGACTCCGCGTAGATCTTGTAGACGTCCTCCGTGCCGCTCGGGCGGGCCGCGAACCAGGCGTTCTCGGTCGTGACCTTGATGCCGCCGAGCGGGGCGCCGTTGCCCGGGGCCTCGGTGAGGACGGCGGTGACGGGTTCGCCCGCCAGGGTGTCCGCGGTGATCTGCGCGGGGGAGAGCTTGCCGAGCACGGCCTTCTCCGCGCGCGTCGCCGGCGCGTCGATCCGCGCGTACGCCGGGTCACCGAAACGGGCCGTCAGCTCGGCGTACCGCTCCGAGGGCGTCTGCCCGGTGACGGCGAGGACCTCCGAGGCGAGGAGGGCGAGGAGGACGCCGTCCTTGTCGGTCGTCCACACCGAGCCGTCCCGGCGCAGGAACGAGGCGCCCGCCGACTCCTCGCCGCCGAAGCCGAGCGAGCCGTCGAGCAGCCCGTCCACGAACCACTTGAAACCGACCGGGACCTCCACGAGCCGCCGCCCGAGCTCGCCCGCGACGCGGTCGATCATCGAGGAGGAGACGAGCGTCTTGCCGATCCCCGCCGCCGCCGGCCACTCGGGACGGTGCGCGTAGAGGTAGCCGATCGCGACGGACAGGTAGTGGTTGGGGTTCATCAGCCCGCCGTCGGGGGTGACGATGCCGTGCCGGTCGGCGTCGGCGTCGTTGCCCGTCGCGAGCTGGTAGCGGTCGCGCTGCGCGATGAGCGAGGCCATCGCGTACGGCGAGGAGCAGTCCATCCGGATCTTGCCGTCCCAGTCCAGCGTCATGAAACGCCATGCCGGGTCGGTGTACGGGTTGACGACCGTCAGGTCGATGCCGTGCCGCTCCGCGATCCGGCCCCAGTACGCGACCGAGGCGCCGCCGAGCGGGTCGGCGCCGATGCGCACGCCCGCGGCCCGTACCGCCTCCAGGTCCACGACCGAGGGCAGGTCGTCGACGTAGGTGCCGAGGAAGTCGTAACGCTGCGTCGTCTCCGCCGCGAGCGCCCGCGTGTACGGGACGCGCCGGACGTCCCTCATGCCGTCCGCGATGATCCGGTTGGCCCGTTCCTGGACCCAGCCGGTCGCCTCGGACCCGGCGGGGCCGCCGCTCGGCGGGTTGTACTTGAACCCGCCGTCGCCCGGCGGGTTGTGCGAGGGCGTCACGACGACCCCGTCCGCGAGATCGCGCTCCCTGGCCTTGTTCCAGCGCAGGATCGCGTGCGACACGGCGGGGGTCGGCGTGTAGCCGTCGTCCGCGTCGATCAGCACCGATACGCCGTTCGCGGCGAAGACCTCCAGCGCCGTGACCCGCGCGGGCTCCGAGAGCGCGTGCGTGTCGGCGCCGAGGAAGAGCGGGCCCGTGGTGCCCTGCCGGGCCCGGTACTCGCAGATGGCCTGGCTCGTGGCCGCGATGTGGTCCTCGTTGAAGGCGGTGTTCAGTGAGGAACCGCGGTGCCCGGAGGTGCCGAAGGCGACCCTCTGGTCGGCGTCGGCCGGGTCCGGGTGGAGCGCGTAGTAAGCCGTCACCAGCGCGGGGATGTCGGTCAGGTCCTCGGGCAGCGCGGGCTGTCCGGCTCTGTCGTGGGGCATGTGCCACTCCTCGTCGGGGTTCGGCCGCTGTGGTCGGTTCGCGGGCCCGCCACGGGGACGGGCCGCCCCCATCATTCAG
>NZ_GG770539.1:427029-440833 GCF_000154905.1 Streptomyces sp. SPB074 | reverse complement strand
CGGCGGACGGTGCGGACCGGGACCGGCGGACGGTGCGGACCGGGACCGGCGCGCGGTGCGGACCGGGACCGGCGCCCCGAGCGCGGGCTCCCCGGCCGTAGGGTGAACACGGCCACCGGCACCTATTCACGGAGGGACGTCCCCGTGCGCATCGCCGTCCTCGACGACTACCAGCACGTCGCCCACCGCTACGCGGACTGGCAGGCGCTCGGCGCCGACGTGGAGTTCCTGCACACGCACCTCGCGGAGACCGACGACGTCGTGGCCGCGCTGGCGGAGGCGGACGTCGTCGTCGCGATGCGCGAGCGGACGCCCTTCACGCGCGAGCGCCTCGCCCGGCTGCCGAAGCTGCGGCTGCTCGTCACGACCGGCATGGCCAACGCCTCGATCGACCTCGGGGCCGCCCGCGAGCGGGGAATCACCGTGTGCGGCACCGGGAGCCCGGTGTCGGCGACGCCCGAACTGACGTGGGGCCTGATCCTCGCGCTCGTGCGGCGGATTCCCGCCGAGTCCGCCGGGATGCGCGCGGGGGAGTGGCAGCACACGGTGGGCGGCGACCTGGACGGGCGCGTCCTCGGGGTCGTCGGGCTCGGTCGGCTCGGGGCGCGCGTCGCCGCGATCGGCCGTGCCTTCGGGATGCGCGTCCTCGCCTGGAGCGAGCACCTCGACCCGGAGCACGCCCGCTCCCTCGGCACCGAACCGGTCACCAAGCGGGAACTGTTCACCACCGCCGACGTCGTGACGGTCCACTACAAGCTCAGCCCGCGCTCGGCCGGTCTCGTCGGGGCCGAGGAACTGTCGTGGATGCGCCCCTCCGCGTACCTCGTCAACACCTCGCGCGGACCGCTGGTCGACACCCCCGCGCTGCTCGCGGCGCTCCACGAGGGCGCCATCGCGGGCGCCGGCCTCGACGTCTACGACACCGAACCCCTGCCCGCCGCCCACCCCCTGCGCACGGCGCCCCGCACGGTCCTCACCCCGCACCTCGGTTACGTCACCGAGGGCACGTACGAGGTCTTCTACCGCGAGGCGCTGGAGGCGGTGCGTGCCTGGGCGCGGGGCACACCGGTCCGCGTGCTGGAAGGCTGAGCGCCCGCCCGCGTGCGCGCGGGGCGTCCGCGCGTCCTTCGCGGCCGGGCGGCCGCCGTCAGGGCCGCTTGCGGGCGAGCGTGTCTCGTTCGACGCGGGCCGTCGCGCGGCCCGAACCCGTCACGCGGTGCAGCGCGGCGCCGAAGCGCTCCTCCTGCTCCTCCAGGGCCGCGCGGGCGCGGACGTCGTTGGCGTAGCAGGTGCCCACCGGGAGGGCCACGGTCGGCCCGGAGGTCCCGGCCGCGTGGACGAGTTCGCGGTGCAGCCTGCCGAGCGGTTCGAGCAGCTCGGGGGCGAGCAGCCGGCGCAGCGCGGCCGGGCCGCCCAGCGCGCGCAGCGGGACGTCCTGCACGACGGCGACGAGCGCGCCGAAGGGCAGCAGCCGCACCGCCGCGCCCTCGGGGTGTCCGGTCAGGTGCACGTCGCCGCCGCAGCGTCGGACCGCGAAGACGTAGGTGGCCGTGTCGGGAGCGGGGGCGCTCATGAAGTCCTCCTCGGCGAAAGGGCCGGTCGCGCGGAGAGTCGGCGCGCTTCCGCCTCACCACCCTGCCGAGCGCGCGGGGCGTCCGCCCGAGGTGATGGACCGAACGAGGGCCGGACACGCACCGTGACGATGCCTGTCCGGCCCCCGGGGACGCTCCGTGACCTGCCGGTCGCGCCCGGTCATCCCACCCGTTCGTCCCCGGTCATCGCGGCGGCGAGCCGCAGGTAGGGGGCCGCCTCGGCGTCCCTGCTCTGGCGTTCGAGTGTGCGCCCGAGCAGCAGGGTCGCGTACGCCTCGACGGGGTCGCGGTCGAGGATGGCCCGCAGCTCGGTCTCGGCGCGGCGCAACTGCGCGGAGTGGTAGTACGCGCGGGCCAGGAGCAGCCGCGCGGCGGTGTGCCCGGGGTCCTCCGCGAGGAGCCCGCGCAGGATGCGCGCCGCCGTCGTGTACTCCTTGGCCTCGAAGAACATCCCGGCCCTGCCCCAGCGGTCCGCGGGGGTGCCGAACTCGAAGTACGTGTCCTCCACCGGGTGCCTCCCGTTCCGCGGCGACGGTCCCTCCGTCGCACATCCCCCTAACGGAAAGCGGTGGTTGAACATTCCACCAAGCGAAGAAAAGGTGAACGACACCGTATCGTTTCTTTACTTTCCCTTGGTAGGCTCGCTCGCGATCCGGTCGGGAGCGCGGCCGGGAGTGCGACGGGGCACGGGAGGGGCACGGTGGTCGCGGTGGTGGGCGAGGGCGGGTCCGGCAGGCTCGGGCCCGGTCGCGCCGAGGAGTTGTACGCCGCCGTCGTGGACCTGCTGACCGAGCACGGGTACGGGGCGCTCACGATGGACGCGGTGGCCGCCCGCGTGCACATGAGCAAGGCCACCCTCTACCGGCAGTGGGGCGGCAAGGACGGGCTCGTGGCGAGCGCGCTCAAGCACTTCGTCACCCCCATCGCCACGGACATCCCCGACACCGGCAGTCTCCGCGGCGACCTCGACGCCTTCGTGGACAGCTTCGACGACGAGGAGACGGCCCGCCGGGCGAGCCTCGTGCGCGGCATCGGCCAGGCCGCGCAGGAGGACGCCGAGCTGGAGGCCGCCCTGCGCGAACTCATCGTCGAGCCCTGCCGGCGCTACTTCACGCCGATGCTGCGCCGCGCCCTGGCGCGCGGCGAACTCGCCCCGGAGAACACGGCGGTGGACTTCATCGTCCACATGGTCCTCGGCGGCGTCCTCGCCCCCGAACTGATGGAGGGCCGCATGGTGACGCAGGCGGGCCTGCGGCGGTACGTCCACGCGGTGGTGCTGCCCGCGCTCGGGGCGGCCTGACCAAGGCGCGGAGCGGCTTGATCAGGGCGCGGGCGGCTTGACCAGGTTCGGGGCGCCCGGAACAAACCGGAAGCGCCCCTCACCGCCCTCCTGTTACGGTGGACGCAGGACTTGTCTCCCGTAAGGAGCGGAACAGTGGTGGGTGACGACGACATCTCCGGGTGAGACCCGGCGTGTCAGGCCACCGGCAGGCGTACGAGGCGCCGCCGTCGTGGCCCCCTGAGCGTCCCCTCTTCCCACTCAGCGGTACGAGTGCGGGCCCGCCCCCGGCGCTGGCCCCCGTTCCGCGCGCACCCGTGAGGTCCGCCTTCCATGTCCGACGCCTGCGTCGTCAGCTCCGCCCTGTCCTTCTCCTGGCCCGACGAGACTCCCGTCTTCGACCGGCTCTCCTTCACCGTCCCCGGTGGCCGCACCGGGCTCGTCGCCCCCAACGGCCGTGGCAAGAGCACGCTGCTGCGCCTCATCACGGGCGAACTCGCGCCCACCTCCGGCTCCCTGACGGTCAACGGCACCCTCGGCCACCTGCCGCAGACCCTCCCGCTGCGCACCGGGCTCACCGTCGCCGAGGTCCTCCGCGTCGCCGGGGTGATCGCCGCGATCGACGCGGTGGAGCGCGGCGAGGTGGACGAAAAGCACTTCACCACCATCGGCGAGGACTGGGACATCGAGGAGCGCACCCGCGCCGAGCTGGACCGGCTCGGGCTCGGCGGGCTCGCCCTGGACCAGCGACTGGAGAGCCTCAGCGGCGGCCAGGTCGTCACGCTCGGCCTCGCGGCCCAGCTCCTCGCCCGTCCCGACGTCCTCCTCCTGGACGAACCCACCAACAACCTCGATCTCGACGCCCGCCACCGCCTCCACGCGGTGGTCGAGGACTGGCGCGGTTGCCTCCTCGTCGTCAGTCACGACCGCGCCCTGCTCGACCGCATGGACCGGATCGCCGAGCTGGAGCGGGGCGAACTGCACTTCTACGGGGGCGACTTCACCGCGTACGAGGAGGCGGTGGGCGCGGAGCGCGAGGTCGCGGAGAAGAACGTGCGGCACGCCGAGGCCGAACTCAAGCGCGAGAAGCGCGAGATGCAGCAGGCGCGCGAGCGCGCCGAGCGCCGCGCGGGCAACGCCGTGCGCAACGTCAAGAACGCCGGTCTGCCCAAGATCCTCGCGGGCGCCCGCCAGCGCAGGGCCCAGGAGTCGGCGGGCAGGGCGGGGAACACGCACGCCGACCGGGTCGGCGGGGCCCGGGCCAGGCTGGACGAGGCGGGACGCGCGGTACGCGACGACACCCGCCTCGTGCTCGACCTGCCCGGCACCGAGGCCCCCGCCGGGCGCACCCTCTTCGAGGCCAGGGGGCTGCGGTTGCGGGGACTGTTCGCGGGCGACGGCGTGGACCTGTCGGTGCGCGGCCCCGAGCGCATCGCGCTGACCGGGCCCAACGGGGCCGGCAAGTCGACCCTGTCGCGCCTCATCACGGGCGAACTCGCCCCGGAGGCGGGCGAACTGCGCCGCGCGGACGGCCGGGTCGCCTACCTCTCGCAGCGCCTCGACCTGCTCGACCCCGCCCTGAGCGTCGCGGAGAACCTGGCCGCCTTCGCGCCCGCCATGGCGGAGGCCGAGCGGATGAACCTGCTCGCGCGGTTCCTCTTCCGGGGCGAGGGGGCGCACCTGCGGGCCGGGAACCTCTCCGGCGGCGAGCTGCTGCGCGCGACGCTCGCGTGCGTGCTGAGCGCCGAACCGGCCCCGCACCTGCTCCTGCTGGACGAGCCGACGAACAACCTGGACCTCGTGAGCGTCGGCCAGCTGGAGAGCGCGCTGACCTCCTACCGGGGCGCCTTCCTCGTCATCAGCCATGACGAGCGCTTCCTGGCGGACATCGGCGTCACGCGGTATCTGCGGCTCGCGGAAGGGGAGTTGCGCGAGGTCGCGGCTCCGGGTCCGGGGGAGTGAGGGAGGCGGTGGCCGGTCCCGTACCGGCCACCGCGCCGCTCTCACCACTCGGCGAACTGCTCCACCAGGCCCTCCGCGAGTGCCACGTCGGCGGTGAGCGGGCGGTCCCCGAAGTCGGCCGGGAGCGTGTCGAGGGCGACCGCGAGCGCCCGTGCCGCGGGGGTGCCCGGCGCGGGCTCCCGTTCGCTCATCCGCAGCGCCCGCACCGCCGCGACGAGTTCGCAGCCGAGCACGTTCCGCAGCAGCTGCGGCATCCGCAGCGACTGCGCGGCGGAGAGCGAGGCGAAACCGGCCTGCTCCTCGACGCCCCGGGAGAGCACGACGTGGCCCAGGCTCGCCGGCTGGGCGAGGGCCTGCGTCTCGGCGACGGCCGAGGCCGCCGCGTACTCCAGGATCATGACGCCCGAGGACGCGGTCGCCGTGTCGCCGAGGAAGGGCCGCAGCCCCGTGAGGGCCGGCTCGCACAGCGCGGCGAGGCGCGCGGCGGAGGAGCGGGCGACGGGCAGCAGCGCGAGGCGGAAGGCGTCGAGGGCGAGGCCGAGCTGGCCCGCGTAGAAGTTGCCGTGGTGGTAGGCCGCCCCGTCGCCCGCGCTGATCAGCGGATTCTCCGCGGCGGCCGACAGCTCCACCGCGAGCACCGCGTCGAGCGTGTCGGCGGCGTCGTAGGCCGGGCCGAGCGTCTGGGGCAGGCAGCGGAAGGCGAAGGGGTCCTGGATACGGCCGGCGGGCGGGGCGGGCCGCGCGGGCAGCCCGAGCCAGTCGCGCATCCGCCGTGCGGCGAGGCGCTGCCCCCGGTAGGGGCGCGCCGCGGCGACGGGCGCGGCGAAGGGCTCCGCAGAGCCGTCCACGGCGAGGAGCGAGAGCGCGGCGATCCCGTTCGCCGCCCGCAGGAGCGTGCGCGACTCCTCCAGCGCGAGGCAGGCGCGGCCGACGGCGAGCGCGTTGGAGCTGATGAGGGCGAGCGCGTCGTTCGAGTCGAGCACGAGGGGGCCGGGCGGGGTGCCGCCCTCCCAGGCGCCCTCGCCGGTGAGCGCGAGGCCGAGCTGGGCGAGGGGGCCGAGATCGCCGGTGCCGACGCCGCCGAGGCTGTGCAGGACGGGCGTGGCCTCGCCGCGCAGCGCCTCGGTGAGCGCGACGACGACCCGCGGGTCGAGCCCGGCGCCCCCGGCCAGGAGCTGCTGCGCGCGCACGGTCAGCAGGGCGCGGGCCTCGCGGGCGGCGACGCGCGGGCCGATCGCGCCCGCGTGGCTGCGCAGCAGCCGCAGTCCGTGGTCCGCGTCCCGCACCTCGGCGGTGCGGTTGGCGCCCACCCCCGTGGAGCGCCCGTACACCCGGCCGGAGGCGGCCAGCTCGCGCGCCGCGTGCCAGGCGCGGCGGGCGGGGGCCAGCTCGGCCGGGGTGAGGGGCGCGGGCCGCGCCCCGTCCACGATGCGGACGACATCGGCGGCGCGCGGGGCGAACCCGTGCCCGGGGCCGCCCGGCCCGTTCCCCGGGACCGGGACGGCGTCCTCGCCGGGGAAGGGGGCAGAAGCGGTGGCGGCGGGCGCGAACGCGCCGCCCAGGAGGGACACGGAGGCGGGGTTTTCAGCCATGACACGCGGCTTTCGGGCACGGGGGAACGGTGTGACCAGAGCGGCTGCGGAGAATCCGCACCGGCTCGCCACCGACTCTGCACGAGGGAAGGGGCTCACATCAAGGGAGGTGGGAGAAGTTTCTGTCTATCCCTATTCAAGAAGCGTTGGCTCGAATACGGTCATTCGCATCCCCCAACGGCAGGCGAGGTGTCCCCTCCGATGACGAAGACGGCCGAACGCGCCACCACTCCCACCCCCCTCGCGCCCTCGCTGGACGAGGCGCCCCTGCGCCCCTTCCACCTGAGGGTGACGGCGACGACCTTCGGCGCCAACTTCTCCGACGGCTACGCGCTCGGCATGATCGGCGCCGTACTCGCGACGCTCACCGACGGCTGGCACCTCTCCGGTGTCTGGCAGGGCCTCCTCGGGGCCTCCGCGCTCATCGGCCTCTTCTTCGGCTCCCTCGTCCTCGGGCGGGTCGGCGACCTCGTCGGCCGCCAGCGGCTGTACGTGTGGAACTTCGTGCTCATCACGGCGGCCTCCGCCCTCCAGCTCTGGGCCGACGGCCCGGTCCTGCTCTTCGTGCTCCGCGTCCTCATCGGCTTCGGCCTCGGCGCCGACTACGCGGTGGGGCCGACGATGCTCTCCGAGTTCGTCCCCAGCCGGCTGCGCGGTGTCCTGCTCGGCGCGCTCACCGTGCTGTGGACGGTGGGCTACGTGGCGGCGGAGATCCTGGGGGCGGTCTGGGGCGGGGACGAGCACGCCGCGAAGATCCTCCTCGCCACCGGCGCGCTGCCCGCCCTCCTCGTCCTGCTGCTGCGCATCGGGACCCCCGAGTCCCCGGCCTGGCTGCTGAGCCAGGGCCGCGCCGACGAGGCCCGCGAGGTGGCCCGGCGCCACCTGCGCGCGGAGATCGGCCCGCAGGCCGAGGAGCCCCCCGTGCCGCAGGCCGCGTTCCGCGAGCTCTTCGCCAAGGGGCAGGCCGTCCGGACCTGGTTCGGCTTCGGCTTCTACAGCGCGCAGGTCCTGCCGTACTTCGCCATCTACACCTTCATGCCGGTCATCCTCGCGGCCATGAAGGTCTCCGACCCGGACCGGCAGAACATCATGCTCAGCCTCTTCCTGCTGCTCGGGGGCGTCGCCGGACTGTGGTTCGTGCAACGCTGCGGGCGCCGCCCGTTCACCATCGTGACCTTCGGCGTCATGACCGTCGCCCTCGTCCTCATGGGCGCGCTCAGCGACGCCCCGGCCTGGGCGCTCATGGCGCCCTTCCTCGTCTACACCTTCGTCATGGCCGGGGCCTCGAACATCACCCAGGTCTATCCGCCCGAGCTGTACCCGACGCACCTGCGCGCCACCGGCGTGGGCTTCCTCAACGGCTCCAGCCGCATCGCCTCCGCCGTCGGCACCTTCGTCCTGCCGGTGAGCCTGGAGCGCTTCGGGCTCAGCGTCTCCATGTACGGGCTCGCCGCCGTGCTCCTCGCGGGCCTGCTCCTGTCCCTGCGCTGGGCCCCCGAGACCAAGGGCTCGGTGACGGCCACCGCGCACTGAGCCCGCAGAGTTCACGCCAGTCACCACCACGCCCCGGTCCCGCGCCCCCTTCGGCGCGGGACCGGGGCGTGCTGCGTCCACATCGTGGATGGTCTTGCGGTCGGTATACCAAGTGCGTCACGCCTCCACGCGCACACGATGCGTGTCTTGCCCAGAGTTGACCATTTTGACCAGGCAAGAGCGCGCCGGGTTCCGCCGGTTAGGAAAAATTAGGGGCTTCGAATATCCAGGCTTTGGTATACCGTTTCGCCTCAACGCGGACCTGACCGGTCCGTGAACCGCCCCCTGCTGTCCTGAAAGAGGTTCGGTTCCGTGCGTCGTATACCGGCCACTCTCGCGGTGCTCGCGCTCGCGACGGTCACCACCGCCTGCGGCACGCTCTCCCCTCCCGGCGAGCAGTCCGCCGCCAAGGCCCGCCTCGTCGACGACCGCCCCGTCCGCGACGGCGGCACTCTCACCATCGGGCTCAAGTCCGACCCCGACATGCTCGACCCGAGCCTCACGTCCACGCTCGTCGCCCGCACCGTCTTCGCGTCGATGTGCGAACAGCTCTACGACGTCGACCAGCACAACAAGTTCGTCCCGCAGCTCGCGGACTCCCTGCCCGTGCTCACCGACGGCGGCAAGACCTTCACCTTCACCGTGCGGCGCGACGCGCGCTTCAGTGACGGCACCCCGCTCGACGCCGCCGCCGTCAAGACCTCGCTCGACCGCCACCTGCACCTCAAGGGCTCGGGCCGCGCCTCCGAGATCGACTCGGTCCGCGAGGTCACCACCCCGGGCAAGTACACGGTGCGGCTCCGCCTCAAGCACCCGGACACCCCGCTGCTGGGCCGCCTCGCCAACACCGCCGGGCTCATCATGTCGCCCACCGCGATCAAGAAGTACGGCAAGAAGTTCGCCACGCACCCCTCGTGCGTCGGCCCCTTCAAGTACCACAAGCGCGTCATCGGCGACCGCATCGAGCTCAAGAAGGACCCGCTCTACTACGACGCCGGCAAGGTCCATCTCGACGGCGTGACGTACAAGACCATCACGGACGGCAACATCCGGATGGCCAACATCCGCTCGGGCGACGTGCAGATCGGCGACCAGATGGGCCCGGTCGAGGTGCGCTCCTCGCTCGGCGAGAAGGGCGTCCAGCTCCTCAGCACGCCCTCGCTCGGCTACATGGCCATGACCCTCAACGTCGGCAACACGCACGGCGTCTCCGGCAAGCCCGGCACCGTGAACAGTCCCTTCGGGCGCGATGTGCGCGTCCGCGAGGCGCTCGACCTCTCGCTCGACCGCGACCTCATCAACAAGCTCGTCTTCCAGGGCATGTACGCGCCGGCCTGCGGGCCCGTCCCGCCGGGCACCCCGCTCAGCTCGCCCACGACCTGCCCGAAGCGGGACATCCCGAAGGCCAAGCGGCTCCTCAGGGCGGCCGGGGTCAAGACCCCCGTACCGCTGGAACTCATGATCAACACGACGCCCGAGGACAACCGCCTCGGCCAGGTCATCCAGGCCATGGCCAAGGACGCCGGCTTCGACATCCGGCTCCGTCCCACCGAGTTCGCCACCGGGCTCAGCCGCACCCTCGCCGGTGACTTCCAGTCCCGGACCGGCGGCTGGGGCGGCCAGCCCGACCCGGCGGGCAACATCGACAGCCTCGTCGGCACCGCCGGCAGCAACAACCAGGGCAAGCTCTCCGACCCGGAGATCGACCGCCTCATCGTCGCGGGCCGCTCCACCACCGACACCGCGAAGCGGCGCGAGATCTACCGCGAGCTGACCGTCGCCATCAACAAGCAGCACAGCGTGCTCTACCTCTACCGCAACATCAACTACGTCTCGGCCTCGACGGACGTCAGCGGTATCAAGCTCTCCGGTGACGGCCTCATCAAGGCCGAGGAAGCCGGCTACGTGAAGGGAAGCCGGTGAACCGCCTCCGCACCCTGCTCACCTCGTACCTCGCCCGCAGGCTCGGCATGTCGCTCGTGACGATGGTCCTCGTCTCGATCGCCGTCTTCCTCGGCGTGCGCGCGATGCCCGGGGACACCGCCCAGGCTTTGGCGGGCGAGCAGACCTCGCCCGAGGTCCTCGCCTCCATCCGCCAGGAGTACGGCCTCGACGACAACATCGCCGTGCAGTACTGGCGGTACCTCTCGCACGCCGTCACGGGCGACCTCGGCACCTCGGCCCGCACCGGGCTCCCCGTGCTCGACTCGATCCGCGAGGCGCTGCCCATCACCCTCGAACTCGCCGCGCTCGCCCTGCTCCTGGCCGTCGTCGTCGGCATCGGCGCCGGGGTCCTCGCCGCCGTCCGCAAGGGCAAGCCCTCCGAATGGCTCGCCAACGGCATCGCGCTGCTCGGCATGTCCGTGCCCTCCTTCTGGCTCGGCATCATCCTCGTCCTCGCCTTCGCCATCGCCACGCCCGTCTTCGCCGCCTCCGGCTTCGTGCCCTTCGGCACCGACCCGCTGGAGAACCTGCGCCGGCTCGTCCTCCCGGCGATCGTCCTCGGCTCCGGGCTCGCCGCCGTCGTCATGCGCCAGACCCGCGCCGCGATGCTCGACTCGCTCTCGGCCGACTACACCCGCACCGCCCGCGCCAAGGGACTCACCCGGCGCCAGGTGATCGGCGGGCACGCGCTGCGCAACTCGCTCGTCACCGTAGTCACCGTCCTCGGCCTGCAACTCGGGCAGCTCATCTCCGGGGCCGTCGTCACCGAACAGGTCTTCGTCCTGCCCGGCTTCGGCAAGCTCACCATCGACGCGGTCTTCACCCGCGACTACGCCATGGTCCAGGGCGTCGTGCTCTTCACCTCGGCCGCCTACATCCTCGTCAACCTGCTCGTCGACTTCCTCTACTCCGTCGTCGACCCCCGTATCCGGCTCGGAGGCGCCCGATGACCACCGTTCCCACCACGGTGCGGGACGTGCCCGCCCCGGCCACGGCACCGAGCGCCCCGCGCCCCGGGCGCCTGCGCTCCGGCTGGAACCGGCTGCGCCGCGACCGGCTCGCCCTCACCGGCGCCGTCCTCGCCGCGCTCTTCGTCCTCCTCGCCCTCCTCAGCCACGTCATCGCCCCCTACGACCCGGCGCGGCCCGACTTCGGCCAGGCCCTCGCCGAGCCGAGCTGGGCCCACTGGCTCGGCACCGACGACCTCGGCCGCGACCAGCTCTCCCGCGTCCTCGTCGGCGTCACCGCCTCCATGCAGGTCGGCGTCCTCGCCGTCGCGCTCGCCTTCGTCGTCGCCGTACCGCTCGGCCTGATCGCCGGCTATTACGGGCGCGTCGCCGACTCCGTCGTCTCGCGGCTCACCGACACGCTGCTCGCCTTCCCCTTCCTCGTCCTCGCCGTCGGCCTCGCCGCGATCCTCGGCCCCTCGCTCAAGAACGCGACGATCGCCATCGGCATCTCGCAGATCCCGGCGATCATCCGCATCACCCGCGCCGAGACCCTGCGCCTCAAGAGCGCCGACTACGTCCAGGCCGCGATCGCCAACGGCGGCACCGACCGTGTCGTCCTCTTCCGGCACATCCTGCCCAACGCCTCCTCGGCGCTCATCGTCCAGGCCACCGTCGGCATCCCCTCCGCGATCATCGGCGAAGCGGTGCTCAGCTTCCTCGGCCTCGGCGTGCAGCCGCCGTCCCCCTCGCTCGGCGTGATGCTCTCCTCGGCCCAGCCGTTCATCGCGCAGGCCCCCTGGATGGCCGTCTTCCCCGGCCTCGTCATCGTCCTCGCCACACTCGCCTTCAACCTCCTCGGCGACGGAGTGCGCGACATCCTCGACCCCCGTGGAGGCTCCCGGTGACCCCAGCGACCACCGCCCGCGTGCCCGCCCCGTCCGGCGAGGCCGTGCTCAGCGTCCGCGACCTCTCCGTCTCCTTCCGGGGTCACGACCGCACCGTGCACGCCGTGGACGGCCTCTCCTACGACGTCGCCCCCGGCGAGGTCCTGGCCGTCGTCGGCGAGTCGGGCTGCGGCAAGTCCGTCACCTCGATGGCCGTCATGGGCCTGCTCCCCTCCACCGCGCACGTCACCGGATCGGTCCGGCTCGCGGGCCAGGAGCTCGTCGGGCTCTCCGAGAAGCGCCTCGCCCGGCTGCGCGGCCAGGAGATGGCGATGATCTTCCAGGAGCCCATGACCTCGCTCAACCCCGTCCTCACCGTCGGCCGCCAGATCGGCGAGGTGCTCCGCAAGCACCAGGGCCTCGGCCGCCGCGAGGCCCGCGAGCGCGCCATCGAACTCCTCACCCTCGTCGGCATCCCCGCCCCCGCCAAGCGCGTGGACGAGTACCCGCACCAGCTCTCCGGCGGGATGCGCCAGCGCGTCATGATCGCCGTCGCGGTCGCCTGCGACCCCGCCGTCCTCATCGCCGACGAACCCACCACGGCGCTCGACGTCACGGTGCAGGCCGGCATCCTCGACGTCCTGCGCAACCTGCGCGAACGCCTCGGCACCGCCATCGTGCTCATCACCCACGATCTCGGCGTCGTCGCCGACACCGCCGACCGCGTCCTCGTCATGTACGCCGGACGCGCCGTCGAGCAGGCGGAGGTCGCCGAGCTGTACGGGCGCCCCGCCCACCCCTACACGCGCGGGCTGCTCGGCGCCGTACTGCGCCCCGGGCTGCGCGGCGCGGACGGCAGGGCACGGCTCAACGAGATCCCCGGCATGGTCCCGGGGCTCGACGTGCAGCCCGACGCCTGCACCTTCGCCCCCCGCTGCGCCCTCGCGGACGACACCTGCGCGGGCGCGCGGCCCGCCCTGCGCCTCATCGAGGGCGCCCACCGGCTCGCCTGCCACCACCCGGCCCAGGCCGGTCCCCAGATCCCCGAGGGAGCCGCCCGATGACCACCACCGAGCCCGTACTCGAAGTCCGCGACCTCCAGCGGCACTTCACCGCCGCCAAGGGCACCGTCCGAGCCGTGGACGGCGTCTCGCTGACCATCGGCCCGGGCGAGGTCGTCGGCCTCGTCGGCGAGTCGGGGAGCGGCAAGTCCACCGTCGGACGCTGCGTCGTCCGGCTCGACCAGCCGACCGGCGGCACCGTCCGGATCAACGGCACCGACGTGACGACGCTCTCGCGGCGGGCCCTGCGCCCGCTGCGCAAGGACTTCCACCTCGTCTTCCAGGACCCCTCCTCCTCGCTCGACCCGCGCATGAGCGTGCGGCAGATCATCGCGGAGCCGCTGCGCCTGCACCGCCTCGCGGACCGCAAGGGCGCGGCCGAGAAGGCCGACGCGCTCCTCGCGCAGGTCGGGCTGCGGCCCGAACTGGGGGACCGGAGCCCGCACGAGCTCTCCGGCGGGCAGCGCCAGCGCGTCTCCATCGCCCGCGCGCTCTCCGTCGACCCGAGCCTCCTCGTCGCGGACGAGCCGACCTCGGCGCTCGACGTCTCCGTGCAGGCCGCCGTGCTCAACCTGCTCGCCGACCTCCAGCGCGAGCGCGGTTTCGGCTGCCTCTTCATCACGCACGACCTCGCCGCCGTCGAGTACCTCGCCGACCGCATCGCGGTCATGTACCTCGGCCGGATCGTCGAACAGGCCCCGGCCGCCGAGCTGTTCGCCGCGCCCAAGCACCCCTACACCCAGGCCCTGCTCTCGGCGGCGCCCGTCCCCGACCCCGAGGAGCAGCGCACCCGCGAGCGGATCGTGCTCGCCGGCGACCTGCCGAGCCCGCTCGACCCGCCCCCGGGCTGCCACTTCCACACCCGCTGCCCGCTCGCCACCGAGCGCTGCCGCACCGAGACCCCGGCCCTGCGCACCCTGCCGGGCACGAGCCGCGAGGTCGCCTGCCACCTCGTCGCCGAGGACGGCACGGCGCCCGACGCGACCCGCGTCGCCGCGCCCGCCTGA
>NZ_GG770539.1:420881-426721 GCF_000154905.1 Streptomyces sp. SPB074 | reverse complement strand
CCGAGGGGTCGATGACCGTGGCGCCGCCCCAGGTGGCGACGGCCATGCAGTGCTCGATCAGCTCGTCCCTGCGGTAGCGGTTGGTGAAGGCGAGCTGCCACGTACGGTCGAGCATGTCCGCGTTGCCGTACGGGGACCAGTAGTCGCGCTGGCCGTCCTCGCCGAGCCCGACGCGCACGCCGGCCTCGGTGAGCCCGGCGAGCGGGAGGGCGTGGAGCTGCTGCGCCGGGGCGATCGTCGCCATCGATATGTCCAGCTCGGCGAACTCCTCGGTCAGGCGCCGCGTCGTCGCCTCGTCCACCGCGCCCAGCTCGTAGGCGTGCGAGAGTGTCACCTTCCCCCGCATGCCGAGCGCGCGCACCCGCTCCAGGATCAGGTCCACGCTGAACATGCCGAGGTGGCCGGGCTCGTGCAGGTGGATGTCGATGGGCGCCTGGTGGCGCTCGGCGAGCCCGAAGACGATGTCGAGGTGCTTGACCGGGTCGCGGTCCAGGGTGCACGGGTCGATGCCGCCGACGACCGCGGCGCCCGAGGCGAGCGCCTGGTCCATCAGCTCCGGCACGCCCTTCTCGCGCAGCAGACCCGCCTGCGGGAAGGCCATGATCTCGACCTCGCAGCGGTCCTTGTGCGCCTCCTTCGCCGCGAGGACGCCCTCGAAGCGCTCCAGGCCGCTGTCCGCGTCGATCTGCGCGTAGCTGCGCACGCGGGTCGTGCCGCGCGCGATCATCAGGCCGAGGGCGTGGGTCGCGCGCTCCGCGACGGTGCCGTCCTCGCGCCAGTGGGCGCGGTCGTTCATCGTGAGGCCCCACACGCCGGGGGTGCCGGTGTGCGGCCGGAAGGGCAGCCCGAGGCGGTTGGAGTCCAGGTGGCAGTGCACGTCCGAGAAGGACGGCAGCGCGAGTCGGCCGCGCCCGGGGACGACGTCGTCCGCGCCGGTCGCGCGCGCCGGGTCGTGCGGGTGGAGCGCCGCTATCGCGCCGTCCGCGATCTCGATGTCCTGGGCGTCGCCGCCCCAGGGGCGGACGTTGCTGATGAGCATGGTGGTCCTCGGGGTGTGAAGGTCGTGCGGGTGGTTCCGCCGTCCCGCGCGCGGCGCGGGACGGCACGTTCACTCGGCCGGAAGGATGCGGGCGAGCGTGTCGAGGGAGGGGCGCCGGCCGCGTTCGATGTGGGCGTACGCGACGGCGCCCGCGAGTTCGGCGTTGCCCGCGCGGATCGCGGCGAGCAGGTCGCGGTGCTCGGCACACTGCACGGCGGGGTCGAGATTGCCGGTGAGGGTGAAGACCCACTGCATGAGGCCGAGGGAGGGCTGGAGGGCGGTCTGGAGGAGCTTGTTGCCGGTCAGTTCGACGATCCCGGCGTGCAGGGCGGTGTTGGCGGCGGGGATCTCGGAGACGGCGCCGCGCCGGGTCACGTCCTCGGCGTTCTCCATCAGCTCCGCGAGCCGCCGCGCCGCAGGCCCCTCGGAGTCCGCCTCGGCGGCGCGGCGGGCGGCGAAGACCTCAAGGCTCAGGCGGAGGTCGAAGAGTTCGGCGACGTCGCGCAGCGAGAGCCGCCGCACCGAGGCGCCCCGGCGCGGGGAGAGCTCCACGAGCCCCTCGGAGGCGAGCCGGGTCAGCGCCTCGCGCACCGGGATGCGCGAGAAGCCGAGCGCTTCGGACAGCTCGCGTTCCCGCAGCCGGGCCCCGGGCGGGTAGGTGCCGTCCAGTACACGCGTGCGGATGGTGTGCTCGGCGTGCGCGACGTGCGAGGCGCCCGCGTCGGGTCGCGGCGTGCTCATGGCCTGCCCGGGGCGGGCCAAGGACGGCGGGACCTGTGCATGGGACCTCCAGCCTCGCGGCCCGCCTGCCGGCCGGCCGCCACGCGATCAAGACGGCCGCGAGCCTAGCATTCTGGCATACCAAAAAGGAATACGGGAAAGGGAATTGTCCATGAAGCTGGGCTTTTGCGAGCGGGATCATCGTGCTCCGGTGGGATCTGTGTATACCGGCTGGGAGGTCACCCGCCGGGTGACTCCGTGTCCGCCATCGGCTGCGTGCCGTGTGCCGTGCCGGGTGGCGGTCCGCGCGGCGCGGTAGGCATCCCGCGCACGCGCACCGCGCGCGGTCGCCGATCGTCCACGAGCACCGCAGGGAGTACCGGATGGCCAACCAGTTCGCGATCGATGTCACCAGAATCCGCGAGCAGGCCCGCAAGCACATGACGGAGGGTCCCGTCACCAAGACCTACGACGCCGACCGCGCCCGGCTCGTGGAGGTCCTCAACGACGTCGTCGCGACCGAGGTGGTGTGCTTCCTGCGGTACTCGCAGAACGCCATCGCCGCGACCGGCATCGACCGGGCGCAGGTCGCCGCGGAGTTCCGCGAGCACGCGGGCGAGGAGATGCGGCACGCGCTGCGCGCCGCCGAGCGTGTCAGCCAGCTCGGCGAGCAGCCCGACTTCGATCCCGGCTCCCTCGTGGCCCGCGCGCACACCGAGTACGTGACGGCCGAGGAGCGCGACCTCCAGAAGATGCTGCGCGAGAAGCTCGTCGCCGAGCGGATCGTCATCACGACGTACCAGGAGATCATCCGCTGGATCGGTGACGGGGACCCCACCACGCGGCGCCTCATGGAGTCGATCCTCGAAGAGGAGGAGGAGCACGCCGACGACCTCAACGACCTGCTCGCGGGCTGAGGTCCCCGATAGCCGTCCCGCTCTTCACCACCCCCTTGTCGTCGCCTTGACGAGAAGGGGGTGGTGGTCGTACTGTCACTCCCACGGAACAGGTCTCGTCAAGTTGACGAGAACCGAGGGAGGGAAGTCATGGCCGACATCAGCAAGCGCTTCGGCAGGCGGCACCTGCGCGGCACGTCGAGCGCCTGGGTGCGCCACCACCGCGCGGGCAAGGTCGCCCACGAGGGCACGGGCCTCAGCTTCTGGTTCCGCCCGCTCACCGCGGCGCTCAGCGAGGTCCCCGTGGACGACCGCGAACTCGCCGTCACGATCCACGCCCGCACCGCCGACTTCCAGGACCTCGCGGTGCAGTCCACGCTCACCTACCGCATCGCCGACCCCACTCGCGCCGCCGAACGCATCGACTTCTCGCTCGACCCCGACACCGGCACCTGGCGCGCCGCCCCGCTCGACCAGCTCGCCGGGCTCCTCACCGAGACCGCCCAGCAGCACGCCGCCGAAGTCCTCGCGGCGACCCCGCTCGCCACCGCCCTCACCGAGGGCGTCAGCGCCGTCCACGCCCGCGTCACCCAGGGGCTGGCCGCGGAGCCCCGGCTGCCCGCGACCGGCGTCGAGGTCGTCGCCCTGCGCGTCGTCGCCCTGCGCCCCGAGCCGGAGGTCGAACGCGCCCTGCGCACCCCGACCCGCGAGCGCGTCCAGCAGGAGGCGGATCGCGCCACCTACGAGCGCCGCGCCGTCGCCGTCGAACGCGAACGCGCCATCGCCGAGAACGAACTCGCCAGCAAGGTCGAACTCGCCCGCCGCGAGGAACAACTCGTCGACCAGCGCGGCACCAACGCCCGCCGCGCCGCCGAGGAGGAGGCGGCGGCCGACGCCGTGCGCGCCGAGGCCGAGGCGGCCCGTACCGTACGGCTTGCCGAGGCCGAGGCCACGCGCGCCCGGCGGCTCGCCGAGGCCGAGGCGGAGGGGCTGCGCACGAGCGGCGAGGCCCGCGCCGCCGCGCGCGCCGCCTGGCTCCGCGTCCACGAGGGCACCGCGCCCGCGACCCTGCACGCCCTCAGCGTGGACCGCGCGGCCGAACAGCTCCCGCGCATCGAGCGCGTCACCGTCACGCCCGACACCGTCGCCGAACTGCTCGCCAAGTTCAGCGGCGGGGACCGCGCATGAGCCTCGCCCCGCGCGTCGTCCTCGTCCACCGCGTCAGCGAGTACCAGGAACTCCTCGCCCGCCACGGCACCCACGGCCAGGCCGCCTTCGTGCTCGGCAGCCGGGGCGACGACCTCGACACGCTCGCCGCCCGCCACCGGGCGACGCTCGACGCCCTCACCGGCATCGCCGCGCGCATCCCGCTCACCTGGCGGCAGGCCCGCGTCGAGCGCGCCGACCTCGACCGCTTCCTCTTCGCCCCCGAGGACATCGTCGTCGTCGCGGGCCAGGACGGCCTCGTCGCCAACGTCGCGCAGTACCTGCACGGCCAGCCCGTCATCGGCATCGACACCGACCCGGGCCGCAACCCCGGCGTCCTCGTCCGCCACCGCCCCCGCGACGCCGCCGCGCTCCTGCGCACCGCCGCCGGAGCGCGCGTCAGCACCGAGGACCTCACGATGGCCGAGGGCACCACCGACGACGGCCGCACGCTCCTCGCGCTCAACGAGATCTACATCGGCTCGGCGGGCCACCGCACCGCCCGCTACCGCCTGCGCCCCGGCCCCGGCGAGGGCGAGGAGGCGCAGGCCAGCTCGGGCGTCCTCGTCGGCACCGGGACGGGCGCCGGCGGCTGGCTGCGCTCGCTGTGGCAGGAACGCGGCGCCGCCACGCCGTTGCCCGGAGCGACCGAGGACCGCCTCCTGTGGTTCGTGCGCGAGGCGTGGCCCTCGCCGACGACCGGCGTGCGGCGCGTCGCCGGGCTCCTCGCCGAGCGCGACCGCCTCACCGTCACCGTCGAGTCGGACCACCTCGTGGCCTTCGCCGACGGCATGGACTCGGACGCCCTCGACCTGACGTGGGGCCAGTGCCTGCGGGCGGGGATCAGCGAGCGGCGGCTGCGGCTCGTGGTGTGAGGGCGGGACGGAGCCCGCTCACCCGGTCGGCCGAAACACGCCCCCCGTGCGGAATGCCCGCCCGGTGCGCGCGGTTGGAGGCCCCTTGCCGGGACCCGCTCGGGGCACCGGCTCTCGTGCGGGTGGAGGACTCATGAGCAAGGCTGTTCGGTTCGACGGGTACGGCGGGATCGACGTCCTGGAGGTGCGGGACGTGCCGGTGCCCGTACCGGCACCGGACGAGGTACTCGTGCGGGTGAGGGCGGCGGGCATCAACCCCGGCGAGGCGAAGATCCGCGAGGGCGAGATGCGCGAGCGGTGGCCCGCGACCTTCCCCTCCGGGCAGGGCAGCGACCTCGCGGGCGTCGTGGAGGCCACGGGCGAGGACGTGACGGAGTTCGCGCCGGGCGACGAGGTGCTCGGCCACACCTACTCCCGCGCCTCCCAGGCCACGCACGTGGCCGTGCAGGCCCACCGGCTCGTCCCGAAGCCGCCGGAGCTGCCCTTCGACGTCGCCGGTGCCCTCTTCGTCGCGGGCACGACGGCCTTCGCGGCGGTACGGACGGTGGCCCCGCGCGAGGGCGAGACGGTCGTCGTGGCGGGCGCGGCGGGCGGCGTCGGGGTCCTCGCCGTACAGCTCGCGCGGCGGACCGGCGCCCGCGTCCTCGGCCTCGCGAGCGAGCGCCACCACGAGTGGCTGCGCGCGCACGACATCGAGCCCGTCGCCTACGGCGAGGGCGTCGCGGAGCGCGTCGCGCGGGCGGCGGGGCCGCAGGGCGTCGCCGCCTTCATCGACCTCGCGGGGAACGACTACGTGGCACTCGCCATCGACCTCGGCGTCGCCCCCGCCCGCGTCGACACCGTCGTGGACTGCGCCGCCGCCGAGAAGTACGGCGTCCGGGCCGAGGGCGGCATGGCCGCCGACGACGCCGCGACGGTCTCCGAACTCGCCGCGCTCGCGGCACGCGGCGCACTCGACGTCCCGATCGCCGCCCGCTACCCGCTGGAGGAGGTCCGCGCCGCCTATACCGACCTGGCGCGCGGGCACACCCGGGGGGAAGATCGTGCTGCTGCCCTGAGCCGCGCGCCGCGCGCCGCGCGCCGCGGGGGAGGGGCGGGTACGCG
>NZ_GG770539.1:410066-420781 GCF_000154905.1 Streptomyces sp. SPB074 | reverse complement strand
CTCCGGCACGGCGGCCCGCCGCGCGAGTGGCACGGGTCCCGCGCGCCGCTCCTCAGTCCTTGCCGCCCGTCAGGAAGGCGCCCAGCTCCCGGGCCACCGCCGCCGGCTGATCGACCATGGCCAGGACGCCCGCGTCCGGGATCTCCGCGTAGCGGCCCGCCGGGAGCAGGGCGGCCAGCCGCTTGCCGTGGGCGAGCGGCATGAGCTTGTTCTCGGGCGCCCACAGCACCAGCGTCTCGCCGGGGAAGTCGCGCAGCGCCTCCGTGTCCCTGACCAGCCGCGCCTTGTCGAGCGGCGCCGTGCAGTACGCGGCGAGGTCGCGCCGCACCCCGCCTCCCGCAGCAGCGGTTCCGTCCATCCGCGCACGAGCGCGTCGGGCAGGGGGCGCTTCGACATCGGGCCCAGCATGAACGGCGAGTTCCGCAGCGCGCGGACGCGCAACTGCCGCGCGGCGAGGGCGAGTCCGCCCGGAATTCGGGAGACGAGCGAGACCGTCCGGCCCGGCAGACCGGGCGGGAAGTTGTCGAACGCCTCGCAGGGCAGGATGACTTGGCGCGCCAAGCGCTCGTGCAGGCCGAGCGCGGTGAGGAACAGCCCGCCGCCCCAGTCCGTGTGGACGAGCGTGACGCCCGTCAGGTCCAGCTCCTCCAGGAACTCCGCGAGCAGCCGCCCCATCCCGGCCATCCCGAGATCGGCGCCGGGCCGCATCGGGAGCCGGTGCGCGCCGAGCGGCAGTACGGGCCGCACGTACCGGAAGCCTTCGGGGAGCAGCGGCAGCACCTCGTCCCACAGCGTGTGGTCCATGAGCAGCCCGTGCAGCAGCACGACCGGCGGCCCGGACCCGGTCTCGTCGTACTCGATCTCCCCCGCGGACAGTGTGACGTGGCGCATGACGTCCTCTCGGCTGTCGCGTCGGCCGACGCGCTAGAACGTTCTCTCCAGAGCGTTCGTTCAACCATGGCGGCATGAGAACGGACGAGCGGATCACGCGGGCCATGGGAGAACTTTTGCGTCGTCAGGGCTACGCGGCCACCGGCATCAACGCCCTGGCGCGCGCCGCCGAGGCGCCCACCGGTTCGCTGTACCACCACTTCCGGGGCGGGAAGCGCGAGATCGCCGCGGCGGCCCTGCGGGAGACCGGCGCCGTCTACATCCAGCTGCTGCCCCTCCTGCTCGACCCGTACGAGGATCTGGCCGAGGGCATCGAGGCCGCCTTCGCGCAGGCGGGCGAGAACATGCGCGACACGGGCTGGCTCAACATGTGCCCCGTCGGCAGCGTGACCGCCGAGGTCGCGACGGTGGAACCGGAGCTGCGCGCCGTCTCCGCCGAGGTCATGGCGGACTGGCTCGCCAAGGGCGCCGACTACTTCGCCGCGCGCGGCCTCCGCGCGGAGGCCGCCCGCGAGTTCGCGCAGGCGGTCCTCGTCGCGATGGAGGGCGCCTTCGTCATGGCGCGCGGCCTGCGCACCCAGGAGCCCTTCCGCGCGGCGGGCCGCTCCCTGGCCGCCCACGTACGCACGCTGGTACGGGACCAGGACGCGGCCGTACGGGACTGAGCCGCGCGCCGCCTCGCACGTCCGTCCGCCCGGGGTGAACGCCTGCCGACTCGCCCGGCCGGGTGCGTGACGGACGCGCGTGTTTCAGAGCCCTTCGCCGTGGTAAATGGTACGTGGTACCGTCGCGACGGTACGCCGTACCACCACGGGTCGTGGCGGTACGCGGGCGGGAGCACGAAGGGGTGCGGGCATGAGCGGACGGACGGCGCGCGAGCGGCTGGCGCACGCCGCCTTCCAGTTGTTCGACGAACGGGGCTACGAGGGCACCACCGTCGACGAGATCGCCGAGCGCGCGGGCGTCGGCCGCACCACTTTCTTCCGCCACTACCGGGCCAAGGAAGACGTGATCTTCCCCGATCACGAACTCCTCCAGGACCGGATCGCGAGCCGCCTCGCCACCTCGCGCACCGACACCGCCCTCACCGCCGTCTCCGAGGCGGTCAGGCTCGTCCTGCTGCACTACGTGGACGAGGGCGAGGTCGCCCGCCGCCGGTACCGGCTCACCAGCAGCGTGCCGGCGCTGCGCGATCGCGAGATCGCGAGTGTCGCCCGCTACCAGCGGCTCTTCAAGGAGTTCCTGGCCCGCTGGATGGGGGACGCCCCCGGCGCCCCGCTGCGGGCCGAACTCATGGCGGCCTGCGTGGTGTCCGCGCACAACCACGTGCTGCGCCGCTGGCTGCGCGGCGAGTCCGCCGAGCCGATGGCCGAGGTGGACACCGCCCTGCGCGAAGTGCTCGGGCTCTTCTCCGGGCGGGCCGGCGAGGGGGAGACGCACGTCGTCGCCTTCACCAGCCCGCACCCGCTCGACCAACTCCTCCCGGCCCTCCGGCGTCTCGCGACGGCCGGGCCCCCGCCGGGACACCGAACCCAGAAAGAGGAGGACCAGACATGAGCTTGAGGATCGTTGTCTGTGTGAAGTACGTGCCGGACGCGACGGGTGACCGGCGTTTTGCCGATGACCTGACGTTGGACCGTGAGGAGGTGGACGGTCTGTTGTCGGAGTTGGACGAGTACGCGGTGGAGCAGGCGCTGCAGATCGCGGATGCGGCTGATGAGGCTGAGGTCACGGTGGTGACGGTGGGTCCGGAGGACGCGAAGGACGCGTTGCGCAAGGCGTTGTCGATGGGTGCGGACAAGGGCGTGCATGTCGAGGACGACGGTCTGCACGGTACGGATGTGTTCGGGACGTCGCTGGTGCTGGCGAAGGCGGTCGAGAAGGCCGGCTACGACCTCGTGGTGTGCGGGATGGCGTCGACGGACGGGACGATGGGGGTGCTTCCGGCGTTGCTGTCGGAGCGGCTGGGTGTGCCGCAGGTGACCTTGTTGTCCGAGGTGGGCGTCGAGGGTGGTGTGGTGCGGGGTCGTCGTGATGGTGACGCGGCCTCGGAGCGGTTGGAGGCTCGGCTTCCCGCGGTGGTGTCGGTGACGGATCAGTCGGGTGAGGCGCGGTATCCGTCGTTCAAGGGGATCATGGCGGCGAAGAAGAAGCCGGTGGAGTCCTGGGATCTGGAGGACTTGGGGATCGGGGCGGGCGAGGTCGGTCTGGAGGGCGCGTGGTCCAGGGTGGAGGACGCGGTGGCGCGTCCGGCGCGCACGGCGGGCACGATCGTGACCGACGAGGGTGAGGGCGGCAAGCAGCTGGCTGAGTTCCTCGCGGGCCGGAAGTTCATCTGAGCCCGGACGTCCGGAAGTCCGGTAAGAACCCTCTCTCTTCCCCTTCTCGTCTCGCAGGAGTGTTGTCATGGCTGAGGTACTTGTTTTCGTCGATCATGTGGATGGTGCGGTGCGTAAGCCCGCGTTGGAGTTGTTGACGCTGGCGCGTCGGCTGGGTGAGCCGGTCGCGGTGGCGTTGGGTGCGGGTGCGGGGCGCACGGTGGGTGTGCTGGGTGAGCATGGTGCGGTGCGGGTGCTGACTTCGGAGGCCGCCGAGTACGGCGACTACTTGGTGGTGCCGAAGGTGGATGCTCTGCAGGCGGCGGTGGAGTCGGTGTCTCCGGTGGCGGTGTTGGTGTCGTCGTCGGCGGAGGGCAAGGAGGTGGCGGCGCGTCTGGCGTTGCGGATCGGTTCGGGTTTGATCACGGACGCGGTGGACGTGGAGGCGGGTGCGGAGGGTCCGGTGGCGACGCAGTCCGTCTTTGCGGCGTCGTTCACGACGAGGTCGCGGGTGTCGCGGGGTGTTCCGGTGATCACGGTGAAGCCGAACTCGGCGCCGGTGGAGCCGGTCGCGGGTGCGGGTGCGGTGGAGGAGTTGGTGGTGTCGTTCTCGGAGGGGGCGTCGGGGACGAGGGTGGTGTCGCGGACGGCGCGGGAGTCTTCGGGGCGTCCGGAGCTGACGGAGGCGGCGATCGTGGTCTCGGGTGGTCGTGGGGTGAATGGTGCGGAGAATTTCGCGGTGATCGAGGCGTTGGCGGACGCGCTGGGTGCGGCGGTGGGTGCGTCACGGGCGGCGGTGGACGCGGGCTGGTATCCGCATTCCAATCAGGTGGGGCAGACGGGGAAGACGGTGTCTCCGCAGTTGTACATCGCGTCGGGTATTTCGGGTGCGATTCAGCATCGTGCGGGGATGCAGACGTCGAAGACGATCGTGGCGGTCAACAAGGACGAGGAGGCCCCGATCTTCGAGCTGGTGGACTACGGTGTGGTCGGTGACCTCTTCAACGTCGTGCCCCAGCTCACCGACGAGGTCAACGCCCGCAAGGGCTGACCACCGTCCCTGCCCGCACGGTCCCGTGTCCACCCCCCACCCGGGCGGACACGGGGCCGTCGAGGGCCGCGTGTGCCTCGACGCCTGGGAACTCGCCGACGAGGTGCAGGCGGCCGTCGCCGCGCCCTGGGCGGCCGTCACGACGGAGACCGTCGCGGGCCTGGCCGCCCCCCCGCGCACGCCTGATCCGCCGTCTCCTGCAGTGGCCGTTCGCGACCCTGCCGGAGGGGCCCTGTGACGGAGTGCGACGTGAGCACGCGGCGCCTCGAACGGCGCGCCGCCGCGTTCGACGGCCCGGCGCGGTCGCCGCACCTCGCGTCGCCGGGGCGGCGGCGGTGACCGGCGCGGGCGGGCTCGCGCCCCGCCTGCTCGCCGCGCTCGACCGCTTCCACGCGGCGCGCCCCTGGGACCACAACGCCCACTACCACCGCGCCATCCTGCGCCGCCTGCCCCGCCGCCCCGGGCCCGTGCTCGACGTGGGCTGCGGCAGCGGGGATCTGGCCCGGCTCCTCGCGCGGCGCGCGAGCGCGGTGACGGCGATCGACGCGGACCCGGGCATCGTGGCGCGGGCGCGCGAGGCGTCCCCCGCGGCGGCGGTCACCTTCACGGTGGCGGACGCGCTCGACCGGGAGGCCGCCCCGGGGCCGTACACCGCTGTGACCTGTGTCGCCGTCCTCCACCACCTGCCGCTCGCCGAGGCGTTCGCCTCGTTCCGCGCCCGGCTCGCGCCCGGCGGCGTGCTCGTGGTCGTCGGCCTGTACCGGGAGACGACCCCGGCGGACCGTGCCGTGAGCCTCCTCGCGCTCCTGGCCAACACGGCGATCGCCTGGGCCAAGCACCCGGTGGCCGGGACGAGCCCCCGCCCCCTCGCCATGACCGCCCGCACCCGCCCCGCCCAGGTGGGACTCGCGCAGATCCGGCGCACCGTCCAGGAGGTGCTGCCGGGCGCCCGGGTGCGCAGACGGCTCTTCTGGCGGTACGTGCTGGAGTGGAAGCGCCCCTGAGCGGCGCCGCCTCAGCGCCCCTCCACCACCGGGCTCAGCCCCCGCAGCGGCTCCCACCAGGCGCGGTGGTCCGCGTACCAGCGGACCGTCTCGCCGAGGCCCGTGGCGAGATCGACGCGGGGGCGCCACCCCAGCTCCGCGCGCAGCTTCGAGGAGTCCAGCAGATAACGGCGGTCATGGCCCGGCCGGTCCGGGACGGTGCGCATCAGCGAGAGCGGCAGGCCCAGTTCGCCGAGGACGCGCTCGGCGAGGTCCCCGACGCTCAGCTCCGTGCCCGTGCCCACGTGGTACGTCTCGCCGATGCGGCCCGCGTACAGCACGGCGGCGATCGCCCGCACGTGGTCGCGCACGTGAATCCACTCGCGGCGGTGGTCGCGCGAGGCGTACACGGGCAGATCGAGGCCGTCGAGCGCGCGGGTCGTGAAGAGCGGGAGGACCTTCTCGGGGAACTGGTGCGAGCCGTAGTTGTTCGCCGAGTTCGTCAGCGTCACCGGCAGCCCGTACGTCTCGTGGTAGGCGCGCACCGCGTGGTCCGCGCCCGCCTTGCTCGCGCTGTACGGCGTGCGCGGCTGGTAGGGGGACTCCTCCGTGAACGCCTCCTCGGCGTCCAGCGCGAGGTCCCCGTACACCTCGCACGTCGAGACGTGGTGGAAACGCGCCACGCCCAGCCGCCGGCAGGCTTCCAGGAGCGTCTGCGTGCCGAGCACGTTCGTGCGGAAGAAGCGGTCCGGGGCGAGCACGGCGAGGCTGTTGTGCGACTCGGCGGCGAAGTTCACGACGACCTCGACACGGTGCTCGGCGAGGGTACGGGCCACGAGCGGGCCGTCCGTGATGTCGCCCCGTACGAAGGTGATCCGGTCCGCGACGTCCGCGAGACTGGCGCGCACGCCCGCGTAGGTCAGCGCGTCGAAGGCGACCAGCGAGTCCTCGGGATGTTTCTCCAGCCAGTAGCGGGTGAAGTGCGAGCCGATGAAACCGGCCGCACCGGTGACGAGGAGGGAGGTCATGCGCGGGCGCTCCTGTGGGGGGTCATACGGAGGTGTTCCTGACGGGACCTTGGTCGTTGCTGCGCACCTGGTAGGGGACCGTGGTGCGCCGGTCGGGATCGATCGCGAGCAGCCCGCCCGCCGGGGGCCGGGCCCGCTGCGCGCAGTCGCGGCGCTCGCAGATCCGGCAGCCCAGGCCGATGGGCGTCGCCGCGCGCGGGTCGTCCAGCGCGATGCCCTCCGCGTACACGAGCCGCGGGGCGTGGCGCAGTTCGCAGCCGAGCGCGAGCGCGAACTCGGCGCGCGGCGCGTGGTGGCCGAAACCGCCGCGCACCAGCGTGCGCGCGATCCAGAAGTACCGCTTGCCGTCGGGCATCTCCGCGACCTGCGTGAGGATGCGCCCCGGAGCCGAGAACGCCTCGTACACCGTCCACAGCGGGCACGTGCCGCCGAGCCGGGAGAAGTGGAAGGCCGTCGCCGACTGGCGCTTGGAGATGTTCCCCGCCCGGTCCACGCGCAGGAACGAGAAGGGCACCCCGCGCCGGCCCTCGCGCTGGAGGGTGCTCAGCCGGTGGCACACCGTCTCGAAACCGACACCGAAGCGCGCCGAGAGCAGCTCGATGTCGTACCGCGTCTCCTCGGCGGCGCGGTGGAAGGTCCCGTACGGCATGAGCAGGGCGCCCGCGAAGTAGTTCGCGAGCCCTATCCGGGCGAGCGTCACCGAGGCCGGCGAGGTCAGGCGCGTCTCGTCGCCCGCCACCGTGTCGAGCAGCGCCCCCTGCTCGATGAGCGCGAGCTGGGTCGCGAGCTGGAAGGCGCGCTGGCCCTCCGTCAGCCACGGTGAGAGGAAGAGCCTGCGCGTCTGCGCGTCGAAGCGGCGGGCGTCGGCCGTCCCGCCGGGCGCGGCGGTCAGGACCCGGACGCGGTGGCGCGCGGCGAGGTGCGCGGTGAGCGGGTCGGCGCAGCGGCCCGGGGTGAGGTCCAGGGCCTCGGCGGCCCGCTCGGCGGCGGCGTCTATCGGCGCGAAGTGGTTGTGGTGGGCGTAGAAGAAGTCGCGCACCTCGTCGTGCGGCTCGCCGCGGGGCGGGGGAGGGGAGCCCGAGTCGTGGCCGGCGAGCACGGCGGCCTGCTCGGCGGCGTCCCGGTAGCGGCGGTGCAGGGCGACGAGGGCGCGGGCCAGCTCGGGGTGGTCGCGCACCGCCTCGGCGATCTCCTCGGAGGGCGGCGAGTCGATCCCGCTCGCCTCGTCCGCGAGCGCGGCGCGCACGTCGGTGGTCAGCCGCGCCTCGTCGGCGACCGAGAAGTACTCCGCGCCGACCCCGAAGACCTCCTCCAGGCGCAGCAGCACCGGGACGGTCAGCGGGCGCTGGCCCTGCTCGATCTGGTTGGCGTAGCTCGTGGAGATGCCGAGCGCGCGGGCCATCTCGACCTGGTTGAGGCCCCGCTCGCGGCGCAGCCGGCGCAGCTTGGCGTGCGCGTAGAGCTTGCCGTGCCTGCCGCTCGCCATGCCCGTACCTCCTCGCGAGCCCTGCCGTGTCCCGCCGCCGTGCCCGTGCCCCCGCCGCCGCGCCACGCCGCAGGGCCCAGCCGTCGCGCCGCCGGGCCCTGCCGCCGCGCCGGGCCCGCGCGGGGCGCCGGGCCCGGGGGCTCCCGGGCCCGCGCGCCCCCTCCGGCGGAGAGACGCGTTCCTTGCGAAGCGCGGTTCCGCCCCCGGCGAGAAGCCGCCGACCGGTGGCCCGGGACCGCTTGTGAATTTACCATTCGCAGATTTCGCAGAACCGGCCCCGCCGACTGTACGGATTCCACACCCCTACGGACTGGTAACCGGCGGCCCGGGCGGGCAGGGTTGATGATCGCAGTTAAGTTTTCATTCTTCGTGAGGAGTCCTGTGATCGAGCACCACGTCCGCGTGCACCCCAGTGCGGACCGCCTGCCCCGTGAGGACCAGCTGGCCTGGAAGCTCGCCACCGTCGCCACCGGCACCGTCGAGCCCGACCCCGAGAGCGCCGCCATGGCCGTCAACCGGGTCATCGACAACGCCTCGGTCGCCATGGCCTCGCTGGTCCGCCGGCCCGTCGCCGTCGCCCGGGCCCAGGCCCTCGCGCACCGCGCGGGCACCCCCGGCACCGGGGCGCGGGTCTTCGGCGCGCAGGGCCGCCTCAGCCCCGAGTGGGCCGCGTGGGCCAACGGCACGGCGGTGCGCGAGCTGGACTTCCACGACACCTACCTGGCCGCCGACTACTCGCACCCCGGCGACAACATCCCCCCGATCCTCGCCGTCGCCCAGCACACCGGGCGCACCGGCGAGGACGTGCTGCGCGCGGTCGTGGCCGCGTACGAGCTGCACGTCGCGCTCGTCAAGGGCATCTGCCTGCACGCCCACCGCATCGACCACGTCGCGCACCTCAGCGCCGCGACGGCGGGCGGCATCGGCGCGCTCCTGCGGCTGCCCACCGAGACCGTCTACCAGGCGATCCAGCAGGCCGTGCACACCACGACGGCGACCCGGCAGTCCCGCAAGGGCGAGATCTCCAGCTGGAAGGCGTACGCCCCCGCCTTCGCCGGGAAGGCCGCGATCGAGGCCGTGGACCGCGCGATGCGCGGCGAGACCTCGCCGTCCCCGATCTACGAGGGCGAGGACGGCTTCCTCGCCTGGATGCTCGACGGCCCCGACGCCGACTACACGGTGTGGCTGCCCGAGGCGGGCGAGGCCCGGCGCGGCATCCTCGACACCTACACCAAGGAGCACTCCGCCGAGTACCAGGCGCAGGCGCTCATCGACCTCGCCCGCCGCATGGGCGAGAAGATCCCGCTCGACCGCGTCGCCTCCATCGTGCTCCACACGAGCCACCACACCCACAACGTCATCGGCTCGGGCGCCAACGACCCGCAGAAGTACGACCCGAAGGCGAGCCGCGAGACGCTCGACCACTCGGTCCCCTACATCTTCGCCGTCGCCCTCCAGGACCGCGCCTGGCACCACGAGCGCTCCTACGCGCCCGAGCGCGCCGCGCGCCCCGACACGGTCGCGCTGTGGCAGAAGATCACCACGGTCGAGGACCCCGAGTGGACCCGCCGCTACCACGACCCGGACCCGCAGCGGCGTGCCTTCGGCGCCCGCGCCGTCGTCACCCTGGACGACGGCACCGTGATCGAGGACGAACTCGGCGTGGCGGACGCGCACCCGGCCGGGGCCCGGCCCTTCGACCGCCCGGCCTACCAGGGCAAGTTCCGCACCCTCGCCGAGAACATCGTCACGCCCGAGGCGCAGCACCGCTTCCTGTCGGCCGCCGAGCACCTCGCGGAGCTGAGCTGCGGCGACCTCGACGGCCTCTTCCCCGAGGTCGACACCGAGGCCGTCTCCGCCTACGACGCGAAGCTGCCGAAGGGCCTCTTCTGATGCCGCGCCCCACCCGCGGCGGTACGCGACCGGCCCCGCGCCGGCCGCACGCCGCACCCACCCGCACGAAGCGGAAGGACCCGTCCTGATGCTGCACACCCGCACCACCCCGGCCCAGCGCCGCCGCGCGCTGCGCGAACGGCTCGCGACCGGGCGCCTGCTCCAGATGCCCGGCGCGATCAACCCGCTCTCGGCGAAGCTCATCGAGGACACGGGCTTCGAGGCCGCGTACCTCTCCGGCGCCGTCCTCGCGGCCGACCTCGGGCTGCCGGACATCGGCCTCACGACGGTCACCGAGATCGCCGCGCGCGCCCAGCAGACGACGCGAGCCACCGATCTGCCGGTCCTCATCGACGCCGACACCGGCTTCGGCGAGCCCATGAACGCGGCGCGCACCGTCCAGCTCCTGGAGGACGCCGGGCTCGCCGGGCTCCACCTGGAGGACCAGGTCAACCCCAAGCGCTGCGGGCACCTCGACGGCAAGTCCGTCGTCGAGCGCGACACCATGAGCCGCCGCGTCCGCGCCGCCGTCGACGCCCGCCGCGACCCGGACTTCCTCCTCATGGCCCGCACCGACGCGCGCGCCGTCGAGGGCCTGGACGCCGCGATCGACCGCGCCAAGGCGTACGTCGACGCGGGAGCCGACGCGATCTTCCCCGAGGCGCTGGCCGACGAGGCCGAGTTCGAGGCGTTCCGCAAGGCCGTGGACGTCCCGCTCCTCGCCAACATGACCGAGTTCGGCAAGGGCAGGCTGCTCACCGCGAAGGCCCTCGAAGACCTCGGCTACAACATCGCGCTCTACCCCGTGACGTTCCTGCGGCTCGCGATGGGCGCGGTCGAGGACGGGCTGCGCACCGTCAAGGCCGAGGGCACGCAGGAATCGCTGCTGCCGAAGATGCAGACACGGTCCCGGCTGTACGAGCTCCTGGACTACGAGGCGTACGCGTCCTTCGACTCGGCCGTCTTCGACTTCACGCTCCCGCCGGACGCCTGAGCCCCACGCGGCCCACACGCCCCCCCCGCACGGCCCGCCCGCCGGTCCACCCCCACGGCCCGCCGCCCGGG
>NZ_GG770539.1:408490-409867 GCF_000154905.1 Streptomyces sp. SPB074 | reverse complement strand
CCCCCCGGCACCCGGGCCCAGGGCCCGTACCACCCGTACGCACCCCGGTACCAGAACTCCTCCCGGAGGCACCACCCATGACCAGCACCCCGGAGATCCACCGCGGTCTCGCCGGCGTCTACGCCGACACCACCGAGGTCTCCACCGTCATCCAGGAGACCAACTCCCTCACCTACCGCGGCTACGCGGTCCAGGACCTCGCGGCCCACCACTCCTTCGAGGCCGTCTCCTACCTCCTGTGGCACGGCGAGCTTCCCGACGCGCGGCAGCTCGCCGCCTTCGAGTCCGCCGAGCGCGCCCTGCGCCCGCTCGACCGGACCGAGTCCGAGCTGCTCGCCCGGCTGCCCGGGACGTGCCACCCGATGGACGTGCTGCGCACCGCCGTGAGCCTCTTCGGCGCCGAGGACCCGCGCGAGGACGACAACAGCGAGGAGGCGAACCTCGCCAAGTCGCTCTCCCTCTTCGCGAAGCTCCCCACCGTCGTCGCCGCCCACCAGCGCCGCCGCCGGGGTCTCGACCCCATCGCCCCCGACCCGGGCCTCGGCTACGCCGAGAACTTCTTCCACATGTGCTTCGGCGAGGTCCCCGACAAGGAGGTCGTGCGCTGCTTCGAGATCTCCCTCGCGCTCTACGCCGAGCACAGCTTCAACGCCTCGACCTTCACCGCGCGCGTCATCACCTCGACGCTCTCCGACCTCTACAGCGCGGTCACCGGCGCGATCGGCGCCCTCAAGGGCCCCCTGCACGGCGGCGCCAACGAGGCCGTCATGGACATGCTGGACGAGGTGCGGGACCCCTCCGACGCCGCGCGCTGGCTCGACCAGGCGCTCGCCGAGAAGCGCAAGATCATGGGCTTCGGGCACCGCGTCTACAAGAACGGCGACTCCCGCGTCCCGATCATGCAGGCCGCTCTCGACCGCCTCGTCGAGCGGAGCGACAACCCCGAGGCCCCGCACCTGGACAAGCTGCACACGGCGCTGCGCGAGGCGATGTTCGAGCGCAAGCAGATCCACCCGAACCTGGACTACCCGGCCGGTCTCGCCTACCACCTCATGGGCTTCGACACCCCGGTCTTCACCCCGATCTTCGTGATGAGCCGCGTCACCGGGTGGACCGCGCACATCATCGAGCAGCTCTCGCACAACTCGCTGATCCGTCCGCTCGCCTCCTACGACGGCGTGGCGCAGCGCGAGGTGCCGAAGAGCTGAACGACCGCCGCCGGGCGCCGACGGGGAGGTCGCGCCCGGCGGTACGGGACCGCCCCGCGGACCGAAGTCCGCAGCCGCGGCAGCATGGGTCACCGTGTACGGCTACCCCCGCCAGGGCCCCGACCGGGAGCTGAAGAAGGCGGCCGAGGGCTACTGGAAGGGCCGCGTC
>NZ_GG770539.1:405035-407916 GCF_000154905.1 Streptomyces sp. SPB074 | reverse complement strand
ATGTGCGTGTGCACCTGCGTGGCCGCCTCGACGCCGCTCGTCGGGAGGGGGAACGCCTCGGTCGCCCAGTCGAGGTAGGCCGGGCGCGCGTCGGCGCGCAGCGGCAGCGTCTCGCGCAGCGCGGGCTCGTCCACCTGGATGACGCGGGTGCCCGCGGCCTCCAGGTCGTTCACCTCGTCCCTGAGCGCGAGCGCGACCTGCCGCGCCGTCTCGCCCAGCGGCTGGTCGTCGCGCACGAAGGACCACGCGAGCATCGTGACGGGCCCGGTCAGCATCCCCTTGACCGGCTTCGCGGTGAGGGACTGCGCGAACCGCGTCCAGCGCACCGTCATGGGCGCGGGCCGCGAGATGTCCCCGGCGAGCACCGGCGGGCGCACGTACCGCGTCCCGTACGACTGCACCCAGCCGTGCCGCGTGGCGAGGTAGCCGCTCAGCTGCTCGGCGAAGTACTGGACCATGTCGTTGCGCTCGGGCTCGCCGTGCACGAGGACATCGAGCCCGGCCTCCTCCTGGAAGGAGATCACCTGCCGGATCTCCTCCTCGATGCGCTCCTCGTACCCCTCCGTGCCGATGCGCCCGGACCGCAGGTCCGCACGCGCCGCGCGGATCGTGCCCGTCTGCGGGAACGAACCGATCGTCGTGGTGGGCAGCGGGGGCAGCCCGAGGTGCGCGCGCTGCGCGGCGGCGCGCTCCTCGTACGGCGCCGGGCGGCGCGCGTCCGCCGCGGTCACCGCCGCCGCGCGGGCCCGGACCGCCGGGTCGTGCGTGAGCGGGGACGCGGCGCGCGAGGCGAGCGCGGCGCGGTTGGCGGAGAGTTCCGCGGCGACCGCGTCCGTGCCGTGCGTGAGGGCCTTGGCGAGCGTCGCGAGCTCGGCCGTCTTCTGGCGGGCGAAGGCGAGCCAGCGCAGGACCTGCGGCTCGACGTCCTTCTCGCGCGCGGCGTCGAGCGGGACGTGCAGCAGCGAGCAGGACGCGGCGACGTCCACCCGGTCCGCGAGGCCGAGGAGCGTGCCGAGCGTCGCGAGGGCCTTCTCCAGGTCGCCCACCCAGATGTTGCGCCCGTCCACGACACCGGCGACGAGCCGCTTGCCGGGCAGTCCGCCGGCGGCGGCGAGCGCGTCCAGGTTCGCGGCGGCGGGCCCGGTGAAGTCGAGCGCCAGGCCCTCCACCGGGGCCTTCGCGAGGACGGGCAGCGCCTCGCCGAGCCGGTCGAAGTAGCTCGCCACGAGCAGTTCGGGGCGGTCGGTGCGGCCACCGAGGTACGCGTACGCCCGCTCGGCGGCGTCGAGTTCGGCCGGGGTGCGGTCCTGCGCGAGGGCCGGCTCGTCGAGCTGGACCCACTCGGCGCCCGCCGCGCGCAGGTCGGCCAGCACCTCCTCGTACACCGGCAGGAGACGGTCGAGCAGGTCGAGCGGGGCGAAACCGGGCTCGGTGCCCGGGGCGGGCTTGGCCAGCAGGAGATAGGTGACGGGGCCGACCAGCACCGGCCGCGCGCGCAGGCCGAGCGCGAGCGCCTCGCGCAGCTCCCCGGTCTGCTTCGCGGAGTCGGCGGTGAAGACCGTGCCGGGACCCAGCTCGGGCACCAGGTAGTGGTAGTTCGTGTCGAACCACTTCGTCATCTCCAGCGGAGCGACGTCCCGGGTTCCGCGCGCCATGGCGAAGTAGCCGTCGAGCGCGTCGGCCGCGACGGCGGCGCGGTGGCGCTCGGGGATCGCGCCGACCATGACACTCGTGTCGAGCACGTGGTCGTAGAGGGAGAAGTCGCCGGTGGGGACCTCTCCGGCGCCGTCGGTTGCGAGCTGCCGCCAGGCGGCGGCGCGCAGTTCGCGCGCGGTGCCGAGGAGCGAGGGCGCGTCGACGCGGCCCTTCCAGTAGCCCTCGACCGCCTTCTTCAGCTCCCGGTCGGGGCCCTGGCGGGGGTAGCCGTACACGGTGGCCCATGCTGCCGCGGCTGCGGACTTCGGTGTCACGGAGATCTCCTTCGCGAGATGAATCCCTGAGATCCCGGGTGTCCGTGAAAAGCGCGAAGGAACGACAAAGGGGGCGGGAATCCAGCCGCCCACTGTGCGCGCCGACCCGCCCACGAGGTCACCGGGATGTCCGGGCGCGTTCTCGGCACGCGTCCGGGCGGCTGGCAGGTCTTCGGACTCGCGGGCGCGCCTTCCTGAAGGAGGGCACCTACTGGCCGTCGCTTCCCAGGCCCGTACCCGGACCCAGTGCGTATGACGGCGGTCGTTCCCGCTCACCGCTGCGGGGCAGTCCCGGATTCCCACCGGGTTCCCTCTTGCGACACCCCGCCTGGCGGACGGGGCGAACCAGCTGCTGGAGGAAGTGTAGGCGGTACGGGGGAACGGCGGGCGGGGTGTTCGGGGAATGGACCCCGGGCGGTCTCGCGGGGCGGGGCGCGGGCCGCTCAGCGCCGTCCCGCCGGGTGCAGCGCCGCGTACTCCAGCGGCGCCGAGGGGTCCACCGAGACGTCGAGCGGCGCCGGTTCGGCCCCCGCGCGGACGAGCAGGTCGCCCGCCGCCGCGATCATCGCGCCGTTGTCCGTGCACAGCCGCAACGGTGGAACGCGCAGGGTGATCCCGGCGGCGCGGCAGCGCTCCTCGGCGAGCGCGCGCACGCGCGAGTTCGCCGCGACGCCGCCGACCACGACGAGCGTGCGTACGCCGTGCTCCGCGCAGGCCGCGACCGCCTTGCGGGTCAGCGTGTCGGCGACCGCCTCCTGGAGCGCCGCCGCCCCGTCCGCGACCGGCAGCGCCCCGCCCGCGTGCCGCTCCGCCCAGCGCGCCGCCGCCGTCTTGAGCCCGGAGAACGAGAAGTCGTACCCGCCGGGCAGCGGACGCGGGAAGGCCACCGCGCCGGGGTCGCCCTCGCGCGC
>NZ_GG770539.1:401756-404927 GCF_000154905.1 Streptomyces sp. SPB074 | reverse complement strand
GCGTCGTCCAGCGTGTCCCCGAGGTGCGTGATCGGCTCGCGCGCCAGGTCACGGACGAGGAGCAGCGAGGTGTGCCCGCCCGAGACGATCAGCACGACGCAGGGCGAGGGCAGCGGCCCGTGCTCCAGGGCGTCGGCCGCCACGTGCCCGGCCAGGTGGTGCACGCCGTGCAGCGGCACGCCGAGCCCGTACGCGAGGCCCTTCGCCGCCGCGAGGCCCACCTGGAGCGCCCCGGCGAGGCCGGGGCCCGTCGTGACCGCCACCGCGTCGATGTCCCGCGCCCGCAGCCCCGCCTCGGCGAGCGCGCGCCGGATCACCGGACGCACCGCGTGCACGTGCGCCCGCGCGGCGATCTCGGGCACGACACCCCCGTAGCGCGCGTGCGCGTCCATGCTCGACGCGACCGCGTGCCCGAGGAGCCTGCCGTCCCTGACCAGGCCCGCGCCGGTCTCGTCGCAGGAGGACTCGATGCCCAGTACGAGCGGAGCGGCCACCCCGCACCTCATTTCCCGTCGTCGCGGCCCGGCGGTCACCCACCGGCCCCGCACCTCGTATGCAGTTGCATATAGTGTGCAACAAGCCGGTGACCCGGCACGCACCCGCAGGTCATGCCCCACGTAGGCTGAGCGGGCACCGACCGCACCGCACCCGCGCCGGCCGCGCCACCCGCACCGCGCCTCCGCCGCGCCGATCCCGAGGACCCCGCACGTGACCGCAGCGCCCGCCCCCACCCCGCCGGACGCCGTCACCGTCGTCGGCATCGGCGCCGAGGGCTGGCCGGGCGTCCCCGAGGCGTCCCGCGCCGTCCTGCGCGCGGCCGGCACCGTCTTCGGCGGCCCCCGCCAACTGGACCTGCTGCCCCCCGAGTGCGCCGCCACCCGCGTCCCCTGGCCCTCACCGCTGCGCCCCGCGCTGCCCGCACTCCTCGCCGCGCACGCGGGAAGCGCCCGCGTCGTCCTCGCCAGCGGCGACCCGATGTTCTACGGGATCGGACGGACCCTCACCGCGCTCCTCGGCCCCGAGGCCGTCCGCGTCCTGCCGCACCCCTCCTCCGTCGCCCACGCCTGCGCCCGCCTCGGCTGGGCCCGCGAGGACGTGGACGTCGTCTCCGCCGTCGGCCGCCCCCTCGCCCGCCTCGCCGCCGCGCTCCACCCGCGCCGCCGCCTCCTCGTCCTCGGCCCGGCACCCGGGACGCCCGCCGAGACCGGCCGCGCTGCTCCGCGCGCGCGGCTTCGGGCCCAGCCGGATGCGGGTGCTCGAACAACTCGGCGGCCCCCGCGAACGCACCGGCCCCTGGAGCACCGCCGACGCCTGGGACGCACCCGAGGCCGACCCGCTGCACATCGTCGCCGTCGAGTGCCGCCGCGCCCCCGGGGCCCCGCGCCTCGGCGCCGTGCCCGGGCTGCCCGACGAGGCGTACGCGCACGACGGACAGCTCACCAAGCGCTACCCGCGCGCCGTCACCCTCGCCGCGCTCGCGCCCGCGCCCGGGGAAGTCCTGTGGGACGTCGGCGGCGGCTCGGGATCGATCGCGATCGAGTGGCTGCGCACGCACCCGTCCTGCCGCGCCGTCAGTGTCGAGCGCGACCCCGTGCGCGCCGCCCGCATCACGGAGAACGCCGAGCGCCTCGGCGTCCCCGCGCTCCGCGTCGTCACCGGCGCCGCCCCCGCCGCGCTCGCCGGACTGCCCACGCCCGACGCCGTGTTCATCGGCGGCGGACTCACCGCCCCCGGCCTGCTCGACGCCTGCTGGGCGGCGCTGCCCGAGGGCGGCAGACTCGTCGCCAACACCGTGACGCTGGAGTCCGAGGCCGTGCTGGGCGCCGCGCGGAAGCGGTACGGGGGCGAACTGGTGCGGCTCTCGCTCGCGCACGCCGCCCCCGTCGGCGGCTTCACCGGCTGGCGCCCGGCCATGCCGCTGACACAGTGGCTCGTGGAAAAGACCCCCTCCAGAGCGGACACCCCATGACCGTCTACTTCATCGGCGCGGGCCCCGGCGCCGCCGACCTCATCACGCTGCGCGGCGCGCGCACCCTCGCCCGCTGCCCCGTGTGCCTGTACGCGGGCAGCCTCGTCCCCGCCGAACTCCTCGCCGAGTGCCCGCCCGGCGCGCGCCTCGTGGACACCGCGCACCTCGATCTCGACGCCATCACCGCCGAGTTCTCCCGCGCCCACGAGAACGGGCAGGACGTGGCCCGCCTCCACTCGGGCGACCCGGCGGTCTTCAGCGCGGTCGCCGAGCAGATGCGCCGCCTCGACGCGCTCGGCATCCCGTACGAGGTCGTCCCGGGCGTCCCCGCCTTCGCCGCCGTCGCCGCCGCGCTCAAGCGGGAACTGACCGTGCCCACGGTCGGCCAGACCGTCGTCCTCACGCGCGTCGCGCAGGAGGCCACCCCCATGCCCGAGGGCGAGGACCTCGCGACCCTCGGCCGCAGCGGCGCCCTCCTCGTCCTCCACCTCGCCGCCCGCTACGTCGACCGCGTCACCGCCGAACTCCTGCCGCACTACGGCGCCGACTGCCCCGCCGCCGTCGTCGCCCACGCCTCCCGGCCCGAGGAGCTGATCCTGCGCGGCACGCTCGGCACGATCGCCGCCGAGACCAAGGCCGCGGGGATCACCCGCACCGCCGTCATCATGGTCGGCCGCACCCTGGGCGCCTCCTCGTTCCGCGACAGCCACCTCTACTCGGCGGCGCGCGAGCGCCACCCATGCTGAACGAAGGCCACGCCCCGAACGCGCCCCACGTCCTGATCCTCGGCGGTACGACGGAGGCCCGCCGCCTCGCCGAGGCCCTGGACGGCTCGCCCTGGCGGGTCACGACCTCGCTCGCGGGCCGCGTCACGGCACCCCGCGCGCTGCCGGGCGCCGTGCGCGTGGGCGGCTTCGGCGGTACGGAGGGGCTGGCGGCCTGGCTGCGTACGCACCGCGTCACCGCGCTCGTGGACGCGACCCACCCCCTTCGCCGCCACGATGAGCTTCCACGCCGCCGGGGCCGCCACCGCCGCCGGAGTCCCGCTCCTCGCCCTGCGCCGCCCCGGCTGGACCCGCGCGCCCGGCGACGACTGGCACGACGCCGCCTCGCTCGCCGAGGCCGCGGCGCTCCTGCCCGCGCTCGGCACCCGCGTCTTCCTCACCACCGGCCGCACGGGGCTCGCCGCCTTCACCGGGCAC
>NZ_GG770539.1:399944-401297 GCF_000154905.1 Streptomyces sp. SPB074 | reverse complement strand
GTCCACACGATCTCCTCGCCGTCCCCGCGCCGCACCACCCGCGTCCGCGAGGAGCCCACGAGCAGGATCGTGCGCATGTCCACCTCCGCCGGGTCCAGGTCGGCGAGCCGCACGATCCGGACCCGCTCGCCCGCGCCCCCGACGTCCCGCGCCACCACGACGGGCGTCCCGGGCGCCCGGTGCTCCAGGAGCACGTCACGCGCCGCTCCCACCTGCCACGTACGGCTGCCCGAACCGGGGTTGTACAGCGCGAGGACGAGATCGGCGCCCGCCGCCGCGCGCAGCCGCTCCGCCACCACCTCCCAGGGCTTGAGCCGGTCCGAGAGCGAGAACACCGCGTAGTCGTGCCCGAGCGGGGCCCCCGCCCGCGCCGCCGCCGCGTTCGCGGCCGTCACCCCCGGCAGGACCCGGACCGGCACGTCCGCGTACTCCGGCCGCGAGGCGATTTCGAGCACCGCCGTCGCCATCGCGAACACGCCGGGATCGCCCCCGGACACGACCGCGACCCGCCGCCCCCGCGCCGCCAACTGCAAGGCGAACTCGGCGCGTTCGGACTCCACCCGGTTGTCCGAGGCGTGCCGCGACTGCCCGGGGCGCTCCGGCACCCGGTCGATGTACGTCGCGTAGCCCACGAGGTCGTCCGCCGCCGCGAGCGCGCCCCGCGACTGCGGGGTCAGCCACAGCGGCCCGGCCGGGCCCGTCCCCACCACGACCACCTCGCCCCGCCCCGCCACCGGCTCCGGGCGCCCGGCGGCGACCCGGCTCGGCAGCACGGCGACCGAGAAGTACGGGACGTCACCGGCGTCCACGTCCGCGAGCGGCGCCGTCCGCTCCCCGTCCATCGTCGCCCGCTCCACGTACCGCGCCTCGTCCAGCCGTCCCGCGCTCTCCAGCGCCCGGCGGACCTTGGGGAAGGTGCGGCCCAGTTTCATCACGACGGCCGAGTCGGTCGCGGCGAGCCGCGCGGCGAGCTCCTCCTCGGGGAGCGTGCCCGGCAGCACGGTCAGCACCTCCTCGCCCTCCACGAGCGGCCGTCCGAGCCGCGCCGAGGCGGCGGCGAACGACGTGACGCCCGGCACCACCTCGGTCTCGTAGCGGTGCGCGAGCCGCTTGTGCATGTGCTGGTACGAGCCGTAGAAGAACGGGTCGCCCTCGGCCAGCACCGCGACCGTGCGCCCCGCGTCCAGGTGCGCCGCCAGCCGGCCCGCCGCCTCCTCGTAGAACTCCTCCAGCGCCGCCCGGTAGCCGCCGGGGTGCTCCGTCGCCTCCGTCGTCACCGGGTAGACGAGCAGTTCCTCGACGTGCTCCGCGCGCAGGTACCGCGCCGCGATCCCGCGCGCGATCGACCGGCCG
>NZ_GG770539.1:363164-397681 GCF_000154905.1 Streptomyces sp. SPB074 | reverse complement strand
CCCGCCGGGCGCCCCCTGCCCCTACCCCCGTGCCGCGGCCCCCCGTACTATGACCTTTCGGCGGTCCCACCCGGTCCGCCACCGCCAGACGGCGACTTGGGAGGAAGCCCGGTGCGAATCCGGCGCGGTCCCGCCACTGTGAGCACGCGCACCCGCCGCGTGTGAGTCAGGAACTCCCGCCGTCCGAACACCGCCCGGGGCGTGGACACCCCGAGGAAGGGCCTGACGCCGCATGTTCCTGCTCCTGTCGACGTCCGACACGGACCTGCTCAGCGCCCGCGCCGCAGCGGGCCCGGTGCCGTTCCGCTTCGCGAACCCCTCGCGGCTCGCGCTCGACGCGCTCCCCGCCCTCCTCGACGGCGTCGACCTCGTCGTCGTCCGGCTCCTCGGCGGCATCCGCGTCTGGCAGGAAGGGCTCGACCTGCTCCTCGCCGACGGCAGGCCCGTCGTCGTGCTGAGCGGGGAGCAGGCCCCCGACGCCCAGCTGATGGCCGCGTCCACCGTCCCGGTCGGCATCGCCGCCGAGGCCCACGCCTACCTCGCGCACGGCGGCCCCGCGAACCTCGAACAGCTCGCCCGCTTCCTCTCCGACACCGTGCTCCTCACCGGCCACGGCTTCGACGCGCCCGCCCCCGCCCCCTCCTGGGGCCCCCTGGAGCGCACCCCGCGCACCACCACGGGCCCCGTCGTCGCGGTGCTCTACTACCGCGCGCACCACATGAGCGGCAACACCGGTTTCGTGGACGCCCTGTGCGAGGCCGTCGAGGACGCGGGCGGCCGAGCGCTCCCGCTCTACGTGGCCTCGCTCCGCACCCCCGAGGACGGACTGCTCGACACCCTGCGCACCGCCGACGTCCTCGTCACCACCGTCCTCGCGGCCGGCGGCACGCGCCCCGCCGAGGCGAGCGCGGGCGGCGACGAGGAGGCGTGGGACGCGGGCGCCCTCGCCGGGCTCGACGTACCGATCCTCCAGGCGCTGTGCCTCACCGGCTCGCGCGCCGACTGGGAGGAGAACGACGAGGGCGTCTCGCCCCTCGACGCCGCGAGCCAGATCGCCGTGCCCGAGTTCGACGGCCGCCTCATCACCGTCCCCTTCTCGTTCAAGGAGATCGACGCGGACGGCCTCCCCGCCTACGTCGCCGACCCCGAACGCGCCGCGCGCGTCGCCGGGCTCGCCGTGCGCCACGCCCGCCTGCGGCACATACCCGCGCCCGACAAGCGCCTCGCGCTCGTCCTGTCCGCGTACCCCACCAAGCACTCCCGCATCGGCAACGCCGTCGGCCTCGACACCCCCGCGAGCGCGATCGCGCTCCTGCGCCGCCTCCTCGCCGAGGGCTACGACTTCGGCACGGAGCCCGTCCCCGGCGTCGAGTCCGGCGACGGCGACGAGCTGATCCGCGCGCTCATCGACGCGGGCGGCCACGACCAGGACTGGCTCACCGAGGAACAGCTCGCCGCCAACCCGGTCCGCATCGCCGCCGCCGACTACCGCCGCTGGTTCGCGACCCTGCCCAAGGAACTGCGCACCGCGGTCGAGGAGCACTGGGGACCCGCGCCCGGCGAGATGTTCGTCGACCGCGGCGCGAACCCCGAGGGCGACATCGTGCTCGCCGCGCTCCGCTTCGGCAACCTCCTCGTCCTCATCCAGCCCCCGCGCGGCTTCGGCGAGAACCCCATCGCGATCTACCACGACCCCGATCTCCCGCCCTCGCACCACTACCTCGCCGCCTACCGCTGGATCGCGGCCCCCGCGAGCGAGGGCGGCTTCGGCGCCGACGCGATGGTGCACCTCGGCAAGCACGGCAACCTGGAGTGGCTGCCCGGCAAGAACGCCGGCCTCTCCGCCGCCTGCGGCCCCGACGCCGCGCTCGGCGACCTGCCTCTCGTCTACCCCTTCCTCGTCAACGACCCCGGTGAGGGCACCCAGGCCAAGCGCCGTGTCCACGCCACCCTCGTGGACCACCTCGTGCCGCCGATGGCCCGCGCCGAGTCCTACGGGGACATCGCGCGCCTCGAACAGCTCCTGGACGAGCACGCGCAGATCGCCGCGATGGACCCCGCGAAGCTCCCCGCGATCCGCGCCCAGATCTGGACCCTCATCCAGGCCGCCCGCCTCGACCACGACCTCGGCCTCGACGACCGCCCCGACGACGACGGCTTCGACGACTTCCTCCTGCACGTGGACGGCTGGCTCTGCGAGGTCAAGGACGCCCAGATCCGCGACGGCCTCCACGTCCTCGGCAAGGCACCCGCCGCCACCGACCGCGTCAACCTCGTCCTCGCGATCCTGCGCGCCCGCCAGATCTGGGGCGGCACCCAGGCGCTCCCCGGGCTGCGCGAGGCGCTCGGCCTGGACGAGTCCGCCGCGACCCTCGCGAGCGCGGACGCCGCCGAGGAGCGCGCCCGCGCGCTCGTGCAGGCGATGGAGGACGCGGACTGGGACCCGGAGGCCGTGCCGCGGGAGGAGAGCGAGGACGTCCGCGCGGTCCTCGCCTTCGCCGCCCGCGAAGTGGTGCCGCGCCTCGCGGCGACCACCGGCGAACTCGACCACACCCTGCACGCCCTGCGCGGCGGCTTCGTCCCCGCCGGGCCCTCCGGCTCCCCGCTGCGCGGCCTCGTCAACGTCCTGCCGACCGGCCGCAACTTCTACTCCGTCGACCCGAAGGCCGTCCCCTCCCGGCTCGCCTGGGAGACCGGGCAGTCCCTCGCGACCTCGCTCCTGGACCGCTACCGCGCCGACCACGGCGAGTGGCCCACCTCCGTCGGGCTCTCGCTGTGGGGCACGAGCGCGATGCGCACGGCGGGCGACGACATCGCCGAAGCCCTCGCGCTGCTCGGCGTCCGGCCCGTGTGGGACGACGCCTCGCGCCGCGTCACGGGCCTCGAAGCGGTCCCGCACGAGGAACTGGGCCGCCCCCGCGTGGACGTGACCCTGCGCATCTCGGGCTTCTTCCGCGACGCCTTCCCGCACACCGTCGGCCTCCTGGACGACGCCGTACGCCTGGCCGCCTCGCTGGAGGAGCCCGCGGACGTCAACCACGTCCGCGCCCACGTCGCCCGCGACCTCGCCGAGCACGGCGACGAGCGGCGCGCCACGACCCGCATCTTCGGCTCCCGGCCCGGCACCTACGGCGCGGGCCTGCTCCAGCTCATCGACTCGCGCGACTGGCGCACCGACGCCGACCTCGCCGAGGTCTACACGGTGTGGGGCGGGTACGCGTACGGGCGCGGTCTCGACGGACGGCCCGCGCGCGAGGAGATGGAGACCGCCTACCGCCGTATCGCCGTCGCCGCGAAGAACACCGACACCCGCGAGCACGACATCGCCGACTCGGACGACTACTTCCAGTACCACGGCGGCATGGTCGCCGCCGTGCGCGCGCTGCGCGGCTCCGCGCCCGAGGCGTACATCGGCGACTCCACGCGCCCCGAGACGGTCCGCACCCGCACCCTCGTGGAGGAGACCTCGCGCGTCTTCCGCGCGCGCGTCGTCAACCCCCGCTGGATCGAGGCGATGCGCCGCCACGGCTACAAGGGCGCCTTCGAACTCGCCGCCACGGTGGACTACCTGTTCGGCTACGACGCGACGACGGGCGTCATCGCGGACTGGATGTACGACAAGCTCACCGAGACGTACGTCCTGGACGAGACGAACCGCGCCTTCCTCCAGGAGGCCAACCCCTGGGCCCTGCACGGCATCGCGGAACGCCTCCTGGAGGCCGAGTCGCGCGGCATGTGGGCCGAGCCCGACCCTGCGGTGCTCGACGCCCTGCGGCAGGTCTACCTGGAGACGGAGGGGAACCTGGAGGGCGACGACGAGGGCTGAGCGCACGCGGGAACCCGGGCCCCGCCCGTACGGGGCGAGGGGCACCTTCCGCGCGGGACGCCCCGCGTGATCGACTGGAGCGCATGGCCGTTCGCCCCCGCACCCCGTACCTCTCCCGTACCCGCGGCGTCCTGCTCGCCCTCGCGGCGTGTCTCGCCGGGGTGGTCCCCCTGGGGTCCGCCCCGGCCGCCGCTGCGGACCCGCCGCTGACCGCCCCCGCCACGTACCACGTGGCGCCGCCCGGCGGGCCCAGGCGCCCCGCGCGGGACAAGCACCTGCACGTCCGGTACCACGAGGACGCGGTGGCGGGCGAGAAGACGGGACGCCTGATCACCGACGTGCGCGGCGCCGAGGACGTCCTGCGGCTGAGGAAGTACGGCAACGGCTGCTCGGGCGACGCCGCCCGCATCGTCTGCGAGGTCGGCGCGAGCTATGACAACTGGGCGGACTGGGCCGGCGCCCTCCCGTACGCCGCGCCCGGCAGCGAGGCGGGGGACGCCGGGGACCTGCACCTGCGCTACGAGGCCCCGGACGGCAAGGTCGCCGAGGCCACCACCCGCGTCGTGGTCGGCGGCCCCGTCCTGGAGATCCGCCGCCCCGAGAAAGTCGCCCACCTGCGCCCCGGTGCCCGCACGCACTTCGCCTTCGTCGTGCGCAACGCGGGCGAGACCCCCGCGAACGGCCTCGGCCTCACCTACACCACCGACACCATGACGCCCACCACGGAGCGCTTCTCGAACTGCAGCTACCACGGCGCCACGGCCGTCTGCCGCTTCCCCGCGCTCGACCTCGCCCCCGGCGAGAGCGTCGGCCTCGCTCCCGGTCTCGACCTGCGCCCCGAAGACCGAAACCGCCGGAAGCCTCCACCAGTCCGCTTGGCCGCTCGACCTCGGCCCCTACGAGGAAGTCGTCGTCCCCGACGAGGGCGCGCCCGGCAAGGGGCCCGCCCTGCGCCCGGAGCCCGGCAAGGGCACCACGGGCACCTGGAGCGACGAGGACACCGCCTGGACCCGCTTCTCCGTCGACAACCCCTCCGACTACGCGGCGGTCGGCACCCGGCTGCGCGCCCGGGACGGCCGCGAGCAGGAGGTCCGGATCGTCGCCAGGAACAACGGCCCCGGCGACCCGGGGCAGAACCCGCCCGTGGAGCTCCGGTTCACGCCGCCCGAGGGCGCCCGCGTCCTCAAGGAGCCGATGGAGGAACTGGACGAGGACTACTTCGAGCCCCTGTGCAAGCACGACAAGGCCGGCGTCTACACCTGCCCCCTCACCGCCCACGAGCCCGGCGACACCCAGCACCTCGCCTTCCGCCTCCGCCTCGGCGAGGAGTCCGGCGACGGCTCCGTGCGCCTGCGCGGGCGCGACGGCAAGGAGTACCCGGCCGACCCCGACCCCGCGAACGACACGGCGGACGTCACGCTCTCGGGCAAGGTGCCGGGCACCTCCGGCGGGGGCCACGCCGCCGCCTGGTGGGCGGGCGGGGGAGCCGTCGCCGTCCTCGCCGGCGCCCTCGCGCTGTGGGCCCGCGGACGGCGCGCCCGCGAACGGTGACACGCGAGCACGGGCCCGGGGGTGCCGCCCCCCGGGCCCGTACGTCTCAACCGGTCGCGCGCTCGCCCCTGTTGACCCACCACAGCGCCCCGTCCACGGCCGCCGCGTCCGCTCCGTCCCAGCCGCTGACCCGGTAGGTCACACACTCGCCGGGCAGCAGCGTCACGAGCCCCCGGTCCGCCTTCGCCGCCGGGGCGAGCCGGTCCGCCTGGAGCAGCAGGTCCCGGACGAGCGTGCGCGCCGTCACGGTCACCTCCGCGCCGTCCGCCGTCGCCACCACCTCCGTGCGCACCTCGCCCGCCGGGTAGGCGAACTCCCTGTCGGGGGCGCCGAAACGAAGGGCCCGCAGCCCGTCGGCCTCGGCCACCAGGAACTCGCGCGCCGGATCGCGGAACTCCGTGAGAGCGGCGGGCAGGCCGACCAGCGCCACCGAGCGCGCCGCCACGGTGAACTCCCGCTCGCACGCCTCCGTTTCGCCTCCCTTCGCGTCCCGGAGCTGTATCCGCGCCCGGCCCTGCCACGGTGTGGCCGCGTCGTTGACGACGGCGAGCACGAGCCGCCCGTCGCGCTCGACGAGGCTCAGGAGCCGGTCCGCGTACAGGCGGCGCAGCTCGTGGTAGAGCGGCTTCTCCCGTTCGTCCCCGTCGATCGCCGCCCAGCTCGTCACCGGCCAGCAGTCGTTGAGCTGCCACAGCACCGTGCCCGCGCACACCGGCCAGTGCGCGCGCCAGTGCTCGATCCCGGTCGCCACCGCGCGGGCCTGGTTGAGCTGTGTCAGGTAGTGCCACGTGTCGAAGTCGCCGGGTGCCTCGAAGTGCGGGGCGAGGCCGCGCGCGAGCTTCCCGTTGCCGTCCTCCGCCTTCTGGTGGTGGAGCATGTCCGGTGAGTCCGGGGCGAGCTGGTCCTCCCCGATGGCCCGGCGCAGCGTCGCGTGGGCCGGGGGCGCCTGCCAGCCGAACTCGGCCATGAAGCGCGGGACGTCCTCGCGGTAGGCGGCGTAGTCGAGCCGGTTCCACACCTCCCAGGAGTGCGTGGTGCCGTGCCGGGGGTCGTTCGGGTGCCGCTCGGGGGAGCCGGACCACGGGCTGCCCGCCCAGTAGGGGCGGGTCGGGTCGGTCCCGGCGACGAGGCGGGGGAGCAGGTCGAGGTAGTAACCCTCGCCCCACGAGGCGCCGTTCAGCTCCTCGGCCCAGCCCCAGTCCCGGAACCCCCACAGGTTCTCGTTGTTGCCGTTCCACAGCACGAGCGAGGGGTGCGGCATGAGCCGTACGACGTTCTCGCGCGCCTCCGCCTCCACCTCCGAGCGCAGCGGCTCCTCCTCCGGGTAGGCGGCGCACGCGAAGAGGAAGTCCTGCCACACGAGGAGCCCCGCCTCGTCGCAGGCGTCGTAGAAGTCCTCGCTCTCGTAGATCCCGCCGCCCCACACGCGCACGAGGTTGACGCCCGCCTCCGCCGCCTGGCCCAGGCGCCGCCGGTAGCGCGCCGCGTCCACGCGCGAGACGAGCGTGTCGTCCGGAATCCAGTTCACGCCGCGCGCGAAGACCGGCTGCCCGTTGACCCGGAGGGTGAAGGCGCTGCCCTCCGCGTCCTCGGCGGTGTCGAGCACGACGGTGCGGAAACCGACACGCCGCTCCCAGGAGTCGAGCGCCGCGCTCTCGGCCTCGTCCGTGCCGAGCGACACCACGCAGTCGTACAGCGGCTGTGCGCCGTAGCCGCGCGGCCACCACAGCGCGACGTCCGGTACCTCCACGAGCACCGTCACGACGTCGGAGCCCGGCGGGAGCTGAGCCGTCGTCTCGGCGCCCGCGACCCGCACCGAGGCGCGCAGGGTGCGCGCGGCCCCGCCCGCGGTCCGCTCGACGGCGATCCGGACCCGGACCCGCCCGGTGCCGTCCTCGTCCACCGTCACCTCGGGCCGCACCTCGGCGAGCCGCGCGAGCGACCAGCACTCCAGCCGCGCCTGCCGCCAGATCCCGGCCGTGACGAGCGTGGGGCCCCAGTCCCAGCCGAAGGAACTCGCCATCTTGCGGACGAAGTTGAACGGCTCCGGGTACGCGTTCGGGCGCGGCCCCAGCCGCGCGCGCACCGCCTCGGCCTCCTCGTACGCGGAGGTGAAGGCGACCTCCAGGGGCACCTCGGCGTCCACCGAGAGCGCCTCCGTCGCGTCGAAGCGGTACGCGCGGTGCATGTTGCGGGTCCGGCCGAGCACGCGGCCGCCGATCCGCACCTCGGCGACGGTGTCGAGCCCGTCGAAGACGAGGTCGGTGCGCTCGTGGCCGTGCGCGGAGCCGCCCGCGAGCGCCGTGCGGTACGTCCAGTCGGCGCGGCCCACCCAGGCCACGGCCTCCTCGTTCCGGCCCAGGTAGGGGTCCGGGATGAGCCCGGCCGCGAGGAGGTCGGTGTGCGCGCAGCCGGGGACGCGGGCGGGGACCCCCTCGTCCACGAGCGCGTCCGCGGCCTGCTCGGGGCGGTGCCCGCGCGGGTCGAGGCGCAGGGTCCAGCCGTGGTCAAGGGGTGTGCTGGCTTTCATGTCACTCCTGGAGGAAGGCCGCGCGGTGGCTACTTGGTGGCGCCGGCCGCGAAGCCGTTGTAGATGAAGCGCTGGAGCGCGAGGAAGACGAGCAGGCTCGGCACGATGACGAGGGCGGCACCCGCCGAGATGACCTCCCAGTGCGCCCCGTACGGGCCCTTGAAGCGGAAGAGGGACGTCGAGATCGTGCCCAGGTCCTCGCTCGGCATGTAGAGGAAGGGGATGTAGAAGTCGTTGTAGATCGCGACGCCCTTGACGATCACGACGGTGGCGACCGCCGGTTTGAGCAGCGGCAGGATGATCCGCCGGTAGATCGTGAAGGACGAGGCCCCGTCGAGCCGGGCCGCCTCGTCGAGCGAGACCGGGATCGAGCGGATGAACTGGAGGAAGATGTAGATCGACACGATGTCGGTGCCCATGTAGAGCAGCACCGGCGCCCAGCGGGTGTCCATGACACCGAGGTTGTTCACGATCCGGTAGGTCGCGACCTGGGTCGTGACGCTCGGCACGAGCGAGGCCACGAGGAACGCGCCGAGGACGAGCTTCTTGAAGCGGAAGTGGAAGCGGTCGACCGCGTACGCCGTCATCGAGCCGATGAGCACGGTCCCGGCCACGGAGAAGACCAGGATGAACGCGGTGTTGAGCAGCGCGCGCACCATGTGCCCGTCGGTGAAGGCGACCGTGTAGTTGTGGAAGTTGAGCCAGTCGTGCGGCAGCGCGAGCCCCGGGTCCTTCGACACCTCCTTGCCGGTGCGCAGCGAGGTGAGCAGGATCGCGGCGAGCGGCACGACGACGACGGCGCTCGCGAGGACCAGCGTCGCGTACTTGAGGGCGGTCGCGAGGCGGCCCCCGGCCCGGGTGCCGCGCGGGGCGCGGCGCTTCGCGGGCGGGCGCGCCGCGGGGCTGAGGACGGTCATGACTGTTCCACCCTTTCGTCCGGGAACAGCACCCGCTGCAAGCCGGTGACGAGCAGCACGACGAGGAGGAGCACGAGCGCCGCCGCCGAGGCGAGCCCGGTCTTGTTGAAGTTGAACGCGAGCTTGATCGTCTGGATCACGAACGTCTCGCTGTTGTTCGCGCCGCCGGTCATGATGAAGGGGATCTCGAAGACCGAGAGCGCCCCCGAGACGGCGAGGATGACGCTGAGCGAGATGATCGGGCGGATGCTCGGCGCGATGATGTGCCGGAACTGCTGCCACCTGTTCGCCCCGTCCAGCTCCGCCGCCTCGTACAGCTCCGGCGGGATCGACTGGATCGCGCCGAGGAACAGCACCATGTCGAGCCCCATGAACCGCCACACGGACACCCCCGCGAGCGAGGTGTTCACGAGATCCGGGTCCCCGAGCCACAGGTGCGGGCCCGCGCCGAACCAGCCGAGCACCGTGTCGAGGGTGCCGCCGGGCTGGAAGAAGTAGAGGAAGACGAAGCCGATCGCGACGCCGTTGACGAGGTAAGGGAAGAACAGGACGCCCTTGAAGACGTTCCTGAACCGGGTGCGGAAGCTGAGCACTGTCGCGAAGTACAGCGCCGCGCAGATCTGCGCGACGGAGCCCACGAGGTAGAAGCCGCTCACCCAGAAGACGCGGAAGAGCTGGGGCCGCGTGAACAGGTCGGTGTAGTTGTCGAGCCCGACGAAGTTCTTCACCGGGCTCAGCCCGTCCCAGTCGGTGAAGCTGTACGAGACGAGCCCGGCGAGCGGCAGCCCGGTGAAGGTGACGAGGAAGGCGAGCGGGACGAGGAGGTAGAGCCAGGGGGTGAACCAGCGGTGGGTCCCGCGCCCGCGCGGGCGACGGGGCGCGGGCCCGGGCGCACCCTTCACGGCCGTTCTCCCGCCGGCGCTCTCCGGTGCCGCCGCGGTGCGGGCGGCCAGGGACGGCCCCGCGGCCTGTGGTGCGCTCATCGTGGTCCTCCTTTCGGTCGTACGGATCGGTGGCGGGAACTCAGCCGAGGGTCCCCTGCGCCTCGGACCACTTCTTGTTCAGCTCCGCGAGCGCTCCGTCCAGATCGCCCCCGGCGGTGCCGCGTGCCACGTCGATCAGGTGCTGCGGGTAGTCCTGGGCGTTGAGGCCGACCTCGGACGCCTTGTCGATCTCGTCGACGAGCGCGTTCTTGCCGTAGCCGAGGTGGATGAGCTTGGTGCCCTGCTCCTGGAACGGCTTCAGGATGCCGGGCAGCGGGGCGCTCTTGAGCGAGGAGATGGACAGGGTCGCCTGCGCGTCACCGGACTTGTCGATGTACCAGTCGAGCCAGGCCCGCGCGGCGTCCTTGTGCGCGGAGTGCTTGTTGACGGCGTACTGGTAGTCGGGCCGCACGACCGAGCAGAACGTCCCGTCGTGCTGGGCGGGGAAGGGCATGAAGCCGATGTCCTCGGGATCGTGCCCGGCCTTCTTCGCCGCGTCCCGCATCTGCACGACGGCCCAGGAGCCGAGCCACATCGTGCCGATCTTCCCGGTGCCGATGAGGGTCTTGGAGTTCTCCCAGTTCGTGGTGGTCGGGTCCGCCTCCGAGAGCTTGCGGTGCACGATGTCGTGGAGGAGCGTGTCCACGACGCGGAGGTCCTGCCCCTTCGCCCAGGGCTCCTTGGTCGTCGCCAGCTTGTCGTTCGCCGCCGGGTCGCAGCTCGGCGAGCCGAGCGCGTTGCCCCAGTTCGTGAGCGGCCAGCCGTCGTGGTAGTTCGTGTAGTACGGGGTGGCGCCCGTCTTCGACTTGATGGCCTGGAGGGCGTCGAGGAAGGCGGCGGGCGTCCTGGGCCACTGGGTGATCCCGGCCTTCTTCCACACGGCCTTGTTGTAGACGAAGCCGTTGGCGGTCCCGATGTTGGCTATCCCGTAGACCTTGCCGTCCACGGTGGCGTGGTCGGTGAAGTCGTACTTCCTGGACAGCTCCTTCGCGGGGCCGAGCGGCGAGAAGAAGTTGGGGTACTGCTTGAGCGGTACGGACGCCGGGATCGACAGGACGTCCCCGTAGTTCTCGCTGTTCATGCGGATCTTGACGTCGCCCTCGTAGTCGGTGATGCCCTGGAACTTCACCTTGACGTGGGGGTAGATCTTGTTGAAACGCGCGGCGTAGCCCTTGAGGGTGCCGTCCTGCACCTGGTCGGTGCGGTTGGTGAGCACCGTGATCGTGCCCGAGACCTTCGCCGGGTCCTTCGGGGTGCTCGCCTCCTCGGACGAGGAGGAGCCCGACCCCGAACCACCGCACGCCGTCAGCGCGGTGGCGAGCACGACCGTCGTCGCCGCGAGTGCTGTTCTACGCATGGCCTCTTCAACTCCCTGACGAGATGGGGAAAGCGCCGCACTGCGGCCCGCGCGGCGACGGAGGTCGCGTCCTCGGGGCGAAGCGGCTGACGGCTGCTCAACGTAGAGGCAACACGGGACGGTGTCCATAGAACGGTTTAGTTCCATCAGGATACAGATCGGCAACAAGCCCTGCTGAGCTGCAAGTTACCGGTACTGTTCGTTTGAGTGGCGAGCTTGTTCAGGAGGCGCCGGGGAGCGGGTGGCCGCGGAAGAACTCCCACATGAGGTCGTTGGCGCTGATCTCGTGCGTGACCTTGCCGTTGCCGTTGTCCACGGGGGAGCCGGGCCAGGTGTGCCCGCCGTCGGAGACGGTGTAGAGCACGACGTCGGCGCCGCCCGCGCAGCCGCCCTGCGCGGTACGCCGGACGTGGGTGCTGACCTGCGTCTCCGCCGGGGCGTTCCCGCAGCCGTTCAGCTCCGCCCACCGTGCGCGGGCGACCGGCACGGAATAGGCCCAGGCGCCGCTGTCACCACCGCCCCGGTACGGGTTGGTCGCGTCCTGCTCGCCGTGGAAGGCGATCACGGGGACCGGGCGCGAGGGCGCGCAGGAGGAGGGGAGCGGACGGCCGCGGTCCGCCGGGTCGGGCCGGCCGGCGCGGAGCCCGGCGACCGGCGCGATGGCGGCGATCCGGTCGGCGAGCGCGCAGCCGAGCGCGGACGTCATCCGGCCCCCGCCGGAGTACCCCGTCGCGTAGACGCGCCCCGGGTCGAGGCAGGCCCGCTCGGTGAGCGTGTCGATGACCTGCCGCAGGAAGCCCACGTCGTCGCGGGTGCCGGAGGGGGTGACCCCGGGCACGTTCCAGATGTAACCGCTGCCGCTCGGTACGGCGCCGGTGGGCGCGGCGACGGCGAAGCCCTTCGCGTCGGCGGTGGGCGCCAGGTCGCTGTAGGCGAGCTGGCCCGCCCCGGTGGACTGGCTGCCGTGCAGGTCGAGGACGAGCGGGAGCCGGGTGCCCGCGCTCCGCGCCGGGATGTGGACGAGCACCTGGTACGTCGTGCCGCCGTAGCTCACCGGGGTGTTGTACTGCCCGGGGGCGAGCGCGGGGGTGCAGGCGCCGGGTGGGGGAGTGGTGCCGTCGCTGGGAAGTTTCCAGGTCTGCCAGGGGTTGGTGTTGCGGTCCCAGATCTGGAGGCGCGTCCCGTCCACCGTGCTGCCGCCGGGCGCGTCCAGGTACCGGCCCGACTGCGGGTTCCTCAGGTGTCCGTCGGATTCAGCGACCCACCGCTGGGCACCGGAGCCGTTGCACTCCCACAGCTGGAGCTTCGTCCCGTTCGCCGTGCCCTGGCCGGTCACGTCCAGGCACTTCCCCAGCGCGCGCAAGGTGCCGTCCTCGTTCGTCGTCCACTTCTGCGCGGCGGTGCCGTTGCAGCCGTAGAGCTGCACCGCCGTCCCGTTCGCCGTACCCGAGCCCGCCACGTCCACGCACTTCCCGCCGGCCCCCGTGAGGGACCCGGAGGCGGAGGCGGGGGCGGCGGTGGCGAGTCCCGCCGTGAGCAGGGCGAAGGCCGTGCAGGCCGTCGCGAGGAACCGTATGCGGCGCATGGGGAAGTCCTTTCGGATCAGGGGCAGAGGGAGGTGCAGCCGTGCATGTACCGTTCGAGAGAAGCATTCAAACGGTGCGCTGCAAAGCCCTGGAAACCGTCACTCGCACGTTTTATTTATTCTGCGTCCGATCCATTGACACCCCCTCAGGCGGCGTCCTAGCTTCCTGGCGACGCGTCGGCCCCCGCCCGGCCCCCGGCCGGGGACGCGACTCACCCGCGGACCGTTCTCGCCGGTCCCGGCGCGTCTCCTCACCCCCACGCGTCCCGAGAGGACACACCCATGAGATCCCGCACCCGCGGCAGTCGCCTCGCCGCGCTCCTCACCGTCCCGCTGGCCGCCGTCGCCTGGCTGGGCCTGTCCCCGTCACCGGCGGCGGCGACCGGCCCCTCGACCCCGGACGCCGTGCTCTCCTACCTCCAGGAGATCAGCGGCTCCCACGTCGTGAGCGGCGTCCACAACAAGGAACCGCTCGCCGACCCCTCCCGCTACACCGCCCAGGCCCACGACCTCACCGGGAAGTGGCCCGGGCTGTGGGGCGGCGAACTCGGCTTCCGCGCCGACGACGTCGCTCAGCGCCAGGCACTCGTGAACCAGGCGAGGACCGAGTGGGCCAACGGCTCCCTCGTCAGCCTGACCTGGCACATGTGCCGTCCCGACGTCGTCACGTGCGAGTTCGAGGGGGGCATCAACGGCAGCCGCCTCTCCGACTCCGAGTGGCAGCAGCTCACCACCGACAACAGCGCGCTCAACAAGGCGTTCAAGGCGAAGCTCGACACCGCCGTCCCCTACCTCACCCAGCTCAGGGACGCGGGCGTCCCCGTCCTCTTCCGGCCGCTCCACGAGATGAACGAGGGCTGGGCCTGGTGGGGCGGCCGTCCCGGCGCGAACGGGAGCGCGCGGCTCTTCCGGATCACGCACGACTACCTGGAGTCGAAGGGCCTCGACAACCTCCTGTGGGTGTGGAACGTCAAGGACACCGCCGCGAACGGCGGCTCGGGGGGAGTGGGGAACTTCTACCCCGGGGACGACGCCGTGGACGTCGCGAGCCTCGACCCGTGGGTCAAGGGCTACCCCACCGGCGACTGGTACCAGGCGATGCTGAACACCGCGCACGGCAAGCCCGTCGCCCTCGCCGAGGTCGGCACCGTCCCGACCCCCGCGCAGCTCGCCGCGCAGCCCCGGTGGGCCTGGTTCATGATCTGGTCGGAGTACCTCACGACCGCGAACTCCGCCTCCGGCCTCCAGTCCACCTTCAACAACTCCCGCGTCCTGAGCCAGGGCCAGTTCACGCTCCCCCCGGGCGGTACGAACCCGCCCGCGACCCCCTCCGGGCCGCTCACCGGGGTGGGCGGGAAGTGCGTGGACGTGGCCGGTTCGGGTACGGCGAACGGGACGGCGGTGCAGCTCCACGGGTGCAACGGGAGCGGCGCGCAGAAGTGGACCGTGGCTGCGGACGGGAGTCTGCGCGCGCTGGGGAAGTGCCTGGACGTGACCGGCCAGGGCACGGCGAACGGGACGAAGCTCCAGCTGTGGGAGTGCAACGGCTCCGGTGCCCAGCGGTGGGTCGCTGAATCCGACGGACACCTGAGGAACCCGCAGTCGGGCCGGTACCTGGACGCGCCCGGCGGCAGCACGGTGGACGGGACGCGCCTCCAGATCTGGGACCGCAACACCAACCCCTGGCAGACCTGGCACCTCCCGGCCTGACCCCCGCCCCGCCACCCCACCGGAGCCACGATGACCGCACCGACCCCTTCCCGGCGCCGCCGCCGGGCACTCACCGCACTCGCCGCGGGCGGCGCCCTGCTCGCCGTCCTCACGACCACGCACGGCGCCGTCGCCGAGCCCGCCGGACCACACCGGCCCTCCGTACGGCAGTGGGCCACCGACGCCACCACCACCGGCGCACGTCTCGAAGCCCCCGTGCCCCTGACCACCGCCACCGGCCCGGCGGACACCACCGTGAGGGTGAACCCGGGTCTGCGCTTCCAGAAGCTCACCGGTTTCGGCGCCTCCCTCACCGACTCCTCCGCCTCCGTCCTGTACCGCATGAAGAAGAGCGAACGCTCCGCGCTCATGCGGCAGTTGTTCAGCCCCACCGAGGGCATCGGCCTCAGCACCCTGCGCCAGCCCATCGGCGCGTCCGACTTCGCGACCAAGGGATACAGCTTCGACGAGGTCCCCGCCGGGCGGACGGACTACGGCCTGCGGCACTTCTCGCTCGACCACGACACCCACCAGATCCTGCCGCTGCTCCGCGAGGCCAAGGCGCTCAACCCCCGCCTCACCGTCATCGCGAGCCCCTGGAGCCCGCCGTCCTGGATGAAGACGGAGGGCTCGATGATCGACGGCAAGCTCATCGACAAACCCGCCGTCTACGACGCCTACGCCCGCTACCTCGTCAAGTTCGTCCAGGGGTACGAGAAGGCCGGCGTCCCCGTCGACTACCTCACCGTCCAGAACGAGCCCCAGGCCCTCCTTCGCGCCGACTACCCCGGCACGGACCTGCCGGTCGCCCAGGAGGCCCAGGTCATCGAACGGCTCGGCCCCGCGCTGCGCGCCGCCGGGCTGCGCACCAAGATCCTCGGCTTCGACCACAACTGGGCCGAGCACCCCTTCGACGCCAAGGCCCACACCGGCATCGGCGAGGACCCCGAGCCCGACTACCCCTACGACCTCCTCAGCACCCGCGCCGCCCGGTGGATCGCGGGCACCGCCTACCACTGCTACTACGGCGACCCCCGCGCCCAGTCCGCGCTCAAGGCGTCCTTCCCCGACAAGGACGTCTTCGAGACCGAGTGCAGCGGTGGCGGAGCGAGCCGCACCATCGGCGCCATGAACAACTGGGCGCGCAGCATGGTCTTCTGGAACCTCGCGCTCGACGAGAAGCACGGCCCGCACACCGGAGGCTGCACCGGCTGCGACGGCGCCGTCACCATCGACTCCACGACCGCCGCCGTCACCCGCACCACGCACTACTACACGCTCGCCCACTTCTCCCGCTTCACCCGCCCCGGCGCCACCCGGATCGCCGCGAGCGTCCTGCCGGCCGAGGGCGACACCAGCCCCCTCCAGGCGACGGCCTTCCGCAACCCGGACGGCAGCACCGCCCTCGTCGTCCTCAACCCCGACCCCAAGAACCCGCGCACCGCCACGCTCACCGCGCCCGGAGTCCGCCGGACCACGACCGTCGCGCCCGGCGCCACCGTCACCTACACATGGTGATCCGCCTCCACCGGGCACCGTCCAGCACGGGGCGGTAGATCGTTCCAGCAACCGATGCGTGAAGGGCGCATCGTCTACGATGAACCGACCCGTCATCGTGCTTGCCCCGCCCGGGGCTCGCGCCGAACCGCCCGGAACTCGCGCGCTCCAGCCCACCGCCGTCCCCATCGCGACGAAGCACCAACGCGACGGGGACGGCGGGGCGCGGTCCGGGGGCCGGTACGACGGGCGCGGTACGAGGACACGCGGCGCGGGAGCGCGGCACCACGAGACGAAGGCGGACGCACAGGTGGTTCGGACGGCAGGCGCACCGCGCGGCGGGCACAAGGTCACGATCAAGGACGTCGCCCGGCTCGCCGGAGTCTCACCCTCCGCCGTGACCCTCGCGGTGCACGACAAGCCGGGCGTCTCGGCGAAGACGCGGGAACGCATCCTCCAGGCCGCCCGCGACCTCGGCTGGAGCCCGAACCAGGCCGCGCAGTCCCTCTCGGGCCAGGCGCCGCACACCGTCGGCCTCGTCATCGCCAGGCCCGCCCGGATGCTCGGCCTGGAACCGTTCTACATGGAGTTCATCTCCGGCATAGAGAGCGTCCTCACCCGCCACTCCTGCTCGCTCCTGCTGCGCCTCGCCGAACCCGAGGAGGAGATCGAGGTGCACCGCGAGTGGTGGCAGGGCAACCGCGTCAGCGGCGGCATCCTCGTCGACCTGCGCGTGGACGATCCCCGTGTCCCCGCCCTCTCCGCCATCGGCCTGCCCGCCGTCGTGGTCGGCCACCCCTCGCTGGCCGGTCCCTTCCCCGCCGTGTGGACCGACGACGCGGTGGCGACCGAGGAGGCGGTGCGGTACCTGGCCGCGCTCGGGCACCGGCACATCGCCCGCGTGAGCGGTCCCGCCGAACTCGGCCACAGCGCCATCCGCACGGAGACCTTCACCCGCACCACCGAGGAACTGGGCCTGACCGCGCGCACCGTCGTCGCGGACTTCTCCGCCGACCAGGGCAGCCGCGCCTGCCGCACGCTGCTGCTGGCCGCCGAGCGGCCCACCGCGATCATCTTCGACAACGACCTCATGGCCGTCACCGCGCTCGGGGTCGCCGCCGAGTTCGGGCTCTCCGTCCCGCACGACCTCTCGCTGCTCGCCTGGGACGACTCCCAGCTCTGCCAGCTCACCAGGCCCATGCTCTCGGCGATGCGGCACGACGTCTTCTCCTTCGGCGCCGACGTCACCGAGACCCTCTTCGACGTCATCCTCCGGCGCGACGCCGTCTCGCACGCCGCGCAGGTCCCGAGCCTCGTCCCGCGCGGCTCCACGGCCCCGCCGCCCCGCCCCCTGGGCTGACCTCCTGTCAGCGCACCCCCTCCGAGCTGCGGGTTCATCGGCTCTCTAGCGCGGAGGCTGGATTTACTAGGACGTCCAACTATATAGTCCGGGCAGGCCCGCGGCGCGGGGGCGCCGGGCGGCTCCGGCGCGGCCCGCCTCCGGTGCCGGTGAGCGCCCCCGCGCGAGATCCGCGCGTCACGCGTCGGCGAACAGGAACGCCGGCGGGCTCACGGGGCGCGGTGATCCGGGATCGGTGACCGGTCGTGGGACGATCCGCGTTGTCCGTCTTGTCCGCGTTGCTCATGATGTCCACGAGGGATGGAGCTGACACGTATGGCACTCGTGCGCGCCCACCGATCCTGCGGTCCGCCCACCCTCCGGCCGTGCCGCCACCGAGCCCGGGCCTGAGCGCCGCGCGGCACCCCGCGAGCCCCGGCCCACGAGACCGGCGCCCCGGCCCCGTCGAGCCGCGCCCCGCGCCCCGCCACACGATCCCCACGCCCCCGCCGCCCCGTCGTCCGCCCCCACGACCGGCGAGCGACGTGCCGTCCCGCATCCCCCCGACGAGAGCAGGCTTCCCATGGCCAGTGCGCCCGACCGCGCCCCCGTCCGCGAACTCACCCACTTCATCGGCGGCAAGCACACCCCCGGCACCTCCGGGGACTTCGCCGACGTCTACGACCCCAACACCGGCGAGGTCCAGGCCCGCGTACCGCTCGCGAGCCGCGCCGAGACCGAGGCCGCCATCGCCGACGCGAGCCGCGCGCAGCGGGAGTGGGGCGAGTGGAACCCGCAGCGCCGGGCACGCGTGCTGCTCCGCTTCCTCCAGCTCGTCGACCAGGAGAAGGACGAGATCGCCCGCCTCCTGTCGAGCGAGCACGGCAAGACGGTGGCGGACGCGCACGGCGACCTCCAGCGCGGCCTCGAAGTCGTGGAGTTCGCCGCCGGTATCCCGCACCTGATGAAGGGCGAGTTCAGCGACAACGCCGGGACCGGCATCGACGTGCACTCGCTGCGCTCCCCGCTCGGCGTCGTCGCGGGCATCACCCCGTTCAACTTCCCCGCGATGATCCCGCTCTGGAAGGCGGCCCCCGCCCTCGCCTGCGGCAACGCCTTCATCCTCAAGCCCTCCGAGCGCGACCCCTCCGTCCCGCTGCGCCTCGCCGAACTCTTCCTCGAAGCCGGGCTGCCCGCCGGGGTGCTCAACGTCGTCAACGGCGACCGCACCGCCGTGGACACCCTCATCGAGGACCCCCGCGTCCAGGCGCTCGGCTTCGTCGGCTCCACGCCCATCGCCGCGCACATCTACGCCAACGCCGCCGCCCAGGGCAAGCGCGCCCAGTGCTTCGGCGGCGCCAAGAACCACATGATCGTCATGCCCGACGCCGACCTCGACCAGGCCGTGGACGCCCTCGTCGGCGCCGGCTACGGCTCGGCCGGCGAGCGCTGCATGGCGATCTCCGTCGCCGTGCCCGTCGGCGAGGAGACGGCCGACGCGCTCGTGGCCCGCCTCAAGGAGCGCATCGCCGGGCTGCGCATCGGCACGAGCGACGACCCCGAGGCCGACTTCGGGCCCCTCGTCGGCCCCGACGCCCTCGCCCGGGTCCGCTCCTACGTCGCTCTCGGCGTCGAAGAGGGAGCCGAACTCGTCGTGGACGGCCGGGACTTCACCCTCGCCGGGCACGAGAAGGGCTTCTTCGCCGGACCCTCGCTCTTCGACCGCGTCACCCCCGACATGCGCATCTACCAGGAGGAGATCTTCGGGCCCGTCCTCAGCGTCGTGCGCGCCGCCGACTACGAGGAGGCCCTGCGCCTGCCGAGCGAGCACGCCTTCGGCAACGGCGTCGCGATCTTCACGCGCGACGGCGACACCGCACGCGACTTCACCCGCCGCGTCAACGTCGGCATGGTCGGCGTCAACGTGCCGATCCCGGTCCCCGTCGCCTACCACACCTTCGGCGGCTGGAAGGCGTCCGGCTTCGGCGACCTCAACCAGCACGGGCCCGACGCGATCCGTTTCTACACCCGCACCAAGACCGTCACCTCGCGCTGGCCCAAGGGGCTGCGCGAAGGGGCGAGCTTCACCATCCCGACGATGGGCTGAGGGCACACGACCATGAACGCCACCACCACGCACGACACCCTCCTCAGCGAGGACCAGCGCGCCCTGGTCGAGACCACCCTCGACTTCGCCGGGGACCACCTCGCCCCGTACGCCCTGGAGTGGGACCGCGAGAAGCACTTCCCCGTCGACGTCCTGCGCAAGGCCGCGGGCCTCGGCCTCGGCGGCGTCTACGTGCGCGAGGAGTCCGGTGGTTCCGGGCTCACGCGCACCGACGGCATCCTCGTCTTCGAGGCGCTCGCCACCGGCTGCCCCTGCGTCGCCGCCTACCTGTCGATCCACAACATGGTCGGCTGGATGATCGACACCTACGGCGACGAGGCCCAGCGCGCCCGCCATCTCCCGGGGCTCTGCTCGATGGACGACCTCGCGAGCTACTGCCTCACCGAGCCGGGCGCGGGCTCGGACGCCGCCGCCCTCTCCACCCGCGCCGTGCGCGACGGCGACGACTGGGTCCTCACCGGCGTCAAGCAGTTCATCTCCGGCGCGGGCGCGGCACGCCTCTACCTCGTCATGGCCCGCACGGGCGGCGCCGGACCCGACGGCATCACCGCCTTCCTCGTCGACAAGGACGACCCCGGGCTCGGCTTCGGGCCCAACGAGCACAAGATGGGCTGGAACGCGCAGCCCACCCGGCAGGTCATCCTCGACGGCGTGCGCGTGCCCGCCGACCGGATGCTCGGCGCGGAGGGACAGGGCTTCCGCATCGCCATGAACGGCCTCAACGGCGGCCGCCTCGGCATCGCGGCCTGCTCGCTCGGCGGCGCCCGCTCCGCGCTCGACCGCTCGCTCCAGCACCTCGCCGAACGGGAGGCGTTCGGGCACCCGCTCATCGAGTCCGAGGCCCTGCGCTTCCGCCTCGCCGACATGGCCACCGAACTCGCCGCCGCGCGCGCCCTCCTCCACCAGGCCGCCGACGCCCTCGACCGCAAGGACGCGCAGGCCCCCCAGCTCATCGCCATGGCGAAGCGCTTCGCCACCGACACCGGTTTCCGGATCGCCGACCGCGCGCTCCAGCTCCACGGCGGCTACGGCTATCTGCACGAGTACGGGATCGAGAAGATCGTCCGCGACCTGCGGGTGCACCAGATCCTGGAGGGGAGCAACGAGATCATGCGCGTCATCGTGGCCCGGGGCCTGACGGGAGCCGCCCGATGAGCGGCACCGGGCAGAACAGCGCGGACGAGAGCCCCGTCCTCACCTCGGTCACCGGTCGCGCCGCCCGTCTCGTCCTCAACCGGCCCCGCGCCCTCAACGCCCTCACGCACCCGATGGTCGGCCTCATCGACACCGCGCTCACCGCCTGGGAGGACGACGACGCGATCGACACCGTCGTCCTCACCGGGGCGGGGGAGCGCGGCCTGTGCGCGGGCGGTGACATCCGCGCCATCTTCGAGGCGGCGCGCGGCGGCGACGGGCGGGAGGCCGCGGACTTCTGGCGCGACGAGTACCGGCTCAACGCCCGCATCCCGCACTACCCCAAGCCCTACGTCGCCGTCATGGACGGCATCGTCATGGGCGGCGGCATCGGCGTCTCCGCGCACGGCTCCGTCCGCGTCGTCACCGAACGCACCAGGGCGGCGATGCCCGAGACCGGCATCGGCTTCGTGCCCGACGTCGGCGGTACGTGGCTCCTCTCGCGCGCCCCCGGGCACCTCGGCACCCGCCAGGCCCTCACCGGCACCGTCGCCGGGCCCGGGGACGCGCTGCGCCTCGGCCTCGCCGACCACTACGTGCCCTCCGACGCGCTGCCCGCCCTCCTCGAAGCGCTCGGCGCCTCGCCCGCCAAGGAGGCCGTCACCCGGTACGCGGCCGAGGCGCCGCCCGCCGCGCTCGACGCCGACCGCGCCTGGATCGACGCCTGCTACGCGGCCGGCACCGTCGAGGAGATCGTCGAGCGGCTGCGGTCCCGCCCCGAGGAGGCCGCGCACGCCGATGCGGCGACCCTCGAAGGCCGCTCCCCCTCCAGCCTCAAGGTGACGCTCGAAGCGCTCCGCCGCGCACGCGCGTTCAACACCCTGGAGGAGGCGCTCGACCAGGAATTCCGCGTCTCGCTCGCCTGCCTCGCCACACCCGACCTCGTGGAGGGCATCCGCGCGCAGGTCATCGACAAGGACCGCGACCCGCACTGGAGCCCGGCGAGCCTCGCCGGGGTCGGCGCCGAGGACGTCGCGCGCTTCTTCCAACCCCTGGGCGAGCGGGAACTCGGCCTCGCCCCGACACCGGAGGTGACACCGTGAGCAGTCCCGGCAAGAAGATTGGCACCGTCGCGTTCATCGGACTCGGGCACATGGGCGCGCCCATGGCCGCCAACCTCGTCGGCGCGGAGTACACCGTGCGCGCCTTCGACCTCGTGCCCGCCGCCCTCGAAGCCGGCGTCGCGGCCGGGGCCGAGGCCGCCGCGAGCGCCGCGGACGCCGTGGCGGGCGCGGACCTCGTGATCTCCATGCTCCCCGCCGGGCGCCACGTCCTCGGCCTCTACGAGGACGTCCTCGGCGCCGCGCGCCCCGGCACCCTCTTCGTGGACTGCTCCACGATCGACGTCGCCGACGCCCGCGCCGTGCACGCGCTCGCCGAGGGGCGCGGGATGCGCTGTCTCGACGCGCCCGTCTCGGGCGGCGTCGTGGGCGCCGAGGCCGGGACGCTCACGTTCATGGTGGGCGGGGGAGAGGCGGAGTTCGCCGAGGCGCTGCCGCTGCTCGACGTCATGGGCAAGAAGGCCGTGCACTGCGGAGCGGCCGGGGCGGGGCAGGCCGCGAAGATCTGCAACAACATGATCCTCGGCGTCTCGATGATCGCCGTGAGCGAGGCGTTCGTCCTCGCCGAGAGCCTGGGCCTCTCGCACCAGGCCCTCTACGACGTGGCCTCCACCGCCTCCGGCCAGTGCTGGGCGCTCAGCGTCAACTGCCCGGTCCCGGGCCCCGTTTCGGCGTCCCCGGCCAACCGGGACTACCGGCCCGGCTTCGGCGCCCCGCTCATGGCGAAGGACCTCGGCCTCGCGGCCAACGCGGTCCGCGCGGGCGGCGTGAACGCCGAACTCGGGCTCCGGGCGGCTGAGATGTACGCCGCGTACGCCGAAGGGCGGGGTGCGGACGAGGACTTCTCGGGCATCGTACGGGTCCTGCGGGAGAACTCGGGCAAGGCGGGGGAATGAGCGTGTACGAGACGATCCTGGTCGAGCGCAGCGGCCGCGTGGCCCTCCTCACCCTCAACCGCCCCAAGGCGCTCAACGCGCTCAACGCGCGGCTCATGGCGGAACTCGTCGGCGCGGCCGAGGAGCTGGACCGGGACCCGGACGTCGGCTGTCTCGTGATCACCGGCTCCGAGCGGGCTTTCGCGGCCGGTGCGGACATCACCGAGATGGCGCCGCGCACCTCGGTCGAGATGTACCTGCACGACTGGTTCTCGGCCTGGGACCGGCTCGGCAGGGTGCGTACGCCCACGCTCGCCGCCGTCGCGGGGCACGCGCTCGGCGGGGGCTGCGAACTCGCCATGCTGTGCGATCTGCTGATCGCCGCCGACACGGCGCGCTTCGGGCAGCCGGAAGTGAAGCTCGGGGTCATCCCGGGCATCGGCGGCTCCCAGCGGCTGACCCGCGCGGTCGGCAAGGCGAAGGCGATGGACCTGTGCCTGACCGGGCGCACGATGGACGCGACCGAGGCCGAACGCGCGGGCCTCGTCTCGCGGATCGTCCCGGCGGCCGACCTCCTCACGGAGGCGCTCGCGGCGGCCGACACGATCGCGAACCTCTCGGCACCCGCGGTGATGATGGCGAAGGAAGCGGTCAACACGGCTTTCGAGACGACCCTCGCGGAGGGCGTGCACTTCGAACGGCGCCTGTTCCACTCGGTGTTCGCCTTCGCGGACCAGAAGGAGGGGATGGCGGCGTTCGTCGGGAAACGGAAGCCGGAGTTCCGGAACGAGTAGGCGGGGACCACGGGGCGCGGGTCTCGTACGGCCCGGTGCCGGGCCGCGGCGGGCGGGGGGCAGGTCCCGCCCGCCGTGGGGTCAGGAGGCGCGGGGCGCCAGGTAGGTGTCGTACCCGTACCGCGTGAAGAACGGCGGGAGCCCGGGGCCGAGCGCCGTCGCGGCGAAGAGGTCGCGGACCCGCGCGGGGTCGCTGCGGGCGCCCTCCGCGGCGAGGGCGGACAGCTCCTCGGCGAGGTGCCGCTCGACCGTCTCGCGGCGCACGGCCCCGTGCCGCAGCCACTGCCAGATCTGGGTACGGGCGATCTCGGCCGTGGCCGCGTCGGCGATGAGCCCGCCCTGGTCGAGCAGTCCAATTCCGCCGAGCCAGCGGTCGAAATAGCGGACCGCGAGGGCCACGCTGCCACGCACGCCCTCGGGACCGGGCGCCCCCGTCAGGCGCGGCACGGCGAGGAGGTCGGCGGCCCGGACCTCGACGTCGTCGCGCCGGCGGTCGAGCTGGTGGGGCCGCTCGCCGAGCACGCCCCGGAAGATCTCCCACCCGACCGGCACGAGCCCCGGGTGCGCGACCCACGAGCCGTCGAAACCGTCCTCGGCCTCCCGTTCCTTGTCGCGCCGCACCTCGGCGAAGGCCGCCTCGATCGCCTCCGGTTCACCCTCGGGCGCCTGCGCGGCCATGCCGCCGATCGCGTGGGCGCCGCGCCGGTGGCACGTGCGCACCAGGAGTTCGGTGTACGCGCGCAGGAACGGGGCCGTCATCGGCAGCCGGGCGCGGTCGGGCAGGAGGAAGTCGGTGCGGTGGCCGAAGGTCTTGATGAGACTGAACAGGTAGTCCCAGCGCCCGGCGATCAGCCCCGAGCTGTGCGCGCGCAGCTCGTGCAGGATCTCCTCCATCTCCATCGCCGCGGTGATCGTCTCGATGAGCGCCGAGGCCCGCACGGTGCCCGCCGGGAGGCCGGTGAGGTCCTGGGCGAGGAGGAAGACGTCGTTCCACAGCCGTGCCTCGTACCGGTTCTCCAGCTTCGGCAGGCAGAAGTACGGGCCGTGGCCCGCCGCGAGGAGCGCGTGGGCGTTGTGGAAGAAGAAGAGCCCGAAGTCCGCGAGGGCGGCGGGCACGGGCTTCCCCTCGTACTCCAGGTGCGCCTCGTCGAGGTGCCAGCCGCGCGGCCGGACGACGAGGGTGGGACGGGAGCCCGCGCGCGGGGTGCGCGCGAGGTCCTTGAGCAGGAGGTGCCCGTCGAGGACCGTGTGCCAGGCGGGCGAGGTGGCGTCCTCGAAGTCGGCGGTCCAGGTCGAGGCGCCAGAGCCGTACGCGGCCGCCGCTGCCTCCGGCGTGGGCGGCCCCACGAGTTCCACGTGCCGTTCGGTGAGCCCGGGAGCGGGGGGCGCGACGCGCCAGGCCGGGTCGGTGCGCAGAGGCGTCGTGACGAGCGGGAAGTCGAGGCGGATTCCGGCCGCCAGGCGGTGCGCCTGGCGGCGCCGCTCGCGCAGCAGCCACTGGCGGCGCTCGCCGAAGGCGGCCACCAGGGCGCCGAGGAAGCCGAGCGCGGCGGGCGTCAGGATCTCCTCGTGGCGCGCGCCGGGGGCGGCGACGACGCGGACGGTGCGGGGCGGGGCGAGAGTGGGCATCGGGGACCTCCTGGAGCGGGCCCGGGGCGGACGGCGCGAGGCGCGGCCCCGGCCGGGCCGGGTGGGGTGCGAGGAACGGGGGCCGGACGGAGACGGGTGCCCGGCCCCCGTTCGCCTCGGGGGTACGGGGACGCGCGCCGACGCGAAGGCGCGCGCCCCCGGGTGCGGGAGGCGCCGGAGCGCGTCCCGGGGGAGCGGACGGGGCGGGCGAGGAGTGGGCCCGCCCCGTCCCGGTCCGCTCAGTGGAACTGCTCGGCCTCGGTGGAGCCGGCGAGCGCGGTGGTGGAGGAGGCCGGGTTGACGGCCGTGGAGACGAGGTCGAAGTAGCCGGTGCCGACCTCGCGCTGGTGGCGCACGGCGGTGAAGCCCTGGGCCTGCGCGGCGAACTCGCGCTCCTGGAGGTCGACGTACGCGGTCATGCCCTGCTCGGCGTAGCCGCGCGCGAGGTCGAACATGCCGTGGTTGAGGGAGTGGAACCCGGCGAGGGTGATGAACTGGAAGCGGTAGCCCATCGCGCCCAGCTCGCGCTGGAACTTGGCGATCTGGTCGTCGTCCAGCGCGGCGCGCCAGTTGAAGGACGGCGAGCAGTTGTAGGCGAGCATCTGGTCCGGGTGCTCGGCGTGGATCGCCTCGGCGAACTCCCTGGCCTGCGCGAGGTCGGGGGTGCCGGTCTCGACCCAGATGAGGTCCGCGTACGGGGCGTAGGCGAGGCCGCGGGCGATGACGGGCGCCATGCCGTTGCGCACGTGGTAGAAGCCCTCGGAGGTGCGCTCGCCGGTGACGAACGGCGCGTCGCGCTCGTCCACGTCGCTCGTGAGCAGCGTCGCCGCGAGGGCGTCGGTCCGGGCGATGACGAGGGTCGGCGTGCCGGCGATGTCGGCGGCGAGCCGGGCCGCGTTGAGGGTGCGGATGTGCTGGGAGGTCGGCACGAGGACCTTGCCGCCGAGGTGGCCGCACTTCTTCTCGGACGCGAGCTGGTCCTCGTAGTGGATGCCGGCGGCACCGGCGGCGATCATCGCCTTCGTCAGCTCGAAGGCGTTGAGCGGGCCACCGAAACCGGCCTCCGCGTCGGCGACGATGGGCGCGAGCCAGTCCGTGGTGTCGCCGTCGTCCTCGGCGGTCGCGATCTGGTCGGCGCGCAGCAGGGCGTTGTTGATGCGGCGCACGACCTGCGGGACGGAGTTGGCCGGGTAGAGGCTCTGGTCCGGGTAGGTCTGCCCGGCCAGGTTCGCGTCCGCCGCGACCTGCCAGCCCGAGAGGTAGATGGCCTGGAGACCGGCCTTGACCTGCTGGACGGCCTGGCCGCCGGTGAGGGCGCCGAGCGCGTGGACGTAGTCGCGCTCGTGGAGCTGGCGCCACAGGCGCTCGGCGCCGCGCCGGGCGAGCGTGTGCTCCTCGCGGACGCTGCCGGCGAGACGCACGACGTCCTCGGCGGAGTAGGTGCGCTCGATGCCCTTCCAGCGGGGGTCCTCGGCCCAGTGACGGGTCAGTTCGGCTGCGCGGTCGGTCGTCTTGCCCATGAGGGTCACCGTCTCCCTTGAGGTGTCGCGGTGGTGAGGTGTCAAGGTTGTGAAGCAGGGGGACGGACTCAGCCCTGTGCGGCACGCAGTGTCGCACTAAGTCCGTCAAGGCATTCCGCCCTGCTCGGATACCCCTGTTTCCCTTGCGAGGTCGGGGCGATGACTCGACTGTGGCACTGGCACTGAGTGCCATCAAGGGGGGAAATCTGTGAAGTCTGCGAATCTTGCCCGGTCGGCTTTGCGAAGCTTGCCAAGCCTCGCGCGCCCGCTAAGGTGGCTCCCACTCTCGCCGGGAGTGACATGGAGTGACGGAAACGGGGACGGAGGGGGCCTGCCATGGCCAGGACCTATGCGGGCGCGCGGCTGCGCCGGCTGCGTGAGGAACGCCGCCTCAGCCAGGCCGAACTCGCCCGCACGCTCGGCATATCGCCGAGCTACCTGAACCAGATGGAGCACGACTCGCGCCCGCTCACGGTGCCCGTCCTGCTCAAGATCGGCGAGACCTTCGGCATCGACGCGTCCTTCTTCTCCGCCCGCGACGCGACCCGCCTCCTCGCCGACCTGCGCGAAGCCCTCGCCGCGCCGCTCGACGAGGGCACGGTCCTGCCCGGCGAACTGGAGGAGATCGCCACCCGCGCCCCGGGCGCCGCCCGGCTCCTCCTCGACCTCCAGAGCCGCTCCCGGCGCCTGGCCGAACAGCTCTCCGGGGCCCGCGACGAGCCCGGGGAGCACCAGGAGTCCCCGGGCTCGCCCCACGAGGAGGTGCGCGACTTCTTCTACGAACGCCGCAACTACTTCCACTCCCTCGACCTCGCCGCCGAGGACCTCGCGGCCGAACTCCGCATCCGCCCCGGCACGGCCGGCCAGACCCTCGCCGAGCACCTGGAGGCCCAGCACGGCGTCCGGGTCGCCACCACCCCCGGCCCCCACCTGCACCGCTACGAGACCGCGACCCGCACCCTGCACCTCTCGCCGCGCCTGCGCCCGGGCCAGCAGACCTTCCGCATGGCCGCGCAACTCGCGCTCCTGGAGTACGGCTTCGCGCTCGACTCCCTCGCGGCCGAGAACTTCCCCCGCCAGTCACCCGCCCACGCGCTCACCCGCATCGGCCTCGCGCACTACTTCGCGGGCGCCCTCGTCCTTCCGTACCGCGATTTCCACGCGCGCGCCGAGGAGTACCACTACGACATCGAACGCCTCGGCGACCACTACGGACTCGGCTACGAGACCATGTGCCACCGCCTCAGCACCCTGCAACGCCCGCGCCTGAGCGGCGTCCCCTTCTCGCTCGTCCGCGTCGACCGCGCGGGGAACATGTCCAAGCGCCAGTCCGCGACCGGCTTCCCCTTCTCGCGCTCGGGCGGCACCTGCCCCCTGTGGAACATCTACGAGGCGTTCACCGCCCCGGGCCGCGTGCACGTCCAGCTCACCCGGATGCCCGACGGCAGCCGCCACCTGTGGACCGCCCGGACCGTCACCCGGCGCGGCGGCGCCTGGGGCGAGCGCGGCAGCACGTACGCGATCGGCCTCGGCTGCGAGGTCCGCCACGCGGGCCGCCTCGTCTACTCCGAGGGGCTCGACCTCGACAACCCGGCCTCCGACACGCCCATCGGCATGGGCTGCCGCGTCTGCGAACACCTCGACTGCCCGCAGCGCGCGACTCCGCCCGTCGGCCACACGCTCACCATCGACCAGCACAGCAGCACCTTCGTGCCCTACCCGGTGCGCGCCGAGCACGCCCCGGAGTGAGGGGGCCACGCGGACGGGCCCGCCCCGGGCACCGCACCGCTGGAGCCCGAGGCGCGCCGCCCGCCCGCGTCCGCTCGTCCCGCGACCCGAGCCGTCGTTAAGGACGCGTGAACAAGGCCGAATCCCTCGACCCCGAGGCCCCGGCCGGCGAGGACCCAGGCCCCGCCGCGACGGAACCCGCCCACCACCTCCGCGGCGCGGCCCGGCGCGCCGAAGCGCACCTCGCGCGGCTGTGCCCGCCCGCCCCCGGCCCCGCGGACACCTGGATTCCGGCACGGGCCGCCGCCCTCGACCCCGCCACCCGGGCGCGCCTCGCCCCGCGCCTGCACGCGGCGCTCGCTGTCCCCGTGCGCCACCTGGTCGACGCGGGCCGCAGGCGCTGGCGGCCCGGCCTCGTCGCCGCGGCGATCGACCTGCTCGGCGGCGACAGCGAGCACTACGGGCCGCTGTGCGCGGCGATCGAACTCGCCCACACCGGCTCCCTCATGGTGGACGACGTGCAGGACGGCTCGCCGCTGCGGCGCGGTTCCCCCGCCGCGCACCTCGTCTTCGGCACCGCCACCGCGCTCAACGCGGGCACCCACGCCTACTTCGCCTTCGACCGCGCCGTCCGGCTCACCGCGGCCCACGACCCGGCCCTCGCCGGGCGCCTGCGGGACGTCTTCCTGGCCGCGCTCCGCTCCGCGCACGCCGGACAGGGCCTCGACATCACGGGGCACCGCGCCGAGATGGCGGAGGCGGTCGCGACGGGCGACGCCCGGCACGTGCTCGCTCTCGTCCGCCTCACGCACCGGCTCAAGACCGGGGCGATGGCCGCCCTCGGCTGCGAGACCGCCGCCCTCGTCACCGCCGCCGACGGCCCCCGCCGCCGGGCCCTGGCCGCCTTCGGCGAGGCGCTCGGCACCGCGTACCAGTTCACCGACGACGTCGCCGACCCGCGCGGCGTCCGCCACGAGGACGGCGCGACGAAACAGGAGGGCGAGGACACCCGCGACAACAAGGTCACCCTGCCGCTGGCCCACGCCGTCGCCCTGCTCCCCGGGCCGCGGATGCGCGCCCTGTGGGACACGCTGTGCGCGCCGGAGGCGGGGGAGCGCGAGCGCGCGGAGGTACGGGCGACGCTGCTGGAGTGCGGCGCGGCCGAGCGCTGCGTCCGCGAGGCCGGGGAACTGCTTTCCGCGGCCTGGGACGCCCTTGCCCCCGTCCTCCCCGACTCGCCCCGCACCCGCGTGCTGCGCGACCTGGCGTGGCACACCGTCCTCGGGCGTTCGGGGGCGTGAGGCGGGGACGCGGACCCTCGCGAGGCGAGAGCGGACGCGCGAGGGCGCGGGGCGCGGACGGAGGAGGGCCCGGCGCGGGGCCCGCCCGCGAGCCCGCGCCCCTCAGCGCCCGGGCGTCCCCCTCAGCGTTCCCGCCCGCGCGGCTTGAGCGGGACGGGCGGGAGCGCGGGGGCCGGGAGGCGCGCCCCGTCGTAGCCGCGGACCTCGCCGAAGCGCGAGCCCGCCGACCAGTCCTCGCGGGCCCGCTCGATCTCCTCCTGCGTACGTCCCACGAAGTTCCACCACATCAGCAGCTTCTCCGCGAAGGGCTCGCCGCCCAGGAGCATCGCGCCCGCGTCCGAGAGGGCCCGCAGCGGCAGGCTCGCGCGCCCGCAGCCGAGGTAGAGCATCGACCCGGGCACGAGGGGCACCCCGTCCACGGACAGCTCACCCGACATCGCGAGGACCCCGTACTCGAAGTCCGGGTCCAGCGGCAGGCTCGCCTCGGCGCCCGCGCGCAGCGCGAGATCCGCGCCGACGAGCGGCGAGTACGTCGTCCCCGGCGAGGTCGCGGTGTCGAGCGTGCCGAGGACCACGGTCGCGTCGAGGCCGGGCGCCGTGACGTGCGGAAGCTCCGCGTGGTGCTCGAAGTGCGCGGCGGTGTGCCGCGCCTCGTCGGGCAGCGCCACCCACAGCTGCGCGCCGTGCAGGTAATGGGCGTGCGGGCGCGGGCTCTCCTCGGAGTGCGAGATCGCGTGGCCCGAGGTCATGAGGCCCAGCTCGCGCGGCCGGATCGTCCGGAGCGAGCCGAGCGAGTCGCGGTGCAGCACCTCGCCCTCGTGCAGCCAGCTCACCGTCTGGAGGCCCATGTGCGGGTGCGGAGGGACCTGCATCCCGGGCTCGTCCGCGATGTCGTCGGGCCCGTAGTGGTCCACGAAGGCCCAGGCGCCGATCATGCGGCGGCCGAGGTTCGGCAGCAGCCGCCGCACCTCCGTCGACTCCCCGAGCGGCATCCGCCGCGGGCTCAGCAGCTCGCGCACGGGTGCCGCGAGGACGTCCTCGCGGCCACCGCACGGCTTCGGCACGGGGTGGGTGTCCAGGTTGCTCATGCCGCTCAACCTAACGCCCGCGACCGGGCGCCACCCGGACGGCCCGGCCCCCGCGCGGACGGTCCTCCGGCCGGGCGCTCCGCCCCCGCCCGCCACCCGGACGGTCCGCCCGGACGTGCCCGCCTCCCGGGTCCCCGCTGGAATGGGCGGATGAGCGGCACCCCGGCGACCCCCGACGACTGCCTCGCGCGCAACGAGTGGATCTGCGGCACCTACCTGACCACCCGGCGGCATGTGCTGCTCGACGCCGTCGCGCAGCACATCGAGCTGACCGCGGCCGCCGTCGGCATCGCCCTCGTCATCGCCGTCCCGCTCGCCGTCCTCGCGCGCCGCCTGCGCTGGGCGTCCGGGCCGGTGCTCGCGCTCACGACGGTGCTCTACACGATCCCCTCGCTCGCGATGTTCTCGCTGCTGCTGCCGGTGTACGGGCTCTCGGCGACCCTCGTCGTCGCCGGGCTCGTCCTCTACTCGCTCACGCTCCTCGTCCGCAACCTCCTCGCCGGGCTGCGCGCCGTGCCGGAGGAGACCCGGCAGGCGGCGCGCGGCATGGGGTACGGGCCGCTGCGGCTGCTCCTCGCGGTCGAACTGCCCCTCGCGCTGCCCGCCGCCTTCGCCGGGCTGCGCATCGCGATGGTCTCGGCCGTCTCGCTCGTCACCGTGGGCGCCATCGTCGGCTTCGGCGGCCTCGGCAACCTCATCTACCAGGGCATGAACACCTACTTCAAGGCACAGGTGCTCACCGCCTCGGTGCTGTGCGTCCTCCTCGCCGTCGCCGCCGACCTCCTCCTGCTCCTGATCGGCCGTCTCCTCACCCCGTGGACGCGCGCGTGAACGTACTCGGCGACACCTGGGACTGGCTCAGCGACCCCGCGCACTGGTCGGGCGAGAACGGCATCGCGCACCGCCTGCTCGAACACGTCCTGCTGACCCTCGTCTGTCTGCTGATCAGCTGCCTCGTCGCGCTCCCCGTCGCCCTCGTCCTCGGCCACATCGGGCGCGGTGGGGCCCTCGCCGTGAACCTCGCGAACGTCGGCCGCGCCGTCCCCACCTTCGCCGTCCTCGTCCTCCTCCTGCTCACCCCGGTCGGCAGGCTCAGCGAGGGCCCCACCGTCATCGCGCTCGTCCTCTTCGCGGTGCCGCCCCTGCTGACCAACGCCTACGTCGGGATGCGCGGCGTGGACCGCGAGGTGGTCCGTGCCGCGCGCGGCATGGGCATGACCGGCCGGCAGCTCCTGTGGCGCGTCGAACTGCCGCTCGCCGCACCCCTCGTCCTCACCGGCGTCCGCATCGCCGCCGTCCAGCTCGTCGCGACGGCGACGATCGCCGCGCTCGCGGGCGGCGGCGGGCTCGGCCGCATCATCACCGCCGGGTTCAACCTCGCCTCCACGCCGCAGGTCGTCGCGGGCGCGGTGCTCGTCGCCGTCTTCGCGCTCCTGGTCGAAGGCGCCTTCGCGCTGGGGGAGCGGTGGCTGCCGGTACGCGAGGAGGGGACCGCCTCGTGAACCGCGCCCCCCGCGCCCGCCGCCCACGCCGCGTCCCCCGCGCGCCCCGTATCCGCCGCGCCGCCGTGCCGCTCGTCGCGGCCCTCCTCCTCACCGCCTGCTCCACGGGCCCGTCCCTGGAGAACCGGAACGAGGTCACCGCGCCCCCGGGCGACAGCAAGAGCCTCACCATCGGCTCGGCCGGCTTCACCGAGAGCGACCTGCTCGCCCACATGTACAAGCTGCTCCTCGACAAGGCCGGCTATTACACCCGGCTCCTCACCGTCTCCAACCGCGAGCTGTACGAGCCCGCGCTGGAATCCGGGCAGATCGACGTCGTCCCCGAGTACGCGGCCACGTTCGCGGACTGGCTCAACGCCAAGAAGAACGGCGCCGACGCGAAGCCGGTCGGCTCGCCCGACCTCGCCCGCACCATGCCCCGCCTGCGCGCCCTCGCCGCCGCGCGCGGCCTCGACGTCCTCGACCCGGGCAGGGCGGTGGACCAGAACGCGTACGCCGTCACCCGCGCCTACGCGCGCGAGCACGGGCTGCGCACCCTCTCGGACCTCGGCCGCGCGAAGCTCCGCGTCCGCATCGCGGCGGGCGACGAGTGCGCGACCCGCCCGTACTGCGCCCCGGGCCTCAGGAAGACGTACGGCATCGACCTCACCACGATCGACCCCAAGGGCCTCGGCACGACGCAGGCGAAGAAGGCCGTGCAGGACGGCCGCGACCAGCTCGTGGCCACGACCACGACCGACGCGACGCTGGACGAGTTCGGGCTCGTCCTGCTCCGCGACGACAAGAAGCTCCAGAACGCCGACTACCTCGTCCCCGTCGTCAACCGCTCCCGGGCCGGTTCGCGCCGCGTCGCCACCGCGCTCGGCCGCCTCAACAAGGTCCTCACCACCGCCGACCTCGCGGGGCTCAACCGCCGCGTCGACAGCTGGCGCCGCCTGCCCGAGGACGTCGCCCGCGACTACCTGAACCGACACCACCTGCTCTGAGCCCGTCAGGAAGGCAGCCAGATGACCGAGGAGACCCCCGAGCCGCGCGGCCGGGGCGCCGCGCTCGCCCGCACCCTCGCGGGCGGCCTGTGGTTCCCGCTGCTGTTCTTCTTCGGCTTCCTGCTCTGCTACGCGCTGCCGTTCCACAACCCGACGCCGCACGACGTCCGCGTCGCCGTCTCCGGTCCCCGGGCGGCGGGCGAGATCCGCGCGGCGTTCGGCAAGGCGTCGCCCGGCGCCTTCGACATCGTCACCGCCCGCTCGGCGGCCGACGCGCGCCGCAAGGTGCTCGACCGCGACACCGAGGCAGCCTTCGCCGCCGACGCGCGTCGCCCCACCCTCTACCTCGCCAAGGCCGAGGGCGCCCTTCTCGAACAGGCCGTCACGACCGCCTTCCGCACCGTCGCCGAACGCGGGGGCGGACAGCTCACCACGGTCGAACTCGTCCCCACCGCCTCCGGCGACACGAGCGGCACCGGCCTCTTCTACCTCACGATGTCCCTGAACATCTCCGCCTACATCTCCGTCATGATGCTCATCCGCGCCCACCTCACCCGGCGCGGGAAACTGCTCACCCTCGCGTGCCTGTCGGCCTTCATGAGCCTCGTGGCCTACTTCATCGGGCGCGGCCTGGAGATCGTCCCCGGCGAACCCCTCGGCATCCTCTACCTGTTCCTGCTCTCGCAGGCGGTCGCCTGGGTCACCTACGGGCTCGTCCCCTTCGTGAAGCAGTTCATCCCCGGCGTCGCCATCACGCTCTTCGTGCTGCTCTCGATCCCGTCCAGCGGCGGCGCCATCCCCTACCAGATGGTCCCCGCCTTCTTCCGCGCCCTGCATCCCGTCTTCCCGCTCGGCAACGTCATCGAGGCGCTGCACGGCATCTTCTACTTCGACGGCAAGGGCACGCTGCGCCCGACGCTCGTGCTCTGCGCCTGGCTCCTCCTCGGCCTCGTGCTCGTCGCCGTCGGCGCCGTGCTCGCCCGGCGCAAGGAGCACGAGCGCGCGGGGGCCGCGGCCGCCGAGGAGCCGGTCGAGGACCCGGCGCTGGAGGCCCCCGTGCCGCACGCCGTCACCCCCGGCGCGCACGACCCCTTCGGGGAGCGCACGGCCGTGCTCGGCGGCGAGGTCTTCTACGACGACGGCCGCCCCGTCCCCGGCGTCTTCATCACCGTCCTCGCCCACGACGGCCGCCAGCTCCTCAAGACCGTCACCGACGAGGAGGGCCGCTGGGGCGCGGCGGGACTCCCCGAGGACTGGGTCAGCGTCCTCGCCCTCGCCAAGGACCACCGCCCGGCGGCCAGCCGCGTCCTGCCCCGCGAGGGCCACGTGACCCGCCAGGACTTCGTCCTCGCCGCCCCGAGCGCCCACGCGGTCCCGAGCGCCTGAGCCCCCTCAAGGAGAGCACCGGGCGGGGCG
>NZ_GG770539.1:350201-363064 GCF_000154905.1 Streptomyces sp. SPB074 | reverse complement strand
TCCCGCCCCGCCCCCCGCCGGGCCGCCGTGCGCCCACCCCTCAGGCGTCCGCCACCGACTCGAAGTCCACGTCCCCGCGCTCCACGCCGCGCGCGTCCGCGTCCACCGAGCGGCGCAGCGCCTCGTGCAGCTTGCCCGGGGTCAGCACGCCCAGGAACCGCGCCCCGTCGAGGACCGCGACCCAGCCCGCGTCGTGCTGGAGCATCTCGCCGAACGCCTGCTTGAGCGGGGCACCCAGCGGCACCCACGCGTTCATCCGGTGCGCCAGCTCGCCCACGGCCCGCTCCCCGCCGCCGCTCACCTCGTCCACGCCCACCCAGCCGTGCAGCTCGCCCGACCCGTCGAGCACCACCGCCCAGCGCGCGCCCTCGTCCCGCAGCCGCGCCGCCGCCCGCGCGGCCGGCTCGGACCGCGCCACGAGGGGCGGCTCCTCCAGGTCCTCGGGCCTGATCTCGGTCACCGACAGCCGTTTCAGGCCCCGGTCGGCGCCGACGAACTCCGCGACGTACGAGGTGGCGGGCCGCCCGAGGACGGTCTGCGGCGTGTCGAACTGCTCGATGCGGCCGGGCCCGTACACCGCCATGCGGTCCCCGAGCCGCACCGCCTCCTCGATGTCGTGCGTCACGAACAACACCGTCTTGCGCAGGCTGCGCTGGAGGTCGGCGAACTGGTTCTGGAGCCGTTCGCGCACCACCGGGTCCACCGCGCCGAAGGGCTCGTCCATGAGCAGCACGGGCGGATCGGCCGCGAGCGCCCGCGCGACCCCGACCCGCTGCCGCTGCCCGCCCGAGAGCTGGTGCGGGTAGCGCGGGCCGAAGGTCTCCGGGTCGAGCCCCACGAGGTCCAGCAGCTCCCGCGCGCGCTCCCTGGCCCGGCCCCGCTTCGTGCCGAGCAGCGAGAGCACCGTCGCCGTGTTGTCGAGCACCGTGCGGTGCGGGAAGAGGCCCACCTGCTGGATGACGTAGCCGATGCGGCGGCGCAGCGCGACCGGGTCCACGCCCGCGATGTCCTCGCCGTTCACCTCGATGCGCCCCGAGGTCGGCTCGACCAGCCGGTTGACCATCATCATCGTCGTCGTCTTCCCGCACCCCGAAGGCCCGACGAGCGTGACCAGCTCCCCCTCCGCGACATCGAGGGAGAGGTCGTGCACCGCGACGGTGCCGTCCGGGTAGCGCTTGCCGACGTGGTCGAAGCGGATCATCGGACGGCTCCGGCCTGTCGTGGAAGAGTGCTCATCCCGGCGGCTCCTCTCGTGTACGGGACAGGATCTCCGCGCGGCGCTCCGGGCGCATCCCGGCCGGTCCGTCCGGCCCCGCGCGCCGCCCCCCCGCCGTACGGGCCGAGCCGCGACGCGGGCCGGGCGCCCCGTGTGCTCAACTGGGAGCGACCAGGCACCACCCACCCGGCAGGAGCACCATGGCCGCCACGTACCGCCAGCCCGGCGTCGTCCTCACGGACCGCATGTTCACCGTCCCGCTCGACCACGAGCGGCCGGACGGCGAACAGATCGAGGTCTTCGGCCGGGAAGTGGTCTCGACCGCGCGGGGCGGCGCCGAGCGGCCCTGGCTGCTCTACCTGGAGGGCGGGCCCGGCAACGCGGCACGCCGCTTCGTCGGCCGCGAGGCGTGGCTGGGGCGGGCGCTGGAGGACTACCGCGTCCTCCTGATGGACCAGCGCGGCACCGGCCGCTCCACCCCCGCCAACCGCCAGACGCTCCCGCTGCGCGGCGGGCCGCGCGAGCAGGCCGACCACCTCGCCCGCTTCCGCGCCGACTCCATCGTCAAGGACGCCGAACTGATCCGGCACCACCTCACCGGCGGCGCCCCCTGGACCGTCCTCGGCCAGAGCTTCGGCGGCTTCTGCGTCACGCACTACCTCTCCAGCGCCCCCGAGGGCCTGAGCGCCGCGCTCGTCACCGGCGGCCTGCCCTCGCTCGACGCGCACGCCGACGACGTCTACCGCGCCGCCTACCCCCGCGTCGAACGCAAGGTCGCGGCCCACTACGCCCGCTACCCCCAGGACGTGGACCGCGTGCGCCGCGTCGCGGAGCACCTGGCCGAGCACCGCCCGGTGCTCAACGGCGGCTACCGGCTCACCGTCGAGGCGTTCCAGTCGCTCGGCATCGCGCTCGGCGGCGGCTCGGGCAGCCACACGCTGCACTACCTGCTGGAGAACGCCTTCGTCCGCACCGCCACCGGGCTCCAGCTCTCCGACTCCTTCCAGGAGGCCGCGCAGGCCGCCCTCTCCTACGCGGCGCACCCGCTCTACGCGCTCCTGCACGAGTCGATCTACGCCCAGGACCACCGCCCCACCGGCTGGGCCGCCGAACGCGTCCGCACCGAGTTCCCCCAGTTCGACGCCGGGCGCGCGCTCGCCGGCGACGCCCCCGTCCTCCTCACGGGCGAGTCCGTGCACCCCTGGTCCTTCACGTGCGACCCCTCGCTCTCGCCGCTGCGCGAGACCGCCGAACTCCTCGCCCAGCGCACCGACTGGACCCCGCTCTACGACGCGGGCCGGCTCGCCCGCAACGAGGTACCCGTCGCCGCCGCCGTCTACCACGACGACATGTACGTCGACACCGCGCATTCGCTGCGCACCGCGCACGCGATCAAGGGCCTGCGCACGTGGGTCACCGACGAGTTCGAGCACGACGGACTGCGCCAGGGCCCGGTGCTCGACCGGCTGCTCGCCCTCGTGCGCGGGGACGCGTGAGCGCCGCGCGGGCCGAAGGCCCGGGGGACGCCCCCGACGCGGGGTCCGCCGAGGCGGCGCTCGCCGGGGGCGGCGACGAGGCGTCCGAGCAGATCCTGGCCGGGGTGGGGGAGCGGCTGCGCGGCCTGCGCAAGGAACGCGGCATGACCCTCGCCGCGCTCTCCACGAGCACGGGCATCTCCGTCTCGACGCTCTCCCGCCTCGAATCCGGGCTGCGCCGCCCGACCCTCGAACTCCTCCTCCCGCTCGCCCGCGCGCACCGGGTCGCGCTGGACGAACTCGTCGGCACCCGCCCGGTCGCCGACCCGCGCGTGCGCGCCGAGCCGATCGTGCGGCACCAGCGCCGCATGTACCCGCTCAGCCGCCACCCGGGCGGCGTGCAGGCGTACCGCATGATCATCGAGGGCGGCTCGCGCGAACCTGACCCGCGCACGCACGAGGGCTACGAGTGGATGTACGTCCTGCACGGCAGGCTCCGGCTCGTCCTCGGCGAGCACGACCTGATCCTCGAACCGGGCGAGGCCGCCGAGTTCGACACCCGTGTCCCGCACTGGTTCGGGCTCCTGGACGAGAAGCCGGTCGAACTCCTCGTGCTCTTCGGGCCGCAGGGGGAGCGGATGCACGTACGGGCGCGACCCAGACGCAAGAAGGCGGACTGAGGGCGGCGCGTGACCGCCCCGGCGCGGCAGCCGGTGCCCCGTGACCGGCGCGGCGCGGCAGCCGGGACCCCGGCCCGGCGGGCAGGAGCGGCCGGTCTTCCCCTCACCCTTACCGACCGCTTAGTATGCCGCTCCACGGGTGGTCCGGCGGCGGGCGCGCGAGCGCGCCGGCCGGGCGGCCGAGGCGCGAGGAGAGGGGAGCGGCCATGCGGGCATGGCAGGTGGCGGAGACCGGGGAGCCCGAGCGGGTGATGCGGCTCGTCGAGACGGAGCGGCCCGAGCCGGGCCCCGGGCAGCTCCTCGTCCGGGTGCTCGCGGCCGACGTCAACTTCCCCGACGCCCTCCTGTGCCGGGGCCAGTACCAGATCAGGCCGCCGCTGCCCTTCACGCCGGGCGTCGAGCTGTGCGGACGCGCCGAGGACGGGCGCCGCCTCATCGGCACCCCCGTCCTGCCGCACGGCGGCTTCGCCGAATACGCGCTCCTGGAGGAGGCGGCGAGCCTGCCCGCGCCCGAGGCGCTGGACGACGCCGAGGCGGCGGCGCTGCACATCGGCTACCAGACGGGCTGGTTCGGGCTCCACCGCAGGGCGCGTCTCCAGTCCGGCGAGACGCTGCTCGTGCACGCGGCGGCGGGCGGCGTCGGCAGCGCGGCCGTCCAGCTCGGCAAGGCGGCGGGCGCGCGCGTCATCGGAGTCGTCGGCGGCCCCGGCAAGGCGGAGGCCGCCCGCGCGCTCGGCTGCGACCTGGTGCTCGACCGGCACACGGACGACATCGTCGCCGCCGTCAAGGAGTTCACCGGCGGGCGGGGCGCCGACGTCGTCTACGACCCGGTCGGCGGCGACTCCTACACGAAGTCCGCCAAGTGCGTCGCCTTCGAGGGCCGCATCGTCGTCGTGGGTTTCACGAGCGGCACGATCCCCGCGCCCGCGCTCAACCACGCCATGGTGAAGAACTACGCGATTCTCGGCCTGCACTGGGGCCTGTACGCGCGGTACGCGCCCGAGACGATCGCCGCGTGCCACCGGGAGCTGACCCGCCTCGCGGCCGAGGGCGTCGTCAAGCCGCTCGTCTCGGAGCGCGTCCCGCTGGAGGAGGCCGCCTCGGCGGTGGGACGCGTGGCCGGGGGCCGCTCGACGGGACGGATCTGCGTGCTGCCCTGACGGGCGCGGGGCGCGGGGCGCGGGGCGAGGGGCGAGGGGGCGCCGGGGTGTTGGGCGAAGATGTCCGGCGGGGCCTCCGGGGAGCGGGCGTATCCGTACGGCCCCCGGCTCGGCGCCGCCGCCTCAGTCCCGTCGTCTCCCGAGCCGTTCCCGCAGGCGGGCCGCGCGCGGCCGGGGGCGGGGCTCCTCCGGCGTGGCGGGGGGTGGGACCCGTAAGCCGAAGTAGCAGTTCGCTCCCAGGCTGCGGGCCTCGATCTCGACGGCCGCGAAGCGCAGCGTGGCGGCCTCGGTCAGGTCGGCGCGCACGACGGGCAGAGCGAGGGTGCCTTCCTCGTCCGTGCCGTCCACGTCGGGGTGCCCGGCGGCCTCCTGCCCGGAGACGTCCACGCGCCGCATCCGGGCCGCGTCGACCGACTCGGCGAGCAGTTCGTACTCGGTGGTCTCGTCGTACCAGCGCACCTCCACGAGGTCGCCGGCGAGCAGCCGTTCCGCGAGCCGGAGGTGGCCGTTGATGTCCGCGCTCCAGGCGCGGAGCGTCTCGGGCACCGCCCACGCCCGCTCGGCCGCCTCCACGAGCGTCCCCGGCGGCAGCCAGGGCGTGTCGGGCCTCGGGTCGAGCATCCTGGAGAGCCATTCGGCGCGCTCGCGCAGCCAGTTCACGGCGAGCGACAGTGACGGAGCGCGGTAGGTGCCGAGCGGAACGCCGACCCTGGTCCCCGCGCTCATGCCATAAGCGGTGAGATGACACACGAACTCTTCGTGCACAGCAGGCAGTCCTCCGCGTCGGCAGCCGCGATTCCCTCGCCGTCTGTGATTATTCCGCTATCCGCCGTCCTCATTCCGCTCAATTCCCGCCACATTTCCACGGCAATTGCCGGGGGCTGTGAAGGGTGCGGGGGGAAGCGGAAAGCGAGCGGGCGCACCGCGCTGAACAGGCGTGACGCCGCACCAAGGGGCGGAATCGGGTGACGGATTCTCGCATTCCGCCGCCGCCCGATTCCCGGCGAGCGCGCAGAACTCGCCCCTGATCTTGGAACTCCGCACCCTGTGCGATGCGACTCTGTGTAAATCAGTGAGGCGCCGTCATTCTGCATTGTGCAGAGTGCAGAATTCCCGGGCCTCCTGGCCCGTGCGCGGCGCGCTGTTTCCCGGCCTTTCCGGAAGCACCGCCACCAGGACGTGACTCGTCCCCACCTGCCACACGGGACCCGCGTGGGCGAATCCGGCGGCGCGCAGCAGCTCGACGTGCTTGCGCAGGCTCAGCCCGCTCGTCCCGGCGAACCGGCTCGGCTCCCGGCGCGCGCACAGCTCGCCCAGCTCGGGGTCGTCGGCCGCCGCCGCCCACCAGCTCTCCCAGTCCTCGCTGTCCAGCGCTCCGGCCCGCCGGGCGCGGCGCGCGCCGACGTGCTCGGCGATCCCGGCGAGCGCGGCCGAACCGCAGCCGAGGTGGTCGGCGTTGACGAGCACCCCGCCGGGGCGCAGCACCCGCGTCAGGTCGGCGTAGGCGCGCCGCAGGTCCGCCTCCGGCAGGTAGTGCAGCGCCGTCGTGGAGACCACCGCGTCCACCGGGCCGCTCAGCCCGAGCCGCCCGAGCCAGCCGTCCTCGCCGATGACCGCCCGGACGTACCGGGCCGCGCGGGGATGGCGGGTGCGGGCCAGTTCGAGCAGCAGCGGGTCCATGTCCACCGCGACGATCCGGGCGTGCGGCAGGCGCGCGCTGAGCCGCGCCGGCAGCGAGCCGGGCCCGCAGCCCAGATCGACCACGTACGGGCGCGCCTGGCCCTCCGTCACGTGCTCCACGACGTCCGTGACGACCGTGAAACGCTCCTCGCGGTCCACCGCGTACCGCTGCTGCTGCCGTTCCCAGCGGTCCACCCACCGCTCGGCCGTGGGCAGAGAGAGACCCATGCCGCACCACCCTCACCGTCTGTTCCTGTTGAGGCCCCCGAATCTACAGGTGAAAATGGTTCCCATCAGCTCGACGTCAAGCCGCGCAGCGTCACCAGCAGCCGGTCGATCTCCTCAACGGTGTTGTACACATGCAGGCTGACCCGCACTGAGCTGCGCTTTTCCCCTCCGCTCGCCTGGCACAGGCCGTCAGCCCTGACCATGAATCCTTCACTGAACAGGATGAATCCCAGATCGACCGACTCGATGTCCCGATGGCGGAACGTGACGATGCTCTGCCGCTGCTGCACCCGCGTCTCCCGCACCAGACTCAGCGGGCAGCCGAGCACCTCGAACGCGGGCAGCCCGCTCAGCCCGTCGGTGAGCCGCGCGGCCAGCCCCCGCGTCCAGCGCTCGATCCGGTCCAGCCCTGTGTCCTCCAGCCAGCCCAGCGCCGCGCCGAGACTCGCGATGCCCGCCGTGTTCGGTGTGCCGTCCCAGCCGCCCGGCTCCAGCGGCGCGCCGCGCAGCCCGCGCGACCACACCGCGCCCGTGCCGGGCAGCGCGAGCGCCTTGTGCCCCGAGAAGACGAGGAAGTCCACGTCCAGGGCGGCGAGCGAGACCGGCAGGTGCCCCACGCTCTGCGCCGCGTCGAGGCACAGCACCACCTCGTCCCCCACCAGCTCGCGTATCCGGTGCACGTTCATGTCCGCGCCGTAGACGTGGTGCACATGGGTGAGCGCGAGGAACCGCGTGCGCGGGGTGAGCAGCGCGGCGAGCGCGGTCAGGTCGTAGTCGCCCGAAGCCCGCTGCACCGGCATCTCGTGCACCGTGATCCGCGTCCCGCGCGCCGCGAGCAGGTCGCGGGCCTCCAGCCACGGCGAGGTGTTCGCCTGGTGGTCCGCGAACGGCACCACGATCTCGTCCCCGTCGCGCAGGAAGCCGGGCAGCCAGTCCCGCGCGATCGTCCGCAGCCCCTCGCTCGTCCCGCTCGTGAAGTGCACCCGCGAGCGCTCCGGCCCGGGATCGCCGAGGAAGGACTTCACCCGCGCGCGCACGTCCTCGATCATCCGGGTCGTCCGATTGGCCCACGGGTAGGTGCCGCGCGCCGCGTTGGCGTTGCTCGTGGTGAGGTACGCCGTGACGGCGTCCAGCACCGCGCGCGGCTTCTGCGCGGTCGCCGCGCTGTCGAGGTAGGCGAGGTGCGGCTCCGCCGCGAGGATCGGGAACTCGGCGCGCACCCCCCGCTGCCAGGCCGCCAGTTCCTCCCACGGCTCGCTCTCCCCGGTCACCGCAGCCCCCCTCACTCCCGCACCAGCGGCGCGCCCGCGTCGCGCCACGCGATGACCCCGCCGTCGAGACTGCGCACGTCCGGGTGCCCCATCCGGGTCAGCACCGCCGCGTAGCCCACCGACTTCTCCCCGACGGGACACGCGAGCAGCACCGGACGGCTCTTGCTGAACGGCAGCCCGCCGCGCAGCAGTTCGGCGAAGAGCTCGTCCGCGATGTTCACCGAGCCCTCGATGTGCTGCGCCGCGTACGCGTGCGGCCCGCGCAGGTCCACGACCAGCGGCTGCTCGTGCAGCAGCCACTTCTGCGCCTCGGCCACCGGCATCCGGCGCACCCCGGCCCGCTCCTCCTCGCCGACCGAGGCGGCCGTGCGCGCGGCCAGGGAGGCGGTGGCGCCGAGGAGTTCGGGACGCCGGGCCCGTACGTAGCTCAGATAGCTCTCGACGCGGTCGCACACCACGAAGACCGCCGTGCGCGCGCGCTCCGGCTCGCTCGCCTCGACCTCGCGCAGCCGCCGCACCGCGCCGTGGTAGGCCGCGCCGCCGGTCGGGCCCGCGAGGATGCCGCAGCGCCGGATCAGCTCGACCATCCCGTCGATCGCGTCGAGCGAGCCGACCGCCTCGATCAGGTCGTACGTCGCCGGGTCGAAGAGTCCGACCTCCTGCACCTCGTCCAGATTCCTGATCCCCGGCACGAAGTCCGACTTCTCCGCGACGAGCCCGAGCACCCGCACGTTCCCCTCGGCGGCCCGCAGCGCCCGCGCGACCCCGGAGGACGAGCCCGCCGTGCCGACCCCCGCGACGAACCAGTCGGGCGCCCGGCCGCCGAGGTCGGCGATGATCTCGGGCCCCGTGCCCTCCTCGTGCGCCCGCGCGTTCGCCGGGTTGAAGTACTGGTCCGTGTGGAGGAACGAACCGCCGGGGGCGCTCAGTTCACGGTGGAAACGGGTGAGCGGGTCCTCCGTGTCGGTGGGGTCCAGGCACTCGCTCTGGCCGGGCAGCTCCTCGATCTCGGCCCCGAGCAGGAGCAGCAGCTCCTTCACCTCGGGGATCTTCATCCGGTTGGTGACACTGCGGAAACCGAGCCCGTGCATCGAGGCGATGACGGCGAGCGCCTTCGCCGTGTTCCCGCTGGAGAGCTCCACCACCTCGGCGCCCCGCCCGGCCGCCTCGCCGATCGCGGGGCGGGCCATGCCCCAGGCCGCGCGGTCCTTCACGGAGCCGAAGGGATTGAAGAACTCCAGCTTCGCGTAGAGCTCGGTGGAGCGCAGTCCGTGCACCGCCGGGTCGATCCGTACGAGCGGGGTCTGCCCGATGGTGTCGAGGATGCTGTCGTACCTCATAGCCGTCCCTTGGTCGTGCCGGACGGCGGCGGGACGCTCCGCGCCCCTGCCGTCGTGCCCGGTGTGCCGCCCGGGTGGGCGGCCGGAGTGCTCGTGGGGGTGGTGGCGGGAAGCGGGAGCGCCGGGTCGGGCTCCGACGCCGTGGGCCACCACTGCTCGTCCAGGGTCCAGCGCCACGCGCCGCCCGGCGCCTGTTCCAGCGCCACCTTCCGTGCGGGCGGACGGCGTTCGGCGCTGTGCGCGCTGAAGTCCATCGCGTACCCGGCGGTGTTGGCGAAGGCGAGCAGTTCGCCCGGGATCGGGAGCCTGGGCAACTGGACGAGCCTGCGCGTGATCAGGTCCGATTCCAGGCACAGGTTGCCGTGCAGGTACACCCCGGCCGTCGCTCCCTCGCCCGGCGCGGGCACCGGGGCGCCCCCGGGCCGGGGCAGGAGCAGCGGGTCCACGAGGATGCCGTGCTCCTCCAGGGCGCAGTCGTCCGCGTTCATCGCGAGCCGCACCCGCGCGATCCCGTCGGCCCCCGCGCGCACGTCCACGACACGGGCCAGCGTCGCCCCGCACTGGTCCATGAGCGCGCGGCCCGGTTCCACCGCGAGGTCGTAGAGGCCGTCGAGCAGCAGTTCGCCGAGCGGCCGGCCGAAGGCGGGGGAGTCCTGGCGCAGCAGCGCGTCGAGGTAGTCGGCCCCGGCGAGCGGGCGGTGCCCGGGGTACAGGTCGAGGGAGCCGCGCAGCGTGCCGCCCTCGTGGGCGAGGCCGTAGCCGTGCCCGCGCCAGGTCAGCGGCGGCCGGCGGCCGAGTGCCGCGAGCGTCAGCGCGGTCGTGTACGCCTCCCACTCGCGCGCGTCGGCGAGGTGGCTCACGCCGAAACCGCCGCCGATGTCCACCGTCGCGGGGCGCAGCCCCCGCTCCAGGCAGAGGTCGAGGGCCCGCAGGCAGCCGTCGAGCGCGAGCACCTTCTCGGGCAGGCCCGTCGTGTCGATGTGGTACGCGACCCCGACGACCTCCACCCGCTCGCGCAGCCGCTCCACCGCGTCGAGCAGCGTCCGCAGGCTCGCGAACGGCGTCCCGAAGCGGCTCGGGCGACTGAGCTGCCGCACCCCCTGCGAGGGGAAGCCCGAGAGCCGCAACTGCACCTTCGCGCGCGGCAGTCCGTACCGCGCCACGAGGGCGGCCAGCCGCTCCAGCTCGCCCTGGTCCTCGACCGTCACCGTCACACCGGTGCGGGCCGCGAGCCACAGGAACTCGGGCTCCTTCGGGCCCGTGGCGCCGATCCGGTCCGGCGTGAAGCCGCTGCCCAGGCCGTGCGCCAGCTCCTCCAGCGAGGCCACGTCGAGCCCGGCGCGGCTCGTGGCGAGCGCGCGGACCAGGGCGCTGGAACGGTTCGCCTTGTGCGCGAAGTACACCGTGCCGCGCAGGTGGTGGCGGTCGCGCGCCGCCTCGAAGCGCCGCGCGTTCTCGACGGCCTGCTGCGGCAGCACGACGTTGAGCGGGCTGCCGAGCCCCTCCACGAGCGGGTACAGGACCTCGGGCGCGCGGAGCAGCGCGCCGAGGCGCGGTTCCAGTCTCGGCGTCAGGAACAGGGGGGACGGCAAGGGGGGCGCGCTCACCGTCCGGACCCGGTGCCCCGCGAGGGCCGTCCCGGCAGTCCCTCCGCACCGGGTACCGCCCGCGCCGCCTTCTCTGACATGATTGTCATAACGCCATGAGTCATGCCGTCATGCTGTCCATCCGGCTCCCGCTCCATGCCTTCCCCCGCGCGCTACCCGGAGCGGGCCGCACCACACCCGGCGCACGGACGCGCGGGGGCGCGCGGGACGGCGCGGCGGGATGCGGGCGCGAAGCTGCGGGCCGCGGGGCCCCGCGGCCCGCGCGCTCACCCCGTGGCCGGGGGCAGCTCCCAGCTCAGCGGGCTCCCCGGCACACCCACCGTCAGGTGCCCCTCCGCCGTGCTGCGCACCGCGTACGACTCCGGGGCCCCCGCCGCCTCCCACAGGTCCCGCAGCGCGGGCAGCCCCGCCGCGCCGCCCCCTTCGCGCAGCAGGTGCGCGGCGGCGAGCCGCAGTCCGGGCGCGGTGCCCCGGGGACCGGGAACGACGGCGCGGGGGAGCGGCAGCAGGGTGCCCGCGCACGCGCCCCCCTCCACCGGGCGCCGCAGCACCGCCACGGCGGGCGAGGCGGTGCCGGGCGCGAGGAGCGCGGCGACGAGGACGCCGCCCGGCGCCAGCCGGTCCGGAGCCCCGGCGGGCAGCCCGGCGGCGGGCCGCGAGACGAGCATGCGGTCCCAGCGCAGCTCCGGCGGCGCGCAGGACGACACCCCGGCGCGCAGCCCCAGTGCCGTGAGCCCGTCGTGCGCCCCCGCCGCGAGCAGCGGATCGGGTTCCACGGCGTGGACGCGCCCGCCGAGCGCGCACAGCAGCGCGGTCGTCGTCCCCGCCCCGTACTCCAGGACCGAGGAGCCGGGCTCCGCGCCGAGGTGCCGGAGCAGGAGCAGCCCGAGATACGGCGAAGCGGCGAGGCCGAGCGGTCCGTGCGCCGGCACGACGCGTCCGGCGGGGCCCTCGCCCGGCCGCTCGGCGCCGTACCGCACGACGAGCGGCGCCTCCCCGTGGACCAGGCCCAGCCACTCGCCCAGCTCGCGCGGCACCCGGCAGTCGATCAGCTGGAGCATCCCGTCGTGGCCGCGCGGGCCGGGGCGGGGCGCGTAGACCTGCGGGAGCACTCGTTCGACGGGGGTCGCGACGAACACCTCGCGCAGCCGCCCCGCGCCGAGCAGCCCGCGTCCGTCCAGCCGCTCCGCGAGCGCGAGCCGCGCCCCGCGCGCCCGCGCGGCGAGCCGTGCGCCCGGCGCCGTGCGCGGGACCCCGTCGTGGAGTTCGGCCAGCTCCCCGTCCCGCTCGGCGGCGAACGCGGCGGCGAGCCGCTTCGCGAGGTCCTCGGGCACCCGCAGCAGCGCCTCCTCCTCGTCCACGAACTCCGCCGCCGCGATCTCGCCGGGGTCGAGCCGCAGGGTCTCGGCCCGTACCGTGTGCGGCGGATGCCCCGCGTAGATCCGGGCGACGATCGAACGGCCCCAGCGTCCGCGCGGCACCGTGTCCTCCACGAGGAGCCGCCCCGCGAACACCTCGATGCCCAGCTCCTCGCGCACCTCGCGCACCGCCGCGTGCGCCGGCTCCTCGTCCTCCAGCATCCCGCCCGGCAGGTCCCAGCCGTCCTTGTACGTCGGCTCGACCAGCAGCACCCGGCCGTAGGCGTCCCTGATCAGGAGATCGGCGCAGCCCGCCGGAGCCGCGTGCCCCGCGAGATAGCCGCGCAGGTTCCCCGCGCTCACCACGAGCCTGCCCGCCGCCGTCACGTGCGCCGACCAGAGCGCACCCGGCTCGCAGGCCCCCTCGCTCAGCGCCTTCTCCAGCGCGGCGGCCAGCCGCGAGCCGTGCGGCCCCGTCCACGCCGCGCCCGCCTGCCACGTCCCCTCGGCGCCGCCCGGCCGCACGACGAGGTAGGCGAGCGAGTCGTCCGTCGCCAGCGCGGGCGTCGTGGCGGGCCCCGCGGGGGGCAGCAGCCCGGACGGCGCGCCGAGCGGGCTCAGCGCGCAGGCCCGCGAGTCCGTCGCCGCGAGCCGCAGCGCGAGCGCGTCGAGCCCCGCCGTGTCCCGCAGTGTCGCGCGCGTCCACACCACCTGCCCGCCCGGGGCGAGCCCGGCCGCGATCCCCTCGCCCACCGGAGGCTGCCGCGCGTCCCGCACGAGCCGGACGAGACCGTCCGCCGTGCACGCGGCGCGCTCGCCGGGGACGAGCGGGGCCGCCGCGCGGTCGG
>NZ_GG770539.1:341175-350101 GCF_000154905.1 Streptomyces sp. SPB074 | reverse complement strand
GCGCGGTCGGGCAGCGCCCGCACCTCCTCCGCGCGCAGGACGCCGTCCGCGTCCCGCGTCCAGCACAGCTCGTAGGTGCGCCCCCGCAGCCGCTGCCGGGTCAGCAGCCGCCCGCCCGGGCCCAGCGCGGCCGTCCAGGCTCCGGACGGCACGTCCACGACGGGCTCCGGCACCACGATCCAGTCCCACGGCCCCGCCCCCGGACCCGCTTCGAGCGAGCGCAGGGAGAGCGAGGCCGCCGCGAACTCCTCCGGCGGCGCGCCGCCGTCCGCCGTGAGGAGGCACACCCGCTCGCCCCCGCCCGGCCGCCGCACGGCCGGGGAGGCCGCCGCCCAGGGCAGCCGGGCGGGACGCTGCGCCGCGAGCGGCGGGACGGGGGAGACGAGGGGCGCGGTCATATGGGCGACTCCGGGCCCGCGCGTGCGCGCGGGACGTGCTGGGGGACATGGGGGGAGGGGCACCGTGCGGGCCCCGTACCGAGAACGCGCGGCGCCCCGCGTACGTCACGGTGGCAAAGGCGTACGACGCGCGCGGGCCCGCGACCCCGCGCCGCCCGCGCCCCCGGGGTGATGGGATGGCGGCGCGGGAACCACCCTCCCGCGCCCACGGCCCCCACGCCGCCACGGAGGTATCCCATGCGTCCCGCCCGCGTCCGCCGCGCGCTCGCCGCCGCCGCGCTCTGCCTGCTGCCGGTCACCGCCTGCGGGGCCGACGGCGGGGAACCGGCCGCGCGGCCGGGGCCCGCCCGCGCCTCCAGCGCCTCGCCCGCCCCGCGCGCTGCCGACCGGGCCGCCGAGTTCACCGCGCTGGAGCGCGCCTACGGGGCGCACCTCGGCGTCCACGCCGTGGACACGGGCAGCGGGCGCGAGGTCGCCTGGCACGCGGACACCCGCTTCCCGTACAACTCCACCTTCAAGGCCCTCCTGTGCGGGGCGGTGCTCAAGAAGCACGGCACCGGCGCGATGGACCACGTGCTGCGCTACTCCCGCGAGGACCTCGTCGCCAACTCGCCCGTCACCGAGAAGCACGTGGCCACCGGCATGAGCCGCGACGCGCTGTGCGACGCCGCGATCCGCTACAGCGACAACACCGCCGCCAACGTCCTCCTCACCGAACTGGGCGGGCCGCGCGCGCTCGGCGCCCTCGTCCGCGAGGCGACCGGGGACCGCCTCACCCGCATGGAACGCGTCGAACCGCTCCTGAGCCGGTGGACACCCGGCGAGACCCGCGACACGACGACCCCCCGCCGGCTCACCGCCGACCTCCGCGCCTACACCCTCGGCGACGTCCTCACCACGCCCCGGCGCCAGCGCCTCAACGGCTGGCTGAGCCGCAACACGACCGGGGACGCGACGATCCGCGCGGGCGTGCCGAAAGGCTGGAAGGTCGCGGACAAGACGGGTACCGGGAGCTACCACGGCGCCCGCGGCGACATCGCCGTGATCCGTCCGCCGGGCCGCGCCCCGCTCGTCCTCACCCTGCTCAGCTACCGCGAGGAGCGCACCGCCGAGGCCGACGACCGGCTCCTCGCCGAGGCCACCCGGGTGGTCGTGCGCGCCCTCGGCTGACGCGGCACCCCCGCCCCCGCTTCCTCCCCGGCGGGGGCGGGTACGGGGACTAGCATCCCGGGCAGCCGACCGTCAGGAAGAGCGTATGAGCCTTGACTTCCCCCTCGACCGCGCCGCGCACCCGCTCCCCGGCGCCGAACGCCGCGCGATCCTCGCCGATCCCGGCTTCGGCCGCTGGTTCACCGACCACATGGCCGTCGCCGCCTGGGACACGGAGCGCGGCTGGCACGACGGCGGCATCCGCCCCCTCGCCCCCTTCACCCTCCACCCGGGCGCCGCCGTCCTCCACTACGGCCAGGAGATCTTCGAGGGCCTCAAGGCGTACCGGCACGCGGACGGGAGCCTGTGGCTGTTCCGCCCGCGCGACAACGCCCGCCGCTTCGCCGCCTCCGCCCGCCGCCTCGCGCTCCCCGAACTGCCCGAGGACGCCTTCCTGCGGGCTGCGGAGGAACTGGTGCGGGCCGACGCCGACTGGGTCCCCGAGGCGGACGCGGACGGGCCGGAGGGCAGTGGCGAGCAGAGCCTCTACCTGCGCCCCTTCCTCATCGCCACCGAGCCCTTCCTCGGCGTCCGCCCCTCCGCGCAGGCCCTCTTCCGGGTCCTCGCGAGCCCCGCGGGGCCCTACTTCCCCTCGGGCGTCACCGGCGTCACGCTGTGGGTCACCGAGACGTACGCGCGCGCGGCGGCCGGAGGCACGGGCGCCGCCAAGTGCGGCGGCAACTACGCCGGGAGCCTCGCCGCGCAGAACGAGGCCCGCGAGCACGGCTGCGAACAGGTGCTCTACCTCGACAGCGCGGGCCACGGCACGATCGAGGAGTCCGGCACGATGAACCTGTGCCTCGTGACCCGCGACGGCGAACTCCTCACCCCCGCGCTCGGCACGATCCTCGAAGGCGTCACGCGCGACACGGTCCTCGCCCTCGCCCCCGAACTCGGCCTCCGGCCCGTCGAACGGGCCATCCCGCTGGCCGAGTTGCGCTCCCGCGTGGCGGAGGGCACCGTGACCGAGGTCTTCGCCGCCGGAACGGCCGCAGTGCTCACGCCCGTCACGGGCTTCAAGGGCGAGGGCTACGCCGTCACGGTCGGCGACGGCACGCCGGGCGCCACGACGCTCGCCCTGCGCCGCGCCGTCCTCGACCTCCAGTACGGCAGGACCGAGGACCGGCACGGGTGGCTCCACCGGGTGCGGTGAGGCGGACCCGCCGCGCTCAGGCCAGGTTGACGAGGCGGAGGTACTTCGTCCAGTCCCACAGCGCGCCCGGGTCGGTGTGGTCGGTCCCTGGCACCTCGACGTGCCCCAGGATGTGCTCCCTGTCCTTCGGGACGCCGTAGCGCTCGCACACGGAGGCGGTGAGCGCCGCCGACGCCTCGAACATGGCGTCGGTGAAGTACTCGGGCCTGTCGACCCAGCCCTCGTGCTCGATCCCGATGCTGCGCGTGTTGTAGTCCCAGTTCCCGGCGTGCCAGGCGACGTCCTTCTCGCGCACGCACTGCGCGAGATGGCCGTCCGCCGAACGCACCACGTAGTGCGCGGTCACCTGCTTCGCCGGGTTCTGGAAGATGGCCAGCGTGTCGGTGAAGTACTCCTGCGTCACATGGATCACGACGTACTCGACCGGGTACTGCGAAGGCCGCTTCGCGACCGTGTAGTTGGCGGTGCTCGCGGGCACCCATTCGGCCCCGGGGAAGTCGACGGCGGCCGGTTTCGCGGCGGCGGCCGGGGGGCCGGTGAGCAGCGCGGCGGGCGCGACGGCGAGCGCGGCGCCCCGCAGGAGCGCGCGGCGGCTGGGCACGGGGCCGGTGTGTTCCACGACGGTTCCGCCTCCTGGTGGCGTGCCCCGTCCGGTCGGGACGGCGGCGGGCGAGCGCTTGAAAGCACGGTACGGCGTGGCGCCGCCGCGCGGAAGACGGCGAACTCCCGTACGAAACCGCCCGCGTGACGCGCGTCCAGCTCGGTGTTCCGCCCGGCCGGCCCCACCACGCCGCGCCGGTCCGCTCCCCTCCCGCTCAGCCCGCCGTGAGTGCCACCGGGTCGTCCAGCACCGCCCGGACGACCGAGTGCGCCGCGCCGAGCAGCGGGCCCTCGCGGCCGAGCCGCGAGACCGTCACCGGACGGTTCGCCGTCGCGGTGCGCCGGGTCAGCTCGCGGCGCAGCGGCGGCAGCAGCCACTCCGCGAGCGGCGACAGCGAGCCGCCGAGCACGACGCCCTCCGGGTCGAGGAGATTCACCGCGCCCGACAGCGCGATCCCGAGCGCGCTCCCCGCCCCGCGCAGCGCCTTGAGCACCGCCTTGTCGCCCTCGGCCGCACGCTGCGCGAGCAGCCCCACCGGCTCCTGCCCGGGCGCGAGCCCCGCCGCGCGCCACACGGCCTCCTGCCCCGCGTACTGCTCCAGGCAGCCGCGCCCCCCGCACGGGCACGACGGCCCCTCGGGACGTACCGGGACGTGCCCCAGCTCGCCCGCGAAACCCCGTGTACCGCGCAGGAGTTCACCGCCGAGCACGACGGCGGCGCCGATCCCGATGGCGGCCGAGACGTGCACGAAGTTCTCGTGCGCGCCCTCGCCCGTCCACAGTTCGGCGAGGGCCCCGAAATTGGCCTCGTTGTCGACCGTCACCGGCAGCCCCTCCGGCAGCAGCGGCCCGAGATCGGTGTCGGTCCAGCCGAGGTTGGGGGCACGCACCACGAAGGGCCGGTCCCGCTCGACGAGCCCGGGCACCGCGAGCGCGAGCCCGGCAGGCCGCAGGCCCAGCCCCTCGGCCGCCAGACGCACCTCGTCCACGAGCCCGCCGAGTTCGGCGAGCAGGGGCTTCGCCGCCCGCTCCCGGTTGTCGACGGGCCGCACGACCCGGGCCCGCACCTCGCCGCTCAGGTCCACCGCGCACACGGACAGGTGGTCCACGCCTATCTCCGCGCCGAGCCCGGCCGGGCCCCGCGCGCTCACCGCGAGCGCCGATCCTGGCCGCCCCACCCGGCCGGGCCGCTCGGGCCCCAGCTCGTCGAGGAAACCGGCCCGGATCAGCTCGTCCACGAGCGTCGAGACGGCCGCCCGGGTCAGCCCGATCCGCGCCGCGACGGCGGCCCGCGAGAGCGGCCCGCTCGCGGCCACCGTGTGCAGCACCCGGGCGAGGTTCCGGCGGCGCATCCCCTGCTGGGTGTCGGGCAACGCGGCGGTCATCGGAACTCCTCGGGGCTCGGGAAGGGACGGGCGGGAACAGGCGGCGGGGGAGCGGGCACGGGACCGTGCGGGTCCGCCCCTCCCCGCGACGGGCCCGGGTCCGGTCCGGCCTCCGGGAGACGCGTCCGCCGCGCGAGGCGCCCGCCCCGGGCCGCCGCCCGGCCCGCGCGCGACCGCCCTGCGGCGTGCGCGGACCGCTCACGACCCCGTACCGCCGTCAACTCCACTCGCCCCGCTCTCCTCGTGTGCCGCCGGGAGCGCTCCCGGCGGGGTCGCGCGCCCCGCCCGGGGGCGTGGGCCCGGGCCGGGCCCCCCTTCGGCCGCTCAGCCGGTGGCCGGGGTCCCGTCGAGGAGGGGCGCCGCGTCGGAGAGTACCCCGGAGATCCGCGCGAGCGTCTCGTGGTCCTTCGCGACCGGGTCCAGGAGCGGGCCGCGCGCCGTGTCCCAGCGCCGGGCCACGGCCGCCGGGTCCTCGCCCGTCAGGAGCCCCGCCGCCTGCGCGGCGGCGCCGAGCGCGACGAGTTCCTTCGCCTCGGGCACCCGCACCGGGCGCCCCGAGAGCCGCAGCACCGTGTCCTGCCAGGCCCGCCCGCGCGCCCCGCCGCCGATGAGCAGCAGCGGCTCGCTCTCGTCCCCCTCGCCGTCGAGGACCAGCCCGAGCGCGTCCAGGAGCGAGTAGACCGCCCCGTCGTACGCGGCCTGGAGGAGCTGGCCGCCGCTCGTGTCGTGGCGCAGCCCGGTGAGCAGCCCGGAGGCTCCCGGCAGGTTCGGGGTGCGTTCCCCGTCCAGGTACGGCAGGAAGCTCAGCGTCCCGCCGGGTTCGACGGCCTCGCGGTCCAGGCCGAGGAGGGCGGCGACCCGGTCCACGGCGAGGGTGCAGTTGAGCGTGCAGGCGAGCGGCAGCCAGTCGCCGTGCGCGGCGGCGAAGCCCGCGACCGTACCGCTCGCGTCGGCCGGACGGCGCGGCGAGACGGCGTACACCGTTCCCGAGGTGCCGAGGCTCAGCACCGGCGTCCCCGGGCGCAGCCCGAGCCCGAGCGCCGCGGCGGCGTTGTCCCCGGTCCCGGCGGCCACGAGGGTGCCCCGGGCGAAGGGCAGCGCGTCGCCCCGTACCGTGCCCGCGACCTCGCCGGGCCCCACGACGCGCGGCAGCTTCGCCGCGTCGAGCCCCACGAGGCCGAGGATCTCCTCGTCGTACGCCTCGGGGCCCGCCGCCCACCAGCCGGTGCCGGAGACGTCACCCCGGTCCGTCGTGCCCTCGCCGGTCAGCCGCTCGGTGAGGTAGTCGTGCGGCAGCCGCACGGCCGCCGCCCTCTTCGCCGCCTCCGGCTCGTGCTCCGCGAGCCACGCCCACTTCGTCACCGTGAACGAGGACCCGGGCACGCTCCCGGTCCGCTCCGCCCACCACGCGGGCCCGCCCTGCCGCTCGATCAGCTCCCGCGCCTGCGGCGCCGAGCGCACGTCGTTCCACAGCAGCGCGGGCCGCACCGGCTCCCCGGCCGCGTCGAGCGTCACGAGCCCGTGCTGCTGGCCGCCGACCGAGACGGCCGCCGCCTGCCGCGCGAGCGGCCCGCACTGCTCCAGGGCGCTCAGCAGCGCCCCCCACCACTGGCGCGGGTCCGACTCGCGGCCCGCCCCCGTCGTCACCGTGTGCGGGGCCTGCCCGCTCGCCACGACCCGGCCCGTCGCCACATCCACGACCAGTGCCTTCGTGGACTGCGTCGAGGTGTCGATCCCGACCACGTACGGCCCTTCGGCCTGCTCCCCGGCTGTCATCCCTCGTCCTTCCCTCGCGCCGCCGCCCGCGTCCCGGAACGGCGTCCCGCCAGCTGATCCCACCATCGAGTCCTGCTCCGTCCGGCGCGGTGGGACACCCGCCGACGGGGCCGAATCGGCACCCGCTCTTCACAGCCGGGCTTCGGGAGTCTAATTTGTTAAGCGCCATGACGAAATAGGTCGTGGCACGCACGACACGATGGCGAGGGAGCCGCATGAACTACCAGCCCACCCCCGAGGACAAGTTCAGCTTCGGTCTGTGGACCGTCGGCTGGCAGGGCCGGGACCCCTTCGGGGACGCCACCCGCCCCGCGCTCGACCCGGTCGAATCCGTGCGCCGCCTGGCCGAGCTGGGCGCCTGGGGCGTCACCTTCCACGACGACGACCTCATCCCCTTCGGCTCCACCGACGCCGAGCGCGAGCGCATCGTCAAGCGCTTCCGCGAGGCGCTCGACACGCACGGCCTCGTCGTCCCGATGGCGACGACCAACCTCTTCACGCACCCCGTCTTCAAGGACGGCGGCTTCACGTCCAACGACCGCGACGTACGCCGCTACGCGCTCCGCAAGGTCATCCGCAACATCGACCTCGCCGCCGAGCTCGGGGCCGAGACGTACGTCGCCTGGGGCGGTCGCGAGGGTGCCGAGTCCGGCGGCGCCAAGGACATCCGCCTCGCGCTCGACCGCATGAAGGAGGCGTTCGACCTCCTCGGCGAGTACGTCACCGAGCAGGGCTACGACCTCCGCTTCGCCATCGAGCCCAAGCCCAACGAGCCGCGCGGCGACATCCTGCTCCCCACCGTCGGCCACGCCCTCGCCTTCATCGAGCGCCTGGAGCGCCCGGAGCTGTACGGCGTCAACCCGGAGGTCGGCCACGAGCAGATGGCCGGGCTCAACTTCGCCCACGGCATCGCGCAGGCGCTGTGGTCCGGCAAGCTCTTCCACCTCGACCTCAACGGCCAGAACGGCATCAAGTACGACCAGGACCTGCGCTTCGGCGCCGGTGACGTGCGCAACGCCTTCTGGCTCGTGGACCTCCTGGAGACCGCCGGGTACGAGGGCCCGCGCCACTTCGACTTCAAGCCCCCGCGGACCGAGGACTTCGACGGCGTGTGGGCCTCGGCGGCGGGCTGTATGCGCAACTACCTCATCCTCAAGGAGCGCGCCGCGGCCTTCCGCGCCGACCCGAGGGTGCGGGACGCCCTCAAGGCCGCGCGTCTCGACCAGCTCGCCCTGCCCACCGCCGAGGACGGCCTCGCCTCCCTGCTCGGCGACAAGAGCGCGTACGAGGACTTCGACGTGGAGGCCGCCGCCGAGCGCGGCATGGCCTTCGAGGCGCTCGACCAGCTCGCCACGGACCACCTGCTGGGCGTCCAGGGCTGACCCCTGCCGCTCACCGGCGCCGGGCCCCGCCTCTCCGCGCGAGGAGAGGCGGGGCCCGCCGCGTATCCGGAGGGGATCAGCAGTGGTTGGGCACGTTGCCCTTGTCGTCGCCCTTGAGGTAGACGGCGCTGACATAGCCGATGCCGCCGCTGTTGAGCTGGAGGCGGACCCAGTTGCGGTTGCTGATGCCGTGATCGCTGACGAGGTCGCCCTCCAGCCAGCACAGCCCGGTGTAGCTGTAATTCGCGTTGACGTAGCTCACCACCCGCTCGCCCTGCGCGGGGCCGGCGTGGACGTTGCCGTGCGTCCAGGCGACGACGGTGGTGGCGGCGAAGGCGGGGCTCGCGGCCATGACGCCCGCCCCGGCGAGCGCGAGGCTCGCCCCGCCCATCGCGAGGACGCGCTTCATCTTCGTACCGAGCATGTGGGTTCTCCCGGTGGGTGACGACGGCCGGGGGCACGGGCGTGCCCACCGGTCCCGGCGCGGCGAACCGCCGCCGCGCCGGTTGCGACGCGTCCCACGCTCTCGGACGCGGACCGCCCTGCCAATCGCTGGAGCGAATGAAAGCCCCGCGCCCTGTTCCCGGCGCACGTTCGACCGCAGGCAGAACCGCTGGCGTGCCCCGGGGCGACGGTGGCGAAAGGTTTACGGATGCGAAGGCCAGGGGGCGTGGGAAGGGGCTCGCGCGGGGCTGGGGCCGTGGTGAGCCGCGGGCCTTCGCGGGTGGTGTGGCGGCGACCCTGAGAAAGATCAGGGTTGCCTCCGGGACGGATCGGGGCTCCACTGGAACCGTGGGAGCGGCGGAACCGTTCAAGACGACAGGTGAGCGACCGGGACAGGGCGGCGCACGGCGGCCCGGCCGGAGGATCACCGGGGGAGACGAGAGACATGTCCACTCAAGCCAAGGTGGCCGTCGGCGGTGCCATCGTCGGCCTCATCCTGCTCATCTGGCTGCCCTGGTGGGCCGCCCTGCTGATCATCGTCGGCATTCCCGCGGCCAGCCTACCTCGCCCTCGACCCGG
>NZ_GG770539.1:340244-340634 GCF_000154905.1 Streptomyces sp. SPB074 | reverse complement strand
CGCGAAGGCCGAGCGGACGCGCCCCGGCGGCGGGGGCGCGTCGAGGTAGGCGTGGGCCTCGGCGAGCGCCGCGCGCACGGCGGCGGCGGCGGTCTCGGAGCCGGGTGCCACGAAGGAGGCGGGAGCCTCCGCCCCGGCCCCGTCCGCCGCTCCGGCGGTCTCCACCGGTTCCTCCGCCGAGAACTCCGCGCGCCACGCCGCCCACTGGCGCGAGATCTCGTCCGCGCCCAGGCGGCGCTGGGCCGGGCCCCAGCCCGCACCGGAGGGCGGACGCAGGAGCGCGGGAGCCTCCGGGGCCCCCGACAGGTCCGGGTCGTGCGGGGCGGGCACGCCCGGCGCGGCGACGGTGAGCGCGAGCGGCCAGCCCGGCAGCGTCGCCACGGTCGCACG
>NZ_GG770539.1:337309-339283 GCF_000154905.1 Streptomyces sp. SPB074 | reverse complement strand
CCGGCAGCCGCGCCACGTCCGCGAGGACGAGTGCCCCGTACCGCGCCCGGCCCTTGGCCGCCGCCTCGCGCAGCATCTCCGGTGTCAGGTCCACGCCGAGCACACGGCCCCGGGGCCCCACGCGCTCCCGCAGCGGCGCGAGCGCCCGGCCCGTGCCGCACCCCGCGTCGAGCACCTGGTCGCCGGGCCGCAGCCCGAGAACGCCGGTGGCCGCGTCGTACCGGGGCTGGTCGCCCGGGAACCGGTCCTCCCAGCCCGCCGCGCGCGACCCGAAGAACTCCCGTACCGCCTGACGTGTCTCCTCGCTCATGCCGCCATCCTGCCCGCGCGGCCCACGAAAGCGGGGGGAGCGACCCGGGAACCAGGTCGCTCCCCCCGCTGGGAGGGCTTTCGCTCAGACCGCCGCGGAGGCCGGCGCGCCGACCCCGACGCGTCGTTCGGCGGGGGCGAGCAGCCGCTGCGCCAACTCGCCGAAGAGCAGGCCGAAACCGGTCCACAGCGTGAGCTGGATACCGATCGAGGCGACGCGGAACTGCCACAGGAGCGTCGCGGGGAAATCGTGCCCGACCTCGTTGACGGGCGGCAGGAAGGCGTAGGCGAGGCCGATGACGACGGCGAAGCCCGCGCACGCGACGACCGTCGCCCACCAGTTGCCGAGCGTCGGCGCGAGCCGTTTGCCGATGATCACGGTCGCGAGCGCGAGCAGCACGCTCAGCAGCATCATCAGCCCGTACAAGGCCGTGCGCTTGCCGATCGTGTCGGGATTGCCGACGGCCGGGGGCGTGGCCGGGTACTTGAGGAAGGGCACGACGTAGACGGCGAAGAGGCCGCCCGCCGCCATGAGCGTGGCGGTCGCGCGCGGGCTGAAACGGCCCAGGCGGCCGAGCGCGAAGCAGTAGGCGAGCGCCACGATGCCGCCGAAGGCGACCCCGTAGGCGAGGACACCGGTCGCGAGACCGGCGGTGGACTGGAGGCCGCGGCTGACGACCTCGACCTCGTGCTCGTGGGCGCCGCCTCCCGCGTGGGAGTGCGCCTCCTCCAGGGCGATCGCCGCGTCCACCCGGGGCTCCCCGAGCAGATAGGCGACGACGAAGGCGAGGACCCCGGCGGCGAGACCGGCGAGCATCCCGCGCACGAGGAGCTTCCTGACGATGGCGGAGTTCATGGGAGTAGGAATCCGCCCGTCAGTGGCAGGGGAAGCCGAGCAGGTGCCGGCCGTCGTGCACCCACTCGTGGACGCCCGTGCCGGAGAACAGCGACGTGGCGCCCTGTTCGGCGCCGACGAAGTAGAGCGCGATGAGCAGGAGGAGGCCGACGAAGACCGCCCACGGCAGCACGGTGCGGACCGGCAGCCGAAGAGGGGCCTCGGCGGCGGAAGAGGAGCCCGAAACGGGCGGGGCGGCGGACTGCGCCATGATGGCAAGCCTCCTGGGGAACTCGCGTCCCGGTCGGTGGAGCTTCGATACGCATGACGGGTCTGACTCGCCGGTCCCGGCAGACGCGGGTCCGGCATACAGTGGCGCGACCGCTCCGGGCTCTCACCGGATTCCGTCATGTCGCTTGTAAGGTCATCGGGACGATATCGCTCACCCGTCCGAACGCCAAGTGCGTCCCCCGGACATGAGACATGACAAGCAGTAAAGGCGGGCCGGTATGACGATACGGGTGATCCTTGTCTCGCCCGCCGAGAGCGAGGCGAGCCGTTCCGCCGCCTTCGACGCGGGCACGCCGCTCACGGAGCGGGGACGGAAGGCCGCCGCCGGACTACGGGCGCGCGGCGTGCCGTTGCCCCCGGAGAACGCACGGGCGTGCCGCGCGCCCTCCCCGCGCTGCCACGAGACCGCCGGACTCCTCGGCCACCCCGCCGCCGTCCCCGATCCCGCCCTCGCCGGGCAGGACCCGGGACGCTGGCGAGGGCGCGCGCTCGACGCGGTGGCCGCCGAGGAGCCCGCCGCCCTCGCCGCCTGGCTCTCC
>NZ_GG770539.1:327618-335427 GCF_000154905.1 Streptomyces sp. SPB074 | reverse complement strand
CGGAGCCCTCGATCGTGACGAAGGAGAACGGAGGGCGCTCGTCGTCCACGCACAGCGCGACACGCCCGTCGCGGGCCAGATTCCGCCCCTTGACGGTCCGCTCGCCCGTGTTGAAGACGAGGTCCGAACCATCCAGAACGAACCAGATCGGGGCGATGTGCGGACTCCCGTCCGCCCGCACGGTGGCCAGCTTCGCCGTTCGCGTGCCTTCCGAGACGAAGGCCCGCCATTCCTCATCGGTCATTTTGTGGGTCATATGCTCATCATCCTTGCTGTCCGCCGAACGGTGGGGAAGGCTTGCCGAAGGCTTCCTCCGAACGGGGGGAGCGGCTGCGGACGGGGAGAGCGGAACGTGGAACGGAACGCAAGACTGGGGTGGCTTCTCGACGAACTGACCCAGCGTGTCGAGCACATCAAGCACGCTCTGGTGCTCTCCAGCGACGGCCTGGTCACCGGCCTCAGTGCCGATCTCGCGCGGGAGGACGCCGAGCATCTCGCGGCGGTCGCCTCCGGCCTGCACAGCCTCGCCAAGGGCTCGGGCGCGCATTTCCAGGTGGGTAAGGTACGGCAGACGGTCATCGAGTTCGACGAGGCGCTGCTTTTCGTCACGGCGGCGGGCGACGGCAGCTGCCTGTGCGTGCTGAGCGGCTCGGACGCGGACGTGGGACAGGTGGCCTACGAGATGACGCTGCTGGTGAGCAAGGTGGGGGAGCACCTCGGGGTGGACTCCCGGCGGCCGGGAGCGGCGGACTGAGGAGACGGCGGCGGCGCGGGTGCGGGGGCGTGCGCGTGCGGAGGGCGGGGTGGTCCGGGGCTTGCGGAAGTGCCCGCGCAGGTGGCCTGTCTTGTGCACAGGGCGCGGTGAAAGTCCGATCATCAACGCGTTGAAGAGCTGACTATCCGGTTACCACCGAGTTATCCACAAGTGGTCGGAAGGTGCTGTCCGTCCCTTCGCCTACGGTCTGTCCCAAGGTTCGGCTCCGAGGGGGACGATATGGCGGTACGTGGTGCGACGACAATGAGAACGGCGGACGAGGGGTTCGCCCGGGGTGACTTGCTCGCTCCTGAACGGGCTTTTCACCGGCTGGAGTTGACGGCCGAGGAGGGGGAGCGGGCGGCTGTGCTGGGCCTGCTGCCCTCCGTGCCGCCGCACGGCGCCCTCCCGCGCCGCTTCGCCGTGGTGGACATCGAGCGGCAGCGGTCCGCGCCGCGCTTCCCGGTCGCTCTTCGCGAGGCGGTGCGGAGCGTGGGTACCGCCGAGGCCGCCGAACTGCTCGGTATCGCCCCGCACCGCTTCACCCGCCTGGCCAAGCTGGGTCTGCTCGCGCCACTCGCCTTCCATCTCAACCGGTACCGGGCCGTCGTCTGGACCTACCTCGCCACGGAGGTCGCGGAGCTGGGGCGGCGCAGGCCCGAACTGCTCGTCGGCAGGCTCCCGGTCGCCCTCCGCTCCACGGCGGAGGGCGACTGGCGGCCCGCACAGTGGCGGGAACGACGGCGTGCCTGCCTGCCCCGGCTCAGCTCCGACCCCTGGGAAAGAGCGGCTTTCCTCGCGGTCCAGCTCGGTCCCGAGGAGACGGCCCGTCTGGTGGACCCCGACGAGTACGGGTACCTGCGCCGCCTCGGCCCCACCCGGGAAGCGACCGCCCTCCCCGCCCTGACAACGGCCCAGGAGCCCGACGAACTCACCGCCGTCCGGGCCGGGTTCCTCCACGAACTCGCCCTCGCCCGGACCGACCGCCGAGCCCCTGTCGCGACCACACCACGGCGTCTTCCGGCGTTCTCCGCGCCGCAGGGCCCGCCCGCCCAGCCTCTGCGGTCGGCTCCCTCCCCGCGATCCGCCTCGTCCCCGGAGCGGAAGCATCACGAGCCCGCTACCTCGTACTCGCTCCCGTCGCCACGCCCCCACGGTGCTCGCGCCGACCGGTCGCGGTTCCCGGGCCCCGGCCCGTGCCCGGCCCCTACGCCCCCGTCCGCCGGACCCGCTGTGGCTTGGGACCCGAGGCGTTCTCCCGCAGGACTTCCGATCCCGTGTCCTGTCCCGTCCGCGTCGGATTCCGAGCCGTACGCCTCCGCTGCCGCGCGTTCTGCGTCCGGTGCTGTGCCGCCCGATGTTGCTCGGGTGCCCGTGCCCGTGCCCGTGCTGGGGTCGGCTCCCTCTGCGCCGCACTCCCCGACGGGGACGTCGGCGGCCGCGCCGCCCGGCCGGACGGCGCGAGGCGCCGCGACGTTCCCGGCTCCGTGGGCACCGCCGCCCCCGGAAGGCCGCCATGGCGCCTCGCCGCCCGGGAGCCCGCCCCCGGCGGGGCGGCCGTCCGGGCTCCGGCCTACGCTCCCGGTCCGGAAGCCTTCGGACCTGGTACCGGCTCACGCGCTCGCGTCCCCGCCCGCCGTCCAGCCCGCGCGTCCCGCCCCGGCCGAGCCGCGCTCTCCCTCGCCGCGCGCGGCCACGCCCGTGAACCAGGCTTCCCCGGATCAGGGACCCGGCCCCTCGTCCCCCACCGCCCGGCTCCCCCGCACGACTGGGCGCCCGGCCGCCGAGGCGGACGGGCCCTCACCCGTCCCGTCTCTTCCCGCGCAGCCCCTGTCCCCGATCCCGCGCCGCTGCTGCTCCCACCCCTGTGCCGCGCCGGGCGCCTCCTCCGCCCCGCCGCCCTGCTGTCCCTCGCTGCGCGTGGACGAGGGGGACGGCCCCGGCGACCGGCGGTCACGGCGGTGGTTCATGCGGTGGCCTCGCAGGGACGGCCACGTCGCGTCCCGCGTGTGCTTCCGTCCGGCTCCGCGCCGGGCTCCGGTTCCGGCTCCGGGTGGTGCGGGTGCACACGGCACCGGGCCCGCGCCGCCCCGTGCGGCGGCTAGCCGCGCTGCTTCTGCGGCGTCTCGCCGTCCTGCTCGTGCGGCGTCTCGCCGGTCCGCACCTGGATGCCGCCGCGTGGCCGGAACAGTCCCTCCTGCACGACCGAGACGAGCAGTGCGCCCGCCCGGTCGTAGATCCGGCCCCTGGCCAGCCCGAGCCCGCCCGTGGCGACCGGCGACTCCTGCTCGTAGAGGAGCCATTCGTCCGCGCGGAACGGCCGGTGGAACCACATCGCGTGGTCGAGCGAGGCGAGGTCGAGCAGCCGGTCGCCCCACAGCGGCTCCACCGGGAGCCGCACGGCGTCGAGCAGCGTCGTATCGCTCACGTAGGCGAGCGCGCACGTGTGCACGAGCGGGTCGTCGCCGAGCGGCGTCACCGCCCGCATCCACACGGCGCTGCGCGGCTCGGCGCCCGCCGTCTCCTCGGGCGTCCACCGCAAGCGGTTCACGTAGCGGATGTCGAAGGGCTGTCGTCGCGCCATCCGCTCCAGCTCGACCGGCACCCCGCCGAGGTGGGCGCGGACCTCGTCGGCGAGCCGGGGGAGCGACTCGGGGTCCACGAGCGGCCCGGGACCCGTCGGCGGCAGCTGGTGCGCGAAGGCACCCTCCTCGGGCACGTGGAAGGAAGCCGTCAGGGCGAAGATCGTGCGGCCCTGCTGCACGGCCGTCACCCGCCGCGTCGAGAAGCTCCGGCCGTCCCGTACCCGCTCCACCTCGTAGACGATCGGCACCCCCGGGCGGCCCGGACGCAGGAAGTACGCGTGCAGCGAATGCACGGGACGGCCCGTGTCCACCGTCCGGCCGGCCGCGACGAGCGCCTGTCCGGCGACCTGTCCGCCGAAGACGCGTTGCAGCGACTCGTCGGGGCTCCGGCCCCGGAAGATGTTCACCTCGATCCGCTCCAGGTCGAGGAGGTCCACCAGACGCTCGGGCACGGGCCCGCCCGTGTCGGCCATGGTCACGTCCGCCCTTTCACGCAGCACGCCCCGCGCCGGACCGGCACGGGCTCGGGGAGGGGACACCGGCGCGGCCCCGGGGACCACGCCGGCCACGGGCGCGGCTCAGAGCTGCCCCACCGACGTCACCCGGACCACCGCGCGGCCCTCCGCGTCCGAGGCGGTCAGGTCCACCTCGGCGCTGATGCCCCAGTCGTGGTCGTCCTCCGGGTCGTCGAAGATCTGCCGCACCCGCCACAGCGCCTCCTGCGGCCGTTCCTCGATGAGCAACAGCTTCGGGCCGCGCGCGTCGGGCCCCGTGCCCAGCTCCTCGTGCGCGTCCCAGTAGGCGTCCATCGCCTCGCCCCAGGCGTCCGCGTCCCAGCCCGCCTCGGCGTCCATCGCGCCCAGCTCGTCCACCCGGTCCAGCGCGGCCAGCTCGACGCGCCGGAACATCGCGTTGCGCACGAGCACCCGGAAGGCGCGCGCGTTGGCCGTCACCGGCTTGACCTGGTCGGCCTTCTCCTGGGCCTCCTCGGCCGTCATGTCCTCCGGGTTGGCGAGCTGTTCCCACTCGTCGAGCAGGCTGGAGTCCACCTGGCGCACCAGCTCGCCGAGCCACGCGATCAGGTCCTCCAGGTCCTCCGACTTGAGGTCGTCGGGGACGGTGTGCTCCAGGGCCTTGTACGCGGAGGCGAGGTACCGCAGCACGATGCCCTCGGTGCGCGCCAGCTCGTACAGCGAGACGTACTCGGTGAAGGTCAGCGCCCGCTCGTACATGTCCCGCACCACGGACTTCGGCGACAGCGGGTGGTCACCGACCCACGGGTGGCTCCTGCGGTAGGTGTCGTAGGCGTGGAAGAGCAGTTCCTCCAGCGGCTTGGGGTAGCCGACCTCCTGGAGCCGCTCCATCCGCTCCTCGTACTCGACGCCGTCCGCCTTCATCGCGGCGACCGCCTCGCCGCGCGCCTTGTTCTGCTGCGCGGCGAGGATCTGGCGCGGGTCGTCGAGCGTGGACTCGACCACCGAGACGAGGTCGAGCGCGTACGAGGGCGAATCCGGGTCGAGCAGGTCGAAGGCCGCGAGCGCGAAGGTGGAGAGCGGCTGGTTGAGCGCGAAGTCCTGCTGGAGGTCCACGGTGAGGCGGACGATGCGGCCCTCCGCGTCGGGCTCGTCCAGGCGCTCCACGATGCCGCCGTCGAGAAGCGAGCGGTAGATCGCGATGGCGCGGCGGATGTGCCGCAACTGCTGCCGGCGCGGCTCGTGGTTGTCCTCCAGGAGATGGCGCATCGCGTCGAAGGCGTTGCCCGGGCGGGCGATCACCGCGAGCAGCATCGTGTGCGTCACCCGGAACCGGGAGGTCAACGGCTCGGGCTCGGACGCGATGAGTTTCTCGAAGGTCTTGTCGCTCCAGGCGACGAACCCCTCAGGGGCCTTCTTGCGCACGACCTTGCGCCGCTTCTTCGGGTCGTCACCGGCCTTCGCGAGCGCCTTCTCGTTCTCGATGACGTGCTCGGGAGCCTGCCCGACGACCAGCCCCGCCGTGTCGAACCCGGCCCGCCCGGCCCGCCCGGCGATCTGGTGGAACTCCCGCGCGCGCAGGGTCCGCACCCGGTTCCCGTCGTACTTCGTCAGCGCGGTGAAGAGGACCGTACGGATCGGCACGTTGACGCCGACACCGAGGGTGTCCGTCCCGCAGATGACCTTGAGGAGCCCCGCCTGCGCCAGCTTCTCGACCAGGCGCCGGTATTTCGGCAGCATCCCCGCGTGGTGCACACCGATCCCGTGCCGTACGTAGCGCGACAGGTTGCGGCCGAACTTGGTGGTGAAACGGAAGTTGCCGATCAGCTCCGCGATGCGGTCCTTCTCCTCGCGCGTGCACATGTTGATGCTCATGAGCGCCTGCGCGCGTTCCACCGCCTGCGCCTGCGTGAAGTGCACGATGTAGACCGGCGCCTGCCGCGTGTCGAGCAGTTCGGTCAGCGTCTCGGTGAGCGGGGTCAGCTTGTACTCGTAGGAGAGCGGCACCGGGCGCGTCGCGGAGCGCACGACGGAGGTCGGCCGGCCCGTGCGGCGGGTGAGGTCCTTCTCGAAGAGCGCGACGTCACCGAGCGTCGCGGACATCAGGACGAACTGCGCCTGGGGCAGTTCGAGCAGCGGGATCTGCCAGGCCCAGCCCCGGTCGGGCTCCGCGTAGAAGTGGAACTCGTCCATGACGACCTGACCGATGTCGGCGTCCTTGCCGTCGCGCAGCGCGATCGAGGCGAGGACCTCGGCGGTGCAGCAGATGACGGGGGCGTCGGCGTTGACCGAGGCGTCGCCCGTGAGCATCCCGACGTTCTCGGTGCCGAACATCTTGCACAGGTCGAAGAACTTCTCCGAGACGAGTGCCTTGATCGGCGCGGTGTAGAAGGTGACCTTGTCCTGCGCCAGTGCCGTGAAGTGCGCCCCGGCGGCGACCAGGCTCTTGCCGGAGCCGGTGGGCGTCGAGAGGATGACGTTCGCCCCCGAGACCACCTCGATCAGCGCCTCCTCCTGGGCCGGGTACAGGGTGATCCCCCGGCTCTCCGTCCACGAGGCGAAGGCTTCGTAGAGGGCATCGGGATCGGGGGTCGCAGGGAGCTGATCGATAAGGGTCACGCCCCCATCTTGCCCTTTCGCCGCCGGGGAGGGGGAATCGGCGGAGGACACGAAGATCACGACCGGTAGGGTGAGGGATCGCTCGTCCGGGCGGAGGGAAGCGGGACGGGACGTCAACTGCACAGCGGTGCGTCGAAGGTGGGGGAACACGCTCATGATGGGACCGGCACACGCGCTCTCCGGGGCCGCGGCCTGGCTCGGGGTCGGCGCGCTCGCGGCGGCCAACGGCCACGCGATGCCCTGGCCGGTACTGCTCGTCGGGGCGCTCATCACCGCCGGGGCGGCCCTCGCGCCCGACCTCGACCACAAGTCGGCGACGATTTCCCGGGCCTTCGGGCCGGTCAGCAAAGCGCTCTGCAACTTCGTGGACGCGCTCTCCTACGGGGTCTACAAAGCCACCCGCGGCAAGAAGGACCCCCGTAGGAACGGCGGCCACCGCACCCTGACGCACACCCTCGTCTGGGCCGTCCTCATGGGCGCGGGGGCGTCGGCGCTCGCCGTCGCGGTCGGACGCTGGGCCGTCCTCGGCATCCTTTTCGTCCACATGGTGCTCGCCATCGAGGGCCTGCTGTGGCGGCAGGCGCGGGTCTCCAGCGACGTGCTCGTGTGGCTCCTCGGCGCGACCAGCGCGTGGATGCTCGCCGACTTCCTGGACCGGCCGGGCAACGGCGCGCACTGGCTCTTCGCGGGCGACGGCCAGGCTTATGTGTGGCTCGGCCTGCCGATCGTGCTCGGTGCGCTCGTGCACGACATCGGCGACGCCATCACCGTCTCCGGCGCCCCCATCCTGTGGCCGCTCCCGATAGCCCGCAGGCTGTGGTACCCGCTCGGCCCCCCGAAGTTCATGCGCTTCCGGGCCGGAAGCTGGGTCGAGCTGAAGATCCTCATGCCGATCTTCATGGCCCTCGGCGCGGTCGGCGGCCTCTTCGCCCTCAACGTGGTCTGACGGGCCGGGGGACCCACCAGCCTCCGGAGACGGACCACGGCGGGCTTCATCCCCGAGAAAGACTCTTGTCCGGGCCCGTCCAGCCCCTCCTACCGCTGCCGTCACGGCTTGCGCGTCCCGGTGAGGGGCCGCGCGAGGGGCCCGCAAGCGTTTCGGCGGGTCCCACCCACGTGCTGCCCCGGCGTGCCGTCGCGGAGGGGGCCAGCGAGGCGCGACTGGACCGTCGACGCGCACGGCGACCAGCCGGAAGGACGAGGACCCGGTGTCCCGGGCGCCGTGTCCCGGCCCCGTTCCCAGGTTCCGCCCGGCCAGCCCTCCCAAACCCCGGGGATCTGCCCGGCTGACCAGCCCGACCCTGTCGCGCCCGGCGCCCGGTCGGCGCTGTCCCGCTCTGCCGCTCGTCGCCCCCGGCCTCGGCTCCGGCGGGCCGGT
>NZ_GG770539.1:297636-327099 GCF_000154905.1 Streptomyces sp. SPB074 | reverse complement strand
GTCAGCGTCGCCGCGCCCGAGCTTGACCTCCGTGTCGAGGCCCTGGCCGAGGGCGCGCGCCCACGGCGTCGCGTCCACGGCGGCGAGGGCCGCCCACAGCTCCTCGTCGGCCGCCCCGGCGCGGGCGAGGCGCAGGTTGTCGCGCAGGGAGCCCACGAAGACGTGGTGCTCCTGGTTGACGAGCGCGACGTGGCTGCGCACCGCCTCCGCCGTCATCTCCGACAACGCGGCCCCGCCCAGGGTCACCGCGCCCGCGCGGGGTGCGTAGATCCCCGCGAGCAGGCGCCCGAGCGTGGACTTGCCCGCCCCCGAGGGCCCCACGAGCGCGAGCCGGGTCCCCGGTTCCACCCCGAGCGTCACCTCACGCAGGACGTCCACGCCCTCCCGGTACCCGAAGTGGACGTCGGCGGCGTCGAGCACACGGCCGCGCGGCGCGACGTCCGCGTCCCCGGCGGCCGGTTCGATGTCCCGTACCCCCACCAGCCGCGCCAGGGACACCTGCGCGACCTGCAACTCGTCGTACCAGCGCAGGATCAGGCCGACCGGCTCCACGAGCATCTGCGCGAGCAGCGCGGCTGTCGTCAGCTGCCCGACACCGATCCACCCCTGGAGCACGAAGGCTCCGCCGACCATGAGTACCGAGGCGAGCACGGTCGTGTGCGTGACATTGATGACCGGGAAGAGAACCGAACGCAACGAAAGGGTGTAGTTCTCCCATTTCGTCCATTCGGAGACCCGGCGGTCGGTGAGGGCGACGCGGCGCGCGCCCAGGCCGTGCGCCTCGACGGTGCGGCCCGCGTCGACCGTCTCGGCGAGCGCGGCGGCCACGGCCGCGTACCCGGCGGCCTCGGAGCGGTACGCCGAGGGGGCGCGCTTGAAGTACCAGCGGCAGCCGATCACGGCGAGCGGGACGGCGATCAGCACGGCGGGCGCGAGCGGAGGCGCCGTCACGACGAGGCCGCCGAGCAGCAGCACCGCCCACACGAGCCCGATCGACAACTGCGGCACCGCCTCCCGCATCGCGCCCGCGAGCCGGTCGATGTCCGTGGTGATCCGCGAGAGCAGGTCACCCGTGCCCGCGCGCTCCAGGACCCCCGGCGGCAGCTTCACGGAGCGGACGAGGAAGTCCTCGCGCAGGTCGGCGAGCATCTCCTCGCCGAGCATCGCGCCGCGCAGCCGCACCATCCGGATGAACACCGTCTGCACGAGCAGCGCGAGCGCGAAGAACGCGAGCGTGCGCGGCAGCCGGATCGTCTCCGCGTGGTCCGCGACCCGGTCGACCAGGCCGCCGAGCAGGTACGGGCCGATCATCGAGGCGATCACCGCGACCGCGTTCACCGCGATCAGCACGAGGAAGGCGGTGCGGTGCCGCCGGAACAGGGCCCCGGCATAGGCACGCACGGTCGCCGGGCTGCCGACCGGCAGCGTCTCCGCCGTCGTCGGCGCCGCCGGGTCGTAGCGCGGGGGAGTGGGCCCGGTCATGCGGTTTCCTCGATCCGTACGGTGTTCTCGCCGGGTGTCGCCTCGACGGGGGCGGGCCCGGTGGTGCCCCCCTCGCGGCCGTCGGCCGCGCCCTCGTGCCGCACCTCGACCTCGCGCAGGGTGCCGAGATCGTTCAGCTCCTCGTCCGTCTCGCGTGTCACGACGGCGCGGTAGCGCGGTTCGGCGGCGAGCAGTTCGCGGTGCGTGCCCTCGGCCACGACCGAGTCGCCGAGGACGAGGACGACCCGGTCGGCGGCGTCGAGCAGCAGGGGCGAGGAGGTGAGGACGACGGTGGTGCGGCCCGCGCGCAGCGCGGCGAGGCCGCCCGCGATGCGGGACTCGGTGTGCGCGTCGACCGCCGATGTCGGCTCGTCCAGCACCAGTACCTCCGGGTCGGCGACGAGCGAGCGCGCGAGCGCGAGCCGCTGCCGCTGGCCGCCCGAGAGCGACCTGCCGCGCTCGGTGATACGGGTCCGCAGCGGGTCGCCGCCACTCGTCCCCGGACCGGGGTCGGCCTGCGCGAGCGCGGCGAGCACGTCCGTACACTGCGCGGCGTCGAGCGCGGCCTGTGGCGCGACGGCACCGGACGCGGGGATGTCGAGGAGTTCGCGCAACGTGCCGGACAGGAGGACGGGGTCCTTGTCCTGGACGAGCACGAGGCGCCGCGCGTCGGCGAGCGGCAGCCCGTCGAGCGCCACCGTGCCGAGCAGCACGGAGGGCTCCCCGGCGTGCTCGGGGGAGTGGCCGCCGAGCCGGTCGGCGAGGCGCCCCGCCGCGTCCGGGTCCCCGCAGACGACGGCCGTCAGCAGGCCCTCGGGCACCTGGAGCCCGGTCAGCGGGTCGTACAACTCGGCGGGGCCCGCGTACGGGACCGCCCCGGCCGGTTTCGCGGCGGTGCCACCACCCGAGGCCCCCGCCCCCGGACCCGCCGTCGAACCGGCGCCCCGTTCCGTGACCCGCCGCAGCGACAGCACCCGTGCCGCCCGCCGCGCCGAGGGCCGCGAGAAGGAGTACGCCATGGCGATCTCCTCGAAGTGCCGCATCGGCCACGCGAGCAGCGTCACCATGCTGTAGACGGTGACCAGTTCCCCGACCGACACGGTGCCCTCGCGCGCGAGCCGAACCCCGTACCAGACCACCGCGATGAGCAGCAGGCCCGGCACGAGCACCTGTACCGCCGCGATGAGCGACCACAGCCGCGCGCTGCGCACGGCGGCGCCCCGTACCTCCTGCGAGGCCGCCCGGTAGCGGCCGAGGAAAAGTTCCTCGCCGCCGATGCCGCGCAGCACCCGCAGCCCGGCGACGGTGTCCGAGGCGAGTTCCGTCGCGCGCCCCGCCTTCTCGCGCTGGACGTCGGCCCGGCGCACCGAAGGCGGCAGGAGCGGCAGGACCGAGAGCGCCACCACGGGCACCCCGATCGCGACGACGAGCGCCAGGTGCGGCTCGTAGAAGAACAGACCGGCGCAGACGAGGACGATGGTCAGTGCCGCGGCCATGAAGCGCGAGAGCGCCTCCACGAACCAGCCGATCTTCTCGACGTCGCCCGTCGAGACCGCGACGACCTCGCCCGCCGCCACCCTGCGGGTGAGCGTCGAGCCCAGTTCCGCGCTCTTGCGGATCAGGAGCTGCTGGATGCGCGCCGCCGCGGTGATCCAGTTGGTGACGGCCGTGCGGTGCAGCATGACGTCGCCGACCGCGATCCCCGCCCCGAGCGCGAGGAGCAGCAGCCCGGCGAGCGCGAGCCGCCGGCCCGCCCCGTCCCCGCCCTCCGAGACGGCCTCGACGGCGACGCCCACCGGGTACGGCAGGGCCGAGAGCGAGCCGAAGTTGAGCATTCCCCAGGCGAGCGCGCGCAACTGGCCGCCCCGTTGCCGCCGTCCCAGCCAGTACAGGAAACGGGGGCCTGACCGTACGTCGGGGACGCCGGGGTCCGCGTACGGAAGATCCTTGATGCGCATGAGAGTCCAGGGCCAAAGAGACGAGCAAATGAGGTAAGCCTTACTTGCCCGACCCGGAAGAGCAAATGACTTTTCGCTGATCGGTAAAGGAATCGGCAGGTCCGGGCGCCGGGCGGCCCTCCGGCGGGGTGTCCCTGGGCACGGGTGGGAGTATGACCGTATGCACAGTACGGGTGGCACGGTGAAGGTCCTGATCGGTACGGCGGCGGTGCTCGCGCTGCTCACCTCCTGCTCCGGGCAGGACGGCGGGGACGGTGCCAAGAAGGCCGCCGCCGCGTCCTCGCCCGCCGCGCACCGCGCGCCCCAGGCCGACCCGACCCGCGTCCCCGGCGTCGGCGACCGCCTCCAGGGGCAGATCCCCGCCGCGAGCCGCCAGGTCGTCGCCGTCTACGGCAAGGGCGTCGACTCCGCCGACTCCACAGTCGTGCTCTACACGAGGACCGGGAAGGCGTGGAAGAAGTCCGCCTCCTGGCAGGGGCACAACGGCAAGAAGGGCTGGACCACGGCCCACCACGAGAACGACAAGCGCAGCCCCGTCGGCGTCTACACGCTGAGCGACGCGGGCGGCGTCCTCGCCGACCCGGGCGCCGCGCTCCCATACACGCGGACCGCGTCGATCCAGGCGCCGCACTACTGGGCGAAGTCCCACTGGCACGACTTCGACTACGTCATCGCCATCGACTACAACCGCGTCAAGGGCACCGCGCCCAACGACCCCACCCGCCCCGAGGGCCAGACCAAGGGCGGCAGCATCTGGCTGCACATGGACCACGGCAGCGGCACCTCGGCGTGCGTGAGCATCCCCAAGGCCGGCATGAGGTCGCTCCTCACGACCCTCGACCCGCGACAGCACCCGGTCGTGGTCATGGGGGACAAGAAGAACCTGGCCGCCTGACCGCCCTCCCCGGCGGTACGGGCCCGGCCCGCACCGCCGGTCCGCTCAGGCGCGCGGCGGCCGCGTCGCCCGTTCCAGCTGCATGAGCACCGAGGCGTACCCCTTGCCGCCCGTCGCGTGATCCATGCCCACCTCGCACATGCGGTTCGCCGACAGGTACGCGTCGAAGGAGCGCGACGTCACCTCGGCGGCCTCCGCCGCCGTCGCCGACTCGGTCAGCTCGCGGTGCAGCATCCCCCGGTCGCCCGCGAAGGCGCAGCAGCCGGCGTCGTCCGGCACGACGACCTCCTCGGCACAGGCCCCCGCCAGCTCCACGAGCCGGTCGACGTCGCCGAGGTGCTGCATCGAGCAGGTGGGGTGCACGACGGCGGACTCCACCCTGCGGTGGACGGTCAGCTCGGGAAGCAGCTCCTCGGCCGCCCACACGAGCGAGTCCACGATCGTCAGGGCCTCGTGCAGCTCCTTGTTCTCCGCGGTCAGGTACGGCACCACCTCGTGGGCGAGCCCGAGCGTGCAGGAGGAGGCGTCCACGACGAGCGGCAGCCGCCCCCCGCCGGTCCAGCCCCAGGCCGCCTCCACGACGCGGTTCGCCATGACGGTGTTGGCGTCCTCGTAGCCCTTGGAGTGCCAGATCGTGGAGCAGCACGTGCCCGAGACGTCCCCGGGAATCCACACCGGTTTGCCCGCGCGCCGCGCCAGGAGCACGACGGCCTGCGGCAGCGAGGGCTCGAAATCGCCCTCGGGACCGCCGAAGATGCGGTTCACGCACGCCGGGTAGTAGACGGCCGTCGCCCCCGGCTTCTCCGTCCGGGGCAGGCGCCGGGCCGCCGCGCCCGGGATCTCCGGCAGCCACTCCGGTACGAGGTCGGGACGGACCGCCTTGCGCGCCGTGCGGGTCACGGCGGTCAGCAGCCGGTCGCCGATCTTCTCCGCCGAGGCCACCGCGAGCCGCGCCCCGCTCTCCACGACCTTGAAGTCCTTCGCCGTGTACGTGGCGATCTTCTCCTCGCGGGCGCTGTGCCGCTGGTGGCGGAACTCCTTCATCATGGCGCCCGTGTCGATGCCGACCGGGCAGGCGAGCTTGCACGTCGAGTCCCCGGCGCACGTGTCCACGGCGTCGTAGCCGTAGGCGTCGAGCAGCCCGTTCTCGACGGCCGAGCCGGCCGGCTGGCGCATCATCTCGCGGCGCAGCACGATGCGCTGGCGCGGCGTCGTGGTGAGGTCGTGGCTCGGGCAGGTCGGCTCGCAGAAGCCGCACTCGATGCACGGGTCGGCGACCGCCTCGACCTTCGGGATCGTCTTGAGCCCGCGCAGGTGCGCCTTCGGGTCGCGGTCGAGCACGACGCGCGGGGCGAGGACGCCCGCGGGGTCCATGACGTGCTTGATCCGCCACATCAGCTCGGTCGCGCGCGGGCCCCACTCCAGCTCCAGGAACGGCGCGATGTTGCGGCCCGTCGCGTGCTCCGCCTTCAGTGAGCCGTCGAAGCGCTCGACGGTGCTCGCGCAGAACGCGTCCATGAACTCCGCGTAGCGCCGCACGTCCCCGGGCTTCGCCGCGTCGAAGGCGAGGAGGAAGTGCAGGTTGCCGTGCGCGGCGTGACCGGCGACGGCGGCGTCGAAGCCGTGCGCCGTCTGGAGGGCGAGCAGCGCCTCGCACGCCTCGGCGAGCCGCGAGGGCGGTACGGCGAAGTCCTCCGTGATGAGCGTCGTCCCCGAGGGCCGCGTGCCGCCCACGGCGGTCACGAACGCCTTGCGGGCCTTCCAGTAGCCGCCGATGAGCTTCGCGTCGCGCGTGAAGGCGTTGGTCACCGAGGCCACCGGGGCGACCAGTTCGAGGCTCTCCATCACCCCCGCGGCGGCCCGCTCGTTCGCCTCCCGCCCGGCATCGTCGGAGGCGCGGAACTCCACGAGCAGCGCCGCCGTGTCCTTCGGCAGCTCCGCCCAGTCCGCGGGCACCCCGGCGACGCTCGTCGAGGCGCGCAGCGTGTTCCCGTCCATCAGCTCGACGGCGATCGCCCCGGCCTCGTTGAACCTCGGCACGGCCGCCGCCGCGGCGGGCAGCGAGGGGAAGAAGAGCAGCGCGGTGGAGTTGAGGCGTTCCAGCGGCAGCGTGTCGAAGACGACCTCGGAGATGAAGCCGAAGGTCCCCTCGGAGCCGACCATGAGCCCGCGCAGGATCGACACCGGGTCGTCGCCGTCGAGGAAGGCGTCGAGCCGGTAGCCGTTGGTGTTCTTGATCTCGTACTTGGCGCGGATACGGGCCGTGAGCGCCGGGTCCGCCTCGATCTCCGCCTTCAGCGCCATGAGCCCCGCGCACAGCTCGGGCTCCGCCGCCGCGAGCCGTTCGGCCGCGTCGGGGGCGCCGGTGTCCACGACCGTGCCCGAGGGCAGGACGACCGTCAGCGAGCTGACCAGGCGGTAGGAGTTCCGCGTCGTCCCCGCCGTCATGCCCGAGGCGTTGTTCGCGACGACACCGCCGACGGTGCACGCGATGGCGCTCGCCGGGTCGGGCCCGAGGACGCGCCCGTGCCGGGCGAGCGTCGTATTGGCCCGGACGACCGTCGTACCGGGGCCGAGGCGGACGCGCGCCCCGTTGTCCAGCACCTCGACGCCCGCCCAGTGCCGCCGCACGTCCACGAGGATGTCCTCGCCCTGGGCCTGCCCGTTGAGGGAGGTCCCGGCCGCGCGGAAGACCACTTTGCGGCCCTTCTCCCGCGCGTAGCGCATGACGGCGGCGACCTCGTCGGCGGACCGCGGGACCACGACGACCTGGGGCAGGAAGCGGTAGGGGCTCGCGTCGGACGCGTACCGGACGAGGTCCGAGACGCCGCTGAGGACCCGGTCCGGCCCGAGCAGCGCGCTCAGCTCGCGGCGCAGGGGTTCCGGCGTGCCGTCCGCGAGCCCGGCGGGAACCAGGTCCGGCGCGCTCTCCTCGCGCCCGGAGGGGCGCAGGGTGTTCGGGCTCGGTTCCAGCAGCGGCATGGGGCGGCACTCCTTCGTGGACGGTTCGCCGCCGGGCACGCGGGGCCGCCCGGCGGCGGGGTCGGGCCTATTGTCGCCCCTCGTCCTTGCGTACGGGCGTCCGGGGCGGGTGCCCGCAGTGGGCGTGCCCTTCCTCGGCCCCCCCGTTGACCAGCAGTTCGAGCAGTTCGCCGAGCTGTGCGCGCTGCCCGGCGCCCAGCGGCGCGAGCACTTCGCGGGCGGCCTCGCGCCGCGCCCGGCGCAGCGCCTCCAGGGTCTCGCGCCCCTCGTCGGTCAGCTCGATGCGCGTCACCCGGCGGTTGCCCGGATCGGGCACCCTGCGCACCCGGTCGCCCGCCTCCAGGGCGTCCACGAGCGTCGTGACCGCGCGCGGGACGACGTCGAGCCGCGTGGCGAGATCCGCCATGCGGGGCGGCTCGGGGAAGGCCGCCACGGCGCGCAGCAGGCGGCTCTGCGCGGGGGTGAGGCCGAGCGGCCCGAACCGGTGGCGCTGGAGACGGTGCAGGCGGCGGTTGAGCCGGAGCAGCTGCTCGGCGAGGGCGGCGTCACCGTCGGGAGCGGGCACGGGGCCGGACGCGGGGCCCGGGGAGGGCGCCTCGGGGTCCGGGGCGGCGGGGGAGCGCATGGCGGGAACAATATCAGGACCAGGTTCATTGTGTACATAGGTAACAATGAACTATGCTCCCCGAGAACCGCCCGCACCCCTGTCCGTCACCCCCTGAAGGAGCCCATGCGCCCGCCCGAGATCAACTGGACCCCGCCCGACAAAGCCGCCCGCGCGGACCAGGAACCGCGCCAGATCCGCCGCATCCTGCGGCTCTTCCGCCCCTACCGGGGCCGTCTCGCCGTCGTCGGCCTGCTCGTCGCCGCCTCCTCGCTCGTCTCCGTCGTCACCCCCTTCCTGCTCCGGGAGATCCTGGACACCGCGATCCCCGACGGGCGCACGGGGCTGCTGAGTCTCCTCGCGCTCGGCATGATCCTCAGTGCCGTCCTGTCGAGCGTCTTCAACGTCCTCCAGACGCTCCTGTCGACCACGGTCGGCCAGCGCGTCATGCACGACCTGCGCACCGGCGTGTACGCGCGCCTCCAGCGCATGTCCCTCGCCTTCTTCACGCGCACCCGCACCGGCGAGGTCCAGTCCCGCATCGCCAACGACATCGGCGGGATGCAGGCCACCGTCACCTCGACGGCCACGAGCCTCGTCTCGAACCTCACCTCCGTCATCGCGACGGTCGTCGCGATGCTCGCCCTCGACTGGCGGCTCACCGTCGTCTCGCTCGTCCTGCTGCCCGTCTTCGTCCTCGTCAGCCGCCGGGTGGGGCGCGAGCGCAAGCGCATCACGAGCGAGCGCCAGCGCCAGATGGCCACCATGGCAGCGACCGTCACCGAGTCCCTGTCGGTGAGCGGCATCCTGCTCGGCCGCACGATGGGCCGCGCCGACTCCCTCACCCGCTCCTTCGCGCGCGAGTCCGAGGAACTCGTCGACCTCGAAGTGCGCTCCAACATGGCCGGCCGCTGGCGGATGTCCGTCATCAGCGTCGTCATGGCCGCGATGCCCGCCGTCCTGTACTGGGCGGCCGGACTCGCGCAGGCGCGCGGTGCCGCGATCTCGCTCGGCACGCTCGTCGCCTTCGTCTCGCTCCAGCAGGGCCTGTTCCGCCCCACGGTGAGCCTCCTCGCGACCGGCGTGCAGGTGCAGACCTCGCTCGCGCTCTTCCAGCGCATCTTCGAGTACCTCGACCTCCCGGCCGACATCACCGAACGCGAGGAGCCCGTCCGCCTCGACCGCGTCGAGGGCGAGGTCCGCTTCGAGAAGGTCGCCTTCCGCTACGGGGACGACGGCCCCGTGCTCGACGGCATCGACCTGACCCTCCCGGCCGGCGGCTCGCTCGCCGTCGTCGGCCCCACGGGCTCGGGCAAGAGCACCCTGAGCCAGCTCGTGCCCCGCCTGTACGACGTCAGCGGCGGGCGCGTCACGCTCGACGGCGTGGACGTGCGCGACCTCGACTTCGACACCCTGGCCCGCGCCGTCGGCGTCGTTTCGCAGGAGACGTACCTCTTCCACGCCTCCGTCGCCGACAACCTCCGCTTCGCCAAGCCGGACGCGAGCGAGGAGGAACTGCGGGCCGCGGCCCGCGCGGCGCAGATCCACGAGCACATCGCGAGCCTCCCGCAGGGCTACGACACGATCGTCGGCGAACGCGGGCACCGCTTCTCGGGCGGCGAGAAGCAGCGCCTCGCCCTCGCCCGCACGATCCTGCGCGACCCGCCCGTCCTCGTCCTGGACGAGGCCACGAGCGCCCTCGACACCCGTACCGAACGCGCGGTGCAGGACGCGCTCGACACCCTCGCCGCGGGGCGCACCACGCTCACCATCGCCCACCGCCTCTCCACCATCAGGAACGCCGACCAGATCGTCGTGCTCGACGGCGGGCGCATCGCCGAGTGCGGCACCCACGAGGAACTGCTGGCCCGCGACGGCGCCTACGCGGCCCTCGTGCGCAGCGATTCCCGCAGGGGCGACACCGAGGGCGACGACACCGGCGCGGGCGGCTCCCGCGCGGACGCGCCCCGTACGGAGGTGCCCCGTACGGAGGTGCCCCGTACGGAGGCGCCCCGTACGGAGGCGGCTCCCGGACCGGTGATCCTGCCCTCCACTCCTCCGGCCACCGTCAAGACACAGAAAACGGGACACAAGTGATTAACGTTCCCTTATGACCCAGCCCTCACGCCGCCGCCCCACGCCCCCTCCCGGCCGGCCCGGCCCGCCCGGAGGCCGCCGGACCCGTATCACCCGGCGGGGCAGACTCGCCCTCCTCGGCGCGGCCCTCGCGGTCGTCGCCGCCGCGATCGCCGTGCCGCTCGTCCTGAGCGGCGACGAGGACGAGGGCCCCGCGCACGCCGCCACGCTCACCGTCCCCGAGGGCTGGCGCGCGAGCCAGGTCTACACGGCCGTCGACACCGCCCTGCGGCTCAAGAAGGGGACGACCCGCGCGAAAGCGGCCGACGCCGGACTCGCGCTCCCGGGCGACGCGGGCGGCAACCCGGAGGGCTACCTCTACCCCGCGACGTACCCGATCACGGACCGGACCACCCCGGAACGCCTGCTGGCCACGATGGTCGACACGGCCAACCGCACCTACGCGGGCGGCACCGTCGGCGCCGGGGCCGAGCAGAACGCCGTCTCGCGCTACCAGCTCGTCACCGTCGCGAGCATCGTCCAGTCCGAGGCGGCCACCGACAAGGACATGGCCCGCGTCGCCCGCGTCGTCTACAACCGGCTCGACGAGGGAATGCCGCTCCAGATGGACTCGACCCTGAACTACGGGCTCGGCCGCAGCACCCTGCACACCAAGACCTCGGAGACCCGCAGCAAGACCCCCTACAACACGTACGTCCACAAGGGCCTGCCGCCCACCCCCATCGCCAACCCGGGAGCCGGGGCACTGCGCGCGGCGACCCGCCCCGCCGAGGGGAGCTGGCTCTACTTCGTGACGGTCGCGCCCGGCGACACCCGCTTCACCAGCGACTACGCGGAGCACCAGAAGAACGTGGCCGAGTTCAACAGCCGCCACAGCTCCCCGAGCCCGAGCGCCTCGTCCTGAGCGGGACCAGGGGGGGCGGGGGAGTGGGGGAGTCGGCGAGCGGCAGGTCAGGCGGTCGCCGGTACGGGCGCGGCCGCGGCCGCGGACGGGGCCGTCTCGCCGAGCAGCGCGCGGAGGTTCCGTACGGCAGAGCGCCCCGCGCGGTTGGCGCCGATCGTGCTCGCCGAGGGCCCGTACCCGACCAGGTGCACCCGGGGGTCGCGCACGACCTTCGTGTCCGCCATCCGGATGCCGCCGCCCGGCTCCCGCAGGCCGAGGGGCCGCAGGTGTTCCAGGGCGGGCCGGAAGCCCGTCGCCCACAGGATCACGTCGGCGTCGAATCGGCTGCCGTCCGCCCACTCCACCCCGCGGGGCGTGATCCGCGCGAACATCGGGTGCCGGTCGAGCGTGCCGTCCGCGAGCCCCGCGCGGACCGCGTCGTTGAGGGGCAGTCCCGTCACCGAGACGACGCTGCGCGGCGGCAGCCCGTCCCGCACCCGCGCGTCCACGAGCGCCACGGCCGCGCGGCCCTCCTCCTCGCCGAAGGGCCCTTCGCGGAAGACCGGCTCACGCCGTGTCACCCAGCGGGTCGCGGCCGCGTAGGGCGCGAGTTCGAGGAGGTGCTGCGTCGCCGATATCCCGCCCCCGACCACGACGACACGCTTGCCGCCGAAGTACTCCGGACCCGGATAGCGCACCGTGTGCAGCTGTTCACCGAGGAAACTTTCCTGTCCCGGGTAGTGCGGCCGGAAGGGGCGGTCCCAGGTGCCGGTCGCGCTGATGAGGGCCCGCGCCGACCACGTGCCGTCCGAGGTCTCCACGCGCAGCCGCCCGTCCCCGCCCTCGCGCACCGCGCGCACGTCCACGGGCCGGCGCACCGGCAGCGCGAACCGCTCCTCGTAGGCGCGGAAGTACTCCGCGACGACCTCGGAGGAGGGCCGCGCGGGATCGGCCCCGGTCAGCTCCATGCCGGGCAGCGAGTGCATCCCGTTGACCTTGCCGTATGTGAGCGAGAGCCACCGGAACTGCCAGGCGCCCCCGGGCGCGGGCGCGTGGTCGAGCACGACGAAGTCCATCCCCGCCCGCCGCAGGTGGTACGCGGCCGACAGCCCCGCCTGCCCGGCTCCGGCCACCACGACGTCCACCGCTCTGTCCTCGTTCACACTCCCGCCAACGACGCCGTGCCGCCGGATCTTCCCGCACCCGGTGCGCGAGGATGCCCCTCATGACCTTCCGCACCGAGACCCTCCGCGTCCGCACCGGCACCCACGAAAGCGTCCACGACCTGACCGCCGACTGCGAAGCCTTCCTCGCCGCCCACGCCGCAGGCCGCGACGGCCTCCTCAACCTCTTCGTCCCCCACGCGACCGCCGGGCTGGCGGTCCTCGAAACCGGCGCGGGCAGCGACGACGACCTCCTCGACATCCTGCGGACCCTCCTCCCCTCCACCCACCCCTGGCACCACCGCCACGGCACCCCGGGCCACGGCCGCGACCACGTCCTTCCCGCCCTCGTCCCACCCCACGCTACCCTCCCGGTCACCTCGGGCCACCTGGCCCTGGGCACCTGGCAGTCGGTGTGCCTGATCGACACGAACGTGGACAACCCGGACCGTCAGGTGCGGCTGAGTTTCCTGGGGTGACCAAGATCGTTCAGCTGGGTCGTGCCGCCGATTCTCCGTACCATGCGCGCTCGAACGGAGAGAAGAAATGCGCGGTACGGACCTCAACGCGATCGAACGGCCCTACGACGGATGCGGCAAGTGCCTGCTCGGAGTGCGGCGGCTGTCGCGCGTGAAGCTGACGACGTCTTCGCCTGAGCGCCAGCGCGAGAACGTCCTCACTGCCGCCGCCGCCGTCGGCGCCCACATCATCGGCTGGGCGGACGACTGGGAGGTCTCCGGCGCTACGGATCCGGTGACCCGACCCAGCCTGGGCCCGTGGCTCCGTGACGAGAGGGGCCCGTACGACGGCTTGGTCGCCGCAGCGGTGGACCGGCTCGGTCGCAACGTCGTCGACAGCCTGAACACCGGCTACAAGATGCGGGACGAGAAGAAGATGCTCGTCACGTACGGGCACGACGGAGCCTGGAATCTCGACGACCCCGCCGACGAGAACCGTTTCACCATGGAGGCATGGGGCGCGCAGATGGAACTGCGCGCGATCCAGCGCAGGAACCGTGACGCCACCGTCAAGACCCGCGCCGCCGGCCGTCCGAAGGGCAAGCCGTCGTACGGCTTCCAGTACGTGCGGAAGGTGATGGGAGGGAAGATCGATCAGGTCGAACTGCACCCGCATGCCTCGGAGGTGCTGCGGAACGTCGCCCGCCGTATCCTTGCCGATCCGGACAACGTCACCTGCAGCAGCGAGGCCGCGCGTCTCAACCGTGCCGAGGAACCGTCACCCGCGGATCACCTGGCCATGATGTACGGCAAGCCGGCAGGTGGGCGGCCGTGGTCACCGCAGAGCCTGAAGAACATCCTTCTGTCGGAAGCCACCCTCGGGTATCTGATGCACCGCAACAGGCCCGTCCTCGGCAGGGCGGACGGTCACCCCGTACGGCTCTGCGAGGGGCTGTGGGACCGGGCCACGCACGAGGCGCTCAGGAGCGCCATCCTCTCCCGGAAGGCTCCCTGGACCCGCCGTTCCAACCGCGAATACCTGCTGACCACGGTCGCCCTGTGCGGGCAGTGCCATACGCGTCTCTACACCCAGACGTCGAAGGACGCCCCACCGCGCTACACGTGTACGGCGCGGAACAAGGGCTGGCTTCAGGCGCAGCACTGCCGACCCGCACCCCTCATCAATGCTCATCTTCTTGACGCTTACGTCGAGGAGTGGTTCCTCCGAGAGCTGGGTGACGGCATGATCTACGAGACGGTGTACGACGCGGGTAATGGCATTCCCGAGCGCGTGGCGGAGAACCGGGCCAGCCGTGAACGGCTGCGAGCCGACCGTGACGCCGGGCTGTATGACGCCCTGGATGACGCAGTGTGGTTCCGGGACCGATACGCCGCGTTGGGAAGGGAGCTGGCCGCTCTCGAGGCTGAGCCACGGCGGGCGCCTGGCATGGTCCGGCGGCCGACTGGCGAGACGGTCGCCGACCGTTGGTTCCGCGCTGCGGATGTACAGGCGCGAAAGGAGATCTTGATCGACTTCGGCATACGGGTGACGCTCTTCCCGGCCAGTGTCAAGCCCCCGGGTTTCGTGGAGAGTGAGTTATTGATCCGAAACGCTTTGGGTGCAGGCTCGTTGATGGTGTGTGAGTGATGTGGTGGGGGATGCGCGGAGTTGGTCGCCGGACGCGCAGGAGGCTGTGCGGTTGCTGGCGGTGTCGGCGTTGGTGGAGGGCCGGGACCGGGTGGAGGTCGCCGCTCTGTTCAGGGTGTCGGTCAGGGCCGTGGACAACTGGTGGGCGAGGTGGCGGGCCGGCGGGCGGGACGCGTTGTTGTCCCGGCCGCAGGGTCGGCGCGCGGGTGAGCATCAGGTTCTGTCCGAGGCCGAGCAGGCCGCCGTGCGGCAGGCCGTCCTCGATCACACGCCGTCCGGCCTGGGGCTTTCGGGTCAGCTGTGGACGCGGGGGCAGATAGGCCGGCTGATCTTCAATCTGTACGGAGTCCGCTTCACCGGTCCCGGGGTCGGCAAGTACCTCAAGCGCTGGGGACTGACCTTCCAGCGGCCCGACAAGCGGGCCGTCGAGCGGGATCCGGAAGCGGTCCGCACGTGGCACGAGGAGACCTGGCCGGCGATCCACGCCCGGGCGAAGGCCGATAACGGCGAGATCCTGTTCGCCGACCAGGTCGGGATCCGCTCGGACCAGGTCACAGGCCGCACCTGGGGCATGAAAGGGGAAGACACCGGTGGTCCGCCGCACCGGGAACCGGTTCTCCGTGAACGCGATGTCCGCGATCAGCACCAAGGGCCGAATGCACTTCATGGTCTTCACCGAGTCGTTCGACGCGACGGTCATGTGCCGCTTCCTCGCCCGCGTCGTCGGTCACTTCGACCGGAAGGCCCACCTGATCGTGGACCGGCACTCGGCCCACCGCTCGAAGACCGTCCGGGCCTGGCTCGCCGACCACCAGGACGAGATCGAACTGCACTTCCTGCCCTCGTACTCACCCGAACTCAACCCGGACGAGCTCGTCAACGCCGACCTCAAACGCAACCTGCCCCACACCCACCGGGCCAGGAACCGGACCGAACTCGCCGCCGAGACCCGCAGGTTCTTCCACCGCAGACAACGCCAACCCCACATCATCACCGGCTACTTCAAAGCCCCGCACGTCCGCTACACCCTCGACGAACGAACCCCATGAGTTTCTGATCAATAGTAGCCGCATCCCAGGAAGCGGTCACGGAGCCACGCTGAATGACGCAATTGCAGGGTTGTAGCCCTTAGTGTCCGATCCGTGCGTATGGCGATGCCGACCCGCTTCCAGAGAGCCCCGCAGCACTGGGTGGCGAGGGCGCCTGCGCACGGCTTCGCACCCGAACAAGGAGTTACTCCGTGCGCCTGCGCACTCCGCTGACGTCGATGGCCCTCGTGGCTGCTCTGCTCGGCCTTTCCGTCTCACCTTCCGCGGCCGTTGCCCCCTCCGTGAAGGGCCCCGGCACCTTCGTCACCAACGGGGACCGCGTACACATCTCAAGTACCCCTCCCCGCACGGCATCCGCCCATGCCTGGTGGACACACGTCGCCGGCCCCGGCACCGAGGCCAGGGTCACCATCTGGCTCCAGGTGAAGGCTGCCAAGAAGGGCAGCAAGTGGCACTCCGTGGCGAAGAACTCGAAGAACCTCAAGTCCGGCAACGGCGGCAGCGCCCGCAGAGTCGTCGCACGCAAGAAGTGCGCGAACCAGAGCAAGCGCCAGTGGCGCACCATGATCGACGTGGACCTGATCGGCGTCGCTGACACCCCGGAGAAGGCGTACACCAAGGCGGTCACGGTAAAGTGCGGAGCTTGAGGCCCCGAGCACGTAGCGCGCCATGCACGGAGAGCGGAAAGCGAACGCTGTGCCCCCGCAGAGGCGCCTATGAACTCAAGGCTCGACGCCGCTCCTGATGCGGGGGGACCGCGCCCCCACGGGTGCGGGGTCCCCCCGACCCGGGCCTTTCACCCGTTAGATCCTGGAGTAGGGACCATGAGCGACACCGGTCTGGACGCCACCTTCATCGTCGGACTTCATGGAGTACTCGACAAGCACCCCTGGATCGAACAGGTCAACGCCGAGTTCGATCTCGAAGAGGACGTGTTCAGCCTCGCCGTGCAGCGCGCGTCCGCTTTCGCGTGGAGCTCCACGGCGTTGGCCGACGAGCAGACCGAGAACCTCTGGGACCACAACGACGCCGGCGGCGACTGGACCCCGGACGGAGCCGTCCGTCAGCTCGCCTGGCTCCAGGCATCGCTTCCCCGGCCCTCCCACATGCCCGGAAGGGTCCGACGCGAACCTCGCCTGCCGGTCCTTCCCGTCTTCACCGTGCTCGCGGACGCGCTCCGCCGGGTGGGCACCGTGCGGCTCACCGGCACGCACACCCTCGCGCCGCTCCACCGCGCGGGAGACGCGCGCGTCGCCCTCGCGGAGAACGCCGACTGGTACACCCTCGCCAATCCCGCCGACGCGACCACACTGACGGTCACGGTGTCCGCGCTTCCCTCAGCGCGCCTCGCCGAGCGGGCCGACGCGATCCGGGAAGCGGCGCTCGCCCGCACGTACGGCAACATGCGGGTGGCCAGCTGCAAGCCCGCCACCGCAGCCGCGACGCCTGGGCTCGCCCGACCGCTCGCCGGGATGGTGCAGGCCGAGCGCCTGCGCCTCGCACTCGCCTTCCGGTGCGATGTACGGGAGTGGACCACCGACGTGGCGGCCTGGACGACCGAGGTCTTCGCGGACTCGATCCGGGCGGTGACCGGGCTCTCCGGCCTTGTCCTCATCGCGGTGTCTTCGGACCCGGCCGCGGCCTGACCGGCGTCCTTCCCACCGCGAGGACGCTGAACCCGCCGTCCGCCCCCTTCCCTCGCGTCAGCCGCGCGGGCGAAGAGGCGCCACGCCCTCCGATCCGCTGTACAGGACCTGAAGCGACTCCGGGCCGCGGACCAGGCGGGTCCGTCGCCAGGGGATGTGTTCGGGCGGGACGGCGAGGCGGATGTCGGGGAAGCGGCGCAGTACGGGTCTGTCCAGTCAACGGCTGATCGTGGTTGTTGAGGTTCAGTGGGTGGTGGTGGGGGTGAGGCGGCCTTCGAAGGCGATCTGGAAGGCGTTCAGCGGGGCCTTCCAGCGCATCGTCCAGCGGCGTCGGCCCTTGCCTGTCGGGTCCAGGCTCATCAGCGCCATGTAGACGCACTTCAACGCGGCGGCCTCCGACGGGAAGTGACCGCGGGCCCGGACGGCCTTGCGGATGCGGGCGTTGACGCTCTCGCTCCAGGGCGGACTCCAGCACCCGCTTGGTCAGCTGCTGCAGCAGCCCGCCCTCCCCGGTCAGCTGAAGCCCATCGGAACGGGCACGGTCGACCAGCATGCCAATCAACTGCTCGTCCGACACCGCTTCCGCGGCCGACTCGACGACCGACTCCTCCACGGCCCCGTGCTCGGTGATGGTCTCACTCATCAGGCGACTCCTTGATCATCGGATCCGCCGTCTATTGGACACTCCCGGACCGCACTCCGGGAACAAGTCGTGGGCGGAGTACAAGGAGCGGCCGGGTTGTCTCGCTCCGCCCAGGCACAAGCCCTAACCTCGCGCTTTCATGAAGCGGGCTGTCCGACGGGTGGTCAGGAAAGCGAGAAGTGCCTCTGACCAGCAAGAATGAGGATTGTCGAGGTCCTTGTTCCTGCCACCGCCGGAGGCACTTCCCAGGTGAAGAAGCGTATCGGGTCCTATCCACGCGTCCGCATCGAGGGCGGAGGCCGTGGGGTGGTGTCCGAGGCCGGGGCCGTGCTGCTGGTCGAGACGGTCCGCAAGACCGGGCTGGACCGGGCGATATCGGCGGCGCTGGCGCCGTGGCGACGGCCGCGGGCGGTGCACGATCCGGGGAAGATCCTGCTGGACGTGGCCCTCGCGGTCGCGTTGGGCGGGGACTGCCTCGCGGATGTCGGGACGCTGCCGGCCGAGCCCGGCGTGTTCGGGCCGGTGGCCTCCGACCCGACGGTCTCCCGGCTCGTCGACGCCCTCGCCGCAGCCGGGCCGAAGGCCCTGTCCGCGATCAGGGCCGCTCGGGCCGAAGCACGTGAGAGCGTCTGGAAGCTGGCCGGCACTGCGGCGCCGGATGCCGCGGGACACGTGATCGTGGACCTGGACGGGGTGCTCGTGCTGGCCCACTCCGAGAAACAGGACGCCCCCGGGACCTGGAAGAAGACCTTCGGCCACCACCCCCTGATGGGCTTCGTCGACCACGGAAGCGGCGGGACCGGTGAGCCGGTGGCCGGCCTGCTCAGACCGGGCAACGCAGGCAGCAAACCGCCGCCGGCCACATCACCACGGCTGGGCTCGCCCTGGCTCAACTGCCGAAGAAGTACCGGCGCGGGCGCCAGACGCTGATCCGCACCGACTCCGCAGGTGGCACCCACGAGTTCGTGGCCTGGCTCGCCCAGCGCGGCCGGTGGCTGTCGTACTCGGTCGGCATGACCATCACCGAGCAGATCCACCAAGCCGTCCTCAAGGTTCCCGCCACGGCCTGGACGGCAGCGATCGAGCCCGGCGGCGAGATCCGGGACGGCGCCTGGGTCGCCGAACTGTCCGGCGACTTTCTGAAGGGCTGCCCGAAGGGAACGCGGCTGATCGTCCACAAGGAAGGCCCTATACCGGCGCCCAGTTGAGGATCACCGACGCCGACGGACTGCGGCTGACCTGCTTCGCCACCAACGCCACCGGCATACCGATCGCGGCACTGGAACTGTGGCACCGCCAGCGGGCGCGGGCCGAGGACCGCATCCGGGCCGCGCGGGCCACCGGCCTGCGCAACCTGCCCCTGCACGACACCGCGCAGAACCAGATCTGGCTGGAGATCGTCCAGCTCGCCCTGGACCTGCTGGCCTGGATGCCGATGCTCGCTCAGACCGGCGAAATCCGCAGGCGGGAGCCCCGCCGTCTCCGGTTTCTCCTTCTCTCCGCCGCCGCCCAGATCGTCACGACCGCCCGCCGACGGTATGTGCGGTTCGCAGGCCACTGGCCCTGGACCGACGTGATCACCGACGCCCTGGCGCGACTCGAAGCTCTCCCGAACCCCGCCTGACCAGCACGTTCCCGTCCCCGCGAGCAGCACCACCCCCACCGGAGCGTGGAACCCGGCGCACACTCGACGCGACAGCCGGGCCATCAGCTTGCCCGCCGCCAGCTCGAACAACCGAAACGGCCCGCCGAAGAAACCGACGGACCGTCACGAAAGATCGAGGCTAATCGGAGCAGCCTCCACTGACGAATCGAGGTTGGGCGTGGAAAGGAATTCACTGAAGGAGGCGAACACCTCCCTCAACGGCACAAGGGCCTTGTCCGTTTCGCACTCCGACCCCACACCGGCCGGTCGCCCGATCAGTGGCCACCCTGAAAACGCTCAATAGATCAAACGCCCTCTTGGAGGCAGGTGGCAGGATTGATCGCTTTCACCACGTGACCACCCGTAGCCCCCTCCCTGCAGTTCCAGACAGAAAGACCATGGAAATAACCCACATGCAAACCTGAACGGTGAGTCTCGCAAATGGGCCAGACGATCCTGTAATGACTCATAATAAATTCTTGGACCCCTTCTGCCATGGTGCCCAAGATTTCTTCCCAATCCGGCGTCGAGACTTCCTCGGATTTGATCCTAACAACGCCGACCGGCCCGGTTTCTGGGTCGATCATATAGTCGATGTAGCAGTACTCCTCTCCGGTTATTTTTTTTCTAGTTTCCTCTTCTGCTGAATCTTTGACGACCTGGAAAGCCGCCCTGGCCATCGAGAAGGTGCGCGAGGTCCAAAGTTCGCAGAAATTTTCCTCTGAGATCGCGCCAATCTCTTCGTACAGCTCGGACATCCAGTCCGAAACTTCTTCCGGCAGATCGTCTCCCTGTCGCCATACTGCTCGGAGCATCCTGTCTCGCCAGTCTGCAAAATTTGCCATGCCCCGCCACCTTGCAAATAGAGCGACCCGATCGCATCGAGTCTTAGGAAACGTCGCGCCGCTGGGGGAAGGATGCGATTTTGGTATCCTTCCCCCAGTGGCGTACTTACGAGACTTCTCGGATCAGTCCGCGAAGCCTCAGGTGAAGAGGCCGTACACGTTCAGCGTCGGGTTCTTGACGCACACTTTCTGCACGGTGAATTTTCCGCTAAATTCGACGTTGTCCGTCCAGTCGAACCAGAAGGTCATCCCCATAACCTTGTACTTCCCGCGATCCGACTCCGGCCTACCTTTTCCGTTCGGGACGCCCCAGGAGCCATGGAAGGTGTATGTGCCCGGCTCCAGGTGGCCGTAGTTCTGATTTTTCTTGGCATTGTACAGCGGAAGGACGATGCTGTACACGAACTTCAGCGATCCGTGCTTCTTCCAGATCGCCTTCAGTTTCACGTACCACGTCAGACTGCATTTCGCCTTCGATGAGTTGCAGTTCCGGCTGATTCCGATGGTGTAGTTCTTCGTCGACTTCGTCTGGGTTCGGTATTTCAGCTCGCCACTGGTGTCCGACTGACCGATCGGGTCGGCGGGGTAGACGTAGGTACTGGTGTTGCCCCCGTACACCGGATCGGCCTGGAGAAAGCGGCCGGTGGCGGGATCGTACATTCGGACACCCATGAGGGTATAACCGGCGAGGCCGTCCGTGGCGCGCTGGTAGGCGCCCAGGGATCCGTACTTCGCCGCGACGGCGGTGGGATCGAGCGGATTGCCGTACTCGTCATATTGATCCGAAACGCTTTGGGTGCAGGCTCGTTGATGGTGTGTGAGTGATGTGGTGGGGGATGCGCGGAGTTGGTCGCCGGACGCGCAGGAGGCTGTGCGGTTGCTGGCGGTGTCGGCGTTGGTGGAGGGCCGGGACCGGGTGGAGGTCGCCGCTCTGTTCAGGGTGTCGGTCAGGGCCGTGGACAACTGGTGGGCGAGGTGGCGGGCCGGCGGGCGGGACGCGTTGTTGTCCCGGCCTCGGGGCCGGGCCCTGACCCTGGAGTTTGGACACCGGAGAGACTTGGATCTTGATGGTCCAGGAGAACGGAGTCCCTGTGGGGATGAAGCATTACCCCGCCGAGTTCAAGGCGGACGCGGTCGCGTTGTACCGGTCGCGTCCGGGAGCGACGATCAAGTCGGTCGCCGCCGATCTCGGAGTGAACACCGAGACGCTGCGGAACTGGATCCGGGCCGCCGACGGACGCCGCGCCGGTGCCCATTCCGCCCCCGCAACGGCACCGCAGCCTGCCGGTGACCCGGTTCAGGCGGAGCTGGCCGCCGCGCGCAAGAGGATCCGCGAGCTGGAGGAAGAACGCGACATCCTCCGCAAGGCGGCCCGGTATTTCGCGACGGAGACGCGCTGGTGAACCGCTGCCAGTTCGTTGAGGATCACCAGCGCCGATACGGCGTGAAGCGGCTCTGCGACATTCTCGGGATCGCCCGCTCGAGTTTCTATTACTGGCGTCGCACCGCCCCGGCTCGCATGGCCCGTCAGGCCGCTGACGACCGGCTCGCGGCCCGGATACGCAAGGCCCACAAGGAGTCCGACGGCACCTACGGAGTCCCGAGGATCACTGCCGAGCTCCGCGACGAGGGCGGCCAGGCGGTCAACCACAAGCGCGTTGCCAGGATCATGCGGACCATCGGCCTCGAAGGGGTCCGTCTGCGGCGCCGGCACCGCACCACCATCGCCGACCCGGCCACCGCGAAGGCCCCGGACCTGATCGGCCGCGACTTCACCGCGAAGGAGATCAACACCAAGTACGTCGGTGACATCACCTACTTGAGCGTCGGCGGCGGACGGTTCTGCTATCTCGCGACAGTGATCGACCTGTGCTCGCGCCGCCTGGCAGGCTGGGCGATCGCCGACCACATGCGCACCGAGCTCGTCATCGACGCCCTCGCCGCCGCGGAACGGACCCGCGGCAGTCTGAACGGGGCGATCATGCACACCGATCACGGAGCCCAGTACACCAGCGGGGCCTTCGCGGACGCCTGCCGCCGGGCCGGTGTCCTGCAGAGCATGAGCGCCGTCGGGTCCAGCGCGGACAACGCCGCCGCCGAATCGTTCAACGCCAGCTTTAAAAGGGAGACGTTGAAGGGCCGAAAGGGCTGGTCAAGCGAGCGCGAGGCACGACTCGACGCCTTCCACTGGCTGTCCCGCTACAACACCCGACGCCGTCATTCCCGGCTCGGCCAGCGAGCCCCGATCACCTACGAGATCACCGTCCACCCAACCTCAACTACCCTGGCCCGAGCCGCATAGACGTGTTCAAACTCCAGGGTCAAGGCCCGCCGGCGCGCGGGTGAGCATCAGGTTCTGTCCGAGGCCGAGCAGGCCGCCGTGCGGCAGGCCGTCCTCGATCACACGCCGTCCGGCCTGGGGCTTTCGGGTCAGCTGTGGACGCGGGGGCAGATAGGCCGGCTGATCTTCAATCTGTACGGAGTCCGCTTCACCGGTCCCGGGGTCGGCAAGTACCTCAAGCGCTGGGGACTGACCTTCCAGCGGCCCGACAAGCGGGCCGTCGAGCGGGATCCGGAAGCGGTCCGCACGTGGCACGAGGAGACCTGGCCGGCGATCCACGCCCGGGCGAAGGCCGATAACGGCGAGATCCTGTTCGCCGACCAGGTCGGGATCCGCTCGGACCAGGTCACAGGCCGCACCTGGGGCATGAAAGGGGAAGACACCGGTGGTCCGCCGCACCGGGAACCGGTTCTCCGTGAACGCGATGTCCGCGTTCAGCACCAAGGGCCGAATGCACTTCATGGTCTTCACCGAGTCGTTCGACGCGACGGTCATGTGCCGCTTCCTCGCCCGCGTCGTCGGTCACTTCGACCGGAAGGTCCACCTGATCGTGGACCGGCACTCGGCCCACCGCTCGAAGACCGTCCGGGCCTGGCTCGCCGACCACCAGGACGAGATCGAACTGCACTTCCTGCCCTCGTACTCACCCGAACTCAACCCGGACGAGCTCGTCAACGCCGACCTCAAACGCAACCTGCCCCACACCCACCGGGCCAGGAACCGGACCGAACTCGCCGCCGAGACCCGCAGGTTCTTCCACCGCCGACAACGCCAACCCCACATCATCACCGGCTACTTCAAAGCCCCGCACGTCCGCTACACTGAACCTCCCCGGGTTTGATGGAGACCATCAAGACCCGGAAGGATGCCGATCATGGCTGCTCCCCGTAAGTACCCCGATGAACTGCGTGAACGCGCGACACGTCTGGCCGTCGAGGCCCGCGAGGACCCGGTCGGCCGGGCCGGCGCGATCAAGCGGATCGCCGACCAGCTGGATGTGCACCCTGAGGCTCTGCGGGGCTGGGTCAAGCGGGCCGAGATCGACGAGGGCACCGTGCCCGGCACCACCAGCGCGGAGGCCGCCCGGATCGCGGAGCTGGAGCGGGAGGTGAAGGAACCGCGGCGGGCGAACGCGATATCGAAGTCCGCCTCGGCTTTCTTCGCAGCGGAGCTGGACCGTCCATCGCGATGAAGGTCGCCTACATCGACCAGTACAAGGAGACGTTCGGCGTCCAGCCGATCTGCGACGTCCTCGCCGAGACGGACGCGCCGATCGCGCCGAGCACCTACTACGCCGCCCACAACCGTCCGCCGTCGGCCCGCAGCCCGCGCGATGGCGAACTGACCGAGGACATACGCCGGATCCACGCCGACAACTACGGTGTCTACGGGGCTCGCAAGGTCCACGCCGCCCTGGTCCGCGAAGGAGTCGAGGTGGCCCGCTGCACGGTCGAACGCCTCATGCGGCAGGCAGGACTTCGCGGGGTGATCCGGACCAGGAGCCCGCGCACCACCCGCCCCGCTCCGGAGACCGACCGCCCGGCCGACCTGGTCGAGCGGCAGTTCACCGCAACTGCACCCAACCAGCTGTGGGTTGCCGACATCACCTGCATCAGGACCTTCGCCGGCCGGGTCTACGCGGCCTTCGTCATCGACGTGTTCTCCCGCATGGTCGTCGGCTGGCAGGTCGCCACCAGCCTCTACACCGACCTCGCGCCCGACGCGCTGGAGATGGCGATTTGGCGCCGCTGGCACACCGGTGCCGACCTCGCCGGCCTCACACATCACTCGGACCGCGGAGTTCAATACCGTGCCATTCGCTACACCGAACGCCTCGCCGACAAGGCGGCCGTGGCCTCGGTCGGCTCCAAGGGCGACTCGTATGACAACGCCCTCGCCGAGGCGTTCAACAGCCTGTTCAAGGCCGAGCTGATCCGCAACAAGGGCCCCTGGACGTCCATCAACGACGTCGAGATCGCGGTCGCCGAGTACGTCGACTGGTTCAACCAGCGACGCCTGCACGGCGAGCTCAGACACGTCACCCCGGCCGAGTTCGAGGCGGGACTGTAAAACGTTCGGTGTAACTCCCGATCATGGAAGATGCATCGATGACCAGCAACAACGTGACCAAGGCCGAGCCCGTCGAGCCGTCTGAGACGGTGCCGTCGAAGTCTGTGGACGACCGGCTGATCGACGAGTTGGTGGGCCGGGCTCAGGCGGAGGGCCTGCAGCTGACCGGCGAGGGCGGGCTGCTCCAGCAGCTGACCAAACGACTCCTGGAGTCGGCCCTCGAGGGCGAGATCACCGACCACCTCGGCTATGACAAGCACGACCCGGCGGGGAAGAACGGCGGCAACTCCCGCAACGGCACCCGCGCCAAGACCGTACTGACCGACGTGGGCCCGGTGGAGACAACCGTGCCCCGCGACCGCGAGGGCTCCTTCGAACCGAAGATCGTCAAGAAGCGCCAGAAGCGTTTGTCCGGCGTCGACGAGATGGTCATCTCACTCGCGGCGAAGGGCCTGACCACCGGCGAGGTCCAGGCCCACCTGGCCGAGGTCTATGGCGCCGACGTGTCGCGCCAGACGATCTCCACGATCACCGACAAGGTCCTCGAAGGCATGGCCGAATGGCAGAACCGGCCCCTGGACGCCGTCTACCCGGTCGTCTTCATCGACGCCATCCACGTAAAGATCCGCGACGGCGCGGTCGCCAACCGGCCCATCTACGTCGCCCTGGCCGTCACCGTCGAGGGCCGGCGGGACATTCTCGGGCTGTGGGCCGGCGACGGCGGCGAGGGCGCCAAGCACTGGATGCACATCCTCACCGAGATCAAGAACCGCGGCGTGAACGACGTCCTCATGCTCGTATGCGACGGGCTCAAGGGCCTGCCCGACGCGGTCGAGACCGTCTGGCCCCGCACCGTCGTGCAGACCTGCGTGGTCCATCTGCCGCGGAACTCCTTCCGCTATGCCGCCCGCCAGGACTGGGACAAGATCGCCAAGGTCCTCAAGCCCGTCTACACCGCGGCGACCGAGGACGCGGCCCTCGATCGGTTCGCGGAGTTCGCCGACGCATGGGGCAAGAAGTATCCGGCGACGTCAGGCTCTGGGAGAACGCGTGGGAGGAGTTCACCCCGTTCCTGCGCTTCGACATTGAGATCCGCCGCATCGTCTGCACCACCAACGCGATCGAGTCCGTCAACGCCAGGATCCGCCGGGCGGTGAAAGCCCGGGGGCACTTCCCGAACGAACAGGCCGCCCTGAAGTGCGTCTACATGGCGATCATGTCGCTCGACCCGACCGGCAAGGGCCAGGCCCGCTGGACCATGCGCTGGAAAACCGCTCTCAACGCCTTCGACATCACCTTCGACGGCCGACTCTCCGCAGCCCGCCAGTAACCCTCAACAACCCTACTTACACCGCTCGTTTGACAGACCCTACCTTGGCAGTTGCCTTAACGGAGTTTGGTGGATACGAACGTGGACAACCCGGACCGTCAGGTGCGGCTGAGTTTCCTGGGGTGACCAAGATCGTTCAGCTGGGTCGTGCCGCCGATTCTCCGTACCATGCGCGCTCGAACGGAGAGAAGAAATGCGCGGTACGGACCTCAACGCGATCGAACGGCCCTACGACGGATGCGGCAAGTGCCTGCTCGGAGTGCGGCGGCTGTCGCGCGTGAAGCTGACGACGTCTTCGCCTGAGCGCCAGCGCGAGAACGTGCTCACGGCCGCCGCCGTCGGTGCCCACACTGAGGCCGGGGAGGAGCCACCGGAGGCGGGCACGGCGGCGGCCTGCCCGGCGCCCGGCCACGAGGAGCGGTAACGGCCCGGGCGGACGCGGCGCCCGGGGGCCGCCGCGCGCCGCCCCCGGGCTCCCGTCCGCCCCGTCTTCGGCCCCGGCCGGGAGGACGACCGGGGCCGGGGCGCGGCGGATCAGTACAGCTTCTTGCCCTCCGCCAGCATGGCGACGAACTTCTCGATGCGGGACGCCCGGGTCTCGGCCTTCTTGGCGTCCTCGACGCGGTGCAGGATCGCGTACCGGTTGCGGCTGTCCAGCGTGGCGAAGAAGTCACGCGCCCCGGGCGCCGCGTCCAGGGCGGACTGGAGGTCGTCGGGCACCGTCGCCTTGCTCTGGGCCGCGTACGCCGCCTCCCAGCGGCCGTCCTTCTTGGCCTTGTCCACCTCCCGCTGCCCGGCGGGACGCATCCGCCCCGCCTCGATCAGCTCGGTGGCCTTCTCCCGGTTCACCTTCGACCACTTGCTGCCGGACCGGCGCGGAGTGAAGCGCTGCAACCAGTACCGCTCGTCCTGCTTCTTCTTCTGCCCGTCGATCCACCCGTAGCACAGGGCGGACTCCAGCGCGTGCGCGTAGTCGACGCCCTCGGCCCCCGAACCGTTCTTCGGGACACGGAACCAGACCCCCGCCGCGTCCCCGTGGTTCTCCTCCAGCCAGTTCTCCCACTCCTCCTGCGTGCCGAACGACAGGACCGGATCCGGCGACTTCGCTGTTCCCTCGGACATGCCCGCCATGAAATCCCACCCCCGGGAACGGGTCAACCACCGCCGGTGGCCCCGCGCGCCCGGCCCGTCCCCGGCCGGGCCGGGGCCCGGCGTGCACAAAGTTGAGCAGCAGGCCGGGGGCGACCCGGCATACGGTCTGCGCCGGTCGAGCGGCACGGCGAAGGGCGGACGCATGACGACGATGTACGAGCACGTCGGCGGGGAAGAGGCGTTGCGGCGGCTGGCGGAGCACTTCCACCACACGGTCCTGGAGGACCCGCTGCTCGGTGAGCTGTTCCGGGCCGGATCGCCCTACCACGCCGACCACTTCACCGCGTTCCTCACCGAGATGCTCGGCGGCCCGGCCCGCTACACCGACGAACTCGGCGGCTTCATCGCACTGCTGCGCGCCCACGCCGGGATGCGCATCACCCCCGAGCAGAGCGACCGGTTCGTCTCGCTGCTGCTCCGGGCGGCCGACGAGGTGGCGTTGCCCGACGACGACCGCTTCCGCAAGGCGTTCACCGCCAACGTCGAGAAGGCCGCCGGTTTCACCACCAAGGCCTCGCAGGAGGACGACCACCCGATGCTCCAGCCCCCGTACCCGGTACTGGGCCGCTGGAAGTGGTGAACCGGCACCGCTGAGACCCATCACCCAGTCGAGGGGGAGCGTTGAAGCCCGCGGAACCCGTCCCCGTGTCATCCGCCGAGGTGACCGCCGGTACCACCTGCGCACGACTGCTCCGGGTCCTGGAGCCCCTGCTCACCTGGACCGGGCCGCCGGACCCGGACGCCGACCTGGCCGACGCCGGGCTCACCTCGCTGTCCGCCGTGCGGCTGATGCTGGAGATCGAGAGCGAGTTCGGCACCGAGGTGCCGCTCGCCCTCCTCCTGGAGTGCCGCACCCCGCGCGACCTGGCCGACCGCATCGACCGCGCCGACGGCGAGGACGCCGACGGCGCCGCCGGGCCCGTGGACGTCGTGGCCGACCCCGAGGCGCGCCACGAACCCGTCCCGGCGACCCCCATGCAGGAGGCGTACGTCGTCGGCAGGTACCCGGAACTGGACCCGGACGCCTTCGGCTGCCACCACTACCACGAGTTCGCGTGCGACGGCCTGGACACCGAGCGCCTCGCCCGCGCCTGGACGCGGCTCGTGGAGCACTTCGACGCGCTCCGCCTCACCGGCGTCGGACACCACCAGCGGGTCCAGCCGAGCGTGCGCGTCCCCGCGCCCGTCGTCCACGACACCGACGGCGCGGACGCGCTGGAGGCCGAGGCGCGCGCCGTGCGCCGCCGCCTGTCCCACCACCGGTACCCGCCGGGCCACTGGCCGCCGTTCCAGGTCGAGATCTGCCGGGAACCGGCCGGACGCGCCGTGGTCCACCTCAGCCTCGACGGCACCGTCACCGACGCGCACGGCACCGACCTGCTGCTGCACCACTGGTGGCAGGCGTACGAGAACGACGAACACCGGCTGCCCGACGCGCCGTTCAGCCTCCGCGACACCCTCGACGCGCTTGCCCGCCACCGAGCGGGACCCGCCCACAAGGCCGCCGTCTCCCGCGCCGCGGAACGGCTCAAGGGCCTGCCCGGCGGGCCGCCCGTCCTGCGCCCCGAACCGCCCCTGCCGCCGCCCGGCCTCGACGGCCACCTGCGCACCCCGCGCCGCGGCCGGCTCACCCCCGCCCAGTGGGCCGGACTGCGCGCACGCGCCACCGCACTGCGCGTCTCGCCCACCTCGCTCGTTCTGACCGCCTTCACCGAGGCCCTGGCACCGGCGGGGCCGCACGAGCCCTTCACGCTCGTCCTGACCACCACCGACCGGCCCCGGCTGCCGGCCGCCGCCGAGGCGATCGTCGGCCCCTACACCTCGGGATGCCTGCTCGTCGTCGACGCGCACACCCCCGACCCCGACGAGGCCGCGCGCACCGTCCACCAGCAGGTGTGGGAGGCGCTGTCCCACGCGCACGCGGGCAGCGTCGAGGTCCTGCGCGAACTGCGCGCCCGCGGCGGCGGCGCGCCCGCCCTGCCCGTGGTCTTCACCAGCCTCCTCGACCTGGACTTCGAGGGCGCCGGACGCGGCAGCATGAGCGACCACGAGCGGTACGTCGTCGGCCAGACCTCCGGCATCGCGCTCGACCACCAGATGCGGGAACGCGACGGGGGCCTCGACTACCGCTGGGACACCGCCGACGCCCTCTTCCCGCCGGGCACGCCCGAGGCCCTGTTCACCCGCTTCGGCCGGCTGCTGCGAGGACTGTGCGAACCCGCGCCGGGGACGACCGTGCCCGCCCGCGACCTCCAGCAGGCGTACCTGGTGGCCAGGCTCGACGGCCGCACCGGGCGCGGCTGCCAGTACCACCAGAGCTTCCACGTGGACGACCTGGACCTCGCGCGGCTGCGCGCCGCCTGGCGCGACCTCGTCGGCGCGCACGAGGCACTGCGCCTGCGGGCCGGCGCCGACGGCACGCTCGGCGTGCTCCCCGAGGCGCCCGCCGACCTGGACGTCCCGGTCCTGGACGTCCCCGAGGGCGCGGACGCCGACGCCGTGGACCGCGCCGTACGCGCCGCCCTGACCCACCGGCCCTTCGGGCTCGGGCGCGGCCCGCACACGGACCTCG
>NZ_GG770539.1:295384-297408 GCF_000154905.1 Streptomyces sp. SPB074 | reverse complement strand
GCCCACTGGCGGGACCGGCTCGCCGACCTGCCCGCCGGGCCGCCGATGCGCGCCCCGCGCGGCCCCGCGCGACCCCGGCGCCGCGAACACCTCCTCACCGAGCGGGCGGCCCTCGTGGCCTGGGCCGAGCGGCACGGCGTGGACCTCGACGCCACCCTCCTGGCCGTCTACACCCTCGCCCTCGGCCCCCTCTACGAGGAGCCGTTCGCGCTCCCCGTGGTCCGCTTCACCGGCCCGGACGCGCAGCGGCCCGCCGAGTGCGGCGAACTGACCTGGGCCCGCTCACCCGCGCCCGGTACCGACCCGGCCACCGCCGCCCGCGCCCACCACGAACAGCTCGCCGCCGACCTGGCACGGGGCGGCGGAGGCGGCCTCGCCGAGATGCGCTCCCTCGCCGTGCGCCGCCGCAGGACCGCCGACTTCGCGCACCCCGTGGTCTACACGAGCGTGCTCGACGTGTCGGCTCGCCCCCTGCCGCCCGGTGTGCGACCCGGCCCCGCGGGCACGGCCACGCCCGACGTCACCCTCGACTGCGTGACCGTCGACGACGGCGAGACCCTGCACCTGGCCTGGGACGCGCTGGACGAACGCTTCGACGACGGCGTCCTGGACGAGGCGTTCGAGCGGTACACCGGCCTGCTCACCGCGCTGGCGGCGGAGACCGGCCCGGAACCGGAGGAGAGCGGCACGGAAGCGGAGGACGACGGCCCCACGACGGACGCCACCCGGGCCCACTCCGACGCCCACCGCCTCCTGCGCACCGCCAACGACACCGCCCGCGCCTACGCCGCCGACGGCCCCGTCCACCTGCTCTTCGAGGAGCGGGCGCGCAGCCGCCCCGAGGCGATCGCGCTGCGCTGGCGCGAGGGCGTCATGACGTACGGCGAACTGAACCGCCGGGCCAACCTGGTCGCGCGCCGCCTGCGGCGGACAGGCGTCGGTGCGGGAACCTCGGTGGGCATCTCGGTGCGCCGCGGCCCGGCGATGGCGGTCGCCGTGTTCGCCGTCCTCAAGGCGGGCGGCGCCTACGTCCCCGTCGATCCCTCGCTGCCGTCCGCCCGCGCCCGCGCGATGCTGGCGGACACCGCGACCGCGCACCTGCTGGTCACCGACGGTGGTCCCGGCTGGCCCATACCCGACGACGTCGGCGTACTCGACGTCGACGCCCCCGGGACCACCGGCGCGGACCTGCCCGACCCGGGGAACCCCGCACCCGTCACCGGGCCGGACGCGGTCGCCTACCGGGTGTTCACCTCCGGCAGCACCGGACGGCCCAAGTGCGTGGTGGTCGCGCACCGCTCCCTGCACAACCTCTTCGCCTGGTGCCGGCGGACCTTCGGCTTCGGGCCCGAGGACACGGGGCTGTGCGTCACCTCCCTCGGCTTCGACCTGTCCGTCTTCGACATCCTCGGACTTCTCGGCTCCGGCGCCGGCCTCTACCTCGCGGACGAGGCCGAGCAGCGCGACCCGGAACTCCTCGTCGAAGCGATGCTGAGGGAGCGGGTCACCTTCTGGAACTCCGCGCCCACCACCCTCGCCCGGCTCGTGCCGCTCCTGCGCGAACACCGCGGAGAGCCCGGCACCGACGCGCTGCGCCTCGTCTTCCTCAGCGGCGACTGGATTCCGCTGTCCCTGCCCGACGACGTGCGCGAGGTGTTCGCCGGTGCCCGGATCACCGGTCTCGGCGGCGCCACCGAGGCCACCGTCTGGTCCAACTGGTTCCCCGTCGCCACGGTCGATCCCGAGTGGCGCAGCATCCCGTACGGCAGGCCCATCGACAACGCCCGCTACTACGTGCTGGACGAGCGCCTGGAGCCCTGTCCGGCCGGGGCGGAGGGCGACCTCTACATCGGCGGCGACTGCCTCGCCCTCGGCTACCACGGGCAGCCGGAACTCACCCGGGAGCGCTTCGTCCCCGACCCCTTCGGCGACGGCCCCGACGCCCGCATGTACGCCACCGGCGACCGGGCCGCCTTCCGCCCGGACGGCGTCCATGGTGTTCCTGGGCCGCAGCGACCACCAGG
>NZ_GG770539.1:287346-295245 GCF_000154905.1 Streptomyces sp. SPB074 | reverse complement strand
TGCGCGCCCACGCCGCCCGGACGCTGCCGGACTACATGGTCCCGAACTTCGCGGCCTTCCTGCCGGCCTTCCCGGCGACGGGAAACGGCAAGCTCGACCGGGACGCCCTGCCCTGGCCGCTCCCGGCGCCCGACGCGCCTGCCGACCCGGCACCTGACGCTCCTGCCGATCCGGCCTCCGACGCTCCCGCTGACCCGGCACCTGACGCGCCTGCCGACCCGGCACCTGACGCGTCTGCCGATCCGGCAGCTGAAGCTCCCGCCGACCCGGCCCCCGCCCGTCCGCAGGAACCGGTGCCGACGCCCGGAGCCGGCTCCTCCTTTCCGCCCGCCGAGGAACTGGCGGCGGAGATCGGCGCGTTGCTGGCCGACCTCATCGGCGTGCCCGAGCTGGACCCCACGCTGGACCTCTGGGACCAGGGCGCCACCTCCTTCACCCTGGCCCGGCTCTCCTCGGAACTGCGGGCCCGCCACGGGCGCCGCGTCCCCGTCTCCGCGCTGCTGGCGGAGCCCACCGTCGCCGGGATGGCCCGCCACCTCGCGGGAGGCGGCGGCGACCGGCCGGAAGCGGCCCCGCCGGGCCCGGCGCTTCGCGAGCCGGTCGTCCCCGGCCCGGCGCTCCCGGAGCCGGAGCTCCCCGCGCCCGTGACCGAGGGCGAGCGGCCCGCCCAGGAGCCGCCGCGGGCCCCGGACAGCGTGGAGTTCTTCTCGCCCGAGGACCGCGCGCGCTTCAAGTCGGGTGCCTGGCACCTGCGGCGGCGTTCCGCCGAGGAACCCCTCCTCGCGCTGGGGGGCCCGAGGCAGCCCGCCGACCGCTACCTGGAGCGCGCCACCCACCGGGACTTCGCGGCGGGGCCGCTCGCGCACGACGCCTTCCTCCGCTTCCTGGCCGCCCTGCGTCCCGGGCCCGCCGACGAGGGCGCCCACCGCCTCTACGCGTCCGCCGGGAACACGTACGCCGTGCAGACGTATCTGCACGTCAAGCCGGACGCCGTCGAGGGCGTGCCCGGCGGCCTCTACTACCACCGGCCGGACGAGCACGCCCTGCAACGCCTCACCGACGAGCCCGGGTTCGACCGCACCGTCCACTTCTCCTACAACCGCCCCGTCTTCGACCGCGCCGCCTTCGAGGTGTACCTCGTCTCCGAGCCGCGCGGCATCGAGCCGCTGTACGGCGAGGAGTCGCAGCTGTACCTGGCCGTCGAGGCCGGATACATGGGGCAGTTGCTCATGGGCGGGCAACGCGAGAGCGGCGTCGGCCTGTGCGCCGTGGGGAACCTCGCCTTCGACCGCGTCCGCGACGCGCTCCGCCTGCACCCCGGCCAGCGGCTGCTGCACTCCTTCCTCGCCGGTCCGCTGCCCGAGAACTCCCCGCTGCGGGCCCGCCCGGCCCCGGAGTCGCGGACCCGTCCGCCCCGGGAACGGCGGGCCGCCGCCCGGCCGGGCCCGGCCGCCGCCCCGGCACCGGCGGACACGGCCGTCATCGGCGCCGCCGGGCGCTACCCCGGCGCGCACGGCCTGGAGGAGTTCTGGGAGAACCTGCGCTCCGGACGCCGCGCGCTCGGCCCCCTGCCCGCCGAACGGGCGGCCGCCTTCGCCGCTCCCGGCAGCGGCCCCGGGACGGAGCAGGCGTGGCCGCACGGCGGCTTCCTGCGCGGCGACGACGGGTTCGACGGACGGCTCTTCCGGATCTCGCCGCAGGAAGCGGCCTCCCTGGACCCCCAACTGCGGCTACTGCTCCCCGTGGTGTGGCAGTGCCTGGAGGACGCCGGTCACACCCCCGGCAGCCTCACCCGGGACGGCGAGCGCGTCGGCGTGTTCACGGCGACCATGTGGCACGACCACCGGCAGACCGGCGAGGCCCGCTGGCGGCAGGGCGCCCCGGCCCACCTGCCGGGCGCCGCCTCCGACCTCCCGGCGCGGATCGCGCACTGCCTCGGCTTCGAGGGCCCCGCCGTCGCGGTGGACACCGCCTGCTCCTCCTCGCTGGCCGCCCTCCACCTGGCCGTGACCAGCCTCCGCCAGGGCGAGTGCGACGCGGCCCTCGTGACCGGCGTCAACGTCGTCTCCCACCCGTACCACCTGGCGCTGCTGCGCGACCTGGGCCTCGCGGCCGAAAAGCCGTCGGCCGGGGCCTTCGGTGACGAGGACGGCGGCTGGTCGCCCGGCGAGGGCGCGGGCGCGCTGCTGCTGCGCCCGCTCGGCGCCGCCGTCGAGCGCCGCGACGTCCTGCACGCGGTCGTGGAGGCCACCGGCGCCGGGGCGGCCGGACGGCCCGGGCCCTTCGGGATGCCCGCCGCCGACCCGCTCGCCCGCTCCCTCACCCGGATGCTGCGCCGGCACGGGCTCGACGGGGCCGACATCGGCTACGCCGAGTGCGCCGCATCGGGCGCCCTGCTCGCCGACGCCGCCGAACTCGACGCCCTGCTCAGCGCCCTGCGCCCGTCCGGCACCCCGGGGCGGCTGCTCGTCGGCACCGTGAAACCGCACATCGGGCACCTGGAGGCGGCCTCCGGGCTCTCCCAGCTCACCAAGGTGCTGCTGCAACTGCGCGCGCGCACGCTGGCCCCGACCGCCGTCGCCCCCCGGCGCTCCGAGCTGCCCGACTGGACCCGGCTCACCGTCTGCGACACCGCCCGCCCCTGGACGCCCGTCACAGCGGGCGCGCCCCTGCGGGCGCTCGTCAACGCCGTCTCGGCCACCGGCGCGTACGGCCACGCCGTGCTCCGCTCCGCCGAAGGCGCCGACCTGTGACCCGGCCCGCCCCGGCCGGGCCCGACCGAAGGGAAGCACTGCGGTGAGCGGTACCTGGCTCAAGAACGGCGACGCCACGACGGACGCGCCACTGCGCCTGTTCTGCTTCGCCCACGCCGGAGGCGGCGGCGGCTTCTTCCGCCCCTGGCGGGAGCTGCTGCTCCCGGAGATCGAGGTCTGCCCGGTGATCCTGCCCGGCCGCGAGACCCGCGTCGCCGAACCCGCCTTCCGGACCATGGAGGAACTCACCGACCCGCTCTGCGAGGGCCTCGCCCCGCACCTGGACCGGCCGTACGCGCTGTTCGGCCACAGCACGGGCGCGGCCATCGCCTACGAGGTCGCCCGCCGCTTCCAGGACGACCCGGCGCGCGCCCCGCGCCGGCTGCTCGTCTCGGGGCGGCGCGCCCCGCACCTGGCGGCACGGCGCCCGCCGTTCGCGGGGCTGCCCGACGACGACTTCCTGCGGGTCGTCGCCGAACTGGGCGGCACCCCCGAGGAGGTGATGCGCCAGCGTGACCTGATGCGGATGTTCCTGCCCCCGCTGCGCGCCGACTTCCACCTGAACGAGAGCTACCGGCCGCTGACCGGCCCCCGGCTGCGCTGCCCGCTGTCCGGTTTCACCGGCGACCACGACCCGGAGGTCACCCCGCTCGAACTGGGGCTGTGGCGCGCCACGAGCGACGGCCCCTTCCGGATGCGGGTGTACGAGGGCGACCACTTCTACCTCGCCGGACTGCCCGAACCACTGCGCTCCGACCTGCGCCAGGACCTGTGCGAGGACATCCGCGAGACGGTGTCCTGACGCGGGGCGCGGGGCGCGGGGCGCGGGGCGCGCGATGCGAGGAACCGGGGGGCGCTGGGGCGCCGTGCCGTCACGGCGGCCCCGCGTGCCGCACCACCGTCACGTCCGGCCCGTGGCCCCGCCGCAGCGCCACCGCGACCACGTGCCGTGCGCCGGGCGACCACTGGGCGAACTGCCACAGCAGCCCGTCGTCGTCGGCCGCCGTGAGCCGCGGCGTACCGGAGGCGTCCGGTACGACGGCGTAGGAGTCCGGGGGCAGCAGGAACCCCAGGCCGCGTGCCTTGCCGTACGCCTCCTTCAGCGTCCAGTGCCGCAGGAACACACCGAGGCGCCCGTCGGGCGGCGCCGCGCGGACCCGCGCCGTCTCCCGGGGGTGGAACATCGTGCGGGCCACCCGCAGCGGGTCCACCGAGCGGTCGGTGACCTCCACGTCGACGCCGCAGTCCAGCTCCGGGCAGACCAGGCAGACGGCGAGGCCCGGGGCGTGGGCGACGCTGAAGCGCAGCCGGGGCACGACGGCGGGACCCGCGGTCTCGGGGCGCCCGTGCGACCCCGTCGTGAACCGCCAGCCGGCCGGCGCCACCTCGGGCACGCAGCGGCTCAGCGCGGTGCGCAGCAGCGTGCGGGCCGTGACGTACAGGCGGCGGTCCGTCTCGCGGTGGAAGGCGGCGGAGCGCCGCAGCTCCCGCGCCGACAGCACGGCGGCGTCCCCGTAGGTGTCCGGGGGGGCGGCCCACACGTGCGCGAGGGGAGCACCGGTCACCGCGTCGTGCAGCGGGACGCGGGACGGTGACGGCGGCCCCCCGGACACGGCGGTCTCCTCACCGGTGACGCACGGCCGCCGGGCTCCCCGGGGGCGACCAACGATCCTGCGGCGCGGGCAAACGGCCGCGCCGTGCAAAAGTGAGCAGATTGGCGGCGGCCCCGGCGGTTACAACCGGGAGAGCCGGGGCCCGGTAGCGGGCCCCCGACCGCGGGAGCGAGCATGGCCGTCGGCATCGAGGCGATCAACGCCTATGTGGCACGCGCCTGTTTCGACGTGGAAGAGCTGTTCCGCGGTCGCGGCCTGGACCTGAGCCGCTTCGACAACCTCATGATGCGCCGCAAGTCGGTCAACCTGCCCTGCGAGGACGCGGTGACCAACGCCGTCAACGCGGCGAAGCCCGTCCTGGACCGGCTGACCCCCGAGGAGCGCGACGCCGTCGAACTCCTCGTCGTCGGCACCGAGTCGGGACTCGACCTCGGCAAGCCCATCTCCACGTACATCCACCACCACCTCGGTCTCAGCCCGCGCTGCCGCTCCTTCGAGGTGAAACACGCCTGCTACGGGGGCACCGCCGCCCTCCAGACCGCCGCCGGCATCATCGGCGCCTCTCCCGTGGAGACCGCGAAGGCCCTGGTGATCGCGGCGGACGCGCCGAGCGCCGCGGCCCGGGGCACTTACTGGGAACCCTCGGAGGGCGCGGGCGCCGTCGCCCTCCTCGTCGGCCGCGACCCGCGGGTGCTGGAGATCGACCCCGGGGCCAGCGGCCTGCACACCTTCGAGGTGATGGACACCCTGCGGCCCCGCCCGGACCTGGACTACGTCGACTCCGACGTGTCCCTGCTCTCGTACCTGACCTGTCTCGAACGCAGCTTCGCCGCCTACCGCGAGCGCGTCGCCGGGGCCGACGTGGTCGACAGCTTCGCGCACCTGGTCCTGCACACCCCGTTCGCCGGGATGGTCAAGGGCGCCCACCGCAAACTGCTGCGCGCCCAGAAGGGCTGGGGCTCCGCCGAGGCCGCCGGGGACTTCGCGCGCCGGGTCGCGCCCACCCTGCACTACGGCTCCCAGGTCGGGAACCTCTTCTCCGCCTCGCTCTACCTCGCCCTGTGCTCCCTCCTCGACCACGGCGAGCCCGAGACCCCGTGCCGTATCGGCCTGTTCTCCTACGGCTCCGGGTGCGGCTCGGAGTTCTTCAGCGGCGTGCTCGGCGAGGACGCGGCGCGCACCGTCGGCCGCATGGGGATCGGCGCCGCGCTGGACGCCCGGCGGGCGCTGAGCATGGCTGAGTACGACGCCGTCACCGAACTCGGCGGCGACCGGGCGTTCGGCGTCCGCGACCTCGTCACCGACACCAAGCCCTACGCGGACCTGTACGGCGAGCTGTTCGAGGGAGCCGGGCTGCTCACGCTCGACCGCATCGAGAACTTCCACCGCCTCTACTCCTGGAGCTGACCGACCGATGAGCCACGGCACCGTCCGCGTCCGGTACGAGCATCCGGCCGTCCTGCGGATCACCCTGAGCCGAGCCGAACGGGGCAACACCCTCGACTCCGCCCTGATCGCGGACCTGCACGAGGCCCTGGACGAGGCCGAGAAGTCCGGCACCTGCCGCCTGGTCGTGCTCGACTCGCCGGGACAGGTGTTCTGCAACGGGATGGACATGGCCGAGGCGGCGGACGGCATCGGGACGGAGCCCGGCCACGAGGGGGCGACCGGCGGGACGGACCCGAACGGGTCCGCGTTCTTCGGCCTCATGCGGCGGCTCACCGAGACACCCCGGCTGACCCTCGCCTGCGTCGACGGGCGGGTGGCGGGCGGCGGGGTGGGACTCGCCGCCGCCTGCGACCTCGTCCACACCACCGAACGCGGCGTGTTCAGCCTCCCCGAGGCGCTGTGGGGCCTGCTGCCGTGCAGTGTGCTGCCCTTCCTGGCCCGCCGCACGGGCCACCGCACCGCGGGCGTCATGACCCTCACCACCCTGCCGCTCACCGCGCAGGAGGCCGTGCGCCAGGGACTCGCCGACGAACTGTCCCCGAACGCCGACGCGCTGACGCGCCGCCTCCTGTCCCGGCTGACCAAGATCGACGGAAGGATGATCGGGGAGGCCAAGGGCTACCTGTCCGCGCTGCGCCCCGTCACCGCCGACACCGAACGGCGCGCCGTGACCGAGTTCGCCCGGCTCGCCGCCGCACCCGGCGTACGCGAGGGCATGGCCCGCTTCGCCGCCGAGGGACGCTACCCGTGGGAGCGGTGAACGCCGGGCCCCCGCCCGCGCCGGACGCCGCACGGGAGGGGACCCCGGGGCGGGTCGTGTGGGCGTTTCCCGGCCAGGGCTCCCAGCGCAAGGACATGGGAGCCGGGCTCTTCGACCGCCATCCCGCCGTGCTCGCGCGCGCGGACGCCGTGCTCGGCCGCTCGATCCGCGCGCTGTGCGCCGACCAGACCGCCCTGCGCGACACCCGCGTGCTCCAGCCCGTCCTGTACACCATCGGCGCGCTGACCTACCTGGACCGCGCCGCGAACGAGCCGCAGCCCGACTTCATGATCGGGCACAGCCTCGGCGAGTACACCGCCCTCTTCGCCTCCGGCGCCCTCGACTTCGAGGCGGGCCTGCGGCTCGTCGTGGCCCGCGCCGAGATCATGGGACGGGCGCACGGCGGCGGGATGCTCGCCGTCGTCGGCCTCGGCGTCGAGCGCCTGCGGGAGATCATGCGCCGCGAGGGCGCGGACGACATCGACGTCGCCAACCACAACTCACCCGTGCAGACCGTCCTCTCCGGCCCCGAGGACTCCGTCCGCGCCCTCGCCCCCGTGCTGCGCCGCGAGGGCGCCGGCAAGTGCGTCCTGCTGCACATCAGCGTCGCCGCCCACTCCCGCTACATGGCCCAGGCAGCCGACGAACTCGGCGCCGTCCTGGACACCGTCGCCTTCCGCGCGCCCCGCGTGCCCGTCATCTCCAACGTCACCGCCCGCCCCCACGAGGCGGACCGGATCGCGGACCGGCTGCGCGCGCACATGTGCCACGGGGTGCGCTGGTGGGACAGCCTGGCCCACCTCGTCGCCCAGGGCGTCACGGAACTGGTGGAACTGGGCTCGGGGAGCGTGCTGACGAAGCTGTGGGCGGTCGCCCGCGAAGAACTCGTCCCCCCTCCCGCCGTCCCGGACCTCACCGGAGGCGGGCCGGAGCGGGACCCGCGACCGGGCGCGGACGGGCACGACGCGGCGTCACCGGAGGCGGGTGCGATCCCGCCAGTGCCACCCGAGCCTGCCACGGCCCCTCCGGCGCCACCGGAGCCTGCCACGACCCCCCAGGCGCAGGCGCAGGCGCAGGCACCGGCCCCGCGCCGTACCCCCGTCACCCCCGGGCGACTGGGCTCGGCGCGGTTCCGGGAGCGTTACGGGACGGGGCTGGCCTGGATCGTGTCCGGGACGGGGGACGGGGCCGCCGGCGAGGAGGTCTGCCGGGCCGCCCGCGCCGCGGGGCTCGCCGCCTGCGCCGACCCCGCCCCGGCGACCCCCGCACCGGCATCCCTGGAGGAGGCGGGCCGCGACGGCCGGGGCATCGGGCTGCGCCCGGG
>NZ_GG770539.1:278104-286904 GCF_000154905.1 Streptomyces sp. SPB074 | reverse complement strand
TTCGCCCTCGGCGCCGCCTTCCTCATGCCCACCTCGCTCACCGCCTGCGCCCCCGGCGCCCGCCTCGCCACCACCCTCAAGGACACCCTCGCGTGCGCCGGGGAGGACGACGTCACCTGGGCGCCCGCCGCGCGGCACGGCACCCTCGGCGTGCCCGCCCGGGTCGTCCGCCGCGGCAGCCTGTACCCGGCCCGGGCCGGTCTGCTTCACCGGCTCCTGCGCGAGCACCGCTACTTCGCCGACGTACCCGGGCACCGGCGCCGCCACGTCGAGGAACACCTCCTGGCCGGGCCGACGCCGGAATCCCCGGCCGGCCCGCGTCCGCGCGACGGACTGCGCACGGCCGACGTGTTCCGCTGGTACACGCGGGAGACCGCGCGCCGCACCCCGGCGGGCGAGCCGGTGCGGCTCCTGGACCACCAGCTCCGGTGCGACCCGGAACTGACCTCCTTCAACCGCGCCGTCGCCGGGACCGCCCTGGCCGGATGGAGCGCGCGCACCCCGGGCGCGATCGCGGAGCACCTCCTGTCGCACGCCGCGGAACTGCTGACCGCGCGCGCCCCGAGACAGGCCGAAGGGCTTTCATGAATCAGCGGACACGCCGGGCAATCGCCGATACGGTCCATGACGGACGGTGGCGTCCCGCACAGGGGACCTCGCGGGCATCCGGCGTGCCCGGACCGAGCCGGGGCCGAGACCCGTGGAGTGAGAGGGCATGAACCCTGTGGAGCGCACCGACACCGACCCCCGCCGCGCCGACGGCCACCCCGCCCCGACCGCCCGCCCGGACGCGCCGCCCGGGGGAGAGGGGACGGGCCCGGTCGATCCGTGCGGCCCTTCGGGCCGCGGGGCGAACCCGAACGGGTTGGCGGGGCGGCCGGGGATTGGGGGAACGGGTTCGCCTTGTTGTTTGGTCAGGACCGCGCGCCCGCCGTCGAAGAACGTCGCCTGGACCACCCAGACCGGCAGGGTGCCCATGCGGCACCGGCTGGCCGTCGTACGCCCCGGGCTCGCCGCCGTCGTCGAGGCGCTCGACGCCCACCTCGGCGGTCGCCCGGACCCCTCCGTTCACACCGGGCAGGCGGCCCGCTCCGCCCCCGTTCCGGCCGCGGCCCCCCGCTCCGCCGAGGAGGCGGCCCGGCTGTGGGCCGAGGGGGCCGACCTGCCCTGGGCCGAGTACTGGCACTCCCGGCGCGCCCGCGTCCCCCTGCCGGTGTACCCCTTCGCCGCCTCCGAGGCGCCCGCCCCGCCGCCGGAGCCGCGACCGGCCGCCGGCCCCGCGCCGGACCGGGCAGCGGTCTCCGTCGCCGCTCTGGAGACCGCCCTCCTGGACCGGTACGCCGAGGTGTCCGGGATACCCCGGGACGAACTCGACGCCCACACCCCCTTCGTGGAGTACGGGCTCACCTCGCTCCAGATCGGCGAGCTCAACCGGCTGCTCGCGGAGGACTGGGGCGTCAGCAGCCGGACCCTGTTCTTCGAGCACGGCGCCATGGCCCCCGTGGCCGAGGACGCCGTACGCCGCCACGGAGCCGCCCCGCGCCGCACACGGAACGCGCAGGACCCGCGACCCGCGACCGCACCGGACCCCGCCCGGCCCGCCGCGCCCGCCTCCGCTCCCGACGCCACCCCCGCTCCCGACGCCCCCCGCGCTCCCGGCCACGCCCCCGCTCCTTCCGCGCCCCCCGGTCCCGCCGACGCGGACGACGGGGCGATCGCCGTCATCGGCGTCGCGGGCCGCTACCCGCAGGCCCCGGACCTGGAGACGTTCTGGAGCAACCTGAGCGCGGGGCACGACTGCGTCACCGGGCTGCCCGCCGACCGGCACCGGCCCGAGTGGCCCGTGGACGAGATGATCGGCGGCTTCCTCGACGGCGTCGACCGCTTCGACCCGCTGCTGTTCGGCATCACCCCGCGCGACGCCGCCCTCATGGACCCCCACGAACGTCTCTTCCTGGAGACGGCCTGGGCCGCGCTCGAGAACGCCGCCTACCCCCGGCAGCGGCTGCGCGAGCGGCACCGCTCCCGCGTCGGCGTCTACGCCGGGGCCATGTACGCCGACTACGCCTTCTTCGGCGTCGAGGAGACCCTGCGCGGACGCCCCGCCTACAGCGGCGGGGCGATCGGCAACAACGCCAACCGCGTCTCGTACATCCTCGACCTGCACGGGCCCAGTCTCGCCATCGACACCATGTGCTCCTCCTCCCTCGCCGCCGTGCACCTGGCGGTGCGCGCGCTGCGCGCCGGGGACTGCGAGGTCGCCCTCGCCGGAGCCGTCAACCTCTCGCTCCACCCGAACAAGTTCGTCCAGCAGCGGCTCATGTCGCTGACCTCCAGCACCCGGCGTTGCCGCAGCTTCGGCGCGGGCGGCGACGGCTTCGTGCCCGCCGAGGCGGTGGGCGTGCTCGTCCTCAAGCCGCTCGCGCGAGCCCTCGCCGACGGCGACCGGGTGCGCGCCGTGATCCGGGGCACCGCCCTGGTGCACGCCGGCCGCACCAACGGCTACATCGTGCCCTCCCCGGTGGCGCAGAGCGAGGTCGTCAGGGACGCCCTCGCCGACGCCGGACTGCGCGCCGCGGACATCGACTACGTGGAGGCCCACGGCGCGGGCACCGCGCTCGGCGACCCCGTCGAGATCGACGGCCTGAGCCGCGTCTTCGGCGGTGACGACCGCCCGGCTGGCTCCCTGCCCATCGGCTCGGTGAAGTCCACCATCGGGCACGCCGAGGCCGCCGCCGGGGTGGCCGCGCTCACCAAGTGCCTGCTCCAGCTCGAACACGGCACCCTGGCCCCGACCCTCCACGTGGACGAGCTGAACCCGAACATCGACTGGGACACCGTGCCCTTCCGCGCCCAGCGCACGGCCGCCCCCTGGCCGCGTCCGGCCGGACCGGACGGCGCCCCGCGCCCCCGTCGCGCGGGCATCAGCTCCTTCGGCGCCGGCGGCACCATCGCCCACGTGATCCTGGAGGAGTTCACCCCTCCCGCCCGCCGGGAGACGGAGCCCGAGGGGACACCCCGGCTGCTCGTCCTCTCCGCCCACGACGAGCGGCGCCTGCGGGAGAGCGCCGGCCGCCTCGCCGCCCGGCTGCGCGCCCCGGACCCCGTCCCCCTCGCCGATGTCGCCTGGACCCTCCAGACCGGCCGCGAACCCCTGCGCGCCCGCCTCGCCCTCGTCACCGGCGACGCGGCGGACGCCGCCGCCCGCCTCGCGGAGTTCGCCGCGGGCGGGGACGGCGAGACCGACGGCCTCGTACGGGGCCGCGCCCCTCACGGGGGCCGTCCGCAGGGACGCCTGCTGCCCGACGGCCCGGCCCCCGACCTCGCCGCGCTCGCCCGGCACTGGGTCACCGGCGGACCCGTCGACTGGCCCCGCCTGTACGCGGGCGCCGCCCCCGCCGTCACCTCACTGCCGTCCTACCCCTTCGCCGGGATGCGGTGCTGGATTCCCGAGGAGGCCGCGACCGGCGGCCCCGCCGTCCCGCCGCCGCCCGTCCCCGCCGCTGACGTGCCCGCAGGAGGCCGGGACACCGCCGCCGACTCCGGTGCTGCTGTCCTGGGAATGGTTCCTCCACCGGGCGAGGCGAGTGAGGGTAGGGGACCGGCCCCGCTGGAGGGTGTCGTGGTGTGCCTGCACGGCCCGGCGACCCGCGCCGTGGCCGACGCCCTCGCCCGCACCGCGCCGCCCGGCGCGCTCCTCCCCGTCCTCGTCCACGACGGCCCCTTCGAGGGCCCGGCACCGAAGTTCGGCGACGAGGCCGGGGCCGACGCCCTCGCCGACGACCTCTTCGCGCGCCACCAGGCCGTCGCGGGCTGGATCGACCTCACCGACCTCGACCGGCCCGACCCCGCCGAACCCGGCTCCTGGACCGCCCGCCTGCACCTGATCCGCCGGTTCCTCAGCGCCCTGCCCGGCACCCGGCTGCGCGGCGTGCAGGCGGTACGCGGGCTCCAGGACCTCGACGGACCCGCCCCCAGCCCGTCCGGCGCCCGCATGGCCGGCTTCCTGCGCTGCCTCGGCGCCGAGTACCAGCGCCTGGACACCACCGTCCTCGACACCGACCTGCCCACCGGCGAGCCGGAACGACTCGCCGCCACGCTGTGGGGCGAGTGGCACCGGCCCGGCGAGCGCGCCGAGATCTGCCACCGCCACGGACTGCGCTACGAACCCGTCCTGCGCCCGACACTGGCCCGGCACACCCCGCTCGCCCCCGATCCCGGCCGCGCCTACGTCGTCACCGGCGGCACCCGGGGCATCGGCGCCCGCGTCGCCGCGCACCTCGTCGAGCGCGGCGCGCGGGCCGTCGCGGTGCTCGGCGGCCGTCCCCTGCCACCCCGCGAAAGCTGGGACACCCCGGGCGCCCTCGGAGCCGCGGAGGCGGAGGCCGTCACCGGCATACGGCGGCTCGAACAGCTCGGCGCGCGGGTCCTGGTCCACACCGGCCCGCTCACCGACCAGGCCGCCCTGGGAACCTTCCTGGAACGGGTGCGCTCCGAACTCGGGCCCCTCGGCGGGGTGGTGCACTGCGCCGGGGGCCACGGCGGGGGCCGCCCCGCTTTCGTCGGCAAGGACACCGCCGACGTGCGCGCCACCTTCGCGCCCAAGGCCGACGCCCTGGAGACGCTGGCCCGCCTGTGCGAGGGCGACCGCCTCGACTTCTTCGTGGCGTTCTCCTCGGCCTGCGCCCTCGTCCCCCGGCTCGCCCCCGGCGTCACCGACTACGCGGCGGCCAACGCGGCGTCGGACCTCCTCCTCGGCCACCGGGTCCGGACCGGCGGCGGCCACTTCCGCTCCATCGCCTGGCCGATGTGGACCGAGAGCGGAGTGGCACGCGGCAAGGACAACGTCTGCGCCCCGGTCGGCCTGGGCACCGTGGACGACGCGACGGGACTGCGCGTCCTGGAACAGGTGATCGCCATGCCCTGGGGCGGCACCGTCCTGCCCGCCCTGCCCCTGGACGCGGCCTTCGACGCGGAAGCGCTGCTGAACACCCGGGCGCGCCCGGCGGAGGCCATGCCGACGCCCCGGGAGCCGGTAAGGGCACCCGCGAGCGAGCCGGAGCGGGCACCCGCGCGCGAGCCGCTGGGGGAGCCCGCGTCGCGGCCGGAGGCGTGGCCCGGCCCGAAGCCGGAGGAGACACCCGCGGTCGCCCAGGACGATCCCGGCTGGCTGGTGCGGCTGGTGTGCGCCGTGCTCGGCACCCCGGAGACCGATCTCGACACCACGGCCGACTTCGCCGACCTGGGCGTGGAGTCCGTCATGCTGGGCGAACTCCTGGAGCAGGTCGAGGAGGCCGTCGGCAAGCGCCTCCCGCCCTCCCTGCTGCTGGAGCACCCCTCGGTGCGGCAGCTCCACGACCACCTCACGTCCCTCGGCCTCGCCCCGGCCCCCGTACCGGCGGCGGCCGCGCCCTCGGCGGCGGAACCCGCGCGGGTCCCCGTACCCGAACCGGCCCCGTCGGTACCCGCACCCGCCCCGACGCCGCCACCGTCGCCCGCCCCCGTGGCGTCACCGTCGTCCGCCCCTGCGGCAGCACCCGCCCCGGCCCCCGCCGAGGCCGCCGACCGCCGGACCGAGGGGAAGGTCGCCGTCATCGGCATGGCCGGCCGCTTCCCCGGCGCGCCCGACGTCGCGGCCTTCTGGCGCAACCTGCTCGAAGGCCGTTGCGACGTCACCGAGGTGCCCGCAGGGCGCTGGGACACCGCGACCTGGTACCGCCCCGAGCACGAACTGGGCCGCAGCAGCGGCAAGTGGGGCGGGTTCCTGGACGGCATCGAGCGGTTCGACCCCGCGCCGTTCCAGCTCACCGACGACGAGGCCACCGTGCTGGACCCCGGCATCCGGCTGTTCCTCGAAGCCACTCGGGACTGCCTGGCCGACGCCGGTTACCGCGACGAGGAACTGCGCGGCCGGGACGTGGGCGTCTTCGTCGGCGGCCGGATCTCCTCCTACCCGCTGCGCGCGCCGCTGCGCCCCGACGTGCTCCAGTCCGACCAGAACTTCCTGGCCGCCCAGGTGGCCCACCGCTTCGACTTCCGGGGCCCCGGCCTGGTGGTCGACAGCGCCTGTTCCTCCTCCCTGGTGTCCGTGCAGCTCGCCTGCCGCAGCGTGCTGGCCGGGGAAGCGGAGATGGCCCTGGCGGGCGGGGTGGAGATCCTCCTCGACGAGCGCCCGTACCTGGAGTTCAGCGCCGCCCGGGTGCTGTCGCCCACCGGCCGCTGCCGCCCGTTCGACGAACGGGCGGACGGCATCGTGCCGGGCGAGGGCTGCGGCGCCGTCCTCCTGAAACCCCTGGCCGCGGCCCTGCGCGACGGGGACCGCGTGCACGCCGTGATCGAGGCCGTCGCCGTCAACAACGACGGCCACACCATGGGGACGACCACACCGAACCCGGCCGCCCAGACCGCCGTCGTCCGCAAGGCCCTCGCCGCCGCCGGGCGCCGGGCCGGGGAGATCGGCCTCGTCGAGGCGCACGGGACGGCCACCAAGATCGGTGACCCGATGGAACTCAAGGCGCTCACCGACGCGTTCGCGGGCGCCGAGGAGCCCTACGGCCGCTGCGCCATCGGCAGCCTCAAGGGCAACGTCGGCCACCTGCTCTGCGCCGCCGGGGTGGCGGGCCTGATCAAGGTCTCGCTGAGCCTGGAGCACGGCGTGGTGCCGCCCACGCTCTTCTGCGAGACGCCCAACCCGCGCTTCGACTTCGCCCACTCGCCGTTCCGCCCTGTGACCGCCGCCGAACCGTGGGACGCGCCGCCCGCACTGCGGGTGGCCGGGATCAGCTCCTTCGGGCTCGGCGGGACCAACGCCCACCTGATCGCCTCCGCCCTCGACCCGGCCCGCAGGCCCGCGGGAGTCCCGGTACGCGAGCCGCTGCCCGCCCCCGTCCACGCCCGGCGACGCCTGTGGCTCGACACGGAGCCCGGCCGCGGCCCCGCGGCGGCCCCCCGGCCCCCGGCCGGTCCTGGCACGACGCTCCCATCCCCGGCCGTCCCGGCACCCCGGGCGGCCACGCCCCCGGCGCCCGCCCGGGCCGCCATCCTCGATCTGCGCTTCGTCCCCCCCACGTGACGGACGCGGTACCCCTCCAGCCGGACGGCACCGGGCTCCTCGCCCGGACTGTTTTTCTTTTCGACCCCCACGGAAGGAAGCACCCGTCATGGACAACTCCGCAGAGGCGCCCCCCGGGCCCGCGGACGAAAAAAAAAAAACTGCCCACTCCCCGCCAGGTCTTTTCTGGCCATCGCGGGTGTGATGGCGGCGATGCTGCTCTCGGCCCTCGACCAGACCGTCGTCAGCGTCGCCCTGCCCAGCATCGTCGGCGAACTGGGGGGCCTGGAACGCCTGCCCTGGGTGGTCACGGTGTACCTCGTCACCTCCATGGCGGTCACCCCGCTGTGGGGCAAGGTGTCCGACCTCTACGGGCGCCGGGTCGTGGTGCAGAGCGCCATCGCCGTGTTCGTCGTCGGGTCCGTCCTGTGCGGCGTCGCGCAGAGCGTCTGGCAGCTCATCGTCTTCCGCGGCGTCCAGGGGCTCGGCGCGGGCGGGCTCTTCGTCCTCGCCCTCGCGGTCATCGCCGACGTGGTGCCGCCGGAGCGCCGGGGCCGCTACCAGGGCATGTTCGGTGCCGTGTTCGGCCTGGCGAGCGTCGTCGGGCCGCTCGTCGGCGGCTGGTTCACGGACGGCCCCGGCTGGCGCTGGATCTTCCTGATCAACGTACCGGTGGGCCTGCTGGCCCTGGTGGCGACCGCCATCGGCCTGCGCCTGCGCAGCCCCCAGCGCCCGCACACCGTGGACTTCGCCGGTGCCGCCCTCGTGGCCGGAGCCGTCGTGTGCGCCCTGCTGTACCTCAACTGGTCCGGCGACGCCTACGGCTGGGCCGCCCCCGCCTCGCTGGCGCTCGCCGCCGGTGCCGTCGTCCTCGCCGCCCTGTTCGTGTGGGCGGAGACACGAGCGGTCGAACCCGTCATCCCCATGCGCCTGTTCCGCAACCCCGTCTTCGGCATCGGCGCGCTCTTCGGGCTCCTCGCCGGTGCCGCCATGTTCGCGGGAATCGTCTACCTGCCGCTGTACTTCCAGGCCGTCATGGGCATGTCCTCCACCCGCTCGGGCCTCGCCATGCTGCCCGCGATGTTCGGGCTGACCCTCACCTCCATCGCCTCCGGCCAGCTCATCAGCAAGAGCGGCAAGTACAAGGCGTTCCCGGTCTCGGGGGCCGCGCTGCTGGTCGTCACCATGCTGCTGCTGTCCCGGCTCACCGCCGACACCCCCTACTGGCAGATCGGCGTCTACGCCTTCCTGTTCGGTGCCGGGGTCGGCCTGGTGATGCAGCCCGTCATCACGGCCGTGCAGAACTCCGTGCCGCCGCAGGACATCGGCGCCGCCACCAGTGCGGCGAACTTCTTCCAGCGCATGGGGTCCGCGATCGGCGTCGCCCTCCTCGGCACCGTTCTCACCAGCCGCGTCTCCGACCGGCTGGCCGATCTCGGCCAGGACACGGTCCGCGCGGCGGACAAGGGCGTCACCGCCCTGCACCGACTGCCCGAACCGGCCCGCGGCGACGCCCTGGACGGCTACGCGCGCGCGATGGGGGACATGTTCCTCGTGTGCGTCCTGCTCGTCGGGATCGCCCTCGTGGTGTCCTTCTTCCTCAAGGAGATGCCCCGCGCGAGCGAGCAGGACGCCGCACCACCGGCGCGGGAGGCGCCCGCCACCGACTGACCGGGCACGGCGCGGGGCACCTCGCCCCGCGCCTGCTCAAAGTTGCGCAGCCCCCCGACGGCGCCCCGCCTAGCGTGA
>NZ_GG770539.1:273682-278004 GCF_000154905.1 Streptomyces sp. SPB074 | reverse complement strand
CACGCATTCTGCGCACTGGAAGGACGGCCATTCCATGGATCAGCGGACAGCTCGGAGCGCGGCCGGTCCCCGCCCCGCCTCGGCCCAGAGCCCCGTGCCCGCCGACAAGCTGCTGCACTCCGGCAACTCGGGCTTCACCATCGCCCGGAGCGCGCAACTGAAGTACGAGCACCGCGCCGAGGGCCGCAAGCTCTTCGCGGACGTGATCGCCTACATGAACCAGTCCGACCTCAACGGCGCCTCCTTCTACTTCTACGAGGAGGCGTTCGGCAAGCAGGACCGGGTGCACTGGCTGATCCACTGGAAGACCCCGAACGACTACGCCATCAGCCTGCACATGGTCGATCACGACGAGAAGATGATCGACATGCTGGAGAGCGACCGCGTCCCCGAGGACGCCAGCGCCGGCGTGTGGGGCCGGGCCGTCGTGGAGGGCTCCGTACGCGAACGCATCCTCGTCCCGCAGCACGGTCTCGTGCACGAGGAGGACGACCACGACAGCGGAGACCTCTGGGTCGACCCGGCCAAGTTGCAGACCGGCCAGTCCGACGGCGACCTGCTGCACTCCGCGAACTCGCTCCTCACCCTGCACCGCACCGGCCAGGCGTCCCACGAGTTCCGCAAGGAGGCCCGGCTGTACGCCTTCGCCTGGCAGAACGAGATCAACCGCAAGCTGTCCGGCCGCGCCACCTCCTACCTCTACGAGGAGACCTTCGGCGTGATGGACCGGCTCCACTGGCTCATCCACTTCAAGGATTTCGACGCCTACCAGGAACTCCTCGAACTGGAGCGCACGGACGCAGACTTCCGCGCGCTCGGCGAGCGGCAGTTCATCGCCGGGAACAAGGGCGGCGGCAACTGGGGCCGGTCCTACGTGCCCGGCACCATCGAGGACACCCTGCTGCTGCCCCACCAGCTCAGTACGGGCGCGTGAAGGGCTGGCTCTTCGCCGGCCAGGGGTCCCAGCGCGCGGGGATGGGGGAGGAGCTCTTCGACCTCTTCCCCGCGTACGAGGCGACCGCCGACCGCGTCCTCGGCGAGTCCGTGCGCGCGCTGTGCCTGGACGACCCCGACGGCCGGCTGAACCGCACCCGGTGGACGCAGCCCGCGCTGTACGTCGTCAACGCGCTCGCCTGCGCGCGGGCGCTGGCGGAGGGCCCCGCCCCCGATGTCCTGGCGGGACACAGCCTCGGTGAGTACAACGCGCTGCTCGCCGCCGGCTGTTTCGATTTCGAGACGGGCCTGCGGATCGTGCGGCGGCGCGGCGAGCTGATGGGCGAGGCGGACGGCGGTGCCATGCTGGCCGTCGTCGGCCTCGCGCCGGACGCCGTCCGCGCCCTGCTCGACCGCTGCGGGGCCGCCGACATCGACCTGGCCAACCTCAACACCGGCACCCAGGTGGTGGTGGCGGGTCCTGCCGGGTCCATGAAGGCGGTCCGCGCGGCCGTCCGCGCCACGCCGGGGGCCCGTTGCGTGCCCCTGGCGACCAGCGGGGCCTTCCACTCCCGCTACATGCGGCCGGCCCAGGAACGCTTCGCCGCCTTCCTCGCGACCGTCGAGTTCCGGCCGCCGCGCATCCCGGTGCTCGCCAACGTGACCGGCCGGCCCTACCCGCCCGAGGGCGCGGCGGACCTGCTGGCCCGGCAGATCGCGGCCCCGGTGCGCTGGCACGAGACCCTGCGGGAACTGGTCCGGCGGGGCGTCACCGAGGTCCGCGAATTCGGCCCGCGCCCCATGCTGCGGCCGATGTGGGAGTCGGTGCTCGCCGAGCCGGACACCACCCCCCGGACGGAGAGCCGGCTGGGCTCCCTGCCCACGCCACCGGAGCGACCGGACCCTCCCGAGGCCCGCGCACCGGAACCGGCGGGCGAGCGCACCGAGGTACGCCCGGCGGCCCCGGCACCGGAACCCGTCCCCGTACGCCCCGAGGCCCCCGCGCCGGAACCCGTGGCGGACCCGGCCGCAGCGCGGCTGGGCAGCGCGGAGTTCCGGGAGGACCACGGGGTGCGGTACGCCTACCTCGCCGGCAGCATGTTCCGGGGCGTGTCCTCGGTGGAACTCGTCGCCCGGCTCGGGCGGGCGGGCCTGCGGGGCTACTTCGGCGCCGGCGGTCTCGGCCTCGGCACCGTCGAGAAAGCGCTCGTCGCACTCGCCGGCACTCCGGGGCTCGACGGCCGCTACGGCGTGAACCTGCTGCACGACCTCACGCGCCCCGGAGCCGAGGACGCCCTCACGGCACTGCTGCTCCGGCACGACGTGCGCCACGTGGAGGCGGCGGCCTTCACCACCGTGACCCCGGCACTCGTCCGCTTCCGCTTCACCGGCGCCCACCGCGCCGCCGACGGCACCCCCGTCGCCGTCCGCACACTGATCGCCAAGTGCTCGCGCCCCGAGGTCGCCGCCCACTTCATGGCGCCGCCCCCCGAGGCGATGCTGCGCGGCCTGGTCGCGCAGGGCGCGCTGACCCCCGCCGAGGCCGAAGCGGCACGCGGACTGCCCGTGGCGCAGGACATCTGTGTGGAGGGTGACTCGGCCGGTCACACCGACGGCGGGGTGAGCCTGGCCCTGGTACCGACGACCGTCGCGCTCGCCGGGGAGCTGACGGCACGGCACGGGTACGCGCGCCGACTGCGCGTCGGGGCCTGCGGCGGACTCGGCACCCCGGAGGCGGTCGCGGCCGCCTTCGTGCTCGGCGCCGACTTCGTCGTCACCGGCTCCGTCAACCAGTGCTCGCCGCAGGCGGGCACCTCGGACGCCGTGAAGGACCTGCTCGCGGCCCTGGACGTCCAGGACACCGCGTACGCGCCCGCCGGAGACCTCTTCGAACTCGGCTCCCGCGTCCAGGTGGTCCGCAAGGGCACCCTCTTCGCGGCCCGCGCCAACAAGCTCCACCAGCTCTACCGCCGCCACAGCGGCCTGCACGACCTGGACGAGGCCACCCTCGGCTGGCTGGAACGCGACTGCCTGCGCGCGCCGCTCGACCAGGCGTGGAAGGAGACCCGCGCCCACTACCTGGACACGGGCCGCGCCCACGAGGTGGAGCGGGCCGAGCGCGACCCCCGGCACCGGATGGCACTCGTGTTCAAGTCCTACTTCGCCCGCACCAACCGGGCCGCCCAGGAGGGCGACCCGGCGGAGCGAGCCAACTACCAGGTGCACTGCGGTCCGGCGGCCGGCGCCTTCAACCGCACAGTCGCCGGCACGGCCCTGGAGCCGTGGCGGGAGCGGCACGTCGAACGCATCGCCGAGCTGCTGATGACCGGGGCCGCGCGGGTGCTCGCCGCCCGCCTCGCCGCCTGGACCCCGCCCTGACCGCCCCGCCCCGCCCCTCCCTGACCACGTGACCGACCCCGCCCCGACACCCGAGGAGAGCTTCATGACCCTGGACAGCGGCACGCCCGGTGTTCCTCCCGCCCGGCACCAGACGACGCAGCCCGTGGACCGCATCCTGCACTCGGCGAACGCCGGCGTCGTCGTGGAGCGCGTCGCCCAGATCGCCGCCGGGCAGGGCGACTCCGCGCGCCGGCTCGCCCGCGAGGCGGCGGAGTTCGTCAACACCAAGCATCCCGGCCTCGCGACGGTCTTCGTCTACGAGGAGACCTTCGGCGTGAAGGACCGGCTGCACTGGCTGATCCACTTCCGGTCCCTGGAGGACTACGAGCGGCTGCTGCACATGGGCGGCGCGGGCGACTTCCGCGACGGTGTGCTCGGCGGGCACGTCTCCCACCACCAGGCGGCCGAGTGGCAGGCCGCGTTCGTGCCCGGCAGCGTGCGCGAGACCATGATGCTGCCGCACCGCTGGGGGATCTTCGGCACCGCCACCCAGACGATGGCGCAGGACCCCTCGATGAGCCCGCTGGCCCCCGACCGGGAAGAACCCTGGTTCGAGGTGCGCCCCGCCCGCGACCAGACCTCCGTCCCGGCGGCGCAGCTCCTCGACACGTCCACCGCCGGTGTGATCATGCACCGGGTCGTGGACTTCAGCTACAAATACCGCGCCGAGGCACGCCTGTTCGCCCGCACGGTCGCCGAGAACACCAACCTCAACGCGGGCGGGGACGCCACCGCACTGGTCTTCGAGGAACTCTTCGGGACCATGGAGCGGATGCACTTCCTCATCCACATGAAATCGCTCGGCACGATGTACAAGCTCATGGGCATCGACGCCCGCACCGACCCCACGGCGCCGCGCGCCACGTACATGCAGGACTGGGTGTCCAAGGAGCAGGGCGGTGGCCGCTGGGACAGCCTGATGCTGGAGGGCAGCGGGCACGACGGCTGCCTCACGCCGCAGTACTGGGGGGACTGAGCCCGACGCGAGG
>NZ_GG770539.1:269494-273582 GCF_000154905.1 Streptomyces sp. SPB074 | reverse complement strand
CGCGGCCCCCTCGCGCTGTGTCCGGCGGAACCGGTGTCAGGCCATGGTGGTCACACAGAACGGGTGACCGGCCGGGTCGATCAGGACGACCCACTTCTCGCCGCCCGGCTGGTGCTCCGGCTTGGTGGCACCGAGCGAGGTCAGCCGCTCCACCGCCTCGCCCAGGTCGCTGACGCTGAAGTCGAGGTGCATCTGCTTGTCGTCACCCGGCCACGAGGGCTGCTTGAGGCTCTCGACCCGCTGGAAACCGATGCGGCTGGACCCGTCCGGCGTACCGATGTAGGCGAAGTCCTCGCTCGCGAAGAGCGTCTGCCAGCCGGTGACGGCGTTGTAGAACTCCGCCAGGGCCTTCGGGTCCTGCGCGTCGAGGGTGACCGCTGCCAGCTGCCCAATGGGGGACATGAAAAGTTTCCTTCCTCGGGACGATACTCCGTCACGGAGCGCAACTTCCGCGTGCGTCTCCGGCGTTCGCGAGCCTAGGCCCTGACCGCTCCGGGCACACGCGGATCGCCGGGACTACTCGAAGGAATGGTCCAGCGTCAGCGTCGCGTGACCGTCGGGGCCCGGGTTGTCGCAGAAGTAGGTGCCCGTCCCGTGCAGTCCGCTCAGGCCGTCCGTTCCCGAGCCCTCCAGCACCTCCAGCGCGGCCTTGGCCGCGCCACCGCCGGTCGTGCCCGTGATCCGCAGGACGAAGCTGCCGGAGCGGTCGCCGATCCGGCCCGTCACCCGCTCCAGCGCCGTGAACACGCTCTCGCCGCCGGGGGACAGGGCGATGAGGACCTGCTGGACGCCCTCGCCCTCGATCGAGCCCCGGTAGTGGTTGGCCACCTCGCCGTGCAGCAGCATCGGAGCCCCTTCCGTCTGCTCGTAGGGAACCGGCTGCCAGGGGTCCCAGGTCATGGTGCTGGTCGACTGCGCCTGCATGTGCTGTCCTCTCGTTCGCGGTACCCCGGTGAAGCGGTGGCCGGACTGCCGACGGGATCAGCCGGATTCTCCGGCTTTCGCTCCGCGGGCTCTGCTCACTTTTGAGCGAAACAGCGAAAAGCGTTTCCGGGGTACCGGGAGGATAAAGCCCGCTGTTATCTTCGGGCCATGAGCGATGAATTCCAGGAAATGCCCGAGGACTGGACCCGCGCCCTGGCCGTGGTGGCGCATCCCGACGACATGGAATTCGGTGCCGCGGGCGCGGTGGCGCGCTGGACCGCGGCCGGGAAGTCGGTCACCTACCTGGTGGCCAGCCGGGGCGAGGCGGGCATCGACACGATGGAGCCCGGGAAGGCCGCCGAGGTCCGTGAGGCGGAGCAGCGGGCCAGCGCGGCGGTCGTGGGAGCGGCCGGCGTGGAATTCCTCGACCACCCCGACGGCCGTATCGAGTACTCGGCCGGTCTGCGCCGCGAGTTCGCCGCCGCGATCCGCCGCCACCGCCCCGAACTCGTGCTCGGCTTCTGCCACCACGACCACACCTCCACGGGACGCTGGAACTCCCCGGACCACCGCAACACCGGCCGTGCCCTCCTCGACGCGGTCGGCGACGCCGCCAACCGCTGGATCTTCCCCGAGGAGGGGCCCGCCCCCTGGCAGGGCGTCCGCCACGTGGCCATCTCCAACTCGCCCCGGCCCACCCACGCCGTGGACGTCACCGACCACATCGACCAGGCGGTGGCCTCGCTGGAGGCCCACGCCAGCTACCTGGCGGCCATGAACCCGCCCGTCACCGACGTCCGCGCCCCGCTCCTCGGCCTGGCCCAGGCGATGGGGGCGCGCTTCGGCGGCCGCCCCGCGATCGCGTTCGAACTCATACCGCGCTGATCCGCTGCACGGGCCGGGGGCGGGGGGCCCGCCCCCACGCCCCCGACCCGTGTGCGGGGCGCCGCTCAGCTCCTGACGTAGACGCTCCGGTGCACGCGCCACTGCTGCGTCCGGGGCACGTCCTGGCCCGGCAGCTCGCGCAGGGCGGCCAGCGCCGGCTCGACCACCCGCGCCCACACCTCGTCGTCCACGTCCCACAGGTACGGCGGCAAGCGGCGCTCCAGGCTCTCCAGGAGCTGCCGGGGGCTCGTGGCCCGCTCGTAGTCCGGGGCGAACTCGTGCCGCAGCCGCTCCAGCCCCGCGTCCCGCGCCGCGGCGTCCAGCCCTTCGGGCGTGTCGGGGCGCGGCGGCTGCAACACGGCGAGCCGGTCGAGCACGGCGACCATCTCGTCCGGATCGGCGGCGGGCGCCCCGTGCACCGCGAGCAGCCTGCCCCCGGGCCGCAGCACGCGCGCCGCCTCGCGCAGCGCCCGGGGCATGTCCCCGACCAGGTGCAGGGCGTGCGTGAACACCAGATTGCCGAAGCTGCGGTCGGCGAACGGCAACGCCCGCGCGTCCCCGACGCAGACGCGCCCCGCGAGCCGTTTCGCGGCCCGCGCCAGCATCGGGGGTGACACGTCCACGCCGTGCACCTCGTGCCCCAGCTCGGCGAGGCCCGCCGCCACGATGCCCGTGCCGACGCCCACCTCCAGCACCGGGCCGGCGGCCAGGTCCCCGGCCAGTTGTGCCGCGGCCTGCCTGCCGCGTTCCATCCCGCCCCGCATCCGGTCGTAGTCGTCCGCGACCCGGTCGAAGCTCTTGGCCTCGGTCACCGTGCAGTTCCTTCCGTGTCGATGTGCCAGGTGATCTCCGCGTCCCGCACGAGATCGGTGATCTCCCGCGGCGCGCGGACGAACTCGGTGATCAGCTCCGCCACCAGGGCGGGGCGGTCGTGGGGCGCGTAATGACCGGCCACGGCCAGTTCCGCGTAGCGCGCGTGCGGGAAGCACCGGGCGGCCTCGCGGGCCCGGGCGGGGGAGGAGATGCCGTCGAACTCCGAGCAGACGAACAGTGTCGGCACGGCCACGTCCGCCGCCTGCGCCGCCGAGTCCAGCCGCCACAGGTCCACGAGCTGCCTGGCGTACCGCACGAGTACCCCGGCATCCGTGAAGGGCCGCCGCACCTCCTCGGTGAGCGCCCGGCTGAGCACCCCGAGCACCCCCGCGTCCCGGTCGTGGTGGCCGCCCTTGGCGCCCACCGCCCCGGGGGCCAGCAGCCCGAGCATCCGGGCGGCCTTCTCGGGTCTGCGGTCCAGCGCGCGGCACACGGCGGCGAGGTCGGACTCGTACTTGGTGTCCATGCCGTCCCAGCGGTCGTTCTGCCGGAACGTCGCGTTCAGGAAGACGAGCGAGGCGACGGCCCCGGGGCGGCGCCGCTGGAAGGCCGTGGCGATCTTGGCGCCGGTGCACCAGCCGAGCAGATGGGCCCGCTCGGTCCCGGCCGCCTCCAGCACGGCCTCGATGTCGTCGAGCTGGCGGCGGGTCCCCCAGTCCGGGTCCTCCCGCTCGGTGCCGCGCACCTGCCAGGTGACGACCCGGTGGTACGGGGTCAGCTCGGCGCACAGCCGGCTCAGGAAGCCGGGCCCCTGCCCGAGCGCGTTCAGCACCAGCAGCGGCGGTCCCGCCCCGGACCCGCCCTCGAAGAGCACGAGCGGCCGTCCGGCGACCTCCACGACACGCCGCCGCAGGCCCGGGTCCCGTCCCCCGCCCGGTGCTCTCCGGCAGGCCCGGATCGCGCCGAACAGCTCCCACTGGGCGGCGGGGGAGAGGGGCGGGGGGCCCGGCGCCGGGGCGGGAGCGGGTGGGGCGGCAGGAGACGCCTGGGCGGGGTCGGCCGGGGAGGCGGGGGTCGCGTCCGGCAGGCGTACCGCGTGGCGGCGTACGTCGGCCAGCCGCAGGTCAAGGAGGCGGTCGGCGGCCGTGAGGGGCGTGTCCCCGGCCACGGGACGGACATCGATCCCGTGCACCGCTCCGGCCCGGGCGAGGATCTCGGCCAGCGGGACGGGGGCGGGCCGGGCCACCGCGGCGAAGCCGTCCTGCCCGTCCGGCGCACCGGCCCGCCAGAGTTCGCCGGCGGCCCGCTCCGCGCTCAGCAGTGTCAGGCCGGCGCCCGCCGTCCCGGCCACGCGCAGCGGATTGCGCTCGAACCAGTCGGGCACCCGGTCCTCGATCTCGGTCCGTACCGAGTGCAGCGCCCGCAGCAGCCGGTGCGCGCCCGGCGGGCACTCGCCCAGGGCCGGG
>NZ_GG770539.1:262827-269170 GCF_000154905.1 Streptomyces sp. SPB074 | reverse complement strand
CACGGTCAGGCGTTCCGCGCCGGTTTCCTCCCCGCCGCCGCACCGCGCGACGAACCGGGCCAGCTCCCGCCGGTCCGGCGCCGGTTCCCCCGGCCGGGACCGGGCGGCGGACAGGAGCACCACCTCGGTGCCCCGCCCCGTCTCGGCGGGGTCCGCCAGGCAGCGGGCGGCGAGCCGGCCCGCGAGGAGCGGTGAGGTACCGGCGATCAGCACACGCGGCATGACACACGTCCTCCCGCCTCGACCGGCGCCGCCGACGCCTGATTCCCGGCCCGGAAACAAAACAAAGACCCCGGATGGTCCCCTCTTTACCGCGCGGAATTCTGCTCAATACTGCGCAGGCCGAAAAAGTGCCCGGGCGGTCTTGCGGCGGTGGAAATCCCGTCGTTAGCATCCCCGCGCCGGATTTCTCTCGGCCGGGTCCGCGCGCTTTTCACGGAGTTTCCGCGAACGGCGTGCACGCGCACCCCGATATCGCGCACCCGGCACACCGGCACCACCCCGGCGACGACGAGGAGGACGAGGCGCACCGTGGCGACGAACTGGGACGAGACCTACGAGAAGCTGGTCAGGGCCGCACTCACCGACTACCCCCCGGCCGCTCCGCTGCGCCCCGACCTGCCCCTGCCCGCGCACGGCCTGGACTCCCTCGGCATGGTCGGCCTCTCCGCCCGGCTGGAGGACGCCTACGACATCGAGTTCCCCGACGGGGGGCTCGTCCCCGCCAGCTTCGCCACCCCGGCCGAGCTGTGGCGTGTCGTCAGCGGCTGTCTGGCGAACCGGTGACGGGCGGCGGGGCGGTCACCCTGCCGGGGGCCGCCAGGAGGGTGCACGAGTGGTTCGCCGACGGCCTCGCCCGCAACCCCGAAGGCCCCGCCCTGCGCATCCTGGACCGCGCGTGGACGTACACCGAGACGGACGCGCTCGCCCGCGCCTGGGCCGCCGCCCTCGCGAGCGGTGAGCCCGGCGCCCCCGTCGCCGTCCTCGCCTCCAAGACGCCCGAGGCGTACATCGGGCTGCTCGCCGCGCTCTACGCCGGTGCCCCCGCCGTACCGCTGAACCCGGAGAACCCGCCCGCGCGCAACGCCGCCGTACTGCGCGCCGCGGGCTGCGGCGCGGTCATCGCCGCCCCGGGCGCGGCGGGACAGCTCCCCGGCCTCCTGGAGTCCGCGCCCGTCCACGTCGTCCTGGCCCCGGGCACCGACCGCGCGGCCCTGCCCGCCAAGCTGCCCAGCGCCGCCGGAGGCGCCCGCGTCTTGACGTTTGAGGAACTGTCCGCCCCCGGCGCCGGGGCCGGCTGGCGGCCATCCGCCGGAAGCCCCGACGACATCGCCACATCCTCTTCACCTCCGGCTCGACGGGCACCCCCAAGGGCGTGCCCGTCAGCCACGGCAACGTCTCGGCGTTCCTGGCCGCCTCCCGCTCCCGCTACGCGGTGCGGCCCGAGGACCGGTTCAGCCAGGTCCACGAGACGACCTTCGACCTGGCGATGTGCGACCTCTTCCCGGCCTGGGCCGGAGGCGCCTGCGTGTGCGTGCTCTCCCGGCTCCAGGCCCTGGACCCGGCACGCTGGGTGCGCCGGTACGGGCTCACCGTCTGGCACAGCACCCCCAGCCTCGCGCGCGGCCTGCAACGCGCCGACCGGCTCGCCCCCGGCAGCCTCGCCGGACTGCGGCAGTCGGTCTTCGCGGGCGAGCCCCTGCTCGTGGAGACCGCCCGCTACTGGCAGCGCGCCGCGCCCGACGGCGTCCTGGACAACATCTACGGCCCCACCGAACTGACCATCGCCTGCACCGCGTTCCGCTGGCACCCGGACCAGGACCTCAGCGACCCCGGCTACGGCGCCACCGTGCCCATCGGCACCGCGAACACCGGGATGGCGGCGATGCTCCTCGCCCCGGACGGCTCGCCCGCCGAGGACACCGGCGAACTCGTCATGACCGGGCCCCAGATGTTCCGCGGCTACCTCGAACCGGCCCAGGACACCGGCCGGTTCCTGGAGCACGGCGGGCGGCGCTGGTACCGCACCGGGGACCAGGTGCGCGCCACCGCGCACGGCTGGGTCCATCTCGGCCGCAAGGACGCCCAGGTCAAGATCAACGGCTACCGCGTGGAGGTCGGCGAGGTGGAGGCCGCCCTGCGCGACACCTCCGGCACCGACGCCGTCGCGTTCGCGCTCGACGTGCCCGGCGGCACCCGCCTGGTCGCCTACCTGCTCGGCGACAGCGAGCCCGACATCAAGGACCTGGCCGAGCGGCTCGCCACCCGCCTGCCGCCCTACATGCTGCCCCGCCACCTGTGGTGGCTGCCCGACGCACCAGTGAACGCCCATGGGAAGACGGACCGGTCCCGGCTGCGCGAGGACGCCGTCCGCCGGCTCGGACACGAGGGGGAAGCCACGCCGTGAACGACCCGATCGAGTGCCACCTCCTGCTGCCGCACGACGACTTCATCATGCGCAACCACCGCATCCACCAGGTGTCGGTGATGCCCGGCGCGACCTTCCTCGACATCGTGTACCGGATTCTGGGCGCGCGGGGAATCGACACCGCGCGCGCGGTACTGCGCGACGTGCTCTTCGCCGAGCCCATCGCCACCGCGCCCGGACGCGACCTCGCCGTACGGGTGAGGATCGGCGCCCCCGACGCCACCGGCTCCCACCCCGTCGAGGCGGCCGGCGCCCCGGTCGAGGAGGGCGCGGACCCGGCGACGGCCACCGAGGACGCGGCGTGGCGCCCGCACTTCTCGGCCCGCCTGGAGTACACCGACGAGCCCCCGCCCCCGCCGATCGACCCGCGCGCCCTGCTCACCCGCGCCGTGCGCGCCCGCGACATGGCGGAGCTGTACGCGCAGGCCCGGGAGGAGGACATCGAGCACGGCCCGCCCATGATGGGCTTCGGCGAACTCCACGTCCTGGACACGGGCGGCCTCCTCGCCCGCCTCGAACTGGACCCCGGCTCCCGGGACCAGGAGAGCGCCTTCCACCTGCATCCGGCGAAGCTCGACGCCGCCACCCTCGTCACCTTCGGCCACCGCCCGCCCCCCGGCCCCGACCCCTTCATCCCCGTCCACATCGCCGAGTTCCGCGCCCCCCGCGCGGTCAGCGGGCCCTGCTGGGTGCACGTCCCTGCGGCCGAGACCGTCGCGCCGTCCGGCGACGTGATCCACAACGACAGCCTGATCTATGACGAACAGGGCCGCTTCGTCGCCCGGTTCACCAAGCTGAGCTGCAAGCGGGTCCGCCACGCGGGGCTCATCACACGGCTGCTGGAGACCCCGGCCGCACCGGCACGGCAGCCCTCGCGCCCCGCCCCGGCCGCCCCGGCGGGCCCGGATCCCGAGCAGCGGCTCGCCCTGCACGTACGCACCCTGATCGGTGCTCTCCTCGACCGGGCCCCGGAGGCCGTGGACCCCCGCCGGGGCTTCTACGAACTCGGCCTGGACTCGGTCGCGCTGCTCGCGCTCAGCGCCGAGCTGGAGAAGGTGGTCGACGGCCGTCTCTACCCGACGCTGCTCTTCGAGCACCCCGACGTCGCCTCGGTCGCCCGCCACCTGGCGCGGCATCACACCCTCACCCTGCCCGCCGGTGACGAGCCGCAGGCGGCACCGGAACCGCGGGCGGCGGCGGGCACACCGACGGCACCGGCCCCCCGGGCGGCAGCGGACACGTCGGAGACACCGGCCGCCCCGGGCCCGTCCCCGACGGCGCCCGGCACACCGGCGCTCCCCGCCCCCGGGGACCCGGCGACGCCGCCCGCCTCTGCCCCGCACCTCGGCCTCCACCAGCCCGTCTGGGTCCCCCTCGCCGCCACCGGCGCGCCCCTGCCGGGCGGCGATCTGCTCGTCGTCACCCCCGACGCCGCGCTCCCCGAAGCGCTGCGCCACCGCGCCGGGGGACGGCGCACCGTGCACGTACAGCCCGCCTTCGCCTACGAGCGCACGGGAACGGACACCTGGTGCCTGCCCACCGGCAGCCGCGCCGACTTCTCGCGCCTGCTCGACGAACTCGCCGCCGAGGGCACCAGCCCCGCCGTCCTGGCGGTCTGCCCCACCCCCGCCCCCGGCCCGCTCGCCGACACCACCGACGGCTACGACGTCGTCTGGGCGCTCGCGGGCGCGCTCGCGGCCAGGCCCGCCGATACCGCCCGCGTCCTGCGCTTCCTGTACCGCGCCGACCACGAGGACTCCACCCCCCAGCACAGCGCGGTCGGCTCCCTCGCCCGCGGCATCACGGCCGAGAACCCGGCCCTGCGCTGCCGGAGCACGCTCGTCGTGGGCGCCCCGGACGCCGCGGAACTCGCCGGCGTCCTCCTCGCGGAGGCGGCCGACGACGGCGACGACAGCGAGAGCAGGCACCGGGACGGCGAGCGCCACGTACGCCGCCTGACCCCGCTCACCCCGGACCCGTCCGGCGCGCCCGTCCTGAGCCCGGGAGCCGTGTGCCTCGTCACCGGCGGCGCGGGCGGCATCGGCTCGCTCCTCGCCGAGCACCTGGCCGGGACCCGGCAGGCCCGGCTGGTGCTGTGCGGGACCCGCCCGGCCGACGCGGCGGTCGGCGCCCTGCTGGAGCGCTGCGCGGCCCGGGGCGGCGAGGCGCACTACGTCCAGGCCGACCTCGCGCGCCGCGAGGACGCCGAGGCCGTCGTCGCCCGCTGCCACGAGCTGCACGGCCGTATCGACGCGGTGTTCCACTGCGCGGGCCGTACCGACGACGGCGTGCACTTCCGCCGGGACCCGGCCGAGACCCGCGCCGCGCTCGCCCCGAAACTCGCCGGCACCCTGCACCTCGACCGCGCCACCGCCGAGGCCGCCCCGGCCCTCTTCGTGCTGTTCTCCTCGCTCTCCGCCGTCCTGCCCCACACCGGCCAGTGCGCCTACGGCTACGCCAACGCCTTCCTCGACTCCTTCGCCGCCCACCGGGCGGCCGACCCGGCCCGCACCGGGCGCACCCTCTCCCTGGCCTGGCCCTACTGGGCCGAGGGCGGGATGCGCGCCGACGCCGCCGCGCTCGCCCGCTCCGCCGGGTCGGGGATGCGCCCCCTGCCCACCGCCACCGCGCTCGGCCTCCTGGACCGCTGCCTGGCCGCGCCCGCCACCCCGCCCCGGCTGGTCGCCGTGCACACCGAGGGCCCCGTGGACGGACCGCTCGTGACGGGCCTGTTCGCCCCCGCCCCGCGACCGGCCGGCACGGTCCCGCCGCCGTCCGCGGCGCGCCGCGCGCCCGCCGCCCCGGCAGGGCGCTCCCGTACCGCCCCGGAACCCGTCGCGATCGTCGGTGTGGCCGGGCGCTACCCGGGAGCCGCCGACCTGGACGCCTTCTGGGCCAACCTGGCGGCGGGCCGGGACTGCGTCACCGAGGTTCCCGCCGAGCGCTGGGACCACGACGCCCTCTTCGACGCCGAGCCCGGCCGCCCGGGCCGCACCTACGGCCGCTGGGGCGGCTTCCTCGACGGCATGGACCGCTTCGACCCGCTGTTCTTCGGCATCTCGCGCCGCGAGGCCGAACGCATGGACCCCCAGGAGCGGCTGTTCCTGACCGTCGCCTGGCAGACCCTGGAGGACGCCGGCTACCCGCCGGACTCCCTCACGGCCGAGCGGGTCGGCGTCTTCGCCGGCGTCATGTGGAACCACTTCCAGTTCGTCACGGACCCCGACGACGAGACCGCCCCGGTGTCCCTCCACTCCTCCGTGGCCAACCGCGTCTCCTACACCTTCGACCTCCGCGGCCCCAGCATCGCCCTCGACACCGCGTGCTCCTCTTCCCTGACGGCGGTCCAGCTCGCCGTGGAGAGCCTGCGCAGGGGGGAGAGCACCGTCGCCCTCGCCGGTGGCGTCAACCTCATGCCGCACCCGCAGAAGTACCTCCAACTGGCGCGCGGACGCTGGCTGTCCCGGGACGGCAGGTGCCGTGCCTTCGGCGAGGGCGGCACCGGCTACGTGCCCGGCGAGGGCGTCGGCGCGGTGCTGCTCAAGCCCCTGGACCGCGCCCTGGCCGACGGCGACCACGTCCACGCCGTGATCCGCTCCGCCCGCCTCAACCACAGCGGCCGCACCAGCGGGTTCACCGTGCCCAGCCCCACCGCGCAGGCGGAACTCGTCGCCGACGCGGTGCGCGACTCCGGCGCGGACGTGCGCGCCCTCGGCTACGTCGAGGCCCACGGCACCGGCACCTCGCTCGGCGACCCGATCGAACTGGAGGGCCTGCGCGCCGCGCTGAGCACCTTCACCCCCGGGCCCGAGCACGTCGCCATCGGCTCGGTGAAGACCAACATCGGCCACCTGGAGAGCGCCGCCGGCATCGCCGGGCTCACCAAGGTGCTGCTCCAGCTCCGGCACGGCGCCC
>NZ_GG770539.1:260464-262252 GCF_000154905.1 Streptomyces sp. SPB074 | reverse complement strand
GGCCGCGCCGCGATGCCCGTACGGTTCGCGGTCGTCGCCGACGGCGTCCCGGATCTGCTCGCGGCCCTGGAGCGCCTGGTCAAGGGCGTCGAACCGGGGCCCCGCGCCTACCTCGGAACGGCCTCGGCCACGCCTGCGGCGGCGGACACCGGCGGCACCCTGGAGGCCCGGGCCCGCGAGTGGGTCGCGGGCGCGAGCGACGATATTTTTTGACGCCGACGGCCCGCGCCCCGGTGACGAGACGGGTCCCCGCCGGGTCCCGCTGCCCGGTTACCCCTTCCGCGAGGAACGCTGCTGGCCCGGCGGGTGGACGGGGGACGGGCACGCCGCGCACGCTCCGTCCCCGGGCGACACCGCTGCCGCGCCCCGCCCGTCCTCGGAGGAGCCCGCTGCCGCGAACGTCCCGTCCGCTACCGGGCCCGCGCCCGTCGCGGTACCGGTGCCCGCCCCCTCCTCCCGCGACGACGGCGCCGAACTCGTCGTCCTGGAGGGCGGGATCGGCCTGATACGCCTGAACTCGCCCATGTTCACCGATCGGTTGCTGCGCGAGCTGCGGGAGGCGTTCGACGTGGTCGCCGCGCGCCCGGACGTCAAGGCCGTGGTCGTCACCGGCTCCGACGGCGTGTTCAGCATGGGCGGTACCGCCGAGGCGCTGGAGACGCTCGCCGGAGGCGAGGGCAGCTTCACGGACCAGGCGTTCGTCTACGAGGGCCTGCTGCGCTGCGACCGCCCCGTGGTCGCCGCCATCGACGGGCACGCCTCCGGCGGCGGCCTGGCCTTCGGCCTCTACGCCGACGTGGTGCTCCTGGCGGAGGAGAGCGTCTACAGCGCGAACTTCGTCGCCTACGGCTTCACCCCCGGCATGGGCGCGACCTACGTCCTGGAACGCCGGTTCGGCGCCGCCCTCGCGGACGAGATGATGCTGACGGGCAGGTCCCTGACCGGTGCCGAACTCCACCACCACGGCGCCATGGTCACGGTCCTGCCGCGGCACGAGGTGCTGACGGCCGCGCTCGACCGCGCCCGCGCGCTCGCCGCCCGCCCCGAGGGCGCGGTCCGCCGTCTCAAGCGGGAACTGGCCGACCGGGTCCTGGCCCGGCTGGACGACGTGGTCGGACGCGAGGTCCGGATGCACGAGGACGTGCTCGGCGACGAGGCCCGCGACCGGGTCAGGGGCCACTTCTCGCGCGTGGAGGCGTTCCGGGGGAGCGGGGCGGGCGGGGCGGCCACCGCGAAGGCCGCCGTGCCGGCACCCCGGCAGGAACCGGCACCGGTGCCCCCGGCCGAGCCGACGCCCGTAACGCCCGCGACAGCGCCCGCACCCGCGAGCGCGCCATCGCCCGCGCCGGTACCGCCCGCGGCCTCGGACGCGCCGCCGAACCCGCCGGCGCCCCCCGCGCCCGGGACCGGCGCCGAAGCCCTCGGCGCGCAGGCGCGGGCGGACGTCGTCACCTCCCTGGCCGAGGTGCTCTACCTGCGCCCGGAGGAGATCGACGACGAGCGGACCTTCGCCGAGATGGGGCTCGACTCGATCGGCGCCGTGGAGGTCGTCCGCCACCTCAACGAACGGCATGGCGCGGGGCTGGAGGCCGTCGCGGTCTACGACCACCCGACCGTGCCCGCGATGACCGCCGCCCTCCTGACGGCCCGCCACCACGCCGAGGCCCTGCACCGCGCGGCGCTCGGCTCCGCGGGCCCGTCCGCCGCCGGAGGCGGGGAGACCGCCTCGACGGCCGAGGACGCCGCTGCCCCGGCGGAGGCGCCCGTCTCCCCGGCCGGGAAGAGCAC
>NZ_GG770539.1:258162-260356 GCF_000154905.1 Streptomyces sp. SPB074 | reverse complement strand
CCTGCGTCCCGTGCCCCGCCGCGCGCCCGCGGCGGCGAAGGCCGCGCCCGCCGAGGAGGAGCAGAGCCCCGACCCCGAACCGGCGCGCGCGCCGGAAGGACCGGGCGCCGCCGGGGACATCGCCGTGATCGGCATGTCCGGCCGCTTCCCCGGCGCCGACGACCTCGACGCCTTCTGGCACAACCTGGAGACCGGGCGCAGCGAGATCGCCGAGGTGCCGCCCGAGCGCTGGGACACGGCCCGCTGGTACGACCCGGACCGGTCCCTCGCCGACCGCACCGACAGCAAGTGGGCCGCGACCCTGCGCGGGGCGGACGAGTTCGACCCCGGCTTCTTCCGGCTCTCGCCGCTGGAGGCGGAGGCCATGGACCCGCAGCAGCGCCTCTTCCTCCAGGAGGCGTGGAAGGCGCTGGAGGACGCCGGCCACGCCGGTGGCGGGACCGACCGGCCCGCCGCGCGCGGCACCCGCGACTGCGGCGTGTTCGTGGGCTGCGGTGCCGGGGACTACGCGGACCTCCTGGGCGCGGCGGGAGCGGCCGACACCGGCCACGCCTTCCTCGGCTCCTCCCCGTCCGTGCTCGCCGCCCGCATCTCCTACTTCCTCGACCTGACCGGCCCCACCATGGCCGTCGACACCGCGTGCTCCTCCTCGCTCACCGCCGTCCACCTGGCCTGCGAGAGCCTGCGGCGCGGCGAGTGCCGCACCGCGCTCGCGGGCGGCGTCGCCCTGATGCTGACCCCGCGCCTGCACATCCGGTGCAGCAACGCCGGGATGCTCTCGCCGACCGGCACCAGCGCCCCCTTCGACGCGCGGGCCGACGGCATCGTGCTCGGTGAGGGCGTCGGCGTGGTCGTGCTGAAACCGCTGGCCCGGGCCCTCGCGGACGGCGACCACATCCACGGCGTCATCAAGGCGACCGGGGTCAACGGCGACGGCCGGACCAACGGCATGACCGCGCCCAGCGCGGCGGCGCAGACCGAACTGCTGCGCCGCGTGCACCGCGCGGCGGGCGTGACCGGCGCGGACATCGGCTACGTGGAGGCCCACGGCACCGGCACCTCGCTCGGCGACCCGATCGAGGTGAAGGCCCTCCAGGACGCGTTCCGCGCCGACGGCGCGACCCCCGCCGGGCCGGTCGCGCTCGGCTCGGTGAAGGCGAACATCGGGCACACCACCATGGCCGCCGGAATCGCGGGCCTGCTCAAGGTCCTGCTGGCGCTGCGGCACCGCCGTATCCCGCCCACCCCGCACTTCACCGCGACCAACCCCCGGATCGACCTCGCGCGGGGCCCCTTCCACGTGCCCACGCGCGCCGCCGCCTGGGACCCCGGTCCTGGAGGCGTCCGCGTGGCCACGCTCAGCAGCTTCGGTTTCAGCGGCACCAACGCGCACGCCGTCATCGCCGAGGCACCCCCGCGCCCGCCCGCCCCCGCGCAACCCGCTCGCGCCCACCTGATCCCCGTCTCCGCACGCGACCAGGAGGCACTGTCCCGCACCCTCACCCGGCTCGCCGACGCCCTCGACACGGAGGAAGCACCGGCGCTCGCCGACCTCGCCCTCACCCTCGGCACCGGCCGCACGCACTTCCCGTCCCGCGCCGCCTTCGTCGTACGGGAGCGCGCCGAACTCGTCCGCGCGCTCCGCGCCGCCGCGCACGGCGGGACGCCGTACGTCCACGCGCCCGCGACCGGTGAGCCCGCCCTCCGGCGCCTCGCGCGGACGTACGCGGACGGCGGGACGGTGGACTGGGCGGCCCTGCGCCCCGAGGACGGCGCACGCCGGGTGCCGCTGCCCACGTACTCCTTCGCCCGGGAGCGCCACTGGATCACGGGCCCCCGGCCCGCGCCCGCCGCGCCCGAACAGCCGGGGGACACCCCCGGCGCGCCGGACCGCGTCCTTCGCCCGGACGATCGCGTCGTCGCCGATCACCGGCTCGCCGGCCGCCCCGTGCTGCCCGGGGTCGCCGGGCTCTCGCTCGCCGTGCGCGCCGCCGCCGCGCACGGCCTCTCCGGGCCCGTCCGCCTCTCCCAGGTGCGGTGGCTGCGCCCGGTCGAGGTGACCGCCGCCCGCGACCTCCGCGTCACGACGGAGGAGCACCCGGCGGGCGGGCTGCGCTTCGCGCTGACGGCCGGGGACGCGTGCCTCCGCGGCCGCGTCCAGCCCCTCCGCGCCGGGGACGGGGCGGGGGACGGC
>NZ_GG770539.1:253191-257734 GCF_000154905.1 Streptomyces sp. SPB074 | reverse complement strand
TCGACGGCGTGGCGCTGCGGCCCCTGCCGACGGCGGATCAGACGCGCGAGGAGGAGCCCGGGCAGCCCCGGACGGTGGTCCTCGTCCCGAGGCTGGGCGAGGCCGCGCCGCCGGACCCGTCGGTCGCTTCGGACGAGGGGACGACCTGGGTGTTCCACACGGCCGCCGCCCGGCCCCTCGCGGAAGCCCTCGCCCGCACCGGCGGGACGACGAGGATCGCCCTCCCCGCCGACGGCACGCCTCCCGCCGTCCCCGAGGAGACGCCCGACACGGTCTACTGGCTCGCCACGCACGACCCCGCCGCACCCCTCCCGGGACCGGGCGCCGACCCGGCCACGCTGGGCCTGTTCCGGCTGCTCAGGACGCTCCTCGGCCGGGGCGCCGGGAGCCGGGCGCTCACCCTCAAGGTCGCGCTGTCCGGCGCCGTCTCCGAGGGGGAGCGGGGACCCGCCCAGCCGCACAGCGCCGGGCTGATCGGCCTGACGCGGTCGGCCGCCGCCGAGTACCCCAAATGGCGCGCCGGCTGCGTCGACCTCCCCCCGGAGGGGACCTCGCCGGAGGAGTACGCCCGCCTGCTGCGCGCCGAACCCTGCGCCGAACCCCTCGTCGTCCTGCGCGGCGGCCGCAGGCTGGTGCGCGGGCTGGCACCGGCCCCCGCCCCGCACCCGGCGGGCACGGACCACGCCCCGGGCTTCCGCGAGAACGGCGCGTACGTCGTGATCGGCGGCACGGGCGGCATCGGCTCCGCGCTCGCCCGCCACCTCGCCCGGACCCACCGGGCGCGCCTGGTCCTCGTCGGGCGCCGGGCGCAGGACGCCTCAATCCAGGCGCTGCTCGACGAACTCGGCGCGCTGGGCGGCCGGGCCTCGTACGTGCGCGGCGACCTCGCCGACCCCGCCGCCGCGCGGCGGATCGTCACCGAGGCACGGGAACGGACCGGCCGCGTGGACGGTGTCTTCCACAGCGCCCTGGTGCTGCGCGACAGCACCCTCGCCGCCATGGACGAGGACACCTTCCTCGACGTCCTGGCACCCAAGACGAGCGGCCTGGTCGCGCTGGCCGCCGCGCTGGAGGAGGAGCCGCCGGACTTCCTGGTCTGCTTCTCCTCGGCGATCTCCTTCACCGACGCGCCGGGACAGGCCAACTACGCGGCGGCCAGCACCTTCGAGGACGCCTTCGCCGGACACCTGCGCGCGCGCTCCTTCCCCGCCACCGTGCTGAACTGGGGATTCTGGGGCAGCGTCGGCGTGGTCGCGCAGGAGCGGCGGGTCGAGCGGTTCGCCGAGCTGGGCATCGGCTCGCTGGAGCCCGCCGAGGGCATCGCGGCGCTCACCCGCGTCATCGAGGCGGGACACCCCCAGGCGGTCGTCGTGAAGGGCACCCCGCGCGGCCTCGCCCTCCTCGGTGCCGACGCCGGGGACACCGCGGACCCCCTGAGCGGGGCCCGCGCCGGGTTCGCCGAACTGGAACGCCTCGCCGCGCACCTCAGCCGCGCCCGGCTGCTCGCGACGGACGGAACCGGGAGCACCGCCCTGACCCGGTGGGACGGCGCGCACCCCGAAGGCAGCCCCGGCGCGCGGCTGGTCCGGGCCCTGGAGGACCTGCTGGAACGCGCGGGCCGCGAGAGCGCCCCGGTGGACGGCCTCCTGGACCGCCACCCGGCCATGCGCCCGCACGTCACGCTGCTGCGGCGCTGCGTCGACGCCCTGCCGGACGTGCTCGACGGCTCCCGCCCGGCCACCGACGTGCTCTTCCCGGGCGGCAGGGTGGACCTAGTCGAATCCGTCTACCGGGGCCAGCCGCTGTCCGACCACCACCACCGGCTCATGGCGGCGGAGACCGTGGCGGCCCTCCGGCGCCACCGGGCGGCCGGGCGCCCGCTGCGCGTCCTGGAGATCGGCGCGGGCACCGGCGCCGGCACCGCGTTCGTCCTCGACGCCCTCGACGAGGCCCTGGCCGCCGGGGACGCCCCCGCGGTGTCGTACACCTACACCGACGTCTCGCCCGCCTTCCTCGCGCACGGGGAGCGGGAGTTCGGGCCGGGGCGCGCCTACCTGTCCTTCCGCGTCCTCGACATCGAACGCCCGCCCACCGCCGAGGACCGCCCGCCGCAGGGCTACGACCTGGTGCTCGCCACCAACGTGCTGCACGCCACGGCCGACATCGCGCGCACCCTGGAGCACGTGCGCGCGCTGCTCGCGCCCGGCGGCGTCCTGCTGGTCAACGAGGTGACGCGGGCCTCCGACTTCCTGACCCTCACCTTCGGCCTGACACCGGGCTGGTGGGCGTTCCGGGACGCGGAGCGCAGGCTCGCGCACACCCCTCTGCTCGGACCCGACCAGTGGCGGCGGGAGCTCACCGCGAGCGGATTCGGGCCGGTCCGGACGCTGGGCGCGCCCGGGACACCCGCCGAGCGCGGGGACCAGTGCGTGTTCGTGGCGGAGGCGGCCACGGAGGCCGCCGCGACGCTCACCGAGACCTCCGTCGCTCTCGACGGCGCGTACGCGCGCGCGTACGTACGCGGCGTCTTCGCCGAGGTGCTCAAGTTCGATCCCGCCGCCCTCGCGGACGACGTCACCTTCGAGAACTACGGAGTCGACTCGCTGGTCAGCCTGCGCATCATCAACCGGTTCGAGGAGGACCTGGGGGAGCTGCCCGCGACGCTCCTCTTCGAGAAGCTGACGATCGCCCGGCTGGCCGACCACTTCCTCGACGCACACGGCCCGGCCCTCGCCCGGCTCGCCACCCCGGCGCCCCCGCGCACCGAGACGTCCCCGAGCGCCGCACCGGGCCCGGCGCACACCACCGAACCAACGACACCGGCCGCCGCACGCCCGACGACGACCGCTGGGAGCCCGGCGGGGGCCGCTGAACCCCTGTCACCGGCCGCCGCACGCCCGTCACCGGCGCCCGCCCCGCCCGCGCCCCCGGCCCCCGCCGCCAGTGGTGACATCGCCGTCATCGGAGTGAGCGGACGCTACCCCGGCGCCCCCGGCCTGGACGCCTTCTTGGGACAACCTCGCCTCCGGCACCGCGTCGTTCACCGAGGTACCGGCCGAACGCTGGGACTGGCGGCCCACGTTCGACGCCCGGCGCGGCACCCCCCAGCGCACGTACAGCCGCTGGGGCGCCTTCCTGGACGGCATCGACCGCTTCGACCCCGCCTTCTTCGGCATCCTCGGCCGCGACGCCGCGCACATCGACCCCCAGGAACGGCTCTTCCTGGAGACCGTCTGGAACCTCCTGGAGGAGAACGGCCACCTCGGCAGGACCACCCGGGAGCCCGACACCGGCGTCTTCGCCGGGGTCATGTACGGCACCTACGGGCAGCTCGCGGCCACCGGCTGGCCGGGAGGACGCCTCTCCGGCGCCCACTCCGCGCACTGGTCGATCGCCAACCGGGTGTCGTACTTCTTCGACTTCCAGGGCCCCAGCATCTCCGTGGACAGCGCCTGCTCGTCCTCGCTCACCGCCGTCCACCTGGCCTGCGAGAGCCTGCGGCGCGGCGAGTGCCGCACCGCCGTGGCCGGCGGCGTGAACCTGATCCTCCACCCCGCCCACCACGTGTCCCTGAGCGCGCTCAACATGCTCTCGGCCGACGGCACGTGCAAGGTGTTCGACGCGGGAGCCGACGGTTTCGTGCCCGGCGAGGGCGTCGGCGCCGTCCTGCTCAAACCGCTGGAGCGCGCCATCGCCGACGGCGACCGGATCTGGGCGGTCGTCAAGGGCGGCGGCATGAACGCGGGCGGCAAGACCGGCGGCTACACCGTGCCCAACCCCAACGCGCAGGCCGCCCTGGTCCGCCGCGTCCTGGAGGGCGCCGGGGTGGCGCCAAAGACGGTGTCGTACGTGGAGTGCCACGGCACCGGCACCGCGCTCGGCGACCCGATCGAGATCGCCGCGCTCGGCCAGGCACTCGACGGCTCCGGCCGCCGGGACCGCTGCGCGGTGGGCTCGGTCAAGTCCGCCATCGGCCACCTCGAAGGCGCGGCCGGGATCGCGGGACTGACGAAGCTGCTGCTCCAGTTCCGCCACGGCCGGCTCGCGCCCTGCGTCGGCCTCGACCGCCTCAACCCCAAGATCGATTTCGACGCGGCGGCACTGGAACCGGTCCGGTCGCTCACCGACTGGCCCCCCGCGCCCGGCGGCGGCCCCCGGCGGGCCGGGGTCAGCTCCTTCGGCGCGGGCGGCGCCAACGCCCACCTGATCCTTGAGGAGTACGTCCAGCCCGAGGAGACCGCCCCGGAGCCTTCCGGGCCGCAGCTCTTCCTGCTGTCGGCGCGCTCCACCGAGCGCCTGCGCGTCCACGCGGGCCAGGTGGCCGACCACCTCGGCACCCCGGAGGGCGCCAGGACCCCGCTCGCCGCGCTCGCCCGGACCAGCCAGACCGGCCGCCGCCACTTCGCGGAACGGCTCGCGGTGGTGTGCTCCGGCACGGAACACCTCGCCGCCCTGCTCCGCTCCTACGCCGGCACCGGCTCCGCCACCGAAGACGGCCTCCGCACCGGCCGGGCGGCCCCCGGCGGGGACGGCCGGGGGGACG
>NZ_GG770539.1:246920-252416 GCF_000154905.1 Streptomyces sp. SPB074 | reverse complement strand
TCAAGTCCCTCGTACTGGAGCACAGCGGCTGCGCGGCAGTCACCCTCGCCTTCGAGACGTATGAGGAGACGGCCGCGGACCCCGCCGCGGCGACCCGCGTCGCCGCGCTCGTCGCCGGCGAACTGGAGCACTGCGCCGACGGGGTCACCGAGGCCGTCCACGACCGCGAGGGCGGGCGCCACCTGCGGCGGCTCGCCGAACGGCCCGTCCCCGAGGCGGAGCCCGGGGCGCCGCTGCCCGTCCGCGCGGGCGGCACGTATCTCGTCACCGGCGGCGCCGGGGCCCTCGGCCGGATACTCGGCGGCTTCCTCGCCGACTCCGCGCCCGTCAACCTCGTGCTCGCCGGGCGCTCGCCGCTCGACGAGGACATCGAGCGGCGCACGGCGTCACTGTGGCGCGGCGGCAGCACCGTCTGGTACCGCCCGACCGACCTCGCCTCGGCCGCGGACGTCACCGGCCTGATCGCGGACATCCGGACCCGCTACGGCACGCTGAACGGCATCGTGCACGCGGCCGGGGTGCACCGGGACGCCCGCGCGGTCCTCAAGACGGCCGCCGAGACGGCCGAGGTCCTGGGCCCCAAGGTGACCGGCACGGTACTGCTGGACCACGCCACCCGCGACGAGAAGGACCTCGACTTCTACGTCCTGTGCGCCTCTCTGGTGGGCGAGACCGGCAACCTGGGCCAGACCGACTACGCCTACGCCAACGCCTTCCAGCTCGACTTCGCCGCCTGCCGACAGACGCTCGCCGCACGCGGGGAGCGCGCGGGACGCACCGTCGCGATCGGCTGGCCCCTGTGGGAGGACGGCGGCATGGACGTCGCCGGCGCCACCCGCCGGCTCTTCGCGCAGCTCTGGTCCATGACTCCGCTGCGGACCCCCACCGGCCTCGCGGTCTTCCGCGCCGCGCTGAGCGGCGGCGACACCCGGTGGCTGCCCATGGAACGGACCGCGGCCGCGCCCGCGACGACCCCGGCCGGGCCCCCCGCCGGGCAGGCCGAGGAGGCACGCACGGACACCACGAGCGACGCGCGGCAACCGGCCCCCGCAGCCCGTCAGGCGGCGGTGCGGGGACAACTGCGCGCCTTCACCGCGGAGTTCCTCATGGTCGATCCGGCCGAGGTCGACACCTCCGCCGAACTGATGGACCTCGGCTTCGACTCGATCTCGCTGAGCGAGCTGATCGTCCGCGTCAACGACCACTACGGACTCGAACTGCTGCCGACGGTCCTCTTCGAGCACCCCACGCTGGACGACGTCGCCGCCCACCTCGACCGCGCGCACCCGGACGAAGTGGCCGCCGCCCACCCGGCGCCGACGGCGGAGCCCGCGCCGACGGCGGAGCCCGCACCGGCCGCCCCTCTCGCGTCCCCGGAACCGGGGGACAACGCGGTCCTCGCGCCCGTCACCGCTGCGGCCCCCACCGCCGCGGCGCCTCCCGCCGCCGAGACCCGGCGCCGGGACGTGGCCGTGATCGGCATGGCGGGGCGGCTCCCCGGCTCGCCGGACCTGGACGCCTTCTGGGAACACCTCAGCGCGGGCGACGACCTCGTCGGGCCCGTGCCCCCGGACCGCGCCGACCTGCTGGCGGACCCCGCCACGGCCGGCCTGCGCGGCGGCTTCCTCGCGGACGTGGCCGACTTCGACGCCGCGTTCTTCCGGATCTCCCCGGCCGAGGCCCGCCTGATGGACCCCCAGCACCGCCTGTTCCTGGAGACGGTGTGGCGGACCTTCGAGGACGCCGGATACCGGCCGGAGGACCGGGCGGGCACCTCGACCGGTGTCTTCGTGGGCATGGCGACCTCGGACTACGGCGAGCTGATCGCCCGCGCGGGCGCGGACACCGAGGCCCACATGGCCACGGGTGTCGCCCGTTCCCTGGTCGCGAACCGTGTCTCCCACGTGCTGGATCTGCGCGGCCCCAGCGAGACCGTCGACACCGCCTGCTCCAGCTCCCTGGTGGCCCTGCACCGCGCGGTCGGCGCCGTGACCGGCGGCGAGTGCGACGAGGCGATCGTGGGCGGCGTCAGCCTGGCGCTGAGCCCCGGGCTGTTCCGGGTCTTCGACCAGTCCGGGATGCTCAGCCCCGCCGGACGCTGCCGCACCTTCGACAAGGACGCCGACGGGTACGTCCGCGGCGAGGGCGTCGGCGCGGTGCTGCTCAAGCCGCTGGAGCGGGCCGAGGCGGACGGCGACCGCGTCCTCGCCGTCGTCCGGGGCAGCGCCGTCAACCACTGCGGCCGCTCACCCTCCCTCACCGCCCCCAACCCGCGCGCCCAGGCCGAGGTCGTGGCCCGCGCGCACCGCGTTTGCCGGGGTCTCCCCGGCCGCTGTCACGTACGTGGAGACCCACGGCACCGGCACCCGGCTCGGGGACCCCATCGAGGCCGAGGGCCTCAAGGACGCCTTCACCCGCCTCTACGCGGAGCGGGGCGAAGCCCTTCCGGCCGAGCCGCACATCACCCTCGGCTCGGTGAAGACCAACATCGGCCACCTGGAGGCGGCGGCCGGGATCGCCGGTCTGCTGAAGGTGCTGCTGGCGCTGCGGCACCGCACCCTGCCCGCGCACCTCCACCTGCGCGAGACGAACCCCTACCTCCGGCTGGACGGCACCCCGTTCCGCATCGGCACCACGACCACGCCGTGGGAGGGCGCCAAGGACGAGCACGGCCGGACCACCTGGCGCGCCGGGATCAGCTCCTTCGGCTTCGGCGGCACCAACGCGCACGTCGTACTGGAGGCGTGGACACCGCCGGACGACACCCTCCGGCCGGACGTCCCCGCGCGGCAGCGCCCGCGCGCCGAGTTCCAGCCGCGCCGCCACTGGTTCACCACCCCCCGGCCAGCGAAGACGGAGCCCCCCGTGCCGCACCCCGACCACGCAGCCACGAGCACGCACCCGCAGCCGGACACGACACCGGCCCCGCGCCAGGACACGGCCCCACGACGGCAGCCGCGCCCGGCCCCGGACGCGGTCCGGCCCGCCGCCACGCGCCCCCGGGTCCGGCTGAACCCCCTCGCCACGACGCCCCCGGACGTACCCGGCGAGCCCGCCGCCCCGGCGAGGGGCCCGGCGGCATCCCCCGCGCGGGACGGGGGCGCCCGCCGCGCGAGTGGTGAGCCCGCGACAGGCGTCACCAGGGAGGCCGCGCCCGCCCTCGGCGCCCGGCCCGCCGTCGGCGCCGACGCCCGGCCCGCCGCGACGGGTGACTCCCGGCCCACGGGCGCCGAGATCCGCGCCACCCTGCGCGACATGGTCGCCGCCGTCCTCGGCCTGACCGCCGCGGATCTCCCGGACGACACCCCCTTCGCCGACCTCGGGCTCGACTCCATCTACCGCATGGACGTGGCCCGCGCCCTCAACGAGGCGCACGGCCTCGATCTCCAGGGCGCCGAACTCTACGACCACGACACCATCGCCGCGCTCGCCGACCACGTACGGGCCGCCCTCGGCACACGCCCTCCTGCGCCGTCGCCGCTCGCGAACCCGGCCGCGCCGTTGCGGGACCAAGCGGAAGCGCCCCGGAACCAGGCGGCACCGTCCCCGAGCCAGGAGGCACCGTCCCCGAACCCGCCCGCTCCTCCCTCGCACGAGACGGCTCCCCGCGCGACCGGTGAGGAGCCCCCGGCGGACGGGGGAGCGTCGCAGCGCGAGGAGCGCCAGGAGCGGGCGGAGCGGGAAGGACCGGTCGGCCGTGACGACGCCAGGGAGGCTCTGCGCCGGGTGCTGGAGGGCGTGGTCGGGCGGCCCCTCGACCCGGCGGTCACCTTCGCGGACAACGGCTTCACCTCCTTCGACATGCTCCGGGGCGTCAGCGCCCTGGAGACGGATCTCGGCGCCCTGCCCAAGGCGCTGTTCTTCGAGCGCCCCACCCTGGACGGACTCACCGAGGCCCTGTGCGAGACGCACGGCGCGCGGACCGTGGCACGCGTACGGCCCCCCGCCCGGCAGCCCGCCCCCGCCCTGCCCGTACCGCCCGCCGCCCGGGACACCGCGGCCCGGACCCGGGTGCTCACCCGCGCCGAGGCCGCCGCCGACCCCGAACTCGCCGCGACCGTCGCGGAGCTGGAACGGCGGCACGGCAAGGAGAGCGGGCTCGGCGGCCGCGACATCGCCCCCTACCTCTTCTTCGGCGCCCGGCGCCGGGGCTTCTTCGCCCTGTCCCAGCGGGACGGGGCCCTGCTCGTGTGGAACTACACCGGTCCGGAGGACCACTTCGCCGAACTGGCCGCCGACTACTTCGACCACGCCCGGCGCGGCGGCCTGCGGCCCAACCTGCTGTCCCTGGTCCCGCTCACGGAGGTGGGCGGGGAGCCCGTCACCGCGACGCCCTTCGGCGCCCTCCAACGTCTGGAGGACCTCGGCTCCTTCACGCTGAGCGGCGGCCGGATGAGCAGGCTGCGGTACATGGTGAAGCGGTTCGAGAAAGCCGGCGCCTGCCGGACGTCCGAGTACCGCAGCGGAGAGGACCCGGCGGTCGACGCGGAGCTCGCCTCCCTCGTGGACGAGTGGGCGGCCACCAAGCAGATGGTCAACCCCTACGTGCGCCGGGTGCGCGAGGAACTGGCGGGCGGCAGGCTCGACGCACGCCACCGGCTGTTCCTGACGTACGTGGACGAGACCCTGGTGAACGCCGTCGTGATCACCCGCATCCCGTCCGAGAACGGCTACCTCCTCGATGTCGAGTTCTACCCCGGCCACATGCCGCTCGGCGGGCTGGAGTTCGCGCTCGTACGGGTGCTGGAGCGGCTGCGCGAGGAGGGCTGCGGGACGTTCAGTTTCGGCGCCAGCTTCGGCGGCGCGACGGGCACCTCGTCCCACGCCTCCGAGACCGCCGTCCGCGCCCTGGAGGAACTGCGCGAGGCCGGGATCTTCGGCGGCGGCAACTACCAGTTCAAGAACAAGTTCCGCCCCCAGAACCGGACCCTGTACCTGGTGCAGCCCGCGCGCGGGGAGGTCAGCGAGGTCAGCGACGTCATCCTGATGATCGCGGACCCCGGAACACCCGCGACCCCAGCCCCGGAGGCGCCCGCGCCCGCACCGGAGACCGCCGCCACGCCGGAAACGGCCCCCGCCCCCAGGCCCGCATCCGCTCCCGCCCCCGCACCCGAGTCCGCGTCCCGCCGATCCCGGCTCGCCGCGCACGGTCACAACCCGGCCCGGCTGCCGCACCTGGCCGTCGAACTCGACCTCCTCACCGACTCCTGGGCGGACCGCGCCGACCCCTGGCAGCGGGCGCGCGCCGGGGCCCTCGCCGAACTCGCCGACGCGCGCGGGCTCCTGGGCGAGGAACCGCCCCATGTGCCGTGGCTCCCGTTCCCCCACCGGTTCTTCGCGGCGTCCGGCCGCGCGGCCGAGGAGCGGCTGTGCCGGGCCTGGCCGGGGCCGCACGGCCGGGTGCTGCACGCCTCGGCCTTCCCGACCTGGCTCGGCGCGCTGGCCGAGCACGGCTTCGACCCCTCGCTCGCCCTCCCCGTCGCGGGCCGGGGCTCC
>NZ_GG770539.1:243191-245921 GCF_000154905.1 Streptomyces sp. SPB074 | reverse complement strand
GCGGTGCCCCGCGACACGGCGGCACCTGCTGGCGATGGCGACCGGGGCCGTCGAGGTGTTCGAGTGCGGCGAGGGCCCGGCGGTGCTCCTGCTGCCGCCGTTCAACATCGGCGCCGGCGTCTTCGCCGACCAGGTCGCCGCCCTCTCCGGACGCCACCGGGTGCTCGCCGTCCACCATCCGGGCGTCGGCGCCACCACCAGCGCCGACGACATCTCGCTGCCCGGCATCGCCGAGCTGTACCTCCAGGTCCTGGACCGGCTCGGCGTGGCGGGGCCCGTGCACGTGGTCGGCACCTCCTTCGGCGGGCTCCTCGCGCAGAGCTTCGTCCTCGCCCACCCCGAGCGCGCCGCGTCGCTGACCCTGCTGTGCAGCTCGTACCGGTACGCGAACCGGGTGGGCGAGGTGAACCGTCTGGAGGACCTGGTCGCCGAGGACCTCGACCGGGTCGTCGCGGCGGGCGCCGAGGAGGTGGCGCGGCGCCGGACGGAGTACACGGAGCGGCTGCTGCGCTGCGAGAGCATGGCCCCGCACATCGGGCTGCGCTACCTGGACGTCTTCGCCCAGCAGCCCGACCTCCTCGGACGGCTCGGCGACATCGCGGTGCCGACCCTCGTGGTGGCGGGCGGCGTCGACGCCGTCGTTCCGCGCAAGACCTCGCACCTGATGCACGGCGCCATACCCGACGCCCGCTACCACGAACTGCCGCGGGCCGGGCACTTCCCGACGGTCACCGACCCCGACGGGGTGACCGCGGCGCTGAGCGCGTTCCTCACCGAGCTGGGGGAGGAGCGATGAGCGCGTACGGGATCGAGGCGCTGGACGTGTACGCGGGCAGTGCCGCCGTCAGCGCGCGCGCCGTGTTCGACGGCCGCGGCCTCGACCCGCGCCGCTTCGACAACGTCGCCTCCGACCGGCGCGCGGTGGCGCTGCCCTTCGAGGACCCGGTGACGCACGCCGTCAACGCCGCCCGCCCCCTGCTGGAACGGATACCGGCCGACGAGCGCGCGCGGATCGAACTCCTCGTCACCACCAGCGAGTCCGGCATCGACTACAGCAAGTCCATCGCCTCCTACGTGCACGAGCAGCTCGGCCTGCCGCCGAGCTGCCGGCTGCTGGAGATGAAGCAGGCGTGCTACGCGGCGACCGCCGCGCTGCAACTCGCCGTCGCCTACCTGGCCGCCGGGATCTCGCCCGGCGCGAAGGTACTGATCATCTCCACCGACATGTCCCTCGCGGACGAGCGCGCCCAGTACGCCGAGCCGGTCACCGGCACCGGGGCCGTGGCCCTGCTCGTCGGCGACCGGCCCCGGGTCCTCACCGCTGACCTGGGCGCGTTCGGCGTGCACAGCTTCGAGACCCTGGACTCCGCCCGGCCAGGGCCCGACCTCGACATCGCGGACGCCGACCGGTCGCTCATGGCCTACCTGGAGTGCTTCTCCCGCAGCTTCGCCGACTACCGCTCCCGGGTGGAGGACGCCGACTTCCTGACCACCTTCGACCTGCTCGCCCTGCACACCCCCTTCTCCGGCATGGTCAGGGCCGCGCACCGCAGGCTGCTGCGCGAGCTGTACCGCAGCCCCGCCGACGCGGTGGCCGAGGACTTCGAGCGCCGGGTCGCGCCCTCCCTGGTCCACCCCGGGCAGACCGGCAACCTCTTCTCCGGCTCGCTCTACCTCGCGCTCGCCAGCGCCCTCGACCACACCCCGCTCGACGGGCCCGCCCGCGTCGGCCTCTTCTCCTACGGCTCCGGCTGCTCCTCGGAGTTCTTCAGCGGCGTCGTCGGCCCCGACGCCGCCGCCGCCGTCGCCGAGGCCCGCATCGGGCCGCGGCTGCGCGCCCGCGCGGACCTCGGCTTCAGCGAGTACACCGCGCTGCTCGCGGAGAACAGCGCCTGCCTGCGTCCCGCCGCGCACCGCGACATCGACCCCGGCCGCTACGACGCGCTCCTGCGCCGCGCCGCCGACCGACCCGAACTGCTCGCCCTGACCGGCGTGCGCGACCACCACCGCCAGTACGCGTGGATCTGACGAACCGGAGGTACTCCCCGTGAACGCATCGCCCGAGAACGCCCCCAGCGCCGACGAGCGGGTCCTGGCCGTGCTGCGGCGCACGACCCTGGAGATCGTGCCGGAGGTCGCGCCAAACTCGTTCACGCCCGAGCGGACCCTGTCCGACCTGGGCTGCAACAGCATCGACCGCGCCGAGATCGTCACCCTGACGATGGAGGAGCTGGACATCGCGGTGCCCGTGCACGAGTTCCACCAGGGCATGGACATCGGGACGCTGGCCGCCCTCATGCGGAAGCAGCTGTGAGCGAATCCGCCGCAGCGGGACGCGCGGTGGGGGTGACCGGTCTCGGCGTGCTCGGGGCCGCCGCGAGCGGCCCCGGGGACCTGGCCCTCGCGCTGCGCTCGGGACGGTGCGCCCTGACCGCCCCGGCACCGCCCCCCGACGCCGGGACGCCCGGCGTGTCCTGGCCCGCCTTCACGGCCGAGCTGACGGCGGACGACGTACCCGACGCGGCCCTGGACGCGCTGCCCGGGCTGCCGGACGACCTGCGCGCCGCGGCCCGGCGGACCACGCGGCGGGCCCCGGTCCCGGTCCGGGCCGCCACCGCCGCCGCCCTCCAGGCGTGGCTGGGGGCCGGGCTCGACCGTACGGCGCCGCCCCCCGGGCGTATCGGCGTCGTCGTGGCCGGCAACAACCTGACGGAGCGGGTCACCGAGGAC
>NZ_GG770539.1:236716-242974 GCF_000154905.1 Streptomyces sp. SPB074 | reverse complement strand
GTGCAGACCCAGGGCTTACTCACGATCGGCGCGATGGCCCCGGGCACGCGGCGCGCCCGAAAAAAAAAACAGGCGCCGTTCGACACCGCCACACAGGGGCTTCCATCCCGGCGAGGCGGCGGCCTGCGTGGTCCTGGAGACGGCCGCCTCCGCCCGGCTGCGCGGCGCGCCCGTCCTGGCCGGTTTCGCCGGCGGCGCCGTCGTCCTGGACGGCAACCACCTGGCCGATCCCTCGCAGGACGGAGAGGTACGGGCGATGACCGGGGCCCTCGCGCAGGCGGGCGTGGGCCCCGCCGACATCGGCTGGGTCAGCGCGCACGGCACCGGTTCGCCGCTCGGCGACCGGACCGAGGCCGCCGCCCTGCGCACGGTCTTCGGGGACGGCGAAGGCCCCTGGATCAACGCGACCAAGACCCTCACCGGGCACTGCCTCAGCGCCGCCGGTGTGGTCGAGGCGGTGGCCGCCGTCCTGCAACTGCGGGACGGCTTCGTGCACCCCGACCCGGGCCTGCGCGCACCCGTCGATCCGGTCCTGCGCCTCGTGCGCGAGGAACCGCGGCGGCCGAAACACGGCTTCGTGCTGTCGAACGGCTTCGGGTTCGGCGGCTTCAACACGGCGGTCGTCCTGTCCCACCCGGACGCCTGAGGCCGCCCGCCCCTGCGCCCAGGCCGCCCGCCCCGGCGTGCGCGGGCGCGGGGGACGGCGGCGCCGGGTCCGGCGGGCGCCCGAAGCGGGCCGTCCGGGTCCGGCCGATGCTCAGAAGTGAACAGAACCGGGGTGCCGCAGGGCGTTAGGGTCCCCACCCGTGCCGGGAGCGGCCCCAGCGAGGCAGCGAGGGAAGGGTTTCCAATGACGGACACGACCGACACCGCCGGATCGTCCGGGGACCCGGGGGCGGGACCGCCCGCGTTCCCCCAGGAGAAGGCGGCGGGCTGCCCCTTCGACCCGCCGCCCGGATACCGCGCGCTCCAGGCCGAGGACCCGTTCGCGCCGGTCACCCTGCCCAGCGGGCAGCGGGCGCGCCTCGTGACCCGGCACGGGGACGTACGCGCCGTGCTGGACGACCCGCGGTTCAGCGCCGACAGCTCGCACCCGGACTTCCCCCGGATGTTCCCCCGCCCCGTGCCGCAGGTCCTCAAGGGCACGTTCCCGCGTCTCGACGGCGCCGAGCACCTGCGCTACCGCCGGATGCTCGCCCGGGACTTCACCGGGCGCAGGGCCGAGGAACTGCGCTCCCGGATCGGGCAGATCGTGGACGGCCGCCTCGACGCGATGGAGGAGCGCGGCGGCCCGCTCGACCTCATGGAGACCCTCGCCTACCCCGTCCCCTCCACCGTGGTGTGCGAACTGCTCGGGGTACCCGCCGAGGACAGCGCGCTGTTCGAGTCCCGCACCCAGGTCCTCATCAACGGCCGCAGCGGTCCCGAGGAGACGATGCGGGCCAAGGACGACATCCTCCGCCACCTCGAAGGGGTGGTCGCGGTCAAGGAGAAGGCGCCCGGTGACGACCTGATCAGCCGGCTCCTCGTCGAACAGGTCGCCCCCGGCCTGCTGGACCGGGCCGAGGTCGCCGTCATCGCCTGGCTGCTGCTCGCCGCCGGCCATCACACGACCGCCACCATGATCGGCACCGGCACGATGCTGCTGCTGGAGAACCCGGACCAGCTGGCGGCCCTGCGCGCCGATCCGGCCCTGTTCCCGGGCGCGGTGGACGAACTGCTGCGCCACCAGACGGCCATGCAGATCGGCATGAACCGGATCGCCGTCGCCGACGTCACCCTCGGGGAGCGCACCATCCACGCGGGGGAGGGCGTCGTGTGCCAGCTCGCGACGGCCAACAGGGACGCCGAGGTCTTCCCCGACCCCGACCGCTTCGACGTCACCCGTTCCGCGCGCGGCCAGCTCGCCTTCGGCCACGGCCCCCACCAGTGCCCCGGGCAGTCCCTCGCCCGGGTCGAACTCCAGGTCACCCTGGAGCGGTTGTTCACCCGCTTCCCCGGCCTGCGTCTCGCCGTCCCCGCGGACGACGTGCCCTTCTGGCACCACCTCTTCGGTATCCACGGCGTCAAGGAACTGCCCGTCACCTGGTGAGAGCGGGCCGCGCGGGGGAGGGCGGCCCGGCGCACCCCCGGCCCGAGCGGAGGAGGAGGACTCGTTGTCGGAGGCACAGCAGGAGCTGCTCCACCTGTTCGACGGGCTGCGCGCGGCCTCGCTCGCCGCGCGGCGCAGCGAGAAGTGGCGGCGTCATCCGCCGGACGTGCTCCCGGCGTTCATCGCCGAGATGGACTTCCCCGTCGCCGCGCCGGTGCTCGACGCCATCCGCGCGCACCTCACCGCGGGCGGCGACCTCGGCTACGCCTACGCCTACACGGCGGAGGCCCCCGTGCAACGGGCGTTCGCGGCCTGGACACGGGCGAGCTGGGGCTGGGCGGTGGAGCCGCGCAAGGTGGTGCTGTTCCCGGACACCATGCGCGTGATGGAGGTGGCGCTGGAGCAGTTCACCGCGGTCGGCGACGGGGTCGTGGTGGATGTTCCCGCCTATCCGCCCTACTTCGAGGCCATCGCGGCGGCGGGGCGGCAGGTCGTGCCCCGGCCGATGCGCCTGCGCGGGGGCCGCTGGCGGCTCGACCTGGAGGGGCTGGCCCGCGCCTTCCGGGCCGGGGCCGCCGCGTACTTCCTGTGCAATCCGCACAATCCCACAGGCCGGGTGCTGACCGCCGACGAGCTGCGCGAAGTGCTCGCGCTCGCCGCCGAGTTCGGGGTCGCGGTGATCTCCGACGAGGTGCACGCCCCGCTCACCCACCCGGGACACCGCCACGTCCCGCTCGCCTCACTGCCCGAGGCGGCACGGGTGACGACGGTCACGGCCGCCTCCGCCAGCAAGGGCTGGAACCTGTCCGGCCTGAAATGCGCGATGGCCGTGGCGGGGCGGCCACGTGACCACGACCGGCTCATGGAGATGCGCCCGAGACAGCGGGACGGCGTCGGCATCCTCGGCGTGAGCGCGAGCGAAGCCGCCTTCACCCGGGGCGACCCGTGGCTGAGCACCGTGCGCCACTACCTGCACGGCAGCCGGCGGATGCTCGTGGAACTCTTCGAGCCCTTCGGCCCCGACGTGGAACTGGTGCCGCCCGAGGCGAGCTACCTCGCCTGGCTCGACGCCCGGCGGCTGGCCGACCGGCTGGGCAGCGACGATCTCGCCGGGTTCTTCCTCGGCCACGGCAAGGTTGCCCTCAGCGACGGCCGGGAATACGGGAGCGAGGGTTTCATCCGGCTCAACTTCGGCACGTCGCAGCGTTTGCTGGAGGAAATGGTGCGACGCATGGAGAAGGCGGTACGGGAGGAGTTCCCGGAAGGAGGAGGCGCCGGTGGGGCGCCGCCCGGAAACGCTCCGGGTTATCCCGCCCCGGTGTCCGCCTCCTACAGACCGGCGGACAAGGAGGAGTTCTCCAGGTAATCGGTCAGCTCGGTGATGTGGATGCACAGGTGGGCGTCCTCCGTACGGTGCACCACACCGGCCAGGGAGAACCTTTTCAGGAAGTAGCCGACCCGGGAACGCGTCGTGCCCACCATTTCCGCCAGCTCTTCCTGTGTTATCCGGTCGCGTATCAGCGCGGTGTGCTCCCTGCGTTTGCCGACCTTTTTCCCGAGGTTCACCAGCAGTGCGGCCAGCCGGTGCTCGCTGTCCATCGTCACGAGGTTGGCGATCATCTGCTGCTGTTCCAGCAGCCGGTTCGCCATATGGCTGATCAGGGCCTCGTGGAGCAGCGGATCGCAGTCCTTCATGATCTGCCCGACGCGGACCTGGACGAGGGTGGTGACCTGCATGGCCTGCGCGGTCTCGGTGTGGTTGGCGGCGAGGAGGCTGCATTCGCCGAAGACGTCGCCCGGGCCGTGTATCGACAACAGGCACTGTTTTCCGTCGCGGGTGTGCGTGAGTGTTTTGACCTGGCCGCTCTCGATGAGATAGATGTGCGCGTCGGGCTGGCCCAGATTGTAGACGTGTTCTCGTCGGCCGACATGAAACCGTGTCCCGCGGATGGTGCCTCTCCGGGCTGCTTCCTGAAGTGCTCCGGCCAGGCGCTGTTCGGCGTTACAGAGAGGTTCCATTCGTTGCCCTGCCTTCAACTGTTAAAGCTGACGGGGAGAAACTGAGCTCTAGATCGACTTCCTGCGCCGAATCTAAGACATCGTCCCTCGGCCGGGATAGTTCGTGGGGCGGGTCTGCTGTAGTTGACCGTAATCGGGCGGGGCGATATGTGCCGTACCTCCTTTCGCGCACGGAGAGTTGTTCTTCGCCCAAAGGGTGTCGAAGGTGAATCGCCGACAAAGCCGCTGGTAATGGGCGACCACCGGGATGGAGCGGGCCGCGGGACCGGGAGCGCATCTGTCGCCGTGTATCGACTCGACGGCCGCGCGCAAGCGCGACTTCCCGCCATTGTGCGGAGGGCGGGCGGGCTTGACGGCGACGATCGGCGTCAGGGCTCCCGCGCTCCCCTCCCGTCCGCCGACGGCCCCCCGGCCAGCGGTGACCCCGGCGCCCGTCGAGTACTTCGCCGCCCCGGGGCTCGCGTTCCGGTGTTTTCCGAACAACCAGGTTTCAGCCGCGCGGCGGGGGTACTCGGCGGCGCAACGTGATGGATGAGGGCCGTCCGGGGCGGGGCCGACCGCTCTCCCGCCCGCGGCCCCGGCGATCGTGCGAGGGTGGAGGGACAGGAACCCCGGCACCGGCCGGTCGCCCGCGGCACGGCGGCGTCCGGCGGGAGGGAGGGCCACCATGGCCGACCGCGTGCCCTTCGACGTGCAGTCGCTCCTCCTGGAGACCGACACACTCGACAGCTTCCTCGCCGAAGTCGCCGCGGAGGCCCGGCGCCGCACCCCCGGCGCGGACGGCTGCGGCATCACCCTGGAACGGAAGGCGCGCCCCTTCACCGTCGCGAGCGCGGGCCTCAGCGCCCCGCCCCTGGACGACAAGCAGTACGACCTCGACGAGGGGCCGTGCCTGGAGGCCCTGCGCCGCGACAAAGAGGTGCGCGTCACCGACATGCGCGCCGAACGCCGCTGGGGCGCCTACCCGGCCTTCGCCGCCGGGCGCGGCACTCTTTCGTCGCTCTCGCTGCCCCTGCGCGAGCGCGAGGGCATGGCGGGGGCGCTCAACCTGTACGCGCCCGCCCCCGACGCGTTCTCGGCCGAGGACGTCGCCGGGCTGCGGCTCCTTGCCGCGCAGGCCGCGGGCGCGCTCGTCTTCGCGGTGCGTCTCTCCGACGCCCAGCAGTTCGCCGCCGGATCTCCAGGCCGCCCTGCGTTCACGCACCGTGATCGACCAGGCCATGGGAGTCATCATGGGGCAGCAGCGGTGCACCTCCGAGGAGGCGTTCGCCTACCTCCGCACGGCCTCGCAGAACCGGAACGTCAAGCTGCGGGACCTGTGCGCCCGCCTCGTGGAGAGCGTCTCGGGAACCGCCCCGCAGGAGGGCGCCTGGTCCTCCCGCGACTGACGTCCGGCCCCGAGCCGGAGGGGCCGGCGAGCGACCGCGGGACCCGGGCGCGCGAGGGGCGCCCGATACTCTAGGGTGTTCCACGGGTCCAGCAGCGTGGCCTGTCGCTTCACGCTGCTCAGGAGATGTATCCGTGGCCCCCAGCCCCTTCACGCTGTCCCGCACCGCCCGGTCGTGGCCCTCCGCCGAGGTGACGACGGTGCGTGTCACCGGACAGATGGACGAGGAGGCGTGGCCCGCGTTCGCCCGCTGCCTGGAAGAGGCGGGGGCCGTCTCGGCGGGTCCCCGCATCGCGGTCGAACTCGGCCCCGACGCCCAGCTCTCGGACGCTGTCGCCCGGCGGCTGCTCCGCCTCGTCGCCGACGCGGGCCGGTCCCCGGGGACCGGCCCCGCCCTGCCCCTCGTGCTCACCGGCGCCCCGAGCGCGCCCGGAGAGGCGGAGGCGGCGCCGGCGGGCCCCGGCACGGCCGCGGAGCTGCGCGACCTGCGCGCCAACCTCCGTACCCGCCCGCTCATCGCCCAGACGCAGGGCGTCCTCCAGGAACGGTACGGACTGCCCGACGCCGACACCGCCTTCGACCTGCTGCGCGCCGGCTCGCAACGGCACAACGTCAAACTCCGCACCCTCGCCTCCGTCTTCCTGAGCGCGCCCCGCCCCGCCGAGCACAGCCCGCAGTGGTTCCCCGGCCGCACCAGGGCCCCCGCGCCGCCGCTCGCCTTCGCGCCGTGGCTGCGCCGCAGCCACGTGCCGCGCAGCGC
>NZ_GG770539.1:228763-236456 GCF_000154905.1 Streptomyces sp. SPB074 | reverse complement strand
CCTGGTACACGCCGCTGCCCTCGCAGAGCGGCGAGAGCGCGGGAGTCCTGACGGTGTACGGGCCCGCCGCGCGGCCCGAACCGGCGGACATCGAGTGGAAGGCCTCGGACCTCGTGCTCGCCCAGGCGGGGGAGTGGCTCGACTGGCACCGCCGCACGGTCGTGCTCGACGCCCTGGAGTACCTGCACGCCCGGGCACGCGCGGCAGGGCAGGGGTGACGCGCGGCGGGACGGAGACGGGGGACGGGCCGGGAAACGTGAACGCGGCGACCGGCGGCGCATGACGCCGTGCCGCGTGCGGCGGAGACACCCGCGTCGCACCCTCCCGTCCCCGGCGGCCGGGAATCCGGTGCGTCTTCCCCCGCATGGCCCGGCGCGACGGGGGAACACTGGCACGTGAGGTCAGGCAGCGGCCCGCACAGGAACACCCGCTCACGGAGGAGTTCCATGAGGAACACCGCCCTGCCCGTCGCCACCACCGCCCTCGATGACGCGGTGCTCGTCGTACCGTTCGACGGACTTGTCGACACCGACAACGAGAGGGACACCGAGGCCGGGCTGCTCTCGGTGCTCGACCGCGCCGCGGCACGCCTCGTCGTCGTGCACGTACGGTCGCGGATCGTCACCCCGCACGCCCTGCGCATACTGCTGCGCGCCAGTACCCGGACGAGCACGCGAGGCGGTGTCCTGAGCGTCGCCGCGCCCTTTCCCGTGGCCCGCCGCGTCCTGCACCTGACCGGGCTCGCCCGCCCGCTGCGCCTCGCCGCGACCGTCACGGGAGCCGTGCACCGCTCCTCCGCCGGCTGCGCGCACCTCGGAACGGCGCCGGGCCGGGCCGCCCGCCGCCACGGCACACGACGCTCTCCTGCGTCCCCGCCGGCGGTGAACCGGCGCCGCCGCCCCGGAGGCACCACCACGCCCTGGTAAGACGTCATGGGCTGAACGCCATCGGCCCCGTGACGTGCGCGTGACGGGCCGTCGGGCCGGCGCGGAGGACCCCCGCTCCGCGAACGGTCGCCGCGCCGCACCGTTTCGTGGCCCGGAACAGCGCGCCCCCGGGGCCGTCTCGGCCCCCGAGCGCGCCACGCGGCACCGCGCCCCGAGTTCGTCCCCGGCGGCGTCGTGCCGCCCTTTCCGCCGGGGCGGGTAAACGACCGCGGGCGCGCCACGCCGCCGCGCGAGAGCCGCGCCGGTGCTTGCCCGGCCCGCCGCCCACAGCCTCCTGACGCTCGGTCGTCGCGACCGCGGTGCGCCGCGCGACCGCCGCCTCGACGGCACGCCGCCGCATTCCGGCGAGGAAGCGCACCCGCCCCCGGAAGCCGTGCGAGATCGCGTCCGCGAGGAGCGGCGGCACGTGCTCGGCCACCGCGCCGACGACCACCGCGCCCCAAGCCGGGCCGACGCCCCTTCCGCCGCCCCCGCGCGGTCGGCAGGCCCCCGCGCAGGCGATGGCGAAGGCGCCAGGGGTGCGGGGCCCGCTGTCCACCGGGGACCGGTGTTGCGCCGCCTCCGGCTGCCGCATCAGCCATTCGGTAATGAAAATCATTGTCGTATGCTGTCTCTCGCGCCGCGCCGCACCCGGCCGCGCGGCGGCCCCGTGCGGCCTGAGCACGTCCGCGGGGCCGGAGCAAGCACGAAGGACAGCGATGAAAACCGGAATCCACCCCCCGTACGGCCCCGTCGTCTTCCGCGACCGGGCGGCGGGGTTCGCCTTTCTGACCCGTTCCACCATGACGAGCGAACGGACCGTCGAGTGGGAGGACGGCCGGACCTACCCGGTGGTCGATGTCGAGGTCTCCTCGGCGAGCCACCCCTTCTACACCGGGAACGCCCGGGTCGTGGACACCGCCGGGCGCGTCGAGCGCTTCGAGCGGCGCTACGGGCGAGGGGCAGGCCGATGACGCCGGGGGAGGCCCCGCTGACCGTCGTGCTGGTGGCGGGCCTGCACGCCGAGGCACGGTCGAGGACCGTCGCCCGCCTGCTGCGCGCGGTGCCCGGCAGCGTGGTCCTCCACCACGACCTGCGCGACGCCGCCTCGGGCGCGGTCGTACGGGAAGTGCGCGACGCCTCGGGCACGCTCACCACCGGTCGGACCCCCCTCGTCAACGACTGCGCGTGCTGCGCGCTGCGCGAGGACCTGGTCCCCGAACTGCGCCGCCTGGCGCGCGACGGCTCGACGCGCCTGGCCCTCGTGGAACTGTGGGACTCCGTCGAACCGCGCGCGATGGCCGAGGTCGTCGTCGCGCACGCAGGCGAACTGCTGCGGCTCGGCACTGTGCTGACAGCCGTCGATCCCGCCCTCGTCCTCGCCTGCCTCGGCAACGGCGACGACCTCGCCGAGGCCGGACTCTCCGCCGCCCCGGCCGACGAGCGGACCGTGGGGGACACCTTCGCCCGTCAACTGGAGTACCCGGGCGTCCTCGTCCTCGCGGGCGAGACGGAGGAGTGCGCCCCGGACGACCTCGCGCTGCTCACCCAACTGCACCCCACCGCGCGGCTCCTGCCCCTGGCCTCCCCCGAACTGCCCGGCCTTCTCGGGGAGGGCTTCGACACCGAGACCGCCGCCGCCGCGCAGCACCCGGCGATGGCCCGGCTCCCGCAGGAGGCGCACGAGGCCGGGATCGGCACGCTCGTCTGGCGCCACCGCCGCCCCTTCCACCCCGGGCGCCTCTTCGACGCGCTGGAGGAGCTGTGCTGCGCGGCGGTGCGCAGCCGGGGCCGCTTCTGGCTCGCCGACCGGCCCGACACGCTCCTGCACTGGGACGCGGCAGGCGGCGCCCTGTGCGTGGAGGCCGCCGGTCCGTGGCTGCGCGGACTGCCGGACGCGGCCTGGGAACTCGTACCCCCGCTGCGCCGGGCCGCCGCCGCGCTCGACTGGGACCCCGAGCACGGCGACCGCGAACAGCACCTCGTCTTCACCTCGCCCGGCCTCGACCGGGAGGGCGTCGCCGCCCTCCTCGGCTCCTGCGTGCTGACCGACGCCGAGATGGCGGGCGGCACGCGGGCCTGGAAGGACTTCCCGGCCTCCTTCGACCAGTTCCTCGACCCCGTCCACTGACCGCCACCCCCAGGAGCCCTCCCGTGCCCCGCACCTCCGACCGCCGCCGCGACACCCGCGCCCCGCGCCCCAACCCGCTGGACGCCGCGGGGATCACGTACATCGACTACAAGGACACCGACCTGCTGCGGAAGTTCCTCTCCGACCGGGGCAAGATCCGAAGCCGCCGCGTCACCCGGGTCAGCGCCCAGCAGCAACGGCAACTCGCCACCGCGATCAAGAACGCCCGCGAGATGGCGCTCCTCCCGTACGGAAGCCGCTGAGGGCCCGGCCCCCCCCGGAGCGCCGACCGCCCGCGCGCCCCGCGTACGGCGCTCACGCGCCCCCCCCCGCGCCATCCGCGCACCACTCCACCACCGGAAAGGCACCACCATGGCCGTCCCCAAGCGCAAGACCTCCCGCGCCAACACCCGCCACCGCAGGGCGCAGTGGAAAGCCAGCGCCCCGAAACTCGTCACCCTCACCGTGGACGGCACCGAGCACCGCGTGCCCCAGCACCTCGTCGCGGCCTTCCGCCGCGGCCTGCTGCGCCCCGAGGGATGAGCGCGACGGCCGGGCCCACGCTCCCGGCGACCGTGCTCCCCGGCCGCCCCGGCACGAGCGGGGCGGCGCCACCGCCCGCGCGCGACGCGAACCCGCCCCTCGCCGGGGGGACACGATGAGCGCGCGCCCCGCGACGCCGCCACGCGTCACCGTGCGCGCCGAGGTGTGCGTCGGCGCGGGGCAGTGCGTGCTCGCCGCCGCCGGGGTCTTCGACCAGGGCGAGGAGGACGGGCTCGTACGCCTCCTCGACCCGTATCCCGCGCCCCCGCTGCTCCCCTCCGTCCGCGAGGCGCTCGGGCGCTGCCCCTCCGGGGCGATCACCCTGCACGACGACGCGGGGGAGTGAGACCGCCACCGCCCCGCGCCCGCACCACCCGCCCTGATTCCCCGTCTCCCGAACGGAGTTCCCCATGTCCTCTTCCTCCTCCCTCCGACCGCTTCCGCCCCCGCTCCCGGGCAGACGGCGCTTCCTCACCGCGGGCGCGGGCGCGGGCGCGGGTGCCGTGCTCGCGCTCGGTGCTTTTTTTTGGTCTGCTCGCCGCCTGCTCCTCCGGCGAGGAGAGGGCCGCGCGCCCGGATTCCGGCAAGGGCCGCCAGGGCGGCACCCTGCGGGCCGCGTTCGTCGGCGGCGGCGCCTCCGAGACCCTCGACTTCTTCCGGGGCCCCACCGCGCTCGACATGGTGCGGGCCCGCGCCTGGCACGGCACCCTCGGCAACCTGGACCCGAAGGCCGAGGACGGCGTGCGGTACGGGGTCCTCAAGGGCATCGACATCTCGGCGGACCTCGGCACGTACACCCTCCGGCTGCGCGAGGACGTACGGTTCACGGACGGCTCGCGGCTCGGCCCCGCCGACGTCCTGCACTCCCCGCGGCTCGCGGGCGCCCGCACGCTGCCCGCCTTCAAGCTCGTCGCCCTCAACTTCGACCTGAGGCGCGCGAAGGCGCACGGCCCCCACGCGGTCAGCCTGCCGACGCTGCGGCCCATCGCGGACGGGCGCCTGATCCTGTGCCAGGGCAACTTCCTCGTCGTCAAGGACGGTACGCGCGAGATCACCGAGCGGACGCCGGGCTGCGGCCCGTTCCGGCTCACCGAGTTCGTGCCCGGACAGGGAGCCGCCTTCCGCCGCCACGACGAGTACTACGGCGGGGCGCCGTCGCTCGACGGCCTCGAACTGCGCTCGATCGCCGACGCCCAGGCCCGCCTCAACGCGCTCACGAGCGGGCAGGTCGACTTCGCGCACGACCTCTCGCCGGTCGTCGCACGCACGCTCGGCGACAGCGGCCGCATCCGGCTCGCGCCGTCGAGAGCCCGTATCTCGTCGCGCTGTCCTTCCGGATGAACATGCGGAGCAAGCCCTTCGACGACCCCCGCGTCAGGGAGGCGTTCAAGCTCGCCGTGGACCGCGAGGCGCTCGTGCGCACGGTCTTCCACGGGCAGGCGACCGTCGGCGACGACCTGCCCTCGCTCGGCTTCCCCGACTACGCGCGCGACCTGCCGCGCCGCGCCCACGACCCCGCGCGCGCGAGGCGACTGCTCCGGCAGGCCGGTGCCGACGGCATGGAGATACGGCTCACGACCGGGCCCGAGACCCCGGGCCTGGTCGAGGCGGCGGCGCTGTACGTGGAGGACCTGCGCGCGGTGGGAGTGCGCGCGAGCGTGCGGGAGCTGCCCGCCGGGCAGCTCTTCGCCGACTTCGCCGCCTACAGCCGGCTGCCGTTCGTCGCGGCCTACCAGGTTCCGGTGCCCGCGCTGCCCACGTACCAGATGAACACGGCGGGCGGCTCGCCCTCGGCGCTCGGCTGGGACCGCCCGGACGTGGACGCGCTCGTCGCGCGGGCGCGGGCCAGTACGGGGGCGAAGGCCGCCGAGACGGGCGGCCGGGCGCAGCGCGAGCTGTGGGAGCGGGGCAACACGGTCCTGCCCGTGTTCAAGCCCTACCTCAACGCGCGGGCGGCCGGGGTGAGCGGTATCGCCGACGACCTCTTCGAGCAGTTCCCGGGCTTCTCGCACGCGGCCCTGCGGTGAGCTTCCCGGTCTTCCTGGCCCGCCGGGCCGCCTCGGCGGCCGTCCTGCTCGTCCTCGTCACCGGCCTCGTCTTCGCCGCCACGTCGGCGCTGCCCGGGGACGCGGTGAGCGCCGTCGCCGGCGCGGACGCCTCCCCGGCCGAACGGGCGGCGGTCCGGCACTCGCTGGGGCTCGACCGGCCGGTGGCCGAGCGGTACGCGCGCTGGGCGGGGAAGGCCGTCCGGGGCGACCTCGGCACCGGGCTCGTGGGGCACCGGCCCGTCGCCGGGGTGCTCGCCGACCGCCTCCCCGCGAGCCTGCTCCTGGCCGGGCTCACCCTCCTCCTCGTCGTCCCCTGCCCCGTGGGGCTCGGGCTGTGGGCCGGACTGCGGCGCGGGCGGGCCCCGGACCGGTTCGTCTCATTCGGGGCCCTCGCGGTGGCGAAGCGTCCCCGGAGTTCGTCATGGCGGGCGCTGCTGATCGCCGTCTTCTCGACGGAGGCTCGGAACTGCTGCCCCCGCGTGGTCCTCGTGCCGCTCGGCGGCTCCCCGCTCCAAGGTCCCGAGCGGGCTCGTGCTGCCGGTGCTCACTCTCGCGGGGGCCGGACTCGCGACGGCCACACGCCTGGTGCGCACGGCGGTCGCCGAGGTGGACCGCACCGCGTACGCGGAGGCGGCGCGGCTCGACGGCGCGCGCGGGACGCGGCTCGCGCTGCGGCACGTCCTGCCGAACGCGCTGGGCCCGGCGGTGCAGGGCCTCGCCCTGACGACGAGCGGCCTCGTGGGCGGCGCGGTCGTGGTCGAGAGCGTCTTCGACTACCCCGGCGTCGGCCGCGAGCTCCAGCGCGCGGTGGCGGCGCGGGATGTCCCCATGGTGCTCGGCATCGCGACGGAGCTCGCCGTCGTCGTCCTGCTCGTCCTCCTGGTGGGGGACGTCCTCGCCCGGCTGCTGGACCCGGTGGGAAGAACCCGGCGGTGAGCGGCGCGGCGGGAACACGGACCCCCTTGCTGCCTCGGCTCGCGGGCCTGGGCGCCGTCCTCGTGCTCGGCCTGGCGCTCCTGGGCCCCTGCTCGCGCCGCACGACGCGCGGGCGCAGCTGGGAGCGGTGTACGGCGGACCGGCTCCCGGGTTGCCGCTGGGGACGGACGCGCTGGGGCGGGACGTGCTGAGCCGGCTGCTGTGCGGCGGGCGCCGGCTGGTGCTGACGGCGGGCGCGGCGACGCTGCTCACGAGCCTGGTGGGCGGCGCGGCCGGAGTCCTCGCGGGACTGCTGCCGGTACGGGCCGGCGATGCGGCGCAACGGCTCTTCGACGTGCTGGCGGTGGTCCCGCCGCTGCTGCTCGTCCTCGTGCTCGCCGCCGGGTTCCCGGGCAGCGCCGCCGCCACGGTCCTCGCAGTCGCCCTCGCCACCGCGCCGTTCTCGGTCCGCGTGCTGCGCGCGGCGACGGCCCGCCTCCTGACCACCGGCTACGTGGAGACGGCCCGGGCACGCGGGGACGGGGCGCTGCGGGTCGCGCGCCACGACCTCCTGCCGCAGCTCGCGGGAACGGCGCTCACGGAGGCCGGGCTGCGGTTCGTCGCCTCGCTCCACCTCGCCGCGACGGCCGGGTTCCTCGGGCTCGGGGGGAGCGGCGCGGAGCCGGACTGGGGGCGCATGGTGAGCGAGAACCTGCCCGGCGCCCCACTGGCGACCGCGCCCTTCCTCCTCCCCACCCTCCTCCTCGTGACGCTCTCGGTGTGCGTGGGCCTGCTCGCCGACCGGTACGCGGGCGCGGGGGCCGAGGCGGCGAAGGGGGCCACGAGGTGAGAAGCGGAGCGGCAGACGGAGGTGACGGCGTGAGAGGAGCGGAGCCGGTGCGGGAGGGCGACGGCGCGACGGAAGCGGTCGCGGTACGCGTGGAAGGGCTCACCCTCGGCCCGCCGGGCCGGGGCAGTCCCGTCCTCGTGGACGCGTGCCTGACACTGGGAGCCGGGCGTGTCCTCGCCGTCGTGGGGCGCTCCGGCTCGGGCAAGAGCAGCCTGGCGCTCGCCCTGCTCGGGCACGTACGCCAACGGCCTCGCCCGGACGGCGGGCGGCGTGCGCGTCG
>NZ_GG770539.1:217193-228147 GCF_000154905.1 Streptomyces sp. SPB074 | reverse complement strand
TGCGGGACATCGGCCTGACCGCGGCCCCGGGGACGTGCACCGCCGTGCTCGGCCCTCCGGGGCGGGCAAGACGACGCTCGCCCGCTGCCTGGCCGGGCTCCTCCGCCCGGCCGCCGGGACGGTGAGGTGGGAGGAACCGGACGGGGCCCGGCAAGGACGCGCCGCCCCCGTGCAGCTGGTGGCGCAGGACGCCCACGGAGCGCTCAATCCGCGGGAGACGACCGAGCGCGCGCTGATCCGCCCGCTGACCGGGCTGCGCGGTCTCGCCCCGGGCCCGGCGGCCGCGGAGGCGCGCGCCCTGCTCGGCCGGGTCGGTCTCGGTCCCGGGGTGCGCTCCCGGCGGCCCGGCGCCCTCTCGGGCGGGGAGCGGCAGCGCCTCGCGCTCGCGCGAGCCCTCGCGGCGGGGCCGCGGCTGCTGGTCTGCGACGAAGTGACCTCCGCGCTCGACCCGGACACCGCGCGCGAGATCGTGGAGCTGCTGGACGAACTGCGGCGGGTGGACGGACTGACCCTCGTCCTCGTCACGCACGACCTCGCGGCCGCCGCGCGCTGCGCGGACCGGGTCGTCGTCCTGGCCGCCGGCGAGGTGGCGGAGTCGGGCCCCGCCCGGCACGTGCTGGAGCGGCCGGGTCACCCCGCCACGAGGGCGCTGCTGGAGCCGAGGCGCGCGGCGGGTCCCCGCGGCGGCCGGTCGGCGTAGGGCTCGCGGGGGCCGTGATCCCGCCGCGCGAACCACCGGCGCGTCCGCCCGCCGGGGGCTCGTAGCGTCCCGGCCCCGGGCGGGGACGGGCGACCGCGCGCCGCCCGCCCCCGCCCGCCTTCTCGCCCGTCTCCCGGCGGGTCTCAGCCGGGCACCCGTTCCGCCAGTGCCTTCTTGTCCACCTTGCCGACCGGTGTCAGGGGCAGGGCACGGAGGACGACGACCTGGTCGGGGACCTTGTAGGCCGCGAGGCCGCGTTCCTCGCGCAGGTAGCGGGCGAGTTCCTGGACGTCCGGGGCGGGGGCGGCCGGGCAGGTGAGGAAGGCGACGGCGCGTTCACCCCGGTGCGGGTCGTGGACGCCGACGAGCGCCGCCGCCTCGATGCCCGGGTGGGTGAGGAGGTGTTCCTCGACCTCCGTCGCCGCGATCTTCTCGCCGCCCCGGTTGATCTGGTCCTTGACCCGGCCCACCACGACGAGGTGCCCCGAGGGCAGGCGCCGGACGAGGTCCCCGGTGCGGTAGTGGCCCTCCGGAGTGAAGGCCCGCGCCTGGTGCGCGGCGGCGCGGTAGTAGCCGCGCGGTGTGTACGGGCCCCGGGTGAGGAGTTCACCCGGCTCCCCGTCGGGCATCGGGGCCCCGTCCGGGGCCACCACGAGGATCTCGTCGTCGGGCGCGAGCGGCCGGCCCTGCGTCGTGCGGATCAGTTCCTCCGGGTCGTCGAGGCGCGTGAGGTTGAGCAGGCCCTCGGCCATTCCGTACACCTGCTGGACGGTCACCCCGAGCGTGGGCCCGAGCTCCGCCGCGAGCGCGTCGGGCAGGCGGGCCCCGCCGACCTGGACGACGCGCAGCGAGCGCGTGGACCCGGGGTCCGCGCGGGCCTCCTCGATCCAGCGCGGGACGAGCGGCGGGCTGAGCGCGGTGAGGGTGACCCCCTCCCGGGCGATGAGCGCGAAGCCGGTCTGCGGGCTCGGGTCGGGGGCCAGCACGACGGTGCCACCCGCGAAGAGGGTGCCGAGCACGCCCGGGCAGGCGAGCGTGAAGTTGAAGGCGGCCGGGAGCACGGCGAGGTAGACGGAGTGCTCGTCCAGGCCGCACACCGCGGCGGCGGCGCGGGCGTTGTAAGCGTAGTCGTCGTGCGTGCGCGGGATGAGCTTCGGCAGTCCCGTGGTGCCGCCCGAGGACATCCGGACGGCGGTGTCCGAGGAACTCGGGACCGGGGAACCCGACGAGGGCCGCGACCTCTTCGAACTCGGCCTCGACTCGCTCGCGTTGATGCGGCTCGTGGGCGCCTGGCGCCGCGCGGGCAGCTCCGTGACCTTCCAGGACCTCGTGGACGAACCCGTCCTCACCGCCTGGTACGCGATCCTGCGCGAACGGGCCGGAGGCCCCGCGGCGCCCGCCGCCCCGCCGCCACCGGCGAGCGGTGCCGAGGACGACACGCCCTTCGCCCTCTCGGCCATGCAGCACGCGTACTGGATCGGACGCCAGGACGGGCAGCCGCTCGGCGGCGTCGCCCCGCACTTCGCCGTCGAACTCGACGGAAGCGGTCTCGATCCCGTCCGGCTGCGCACGGCGCTCGACCGCCTCGTGGACCGGCACGGGATGCTGCGGGCACGCGTCGGAGCCGACGGCCGGCAGCGGTACGGGAGCGGCCCCGCCCGCTTCGCGGTCCACGACCTGCGCGCGCTGCCCCGCGAGGAGGCGGAGGCGCGCCTCGCGGACCTGCGCGAGCGGCACACCCACGCGCGGGCCGACCCCGGGGCCGGGGAGATGTTCCGTGCCGCCCTGTGCGTGCTCCCCGAGGACCGCACCCGCCTCCAGATCGGCCTCGACATGATGGCCGGGGACGCCCTCAGCCTGCGCGTCCTCCTCGCCGACCTGCGCCACCTCTACGCCCACCCCGACGAACCGCTGCCCCCGCTCTCCCTGAGCTACCGCGACTACCTCGCCGCACGTGCCGCCGACCCCGGCACCGCCGGGAGGCGGGCGGCCGACCGCGCGTGGTGGCAGGAGCGCCTCGCCGCCCCGCCCCGGGCCCCCGCACCCCCGGCGACCGTCGCCCTGGACCGGCCCGTCGCCGCGAGCGACACCGCGCTCACCCACGTGCGGCGCCTGCACCACTGGCTGGACCCGGAGCAGAAGAAGACCTTCGCCGCGCGGGCCGGCCGCCGCGGGCTGACCCCGGCCGCCGCGCTCGCCACCGCCTTCGCCGAAGTCCTCGCCGCCTGGAGCGGCGAGCGCCGCTTCCTGCTCAACCTCCCGCTCTTCGACCGCGAACTCCTCGCCCCCGATGTCGCCGGACTCGTCGGGGACTTCAGCTCCTCCCTCCTGCTCGACGTGGACCTGACCGCACAGGCGTCGTTCCTCGCGCACGCCCGCCGGGTGCAGGACGGCATCCGGGCCGGCGTCGCGCACGGCGGGTACGGCGGCGTCGAGGTCCTGCGCGACCTGACACGCGCCGAGGGTTCACCCGTCCTCGCGCCCGTCGTCTACACGAGCGCCCTCGGACTCGGGGAGATCTTCACGCGCGAGGTCCAGGAGGAATTCGGGCGCCCGGTGTGGATCATCTCGCAGGGCCCGCAGGTCGTCCTCGACGCGCAGGTGACCGAACTGGACGGTGGACTGCTGCTCAACTGGGACGTACGGGACGGCGTCCTCGCCCGCGGCGTCCCCGACGCCGCCTTCGCCGCCTACCGCGCCCTGCTCACCTCGCTCACCGAGGACGAGAGCGCCTGGGAGCGGCCGGTCGGCCCGCTCGCCCCCGCCGCGCACCTCGCGGCACGCGAGGCGGCGACACCGGCCCGCGTCCCCGCCTCCGGCGCGCCGCTGCACGCCGCCTTCTTCCGGCACGCGGAAACCCACCCCGGGCGCCTCGCCGTCGTGCGCGAGGACGGGACGCGGCTGAGCTACGGCGAACTCGCGGACGCCGCCCGCCGGGTGACGGCCCTGCTGCGGCGGCACGGGGTCGTGGAGGGCGACACCGTGGCGATCACCCTGCCCAAGGGAGCCGCCCAGGTCGTGGCCGTGCTCGGCGTGCTCGCCGCCGGAGCCTGCTACGCGCCCGTGGGCATCGATCAGCCCGCCGCGCGGCGGCGACGCGTCCACGAGACCGCCGGGGCCCGTCTCGTCCTGACCGACCCGGAGCACGCGCCGCTGTGCCGGGCGGTGCCCGGCCTCACCGTCCTGACGCTCGACCTGGCCGCGGCCGAGCCCCCGGCAGACGGAATCGCCGCACCGGGCCCCTGAGCCCCGCCTACCTCCTGTTCACCTCCGGCTCGACCGGTGTCCCCAGGGGCGTCGAAATCCCGCACCGCGCCGTCGTCAACACGCTCGAAGCACTCGCCGAACGCTTCGCCATCGGCCCCGCGGACCGCACCCTCGCCCTCTCCGCGCTCGACTTCGACCTCGCCGCCTTCGACCTGTTCGCCCCCCTGTCGGCCGGTGGCGCGGTCGTGGTCGTCGGCGAGGAGCACCGCAAGGACACCCACCACTGGACCGCCCTCGTACGCGGCCACGGCGTCACCCTCCTCCAGTGCGTGCCCGCCGTCCTCGACCTCCTCCTCGCCGCCGGGGCCGACACCGGGCTCGGCAGCACCCCGCGGCTCGCGCTCCTCGGCGGCGACTGGATCGGGCTCGACCAGCCGGCCCGGTTGCGCGCCCTCGTGCCCGGCTGCCGTTTCGTGGCACTCGGCGGGATGACGGAGGCGGCCGTGCACTCGACCGTCTTCGAGGTCGGCGAGGTGCGCCCCGAGTGGGTCTCCGTGCCCTGGGGGACACCGCTGCGCAACACGCGCGCACGCGTCGTGGACCCCCACGGCCACGACTGTCCCGACCTCGTCCCCGGCGAACTGTGGATCGGCGGTTCCGGGCTCGCCACCGGCTACCGGGGCGACCCGGAACGCACCGCCGAACGGTTCGTGGAGCACGAGGGCGAGCGCTGGTACCGCACCGGGGACCGCGCGCGCTACCGGGCCGACGGGGTCCTGGAGTTCCTCGGGCCAGCCGACCACCAGGTGAAGATCGGCGGGCACCGCGTCGAACTCGGCGAGATCGAAGCGGCCCTGGAGGCGGACCCGCGGTGCTGCGCGCCGTCGCCGTCGTCGTGACGGAGCCCGCCCGCGCGCTCGCCGCGCTCGTCACGCCCGCACCAAACGGCGGCACCCCCGTACCGGAGGAAGTGCGCGAACGGGCCGCCGCACGGCTCCTCGGCCACATGGTGCCCCAGACCGTCCTCGTGCGGGAAGCCCTGCCGCTGACACCCAACGGCAAGCCGGACCGCGCCGCCGTCGCCCGTCTCCTCGCCGGGAGCGCCCGCGACCGGGGACCGGCGCGCGAGGCACCCGCGACCCCCGCCGAGGAGGCGGTGGCCGCCGCCTGGGCGGAACTCCTCGGCAGCGGGGCGATCGGCAGGGACGACAGCTTCTTCGCCCTCGGCGGCGACTCGCTCCTCGCCACCCGCGTCGTGGGACGCCTGTGCGCGGCCGGATTCGCCGACGCGGCCGTGGCCGTCCTCTTCGCCGCGCCCACGCTGCGGCACTTCGCCGCCCGCCTCGCCCCCCGCGCCGCCGCCGCGCCCCCCGCGCCGCCCGCCCCCGTCGCCGCGCGGGAACTCGCCCACGCGCCGTTCCCGCTCACCGACGTACAGGCCGCCTACCTCAGGGGCCGGGACTCCGGCTTCACCCTCGGCGGCGTCGGCACCTGGCACTACAGCGAGTTCGACGGACCCGACGTGGACCTCGACCGCCTCACCCGCGCCTGGAACCACCTCGTGCGCCGCCACGGAAAGCTCCGAGCCGTCGTCCACGAGGACGGCACCCAGCGCGTGCACGCCCAGGTGCCCGCACTGCGGCTCGTCGCCGCGCAGACGGACGCCGCCGGAGCCGCGGCCGCCCTCGCCGCGCTCCGTGCCCGCATGTCGCGACAGGTCCGCGACCCCGGCACCTGGCCGCTCTGGGACCTCGCCGCGCTCCGCTACCCCGGCGAGGACGGCCGCACCAGGACCCGCCTCGCGATCGGCCTCGACTACCTCGTGCTCGACGCGCTCTCCCTCACGACCCTCTACGCGGAGCTCAACACCCTCTACGACGACCCCGACGCGACCCTCCCACCCCTCTCGCTCACCTTCCGCGACCACCTGACGAGCCAGACCCCCGACCCCGCGACGGCCGGGCGGGCGCGCGAGCACTGGAGCGGCCGGCTCGCCGAACTGCCCCCGTCGCCCGCCCTCCCGCTCGCCACCGACCCCGCGCTCCTCACCACGCCGGTGTTCACCCGGCGCCGCCTGCGCCTCGACCCGGAGCGCTGGAGCACCGTCAAGGAACGCGCCACCCGGCACGGACTCACCCCGGCGACGGTCCTGCTCGCCGCGTACGGGGAGGTCCTGGCGGAGTGGAGCGGGGCCGAAGCGGTCGCGGTGACCCTCACGCTCTTCAACCGCCGCGAGGTGCACCCCGACGTCCACCGCGTCCTCGCGCTCTCGGCGCTCGACTTCGACCTCGCGGTGTACGACCTCTTCGGCCTCCTGTCGGCGGGCGGCTCGCTGCTCCTGCCGACGGAGGAGGACCGGCACGACCCCGGCGGCTGGCCGGACCTCGTACGCCGCTTCGGCGTCACGGTGTGGAACACCGTGCCCGCCCTGCTCGGGCTGCTCCTCGACGCCGACGAGCACGGCGGCGGCCCGCCCGGGGACCTCCTCGGCCTGCGCACGGCACTCGTCTCCGGCGACTGGATCGGCCTCGACCTGCCGGGACGCCTGCGCACGCGCACGGCGGGGGGCTGCCGCTTCGTCGCCATGGGCGGTGCCACCGAGGCCGCCGTCTGGTCCAACACGTACACCGTCACCGCGCCGCCGCCCGGCTGGCCCTCGATCTCCCACGGCAGGCCCCTGACCGGACAGGAGTACCGGGTCGTGGACGCGGCCGGACGCGACTGTCCGGACTGGGTCCCGGGCGAACTGTGGATCGGCGGCCTCGGACTCGCCGAGGGCTACCTCGGCGACCCGGAACTGACGGCACGCGCGTTCCCCGTGCGGGACGGACGGCGCTGGTACCGCACCGGGGACATCGGGCGGTTCAGGCCCGGCGGGCTCATCGAGTTCCTGGGCCGGCGCGACTCCCGGCTGAAGATCTCCGGACACCGCGTCGAGGCCGGCGAGGTCGAGACCGCGCTGGAGTCCCGCCCCGGCATCGCGCGGGCCGCGGTCGTCGGCGCCGGACCCCGCACGGCCCGCCGCCTGGTGGCCTTCGCCGTACGGGAGGAGAGCGGCGGGACACCCGCCGGCGAGACGGAGGCGGCCCTCGCCGAGCGGGTCCTCACCGGTCTGCGCGCCCGGCTCGCCGCGTACGCCGCGCCCCAGCGCCTCCCGCGGCCCCAGCGGCCTCCACTTCCTCGGGCGCGCTGCCGCTCCCCGCCCCAACGGCAAGGTGGACCGGGCCGCGCTGCTCGCCCTCGCCGAGGAGCACGAGCCGGCCCCCGGCCGGGAGAGCGCGCCACCGCGCCCCGGCGTCGAGACGCAACTCGCCGCGCTGTGGGAAACGTGCCTGCCCGGCACCGCGCGCGACCGGCACGCCGACTTCTTCGCGGCCGGCGGCGACAGCCTCACCGCCATGAGACTCGTCGCCGCCGTGAGCCGCCGCTTCGGCATCCCCTTCCCAGTGCGCCGCCTCCTCGCGGCCCCGGACCTCGCCGCCCTCGCGGCCGACATCACCACGAGCGTCGCCGCACGGGCGACCGACACCGAGAGCGGAGAGCTGTGAACATCACCGAACTGCTGGCCGAGTACGCGGCCGACGGCGTCGAACTCTGGGAGGAGGAAGGACGCCTGCGCTTCCGCGCGCCCGCGGCCTGCTGACCGGCGAGCGCAAAGAGCGGCTCCTCGCCCGCAAGGACGACATCCTCCGCCACCTCGCCGCCACCCCGCCGGCCATGCGCCCCGACCCCGCGGCACGGCACGAGCCCTTCCCGCTCACGCCGGTGCAGTCCGCCTACCTCCTCGGCCGGGCCGACGGCGTCCCCTACGGCGGCGTGACCTGCCAGGCGTACGTGGAACTCGACTACCCGGAGCTGGACGCCGAACGGGTCGCCCGCCTCTGGCGGGAGCTGACGGAGCGCCACGACATGCTCCGCGCGGTCGTCCACGAGGACGGTTACCAGCAGGTGCTCCCCGAGGCCCCCGCCCGCGCGATCCCCGTCGCCGAGGCGCCCGCGGGGAGTTCGAGGAGACGCGGGAAAAGCTCCTCAGCGTGGCCCCTCACCTGCGGTTCTCCTGAGCGCCGGGCCAGGTCAAGTTTTGGAAACGAAAGTCATTACGGGGCGGAGAGTAGGTCGTGGTGACATTCATTTTCATATAGCGTGACGACGTGACGAGCGGTGCCGTTCCCTCCCCGGGCGGCGCCGCTCGTCGGCCCCTCTTCCCGTATCCCGCTCTGGAGTTCCCGTGCGCATTCCCCGTTCCCGCCACCTCGCCGTCCTCATATCCGGCGCCTCCCTCCTCGCCGTCGCCGCCTGCGGCAGTTCCTCGGACGACGGCGGGTCCTCCGGCAAGGACGACGCCAAGCCCGCCGCCAAGACCGGGGGCGGCTCCTCCGCCCCCGTCACCGTCGCCGCGTCCACCAACGTCTACGGCGACATCGTCAAGAAGGTCGGCGGTGACCGGGTCGAGGTCACTTCCTTCATCTCCGACCCCGACCAGGACCCGCACTCCTACGAGGCCGACACCCGCAACCAGCTCGCGCTCTCCAAGGCCGCCCTCGTCGTCGAGAACGGCGGCGGCTACGACGACTTCATGGACCGGATGCTCAAGAGCGCGGGCAACTCCTCCGCCGAGGTGCTCAACGCCGTGAAGATCTCCGGCCGCACCGCGCCTCCCGGCGGCGAGCTCAACGAGCACGTCTGGTACGACCTCCCGGCCGTCGCCAAGATCGCCGACCGGATCGCCGAGGCGCTCGGCAAGGCCGCCCCCGACGACGCGGACACCTTCGACGCCAACGCCGAGAAGTTCGAGGCGGCCCTCAAGCCGCTGGAGGACAAGGAAGCGGCCATCAAGAAGGCCCACGGCGGCGAGGCCGTCGGCATCACCGAGCCCGTACCCCTCTACATGACCGAGGCCGCCGGGCTCGTCAACAAGACGCCCGAGGACTTCAGCGAGGCCATCGAGGAGGGCGACGACGTCTCCCCGAAGGTGCTCCGGGACACCCTCGCGCTCTACCAGGGCAAGAAGGTCGAGGCGCTCGTCTACAACTCCCAGACCTCCGGGCCGCAGACGGAGAAGGTCGCGGACGCGGCGAAGAGCGCCGGGGTGCCCGAGGTCCCCGTCACGGAGACCCTGCCGCAGGGCAAGGACTACCTCGCGTGGATGGGCGGGACCATCGACTCCCTCGCCGACGCGCTCGGCAAGTGAGCGGGACGGCCATGACCTCGAAACCCGGTGCCGCCGCCGCGGCGGGCACGGCCGGGGACGAACGGATCGCCGGGGCGGCCCACGGGCGCCCCGGCGGGGCCGCCGCGCTGCTCGACCTGCGCGGCGGCGCCGTCGCCCATGGCGGCCGCACGGTCTGGCGCGACCTCGATCTGCGCGTCGCCCCGAGCGAGTACCTCGCCGTGCTCGGCACCAACGGCGCGGGCAAGACGAGTCTGCTCCGGGCCCTGCTCGGCAGACAGCCGCTCTCGGCCGGGACCCTCACGGTCCTCGGCGAGCCGGCCCGTCGCGCCAACCGGCACATCGGCTACATCCCCCAGCAGGCGAGCCTGTCGTCCCAGACCCCGGTCCGCGCCCGCGACCTCGTCGGCTTCGGTGTCAGCGGCCACCGCTTCGGCCCGCGCCGCCCGCGCCGGGCCGAACGCGCACGCGTGGACGAACTCCTCGCCTCCGTCGGGGCCGCCGCCTACGCGGACGCCCCCCTCGGCGAACTCTCCGGCGGCGAGCGCCAGCGCGTACGGGTCGCCCAGGCCCTCGCCACCGACCCGCGCCTCCTGCTCTGCGACGAACCGCTCGTCTCGCTCGACCCGCACCACCAGCGCGCCGTCACCGAGCTCATCGACGCCCGCCGCCGCTCGCACGACACCGGCGTCGTCTTCGTCACGCACGAGATCAACCCCGTCCTCGACCTCGTGGACCGCGTCCTCTACCTCGCGCCCGGCGCGCACCGCACCGGCACGCCCGGTGACGTCCTCACCTCCGCCTCGCTCTCGCGCCTGTACGGCACGCACGTCGACGTCGTACGGGTCGGGGGCCGGGTCGTGGTCGCCGGCGCCTACGAGGAACCGGCCCACCACCCCGGGGAACCCGCACCGCACCATGGAGTTGCCCGATGAACCTCGCCGACGGCGTCTGGCACCAGCTCTTCGCCTACGACCACTACGGGGAACTCCTCGGCCTCGTCCGCAACTCGCTCATCGTCGGGGCCGCCCTCGGGCTCGTCGGCGGGCTCGTCGGCGTGTTCGTCGTCATGCGGGACCTGCCCTTCGCGGTGCACGGCATCAGCGAACTGTCCTTCGCCGGGGCCTCCGCCGCGCTGCTGCTCGGCGTCAACGTCGTCGCGGGCTCCCTGCTCGGCTCCCTCCTCGCGGCCGCGGGCATCGGCCTCCTCGGCGCGCGGGCCAGGCACCGCAACTCCGCGATCGGCATCCTCATGCCGTTCGGCCTCGGGCTCGGCGTCCTCTTCCTCGCGCTCTACAAGGGCCGGGCGGCCAACAAGTTCGGGCTCCTCACGGGGCAGATCGTCGCGGTGGACACCCCGCGGACGGCGTGGCTGCTCGGCACCTCGGCCGTCGTCCTGCTCGCCCTCGCGGTGGTCTGGCGACCCCTCACCTTCGCCAGCGCCGATCCCGAGGTCGCCGAGGCGCGCGGGCTGCCGGTCCGCTTCCTCTCTCTCGGCTTCATGCTGATCCTGGGGCTCGCGGTCGCCCTGTCGGTGCAGGTCGTGGGCGCCCTGCTGGTCCTGACGCTCATCGTCACCCCGGCCGCCGCCGCCACCCGCCTCACCAGTTCCCCCGTCCTGCTGCCGCTCCTGAGCGTCGCCTTCGCCGTCGTGTCCGTCGAGGGCGGCATCCTCCTCGCGCTCGGCAGCAGCGTCCCCATCAGCCCGTACGTCACGACGCTCTCCTTCGCGATCTACGTGTGCTGCCACCTCGGTGCCCGCCTGCGCACCGGCGCCAGGCGCCGCGCCGCACCCGCACCCCCGGCCGCCCCGGTGGCCGCCGGGCGGTAGGACGGGCCACCCAGACCCCCCGCGGGAACCGCAGGAAGCGCCCCGG
>NZ_GG770539.1:215665-217093 GCF_000154905.1 Streptomyces sp. SPB074 | reverse complement strand
GCCCGGGGCGTGCCGTCGCGAGGGCGTTCCCGAGGTGCGGCGCTGCCGCCCCGCACCGGCGCCAGGGACCGCGTGCCGGGGCGCTCAGCCGGACCGTCCGGCCTCGTCCCGTTCCGCGCACCCGTCGCAGACCCCGCTCAGTTCGAGCGTGTGCGCGACGGCACGGTAGCCGGACTCCTTCATGACCGCGGCCACCCAGCGCTCGACCGCCTCGGCGTTGACGGCGCTGCTCGCGCCGCAGCCGCGGCAGACGAGGTAGTGCCGGTGCTCCCCGGGAGGCCGCCAGCGGTAGAGCCGCCCGCCGGACTCCTCCCGCATCACGTCGGCGCGGCCCGTCTCCTCGAAGAGCCGCAACGTCCGGTAGACCGTCGTGAGCCCGACGGCCGCGCCACCGGCGGCGAGGACGGCGTGCAGGGCCGGGGCGGACACGAAGTCCTCCGCCGCGCGCAGGGCGCCGAGCACCGCCGCGCGCTGGCGCGTGGAGCGGGTCTCCCGGCCGGTTGTTCCGTACACAGGACTCGTCTTCCCCTCACGGGCGTGCCCACGAGGTGCGCGCGGGCCGGACAGGGACATCGGCGGGCGCGGCCTCCCGCGAACGCTCGCGGGAGGCCGTGCCGGGGTGCGGGGAGCGGAAGTGCGGTCAGCGTTCCTCGCGGAAGGCGACGTGCCGGTTCACGACCGGGTCGAACTTCCGCAGGACGAGTCGGTCGGGGTCGTTCCGCCGGTTCTTGCGCGTCACGTAGGTGTATCCGGTCCCGGCGGTGGAGCGGAGCTTGATGATCGGGCGTAGTTCGTTGCGTGCCATGAGAGGTAGCATACGACAACGATTTTCATTACCGAACGGGGTCCCGTGCCCCGCAAGGAGAGACACACCCATGTCCGCGCACTGCCAACTCACCGGAAGCAAGCCCGCTTTCGGCAACAAGGTGTCCCACTCGCACCGGCGCACCCCGCGCCGCTTCGACCCGAACATCCAGCGCAAGAGGTACTGGCTCCCCAGCGAGGGGCGCTACGTCCGGCTGGTGCTGAGCGCCAAGGGCATCAAGACGGTCGACGCCATCGGCGTCGAGGCCGCCGTCGCCCGTGTCCGAGCCCGGGGGAACCGCGTCTGATGGCCAAGAAGAGCAAGATCGCCAAGAACGAGAAGCGGCGCGAGATCGTCGCGCGCCACGCCGCCCGCCGCGCCGAACTGAAGGAGATCCTGCGCAGTCCGGCCACCGGCGAGGCCGACAAGAGCGCCGCCCTGCGCGCCCTGCGCCGCCAGCCGCGCGACGCGAGCGCGACGCGCGTGCGCAACCGCGACAGCGTGGACGGGCGGCCCCGGGGCCACCTGCGCAAGTTCGGCCTCTCGCGGGTCCGTCTGCGCGAACAGGCCCACGCGGGCTTTCTGCCGGGAGTGACCAAGTCGTCCTGGTGACGGCGCCCCGC
>NZ_GG770539.1:208362-214786 GCF_000154905.1 Streptomyces sp. SPB074 | reverse complement strand
CCAGCAGCCACGAGAACTACCGGGCGAGCGCGACCGCGTGCGGGCACGGGTCGTCCGGCTGACCGCAGCCGCGGCCGGTCTCCAGTTCGCCGTACCCGGGCAGCAGCCCCAGCCGGGCGTCCTCCGCCGCCTCCAGGAGCCCCGGCGGCAACTCCCGGCGAGCAGCGCCCTCGTCTCCTCGGGGCGGTCCGCGACCCGCTCCCAGAGCGCGTCCCACCGCGCCTCGTCCGCTTCCGCGAGCGCGAGGGCCACGGTGTACGGCTCCTCCGCGTCCTCGTACACCTGCGCGGCGACCCGCCCGGGGCCCACCGCCAGGGGGCCCAGGCGCCCGGAGCGGGCGAGGGCCTGCCCCTTGCGCAGCGAGTCCCCGAGCGGCCTGCCGTCCTCCACCGCCTCCGTCCAGGCCCGGCTCCACCATGAGCGCCCGCGCCCCCGGCCGCCCTTGTGGGCCGGGAAGGCGGTGAAGCCCCGCGCCGGCTCCTCGCGTCCGTCGCTCATCGCGTGCTCCTCAGCTCCACCAGACTCGCCAGTTCGTCGTTCCCGAGCCTGCTCAGCGCCCGCTCGCCGCTGCCGAGCACCGCGTCGGCCAGCTCCCGCTTCGACTCCATCAGCGCCGCGATCCGGTCTTCGATCGTGCCCTCCGCGATCAGCCGGTGCACCTGCACGGGCCGCGTCTGCCCGATGCGGTGGGCCCGGTCGGTCGCCTGGGCCTCGACGGCCGGGTTCCACCAGCGGTCGTAGTGCACCACGTGGTCGGCCCGCGTCAGGTTCAGGCCCGTGCCCGCCGCCTTGAGCGACAGCAGGAAGACCGGCACCTCGCCGTCCTGGAAGCGGCGGACCATCTCCTCGCGCCGGGGCACCGGCGTGCCCCCGTGCAGCAGTTGCGCCGCGACGCCCCGCTCCCGCAGGTGCCGTTCGAGGAGCCGCGCCATCGCCACGTACTGGGTGAAGACGAGCACCGCGCCGTCCGCCGCCAGGATCGTGCCGAGCAGTTCGTCCAGCAGCGCGAGCTTGCCGGAGCGGCCGGGCCGCCCCGGCTCCGGCTCCGGCTCCTTGAGGAAGTGCGCGGGATGGTTGCAGATCTGCTTGAGCCCGGTGAGCAGCCGCAGGACCAGGCCGCTGCGGGCGATCCCCGAGGCCGACCGGATCTCCGCCAGCGTGCCGCGCACCTGCTCCTCGTAGAGGAGGGCCTGCTCGGCCGTGAGCGAGACGGGATGGTCGGTCTCCGTCTTGGGCGGCAGCTCGGGCGCCACTCCCGGGTCGGACTTGCGGCGGCGCAGCAGGAAGGGCCGGACGAGTCCCGCGAGCCGTTCGGCGGTCGCCCCGGGACCCCCGCCCGGACCGGCGGCGGACCGTTCCGCCTCGATCGGGACGATCCAGCGCCGCCGGAAACGCGCGGAGGTGCCCAGCAGCCCTGGCGAGGTCCAGTCGTCGAGCAGCGCCCACAACTCGGAGAGCCCGTTCTCCACCGGCGTCCCGGTGAGCGCCACCCGCGCGGCGGCGGGGATCAGCCGCAGCGCCCGGGCCGTCGCGGACGAGGCGTTCTTGACGTGCTGGGCCTCGTCGGCGACGAGCAGCCCCCAGCGGTGCGCGGCGAGCCGCTCCGCGTCCAGGCGCATCGTCCCGTATGTCGTGAGCACGAAACCGTCGTCCGCGCCCTCGATGCCGCGCCCCTGGCCGTGGAACCGGCGCACCGGGGTACCGGGCGCGAACCTGCGGATCTCCCGCTCCCAGTTGCCGAGCAGCGAGGCGGGGCAGACCACGAGCGTCGGCGCGCGGGTGTCCGCGTGTTCCTGGCGGCGCAGGTGGAGCGCGATGAGCTGGACCGTCTTGCCCAGGCCCATGTCGTCGGCGAGGCAGCCGCCGAGGCCGAGCGAGGTCATCCGGGCCAGCCAGTCGAGACCGCGCAGCTGGTAGGCGCGCAGCGTCGCGGCGAGCGCGGCGGGCGGCTCGACGGCGCTGTCGTCCGCCGGAGCGTTCAGCAGTGCGCGCAAGGCGCTCAGCCAGGGGCCGTCGGCGACGGCGACCTGCGTGCCGCCGATCTCGGCGTGACCGGTGAGCGCGACCGCGAGCGCCTCGACCGCCGTGAGCGGAGGCAGCCGCTCGCCTGCCCGGCGGACGAGTACGGGATCGAGGAACACCTGACCGCCGCGCAGGCGTACCACCGGGCGTCCCGCCCCGGCCACGGCCGCCGTCTCCTCGTCCGTCAGCGGATCGCCGTCGAGGCAGAGCTGCCAGCGCAGCTCCACGGTGCCCTCCGCGCCGAGGAAGGCCCGCACATCGGCCGGAGGCGTGCGGTCCAGGCCCACCACGGGCCGCGCGCTCAGCCGCCCGCTCGTCCCGGCCGGCCAGCGCACGGCGACGCCCTGCGCCCGCAGCCGGCCCGCCGCCCCGCCGAGCAGCAGCCCCAGCTCCTCGTCGGTGAGATCGATGCTCCGGGGCACCGGCAGCAGGCGCGCGAGCGGCTCCCACAGCGCGGCGGCACGGCGCACGGCACGGACGGTGTCGGCCTGGGCGCGCGGGCCGAGCGGGTGGGCGACCCCCTCGAAGAGGTCCGAGGCGGCCACCTCGACGGTCGGGTCCGCGAGATCGGACACGAGCGGGACGAGCCGTACGACGGGCGCGCCCGCCGCGTCCTCGCCCGGCCGCACGGCGAGCGAGACCCGGACTCCCGCGTCCACGCCGATCGCGATCTCCTCCGCCCAGGACCGCAGCTCCGGCACGTGCTGGGGCGTGACGGCGGCGAAGGCCGCGCGGCCCGTCGCCGCCTCGGCGGCCGGGGTGCGCGGCAGCGTGTCGGCGACGGCGTCCAGGAAGGCGCGCAGCACACCGTCCGCGGGCGGCAGGAGTTCGCCGCCGGGGGCGGGAACGGCCAGTGCCTCCGGCGGTGCCGCCGCGGCGAGTTCGCGCAGCCGCAGCATGTCGGCCGGGTCGAGCGGCCCGACCCGCCAGGCGTCGTGACCGCCCTCGGACACGCCCGGCAGGAGCCGTTCGCGGGCCACCAGGTGCAGTGCGAAGGCGGTCGCCGCGCCCCAGAAGGCCGCCGCGTCGTGAACCGCTCCAGCCCGGGCCCCCGTGCCCTCGCCCTCCGCGTCGTCCTTCCCGTAGCGGCGCCGGGCCAGCGCCAGGACCGGGAGCGCGTCCCCGACCGGGAGCCACAGCACGGGCACCGTCCGCCGTCCGCCGGAGGTGACGAGCCCGGCGCGCTCCGGCTCGACGCCCGGCGGCGCGTGCGGAGTCCCGCCGTCCGGGTCCCAGAACGCCACCCGCCCGCCGCGCGGAGGATCGGCCGGCTCGAAGGCGACCGCGTACCGGGTCCCCCGCTCCGTCCGCCCCGTCCGCCGGTCGGCCGGGATGCGCGGAAGCTAGACCGGTTCCCCCTGTTGGTCAAATTCGACTACAGGGGGCCACGTGTGTCCTCCGGCTCCGTGCGCGCTGCCTCAGCCCTTGTCGCCGGGGTGCCGCTCACCGCTCGCGTACGGGTTCGGCTCGTCCTCTTCGACTACCGCGCGCACCCCGGCGAACGGGTCGCCCTCGTCGGCGAACGTGTACGCCCCGTCCTCCACGCGCCGGATGAGGCCCTCGGTCCACTCGGCGCCCGCGTCCGCCGAGTGCACCCACAGGTTCATGATCTCGCCGATGTGCCCGAACTGTCCGGGCCCGTCCTGGGGCGCGTAGTACTCGGTCACGGCCTTCCGCCACTCCTGGATGGCCCGTACCCGGCCGCGCAGCAACTCCAGCGCCTCGGCGCGTTCCAGGTCCACGAGGAAACCGAGGGCCGCCGCGAGCACGTCCGGCTTCTGGTCGTACTCCGTCAAGGACTCGCGCAGCAGCCGGAAGTACTCCTCCGTGCCCCGTTCCGTCACCTCGTACTCGGTCCGGGGCGGGCCGCCGGCGGTCGAGGGCGCGATCTCGTGCGCGTGCAGCAGTCCTTGTTTCCCGAGCTGCTTGAGAGCGTGGTAGATCGATCCGGGTTTGGCGCTGGACCACTCGTGGGCGCCCCAGTACTCCAGGTCGTTGCGCACCTGGTAGCCGTGGGCCCGCCCATGCCGGCGCACCGCGCCCAGCACGAGGAGACGGATGGCTGACATGCGGCCAGGATACGGGTCCGCGCGCGGCGCGCCGGAGCCGAGGAGGCGGAGCGGGGGAGGGGAGCGCCGGGCGCCGGTGGTGCCCGTGGTGCCGGTGGGACGTGCGCCGGGCAGGTGTGGTGGTGCCGGTGCGGGCGCCCCGGGGCAGGGGGCGCGGGTGCCGGTGGCATCGTGCCGGAGCGGGCGCGGGTGCGCGCTCGGCTCACCCGCGTTGCCCTCCGGTCCGCCCCTGCCGCTAGGGAGCGTATTCGGTTGTGATCAAGAGGCTGCTCGTGTGAGGTCCTTGATCCAGATCATCGAGGCGCGTAGGTAGAGTCCGGCGAGGTAGCTGTCGGGGGTCTTGTCGTAGCGCGTGGCGATGCCTCGCCATGCCTTGAGCTTGTTGATCAGACGCTCGACGGTGTTCCGCTCCTTGTAGAGGTCTGCGTTGTGGCTGACGGGCCGGCCGCCGTGGGAGCCCTTCTTGTTCCGGTTGGCGGCCTGGTCCTTCTTCTCCGGGATGACCGCTTTGATACGGCGTTTGCGCAGGTGGGCACGGTTGCCGCGGGACGAGTACGCCTTGTCTGCGGCGACCGCGTCCGGCCGGGTGCGGGGACGGCCGACGAGCCCGCGGACCCGTACCTTCCCCAGCACTGGGATGAACTGCGGACTGTCGGCGGCCTGCCCCTCGGTCAGGATGAACGCCAGCGGGCGGCACCTCCGGTCGCCGGCGACATGGATCTTGCTGGTCTGCCCGCCCCTGGAGCGTCCGAGCAGGGCGGCCTTCAGCCGAAGTTTGCGTCGGCGCCGGACGCGCCGTCGTTCTTCCCGCCCGGGATCGCTCCCGGCCTCCTGCCCGGTTTGTTCGTCGCAGCCGCCCCCTTTGACCTGGCCTTCTCCGCCTCGGCGGCAGCCTTCTCCAGAGCGGTGAGGACCTCCTCGTCCAGGTGCATGCCGGCCGCGTCGTGATGGGCCCGCGCGGTGGTGGAGTCGATGCTGACCAGGGACAAGTCCACCTCACCGCGCTTCGCGGCTTCCGCGATCAGGCCCTCCAGCAGGGCCTCGAAGACCCCGGCGTCACGCCACTGCCGGAAGCGGTTGTGGACGGTCGACCAGGCGCCGAACTCTGCCGGCATCTCCCGCCACTGGCCGCCCGTCTTGAACCGCCAGATCACGCCCTCGAACTGCTGCCGCAGCCGCTCGGGGTACGGGCCGTACTCGCCGATCGGCAGGTACGGCTCAATGAAATCCCACTCCGGGTCGGTCAGTTGCACTCGCGTCACGTACGACGGTCTACCGGACCAGACCGTGCCACGAAGGCACATCCCGCAGATTGATCACGACTCGATACGCTCCCTAGTTTGGGTGCGGAGAGAGACGCGGGCCCGTGGGGCGAAGGCGCACGGGGGAGTGGAGGGCGGGAAGAGCGTCGCCGCGTGCCGGTGACCCTGCCGAGATCGGCGGCTACGTGCTGGAGGCGCGGCTCGGCTCGGGCGGGATGGGGACGGTCTTCCTGGCGCGTACGGGCTCGGGCCGGCCCGTGGCGATCAAGCTCATCCACCAGCAGTTCGCCGCCGACGAGGAGTTCCGTACCCGGTTCCGGCAGGAGGTGGCGGCGGCCCGGCGCGTCAGCGGCGCCTTCACGGCCGCCGTGGTCGACGCCGCTCCCGACGCCGAGCAGCCGTGGATGGCGACGAGCTACATCGAGGGCGACACGCTGAGCCAGCACCTCGCCGCGCGGGGCCCGCTCGGCGGCCCCGAGCTGCGCAGGCTCGCCATCGGCCTCGCCGAGGCACTGCGCGACATCCACCGCGTCGGCGTCGTGCACCGCGACCTCAAGCCCTCCAACGTCGTCCTCTCGCCCGAGGGCCCGCGCGTCACCGACTTCGGCATCTCGCGCGCCGCCGACCAGCAGACGCTGACGATGACGGGGCGGATCATTGGGACGCCGCCCTTCATGTCGCCGGAGCAGTTGCAGGCTCCCCGGGGCGTCGGGCCCCGCTCCGACGTCTTCTCGCTCGGAACCCTGCTCGTCTACTCGGTGACGGGCCACGGCCCCTTCGACGCCGACAGCCCGTACATGACGGCCTACCAGGTGGTCCACGAGGAGCCGGTGCTCGACGCCGTGCCACCGGCGCTGCGCGCGATCGCCGAGTCCTGCCTCGACAAGGAACCCGAGCGCCGCCCCTCGGCCGACGAACTCCTCGTGCTCCTGCGCGACCTGCCCTCCGACCTCGGCACGGCGGGCGCGAACGGCACGGGCGCGGGGCGCACCAGGGACGTGACCACGCGGCACGACGCCGTCCCGTCCCGCCCCGCACGAAGGCGCGCGGCCCGCCCCGGCCCCGCAGGAC
>NZ_GG770539.1:190344-208262 GCF_000154905.1 Streptomyces sp. SPB074 | reverse complement strand
AAAAAAAAAAAAAAAAAAAAAAAAAAAAAAAAAAAAAAAGAAAAAAAAAAAAAAGGAAAAAACCGAAAACGAGGCCGCCGTCCCCGAGGCGGCAGTCCCCGCGGGCACCGCTCCCGGCGGCCGTCGGTCCCGGCGCCGTTGGCGCACCGTGCTCGCCGTCGCCGTCGCGGCCATCGGAGGGGGCGTCGCCGCGCTGACGGCGGCCAACTCCGAGGGGCAGAAGAAGGAGGACAGGAGCGACGCCGTCGCCGCCCCCGCGCCTCCGGCCGGATTCGCTCCCTGGCGCGTGACGGTACCGGGCGGGCGCCCGGACATTCCCGACGAGGTGCGGTGCGTCGCACAGGGGGACGCGGTGTTCTGCGGGGGAGGAAGCGTGACCGCGAGCCGCATCAGGATCGCGGACGGCTCCCGCGTGTGGACGGCGAAGAGCCCGGGCGTCCCCGTCCAGGGCACGCACTTCGTGGGCGTCACGCCGGACACCGCCGTCGGGTACCGGTTCGCGCCCGAGGACAGCCCGAAGACCCCGCGCGGGGAAGTGGTGGCGCTCGACGCGAAGACGGGCCGCGAACTGTGGTCCACGCCGACCGGCGCCCAGTCCCGCGCCGTGGCCGGCCGCAGCCAGGACGCCGTCGTCGCGGGCGGGACCGTCGTGAGCGTCGACGCGGGCAACTCCCGCCTGGAGGCGCGCGACGCGCACAGCGGCGACGTCACCTGGAACGCGCCCTTCCCCGCCGGCGCACGCTGCGCCCCCGTCCTCATGGCCACCCGGCTCCTCGCCATGTGCGCCACGGACACGGAGATCGACGCGCTCGACGTGCGCCACCCCACCCTGCGCACCGTGGACCACGCCACGGGCCGCCTCGGCGCGCCCCTCGCGCTCAAAGGCCCCGTCGTGCCGGTGGGGACCACCGACGGACGGCTCGCCCTCCTCGGGGTGCGCAAGGACGGCACGGCCATGGCCGACTACGACAGCGTGGCGCTGGCCGACCCCGTGACGCGCAAGGTCACGTACTCCCGCTTCGCCCGCACCCTCGGCGGGACGCCCGGCATGGCGCGCGGCACCGTCTACGTGAGCGGGCAGACCGGTCGCGTCTCGGCGGTCGATCCCGCGAACGGGCGCGTGAAATGGGCCCGCCAGACCGCCGTGGAAGGCGCTTCGGGGCCCTCGGGAGGCGACGCCGCGCTGTACTTCAGCTCCGCCACCGGCCGCGTGGTCGCGCTCTCGCCCGAGAACGGCGAGATCCTGTGGACGACCGATCCCCGGGTGGACGCCCTCACGGGCACCGGGGGCGAGAGCCCGCGCGTGACGGTGGCCGGGGGCGCCCTGGTCGTGGCGGCGGACAAGAACACGCTCTTCGCCTTCGACGCGCGCAAACCGCCGAAGTCGGGCTGACGGGGCGGAAGCCCTCCGGAGCCGGTCCGGGCGGGGGCGGTGCGGGCGGTGAAGGTCCGGGTGGGGGCGGCCCGTGTGGTGGGGGTCTGTCCGGCGGCGGTCCGCTCGGGGCGGTCCGTGCGGCGGTGGTCCGTGTGGTGGTCCGCCGGGGCGGCTCGGCGTGGGATGCCGCCGGGGCGTCCGCCCGACGGGCTCCGCGCGGGAGGAGCCGTTCGGGTGGTGCCCGGCTCACCGGCGGCGTCCCGGGGCACACGTGGCTGTGCCCGACGGGTCGCTCCCGTCCCCGTCTCCCGAGTGGAGTGAACGCGACATGGCCCACCGCGCACGCGCGCTGGAGCTGACCGTCCTGGCCCTGCTGAGCGGCGGGACGCTCGCCGCGCCGCCCGCGACCGCCGTCATCGGGGGCGCGCCGAGTACGTACGGCCCCTGGGCCGTGCGGATGTTCGTGGACGGCGTGCCCACGTGCACGGGTACGGCGGTCGCCCGGGAGTGGGTGCTCAGCGCCTCGCACTGCTTCTTCGAGCAGGGCCAGGCGGTCGCCGACTCGCGGATCTCCTTCCGGACCGGGAGCCTCGACGCGAGCGCCGGGACCCTCACGCACCCGGTGAAGGGCGGGCGGAAGGGGAGCGCCGAGGCCGACATGATGCTCGTCAAGGTCCCGCCGATGACGGTGCGCACGGCGCGGCTCGCGACCGAGGGGGTGCGCACCGGGCAGCGCGTGCGTGTCCTCGGCTGGGGCGCGACGTGCGAGGGCGACGAGAACGCGTGCCAGTCCCGCGTCCTCAAACAGGCCGAACTCCGCGTCGTGCGCCCCGACGACCCGCGCTGCGCCGGGCACGCCGGGCCCGGCACCTCCGACTTCTGCATGGAGAAGGTCAGCGGGATTCCCGCCGGGGGCGACTCGGGCGGCCCGGTGATCAGCGTCGCCCCGGACGGCCGTGAGGAACTTCTCGGCGTCTTCGACGGCTCCGACAGGGAGTCGACCGCCGAGGCGGGCGAGATCTCCCGGCAACGCGCCTGGATTCGCGGCGTCATCGGCTGAGGCGGAGCAGGGGCGGGGCGGGACGCGGAGGAGCGCGGCGCGCGGGGGCGCGGGGGACGCCACCCACGACGCGGGGTACGGAACGCCTCCCGTACCCCGTGTCCGCCCGCGCCCCGGCTACTCCGCCTTGATCGCCTGGAGCGGGTTCAGGCGTGCCGCGCCCCGGGCCGGCCACAGGGCGGCGAGGACGCCGACCACGACGGCGCTCGCGAGGAAGACCAGCAGCTGCGGCACCGGGACGTCCATGCGGTACGTCGGGACCCACCGCGCCGCCCGCGACCCAGCCGAGGAAGAGCCCGAGCCCCACCCCGAGGACCGCGCCGAACAGGGAGATCACCACGGACTCCAGCCGCACCATCCGCTTGACCTTCGCCCGGTCCAGGCCGATCGCCCGCAGCATCCCGATCTCGTGGCGTCGCTCGAAGACCGACATGGCCAGGGTGTTGATGACCCCGAGCACCGCGATCAGCACGGCCATCGCGAGCAGCCCGTAGAGCATCTTGAGGAGCATGTCGATGGCGCCGCCGATCTCGCCGCTGAGGGCGTCCTTGTCCTGGATCTTGAGTGCCGGGTTGGAACCGAGCGCCTTGACCAGCGTGTCCTGCGCCTCGTCGCTCGCGCCGCCCCGCATCCGGACGAGGACCTTCTCGTCGGTGATCTCCGACAGATGCGGGGTCATGACGGAGACCGGCAGGTAGACGCCGTTCAGCAGGTCGTTCGGCCGGTAGATCCCGGCGACGCGCAGCCGCGCGCGGCCGCCGCCGTCGTCGAAGCTCACCGCGACCTCGTCGCCGGTGCGCAGGCCGCGTTCCGCGGCGGTGTCCCGGTCCAGCAGGACCGTGTTCCCGCGCAGGTCACGCAGCGAGCCGCTGTCCAGGTCGGGCTGCACGAGGCTGCCGAAGCTCTCCGGGTCCACGCCGGAGAGCCGGCTGGGGCCCCCGCCGACCTTGCCGTACGCCGTGCGCACGGGGCTCGACGCGGTGACCTCCGGGAGGGCGGCCACGGTCTTGCCCACCTCGGGCCCGAGAGGTTCGTAGTTCGCCATCGAGACCGTGTAGTCGGCCTTGAGCGAGTCGGCCGCCATCCGGTCGATCGCGCCGCTCGTGGACGTCGCCACCACCGTCATCGCGGTGATGAGGGTGAGGCCGATCATCAGGGCGGAGGCGGTCGAGGCGGTACGACGCGGATTGCGGACCGCGTTGAGCCGGGCGAGCCTGCCCGCGACGCCGAAGAGCCTGAGCACCGGCTCCGCCGCCGCGACGAAGGGCCGCGAGAGCAGCGGCGTCAGGACGATCACCCCGACCATGACGACGCCCGCGCCCGCCGAGACCACGTAGTTGTCGTCCGTGAAGAGCAGCACTGTGCCGAAGGCGACGACGAGGGAGCCGAGGGTGTTGCGGAGGACGAGGCCGCGCAGGCTCGGCGGCGTGTGGACGCTGTTCATCGCGGCGACCGGCGGGATCTTCCCGCCGCGCACCCCTCCCGAAGACCCCCGCGAGAGGTGTCTTCGGGGTCGTCTTGAGTCGGACGTGGCGGCCGGTTCTCCGACTTGAGTATGACGTTCGGCCCCGAGGCGTCTCAGGGTACGGAGGCGCTCCGGCCGCTCACGGCTGGGTGAACAGCGGGTCGAACGGCGAGGAGCGCACCCGGCCCGACATGAACGAGACGAACGCGCGGACGAAGGCGGCGACGTCGTACCCGCCCTTGCCGCCGCCCGCCCCCGACCCGCCCGCGCCCGGCCGGTTGGCGCCCGCACCTTCCGCGCCCGCGCCCCCCGCCCCCGCGCGGCCCCCGTCCGCGTCGTCCGGCCCGTCCGCGTCGCCCGCCGTTTCCCGGCGGAACGCCGTGCGGAAGAGCGCCCGGTACTCCTCGGCGTCGATCGTCCCGTCGCCGTCGGTGTCGGTCGCGGCGAAGAGGACCTCGGCGACCCGGATGAGCGCCGGGCCCGCGAGCCCGGGGGCCGCGCTCGCGTACTCCCGCGCGCTCACCCGCCCGTCCCCGTCCGTGTCCAGCTCCGCCCGCAGCTCGCGCCACCAGCCCGCGAACGCCTCGTACAGCCGGGTCTCCTCCGGCTCGTCCAGGTCGAGCCGCGTCGCCAGTTCCCGTGCCATGGCGGCGAGATCCGGCCAGTCGAGATACCCGTCCCCCGTCTGGTCGAGCACGTCGCGGAAGAAGCCCTCGGCATCGTCGTGCACGGAAGCCGAAGCGGACGCCGGGGCGGAAGCGGACGGGGCTGCCGGTTCCGGCGCGGTGAGCGGCGAGAGCAGGCGCACCAGGGCTCCCGCCCGCCGCACCCTCTCGTGCAGCGCCGACAGCGTGCGCGCCGCCGGGTCGTCCCCACCGGGCGAGGCCGAGAGCAGATCGACGACGCGCTCGGCGCTCAGCCACTCCTCGCGCCATTCCTCCGGCACGAAACGTGCCAGCCCGGCGGCGAGGTAGGTGCCGCGCATGAGCGTCGTCGCGCCCGGCAGCTCGGGGAGGCCGACGCGCCGCCGGTACGGTTCGGGCAGCGAAGCCACGGTGACCGCCCCGATGAGCGGCCCGGCGAGAGCCCGTCCCGTCGCCCACACCGTGGGGAGCCCGCTCAGCACCCCGGGCGCCGGCAGGTGGTCGAAGAGCCTGTAGAGGATGATCCGCATCGCCTCGGTGTCCGCCAGCTCCCGGGCGACGACCCCGTCGAAGTAGGGCCAGAACTCCCCGGTCGTGGGCGGCAGCGCGGCCTCGTCCTCGCCCAGCGCCCGCAGGTAGTCCCGGGTCTCCGCGTACAGGCCCTCGATCTCCTCGTGGCGCAGCGGCTGACCGCTGAGCCGGTACATCGTGACGGCGCTCTCGAAGAGCGTCGCGAGGACCCAGGCGCGCGCGGCGGGGTCCATCGCGTCGTACGGGCTCCGGTCGGGCCCCGTGCCCTTGATCCGCGCGTGCATCCGGTTGAGCCGGGCCGCCTCCCGCTCGCGCACGGCCGCGTCGGCGTCGCACATGCGGCGCATACTCGTGAAGGTGTTGCGCAGCCGGCGCCACGGGTGCGTGACGAAGGTGGAGTGGGCGGCCAGCGCGGCGCCGACCTGCGGGTGCGCGGCCTCCAGGACGGTGGCGCGGACAAGGGCCGGGGCCCAGCGCCGGTCGTCGAAGAGCCGGCGGTAGCGGGGGTGTCCCTCGGCGGTCGTCATGGGGCGGGGGTTCCGTTCTGCTGGGCCGGGACGCCGCCGAAGCGGCGCTCGCGGTGCCGGTAGTGGTGCAGGCACTCCAGGAAGTGCGGGGCGCGGAAGTCCGGCCAGAGCACGGTGGGGAAGACCCATTCCGCGTAGGCGACCTGCCACAGCATGAAGTTGGAGATGCGCTGCTCTCCCGAGGTGCGGATCACGAGGTCCACGTCGGGGGTGTCGGGGAAGGGCAGGTGGGCGGCGAAGGCGCGCTCGGTCACCTCGTCGGCCGGGACACCGGCCCGGATCAGGGAGCGCGCGGCGGCGACGATGTCGCCGCGCCCGCCGTGGTCGAAGGCGACGGTCAGGGTCATGCGGCGGTTGCCCGCGGTCAGCGTCGCGAGGTCGGCGAAATCGCGCGCCAGGGGAGCGGGGAGGCGGGGGTCGTCCGCGCCGAGCACGCGGCAGCGGATGCCGCGCGCGTGCAGCAACGGGGCGTGCTTGCGCACGGTGTGCCGTACGAGGTCCATGAGGTAGCCGACCTCGGCGTCCGGGCGGCTCCAGTTCTCCGTGGAGAAGGCGTACAGGCTCAGCCACTCCACCCCGGCGGAGCGCGCCGCCTCGATGACGTCGATCACCGTCGCCTCGGCCGCGCGGTGCCCGGCGGTCCTGGGCAGCGAACGCCGCTGCGCCCAGCGCCCGTTGCCGTCCATCACGCACGCGACATGGCGCGGTCCCCGCCCCGTCGGCGCGGCGGCGTCCTCGTACCCGCCCGTCATGGCTCCCCTCCCGGACCGCCGAGAGCCCCGCCCGCGCGCCGGGGTGGCGCACCGGCATCGCGTTCCGGCGTCCGGACGCTCATCGGATGATCGGAAGCAGCGTGCCAGTCCGGGCGGGCCGGGGGAGGGGTTCGGGGTGACGTTCACCCGTAGAACGGGCGCCCGAGGAGTGGGAGGGAGTGGCGCGGGCTCGTCATGCCGAGGCGACGGGGCGGATTCCGGCCGGGGCGGCGCGTGCTCGCGGCGGGGAAACGGGCCTGCCGCGGGTCCCTGTTTTCAAGAGGTGCACGCTTCTTGACGCCCCATTGGTGCATACCTATGGTCTCTCAGCAGTACGCATTCGAGCGTGCGAATTTCATTCACATACGGGAATGAGTTCTCATGGAAGCTTTCTCCCGGCGCCCCCACCGAGGCCGGACCTCCCCCCACCTCCTCGTCGCCGCGACGCTCGTCGCCCTCGTCGCCGCGCTGCTCGCCCGGCCCGGCGCGGGCAGGGCGGAGGCGGCGCCCGCCGCGTTCACGCACCCCGGGGTGACCGTCTCGCAGAGCCAGCTCGACTTCGTGCGCCGCAAGGTACAGGCCGGGGCGCAGCCCTGGAAGGGCGCCTTCGACCAGATGATGGGAAGCAGGTACGCCGACCTCAACCGCACGCCCAAGCCGCGTGCGACGGTCGAGTGCGGCTCGTACTCCAACCCCAACTACGGCTGCACCGACGAGCGCGAGGACGCGATAGCCGCGTACACCGACGCCCTCGCCTGGTACCTCACCCGCGACGAGCGCTACGCGCGGAAGGCGATCCAGCTCATGGACGCCTGGTCCGGGACGATCAAGAGCCACACCAACACCAACGCGCCCCTCCAGACCGGCTGGGCCGGTTCCTCCTGGCCCAAGGCCGCCGAGCTGATCAAGCACACCTACACCGGCGACTGGGCCCAGCGCGCCCGCTTCGACACGATGCTCCGCCAGGTCTACCTCCCCGTCGTCATCAAGGGCTCCAACTCCAACGGCAACTGGGAGCTGACCATCCTGGAGGCGGCGATCGGCATCTCCGTCTACCTCGACGACAAGGGCGCGTACGACACCGCCATGGGGAAGTTCCGCACGCGGACCGCCGCCTACGTCTACCTCTCCTCGGACGGCGACCTGCCGAAGACCGTCCCGAGCCAGAACCTCGACACCCGCCAGAAGATCATCAACTACTGGCAGGGCCAGTCGACCTTCGTCACCGGGCTCACCCAGGAGACCTGCCGCGACCTCACCCACACCGGGTACGGCATCTCCTCGATCTCGCACGTCGCCGAGACCAGCCGCATCCAGGGCCAGGACCTCTACGGCACGGACGTCGGCGAACGCCTGCGCCAGGCGCTCGGCTTCCAGTCGAAGTACGAGCTGGGCGAGGCCCCGCCGAGCTGGCTCTGCGGCGGCAAGGTCACGCGCGGCCTCGGCCCCGTCACCGAGGTGGGCTACAACGCCCTGCACGGCCGTCTCGGCATCGCCATGGCCAACACCCAGCGGCTCACCGAGCAGCAGCGACCGGCGGGCACGAACAACCTCTTCGTCGCCTGGGAGACCCTGACCCACGCAGGCAACCCCAACTGACCCGGGGGCTCAAGGCGAGGGGCGCCGTCCAGGACCTGGACGGCGCCCCTTGTTCGTCCCCGCCGTCCCGGTGCCGTGCGCCGCCCCACCGCCGAGCGCCCGCGCCTCCTGTCCCTAGAATCGGGTTGCTTTGATCAACGAAGCAACCCGAGGCAGGAGTTGACGATGCCGGAATCGCAGGACACGGGCGCGGCGCCGAAGATAGACACCAGCAAGCCGCACCCCGCGCGGATGTACGACTGGATGCTCGGAGGCAAGGACAACTATCCCGTCGACGAGGAACTCGGGCGCCAGATGGTCGCCCTGGAGCCCCAGCTCCCGCTCATGGCCAGGATGAACCGCGCCTTCATGCGCCGTGCCACGCGCTGGCTCGCCACCCAGGGCATCGACCAGTTCCTCGACATCGGCTCCGGCATCCCCACCGAGCCCAATCTCCACCAGCTCGCCCAGCGCGAACGGCCCGAGGCGCGCGTCGTCTACTGCGACCGGGACCCCATCGTCATGGCGCACGCCGAAGCCCTCCTGCGCGGGACCCCCGAGGGCGCACTCGACTTCGCGCTCGTGGACGCCCACGACACCGCGGCGGTCCTCGCGCTCGCCGCCAAGACCCTCGACCTGTCCCTGCCCGTCGCCGTCTCGCTCGTCGCCCTCCTCCACTTCATCCGCGACGAGGACGGCGCCCACGAGCTCGTCTCCGCGTTCAAGGACGCCCTCGCGCCGGGCAGTTACCTCGTGCTGTCGCACTTCACCGCGGACTTCCACTCCGCCGAGGACATCGCGAAGGCGAGCGGCGCCTACCGCGCCAAGGGACTCACGGCCGCCCTGCGCACCCGCGCCGAGTTCAGCCGCTTCCTCGACGGCTTCGAGCCCGTCGAGCCCGGCGTGGTCCTCGCCGAGCAGTGGCACCCCGAACTCGGCGAGCCGGTCCCGGGACAGGAAGGGCACATCAGCTCGACGTACGCGGCGGTGGCGCGCAAGAACTGAGCCGCCGGGCCGCCGCGCGGCCGGGCCCGCGCGCCCGCCCCCGGCCGCACGGGAACCGGCCCCGGACCCCGCGGGGTCCAGGGCCGGCTCACTCGAACCGCCGTCGCTCAGCCCAGCAGTTCCACCTCCGCCACCCGGGGCGCCGCCGCGCCCGTCCCGGCGCCGTCCGGCACGATCCGGTAGTGCGCGTACGTCCCCGGCCGCGCGACCGAGAAGACCCGCGTCTGCTGGTCGTACCCGAAGGACTCCCCGGCGCGCTTGTCCAGGTCCCGCCAGGAGGTCCCGTCCTTCGAGCCCTGGAGCACCCAGCCGCTCGGGGCCTTGGCCCGGTCCGCCGACGTGAGCGTGTACTGCGCCGCCTTCACCGCCTCGCCGACGGGCAGCTCGTCCTGAGTGAGCGGCCCCTCCGTCGCCGAGGTGTTGTCGGTCAGCGGGCCCTGGCCGTCGAGAAGCGCGTCGGAACGGGGCTTCGCGACCGCGTCGCCCTGCGTGAGCGAACGCGGCCCCGCGTTCTTGCCGCTGCCCCACGACGAGGGCTTGGGGCCCATGACGAACTCCAGCGTGCCGCCCTTGGCGACGGCGTCGCTCGGGAGCGAGGTCGCGTCGTACTTCTTGCCGTTGAGGCGCACGCTCTGCACGTAGATGTTCTTCGTGCTGTTGCCGCGCGCGGTGACGGTGAACTTCTTGCCGTTCTCCATGCGCAGCGTCGCCTTCGTGAAGAGCGGCGAGCCGATCGCGTACTCCTGGCCGCCCATCACGAGCGGGTAGAAGCCGAGCGCGGAGAAGAGGTACCAGGCCGACTGCTCGCCGTTGTCCTCGTCGCCGTGGTAGCCCTGCCCGATCGAGCTGCCCGAGTAGAGGCGCGAGAGGACCTCGCGGACCTTCTCCTGCGTCTTCCACGGCTGCCCGGCCGCGTCGTACATGTACGCGGCGTGGTGCGCGACCTGGTTGCTGTGCCCGTACTGGCCCATGCGCACGTCGCGCGCCTCGGTCATCTCGTGGATGACACCGCCGTACGAACCCGTGAACTCGGCCGTCGCCGTCTCCGGCGTCGAGAAGTACGTGTCGAGCTTCTTCGCGAGCCCGTCACGCCCGCCGTACAGGTTCGCGAGACCGTGCGAGTCCTGCGGCGCGGTGAACGCGTACCCCCAGCCGTTCGTCTCGGTGTAGTCGTAGCCCCACACGCGCGGGTCGTACTTGTCCGCGGGCAGACGCCAGGACCCGTCGGCCTTGCGGCCCTGGAAGAAGCCGGCGTCCTTGTCGAACATCTTCACGTAGTCCTGCGCCCGGTTGAGGAAGTACGCGGACTCCTCCTTGTACCGCTTCTCACCGGTCTTCTTGTACAGCGCCTCGCCCATGCGGCCGATGCCGTAGTCGTTGACGTAGCCCTCCATCGCCCACGACATGCCCTCGCCCGTGTCGGTCGAGGTGTAGCCGAGGAACGGCGAAGTCTTCATTCCCTTGCGGCCCACGCCCGAGGACGGCGGCACGACTGTGGCGTTCTTGAGCGCGGCCTCGTACGCCGCCTTCGCGTCGAAGTCCACGCCCTTCGTGTACGCGTCCGCGAAGGCCACGTCCGAGGACGTCCCCGTCATGAGGTCCGCGTAGCCCGGCGAGGACCAGCGCGAGATCCAGCCGCCGTCCTTGTACTGCTGCACGAAGCCGTCGACGAGTTCCCCCGCCTTCTTCGGCGTCAGGAGCGAGTACGCGGGCCACGTGGTGCGGTACGTGTCCCAGAAGCCGTTGTTGACGTAGACCTTGCCGTCCACGATCTTGGCCCCGGTGTGCGTCGCCGAGTCCGGGTCCGGCATCTTCGAGAAGGGGCTCGCGTACTGGTACACGGGCTTGCGCTCGGTCCCGGTGTTCTCGAAGCCCGAGTTCGGGTAGAGGTAGAGCCGGTACAGGCTGGAGTAGAGCGTCGTGAGCTGGTCCTCGCTCGCGCCCTCGACGGTCACGGTGCGCATGAGCTTCTCCCACTGCGCCCGCGCCTTCGCACGCACCGCGTCGTAGCTCTCGCGCGCCGGGATCTCCCGCTCCAGGTTCGTCCTCGCCTGGTCGACGCCGATGAGCGAGGTCGCGAGGCGCAGCGTCACCGTGCGGTCCCGCCCCGCGTCGAAGCGCAGGTAGCCCTTGACGCCCGAGGAGTCCCCGCCGGTGACCTTCTTGTCGAAGACGCCGTAGACGAAGAGCCGCGTGGCCCCCGTCGACAGCCCGCTCTTGACGTCCGAGTAGCCCGTGACGGTGCCGTGCTCCTTGTCGAGCGTGAGGCCGCCCTGCTCCGAGACGTTGTCGAAGATCACGGAGGCGTCCTTGCCCGGGTACGTGAACCGGAGCGCCGCCGCGTGATCGGTCGGGGCGACCTGGGCGCGCAGCCCGTTCTCGTACGTCACCGCGTACTCGTACGGCTTCGCGGACTCGTTCTCGTGCCGGAAGGGCAGCGCCCGCTCGGTCCGTCCGGTCGCCGGGGTGCCGGCCGCGAGCGACGGCATGACCTGGAAGGTCTGCCGGTCGCCCATCCACGGGCTCGGCTCGTGGCTCGCCGCGATCGCCTGCATGGTCGGCAGGTTGTCGGAGTTGTTGGAGCGCGCGTAGTCGTAGAGCCAGCTCGTGGAGCCCGCGTTGGTCACCGGGGTCCAGAAGTTGAAGCCGTGCGGAACGGCCGTCGCGGGGATGTTGTTGCCGCGCGAGAAGTCACCGCTGGAGTTGGTGCCGCGCGTCGTCGTCGCGTAGTCGGAGAGGTACGGCTTCGGCCGCGGCGCGGCCTGCTCCTTGACGCTGATGTCGTCGACCCAGCCCCGGAAGGTGTGCGGGCCCTTGGCCGCGTCGTACCCGAGGAGCACGCGGTCGATCGTCTTGCCCGCCGCGACGCTCCCGATCCGCGCGCTGCGGTCGTTCCACTGGTTCGCGTAGAGCGCCTTCGACGCGCCCTGCCCCTGCGGGCTGAGCCGGAAACCGAGCTGGTCCACGGCGTTCAGGTCGCTCAGGCGCGTTCCGTCGGTGAACGCGAGGTCGACCGCGACGTATGTCGCCGGGTAGTCGAGGTCCGTCGCGGGGAGCGAGGGGAAGATCTTGTACGAGAGCGTCGTGTCCTTGCGGACCTTCACGTTCACGTCGAAGACCTTGTTGTACGCGTACCCGCGCCCCTTCGCGCGGTGCGTGCCCGAGTAGCGCAGCGCGTGCGTCCCGGTGAAGCCCGCGCCCGCCTTCGCGGTCGGCGAGCCGCTGGGGCCGTGGTCCACGAGCGTGCTCATGTCCTTGGGCGGCTCGGGATCGCTGTCGCCCGTGGAGAGCTGCACCTCGGCGAGCTGGGTGGCGTCCGAGCCGCCGTTGTTGGCGCTGACGTCCAGGCGGTAGTGCGCGTACGCGACCGGCGTGCCGCCGATGTCGTACGTCTTCGACTGCGCCCGCTCGGTGAACTTCTCGCCCGTGCGCGTGTCGAGCGTCTTCCAGTCCTTGCCGTCCGCCGAGCCCTGGAGGGTCCAGTCCCGCGGGTCGCGCTCCTCGTGGTCGTTGGCCGACACGAGCGCGTAGCGGGTGATGGTCTGCGGCGCGTCGAGATCGAACTCCGCCCAGCCCTTGTTCTCGAAGGTCAGCCACTTCGTGCCCGGCAGGCCGTCGGCGAGATTCGCCGCGACCTCCCCGCCCGCCGTGTTCTCCGCGCTCGCCCGCACGGCCGTCACGTGGTCGGTGACGTTGCCGGGGATGCCGGAGCTGTAGGCGCCGTCCACGCCGGAGCGGCGCGGCCGGCCCGAGGCGTCGGTGTCGGCGGTGCTGAGCCAGTCGGGGGCCTTCTCGCCGTCCTCGAAGGAGGAGGCGAAAGCGGTCTGCGGGCGGTGCGCGGCCTCGTGCGGCGCGGCGACGGCGCCCTGCGCCGTGCCCACGAGCAGCAGGGCGGCTGCCCCGAGGACAATCCCCCCTGATCTGCGGCGCGACGGAGGTCTGCCCCCTGGTGACGTCCTGGACAAGGACCCGTGCGGCATCGGATCGTCCTCCCCGGCCCCGGGTCACGGCCCGGAACCCTCCTGTGACAACGTTGTCAGGACCCCGTGCGGGGTCCGGCACACCAGTAGGTCCCGGAGGGGGGTGCGGAATCAAGAGGCTGGACGGGCGGAAGTGAACCTTGGCCGGAAAGTGATGTACGGACGGCCCCGCCGCCGAGACCTTCCGGAGGCCCGTGCCCGTGGCCGGATGCGCGCCGGGCCGTCGGGGCGCACGCTGGGAAGAGGTGCTCCGGGAGTGGGCTCGTCCGTGTGTACACGGGTTTCGCCCGGGCACCCGACCGATCGACAACCGCACGCGAGCGGCCCCTGCGGCGGATCGCCGGGCAGGGGGACCCTTCGGGGCGAGGCGCCCCGCCCCCTTCCCCGTGCCGTCGCCAGTGGCCGGAATCAGGTGATCACGCGATGAAGGCACTTGTCTACGAAGGCCCCCGTCAGGTGGCGGTCGAAGACGTACCCGACGCCCGGATCGAACGCCCCACCGACGTGCTGGTCCGCGTCACGTCCACCAATATCTGCGGCTCCGACCTCCACATGTACGAGGGCCGCACCACCCTGGAGCAGGGCCGCGTCCTCGGCCACGAGAACCTCGGCGTCGTCGTGGAGACCGGCGAGGGGGTGTACGGCGTCCATGTCGGCGACCGGGTCTGCCTGCCCTTCAACATCGGCTGCGGCTTCTGCGAGAACTGCGAGCGCGGATACACGGGCTTCTGCCTCTCCGTCGACTCCGACACCCCGGGCGGCGCCTACGGCTTCGCCGAAATGGGTTCGTACGCGGGCGGCCAGGCGGAGTACCTCCGGGTCCCGTGGGGCGACTTCAACTGCCTCGTCCTGCCGGAGGACGCCGCCGAGAAGGAGAACGACTACGTGATGCTGGCGGACATCTTCCCGACCGGCTACCACGCCACCGAACTCGCCGGTGTCTCGCCGGGCGAGTCCGTCGCCGTCTACGGCGCCGGTCCCGTCGGTCTCATGGCCGCCTACTCGGCCGTCCTGCGCGGCGCGAGCCAGGTCCTCGTCGTGGACCGGCACCCCGACCGGCTCCGCCTCGCCGAGGCCGCAGGGGCGATCCCCGTGGACGACAGCAAGGGCGAGCACGTCGAGGAGATCCTGGAACGCACGGGCGGCGGCGCCGACCGGGGCTGCGAGTGCGTCGGCTACCAGGCGCACGACCCGCAGGGCCACGAGAAGCCCGAGTCCACGATGAACGACCTCGTCGCCTCGGTCCGGGCCACCGGCGGCATCGGTGTCGTCGGCGTCTTCCTCCCCCAGGACGAGGGCGCCCCGACGGAGCTGACCCGCGAGGGCAAGCTGCCCTTCGACTTCGGCCAGTTCTGGTTCAAGGGCCAGAGCGTCCGCACGGGCCAGGCCAACGTCAAGGCGTACAACAGGCGGCTCGCCCAGCTCATCCACCACGACCGCGCGCACCCCTCCTTCCTCGTCTCGCACGAACTCCCCCTCGCCGAGGCCCCCCGCGCGTACCGCGACTTCGACGACCGCGAGCCGGGCTGGACCAAGGTGATCCTCAAGCCCTGAACGGGGTACCGGAGACCGTACGAGCCGGAAGAGAGGTGAGCACCGTGCCGGCAGGCTCCAACCGCAAGCGCGAGCGCCAGTACGAGCACATCAAGGAGAGCGAGGAGCGGCGTGGCACGTCCGAGGGACGGGCCGAGGAGATCGCCGCCCGGACCGTGAACAAGGAGCGGGCCCGCGCGGGCGAGTCCCGCCGCGCGGGCAAGGTCTCCACGCGAGACCCGAAGTCGAGCTACGAGCGGGGCGGCGAGCGCTCGCACAGCGGCCCCCAGGGGCCCACGCGCGACCAGCTCTACGAAGAAGCCAAGAAGAAGAACATCCAGGGCCGTTCCTCGATGAACAAGCAGGAACTGCGCAAGGCCGTCGGCCGCTGAGGCGGACCGGGGAGAGGAGCGTCATGGCGGAGAACACGCCCGACCTCAGCGGGCACAAGGTGCTCGCGATCGTCACGAACTACGGCGTCGAGCAGGACGAGCTCGTCGTTCCCGTCGACCGCCTGCGGGACGCGGAGGCGGAGGTGACCATCGCGGCGACGAAGCAGGAGCCGGTCCAGACCCTCGTCGGGGACAAGGACCCGGGAAAGACCGTCCGGCCCTCGGCGACGCTCGCCGACGTCGACCCGGGGCAGTACGAACTGCTCCTCGTCCCCGGCGGCACGCTCAACGCCGACAGTCTGCGCCTGGACGAAGACGCCCTGGGCATCGCCCGGGACTTCACCTCCGGAGGCCGTCCCGTCGCCGCGATCTGCCACGGCCCGTGGCTCCTCGTGGAGACCGGCGCGGTCAAGGGCAAGACCCTCACCTCGTACCCCTCGCTGCGGACCGACATCACGAACGCGGGCGCGGCCCAGTGGGCCGACAAGGAGGCCGTCCGCTGCGACGCGGAGGGCTTCACCCTGATCACCTCCCGCAACCCGGGCGACCTCGACGCCTTCCTCCGCGAGATCGAAGCGGTGCTGGCGGCGGCCTGACACGGAGGCGTGCGGCCGGGAACACCACACGCGCGAAGAACCCCGGGAGCCGGGCTCGTGCGACGGCCGGGAACACGGCTCAGACGGGCGACGCGCCCGCCCGAAGCCGGTGTCCCCGGCCGCCGCACGCCCGGGGCACGGGACCCCTCGTGGGATCACGGCAACCGGGAGGGCGTGGGCTCCTCGGTCCCCGTGAGCCGCGCGCGAAAACGCAGGACAAGCACGAAGGCCGCCACCGCGAGCAGGGCACTCGTCCACAGCGGCCCGCGCGGGCCCGCCGCCGTCGCGAGGGACGGGGCGGCGAGCAGGGGACCCGCCGCGGCACCCGCGTTGAGGGCCGTCGTCGCGCAGGCCCCCGCGAGGGCCGGCGCACCCGACGCCTCGTGCAGGACGCGCGTCACCAGCGTGCTGCCGAGCGCGAAGGACGCCGCACCCTGCGCGCAGACCAGCGGGAGCAGCACAGCCGGTTCCCCGGCGGCGAGCGCGAGCGCCGGCCAGCCCACGACAACCGCCGGGCCCGTCACCGTGAGCAGGACACCGGGCCGGCCGTCCGCGAAGCGGCCCGCGAGCGTGACCCCCGCGAACGATCCCGCGCCGAAGAGCATCAGGACCACCGCGACCCACCCCTCACCCAGACCGGCGGCCCCGGTCACGACGGGGGCGAGGTAGGTGAAACTCGCGAAGGTCGCCGCGTTGACCAGGGCGCCGAGCGGCATCGCGAGCAGCAAGGACGGCCGGCGCAGTACCGCCGCCTCCGCGCGCAGCCCGCGCCCGCCCGTCCCGCCCCGGGCCGCCGGCACCGCCGCGAACACGCCGAGCGCGACGGGTACGCACAGCGCCGCGAGCCCCCAGAACACCGCCCGCCAGCCGTACAGCGTGCCGAGCGCCGCCCCGGCGGGGACCCCGGCGACCGTCGCCGCCGTCGTTCCGGCGAGCAGCACGGCGAGCGCGCGCCCCGACCGGTCCGCGGGGACGAGCGCGGTCGCCGTCGGCAGCGCCAGGGCGAGGAAGCCCGCGTGCGCGAGCGCGGCGAGGACTCGCGCCGCGAACAGAACGGTGAAGCTCGCCGTCAGAGCGGCCGCGGCGTGGGCGGCCCCGAAGACGAGGACGGAGGCGATGAGGCAGGCGCGGCGCGGCCAGGCGCGGGCGAGCACGGCGACGAGCGGGGCGCCCACCACCATGCCGACGGCGAAGGCGGGCGTCAGCAGGCCGGCCGTCGCGACCGTGACGCCGAGATCCGGCGCCAGAGCGGGCAGCAGCCCGGCGAGAACGAACTCGGACGTGCCCATGGCGAACACGGCCAGGGCGAGCGGGTACAGGGCGAAGGGCATCGCGTGGACTCCGGGAGAAGGCGAGGTACGAGAGGTCGTCTCGTCATCGCCGTCGGTCCCCGGAGCGCGAATGCGCAGCCCGGCCGCCGTACGGGAATGGCGGGGGCACGCGGAGCACACCGGCCCGGCGGAGCGGAAGCTCGACGGCTCACCGGCGTGATGGCTCAGCGCTGCGGAAGCTCAATGGCGCGGCGGCTCGGCGCCGCGCGGGCTCAGTGGTGCGGGGGGCTGACGGCGTGACCGAAAGCCCCCGACCTGTCCGACTCGGGACTCGACATGACGCGCACGATACCGCGCGGGCAACGTCAGGAACACGGAGTTCTCGGCGGCAGGGACCGGGCCACCCCGCACGCTCGGATTTCGCCCTCCCGCGCCTAGGTTCGGTGCCTGACTGAACGGGTGGCAGGGAGGGAGAGCGCGGATGGTGGCCGAGGCTCGGCGGGACGGCGGTGGGGCGAGGGAGGGCCGCGTGCTCGTGGTGTGTCATCAGGACGGGGACGGGGCGGGGAACTGGGCGTCATGGCTCGCGGAGGCGGGTGTGCGGCTCGATGTGGTGCCGGCCTGGGCGGGGGAGCCGCTGCCCGCGCGGCTCGCTCATGACGGGCTGCTCGTCCTCGGGGGTGCCCACCTGCCGGACGACGACGCGCGCCCCCGTGGCTGCCGGCCACGCGTGCCCTCGTCCGGCAGGCACTCGACGGGGGTGTCCCCATGTTCGGCATCTGCCTCGGCGGCCAGCTCCTCGCGCACGTCGCAGGGGGAGAGGTACGCGGAAAGCACGGCACGCCCGAGTTCGGCAGCGTCCGGCTCACCCTGCGTCCCGAGGCGGCCGACGATCCGCTCTTCCACGGGCTGCCCGCGCACCCGCCGGCGATCGAGAACCACGTCGACGCGATCACGGCGCTCCCGCCGGGCGCGCACTGGCTGCTGAGCAGCGCCGACTGCCCGTACCAGGGCTTCCGCCTCGGCACGAGGGCCTGGGGCGTGCAGTTCCACCCGGAGGCCCGCGTCGCGCGCATCCCGCAGTGGAATCCCCGCCGCCTCGCCCGGCACGGCGCCCCCGGCCCCGCGCGCCTCCACGCCCACGCCGTGCGCGAGGCCCCGGAGGCGGAGTCCGCCTGGCGCACCGTCGCCCACCGCTTCGCGGCACTG
>NZ_GG770539.1:186400-190244 GCF_000154905.1 Streptomyces sp. SPB074 | reverse complement strand
CCGGCTCCGCACGGCCACCGCTCGGACCGCCCCGGCGCTCACTCCACCCCGAAACCCTCCGCCAGCGCCCCCTCGAACGCCGGACGGCCGGCGAGGCCCCGCGTCCAGGCGGTGAGCACGTCACGGTGCGGGTGCGTCGCGAGGAACGGGTGCGGGGCGCCGCCCGTCTCCGGCAGCGCGCCGAGCGCGACGAGGGCCGACCACGCGTCCACGTCGGCCGCCGTCAGCCGCTCGCCGAGGACGTACGGCGCGTGCCGCAGGCGGGCGGCGAGGGCGTCGAGCGGAGCCGTGCCCGGTACCGCGCCGGGAAAGTCCCAGGCGGCTTCGAGCCGGTCGGTCTCGGCGCCGAGCGCGGCCGGACGCAGCGCGCACGCGCCGCACTCGGCCGACTCGGCGGGGCCGAAGCGGCCGTGGAGGTCGCGCAGGATGTCGGGGGTGTGGTTGCTGACGACGCGACCGGTCCAGCGGTCGCACAGGGCGGGCACGGCGAGCGGGCCCGCGTAGTGCCGGCGCGTCGCCTCGTAGGCGCGGCGCAGGCTCTCGTGCGCGGGAGTGCCGGGGCCTTCGAGCGGGACGAGGGCGAGCGTGTCGGCGAGACCGAGCAGCCGCACCGTCACCGCGACGCGCAGCGTGTCCGCGCGACGCGGCGTCAGGTACAGCGCGTACCGGTGCGGCACGGGGTAGAAGCCGTGGCCGCCCGCGACGCCGATGCGTTCGCGCACGACGGGCTCGTCGGCCTCGCGCACCCGCGGCAGACCGGCGCCGTGCCGGGCGGCCGCGGGCGTACAGAGGGGGAGGGCGGGCGAGGAGGGGGCAAGGGTTCCGGACATGGTTCTCCCAGATGACGAGAGGGGAGTAAGGCGCGGCACAGGGGGCGCGCGAGGCGCCGGGATCACGTGGGGGAGCCGTCCGGGGGACGGGTCAGCGCACGGGCCGTCCCGCCGCGGCGCACACGCGCAGCAGGTCGATGTGGAGCCTGCGGGTGAGGGTGCGGCGGCGGAGGCGTACGGGCAAGGGAGAACGGTCGGTGGCGCGCCGGTCGAGAACTCCGGACATGTGGCACCCACCCCTCCCCGGCCGCCTCGCGGGGGCCGCGCTTGTCCCGCCGCCGTGGCGGGACCAGGTCGTCACCCGGGGCACCCCATCGCGGTCGAAGGGTTGCCTGTCAGCGGGCCGGGGCCGATGAACCGCGCGGGACTCGCCGCGCGGGCGCTGACGATCGTGACCGTCTCCCTCAGTGTCACGGCGCCACGACGGGCCGTCAAGACGGCGTCCACGCGTCGGCCGGGGCGGGTTCCCGCCGCGCGGGGTGCGCGCACGGTGCACGGCGCGGGACGCGGGGCAGCGCCGCGCCGGTACGTCTCAGCGCGCGGCGCCTGTACGCGCCCCTGACGCCGCGCCCCCACGCCCTCCGACGCCGGACCCGTACGCCCCCCCGACACCGCACCCGCTCACCGCCTGACGCCACGCCCGTACGCCCGCCCCCTCACCCCCCGAACCCGCCCGGGCCGCCGGGCGCGCCGGGGTCCGCGTGGTTCCCGTCGTCGCCGAACTCCCGTGCCAGGACCGCGTAGACGCACTCGCTGCCCCACTGCCCGTCCCGCACGTCGTTCTCGCGCAGCAGGGCCTCCTGGCGCATTCCGAGGCGCTCGCAGAGGCGGCGCGAGGCGGTGTTCTCCTCGTCGACGCGCGCGTACAAGCGGTGCGCGCCGAGGGTGGTGAAGGCCAGCCGGGCGAGCGCGCGGGCGGCCTCGGTCGCGTAGCCGCGGCCCTCCGCGCCGGGGTGGAGGGTCCAGCCGATCTCGGCCTGGCGGGCGCCGGCGTCGCGCAGTGTCACGCTCACCTCGCCCACGAGCGCGGGCCCCCCGGGCACGGGCGGTGCGGGGCACACCGCGAGGGCGACGCGGTCCCCGGCCTCCTCCCACGCGGGCGGCACCGCGAGGACGGCCGCGCTCTGCGCGCGGGTGCGCGGCGGCCGGTACAGGTACCGGGCCATCTCGGGGAGCCGCTGGTAGGCGTGCACCGCGTCGGTGTCCTCCGGCACGAAGGGGCGCAGCGTCAGGCGCGGGGTGCGCAGGGGGAGAGCGGCGAGCGGGTCCGTGGGGTGGCTCCGGCGTCGGGAACGGGCGGACTCCGCAGATCCTTCGGCCCCGGGGCCGCCCGGGGCAACCGGAATTCCGCCGTACCCCGGCCGGCCGACCGCCCGGTGCCGCTGCCGCGCGGCAGGCCGGCCGCCCCGGCGCCGCTGCCGCGCCGCACCCCTGCCCGTGAACCGCCGGGCGGTCGCCCGCGGTTCGCCGTCACAACCCCCGCGAGAAATCATGCAAGCACGCTTGCTTGTTTTCGGGCGCGCTGTGATGCTGCACCCCACGACGCCCAGCGCGCCGAATCCGTCACCGTCCAGCCCCCACCCGGTCCCGCCCCGTTCCCGACTCGCCCGAGGAGCAACCGCGTTGACTTCCTCCGCCCCGACAGCCCCGCCCGCCCCGCTCCGCGTCGGCAACGCCTCCGGCTTCTACGGGGACCGCTTCTCGGCCGTGCGCGAGATGCTGTCGGACGGGCCGCTCGACGTGCTCACCGGGGACTACCTCGCCGAGCTGACCATGCTCATCCTCGGCCGCGACCGCCTCAAGGACCCGGCGGCCGGGTACGCCCGCACCTTCCCGCGCCAGCTCGCCGAGTGCCTCCACCTCCTCGCCGAGCGGGGCGTCCGCGTCGTCACCAACGCGGGCGGCCTCAACCCGGCGGGACTCGCAGGGGAGCTGCGGCGGCTCGTGCGCCGCGAAGGGCTGGACATCCCCGTCGCGTACGTCAGCGGCGACGACCTCCTCGACCGCCCCGAGGCGGCGGGCCGCGCGAGCTGGGGCGAGGGCGTGCTCACCGCCAACGCCTACCTCGGCGGCCACGGCATCACCGCCTGCCTGCGCGCGGGCGCCCAGCTCGTGGTGACCGGACGCGTCACCGACGCCGCCCTCGTCAGCGGCGCCGCCGCCGCGCACTTCGGCTGGGAGCCGGACGAATACGACCGCCTCGCGGGCGCCGTCGTCGTGGGCCACCTCCTGGAGTGCGGAGCCCAGGTCACCGGCGGCAACTACAGCGACTTCACGGCCCACGACGTACGCCGCCCCGGCTTCCCGCTCGCCGAGATCGCCGCCGACGGCAGCGCCGTCCTGACCAAGCCCCCCGGCACCGGCGGCGCCGTGACGACCGGCACCGTCACGGCCCAGCTCCTGTACGAGACGGGACCGGCCCGCTACCTCGGCCCCGACGTCACGGCCCGCCTCGACACCGTACGGATCGCCGCCCGGGGGCCCGACCGGGTCCTCGTGCACGGGGTGCGCGGCGAGGCGCCGCCGCCCACGCTCAAGGCCGGTCTCAGCCGCGTCGGCGGCCACCGCGCCGAGGTCGTCTTCGTCCTCACCGGGCTCGACATCCCCGCCAAGGCCGCGCTCGTCCGCGCCCAGCTCACCGAAGCCCTCGCGGAGCGGCCCCCGGCCAGCGCCGACTGGGAACTCGTCCGCACCGACCACCCCGACGCCGCGACCGAGGAGACCGCGAGCGCCCTGCTCCGCCTCGTCGCCCGCGACCCCGACCCCGAGGCCGTCGGGCGCAGGATCGGCGCCGCCGCCGTCGAACTCGGCCTCGCCGGCTACCCCGGCTTCCACCTCACCGCACCCCCGGGAAAGCCGTCCCCGTACGGCGTGTGCACCGCGACGGCCGTCCCGCAGACCGCCGTGCGCCACACCGCCCACCTCCCCGACGGCACCACGCGCGACATCCCCCCGCCCCCGGGCACCGGCCCGCCCCCGGCGGCCCTCCCGGAGCCGGAACTCCCGCCCCCGCC
>NZ_GG770539.1:179710-186267 GCF_000154905.1 Streptomyces sp. SPB074 | reverse complement strand
GCCGGCCGCGTGGCCCTGGCTCGTCCACCACCTCACCACCGAGCGCCTGCGCGCCCTCCTGCCCGAGACCGCGTCCCTGACCGTCACCCGGCACGTCCTGCCCCGCCTGCGTGCCGTCAACTTCGTCGTCGAAGGTCTCCTCGGCGAGGGCGCCGCCGCGCGCCATCGCTTCGACCCGCAGGCGAAGGCGCTGGGGGAGTGGCTGCGCTCGCGCCACGTCGACGTACCGGCCGCGCTGCTCGGCCCCGTACCGGAAACGGTGGCCGGGGAACCCGCCACGCCCGCGCCGGGAGCCCTCGGCCCCGGGCCAGCCGACGCCCCCGAGGAGAACCGCGAGTGACCCACCTGCCCACCCTCGTGGACCCCGCCGCACCCGCCCACCGCGCGCGCCGCGCCGCGCTCCTCGCCAAGCTCGACGCGCTCGGCACCGAGCACGCGAAGGCGCTCGCCGGCGGCGGCGAGAAGTACGTGGAGCGTCACCACGGGCGCGGAAAGCTCCTCGCCCGCGAACGCGTCGAACTCCTCCTCGACCGCGACACGCCGTTCCTCGAACTGTCCCCGCTCGCCGGCTGGGGCAGCGACTGGACCGTGGGCGCCTCGCTCGTCACCGGCATCGGCACCGTCAGCGGCGTCGAGTGCGTCGTCACCGCCAACGACCCGACCGTGCGCGGCGGCGCCAGCAACCCGTGGACGCTCAGGAAGGCACTGCGCGCCCACGAGATCGCCCGCGCCAACCGGCTGCCCCTCATCAGCCTCGTCGAGTCCGGCGGCGCCGACCTGCCCTCGCAGAAGGAGATCTTCATCCCGGGCGGCGCGCTCTTCCGCGACCTCACGCGCCTGTCCGCCGAGGGCATCCCCACCGTCGCCGTCGTCTTCGGGAACTCCACGGCGGGCGGCGCGTACATCCCCGGCATGTCGGACCACGTGATCATGGTCAAGGACCGGGCGAAGGTCTTCCTCGGCGGCCCGCCGCTCGTCAGGATGGCGACCGGCGAGGAGAGCGACGACGAATCGCTCGGCGGCGCCGACATGCACGCCCGCACCTCGGGGCTCGCCGACCAGCTCGCCCTGGGACGAGCCCGACGCGCTCCGCCTCGCCCGCCGCGCCGTCGCCCGCCTGAACCACCGCAAGGCGCAGCCGGCACCCGGCCCCGCGGCACCGCCCCGCCACGACGCCGAGGACCTGCTCGGCCTCGTCCCCGAGGACCTGCGCGAGCCCTTCGACCCGCGCGAGGTCATCGCCCGCCTCGTGGACGACTCCGACTACGACGAGTTCACACCGCTCTACGGCTCCAGCCTCACCACCGGCTGGGCGCGCCTGCACGGCCACCCCCTCGGCGTCCTCGCCAACGCGCGCGGCGTCCTGTTCAGCGAGGAGGCCCAGAAGGCCGCCCAGTTCGTCCAGCTCGCCAACCAGCGGGACGTCCCGCTCCTCTTCCTGCACCACACGACCGGTTTCATGGTCGGCAAGGAGTACGAGCAGGGCGGCATCGTCAAGCACGGCAGCATGATGATCAACGCCGTCGCCAACTCCCGCGTCCCGCACCTGTCCGTCCTCCTCGGCGCCTCCTACGGGGCCGGGCACTACGGCATGTGCGGGCGCGCCTTCGACCCGCGGTTCCTCTTCGCCTGGCCCAGCGCCAAGTCCGCCGTCATGGGCCCGCAGCAGCTCGCCGGGGTCCTCTCGCTCGTCGCCCGCGCCTCCGCCGCCGCCAAGGGCCGCCCCTACGACGAGGACGCGGACGCCTCCCTGCGCGCGATGGTCGAGCAGCAGGTCGAGGCCGAGTCCCTGCCCGTCTTCCTCTCCGGGCGCCTGTACGACGACGGCATCATCGACCCGCGCGACACGCGCACCGTGCTCGGCCTGTGCCTCTCGGCCGTGCACACGGCCGAAGTCCGCGGCAACCGCGGGGGGTTCGGTGTCTTCCGCATGTGAGGGGCGGTACGGGACGTCCCGGCGCGGTCCACGCGCGCCACGCCGTCCGCACACGCCCCGGCGCGGTCCGTACCCGCCACACCGCCCGCACACGTCCCAGCGCCACCACCCCGCGAGAGGAGCCACCTCATGACCGCCACCCCGCGCCCCGTCACCCGTCTCCTCGTCGCCAACCGCGGCGAGATCGCCCGCCGCGTGCAGCGCACCTGCCGCACCCTCGGCATCACCACCGTCGCCGTCCACTCCGACCCCGACACGCACGCCGCCCACACCGCCTAGGCCGACCTCGCCGTGCGCCTCCCCGGCGCCGCGCCCGCCCGACACCTACCTGCGCGGTGACCTGGTCCTGGCGGCGGCCAGGGCCTCCGGGGCCGAACGCCGTGCACCCCGGCTACGGCTTCCTCTCCGAGAACGCCGCGTTCGCCCGCGCCGTCACCGGCGCGGGGCTCACCTGGATCGGGCCGCCGCCCGAGGCGATCGAGGCCATGGCCTCCAAGACCCGCGCCAAGGACCTCATGGCCCGCGCGGGCGTCCCGCTCCTCGCCGCCGTCGATCCCGCGCGCGCCACCGAGAGGGACCTCCCGCTCCTCCTCAAGGCCGCCTCGGGGGGCGGCGGACGCGGGATGCGCCTCGTGCGCGCCCTCGCCGAGCTGCCCGCCGCGCTCACCGCCGCGCGCGCCGAGTCCCGCGCCGCCTTCGGCGACGACGAGGTGTTCGCCGAGCCCTACCTCGCCCGGGGCCGCCACGTCGAGGTGCAGATCCTCGCCGACCTCCACGGCACCGTATGGGTCCTCGGCACCCGCGACTGCTCCCTCCAGCGCCGCCACCAGAAGGTGATCGAGGAGGCACCCGCGCCCCACCTGCCGCCCGCGCTGCGCGAGAGCCTGCACCGCGCGGCCGGGGCCGCCGCGCGCGCCGTCGCCTACACCGGCGCGGGAACCGTCGAATTCCTCGTCGACGGGGACCGCGCCCACTTCCTGGAGATGAACACCCGCCTCCAGGTCGAGCACCCCGTCACCGAGGCCGTGCACGGCATCGATCTCGTCGCCCTCCAGATCGCCGTCGCCGAGGGCGAGCCCCTGCCGCCCGCCCCGCCCGCGCCCCGCGGGCACGCCGTCGAGGCCCGCCTGTACGCGGAGGACCCCGCCGACGACTGGCGCCCGCGCATCGGGCGCCTGCACCGCTTCCGCGTCCCGGCCCACCTGCGCACCGACTCCGGCGTCACCGACGGCGACACCATCGGCGTCCACTACGACCCGCTCCTCGCCAAGGTCGTCGCCCACGCCCCCACCCGCGCGGCGGCCCTGCGCGCCCTCGCCGACGGACTCGCCCGCACCCCCCTGCACGGCCCCGTCACCAACCGCGAGCTCCTCGTGCGCACGCTGCGTCACCCCGAGGTCGTCGCGGGCGGCGCCGACACCTCCTTCTACGAGCGCCGCCTCGCCGAGCTCACCGCGCCCGCCGACGCCCACACGGAGCGGCTGGCCGCGCTCGCCGCCGCCGTCGCCCAGGCCCGGGCCGCCGCGCGGGAGAGCGGCGGCCCGGGTGGCTGGCGCAACCTCCCCTCGGCCCCCGCGCTGCGCGCCTACCGTGCCGAACCGGGCGGCACCGTCCACGAGGTCCGCTACCGCACCACGCGCGACGGCATCCGCTCGGAGGACCATCCCGCCGTCACCGTCGAGCCGGAGACCCGGCCCGGCACCGTCCACCTCACGAGCGAGGGCGTCCGCCGCACGTACGAGGCCGCCGTGTACGGCCAGGAGGTGTACGTCGACACCCCCGGCGGCACCTCCTGCGCCTTCACCACCCTGCCCCGCTTCCCCGAACCCGCCGCCACCACCGCGCCGGGCTCCCTCCTCGCCCCGCTCCCCGGCACCGTCGTCCGCCTCGCGGACGGACTGTGCGAAGGGGCCCGGGTCGCCGAGGGGGCGCCGCTGCTGTGGCTGGAGGCGATGAAGATGGAGCACCGCGTGAGCGCGCCGCGCGCCGGTGTCGTCGCCCGGCTGCCCGTCGCGCCCGGCCGCCAGGTCGAGGTCGGCGCACTCCTCGCCGTCATCGAGGACCCGGAACCCGCGCCCGAGCCGCACGACACCCCCCGCCGCCCGAAGGAGAACCCCGCACCATGAGCGCTTCCGACCTCGTGGAGAGCCAGGAGCACCAGGACCTGCGCGCCGCCGTCGCCGCCTTCGCCCGCTCCTACGGGCGCGACCACCTCACCCGCGTGCTGCGCGCCGGTGAATCCCCCGACGAGCTGTGGCGCGAGGCGGGCAGGCTCGGCTACCTCGGGGTGAGCATCCCCGAGGAGTACGGGGGAGGGGGCGGCGGCATCAGCGAACTCGCCCTCGTCCTCGAAGAACTCGGCGCGGCCGGCTCCCCACTGCTCATGATGGTCGTCTCCCCGGCGATCCGCGCCACCGTCCTCACGCGCTTCGGGACCGAGGCCCAGAAACGCGCGTGGCTTCCCGGTCTCGCGGACGGCAGCCGCGTCATGACCTTCGGCATCACCGAACCCGACGCGGGCTCCAACTCCCACCGCGTCGCGACCACCGCGCGTCGCGAGGGCGAGGGCTGGACGCTCAGCGGCCGCAAGGTCTACATCTCCGGCGTGGACCTCGCCGACGCCGTCCTCGTCGTCGCCCGCGCCGTCGACGCCCGCGGCGGACGCCTCAAGCCCTGCCTCTTCATCGTCCCGACGGACGCGCCCGGCTTCACGCGTACACCCATCGCGATGGAACTCAAGGCCGCCGAGAAGCAGTTCGAGCTGACCCTCGACGACGTCAGGCTCCCCGCCGACGCGCTCGTCGGCGACGAGGACGCGGGACTTCTCCAGCTCTTCGCCGGTCTCAACCCCGAACGCGTCATGACCGCCGCCTTCGCGATCGGCATGGGCCGCTACGCCCTCGGCCGCGCCGTCACGTACGCCAGGGAACGCACCGTCTGGGACACGCCCATCGGCGCCCACCAGGCCATCGCCCACCCCCTGGCCCAGGCGCACATCGAACTCGAACTCGCCCGCCTCATGACCCGCCGCGCCGCCGCCCTCTACGACGGCGGTGACGACAGCGGCGCGGGCGAGGCCGCCAACATGGCCAAGTACGCCGCCGCCGAAGCCTGCGCGCGCGCCGTGGACCAGTCCGTGCACACCCTCGGCGGCAACGGCCTCACCGAGGAGTTCCAGCTCGCCTCCCTCCTCACCGCGAGCCGCGTCGCCCGCATCGCCCCTGTCAGCCGCGAGATGATCCTCAACTACATCTCGCACCAGACCCTCGGTCTCCCCAAGTCCTACTGACCACAAGGGAGTTGTCGTGACCCTCCTGATCCGCCCCGACGAGCGGGGGTTGCGCGCCCTCCTGCTCGACGCTCCCGAACGCCGCAACGCCCTCTCCGCCCCGCTCGTCGCGGCCCTCACGACGGCGCTCACCGAGGCCGGAGCCGATCCCGGCGTCCGCGCCGTCGTCCTCGGCCACACCGGGACCACTCTCAGCGCGGGCGCCGACCTCAAGGAGCCGCCCGAGCCCGCCGCGATCCTCACCCTGCTCCACACCGTCGTCGCCCTCCCCAAGCCCGTCGTGGCCGCCGTCACCGGGCACGTACGGGCCGGGGGCCCCGGCCTCCTCGGCGCCTGCGACCTCGGCTTCGCCGGGCCCGCGGCGGACTTCGCCTTCACCGAGGCCCGCCTCGGCCTCGCGCCCGCCGTCATCTCGCTGCCCCTCGCCGCCCGCCGCGACCCCACCGCGGCGCGCCGCTACTACCTCACGGGCGAGCGCTTCGGGCCCGCCGAGGCCGCCCGCATCGGGCTCCTCACCGAAGCCGTGCCCGACGTGGACGCGGCCCTCGCCCCCGCGCTCGACGCCCTGCGCGCCTGCTCCCCGCAGGGCCTCGCCGCGAGCAAACGGCTCGCCACCGCTACAGTGCTCGCGGACTTCGGCGCGCGCGGCGAGGACATGCTCGCCCTCTCGGCCGGGCTCTTCGCCTCCGCCGAAGCGCGCGAGGGGATGACGGCCTTCCTCGAACGACGGGACCCTCCATGGGCACGGTGACACGCACACCACGCGGCGGACCGCCCCGCCAGGACCGCAGCCGCGCCACGCGCGAACGCCTCCTCGAAGCGGCCGTCACCTGCGTCGCCGAACACGGCTGGACGCGCTCCACCGTCGCCGTCGTCGCCGGACGCGCGGGCGTCTCGCGCGGCGCCGCCCAGCACCACTTCCCGACCCGCGAGGACCTCTTCACCGCCGCCGTCGCCTACATGGCCGAGGAACGCTCCGCCGCCCTGCGCGCCCTCTTCCCCGGCCCCCCGCCCGGCCGCCACGCCGTCGTCGCCGCCCTCGCCGACCTCTACACGGGCTCCCTCTTCCGCGCGGCGCTCCAGCTCTGGGTCGTCGCCTCCCGGGAGGAGACGCTGCGGGAGGACGTCGTCGCGCTCGAAGCCCGCGTGGGACGCGAGACCCACCGCATCGCCGTCACCCTCCTCGGCGCCGACGAATCACGCCCCGGGGTCCGCGAAACGGTGCAGGGCCTCCTCGACATGTGCCGCGGCCTGGGCCTCGCCGGCCTCCTCACGGACGACGGCCCGCGCAGGGAACGCGTGGTGCGGCAGTGGGCGACGCTCGTGGACGCG
>NZ_GG770539.1:170685-179555 GCF_000154905.1 Streptomyces sp. SPB074 | reverse complement strand
CGCGCCCGCGCTCTCACCCGGCCCGCCGCCTGCGCCGCGCCAGCCACGTCTGCGCGATCACCACGACCGCCAGGAACGCCCCGGACACCACCTGCTGGTACGAGGAGTCCAGCGAACCGATCTGGTTGATGATGTTCTGGATCACCTTCAGCAGCAGCACCCCGACGAGCGAGCCGCTCAGGAAGCCGGAGCCGCCGCTCAGGAGCGTCCCGCCGATCACGACGGCCGAGATCGCGTCCAGCTCCATGCCGCTGCCGAGGATCGTCACGCCCGAGGCGAGCCACGCCGCGTTCAGGGCGCCCGCGAGACCCGCGCACAGCCCCGAGAGCGTGTAGACGGACGCCTTCGTACGGGCCACGGGCACGCCCATGAGCGCCGCCGCGTCCTCGTTCCCGCCCACCGCGTACACGTACTGCCCGAAGCGGCTGCGGCGCAGCGCGACCCCGCCGAGCAGGAACAGCGCCACCGTGATCCACACCGGGACCCCGACGCCGAGCAGCTTGCTCTGCCCGAGGTGCGTGAACCACGTCGACTTGTCGACGAGGTAGGTGTTCGCGCCCTCGTCCGTCACCGCGAGGAGCAGCCCCCGCGCGCCCAGCATCGACGCCAGCGTCACGATGAACGGGGCGAGCCGCGCCCGCGCGACGAGCAGCCCGTTCACCAGCCCGATGAGCCCGCACACCGCGAGCGGCAGCAGCAGCGCCACCGCCGTCCCGTACCGCGAGCCCCACGCCGCGAGCACCCCGCCGAGCGCGAAGAGCGAGCCCACCGAGAGGTCGATGCCGCCCGTGACGATGACGAAGGTCATGCCGAGCGCCACCACGGCGAGGAACGAGGAGGAGAGCGCCATGCCCTCCACGTTGTCGCCGGTCAGGAACGTGTCGAAGCACAGGCTCGCGACGACGACGGCGACGACGAGCGTGAGCAGCGCCCCGTGCTGCTGCGCGAGCGCGCTCAGCCGCTCCCCGCGTCCGGGACCCCGCTCCTCGGGGAACACCTGCTTCTCCCCGGCCGGGACCTCGGCGATCGTGCCGTTCACCGCTTCCCCCTCTCCCGCGCCGCGTAGACGGCGAGGACGATGACGACGGCCTGCGCGATCTGCGTCCACGAGGGCGGCAGGTCGTGCTTGATGAGCGTGGCCGTCAGCAACTGGATGAGCACCGCGCCCGCGACCGTGCCGCCGATGCGGACCCGTCCCCCCGACAGCGGCGTGCCGCCCACGACGACGGCGGTGATCGCGGAGAGTTCCATGAGGGTGCCGAGCGAGGTCGGGTCGCTCGCCTGGAGCCGCGCCGTCGCGAGGATTCCCGCGACGGCCGCGAGCAGCCCCGACACCACGTACACGATGACGAGCACCCGCCGCACCGGGAGCCCGGCGAGCTTCGCCGCCGCCCGGCTGTCGCCGATCGCGAGCAACTGCCGCCCGAAGGTGGTGCGCCGCACCACGAAGGCCACCACCACGGCGAGCACCGCCGCGATGATCACCAGGTACGGGATGCCGAGCACGGAGCCCGTGCCGAGCGTGTTCATCCCGCTGTTGCGCACGTCCTTGAGCTGGGGGAGCAGTACGAGCGCGAGGCCCCTGCCGCCCACCATCAGCGCGAGCGTCGCGACGATCGGCTGCACCCCGACGAAGGCGACGAGCGCCCCGCTCGCGAGCCCCGCGAGCACCCCGCCGAGCGCCGCCATGAGCAGCGCGGGCACGAGCCCGTACCCGAGATACAACGAGAGCAAAGACGTCGCGAGCGCCATCACCGCGCCCACCGAGAGGTCCACGCCCTCGGTGCCGATCGCGAGCGCCATGCCGAGCGCGACGATGACGATCGGCGCGACCTGCACGGCCTGGGTGCGGAAGTTCTCGGTGGACAGGAAGTGCGGCGTAAACGCGATGTTGACGAGAAGGAGCACGACGACGCCCGCGTAGACTCCGTACTCCTGGAGCAGGTGGCGCAGCCGCTGCCGGTCGGCGAGCGTGGCGCGCAGCGTCAGCTCAGTCATCCCCGTCCCCCTTCTCGGCAGCGCCGGGTTCGCCGGTCCCGCCGCTGTCGCCGGTCCCGCCGAGGAGCGCGTCCGCGGGCGGCACCACCGAGGCGATCTCCGCCCTGCCCGCCTTCTCGTCCGCCGAGGGCGCGCCGGCGATCGCCGCCATGAGACGGTCCTCGCTCACCTCGTCCCCCGCCAGTTCGGCGACCACCGCGCCGTCCTTGAGCACCACCACGCGGTCCGAGCCCTCCGCGAGTTCCTCCGGATCGGAGGAGATGAGCACAACCGCGAGCCCTTCCCCGGCCAGTTCGTCCACGAGCCGCTGCACCTCCGCCTTCGCGCCGACGTCGATGCCCCGCGTCGGCTCGTCCAGGAGGAGCACCTTCGGGTGCATCGCGAGCCAGCGCGCGAGCAGCACTTTCTGCTGGTTGCCGCCGGACAGCTCGCCGACCTTCTGGCCGACGCCCGAGGTCTTGATGCGCAGCCGTTCCACGAAGGTGTCCACGATCCTGTCGACACGCTTCTCGTCCACGAGGCCGAACCGCGAGAGCCCGGGGAGCGCGGCGAGCGCGATGTTCTCGCGCACCGAGAGGCCCGGCACGATGCCCTCCGCCTTGCGGTCCTCGGGCAGCAGGCTGATCCCGGCGCGGATGGCGGCCGGCGTCGAGCCGGTACGCACCGGGGCGCCGTCCACCGCGACCGTGCCCGCGTCGGGCGGCAGCGCCCCGGCCACGGCCCGTACGGTCTCGCTGCGGCCCGAACCGAGCAGCCCGCCGAGCCCGACGACCTCGCCCGGACGGACCGTGAACGACACCTTCTCCAGCCGGTGCCGCACCGACAGCCCGTCCACGGCGAGCACCGGGCGCCCCTCGCGCGCGTGATCGCCCGTGAACTTGGTGACGCCCTCGGCACGCACCTCGCCGAGCTGCCTGCCCAGCATGAGCGAGACGAGCCGCAGCCGCTCCAGCTCCGCGAGCGGCCCCGTGTGCACCACCTTGCCGTCGCGCAGCACCGTCACGTGGTCGCACACCTCGTACAGCTCGTCCAGCCGGTGGCTGACGTACACCACGGCGATGCCGCGCTCGCGCAGCAGCCGGATGACGCCGAAGAGCGTCTCCACCTCGCGCGGTTCGAGCGAGGACGTCGGCTCGTCCATGATGACGACCTTCGCGTCGACCGAGACCGCGCGGGCGAGCGCGACCATCTGCTGGGTGCCGACGCTCAGTTCGCCGAGCGGACGGCGCACGTCCACCCGCACGCCGAGCGCCGCGAGCGCCTGCGCGGCCTCGCGGTGCATCCGGCCGAAGTCCACGAGGCCGAGGGCGCGGCGCGGCTCGCGGCCCAGGAAGAGGTTGCGCGCCACGCTCATGAGCGGGACGAGGTTCACCTCCTGGTAGATCGTGGAGATCCCCGCCTCCTGCGCCTGGAGCGGCGTCGCGAACCGCACCTGTTCGCCCTGGTACGTGACGCTGCCCCCGTCGGCCCGGTAGACCCCCGTGAGCACCTTGATGAGCGTGGACTTCCCGGCACCGTTCTCCCCGATGAGCGCGTGCACCTCGCCGGCGCGGGCGGTGAAGTCCACGCCGTCGAGGGCCCGCGTCCCGGGAAAGACCTTGGTCAGCCCCGTGACGGAGAGCATCAGAACGCCTTGCCCAGGTCGGCCTCGGCGTTGGTCTTGTCGTAGGCGCTGTCCTTGATGACGATGTCCTGCTGGACCTCCTCGCCCTTCGTGAAGGTGTCGAGGGTCTGGAAGGCGAGCGGGCCGAAGCGCGGGTTGGACTCGATGACCCCGGAGATCCAGCCGTCCACGATCTGCTTGACCGCGTTGCGCGTCCCGTCGACCGTCACGATCTTGACAGCCCCCGGCTTCTTGCCCGCGCTCTTGAGGGCGTTGACGGCGCCGAGGCCCATCTCGTCGTTCTCGGCGTAGATGCCCTTGATCCCGGGCTTGGACTGGATGAGCTGCTCGGTTACCGACTGGCCCTTCTCGCGGGCGAAGTCGCCCGTCTGCTCGAAGACCACCTTGAGGCCGGGGGCCTTCTCCGCGACGCGGTCCTTGAAGCCCTTGGTGCGCTCGGTGGTGACGTTGTTGCCCGCCGCGCCGAGCAGGATCGCGACCTCGCCCTTGCCGCCCGTCGCCTCGATCATCTTGTCCGCCGCGCGCCTGCCCTGCTCGACGAAGTCCGAGCCGATGAAGCTCACGTAGTCCTTGCACGGACCGGCGTTGATCTTGCGGTCGATCGTCACGATGGGGATCTTCTTGGCGCTCGCGGCCCGGAGCACCGGCTCCCAGCCGTCGGAGTTGAGCGGGGCGATGACGAGCAGGTCCGCGCCCTTCGCGATGAGGTCCTGCACATCGCTGATCTGCTTCGAGAACTGCGACTGCGCGTTGACGGCCAGGAGCTTGACCCCGCGCTTCCTCGCCTCGTCCTTGAGCGAGGCCGTCTCCGCGATACGGAAGGGGTTGGCCTCCTTCTCGGACTGCGAGAAGCCCACCGTCGCCGAGGCGAGGTCGGTCTTCTTCGCCCCGTAGGCGTCGAGCGTGCAGCCCTTGCCGCCCGCCGCCGGGGTCTCGGCGACCTGCCCCGCGTCCTTGCTCTCCGTCGCGGTGGCGTTCTTGTCCTTCGGCCCGCTGTCGTCGTCCTCCGACTTCGCGCAGCCGGTGGCGAGGGCGAGACTCGCGGTGAGCGAGACGGCCACGAGGGCCTGGAGAGTGGTGCGGTGGTACGCGGACGACTTCATGGTGTTCTCCCGTAGCGGCACGGACCCGTGCGAGCGCACGGGCACGAGGGAAAGGAACGTGGTCGTACTGCGGTCGGCCCCGTGACGCGGTGCCAACTCCGCCTGTGCGTCTGGTTTTTACATCGTTGGAAGGTGGCTGTAAACCCCTCCCGGCCGAGGCGGCCGGACGGGGCGGCCCCGGGTGCCGGTCTCAGCGCCGCCCGAGCGTGCTCTCGCGCTCCAGGAGCCGGAAGGGGGCGAGGACGGAGGGCTGCTGCTCGGGGGGCGCGTCCCCGTTCCCGTTCCCACGCCGCGCGGCGGCCCGCTCCAGTGAGCTGACCAGCGAGGACACCGCGAGCCGTGCGATCGCCTTCTTGTCGGGCGAGATCGTCGTGAGCGTCACGGCGCCGTACCGCGACTCCGGCACGTCGTCGAAGCCGACGACCGCCACGTCCCACGGGACCCGCAGGCCCCGCTCGTGCAGCACCCGCATCGCGCCCACCGCTACCAGATCGTTGTACGCGAACACCGCGTCAGGACGGGCCCCCGAGTCGAGGAGCCGCGCCATTCCCTCGGCCCCGTCGCCCCGGTCCCAGCCGCCCGTCGGCGCCGCGAGCCGTTCCCCGCCCTCCAGCCCGGCCGCCCTCAGCTCCTCCCTCCAGCCCTGAAGCCGCAGCTGGGCGGGCCTGTTCGGGGAATCCGTACGCGCCCCGAGGAAGGCGATCCGCGTCCGGCCGAGCCGGATCAGGTGCCGCACCGCGTCGCGGGCCGCCGCGACGTTGTCGATCGCGATGTGCGGGTACGGCAGCGCGTACTCCCGCTCCCCGAGCAGCACGAGCGGTACGTCATCGGCGCGGGCCGAGAGGTCCTCCGGTTCCAGTTCGAGCGGCGAGAGGATCAGCCCGTCGATGACCCGTGCCCGGAAACCCTGGCTGACCAGGACCTCCCGTTCGCGCTCGCCGCGCGTGTGGTCGAGCAGCACCGTCAGCTCGTGCTCCGCCGCCGCGTCGATGACCTCCCCCGCCAGCTCGGCGAAGTAGGGATTGCCCAGCTCGGGCACCGCGAGCGCGATGATCCCCGTCCGGCCCTTGCGCAGGTTGCGGGCGGTCAGATTGGGCCGGTACCCCAGTTCGTCGATGGCCTGCTGGACCCGCTCCCGCATGGCCGGCGTGACGTGCTCGTAGTGGTTGACCACGTTCGAGACGGTCTTGATCGACACGCCCGCCAGCTGCGCGACGTCCTTGAGGCTCACCCGCACGAAAACCCCTCCGCTTCACTCCGCGTCCCGGCGCCCGGGCGCGTTCGTCATGACCCTGGACAGTAGGCGAGAGGGCGTGCTCTCATGCCAACTGCCGTTCCTTGCAACGTTGTACAGACTGGAACGGCGAGCCGCCACCCTTCCTCGACATGACATCGGGGGACCTTCTGCGAAGGCCCCCGTGGCGATGCCTCACGGCAAGAAGGAGGAGCACGTGCGCAACCGCAGCAGATTCTCCCCGGCAGGGGGCGTGGGACGTCCCCTCGCCCTGTGCGCCGCCGCGCTGCTGGGCCTCGCGGGACTCACCGCGACACCCACCGCCAGCGCCTCGGACACCGGGAGCACTCGTTCAGCGGCAGGCACCCTCACCCCCCACCCCACCTCCCACGAGGCCGGCACCGCGCGGCCGGGCGAACTGCACGGCCTCCGGGGCGACTACTACACCCAGTCCGCCCCGGGCGCCTTCGACTTCGACCAGCTCAAGGCCACCGCCTTCGACCCCACGCTCGACTTCGCCAGCCTGGAGTCCCGTCTCCAGCAGGCCACCGGACAGGCCGACGACGTCAACGTCCGCTGGACGGGCCGCCTCGTCCCCGGCAAGAGCGGCGCGCACACCTTCCAGATCAAGGGCGACAACGGCTTCCGGCTCTGGATCGGCGACACACTCGTCATCGACCACTGGGTCGACGACTGGGACAAGGAACAGGTCTCCCAGCCCGTCATGCTGGAAGCGGGCAAGGCGTACGACATCAAGCTGGAGTACTTCGAGCACGAGGGCGGTTCGAACCTCCACTTCTCCTGGACCCCGCCCGGCGGCACCCAGGCCCCCGTCCCGCGGTCCGCCTTCCTCACCCCCGAGAACTGGGCCTACGACGGCGCCACCTCCGCCACCGTCACCAGCACAGGGCGCACCCTCGCACTCGGTTTCCCGCACCCCCTCGCCACCCCGCCGAGCACCGTCACCCAGCACCTCAGCGCCAACATCGGCGGCGCCGACTGGCCCCTCGGCACCGTCCGCCAGGACCCCGCCGACCCGGCGAAGCTCCTCGTGTCCCTCAAGGAACCCGTCGTCGGGGCGGGCGGCTCCGTCGACGTCCGCTACGACGGCGAGGGCGGCCTGCGCACCAAGGACGACGCCGGCACGATCGGCGCCTTCTGGGCGGGCGGTGCCAACGAGTCCACCTACCAGCTCAGCACCCGCTGGGCCAAGGACGTCGGCCCGAAGAACGCGCTCCCCGAGTACCCGCGCCCCCAGCTCACCCGCGACCGCTGGCAGAACCTCAACGGCACCTGGCAGTTCGCGGCGGCGAAGGAGGGCGAGGCCCCGCCGCTCGGCAAGAACCTCGCCGAGCGCGTCCTCGTGCCCTACCCGGTCGAGTCGCAGCTCTCCGGCATCGAGCGCCACGAGGACCGCATGTGGTACCGGCGCACCTTCACCGTGCCCGCGAACTGGAAGGTCGGCCACGGACAGCGGCTCCGGCTCAACTTCGACGCCGTCGACTGGCAGGCCGACATCTGGGTCAACGGCCACAAGGTCACCAGCCACCAGGGCGGCTACGACCGCTTCTCCGCCGACGTCACCGACGCGCTCAAGCCCGGCCGCACCCAGGAACTGGTCGTCGGCGTCCAGGACCCGACCGACGCGAAGAACGGCCCGAACCCGCCCGTCGGCAAGCAGCGCCTCGACCCCAGCGGCATCTGGTACACGCCCAGCTCCGGCATCTGGCAGACCGTCTGGATGGAACCCGTCGCGGCCGAGCACACCGACACGCTCAAGCTGACGCCCGACGTCAAGAACCAGCGCCTGGCCGTCGACGTCAACGCCACCCGCGCCGGGCTCCCCGTGACCGCGACCGCCTACGACGGCAAACGCGAGGTCGCGACCGTCCACGGCCGCTCGGGCACGACCCTCCAACTTCCCGTCAGGAACCCGCACCTGTGGTCACCCGACGACCCCCACCTCTACCGCCTGGAGGTCACCACCGGGACCGACCGCGTCGGCAGCTACTTCGGGATGCGGGACATCTCCGTCCAGAAGGTGGACGGCACCCCGCGCACCGTCCTCAACGGCAAGCCGGTCTTCATGATGGCCACCCTCGACCAGGGCTTCTGGCCCGACGGCCTGCACACCGCGCCCACCGACGAGGCCCTGAGGTACGACCTCGTCCAGCACAAGAACCTCGGCTTCAACTCCGTGCGCAAGCACATCAAGGTCGAGCCCGACCGCTGGTTCTACTGGGCCGACAAGCTCGGCCTCCTCGTGTGGCAGGACATGCCCGCCATGGCCGCCGTCCCCGACGAGGCGAGCGAGAAGGCCGAGTACGAGCACGAGATGAAGCGGATGATCGACCAGCACGCCAGCAGCCCCTCGGTCATCATGTGGGTCACCTTCAACGAGGGCTGGGGCCAGTACGACCAGGCCCGCATCGCCGACCAGGCGAAGAAGTGGGACCCCAGCCGCCTCGTCAACAACATGAGCGGGCTCAACTGCTGCGGCGCCGTCGACGGCGGCAACGGCGACATCGCCGACGCGCACGGCTACCCGAGCCCGGCCCTCCCGGCCCCCGACGGCGAACGCGCCCTCGTCAGCGGCGAGTTCGGCGGCCTCGGCCTCGCCGTACCGGGCCACGCCTGGCCGGTCCAGCAGACCTACGTCGGCGTCGAGAAGGAGGCGTACACCGACGAGTACCTCAGGAAGGTGGACGAGGTCCACGCCCTCGCCTGCCAGGGCGGCAACGGCTCCGTCTACACGCAGATCGCCGATGTCGAGGGCGAACTCAACGGCATCATGACCTACGACCGCTCCGTCATGAAGGCCGACGTCGGCAAGGTCCGCGCCGCCCAGCGCGCCCTGATCGCCGACGCCTCGCGGGACACCGTCCGGGGGTGCCCGGCGTCCTGAGCACGG
>NZ_GG770539.1:167039-170578 GCF_000154905.1 Streptomyces sp. SPB074 | reverse complement strand
GCTCCCGTCCCGGCCCCCCCACCGGTGGCCTCAGCCCGGCAGCCCGCCGCGCCGGATCACCTCCGCGTACCAGTGGGCGCTCGCCTTCGGGATGCGGCGCTGCGTGGCGTAGTCCACGTACACCGCGCCGAAGCGCTTCGCGTACCCGTAGGACCACTCGAAGTTGTCGAGCAGTGACCACAGGAAGTACCCGCGCACGTCCGCGCCGTCCGCGATCGCCTGCCGCACCGCCTCCAGGTGCGAGTGCAGGTACGCGACGCGCTCGGGGTCCTCGACGCGGCCCTCGGGCGAGACGTGGTCGTCGAACGCCGCGCCGTTCTCGGTCACCATGAGCGGCAGCCCGGGGTGCGCCGCGTGCAGTTCGGTGAGCAGGGTGTGCAGCCCCGAGGCGTCCACCGCCCAGTTCATCGCCGTGCGCTCGCCGGGGGCCAGGTGGAAGGCGACGTCCTCGGAACCGGTCCACGGCGAGTGGTCGCTCGCACCGTGCCCGTCGTCGCGCGAGTCGCCCGCGCCGTCCGAGGCGGAGACGATCGTCGGCGTGTAGTAGTTCACGCCGAGCACGTCGATCGGCGTGGCGATGGTCTCCAGGTCACCGGGCCTCACCAGCTCGTCCCAGTCCACGAGCGAAGCGGTGCGCCGCCGCAGGTCCTCCGGGTAGCCGCCGTCGAGCAGCGGACCGGTGAAGACCCGGTTGCCCACCTCGTCGATCCGCCGCGCCGCGTCCGCGTCCCCGGGGCTCGTGGTGAGCGGGCGCACCTGGTGCAGATTGAGCGTGATCGAGGTCCGCGCGTCCGCCGGGAGCAGCCCGCGCAGCACCTGGACGCCCCTGCCGTGCGCCAGGTTGAGGTGGTGCGCCGCGCGCAGCGTCGCCGCCGGCTCCGTGCGCCCGGGAGCGTGCACCCCGGAGCCGTAGCCGAGGAACGCCGAGCACCAGGGCTCGTTGAGCGTCGTCCACATCGGCACGCGGTCCCCGAGCGCCCCCGCCACGAGCGCCGCGTAGTCCGCGAACCGCTCGGCCGTGTCCCGCTGCGGCCAGCCCCCCGCGTCCTCCAGCTCCTGCGGCAGGTCCCAGTGGTAGAGCGTCGCCACCGGCGTGATCCCCGCCTCCAGGAGCGAGTCCACCAGGCGCCGGTAGAAGTCGAGCCCGCGCTCGACGGCCGGACCGCGTCCCGTGGGCTGCACGCGCGACCAGGAGACGGAGAAGCGGTACGCGCCGAGCCCCAGCTCCTTCATCAGCGCGACGTCCTCGCGGTAGCGGTGGTAGTGGTCCGCCGCCACGTCCCCCGTGTCGCCGTCCCGCACCTTGCCGGGGGTGTGGCTGAACGTGTCCCAGATCGACGGGGTCCTGCCGCCCTCCGTCGCCGCCCCCTCCACCTGGTACGAGGCGGTCGCCGCCCCCCACAGGAAACCGGCGGGGAAGTCGCCCCCGGACTCGGCGGCGGGGGCGGGCGAGGGAACGGAGGGGGAGGTGGTGCCCGGCCGCGAGCCGGACCCGTGGTGTACAGCGGTCATGCGAGAGCGCTCCCGAGGTGAGGAGGGGAAGAGGAGGGAAAGGGGGTTCAGCCCTTGACCGCGCCGGCCATGATGCCGCCCACGATCTGCCTGCCGAAGACGACGAACACCACGATGAGCGGCAGGGTGCTGATGAGCGCGCCCGCCATCACGATGGACTGGTCGGGGGTGTACGAGGCGCTGAGCTGGCCCAGCGCCACCTGGACCGTCGGATTGGACTGGTTGAGGGCGAGGAAGGGCCAGAAGAAGTCGTTCCACGCCTGGACGAAGGTGAGCATCCCCAGCACCGTCATGGCGGGCCGGGCGGCGGGCAGGACGACGCTGCGCACGACGCGCAGGTTGTTCGCGCCGTCCACCTTCGCCGCCTCGATCAGCTCGTACGGCAGCGCCTCGATGAGGTACTGGCGCATGAAGAAGACACCGAAGGCGCTCACGAGCGTCGGGAAGATGACGGAGGGCAGCTTCCCGCCCCAGCCGATGTCCGACATGATCATGAACAGCGGGACGACGCCGAGCTGCGGCGGGATGGTGAGGGTCGCGATCACGGCCGTCATGAGGACGCCCCGGCCGCGGAAGCGCAGCTTGGCGAAGGCGTAACCCGCCAGCGTGCAGAAGAAGAGCGTCGCCGCCGTGATGCAGCCCGCGACGACGAGCGTGTTCACCAGCGCCTTGCCGAGGCTCGCCTGCTCCCAGGCCGCCTGGAGGTTGTGCCACAGCCGCCCGCCCGGCAGGAACGGCGGCGGGCTGTCGAGCACCCGCTGCTGGTCGTGCGAGGCGGCCACGAGGGTCCAGTACAGCGGGAAGACGGACAGCAGCCCGGCCACCGCGAGGGCGACGTATGTGAACGGGCCGCCGCGCAGTTGCTCGCCCGCCCCGATGCGGAAGCGGCGTTTGCCGGACGTCCCGGGCCCGGGCACCGCCGCGGGCGGGGCCGCGGTCACGGGGGGAACGGGGGTGGTCGTGGTCATGAGGTCGCTCCCTCGCGCGCCGCGCCCGCACGCGTCAGACGGCCGATCAGCCACTGGAGCAGCGCGATCAGCAGCAGCAGGGCGAGCATCGACCAGGCCACGGCGGCGGCCGGGCCGAGGTGGCCGAGCTTCCAGCCGTAGTTGTAGAGGTAGATGCTCAGGGTCTCGTACTGGTGCTCGCTGCCCCCGGTGGAGCCGAGCGTGCCGCCCTCCAGGAGCAGCGGCTCCCCGAAGAGCTGCATCGAGCCGATGGTCGAGATGACGATGGTGAAGAGGATCGTCGGGCGCAGCGAGGGGATCGTCACCTTGCGGAACTGCTGCCAGCGCGAGGCCCCGTCGAGCGAGGCCGCCTCGTAGAGGTCGGTGGGCACGGCCTGCATCGCGGCGAGGTAGATGAGCGCGTTGTAGCCGGTCCAGCGCCAGATGACGATGACCGAGATGGCGATCTTCGATGTCCAGTGGCCATTGGCCCAGTTGGTGTCGCCCAGGCCGACGAAGTGCAGGAGGTAGTTGAGCAGACCGCCGTCGGCGCGGAAGACGAGCGCGAAGACGAGGGCGGCGGTGGCGACCGAGGTCGCGTACGGGGTGAGGATCACCGTCCGCCAGAACGACGAGGCCCGCAGCCGGTAGTTGAGCAGGTGCGCGAGGCCGAGCGCCACGAGGAGCTGCGGGACGGTCGAGATGACACCGATGACGAAGGTGTTCGCGACCGCGTCCCAGAACTCGCCGTCGCCCAGGACGCGCCGGAAGTTGTCGAGCCCGATCCAGGTGGACTGGTCGAGCCCGGTCAGCTCGACGCGGTGCAGCGCGATCCAGCCGGTGTACAGCAGCGGGTAGAGCCCGAAGGCGGCGAAGACGAGGAAGAACGGGGCGATGTAGGCGTACGGGGACGCCTTGTCGTCCAGGCGCCACAGTCGGCTGCGCAGCCGGCGGCGGGCCTCGGCACGCGTCGCGTCCGCCGCCGGGGGCGGGGGAGCGGCGGACGGCCGGACGGGGGTCGGGGTGGCCACGGTTGTCCTTTCCTTCCAGGACGGAGGGACGGGGAAGGGGGCGCCCGGG
>NZ_GG770539.1:163411-166939 GCF_000154905.1 Streptomyces sp. SPB074 | reverse complement strand
CCCGCTCGTGCGCGGGACCCCCGGGCGGACCGTCAGCCGATCGACTTGTCGATGGTCTGGGTGGCCGCCTTCCAGGCGTCGGCGGGCTTGGTGCCGCGCTGTTCCATGTTGTTGATCTGCTTCGAGATCTCGTCCTTGATCGCCGCGTCCTTCGCGCCGAGGACGGCCTCGGGGATCGCCTGCGCCTCGGCCGCGTAGATCTCACCGATGGGGGCGTTGTTGAAGTACGGGAGCGTCGCGCTCTTCACGTCGGCGAGGTCGTACGCCTTCTTGTTCGACGGGAAGATGCCGACGGCCTTGAAGGTCTTCGCCTGCTGCTCGGGGGCGGTGAGCCACTTGACCAGCGCGGTGGCCTCCTTGACGTGCTTGCCGCCCTTCGGGACGCTCAGGAAGGAACCGCCCCAGTTGGCGGCCGTGTCGCCGGGGGCCTTGGCGATGTCCCACTTGCCCTTGAAGGCGTCGCCGGAGTTGGTCGAGATCTGGGCGGCCATCCACGCGGGGCAGGCCACGGTCGCGATCGTGCCCTTGCGCAGCGCGTTCGTCCACGGGTCCTGGAACTGCGCGAGGCCCTGGCTCAGCTTCTTGCCGGCGACCTCGGCGGCCAGGTTCCAGCCCTGCTGGACGCTGGCGCTGTCCTTGTAGACCGCCTTGCCGCTCTTGTCGTAGTACTGCTCGGCGTTCGAGGAGACGACGGCGTTGAACATCGCGCTCGCGGAGTCCATGAAGTACGTGCCCTCGGGCGCCTTCTTCTTGTACTCCTGGCCGAGCTTGATGTAGTCCTCCCAGCCGCCCGCGACGGCCCTGGCCACTGTCTCGCGGTCGGCGGGCAGCCCCGCCTGCTCGAAGAGGTCGCGGCGGTAGCACAGGGACATCGGGCCGATATCGGTCCCGGCGCCGATGACCGCGCCGTCCTTCGTCGTGGCCTGCTTCTCCTTCCAGGAGACCCAGTCGCCCACGTCGATCGACGTGCTGAGGTCCACGAACTTGTCCGCCTGGGTGTCCGTGACCTCCTTGACGCGCCCGACCTCGACGCCGACGACGTCACCGAGACCGCTGTTGCTGTTGAGCTGCTGGAGCAGCTTCGGGTAGTAGTCCGCCTCGTTCGCGGTCGTGTCCTCCTTGACCGTGATGTCCGGGTGCAGCTTGTGGTACTCGGCGAAGAGCTTCGCCTCCTTGTACCCGAACTGGCCGTAGTCGGCGACGGTCAGGGTGATCGACCCGTCGGACGCCTTGTCCGAGGAGCCGGAGTCGTCACTGCAACCGGTCAGTACGAGGGCGCAGGCCGTCAGGGCCGTGGTGGCGAGGACCACGTTCTTTCTGACGCGGCCCGGGGCCGTGCGGGTGATGCGCATTCCACTACTCCTAGGTTCCGGCAGCGGTGCCGGGTCGGGAAGGCGGCGTGCGGGAGCGGGTGACGCGGCGGGCCGCCGGGCACGACGGGCCGCACGAAGGCGCGCGACTCCGGTGAGGAGCGCTCCCACAGTGCGACATGGGAGCGTTCCCACGTGCTGCCGGAAGGGTGCTGTGCGGGCCGATGGCCTGTCAAGAGATGAAGTCGGTTCTGTTGCCCGCGCATGTCGTACGGGAGCCGGGTACGGGCCTCGCGGCACCGCCACGGGGGCGGACCGGGCGCGAAAAGCGCAGCTCACGCCGTGCGTTCGGTCCCAGGGCCTCGCTTTGGTAGCCGTGGGGTCACGAAGAGGCCACGTTCAGGACCTGGCGACAGGCAGCGGCGGCGTGGGGCGGGGGAGGGGCGGGCTCGCGCGAGGGGTCCCGCCGCGGGGACCTCTCCCCCCGCGAGGGCTCGCCGAAGGGGTCGCGCTCAAGGGGTGAGGAGGCGTCAGGAGTCGCGTGTGCGGGGCCCGTCGGAGCGAGGGCGCCCGAGGCGCGCGGGGTCCTGGTCCGGGAGCAGCCGCGAGGGCGTCGGGCCGGGCGGCCCGGCGGGCGCGGTCACGTGGAGTGGGGGAGGGGGCCGGGACGCTCGCGGCTCAGCGGGTGCCGCGACCCGTCGTCGCCGACGGCCGGCGCGCGGGGGGCTCGTCCGCCGACTCGGGGACCTTCACCATCACGAGCCTGCGGGCGGCGCCGAGCCGGCGGCGCAGACCGCGGTGCGTGTGCCGGGCGAGGACGAGGCCCAGCGCCAGGGAGGCGAGGAGCCAGGCCCCGAGGACGACGAGGATCACGCCGAGAAGACTCACGGCCATCGCCGCCTTTCCGTCGTAGAGGCCCGCGCGTGGCATCCGTACCCCCCGTGTGACCGCTGAGGGGTGGTCGTACACCTGTGCTGTACGGGAAACAGTACGCCCTTGACGGCCGCTCACGCGGAGGGCCGGGTGTGGGGAGAGATTGTGTGCGGGACGCTCGCCCGCACCGCGGAAGCGCACTGTGGGCACGGGCAGGCGGTCACCGCGAGCACGGGCAGGCGGTCCACGCGCGGGCGGGGGGCGCGCCCATCCTGCCACCCGCTTCCCCGCGCCTCCCCCACCCGCGCCCCCCTCCCCACCAGCGCCGCCCCCGGTCACCCCTGCTGCTACCGTCGCCCGGGGCGTCCCGGAGGGGGGCGCCCGCCGGGTGAACAGGGGTGGAGCAGTGGACGGTACGTGGGCCGGGCGGGCGTACATCGGATCATTCACGGCCGGTGGGGGCCGGGGCGTCACGAGCGCCCTCGTGGACGCGGACACCGGGGCGCTGACCCCGCAGGCGGTCACGGAGACGGTGCCCGACCCCTCCTTCCTCGCCCTGGACGCCGCCGGGGAACGCCTCTACGCGGTCAGCGAGACCGCCGAGGGGGCCGCCGTGGCGCTCGACCTCACGGCGGGCGCCCCCGCGCCGCTCGGCCCGCCCGTACCCGTACGGGGTGAGGGCCCCACGCACCTGTGCCTCTACGACGGGCACCTCCTGACCGCGAACTACAACTCCGGCAGCGTCTCGGCGCTCCCCGTGCGCGCCGACGGCGGTCTCGGCCCCGTCTCGGGCGTCCTCACCCACAAGGGCTCCGGGCCGCACCCGCAGCGCCAGCAGGAGCCGCACGCCCACCAGGTGCTGCCCGACCCCTCGGGCCGCTGGGCGCTCACCGTGGACCTCGGCACCGACTCGGTGCGGGTGCTGCGGATCGAGGACGGCGCGCCGGTCGTGCACCGCGAGTTCGCGCTGCGCCCCGGCTCCGGCCCGCGTCACCTCGCCTTCCACCCGGACGGGGGACACCTGTATCTCCTCAACGAGCTGTCACCCACCCTCACGGTGTGCCGGTGGGACGCCGCCACCGGCGCGCTCAAGGCGGTCATGGAGAGCGCGCTGCTCCCGCTCGCGCCGCAGGGCGACGCCTACGGCTCCGGGGTGCGGGTCTCGCCGGACGGGCGCTGGCTGTGGGCCGCCGTGCGCGGCGAGGACGTCGTCTCGGTCTTCGCGCTCGCCGGCGACGAGGCGCGGCTCGTGACGACGGTGCCGTGCGGCGGCACGTGGCCGCGCGACCTCGCGGTGCACCCCAGCGGCCGCTTCCTGTACACGGCCAACGAGCACAGCGGGAAC
>NZ_GG770539.1:162280-163311 GCF_000154905.1 Streptomyces sp. SPB074 | reverse complement strand
CGGCTCCGTGGCCGTTCCTGCCGCCTCCTGCGTCGTCTTCGCCTGAGCTCACGAGCTCACGAGCTCACGAGCGCACAAGCCCACGGGCCCATCGGCCTCGGCCGCTCGCCCGCCCGCCCGCGCGGCCACCCGCCCCGGCCCCGCACGGGGTTCCGGACACGGCAGGGCCCGCTCCCGGCGCCTGCGGCGCGAGGAGCGGGCCCTGAGCGATGAGCACGAGCCGCGCGGGGCGGCTACGGCGGCGGACGGCGGACAGGTGGCCCCGCGGCGGGTCAGCGCTGCGGAAAGCCCTGGGGGCGGGCCTGGGTGATGCCCAGCGCGTCCGTGTACTTGTCGACCACGAGCTTGCCGATCGCAGGGTAGGCGCCCAGCGGCTCGGCCGCCGGGCACTCGGCCTCCTCGGCGGCGCTGCGCAGCAGCCCGTCGTCCAGCTCGGGGCCGACGAGGTAGGGGGCCAGCGCGAGCTGCGAGGCGCCCGCCTCGCGCAGTTCGGCGGCCTTCGCCGCGATCGCCCCCTCCTGGTCGAGCGCGGCGGCCATGACCGGCACGGCGAGCCGCGCGGCGAGCAGCATCCCGGTGATCCCCGCCGCCTGCACGGCCTCCTCGCCGCCGACCGTGGCGAGGATGATGCCGTCCGCCGCGGTCGCGACGGTGAACAGGCGCGCGCGGTCGGCGCGCGCGAGCCCGGCCTCCGAGAGGCGCACGTGCAGCGCCTCGGCGAGCAGCGGGTGCGGGCCGAGCACGGCGGTCAGCTCGGCGACCGCGCGGCTGTCGTTCACCGACTGCCGCACACGGCGCAGGAGCGCGCTGTCGGGCCCGGCGAGCAGCGGCACCACGACGGCGGCGGGACCGTCGTCGGCGGGCACGTCGGCGCCCGCCTCCGCGGCCCGCGCGCGCCGCGCGGACACGTGCGCGAGCACGGCGCTGAGCTGCGGGAACTCGGCCTGGACCGGGTCGGTCTCCGTGCTGTCGAGGTAGCCGACGTGCGCGTCCAGCCCGGGCAGCTCGGAACGGGCGATGCTGGTGACCTC
>NZ_GG770539.1:151235-161267 GCF_000154905.1 Streptomyces sp. SPB074 | reverse complement strand
GGGCAGCCCGAGCGCCTCGGCGAGCGCCCCGGGGAGCGTCGCGCGCAGACCGGCGCCGAGCGTCGCCATCCCCGCCGCGCCCACCACGAGCGCGGCGGGCCGCGCGCCTTCGGGCAGGGCGCCGCGCACGGCGGGCAGGAGCTGTTCCAGCAGGTGCGGGGCCGAGATCCCCTCGGGCCCGGTCCGTACGGGGACCCGCGAGACGAGGACCCTCGGCTCCCGGTACGGCCCCCCGGCCACCGCGAACCGCACCCCTGAGCCGCCCGAGTCCACGCCCACCACGACGGGCTCGCGAGCTGCGCTGTCGTACGGCGGCATGGGCGGGTCTCCTCGGGCTGCGGGCTGCGGGCTGCGGGCTGGCAGGTGGGTGCTCCGCACGGCGTGCGCGGGGCGGGCCGCAGCCTAGCCCGGCAGGTCCGGACGCCTGTCCCGGGGGAGCGGGCAGCGGCAGCGGATTGGGCCGGGCGGCGCTGCGCCGATAGGGTGACGGCGTGCCAGCGCAACCCTTGAACGAAGTCGTGGAAGCGGGCTGGGCCGAGGCCCTCGCCCCGGTCGCCGGGCGGATCGCCGCCATGGGGGAGTTCCTGCGCGGCGAGATCGCCGCCGGACGCACGTACCTCCCCGCGGGGAAGAACATTTTGCGCGCCTTCCGGCAGCCGCTGGACGAGGTCAAGGTGCTGATCGTCGGCCAGGACCCCTACCCCACCCCGGGCATGGCGATCGGGCTGAGCTTCGCCGTCGCCCCCGAGGTGCGGCGCCTGCCGGGCTCGCTCGTCAACATCTACCGCGAACTCCAGGCCGACCTGGGCGTCCCGCAGCCCTCCAACGGGGACCTCACCCCCTGGACCAGGCAGGGCGTCCTGCTCCTCAACCGGGCGCTCACGACCGCCCCCGGCAGCCCGGCCGCACACCGGGGCAAGGGCTGGGAGGAGGTCACCGAGCAGGCGATCCGCGCCCTCGTCGCGCGCGGCAAACCCCTCGTCTCGATCCTGTGGGGCCGCGACGCCCGCAACCTGCGCCCGCACCTCGGCGACTACCCCGCCATCGAGTCCGCCCACCCCTCACCCATGTCGGCCGACCGGGGTTTCTTCGGCTCCCGCCCGTTCAGCCGCGCCAACGAACTGCTCCAGCGCCAGGGGACCGAGCCGGTGGACTGGCGCCTCCCGTAGCCGGGCCGGGAATACCGGTTGCGCCCCGGCCGGTACGGCGTGTGGTGTGGCCGCGTGGACACGTTCGCGCGGAACCATTGGCGTGCCCTGTCCGTGCTCCTCGGGCTCATGCTCGCCGCCTTCGCCTTCAACACCGCCGAGAACCTGCCGGCCGGGCTCATCGACCGCATCGCCGGGGACCTCCACGTGCCGCTGTGGGCGGTCGGCTTGCTCGTCTCCTGCTACGGGCTCACCGTCGCCGTCGTCTCGGTGCCGCTCGCGCACCTCACCCGTGCCGTCCCGCGCCGCCACCTCCTCACCGGCGTCCTCGCGGCCCTCGCCGTCTCCGGCCCGGCCGCCGCCCTGGCCCCCGCCTACGTACCGCTCCTCGGCGCCCGGCTCGTCACCGCGCTCGCGCAGGCGTTCTTCTGGGCGGTGCTCGGGCAGGTCGCCGCCGGCCTGTTCGCGCCGCGCGTGCGCGGCCGGGTGCTCGGGACCGTGTCGCTCGCGGGCTCCCTCGCCCTCGTCGCGGGCGTCCCGGCCGGGACGTGGATCGGGCGGCACGACTGGCGGCTCCCCTTCGGCCTGCTCGCCGTCCTCGCGCTCGCGGCGCTGCCGCCGATCGCCGCGCTGCTGCCCACCACCGCGCCGGATTCCGCGCCCGCCGCGTACGCGAGCGAGCCCGACACGCGGCGCTTCCGCGTCGCCCTCGTCGCCGTGACGCTCTCCGCGACCGGCGGCTTCGCCGGATTCACCTACGTCGTCGCACTCCTCGGCGGCGAGAGCGGTTTCGCCCCGGGCGCCATCAGCCTCCTGCTCGTGTGCCTGGGGGTCGCCTGTCTCGCCGGGGTGGCCGCCACCGGCCCCTTCCTCGACCGCTTCCCCTGGGCCGCGCTCGCCGCCGCCGTCCTCACGCAGTCCGCCGCGCTCCTCGGCCTCGCCGCCGCCCGCCACCAGGCTCTCGCCGCGTGCTTCCTCGCCCTGTTCGGTCTCGCGCTCGGCCCGGTCTTCCTCGCCGCCCAGAACGCCATGCTGCGCCACGCGCCCCGCCGCACCGATCTCGCGCTGGCCGCGAACTCGGGCGCCTACAACGCCGGCATCGCCGCGGGCGCCGCGCTCGGCGGCCTCGTCCTCGCCCGGGCTGGGGTGCGCACGACCTTCGCCGCGGGCGGCCTCGTGAGCCTCGCCGCCGGGCTCACGCTCCTGCGCGCAGCACGTCCGCGACACCCCGGATCTCCCCCGGCCCCACCCGGCAGCATCCGCCGATGAGCCGCGCCCCGGCCGCGTACCACCGGGCGGCGAGCCCCGGCACGAAGCTCGGGTCGCTGCGCCAGCCCCGCGCGTGCGCGTCCCAGCGCTCCCCGCTGTTCGGGTACGCGACGCCCGGCTTCCCGCCGGCGGCGACCGCGCGCCGTACCGCGTCCGCCACCTCCCCCGGCGCGCAGCAGTTCACCCCGACCGCCACGATCTCCTCCGCCTCCGCCGCGAGCCCGAAGGCCGCGTCCAGCGGCTGCCCGGCCCTGGTCGCCCCGTCCGCCACGCTGTACGAGAGCCACACGGGCACCCCGCAGCCCCGCACCACGGCGAGCAGCGCCCGGGCCTCCTCGGTGTCCGGGACGGTCTCCAGCGCGAGGACGTCGGGCCCGGCGGCGAGCAGCGCCTCGACACGGGGGCCGTGGAAGCGTTCCAGCTCCGCGCGCCCCACCCCGTACCGCCCCCGGTACTCCGAGCCGTCCGCGAGCATCGCGCCGTACGGGCCCACCGACGCTGCCACCCAGCGGCTGCCCGAGGCGCGGGCGGCCGCCACCGACAGGGCGAGCAGTTCGCGCGTGCGCGCCGCGTCGATGCGGTGCCGCGCGAAGCCCTCGAAGCTCGCCTGGTAGCTCGCCGTCGTCGCGACCTCGGCGCCCGCCGACGCGTAGGCGCGGTGCGCCGCCGTGAGCGCGGCGGGCCCGTCCCGCAGCAGCCTTGCCGACCACAGCGCGTCCGCGAGGCCGTGCCCGGCGGCCTCCAGCTCGTTCGACAGCCCGCCGTCCAGGACGACGGCCCGTGCGCCCAGCGCCCGGACGAACTCCTCGGAGCCGGTCCCGCGCGCTTCCGTACCGTCCATCCCCCCAGGGTAGGCCGCGCGCGGCCGACCGCCACCGCTCCCTGCCGGACCTTCGTACGAGAACATTCGTATTACGACCATGTTCGTACTATGCTCAGCCGGGTCGCCGCGTGGCTCCACCACGACCGGGTCACCCCACCACCTTCACCACCTCCCGAGAGGGGAATCGCGTGAGCGCGCTCTTCGAGCCCTACGCCCTTCGTTCGCTGACCGCACGCAACCGGCTCTGGATGGCGGCCATGTGCCAGTACAGCGCCGCGCCGGACGGCCCGGAGCAGGGCGTGCCGAACGACTGGCACTTCCAGCACCTCGCCGCGCGCGCCACCGGCGGCACCGGCCTCATCATCACCGAGGCCACCGGCGTCAGCCCCGAGGGCCGCATCAGCCCGTACGACCTCGGGCTGTGGAACGACGCCCAGACCGAGGGTTTCCGGCGCGTCACCCGCTTCCTCGCCGAGCAGGGCGCCCTCTCCGGCGTCCAGCTCGCCCACGCGGGCCGGAAGGCGTCGACGGAGCGCACGTGGGTGGACCGCGGCGCCCCCATCCCCGCCGACGCCGAGCACGGCTGGACACCCCTCGCGCCGAGCGCGCTCGCCTTCGCCGACGGCCATCCCGTGCCCGAGGAGCTGACCGAGGACGGCATCCGCGAGATCACCGGCCAGTTCGCCGACGCGGCGCGCCGCGCGCTCGACGCCGGGTTCCGCACCGCCGAGATCCACGGCGCGCACGGCTACCTCATCCACCAGTTCCTCTCCCCGTACAGCAACCACCGCACCGACGCCTACGGCGGCTCCTTCGAGAACCGCACGCGCTTCGCACGCGAGGTCGTGGACGCCGTACGCGCCGTGTGGCCCGAGGAACTGCCGCTCCTCTTCCGCATCTCGGCCACCGACTGGTTCGAGGAGGACCCCGAGGACACGCGCACGGGCTGGACCGCCGACGAGACCGTCGCCTTCGCCCGCACCCTCAAGGAGCACGGCGTCGATCTACTCGACGTCTCGACGGGCGGCATCTCGCCCACCGCGCCGATCGCGACGGGCGCCGGCTACCAGGTGCGTTTCGCCGAGCGCGTCAAGAAGGAGACCGGCCTCGCCGCGGCGGCGGTCGGGCTCATCACGGAGGCACGGCAGGCCGAGAAGATCCTCACGGACGGCCAGGCCGACGCCGTCCTCCTCGGCCGCGAACTCCTGCGCGACCCGTACTTCGCCGCGCACGCCGCCGCGGAACTCGGCGACCGGCCGTACGTGGCGCAGCCCTACCACCGCGCCTACTGAGGCCGTCGGCACGTCGGGCGGCGTGCGTGCCGGTGCCCTCCCCGTCGCCGGGGGAGCGGCACCGGCCCGCGTCGTACGATGGGCCGCGCACCGACCGCCCGTACCCCGCCCGCCCCGCCAGGAGCCCGCCGTGACGACCCCCGCCGCAGGCAGCCGCGCCCTGCCGCACCCCGATCGCGCCGACATCCGGCTCGAAGCGGTGCTCCACGCGCTCGCCGACCCGCTGCGGCTGCGCATCGTCCGGGAACTCGCCGCCGAGGGACGGGAACTGAACTGCTCGGAGTTCCCCCTCCCGGTCACCAAGTCGACCTCCACGCACCACTTCCGCGTCCTGCGCGAGAGCGGGGTGGTGCGCCAGGTCTACCGGGGCACGGCGAAGCTCAACGGGCTGCGCAGGGACGACCTAGACGCGCTTTTCCCCGGGCTCCTCGACCACGTCCTCGACGCCGCCGCCCGCGAGGCCGGACGGCTCGGCGAGCCCGTCCGCTGAGGGGGCCGCGAGCCCGGGGGAGAGGGGCGGCGCGGCGCGCTCACCGGTCCCGGCGCCGACCGGTTCCCGTGACGTCCTCGTGCCCGCCAGGTGGTTGAAGAGCAGGTTCAGGACGAGCGCGGTGAGGCAGCCCGCGCTGATCCCGCTGTGCATGACCGTCTGGAACCAGTCCGGGAAGCGGTCGTAGAGGTCGGGGACGCCGACCGGGAGCAGCCCCACCGCGAGCGCGACCGCGACCACGGTCAGGTTGTGGTTGCCCTTGAAGTCCACTTCCGCGAGCGTGCGCAGCCCGCTCGCCGCGACCGTGCCGAACATGACCAGCCCCGCCCCGCCGAGCACCGGCGCGGGCACCGCGGCGACCACCGCGCCGAGCTTCGGCAGCAGCCCGAGCAGCACGAGCATCCCGCCCGCCGCGGCCACCACCCAGCGGCTGCGCACCCGGGTCATGCCGACGAGCCCCACGTTCTGCGCGAAGGCCGTGTACGGGAAGGTGTTGAAGACACCGCCGAGCACCGTCGAGAGCCCGTCCGCGCGCAGCCCGTCGGCGAGCGTGCCCGGCTCCGCCGCGCGCCCGGTCATCTCGCCGACCGCGACGATGTCGCCCGAGGTCTCCGTCATCGACACCAGCGCCACGATGAGCAGCGACACGATCGCGCCCGCCTCGAAGCGGGGCGCGCCGAAGTGGAACGGGGTGCTGATCCCCGCCCAGTCCGCCGCGCCGACGCCGCCGAAGTCGGTGAAGCCGAAGGGGATCGCGACCAGGACGCCCACGACGATCCCGACCAGGACCGCGACCCGGCTCAGGAACGCCGGCGCGAACCGCTGCACCCCGATCACGAGGAGCAGCACGAACAGGGCGAGCGCGAGGTTCTTCGGCGCGCCGAAGTCCTCCGCCCCCTCGCCGCCCGCGACCCACGCCCCCGCGACCGGCATGAGCGAGAGCCCGATGACGAGGATGACCGTGCCCGTCACGAGCGGCGGGAAGAACCGCAGCAGCCGCCCGAAGACCGGCGCGAGGAGCACCATCGCGAGCCCCGCGACGATCACCGCGCCGTAGATCGCGGGCAGCCCGCCCGCGCCCGTGCCGATGAGCACCATCGGCGCGACGGCGGCGAACGTACAGCCCTGCATGAGCGGGAGACGCACGCCGAAGCGCCACACACCCACGCACTGCACGAGCGTCGCGATCCCGGATATCAGCAGGTCGGCGGTGATGAGGTACGCGAGATCGGCGGGCGGCAGCTTCATCGCGCCGCCCACGATCAGCGGCACGGCGACCGCGCCCGCGTACATCGCGAGCACGTGCTGGAGCCCGAAGGCGAGGAGCTGGACGGGCGGCGGCACCGCGTCCACGGGGTGGACGGCCCGCCCGGGCTCGGGACGGCGGCCGGCGTGCTCGGCATGGGTCACTCCTGGGGGTCGGCGGACCCGTGCGGGCCCACGGGGACGGGGACGGGGACGGAGCAGAGTGTGGGGGATGGTTCAACTGGCTGGAACCGTAGGGAAGTCGAACAAGCCGTTGGTGTCCGTGCGGTTTCCGCGCCGTTTCCCCGCCCCAGGCCCCGGGCCGCCGCACCGGTCTCCGGCCGTGCCCCCTTCGCGAGCCGCCCGCCCGGTCCCGCGCGCCTGGTCCCCCGCGTCCGCCCGCCCCGCGCGCCCGCCCGGTCCCGTGCCGACGCTCCGCTCAGTCCTTCGCCAGCGCCTCCATACGGTGGATCTCGCTGCTCTGCTGCGCCACGACGTCGTTCGCCATCTCCTCGACCCGCAGGTTGTTGCCGCCCGCGAGGACCTCGCCCGCCATGTCGATGGCGCCCTCGTGGTGCGTCGTCATGAGCGTCAGGAAGAGCTTGTCGAAGTCCTCGCCGCGCGACGCCTTCAACCGGGCGAGCTGCGCTCCGGTCGCCATGCCGGGCATCGCGCCGTGCTCGTGCTTCGGGGTGCGACCGCCCTTCGGGTCGTACTGGGCCTGCCAGCCCTTCATCGCGTCGATCTCCGGGCCCTGCGTGGCGGCGATGCGCTCGGCGAGCGCCTTCACCCCGGCCGAGGAGGCGCGTCCGGGGGCGAGAGCGCTCAGCTCGATCGCCTGCGCGTGATGCTCCGTCATCATCGCCACGTAGCGGAAATCGGCCGTGTTGGGCCGGTCGTCCTCCTTCTTGGCCGATTCCGCCTCCTCGGGCGACAGGGTGCGCGCCGCTTCCCCCGGCTTGCCCGGGACGATCACCGAACTCGCCTTCGCCCCGGGCGTCTTGGCCCCGCCGTCCGGCTCCTGACCTCCCCCGCCGCACGCCGCGAGCCCCAGGCACAGGGCGAGCGGCAGCGCCCATCGCGCTCCCCGGGCCACACCCCGCACGCCCCACGGGGCACCAGGAGGACCAGAAGATTCCATGACGATCCTGTTACCCGCTCTTGATATGTGCATGAGCAGAACGATACTTCGATCAGTTCGCGAACCATTCAACTCCGTTCAACCGGCGCAGAGATGCGGACGAAACCGGGCGGAGAAGAGGGAGAAGAGGAAGCAGTGACCCTGTCCAACCACCCCCACACCCGGCGCAGACGCCTCGGCGTCGGCGCCGCGGCGGCGGGACTGCTCGCCGCACTCCTCGCCGTGACCCCCGCGGCGGCGACGCCGGGACCCGGCGACGAGAGCGCGTCCCGTACGGCCGTCAGCTCCGAGGCCGCCGCGTCCGCGAAGAAGGACGTGGCCACCGGAGAGATACCGGGCCAGGACGAGATCGTCCACTCCCGCAACATCCAGCACCTCAGCAACACGCCCAAGGACGCGCTGGCCGGGACCAACTCCGACCTCGCCTTCCGGGGCAAGTACGCCTTCGCGGGCAACTACGACGGCTTCCGCGTCTTCGACCTGAGCAACCCGAAGAAGCCGCGCACCGTCACGCAGGTCCTGTGCCCGGGCTCGCAGAACGACATCTCCGTCTCGGGCGACCTGCTCTTCCTGTCCACGGACTCCTCGCGCAGCGACGACTCCTGCAACAGCACGACGCAGCCCGCGACCGAGAAGTCCTCCTGGGAGGGCATCAAGGTCTTCGACATCAGCGACGTGCGGCACCCCGAGTACGTCGCCGCCGTCGAGACCTCCTGCGGCTCGCACACCCACACGCTCGTCCCCGAGCGCAAGGACGTGTACGTGTACGTGTCCTCGTACTCGCCGAGCGCCACGTTCCCGGACTGCCAGCCGCCGCACGACGGGATCTCCGTCATCAAGGTGCCGCGCAAGGCGCCCCAGCAGGCGAAGGTCATCGACTTCCCCGTCCTCTTCCCCGACGGCGGCAACCCGGGCGGCTCCGTCAACCCGGGCGTCGCCGCGACGACCGGCTGCCACGACATCACCACGCTGCCCTCGAAGGACCTCGCGGCCGGGGCCTGCATGGGTGACGGCGTCCTGCTGGACATCAAGAACCCGGCGAAGCCGCGCGTCATCGACCGGGTCCAGGACAACAAGAACTTCGCGTTCTGGCACTCCGCCACCTTCAACCAGAAGGCCGACAAGGTCGTCTTCACCGACGAGCTCGGCGGCGGCGGCGCGGCCACCTGCAACGCGAAGGTCGGCCCGGACAAGGGTGCCGACGGCATCTACGACATCGTCGGCAAGGGCGACAAGCGCAAGCTCGTCTTCCGCTCGTACTACAAGATCCCGCGCCACCAGGCCGACACCGAGAACTGCGTGGCCCACAACGGCTCGCTCATCCCGGTCAAGGGCAAGGACCTCATGGTCCAGGCGTGGTACCAGGGCGGCGTCTCCGTCTGGGACTTCACCGACTCCACCAAGCCGCGGGAGATCGCCTACTTCGAGCGCGGCCCGATCAGCACGGACCAGCTCGCCGTCGGCGGCTCCTGGTCCGCGTACTACTACAACGGCTACATCTACTCGAACGACATCGAGAAGGGCTTCGACGTCCTCAGGATCAGCGACCGCCGCACCGACCCCGCCAAGCGGATCAAGGTGGACGAGCTGAACGTCCAGACCCAGCCGGACTACTTCGACTGAGCCCCCGGGGCGCGAGGGCACCTGACCCCGGCGCACCCGGTCCCGCGCGCGCGGCACCGTCTCGCCCGTGTCCGCGCCGGCGCACCACCACGACGGGCCGTCTCCCGAGGGAGGCGGCCCGTCCGTGCGCCGTAACCCCGGGCCGTACCGGCGCGCCCGCCGTGCGCGGCCGGGCGCCGCTCAGCCCGCCGCGTCCACCAGCTCCAGTACCGGGCGCAGCCCCGCCGGGCGGGCGATGACGGGCAGGTGTTCCACGAAGTGGACCGCGCAGCCCAGGGCGCTCGCGCCGCCGTCCGCCTCGCGGCTGTCGCCCACCATGAGCGTCTCGGGACCCCTCGCGCCGAGCATCCCGCACGCCGTGGCGAAGAGCCGCGCGTCCGGCTTCTGCACCCCGTGCTCGAACGACAGCGTGTACGCGTCCACGAAGGTGTCCAGGCCGTGCGCCCGGAAGACCGGCCGGATGTCCCAGCCGACATTGCTCACCACGCCGACACCGACCCCCCGGGCCCGCAGCCCGGCGAGGACGTCGTGCGCGTCCGGGTAGGGCAGCCAGCCCTCGGGCCGCATGTGGCGCGCGTACAGCTCCTCGTGCAGAGCGTCGTCGGGCAGCGGTACGTGGCGCGACAACCCCGTGTACGCGGCGCGGTGCGCCGACGCGCTCTCGTCCCGTACCGGCCACAGCTCGGCCGTGCGCGCGTCGGGGAAGCGCACCGGGGCGCCCGGGGCGCCGCCCGGCTGGGCCCCCACCCGCTCCAGCTCGGCCGCCAGCTCCACGAGCCGCGCCTCCGGCAGGACGTGCCCCCTCGCGGCGAGCGTCCCGCGCAGCCACTCCTCGGCCGGCTCGATGCGCAGCAACGTGCCGGAGAAATCGAAAAGGACCGTCTTGATCGTCATACCAAGATCCTCACGGCGCTCCCGGGCCCGGTCAAGACGCCCTCGCGCCACGCCCCGCCCGCGTCCCGGCCACGACGAGCAGCGCCCCCAGCAGCCAGCCCCCCACC
>NZ_GG770539.1:142555-150999 GCF_000154905.1 Streptomyces sp. SPB074 | reverse complement strand
CCGGGCGCTCCCGGCCCACCGCCGCCTTGACGAGTTGCTGGAGCGCGGTCCCGGCCAGGCACACCACCGCGATCCGCACGGCGGCCCCCCGCGCCCCCCGCGCGCACAGCACGACCACGAGGAGCGCGGCGAGCAGCCGGAACGTCCACGGGTCCCACACCCAGTCGCTCAGCACCCGGCAGGCGTGCGTGAGGCTCCCGTGCCGCACCGCCTGCCGGTGCACCGAGCGGGCGAGCGAGGAGTCGAGCGAGAGCAGCGGCCGCCAGGAGGCAGCGACGAGGGCGAGGAGCAGCGCGGAGAGCGCGCCGAGCACGAGGACGGCCGCGCTCCGCCATCCGGGTGGACCCGTGGGCCGCCCGTCGCTCCGCGGTGCGCGCGGGGTGCCGGTGGTCGCTGGAGCCATACGCGTTCCTCGCTGGGGTCGGAGGGCGGAACGCGACGCGCGTCCCGTGTGCCCGGCGGCGAAAGGGATGCGCCACGTACGTCCGCAGGGCCTACGGCCCGTACCCGCTCCCCCCGCCGCGCCCGCGCGGGGCGCCCCGTCTCAGCCGAGCGCGCGCAGGGCCGGGACGAGTGCGACGAGGACGGGGACGAGCGGGACGAGCGCGCCCGCCGCCGTCCACTGGAGCCTGCGCACCGCCGTCAGGCGCGGGCGGGCCGCCAGGAGCCGGTCGACGCGGCGCGGCACGTCGGCGCGGGGTGCGGGCGCCGGGCCGAAGACGCCCCGGTCCTCGTTGAGTTCGACCAGCGCGAGCGCCGTGGTCAGGCGGCCGAAGCGACGCGAGGCGACGTCGTCGGCCGCCAGCTCGACCAGCCGGTGCATCTCGTCGCGGAACGCGGCGAAGACCGGCACCTGCGGAAAGCCCCGCGCGAGCGCCCCGGAGCAGTGGAGGAGCCAGTCGTGGCGCGCGTGCGCGTGGCCCATTTCGTGCGCGAGGACCGCGTCGAGCTTGCGGCCCTCCAGGCGGCGCAGCGCCGCCGTGGTGATCACGAGCTGCGGGGGAGTGCCGGGCAGCCACCACGCCTCGGGCTTCTCGCCCTCAAGGACCCGCAGCCGCTCCCTGACCGGTCCCTCGCCGGGCAGCCGGGGCGAGCGCGTCCTGAGCGCCGCCCGCTCGGCGCGCCGGCGGCGCCTGCTCGCGCGGATCTCGCGGGTCAGCATCGCCGCCGTCCAGGCCCCGCCCGCCGCGAGGACGAGCGCGGTCGCCCCCGCCCAGGGACCCGCCGTGCGCAGCCCGTACGCGTCCACCACACCGTGCGGCGCGGAGGCGAAGAGCTGCCCGCGCACGGCCTCCCAGGCCGCCGCAGCGCTCAGCGCCATCGAGAGGGCGCAGCACATCAGCACACCGCCCACGACGCACTGCCACAGCCACAGCGCGACGATCGGCTCGCGGTCCGTCCACGGGACCCGGGCGATCACGCGCGGGGCGAGCACGGCGGTGAGCGCGCCGAGCAGCAGCAGGGCCGCGGGGACCATCATGCGTCCAGCCTATGGGGACGGCCGGTTCGGAAGATACAGGCTTTCATGGCAAGTGACGTACGCCACGGAAAGCGGCCCCCGGCTACGCGCGGCGCACGGCAGGGCGACGCTCCGTGCGCCGGGCGGGCACGGAACGCGCGCGGGGCCCGCTTGGGACACGTGGGCGGGACCGCTTGGGACACGTACCGGAGCGCCTCGTGTGCCGGGCCGGGCGCGCGGCTCACACCGTCAGCAGCATCGCGAGCATTCCCGTCGCCATCGCCAGCCGGCAGGCCCGCACCATCTCGCCGCGGCCCGTCCAGTGGGTCGGCGCCGGGCCGGCCGGGACCGCGGCGGGGACGAGGCGGGCGCCGGTCCAGAGCACGTAGGCCGCGTAGTAGACGAGCAGGAGCCCCGTGACGAGCGGGGTCCCGCCGGGCATGTGCCCGCCGCCGTGGCCCGCGTGCCCGGCCGGGGCGCTCGCCATCGCCCAGGCCATGTAGACCATCGCGAGGGTGCCGACGAGGTGGTGCGCGTGGTGCGCCGAGCCCGCCCGCGCCGCCCACAGCGCCCGCAGCGCCGCGAGCCCGAACACCACGGCGTAGCAGAGCCAGGCCCACGCCGGTGGCCGGAGCACGGCGGCGGGCACCGCCATGACCGCCATCGCGAACCCCATGAGCGCTTCCCCGCCCGCCGTGCTCCGCACGCCCCGGGCGGGGTGGCGCATCCGCAGCAGGCAATACGCCGACGTCGCCGCGCACAGCGCGACGAGCAGCCAGGCGGCCGGTCCCGGTGCGTGCACGGCGGACCTCCCCGTCGAGAGCCTTCAAGGGCCGAGAGTCGTGACGGGGAGGACCTGCCCACGGCAGGCGGCGGTCAAGGGGTCGCACGGGGGTACGCGGGGGAGTGCGAGGGGGCGCGAGGCACCGGCGGAGCCCCGGGCGCCGCCTCCTGGCCGCAGGGCGCGAAGCCCTCCCCCTCAGAGCGCTCCGGGCATCCGGGGGCGGCCGGGCGGCAGGCCCAGGGGCAGGCCGGCGGGCGAGGGGGCCCCGTCCGGGGGGACCGAGGCGTCGGCGCGGACCCCGTCGACCGGGAGGCCGGGGAAGTCCGCCTCCTCCAGCACGCCGACGCACGCGCGGTGGACCTGGCGCGCGGTGAGGCGGGGGTCCTGGATGTCGAGCATGTCCGAGACGACCTCGGCGGCGAGCGAGGCCCGGACCCCGTGGGCGCGCAGGGTGTCCAGCATCCCCGCCACGTGAGCGCCGCCCTCGCCCGGCAGGAGCCGGTGGTGGCGGGCCTCGTAGCGCGGGTCGCGCAGCGGGGTGCGCAGCGCGTCCGCGAGCTGGACGGCGATGATCCGCTCGGCGGGCACGGGCGCCAGATCGGCCGCGGTCGCCCCGGAGCGGGCCCAGTGCCAGCAGTCCACGAGGATGCCGCCGTTCGCGTCCCCCGCCGCCGCGACGACCTCCCAGGCGGCGCCGATCGTCGTGATGCCCGCGTACGGGAGGAATTCGAGCGCGGCGCGCGCCCCGCTCGCGTCGGCCTTCCGGCACACGGCCGCGAATCCGGCGGCCAGCCGCTCCGGGGGTTGCGCGGCGAAGACCGTGGCGTGCACGCGTTCGGGGCGGAACAGCTCGATCAGGCGCTCGGCGAGCGCGTCGTCCTCGCGGGCCTGCCGGCCCGCGCCGCCGCCCCAGGCGGTGAGCAGTTCGATCTCGGTCACGCGCAGGCCGCGCGCGGCGAGCAGGTCCGTCATCCGGGAATCGGTCCACCCGGCCTCCAGCGCGTCTCTGTACTGCTCGACGGACAGGCCGAGCCCCCGGAAACCGGCCTCGGCGGCAGCCCCCACCCGGGTGCCGAAGGGCACGGCGCGAAGAGTCTGGGCACTGAGGGTCAGCTCGTAGGACACGAGGCTCATCCTAACTTCGGTGCGCTCAACTGGGGAAACCCCGGACGAACGCGCGACGGCCGTTGCCGGTGGCACTCCGTGCCGAAATCATTCACGGGTAAAACACTTGTTAAGCTTGTGGCATGAGCCGCCCCGTCCCCGTCATACCCGCCGGGCAAGCCCCGGCCGCGTCACCCGCTCCCGGCCCCCGCGCGAAGAAACTCCCCCTCGCCGGGGTGCTCCGGCTCGGCGGCCTGAACGACACATGGTTCAAGCCCGCCACCGGCGCCTCCTCGGCCGCGGTGATCCCGCTGCTCACCCTTCTCGCCCTAAACCGCCTCGACCTCGCCGCCTACACGATGGCCGGCTCCCTGTGCGCCCTCTACGGCCACCAGCTCCCGTACGCGCGCCGCGCCCGCGCCGTCCTGTGGGTCGGCCTCGGCATGGTCGCCGGGGTCGCCCTGGCGATGCTGACCTCGGCCGCCACCGACTCCGTGCCCCTCCTCATCACGGTCGGCGCCGCCCTCGCCGCCCTCCAGAAGACCCTGTGCGAGAGCACGGGCATCGGCGCCCCCGGGCCCGTGATCTTCGCCTTCGTCAGCTCCGCGACGCTCTTCGCCCCGCAGACGCTCGCCGCCGTGCCGGGGCACCTCGCCCTCACCACCGGCGCCGCCGCCCTCGCCTGGTGCGTCACCATGGCCCCCGCCCTGCCGCGCCCCACCGGCCCCGAACGCCGCGCCACGGCCCGCGCGCTCGAAGCGGTCGCCGCCTTCCTCACCGCCCCCGGGGGAACGTCCGCGCGCCACCACGCCCGCGCCGCCGCCGTCACCGCCCTCCACACCGGCCGGGAGACCCTGCGCGCGGCGGGCCGCCGCACCCCCGTGCGGGACGGCCTCACCCGGCTCCTCGACCGCGCCGAGACCGCGCTCGCGGCACCGGGGGACGCGGACGCGGCGCTCCTCGTGGAGCAGGCGGCCAGGACGCGGGGCACCGGCCCGCTGCCCCGGACCGCCGGCCCCTGCGAACCCCCGGCCGAGGAACCCCCGCGCGTCCGCCGCCCCCGGGCCGCGCACCCCGTCGCACGCGCCCTCGCCCCCGGCTCCCCGCTGCTCCCCGTGGCGGCACGCACCTTCCTCGGCCCGCTCCTCGCGGGCCTCCTCGCCTGGGGCCTGGGCAGCGACCGCCCGTACTGGGCGATCGTCACCGCCGTCGCCGTCCTCCAGCTCAACGCGAGCCTCAGCTGGACCCGCGCGATCCAGCGCACCGTCGGCAACGTCGTCGGCGTCGGCGCCTTCGCCCTGCTCGCCCCCCTCGCCCACACGGGGCCCGCCGCCGTCGTCGCCCTGATCATCGTCCTGGCCTTCGGCGCGGAAGCCCTCATGCCGCGCAACTACTGGCTCGGCAGCGTCTGCGTGACCCCGATGGCACTCCTGATCGGCGAGTTCGGCGGCCACCACGGCACGGCACCGCTCGTCGGGGACCGCGTGCTCGACACCCTCGTCGGGGCCGCGACCGGCCTCGTCGCCGCCTTCCTCGTCACCAACCGCCGCGCGAGCGCCGTCCTGGAGCGCTCCCTCGCCGCCGCCGAGGCGGCACGCGCGGAGGCGGAGGCCCTTCTCGCCCGCACGGAGGCGAGCGGCGCCGCCCTCGCCCACGCCCGCCACCGGCTCACCGCGGCCCTCGTCGCCCTGCGCGCCGCCGCCGACACGGCGAGCGGCGAGCTGTGGCAGCGCCCCCTGCCCGCGGGGCGGGTGCGCGACGCCGAGCGCGCCGGACACCGTACGCTCGCGGCGACAGTGACCCGCCAGGGCCCGCGTGCCGCGCGGCCCGCACCCGGGGACCCCGCACCGCACGCGCGGTCCCCCGAGGAGGACGCACCGGTATGACGACGGCGAACGACCCGCCCGGAGCCCCGGCGGGCGGTCACCACGACTCGGTGGCCGCCGTCGTGCGGCAGTGGCGCGCCGTGCGCCCCGGCATCGACACGGCCCCGATGGAGCTGATCGGCCGCGTCAACCGCTGCGCCGCCCTTCTCCAGCAGGCCGAGGACGCGCCCCTGCGGCGCGGCGGGCTCAGCCGCGCCGAGTTCGACGTGCTCGGCGCGCTGCGCCGCACCGGCGACGAACTGACCCCCGGTGAGCTGGCCCGCGAGACGTACTCCTCGGGCGCCGCCGTCACCAAGCGGCTGCGCAGGCTCCAGGAACGCGGACTGGTCGAGCGCAGGACCGACCCGCACGACCGGCGGGTCAGCAGGCTCACCCTCACCGGAGCGGGCGCCGCCCTCGTCGACGACCTCCTGCCCGACCAGCTCGCCTTCGAGTCCACCGTCCTCGCCGGACTCCCGGACGACGAGCGCGAGCGCCTGGTGGGACTGCTCGGCGAACTCCTCGTCCAGCTCGAAGGCCGCCTCGGCGGGCCGAGGTACTGAGCGGGCACGGGACCGGGGAGCCCGAAAACCGGCTGCCCCGCCCCGCCGGGTCTGTGAGAGTGGCCCGTCGTGACCAGCTACCGCCTTCTCCTCATCGGCGGCGCCTCGGGTGTCGGCAAGACCAGCGTCGGCTTCGAGGTCTCCGCCGTCCTGCGCGCCGCCGGGACCGCCCACTGCCTCATCGAGGGCGACACCATGGACCACATCCACCCCGCCCCCGCCGACGACCCGCACCGCACCGCCCTCACCGCGCGCAACACCGCCGCCGTCTGGGCGAACTACGCGGCGCTCGGCCAGCGCCGCCTCGTCTACACGAACACCGTCAGCGTCCTCGAAGCGCCCATGCTCGAACGCGCCATGGGCGGCGACGAGGTGAGAACCACCCTCGTCCTCCTCACCGCCACCGAGGCCACCGTGCGCGAACGGCTCACCGCGCGCGAGACCGGCTCCGGGGCCGCGGCGCACCTCGCGCGGAGCCTGCGCGCGGCCCGCCGCTTGGACGCCGGGGCCCCTGCGGGCACGCTCCGCATCGCGACCGACGGGCGGTCCGTGCCGGACCTCGCCGCCGAGGTGGTCCGGGCGAGCGGCTGGACCACCGGCGACTGACCGGCGGCACCCGCCGGGACAAGATCGCCGGGTTGACCCCGCCCCCGCGCCGGGGAAGAGTACGCCCGGCCCCGTTCCCCGCGAGGCCGCCGCCGCCCACGAAGGACCCCGATCCCCATGCCCCCCGCACCTCCTGACGAGGCGCCCGAGACCACCCGCGCGCGCCGCCCCGCGCTGTGGCTGCTCCTCGTGCCAGCGCTGCTCTACGTCCTCGCCCCGCTCGTCGCCAACCGCGTCGAACCGCGCGTTTTCGGCCTGCCCTTCCTGTGGGCCTGGGTCATCGGCGCGACGATCCTGAGCCCGCTCCTCATCTGGCTCACCGCCCGCCTCGACCCCGTCTACCGCGCGAACGCCCCCGAACCCCTCGCGGGCGACACCAGCGCGGAAGGCCACCGGTCATGAGCGGTTCCGCCGTCCTCGCCACCACCGTCTTCGGCCTCGCGATGGTGGCGACCGTCCTCATCGGCCTGTGGAGCGCGCGCGGGCGCGCCAAGGGCCTCGCCGAGTGGTCCCTGTCCGGGCGCGGCCTCGGCGTGCTCTTCGTCTGGGTCCTCATGGCGGGGGAGACGTACACGAGCTTCTCGTTCCTCGGCACCGCCGGGTGGACGTACTCGATGGGCTCGCCGATCCTCTACCTCGTCGCGTACCTGACGGTCGGTTTCGCCGTCGCCTACCTCGCGGGCCCCGCCCTGTGGACCTACGCGGGCCGCCACCGCCTCGTGTCCATCGCGGACGTCGCCGAGCACCGCTTCCGCTCCCGCCCGCTCGGCGTCCTCGTCGCGCTCGTCGCGACCGTTTTCCTCGTGCCCTACATCCAGGTGCAGATCCAGGGCATGGGCGTCGTCGTCAACGCCATGACCTACGGCAGCGTCGACCTCAAGGTCGCCGCCGTCGTCTCCTTCGTCGTCGCCGAGTTGTTCGTCCTCGTCTCGGGGCTGCGCGGCTCGGCGTGGGTGAGCGTCTTCAAGGACGTGCTCGTCATCGGCAGCGTCGTCTTCCTGCTCGTCTACATCCCCGCCCACTACACCGGCGGCGTCGGCCACCTCCTGGACCGCATGGCCGCCGAGAAGCCCGAGTGGCTCACCTTCCCCGGGCACGCCTCCGGCGGCAAGGGCGCCGCGTGGTTCATCAGCACGGTGCTCCTCAACGCGGTGACCATCACCGTCTTCCCGACCACCGTCTCCGGCTACCTCAGCGCGGGCAGCGCCAACGCCCTGCGCCGGAACTCGATCCTGCTGCCCTGGTACCAGCTCCTGCTCTTCATTCCCATGACGGTAGGCGCGGTCGCGCTCTTCGCCCTGCCGCAGCTCGGCAACCCCGACCTCGCCCTCTACCGCCTCGTCACCGACTCGCTCCCGGCCGGGGCCGTCGCCGTCATCGGTGTCGCGGGCGCGCTCTCGGCGATCGTGCCGATGAGCGTCTTCATGCTCTCCATCGGCACCCTGTGGGGCCGCACGGTCCTCGGCGGCGGCAACGGCGCCGACCCGCGCCACCCGCTGCGCCACCGCGACGAGGCCGAGGCCGCGCGTGCCGACCAGCGCGCCAAGACCCGCTCGCAGCTCGTCTGCCTCCTCGCGGGCCTGCTCGCCCTCCTCGGCGCCCTCGTCCACCCGAGCACCCTCGTGGAACTCTCCGTCCTGTCCTACGAGGGCATCGCCCAGCTCGTGCCCACGGCGCTGCTCGCCCTCTTCTGGCCCCGGCTCGGCAAGGGCGCCGCCGTCAGCGGCATGATCGTGGGGCTCGCCGTCATGACCCTGCTCTGGGCCACGGACCACGACCCCTGGCACGGCGTCAACGGCGGTCTCCTCGCGTTCGCCGCGAACCTCCTGGTGGTCCTCGTCGTCACCGCCCTGCGCCCGGCGGCGCCCCGCCCGCTCCCCGCGGGGGACTGAGCGGAGGGACGGCACGGGGGAGCGTACGGCGACGGCCCGCGGTGAGAGGGGCACGCCCGTTCTTCCCCGCGCACGCGGAAGGATTGGGAATTTCTACATGATATTTTTTTTTATTTTTTTTTTATTTTTTTTTGACCTTTTCTTTATGATGTGATTTTTTTTTTTTTTTTT
>NZ_GG770539.1:140811-142260 GCF_000154905.1 Streptomyces sp. SPB074 | reverse complement strand
CCCCTTCGTACGAGGGCTGTCACCGCTTCCTCACTCCAGCCGCTTGTCCCGCTCCTCCGCCTCGACCGCCTCCGCCCTGGCCGCCGCCGAGCCCGCGGGGGCCTCGGACGCGGGCACCGGCGGGACGCCCGCGGTCGCCTGGTTCGGCAGCCCGTGCGTGAGGAAGTGCACGACCACCGCGATCACCGCGCCCGCGAGCGGCGCGACGAGGAAGAGCCACACCTGGCTCATCGCGTTGGTGTCCGCGAAGATCGCCGGGCCGAGCGCCCGCGCCGGGTTGACCGAGGTCCCCGTGAGCGGGATGCCGAGCAGGTGGATGACCGCGAGGCTCAGGCCGATCGCCATACCGGCCGGGCCCTTGGCGCCCTTGCCGTGCGTCGTGCACAGCACCACGAAGACGAGCAGCGCCGTCAGGATCGTCTCGGCGAGGAAGGCGCCACCGGCCGAGATGTGCACGAGCGAGTTCGCTCCGTACCCGTCGGTGCCGAAGGAACCGCGCCCCTCCGCCCTGACGACCGGGATCGAGTTCGCGAGCCAGGCCAGGAGCGCGGCACCCGCCGCACCACCGGCGAGCTGCATGACCCAGTAGCAGAGGCCGGTGAGCGGCGAGATCCGGCGGCCGAGCACCATCCCGAGCGTGACGGCCGGGTTGACGTGGCAGCCCGAGATCGGGCCTATCGCGTACACGAGGGCGAGCAGCACGAAGCCGAAGGCGAGCGCGATGCCGAGCACCCCCACGAAGGGCTTGGCGAAGATCGCCACCCCCACCGCGAAGAACACCAGCGCCAGGGTGCCGAAGAACTCGGCGACGAGTGCGTGCGGATCGACATCGAGAGCGGCCCCGCGGCTCTTCGTGGCCGGGGGCGCGTCCCGGGTGGCAGTTGTGCTCATGACATCCCCTTCGAGGGCGAGCGAGAGCCGGGACGAGCGGTGGCGCCCGTCAGCGGTGACGGCACGGTGTGGCTTACGTCCCATTTATGACTTTTCGACCGTATCGCTCCGATCGGGTGATGTCGCGCGGAGTCGCGGGGGAGGGACGGCGGGGCCGCGCGAGGGCGCCGGGGGTCGCGCGGCACCGCGACCGGCGGCGGGGGCCCGGCCTTTCTTGTAAGTCGGATCGGCCCGAACCATTTTCCGATTTACTTATTTCTTGAAATTCGTCCTGCTCCCCTGCCCCTTTTGATAATATGGAGAAAAAAAGAGGGAAGGTGTTTTTTTTTTTTTTTTGCTTATTTTTTGTAATTATGTCTTTTGTTCCGACTCCTACCTCTTCTCTTGGATTTTTTAAGGGTTTAGTTTTTCCTATCAGTTTTATATAAATTTTTTATTTTAATTCGGAATTAGTAGGGTAGGAGTCGATTTTTTTTTTTTTTTTTAACCCCCGGCCAAAAATCCTACTTAACTGCAGTAAATGGGCTTTTTTTTTTTTTTTTTTTTTTTTTTTTTTCG
>NZ_GG770539.1:135510-140711 GCF_000154905.1 Streptomyces sp. SPB074 | reverse complement strand
CATGACGACCCTCCCCGCCCCCGCCCCGATCGCCTTCCGTCCCTCGGGCCCCGCCGACGTCCCCGCCCTCGTGGCGCTGGTCGAGTCGGCCTACCGGGGCGACAGCAGCCGGGCGGGCTGGACCACGGAGGCGGACCTGCTCCAGGGGCGGCGCACCGACCCGGATTCGCTGCGCGAGGTCATGGAGACGCCGGGCACGGTGCTGCTCGCCGTCGAGCGCGAGGGCGAACTCGTCGCCTGCTGCCAGGTGGCCCGCCGGGAGGGCCACGGCTACTTCGGCATGTTCGCCGTGCGCCCCGGGCTCCAGGGCGCGGGCCTCGGCAAGGCGGTCCTCGCCGAGGCGGAGCGCATGGCCCGCGAGGACTGGGGTGTCACCGAGTTGCACATGACGGTGATATCGGCCCGCGAGGAGCTGATCGCCTTCTACGAGCGGCGCGGCTACCGCCGCACCGGTGAGCTGACCCCGTTCCCCTACGACGACGAGCGCTTCGGCCTTCCGCAGCGCCCCGGACTGGCCTTCGAGCTGCTGGTCAAGCCGCTGGTCTGAGCGGGGCCGGGCGAGGACGCGGGCGAGCGGGGCCGGCGGAACCGACCGTCCCCGCCCGATCGCCCGCTCAGGCCGCCTTGTGCGCCGCCCGCACGATCTCCGGCTCGTCCGTCGTCACGCCGTCGAGCCCGAGCGCGCGGGCGAGCGCGAAGCGCTCCGGGGTGTTCACCGTCCATGCCGTGACCCGCAGCCCCGCCGCGCGCGCCCGCTCCACCGTCTCCAGCGTCAGCCGCCGGATGTTGAGCACCAGCCCCATCGCCCCGCACGTCGTGGCGCGCTCGACCACCTCGGGCCCGAAACGGCTCGCGACCAGGCACGTCCGCACCCCGGGCACGAGGCGCGAGATCTCCACGAGCGCTTCGTCGTGGAACGAGATCACCTCGACGCGCTCCACGAGATCCCGCGCCCGCATCACGTCCGCGAGGGCCTGCGCCGCCGCGACGTCCTTGATCTCGGCCTGGAGCGGCCCGTGCAGGACGTCGAGCGCCTCCTCGAAGACCGGCACCCGCTCACCCCGTCCCGCGTCGAGCGTCCGCAGCTCGGCGAGCGTCCGCTCCGCGATGCGCCCGCTGCCGTCGGTCGTGCGGTCCACCTCCGCGTCGTGCATCACGACGAGCGCGCCGTCCTTGCTGAGGTGCAGGTCGAGCTCGACGAGATCGACCCCCTCCCGCTCGGCGCGGACGAAGGAGCGGAGAGTGTTCTCCGGCTCGACGCCCATCACTCCGCGATGGCCGATGGCGAGGAAGGACACGGTGGACTCGCTTTCCGTTCGGGCGCCCGGCGCTCGCGCCCCTGCGGGCGGTGCGCGGCGGACGCGTGGTGCTCGGCGCCGGACGTCTCCGTGGGGGCGTCCCGCTCGACCCTAGGCCCTGCCGTGTGACGGCCGGGTGGCGGGGAGGCGGCGCGTCCGTGCGCGTCCAGCCCGCTGATGCCGAGCAGGACGCCGGTCACGACGGCGCTGAGAACGAGGGTGCGGCGGGTCACGGGGCCTCCGGGGCGTCGCGGTACGGACGTGTCGCCGAGCGTCCTACCGCCGCGGCGGGCGCCCTTGGCATGACCTCGCCCGTCCGTGGGCGCGCCCCGGAGCGCCGTTGACGCCGGCTTGCGGGAGGTGACCGGCCCCCGAGGAGCCGGGGCGGACGCGCGGACGCGCGAGAAAGCGGACGCGCGAGAAACCGGTGGAAAACGCGCATGAACCCGAAGTTCACCGGAAAAACGTCGGTGTACAGCGCGGTGTGCGGGAGTATTTTCCGGGGTGGTCTTGTCGGTGTCCCGTCCGGACGCTTACGGTGGTCCGTACAGCGGTTTCTTCTGTGGAGGGTGTGGCATGACGGAGATTCTTGAGCGGGCGGCCCGGGAGGGGCGAAAAGCTTCCGGTGAGCGGCTTGTCGACCAGCCTGCCTGGAATCGCTTGAAGGCCGCCGTCGAGCGCATCCGTCCCTGGCAGCGTGCGGACGGCTCCGTCGACCTCGGCGCCGAGGAGGCGCCGCGCGCCGAGGAGGTGCGCGAGGCCGTCGAGGCCGTGGTCGCGGCCGTCCAGGAGCTGGCCCCCCGCGTACCGCACGACGCCGCCTACCTCGAAGCCCTCGTGGGGGACCTGCGCCGCTGGGCCGACGACGGCTTCCAGGTGCCCGATTTCCTCGACTCGCTGCTCGCCTTCCAGCCCGCAGCGCGCCGCGAGGACGGCCTCGAACACCTCGTCGTCTTCCCCATGTACACGCAGAACGGCAACCCCGACCGCAACTTCGAGGCCGTCGCCCTGCGCATGGTCTGGCCCGGCTGGCTCGCGGAGCTGGAGCGCACCCGCTACGACAACCCGCTCTTCTGCGGCATCGCCTTCGAGGACTTCACCGCCGGCTACGACACCCACTCGGCCGTCCTCTTCCCCGAGACGATCGCCGTCCGCGAGGCCCCCGCGCGCTTCTCCTGGGGCGGCATCTTCTGCGACCGCGAGGCCGCCCGCTTCCGCCGCGTGAGCGAGGCCGCCGTCGGCGTCCTCGGCATCGAGCTGCCCGACGACGTCCGCGCCCTCCTCGCCGATCAGGACCGCTGCCAGGAGGCGTTCGTCCTGTGGGACATGGTCCACGACCGCACCCACAGCCACGGCGACCTGCCCTTCGACCCCTTCATGATCAAGCAGCGGCAGCCGTTCTGGATGTACGGGCTCGAAGAGCTGCGCTGCGACCTGACCGCCTTCCGGGAGGCCGTCAAGCTGGAGGCCGACGGCGTCGCCCAGGCCCGGGACGTGCAGACCGCCGTCCTCTTCGACCGCATGTTCCGCTTCCCCGTCACGGGCGAGCGCAGCCGCAACTACGACGGACTCGGCGGCCAGCTCCTCTTCGCGTACCTCCACAAGCACGACGTCGTCCGCTGGACCGACAACACGCTCAAGATCGACTGGGAGCGGGCGCCGCAGGTCACCAACGCCCTGTGCACCGAGATAGAGAGCCTCTACCGCGACGGCATCGACCGCCCCAAGCTCGTCCACTGGTTCGCCGGCTACGAACTGGTCTCCCGCTATCTCGCACCCCACCCCGGCTCGCGCTGGGCCAAGGGCCCCGACGCCCTCGACCTCTCGCTGCCGCCGCGCAAACTCGTGGACGACGTGCTTCCCGACGAGTTCCCGCTGAGCATGTTCTACGAGGCCCTTTCCAAGAAGCTGAAGCGCGTGATCGCCGCGACCCGCGGCATCACGGCGACGAGCCCGGAAAGCGCCGCCGCATGAGTGAGGACGGCCAGGAGGTGACCGGCATGGACGGGATCGAGAACAGCACCGGGAACGGTTCGCTGGAGGGCGCTGTCATCGCGGTGGCCGGAGCGGGCGGCCCCGCCGGGCACGCGACCCTGCTGCGCCTCGCGCAGGCGGGCGCCACCGTGATCGGCGCCGACGCCGACCCCGAACGCCTCGCCGAGGGCGTCGACCAGGCCCGCTACGCGCACGGCGGGGCGACGGTCACCGCCGACACCGTCGATCTGCTCGACGGCCCCGCCACGACCGCGTGGGCCGAGGGCATCCGCAAGGAGTTCGGCCGCGTCGACGGCCTCGTCCACCTCGTGGGCGGCTGGCGCGGCTCCTCCTCCTTCGACACCACCGACCTCGCCGACTGGGACTTCCTGGAGAAGCTCCTGATCCGCACCGTGCAGAACACCTCGCTCGCCTTCGACGAGGCACTGCGCCACAGCGACCGGGGCCGCTACGTCCTCATCAGCGCGGCCGGCGCGTCGAAGCCCACCTCGGGCAACGCCTGCTACGCCGCCGCCAAGGCCGCCGCCGAGGCGTGGACCCTCGCCCTCGCCGACTCCTTCCGCGAGGCGGGGGGCGAGGCGGGCCCGAACGCCGCGGCTGCCATCCTGGTCGTGAAGGCGCTGGTGCACGACGCGATGCGCGCCGAACGCCCCAGCGCGAAGTTCTCGGGCTTCACGGACGTCAAGGACCTCGCCGAGGCCGTGGCCGGCGTCTGGGACCGCCCCGCACAGGAAGTGAACGGACAGCGTCTGTGGCTGACCAAGAAGCCCTGAACCAGGCGGGCACAGCGACCCGCCGCCACCACGACCCCGCGATACGCGGCTTCGCCAGCGACAACTACGCCGGCGCCCACCCGGAGGTCCTCGCCGCGCTCGTCGTCGCCAACGGCGGGCACCAGGTGGCGTACGGCGGCGACGCCTACACCGAGCACCTCCAGGTACTCGTGCGGGACCTCTTCGGCCCCCGCGCCGAAGCCTTCCCCGTGTTCAACGGGACCGGCGCCAACGTCGTCTCGCTCCAGGCCCTCACCGACCGCTGGGGCGCCGTGATCTGCGCCGACTCCGCGCACATCCACGTGGACGAGGGCGGGGCACCCGAGCGCGTCGCCTCGCTGAAACTCCTCACGGTGCCGACCCCGGACGGCAAGCTCACCCCCGGGCTGATCGACCGCGAGGCGTACGGCTGGGACGACGAGCACCGCGCGATGCCGCAGGCCGTCTCGATCACCCAGTCCACCGAACTCGGCACGCTGTACACGCCCGAGGAGATCGCCGCGATCTGCGCGCACGCCCACGAGCGCGGCATGAAGGTCCACCTCGACGGCTCCCGCCTCGCCAACGCGGCGGCGGCCCTCGGCGTCCCGGTGCGCGCCTTCACCACGGACGCGGGCGTGGACCTGCTCTCCTTCGGCGGCACGAAGAACGGCATGGTCTTCGGCGAGGCCGTCGTGGTCCTCGACCCCGACGGCATCCGGCACATGAAGCACCTGCGCAAGCTCTCGATGCAGCTCGCCTCCAAGATGCGCTTCGTCTCCGCCCAGTTCGAGGCGCTCCTCGCCGACGGCCTGTGGCTGCGCTCGGCCGCCCACGCCAACGCGATGGCCCAGCGCCTCGCCGCCGGGGTCCGTGCGACCGAGGGCGTCGAGATCCTCTACCCCGTCCAGGCCAACGGCGTCTTCGCCCGCCTCCCGCACGAGGTGACCGAACGCCTCCAGAAGCGCTACCGCTTCTACTACTGGGACGAGGCCGCCGGCTCCGTCCGCTGGATGTGCGCCTTCGACACGACCGAGGACGACGTGGACGGCTTCCTCGCGGCGCTGCGCGAGGAGATGACGCGCTGAACCCGCGCGCCCGCGCCTCCCGGCACACGCACATGTGAAGGCGGTTTTTTTTTTTTTTTTTTTTTTTT
>NZ_GG770539.1:113527-135410 GCF_000154905.1 Streptomyces sp. SPB074 | reverse complement strand
CCTTCACATGTCTCGCGCGCGACCGCCTTCTCCCGTACGAGCGGTGGTACGGGGACGACGCAACCGCGCCGCGTACAGGCCCGCCTGCGCTGCGGCGTCCGCCTATGCCTTGGCGACCTCCGCCGCCGTCGGCGCGCTGCCGCCGAGGTGCGCGGGCATCCACCAGCTGTCCTCGGGGCCCTTCGGCCGCGCCGGGTAGGCGCGCTGTGCCGCCTCCAGCAGCTCCTGCACGTGCTCGCGCAGGCGCCGCGTCAGTGAGCCCGCGTACTGGTCGGCGGGGGCGTGGAAACGCTCACCGACGCGCATCGTGATGGGCAGGTGGGACCGCTTGAGGTTGCGCGGCCTGCCCTTCGTCCACATCCGCTGCGTGCCCCACAGCGCCATGGGCACGAGCGGCACCCCGGCCTCCTGGGCGAGCCGCACGGCACCCGTCTTGAAGGACTTCAACGTGAACGAAGGGGAGATGGTGGCCTCGGGGAAGACCCCCACGACCTCACCGGCACGCAGCGAGTCCAGCGCGTGCGCGTACGCGTTCTCGCCCTGCTTGCGGTCGACGGGGATGTGCTTCATCCCGCGCATGAGCGGTCCCGAGATCTTGTTCTGGAAGACCGACTCCTTCGCCATGAACCGCACGAGACGCTTCTGCGGCAGCGCGGCCAGCCCGTCGAAGATGAAGTCGAGGTAGCTGATGTGGTTGCTGACGAGGACCGCGCCACCGGTCCGGGGAACGTTCTCCGAGCCCTTGCAGTCGATTTTGAGGTCGAGCGCCGCGAACATCGTGCGCATGAGACCGATGACCGGACGGTAGACGAGCTCTGCCATGGGTGGCGAGGACCCTTCATCTCTGCCGCCGGTGCCAGGGGACGAGGGCGCCGGCGTGAAGTTACGCAGCCGTAGGTTTGCGGCATTGCGCAGATCGTGCCCGATGAACGAACGGGGGGCCAGCCCTCGTGCCCGAACCGCGCGAGATTCACGTCACGTCCGCTCCGGGAACCCGCGCCCCGCGCCGGTCATCCAGCCTTGCCCCTGCTTTTCCCCGAACGCGGGGAGCCATGCGTGACACGCCGGAGCGGGTCGCGCGCGGCCGCCGGGAATCGGCCGCGTGCGACGCGTGCTGAGAGAGTGGCGGGACAGATTACGAGGGCGATGACGAGGGAAGGCGGCGCGAGACACGTGCGGGAGCGGGACGGCGGGGGAGCGGGAGAGACGCGGGACGCGGGGGACCGTGCCGCGCGGACGGCCGGGGGCGGCCCGGGGCCGGACTGGGCGCGGCTTCTCGCGAGCGGGGACCTGGGGGACGTACGGCTGGGGGAGCGGGCCACGCTCGTACAGTTCTCGACCGCCTTCTGCCAGCCCTGCCGCGCGACGCGCCGCGTACTCGACCAGGTCGCCGCACTCGTCCCGGGCGTCAGGCACATCGAGGTGGACGCCGAGGACCACCTCGCTCTCGTCCGTCACGCCGGGATCGAGTCCACCCCCACCGTCCTCTTCCTCGACGCCGGGGGCCGCGAACTGCGCCGGGCGAGCGGTGCGCCGCGCCGCGACCAGGTCCTCACGGCCCTCGCGGCGATGCTCTGAGATGCGCCTTTTCCTCGGCTGACGCGGGGATCGCGCCGGTGTGCCGTCGGCGCGGAGCCACAGCGGGGCCCGGGCGGCGTTGGCAAGGTCACAGCACAAAGCGCTTGCTCAGTGGGCAGGCGCTTTTGTGTACTACTGGTGAGTAATATTTCGGTCGGAGTGCCCGCCGCCCCAGCCGGGATTCGCCACTTCAGGCGCCTATGCTGCGGGCAGGACGCAGCCGAGTAACCGACGATGCAGTAGGAGAGCCGGCATGAGCTTGAGGATCGTTGTCTGTGTGAAGTACGTGCCGGACGCGACGGGTGACCGGCGTTTTGCCGATGACCTGACGTTGGACCGTGAGGAGGTGGACGGTCTGTTGTCGGAGTTGGACGAGTACGCGGTGGAGCAGGCGCTGCAGATCGCGGATGCGGCTGATGAGGCTGAGGTCACGGTGGTGACGGTGGGTCCGGAGGACGCGAAGGACGCGTTGCGCAAGGCGTTGTCGATGGGTGCGGACAAGGGCGTGCATGTCGAGGACGACGGTCTGCACGGTACGGATGTGTTCGGGACGTCGCTGGTGCTGGCGAAGGCGGTCGAGAAGGCCGGCTACGACCTCGTGGTGTGCGGGATGGCGTCGACGGACGGGACGATGGGGGTGCTTCCGGCGTTGCTGTCGGAGCGGCTGGGTGTGCCGCAGGTGACCTTGTTGTCCGAGGTGGGCGTCGAGGGTGGTGTGGTGCGGGGTCGTCGTGATGGTGACGCGGCCTCGGAGCGGTTGGAGGCTCGGCTTCCCGCGGTGGTGTCGGTGACGGATCAGTCGGGTGAGGCGCGGTATCCGTCGTTCAAGGGGATCATGGCGGCGAAGAAGAAGCCGGTGGAGTCCTGGGATCTGGAGGACTTGGGGATCGGGGCGGGCGAGGTCGGTCTGGAGGGCGCGTGGTCCAGGGTGGAGGACGCGGTGGCGCGTCCGGCGCGCACGGCGGGCACGATCGTGACCGACGAGGGTGAGGGCGGCAAGCAGCTGGCTGAGTTCCTCGCGGGCCGGAAGTTCATCTGAGCCCGGACGTCCGGAAGTCCGGTAAGAACCCTCTCTCTTCCCCTTCTCGTCTCGCAGGAGTGTTGTCATGGCTGAGGTACTTGTTTTCGTCGATCATGTGGATGGTGCGGTGCGTAAGCCCGCGTTGGAGTTGTTGACGCTGGCGCGTCGGCTGGGTGAGCCGGTCGCGGTGGCGTTGGGTGCGGGTGCGGGGCGCACGGTGGGTGTGCTGGGTGAGCATGGTGCGGTGCGGGTGCTGACTTCGGAGGCCGCCGAGTACGGCGACTACTTGGTGGTGCCGAAGGTGGATGCTCTGCAGGCGGCGGTGGAGTCGGTGTCTCCGGTGGCGGTGTTGGTGTCGTCGTCGGCGGAGGGCAAGGAGGTGGCGGCGCGTCTGGCGTTGCGGATCGGTTCGGGTTTGATCACGGACGCGGTGGACGTGGAGGCGGGTGCGGAGGGTCCGGTGGCGACGCAGTCCGTCTTTGCGGCGTCGTTCACGACGAGGTCGCGGGTGTCGCGGGGTGTTCCGGTGATCACGGTGAAGCCGAACTCGGCGCCGGTGGAGCCGGTCGCGGGTGCGGGTGCGGTGGAGGAGTTGGTGGTGTCGTTCTCGGAGGGGGCGTCGGGGACGAGGGTGGTGTCGCGGACGGCGCGGGAGTCTTCGGGGCGTCCGGAGCTGACGGAGGCGGCGATCGTGGTCTCGGGTGGTCGTGGGGTGAATGGTGCGGAGAATTTCGCGGTGATCGAGGCGTTGGCGGACGCGCTGGGTGCGGCGGTGGGTGCGTCACGGGCGGCGGTGGACGCGGGCTGGTATCCGCATTCCAATCAGGTGGGGCAGACGGGGAAGACGGTGTCTCCGCAGTTGTACATCGCGTCGGGTATTTCGGGTGCGATTCAGCATCGTGCGGGGATGCAGACGTCGAAGACGATCGTGGCGGTCAACAAGGACGAGGAGGCCCCGATCTTCGAGCTGGTGGACTACGGTGTGGTCGGTGACCTCTTCAACGTCGTGCCCCAGCTCACCGACGAGGTCAACGCCCGCAAGGGCTGACCACCGTCCCTGCCCGCACGGTCCCGTGTCCACCCCCCACCCGGGCGGACACGGGGCCGTCCCCGTACCGGCGCTGAGGCGTCGTTGACTCCCCGTCCGGTCCCGCTTACGTTCCCCCGACGGATGACCGAGGACGGGAGACGGACCCATGGACCCGCAGGAGCCCGCACGCACCACGCTCGGCTCGCGTGCCGCGAAGGAGGCGGCGGAACTCCTCGCCCCCGTCGACGCCGAACTGGCGCGGCGCTACCCCGGCGACCCCGGCACCCGGCAGCCCGTGCACACGGTGTACGTGCCCGCCGACGCCTTCGGCGCGGGCACCGTCCGCGCGTGGGGGGACGAAGCGCTCGCCGCACTCGACGCGCACGCTCCCGACGCCGCCTCCTTCGCCGCCGCCACCGGGCTCGGCACCGGCCTCGCCGCCGAGGTGTACCCGCGCGTGCGGGCCAAACTGCGCGCCGAGCCCGTCGAGGACCTGCGCGTCGACTTCGAGGACGGGTACGGGGTGCGGCCCGACGCCGAGGAGGACGCCGACGCGCTGCGCACGGCCCGCCTCGTCGCCGCCGCCTGCGCCGCCCCCGACCCCGCCCGCGTCCCCGCCACGATCGGCATCAGGATCAAGTGCATGGAGGCCGCCGTGCGCGCACGCGGCATCCGCACCCTGGACCTCTTCCTCACCGCGCTCCTCGACGACGCGCCCCGGCTCCCCGCCCGCCTCGTCCTGACGCTGCCCAAGGTCACCTACGCGCCCCAGGTCACCGCCATGGCACGGCTCCTCGGCGCCTTCGAGGAAGAGCGGAGGCTCGCACCCGGCGGCATCGGCTTCGAGATCCAGATCGAAACCCCGCAGGCCGTCCTCGGCCCCGACGGGGCCGCGACCGTCGCCCGCATGATCGACGCCGGGCAGGGCCGCGTCACCGCGCTGCACTACGGCACCTTCGACTACAGCGCCGCGCTCGGCGTCAGCGCCGCCCACCAGTCCCCCGACCACCCGGCGGCCGACCACGCCAAGGCCGTCATGCAACTCGCGGCGGCGGGAACAGGGGTACGGCTCTCGGACGGCTCCACGAACGTCCTGCCGGTCGGCCCCACGGAGCAGGTGCACGCCGCCTGGCGGCTGCACCACCACCTCGTCTCGCGCGCCCTCGCCCGCGCCTACCACCAGGGCTGGGACATGCACCCCGCCCACCTGCCGACCCGCTACGCCGCCGTCTACGCCTTCTACCGCGCCGGCTGGGAGCGCGCCGCCGACCGCCTCGCCGCCTACGCGGCCCGCGCCGGCGGCGACGTCCTGGACGAACGGGCGACCGCCCGGGCGCTCGCCGGACACCTCCTGCGCGGCGCCGACTGCGAAGCGCTCGGCATGGACGAGATCACCGCGCGCGCCGGACTCGACAGGGGGCGGCTCGAAGCGTTCGCGGGCCGCCGGACACCCCCGGTCTCACCCTCCACCGAAGGGTGAGACTTGCTCAGAGCGTCGGTCGCAGCTCGCCCGAGCCGCGCGGGATGAGCCGCGTCGGCAGGACGAAGCGCTCCGCCTCGTGCGCCGCGCCGTCGAGCCGCCCGAAGAGCCGCTGCGCCGCCGTGCGCCCCAGCTGAGCGGCGTCCTGCGCGACGACGGTGACCCCGGGGTCGAGGAGGTCCGCGAGCTCGAAATCGTCGAAGCCGACGAGCGCCACCGGCCGCGCGTGCCCTGCCAGGACCCGGACCACCGTCACCGTCACGCGGTTGTTCCCGGCGAACACCGCCGTCACCGGCTCGGGCCCCGCGAGCATCGCGTGCGCCGCGTCCCGCACCCGTCCCGGATCGGTCACGCCCAGGGAGACCCAGCCCGGAGCCGGGGTGATCCCCGCTTCCGCGAGTGCCGCCCGGTAGCCCCGCAGACGCTCGGCCGCGGTGTGGATGCGCGGCATGTCGCCGATGAATCCGACGCGCCGGTGCCCGTGCGCGAGCAGGTGGCGCACCCCCTCGCGCGCGCCGCCGAAACTGTCCGAGAGGACGACGTCCGCCTCGATCCCGCCCGCCGGACGGTCCACGAAGACCGCCGCCATCCCCGCCGCGATCTCCGGCTGGAGGTAACGGTGGTCGTCACCGGCGGGGATGACGACGAGCCCGTCCACGCGGCGCGCGCACAGCGCGAGCGCGAGTTCCCGCTCCCGCTCCGGGTCCTCCGCGCTCGACCCGTTGATGAGCAGGGCCCCGTGCGCGCGGGCCACCTCCTCCACGGCGCGGCTGAGCGGGCCGTAGAAGGGGTCCGCGAGGTCCTCCAGGACGAGACCGACACTCGCCGTACGGCCCTTGCGCAGCACCCGCGCGCTGTCGTTCCTGCGGAAACCGAGCGCCGCGATCGCCTCCCGCACCCGCCGCTCGGTGTCCGGGGTGACGCCCGGCTCGTCGTTCACCACCCGGGAGACCGTCTTGAGCCCCACGCCTGCCCGGGCCGCGACATCCTTCATCGTCGGACGGTTGCCGTAGCGCGGGGCCGGTCGGCGGGTGGTCTGTGCCACGAGAGGGTCCTGTCCTGTCGGGAGTCCGTGGCGTTGAGCATAGAACCTGGACAACGTTGTCAGTCCGGGGAGAGAATGTTCGGGGACAGAATGACCCTCGCCCTGTCCTCCGCTTTCACCAGGAAGATACGGACTCCCATGCACACGGACCTCGTCGCCGCGCTCGACATCGGCGGCACCAAGATCGCCGGCGCCCTGATCGACGGACGGGGTGGCATCCACGCTCGCGCGCAGCGGCCGACCCCGGCCCAGGAGGACGGCGAGACGGTCATGGGTGCCGTGTCCGGAGTCCTCGGCGAACTCAGGAAGGCGTCCGACTGGGACGCCGTACGGGCGGTCGGCGTCGGCAGCGCGGGGCCCGTGGACGCGAGCGAGGGCACCGTCAGCCCGGTCAACGTCGCCGCGTGGCGCGGCTTCCCGCTGGTCGAGCGGGTGCGCGCGGGGACGGGCGGGCTGCCGGTGAGCCTCGTCGGGGACGGCGTCGCGATCGCCGCCGCCGAGCACTGGCAGGGCGCCGCGCGCGGCCACGCCAACGCGCTGTGCATGGTCGTCTCGACCGGCGTGGGCGGCGGGCTCGTCATCGGCGGCCAGGTGCACCCCGGGCCCACGGGGAACTCCGGGCACATCGGCCACATCAGCGTGGACCTCGACGGCGACCTGTGCCCGTGCGGGGGCCGGGGCTGCGTCGAGCGGATCGCGAGCGGGCCCAACATCGCCCGCCGCGCGCTCGCGGACGGCTGGGAGCCGGGCGCGGACGGCGACGCGAGCGCCGCGGGGGTGGCCGCCGCCGCGCGCGCCGGGGACCGGATCGCCCGCGCCTCCTTCGACCGGGCGGCTCAGGCGCTCGCCGCCGCGATCGCCGCGACGGCGACGCTGGTCGAGATCGACATCGCCGTCATCGGCGGGGGCGTCGCGAAGGCGGGAGACCTGCTCTTCACTCCGCTGCGGGCCGCCCTCAAGGAATACGCGACCCTCTCCTTCGTCCAGGGGCTGGAGGCCGTCCCCGCCCAGATGGGCACGGACGCGGGCCTCGTCGGCGCCGCGGCCGGCGCGCTGCGGCAGCTCGGCCGGGACCACGGGGGCGAGTGACCCGGCCGGACGCCGAAGCAGGGGCCGACCGGACGACGGGGGCCGCTCCGGGGCGGGGCCGGGGCACCCGGCCCCCGTCCGTCAGCGCGTGCTCGTCGGCACCGCCTCCTCGTCCGTGTCGTGACGGGCCGCCACCTCGTCCATGTCCACCGGAGCGGGCATCCCGAGTTCGGCGTGCACGCGCTGGTAGATGCCCTGTTCCAGGAGCGGGGTCTGGATGTGCTGGTACGGGGTCGGGCCGACGAGCGGCGTGATCCGCTTGATCCGGCTCACGAGCCAGTCGCAGCGCATCGACCAGTAGCCGTTCACCGCTCCGTGCCGCGCGTCGTCGAGGTCTCGCCACAGATGGGCGAGTTCCTCCTGGAGCGCCGCGCTGAGCGGGCCGGTGCCGATGCCAAGGGGCGCGTCGGGAACCTGAGACATGGTGCGTCCTCGCGTTGAAAGGGAACAGTCCGCGAGGGACAGATTGCCGTGCGTGAGGGCCGTTCGGGCGATATCGGGGAAAACATCCGCCTCCCGTGGGACACCCGGTGCGGTCGTGACGACCGCACCGACCAGGACACACTCTCGCAGCGCCGTACGCGCGCCATGGTGTGCGCCGGTGCGCCCCCACGCTTCCGTTCGCGCCCCGCGAGGTGCTTCACGCCCTCGGGCCGCGCCCCCGGCCGCGCGACGCGTGCGTGCGCCCGGGGGCCGCGGAACCCGTACGACCCGTCAGGCCGCGAGCGCCCCGGTCGTCTCACCCGTCCCCACCACGACGAGGTAGTCGTCCGAGGCGAGGTCCATCACGACCGTCGCGGCCCTGCCCGCGGCCCGTTCCCGCGCGGCCCGCTCCTCGGCCGGCCAGCTGCCGCGCGGTCCGCCCGCGGGAAAGCGGTCAAGTACCTGAGTGTGTGCCATGGCGCATCTCCGTCGTCCCGGTCGTGCCTCGTCCGTCCGTGCCAAGGCGTATGCCCCCGAAACGGGTCGTCACCCGCCGCCGCGTGCGCCCGCCGGGCGGCTTGCGCCCCCGGGGTTTCCGCTCCCGTGCGGACCGGGCAAGCCACAGAGGGCCACGAAGAGAGGGGGGACCGTGATCGTCTGGATCAACGGGGCGTCGGGTGCGGCGGTGCGGGCGGTGGCCCGCGAGCTGTCGGGCATCCTCACGGACGGCACGCTCTTCGACCCGCGCGACCTCGTGGCGCGGCTCCCGGCGGCGCCGCCCGAGGGGAGCGACCCGCTCGACCTCCCCTTGTGGCGGCGCCTCTTCGTGGAGACCGCGGCGGCGCTGCTGGACGAGGTGGGCGGCGTCCTCGTGGTGCCGCTGCCGCTGTACGCGCAGGAGCGGCGCGACCACCTCTTCGGCCGCCTCGCCTCGCGCGCGATCGCCGTGCACCATGTGCGCGTCGAGGCCGACGAAACGATCCTGCACGCGTGGGCGCAGCCGGTACGGGCCGAGACGGTACGGGTCGAAGCGGCCCAGGGGGACCACCTCGCCACCACGGCGACACGCACCCGCCCCGCGCACCTCAACGGCGCCACCGCACCCGCCCCGGCCGCCCGTGCCTCCGCCTACGCGACCGCCCTCGCCGGCTGGCTCGCCGCCGACGCGCACCCGCTCCCCGCCGACCCGCGCGGCCCGCGCCCCACCGCCGAGGCCCTCGCCGGGCTGCTCGCCTCGGGGGCCCTGCCCGCCTGCCCGATCGTGCAGACCGCCGAGCCCACCGCGGAGACCCTCGCGGCCGGGGTGCTCCTCTTCGACCGGAGCGGCCGTTTCCTCCTCGTCGATCCCACCTACAAACCCGGCTGGGAGTTCCCCGGCGGCGTGGTCGAGCGCGGCGAGGCCCCCTCTCTCGCGGGGCTGCGCGAGGTCGCGGAGGAGACGGGTGTCAGGCTCCGGGACACGCTCCGGCTCCTCGTCGTGGACTGGGAACCCCCGATGCCGCCCGGATTCGGCGGAATGCGCCTCCTCTTCGACGGCGGGAACCTGCCCGAGGCCGTCCACGCCTCGCTCGCCCTGCCTGGCCCGGAACTGCGCGACTGGCGCTTCGTCACGGAGGAGGAGGCGGCGGGGCTCCTCCCGCCGGTCAGGTACGCGCGCCTGCGCTGGGCCCTGCGGGCCAGGCGCGCCGGCTCGATCGCGTACCTGGAACGGGGAAAGCCGCTGACGGACTGACCGGGACCGGCCCCGCCGCCCGGACGGCGCCTACAGCCCTGCGTCCCACTCCGCCGCGCGCAGCAACGCCGCGGCCGCGCCCTCCGTCACCGTCTCGCCATGTCCCGGGCACAGCACCCCGGGACCCAGCGCCGCGAGGCGGCGCAGGGAGGCGCGTGCGGCCTCCCGGTCGATGTGGAAGACGCCCAGGCGCACCCGGTCCGTCACCGCCACCGTGTCCCCCGTGAACAGCACGCCGTGGTGGGGCAGATGGACCGCGATGCTGCCGGGGGTGTGGCCCGGTGTGTGCGTGATCCGCGCGCCCCCGGCGAAGGGGAGGGCGTCACCGTCCTCCACCAGCCGGTCCACGCGGGTGGGCGGCGCGGCCGGCAGACCTCGCGTCGCCTCCCAGAGGGCCAGCTCCTCCTCGATGAGCACCGGCGGCGGCAGCGGCGCCTCGTGCCGTACGAACGGCGCCTCCCACCGGTGCGCGACCACCTCGGCCCCGTACGCCGCCGCCAGTTCCGCGGCTCCGCCGCAGTGGTCCTCGTGCGCGTGCGTCAGCACGACGCGCTCCAGGCGCGCCGGGTCCAGCCCGAGCCCCCTGATCCCCTCCACGATCCGCTCGCCCGCGCCGACCGGGCCCGCGTCCACCAGGGTCAGCGCGCCGTCCTCGTCCGCCCCGTCCCACAGGTACGCCTGCCCCACGGGAAAGCGGAAGACGTGCAGGCCGGGCCGTATTGTCAGTGTCTCCATGCTCCGAACTTGCGCCATCCGGGGCGGCTCCACAAGTTTCTACGCTCAGGGCTGAGCGCGGACCACGGCCACCGGGGCCGGGCACCACCGGTCACGCACGCGGGCGAGCCCGCCCGGCAACCGGACCGGCGCCGCTCCGCCGCGTTCCCCTCAGCGCCCGTCCGTCGCGTACTCCGTCAGGAAGACCGCCTCGGCGACCGCCAGGCGCTCCAGCTCCCGCGGCGACACGCTCTCGTTCGGCGCGTGGATCTGCGCCTCGGGTTCGCTCAGGCCGATGAGCAGGATCTCCGCCTCCGGGTAGAGGCCCGCCAGCGTGTTGCAGAGCGGGATCGAGCCGCCCTGACCCGCGTACTGCGTCTCCTCGCCCGGGTAGGCGACGGCCATGGCGCGCGCCATCGCCCCGTACGCCGGGCTCGTCGTGTCCGCGCGGAACGGCTGGCCCTGACCGACCTGCTCCACGCTCACCCGCGCCCCCCACGGCGTGTGCCGCTCGACGTGCGCCCTCAGCAGCTCCGTCACCCGCGCGGCGTCCTGCCCGGGCGCCACCCGCAGATTCACCAGCGCGCGGGCCGCGGCCTGCACCGACGGCGTGGCACCGGAGACCGGCGGGCAGTCGATCCCGATCACCGTCACCGCGGGCCGCGCCCAGATCCGGTCGGCGACCGTCCCCGAACCGATGAGCCCGACCCCGTCGAGCACCTTCGCGTCGGCTCGGAAGTCCTCCTCGGGATACTGGATTCCCTCCCAGCGCCCGTCCGCGTCGAGCCCGTCGACCGCCGTCGAACCGTCCTCCGCCCGCAGCGAGTCGAGGACGCGCACGAGCGCCGCGAGCGCGTCGGGCGCCGCCCCGCCGAACTGCCCCGAGTGCAGGTTCCCCGCGAGCGTGGCGACCGAGATCCGCACCATCGTCATGCCGCGCAGCGAACTCGTCACGGTCGGCAGGCCCACCCGGAAGTTCCCCGCGTCCCCGATGACGACCGTGTCGGCGCGCAGCAGTTCCGGGTGCTCCTCCGCGTACCGCTCCAGACCGCCCGTGCCCTGCTCCTCGGAGCCCTCGGCGATGAACTTCACCGTGACCGGGACACCGCCGTTCGCCCGCAGCGCGCGCAGCGCGAGGAGGTGCATGAGCACACCGCCCTTGCAGTCGGCCGCGCCCCGCCCGTACCAGCGCCCGTCACGCTCCGTCAGCTCGAAGGGCGGCGTCTGCCAGGCCGCCTCGTCCAGCGGCGGCTGGACGTCGTAGTGCGCGTAGAGCAGCACCGTCGGCGCGCCCTCGGGGCCCGCGAGGCGGCCGTACACCGACTGGGTGCCGTCCGGCGTGTCGAGCAGGGCGACGTCCTCGAAGCCCTCCGCGCGCAGCGCGTCCGCGACCCAGCGCGCCGCGCCCTCGGACTCCGCGCGCGGGAACTGCCCGAAATCGGCGACGGACCGGAAGGCCACCAGCTCCGCCAACTCCTCCCGGGCGTGCGGCATCAGCGCGGCGACGGACTCAACGAGCGGGTTCGCGGCGGCGGATTCCACGGGCGGATTCGGCGACATGGGCACCCTCCAGGGGGCTGCGACGTTGTAGCGGGCACAGGGCTCGCGCGCGGGTGTGCGCACGGCGAACGATCTCTCGATACTCCCACAGCCGGACCACCAGCCGCCCGGCCGTAGGATGCCCCGGGAAACCGGGGTCACGCACAGCAGTCAACAGCGGGATGGGGAGCGGAAGCACATCGTGAGCAGCGAGAACACAGCTCAGGACCCGGCGGCCACCTCACGGGTGTGGGACGTGGTGGTGGTCGGCGCGGGTCCCGCCGGAGCCTCGGCGGCCTACGCGGCGGCTGTCACGGGGCGGCGCGTCCTGCTCCTCGAAAAGGCCGCGCTGCCGAGGTACAAGACGTGCGGCGGCGGCATCGTCGGACCCTCGCGGGACAGCCTCCCGCCGGGCTTCGACCTGCCGCTCCAGGACCGGGTGCACGCCGTCACGTTCAGTCTCGACGGCAGGTACCAGCGCACCCGCAAGGCCCGGCACATGCTCTTCGGCCTCGTCAACAGGCCCGAGTTCGACCAGCGGCTCGTGGACGCCGCCTGCGAGGCGGGCGCCGAGCTGCGCACCGGCGCCGTCGTGCAGCGCGTCGAGCAGCACGGCCCGGCCGTGCCCGACCGGCGCACGGTCGCACTCGTCCTCCAGAGCGGCGAAACGCTGCTCGCCCGCGCCGTCGTCGGCGCGGACGGCAGCGCGGGCCGGATAGGAGCGCACGTCGGCGTCAAGCTCGACCAGGTGGACCTCGGCCTCGAACTGGAAATCCCCGTGCCCGAGACCGTCGCCGCCGACTGGAAGGGCCGCGTGCACATCGACTGGGGCCCGCTGCCGGGCAGCTACGGCTGGGTCTTCCCCAAGGGCGACACCCTCACGGTCGGGGTCATCTCCGCCCGCGGCGAGGGTGCGGCCACCAAGCGGTACCTGGAGGACTTCGTCGCCCGCATCGGCCTCGCCGGCTTCGAGCCGAAGGTCTCCAGCGGCCACCTGACGCGCTGCCGCACCGAGGACTCGCCGCTCTCGCGCGGACGCGTCCTCGTCGCCGGTGACGCGGCGGGCCTGCTGGAGCCGTGGACCCGCGAGGGCATCTCCTTCGCGCTGCGCTCCGGCCGCCTCGCGGGGGAGTGGGCGGTACGGGTCTCCGAGGCGCACGACGCGGTCGACGCCCGACGCCAGGCGCTCAACTACGCCTTCGCCATCAAGGCCGGGCTCGGCGTCGAGATGGCGGTCGGCCGCCGCCTGCTCGGCATCTTCGAGCGCCGCCCCGCCCTCTTCCACACCGCCCTCACCACCGTCCGCCCGGCGTGGAACGCCTTCGCCCGCATCACGCGCGGCTCCCTCACCCTCGCCGAGCTCGTCCGCAACCACCCGCTCGCCAACCGCGCGCTCCAGCGCCTCGACCCGCAGCCCCGCAAGCGCGGCGCCTCCGCCTCCGGCCGCGAACCGGGCCCGGCCACCGACGCGGCGCCGGAGGAGACCCCGGACGGGACGGGCGCGGGAGCGCGCGGCTGAGGCACGGCGGGCGCTCGGCTTGTCCCCGTACGTGGGGCGGGCCGGGGCGCTTGTCGATGGGCGGGGCGTCCGTCGCGACGGGGGACTCGTGCGGGGTGCGCGGGGTGCCGCGCGAGCGCCGTCGTCCGCGCCGCCGCGTGCGCGGGTACGGGCGCGGTCCGGGCACCGGATGCGCGGGCGTCCGGCTCGCGCCGCGAGCGCTCCGCTCCGCTCCATGTCCGTCCCGCGCCCGCCCGGTCCGTCAGGCCGGTTCCGCCGGTCGCGGGGCGCGTGGCTCGCCGGCGCGCCGTGTCGTCCAGGCGATGACGCCCGCGAGGGCCGCGAGTACCGAGACGCTGAGCAGCGCGGTCGGGAGCGAGAACCAGTCGGCCATGAACCCGATGACAGGGGGCCCGAGGAGCAGACCGCCGTAGCCGAGCGTCGAGGCCGTCGCCACGCCCTGCGGGCCCGCGAGGGTGCCGGCGCGGCCGATCGTGGCGGGAAAGATGTTCGCGACCCCGAGGCCCATGACGGTGAACCCGACGAGCGCGAGCCACAGGGTCGGCGCCAGCGCGGAGATCAGCATCCCCGCCGAGGAGACGAAGGCGCCGCCGACGACCGTGAGGGTCGGGCCGAGCCGTTCGAGGAGCGCCGTGCCCGAGAGCCGCCCGATCATCATGGCGAGCGCGAAGAGCGAGTAGCCCGCCGAGGCGGCGCCCGCGCTCGCGTCGAGATCCTGGTCGAGGTGGAGCGCCCCCCAGTCCGCCATCGCCCCCTCGCCGTACGAGGAGCAGAGCGCGACGACGCCGAGGATGACGACGACCCCCGTGATCCCGCCGCGCGCCGGAGTCTTCGCGGCCGGATCGCCGCCGGGGAGCTCCGCCGCCTCGGCGCCCGGGGCGAGCCTGGTGACGCGGGAGGGGGCCGGGGTGCCCGGGGCGCGGTGCCGCAGCAGGGCCGGGGTGGCCGCCGCGGTCACGAGGAGCCCGATCACCGTGAGCAGCGCGAGGTGCCAGGAGGGGGAGAGGCGGGAGGCGACGAGGCCGCCGAGCCCCGCGCCGAGCATCCCGCCGAGGCTGAACGCCGCGTGGAAACTCGGCATGACAGGGCGGCCGAGCGCGTTCACGAGGTCCACGGCCGCGCTGTTCATGGCGACGTTGATGCCCCCGTAGCCGATGCCGAAGACCAGCAGCACCGCGCCGAGGGACCAGGCCGTGTGCATGTGCGGGGGCAGCGCGATCGCGAGCGAGACGAGGACCGCGCACCAGACGGTGACGGGGTGGTTCCCGTAGTGGCGGCACGCGCGTCCCACGAGCGCCATCGTCACGATAGCGCCGGCCGAGACGCCGAGCAGCGCGAGACCGAGCGCGCTGGAGGAGGCGTGCGTCTGCTCCTTGATGGCCGGGATGCGCACCACCCAGCCCGCGAAGACGAAACCGTCGAGTGCGAAGAAGACGGTGATGGCGGCACGCAGCCGCAGGAGCGAGGCGGGGGAGCCGTCGGCGACGACGGTGCGCGCGGCGCCGGAGCGCGCGCGGCCTACTTTGTTCAAGAGCGACACAAAATCAGCGTACGGGGGGCGTGCACGGCTCACAAGGGGGTGGGGGAGGGGCGCGGGGGCGCTCGTCATCCTTGCCGGGTGCGAGCATGGAAGGCATGGCCTCGCTCCTGCCGCGCTCCCGCACCACGCTCGCCCCGGGCGCCGTCCACGTCCCCGACTGGCTGCCGCCGGAGCGGCGCGGTGCCCTCGTGGAGGAGTGCCGGGACTGGGCGCGCGGACCCGTGCCGATGCGCAGGGCGCGGCTGCCGCGCGGCGGCGTCATGTCGGTGGACAGCCTCTGCCTGGGCCGCCACTGGCTCCCGTACCGCTACAGCCGCACCGCCGACGACGTCAACGGCGCCCCCGTGCTGCCCCTGCCCGGCTGGCTCGGCGAGCTGGGCCGCCGCGCGATCGCCGCCGCTTACGACGACGAGGAGGCCGCCGCGCGGTACGAGCCGGACGTCGCCCTCGTCAACCACTACGGCCCGGGCGCCACGATGGGGATGCACCAGGACAAGGAGGAGCGGGCCTCGGCGCCCGTCGTCTCGCTGAGCATCGGCGACACCTGCGTCTTCCGCCTCGGCAACACCGAGACGCGCGGCCGCCCGTGGCAGGACGTCGAGCTGGAGTCCGGGGACCTCCTCGTCTTCGGCGGCCCGTCCCGCTTCGCGTACCACGGCGTCCCCAAGGTCCGCCCCGGTACGGGGGACCCGGGCGACGGCCTCGCCCGCGGGCGGCTCAACATCACGCTGCGCATGACGGGCCTGCCCGGCTGAGCGCGCGGGAACGGCGGCGGGTACCGCACAGGTGGGGCGGGGTGCCCGGGTGACGGGGCATGACAGACTCCCCGACATGAACGGCGAGGAGGCAGGGGCGCGTACCCCGAAAGACATTCGGGTGGACAGCGCGGCCGGCACACGGAGCCGGGACGGGCGCGACCGGGCTCCGGCGGAGCGGGCGCGGGGCGAGCGGACGCGCCTTGAACGGGGGCGTGGCGCGCTCGGGCCCGCGCTCGAACTCGTCCACACCGGCCGTGCCCCCACCCGCGCCGTCCTCACCTCCGCCCTCGGTGTCACGCGCGCCACGGCCGGTGCCGTTGCCGCCGAGCTGGAATCGCTCGGGCTGATCAGGGTGGACGCGCGCCCCGCCGCCCCGGCCGGTTCGCACGGACGGCCCTCGCACCGGCTCGCGCTCGACCCGGACGGGCCCGTCGTCCTCGCCGCGCAGGTGCACGCGGACGGCTACCGCGCCGCCCTCGTCGGACTCGGCGGGCAGCTCGTCGCGACCTCGCCGGGCTGCGAGATGGTCGGGGCCGACCCGGCCGACGTGCTCGGGTCCGTCGTCGCGGCCGGTCTCGCCCTGCTGCGCGAGACCGGCAGACGCTGCGTGGGCGCGGGCCTCGCCGTACCGTCCGCCGTCGCCGAGCCCGAGGGCACGGCGCTCAACCCCTTGCACGTCGCCTGGCCCGCCGGTGCCCCCGTGCGCGACATCTTCACCGCCCAGGTCCACGCCGCCGGTCTGGACGTCCCGGCCTTCGCGGGCAACGACATCAACCTGATGGCCCTCGCCGAGCACCGTCACGGGGCCGGTCGCGGCGCCCGGCACCTGCTCGTCGTCGCGACCGGCCACCGGGGCGTCGGCGGCGCCCTCGTGGTCGACGGGCGCCCGCACACCGGGAGTTCGGGGCTGGCCCTGGAGGTCGGGCACCTCGTCGTACGGCCCGGCGGACACCCCTGCTACTGCGGGGGGCGGGGCTGTCTCGACGTCGAGACCGACCCGCGCGCCCTCCTCCTCGCCCTCGGGCGGACCCCGGGCGACTCCCAGATGCGCGAGGCCCAGGACCTCATCGCGGCGCACGGTGCGGAGCCCGCCGTGCGCGCCGCCGTCGAGACGCTCACCGATCGCCTCGGCCTCGGTCTCGCGGCCCTCGTCAACATCCTCAACCCCGACCGCATCCTCCTCGGCGGCCTGCACCGCACCCTTCTCGCGGCCGCCCCCGAGCGCCTCCACGCGGTGATCGCCGACCGCAGCCTGTGGGGCCGCAGCGGCAGTGTCCCCGTCCTCGCCGCAGCCCTCGACCGCGGCAGCCTCGTCGGCGCCGCCGAACTCGCCTGGCAACCGGTCCTGGACGACCCCCTGGCGGCGCTGGGCGGCTGACGGGGGGACGGCTGTCGTGCGGCGGGGGCGAGTGCCGGAGGGACTGGACGGTGGGCGGGGCTGAGCGGCCCGCCGCGCGGCCGAGTGCTCCGTGAGTCCGGGGTTCGCCGCCCGTCCCCGCCTTCTACACGCCCACCGCCCGTACGCCCCGCCGTTCCCTCCGTTCCCGCGTGTCCTCCGTCGCGAAGGGCTCCGCGACCACCCCGTAGCGGCGGCGCGCCGTCGCCGGGGGGACGGGCGCCGCCTGCTCGGCGGCGGCGAGCGTGAACCACACGACCTTGCCGCGCTCGTCGGGGCGGACCCCCCAGCTCTCGCTCACCGCCGCGACGAGCGCGAGGCCGCGGCCGCACGTCTCCGTGTCCGGGACCCGGCGCAATTCAGGGAGCTTCGGATCGCGGTCGCGCACGGAGACCGTGAGCACGCCGAGCACGAACGCGATCTCCACGGAACACGTCTTGTCCGATTTCGCGTGCCGGTGCACGTTGGCGAGCAGCTCGGTCACCCCGAGCGTCGCCTGGTCGATCAAGGTGTCGAGATGCCAGTAACGCAACTGGGCCGACACGATTCTGCGGACCTGACCGATCCGCGAGGGCAGGGCCTGGAGCTCCACGGCACAGTGCCTGCTGGGCTGGCTGATCACGGCTGTCACTCCCCGAGGTGAGTCCGGAAGAAGACGATGCTCGCGGCCGGCGGTTCCCACTCCCGCCGACGTACAGGGGGACCGGTACGGCGGCTGGTTCACAGCGTCATCGCCGGTGGACCCAGAGTGAGGTGAGTTCAGAGTGACCCCGGGGGAGCGCCCCCGCAACTCGTCACCACGACCCCTGCCACCACGCGCCTCCCCGCAGGACGCGCCGCGACCCCCGTCGGCTGTGGCCACGGGGCGCGCGTCCGTGGTGCAGTCTGCACGGCCCCACCGCCCCGCACCAGGGCCCCGCGTCGCCACCGGGAGCGCGCGCGGGCGCACTCGTACGCCCTCCGTCGAGCCCCGCGCGGACCGTCCGCCCCCGCGTGAGCCCACCGTGCCCCCACCCGCAGCGCGTGTGCCCCCAAGTCCGTGCTTCGGCTGCTCAAAGAGGTGTTTATGCAGGTGAGAAGTGGTGCGAGGAGGTCTAGGATCGGGCTTCACCAGCCCCCGCGCGGCCTCCCGCGCCCGTTGCACAGGAGCGGCGTCGTGCCCACCCCCGAGCAGAACCGCCCCGGCCCCCCGGCGCACACCACGGGTCTTCCCGCAGGCGCCCCTGACAGCGCGGCCCGCACCCTGGACACCGACCGCAGCGACCCCACCTACCGGGACTGGCTCAAGGAGGCCGTCCGGCAGGTGCAGGCCGACGCCAACCGCAGCGCCGACACCCACCTCCTCCGCTTCCCGCTCCCCACGCACTGGGACGTGCACCTCTACCTCAAGGACGAGTCCACCCACCCCACTGGGAGCCTCAAGCACCGCCTCGCCCGCTCGCTCTTCCTCCACGCGCTGTGCAACGGCTGGATCAGGCCCGGCGCCCCCGTCATCGAGGCGTCCAGCGGCTCCACCGCCGTCTCCGAGGCGTACTTCGCCCGCCTCATCGGCGTCCCCTTCATCGCCGTGATGCCCCGCACGACGAGCCGGGAGAAGTGCCGGCTCATCGAGTTCCAGGGCGGCCGGTGCCACTTCGTCGACGATCCCCGGACCGTGTACGCCGAATCGGCCCGTCTCGCGGCGGAGAGCAGCGGCCACTACATGGACCAGTTCACCTACGCGGAACGCGCCACCGACTGGCGCGGCAACAACAACATCGCCGAGTCGATCTACCAGCAGCTCCGCGAGGAGCGCTACCCGGAACCGGCCTGGATCGTCGCCACGGCGGGCACCGGCGGCACCTCGGCGACCCTCGGCCGCTACGTGCGCTACATGCGCTACGACACCCGCGTCTGCGTCGCGGACCCCGACTTCTCCTGCTTCTACGAAGGCTGGACCCGCCACGACCCCGAAGCGGTGAGCGAACGCGCCTCGCGTATCGAGGGCATCGGGCGCCCCCGCATGGAACCGAGCTTCGTGCCCGGCGCCGTGGACCGCATGATGAAGGTGCCCGACGCGGCGAGCATCGCCGCGGTCCGGGTGCTCGAACGCGTCCTCGGCCGCAAGGCGGGCGGTTCCACCGGGACCGGACTGTGGAGCGCGCTGCGCATCGTCGCCGAGATGCTCGCGCGCGGCGAACGCGGCAGCGTCGTCACCCTGCTCTGCGACCCGGGCGAGCGCTACCTCGACAAGTACTACGCCGACGAATGGCTCGCCGCCCAGGGCCTCGACATCAGCCCGTACACCGCGACCCTGGAGACCTTCCTCGCCGACGGTACGTGGCCCGACGGCCCCGCGAGCTGACCGCCGGGCACCCTGCCGCACGACCACCGGCATCCCGCGCGGCGGCGTGCGGGTCCGCGCCTGCGCGGCCTCAGGACACCGGCGGCGCACCGGCCAGCAGCACCGAGTCCACCCGTTCCGCCAGCTCCTCGCGCGCCTCCTCCGGCAGCCCCTCGTCCGTGACCACCGTGTCCACCGCGCTCAGCGGGGCGAAGGAACTCAGCCCGACCGTGCCCCACTTGGTGTGGTCCGCGACCACGATCACGCGGCGCGCAGCCGCCACGAGCCGCCGGTTCGTCTCCGCCTCCGCGAGGTTCGGCGTGGACAGCCCGGCCCGCCCGGATATCCCGTGCACGCCGAGGAAGAGCAGATCGAAGTGCAGGGACGCGATCGCCGCGTCGGCGACCGGCCCGACCAGTGAGTCCGAGGGGGTACGCACCCCACCGGTCAGCACCACTGTCGCCCGGCCCTGCCTCCCCTCGTGCGCCCGGTGGAAGACCTCCGCGACCCGCACCGAGTTCGTCACCACCGTCAGCTCCGGCACCTCCACGAGCCGCTGGGCCAGCGCGTATGTCGTCGTGCCGCCCGAGAGCGCGATCGCCGTACCGGGCGCGACGAGCTCGGCGGCGACCCGGGCGATGTTCTCCTTCGCCCCCTGCTCCCGGCCCGACTTCGCCTCGAAACCCGGTTCGTGACTGCTCGCCTCGGCCGGTGGCACCGCACCGCCGTGCACCTTCTCCACCGCCCCCTGCCGGGCGAGCGCGTCGAGATCCCTGCGCACCGTCATGTCCGAGACGCCCAGCCGCTTCGTCAGCTCGTTGACCCGCACCCCGCCGCGCCGCCGCACCTCGTCGAGGATGACGGCCCGGCGCTGTTCGGCGAGGAGGTTCAGGTTCTCGCTCACGTCCGCCCGGTCCTTCCGCTGCTGTGGTCCCTGCCCGCTCCGCGCCACGCGGCGCGCGTGCCCCGCCGTCCCCGGACGCGTCCGGCCCCTGCCGTCACGACCTCGCCATCCTCCCACGTCGGCCCGGCCCGCCGACGGGCTCGTTCCCCCCTGCTGGTTCACCCGACCGGGGGACTCTGCGCCGGACCCCTTCCAGCGCCGCCCCCGCCCCGCCATGCTCGTACGGGACATGACAGCCTCGGGCGGTACGGTACGCCGACCGCCCCGCCCACGACCCGTCCCCCGCGAGAACCCGTCCCACCCGTCCGTTCACAGGGAGAACCGCGCGTGCAGTCCGCCCCGGGGGAGCAGCCCGCCCTCGAACTGCTGGTCCACGGAGTCGGGGGCACCACCCCCGCCGAGATGCTCGACGATCCGCACACGGTCCGCGTGGCGGGCGACGACACCGCCGCCCTCTACCGCCGTGCCGGGGACGCGCCGCCGCGCGAGGAGGACGCGCCCCCGCCCCAGGAGGCGCCACGCGCGCGCGAGGCCGACGCGGACGCGCCCGTCCAGGAGGCGTACGTCTGGTGCAACCTCACCTCCGGCGACGCCAGCCGCGCCCTGTGGCTCCTGCTCCTTCCCTTCATGGTCGTCAACCTCGCGCACTGGATGCGCCCGCGCGCCCTGCGCCGCCCGCGCCTCGTCCGCCTGTACGGGGCACTCGTCCGCCTCGTGGGCCTCAGTCTCACCGTCCTCCTGGTCGCCGCCGCCTGCGAAGTCGCCCTCGACCTCACCGCCTGGCAGTGCGCGGGCACCGCGGCCTGCGCCGACGGCCGCGCCTGGCTCGGCTTCCTCTCGCCGCACGCCTCCCCCGGCGACTGGTGGACCCAGCCCGGCCGCCGCCTCGCCCTCGCCGCGCTCGTCCCCGCCGCCCTCGTCCTGCTCCTGTGGTTCCTCGCCCACAAGACCTGGAGCGCCTACGAGAACCAGCGCCCCCTCCCGGCGGCGGGGGACGCCGACGACCCGGACGCCACCGAGGCCCCGGACGGGACCGCCCGCGAGAGCGGAGCCGCGCACGGGGGCGGAGCATCGCACGGGGGCGGTGCCGAGCCCGCGTCGCGGACGCGGGACGCGAAGGTCCCCCGCGAGACGCCCGCCCTCGCCCGTCCCGGCTTCTGGTACGGGCGCCGCATCGTCGCCAGGTTGCGCGCCGCACACACGTCCGCCGCCCTGCTCACCGTCGCCGCCGGGATCGGCACGGCCGTCACCGCGCAGGACGCCGCCCACGACGGGCCGGTCCTCGCCGGCCGCCTCCTGTGCGTCCTGTACGCCGTCCTCGGCGCCCTCGTCGTCGCCGCCGTCTGCCGTCGCGGCCGCAGCGAGCGGCGACTCGACCCCGCCTTCGACCGCCTCACCGTCCGCGCGCTCCCGCTCGCCGCCCTGGCCCTCCTCCTCGCCACTCTCGGATACGCCCTCCTCGACCGCCCCGCCGACCGCTCCACCGGCACCCTCCCCGGCGACGCCCTGTTCCGCGTCCTCACCCTCACCCAAGGGCTCCTCGTCCTCGCCCTCGCGGTCGTCGCCGCCCTCCTGCACCGCAGCGCCCCCGACGCGCGCACGGCGCTGCGGGGCTACGGGGGCCCCGCGACCGCCCTGCTGGCCTGCGCCCTCGGCGGTGTCCTCACCGGGGGCCTCGCCCAGCGCGTCGCCGACTGGCTCGACGGCCCCGCGACCCCGGGCGAGGGCACGAGCCCGCTGCCGGGCCCGCCCGTCCTGCTGTCCTGGCAGGCCGCCGTCCTCCCGCCGATGC
>NZ_GG770539.1:109741-113208 GCF_000154905.1 Streptomyces sp. SPB074 | reverse complement strand
GGGGCTGCCCGCCGCCGCGCACGGCCTCGCGCAGACCTGCCAGGCGCTCGGCTCCTGGCTCACCGGGCTCGCCGCGCTGCTCTTCCTCGCCTTCGGCCGCCGCGCGTACCGCGATCCGCACGCCCGGCGCACCATCGGCATCCTGTGGGACGTGGGCACGTTCTGGCCGCGCGCCGCCCACCCCTTCGCGCCGCCCTGCTACGCCGAGCGCGCCGTCCCCGACCTCACGTGGCGCATGGCGACGTGGACCGCCCGCACCGGCGGGCGACTCGTCCTGTCCGGGCACTCCCAGGGCAGCGTGCTCGCGGCCGCCGCCGCCTGGCAACTGCCGCCCCGGGCACGCGGCAGGATCGCCCTCCTCACCTACGGCTCCCCGCTCGAACGCCTCTACGGCCGCTGGTTCCCCGCCCACTTCGGCCCCGAGGCCCTCTCCGGGCTCCACACCGACGTCGCCCAGTGGACCAACCTCTACCGCGCCACCGACCCCATCGGCGGACCCGTCCGCGTCCCCGGCGTCGACCACACACCGCTCCACGACCCCCTCGCCTACGGCCGCACCCCGGACGAACCCCTGCCGCCCCCCATCCACGGCCACGGCGACTACCCCTGCGACCCCGCCTTCGCCCGGGCCCGCACCGCACTCCTCCACCGCCTCCGCCCCGCCGGTCCCGTCCCGCGCCAGCCCGGCTGGACGGAAGCCCCGCGTGCGGCCGGCTCCTCCCCGGGCCGGACACCGCTCCCGCGGGACAGTGACGCGGAACAGCGAAGGGCGCGGAAAGGCGGGGACGGCAGCCACCCGGACGAGTGAGACGAGGCGCGCGTCCCCCGGGCCGGTCCGGCCGCTGTCACCCCACCCCCGGCAGATCCTCCGGGTACAGCAACGTCAGATCCGCCTTGTCCGGGCTCGGGAGCTGCGCCACGCGCCCCGCGTGGCGCTCGACCATCGCCTCGAAGGTCTGGCGGGCCGTGCGGCCGTTGCCGAAGCCGGCGTCCTTCGGGATCACGGTGAAGTACTTCAGGAGCGCTTCCCCGGTCCCGTCGGCCAGCTCGTACTCGTGCTCCTCCGCCTGCTGCTCCACGATGCGCAGCAACTCCTCCGGCCCGTAGTCGCCGAAGGTGATCGTCCGTGAGAAGCGCGAGGCCACACCCGGGTTGACCGCGAGGAAGCGCTCCATCTCGGCCGTGTAACCGGCGACGATGACCACGACCTCGTCGCGCTGGTCCTCCATGAGCTTGACGAGGGTGTCGATCGCCTCGCGCCCGAAGTCGCGCCCCGAGTCCTCCGGCGAGAGCGCGTACGCCTCGTCGATGAAGAGCACGCCGCCCTTCGCCCGCCCGAACGCCTCCTGCGTACGGATCGCCGTCGAGCCGATGTGCTCGCCGACCAGGTCCACGCGCGAGACCTCCACGAGGTGCCCCTTCTCCAGGACCCCGAGCGCCACGAGGATCTCCGCGTACAGGCGCGCCACCGTCGTCTTGCCGGTACCGGGCGAGCCGGTGAAGACGAGGTGGCGGCGGGCCGAGGCCGCCTTGAGCCCGGCGGCCTGGCGCCGTCTGCCCACCTCGATCATGTCCGTCATCGCGCGCACCTCGCGCTTGACGCTGTCGAGACCCACGAGCGCGTCGAGCGCCGCGAGCACGTCCTCGGGGGTACGGGCCGACGGCCCCTCCCCGTCGCCCGGGGCCCCGGGAGCCGTCGTCCCCTGGCGCGGTGTCGGGACGCCCCCGAGCAGCCCGATCGGGGCCGTCTCGCGCACCAGCGTCTCGCCGCCCGGCGGCGACACAGAGGCCGCCCCGGCGGGGTCGCCGTCGTCGCCCTGTACGCGAGTGGGGTCACGAGCCTTCTCGTCGCTGTGCGCAGTCCTTCCACGATCGGAACTGCCCTCCGCCAGTCTTCCGCGATCCTCTGTACTCAGTGGAGAGAGCACTGCTAGGAGCGGAGGTGGCAGCGTCGTGCGGTCGCCGCCGATGAGGTGGAAGCCGTAGCCCGCGCTGTCGCTCACCTTGCACGAGGTGAACGTGCCGCGTCCCTCCGCCGACACGTAGAACCCCGACTCGGCGGCCCCCGCCACCGTGCACCGCTCCACCGCCGGATCGGCGCCCTTGGTGACGATGACACCGGTCTGCACGTCCGAGACCGTGCAGCCGCTCAGCGTGCCGCCACTGCCGTGGTCACGGAACCACGCCCCCGTCGACGCCTTCGTGATCCGGCAGTCGTCGAGCTGGGCGATCGCGCCGTCGCTCACCGAGACCGCCGTGTTGCGCACCTGCGCCAGATCGCTGTCCACGACATCGACGCGCGAACCCCGGTCGAGGACGAAGAGCGCGTCCGGCACGTCGTGCACCCGGCAGGAGTCGAGCACCGCCGTCGCGCCGTCGCTCACCCACACCGCCGGGTAGTCACCGGTCGAGTCGTGGATCTCGCACTGGTTGGCGTCCACGCGGGTGCCCGGGTCCCACACCGAGAGGCCGTTGCGCCCGAAGCGGCTGACCGTGGAGCGGGTCAGCGTCAGGACCGAGCGCGAGCGCAGATCCACGGCGTTCTCCGGGATGTCGTGCAGCCGGCAGTCGGCGAGCGTGAGCACCGCGTCCGTGTCGAGAGTGACGCCGTTCGCCGTCGTGCGGTGCAGCGCGCAGTCCGTCAGGTAGGCGGTGCCGCGCTGGCCGAGCTGGAGCGCCGAGCCCTTGATCTCGTAGATCTCGCAGCCGATCGCCTCCAGGCCGCTGCCCTCGCCCGTCACGGCGAAACCGGCCCCCGAGGCGTGGTGCACCCGGCAGCGCTCCAGGCGCGGATGGGCGCCGTCCCGCACCACGATCCCCGACTGCCCCGCCGCCACGACCTCGCAGTCCTCGAAGATGCCGCTCGCCCCGGCGAGCACGGCGATCCCGAGGCCGCCCGCGTTGTCGACCGAGACGGCACGCACCGTGGGCCGCGCCCCGCCGCGCACCTCCAGGCCCACGGCGGACCGCGTCATGATCCGCAGCCCCTCCAGCTCGGGCGCGCTGTCCTCCACGAGCACCGCCGGGACCGCCGAGTCCTGCCCCTCGATGTGCAGTCCCTGCACGAGGGCGGCCCCGCGCAGCGTGAGCGGGATGCCGTCCGTGGGCGCGATCCGTACCGGGCCCGCCGCGTTGTCCACCGCGCGCAGCGTCACCGCCTGCCGCACCACGAGGTTCTCCCGGTACGTGCCCGGGCCGATGCTGAGGACGTCGCCGTCCCCCGCGGCCTCCAGGGCGGCGGAGAGCGAGGCGTACTCGCCCGTGCGGCGCCGCCACCGCGACGTACCGGTGTGCGTCACCTGGACCGTGCCCTGTGCCATGTGCTGCTGTGCCCCCACCTCGTGCGTACGCGGGAAGTATGACGCGTGTCCTGCGGACCGGCGCGCGGTCCACCGTAGCGTGTACGGGCAGCGGGAGTTGACCGTGTCCTTCCCCGGGTCACCGGCATCCGCCCGGCCCCCGACGGG
>NZ_GG770539.1:108143-109178 GCF_000154905.1 Streptomyces sp. SPB074 | reverse complement strand
GACGAGGACGAGGAGCAGCAGGACCGTCAGCAGGGCCCGCCCAGCCCTCGATCCGGTCACTCGTTCGCCGCAGCGGATTGTGCCGCCACGCCCACAGCCCCCAGACCGCTCGCACGACGCCCACCCCTTCCCACTCGCGCCTCCCGGCGCCCGCGGCCCCCCGATTCCTACCGTTTCCGGCGGGCAGCAGGCTATGCGACGGCCCCGGGGCGGCCCGCCCCGACCACCCTCACGGGGTCGCCGACCCGCACCGAACCGGCCGACTCCGGGACGAGGTTCATGCCGAACACCGCCTTCCCCTCCCGTCTCCGGTGCCGCGCCAGGGTCCGCAGCGGTTCCTTGCCACGCACCGCCGTGGCCTGGTCGACGGTCGTCACCACGCAGCGCCCGCACGGCTTCGCCACCCGGAAGAGGACCTCACCGATCCGCACCCGCTCCCAGCCCTCCTCCGCCCACGGCGCCCCGCCCGAGACGACCAGATTGGGCCGGAACCTGCCCATCGGCACCGGCCCCTCGGCGCTCAGCCCGTCCGCGGCGACGAGCGAGTCGAGCGCGGCGAGCGAAGCGGTGCTCGTGAGCAGCAGGGGGTAGCCGTCCGCGAGGCTCACCGTCTCGCCGGGCCGCGCGTACGCCGGGTCCACGGGGCGCGCCGTCGCGGGCGCGGCGAGGCGCACGAGCCGGACGGGACGGCCGAGGTACGCGGCGCACCACGCGGACGCGGCCGCCGCGGCCGGGACGACCTCGACCTCGTCCCGGAACAGCCGCACCCTGACGCTCCCCGCCGCCGGGAGCGGCACGTGGCAGGGCGTGAGGCCCGGGCCGCTCAGGACCAGCCCGCCGCCGTCCGCCTCCCGCGCGTCGAGCAGCGCGAGGCGCGGTTCGTCACGCTGGGTCAGCTGGCGTGCGGTGTCGTCCACGAGCATCCAGCGGCGGTCACCCGCGAGTCCCCAGGGCTCCACGACCGCCTCCGGCACGTCGAGAGCGCGACCGGCCTTGAGCGGATGGATGTGGACGGAGGCGAGGGAGACGGCGGCC
>NZ_GG770539.1:105891-107751 GCF_000154905.1 Streptomyces sp. SPB074 | reverse complement strand
CGGGCAGCGCCGGGGGGAGCGCGGGCAGGGAACTCCCGCTCGGCTCGTACAGGGACGGCACCCGGATCGGCGCGATCTGCGGTGTGCCCCGCTCCGCTACGAGCGAGTCGTAGATCGGAGTGTCCGGGAAGGACGGCGCGGAATAGTAGCCGCTGCCGTAAGTGGGGCGGGGGGAGGTCATGGCACATAAGTTAAGCCCACGATGTGCTGGTTGGGGAGACCGATAAGACGGTTGTTTTGTGCGTCCCTGTCGGGTCCCCGCCCGCAAAGCGATCGAAGGTGACCAAAACGGTCATCAGATTGCCGAAATTTAACGTGAATTGCATGTTCCCGGGGGGTTACCCGGAGTTCTTCCGGCGAGCCGGGGCTTCCGCCGGAACCACTGCGGGCCCCGCCCGCGCCCCGGCCCCCGCCCGCGCACGGGCCGACTGACCCGCGCGGGGCCCGACTTCCCCGCGAGGGGCGGGAGTTCAGCCCTCCCCGGCCTCCACCGCCTCCGGTGCCGCGTAGGTCCTGCCCTTCCACTCCGCGCCGCGCCCCCGGTAGTGCCGCACCGCCGAGTCCACCGTCATCAGGAGGTAGAGGAAGGCCGTCACCGGAAGCAGCGGGGCGAGCCACCACGGCTGCCGGTAGTAGCGCAGCATCGGCAGGTACGTGCCCGTCATCACGAGCCACGCGAGCCCGCCCGCGAGCGCCCACCCCGCGTGACCCGCGAGCAACCCCGCCACCAGCGCGAGGGGCGGCACGAGGTAGACGAGCGCGAGACCGAGCACCGTGCCGAGCAGGACCAGCGGGTTGTGCCGCAACTGCGCGTACGCGCTGCGCGAGACCATCCGCCACAGGTCCCCCAGCGCCGGGTAGGGCCGGATGCTGTCGACGTGCTCCGCGAGGCCGAGCCAGATCCGGCCGCCCGCGCCCTTGACCGCGCGGGACAGGGCGACGTCGTCGATGACCGACTGCCGGATCGCGTCGGGGACACCGGCCGCCTCGGCCGTGCGCGTCCGCAGGAGCACGCAGCCGCCCGCAGCCGCCGCGGTGCGCGACGCGGTCTTGTTGACCCTGCGGAAGGGGTAGAGCTGCGAGAAGAAGTAGACGAACGCCGGGACCACCATCCGCTCCCACACGCTGGCCACCCGCAGCCGGGCCATCTGCGACACCATGTCGAGCCCCGCGCCCTCCGCCGCCGCCACGAGCCCGCGCAGGCTGTCCGGCGCGTGCGCGATGTCCGCGTCGGTGAGGAGCAGGAAGCCGGGATCGTTCTCGCGGGCGAGCGCGATGCCGTGCCGCACCGCCCACAGCTTCCCCGTCCACCCGTGCGGCGGTTCGCCCGGCGAGACCACCCGCAGCGGCAGCGCTCCCGGGCGCCGCCCCAACTCGCGTGCCAGCTCGCCCGTCCCGTCCGTACTGCCGTCGTCCACGAGCACGACCTCCGCGCGCCCCGGGTACTCCTGCGCGAGCAGCGAGGGCAGGCTCAGCGGCAGCACCTCCGCCTCGTCCCGCGCGGGCACCACGATCGCGACCGAGGGCCACCGCTCCGGTACGGCGGCGGTCCTCGGCAACCGGACGTCGGTGCGCCAGAAGAAGCCCTGGGCGAGCAGCATCCACACCCAGGACGCGAGGGACAGAACGGCGATCAACATGAGGGCACTCACGCGCGGCAGTCTGCCACCAGCGGGTACGGCGCACGGGGCCGGACATGCGGAGCGCTCACGAGGGACGCCGGGGGAGTGGTCGCGCCGGAGACGGGACCGCACGCCGGCCCGGCACCTGCGACGACAGCGCGCACCGTCCGCAACCGCGCTCACGGACGTGCGTGAGCCTCCCTCGCGGCCACGCTCACGGACATGCGCCAGCCCCCCG
>NZ_GG770539.1:97885-104980 GCF_000154905.1 Streptomyces sp. SPB074 | reverse complement strand
CCGTGCGCGGGAGCCTCCCCGCGCCCCGATCCTGAGTACGCTCGGCGCCATGAGGCATCCACCCCCTGACGACGCGCCCGCGGGCCCGGCGGAGACCGGCGCCCACCCCGAGGTCTGGACCGGTACCGCGACCAACCGCGTGCAATGGGTACTCGCCCTCGCCGGGGTCGCCTGCGTCGCGCTCGGCATCGCCCTCGCGGTCAACTCGACCTGGACCTCCGGCGTCGCCGCCCTCGCCATGTCGGTCGTGGGCTGCCTGCTCGCCGGGCTCCTCATCCTCTTCGGCACCCTCGCCTTCGTGAGCGTCGGCGTCCGGGTCGACCACGCCACCCTGGAGGTCCGCTGCGGCCACATCGGCGTGCCCCGTCGCAGCATCCCCCTCGCCCACGTCGTGGAGGCCGACTTCGCGCCCGCCGTCACGCCGCGCCAGTGGGGCGGCTACGGCTACCGCTGGCGACCGGAACTCGGCACCGCCGTCGTCGTGCGGCGCGGCGAGGGCGTCGTCCTGCGCCTCGGCGACGGCCGCTCCTTCACCTTCACCGTGGACGACGCCGAGTCCGCCGTGCGGGAGATCCGCACACGCCTCCACCTCTACGGAACCCACGGCGGCCACGGTGGCCACGGCCAGGCTCCCGCCGGAGCCTGAGCCCGGCCGGGCCACCGAGAGCCCCCGCGCGCAGGTCCGAGACCCACGCCACAGAGCCACCCGTAGCTCCCCGGCCGTAAACTCCGGAGCGTGACCGTCACCCTTTCCCCACCGGACGAAGCCTCGCCGCCCGCCCCCGCGTCCCGGGGCGGGCGGCGACTGCTGCGCCTCGTGCCCGCCGCCGGCGCCGCCCTCGCGGGTGTGCTCCTGTACCTGAGCTTCCCGCCCCGGACCGTGTGGTGGCTCGCGCTCCCCGCCTTCGCCCTGCTCGCCTGGGTGCTCCACGGCCGGAGCTGGAAAGCGGGACTCGGGCTCGGCTACCTCTTCGGCCTCGGCTACTTCCTCCCGCTCCTCGTCTGGACCGGCGTCGAGGTCGGCCCGGGCCCCTGGCTCGCGCTCGCCGCCGCCGAATCCGTCGTGGCGGCGCTCGTCGGCGCCGGGATCGCCGTCGTCTCCCGGCTGCCCGCCGCGCCCCTGTGGGCGGCGGCGCTCTGGACGGCGGGCGAGGCCGCCCGCGCCCGCGTCCCCTTCGGCGGCTTCCCCTGGGGCAAGGTGGCCTTCGGCCAGGCCGACGGCGTCTACCTGCCGCTCGCCGCGCTCGGCGGCACCCCCGTGCTCGGCTTCGCCGTCGTCCTCACCGGCTTCGGCCTGTACGCCGTTGGGCGGGCGGCGTACGAGCGCCGCGCCCGCGGCGTCCTGCCCCGTGCCGCCGCGCTCACCGCCGGGATCGCGGTCCTCCTGCCGCTCGCCGGCGCGCTGGCCTCGCGCGGCCTCGTCTCCGACGCGGCCGAAGCCGGTACGGCGCGGATCGCCGTCATCCAGGGCAACGTGCCCCGGGCCGGACTGGAGTTCAACGCCCAGCGCCGCGCCGTGCTCGACTACCACGTCAAGGAGACCGAGCGGCTCGCCGCGCGCGTGGACAAGGGCGAGGCCGAGCGACCCGACTTCGTGCTGTGGCCCGAGAACTCCTCCGACATCGACCCCTTCCGCAACCCCGACGCGAGCGCCGCCATCGACCGTGCGGCCCGGGCGGTCAAGGCCCCGATCTCGGTCGGCGCCGTCGTGGAGAAGGACGACGGCAAGCTCTACAACGAGCAGGTCCTGTGGCTGCCCGGCAAGGGCCCCACCGCCACATACGACAAACGGCAGATCCAGCCCTTCGGCGAGTACCTGCCGATGCGCTCCCTGCTGCACAGCGTCAACCACTCCTGGACGACGATGGTCGCCCAGGACTTCAGCCGCGGCACCAGCCCCGGCGTCTTCACCATCGACGGCACCCGCGTCGGCATCGCCACCTGCTACGAGGCCGCCTTCGACTGGGCCGTGCGCGACACCGTCACGCACGGCGCCGAGCTGATCTCCGTGCCGAGCAACAACGCGACGTTCGACCGCAGCGAGATGACCTACCAGCAGCTCGCCATGTCCCGCGTCCGCGCCGTCGAGCACAGCCGCAGCGTCACGGTGCCCGTCACCAGCGGCGTCAGCGCCGTCATCCGCCCCGACGGGAGGATCGTCCAGCGCACCGGCATGTTCGTCCCCGCGACGCTCGTGGACGACGTCCCGCTGCGCACCTCGAAGACCCCGGCGACCCGGATGGGCATCGCGCCCGAGATGGCGCTCGTCGCCGTGGCCGCCGCGGGGCTCGCCTGGGCCGTCACGCGCGGCCTCCGCGCCCGTCGCGCCGCCTGAGCCTCCCCGGCGTCCCGGCCCCGCCGCGCGGACCCGCTCCCCGCCGCGGCGACCGTCCGCGTGTTCGTGTGCGCCCCCGTCCAGGGCGGGGGCGCACACGCGCGGGACCCGGCGCGGAGCCCCCGATAGGGTCGGCACATGCCCACTCCGGAATTCATCCTCGGCCTGCGCGAGAAGATCGGCCAGGACCTGCTCCTCCTGCCCGGCGTCAACGGCGTCGTCCTCGACGCCGGGGGCCGCCTCCTCCTCGGGCGCCGCGCCGACACCGGCAGATGGGCGCTGCCCGCCGGGATCTGCGAACCGGACGAGCAGCCCGCCGAGACCATCGTCCGCGAGGTCCTGGAGGAGACCGGGGTGCACTGCGAGGCCGAACGCCTCGTCCTGGCCGAGACCCTCAAGCCCGTCGTCTACGCCAACGGCGACCGCTGCCAGTTCCTCGACATCACCTTCCTCTGCCGTGCCACCGGCGGCGAGGCCCGCGTCGCCGACGAGGAGTCCCTGGAGGTCGCCTGGTTCGCGCTCGACGCCCTGCCGCCCCTGGAGCGCTTCTCGCTCTTCCGTATCGAGCGCGCGCTGAGCGAGCAGGAGTCCGCGTGGTTCGCGCGGACCCAGGCCGAGGTGGACGACCGGAACGCCGCGGCGCGCTGAGCCGATGCGTGCCGCCCGTCTCCTGCGCATGGCGCTGCTCGTCCAGTCCTCGCCCGGCCTCACCGCCGCGGCGCTCGCCCGCGAGCTGGAGGTCTCCGAGCGCACCGTGATCCGCGACGCGCAGGCTCTGCGGGACGCGGGCATCCCCGTACGGTCGGAGCGCGGGCGGGCCGGCGGCTACCACCTCGCCCCCGGGCACCGCACCCGCCTCACGACCCTGCACCCCACCGAGGCCGAGACCCTCTACCTCGGCGGACTGCCCGGCGCGCTCGCCGACCTCGGCCTCGCCCAGGCGGCCGGCACCGCCCGCCTCAAACTCGCCGCCACCCTCCTCCCCTCCCTGCGCGCCGCCGCCGAGTCCTCCGTGCGCCGCTTCCACCTGGACGCCGCCGCCTGGTTCAGCGAACCCGCCGCGCCTCCGCTCCTCCCGGCCCTCGCCCGCGCCGTGCGGGACGACCGCACGGTCCGCCTGAGCTATGCCCGCCCGGCGCGCGAGGACCGCCCCGCCCGCACCGTCGTCCGCGTCTACGAGCCGTACGGTCTCGTCCTCAAGGCCGGGGTCTGGTACGTGGTCGGGCGGGTGCCCGGCGAGGGCGCCGGGACCGCCGCCTGGCGCACGTACCGCGTCGAACGCCTCACCGCCCTCGAACCGGGCGAGCCCTTCACCCGTGAGGCGGCCTTCGACCTCGCCGCGCACTGGCGCGCCGAGGCGGAACGCTTCGCCCGCGCCCTGCTGCGTACCCCCGTCACCCTCCGCCTGACCCCTGAGGGCCTGCGCCGGCTGCCCGCCGCGCTCGGCGCCGCCGCCACGGAGGGCCTCGCAGCGGCCCGCCCGGACCCGGAGGGCCGCGTCACCGCCACGGTCCCCACCGAGTCGGGGGACATCGCCTTCGCACAGCTCACCGCCCTCGGCGCCGAGGCCGAGGTCCTCGCGCCGCCCACCCTGCGCTCCCGCCTCACCGCCCACGCACGCGCCCTCGCGGAGATCTACCGCACCCCCGGGTGAACTCCGGACAAAGCGTCATATCCGTTGATCAGAAGCCCACTTGCTGTCCGCTTTGGCGCTCCCATGGGCCGCCTTTGGCACTTCCCAGACCAACGCATGAACCCCACGTGAACACTTGATCGACAGAGTGAGCGGTGCGTGCGGCCGTGTCCCGGAAGACCGCACCTCATCCCTCCGTCACCCCAGGGGGTTTCATGAGACCCGTCCGTTCCCGTCCGCACGCCGCACTCGTGCGGGCGGCCGCGCTGCCGCTGGCCGTCGGGTGCCTCGCACTCGCCGTCCCCGCCGCCTCCGCCGACACCGGCCACCCCGCGACGCGGCAGACCCTCGCCGGACTCACCCCGCACTGGGCCACGGCCTCCGCCGACCGCGGCGCCCTCTCCGCGGGCAAGCAGCTCACCGTCCGGGTCTACCTGGCCGGGCGCGACGCGGCCGGCCTCGCCCGCTACGCCACCCAGGTCTCCGACCCCTCCTCGCCCCAGTACGGCAAGTACCTCACGGCGAAGCAGACACAAGAACGCTTCGGCGCCGACGCGGACCAGGTCGCCGGCACCACCGCGTGGCTGCACGGCGCCGGGCTCAAGGTCATCGCGAGGAACCAGAACTACCTGACCGTCAGCGGCCGGGCCTCCGCCGTCGAGCGCGCCTTCTCCACCACGCTGCACAACTACGCGCGTAGCGGCCACACCTACCACGCGCCGCTCTCGGCGCCCTCGGTCCCCGCCTCGCTGCACGGCGCCGTCCTCACCGTGACCGGCCTGGACAACGCCCCGCACCGGGCGAGCCACGACGAGACGCTGCCCCCGCCGGACGCCGTCTTCCGCAACGCCGGGCCCTTCTCCACGTACTTCGGCTCGAAGACGAACAAGAAGCTCCCCTCCGCCTTCGGCTCGAAGGCCCCGTACGCCGTCAAGGGCTACACGGGCAAGCAGCTGCGCGCCGCCTACGGCGCGGGCAAGGAGACCGGCAAGGGCGTCACCGTCGCCATCACCGACGCCTACGCTTCGCCCACCATCGCCGCCGACGCGAGCCGCTACGCCCAGCGCAACGGCGACAAGAAGTACCGCAAGGGCCAGCTCACCCAGGTCCTGCCCGCGGACTACAACCGCACCGAGGAGTGCGGGGCCTCCGGCTGGTACGGCGAGGAGACCCTCGACGTCGAAGCCGTGCACGCCGTCGCCCCCGCCGCCGACATCGTCTACGCGGGCGCCGCCTCCTGCTACGACGACGACCTGCTCGACTCGCTCAGCAAGATCGTCGACGGACGCCTCGCGGACATCGTCTCCAACTCCTGGGGCGACCTGGAGTCGAACGAGACGACGGCGAGCGCCGCCGCCTACGACCAGGTCTTCCAGCGCGGCGCCGTCGAGGGCATCGGCTTCTACTTCTCCTCCGGTGACAACGGCGACAACGTCGCGTCTAGTGGGACGAAGCAGGTCGATATGCCGGCCAACTCCGCGTGGGTGACCGCCGTGGGCGGTACCTCGCTCGCGGTCGGCAAGGGCGGCACGTACAAGTGGGAGACGGGCTGGGGCACCCAGAACGCCCCGCTCTCCGCCGACGGCGACTCCTGGACCGGCTTTCCCGGCGCCTACACCTCCGGCGCGGGCGGAGGCACCAGCAAGCTGGTCGCGCAGCCCTTCTACCAGCGCGGCGTCGTGCCGGGCAAGCTCGCGAAGGCGAACGGCAAGAAGGCCATGCGCACCGTGCCCGACATCGCGGCGGTCGCCGACCCGAACACCGGCTTCCTCGTGGGGCAGACGCAGACCTTCCCCGACGGCTCGCTCCGGTACGGCGAGTACCGCATCGGCGGCACCTCGCTCGCCGCGCCTGTCGTCGCCGGGGTGCAGGCCCTCGCGCAGCAGGCGCAGCACGGGGTCCCGATCGGCTTCGCCAACCCGGGCATCTACGACCGGTCCGGCACCTCGGCCTACCACGACGTCACCGACACCCCGCTCGGCAAGGGCCAGGGCCTCGCGGTGGTCCGCACCGACTACGTCAACGGCTACGACGACGCCGACGGCACGCGGACCACGCTGCGCGTCCTCGGCAAGGACGCCTCGCTCAAGGCCGTGCCCGGCTACGACGACGTCACCGGCGTCGGCACCCCCGCCGACGGCTACCTGAGGTCCTTCCGCAGGCGCTGAGCCCGCGCCCGTCGCCCTCCCCGGCCCGGTGCCGCCCCGCCCGGCCCCGGCACGCCCCGCGCGTGCCGGGGCCGGGCGTTTGCGCAGGTGGCCGCCGGTCTAGGCTGAGGGGACAGCGAGCGAGCCCGTGGAGGAGTCATGTCCGGTCAGCAGGTCACCGTCGTCACGGGCGCCAGCCGGGGGATCGGCGCCGCCGTCGTCGCCCGCCTTGCCGCGGACGGCCACCACGTCGCCGTGGGGTACCACACGGGCCGCGAGGAGGCCGAGGCCGTCGCCGAGGACGCGAGGAGGCGCGGTGCCCGGGCGGTCGCGATCGGCGGGGACACGGCGGAGGAGGCCGACGTCGAGCGGCTCTTCGACGTGGCGGCGCGCGAGCTCGGCCCGGTCACCGGGCTCGTCAACAACGCGGGCGTCAGCGGGCCGATCGGCCGGCTCGCCGACGCCGACGCCGCCGGGATGCGCCGCGCGCTCGACGTCAACGTCCTCGGCGCTCTGCTCTGCGCGCGCCGCGCGGTCCGCGACTGGGAGCGCGACGGCGTCCCCGGCGCGATCGTCAACATCTCCTCCGGCGCCGCGACGCTCGGCTCGCCCGGCGAGTTCATCCACTACGCGGCGAGCAAAGCCGCCGTGGACGCCCTCACCATCGGGCTCTCCAAGGAGGTCGGCCCCTCCGGCATCCGCGTCAACTCCGTCGCGCCCGGCGCCGTCGTGACCGACTTCCACCCCGACCCGGACCGCCCGGCGCGCATGGCCGCCGGGGTCCCGCTGCGCAGGATCGGCGAGCTGTCCGAGATCGCCGCCGCCGTCGCCTGGTTCCTGTCGCCGGAGTCCTCGTACGCGACCGGCGCGGTCCTGCGCGTGACCGGGGGCCGCTGAGCGGAGCCCGCGGGCACCGGGCCGCCGCGCACCCGCACGGCCGGGCGCCCCGTCCGGGCACGCGCCGGGGCCCGGTCACCGTC
>NZ_GG770539.1:82442-97785 GCF_000154905.1 Streptomyces sp. SPB074 | reverse complement strand
TCCTCGGGGTGGGTTCCGGGCCGTATACGGCCAGGACACCACCTGCGAGGGATCGTGTCGGAGCCCGAGGTGGCGCCGCCGACATCGTTGACGACGTGGTTGTACTGGCCCATGCCGCCGAGCGAGACGACGAGCAGGTCGTGGAACTTCACGCCCGGATTGGCCGGGGCCTGGAAGCCGTTGTCCTGCTGGATCGAGGGATCGGCGGTGAAGTTGCAGTAGCTGCCGAGCCCCCAGCCCTCGTGGGTCTGCACCGAGTCCGCGACCTTGTACGCCGCGAAGCCCTTCGTGGTGCCGTCCTGGACAGCGGCCTGGTTCGGCGCGTCGTACGCCTTCTCGTTCTGGAAGAAGATCGTCCGGCCGCGCTCGCCGTTCCACAGGACGTCGTACTTGTTGAAGTGCTCGACGAACAGGCCCGTCGCGAGGACGTCGTCGCCGTTCACCGTGAACCCGTAGTCCGCCCGGTTGGTCTCCCAGCCGACCCCGTCACCGTGGTCGGCCCGCCAGATCCAGGTGTGGTCGATGATCGTGTCGTCACTGTTGATCACCATGCCGTTGTCCGCCTTGCCGGGACCGGCGCCGCCGACCCGGATGAAGACGTCCTGGAGCGAGGTGGGGTTCGCCGCGTGGTCGGTGTGCGAGCCCTTCGTGCCGACCTCGACCAGCGTGTCCGACTTGGTGGTGCCCGCGTCCACGAGGAGACCGGCCACCTTCACGCCGTCCACGTCACCGACGCGCAGCGCCGTCGCGCCGTTGTCCGGCACGATCGTCGCGTAGCCGAGGCCGAGCACGAGCGTGTCGGGGCGGTCGATCTCGATCGCCTTGTCCACGTGGTACACGCCGGGCGTGAAGAGCAGGTGCAGGCCCTGCTCGACGGCCTGGTTGATCGTGTCCGCGCTCGTACCCGGCTTGACCACGTAGAACTGGTCGAGCGAGAGCGACTCGCCCGCCGGGGCGCCGTTCTCCCACGTCGTGCCGCGCGCGTTCTCGCGCTTGGCGGGGACGAACACCTTGTAGTCGTTCCCGTCGAGGTAGAGGAACGGCTTCTCGCGCGAGACGGGCGTCGAGTCCAGGGTCGTGTACGGCGGCTCGGGGAAGGACTGCGCCGGGGCGCCGTTCACCCCCGAGAACACCATGTTCCACACGCCGTTGGTCCAGCCGCCGACCGAGCTGTCCCGCGTGTACCACTGCTGCTGCGAGTACGGGCCGACCTCGCCGTCGATCTTGCTGTCGGCGATGTACCCGCCGCTGGCCCAGCCGTACCCGTCCGGGGCGAGGTTGAGCCCGCCCTTGACGTGCATCCGGCGGAACGGGGCCGCCTGCGCGACGGCCCAGCGGTCCGTGCCGTTGACGGGGTTGAGCGCCAGGTTCTCCGCCGAACGCCAGAAGTTCTGCGTGGCGTTGCCCTGGAACCAGCCCGCGTCCACGGTGACGTCACCGTTGAAGGTGGTGTCGTCCGGGCTCAGGCCGAGGCCGGATATCGAGGTGTAGAAACCGAGCTGGACATTGAGATTGTCGTACGTTCCGGGCTTGAACAGGAGCTGATAGCGCCCGTCGCCGAACTGGGCGGACTCCTGCTGCTTGAAGATCGTGTCGACCTGGCCCTGGATGTCCGGGGTCGAGGGGTCGAAGACCTTCACGTTCGGGCCGAGGTCCCCGCCGCCCGGCAGGTCCGCCGCCGTCGCCTGCCCCGTGGGCGCGAGCAGGAACAGCGGCGTGAGCAGGGCGGAGACGGCGGTGAGCACGCCCGCGCGGCGCCGGCCGCGCGAACGGGAGGACCCGGCGGCTCTGTGGGGAGAGCCGGTGGGGGGATCGGTGCGGGACTTCGTGGGGGGAAAGGGCATCTGCGCCACTCCAAGGATCGCGGACTGTGCGTGACGATGCTTCACCGATGTTACGAACACGTCAAGTCCTGTGCAAGGATTGGTTTTTGGACCTCCAGCGCCTTCAACTCCTGTTCCTGCGTTACTTGTTATCCCGGGCGATTCGCCACGGATTGAGAGTCTTCACGGCCCCCCGCCGCCCCGCCCCGTCTTCGGCTTCTGGCCGATCCAGCCGTACGGACGAGCAACCGCCCCGGGCACCGCTCGTTGTGCCCGGCGGGCGGCACCCCCGCCCCGACCAGCGCACTCGACGACGAGGACGGAGCCCTCCCCGCATGGCCGCACTCACCCCGCTCGAACACGCACCGCTCCCCACGGCCCCGCCCGCGCCGGGCGCGGACGCCCCGCCCGCGCCCGGCGCGCGGCCTCCCCGGCGCCGCGCACTGCTCGGAAGCCTCCTCGCGCTCACCGGGCTCGCCGGGACCGCCGGCGCCCTCACCCCGCTCCTGCGCGCCCCGCGGGAGACCGCGACGACGGCGGCCGGCGCGACCGAGACCTACCGCGGGCGGCGCCTCGCCCACGGCCCCGACTGGGCCACGATCGACGGCCGCGCCCTGCACCTCATGCCCCGCGCGGACGGGCGGCTTCCTCAGCTCCGTCGACCACTTCACCTCGTACCCCACCCCCCCGCGACGCCGCCCGCGCCGCCGTCGACGAACTCGGCGGCGCCCGGCTCAGTACCCCCGCGTACCGCGCCTGAGGCGCGGCCGAGCGACCGTCAGGAGAGACCCGCCCCCATGACGTACACCCGCAAGAACCAGGCAGACCTGAGCGCCGCCGAACGCGCGCGCTTCGTCCAGGCCGTCCTCGCGCTCAAACGCGCGGGACGCTACGACGACTACGTCCGCACCCACATCCGCTACTACACCTCCGACGGCGCGAAGGGCCTGCGCGCCGCCCACATGACGCCCTCCTTCCTGCCCTGGCACCGCCAGTTCCTCCTGGAGTTCGAGCGCGACCTGCGCGAGATCGACGGGCGCGTCACCGTGCCCTACTGGGACTGGACGAAGGACCGCACCGCCAAGGCCGCCGTGTGGCGCGAGGACTTCCTCGGCGGCGACGGACGCGCCTCCGACCAGCAGGTCACCACCGGCGCCTTCGCCCACGCGCACGGGGACTGGACCCTCACCGAGTCCACCGACGACCGCCCCTACCTGCGCCGCGCCTTCGGCCGCCCGCAGGACCCCATGGACCTCCCCACCCCCCGGGACCTGGACGAGGCCGCATCCGACGCCACCTACGACTCCTCACCCTGGGACTCCACCTCCTCGCGCGGCTTCCGCAACAAGCTGGAGGGCTGGGGCGGCGGCCGGGGCAACGACCGCTGGCGCAACCACAACCGCGTCCACCGCTGGGTCGGCGGCACGATGCTCAGCGGCGCCTCGCCCAACGACCCCGTCTTCTGGCTCCACCACGCCTTCGTGGACCTCGTCTGGTCCCGCTGGCAGCGGGACCACCCCCGCTCCGGCTACCTCCCCGACCGGCCGCTCCCGCTCGGCAACTCCCAGCGCGGCCGCGTCCCGACCCTGAACGACCCGATGCCCCCGTGGAGCGTCAAGCCCTCCGCGCTGCTCGACCACAGCGGGATCTACCGCTACGCGTGAACCGCGCCCCGCCCGCGAGACGGCCCGCCCGCGAGACGGCCCCGGACGTGCGAAGGCCCCGGAGCGCCTGCGCGCCCCGGGGCCGTTCCTCGTCACGGGCGGGTGCCTACCGGATCGCACGGGTGTCCGGTCGGCCCGCCGTCACGCGGGATCGGGTGGCTCAGTAGCCGTAGCCCTCGTCGCCGTAGCCACCCTGGTCGTGACCGCCGTCGACGTTGGCGCAGGTGTTGCCGAACGCCGGGTTGAGCAGACCGATGACGTCGATCGTGTTGCCGCAGAGGTTGACCGGAATGTGGACCGGGACCTGCACGGCGTTGCCCGACAGGACGCCCGGGGAACCGGCGGCGACGCCCTCGGCACCCGCGTCGGCGGCGGCGAGGCCCGCGCCGGCGGCGACCAGGGCACCCGTGCCCGCGAGAACGGCGGCGGTCTTCGCGATACGCGACATGACTGTGTTCCTTCCAAGAGGCAGCGGCCACACCCCGTGACCGCTGTGCCCTCTCCAACGCGCGTCCACACGCCGGGTCACGCTCCTCGCCGCCGTGTGTGGCAGTCGGGTGACGGCGCGGCCGGCGGCCCGTGCCCGGTCGGCCGTGAGCACTCCGCCACCGCAGTCTGGAGGGCGCACCACGGCTCCACCACCCCGTGACCTTGCCCGGGGCACCCGCTCCCGCCGCTGCCCGCCGGACCCCCGACCGCACCCCCAGGAGAGAAAGCCCGTGCCCCAGCCGGAGAACACCCCCGCCGAGCCCCCCGCCGCCCCCGAGGCCCCGCACCACGCGGACCTCACCCTCCGTGTCAACGGCACCGTGTACGACGTTCCCGCCCTCGATCACCGCACGGCGCTCGCCGACCTGCTCCGCGAGCACCTCGGCCTCACCGGCACCAAGAAGGGCTGCGACCACGGCCAGTGCGGCGCCTGCACCGTGCTCCTCGGCGGACGCCGCGTCAACAGCTGCCTGGTCCTCGCCGTCACCTGCCACGGGGCCGAGGTCACCACCGTCGAGGGACTCGCCGACGGGGACCGCCTCCATCCCCTCCAGGAAGCCTTCCTCGCCCACGACGCCTACCAGTGCGGCTACTGCACCCCCGGCCAGCTCTGCTCCGCGCTCGGCGCCATCGAGGAGGCCGCCGCCGGGCACCCCTCGCACGTCACCCCGCCCGGACGCCCGCCCGGCCCCGTACCGCTGGACGAGGCCGAGATCCGCGAACGGCTCAGCGGCAACCTGTGCCGCTGCGGCGCCTACCCGCACCTCGTCCGCGCCGTCGCGGAGGCCGCCCGGTGAAACCCTTCGGCTACGTCCGCGCCCGCACCGTCCCCGAGGCGATCGAGGCCCACATGAACGCGCCCGCCGCGCGCTACCTCGGCGGCGGCACCAACCTGGTCGACCTCATGAAACTCGGCGTCGAGACCCCCGCGACCCTCGTGGACATCAGCGCCCTGCCCCTCGGCGAGATCGAGGAGAGCGCCGAGGGCGGCCTGCGCGTCGGCGCCACCGTCCGCAACAGCGACCTCGCCGCCCACCCCCGCGTCCGCGCCGACTGGCCCGTCCTCTCGCACGCCCTCCTCGCCGGCGCCTCCGGACAGCTCCGCAACGCCGCCACGACCGGCGGCAACCTTCTCCAGCGCACCCGCTGCCCCTACTTCCAGGACCTCGCCCAGCCCTGCGGCAAACGCACCCCAGGCACCGGCTGCGGAGCGCTCACCGGGCACAGCCGCGACCTCGCCGTCCTCGGCGCGTCCCCGGCCTGCCTCGCGACCCACCCCTCCGACATGGCCGTCGCCCTCGCCGCGCTCGACGCCGTGCTCACCGTCGAAGGCCCCGGGGGCACCCGTACGCTCCCCGTCACCGAACTCCACCGGCTGCCCGGCGCCCACCCCGAACGGGACACGACCCTCGCCCCCGGGGAACTCATCTCCGCCGTCACCCTCCCGCCCGCCACCGCCGGGGCCCCCTCCGCCTACCGCAAGGCCCGCGACCGCGCCTCCTACGCCTTCGCCCTCGTCTCGGTCGCCGCGCTCCTGCGCCTCGGCCCCGACGGCACCGTCCGGCAGGCCCGCCTCGCTTTCGGCGGCGTCGCGCCCCGGCCCTGGCGCGCGCCGCGCGCCGAGGACGTCCTCACCGGGGCGCGCGCCGACGAGGAGACCTTCCGCCGCGCCGTCGCGGCCGAACTCGCCCAGGCGCGCCCCCGCCCCGACAACGCCTTCAAGGTCCCCCTCGCCGCGGAACTCGCCGTCGCCACCCTCACCGACCTCGCCACCGCCCCGGAGCCCCAGTCGTGAACACCCCCGCACCCGTCCTCGGCACCGGAGTCCCCCGTGCGGAGGGCCGCGCCAAGGTCACGGGCACCGCCCGCTACGCCGCCGAGCACTCCCCGCCGCGCCTCGCCCACGCCTGGCCCGTCCCCGCGAGCGTCGCCTCCGGACGCGTCACCGCCGTCCACGACAGCGAGGTCCTGGCCCTGCCCGGAGTCCTCGCCGTCCTCAGCCACGAGAACGCCCACCGCCTCGCCACCCCCGAGGACCCCACGCTCCACGTCCTCCAGGACCCGCGCGTCCCGCACTTCGGCTGGTACGTCGCCCTCGTCGTCGCCGAGACCCTGGAGGCCGCCCGCGCCGGGGCGCTCGCCCTGCGCGTCACCTACGAGACCGACCCGCACGACGTGGAACTGCGCCCGGGACACCCCGGCACCTACCGGCCGCACGACGCGAACGGCGGCAACCCCACCGACCGCGAACGCGGCGACTTCTCCGACGCCTTCGCCCGCGCCCCCGTCCGCGTCGACCGCACCTACCGCCTCGCCCCGCTCCACAACCACCCCATGGAGCCGCACGCGAGCATCGCGTCGTGGGAGGCGGGCCGCCTCCTCGTCCACGACAGCAGCCAGGGCACCAACGCCGTGCGCGCCGCCCTCGCCACGCTCTTCGGGATGCCCGAGCAGGACATCACCGTCCGCTCCCCGCACGTCGGCGGCGGCTTCGGCGCCAAGGGCACCCCGCGCCCGCAGCCCGTCCTCGCCGCACTCGCGGCGCGGCACGTGGGCCGGCCCGTCAAACTAGCCCTCCCACGCCGTCAGCTCCCCGCCGTCGTCGGCCACCGCGCCCCGACCCTGCACCGCGTGCGCCTCGGCGCCGCCGAGGACGGCACGATCAGCGCGCTCGCCCACGAGATCATCACGCACACCTCGCGGATCAAGGAATTCGTCGAACAGGCCGCCGTCCCCGCCCGCGTCATGTACACCTCGCCGCACAGCCGCACCACCCACCGGGTGCTGCCCCTCGACGTCCCCAGCCCCTCCTGGATGCGCGCGCCCGGCGAGGCCCCCGGCATGTTCGCGCTCGAATCCGCGATGGACGAACTCGCGGAGGCCGCGGGCGTCGACCCCGTCGAGCTGCGGGTGCGCAACGAGCCCGCCGCCGAGCCGGACTCCGGCCGCCCCTTCAGCAGCCGCCACCTCGTGGAGTGCCTGCGCGAGGGTGCCGAGCGTTTCGGCTGGCACACCCGCGACCCGCGCCCCGGCACGCGCCGCGAGGGGCGCCTCCTGCTCGGCACCGGGGTCGCGGCCGCGACGTACCCGGCCCTCGTCTCGCCCTCGACGGCCGAGGCCACCGCGCACCCCGACGGCACCTTCGCGGTACGGATCAACGCCACGGACATCGGTACGGGCGCCCGCACCGTCCTCGCGCAGATCGCCGCCGACTCGCTCGGCGCCCCGCTCGACCGCGTACGCCTCGCCCTCGGGGACAGCGACCTGCCGCGCGCCCCCCTCGCGGGCGGCTCCTCGGGGACCGCCTCCTGGGGCTGGGCCGTGCACCAGGCGTGCGCGGAACTTTTCGAAGCCCTCGGCGAGCGGGACGGGCCCCTGCCCGCCGGGGGAGCCACCGCAGCCGCCGACACGAGCGAGCTCGTGGCAGCCGCGGCTCCCTACGCGCGGCACGCCTTCGGCGCCCACTTCGCCGAGGTCCAGGTCGACACCGTGACCGGCGAGGTACGCGCCCGCCGCCTCCTCGGCCACTACGCGGCCGGCCGCGTTCTCAACGCGCGCACGGCGCGCTCCCAGTTCAGGGGAGCCATGGTCATGGGCCTGGGCATGGCCCTCACCGAGGGCAGCTCCCTCGACCCGGCCTCCGGCGCCTTCGTCCAGGCCGACCTCGCCGCCTACCACGTACCGGCCTGCGCCGACACCCCGCACATCGAGGCGGACTGGCTCGACGAGGAGGACCCCCACCTCAACCCGACGGGCAGCAAGGGCATCGGCGAGATCGGCATCGTCGGCACCGCCGCCGCCCTCGCCAACGCCGTCCACCACGCGACGGGGGTCCGCTTCAGGGACCTGCCGCTCACCCCGGACAAGATCCTCGCGGGACTGGCGGGGGAGGGCGACTGACGCGGTACGCGCGAGGGGCGCCCCGGCCGAGCCCGGGCGCCCCTCGCGTACCGCCGGGAACCGCTCAGTCCTCCGGCCCCTCCCACACCGTCGTCACGTTGCAGAACTCCTTGATCCCGTGCCTCGCCAGCTCGCGCCCGTACCCCGAGCGCTTGACACCGCCGAAGGGGAGCGCCGGGTGCGACGCCGTCATGCCGTTGAAGAAGACACCGCCCGCCTCGATGTCCCGCACGCACCGCTCCTTCTCCGCGGCGTCCCGCGTCCACACGTTGGAACTGAGCCCGAACGACGTGTCGTTCGCCAGGCGGATGCCCTCGTCCAGGTCCGCGAAGCGGTAGAGCGTCGCGACCGGGCCGAAGGTCTCCTCGCGGTGGATACGCATGTCCGGGGTGATGTCCGCGAGCACCGTCGGCTCGTGGAACCAGCCCGCCGAACGGTCCCCGGGCCGTTTCCCGCCCGTCAGGACGCGCGCCCCCTTCGCGACCGCGTCGTCCACCAGCTCCTCCAGATCCGCGCGCCCCTGCTCGCTGGAGAGCGGCCCCACGTCCGTGCCCTCCTCCATCGGGTCCCCGACCCGCAGCGCCGCGACCCCCGCGACGAAGGCGCGCGCGAACTCCTCGTACACGTCCGCGTGCGCCAGGAACCGCTTCGCCGCGATGCACGACTGCCCGTTGTTCTGCACGCGCGCCGTCACCGCCGTGCGCGCCGCCGCCCCGACATCGGCCGAGGGCAGGACGAGATACGGGTCGCTGCCGCCCAGCTCCAGCACCGTCCGCTTGATCTCGTCGCCCGCGATCGAGGCCACCGAGCGTCCGGCCGGCTCGCTCCCCGTCAGCGTCGCCGCCTTCACGCGGGGATCGCGCAGGATCGCCTCGATCGCGGAGGACGGCACCAGGAGCGTCTGGAAGGCGCCTTCCGGGAAACCGGCGCGGCGGAAGAGATCACCCAGGTACAGGGCCGTCTGCGGCACGTTCGACGCGTGCTTGAGCAGCCCCACGTTCCCCGCCATCAGCGCGGGCGCCGCGAAGCGCACGACCTGCCACAGCGGGAAGTTCCACGGCATCACCGCGAGCACGACCCCGAGCGGCCGGTACACGACGCGTGCGGCGCGCGCCCCCGAGTCCTCGACGTCCCGCCGCTCGGGGTGCTCGTCCGCGAGCAGCCCCTCGGCGCGGTCCGCGTACCAGCGCATCGCCTTGACGCACTTGGCCGCCTCCGCGCGCGCCGCCGCGTACGTCTTGCCCATCTCCAGGGTCATCGTCCGCCCGATCTCCGCCTCCTCCTTCTCCAGGAGGCCGGCCGCCGCGCGCAGCAGCCCGGCGCGCTCGGCGAAGGACGTCGTCCGGTACGTGGCGAACGTGCGGTCCGCGAGGGCGAGGCGCCGTTCCACCTCGTCCTCCGACAGCGCGTCGAACGTTTGGACCGTCTCGCCGTCGACCGGGTTCACCGTCGCGATGGGCATGGCTCTCCTCCTGGCAGGTGCTCGTCCACTCCCACGCTCGCGCGCCTGCGACAGGCGTGCAAACGGGGCCGTACGGGACACGTGCCCCGCGTGCCGCGCCGAATGCCCCCGCCGCCTCAGCCCAGATGCTCCAGGAGCCGGTCCACGAACGCGGCCTGCGCCTTCACGAGCTTCGCGCGCGCCTCCCCGGGGGCGAACCAGCCCACCCGGTCCAGCTCGGGGAACTCCTGGCGCCGCCCCGAGCGCGGCGGCCACTCCATCGTGAACGTCCCCGGACGCAGCGCCGCCGGGTCGAAGTCCCCGGGCACCGCCCACACCGTCACGAGCTTGCCGCCGCTCTGCCGGATCTCCCCGAGCGGCGTGTACGGGCCCGGCGGGGGCGGGGCGCCCAGTTCCTCGGTGAACTCGCGCACCGCCGCGTCCAGCGGTGCCTCCTCCTCGGTGTACTCGCCCTTCGGGACCGACCAGGCCCCCGCGTCCTTGCGCGCCCACAGCGGCCCGCCCATGTGCCCGAGCAGTACCTGGAGCCCCGCCTCGTCCGTCGTGCGGTGCACCAGCAGGCCCGCGCTGCGCCGAATCGTCATGCGCCCAGTCTCGTGCCGGGGACCGCGCCGCGCACGGCCCCCGGCACGCGTCCCCTCAGCCCGTCACGCTCACGCTGAAGGCGTCCTGCCCCGACTCCGGGCGCAGCGGCAGCGTGACGCTGTCCGTCCCGGCCGGGACGGCCGTCGTGCTCACGGTGACCGGCGCGTCCAGCGGCGCCGCGTCCGGGATGCGGCGCACCGTGACCGTGACCCCGCCCAGCCGGGAGAGGCCGCGCAGCGTCAGGTCCGTGTCCGCCGCGCCGCCCGAGGGCGCCCCGAGCAGCACCCTGGCCGAGCGCGCCCCGGCGCCCACCGCCGCGACCGCGTCGAGCGGCCCGTCCGCCTGGCTGCGCGCGTACACGCCGTCGAGGCGCGCGTAGGCCTCGTACACCCACCACTGCCCGGTCCTGCGCAGCGCTCCCGAGCCGTCCCGGGCGAGCACCCCGTCGAGGGTGCCGGCCGCGCAGCAGTCGTCCCAGATCGCGTGCGAGGCCGAGGGGATGCCCGAGGCGGCGAGGCGCGCCAGGTACCACGCCTGGTGCCCGGCGTGCTGCTCGTCGGCGTGCAGGTACTCGTTCATGCCGAGCGCGACGCCGCTGATGCCCCGCTCGGCGAGCAGGCCGCGCGCTCGCCGCGTCCGCCACCGGGTCCTGGCTGAAGTGCCAGTTCAGGATGTCCGGCACGGTCCCCGCCGCTTTCGCGTGGTCGAGGAAGGGACCGATGTTGCCCGGGCTGTAGTCCCACAGCGAGGGCCCCACGACGGGCGCCCCCGGCAGCTCCTCGCGCAGCACCCGCGCCGCGGTGTCCCACATGCCGTAGTACTGCGCGGTGTTGAAGCCGGGCGGGAAGAACACGCCGGCCGGCTCGTTCCATATGTCGAGCCGTACGTCGAGCCCCGAGGCGCGGACGTCGCCCGCGAGGCGCCGCAGGAAGGACTCCCAGTTCCCGCAGTCGCCGTCCGCGCACGGGTAGACCGTGCCGGGCGCCTGCGTCGTGTCCGCGCCCCACACGTCGCTCACCAGGAGGTCGTACGTGCCGTGGTGAGCCGCCGCGCCTGGGCGAGCGCGGAGGTGATCCGGCGCTGGTAGCCGGGCCCGGCGGTGTAGCCGTCCCCGGCCCAGCCGCCGCCGTCGAGCCGGGCCCCGCCGCCGCGCCCCACGGTGGGCTCCAGCGGGGCGAGGAGGTCGTCACCGGGGCCGCTGCCGTCCTCGGTGAGCCCGTACAGGAAGCCGGCGCCGACGCCGGTGACGGGTCCGGCGGTGTCGGCCAGATCGACGGTGACCGAGTGCGGCGCCGCCGAGGCGGGGGAGCCGGGGCCGAGCGCGCAGGCGGTGAGCAGCGTCACCACGCCGAGCGCTCTCAAAAGGTGGTGCCTCGACCGTGCGGGAGTGGGGGACACGTCGTGCTCCTTCGGTGGGGGCCCGCCCGGCGGACGCCGGACGGGGGTTCAGGGGGTACGGGGCAGGCGCCGCGGACCGCTTCGAGCGCCGCGTCCGCCCCGGCCCGTACGAAGACGGGGACACGCTCCAGCGGTGCCCGCGCCGTCACCGTCGTGCCGCCGGGGTACGTCTCGCCGCTCGCCGCGTCCGTCCACGCGCTGCCCCCGGGCAGGTACACCTCGCGCTCGCGCGCCCCCAGCCGCGTCACGGGCGCGACGAGGAGGTCGGGGCCGCACAGGAAGCTGTCCTCCGCCTCCCAGGCGCGCGGGTCGGCGGGGAAGCCGAGGAAGAGCGGGCGCAGCAGCGGCAGGCCGGTGCGGGCCGCCTCGTCGAGGTGCGCGGCGAGGTAGCCGGTGAGGCGGTGGCGCAGGCCGAGCTGGGCGCGCAGGATCGCGTACGCCTCCTCGCCGTAGGACCACAGCTCGTTCGGGCCGCCGCTGTGCCCCGCCGAGAAGGCGCCCTGCGGTTCGCGGTGCCCGTGCATCCGCAGGAGCGGGCAGAAGACCGCGAACTGGAACCAGCGCACGAGCAGTTCGCGGTACGCCGGGTCCCCGGGGTCGCCGCCGTGGAAGCCGCCGATGTCCGTCGTCCACCACGGGATGCCGCTCAGGCCCGCGCTCAGGCCCGCCCGGATCTGCGCGGCCAGCGCCCCGAAGGTCGCCTGGATGTCGCCGGACCACAGCGCCGCGCCGTAGCGCTGGCTGCCCGCCCACGCCGAGCGCACGAGGGACACCGTCGCCTCGCCGTGCTCCGCGTCCCCGGGCCGCCGCGCGTTCTCCGCCTGCGTGTGCTCCCAGAAGCCGCGCACGTGCGCGAGCGGGTACAGGTTCGCGACCGCGCGGCCCTCGCCCGCCGCGTACCGCAGGTGGGAGTGCTGCTCGGGGAAGATCTCCGGCTCGCAGGCGTCGAGCCACCAGGTGCGGAAGCCGAGGTCGTAGTAGTTCTCCTTGATCCGCTCCCAGACGAAGTCGCGGGCGCGCTCCTCGGTCGGGTCGTAGAAGGCGACGGGCACCTCGCGCCCGCCGAAACCGGCGTCGGGGAAGGAGTGGTGGAAGGGCTGGCCCTGCGCCGTGCCCACGAGCAGCCCCGCTCCCGCATCGGCGCGAAGTTCTCGCTCAGCGCGTTGACCGAGGGCCACACCGAGAGCAGCGGACGCGCCCCGAGCGAGGCCAGCTCGGCGACCATCGCCGCCGGGTCCGGCCAGTCCGCCGGGTCGAAGCTCCAGTCGCCCTGGTGCCGCCAGTGGAAGTAGTCGACGGCGACGACCGAGAGCGGCAGCCCCCGCTCGTGGTACTCGCGCACCACCGAGAGCAGTTCCTCCTGCGTGCGGTAGCGCAGCTTCGACTGCCACAGGCCGAGCGCCCACGCGGGCAGCCGGGGCGCGTGCCCGGTCGCGTCCGCGTAGTGGGCGAGGAGCGCCGCCGGGTCCTCGCCCGTCGTGACCCAGTAGTCGAGCTGCTCCGCCGCGTCCGCGACCCAGCGCGTCCCGTTCGCCGCGAACTCCACGCGCCCCACGGCCGGCTGGTTCCACAGCAGCCCGTAGCCGCGCGAGGAGAGCACGAAGGGGATCGAGACCTCGCCGTTGCGCTGCACGAGGTCCAGGACGAGGTGCTTGTGGCCGAGCCGGCCGTGCGTGTGCTGCCCGAGCCCGTACAGGCGCTCGTCCTCGTATGCGGCGAAGCGCTGCTCCACGCGGTGGTGGTGGCCGTCGACGGGGGTGAACTGGCGCGGCCCCGGCCAGGCGAAGTGCCCCGGCCGCTCGCGCAGCAGCTCGCCGCCGTCCGCACCGTGGAAGCACAGCAGCCCCTCGGCGTCCAGCCGTACGGTCAGCGCGCCCACCGTGAGCGTCGCCGAGCCGTCCGGATGGTCGGCGCGCCGCGCGGCGACGTGCTCGGGTCCGTCGAGCAACGCCCCCGGCAGGTCGAGCGCGACGGCGTGCCGCGCGGCCCGTACCCGGACGCTGTCGGCGCCCCAGGGCTGGACGAGGAGGGTGTGCTCGCCGCTCGTCCAGGAGAGCGCGGGTATGCCGCCGGGGGCGGGGGCGGGGGTGAGGGAGCCGTTCGGGGACAAGACGGTCCTTTCGTGCGGCCCGCGCGGGGCCGCGGACAGGTGCGGTGGGAGGGAGGCGGCGGGAGGGGAGGCGGCGGGTCAGTCCTTGACCGCGCCCGAGGTGAGCCCGGCGGCGACGTGCCGCTGGGCGACGACGAGGAGCACGGCGGCGGGCAGCGAGGCGATGACGGCCGTGGCCATCACCGAGTTCCAGCTCGTCGTGTTCGTCCCGGCGCCGATGTAGTCGTAGAGGCCGACGGTGATCGGCTGCCACGTCGCGGAGTTGAGATTGAGCGTCGTGGCGAACATGAAGTCGCCCCAGCGAAGAGGAACGTGAAGAGCCCCGCGGTGACGAGAGCGTTGCGCGCCATGGGCAGGACGATCCGCGCGAAGGTGCGGACGGCGCCCGCGCCGTCGAGCGCCGCCGCCTCCACCAGCTCCCCGGGCACCGAGGTCATGAAGGCCCGCAGCACGAGCACGGCGAAGGGCACCGCGAGCGTGGAGTCCGCGAGGATCAGCGCGAGAGCCGAGCCGAGCAGGTGCGCCGAGCCGAAGATCTTGTACAGCGCGTTCGCCATGACGATGCCCGGCACGAGCTGCACCACGAGCAGCACGCTGAGCAACGCCTTCCCGCCCGGGGCACGCAGCACCGCGAGCGCGTACGCGGCCGGGGCGGCGATCAGCAGTGTCAGCGCCGTGGCGCCGAGCGCCACCACGAGCGAGGCGAGCAGGTGCCCGCCCTGCTGCGCGAAGGCGTCCCGGTAGCCGTGCAGCGTGCCCCCGAGCGGGAACCACAGCGCGGAGCGGCGGGCGAGCTGCGCGTTGGCCTGGAACGAGGCGTTGACCATCCAGTACAGCGGGAAGAGCATCACCGCCACGATCAGGAGCGCGACGACCGTGCGCACCGGGGAACGACGGCTGGAGAGAGTGGTCATGGGTCACTTCCGTCCCGGGGCGGCGGGGTTCTCGGCGCGCAGCGACCGCAGGTACAGCAGCGCGAAGGCCGTCGCGACGACGATGAGCAGGTTCCCGGCGGCGGCGCCGAGACCGAACCGCGAGAGCCCGCCGGCGGAGAGCTGGTAGCCGTACGTCGTCACGGTCTGCGTGGAGTTCGCCGGGCCGCCCTTCGTCATCACCCAGATAACGTCGAAGACTTTCAGCGTGTAGACGAGCCCCAGCGTCAGCACGACCCCGACCACCGGCCGGAGCTGCGGCAGGGTGATGTACCGGAACCTGGCCACGGGCCCCGCCCCGTCGAGCGCGGCGGCCTCGTAGAGCGCGCCCGGAATGGCCTGGAGACCGCCGTGCAGGATGACCATGTTGAACGGCACCCCGATCCAGATGTTGCACAGCAGCACCCCGGCTATCGCGTACCCCGGGTCGTTGAGCCAGGGCACCGGGCTGTCGACCAGGTGCAGCGCCAGCAGCACCTGGTTGACGACGCCGTTGCTCGTGTCGAGCATCCACCGGAACACCGTCCCCGCCACGACGAGCGGCAGCAGCCACGGCACGAGGAGCAGGGAGCGGAGCACCGCGCCCAGCGGGGAAGGACCGGCGGAAGAACTCGGCGAGCCCCAGCCCGACGACGAACTGCGCGAACAGCGACACGATCACGAACACGAGCGTGTTGCCGAGCGTCTTGTGGAAGACCGGGTCCCCGAACAGCCGGCGGTAGTTGGCGAGCCCGTTCCACGGGGCGTCCCCGCTGTACACGGACTGGATGCCGTAGTCCTGGAAGGACAGCAACAGGTTCCGCACGAGCGGGTAGAGGAAGAACACCGCCGTGTAGACGATCACGGGGACGAGGAAGGCGACCCGCAGCAGCACCGGCCGGCGCGAGCGCCGGGCACGTCCGGGCCGGGCGGCGGTACGGGGCCCGCCGAGCGCGTACGCCATGTCAGGCCCCCCGCCGCGCGACGGGCACCCGGGGCGG
>NZ_GG770539.1:70850-82342 GCF_000154905.1 Streptomyces sp. SPB074 | reverse complement strand
CTCACCGTGTCGCCTCGACCTGCGCCGCGCCGAGCGCGGCGGCCGGGCTCTTCTGCCCGGAGAGCGCGGCCTGCACGGCCGTCCACAGCGCCTGCGAGGCGGCCGGGTACGTCGCGCCGAGTTGCGCCGTGCGGCCCCGCGCGCCCGCTATGCCCTCCACGAACGGCTTCATCTGCGGCTGCTCACCGGCGAGTTCGGCGGCGGCGCGCTTCGCGGCCGGGACGTACTGCGTCAGCTTCGACCACGCGAGGCTGTTCTTCTCGTTCACCATGCAGGAGATGACCTCGGCGGCCTTGCGGGACTTCTCCGCGCCGTTGTCGCCCGCCGCCCACACCTCCCCGCCCAGCGCACCCGAAGGCGTGCCGCCCCGCGCGGGCACCGGCATCGGGACCACCCCGTAGTCCGCTTCCGACAACCCCGCCTTCTTCAGCTGCGGGAGCTGCCAGGGGCCGTTGACCATCATGCCGAGCGAACCGTTCGCGAACTGCTCCTGCACGTTCGCCTGCGTCCAGCTGAGGACGTCCTTCGGCGCCGACCCGTCCTTGACCAGCGCGTCGAGGAAGCTGAGCGCCTTCACCCCCTCCGGCGAGTCCAGTTTCGACAACTCGGCGCCCGCCGAGAGGAAGAACGCCTCGAACTGGAAGCTCCCCTCCTCGGTCGCCGGAACCGCGAACCCGATCCCGTGCCGCTTCCCCGACGTGAGCTTCTTCGCGGCCTTCGCCAGCGCGTCCCACGTCGTGGGCGGAGTGAGGCCCGCGTCGGCGAAGAGCTTCTTGTCGTAGTACAGGGCCAGGGAGTTGACGCCGGGCGCGACGCCGTACAACTTCCCCTCGTACTTCCCGGCCGCCACCACGTTCTCGTACAGCCCCTCCGTCCTCAGCCCCGCCTCGCCGAGATCGGTCAGGGCGCCGGTGGCCGCGAGCTGCTGGAGGTCGGGGTTGTCGAGCAGGACGAGGTCGGGCACGGCGTGCGAGCCGGCGAGCTGGATGAGCTTCGTGCGCAGGTCGGGCACGATCTTCCGGCGCACCGTGACCCCGGCCTTCCGGCCGCAGGAGTCGAGGAGTTCGGGCAGCGCGCTCATCGTCGGGTCGGTGTTGTAGTAGTCCATCTCGGTCAGCACGAGGCGTCCCGAGGAGTCCTTGGCGGCGGTGCCCCCGCCGCCGTCGCTCCCGCACGCGGTCAGGAGCGTCGCGGCGGTCGCGCTCGCCGTGGCGAGCAGCGCGATCCGGCGCGCGCCGCGAGTTCTGCGGGGTGTACGGGGCATGGCGAGGTCCTCTCGGGGGCACGGCGACGGCGCCCGTCACGGACGGGACGGGCCGGTGGAACCGCGCCTGCGATGGGCGGGAAGGGCCGCTGCTGCGGTCGTGGTGGTGCCGGAGCCCGCGGCGTGGGGGCGCGACGGGGGCGGAGCCTGGTGCCGCGCGGGCCTCGGGGGAGGGGCGGCGCGGGGGAAGGGGGTGCCGTGGTGGTGGTGCGTAATGCGGGTGTGCCGGTGTTGTCGTGGTGGTGGCTCCGGGCTGACGGCGGGCCGGGAGAGCGGGACGGGGTGGGTCGGGTCAGGCGGACGCGGGGGCCGGGCCCTCGGTGCCGCGCGGGAGGAAGGGCGGGCTGAGCAGGACGTGGGCGAGCGGCTCCTCGGGGCGGGTGACACGCCGCAGCAGGGCCTCGACGGCGCCGCGGCCCATCTCGGTGCTGGGCACGTCCGCGCCGCCGATCTGCGGCTCGTGCGCGCGGGCGTGCTCCTCGGAGGTGACGGCGAGCAGCGAGAGATCACGCGGCACCACGACACGCATCGCCCGCAGGGCGGCCACGATGCCGTCGAGCGCGCGCTCGTTGACCGTCACGATCGCCGTGGGCGGCGGCACCACGGTGCCGAGCAGACGCCGGGTCACCTCCGCCCCCGACTCCTCCGCGTCCTCCGCGCACACGGCGACCCCGCGCGCGCCGAGCGCGGCGACGGCCTTCTCGAAGGCGTCGAGCGCCCGGAAGGCGGGCCCGTACTCCCGGTCCAGGAGCCACTGCGGACGGTTGATCAGGGCGAACCGCTCGTGCCCGAGAGCCGCCAGACGCGTCACGGCCTCGGTCACGAGACCCGCGTAGTCGAGATCGATCCAGCTGTGCGCCTCCTCGGACCCCGTCCTGCCGATCGTGACGAACGGCAGCCCCTCCTCGATGAGCCGCGCGACCCGGCTGTCGTGGAGCATCGTCTCCATCACGATCACGCCGTCGACCCTGCGCTCCCCGACCATCCGGTCGAAGGCGCTCTCGTGCGCCTCGCCGCTCGGCGAGAGCAGGACGTCGTGATCGTGCGCCGCCGCCGCCTCGGCGACCGCGCCGACGAAGCGGAGCTGCTCCACGTTCAGGTGCTCGCTCGTCGGCGGGATGACGAGGCCGAAGGCCCGCGTGGAACCGTGGGCGAGGGCCCGCGCCGTGGCGCTCGGCCGGTACCCCGACTCCTCCACGACCCGCATGACCCGTTCCCTGATCGCCTCGGAGACCTGCCGCTTGCCGCTCAGCACGTACGAGACCGTGCTGCGCGAAACCCCGGCCCTGCGGGCGATCTCGCCGATGTTCAGCACGGCCTCCTGACGACGACGTCCTGACGGTGCGTGAGGCGAAGGTACCGCCCCCGAGCAACTGCCCGGCCCCGGGGATCTCTTCGCGCGAACCGGTTCGCGAACCGGTTCGCAACGCATTACAGACAGGTTTCCCCGGGCCGTCAAGATCCCGCGCACGAAGTTCTCCCCGGCACCCCGGACACGGCCCCCAGGCCCCGACCGCCCAGCAGCCGTACGGTCAACGGGCCGGAGCGTGCGATGCCCGGCCTGCCCCTGCCCCTGCCCCTGCCCCTGCCCCCGCCCCCGCCCCCGGCCGGGCGCGGCGTGCTCGTCCGCCGCGCGCGGCCGTCCTACACTCCGGACCCATGACTTCGACCCCGGCCGATCCCGCGTACACCGTCGTACTCAAGCCCCAGCTCACCGACGAGTCGGGGCAGCTCGACCACGGCGCCGAACTGCGCCGCGCGGTCGTCCGGCCCACCGGTGCCGAGGGCACGAGCGGCTATCCCCGCTTCGCGGGCGAGGGCGTCGAGGCCGACATCGACCCGGAGAACCACGCGGTCGAGGCGGTCACGGTCGACAACGAGGAACTGCCCGTCGGCTGGGTCGCCGAGGCGCTTCCCGGTGAGCACCGGAACTGAGACCCGGCCGCCGCCCGGTCCCGGGCTCACCGTCCCCACACCCTCCTCCGCAGCCACCACACCAGCGCGCCCGCCCCCGCCGCCGCGACGAGCGCGGTCCCCGCGCCGAAGGCCCCGGGCGAGTCCCGCTCCGGCTTCGCGCTGCCGCCGAGCCCGCCCCGTACCCCGCCCTTCGGCATCTCACCCGGCACGCCCGCCGGGGACTCCGCCATCCCCGCGTCCGCGTACGGATCCACCGGGGCGTCGCTCGCGCTCGCCGGCCCGCTCGGACGCGGCGCGGGGGAGTCCTTCGCGGCCGTGCCCTCGGGCGCGGGCGTCACGGCCGGGGACGGCAGGGGGCCGGGCACCCGCACGGCCGCTCCGCTCAGCCGCGTACCGTCGGCGCAGCGCACGCGGGCGACGTACCGCCCGTCCTCGACGGCGAGCCAGGAGGCGGTACGGGCGCGACCGCCGGGCGCCAGGTCCACGGCGAAGCCCCCGTCGGCCGTCGCCCGGCCCGCGGCGACGAGGGTCGCCGTGCCGCCCCGGGGGCACGCCGACGTCGTGAGCCGCACCGTGGACCCCTGCGCGCGGACCGTCACGGGGTCCCGCGCCGGGGCCCCGTCGGCGTGGGCGCAGGGGGCGAGGGCCAGCAGGGCGCAGGCGCCCAGAGCGGTCGCTGTCAGAGAAGTCGCGCAAGGCATCGGGACCGTCCTCGGGCGCGGCACGGCGGCGCCCGGTCGGGCGCGCGACGGGAGAACCGTGCGGGCCGCTGCCCAGCCCACGTCCGCGCCGTGCCCGCCGCACCCGCGCGGCTCCCGGCTGCCGCCGCGCAGGTGACGAGCTCATCCGTCCGGCCCAGCCCCGCCGGGACCGGACCCGCCCGCGCGGGCAGGGAACCGGTGACCCGCACCGGCCGGGGCACACGCATTCCCTGACCCTCTGCCAAGGAGCGAACCCATGCCCACGATCCTCTTCGTCCTCACCGGCTCCGACCACTGGACCCTCGCCGACGGCACCCGCCACCCCACCGGTTTCTGGGCCGACGAGGTGGTGGCGCCGTGGAACCTGTTCACCGAGGCCGGGTACGAGGTCGAGGTCGCCACACCCGGCGCCGTCGTCCCGGCCGTGGACGCGGCGAGCCTCGACGCCTCCGTCGCGGGCGGAGAGGAGGGCGCGGCGCTCGACACGATGACGCCGCTGCTGCGCCCCCGTGCCATCGCCGACGTCGATCCGGACGCGTACGCCGCCGTCTTCTACCCCGGCGGTCACGGCCCCATGGAGGACCTCTCCCACGACGCCGCGTCGGCGGCGCTGCTCACCCGCGCCCTCGGCTCGGGGCGCCCGCTCGCCCTCGTCTGCCACGGCCCCGCCGCGCTCCTCGCCACGGCGGACGCGGAGGGCGGCAGCCCCTTCGCGGGGTACCGCCTCACCGGCTTCACCAACGCCGAGGAGACGCAGGCCGGCTTCGCCTCCCGCGCCCCCTGGCTCCTCCAGGACCGCCTGACCGCGCTCGGCGCCGACGTCCAGGAGGGCGAGCCGTGGGCCGCGAAGACGGTGAGCGACCGCACCCTCCACACGGGCCAGAACCCGGCGTCGGCCGGACCGCTCGCGCAGGTGGTGCTCGACAGGCTGGCCTGAGGCAGCGGCCCGGTACCGATGCCAACGGGGCCCCCGCACCGCCGACGGTCCCACCCCCTGCCTCGCCCGGCGCCGCGCGGGGCGCGCTCGCCGCATCGCGAGATGATCATCATCCGATCCTCGCGTGTGGGCCCTGTGACGAGATCATGCGGCTTCTTGAGCGCGCGCGCTCCGCGTGATGGCGTGGAGCAGGTGTCTCCGGGACGTTCCCGGGGGCCTTCCCGGGCGCCGAGGCGGGGGGCACGTCCGCCGGGCCCCGGGCACGTACGGTCCGGCGTCCGCGCCGGTAGGAGGAGAAAGACTTCATGGGTGCACACGCCCGCCCCAACCGCTTCCACCGCACCGGTGTCCGCATCGCCTCGGCAGCCCTCGTCGGAGCGGCACTGCCGATCGGCGCGACCGGACTGGCCCAGGCCGCCGCGCCGGACAGCACCCCGCACACCACGGCCGCCACCGCGGACACCGCGGCCAGCACCGCGGACGCGCAGGACGCCCCCGCCGTCGAGGCCGGCCACGCCTTCCTCCTCGACGCGCGCGACGGCAGCCAGGAACGCGAGCTGTGGGCCGGGGCCGACGCCGACGAGAGCGTCCCGGTGGCCAGCACCACCAAGATCATGACGGCGGTCGTGGTGCTCAAGCACCCCGAGTGGCTGGAACGGCGGATCACGGTCAAGCAGGAGTACCGGGACTACGTGCAGGAGGTCGGCGCCAGCACGGCGGACCTCCAGACCGGGGACACCCTGACCGCCCGCCAGCTCCTGCACGCCATGCTGATCCCCTCCGGCGCCGACGCCGCCCGCGCCCTGGCGGACAACTTCGGCAACGGCGACACCGAGGAGGCGCGGATCGCCGACTTCATCGCCCAGATGAACGCGGAGGCGCAGCAACTCGGCCTCAAGGGAACCCACTTCGACTCGGTCGACGGCATCTCCCAGGGCAACAACCACAGCACGGCCCGCGACCTCGCCAAGCTGGGCCAGCGCGCCATGCTCCAGCCGGTGTTCGCCGAGGTCGTCAAGAACACGCAGTACAAGACCGAGGCACCGGCCGCCAACGGCCGCACCCGGTACTACACCTGGAACAACACCAACGAACTCCTCGGCACCTACGACGGGGCCCTCGGCGTCAAGACCGGCAGCGGTCCCGAGGACGGCTACTGCGTCGTCTTCGCCGCCGAGCGCGACAACCGCACCCTGATCGGCGTCGTCCTCGGCGACGACGAGGGCCGCTTCGACGACGCCACGAAGATCCTCGACTGGGGCTTCGCGCACTGAGCGCGGCGGTGGACCGGGCGCACTGGGCGCACTGGGCGCCCGAGGGCTCTGAGGTCACTGAGCGCACCGGGTTACGGAGCAGGCGCGACGCACCGGGCGTGGCGCCTGCTCGCGGTTTTGCCGGGACCCGCCGCGCCCCAAGGGCCCGGGGGCCCGGGGCCCCGCCCCGCCCCGCCGTCTCAGCGGCTCCGGCCCGCCTCCGCTCCCAGTACCCCCAGGAACGCCAGAGCCTCCGCGCTCGGCGAGCCCTGCGGCGCGCTGTAGAGCACGAGTCGCTGGCCGCTTTCGTCGAGGCCGAGGACGTCGCAGTCGACGGTAATGTCCCCCGCGACCGGGTGGCGGAACGTCTTCGTCAGCACATGCGCGGCCCGTACGTCGTGCCGCTGCCAGAGCCGTGCGAAGTCCGCCGAGCCCGCGCGCAGCTCCTCGATCAGCGCCGTCACCTCCGGGTGCTTCGGGTAACGGGCGAGGGCGTTGCGCAGCTCCGTGACGACGTCGTGGCGGAACGCGGTGGCGTCGGAGATGCCGTACAGCGGCCCCTCGGTGTCCTCGGTGTCCTCGGTGTCCTCGGGACGGAGGAAGGCCCGGCGCGCGAGATTGCGCTCGGCGGGGGCGAGCGCGCCGAAGTCCTCCATGAGCGCGGCGGCGAGATCGTTCCACGCGAGGACCTCGAAGGTGGCCGAGAGGACGAACCCCGCCGTGAGCGGCAGCCGCTCCAGGAGCGCGAGCACGCTCGGCCGCACTTCGCGCAGCGGCGCCGGTTCCTGCACGGGCACGGTCCCCGCCAGTACGTGCAGATGCGCCGTCTCCGCCTCGGTGAGCCGCAGCGCGCCCGCGATCCCGGCGAGGACCTCGCCCGAGGGGCGCGGCGCACGCCCCTGTTCGAGCCGTACGTAGTACTCCGTCGAGATGTGCGCGAGGACCGCCGCCTCCTCGCGCCGCAGCCCCGGGGTACGGCGGCGCGGCCCCGAGGGGAGGCCCACGTCCGCGGGGCGCAGCCGTTCGCGGCGGCTGCGCAGGAAGGCGCCCAGCTCCTGCTTGTCCATGCGTCCAGTGTGCTCCGCGCGCGGCGGGTCATCCTGGTACCGCCTGTGCCTGTATGCGGCCCGCGGCCCGGCCGACGCTGAGGGCATGACACACAGCACGGAACACGGCCCCGTCGGCCTGCTCAGCGGCAAGGTCGTCCTCGTCACCGGTGCCAGCCGGGGCATCGGCGCGGCGGCGGCCCGCCTTTTCGCCGCCGAGGGCGCCTCCGTCGTCCTCGCGGCTCGCGGTACGACGGCGCTCGACACGCTGGTCGGCGAGATCCGCGCGAACGGCGGCACCGCGGACGCGGTCACGCTGGACCTCGCGGAGGCCACGAGCATCCGCGCGGCCGTCGACCGCGTGGCCGCGCTGCACGGCCGCCTCGACGGCGCCTTCAACAACGGCGCGGCCGGCCAGGCGCCCGGTCCGCTCGACACCACGGCGGACGAGGTGATCGAGGAGCAGTTCGCCGTCAACTTCCGCGCCCACTGGACCGCCATGAACGCGGAGGCCGCCCTCATGCGCCGCTCCGGCGGCGGGGCGATCGTCAACACGTCGAGCATCGGCAGCCGCCGCGCCAACCCGGCCCTTCCCGCCTACGGCGCCATGAAGCGGGCCCTCAACAGCATCACCGAGAGCGCCGCCGTCACCTGGGCACGGGAGGGCATCCGCGTCAACGGCATCACCCCCGGCGGTACGGCGACGCGGATGATCGACGAGTGGGAGGAGGCGACCCCTGGCGTCGTGGACCGGATCACCTCCTCGGTCCCGCTGGGCCGCATGGGGGCGCCCCGCGAGGTCGCGGAGGCGGCGGCCTGGCTGCTCAGCGACCGGGCGTCGATGGTGACGGGCGCGATCCTGCCGGTGGACGGGGGAGCGGGCGCCTGACGGGGCCTGACGGGGCCTGACGGAGGGCTCGGCGCGGAGGGCGCGGCGTGGGGCGTGTCGCGGGTGCGCGCGTGCCGGGTCACCGGTCCGTCCCCGCCGCCGTGCCCGGTACCCGGGTGACGGCCCGCGCGTCCCGCCCCGCCCCGGCGGGGCGGGGGATGGCAAGGGGTTAGCGTCCGCGACGGTTTGTTCATCCGTTCGCTGGAGATCGGTTGACGTCCTCGATGCCGTCGTGCCCACGGCCGGGGGCCGCCCGCAGGTCGTGCCACGCCCTGCTCACGGTGACCCTCGCCCTCGTCCCCCTCGCCTGCGCGGCCCCCGCACCACCGCCCCGGCCGCCGGCCGCCGGGGCGCCACCGTGCCGACCGGAACTGCTCCCGATCCCTAGCCTTTGTTTTTTTGGTTCGGCCGGAGCCTCAAACGACCTGTGTACCACATAGATATAATGTTGATAATAGTAGGACTACATAATGCCAGACACCAAATGTTTATGATAACTTTTATTCTTCTTTCAACTGAAGATAAAATGTTGATTGATTTTATTAAAATAAAAAAGAGAGATAGCAAAAGCGGCGGACAGACAGAAAATATATAAAAAATCAAAATATATCCGTATGTCTGAGACGCTCCTGCTCCGTCCCCCGCTCCGGGGGCCCCGCGGCCTCGCCCCCGCCCACCCCCGCGATCCCGTCGCACCCCGTTGCCCGACCGGCCGCGATCAGCGCCGACGTCCTCCGCTCCCGTGCCGCCCGCTCCTGCCGGCAGGTCTCGGCCGGGCTCTTCCGGCGCGACGCGGGGCGCGCGGCCGACGCGCCCGTGTGCGCGGGCCGGGGCGATGCGCTGCACTGGATCGCCGACCTCGACATCGACTGCGACGGACGCCCGGGACCGGTCTGCAACGCCGCCTCGGGACCGTACTTCCAGGAGACGACCGCCTGGAACGGCTCGGACGGTCGCCCGCTGAGCGCCGACACGGTCCCGTACGTCGTGGTCCCCGGCCCCTCCGCGCGCTGGCGTCCCGCCGCCTCGGGGATCACCGGCGGGACGCTCGCCGTCCTCGTGCACGGGCACCGGGTGCGGTACGCCGTCGTCGGGGACACGGGGCCCGCCGACGTCATCGGTGAGGCCTCCTACGCCGCCGCGCGCTCACTCGGTCTCGGCGGCGCTCCCCAGGCGGCGGGCACGCAGGACGACGTGCTCTACCTGCTCTTCCCCGACACCCGGGTCCGTCCCGTCGAGGACCCGGCGGCGGCACGCGCGGCGGGACGGGACCGCCTCTCCCGCTACCTGCGAGAGACGGCGCCATGACGAGGCGCCCCGCCGCGGCGCGGGTCCGTCACCGCTTGTGGTAGTCGTACGCCTCGGCGGCCGCCGCCCGTACCGCCTCCAGGTCCGCGCCCGCCGAGGCGGCGACGGCGGCGGCGACCGCCCCCTCGACCAGCGGGGCGTCCACGAGCGCGCTGCGCGCGGGCAACTCGTCGCCCTCGGCGAGCAGCGCCTTGACGGTGAGCACCGCGCTGCCGAGATCGGCGAGGATCGCGACCCCCGCCCCCTGGTCCACGGCGTGCGCCGCCCGGACGATGAGATCCGCGCTCGTCCCGAGCCCGCCGTCCTCCGTACCGCCCGCCGCCTCGATCCGCACCCTGTCCTCCGCCCCCGTGAGCTGCGCCGCGAGCCGTGCCACCGCCTGGGCGACCGTCGCCGAGTGCGAGACCACGACGAGCCCGACGCCCCCCTGCGCGCCGCTCATGCCCCCGCCCTCCCGGCCGTGTCCGCGAGCGCCCCGAGCAGGAGCGCCGCCGAGGCCGCTCCCGGGTCCTCGTGCCCCTCGCTGCGCTCGCCCAGATAACTCGCCCGCCCCTTGCGCGCCCGCAACGGCACGGTCGCCGCCGCGCCCGCGCGCGCCGCTTCGGCCGCCGCCTCCCAGGAGGTGTCCAGGGCCTCCGAGGCCGGGACGAGCGCGTCGATCATCGTCTTGTCGCCCGGTTTGGCGCCGCCGAGCGCCGAGACCGCCTCGATCCCCGCGCGCAGCGCGGCGGCGAACTCCGCCCGGTCCGGGTCGGTGCGCTCGCCGAGCGCTTCGCCGAGGGCCTTCCCGGTCCGGCGCAGCAGCGTCCCGTACAGCGGGCCCGAGGCCCCGCCGACGGTGGAGACGAGCCGTCGCCCGGCCAGCGCGAGCACCGCCTGCGGGCTCGCGGGCTCGTCCGCGGCGAGCGACTCGCGCACGGCCGAGAAGCCCCGCCTCATGTTGGCGCCGTGGTCGGCGTCCCCGATCGCCGAGTCCAGCGCGGTGAGCCGCTCGGCCTCCGCGTCGAACACCGCGGCGGCGCCGTCGAGCCACCGCCGGAAGAACGCCGCGTCCAGCACGCCCTCGTCTTCGCTGTCACCCATGTCCGTCCGTCACCCCTTCGTAGATTCCCCCTGCGGCTGCCGCGTGGCCTCAGCGGCCCCAGCGCAGCCCGGCCGTCTCGACGGGCGCGTCCCACAGCCGCAGCAGTTCCTCGTCCGCGCGGCACACCGTCACCGAGGCGCCCGCCATGTCGAGCGAGGTCACGTAGTTGCCGACGAGGGAACGCGCGACCGGGACCCCGCGTTCGCCGAGCACCCGGTGCACCTCGGCGGTGAACCCGTACAGCTCCAGGAGCGGAGTACCGCCCATGCCGTTGACGAGGAGCAGCACGGGCCCCTCGCCGCCCAGGTCGTCCAGCACGGCGTGCACCGCGTGGTCCGCGATCTCGCCCGAGGTCATCATTGGGCGCCGTTCGCGGCCGGGTTCGCCGTGGATGCCGATGCCCAGCTCCAGCTCACCGGGCGGCAGGTCGAAGGTCGGGCCGCCCTTCGCCGGCGTGCTCACGGAGGAGAGCGCGACGCCGAAGCTGCGCGAGGCCGCGTCGACGCGCTCCGCGAGCGCCGCGACCTCGGCGAGCGGACGCCGCTCGTCGGCGGCCGCGCCCGCGATCTTCTCCACGAACAGCGTCGCGCCGGTGCCGCGCCGCCCCGCCGTGTACAGGCTGTCGGTCACGGCGACGTCGTCGTCCACGAGGACCTTGGCGATCGCGATGCCCTCCTCCTCGGCGAGTTCGGCCGCCATGTCGAAGTTGAGGACGTCCCCGGTGTAGTTCTTCACGATGAAGAGCACCCCGGCACCGCTGTTCACCGCGGCGGCGGCACGCACCATCTGATCGGGCACGGGCGAGGTGAAGACCTCGCCGGGGCAGGCCGCGTCGAGCATCCCGGGGCCGACGAACCCCGCGTGGAGCGGTTCGTGCCCCGAGCCGCCGCCGGAGACCAGCGCGACCTTCCCCGCGACGGGGGCGTCGCGCCGCACCACCACCCTGTTCTCGATGTCCACGGTCAGTTCGGGATGCGCGGCGGCGAGGCCGCGCAGGGCGTCGGCGACGACGGTCTCCGCGACGTTGATCAGCATCTTCACGGTGCCTCCGGTGGCGTGGGCGTCTCCGTCGCGCGGTGCCGCCCGGCACGGC
>NZ_GG770539.1:64509-70750 GCF_000154905.1 Streptomyces sp. SPB074 | reverse complement strand
CGCGGAGGGCGGCGGGGGAAAGGGACCTCGCACGGGGCGGACAGCGGCGCACGGCCCGCGCTCAGGCGCGCAGCGCCGCTTCGAGCGCGGTCAGGCCCTCGTCGTAGATGCCGGTGAAGAGGGCGACCGCCTCCTCCTCGCTCACGCCGTCCGGCACGAAGCGCCCCGTCCACTCGACCTCGGCGCTGCCGGGAGCACCGGGCACCTCGTGCACGCGCAGGGTCGAGAGGTAGCCCCGTACCGGGAACGGAGCTTCGAGGATCGTGTAGGTGTAATGGCGTGCGCTGTCCTCGAACGCGGTCATGCGCTCCACGATCACCTCGCCGTCCTCGTTGCGCAGCCGCCGGGCGCGGCCCCCCCCTCCAGGGGGGTGCTCTCCGGGATGTACGGGAGCCAGTCGGGCAGCGCGTGGAAGCCGCCGACCAGCCGCCAGACGGTCTCGGGGTCCGCCGGGACGACGCGGCTCACAGAAGTGGAAGCCATGGGGTGCTCCTTCAAGCGTGGGGGTACTGCGTGTGCGGGAGTCCCGCGTGTGTGTGGAGGGGGAAGGGGAGGGCGGTCAGGCGGTGGGCAGCGGCGCCTCGGGGCTGAGCAGCCCGCTCTCGCGCAGCTCCGCCCAGAAGGCGGCGGGCACGCGCTCGTCGAGCGCCGCGATGTCCTCGGCGATGCGCGAGGGCCGCGTCGCACCGGGGATCGCCGCGACGGACGCGGGGTGGGCCAGCGCGAACTGGAGCGCCGCCGCCTTGACGGAGATGCCGTGCCGCTCGGTCAGCTCACGGATGCGCTGGACACGCTCGATGATCTCGCGGGGCGCCTCCTGGTACTCGAAGTGCGCGCCGCCCGCGAGGACACCGGAGCTGTACGGGCCGCCGACGACCAGGTCGACGCCCTGCTCGGTCGCCGTGGGCAGCACCCGCTGGAGGGCGCGGGCGTGGTCGAGGAGCGTGTAGCGCCCGGCGAGGAGGAAGCCGTCGGGACGCGGCTCGTCCAGGTCCAGGGTCAGCTCCACGGGCTCCACGCGGTTGACGCCGAGGCCCCACGCCTTGATGACGCCCTCCTCGCGCAGCTTCGACAGCACGCGGAAGGCTCCCGTGCGAGCGGTCTCGAACTGGGCGAGCCAGCGGTCGCCGTGGAAGTCCTGGGCGATGTCGTGGACCCACACGATGTCGAGCAGGTCGGTGCCGAGCCGCTGGAGACTGTCCTCGATCGAGCGGTAGGTGGCGTCGGCCGAGTAGTCGTCCACGATCTTGTTGGGGCGGCCGTGCTCGAAGAGGCCGCCCTTCTCGCCGAGATCGCGCGTCGCCGGGTCCTCGACCTCGTCCAGGATGACGCGGCCGACCTTCGTGGAGAGGACGTAGGAGTCCCGGGGGTGCTCGGCGAGCATCTCGCCGAGCCGGATCTCGGCGAGACCGGCACCGTAGAAGGGGGCGCTGTCGTAGTACCGGATGCTCTGGTCCCAGGCGGCCCGCAGGGTGGCCTGGTCCTCCTCCTCCGGGATGGCGCGGAACATGTTGCCGAGCGGGGCCGTCCCGAAACCGAGATTGCACGCGCGGGCTAATGCAAACGCGGGGCGCGTGGCGTGCTTCACGAGGCGGTCGCGCCAATCGTCCCCCGTTATGTTTTCTGCGGTTCCGCAATGGGGCCGCTGGCCTCCGGGTCCGGCATGGCTGTGTCCCCCTGTCGAAGGCGTGACCTGGGGGGTGGTGTCACCGGGCCCGGGAGGTGCCGTCGGAGACGCTGATGAGAGGTCCGGCCACCGCCCGGTCCGGCGCAATGCCGGACAGCTCGCGAGCGGCAGGTCTGCATGACGTGGCTGCGCGCGCACGACACCGAAGCCGAGGCCGGCACCGTCAACACCCTGGGAAAGGCACGATGTTCGAGATCGAAGACGTAGGCGTGTTCCTCGGCCTGGACGTCGGCAAGAGCAGCCATCACGGCCACGGGCTCACCCCGGCCGGGAAGAAGGTCTTCGACAAGCGACTGCCGAACAGCGAGCCCAAGCTGCGGGCCGTCTTCGACAAACTGACCGCGAGGTTCGGCACCGTGCTGGTGATCGTGGACCAGCCTGCCTCCATCGGCGCCCTGCCGCTGACCGTCGCCCGCGACGCGGGCTGCCAGGTTGCCTACCTGCCCGGCCTGGCCATGCGCCGGATCGCGGACCTCTACCCGGGCGAGGCCAAGACCGACGCGAAGGACGCGGCGGTCATCGCCGACGCCGCGCGGACGATGCCTCACACCCTGCGCTCGCTGGAACTGACCGACGAGATCACCGCCGAGCTGACCGTGCTCGTCGGCTTCGACCAGGACCTCGCCGCCGAGGCCACCCGCACCAGCAACCGGATACGCGGCCTGCTCACCCAGTTCCACCCCAGCCTCGAACGCGTCCTCGGCCCTCGTCTCGACCACCAGGCCGTCACCTGGCTCCTGGAGCGCCACGGCTCCCCGGCCGCCCTGCGCAAGGCCGGCCGCCGCAGACTCGTGGAACTGATCCGGCCCAAGGCGCCGCGCATGGCCCAGCGGCTGATCGACGACGTCTTCGACGCGCTCGACGAACAGACCGTCGTCGTGCCCGGCACCGGCACCCTCGACATCGTCGTGCCCTCCCTGGCCGCCTCGCTCGCCGCCGTCCACACCCAGCGCCGGGCCCTGGAAGCCCAGATCAACCTCCTGCTGGAGGCCCACCCTCTTTCCCCGGTCCTGACGTCGATGCCCGGCGTCGGCGTCAGGACCGCCGCCGCCCTGCTGGTCACCGTCGGCGACGGCACCAGCTTCCCCACCGCCGCCCACCTCGCCTCCTACGCCGGCCTGGCCCCGACCACGAAGTCGTCCGGCACCTCGATCCACGGCGAACACGCCCCGCGGGGCGGAAACCGGCAGCTCAAACGAGCCATGTTCCTGTCCGCCTTCGCCTGCATGAACGCCGATCCCGCCTCCCGCACCTACTACGACAAGCAACGAGCCCACGGCAAAACCCACACCCAAGCCCTCCTCCGCCTCGCCCGCCAACGCGTCAGCGTCCTGTTCGCCATGCTCCGCGACGGCACCTTCTACGAACCCCGCACGCCAAAGAACATCGAACTCGCCGCATAACCTCAAAGCCCCTGAACTATCTCAAACCCGGCAGGGGTGCCTTGACGAAAGACATAGAGGCACCCCCCGCCGTCTCCGCCCATGGGCCCGTCCCCGCCCACAGACCCGCCCCCGGGAGCGACGGCGCCCACGACGCGGAAGGGCCCCGCCCCGGCGTACTGCCGGAACGGGGCCCCTCGCGGTCGGCCGGCTCAGCTCGTGGCCGCCTCCGTCACCGTGCGCGCGTGCAGTGCCTCCGCGTACGCCTCGTCCGGGTCGAGCCGCCGCAGCTCCTCGGAGAGCAGTTCGGGCAGCGTGCGGACCTTGAGGGCGAGGGGGCGGGGCGGGCGCCCGGGCAGGGCGAGGGTCGCGAGCGGGCCCTCGGGCCGTTCGACGCTCAGCTCGCCCGCCGCCGTCCCGAGCCGGACCGCCGTGATGACGGGACCGGCCGTGACGACCCGCTCGACATCCACGCCGAGCCGCGCCCCGAGCCACCGCGCGAGCAGTTCCGCGCTCGGGTTGTCCGCCTCGCTCTCCACCACCGCGGACCCGACCGGGCCGGGCACCTGGTCGAGCGCGGCGGCGAGCGTCGAGCGCCACAGCGTGAGCCGCGTCCAGGCGAGGTCCGTGTCCCCGGGTGTGTACGAGCGGCGGAGCCCGCCCAGGAAGGAGAGGGGGTCCTCGGACGCGTACGCGTCGGTGATGCGCCGCCGGGCCAGGGCGCCGAGCGGGTCGGCCGCCGGGTTCTCCGGGGCGCCGTACGGCCACCAGGCCACGACGGGCACGTCCGGCAGCAGCAGCGGCAGGACCACCGAATCGGCGTGCCTGCCGACCTCGCCGTACAGCCGCAGCACGACGATCTCGCCCGCGCCCGCGTCGTCCGCGCCGACGCGCACCTCGGCGTCGAGGCGCACGAGCGCGCGGTGGTGCGGGGAACGGGAGGTGCGGCGGATGACGAGCAGGATGCGCGCGGGGTGCTCGCGCGCGGAGTCGCCCGCCGCGCGCAGGGCGTCGTAGGCGTCCTCCTCGTCGGTGACGACGAGGAGGGTTAGCACCCGTCCCACGGTCGGGGTGCCGAGCGCCCGGCGGGCCGACACGAGGGTTTTGTTGATGTCGCTGGAAGTGGTGTCGGTGAGATCGATCCTCATGGTGTGCCCACAGCTCCGTCCCAAGTCGTACGAGCGCCGTACCCAGTCGTACCGACGCCTCGCCCCGCACGCGACCGCCGGAGGGCCGCCCCAGGGCGGGCGCAAACTCCCGGGGCACCGGTCGCGTCCCGCGTTCAGCCTACGAGCGCGCCCACCGCGCACGGCAGCCGCCCGGCACTGTGAAACGATCCCGCACGCGGCGCGCCCCGCGCCGGGAACGGACACGCCCCCCATGACGGCCCCCGCCGAACTCCTCGACCGCCTCGCCCCCCTCGGCCCCTACTTCGCCGTCGCGACCGCGCCCCCGCCCGACGCCGCCTCCTACCGGCCGCTCGCCGCGCTCCCCGGCGCCCCTTTCGAGGACTGGACGGCCCTCGTCGGCGCTCGTCTCGGCACCGGAGCGGGGCGCGTGGCGGCCTCGACCGTGCACCTGGGGCACGTCGCCCGGCTGTGGTCCCTCGCCCTCGGCCCCGTCGCGCTCGGCGGCGGTGTCCCCGACCTCGGCCCGGACCGGCTCCGCTTCGCGCTCTCGCCCGAGGGCGCGCCCCGCCTGTGGGCTCCCGGGCCCACCGCCCGGCCGGCGGCAGAGGACCCGGTCCCGGCCCTGCTCGCCCTCCTCGCCGCCCACCTCACGCCGCTCCACGTGCACCTGCGCACCCGCTACGGCCTCTCCCCGCGCACCCTGCGCGGCAACACCGCCTCCGCGCTCACCGGCACGGTCCGCGTCCTGCTCGACCGCCTCCCCGGCGCTCCCCGCGATCCCGGCCACCTCGCCGCCCGCCTCCTGCGCGCCGGGGATCTCGGCGACGGCGGCACCTACCTGTACGAACCGGACCTCGGCGTCGCCTACCGCCGCGAAAGCTGCTGCCTCTACTACCGCACCCCGCGCGGCACCCTGTGCGGCGACTGCGTCCTGCACGCGTCACCGGCGCGCGGGAAGGGCTGAACGGCTGGGAAAGCCCCCGGTCGCCGGACGTCGCGTCATGCGCTCGCGCGCTCAGCCCAGGCGCCGCGTTCCCGCGCGCATCCGGTGCCGACCGCTCCGCGCCCGCGTCCGGGCCCCTCGTTCCCGCGCGCGTCCCGAGCCGGTGGCACGGCTCTTCACCGGGCGGGCTCGCCCAGTTCCTCGTGCCCGAGCGTCGTCGGCACCATGTGCCGGTCCCCGAACGTCCAGGCGATCAGCTCCGCCGACCGGTGCTCGCTGGACCCCGGGTCCAGGCCCCGGCGGGCGGCCATTCACGCGACCGGGGCCTCGGGACGCGGGGGAAGCCCGGTGAGGTGCACCAGGTTCGCGTACCAGATGTCACGGGTGAACCCGGCCTCGAACCAGCCGTCGTGCCCCAGCTCCTCCGCCAGGCACGCGGCGAACCGGTCGGCGGCGCGGTCCGGCGAGGAGGCGCACGGCATGACGCTCGTGGGGGTGAGCGTGAGCCCCGTCAGCTCCAGCCGGACGGGTCCCACCCGGCCGCACGACCGGCGCAGCGCCGACCGGTACCGGGTGACCCGCTCGTCGTCACGGGGAACGGCCCGCCGGTGGCGCTCCAGGGTCCGGACGGTGAAGTGCGAGGAGACGACGGCGCCGGTGGGCCAGTGCGCGTCCCCCGCCACCGCCATGGCCGCCGCGGTCAGGCGCTCGAGGCGGCGCGCGACCGCCGGGTCCGGTCGCAGGGCCACGGTGAGCCCCCAGCGTCCGCCGCCCTCGCGGGGCGGCTCCTGGCGCGGCACCTCCCTGGACAGAAGCGCCTTCCGGCCTTGCTCGAACAGCTCCGTGAACCGCGCGGGGGTACTCGCCATGCGCCCGATCCTGCTCCGCCGCCTCCGACGGCATCGCGGCGGGGGCGGCGGAGCGGCCGAGCCTGGCCCGCGAGGGTGCCTGGACCAAGACAGCGCGGGTGCCCGGGGCCCGCTCCGGGGCGTTCGCTCGGTGGGACCTCCGTCAACCAAAGGTTGCGCGTCCCGTCAGTACCTCCGCTACTCTTTTTCGCCGGGGACCAGCGGGCGAGGCAGGCCCGTTCCCGGCCCGC
>NZ_GG770539.1:59964-64409 GCF_000154905.1 Streptomyces sp. SPB074 | reverse complement strand
CCCGCCCGGCCGCCCCCTCCCTCCAGGCCGCCTCCCCTCAGCCGCCCTCGGCCCGCCGCGCCTCCTCCAGCTCCGCCTGGATGCGCCGCAGGTGACCCGTGAGCAGTTCCGTCGTGCGTTCCTTCCCGATGCCGAGGCCGGAGAGGACTCCCTCGCCGTTCTCGTGCTCCAGGAGGGCGAGCACCAGGTGTTCGGTGCCGACGTAGTTGTGGCCGAGACGCAGGGCCTCGCGGAAGGTGAGCTCCAGGACCTTCTTCGCCGCCGCGTCGAAGGGGACGAGCGTGGGCAGGTCCGCCTCCTCGCGGGGCGGCAGCGCCGCCTCGGCCGCCTCGCGCACCGCTTCGGGCCTCACGTCCTGGTCCGTGAGGACGACGACGCCGAGGCACTGCGGCTCGTCCAGGAGGCCGAGAACGAGGTGCGCGGGCGTGATGCGCTTGTGCCCGTGCGCCCGTGCCTGGGTCTGCGAGGCCACCACGACCGTGCGGGCGCGGGGCGTGTAACGGCTGGATCCCTGTTCGGGATCGAGGGGGGGGCGACGTCGCCGGTGTCCTTCGGCACGAAGCGCTTCTGCGCCGCCTGCCGGGTCACGCCGATCGAGGTGCCGATGTCCGCCCAGGAGGCGCCCGAGCGGCGCGCCTGGTCGAAGAAATGGCCGATCAGGTGGTCCGAGACCTCCCCGAGGTGCTCCGCGGCCAGCACCGCGTCCGTGAGCTGGTCCAGGGGGCCGGAGCGGACCCGCTTGATGGCGTCGATGAGATCGTCCAGTCGTACCGCGCGATGCGCGGGTGTCTGTTCCTTCTCACAGGCAACCCTAGGTTGACACCCGCTCAGGCGTCAACCCTGGGTTGCCTCGCTCTCGTCCTGTGTACGCGGGGTCGCGCGGGGGAGTTTCTGACCCGCCCTCAGGGCGATCTTGCCGCCCACCCCTTGACGCCCCCTCGGCCCCCGGAGGAGCATCGCTCGCGCTTGACAACGTTGTCCGATCCCGGTTCCCCGGGGAGAGGAACAGTGTCAGAAGAGTGACGCACCGCAGAAGTCCCGCACGTACCAGAGCTGCCGGCCTCCTGGCCCTCACCGCCGCGAGCGCCCTCGGGCTGACCGCGCTCGCGCCGGCCGCCGACGCCGCGGCGCCCGCCACCGCGAAGAGCGGGCACAGCGCCCCGGCCGGGAAACCGGCCGCCTACGTCGATCCCCTCATCGGCTCCGCCAACGCGGGCAACACCTACCCCGGGGCGGTCCGCCCCTTCGGGATGCTCGCGTTCAGCCCCCAGACCACGCGCGGCAACCAGGTCTCCAACCCGGCCCCGGGCGGCTACCAGTACGACGCCACCTCGATCCGGGGGTTCAGCCTCACCCACCTCAACGGGGTGGGCTGCTCGGGCGCGAACGGCGACGTACCGCTCATGCCCTACCCGGGTGAGGTCACCAGCTCGCCCAGCGCCGACACCGACGACTCCGTCTTCGCCTCCGCCTTCTCCCACGACGACGAGAAAGCGAGCGCGGGCCGTTACGAGGTGAAGCTCGCCAACGGCACCTCCGCCGCGCTCACCGCGACCGAGCGCACCGGCGCGGGCCGCTTCGGCTTCCCGGCCGGCAAGGCGGCGAGCTTCCTCGTCCGCGGCTCCAACGCCGAGTCCGGCAGCGCCGCCGCGCGCGTGCACGTCGACACCGCGAAGAAGACCGTCACCGGCTCCATCGACGCCGGGAACTTCTGCGGCCCGCAGAGCGCGAACAACCGCAAGGCGCTCTACACGCTGCACTACACGATCCACTTCGACACCCCCTTCGCGAAGACCGGCACCTGGCAGGACAAGACCCTGCGCCCGGACACCACCGACGCGAGCGGCGGTACCGGCTACAGCTCCAGCGGCAACCCCGTGGCGGGCAAGGGCTCCGGCGCCTACGTCACCTTCCCGAAGGGCACCCGCGAGGTCGGCGCCAAGGTCGCGATCTCGTACGTGAGCGACCGGGGCGCCGAGGCCAACCTCCGCGCCGAGAACCCGCCCCGCACCTCGTTCGAGGCCGTCGCCCGCGACGCGGGCCGCGCCTGGGACAAGGCACTCGGCGCGATCGAGGTCGGCGGCGGCACGAAGGCCCAGTACCGGACCTTCTACACCGCGCTCTACCACTCGATGCTGGAGCCGACCCTCACGAGCGACACCGACGGCCGCTACACGGGCGCCGATGACAGGACGCACCGCCTTTCGCACGGCCAGAAGGCCCAGTACGGGACCTTCTCCGGCTGGGACCAGTACCGCGCGCAGGTGCAGCTCATGACGCTCCTGAACCCGCGGGCCGGCAGCGACTATGCCCAGTCCCTCTACCAGTACGCCTCCCAGCGCGGCGGCGAGTGGGACCGCTGGCTCCTCCAGCACGGCAAGACCAGCGTCATGTCCGGCGACCCCGCCGCACCCGCCCTCGCGGGCATCCACGCCTTCGGCGGCAACGGCTTCGACGTCAAGGGCGCGCTCAAGTCCCTCGTGAAGGCCGCGACCGTACCGACCGCCAACGACTCCGACAGCGCCGGCTGCAACGTCGAGTGCGTCGGCCAGCGCCCCGGGCTCGACCAGTACCTCAAGCTCGGCTACGTCCCCGCCGACGACTGCCACTGCTGGGGAGGCGCCGCCGAGACGCTGGAGGACGCCGCCGCCGACTACGGCCTCTCCGAACTCGCCCGCGCCACGGGCGACCGGAAGAACCAGCAGAAGTTCCTCGACCGCTCCGGCAACTGGACCAACGTCTTCGACCCGGCCGCGACCCCCGAGGGCGGATACATCCGCAACCGCAACGCCGACGGCACCTGGGCGGGCGTCTTCACGCCCGGCACGGGCAACGGCTTCGTCGAGGGCACCAGCGCCCGCTACACCTGGATGGTCTACTCCGACGTCGCCCGCCTCGCCCGCGCCATGGGCGGAAACGACAAGGCGAGCGCCCGGCTCGACGCCTTCTTCCGCGACAAGGACGGGAAGTTCGACTTCTCCGCGAAGGACGACACCCGCTACGACCCCACCAACGAGCCCGACATCAACACCCCGTACCTCTACAACTACCTGGGCGAGCCCACCAAGACCCAGGAGACGGTCCGCGCCGAGATCGACCAGCTCTGGACCGACACCCCGGGCGGCATCCCCGGCAACGACGACGCGGGCACCATGTCCTCCTGGTACGTGTTCTCCGCGCTCGGCATGTACCCGCAGAACCCGAGCCGCGCCGACCTCGTGCTGACCGCGCCGCTCTTCCCCCACGCCGTCGTCCACACCGGTCACGGCAAGCGCATCACGGTCAACGCCCCGGCGGCCGACGACAGCCACACCTACATCCACGGGCTGCGCGTCAACGGCAGGAGCAGCACGAAGACCGTGGTGCCCGACACCCTCGTCCAGCACGGCGGCACCCTCGACTACACGCTCGGCACGAGCCCCCGCACCACGTGGGGCACCGCCGCCCAGGACGCCCCGCCGTCCTTCCCCGGCCGCGAGGACACGTACTTCACGAGTACGAGCCCGAGCGCCCTCAAGGTGTCGCCCGGCGCCGCCGCCACCCCCACCGAGCTCACCGCGCGCACCCTCCAGGACCGCGCCGAGCGCGTGACCTGGAAGGCCGACGCGCCCGAAGGACTCACCGTCAGCCCCGCATCCGGCACCCTCGCCGTCCCCTCGGGCGGCACCGCGAGCACCGCGCTCACGGTCGCCGCCGCCAAGGACGCCAAGGAGGGCTTCCGCACGATTCCGGTGACCCTGCGCACCGCCTCGGGCAAGGAACTGCCCCCGGCCAAGCTCACCGTCACGGTCGCCGCGAAGAACAGCGTCCTGTGGAACCTCAACAACAACGGCGTCTCCGAGGACGACGCGAAACCGGGCGCCAACTTCGACGGCGAGGGCTGGAGCTACTCCGCGACCGCCCTCGCGGAAGGCGGCGCCGCCCCGGGCAAGACGGTCACCTCGGGCGACTTCACCTTCACGCTCCCGGCGACCGCCCCGGGCGAACCCGACAACATCGAGGTCGCGGGCGGCGAGCAGACCCTCACCGTCCCGGCCAAGGACGGAGCGACGCGCCTGAGCCTGCTCGGCAGCGCCGCCGAGGGCGACACGCACGGCACCATGACCCTCACCTACACCGACGGCACCACGCAGCAGGCCGACCTCGGCCTCTCCGACTGGACCCTCGGCGGCGGCGGGGACAAGCCCTCCTACGGCAACACCGTCGCCGTCACCTCCGCCTACCGCGACACCCTCGGCGGCGGCAAGGACCCCGTCAACGCCTACCTCTTCGCCACCGCCCCCGTGACCCTCGCGAGCGGCAAGACCCTCGCGAGCGTCACGCTCCCGAAGAGCGCCGAGGGAGGCATCCTGCACGTCTTCGCCGCCACGACCGGCTGATCGGCCGCACGACGGAGCGGGCGCGACGCACGCGCCTCGCGGGGCGGCCCCGTGTCCCACCCGGGC
>NZ_GG770539.1:23658-59864 GCF_000154905.1 Streptomyces sp. SPB074 | reverse complement strand
CCGTCGCCGTACGCCGCCGCGCCCCCTTCCGCCGCGCTCGACAAGCGCGCCCCCGCCCCTTCGGCAAAGATGGTCCGTGACATACGCCGCTGAGCGGGCAGGCGAGCACCAGCCGTCCAGGACCGAGAGGCACCGGCCGGCCCGGAGACCGCACAGACCCCTGAGAAGGGACGCAATCGTGGCACGACCCAGGATTCTCGTAGTGGGCGCCGGCTTCGCCGGGGTGGAGTGCGTCCGCAGGCTCGAACGCCGCATCCCGCCGGGCCGGGCGGAGATCACGCTCGTCGCTCCGTACTCGTACCAGCTCTACCTGCCGCTGCTCCCGCAGGTCGCCTCCGGCGTCCTCACCCCGCAGTCCGTCGCCGTCTCGCTGCGCCGCAGCCGCAAACACCGCACCCGCATCCTGCCCGGCGGCGCGATCGGCGTGGACCCCGAGAAGAAGATCTGCGTCGTCCAGAAGGTCACGGGCGAGATCGTCGACGAACCCTACGACCACCTCGTCCTGACGCCCGGCAGCATCACCAGGACCTTCGACATCCCCGGGCTCACCGAGAACGCGCGCGGCATGAAGACGCTCGCCGAGGCCGCCTACATCCGCGACCACGTCATCGCGCAGCTCGACCTCGCCGACGCGAGCGAGGACGAGACGGAGCGCGCCTCGCGCCTCCAGTTCGTCGTCGTCGGCGGCGGCTACGCGGGCACCGAGACGGCCGCCTGCCTCCAGCGCCTCACCACGAGCGCGGTCAAGCACTACCCGCGGCTCGACCCCTCGCTCATCAAGTGGCACCTCATCGACATCGCCCCCAAGCTCATGCCCGAGCTGGGCGACGAACTGGGCAAGGCCGCGCTCGACGTCCTCAGCGAACGCGGCATCGAGGTCTCCCTCGGCGTCTCCATCGCCGAGGCGGGCCCCGAGAAGGTCACCTTCACCGACGGCCGCACCCTGCCCTGCCGCACCCTCATCTGGACGGCGGGCGTCGCGGCGAGCCCGCTCATGGCGACCCTGGAACGCGAGACGGTACGGGGCAGGCTCGCCGTCACCCCCGAGCTGACGGTCCCCGGGCTCGACGGCGTCTTCGCGCTCGGCGACGCCGCCGCCGTGCCCGACCTCACCAAGGGCGAGGGCGCCATCTGCCCGCCCACCGCGCAGCACGCCATGCGCCAGGGCCGTATCGCCGCCGACAACGTCCTCGCCACGATCCTGCACCAGCCGCTGCGTCCGTACGTCCACAAGGACCTCGGCCTGGTCGTGGACCTCGGCGGCCACGACGCCGTCTCGCGGCCCCTCGGCATCAACCTCAGCGGCGTCCCCGCCCAGGCCGTCGCACGCGGCTACCACTGGTCCGCGCTGCGCACGGGCGTCGCCAAGACCCGCGTCCTGACCAACTGGATGCTCAACGCCTGCGCGGGCGACGACTTCGTCCGCACCGGCTTCCAGGACCAGAAGGCGGGCACCCTCAAGGAGTTCGAGCACACGGACGCCTACCTCAGCCCGGACGAGATCCGCGCGCACACGGCGCCACTGCACGCCGTGCACTGAGCGGCCCCGGGGCGGTACGGGCACGCGTCCCGTGCGCGTACCGCCCCGGGCGGCGACGCGACCCCCGCACGCCGAGACCATCAGTGATCGTGTTGCGTAGTGCCTCGTCATGCTGTCCGGTGACGTTTATGCTGATCAGAGCACGTGCAGCAGGTTGACCTGTGCCACCCCGTGATGCACCGTCCAAAGGCGTCTGTCCACCGGCTGTCCACCGGCGGAGTTGCTGCAGGGCCGCCAGAGAGAGCCCCGAGCACACAAGCGCAGCTGTTCAGAGGATCAGCAGGACAACCAGGATGCTTTGTCGGTCTCATACAAACGCGGTTTGCCCAATGATCTGTCCCAGAGCGAACACATGTGTCCGTGCGGTCAAACATATGGAACGCCCACTCCAAAGGCCAGGCAGAGCATACCGTCGGCCGCCGCCCCGGCCGTCGTCCTCGACGAGCAGGATGTGGTGGCCGCCACGGCTGCGGACCGTGACGGCCGCCTGTGCGGCGCCGCTGTACTTGGCGATGTTCGTCAGGGCCTCGGCCACGACGAAGTAGACGGTCACCTCGACGAAGTGGCGCACCGTTCGGGCGCTTCGACGTCGGTCCGACAGGGCACCGCGCAGTTCGCGGCGGTCCGGAGAGCGCGCCGACCAGGCCCCGGTCAGACAGAACCGGGGGCAGGATGCTCCGCGAGACAGTGCACAGATCGGCCCAGTGCCTGTTCGGCTGCGGACTGGGCGCGTTCGAGGAGTTCGTCGGCGCTGGCCGGATCGCGGGCCACCATGCGGCGGGCGGCGCCGAGCAGAAAGGTGACCGTGACGAGTCGATGCCGGTAGCCTGAAGGCGTCCAGATCGATGTCGCACTCGTCGTTGCGCATCGCTCGGAGGTGTCCGTCGAATTCGCGAAGTCCGTCACGTATACCTGCCAAGCTGCAAACAGGGCCTGAGTGATGCGCGGCACGGATGACTGCGGCGGGGAACTTCGCGTCGTCGAAGGAGTACGGGCCGGGGATGGCCCACTTGTCGCTGATCAGGCCGCTGCGTGGTTCGCGCCGTCCGACCCGGTGAGCACCGAGCGCGAGGCGTCCGCGTTCTGGTTGAGGCGCTGCATCGGGCAAGCGACGGGTCGTTGGCAAAGAGGACCGACCCCGATCAACAATGGCGGCGACTACACGTTGAAGCGGATCCAGTACCCGTCAGGCCCCCTTCTGGCCGGCACGGCAGCCCGGCCCGGAGTGAACGGACCGGACCTCACCGACCGGCTCCGGCGCGACCCGCTCCCGCCGGTCGACCACACCGCACGAACCTCCGCAGCATGGCGGATGCACGTCCGCTTCGGTCGGTCGAGTCGAGAGAAGCGCGGTGTGCCACCGCCCCTACACGGAGGACGGTCCGCTCGTACACATGGGCCCCCCTTCCGCGAGCGACGGCGGGTCAGGCGGCCCCGCCCGGCAAGAAGCCCTCGACTCGGACTCCGACCTCCTCGGCATTCGCTCGATCACGAACCCACCGGGCGAGCACCAGGTCGAGGACACCGAGGCCGAACGGCGAGAACACCACCCGGCGCCCGGCCTCGCGGCGGAAGCCGGAGCCGCCGCGTAGCAGGGTGCCAATCTCGGCATGCACGAACTCTCGCCCGCCCGTTTCCAGCTCGGCCAGGTGCAGGGATGTGCGCTCACGGCAGACATGGTCGGCGTCATCGACCACGTTCTGCGCGTCCAGCACCGCTGCCACGGTCAAATCTCGCAACGAGACATGGAGCACGGCCGCCTCGGGCTGACAGGCGGACAGGTCCATGTGTGGCCTGCCCGCCGTGGTGGCCAGCGAGACCAGCGGGTGCGCGCCCAGCGCCGCGGCGGCGCTGTCGACCACTGCCACCGTCAGGCCAGGGACCACTTGGCGGGCCCGCTCGGCTAAGACCTTGGCCCTTTCGGTGTCCAGGTCGTACACCGTGGCGGTGCGCAGCGAGGGCAGCCGGGCAGTGGTAAAGCGCAGCACCTCCAAGTTGATGGGGCCCAGCCCTACCAGGGAGATACCGGTGGGCTCCGGCTCGGCGCACAGGAGCCCTGCGGCGAGTGCAGCGGAGGCGCCGGTGCGTTTGGCGGAGATCAGTGAGCTCTCGATGAACGCCTCTGGACGACCGTCGACCATGGAGTTCAGCACCATGCTCGCGCTGGCCCGTTCGATGCCGCGTGCCACGTTGCCGGGGAAGCTGGCGATCCACTTGATCCCGGCCACCGGTTCGGAGCCGCCCAGGTAGGCCGGCAGGCCGATGATGCGGTTGGCCGGTTCCTCCGGGAAGCGCAGGAAGACCGAGTGCGGGACCGCGCTGCGGCCCTCGCCATGCAACCGGTAGGCCCGCGCGATCAAGTCGAGGATGTCCTGCTCCCGCTCTTCGAGCAGCGCACGCACCTCGTTGTGGCCGACTATTAGCACTGAGCACTCGCTTTCCGCTGGTCAGGTTCGGGGATGGGGTTCGGGCCCTTCCACAAGTGGGAGACCTCACCGAAGTGGTGGCGAACCCACTGGTCGTCGTAGACCGTGTCGAGGTAGCGGTCGCCACCGTCAGGCAGGATCAGGACGCAGTTGGAACCGGGAGGGATCTCGGCGGCGATCCGCCCCAGAGCCGCGACCACCGCGCCGGAGGAGCCGCCGGCCAGCACCGCTTCGCGCTGAACCAGCCGACGGCAGCCCACCACGCAGTCCAGGTCGCTCACATGGACGACTCGGTGTGCGTCCTCGCGTCTGAGCAGCCTGGGGGGCACCGAGTTGCCGTGGCCGGGTATGAGCCGCTCGCAGGCCACGGTCGAGCCGAAGAGGACACTGCCGATAGCGTCCACCGCCACCACCTTGGTGGGCAGTTTTCTGCGGCGGATGTACTCAGCGCAACCGCCCAGTGTGCCGGTGGTGCCAGCGGAAACCACAAGGTAGTCGATCCGGCCGTCGAGGGCCGTGTCTATCTCCGCCATGGTGGTCAGATGCGCCTGAGGGTTGAGCGGGTTGGTGTACTGGTCGGGGCAGTAGGAATCTGGGGTTTCCTCGAGCAGCTGAGCCACCAGCCGGAGCCGCTGGGGCAGCAACTCTCCTGTGGCAGGGTCAGGTTCGGTGACGACCCGGACATCGGCCCCATAAGCCCGCAGGATTGCCAGGTTCTGCTGCGTGGTGCGGAAATCGACCACGCAGATGAAGCGCAAACCGAAGTAGCCGCAGATCTGTGCCAGTCCGATGGCCAGATTGCCGGAGCTGGACTCTATGACGGTCGACCGGCCCGGCACCAGTTGCCCGTCACGAAGGCGCGCCATCAGCATGCCGAGCGCCGAGCGGTCCTTGATGCTGCCGCCGGGGTTGAACCGTTCGACCTTGGCGAACACGTGTGAGGAGAATCCGGATATCAGCCGGTCCAGTTCGATGAGCGGGGTATTGCCCACCGTCGAGAGGATGCCCTTGAGCCCTGTGGACACGGCTCTCCCTTCATCGTCGGAGAGGCGTGGGCCCCCGATTCTCGATCTCATTCCGCCAGCAGTATCAGGAGTGTTGCTATCAGCGATCTATACGCGTGAGCCGGTGTGGTCAGCCGCCTCCACGTAGCTCCCGGCCCGTCCACGCCATGTAGAGACGATGTAGTTCTCTCCAGTCTGCTGGGGCGTCGTGGCCCTCGACCGAATCCGACTGGAGGACGCATGGCACTGGACGCCTCGCTGGCTGGCCGGGTCTACCCACCCGGCCCGGCGTACCCGGTGGAGCGGGAGAAGGTCCGCGCCTTCGCCCTGGCGGTGGGCGAGCGGCATCCCGCCTGCCACAGCCTCGAGGCAGCACGGGCGCTGGGTCACCCCGACCTCCTCGCCCCGCCGACGTTCCTGTGCGTGCCGATGCAACGCGCCTCCGACCAGGCGGTCTTCGACCCCGAGGTCGGGCTGGACTACGACCGAGTGGTCCACCGCGACCAGCGGTTCGTGCTGCGCCGCCCGGTGTTCGCCGGAGACCTCCTGCTTCTGACGGTCCACATCGACGCGGTGAAGCCACTCGGAGGCAGCGATGTCCTGGAGCTACGGGCGGAGGTGACCGCACAAAACCGGGCGGCAGTGGGGACGGTGTACATGTCCCTGGCCGCCCGGTCCCACTAGAGCTGTCCCACACCTCTTTCATGTTCAGGACACAAGACCAGCAAGGTGCACCTGTCAGTGGATCACCGCTACCGGCCCCTGTCCTCTCTCGTCGGCCAGGATCTCGGCGTAAGCCGGGCGGAAGTGGTCGTCCACGGCGGCGTGCACGTAGTCGTAGCCGATGCCCCGGCAACGGACGTCTTCGCTACCGCCTTGGCCAGCCAACCGCACATCAGAGTGGTCCCACTGGATCGGCAGACCTCAGCGCCCTCCTGAGTGCTCCCGGGGGAGCCGCTCAGCCGTCGCCGCGCGCCCCGCGGGCTCCTCGGTCGGCGCCTTCTTCGGCCAGAGCAGATAGGTGACCGCGATCACGCCATGGATCCCGACCGCGCGCAGCGCGACCAGCTGCCAGAGACGCAATGCATCAGCGGCGGACGTGCCGTTCCCCACATACCAGGTCGCCAGCTGCAGAAGGCCGGAGGCGACCGCCCCCGCAAGCAGCGTACGCAGCCACAGTTTGCCCTCGTGTCGGGCGCGCGGCATCCCGTACTTCGGTGGCTTGGCCGGCCGTGGCGCGCCACCGAAGCGATATGCGGCCCAACCGTCGAGCCTGCTGATCGTGTAGTGGCCATAGGCGACCGTGAAGCCGATGTAGATGGCCGCGAGGCCGTGCTCCCAGCTCGGCTTGGCACCATTACGAAGATCGACCGCGGTCGCGACCAGCAGGACGACCTCCAGGAGTGGTTCGCACAGCAGCATGACCACGCTGGTGCGCCGCAACTTGAGCAGATAGCGGGCGGCGAGCCCAGCGGCCAGCAGCACCCAGAAGCTGACCTCGCAGATGACGATCAGGGTGACGATCACGTCGAGCTCCTTCCGCTCACCTCGTCATCATGGCGTCCGCGCGTGTTCGGGACGTCGTCAGCGATAACGACCTTTGCCTGCATCCTTCGATGTATGTCCTGGTCCGCTGTGAGGAGGAGGCTCCCCCTGAGCACCCGGTGGTTGGATGGTGAAATGGCCACCCCTTGTTCACAACCTCATCGTGACGATCTGTCAATCGCCTTTGTCGGGCTGGCCGGTGGCCTGGTGCTGTGGTTGCTCGGACAGTATCCCCAGGCCGATCGGCCGCTGGACGGGGCGTGGGTACTGCTGCCGCTGACCGTGACCGCCGGGCTTGAGATGCTTCGGCGCGTCAGGCCGCAGACCGCCCTGCTGCTGGGCTTTCTCGCCCTGGTAGGGGACCAGTTCACCTCGGGCAGCCTGGCAACGGTGCTGATGTTCACCGACCTGGTGTACGCCGCCGTCCTCTACGGCAGCCGCTCTGCCGCCCAACGGATTCCGGTCATCGCCGGGCTGGTCACGGTCACCGCGACCGTGGGCTTCATCGCCTGGTACGGCCCCTCCGAGGCAGTGTTCATCGGCGTGGTCATCGGCCTGGTCACCCTCGTTCCGGCGGCCACGGGAGCCCTCGTCCGCAACCACCGGGAGGCTGCCGATTCCGCCAGGTTGCAGGCCAGGCAGAGCATCCGGCTGGCCGAGATGGACCGGGCGCAGGCGATCACCGCCGAGCGCACCCGGATGGCCCGTGAACTGCACGACATGGTCGCCAACCGGCTTACCGCGATCGCCCTCCACTCCACCGCCGCACTCTCGCTGGACGACCCGGGGAACGCCAAGAACGCACTCGCGGTCATCCGGGAGAACGGTGTCGAGGGCTTGTCGGAGATGCGTCGCCTTATCGGACTGCTCCGGGACCGCGGCAGCGAAGCGGATCCGGCGCCGGTGCCGACCCTGGACGGCCTGGGCGCGCTGGTCGCGCGCGCCCGCACGAACGGCCTGGACGTCACCGTGGACGACACCCGGCCGCCTGGTCCGGAACTGCCCTCGCCCGTCGACTTCGCCGCGTACCGAATCACCCAGGAGTCTCTGACCAACGCGCTCAAGCACGCCGCCCCGGGGCCGGTCATCGTTCACCTCGCCCAGCAGGACGACGTGCTCACCGTGCAGGTGAGCAGCCCCTTCGCCGACCACTCGGAGCAACCGGAGGTCCCCGGATCCGGTGCGGGCCTGATCGGGATGCGGGAACGTGTGGCCCTGCTGCACGGCTCGTTCCAGGCCGGCCCCCAGGTTACCCCCGACGGCAGATGCTGGCAGGTCTGCGCCTCACTCCCCATCGACCAGCCCGTTCTCTCCACCCCTGCGGAAGGAACACCGTGACCATCCGTGTCATCGTCGCCGAGGACCAGTCCGCCGTCCGCTCCGGACTCGTTCTGATCCTGCGCAGCGCGCCCGACATCGAGGTCGTGGGCGAGGCCGCCGACGGCGAACAAGCCGTGGCTCTGACCCGCCGGCTCCGGCCGGACCTGGTGTTGATGGACGTGCGGATGCCGCGGCTGGACGGAGTCTCGGCCACCCGGACCGTGGTCGCCGAACAGCTCGCCGACGTGCTGGTACTCACCACCTTCGACCTGGACGAGCACGTCTTCGGCGCGCTGCGCGCCGGCGCCTCCGGCTTCCTGCTGAAGGACATCGACGCCGACGGCCTGATCGACGCCGTGCGTACGGTCGCGGCCGGCAACGGCCTGATCGCGCCCACCATCGGCTGGCGTCTGATCGCCGAATACGCCTCCTCGCGGGCCTCCCGGGGCGACAGGCTCACCGACTCCGCGGCGCTGGAGACGCTCACTCCCCGGGAGCGCGAGGTGCTGTCCTGCCTCGGCTGGGGTCTGTCGAACGCCGAGATCTCGACCCGTCTACAGATGGCGGAGACCACGGTCAAGACCCATGTGAGCCGCCTGCTCAGCAAGCTGAACCTACGCAGCCGGGCCCAGGCCGCCGTGCTGGTACGGGAACTGGAGGGATGAACAGAATGAACGCTCTGTGTTCGCCACCGGAGGCAACCGTGGCATCGGGCTCGCTTCCGCGCGCGCCTTCACCGAACTCGGCGACCGGGTCGCGGTCACCTGCCATTCGAGCGAGCCACCGCAGACCCTCACCGACGCGGGCTGCCTGGCCATCCGCTGCGACATCACCGATCCCAACCATGTGGAGTCGGCCTACCAGCAGATCGAGGAGCGGCACGGCCCGGTCGAGGTCTTGGTAGCCAACGCGGGCATCACCTGGGACACGCTGTTGACGCGGATGTCCGAGGAGGACCTGTCCACCGTGCTCGACACCAATCTCACGGCTGTCTATCGTACGGTCCAGCGGGCCGCCCACGGGATGCTGCGAGCGGGAAAGGGGCGGATCGTCCTTGTCTCCTCGGTGGTCGCCCTCCAAGGCGCCGCCGGCCAGGCCAACTACGCCGCTGCCAAGGCCGCTCTGATCGGCCTGGTCCGTGAGCTGGGCTCGCGCAACATCACCTGCAACGTCATCGCACCGGGCTTGGTTGACACCGGCATGACCGACGCCCTCTCAGCCGGTCGGCGCACCGCCTTGCTCAGCCAGATCCCGCTCGCCCGCTCTGCCCATCCCGACGAGACCGCCGCCGCCATCCGGTTCCTCGCCTCTGACCAGGCCAGTTACATCACCGGCGCCATCATCCCGGTCGACGGCGGTTCCGGCCTGGGCCGCTGACCCAGCCATGGCAGGGCAGCCGACCGGTGGCACTACGGCTCAGCGGAACGGGCGAAGTCCGGTGCTCGACACGGACTGTGGCATCAGGCGGCTGAGCCCCCGTGGGCGTGGCCAGGCTGCTGACATCGGTCAGTCACGGTAGCGCGCTTCCTGCGGAACTCCTGCTGCACGAGGGGTTGATCCGGAGAGCGGCCCGGGCGCCCGGGCTGGAGCCGTCGTCCCGCGGGCCGACGGCTGGGCAGAGAACAGCGGCAGCACACGACACCTCAGCTTCGCCCGGTGCTCCCCCCGCCCGTTGCCGGTGTGTGGCATGTGTTCGCGAAGCTGGACACGGGCCTGGCCAGCTCGAACGGGAGTGCACGGACCGCCCGTTCGAGGCCAGGTGCAATGTCACCGATCCGGCTCGTCAGCACTTCGATCCGGGCCCGTTGACGGGGATCCGTGCGGGACACGACCTGGGACAGGTCCCCCACGGCGGCCAGCGCCAGCAGCGCGGCATCCGCAACTGGCACCCTGCTGGCTGGCCCGGTGTCGTGCAGGACCGTGGCGACCTGCCGGTGGACCGTGCCGCAGTCGGCCAGGTCCGTCAGAGTCACATGTCGTGCGGGGGCCACCAGCGCGCGGCAATCCTCGATCGTCAGCAGGCCCTGGGCCGCGAGGTGCTCTTCCACTGCCTGGAGGGTGGGCCCTGACCCTGGAGTTTGGACACCGGAGAGACTTGGATCTTGATGGTCCAGGAGAACGGAGTCCCTGTGGGGATGAAGCATTACCCCGCCGAGTTCAAGGCGGACGCGGTCGCGTTGTACCGGTCGCGTCCGGGAGCGACGATCAAGTCGGTCGCCGCCGATCTCGGAGTGAACACCGAGACGCTGCGGAACTGGATCCGGGCCGCCGACGGACGCCGCGCCGGTGCCCATTCCGCCCCCGCAACGGCACCGCAGCCTGCCGGTGACCCGGTTCAGGCGGAGCTGGCCGCCGCGCGCAAGAGGATCCGCGAGCTGGAGGAAGAACGCGACATCCTCCGCAAGGCGGCCCGGTATTTCGCGACGGAGACGCGCTGGTGAACCGCTGCCAGTTCGTTGAGGATCACCAGCGCCGATACGGCGTGAAGCGGCTCTGCGACATTCTCGGGATCGCCCGCTCGAGTTTCTATTACTGGCGTCGCACCGCCCCGGCTCGCATGGCCCGTCAGGCCGCTGACGACCGGCTCGCGGCCCGGATACGCAAGGCCCACAAGGAGTCCGACGGCACCTACGGAGTCCCGAGGATCACTGCCGAGCTCCGCGACGAGGGCGGCCAGGCGGTCAACCACAAGCGCGTTGCCAGGATCATGCGGACCATCGGCCTCGAAGGGGTCCGTCTGCGGCGCCGGCACCGCACCACCATCGCCGACCCGGCCACCGCGAAGGCCCCGGACCTGATCGGCCGCGACTTCACCGCGAAGGAGATCAACACCAAGTACGTCGGTGACATCACCTACTTGAGCGTCGGCGGCGGACGGTTCTGCTATCTCGCGACAGTGATCGACCTGTGCTCGCGCCGCCTGGCAGGCTGGGCGATCGCCGACCACATGCGCACCGAGCTCGTCATCGACGCCCTCGCCGCCGCGGAACGGACCCGCGGCAGTCTGAACGGGGCGATCATGCACACCGATCACGGAGCCCAGTACACCAGCGGGGCCTTCGCGGACGCCTGCCGCCGGGCCGGTGTCCTGCAGAGCATGAGCGCCGTCGGGTCCAGCGCGGACAACGCCGCCGCCGAATCGTTCAACGCCAGCTTTAAAAGGGAGACGTTGAAGGGCCGAAAGGGCTGGTCAAGCGAGCGCGAGGCACGACTCGACGCCTTCCACTGGCTGTCCCGCTACAACACCCGACGCCGTCATTCCCGGCTCGGCCAGCGAGCCCCGATCACCTACGAGATCACCGTCCACCCAACCTCAACTACCCTGGCCCGAGCCGCATAGACGTGTTCAAACTCCAGGGTCAAGGCCCCCCCTCGGTCAGGTCGGCCCGGCCGCCGACCAGGATGTAGACACGGTCGTCCACCAGGTGGGCGAGCGCTCCCTCGAAGGCGTCCAGGTAGTACATCGAACCGTAGTCGGCGGTCGGATCCTCGTGGCGGCCGTGCTTCAGCGATCGCACCCGGCGGCTGAGCAGGTTGAAGAACTGGGAGCTGACGGAGGTGTGGACGAAGTACACATCCGGGCCGAAGCAGTCCTGCCCGGAGTTCAGCATCCTGGCCCGCAGCGCGCCGTCCACTGCCTTGCCTACGTCGGCGTCTGGGCCAACCACGAACGGGTTAATGCCCTGGCCGAAGTAAAGGAACAGCTGGTCCTTGCGGAGCTGACCGCGGATCTTCTCGGCGTTCTCGAAGGCCCCGGTGAAGACCAGCACCTGTGATCCTGTCACGTCATTGCGAAGGAAGTCCCGCTGCCCGCTCTGGCGCAACACGATCGGCAGACCGTGCGCCTCGCCGAGCAGTTTGTGCAGCCGCTCGGTCTGGCTGCTGATCCGACCTGACGGCCGGAACACCAGGCGATCGCTGTAGAGACTGGGGATCAGCAGGTAGAGGATGTAACTGTAGAGCGGAATGTTCGAGGGCATGAGAACGGCCAGTTGCTCAAGCCGCGGCGGGCGGAACCTGGCCATCTCCTGCTCGGCACCCTCAAGGGTCGCGATGGAGACCTCGATCTCACCGACCGCGGTCCGGTAGTTACAGCTCTCGAAAAGTATCTGGAGAACTTCGTCACGGCGCGTCCGGAGCAGCTCCGCCACATTCCTCAGGATGGCCAGCCGATCGGCGAAGGGAAATCTCATATGGCGGCTCCGCCTTGGTTTCGGCGACGATCTGGTTCACTGCAGTTCTCCTTTCTTGGCGTCTCTCGCGACTGCGGATTCCGCCAGCCTCTGTAGTGACTGGCGATCGACTTTGCCCGTTCTGTTAATTGGGAATTCCGGAACAACCACCACGCGATTAGGCCGCTCGTGCTCCGCGATGTGTTCGGCCACTGCGGACCGCCAGTGCGCTGCGGACCGCTCGGCCCGGTCGGCGACGAAGAAGACCAGCTGTGCCCGGCTGTCCGACCCCTCGGGTACGACCGGGATCACCCGGACCAGAGCACCACAGGCACTTGCCCGGTCGGCGATGCCGTCCGGGTAGAGGGTGTGTCCGAGTCGGTGCACCGCAGCCCTGCGGCCCAGCACGGTGAGGTTGCCCTGGACGTCGATCTGCCCGATGTCGTCGGTGCGGTACTCGGCGTGCTCCATCGCGAGTACCGTGCCTCCCGGTCCGAGTAGGCCCGTCATGTAGTCGGGGGTGCGCACGACAATCTCGCCGACGGTGCCCGGGGCGACCGGCATGCCCGCCCCATCGACCACCCGCACGGCGATGCCCTGCAACGGACGGCCGCAGCCGATCGGTGTGGGCGGCACGGCCAGCGCGATGTTCCCGGCCTCGCTGCTGCCGTAGCCGTCCAGCAGCGGCCTGCCTATCCGGTCGGCGAAACGCTGCCGGGGCTCGCTTCCCAGCGGCTCCCCGCCCACGCACCACATCCGCACTGTGCTGAGCCAGTCTTCGCTGCCGCGGCCGCTCTCCAGCAAGTTCAGCAGCGTGTGGTAGGTCGCCGGGACCGCGTCGACCACGGTGACGCGGTGAGAGCGGATCGCGGCAAGTGCCGCATCGACGCGCTGGCTGCTGGTCTGCAACACCAGTGCGCAGCCCGTGTCCTGCCACAGCAGCAGCATCGACAGGCCGTACTGGTGCGTGAAGGGCAACAGCGGCAGCAGCACGTCGGTGGCTCGGTAGGCCATCCGGGCGCTGGTCCGTTCGGTGTTGGCCCGGACGGAGGCTCCCGAGCGGACAATGCCCTTGGGGGTGCCGGTGCTGCCCGAGCTCCACACGATCAGAGCGTCCTCGCGGGCGAACCAGCGCGAGAAGCGGGCCAGCCGGTCGCGGCCGAAGGACGACGCGGGGCCGCAGTCCGGCGCACGGTCGGCAATCGCCGCCCTTGCCAACGCGGTGGCACATAGGTCCTCGAGGGAAAGCTGGTCGATCTCGGTGCTGCCAGCTGGCAGCGGGGCATCGGTGACCAGTCGGCTGGCGTCGGCGCCGATGAGGAGTCGGGCCTGCTCGGCGGCCGGGGTACGGCGATCGACCAGAGCGATCGAGGTCCCCAGTTCCATCAGTGCGAAAAGGACCAGGACGAATTTCTCGGTATTGGCACCGGTCAGCATTACACGATCGTCCTGGGTGATTCCGTGCCGTCGCAGTTCCCGTACGACAGCGGTTATTGCACCGTCCAAAGCGGCCGACGAAAAGCGTCGGCCGTCCGTATTGATGAGCATCCCCACAGGACCCCCGGGAGCCGACTCCGATTACTTTCGGATGTGAGCCTACGGGGCGAACTACACGTGATCTATATTCGCATCTATATCCGCTCCACGCCTCGGTAAGCCAACCTTGCCCAGGACATATAGGTCGAATATAGCTGCCTGCCCAGACTGCTGCTCCAGTGGTCGTTTATTTTTCGGTTGCCGGCCGCTGCCCAGTCCCACCGGAAATCCATCGGACCGAAGGCGTGTTCATGACCCAGATCGACACGGTGGCCGCCGCGCCGCCGGCCGCGTTCGTGCTGACCGAGGCGGAGTACCGGCAGACCAGTGAGATCGCCGACCGGCTCGCACGGGCCGAGCCGGGCCGCACCGACGACCAGCAGTGGCTGGCCGCCGTCCGCGACGCGTCTGTCGAGCTGCCGACCAGACTGCTCGTCGAGCTTCGACGGTTCCGCCGTGACGCAGGCCCCGACGCGGTGCTGCTGATCCGCAACCTACCGGTGTCGCCGGCCTATGGCAGCCGCGAGCTGCCCCGCACACCGACCCAGCCCGGCTCGGTCGAGCGGATCGCCACCACGGCCGCCGCGATAATCACTGCCGCGATGCTCCAGCTCGGCGAGGTGGTCGCGTTCCGCAACGAGAAGACCGGCGCGCTGGTGCAGAACGTGGTGCCGGTGCCGGGCCAGGAGACCCTGCAGAGCAACGCTGGCTCCGTCCTGCTCGAAATGCACAACGAGAACGCATTCCACCCCAACCGACCAGACTACGTAGGGTTGTTGTGCGTCCGTGAGGACCCGACCGGACAGGCCCGGCTGTGCACCGCCTCGGTGCGGCGTGCCCTGCCGCTGCTCTCGGCGCAGGCCCGGCAGGTCCTGTCCGGGGAGCGGTTCCTCACCGAGGCGCCCCCCTCATTCGAAGCCCTGGAGAGCGTGGTGCCGGCCCACGCGGTGCTGCAAGGCGCCGGGGAGGACCCGGACATTCTGGTGGATTTCTCGGCCACACACCCACTGGACGATGAGGCCCGCGTGGCCATGGCCGAACTGCGCGACGCACTGGTTCAGGTGAGCTCGGCCCTGGCACTGAGGGCCGGTGACCTGGCGATCGTGGACAACCGGCTCGCCGTGCACGGCCGAACGCCGTTCACCCCCCGCTACGACGGCACGGACCGGTGGCTGCATCGGGTCTACGCCTCGCTGGACCACCGCCGCTCGCGGCCGGTGCGCCGGGACGGCGGCAGCGTGCTTGGTTGATCCGCCGCGAGGGCGATTGAAGAGTCTCAGTCGGTGGAACGTCACCGGATACAACGGGCATCGCCGCCCGCGACAATCACTCGGTTCGACGCCCTCCGTCATGTGCGTCCTGTGGGAACTGCGCCTCGCCTCCTCGACCGCTATTCAGTTGGGGTGTCCCGGTGACCAGCCAGGACCAACCCCGCTCGATCTGGTGACAGTGGCGGTCCCCGTCGGCCAGCACGCCCAGCACCGCGGGTGGAGCAAGTCGCGGTAATCGGCCTGGTCGAAGGCGACGGCGATGACCTCGGCGGGATCCTTGGCCACCGAACAAAAGAACCACTTGATGCGCACCTTCGGACCGCGCCGAGCCTCGCACTCGCCGCTGCGTCAGGGACTGCGGTCGAGTGCGGGCGGAGCGGAGCCTCCTGCGCGCCGTAGACGCAGGCCAGGGCGGCCATCCCTTGTGGAACGGCTTGACCAAGCCGGCCTGGCCTTCCTGTCCGCTTGCGGCACCGCCCAGAACCGCCTCCTGCCGGACGAGTCCCTGAACCTCCTGTCGGCCTTCCAGCTCGCCAGCTTCAGCCACCTGGTGGGCAGCCTCTGGCCGGTGACCGACCAGGCCAATAACCGCCTGGTGAAAGCCTTCTACGAGCACCTGACGGGACAACAGGACGCGAGCGTCGCCGAGTCCCTCCATCACGCCGTGTCCCAGTTGCGCGAGCGAGAGCCCGAACGGCCCTCGCTGTGGGCGCCCCTGAGGCACCGCCGGCGCCCTCGTCGATCACCGAGTCTGCGACCCTGTGGCCAGGCTGGCGAAGCCGATCGCGACCGCCTTGGCGCGCGACGCACGCCGCCGCCAGCCCGTCGCCACGCTGCCCGGGCAAGGTCATGGGCTGGTTCGCTGGCCGAGCACATGCGTGCCGACTTGGTCGTGGACGCAGTCCAGGCCGCCGTGGACACCCGCTGTCGATAGTGACGTGCGCGGGGTGATCTTTCACTCGGACCGCGGCACCTCGCGCACGCTCAGGCGGTGCGAACTATATGGGGGAGCGCTGTTGGGTGTCGGTTGCGGTTGGAGCCGCCACTCTTGTCGGAGACCTACGAGAGCGACGGACCACGGATAGCGCTGCCGCGCTGTGCCACGACGAGCCAAAGGGCCAGCCAACCTGGTCGGAATCTAAGAAGCCATCTCATTTGGGTGACTCGGTAGTCTATGAGTCATGGTGGGGCTTGTTGAGCGGCTGGTGCCGGACGAATTGTGGCAGTTGTTCCAGCGGGTGGTGCCTGAGGCGCCGTCGCGGCCGCAGGGTGGTGGTCGGCGTCGGCACGGTGACCGGGAAGTGCTGGCCGCGATCGTCTTCGTGGCCACGTCGGGTTGTACCTGGCAGCAGCTGCCTTCGGCGTCGTTCGGCCCGTCCGGAGCGACTGCCCACCGGCGGTTCTCGGAGTGGTCGAAGGCCAGGGTGTGGGCCAAGCTCCACCGCCTGGTCCTCGACGAGCTCGGTACGCGCGGGGAGCTGGACTGGTCGCGGTGCGCGATCGACTCGGTGAACATGCGGGCCTTGAAAAGGGGGACCTGACAGGTCCGAATCCTGTCGACCGGGGCAAGTACGGGTCGAAGATCCACCTGATCACCGAGCGGACCGGTCTGCCCATATCCGTCGCAATCTCCGGTGCCAACGTCCACGACAGCCAAGCCCTTATCCCGCTCGTGAAGGGCATACCGCCTATCAGCTCCCGCCGGGGCCCCCGTCGACGCCGACCCGGAAAGCTCCACGCCGACAAGGGATACGACTACCGCCACCTGCGGCAATGGCTGTCCGGACGCGGAATCCGGCATCGCATCGCCCGCAAAGGCGTCGAGACCTCGCAGCGACTCGGCCGACACCGCTGGACCATCGAACGCACCATGTCCTGGCTCGCCGGCTGCCGACGACTCCACCGACGCTACGAACGCAAAGCCGACCACTTCCTCGCCTTCACCAGCATCGCCTGCACCCTCATCTGCTACCGCAGACTCACCAAATGAGATGACTTCTAAGCGGGACTGCACCCCCACTGCACGGCTGTCCACCGTTTGTCCACCGGAGACCCCGGATACGAGGCGAAACCAGCCGCTCCGAAAAATAAAAGACCAGTTCAGAGGCTTGGAGCTCGATTCTCGTCACAGAAACCAAACCTCTAGCCTACGCATTACGATGCACAGACCACAGGTGCCCGATTCGCCCGAATCCCAAGGCCAACGAAGGAGAGAAACCCCAGGTCAAAGGCCTGGCCTGGGGTTCACCATGGAGCCGCCTTCGGGATTCGAACCCGAGACCTACGCATTACGAGTGCGCCGGTTCAGCCGCATCGCGCGCACGGCGGCGGGGGAGTGGCACGGGGGAAACGCCCCGCCGCTCCGGGCGGGCGGGCCGGGGTCCGTCAGGGGTAGAGGTCCCGCCGGTACGTGGACGGGTCCTCCAGCGCGTCGAGCAGGACATGGGCCAGGTCCGCGTACGTCGTGCGCGGGGCACGCGCGTGGTGCGGCGTGAACGGGGCCCTGCGGTGCCCGTGCGCCGGGCCCTCCACGAGGATCACCGGGCGCACGATCGTCCAGTCGAGACCGCTCGCCGCGATGATCGCGTCCTGCTCCTCGCGCTGCCGGATCACGGGACGCGCGGTCGCCCGGTACAGCGCCGAGACGGTCCGGTTGAGCGGCCCCGCCGTGTGCGGGCCGTACGCCGCCTCCGAGAGCACCAGGAGCCGCGGCACCCGCACCGTGCGCATCGCGTCCACGACGGTGCGCGTCCCGCGCGAGTACAGGGGCACGTTGCGCCGCCCGCCGCGCAGCGCGAAGGCGATGACGGCGGCGTCCGCCCCCGCCAGCGCCGCGCGCACCTCTCCCTCGTCGAAGGGCTCGCCGCGCACGACGCGCGCGGCGGGCGCGCCCGCGAGGCGTTCGGGGTCGCGCACGACGGCGGCGCACTCGTGCCCCGCGCGCGCGGCGGCGTGCAGGAAGGCGCGACCGGCGCGACCGGAGGCACCGAAGACGGTGATCCGCATGAGGACACCGCGCCTTTCCGGGCGGAGAGGACAGGGGAACAGTACGAACGTGGCGCGCCCGCGCCCCGGGCGCAAGTCACGTGACCCGTCCGTACCGTCCCGCACCGCGCGGATGCGCCGCCCGGGCCATGACACACCGGCCCGCACACCCGGACGGGTCACGGGCGCCCGTCGCCCGTCGTGTCGTCGCTCCTGCCCCGCCCCACGCCGGAGCGGCCCTCCGGCGGGACCCCGCCCCGGAGCCCCGCCGCCTCCGCCGCGGGCCGCCTAGCGCCTGTCGTCAAATGTCACGCCCACATCAGGAGTGAGGCGAGGGCAACCGCCGCTTCGTAGGATTGCGCGGTCTTGTCGTACCGAGTGGCGATGCCCCGCCATTGCTTCAGGCGGTTGAAGCACCGTTCCACGACGTTGCGGTGCTTGTATGCCTCGCGGTCGAAGGCCGGCGGGCGGCCTCCTCGGCTGCCTCGCCGGGCCCGGTTGGCTATCTGGTCGGCTCGCTCGGGAATCGTGTGCGGGATCCCGCGGCGGCGGAGCCAGGCGCGGATCGCCTTCGAGCTGTAGCCCTTGTCGCCCAGGACATGATCGGGCCGGGCCCGAGGCCGTCCCGGTCCGAGGCGGGGCACCCGGATCGCCTCCATGACCGTGGTGAACCGGGTGCAGTCGTTGGTGTCGCCACCCGTGACGACGAAGGAGAGCGGGCGGCCCCGCCCGTCGCAGGCCAGGTGGATCTTGCTGGTCAGCCCGCCTCGGGACCGGCCGAGGGCCGGGTCGCGGAGCCCCCTTTTCGGGCTCCGGCCGCGTGCTGGTGAGCGCGGACGACCGTGGAGTCCACCGACACCAGCCACTCGATGTCGCCTGCCGCATCCGCTTTCGCCTGGGCGGCTCGCAGCATCCGCTCGAACGTGCCGTCCATCGCCCACCTGCGAAAACGCGTGTGGAGCGTGGCCCATGGCCCGTAACGCTCGGGCACGTCCCGCCAGGCCGTCCCGGTCCGGAACTTCCACACGATCCCGTTCAGCACCCTGCGATCGTCCAGCCGCTTCCGTCCCCGCGACGACTCGGGCAGCAACGGCCGGACAAACTCCCACTCGGCATCGGACAGTTCATGACGACGTATCACGGCACCATGATCCATCAGTGGCGATCATTTGAAGACACCCCCTAGTGACCGCCCAGCACGTGGGCGGCCGGCCGCCGGTCGGTCACCGCCTCGGCGACGTCCTCCTCGCGCAGCGGCGCCTCCCTGCGCCCGCCGTTGGCGAAGAAATCGGCCAGCACGAGCGTCGCCGCGCCCACCGTCACCGCGTCCGCCCCCAGCAGCCCGAGACCGATCGAGACCTTCCCGGCCGGGCGCCGCAGGGCGAAGCTGTCGGCGTGGCGGCGCACCGAGTGCAGGATGTGCGGGCCGAGCTGGAGCCCCGCCCAGCCGCCGATCAGGACCTGCTCGGGACTGAACAGGTTGATGAGGTCGGAGAGTCCCGCCCCCAGGTACTCGGCGGTCTCCTCCAGCACCGCGACGGCCACCGGATCGGGCCCGCCCGCCCTCCCTGGGTCCGCCGCGGCGAGCAGCGCCGTGACGCCCTCCTCCTCGCCGGCCCCCTCGGGCAGTGTGCCGCCCACCTCGCGCCAGCGCTCCAGCAGCGCCTCGGCCCCCGCGTACGCCTCCAGACAGCCCCGCGCCCCGCAACGACAGCGCCTGCCGCGGACGTTGACCGTCAGATGGCCCCACTCGCTCGGGCTGCCGTGCATCCCGCCCTGGATCGCGCCCCGCGTCACTATGCACGCGCCGACACCCGAACCGAAGAGCACGATGACGACGTCCTCGCTGCCCCGGCCGCCGCCGAACCACAACTCGGCCTGCCCCAGGGCCTTCGCGCCGTTGTTGACGAAGAACCCCACCTCGGCGGGGAGCCCCGTCGCGGTGCGCAGCAGCGTCTCCAGCGGGACCGCGTCCCAGCCGATCGTCTGCCCGTACACGAGCGCGCTCGCGCCCTCGGGGCGCTCCACGATGCCCGGCACGCCGACGCCCACCCCGAGCAGCCGGTCGGCGGGCACCCCCGCCTCCGCGAGCACCGCGGCGATCCCCTCGGCGACCGCGCGCACGATGAGGTCCACGTCGTAGCCGACACCCGTCAGGCTCGTCTCGGTGCGGGAGAGTTCGGACATCGCCAGGTCGAAGAGCTCGGTGCGCACCTTCGTCTCGCCGATGTCGACCCCCACGAGGTACCCGGCGCCGGCCGCGACACGCAGCAGCGTACGCGGTCTCCCGCCGTCCGACTCCACGACGCCCGCCTCCTCCAGGAGCCCGTCCGCCGTCAGCTCCGTGACGACGTTGCTGATGGAACCCGAACTCAAGCCGGTCGCGGGGAGCAGTGCCTGACGGCTCATCGGGCCGTCGAAATACAACCGTTGCAAAACGGCTGCGCGGTTGCCTCTTCGCAGGTCACGCACGGTTCGTCTGTGCCGTTGCACCATCTTGCCCCTTCCCGGACCGCAACATACCCCCGCCGCAGCCCTTGACGCGACCTTCTCTCAGGTTTTAACTCACGTCCTAAATTAAGTCGTGAGGCCGTTCAGGGACTGAACGCCTTCACTCCTCCTTGGCCACCCCCCGGAAAGGGGCATACCGACATGCGCAGACTGCGAGCCGCTGCCGCTGCCAGTCTCGTCACGACCCTCGCGCTCACCGCCACCGCCTGCGGCGGCGGGAGCGACAGCGGGGGGAGTGACAACTCCTCGCCCAAGACCCTCACGTACTGGGCCTCCAACCAGGGGGCGAGCGTGGCGGTGGACAAGAAGGTCCTGACCAAGGAACTCGCCAAGTTCACCAAGCAGACCGGTGTCAAGGTCAAGCTGGAGGTCATCCCCTGGTCCGACCTCCTCAACCGCATCCTCACCGCCACCACCTCCGGTGAGGGCCCCGACGTCCTCAACATAGGCAACACCTGGTCGGCCTCGCTCCAGGCCACCGGTGCCCTCATGGACTGGGACGACGCCGCGTTCAAGGCGATCGGCGGGCGCGACCGCTTCGTGGACTCCGCCGTGGGTTCCACGGGCGCCGAGGGCAAGGACCCGGCCGCGGTCCCGCTGTACTCGCTCTCGTACGCGCTCTACTACAACAAGAAGCTCTTCGCCGACGCCGGGATCGCCAAGCCCCCGGTCACCTGGGACGAGTTCGTCGCCGACGGCAAGAAGCTCACCAAGGGCAACAACTGGGGCACGGCGCTGGACGGCAGCAACCTGTCCAACAACATCCACCAGGCGTTCGTCCTCGCCAAGCAGCACGGCTCCGACTTCTTCGACGCCGAGGGCAAGCCCACCTTCACCTCGGACGGCGCGGTCGCCGCCGTCAAGCAGTACGTGGACTGGATGGCGAAGGACAAGATCGCCGCCCCCGGCAACGCCGAGTACAACCAGAACCAGACCCTCAACGACTTCGCCAGCGGCAAGGTCGGGATGGTCCTGTGGCAGGCCGCCGACTCCACCTTCAAGGCGCGCGGCATGAGCGCCGACGACTACGGCGTCGCGCCCGTCCCGGTCCAGTCCGGCACCCCGGGCACCGGCAAGCAGACCAACTCCATGGTCGCCGGCATCAACATGGCCGTCTTCAAGAACACGAAGAACAAGGACGGCGCCCTCAAGTTCGTCAAGTTCATGACGAGCAAGGAGGAGTCCACGCTCCTCAACAAGACCTGGGGCTCCGTCCCGCCGGTCAAGGACGCCCAGGAGGACCCGGCGTTCAGCCAGGGCGGCGCCGCCGCCATCAAGGACACCCTGCTCAAGAGCGCCACCGCGCTCCCGCAGGTGCCCAACGAGGCGCAGTTCGAGACGGCGGTCGGTACCGCCATCAAGGACCTGTGGGCCGACGCGGCGGGCAAGAAGGAGATCAGCACCGCCGACGTGAAGGCCGCCCTGACCAAGGCCGAGCAGCAGATGCCGAAGTGAGCAACTGAACCATGACCGACACCCTGCCTGAAGCGCAGGCGACGCCGGGCCCCGTCGCGGGGCCCGGCCCGGTCGGGAAGAAGAAGCGGCGCAAGCCGATCCTCCCCGACCGCGTCCGCCGCCTGGGACTCCCGTACCTGCTGCTCCTGCCCGCCCTGCTCTTCGAACTCCTGATCCATATGATCCCGATGGTGGTCGGGATCTTCATGGCCTTCAAGGAGCTCACCCAGTTCTACATCCGCAACTGGGGCCAGGCCCCCTGGGCCGGACTCGACAACTTCAAGCTCGCCGTCGACTTCGACCAGCCCGTCGGCGAGGCCCTGCTCCACTCCTTCTGGGTGACCTGCGCGTTCTGCGTGCTCGCCGTCGCCCTGTGCTGGCTGATCGGCGTCGCCGCCGCGATCTTCCTCCAGGACAACTTCAAGGGACGCGGCTTCCTGCGGGCGCTCTTCCTGACCCCGTACGCGCTGCCCATCTACGCCGCAGTCATCACCTGGAACTTCATGCTCCAGCACGACAACGGCATGGTGAACCACGTCCTGCACGACCAGCTCCACCTCACCGACGAGCGCTCCTTCTGGCTCATCGGCAGCAACAGCTTCATCTCCCTGGTCGTCGTCGCGGTCTGGAAGACCTGGCCCTTCGCCTTCCTCATCGTCATGGCCGCGCTCCAGAACATCCCCAAGGACCTCTACGAGGCCGCCGCCCTCGACGGCGCCGGCGTCTGGCAGCAGATCCGCAAGATCACCCTGCCCTCGCTGCGCCCCGTCAACCAGGTCCTCGTCCTCGTCCTGTTCCTGTGGACGTTCAACGACTTCAACACGCCGTTCCTCCTGTTCGGGGACTCGGCGCCGAAGAACGCGGACCTCATCTCCATCCACATCTACCAGTCCTCCTTCGTGACCTGGAACTTCGGCACCGGCTCGGCCATGTCCGTCCTGCTGCTCCTGTTCCTGCTCGTGGTCACGGGGCTGTACCTGTTCTTCACATCGAGGAAGAAGGGCTCCGATGTCTAGCGCCGCACCCGTCGCCAAGACCGACGGCCCCGCCGGGACCCCCGCGCCCCCGCGCACGCAGACGCTGCACACCGGGCGCTCCCCGATGGCGCCGCCGCGCTCCTTCCAGGCCGTCCGCGTCGTCTTCCTGGCGATCCTGACCGTCTTCGTCGCGCTGCCGATCTTCGTCATGGTCACCAGTTCGCTCAAGCCGCTCAAGGACGTCACCGGGCAGTTCCGCTGGATACCGAGCGGCCTGACCATCCGGCCGTACATCGACATCTGGAAGACGGTGCCGCTCGCGCACTACTTCAGCAACTCGCTCATCGTGGCCGGGTCCGCCACGATCTGCTCGGTGATCATCGCGATCTTCGCCGCCTACGCGGTCAGCCGCTACAACTTCCGCGGCAAGCGCGTCTTCACCGTCTCGGTGCTCTCCACCCAGATGTTCCCCGGCATCCTCTTCCTGCTGCCGCTGTTCATCCTCTTCGTCAACGTCGGCAACGCCACCGGCATCCCGCTCTTCGGCTCGCGGCTCGGCCTGATCATCACGTATCTGACCTTCTCGCTGCCCTTCGCGATCTGGATGCTCATCGGCTACTTCGACTCGGTGCCCAAGGAACTCGACGAAGCCGCCATGGTCGACGGCTGCGGCCCGCTCGGCGCGCTCTTCCGCGTCGTAGTGCCCGCGGCGATCCCTGGCATCGTCGCCGTCGCCGTGTACGCCTTCATGACGGCCTGGGGCGAGGTCCTCTTCGCCTCCGTGCTCACCAACGACGAGACCCGCACCCTCGCCATCGGCCTCCAGAACTACGCGACGCTCAACGACGTCTACTGGAACCAGGTCATGGCCGCCTCCCTCGTCGTCAGCGTCCCCGTCGTGGCCGGCTTCCTGCTGCTCCAGAAGTACCTGGTCACCGGACTCACCGCGGGAGCCGTCAAATGACCCGCGAGGAAAGGACCCCCGTGACCGATGGACTCGACTACGCCGCTCTGCCCGAGGGCTTCACCTGGGGCGTGGCCACCGCCGCGTACCAGGTCGAGGGCGCGGTCGGGGAGGACGGCAGGGGGCCCTCGATCTGGGACACCTTCTCGCACACCCCCGGCAAGGTCGCGGGCGGCGACACCGGCGACGTGGCCTGCGACCACTACCACCGCTGGCGCGAGGACATCGGCCTCATCAAGGAACTGAACGCGGGCGCCTACCGCTTCTCCGTCGCCTGGCCCCGCGTCGTCCCCGGCGGCGACGGCCCCGTCAACGCCAAGGGCCTCGACTTCTACGACAAGCTGGTCGACGGCCTCCTCGCCGAGGGCATCGAACCCTTCGTCACCCTCTACCACTGGGACCTCCCGCAGGCCCTCCAGGACCGGGGCGGCTGGCCGAACCGCGAGACCGCCGAGCACTTCGCCCGCTACGCCGAGGTCGTCGCCGGCCGCCTCGGCGACCGCGTCAAGCGCTGGGCCACCCTCAACGAACCGCTCTGCTCCGCCTGGATCGGGCACCTCGAAGGGACCATGGCCCCGGGGTTCACCGACATCGGCGCCGCCGTCCGCACCTCGTACCACCTCCTGCTCGGCCACGGACTCGCCACCCAGGCGATCCGCGCCGCCGCGCCCGCCTCCGAGGTCGGCATCGTCTTCAACCTCAACCCCGTGGACCCGGCCACCGGCTCCGAGGGCGACGCCGCCGCCGCCCGCCGCATGGACGGCCACACCAACCGCTGGTGGCTCGACCCCGTGCACGGCCGCGGCTTCCCCGAGGACATGCTCGACGTCTACGGCGTCCCCCTCCCCGAGCAGCCGGGCGACCTGGACACCATCGCCCAGCCGCTGGACTGGCTGGGCCTGAACTACTACTTCCCCGCCGTGGTCACCGACGACCCCGGCGGCCCCCAGCCCCACGCCCGCGCCGTGCGCCGCCTGCACGTCCCACGCACCGGCATGGACTGGGAGATCGACGCCAACGGCATCGAGCGAATGCTGCTGCGCCTCACCGAGGAGTACGGGGCGCGGAAGATCTATGTCACCGAGAACGGCTCCGCCTGGCCCGACGTCGTCGGCTCCGACGGCTCCGTGGACGACCCCGAGCGCATCCGCTACCTGGAGGACCACCTCGCGGCCTGCGCCCGCGCCGCCCGCAAGGGCGCCCCGCTCGCCGGCTACTTCGCCTGGTCCCTCATGGACAACTTCGAGTGGGCCTACGGCTACGACAAGCGCTTCGGCCTCGTCCACGTCGACTACAAGACGCAAGGACGCACCGTGAAGTCCTCGGGCCGTCGCTACGCCGAACTCGTCGCGGGCCACCGCGCCCGCACCCGGCACGCCGCCTGAGCACACCGCCGCGCGCCGCACGCGTACGCCGCCGCACCCGGGAACGGATGCGGCGGCGTCCCGCGTTCCCACGCCGTCGTGGGCCGCAGCGCCGGGGCACCCTCCGCTCAGCGCGGCGGGTACTGGTCCCGGTAGTACGGCTCCGGCGGATACGCGTCACTGCCCGCGGCCGACCACGCCGCCGAGTCCCGCGCCCGCTCCGCCGCCAGTGCCACCCGCCGCCTCCCGCGCGCGAGCACCAGCCCCAGCACGAGCCCCGCGCAGCCACCCGCGATGAGGATGTTCCCCAGCACCGGCAGGTCCACCCACGCGAACCGCCACGTCACCGCGTACCGCAGCACGGCCCCCACGATCATCAGCGCCAGCCCCGCCGCAGCCGTCATACGCCCTCACCTCTTCCGTTCCCTCGGCCGGACCTCACGCGAGTTCGAGCACCGGCCCCTTCTCGGCGAGCAGCCACGCCCCCTCCACCGCCGTGTCCGCCCCCGACTCCACGAGGTGCACCGGCACCCCCAGCTCCTGGCGCAGGTGCGCGTCGAGCCCGTACAGCCGCGCCCCGCCCCCGTGCAGCAGCACCCCCCGCTCGAAGACGTCGTCCACCAGCTCGGGCGGCGAGGCGTCGAGCACCGCGGCGACGAGCCCCGCCACGTCCTCGTACACCGGACGCAGCACCGCCCGGATCTCCGCCACCGTCAGTTCCCCCACCCGCGGCAGCCCCTCGTCCCTGTCCTGCCCCCGCACCGGCAGCCGCGCGCCCGTCTCCAGCGCCGCCGCGAGCTTCGCCTCCTCGGCGACCCGCGCCCCGATGGTCAGCGCGTGCTCCTCGCGCGCGTGCCGCATCAGCCACGTGTCCACACTGCCCGCGCCCCGCTTGACCGTCCGCGTCACGAGCGCCGTGCCGAGCGCGATCATCGACGCCGAGGTCCGGTGCTCCCCGACGTCCACGAGCAGCGCCCCCGCCGGGCTCCCGCTCACCCCCGCCCCCATCGCCGCCGCGACCGAGTGCGGCACCGAACGCACCTGGTTGATGCCCGCGTCCTTGCACACCTGCCGCAGCACGTGCCGCTCCAGCGACGTCGCGTGGTCCGGGACGCACACCACCGCCCGCGCCCCGCGCAGCCGCCGCGACTTCCCCGAGGCCGCCCGCAACGCCGAGCCGAGCAGCCGCGCGGCCAGCGGCAGATCCGCCACGGCCCCCGCCGCGACCGGCCGCACGAGCCGCAGGCGGGGCGGCAGGCGTCCCGCCATCGCGAGCGCCTCGTCCCCCCACGCCCGCAGCGAGCCCTCCGCGTCCACGATCGCGACGTGCGGAGCCGACCACGCCTGCCGCCCGTCGCGCAGCCGCAGCCGCGCACTGCCCAGGTCGATCGCCACCTGCCTGCTCCGCGTACCCATGGTGCCCACTCCCGTGTCCGAGCCGGAACGCCCGCGTGCCGAGCCGGGCCCTCGCTGCGACGCTCGCGCGCCCCGCGACACCCGGCAAGTCCGCGGACGCCGATCGGGTCGGGCCCGGCGGCGGGCGGTAGGAGAGGGCGCCGCGCGGGTAGCCGCGCGCGAGAGGCCCGGCCCCGGCGCCCCCGCGCGCTCAGCGCTCCAGCGGTCGGTGCGCCGTCTCCGGGAGCCGCAGGTAGACGGCCGAGGAGACCAGGCACAGCACCACGACGTACCAGGGGAAGAGCCCGGCCCGGCCCCACTCCTTGAAGAGCGTCCCCACGTACGGTGCCGTCCCCCCGAAGAGCGCCACCGTCAGCGAGTACGGGAAACCGATGCCCGCCGCCCGCACCCGCGCCGGGAACACCTCCGCGTTCACCGCCGCCGAGACCGACGTGAACCCCGTCAGGAGCACCATCCCCGCGCAGCTCACGAGGAGCAACGACACGAAGGAGCCGGTGAGCAGCCGCAGCAGCGGCACGCACAGCAGCGCGAAACCGAGCCCGAAGAACAGCAGGAGCGGACGGCGCCCGAAGCGGTCCGAGAGCAGCCCGGCCACCGGCTGGAGCAGCGCGAAGAACGCGAGCGCGAGCGTCGAGGCGAGCAGCGCGTCGCCCTTCGCCGCGCCGGCGTTCAGTTCCGCGTACGTCGGCAGGTACGAGGTCCACGTGTAGTACGCGAGCGTGCCGCCCGCCGTGATCCCGCCGATCAGGAGCGAGGCGCGCGGATGGCGGCGCAGCGCCTCGAAGAGCGGCGGGCGCCCGGCCGCGTCCGCCTCGCCGCGCGTCTCCTCGGCACCGCGCCTGATCCAGAACCCGGCCAGGCTCAGCACCGCCCCGAGCACGAACGGCAGCCGCCACCCCCAGCTCTCCATCCGCCCCTCGCTCAGCACCCGCACGAGCAGCGCGGCGACCCCGGAGGCGACGAGCTGCCCGGCCGTCGTGGACACGTACTGGAAACTGGAGAAGAGACCGCGCCTGCCGGGGCCCGCCGATTCCACCAGGAACGTCGTCGAAGCGGCGAACTCCCCACCCACCGACAGACCTTGCAGCAGCCGCGCCAGCACGAGCACGACCGGCCCGAACAACCCGGCCGCCGCGTACGTCGGAGTCATCGCCACGAGCAGACTCGATCCGCCCATGAGCAGGATCGTCACCGTCAGCGCGGCCCGCCGCCCGCGCCGGTCGGCGACCGCGCCCATGAGCAGCCCGCCCACCGGGCGCATGAAGAACCCCACGGCGAACACCGCGAACGTGGAGAGCAACGCCACCAGCGAGCTGTCCGCGCCCCGGGGGAAGACCTGGTCGGCGAGGTACGTGGCGAGGAAGGTGTACGCGTACCAGTCGTACCACTCCACGGCGTTGCCGACGGAGGCCGCGGCGAGCTGCCGCACCGGGCGGCGCGGGGCGCGCGGGAACGGGGAGCCGGGCGCGGCGGGGGAGCGGGGGGACGTGTGTGTCATGCGCACGACCCTTTCCCGGCCGATGCCCCGTCACACCTCCCGCGCCGCCCGCGCGGCACGCTCCCGCCGCGGCCCCTGTGCCGCGCGGCGCCCCCGCCGCGACTCCTCTCCCGCTCCGCGTCCCCGTGCGGCGTCCGCCTCGGGGCGCCGGGCCCGCGTTTGCGCGGGCTCTGCGCGGCAACCCGCCCCCTGAGGCACGCGCCCGCCCCGGGGCCGGGGCCGCCCGAGAGGAGACCGCCATGGCACAGGCGTTCACCGCGCCCCGCGGCCCGCGAGGACCCGAGGACCTGTGGGACCGCGACCGCCTCGTGCGCTATCTGGAGGATCGTTTCGCCTGCGCCGCCTCCTGCCGCGCCGCGGCGACCCTGACCGCCCGCCACTGCGGCACACCCGGCGCCGAACCCGCCGTCCTGCGCGCCCTGCGCTGCGTCGAGGTCTGCGACAGCACCGCGCGGCTCCTGGGCGCCGAACCCCTCCAGGACCCCGAGGACGACGAACTCCGCTTCCGCCTCGACTGGTGCCGCACCACGTGCCTGGACTGCGCGGCCCACTGCGCCGGTCTCCCCGGCGCGGAGGAGGCCGTCGCCGCCTGCCGCGCCTGCGCCGCCTCCTGCGCCCGCTTCCTCGCCACCCTCGCCGCGCACTGACCCGCGGCCCCCCGCCCCGCCGCTCCGCGAGCCCCCACCGGCCCCCGCCGCCCGTCCGGGAGACAATCGCCCCAGGCACGCACCACTCTCCCGGAGGTCCCGCCGTGACCGAGCAGCCGCCCCGCCCCGATCCCGGCCTCTACGGGCCCGGCTCCGTGACCTGGCAGCTCCACGCCGACCCCGCCATGTGGATCGCCGGCGTCCGCGCCCTGTGGCTCCAGGCACTCCACCCCCGCACCCTGCGCGGCGTGATGGCGAACTCCGACTTCCGCCAGGACGCCTGGGGCCGCCTGATCCGCACCGCCCGCTACGTCGCCGCCACCACGTACGCCGACACCCCGACCGCCGAACGCGCCGCCGCCCACGTGCGCGGCATCCACCGCAGGCTCGGCGCCACCGACCCCGTGAGCGGCGAACACTACGGCGTGGACGAGCCCGCGCTCCTGCTGTGGGTCCACTGCGCCGAGGTCTCCTCCTACCTTCACACCCTGCGCCGCTCCGGCTTCCCCCTCGACGCCCGGGCCGCCGACCGCTACGTCGCCGAACAGCGCACCGGCGCACGCCTCGTCGGCCTCGACCCGGCCCAGGTCCCCGCCACCGTCGGGGAGCTCGACAGCTACTTCCGCAGCGTCAAGGACGAACTCGCCGTCGGCGCCGACGCCCGCGTCGTGGACGACTTCCTGCGCCGCCCGCCCGTCCCCTTCCCGCTCCTGCCGGCCCGCGCCCTGCTCTGGCGACGCGTCGCGGACCTCGCCTACGGCTCCCTGCCCCCCTGGGCCCACCGGCTCTACGGGCGCGAGGCCCCGCCCCCGGCCGTCGTCACCCGCCGCCTGCGCTCCACCGCGCGCCTGCTGCGCGCCGTCCCCGGCGAACTGCGCTGGCAGATGCCCCCCAAGTACATCCACAGCGCAGTCGCCCGCCTCGGCCCCGAGGCCCGCCCGGGCCGCCGTGTCACCGCCTGACGCACGCGGGTGCTCCCCGCGAGGCCGGGCACGCCTTGGGCCGCGCACCTCGCCCACCGGGCACCCGTTCCGCCGCGCCGCCTTCCGCCGTCCGCGAAGCCCGTGCCGCCCGGCGTGCCCGTCCGGCAGGCTGCTCCCATGGACCCGCACCCCGTCCCGCCGCCCCCGCTCCGCACCGTCCGCGCGAACGGCGTCACCCTCGCCTACCGCGAGATGGGCCCCGCCGACGCGCCTCCGCTCCTCCTCCTGCCCGCCCGCGGCGAGTCCTCCGCCGACTGGGCACCGGTCCTCGGCCCCCTCGCCGCCCACCGGCGGGTCCTCGCGCTCGACCCGCGCGGCCACGGCGCGAGCGAATACCCCGGCACGTACTCCCTCCCGCTCCTGCGCGACGACGTCCGCGCCTTCCTCGCCGCGCTCTCCCTGCCCCCTGTGGACCTCGTCGCCCACTCGCTGGGCGGCGTCATCGCCTGCCTCCTCGCCCAGGAGCACCCCGGGCTGATCCGCCGCCTCGTCCTGGAGGACGTCCCCGCGCCCCTGCCCCTCACCCCGCCGCGACCCGTCCCCGAACGGCCCCCGGGCCCGCTCGGCTTCGACTGGCGGATGGTCCTCGCCACCGAACACCCCCGCAACCGCCCCGACCCCGCCTGGTGGGAGCGCATGGACCGCGCGGACGTCCCCGCCCTCGTGCTCGCGGGCGGCCCCACGAGCGTCGTCGACCAGTCCACCGTCGCCGCGCTCGCCGCGCGGCTGCCGCGCGCCCGCCTGGCCACCGTCCCCGCCGGGCACCACGTCCACGCCACGCGCCCCGCCGCCTTCCTCGCCCACGTCCTGCCGTTCCTCACGTCGGACGACCCCGACGGGACGGCGGACGGGGCGGGCGCGAGAACCGGCGGGCTGAGCGCCGCGCGAAGGGGGGCGCGGATGCGGGGGCGGGAGGGCTGGCGGATGATGCCAGCGGTGGGGTCTTTCGGCCCTGGCACATCCCGCTCCACCGGGGAAGGCTGGAGCTGTAGGGGCTCAAGTGGCGCCCGGCGACAAGCGGGCGCAGGGAACGAGGACATCATGAGTGAGCTGCCGGTGGTAGCGGCCGTGGACGGCTCGGAGGACAGCCTCCGCGCCCTGGACTGGGCGATCGAGGCGGCCCGGCTGCGCGAGAGCGTGCTGCGGATCGTGCACGTGCGCCAGTACGCGGCCTGGACGCAGCCCGAGGTGCTCGCCGCCGGGCCCGAGCAGGTCGGCGACCCGGTGCTCGACCGGCTGCGCGCGGACCTGGAGGGGCGCGGCCAGCAGCTCCCCGTCCTGGAGTTCGTCACGATCGAGGGCGCGCCCGACGCGGTGCTGCCCGAGATGGGCGGCGACGCCCAGCTCCTCGTGCTCGGCTCGCGCGGGCGCGGCGGCTTCGCCAGCCTCCTGCTCGGCTCCAACGGGATGGCCGCCGCCCGCGACGCCGCCTGCCCGGTCGTCGTCGTGCCCCGGCCGGGGCGTGCCGTGCCCGAGGACGTCACGACCGAGGTGTCGGCGGGGCCGCGCGTCGTCGTGGGCCTGCCCGTGGACCTCAAGGACGACTCCACGCTCACCTTCGCCTTCACGGAGGCCGCACGCCGCGGCGCCGCCGTCCACATCGTCGTCGCCTACCCCTGGCCCACGCTCGCCTGGACCGCGGTGGGGGACTACACGCCCACCGTCGAGGACCAGGAGGCGGCCGAGGCCGAGTGCCTGAGCCTCGCCAAGGACCACCTCGATCCGCACCGCGCGGCCCACCCCGGTGTCGAGGCCCTGATCTCCGTCGCCGCCGGGGACGCCGCCGGGCACCTCGTCGCCGCGTCCAGCGGCGCGGAGCTGGTCGTCGTCGGCCGCCACCGCCGGCGCCTCCTCCAGCCGGCCCGCATCCTCGGCTCCGTCACCCAGGCGGTCCTGCTGCACGCCGCCGCCCCCGTCGCCGTCGTCCCGCTCACCGCCCAGGACGAGGCGGAGGCCGAGGCGGAAGCGGGCACGGCTGCCTGAGAGGCCGCCGTCCCGCCCCGTCCCGCGCCTCCCTCGGACCACCCCGCGCGCCTGCGTCCCCACCATCCCTTTTGCGCCACCGCCGTACCCCCTCTCCGGGCCCCCGGTTACGCAGGGGTGCCCGCTCGTGACCGAAGCCGGACACGTACCATGGGCCGCATGTCGTTCCTCCGCCGCCGTACTCCCGCCACGCCCGCGGGTCCCGACTTCGATGTCCTGGCCATGGACCCGGGGGACTGGCCCGGGAACCTCGTCGCGGGGCTGCTGCCCGCCCAGGACGGCACGTGTCAGGGGGTCTTCCTCCAGTACGACCTGTTCGGCGGCCGCGGACCCGCCATGATCATCGGCAATCTCCCGGCCGGCTCGCCCGCCCGTGAACTCGCCGACAAGCAGGTCCCTTTCGAGGTCGCGCAACTCCTCCTGGCCTTGGAGAACGACGAGGACGTCGAGGTCGTGGACGTCGAGGACATGCCGGTCATGCAGGGCGACAACCTCCTCATCGTGCGCCGCCTCAAGCTCTCCGAGGGCCGTATCTCCTGCGTGCAGTTCGACCGCAGCGACAACGTGCTCGTCACCATCGCCGCCTGGGACCGCCCCATCACCGACGACCTCTACGCGCTCCTCAAGCCGCTGCCCGCCGCGATGTTCCAGCAGGGCTGACCGAGCCCCGCGACCCCCTGCCGCTCTCCCGGGCGGGCCTTCCCGCACTGTCCGGAATGCGCTGCCCACCGGCCGGAGGAACCTCCTCCTCTTGAGGGGGTTTCGTCACGCGCGTACGGGGGTTCCGTGTCGTTTGTCATCGCTCTTGTCGAACACGGGGGCCCCGTCTAGCGTCCCGAGGCATGTCGCATGGCCCCACACGAAGAACGACAGTGCAGTCCGTCCTCGGCGTCGCGGGCGCCCTCGCGGCGGGGGCCACCCCCCTCGCCGCCGCCTCCGCGAGCGCCGCCCCCACCACCGGGACCGGCGCCCGCGCCGCCGATCCCGCCCGGCCCGTCCTGCGCTACACGGCCCCCGCCACCGACTGGGAGACCCAGTCCCTCCCCGTCGGCAACGGCGCCCTCGGCGCGAGCGTCTTCGGCACCCTGCCCACCGAGCACGTCCAGTTCGCCGAGAAGACGCTGTGGACCGGCGGCCCCGGCACTCCCGGCTACCGCTACGGTAACTGGGAGAACCCCCGCCCCGACGCCCTCTCCTCCGTCCGCGCCGACATCGAGGCACGCACGAAGATCACCCCCGAGGACGCCGCCGCCCGCCTCGGCCAGCCCCGCATCGGCTACGGCGGCCACCAGACCTTCGGCGACCTCCTCATCGACGTCGCCGGCGCCCCCGCCTCCGCGAACGGCTACAGCCGCACCCTCGACCTCGCCCAAGGACTCGCGGGCGTCACCTACCCCCACGACGGCACCACCTTCCGCCGCACCGTCTTCGCCTCCTACCCCGACAAGGTCCTCGTCGGGCACTTCACCGCCGACCGCGGCGGCAGCGTCGAACTGAGCCTGCGCTACACCTCACCGCGCCAGGACTTCACCGCCACCGCGAGCGGCGACCGCCTCACCTTGCGCGGCGCCCTCCAGGACAACGGAATGCGCTTCGAGGCGCAGATCCGCCTGCTGAGCGAGGGCGGCACCGTCTCCGCGAACGGCGACCGCCTCACCGTCAGCGGCGCCGACAGCGCCTGGTTCGTCCTCTCGGCCGGCACCGACTACGCCGACACCTACCCCGGCTACCGGGGCGCCGACCCCCACGACCGCGTCACCGGCGCCGTGAACCAGGCCGCCGCCCGCCCCTACCGCGAACTCCTCGACCGCCACACGAGCGACCACGGCGGGCTCTTCTCCCGCGTCGTCCTCGACCTCGGCCAGCAATCCGCGCCCGACCAGAGCACGGACGCCCTGCTCAAGGCGTACACCGGCGGGAACAGCGCCGCCGACCGCGCCCTGGAAGCGCTCTTCTTCCAGTACGGCCGCTACCTGCTCATCGCCTCCTCGCGCGCCGGCTCGCTGCCCGCCAACCTCCAGGGCGCCTGGAACAACAGCACCACGCCCCCCTGGTCGGCCGACTACCACGTCAACATCAACCTCCAGATGAACTACTGGCCCGCCGAGGCCACCAACCTCGCCGAGACCACCGCCCCCTACGACCGCTTCGTGGAGGCGCTGCGCGTACCGGGCCGCACCACCGCCCAGTCCATGTTCGGCGCCCGGGGCTGGGTCGTCCACGACGAGACGACCCCGTTCGGCTTCACCGGCGTCCACGACTGGCCGACCAGCTTCTGGTTCCCCGAGGCCGCCGCCTGGCTCACCTCGCAGCTCTACGAGCACTACCGCTTCGACGGCTCCACCGACTACCTTCGCGCCACCGCCTACCCGGCCATGAAGGAGGCCGCCGAGTTCTGGATCGACGTCCTGCGCACCGACCCCCGCGACAACACCCTTGTCGTGACGCCGAGTTTCTCCCCCGAACACGGCGACTTCACCGCGGGCGCCGCGATGAGCCAGCAGATCGTCCACGAGCTGTTCACCAACACCCTCGAAGCCGCGCAGACCCTCGGCGACGACCCCGCCTTCCGCGGCAGGCTCAAGGAGACACTCGACCGCATCGACCCCGGACTGCGCGTCGGCTCCTGGGGACAGCTCATGGAGTGGAAGACCGACCTCGACGGCCGCACCGACGACCACCGCCACGTCTCCCACCTCTACGCCTTGCACCCGGGCCGCGCCATCGAGCCCGGCAGCGCGCTGGCCGAGGCCGCGAAGGTCTCCCTCACCGCGCGCGGCGACGGCGGCACCGGCTGGTCCAAGGCATGGAAGATCAACTTCTGGGCGCGGCTGCGCGACGGGAACCACGCCCACACCATGCTCGCCGAACAGCTCAGGAACTCCACGCTCGCCAACCTCTGGGACACCCACCCCCCGTTCCAGATCGACGGCAACTTCGGCGCCACGAGCGGCATCACCGAGATGCTGCTCCAGAGCCAGCACGACGTCATCGACGTCCTGCCCGCCCTCCCCGCCGCCTGGAGCGACGGCACGGTGCGCGGACTGCGCGCCAGAGGCGGCGCGACACTCGACGTCACCTGGGCCGGCGGCAAGGCGACCCGGATCGCCCTCACCGCCTCGCGCACCCGCGAACTCACGGTCCGCAACAGCCTCGTCCCCGGCGGCACGACGACCTTCAAGGCGGTCGCGGGGGAGACCTACACCTGGCAGTGACAGCCCCCGGCACACGAACGGGGCCGGCCCCCGCGAAAGGACCGGCCCCGCTCACCGGGGAACCTCAGCGCACCCGCGACACCGTCACGTCGGCGGCGTTCACGTACGCCACCCGGTGCCCGAACTGGATCTCGTAGTACTCGTTCGTACCGCGCACCACCGTGTGGTCCGTCGTGTCGAACGTCGGCGAGTGGAAGTACTCGCCGCGCACCTTCCCCCCGGCCACGTTCCGCTGCCCCGCGAGGAGCTTGTACGAGAACGGGGACAGCGCCTGCGGCGTGATGCCCGCCGGGTATGCCGAGGCCTCCGGGTAGGCGCGCCCGTACACCGGCACGTCCGCGCGGCCCTTCTTCGGTGTCACCACGAGCCCGTGGGAGGGCAGCGCGACCGGCTTGAGCAGCGAGTTCCTGAGCCACCCCTTCTGCCCGTTGTACCAGAGCGCCACCCACGCGCCGTGCCGCGCGGCGACCACGTACTGCTGGCCGCTCGACACGCGCGCCCCGACGTCGTTGACCCCCGTCGTGGAGTCCTCGCCCTTCGGGTGCAGGCCGACGTCCTTGAGGAGCGGGGCGTCGTCGGAGGGCGACTGCCGCAGCCACAGCTCGCTCGACCCGTGGGCCGGGCACGCCGCCGCCGGATCGTCCGCCGAACAGCCCGTGTACACCGCCTTGTTGGACGCGTACCTGGGCGCGATCGTTACGATGTCCGACCACGGCAGCGCCGTGGCGCGCACCGGCTTGCCGAGCAGCGCGAAGTAGTGCGACCAGTCCCAGTACGGGCCGGGGTCGGTGTGCATCGCGGGGATCCCGGACGTCGTCGTCGCGGGCACGTTGTCGTGGCCGAGGATGTGCTGCCGGTCGAGCGGGACGCCGTACTTCTTCGCGAGGTACTTCACGAGCCGGGCCGAGGACCGGTACATCGACTCCGAGAACCAGGCGTCGGGCGCGGTGAGGAAGCCCTCGTGCTCGATACCGATCGACTTCGCGTTCACGTACCAGTTGCCCGCGTGCCAGCCGACGTCCTTCGTCGGGAAGTGCTGCGCGATGAGCCCGTCCGTGGAACGGATCGTGTAGTGCCACGCCAGGTACGTCGGGTCCTGGACGAGGTCGAGCGTCTTGTCCCAGGTCTCCTCGGTGTCGTGGATGACGATCGAGTCGACGGACTGGTCGTGGGGCCGGTCGGCGAGGTCGTGGTTGCCGTAGTCGCCGTCCCCGTACTCCTCGTAGGGCGCGGGCACCCACTCGCAGGCCACCGTCGGCGGGCACTCCGTGGGCCCGGCCGCCGCCTTTTTCAGGCCCATGGCGCGAAGCTGCTCCGGCCGTGCCGTCGCCCGCGCGTCAGCGAGGAGCGCCACCGACTGCCCCGCGTCCGTCGTGCGGCGCTCGCCGTCGCGG
>NZ_GG770539.1:19037-23224 GCF_000154905.1 Streptomyces sp. SPB074 | reverse complement strand
CCGCGACTGGAGGTAGGAGACGCCGAGAAGGATCTCGCGCGGGACGCGATACGTGGCCGAGGCGGAGGCGAAGGCGTCCTGGAGCCGGCCGGCGGGCCCGGAGGCGGCGGCCGGAGCGGGCGCGGCCCCGGCGGGTGTCGTGGCGAGGAGCGGCAGGAGCAGGGCGGACGAGGCGAAGGCGATCACGGCCGTCCGCCGTCTGGAACGGACGGGGGGAGTTCCTCGCAAAGCAGCCTCCTGGGGGGAGTGGACGCGCTGGAGTTCGTGCCCGGACGTGCCAGTGGTACTCGCTCCCCGACGATCCGTCAATCACGCTTCCCGCGAGGGAATCCCCATGTCAGGCCCCGGTTGCGGGACCATCACAGGAGTGGACCAATGGAGGGCGCGCGGGACTTCGCGGTACTGCCTGGGACGACGTGGCCTTCCCGTCCGGCCGGTGCCCGGCAGGAGGTGCCGGAAAGGGCCGTCAGGGTGCCGGTAATTCCACCCCTTCGGTCGCGGGCGGAACGGAAGAGCGAGGGAAAAACGTTTCGCAGGAAGTGGAGGGCGTCCGGCAGCCCGTGCGGTTCCCGGGGCCCGCGGCCGGACCGTGCCGCGGGCCACCCGTGCCGGGCCGGGCCGTTCAGCGGGTACCGACCGCCGCGCGCACCGCCCGCCGCGCCGTGGCGCAGTCGTCGTGGAGCCGGCGCAGCAGCAGCCGCTGCTCCTCACCGGAGGCGGGGACCCCGGGGACGGCGACCGGCGCCGCCTCGTGCATCGTGCGCTGCACCGCGCTCTCGTACGTACGGATCTCGCGCGTCAGCACGAGCATCAGGTTCACCAGGAACGCGTCCCGGGCCGCCGGGCCCGCCGCCTGCGCGAGCTGGGCGATCTGGCGCCGCACCTCGGGCGCGTCCCCGATCACCGACCACAGCGTCGCCAGGTCGTACCCCGGCAGGTACCAGCCGGCCCGGTCCCAGTCCAGCAGCACAGGCCCGGCGGGCGAGAGCAGCACGTTCGACAGCAGCGCGTCCCCGTGGTTGAACTGCCACGTCCCGCCCCGCCCCGCCCCGCCCGCGACGCCGTGCAGCAGCTTCTGGAGGTCGTCCAGGTCACGGTCCGTCAGCATCCCCAGCTCGTGGAACCGCGCGATGCGCGTCCCGTAGTCCAGCGGGGTGTCGAACGTACCGGGGGCCGGTCGCCAGGAGTTGACCCGCGTGAACGCCGCGAGGGCGGCCCGCAGATCGGTGCGCGCCGGAGCGTGCGCGGGGTGGCGCTGGAGCGCGGCCGGGCGCCCGGGCATCCGCTCGACGACCAGGACCCCCTGGTCCGGGTCGGCCGCCACCAGGCGCGGCGCCCGCACCGGTGGCCGCTGCCGCACGAAGGAGCGGTACGCGGCTATCTCCTGCCGGATGCGGGCCGTCCACACCGGCGAACGGTCCAGTAAACACTTCGCGACCACCGTCGCCCGCCCCGTGCTCCCCGCGAGGAGCACCGAGTGCCCGTTGCGGCGCAGCAGCTGGACGGGGTGGAAGTCCGGGCAGATGCGGTGCACCGCGGCCACCGCGGCGCGCAACTGCGCGCCCTGCGGCCCCGACAGGTCGAGCCGGCCGCTCAGCCGCTGCGGGCCCGGCGCCCCCTGCGTACGCCGGGTACGGGGCTGAGCGGCGCCGAAGGGCACGGCAGCCGCCCGCGCGGGATCGAGGAAAGGGGCACCGGGCTGGCGCGCGCGTGGCGCACGGGGTAACGCGGAGAGGGGGGACTGTGCGGTGTACATGGGGTGGGCGTATCCCTTCCTTGGCCCGCGAGCCCTTCATGGGCCCGCGCATCGGGTGCGCCCGCCCGGCCCGGCGACCGGCGACACCCTGGGGAGTGCCGCCCGGGCGCCGGGCCGGGTTGGCGCGCTTCCTACCCGACACCCGGCGCGCCGTGGCAGACCATCTGGCGCACCCTGGCGAACCCTGGCGAATACTCGCTCCGCACGTGACCGGCCGTTAGTGTCAAATCAGCCGAGAACCTGGGGGCTTGACGTGAGCGGACAACCCAACACCCGCCTTGGCGACCTGTTCGGCATGACCGGCTGGTCCAAGGGCGAACTCGCGCGACTGGTGAACCGGCGGGCGGCGGCCATGGGCCACCCCCAGCTGGCCACCGACACCTCGCGCGTACGGCGCTGGATCGACGTGGGCGAGATCCCCCGCGACCCCGTGCCCCGGGTGATGGCCGCCCTGTTCACCGAGCGTCTCGGCCGTGTCGTGACCATCGAGGACCTCGGCCTGGTCAGGCGCGGGCGCGCGGGGAGCGCGCACACCCAGGGGAGCGTCGACAACCCCGACGGTGTGCCGTGGGCGCCCGAGAAGACGGCCGCGGTCCTCACCGAATTCACGGGAATGGACCTTATGCTCAACCGACGCGGCTTGGTGGGCGCGGGTGCCGCGCTCGCCGCGGGCTCCGCCCTCAGCACCGCCATGCACGACTGGCTCCACACCGACCCCGTCCTCGCGGCCGACCGGCCGCGCGACGGCGACCCACTCCACCCCGAGCAGGCGGGCTGGGACCGCTACGAAGCGGCTCCCGTCGGCTCCCAGGAGATCGACGAGCTGGAGAACTCCGTCGAGGTCTTCCGCGCCTGGGACGCCTCCCGCGGCGGCGGCCTCCAGCGCAAGGCCGTCGTGGGCCAGCTCAACGAGGTGGGCGGGATGCTCGCCTACCACCACCCCGCCCACCTCCAGCGCAGGCTCTGGGGCGTCGCCGCCAACCTGGCGGTCCTCGCGGGCTGGATGTCCCACGACGTGGGCCTCGAACCCACCGCGCAGAAGTACTTCCTCATCGCCGCGCACGCGGCCCGCGAGGGCGGCGACCGCCCCCGCGCCAGCGAGGCCCTGTCCCGCGCCGCCCGCCAGAAGATCCACCTCGGCGATCCCGGCGAGGCCCTCGACCTCATGAAGCTCGCGGGCTCGGGCGCGGGCGAGGGCACCCTGCCCCGTACCCGCGCGATGTTCCGCACCATCGAGGCGTGGGCGCACGCCTCGATGGGCCACGGTCAGGCGATGCGCCGCACCCTGGGCGAGGCGGAGGAACTCTTCGTCTCCGACAAGGGGACGGGGGAGCATCTGAGCTGGATGCAGATGTTCGACGAGGCCGACCTGTACGGGATGCAGGCCCTCGCCTACCGCACCCTCGCCGAGCACGACCCCAGCGTCGCCGCCCAGGCCCAGGCCCACGCCAAACGCGCGCTCGCCCTGCGCAACTCCGAACGCCAGCGCTCGCAGATCTTCGACCACCTCTCGATGGCCTCGGCCTGCTTCCTCGGCAACGACCCCGAACAGGCGGACTTCTACGCGCGCCTGGCGCTCCAGTCGATCGGCGAGACCTCCTCGCTGCGCACCTGGGACCGGCTGCGGCAGATGTACCGCCTCACCGGGAAGTACGCGGGCCACGCCCGCATCGACGTCCTGCGCGGTGACATCGAGCGCGTCATGCCCAAGACCCCGGGGAGGAACCGTGGCACCGGACGCGTCGCCGGAGCCTGACCCCGCCCCCTCGCGTCCCCGCCGCGAAACGGCGCACCCCCGTACGACCCGTCAGCCGCGCACGAGCGCGAGCAGCAGGGCGTCCGCACCCCCGGGCACACCCCCGCCCGCGCCGGTGCGTGCCGCCTCCCGGACGACCCGGGCCGCCTGCCGTGCCCCGGCCACCCCGGCGAACCGGGGCGCGAGCGGCAGCAGCGCGTCGGCGGCCTCGCGCGCGGCCCCGGCGTCGGGAGCGGCGGGTACGGGACCGCCGGCCCTGAGCACGAGCAGGTCGCCGGGCGCGAGCGCCGTCCGGTGCTCGGCGTGGCCGATGTCCCGGGGCGCGCCCAGGAGATGCCCCGCCGGGTGCCCCAGGGACCGTCCGCCGCCCGCGCGGAAGAGCAGGGGCGCCGCGTGCCCCGCCTGCGCCCAGACGACCGACCGGGAGCCCGGCGGGATACGGCAGCACAGCGCCGAGACCATCGGGGTACGGGGCGTGCTCGCGGCCACGACCTGGCCGAGCACGTCGAGCAGCTCGCCGGGACCGGCCCCGGTGAGCGCGACGCCCCGCAGCGCGCCGAGCAGCGTCGCCGTGTCCGCCGTCCTCGCGGGACCGTGCCCGGCCACCTCACCGGCGGCCAGCAGCGTCGATCCGTCGGGGAGTTCGGCCGCCTCGTACCAGTGACCCCCGCTCGT
>NZ_GG770539.1:10124-18296 GCF_000154905.1 Streptomyces sp. SPB074 | reverse complement strand
CCTCCGGGCCCGGCTCCGCGTACGGCCGGGCCCGGAGGCCCGGCTCCGCGTACGGCCGCCGGGGCCGTACCACGGAGGGCGCGCCGCCGGTCAGCGGACCGTCCTGCCGGCGCTGTCGCGCGGCACGGTCCGTGGAGGCGGGCGGGGGCATGGCGGCTCCGATGCGGCGTACACACGGGCCGGTGGCGCCGACCCCGCGGATTGGACGGACGTGCACGCCTCCCGGGGCCCGGAGGCGCCGGGGCGCGACCGGCCGCCGGAGCGGCGACGTGACGACTGTGGCACAGCCCCGCCCGTCGCGTAAGCCGTTTGGCAACACCCGCACCGATGGTGCCCCCGGCATATGTCACAGTCTCCGGGCATCCCCGCCCCCACTCCCCGCCACCCGGCGCCCTCAGCTCTCCTCGCCCCCACTCCCCGCCACCCGGCGCCCTCAGCTCTCCTCGCCCCCGCTCCCCGCCACCCGGCGCCCTCGGCTCTCCCCGCGCCCCGCCCCGCTCTCCCCGGCCCCCTCGGCATCGCGCACCGTCCCGCCCCCCGCCTCCCGCACGGCCTCCACCGTGTCGGCCTCCTCCGGCGTCTTGTCCGGCCGGTACCGCACCACCCGCGCGAACCGCAGCGTGAGCCCCGCCGGGTACCGCGAGGACCGCTGCACCCCGTCGAAGGCGATCTCCACGACCAGCCCGGGCCGCACCCGTACCGTCCGGCCGTCGTCGGAGACCGCCGACTCCAGCAGCCGCTCCGTCTGCTCGGCGAGCATCGCGTCGGTCAGCCCTTTGAACGTCTTCCCGGTCCCTTAGACACTGTTCTCTGGGATGCCCTCCGAGCGGCCTCACGCAGGTCCCGACCCTGCGGGGGAGGTGCGGCGGCCCAGCGCGTCAGGAATCAGGTTCATCCGTGTGGGTGACAGCGGGCGGGCCGCGGAAGCGAGAGGAGACGCGGAGGACCGCCGGGTGGCGAAGGCTGGGGAGCGGGTGCCGGCCATGAGCTCGTTCGGAGAGGTGGTTGGCGACCCCGTTGTGGTCGGTGGCGCCACGGGGCCCGGGAATACGGTGAGGCACGCGCCTAACGAGCTCGTGCACGGTAGGCGGTGACGCGTCGAGTTCTCGATCGTCGATCATGGTCGTGTGGTGGGGAACGCGTCTCGTGCAGCGATCATCAGCGACCGGAGGATCACCGGCCTGTCGGCTGACGTGATCGCTGAACTCGTGGCTGAGGTAGGTCCGTTGTGGCACGAGCGACACCACGCCAAGCTCGCGTCCAGGCCGCGGAAGCGGGCTGTGGGCGCGGGTGCGAAGCACCGGCTGGTGTTCGTCGACCGCCTCCTGGCCACGCTCGTGCATCTGCGCCATGCCGTCACTCATGACGTGCTGGCCTGCTGGTTCGGTGTGGACCGCTCCACCATCACCCGCGCCGTCGGCGAGGTGCGGCCACTACTCGCCGAGCGAGGCTGCACCGTCAGCCCCGGAGTGCGGCTGCGGACTCTGGCCGAGGTCGTCAGCCACCTCGGCGCCGACGGCAAGACCGGGATCATCGACGGCACCGAGATCCGGGTCCGCCGGCCGGCCGCCGGGCGCAAGGACCGGGACAAGTTCATCTCCGGCAAGAACAAGCAGAACGCCGTCAAGACCATGGTCGTCACGGACGGCAACGGCCGCGTGCTGTTCTGCAGCCCGACCAAGCCGGGAAGCTGCGCGGACATCACCCACGCTCGCCAGTTAGGGCTGGTCAAGCTCCTGGCCGACGGCCCCGTCGTGGAGATTCTCGCCGATGCCGGCTACCAGGGCCTGGGTGCCCAGAGCGGCGGACGTGTGGTGACACCGCCGCATCGCAAGTTCAAGAAGAACGCTCCGGACTGGTACGAGGAAATGCATGAGCGGCAGCGCAAGGCGCATTCCTCGCGGCGTATCCGGGTCGAACACGGCATCGCGCACTTGAAGAACTGGCGGGCGCTGGCCCGCCATCTCGGCCGCCGCGAGCACATGAGCGACATCGTCCAAGCCGTCGCCGGTCTGCTGTCCCATCAGCAGACCGCGGATCTGACTTCGGCACGACAGAGGTGAGGACGGCGCCCCACCGTCATCCTCGACGTCTCACCGCCTACCGTGCACGAGCTCGTTAGGCAGCAGCGCGACTCGCGTGAACACTGCGATGGTGAATCAACAACTCATCACGGCCCTGCCTTTGCTGGCGCTTCGTACCGTGGCGGACCCACGCGAGCGCGCCGAGCTGGCGGAGCACGGCGACGTGCCGCTTTACGGTGGAGCGGTCAAGGTCGAGGCGGGCGGCGGTGCCGTCGAGGTCGTAGAGGACCAGGCCCTCGACGAAGTCCATCCGGGCGGCGAGGTCTTCGGCGACGCGCAGGGTTGTGGTGTTCGCGCGGGGGTGGAGGCCGGCGGCGACGAGCCAGCGTACGGCGCGCTTCCACGCGCGGGGCTGGGCGTGCCGGGAGGCGGTCTCGGTCACCTCGTGGAGGTGAAGCGGGACCGGGGCCCATGCCGTTTCGGGGCATGGCGGAATGGCGCGGCGGCGGGCCGCGCCTGACGTGGGGCGCAAGAGGAAGTTCCTGACGAGAGGGGGAGATGGTGGGGTGCGCGGGCCCGGCCGGGAGACGGCACGGCGGGCCCGCTACGGGGTGAGCGTCAGGTCAGCTCGGCGGGCCCGGACGGCACGCGGGGGGTGAGGCCGTCGCGGTGCAGCGCGGCGACGAGCTGGTGCTCGGCGTCGCCGGGGATCACGCGGGCCTGGTAGCGGCGCACGCCGTTCGGGTCGAGGCGGGACGCGAGGTAGAAGAACCGCTTGCCCTTGGCCGTGGGGTGGCCGTGCTCGTGCCCGTCGCGCCACTCCTGCCGGGTCTCGCTCCAGCGTGTGCCGCGCTGGTCGATCAGGTAGCGGCGCTGGTAGAGGTGCTCGAAGAAGTCCCGCGTGCGGACCGTCGGGAAGTACGCCTTGTGGAGCTGGGTGAGCGTTGGGCCCGGGTTCTCCTCGTACCGGTCCGCGATCTCCGCGCGCGGGGCCAGCTCGGCGACGCGGGCCTCGGCCGCCTCGCGGGCCTCGACCTCATCTGCCCAGCCGCGCAGCGCTTGCGCGAACGTCGGCATCGCGGGGGACGCTGTCTTCATGGCGGTGATCTCGGCCTCGCGGGTCTTCACCGCGAAGTACGTCTGCGCGGCGGCGATCTCGTCCTTGCGGGGGTCGCCGTTCATGGCCACGAGGTAGGCGGCGTAGCGGGAGAGGTGCCAGTCGATGACCGCGCGAGTGGCTCCGCTACCGAGCGAGACCTTCTTCGCGGCGCCGCGAAAATGGTCCTTGGGCTCGTGGCCGCTGTTCTCGCACGCGGCGATGGCGCGCTCGACGGCGGTCTCGAAGCGCTCCCAGCGCTCGTAGCCGAGGAGCTGCTGAAGGTCACGGGCGGACCAGAAGTCGGTACCTCGACACCCCCGGCTCCGGCCGCGTCGTCGTCGACGACACCGACCTCTCCGCCCTCGACGAGAACGGCCTGCTCGCCCTGCGCCGCGAACGCGTCGGCTTCGTCTTCCAGACCTTCGGCCTCGTCCCCATCCTCTCCGCCGCCGAGAACATCGAGGTCCCCCTGCGCCTGCGCAAGGTCGCCCGCGCGGAGCGCGAGGAACGCGTCTCGATGCTCCTCTCCCTCGTGGGACTCGGCGACCACGCCGCCCAGCGCCCCGGCGGGCTCTCCGGCGGCCAGCGCCAGCGCGTCTCCATCGCCCGCGCCCTCGCGAACCGCCCCGCCCTCCTCATCGCCGACGAACCCACCGGCCAGCTCGACGCCGACACCGGGCTCGCCGTCATGGAAGTCCTGCGCGCCGTCGTCCGCAGCGAGCACGTCACCGCTCTCGTCGCCACCCACGACACCCAGCTCCTCGCCCTCGCCGACCGCGTCCTCCACCTCGCCGACGGCGTCACGAGCTGGCAGGAGGACACCGTCCCCGCCGCCTGACCCGGCCGCACGCGAAACGGCCGGCCCCCGAAGGGACCGGCCGCCTCACTCGCTCTCACTCACCGCGCCCCGGCACCGGGGCCGGCCTCTTTACGGGAACGACGTGATCGTCGAGGGAACCGTCGAGGTCCCGCTCGTCGCGCCACCCGTGCTGTTGATGACGTGGTTGTACTGGCCCATCCCGCCGAGCGAGACCACGAGCAGGTCGTGGAACTTCACACCCGGCCGCACCGGCGCCTGGAAACCGTGCTCCTGCTTGATCCCCGGGTCGGAGGTGTAGTTGCAGTAACTGCCCAGCCCCCAGCCCTCGTGCGTCTGCACCGAGTCCGCGACCTTGTACGCCGCGTACCCCTGGATGGAGCCGTTCTGGATCGCGGCCTGGTTCGGCGCGTCGTACGCCTTCTCGTTCTGGAAGAAGATCGTGCGCCCGCGCTCACCGTTCCACTGCACGTCGTACTTGTTGAAGTGCTCCACGAACAGACCCGTCGCGAGCACGTCGTTGCCGTTGACGGTCAGCCCGTAGTCGGCGCGGTTGGTCTCCCAGCCCACGCCGGCCCCGTGGTCGGCCCGCCAGATCCACGTGTGGTCGATGATCGTGTCGTCGCTGTTGACCACGAACGCCGTCGTGACCTTGCCCGGACCCGCGCCACCGACCCGCGCGAAGACGTCCTGGACCGAGGTCGGGTTCGCGGCGTGGTCCACGTGCGAGCCCGCCGTGCCGACCTCCAGGAGAGTGGGCGAGTTGACCGCGCCCGCGTCCAGCAGGAAGCCCGCGAGCTTCACACCGTCCACGTCGGCGACCTTCATCGCCGTGACCCCGTTGTCCGGGATCAGCGTCGCGTAGCCGAGCCCGAGGACCACGGTGTTCGCCCGCTTGACGTTCACCGTCTTGTTCAGGTGGTAGACGCCCGGCGTGAACAGCAGGTGCAGTCCCTGGTCCAGCGCCTGGTTCAGCGTGTCCGCCGACACGCCCGGCTTCGCCACGTAGAACTGGTTCAGCGGCACCGACTGCCCCTGCGGCGTACTCGCCCAGGACACCCCGCGCGCGTTCTCCCGCTTCGCGGGCACGAACACCTTGTACTCGTTGCCGTCCAGGTACAGGAACGGCTTCTCGCGCGAGACCGGGGTGTTGTTCAGCGTCGTGTACGGCGGGTTCGGGAACGACTGGCCCGGAGCGCCCTCGACCCCCGAGAACACCATGTTCCAGACGCCGTTGGTCCAGCCGCCGACCGAGCTGTCCCGCGTGTACCACTGCTGCTGCGAGTACGGGCCGACGGTGCCGTCGATCTTGCTGTCGGCGATGTAGCCGCCGCTCGCCCAGCCGTAACCGTTCGGCGCCAGGTTCAGCCCGCCCTTGATGTGCATCCGGCGGAACGGCGCGGCCTGCGCGACGGCCCAGCGGTCGTCGCCGCTGACCGGCTTGATCGCCAGGTTCTCCGCCGAACGCCAGAAGTTCTGCGTCGCGTTGCCCTGGAACCAGCCCGCGTCGACCGTCACGTCACCGTTGAAGTTGGTGTCGTCCGGCTTGAGGCCAAGACCCGAGATCGAGGTGTAGAACCCGAGCTGCACGTTCAGGTTGTTGTACGTGCCCGGCTTGAACAGCAGCTGGTAGCGGCCGCTGCCGAACTGCGCCGACTCCTGCTGCTGGAAGATCTGGTCCACCTGGCCCTGGACGTTCGGGGTCGAGGGGTCGAAGACCTTCACGTTCGGGCCGAGGTCCCCGCCGCCGGTGATCGGGCCGCCGGGGGTCGAGCCGCCGTCCTCGCCGAAGACCTGGAACTCCCACAGCGAGTAGCCCCACTGGGTGGCCCGCTGCGTGCCGTAGACCCGCACGTAGCGGGCGTTGCCGCTGACGTTCAGCGTCTCGTCGCCGCCGTTGCTCGTCGTCGTGGAGTACTTCGACGTCCAGTTCTGGTTGTCGGTGGAGAACTCCACGCGGTACGCCTTCGCGTACGCCGTCTCCCAGCGCAGCACGACCTGGCTCACCGCGCGGGTCGCCCCGAGGTCCACGGTGATCCACTGCGGATCGGAGGCCGCGCTCGACCAGCGCGTCCCGTTGTCGCCGTCCACGGCGTTGGACGCCGGGGTCCCGACGTTCTCCACGCTGGAGGAGGTGACGTTCTTGTTCTGCGAGAGGAGTACGGGCGCCGCGTGCGCCGCCGTCTGCACGAAGGCAAGCAGCGTGGCGGCGAGGGCCAGTACGACGACCCCCACAAGGGTTCTTCGAAGTGGTCGGGCGCCGAGAACGGCTCCCGGACTCAGGGACACAGCCATGTCGGTCTCCTGGGCATGAGTCACCGCGGGCACACGGGTGCCGGCGCGGTGGTGCACAACAGTGCGGGTGGGAAGAGAACGCGAACTTCTGCGTTCTGCCGAGATCGTTCTCCCACCCCACGGATAGCGTCAAGAGTTGTGCACAAGGTCTCTTCACTTGGGCGTTACATCCCCTGCACTGATCGGCGGGAAAACCCTGGATAACACTTTCCCCGCGCGCACTTGAGGAAAATTTTCAGCCACGCGCCTCTTCGAGAGATGGCGAAATCGATTCGCCGACCCACGACTTGTGGCCAAGACTTGAAGGGAGGCGGGCGCAAGGCAAGGCGGGTGCGACGAGCCCCACCGGCCCGTCGCACCCGCCCCCGCACCGGACGGCAGCGGGGAGTCCCGCCCGGTACCGCGCCACCGCCCCCGGCGGCGCGCTCGACTCACCGGTGCGGGACCGGACGGCCCCGCACCGGTGAAGGACGCCCTGTCAGCCCCCGTACACCCCGAACTCGTGCAGCGAGTAGCCGTACCCCGTCCCGCGCTGCGTGCCGTTCACCCGCACGTAGCGGGCCGTCGCGCTCACGTCGAAGTCGTCGATCCCGCCGTCGCCCGCGCTCTGCTCGTGCACGGTCCGCCAGTCGCTCCCGTTGTCCGAGACCTGGATCGTGTACGCCTTCGCGTACGCCGACTCCCAGTCCAGCTGCACGTGCCGGAACGCCGTCGGCGCGCCCAGGTCCACCTGGAGCCACTGCGGGTCGCTCCAGTCGCTCGCCCAGCGGCTGGACGCGTCACCGTCGACCGCCTTCCCGGGGTCGCAGGGGCACCCGCCCGTCGGGTCCGACTGGAAGGAGGACGCCGTGGCCGTCTTGCCGCGCGCCAGGTTCGTCCCCGTCACCGGAGGGGCCACGACCTTGAGCGACGTCGTGCCGACGCCCACGTTCCCCTTGCCGTCCTTCACCTTGACGTACAGCTTCCACACGCCCGTCCGGTCCGGCGCGGTCACCTTGAGCTTCCCGCCGCCGAGGTCCTGCGCGGGGATCGTGGTGAGGGCCGAGGAGTCGTCGATGTACTTCGACCCCACCTGCACCTCGTAAGCCAGCGCGTCACCGTCCGGGTCGCTCGCCGGCACCGAGACCGTCAGCGGCTTGCCCGCCGCCACCGCCGAGGTCCCGCCCTCCACCTGGAGCGCGTCCACCTTCGGCGGCTTGTTGTCGTTGGCCGTCGACTTCCCGTACGCCTCCTTCACCGCGTAGTACGAGGGGCGCTTGTCCCCGGCGGGCAGCAGGTTGAACCAGATCCCGCCGAAGTCGTACTCCGTCCCGTAGTGGAACATCGTCGCCCCGAGCGCGACACCCCTGTGGCCCGTGACGCACTGCCAGGCTCGCGTGTACCCGGCAGCCTTGGCCGCGTCGTCCGGCTCCTCGGCCACGCCGTTCGCGTCGTCCGGCACCTCCCACTCACCGGCGGGCCCGGTCTCGGTGATGATGTACGGCTTGTCGTAACCGCCCTGTTCCCAGGCGCTCCTGACGCCGCAGACGTCCTGGTAGGAGTTGACCGCGTACAGGTCCAGCGCGGGCGTGTTCTTCTTGAAGTACGGCCAGGCGCCCGTCCAGGCGTCCGTCGACGTCACCGGGTGGTCCGGGTCCACGGCCTTGATCTTCACGGCCAGCTCGTTGACGAACGACGTGTACGCGTCCCGCTGCTTCTCCAGCTCGTCGCCGCTGTAGCAGTTCTGGAGCCCGAGGACCGACTCGTTGCCGACGTCCCACATGAGGACCCCGGGGTGGTCCTTGTAGGTGTCCACCCACTTCGGGAACTCGGCGAGCATGTCGTTCTTGTACGTGGTGTCGGTGAGGTAGTTGACACAGCCGCCCGAGCCGGGGCCACCGCCCGGCTGGAGCCAGAAGCCGGCCACGACCCGGATGCCGTTTCGCCGCCGCCGCGTC
>NZ_GG770539.1:0-9751 GCF_000154905.1 Streptomyces sp. SPB074 | reverse complement strand
GAGAGGGAGGAGCGATGGAGCGAATGCCGGGTCCGGGCGCGGGCCGTGCGGACGGTGCCGGGGCGGCGCACGTACGGGGGGCCGCCCCGGCACCGTCCCCTCCGGATCAGCTCGGCAACTCGTAGTCCTCGTTCAGCGCCGCGCCCGCCTCCGGGTGCGTCTCGTCGTAGCCCCTCGGGTCGCACTGGAGACCGCCGACGATGCAGTGGTCGACCATCGCCTTGAGCGTCGCGTCGTCCCACGCGTTGAAGAAGTCGTAGTGGAACGTGTGCGCCGCCCCGCTGGCGAGCCGCAGATCGGACGTGTCACCGTTGACCGGCCACGCCATCTTGAACTCGATCATCGGCAGCGCCACCGGGTGGTCCGCCGGGCACACGTTGTCGTTCGTGCCCGCCTTTACCACCGGGTAGGCCATGTGGCGCGCGTGGTCGGGCGTGTCCAGGTACTTCCCGTCCCAGCAACTGGGCGCCTGGAAGCGGATGTTGAGCTGGACGTCCTGGCCGGTCGGGCAGGAGGAGGGGAACTCGGTGTTGAAGTAGCTCTCCCCGCACTCCCAGCCCTCGACGAAGCCCTTGTGGTTGCGGAACTCCTCGGCGCTCTGCATCGGGCTGCCGACCAGGAACCGCAGCCCCTTCGGGAAGGGCCGCACACTGGTGTAGTCGGTGACTCCCGCCTTGTAGTAGATGGTCTGGACGTCCACCGGCAGGATCTTCTTGTCGCCCTTGTAGAGCGAGGGCATCCAGTACCCGGACTTGTCGCCCGGCGCGACACAGGTGGTGTCACCGGCGGCGTTCATGGACGAGGTCGTGGAGTTCGCGTCCGTCGAGACGTTGCCCATGAACGTGTGGTCGTGCGAGGCGCCCGGCTGGCCGGGGAAGACGATCGGGTCGTCCGGCGCGGTGTGGGTCACCGAGCAGTGCGCCTGGAACTCGTGGAAGTAGCGGTGCGGGGGAGTGGCCTGCGAGGGCTCGGCGCTGACCGGGGGGTCGGCCGGGATGTAGCCGTCACCGTCGGGATCGTCACCGAAGGCCCGCGGAGCGGCCTGCGCGTGATTCATCCCGGCGTGCGACGAACTGGCGGCGGCGGTCTTCGAGGACGGGGCCGAAGCGGAGGACTGGTCGCCGGCGTACGCCTGCGGAAGCACCAGCCCCACCGTCGCGGCGAGCAGCCCCGCCGTGATCATCAGTCCCGACCCGTAGGCCGATCTGCGGAAACGCGATCTCCTCGACATGCGGAGACCTCCTGTTGTCCGTGGGGGTGTGGAGGAGGAGCGCCCGCCCTGCCCGGTTCCGCCCCGTCGTCAGGGACCGGACGGAACCGGACGGCAGAACTGAGAGAGCGCTCTCCCAACGGGAGTGTTCCGCCGCCGTCGGAGACATGTCAAGAGGAGATGAACGCCCTGTTTCCGTGATGTCGCCACCCGTCGAACCGTCCAGGAAAGGGGAGTTGGCGACATTCCGGCCTTCGGTGGCCTCCATGGGTGGCGCTGTGGCGGCGGTTCCCGCACGACAGGGGGAGAGCGCTCTCTCAGGGGTTACCCTGCTCTCCATGAGCAGAGAGCCGCAGACCCGCGGCCGGGCCGCGACCCTGGAGGACGTCGCCCGCGTCGCCGGGGTGTCCCGGGCCACCGTCTCGCGCGTCGTCAACGGCGTGCGCAATGTCGACCCCGGCATCCAGAGCGCGGTCCGTGACGCGATCAGCGCCACCGGCTACACGCCCAACCGCGCCGCCCGCTCCCTCGTCACCCGCAAGGCCGGGACGATCGCCCTCGTCGTCTCGGGCGCCGGGGACGAGGGCGAGGACGCGGACCCCGGATTCGCCGCCCGCGTCTTCGCCGACCCCTTCTTCGGCCGCGCGGTGAGCGGGATCATCGGCTACCTGCGCCCCCACTCCCTGCACCCCGTCCTCCTTTTCGCCGAGACCGGCACGGCCCGTACCGAGGCGGTCGCCTACCTGCGTCAGGGCAGTGCCGACGGCGCCCTCGTCATCACCACCCACCCGGCCGACCCGCTGCCCGCCCGCATCGCCGACACCGGTGTCCCCGCGGTCCTCTTCGCCCGTCCCGCGCTGCCCGTCCCGCTCAGCTACGTCGACCTGGCCCACCGCGACGGCGCGGCCCTGGCCGCCGCCCACCTCCTCGCGCGCGGCCGGCGCGCCATCGCCACCATCACCGGGCCCCTCGACGTCCTCGCGGGGCAGGAGCGCTTCACCGGTTTCCGCGAGGCGATGGCCCGCCACGGGCACGCCTGGGTCCCCTACGCCGAAGGCGGCTTCACGCTCGCCAGCGGCGCGACGGCGATGCGCCGCCTCCTCGACGAGCACCCGGACCTCGACGGGGTCTTCGCCGCGAACGACCTCATGGCGCAGGGTGCCTGCCAGGTGCTGCGCGAACGCGGCAGGCGCGTCCCCGCCGACGTCTCCGTCGTCGGCTTCGACGACAGCCCCGCCGCCGTCACCGCCGATCCGCCGCTCACCACGATCCGCCAGCCGGTCGAGGCGATGGCCGCCGAGATGGCCCGCCTCCTGCACACCCACATCGAGAGCGGCGCCGCGGACCCCGTCGCGGTGGTCTTCGACCCGGAACTCGTCGTCCGTTCCTCGTCCTGACCCCGCACACATGCCCGGCCTGTCATGCACGGGGTAGGTTTTTTCTTGACTTGGACAAAGTCCATCGTAGGATCGGTTCCGTTACGAGTCGGGGCGTGGTCCTGTCGTCCGGGTGGGGTCCCACCACACCCCCGCCCCCGGGCGCCCTCCCGCACTCCGGTTCGTGCCCCAGGGAACCGCACAGGTCCGGAAGGAAGTCCATGACCGAGAACCACGACGCCCTCGTCACCGACCCGAAAACAGAGGAGTCCGGCGGCTGCCCGGTCGTGCACACCGCCCGCGCACCCCACCCGACCCAGGGCGGCGGCAACCGGCAGTGGTGGCCGGAACGGCTCAACCTGAAGATCCTGGCGAAGAACCCCCCGGTCGCCAACCCGCTCGGCGAGGACTTCGACTACGCCGCCGCGTTCGGGTCCCTCGACCTGCCCGCCGTCAAGCGCGACATCGAGGAGGTCCTCACCACCTCGCAGGACTGGTGGCCCGCCGATTTCGGCCACTACGGCCCCCTCATCATCCGCATGGCCTGGCACAGCGCCGGTACGTACCGCATCAGCGACGGCCGCGGCGGCGCCGGAGCCGGCCAGCAGCGCTTCGCCCCGCTCAACAGCTGGCCCGACAACGCCAACCTGGACAAGGCCCGCCGCCTGCTGTGGCCCGTCAAGAAGAAGTACGGCCAGAACCTCTCCTGGGCCGACCTCCTCATCCTCGCGGGCAACGTCGCGCTGGAGTCCATGGGCTTCGAGACCTTCGGCTACGCCGGCGGCCGCGCGGACGTCTGGGAGCCCGAGGACGACGTCTACTGGGGCCCGGAGACCACCTGGCTCGGTGACGAGCGCTACACCGGCGACCGCAGGCTTGAAGAACCCCTCGGCGCGGTCCAGATGGGCCTCATCTACGTCAACCCCGAAGGGCCCAACGGCCACCCGGACCCCCTCGCCGCGGCCCGCGACATCCGCGAGACCTTCCGCCGCATGGCCATGAACGACGAGGAGACCGTCGCGCTCATCGCCGGCGGCCACACCTTCGGCAAGACCCACGGCGCCGGTGACGCCGACCTCGTCGGGGACGACCCCGAGGCCGCCCCGCTGGAGCAGCAGGGCCTCGGCTGGCGCAGCACCTTCCGCAGCGGCAAGGGCGCCGACGCCATCACCTCGGGCCTCGAAGTCACCTGGACCACCACCCCCACCCAGTGGGGCAACGGCTTCTTCGACCACCTCTTCGGCTACGAATGGGAGCTCACCAAGAGCCCCGCGGGCGCCCACCAGTGGAAGCCGAAGAACGGCGCGGGCGAGGGCACGGTGCCCGACGCCCACGACGCGGCCAAGAAGATCGCGCCCCAGATGCTCACGACGGACCTCGCCCTGCGCTTCGACCCGGTCTACGAGCCGATCGCCCGCCGCTTCCACGAGGACCCGGCCGCCTTCGCCGACGCCTTCGCCCGCGCCTGGTACAAGCTCACCCACCGCGACATGGGCCCCAAGTCCCTCTACCTCGGCCCCGAGGTCCCCGCCGAGACCCTCCTGTGGCAGGACCCGCTGCCCGCCGCCGAGGGCGCCCCCCTCACGGCCGCCGCCGTCGCGACGCTCAAGGAGAAGATCCTCTCCTCCGGGCTCTCCGTCTCCGACCTCGTCTTCACCGCCTGGGCCTCCGCCTCGACCTTCCGCGGCAGCGACAAGCGCGGCGGCGCCAACGGCGCCCGCGTCCGCCTCGCCCCGCAGCGCGAGTGGGAGGTCAACGACCCCGAGCGCCTCGCGAGCGTCCTCACCGGCCTGGAAGCGATCCAGCGCGACTTCGCCACCACCGGCGGCCACGTCTCGCTCGCGGACCTCATCGTCCTGGCGGGCACGGCGGCGGTGGAGAAGGCCGCCGCCGACGGCGGCCACCCCGTCGAGGTGGCCTTCACCCCGGGCCGCGTGGACGCGACCGAGGAGCACACCGACGCCGAGTCCTTCGCCGCCCTGGAACCGGTCGCCGACGGCTTCCGCAACTACACGGGCAAGGCGGCCCGGCTCCCCGCCGAATACCTCCTCGTGGACCGCGCCAACCTCCTGACGCTCTCGGCCCCCGAGATGACGGTCCTCCTCGGCGGCCTGCGGGTCCTCGGCGCGAACACGGGCGGCTCGGCGGCGGGCGTCCTCACCGACCGCCCCGGCGTCCTGACGAACGACTTCTTCGTCAACCTCCTGGACGCCTCCTGGCGCCCCGCGGCCGACGACAGCGGCACCTACGAGGCCGTGGGCGCGGACGGCGAGGTCGCCTGGACCGGCACCCGCGCCGACCTCGTCTTCGGCTCCAACTCCGAGCTGCGCGCCTTGGCGGAGGTCTACGCGAGCGACGACGCGACCGCGAAGTTCACGGCGGACTTCGCCGCCGCGTGGTCGAAGGTGATGGACCTGGACCGCTTCGACGTCGCCTGACCCACCACCCACGAAGGCCCCGGGGGAGCACCCCCGGGGCCTTCGCCTCACCCCGCCCGCAGGGGCCCGACGACCGGCCCGCGCGCCACTTTCAGGCTCCCGTCGGCGAAGGAGGTCCCCGGGATCTGTCCCCCGGGCGCCCGCAGGGTGTACGCGACCTCGTCGGCGGCGACCTGCCGGCCCTGGCTCGGCACCTGGATGTCGAAGTGGACCGGGTGCCCGTACCGGAGCACCACCTCGCGCCCTGCGACCCGTACCGTCCGGCCCGGAGCCCGCTGTCCTTCCCGCCGTGCGAGAACCGCACGTCGACGGGTGACCCGGCGAGCGTGCAGGGGGCGTAACCGCGCGGCGCGGTCAGCGTCACCCGGTAGTGGTGATGCCCCGCGCTGTGCGGCGCGGGGGTGATCTTCGCGAGGTGATTGGCGGGCCGGCACGCGGAGGGCCGCGGCCCGGCCCCCGAAGCGGCGGCCGCGGGCAGCGCCGCGAAAACCCCGGAGGCGGCCACCCCGAAGGCCAGAGCGACAGCGGTCCCGCGCAGACGCGCGAATCCCATGAACGTTCCCGGTTCTGTGGATCGAATACGAACAGCCGATCCCTGCCCTACCCGACCACCCCCACGCCACCCCCATCCCGGACCACACGACCGAAGGACCTCCCCACACCCGATTGACCACGCCCCACCCCAATTTTTCGCGGAGTGGTACGGAGGGTCACAATTCAGGGGCCATGCGATGACGGTCCTGACGGGCACGGAGCTGAGGTGAAGTGAGTTCGAGGGCCCGGTCGTCGCGTCCGGCGATCATGTGGTTGAGCCAGCGTTCGTACCAGTCGAGGAAGTCGGTAGCGGAGGAGACGTCGGGGCCCCAAAAACCATCGCTGTTGCCAATCAGAATGCGACCGGTGAGGGGACCAGTCACTGCGATGAGGCATACGTCGGTGCAGCCCATCTCAATAATATGGAGGAAGAGACCGCGTTGGTGATCCCCGGTTCCGGCGACGTCGAAGCCACGGGGCGTTCCTGGCCCTCCGCCCGAATGCATGACCATCAGGGAACATCGCTCCAGCGGCATGAGCCCGTAGAACGGCCCCGCGCCAGAGCCGCCGACGTGCGTGAGGAACTGCCGATAGGCGCCGGGCAGGAGGATTCCATGCTCGGCCTCAAACGCGGCGACGCGTGTTTCCGCCAGCTTCGGACCAAGGCAGAACTGGTGCTGCTCCTCACCGAAGGAGTGGCTACGCAGTGGTTGAAACGGGACCGCTGCCAGCTTGCGACGCAGACGGGATATGCGGGCATCCATGATGCATCTTCTCTCGTCCCCGTCACCCTACGGCTGGGTGCGGTCAGCTGCCCAGGAGAATCCTTTCCCGCAGGAAAGCGAAGCTGGTGCGGCTATGGCGGCGTCGCGTTCACGGTCGGTTTGGGAATCGTCGCACCTGGCGGCACCAGCGAGGCCTTTGCCGGTGCGACGGGCCGTGTGGAGCAGGCAGCCGATGGAGCGGCGGCTGTGACCGGTGTTCGGCATCGCGTGGACGGTGGTGTGCCTGGCCCGGACGCGGTTGACGCCCCGGCCGCCCTTTGAAGGTGAGGTCGCGGCCGTGGCCGCGGTGGCGTATGTGAGGCGCTGGTGGGTGCTGACCGCTATCGCGCTGGCCCAGTTGATGCTGATTCTCGACAACACCCACAGGATGTAGGGGTGGTTTCTGCGGTGGTGAGTTCGGTGCAGCCGGTGGGTGCTTCGTTGGGGACTGTGTTGCTGAATTCTGTCGCTACGGGGGTGGGCGGTCGTTATCTTCGCGCGCACGACGGCGTCACTGCCGGTGAGGGCATGGTGGAGGGCTTTTCCGTGGCTTAGTACTCCAGCAGCGGTTCGTGTCCTGAGCTGCGTTTTTGGTAGTGGCAGCGGCGGGCGGTGGCTTGGTGGTGTCTTCTCCAGGCTGACCACTTCAGTGCGTGGGTGACTGGGTCGGGGTGGGGTCGGGGGCGGGGAAGGAGAGTGTCCAGGAGGCGTCTGATTTCTGCCACGGTGAGCGGGGCGAGAGAGGTTCGTTTCCAAAGCCCCCTTTTTCGGGCTCGTCGGCGGCTTGGGCTGCGAGTGAGGTCAGGACGGCGTGGGCGAGCATGGCCAGGGTGATGTGCCGGTACCAGCCGACGTAGCGGCGGACCTCGTACTCGTCCAGGCCGCACTCGTTCTTCGCCGCCTGGAAGCATTCCTCGATCGCCCAGCGTGTGCCGGCCGCCCGCACCAGGTCGGCGACAGTGGTGCTCGTGGGCGCGTAGGCGAAGTAGTAGGCGGTCTCCTCGGGCCGTGCCACGCTGCGCCGGGCCAGCACCCATCGGTGGTGGGCTGACTCGTCGCCGTCGAAGAGGGCGATCGACGGCAGTCTCGCGCTCGCCCAGTCGTAGACCCTGGGGCCCTTGGCCCCGTTGCCGCAGGACAGCCGCTGCCAGGCATCCTGGGGCGCCTGGGCGATGAGCTCGTCGATCCGCCAGAACCCCGTCAAGCTCTTGACCTGCTGAGACTTCGGAACAGCGACGACGTAACCGACATCGAGTTCCTCCAGCAGGCGGCGGAACTTCCAGTCCTGCCCATAGGCCTCGTCCGCCGTCACCCACCGCGCCGGCAGACCGGCGGCCAGCGTCCGGGTAACCATCGCCCTCGCGAGTTCACCCTTGGTCGCGAACTCCCGCTCGTCGGGAACCTTCGCCGCCCGGCAGCGTTCCCGATCCCCTGTCCACGCCTTCGGGAGATACAGCTCCCGGTCGACCAGGGCACGTCCGCGAGACGTGGCGTAGGCGGCGAAGACCCCGACCTGACAATTGTCGATCTTGCCCGAGGTGCCGGTGTACTGCCTGCCCACACCCGCCGACGTGATCCCCTTCTTGATGAAACCGGTGTCATCGATGATCAGGACCCCGTCATCACCGAGCACCTCGGCCACATACTCGCGGACATCGTCCCGCACCGCGTCCGCATCCCAGACGCTGGAGTTCAGCAGCCGCTGGAACCCGTCAGGACTACGGTGCCCCGCCCACTCCGCGAGCTGCCAGCCGTTCTTACGCGCCACACGAGCCAGCAGACCCCGAACGTAATCCCGCATCCGCCACCGCAGATCCGCCCGAGCAAACCGACCCGCGACCCGAGCGAACGCAGCCTCCAACTCCGCGCGGACCATACAGCTACTTCACCCAGCTCCCTCATACCAGGAGAACGACAAAGACCAGCTCAGGACACGAACCGCTGCTGGAGTACTAGGCGGTGTCTTCAAATGTCACGCCCACATCAGGAGCGAGGCGAGGGTGACGGCTGCGTGATAGGACTCGGCGGTCTTGTCGTAGCGGGTTGCGATGCCGCGCCACTGCTTCAAGCGGTTGAAGCACCGTTCGACCACGTTGCGCTGCTTGTAGAGCTGCTTGTCGAAGATCGGCGGGCGGCCGCCCCGGCTGCCGCGCCGGAGCCGGTTGCGTATCTGGTCGGCACGCTCGGGGATGGTGTGGCTGATGCCTCGGTGTCGCAGCCAGGCGCGTATCGCGCGGGAGCTGTAGCCCTTGTCGCCCAGCACGTGCGCGGGCCTCGTCCGGGGGCGGCCCGGGCCGACGCGCGGCACCCTGATCGCTTCCATCACGGCGGCGAACTGGGTGCAGTCGTTGGTGTTGCCACTCGTGAGGACAAAGGCGAGCGGGCGTCCGAAGGCGTCGCAGACCAGGTGGATCTTGCTGGTCAGCCCACCTCGGGAGCGTCCGAGTGCCCGGTCGCGGTGCCCCCTTTTCGGGCCCCGGCCGCATGCTGGTGGGCGCGTACGACGGTGGAGTCGACCGACACCAGCCAGCCGACCTCTCCTGCCGCGTCCGAGCGGGCCTGTGCGGCCTGGAGCATCCGTTCGAAGGTGCCGTCCAGGGCCCACCGGCGGAAACGGGTGTGCAAGGTGTGCCAGGAGCCGTACCGCTCGGGCACATCTCGCCAGGCCGTGCCCGTCCGGAACTTCCACACGATCCCGTTGAGCACGGTCCGGTCGTCCAAGCGCTTCCGCCCACGAGAAGCCCCGGGCAACAGCGGACGGAGGAACTCCCACTCCGCATCGGACAATTCATGACGACGTATCATCCGACCATGATCCACCACTCAAGATCAATTGAAGACAGGCCCTAGCACTGATATCGGTGGGGGCCTCGCCTGCGCAGGCTGCCGGGGAGAACTGGAAGGTGTATTCGACCCACTTCTCCCCCAAGGGCTACGACCTTCCGCTGCGGTACGGTCGCCACGACAACACTGCCGGCCATACGACAGGTTTCGGCGCCTACCACATCGACGACAGGAACCACCGGCTCGGCGTCATCAGCTGGAGCGACTTCAAGGACGACATCGACCAGGTTCTGGACAGTCCCAGCACCAAGTGCAGTAAGAACGGCACCAAGTGGGAATGCGTCTCGAAGCTTTCCAGCGGGGTCAGCCAGTTCGGCAACATGAAGGTCGTCTACACCCACAGCGACAGCGGTACCCCGGACGGGCGCCCGAAGGGCATCATCACTGCGTTCTACCTTCATGACTGTGGCTGTCTGAAGTAGCAAGCGAAGAAGGCGGGAAGCATGAGCCTGAGAGACCACTACGCCGACTATCTCACCCAGTTCAGCGAGAGCGCCGAAACCCAGATCGCCCACCAGGTGAGCCGGGACGGCTACGGAACACTGCGCGGCTTCGAGATCGGCGAGGACGAGCAAGGCGTATGGG
>NZ_GG770540.1:93410-162086 GCF_000154905.1 Streptomyces sp. SPB074 | reverse complement strand
GCGGTCATCTGGAACGACTTGGGCGCGGCCTGCGTTCCGCACGCGGCCCTCTGAAAGCCGCACGAATTTACCGCTCGGGGAGGCAAGAAAATGTCAGCGATTCCGCTCAAAGAACACCAGGTCGATCAGCGCTCCGCGTTTCGCAGGTGGGTTGGATTCCCTGCAAGATCATCCGTTCCCCCGCGGGGTGCCCGGGGCACGATCGTGTCGGCGACGGGCTCGGGCAAGACGATCATGGCCGCCGCGTGCGCGCTGGACTGCTTCGCGGACGGGCGGGTCCTGGTCATGGTGCCAACTCTGGACCTGCTCGTGCAGACCGCCCAGGCGTGGCGGGCGGTGGGTCACCGGGCGCCGATGGTCGCGGTGTGCTCGCTGGAGAACGACTCGGTGCTGGACGCGCTCGGGGTGCGAGCCACCACGAACCCGATCCAGCTCGCCCTGTGGGCCGGGCACGGGCCGGTCGTCGTGTTCGCCACCTACGCCTCTCTCGTGGATCGTGAGGACATCGGCGACCCGACCGGGCAGGCGAAGGTTCGTGGGCCGCTGGAGGCCGCTCTGGCGGGCGGGGAGCGCCTCTACGGGCAGCGCATGGACGGCTTCGACCTCGCCATCGTGGACGAGGCCCACGGCACCGCCGGTGACCTCGGCCGTCCGTGGGCGGCGATCCACGACAACCAGCGGATCCCGGCGGACTTCCGGCTCTACCTCACCGCCACCCCGCGCATCCTCGCCTCGCCCCGCCCACAGAAAGGCGCGGACGGCCAGGAGGCCGTGATCGCGACCATGGCCGACGACCCGGACGGCACGTACGGGGCGTGGCTCGCCGAGCTCGGGCTCTCCGAGGCGATCGAGCGGGAGATCCTCGCCGGGTTCGAGATCGACGTCCTGGAGATTCGTGACCCCTCCCCCGTCCTCGGGGAGTCGGAGGAGGCGCGGCGCGGCCGGCGCCTGGCGCTGTTGCAGCCCGCGCTCCTGGAGCACGCGGCCCGCTGGAACCTCAAGACGATGATGACGCTCCACCAGAAGGTCGAGGAAGCCCGCGCCTTCGCGGACAAGCTCCCCGCCACCGCCGCCGCGCTGTACGTCAACGACGTCACGGACGAGGACCTGGCCGCCGCTGACAAGCTCCCGAAGTCGGCGATCGACGCCGAGTTCTACGAACTGGAGGCAGGCCGCCACGTACCCCCCGACCGGGTCTGGTCGGCGTGGCTGTGCGGCGACCACACCGTCGCCGAGCGACGCGAGGCCCTGCACCAGTTCGCCAACGGCATCGACGCGGCCGGGCGCCGGGTCCACCGCGCCTTCCTCGCCAGCGTTCGCGTCCTCGGCGAGGGCGTGGACATCACGGGCGAGCGGGGAGTCGACTCGATCTGCTTCGCGGACACCCGCGGCAGCCAGGTGGAGATCGTGCAGAACATCGGCCGCGCGCTCAGGCTCAACCGCGACGGCAGCACGAAGACCGCCAGGATCATCGTGCCGATCTTCCTGGAGCCCGGCGAAGACCCGACCGACATGGTCGCCTCCGCGAGCTACAAGCCTCTCGTAGCCGTACTCCAGGGCCTGCGCAGCCACGATGAGCGCCTCGTCGAGCAGCTCGCCTCCCGCGCGCTCACCCGCGGCAAGCGCAAGATCCACGTCCAGCGCGACGCGCAGGGGCGGATCGTCTCGAACGGGAGTGAGAGCGACAGCGAGGAGCAGGACGAGGACACCGGCGCCGCTGCCGAGTCCGCGCTGCTCCACTTCTCCAGTCCACGCGACCCTGCGGCCATCGCCGCGTTCCTGCGCACCCGCGTCTACCGGCCCGAATCCCTGGTGTGGCTGCAGGGCTACCGGGCTCTGCTGCGGTGGAGGGCGGAGAACGGCATCACCGGCGTCTACGCGGTCCCGTACGACCTGGAGGTCGAGGTCGGCGTCACCAAGGACTTCCCGCTCGGGCGGTGGGTCCACCAGCAGCGCAGGGCGCTGCGGGCGAGTGAGCTGGAGGAGCGGCGCAAGACGCTGCTGGACGCGCCGGAGGCCGGGATGGTCTGGGAACCGGGCGAGGAAGCCTGGGAGAACAAACTCTCCACGCTCCGCTCCTACCGCCGGGCCACCGGGCACCTCGCACCCCGGCAGGACGCCGTGTGGGGCGAAGGCGAGGCGACGGTGCCCGTCGGGCAGTACATGGCCAACCTCCGCCGGAAGGGCACGAAGAACGGGCTGGGCAAGGACCCCGAACGCGCCGCCCAGCGCGCCAAGCAGCTCACCGAGATCGACCCCGACTGGGACTGCCCCTGGTCGTTGAACTGGCAACGCCACTACCGCGTCCTCGCCGACCTCGTCGACGCCGACGGCACCCTCCCCTGCATCGCACCCGGCATCATGTTCGAAGGCGACGACATCGGCACCTGGCGCTGGAAACAACAAGAACCCGGCACCTGGGCGCAGCTCCTGCCCGAACAGCGCGAGCGCCTGGAGGCGCTGGGCGTACAAGGCGCGGCCCTCCCCGCAGCGGCCCCCGCCCCAGCGGAGCTCCGTCCGGCGCTGACCGCCACCCTTGAGGGGCCGAAGAAGCCGGGGAGCAAGGCCGAGGCGGCGTTCCAGCGGGGCCTGGCAGCCCTGGCGCAGTGGGTGGAGACGGAGGGACAGCGGCCCGTCCCGCGCGGCGCGGTAGTGGACGTGGTGGTCGACGGCGAGACGGTACCGGTGAAACTGGGGGTGTGGCTCTCGAACACCAAATCGAGGCGAGACAGACTCACCGCAGAACAGCGCACCGCCCTCACCACGCTCGGCATGAACTGGGCGTGACAGGCTGCCCGGCTCGTCGTTGAGCGGGGCGGTCAGCGAAGTGGAGGCCCCGGAGCGTCGCGACCGGGCCTTCGATTGCCTCCTAGCACCGGATGGCGGTGCAACATCTACTGCAACACGGGGCCTCTGCCGGCTGTTGAGTCTGCCCGTGAGAACGCCCTCCGACGACACAAGCTGTTGGATAGCGTCCCTCCATGCACATGCAGATAGATCCCCTTGGTGCGTGGGAGAGGCTGCGGGCCAGTCGTTCCAGCCGACCGGGTAGAGCGAGCGGTGGGGCGCGGGCGAAGACGTACGCCACGGCTTTGGAGCAGGCGCAGCAGATGTTCAAGGCTGCCGAGGTCGTGGGGCCGCAGACCCGTCCCCTACTGGTGTTCTATGGCCTGAGTCAGGCTGGCAGAGCGATCGCGGCCGCGGCCGTCGCCCTCAAGGGCGGGGACTGGAACCTGACCTCTCACGGCATCCATGCGTCGGGCTACCACCTGGACTTCGCCGACATCGAGATCCGCACGGATCCTGCTGGCAGCGCCGGCAGCTTCGTACGGCTCAGCGAGCTGCTGCGGTCACAGGTCTGGGGTAATGACACGGTCGTGCGGCTGGAGGAGGTCTGGGACACCCTCCCTGTGAACTTGCAGTACCCGTTGACCGACCGGAAGCGGTTCACGCCCCTCTACGCCAGCGCGGACTCGATCGACGGCACCGAGTTTCACCCACTGCTCACCCTGCACGTCGGCGACATCTTGGACCGCGTCGTAGACGACGGCAGTCGCGCGGCACTGGATGAATTCCTGCAAAGCTACCCCGGCACCGCCGGGTACGAGGAGTTCGCTCGTCGCCGGACGGGAGCTGATGCCGAGCCGGACTACGTGCGTCACCACCCGGACGCCGGCTGGCTCTACATGCACTGGAAGATGCCCGCAGGGACAGGCACCAAAGAGGAGCGCCTGGAGCGCCTGTCCGCGTTGACCCGGAAGTATGCCGGGCATCGCTACTTCTTTCCCGCTGTAGCGGGCCTGCCAGGTGAACTCCACCCGCTGATGGCGTGGTGGGCGGTGCTGTACGCGCTGTCGATGCTCGCCCGCTACCAGCCCGCCCAGTGGGCCAACCACATCAACGTGGACAGCAGCCGACAAGCGGTGCCCATCGAGAAGATCCTGGAAAGGGCCATGGACCACCTACCCGCCCTGATCGCGGACACCATCGAGGAAGTCGCCGCCTGGCCGTAGACGTCAAGCAGAACTCACATCCGTGACTGGGTGTAAGCAACCACAGGATCTGATCAAAGGGTGTTGGGTCTAGTCACGCACAGCTACGCTGGCAGCTCTGTACGCAAGGGGGGTTCATGCTGTTTGAGCAGCGGATGTATGCACACGTCAAGTTCCTTGAATTGATGGCGGAGCTCTACGAGAACGAATTCGAAGACTTCTTCCATCGGCTGATGTGTTTGCGCTACCCAGACTTCCTCGACGTGCGCACGGCTGGCAGCCTGGGTGACAGGTCGGCTGATGGCCTCAGCCTGCATTCGCGAAAGCTGTACGCCTGCTACGCACCGCAGACCGTGAAGCCGGACAAGATCCGCAAGAAGTTCGACGGGGACCTCTCGGGGGCGCTCGCTAAGCGAAAAGGCGAATTCGACACCTTTGTCTTCGTGCACAACGACAGGCGGGGTGTGCATCCGGAAGTCACATCTCTACTGGCAAGTGCGCGGGACAGCATGCCTTCGCTGCGATTCGAGCAGATGGGCACCCGGCGGCTGTGGCGCGAGTGCATGCAGCTTGATCAGATGGAGACCGAGGACGTGCTCCGCTGCGAGATCCCCATCAAGGACACGACTTTCGGCATCGGGATGGAGGACCTGGCGCCGTTACTGAAGCAGCTGCAGGACATCCGCGCCGAGCCCAATCCTCTGGTGTCCCTGCCTGACGTGCCGGTGGAGAAGTTGGACTTCAACCAGATCGAAGGAGCGGATCGGGAGGACCTCCTCCGCGGCATGCGACAGAGCTACCTGGTAGACGCGTTCTACGCCGGAAGCCGGAGCGAGCTGGAGCACGACGAGGTCGCAGAGGGCTTCCGCCTGTACTACCAGCAGGTGCGTCGCGACTACAGCGACGCCGACGACGTTCTTTGGCAGCTCAAGATGTACTTCCTGGGGAACGCCCAGCCGCGACCGAAGGTGCTGCGCGCCGCCCTTGTTGTCCTGGCGCACTTCTTCGAACGATGCGACATCTTCGAGGCCCCGCCCGCTGGCTGGCAGCCTGGCATCGGACTGACCGCATGATCACTCCGACAAAGGGAATCGCTCCTGACCGCTGCCTGCTCGCTGTCGGCGCGCAGGTTCTCCTCCAGCTCGATGAACCGCGGACCGTCAGTCAGACGTGGGCGAGGCTGAAAAGCTGGCGCGCTGATCAGGCCCATACCTCGCCGGTATCGTTCGAGTGGTTCGTTCTGGCCCTGGACATCCTCTTCGCCATGGGTGCGGTGGAGCTGGTCCAGGACGTTCTCGTCGCAAGGAGTACGGATGCTGCGCCGTCTGAGCGCTGACGACGCGCGGTTCAAGACGGTGGAGTTCTCGCCGGGACTGAACCTGCTGGTCGCGGACACCACCTCGTCGTCGGCTGAGACCGACAGTCGTAACAGCGCCGGCAAGTCCAGCCTGATCGAGCTCATACACTTCCTGCTGGGGGCGAAATCCTCCGCGGCGTTGGCCACGAACAAGGCGCTGCGCCACATCACCTTCGGCCTCGCTATGGACTGGCCGTGGCAGGACAATCCGCTTGAGGTACGACGGCGCGGAGACAATCCCAAGGTCGTGTCGCTGAGCCGGGACGTATCCGGCGCGCCGACCGACACGCTCTTCACGGACGGCCAGGACGTCGAGCTGTCCGTGGAGCAGTGGAATCGCGTCATCGAGCGGGATCTCTTCGGGCTGGAGGGTGACCATCCCGGAGTAAGTGGTCGCACGCTCCTGTCGTTCCTCATCCGCCGGGTCTCCGCTCACGGCTTCAACGAGCCGACCCGGACGTTTTCCCGACAGGCGGCCGCCGAGGCATCGTCGAATCTGTCCTACCTCCTCGGGCTGGACTGGCAGTTGGTCAACGGGTACCGCGAGCTCAATGCCCGCAAGGCGACGAGAGACCAGTTGAGGAAGGCCGTCAACGATCCCGTATGGGGTCGGATCGTCGGGTCCACGGCCGATCTGAGGGGCCAGATCACTCTCGCCGAAGCACAGGTCGAACGGCTTCGAACGCAGGTTGCCGCCTTCCAGGTCGTCCCCGAGTACGAGCGCCTCAAAGAGCGCGCAGACCAGGTGAGCCGCCGGATCAAGCAGCTCGCCCAAGACGACGTGATCGACCAGCACAACCTCGAAGAACTCCAGGGCGCGGTCACCGAGACCGCCGACGTCGAGGTCTCCTACCTCGAGCCGGCCTACCGCGAGCTCGGGGTCATCCTCAACGACCAGGTCCGGCGTCGCTTCGACGACGTCAAGGCGTTCCATCACTCCGTCGTACGCAATCGGCGCAGGTTCCTGGAGGAAGAGATCCAGGAACTCACCGGCCGCCTGGCCGCCCGGCGTCAGGAACGTGCCGACCTGGGTGAGGACCAGGCCCGCCTCCTGCGCGAGTTGGCGGACGGTGGAGCGCTGGAAGCGCTGACCGCCCTGCAGACAGCCCTGGGCCGGGAGGAGGCCGCTCTCGGTGCTCTTCGCCACCGCTTCGACGCAGCGCAAGCCCTCGAAGCCAGCGCCCGCCAGATCACCGCTAAGAGCGTTGAACTGCAGCAGGCCGTCGACCTCGACCTCCGAGAGCGCCGCCAGCAGACAGACGAAGCGATCCTGCTGTTCTCCCGGTACGCCCAGCGCCTCTACGGCGAGGGCCGCGAAGCTTACCTCGCCATCGAGGCCGGCCGGACCAGCCTCAGCATCACGCCCCGCATCGACGCCGACGACAGCCGCGGCATCAACAACATGGTCATCTTCTGCTTCGACCTCACCCTGGCCGTCCTCGCACACCGCCACGAGCGCGGCCCCGACTTCCTCATCCACGACAGCCACCTCTACGACGGCGTCGATGAACGGCAGGTCGCACGAGCTCTCGCGCTCGCGGCCGAAGTCACGGAGGAAGAGCACATGCAGTACATCGTCACCCTCAACACCGATACCCTCAGCACCGCTGCCCAGCGCGGATTCAACCCCGAACCTCACATCCGTAGCCCCCGCCTCACCGACGACGAAGAGGGCGGCCTCTTCGGCTTCCGCTTCAAAGCCGCAGGCAAGGCATAGCCACAGCCAGAACGCGCGCCCGGCCACGCTGCTCAGTCTGCGGCTGCGGCCGGACCGCCGACAGAGAGATCTAACGTCGCTGACCACCTGCTCGAATGCCGAAAAGGCTGAGGGGGGGGAGATCAGCAATTGCTGATCTCCCCCCCCTCAGCCCTGTTCTACGGGTGGGGGCCGATGACGAGGACGGTGATGACCGAGATCGTCTCCCCCGCCGCGGTCCTCTCATCCGGCCCGTACATCCAGTAGATGCGCCAAGCGCTCGGGTTCTGGTTCTCAACGTAGGAGTCCCAGACCTTCTCCGAGGCGTGCCCGGGGAAGTTCTCGTACTGGTGGGAGTGCAGGCCGGGGTGGCGCGGGTTGGCCTGCAGGCGGGCGAGTGCGTTGTTGACCTTCTTCAGCTTGGCCGGGTCGGCCTTCGAGCCGATGGTCAGGCGGTTCAGGGTCTCGTCGGCATCTTCGGTGAAGCGGAGGGTGGGCACCTGGTTCTAGTCCTCGTCGTCCTCTTCGAGGTAGTGCGAGAAATCGCCGCGGTCGATGGTCTTACCGGCCTTGGCCTGCTTGATCCCTGTGCGGATGCGCTCGGCGAGGTGCGGGTCGTTCCACACCCGCATCTCCCGCTCCGGGATGGAGACGACCGGGGTCAGCAACAGCACGCCGTCCGGGTTGCTCTCGACTCGATACCGGCGGCCCGGACGGGCTCCGGCACGACCGAGGGAAACTCGTCCGCGGCTGTCGACCTCAGTCTCGGCGACGATCTCGAACTCCTCGCGCTCGTGAATGGCGGTCATGTGCGTGCTCCTCGGTTCCGCCGGAGGGCTCTCCACGGCTCATGCCTCTCCGATCGGGAGGCAGGCCTTCCAGCTCCTAGCACCAAGGTACCCGCGTTGGGGAAAGTGGGTAACTCCCACTTTCGTGATTCTCCTCTCCTCATTGCCCAAGGGCTTGGGCATCACCTGTGGTCTCGACGGGGTTATCCGTGGAGGGGGCCTTCTTCCGCGCGGAGCGTGCGATGAACGGCGGGAGCAGCACGTAGCGGTTGACCTCGGCCGTCCCGGTCGGGCTGAGCGGGGCGGCGATGTAGGTCTTGTGGACCTGGAGCACACCCTCCTTCGCCAGCTGCCGGAAGCCGCGCTCGGCGGTATCGGGCGACCACCCGTACCACTCCTTCATCCGCTCAGTCGGAAGCTCGAAGAAGGCCGGCTCGCAGCTGGCCGTCAACAGCATGGCTAGGGCCGGGAGGCCGAGCTGGTCGATCAGGCCGGTACGCCAAAGCTCGAACGGGATCTTCAGGTAGGCGTCGCGGTTCTGGTTGCCAGGCCGGGTGTACGGATCGAGACTTCCGTCCTCGCGCAGCAGCGTGACCTGGATGTCCCAGGTTCCTTTGGGCCGCTCGTAGGTGATCAGGCGGCGTTCCTCGAGACGCTTGAGGACCTTGGTCACCGCTGTGCGAGCGGAGGCCGGTGTCGCGTCCTCCGTGGTTCCGAAGGTTCTGGCCCACACCATGCCGGGGAGGGTGGTGCTCCACCCCGACTCGGCGGTCTCGGCACTGGTGATCGCGACGATGAACAGGTAGGCGCGCAGGCCGCGCACGTCTCCGTTGGTGACGAACTCGGCCAGTCGGCTGGACCGGTCAGCCTCGTCTCGCTTCTTCTGCACGAACGCCCGCCGGATGGGCGCGAAGTCGCGCGCGGCCCGCTCGAGGAGGGCTTCCCGCGTCTGGGCGGGAGAGGCGACCGGCTTCTGGGATGTCTGCTGCTTCACACCACAGAACATGCCGGACGGGCACCCCACAGGGCAAACAATTCAACTTCCGCAGTTCAGACGCTGTAGCGGGTGTCTGGAATATACGCGTGACGATGACATCTGACGATGACCGTGACGAGTTCAATGTCAATGACACTAGTAGGTGAGGTTCAGAAGGCGCAGCGCTGAACCCCGGGGGTCCCCGGCAGGGGAACCATCCTCAGAAGCAGAAACTGCCGCCCGCTTCGCCAGAAATCCGCGAAGGTCCCCTGAGGGGCCCAGAGGCCCCTCCCCCGCCCCCGAAGTTGCCCTCCCGCCATCGGGCCCGACTAGGGGCTCTGTAGCCGCTCCAGCCAGCCCCGCCGGGGAATCACATGTGGTGGCTGAAACCCTGCCGATCCCCCTCATGCACCGGCGCCGAGGGCAACTACGCGGCCAGGCCCGCACGCGCGGCAAACAGCTACACGCCGTGGGGAAAGACAGGCGTTCTCCGCTGCCGACGAAGAACCTGGCGGGTCGGGACCGGGCCCGCAGGTCACACGGTCGGGGGACCTGCAGCTTCCAGGCGGTCCAGTCGTTCGTAGAGGGCGCGGATCAGGCGCGCGCGGTTCTGGACGCAGTGGGCGGTTCCCTTGATGGGGGCGGCCAGGAGGGTGTGGGCCTCGTCGAGGACGAGGTGGGCGGGCTCCCGGGGGCCGTTGTCTTCGGGCAGTGGGTGCGCGGCGTGCTGGATGCGGGTGGCGAGGGCGCGGGCGTGGGCGTTGAGCTGGAGGCTGATCTGTTCGTAGTCGCGGGCTTCGAGGGGGTTGTTGTCGGTCCAGGCGAGGACGGCGTTGACGAGGCTCTCGTAGGGGGCGCGGTGGGGTGGGAGCTGGGCTTCGATGAGGGCGTCGGGGTCGTGGAGGATCGTGTGCTTGCTGGTGTGCATATGGGGGGCCTTGCCGCGCGGGCGGTCTGCGGGGCCGCCAGGCTGGTGGGTGGCGCTGACGGTAGGCCAGGAGCGGAGTGGGCTCCTACTGGGTTGCGGAGGATTGCGGGAATTCACCCGAGGGTGTCGAGTGCGGCCTGGATGAGGGAGCGGGCGGCGTCGCCGTAGACGGCCATGTCCGCAAGGTGGCCGAAGGCCTTGGCGTAGTCGGCGAGCTCGCGCGGCTGTGTCACCTTGATCTCGGCCGTCAGGGTCTCGACGACGGCCAGGTCGTCGTCGTGGAGGTAGAAGGCCTCCAGCGGCCACACCGTGCGCGGGGCGGTGAACGGGATGATCCCCAGCGAGACGGAGGGGAGCGGCATGACGTCCAGGAGGTGGCGCAGCTGCCCGCGCATCGCGTCGGGGGTGGCGGTGCGGTAGCGCAGAACGGATTCCTCGAGGAGGACGAGGTAGCGGTGGTGGCCTTCGTAGAGGAAGCGGGAGCGGGCGATGCGGGCGGCGACGGCCTCGGAGACATCGTCGGGGGTGCCCTGGAAGGCGGTGATCTTCTCCATGAGGGCGGTCGCGAAGGCGGGGGTCTGGAGGAAGCCGGGCGGGACGTTGGAGACGTAGACGCGGCACAGGCGGGTGCGGGCGTGCAGGGTGTTGAGGTCCTGCTGGGTCTTGCGCATGCCGGTGCGGTGCAGGCGGCGCCACTCCATGTACATCGAGTCCACGGCGCGGGCGATGGCGATGAGGTCCTCGGCCTGGTCGCCCGCGCCGCACGCCGCGCACCAAGCGCGCAGGTCCGCGTCAGAGGGCGGGGCGGCGCCCTTCTGGATGCGGGTGGTCTTCGCAGGGTGCCAGCCGCACCGGGCCGAGAGCTCCTTGCCCGTGAGGCCGGCGTCCTTGCGCAGGTGCTGCAAACGGACGGCGAGCGCCTCGCGGGCGGCCTGTGCGCTGGAGGACGGGGATGCGCTCACGATGCTCTGCTCAGTGGGCCTGGACGGTGTACTTCTCGTGCGGGATGCCGCGCTCCCAGACCGTCTCGAAGGCGGCGTGGCACAGCGCGACGGCGGCCGGGGCGGTGGTGCGTTCCTTGCCGTCCGCTGCCCAGTCGCCAGCGCCGGTGAAGTGGTGGAACTGCACGAGCTGGTCGTCCAGGAGCCAGAAGTCGTTGCCGGGCAGCGGAATGTCGCTCGCGTGACGGCGGGGCAGCCAGCGCACGTCCTCACCGGCCTGAAGGTTGAGCGGGGTGATGGCGTGCTCGTAGCGGATGTAGTCCGTGACCGGCTCGGACACGATCCGCGCCCGGCGCATCCGCACGCCGCGGGCGACCGCGCCCTGCACGAGCGGCATCCACTGCGGCCAGAACGAGCGGCCGGGGTCGAGGCTGGGGACGCCGGTCTGGAGGAAGGAGGCGAAGTCCTCGGCTTCGTCGCCGACTGCGTACAGGTCGCGCATCTCCAGGTGGACCGCCGTGCGGTGGGTGGCGGCGAGCAGCTCAGCGAACGTCGCGGTGTTCAGCTGCTGCGCGTTCAGCGGCATCGCACGCCTCCCTCAGAATCTGCACCATGCGGACCGGGATCCGGATCACCCGCTCATGCGGCGGGATCCCCGCCCGGTGGCCGGCGACCCACTCGGTGGAGCCGACCAACGACTTGAGGACGGCGTCGGCTTCCTCGCCCTGCAGGACCAGGTCCGCGCTCTCCTCCTCCACCCACACCGTCGGTGATCCCTCGCCGCCGGTGTTCGGATCGATCCCGACGAACCGTAACGCCATGGCGTACTCCCCTGTGAATCGGTTGCGCGTAGTTGCGCGCGCCGACCGTCCCGCGTCGGGGGGCCGGCGTCAAGAGCCCCTGGTCGACCGGTGAGTACCGGGGAGCGGCGGGTGTTCGGAACGTGGGCCCTATGGCGCGGGGGTGGTTTCTGAGGCGCGTCCGACCCATGCCTGATGGCGGAGCCCGACGTGGAGACCCTCGCGCAGACGTCCGCGCAGGACTCCGACGCGGGTTCGGCCCTCCAGCACCTGCAGACCGCTGCCGGGTGGGGCCAGGAGGCGCCGGTCGATCAGGAGGGGCGAGCGCAGCCACGTCCCGTGTTCTTCCCAGTGCCGGCCGACTTCTTGGGGGCGGACCGCGACCCAGTGCACCAGGTTCTCGGCGTACTCCTCGATGCAGCCGGTGTCGGACGCCCCGGTCGGCATCCCGTGGAAGTCCGCGGCCGGGATCGTCCTAAGCCGCCAGGTGAGGTTGTGCAGGTCGATGCTGCCGTAGTCGGTGACGAAGGGCGCGTTGTCGCCGTGGTCGTAGAGGAACTGTTCAACGACGTCGTCCGGCCACTGGAGAGAGGCCACGGCCGGGTCGGCGCGAAAGCGGTCGTAGCCGTAGTCGAGGCCGCCGGCTCGGCGACGCTTCATCAGGGGGCTGAGGTCTTCCAGCTTCATGCCCTCAGGTGTAGCGCAGCCTTGGCGCGGGGGCGGGCGCGGCGACGCGTCGTAAGTGGCGTTCCAGACGATCGCGTCTGCGCCAGGTTGTCGGGGAAGTCGGGCGCGACCATCTCATCAGCAGGTCGCTTGTGCGAATCTCGTGTCACTTCGGACGCGCTTGCCTCTTGGCGCGGCATCGGGTGCGGACCAGCGTGGTCGGCCCCATGGTCGGATCTCGGACGCCTTGCGCGGAAGCGCGCCCCCTTGTGCCCGGCGTCGGCTATACCGGGATGGTTCCGATCAACTCGCCCGCCGTGCCGAAGGAGCCCCCTGCCCATGACCGACGCCGCGAACGCCGACTCCAGCAGTCGCGCCAACCGTGTGATCACGATCGTCGCGGTCGTCATCGGCCTAGCCTTCACCGGTCTATGGACCTTCATCTCCATCCCGCAGCTCATGGACTTCATCGGCGACCGGGACGTCACCCCGCCCGTGATCGGAGCCATCGCGGTCCTCGTTGGTCCTGCCTTGTTCTGGTCATTCATCGGTCTCGGTATCGGCATGAGCGCCCTCGGCTGGGCTGCCGGGCTCACCGTCACCGGCATCTTCATCAGCCTCACCGGCGGGTCTCTCCTCTCTGCCTCCGACGGCCACGGGTTCTCCTACTGGCTGTTCATCACCCTGCTCGTCGCCTGCAACGTCGGTGCATTCTGCGTTATCCCCTACGTCCTGGTCCGCTGCACGGTCAGACGCCCCCGTTGAACAGCGCGCGGCCACCGGGCCACCGCCCCAGCTCGGTCATCAAGGCGACGCCGTCCTCGATCTCTTCCGGCCGCCAGCCGGTGATGTCGAGCAGCAGGCCGTCCGGCGGGCCACCGACCAGGACGGCGTACGTCTGGTGCGGCAGCGGGCCGGGGTTCGGGTCCTCGTGGTCGTGGCCGTACACCCGGCCGCGCAGCAGCTGCTCGTCACCCTCGTTCATCCGACCAGGCTCCCAGCCGCCACCGACAGCGCAGTCGGCAGCGGCGGGCCCGGCCTGGATGGAGGCCGAGCCCGCCCTGCTCACTGCGGCTTGGGCAACGCGGTCAGCGCCCGCCGGCCCTCACCATGGCCGACGACCCGCCACACCGGCCGGTCAGCCCCGTCATGGGTGAGCCGGTGCAGGGTCGTCGTCGCCACCGTGATCCGCCAGTTCGGCCGGGCACGCTCGTGGAAGGTGGCCTCCCTCGTGTCCGGGGCCGCACGGCGCGAGGCCGGGGCGAAGACGAACAGCAGCGGCGGGAAGGGCCGCTCCAGCGATGGCCCGGCGTAGGTCTCCTGCCAGTGGCTGCGCGGGGGGCGTGCGGCGTTTCCGCGTCCGGACGGCGGCGCGTTGCGGTAGGCGTCGTAGCGTTCCAGCTTGGCGAGCAGGCGGGCGTAGGACATGGTGCGGTCGATCTCCACGAACGCGCTGGAGCCATCGGCCAGGAGCGCTACGGCATCGGGCAGAAGGTTCCCGGCGGGGGTGGGGTGGGGAACTTCCACCTGCCAGTCGGCGTGGTCGGCCAGCCCGGCCTGGTGGAAGGCGATGACGGTGTCGACCAGGGCGAGGCCGTGCTCGCGCAGGCCCGTCTTGCTGGCCGCGATGCGCTTGCCCGTCGTCCGTCCGGTCGTCGGCGCGAGCTCACCGGAGGCGGCGGCTTCGGCGAGGCCCGCCGGGGTGCAGTACCAGTAGCTCTGCTGGGCGCGGTGGGTCCGGCCGACCAGAGCCGGGGATTCGCCGAGCAGGTTGCGCAGCGCACGGCGGACATGGTCGGTGTCCTGCTGATGGGGCAGCAGCAGCGCCTTGAGCTGGCGGGGTGTGGCCAGGCGCAGCTGGGCGAGGGTGAGCAGGACCTCCCCGCGGAGGTCCGCGCCGGCCTTCGACGCCGCCTTCCGGGGCCGGGACGCTTCTCCAGGGGCATCAGGAACAGGAGAAGAGGAGTTGCAACCGGCAGGGGCAGGCGAATCGGGGGTCTGATCAGCAACAACCGTCAGACAACGGCTGGAGACTGCGGGGCTGAGAGCGGGGCTTGTCTCAGGGCTCGGAGCGGGGCTCGCCGTCGCAGCGGTGTCCGTCGGAGCGGGCGGAGTGTGCGGGTCGGGCGGAGTGTGCGGGTCGGGTGCGGTAGTCATCGCGGCCTCGGGTTTCTCCGGCCGTACGTGGCCGGGTCGGCGGTTGTCCGGCCCGAGCGCGGGTCTGCGCGCGGGCCGGAGCCACCGTGAGGAAGGACCCCTTGTCCGCGGTCTGCCGATCAACGACGGCGGGTGTCCGATTCCTCCTTGACCACCCCCATGTCCTCCTGTTTTGTCCGTGAGCGGCATCATGATCGGCTCCCTGTCCCCCGCCAGGCTGACAGCAAGAGCAAAGCTCCCGCCGGACCGGGGAATGTGCTCTAGCGTGAGCGTCCCGTCACCCGCTTGGCAGAGGAGCTCAACGTGCCCGAGGTATGGATCGGCCCGCGCCGCTACGCGACGAAGAAGGCCCGACAGGAAGCGGCGCAGGCGGTTCTGGGCCGCTACGGCTTCGGGCAGGCATCGACCGGGAGGACGACGACCTGCTGTTGCGGGACCTGCTGGACATGCACCCCGACGCGGCGGAGAAGGTCGGCCCGGGGGTGGACCGCTTCCGGATCATCCCCACCCCGCGCGGTCACCACAAAGGCCCGGAAGCGGTCCAGGTCGACGGCAGCAAGGTCGCCTTCTCGTACAAGAAGTGCCTGGCCCCTCCCACCCACCGGCAGCGCGTGCTGGCCTCGATGCGCACCGAGGTCCAACCGCAGGTCAACGCCTACTACGAGTCGCGCAAGGCGTCGAACACGCTCGTGTCCGACGAGAGCGGCCAGCCTCTGGCCACCGACGCCACGCACGTCGCCTACTTCCAGGGCCCGCGCTTCCACGACATCGCGACGGAGTTCGTCCAGGCCGCCGGCGGCTTCGATGCCGTCGACCTGACCGCAGAGACAGCGCGGGGGCTGGCCCTGTTCACCGACCGGCCCCTGGCGGAACGCTGGCACGCCCACTACCAGGAGCACGCCGTACTCGGGCTCCTGTCGGCCAAAGAGAACCTGCGCCGCCCGCGCGTGTAGCGCACTGGATGTCCGGGCTGGCAGCGCGCGGGTGCGGACCGGCACGCATGGTGCGTTGAGTTGCGCGCGTTCCCCACCCGGTGGAGCGCACCGGGTGGACTCTTCCCGCGCCTGGTGCGCTTCGCGGCGGCCTCCACTCTCCACTCGGCGCGGACGGTGTCGTGCGCTTCCACCCGGTGGACCGCACCGCGATGCGGCGATGCACGGCATCCTCCGCGCCACGCACTGCCCCTACGGACGGTGACGGTGCGCGGTGCGGCGGGAGGGAGAAGTCTCCCCTCGCGCATCGGGCATCAAGGGCGCGATGCGAGGCGTTTCCGTGGGTGGTAGCGGAGTGTGTCAAGGGGAAACGTCGAAGATCACGCCGAAACTCGTAGCTGGACAAGGGTTGCTTTCCACCGGATGGGCTGGATGGAATTTGGCGGCGCACCCGGTCAAGGGGGGGGCATCGAGTGGAGCGGACGGGAGTGGCGGTCACTCCGACGCGCGGCAGTGGAACGCGCGGTGCGGCGCACCGGTGCGGTGGTGCGGCGGGTGGGAGTGCACGGCATCGTCGGCGGCCGCACCGGTGCACCCGATGCACCGCACCACCGCACCGGATGCCGGGTGTTCCGCACCCCACCGGGTGGAGCGCACCGAATGGAGCGCCCGATCCACGCCACCGTGGCCTCCACTCCCCTCGTGCAACGGCCGCGCGATGGAAGCCACCGCGTCCACTCATCCTCGGCGGCGGCCCCGTACGGTGCGCCACGGGTTCGACCGGCCGCCGGGGTACTGCCGGGAGCGGCGCCAGGCCGGCTGCGGCTTCGGCGACGGGTACAGCGCCGTCCGCAGGCGGCTGGCGTCGGCCAGGTGCTCCAGGCGCTCGCGCTGCTTCGGCGAGAGCTGTATCAGGATCAGGTCGGCCACGGGTTCCTCCTCGTTCACGGGGGCAGTCCCCGTACTCTCGCCGCGCCCTGGTGTCTGCGGGGCCGGGGCGCCGGGTGCGTGCCGGGTGCTGGCGCGGCGGCTTCGATGTGCGTCCCGCCGGGCGGTCACGGCCGTGGACCGGGCCCCTGGCCGTGACCGGGGTGCCGGTGCTGCTGCTCGTGCTGCTGGCGGTGGCCGTCGGCGAGGTCGTCGGGCGCGGCCGGGGGCTTCGTGTCTTCGTAGGTGCGGCGGCGGGCGTCAGCGGCGCGGGTGAAGGCGGCGAGCCGCTCCAGGTTCTTCGGCGTGCGCAGCCATGTCCCCGCGTCGGTCGTGCGGCCCTGGAGGTACTCGTCGGGCATCGCGGCCTGCTGGTGGGCGTGGACGGCGGCGGCCTGCTGCGCCGGGGTGAGGGCGGCGTCCCGGCCGGGGTGGTCGACGGCGTGCGGCGGGGCTGACGGCTGGTCGTGGTGCTGCTCGCCGGTGTGCGCGGCGGCCGACGTCGCGGCCGAGGCGTCAGCCTGCCCGGCGGAAGTGGTGCGGGCGGCGCGGATCGCGTTGCGTACGGCGAGGCTGGCAACCCGGGCCCGCTCGTAGCGGGACGACTCCCGGGGCGGCGTGCCGTCGGTGCCGGCGATGAACCAGGGATCGGGCTCGGGGAAGTCGGCGGTGTAGAAGATCTGGTCGGCGGCCGGGGCCCGGCGGTCGGGCTGAGGGTCGGTGGTCTGGCGGCCGTGGTCGGCCAGGGCGCGGCCCGCGATGTAGTCGTCCAGGCCGCGCGTGAACTCGCGGCCGCGCAGGGTCTCCAGCAGATGCCGGCGCGCTTCGGCCAGGACGTGGCGGCGGGCGAACTTGCCGCGCACGGTGAAGACGACCGCGGCGACGTCGACGGCGGCGAGCACGACGTCGACGTGCGGGTCCACCCGGGCCCGGATCGCCGCACCCGCCGCGCGGCAGCGGTGAAGGAGCCCGTCGACCACCTGCTTGCCGAACTTCAGCAGCGCGGACGCCTTCCACCACGCGAGCAGCTGCTCCAGCGGGCGCGGGGTCTTCTTCTCCCGGCGGGTGTCCTGCGCCGCCCACCACCCCAGACCGTGCCGGGCCTGCTCGCCGGGCAGCCGCCCGTGCTCCTGCGCGTACTTGTAGGTCAGGCCCTCCAGGACGCCCTCGATCTGCTGGCGGCGGGTGGCCGACCAGTCGATGAGCTCGGAGTCGACACCGGCGATCTCCATCACGGGACGCAGGCCCGGCGTCACCTCCCGGGGCACCGTCGCCAACCCGAGCTCCTCGCACACCTCGGTCGTCATCGCGAGGGTGTAGAGCGTCCCGGCGGCCACCACGTGGCGGTAGAGGCGGCGGGTGTCCAGCGCGCCCCACTTCGGATCACCGTTGCCGTCCAGGCGCTGCACGCGGTTGAGGACCAAGCAGTGCTCGTGCAGGAGCGGGAAACCGTCCCGGTTGTCGAAGTGCCGGAACGCCGCGACCACGAGGGCCGGCGTCTTCGCGCGGCTGCGGCCCGATGACCACCGGGTCTCGGCGACTTCGTCCTCGAGCCAGCGCAGTGCCCTGTCGACGGCCCGCTCGTGCGCCCGCTCGATGACCCGGCGCGTGTGGGCGTCTCCCAGCGCCCACAGCACGATCAGGGACGCCTGCGGGCGGAAAGTGAAGTCGAGGGCGAGCAGCGGGGTCTGATTGCAAGCCTCGATCTCCTCGATCGGCTGCCCGAGCACGGTCGCCCGCCGCGCGGTGGCCGGGTCGGCGCCGTCGTCCAGGAGGTGCTGCTGGATCCGGTCGGCGTCCGGGTGCCGGCCCTGCCCGAAGGTCAGCTCCATCTGCCGCTCGGACACCTCCGCGCCTGCGGTGAGCCCGAGGGCGGTCAGGCCGCGCCCCCACCACCGTCCCGGCGGGAGGCCGGCCGTTTCCTGGGCGTCCTTGAGGGACTGGCCGACCGGGCGGCGGCCGTCCCCGAAGGCGACTCCGCGTACGTAGTAGCGCCAGGCGTTACGCCTCTGGACCTTCGCGACACTCAGCATCCCGACAGGGGACACCGGTCCTGACCTGTACAAAAGCCCGATCTCGTGGGGCGGGAGGGTTCACCGGAACTTCACGGCCGATCCCGTCGGGCGGACGTTTCCGGCGGCGCCGCGCCCGCCCGGCGGACACCACCCGGGCCATGCAAATGCTGCGCGCCACCAGTCCCACACGCCACACGCCCCGAAAACGCCAAGTAGCCGACTGCAGCGGTATCCAGCGCCCCTTCACGTACAGCTCCCCCGCGCGACAGCCAAGAACGCCGCCGCCTGCACCACGTCACCCCGTCTCCCGCCCCCGGCAACACCGGGGACTCCTTGCTGCCAGGAGGACCGACGCGCCCACCTACGAAACCCTGCCGTGCTTCACCACCGACCTGGACCGCCTCACCTCAGAGCAGCGCCACCGTTTCCGCCAGACCGTGGCGGCCTTCGTCGAGGATCTGCGCACCGGCCGCTTCCGCACCGGCCTCCGCGTCAAGCTTGTTCAGCGCGCGCCCGGCATCTACGAGCTGATCTGGTCCATGGGCACCGGCCCCGCAGGACGCGCAAAGACGAACCGTCAGACCCCTACCGGCTTTTCCCAGACCGGCGCGACATCTGCGGAGGGTGGCAGGGGATCCAAGACGCGATGCTCCCCGCCACGAGACCCGACGACGAACGTGCGAATACAGCGCCCCACGCGTCTCGCATATCCATCATCTGTGGCCTCCGTGCCTCTCCTTTGTGGTGGTCGCGCAACGCGAGCGTCGCCGCGCGACCACCACAGCAAGATCACGCATCGCGTAGCAGGCCTGCGGCGACTTGTTGCAGGATGCGTGCGAGCGATTCACGCGCGGGCACATCAAGGTCGCCGCGCATGTCCGCGATGACCGCGTCGACTCCGGTGCTGCGCTGGAAGTAGTGCAGGATGAAGGCGCTGCGCTGATCGGCGGTGAGCTCCTCGAAGGCGGCGTTCATGAGCGTCTCGCCGTGCTGGCGTGGCAGCGCCGCACTCGGCCGAGGCGCTGCCACCGTTCGCTCTTCCTCGAGGGGTGGCGCTACCTGGGGTGGGGCTGCCGATGAGCGAGGCTTGGGATTATCACGCCGTGATAGCTGACCTTGCTCAGCCGGTGCCGGAACTTGCGGCTGGCCCCCGGGTGTGGAAAAGGGCTCGGGATTATCACGGCGTGATAGTTGGCCCGGCTGTGCGACTTCGGGTGAAGCGGCGGCGCGCTCGTCGGCTTTCCTTTTCTGCTCTGTGGGGGAAAGCTTGCCAAGGTTGCGGACGTGCTCGCTCTTGCGTGCGCCGGTGGCGAGATCCTTCTGGAGTTCGGGAGAGAGCTTGAGGAGGGAGAGCTTGCTGGAGATCGTGCTCTGTGGCAGGCCGAGTCGTTTGGCTGCCTTCGTCTGGGAGCCGTAGTAGTCGACGAGCTGTTTGAGCGCGTTCGCCTCCTCGAGGTCGGTCATGTCGTCGCGGTGGTAGTTGGCGATGAACGCCGATTCGAGGAGGGCCTCGTCGGTGGTGACGCGGGCGTTGTCGACGCGGACGGGGATGGTGGCGAGCCCGACGCGGCGGGCGGCTTCGAGGCGGCGGTGGCCGTCAACGACGACGTACTGGCTGCCCGCGTCGAGATCGGTGACCCGGTCGGCGCGGTCCTTGAGGTAGGCGTCGGTGGTGGCGATGACGATGGGGAGGATGATCCCGACCTCGCGGACGGTCTCGACGATCTCCTCAAGGTTGCGCAGGTGGTTGCGCGGGTTGTCGGGGTTGTCGCTGACGAGGGTGACGGGGAGCTCGGTGACATGCGTGCTGGCGGCATCGTCGCCGTTGATGGTCCGGTCGATGGCGGCGCGGCGGGAACTGCGGGCGCTCCGCGCGGTGCCGAAGGCGGGTGCGCTGCCGAGGGTGTCGGCCTTGCTGGTCATCGGGTCGCTCCTCGCGCTACTTGCCGCATGGCTTCTGCCTGGTCGCTGTGGGGGGCGTAGGAGAGGAGCGGCATGCGTTTGCGTACGGCTTCGCGTTGCTCTTTGAGGTCGCCGATGACGGCGAGGACTTTGGGGTCTCCGATGGCCTTCCAGCTTTCGAGGGAGGAGGTGGCGACGTAGCCGCGGCGGGAGTCGTAGAGGTTGACGACGAGGCCGAGGTAGTCGATCTCTTGGGAGAGGTCCTCGCAGAGGTCCTCGATCTGCTGGGCGAGCATGCCGTAGGCGGTGGCGGAGGAGTCCTCGGCGAGGACCGGGATGATGACGCCGCTCGTGCCGGGGGGTGTGTCGCGGCGGCGGCGGCCGTAGTAGAGGGCAGCGTCCATGGCGATGCCGAGGCTGGGCGGGCAGTCGATGATGACGACGTCGTAGTCGGTTTCCAGGGGGCGCAGGGCCAGTTCGAGGGCGGCTTCTTTCTGGAAGCCGCGCTTCTGGGTGGCGACGACGGCGATTTTCGCGTCGAGGAGGAAGCCGTCGAAGCAGGCGGGCAGGACGTTGAGGCGCTTGCCGTAGCGGGGATCCTCTATGGTCACGACCAGGTCGCGCAGCTCACCCTTGCTGTCTCCGCACATGTGGGAGACGAGGCTGTCGTGCTCGGGCTCGATCTGGGGGACGCCGAGTTGTTCGCTGAGGTGGCCCTGGGGGTCGAAGTCGACGATGAGGACGCGCTTGCCGGCCTCGGCGTAGGCCTGTCCGATGCCGGCGGAGACGGCGGTCTTGCCGACGCCGCCTTTCTGGTTTCCGACGATCTTCCGCTCCGGTTCTACGGCGATCGTCGTGGTCTGGCGGGGGGAGGGGTTGACGGTGAGCCAGACGTTCACGGACTGGGCCAGGCCCTGGGTGTAGGAGACGTTCCGCTCGGCGCAGGTCGCCTTGAAGTCGTCGTACATCCCTGGGGGAAGCCATGTTGAGAAGGAGCGGGCCCCGGTCGTGTCGACCGTGTCGGGGTCGTGGGGGCTTGATAGTGCGCGCCAGGCAGTGATGCCGGCCTCGACCGCCTCCTGGATGTCGAGAGCGAGTTCCGCGGCCCGGATTTTCAGTGCTTGCTGGAGCGGGGCTGGCAGCTTGGACGCCACCTTTTCCCGGTCTCCGTCAGGGTATGGAGAGGCCATGACGTCACCTTACTTACTCGACGGCCTCACGGTATATCCGCTTCGCTCCAACTGACGAGGTTTCATCCCATCGCCGCGCTCGTGATTATCACGGCGTGATAATCACGAGCGCGTCCTGTCCGACCGGAGCAGCGTTGGAGAGCTTGCACATCCCATGCTGGATACGGGTGGTGCGGGCCTGGTGGCGCTTGGAATGACCGATGACCTGCGACGCTGATGCCGGAGGAGAAGAACGCGGCCATCGCCACCATGACCAGGAGCCCGGACCGACCGATAGGCCCGGAGGCGTCAACTCTGACTCGGACTACGACGAGATTCCTTGCAGGCCCTTATAAGAAACGGGGCGACCCGTGTGTGCATCGAGCACCGGGCGGTCATTCACAGGGTGGGCCAGTTTCACCGTCACCTGCTGCATTTTCGCCTGCTTGGTGCAGCTGCTGCCCTCGCCATGGCCCTCAACAGTAGCCGACAGCACAACGCTGCCGCGCGTTTCGAGCACGTCCACCTTAGCGCCGTCATCACAGATGCCGTGGAGGGCGACTACAGTCACCGAGCGCCCGCCTGCGGAGATCTTCACGAGCCGGTTGAGGGGATACCCGGGTATGTCGCGGGCTGCCTTGATCGGCGCTGAGGGAACCTTCGACGGGACGGCCGCTGCATGCTTGAGAGGGGTGGCGTAGCCGTCCAGAGTAAGGAGCCAAGCCGGAACCGTTGCCAGTCCGCGACTAGGGAGCGTATCGAGTCGTGATCAATCTGCGGGATGTGCCTTCGTGGCACGGTCTGGTCCGGTAGACCGTCGTACGTGACGCGAGTGCAACTGACCGACCCGGAGTGGGATTTCATTGAGCCGTACCTGCCGATCGGCGAGTACGGCCCGTACCCCGAGCGGCTGCGGCAGCAGTTCGAGGGCGTGATCTGGCGGTTCAAGACGGGCGGCCAGTGGCGGGAGATACCGGCAGAGTTCGGCGCCTGGTCGACCGTCCACAACCGCTTCCGGCAGTGGCGTGACGCCGGGGTCTTCGAGGCCCTGCTGGAGGGCCTGATCGCGGAAGCCGCGAAGCGCGGTGAGGTGGACCTGTCCCTGGTCAGCATCGACTCCACCACCGCCCGTGCCCACCACGACGCGGCCGGGATGCACCTCGACGAGGACGTCGTCACCGCCCTGGAGAAAGCCGCCGCCGAGGAGGAGAAGGCCAGGTCAAAGGGGGCGGCTGCGACGAACAAACCGGGCAGGAGACCGAAAGCGATCCCGCGCGGGAAGAACGACGACGCGTCCGGCGTCGGCGCAAACTCCGGCTGAAGGCCGCCCTCCTCGGACGCTCCAGGGGCGGGCAGACCAGCAAGATCCACCTCGCCGCCGACCGCAAGTGCCGCCCGCTGGCGTTCATCCTGACCGCGGGCCAGGCAGCGGACAGCCCACAGTTCATCCCCGTCCTGAAGAAGGTGCGGATACGCGGGCCCGTCGGCCGCCCCCGCACCCGGCCGGACGCAGTCGCCGCAGACAAGGCTTACTCGTCTCGCGGCAACCGTGCCCACCTGCGCAAACGCCGTATCAAAGCGGTCATCCCGGAGAAGAAGGACCAGGCCGCCAACCGGAAGAAGAAAGGCAGTGGAGGCGGCAGGCCCGTCAGTCACGACACCGAGCTCTACAAGGAACGGAACACCGTCGAGCGGACGATCAACAGGATGAAGGCATGGCGAGGCATCGCCACCCGCTACGACAAGACCCCGGGGAGCTACCTCGCCGGACTCCACCTCCGGGCCTCCATGATCTGGATCAAGGACCTCACACGAGCAGCCTCTTGATCACAACCGAATACGCTCCCTAGTGGGCAAGGTCATCTTGCCCAGTTTCGCCCCGGTCACCGTGAGGTGCGGCTGCCCGCCGATGTGAGTATCTGCCAAGGCCCTGTAGGACTCGTCCGCATCCACCAGCGGCCGGGCGAGTGAGTCGTCCTTAGTCCACGTCACCCGCCCATCCTTCGGCCCGGTGCTGGGCAGCTCCCCCCTCAAGATGAAGTTCCGACTTTCGTAAGCCTGCTTGTCGGACTGGCTGCGCAGGCCGCCGCGTGGCAGCTGGACCGTTTCCCCCATCGGGTAGTAGCCAGCCCTCCACGCGGCAGCCGCAGCCGAGCCGTCCCACGCCGCAGCGACCTTCTGGGCGCGGTCTGCGAGTCCGTCCGTGTCCCCGCCAGCAGCTTCCTTGTGGCTGCCGCAACCGGATACGGCCCCCAAGCCAGCCACGGACAAGGCAACCCCAGCGAGCAGACTGACCGAGCGGAATGCCCTGATGCGCATGTGTCCTCCCAGACAACGGAGCGGCGGTTAGCTTCTCTGTCCTGTGACGTGGCCGGGCGAAAAAGGGTTCACGGGTCGCGACGGCTGAACTGGCCGGTCCCGTCAGTACACGTGGAGGCCGCGCTCGTTCAGCACGGACTGTACCTTCGTGAAATAGTTCCGGTAGGTGCCACTGGTGTCAGAGGTGCATGTGGTCTCGGAAGTGCCGCCGGAGAGGAGACCCAGGGCCGTAGTTCCGTTGAGCGCTGGCCCCCCGCTGTCGCCGCCCAGCGCGCAGTTGTTCGTCTCCATCATGCCGTACAGGGTCTTGCCCTCGATGTTCACGGTCACGCTTGTTTTGGTGACGTTACCCGTCAAGTCCTGGCTGTTGACGCCGATCCGGTCGATGTGCTCGCCCTCTGCCGGGTAACGGGATTTGTCGACCTGCTTATAGATGCCACCCCAGTACCGCACGGTCCCGAGCGGATTGATGTCAGAGCCGTCCGCCTTGATCGTGGCCCAGTCGCAGCCGCGCGTCGCATCGCAGTATCCGCCGGTGCCCGTACCGTAGTTGTACGCGGTCTGGGTGCCGATTTTGGCACCGTTCCAGTCCATGTACCAGGTGTTGCCCGTCCCCGGTACGCAGTGGCCAGCAGTTAGCGTGTAGATCGTCCCCGATGAGTTCTTGGTGTTGAACCCGGCGCTGCACAGCCAGCCACTGGAGGTGATCCCGTTGGCGCCGCGCAGGTCGGTCGCCTTGAACTTCAGTTCGTTGTCGACGCTCTCGATACGTATCGCGCCGGGGTAAGCTGCCGCGACCTTCTCTATTCGGGCCCGGCTAGGGAGCGTATTCGGTTGTGATCAAGAGGCTGCTCGTGTGAGGTCCTTGATCCAGATCATCGAGGCGCGTAGGTAGAGTCCGGCGAGGTAGCTGTCGGGGGTCTTGTCGTAGCGCGTGGCGATGCCTCGCCATGCCTTGAGCTTGTTGATCAGACGCTCGACGGTGTTCCGCTCCTTGTAGAGGTCTGCGTTGTGGCTGACGGGCCGGCCGCCGTGGGAGCCCTTCTTGTTCCGGTTGGCGGCCTGGTCCTTCTTCTCCGGGATGACCGCTTTGATACGGCGTTTGCGCAGGTGGGCACGGTTGCCGCGGGACGAGTACGCCTTGTCTGCGGCGACCGCGTCCGGCCGGGTGCGGGGACGGCCGACGAGCCCGCGGACCCGTACCTTCCCCAGCACTGGGATGAACTGCGGACTGTCGGCGGCCTGCCCCTCGGTCAGGATGAACGCCAGCGGGCGGCACCTCCGGTCGCCGGCGACATAGATCTTGCTGGTCTGCCCGCCCCTGGAGCGTCCGAGCAGGGCGGCCTTCAGCCGAAGTTTGCGTCGGCGCCGGACGCGCCGTCGTTCTTCCCGCCCGGGATCGCTCCCGGCCTCCTGCCCGGTTTGTTCGTCGCAGCCGCCCCCTTCGACCTGGCCTTCTCCGCCTCGGCGGCAGCCTTCTCCAGAGCGGTGAGGACCTCCTCGTCCAGGTGCATGCCGGCCGCGTCGTGGTGGGCACGGGCGGTGGTGGAGTCGATGCTGACCAGGGACAGGTCCACCTCACCGCGCTTCGCGGCTTCCGCGATCAGGCCCTCCAGCAGGGCCTCGAAGACCCCGGCGTCACGCCACTGCCGGAAGCGGTTGTGGACGGTCGACCAGGCGCCGAACTCTGCCGGCATCTCCCGCCACTGGCCGCCCGTCTTGAACCGCCAGATCACGCCCTCGAACTGCTGCCGCAGCCGCTCGGGGTACGGGCCGTACTCGCCGATCGGCAGGTACGGCTCAATGAAATCCCACTCCGGGTCGGTCAGTTGCACTCGCGTCACGTACGACGGTCTACCGGACCAGACCGTGCCACGAAGGCACATCCCGCAGATTGATCACGACTCGATACGCTCCCTAGTCCGGCCGACCGCCAGGCCGCTGCCCTGCGAAGACATATGCGGCCAGTGGCAGCGCAAACCTGCGAGAGAAAGCACCGTCATGCGCAGCGTAGCTAAATCTCGGTTCAACCGAGATTTCCCTCGGGATGGGTGGAGCCGATGACCGCCACCCACCCCACCTTGCTGGCGATGCTCCCGTTCGTAGAGATTTGCGGTGATGTGCCGTCTGTTCCTGTACGCGCAGTGGCGGGTGGGGCACCGGAGCGCCGCCGCCGGGGTAGGGTGATCCTCGCGCCAATGATCTCTGCGGATCGAGGGCGTGCGCAGAAATGTAAGCGGCTCCGCTCCCCTGGGCTGGTAACCCAGGATCGACGCGGAGCCGGTGCCGGAGGCGGTTTGCAAGAACCCCTCGGGCTGGCCGCAACCGCGAAGAGGAAGCGACATGAAGCAGGGTACCCGGAATTCATCCCGGTCAGACAGGCGGAGCGACAGTTCCGGCGTGAGGATCACACCGCCGATGCACGTCACCCCTGTCCCTCCTACCGCCGCACACGCGTGACCGCCCGGAGCGGGGCTGCCCCCGCTCTCGCCGTCATGCCCACACGCCTCATCCCCGAGGTCCGCGTTGTCGGGGCCTCGGGGCAAACCCCACTCGCTGAGGGGGGTCGGATGACGTAGGGCTTGTGAGCGGGAGGTTTCCTCGTCCCCCTGCCAGGGGGGACTCGCGCCTCTACCGCTCGGCCGCTGAGCGAGTTCGATGGTTCCACCCATCGGCCGTCAACGGCCCTTCGTGCTACTGCTCGGCCTGCCAGGGCCGGGCTTAGGCCCACCGGATGCCAGTCCGGACGGGCGACCTTCAGGTTCTCCCAGAACCGCACCCCATCGAGATGGGGCCTTTCACGTACCCGGCGCAAGCCGAGAACGGAGTTCATAGTGCCGTACGTTCCCGACCCCTGTCATCTCTCAGGCCCCCAAGTGGGCGTTTCGCGCGAAAAGTACCTTCATCAGTCGGGTGAGGCTTTTAAGTACCTTCATTCGTTCATGTTCTCGCGTGGGCGGGGTCCGCAGGGTGCCGTCACGAGCGAGGGGGCTGCTACCGGTCTCCGGTGTCGTGTCCCGTCGCGCGGGACACGACCGCAGGTTGTGGCTCGGGGGTCGGGAACCAGTGGGGTCCTCGGCCTCTCCCGGTCTCTGTCCACAGGCAGCCCGCGTGAGGCTGCCAGGATGATCACTGTCTCGTACGTGCGGGTGGGTCGGTGAGTGCCGTGGCGGCGTCGGCCGCTGGGGTGCCGGTCCCGCGTTCGTTTTCCGGCGCGTCGTCGCGGAGTGGGTTGCGGTCTGTTCCTGCTGGGTCTGCTGTGGGCGGGCCGGAGCGGGGGCGGGCGGCGGGGGCGCTCTCGCTGGGTTCGGACATGCAAGCTCGGTTGCGGGGTGTGGTGCGTGCGTTGCTGGATGCGCCGGGGCTGGAGGGTGCTCCGTACGCGGTGCAGCTGGCGGTGGTGGTGTTGGCGTCGCGTACGCCGTGGGGGTCGGGTGTGGTGGAGATCCGTACCTCACAGGTGGCCCGGTGGGTGGGCTTGTCCCGGTCGTACACGGCCTCGGTGGTTGTCCCGTGGCTGCGCGCGTCGGGCGTGGTCGAGGTGGAGTCGGATCAGGGGGAGTTCAAGGAGGACGTGGGGTTGCGGTGCCGGGTGGTGCCGCTGCTGGAGGCCCGGGGGGTGGTCGGTCATCCGCTGAACCTGCGCCGCTCCGAGCTGGCGATGATGTTGTTCGTGATGGAGGCGCTGATGGCGCCGGGCTGGACGCTGAAGAGCGGGGAGGTGATCCCGTCCGGGCTGCTGGCTGCTCGGACAGGGAAGGGCGCGCCGACGGACCGGCTCGCGCTGCTGCTGCTGGTGCTGGAGGCGCGGGAAGACGGCCGGGTCCGTCAGTGCGGCGGCGTCGTGAAGGGCCAGCGGGGCCGTGCGGCGGTGACGCTCGCGCGGCTGCTGGGCTGCACGGCGGCAGCGGCGGAGCGGGTGCTGGAGCGCCTGGAGGAGTGGGGCGTGGTGGTACGGCCGCGCGCGGGGACGGGCTCGGGGCTGGGGCAGCGGGGACGTCTGGTGGTGCCGGCGGTGGCGGCCGCGCGCGGCGGCCAGATCACGGCCGGGCGCGGGACTCCCGGCATGATGGGGGCCCCTTCGGAGGGGGCGGTGGCTGGGTTTTCAGGCCCCGACGTTGCGGCAACCCCAAGTGAGGAGTCCGAGGCCGGGGAAAAGCCGCAGGTCAGTGAGGTGCCTGAGGCCGATAACCCCGCGATTGCAGACCCCGACGATGCGGCAACCCTTCACGCTAACCACGCTTCTGGGGTTCCTGTCGTGGGTGAGGTTGAGGAGGTGGGCGGTTTTTCCGGCGTAGCCGGTCTGGGGTCCTCGCCGTTTCCGGAGCGCGTGTGCGTGGGCGAGGAGCCGGAGCTCGGCGAGGAGGCCGAGGGCCTCTGCGGGTCGTCGGGAGCGGGGGAAGGCCCGCTGCGCGGGGAACAGCCGAACACCTTCCCGATCCCCTCGCAGCACCAGCAGCCCGCCACCGCTGGCGCGGGCCACACGCGCACCGGTAGCGGGAAGGTTCCCGGGCCTCGGCTGCCTCGTCGGCGCCTGGTCCAGGTCCCGGAGCTGGGTGATGCGCTGCGGCCGGTGGGGTGGCTGTGGGACCGGCTCTCCGGCTGGCAGCAGCAGCAGATCGAGACCGCCGCCCGCGCCGAGCTCGTACGGCTGGCCGGGCTCGTGCCGCTGCCGCAGGACGCTCCGCGGGCGCTGGCCGAGCGGCTGGAGGCCCGGATCGCGCAGAGCCGGGGCCTGGTGATGATCCGCCAGCCCTACCCCTGGCTGCTGCACCGCGCCCTCGTCCAGCGCCCGGCCTGCTCGGACACGCGGTGCGACGACGGGATCAGCCTGGACACCGGCCAGGCCTGTGAGAGCTGCGGGAACGTGATCCACCTCCGCCGCGCGCACCGGGCCCGCCTCGGTGCCGAGCTCGACCAGGAGCAGCCCGACCTCCCCGCCGCCGAGCGCCGGCGTGTCCTCGAGGAGCGGCTGCGCGCGCACACCGAGCGCGAGGCCGAGGCCCGCGAGCGGCGCCATGCCGCCCAGCGCGCGCGCAGCGACCGGATGCGTGCCGCCGCACGGGAGCGAGCGGCCCGGGAGCAGGAGGAGGCCGCTGCCCGCGAGCGCGTCCGGCAGGCCCTGCCGTGTGCGGACTGCGGCCGCGAGGATGCGGCCGGGCTGTGCCAGGGGTGCGGCCGCATCCGCGAGCTGAACGCCCTGATCGTGGAGGCCGGGATGTGCCAGGTCTCCTGGACCGTCAACCCCCGCCACACAGGCGAAGTCGCCGCCGTCATGGACCAGGTCCGCGACGACGTCCTGGCCCAGGTCGCGGTGAGCGTGGGCGAGCTGCGCGCCGCGCTCGACGCCGACGGCGTCAACGTCGCCGACGACCCGTCCTTCCCCGACGTCGCCTCGGTGCGCGGCCTGCGGGCCGCCCGGGAGGCCGCCGCCGACTACCGGGCCACCGCACTCGCGCAGCTCGCCCGCACCCGCCACGCGCAGACCGAGGGCCGCTACGCCCACGCCGCCGAGCAGTCCCGCAGCCACCACCGCCACGACCCCACCGGCCCGCAATCCCTCGCCGCGGCCGCCCGCGCCGCCGAAACCGCCCGCACGCGCACGGCCGAGCACCTCCTCACCCAGCGCCTGACCCACCTGCGCGAACAGCACCTCCCCACCCCCGCCGCATCCGACGAGGAGCGTCTGAGCGAGGCCTTCGCCTGCGTCCCGGGAAGTGCCGCACGGGACCGGCCCGGAGCGGACGACCTCCGTGCGTAGGGAGCGAGCGCGTTCCGCGGCTCACCTCCGCGCGTGCGGAGCGGACACGGAGCCTCGACATGGGTGACGCCTGGCAACCGACTCACCTCCGCGCGTGCGGAGCGGAAGCCGTAGGTCTGCTCCTCCATGAAGGCCGGAAGATCCTCCGCGGAGTCGACAGCACACCGTCCGCCTCCAGCCGCGCGAGGACCGGAGTATCCCCGCGGGCGCTGGGTCGACGGGCTCATCGAGCAGATCACCCCTGTTCGGCGGAGGATCCTCGCGTGGGCGAGGTCGAAGGGGACATCGACGAGCCGCGCCGCGAGCACCGGGGAGGATTCCGCACGTGCGGAGCGGACGAGGAAGGGGGCGGGCGGAGCCGGGGCCGTGATGGCTCACCGCCGCGCGTGCGGAGCGGGCCAGAGGCTGCCCATGACGCTCGCCGCCAAGGGCGGTTCCCCGCAGCGCGGGGCGGATAGCCGGTGAACCGACGGGAGGGAGAGGGAGAGCGGCTCACCCCCGCAGCGCGGGGCGGATCCGGCCGGCTGCCCGCTGTCGGCCTCCTGGTACGGCTCACCCCCGCAGCGCGGGGCGGGTACCGTCACCCGCTCGCCCTCGCCGCCCCGCGTCGGCTCACCCCCGCAGCGCGGGTTGCGGGTCTGCGCGGCGGCCCTCTCCGCGCGCCGGGTGTCGGCTCACCCCCGCAGCGCGGGGCGGGTCGCAGGAGGCTCTGCTCGGCCTGCTCGGCCCGCGGCTCACCCCCGCAGCGCGGGGCGGGTCCCTCTGCCCCACCCTCAAATGCCTTGGTCCACGGCTCACCCCCGCAGCGCGGGGCGGGTATGGCGTGCGCGGTCTCGGCGAACTGCTTCGCCGGCGCACCCCCGCAGCGCGGGGCGGGTGGGCCTCAGACCACGGCTGAGGAGCGCGAAGACGGCTCACCCCCGCAGCGCGGGGCGGACGCCGGGAACTTGCTGCCGTACGGGGACGCGAGCGGCTCACCCCCGCAGCGCGGGGCGGACTCAGAGGCTGGCGTCGGCATGCCCTCGTCCGGCGGCTCACCCCCGCAGCGCGGGGCGGACTTGCTGATCGCGGTACCGGCGGCCTTCACCACCGGCTCACCCCCGCAGCGCGGGGCGGACTTATGGCCGCATGAAGTAACACCCTCGTACGTCGGCTCACCCCCGCAGCGCGGGGCGGACTACTTTCCGCGAGCTTTTCGGGTGCGTGCGGCCGGCTCACCCCCGCAGCGCGGGGCGGACCCCCTGCTCCAGCAGGTGGGCGGGGCTCAGTGCTTTGTGGAGCGGCTGACGCCCTTGGTGATCTGCGAGACGCGCGGCTGCGAGATGCCGAGGAGGTCGGCTGTCTCGGCGAGCGTGCGCGTCTCACGGATCGCGACGACGGCATCTTGCCGCATGGTGCGGAGTTCGCGTTGCAGGTCGGGGACTGCGTCGAGGACGGCGCTGACGGCGCGGGCGCGGTCGACGAGGTCGGGGATGGTGGCGAGCTGGGCGATGATCTCGCGGATCGCGGTGGTGGCGTCGGGGGTCTCGGACATGATTTAAGGGTACCCCTTGACAGCCTATTAGGGGTACCCCTAAACTGAGGGCACCTCAGCAGGAAGGGGGTGAACAAGTGAACAGTGGGGACATCACCCTCGCGGTGGGGATCGCGACCCTCGCGGTCAACGCGATCGCGGCGATCGCAGCCGTAAAGGCCATCCGGAAGCCCAAGCGCCGGGGCCGCCACCGCAAGGAGTGACAGAGGGCCCCGGAGATGCCGATAACAACTCCGGGGCCCGCCCCCCACAATCCCACGCCGGACACCGGCCACACAACGACATGAGAGGAGGAGAGGATGACGACCCCGATGAAGGCCCTCACGGTCAGCACCACCGCGAGCCTGATCGCCGTCGCTGCGGTCACCGCCAGCGGCGCCAGCACCCCCTGGCTCGCCGGCCTCTGGACCGCCTGGGCGCTGCTCGCCGCCACCACCATCGCGCTCATCGCCGCCGAGCGCCGGCATACCGGCTGAGCCCGCGGCCGGCCCGCGCCCCCGCTGCCCGCTCCGGGCGGCGGGGGCTTCGCGCGTCAGCCCATCCACCCGAGAGCCGTGTCCGGTCGGCAGTGGTCGCACGCCTCGACCCCCTCGGCGAGCGCGCGCAGCGCCTGGTCGCGGGAGATCCCCCGCGTCCGCTTCCCGATCATGTGGCAGTCCCCGCTGTGTACGAGGATCGCCCGCCGGTCCCTTCCGATGCTCAGCTCGGCCACCCACTCCGGCGGGGTCGGGCGGCGGGCCTCTCGCGCGGCGACCTCGCGCTCGCGCTGCTCTTCGGCGGCGATCCATCCGGCGATCTGCGTGAGCGACGCGCGCGCCTGCTGCTCCACGACGCGGTACGCGAAGCGGAGGAGATCGAGACGGGACGGTTCGGACACGTGTTCGATAATAGGAGCGTGCGGAACGCACGCATCCGCCGGGGGCGGGTGCCACACTGAGACCGGCCCGCCGTGCATCCCCCGTCGCGGCGGGCCACCCACGGAGGAGCCATGACGCACCGCCCCTACCCGAACCGCGACCGCGCGCTCCGACACCTGCGGCACATGCAGGCCGTCTACCTGTACGGGCGCGTCCCGGCGCGGTACGTCCTCGGCTTCGACCAGACGCCCACCGAAGAGGTGCTGGCCATCCAGGAAGCAGTGCGCCGAATGGCCTTCCATGCGGATCTCGCCAGTCACGGCTTCGGTGTGCCCGTGGACCTGGATCGGCTCGACGCCGCCTGACCTACTCCGCGTCCGCGTGCCCCCGACGACGCCAATCTGCCCCGCCCTTCCCTGCCGTGCGCGGGGAGGGGGAGCTTCGTCGTTTCTCCGCCACCCCTCAGGTGGCTGGCCCGCAGTACCGTGGACTCACAATCTCCTGGCGGGGGTCCACATGAACAGCACAGCGTCCATCGGCGACCGCATTCGCACTCTGCGCGAGCTGCGCGACATCACCCAAGAGCAGCTCGCCGCGCGAGCGGAGGTATCCGTCGACACGGTCCGGAAGCTGGAGCAGAACACTCGGCAGTCGGCCCGCATCACCACCCTGCGTGCCCTGGCGCGAGCCCTCGACGTGCAACTTGAACGGCTCGTCGGACAGCCGACCGTCAGTCCGCAGCTCTCCGAGGACGGCGGCCTCCTCGCGCTCCGCGACTCCGTCCAGGCGCTCGACGCCCTCCCTGGTGTCTCCTTCGACGCCGACGAGGACGCTCCCGCCGAACGGGCGTTCTCCGACGCCGTGGCCACCGCCACCCTCGCGTACTGGAAAGGGGAGTACGCGCAGCTCTCCAGCACGCTGCCGATGCTCCTGCGCGACGGGCGCGCAGCCGCGCGCGAGCACGGCACCGAGCTGGTGTGGTCCCGGCTCGCCCTCGCGTACCAGCTCGCCGCCAGCCTCTCAGTGCAGTCCGGTCACCCCGACTGGGCGTTCGCCGCAGTCGAGCGGCAGCTCGACGCCGCGCACCGCGCCTCCGATCCGCTTCTGGAAGGCATGGCCGTCTCCACGCTGTCCTGGGTGCTCCTGCGGCAGGGCCGCTGGGAGCAGGCCGCGACCGTCGCCGAGCGCAAGGCGGATGAGCTGGAGCCGAGCTTCCGGCGCGCGACCCCTTCGCAGTACGCCGTCTACGGCAACCTCCTCATCGCCGCCGCCACTCCGACCGCGCGCCACGGGGACCAGGACGTCGCGCAGCAGATGCTTACAGCGGCCGAAGCGGCCGCTGTTCGGTCCGGGCCGGTCCGCGCATACGGCAGCGCCTTCTCTGTGACGGACGTGCGGACGCAGCGCGTCAACGTAGCGCTCACCGATCCGGACACGGGTGCGGCCTCGGCGCTCGCCCTGGCGGCAGGCGTTGACACGGCGGCGATCAGCCGCCCCGTGCACTCCGCGTCGTACCGCACGGACGTGGCGCAGGCGCAGCAGCAGACCGGCGATCACCAGGGCGCTCTCGCGACGCTCCTGGAGGTCGAACACGATCAGCCGGAATGGATGCGCCTCCAGCCGTCAGCCCTCGCCACCGTGCGCGAGCTGCTCGACGCGGAGCGGCGCCGGAACTCGGGCCTTCGAGGGCTCGCGTCGCGTCTGGGCGTTGACCTCACGTTGTAGGACAACGCGTCCTAGTCGGCTCATACTTACCTCGCAACCTGGTGTCCTTTGTCGCTGGGGAGTAATGCCGCGCGCACCTAGCGTGACGTGCACGACAGGGCGGCGCCGGGCGATCCCCGCCAGGCACCCGGCGCCGCCACCCGTGCACGAGGAGGCGACCCATGGACCCCATGCCACACCTCGGTATCCCCCGCGCCGAGGGGATGAAGTGGCTCGCGGAAACGGCGGGCAACCCCACTGCCGTCCTCCGCTTATGGGACCGAGGCGAAACCGCGGCCCTTGCGTCCGTGGGCACTTGGCGGGTGGTCGAGGCGCCGCTCTACCCGAGCATCGATGCGCTCCTCGCCATCCGCCCGACCGGTAACCTCGGCCCCGTCCTGGGGTCCTCGACCGACCGGCTCGCCTGGTGGCTCGTGGCGGCCGGAACCGCCACGCTGCTCGACGCGATCCCGGGGGCCGTCGTCCATCCTGCCGGGTGGACGCTGGACTGCCCCGCACCCGGTGTCGGCGCTGGCGGGCGAACCTGGCTGCATCCGCCCTACGGCACCGGCCTGCTCACCCCCGCGCGCCTGCTTTGCGCGGCGCTCCTGGACGCCCGGGTGATGGCGCGGTGAGCACCTACGTGGACGAAGACCTTCTCCCCGCCGTCGAGACGCTCACGGCCGAGCAGCGGCGCGGCGCCGCCTGCGTGTGGTGCGAGACCCCGCTCCAGCCCGGCATCGACGACGTCGACCTCGGCGCCCGCCACGCCACCGCGCACGCCCCCGCCTGGTTTCCCCGCGGCTGCCGCCGCTGCTGCTACGGCAGGGACGATTGATGACCGCCAAGCTCGGCCGCACGATCGCCTGGTGCGCGTGGCACCGCGACCTCGCCGACGACGTCGCCCTCATCCAGCCAGCGCCCGAACCCGCCACCGAGCCCGGCGGTGCCCTCTACGCCTGCCGCCGCTGCCGCGAGACGTACCGCCTCACCCCGTGGGAGGACCGAACGTGAGAACCCGCACCTGTGAGCGCTGCGACCAACCGTTCGGGCCCGGCCAGGAGGTCGAGTCGATCGTCCGCGACGCGATCTCCGGAGCACGGCCGAACGCCTATGTGCACCGGATCTGCCCGCCGCGACACGAGCGGCTGCCGCGCGGCCTCCCGAGCATCCCGGCCAACCCCGCCTCACGGAGGGCATCGTGAACTGCCCCAAGTGCGGGGCGAGTACCAGCCAGGGCAGCGGCGGGGGGTGGGTCTGTTTCACCTGCGGATGGACCTCCGGGGTCGCCGCACACCCCGCTACGCTCCCGGTACTCGAACGAACACAGAGAGTGCACCATGCCGAACGCGCAGGCCGCGACACCCGAGCCCACCCCACCGCCCACTGAACCCGACGACGCCCAGGGGGCCACCCTCGAAAGCGCGGAGGAGCCCCCGACTCTCCGGCGGCTCACGTACATGAGGTGCCCGAACTGCGGCGTCCTGATGGCCGGCGTCGCCGACCGGTACGCGTGCACTGCGTGCGAGACCTACGTCAGCTACGAGCCGTAGCCCCGAACTCCCGCCCCACGCCCCCCGTCGAGGGCGGGACGCCGCAGCCCCCGGCCGGAGGCAAGACCGGCCGGGGGCTCACGGCAGCAAGTCGCGCACCTCGCAGTCGAGAGCGTGGGTGAGGCGGAAGAGGTAGCTGACCTTCGTCTCCCGGGTTCCGCTCTCGATGCGCTGCACGGTGTGGGCCGACAGGCCGGTGCGTTCGGCGACCTGCTCTTGGGAGAGGTTGCGCCACAGGCGGTGGTCGCGGATGCGGTCGGCTAGCTGGCGGCGGAAGGCGTCGAGGGCGTCGGGTTCGGGCGGCACCTTGGCACCGTCAGCGCCACAAGATCAACAAGCCACCCCAGAACTGGAAGAAGGCTCACCCCCGCAGCGCGGGGCGGACCTCCTGGCCGAGAGCATCGAGGCCGACCGCGTCGGCTCACCCCCGCAGCGCGGGGCGGACAACGGCGGTGGAAGGCCGCGCTCGAAGTTGGCCGGCTCACCCCCGCAGCGCGGGGCGGACCGTACGACATGGCGTACGGGACGGTGCGGAGGCGGCTCACCCCCGCAGCGCGGGGCGGACGAGCCGAGGGGCAGGGCGCCGAGCGCGTCGGTCGGCTCACCCCCGCAGCGCGGGGCGGACCGTGTAGAGGCCGCTGGACACGACCCAGTGGACGCCGGCTCACCCCCGCAGCGCGGGGCGGACACCACCCCCACCGACCAGGCCGCCCTCGACGCCGGCTCACCCCCGCAGCGCGGGGCGGACGGGCGGCGCTGAGGGCGACGTGCAGGCACAGGCGGCTCACCCCCGCAGCGCGGGGCGGACGCCTGGTTCGTCGCTGAGCCTGTCAGGTGGAGCGGCTCACCCCCGCAGCGCGGGGCGGACAGGTACAGCTCCCGGCCGAGGTAGTTGATCGCCGGCTCACCCCCGCAGCGCGGGGCGGACGTCGATGGGGCCCTCGTCGTCGGGGTCGAGGTCGGCTCACCCCCGCAGCGCGGGGCGGACTAATTGATCGCCTTGCCGAGCGCGAGGATGTCCGGCTCACCCCCGCAGCGCGGGGCGGACTCCGGCGGCGGTCTGCTTCACACGAAACGCCTCGGCTCACCCCCGCAGCGCGGGGCGGACGCGGACGTACGCGGATACCTCGTGCTGCGCAGCGGCTCACCCCCGCAGCGCGGGGCGGACTGCCAGCGCCACTGCTCTGTCGCGACGGCGTGCGGCTCACCCCCGCAGCGCGGGGCGGACGAGGGGCTGAATGTGGTGCTCAAGACGCGATCCGGCTCACCCCCGCAGCGCGGGGCGGACCCGGAGTGGACCGACGCGGGCGCCGACCGGGTCGGCTCACCCCCGCAGCGCGGGGCGGACTACGGGTGTGCGTTGCGACGGACTGCGCCCGGCGGCTCACCCCCGCAGCGCGGGGCGGACCGCTCCAGCTCCTCGCGGTTCCGCTGCACGATCGGCTCACCCCCGCAGCGCGGGGCGGACAGCAGGCCCTCACCCGCGTCCTCGGCCAGGACCGGCTCACCCCCGCAGCGCGGGGCGGACGGCCTGCAAACCCGGCCGTCCCGGTGCCACCCCGGCTCACCCCCGCAGCGCGGGGCGGACAGGTACAGCTCCCGGCCGAGGTAGTTGATCGCCGGCTCACCCCCGCAGCGCGGGGCGGACCTCGTGAAGAAGGCGGAGCGCCGGATCAGGCGCGGCTCACCCCCGCAGCGCGGGGCGGACGTCCTCCCGGAGAGCGAGGCCGCGCGCCTCCCCGGCTCACCCCCGCAGCGCGGGGCGGACCCGGCCTCGCCCACCGAGGTCACGGTGATGACCGGCTCACCCCCGCAGCGCGGGGCGGACTCGGCGTTCTCCAGCTTGGCCTGCCCGAGCAGCGGCTCACCCCCGCAGCGCGGGGCGGACGAGGACGCACGTGGTGCAGGCCCACATGAAGGGGGCTCACCCCCGCAGCGCGGGGCGGACCCCTGGTCGAGGGACCAGTTCCAAACCGCGAGCGGCTCACCCCCGCAGCGCGGGGCGGACACTGTGCCGCTCGCCGTCCACGGCCCCGTGCTCGGCTCACCCCCGCAGCGCGGGGCGGACCCGAGCCCGCCCGCCCGCACCCCCAGCGCCGCCGGCTCACCCCCGCAGCGCGGGGCGGACGCCGGGGCCGCGCAGAGCGTCCAGCACTCCGCCGGCTCACCCCCGCAGCGCGGGGCGGACGACTCGGCGGCGATGGTCTCCAGGAAGTAGAACGGCTCACCCCCGCAGCGCGGGGCGGACGTGGGCGTGGATCACCAGCAACCGCACGAAGCCGGCTCACCCCCGCAGCGCGGGGCGGACGCGCGCAAGTACATCGCGGACATCACTGAACTCGGCTCACCCCCGCAGCGCGGGGCGGACTCTGTCCGCTCGACCAGGGCGGCGGTGTGCCCCGGCTCACCCCCGCAGCGCGGGGCGGACTGCCCGCTCAGCGAGGCGAGCGACATTCTGGGCTTGGCTCACCCCCGCAGCGCGGGGCGGACACTTCCTGACCTGTACTGTTTCCGCTAGGTTGCCGATTCGTTATGTTCGCTCGGGTGGAACGCCACCAACACCAGGCCCTCCAGATCTAGCGGCTTCCGCCGCCGTTCGCCCGCGGTTCGGACTGCGTAGCCCTGTTCGGTGTCCGCTGGGTATCCCATGACCGCTGCGCCGTCGGCCACCGAGGCGGCGACGACGTCCCACAGGGCATCGCGGACCCGCGCTGAGAGTGTGCCGATGTAGAAGCCCGGCATCGGTTCGATCATCCAGCGGGTGAGGGCGCCGCGGACGTGTTCGGGGACGGCGGTCGTCGCGATGACGATCATCGATGACACGTCAGTTCTTCCCCTTTGAGCTGTAATTGCGGCCGCCGGGCAAGGCGCCGAGCTCTGGGTCCCACAGGTCGGTGATCTCCTCCAGGGCCTCTTCGGCGTCGTCGCGGCGGCTGTGGCCGTCCTGGGGGTCGAGGAGGTCTTGGAGGTCGGCGACGATGCGTGGCAGCAGCTTGAAGAGCCGCAGTCCCTCCCGGAAGGATCGCCGGGCTTCGCCCTCGGGATCGGTGCTGTCGTGCAGGCTGAAGGCGAGCGGGATGGTCAGTTCGCTCTTGTAGAGGTCGGCGATGTCGTAGACGAACGACAGCGTCGTCCCGGTGTGGACGAAGCCGAGTCCGGGGCTGATGCCGAGGGCCATCATCGCCGCGTGGACGATGCCGTAGAGGCAGGAGTTGGCGGCCGAGAGCGCCTTGTTGACGGACGTCTGCTCGTCCCAGTCCTCCGGGTCGTAACTGCGGCGGAACGGCGGGAGGCGGTGCTGCTGGGCGAGGGCCTTGTACATGGCCTTCATGCGGCTGCCCTCCAGGCCGCGCAGCGTGGCGATGGTGGCGTCCTGGGGCGCGGTCGGGCCGAAGCGCATCCGGTACATCCGCTCGGCGATCGCGGTGCGCGCGGTGGGGTCGGCCCAGGCCGTCGCCTGGGCCTGGAGCCACTTCGACGTCATGCCCTCCGGGACGAGTCCGGCGTAGCAGCGCACGCCTGCCGAGCCGGTGATGACGACGGAGGTGCCGTGCCGGGCGAGGGTGCGCAGTGCCGGCGCGGTGATCGAGGTGCCGGGGCCGAGGAGCAGGCAGGAGAGCGCGGCCGTCGGGACGGCGAGTACCGTCGGGCCGTCGTCGCTGGCCAGGACGGCTTTGACGCCGGTGGCGTCCTGTTCGACGCGTGCCTGGTCGAGGAACAGGAAGGACAGCGAGTCGCCGATCCGCGGGAGCATCGCGGCGTTGGGCTTGCTGATGCGTTTGCGGGCGGTGCCGGCCGCGAGGGCGGTGCGGCGCTTGGCGGGCCCGGCCGGTGGCGGGGTCACCGGGCGGGTGCCAGGCTGAGGAGGCCGCAGCCGTAGGACTTGCCGCGGCCGATGCCCGTCGTGACGCAGGTGCGCAGGGCGTCCGGGTCGGTGACGGTGGCGGTGCCGTCGAAGCGGGTGCGGGCGTGGCGGATGCGCTGCTTGTCGTGGCGGTTGCCGGCGGCGTCGTCGAGCTCGGTGGTGTGGATCTTGTGGATGTCCAGGCCGGCGCTTGCGGCGCGGCGCAGCCACCACTCCTCGGCGTCGGCGCCGTGCAGTGGGATGACCTGGTTGGGGCGGCCGGCGGTGGTGTCACGGCTGAGGGTGCGGGTGGCGTTGCCGGTCAGCCGGTAGTTGACGCGGACGCCGGGTCGCAGGCGCTGCAGGAGCGGGGTGATCTCGGTGCTGCGGACGGCGCCGTAGCGCGCCGGCAGCCGGGTCGGGTCGGGTGTGACGACGCTCTGCACGAGCAGGCGGCTGCCGCGGGTGGCGTCCTCCTCGAAGCGGAAGAGTGCCCCGGTCTGCTGCCGGGCCCGCTCGCCCAGGTCGTCGGGGAAGAGGCTCATGACGCGCTTGTGCAGGTTGACGGCGCTGCGCAGGTCGCGGGTGGCCTCGGCGCTGAGGCCGGTGTGCGGGACGATCTGGGTGAGCCAGACCCGGTTCTCGATCATGATGCGGCGCCTCGTGTCGTCGTGAGGTAGCGGGCGGCGTTGCCGAGGTAGGTCGCGCCCTGCCCGCCGCAGCGGGCGGCGGGCAGGTGGACGACCACGTGGTGGCGGGTGCGGTCGAGGTAGCGGCGGTCCAAGGTGGCGTAGGACTGCGGCTCGTCGGCGACCTCGCTGGTGCTGAACTCACTGGTAGTCAGCTTGTCTTGTGGGAGCATCGGCTGTAGCGGGCGGTCGGCGTCGAAGCCGACCGGAACGGTCTCGACGTGCCGGCCGGGGACGGGGCGGGCGAGCGGCAGATCCAGCAGGTACGGCATCGGCGGTCCGGGCAGCAGGCCGAGCCGCACCCGGCCGGTGGGCGGGCACGAGCGGCGGCCGAGGTACAGCGGCCAGCGGGGCCGGCGCAGCGCCTCGTCGCAGCGTTCCAGCAGCGCGGTGTCCGTAGCGGTGACGGCGACGGTGAACGCGGCGTCCTGCAGGTAGTGGCGGGTGGTGACGAGGGCGTTCGCACCTTTCCGGTAGGTGCCTTCGGCGGTGACGACGGTCTTCGTGCGGGGCAGGCCGCCGCCGACGGTGTGGAAGTCGCGCAGCCGGGTGCCGGGCCGGTCGGTGCGCACCAGGAAGGACAGGGTGCGCAGGTCGCCGTCGGTGTCGGGGTTCGGGCCGGTCAGGGCGTCGTCGCGACCGCGTCCGAGGGCGGCGGCGAACAGGCCGATGAGCGCGGAGCGGGTCGGGGTGACGCCGGTGTCGCGTTGGCTGGGGAAGCGGGAGCGTTCGCCCCAGGACTGCAACGGGCCGGCCAGGTGCATCAGGAGCGTGGGTCCGGTGGGTTGCGCGGGGGCGTCCGGCGTGGCGGCGTCCTGGGCGGCGTCACCCGAGGTGAGGGTGTTCGGGCTGGTCATCGGGCCTCGCCCGCCGCCTCAGCTGCGGCCGCGTCGACGGTCTCAGCGATCAGGGCGGCGAGGTTCTCCGTGGCGCCTCCCAGGCCGGCCGGCTCGGTGGCGGCCTCGTGCACGGCGATGTGCCCGCGGTGGCACACGTCCTCCTCGCCGAGGATCGCCGTCAGGCGGGTGGCGTAGTTGTCGAGCGCGGTGATCGACGCGGCGAGGTGGCCGCCCTCGTCGGCGGCCGCGACGGGGCGTTCGAACGCCGAGGCGTAGGAGACCGGCTGGTCGTTGCGGACGACGAGGTGGATGAGGTCGGGCACGGTGTTCGGGGCGGTGGAGTTCTTCTTCGCCGACGGCAGGGACCGGATGATCGCGTCGAGGAAGGCCGTCGCGAGTTCCCGGCTCGCCGCGCGGTCGCCGCCGAGGTTGTGCTCCAACTCCCGCAGGTCGACGACGGCGTAGCGGTAGAGGACGCCGGCGGAGTGCTCGGCGTGGCCGAGGTGGGCGCTGCCCGGGGCGTCGTCCCAGTCGGCGGTGACGTCGTCGACGGCGCTGAAGTAGTCGATCTCGACGTCGGTGGCGTGGGTGGTGAAGGCGTGGGCGACCTGGACGGCGCCGTCGACCTTCGCGTCCTCGACCTGGGCGAGCATCCGGCCGAAGAGGTTGATGACGCCGTTGCGCGAGCGCAGGATCGCGTCGACTTCCTTGCCCGGGACGATGAGGTTCTTCGCCGCGATCGCCGACTTGACGGGCTTTGCGGCCTCGAACTGCGGACGGTACTGCTCGGCGAGGTCGGCGAGTTCGACGACGGCGGTGTCGGGGAGGTAGACCATCGCCGCGGTCGGCCACGGGGCGGTGTCGGCGTCCTTCTTCGGGATGTCCGCGCCGGTGCTGCCCGCGGAGATCAGGTGTCGGCCGGCGAGGACGGCGGCCGCCTCACCCCAGCCGCGCTCCTCGACCAGGTGCTTCTGGACGCGCTCGGCCAGACGGCGGGTGCGCAGCGCCTGCTGCCCGAGGCGTTGCTGCAGTCGCAACCGGGCGGCGCGCTTCCAGCTCTGGCTGCTGACCCGGGTGCGCGGGGTGTCACCGAACACGACCGTCTTGACGGAGTTGTTGTCGTCGCGGTTGAGGTTCGCGTACGGGATGACCTGGAGGAGGTGGGCTTCGATGAAGCGCCCGGTGATGTCGGCCATGGTGGCGGGCTCCGTTCGTTGCGGTGGTCGTGGTGCCGGAAGGGCGCGGGGACGGCGAGGCGGTCGGGGCGCCGGCCGTCGTGGGGGCCCGGTCAGTCGGTGGTGGCGTTGCTGGTATCGGCCTGTTCCTGCGCGGCCTGTTCCTGCTCGGCCCGGTCGTCCGTCTCGGCCTGCCGGGCGGTGGCCGCGAAGACGGCGCGGTAGTAGCTCTGCTGCCAGCGGCGGGAGATCTCGGTGTGGTGGCGGTGCCACCACCGCAGGTCGAGGAGCAGTTGCGCGAAGTCCACGGTGCCGCGCTCACCGGCGAGGCGCAGCACGGTGGCGGGCAGGTAGCGGTGCAGTCCGGCAGCGCTCTGCCGCACCAGCAGGGCGAGGCGGTTCTCCGCGTAGGTCGCGGTGACCCGGCCGGCGGCGACGGCCTCCGCCAGGCTCTGCCCGAGATTGCGGGCCCGCGGTGGGCGGCCCGGCGTGCCAGTCGAGCCGGCGCTCGGGGTCGGCGCGGCCGCGGTGGCGCCGGGAGTCTGCGCCGCTTCCGCAGCGCTGCCTGGCGAGAGCGTAGCCCCTTCCGCCGGGGCGGCCGTTGGCTCCTTGTCGGGGACCGTCGCCGTGGAGTCCGCAGGTTCCCCGGCAGGTTCGTCGGCTTCGGTCGCGGCGGTGGTGCGGGGCAGCGCCGCGATGATCGAGGCGATCGCGTAGTGCGCCTCGGCTTCTTCGTGCGTCAGACCGGCGGGCACGTAGTGCGCGAGGGCGCGGTGCATGCGCTCCAGCGGGTCCCGCCGGTCACCCGGGACGGGCCGACGGCCGGTGCGCCCGACGCCGCTGCGCAGGGCGGAGCGGTTGCCCGGTTGCCCGACCTGCCGCCACACCAGGGCGACGAAGGTGCGCGCCGACTCGTACGGTGTGCTGTCCGGATTGCCGGTCGTGGGGGAGGGGGCGTCGGACGCGGCACGGGGGGTCGCCGATGTGGTCATGGTTCTCCTGGTGGCACGGGTCGGTCGCGGAAGCGCCGGTCGGACGGCCGGGCGGCCGGGCGGCCGGGCGGCCGGGCGGCCGGGCGGCCGGGCGGCCGGGCGGCGACAGGCAGGGTGCTGAGGGCGGATGCTTCACTTCTTCTTGCGGCGGCCGCCGGCAACGGCCAGCCGGGCTCGCTGCACGGCGCGGGCCGCGCGCATCGTGGGCGGCGCGGAGGCGGTCACCTTGTCGAACGCCCGGTACGCCAGCAGCCGGAAGGACTGCCACGGCTGGTCCATGTCCCGTGCGCCGACGCGGCGCCAGAACTCCCGCTCGGCGGCCGGCCAGTAGTCCACGGCGGCCAGTTCGCCCCACGGGCCGACGGCGTCGGAGTCGTTCACCAGCTCACGCCACGCCTGCCGGACGGCGAAGTCGAGCCGCCGCCCGTAGAGCTCGCCGGCCACCCGCATCGTCCGCAGCCGGGCGCTGAGCCGCGGCTCGCGCTCCTCGATGAGGTCCAGGACCGGGGGAGTGGTGCCGGAGATGTACTGGATGTCCTTGGTCCGGTCGTCCTGCTCGAAGCCGAGCGCCCGCACCCGCAGCGGTCCGCCGCCCTCCGGATCGAGTTCGAGGACCCCGTGGAAGGCAGCCGGCCGACGCGGCTTGGCGGTGCCGTACGGCTCCTGGATCAGCAGCGCGTCGATGTCGCGCCACAGAGCCCGGGCGGACTTGGCGCGCCGGGCGTAGATGTTGCCGGCCTGGCTCAACTGCAGCACGAGAAAGGGGTCTTCGGGACGTGGCAGCTTGTCGCGCGCTGCCCACGTGATGTACGCGTCGTCGACGGTGCCGGGCCGCGCGCCTTCCTGCAGGAGCAGGGCATGCTGCCAGCCGGCGGTCAGCTGCGACATCGGTCCGACGTTCGCGGTGCTGGGATGCAGCGGGTCGGGCAGCTCCGGCAACTCCCAGGGGCAGCGGTCCGTCGCCGGGTCGGTGCCGTTGCCCGGCCGGGGGATACCGGCGACCAGGGTGTGCAGCAGGGTCGGACCCTCCGGGTGGTAGGAGAGGCTGCCGCGCAGTGGTCCGGACCGGGAGTCCGCGGCCGAGACGGACCCGACGGTCCGGGTGCTGCATCGCCCCGCCGCGCCGTAGTACAGCCACATCAGCAGGTGCAGCAGGGCCTCGTCGGCGGGTACCGGGCGCGGGTCGGCGTCGCGGTGGTGACCGAACCACACCTGGTTGCTGCCGGCCGGACGCCCAAAGACCAGCTTATTCACGCCCGCCTTCTTCGAGCACTCCTCGGCGAGCCGCGGGTCCTGCAGGAAAGGCCGCGCACCGAAGAGGCGCAGTCGCTCGGCGTGCTCGGCCAGGTAGGCGTCGACGCGCTCCGGATCGAGACCCTCCTCGGCCACGTCGTCGCGGCGATCCAGCCAGGCGGACGGCGACGCCGCGGGCCGGTCCAGGCCGCTGACGCGTGCCGTGACCACGTAGAGGATTCGCAGCAGCGCCGCCTGCGCGGGCGGCGGGGTCACCGCGAGCGAGGCGATCGAGCCCGCCTCGACGAGCAGCCGGCGCAGACCGTACTTGACGGGCACCGTGTCCGCCGCGTCGACGAGGCGGACGGGGAAGAACTCGCCGGTGACGAGCGAGTCGTCGAACGTTGCGGTCAACGCGGCTCCTGTGGACAGTCGTTGCGTATCAGCCGGACGATGGTCCGGACGGGAGGGATGGAGGGCGGGTCGATGGTGACGGTAGGGCAGAAAGTGGTCACTGTGCGGCAGATCGAGTAAATCGGTTCGCCGCCCGCCCACTTCGTCCCGAATCGGCTCCGCCTGGTGTGCGTTCCGCCAGTTCGGGAGGGCCGTGGGTCAGTCCCGCGCGACGGCGTACAGCCCCAGGTCCGCGGCGTAGGCGACCGTCATGCGTGTGAGCCGGGCGGTGTGCTGGCCGTGGTCGACGCGGCGCATCGCCAGGGGGCGCCAGGCCCGGACGGTGGCGTTCTTCCGCCAGGCCGGCGGGGTCTCCAGCAGGTCCGGGAGGTCTCCGGCGAGGAGCCCGCCGGAGACGGGGACGACGTGCTCGGCCAACACCCTGGCCTGCTCCCGGGTCAGGGGCCGCCGTCCCTCGATGCCCGGGGCCGGCACCGTGCCGGCCGCGTCGAGGAACCAGCGGCCGTCGACGTCGTAGACGCAGACGACGCGCCCGGAGTCGGCGCCGAACCGGGTGGCGACCAGGTCGTCCGAAACCTCGGCCTGAGCGCGGCTCAGTTCGCTCAAGTCCGAGCCAACATCGGCGGGGCTGCTGATCGCCACCAGGCCGGCGAGTTGGGTCTCCACCGCCTCGCCGGCCTTGCTCTCCCTGTCCGCGATCCCGACCCGCTCGGTTGCCGCAGCCGTCAGGGCCAGGCGGTCGGAGAAGTCATCAGCGTAGACGTCGTCGATCGCCCCCTGCACGTCCTCCGGAACCCGCAGCGGCGTGCCGGCCCGTGCGGCCAGCAGATTCCGGGTCCGCAGCAGCGGGCCGTCGCCGTAGACGGACCTCGCGGCCCCCGGGAACCCGCCCTTCTTGCCGACCAGGTCCAGGACCTCGATGCGGACCTCCGTCAGGCCGCCGGTCGAGTGCGCCGACCACCACGACGGCCGGTGCGCCGCGTGCGGGTCGTCGCCGAGCATCGCGTGCCGGCAACACCGGCCGGCGCGCTGCAGCAGCAGCGCGAGCGGTGCGTGATCCGTGATCAGCATGTCGAAGTCGAGGTCCAGGGACTGCTCGACGACCTGCGTCGCCACCAGGATCGAAGCCGTCGGTCGAGCGGTACGCGAACCGTCCCTCGGGCGGCGCGGCCCGTAGTCGGCCTCGCACCGCGCGGAGAGGCGAAACCGGTCGTGCGCGGCGAACCGGGAGTGGAGCGTCGCGACCGGTACCGGATCGGGCCGGTCGCCCTGCTGCTCTTCCGCATACTCCCGCAGTGCTTCCGTCGTGTCCTGCGCGTCCGCCACCGTGGTGCACACGACGAGGGCGTTGCCCCCGTCGCGGAACACCGGCTCCAGCAACTTCCGCAGCTTCGCCAACCGCGCAGCCGACGGGTCGTCGGCGAAGGGGACGGCGTGCGTCCGGATCTGCAGGGTGTGCCGACGCGGGGTGGTGAAGGAGTGCGGCGCGCCGATCCGGCCGTCAGCGGCGACGAAACGCCACCCGGGGTAGGGCACGGCGCACTCGTCGTCCGCCGGCGCCGGAAGGCCCGGAGCACTGCCCCTCCGGTAGGCCCGCAGCAACGACGACGCCGTCTCGCCGGCCAGCGTCGCCGACATGACGACCACCGGAACGCGATGGGCCCCCAGCCACTCCAGCAGCCGCAGCAACAGAGCGTGCATCCAGGGTCCGTAGGCGTGCGCCTCGTCGATCACCAGGACCTTGCCGGAGACGGCGAGATGCCGCAGCACATTGTACCGCACCGGCAGGACGGCGCTGAGGACCTGGTCGATCGTCGCCACGAACGCCGGCGCGAGGTGCGGACGGTACCGACCGGACAACCACGCCGGTGCGGCGACGTCCGCCCGGGCGCCCATCGTCGCGTCCGTCCCGGCGGTGGCGGCGTCGACCTCGGCGTCCCTCGACAGCCACGCCATGCTGTGCACCTTCGTCACCGCGCCGTCCTGCGCGAAGGCCTTCGCGCAGAAGGCCGCCACGCGCCGGTGGGCCGCATCGGTGGTGGCCATCGTCGGGAGGACGACGCCGAGCCCGGTCGCCCCGCTGGCGCGAGCCAGTCCGACCGCGGCCGCCAGCGCACCCTCGGTCTTGCCGTCGCCGGTCGGGGCCGTCAGCAGAATCATCCCGGGACCGGTGAGCTCGTCCGGCAGCCCGGACAGCAGCGAGGACTGCAGGTCGTTCGGCTCGAACGCGAACATCTCCGCGAACGACGCGTCCTTGAACGCGGCCGGCCGCAGCCCGGCCTCCGCCAGCACCGCCGGCGCCGCGGCCACGGCAGAGCGCCAGTGCTCGTCGAGTGCGCTTTCCGTCGCCAGCCACGAGACGTCCGGCATACGGGACTTGATGAAGTCGGCCTGGCTGGCGAGCCAGTCCGCCAACACGATCAGACCGCAGACGATCACCGCCGTCTCCGCAGGCAGCATCTCCGCCAGCGGCGCCACCGGCTGCGTCACCCGCAGCGCAGCACGAACGTGCCGACGGGCCTGCTCCTCCCAGAAGCCGCCACCGAGCCCTGGAGCCAAGCCCCGAGGATTTCTCAGGAAGCGTTGGTCCATCTCCTCGTGGAATATGCCGTGATGCCCACCGAGGAGTTGCGCGACGTGATGGCCGAGATGTCGTCGGGCCCGGCGATCCGCCGGATAACCGATCTCAGCAAGCAGAGCGGGAAGAAGCCAGTGCGAGCCCGCGGAGTGATGGAAGGAGTCCGAGTCCTCGTCCGCTGTCGTCCGGGCACCGCTCTCCCATGCCAGCAACTGATCGAACAGCGAGGTGACCTTCTTCTGGAACGGCACGCTGATCTTGCCGATGTCATGCAGTGCGGCCCAGAAGCACAGCAGCGACCGAAACCCGTCCGGCTCCACACCCGCCGATGCCGCCAGGCGCCCAGCCTGTTCCCGGCCGATCCACCCGTCCCAAAGCGCGCCGACCACCGCACCGGTGTCGAACAGGTGACAGACCAGCGGGTATGCCTCGTCCAGCCCGTCCGCCTTGCCCCACAGATGACGACACGGCAGTTCTGCCGCCACGGCAACTGGCGGGCGCTTCTTCATCACGAGCGGATGACATCATGAGCCAGTGACAGCGGGGGCGAGGTCGAAGACGCGACCGATGCTCTTTGAGTTGCGAATTGGTAACGGGGCTGCTGCGCTGCAGGTCAGGAAGTGTTTTCCCCGCGCTGCGGGGGTGAGCCGCGCATGTACCGCGACCATCCGGTGCTGGTCCGGTTTTCCCCGCGCTGCGGGGGTGAGCCGCTGGCGTGCGAACAGTACGCCGAGTGGCGGGAGTTTTCCCCGCGCTGCGGGGGTGAGCCGCCGTTGTGGTCGCGGGACGAGAGCGCCCCGGCGGTTTTCCCCGCGCTGCGCGGTGAGCCGGCGTTCTTCGCCCGCCGCTCGCTGCTTCGTACGTTTTCCCCGCGCTGCGGGGGTGAGCCGTGGATCCGGCCGGATCGCCAGTGTCATCGCTCGTTTTCCCCGCGCTGCGGGGGTGAGCCGCTCACCCTAATCGACGAGGGCCGCCCCTGCGCGTTTTCCCCGCGCTGCGGGGGTGAGCCGCAGATCAACGACAAGCTCAACGGCAACCCGGTGTTTTCCCCGCGCTGCGGGGGTGAGCCGCCCACACAGCGTGATCATCCGTACGGCGCAGGGTTTTCCCCGCGCTGCGGGGGTGAGCCGGCGGGCGTCTGCTCGCGGGGCGTTTCCTCGGGGTTTTCCCCGCGCTGCGGGGGTGAGCCGGACGGAACCCGGAGCGAGTGGCGGCGCCGGGGGTTTTCCCCGCGCTGCGGGGGTGAGCCGTGCTGGGGCGCCACGACCAGGCCGCCGAGGCCGTTTTCCCCGCGCTGCGGGGGTGAGCCGGGCAGTCTGAGTCTGTTCCTCCAGGAACTCGAGTTTTCCCCGCGCTGCGGGGGTGAGCCGCGCTGTTGCCTTCAGAACGTGCGCCATCTCAAGTTTTCCCCGCGCTGCGGGGGTGAGCCGACCGACGAGGCCGCGAGCAGCGCCCGCGAGTCGTTTTCCCCGCGCTGCGGGGGTGAGCCGTCCGCTGGTAGGTCGATGCCCTCCACGTTCTGGTTTTCCCCGCGCTGCGGGGGTGAGCCGTCCGGAGCGGGTTCGCAACGACCTAGGCACTGTTTCTCGGATCACCGGACGCCGGTGGCGCGTTGGCGGCAGGCTGGCTGTATGGGCCGTGGTGATCTGACGAACGCGGAGTGGGATCGGCTGGAGTCGTTGTTGCCTCCTGGTGGTGCGCGTGGTGGTCGGTGGAGCGACCACCGTCGGGTGATCAACGGTGTTCTCTACCGGGTGCGGACCGGTGTGCAGTGGCGGGATCTGCCCGAGCGGTTCGGGCCGTGGGAGACGGTCTATAAGCGGCATCGCCGCTGGTCAGCGGATGGAACCTGGCAGATGCTGCTGTCTCGCATTCAGGCAGCCGAGGATGCGGCGGGCGGGATCGACTGGGACGTGTCGGTGGACTCGACGGCCGTGCGGGCCCATCAGCACGCCGCCGGGGCGCGGAAGATGCCCCCGGCCGCCGTTCCTCAAAAGGGGGCCGGGCAGGGGACGAACCAGGTCGATCCGGTACTTCGGAAGCTGGCCGTCCGGCTGGAGGAGGTGGTCAGATCGGCGAGTGCCTGGGGCGTTCCCGCGGCGGATTCACCACCAAGATCCACCTTGCCGCCGAGGGGCGATGCCGGCCCCTTGCCTTCGTCCTGACCCCCGGACACTACGGTGACGGACCCCAACTCGAGCGGGTCCTGGAGAAGGTGTCGGTGCCCCGAACCGGAGTCGGCCGGCCTCGCACCCGGCCCGACCGCGTCCTGGCAGACAAGGCCTACACGTCCAGGGTGAACCGCCACTACCTGCGACGACGCGGCATCCCGCACACGATCCCCGAACGCCTCGACCAGCAAAAACACCGCAAGAACCGAGGCTCCCGAGGCGGTCGGCCCACTGGCTTCGACAGCGAGCACCGCGCCGACTGCGCGCAGGCCCCTCCCGACGCCGAGCCCGCCGACGACGCCGTCCCCCTCCAGGCCGCCGCCGCAGGCGCCCGGCCCTGCCCCGTGTGCTGTCCCGAGACCGCGTTGCGCGCACTGGCCCCCGGGGAGTCCTGAGCCGCCGTACCGTACGGCTCATGACAACGAATGAGCAGGGCGAGGTGGAAGTCGAACTGCACGGCGGCACGCTCGACGGCTGGCGGGTGCCCGTGGACCCCGACGATCCAGATCCCTGGACCGCCATCATCAGCGACCACGGCCAGTACCCCGGCGGCCGGAGCCTCTACGCCCCCGACACGGCCGGCACCTGGTGGTGGGTCCGCGACCTGCGCCCCCAGGAGCTGTAGGCGGGGCACGGTCAGGACGCGGGGGCGTGCCCGGAGCGGGTCTCGAACCCGCATGGCCGCGAAGGCCGGAGGCTTTTAAGGCCTCTGTGTCTGCCTGTTCCACCACCCGGGCCGAGCGAGACCGGCGAGCCCCGCCCTGCGTACTGATCGTATGACTGGGGCAACGGGGAGTGCAGGAAAACGGGAAAATGCTCGCTCGTGCGTTCGGTGAGCGAGGGGGAGTGGTCGGCCGGGGGCCTCAGAGGCCGTACGGGCTGGTCGCCACCGGGCGGAGGCGGACACCGAGCGCGACGGACGGCACGACAGCTGCGCTCTTGGACTGTGGCCGGGCGCCTCCCCTGGGTCCCGAATGCGCCCGGCCACCGCCGCGCGTAACCCCGCCCCGTACGGGCGCGTTGACGTCACGAGCGTGTACGCCGCCTTGTTCCCCGCTTCGGAGCGCGGGGTGCACACCTGCCGCAAAACGCGGGGGCAGAGACCGCGCATACCACTGGTGGGGTCCTGGTTCTCCCTTCGGATCCAGGACCCCGCCCACGCGGCGGGGCGGCCCTCGTGCCGGGGCGTGCGGTGGTCGCGCTTCTGGCCTGATCGCCGTATGTCACCGCACGAAGGAAGACGGAATGGACGCCCTGCCTGACCGCGCGTTCCCCGTTGTGGCCTACCTGCACCCCCAGCTGTCGGGGGTGCTGTTGTGCCGCGAGCACGGTGCGCGCTGGGAGGGGTTGATCCCCCTCACCGCCCGCGACCTGGCCGGTGTCGGGTTCTGTTCATGGGCCACGGATGACGACGCGACGGTGTGCGGGCGCGCTCTGCCCGGCGCGTCCCGCTGAGGGCACACGCCCGGGCGGGGGTCAGAGGCCGTGTACGTCGGTGCTGGCGGGCCGCAGGCGCACGCTGAGTTCGGTGGCGGTCAGCTCGACGAGCCGCTCCGGCTCGGTGCGGTAGTCGATGCGCCCGCCCGGGTCCCCGGGAACGTTGTGGAGGGCGCGGGCCAGGCCCCGGCAGGCCAGGTGCACGAGGTAGGCGTCCGGCTGGAGCGGAAAGGCGCTGGGGACGGGGACGGGGACGGCCAGGGTGCCGTCCGTGGCGCGGGTCAGGGCGCCGTTGAGAGGGAGCTCCTCGGCGGGCAAAAGGACCAGGGGCCAGCCGATGTGCAGTGCGACGCGGACCGTCGCATCCTCGAGGCCCGCCCCGCGAGGCAGGTTCAGGGCCTTCACCGCCAGGCGCGCGGAGCGGTTGAGCGCGCGGGAGCGGCGCCGCTGCTGCCGGGTGGTCCTCATGCGCGCCTCACTTCGCTGCGGCCAGAAATTAGGTGTGGGCTGCAGCTTTTCACGCGGCGTGGTGGCGGGGCCAGAGCGTGGGCAGGTGAGCGCACTCACCCTCTGGCCTGCGACGGCGGCCCCTGCGGGCCGCGCGGGCGCGGCGGCTCCCCGGCGCCGCCCGCCTCGGCCGCGCCCGATGCGGGCGTGGGCGAGGCCTGGGGCGAGGGCTCGGTGGCGCGGGGCAACTGCTCGCGGTCCTGCGGGCCGGGCTGGACGGGGACGCGCACTTCTCTCCCCGCGACCGGCCCGGGGGCGGGTCCGCGTGCGGAGCGATGCGCGGCCTCGTCCGGGTCGCCGAGCGGCCGGGTCAGCCCCTCCGCCTCCTCGCGCCGCTCTGCCGCAGTGGGGCGGCTGGTGCGCTCGCCCGCCAGGTAGTCCAGGTCTTCGGGCCCGCCCGGCTCACCCGGCTCCATCTCGCCGCTGTCGTCGTCCTCGCCCATGAAAGCGACGATCCGCCCGGGGGCCCGGTGCGGGTGAGGGCGCTCGGTGGGTGCACCGGTGCAGTAGCAGGGCACCCCGCTCCCCACGCCCCGCGGACACTCGCCCGCCCCTCCCGAAGCGGCACGGGCGTGGTGTTGTGGGGTCAGGTGCGCAGGCGGGTGACGGTGGCGGTGGCGTGCCGGGTGGAGCCCGCGAGGACCTCCACCACGAGTGCGGCGCCGGTGAGGCGCAGGGGGCCGGTGTCGGGGTCGTGGGCGGTGCCGGTGTCGTGCCCGGGCAGGCGACGGCCGAGCTCGGCGGCGAGCGCGGCGGGCAGGCGCTGCGAGCGCACGATCCGCCCGCCGTCCAGGAGGACGAAGAGGTGCGAAGGCCGTGAAGACCGGCCCTGGTATCCGGTGACGACACCGTCGACGGTGTCGGCGTGCCGCACCTTCACCCACTCCCGGCGGCCCGTCCGGTATTGGCCTGTGCCGCGCTTGGCGACGATGCCCTCGATGCCCTGCGGGCGCAGGCTTGTCATCCACACGGTCGCGACGTCGCGGTCGTCGGTGGCGGGGGTGGCCTGGAGCGGGGGCCCGAGCGGCTCGAGGACGTCCAGGAGCAGAGCGCGCCGCGCCTGGTACGGCAGGCCGCGCACGTCCTGGCCCTGGTGCATGAGGATGTCGAAGGCGGCGTAGTGGGCGGGGTGGCGGGCGACGAGGTCCTGCAGGCGTCGGCCGCGTGAGGAGGCCCGGGCCCGTACGGCGCCGAAGTCGAGCACGCCGTCGCGGTAGACGACGAGCTCGCCGTCGAGGACGGTTCCGCGCGGCAGGTCCATGGCGGGGGTGGTGATGTCGGGCCAGGCGGCGGTGATGTCCCTGCCCGTACGGGACTGGAGACGGACGGTGTCCAGCCGCCACAGGACGCACCGGTCGCCGTCGTACTTCGGTTATGCGCTGTGGACCTGTCCACGGATAGTGTCCGGCTCCATGTCGAGCACGGGATGGCGGGTGCACTTCACCCGCCGGGAGCCGCTGTGGCCGCGCGAAGCCACCCCCTTCATGCGCGAGTTCAGCGATCTACTTGCCTCCCTCGAAGGAAAACTGCACGACTGGTGTGTTCCTGAGGGGCAGCCCTTCTTACGAGTTGGTGCGTGATAGCGGGTGAGGTGTCGTGCCACGTGGATGGCATGATCCCGCTGTGGCGATCATGGTCAATCGGGCGGTGCTGGCGCATCGACTGTTCACGGGGCTCTCCCGGCGTCATCTTGCGTGCTTGGTCGAAGAGTTGGCCGAGCCGTGGCAGGCCGGGGTCGAGGGTCGCCGCCATGCTGTGCGAGGCGGGGCCCGCAAGCGGGCCGAAGGCGCCGGCGCCCGCCATCAGCTGGTGTTCGTCGACCGGTTGGTGGCCACACTCATCCACCTGCGGCACGACCTGCCGCACTCGGTGCTGGGGCTGCTGTCAGGTGTCGACCGATCCACGGTCACCCGGGCGATCGGAGAGGTGCGCACGCTCTTGGCGGAGCGGGGGTGCGCGGTTCCCGACCGTCCCGGCCTGCGGCTTCGGACTCCGGCGGATGTGTTTGCCTACGCCCAGGCCGAAGGTGTCGAGCTGCGTCTGGACGCCACCGAGATCCAGGTCCGCCGGCCACCGGCCGGCCGCGGCGGCCGGCGCGCATTCGTCTCGGGCAAGAAGAAGCAGAACACGATGAAGGCCACCGTGATCGCCGGCTGGCGGGGCCGCACGTTATGGACCGATGCCCTACGACCTGGGCGTATGCACGACGCCACCGCCGCCCGCGACGAAGGCATCGCCATCTGCTTCCAGCACTTCCCCGACGTCGAGGTCCTGTTGGACGACGGCTACCTGGGGCTGAGCCGCGACCATCGCGGGCAGGCGATCACGCCGCCGAGAAAACCCCGGCCGGGAGCACTGCCCGACAGAGTCGAACAACGGGGACGCGACCGCCACGGCCACTCGTCCGACCGCATCACCGTCGAACACGCCCTCGCTGATCACAAACGCTGGAAGCAACTGACCCGCTGGACACATCGCCGCGACCGCCTGCCCGACACCTACCGCGCCATCGCCGGCCTCGTCTCCGACCGCAACACCAGCATCTGAAAACGGCCGTGAGCAGGGCAAACACACCTCACCCCCTATCACGCACCAACTCGTTAGTCGGCCTTGCCGTCGCCGACGCGGTCGCACTCCGCGAGGGTGCCGTCCAGGAGGACGAAGTCCGGGTCGTGCGCGCGCAGCGTCTTCAGCAGACCGGGCGCTTGGCCGGAGAGCAGGCCGGTGACGGAGGTGACGTAGGCGTGGGCGGTACCGACGGATATCCCGAAGCCTGCCGCGATGCGGGCGAGAGTGTCGTGGCGGCGTAGGTACACGAGCGCGATCAGCGCACGACGGTGCGGCGGGAGTTTGCACCGTCGGTCGCCCTCACGGGTGACGATGAGCATGGTGACCCACTCGACCAGGGCGTGGGGCAGGTCGAGTGCGGCAGGATACGGAACCAACAGGGCTCCTGTGCTGATGAGTTGAGACTTCGAACACCTCCCTCAACGGCACGGGAGCCCTGCCCGTTGCGCACCCAGTCCCCGAACCCACCTCATCACCCGATCAGTGGCCACGCTGAAAAAGCTCAGTGCTTCATCTGGGAAGTGCCTCCGGCGGTGGCAGGAACAAGGACCTCGACAATCCTCATTCTTGCTGGTCAGAGGCACTTTCTGCTTTCCTGACCGCCTGCCGGACAGCCCGCTTCATGAAAGCGCGAGGCTAACAGGCATGCCGGGTGCGGTAGGCCGGCGTGGCTGTGGCTGTGGCTGTGGCTGTGGCGAGGGCATGGGGCGGGTTATAACCCGGCGAAGGTGCCGGGTGGGACGCACCGAGGGCGTGAGCGCGCTCCCCTGCCCAGGCCCCGGCTACTCCACTTCCACCGTGAACGCTCCGGTGGCCCGGGCGGCACACGGCGCCACGTCCGACTCCGCGCCGGCTGCTGTTCCCGTCTCACAGAGGGTGCCGCCCTCCTGGCGCAGGTCGAGGTGGAAGCGGGTGCGCTCGCCGTCCTGTGCGAGGTCATGGATGTGCGCGTCGATGTATCCGAGTTCGTTCAGGACCCGGCGGACCTTGGCAGGAGTGGGCTCCGGGATCGCTTGGAGCGCGAGCAGAAGGCGGTGTTCGTGGCGGACGCTCGCGCACCATTCGTGGGCGGTCAGCACGGTCTCGGGACCTGTGGGGCTGAGTGGCTCGATCGGTTCGGCCGGAGGCGTCTCACCTGGTGCGATACGCCGCTCCCGCTGCGGGGCGGGTGGCTTCGTGGCGAGCGGGCCCCCGCCGGGGGAAGGGCACGACCGGGCCATTTCGTCGAGCATGGCCGTGAAGGCCGCCTGCTGCGCGGACGGTGCCGGGGCGCTCACCGCCGAATCGGCGTTCGCCTCAGGCCCGCCCTGAGGACGTACACCACTGATTTCTTCCGTACCGCAGGCGGCAATGGCGAAAGCCGTGAAAGCAGCTAAGCCGCCCAGAGCCAGCGGGCGGGAAACGTGCGCGAAGGCGCTGCGGAGGGCGCGGTCTCGTGTCATGGGAACAGTCTCCGAATGCGGCCATGGGGTCGTCATGAGTACTGCTACTCATGAAAATCCGTACCCGCCTTGACGGCCATCCCTGCTCATAAATAACCGGGGCACACATGAGTACGCGTACTCATGTTGCCGGTGAGAATTTACGTGGCCTTGTAACGTAAATTCTCGATGGCCTTTACAGCTAAAAGGCGGCGCGAAAAATGGGAGGTGGGGTTCCGTTTTTTGGTGCTTGCAGAATCGACCGGGTGTCGCTCACTATTCCGGCTTGATCTATTCGGATCATTCACGTTTTCATTCTCGTGGGGGGAATCTGTGCGCAAAAGTGCGCTTCCTGTGTTAGTAATCCTGTCCCTCTCCCTCGCGCTTTCGGAGGGAATGGCCGTAGCGGCGCCTGTGGACCCGCCGTCCGCCGCGCCGGCGGCGGTCGTCGATCCGCCTCTGGCGGACGGCGAGATCGAGCAGGTGGGTCCGGGCGTGTACTCGACCTCGGACAAGACCTTCGAGGTCTACGAAACGGACGTGGCGGAGGGCGTCATGGGCCGTAGCCACACTGTCACCGCCCAGGCGGGGGGGCGATTCGAAGCCGAAGCCGGCACCCGCGTCCCGCGCCGACATGGGGGCCTTCGGTCCGGGCTGGCAGGCTGAGTTCCTGGGCGGCCAGCTCAACCGCCAACTGAAGCAGAACGCCGACTCCGTCGTCGTCACCGACCTCAACGAGGGCGTTGCCCTCACATACGCCCTGAAGAGCAGTATCGACTACCCGAACGGGGGAGGCGTCAAGAAGTACACGTCCTCTCAAGGGGACACACTCACCGAGACCACCAGGTTCGACGAAGCAAGCGGCACGATGGTGTCCACCGCTTCGGAAGCTATCAACGCGGCAACGTCGGTACCGGACGCCGATCTGTCCGGCGACACCGACGCCGGCACCCCCCTCGAACTCGGCGAGCTGACGCCCACCTACACCTGGAAGCAGGTCGCTTCGGGGGTTGAGGAACATCCATGTCAGATCGTGCGCTAATCCCTCGCGGCCTCCAATGACGCTTTGACCTGGGCTGATCGTACGGCGCAGCCTTCGCGGGTCGATGTTGTCGATCTTCGGAGGACCTGGTGGCGGTCGAGTTTCTGTCTGATCAACAGGCAGCCCAGTACGCGGCGTTCAACGGAACGCCGTCACGTGCGGAGCTGGAGCGGTACTTCTTCCTGGATGACTCGGATCTGGAGAAAGTGCAGGCCAAACGGCGTTCGCACAACCGGCTCGGGTTCGCGGTCCAGCTGACGAGTGTGCGCTACCTGGGCCGGTTCATGCCGGACCCGCGGCAGGTGCCGGCGGAGGTCGCCGAGTACCTCGCCGAGCAGCTGGGGATTGCCGATGCGTCGTGCCTGAAGGAGTACGGCGAGCGGGACGGGACGGCCCGTACACACGCCGGGGAGATCCAGGAGGCCGGAGGCTGGCGTGACTTCGCCGAGGTGCGGGACGAGCTGAGCGAGTGGCTGGATGCGCGAGCCTGGACGACCGGCGACGGGCCGAAGTCTCTGTTCGACGCAGCGGCCGGGTGGCTGCGCGAGCGCCGGGTGCTGCTGCCCGGGGCGAGCCGTCTGGCCCGGCTGGTGGGCACGGTTCGGGAGGCGGCGAACAACCGCCTGTGGGACACCCTGTACGGCCTGCTGAGCACCGGCCAGCAGGCGGTGCTGGACTCGCTGTTGTCTGTTCCGCCGGGCGCCCGGGTCTCGGAGCTGGACCGGCTGCGCCGGGGGCCGGTGCGGATCTCCGGGCCCCAGATGAAGTGGGCGCTGGAGCGGGCGCAGGAGATTGCAGCCTTCGGGATGGGCGAGGTGGACGTGTCCGCGATACCGCCGCGGCGGCTGGCGGAGCTGTCGCGGTACGGGATCGATGGCAAGGCGTCGCTGCTGCGGCGGCACGGTGACTCCCGGCGCCTGGCCACGCTGCTGGCCACCGCGGTCTACCTGACGTCCCGGGCGGTCGATGACGCCCTGGACCTCCTGGAGGTGCTGATCGCGACGAAGCTGCTGGCCAGGGCGGAGCGGGAGACGGCGAAGGAGAAGCTGAAGACCCTGCCACGGGTGGAGAGGGCGTCGGCGAAGCTGGCCGCGGCGTTCCAGATCGTGTTCGACAGCACCAGCGAGCAGGTCGACACCGACACCGGGGAGATCAGCCCGCCCGAGGTGGAGACGTTGGAGGCGATGTGGGAGCGGATCGAACAGGTGGTGCCCCGGCACGAGCTGGCGGCGGCGATCGCAGCGCTGTTCGATCTGACTCCGCCGCTCGACTCGGATGCGGACGAGGCATGGCGGATCCAGCTGGTCACCCGGTTCAGCACCGTGCGGCCGTTCCTGAAGCTCCTGGTGACGGTGGTCGACTTCGACGCTACCCCGGAGGGACTGCCGGTCCTGAAGGCGTTGAAGTCGCTGCCGGACTTGATGGGGCGCAAGAAGGTCGGGCCCGCCGAGATCGACACGGGCCTGCTCACTGGCTCGTGGCGGCGGCTGGTGCTGTCCGCGCCGCACCTGGAGCCGGGCACGGTGGACTGGAAGGCGTACGCGTTCTGTGTGCTGGAGCAGCTGCACCGGATGCTGTGCCGGCGGGAGGTGTTCGCGAAGAACTCCTCCAAGTGGGGCGACCCGAGGGCGAAGCTGCTGGACGGGGAAGCGTGGGAGCAGGCCAAACCCAGCGTGCTCGCCTCGCTCGGTCTGCCGGCATGGGCGGGTGAGCACCTGGCCGCGCGGGCGGCGCTGCTGGACGGCACCTACCGGGAGGTCGCCGCACGGGTGCCGGCGAACTCGCAGATCGAGTTCGACGACGACGGTCGCCTGCACTTTGCCCCGCTGGAGCCGGAGCCGGAACCCGCATCCCTGCGCCAGTTGCGGGAGGCGGTGGACGCGATGCTGCCCCGGGTCGATCTGCCGGAGGCCCTGCTGGAGGTGTTCTCGTGGACCGGCGCCGACCAGGCGTTCACCTCGGTTACGGGCGGCGAGGCCCGGCTGAAGGACCTGCACGTGACGATCGCCGCGCTGCTGGTCGCGCACAGCTGCAACGTCGGCTACACCCCCGTCATCGGCGCCGCGGACGCGCTGAAGTACGGGCGCCTGTCCCATGTCGATCAGACGTATCTGCGGCTGGCGACGTATCGGGCCGCGAACGCGACGCTGATCGACTGCCAGGCGTCGATCCCGCTCGCGCAGGCGTGGGGCGGCGGCCTGGTCGCCTCGGTGGACGGCATGCGGTTCGTCGTGCCGGTGCCATCGGTGTACGCGCGGCCGAACCCGAAGTACTTCGGGCGCCGGGGCGGGGCGACCTGGCTGAACATGATCAATGACCAGGCGGCGGGGCTGGGCGGGAAGGTGGTGGCTGGCACCCCGCGCGACTCGCTGTACGTGCTGGACGTCCTCTACGACCGCGACGGCGGCAAGCGCCCGGAGATGATCTTCACGGACACCGCCTCGTACAGCGACATCGTCTTCGGGCTGCTCACGCTCGCTGGGTTCGCATACGCCCCGCAGCTCGCTGACCTGCCGGACCAGAAGATGTGGCGCATCGACCGCACGGCTGACTACGGCGCCTTCCAGGACGCGGCTCGCGGCCGGGTCGACCTCGCCAGGATCGAACGGCACTGGGAGGACATCCTGCGAATCATCGGCTCCATCCACACTGGCGCCGTGCGCGCGTACGACGTGATCCGGATGCTGTCCCGCGACGGCCGCCCCACCCCGCTCGGCGACGCCATCGCCCACTACGGGCGGATCTCGAAGACCCTGCACATCCTGCGCCTGGCCGACGAGCCCGGCTACCGGCGGCAGATCAAGAGCCAGGCCAACCTCCAGGAGGGCCGTCACTCCCTCGCCCGGAAGATCTTCCACGGCCGGTCCGGGCAGCTCTACCACCGCTACCAGGACGGCATGGAGGACCAGATCGGAGCCTTGGGCCTGGTCCTCAACGCCCTCGTGCTGTTCAACACGCGGTACATGGACGCCGCAGTGAACCAATTGCGGGCGGACGGCTTCGACGTCCGCGACGAGGACGTGGCCCGCCTCTCACCATTCGTACGGCACCACATCAACATGCTCGGCCGGTACTCCTTCCACCTTCCGGACCTTTCCGGCGGCATGCGGCCCCTACGTGACAAGGACGCCATCGACGAGGAGTGAGAGCCTCCCAACAGGGGCGTTCCGCATGGCGGACCCGTGCCGGGATCAGGACGTGGGAGCAGGCCAGGGAATGTCGGTGGCCACCGCGGCGGTGTAGTCGACGCCCGGGACGGAGAATCCGTACAGGCGTTGGACTTCGGCATGGAACCAGCCGAGGTCGGCGAGACCGGCGATGGTCTCGGTCGTGGCGGCCTCCCAGCGTTCGGCAACGGCTGCCTGCACGTCGTCAGTGAGTTCCCAGGTGTCCAGGCGGATTCGGCCTTCGTCGTCCAGGGCGAGCGGGGCGGCACCGGTGAGCTGGTCCCACAGGGCGGCGAGCTGATGTACCGGCGGGACCAGGTTCTGTCCAAGGACGCCGCGCAGCAGGCCGGTGTACAGGGCGATGCCGGGGATGGCGGTGGAGGACTGGGTGACGGCGGCGCCGTTGACGGAGGTCACGGCCCGCCCGCCCACCGTCTTGTCGAGCCGCTCGTTCAGGGTGCGGGCGGTGGCCTCCAGGTGAGCCTTGGCCGCGCCGATGGTGCCCTGCCGGTAGATGGCCGCGGTCAGCGGCGATCCGATGTACGACAGCGCGGCGGTAGCGAAGCCCTCGCCGAGCAGTCCCCGACTGGCCAGGTGGTCGACCCAGCGTTCCCAGTCCGCACCGCCCATGACGGCCACAGTCTGCTCGACATCATCGCCCTCGGCCGGCCCGGTCTCGACCTCGCGCACTTCGGGAACGCCCTGGTCGTCAAAGACAAGGGTCTTGGTGCGGTTCGCCTGGCCGATCGGCTTGAGAACGGAGGCGTACGTGGTGCCGGTGTCCGGGTCGGTGCGCCGTGGCGCGGCCACCGAGTAGATCAGGTAGTCCAGCCTGCCGCCGAAACGCTGCTCGATCAGGTCGGCGACCTGGTCCTTCATCGTGTCGGAGAACGCGTCGCCGTTGAGAAAGACCAGATCCCGCCCAGCTGCACGGGCGATCTCTGCGGTGGCGGCGGTGCGGTACCAACCTGCCGTAGCGGTACGCCGTTCGGTGGGGGCCTTCTCAAAGGAGACCATGATGCCGCGGACGCCGGCGCGCTTGAGTCCGGCGACAGCGGCCGCCAAGCCATATCCGGCCGAGGAGCCGATGATCAAAGCCACCGGACCGTCACCCTGCGGCACGTCGACAGAGTCGGGGCATGCCTGCCACATGTCGGCCACCAACCGCGCGCAGCCCGCCGGGTGGGAGTCGAGAAAGAGGAAGCCCCGGTGGCGGGGGGTGAGAACGCGCTCGCTCACGATTGCAGTCCTTGGGTCGACTGGGCCAAAGCCGCGGCAACCAGCCGAGGTCACCACGCCCTGCAAGTCTGCGACAGGCCGGACACGGAAAGTGGCCCCACCGGGGACAAGGATCATCAGCCGATCTTGGAGTGTTCCACTACTTCCAGCAGAGCCAGACACAGCTGCGACCAGGCTCAGCATCACCGTTCACCACTTCGCCAACACCCCCTGATGCGCCACCGGGCCGGACGAACCGCCCAGCCCGCCCTCAGCGCCGGGTGTCGCCAGGGGCGAGCAGGCTGGTGAGCTCGGCGATCGCCTCGGGGGACGGCTTGAAGTAGCGGCGGACGTTCTCCGGCTTTTTGTGCCGCGACTTCGCCATGAGCATCAGGAGCGAGGCGCCCTGCTCGCCGAGGTGGGTGAGGGCGGAGTGTCGATACTCGTGTAGGTCCCAACCCGTGCCCGGTCCGCGCAGGGCAGTGTGCTCGTCGAGCAGAGCGCGGGCCTGCCCGTACGACAGCCGGGCCAGTCCGGTGTCCGGGCAGACGTCACGGGGGCTGACGACTTTGCCCGGCCCCGGGCGGCGGTGGGTGACGAATACCGGGCCGTGGGTGCGGCCTTTCAGCAGACGGGGCAGGAGCCGGGCGGTGCCGGCGTCCCAGTACACGGGCTCCAGCACGTAGTCCTCGCGCGCCTGGCCGCGGCGGCGGGCCTTGGTCCGGGCGCCCTTCGCCTTGACCGGGCAGCGGCGCGCGGCGAGGTCCAGGTCCTCAATGTTCACGCCGAGGATCTCCTCGGCCCGCCCGGCGGTTTCGTAGAGCATCCGCCACAGCGTCTTCTCCCGCAGGTGTACCTCGCGCCGTGCGATCAGCCGGTCGACCGCCATCTTCGAGCGGGCTGGGGTCTCGGAGTCCGGCACCGTCAGCCGCTTCGCCCAGGCCGGGACCATCGGCCCCTCGTAGCCCCGCTCCCGGCACCAGCCCAGCCAGGACAGCACCCCCGCCCGGCGGGAGTTCCACGTGTTCACCGCGGCGGTGCCCCACAGCAGTTCCAGGGCCTCGCCGATCTCGTCGTCCGCGACCGACGCCAGCGGCCGGGCCTCGCCGAGTCGTTCGGCGGTCTTACCGACCCCGATCCCGTAGTTCCGGACCGTGTTCGGGTTGCCGAGCGAGTCAAGAAACACATCCGCCGCCGCGCGGACGGTCAACGCCTTCCCAGCCGGCAGCTGTATGACGGTGGGCACCGCTTCCCCTTGCCACAGATAACAGGGCCGCTTCACGCAGCGGCCGGAGAACGTCACCGCAGGTGACACATCAAGATACCGCAGATATTGGGGTGTTATCCGTGGGAAGGCTTCAGACCGATCCAGCCGCCGACACCCCGCCAGCCGCCCGCCAGGGCCGACGAGGGCTTAGCGCACGATCTGACATGGATGTTCCTCAACCCCCGATACCTGCTGACCACGTTCATCCGTGTCGAAGGCCAGGACGCCGGTTTCGTGGCGCTGGACCCAGCCCGGCGCGCGATTGAGGTCATCTACATCAACCCTGAGCACCGCCGCCGCGGGCTCGCGGCGCGCGCACTGCGTCACATCGCAGATGCGGCACTTCCTCAGCGACTGGCGCTGAAGACCCCCCTGTCACCCGGCGGCGACGCCTTGGCCGACCGCCTCGACCTGGCCCGGGCCGACAACCTTCCTCACGAGCAAGCGAAGAACGAGGAGGCGCTGCGCGTCATCCGGGACGGCATCAAGGCCACCTGTACACACGGCAAGAAGGGCGGCGGAGACCCGAGGAAACCGTGCCAGCGTTGCTACCGGAAGACACTGCGCCGATACGCGGCGATGGTGATCGACAAGTACGTCACCGAGCGCAAAAATCTGCGCTAGGTCACAGCTTCCAACCTCGTTGAGGGCTCACGACGGCTTCCTGGCGAACGCGACGAGACGCGTTCCTCCAGGTTCTCGTTGCACCACTGCACGCACATCAGCTAGCACCTCCGGGCCTACCGCGCCTGTACGAGCGGCGGGCCCGGATCGCTCTCGCCCTTCTTCAACTGTGCAGACCACAGCCGATTGAACCTATTGCCCCCAACAGATCTAATCGCCGCGATGACAGGCGGCCGGACGGTGCGCCCCGGTGAGAGCGGCAGCGCTGGAGAGCGTCGGCGGCCTGAGCCACTGCGCGGCAGCAGCTGCTCCCCGCCCGCCACGGCGGACCCGCACACCGGTCGGCACGGCGGCGCGGTCGGGACGGCCGCCGTCTGGCGCCCGGCCCCGTGCGGGCCCGGCGGTCCGCGTCGCGCCCCCGGCCGGGCGCCCCTCCCCTCGCCGGTGCCGTCTTCTGCCCACCCCGACGACGGCGCGGCCGCCGGGGGACGGTAGCCACGCGTGAGTACGGCGAGTAGGCGCCCTGGCGCGCCCCGAGGGACGGGCGCGGCCGCCGAGAGCGCCGCGAGTCCGTGGCAGGCTCGGCGGTATGAGCAGTGCGTCGCCCGAGCCGGGCCCCGCCGCGCAGGCCCTCGTCGGCGGCGCCTGGGTCCAGGTCGCCGTCCTCGCCCGTGAGCGGGACATCCACGGGGCGTGGTGGTACGCGGTGGAACTCGTCCTCACCGACCGCGTCGACACTGCGGCCGGCCCCGTACCGCAGGAGCGGGCCGTGCGTTTCACGGCCCCGGCCGCGCTCGTGCGCCCGCTCGACGGCCAGGACTACCGCGTCCTCGACGAGCCGACCGAGGCGAGGGGACCTGAGGGCGGGTTCGGCGGGCGGTGGCTCGTCGACGAGGACTACGCCACCGGGCAGGCACGCGTGCACCGCGCGGACTGCGCCCAGGCCGGGTCCGGCGCCCAGCCCACCGACACCGAGGGCGCGCTCCACGCCGTCGCCGCCGGAGCCCTCCCCTGTCCCGTCTGCCGGCCCCAGGCCGCGCTGCGCGCCCTCGACCGCTGACGCCCCGGGGGGGGCACGCCCCTTCCGCGATTCGCGGAACCCGTACGACGAAGCCCCGCTCCTCCGGCAGGAGCGGGGCTTGTTGGCCCTGTTATCCCCAACAGGGCTACAGGGGGGCGAGGCGGGCCGCCCGGTCAAGGGCGCGCAGGAGTTCGGGCTCCCATCCGGCGCGGTGGGTGTCGTAGGCGGCGAGTCCGGCGGCGGCGAGGGCGTCGAGCTGGACCTGGTGCTCGATGCCGAGGCGCCACGCCTCGCGCAGGACGTGCCGGGCTTCGTCGCGGGCCCGGCGGCCGGTGGTGGCCGTCGCGCGGTGGTCGGGGAGGGCGGCGAGCGCGCGGCCCGCGCTCTCCAGACGTTCCATCAGCGCGGCCGCCGCCTCCGCGTCCGGGGCGGGCGGCACCAGGTGGGCCTCGGGCACTGCGACGCCGCGGCGCAGTTGCTCCATCCGTACGGGCAGCGGGCTCCAGCCCTCGCTTCCGGCGAGCTCGATGTTCACGCGGGTGACCGCGGCGGTGTAGGCGCGGCCGGCACCGCGGGGCTGGAGCGGGGTACCCGCGGGCCGCAGCCGCGGACCGCCCTCGGGCACGTCGCCGGAGTGGTTGCCCCGCACCGAGACCCACACGGCGTCCGCGCCCCCCGTGACCTCGCTCATCAGCAGGCGGCGCACGAAGAGCCAGCGTGCGAGCGCGGTGCGGGAGGCGCGGCGCAGGGGGTAGACCTCGACCACGAGGGGGTCGCCGGGGCGGGCGCCCTGGGGACGGCGCACGATGCGGACCTCTTCCATGGCGGGGGAGAGGTCGGGCAGGCGCAGTGCGCACAGCTCGCCGACGCGGGCGCCGGTGTCGAGGGTGACCGAGGCCATCGCGAGCGCCCGTACCCAGCGGGGGAAGCCGTGGGCGAGCAGGCCGCCATCAGCGCTCCAGCCGGTGACGCGGCCGACGTGGTCGGCGGCCGTCTGCAAACTCGTACGCATCCGCTCGCGGCGCGCGACGTCGACGGGCGCCTTGGGCTGCTGCTCCTCCTGGGGACGCAGAGGCACGGCCTCCAGGCCCAGCTCGCGCTGGAGGAGCACCATCACGCCGGAGCGCACGTTCGCGGTCGCTTCCGACGTGGGCCGCACCCCGCCCCGGTCGCGCAGCTCCCCGGCGAGCGCGAGCCGCTCGTAGGCGCGCAGCGCGTCGAGAGCGAGGATGTCCGCGAGCGGCGACTCCACGCCGAGCGGGAAGTCCGGGCGCTTCAGCGCGCGGACCAGTTCGCGGGCGTGGGCGCGGATCTGCCGGGCGCGGGCCTCCGAGGGCGCCTTCCCGCAGGCGGTCTCGACCGCCTGCCGCAGCTCCGGCAGCTCATCGAGGACGTCCTTGTTCTTCACGCCTCGCACGGTAGTCACCTCCGCCTCCCCGTACGGCACGCACAACGAGATAGACCCATTAGGACCAATAGACCCAATGGCGTTGACCTGCGACGAAAGGGCCCCGCCGGTCCTTCCGACGGGGCCCTTGTGGCGCGGCTCAGCTACCGATGGGCGGGCCGGTCTTCAGCTTCGCGTGGGGCCGGGCCGGGAACGGGGCCCCGCCGTTGTACCGCTCCTCAGCCTCCTCGACGGCGACGGCGACAGCGGCCTCGACGAACGCCGAGAGCGAGAGCGGGGGAACTTCCACCTGCGGGTCGCGTTGCAGGGCCACGACCGTGTTCCGCAGCCGCTCCAGGAGCTCGTTGTTGACGTACGCGGGGACCTTGGTCTTCCCGCCGGGCACCTGCTGGCCGCCGATCAGCTTGCCGAGGATGCTGCTGCCGCCGGTCGCCTGCGCGGCGCCCGCGCTCTCGCTCGTACCGTCGTTCTTGTCGCCGAAGGGCTTCGGGCTCATGCGGCTGCTCCCTTCGGGGGCAGGAGGAGGCGGGCGAGCTGGTCGTAGTCGCCGCTCGTCGTGGCCCGGGGGTGCAGGGCGCGCAGCGGCAGACCGAAGTCGGCGGCCGCGGCGACCTGCACGTTGCGGCGGGCGGGCGCGATGATCGCCTCGGGGAAGTCGCGGCGCAGCGAGGCGCCGACGAGACCGGCGTAGTTGCTCTTGTCCCACGACGTCATGACCGCGGCCGCGACCACCAGGTCGGGGTTCTCGTCCTCCTGGACGCGACGGATCGTGCGGTGCAGGTCCTGGAGCGCCTTGCGGTCCAGCGCGCCGACCCTGAGCGGGACAAGGACCTGGTCGGCGGCGATGAGCCCGTTGATCGACAGCTTCCCCAGCGCGGGCGGCGCGTCGATGATCGTGATGTCGACGGGGGCCTTGGACTTGCGGATCGCGGTGCGCAGGCTGCCGTCCCGCGCGGCGCGCGGGTCGTACTCGACGGTGCCCAGGTCCATCCCGCTCGGCACGAGGTAGAGACCCCGCACGGACGTCTCGTACGTCGCCTCGTCCAGCGGCTGACGGCCGAAGAGGACGTCGGTGAGGGTGTGACGGTCCTTCGGGGCAATCCCCTCGAAGTCCGGGAGGAGCCACTCGCCCGACAGGGAGGCTTCCTGCGGGTCGGCGTCGATGAGGCGGACCGTGTAGCCCATCGCCACCCACCCGGCCGCGAGTTCGACGGACGTCGTGGTCTTGCCCGCGCCGCCCTTCTGGTTCACGCACACGTACGTGCGGTGCCCGCCGGTGAACGCGACCGGGACAGTCAGCTGGGGCGGCACGAAGAGCTGGGCGCGCAGGTCTCGGTTGTAGTCGAGCCGGGCGAAGGCCGCCTCGACGACCTCCTTCTCGCGCCCCAGGACGTCGATCAGGTCGTCGATGCGCCACTCGTGGACCACGTCCAGGCGGTCGGCGGTCTCGGGCAGCGGGCCCAGGACGGTCATGGACATGCGGTGCTCCTCATCGGCCGGCCTGCGGCGCTCCCGTACGGTTCACGCCCCGACCGTACCGTCCGCCCTCGCTCCCGCTCCGCCCCGGTTCTGCTTTCAGCTCAGATAACCGCAGTACAGAGCATGTTCCCCCCATTGGGCCCAATGGATCTAGACCTGTTGGCCCCAACAGCGAGAGCCGCTTAGCGATCCGTACGGATGCCCTGGTACCCGGGCCCGAGCCCTCTTCGTCGCGGGGCCCGGTGCGGGGCGGGCACCGCCGCCGAGGCGGTGACCGGTCCCTCGCCCACGGATGCGGCGGGCCCGATGCCGAGGATCCGTCGCGCGCGGGCGGTCGCCGTTGAGCACGCGGCAAGGGCCTGGGCCAGATCCGGGCCGGCCGCGCCCATCGCCTCGGTCAGTGCGTCGATCGCGTCGAGGACGTCCTCGGCGGCCGCCGCGTTCCACCCGTCCGGGCCTGCGAGGTCCGCGAGTTCACACGCGGCCTCCGCAGCGCGCTCCGCGTACCGCTCGACCCCGGGCGCGGCCCGCCCCAGCAACTCCATACCCGGACAACGCCGGCGACGACGGCAAGGACACTGCGGGGCCCGCGCCGTCCGCGACCGACTGGCCCGCGTGAGAGAACAACCCTGCCGAGATTGTGAGCTCGCTCACGTCGCACTGGCGTACGTCAGCTTGAGCAACCGCCCCGCACCCCCTCCCGGGGGCTTGCCGGAGGGACGTTTCACCTGCTCAGGCGGCTACTCTCCGCGTTTTCATGATCGCGAGTCGTTACGCATGAGGGGCTTGTTGACCGTTGAATCGTCAGGGCCGCCCGGATTTGGTCCAGTTGGGACCGCGCGTTTGCCGCCTTCCGTTCGCCAATCTTTTCGCAGGGGGACAACGACGTCCATGAGAAAGGAAGCGCGTGAACCTGACCAACCACCTGGCCGACGCGCTGGCCGCTGCCGCCGCCGTACGGGTCTTCGGACCCGACGCGGTACGGCTGGGCAAGCGCGCGCTCGGCGCCGGTGTCCGCCTCGGGGCGATGGAGCTTGCCGAGGAGCAGCGGGCCCGTGCCGCGGCGGTCGCCGCCGCGGGCGGCGACCGGATGGAGGGGGAGCGATGACCGACCTCCCCTTCCGCCGCACCCAGCAGGGCCAGGGGCCGGTGGCGCCGGCCCCCGAGGCGATGGCCGACCTGACGTCGCTGGTGGGCCGTCAATACACCATGCCGCCCACTTTGGATGCCTTCTTCCTGCTTTACGCTCGCGACTACCTCCGCTACGCGAGCATGATGCTGAACGACCCGGACGCGGGCCGGGCTCTGGTCCGCAGGCTCTTCGGGCAGCTCGCCACACGCTGGGAGGAGGTGCTGCGGGAGGAGAACGTCGAGGCGTTCGTCTGGCGCCTGCTCAAGGAGCGCGTCCAGCTGCATCTGCTGCTGCGCTCCCCCGACGCCTACGAGACCGTGACGCTGGGCCTGGCCGCGCGCACGATGCTGGACGAGATGCGGGAGTGGTTCCGCACCGCGGAATCCACGATCGGCCTCTACCGGGCGATAGCCGCTCTGCCCTCCAAGCAGTTCGACACGATCGTGCTCATGTACGTCCTGGGCTATTCCAGCGCGAAGACGGCCAGCATCATGGGCATCGCCCCCGACACCGTCCGCGGCCACCGGCGTACCGCTCTCGGCCGGATCGCGCTGAAGCTGAACCCTGAAGAACGAGAGAAGGAATGACCGTGCACGGTCGCAGCACCGAAGGCTTCCTGAACCGCCTCGCGATACCGGACCCGTTCACCGACGCCGACCTCGACGAGCTGCGCACCGACATCGAGCGGGACGTGACCGCGACCCTCATGCTCGGCCCGGCCCGGTTCGCCGAGGAGGAGCCGCTGTTCCCCGGGACCGGCATCGATCCCGTCCAGCAGCTCCTCGACCTGTGTGCGCAGGTCCTGCGGGAGAGCGAGGCCCCCCAGCGCCTCGCGGACCTCGCCCGCGGCCGCGTCTTCGAAGGCGCGACCGACTTCGGGTGCCTGCTCAACCTCGGCGGCCGCACCGAGGGCGCGCGCTTCTGGTGGCAGTTCGGCGCCGGTGCCGGCAGCGCCACCGCCGCCCACTGCCTCCAGCTCCTCCACCTCGCGCACGGCGAACTGCTCGACGCCCGCCACTGGGCCCTCCAGGCCGTCGAGCTCGTCGACCGCACCGACACCGCCCGGCTGCGCGCCACGCCCGTACGGACCGGACGGCCGCCCGCCGCCCTGCGCGAAGCGGTCCGCGACCTCGCCACCGACGACGCCGGAGACGGCATCGGCCCCGTCCCCCACCCCGACGTGGGCGTCGCCCGCCGCCTCGGCGAACTCGCCCACGCCCTCTGAGGGCCTGGAGGGCGGGCTCACCCCCTCCGGGATGGGCCCGCCCTCGCACGCCACGCGCAAGCGCGTCAAGCCGCCTCCGTGCCCACCGGAATCCGGCGGGCACGGAGGCACCGGTCTTGCGGAAGACCGCCCGAAGCGCCGGCCCTCGCACAAGTGATACGCGTGCGAGACGTACTACGCGTGTCATGCGTAGCACTTGTGCTTCTTCTTCGGTTCGGGGCCCGCAGAGCGTGGGACCGCTCGGTGCGCGC
>NZ_GG770540.1:0-93310 GCF_000154905.1 Streptomyces sp. SPB074 | reverse complement strand
GCGTGCGCACCGAGCGGTCCCACGAGGCTCCTTGCAGGGCCTCAGATGCGCCGGCTGGTCATGAGGGCCAGCACAAGCGCCGCAACCGCCGCGGCTCCCGTGACGGGACCGACGAGGGCGGGGTGCTCGGCAAGCACGTACACGCTGCCGCCCAGAGCGCCGAGGGTCGCGACGGCGGTGAGCTCGTCGTCGTGGCGCGGAGGGTCGGGCTGGGGCGGGAGCGAATTGCGGGCGTGGGTCACGGCTGTCCTTCCGGTCGGGTCTTCTTCGGCCCTTCGCAGTGCTCGGGGCGGGCCGGACAGGACGATGGAGGACAGCGGGGTAAGCCACGCAAGCCACAGCGTCGCGGCGTTACGAGGTTCGGCACCGGGGCGATCGCCGGGAAGACAGCGGAATGGGGCGATTGATTCCGCCGTGGCCTTCAGGAGCAAGGACATCCCGCTGCCCGGCATGGCGAAGACGTTGTCCGCCTTGAAGTGCGCTCGCCGCTCGGTCTCAAGACACCAAGAAAGCCGGTGCTGAAACGGCACCGGCTCCTGGTCGGCTCTCCCGCTGCAACGGTCGGGCCGTGTACTCCCTGGTCGGCGTGCGATTGGAGTCAGCAGCGTTCAGGGCAAGGGGGTGGCCCGTCGGACGCAACCTCCTGTTTCGGCGATGTTCGCAGCGGTACTGACCGCGCGGCAACCGTGATCGGCGCACGGACGCATCAATGCGCGGATCGTCACCGCACCCTGCTGAAGCCCCGCCTCAGCCTCTTCTTGCATGGCCGCAGGTCAGCACGCTTGACTTCCTTAGAGACCTCGCCCGCAGACAAAGTATGTGGCGTCCCTGGAGGCCCGCCAGGTGTTAAGCCGTACGGGGACGGTGCCGCATCAACTAGCCCGAAAAGCGGACCTCCGGGCCAAGCCGGTCGCTCAGTCCTGCGACCATCTTTTCCACGCGCCACACCCGAGCGGCTGCAACTGCTCGTGACGCGTACCCGTTTGGAGTCAGCAGCCGGTCCGGTGGCCCGATGGTCACCGACCGCCCAAGGCAGGGGGTTTCCATGCCCAAGTCCGTCCCCGTCTCCTGTGTGGAGCACGAAGTGCCGTTCCGCCGACGCCTCGGTGGCGCCGAGGCGGCCGTGATCATCGTGATTTTCACGCTCGCCGCAGCGTTGCCCGCCTTGGCGGGCATGCCGGTCACGATCGTCCTGCAAGTACTCGCGGGCGCTGGTCTCATCGCCGTGATCGTGGTGAGCCTGGGCGCCAACGCGCCCCGTCCATGGTTTCGGATGGGAGCGAAGGCGCTCCTGAGCACCCTCGCCTGAGGCGGGATCATGTCGCGCCCCGAAACCTTGGTGATCACCAACAACAAGGCACTGCGCGAGCTCGTGGAGTGGCTACGCGGTCACCGAGACCGCACCGGCCTGCACTACCGGGTCCTGGCCGAGCGGGCCGACTGTCACGCAACCACCCTCTCCCGCGCCGCCTCCGGCAAAAGTGTTCCTACGCTGCAGGCTGTGCTCCGCTACGCAACAGCGTGCGAGGCCCCGCAGGATGAAGCCCGCCGCCTGTGGCGAAACGCCCGGTTCGAGGAGACCCGGCGACAGAGAAAAGGGAGGATGCAGGCCGTCGCGAAGCCCCCGTTCATCGGCAATTTGGCAGAGCTGAGTGCGGCCCTGCTCAACGTGTACGAGAGGGCGGGCTCTCCCAGCCTGCGCACGATGGAGGGACGCACCGGCGGCTACGGTGTGCTGCCCCGCACCACCCTCAGCCATATCTTGCGCAAGGAGACCGTGCCGTACGGTATCCCGCAGCTTCAGGCCTTCCTGACAGCCTGCGAAGTTCCTCCAGCCCTCTGGCCGCAGTGGGAAGCCGCTTGGCGCCAGGCACACCTGCACGACAACAGAGTCGTAGTCGTGCGGGACGTGCCGCCGCCGCCCCGTACACACCGGACGAGGGATGCTGCGGCGGCTTCGAACATCACGGTGCAGCTCGTGCGAAAGACCTCACCTCGTGGAGACCGCGCCTACGAGTTCAGGCCCGATGGCGAGACGCGGGTCATCGAACTTGAGTGAGAGGTGTCCCTATGTGGCTGCGCGAGGCCGCCGTCGGACCCGTAAGCGGCTCGACGACGGTCCCTCGCAGTCCCTCAGGTCCCGGATCATGGCGGCGGCAATGCTGGCGATGGTCCTGCGGACGCGGGCCAGCGGCGATGATGACGCTGACTGCCACGAGGCACTTCCTCGTCAGGTGAGTCCGGCGGCGGCGTTGTCGGTCCAGCCGTTGGCCCGGTGCATGTAGCCGAGCATGCTGCGGGAGTGGCGGGCCCAGCCGCCCTGGTCGGCGATGGCGACGGCGTCCTTGCCCGCAGCGCGTCCTTGCGAGGCGAGCCCGATGCGCAGGGAGTGCCCGGTCCAGGCGACGGGGACGTTCGCGCGCTGGGAGGCGCGCTTGATCGCGCGGGTGACGGAGTCGGAGCTCATGCCGCCGGTGACGTTGCCCCAGCGGTCGATCCCGACGTAGGCCGGCGCGTCGGGCGCGCTCCAGCGCGGGTCGGCCTCGGCGGCGAGCCGGGCCCGGTAGGAGGCGTAGGCGCGCACGCCGCACAGCTCGGGGTCGGCGGAGGGCGGGACCTTCGCGGTGCGCACCGAGTGCTTCGTCTTGCCGGTGAGGATGTCGATGAGGAGCCCGTGCTCGACCTCCTCGATGTCGGCGGCGAGGAGACCGGCGGGGACCTGGGCGCGCGCGGCGTACGGGAACGAGGTCAGCACGAGGGAGCGGTCGCGCTCCCCGGCGAGGGTGTCGGGGCAGGAGCGCGCGATCGCGCGCAGCCCCGCGATCGTGCCCGGCACCGCTTTGCCGCGCCCGCGCCGCTCGCCGTCCTTCAGGAGCTGGACGGCGAGCCCTTCGAGCGCGGCACGCGCGGCGCCCTGGTCGTCGCCGGAGACGGGGACGCCGCGCTCGCGCAGGCCGACGACCGCCCCGGCGAGGTGGGTGGAGGCCGAGCTCGGCGCGTAGCCCATGCCGGTGTGCTGGCCTTCGCGCAGCATCCACGCCACGAACGCGACGAGGGAGCCGCGCGTCGCCCCGGTCTCGGGCAGGCCCGAGACCGCGCAGAACCGCGCCCACACCCGCCACGCCTTCGCGTAGGTGTCGAGCGTGTTCGCCGGGGTGATGGCGCGGGCGACCGCGTCGGCGAGGTCCTCGGCCTCCTCCAGGCGCCGCGCGGCCTCGACGCCGTGCCGCTGCGCCCACAGTTCGAGAAGCGCGGCATGCTCGGACGCTGCTGGAGGCGCGAGGCCAGGTGTATTCGTCATGGCGTGCCGTCCTCCAGTTCCTCGTCGATGCTGAAGTCCTCGGGGCCGTCGTACGCGAAGGCCCCGGACGCACTGCACGACTCGCACAGATCCAGCGGCGAGCCGGTCTCGCCACGGTCTGTGGCGGTTCCGCAGGCGGAGCACCAGCCCAGGTTCGGGAATGGGGTGAGGCAGGTGAAGCAGAAGGCGGATGTCTCATGAGCTCCGTGCAGGAGGACTCCGGTACCGAGATTCTGCTGCTGGCATGTCGGGCACGTGTTGGGGCGTTCCGGGGCTCCATCCCGTCCTCCGAAGTACATGGGCACAAGGATGTCCGTGGGCCTGGACAGTCCGCAGAAACGGCAGGTCGCCGTGTCGGGGGAGTCCTCCTCGGTAGGCAGTCCCGTCCTGGAGCCCTCGATCACCAAGGCGAGCTTTTCGCACTCGGGGCACTCGATGGTTCGGTTCTCCACGCCCTCCTTGCGCAGTTCGTTGCCGATGCGCTCCATGCGCTGGTCGCCGTAGGCGGTGACCCGGGTCAGTCCTTCCCTGAGTGATTCCAGGCTCTTCTCTGCCTCTCGCAGCTCCGACTCGTTGGTCAGGTAGGGGAGGAGCTGTTCGTCGCAGAAGCGGATGAGGAAGTCGAGCACCTTCGCCGTCCGCTCTTCGACCTTGGTCGCGGAGACGGTCAGGCCGAAGTGCTGGAGCTTGTTGCGGTCCTTGCCGAGTGCTTCGAGTTGGGCTTCCTCGGCGGGCGTGATGGTCGCCTGCACGATGTTGCGAAGGCGGACGATCGCCTCCTTGAGGGACACGCTGTCGAACTCGTAATTCTCCAGGGCCTCGTGCGTCACCTTGATGGCTTTGGCGGAAGGGGCGAAGACGAGGGTCCAGTGCTCGGCGTGTAGACGCGCTTTGAGGAGGACCTCGGCCGCCGCGTAGAGGTGCAGGACGGCGTACTTCACGTCGCGAGCCCCGCCGCCTTCCCATTCATCGAGGTGTCCCACGGCGCTCTGGAGGAAGTCGAGGCCGTTGCGCACGGGCGGGAAGTCGAGGTGCCCGGGGCCGGGCGGGGGCGTCCAGGGCCGCCACCGGGAAGGGCGTGGCAGAGGTGCGGGCCTGCTCGTCGTTCTGCCGTCCTCGCTCATGCGCGGAATTCCCCTCCCGGTTTCCGGCGCGTGGGCCGACCGGCCGTCATGTCCCTTTTTGTCGCGTCGGATAAGGAGAGCTTATCCGACGCCATGCCGTCTCCCGCTACCGTTCCGCCATGACCAGCGCACCCCGCCCCCGCTTCTCCGTCCGCACCGGTCTCGCCGCCGCGCCCGACCACGACGGACCGCACGAAGGCGTACCCGGGAGCGGCCAGGCTCATAGCGAAGACCGAACAGGAGCCCGGGGGCTTCCGTTGGAGCAAGAAACGTGATCTTCAGGACCGACCAGGCAGCACGTTGAGAGGATGCGCCATGGGAGAAGAACGTAACGAGAGTCCAGCCCAATTGCGCCGACACTGGCACGCGATGACCGAGCTAGGCCAGTCCGGACCGGACAGCGTCCCGTGGCCGGACGATCTCGGGAAAGCCCCGATGATCATCGACACCGACATCGGTGGCGACGCGGACGACGCGCTTGCCGTTGCCGCCGCCGCCCGCCGAGTTCCGGAACTTGCCCTGGTGCTCACCGGCGACGAGGTCGACGGCGAGCGGGCCCGGTTCGCGCGCCACCTGCTCGATCTGCTGGGCCGTCGTGATGTCGTGACCGTCGCAGGGGCCTCCCTGGGGGGGTCACGCTACTACTGCGTCGACGGGCTGATCCCCGATTTCGTGCCGCAGCAGGCGAGCGGTGTCGTGGAAGCAGTCCGGCAGGTATGTGCCGGAACCGATGGACCCGTGCGGTGGGTGGGCATGGCTCCTCTGACTAACCTCGCCCGCGTGTTGGCCGACGCCCCCGAGCTGGGGGCTCAGCTACGAGTGACACAGATGGGCGGCGCCCTGCGGTACCGGGACCCCGAGAGCGCAGAGCACAACATGCGCTTGGACGTGCCGGCCGCCCGTGCTGTCCTCGACGCTGTCAGTTCCGATGCCCTTGGCATGCCAGAGTTCGTCGCCTCGGAAGTCACCTTCACACCGGCGATGGAGGTCACCGCTGCGAGCCCGCTGTACCAGTGGCTTCGAGAGCCGGACGCGGTGCCGTGGGCGCGGCTGCTCGCCGATCACCTCGACCGGTGGTTCGAAGACTTCTACCCCGGCAGCATCCAGCACGACGCCCTGACGCTGACGGCGGCGATGGACCTGCCCTTCGTCGACTCCGACCGGATTCGCATCGAGATGGACGATCACGGCCGCACGACCCGAGCTGGCGAAGAGGCGGGCGCGATCCTGCGGTGGAGCATAGCGGCCACCTACCAGCCCTTCATGGGCTGGCTCGCCGCGTCACTGACCTCGTCGACCACGCCTCCGGGCCTCAGCGGGCGGGACTGACATGGAGCCGATCGAGACGACCTATCCGCGCTTACAGGACGTTCAGGACGCCTACCGCCTCTCACCCGAGGGCCAGCGGACCGTCGAGGAGGCATACGACGCATTCCGTGCAACCCACGCTCCGCTGATCACCTCCGTCGTGGCGCAGATGCTCCCCCACCTACGCCAGGACGCCGCCGCTGGGCGCAGCATCGTCTTCCTGGGCCGCGACGGACACTCCTTTGCGGCCGCCACCCGAGCGCTGGCGCCGGACTTCTACGCAGCGTCCTGCCACGAAGCCGTGCTCTCCCGCGTGGTGGTGGAGGCCGCGGTCCAGGACCTGGAGGCCAACCGTGGGGACCGCTTTCCGGACTACGAGGGATTCCGTGCAACCCGCAGGCGCGTAGCGGCCGAAGACGTACCCGGCTCGTACCGTCGTCTGACCGCCTACCTGCGGGACACCGGGGTCCCTGCCGGGCGGCCGGAGAGCGCCGTCACCCTTGTGGACAGCAGCTTCAAGGGGACCGTGCAGGAACTGCTGACGGCGATCTACCCACACACAGACTTTCAGGGCCGCTACGCCAGCTTCGGCGCTGCACCGGATGATCCGCACCCCCACCGCAAGCGCGGCTACCTCGTGCATCTCGCGGCCGCACAGACGGGTGAGGGCAAGGGATTCCCGTTCGATGATCTCCACCCCAATGTGGGACTCACCTTCGCCAGCAAAGATCCGATCAACTCCCTGGAGGACACCTTGCACGGCCCCCTCGACACGCCGCTGAGGATCGCGGAGGGCCCTGTCCAAGTGCTCCAGCGCACTGACAGGAGTCAGCTTCAGGGCTTCAACCCGCTGCTCGTCCCCAAGAAGTGGAGGGATCCCCTCGCCCGGGAGGCGGCCAAGGCCGCGGCGCTGCTGGCGGTCCACGACTTCGCGCAAGAGGTCGCGCCCGGGCAGCAGTCGCAGGACTGGTACGACCAGCGGCAGCGTGAGGGCGAGCAGGCCACTCACGAGATCAGACGATGGGCGGCGCGCAGCATCGACGCGGACCCCGGCTTGAAGACCGTCTTGGACAGCATCACTCACCGCGTCGACCACCCCGTCATCACTCGGCTACAGGACTACCTTGCGGGTCGAGGGATTCCTGAACGCGAGACTCATCAGCTTTGGGAGAAGGTCGAAAACGCACCGTCGCGCAGCCACCGGGCAGACCTCATCGACGAGGTCATACACACGGGCGTCCTTCCCGGGCGGAGAGGAGGACGCCCGTCGGCGGAAGCAGCTCGTAAGCGCTCCACGACCACCACCCGGCGGCCGCCGGGGCCCGGGCCGGGACCTGCCGATGATGGCGCCGCAATGCCCCATCGTCGGGGGCCGGACGAGGCGCCGGGGCGGGGGCGCGGCAGATGATCGCGGCGGTCCGCCCGACCGACCTGACCCAATTAGGGGCTCAGGCGTCCGCGCAGATGTGCGTACTGGCCACGAGGGCGGGCCTCGTTCCGTCCGTGGCGTAGGCGCGAAGCTCCACCCGGTGACTCCGAAGATCTTCATCAGCTCCGGCAGGCACTGCATGGCGACTTTGATCACGTAGTCGGGCGAGCCGTTTCTCATCGCCCGTCGCCAGCCCGCTGGCTCCCCAAGCGGTCAGCTCCAGCCAGGAGAAGTTCGCGGTGGACTAAGCGACGAGATGCTCGCTGGCGACCCAGCCCCCAGCCCGGACCGTACATCGCCAACGCCTTTCCGGTGTGCGCCGCCTGCTACACCCCCCTCGCGCCGCTCAGCGAGTAGCGTGAGGGGGGGCTCGCTCAGTCCTCGGCGTGCGTCCAGGCGCTGGGGACGAGACCGGGCATGCGGTGCTCGATCTGGTGCTCGCCCTTGGTGCAGCCGCCGAACGGGCCAGTGGACGCCCGCAGTTCCCGGAGCGCGGGATCGAGATGGTCGCGGTGCCAGACCGAGGGGCCGGTGTACCCGCAGGACGCCGGGTCCGTCAGCTCCTGCCACGCGAGCCACACCGCGTGCAGGCGGGCGATGGCCACGGGGTGCTCCCACCACAGGTGACACCACCGGGCATCGGCCGACGGCTCCCCGAGGTAGCCGGGCACCAGCACCCCCTCGACCCACTCGATCAGCGCGCGCAGCTCGTCGTCGTACTCCGGCGGGTCGAGCAGCAGGATGAACGGCGGGTACTGCCACTCCTCTTCTTCCCCGTCGCTCTCCTCCTCGGCGGCGGCCTCCCCGCCGGCCGACTCCTCCTCGTCGGCGGAGGCCTCGCCCGGCTCCCCCTCCGCTCCCCCGGTCAGCTTCTTCACCAGGTCCGTCAGGCTCGCGACCTGGGCCTTTAGGTCTTCGATGTCCTCGAACATGCCCACCGGCACGCTCAGCTCCGGGGCGCCCTCGGGTTCATCGGCCACTGCGCGTCGCCTTCCGCAGCTCGTACGCGCCCACGGCGCGCTTGGTGATGGCGGCCTCCTCGTCGCGCATCTGCGGGCCGATGTGGGCCATCGCCTTCTCCGCGTACCAGGGCCGCAGCGCGATCTGTGCGACCGGCATGCCGGTGGACATGAGCAGGGCCGTGCCCTTGCGCATGGCGCGGATCTCGGCGGGGTCTAGCACCTGCTCGCGCTGCTCGCTCCAGCTTCGGCTGCCGCCATCCTTGCTCTTGGAGTAGCTGCCGCGCTCGACGTAGTGCGCGCCCGTCAGGCTGCTGATGTCCTGCGCGAACTTCGCATCGTCGATCCCGACACCGACCAGCTTCTTCGTGGCCGCCGACCACATCGAGTCCATGCCGACCTCTCCCCACGCCCGTACGCCCTGGCGGTAGCTCTGGAGGATCACGAACGGCGTGATACCGCGAGATCCCAGGTGGCTGTAGAGGTCGGGCAAGTCCGCGATCTTGCAGATGTTCGCGGCCTCGTCGAGCACGGCGCGCATTGGCTCGGGCAGGCGAGCGCTATGGCGCTCGCCCGCCTCGGTACCGGCCGTGAAGACCGCGTCGGCGACGGCCGCGACCAGGGCGCTCGACGGGCCGCCCTTCTTGCTCAGCAGGTAGAGCGTGTCCGTGCTGGTGGCGAAGGTCTCGGGGTCGAAGCGGGCCCGATGCTTGTCCGGGGTGACCCACGCGAGGACCTTCTCGTCGCGCAGTGCGGACATCGCCGTACGCGCGTTCTGGTAGATCCCGCTTTGGGTCTCTTCGGCAATATTGATGGAGGAATCGACTTGTTCTGCGAGCACGGGTTCGTGCTGGTAGAGCACGCGGAGCGGCGCCTTCTCCTTCGGGTCGGACAGCCACCTCATGACCTCGCGGACGGTGGCTCCCTCCCACCACGCGGCCCGGTAGAGGCCGGTGAGGAGGTCTCCGGCCGCCTGAGACCAGAAAGGATCGGCTTGCTCGCTCGTGATCTGGTTGACGAAATGGCTGGCCAGACGCTCGGCTCCCTCCAGCGTCTCGGCCTGCGCGACCAGGTCGACCCACACCTCCCGCTCGGCCTGCGCGACGCCCTGGGTGTCGAACAGGAAGGTGGTCCCGACCTTCGCCCGGCTCCCCTTCGTCGCGGCGTAGACGTCCGCCTTGTTGCTGGTCATCAGCAGGGCGCCGGGCGCCTCCTCCGCCACCGGGATGGCCAAGGAGGTCGACTTGCCCGCGCGGGGCGCCATGATGGCGACGTAGGTGTCCTCGTCGGACCCCCGCAGCTCGACCCCGGACGGCATGTGGTCACCGAGGAGCACGCCCCGGTCGCGGGCCGGAAGCTCCTTCGGCTTCACGCCCTTCAACGAGGCCCTCAACCGGGTCGCGGTACGGGCCGCGTGCTTGGGCGTCAGCTCGCGCACCTGGTGCAGCGTCGCCAAGCTGGACGGGTTCCTGAACCAGCGGAATGCCCAGCGCATCCCCCACACGAGGAAGACCACGACCGCGAGGTCGGCGACGGTGGCGCCGACGATGGAAGCGGTCTGCGACTGCGACCACACCGTCGACCAGTCGTTCACCATCCGGTAGACGGTCAGCGGGGAGGCGGGTGCCACGTCCTCGCCGGTCGCCAGCGCGCCGGCCGCCGCCCCGGCCCACGTCGTCGCGGCCAGCGCCGCCGCGCCGCCGACCAGGATCGCGCCGCCGGCCCACGCCCGGTCGTTGTCCGTCATCATCGGCTGTCGCCTCCCACGCTCGTCCTCCTGCGCCGGTTGGTGTCCGTGCGGTAGAGCCGCTGTTCGGTCGCGGTCAGCTCCAGCGAGGCCGCGATCCCGGGCCGGGTACCCACCTTGATCAGGTATTTGCCGCGGCCCGGGTGCCGTGCGCCCTCTTCCTCCAGGGGCACGTTGACGCCGTCGGCATCGTCGTAGCTGGGGTCGATGTCGAGCCCGGTCGACGTCGCCGACGACCATGAACCGATCATCATGCGCTCCTGCTCGGTGAGGCTGCGCTTGCCGGTGACCCGGGTCAGCTCCTCCTCGGAGGAGGCGCCGATCACCCAGGTGTCGCACCGGTCCATCAACCCGCGCGCCTTGGCCCGGTCGGTCTCCGTCGGCAGCGCCTCGACGTCCAGCAAGCTGTGCGTGACGTAGATCGTCACATCGTTGGTGGTCCTGTTCAGACGGCTGATGGCGTCCATCGCGTCCACCAGGCCCGGGCCGGACCGCAGCGCGCGCCACATCTCGTCCATCGGCAGCACGAGGGACCGGTCCATCAGGCCGATACTGCGGGCGGAGTCGATCGCGGAGTAGGTGTACGCCCACGTGGCGATCATGCCCGCGCTGACCACGTCATTTCCGCGGGCCCGCAGGGCGGAGATGTCGACCGAGACGGCGGGCGCCGAGATGTCCAGGGGGGTGGTCGTCGGGCCGTCGAAGAGGCCCTTCAACGGGCCCCCGATCAAGTTGTCCAGCCCGGCGACGACTTCCCTCGTCAGGTCCCGGTACCGGTCGTCCTCGGCGGAGAGCTTGGTCCGCAGTGCCTCGGGCGCGTCCCGCAGCACCTGCACGACGTCGCCGACCACCGGGTCGCTCCCCGACGACTGGGCGGCAGAAGCGACGTGGACGGCCGTGTCCAACGCCGAGCGCTCGATCGCGTTCGGGGCCTTGCCGAGTCCGTGCTTGGTCGACAGCAGGGCGACCAGCGTCTCCAACCGGCGCCCGTTGAGGACGTCCAGCAGGGCCTCGCGCTGCTTCACCGGCAGCGACTGCGCGCGCCCCTTGAGCGGCCCGGAGTCCAAGGGGTTGAGACGGCCGATGCCGTCGCCGATCCGGACCACCGACCCGCCGAGTTCGCGGACCATGTCGCTGTACTCGCCCTTGACGTCCCCGGGCACGCAGGTCATGAACCCGAGCGCCGAGTAGACCATGCACACGCGCTTGACCAGCGCTGACTTACCCGCGCCCGGCTGGGACATGACCCAGACGCCGGGATTGGTCGTGAGCTTGCCGGTCCATCCCGACGGGTCGATACACACCAACTCGCCGGTGAGCACATCCCGGCCGACCGGCACCCCGCGCGGCGGGAGACCGCTGCCGAGGAGGAAGGGGTAGATGCCGCCCGCCTGGCTGGTCGGACCGGTGTAGATGGTGCCGGTGTCCTCGACCGGGACGCGGCCACTGAACCGGCCGCCCCAGCCCAACCTCGGGGCGAAGCGGCCCCGCAGCTTCTTCTCCGCCCGCCGCTCCTCGCGGGTCGGGGCCTGCTCGATCACCTTGACCACACGCTTGGGCGTGGTCACCGGAACGGACTTGGTCTTGCCCATCGTCGTCAGTCCTTCACCAGCGGGGAGTAGCCGATCGGCAGTCCGGCCGCGAACACCGCGGCCTGTGCGCCGAACGCGCTCCGCATCCGGATGCCGCGGGTCGCCTTCACCGCGCGGGCCAGCTCCTGGCGCGCGGCGGGCAGGTCGGCAGCGCGGCGGGCGGTGGCGGTGACCATGAGGGTCCAGTCGACCACCTGGACGCCGCCGGCCACCTGCGCGGCGGCCCGTTCCGCGCGCTGGAGGTCGGCCTTCTGGCTGTACTTCGCGCGGCCCTTGACCTCGGCGGTCGCCCGCGCCCGGTCGTGGGCGTTGCTGATCTCTCGCTCCAGCACCGCCTCGCCCTCGTGCGGATCGAGCACGCGGTACAGCAGGGTGATGCGGCGCTGGTAGCGCCCCGGGGCCAGCAGGGGCAGCAGGACGCTGTACGGCAGGGGGCGCTTGGGCATCTCGCGCAGCACCCAACTGATGCTGACGCCGCCATCGTGCGCGTACTCCTCCCAGCCGTCGTCGGCGGCCTGCGGCCCGCACTCCGCCCACGACAGATCGGCGAACTCCGAGTCCCGCGCGTTGAACACGTCCGGGTCGTACGCGCTGCGCACGATCCGGCGGAGGTCGACGTCGGTCGCCCGGCGCTCGATGTCCGTGCCCGTGCCGGACAGGTCGAGCGAGTCGACCACCCGCAGCGCCTCGGCGACCTGTTCGGCGAGGTCCGCCGGCGCGTTCACGGAGGCGTTCGGGTCCACCGTGACGCTCATCCACGGAGCGACGCTCGCGGTGGCGTGCGGGGTGGTGCGGACCAGCTCGTCAATGACGTTCTTGGCGAGCTGCGGCGCGTTCGGGTCCTTGCGCTCGGCGACGTTGTCGCCGAGGGCCTCCCCCGCTCCCGGGGTGATCTGGATGGTGACGGACGCGGCCTTGATCTGCTCGTCGGTGCTCATCGCGTCCAGCACGGACGACCAGGTGCGCAGGCTGCTCTGCACGGCCCCGGTGGGCGCCATGAGGCTGCCGCCCGGGGCGAGCAGGGTGGTGATGGTCATGCGGCCGGTCCCCCGGTCGTGGACGACGCCGACGGGCCGTCCGCTGGTCGGGTCGTGCGCCTTGATCAGGGTGGAGCTGGCACCGACGCCGGGAAGGTCCAGGGCGTAGGGGTGCGGCAGCAGCAGGCGCCGGTAGGAGGTGGCGTCGAACTTTGCCGCCCGCTTCCAGGCGACCTTGGCCCAGTAGTAGTTCAGTGCGGACATGCCGTGGCGTCGCGCGGCGGCGAGCCCGAAGACCGCGCCGGTCACCGGGAGAGTGACCAGCAGGGACAGCGGGGCCTGGGTGGCGATCAGGCCGTCCGCCACCAGGATGACCGCCGCGAAGATCGTCGCGTTCCGCGACAGCCCGCCGAAGCCGAAGCTGCGGCGGGCCCGGAAGCCCTCGACCATCAAGGTCTTGGGCACCTCGTGGGTGCTCACTGGTTCTCTCCGCCCATCTGACCGCTCGCCCCCTGGACCGCGTCATTGACGCCGTCCAGGACCTGGATGCCGACGCCGACCGGACCGAGCGCGCCCGCCGCGGTGCTGGTGCCGGCGGTGCCCGCCGTGCCCTGCACGGCCTCGGTGGTGCCCGGCGTGCCGACGCCCGGAACGCCGTCGACTTCGCCGCCTTGTCCGGGTACGCGTCCGGTCTCGTTCCGGGCGGCCTGCGTCTGGGCGTCGCCGCCCTGGCCGCCGTCCTCGCCGTCGCCGCCTTGGCCCTGGCCTTGGCTGCCCATGCTCTGCTCGACGTACTTCGCGTGCTCGACCGCGTTCGTGCCGCCGTCGCCGTCACCGCCGCCGTCGCCTCCGTCGCCGTCGCCTCCGGCCTTCCCGGCGAAGTAGCCCGCGGCCGCGCCGAGGGCGCCGCTGGCGCCCCCTGCGCTCATGCCCGCGCCGACCGCCGCCCCGAAGGGCGCGAAGATCTTCGTGAGCGGGCCCGGGGCGAGCACCGCGAGGACCAGCGTGGCGCAGCCGCGCAGCCATTCCGCGAGGGTCTTCGAGTGGCCGAACTCCGCGAACCCGGTGCAGATGATCACGGCGACCGTGGGCTTGTAGGCCACGATGACCATGCCGGAGGTGATCAGGCTGGGCGCCCACTTCCGGGTGGCCTCGCCGCCGGTCCGACCGCCGCCGGCCACGGGGATCAGCAGGCAGATGATCGGGATGGCGCTCTGCCGCAGGAAGATCATCACCATCTGGATGAAGCCGATCAGCAGCAGCACGCCGACGATGCACAGCAGGGTGATGGGGTTCGAGATCGCGTTGGGCAGCAGGACCGCGATGAACCGCTCGTAGGCCTGCCCGTCGTCATCGAAGGTGGCCTTCACCAGTCCGGCGCTCAGCGCGTCCCCGAGCGTCAGCAGGAACGCGAACAAGCTGACGCCGAGGGCGGACAGGACGATGTTCTCCACCCATCCCTTCATCGCCACCCCGGCGTGCTGCGCCTTCCCGGTGATCGCCATCTTGGCGAGGTTCCACATCACCCCGAACGCGGCGATCACCAGCCCGAGCCACACGAGCATGCCCGCCAAGGTGGCCTTGCCGTCCCACAGGCCGGTGCCCTTCAGGTCGACCGACGGGCCGAGCAGCGCCAGGGTCAGCGTCTTCTTGATGATCCACTTGGTGACGTCCTGGGCGGACTTGATGATGTCGCCGAAGACCGAGTCCCAGACGTTCTTCCAGGCATCCTTGATGGCCCTCTCGCCCACGTCGCCGACCGCGTCGCACATGTCCGAGCCGGTCAGGCCGCCGATGCCGGTGAGCTTGCCGCCGGGGTGCAGGATCGTCCCGAGCACCGAGCCGGTGGTGACCCGGCAGGCCCCCTCGATCGTGTTGCTGATGATGCCGTCGGCCCGCGCGGGCTGCGGCGCCGAGACGACGGACACCCCGAACACCGCGGCGAGGGCGAGCAGCACCGCGGCGAACCGGCGCCCCATGACGCCTCGGCGCATCACGACGCCTCCCGGATGGCCGTCCATCCGGCGCTGTTGAAGTCGGCGTCGCCCGGCGCGACGATCCGCGGCTGCGTCTGGCCCTGGACGTCCTTCTGCGCGCGGGCGGTGGCGTCGCCGGTGAGCTTCCAGTCGCCGCCCTCCCACTGCGCACCGGCCAGCGTCCGGGTATAGGAGCCCTTCTCCTTCTCCATCTCGCCGTTCTTCTGCACCACCCTGGTCAGCAGCCACGCGCTGACCTCGGTGTCGGACTTCTGGATGATCTTGTATCCGACCACGGTGTTGCGGACGTACGCGCCCGCGGGCAGCGACTGGCCGGGGCTCACGCCCATCTGCTTGGCCAGGGACTTGTCGCTCTGCTGGGCTTGCAGCTCGATCTGCTCGGCGTTCTCCGACGACTGGTCCGCCTTGCCGATGTACGAGTGGTAGATGCGGAGCTGCTCGTCGGTGTTGGTCTTCTCGCCCTCGATGTCGGTCGCGTTGGCGGCGACCATCATCGACACCGCGCCCTCGGTCGTCTTCGGGAAGCCGACCTGACTGCCCCGGTCGTCGGTGCGCTTCCCCCGCGGAAGTGCCGACCACTGGTCCGGCTCCGTCCAGTCCTCCGGCGGCGCGTACGTCGGGCCGGGTGAGGCGGACCCGCTCGCGCTCGCGCTCGGGCCCTTGGCCGGGGTGTCCCCGCCGTCGTCGCCGCCGCTGAACACCGCGTAGCCCGTCAGGGCGAGCACGGCCGCGAGCGCGGCGCCGGCGAACCAGGTGCCCTTGGTGTTCCACGTCCCCCTGGTGCGTCCCATGTCCCCCGCCTCAGCCTGCGATGCCGTTGAGGATGGCGATCAGCGATCCGGACAAGATGACCGCGGCCAGCCCCCCGCCCATCCACTTGAAGGGCTCGGACCCGCCGCCGTTGCGGCTCTTGTCCGACACGGCCAGCTTGTAGACGCCGAAGGCCACACCGCCGACCCCGGCCAGGACCAGCAGCCACAGGCCGTAGCCGAAGATCTCGGAGACCGGACCTTCCATGCCCGGGATCTTCGTCGGCTTGGCCCCGGGAATGAGGCTGCCGCCGCCCTTCTTCTTGTCGTCGTCCGCCGCCAGGATGAACGCGGCGACCCGCTCCATAGCCATCTGCTCACTTCCCTTCGATCGTGTGCCGCAGCTTCTCGGCTGCGGACCGAACGTTCTTGTACTCCAGGGCCTCGTCAGGACCCTTAACGGCCCGGAGAACGGGCAGGTACGGCAACCTCGCCACCCCGGCCAGCCGCCCCTCCAGGGCGCGGACCAGGAACCGGGCGTCCTGCACGGGGCGGGCCGGGCTGTCGGCCACCCACACCAGCCACGGCCGGGGCAGCGAGCCCCACCGCTGGAGGGTCTGCTCGACCATGTGCGTGCCGTACAGCGTCGTGTCCGCCACGAGCACCGGAGAGGCGCCGTACGGGATGTGCTCCCCGTACGCCAGGACTCGGGCCCGGGCGCCGCCGGCGTCGTTGTCGAGCATCTTCGCCACCGTCGCCACTGCAATGCCGACACCCATGTCGATCGGCATCAGCGCGTACCGGAGGGCAACCGGCGCACCAGTGCCCGGGGTTGATGTCACCGATTGGGTGGTCATGCCGCAACTCCCCCCTGTATGCCTTTGTTTAAGTCACGATATTGGGTTCTTGGGATCACTGAGGCTAGCGTGAACCCCCGACAAACCTGGGTGGTGTTTTCGCGAGAGCCGGAGGTCAGGCAGAGGTGTCGCTCTACAACAGCGCACGGCGGCCGGGGATTTGCCTGCAAAGCGGCGGCTGTTTCGAGACGGCGAACACGTTCCGGCTGGTCACTCCGGCCGGAGTCACAGCGTCAACACACACACCCACAGCCACACCCCCGAGTCGCCAACGGTTCCGCGCGGACGCCTCCATTTCGCCGTGCGAAATGAAGAGGGCGGCATTTCGTTGTGCGAAATCGCCCTACCTGAAACCTGATCCCCGACCCTACGTGAGCCGCGCTCTCGTAGCCGGTCCGGCCCCGGCGAATGGAGGCGCACATGCCAAACAACTCGTGATCTAGTACGGCAGAAAGTCACACAACCGGCACGACAGCGAAGCGAGAACACGCACGGGGGGACAGCACGTGAAGGTGCTCATGGGGGCCGTCGCCGCGGTCATAGGACTGGTCGTCCTGGCGCTCCTCGCGGTGGTGGGTGTGGTCATCGGCGACGACGCATCGGCCACCGAATCGACCAGCTCCAGCGGCGGCCTCAAGGGTGTGCCCGCCGAGTTCCGCGAGTGGATTCTCAAGGCGGACGAGGCCTGCAAGGAGCAGGCGATGACCCCGGCTCTGCTGGCCGCGCAGCTCTGGCAGGAGAGCAAGTTCAAGACCTCGAAGGAGGAGGCCACCAGCTCCGCCAACGCGCAGGGCCCGGCTCAGTTCCTTCCCTCGACCTATGCGACGTGGGCGCGCGACGACGACGGCAACGGGGAGGCCAGCCTGTGGGACATCGGCGACGCCGTCATGGCACAGGGCCGGATGATGTGCTCCCTGCTGAAGCAGGCGAAGTCCTCCGGCTACCCGGGCGACGTCCGCGCCCTCGCGCTGGCCGGCTACAACGCCGGATGGGGCCGGGTCGAGCAGTTCAAGGGAGTGCCGCCGAAATCGTTCGCGAAGGGCGAGACCTTCAACTACGTCCAGCTCATCCTGAGCTACCTGCCGCGCTTCCAGGGCCCGAGCCTGATCCAGGTCTCCGGGCACGGCTCGGGAGCCGACGCGCTGCGCAAGGCGGTCGGCCGGATCGGCACCCCGTACGCGTGGGGTGGCGGCGGACCCTCCGGCCCGTCGAAGGGCTTCTGTGACGGCACCAACGGCTACTTGAACGGCGACTGCGTGGCCTCCAGCACCACCGGCTTCGACTGCTCCGGGCTGACCCAGTACGCCTTCGCGCCCAAGCTGAAACTGCCGCGCACGGCGTCCGCGCAGTACGGCGCCACGTCCGACCGGCCCGTCTCCCGCAGTGACCTCAAGGAGGGCGATCTGCTGTTCTGGTCGCACGGCGGAAGCGGCAGGATCTATCACGTCGCGATCTACGCGGGTGACGGCAACGTGGTGCAGGCGCCGCGCACCGGTAAGAACGTCGAACTCGCCCCGCTGACGTCCGCGATGCCCGAGCGGGACTACTACGGCGCCACCCGCCCCTGACCCCGAAACGACGTGTGCCGCAGACCGACGATCGGTCTGCGGCACACGTGCGTCCGGCCGTGCTCTACCGGGTCTTGCCACTCTTCGGCGCGGGCCCGGCCTCCCGGTGCGCGGCCACGCCGGGCGTGGCCGTCGCCGCGGCCGTGCCCTTCGCGGCCGGCTTAGTAGGGCCCACGCTCGGCGACGTCGACCTCGCGGCCGCCGTGCTCACCTTCGGCCCCGCCGCGCCGACCGGCTTGCGCAGCGCATCGTTGGCGGCCTGGATCAGGCGCCGCCCCATCTGCGTCTGCGGGCCTTCCTGCCACGAGGGGTCCTTCGACAGGCGGGCCAGGTGCTCCGCGACCGGCTGACCCTTGCTCTCCATGTCCGCCATCCGGGCGGCGACCAGCGGCCACTGACGCGAGGTCACCAGCAGGTCCGCCTCCCGCTCCGCGCCGGGCAGGGCCTCGCGCACCATGCGCGTGAACTTCGCGTTCTCCGACGGCGCGATCGAGAGTTGCCGAAGGGCCCGCTCCCTGTCCCCCAAGTCGAGATCCTTGGGGATGTCGAGCCCGGTCGTCAACGGCCCGTACGACAGCTTCGCGTCCCGGCTCGTGGTCGGCGCTTCCCCGGCCGCGAGCACCTTGGCGACCGCCTGGTCGACGCCGACGCCCTCCTCGTGCGCGGCCGCGAGCAGAGCCCGCACGTCGACTCCGCGCTCGTCCATCGTCGCCATCGTCCGCGCCATCTCCGGCCACGCCGGGGAGGACAGGATCGCCTCGCGCACCGGTCCCGCCGGCAGCGTCTCGCGCAGCGCCTTCGCCCACTCCTCGGTGCCCTCGCGCTTGATCTTCTCGGCGTTCGCCGCGACCTGGTCCCGCACGTCCACGGTGATCTCGCCGACGCGCGGGAGCATCGTCTCCAGGTCGACCCCGGCGGCTTTGAGTGCCATGAGCTGCTGGGCGAGCTGGGGCCAGTCCGCGCCCTCTAGCAACGCCGTGGCGATGTCGTCCGGCAGGAATTTCTTGACCTCCTCCGAGGCCTCCGCCGCCGCCTTCTTGGTGTCCGGGAGTTCGTCCTCCTTCCCGGCCTTCTTCTGCTGCTGACGGCGCACCGCGTCCGCGATGGCCATCACCAGACGGAACGCCATCATGGAGGTCTGCACCGCCTCGGCGGCGGCCTCCGTGAACGCCTCCCCGGGGCGTTCCTCCGGTGTCGGCATCGACATGTTCGCTCCCCTCGTTACCGGGCCCGTCGCGGGCCCTTACACTGCTCGTCACCCGGCGGCCGACGTGTCGGTCCGGGCGCCCCCGTCTTGCGCGGCCCACCGGTGCGGCCGGTGCCGCCCGTGGACGTCGGCGACGGGTTCTTGCCGGTGGCAGTCGTCGTCGCACCGCGCTGACGACTCCACCCGTCCAGTCGCCATGTAACGAGTTGGTGCGTGATAGCGGGTGAGGTGTCGTGCCACGTGGATGGCATGATCCCGCTGTGGCGATCATGGTCAATCGGGCGGTGCTGGCGCATCGACTGTTCACGGGGCTCTCCCGGCGTCATCTTGCGTGCTTGGTCGAAGAGTTGGCCGAGCCGTGGCAGGCCGGGGTCGAGGGTCGCCGCCATGCTGTGCGAGGCGGGGCCCGCAAGCGGGCCGAAGGCGCCGGCGCCCGCCATCAGCTGGTGTTCGTCGACCGGTTGGTGGCCACACTCATCCACCTGCGGCACGACCTGCCGCACTCGGTGCTGGGGCTGCTGTCAGGTGTCGACCGATCCACGGTCACCCGGGCGATCGGAGAGGTGCGCACGCTCTTGGCGGAGCGGGGGTGCGCGGTTCCCGACCGTCCCGGCCTGCGGCTTCGGACTCTGGCAGATGTGTTTGCCTACGCCCAGGCCGAAGGTGTCGAGCTGCGTCTGGACGCCACCGGGATCCAGGTCCGCCGGCCACCGGCCGGCCGCGGCGGCCGGCGCGCATTCGTCTCGGGCAAGAAGAAGCAGAACACGATGAAGGCCACCGTGATCGCCGGCTGGCGGGGCCGCACGTTATGGACCGATGCCCTACGACCTGGGCGTATGCACGACGCCACCGCCGCCCGCGACGAAGGCATCGCCATCTGCTTCCAGCACTTCCCCGACGTCGAGGTCCTGTTGGACGACGGCTACCTGGGGCTGAGCCGCGACCATCGCGGGCAGGCGATCACGCCGCCGAGAAAACCCCGGCCGGGAGCACTGCCCGACAGAGTCGAACAACGGGGACGCGACCGCCACGGCCACTCGTCCGACCGCATCACCGTCGAACACGCCCTCGCTGATCACAAACGCTGGAAGCAACTGACCCGCTGGACACATCGCCGCGACCGCCTGCCCGACACCTACCGCGCCATCGCCGGCCTCGTCTCCGACCGCAACACCAGCATCTGAAAACGGCCGTGAGCAGGGCAAACACACCTCACCCGCTATCACGCACCAACTCGTAAGACTTCCCCGCCCCCGGGCGGGGAAGCAGGGCCCAGCGAAACGGGAAGACGCCCGGCTCAGCCAGGCGCCACCTCGGCGGGGCAACCCGCCGATATCCCCGCGAGCGCACAAAGAGAAAGCAAAGCCATCCTGAACGTGCAGGTCAAAAAGGGTACGGCCCGCGCGCAGGGGATGACCCAGCAAGGCCCAGTCGGCGGTGACGCGCTGTCCTTCCGGTGGAGTCCTGCAGCGGCCCGGGGCGTGCGCCCGCCGAGCGGCCGGCACCGGAAGACCTGGGAGAGATGCTCGATCGGGTGGTTCCGGGGCCACCGGTATGCCGCGGAACGGAGGACCGCGTCGGCGCAGGGGCGGCGAGGTGCTGGCCGCGGTCATCCTCGGGACGCGCCGGGACCAGTCGCCACCTGATCACACCGATAGGCGCCTCCGCGGCGAACTTGTACGGCAGTCGGGTCTCATCCGAACGTGGCGACCAGCCGTCCGATGACCTCCCCGCGCTGGAGCCGGCCGATTCCGTCGGCGATCTCCTCGAAGCCGATCTCGGTGATGCGTGAGGACAGCTTGCCGTCGGCGACGAGATCCAGCACCGCCGCGCAGTCTTCCTTCGTCCCTGCCTGTGAGCCGACGAGTTCGACCTCGTTGAGGGTGAGCGCCTGGAGGTCGATCTCGGCGCGCGCGCGGCCGAGGCCGACCTGAACGATCCGTCCGCCGCGGCGGACGGATCGGATCGCGCCGTCGGTGGTCGTCCCGAAGCCGGCGAAGTCGACGACCACGTCGAGGTTCTCACCGGCGAAGTCGATGATGTCGTCGGCGACCCTCTCGGCGCCGAGCGAGCGTGCGAAATCGTGCACGCGCTGGTTCTTCTCGGCGACGAACAGCCTCGCGCCGAGTGCGAGCGCGGTCTGCGCGCCGAGCGAGCCCAGCCCGCCGAGCCCGATGATCCCGACTCGGGAGCCTGCGGAGACCTGCCCCTGTACCGAGACCGCGTGGTAGGAGGTGAGGCCCGCGTCGGTTGCGGCTGCCGCCTGATCGAACGGCACCCCGTCCGGCAGGGCGACGACGAGTCGTTCGAGGGCGACGACCTCGTCCGCGAACCCGCCGTTCTTCGAGGTTCCCGGGCCTTCGATGGCCGCGGGGATGACGACTCTCTGGCCTACGGTGAACCGGGTCACACCGGATCCCACGGCAGAGACGGTTCCCGCGATCTCGTGGCCGAGTGTGATCGGCCGGAACGGCAGCAGCGGAGTCAGGGTGCCGTCGAGGAATCCGACGTCACTGTGGCAGAGGCCAGCGGCGCGGACGTGTACCACGAGCTCGTCCGCGGCCGGTGACGGTGCCGACACCTCGTTCAGGGTGAGAGGTTTTCCGACTTCGGTGAACTGCCATGCGCGCATCGTCTGCTCCTTGGACGCTTTGTCTCTCGGCGGGTGACGGGTGTGCCGGCGCCCGTCTCGTGAGCAACCGGCCGGCCGGGTCGTATTGGCACCCAGTCCCAAAAATACTCCTCTAGGCTCGGATGATGACTACCCCCCGCCCTCGCCGTGGGCGACCGCCGGCTTCGACCCGCGAGGCCCTTGAGGAGATCGCCTTCGAGTTGTTGCTCCGTGACGGCTACGAGGCGACGACACTCCAGGCCATCATGGCTGCCGGCGGCGTCGGGCGTTCGACGCTGTTCCGCTACTTCGGTTCGAAGGCCGGGATCGTGTGGGGTGAGTTCGACCGCGCTGTGGAGCGGCTGCGGGCGGCCCTGCGTGACGCCGGTGAGGTGCCCGTCATGACGGCCGTTCGGTCGGCGGTCGTCGGGTCGACGCGGCTGTCCCAGGCGGCGGCGCCGGACTCGTGGCTCGACCGGTTCCGTGTGCTCGACCGGGACCCCGCGCTCGTCGGGGAGGCTGCCGCGCACTGGCGCGTGTGGGCCGAGACGGTGAGCCGGTATGTGGCGGAGCGTGCCGGACTCGACGTCGACGCTCCGCTCTCGGCTGCGATCGGTGGCGCTGTTCAGGGGGCCTACGTCGCAGTGCTCAGGCTGTGGGCCGCTGCGGGTGAGGTGGTCGACATCGACGAGTTGGACAGTGCTCTGCGTCCGGTCACCGACGTGTTCCAGGTGGTTCTCGACGGCGTGGCGCAGGGCTGAGTGGAAGGCCGCGGACGATGAGGAGTATTTTTGGGACTGGGGTCCGAAATTCGGATGACCCGTAGGGATGAAGGAGTCCTCTCATGGGCCGTATGGACGACAAGGTCGCGATCATCACGGGAGCGGGTCGGGGGATGGGCGCCTCGCACGCCCGCCGCTTGATCAAGGAAGGGGCGAAGGTCACCCTCACGGACGTCAACGAGACGGCCATCCGTGAGCTTGCCGAGGAGCTCGGCGACAACGCGCGGTACACCGTGCAGGACGTCACGAAGTTCGACCAGTGGAAGCGTGTCGTGGCAGAGACCGAAGCCGCGTTCGGCAGCGTCACCGTGCTCGTGAACAACGCCGGCATCCTTGGGCCGATCGCCAAGACGGCGGACCTCGACGAGGAGGACTATCTCAGGGTCTGCGCCATCAATCAGCACTCGCAGTTCCTCGGCATGAAGGCGGTCATCCCGTCGATGCAGCGTGCGGGGATCGGGTCGATCGTGAACATCTCGTCGCTGGCGGGGTTGCGCGCGAACTACGGGTTCCCGAGCCTCGCCTACGTTGCGAGCAAGTTCGCGAGCCGGGGGATGACGAAGGCGGCCGCGCAGGAGTACGGGCGGGACAACATCCGCGTGAACTCCGTGCACCCGGGCTTCATCAACACGCCGATGATGGTGGAGGCGACCGACGAGGGAGGCGGTGACGCACTGGCGCAGATCTTCCTGGGCCGGCTCGCGGAAGCGGACGAGGTGTCGTCACTGGTGCTGTTCCTGGCGTCTGACGAGTCCTCCTACATCACGGGGGCAGAGCACAAGATCGACGCTGGCATGTCCGCGTCCTGACCGCGCCGCCCCACCGCGCTGGTCACAGTCGACAAGCCCAGCATCCGTAGCGCCCCTGAGCCCGGCAAGCCGGAATCCGCACAGATGAACGTCTGTAAACGACCGTTGTCGGCGGGCGGTATCGGGACTCGACAGGGTGAAGGCGAACCGGAGCATGGACGGGGGGCGGATGGCGGAACGAACACGGCCATCTTCGCGGACCTTGGAGGGTGGAGAACTCCGTGATCCGCGGGGCCGTGTTCGTCTGCTTCCGTGTCCACCTCAGGCGCACACCAACAAGCTGGGACGTGCCGGGCAAACACCGAGGCGCTGATGCGTCCCCTGGCGGACGGCGTAGCCTTCGGACCCGGACGGCCCATATCCGACCAAGGACGAATCTCCGACTCAGGACACTACTGAGGCTGAACTCGTGGTGTCGTGGGGGATGACGGCTGGCCGGTGGCTGCGGTATGACCGGAGTCACGCGGTATCCACAAGGGGGCGGGCTGACCGCCGAACGGCAGCAGTTCCGCGAAGAGTTACGGCTCCAGGCGGCCGAGCGGTTCGCCCAGGGCGAGGGCAGTACCGCGATCGCCAGAGATCTGCGGGTCAGTGTCCGTTCGGTCCAGCGATGGCGTCACGCGTGGGCCGAGGGCGGCCCGGGATCTCTGCGGTCGCAGGGTCCGGCGTCCCTGCCGAGGCTCAGCGATCGGCAGTTCGCTCAGCTTGAGGCGGAGCTGGCCAAGGGGCCGGCCGCGCACGGCTGGGAGGACCAGCGCTGGACTCTGGCCCGGGTCAAGACGGCGATCGGCCGGCGCTTCCATCTGACGTACACGATCCAGGGTGTGCGGAAGCTGTTGGTGCGCAACGGCTGGTCCTGCCAGGTCCCGGCCCGTCGCGCCATGGAACGGGACGATGACGCGGTCGCGGGGTGGGTCAAGGAGGTGTGGCCCCGCGCGGAAGGCTAGCGGCGGCCCGTGGAGCCTGGCTGGTCTTCGAGGACGAAGCCGGCTTTTCCATGACGCCGCCGCACGCCAGGACCTGATCCCAGCGCGGCCGCACCCCAGTGGTCCGAGTCCGCGGCCGCTCCCGCCGCCGGCTCTCCATAGCCGCGCTGACCTGCTACGAACCCGGCCACCGATCGAGGCTGATCTACCGGCCCCGCCGCGATGACGGCAACCGTGACGGGCGCGAAAGTTTCTCCTGGCGCGACTACCGCGACCTGCTGATCGCCGCCCACCAACAACTCGACGGCCCCTTCGTCCTCATCTGGGACAACCTCAACGTCCACAAAGCCGCAGGTCTCCGGGAGTTCGCCGAATCCCGCGACTGGCTGACCATCCACTACCTACCGCCCTACGCACCCGACCTCAACCCCGTCGAAGGCATCTGGTCACTCCTGCGACGTGGCTGGCTCTCCAACGTCGCCTTCAGCACCCCGCAACACCTCGTCCAGACCGTCCGGCGCGGCCTACGGCACATCCAGTACCGCGGCCACCTCATAGACGGCTGTCTCACCGAGACCGGCCTGACCATCCGACCCGCCTGACCAGCAACACGACATCCCGAGTTCAACCTCGGTAGTTCCTACTACGCCTGGCGCGACGAGGGCGAGGCCGTTCGCCAAGACCGCCAGGCGGCCAACGACGCGCTCGCGCACGAGATCACCTTCAGAATCTGCGAACCTGCTGCTTTCCGGGCACGACCGCAGGGACTGCCCCGAGGGCCTTCTCACCCGGCGCTGGTTGCCTGCCCGCCGGCTGTCGCCAGGCGGGCATGGCCCGGTCGCGGTGCTGCGCACCGCTATCGGCCGCTATCAGGCTCCGATGCGAAGCCACGTGTCGCCAGAGCGAAGCCATAGAAAACCGTCGCGACCCTGACCGCAGCGCGTGACCACCCGTCCGGGCACCTGAATCTTGCGCCGCTCGGTCACACCCCAGCTATCACCATCCAGCTCGGCTCGCACCACTTCGGTCGACCGCTGGTTGTGATCGCGCTTGGTCAGGACCGCGCGATGGTCGCGCACGGCGAACCCGTCCGGGTCGCGTACGGGGCTCGGCCAACTGGTCACCTCACCCGTCGACGGGGTAATCCGCGTCAAGAAAGTGCCTCCGCGCCGACTGCCGGAATACCAGACCAGCCAGACCCGGTCCCCCTCGGTGGCAGCGGTGCGTCCCTCCAAAGGCAGGTCAGGAAGACGATCTCCCGGAGCCCAGGTTGCCCTGCCATCGGCACTCCAGCCGGCAAGACCGGCTGCAGACTCCGGATGCCCTCCGTAGATGCCTTCGTCTCCGTAAGCCGTCCAGATCGATCCCCCGCGATCGGTCACTAGAGCAGGGATGTCGTCGCCGATGCAGAAGGTGGCCTCCTGGTCACCACTTTCCAGCGAGAACACCACAGCGTTCGGGCTCCATGCTCCCGACTCCTCCTTGCCCGCTCGACCGCCTGCGACGAGAAGTCGGTCCTCCAGGAGAAGAGCGATGTGGCTCGGCCTGACCGGGACGTCCTTGATCGGTCGCCGTTGAAGCGAACCGTCAGCCTGGCGAATCACGAGCACCGCATCGAATGGGACCTGCGGGCCCCAGCCCACCCAACCCTTCACGTGACGGATTCGGCGTAGGCACTGCCGATGGACGAGCAAAACAGCCAGCTCCCCCGTCGGGCCAACGGTCCACCACAGAGGGTGTCGTCCCGCCCAGAGATCCGCTACGGACGGCTTCCAGACCCTCTGCACGTCGACCGTCGACACCACATCCCCCTTCTGCTGTGACCTAACGAGTTGGTGCGTGATAGCGGGTGAGGTGTCGTGCCACGTGGATGGCATGATCCCGCTGTGGCGATCATGGTCAATCGGGCGGTGCTGGCGCATCGACTGTTCACGGGGCTCTCCCGGCGTCATCTTGCGTGCTTGGTCGAAGAGTTGGCCGAGCCGTGGCAGGCCGGGGTCGAGGGTCGCCGCCATGCTGTGCGAGGCGGGGCCCGCAAGCGGGCCGAAGGCGCCGGCGCCCGCCATCAGCTGGTGTTCGTCGACCGGTTGGTGGCCACACTCATCCACCTGCGGCACGACCTGCCGCACTCGGTGCTGGGGCTGCTGTTAAGTCTTCGTACAGCCGCAGGTCACGGCGGCTGGTGCGAATCCAGTGTCGCGGTACGCGAGGCCCTGCGACATAGTCTCTCGATGGTCGCTGAGGCGACCTACGGGGTGCTACGGGGTGGCGCTGGAGACGGTGCGGCTGCAGGGCCCTCCGAGCGGGATGGCTGCCGCCGGAACGAGGGCCGCCGGTGGTGTGGTGAGGTGTGCTGGCCCCACGGAGCTCGTGTCTGCGGAGGCCCGGGTGGTCGAAGGCGGGCTGGAGGCCGGAGCGGCCTGAGTGATTACGCCGTAATCAGCCGGTCCGCATCTCCGGGCTGAGGCGGCCGACGCAGGTCGGTCCTTCCCCCTGTGGTGGCACCCGGTCAGCTGAGGCGACTTCCCTGCTGTGAGCGGCTGGGAAATTTTGGTGAGGCCGGCAGGCGCACGATCCAGAACAGTTATTGCACACTGCGCTCGCGCCCCGAGAGCAAACAGTCGCTCCTCCATGTCGCCCACCCTTCCCTGCGAGGTCGGTACTTTGCACGCCGTCAGCAGCCACCTGCCAGGGCCCCGGACCGGCATGCGAACTACCTCCCTGGCGACGCCCGCGACCAAGCCGCATGCGTAGTGGGGCGAGGGCCCTCCGGTCTCAGCAACGAGCCGTCGTGGCTGAGACCGGAGGGCCCTCGGTGAGGCACCGTCTCATGTGGCCATGAGCTCTTGGAGCGTCTTGTAGTCCTCCGGCGTCATGTGCTCCCGCAGGATCCGGTGAACAACGTTGACGTGCCGCCATGGGATCGCTGTGACCGGGATAAGAGCTGCTGGCGCTGTGCGGGGAGTTGCGGGCTGTGGAGGGCTCGACGGCTGCGACGACTCAGACGGCTCGGATGATGAGGCGGGGGCGGGGGTGATTACGGCGTAATCATGCGCCGGCTGTTTTCTGCTCTCGGGCACGTTCGGTGAGGCGATTACGCCGTAATCATTCTCGGCCCGCTCCCCTGTGTCTGCGGCCTGACCCGCACCCTTCCGGTTCCGCACGGTGCGCTGCGTGGACTCCTTGTCCTTGAGCGCCTGGAGCGCTGCGGGCTGTTCCTCGGCCGGTTTGTTGCCGATGGCTCGGAGGTGTTCGATCTTCTCGGTGCCGACCAGGTTCTGCATCTCTTCGGAGAGTCCGAGGAGTGCGAGGCGCGTCGAGATCCATGGCTGGGAGCGGTGCAGGCGTGCGGCGAGGGCACGTTGTGAGCCGTGGAGGGCGAGGAGTCGTTGCAGGGCGCGGGCTTCGTCCAGTTCGGAGAGTTCGCGGCGGTGGATGTTGGCGACGAGGGCGGATTCGAGGATCTCTTCGCTGGTGCCGCCCTGGCCGTCGTCGACCATGACCTTCACGGTGGTGAGGCTGGCTTCGCGGGCTGCTGCGAGACGGCTGGAGCCGTCGATGACGACGTATGCCGTGTCGGGTTCGAGTTTCTCCTCGGCGGCGGGGTTCGCGGCGATGTATGCGTCGCGGTTCATGACCGTGATGGCCTGCTTCTGCCCGTGGTCCTTGAGGCTTCCGGCGAGGTCGGTGAGGTCGCCGAGGGAGGAGCGCGGGTTGTCCGGGTTCAGGCTGATCCGGTGAGGGGGCAGCTCGGTGGGGGAGGGCACGCCTTCAGTGGGTACCTGTCGTGCTTGGGCGATGGCTGCTCGGCGGGGGCTGACGGGGGCGCCGCGGCCTGCGAAGCGTCCGCCTCCGAGCTTGTCTGCTTTGGGTGTCATGCGAGCTCCCGGGCGAGGGCGCGCATGGCGACGGACTGTGTGCAGGTGGGGGAGTAGGACAGGAGCGGTTGTTGCATGCGTACGGCTTCCTTCTGCTCCTTGAGGTCGCCGACGAGGCCGACGACGCGGGGGTCCTTTATGTCGACCCAGCCCTGCAGGGAGCTGGTGGCGATGTAGCCGCGGCGGGCGTCGTAGAGGTTGACGACGATGCCGAGGTAGTCGATGACGACGTCGAGGTCGTTGCGGAGGTCGTCGATCTGGGTGGTGAGCATGTCGTAGGCGTCGGCGGAGCTGTCTTCGGCCTGGACGACGATGAGTGTGCCTGACTGTCCGGGGGCTTCGCCGTCGCGGCGGTGGCCGTAGTAGATCGCGGCGTCCATGGAGAGGCCGAGGCTGGGTGGGCAGTCGACGATGATTACGTCGTAATCACCTTCGAGGGGTGCGAGGGCTCGTTCGAGGGCTTTCTCGCTGGCGCGAACGGACGCGAGTTTGACGTCGAGGAGGAAAGCGTCGTTGCAGCCGGGCAGCATGTGGAGCCGGTCGCCGAAGTGTTCCTGGTCGACGGCGACGATCAGGTCGCGGAGTTCGCCCTTTGCCTCTCCGCCCATGTGCTTGGTGAGGCTGTCGCCGTCGAGGGGGAGGGGCTCGGCGCCGAGCTGGCGGGTGAGGTGGCATTGGGGGTCGAAGTCAATCAGGAGGACGCGCAGGCCGAGGCCGGGGAGGTTTTCTACCTCGAGCGCGTCGCTGCTGCCGTCAGTTTCCGGTGATGCGAGTTGTGCGGCGGCGAGCTGCTTGGCGACTCGTACCGGGCGCAGGATGTCAGGATCCTCGGCCAGGGCTTCTCCTGTCCCCGCCGTGATGGCGGTCTTGCCCACACCGCCCTTCTGGTTACAGACGATGATGCGGCGGGTTGTCTCTGGACGGATGACCTCGGGAGAAGGGTTCATGTCGAGCCACAGCTGCACGGCTTGTGCCAAGCCCTGAGTGAGGGTCACGTCACGGGCGGAAGCGATCGTTTTGAATGCGTCCCACTGGCCGGGGGGGAGGAAGGTGGCGAAGGAGCTGGCACCGCTGACGTCAACGGCTGCGGGGGAGGCGGCGAGGGCGGTCCAGGCGTGGATGGCTTGTTCCACGGCGATCTGAATGTCGAGGCGATGTTGTGCTGCACGGATCTTGAGCTGTTGGCGGAGACTGGCGGGAAGTTTGGAGACGACCTTTTCGCGGGCGCTGGGCTGAGTCATGAGAGAGATGTTACTAACCATCAAGAGGGAGATGGGGCATGTGGGGTTAGTTCACTCATTCGCCTGGGTGATTACGCCGTAGTCACCCAGATCCCTGGCGCCCCAGCAGCCGAGGGCCAGACTCAGGCCCTCGCCCGGCTTTCCTCAGATAAGTGCAGGGACCGGGAGATCGCCTCCTCGCCACGTCCCCCCCCCTCATGGGGGAGGCTCTCAGCTCCCAGAGCGCCCGCATTGACCAGCTGGCGCCGCCTGCGCTGGCGGCAGATGCCACAGTTGGACCGCCGCCGCCCCGCCAGCCCCGGATGGCGCGAGGTACAACGACTGAAGGCGCGCACCGACCAGGCCGGGCCCGCACGCCGTCCAGGCCATCGAGATCAAGCGAACCCGCGTGAACAAGGAGACCGGCGAGGCTCTGACGAAGACCGTCTACGCCGTCACCAGCCTCGCCCCGAATCAGGCTGACCCGGTCGGCTGACCCAACTCGTCCAGGGCGAGTGGCCCGTGAAAGCCCTGCAAAAGGTTCGAGATCCCATTCGGGCGTGGGCGCCTGAGACCGTAGCCAGGGGGTGGGGACAACGTGTGGGCAACCTCCGGACAACGTGTGCTGCCTGTAGTCATCCCCGCCTTGGGGCAACGTGTCTGACGTCACGCCGGGACCGGTAGTCCGCATGGCGGTGCCCGGCCTGCTTTCACCAGACCGTGCACCGATCTACTTGGCGCTGTTTGGCAACTTTCGTTGGCCGCCCATCGGTGCCCGTACTGCCCGCGCCACGGCACCTCCCTGGCGTTTGGCGGTGGCCTCGTTACGCCGCCCCTCCTCATCAGACGCGTACTCGGCAGCCAGGTAGGCGGCGTACGAGTCGCGAGCTGCCGCGACGGCCGCGAGCGCCGTCTCGTGGAAGGTTGCGGAGACGTAGTCGGGGTCCCAGACCAGAACCCACACCCCGTCCGCTTGGTGGATCGTCGCTACTCGCACCCGGTCCTGGTGACCGCCGGACGTCCAGAAACTCTCCATTCCACGGGGAAAGATGGGCGCAGCTTCCGTCTTGAGCCGAGCCACGCGACTGCCTCACTACTTCTCGGTGGAGCTGCGGGGCGTCGGCGGCTTGCTGCGATGGCGGTTGGCCCACATGCTGTCAGCCTGCCTCTGGAAGTGCTCGATGTGCTCCAAGTACTTGCGCATGAGCTTCACCCTCCGGGCGTCGCCGTTCGTGAGGGCCTCGTTCAGCCTCTTCATGGTGGCGTCGTGCTCGCCCGCGAGGCGTGATGACGGTGTTGCTCTGCGTTGCGACCACGAGCAACAGGGAGCAACACCGAAGCGGCTACCGCCGCCGGCCCGGCCGCCGTAGAGTGCGGCCACCGCCCGTGTCTGGGCATGCGCACAGCGGAGGTGCCAATGGCCCCAGGACGCCCCACACGGCCGGTAGCCCCCGCGGCTACCTGCTGACCCGCGCCCGGAAGATGCGCGGGTGGAGTCTGGCGGAGATGGCCACCCGCTTACGCGCCCGCAGCCGCGAGCGCGGCCACCCGATCCAGACCGGCCGCGATGGCGTGTGGTACTGGGAGCACGACCGCGAGCCGGACGACCCGACCCAACGGCTCATCGCCGATCTGCTCGGTATTCCGCCTACGGCGGTCGATGAGCGACCATGGCCAGAGTGGTTGTCCGAGGATCCCGCCCAGAGGCCAACTCCCCGGCCCTGGACGCTTCTCGGCGCCTCCCAGTCCCTCACCGAACTCACAAGGGGTGCCATGGGCGTCACGCGACGGGAACTCGTACTGATCTCCGGCGGCACCCTGACCGCCGCCCTGTTGAACTGGCTCACGGCCGATCCGGTGGCCGCCGGGCAGCTCACCACCGGCCAGCGCATCGGAGAGGCCGGAGTGGCCAAGCTGGAGGCCCGCGCCCAGGAGCTCCGGGAGCGGGACGACGAAGACGGGGGCGGTACCGTCCTCGCCGAAGCGTCGAGCGCCCTCGCACTGGTCAACGGCATCATCAACCAGCGCACCTACACCGACGCGCACGGCGCCCGCCTGTACGCCGCGGCCGCCGACCTCGCCCGCCAGCGCGCCGCCGCCCTGTTCGACACCCGGGGCGACTGCGCCGACGGCACGTTCCTGACCGCGTTGCGCGCGGCTCGCGTCGCCGGAGACGACGCCCTCGGCGCCAACGTCCTGGCGTTCTGGTGCGTCTCCGCCTACAACACCGGCCGTCTCCACGACGCCGACGACATGGCCACCGCAGCACTCGCCGCCGTCCGCGGCCGCACCGATCCCCGCGTCGAAGCGATGATGCACAGCCGGCGCGGCCGCGCCCGCGCCCACCTCGGCGACGCCCGGTGCTGGGACGATTTCGACGCCGCGGAAACTCTCCTCGCCCGCGCTGACGAGCAGCAGGACCAGGCCCCGCAGTGGGCGTACTGGTTCGACCGCGCCGAAATCCTCGGCGCCCGCGCGTCCAGCCACCGCGACATGGGCCAGCACGACCGCGCCGAGACCGAGTTCACGGCGGCCGACGAGCTGCTCGGCCCCACCACCGTCCGCACCCACGCCGTCTACCTGTGCCGGATGGCGGACGCCCAGTACGCACAGGGCGAGCTAGGGCCTGTCTTCAATTGATCTTGAGTGGTGGATCATGGTCGGATGATACGTCGTCATGAATAGTCCGATGCGGAGTGGGGGGCCTTGACCCTGGAGTTTGAACACGTCTATGCGGCTCGGGCCAGGGTAGTTGAGGTTGGGTGGACGGTGATCTCGTAGGTGATCGGGGCTCGCTGGCCGAGCCGGGAATGACGGCGTCGGGTGTTGTAGCGGGACAGCCAGTGGAAGGCGTCGAGTCGTGCCTCGCGCTCGCTTGACCAGCCCTTTCGGCCCTTCAACGTCTCCCTTTTAAAGCTGGCGTTGAACGATTCGGCGGCGGCGTTGTCCGCGCTGGACCCGACGGCGCTCATGCTCTGCAGGACACCGGCCCGGCGGCAGGCGTCCGCGAAGGCCCCGCTGGTGTACTGGGCTCCGTGATCGGTGTGCATGATCGCCCCGTTCAGACTGCCGCGGGTCCGTTCCGCGGCGGCGAGGGCGTCGATGACGAGCTCGGTGCGCATGTGGTCGGCGATCGCCCAGCCTGCCAGGCGGCGCGAGCACAGGTCGATCACTGTCGCGAGATAGCAGAACCGTCCGCCGCCGACGCTCAAGTAGGTGATGTCACCGACGTACTTGGTGTTGATCTCCTTCGCGGTGAAGTCGCGGCCGATCAGGTCCGGGGCCTTCGCGGTGGCCGGGTCGGCGATGGTGGTGCGGTGCCGGCGCCGCAGACGGACCCCTTCGAGGCCGATGGTCCGCATGATCCTGGCAACGCGCTTGTGGTTGACCGCCTGGCCGCCCTCGTCGCGGAGCTCGGCAGTGATCCTCGGGACTCCGTAGGTGCCGTCGGACTCCTTGTGGGCCTTGCGTATCCGGGCCGCGAGCCGGTCGTCAGCGGCCTGACGGGCCATGCGAGCCGGGGCGGTGCGACGCCAGTAATAGAAACTCGAGCGGGCGATCCCGAGAATGTCGCAGAGCCGCTTCACGCCGTATCGGCGCTGGTGATCCTCAACGAACTGGCAGCGGTTCACCAGCGCGTCTCCGTCGCGAAATACCGGGCCGCCTTGCGGAGGATGTCGCGTTCTTCCTCCAGCTCGCGGATCCTCTTGCGCGCGGCGGCCAGCTCCGCCTGAACCGGGTCACCGGCAGGCTGCGGTGCCGTTGCGGGGGCGGAATGGGCACCGGCGCGGCGTCCGTCGGCGGCCCGGATCCAGTTCCGCAGCGTCTCGGTGTTCACTCCGAGATCGGCGGCGACCGACTTGATCGTCGCTCCCGGACGCGACCGGTACAACGCGACCGCGTCCGCCTTGAACTCGGCGGGGTAATGCTTCATCCCCACAGGGACTCCGTTCTCCTGGACCATCAAGATCCAAGTCTCTCCGGTGTCCAAACTCCAGGGTCAGGGCCCGGGAGTTCCTCCGTCCGCTGTTGCCCGGGGCTTCTCGTGGGCGGAAGCGCTTGGACGACCGGACCGTGCTCAACGGGATCGTGTGGAAGTTCCGGACGGGCACGGCCTGGCGAGATGTGCCCGAGCGGTACGGCTCCTGGCACACCTTGCACACCCGTTTCCGCCGGTGGGCCCTGGACGGCACCTTCGAACGGATGCTCCAGGCCGCACAGGCCCGCTCGGACGCGGCAGGAGAGGTCGGCTGGCTGGTGTCGGTCGACTCCACCGTCGTACGCGCCCACCAGCATGCGGCCGGGGCCCGAAAAGGGGGCACCGCGACCGGGCACTCGGACGCTCCCGAGGTGGGCTGACCAGCAAGATCCACCTGGTCTGCGACGCCTTCGGACGCCCGCTCGCCTTTGTCCTCACGAGTGGCAACACCAACGACTGCACCCAGTTCGCCGCCGTGATGGAAGCGATCAGGGTGCCGCGCGTCGGCCCGGGCCGCCCCCGGACGAGGCCCGCGCACGTGCTGGGCGACAAGGGCTACAGCTCCCGCGCGATACGCGCCTGGCTGCGACACCGAGGCATCAGCCACACCATCCCCGAGCGTGCCGACCAGATACGCAACCGGCTCCGGCGCGGCAGCCGGGGCGGCCGCCCGCCGATCTTCGACAAGCAGCTCTACAAGCAGCGCAACGTGGTCGAACGGTGCTTCAACCGCTTGAAGCAGTGGCGCGGCATCGCAACCCGCTACGACAAGACCGCCGAGTCCTATCACGCAGCCGTCACCCTCGCCTCGCTCCTGATGTGGGCGTGACATTTGAAGACACCGCCTAGAGCGCGCGTGCGCCACCGCCGGCACCGCGCTGGACCTCACCGAAACGATCAGCTCGCACCGCACCACCGCGCCCCTGCTCTCCCTCGCGGAACGTCTCGGCCAGCACCGCACCACGCCAGCCGCCCGCGACTTCATCGACCGCGCACACAGCGTGCTTGCCGCCTGAGAAGGGGACTGTAAAACGTTCGGTGTAACTCCCGATCATGGAAGATGCTCGATGACCAGCAACAACGTGACCAAGGCCGAGCCCGTCGAGCCGTCTGAGACGGTGCCGTCGAAGTCTGTGGACGACCGGCTGATCGACGAGTTGGTGGGCCGGGCTCAGGCGGAGGGCCTGCAGCTGACCGGCGAGGGCGGGCTGCTCCAGCAGCTGACCAAACGACTCCTGGAGTCGGCCCTCGAGGGCGAGATCACCGACCACCTCGGCTATGACAAGCACGACCCGGCGGGGAAGAACGGCGGCAACTCCCGCAACGGCACCCGCGCCAAGACCGTACTGACCGACGTGGGCCCGGTGGAGACAACCGTGCCCCGCGACCGCGAGGGCTCCTTCGAACCGAAGATCGTCAAGAAGCGCCAGAAGCGTTTGTCCGGCGTCGACGAGATGGTCATCTCACTCGCGGCGAAGGGCCTGACCACCGGCGAGGTCCAGGCCCACCTGGCCGAGGTCTATGGCGCCGACGTGTCGCGCCAGACGATCTCCACGATCACCGACAAGGTCCTCGAAGGCATGGCCGAATGGCAGAACCGGCCCCTGGACGCCGTCTACCCGGTCGTCTTCATCGACGCCATCCACGTAAAGATCCGCGACGGCGCGGTCGCCAACCGGCCCATCTACGTCGCCCTGGCCGTCACCGTCGAGGGCCGGCGGGACATTCTCGGGCTGTGGGCCGGCGACGGCGGCGAGGGCGCCAAGCACTGGATGCACATCCTCACCGAGATCAAGAACCGCGGCGTGAACGACGTCCTCATGCTCGTATGCGACGGGCTCAAGGGCCTGCCCGACGCGGTCGAGACCGTCTGGCCCCGCACCGTCGTGCAGACCTGCGTGGTCCATCTGCCGCGGAACTCCTTCCGCTATGCCGCCCGCCAGGACTGGGACAAGATCGCCAAGGTCCTCAAGCCCGTCTACACCGCGGCGACCGAGGACGCGGCCCTCGATCGGTTCGCGGAGTTCGCCGACGCATGGGGCAAGAAGTATCCGGCGACGTCAGGCTCTGGGAGAACGCGTGGGAGGAGTTCACCCCGTTCCTGCGCTTCGACATTGAGATCCGCCGCATCGTCTGCACCACCAACGCGATCGAGTCCGTCAACGCCAGGATCCGCCGGGCGGTGAAAGCCCGGGGGCACTTCCCGAACGAACAGGCCGCCCTGAAGTGCGTCTACATGGCGATCATGTCGCTCGACCCGACCGGCAAGGGCCAGGCCCGCTGGACCATGCGCTGGAAAACCGCTCTCAACGCCTTCGACATCACCTTCGACGGCCGACTCTCCGCAGCCCGCCAGTAACCCTCAACAACCCTACTTACACCGCTCGTTTGACAGACCCAGGTGCTCCGGCGGAGCCGGGTTGGGTCACGGCGTCTCGTCCTCCGCCTCATCGTGGAACCCGTAGTCCTGGCGGCCCTCGTACACGGGCGCACCGGACGCGCGGCACCGCTCGCACCGGCCCGAGAAGGAAGGGTCCTCGGCGGGGCTCACGACATGCCCGCAGTCGGAGCACGAGCCCAGCTCAGGAGAGGGGAAAAGGCAGGTGAAGCAGAAGACGGTCCGGGTGCGGGGGCTGGAGCGCAGCACGACGCCGGTCCCGAGCGTCGCCTGCCCGCACTGCGGGCAGGCGTGGGGCCGCTCGGGCCGTCTTCCCCTCCCCCCGAAGTAGCGGAAGGCGAGGTCCTCCGTACTCCAGGTCCGCTCGCAGAAGCGGCACGTCGCCGTGACGGGCGGGCCCTCGGCGGGCGGATCGGCAGGGGAGTCGCCGATCACCAGGGCGGCCCGCTCGCACTCGGGGCACTCGATGGTTCGGTTCTCCGCGCCCTCCCGGCGCAGGTCATTGCCGATGCGCTCCATGCGCTGGTCGCCGTAGGCGGTGACCCGGGTCAGACCCTCTCTGAGCGATTCCAGGCTTTCCTTTGCCTCCCGCAGCTCCGACTCGTTGGTCAGGTAGGGGAGGAGCTGTTCGTCGCAGAAGCGGATGAGGAAGTCGAGCACCTTCGCCGTCCGCTCTTCGACCTCGGTCGCGGAGGCGGTCAGGCCGAAGTGCTGGAGCTTGTTGCGGGCCCTGACAAGGGCGAGGAGCTCCTCTTCCTCGGTCTTGTCGATGGTGACATGCGGGATGTCGCGAAGACGGGTGATCGCCTCGGCAAGGGTGACGCTCTTGAAGTCGGCGCTCTCCAAGTTCTCGCGGGTCATCTTCCTGGGCGGAACGAACGGCGCGAAGACGAGGGTCCAGTCCTCGGCGTGCAGACGCGCTTTGAGGAGGACCTCTACGGCGGCCCGGAGGTGCAGGACGGCGTACTTCACGTCGCGGGCCTGGCCGCCTTCCCAGTCGTCGAGGTGTCCGACGGCGCTCTGGAGGAAGTCGAGGCCGTTGCGCACGGGCGGGAAGTCGAGGTGCGCGGGGCCGGGCGGGGGTGTCCCGGGCCGCCACCGGGAAGGGCGTGGCAGAGGTGCGGGCGCGCTCGTCGTTCTGCCGTCCTCGCTCATGCGCGCGGTTCCCCTCCCGGTTTCCGCCGCGCAGGCAGAACGATCGTCATGTCCCTTTTTGTCGCGTCGGATAAGTGACGGGGGGCCTGCGTCCGTCACTGGGTGCGGGCGGCTTGGGCGAGGAGGCGTTCCCAGGTGCGGGTGGAGCTGCCGTGCTGGTCGGCGAGGGTGGCAGCGAGATGTGTGCGGGGGGTGCCTGGCGAGGCGGTGAGGGTTTGCGCGGCGAGGTGGAGGCGGGGGTCGCCTTCGTAGGGGTGCGCTTTGGTGGGGCCAGTTTTGCCTGGGGGGCGACCGCCACCCTGTCCTTGGCGGGGAGGGGTGTCGCGGCGGGCTTCGATGCCCTGGCGGGTCCAGAGGCGGAGGCTGTAGACCGTGGTGCCTCGCGGGAGGTAGTTCTGGCTGGCGTAGGCGCGGACGGTGCCGGGTGTCACTTCAAGGAGAGCTGCGGCTTCTTGGTCGTTGAGGAGGTCGTCGGGGTGCGGTGACGTGGGCAGTGGAGGGATGGGTTGTCCGTTGAGGTAGGCATGTGCCTGGGCCTTGTCGTAGATGAGTACGCGACTGTCGAAGAGGGCGGTTACTCGTCGCCGGAAGGCTGGTGCGTCCCGGCGCCTCCAGGTGGGGAGGGGAACACCGGCTCTCTGGGCGATGTCCCGTTCGTTGATCACGGGGCGGCCATGTGGGATCACGGGGTTTCCTTGGGGTGGTCCGGGCTGGTGTGCCTTGTAGGCTGGTGGGTGCTTCCCTGCGCTGGCGTCAGCTGGTGGTGGAGATGGCTGGTTAAGGGCCGGTGGTGTGCCGGGCCGCTCGTGAGCGGCTCTCCGCCCCCTTCGCTGTTCTCTGCCTCCAGCGCTGGACCTCGCGTGGGCTGCGGAGCCGTACGACCTCGACGCCCAGGGCCGCGGCCTCGGCCACCTGCCGGGCGTACCGGGGCCGGTTGGCCCGGTACTTGCGGATGGCGGTGCGCAGCAGGGACCGGCGGGCAAAGAACGCCGAGGTCCAGGTGAGGCGCCGGGCCTGTGCGCTGTCCTCCCGGCCGGCCAGCTGGCGCAGGCTTCGCCGGGTGATCCGGTAGAGGATCAGCGGCAGTGGGAAGTCGAGCCAGACCAGGGTGTCGGCCCGGTTCCAGACGACGTCCGCCAGCTTGGAGAAGTTCCCTTCGACGATCCACCCGTCCGTCGCGGTGATGGCCGCGGCCTGCCGGCGGAATTCGTCCAGCGGCAGCGGCCCCTGGGGGGTGAACAGGATGTCGTCGAGGTCGGTATGGGGTTCGTCGAGTTCCGTGGAGAGCCAGCGGGCGAGCGTTGACTTTCCGGTGGCCGGGGGCCCGAACAGTGCGACCCGTCGCATGTACGCCTCATTTCTACAGGGAAATTGACACAAGAAACCTTACAGCAATTCAGTCCAACGGTGTCATGGGTTCACCGCACGGGATCGGTGCCGCCGGAGGCGGCTCCCTGGCCCCGCAGGGGTGGGCCCGTGACCGAAGGCCACTCAGGGGGCGGGCGGTGAGGCGGGCCGGGGGCCGGACCCGGTCACCGGGTCCGGCCCTGCGGTCCTACAGTCGGGGGAACAGTGCCCGTGAAGTTTCCCCATGATCCCGGACACGTGATCGTTATGCCGCGAGGGTGTGCTGCTGCCGCTGCCTGGTCTCGGCCGGGGTGACATAGCCGAAAGTCCGGTGCTTGCGCAGTCGGCGGCGGTTGTAGAAGGTCTCGATGAAGGAGAAGACCTCGGCTCGGGCGGTGGCCCGGTCGGGCCAGGTGCGGGTGCCGATCTCCTCTTTGAGCAGGGCCCCGAAACTTTCCGCGGTGGCGTTGTCGAAGCATGACCCGGTGCGTCCGCAGCTCTGCCGCAGGCCTAACTTCTCTACTCGTAGGCGGAATTGGGCCGACGTGTATTCGCTGCCGCGATCGCTGTGAACCACGCAGCCGGGCTCGAGTCCGCCGCGGCCGTGGGCCATGTTGAGAGCGTCGACGATCAGCTCGGCGCGGTGGTGGCCGGCCATGGCGTAGCCGACGACCTCGCGGGTGGCCAGGTGGGAGCGTATCGAGTCGTGATCAATCTGCGGGATGTGCCTTCGTGGCACGGTCTGGTCCGGTAGACCGTCGTACGTGACGCGAGTGCAACTGACCGACCCGGAGTGGGATTTCATTGAGCCGTACCTGCCGATCGGCGAGTACGGCCCGTACCCCGAGCGGCTGCGGCCGATCAGGTCCGGGGCCGGTGTCGCCTTCTTGTCGGGCCGGGTCAGCGAACGCCGTCTGCGCCGGGTGACACCACGGATGTCGCGCTCACGCATCACACGAGCGATGCGCTTGCGGTTCACCCGCCGGCCCAGGCGGCGTAGTTCGGCGTGGATGCGCGGGACACCGTAGGTGTGGCGGGAGGCGATGTGCACCACGGTGATCTCGTGGGCGAGCGCGTCGTCGGCGGCTTGCCGGGCACGGCGTGCGGCCTCGCCCTCGCACCATGCGTAGTAGGAGGAGCGGGCGACTTTCAGCACCCGGCACAGCAGGACGATCGGGTACGTCGCCTTCTCCGCATGGATCAACCGGTACAGCTCGCTCACCGGTCGTTCTCCTTCACGAAGAAGGCCGTCGCTTTTTTCAGGATCTCGATCGTCTGCTTCTGTTCGCGGACCTCCTTGCGCAGCCGCTTGAGCTCCTCGCGCTCGGCGCTGGTCAGCTCACCGGACTCACCCTCGCCCCGGTCGGCCCTGGCCTTGCGGTACCAGCCGCGCAGGGACTCGGAGCTGATGCCAAGCTCCCGGGCGACGGCGGTGACCGTCTTGCCCGAGGAATCGACGAGCGCGATCGCGTCCCGCTTGAACTCCTCGGTGTACCGCTTCGTGTACTTGCTTCCCACCTGGTGCTACTTCCTCTGGAACCTCAAGATCCCAGTCTCCAGGTGTCCACGATCAAGGGGAAGCTTCAGGTCGACCCAGCCGGTCCGGTTGGAGAAGCTCCGGTCGGCGCCGTCGACCAAGGGGGCACGGCTGCCTGCCGGGCCACCGGTTGTTCACCGATGGCCCGTACAACGTCCCGATAACGCCCGCTGCTGCTGCGGCGATCCCGTGCACAGCAGCCCGACCTAGTGACCGGCACTCGCCCACGGGTGCGGGTGCTTGTGGGATGCCCCGGGAAGGCTGCGCTGCGCTAACTCATGCGCGAGGTCAGAGTGAACCCGCCGTCCACCGCGAGCACCGTGCCCGTGATGAAGGCGGCCTCCTGAGAGGCCAGGAACAGGGCGGCGTTGGCAACGTCCCAGCACGTGCCCTGGTGCCCCATCGGAACCAGCGCGGCCCGCTTGGCGGCCACGTCCTCGCGGGAGGAACCTTCCGCCCGGGCCGGGGCGTCGACGCCCATGGGGGTGTCCATCATGCCGGGGGCGATGCAGTTGACCCGGATTCCGTGGGGTGCGTACTCCAGTGCCAGACTGCGGGTCATGGCGTGCACCGCGGCCTTGGAGGTGGTGTAGGCGATCGCTTCGCCACCCGCGAGCAGGCCCGCCATGGAGGAGATGTTGACAATCGCACCGCTCCGCCGCTGGCGCATGTGGGGCAGGACGGCCTTGCAGGTCAGCCACATGCTGGTGAGGTTGACCTCGAAGCCCTGACGCCATGTCTGGGCACCGAGGTCCTCGGTGCGGCCGGCGGGGACGACACCGACGTTGTTGTGCAGCACGTCGACATGTCCCAGGACCGCCAGAGCCGCGTCGAGAATGCCCGCGCACTCGTCCTCGACGGTGATGTCCGCCCGGTGAGCGGTCGCCGTGCCGCCTTCCTTGCGCACCAGTTCGGCGCTCTCCTCGGCCGAGTCCAAGTCTCGGTCCACGACCAGAACCTGTGCGCCCTCGCGGGCGAAGGAGAGGACGACTGCGCGGCCGTTGCCGGTGGTGGCGCCAGGGGTCTGGCCTCCGCCGACCACGATCGCGCGCCTGCCCTGAAGCCGTCCGCTCACAGGTCCTCCACTGGTGGTTTTGTGCCGGTGGCCTTGTCCACGGTCCATTCGAAGGAGGTGGCAACGGGCCAGCCGGCGTTGTAGGCGATCTGCACGGCGATCTCCCGGAGTTCGGCCTCGGTCAGGTCACCACTGTCCAGGGCGGCCTTGCCATGCAGGTGTCCGTGGAACTGGTGGGACTGGAGCATGGCCAGGACCGTGCGCGTGACGATGCGCCGCTCGCGGACGCTCAGTCCCGCTCTGTTCCACAGGTCGCCGAAGACGATTTTGGTCGCCAGGTCGCTGAGCGATCCGGGCTCGCTCCGGACTGCCTCCTGCGGTACGCGCATGACCTCGGCCTGCGTGGCGCGGCCGGTCGCGGCGAGGTGGGCGAAGTGGTCCGGGCCCGGTGTGTCCTGGGTGCTCACCAGGTCACCGGCAGCGTCTCAACTCCGTAGGTGAGGGCATCGTCGTGGAAGTGCAGTTCGCTCTCGTCGACGGCGAGCCGCAAGCCCGGGATCCGTTCGAACAGTTTGGGCCAGGCCACCTGCATCTCGACCCGGGAGAGGTTCTGGCCCAGGCACTGGTGCACGCCGTAGCCGAAGCCAATGTGCTTGCGCTCCCTGCGGGTGATGTCCAGGCGTTCGGGGTCGGCGAAGACCAAGGGATCCCGGTTGGCGGCGGGCAGGTTGCAGATGATGCCCTCGCCGGCCTTCAGTAGTACGCCGCCCACCTCGATGTCCTCGGTCAGGACGCGGCGCGGTTCGGTCTGCACCATGCTCCAGTAGCGCATCATCTCCTCGACTGCGGTCGAGGAGTACGCCACCGGGTCGGACAGCAGGAGGTCGCGCTGTGAGGGTTCGCGCAGGAGCGCGAGGATGCCCAGGGCGATCATGTTGGCGGTGGTCTCGTGCCCGGCGCCGATCACGAGGACGCCGAGCCCCACAGCTTCCTCGAACGTCAGGTCGCCCTTGTCGTCGACGTGGGTGTTCACCAGACGGGACAGCAGTCCGTTGTCGGGGCGGGAGCGCTTGGCCTCCATGTGACGGGCCAACAGCTCGTGCAGAGCGCGGTGGGCGGCCACCTTCTCGTCCTGCGCGATGGCGAGCTGCACCATCTTCTTCGAGGACTCGTGCACGGTGGTGCTGTCCTCGTAGGGGACGCCGAGGACTTCGCAGATCACCACGGTGGGCAGGGCCAGCGCGAAATGCTCGAAGAGGTCGACGGGGCCGTCCATGGCGAGCAGGTCGTCGAGGAGCCGGTCGGTGAGTTCGGCGATGCGCGGGCGTAGCGCTTCGGAGCGTTTGGCGGTGAAGTCCGGGTTGAGGATGCGGCGTACCGGGAGGTGTTCCGTGCCGTCCTTGCGGAAGAAGATGTTGCCCTCGACGGCGGGCTGGGCGTCGCTGGTGTTGGGGAAGCCGGGGTCGGTGACGTCCGCGCTGATCATGCCGACTGCTCCGAGGAGCTGCTGGATGTGGTCGTGCCGGGTGATCAGCCAGGGCGTGCTGCCGTCCCAGATCGTCACCCGGTGCGGCCGGCCGCTTTCCCGGAAGGCCGTAGCGTCCTCGGGTGGCGAGAAGGGGCATCCACGCTTCAGGGGGAAAGCGGGGGCGGGTTCGAAGGAGACAGTCATGGGGAACTCCTTGCCTGCGAAAGACGTGGGGTCATGCCGCGGCCGGGGCCGCTCCCCGGAGCGCGCTGCCTGTCAGGGGACGGCGCAAGCTGCTCCGGGGAACGCTGCCTGGGCCCCGGGGGCGGCTCAGCGGGTGACCATGAGCTTGCGGACGCCGTAGTTGGTGCCGGTGAAGTCCATGGGGACTTCTTCCAGCGGGGTGGCGAGCCGCAGGTTGGGGAAGCGCTGGAAGAGCTTGGGCAGGACGGTCCTGAGTTCGGCGCGGGCGACGTTCTGGCCGAGACAGGCGTGGACGCCGTAGCCGAAGCCCATGTGGCGGGCCATCTTGCGGTCGATGTCGAGGGTGTCGGGGTCCTGGAAGGCGCGCGGGTCGCGGTTGGCGGCGTTCATCGCGACGACGACGAGATCACCCTTCTTCACCTGAGCGCCCGCGAGTTCGAGGTCTTCCTTGGCCACGCGGCCCAGGCCGAACTGGACGATGGTGAGGTAGCGCATCAGCTCCTCAACCATGGTGCCCGTCTTCTCCGGGTGGGCCAGCATCTGCTCGCGCTGCTCGTGGTGGGTGAGCAGGGTGAGGGTGGACAGCCCCATCATGGCGGCCGTGGTGTCGTGTCCGGCGAACAGCAGCAGCACGCCCAGGCCGATGAGCTGCTTCTCGGTCAGTGCCGCGTCGTCGCCATCGCTCTTGTGGATGAGTTCGGCGAGGATGCCGTCCCTGGCACCGGTGCGGCGCTTGTCGGCGACGAGGCTGGTGATGTAGTCGATGAGCCAGTGGGCACCCCTGTCGCGTTCCTCGCGGCTCTTGGCCATGTCCATGAGATCGACGGTGGCGTCGTGGAAACCGTCACGGTCTTCGTAGGGGACCCCGAGCAGTTCGCAGATCACCAGACATGGGATGGGCAGGGCCATGGCCTGGACGAAGTCGAAGGTCTCGGGGCCTGCGGCGATGGCGTCCAGGTGCTCGTCAACGATTTTGTCGAGATAGGGCTGGAGCTTGTTCTGCACCGATTTGGGGGTGAAGCGGGCAGTCAGCAACCGACGGTAGGCGCCGTGCTCGGGCTCGTCCATCATCACGAAACCGGCATCGAAGGGGGCGTCCTCCCCGGCCTCGGCGATCTCTCCCTCAGGGGTGTCGTGGCGTGGACGGCGGGCGCTCAGGCGCGGGTCGGTGAAGACCTGGCTGCCCTCCTCGAAACGCGTGACGAGCCAGCCCGTCGAGCCGTTGGGAAAGCGGGCCTTGACGATGGGCTGGTCCTCGCGGAGCCGGGTGTACTCGGCCGGCGGGTCGAGGGGGGCGCCAGTAACGCGGGTGACGGGCTGATTGACGGGGATGTCGGTCATTGCTGCTGCTCCTGCGCGAGGGTGTGGGGCCCGCTGGTGGGGGGCTGGGCGGCGTTGTGCGCGGCGATCGCGGCGGTGACGCCGGTGTGGGTGGCCGTGGCCTTGCACCAGCCGGTGTAGAGGGCCAGGTGCAGGACGGCCTCGCGCAGCTGCTCCGCGCTCAGCTCCCCGTTGACCAGCGCCCCGTTGGCGATCACTTGCACGAGTTCGGGCCGGGCGACGGTGGCGGCGACGCCGAGGGTGAGTAGCCGACGGTCACGGACGGACAGGCCCGCGCGGCCCCACACCTGGGCGAAGAGGTAGTCGACGGTCTCGGTACTGAAGGGGTCGTCGGCATCCTGGACGGCAGCGCTGAAACCGGGGCCGTACGCCTGGTCCATCATGTGCAGTCCGTATGCACGGGCGTCCTCCTTCGCCGGTGCCGGGACTGGTGCCACATCGGCCTCCAGCTGGAGGGTGCGACGAGCCTGGGTGCGTACCGTCTCGACGAGGGGCGCCTGGACACCGAGGGCGGCGGCGAGGTCGCGGGCGGCTTCGAGGTCCTTGGTCATCAACGGTTCGATCTGCCGGCCGACAGCCCCGGGCAGCACGCCGTCGGCGTCCTGCATCCGCAACAGTTGCAGCAGCGTGCGGCCCTCGGGGTCGGCCGCGTCGATGACCTCGGCAAGACGGGCGGTGTCCACACCTGCGGCACGGGCCAGGGCCGCGGCCTCGGCAACCGTGCGCCAACTGCCGTACGTGACGACATTGCGGGCGATCTTGGTGGCCATACCGGCGCCGGACGGACCGCAGTGCACCACCTTCTTCGCCCAGTCCTCAAGGATGGGCAGCGCCGCCTCCACGATGCTCTGCTCGCCGCCGAGGATGGCGACCATGCCGTGCTCGGCGGCCTGGTCGCCCGGGGTCACCCCGCAGTCGAGGAAGCCCACACCGGACTCGGAGCAGAGCGCGGCCAGTTCGTGGACGACCGGCAAGGCAACCGTGGCGAGCAGCACGACGGTCAGGCCCGGCCGAGCTGCTCGCAGCAGGCCGTCCTTGCCGCCGATGACCTCGCGTGCCTGGTCGGCGTTGACCACCGCGACCATCACTACGTCGGACACCTCGGCCACCTCGGCAGGCGAGCCGAGCGGATCGGGCACACCGGCCAGGTCCCTGGCGGCGTCGGGGCGGACGTCGTAGACTGCGGGGACGCGTCCGCTGCGGGCCAGACTGACGGCGACCCCGCCGCCGATCATGCCCAGGCCGACAACTCCGGCCCTGAGGGTGTCGCTCATGCCGCACTCCCGGTGAGAAGAGGGGCCGCCGCAGCGACCTGTGCCCGGTAGCCGCGCAGGGCCCGGACCATGTTGATGCCGACCGCCGCGCAGATCCGGCCGTTCCTGGCGTAGAGGGCGACCAGCTTGCGCTCAGCGGTGCTGCCTTCGACGACGCGGACCTCGTCGGCGCCACGGGTCCTGCCGTAGATCTGGATTTTCAGGTCGTACTGGTCGGACCACACGTAGGGCACCGGATCGAACGCGACAGTCCGCCCGGGTCCGGCCAGGATGTTGCGGGCGACGGCCAGGCCCTGCTCAGCGGCATTGGTGCGGTGCTCGATACGCCACGGTTCACCGGTGCGGGCATGGAGCCAGCAGGCGACGTCACCTGCCGCCCACACCCCAAACCCGGCGTACAGGGTCGCATCGCACTCGACCCCGTTGCCGACCGGAACGCCGCTGCCGGTGAGCCATTCGGTGTTCGGTCGGGCTCCGATACCGACCAGGACGGCGTCCGCGGTCAGCGTGCGGCCGTCGGCGAGACGTACCCCGCTCGCCCGCCCGCCGTCGGCGAGGACCTCCTCGACACGAGCTCCGGTCTCGATCCTGACGCCGTGTTCCTGGTGGACGGTGCGCAGCAGGGCGCCCAACTCGTCACCGAGGGCGTCGCCCATCGGCTGAGCGGTGTCGGTGAGAAGGGTGACCTCGCAGCCCAAGCGGCGGGCCACGGCGGCGGCCTCGGCCCCGACGAAGCCGCCGCCGACCACGGCCAGATGCGGCTTGGCCGCCAGATCCTCGCGCAGCGCGAGCGCGTCCTCCAGCGTGCGCAGGACGTGCACCCCGCGCACCGATTCGGTGCCCGGCAGCCGCCGGGCCCGCGTGCCGGTGGCCACCACCAGGGCGTCGTAGCCGACGACTGTGCCGTCGGCCAGAACGACCTGGCGGGCAGCGGTGTCCAGAGCGGTAGCCGGTTGCCCCAGCTTCAGCTCCACGCCGAGGGCCTGAAAGTCGTCCTCGCCGCGCAGGTGGAGCCGGTCGGCGTCCCAGACGCCGGACAACAGTTGCTTCGACAGCGGGGGCCGGTCGTAGGGCAGGTGCTGCTCTTCACCGATCAGCGTGAGTGTTCCGGTGTAGCCCGCACGCCGCAGCCCTTCCACGGCACTCAGTCCGGCTGCGGAAGCGCCGACCACGGTGATCCGCGACGCAGTCGTGGCCGCAGCTTCGGCACTCACGCGCGCACCTGGATCACGGCGGCAGGGCAGACCGCTGCGGCCTGGACCACGTTCTCGGTCTGTTCGGCCGGCGGGTTGTCATCGAGCAGGACCACGACGCCGTCCTCGTCGCGCTGGTCGAAGACCTCCGGCGCCGCCAGTACGCACTGGCCGGCACCGCAGCATTTGTCGAAGTCGATGGTGATGTCCATGGGGGGATCCACTTCCGTCCAGCCCGCTACTACGGGCGACGCGGGTCAGGCGCCACATTGTTGCCCTGGGCACCTAACTTAGTTCAGCGGCGACTGTACTCCCGCACCTACGGAGCGACAACCAGCCGCACGCAGAGGGTTGTTGACGATGTGAAGAGAGTGTGAACGCGGAGCGCGCGACCGGGCGCCGCCCCTTCACCGAGGGCGGCGTCTCCCGCTACAACTGCGGACTGTCCGGCTCCGGAGCATTCCTGAGTGCCCTGATCCTGCGCGACGCCTCGGTCTCGGATCCGCTTGCGGCGTGGAAGGGAACGTTAGGCCCGCGGGCCACGAGCGAGTCGACCAGACCGTCGGAAAGCTGCAGGACCAGGCCCTCTGACGACTCGTCGCAGTAGAGACTGTGGTGCAGCGAGAGCATGCCGTGCAGACCGGCCCACAGTGTCTGCGCGGCCTGTTCCACCGGCAGCGACAGACCGAACCCATGCTCTGCACAGCTGTTCAGGCCGTCGCGCAGACCGGCGGATATGCGGCGGGCGGGGTGAGCACCGATCCTGCTCGGATCCGCCGCCGGCTGATGCGCCTCGAACATGAGCCGGTAATGGCCCGGACTGCCCAGGGCGAACCGGCAGTACGCGCGCGCCCGCGCCCGCACCCTGCCCCGCGGATCCTCGTCACCACAGTCCAGGGCTGCAGCAGCCATTTGGGCGGCCAGTTCACCGTAGCGGTCCTCCAGCGCCGCCCATACCAGCTCCGTCTTGTCCTGGAAGTGCAGGTAGATGCTCGGAGCGGAGATGCCCACCTCCTTGGCAACCGCCCGCATCGTCAGCCGCTCGGAACTGCCCCATTCGCCGAGCAACCGCTGGACCGCGGCCACGATCTCCCGGCGGCGCCGCGGCCCCTGCCCGTCCCGCTGACCATCACCGGTCGGCCCTGCCTCCATCGCGCGCACTCCCTTTCCGCCAACAGGGTAGCCAGCCTGCCCCCTTCCCAGCGCTGCGGTACGGATGATGGCGACGCTGCACCCGTACACAGCAAGGGATCCTCCACGTCCGGGGTGGGGGCCCAGGCGCGGCGCCACAGTGCCACACAGCCGACTGCAGCCTCCCGCCCCGTGCTGGGCAGGGGCCCGCCTTCGGCGTCCCTGGACCCCACCCCACCCCACCCCACCGCACGGCCGTGTGTACCTCACCAGGCCCCACCCCGAAAGGCGCCACCATGCCCACCCTCGGAGCCGACGCCTGCCGCGTTCGCGCCGTGGACGGCTGGTTCGTCTGCCCGGCAGCTCACGCACCAGCCAGGCCTTTGCTCCTTCCGGCTCCCCGGCCTGCTCGGCGGTCTACGACCCCTGCGTGGCAAGGGCTGCCCCATTTGACGTTTCGCTAGCCGCCTAACGAGCTCGTGCACGGTAGGCGGTGACGCGTCGAGTTCTCGATCGTCGATCATGGTCGTGTGGTGGGGAACGCGTCTCGTGCAGCGATCATCAGCGACCGGAGGATCACCGGCCTGTCGGCTGACGTGATCGCTGAACTCGTGGCTGAGGTAGGTCCGTTGTGGCACGAGCGACACCACGCCAAGCTCGCGTCCAGGCCGCGGAAGCGGGCTGTGGGCGCGGGTGCGAAGCACCGGCTGGTGTTCGTCGACCGCCTCCTGGCCACGCTCGTGCATCTGCGCCATGCCGTCACTCATGACGTGCTGGCCTGCTGGTTCGGTGTGGACCGCTCCACCATCACCCGCGCCGTCGGCGAGGTGCGGCCACTACTCGCCGAGCGAGGCTGCACCGTCAGCCCCGGAGTGCGGCTGCGGACTCTGGCCGAGGTCGTCAGCCACCTCGGCGCCGACGGCAAGACCGGGATCATCGACGGCACCGAGATCCGGGTCCGCCGGCCGGCCGCCGGGCGCAAGGACCGGGACAAGTTCATCTCCGGCAAGAACAAGCAGAACGCCGTCAAGACCATGGTCGTCACGGACGGCAACGGCCGCGTGCTGTTCTGCAGCCCGACCAAGCCGGGAAGCTGCGCGGACATCACCCACGCTCGCCAGTTAGAAGTCATCTCATTTGGTGAGTCTGCGGTAGCAGATGAGGGTGCAGGCGATGCTGGTGAAGGCGAGGAAGTGGTCGGCTTTGCGTTCGTAGCGTCGGTGGAGTCGTCGGCAGCCGGCGAGCCAGGACATGGTGCGTTCGATGGTCCAGCGGTGTCGGCCGAGTCGCTGCGAGGTCTCGACGCCTTTGCGGGCGATGCGATGCCGGATTCCGCGTCCGGACAGCCATTGCCGCAGGTGGCGGTAGTCGTATCCCTTGTCGGCGTGGAGCTTTCCGGGTCGGCGTCGACGGGGGCCCCGGCGGGAGCTGATAGGCGGTATGCCCTTCACGAGCGGGATAAGGGCTTGGCTGTCGTGGACGTTGGCACCGGAGATTGCGACGGATATGGGCAGACCGGTCCGCTCGGTGATCAGGTGGATCTTCGACCCGTACTTGCCCCGGTCGACAGGATTCGGACCTGTCAGGTCCCCCTTTTCAAGGCCCGCATGTTCACCGAGTCGATCGCGCACCGCGACCAGTCCAGCTCCCCGCGCGTACCGAGCTCGTCGAGGACCAGGCGGTGGAGCTTGGCCCACACCCTGGCCTTCGACCACTCCGAGAACCGCCGGTGGGCAGTCGCTCCGGACGGGCCGAACGACGCCGAAGGCAGCTGCTGCCAGGTACAACCCGACGTGGCCACGAAGACGATCGCGGCCAGCACTTCCCGGTCACCGTGCCGACGCCGACCACCACCCTGCGGCCGCGACGGCGCCTCAGGCACCACCCGCTGGAACAACTGCCACAATTCGTCCGGCACCAGCCGCTCAACAAGCCCCACCATGACTCATAGACTACCGAGTCACCCAAATGAGATGGCTTCTTAGGGCTGGTCAAGCTCCTGGCCGACGGCCCCGTCGTGGAGATTCTCGCCGATGCCGGCTACCAGGGCCTGGGTGCCCAGAGCGGCGGACGTGTGGTGACACCGCCGCATCGCAAGTTCAAGAAGAACGCTCCGGACTGGTACGAGGAAATGCATGAGCGGCAGCGCAAGGCGCATTCCTCGCGGCGTATCCGGGTCGAACACGGCATCGCGCACTTGAAGAACTGGCGGGCGCTGGCCCGCCATCTCGGCCGCCGCGAGCACATGAGCGACATCGTCCAAGCCGTCGCCGGTCTGCTGTCCCATCAGCAGACCGCGGATCTGACTTCGGCACGACAGAGGTGAGGACGGCGCCCCACCGTCATCCTCGACGTCTCACCGCCTACCGTGCACGAGCTCGTTAAAGTGGCAGGACGAGATGCGGGAGAAATTCGGCCTGGACTTCGTCATCGTCGACAGCGAGCTCATGGCGAAGGTACGACGGAGCCACGGGCTGAACGCCAACCCGTTCCGGCTCTTCCCGCGCGTAATCGTGAGCATGGCGTGGCTGCCGTCATTGCGGGCGCAGCGCCTCCTGCGCGACGTGCTGGCCGATGTGCGCAGCGCAGGCACGGCCAAGCGGTACGCGTTCGACATGCTGGTGGTCGACGAGGCGCACCACGTGGCGCCGGCCAGCCCGATGACAGCGCCGGGCCAACGCGGCTACGCGGTCGACAGTAAGCGGACCACGGCGACGATGCGCCTCGCGGAAGCCTGCGAGCACCGACTGAGCCTTTTCCATCCTCACGCTGATGCGTGGTGGAGGACGAGTACGGCTTGGACGATCGCGGTGATGCGGTTGGTGCTGCAGCGGAGCTTCCGCAGCAGGCGCCAGCCCTTGAGGGTGGCCATGGCCTGTTCGCCAAGGCCACGGATCTTGGCGTGCGTGCTGTTGTGCCGTCGCTGCCACCGCTTGAGGCGACGGCCCCGGAAGGAGACCCGGACGGAGCGGCCGGCACCCTGGTACGCCTTGTCGGCGTAAGCCTTGAGGTCGACGTCGACGATCCCGTGGATGCGTGCGGCGGTCAGGTCGTGCGTGGAGCCGGGAAGCGCGGGCGACGCCCACAGCAGCCGCCCGAAGGGATCGGCGAGAACCTGGACATTCATGCCGTGCCGCTTGTGTTTGCCCGGGTAGTACGGGGTGTCGGCGGCGATCCGGTCGATCGGCAGCAGGGTGCCATCCAGGATCACGAACGCTTTGGCTTGTGCGATGCACATCGCCTCGTCCAGGGTGGGCGCGAGCATGGACAGGACATCGACGGCCTCGCGTATGTAGCGGTATGCGGTGGCGATGCCGACACCGAATCCGGCGGCGAGATGGGCGTATGTGTCACCGCACCGCAAATGCGCCAGGGCGAGGAGGGCCTGCCGTCCGGCAGTCAGCCTCCGCCACCGGGTGCCGATCTCGCCTCGGCGGGTGGCGAGGTGTCCCGCCAGGCACCGCAGGGTGCGACTGGAGAGGTCGATCGACGACGGATAGACAAGCACTCGGAGCTCTTGGAGCGACGGTTGGTCTTGGTCGAGAACCCGTCTACCAGGAGCTTCGTCGTTATGCAGAGCAGTCCAACTCACGGTCAGACTCTTCAGGTTGGAAGAGGCTCACTACTCGGTGTACCGCTTCGTGTATGTGCTTCCCACCTGGTGCTACTTCCTCTGGAACCTCAAGATCCCAACCTTCAGGTGTCCACGATCAAGGGGAAGCTTCAGCCTATCGCGGTCTCAGTCCCGCAGGATGAGATCCGCGGCGATCCAGCCGACCGCCATGGTCGGGGCGGCGGTGTTTCCGGAAAGTTGGAAGGGGATGACGGAGGCGTCCACGACCCGGAGTCCATCGACGCCCCGGACACGCAGTTCGGCATCGACCACGTCATCGTTGGCCGGGCCCATGGCGTTCGCCCCGACGGCGTGGTAGATCGTCGCACCCGTGTTCGTCGCGTACTCCAGTGCCTGCTCGGGAGTCGAGACCGCAGCTCCGGGATACTCCTCCGCGGCGATCAAACGTGCGAGCGGCCCCTGGGCGAACACCTCGCGTGCGTGATCGAGGATCGTGGAGGTCACTTTACGGTCGGTCTCCGTCTGGAAATAGCCCGGTGTGATGACCGGAAGGTTCTCGGGCAGGCGCCCACTGGCGTGGATAGAGCTGCGGCTTTCGGGTCGTAGCTGGTATCCCATCATCATGATTCCGCCGTGCTTGGCGAGCTTCATCGCCGCAGACGAGGTGTCCAGCGCGAGAGGGACCCAGGCTGCGGCGATATCGGGCCGATCGACATCCTGGGTTGACTTGAACTGCGAGGTCACGTCGTAGCCGGCCGTCGAGATCGGTCCGCGGTGCGTCAGCAGGTACTTGACCCCTTGGACGCCCTGCTTCGGAATCGAGTTCAGCTCGGTCGTCGGCCCGATCGGTTCCTTAAAACGTACTTGCATCGCCACACCGTGCTGCTCGACGACGCGTTCGCCGACATTCGGACTCTCCACGACAGGAGTGATACCAGCGGCGCGCAGTACTTCGGGACTGCCGATGCCGGATCGTTCGAGTAGCAACGTACTCTCGATCGTCCCGGCGGAGACAATCACCTCGCGCCGAGCCCGGAAGTCTTGGACCCTGCCGCGAACCGAGGCCCGCACGCCGATGACGCGCCTGCCGTCGAACTGCAGATAGCCGACGCGTGCACCGGTCAGGACCGTCAGGTTCTTGCGCCGACGGACCGGGCGCAGGAACGCGGTCGCCGAACTGACACGCCGGCCGTTCTTAACCGTGGACGGGGTAAAGCCGATCCGCTCGTCCTCGGCCGCGTTGAGATCTGCGACACGGCGCCAACCGACGGCCTGGCCCGCCTCCATGAGCGCGTCGGTGACCGGTTCATGGGGTTCGTCGATCGAGATGCCCAGCGGACCGCCCGCTCCACGCAGCTCCGACGGCCCGAGTTGGTGGTCCTCCATCGTACGGAAGGCGGCGAGGACGTTTGTCCAGCCCCAGTGGCCTGCGCCAGTATGCTTCTCCAGCGCGTCGAAGTCCGCCCGCGAGCCGCGGCTGTACATCATTCCGTTGACCGTCGTCGACCCCCCCAGCACCTTCCCCCTCGTCCACGTCTCCGAAGCGGAACCGCCCGCGATCGGCTGCGTCGGATAGTGATATGTGTACCGGCTCCCGTTCAGGGTGAAGAAAAACCCCTTCGGGATGGAGTGTAGAGGGTTGGCGTCGATCGGCCCATATTCCAGTAGCAGTACCTGACTCTCCGTGTTCTCCGACAACCGGTTCGCCAGCACCGCACCTGCGGCACCTGCGCCGACAATGACGTAGTCGTAGTCGTAGCCCATGCGCTTCACACCTCCCAGACGATAATTCCCACCGTAAACCCAAACAGGCGACAACCCCCACCGCGATCTGTGCCGGGGGTCCCGCACCCTGCTTGAGTTCTAAAACAGCCTCAAGCCGCCGCGCCGGCGAAGCCGCGCGGCGGCGGTGTGGGCTCGCGCGGGGCGGCGGCGGTGTGGGCTCGGGTCCCGCCACTGTCTTCTCGTGGCGGGACGGGCAGGTGCTGGCGGGGTGGTCAGGCGCGGAATTGCGCTGGACGCTCCGGGGTGGCGGCGGCCAGTGCGGCGACGACCTCGTCGGTGCTCGCGGCCAGCCCGTAGACCGGGGTGCCGGGCTGCTGGCGCCAGGATTCGTCGAGGCCGCCCGCGTCGACGGCGTCGAAGCCGAGTTCGTCGAGCAGGGATGTCACGGTCTTTTTCGCCTCCTCGTCGTCACCGGTGAGGGGCAGGGCGATGCGGTCGGCGGCGCCTGCGGGGCGCGGCTTGTCCAGGAGGTCCTGGGCGTAGGTGGCGTTGAAGACCTTCACCACCGGGTGCCCGAGCTGACGCTCGGTCCAGCGGCTCTCGGTGAGGCCCTCGTCCTCGATCCCGGCGATCCGGCCGTCGCGCTGCGGGTAGTAGTTGCCGGTGTCGATGAGGACGAAGCCCTCCGTCGCGCCGTCGAGGAGCCCGGCGGGCAGGTCGGGGATGTTCTTCACCGGGATCGTGACCACGACGACGTCCGCGCCGTGCGCCGCCTCGGCGACGGGAACCGCGGTGGCCCCGGTCTCCTCGGCGAGCTCGGACAGCGTCTGTGGGCCTCGCGAATTGGCCACGCTCACGTCATGCCCGAGCGCCGTCAAGCGGCGGGTGAGGTTCCCGCCGATGTGTCCCGCGCCGACAATGCCGATCTTCATGAGTCCTCCGGAGAACGTGGACACGTAACGGCCGGGTGCCGCACCGGCTACAACCCCTCAGGCGTGCGCGTATTCCGGTGGCGCGTGGTCCTCGCGGTGCACGAGAGCGTCGTCGCGCCCCGCGGCCTCGACAGCCTCGCGGGCTTCGTCGCCTCCCCGGTCCCCCCCGCCGTCGCCTCACGGCCCGTCTGCGCCACCTCGCCGGCAGCGCCCGCCAGCTCGCGGCCGCTCGGGAGGCCGGGCTCACGATTTCGGACCGCACGATCAAGGCGCACAAGGCCGGGACCCGCACCGCGCGCACGGTCCGCGAGATCGACGCCGCCTACCGCGCGGTGCGCCGTCAGAACGTCTCCCGCCACCTCCTGGCCCGCCTCAACCGGCAAGGGCGGGGGACCCGCGTCGAGTTTCACCGTCAACCAGTCCGGGGTCGACCACCCCCGTCAGCGGGCTGTGGAGCGCACCCTCAACGTGCGCCGGTGGGACCGGATCGTCGGCGCGTGGGACGACGCGGGCCTGGATGCCGGGTGGGTCGACGAGGTCGTGGTCGACCTGGATTCGCAGTGGGGCCAGTACGAGTACGTCACCAACGTCGGCTTCACCGCCTAAGCCGACCGTAGGGAGGCAGCATCCCTGATCTTCCCATATGCACGTGGCGTGCATGAGTCCCTCTTCTCCGAGCGAGACTCATGCACGCCACGTGCATATGGAAGTGGCTCGTCGCCCAAGAGAGCTTCGCCAACAGGAGGGCTGCCCGTGCCGTACCAGGGGCCGAATTCGCCGACCGGGTTGTTCTGGATATTCGGGGATGCTGCCCCGCCGTGAACACCGTCCTCTGTCTGGCTCGTGTGGAGTGCTGGGGCGTTGCCCGAGGGTCGGAGGTCGTGCTTCGCGCTCTTCGCGCAGGAGGACCGGCGCATCCTCGGCCCCGGGGGGCCTGCGGTGCGACGGTGGGCCCGCCGGGATGCTGGACGGGCGGCGAACCGAGCGCGGGGCTTAACGGGCTCCTTGGTGCGGTCAGTGGGTGGTGCGGGTGGCATACGTGCAGGCGGGAGGGGAGCTGCGGGCGCGTCCTGGCGGCTTTCCGTGGCTGGGGCCGAAGAGGGTGAGGAGGTGTACGTCGTCAGGATGTGAGGGCGGGGCGTCGCGACGCGCCTTGGTGTTCCCGCGCGCAGGCGAAGCGCGGTAGATGCGTTGACGTCGCTGCGAGGGGTGAAGGCCGCCGTGCCGGTGCTCCGGGATGTATTAGAGGGCGCCGCCAAGAAATCCCCTTCGACCTGCTGAAACGTTGTCGGACACTACGATCCTGGGATCTGCCTGCCAGTTCCCAGGATCTGCCTGCCAGTTCCCAAGAACCGGGTAAATGCACGTGGAGTACATGAGGGGCGGCGGGGGAGCGGCTTCCCGGAATCTGGCATGAGGTCCTCGTGGGCCCCTGACGCTCGTGCATTCCTCGACCGGCGTCCGGGACCCGTCCGGCCCCGCGTTGAAGGGGCGGGGTGCGTCCATGTTGATGAGCCCGTCCCTCAGGCGTCCCACATGCACCTGGCGTTCATGTACGGTGTGCACACAAATTCGTACGCTGAGAGAGGATCTCTGTGGGAGCCGTGCGCAGGCTGGTCGACGAGGCCACCGGCGAAGTCGTGCCCTATGCCCCGTACGCCTTCTCCGGCGGCGGACATGTCCAGGTCGACAAGGCCCGCGTCGCGGCCATCACCGAGAGCCGCACGTTCACGCCGAGCCAGAAGTACTTGATCCTCTGGTGGATCGGCACGTCACCGCCCGGCATGGAACCGCTGCGCCTCACCGGCGCGGACATCGCGAAACGGGTCGGCATGACCCCCGACGCGGTCGGCAAGATCAACCGGGCCCTGCGTCGGCGGCGAATCCTGATCGAACGGGGCCGGGTGGGAAGCTACCGCTTCTACCGGATCAGCCCCTACATCGCTTTCCACGGCAGCGGAGTCGAGCAGCGCGAAGCGATCACGCTGTGCAACCCGCCCGACATTCCAGGCTTCGACAAGGACGCCCGCACGGCAGCGCAGGAGGCGCAGTGAGCGACCACGACCAGACCGCATTTCACGTGCTGACGCGCTCGGCAGGACTGACAGCCAACCAGCGCCTCGTGCTCATGCTCTACGCGACGCACAAGACTGACCGCTCCGGCGCCGTCCCGGTGACCGCCGCCGAGCTTGCCGCCCACCTCGGGCTCGCACCCACCGTGTTCTCCCGCACCCGCCGCCAGCTCGTCGCCGGAGGATGGCTGGAGGAATCGGAACGCTTCGGCCACATCCGCTTCTACCGCCTCGCCCCGAAAAGCACCGGAGAGCAGGTCGTGGTCCCCCTGCGCCGGACCGGCACCCGCTGACTTCCTATATACACGTGACGTGCATGAGCCCATTTCTCCGCGCGGGACTCATGCACGCCACGTGCATGGACGCTGGCCGACCTGAACCTCGGCCGCCGGAACTAGGCACCTTCCGCCGGAACGAGCGGTGAGCCCGTCGACCGCTCTGGTCTGTGGTTCGCACCTTGCTGAACGGACAACGCCCCCGGACACCGGCGAATCCACACCCGCCCACCGCCCCGGAACACGAGGCGCACGACGCCACGGCACTTCGGTGCGAAGCACCGAACCGTCCGGAGCGACATCGGGGGTCCGGGCCGAGGCGCCCTCCCGCCGCCTGGGGCGTCGGATCAGCGCGAAGACCTCGGACTCGGTTCCCCGCCCCGGGGCGAAGATGAGAGCAAGTGCGTAGCTCGGGAGTGCCCGAACGTGCCGCCGGTCAAGGTCGAACTGGCCCGCTGAGCGGGACGGTGGCCTGACCGCGGTGACGAGGGGGCCGCTTCCGCCCGAGCCAGTAGCCGTCGAGTCGCCGCAGCGACGGTGCGGGCTCGCGCGCGGCGGCGGTGCGGGTGCGGGCCCGCAGCGGGCGGCGGTGGCATGCCGGGCCCGCGAGGACCTCCACGCCCCTGAGGGCGTGAAGAAGCGTGCAGGGTGGCGTCATGTGTGACGCCACCCCCTCCCCTGCAGGGGCGCCTCGTGAGCGGCGCCCCGCAGTCGCCCGGAGACGGCCGAGCACGGCGCCGGAGGCGTGGTCGTGGAGTGCCTGGCCGGTACGTCCCCGGGCCCGGGAAGAGGCTCAGGGGGAAGCAGTCGACGTGGTCCCGCCCCTCGGTCGCCATCCCCCTCCTGCCCTACCGGGTGGGCCCCGCCCCGTTCTGATCGGAGACCAGCATGCTGGGGTCGCTCTTCGCGCTCCTCTACGTCGCCCACCTCGTAAGCGACTACGCCCACGCCAGCGTCCACGTTCTCGTCGGCGTGCTCGCCCTCGCGGTGGGCGCGCTCACCGGCCTGGACGTTCCGCCGTGGCGAGCCGCAGTCGCGCTCGCATGGATTGGCGTCACCCACGCGGTCATCGACCGCCGCTGGCTCGTCCAGCACTGGATGCGAGCCGCCCGTCAGCCGCGGTTCGCAGACCACGGGGGCGCCGCTCACGTAGACCAGACCGCGCACCTCGTGGTGCTCCTGGTCGCCGCGCTCGGCCTCTCCGCCTGACGCCCGCGCACTCGAAGCCCCGTACCAGCCCACCCCCGCCCCCGCCGAGCGCTACGCCGCCGCCATCTCCGACGCCGTGTGCGACCTCTCCGACGCCCTCACCCCAGCCCCCGCGTGGACACAGCCCGCCCTCGAAGACGCCGTGGAGACCGTAGAGCTCCTCACCCAGCTCCTCGCCGAGCACGGCCCCGCCGCCGCGCACGCCCTCGCGCACATGCCCCGCACTCTCACCCGGCTCCGCAGAGCCCTGAACCTAGAGGAGACGTCCGCGAGCCCGGCCAGGCCCCGGACCACCCGCCCCGGCCGGCGCGGACTCGGCCCCGGATACCAGGGCATCACCACCGCGCCGGTACCCCAGGCCCGCCGCCCACTCGGCACCGGCACCCCGCCGCGCTGCCCCCCCAGAACCACGCGCCGAGCGACCTTCTCCAGCGGATACCGATACCGCGAGAGGGCAGCGACCGAGCGACCTCACCAGCGGGGCCGGGTCGCGCCCTGAGTCGCATCCCGGGGCACTCCTTGAGTCCCGCCCCAGGTCGCACCCTCGGTCACATCCCGGGTCGCACCGCACACAGCAGTCGACAGGCATAAAACGCCAGGTCAGAGCGCGCATTTCAGACGATGCGGGCGCCGACTACTTGCCTACAGGGCAGTTGGCCACGCCCCAGCACCTGCCGCGCCGCATCCATCGGGTCATCGCCCCGCGCCGCGCCCGCTCCCAGCAGCCCGACGCACCCACGGCGCCTCCAGGTGGCGGGCCCCAGCCCGGACTCCCACCCCATCCGCAACGCCTCCTGGCCGTCGACCGGCTTGGCCGCGGGGTCGGCGCTCCTGCCTTTACGGTGCAACGCTGGCTCACCTGGAGCCGTGGCGGCACCGAGCACGAAGCGGCCCCTTGCGGTTGGGCAGGCAGGGGCCGCTCCTTCACATCTCTGGCCGTTCACGGCCGGAGGCGTGGCTAGGGAGCGTATCGAGTCGTGATCAATCTGCGGGATGTGCCTTCGTGGCACGGTCTGGTCCGGTAGACCGTCGTACGTGACGCGAGTGCAACTGACCGACCCGGAGTGGGATTTCATTGAGCCGTACCTGCCGATCGGCGAGTACGGCCCGTACCCCGAGCGGCTGCGGCAGCAGTTCGAGGGCGTGATCTGGCGGTTCAAGACGGGCGGCCAGTGGCGGGAGATACCGGCAGAGTTCGGCGCCTGGTCGACCGTCCACAACCGCTTCCGGCAGTGGCGTGACGCCGGGGTCTTCGAGGCCCTGCTGGAGGGCCTGATCGCGGAAGCCGCGAAGCGCGGTGAGGTGGACCTGTCCCTGGTCAGCATCGACTCCACCACCGCCCGTGCCCACCACGACGCGGCCGGGATGCACCTCGACGAGGACGTCGTCACCGCCCTGGAGAAAGCCGCCGCCGAGGAGGAGAAGGCCAGGTCAAAGGGGGCGGCTGCGACGAACAAACCGGGCAGGAGACCGAAAGCGATCCCGCGCGGGAAGAACGACGACGCGTCCGGCGTCGGCGCAAACTCCGGCTGAAGGCCGCCCTCCTCGGACGCTCCAGGGGCGGGCAGACCAGCAAGATCCACCTCGCCGCCGACCGCAAGTGCCGCCCGCTGGCGTTCATCCTGACCGCGGGCCAGGCAGCGGACAGCCCACAGTTCATCCCCGTCCTGAAGAAGGTGCGGATACGCGGGCCCGTCGGCCGCCCCCGCACCCGGCCGGACGCAGTCGCCGCAGACAAGGCTTACTCGTCTCGCGGCAACCGTGCCCACCTGCGCAAACGCCGTATCAAAGCGGTCATCCCGGAGAAGAAGGACCAGGCCGCCAACCGGAAGAAGAAAGGCAGTGGAGGCGGCAGGCCCGTCAGTCACGACACCGAGCTCTACAAGGAACGGAACACCGTCGAGCGGACGATCAACAGGATGAAGGCATGGCGAGGCATCGCCACCCGCTACGACAAGACCCCGGGGAGCTACCTCGCCGGACTCCACCTCCGGGCCTCCATGATCTGGATCAAGGACCTCACACGAGCAGCCTCTTGATCACAACCGAATACGCTCCCTAGTGCTCTGACCGGGAAGGTTCGCCGGGTTGGTGGTCGCGACGGTTGGATGTGCGGCGACGTCCGATCCGATCGCTGAAGGCGCGGTGGCCGAGCCTGTCCGTGTGCGCAGACTGACCGACCAGGAGGGGCAGAAGCTGCAGCAGATCGTGCGCCAGGGCAGCACGAGTTCGGTGCGCTACCGGCGCGCGATGATGCTGCTGGCCTCGGCCGGCGGGAACCGGGTGCCGGCGATCGCTCAGCTGGTGCAGGCCGACGAGGACACCGTCCGGGATGTGATCCACCGGTTCAACGAGATCGGCCTGGCCTGCCTGGACCCTCGGTGGGCGGGAGGCCGTCCCCGCCTGCTCAAGCCTGACGACGAGGACTTCGTCGTGGCGACGGCCACCACCCGCCCCACCAAGCTCGGCCAGCCCTTCACCCGCTGGTCGAGCCGCAAACTCGCCGCCCACCTGCGGAAAGTGCACGGACGCGTCATCCGCATCGGCCGTGAGGCCTTACGGTGCCTGCTCCGGCGCCGCGGCATCACCTTCCAGCGCACCAAGACCTGGAAGGAGTCACCCGACCCTGACCGCGACGCCAAGCTCGACCGGATCGAGCAGGTGCTGGAACGCTTCCCGGACCGGGTCTTCGCCTTCGACGAGTTCGGGCCCCTGGGGATCCGGCCCACCGCAGGCTCCTGCTGGGCGAAGCAGGGCAAGCCCAACCAGCTGCCGGCGACCTACGGGCCCTGACCCTGGAGTTTGGACACCGGAGAGACTTGGATCTTGATGGTCCAGGAGAACGGAGTCCCTGTGGGGATGAAGCATTACCCCGCCGAGTTCAAGGCGGACGCGGTCGCGTTGTACCGGTCGCGTCCGGGAGCGACGATCAAGTCGGTCGCCGCCGATCTCGGAGTGAACACCGAGACGCTGCGGAACTGGATCCGGGCCGCCGACGGACGCCGCGCCGGTGCCCATTCCGCCCCCGCAACGGCACCGCAGCCTGCCGGTGACCCGGTTCAGGCGGAGCTGGCCGCCGCGCGCAAGAGGATCCGCGAGCTGGAGGAAGAACGCGACATCCTCCGCAAGGCGGCCCGGTATTTCGCGACGGAGACGCGCTGGTGAACCGCTGCCAGTTCGTTGAGGATCACCAGCGCCGATACGGCGTGAAGCGGCTCTGCGACATTCTCGGGATCGCCCGCTCGAGTTTCTATTACTGGCGTCGCACCGCCCCGGCTCGCATGGCCCGTCAGGCCGCTGACGACCGGCTCGCGGCCCGGATACGCAAGGCCCACAAGGAGTCCGACGGCACCTACGGAGTCCCGAGGATCACTGCCGAGCTCCGCGACGAGGGCGGCCAGGCGGTCAACCACAAGCGCGTTGCCAGGATCATGCGGACCATCGGCCTCGAAGGGGTCCGTCTGCGGCGCCGGCACCGCACCACCATCGCCGACCCGGCCACCGCGAAGGCCCCGGACCTGATCGGCCGCGACTTCACCGCGAAGGAGATCAACACCAAGTACGTCGGTGACATCACCTACTTGAGCGTCGGCGGCGGACGGTTCTGCTATCTCGCGACAGTGATCGACCTGTGCTCGCGCCGCCTGGCAGGCTGGGCGATCGCCGACCACATGCGCACCGAGCTCGTCATCGACGCCCTCGCCGCCGCGGAACGGACCCGCGGCAGTCTGAACGGGGCGATCATGCACACCGATCACGGAGCCCAGTACACCAGCGGGGCCTTCGCGGACGCCTGCCGCCGGGCCGGTGTCCTGCAGAGCATGAGCGCCGTCGGGTCCAGCGCGGACAACGCCGCCGCCGAATCGTTCAACGCCAGCTTTAAAAGGGAGACGTTGAAGGGCCGAAAGGGCTGGTCAAGCGAGCGCGAGGCACGACTCGACGCCTTCCACTGGCTGTCCCGCTACAACACCCGACGCCGTCATTCCCGGCTCGGCCAGCGAGCCCCGATCACCTACGAGATCACCGTCCACCCAACCTCAACTACCCTGGCCCGAGCCGCATAGACGTGTTCAAACTCCAGGGTCAAGGCCCTACCGCCGCACCCACGGCGTCACCTACTTCCACGGCTGCTACTCCGTGGGCGACGACCGCCTGTGGGGCGTCAACCGCCGCCGCAAGGGCACCGCCGACACCCTGGCCGCGCTCAAGTCGATCCGCGCCGCCCGGCCCGACGGCGCCCCGATCTACATCATCCTGGACCACCTCTCCGCCCACACCGGCGCGGACATCCGCCGCCGGGCGAAGAAGAACAAGGTCGAGCTGTGCTTCACCCCGACCTACGCCTCCTGGGCCAACCCGATCGAGGCCCACTTCGGCCCGCTGCGGCAGTTCACCCTGGCCAACTCCCACCACCACAGCCACCCCGCGCAAACACAGGCACTGCACCGCTACCTGCGCTGGCGCAACACCAACGCCCGCCACCCCGACGTACTCGCCGCCCAACGCAAGGAACGCGCCCGCATCCGCAGCGAAAAGGGCATCCGCTGGGCGGACGCCCCCTCAACACCGCAGCCTGACCAATCGCGAACAGCAGCTCCCGCACCCCGACGGGGCAAGTTGCAGGAGAAGGACAGCGGCAGAAGGATGACTCAGGAGACGGACGGCTCGATCTCCCCCGCGAAAACGATGACCTGGTCGATGAGGCTCCGTCGCAGATGGACGACATCCGTTCCCGCCAGGCGGGGGCCTCCATCAGGCGTGGTGAAGACCCACTGGTACCGGGCCCATTCGTCAGGCATGTCCACCGCTGAGCAGCGCACCATCGTACCGGTCCCCGCCGGGTGGCGCCGGATGTCCAGCACGAACCGCTCGACCGCCGCGATTCCTTCGCTGCGACCCAACGGGCCCCAGAAGACCACGTCTGAGGTCAGGGCCTGGGAGAGCAGGGCAGTCACATAGCTGTCGTCCGAGGCGTTGAACGCGGAGATGAACATGTCGATCGCGGAGCGTGCGGTCTCTTCCTGCATGCCCCAGTAATACCAGCCGTTTCGCGTGCGCTCGTCCCACGAGCCGCCTTCCGATCACGGTGAACCAGGGACTGCTGCACGAGTAGGTGACACCTGACCTGGCGGCTTGCTGAGAGGCGGCCTGGAAGGATGTCGCAGTGCCCAAGCCGTATCCGAAAGAGTTCCGCGAGGACGTCGTGCGGGTCGCGCGCAACCGTGAGCCCGGCGTCACGCTGGAACAGATCGCTTCTTCGCGCTGCTGCAGAAGAACGTCCTCGACCGCCGTACCTGGTCCACCCGCGAAGAACTCCGGATCGCGATCGTGACCTGGATCGAGCGCACCTACCACCGACGCTGGCGTCAGAGACGCCTGGCCAGGATTGACCCCCGTCGAGTACGAGACCATCATGAACCCAGCCGCAGCCCTGGCTGCATAAGCCCCACTGTCACCCAACCCCGCAGCAGTCCCTTTACTCAACGGATGCCGTGTCATGGATGTGGTGGCAAGCTATGCCCATGGACGAAAGGGAGACGGCCCCTGACTGTGCGGGCGGCGGGCTTCTGGAGTCGGTTTCAGCGATGGCGCTGGTGGCAGGTGAGCCAGCGCGTCTGGTGGACCGCAATCGGGCCTTCGAGGCGGTGTTCGGGTACTGGGAAGTCGGGCAGCCAGCAGACGACGCCCTGGCAGGCGAAGACTGGGAGCCAGTTAGATCAGCCCTGAGACGGGCCGTCGGGGCTAATACGGCGAGCCTGGTGGAGTTCCCGTTCCTCAGCGCGAAGCACACGGACGAAGAGCCCTGGATGGTGCGCTGCATGCCGACGGTGTGGGGCGGCGGTCCGGCGGCTTTGCTGCTCGTCTCGCCGCGATCGCAGTCGGCCGATCGGCGAGCAGGGAGCACCTTTGAGGCAGAGTCCCTGGTCAGGCGGTATGAGGCGCTCCTGTCCGCGATCCCTCAGACAGTTTGGCTGATGTCCCCAAAAGGAGAGGTGACCGGTCTGGTAGGAACGTTCGGCAGCACTGCGGGAGGTCTGTGGCACGCCGGGGAGGGGGACGAATGGATGGCGGCGGTGCACCCGAAGGACCGAGAGTGGTTCGAGCGGGAGTGGGCCGCGACAGCCCGAGGCGAGGCCGTCCTTGACACCGTCGTTCGCGTGCGGCGCAAGGCCGCGCCGGACAGCAAGTTCCGGCACGTCCGAATCGTGGCGGTGCCCGTGATCCACAGAGGTGCGGTGACCGAGTGGATCGGTACCGTGACCGATACCGAGGATCTTTGGCGCGCCAGGATGCGCGAGCGGCTGCTGGCGCGCATGGCAGCGCTGCCGGCCGCGCGCGATCCGTCCGAAGCGTTCAGGATCATCGCGGCAGCCGTTGTACCTGACCTTGTCGATGCCTTCGTTGTCTTCTACCACTCGCCCGAACAGACGAGGCAGGCCTTTCTCCTCGGTCGCAGGGACACCTCCGACACCGCCCGCACCGCACTCGCTCCTGGCTTGCCTCCCCTGCCGCCGATACCGGCGGACTTCGAACTGGGGCCGGTGGCTGAGCGGGCCATCACCGATCGGTATCCCGCTCTCCTGCTTTTCCCGCCTGGCGACCCGCCGCCGGAACAGATGTCCGGCACCTCCTTCGAGTGGCTGCGGGAGGCCAGCGCGACGAGCCTCTTCATAGTGCCCGTCGTGGTCGACAACCGCACAGTCGCGCTGGCTGCGGCAGCCAGCTGCCGCGGGAACCCGCCACCGGACAAGGCTGACCTCCAACTTTTAGAGGATGTGCTCCACCATGTGAGCGGGCCATTGCGCCTAAGCATGGAGCTGCAGGCTGCACGGGACACCTCCCTGGCGCTTCAGCAGTCCTTTCTCGCCGCGCTCCCCGACATCGACGACGCCGCGATCGAGGCGGCCTACCAGCCCGCCGATACCGCCGCTGAGGTCGGCGGTGACTGGTACGACGTCACCACGATGGCCGACAAGACTCTCGCCCTCACCATCGGTGACATCGCCGGCCACGACCTCGCCGCAGCTACGGCAATGGCGCGAGTGAACAGCATCCTCAAAGGACTCGCCTGCGACGGTGGGCCAGCGGCCTGTCCCGCCAGAACTCTGGCCCACTTGGACGGCATCACGCAGGCTTTGCAGATCACACCCCTCGCCACTGTCGTCCACGCGCTCCTTCGCCCCCAGTTCGACCACAGCTGGGAAGCCACCATCTCCAACGCCGGACACCCACCCCCCCTGCTTATCCCCGCCGACGGTCGCCCTCACTACCTGCGGCTCGGCGAGAGCCCCGACCCACCCCTGGGCGCAGGAACGCGTACTCGGCGCAACGCCTGGCACCAGCGTCTGCGATCCGGTGACACCCTACTGCTGTACACCGACGGCCTTGTGGAGGTTCCGGGAAAGGACCTCGACGCCGGCCTCGACCGCCTCCTTCAGCGGACCGACCAACTTCGCGCGCAGGACCTGTCGCTGGCGGACATCGTGTCCGAACTCCTCACGCTCGCCACGGACCGTCACGACGACGTGGCCGTCATCGCATTCCGACCGGACCGGCCACAGCATTACGAGTTGGTGCGTGATAGCGGGTGAGGTGTGTTTGCCCTGCTCACGGCCGTTTTCAGATGCTGGTGTTGCGGTCGGAGACGAGGCCGGCGATGGCGCGGTAGGTGTCGGGCAGGCGGTCGCGGCGATGTGTCCAGCGGGTCAGTTGCTTCCAGCGTTTGTGATCAGCGAGGGCGTGTTCGACGGTGATGCGGTCGGACGAGTGGCCGTGGCGGTCGCGTCCCCGTTGTTCGACTCTGTCGGGCAGTGCTCCCGGCCGGGGTTTTCTCGGCGGCGTGATCGCCTGCCCGCGATGGTCGCGGCTCAGCCCCAGGTAGCCGTCGTCCAACAGGACCTCGACGTCGGGGAAGTGCTGGAAGCAGATGGCGATGCCTTCGTCGCGGGCGGCGGTGGCGTCGTGCATACGCCCAGGTCGTAGGGCATCGGTCCATAACGTGCGGCCCCGCCAGCCGGCGATCACGGTGGCCTTCATCGTGTTCTGCTTCTTCTTGCCCGAGACGAATGCGCGCCGGCCGCCGCGGCCGGCCGGTGGCCGGCGGACCTGGATCCCGGTGGCGTCCAGACGCAGCTCGACACCTTCGGCCTGGGCGTAGGCAAACACATCCGCCGGAGTCCGAAGCCGCAGGCCGGGACGGTCGGGAACCGCGCACCCCCGCTCCGCCAAGAGCGTGCGCACCTCTCCGATCGCCCGGGTGACCGTGGATCGGTCGACACCTGACAGCAGCCCCAGCACCGAGTGCGGCAGGTCGTGCCGCAGGTGGATGAGTGTGGCCACCAACCGGTCGACGAACACCAGCTGATGGCGGGCGCCGGCGCCTTCGGCCCGCTTGCGGGCCCCGCCTCGCACAGCATGGCGGCGACCCTCGACCCCGGCCTGCCACGGCTCGGCCAACTCTTCGACCAAGCACGCAAGATGACGCCGGGAGAGCCCCGTGAACAGTCGATGCGCCAGCACCGCCCGATTGACCATGATCGCCACAGCGGGATCATGCCATCCACGTGGCACGACACCTCACCCGCTATCACGCACCAACTCGTTAGGCCGATGGGGCGGCAAGGCGGCACATGGCCGCCTTGCCGCCCCAGCCGGTTCCACACCGGAAGTTGCCAGACACTGGACGGGTGTATCGTTTTTCGATGGTATCGTTTTTCGATAGGTGGGGAGCGGGTATGGCGGAGGATCGTAAGCTTCTGGAGCCCATGGCTACAGTCGTCTCGGTTGCCCTGCGATTGATCATGGGCCTACTCGTCGCCTGGTTCATCTTGGCCGTGGTGAAAGGTAGTTGGGACGGCGGAAGCGTCTGTGTTGCTGATTGGAACTCCAACAGCTCAACAACGGCCAGGTCCTTCGTTCCGGAACCCGGAGCCCACGTCGACTCGATCCCTCGCTACTGCACTGACGATGCCTCGGCCGGTCAGGCTGCGCTAGCCCGCCTCGGGGCGCTGACGTCTATCGTTACGTACATAGGTGGCCTCTTCCTGCTCAACCGTCTCCTGCAAGGCGCGTCGCGCAGCGGAGTACACACCGCACGGACCACCTCCGGTCTGCGGCTCTTGGGGTGGTGGCTTCTAGGCGGCAGCATCATCGCCCAGTCGGTCTCAGCCCTCGCGCGAACCGCCCTCCTCGGCACCCTCTCCCGAAGCGCTGACCTCAGCCTGGGTCGGTGGCTGGAAGCCTGGAATCCGCCTTACCTGGCCGTCCTTACCGGGCTTGGGCTACTCGCCTTCTCTCGGATCATCCGCGTCAGTTCCAAGATGCGCGAAGACCTTGAGGGGCTTGTGTGACGACCGACGATGAAGACGAGGGGCATCGCGTAGTGGTTCACCTCGGCTCACTCCTGGAGCAGCGAGGCATGACTCTCGCGGAGCTCGCTGCCCGGGTAGGAGTAACGAACGTCAACCTATCCGTACTGAAAAACGGCCGCGCAAAAGCCATTAGATTTAGCACCCTGACCCATATTTGCGAGGTATTGGACTGCCAGCCTGGCGATTTGCTCGGCGTGCGCACTAAACGCGACGAATCCTAAGGAGCTCAGGCTCGCCATATTTCGCGAGCACTGGACCGGGAAAGCGTCAACCGTAAAAGGGGAGATAAGTGTACGGAACCATGGACGCCGGGACAAAGATCGCACTCTTCGTGGTAGTCGCACTGATCATCGTCGGGATTCTCGCCGGAATCGCCTGGCTGAATAACCGCAAGAATTGATCGACAGAAGCGGAAAATTGCAGCCTGTCGCGACACGGAGCCCTTTCCAACCTGGCTGTGGCGTCGGGGTGTTGGTGGGCATGGGTTGTACGGAACAACGAAGCTCCTGGTAGACGGGTTCTCGACAAAGATCACCCGTGTCTGCCAGGAGCTTCGCGTGCTTGTCTACCCGTCGTCGATCGATCTGTCCAGCCGCACGCTGCGGCACCTGACGAGGCAACTGGCCGCCCACCGACGGGAGATCGGCACGCGATGGCGGCGTCTGCCCGTCGGCCGTCAGGCCCTGCTCGCCCTGGCCCACCTGCGATGCGGCGACACGTACGCCCAGCTCGCCGCAGGGCTCGAGATCGGCATCGCGACCGTCTACCGCTACATACGCGAGGCCGTCAAAGTGCTGGCCGCCCAGGCGCAGACCCTGGCCGAGGCAATGACGACCGTCCGGACGAAGGCGTACGTCGTCCTGGACGGCACCCTCCTGCCCATCGACCGGATCGCCGCCGACACCCCGTACTACTCCGGAAAACACAAGCGCCACGGCATGAACGTCCAGGTCATCACGGATCCCTTCGGCCGACTGCTGTGGGCTTCCGCGGCCCTGCCCGGCTCCACCCACGACCTGACCGCCGCGCGCGAACACGGCATCATCGACGCGCTCGCAACAGCAGGGCTGAAGTGCTGGGCGGACAAGGCGTACCAAGGGGCTGGTCGCCATGTCCGCGTACCCTTCCGGGGCCGTCGGCTCAAGCACTGGAAGCGACGGCACAACAGCACCCACGCCAAAATCCGGTGCCTCTGCGAGCAGGCCATCGCCGTCCTGAAGGGCTGACGCCTCCCACGCAAGCTCCGCCGCAGCACCAACCGCAACACCAACATCGTGAAGGCCGTCGTCGTCCTTCACCACGCCTCAACCTGAGGTTGGAAAGGGCTCAGTACCCGGGACGTCATCCTCATCGCCACCGGATCCGAGGTGTGGGTGGCCATCGAGACTGCTCGTGCCCTGGCGGCGGAGTCGATCCGGGCCCGCGTGGTCTCCATGCCGTGCCGAGGATGGTTCGGCGCACAGCCCGCGTCGTACCGTGAAACTGTCATCCCGCCGTCGGGTTGTCGTCGAGGCCGGGGGGAGTCAGGGCTGGCATGACCTTCTGGGGCTGGAAGGGCAGGCGATCTGCGTGGAGAAGTTCGGCGCCTCCGCTTCGGCCCAGGAACTTTTCGAACACTTCGGCATCACCCGTGAGGCGGTGGCAGAGATAGCGCGGGCACTCGTGTGAGGTGGCGGCGCGGCGGGCTACCGCGCGACGGGCAGAGCTCCCCCGCGCAGCGGTGCGGGGGAGCTCCTGGCATTGCCCGACGAGCGGGGCAGACCGCGGAGCATCAGTTGCCGAGGCGTACCGGCAGGGTCGAGGAGCTGTTGGAGAAGAGGGACGGTACGGGGACCAGTGCGCCGGGGTCGACCGCCAACGAGAGGTCCGGGTAGCGTCGGAAGACGGCCGGGATGGCCAGCCCGGCCTCCAGGCGTGCCAGCGGGGCCCCGAGGCAGAAGTGAGGGCCGTGGCTGAATGCCAGGTGCCTGTGCCGCTCACGGGTGATGTCGAACCGGTCCGCATCGGAACCGTGTTGGCGCTGGTCGCGGCCGACTGCGCTATACGGGGCCATGATCGCTTCGCCCTTGGGGATGGGGACCCCGGCGATCTCCACGTCCTCCAACGGGTAGCGGAAGGGGAAGTTGCCGATCGGCGCGTCCCAGCGCAGGGTCTCCTCCACCACGTCCGCCCAGACCGAGGCGTCCCCACCCGTGGCGAGAGCGCGCTGATCAGGATGGGTCAGCAGTGCGCGTACCGCGTTGGTGATGAGGCTCAGTGTGGTCTCCTGCCCCGCCGACAGCATCAGCAGGAGAGTGCCGACGAGCTCCTCCTCGCTCAGCGCGTCGGGGTCCGCCTCACGCGCGGCGATGAGCGCGCTGGTGAGGTCATCACCGGGATCATCGCGGCGGGCCTCCACGACCCGGCCCAGCAGTTGGTACTGCTCGATCTGGCTAGCGGTGACCTCTTCGGGAGGCAGGTCCGAGCGGAATATGTTGTCCATCAACTCCTGGAGCCGCCGACGCTCGTGCGCAGGGACGCCGAACAACTCGCAGATGACCTGCATCGGTACAGGGTGCGCGAAGTGCCTGCGCAGGTCCACACTGCCGTCAACGTCCGCCCGGTCGGGAAGCGCGTCGAGAAGGTCGTCGATGATGTGCTCGATCCGTGGGCGCATCTCCTGGACGCGACGTGGGGTGAAGGTCTGGGTGACCAGTTTGCGAAGCCGCCGGTGTTCCTGGCCGTCGGATGTGACCATGTTGGTCACTTTCACCATGCCTATGAGCGGCCAGCCGTCCTCGATCTCGCCACGGATGATGGCACTCCAGTTGCGCCAGTCCTTGCTGAAACGTGGGTCGGCGATCATGTCGTTGAGCAGGGCATGTTCTGTGACCGACCAGGCCATGACGTTGCCGGGAAGCCGGACACGGACCACGGGGCCGAGTTCGCGAAGTCGGGCGGCTTCAGCGTGGTGGTCTGTTCCGCGGGGGTCGAGAGCGATGACCGGTATGTGCCCCTCGGAGGAAGCTGTACGCGTCATACGTTGCTCCAGGTTACGGGACCCGCAGCCGTGGCCGCAGGTCCGGCGGGGATCGAAGGTGTCACCGGCGGATGCCGGTGGCGATGCGGGAGGCAGAGAACTCTGCGGGAAGCGACACCGGCACCCGTGTCCAGGGAGAGGGGCGCCACGTCACCTCTTCTGCCGGGATGCTGAGCCGCATGTCCGGCAGCAGGTGCAGGGCGGTCTGCACCGCTGTACGGGTGATCAGCCGGGCGGGAACCTGCGCGGGGCAGACATGCGGACCGGCGGAGAAGGCGAGATGCGCTCGGTTTCCCCAGCTCTCCTCGTCGCTCCCGGGGCGGATCGCTGGGTCGTCGTTGGCGCCGCACAGACCGAGAATCAGACAGTCGCCGCGCTGGATGACGTGACCACCCAGCTCGGTGTCGTGCAACGCGTATCTGGCAGGCATGTTGTTCATGGGAGGATCGCGCCACAGCGCCTCGTCCAGCGCGTCGTCGATACCGAGTCGGCCGCCGCGTAGGCGCGCGGCGAACCGCGGATCGGTGAGCATCAGTCGTAGCGTGTGGGAGATCCAGGCCGTCACCGTCTCATTGCCCGCCGAGATCATCACGACGACCGACTGGAGATGCTCCGCCTCATTGTGCAGGTTCGGATCGCTGACGAACGCCGTGGTCATGTCACTAGTAGGGTTGCGCCGCCGCTCACGCACGGTGTCCAGGATGATCTGCTCGAAGGTCCTGTTGCCGCTCTGCGAGTTGTCGGCGCTGCCGAACAGTGCGATGAGGGCGTCCAGCAACTCCCGTCCCTCTGTGGTGTCCAGACCGAAGAGCGAGGCAAGCGACAGCATGGGCACGACGGTCGCGTACTCGTTCACCAGATCCGCACGGCCGCGCGGCGAGAACTCGGCGATGAGCTCTGTGCAGAGGGCCTCCACCTCCCGGCGGACCCGCCGTTGGTCCATCCTTGCGACAGCGTTGTCGAGCGGCATGCGCAGCCGACGATGCTCCGGGCCGTCGGCACCGATGACGTTCGCCCGCCAGGCCATCATCGGAAGAAGGCCTGAATGGAGTGGCACGAGGCCGTCGTTGAGATCGCGCCAGTTGCGGGCGTCGCGGGAGAACAACTGTTCCTGCCGGGTGATGGTCAGGAGTTCCCGGTAGCCGAGGACGAGCCAGGCGGGTACACCCGGTTCCAGTTCGACCTTGGCGACATTGCCCCACTCGTCACGCAGCCTGCGGTAGGCGGCCTGCGGGTCCCCCGACCCCACGGCCGCCGACAGAGGCATCAGCCCGGTGGACTGTGTGCTGTGTGCCGGGCATGCGGGTGGTGGTGTGAGGCTCATGAGATGGTCTCCCAGGCGGCCGCACTTCGGTTGCCCGATACGTACTCCACAAGGCTCACCAGAGAACCGACCGACGAACTGGATTGGCGTGCGTCGCAGGTGACAATAGGTGTGTCGGGCAGGAGATCAAGGGCGCCGCGCAGTTCCTCCACCGAGTACTGGTCGCTGTCGGGGAACTGGTTGACCGCGACGGCGAAGGGCAGCCCGCGGATCTCCAGTTGCTCCAGGACGTCGAAGCTGTCCTCCAGCCGACGGGTGTCGATGAGGACGAGCACCCCGATGGCGCCCTCGGATAGTCCTTCCCACAAATCCCAGAACCGGCGCTGCCCCGGCATTCCGAACAAGTAGAGCACCAGTCGGGAGCTGAGCGTGATTCTGCCGAAGTCCATGGCGACGGTGGTCGTGGACTTGGTACTCATGCCGGCCAGATCGTCGATGCCGACGCTCGCCACAGTCATGACCTCTTCGGTGCGCAGCGGTTCGATCTCGCTGACGGACCCGACGAGCGTCGTCTTGCCCACACCGAAGGCACCCACGACGAGGATTTTGGCGGCTTGCTGGACGGTTTCGGGCAGATAACGATCAGACGAGCCTGCGGAGCCCATCCAGTACCTCCTGAAGCAAATGGCTGTCGGGCAGAGCGGCCTGCGGGACGCCGGACCGCGCGGACAGATGACCGCTGTCCACGAGGTCAGACGCCAGTACCTTCATGAGACTGACCGGCAGCGAGAGATGAGCGGCAGCTTCCACCAGAGAAATAAGCCGCTCGCACATGCGCATCAGCGCGAGTTCCTCCCGGGTGGCCGTGACTGGCAGCGGCTTGTGCGCGTCGGCCACGATCAGGAGGGTCTCGACCCCGACGGTGTTACGACTGGGCCGCGAGCGCCCTCGGGTGATGACGTAAGGACGAACCGCACCGTCCGGGAACGAATCCTGTCCGGACGCCGTCACGCGGACCCCTGTCGCGGCGGACTGCTGAGGTTGTGGGCTCCGATCTTCATGACCTGGGCCTGCATCTGCCGGGCGACCAGCTTGGGATCGACGACCGGTCCCGTCACCACCGCGAGGTGTGCGCCGTTGGCACTCCGCATGAAGAGGAAGCCGCCTTTGAACTCCACCATCTGCTGGTGTACGGCCCCGCCATCCTCTCCGAACTCCCTGCCCAGGCTGCGTCCCAAGGACTGCAACCCGGAACAGTTGGCCGACAGCCGGTCGGCCGAATCTCTGTCGATTCCGTCCGAACTGGCCAGCAGCAGCCCGTCCGCGCTGAACACGATGGCCTGCCGCACTCCTGGCACCGCCGTGACCTCAGCCAGCATCCATCCACGCTGCTGAGGGCTTTCCACGTAGCTCATGATCAGGTCTGTCCTTCTGTCGAATCTGGGTGGGTGGCGGATAGACCGTGGTCGTTGCCGTACGTGTACTCGTCATGGGCACCGGTCAACGAAGTCTCGGCGCGGCCACCCTCGAAGAACTGCTCCATCCAGTCGCCGGCGTCTTCCGGTGAACCGGGTGGGGTAACAGCCGTTGGCTCCGCCTGAACCTGGGGCGTCGGGCCGTCGCGCCGGGAGCGGCGCTGCGGCAGTCTGCGGGAGGGGCGGCGCGGGGGCTCCTCCGACGGAGAGGACCCGCAGTGTTCGGAGGGAGGTGCGAGAGGGCCGCCGCGTGCCGGTGCCGGCGAGGATGCGGTGGACTCCGTCATAGGCTGCGGCGAACGGGCGGCCGGGGCCCGGCGCTCCTTTGGGTCCGGTGGCGCGGGCCGGGCGGGAACACGTGTGGCCGCCGGTGCGCCTGCCGGGGGGAGGGCCGTGAGCAGTTCCACCGGTACGAGAACGACCGCACGCACACCACCGTACGGAGACGGCCCCAGATCGACGCCGAGGCCGTGCCGCCGGGCGAAGCGTCCGACAACCGCGAAACCGGTCTGCGGGATCTCCCCGACGTCGCCGACGCCGAGGAGCCGGAGGCCGGAGGCGACCTCGCGTGCTTCGGCCAGTCGGTACTCGTCGAGTCCGAGTCCGCCGTCGTCCACCTCGATGACTGCCCCGCGCTGCACCGTCCGGACGGTGACGGGCACACCGGTTCTCGGCGGGCTGTACTCCGTGGCGTTGGCGAGCAGTTCCGCGAGGAGATGAATGAGGGGCTCTACGAGCGGAGCTGCAATGCCGACATCGGGATCGCCCGTCACTTCGACGCGTTTGAAGGAAACGATCCTTCCGGAAGCTGCCCTGACCACGTCGACCAGGGCGAGCGGCCTCTGCCACTGCTGCCCGGGCCACTCACCGCACAGCACCTTCAGACTCTGGGCATGTCGTGCCTGCTGGGTGGCCGCATGGTCCACCTGCATCGTGGCTTCGAGGAGATCCGCGTCGCCCGGATAGCGCTCGGTCACTCCTGTGATGGTGGCCTGAATCCGGTGAGCGGAGGTCTGGACGCGGTTCGCGAGTTCGATCAGTGCGCGCCGATGGGACTCCTCACGCTCCTCCACCGCGGTGGAGACCTGCGAGAGCAACCGCTCCAGGCCATCCGCGAGGACCGCGCCCAGCTGTGGGGCGCCATGCCGCGGTGGGGGAATTTCACGCTTCGCGAGGGCTGCGGGCAGCCGCTCGGAGGCCAGATGACCGACCTCCTCGACAACCAGTTCCAACTGACGGCCGATGTACTGCCGCCACTCCGCGTCCTGGCGGGCCGCCTCCGCCTTCTGGGCCTGAGACTCCGTCCGCAGACGAGCGGTATCTGTGCCGGCCTTCAGATGCCGTGCCCGCAGGGAGATGAGACAGACAAGGGCCAACACTGCCGACGCGGCGTAGACAACAGCCAGCGTGCCGGACAGCCGACCCGTGGAGAACACTCCGAACACGAGCGGTACGACGGTGAACAGAAGAGCCGCCCACCAGAGGTGGGGCCTGCTGGGTGGGGCGCCCGAAGGCGCGGGAGAACGTGCCATGGATAGCCCTTGAGTTGGCTCGGATTCGCAGGCTGACGCGGGCGGGCCCAGCGGGTGCCGCCGGTAAGTCACGGCAGGGGACACAACGGTCGGCGTGAGGCCTCCGGAGGGGGAGCCCGCCTGGAGCTGCGCCGTGGTCTCGCGGCGGGACCGGAGCGCGCTCGGCTGGGCTGATCGTTCATCAGGCATGGTCGGGTGATCTTATATGGCAGAGGCGCATGGCCTAGCCTTCTTCCGGCCAGATGAAAGTTGGGTGGCTGGGATGAGCTGTCCCGAGTTTCGTAGAGTCCGGTGATGTTGGTTCAGGCGGACTGCGGGACTTGTTCCAGGCTCTGCCAAAAGTCCCGTTCGTACTCGGTGGGCGGTACGTAATCGAGGGCGGAGTGGAGGCGTTCTTCGTTGTACCACGTGATCCACTGGAAGATCGCTCGCTCGACCTGCTCGACGTCCTTCCATGGGCCCTGCATCTCGATCAGCTCCGCCTTGAAGGTGCCGTTCAGCGCCTCGGCCATGGCGTTGTCGTACGAGTCCGCGACGGAGCCGACCGACGCGGAGGCGCCGATATCGGACAGCCGCTCGGTGCAGCGAATTGACACGTATTGCGACCCCCTGTCGGAGTGATGGACCAGGCCGGAGCCCTTCTTGATCCGTCGAAGCCAGAGCGCCATCTCCAGTGCGTTCAGGGGCAGTTCGGTCCGCGTATGGTTCGCGATCTGCCAGCCGACGATCATGCGGGAGAACATGTCCAGGACGAAGGCGACGTAAGCCCAGCCGGACCAGGTCCTGACATAGGTCATGTCGGCGACCCAGAGCTGGTCGGGACCGTCGGCGGTGAAGTCCCGCTCGACCAGGTCCGGCGGCCTGGGCGCCGACGGTTCGGACACCGTGGTCCGCCTGCGCTGGCCGCGGATGACGCCCTCGATGCCGAGCTCGGCCATCAGCCGCTCCATGGTGCAGCGGGCCACCTCGGCTCCCTTGCGCCGCAGGGCGCGGGTGATCCGGCGGGCTCCGTAGGTGCCGCCGGACTCGACGTGGATCTGCTCGATCATAGGCACTATCTGTTCGTCCCGGCGCCGGCGGGCGGACTTCGGGCGCTTCTTGCGGGCGAAGTACGTCGACGGCGACAGGTCCAGCTCCCGGCAGACGGGATCGACCCCGAGGCCCTTCGCTCGCAGGTGGTCGATCACCTGCTCGGCCACCTGCTCGGCCTCGTCCGGGGACGGTCGATCTCCTGGGCAAAAACACCAGCGGCCTTCAGGATCTCATTGGCCCTCCTCAACTGGGCGTTCTCCTTGCGGAGTTGCTGGAGTTTGTCGAGCTCGGCCGTGCTCAGCCGGTCCTCACGTTCGCCGGCGTCCGCCTCGGCCTGGCGGACCCAGCCGCGCAGGGCTTCCTTGTGGATGCCGAGATCCTTCGCGACGTGCGCGACGGGCCGGCCGGTGGTGCGGACCTCTCGGATCGCGCGCTCACGTAGTCCATCGGGGTATTTCCGTGGTGCTGGCACTGATGTGGATCTCCTTCGCCAGGATCGTAACCCTGGCATCAGGGACTCCACGCATCTCAGTACAGCTCAATGCCGGCGTTCAGCCGCTCGTAGACGGTGTTCCCTTCCTTCCGGGGAAATGTCATTGCAGGTCCAGCTTTCTGGGGTATTTCTGCACGTCGCGCTCGGCGCCGTCCCATCGGGTGGACCGCAGCCATGCCTCGAAGTCCTGCAGTCCGGGATGCATGGCCCGCAGCGCGGGCAGGTCCCTGTCCAGGCCCACGACATCCCGGTCCTGGAAGAACTCGAACATTCCCGCGAAGTCGTGCCCGAATTCGCCCATGCCGGAGCGCACCGCTTCGAGCGGAATAGCCTCGTACGCGGCGGGCTTCCCCGTCACCCGTTCGAAGATCCCGGCGATCTGGTCACCGGTCAGGCTGTCCGCGGCGACCGCGAGATCACGCGCTCCCCAGGAGTGCCAGTTGTCGAAGACGAAGCTGGCGAACCAGGCGATGTCGTCGAGTCCGATCAGCGGGTAGCGTCCGTTGCCGAGCGGAATGGCGAACACCAGCCCGTCCCGGCCGTCCGCGAGTGTCTCCGGCCGCGGAGCGAGCCGCAGTTGGAAGTTCTCGAAATACGGCGCTGTGGTCAGTACCGAGACGTGGTGGGTGTACCACCCATCTGGCTCTTTCCGCATCATCTCGTCCGCACGCCGCAGACCGATGTGTGCCGCGACAGACCCCTTGCTGTCGTAATGCGGCGCTGGGACCCGGCCGCCCGTCAGGAAGACGGCGTAGTCCAGCGATGACCAGATGAATTGGCCGACCCCGGCGGCGCGGGCTGCCTCAAGGATCCGTACCCCCTGGTCGTGTTCGGCCTGCACGGATCCGGACGAGAAGAAGTCGGTGTTGCAGAAGACACGGTCGACCGACGTCATCACCTCACGGATCACCGCGTCGTCATCGACATCGCACTGGACGAGGCGTACCCGACCGCCGCCCTCGGCATACAGCGCCTGGGCACGGGCGGACGACGGATTCCGGGTCGCCACAAGGACGGTGACTTCCGTCGAGTCGAGCAGCCGGGCCACCACCCGGCTGCCCATCGCGCCGGTCCCACCGATGACTAGGGTATTGGGCATCACGAAGCTCCTTGGCGCTGTGTCGCGTGGCCGGTGTGCCGCAGCACATGTTCGGCGACTTGCTGATGGGTGGCGACCCAAACCCGGTCGCCGGCTTGCTGCACTGAATCGAGGACCCGCCCGATCGCGTCAGCCATGGCCGGGCGTCCGCCGACGTGGGCATGCACTGTCAGATTGAGGATCTGGGGCCGCCCGCTGGCCAGCAGACAACCCAGCAGCTGCTCAAGCAGGCTGCGGTAGGCGGCCGGTCCCGATGGTGTGCGCACATCGCTGACATCGCTGTGCATGATGGCCACCACCGGTCCGTACGGTGTGTGCAGCACGTAGGGCAGGTCAGCGTCGTTGAAGTCGCCGGACCATGTGAGCCCGGCTTGGGCGAGCAGATCCACGGTCCGCGCGGTGCCCGTGGCACGAGGACTCATCCATCCTGTGGGACGGCGTCCGGTCACACCCTCGATGAGGTCGCACGACCGGACGATGTTGGCGCGCTCGGCGGCGGCGTCTAGGCAGGCGGGAAGCACATCCTGTGCGTAGGAGTGGGCTGCGATCTCGTGCCCTGCTCCACCGGTCGCCCGTAGAATTTCCGGGAACCGTTCGGCGACCAGACCGTTGATGCCGAAGGTGGCCCGCATTTCCTTCGTCTGAAGGATGTCCAGCAGGCGCCACACGCCGGTGGTGACACCGTATTCGGCCCATGAGACGCTGTGAGTGTCCTGGGCGCCGGGGAGAGGCCACGCTGCAGCCATCGGTGCGTAGACGGGCCAACTACCGTGGGACCACAGTTCGACCGCCACCGTGGCGATCACGGCCACCTGCCGGTCGTCCGGCCAGGAGAAGGAGGACGGCAGCGTGGAGGCTTGCGGAGAGGGCACCTGATGTCCCTTCACAGGTAGACGGACTTGAACTGCTGATATCCGGCCAGACCTTCGGGACCCAGTTCGCGGCCTATGCCGCTCTGCTTGACTCCGCCGAAGGGAGCGACCGGGTCCGACATGTAGTGGTTGATGCCGACAGAGCCGGTATGCATCCGACGCGCGACCTCAAGCCCGCGCTGGACGTCTCGTGTCCACACCGACCCGGCCAGGCCGTACTCGGAGTCGTTCGCCAGGCGGATCGCGTCCTCTTCGTCCTTGTAGGCGATGACTACGAGGACAGGACCGAAGATCTCCTCCCGTGCGATCACCTGGTGGTTGTCGACATCAGCGAACACGGTCGGCTCGACGTACCAGCCCCGCTTCAGATGTTTCGGCCGGCCGCCGCCGACTGTCAGTCTCGACCCTTCCTTCACGCCGCGAGCGATGTACCCCTCGACGCGGTCACGCTGCTTGGCGGACGCGAGAGGGCCCACGTCCGTGCTCGGGTCGAGCGGGTCTCCTACCGTCAACGATGCGGCAAGCGACGACACCGCCTCCACGACCTCCTTGTATCGGCTGCGCGGAGCGAGCACGCGCGTGCTGGCGAAGCACGCCTGACCGTTGTTCATGAGTGTCGCGGCGACCAGTTCCCGCCGTATCGCCTCACTGTCCAGGTCGGCGTCGTCGAGTACGATCGCCGCCGACTTGCCGCCGAGCTCCAGGCTGACGGGACGGAGCAGACGCCCGCAGGCCTCGGCGATGGAGCGGCCCGCCGCGCTCGACCCGGTGAACGCCACCTTGTCGATGCCGGGATGCGCGACCAGGTAGGCCCCCGCCTCCCGGTCGGCCGGCACGACGTTGACGACGCCGTCGGGCACCCCGGCCTCCTGTACGGCCTGCGCGAACAGGACCGCGTCCAGCGCCGTCTCCGGCGACGGCTTGAGCACAATCGTGCAGCCTGCGGCAAGTGCCGGGGCGTACTTTCCCGACGCCAGCGTCTGCGGAGCGTTCCAAGGCACGATCGCCGCGACCACGCCGACGGGTTCGCGACGCACTCGCACTGGTCCGCCGAGGAGCCCGTCGCGGTGCTCCTCGGCCGGGGCGTCGCTGATCAGGTCCGCGTAGTAGCGCAGGAGCATGCTGGGCACGGTGCCTTCGAGCATCTCGCCAAGGGCTGTCGGCATGCCGTTCTCGCTGCTGACGACTCGTGTGATCTCAGCTCGCCGTGCATCGAGGGCTGCTGCCAGGCGCCGCATCATCTCGGCACGGGCACTGGGGGCCCAGGCGCGCCATCCGCTGGAATCGTCGAACGCGCGGCGCGCGGCCGAGACTGCGGCGTCGACATCGGCCCGGACACCTTCCGGTGTGCTGCCGAGCGTCTCCTCCGTACTCGCGTTGACAACGGTGAACCGCAGAGAGGTGCTCGGGGCGACCCACTCCCCGCCTATGAAGAAACGATCATGAACCAATTCCATGAATCCATGATCGGCATCCCTCTCCCCTCACGACATTGGCCCACGGGTCACTATGGATAACTTTCGGGCCAGATCTCGGTGCGGCCCCGGATGACGCAAGAACTCAGACGCGGCCGGATGCGCCGGCCTCGCGGCCGACGGCCGAGTAGGTCCGCCGGTAGGCGCCCGGGGTCAGCCCGACCGCATTCCGCAGGTGCTTCCGCAGAAGCACCGGATCGGTGAAGCCCGCCTTGCTGCTGACCTCGTTGATGCTCAACTCGGTCGACTCCAGCAAGTACCGGGCGTGATCCAGGCGGCGTTGCAGCAGCCACTCATGGGGGCTCAGACCGACCTCGGAACGAAACCGCCGGGTGAAGGTGCGGACGCTCATGTGCGCGTGTGCGGCGAGATCCACCAGGGCCAGCGGCTGCGAAAGCCGCTCCTCAGCCCACTCACGCGTGGACGACGTCGACGAATCCCCGGAAGCGGGCAGAGGCCGTTCGATGAACTGAGCCTGACCCCCTTCTCGCCAGGGGGCCACTACGCACCGCCGCGCCGTCGCGTTGGCCACCGCCACGCCATGATCCCGACGTACGAGGTGCAGGAACAGGTCAAGACCCGCGGCGGCCCCCGCCGCCGTCAGAATGCGGCCGTTGTCGACGAACAGCACGTTCTGGTCCACCGTGACACGCGGGAACCGCCGCGCCAGCTCATCGCACATCTGCCAGTGTGTCGTGGCACGTTGCCCGTCGAGCATTCCGGCAGCGCCCAGTACGAACGCGGATGTACACAAGCTGACCACGCGAGCTGTGGACGGAACACTCCTCAGAGCGGCGGCCAGCCTGTCGGGAAGGTCACCACGATCCGGCACGCCTCTCCGATGGTCCTGCGTCGCCACGACCACCGTATCGGCACCGGCCAACGCCGACTCGTCCTGCTCCACGGAGATGGAGAAGTCCTGATTCGTCACCACCGGCCGACCGCCGATCGAACATGTCGACACCCGGTACAAGGCGTGCCCCGAGGCGCCGAAGGCCTGTCCCAGCACCTGAGAGGGGATGCCGAGATCGAACGGTTTGACACCGTCGAGCGCCAGGACGACGACATGATGCACCATGGCCCGAACGATACCTTCGGCGCCTGACCGGCACATGATCGCGTTACAAGCTCAAAAGCTGAGGAGAGCGAGACGAGCGACGCCCGGCGGCACGCCAACGCCAGCATCACGGATGCCCTTTCCAACCTGATGACGTCGGTTGGGAGTTGGACGCTCGGGCTGCTGCTGGCCGTGATGGTCACGCCGACATCGGTGACCGATCGTGAGGCCAGGCACACGCTGCATTGCTGGTCAGGCCACCCCGCGAGCGTCCGAGGCATGGGCTACAGCGCCCCCTTTTCGGGCCCCGGCGGCATGCTGGTGGGCACGTAAGACGGTGGAGTCGACCGACACCAGCCACTCGATGTCCCCGGCCGCGTCCGCCTGGGCCTGCGCGGCCCGGAGCATCCGCTCGAAGGTGCCGTCCAGGGCCCACCGGCGAAAGCGGGTGTGCAGCGTCTGTCACGGCCCATACCGCTCAGGCACGTCCCACCAGGCCGTGCCGGTGCGGAACTTCCACACGATCCCGTTGAGCACCCTTCGATCGTCCAACCGCTTCCGCCCCCGCAAGGACACAGGCAGCAGTGGCCGAACGAACTCCCACTCCTCATCGGACAGTTCATGGCGACGTATTACCCGACCATGATCCACCACTCGCGGGGTGGTGCACAGCGTCTGGGCGTCCGGTACGGACTGGCGCGGTGGCGGGTACGCCGTCCTCGCCGAGAACTACGCGCGGCTCGGGCCCGTCTGCGTGCGCGCGTTGAACCGCGCGGGCTACGGGGCGGAGCGCTTCACCGGGGTACGGGTGGGGACGCCTTCGCGCTCCGCTTCCGCCGCGCCGAGGAGCAGCCGCTGTGCCTCGCGCCGGAGATCCCCCGGCACAAGGACATCGACTGGGAGCCGTGGACGTGCGACCTCGCCCGCGAGCCCCCCGCACTACACCGCCTTGATGCGGTACCACTGGGTCGACGACGCCACGCCGAAGTCGCGGGAGGCCTGAGCCGCGGAGGGCCACCTCTCGGCCTTGGCGCGCGCCGACGCCGCGAGCGCGCTGAGCGTGATGTGGCCTCGTCGGTCCTCCGGGCGGTCCTGGCGGGAACCCGCGAGGACGCGGGGCCTTCCGCGCGGACCCGGGGTCGGCCGTATCTCGGCCGGCCCTCCACCCCGTTGTACGCGGTGCCGCAGCCGTCCGGCGCGTCACCGCGCACGGCAACACGGTCTGCCGTCGCCGCGCTCGCTTCGGCACGCTGGGCGAGGACGAACGCGGCCAGCTCGCCGCACTCGGCGCGCCCTGGGCCGTGTAGGTGGTGGTCGATGTCCACGCCGTACGCGCCGCCCCGGGCGGGGACGTCTCCGCCCGGGGCGGCGTTTCGTTCTCCTCGGGCGGCTGGATGCATGACCATGTGGGGAGTCACGCACGCCGAGGAGATGCCGATGCCCACCGAGCCCCTGCCGCCCGAGGTGCGGGATTTCATCGACGATGCGCGGCGTCATCTGGCTTTCCGCGCCGGGCTGCGCGCGGGTGAGGATCCGGCGTACGCGGCCGTGCTCTTGGCCCCCGCCGAGCAGGGGGAGGAAGTCCTCGCCCGGTACGGGGGCCGCGTGGCTACGTGGATGGAGTGCATGGCACCGGCCGACGTCTGCCTGGAGGCGGTCTGTGAGGAGCCGCGCGAGCGGGTCGACGGCGTCCTCTACGCCTGCCCCGCTCACAGGGCCGAGGCGGCCTCCCGGATCACCGAGGCGGAATGGACCGCGCTGGTCAAAGCGGCGGGCCCCGCGAGCCGGGCTCGGTGCGGGGTCTTCGACGGCGCCACCCGCAAGGCACGTCACCTCCTGGGGGCGTAGCCCTTCTCAGGCGGCGAAGCCGATGTTGGTGACGTACTCGTACTGGCCCCACTGCGAACCGAGGTCGACCACGACCTCGTCGACCCACGCGGCATCCAGGCCCGCGTCGTCCCCCGCCTCCCACGCACCGACGATCCGCTCCCACCTGCGGACGTTCAGGGTGCGGTACTCCACGGCCCGCTGCCGGGGGCGGTCAACCGCGGACTGGTTGACGGGGTGGAACTCGACGCGGGTCCCCCGGCCCTGCCGGTTGAGGCGGGCCAGGAGGTGACGGGCGACGTTCTGACGGCGCACCTGCTGATAGGCGGCGTCGATCTCGCGGAGCGTACGCGCGGACGGGGCGCGGGTCCCGGCCTGCTGCGCCCTGATCGTGCGGTCAGAGATCGTGAGCCCGGCCTCCCGTGCGGCAGCGAGCTGGCGCGGACTGCTCGTGAGGTAGCGCAGCCGCGCGGCCAGGCCCCGGCGGGTGGCCACCGGGGACGCGATGAACCCCGCGAGGCTGTCGAGACGGCGCGCGACGAACTCGTGGCCCTTGACGCCCTGGGCGCCGAACTGGCCGAACGCGATGTTCCGCTCCGGCATCCCACTCCCTCCTCCTTCAATACGTCATTCACATTGTATTGCGATTATATCTACTGTTTTGTACGGGAGCTGACGGCGTACGGTCGCCCCGGCAGGCAGGTGCTACGTCTGTTACCCCCACGGTGGGGCGCGGGCATAACAGATGAAGGTGTTATGCCTGTGACCTGCGGTTTGGTGGGTGGTGCGGCGGGGTGGGGCGTAGGCGTAACAGCCGTAACAGACACGCTGGCGTCGTTGAGTCGGCACGAGGGCTTGCCGGGGCGCGCCTGGGCGGGCCGCCTACAGCTCCTGGGGGCGCAGGTCGCGGACCCACCACCAGGTGCCGGCCGTGTCGGGGGCGTAGAGGCTCCGGCCGCCGGGGTACTGGCCGTGGTCGCTGATGATGGCGGTCCAGGGATCTGGATCGTCGGGGTCCACGGGCACCCGCCAGCCGTCGAGCGTGCCGCCGTGCAGCTCGACTTCCACCTCGTCGCGCGGATTCGTCGTCATGAGCCGTACGGTACGGCGGCTCATGACCCCCCGGGGGCCAGTGCGCGCAAGGCGGTCTCGGGGCGGCACACGGGGTAGGGCCGGGCCCCGGCGGCGGCCTGGAGGGCGACGGCGTCGTCGGCGGGCTCGGCGTCGGGAGGGGCCTGCGCGCAGTCGGCGCGGTGCACGAGCGCGCCACCGCCCGTGTAGTCCTCGGCAACCAGCCACCGCCCGCGCCCCGTCCCCGGCGCGCCCGTGCCCTCGTGCCCGTGCCCGTCGTCGAGGACGGTGTAGTCCTCGCCGGGCACAGGGCGCACGAGCGGGGCGGGCGCGGTGAAGACCTCGGCGCGCTCCCGCGGGATGGGGCCGCGCCCGGTGCTCACCCGGTCGGGGAGGAGGATCTCGCAGACGTACCACCACGCCCCGCGAGCGTCGCGCTCACGTGCCCGCACCGTCACCCGCACCCAGGCGCCACCGAGGCGGACCTCGGCGAGCGGACCGGGTGCGGGGGCGGGCTGCATGGCATCGAGCCTGCCACGTCCGTCCCGCGGTTCCGGCTGGCTCCCGTCCGTCCACGGGACGCGCCGGCCTTCTGGCCCCCTGGAGGCGTGGTTGTCCCCTTGGCGACTGGCCTTCACCCTGAGGGGATCCGGTGGGCTGGGTCGAGGAGAGCGGGCATGGACTTCTTGTTCACGTGCGGGTGGTGCGGCGAGGAGAACACGTTGTACGGCGAGCGCACAGGATTCTGGAACAACCGCTTCGAGCTCCCGGAGACCTTCGACTGCTGGGCGTGCGGCAGCAACAGCACCGTGCCCGCCGGGCCGTGGACCCCGGCGGACTGAGCGAACGAGCGGACCGACCCGGAGCGGCTGGCGGGCTCACTCCGCCTCCCCGGCCTGGGCGGCGGGGAGCGTACGGCGCAGCGTGATGTCTGCGAGCCTAACGAACTGGTGCGTGATTGCGGTTGAGGCGTGTTTGCCTGATCAGGGGCGTGGTTACGCGTTGGCGGTTCGGTCGGAGACGAGGCCGGCGATGGCCCGGTAGGTGTCGGGCAGGGCCTCTCGCCGGTGCGTCCAGCGGGTCAGCTGTTTCCAGCGTTTGTGGTCGGCAAGCGCGTGCTCGACGGTGATGCGCTTCGATGAGTGTCGGTGCCGGGCCTCTTCTCTGGCGGCGTGCACGTGCGGCAAAGCGATCTTGTTTGGTTTTCTGGGCGGTGTGATCGCCTGGCCGGGGTGATCACGCCGGAGACCGAGGTAGCCGTCGTCCAGAAGCACTTGGGCCCTGACCCTGGAGTTTGGACACCGGAGAGACTTGGATCTTGATGGTCCAGGAGAACGGAGTCCCTGTGGGGATGAAGCATTACCCCGCCGAGTTCAAGGCGGACGCGGTCGCGTTGTACCGGTCGCGTCCGGGAGCGACGATCAAGTCGGTCGCCGCCGATCTCGGAGTGAACACCGAGACGCTGCGGAACTGGATCCGGGCCGCCGACGGACGCCGCGCCGGTGCCCATTCCGCCCCCGCAACGGCACCGCAGCCTGCCGGTGACCCGGTTCAGGCGGAGCTGGCCGCCGCGCGCAAGAGGATCCGCGAGCTGGAGGAAGAACGCGACATCCTCCGCAAGGCGGCCCGGTATTTCGCGACGGAGACGCGCTGGTGAACCGCTGCCAGTTCGTTGAGGATCACCAGCGCCGATACGGCGTGAAGCGGCTCTGCGACATTCTCGGGATCGCCCGCTCGAGTTTCTATTACTGGCGTCGCACCGCCCCGGCTCGCATGGCCCGTCAGGCCGCTGACGACCGGCTCGCGGCCCGGATACGCAAGGCCCACAAGGAGTCCGACGGCACCTACGGAGTCCCGAGGATCACTGCCGAGCTCCGCGACGAGGGCGGCCAGGCGGTCAACCACAAGCGCGTTGCCAGGATCATGCGGACCATCGGCCTCGAAGGGGTCCGTCTGCGGCGCCGGCACCGCACCACCATCGCCGACCCGGCCACCGCGAAGGCCCCGGACCTGATCGGCCGCGACTTCACCGCGAAGGAGATCAACACCAAGTACGTCGGTGACATCACCTACTTGAGCGTCGGCGGCGGACGGTTCTGCTATCTCGCGACAGTGATCGACCTGTGCTCGCGCCGCCTGGCAGGCTGGGCGATCGCCGACCACATGCGCACCGAGCTCGTCATCGACGCCCTCGCCGCCGCGGAACGGACCCGCGGCAGTCTGAACGGGGCGATCATGCACACCGATCACGGAGCCCAGTACACCAGCGGGGCCTTCGCGGACGCCTGCCGCCGGGCCGGTGTCCTGCAGAGCATGAGCGCCGTCGGGTCCAGCGCGGACAACGCCGCCGCCGAATCGTTCAACGCCAGCTTTAAAAGGGAGACGTTGAAGGGCCGAAAGGGCTGGTCAAGCGAGCGCGAGGCACGACTCGACGCCTTCCACTGGCTGTCCCGCTACAACACCCGACGCCGTCATTCCCGGCTCGGCCAGCGAGCCCCGATCACCTACGAGATCACCGTCCACCCAACCTCAACTACCCTGGCCCGAGCCGCATAGACGTGTTCAAACTCCAGGGTCAAGGCCCATCGCTTTGCCGAACGTGCACGCCGCCAGAGAAGAGGCCCGGCACCGACACTCATCGAAGCGCATCACCGTCGAGCACGCGCTTGCCGACCACAAACGCTGGAAACAGCTGACCCGCTGGACGCACCGGCGAGAGGCCCTGCCCGACACCTACCGGGCCATCGCCGGCCTCGTCTCCGACCGAACCGCCAACGCGTAACCACGCCCCTGATCAGGCAAACACGCCTCAACCGCAATCACGCACCAGTTCGTTACGAGTTGGTGCGTGATAGCGGGTGAGGTGTCGTGCCACGTGGATGGCATGATCCCGCTGTGGCGATCATGGTCAATCGGGTGGTGCTGGCGCATCGACTGTTCACGGGGCTCTCCCGGCGTCATCTTGCCTGCTTGGTCGAAGAGTTGGCCGAGCCGTGGCAGGCCGGGGTCGAGGGTCGCCGCCATGCTGTGCGAGGCGGGGCCCGCAAGCGGGCCGAAGGCGCCGGCGCCCGCCATCAGCTGGTGTTCGTCGACCGGTTGGTGGCCACACTCATCCACCTGCGGCACGACCTGCCGCACTCGGTGCTGGGGCTGCTGTCAGGTGTCGACCGATCCACGGTCACCCGGGCGATCGGAGAGGTGCGCACGCTCTTGGCGGAGCGGGGGTGCGCGGTTCCCGACCGTCCCGGCCTGCGGCTTCGGACTCCGGCGGATGTGTTTGCCTACGCCCAGGCCGAAGGTGTCGAGCTGCGTCTGGACGCCACCGAGATCCAGGTCCGCCGGCCACCGGCCGGCCGCGGCGGCCGGCGCGCATTCGTCTCGGGCAAGAAGAAGCAGAACACGATGAAGGCCACCGTGATCGCCGGCTGGCGGGGCCGCACGTTATGGACCGATGCCCTACGACCTGGGCGTATGCACGACGCCACCGCCGCCCGCGACGAAGGCATCGCCATCTGCTTCCAGCACTTCCCCGACGTCGAGGTCCTGTTGGACGACGGCTACCTGGGGCTGAGCCGCGACCATCGCGGGCAGGCGATCACGCCGCCGAGAAAACCCCGGCCGGGAGCACTGCCCGACAGAGTCGAACAACGGGGACGCGACCGCCACGGCCACTCGTCCGACCGCATCACCGTCGAACACGCCCTCGCTGATCACAAACGCTGGAAGCAACTGACCCGCTGGACACATCGCCGCGACCGCCTGCCCGACACCTACCGCGCCATCGCCGGCCTCGTCTCCGACCGCAACACCAGCATCTGAAAACGGCCGTGAGCAGGGCAAACACACCTCACCCGCTATCACGCACCAACTCGTAACAGCCTCAAGCCGCCGCGCCGGCGAAGCCGCGCGGCGGCGGTGTGGGCTCGCGCGGGGCGGCGGCGGTGTGGGCTCGGGTCCCGCCACTGTCTTCTCGTGGCGGGACCGGCAGGTGCTGGCGGGGTGGTCAGGCGCGGAATTGCGCTGGACGCTCCGGGGTGGCGGCGGCCAGTGCGGCGACGACCTCGTCGGCGCCCGCGGCCAGCCCGTAGACCGGGGTGCCGGGCTGCTGGCGCCAGGATTCGTCGAGGCCGCCCGCGTCGACGGCGTCGAAGCCGAGTTCGTCGAGCAGGGACGGCGCACGCGGGTGTGATGTAAGCCACTAAGGGTGATTGGTCGAGACCTCTCAGTGATGTCGTTCTTGCTGCTCAGCGTCCCTTCGTGGGGCTTTTGATCTTGCGCATTGTGAAGCGTTGCGCACAGAGCGGATTCCTTTTTCCTTGAGGCGCATGAGTGTTCGGGCTTCGAAATCGCTTCAGTGGGGTCAGGACCGCATCCGGTCCCGGCGCCCTCACGGCGCCATCTGTCCCTCGACGCTGAGGAGTTCGTGATGTCCCTGCCATGCCGGAGGCCCGAGTGAGTGCCCCCGCCTCGCGGTCCGAGCACGCCGCGCCTTTGCCGCTCGACTACGACCTCCAGGCCTTCTATCTGGGGCACCAGGAGTTCTTCCACGCCTACGCCGAGCTCCAGCTTGGTACGCGCGCCGCCGCCGAGGAACTCGTCCACGAGACGTTCCTGAAGATCCAGGACAGCTGGGAGCAGATCGCGACGGAGGGCAAGGCCGAGCAGCACGCGCTGCTCCTCCTGCACGCGGAGGTCAAGTGGCGCCTGCACATCGAGGGCCGCGACCCGTCCTTCGTCAGGAACGGCCCCGTACGGCAGCACAACCTCGCCGCGATCCGCGAGCAGCTCGAGCTCCACGACAGCCCGCGCGGCCTGTACGCCGCGATCGCCGCGCTGAACGACCGGCAGTTCGACGTGGTCGTCATGCGGTACTTCCTGGGCTACCCCACCGCCCGTATCGCCCGCTTCACCGGCCTCAACCCCCGCACGGTCGACTACCACCTGCGCCGCGCCAAGGAAATCCTCAGCCGCCAACTCGGCCTGTCCACCGAGCCCAGGAAGAAGAAGACGCCGTGACCCGCACCCCGCCCCCGCCCTACACCCCCAGGCCCCTTCTGATCGACGACCTGCTCGACGGCCTCCTGGAGCAGCCCCTCGTGCGCACCGGCACCCCGGCCGCCTTCGACGTCGCGGCCGCGCTGCGCCGCCTGTCCACCGACGCTGCGACCGCCCCGGCCCGGCCCGGTGACAACGACCTCGACCGCGCCACCAAGGCCACCGCCCGCCTGAACGCCGTCTGCCGCGCGGCCATCACCACCCCCGCCGCCGCCCTCCACATCGAGCGGATCTCCGACTCCCCGCCGACCCCGCCCGACAAGAACTCCCCCCACCCCGAGGCACCCCCGGACGTCGAGGGCCTCTTCATCTACGGCTGCCTCCTCCACCTCGCCGACCACCCCGAATCCGCGAAATTCTGGTGGCAGATCGCCGCCGGCAGCGAACACGGCGTCGCCGCCCACTGCCTGCACCTGCACCACCTCACCCTCGGCGAAATCCGCGACGCCGCCCACTGGGCCCACCAGCTCACCGAGGCCGACAAGGACGCCGTCCACCGCCTCCTCACCGCCCCCCTCATCCCCGCCACCCCGACCAGCGGCCTCGAGATGGCCATCGAGCGCATCGCCGAAACCGGCGACGACGACGTCATCGTCGGCCAGCCCGACCGCGCCCTCGCCCACCACCTCCGCCAGCTCACCCACCCCTGACCGGCCCGCGGGCGGGGCCCGACACCCCGCCCGCCCACCCCACCGAGGAAGAGCATGACCGTCGCCCCCGCACCCCACGAACACGTACCCCGCCGCGCGTCCCTCGCCGCCCGCCTGCGCCAGCACCGCGCCCTCGCGCTCGGGCAGCTCGTACGAGGGCTGGCCTACGGCACCGGCACGGCCCTGGCCGGTGCCGTAGGCCTGTGGCTCCGCACCCGCATGTGAATGCCCCCGGGGGGCGGGCGGCGCCCGCACCGCGTACCGCTCGCCCCCCGGGGGGCACGGCAACAAAACTGCCGCAACTGTGCGTTCCCAGCCATACACCCTGAGTGATACAGCCATTTCGTAGGGAAATCGTGCGGGCCTTGATCAGCGAGTCATATCCAAAGCCGGGGGCGCTTGCCCTTCGTGCCGGGCAAGGGCGGTCCGCGGGTCGCCGGGGGAGGGAACCCGATCGTGCTGGTGTCCATGAACGTGGCCGTGCTCCTGGCCGTCATCGTCGCCATCCGCCTGCGGCGCCGCACCCACGCCCGCAGCCGCAACGACGAGAAGCTCACCGTGGCCATCGTGCTCGTCCTCGGCCTCCTCCTCGCCCCCACCGAGATCGGACAGCAGATCGTCCACATCGTCGGACAGCTCGCCGACAGCCTCGCCCACGCGCGCATCTGAAGATCCTCGCGCCCGGCACAATGCCGACGCGCGACACCGGCCCGGCTCCCGCGCGCCCGCGCCCTCACCGGTCCGGTGCGCACCCGGGAGAACGCCTCGGGCAGTACCGCCGCGCCCTCGCCGCGCACCGGAAGGCGGCGCCGCCGTCGCGGATGGACCCGCACATCGCGGAGGCGGTGGAGCCGCAGTCAGCCGCGATGCGGGCGTGAGCCTGCGCGCCTTCCCCGAGACCGACGTCGCCCCGGACGATGCACCGGCCCCGATCGAGCAGGCCCGCACCGAGCGCCGCCGCCAGGCCGACGCCCCCGAGGCCGTGGCGGGCGGTGACGCCGGAGGGGGCCGCTGATCGGGGTACGGCCCACCCTCCGCCCCCACATTCGCTAGATCGAGTTAAACAACAGGGTTAAATGTTGGGGCTAAAGACTGGTAGGGTGGTGGTACGGAAGGAGACCGTGATGGCGTCCGAGGAAGAGCTGTTCGCGAACATCGACGCGTTGCTGGAGGAGGAGCCGCAGCTGCCGCCCCCGGCGGAGCGCGCCCGGCTGCGTGAGGCCGCTGGTATCACCCAGGCACGGCTCGCGCAGGCCCTGAAGTCGACCGTGCAGACGGTGAAGAACTACGAGAACGGCCGCTCCGAGCCGAAGTCGCCGCGCCTGGAGGCATACCAGCGGCTTCTGAAGGGATGGGCCGCGAAGTACCCCGCCCACGGCGCCCCCAGCGCCCCCACTGCGCCCGCTCCGGCCCCGGCCCGCGTACCGGAGCCGGAAGGGCCCGGGACGTTCACCGGCCCGGTCTCCCCGGAGGAGCGGGAGACCGCCGTGCCGGTTCAGGCTACGGCCGCCCATGTCGCGCCCGGGCGCCCCGCCCGGGCGGCCGCGCGCCCGTCGACATCGTCCCGGCGGCCGGCCGCGAAGAAGGCCGCCGCGCCCGCCGTCGACCCGCGCTTCCCTCACGGGCCGCTCGCCGTCCTCGACGGTGACGGCTCCGCGTACGGCGTGGACGGGCTGGTGCTGGACTGCCCCGCCACCACGGTGGTGGAGCTCGTTGAGTGGACGCTGCGCGAGTCCGGTCTCGGCGCCCCGAGGCTGCACCGCTACGGCAAGGACGCCGACCCGCTCATCGTCCTCACCGAGGCCGCGGCCGCCGAAGCTCGGGCTGCCCGAGCGTCTGGAGGACCGGCGCGGCCTGCGCCTGCCCGAGGATCACCCGGTCCTCAAGCAGATCACGAAGGCCAAGTGGCAGCTCACGCAGCGCGGATTCGGCCCGTGGGCGCGGGTGTACCGCAAGGCACAGGGCCGCGAGCGTCAGTGCGTGCAGCTCGCGATCCTGCCCTGGGACGCGCTGGATGAGCGGTCCTGGCCCGGCGTCAGCGCGATGGGCCCGGCCGACATCGCCCGGGTCCTGGGCGTGTACGCGCAGCGGGTCATCACCCCGCGCGGCAGCACCGCGGTCTCAGGCCTGGAACTGATGACGGCGCTGCGCCCGCCCACCCGGCCCGTCCGCGACGAGGCCACCGGCAACTGGGTCTCCGGCCTCAACCCCGGCAGCCTGGGTACGGAGCCGATGGACCCCGCCCCACCCGAGGGCCAGCCCGAGCACCCCGCCGTCTTCCGCACGGGCTGGAAGGGTGGCTTCCTCCGCGAGGAGGCGTTCCAGTGGGTGCGGGACGTGGACACGCTCACCGCTGAGGACTGCCGCCTGCCCTGGGCCATCGGCCTGGACCTGAACACCGCGTTCCTCGCCGCCGCAGCCCGGTTGACGGTGGGCCTCTCGGAGCCGGTCCACCTCCTGCACCCCGCGTTCAGCCCGAAGGTCCCCGGCAGCTGGCTCGTGGACCTCTCCCACATCGACCTCGACCCCCGCCTGCCCTCACCGTTCACCCCGGACGGCACCCGCCCTGCGGGCCCGGCCTGGTACCAGACCCACACCGTCGCCTACGCCCAGGAACTCGGCCACAACGTCGAACCCCTCGAGGCGTACCTGCGCAAGGAAACCGGCGCGTACCTCGACCCCTGGCACGACCGCCTCAAGACCGCCTACGTCGACACGCTCGCCGACCTGGGTGTCACCAAGGACCTCACCGACGAGCAGTTCCTCACGGCGATGGAAGCGCACAAGAGCGCCGACCCCGCGATGGCCGCGGTCCTCGCCGCGATCAAGGCCACCGTGAAGGGCGGCATCGGGAAGCTCTTCGAGAACCCCCAGGGCAAGCACTACAAGGAGGGCGAGCCGTGGCCGGCCATGATGCGGCCGACCTGGCGCCCCGACATCCGCGCCGCCGTCATCAGCAAGGCCCGCGTCAACATGCACCGCAAGATGCTCAACATGGCGAAGATGACCGGCCTGTTCCCCCTCGCCGTGCTGTCCGACTGCGTCGTCTACCCCAGCCCCGGCCCCAGCCCCCTCGACATCCTCCCCTACGCCACCTCGGGCAAGCCCCAGCCCGGCGCCTTCCGCCTCGGCCCCACCCCCGGCCTGGCCAAGCTCGAAGGCGTCCAGAGCATGGACTGGGCCGTCGACCTCATGGAGAAGGGCCTCAACCCCGCCCGCCACATCAAGGGCGGCGACGCCGTCCTCGACGACGGCGAATAGCCCACCGCGCCTCACCCACCCCCATTTCCCGCCCCTGAGCAGGAGTTCCCGTGACTGCCGCGCCCCGCCTCGCACCGCGCTGGCCCATCCCCACCAACCCGCCCGTCCACGACCCGATCCTGTTCGCCCAGGCGATGCGCGACATGCGCCTGACGTGGCGTGCCCGCGGTGTCCTGGCCGAACTCGCCACCGGCTACGACGACGGACAGGAACCCACCATCAGCGCCCTGGCAGGCCTCGCACGCCGGGACCGCTCCGCAGCCGAAGGCCGCGAAGCGTTCTCCAAGGCCGTCAAGGAGCTGCGCACGCTGGGCTATCTCATCCCCGACGCCAGCACCACCACGGGCGTGGGCGAGCGTCTGCTGGTCGACCTGACCCCGGCCACCGACGCGCACCTCGTACCCGACCGCTGGGGCCACAGCACGCCCGAAGAAGGACGGTAGAGGGTGATGGGCGAGATCGACGACGCGATCGAGCGGGCCGACCGCGAGGCGTTCACCAAGGACCCGCCCAAGACGTTGAAGGGCCAGATCGGGTTCCTGATCAAGCAGTTCGGCAGCGCCAAGGCCGTCGCGGCGGAGCTCGGCGTCACCGCCGACTCCGTCAACCGCTACCGGCGCGGGGCCCGCAAGCACGCCCGCCCGGACGTCGCCGCGAAAATCGACGACACGGTCAAGGCCCGCTGGCAGCCGCTGGTGCGCAAGCGCCGGCAGAAGCAGGCCGCCACCTCGGGCGGGATCACGGTGGAGACGAGGGCCCGGTTCGGCTACACATCGTCCGCCGGATCAACCGACGACGGCCGGTTCCGCCGCCTCACCGTGCACCTCCCCGCGACGTACGCGCAGCAGCTGTTCGACGCCCGCAACGCGGGGGCCAGCGACCAGCACATGCGCAAAATCGTCGCCGAAGGATTCAAAGAAGTGTATTTCCAGGACGGCGGCGGCCGCGCCATGGGACTGTCGGACGTAGAAATCAACGACATCGACTACCTCGATCTCGACTACTAAATCCGGAGCCCCTTATGACGATCAACCACCAGTACCCACACCCCTACCCAGAGCCGAAGAACAACGCCGAACGCGCGGCGAACCGCGCGGAACTCGAGGCCCTCGCGGCCGACGTGCGCTTCGACCTGGCGAGCGCCGGCTTCACCGCGGTGGCACCCGGCCACGAAGACGACCCCGACGGCGGCCTGCTCGTCTTCCTCTACGAGGACCACGTCGCCGTCAGCTGGGGCGTGCACGACCGGCTCTGCGAGGCGGCCATCGACCTGCAGGGCGCCGGCCGCCAGGGCGAGGACGTGGTCGTCCGCTACGACACCACCCGCGCAGCGATGCACCTCGCCCTCGGCAGCATCCTCAACTCCTTCGGCTACCACGCCAGGCCGCACGCCCTCGGCTTCGGCCACATCATCCGGCCCGGCACCCAGGAGTAGGGGATCCGCCCATGACCGCATCCACGGCCACCCGGCGCGCGTACGGTGAGGTGAGAACCCGCCGGGAGGATCAGATGAGCGCGCAGCCCGACCACGCACCCGTCACCACCTACGCCCCCGCGCCCGGGGCGCCGGCCGAACTCCTCGCCCAGCTGCGCGCCGACAAGCGCGCGGACCGCTGGGTGCCGGCCTTCGAGCGCGACTACGCGGCCGCCCTCGAGGAGAGCCGCCGCACGTTCTCCCTGGCCGGGCTCTACGAGGTCGTTCAGGAGTGGCAGGGCCGCCTCGCGCACGCCCCGGCCGTCGACGCGTTCGTCGCCTCCGGCTGCGACGACAGCGACGCCGTCGACCTGGCGGAGCTCCGCCGCCGTCGCGGGTGAGCCCGTCGCCATACGCGGTCCGCGTCTCCGCTCCGGCGGCCAAGGCCCTCGACGCCCTGCCCGAGCACGCGG